>NZ_AP024109.1:0-5937500 GCF_016591715.1 Mesorhizobium sp. J8
GTGAACAAACCTCAGAGCTTCTTCCATCTGCACCTGATCTCCGACGCCACCGGCGAAACGCTGCTGGCGGCCGGCCGCGCCGCGTCCGCACAATACAAGGACGCGCGCGCCATCGAGCATATCTACCCGCTGATCCGCACCGAGAAGCAGGTCGCCAAGGTCTTCGAGGACATCGAGGAGGAGCCCGGCATCATCCTCTATACGGTCGTCGACCAGAAGCTCGCGCGCTCGATCGACGAGCGCTGCGCGGCCATGGGCCTGCCTTGCGTCTCGGTGCTGGAGCCGGTGCTTACCGTCTTCCAGTCCTATCTTGGCACGCCGGCCGGCCGCCGCGTCGGCGCTCAGCATGTGCTCGACGCCGAATATTTCCGCCGCATCGATGCCTTGAACTTCACCATGGAGCATGATGACGGCCAGCTACCGGCCAACATGGAGGATGCCGATATCGTGCTGATCGGCATCTCGCGCACCTCGAAGACGCCGACCTCGATCTATCTCGCCAATCGCGGCATCAAGACCGCCAACATCCCGATCGTGCTCGGCGTGCCGCTGCCCGAAAGCCTGATCGCCGCCAAGACCCCCTTGGTCGTCGGCCTGGTCGCCACGGCCGAACGCATCTCGCATGTGCGGCAGAATCGCATCCTCGGCAACAGCGCCGCCTTCGTGCCGACCGACTACGTCGACCGCGCCGCCATCAACGAGGAGCTCGCCTATGCCCGCCAGCTCTGCACGAAGCATGGCTGGCCGATGATCGACGTCAGCCGACGCTCCATCGAGGAAACGGCGGCGGCGATCGTTGCCCTGCGCGGGAAGACGCGGTAGGGCAAGCGATAGAAGTGAGCACTCCGTCCAGCACCCCTCATCCGTCCGAGCTTCGCTCGGCCACCTTCTCCCACAAGGGGAGAAGGGAAGTCCTGCGCCACCGCCGCAGCAAATCGCCGTCTGCTAGTATTTGCGGGACGCCGGCGCCGCGCTCTTCCTTCTCCCCTTGTGGGAGAAGGTGGATCGGCGCGATAGCGCCGAGACGGATGAGGGGTGCTGGACGGATCGCAACCGTTGGATGAACCATCATGCCCGAAAAGATCATCCTCGCCTCCGGCAGCCCATTCCGAAAAACCATGCTCGTCAATGCCGGGCTCGACATCGAGGCGATGCCGGCAAATGTCGACGAGCGCGCGCTCGAGGCTCCGCTGAAGGACAGCGGCGCCTCGCCGGAGGATGTCGCCTCGATCCTGGCCGAGGCCAAGGCGACCGAGGTCAGCGAGCGCAAGCCGGGCGCCCTGGTGCTCGGCTGCGACCAGACCCTGTCGCTGGGCGACGAGATTTTTCACAAGCCGGCCGACATGGAAGGCGCGCGGAGGCATCTCCTGGCCCTCTCCGGCAAGACGCATCAGTTGAACAGCGCCGCCGTGCTCTGCCGCGACGGCGAGGTGCTGTGGCGCCATGTCGGCGTCGCCAGCCTCACCATGCGCAAGCTCGACCCCGCCTTCATAGGCCGGCACCTGGCGCGCGTCGGCGCCAAGGCGCTCTCCAGCGTCGGCGCCTACCAGATCGAGGGCGAAGGCATTCAGCTGTTCGAGAAGATCGAGGGCGACTATTTCACCATCGTCGGCCTGCCGCTGCTGCCGGTGCTGAAGGAGCTGCGCGCATTGGGAGCCATCGATGGCTGAGAAAAAGGCCTTCGTCACCGGACATCCGATCGCCCATTCGCGCTCGCCGAAGATCCACGGTTATTGGCTCCAGCAATACGGCATCGACGGCAGCTACCGGGCGATCGACGTCGCGCCGGCGGATTTCGCCGCGTTCCTGACATCTCTCGGCGAACAAGGCTACCGCGGCGGCAATGTCACCATTCCGCACAAGGAAGCCGCTTTCGCCGGCGTCGCGCGCCGGGACCATGCGGCCGATGAAATCGGCGCCGTCAACACATTGTGGTTCGAGGACGGCGTTCTCTGGGGCGGCAACACCGACGGCTACGGCTTCGCCGCCAACCTGGACGACCATGCGCCCGGCTGGGCTGTCAACGGGCCGGCCGTGGTCCTGGGCGCCGGCGGCGCCTCCCGCGCGGTCATCCATGCGCTGAAGGAGCGTGGCGTCAAGGATATCCGTGTCGTCAATCGGACGCTGGCAAGGGCCGAGGAACTCAGCCGCCATTTCGGCCCCGGTGTCTCGGCGCATGGGGCGGGCGCGGTCGGCGAACTGCTTGCCGATGCCGGCCTGCTCGTCAACACCACGGCGCTCGGCATGCATGGCGATGCGACGCTCTCCGCCGATCCGGCCGGCTTGCCGGACCGCGCCATTGTCACCGACATCGTCTATGTGCCGCTGCAGACGCCTTTGCTCGCCGCCGCCAGGGCACGCGCCCTGAAGACGGTCGATGGGCTCGGCATGCTGCTGCATCAGGCCGTGCCCGGCTTCGAACGCTGGTTCGGCAGGAAACCGGACGTCACGCAGGAATTGCGGCGTATGATCGTCACCGACATCGAGGGCCGTCGATGATCGTGCTCGGCCTCACCGGATCGATCGGCATGGGCAAGTCCGCCACGGCCAAGATGTTCGCTGAGGCCGGCGTGCCGGTGCATGATTCGGACGAGACGGTGCATCGCCTTTATTCCGGCATGGCGGCGCCTCTGGTCGAGGCCGCATTCCCGGGCACGACTGAGGCGGGCGTGGTCGACCGCGTGAAGCTGGCGGGCCAAGTGCTTGGCGATCCGGCCGCGCTGAAACAGCTCGAGGCGATCATCCATCCGCTGGTGCGCGCCGACGCCGATGCGTTTCTGGCGAGGCACCGCGCCGCCGGCGCGCCGCTCGCCGTGCTCGACATCCCGCTTTTGTTCGAAACCGGCGGCCGCAACCGCGTCGACAAGGTCGTGGTCGTCACCGCCTCGCCCGAGATCCAGCGCGAGCGCGTGCTGGCGAGGCCCGGCATGAGCGAGGAAAAATTTGCCTCGATCCTTGCCAGGCAGGTGCCCGACGCCGAGAAGCGCCGCCACGCCGATTTCATCATCGACACCGGGCACGGCTTCGAGGCGGCGCGTCAGGCGGTCGGGGCCGTCATCGGCGAATTGACGGGGGATAAGTCTGGCCGCGATGGCTCCTGACGTCGGCTGACAGCAGTCCCCATTGCCATTTTGTTCTGGTTTGTGATTCTGCTCCCTGGAGCGGATTGATTCGCATGCGTGAGATCATCTTCGATACGGAAACCACCGGCCTCGATTTGCGCGAAGACCGCATCATCGAGCTCGGCGGCGTCGAGCTGGTCAACCGTTTCCCGACCGGCCGCACCTTTCACAAATTCATCAATCCGCAAGGTCGCGCCATCCACGCCGAGGCGCAGGCCGTGCACGGCATCAGCGCCGCCGATCTGGTCGGCAAGCCGACCTTCGCCGAAATCGCCCAGGAATGGCTGGACTTCACCGATGGCGCCAAGCTGATCGCGCACAACGCCACCTTCGACCTCGGCTTTCTCAATCTCGAATACAGCCGTCTCGGTCACCCATCCATCGACCCCGGCCGCATCATCGACACGCTGGCGCTCGCGCGCCGGAAGCATCCGATGGGCCCGAACTCGCTCGATGCGCTCTGCCGGCGCTACGGCATCGACAACACCCGCCGCACCAAGCACGGCGCGCTGCTCGACTCCGAATTGCTGGCCGAGGTCTATATCGAGCTCATCGGCGGCAAGCAGGCGGCACTGGTTCTGGAAACCGTGGCGGTGCAGATGAACGGCGCCGGCGAGGTGGCCGATATCGACATCTCCATCGGCGCCCGGCCCATCGCCCTGCCGCCGCGGCTCACCGAAGCGGACCGCGCGGCGCATGCCGGGCTGGTTTCGACGCTGGGTGAAAAGGCGCTATGGCTCAAGGTGGCGGTGGGGTGAGCGGGCTAGTCGCGTAGGCAGCGATCCTTCGCGCCCCCCTCTGCCCTACCGGGCATCTCCCCCACAAGGGGGAGATTAGCAGTTTCGGCGCCCCGCTCATTCTGCAACGTTCGTGATTGGCGAAAGCCGGCGTGACATCGATCTCCCCCCTTGTGGGGGAGATGGCCGGCAGGCCAGAGGGGGGCGCTGTCCCGCCAGCATCTCCAACAAAAAAAGCCCGGCACGAAGCCGGGCTCTTCATTCGCTAAAGCGAATCTTCTCAGCTCACCTGGACCTTGCTGGCCGCAGCCTGGTCCTCGGCAATCCTCTGCTGGAACATCTGCGCGAAATCGATCGGATCGAGCATCAGCGGCGGGAAGCCGCCATTGCGGGTGGCATCGGCGATGATCTGGCGCGCGAAGGGGAACAGCAGGCGCGGGCATTCGATGAAGAGCAGCGGCAGCATGTGCTCCTGCGGGAAGCCCGAGATGGCGAAGACGCCGCCATAGATCAGCTCGACATTGAACAGCACTTCCTGGTCGAAGGACGCCTTGGCGTTCAGCGTCAGGTTGACGTCGAACTGCTTGTCCGAAAGCGGGTTGGCGTTGACGTTGACGTTGATGGCGATGCCGGGAGCCTTGTCGCGGCCACGCAGCGAGTTCGGCGCGCCGGGGCTTTCGAAAGACAGGTCCTTCACATATTGCGCAAGCACATTGAGCGAGGGCTGGTTCTGGGTGCCGTTGCCGTTGGCGGCGCCGGTCGCGGCGTCATCGTTGCTGGCCATGAGCCTTAAGTCCTTTTGCCTGGGCAGCATTGCTGACCGGATTGAAATCGCGGGTTCGCTACCATGGCCTGCCGGACAAAACAAGTTTTGCCGCCTTGGCCGGCAGAAGGAACGGGACGGCGCAAACGCTGGGGATTTATCGAAGCCGCCCCAACCTGACGATCGCGATGAGCGTTCCGGCCAATTTCCACCGTATGCAGCCTGCCAACGCAAACATAGCCGGCCGGTCAAAAACCCGGTGCAGTGCCGCTAATCGTTCTTCAGCCGCCGCCAGGGCGAATTGTGGTCCGGTCGGTTCGGGTAATCGTCGCGCGAATAGTCGCTGTCGTCGAGGTCGATGACGGTGTCGCGCCGGCGCGCCGAAAAGCCGCTCGAGAAGCTGGTCGCCATGACGATGCGGTTCTTGAGCAGGCGCCAGGCGAAGTCGCGCACTGGCGGCAGAAGCAGAAGAATGGCGAAGATGTCGGTGATGAAGCCCGGGATGATCAAAAGGATGGCGGCCAGCACGATCATCGCGCCATGCGCGAGCTGGCCGCTGGGGTCGCGTCCGGCATCCATTTCCCTGCGCACCCGCGTCATGACGCCGAAACCCTGATGCCGAAGCAGCAGGCTGCCGGCGACGCTGGACAGGATGACCAGCCCGACCGTCGCCAGGGCGCCGATTTCGCGGCCGACGACGACGAAGCCGGCGATCTCCAGCAGCGGCAGCAGGAGCAGGAACAGCGGAATGAAGGAAATGCGCAAAGTCTCGACCGATCGCTTTCTTCTTTTGCGGCGCCCGCGGACAATCGCCGCTGGCCTTGGCGCCTTTAGATAGGTATGGCTGCCTTTGATTTGAATGATAGCGCCTGCCGTTCTATATGCTTTGGGTGTTGAACGCTATGCGACCGCGATCCCCGAGGGGTTTACGCCGGTCCGGCAAGGACAGGGATCGAGTTGGCGGAAAATATGGGTTTCTTCGACTTCGGCACGATTTTCTTTTTGATTGCGGCGGTTGTGATCTTTTTCCAGCTGCGCAACGTGCTCGGACGTCGCACCGGAAACGAGCGCCCGCCCTTCGACCCCTATTCGGCAAGCCGCACGCGCGAGGCTGACGCGGCGCAGAAGCCGGAAAACGTGGTGTCGCTGCCGCGCAAGCGCGCGCCGGGCGAACCTTCGGCCGAGACCTATGCCGCGATCGACGCCTTCGCCAAGCCGGACACCGATCTGAACAAAGGCCTGCGCGCGATCAAGGACAACGATCCGTCCTTCGATCCCAAGACCTTCGTCGACGGCGCCAAGATGGCCTATGAGATGATCGTCATGGCCTATGCCGACGGCGACCGTAAGACGCTGAAGAATCTTCTATCGCGCGAAGTCTATGACGGCTTCGTCGCCGCGATCGGCGAACGCGAGGCGAAGTCGGAGAAGATCCAATCCTCCTTCGTCGGCATCGACAAGGCCGACATCGTCGCCGCGGAGATGAAGGGCTCGGAAGCGCATATCACGCTGCGCGTCGTCTCCGAGCTGATCTCGGCGACCCGCGACAAGGCTGGTGCCGTCATCGACGGCGATCCCGAGACGGTGGCCGAGGTCAAGGATGTCTGGACCTTCGCCCGCGACACCCGCTCGCGCGACCCGAACTGGAAGCTGGTCGCCACCGAAGAAGAAGATTGAGCTTAAGCGGCGAGGCTCGGTCGTGCCGCTATCTTCCGTATTCACTGCAAAATCCTACAGCGACCTTCCGGGCTGGGATGAGGATGATCATCTCGCCGCCTTCGCCGCGTTTCGCCGCTCGGCTTGCCACGCGCCGGTAAAGCCTTACCGCACCGGATCGCTCGGCATCGATTTCAATGCCTTTGCCGAGGCTTACGCCGAAGCGCGCGCCGTTTCGGCGCCGGACAGGCCGCAAGCGCGGTCCTTCTTCGAACGGCATTTCGTGCCGATGCTGGTGAGGGCCGACAACGGCGCGGGTCTCGTGACCGGCTTTTACGAACCCGAGGTCGAGGCCTCGCCGGTCAGGACCGAGCGGTTCACCGTGCCGTTGCTGTCCCGCCCCGCCGACCTGATCGACATCGACGACGACAACCGGGTGGCCGGCATGGATCCTTATCTGGCCTTTGCCCGCCGGACGGATGAGGGTCCGGTCGAATATTTCGACCGCGGCGAAATCGAGCGCGGCGCGCTCGCCGACCAGAACCTCGAAATCGCCTGGCTCGCCGAAAAGGTCGATGCCTTCTTCATCCATGTGCAGGGCGCGGCGCGCCTGAAGATGACCGACGGCAGGCTCATCCGCGTCACCTATGCCGCGAAATCGGGCCAGCGCTTCACCGGGCCGGGCAAGATCCTGAGCGAGTTCGGCGAAATCCCGTTGGAAAGGGTGACGATGCAGTCCATCCGCGCCTGGTTCAAGGCGCATCCGGACCGCGTCGACGAGATCCTGTGGCAAAACCGCTCCTATATCTTCTTCCGCGAGGCCGCGGTCGACGACGCGGCGCTTGGGCCGATCGCCGCCGCCAAGGTGCCGCTGACGCCGGGGCGTTCGGTGGCGGTCGATCGCCTGCTGCACACTTTCGGTTCGCCTTTCTACATCGACGCGCCGACGCTCACCGCCTTCGATCAAAAACCGTTCCGGCGGCTGATGATCGCGCAGGACACCGGCTCGGCCATCACCGGACCGGCGCGCGGCGACCTCTTCGCCGGCTCGGGCGACGTGGCCGGCGAGATCGCCGGCGTGGTCCGCAACGCCGCCGACTTTTATGCGCTGGTGCCGCGCGCGCTTCTGGATGGAGCGACAAGGTGAGCCGCCGCGACGACCATCTCAGCGACGACGACCGCATCCTGTGGAACCTTGTGGCGCGTTCCGCCCGGCCGCTGAAAGGCAAGACCGCCGTCGAGATCCCCGATATCGTCGAGCCCAGGCCCGAGCCGCCGCGGCCAGCCGCCAATGGCGTTCCGGCCGCGGCCACCAAGCCGAAGACGCCGCATGTGGCGCATTCGCTCGACGACCAGACGCTGCACAAGTTGAAGAAGGGCCGGCTGCCGATCGAAGGCCGCGTCGACCTGCACGGCATGACACAGGACGAAGCCTATTCGCTGCTGCTCACCTTCCTCAACCGCGCGCATGCCGGCGGCATCCGCTATGTGCTGATCATCACCGGCAAGGGTTCGTCCTCGGGCGGTGACGGCATCCTGCGCCGCGCCGTGCCGGCCTGGCTGTCGACGCCCGCCTTCCGGCATCTCGTCTCCAGCCACGATCACGCCGCCCGCAACCATGGCGGTTCCGGCGCGCTCTATGTCCGGCTGCGGCGGACGCGTTCATGACCCCGTTCGGCGAGAAGCTCAGGGCGCTGCGCGCCGAGCGCGGCGTCAGCCAGAAGGCGATGGCCGAGGCGATCGGCGTCAGCGCCGCCTATCTGTCGGCGCTCGAGCACGGCCGCCGCGGCGCGCCGACCTGGACGCTGATCCAGAAGATCATCGGCTATTTCAACATCATCTGGGACGATGCCGAGGACCTTGCCCGCCTCGCCGAAAGCTCGCATCCCAGGGTCAGGATCGACACGTCCGGCCTGTCGCCGGCGGCGACCGAGCTGGCCAATCTGCTCGCCGAAAGCATCGAGAGGCTGGACGAGGCGGAATTGCGCAAGATCACGGCGTTGGTCCGGGCTGCGCTCCGCGGGCACGGTCGGTAAACGGCAATTGGCAACGTCGGCGCTGCTCCCGCATCCGGCGCTCCGCGGCCCCCTTCTTCCCGTCGGGGAGAAGAGGATGGCGCGCCAGCGCCGGCCATCTCCTCTCCCCTCGGGGAGAGGTCAGCCGAGCGAAGCGAAGGCTGAGTGAGGGAAGCGCCGACGTCCGAAGCCTACTGCACCGAGCCGACCAGCACCGCCTGGCCGTCGCGGATCGAGACCCAGCGTCCGGTGTTGTCGATCGCCTGGCGCTTGAGGAAGCGGTAGCCGGTCGCGTCCCAGGCTTTGACCTTGTCGGTCAGGTTGTCGAGCACGTAGTCACCCTTGTCGGTGCGCACCGTCAGCACCGAATGGCCCTCGCCATCGGGCTTGCGCACGACGGTGATCAAAAGGTCGGCCAGCGACATGCCAAGCCGGTAGAGCTGACGCCGCTTTTCCAGCACATAGTCCTCGCAATCGCCATAGCCGTCATCCGGATAGGCCCAGACTTCGTCCTTGCCGTAGTGATCGAGGTCGCTCATCGGCTTGACGGCGGCATTCACCTTGGCGGTCACGTTGATCAGCCGACGCCACAAACTATCCGTCATCCTGGCCGGCTCGAGATCGACCGGATGGATGTTGCATTCGCTGGGATTCGACTTGCAGAAATCATAATGGCCGATCGGCTGCGACGTTAGGCCGCCCGTGGTCATGGCGCCTGCCGCCCAGGCCGGCACTGCCCAATGCGCAGAGATCGCCAATCCTGCGGCTGCACACAAACGCAGAATCCGCGTCATTGCTGAGGAAGTCATTGCCCCCGCCCTGTTCTTTATTAACGAAACGTTAAGGGCGATTTACAGTCCGTGTCAATTAGAGACGACGGTCCGTTTGACGGCATGGTTACCTGGACGATCCCGTAGCGGCACTTTCGCAACAGAGGCATGGGCGCAACACCGAGGGCCGCTAGCGCGATTCCAGGAAAAGTGCGCCACCGTCTGGAATTGCGCAAAACGAGGAGATAGAGCGGTTCGCCGTTTCCGTGAAACGCGTTAGGCAGCAAGGAGCTTGCGCCTTTCAGCCTTTTGCGGAACGGACCAGCTTTGGCTTTGCCGCCACCCGGTTCTGGCGCCCATAGCTGGAAACGAAGTCGACGATGCGCGGCACGATTTCCGAGCGGAAGCGCGAGCCGTTGAAGACGCCGTAATGGCCCACGGCCGGCTGCATGTAGTGCGCATGTCTGTCGGCCGGGAGGTTGACGCACAGCTCATGCGCGGCCTGGGTCTGGCCGAGACCGGAAATGTCGTCGTTCTCGCCCTCGATGGTCAGCAGCGCTACGTTGCGGATCGCAGTGCAATCGACCGGCTCGCCGCGATGCGTCATCTCGCCTTTCGGCAGGGCGTGGCGCACGAACACGGTGTCGACCGTCTGCAAATAGAATTCCGCCGTCAGGTCCATCACCGCCAGGTATTCGTCGTAGAAGTCGCGATGCTTCTCGGCGCTGTCGCCGTCGTTTTTCACAAGGTGCATGAAGAAGTCCTTGTGGGCGATGATGTGGCGGTCGAGATTCATGCTCATGAAGCCCGAAAGCTGCAGGAAGCCCGGATAGACCTCGCGGCCGAATCCCGGCACCGGCCACGGCGCCTGCATGATGACATTGTCGCGGAACCAGTCGATGCCCTTCTCCTCGGCCAGAAGATTGACCGCGGTCGGGTTGCGCCGGGTGTCGACCGGGCCGCCCATCAGCGTCATGGTCGAGGGCACGAAGGGATCGCCGCGCTTCTCCATCACCGCCACCGCCGCCAGCACCGGCACCGAAGGCTGGCACACGGCCATCACATGCGTGTCGGGGCCAAGCGCGTGGAACATCTCGATGACGTAGTCGATATAGTCATCGAGATCGAAAGTGCCTTGCGAGACCGGCACCATGCGGGCGTCGACCCAGTCGGTGATGTGCACGTCGGCATAAGGCAGCATCGCCTCGACCGTGCCGCGCAGCAGCGTCGCGTAGTGGCCCGACATCGGCGCCACGATCAGAAGCTTCGGATCGGGTTTGCGGCCGGCGGGCAGCGCGCGCTCGAAACGGATGAGATTGCAGAAGGGTTTCGACCAGATCGTCTTTTCCGTGACGGCGACGCTCTTCCAATCGACCACGGTCTTGTCCAGGCCGAATTGCGGCTTGCCGTAGCGACGCGTGGTGCGCTCGAAGAGCTCGGCGGTTGCGGCGACCGAGCGGCCGAAGGGCGTGTGGGAAATCGGATTGAGCGGATTGGAGTAGAAGAGCCGCACCGCGTCGGCATAGAGGCGCGCGGGCTGCAGCGCCGCATGGTTCATTTCGTAGAGCTGGTAGAACATCGCGAACCCCGCTGCCGTCCGAAGACCAAAAGGACGACGGACAGCGCCGAGCCTTGAATGTCTCCCGGCGAGGTTAACAAGATATTGTTGCGATGCAATACGTCATTTTGTCTGACGAATGCATCTTTGGTCCAACCTGTTGAAAATCAGCCTTGGGCGGCGGAGCCGGCTCAATGTGCGCTGCGGCAATGTGAAGGATATGTGTCCGACCCCTCATGCCGGACACCGGCCACGATCCGGAACCCTTGAGGTTGGCATCGGATCGTGGTGCGACGGCTGGTTCCCGTGCAGCGTATCAGACGCGCGCCATGCAGACCGCGGTGTGGCCCGAACCGATGAAACCGAGCTGGCTGGCGGCGCCGCGGGAGAGATCCAGCATGCGTCCCCTCACGAACGGACCGCGATCGTTGATGCGGACGACGACGCTGCGGCCGTTGTTCTTGTTGGTGACCCTGAGCTTGGTGCCGAAGGGGAGCGAGCGGTGGGCGGCGGTCAGCGCCGATGGGTTCATGCGTTCTCCCGAGGCGGTTCTGGAATGCAGCGCATACCAGGAAGCGCGGCCGCACTGCGCGGCGGCCGAGGAGGCGGACGACGCGCCGGCCATCAGGCCAGCCGCGATCGTTACCGCGACGAGCGCGGTCTGGTTGGTTTTCTTCATGCTTTGGGGGAGGCTCCGTTGATCGAATAGCCCCGCCTAGGTGCCGAATGAGGCGGGAAATGCGGCAGCCTTCTGGCGGTTCCATGGCGACGGCACACGTTTGGAGTCACCGCGAAACAGTTTGTCATGCTATTTCTGGAGCCGGAGAGGCGTATTCTTCATGAATATCGGACCGGCATCCGGGACGTTCCGGGCAAGATCGGTCCCTCAGGATTTGCAGTACAGGGGAACCGGACTGTTTCGATTCCTCAGTGTCTTTTGTTGCGTCACGTCGCCGTGCAGGATCGACTTTTGGAGAGGGTCCAACCGATGCGATTGATCAGGTTTGTGCTGGCGCTGATCGTGCTGGCTCTCGGCGCGCTGTGGTCGCTGCAAGGCCTCGGCCTCGTCAAGGGCAGCTTCATGACCGGCCAGACGCAATGGCTCTATATCGGCCTCGTCACCATGCTGGTCGGCGTGGTCGGGCTGCGCTGGGCGAACCGCTCGCGCATCTGACCTTGCGCGCGTGATCTTGTGATCTAGCGCTGCGCGCTCAAGCCCGGCCGAACAGATGGTCCAGGATGGCGCCTTCGATTTGGGCAAGCTCGGCCGAGCCGTGCCGTCGCGGCCGGGCCACCGGCACGGCAAGGTCGAGAGCGATCTTGCCGGCGCCGATCACGACAACGCGGTCGGCGAGCGCGACAGCTTCGCCGACATCATGTGTCACCAGCACGGCGGCGAACTTCTGGTCGAGCCATATGCGTTCCAGAAGCTGCTGCATCTCGATGCGGGTCAGGGCGTCGAGCGCGCCGAGCGGCTCGTCCAGCGCCAGGATCTCCGGTTGGCCGACCAGGGCGCGCGCAAGCGCCACGCGCTGCTTCTGGCCGCCCGACAGCACTGACGGCCACTCGTCGGCGCGATCGACGAGCCCGACCTTGTCCAGCATGGCAAGCGCCCGCTGCCTGGCCTCGGTGCCGCCGGCGATGCCGGTCAGCCCGATCTCGACATTCTTCACCACGCTCATCCAGGGCAGGAGCCGCGGTTCCTGGAACATGAAGCGCGTGCGGCTGTCGCCTTCCTCGTCTGAGAGGGTCAGCGAACCGCTGCTCGGGCGGTCGAGCCCGGCCAGCAGCCGAAGCAGCGTGCTCTTGCCGCAGCCGCTCTTGCCGATGACGGCGAGGAATTGTCCGGCCCGCACGTCGAGGCTGATGCCGTCGAGCACGATCTTGTCGCCGAAAGATTTCCGGACGTCCTTGAAGGCGAAGGCCCGGCGGCCCTCGACGGAGCCGATCGTGCGGCTGGTCGCCGGCGTGGCGACGAGGGAGCGCGCTGCGGTGAGGGTGGCGGCCGGCATCTTTGTCCTCAGCCCTTCTGGAACGCTGGATGCCAGCCGAGCGACAGCCGCTCGAGCAGACGGGCCAGGCTGTCGGCGAGCTTGCCGAGCAGCGCGTAGATCAGGATCGACAGCACCACGACATCGATCAGCAGGAACTCGCGCGCCTGCATGGCCATGTAGCCGAGGCCTGAGCTGGCCGAGATCGTCTCGGCGACGATCAGGGTCAGCCACATGATGCCCAGCGCATAGCGCAGGCCGACGAAGATCGAGGGCAGCGCGCCGGGCAGGATCACGCGGAAGAACAAGGCGCGCCGGTCGAGCCCGTAGACGCGGCCCATCTCGACCAGCTGCGGATCGACGCCCTGGATGCCGAGCAGCGTGTTGACATAGATCGGAAAGAACACGCCGAGCGCCACCAGGAAGAGTTTTGCTTCCTCGTCGATGCCGAACCACAGGATGACCAGCGGGATCAGCGCCAGATGCGGTATGTTGCGGATCATCTGCAGCGTCGTGTCGGTCAGCCCGCGGCTGAGCCGCGACAATCCGTTGGCAAGGCCGAGCGCGAAGCCGATCGAGCCGCCTATGGCGAAGCCGGACAGCGCGCGCAGGGTGGAGACGCCGATGTTACGGATCAGCTCGCCGGAGAGGGTCAGCCGCCAGAAGGCCTCGGCCACGGCACTCGGCGCCGGCAGCACATTGGCCGGGATCAGGCCCGCGCGGCTGGCGATCTCCCAGCCTGCGATGATTGCCGCCGGCAGCAACCAGCCGGCCGCGCCGTTGCGGGCAAGGCGCGTGGCCAGGCTCACGACGCCGCCTGCAGGCGGCCGGCGCCGTGGAAGCCGACCGAGAATTCGTTGGCGATGTCCTTGTGCGCCTTGAGCCGGCTGGTGCCGAGACCGAGGCTGGGGAACAGGAGCTCGGCGACCCGGTAGGCCTCCTCGAGATGCGGGTAGCCCGAGCCGATGATGGTGTCGATGCCGATAGCCTGGTATTCGCGGATGCGCTCGACGATCTGCTCCGGCATACCGACCAGCGCCGTGCCGGCACCGCCGCGCACCAGGCCGACGCCGGCCCAAAGATTCGGCGAGACGACGAGCCGGTCGCGCCGGCCGCCATGCAGCTCGGCCATGCGCCGCTGCCCGACCGAATCCATCTCCTTGAGGAAGCGCGCCTGCGCATTCTCGATCTGCGCGTCGGTGACATGGCTGATCAGCCGTTCGGCGGCGCGCCAGGCCTCGTCCTCGGTCTCGCGCACGATGAAATGCAGGCGGATGCCGAACCGCAGCTTGCGGCCCCGCCGCGCCGCCTTCTCGCGCGCCGAGGCGATCTTGCCGGCCACTTGCGCCGGCGGCTCGCCCCAGGTGAGATACATGTCGACGAGGTCGGCCGCGAGCTGCTGGCCGGCCTCGGAGGAGCCGCCGAAATAAAGCGGCGGCCGCTCCTGCAGCGGCAACAGATCGAGCCGGCCGTTCTCGACGTGGTAATATCTGCCTTCGAAATTCACCCGCTCGCCCGAGACCAGGCCGCGCCAGATGGCGAGGAATTCCTGCGCCTGCGCGTAGCGCTCGTCATGCGGCAGGAACACGCCGTCGCCGGCAAGCTCGGTCGGGTTGCCGCCGACCACGACATTGAGCAGCAGGCGGCCGTTGCTCAGCCGGTCGAGCGCCGCGGTCTGGCGCGCCGCGAAGGTCGGCAGCGTCACGCCGGGCCTCAGCGCGACCAGGAATTTCAGCCTCTCGGTCAACGTCGCGAGGCCGGTGGCGGTGATCCAGGAATCCTCGCAGTTCTGCCCGGTGGGCAACAGCACGCCGGGGAAGCCCAGCCGGTCGACCGCCTGCGCGATCTCCTTGAAGTAGCCGAATTCGGGCGGACGCTGCTGCTTCTCGGTGCCGAGATAGGAGCCGTCGCCATGTGTGGGGATGAACCAGAAGAAATCGAGCGGGCTTGATGATGCGGTCATGGCTGGCACTCGGGGTAAAGACGGTCGCAAACAAGGCGGCGCCGAGCGGCGAATGCCCGGCGCCGTGAAAGGAATCAGTTGCCCGGCGCGGTCCAGACGGCGTCGGATATGCGCACCGCTTTCGGGATCAGCCCGAGCTTGAAGAAGCGGTCTGCCGTCGCCTGCTGGCCGGCGACGATCTCGTCGGTGATCGGATAGATGCCGAACCTGGTGCGGTTGGCGGCGATCGTCTGCGCGTCGAGCGGCACGCCGGTCACCTCATGCAGCGCCTCGGCCACCTTGTCGCGGTTCTGGTCGGCCCATTTGGCCGCGTCGCCGAGCGCGGCGATCGTCGTCGAGACGAAATCCGGATGCGCCTTGGCGAAATCCTTGTTGGCGAGGAAATAGGTGTTGACCTTGAGCACGTCGCTGGAGCGGGCAAGCACGCGCGGCTGGTAGCGGGTCTCGGCGATGGCGAAGAACGGATCCCACACCGCCCAGGCGTCGATCTGGTCGCTGGCGAAGGCGGCGGCCGCATCGGCCGGGCTGAGATAGACTGGCGTGACCTGGTCGAACGGGATGCCGGTCTTTTCCAGCGCCGCGACCAGGAGATTGTGCGCGCTGGTGCCCTTGCCGACGCCGATGCGCTTGCCCTTGAGATCGGCCAGCGACTGGATCGGCGAGCCCGGCTTGACGAAGATCGCCTCACCCTCGCCATTGGAGGGCAGCGCCGCCGCATAGACGATGTTGGCCCCCGCCGACTGGCCGAAGATCGGCGGCGCGTCGCCGGTCCAGCCGACATCGATGGCGCCGACATTCAAGGCCTCCACCAGCGGCGGGCCGGCGGTGAACTCGACCCACTTCACCGCCACGCCCTTGTCGGCCAGCGCCTTCTCGATGATCTGCTGCTGCCGGGCGATCACCGGGAGGCCGGTCTTCTGGTAGCCGATGTTGAACGCCTTGAGCTCCTGCGCGGCGGCGCCAGGGGATGTCGTCCCAAGGGATGCGGCAAAGGCCGCCGCTGCCAGCAGGCCGACGCCGAAAGCGCGTCTCGTCAGATTGAACATGACCCTCTCCTTCGATGGCCCGGGCTGCCGGGCCGTTGGGAATGGAGCAAGGCTAGGTAAATCTATAAAGTTAGTAGAGGAACGATCTTGCGAGTTCTGCCGATGGGATGGAATTATTTTCTGGGCCTACCTTTGAAGGCGCGAGAGGCTGGCGTCCCTATCACTGCGACCAGTACTGCCAGGCCCAATAGAAGCTCTCGTCGCGGGGTGGTAGGCGATCGCGGTCGCCGGCGAGAAGCACCGGCGTCGGCGATTTCGGTTCGTCCTGCGATCGCCCGTCCTCCGGGGACCTCTCGCTCGGCGGCAGGCGCAACAGCCAAGCGCCGACATGCGCGAACAGCACTGCGGTGGAATGGGTCACAAGTCCTACTCCTTCGCTTTCGTTCATTCCCGCCCCGCCCAGGGCACCAGCACGCGCTCGATCCGGCGGATGATGAATTCCAGCGCAAAGGCGATCATCGCGATCACCAGGATGCCCATCACCACCACGTCGGTGACCAGGAATTGCGCCGCCGACTGGATCATGAAGCCGAGCCCCCGCGACGCGGCGACCAGTTCGGCCGCGACCAGCGTCGACCAGCCGGCGCCGAGCGCGATGCGCAGGCCGGTGAGGATCGACGGCAGGGCGCTGGGCAGGATCACATGGCGGATGACTTGGCCGCGCGTGGCGCCGAGAGCGCGCGCCGCGTCGACACGCTCGCGCGAGACGCCGCGCACGCCGGCGGCGGTCGATAGCGCCACCGGCGCCAGCATGGCGATGGCGATCACCAGGATCTTCGACGGTTCGCCGATGCCGAACCAGATGATGATCAGCGGCAGGTAGGCGAGCGGCGGGATCGGCCGCAGGAATTCGAGAAGCGGATCGAACACGCCGCGCCCGATCCGGCTGATGCCGATGGCGAGGCCGACCGGGACCCCGACGAGGATGGCTGCGATTAGCGCCGCGAACACGCGCCAGAGCGACGCGAGGGTATGCTGAATGAGCGTCGCATCGACGAACCCGTCGCGGGCGACGACGACGAACTTGGCCCAGACCGCGGCCGGCGAGGGCAGGAAGACCGGCGACACCAGCTGCAGCGAGGCCGAAGCCGTCCAGGCGGCGAGCAGCACCAGGATGGTGACCGCACTGACCAGCCTGGCTGAGACCGCCCGTCTCGGCCTCGGCCGCGGCCGCGACCATGGCACGGAAAACCCGTCGGTCTCGTCGGCTTTCGCGGCGGGACGTTCGCTATAGGCGCCGATGCTCATGCCGCCTCTCCCTCGAAGATCGCATCGGTGAGCTCCGCGCGGGCCGCGGCAAAGCCGGGATCCGCCTTGATCGCGCGGATCGGCTCGCCGGCCGCGTAGCGGCGGCCGAAATCCGTTTCGAAAGTTCGCACCACATGGCCGGGTCCCGGCGCCAGCACGACGATGCGGGTGGCAAGCACCAGCGCCTCCTCGATGCCGTGCGTCACCATCAGCACGCCGACCCGGGCCGCCGCCCACAGGTCGAGCAGCGTCGTCTGCATGCGCTCGCGCGTCAGCGCGTCCAGCGCGCCGAGCGGCTCGTCGAGCAGAAGGAATTCGGGTTCGGCGGCCAAGGCGCGGGCAAGGCCGACGCGCTGGCGCATGCCGCCGGAAAGCTCCCAGATGCGCTTGTCGCCGGCATCGCCGAGCTTGACCAGCGACAAAAGCTCGTCGGCGCGGCGCGCCCTCTTGTCGGCGGATACGCCCCGCAGCCTGAGCGCGAACGCGACATTTTCCCGCGCCGTCAGCCAGGGGAACAAAGCATCGTTCTGGAACACCACGGCGCGGTTCGGCCCGGGCCCGGTGATCGGCCGGCCGCCAATTGTGGCCAAGCCACTCACGGGCTCGACCAGGCCGGCGGCGACGTTGAGCAGCGAGGTCTTGCCGCAGCCGGACCGGCCGACCAGCACGACGAAGTCGCCCCTGCCCGAATCGCTTTTGCCGATGTCCAGCGAAACGCGCTCGACCGCCGGCGCCGGCTGCCCGTCATAATGGACGCTGACCTTGTCGAGGATGAGATGCGTCATTCGGGCCTCTGCTGGACCAAGGCTTTTGGATCCTGGGGCCTGCCCCGAAGCCGCGCCTCGTAAGCGGCTTCGGGACAGGCAAGCGCAAGGCCAGGGAAGAAGGGGCCGCGCTTGTCGGACAATCCCCGGAAAGGCGGTCATCCTTCCGGGAATTGCCATGGAGAAAGGCTCAGTTCGAGGCGAGCGCCTCGCTGGCATATTTCGCCGTCACATATTTCGAATAGTCGGGCAGCACCGCGTCGACCTTGCCCTGCTCCTTGAGGAAGGCGGACGTTGCCGCGACGGCCTTGACGGTGGCGCCGCCGAGGAACTTGTCCGAAGCCTGCTCCTCGAGCGGGGGGAAGACATAGCCCTTGAGCAGCTCCGGCACCTCTTCCAGCTTGGCGCCGGTCAGCTTGGCGATCTTGCCGGCTTCCGGCGACGACGCCGACCAGGCCTCGGGCTTGGCGAGGAACTGCGCATAGGCCTCGCCGGTCACCTTGACGAAGTCGCGCACGGCTTCGGGGTGCTTGTCGGCAAAATCGGTGCGCACGATCCAGGCGTCGAAGGTCGGCGCGCCCCAGGCGGCGACCTGCGAGGAGTCCAGCACCACCTTGCCGGACGTCTTCACCTGGCCGAGCGCCGGGTCCCAGACATAGGCTGCGTCGATGTCGCCGCGCGCGAAGGCGGCGGCGATCTCCGGCGGCCTCAAATTGAGGATCTGCACCGACTTCGGATCCACGCCTTCATGCTTCAGCGCCGCGAGCAGGCTGTAATGCGTGGTCGAGACGAACGGCACGGCGACTTTCTTGCCGGTTAGGTCGGCGACCTTCTCGATGCCTGCGCCGTTGCGGGCGACCAGCGCTTCCGACGGGCCGATCAGGCCGACGACGAAGATGGTTTCGATCGGCAATTCGCGGCTGGCGGCCGCGGCCAGCGGGCTCGAACCGACATAGCCGATATCGACCGATCCGGAGGCGATCGCGGCGATGACGTCGGCCCCGGAATCGAACTTGCGCCAGTCGATCGCGGCCTTGATTGCCTTTTCATAGGCGCCGTCGGCCTGCGGCACTTTCGAAGGCTCGACCACCGTCTGGTAGCCGATGGTGATCTTGAGATCGTCCGCGCTGGCCGGACCGACCAGAGCGGCGGCGATAACCGCCGCCGACGAGAAAAGCAGAACGCGTCGTGAAAGGATTGACATTGAAAGGCTCCATAAACCCCTGAAAACCAGATTGCCTTTCTATCGTCCGCTAATTCTATCAGGTTTGTAGAGTTAAATCCTTCCAACGAGGAGTGTTTTGTTGGAAAAGTGTCGCCGGGTACCGGCGGCGGAAGCGCAAAAGGAGGGTTGTGGGTAGGGGCGCTGATGGCCAGCCGGCTGCCGCGCCTTGGCCGCCCTTTGCGATTGGCGAAGCCGTCCCTTCCGCCCTGGAATGAGACCGAAGGATGGCGTAGCCAATCGCCAAGGGTGGTCGATCCAGCGAACGAAAATTCTCCGGTCAGCCCGCCTAGGCAAATCCATGCTTCAAAGGGTAGGCGAATTGGAACCACGGTTTCGTGCCCAGCCCTCTTAGTATAGTAATCTTATCAACATTGGGAGTGAGAGAACGATGCGCAACCTTCTAAAAGCCGTTCCGGCGATCGTTCGTGGCCTGCGGCCGAGGCCGCCCGCGGCGACCGCCGCGCGCTGATCGCTCGACAGAAGTTCCGGCTCGCAACCATGGTTGGACGCGCCAATTCCATCATCATTGTCGGCGGCGGCGCCAGCGGCGTCGTGCTGGCCGCGCATCTGCTCAAATCGCCCAATCCGGACCTGCGCGTCACGCTGATCGAGAAGCGGCCGCATTTCGGCCAGGGCATGGCCTATTCGACGCTGCTTTCGGCGCATGTGCTCAATGTCAACGCCTCCGGCATGAGCGCTTACGCCGACGACCCCACGCATTTCGCCCGCTGGGTGCTGGAGCGCGGCCTGGCGAAGCCGGACCAGGGGCCGTTCTATGCGCCGCGCAGCCTCTATGCCCGCTATCTGCAGGACGTGCTCGAGGCGCTCGAGGAACGCGAGCGCGAGACCGGCCGCCTCAGGCTGATCCGCGAGGAGAGCCTTTCCATCTCCCCGACCTCGTCGGGCGTCGAGGTGGCCTTGGCCAACGGCACCAGCGTCGTCGCGCATCTCGCCGTTCTGGCCACCGGCCATGACGAGCAGCCGGGCGCCTTCCAGGGCCATGCCATCCGCATGGGGTCGGAGGCCGACACCGCGCTCGATCCCGAAGCTCCGGTCCTGTTGCTCGGCACGGGCCTCAGCATGGTCGACGCCTTCCTTTCGCTGGAGCAGCGCGGCCATCGCGGCCCGATCGTCGCGGTGTCGCGGCGCGGCCTGCTGCCGTCGCCGCACCGCAAGGGCAATCCGATCAAGCTCGATATCGCCGATATCCCGCTCGGCACCGAGCTTTCCTATTTCGTCGCCTGGTTCCGCAATCTGATCCGCGAGACCCAGAAGGCCGGTGGCGACTGGCGCGACGTCGTCGACGGCTTGCGGCCCTTCAACCAGACGATCTGGCAGAATTGGCCCTCCTCGGCAAAACGCCGCTTCGTCGAGCACACCAAGGCCTGGTGGGACATCCACCGCCACCGCATGGCGCCGGAAGTCTACGCGCGGGTCACCGAAGCGGTCGGGTCGGGTCGCATCCGCCTTGTCGCCGGGCGGGTGGTGGACATAGAACCCAACGACGGCTTCGTCGTGAAAATCCAGCCGCGCGGCACGCAGGATGTCGAGACTCTGGAGGTCGCCCGCCTCTATGATTGCATGGGCATCGCCCGCGACATTTCGAGGACGTCGAACGGCGTCGTGCGTGCGCTGCTCGAGCGGGGCGTGGCGCGGCCCGATCCGCTGCGCCTCGGCCTCGACGTCACCGCGAAATGCGAGCTGATCGCGGCAGACGGCACGGTGTCGTCGAAGCTGCTCGCCGTCGGCCCGCTGACGCGCGGCACCTTCTTCGAGATCGACGCCATTCCGGATATCCGCGTGCAAAGCGCGAAGCTGAGCAAGCAGCTGCTGGGGTGAGTTTCTGCCGAGGGGGACGCTGTCCCGCCAGTTCAACAGGCGATAGAGCGCCCTCCCGCGAAATTCCATTCCTCCACTCGCCGCCGGATTGGCACGATCTATCTTCTTTCCGGATGAAAAGGGCTGGAAAAGACAGGGCGCGCGACGCGCGAAACCGGAATGGCTTCCCGCGGCTAGAGGATGATCCCAAAAAGTGGGAACCGGCTTTTGGAAAAGATGCGCGAGATTGCCAGGATCCGCCTCGAACTGGTTCGATGGAGCACTCAAGATGAGCGAGCAGACAAAAGCGGCGCCCGGCGGCGCGCACACCGACCTGTCGAGACTTCGCCCGCCTTACGCCTCGGTGCTCGACCTGATCGGCCAGACGCCGGTCGTCGAGCTGACCAAATTCGACACCGGCAAATGCCGGCTGTTCATCAAGCTCGAAAGCCAGAATCCCGGCGGCTCGATCAAGGACCGTATCGCTTTGTCGATGATCGCCGCCGCCGAGAAGGCCGGCAAGCTGAAGCGCGGCGGTACGATCGTCGAGGCGACCGCCGGCAACACCGGCCTAGGCCTTGCCCAGGTCGGCATCCCGAAAGGCTACCGCATCATCCTGGTCGTGCCCGACAAGATGTCGCGCGAGAAGATCCAGCATCTGCGTGCTTTGGGCGCCGAAGTGCGCATGACGCGCTCCGATGTCGGCAAGGGCCATCCCGAATACTACCAGGACATGGCCGAGAAGATCGCTTCCGATCTGCCCGGCGCCTTCTATGCCAACCAGTTCGCCAACCCCGCCAACCCGCTCGCGCATGAGACGACGACCGGCCCGGAAATCTTCTCGCAGCTCGAGGGCGACGTCGACGCGGTGGTGGTGGGCGTCGGCTCCGGCGGCACGCTCACCGGCCTCGGCCGCTTTTTCGCGAAACATTCGCCCAAGACCGAGATGGTGCTCGCCGATCCGGTCGGCTCGGTGCTGGCGCCGCTGATCAAGACCGGCAAGATGGAGGAGGCCGGCAGCTGGACGGTCGAGGGCATCGGCGAGGATTTCGTGCCGCCCAATGCCGACCTCTCGCTGGTGAAGAAGGCCTATTCCATCACCGACAAGCAGAGCATGCTGGCGGTGCGCGATCTCTTGTCGCGCGAAGGCATCCTGGCGGGCTCCTCCTCCGGCACGCTGTTGTCGGCGGCGCTTCGCTATTGCCGCGAGCAGACGGTGCCCAAGCGCGTCGTCACCCTGGTCTGCGACAGCGGCAACAAATATCTGTCGAAGGTGTTCGACGATATCTGGCTGGCCGAGCAGGGCCTTGCCGACCAGGAGCAGCATGGCGATCTGCGCGATCTCGTGATGCGCTCGCCGCGCACCGGCGACATCGTCACGGTCGGTCCGGAGGAAAGCCTGCTCAACGCCTATGGCCGCATGCGCCGTTCCGATGTCTCGCAACTGCCCGTGCTGGACGAGGGCAAGCTGGTCGGCATCGTCGACGAAAGCGACATCCTGGCCAAGGTCGACGGCCCCTATGAAGGCCGCTGGGACCGCTTCAACGCGCCGGTGCGCACGGCCATGACGTCGAACCTCCACACGCTGCAGGCCAACCAGACGCTGGATGCGCTGCTGCCTGTCTTCGACCGCAACGAGGTGGCCATCGTCTTCGATGGCGAGGAGTTCATCGGTCTGATAACCCGTATCGACCTGATCAACCATCTGAGGCGCCGCGCAAGATGACTTCAAACGGCAAGAACCGCCTGGCCTTTTCCACCCGCACCATCCATGGCGGCCAGAGCCATGACCCGCTGACCGGCGCGGTGATGGTGCCGATCTACGCCACCTCAACCTATGGCCAGCAGTCGCCCGGCGTGCACAAGGGTTTTGAGTACGCCCGCAGCCAGAACCCGACGCGCTTCGCCTTCGAGCGCGCGGTCGCCGACCTCGAAAGCGGCTCGGCCGCCTTCGCCTTCGCTTCCGGCCTGGCGGCGATCGGCACGGTGCTCGAGCTCCTCGATTCCGGCGCCCATATCGTCGCCACCGACGACATCTATGGCGGCTCGTTCCGGCTGATGGAGCGGGTGCGCAAACGCTCGGCGGGGCTTGAGGTTAGCTTCGCCGATTTCACCGACCTCGCCGCCGTCGAGGCTGCGATCCGCCCGGAGACCAAACTGCTCTGGGTCGAGACGCCGACCAACCCGCTGCTGCGTATCGTCGACCTCGAAGCGGTCGCCGCGCTTGCCAGACGCAAAGGCCTGCTCACCGTCGCCGACAACACCTTCTGCAGCCCCTATATCCAGCGCCCGCTGGAGCTCGGCATCGACATCGTCGTCCATTCGACGACGAAATATCTCAACGGCCATTCCGACATGGTCGGCGGCGTCGCAGTCGTCGGCGACAACAAGGATCTCGCCGCCCAGTTGAAATTCCTGCAGAACGCCATCGGCGCCATCTCCGGCCCGTTCGACAGTTTCCTGGCGCTGCGCGGCATCAAGACCCTAGCGCTCAGGATGGAGCGCCATTCGGCCAATGGTCTTAAAATAGCGCAATGGCTGGAGACGCGAAAAGATGTCCGCCGGGTGATCTATCCCGGCCTCGCCAGCCACCCGCAGCATTCCGTCGCGGTCCAGCAGATGCACGCCTTCGGCGGCATGATCTCCGTCGACCTCGACCGCGATCTCGCGGGGACGAAACGCTTCCTCGAACGCACCCAGCTCTTCACGCTCGCCGAAAGCCTCGGCGGCGTCGAAAGCCTGATCGAGCATCCGGCGCTGATGACACACGGCTCGATTCCGGCGGAAAAGCGCGGGGCGATCGGGATTTCCGATTCGCTGGTGCGATTGTCCTGCGGCATCGAGGACGGCGATGATCTGATTGCGGATCTGGAGCAGGCGTTGGGAGAGTGAGAAGCGAACCCCGCTAGCTTAGGGTAATTGTTCTCCCAGACGTCGAAGCTCCAGAATAGCGTTGTCATTCCCTCGGTGAGCTGCCTTGCGCAGCCAGGTACGGGCTTGGTCCAAGTCCTTCGGGATACCCTCACCTCTGGAATACATTATTCCGAGATTACTGGCCGCTTCCGGGTCACCTTGCTCGGCGGATTTGCGGTACCATGACAGCGCGAGATTGTAGTCTTGAGGAACCCCCAAGCCTTTCTGGTACAATACACCCAGGCCATTTTCTCCCACCGGATCTCCAGCCTCGGCTGCCTCTCTGTACAAGGTTGCTGCCTCAGAGATATCTTTTTGGACGCCGCGCCCGGTTAGGTAAAGTAGCGCCAAATCTGCTCGTCCAAGCGAGTTTCCGGCGTCCGCAGCCTTACCATACCAATAGGCTGCCATAACGTAGTCTTGAGGGACGCCGCGTCCATAGATGTACATCCCCCCGAGATTTACTTCTCCGTGAACATTCCCTTGCTCGGCGGCCATCCGATAAAGAACGACTGCCTTGGCGGGATCTACCGGAACACCGCGGCCTTTGGAGTACATTGCTCCGACGGCGCATTGAGCGTCTGCCAGACCCTGATCGGCCGCCTTCTGGTACCAGACCAACGCGGTCGGGAAATCCTGCTTCACGCCACGGCCCGTTTCGTAAATCAACCCGAGGCCGAATTCGGCTGTTGCGACCCCTTGCTCTGCTAGCGGCCGCCAATAGTCCAACGCAATGCCGTATTGACCCTTGTCATAAGCCTCTTGCCCCGCGTCAGCATGGGCAGGAGTCGCCGACAGAAATGCGGCAATAGCGCTCGCACCCAATACCTCGCGCACGGAGACACCTCGGCGACCTTAGAAGGTTGAAACCAACTGTCGAAACTATCGCCGGTCAGTATATGCGTCGAGTAACATAGACATGAGGACGATCGGATTTGAACCTAACATGCCCACACCCTCCAGGTTTGTGGCAGTTCGTCTGCAAGTGACGACCTCTCGCCGCCACGCTCGTGGCCTAACACTCCCACCTTTGCAATTTCCAATTCCCCTCTAAACTGCCCCCAGCTTGCGATCTCCGGAGGCGTGATGCGCGTGATCGTGTTGGGTGGCGGCGTGGTCGGCGTCACCACGGCTTACCAGCTGCAAAAGGACGGGCACGAGGTCGTCATCCTCGAGCGCCAGCCTCAGGTCGCCGCCGAGACCAGCTGGGGCAATGCCGGCATGATCGCGCCGGGGCATTCCTTCGTCTGGTCCTCGCCCAGGGCGCCGATGATCCTGCTCAAATCGCTGGTGCTGAAGGACCAGGCGCTGCGCTTCAAGCTGTCGGCCGATCCTCGGCTCTATACATGGTCGTGGCTGTTCCTGATGGAATGCACGGCCGAGAAGGCCCGGCGCAACACGCTGCTCAAGCACCGGCTTGCCGTCTATTCGCAGTCGGTGCTGCAAGAAGTCGTGGCGGATGAGGCCATCGACTATGACCGCAACGATCGCGGCATCCTCTATTTCTACCGCAGCCAGCAGGCGCTCGACAAAGGCGTCGATCATATGCGGCTCTTGGAATCCGACGGTCAGCTGATCAAGGTGCTCGACCGTGACGCCATCGTCACGCTCGATCCGTCGCTGGCCGCCGCGAAGGAGAAGATCGCCGGCGGCATCCATTGCCCGACCGACGAGACCGGCGACCCGGCGAAGTTCACACGCGCGCTCGCCGCCAAGGTGATCGAGCGCGGCGGCGAGATCCGCACCGGCACGACCATCACCGGCATCGAGACATCGGGCGACGGCGTCGCGCAGGTGCTGACAGACAAGGGGGCGGTCAAGGGCGACGCCTATGTGCTGGCGCTCGGCTCCTACAGTCCGCTGATCGCCAGGACGGTCGGGCTCAGCCTGCCGATCTATCCGATCAAGGGCTATTCGCTGACCATCCCGATCGGCAACCGGCCCGCCCCTCCGACCATCGCCGCGATCGACGAGCACAATCTGGTCGCCGTCTCGCGCTTCGGCGACCGGCTGCGCGTCACCGCCACCGCCGAGTTCGCCGGCTACGACACCAGCCACAAGCCTGCCGATTTCGCCTTCATGAAAGGCGTGACCGAGGAGCTCTATCCCGAAGGCGCCGATTACGACCGCGCCGAGATGTGGGCAGGCTTGCGGCCGATGACGCCCAACAATCTGCCCGAATTCGGCCGGCGGCGCCTACGCAATCTCTACCTCAACACCGGGCACGGCCATATCGGCTGGACCATGTCGCACGGCTCGGCCCGCATCACCGCCGATCTGATCGCGGGCCGCAAGCCGGCGATTTCCATGGATGGACTTTTGAATTGAGCGCATGATCCCGGCTTGGGATCGACCAGGAAAGGGAATGCCATGTCTGTCAGTGCAGCCGCGGCCCGCACTCAATCGTCAGGGCCGGTCGACCCCAGGCCGGTCGATCTGGGCGTGCTGCCCTCGGAGATCGACGGCGGCCTCGCCTCGCGTGCGGCGATCGGGCTCGCGATCCTTGCCACCGATCAGACGCTGGAGCATGAGTTCCGCGCGCTGATCCGCATTCCGGGCGTCGCCTTCTACGAGGCGCGCCTGTTCAACGACAACGACATCACCCCGGAGACTTTGCGCGCCATCGGTCCGCGCATCGCGCCCACCGTCGACCTCATCCTGCCCTCGATCCCGCTCGACGTCGTCGGCTTCGGCTGCACCTCGGCCACCATGACGCTGGGCGAGGAAGCCGTCTTTGCCGAGATCAGGAAGGTTCGGCCGGGCGTCGCCTGCACCACGCCGGTCACCGGCGCCCTCGCCGCCTTCAAGGCATTGGGCGCCAGGGGCATCGGGCTGCTCACCCCTTACGCGCCCGAGATCAACCAGGGCCTGGTCCGCTATTTCACCGGCCGCGGGCTTGATATCGCCGCCGTCGCCACCTTCGACCGCCGTGACGACCGCGAGGCGGCCCGCATCTCTCTCACCTCCATCGAAGCGGCGGCCGAACGCATGGCTGAAGTGCCTGGCGTCGACGCGATCTTCATCTCCTGCACCAGCCTGCGCGTCGCCGAGGCGGTCGCCGATCTGGAGCGGCGCATCGGCATTCCCGTCACCTCCTCCAACCACGCCATGGCCTGGCACTGCCTGCGCCTTGCCGGCATCGACGATGTGGTGCCGGCCGGCGGCCGGCTTTTCGCGCTGCCGGCTGTTTGATCGGCGCGGCGGACTTTTCGCCATGCATTGTTTAATGTAGCGCTGGTCGACCCACCTCCGGCTCGGCGAAGCGGACGGAGCGGGGCAGCGCTGCCCTGTGCGATTAACGCAGATCACCCCCAATTAACGAAATCGGAAGGAGATGTTTAACGCTTCCTCTCTATGTCCCCTCCCCGGGGAGGCGCAGACAGAGCGAGCAAGATGAACGACGAAAAGCGAAACGAATGGCGCGCCATCTTCTACGTGCAGGCGCGCGTTGCCATCCTGTTTGTGCCGGTCGTGCTCAGCCTTCTCCTCATTGGCATCTTCGCCGGCAATGAGCGCAAGTCCGTGCCCGACGCCGTCGATCCGACCGTGACGAGCTCGGTGAAATAGCCGGCCGGCTGGTCGGCGACCTCATCTGATAGGCGCCTTCAACAGCACGTCAAAGCCGACGCTGGACCGGCGTCGTCGAATCGTTAAGCTGTGCTGGATGACCGCCGACTGGCTCCGCACGGACTATCACACGCTGTTTCGACTGAGCCGCGATGGACGGATTGCCGGCGAGAACGATCCTGATTGCTCACCGGGGCCTCGACTATGGTTGGCAGGCTGCGCATCCGGCAACGTCTTCGGGGTGCACGCCGATCTGCCTGATGAGCTGGCGGGAGAGCTCGAAGGACTTCTCGCCACCGAGCCGCCCTTCGCGAATCCCGCAACGCCAAGACATCTTGAACGCTACCTGGCGCTCCTCGGTGGCGGCAACCATGCGCGGCACAATTTTGGTTTGATCTACCACCTGCCGCACGGGCACCCGTATCCCAGCGGGGTGCGGCTTGTCGGCAGCGATTCCGAAAGTGGCCAGGCTCTGATCCGGTCCTGGAAGGCGGAGGGAGTACCGGAAGGCTTGTTCGAACTCGGCTTCCGTGAGGTATCGGACTTTTGGGCGCCATGGTGCGCGGCTCTGATCGACGGGGAGGTCGCTTCCATCGCCTTTGCGGCTCGATTGGCGGATGCCGGCGCCGAACTCGGGCTGGTAACGGTGAAAGCCTTCAGGGGGCGGGGCCTTGCCGCCAGCGCGACTGCCGGATGGTCCCGATTGCCCGAGCTCCGTTCCCGCACGCTGTTCTACAGCACGGACCGAGGCAATTTCGGATCGCAACGCGTCGCCGCCCGCCTCGGTCTCCCGCTTCGGGGAGCCAGCTTGCGGATCAGCGAAGACGACCAGGGGGAAGGCGCATAGCCAATCCGATCGCCAAAAAGGCCGGCGAGCACAAATGAATCGAAAAGGCCTATCTTATTGATCCCGTTGGTAGTCGGGAAAAGATGGTGCCCAGAAGAGGACTCGAACCTCCACTCCTTGCGGAACACGGACCTGAACCGTGCGCGTCTACCAATTCCGCCATCTGGGCTGGTGGGCGCTCTAGTAAGCGGGCAAACGGTATGTGTCAACGCGCTTTTTTGTCGATGGCCGCGCTGCCCTCATCGCCATTCCCGCAACGATTGGCGAAACCGGCGGCGGGAGCTTCCCTCTCCCCGCCACTATACGGGGAGAGGGTGCCGGCAGGCAGGTGAGTGGCGGCGCCGACGGTGATTAGGTGGGGTTCAGCTGTCGCCTGAGTCCGGACGGGTTAATCGCCGAAGCTGGCGCCGCCCCTCATCCGCCTGCCGGCACCTTCTCCCCGTGAACGGGGAAGGAAGCTTACCCCTCCAGCACGTCTTTCTTCGCTACCGTGGAATCGGCGTTGAGCTTGTAGATCACCGGCACGCCGGTGCCGAGCTCGAGCTTGACGATCTCCTCTCCGCTCTTGCCGTCCAGCGCCATGATCAGCGCGCGCAGCGAATTGCCGTGCGCGGCGACCAGCACGGTTTCGCCGCGCAGCACATGCGGCTGCACCTCGTGCAGGTAATAGGGCCACACGCGCGCGCCGGTGTCCTTCAGGCTTTCGCCGCCGGGCGGCGCGATGTCGTAGGAGCGGCGCCAGATATGCACCTGCTCCTCGCCCCATTTCTTGCGCGCGTCGTCCTTGTTGAGGCCGGAGAGGTCGCCATAATCGCGCTCGTTGAGCGCCTGGTCGCGGATCGTCTTGAGGTCGCTCTGGCCGACCACGTCGAGGATGTGCTGGCAGGTCTTCTGCGCCCGCTTCAGGGCGGAGGTGTAGGCGATGTCGAATTTCAGGCCGCGCGCCTTGAGCTTTTCGCCGGCCGCCAGCGCTTCCGCCGTGCCCTGCTCGGTCAGGTCGACGTCGCGCCAGCCGGTGAACAGGTTCTTCAGGTTCCATTCGCTCTGGCCGTGGCGCACGAGCACGAGAGTTCCCGACATGTCAGCTCCTCTGGGGTTTGGCAGTTCCAGCGATTTCCCGTCCGGAATTGCGTAAGAAGGAAATACTTCAGGCTTGTGTCAGCTCAGGCCGAGCACATCCCGCATGGAATAGAGGCCGGGCTTCTTGCCGCGGGCCCAAAGTGCGGCTTTCACCGCGCCGCGGGCGAAGATCGCCCGGTCCTCGGCATGGTGGGAGAGCGTGATGCGCTCGCCGGTGCCGGCAAGGATCACGCTGTGGTCGCCGACCACCGAGCCGCCGCGCAGCGTGGCGAAGCCGATGGATCCCGCCTTGCGCACGCCGGTATGGCCGTCGCGCACCCGCACGCTGTTGTCGGCAAGATCGATGCCGCGCCCCTTGGCCGCCGCCTCGCCGAGCAGCAGCGCCGTGCCGGACGGCGCATCGACCTTGTGGCGATGATGCATCTCTAGGATCTCAATGTCGAAATCGTCGGCGTCGAGGGCCTTTGCGGCCTGCTCGACGAGCACCGCCAGAAGGTTGACGCCGAGGCTCATATTGCCGGATTTGACGATCGTCGCATGCCGCGCGGCGGCGGCGATCTTCGCGTCATCGTCGGCCGAGCAGCCGGTGGTGCCGATGACATGGACGATGCGCGCCTGCGCGGCATAGCCGGCGAATTCGACGCTTGCGGCCGGCGCGGTGAAATCGAGCACGCCGTCGGCCTTGGCGAAGGCCGGCAGCGGATCGTCGACGATCGGCACGTTGACGGTGCCGATGCCGGCAAGCTCGCCGGCATCCTTGCCGAGATAGGGGGAGTCCGGCCGCTCGATCGCGGCGGCGACACGCGCGCCGGGCATCGTATGGATGGCGCGGATCAGCGTCTGGCCCATGCGGCCCGCAGCGCCCACCACCACCAGGCCCATATCGCCCGATTCACTCATGCGCTTCTCCCGATGGTCTTCCTGGCGCGGCTGCGCGGCGCCGGAGTCTGGGCTGAAGTTTGGCTTGCCTTGACGTCGTCGACAAGCCCCAGCCCCTTCTTGCCCTGGATGCGGTGGAAGCGGGCATAGACGGAGTGCGGATCGGCCATCAGCGAGGCATGCGTGCCTTCCTCGACCAGCCGTCCCTCTTCCAGCACGATGATGTGGTCGGCATTGACCACCGTCGACAGCCGGTGCGCGATGACGATCGTCGTGCGCCCCTCCATCACATGGGTCAACGCTTCCTGCACGCGCGCCTCGGCCTCGTTGTCGAGCGCCGAGGTCGCCTCGTCGAGCAGAAGGATCGGCGCCTGGCGAACGATGGCGCGCGCGATCGACACGCGCTGGCGCTGGCCGCCGGACAGCGTCGAGCCGCCTTCGCCGACCGGCGTGTCGTAGCCTTGCGGCTGCTGGCGGATGAACTCGTCGGCCGCCGCCAGTTTCGCCGCCTGCTCGATCTCGGCGTCGGTCGCGGAAAGCCGGCCGAAGCGGATGTTGTCGCGGATCGTGCCTTCGAAGAGATACGGCGCCTGCGCGACATAGGCGATCGATTGGCGCAGCGAATGCTTGGTTACCTTGGCGATATCCTGGCCGTCGACCTCGATCGTGCCCTTGTCGACGTCGTAGAAGCGCTGCAGCAGCGCCACCATCGTCGACTTGCCGGCGCCCGAGGCGCCGACGACGGCCGTGACCTTGCCGGCCGCGGCGGTGAAGGTCAGGTCCTTCAGCACCGGCGTGTCGGGGTTGTAGCCGAAGGTCACATTGTTGAAGCGCACCTCGCCGGTGGTGACCTTCGCTTCGACCGCGTCGGGCGCGTCGCCCTGCTTCGGCTCGAGGTCGAGCAGCTCGTAGATCATGCGCGCGTTGACCAGGGCGCGCTCCATGCCGACCTGCGTGCGCGCCAAGCGCCTAGCCGGGTCATAGGCCAGGATCAGCGCGGTGATGAAGGAGAACACCGCGCCCGGCGGCTGCCCGAGCACCAGCGCCCGATAGCCTGAATAGGCAAGCACGGCGGTGATGGCGAGGCCGCCGAGAATTTCGGAGATCGGCGACAGCCGCTCCGAGACGCGGGCGATCTTGTTGTTACGCTGCTCGGCCGTGTCGGCCATGATGCCGATGCGGCGCGCCAGCTCGTCCTCCAGGGTGAAGGCCTTGACGATGGCGATGCCTTGCGTGGCCTCCTGCACCGAGCCGTTCAGCCGCGAGTTGATCAGCACGGATTCGCGGTTGATCTTGCGCAGGCGGCGGGTGATGTAGATGACGGCCCAGATCAGCGGCGGCCCGATCAGCAGCGAGCTGAGCGACAAGACCGGATCCTGGTAGATCATCACGCAGACGAGTGCGACGAGCGAGACCGCGTCGCGGCTGATGGAGGTCAGCGTCAGCGACAGCAGGTCGCGGATGCCGCCGACATTCTCGTTGACCTGCGCCGCCAGCCGGCCGGAACGGGTCTCGTTGAAGAAGTCGACGCCGAGCTTCATCAGATGGTCGAAGCTGCGCTTCTGGTAGCGGGCGACCAGATTGTTGCCTATCTTGGCCAGCGCCACCGCCTGGCCGTAGCCGGCGAAGCCGCGCAGTACGGAGGCGCCCATGAAACCGGCGCAGATCCAGACGATCATGTCGCTGCGCCGTTCGTAGAAGATCTGGTTGATCATCGGGGCCATGATCCACGCCGTGAAGGCGGTGGAGCCGGAAACGATCAGCAGGCATGCGACGGCGACGACATAAGTCCAACGGTATTCCTTGCCGTTTTCGGCCAGGATGCGGCGCAGCACGGCGCTGACCTCGGTGGGCTGGACTTTCAGTTTGAGGGAAGATTGGACGGTCAAATCAGGGGCGCTTCGTGGTTTCCGCGTGTCGGATGGGCCGTATTTCGGCATCCTCTTAGAGCAATTCCAGGAAAAGTGTGAGCGGTTTTCCGTCCGGAATTGCGTCAAAACAAAGGGATAGCCCGGCTACGGCTTGCCTATGGCGAAACTTCGTCGCGGTGGCCGATCGCCACCCCCTGGCGCGCTCAGGTCCGCCAGTGCCGCCCCGCCGTGTTGACGCCGTACAGCGATGGCGTCCTGGCATAGGCGGCGAGCCCGAGCAGCGCCGCCAGCGGATGGGTGATGACATAGACCGGCATTTTGCGCATCAGCGCGCTGTGCGGCGCCTTGTCCTCGAAGGCAGCGCGGAAATTGCCTTCCTTCAGCGCCGGCACGATCTTCTGCGCGATGCCGCCGGTGAGGAACACGCCGCCGCGGCCCATGAACACCAGCGCGAGATCGCCGGCGGTGCGGCCGAGGCAGGTGACGAACAGCTCCAGCGCCTCTTCGGCCACTGCGTCGGTTTTGGCGAGCGCGGCGCCGGTGATCTCGGCCGGCGTCGCTAAGGGCGTCGGCTTGCCGTCTGTCCTCGCCACGGCGCGGTAGACGTTGACCAGCCCGCGTCCGCACAGGATCTGCTCGCCGGAGATGCGGCCTTCGAGCTTGTCGATATGCGGGAACACCTCGAAGTCGCGCGGCGTGCGCGGGCCGATATCCATGTGCCCGCCCTCGCCCGGCACCGGGATCCAGTGGTTGAGCGCATAGATCAGTCCGGCGACGCCGAGGCCTGTGCCGGGGCCGAGCACGACGCGGCTCGCATTGGGTTCCGGCGCGCCGCCGCCGATCTTTTCCATATGCTCTTCGCCGAGCGCCACCACCGCCAGCGCCTGCGCCTCGAAATCGTTGAGCACGACGGCCTCGCTCAGGCCCAGATTGGCGAGCATCTGCCGAGGCTTCACGACCCAGGGGCAGTTGGTGAGCGGGATCTCGTCGCCGTCGACCGGCCCCGCGACCGCCAGCACCGCCGAGTTCGGCTGGACGGACGAGCGGTCGAGCACCGCCGCCTGGATCGCCTCGTCGATGGTCTTGAAGTTGGCGGTCTGGACGATCTGCGGCTCCGTCGCTTCCGAATTCGCGTCGAGCACGATCGAGAAACGCGCATTGGTGCCGCCAATGTCGCCGATCAGGACCGGAAACCGCAGTCCCTTCTCGTCTTCGCCTGCCATGCTCTTGGTCGTCCTCGCTGCGGCGCCGCTGCGCCGGTTCAATCGCCCATTTCAATCGATTGACTAGCGCATGACCCCGCAAAGGGGAAGCCCGCTCGCGCCTTAGAGCAATTCCCAGGAAAAGTGTGAGCGGTTTCCGTCCGGAATTGCGTCTAAGCAAAAAGATAAGGTATTTCGCCGTTTCCGTGAAACGGTGAAACGCACTAGTTCCCCGGTCTCGGCCTTGGCAGCGGGATGCCGATCTTGGGCGTCGGCGCGAAGGCGCTTGCGGCCGCCGGCATGGCGGCGTTGCCGCTGGAGATCGTTTCCGCCGGCTCGCTGGGCTCGGGTTCGGCGACAGCGACCGCTGCGGCGCTTCCGCCATGATAGGTCACCGCCTCCAGCGACGGCGCGTCCGGCGCAGCGAGCACGTCCTGGCACTGCCTGGGCAGATTGGCCATCGTCATCACGTCGCGCGCCTTGGGGGCGTCCGGGTTCTTGTTCGGCCGCCACGGCTCCTCGGTGAACCACCAGGCCAGCGGCTTGCCGCAGCCGTCGTCGTTCGGCGTTGTCTCCTGCCCCTTGCAGAACGGCGAGCCCGGCTGGCAGCCGATGCGCATATGGAAATGATAGTCATGGCCCCAGAACGGCCGGATCTTGCGCAGCCAGGAACGGTCGCCGGTGACGGTGTCGCAGAGCTTCTTCTTGATGCCGGGATTGACCAGGATGCGCTCGACCTCCGGATAGCTCGCCGCGCGCTTGAGCAGCCTTGTGTGCGCCGGCGTCCACAGCGCGTCCTTCACCAGATGCGTCTTCTCGTCGACCATCAGCGTGGCGCTCATCGTCTCGCGCTGCGCGATGGTCAGCGGCTGCTTCGGCATCGGCGTCAGCCAGATGTCGGCATCGAGCCCGATCTGGTGCGAGGCATGGCCGGTCATCATCGGTCCGCCGCGCGGCTGCGAGACGTCGCCGACCAGAAGCCCCGGCCAGCCATCGGCGTGGGCATCGCGCGCGAGCTTCTCGATCAGCGCGATCATCGCCGGATGGCCCCAGCGGCGGTTACGCGACGGACGCATCACTTCCCAGGTCGGACCTTCCATCGGCAGCGCCACGCCGCCGGTGAAGCAGCCTTTCGAATAGAAGCCGAAGGATTGCGCCGGCGCGACCGCCGGCAGCTTCTGGGCGCCGAACAGCTCCTTCGCGCGCGGTTCGGCCGAAATGGCGGCAGCCGCCAGCGCGGCGAGCGCCACCAGCGCCAGCGCGGCGGTCAGGAACGGCTTGCGGTCAGGCAGCGATCGCAAATTCATCAGGCTGGGTCCCTCTCCAGTCTATGCCGCATGGTCGGCGAACCCGGAACGAATCATACCACGGCGCGCGTCCCGCATCGATCTTCAGCGCTGGATCAAGAAGGATGATGTCGTCCGAAAACCGCTTCACACTTTTCGGCATCATCCTCGCATCGGGCTGCGCGGCGCGCCGTCCCGCCAGTTGCCCTCGGTCCACATCCGCTCCAGCGCCACCCGGTAGTTGGGAAACCGGAAGCGGTAGCCGGCCGCCTTGATCGCCTGATTCGCGACGCGCTTGTTCTCGCCATAGAAAGACCGCGCCATGGGCGAAAGTTGGGCGGTCTCGAAGGGAATGTCCGGCGGCGGTTCGACGCCCATCAGTCCGGCGGCATAGGCCACGACGTCCTGCGGCGGCGCCGGCTCGTCATCGGTGACGTTGAAGATGCCGCCGCGGTTGCTGCCGGCGAGATGCCACAGCGCGCCGGCGATGTCGTCGCAATGGATGCGGTTGAACACCTGCCCCGGCTTGACCAGCCGCCGCGCCGTGCCGTCCTCGAGATTGGCCAGCGCGTTGCGGCCGGGCCCGTAGATGCCGGACAGACGCAGGATCGCCGCCGGCTTGCCGATCTCTTGGCCGAGCGCCAGCCATTCCCGTTCGGCCGCCACGCGCATCACGGAACGCTTCGACACCGGCCGGCAGTCGCTTGTCTCGTCAACCCAGGCGCCGCCATGGTCGCCATAGACGCCGACAGTGGAGAGATAGCCGATCCATTGCAGCGCCGGCATGTTTGCCCGGATCGTTGCTCCGGCGGCGTTGAGCACCGGATCGCCGGCTTCGTCGGGAGCCACCGAGACGATGAGATGGGTGGTCTGCCGAAGCGCGTCGCCGAGTTCCGGCGACAGCGCGCCGTCGAATTGCAGCGGCCCGATGCCGGCCGATCGCAGCGCTTCGAACCTTTCCGTGGCCCGGGTCGTGCCGAAGACCGGCGCGTGTTGGGCGTTGGCCCGCGCGAAAGCCTTGGCCGAATAGCCGGCGCCGAAGATGAAGAAGCGTCTTTCGCTCATAGGTGAACCTCTCCGGGTGCCAAGGCCGCCAGCCATTCCTCTTGAACGGCCGCATCCGTCTCGGTCTTCGAAGCCGTGGCGGCGAGGTCGCCAAATTCGCGGTCGGGAAGCAGTCGCGACAGAGCCCAGATTGCCGCACCCCGCACCAGCGGCGAGGCATCGCCCAAAAGGCCTCGGACGATGGGCGTCAGAGCAGCATCGCCCGAATTGCCGGCGGCGATCAGCACGTTGCGGGCAAAACGGTCGCGGCCGATGCGCTTGACCGGGGAACCCGAGAAGAAAGCGCGGAACGCCGCATCGTCGAGGGCGAGCAGCTCGGACAGCTTCGGCTCGCGCAGATCCTCGCGCGCGGCAAGCTTCGCCTCGGAAGCCGCGCTGGCGAACTTGTTCCAAGGGCAGGCGGCCAGGCAATCGTCGCAGCCATAGATGCGGTTGCCGATCGCCTCGCGGAATTCGCGCGGGATCGGCCCCTTGTTCTCGATGGTGAGGTAAGAGATGCAGCGCCGCGCATCGAGCCGGTAGGGCACGGGAAACGCGCCGGTCGGGCAGGCGTCGAGGCAGGCGCGGCAGGAGCCGCAATGGTCGATCTCTGCCTTGTCCGGCTCCAGCTCGGCTGTGGTGAAGATCGTGCCGAGGAACAGCCACGAGCCATGCGCGCGGCTGACCAGGTTGGTGTGCTTGCCCTGCCAGCCGAGGCCGGCCGCTTCCGCCAGCGGTTTTTCCATCACCGGCGCGGTGTCGACGAACACCTTCACGTCGCCGCCGGCCTTCGCCACGATCTTGCCGGCGATCTCCTTCAGCCGGCCCTTCATCACGTCGTGATAGTCGCGATTCTGCGCATAGACCGAGATCGCGCCGCGGTCGGACTTCGCCAGGATATCGCGCGGATCGCGGTCCGGGCCGTAATTCATGGCGAGCACCACGATCGAGCGCACCTCCGGCCACAGCGTCGAGGGCTCGGCCCGGCGCTGAAGCGTCTCGGCGATCCACGCCATCGAGCCGTGGAAACCGTCGGCGACGAATTCGGCGAGCCTTGCCGGTGCCAGCGGGATCGCGTCCGGCCGGGTCACGGCGACCGCCTCGAAACCGGCGCGGCGCGCCTCCGCGTCAATCAGCGCGCGCAGTTTTTCAGAAGTCGAGGTCCGCATAATGCGATACCGGCGACAGGCCGCGCACCCGGTCGGAGAGCAGCGGCCGGAAGGACGGCCGCGATTTCACCCGCGTGTACCATTCGCGCGCGGCGCCATGTTCGCGCCAGTCGATCTCGCCGAGATAATCGAGCACCGAAAGCGTCGCCGCTGCGGCGAGGTCGGCATAGGTCACCTTGTTGCCGGCCAGCCAATGGCGCGTGCCGGCCAGCCAATTGGTGTATTTCATGTGCTGGCGGATGTTGGCGCGCGCGGCGCGGATCGCCGCCGAGTCGGGCGAGCCGCCGCCGGCCGTCTCCGGCATGACCGGCTTCAGCACGCGCTCGCGCACGAGATGGCGGGTCACTTCGCTCTCGGCCTTCGCAAGATACCAGTCCGTCAGCCGGCGGATTTCGGCGCGCTGCATCGGGTCCTCGGCGAACAGTCTTTTGTCGCGCTTCAAGACGCCCCGGGTCTCGTCGAGATATTCGGCAATCACCATGGCGCCGACGATCGGCACGTCGCCTTCGGCGAGCAGGATCGGCAGCGTTCCGGCCGGATTCAGCGCCAGGAACTCCTTGCGCCTGGTCCATGGCTTTTCCTCGATCAGCGCCAGCTCCTCGCCATACTCGCCGAAGGCGAGGCGGACGAACCGGCAGGTGGCGAACATGGGATGATGGAAAAGCGTCAGCATGGTTCCGCGATGATAGGGCGCACTAGTGTGGTGGATTTGAAGTTCCTGTACCCTCAATGGCATCAGCGTCCAGGAACTTCAAATCCAAAACCACACTAGAACTTAAAGTTGACAGTGTGGCTCAGAATCCGGAATTCGCACATTGCGCTCCTCCGTGGTGCGGCGAATTCCGGATTGCCACACTGGCGAATCGTTAACGGCGCCGGTAAGTCTTGGCCGCCCGATTCCAGGGACTGTCATGGTGTTGCGACCTATAGGGACACTTCCGCCCCGTGACAAGCAAACCCTTCCCTTAGCCATCATCCAAAAGCAGAGGTTGCCATGGAAAGCCAGACCATCGTCGAAGCGCTGCTGCTTGGGCTTTTGGAGGGCCTGACCGAGTTCATCCCGGTGTCCTCGACCGGTCATATCCTGCTTGCCGGCCATTTCCTCGGCTTTCATTCCACCGGCAAGGCCTTCGAGATCCTGATCCAGCTCGGCGCGATCCTGGCCATTTTGAGTGTTTATTTCGGCAAGCTCTGGCGGATGCTGGTCAAGCTGCCAAGCGACCCGCAAACAAGGCATTTCGTCATAGGCATCCTGATCGCCTTCCTGCCGGCGGCGGTTATCGGCGCGTTGGCGCATGATTTCATCAAGACCATCCTGTTCGAATCGCCGAGGCTCATCTGCATCATGCTGATCATCGGCGGCGTGGTGCTGCTTATCGTCGACCGCGTCAACTTCAAGCCGGTGCATCACGATGTCGAGCGCTTCCCGCTGAGCGTCTATCTCAAGATCGGCCTGTTCCAGTGCCTGTCGCTGATCCCCGGTACCTCGCGCTCCGGCTCGACTATCGTCGGCGCGCTGCTGATGGGCGTCGACAAGCGCGCGGCCGCCGAATTCTCCTTCTTCCTCGCCATGCCCACCATGGTCGGCGCCTTCGCCTTCGACCTTTTCAAGAACCGAAACGTGCTGACCGCGGCCGACCTGCCGATCATTTCCGTCGGCTTCATCGCCGCCTTCATCGCCGCGCTGATCGTCGTGCGCGTCCTGCTCGATTACGTCTCGCGCAAAGGCTATGCGCTGTTCGGCTGGTGGCGGCTGGTGGTGGGGATCGCTGGGCTGGTGGCATTGATGGTTTGGGGGTGAGGCGTCGCCCCCGGGGGAATGGCAACCACAAACGCCACTCCCCCTCACCCAGCCTCCGCTTCGCTCGGCTGACCTCTCCCCGAGGGGAGAGGAGACCGTCGGCGCCGGCGCCAACCTCTTCTCCCCACTGGGGAGAAGGTGGCCGCGAAGCGGCCGGATGAGGGGGCCAGCGCTGCCATATGCGATTGTCTGCCCCTTGCAGCGGGGTAAGCCCCCTCAATTCCTCCCATAGAACGCGTTCTCGACATGCACCGGCCAGCGCCAGGGCAGCACCGCCACCATGTCGAAACGCATTGAAAGCCTGCCATAATCCGGTTGGCGCGACAGCCAGATATCCGCGGCGCCCTCGATGCGGCGCTCCGATTCATGGCCGATCGCTTCCATCGCCTCGATCAATGTCCGCCGCGCCTTGACCTCGACGAACAGAACGAGGTCGCCGCGCCGGGCGATCAGGTCGATCTCGCCGAGCCTGGTGCGATGGCGGCGGGCAAGGATGCGGTAGCCTTTCAGCATCAGCGCCAGAGCCGCCAGCCACTCGCCGCGATGGCCGCGCCGATAGGCTTTTCGCCGGTGGCCGACAGTGCGCTCAGCCATCTTTTTGCTTGACCATGATCTTATCCAAACCCGTGCCCACTTTTCGGGATCATGGTCCGTCCTTGAGCTCCAGCAGCCGCCGGTAGAGCGCCTGCTTCTGGCCGCCGGTCATTTTCGCCGCTTCGGCCGCGGCCTTCGACGCCGGCATTTCGGCCGCGAGCGACAAGAGCAGCCGATCGATGTCGGCCGGCTGCTCCTCCGCCGCTTCCGGCGGGCCGACGCAGATGACGATCTCGCCCTTCGGTGTGTCGGCCGCCGCATAATGGTCGGCAAGCTCGGCAAGCGTTCCGGTGCGCATCTCCTCGAAGGCCTTGGTCAGCTCGCGACCGATCGCAGCTTTCCGGCCGCCGCCCAGCGCCTCGACCATGGCGCCAAGCGTCTCGGCCAGCCGTCTGGGCGATTCGAAGAAGATCAGCGTCGCCGGCACCGCCTTGAATGTTTCCAGCTTGGCCAGCCGCTGCCCGGCCTTTACCGGCAGGAAGCCGGCGAACAGGAAGGCGTCGGAGGGCAGGCCGGACGCGGTCAGCGCGGCAAGCGCGGCCGAAGGCCCCGGGATCGGGACCACGCGAATGCCTTGCTCCAGCGCCTCGCCGACCAGCCGGTAGCCGGGGTCGGAAACCAGCGGCGTGCCGGCGTCGGAGATCAGCGCCACGCTCTGTCCGGCCGCAAGCGCCTCGATCAGCTTCGGCCCGGCCTCTTGCGCATTGTGCTCGTGATAGGCCGTTGTGCGCCGGCGGATGCCATAGCGTTCGAGCAGCACGCGCGAGACGCGGGTGTCCTCGCAGGCGACGATGTCGGCGGCGGCCAGCGTCTCCAGCGCGCGCAGCGTGATGTCGGCCAGATTGCCGATCGGCGTCGCCACCAGATAGAGCGCCGGCGCGAGCGGCCGCGCCGCGATCTCGCTTTGCCCGATCAGATAGCTGCGTTTGTCGCCGGTCACCGGTTGCCCCTCATGGTCACCCTGTTTCGCATGGCTGACGCCTCGTTGCAAAACGTGAGGCCGGCCTGAGGAAATCGCCTTGCCTTTGCCACAGTGCGGAACGAAACCGGCAACGGCGAATTTAACCCCTGATTCCCGGGAGGAGGCAGGACCGAACGATGCCCAATCGCTTCGATATTTTCATCGGCCGACTTGAAAGCAAGACCGCCCGCGAGGGCATCCCTCCACACCCCATCGCCGCCCAGGACGGCGCACGCCGCGACAAGGCCGATGCGAAGCCTGTCCGCCACGACGAGGCGCATGGCGAGAAGCACCGCGGCAAGCACCGCCAGAAGCACGACGCGTGAAGCGTCGCATGTGAGCGCAGGCAGCTTCCCTTCGCCATTCCAGGGCGGAGCAAGGAGCGAAGCGACGCGCGCAGACCCTGGAATCCATGCCGTTACATCGAAGCGCTATCAACGGCGCAGAATTCTGGACCGCCGCATCCTTCGCATAGGTCACGCCATGGATTCTCGGGTCAAGCCCGAGAATGACGAGCGCGCGAGTTACCGCGCCAGATCCGCCACCACGGCATCCAGCACGATCATGCCGGCGGTCGTGGCGCGCAGCCTTGCATTGCCGACCGGCGCCACTAGGCCTTCTTCCTGCAGCACCGAAAGCCGCGCGCTCGAGAGGCCGCGCCCCGAGAGCGCCTCGTAGCGCTGCAGGTCGATGCCTTCGGCGAGCCTGAGCCCCATCAGCAGGAACTCGTCCGCCTCTTCCGCGCGGGTCAGGATCTCGCCGCCGGTGACGCCATTCCCCTTGGCCTCGACCAGATTGACCCAGGTCTCCGGCATCTTCTCGGCGATCGTCACCGTGCGGCGGCCATTCTCGACGAAACGGCCATGCGCGCCCGGGCCGACGCCGACATATTCGCCGTAGCGCCAATAGGTGAGGTTGTGCCGGCTCTCGGCGCCCGGCCGCGCGTGGTTGGAAATCTCATAGGCCGGCAGTCCATGCGCCGCCGTCACCTCCTGCGTCAGCGCATAGAGGTCGGCGGCATGGTCGTTGTCGGGCAACGTGAATTTCTTCGCCGCGTAGAGCGCGTGGAAGGGCGTGCCCTCCTCGATGGTGAGCTGGTAGAGCGAAAGATGGTCGACCGCATAGCCGATCGCCTGCTCCAGCTCCGCGCCCCATGCCTCCGGCGTCTGGCCGGGCCGCGCATAGATCAGGTCGAAGGAGAGGCGAGGAAAGATGTCCCGCGCGAGCCCGATGGCATGCAGCGCCTCCTCGACATTGTGCAGCCGGCCGAGGAAGCGCAGGTCCTTGTCGTTCAGGGCCTGCACGCCGAGCGAGACGCGGTTCACCCCGGCGGCGCGATAGCCGCGGAAACGCTCGGCCTCGACCGAGGAAGGGTTCGCCTCCAGCGTCACCTCGATGCCGGCCGGCGCCGTCCAGTTCCTCGCCACCGCTTCCAGCACGGCGCCGACGGTTTCCGGCTTCATCAGCGACGGCGTGCCGCCGCCGAGGAAGATGCTGGTCACCTCGCGCGGCCCGGTGCGGTCGCGCATGGTTGCCAGTTCGGTTTCGAAGGCGCGGGCAAAACGCTCCTGGTCGACCGGTTGGTGGCGGACATGGCTGTTGAAGTCGCAGTAAGGGCACTTGGCCGCGCAGAACGGCCAGTGGATATAGACGCCGAAGCCGGGGCTGCGGTCGAGCGCCATGGTATAGCCGGTTCCAATCATTCCGAGCCGAGCCGGGCTAGATCCAGCCTGGCCTGTGCAAACTTCTGGAAAGCGCGGGCGCGGTGCGACAGTGCCGTCGCTTGGCCGGGCTTCCAGCCATGCTTTTCTTCCGCGCTCATTTCGCCGAAGGTCTTGTCGAAGCCGTTGGGCAAAAACACCGGGTCGTAGCCGAAGCCGAGTGTGCCGCGCGGCGGCCACACCAATGTGCCCTCGGCCTCGCCGCGGTAATATTCGGCCTCGCCGTCCGGGAAGGCGAGACAAATGACGGCGACGAAGCGGCCGGTGCGCTGCGAAGGCTCCGCCGCGCCGGCGTCCTGCAGCGCAGTCTCCGTCTTTTGCATGGCCATGCCGAAATCCCGGCTGCCGTCGGGCTTCTCGGCCCAATTGGCGGTGTAGACGCCGGGCGCGCCGCCAAGCGCGTCGACGCAGAGCCCGGAATCGTCCGACAGCGCCGGCAGGCCGGTTGCCTTGGCCGCGGCGTATGCCTTGATATAGGCGTTCTCCTCGAAGGTGGTGCCGGTCTCGTCCGGCTCGGGCAGGCCGTACTCCTTGGCCGATTTCGCCTCGAAGCCGAACGGTGCCATCAGGTCGGCGAATTCGCGCAGCTTGCCGGCGTTGTGGCTGGCGACGACGATCTTCTTTCCGTTCAAAGAATGCATCAGAAACTCCAGATCCTCGGCTCGGCGAACTCGATCGAATTGCCCGACGGGTCGCGGATATAGATCGAGTGCCCGCCCTGCGGCCACTCGAAATCGCTTTCGATGGCGATGTCGTTCGCGGCGAGATGCTCGCGCCACGTGGCGATCTCATCGGCGGTTGCCGCAAAGCAGAGATGCCCCTCGCCGGCCGTGCCGTGCGGCGGCACCTTCAGGCGAGCGTCCGGCGGCGGCGGGATCTTGGTCGCCTGGGCGTTGAAGAGAAGCAATACGCCGTCGCCGCAGCGGAAGAAGACGTGGCGGCCTTCGACCTTGCCCAGCGCCTCGAGGCCGATGATGTCGCGATAAAATGCCTCCGCCGCTTCCAGATCGGTGACGTAAAGAGCCGATTCGAGGATGGCGGAAGGTCTCATAAGTACCTACGCCACCGCCATCTGCTGGAGGCTCACCAGCCGCTGGATGCCCTTCTTCGCCAGTCCCATCAGCGCGGAAAACTGCTCCTCGGAGAAAGGCTCGCCTTCGGCCGTGCCCTGGATCTCGACGATGCCGCCCTTGCCGGTCATGACGAAATTGGCGTCGGTGCCGGCCGAGGAATCCTCCAGATAGTCGAGGTCGATGACCGGCTGGCCGTCATGGATCCCGCAGGAAATCGCCGCGACATGGTCCTTCAGCACCTTGGAAACGCTCACCATCTGGCGCGCTTCCATCCAGCGCAGGCAATCATAGAGCGCCACCCAGCCGCCGGTGATCGAGGCGGTGCGGGTGCCGCCATCGGCCTGGATGACGTCGCAGTCGACGGTGATCTGCTGTTCGCCCAGCGCCTGCAGGTCGACCACGGCGCGCAGCGAACGGCCGATCAGCCGCTGGATCTCCAGCGTGCGGCCGCCCTGCTTGCCGGCCGAAGCCTCGCGCCGCATGCGCTCGCCGGTCGAGCGCGGCAGCATGCCGTACTCGGCCGTAACCCAGCCCTTGCCGGAATTGCGCATCCAGGCCGGCACTTTTTCCTCAAGGCTCGCCGTGCACAAGACATGCGTGTCGCCAAACTTCACCAGGCACGAGCCTTCGGCGTGCTTGGACACGCCACGCTCGAAGGAGATGGCGCGCATTTCGTCGGCTTGGCGTTTGGAGGGGCGCATCGAGGCTCTTTCTGTTCTTTCCCGGATTCGTCGGCGGCTTGTAGACGCATGCGCGGCATGGCGCAAAGGAAAACGGCCGGACGATCGCAAACGCGGCACCTGGGTTGCGCCGCTGTGGCTTAAGTCTATATCTTTTCGGCAGGAGGTTTCTCGCCGGAATGAACAAACCAGTCGATCCGACGTCCCAAGGTCCCGGGCTTCAGTCGCCCGTACTTCAGTCACTCGACATGCGCTCGCGCGATATTTTCCGGCGGATCGTCGATTCCTACCTGCGCGACGGCGAGCCGGTCGGCTCGCGCAGCCTGTCGCGCATCCTGCCGTCCTCGCTGTCGCCGGCCACCATCCGCAACGTGATGAGCGATCTCGAGCATCTGGGTCTGATCTACGCGCCGCATGTTTCCGCCGGGCGGCTGCCGACCCAAACCGGCCTGCGCTTCTTCGTCGACGCCTTCATGGAGCTCGGCGATCTATCCGACGACGAGCGCCGCGCCATCGAGGCGCAGGTGCGCGCCTCCGGCTCGGGCGCGACGCTGGAGCATATGCTGACCGAAGCCAGCCAGATGCTCTCCGGCATGTCGCGCGGCGCCGGCCTCGTGCTTGCCTCCAAGAACGAGGTGGCGCTGAAGCACATAGAGTTCATCCAGCTGGAGCCGACCAAGGCGCTTGCCGTGCTGGTGTCGCAGAGCGGCGACGTCGAGAACCGCGTCATCGACCTGCCGGCCGGCATCACAGTCTCGCAGCTGCACGAGGCGTCCAACTTCCTCAACGCCCATATCCGCGGCCGCACCTTGGCCGAGGCGCGCGCCGAGATCGCCCGCATCAAGGACGAAACCCGTGCCGCCCTCGATACGCTCTCGCAGGATCTGGTCGAGAAGGGGCTGGCGGTCTGGGCCGGCGCCGAAAGCGGCCTGCCGGCGCGCCTCATCGTGCGCGGCCGCGCCAACCTGCTCGAAAACGTCACCGCCCAGGCCGACCTCGAATTGCTGCGCCATCTGTTCGAGGACCTCGAGACGCAGGACGGGTTGCTGCAGCTGCTCGACCTCGCCGAGGAAGGGCCGGGCGTGCGCATCTTCATCGGCTCGGAGAACAAGCTGTTTTCGCTGTCCGGCTCGTCCCTGGTCGTCGCCCCCTATCGCGACAAGGACGCCCGCGTCGTCGGCGCGCTTGGCGTCATCGGGCCGACGCGCCTGAATTACGCCCGCATCGTGCCGATGGTCGACTATACTGCGCAACTGATTTCGCGCATGCTTCGTTAAAACACGTCAAGGGGGCCGGAAAAATGGCGCTGGAAGCAATCAAGGCCCAGATCGACCTCCTGCTTCAGGAAATGATCAACCAGCCCGAGGACGAGCACGAGATCCAGGAGCAGCTGCGCGAGAAATTGCGGGAACTCCGCGCCATGGGCCTGCCTCTGCCGACGGACCTCGTCGAGCTGGAAAAGCGCCTCGACGACGACCTGGATGCCGAAGAGGCTTGAACCTCTGCTCCGTCAAAACCGCGTGCGCAGGCTTCTCTTTTCGAGCGCTTGCCCAATATTTCCTGTCTCTGGCGCCTGATCGAGTGAGGCGCGTCAGCAGACGACGGAGGACAGCATGATGCGGATCGCCGGGCTTGCGGGCTTCGCGCTGATCTTTGCCACCGGGGCCTTCGCGCAGCAGGCCGATCAGCCCCTGCTTCGCGGCGAAAAAGCCTTCGGCGACTGGAAGGCCGACCGCCCGGGCGTGCGCCGGCTGCTGAAGCCGGAGGATTTGCCGAAACCCGATATGGCGGAGTCCGCCTCCAATGGCGGCGGCGTCACCGATCGCCCGGAGGATGCCAAGCCGAAGCTCCCGCCCGGCTTTTCCGCCGAGCTGGTCGCTTCCGGCATCGACAGCCCGCGCGTCGTGCGCGTGGCCCCGAATGGCGATCTCTTCGTCGCCGATAGCCGGGCGAACCAGGTCCGCGTCTACCGGCTGGCGGAAGGCAGCGGCAAGCCCGCGCAGAAGTCGATCTTCGCCAAGGGCCTGACCCGGCCCTACGGCATCGCCTTCTATCCGCCGGGCGACAAGCCGCAATGGGTCTATATCGCCAACAGCAACAGCGTGGTCCGCTTCCCCTACCGCGACGGCGACCTGGAAGCGTCGGGCAAGCCGGAAACCATCGTCGCCAAGGTGCCCGCCAGCCACCATTGGACGCGCGATATCGCCTTCTCACCCGACGGCAAGACGCTCTACCTGTCGGTCGGCTCCGGCTCCAACATCGCCGAGGATATGGGGGCGAAGCCGAAGGGCGGTGTCGAGGAATGGGCGAAAACGCAGCCGCTGGGCGAGGCCTGGGGTGCGGAACAGGGCCGCGCCGATGTGCTCGCCTTCGATCCCGACGGCAACAACCGCAGGACGGTCGCCACCGGCTTGCGCAATTGCTCAGGCATGACCGTACAGCCGGCGACCGGCGCGCTCTGGTGCGTCGTCAACGAGCGCGACGAGCTTGGCGACAACACCCCTTTCGAATACGCGACCGCGGTGAAGGAAGGCGCCTTCTATGGCTGGCCCTGGTACTATATCGGCGACAATGAGGACCCACGTCACGAGGGCGCGCGCCCCGATCTCACCGGCAAGGTCACGGTTCCGGACGTGCTGATCCAGGCGCATTCGGCGCCGCTCAACATCGCCTTCTACGACGGCGGCAATTTCCCGGCCGACTACAAAGGCGACGCCTTCGTCACGCTGCACGGCTCGTGGAACCGCAATGTCCGCACCGGCTACAAGGTAGTGCGGCTGAGGTTCAAGGATGGCAAGCCGACCGGCGAATATGAGGATTTCGCCACCGGCTTCGTCATCTCGGACGACGAGGTCTGGGGCCGGCCGGTCGGCGTGGCCGTGGCGAAGGATGGCGCGCTGATCCTCACTGAGGACGGCAACGGCACGATCTGGCGGATTACCTATGGCGGGTAGCGCCCGGTCGCTGCAGCGGGCTCACCGTCACCCGGATTGCCATCCGAATTACGAACAGCAATTCGGGGCAATCCGACCTCTCCCCAAGGGGTGAGGAGCAGACAAGCGCCGGCGCCAACTCTTTTCCCCTCGGGAAGAAGGTGGCCGCGCAGCGGCCGGATGAGGGAGCTGGCGCAAACGAATCCGGATCTAAGCGAATTCATTCCCGTTCCGTTTCGTGCAATAGACGCGTCGCGATCCCAGGCCAAAACCATGACACTCACCGGATTCCTCGCTTACAGCGCAGCCCTCGGCGTCGCCGCCGCCATTCCAGGCCCCGGCGTCACGGCGCTGGTCGCCCGCGCGCTCGGCTCCGGCTTCCGTTCCTCGCTTGCCATGTCGTTCGGCCTGATGCTCGGCGACCTCACCTATCTCACCGCCGTGGTGCTCGGGCTCGCCTTCGTCGCCCAGACCTTCGGCATGGTCTTCCTCGCCATCAAATGGGCCGGCGTCGCCTATCTTGCCTTCCTTGCCTGGCGCTTCTGGACCGGCGGCATCACGCCCGAAACCGTCGAGGCGCGGAAGGCCAAGGGCGGGCTGGTGTCGAGCTTCATCGCCGGGCTGACGGTGACGCTCGGCAATCCGAAGACGATGATCTTCTATCTCGCTATCACGCCGACCATCGTTGATCTCAAGACGATCACGTTCGCCGACTACGCCATCCTTGCGGTGCTCACCGTGGTGGTTCTGTTTGTGGTGCTGGTGCCCTACCTGGCGCTGGCGGCCAAGGCGCGGTGGTTCCTTAAATCGCCGCGCGCGCTGAAGGCCCTGAACCGCACCGCCGCCGGCTTCATGATGGGAGCGGCGGCCGCCATCGCTGCACGTCAATAAGGTGTGTCAACGAGGTGTATTGATATTCAGGTGAGGCCGGCCTGACGTCAATATCAACACGGCTTGGTGCGTGACTGTCCCGATTTCAGCCAAACCATTCCTGAAATCGGCGGCGGCGGGAAATGCATTTCCGGTCGCGGGCGCTTTTGAGCAACCGCCCCACTCGGATATTTTCCAGCCTCGGCCTATCTTGCGCGGCTGAAAGCCTTATTCTGTCAGCCGTACCACTGCCCTGGGAGCGAAACCAATGAACAAGCCCGTCACCTCCGCGCGCGTGCCCGGCCGCGGCCGCGTCTTCAATTCGATCACGGAGACGATTGGCGACACGCCGCTGGTCAGGCTGGACAAGTTCGCCAGGGAGAAGGGCATCGTCGCCAACCTTCTGGCCAAGCTCGAATTCTTCAACCCCATCGCCTCGGTCAAGGACCGTATCGGCGTCGCCATGATCGAGGCGCTGGAGGAGGCGGGCAAGATCGCCCCCGGCAAGACCACCCTGATCGAGCCGACCTCCGGAAACACCGGCATCGCGCTCGCCTTCGCCGCTGCCGCCAAGGGCTACAAGCTGATCCTCACCATGCCGGAGACCATGTCGGTCGAGCGCCGCAAGATGCTGGCGCTGCTCGGCGCCGAGCTGGTGCTGACCGAAGGCCCGAAAGGCATGAAGGGCGCCATCGCCAAGGCCGACGAGCTTGCCGCCACGCTGCCCAACGCCATCATCCCGCAGCAGTTCGAGAATCCGGCCAATCCCGAGATCCACCGCCGCACCACGGCCGAGGAAATCTGGAACGACACCAATGGCGAGGTCGACATCTTCGTCGCCGGCATCGGCACCGGCGGCACCATCACCGGCGTCGGCCAGGTGCTGAAGAAGCGCAAGCCTTCGCTGCAGGTCGTGGCGGTCGAGCCGGAGGCATCGCCGGTTCTGTCGGGCGGCCAGCCCGGCCCGCACAAGATCCAGGGCATTGGCGCGGGCTTCGCGCCGAAAATTCTCGACACGTCCATCTATGACGAGATCGTCAGGGTGTCGAACGAGGATTCGGTCGCCAATGCGCGCCTGGTCGCCCGCCTCGAAGGCGTGCCGGTCGGCATCTCGTCGGGCGCGGCGCTCCAGGCGGCAATCGTCGTCGGCTCGCGGCCGGAGAACAAGGGCAAGAACCTCGTCGTCGTCATCCCCTCCTTCGCCGAGCGCTATCTCTCGACCATCCTGTTCGATGGGCTGGGGGCGTAGGCAACCTTTCGTCGTCCTCAGGCTTGACCCCGAGGACCATTCCGTGACGTTACGCGCCGCAACGGTGCAGAATTCTGCGCCGTTTGCATTCTTCGGGAGGGGGCTTCCTGCCCTAACCCCTAACCATCTTCGCCTTCTCGCCCTGCAGGAAGCGGCGCAGCGCCGGGTCGCGCTCGAGGCCGATCGCCCGGTCGTAGGACTCCGCCGCCTGCTTGATATTGCCGAGCCTAGCGAGCAGGCCGGCGCGGGCGGCCCAATAGGGCTGGTAGTCCTGCAGCCTTCTGTCTTCGCCCAGCACATAAAGCGCCGCCAGTCCGGCTGGTGCGCCCTCGGTTTCGGCGATCGCCACCGCGCGGTTGATCGCCACCACCGGCGATCCGGCCACGGCTTGCAGGGCGTCGTAAAGCTGGCGGATCGCCGTCCAATTCGTGCCGCCGCCGCGCCGGCGCGCCGTATGCGCGGACTGCACGGCGGCCTCCAGCTGGTAGCGGCCGATGATCCCTCTTTGCGCGGCGCGCACCAGCAAGGTTTCCGCCTCGTCGATCAGGCTGCCGTCCCAGAGCGCGATATCCTGCTCCGCCAAGGGCACGAAATCGCCTTTTGGGCCGCGCCGCGCCGAGCGTCGCGCCTCGGCGAACAGCATCAGCGCCAGGAGTCCCAGCACTTCCGGCTCCTCCGGCATAAGCGAGGCGACGAGCCGTCCAAGCCAGATGCCTTCGCCGGCGAGGTTGCGCCGCCGGCTGTCGGTGCCGGTCGGGTCGGACCAGCCTTCGGCGAAGGTGGCGTAGATCGCCTCCAGCACCGCGCCCAGCCGTTCGCCGAGCTCCGCCGGCTCCGGTACGCGGAACGGAATCCCGGTCTCGCGGATGCGCGCCTTGGCCCGCACCAGCCGCTGGCCCATCGTCGCCGGTGAGACCAGGAAGGCCGAGGCGATGGTCGCGGCATCGAAGCCGAGGATCGTCTGCAGGATCAATGGCGCGCGCACGCTGGCCTCGATCGCCGGATGGGCGCAGGCGAACATCAGCCGCAACCTGTCGTCCGGCAGCTCCTCGCCGTTCATGCGCGCCTCCATCTCTTCGGCGATCAGCCTCAGGTGATCGCGCGCCGCCTCGCCGGTCAGCCGCCGCCGCACCGCGTCCACGTCGCGCCGGCGCGCCACCGACAGCAGCCAGGCTTCCGGTTGCTCCGGCACGCCGGTTCTGGGCCAGCGTTCGAGCGCGGCCGCGAAGGCGTCGGCCAGCGCGTCCTCGGCGCCGGCGACGTCGCGCGTACGCGCCGAGAGCCATGCGACCAGCTTGCCGTAGCTGCGCCGGGCGGCCGCTTCCGCCGCCGCCCGCGCGATCCCCGAGCGATCATCCATAGCGGATCACTCCGCGGCGGCGACGTACTCGGCCATTTCCCAGATCGGGCGCACCTCGACCGTGCCTGTAGAGGACGCGGGGCAGCGCGCACCCCATTCGATGGCCGTGTCGATGTCGGCCGCCTCGATCATGTAGAAGCCCGCCAATTGCTCCTTGGTGTCGGCATAGGGGCCGTCGAGCACATTGGTCTTGCCGCTGGCCAGCCGCACCGATGTGGCCGCCTGGGTCGGGCGCAGCCGCTCGCCGGCGATATAAGCGCCGGATTTCTTGAGCGCCTCGGTATAGGCGCCGTAGGCCGCGAGCACTTGCTGGGTCTGCTCTTTCGGAGCGTTCGCCATCGCGGCTTCGTCATTATAGATCAAAAGCATGTATCGCATGGTCTTCTCCCGTTTTCTGAAGGCCGCATCGTCGCGTGCCGACCTATGTCGCGCGGGCACGGCCGATTTCGACAGGCTTCGGAAAAATTTTCGCCCTTTGCCGCGACGAGCGCAAGGACGCCTCAACCCGCGGTAACCGCCTCGGGCGCCGCCGCCGTTGGAGCACGTGCCGGCACGAGCCAGCCGCGATAGCGAACGATCAGCCCGGCTGCCGGGTGCGATATCTCGACATGAAAGCGGAAGCGGCCGTCCTCGACGGTTTCATAGGCGTTCGAGCGCGGGCAAAGCCACATCGGCAGCGGCAGGCCGAGAAAGCTCCAGCGGCGCAGCACAAGCCGAAGCCGGTTGCCGTCGACGACCAGCGCCATGGCGAAGGTGAGCGGGCCGAAGCGCTCGCAAAGCAGCCGCTCCGATCGGCCGCGTCCGGCGAACTGCCGGCTCGAAAACCCATGCGCGCCGAATGTGCGGATCCAGCTCTCGCCTTGCCCGTCGGCAACGAAACGTACCTTGACGGGGATATCGGGCGCGCCGGGCGGGAAGCCGGCCATGCGCGCGGCAAGCCGGCTAATCATGCCGCTGCCGCGTTCGACGCTGGCGCGTCCGTCCGCCATCGTCGTTCCCTCATGCATGACGCTGATTTCGCCCGGAAGGCTCTTCCAGGCGTCGCCAAGTAGATCCGGATAGAGCGACTTCGCCTTGCCGGTGTCGTCCCTGAAGCCGGTGTGGATCGTCTTGCCGGCGAACAGCGCCTCATAGTCCTCCAGCTCGACATCGCGCGTCGCCGCCCGCGCGCCGGGTGAGGGCATGCGGCCGTCGAGCGCCTTGCGGACGATCGCCTCGACCGCCATGGATGGGATCAGCGGTCCGTCGTCGCCCTCGGCCAACAGGTGCCAGGACCGCCTGATCGGCCTGCCCTCCGCATCCGCGCCGTCGACCGCGACGAACATGCCGCCGCGATGCTCGCCCCATGACAGCCGGTTGGTCGCCCAATGCATCAGCGGCGCCAGCGGCGCCAGCGACCGCGCGAGGCCGGCGCGGACCAGCCAGGCCAGGCCGATCAGCGCCCGGTGCAGCAGCTCGGGCACCGGGCCGGCGCCCATCCAGATCGTGCTCGCTTCCGGCCACAGCGCCTGCAGGGCGCGCAGATCCGGCACGTCGACCAGCGAGAACAGCGTGTTCCTCACCGGCACGCGCCCCGGCGGCGCGATCGTGTAGCGCATCTGCTCGGTGAGCGGGTAACCCTCGGCAGGCTTGCCGTCCCGCACCAGCCGCACCGGCCGGCCGGCATAGCTCGCAATGGCGCGGATGACGTTCTCGCCGACGCCGGCGAAGGGCGATGGCGCGATGCCGCCGCGAATGCTCTCCACACGCGCCATGCCGGCCGAGAGGCGCCGAACCACCGCCGCCGTCAGCACCGGGAAGCTCGACACGCCGGAGAGCACGACGACGCCGGCCGCCCTGGCCGCCGCATCGAAGGCGGAAATCCCGGCGACGAAGTCCGAGCCGTCGGCAAGGTCGAGATAATGGATGCGTTGGGCGACACAAGCTTCGACCAGCCGGTAGCGCCCCTCCCCATAGGCTTGGAACGGCCCGCTGGCGTCGACGACGATATCGGGCCGCAGGACACTGAGTTGTGCGCCGAGGTCGCCGTCGCGGTCGAACGTCGCCGGCACGAGCCGGGCCTTGGTCGTGCCTCGCTCCTTACGGCAGGCCTCGGCCCTTGCCAGCGACCGGCCGGCGATAATGAGCTCGAGCCGAGGCTCATTCTCCAGCAATTGGACGATGCGTCCGCCGAAGGTGCCGTAGCCGCCGACGATGAGAAGCTTCATGCTCTGCCCCCAGTGTTGCCGGCACCACCGTCAGCCGATCAGCCGCGCCCGCAACTCGGCCGAAGGTATCTCGCAACTTTCCTTGCGGCCGAACAGCGCGTAGCGGTTCCTGGCGACGCGGTCGTAGAGCCAGTCGCGTAGCGGCCTTGGCAGGATGAGCAGCGCCCTCGTCGCGCGCCATGGCCAGCCGAGCGCGCCCATGACGGCGACGAAACTGTCGAGCTTGGTGAAGGCCGCGCCGTCAATGATGGCGAGGTTGCTGTCGTAATCGTCGGTCGGCAGGCCATGCTCGCGAAACAGCGCCTCGCCGAGTGGCGATTGCGCGGTGGCGAAGCGGAAGCGTTTTTCCCGGTCCAGCCTGAGGATGAGCTGGACGAAGCCCGAGCAGAACACGCAGACGCCGTCGAAGACGATCAGCGGCTGGCTTGCGTCATAGGCCTGGCTTGGAGAGGCGGGACGGTTCGGTTCGGGCAGGTCGGTCATGGCGGCCCGGCTGCTTGTGACCCCAAACACTAAGCTAGGAGACACACTAAGCCAGCCGGCGGCGGCGTCAAAGTCGCGGCGTTGTCGCACGCCAGTTGGCGGCGAGCACCAGGCGCTCGGCGCGATAGGTAGTGGCGCGCTGGTCGGCGGCCGGCCGGCAGATGCGGCTGTGGTGGGCGCGTAGACGGGTCATGATCAGTTGGCGCTGACGCCCAGCGAGTTGCCGCGGCGCGCGCAGGCCGGACCCGGGCCGCGCATGTAATAACGCTCCGGCCGATAGGTCGGCGCGACGAATTCGCGAATGGCGGCGGCGTAGCCGGCGATGTGGTTCCAGAAGTTCATCTTACTTAGTCCCTGTCCCGCTTTCGGATGTCCCGTCCGAATTGTTCGAGAGCATAGCGTCGAGGCGTGAATAGTCGGTGAACGTGATGTTAATTTCTGGTCCGAAAGTCGTTGCATCGTGGCCGGATTGCGGCTGATTCGCGGTCTTTCGGTGCCTTTCGTCGCGTTTCCGCGCTATGTGACTTTTGCATCACATATGTTTCGTTCCGATGTCGCTTGGCCGCGCTTCTGTTTCACCTTTATCCGGCAACAGGAAATTTCCTTTCGCCGCCCGGCCGGACAGGAACCTGTCACGGAAGCCGACGTTGACCCGCAAGGCCGGGGCGAACCCGGCCGGTGTTGACGGCTGTCCCGCCGCGCAACTTCCCGACAATGCGAAACATGGAAAGGCAACCGCCATGGGCTTCTTTTCGAAGGACATCAAGACACTGGACGATCTCTTCATCCACACGCTGCGCGACATCTATTATGCCGAGAAGCAGATCGAGAAATCGCTGCCGAAGATGATCGACAAGGCGACCGATCCGCAATTGAAAGCCGGCTTCGAGAAGCATCTCACCCAGACCAAGGGTCATATCGAGCGGGTCGAGCAGGTGTTCGAACTGCATGGCGTCAAGGCCAAGACCGTCGACTGCCCGGCCATCGACGGCATCCTCGCGGAAGCCGACGAGGTGAGCGGGGATGTCGACGACAAGGAGGTCCTGGACGCGGCGCTGATCGCTTCCGCGCAGGCGGTCGAGCATTATGAGATAACGCGCTACGGCACGCTGATCGCCTGGGCCAAGCAGCTCGGCCGCAGCGACTGCGCCAACGTGCTGGCCAAGAACCTCAAGGAAGAAGAGGCGACCGATCGCAAGCTCACCGAGATCGCCGAAAGCAAGGTGAACCTGCAGGCCGCCGAATAACAGGCCACGTGCCGTCCCTCCCCGGAACCCAAGCGAACCCCTGGCCGTTGCGGTAGGATCGCGCCGCACGGAATTTGGCCAGGAGTTCGCCATGGCACCTCGCCCGGCCTGGAAGGGCTATCTCAAACTGTCGCTGGTCACCTGCGCCATCGAGCTCACCAATGTCGTCACCCATGCGGAAAAGGTCTCGTTCCGCATCCTCAACCGTAAGACCGGCAACACCGTCAAACGCATCTATGTCGATGCCGGGACCGGCAAGCCGCTGGAAGAAGGTGACGAGATCAAGGGTTATGAGGTGAGCGACGGCGATTTCGTCCATATCGAGGAAGACGAGATCGAGGCGGTGCAGATTGAATCTTCGCACACGATGAGTCTCGACGGCTTCGTCGAGAAATCTTCGATCGAACAGATATATCTCGACACGCCTTACTACGTCTCGCCGGCCGACAAGGTCTCGGAAGAAGCCTTCACGGTCATCCGCGAGGCCATGGCGGCGAGGAAGATGGCGGGGCTGGCGCGCATCGTGCTTTATCAGCGCGAACGCCCGGTGGTGATCGAGCCACTCGGCAAGGGCATGTTGCTGACCACCTTGCGCTATGACGATACGGTGCGCCGGCCGGCGACGGTGTTCGAGGACATCGCGTCGGCCAAGACCGACAAGGAGATGATCGACCTCGCCCAGCACATCATCGACGGTAAGAAGACGAAGTTCGACCCGTCGAAGTTCGACGACCGCTACGAGGAGGCGCTGCTCGAGCTGATCCGCGCCAAGAAGGCCGGCAGGAAGGCGCCCAAGGCCAAGGCGCCGCCGAAGCCGTCCAACGTGGTCAACCTGTTCGCCGCGCTGAAGAAGAGCCTCGACGCGGAAGGCGGCGGCAAAGCCGGCAAATCTTCGTCCAAGGCTTCGGCGCGGCGGCCGAAGGCCAAGGCATCCGCGCCGAAGCGCAAATCCGCATAGGAGAGTGGCGGCATGGCCAGCCTCGAGCAATACCACGCCAAGCGCGATTTCGGGAAAACCGCCGAGCCGTCCGGCAAGGTCGGCAAGCAAAAACAGGGCGGCGGCATTTTCGTCGTCCAGAAGCATGCCGCCACCCGCCTCCATTACGATTTCCGCCTGGAGCATGACGGCGTCCTCTGGAGCTGGGCGGTGACGCGGGGCCCGAGCCTGGACCCGCATGAGAAGCGGCTTGCCGTGCATGTCGAGGATCACCCGATCGACTACGCCTCCTTCGAAGGCACAATTCCGAAGGGCCAATATGGCGGCGGCTCGGTGCTTGTCTGGGACGAAGGCAGATGGACGCCCGACGGGGATCCGGCCAAGGGCATGAAGAAGGGCCATATCGACTTCGAGCTCGAGGGCCACAAGCTCAACGGCCGCTGGCATCTGGTCAGGCTGAAGCCCCGCCCCGGCGAGAAGCGCGACAACTGGCTGCTGATCAAGTCCAGCGATGCCGCCGCCCGGCCGGGCGAGGATATTCTCCAGCGGGAACCGAAATCGGTGAAGTCCGGCCTGACCATCGAGGAGATTGGTGAAGGCAAGGCTGCCAGGGGGCAGACACCGAAAGTCTGGCAGTCGAACAAGCCGGCTGCCCGCAAGGCCAAGGCCGGGCAGGCGAGGCGGCTGGAATTCATCGAGCCGCAATTGGCGACGCTGGAAAAGGATGCGCCCGGCGGCGACGACTGGTTGCACGAAGTGAAATTCGACGGCTACCGCATGCAGGCGCAGATCGAGGGCAGCGAGGTCAGGCTGCTCACCCGCGCCGGGCTCGACTGGACCGGGAAGTTCGAGGGGCCGATCACCGCCGCGCTGGCCAAATTGAAATGCCGCGACGCAATCATCGACGGCGAGGTCGTGGTGCTGGCCGACAGCGGCGTGTCGTCCTTCCCAATGCTGCAGGCGGACCTGTCGGCCCGCCGTGCCGACCGCTTCATTTATTACGTCTTCGACCTGATGCGGCTCGACGGCGAGGATCTGCGCCGCGAACCGCTGGTCGAACGCAAGCAGGCTTTGGCCGAGCTGCTTGGCGAACAGCCCGAGGATTCGGCGCTTCGCTTCAGCGATCATTTCCACGAGCCAGGCAAGGTGATGCTTCAGCATGTCTGCCGCATGGGCCTGGAAGGCGTGGTCTCGAAGCGCGCCGACGCGCCCTATCGCAGCGGGCGCGGCCTTACATGGATCAAGTCGAAATGCACGCTCAGGCAGGAATTCGTCATCGGCGGCTATCTGCCTTCCGACAAGACAGGCCGCGGCCTGCGCTCGCTGCTGGTCGGCTTCAATGACGGCGGCAAGCTGCACTACGCCGGCCGTGTCGGCACCGGTTTTTCCGGCAAGGTGATGACGGATCTGAAAAAGAAGCTCGATCGGCTCGAGACGAAGACCTCGCCCTTCTCCTCCGCTGTGCCCAAAGGCAAAGGCCTCACCTTCGTCAAGCCGGAACTTGTCGGCGAGGTGGAGTTCCGCAGTTGGACGTCCGACCGTATAATCCGCCACGCCTCCTTCCAGGGGCTTCGCGAGGACAAGCCGGCGGAGGAAGTCGTGCAGGAAAAGCCGAAAGAGGCCGAGAGCGAAGCAAGGCCGGGCGGAAGCCCTGCCAAGGCCTCGGCCGGACAGGCGAAAACCTCGATAAAACTTTCGCATCCCGACAAGCTGCTATGGCCCGACGAGAAGGTTTCGAAACAGGACCTGCTCGACCACTACGCGTTGGTGTGGCCGCGCATGGAGCCGTTCGTCGTCAACCGGCCGCTGAGCCTGGTGCGCGCACCGGACGGCATCCACGGCCAGCGCTTCTTCCAGAAACACGCCTCGCCCGGCATGAGCGCCAAGATCGCCCGCATGAAGGATCCGACCGATGGCGAGGAGATCCTCTACATTCAGGATTTCGACGGGCTGGCGGCGCTTGTCCAGTACGGCGTGGTCGAGGTCCATATCTGGGGCTCGACCATCGATCAGCTGGAAAAGCCGGACCAGATCATCTTCGACCTCGATCCGGACGAAGGCGTCGATGTCGGCCGCGTGCGCGAGGCGGCGCTCGACATCCACAGGCAGCTCGACGAATTGTCGCTGCCCAACCTGGTCAAGACCTCAGGGGGCAAGGGCTATCACGTGCTGGTGCCGCTGAAACCCTCGGCGGAATGGGACGAGGTCAAGGACTTCGCGCATGATTTCGCCCGCGCGCTGGAGCAGGCGGCGCCCGACCGCTACACGGCGACGCTGTCGAAGAAGGCGCGCACCGGCAAGATCTTCGTCGACTATCTGCGCAACGGCCGCGGCGCGACCACGGTCGCGCCCTACTCCTCGCGCGCCAAGAAGGGCGCCACGATATCGATGCCGGCGACCTGGCCGGAGATCGAGAAGGGGCTGGCTCCGAATGCCTTCCCGCTTGGCGATGAGACGACGCTGGCGCAGTTGAAGAAGGCCGATCCCTGGAAGGAGTTCTTCAAGCTGGGGAAAGCGTTGAAACGGGGGTGATCGCGCAACGTCGGCGGGACAGCACCCCCCTCTGGCCTGCCGGCCATCTCCCCCGCAAGGGGGAGATTGAGCGCTCAGCCGGTTTCGCCAATCTCCAATGTTGCAAGAATAGCGGAGCGCCAGAACTGCCAATCTCCCCCTTGCGGGGGAGATGCCCGGCAGGGCAGAGGGGGGTGCCTCGCGCCGACGTTGCAAGGCTGTCATTTCCTGCGCAGCCCTACGCCAGAAACAGCCTCTCAAACGCCTGCCTCCCCCTCGGCGAGAACACCACCGCACGGCTGTCCTTGTCGCGCCGCGCCCATTTCTCGCCGATGATCTTGTCGAGGATGGCGGCGCCCAGCGTGCCGGCGAGATGCGAGCGCCGCACGCTCCAGTCGAGGCAGGCGCGGCATACCGGCCGCCGCGCCTTGGCCTGGGTTTCGATGCCGAGCGCGGAAAAATGCGAGGCGCCGGCTGACGAGAGCCGGATTTCATTGCCCTCGCGCAGCAAAAGCTTCCTGTCGAACAGCCGGTCGAGCATCGCCACTGCCTGCTCGCCGGCGAGGTGGTCGTAGCAGACCCGCGCCACGCGCATGGCCGCGTCGCGCGGACCGGGCCGCACCCGTTTCGGGCCGACGGCCTCGGCGACGCCGATGATCGCCTCGATCATGCCGGCCACCTGCGCGCTGGCAAGCCCGTAATAGCGATGGCGGCCTTGGCTCGCCAAGGTGAGCAGCCCGCCTTCCATCAGCTTCGACAGATGCGAGGAAGCCGTGGGCAGCGACACGCCGGCTTCCAGCGCCAGTTCCGACGCCGTCAGCGCCGTGCCGCCCATCAGCGCGTTCAGCATGTTGGCGCGGGCCGGGTCGCCGACCAGGTTGGCGATGCGGGCAATATCGGGTCCTTCACGCATGGTTTGATCCTCATCGAAGCATTCCCGTCAGGGAAGCACTATTCTGGGACCATCTCAAGCAGCCCGGGCAAACACTCCTGACAAGGAGAATGCCTAGCACAGCGGCGTAAGCGACGTTTCGATCCCGGTCGAAGCATCGATGTGCGCAAGCCAACCGACGAGGAGACCCGACATGACCATCACCTGCTTCATCCGCTACGAGATCGACCCGTTCGGCAAGGCGGCCTTCGAGCAATATGCCCGGGCCTGGGGCCAGGCCATTCCGCGCTGCGGCGCCGACCTGATCGGCTACTACGCGCCGCATGAAGGCTCGGCGACCACGGCTTACGCCGCCTACAACATCGAGAGCCTTGCGGCCTACGAGGCTTATCGCGCCCGGCTTGCCGAAGACCCCACGGCCAAGGCAAATTACGAATTCGCCAGGCGCGAGAAGTTCATCATGAAGGAAGATCGCGTCTTCCTGAAGCTGGTCTCCGGGCCGCACGGTCCGCGGCAGCTCTTTCGCACCGACGTAACGGTCAAGGAAGGGATAGAGGCATGATCGCTGTGATCTTCGAGGTCGAGCCGGCGGAAGGGAAGCGCGATGCCTATCTCGGCATCGCCGCCGACCTTAAGCCGCTGCTCGAGAGCATCGACGGCTTCATCTCTGTCGAGCGCTTCCAGAGCCTGACCGATCCCGACCGCATGCTGTCGCTGTCCTTCTGGCGCGACGAGGAAGCGGTGAAGGCGTGGCGCAACACCGGGGAGCACCGGCAGGCGCAGCAGGCCGGCCGCGGCGGTATCTTTGCCGGCTACCGTCTGCGTATCGCTCGTGTCGTGCGCGACTACGGCATGGAGGAAAGGGCGGAGGCGCCTGCGGACAGCAGGGCGGTGAATGGGTAGGCGCGGCTCTCCTTCTCCCCTTGTGGGAGAAGGTGTCGCCGAAGGCGACGGATGAGGGGTGCTCCAGCTTGGCGACGCTCGAGGAGACGGCAAGTTTGCCGACGTCTCACTCCGCTTGAGCACCCCTCATCCGTCTCGGCGCTGACGCGCCGATCCACCTTCCCCCACAAGGGGGGAAGGAGAGCGCCGGCGCCTACGCATTCCCGATCAGCACGCCGGCCCCGAACACCAGCGCGCCGCCCAGCACCACCTGGAAGGCGGCGCGCCAGAATGGCGTCTGCATGTAGCGGTTCTGGATGAAGGCGATTGCCCAGAGCTCGAAGAACACCACGACCGCCGCGACGACGGTTGCCGTCCAGAAATAGGGGATGAGATAGGGCAGCGCGTGGCCGAGCCCGCCCAAAGTGGTCATGATGCCTACGGTGAGGCCGCGCTTCAACGGCGAGCCACGACCGGAGAGCTTGCCGTCGTCGGAGGCGACTTCGGTGAAGCCCATCGAAATGCCCGCGCCGATCGAGGCGGCGAGGCCGACGAGGAAAGTTTGGAAGGTCGCATGGGTGGCGAAGGCGGCGGCGAAGATCGGCGCCAGTGTCGACACCGACCCGTCCATCAATCCGGCCAGCCCGGGCTGCACATAGGTGAGGATGAACTGGCGCTGCTCGGCCGTGGCCTCCTCAACCTTGACCGTGCCCGGCACATGCTCCTGCTCCAGTTCATGCGCCGAGCTCTCATGGCCCTGCTCGGCCACGGCGAGGTCGTCAAGCAGCTTTCGCGTCGAGGCGTCGGTGGTGCGCTTGGCCGCCTCGACATAGAAGCGATAGGCCTGCCGCTCCATTTCCTCGGCCTGCCGGCGCACATGCTCGATGCCGAGCGGCTTCACCAGCCAGTCGGGCTTGCGCTCGAAATAGCCCTTGACGTGTTCGCGCCGGATCAGCGGGATGCGTTCGCCGAAGCGCTTGCGGTAAAGCTCGATCAGCGAATCGCGGTGGCCGTCTTCCTCCTCGGCCATCGCCTCGAACACTTTCGCGGATTGCGGAAAGTCTTGCGCCAGGCCATCGGCATAGGCGCGGTAGATGCGCCCGTCATCCTCCTCGGAAGAGATCGCCAGCGCCAGGATCTCCTGCTCCGACAGCGAATCGAAGGAACGGCGGCCGAAGCCGAAAACACGGGAAAGCATGATGAAACCACTCTTGTTTAGAATGATTCTAAACTAGGATCTTGCCTGCCGGGCGTCAATCGCCGGTCCGTCGACGCACCCGCGAATGGTTGCTCCAGCCCGCTTCGGCCAGCCCTTCATTATTGCCGAATGTTCGCCTATATGGGGTGGCAACAGCCGAAATTGAAGGAATCTACCGAATGACGGACAAGAAGCCGCCGCACGCATTCGATGCGAAGCCCGTTCTCGACCTCATCGCCAGCATCGAGGCCGACCTGCAGCGCCTCAAGGGTCTGGTCGAGCAACAGATCGAGAAATTCGATCCCGCCAATCCGCACAACAAGACGCCCGACGGCAAGCTCACCGAGGAAGGCGTCGAGTGCTGCTACCGCATGTTCGACGAGGGCAAGTCTCGCTACACCGTCGCCCAGCAGATGAAGATCTCCTTCGCCGCCGCCACCCACCGCTTCAACAATTGGCGCAAGCTGGGCGGCAGCAAAAGGACGAAGACGCTCTTGGGGTGAAAGGGTTCGCTTCGTGAGGTGTCGATCGGGCGCTTGCGCACGCAATCCCCGGTGTTTGCGCCAACCCTACTGCTCCTCCGTCGTCGTCATGCCCTCGAATTCCGGAAGCCAGCGCAGGGCCGACCGGTGCCATTTCTGGTGTCTCGGGACCAGGTCCTGACGCTGCCGGGCGGTCCCCACCCTCACGCCATAGACCTTCGGGCCGTCGCCGACCGACGTCGCGTAAAGATGCGAGCCGCAGTCGGCACAGAAAGCCTGGGCCCGCCTGGCGCCGCTTGCCACGACCTTGATGTAGATTTTCGGCGCGCCTTGGTGATCCTGTAGTCGCTTTCCGGCGCCGGAACGGTGACGCGAAAGGCCGTGCCGGTGAGCTGCTGGCAGTCCGTGCAGTGGCAGATCGATGTCTTCTCTGGATCGACCTCAGCCTCATAGGTGATCGCGCCGCAATGGCATCCGCCGTCGATCTTCATCGCCTGTCTCCTTACAAACTTCGCTGCGTTGAACCTAGCTCTCGTCCGAGGCCTCGGCCATGGTCTTGCGCCGCCGCTCCCATGTGCCAGTCGCCTGCGGCTTGACGAAGAGCCGGGAGATTTGCGGCATTTCCTTCTTGAGCCTTGCCTCCAGGCGCTCGACGCAGGCTTCGATCTCGGGCGCGGTGAGATGGTCCTCGAACTCGATGCTCAAGCCGGCGACGATTTCCTCCGGACCGATATGGACGCTCAGGATTCCGTTCGCCCGCTGCACCGCAGGATCCTGCTGGACGATTTCAAGCACCTTCTTCTGCACTTCGGACGACGCGGGTTCACCCAGCAGCAAGCCCTTGCTCTCGCGCGCCAGGAAGATGGCCGTGGCGCCAAGGATGATGGCAATGCCGATCGAGCCGACGCCGTCGAGCTCCGGGATCTCCAGGAGTTCGGCGGACAGGATGCCGGCGAAGGCGACGATGAGGCCGAGCAGCGCGGCGCTGTCCTCGAACAGCACCGTGTAGACGCTGGGGTCCTTGCTCGACTGCACGGCCTGCAGCCAGCCCTGCCTGCCTTTCTGCTGCCGAAACTCCTTCAGCGCGACCAGCCATGAGCTGCCCTCGAAAAGGAAGGAGAGGCCGAGCACGGTATAATTGACCTTGGCGTTGACGACCGGTTCGGGCGCCATGATGTGGATGACGCCCTCGTAGAAGGACACGCCGGCGCCGAGCGCGAACACCAGAAGCGCGACGATGAAGCTCCAGAAATAGAGCTCGCGCCCGTGGCCGAGCGGATGCGTGCGGTCGGGCGGCCGCGCCGCGCGACGCATGCCGTAGAGGAGCAGCGCGCCGTTGCCCGTGTCGACCAGCGAATGCACGCCTTCCGACAGCATGGCGGACGAGCCGGTGAAGACTGCCGCCGCGAATTTGGTGAGCGCGATCGCCAGATTGCCGGCAAGCGCGGCGTAGATCACGCGTCTCGATCCGCTATGTCCTGCCATTCGATCTCCGACCTGCCCCAGCCTGGCGGGACACTGAAACTCCACAGACAATGCGCCAGGCAATCGGAAGTTCAAGCCGCCGCAGCGCGTTGAATGAGCATGGCGACGGGAAATCGGTTGACATCCGGCCACACCGCCGAGTCGGCGAGATGCCGCCTCTTGCAGTCCGGCATTTCTCTTGTTTCACTTGGATCGCCCACAAACCGGAGGAGCGAATCATGGCAAAAGGTGCGATGAAGGCGGGCAAGGAACCCCGCAAGCCGAAGAAGGATGCCAAGAAGCCCGCCGCGGCCCCGGCTCCGAAGGCGCCGCCGGTCAAGGCGATGCGCATCAAGGAGAAGTAAGCGGCCGGATTCGGTCGGCCCGGCTCGATCCTGGCTTGAACCGGCAGCATCACCGTGCTGCCGGTGTTTTGTTGATCGAAAAACAAGGGCACCCTATATCCAGACGGCGAGGACGACCTCGCTTCCCCGAAGAACCGGCCGGGACGACCCGCCACATCAAGCATCTCAACCGATGCTGGAATGACGGAGTGTTTCGATGTCCTGGATCTTTCTTTTCTTCGCCGGCCTGTTCGAGATCGGCTGGGCGATCGGCCTCAAATACACCGACGGCTTCTCCAAGCCGCTGCCGACCCTTCTCACCATCGTCTCGATGATCGTCAGCCTCGGCCTGCTCGGCTTGGCGCTGAAGACGCTGCCCGTCGGCACAACCTATGCGGTGTGGACGGGCATCGGCACCGTCGGCACGGCGCTGCTCGGCATCTGGCTGCTCGGCGAGCCGGCGACAGCCGTGCGGCTCGCCTGCATCGGTCTGATCGTTTGCGGCATCATCGGCCTCAAACTGGTGGCCTGAGCATTTTCAGAGCGGTTCATCGTTTCACGGAAAACGGCGAACCGCTCTGTCCGGACGGAAAACCGCCCACACTCTCCTGGAATTGCTCTAGGCACAAACGCGTTCAGGGCCGCTTTCGGCGACCCTGACCTCATGGTTCCGAGAACCCGAACTTAGCGGGCGGAGAAGCCCGGAGGCGTCCGGCCTACGCGCGCCTTGCGGGCGGCGTAGCGCGCGTCACGCTTAGCCTTGCGCGCCGCTTCCTCGGCGAGCTCGATCGCGATGCGCTCGGCCTCCTCGGCTTCGCGGCGCCTGGCCTCTTCGGCCGCAGCTGCTTCCGCGGCCAGACGCGCCGCCTCGGCAATCGCCTCGCGCTCGGCCTTCTCGGCCGCTTCACGCGCCAGCTTTTCCTGCTTCAGTCTTGCCTTTTCGGCCTCGCGGATGGCGCGGGCCTCGAGGATCGCCTTGCGTTCGGCCTGGCGGGCGAGCACAGCCGGATCATCCGCCGCCGGTCTTGCCTTGAAGCGCTCGAGCAGCGCCTTCTTTGCCTCGTTCGCGGCGTTGCGCCGCTCGAAAATGTCTTTTTCCCTGTAGATAGCCAAGTGCACTTCCCTGCAGTCTATTTGCGACGCTTACATACGCGCGAAACCGGCGAGTTCAAGCGCCAAATCGGTATGCCAGCCATGAAAAATCCGGGCTTGTTGCCGCAGGGATACGGCGCGGCAATGCATGATGCACTGTTCACAGATCGCGCCTCTGGCGGGCGGCGGGGCAGATCGTTACCTCTAGCGCCGACAAGCAACGCCACGCGAACATCTCAGGGTATAACCCAATGGAACTCGGTCTCTACACTTTCGCCGACGTCAGTCCGGAGCCGGGTCCCGGCGCCATCGGCCCGCATGAGCGGCTGCGCAACCTCATCGAGGAAATCGAGCTGGCCGACCAAGTCGGTCTCGACGTGTTCGGGCTCGGCGAGCATCACCGCCCCGACTATGCCGCCTCCGCGCCGGTCGTGGCGCTTGCCGCCGCGGCCGAGCGCACGAAGAAGATCCGCCTTACCAGCGCGGTCACGGTGCTCTCCTCCGACGATCCGGTCCGCGTCTTCCAGCAATTCGCGACGCTCGACCTTCTGTCCGACGGACGCGCCGAGATCATGGCCGGGCGCGGTTCCTTCATCGAATCCTTCCCGCTGTTCGGCTACAATCTCGAAGACTATGACGAGCTCTTCGCCGAGAAGCTCGACCTGCTGCTCGCCATCCGCGACCAGGTGAAGGTGACGTGGCAGGGCAAGCTGCGCGCGCCGATCAATGGCCGCGGCGTCTATCCGCGTCCGTTGCAGGAAAAGCTGCCGATCTGGATCGCCATCGGAGGCACGCCGCAATCGGCCGCCCGCGCCGGCGTGCTCGGCCTGCCGCTGGCTCTGGCCATCATCGGCGGCGAGCCGGCCCGTTTCGCGCCGCTGTTCGATATCTATCGCGAGGCGGCGCGCCGCGCCGGCACCGATACGGCAACGCTTGCCACCAGCATCAACGTGCATGGCTTCATTGCCGAGACGACGGAACAAGCGGCCGACGATTTCTACGGACCGCAGGCCGAGGTGATGAACCGCATCGGCCGCGAGCGCGGCTGGGGCCCGAGCTCGCGCGCCCATTTCGACCAGGCGCGCGGACCGAATGGCGCGCTCTTCGTCGGCAATCCCGAGCAAGTGGCGGAAAAGATCGTCGCCCAGCACAAGATCTTCAACAACGACCGCTTCCTCCTGCAGATGGCGATCGGCACGATGCCGCACGCCAAGATCATGAAGGCGATCGAGCTCTACGGCACCAAGGTGGCGCCGCTCGTGCGCAAGGAGACGGCGAAGGCGGCGTCCGCCGCGCCGGCGCCAATGTCGGGAGTGACTGGCGCCTGAGCTGCTGCAGCCGAAGGGCGTCCATGATCGCCGGCTAACGGAACCTTGGCCCGGCGGACACGTTTTCCCGGCGATTGCACCGGTTGCGGTGCTCCTGAGGGAACCGATGAAAGCCGAGCCGATCGCTTCGGACGCGAGCGCTGCCGAAAGCCATGACGCGCGCGCCGGTGCGCGAGCCGACATGCGCCTGATGCGGTCGCTGCTGATCGGGATTTTCATTCTGTTGACGGCGGCGGCGCTGTATTTCGCCCGCGCCTTCTTCATGCCGGTGATACTTGCCTTCCTGCTGGCGTTGACGCTGACGCCGATCGTGCGCTTCCTGCGCAAGCGCGGTATCCCGGAAGTGGTCTCGGCGACGCTGCTGGTGCTCTTCTCCATCGTCGTTTTCGCCAGCGCCGGCTATCTGCTCAGCGGCCCGGTCATCGACCTCATCAACAACTCCTATTCGATCGGCCAGCAGCTGACGGAGCGGCTGGCGCCGTTCAAGCGGCCGCTCGAACGAATGATGGACCTCGCGCATCAATTGGAGGGGCTGACCGAGACATCGCAGGAACCCGGGCTTCAGCGGGTCGCGGTGGCGCCTTCCGGCATCCTGTCCACGGCGGCGAGCAACATCCTGGAAGCAGGCACCGCGATCACCATAGTGTTCGTGCTGTCGCTGTTCCTGCTCGCGTCCGGCACGCTGTTCTACGAGAAGATCGTCCAGTCCTTCACCAGCATGACGCAGAAGAAGCGGGCGCTGCGCGTCGTCTATGATGTCGAGCGCGAGATTTCGCACTATCTGCTCACGGTCTCCGTCATCAATGTCAGTCTCGGCACGGTGATCGGGTTGGGTCTGTGGGCGCTCGGCATGCCGAATCCGCTGGTTTGGGGGGCGATGGCGGCATTGTTCAATTTTCTGCCCTATGTCGGGGCGCTGGTGACCGTCTTGATCGTCGCCGTCATCGCGCTGATCAGCTTCGACACGATCGCCTATGCGCTGCTGGCGCCGGCCTTCGTGGTGTTGTGCGATATCATCGAAGGCCAGTTCGTGACGCCGATGGTGGTCGGGCGGCGACTCGAGATCAACGCCGTGGCGATCTTCATCGCCATCGCTTTCTGGTCATGGCTGTGGGGTTTTGTCGGCGCGCTGATGGCGGTGCCGCTGCTGGTCGTCATCAAGGTCTTCTGCGACCATTTCGAAAGCCTGGCCCCGTTTGGCAATTTCCTGGCGGCGCAGCACACTTCTGTCGTCGATGACGAGCCGGCCGATAACAACAACCACAATCGAGCCGCCTGACGCTGGCCCAATCCCAAGCCCCGGCCATTGTTTGCGACGCCGGTGACCAGTGCCTATATCGGATCGGTCAAGCCGGACCGTCCCTGAATGAGCGACTTCGATCTCGATGGCTATTTTGCCCGCATCGGTTATGGCGGACCGGCCGCGGCGTCGCTCGCCACGCTGCAGGCGCTGCACGCCGTCCACCCGCGGGCGATCCCGTTCGAGAACATCGATGCGCTTATGGGCGTCTCCGTCGGCCTCGACGTCGCTTCGCTGCAGGACAAGATTATTCGCCAGCGCCGCGGCGGCTATTGCTTCGAGCACAATCTGATCTTCATGCACGCGCTCGACGCCCTGGGCTTCACGGTCAGCGGGCTCGCCGCCCGCGTGCTCTGGGGCCAGCCGGATGACGCCATCACCGCGCGCAGTCATATGCTGCTGCGTGTCGAGCTTGGCGGCCGCACTTACATTGCCGATGTCGGCTTCGGCGGCCTGACGCTGACGGCGCCGCTGCTTTTGCAAGCCGGGCTGAAGCAGCGGACGCCGCACGAAACCTTCCGCCTCTTCGAGGCCGGCGGACAATTCCGCCTGCAGGCCGATATCGGCGAGGAGTGGCGCACGCTCTACCGCTTCGACATGAGCCAGGCCTACGAGGTCGACTACCGGGTCGCCAGCCACTTCCTCTCGACGCATCCGAGCTCGCATTTCCTGTCGACGCTGGTCGCCGCGCTCGCCTTGCCCGACCGGCGCTATGCGCTGCGCAACAATCGGCTGTCGACGCATCATGCCGGTGGCCGCAACGAGCAGCGCGAGATCGCGACGGCCATTGAGCTCGCCGACGTGCTGGAGAACCAGCTCGCCATCGTCATTCCCGACCGCCCCGCCTTCGAGTCGAGGCTCAGGGAAAAACGCATCGTGGAGACCTGACCAATGACGGACCTTTCGGTTCTCGACCTGTCGCCGATCGCGCAAGGCAGCACCGCCTCGCAGTCGCTTGCCAATTCGCTCGACCTCGCCCGCCATGCCGAGCGCCTGGGCTACAAGCGCTACTGGCTGGCCGAGCACCACAACATGCCGGGCATTGCGAGCGCCGCCACGTCGGTCGTGATCGCGCATGTCGCCGGCGGCACCAAGACGATCCGCGTCGGCGCCGGCGGCATCATGCTGCCCAACCACGCGCCGCTGGTGATAGCCGAGCAGTTCGGCACGCTGGCCGCGCTTTTTCCCGGCCGCATCGATCTCGGCCTCGGCCGCGCGCCGGGCACCGACATGCTCACCGCGCGGGCGCTAAGGCGCAACCTGGAGTCCGCCGACAATTTCCCGCAGGACGTGGTCGAGCTGATGGGCTATTTCCAGCCGGCCGAGGAAGGCCAGCGCATCCGCGCCGTGCCCGGCGAAGGCCAGACGGTGCCGGTCTGGATCCTCGGCTCAAGCCTCTATGGCGCGCAGCTCGCCGCGCTTCTCGGCCTGCCCTACGCCTTCGCCTCGCATTTCGCGCCGGCCGAGCTCGACCATGCGCTGGAGGTTTATCGCACGCGCTTCCAGCCCTCGGCGCAGCTCGACAAGCCCTATGTCATGCTCGGCCTCAATGTCTTTGCCGCGCCGACGGACGCCGAGGCGAAGCTTCTGTTCAGCTCGCTGCAGCAGGCCTTCGTCAACCTGCGCAGCGGCCGGCCCGGCCAATTGCCGCCGCCGGTCGAGAATTACGACCGCGATCTCGACCCTATGGCGAAGAGCATGCTTGCCCAGGCGCTGTCCTGCGCCGTCGTCGGCTCGCCGGAGACGGTGCGCCAGGGCATCGACGCCTTCATCCGCCGCACCGGCGCCGACGAATTGATGGTGACGGCCCAGTGCTTCGACCACGCGGCGCGCGTGCGCTCCTACGAGATTCTCGCCGAGGTGTATAAATCGATGTCGAAGGCGGCGTGATGTCGGCAGCTTTTGCCTGACATGCTCCTCTGCTAAGGGCACGCGTCCCTCCTAGAACGCGCGAGACCTGCCCGTGACCCATGACCTCGACGACCGCATGCATTTCGCCATCGACCTGGCGCGGCGCGCCGGCGAATTGGGCCTCAAATATTTTCGTGACCTCGACAATCTGACCATCGAGAGCAAGGGCCACCAGGACTTGGTTTCCGAGGGCGACCGAGAGGTCGAGCTGTTCATCCGCGCGGCGATCGTCGAGGCCTATCCGCAGGACGGCATCGTTGGCGAGGAGCACGCGGCGGTCACCGGAACAACCGGTCATGTCTGGGTGATCGACCCGATCGACGGCACCGCCAATTTCGTGCGAGGCATTCCCGCCTGGTGCGTGGTAATCGCCTGTGCCAGGGATGGCGAGACAGTGGTAGGCGTCATCCACGAGCCTTCGACCGACGAGACGTTCTACGGCCGCCTGGGCGGCGGCGCCTTCCTCAACGGCAAGCCGATCACGGCCAGCAATGCGGCGTCGCTTACCGAGGGCGCCGTCGGCACCGGGCTTTCCAACCGCGTTTCGACCAAGAATGTCGTCGAGCTCATCGGCCTGATCATGGGCGAGGGCGGCGTCTTCTACCGCAATGCTTCCGGAGCGCTGATGCTTGCCTATGCGGCGTCCGGCCGGCTGCTCGGCTATATCGAGGAGCACATGAACGCCTGGGATTGCCTCGCCGGCATGCTGCTGGTCGAAGAGGCCGGCGGCACGGTGCTGAAAGCGGATCCGAAGACGGTGCTCGGCGACGGCACGCGGGTGATCGCAGGCGGCCGACGCATCTTTCCGAGGTTGCAGCTGCTGTGCGATAGCTCTTTCGGATCTACGCGCTGACGCTCTGCGCCACCGCGCCCAGCGGCCGGCAGGAATTGCGGATCATCAGCCGGCCCTTCAGCACCAGCTTGCGCGGCGGCGCGTCGCGGTTGCCGGCCAGCCGGTCGAGCAGGAGGTTCGCCGCCTGCTCGCCGATCGCCTGCACCGGCTGCGCCACCGTGGTCAGTTGCGGCACGAACACGTCCGACCAGGGAAAATCGTCGAAGCAGGCGACCGAAATGTCCTCGGGACAAGAGAGGCCGATGTCGCGGATCGCCTTCATGGTGCCGATCACCATCGGGTTGTTGGCCGAGAAGATGGCGGTGGGCCGGTCGTGCAGTGAGAGGAGCTGCATGGTGGCGTTGTAGCCGTCGATCTCGTGGAAATTGCCGGAGCGTATGAGCTCCTCCGCCACCGGCAGGCCGGCCGCCTGCAGCGCCTCGCGATAGCCGATCATGCGGTCGTGCATGGGGGATATGTCGGAGGTGCCGGTGATGTAGGCGATGCGGCGGTGGCCAAGGTGGATGAGATAGGTGACGGCGTCGAACACGGCGCGCTGGTTGTCCAGCACCACCGCGTCGGTGTCGACGCCCTCGCAGAGACGGTCGAGGAGCACCACCGGCACATTGGCGTCCTCGACGATGTCCTTCAGAATGCCGCCGTCGCCGACGCGCGCCACGATCAGCCCGTCGACCATGCGGTCGAGCAGCAGGCGTATCTGCTCGTCCTGCGTGTTCAGGTCCTCGTCGGTGCAGCACAGCATGACGGCATAGCCGGCGCGGTCGAAAGCCTGCTGGATGACCGAGACGACATCGGTGAAGAACGGGTTGGTGATGTGCGGCACGGTGAGGCCGATGGTGCGCGTGGTGCCCATCTTCAGGCTGCGGGCAATGGCATTGCGCTTGTAGCCGATGTCGCGGATCGCCTGCTCGATGCGTTGCGTAAGCTCGGGGCTGACGGTGGCGGTACCGTTGAGCAATGCCGATACGGTGGCCACCGACACGCGCGCCGCCTCGGCTACGTGCAGCATGGTCGGCGCCGTGGATTTCCGCTGTTTTTTCCGCCCTGACACCGTCATTTTCGAAACGTTTCGCCGCCCTTATTTGGCTAAACCTACGTAAAGCCGCCATTTTCCGCAAGAATTGAAATGCATCAATCCTCAGCAACCAGATATGCGCTTGACACCTTCGAAACGTTTAGATTAGCGTTCCAGCCATCGAAGACGACGGAGGGAGGCCGTCCTTTGCCATGCAGCGCGCGGATTCCATCACGACTGGCAATGCTACGGCCGATGGTCCAGCCGCCGTTCTGAGCGCGACCGGCATTTCCAAGCGATTTGGCGGCATCGCCGCGCTGTCCGGTGTGAGTCTGGACCTCAGGCCGGGCGAGGTGCATGCGCTGATGGGCGAGAACGGTGCCGGCAAGTCGACGCTGATGAAGATACTCTCGGGCGTCTACACGGATTACGAAGGCACTGTCGCGGTCGACGGCCAGTCGGTCCGTTTCACCGGCGTCCGCGACGCCGAGGACGCCGGCATCGCCATCATCCACCAGGAGCTCAACCTCGTTCCCGAGCTCAGCGTCGCCGACAACATCTTCCTCGGCCGCGAAAAGCTGATCGCCGGGCTGGTCGTCGACCGCAAGGCGAGCAGCCGCGCGGCAAGCGCGCTGCTTGAGCGCCTCGGCATCGAGCTCGATCCGGACGCGCGCGTCGGCACGCTCAGGGTCGGCGAGCAGCAGCTCGTGGAGATCGCCAAGGCGCTGTCGAAATCGGCGCGCATCCTGATCATGGACGAGCCCACCTCGGCGCTCTCGCCGGCCGAATGCGAGCGGCTGTTCCGCATCATCCGCCAGCTCGCGGCAGGCGGCGTCGCCATCGTCTACATCTCGCACCGCATCGACGAGGTCATGCATCTGGCAAGCCGGGTGACCGTGCTGCGCGACGGACGCCATGTGGTGACGCAGGACATGGCGGCGCTGAGCGAGGACGCCATCATCTCGGCCATGGTCGGGCGCGACCTCCTGGCATCCTCCGATCACGAGCGCGGCCCGGGTGGCAGGACAGCGCTCTCGGTCAGGGACCTGTCGCTGTCCAAGCCCGACCGGCATGGCTGGCGCACGGTGATCGAGGGCGTGAGCTTCGATCTTTCGGCGGGCGAGATCCTCGGCATAGGCGGGCTGCTGGGTTCCGGCCGCACCGAAATCCTGGAGGCGATCTTCGGCTCAAGCGACGGCCGCACCGGCGGCGAGATCAAGCTCGACGGCGTGCCGGTCGAGATCGGCTCGCCGCGCGAGGCGCGCCGGCTCGGCATCGCCCTGGTGACCGAGGACCGCAAGACGCAGGGCCTGCATCTCGCGGCCTCGATCACCGACAATGTCGCGCTGCCCCTGGTCGGCGCGCTGGCGCGCTTCGGCCTGCGCTCGCGTTCGGGCGAGCAGGGCCTGGCGCGAGAGGCGGTGAGCGCGCTCGGCATACGCTGCGAAAGCATCGAGCAGGCCGCCGGCACGCTGTCGGGCGGCAACCAGCAGAAGGTGGTGATCGGCAAATGGCTGGCCACGCGGCCGCGCGTGCTCCTGCTCGACGAGCCGACGCGCGGCATCGATGTCGGCGCCAAGCGCGAGATCTACGACCTCATCTTCAAGCTCGCCGGCGACGGCCTGGCGATCGCCGTGATCAGCTCGGAACTGCCCGAGCTTCTGCATCTGGCCGACCGCATCCTGATCATGGCGGAGGGCCGCCAGCGCGGAATCCTGTCCCGTGCCGAGGCCAGCGAGGAAGCGATCATGCGGCTTGCCGCGCCGCGCCGAACTTCGAGACCTGCCGCATGAACCTCTTCAGCCTTCTCTCCCGCACCAAGCTTTACTGGGGGCTGATCGCCATCTTCCTGATCGGCGTGTTCGGCTCGCCGATCAGCTCAAAGGGCAACAACATCTTCCTGTCCTACGGCAACCTGCTCGACGTGCTGCGCCAGGTGTCGACCACCGGCCTCATCGCCACCGGCATGACGGCGGTGATCCTGACCGGCGGCATCGATCTCTCCGTCGGCTCGCTGATGGCGATCTGCTCCGTCGTCTGCGCCATGCTGCTCACCGTGCCGGGCGTCACGCCGTCGGCGGCGCTCGGCGTGCCGGCGACCGCGCTGGTCGCCTTGTGCCTCGGCGCGCTGGCCACGCGCTTCATCCTGCTCAACATCGAGAAATCCCGCGCCGGGGCGCAAGCCGGCCGCGAGGTGCGGCTCGACAAGGGGCGCGGACTGGTGATCCCGGGCATCGTCGGCGTTGTGCTGTGCTGCCTTTCGCTGTGGTACCTGCTGCCGCAGGTCGAGACCAAGTTCGGCGTGCTCGGCGTGCTTCTGGTGGCGCCCTGCGTCGGCCTGCTGTTCGGCACCATCAACGGCTTCATCATCGTCGCCGGCCGCCTGCAGCCCTTCATCGTCACGCTTGCGATGATGGTGACGGCGCTCGGCATAGCGCGCCTGACCGCTGGCCAGAACAATGCCGTGCTGCCGGTCTATACAGGCTCCAACGCCACCGAGGACTTCGAGATACTGCGTTCGCTGGTGCTTGGGGTCGTGCCGATGCCGGGCCTCTTCTTCCTCGGCGCGGTCGTGATCTATGGCGCGGTGCTGCGCTTCACGCCCTTCGGCCGCTATGTCTATGCCATCGGCGGCAATGAGGAGGCGGCCAGGCTTTCCGGCATCGCGGCCGGACGCGTCAAGATCGCCACCTATGCGGTGTCCGGCCTGCTCGCAGGCATCGCGGCTGTGCTCTACGTGGCGCAATACCGGCAGGGCAAGCCGGATGCCGGCGCCGGGCTGGAGCTCGACGCAATCGCCGCCGTGGTCATCGGCGGCACGAGCCTGATGGGCGGACGCGGCAGCCTCATCGGCACCTTCTGCGGCGTGCTGATCTTCGGGCTGCTCTCCAACATCCTGCAACTGCACAACATCAATTCGAACCTTCAGCTGGTGCTGAAGGGGGCGATCATCATCGGCACCGTGCTCGTACAGGAGCGCAACGCCGGCGACATCTTAAGCTATCTGCGCCTGCCCGGCGGACGGACGGCGCAAAAGGAAACGGCCGCGGCAAAACGGCCGTCACAGGAGACCTCGTCTCTATAATCCGGAGGAAACAGGACCATGACACGACGTGATATGCTGAAGCTCGCCACCTTCGCGGCGGCACTTCTGACCACCACCGCTCTCTTCTCCAGCAATCATGCCTTTGCCCAGGACAAGAAGTGGAAGATCGGCTTCTCGCAGGTGACGACCATCGAACCCTGGCGCGCCCAGTTCAACAAGGACATCATCGCGGAGGCCGCCAAGCATCCGGAAGTCGAGCTGATCATCACCGACGGCGAGGACAAGACCGAGAAGCAGGTGGCCGACGTCGAGAACCTGATCCGCCAGGAGGTGGACGCGCTGCTGGTGTCGCCGAAGGAATCGGCCGGTCTCACCGGCGTGGTGCAGCAGGCGATCGACGCCAAGATCCCGGTCTTCGTGCTCGACCGCAATGTCGACACCAAGGACTACACGCAGTTCGTCGGCGGCGACAACAAGCTGATCGGCCGCGCGGCGGGCGAATATGCCGTCGAGCTTCTCGGCGGCAAGGGCAAGGCCGCCGGCAACGTCGTCGAGATCTGGGGCGGCATGGGCACGCAGCCGGCGCATGACCGCCATGACGGCTTCCATGAATTCACCGACAAGGAGCCGGGCATCAAGTATCTGCTCGACCAGCAGTCGGGCGACTGGAAGCAGGACCAGGCCTACAACATCATGGCCAACGCGCTGAAGACCAACGAGAAGATCGATCTCGTCTACGGCCACAACGATCCGATGGCCTATGGCGCCTATCTCGCGGCCAAGGATGTCGGGCGCGAGAAGGACATCAAGTTCATCGGCATCGACGGCCTGCCCAACGAAGGCGTGCAGATGGTGAACAAGGGCGAGCTGACGGCGACCTTCACCTATGTCACGCCGGGCGCCGAGGGCCTGCGCCAGGCGATCAAGTTCCTCAACGGCGAGAAGGTCGAAAAGACCATCACGCTGCGGACGGAAAGGATCACCAAGGAGAACGCCGCCAAGATCCTGAAGGACAACGGGCTCTAAGCACAGGATACCCTGCCGGGCCATGCGCCCGGCAGGGCTGCCCGAGCGCGAGGCGCTCCCTCGCGGCTTGCCGCCGGATGCGCGAAGCGTCGCCGCAATGCCGATTTCCCGCCCTTTCGCGACCGAAAGTCACGCCCGCCGAGGCGAGACTTGCCCCCGCCGGACGGCGGCTCCGAGCGCCGCCAGCAGCGCCGTAAATAAAAAAGGCAGCCGGAACAATGTGATAGCGCGGGCCCGCGCCGATCGCGCCGCAAAGCGCGGCGGATCGCTTGCTGGCCCTTGCCGAGACAATGAACAGCTTGCGCAGAATGCTTGCGCCTCGTATCGCCTGTTCTTATATACGCGCCAGCCGTCCGGCCCTGAAAAGCGGGGACCGTGGCGGGATTTCTTGTGAACAGGGGCTTTCGTCGGAACGCCTTTTCAAGGGTCCTGAGAGCCTGCTTAGAGGAGAGACCAGAACAATGGCAAAAGTTATCGGTATCGATCTCGGCACCACCAATTCCTGCATCGCCATCATGGATGGCAAGGATCCCAAGGTGATCGAGAATGCTGAAGGCGCGCGCACGACGCCTTCCATCGTCGCCATCTCGAGCGACGGCGAACGTCTCGTCGGCCAGCCGGCCAAGCGCCAGGCGGTCACCAATCCTGAAAACACCATCTTCGCGGTCAAGCGCCTGATCGGCCGCCGCTATGACGACCCGGTGACGGAGAAGGACAAGAAGCTTGTCCCCTACAAGATCGTCAAGGGCGACAATGGCGACGCCTGGGTCGAGGCCGGCGGCAAGAAGCAGTCGCCCAGCCAGATCTCGGCCATGATCCTGCAGAAAATGAAGGAGACGGCGGAAGCCTATCTCGGCGAGAAGGTCGAGAAGGCGGTCATCACCGTTCCGGCCTATTTCAACGACGCCCAGCGCCAGGCGACGAAGGACGCCGGCAGGATCGCCGGCCTCGAGGTGCTGCGCATCATCAACGAGCCGACGGCCGCGGCCCTTGCCTATGGCCTCGAGAAGAAGGACGGCAAGACCATCGCCGTCTATGACCTTGGCGGCGGCACCTTCGATATTTCGGTGCTCGAAATCGGCGACGGCGTGTTCGAGGTGAAGTCGACCAATGGCGACACCTTCCTCGGCGGCGAGGACTTCGACATGCGGCTCGTCGAATATCTGGCGGCCGAGTTCAAGAAGGAGCAGGGCATCGACCTCAAGGCCGACAAGCTCGCGCTGCAGCGCCTGAAGGAAGCGGCCGAGAAGGCCAAGATCGAGCTGTCGTCGACGACGCAGACCGAGATCAACCTGCCCTTCATCACCGCCGACGCCAGCGGCCCGAAGCACCTGACGATGAAGCTCACCCGGGCGAAGTTCGAAAGCCTGGTCGAGGATCTCGTGCAGCGCACCATCGAGCCCTGCAAGGCTGCGCTCAAGGATGCCGGCCTGAAGGCTGGCGAGATCGACGAAGTGGTCCTGGTCGGCGGCATGACCCGCATGCCCAAGATCCAGGAGATCGTGAAGCAGTTCTTCGGCAAGGAGCCGCACAAGGGCGTCAACCCGGACGAGGTCGTCGCGCTCGGCGCCGCCATCCAGGCCGGCGTGCTGCAGGGCGACGTCAAGGACGTGCTGCTGCTCGACGTGACGCCGCTGTCGCTGGGCATCGAGACGCTGGGTGGCGTGTTCACCCGACTGATCGAGCGCAACACGACGATCCCGACCAAGAAGAGCCAGACCTTCTCGACCGCCGAGGATTCGCAGTCGGCTGTGACGATCCGCGTCTTCCAGGGCGAGCGTGAAATGGCGGCCGACAACAAGCTGCTCGGCCAGTTCGACCTGGTCGGCATCCCGCCGGCCCCGCGCGGCGTGCCGCAGATCGAGGTCACCTTCGACATCGACGCCAACGGCATCGTCAACGTCTCGGCCAAGGACAAGGGCACCGGCAAGGAGCACCAGATCCGCATCCAGGCTTCGGGCGGCCTGTCCGACGCCGACATCGAGAAGATGGTAAAGGATGCCGAGGCCAATGCCGAGGCGGACAAGAAGCGCCGTGCCCTCGTCGAGGCCCGCAACCAGGCCGAAGCGCTGGTGCATTCGTCCGAGAAGTCGCTCAAGGACTATGGCGACAAGGTCTCGGAGGCCGACCGCGCCGCGATCTCGGATGCGATTGCCGCTCTGAAGACCGCGGCCGAGGGTGACGATCCGGCCGACATCGAAGCCAAGTCGCAGGCGCTCGCCGAAGCCTCGATGAAGCTCGGCCAGGCCATGTATGAGGCCTCGCAGAAGGAAGCGGCCGAAGCCGACGCCAAGGCGGATGCCACCAAGGATTCGGACGTGGTCGACGCCGACTTCGAGGAAATCAACGAAGACGACGACAAGAAGAAGTCGGCCTGAGCCGGCTGACGGCGAATAAGTGCAAAAGCCCGGCGCAAGGCCGGGCTTTTTTGCAACCCTGACCGAAAAAATGACGAAAAACCCGGAGCTGCCCCGGCTTGGTACTAGCATCCGGGAAACATCGCTCCTAAATCCAAGACCATGCCGGCAAAGATTGCCAACAATGCTTGAAGACATTGAGCATCCGGACAGCGGGAAAAAATGAAAGCTGATTTCTACGAAACGCTGGGCGTGCAAAGGGGCGCCGACGACAAGGAGCTAAAGAGCGCTTTTCGTAAGCTCGCCATGCAGTTCCACCCCGACCGCAACCCCGGCGACCATGCCTGCGAGCACAAGTTCAAGGAAATCAACGAAGCCTACGAGACGCTGAAGGACCCGCAAAAGCGTGCCGCCTATGACCGCTTCGGCCACGCTGCCTTCGAGGGCGGCATGAACGGCGCGGCGCACGGCTTCGGCGCCGGCGGCTTCGCCGACATTTTCGAGGACATTTTCGGCGACATGATGGGCGGTCGCCAGCGCCGCTCGTCGGGCGGCCGCGAGCGCGGCGCCGACCTGCGCTACAACATGGAAATCACGCTGGAAGAAGCTTTCTCCGGCAAGACCGCGCAAATCCACGTGCCGGCCTCCATCTCCTGCTCGGAATGCTCCGGCAGCGGCGCCAAGCCCGGCACGCAGCCGGTGACCTGCTCGATGTGCCATGGCCACGGCAAAGTGCGCGCCACGCAAGGCTTCTTCTCTATCGAGCGGACCTGCCCGCAATGCCAGGGCCGCGGCCAGACGATCAAGGACCCCTGCCCGAAATGCGCCGGCCAGGGCCGTGTCACCGAGGAGCGCTCGCTGTCGGTCAACATTCCGGCCGGCATCGAGGACGGCACCCGCATCCGGCTTGCCAATGAGGGCGAGGCGGGCCTGCGCGGCGGACCGCCGGGCGACCTCTATATCTTCCTGGCGGTGAAGCCGCACGAATTCTTCCAGCGGGACGGCGCCGATCTCTATTGCAAGGTGCCGATCTCGATGACGACGGCCGCGCTCGGCGGTTCCTTCGAGGTCACCACGCTGGACGGCACGCAGACCAAGGTGAAAGTGCCGGAAGGCACCCAGAACGGCCGCCAGTTCCGCTTGAAGGGCAAGGGCATGCCGGTGCTGCGCCAGCCCAATGTCGGCGACCTCTACATCCAGACGGCGGTTGAGACGCCGCAGAACCTGACGCGCCGCCAGCGCGAATTGCTGGAAGAGTTCGAGCAACTCTCCTCGAAGGAGAACTCGCCCCAGTCGAGCGGCTTTTTCGCCCGCATGAAGGATTTCTTCGAGTCGTTCGGCGAAAACTGACCGTCACGGCCCTGTATTCGCACGGCTTGGAGGGGGCGATCCGCTTCCCAAGCGTCATCAACACCTTATGCCAGCTTGACGCCTTGCCTTGTCCCACCCACCTGCTAAGTAGCGGATCGGGGGCGGAGCATTGAGGAGAGCTCGCGATGGCACGTAGTCCCGGGTTGCGCAAAGCGCTGGCCGAAAAATTCGACGACGAGCTGAAGTTCTTCAAGGGCTGGATCGATAAGCCGAAAACGGTCGGCTCGATCGTTCCCACCAGTTCCATCACCGCCCGCAAGATGGCCTCGATCGTCAACCCGAGATCGGGCCTGCCGGTGCTCGAGGTCGGGCCTGGCACCGGCGTCATCACCCGCGCCATCCTCGCCCAGGGCGTGAAGCCCGAAAACCTCTATGCGGTCGAATATTCGACCGACTTCGTGCGCCATCTGCGCGGGCTCTATCCCGGCGTCAACGTGATCGAGGGCGACGCCTTCGACCTCGACGCCACGCTCGGCGACAAGCGCGACATGATGTTCGATTCGGTCGTCTCAGGCGTGCCGCTGCTCAACTTCCCGGTCGCCCAGCGCATCGCCTATGTCGAAAGCCTGCTCGACCGCATTCCCGCCGGAAGGCCGATTGTACAACTCACCTATGGCCCGCTGTCGCCGATCCCGGCCGGCCGCGGCGACTACACGGTCGAGCATTTCGATTTCATCTTCCGCAACATCCCGCCGACGCAGCTGTGGATCTATCGGCGGCCGTCGCACTAGGGATAAGGGAGCAGGGGAGTAAGGCAGTAGGGGAATAGGGAATGAACGTTCAGCTTCCACACCGTCCCTACTGCCCTGTTCCCTTACTCCCCTACTCCCGTAGCGAAGCAGGCCAATGGCAGTGATCCCACGAATCCTCGTCTTCGCCGGCTCGGTCCGGACCGGCGCCTATAGCGGCCGGACCGCCGATGTGGCGCAGAAGGAGCTCGCCATGCAGGGCGCGGAGGTGACGCGCATCTCGCTCGGCGACTATCCGCTGCCGATCATGGACGAGGACCTGGAGAAGGACAGAGGCATCCCCGATAACGCCGTCAAGCTCGGCCGCCAGATCGCCGCGCATGACGGGCTCTTGATCGCGACGCCGGAATATAACGGCTCGATCCCGCCCTTGCTCAAGAACGCGATCGACTGGGTGAGCCGGATACGGCGCGAGGGCAGCCGTTCGTTCAGGCCGCTTTACGGCAAACCCGTCGCGCTCTGCTCGTCCTCGGAAGGCAAATTCGCCGGCATACGCTGCATCAATCATCTGCGCGCGGTGCTGGTGCGCTGCCAGATGGAGGTGATCACGCCGGAATGCTCGGTCTCCGAGGCTGGCGAAGCCTTCGCCGAGGACGGACAATTCAAGGATGCCAGACTACACCAATCGATGGAGCGCCTATGCCGCACACTGATCGAAACCGCGCGCATGCTGTCGACCCGGATCGAGGCGTGATCAATTTCGCGGAGGCGAACACGATGCGAGACAGGCTGATCGTGGGGCTGGACCTTCCGACGCTGAAAGAGGCCGAGAAGGCGGTACGCGAGCTCGAGGGCGCCGTTTCCTTCTACAAGATCGGCTACCAGCTCGCCTTCGCCGGCGGACTGGACTTCGCGCGCGAACTCGCGAGCGGCGGCACGAAAGTGTTCCTCGACATGAAACTGCTCGACATCGACAACACGGTCGCCAAAGGTGTCGAGAACATCGTCAAGATGGGCATGACGATGCTGACGCTGCACGCCTATCCCAAAACCATGAGAGCGGCTGTCGAGGCGGCCAGGGGCAGCGAGCTCTGCCTGCTCGGCGTGACGGTGCTGACATCGATGGACGAGCAGGACGTGATCGACGCCGGCTATGAATACGACCCGCACACGCTGGTGCTTCGGCGCTCCGAACAGGCGCTGCATGCCGGCATGGGTGGCATCGTCTGCTCGGCCGAGGAGGCCGAGGCGGTGCGCCGCATCGTCGGCCCGGACCTGGCGGTGGTGACGCCCGGCATCCGCCCGTCGGGCACCGACCATGGCGACCAGAAGCGCGTGGTGACGCCGGCGCAGGCGATCCGCAACGGCTCCAGCCATCTCGTCGTCGGCCGGCCGATCGTCGCCGCGCCGGACCGCCGCGCGGCGGCCGAGGCGATACTCGCCGAGATGCAATCGGCTTGAGGATCCGTCCTCGGCCGCGAGAACAGACAGGAGAAAGAGAATGCCGAAGGGATATTGGATCGCGCGTGTCGATGTGCGCGACGCCGAGGCCTACAAGGACTATGTCGCCGCCGCGAAGCTCGCCTTCGATCGCTTCGGAGCGAAGTTTCTGGCGCGCGGGGGCGAGCATGAAAAGGCCGAAGGGCCGGGCCGCGCCCGCAACGTGATCATCGAGTTCGAATCGCTGGCCGTGGCGCATGATTGCTACCACTCGCCCGAGTACCAGCGCGCTGCCGCCATCCGCCAGAAAGTGGCCGACGGCGAGATCGTTCTGGTCGAAGGCGTCTGACCAGCCTCGAAGCCCCTCAGTGCAGCGTGTGCCGCTCGTCGATGGCGAGCGACTCCGCCTGGTGGCGGTGGCCGTGGATTTCGTAGCCGACGACGGTGACCGCCGGCGCCAGCATCAGGATGATCAGGCACACCGCCATGTCGACGCCGGCAATGGCGGCGGCGACGGCAAGTGCCGCGACCGCCGCCGTAGCCAGCAGCAGCCAGACGTGGAACGGGTCGAAACGCTGCACGAGATAATAGTAGAGCGCATAGATCCCGCCGAGGAAGATGGCGAGCGGGATGGCGGTCGAGAGCAGCGTCGCCAGCGGTCCGATATGGGCCTTGTGCTCGATGAAATAGGCCGCGACATGCAGGCCGGCGCCGGTGGCGACGATCGCGGCCACGATCACCATCTGGCCGTAGCCCCAGACGAAGGAGCGGTCGCGGTGCGCATGCAGCACCGGCGCCGACGGCAGCATGTAGTAGCACCACCACATGCCGAAGGTGAGGCCGGTGCCGGCGACGCCGACAAGGGCGGCATCGAGGTTCCAGCCCTGCTCCTCCACCACGGCCGACAGCGAGGCCAGCGTGCCGACAACCCCTTCGCCGAGCGCGATGATGGCGAACAGGCTGTAGCGCTCGGCCATGTGATGCGCGTGCCAGGGCGTGCCGCCGTTCCTGCGCTCGGCGAGCACGGGCCCGGCGAGCTCGACCAGCAAAAGGACGACGGCGAGCACGGCGCTGGTGGCGATCGAAAAATCAGCCAGGATCTGCACCACCCAGCCGATCTGGGCGATGGCGATGGCCGTGACATAGGTGAGGCAGATGTCGCGACGCGACGGATCCTGCCTGGCCGCGCGCAGCCACTGGAAGATCATGGCGACGCGCATGATGACGTAGCCCAGCACCATGATGGAATTGTCGAGATGCTCGCCATGCTCGATCGAGGCGAACATGCGCGGCAGGCCGATGGCCAGCACCAAGACGCCGATCATCTGCACCATGGTGATCAGGCGGAAAAGCCAGTCGTCGGTGTCATAGGCCGAGGCGAACCAGGAGAAATTGATCCAGGCCCAGCAGATGGCGAAGCCGGCGAAGCCGAAGCCGAGCAGGCCGACCGCATAATGGCCCTCGGCCAGGGCGTGCGCCAGCTGCGAGGCGGCGAGGCCGAAAGCGGTGACGAAGGTCAGGTCGAAGAGCAGCTCGAGCGGCGTGGCGACGCGATGCTCCTCATGCGGGTCGCGGCCGCCCATGCGCGTTAGATGATGGTGGAGACTTTGAACGCTGACGGGCGTTGTGTTCATTGCGCGGCTCTCGTTGACAGAGCCGCGACAGTAGAGTCGGAGAATGAGGCGTCAAGCTGGCTAGCCGAGGAACCGGTGGACCGCCGTCTCGGCCATCGCGTCGGCGAGCTCCATGCCCCACTGTCTGCGGCAATAGTCGCGAAAATCGAAGCAGGGCAGGCCGGGGCAGACTTCGAACTCGATGAGATGCACGGTGTCGTCGGGCTCGACCCTGAAGTCGACTGAAAAGACATCCCGCAGGCCGAGACCGCTTATCAGCCTCTGCGCGACGGCACGGATTGTCCGGTCCGCCTCCGGCTGACTGGCGCCGACGGCCTCAAGCTCCGGCTCGACATAGGTGCCCGCATCCTTCGCCGCCTGGCCGGTGTCGCCATAGAGCGCCATCGAGTCGGCCATGGTCTGAAAATCGCCACCGGAATCGACGAAGAATATGCCCAAAGCCTCGACGCCGGTTTCGGGTTTCAACCCGAGGAAGCTCGCCCGCACATTGCGGCCGGCGACATAGGGCTGGACGACGACATCGTCGCGATAATGCGAAAAAACGCGCCGGCTAAGCTCCAGCGCATGATCGAGATCGGCGATGCGCGAATCCGGCCATATGCCGATCTTGGCGCCGAGCCGGTTCGGCTTGACGAACCAGCCCTTGGGCGAGGCCGTCGGCTCGACCAGCCACTCGCCGTTGCGGGCTAGTCCGGCCTGCGGCACTGGCAGGCCGAGCGCGCCGAGCACGGCGCCGGAGCGAAGCTTGTCCTGGCAGAGCGCGAACAGCGAATCGTCGGCGCCGATGGTGCGCAGCCCGTTGAGGCGGGCGAGCGCGGGCGAGGCGCCACCACGGAAATAGGCAATGCCATCGGTCAGCGTCCAGACCAGCGTCGTCGCCGGATCGGCCTTCGCCAGCACCGCTGATGCGTCATCGAGCTCGACAGGTTGGAAAGCGAGGCCGCGCTTCTCGCAAGCCTCGGCGAGCTGATTGAACTCCGGCTTGAGGTCGGTCGATTGCGCCAGATAGGACGAGATCTCCAGGGCACGATCCGCCGGGTAGCCGTCGGCGGATAGGCGGTCGAGGCAGGCCTTCTCCGGCTCGTAGACGAGAATGAGGGTCGGCTTGTCACGCGACATGAACGGTCTGCCCTGGTCGAAATCAGCGCGCTACCATCGCATGGCCGCGGCAATCGGCTTGCGGGAAACCGACCGGCGCGGGCGGTTGCGCGACAGCGCTCAGGCGATCAGCACGCGCGGCTCGAAGCGGCCTTTGACCGGAATGTCGAGCAGGAAGGTCATGCCGGCCTGCGGGTCGAGAGCGCGCTGTTTTTCGTCCTTGCCGCTCCAGGCCGAGGTCACGGCCAGGCGGTCGGCCTCCTTCCCGACAAAAGCGGGGCAGGAAGCCTGCGTGACAGGCATGGCGATCTCGCGCAGCAGCGTGCCGTCCGGCGCATATGCCTTCACCGCCTTGCCGCCCCAGACGGCGTTCCACAGCACGCCGTCGCGGTCGACGACCGAACCGTCGATATAACCTTTCGAGGAGCGATGGTCGACGAACACTTTCACCTCGCCGGCCGGCAGGCCGGTCGCCGGATCGCAGGCGACGCGCATCAGAAGCCCGGTCGCGGTGTCGGTGTAGTAGGCAATCGTGCCGTCCTCGGAAAAACAGATCGAGTTCGAGACGGTGATGCCGGAAAACAGCCGGCGCAGCTCTCCCTTGAAGAACCAGTAGATCGAGCCCGCGCCCTTCTCCTCGCCCTTGCCCATCGTGCCCACCCAGAAGGCGCCGCAGGGGTGGACGCGGGAATCGTTGGAGCGCGTCACCGGGTTGTCGGCCTCGATCGGCGTGTGCAGCGTCAGCCTGCCGGTTTTCACGTCCCGGACCTGCAGGCCTATCTCGGTGGCGATGAGCTGGCGGTCTTCGTCGATGACGGCGATGGCGCTGGCCATGACGCCGAGGTCATGGATTTTCAGCGCGCCGGCAAGCGGCTTTTCCAGAAGCTTGCCGTTGACGATGTCGAACCAGAACAGCGTGTCGGTGGCGGGATCGTAGCTCGGGCCCTCGCCGAGCTCGCAGATGTGGTCGGAAAAAACCGAAACGCCGTCCATCGTCATCCTCCGAAGGCTTCGTCCCAGACGGCGACCGCGGCGCGGGCACGCTGCGCGACCTCCTCGACCGTCGAGCCCGGCTTGTAGAGGCTGGATCCCAGGCCGAAGACACTGACGCCGACCGCCTTGTAGCCGGCGAAATCCTTGTCGGAAACGCCGCCGACCGCGCCGATCAGGGTTGCAGGTGGCAGCACGGCGCGGATCGCAGCAATGCCGCTCGATCCAAGCACGCTCGCCGGGAAGAATTTCAGCGCCGAGGCCCCTAACCGGATCGCCTGGAAGGCTTCGGTGGGCGTGAACACGCCCGGCATCGTCACCATGCCGTGGTGCATGGCGCGACCCATGACCTCGGCATCGATGTTCGGACTGACCAGCAACCTGCCGCCGGCTCTGTGTAAAGCGTCGACGTCCGCGGCCGTCAGCACGGTGCCGGCGCCGATCAGCGCGCTTTGCGGCAGCGCCTTGATCAGATCGGCAATGGAGACGAACGGCTCCGGCGAATTGAGCGGCACTTCGATAGCCTCGATGCCGGCGTCGTGGATCGCCTTGCCGATCGCCACCGCCTCGGAAGGCTTCAGGCCGCGCAGGATGGCGACAAGGCCGCGCTTGAGCTTCGGGAAGGGTGCGGTCTGGCTCATCAAGCGCCTCCAATCATGCCGTTCTCGCGCGCGGCCTCGACGAGGCCGGCGCGCACCGCTTCATCGGCGTCCACGCTGCGGAAGGCAAGGCCGGCAAAGCCGAGCGCCGCGCCATAAAGCGTGGCCAGCGCGCCCGAGGCGACCAGCACGACGGGCGCTTCGCTTGCGCCATAGCGGCGTCTTGCCGAGGCGATCTCGCCCCCGATCAGCAGTCCGGACAGGCATGCCGCCGCATCGGCGGGCTGCAGATCCTGCAGAAGCCCGGCGGCGCGGATGGCGAAAAGCTTCGAGGTCACGTCGCCGCCCTCGCCCAGGGCCCGCTCGCACCATTGCCGGAAGAACGGGCTGTCGGCGGCGACGGGTGCGGGATGCTCGCCCAGCGAATGTTTCAGGATCGAGTGCGTGGCGAGCACCGAGAACAATTCGCCGGTCGGCCAGGTGCCGAAGCCGGCCACTGCGCCATCCTCGACCGAAACCCATTTCGAATGGGTGCCGGGCATGCAAACCAGATGCCTTCCTTTTGCCGGCAAACCGGCGCCGGCAAGCTGGGTCTCCTCGCCGCGCATGACATCGGGCGCGTCGGCCAGGCGCTGCGCGAGGCCGGGCACGATGCGGATGTCGCGGCGCGAGCCCTCGATGCGGGCGGCGCCGCGCAGGATGGCGCCGATCGGCGCCGGCACGGTGACATAGGGCGCCTCGATCCAGCCCTGCCGGGAGCCGGCCATGCCGCAAATGATGACCGGCAGCGCCTCCGGGGCGCCCATGGCGCCGAGGTGACCTTCCAGCACATTGGCAAAACCTTTTTCGCGGGCGGTGATCAGCCCGTCGTCGCCGCGCCGCTCGGCAAGCACCTTGCCGGTGCCGTCGAGCAGCCAGGCGCGTAGCCTGGTCGTGCCCCAGTCGAGCGCGGCGACCGCGGGTGCCGGGCTCACAGGAAGCCTCCGTCCACGATCAGCATCTGAGCGGTCAGCATGCGCGAGGCGTCCGACGCCAGGAACAGCACCGTGCCCACCATGTCGTCGGGCTGCATGACATCCTTGATGCACTGCTTGGCGACATGGGCGGCAAGCGCCTCGTCGGTTACCCAGAGCTCGCGCTGGCGCTCGGTGATCACCCAGCCGGGCGCCACCGCGTTGACGCGGATGCGGTTCTGCCCGAGCTTGCCCGCGAGGCCTTTCGTCAGGCCGAGGATGCCTGCCTTGGCGGCGGTGTAGGCCGGCATATCGGGATGGTTGATCAGGTAGGACGTGGAAGTGAAGTTGATGATCGAGCCGCCGCCGGCGCGCTTCATGCCGAGCGCCACGGCCTGCGCGGTGAAGAAATGCGGCCGCAGGTTGATGGCGAGGTTGTTGTCCCAGAACTCGACGGTCACGTCTTCAACGGCATGACGGTCGTCGAGTGCGGCATTGTTGACCAGCACCGTCACGTCGCCATGCGCCTCGGCCGCCTTGGCCGCGGCGGCGCGCAGCGCCTCGATGTCGCGCAAATCGGCCTTGAGATAGAGGGGGCGGCGGCCAAGCTCCGTCTCCAGCCGGTCGGCGAGCGCAGTGCTCGGCGTCTCGGCGATGTCGATGAACGCGACTTTCGCGTTTTGCCGCATGAAACCTTCGGTCAGCGCCGCGCCGATGCCGGAGCCGCCGCCGGTGATCAGCACCGAGGCGCCGTCGAGGTCGGCGAAACGCGCCGATGGCATCATGATCTCTTCTCCCTTTGGCCGGCGCGCATCCTAGCCAGACAAAGCGCGGGGGCAAGGGAGAAACGTCGGATCTTTGCGGCTTATGTCTGACAAAATGAGGCACTCCCCCTCACCCAGCCTCCGCTTCGCTTGGCTGACCTCTCCCCGAGGGGAGAGGAGATTGCCGGCGTCGGCGCTAGCCTCTTCTCCCCAGCTGGGGAGAAGGTGGCCGCGAAGCGGCCGGATGAGGGGGCCAGCGCCGCCCTACGCGATTCCCAAAAGCCGGGTCAGATCGCCTTGGCGTGCAGCGCGCCGCGATAGGAATCGCGCAGATAGCCGAGCGTGGCGTCGGCATCGGCCGGCTTGCCGAACAGATAGCCTTGTCCGCCGGCGCAGCCGAACTGGACGAGACGATCGGCCTGCGCCTCGTCCTCGATGCCTTCGGCGACGACGTCCATGCCGAGCCCCTCGCACATGGCGAGGATGGCGCGGATGATGTGTTCCGAGGGCCGGTCGTCGAGTATGGAGGAAACGAAGGCGCGGTCGATCTTGAGCTTGTCGAAATGGAACTCGCGCAGGCGGCCGAGCGACGACTGGCCGGTGCCGAAATCGTCGAGCGAGACGCGGATGCCGACGCGGCGCAAATCCTCGACGATCTTCTCGGCCGAGGCCGGGTCGTTCATCAGGCCGGTTTCGGTGATCTCGATCTCCAGCCGGCGCGGATCGAAGCCGGTGCGGTCGAGAATGGCCAGGATGTGCAGGCCGGTGTTCTGGTCGACAAGCTGCGAGGGCGACAGGTTGAAGGACAGGAACAGATCCTTCGGCCAGCTGCGCGCCGCTTCCGTCGCCTTGCGCAACACCAGCTGCGACAGCGGGCCGATGATGCCGCGTTCCTCGGCGATCGGAATGAAGACGGATGGCGGCACGACGCCGAGGTCGCGGTCTGTCCAGCGCGCCAGCGTCTCGAAGCCGATGGTGCGGCGGCTGTTCAGGTCGACGATGGGCTGGAAGTGCGGCTCGACCTCTCCGGCCGAGACAGCGCGGCGCAGCGCCTGCTCGATGCGGGTGACGCGCTTGGCCGCCTCCTCCATCTCGCGGGTGTAGACGACGACGCGGCCGCGGCCGGAGCGCTTGGCGTGATAGAGCGCGGTCTCGGCCTTGTTGATGAGGATCTCGGTGGTCTCGTCGCCGGAGTAGAACAGCGAGCAGCCGACCGAGGCCGAGAGCCTCGCGGTGCGCTCGCCGACATCATAGGGCGCGGAGAGTATCTCGATCAGCATGCGCGATGTCTCGGCCGCCTGCTCCTCCGAGAACACCATCGGGTAGAGATAGGCGAACTCGTCGGCGCCGATGCGGCAGACGGTGGAATAGCCGTCCATCGAGGCGCGCAGCCGCATCGCCACCTGGATCAGGATGTCGTCGCCGGCCTTGTGGCCGAACAGGTCGTTGATCGGCTTGAAGCCGTCGAGGTCGAGGATACCGACGGTGAACGGCGCGGGATCGTCGGCGCGGTCGCTGATCAGGCGATCGACCTTGTCGAAGAAGCGACGATGGTTGCCGAGCCCGGTCAACGAATCCGTGAAGGCCAGATCCGTGTTTTCCTTGCCTGGCTGACCGGTGCCAAACGTCGTTTGCATCATGTCCCTGTTCTTACGGCGGTATTTCTCTTCAGACTGACAGCAAAGCGTTTAGGAAAAGTATCGAGAAAATCGATTTTCCGGAGATCCCCAAAAAAGGTCGCGCTTCCACCGCTGTTGCTCAATTGCTCACGGAACCCGCCGCCCCATTTTTCCGGAATTGCTGTTAGCCGGCTTGCCTGACGCGATAGAGCTCGATCGGGCTGCCTTTCTCGCTCACCGGCTCGAGCCAGTCCGGCACCGAGCCGCGCAGCAGGCCGGCCAGGAAGCCCTGCGGCGCCTTTTGGGTCAGGATCATGGTCTCGACGTTGCCGGGGCAGACGGCGACGAGGCCGACGCGATGCGCCTCGACGATTGCGCGTGCGTTGTCGGCCGAGCCGAGAAAGGCGTCCAGCGCCAGGAGATTGCCGGCGACGTTGCGGTGGTAGGGGCCGGCGAAGACGCGATGGCCGCTATAGGCCAGCACCGGCGCCCCGAGATTGGAGATCGTCAGCACGGTGGCGTCGGCCATGCCGCCGAACGGCGCGAAACTGGCCTTCTTTTCGCACGTCTTGTCCGCAGTTCCGCCATCGGCGATCGGTTTGCCTTTCTCGAACGCCACCGAGGCGGCTGCGGCGACGCCTGTCCAGACCGGGTTGATCGAGACCAGCCAGACGGCCGCGAGGCGCAGCGCCACGCCGAGCGAGGAGCTGATTTCGGCACGCGCCCGCCATTTGGCGATCCAGGCAGCGAGCGGAACGACGGCGAAGGCGATCGAGAAGGTGGTGCCGCGCACCTGCCAGGCGCCGACCACGAAAGCGACTGCAAGCAGCGCGGCGACGAGGCTGTCCTGCCGCCGCCAGCCGCCGCGGCGCAAACGCAGCACCATCAGGATGATCGCGACCAGCGGCGTCGCGTAACGCGCGGCCACGCGCGCCGGGTCGCGGACAAGCAGTGTGAACAGCGACTGGGCCTCGTCGATGTGGTCGAGCCACAGTTCCTTGAGGCGCGGATCGAGCGAGGCGTAAGGTGCGGAGAGGCATTGTGGGAACAGCGCCACCACGACCACGCCGAGGACGACGCCCAGCGCGGCAAGCGACCCAAGCCTGCGCCGCCGGCTGCCGGCGGCGGGCTCGATTGAGGCGATCGCCGCCAGCCCCACGCCGCCAATGGCCGCGACGACGAACTGCGCAACCGAGAAGGCATCGCACTGCGCCGCGCTCCATGCGGAAGGCGAAACCGTCGTGACGAAGGCAAGCGCCGCGACGCCGGCGAAGCCGAGGCCGAAATCCCGGGCGACCGCCCGTTCGCCGCCCGGATCGGCGACGAACAGCAGCGACACGCAAACGCCGATGGTGGCGACGTAAGGCACGGTTTCCATGCCGACGGCGAGCGTCAGCGCGGCGCAGAGGCCGGATAGCAGCGCGGCCCAGCGCCGCGCGGACGCCTCGAGCAGCAAAGCGAGGCTCGCCATGGTGAGCATCAGCTGGACATTGTGGTGGTCGAGCGCGCCGGGGTCGTAGATGCCGATGAAATAATAGCCGGCGGCGCCGACGAGGATGGCGGGCAGCACCGCGCCGCCGCCGCCGAAGCTGCGCGCCGCGCGGGCGGTGAAGAACAGGGTCGACCAGAAGAGCAGCGCCGGCCACAGCACCTGCGCCACGTCCTCGCCGAGCGGCCTGCTGCCGGTGAGCGCCGAGGCGGCAATCACGATCATGGCGATCGGCGCGTCGACCAGCCGCGACCAGTGCATGACGAAGCCGCCTTCCAGCCCCATCCGGTACTGGTGCAGGTCGAACCAGCCCTGGCCGGCCAGCAGGTCGCGGACCTCGACGAGGCGCAGCAGATTGTCGTTGTCGCCGCCTGCATCGGTCAGTTGGCCGAAGCCGGCCCAAGCATTGACGGCGAAGGCGAACAGGGCGGCCAGCAGCGCCAGCGCCAGATCGGACTTCCAGGTGGCGGCGCCGTACTCGGCTGTGCCCATTGCCATGGCCTTTGAAGGGAGAGGATCGGCTTAAACCTAGCCTTAACGGCTTCAATAAATAGTAAAACGGCTCGACGGGCCGGCATGAGAGACGGCCGGGAGGCTGGGTCGGGCGCCCGGAGACAGAGATGCCGCATGCAGTCCGCCACGAGCCGGTCATCGCCGTGCTCCTGCCTTGCTACAATGAAGAGCTGACGATCGGCGAGGTCGTGCGCCGCTTCCGCGAGACGCTGCCTTCGGCGACGATCTATGTCTACGACAACAATTCCAAGGATCTTACGGCGCTGAAGGCCCGCGCCGCCGGCGCCACCGTGGTGCGCGAGCCGCGCCAGGGCAAGGGCAATGTGGTGCGGCGCATGTTCGCCGACATCGACGCCGACATCTATGTGATGGCCGATGGCGACGGCACCTACGCGCCGGAGGATGCGCCGCAGCTGATCAACGTCCTGCAGACCGAACGCTCCGACATGGTGGTGGGCACCAGGCGCGGCGTGACCGACGATGCCGGCCGCAACGGTCACGCCTTCGGCAATCGTGTCTTCAACCGCCTTTACAAGGGCCTGTTCGGAACCGACTTCACCGACATCTTCTCCGGCTACAGGGTGTTTTCGCGCCGCTTCGTCAAGAGTTTTCCCGCCGTCTCCGGCGGCTTCGAGATCGAGACCGAGATGTCGGTGCATGCCTCGCAACTGAAGCTGCCGGTGAGCGAGATGGCGCTCGACTACGGCCGCCGTCCGGAAGGCTCGTCGTCGAAGCTGTCGACCTTTCGCGACGGCGCCCGGATCCTGTGGATGTTCGCCATGCTGGTGAAGGAGACGCAGCCGCTGCGCTTCTTCGGCACTTTCGCGCTGTTCTTCCTGGCGGCGAGCATCGGCCTGATGATCCCCGTGCTCATCGAATTCGCCGAGACGGGGCTGGTGCCGCGCATGCCGACATGGGTGCTGTCGATCGGCATGCTGCTCCTGGCCATGCTCTCGATGATGACCGGCCTAATCCTGGATTCGGTGTCGCGCGGCCGGGCCGAGCAGAAGCGCATCTTCTACCTGTCGATTTCCTCTGGCCGGGCCGAGCGCGGGATACCGGCGCAGGCCTCGCCGAAGAGCGAGCCGGGCAAGGCCCCACGGGCGGCTTAGAGCATGGTCCCGAAAAGTGGGACCGGTTTTCGGAGAAAGATCATGCTCCAACAAAGAGTTAGATCGTGAGGGCGATTCAAGGAAAACGCCATCCCGATCTAGTGGGCCGCCTCGTCCGCTTCGTCCTTGCCGGCGGCATCGGTTTCGTCGCCGACGCGGCGGCGCTCTGGCTGCTGCTTGCCGCCACGTCGCTTGGAGCCCTCTCGGCGCGCGTGCTGTCGATTGGCTTCGCGCTCTGCGTGACCTGGCAAGTGAACCGCCATCTCACCTTCGCACCGTCGAGCCGGGGCGTCGCGCGGGAAGGCGCCCGCTATGGCGGCGTCGGCGTCGCCACCAGCATCGTCAATTACCTGGTCTACTGCGCCGCCCTGTTCGCGCTGCCGGGGCTGCCGCCGCTGGCGGCGCTGGCCTTCGCCTCGATCGTGGCGACGACGCTGTCCTTCCTTGGATATTCCAGGCTGGTCTTCGACCGGTAAAGCTGCTGCACCAAGCGAGCACGATTGGCAGAAGCCGCCGATTTCCTTATATCGACGGCTGAGTTTCCCCCGGAGAGGAAAAATGCCGCTGAAGGTCGCCGTCCAGATGGACCATATCTCCACCGTGTCGATCGCCGGCGACACCAGCTTCGCGCTGTCGCTGGAGGCGCAGCGTCGGGGTCACAAGCTTTTCCACTACACGCCCGACCGACTGTCGATGCGGGACGGCAAGGTGTTCGCGCGCGTCGAGGAGATGCAGGTGCGCGACGAGAAGGGCAACCATTATTCGCTCGGAGAGAAGGTGCGCACCGACCTTTCCGAGATGGACGTGGTGCTGCTGAGGCAAGACCCGCCCTTCGACATGAACTACATCACCACCACGCACATATTGGAGCGCATCCATCCGAAGACTCTGGTGGTCAACGATCCGGCATGGGTGCGCAACAGCCCGGAGAAGATCTTCGTCACGGAATTCCCGGATTTGATGCCGGAGACGCTCATCACCAAGGATCCTCAGGAGGTGGCGGCCTTCCGCAAGGAGTTCGGCGACATCATCGTCAAGCCGCTCTACGGCAATGGCGGCGCCGGCATCTTCCATCTGCACGAGGCCGACCGCAACCTCGCCTCGCTGCTGGAGATGTTCGGCCAGCTGTTCCGCGAGCCCTATATCGTGCAGCGCTACCTCAAGGACGTGCGCAAGGGCGACAAGCGCATCATCCTGATCGACGGCGAGCCTGTCGGCGCCATCAACCGGGTGCCGGCCGAGCACGATTCCCGTTCCAACATGCATGTCGGCGGCCGCGCCGAGAAGACCGAGCTGACCGAGCGCGAGCGCGAGATCTGCGCCCGCATCGGGCCTTCGCTGAAAGAACGCGGCTTCATCCTGGTCGGTATCGACGTGATCGGCGACTACATGACCGAGATCAACGTCACCTCGCCGACCGGCGTGCGCGAAGTCCAGCGCTTTGGCGGGGCGGATATTGCCAGCCTGTTCTGGGATTGCGTTGAGGGGAAGCGGGGGTAATTCTCCTCACGATACAGGCGGCGCTTCATGCCTCGGATCCGCCGTGTCGCCAAATAAGGTAACGAGGCATCCGCCTGGGGGGCGATGAGCTATTTTGGGGGACGAGATGCCAAGGTGCTGGCTGTGATGGTGAACGCGCTTGCGCTCTACCCACGGCGGGACCTTGCTCCCCGCTTTCCGGGGCTCGCAGTTTCATGGTGATTGTCACCGCAAGCGACAATAACTTTGTGCCCGGGCTTTTTTTATTCATCTTTTCTGCCTGGATTCACAATCGCGAGGCGAAATTCGTCGTCATCGATGCGGGAATAGAGCCTGCGAGCGCGATGGAGCTTCGCCGATTTTGCGAACGAAACGGAATTGACTGTCAGCTGGTCCAAGCGGACGCCAAGCGGATTTCCGATCTGCCGACAAGAGGCAAGCTGCTGACGACTGCCGCCTATGCCCGAATACTCATTCCCGAGATATTGTCCGATTGCGACAAGGCCATCTACATGGATGCGGATACGCTGGTGGTATCCGATCTCGGCGGCCTCTGGTCGGCGGATTTGGGCGACAATTTGGTCGCCGGCGTGGTTGACGGCTTCGTCGAGCAGGAGGAACTCGACGACATCGAAATGTCCCGGAACGAGTATATCAATTCCGGCGTTCTGGCGATGAACCTCGCCGCCTGGCGGAGGGAAGGCATCGCAGACAGGATCTTTGCAACGGTTCGCGAAACCGCCAAGTCGCGATATCTCGACCAGACAGCCTTGAACACGGTGGTGCGCGGACGGGTTCTTTTCCTGGGCAGGGAATGGAATTTCTTCTCGGAGCGGTATTTGGAAATCGAACGGCGGCTTCCCAAGGTGATCCACTATGCGGGATCGGCCAAGCCCTGGCGCTATAGGCGCGTGCCTTTCGCCGATGTCTTCAATTTCTACAGGACCTTGTCCGGATTGGATATTCCGGAGGGGACGCTGATTTTGAAATCCGCCCGTAGGCGAAAGATGATCCTTGGCCTTTTCGGGCTGCGAAGAAAATACTGGTCCGCCGCCCTGGCAAATCACTACTACTGCCGTCGATTCACCAAACCGCATCTACGAGGCCTGGGCAAGATGTTGTCGAAGCTTCCGTTGCCGCCGCAACATTCGACTGCGGCGCCGTAACGAGATGCACAGTTGTTGGTGTTCCCGTAATGTTCTTGCCCAAAGCGAGAATTTGTGGTTGTCTGGCCTGATTTCACTCGCGGCCTGATAGCGGGGCCACGCGAGCCGGTATCGGGGGCTTGGGACAAAATGGTGGCGCGGGTTCGCACGGTGGCTTTCCAGGGCATCGAGGCCTTGCCGGTCGATGTCCAGGTGATGGTCGGGCCGGGCAAGGTCGGCATGCAGATCGTCGGCCTGCCGGACAAGGCGGTGGCCGAGAGCCGCGAGCGCGTGCAGGCCGCGCTGCACGCATCCGGCCTGTCGATGCCCTCGAAGAAGGTGACGGTGAATCTCGCGCCGGCGGATCTGCCCAAGGAGGGCAGTCATTACGACCTGCCGATCGCGCTCGGCCTGATGGCGGCGCTCGGCGCCATTCCGGGCGATATGCTTGCCGGCTATGTGGTGCTCGGCGAATTGTCGCTCGACGGCACGATCGCGGGCGTGGCCGGCGCGCTGCCGGCGGCGATAGGCGCCAATGCCGAGGGCAAGGGCCTGATCTGCCCCTTCGCCTGTGGGCCGGAAGCGGCCTGGGCGGGCAAGGATTTCGACATCCTTGCGCCGCGCAGCCTGATTGCCATTGCCAACCATTTTCGCGGCACGCAGGTGCTGTCGCGGCCCGAGGCCGGCATCCAGCTCGCCGCGCGCGACCTGCCCGACCTCGCCGACATCAAGGGCCAGGAAAGCGCCAAGCGGGCGCTCGAGGTAGCGGCGGCCGGCGGACACAACCTCCTTATGGTCGGACCGCCCGGCGCGGGCAAGTCGATGCTGGCGCAGCGCCTGCCTTCGATCCTGCCGCCGCTGGCGCCGAAGGAGCTTCTCGAAGTCTCGATGATCGCCTCCGTCGCCGGCGAGCTCGGCGAAGGCAAGCTGACCGACCGGCGGCCGTTCCGCGCGCCGCATCACTCCGCCTCGATGGCGGCGATGGTCGGCGGCGGATTGCGCGCGCGGCCGGGCGAGGCCTCGCTCGCCCATCATGGCGTGCTGTTCCTCGACGAATTGCCGGAATTCGCGCCGCAGACGCTGGATGCGCTGCGCCAGCCGCTGGAGACGGGCGACTGCATGATCGCGCGCGCCAACCACCGCGTCACCTATCCGGCGCGCATCCAGCTGGTGGCGGCGATGAATCCGTGCCGCTGCGGCATGTCGGGCGAGCCCGGCTATCGCTGCCTGCGCGGCGACCGCTGCCGCACCGAATACCAGGCGCGCATTTCCGGCCCGCTGCTCGACCGCATCGATCTTCGCATCGAGGTGCCGGCGGTCTCGGCAAGCGACCTGATCCGGCCGGACAAGGCCGAGACGAGCGCTTCGGTGGCGCAGCGCGTGGCGCGTGCGCGCGCCATGCAGCGCGAGAGGCTGGAACGGCTGGGCGCCGGCGCCACCACCAACGCCCACTGCCCGCCTTCGATCATCGAGGAGATCGCCAGGCCCGACAATGCCGGCCTGACGCTGCTCAAGGACGCCAGCGAAAAGCTCGGCTTCTCGGCGCGGGCCTATCACCGCGTGCTGAAAGTAGCGCGCACGCTGGCCGACCTCGACGCCAGCGAGACGGTCGGCCGCATCCATCTCGCCGAGGCGATTTCCTATCGCATGAGCGCGGAGCGGATGGCGCAGGCGGCGTAGCCGGAAGGCATTCGTAACCGCCGGATCCGCCCTGACCGATTTCACGTCAATTGGTTGCAGGAATAAGCTTCTGCAGCGTCGGCGCCAGGATCATGCCGAAGGTCAGGACGTCGCCATAGGCCCGCGCGGAAATCATCGCCCCGTGCACGGTCGCCATGAAGGCTTCCGCCTCGACGCGCGGCGCGGCAGCGATCGTCAATGTTCCCTGCTCGGCGCCGCGCTCGAAGACGCGGGTCAGCCACCCCGACAGAAACTGAAAATAGGCACGGACCTCCACGGCCACCCCGGGCGGCAGGACCGGAAGCTCGCTGGCGAGCAGCGCGCAAACGCAAAACGGCCTGCTCGCGTCCTCGATGCATTGCGCCCAGAAGCCGGCATAGGTTCGCAGCAACTCGGGCCGTCCGGGCACATTGCGCTCCAGCTCCGTCATGCCCGTGACGGCGTCGTCGAGATAGCGCCTGACCAGGGTCTGCACGAGGTCGGCCTTGCTCGGGAAATGATGATGGATGCTCGCCTTGCGGATCCCGACGACCTCGGCGATATCGGCGTAGCTGAAGCCGTTATAGCCGCCGGCGACGATGAAGCGTTGCGCGGCGGCCAGGATGTTATCGGCGGTATTCGAAGGGAAGGTGTTCGAGGGCTTATCCATGGACATGCCTAACCTCCGGCGGAGGAAATCTCAACGCATGGCCTGCGGCGACTTGCGAAGGAAATCGCCGACCGACAGCCACACGGCGGACACCAGGAAATAGAAGGCACCGAAAGCGGCGTAGGGCGCGACATTGGCGATGCCGATGGTCTCCGTGCCGCCCGCCATCTTGACGAAGAAGAGACCGGCCAGCGCCGATTGGGCGCCGCTCAGGATCATCGCCCACTGGGCGCCGTTGGTCTTCCAGCGACGAACCGCCGTCAGCAGCTGAAACGCACCGGAGATCGCGGCCCAGACGCCGTAGACCGAGAGCACCGCGTTCATGCTGTGGCCAAGCGCGACGGCGACCGCGATCGCGGTGATGATGCTGACGACGAAATTGAGCAGCTGCGTCCTGTTGCGACCGAGGCCGCTGCTGCGCTGCGCGTCGACATAGTTCGCAAGCGCGTCCCATAGCGGATAGGCGACCAGCATGGCCGCGGCGAGCGGTACCACCGTCTTTGCGACGGTAAAGGCCGCCAGGACCCAGGCCGCGGATACGGCAAAGCGAAGGTAGTAATAGGTTTTGAGCCAGCCGTTTGAGGCCAGGGCAGGGCTTTCAACGCTCGTTTGTGCGGACATGATGGATAACCTTTCTTCGGTGTCATTGCCTACCTACTAGTAGGTAGATCGCGACACGTCAAGTTATTTGCATCGACGTCCGCTCCGATTTGGACACGTCGCATTCTGAAACCTGCGTGGTATGATGGATTGGATCCGCGCGGGGGCGAGGGATGATTTCAGTTCTGCCGGCGCGCAGCGCCGAAGACTTCGACACCATGGCCATGCTCTGCGGCAGGCTGGCGCAGTGGGATGTCGACGCGTCCGCGCCCCATGGTGTCTCGGAGGAGGATATAAGGACGCTGTTCCAGCCCGAAACCAGCGGCCATGAACTTGCAATGCAATTCCGCGCGCCGGATGCCATGGCCTTCATTGCGCGATCGGGCAACGTGCCGGCGGGCTGCCTCGCCTTCGGCCCGTTCGGCGAAGGCAAGGTGGAACTTCACAAGTTCTTCGTCGATGAATCCTCCCGCGGGCAAGGCATAGGCCGCGCGCTGATGGGCGCGGTCCTGGCCGAGATCGGCAAAGGCCCGGCCCGCACGGTGCTGATCCACACCGCCTTCTATATGAAAAGCGCCATTGCCGTGTATGAGGCGTTCGGCTTCAGGCCCTGCGCGCCGTTTCGCGACACGCCCGCGCATGTCCGCCACACGGACGTCTTCCTGTCGCGTACGGTCAAGGGCGGGTGAGGGCCGCTACCGCCGACAGCCGGCGGCAAGCCGGCAGGCTCAGGCGGAGTGCTGCCTGTCGCGCGCCTTCAGCTCCAACCGCCGCTTGTGCAGCACCGGCTCCGTATAGCCGTTGGGCTGCGCCGTCCCCTTGAACACTAGGTCGCACGCCGCCTGGAAGGCGATGGAATTGTCGAAGTCCGGCGCCATCGGCCGGTAGAGCGGGTCGCCGACATTCTGGCGGTCGACGATCGCCGCCATGCGCTGCAGCGAATCCCGGACCTGGATCTCGGAGCAGACCTTATGGCGCAGCCAGTTGGCGATGTGCTGCGAGGAAATGCGCAGCGTGGCGCGGTCCTCCATCAGGCCGACATCGTTGATATCGGGCACTTTCGAGCAGCCGACGCCCTGGTCGATCCAGCGCACGACATAACCCAGGATCCCTTGCGCGTTGTTGTCGAGCTCGCGCTGGATCTCGTCCGGCGTCCAGTTCGGCCGAACCGCGACCGGCACCGACAATATGTCGTCGAGCTTGGCCTTCGGCCGGCTCTTCAGCGCCGCCTGCACGGCGTGCACGTCGACCTTGTGATAGTGCGTGGCATGCAGCGTCGCGGCCGTCGGCGAGGGCACCCAGGCGGTGTTGGCGCCGGCCTTGGGGTGGGCGATCTTCTCGACCAGCATCGCCGCCATAAGGTCCGGCATCGCCCACATGCCCTTGCCGATCTGGGCGTGGCCGGCAAGCCCGCATTCGAGGCCCGTATCGACGTTCCAGGCCTCATAGGCGGAAATCCAGGCGGCCTGCTTCATGTCGCCCTTGCGGATCATCGGGCCGGCTTCCATCGAGGTGTGGATCTCGTCGCCGGTGCGGTCGAGGAAGCCGGTGTTGATGAACACCACGCGTTCCTTCGCCGCGCGGATCGCCTCCTTGAGGTTGACGGTGGTGCGCCGCTCCTCGTCCATGATGCCCATCTTGATGGTGTTCTTCGCCATGCCGAGCAGCGCCTCGACACGGTCGAAGATCTCGACGGCGAAGGCGACCTCTTCCGGCCCGTGCATCTTCGGCTTCACGACATACATCGAGCCGGCGCGGGAATTCATCCGCCGCCCGTTCGGGCCGACATCGTGCAGCGCGATCAGCGCGGTGATCGCCGCATCCATGATGCCTTCCGGCACCTCGTTGCCCTCGCGGTCGAGGATCGCCGGATTGGTCATCAGGTGGCCGACATTGCGCACCAGCATCAGCGAGCGGCCGGGCAAGGTGATCGTGCCGCCGCCTCGCGAGGTATAGGTGCGGTCCGGGTTGAGCTTGCGGATGAAGGTCTTGCCGCCCTTGGTGATCTCTTCCGCCAGATCGCCCTTCATCAGGCCGAGCCAGTTGCGGTAGACGACGACCTTGTCCTCGGCATCCACGGCCGCGACCGAATCCTCGCAGTCCTGGATGGTGGTCAACGCGGCCTCGAGCAGGATGTCGGCGATGCCGGCCGGATCGGTCTTGCCGATCTGGTTGGCGCGGTCGATCACGATCTCGATATGCAACCCGTTCTTCACCAGCAGCACCGCTTCCGGTGTGGCGGCATCGCCGCGATAGCCGACGAACTGCCTTGGATCGGCAAGCGTCGTGGCGCCGGCGCCCTCGCCGGCTTTCAGCGCGCCATTCACCACCGAGAGCCCGTTGACGCCGGCCCATTTGCCGGTGGTCAGCGGCACGGACTGGTCGAGGAATTCCTTGGCCCAGGCGATCACCTTGGCGCCGCGCGCCGGATTGAAGCCCTTCCCCTTCTCGGCGCCGCCGGTCTCGGGGATGGCGTCCGTGCCGTAGAGCGCGTCATAGAGCGAGCCCCAGCGCGCATTGGCGGCGTTGAGCGCATAGCGCGCGTTCATCACCGGTACGACGAGCTGCGGCCCGGCGACGACGGCGATCTCGGGATCGACATGCTCCGTCGAGACGCTGAAGGCCGGCCCTTCCGGCACCAGATAGCCGATCTCCTTCAGGAAGGTCTTGTAGGCCTCCATGTCGAGCGGCGCGCCGTTTTCGCGATACCAGCCGTCGAGCTTCTCCTGCAGGGCGTCGCGCTTGGCGAGCAGCGCGCGGTTCTTCGGCGCGAGGTCGTGGACGATCGCCGAAAAGCCTTCCCAAAATTTTTCCGGGTCGATGCCGGTGCCGGGCGTGGCCTCCCCAGCCACGAGGTCATGGAGCTCCCGGGCAATCCGCAACCCGGCGATCTCGATGCGGTCGGTCATCTGCACGTCTCCAGATAGCTAGCTTGCCGGGGCGTTTGGCATGTTTGGGGGGCAAGGGTCAATTCGGCTTAGGATGTAGGCGCGGCCTTCCCTTCTCCCCTTGTGGGAGAAGGTGGATCGGCGCGCAAGCGCCGAGACGGATGAGGGGTGTTCCAGCGGAATAAGACGCTGGCTTTCCCTGGAGCACCCCTCATCCGTCGCCTTCGGCGACACCTTCTCCCACAAGGGGAGAAGGGGGACGTCGTGACTCACACCGCAATCCGCGGCCGTCCCGACGCCACCGCCACCACATGCGCCTCGATGAACATGCGCTGGCCCTCGATGGTCGAGACCTTGAACTCGGTGGCGACGTCGATCTCGGCGCTGTCGGTGCCGGCGTCCTTGGCGCGCTCGGCCGCGATCGCCCGCACGTCGGCCTCGGCCGCCGCGATCGCCTTTTCCTCCTCGGTGAAGTCGCGCACCGTCTGGCCCGATGCCAGCCGGAACAGGCCTTCCTTGGGCTGGCTGACGCGGGCCTCGGCCGAGACGCGCACCTGGCCGACCACGGCGCCGAGCGCGTTGGCGACGTCGGTGTCCTCCGGCACGATGCAGCCATTGCCGACCAGCGGCGGCAGGCCGGCATAATGCAGCGGCGCCGACGCGCCGAGGCCGATGACCGGGCGGTCGAGCGCGACGGTGAAGCGGGCGATGCCGGGATGGGCGTCGACCGCGCGCTGCACCAGCGCATGCGCGACGGTCGCCGCGCCGTCGAGCCCGTCCTCGGCGAAGGCGGTTTCGAGGATGTATTCGGCCGACCAGCGGGTCAGCGTGACCAGCACGCGCTCGGCGATCGCTTCCGGCGTCGCCGCGATCGCCTGGCCGCGGCCGTCGCGGCGGCGGGAAAACAGCTCGGCGCCGAGGCGCGCGGTGGCGGCGTCCCAGTTCGATTGCTTGCCGAGCACATGGGCGGCGTCCGACGGCGTGAAGCCGCAGATATGGACGAGGCCGCGCGCGACCAGCCGGTTCAGCGTGGCGTTCTGCGCGTTGGACGAGAGCAGCCTGTCGAGCGCCAGAGGGACAGCGCCGATCGCCTCGTAGAGCTTCGCCTCCGGTCCGGTGAGGCCGGCGGCAAGCCTGTCGGGCACGCCGGTGCGCACGGCGAAGCGGCCGTCCATGCGGCCGGGATTCGGCGCGCGCAGCTGCCGCTCAAGCTCGGCGGTGACCGCTTCGCCATGCACCATGCCGGCCAGCGCCAGCGGCACCAGGCGGCGCGGGCCGAGCAGGATCTTCGGGTCGAGCGCGCCGTCCTCCAACGCCACTTCCGAATCGCCGCCGAGGCCGAAGGTGCGCATGGCGACAGCCTCGACCATGGTGCGGAAGCCGCCGACGGTGGCGCCTTCCGGATCGAGCCGCGGCCGGCCGCCGTCGAGCACGGCGACGTCGGTCGTGGTGCCGCCGATGTCCGACACCATGGCGTCGTCCAGCCCGGTCATGTGGCGCGCGCCGACCAGGCTGGCGGCGGGGCCGGACAGGATCGTCTCGATCGGCCGCTGGCGGGCGAAGGCGGCCGACACCAGCGCGCCGTCGCCGCGCACCACCATCAGCGGCGCCGAGATGCCGCGCTTGGCGAGGAACCCTTCGGTCGCCGCCACCAGCCGGTCGATCATCGAGATCAGCCTTGCGTTGAGCAGCGTTGTCAGCGCGCGGCGCGGGCCGCCGAGCTTGGCCGACAATTCATGGCTGGCGGTGACCGGCAGGCCGGTCTTCTCGCGGATCAGATCGCGGGCGGCCAGCTCATGCGCCGGATTGCGCGTGGCGAAATAGGCGCAGACGGCGAAGCCCGACACCGAGCCGCCTAAATCCGGAAGCGCTGCCTCGAGCCCGGAGAGGTCGAGCTTGGCCGCATTGCCGTGCACGTCATGGCCGCCGGGGCAGAACACCACCGGATCGGTGCCGAGCGCCGTCTTCAGCCCGTCGCGGGCAAGGTCGGCCTCGGAAAAGCCGATCATCACCAGCGCCACGCGCCCGCCCTGGCCCTCGACCAGCGCGTTGGTGGCGAGCGTCGTCGACATGGAGACCAGCTTTATCGAGGCAGGATCGGTTTTGGCTTTCTCCAGCACCGCATCCACCGCGCCGGAAATGCCGACCGCGAGATCGTGGCGGGTGGTGAGCGACTTGGCCTTGGCCAGGACCTTGCCCTTGGGTCCGCCCTCCTCGGACCACAGCACCGCATCGGTATAGGTGCCGCCGGTATCGATGCCGAGGAAGAGAGGATGGGGCTTGGCGGTCATGTGCGGGCAGTCCGGGGTCGAGGGCTTTGTTTGCGAAGCCCTTAGCCGATACGAGCTGGCGGATAAAGAAGGGAGGGGTGGGCCAGGGAGGTTAGCCAATCTCCCCCCTCGTGGGGGAGATGCCCGGCAGGGCAGAGGGGGGCGCTGTCCCGCCGACCTTGCCGCGCTATTCGGATGGACTTCCGAGCCCGGTCACGATCACGATATGCTGGCAAACATTGTCGATGTCGCGAATGACATCGTTGTTCCAGAGCCGCAGGACGGTCCAGCCGTCTTTCTCCAGCCGCGCAGTTCGTGCCTCATCGCCTGCGACGGCATCGGCCTCTCCGTGTTGAGACCCGTCGACCTCAACGACTAGCTTCTTCTGCGGACAAGCGAAGTCCACGATATATCCGGCGATCGGAAACTGGCGCCGGAAGCCTAGGCCCATCAACCGATGGGCACGAAGCTCGTTCCAAAGCTTCAACTCAGCTGTTGTCATCACCTTGCGCATTGATCTGGCGTTGGCGCGGTGTCTTGGCGGCAGCGGCGTATGGGGCATTTGTATCGCTCGGTGATTGTTGAGGTTCGCACTCTACGGCGCCCCCCTCTGTCCTGCCGGACATCTCCCCCACGAGGGGGGAGATTGGCAGCTTCGACGCCTACCCCACAAACCCCACCCTCTTGTGGCTCCCGTCGCAAAACGGCTTGTTGGCCGAATGCCCGCAGCGGCAGAGGAACACCTTGGTGGTGCGCGCGATCGTATGCCCCGTGCCGGTGACGATCTCGGCATTGCCCTCGACCTTGAGCGGGCCATTGCTGGTCGGCGTCACCGTCAGCGGACCGTCCCGCGTCTCCAGCACCTGCGCCTCCTTCAGCGGCGGCTCCCCGGTGGCGGTGAAGCCGCCCTTGATGTGGCTGTTGTCGCAGAAGGGCTTGTTCTGCGACAGGCCGCAGCGGCAGAGCGTGGCGCGGAACAAAGTGTCCTCGCCAAGCACGATCTCGGCATGCACGGCCAGCGGGCCGTTCTCGCGCACGCGCACGGTGTTGACCACCGGCGGCTTCTCCTGCGGTCCGCCGTCCTTGCGCTTGTAGGTGACGGCCCCCGACGGGCAATTCTCCGCCAGCGCCACGACCCGTTCCACGCTCGCCGCGTCGGGATGGATCCACTCGCCCGGCGCGTTGGGCACGAAGACATGCGGATTGCCGAGCACGCAATTACGCGAATGGATGCAGCGCTTGCCGCTGAAAGAAACGTCGATCTTCTCGCCTTCGACCGTGCCTGCCATGGGGCTCTCCTCTGGTGGGTTGAGGCAAGGCTAGGGCCAGGCTGAGAAGGGCGTCAAGCTGGGAGGATGGGCAGTCGTTCCCTTCTCCCCTTGGAGATTGGCGAAAGCCAACGTGACAGCCAATCTCCCCCCTTGTGGGGGAGATGGCCGGCAGGCCAGAGGGGGGCGCCTCGCGATGACCTCTCAACTCAATTGAAGATCAAAACCTTCACCGAGATCTCTTGTTCGACACAACAAACACCGCGATCCTTCGCGCCCCCCTCTGCCCTGCCGGGCATCTCCCCCACAAGGGGGGAGATTGGCAGTTTCAGCGCCCTGCGCCTACTCCGCCAAATCCACCGTCTCGGTCGAGTGCTCGGTGCAGATGAAGCAGCAGGTGTCGCAGGGCTGGTCGTTGTCGGGGCCGACGCCGGCGGTGACGGAATCGTCGCCGTTCACCCAGGCCCCCCAGCAGATATGCTCGCCCGGCTCGCAGGAGATCGGCACGGATTTCCGCGCCTTCGGCCGGATGAGGAAAACCTTGTCGTCGCCCGGCCAGACCTTCTGGCTGTCGCGACTGAACAGCTCCAGCGCCACGCCGTCCGAACGCTGGTTGCGCACGAACACCGACATGTCGGCGGCGAAGGCCGGCGCGGTGAGGAGAAAGAAGGCGAGCAGAGCGCGAATCATGGCGAGGTCCCCGGGGGGAGTAGAGCACGGGTGGCATGTGGAAGCACCCTCACCCGGATTGCCAACCGAATTGCGAAGGGCAATTCGGGGCAATCCGACCTCTCCCCAAGGGGAGAGGAGGTCGCCGGCGCCTCCGCTGCCCTCTTCTCCCCTCGGGGAGAAGGTGGCCGCGAAGCGGCCGGATGAGGGGGCCTCGCTACCTCCTCACCGCCACATGCGGCGCGAATGTCTTCACCGCATCGACCAGGTCCTGGCCGCGCGCGTCGAGCGAGGAGATCTCCATATGCACGATGTTCCGGCCGAAAGGCATCAGGCCGAAGGCGTTGGCGGAAGAATAGCGGATGGCGTCGGGCGGCTCCGAGGTGAGCTCGAAATTGAGCATCGCCGCGCCCTTGCCGCCGGCGGCAAGCCGCACGCTCTTCACCTTGCTCCACGGCACCAGCACGTCGCCGGCGCGGACATCGCGGAAGCCCTGGCTGTCCAGGGTCACCTTGACCGACGTATCGAAAGCACCGCGCGCGATCAACACGCCGAGCCCGAGGCAGGCGGCGGCGAGCAGCGCGATCCACAGCACATGTCCGCCATCCGCGCCCGAGGCCAGGCCCTGCAGCGCGCCGAAGCCGAAGATGCCGCCGATCAGAAACGGCCCGACGGCGGGCAGGATCTTTCCCGACGCACTGTTGCGGAGTTCGAGCGGCGCGGCCATCGGACGAGATTGAGCCCGGAAACGGTTCGAGTCGAGGGGCTACACGTTGCCGCTTTGCGCGCCTTCGATCGGCTTTTCGGCAACGGGCCGTTCGCGACAGAAATAGAGCAGCGTCAGCATGATCGCGACCAGCAGGACAGCGAAGTAGAACGACACCCGGACATAGGCCTCGGCTTTCTCCAACGGGAAGGACTGGCCCCTGCTGGCGGCGCGCGCCAACATCGTGGCGATCATCGCGTCCCGGGAAAAGATGACGTTGATCGCGGTCAACGGGAGTATCGAGACAAACAGTAGGGCGTTGTAGAATTTGGCCCTTGGCTCGAACCGCAGCAGCACCGCGCCGCACCAGCTGTAGAAGGCGCTGAAGATCGCCACCGCCGCGAGCTTCAGCGGGCTATTCTCGACCATGAACAGGAACGGCGTGGTATCGCCGGGCTCGGATAGCCGCAGCAGGTACCAGATGCCGGATGCGAAGCCGAGCGTGCCAAGCAGCAGATTGGCCCATTGGCGACGGCCGGGCGGCTCGGTCCGCGCATAGCCGAGCAGCCATTCGCCGATCGAGACGTTTGCGCCGCGCAGGGCGGCCAACAGCACCAGCGAGACGGTCTGGCGCGCCGCCCAAGACGTCGGCTGGCCGAGCAAGGTCTCGGCAATGCCCGGAAACAGCCGGTCGATGAGCACGACGGCTGAATTTATCCAAATGAAATCGAGGCAAAGACTGACGAACAACAATTTGCGCAAGCTGCCCCCCAAAGCCGCGAACGAGACCGTCGGTCTAACCTTACCGCTCCGGCTTCAGCAAAGTCCAGCCGATGAAGCTCAGCACCAGAACGGATAGCCGAGCACCGGCAAAGGCGCGGAGCTGGGCAGAAGCGGCGCGCCCCACAGGATCATCAGGACCGAGGCGGCGAAGAGCGCGGCGGCGATGAAAGCCGTGAGCCGCATCCACAGCGCGAAATTGGCTTGCGCGCTGACCATGACCAGCCCGGCCAATCGCAGCGACGGTATCCGAGGTGGAGCGCATGTGATGTCTCCCCAAGCCGGGGAGAGGATACAACGAAGCCAGGGGATGGTGACGGTATGACCCTACGTTGCCTAAATCCATAATAGGATTCGAAATTAAGCAACGAATCTTCTAAATAGATGACGGGCTGGACTTGATCGTTATGAACCACACTTCGCTTATCATCCTAAAGACAACCAAGCAGCATTTTATAGGGGTAACGGAGCACCAAAAACACGCGTTGCGCGGGCGAATGACCAAAGCACATCAAGGCGACGTTCTTATAATCGCCGAGATCCAGGACAATGGCCCCGCCGTTGCCAAGTACGCGATGCAATTTAAGCAACAGTATGCTGACCACGTCGGTCAATCGGAAGTCATTTGGGGAAAGCGCTGGCGCTTCATAGTGGACGGCGAAAAGGGTTGCTGGTTGTCGAAGCCTTTTGCACCAGCGGCACTTAAGCCCGACGGGCCTTACGCTCAAGGAGGAACGTTGGTCTACGTACCGACCGCGGATGCCATCGATTTCATTGCAGCCGGCCACCTCTCCCCTATTTTATAGGGCGTTCCTGTTTATGAGCTCCATCAAGCGCTTTGAGCTATGGCCGCCGATCGCTGGGTATTTGGCATTCCGGTGGGTTTGAAACTTCTTATAGCGTGTACACTTTCAGGTAATGCTGTCGCGTGACTCGCAATTAAAAGCTCCGGCCGAGATTCCTTTTTCCTCGCCGAATATTCGAATTTCACCTCGTACACATGCTTTTGCAAATATATCGTTTTTATCAAACGGCAAACGTCATAGCTAAGAAACCACCTTGCATCCTTATTTTGAAGCGCCTCCCATAGCCCCTTGTGCTCCTCAGGTTCGTAGTAATACCTGTAAAGTTTTCGTCCGGCAGCGACGTAGGGCGGATCGAGGTACCAAACCTCATCTGGGCGCCGCCGCCATCTTATAAGGTCGACAGCATCTCCGTTTATCAACTCAACGCTCTGCAGAAGCGGAGAAGCCTGCTGGACTCTGTCGATTAGGGTTTTTCTATAAAATCTACAGTCTATCTTATATTTTGATAACTGTTTGTAGCCACCGATCGGTCCTCCGGTAATTATTCCAGAAAAGCACGTTCTGTTTAGAAACAGAAAAGCAAATGCCTTTTCCTTCAAATCCACGGGCCGGCCATTAACCAGGTAGGTTTGCATTTCCTGCCAAGTTTCGAGGTTGACCTCCACGCTCGAAATTCGATCCACGAGGTAGTCCGGATTCTCTCTAACGGTCGTCCAAAATGCATGTATTAGAGGATCTCGCTCGCACACGATTGCCCGCTTGACCCGCTTTTGACTTAACAATTCAAGCGATACCGACATGCCACCGCCATAGGGCTCAACAAGAGTATCCGTCGTAATTCCATTTATTCGCAATATATCGGCAAAGATAGGAGCAAATCCGCTCTTGCTTCCCGGGAAACGTAGAGGATTTACTGTCATGGTAGCTTCTGCAGCACGACACGTAGATGGTTTGCGATCCTCTTTACTTCTGTGCTGTTAGGCACAACTGCTGCGTGAACGCCCCACGATAGCCCAAGCTCATTGTAATTAGCTATAACAGAGTTTACCAGGCTGTTGATGGCAGGTCCCCTCCCGTTCTTCACGTTGGGAGGTAGAAGCCCTTTTTCATCTAACCGAAAGGCAAAAACCGTCTCTACCAAACCACGGAGAAGCAGGCACGCCGTCAATGGGCGGTTCGGCGTTACTTTCTTTATCTCTGAGGCGACTACGTGGACCGCTGGATCGGAAATTGTGACACGAAGAGTCTTGAAGAATGGGTCTCTGACCGCATCACGGTCCTTTCCTCCAGACGACTCAGCGTTGTCCTGACCCGCGTCTTGATCTTCACCCGACTTTTCATCAGCCTGATCTTGATCCTTGGCGCCGACGTCGTTTTCCGAGGACTCGAATATCCTATTTATCTCAGCAAGTTCCTCCATTTCATTCGCGCGAGTGTTTTTCGGAGGAGGTCCGCCGTCCGCTAATGGTAGGAGGAACTGCCGAACAATATGTTCAACAGCCCTTTTGGTGCGCTCTCGATTCTTGGTTAGCTCAAGCTTGAAATCCGCATTGAACGCCACGCCCAATGCGTCGCGGACGTCTTGCCTGCTTATAAAGCGGATGTACGGATTGGCCGAGAGGTGAATGTCGTTCAGACGCGCCTTCTCCGCTTTCGTCCAACGGGGCAGCGTTAAACCAAGGTCTACAAGCGCAAATTCTCGAATATCCCGGGCAACATCGGCCTTCGAGAAGCCAAGCGTGTCCGACACAAGGTCCAGACTCTTAAATTTTTCCCAATACCGTTGAGTCCGCCGAATCTTCTGCAAGACGCCCCATTGTTTAACGCCAAAAGTGGTATGCCGCCGAGTGATCACGGGTTCGGCGGCGACGCGGTCTGGCAGCAAATCGACGGACAACGTTCTCAGCGACTGACTTACCTCAGCGGTTGGTGCCGGAAAACTGTTCCTATGAGTTGCCGGGATCAAAGTTCGGTCGAGTAGTAGTTTTATCGCACAAAGGCGCCTGTTCCCTTCTACAACAACCATGGCCCCGCCTTCCCGAATTGCAATCAATCGTTCCCCGGGAAGGAGGCCGTTCTCTGCTATGCTGCGGGCGAGAACTGCTATATCTTCGAATACAACTAGCTGTTCAATAATTTGTGTCTGGCTGAGTTTCTCTCTGAGAAAGAAACGCGGGTTCTCATGGTCGAGCGCAAGATGGTCAGGCGCTGCATCAATAACCTCGAAATCGTACATAGTCCCCTTCCCCCCGAGGGCACTATGTTGGCATGCTCCGCTAAACGCAAGTGGGGTATTCTCGCCTAATCATTTTTCGTTGAGCTAATACAGATGCTACTATCGAAGCGCTACCTGGCTCCGTGCACCCATATTCATCAACGACATCCGACGCGCCAACGCCCCCTCAATCCCCCATCTTCAGCGCCTGGATAAACGCCTCCTGCGGGATATCCACCTTGCCGAACTGCCGCATCCGCTTCTTGCCCTCTTTCTGCTTGTCGAGCAGCTTGCGCTTGCGGGTCACGTCGCCGCCATAGCATTTGGCGGTGACGTCCTTGCGCAGGGCCGAGACGGTTTCGCGGGCGATGATGCGGCCGCCGATGGCCGCCTGGATCGGGATCTTGAAGAGGTGCTGCGGGATCAGCTCCTTCAGCTTCTCGCACATGGCGCGGCCGCGCTTTTCCGCCGCCGAGCGGTGCACCAGCATGGAGAGCGCGTCGACCGGCTCGTCATTGACCAGGATCGACATCTTCACCAGGTCGCCCTCGCGATAGTCGGTCAGGTGATAGTCGAAGGAGGCGTAGCCCTTGGAGATCGACTTCAGCCGGTCGTAGAAGTCGAACACCACCTCGTTGAGCGGCAGGTCGTAGGTGAGCATGGCGCGTTTTCCCACATAGGAGAGGTCGGCCTGGATGCCGCGCCTGTCCTGGCAGAGTTTCAGGATGCCGCCGAGATAATCGTCGGGGGTGAGGATCGTGGCGCGGATCCACGGCTCCTCGATCGAGGCGATCTTGACCACGTCGGGCATGTCGGCCGGGTTGTGCAGCTCCTTCACCGTGCCGTCGATGAGGTTCATGCGGTAGACGACGGAGGGCGCCGTGGCGATGAGATCGAGGTTGAACTCGCGCTCCAGCCGCTCCTGGATGATCTCCAGGTGTAAAAGCCCCAGGAAGCCGCAGCGGAAGCCGAAGCCGAGCGCGGCGGAGGTTTCCATCTCATAGGAGAAGCTCGCGTCGTTGAGGCGCAATTTGCCGACGGCGGCGCGCAGATCCTCGAAATCGGCGGCGTCGACCGGGAACAGGCCGCAGAACACCACCGGCTGCGCCGGCTTGAAGCCGGGCAAGGCCTTCGCGGTCGGGCGGCGGTCCTCGGTGATGGTGTCGCCGACGCGGGTGTCGGCCACTTCCTTGATCGAGCCGGTGAAGAAGCCGAACTCGCCCGGGCCGAGCTCGTCGACATTGACGCGGGCCGGCTTGAAGACGCCGGTACGCTCGACGAGATATTTGGCGCCGGTGCCCATCATGCGGATGGTCTGGCCCTTCTTCATCACGCCGTCGATGATGCGCACCAAGACGATGACGCCGAGATAGGCGTCGTACCAGCTGTCGACCAGCATCGCTTTCAGAGGCGCGTTGATGTCGCCCTCGCGCGGCGGCGGCAGCTGGTGGACGATCGCCTCCAGCACGTCCGGCACGCCCTGGCCGGTCTTGGCCGAGATCAGCACGGCGTTGGAGGCGTCGAGGCCGATCACCTCCTCCACCTGCTCGCGGATGCGCTCGGGCTCGGCCGCCGGCAGGTCGACCTTGTTCAGCACCACGACGATCTCGTGGTTGTTGTCGATGGCCTGGTAGACATTGGCGAGCGTCTGCGCCTCGACGCCCTGTGACGCGTCCACCACCAAGAGCGAGCCTTCGCAGGCGGCGAGCGAGCGCGACACCTCATAGGCGAAGTCGACATGTCCGGGCGTGTCGATGAGGTTCAGCACGTAGTCCTCGCCGTTCTTGGCGCGGTAGTTGAGCCGAACGGTCTGGGCCTTGATGGTGATGCCGCGCTCGCGCTCGATATCCATCGAGTCCAGCACCTGCTCCTTCATGTCGCGCTCCTCCAGCGCGCCGGTGAGCTGGATCAGCCGGTCGGCAAGCGTGGATTTGCCATGGTCGATATGGGCGACGATGGAGAAATTGCGGATGTGGTCGAGCGGCGTCGTCATGCGGCGCGCTTTAGCAGGGGCGGGGTTGAGGGGCAAGCGGCGGGGCGTCTCCCCCTTCTCCCCTTGTGGGAGAAGGTGTCGCCGAAGGCGACGGATGAGGGGTGTTCCAGCTTGGCGGCACCGCTTATCCAGTCGGAGTTCGCCAGCGTCTCACTCCGCTGGAACACCCCTCATCCGTCTCGGCGCTAGCGCGCCGATCCACCTTCCCCCACAAGGGGGGAAGGGAAGATCACATCCCGCTCACGAAATATTCAAAACCGCTTAAATGTTCATACACCGCTTTCGCGGATGTTTCGCGCCGGATGGTAAACCGACTTAGCTGCGACCACGAAGGCCCTGAAATGCCCAGTTCTGCCCGAAAGTTCAACCTGGCCGGGGTGGCCGGGACGGTGATGCAATTTCTTGCCCGACGCGACGGCTCGATGATGCCGATGATGGTGCTCCTGACGGTCCCGCTGGTGGCGGCGGTCGGCTTCTCGGTCGACTACACCTCGGCGGTGACGACGCGCAGCGACATGCAGAACGCGCTCGACGCCGCGGTCATCGCGGTCACCACGCTGCCCACCACGACGAGCTTTTCCGACCGCCAGACCGCGCTGCAGCAGGCCTATGCGGCCAATGCCGGCCAGGGCACGGCGACCCTGACCGGCGTCAATGTCGATGCGACCGGCACGGCGACCTTCACCGCCACGGCGAGCTACCCGATGCCCACCACCTTCATGCAGGTCGCCCGCATAAACGCGGTGCAGGTCGGCGTCGGCTCCTCGGTGCGCAAGACGCCGGCGCTGGTGCAGACCACGTTCAAGGTGACGAAGGTGTCGGGCTATTGGGCAAAGACCATGACGCTGTGGGGCACCAAGTTCGGCCAGACCACCGCCCAGAAGCTGATGACGATCAGCTACGCCTATAATGGCTATGGCGACCCGAAGGGCTACGGCACCACGACCGTGAGCACCGTCAACGGGTCCACCTCCACGGTGGTGCAGAGCCAGGCCTGCACCACCGGCACGCTGAAGAACCTGCAGAAGACCGTGCCGTCCGGAACGGCCATCCAGACCGATCAGTACGGCACGACTTATTACTGCGTCGATACCTTCTATCCTGCCAATGGCGGCGGCGCGGTCATCGACGTCAGCCAGATGGATCAGCTTTATCTCGAGATGGACGTGCCGTCGGGCAACCCGACCGTGCTCAAGTCCAACGATCCGACCACGTCGAACCGGCTCTATATCGGCACCAGCGCCACCAACCTGACGGAAGTGGCGACCGGCCAGAAGGTCGACATCTTCACCGCCGTGCCCTGCGGCCAGACCGGCTACCAGGCCTGGGAAGACGGCGGCAACGCGGTGCCGGCGGCATACACCAACGCCGACTTCTTCTACACCGTGCAAGGCAAGTGCGACTACAACCAGCGACCCTCGGAAACGGTGCTGACGCAGTGATGGCGCCTCTCCTTCCCCCCTTGTGGGGGAAGGTGGCTCGGCGCGCAGCGCCGAGACGGATGAGGGGTGTTGGACGGAGCGCGGCGGCCGGCTAGCTAGTCTGACGCAATGCCACATCAACCTGTCCCTCAAGCCAAGCGCGGCTTTGCCCGCAAGCTTCGCCGTGAAATGACGGAAGCGGAAAACAAATTGTGGCACGAACTGCGCGACCGCAGGCTCGATCGGATCAAGTTCCGCCGGCAGGTGCCTATCGGGAAATACGTTGCCGATTTCGCCTGTCTCGAAGCGAGGCTCATCGTCGAGCTCGATGGTAGCCAGCATGCGGACTCGGATTCCGATCGTATTAGCAGCGCTGAACTGAGGGCTAGCGGCTTTCGGGTGTTGCGCTTCTGGAACGACGATGTCCTGAAAGACCTGGACGGCGTCTGCGATACGATCATCGCCTATGTAAAGGATGACGGCCTGCAGCCCTGGCTGTGAGGCAGGATCAACGCCTCACTCCGCTGGAGGACCCCTCATCCGTCTCGGCGCTGCGCGCCGAGCCACCTTCTCCCACAAGGGGAGAAGGGAAGTGCGTAATCACAAACCGGTGAAGCTGTAACGAACCCCTCCAGCCCGGCGAAATGGGAGCATGACCCGCTACGGAGACTGCTTCCCATGACCGGATTGAAGACAAGCCTGCTCGCCGGCGCGATGCTTACCGCCACGCTAGGCGCCGCTGCCGCCCAGCCGCTCACCGTGGTCGAGCTGTTCACCAGCCAGGGCTGCTCGTCCTGCCCGCCGGCCAACGCCAACCTGATCAAGGTCAAGGACCAGCCGGGCGTGCTGGCGCTGTCGTTCAACGTGACCTACTGGGACTATCTCGGCTGGAAGGACACGTTCGGCCGCAAGGAATTCACCGATCGCCAGGTGACCTACGAGCCGTCGCTCGGCCGCGACGGGCCGTTCACGCCGCAAGTCGTGGTGAACGGCAGAAGCGACGGCGTGGGCGCGGCGCCAGGCGAGATCCAGAGCCTGATCGCAAAAGGCGGCCGCACGCAAGGTCCGGAGCTTTCGCTCGCCCAGGGCAAGGTCAGCATCGCAGCCGGCAAGGCGCCGGGCGGCGGCGCCGACATCTGGCTGGTGCGCTACACCAGGGGCGTCGTCGAAGTGCCGGTGGCGCGCGGCGAGAACACGGGGCGCACGCTGCCGCACGCCAATGTCGTGCATGCGCTGACCAAGCTTGGCAGTTGGAACGGCGAGGCCACCACGCTGCCGCTACCGGCGGCGACCGGCGGCTTGAGCACCGCGGTGCTGGTGCAGGCACCGGGCGGCGGACCGATCCTGGCCGCCGCCGCCAACTGATTTTCCTTATCTTCGCGCGGGGCCGCATGAAAGCGGCAACGCATAACCCGGCCCGCTTCCGCGCGCCATTACCCAAGGAGTACGACCCATGACCAAGTTCCTCACGCTGCCGGCTCTGGCCCTCGCGCTTTCGGCGTCCGTCCTTGTCGCCGGCGCCCGCGCCGACGACGCGACCAACGCGATGAAGCCCGCCAATGCGATGGCGACCGACGCCATGAAGCCGGCGACGGACGCGATGAAGCCGGCCGATGCGATGAAGCCCGATGCGATGAGCACCGAGGCGATGAAGCCCGCCACGGACGCGATGAAGCCGGCGACGACGGATGCGATGAAGCCGGCGGATGCGATGAAGCCAGCAACCGACGCCATGAAGCCGGCGGACACGACCGCTCAGTAAGGATGAGCCGAGCACTGCCCCTCACCCGGCCTCCGCTCCGCTCGGCCGACCTCTCCCCGGTGGGGAGAGGAGACTGTCAGCGCCGGCGCTCTCTTCTCCCCTCGGGGAGAAGGTGGCCCGAAGGGCCGGATGAGGGGGCGTCGGCGACTAGCCGCCGCACGGCAAAGTGAGAACCTCGTGGCGGCTGCGTTCGTATATACTGTGACAACAGCAAGGAGATCAGACATGAACGGCATAAAGACAAAAGCCGCACGGCGGCCATTCCTTGCCAAAGGCGCGCTGGCCGCCCTGGTGCTGAGCGCGGCCGCGGCCGTGTTCTGGCAGAGCCCGGCGCGTTCGGCCGAGGACGCGGTGGTGATCCCGCCGCCGGCTCTGGACGAGAAGGCGACGAGCGGCACCGAGAAGGCGATCTTCGCCGGCGGCTGCTTCTGGGGCGTGCAGGGCGTGTTCCAGCACGTCAAGGGCGTCAGCAAGGCGGTGTCCGGCTATACCGGCGGCAGCGCCGAGAACGCCGTCTATGAAGTGGTCGGCACCGGCCGCACGGGCCATGCCGAGTCGGTCGAAATCACCTACGACCCGTCGAAGGTCACCTACGGCCAGCTGCTGCAGGTCTATTTCTCGGTGGCGCACAACCCGACCGAGCTCAACTACCAGGGACCGGACCAGGGCACCCAATACCGCTCGACGATCTTCGCCGAGAATGACGAGCAGAAGAAGATCGCGGAGAGCTACATCGCCCAGCTCGACAAGGCCAAGGTCTTCCCGAAGCCGATCGTCACGACGTTGGAAACCGGCAAGACCTTCTACCCGGCCGAGGATTATCACCAGGACTTCCTGACGCTGAACCCGACCTATCCCTATATCGTCTACAACGACCTGCCCAAGATCGAGAACCTGAAGGCGCTGTTCCCCAAGCTCTACAGCGAAAAGCCGGTGCTGGTGCTGGCCTCCAGTAAAAGCTGACGAAGGCCGGTCAGTTGCCTGGCACGGATGACACGCCTTGGCGATTGGCCGAAACGCTCCTCGCGATCGTCATTCTAGGGTCTGCGCGCGTCGCTTCGCTCCTTGCTCCGCCCGTGGATGACGAGGCTCGGGCGGCTTCCGCCAATCTCGGGCGTCTGCGCCGATCGGCGGGCATGCCAGCCCGTAAACCGGGAGAAAGGCGCGCTCACTGTCCAGAATTGTCAGCAGGGGCGTCGCTTCCCATTTGCACCGGGCGGCATCCGACCTATATCAGGTCACCTTTTCCAGCCGGCCGTATTTCAGCATGTCGTCCATCATCTCGATCTCCGGTGTCACGAAAACCTATGCCACCGGCTTCAAGGCGCTGAAGGAAATCAATCTCGACATCGAGCGCGGCGAGATCTTCGCGCTGCTGGGACCGAACGGCGCCGGCAAGACGACGCTGATCTCGATCGTCTGCGGCATCGTCAACCGCTCGTCGGGGACCGTCACGGTGGATGGCCACGACATCGGCCGGGATTACCGCGCGGCGCGCAGCCTGATCGGGCTGGTGCCGCAGGAGCTGACCATCGACGCCTTCGAGACGGTCTGGGCGACGGTGAATTACAGCCGCGGCCTGTTCGGCAAGGCGCCCAACAAGGATTTCGTCGAGAAGGTACTGCGCGACCTCTCGCTCTGGGAAAAGAAGGATTCCAAGGCGATCACGCTGTCCGGCGGCATGAAGCGCCGGCTGATGATCGCCAAGGCGCTGTCGCACGAACCGCGCGTCTTGTTCCTCGATGAGCCGACGGCCGGCGTCGACGTCGAATTGCGCCAGGACATGTGGGCGATGGTCAGGCGCCTGCGCGAGGACGGCGTCACCATCATCCTCACCACCCACTATATCGAAGAGGCGGAGGCGATGGCCGATCGCGTCGGCGTCATCAACAAGGGCGAGATCATCCTGGTCGAGGGCAAGGCCGAGCTGATGCGCAAGCTCGGCCGCAAGCAGATGACGCTGGAGTTGCGCGCGCCGCTGTCGGCCGTTCCGGACGGGCTTTCCCGCTATCCATTGGAGCTGTCCGCCGACGGCAACCAGCTCACCTACACCTATGACAACCAGAGCGACCGTCCGGGCGTCGCCTCGCTGATCCGCGACCTCGAGGCGGCCGGCGTCCAGTTCCGCGATCTCGACACCAAGAACAGCTCGCTCGAAGAGATCTTCGTCAATCTCCTGAGGCAAGAGCCATGAACCTGCGCGCAGTATGGGCGATCTACCGGGTGGAGATGGCGCGCGCCTTCCGCACGGTGCTGCAGAGCATCATTTCGCCGGTCATCTCGACGTCGCTCTATTTCGTCGTCTTCGGCTCGGCCATCGGCTCGCGCATCAACGAGATCGACGGCATCGCCTACGGCGCCTTCATCGTGCCCGGCCTGATGATGCTGTCGCTGTTGACGCAGTCGATCTCCAACGCCTCTTTCGCCATCTATTTCCCGAAATTCGTCGGCTCGATCTATGAGCTTCTGTCGGCGCCGGTCTCCTATCTCGAGATCATCATCGCCTATGTCGGCGGCGCCGCGACCAAATCGATCATGCTCGGCCTGATCATCCTCGCCACCGCCGCTTTGTTCGTGCCGCTCAGGATCGAGCATCCGTTCTGGATGATCGCCTTCCTTGTGCTGACGGCGGTGACCTTCAGCCTGTTCGGCTTCATCATCGGCATCTGGGCGAAAACCTTCGAGCAGCTGCAGTTGGTGCCGCTGCTCATCGTCACGCCGCTCACCTTCCTCGGCGGCAGCTTCTATTCGATCCACATGCTGCCCGGCATCTGGAAGACGGTTACGCTGTTCAACCCGGTCGTCTACCTGATCAGCGGCTTCCGCTGGAGCTTCTACGGCAAGGCCGACGTCTCGGTCGGCGTCAGCCTCGGCATGACGCTGGTGTTCCTGGCCATCTGCATCGCGATCGTGGCGTGGATCTTCAAGACGGGCTACCGGTTGAGGAACTGACGGATGGCCTACTTAAATCGCTCTCTGAGCCCCTCCATCTGAGTTTGGGCTAGAAAGTCAGTGATCAGTTTGCCGACGAACTCCGTCATCGGCAAATTGTTGATGCGTTTGACATCTGGCGTAAGCGGCTGACCGATCGCCGCCGGAAAGCCACCAGCGTACCATTCCCGCGAGCACTGCTCCATATCGAAGCGTTGCTGGATCCAGTCCGGCGCGAGGCGCCGGAGAGCCATGTTCTCGGTGATGAGCCCGCGAAGAATGGATTCGAGACCGGCCTTGTCTTGCCGGACCAATGCGAGGCCGGTCGGCCGAATATATTTGATCCAGATCCTCATCATATGGGCGTCGATCAGCGCTCGCGGGATCTGGGCGAGCGCAATTTCCACGCGCAACGGTGATTGTGGCAGGTCTTCGAGCAGCAACGCGGCATTGATGATCATGAAAAGTCGGAAGTGCGGCGGATAGGTGTAGCCCTTGAAATCCCGGGTCAGTCCGAGGGTCAGGAATTCTGGACCGTTCTGGCCGGGATAGACGATGCAGTCAGCTAGCAGGCCAGCGACGGCGGGCGGCACCGGACCCTTCAGCGCGAGTCCGGCGCAGTCTCGCCCCGCCTGGTTGAGCGCCTGCGTGAACAACCGGCCCGCAGCCTCCAGGGCAGCGTCCATCTTGTCGAACGGCAACCAAGTCTCGGCTCGCGGCGGCGATGAAGCCGGAGGCTTCGTACCAAATGCAGTTTTAATTCGCCCAAACACAGTTTCTCTCCCAGGTTCGTCGGGCGAATTAATCAATATCCCCTTTGAGTATCATTAAGAGAGCTACTCAATTTAACTTGAATTTATTGATCCGCTGCGCTCCAGGAACACCAGACGCGTCCGGAAATCGGGCGTATTCAAATCGCCTTCAGCAGGCGCAGCAGCCCCAGCATCTCCACGAAAGTCCCTTTGCGGAAGGCGATGTAGGTCGGCTCCTCGACGCCGTGGAAGCGGCGCTTGAAGGCTGCCTGGCCCTGCAGGTTGAAGCGCGAGCGGTTGACCCAGGGCGAGTTGTAGGCGCGCTGGAAGGCGCCGCGCCAGAAGCCCGATTCGGCAAAGCCGCTGGGCTCGATGCCGAACAGCGGCGAGAGGCCGAGCGTCACTTCGGAGATGCCTTCCTCGCGGAAGCGGTCGACGGCGAATTTGGTCAGGCCGATCTCGGCATGCGGCGTCGCGTCGGTCTGCTTGCGCTTGAAGGCGGTGGTGTAGCCGATCACCTTGCCGTCGCGGAACAGCGGGTCGAAATCGAGGATGGCGAGAAGCCGGCCTTCGGGGCTGTGCAGGAGGAAGCGGCGCATGTCGGCGCCGAGCTCTTCGGAAAAGCGACGGTTGAGGAAGCCCATCTCCCAGCGCTTGATGATGCGCTCCTTGCGCCAGTCGGCGGAAAGCTGGCTGATCTCCTCGTGCAGGCCCTCGCCCCTGTCCTCGGCGATGACAAAACCCTTCTTCGTCAGCCAGCGCTCGGAATAACGCACGGTCTCGTTGCGCTTGCCGGAAAAGTCATGCGCTGGCAAAAGCAGCCTGGTGTCGATGCCGAGGCGATTGACCATGTAACCGAGGCCGGCGAGCACCTTGGCCGTCTCGGCGCCGATCTGGACGAACCACGGCCCGCCGGCGGCTTCGACGAAGCGCTTGATATAGAACGCGCGATCCGCCGGGTCGACCACCGGATCGCCCAGCGCGAAATGGCGGCTCATCTTGGTGCCGAAGGCGATGTAGCCGTCGCCGTCGCTGAAATAGGACAGTTTCTGCTGCACGGCGGTCGAATAGGCGAGCGAGAAATCGCCGTACCGGCGCACCAGCGCCAGGCGCTCGTCGTCCGTCAACTCGCGCCGCGGCACCTTGGGTGCCACTGCGTCGAGAAGCCTGTCGAAATAGATGCGCAGGGGCGCCATGAGCTCCGCGTGCCAAGAAGTGATGACCTGCCGCCCTCAGGTCGCGAATCGCTGGCGACCGCTGCCGGCCACGTCGCGTCAGCGCGATATAGGACGCAATTGGCGGCGAATGAAGGGCAAACGTCGCAAAGCGGCCGCTATCGCCCATCGGCTGCCGCAACGGGCATGCGAAGACCGGCTTGATATTTCCATGCAATGTTATATATCAAGTTATAAATATGCGACGAGCCAACCATGGAAGACGTTCTTCGATCCCTCGGTTTTCTCTGCCTCGGCAGCCGGATGAAGCGCATAGGCGAGCAGCTGCAGGCCGACACGCAGCGCGTGCTCGACCGCCTGGACATGCGCATCCAGTCGAGCCAGTACCCGCTGCTCGCCGCGCTCGACAGGCTCGGCCCGCTGCCGGTCGGCGAGCTGGCGCAATCCCTGGGCGTCGCGCAACCGGGCGTGACACGCAGCGTGGCGCTGCTTGCCGAGCTGGGGCTTGTCGAGGTCAACCCCTCGGAAGAAGACCAGCGGCGCAGGATCGTTTCGCTGAGCCGCAACGGCAGGCGGCTGGTCGACCAGGCGAAGCGGGACATCTGGCCGAGCATCGAAAATGCCGTGGCGGATCTGTGCGCCGATCTTTCCGGGCCGCTGCTCGGCCAGCTTGCCGCAATCGAGGATCGTCTGGCCGAGACGCCGCTCGATCGCCGTGCCGAAAGGATCGCCACGCCATGAAGCATATCCTCGACCGTCCCGTCTGGAGCGCGCTCGCAACACGGCAAAGGACTTTCGCGGAGGGTGACGATCTCGCGCGCCGCTACCGGCCGTCGGTCATCCCGTTCGCCGCCACGGCAACGGATGATCCGGAAAGCCTGCGCGCGCTCGCAAGGCTGATTCACGCCGGCGAGACCGTCATCCTGGCTCAGGCCCACAGCATCGTCCTGCCGCCGGCGCTTGTCGCGACGATGACCGCCGATGCCGTGCAGATGATTGCAGGCCACGCCTTGCAGACGGTCGCCGACCCCCGGATCGAGCAGCTGACGCGGCAGGACGCGGCCGAGATGCTCGCGCTCGCCTCGCTGACGAAGCCTGGCCCGTTCACGCTGGAGGCCTTGAGCCTCGGCGAATTCTGGGGCGTGAAGATCGACGGCAGGCTGGCCGCCATGGCCGGCGAGCGCATGAAGCAGCCCGGCTATTCGGAACTCAGCGGCGTGTGCTCGCATCCGGATTTTCGCGGCGGCGGCCTCGCCAGGCTGTTGTCGCTGTTCGTGGCCAACCGCATCATGGCGCGCGGCGAGGTGCCTTATCTGCACGCCTTTGCCAACAACGCCGTGGCGATCAGGCTCTACGAGTCGATCGGCTTCCGGCTGCGCAGCGCGATGAACATCGCGATGGTTCAGCGGGCGGGGTGAGACGCCGGCTTCGTCATCCACGGGTGAAGCAGGGAGCGTAGCGACGCAGCGCGGACCCGAGAATCCTGTCCGTGGCTCCGACGCGCCGCTACGGTGCAGAATTCCACGCCGTCGCGCCCGACGCCCGAGGTAACGGAATGGATTCCGAGGCCTTCGTGACGGTGCTTCGCTCCTGCTCGCCCCGCAATGACGACGTTGGGGAGGCTTCCGCCAGTCCCCAACGTCCGCGCTACCTCAGCGCATCACACCGCGATCTTGCCGCCGCCCTGCTTGGTGATCGCAACGACAGCCGGCCGCACCGGCATGTCCGGCTTGAAGTCCGGCCAGCGGGTCGACGGATCCTCGTAATAGGACGGGCGGCCGAACCCTTCCCAATCCTCGCCTCCGTCACCTGGATGCTGGACGGCGACGAAGGCCGTCTGGTCGTCGGGCGCGAAGAGCGGGCCGCACATTTCGGCGCCGATCGGCACGCGGAAGAACAGTTTCGAGGTCGCCCGCGCCGCTCCTTCCGTGTCGACCGCCCAGAGGCCGTCGGTACGGCCGGTGGCCTTCGGACCCTGGCCGTCGGTGGCGACCCACAGACGCCCGGCCGAATCGACGGCGCAATTGTCCGGCATGCCGAACCAGCCATGCGCGGTGGTCGCGGTCGAGAAGGTGGCGCCGACATCGGCCACCGACGGATCGCCGCATTTCAGCAGCACTTCCCACTTGCCCTTGCCGGCGGCGAAGTCGCCGCCGTCCTCGACGATCTCGATGATATGGCCGAAGGCGTTCTCGGCGCGCGGATTGGCGGCGTCGACCTGCTCGGCCTTGCGCTTCGAATTGTTGGTCAGCATGACATAGACCTTGCCGTTGCCGGCATTGGGCTGGATGTCTTCGGGCCGGTCCATCTTGGTGGCGCCGAGCAGGTCGGCGGCACGCCGCGTCTCGATCAGCACGTCGGCCTGGGAGGCAAAGCCGTTCTCTGCCGTCAGCGGCCCTTGCCCGAACACGATCGGCATCCATTCGACCGAACCGTCCTCGGCGAATTTGGCGACATGAAGCGGGCCGTCATCGAGCAGGTTCATGTTGGCCGCGAGATCACTGGGATTGAACTTACCAGCGGTGACGAATTTATAGACATAGTCGAAGCGCTCGTCGTCGCCGAGATAGAAGACGACGCGGCCGTCCTTGGCGACGATCGACTCGGCGCCCTCATGCTTGAAGCGGCCCATGGCGGTGCGCTTCTTCGGGGTCGAGGTCGGATCGTTGACGTCGACCTCGACGATCCAGCCGAAGCGATTGGGCTCGTTCGGCTCCTTGGCGAGGTTGAAGCGGTCGTAATGCGCGCCCCATTCATAGGCGCCTTCAGGGATGCCGAGGCGCTTGTAATTGGCGGCTTCCTTATGTCCCTCCGGCAATTCGCCCGAGAAATAGCCGTGAATGTTCTCCTCGGCCATCACATAGGTACCCCAGGGCGTGACGCCGCCGGCGCAGTTGTTGAGCGTGCCGATGACCTTGGTGCCGGACGGGTCGGCATTGGTCTTGACACGGTCGTGGCCGGCGACCGGACCGGACAGCGCCATCTCGGTGGTCGACATGATGCGCCGGTTCAGCTTCCCGTCGCGCACCACCTGCCACTTGCCATCCTGCTTGCGGATCTCGACGATGGTGCCGCCATGCGCGGCCATCTCGATATCGACTTGCGCCTTCGAGAGCGGCGCTACCTCGGCGACCTTCTTGCCGTCCTTCTCGACGATCGACACGATGCCGGGGAACATCAGATGCGGGTTGGTGTATTCGTGGTTGACGACCAAGAGCCCGTGCTCGGCCGAGCCGTCGATCGGGATGTAGCCGACATAATCGTTGTTGTAGCCGAACTGCCTCGCCTGGGCCTCGGCCGACTGCTTCAGCGGATCGAACTCCGGCGAATCGGCAAACAGCGGATCGCCCCAGCGCAACAGCACGTCGGCATCGTAGCCCGGCGCGACATGGTGCTTGTCGTCGATGCCGGCCTCGAGTTCGTCGAACTTGAACGCCGAGGCTTCGTCAGCACGCGCCTCGTCGGCGGCGACGAGCGCCAGCGGGCTGACGGTGGCGGCGATGGCAGAGACGGCCAGCGAACCCATGAGGAAGCCGCGGCGCGAGAAACGCGCGGCGATGATCTCGCCCATGGTGCGGTTGTCGGTCGGGTTGACGGGCGGACCGTCATTGTCCTCGAGCTGGCTGGTGCGGAAACGGGTCTCAGGGGTCACGGTCATGGTGGTCCTCTGGCTTCTTGAGGTGGCTTGAGCTTTGACCCTTCGACCCCTAAAGCGCGCCGATCACATTTTCGTGACACGGCCGTGATCGATCGTGGACAATTGTTTGCCGGCTGGTCAAGGCGGTGCCGGATCGGCTTGACGGCCTCGCCGGCTTCGGAAACAAGGGCTGCGGCCGCGCGGCGACGGCGCTTGAAAAAGGGGACGGCAAGTGAGTTTCTGGGGATTGGCGCAGCTCGGCATTTCAACCGTGATGTTCGTGCTGGCGGCGATGGCGGCCAAGCAATGGGGGCTGGCGCCGAGCCTCGCCAAGCTGCTTTTGACGCTGGCGCTCTACACGGCCGGCAATCTGGTCATGCTGAGGCTGGTGCGCGAATTCGGCATGTCGGTGTCGTTCAGCCTGTCGGCGGTGATCCAGCTCGTCGCGGTCAACGCCGTGGCGCTCGCTTTCTTCGGCGAACGGCTCAATGCCCTCCAGGCGACCGGCATGGTGCTGGCGATCGCCGCCGTCGCGCTGATCACGCTCGGGCCCTATATGCAGCGGCTGTAGCGGGATCAAAGCCTTGCATGAAATCGATCGCCAACACGCTCCTCAACAAGCTGGAATTTCCGGTGCTGCTGGCCGGGCTGGCGATTGCCGGCGGACTATGGGGCCTAGTGGAACTCATGGAGGTGGCGCGCGCCACGACCCCGCACGCCTTCGACACGGAGATCCTGCTCGCCTTCCGGCATGCCGGGCAGCCGGATAGTCCGATCGGCCCGTCCTGGCTGGAAGGCGCGGTGCGCGACGTCACCGCGCTCGGCAGCACCGTCGTGCTGGTGCTGATCACGACGGCGACCATCGTCTATCTGCTCTTGATCCGCAAACCCGCGACAGCGCTGTTCATGTTCGCGGCGGTGGCGGGCGGCCAAGCGCTCTCCAGCCTGCTTAAGCTGGAGGTCGACCGGCCGCGTCCCGACCTTGTCTCACATCTCGTCAACGAGACGTCGCTGTCCTTTCCGAGCGGCCACGCCATGCTCTCGGCCGTGACCTATCTGACTCTCGGCTCGCTGGCCGCCCGCTTCCTGCCGGACCGTAGGACGAAGGTTTTCGTGCTCGGCCTCGCCGTGCTCACCACCGTTCTGGTCGGCACCAGCCGCGTCTATCTCGGCGTGCACTGGCCGTCCGATGTGCTTGCCGGCTGGTGCGCGGGTTTTGCCTGGGCCATGCTATGCTGGCTCGTTGCGCGCCTGCTGCAGCGGCGCAAAGTGGTGGCGGATAGCGACTGAGCGGTCATGGTCAAACTGTTGAAGATGATGCTTGAAACATCATGATATTTGTACTATCCATTGATACTGCAGACTCAGACAAGGGTTCTGGCCGATGATTACTGCCGCGCAGATGCGCGCTGCGAGAGCGTTGGCCGGTATCGACCAGAAGACGCTGGCCGAGCGCGCCGGGGTTTCGCTGCCGACGATCCAGCGCATGGAAGCGAGCGACGGCGTGGTTCGGGGCGTGGTGGACACGCTGATGAAAGTGATCCAGGCGCTTAACGAGGCCGGGGTGGAGCTGATCGGCGAGAACCAGCCCAGCGAGCGCGGCGGCCGGGGCGTGCGCCTCAGAGCCGGAGCCGGACCGAACCCGCAAGGCTGAGTCGCGCAGAAGTCGCGACGCAACCGCCGACAAATCCTGCCGACGATTCCGCCGCTTTGGGAGCGGATTCAATCGATGGACCAGGCGGGACGGGCAATCCACCATCAGACGCAGCCAACGTTCGTCGAGCTGTTCACGCCCAAGTTGGTCACGGTGCTGCGCGAGGGCTATCACCTCAAGCAGCTGAGGGCGGATGTGATCGCCGGGCTGACGGTCGCTATCGTGGCGCTGCCGCTGTCGATGGCGATCGCGATCGCCTCGCATGTGGAGCCCGAACGCGGACTGTTTACGGCGATCATCGGCGGCTCTATCGTCGGTGCACTTGGCGGCAGCCGGTTCCAGATCGGCGGGCCAGCCGGCGCCTTCATCGTGGTCGTGGCCTCGACGGTCGACCGCCACGGCATCGACGGACTGATCCTGGCAATGCTCATGGCCGGTGCCTTCCTGATCGCGGCCGGCTACCTGAGGCTCGGCGCCTATGTAAAATTCATCCCGTATCCGGTGACGGTCGGTTTCACGGCCGGCATAGCCGTCATTATCCTGTCCAGCCAGTTGCACGACATGTTCGGTCTGACACTGCCGGGCAAGGAGCCAGGCGACCTGCTGCCGCGGCTCATCGCGCTCGGCAAGGTGGCCGGCACAGCAAATCCGGCAGCCATTGCTCTCGCCGTGCTCACCATAGGCATTATCGTGGGCATGAAGCGCTGGCGGCCCTCCTGGCCGGGCCTGCTGATTGCGGTCGCGGCGGCCTCGCTGGCCGCGACGGTTCTTGGTCTTCCCGTGGAGACGATCGGCACGCAATTCGGCGGGATTCCGCGCATGCTGCCGGATCCGATACTACCGGCGCTCGATGCGCAGAAGCTCCTCTCCGTAGTACCCGATGCAATTTCCTTCGCCCTGCTGGGCGCGATCGAATCTCTGCTTTCCGCGGTGGTCGCGGACGGTATGACCGGCCGACGGCACCGCTCCAACTGCGAACTGGTGGCACAGGGCATCGCCAATATCGGCTCGGCGCTGTTCGGCGGGATCTGCGTGACCGGACTGATCGCGCGCACGGCAACCAACATCCGCGCCGGCGCGCATGGACCGTTGTCGGGGATGTTCCATTCCGCCTTCCTGCTGCTGTTCATGCTGGTGGCTGCGCCGCTTGCCAGCTATATCCCGCTGGCGGCGCTTGCCGGAGTGCTGGCCACAGTGGCCTGGAACATGGTGGAAAAGCCAGCCTTCCTGGCGCTGATCCGATCGTCCTGGGGCGACGCCCTGGTGCTTCTTGTCACGTTCGGACTTGTCATCTTCCGCGACCTCACCACCGGCATCGTGATCGGTTTTGCGCTAGGGGCGCTGCTGTTCATCGGCCGCATGGCGCGCTCCGTCGAGGTGGAGGCGCACGTCCCGTCGGTGACGGAGGACCGCGCCGACGACGCAAATGGCGGGCGCGTTGCCTATGACCTCGCCGCCGCCACCGATCCGGACACCGTCATCTACCGCATTTCCGGCGCCTTCTTCTTCGGCGCTGCGGCAACGGTCGCCACGGTGCTGGACCGTATCGCCGATCAGCGCAGGAACTTCATCCTCGATTGCACGGCGGTGCCCTTCCTTGATTCGACCGCGGCAAACGTCATCGAAAGCACCGTGCACAAGGCCAGGCGCGCCGGAGGGCGCTTCATTATCGCGGGCGCCTCGTCCCAAGTCAGGCGCACGCTGATAAGCCATGGGGTCAAGCGGCCGCTGGTGACCTATGCAGCGTCGATCCGCGACGCGCGGGCGCAGCTGGGCGAAAAAGCGGCGACGGCTTAGAGCAATTCCAGGAAAAGTGTGAGCGGTTTTCCGCCAGGAATTGCGTAAAAACAAAGAGATAGAGCGAACGGTGAAATGCTCTAGGCGCCCTGCTCAAACGGTCGCTTCGATAGGCTCGGCAAGCTTCGGATTGGCGCGCGCGGCGATCAGGCAGCCGGCGACGATGAGGCATGCGCCCGCCAGCGTGGTCCAGGCCACCTTCTCGCCGAAGAAGAACCAGCCAAGCGCGATCGCCCAGATGAAGGCCGAGTATTCGGTCGGGATCAGATATTGCGCTTCGGCACGGGCGTAGGCCCAGCTCATCAGGAATTGCCCGGCGAGCGACAGCAGCGCCACCCCGGCCAAGGGAGGCCAGAGATCGCGTGGCAGCGCGACCGCGAGCCACGGTGCTGCGAGGCTAAGGATGATCGCGACGAAGAGGTTCTGGAACAGCATGATCTCGACCGGTTTGGCCAGCAGCGCCTGTTGCCGGGAGAGGATCAGATTGTAGGCATAGAACACCGTCGATGCGAGCACCGCGGCCGTGCCGAGAAGGGCATCCTGCGAGTGGCTTGCCGCCCCGAACTGGCCGGCCAGGATGATCGCGACGCCCGCCATGCCGGCCAGAGACGCCCAGACCGCTTGCCGCCTTATGCGCTCGCCCAGCAGCAATGCCGCGAGGAAAAGCGCGAACAGCGGCGCGACGAAGCTGAGCCCGATCGCCTCGGCGATCGGCAGCCTGGCCAGACCCCAGAAGAACAAGACCAGGACGATGCCGACGATCGCGGCGCGCAGCGCATGCAGGCCCAGCACCGGAAAGGCGGGCTTCGAACGCGAGCCCGCCGACCACGCCGCGCCTGCCACCAAGGTGGCAACCACGCTGCGCCACAGCAGTGTGTTGTAGACGCCGACGGCGATGGTCAGCGACTTCATGGCCGCGTCCATGCCGGACAAAAGAAAGATCGCCAGCGCGCATATGAGCACCGGGATCGTCGGCGAAACGGCGCCGGTCAGGCTGGATGTCTTCACGGCTTCGCTCATGTGACGGATGCGAGCCGGATAGTGCGGAGCAAGCGGCGAAGCCAAGATGGCAGCGCTGCCGATGTGACGGTCCAATGCCGGTCGGCGGGGTGCCGTCCACCAGAAACGTTGGCGGACAGCACCCCCTCTGGCCTGCCCGCCATCTCCCCGCAAAGCGGGGAGATCGGGTGTCGCACAGGCTTTCGTCAATCGCCGACGCTTCTCAATCGTCTGCAGCGTTATCCCCCTCAATCCAGCGTCAGCGCCGCGACCTCGCCCTCGCCCATCAGCGGCACGAAGATGTGCTTGCCGTCCGTGCCGATGTCGGCGCTGCCCGGCTTCAACTGCGCTATCGTGGTCGGCGCGTCGCCGGGCTTGTAGCTGTAGAGCGTGCCGGTCATGTAGGCGGTGGCGTAGATGGTGTCGCCGATGGCGATGACGCCGTCGAGATCGGCGAATTCTTGAGCGCCGGGCAGCGGCGTGACCTTCTTCGTGGCAAGGTCGACCGACAGCAGGCCGCCAGGTTTGGCGGTGCTGAAATCGGTCTTGTTGATGCCCTTGCCCCAGGAGGCGACGATCAGCCTGTCGCCATCCGCGAACACGCCGTTCGGCGAGGCGAGCAGAGCGTCCTTGACGAACGGCTCCGGCCTGTCGCCGTCGATGCGATAGATCGTGTCGGCCAGCATGTCGCTGACATAGACCTTGCCTGAGCTGTCCTGTGTCATATCGTTGAGGAAGACGGCGCCGGGCACCTCGATTGTCTCGACCAGTCTGCCGCTGGCGAGATCGACGACGCGCACCTTGGTGATGTCGGCGGCGTAGAGCCTGCCGCCGGAAATCGCCATGCCCTTGGGCGCGTCCATGCCGTCCACCCAGTGGCGGGCGATCATCTTGCCGTCCATCGACAGCAGCGACAGGTAGCCATTGCCGTCCGCCGCGCCGGGATTGCCGACGATGTTCGAGACGACGATGCGGTTATGGGCAGCATCGACAAGCGCCGATTCCGGCTGCTCGAAACCGGATGCCCGCCAAAGCTCGCCGGCGTGCGCAGCCGGAGCCGCCGCGATGCCGGCGATGGCGATGACGGTCGAAGCGATGAGGGTCTTCATGGTGCTCTCCTGTGGTGACGAGGGAGAGCTAGATTTTTCGATACTTTTCGGGAAGGTGGATCGACGCTAGTATCGACAATCGATACGAATTCGCGCGAATGAGGTGCATTCCATGAACGGCCCGATCTTCGAGGCGCTGAAACGGACGCTGAAGGCCAAGGGCCTGACCTACCGGACGCTGGCCGAACGGATGGGTGTTTCGGAGCCGACGGTGAAGCGCATCTTCCATGAGCAGAATTGCAAGCTCGACCGGCTGATGGAAATCTGCGCGGCGGCCGATGTCGAATTGGAGAACGTGCTCGGCGCGATGAACCGGGGACCGGGTCCGGCCAACCGCGTCGGGCCGGAGATCGAGCGCCGCCTGGCGATGCGGCCGGCGCTGCTCTTCGTCTTCATCATGCTGTCGGAGAAATTCACGCCCGAAGGCATCATGCGCTCGCAGGGCTTGAGCGAAGCCTCCATGTTCCTCTATCTGCGCGACCTCGAGGAGCTCGGGCTGGTGGCGCTGGGGCGCGGCCTGTCGGCAAGGCTACTGATCGACACCCCGATCCAGTGGGATTTCGAGGGGCCGCTGAAGCCGCATTTCGAGATGACCAACAAGAACTTCATCGGTTGGGCGATCGGTCACATGGAGCAGGCCGCGACCTTCATCAGCTTTTCCCGGCGGATGCGCCCGCAAACGGCCGAGATGCTGCGGCGCGAGGCCGAGGAACTCGCCGAACGCGCCAGGCTGCTCGCCCATCACGACCAGCACACCACGCCCGAAGACCAGCTCACCGGCTACAAATGGACCTTCGCCTTCGGCGCGACACCGTTTCCCGCAATCATGCCGATCGGCCCGCACCCGCGCGATGCGGGGGCAAGGGCGGCGATGGAGAGACGAGCGCTGCCGGCGTAGCGCCTCACCTTCTCCCCTTGTGGGAGAAGGTGGCCGCGAAGCGGCCGGATGAGGGGTGTTCCAGGAAATGAGACGTTGGCGATCGCGGCTTTGGACGACCGCATTGGCCAAGCTGGAGCACCCCTCATCCGTCTCGGCGCTGCGCGCCGATCCACCTTCTCCCACAAGGGGAGAAGGAGAGGCGCCGCACTACGCCGCCTTCGCCTCTTCCTGCGGCGCCGCGAGGTCGTCGCGTACCTTGCGGGCGAGTCTTTTGGCCGAGCGCTTCGGGCTGTCGCCGAACAGCTCGGCGGCGTCGGCGAGGCAGGCCTTGCTGAGGCTCTTTTCCGAACGCTTCAGGAGCTTGCGCAGAAGCTTGGTTTCCTCGGGCGGGCCGAGCTGCTCGCCCTCGGCATCGAGCAGGGCGCGCATGACGAAGACGTCGTGCAATTCGCCGAGCTCTTCCCCGAGCTTGTCCACCGCCTTGCGGCGCGCCTTGATCGGCGTCGGCCACAGGCGGCCGAGCAGCGACAGATGCATGGAATGCATCTTGGCAGCCTTGCGCAGGTCGTGAAAGTCATCGGGCTCGCCGCGTGTTTCCGCCTTGTCCAGCGCCTTCTTCGCGCGCCGCAAGGTGGCGCGAGCGCCGTCGGCCAATATGTCGGCGGCCTGCTCCGGCTGATCGGGCAGAGCGAGCCGGTCGATGCGCTCAAGACCCTCCCGGCAGGCCGAGATCGCCGCATTGATGGCGGCGTCGAGGCCGGGGCCGGCATGGAGCTCGTGCTGGCGCAGAACCAGCCGCTCGCGCACGAGGTCGAGACCGCCGTCGGCCGATTGCTCCGGAAAGGCATCGGCCAGGCGGTCGACGGTTTCGATGAGCGCGGTCGCCTCGCGCGGGCCGGCCAGCAGCGCCGATACCTGCTTGTAACATTCGTTCTCGGTCTGGCAGAACGGTTCGTCCCCGGAACGAACCAGACGCAGCAAGGCGCGCACGCTCTTCAGGCGCTTTCGGCATTTGTGCAGGCCCTGTTCCGGCTTCTCGCGCGCCATCTCGAGATGGCCAATTGCCTTGCCGATCTCGTCGGCCAATATGCGCCTGACCTCGCCGGTCAGCGGCAAGCGCGGATCGATGCGGAAGCTCATGCGGCGATCTCCGGAATCCCCCGAGGGCCAGCGATGCGTTGTAGAATCTCGACTCGCCGGTGACCTCGCGACCGAGCCAGTCGGGCAGCATTTCGTCCGATACGTCCTCCGGCGTCTCCAGCTCCGCGATCACCAACCCCGCGAGCTTTCCGCCGAAAACATCGACTTCATAGAGATAGCCGCGGTGTCTAACATGGTGGCGTGTCTTCTCGATGACACGCCCGACGGCAAAGGCCATCAATTCCTCGGCCTCGGCAAGCGGGATGGAATATTCGAATTCGTCGCGCTCGCGCGCCCTGTCGCCGAACTTCAGCGTCAGCTTGGCGGTGCGCCCGTCGCTGATGCGCACACGCACCGTGCGGCCGGGCTGGGCGGCGACGTAGAACTGGCGAATGCGGATCTCCACCTCGACCTTGTCGCGCCAGGCGGGACTGGAGACCAGGAACTTACGCTCGACTTCCTTGCCCATGGCCGCGCACTAAAGCCTGTGAGGGCCAGGAAGGCAAGCCGACTCAGGGTCAAATTTGACTTTAATCAATCGATTGATTAAAGTGCCAGTATGAACAGGCAGCCAGGCATAAAAAGGCAACAACGCGAGGCCACCACCGCCGAGCAGACGCGCGCGGCGCTTGTGCATGCTGCGCTCAAGCTGTTCGGGCGGCAAGGTTTCGACGGCACCTCGACGCGCGAGATCGCGGCCGAAGCCAAGGCCAATATCGGCTCCATCGCCTATCATTTCGGCGGCAAGGAAGGCCTGCGCGCCGCCGCCGCCGACTTCATCGTCGAAACCATCCAGGGCATCGCCGGCCAAGCGCTGGGCGCAACCCATGCGGCCGCTCCGGCAAACCCTGAAGCCGCGCGGGCACAGCTCTTTGCGGCCCTGGAGCGGATGGTGGGTTTCGTCGTGGCCAGCCCGCAGGCCGGCGAGATCGTACAATTCGTACTTCGCGAGCTGTCGCACCCGACCGCCGCGCTCGACCGCATCTATGCCGGTGTGTTCGAGCCGACGCACCGGCGGCTGTGTCAGATCTGGGAACAGGCGACCGGCGAGCCGGCCGAGAGCGAAGCGACCAAGCTCACGGTCTTCACCATGATCGGCCAGGTCATCTATTTCCGCATCGGCCGCGAGGCGGTGTTGCGTCGCATGGGTTGGCGCGAGATCGGCAATGAAGAGGCCGCCAAGATGGTGGCGGCCACGACCGACAATCTCAGGGCAATGCTGGCGGCGCGCGATGCGCGCGCCGGCAAGAAGGGCAAATCATGAGCTTTCTCTGTTCGCTGCCGCTCGCGGCCCAGCTGTTCGGCGCCTGTGCGCCGGCCGCACCCTTGGCCGTCGGCTATGTCGAAGGCGAATATGTGCTGATGGCGCCGATCGAAGTGGCCCAGGTGGCGACGGTGACGGTGAGACGCGGCGATCGCGTCGAGACCGGCAAGGCGGTGGCCACGCTGGAGGACGCCGACGCCAGGATCGAGGTGGCGCAGGCTAAGGCCGCGCTCGCCCAGGCCCAGGCGCAGCTTGCCGACCTGCAGGTCGGCAAGCGTCCCGAGGAGATCGCTGTGCTCAAGGCCGAGGTCGACATGGCCAAAGCCCAGGCGGCGGACGCCAAGCGCAAATATGACCGCGCCAGCGATCTTTATAAGCGCGGCACCGGCACCCAGGCTGACTACGACACCGCTTCGGCCTCACTGGAGACGGCCAATGCCCAGGTCGGCCAGGCGGAGGCCAATCTTGCCGTCGGCAACCTGCCGGCGCGGCCCGAGACCATCAAGGCCGCCGACAACCAGGTGAAGCAGGCGCAGTCGAGCTTGCAACAGGCCGAGTGGCGGCTGTCGAAGCGGGTGCTGACGGCGCCCTCGCCCGGCCGCGTCAACGACGTCATCCGCAACCCGGGCGACACGGCAGGGCCGACCGCGCCGGTGATCTCGATGCTGCCCGACGGCGCCGTGAAGCTCAGCGTCTATGTCCCCGAAAGCGCGTTTTCGTCGGTCAAGGTCGGCACCGAGCTCAACGTCCATTGCGACGGCTGCGGAGCGGGGCTCAAGGCGCGCGTCAGCTATGTCTCGCCCGACCCCGAATTCACGCCGCCGGTAATCTATTCGCTCGAGAACCGGCAGAAGCTGGTCTATCTCGTCGAGGCACGGCCCGACGGCAATGCGGGGCCCTTGCAGCCCGGCCAGATTGTCGACGTCGATCTCGCGGATATCGGCCAATGAACGCCATCGACGTTCGCGGCCTGGTCAAGCGCTTCGGCGACAAGACCGTCGTCGACCATGTGACGATGACAGTCGCCGAGGGCGAGATCGTCGGCTTCCTCGGGCCGAACGGCTCGGGCAAGACGACGACCATCCGCATCATGTGCGGGCTTCTGACGCCGGACGAGGGCGATGGCACGGTGCTCGGCTTCGACATCCGCACCGACGCGCTCAAGATCAAGCGCGAAGTCGGCTACATGACGCAGAAATTCTCGTTCTACGAGGATCTGACGATCGGCGAGAACCTCGAATTCGTGGCGCGTCTCTACCAATTGAAGCCGGTCGAGGAGTATGTTTCGCGCACGCTTCGGGAACTCGGCCTGACGAGCCGCCGCAACCAGCTGGCCGGCACGCTTTCCGGCGGCTGGAAGCAGCGGCTGGCGCTGGCCGCCTGCATCATGCACAAGCCGAAGCTGCTCCTGCTCGACGAGCCGACGGCGGGCGTCGATCCCAAGGCGCGGCGCGAGTTCTGGGACGAGATCCATCGGCTGGCCGGCGGCGGGCTCACCGTGCTCGTCTCCACCCACTATATGGACGAGGCCGAGCGCTGCCACCGCATCAGCTACATCTCCTACGGCAAGATGCTCGCCACCGGCACGGTGGACGAGGTGGTGAGGAATGCCGGGCTGACCACCTTCGTGCTGCAGGGGCCGCGGCTCGACCAGGTGGCTCGGGCGCTGCAAGGCCGCCCCGGCGTCGACCAGGTGGCGCCGTTCGGCGCCACGCTGCATGTCGTCGGCTCCGACAAGGCGGCGCTCGAAAAGGCGCTCGCCGACATCGAGAAGGAGCACCGGGGTGTCACGGTGAAGCCCGGCGAGACCAGCCTCGAGGATGTATTCATCCAGTTCATGTCCGGCTCGAAGGACAATATGGCATGAACGCGGTCTTCTCCTTCGCAAGGCTCGGCGCGCTGCTGATCAAGGAATTCATCCAGATGCGGCGCGACCGCATCACCTTCGCCATGATGCTCGGCGTGCCGCTGATCCAGCTGGTGCTCTTCGGCTATGCGATCAACAACGATCCGAAGAGCCTGCCGGCAGCGCTCGTGGCGACCAGCAGCGATCCTTACACGAGGGCCATGGTGTCGGCGCTGCAGACCACCGGCTACTACCGCTTCGACCATGTCGCGCAAAGTGCAGAGGAAGCCGAGTTCCTGATGGCGCGCGGCGACGTTTCGTTCGTCGTCACCATCCCCGCCGATTTCGCGCGCCGCGTCGAGCGCGGCGACAACCCGCAGATCCTGATCGAGGCCGACGCCACCGATCCGGCCGTGGCCAGCGGCGCGATCTCGACGCTCAGCACCGTCGCCGGCCAGGCGCTGCTCAGGGCGCAAGGTACCGAGGAGACCGCTAGGGAGGCGGCGCGCGGCCAGCTCGATGTCGTCGTGCACCGGCGCTACAACCCCGAAGGCATCTCGCAATACAACATCGTTCCCGGCCTGCTCGGCGTCATCCTGCAGATGACGATGGTGATGATGACGTCGATCGCGCTGACGCGCGAGACCGAGCGCGGCACGATGGAAAACCTTCTGGCCATGCCGTCGAGCCCGCTGGAGATCATGCTGGGCAAGGTGCTGCCCTATCTGGTGGTGGGCGCCGTGCAGGTGGTGGTGGTGCTGGCCGCGGCGAAGCTTCTGTTTGCCATTCCGTTCATGGGCTCGCTGTCGCTGCTGCTCTCGACCGTGCTGGTCTTCGTGCTGTCGCTGGTGCTGCTCGGCTACACGATCTCGACGATCGCGCGCACGCAGATGCAGGCGCTGCAGCTCACCTTTTTCTTCTTCCTGCCCTCGATCATGCTGTCGGGCTTCATGTTCCCCTATCGCGGCATGCCGGGCTGGGCCCAGACTTTCGGCGAGATCTTTCCGCTGACGCATTTCCTGCGCATCACGCGCGCGGTCATGCTGAAGGGTGCCGAGCTGCCGGCCGTGGCGACGGAAGTCGGCTGGCTGGTCGTGTTCGTGGCGCTGTTTGCCGGCGTAGCGCTGGTGCGGTTCAGGCGCACGCTGGATTGAGGCTCCAGGAATAGTTCAACGTCGGCGGGACAGCGCCCCCCTCTGGCCTGCCGGCCATCTCCCCCACAAGGGGGGAGATCGATGTCGCGCCGGCTTTCGCCAATCTCCGACGTCGCAAAAATGAGCGAGGCGCCGAAACTGCCAATCTCCCCCTTGTGGGGGAGATGTCCGGCAGGCCAGAGGGGGGCGCGAAGGAACGCGGCGCTTTTTATATGCAGAGCGCCCTACGCCGCCGCCATGATCTCCGCATAAGTGCCGAAATCGACATTGCCGCCGGACAGCACCACGGCCACGCATTTGCCGGCGAGGTCGATCTCGCCGGATGACAACGCGGCCAGCGCGACGCAGCCGCCGGGCTCGACCACCAGCTTGAGATAGGCCATGGCGTCGCGCATCGCCTGGGCGGCGGCCGCGTCGGAGACGGCGATGGCGCCGGCGAGATTTTTCCGGTTGATCTCGAAGGTGATGGCGCCGGGCTCGGCGGTGAGCAGCGCGTCGCAGATCGAGCTGTGGCCGGGTTGGTTCGCGACCCGCTCACCCTTGGCCAGCGAGCGGCGCGTGTCGTCGAAATGCTCGGGTTCGACCGCCCAGACCTGCGTGCGCGGCGAGGCGTCCTTGACGGCGACGGAAATCCCGCTCGAGAGGCCGCCGCCGCCGCAAGGCACGACGACGGCGTCGAGCACCACGCCGAGCGCCTTGGCCTGCCGCATCAGCTCCAGGCCGATCGTGCCCTGGCCGGCGATGATGGCCGGATCGTCGAAGGGCGGCACCAGCACCATGCCCTTCTCGATATAGGGGCGTACGACCGCCATCCGGTCGTCCTTGAAGCGGTCGAACGGCACCACCTCGGCCCCCATCTTGCGGACATTGCCGACTTTCAGCGCCGGCGCGTCGGCCGGCATGGCGATCACCGCCTTGACGCCGAACATTGCGGCCGAGGCCGCCACGCCTTGCGCATGGTTGCCGGAAGAGAAGGCCACGACGCCGCGGCCGCGCTCTTCCTCGCTCAAGCTCGACAGCTTGTTATAGGCGCCACGGATCTTGAAGGACCCGGTGCGCTGCAGCGTCTCGGGCTTGAACAGGATGCGGCCGCCATGGCGCTTGTTGAGCTCCGGCGATTCGATCAGCGGCGTTTCGACGATCAGGCCGGAAAGCCGCTCGGCGGCGGCGCGGATGTCTGAGATGCCGGGCAGGGTGATCATGGGCGAGGGCCTTGCGAAGAACGGGGTGGCCCATGGTGCACGGAAAAGACCGTAACGCGCCAACGAAAAAATGTCATGGAGACAAGCTTGGCGATGGCGTCGTCGTCGGCTACTCGTCGCCTTCGACGACCCGCAGCCTGAGCTGGCCGGTCTTTGAATCGGCCACCCGCGCGCCGGCGTCGGCCTTTGGCGCCGCGTTTCGCGAGGGCTCGGTCTCGCTCTCGGCGAATTCCAATGCCTCGATCTTCTGGCCGCGCTTGGTCACCTTCGACGTCGACACCAGGATGTCGTCTATGTCGCGCGCCGCCTGGCCGAAATGCGTTTGCAGCCGGCGCACCCGCTCGTCGACCCGCGCCACATCCTCCATCAGCCGGATGACCTCGCCCTGGATCAGATGCGCCTGCTCGCGCATGCGGGCATCCTTCAAAATCGCCTGGATCACCTGGATCGACAGCATCAAGAGCGAGGGCGAGACGATGACGACGCGGGCGCGATGCGCCTTCTGCACCACTGCCTCGAAATTCTCGTGGATCTCGGCGAACACCGATTCCGACGGCACGAACATGAAGGCGGTGTCCTGCGTCTCGCCCTGGATCAGGTATTTTTCGGCGATATCGCGGATATGCACCTCGATGTCGCGCCGGAACGCCTGCGCCGCAACCTTCTGCATGTCGGCGCCTTCGGCGGCGCGGATGGCGTTCCACGCTTCCAGCGGGAACTTGGCGTCGATCGCGAGCATCGGCGCTCCGTTCGGCATCCGCACCAGGCAGTCGGGCCGACTGCCGTTGGAGAGGCTCGCCTGGAATTCGTAGGCGCCATGCGGCAAGCCGTCGGCGATGATCGCTTCCATGCGCGACTGGCCGAAGGCGCCGCGCGTCTGCTTGTTGGAGAGGATCGCCTGCAATTGCACGACCTGGCCGGCCAGGGACTGGATGTTGCCCTGCGCGGTGTCGATCACCGCCAGCCGCTCCTGCAGCTTGGCGAGGCTTTCATGGGTCGATTTGGTCTGCTCGGCCATCGTCTGGCCGAGACGGCCGGTCATGGCGTCGAGCCGCTGTCCGAGCGACTGGGTAAGCTCGGCCTGCCGCGCCCCGAACACTTCGGCGATCGCCCCCATGCGCCCCTGCATCTCGGCCTGCGCCTGCAGGACGTCGGCTATGCGGGCCTCGGTGTCGCGGGCGTGATCGGCGGCTTCCGCCGCGGCGGCCGCGCGCGCCGTGGCCGCGCGCCACAAGGCTATGACCAGCGCCGCGAAGAGAACGACGAACAGGGCGATGGTGAAGGCAAGCACATGGCCGAGCGTGATCGTGGAGGCGCCAAGCCGAGCGACTGGTTGCGAAAGGATGGAGGTCATGTCGTTCATGAGGGGCAGCATAACCGATTCGGCGTCCTGGCACAGATCAAAACGTGAACAGGCCGAGCATGCCCCGGTTGACGCTTGTCAAGTGAGGTCTTAGGTGAGACGCCATGTCGATCAAGCCGCTCATCATCCTTCCCGATCCCGTCCTGCGCCAGGTTTCCAAGCCGGTCGAGCGCGTCGACGCCGATCTGCGCAAGCTCGCCGACGACATGCTGGAGACCATGTATGACGCGCCGGGCATCGGCCTTGCGGCGATCCAGGTTGGCGTGCCGCGGCGTCTGCTGGTCATCGACCTCGCCAAGGAAGGCGAGCCGCCTCAGCCGCATGTCTTCATCAATCCGGAGATCCTCGAAAGCGCCGACCAGCGCTCGGTTTATGAGGAAGGTTGCCTGTCGATCCCCGACTATTATGCCGAGGTCGAGCGCCCGGCTTCCGTGCGGGTGAAATATCTCGACCGCGACGGCAGATTGCAGGAGATGCAGGCGGAAGGCCTGATGGCCACCTGCCTGCAGCACGAGATCGACCATTTGAACGGCGTGCTGTTCATCGATCACATCTCGAAGCTCAAGCGCGACATGGTGGTGCGGAAGTTCAAGAAGCTCGCCAAGGACAAGGCCCCGGGCAAGATGGTGGGCTAGGGCCGTCTTTTCGGCCGAGCGAGCACCTGAGCCTAGTGCAAAACAGGATCGCAGCACCTCATGCCGCTTCGCGTCATCTTCATGGGCACGCCGGATTTTTCCGTGCCGACGCTGCGCGCCATCGCCGAGGCCGGCCACGAGATCGCGGCCGTCTACACGCAGCCGCCGCGCGCCGCCGGCCGGCGCGGTTTGGAATTGACGCCATCCCCGGTGCAGCGCGAAGCCGAGCAGCTGGGGCTCGAGGTGCGCTCGCCGACATCGCTGAAAAGCGAGGCCGAGCAGCAGGTTTTTGCCGGCTTGCAGGCCGATGTCGCTGTCGTCGTTGCCTATGGATTGCTGCTGCCGAAGGCCATTCTGGACGCACCGAGGCTGGGCTGCCTCAACGGCCATGCCTCGCTTTTGCCACGCTGGCGTGGTGCTGCTCCCATCCAGCGCGCAATCATGGCCGGCGATGCCGAAACCGGCATGATGATCATGAAGATGGAAGAGGGGCTGGATACCGGGCCGGTGGCAATGGTTGAAAAAGTCGCCATCGCACCCGATATGACGGCCGGCGAATTGCATGACCGCCTGATGGTGGAGGGCGCTTCGCTGATGGTCGAGGCGCTCGCGCAGTTGGGGATAAATTGTCTGACATTTACCCCGCAGGCGGCGGAAGGGGTGACCTATGCCCGAAAGATCGATAAATCGGAGACACGCGTAGACTGGACGCGGCCTTCTGGCGAAGTCCACAATCACATTCGCGGCCTCTCGCCCTTTCCGGGCGCGTGGTGCGAGGTCGAAATTGGCGGCCGCATGGAGCGGCTGAAACTGCTTCGCTCGACGCTCACGGATGGCGTCGGCGAGTCGGGAGGAATTCTCGATGACCGGCTGACGGTCGCCTGCGGATCGGGCGCGGTCAGGCTGGTCGAAGTTCAACGGGCGGGCGGAAGGCCTGCCGCCGCGCAGGAGTTTCTGCGCGGAGCCAAGATCGCAAAAGGAACGAAACTCACATGAGCATGATGTCGATACGCGCGGCGACGCCGCGGGATCGCGAGGCGATCCGCCTCGTCGAAGAGCATGCCTTTGGCCAGCAGGCGGAAGCCGGCCTGGTCGACGCATTGGTCACCGGCGGCGATGCCGTCGTCGAACTGGTGGCTGAAGAAGACGGCCAGGTCGTCGGCCACATCCTGTTTTCCAGGCTTTACGTGCAGAATGGCGGTAAGCGTTTCGCGGCCGTCGCGCTGGCGCCGCTGGCGGTCGAGCCCTCCTTCCACGGCACCGGCATCGGCGGCGCGCTGATCCGCGAGGCGCATGTGCGGCTCAAGGAAGCCGGCGAGGCGCTGGCCGTCGTCCTGGGCGATCCGACCTATTACGGCCGTTTCGGTTACACCCATGCCCGCGCCGCGAATTTCGAGAGCGAGTATCAGGGTGACGCGCTGCAGGCCCTGGCCTGGGGCGACGCGCCCGAGACCGGCAGACTGGTCTACGCTTCGGCCTTCACCGCCTTGGCCGCTTAAGGCCAAGGCGAAAGCACCGCTGGCATGCCGCGATTTCGGCTCGATATCGAATATGACGGCAGCCAGTTCGCGGGCTGGCAGCATCAGGCCGACCAGCCCTCGGTGCAGCAGGCGATCGAGCAGGCGATCGAGAAGTTCTGCGGCGAAGTCGTAAGAATACGGGCCGCCGGCCGCACCGATGCCGGCGTGCACGCCACCGCCCAGGTGGCGCATGTCGATCTCGCCAAAGCGCGGCCGGGCGACAAGGTGCGCGATGCGGTCAACGCGCATCTGCAGGCGGCAGGCGCGCGCGTCGTCATCCTGAAAGCCGCCGTCGTCGCCGACGGCTTCGACGCGCGCTTTTCCGCTACCGGTCGCCACTATCTCTATCGCATCCTCAACCGCCGGGCGCCGGCGGCGCTGGAAAAGGGCAAGGTCTGGTGGGTGCCGAAGCGGCTCGACGCCGAGGCCATGCACGAGGCGGCCAAGGTGCTGCTTGGAAAGCATGACTTCACCACCTTCCGCTCCACCCAGTGCCAGGCCGAAAGCCCGGTCCGCACCCTTGACCGCCTCGATGTCGGCCGCAATGGCGATTTCATCGAGGTGCGCAGCTCGGCGCGCTCCTTCCTGCACAATCAGGTTCGCTCGATGGTCGGCTCGCTGAGGCGCGTCGGCGACGGCTCCTGGGGCGCCGCCGATCTCAAGGCGGCGCTCGAAGCGCGCGATCGCGCCGCCTGCGGCCAGGTAGCCCCGCCGGACGGGCTGTTTCTTGTCGGGGTCGATTATCCGGAGGTACCCGGCAAATCCACCATTGCCAAGGACACCGACGTCTAACCCCGGGTGCTGTCCGGTATGTCGATGCCGAGCAGGGCCTGCAGGCCGAACAGGACGAGCAGCGAGGCGATGAACATGCCGACGAACACGGCCGTACCCACCGCCGGCCCTTTGCCGATGGTTGCGTTGGTCATGCGCCAGGTCAGCACCATCGACAGGCCGAACAGAACCAGCGACACCAGGCTGGCGACGTCGCTGCTGGAGGGCACGAAGAGCCTGAGCAGCGCCGAGGGCAGCATCAGCCAGGCGATGATCGCCGACGTCCAGTTGGACGCGACGACATAGTGGACGAAACGGCCGCCGATGCCGGCGCGCGGCGCGACCAGCGCCAGCGCCACCAGCGGCAGCACCCAGGAGCCGAGATCGACCGTCGCCAACCGGATCAGCATGCCGAGGCGCCCGGCGAAGGCGTCCGGATCGCCGATCTCGTTGGCGATCCCCACCCAGCCGACGATCAGCGCCGGCGCCGCCACGACGATGGCGAAGAAGGAATTCCAGAAACCGTCCGCCGAGAGGTCGAGCAGGCGCAGCCCGTCGGCCCTGCCGAACATCAGCCGCCAGGCGCCGGCCAGCGAAGCATAGGTTTCTTCCGCCGAAAGCATGGTCACGAAAGGCCTTGTCCGAACCAGTCTTCGATGAAGCGTTCGTAGATTTGCGTCAGCGTCTCCAGATCGGCAAGCGCGACGCGCTCGTCCACCATATGCATGGTCTTGCCGATCAGGCCGAACTCGACCACCGGACAATAATCCTTGATGAAGCGCGCGTCCGACGTGCCGCCGGAGGTGGAGAGCGCCGGCGTCTTGCCGACCACAGCCTTGACCGAGCCGCTCAGCGTATCGATCAGCCTGTCGTCGCGGGTCAGGAAGACATGGCTCGGCCGGTCGCGCCAAACAAGCTCGTAGTCGACCGGCGTCTTCTTGTCCGGCCGGTATTTCTTGCGGCCCGCCGCCTGGTCGAGCCGGTTGTGGATCTCGGCCTGCACTGATTCGGCGTCCCAGCTGTCGTTGAAGCGGATGTTGAAGGTGGCGGTGGCCTTGGCCGGGATGACGTTGGTCGCCGGATTGCCGACATCGATCGACGTCACTTCGAGATTGGTCGGCTGGAAATCCTTCGTTCCCTTGTCGAACACCGGATGGAGCAGCGCGTCGACCAGGCTCATCAGCCCGCGCACCGGGTTGTCGGCGAGCTGCGGATAAGCGGCATGGCCCTGGCGCCCGTTCACGGTCACGCTGCCCGACAGCGAGCCGCGCCGGCCGATCTTGATCATGTCGCCGAGCGCATCCGGATTGGTCGGCTCGCCGACGATTGAGGCGTCCCACTTCTCGCCCTTGGCCGCCGCCCAGTCGAGCAGCTTGGTGGTCCCGTTGATGGCCGGTCCCTCCTCGTCGCCGGTGATGAGCAGCGACACCGATCCTTTCGGGCCGCCATTCCGGGCGACATGGCGCGCCACCGCGGCGACGAAGCAGGCGATGCCGCCCTTCATGTCGACGGCGCCCCTTCCATACATCTCGCCATTGGCGATTTCCGCGGCGAAGGGCGGATGCGTCCAGGCCGCCTCATCGCCCACCGGCACCACATCGGTATGGCCGGCAAACATCAGATGCGGGCCATTGCCCGAGCGCCGCGCATAGAGGTTTTCGATGTCCGGCGTGCCGTCTTCCGAGAACACTGGCCTTTCGACCGAAAAGCCGAGCGGCTTCAACATGTCCTCCAGCGCGGCAAGCGCCCCGCCTTCGGCGGGCGTCACGGACGGGCAGCGGATCAGGGCGGCGAGATTGGCGGCGGGGTCGGTCGGCAATGTCATGGGCAAAGCGATAGTCGAAAGCAGCGGACCTGTCACGGGTGGGACATGGTGGGCGATTACGCCGCCGACAATATGGTTGTCGTGTCGTATAAACGCATGTCGCCCGGAAGTGTGCAGCGGTTCTGGGAGAAACGGCATGCATTTATTACGCAAGTCGTGAGCCAAGTCGGGACGATTGCATGGCCAAGCATGAAAATAACATTGCCGTCGCCGGCGCCGGCAGCATCGGCTGCTATGTCGGCGGCTGCCTGGCGCTCGCCGGGCGCGAGGTGGTCTTTCTCGGCCGCGGCGGCGTCGTCGAGGCCATGCGGGAAAGCGGGCTGCGCGTCAGCGATCTTGACGGCCGCGACCGCTGCCTCGAGGCGCAAGCGATTACGGCCACTGACGATCCGGCGACCGCGCTGGCGGAGGCCGATGTCATCCTGGTGACGGTCAAGAGCGGCGCGACCGCGGAGATGGCGAGGCTGATCGACACCCATGGCCGCCCGGATGCCGTGGTGGTCAGCCTGCAGAACGGCGTCGACAATGCCGACCGGCTGCGCGCCGCGCTCCCGGGACGGCGGGTGCTGACCGGCATGGTCATGTTCAACGTCGTCCTCTCGCCCGATCGCGAGCGACCGTTCCATGCGCATCGCGCCAGCCAGGGAGAGGTGATGATCGATACCGGTGTCGACAGCCTTGCCGGTCTGCTCGGTGTCGATGGGCTTGCCGTCGAAGCGCGCGCCGACATGAAGGCGGTGCAGTGGGGTAAATTGCTGATGAACCTCAACAATGCGCTGGTGGCGCTCTCCGATCTGCCGCTGGCCAGGCAACTGGCCGACCGAAGCTGGCGCGTCATCCTCGCCGCCGAGATCGAGGAGGCGCTCGCGGCGATGAAAGCCGCGGGCATCACGCCGGCGCGCATCACCGGCCTGCCGCCGGCGCTGCTGCCGAAAGTGCTGCGCCTCCCCGACTGGCTGTTCGGGCTTCTGGCCCGCCGCATGCTGGCGATCGACCCTCGGGCCCGCTCCTCGATGTGGGACGACCTCAAGCGCGGCCGTCCGACAGAAATCGAGGAATTGCAGGGCGCAGTCATTCGACTGGCCAGGCAAACCGGCACTCCGACGCCGGTCAACGACCGCGTCGCGGCGCTGGTGCGTCAGGCGGAAGCGGCAAAGCGTGGTCCGCCCGGGCTCGGGCCGGAAGCGGTTTAGAGCATGTCTCCCGAAAGTGGGAACGGATTTCGGGATAAAGGCATGCGCAAAAGCAAAAACCTAAAGCGCATGGAGCGAATCTGAATGGTCGCGACGCGGTTTAGGAGCGCTCTATCGCCGGTCCTCGATCAGCGTGATCTTCTGCCAGATCTTGCGCGACAGGTTGGACGACAGGTTCTCGATGTCGTTGACGGCATTGACGACGACGTCGTCATTGACCGACTGCGCGAACAGCGCCGCGATCTTGCCGGTGATCGACAGCATCTCCGAGCAATAATCGAGATAGCGGGCGAGGTCGGCCGCGTTGGTTATGCGGGCGGGCGAGTGCGGGGTCGGCTTGAAGTCGGCCGCCAGCGCCGCCGGATCCTTGGTCAATTGATGCATGTCGATGACATGGATCAGCGAGCGCAGCCCGTGCAACTGCCGGAACACTTTCTTGCGCTTGATCCGCTCCTCGGTTCGGATCAGCGCCAGCAAACCGAGCGCGGCCAGGATGACCGTATTGATCGTCGCTTCGATGCCTTGCATCGACTGCACGGCGTCGTCGGCGCCCGAGATGCGGTCGAGCGGCAGGATCGTGCCGACGAACAGGAACATCGCCACGCCGGCGACGAACGCCGCGACGATGACGCCGCGCAGCCACCAGATCGGGGCCTCCAGTTCCTTGGCGGCCTCGGCGAGGTCCCGCGACAGCGACACCAGTTCAGCGGCAATGGCGCGCAGGCCCCTTTCCGGAAAACGCTCGGCGATACGCTCCTCCAGCCTTTGCGCCGTCTCGATGATCCGCGTCGGATCGAGCGTGCGGTAGCGCATGGCGGTCTCAGCTGTCGCCTGGCGCATTGGTGCGCCTGCCGTAGCGGTTCGGTCCGGGATCGCCGCGGAAACAGGACAGGATGATCAGCAGGATCGGCCCGATGATGAGCGAGATCAGCGCAAAATAGGTCGGCTTGCCGAAATCATGGAAGCGCTTTGCCGTCACCGCGAAGGTGGCCCAGGCCGAGATCAGCAGCACCCCCCAGCAGATCATGGCCCAGTTCTGGCTGGCTGCGGTGTTTAGCTCCACCCGCGCGAATTGGTAGAACGGGAAAAATTGGACAAGCACCAGCAGGACCCCGGCCAGCGCGTAGGCGACCGGGCTCAGCCGCCCCGAAAGGCTGAAGAACACCCACAGGAATTGCGATCTTTCCGACAATCGCGTCCGCTCCGTTAAAGCATGTCTCCCGAAAGTGGGAACCGGTTTCGGGAGAAAGACATGCGCAAGATCAAAAACCTAAAGCGCAGGGAGCGAATCTGAAAGATCGCGACGCGCTTTAGGCAGGATCAATCGCGCAGCAACTCGTTGATCGAGGTCTTGGAGCGGGTCTTGGCGTCGACGCGCTTGACGATCACGGCGCAATAGAGGCTCGGACCCGGCTCCCCATTGGGCAGCGGCTTGCCCGGCAGCGATCCGGCGACGACCACGGAATTCGCCGGCACCTCGCCGTAGAAAACCTCGCCGGTGGCGCGGTCGACGATCTTGGTCGACTGGCCGATGAACACCCCCATGCCGAGCACGGAGCCTTCGCGCACGATGCAGCCTTCCACCACTTCGGAGCGCGCGCCGATGAAGCAATTGTCCTCGATGATGGTCGGGCCGGCCTGCATCGGCTCCAGCACGCCGCCAATGCCGACGCCGCCGGAAAGATGCACGTTCTTGCCGATCTGGGCGCAGGAACCGACCGAGGCCCAAGTGTCAACCATAGTGCCCGAATCGACATAGGCGCCGACGTTGACGAAGGACGGCATCAGCACGGCGCCCGGCGCGACATAGGCCGAGCGGCGCACGATCGAGGACGGCACGGCGCGGAAGCCGGCTTTCTCGAAGTCGACCGCGCTCCAGCCGTCGAACTTGGACGGCACCTTGTCCCACCAGACGGCTTGGCCGGGACCACCCTTGATGATCTCCATCGGATTCAGCCGGAAGGAGAGCAGCACCGCCTTCTTCAGCCACTGGTTGACGTGCCACTTGCCGTCGTCCTGCCGCTCTGCGACGCGGGCGACGCCGCGATCGAGCAGGTCGAGCGCCGCCTGGATGGCGTCGCGCGTCTCGCCGCGCGTCGCGGTCGAAATCGCTTCGCGCTCCTCGAAAGCCTTTTCGATGGTCTTTTCGAGGCTCGCCAGATCGGGCTTCGACATGATTCCGCTCCATTACCAAGCTGTTAAGGCGCTGAGCCTTAACCTGTTTAAAAGTCGCGCGGACCCTATGTTAAGGCTCAATGGGGGTCAATCGCGGCAGCGTCACGGGACGGCGCAAGTGAAGGAATTGGACGGGTGGATTCGATGACTCCCATGGAAAAGGCAGGGTGGACGCCGCTGCCGCATTCGGACGAGGACCTGGAACGCTCGAAAAGCGTGCCGGATACCCCGCAGACACGTGCCGAAACCTACCGGCTGGCCTGGAACGATCCCGACTTCATGACGCGGCGCGAATTGCGTGCCGTGCGGCTGCAGCTCGAGCTGCTGAAGCCGGAGATGATCCTCGCCGAACGCGGCATCCGCTCGACCGTCATCCTGTTCGGCGGCGCCCGCCTGCCGGAGCCGGGCGGCGAGGCCTGGGCGGCCAAGAACGAGACGCAGAAGAAGAACCTCGAGGCGAACAGCAAATATTACGAGGAAGCGCGCAAATTCGCCCGTCTGTGCTCGCGGCAGTCGGCCACCTCCTATTATCGCGAGTATGTCGTCGTCACCGGCGGCGGACCGGGCGTCATGGAGGCCGGCAACCGCGGCGCCGACGATGTCGGCGCGCCGTCGATCGGCTTGAACATCGTGCTCCCGCACGAGCAGGCGCCCAACGCCTATGTCACGCCGGAGCTCTGCTTCAATTTCCACTATTTCGCCATCCGCAAGATGCATTTCGTCATGCGCGCCAAGGCGGTCGCGGTGTTTCCGGGCGGCTTCGGCACGATGGACGAGTTCTTCGAGACGCTGACGCTCATCCAGACGGGGCGCATGGAGCGCGTGCCGGTCATTCTGTTCGGCAAGGCGTTTTGGCAAAGGGCGATCGATCTCGATTTCCTCGCCGAGCAGGGCACGATCTCGCCCGGCGATCAGGACATCATTGATTTCGTCGACACGGCCGACGAAGCCTGGGACATCATCCGCCGCTTCTACAAGTTGGGGGAGTAGGAACTGAGGAATTGGAGAGCTGAAGAATTGGGGAAAAAGGACACCCGGATCGTTCGTCTGTTCTCCAGTTCTTCAATTCCCCAGTTCTCCAATTCCTCTACCCGGGACGGCACCCCGGCCCGGCCTGTCTAAATGGGCAACTCGGCCAGCCAACCATTCGAATGCGCGAAGCGCACGATGGCCGCCCGCGAGCGCAGCTCGAGCTTCTCGGTAGCCCTGGTCCGATAGGTCTCGATGGTCTTTATGCTGAGGTTGAGCCGGGACGAGATTTCCTTGTTGCTGTAGCCGAGCGCCACCAGCTGGATGACCGACCGTTCCCGTTCGCTGAGATTGCCGGGATCGCCCTGCGGGGCGCCGCGCGGGCTCAATATGCGAGCCGCAAGCGCCGGATCGACATAATTGTCGCCGGCCAATACGCAGCGGATGGCCTGCAGCAGGTCCGTCGCGGTCGACCGCTTGACCACGAAGCCGCGTCCGCCGGCCGCCAGCACCTGACGCAGGCAGCCGGGATCCTCGTGCGCCGTCAGCGCGATGCAGCTGATCTCGGGAAAGCGTTCGCCGAGCTGCTCGATCAGCCTGACCCCGTTGACGCCCGGAAGCGAAATGTCGACCACGGCGACATCGGGCAGCGTCTTGCCGATCCCCTCAAGGGCATCTTCGGCATTCCCGGCAAGCCCGACGATCGTCAGGTCGTCCTGGCTGTTGATCATCGCCCCTACCCCGGACAGGATGATCGGGTGGTCGTCGACCACGAATATCCGCCTGCAGTGCACCTTAACCTCCATCAGTCTGCCAAAGGCCCTGTCACGCGGAAAGGGTCCCTCTTGTCCTTGATGGTCTAGGCAACTGCCCCGCCTGGCGCGGGACGCCCGTCTGTCTCGACAAGCCTTAACGGCCGGGACGGGTAAGCCGTCCCCCGCCTAACCCAATGATCCCGGATTGTAAGCCGTGGCGTGGTGTCCGGGATGTGCAGCGCTTCACTTAGACGAATTTCTGGGAAAACCGCATCGCAGCTTTCCATCCGCAACCACGCAAAAAACAAACACTTGCCGGAAGCGCGAACAGGCCAATGGCCGCAGCCGCCATTTCCCCGCCTGATCGCATTGTCGCTGAAAAGCGCTGCCGTTCGTCCTCTCTTCAACCTGCCAAAGGCACGTCCGCGTAAACGGTGGTCCCCTTCGTCATGGCGGTTTCGATGGTCAATTCGCCTCCCACCAGCGCAAGGCGCTCCCGCATCCCGGCAAGCCCCAGATGACCCGGGCCCGGTTCGGCACCGCCGTCAAAGCCGCGGCCATCATCCTCGATCGTCAGGCGCATCCGGTCGTCGTGAATGTGCGCCGTCACGCTGACGCGGCTCGGTTCGGCATGCTTGCCGACATTGGTGAGGGCCTCTTGCGCAATGCGGTAGAGGGTCAGGGCGATTTCACGAGAGAGCGGGCTCGAAAGCGCTTCGAGGTCCACGTCGCAGGAAATGCCAAGCTGCGCGCAAAGCATGGTGGCCAGATCCTCGACCGAGGCGCGAAGCCCAAGCCGGTCAAGATCCGCTGGCCGCAGATTCCAAGCCGCGTCATGCACCTTGGCGCTCAACTGGTCGACGAGCACGGTGGCGCGCGCAAGGCGATCGTCCAACTCCCCGGAGCCAGCGCGGACATTGTGCAATTCCAGCGCGATGCTGGCCAGCATCTGCCCTAGATCGTCATGCAGCTCGCGCGACAGGCGCTGGCGCTGCTCTTCCTGCACGGCGATCAAACGCCGCGCCAGTCTACGGCGCAGGGCCTTGCCGTCCTTGCCCATAGTCATACCCGCCCATTTCAACCCTTCTCTTCCCATTGCCGTCGCGGGGGATCGCAAGCCACCCGGGGTCGACGAGAAAAGGCATGAATGTCCGCGCAATATACACCGTCGGGTGCGTTTGGGCGTGTCAGATTTTTCCCGATCCCTTCAACTTTTCCCGACACCGGGATCAGAAGAAAAACCGACGGCGCCTGCCGATCAGCCCGAATTCATCGGCGCTATTCCTGCGTGCATCCTTCAAGCGTCCTCCCGGTCATCTTGAACTGGCCGGGAAGCTCAACGCAAACCAAGGAGAACGTCATGAGAAAGATCATCCTGGCCGCGGCCGTCCTGTCGGCTCTCACCGGTTCGGCATCCGCATTTTCGGTCGGTAGCGGCAATGGCAACGGCAACGGCAATGTCGGCGTCGGCAACGGCAATGGCAACGGCAACGGCAACACCGGCGCCTTCAACGGCAACTTCAACGGCAACGGCAATTTCGGCCTCGGCAACGGCAATGGCAACGGCAATGCCAATATGGGCGCCTTCAACGGCAATTATAACGGCAACCTCAATGCCGGCGCCGCCAACGGCAATGGCAACGGCAACGGCAATTTCGGCCTGGGCAACGGCAACATCAACGGCAACGGCAACTTCGGCATCAGCAACGGCAACGCCAACGGCAATGGCAACAGGGGCGCCGGCAACGGCAACGGAAACGGCAACGGCAACCACTAGCGCCGTCCATCCGCCAGCGTCGCCAGGCTTTGGTTTGGAAAGACGCTGATGGCCTGGGACCGCCGAGCCAAGCGCCCGTCCCCCGCGCAAGGCTATCGCGACATCTCGCCGGCGGTCCCAGTCCTTTTCGAAGTCCCTTTTGGAAACAGGTCCCGATTTCAAAAACCAAGCCATGGAAGGAACTGGCAGATGAAACGCTATGTCATACCGGTGCTAGGCCTGGGGCCGGCGCTATGCCTGGGATTGTTGAGCGCAACCGCGGCGAAGGCTGACACCGCGACGGGCAGCCAGGCCTTCGGCATGTCGGCCGTCCAGGGAGCGGTCGGCAAATACGGCAATGTCATCGGTGCGAATGTCAGGAGCATGAACCCGCTCGGCAATTTCGGCGGCAATGTCGGCTACAAGAACAGCGGCACCGGCAATGTCGGCGCCTTCAACAGCGGCACCGGCAATGTCGGCGCGTTCAACGGCAACAACAACACCTCGCCGACGAGCGGCAACGGCAACATCGGCGCCTTCAACGGCAACGCCAACACCGGCCGATACAACGGCAACAGCAACATCGGCGCCGGCAACGGCAACTTCAACGGCGGCAACTTCAACGGCAACGGCAATGTCGGCGCCTTCAACGGCAACTCCAACGGCCGGGGAAACCATCGATGACCGGCTTGAGATCACCCGCGTCCGTCCGGCCTCGCGGGCGCTGGATGGCGGCGAGGCCGCTTGACGGCAACGGCCTCGCGCTCGCTACGCTGCTTGCCGCGTTCCTGGCCGCCGATGCCTCGACCCTGGTCAGGATTTCCGACCTCCCGATCGGAGCCGGCGTCATCAACGGCCTTGGCAATACCGGAAATTTCAACGGCAACGGGAATACCGGCAACTTCAACGGCAATGGCAACAGCGGCAATTTCAACGGCAACGGCAATACCGGGAGCTTCAGCGGCAATTTCAACGGCGCCAACTTCAACGGCAACGCCAATTGCGGCAATGGCCACGGCAATGGCTACTCGTCCGACAGCAACGGCAATGGAACCGGACGCATTCCGGACTGGTGCCGGTATCTGAAGGAGCTGAACGGCCGGCTGAGGCTGCCGCCCGGCACGATTCCGGATTTCGACTAGAGGCAGTGCACAGGAATTTTGACCGGTCGGCTCAGGAGATTGGCCGAAACGCCTATCGCGATCGCCACTCCAGGGCGGAGCAGCCGCGAAGCGGCGTCGCGCAGACCCTGGAATCCATTCTGTTACATTGAAGCGTCTGCACCGCTGCACCTTACAGCCGACGTCACGCAATGGGTGCTCGGGTCTGCGCGCGTCGCTACGCTCCTTGCTCCGCCCGTGGATGACAAGGCCGGGGCGTTTCGGCCAATCTTCAAGGCATAACCCTTAGCAGGCAACCAGAGTTCATGCCGTCACGTCGACGATCGCGGTCAGGAAGCCGGCGAGATCGTCGGTGACGAAATCCACGTCGTCCTCGTTGGCCGGGTCGCGTTCCCAGATCTCCGAGAAGGTCGGCTCGAAATTGCGCGGCACCACCAGCACGGTCGTCATGCCGAGCGTTTTCGGCACGGCCAGATTGCGCGCCAAATCCTCGAACATCACCGCATTATGGCCGGTCACCGAGTGCAATTCGGCAAAGCGCTCATAGGTCTGCCGCTCCGGCTTGGGGTTCAGCCCCGCCGCGACGATGTCGAAGATGTCGTCGAAATGCTCCAATATGCCGAGCTGGCGCGCGGTGCGCTCGGCATGCCTGCGGTCGCCATTGGTGAAGATGAATTTGCGCCCGGGAAGCTGGCGGATCGCAGCGCCCAGCACGGGATCCGGCACCAGCCGCGAATAGTCGATGTCGTGCACTTTCTCAAGGAAATCGTCGGGATCGATGCCGTGCCGCTTCATCAGCCCGTTCAGCGTCGTGCCGTATTCCAGGTAGAGCTCCTTCTGCAGCTTGCGCGCGTCATCGCGCGAAAGCGTCAACAGCTCGCCGACATAGGCGGTCATCTTCACGTCGATCTGCGCGAACAGGTTCGAGTGATGCGGATAGAGCGTGTTGTCGAGGTCGAACACCCAGTCCGTGACATGGGCGAAGCGGGCGGGATCGGGTGTCGTTGTCATGGATTTCTTATGGCATGCCGTCGCTGATTTTATCCACAACTTATGCGCGTCACGACGTGTGAAAATGGCGTCTCGCTTCAAATTTTAAAAGTCTCGGAAAGGTCGCCTTTAACGCTTGCTGGCACAGAGGCTCTCCGTTGGGAGCAAATGATGAGTCGCATATTTCTGAAGGCCGCTGCCGTGGCGTTCGCCTCGGTCGCTGTCTCGCTTTTGTTGACGATGATTGTGGTTCCGGCGATGGGCTTTCCGATGAGCCGCACAGTCTGGCTGGCGTCGACGGTCTGCCCGCTCGTGCTCGCCTGGGCTGCCAGCGCCGGCAGCTTTTGGCACAGCGACCGCTTGCAGAGCGCGCATCGCGAGCTTGCCCGGGCCCACGCGCAGCTTGCGGCCGCGCACCGGCGCCTGTCGGAAAAGGCAAGCCGCGACGACATGACCGGCATGCTCAACCGCGAAACCTTCTTTGCCGCGCTCGACGGATCGCGGCGCAAGAGCGATCGCGGCGCGCTGCTCATCATCGACGCCGATCACTTCAAGAGGATCAACGACAGCTACGGTCATTTGACGGGGGACGAAGCGCTGCTTCTGATCGCCGGCGCCATCGAGCGCGGCGTCCGCGGCGGCGACGTGCTGGGCCGCATCGGCGGCGAGGAATTCGCGGCTTTCCTGGTCGGCGCCAGCGAAGCGGAAGCCAAGCGTGTCGCCGAACGCATCCGCCGCGAGGTCGAGCTGATCCGTTTCCGTCCCGTCGATGAGCGCACCGTGCCGCTCACGGTCTCGATCGGCGGCATAAGCTGCGGCGAAAGCGCGACCGTTTCCGATTTGATGCGCGCCGCCGATCGCCGGCTTTACGAGGCCAAGAACCGCGGCCGCAACCTTTCGATCCTCGACCGCGAGCTTCCGGAAGCGGCCTGAAGTCGCGTCGGGACGTTAGGGAAGCCCTAACCATGTCCATATTCAACCGCGCTAAACTTCCAGCTGTAACGCCGTCTTCACCCAGGTTTGGCACGAAATTGGCCTCCTCGGCCGCATGCGTGCCGTTCAGGAACGCCATGCGTGGATCGAGGCCCCCAGAGCATGATCCCGAAAAGTGGGAGCCGGTTTTCGGAGAAAGATCATGCTCAACAAAGAGTTAGATCATGAGGGGCGATTCAACGAAACGCCATCGCGATCTATCGAGAGACGTGTCATGAGCAGGTTCATAGGCAAAATATCACGTCGCTCGATCGTGCGGGCGCTGGTCGCGCTGCCGGCGCTGTCGCTGTTCCGTAACCGGCCGGCCCTTGCGAACCCTGGCGAGATCGGCCCCGATGAAATCGTCGAGATCAATGGCTGGATCCTGCGGCGGAGCGACCTTGCATGATCTTCGACAGCTACGAGGCCTATAAGCAGGCCGGCTTCAAACCCAAGGTCTGCATCCTCGGCTCCGGCCCGGCCGGCACGACGATCGCCAGGAAGTTGGGCGCCGCCGGCATTCCGGTCGTCGTTCTGGAGGCGGGTTCGCGCGAATTCAGCGACGAATCGCAGGATTTCTACCGCGGCAAGACGGTCGGCGATTTCTATTTCGACCTCGACATCACCAGGCTGCGCTTCATGGGCGGCTCGTCCAATCACTGGGCCGGCTGGTGCCGCGTGCTCGACAAACAGGACTTCGAACCCAAGGCCTGGGCGCCGGACACCGGCTGGCCCATTAGCCGCGCCGACATCGAGCCTTATCTGAAGGAAGTCCACGACATCCTCGAGCTTCCCGAGTTCCGGCCCGATGTGCCGGTTTCGGACGACATACGCTGGGTGCAATTGATCAAGAGCCCCGCGGTTCGTTTCGGCGAGAAATATGCCGGCGAGCTCGACGCGAGCAAGAACATCGCAGTCGTGCTCAACACCTATGCGACCGAGCTTGCCGGCGACGGCAAGCGCGTTACCGGCGCGAAGCTCTGGTCGAACGGGCAGGACGCCGGCACTTTCAGCGCGGACTATTTCGTCACCTGCACCGGCGGGCTGGAGAATTCGCGGCTGCTGCTGTGGTCGAATGAGCGCTCCAATGGCGGCGTGGTGCCGAACGCGACGGCGCTCGGCCGTTACTGGATGGAGCATCCGACCTTCGAGGGCGGCAATGCCATTCTTGCCAACTATTCGGAGTTCGAGGTCGACGCCTCGAACGAAGCCTTCTTCTCGCCGACGCTTGCCGCGATGGAGCGGCTCAAGATCATGAATTTCGGCATCCGCCTGATCGAGAGCCCCTATCCCAATGTCAAGAAGCTGATCGCCGATCTCGCCTGCACCGCGCCGAACATGGCGGAATGGATGTCGTCCCAGTTGGACCAGAGACTGCGCTGTGCCGCCCAGCTTTATGTCGCCTGGGAGCAGGCGCCGCTCGCCTCGAACCAGATCGAGCTGTCCAAGACCGATGTCGACCACGCCGGCGTGCCGCGCATCGAACTGCACTGGAAGAAGTCGCCGCTCGAGCGCCGAACCCTGCTCGAGGGCCTGAGGCTTTTCGGCACGACGATGGCGCAAAAAAATCTCGGCCGCGTCCGCATCGACGAGTGGATCACCAATGGCGGCGATTACCCGACCAACGAGGAAACGGCGGGCCACCACCATATGGGCGGCACCCGCATGGGCACCGATGTCCTGAAGAGCGTCGTCGACGCCAATTGCAAGGTGCACGGCATGGACAATCTCTATGTCGGCGGCTCTTCCGTTTTCTGCACGTCGGGTCAGTGCAACCCCACCACCACCATCACCGCGCTCGCCTGTCGGCTGGGCGAGCATCTCGGCAAGGTGATCGCCGTCTGATCTCCGCGGCGCCGGCGGCGCCGGCGCCTAGAGCCGGATGATTTCAGGTCTGTTCGACCTGAAAGCTGAATCCGGCTCTAAATCAAAGAGATAGAGCACGAGGTCGCCCGAAAACCGTTTCGCACTTTTCGGCATCATGCTCTGGAGCAACCGGCGCTTGGCGCCTTTTGGGCAAATTGCGACCTCGCTCAAAAGCCGTAGACGGCGATGCGCACCAGCACGGCCGCGGCGGCCAGCGCCACCAGCAGGATGCCGAGGCCGATGGGTGAGCCCCAGCCATACCATTCCATTGCCAGCTTGGCGTATTTGTATTCCTCCTCGTTCGAGGGAGGGGTGCGCTGTTGAATCAGGCTCATTGTTCACTCCGTGTCGGCGACTTTGCCCTTGTCTTGCAAAAGGCATCGTCGCATATTGATACGACAGTCTGAATGTTAGGCAGATTGATAGTTAGATGATCGAAGTAAATTCGTCAAGCACGAAACGCGATGAAATGATGAAGGCAGTCGGCCTCGCCGTTATGCGCTGGCAGGACGCCACCCAGGCCTATGACGAAGCGGTGGGGGCGCGGCTCGGGCTGATCGCGGCCGAGCGGCATTGCCTGAGCCTGCTTTATGCCGGACCGCAATCGGCGGGCGCCGTAGCGGCGGCGACGGGGCTGACGCCCGCGGCGGTGACGGCCCTGATCGACCGGCTGGAGGCGCGCGGCTACGTCACCCGGACCCGCAGCCTGGAGGACAGGCGCAAGGTGGTCATCGAGGCGACCGAACTGACCAGGGAATTGTCGGAGCGCTATTACGGTGCGATCGCGCGGGAGGGCGAGAAGGTGGTGGCGAGCTTCAGCGACGCGGAGCTTGCGACCGTGCTGCGCTTCATCAACGCTGCGCTCGACCTGCAGAGCGAACAGTTGGCCAGGATCAAAGCCGAGCCGGACAAGGCTTGGGCACCTCAAGACAAAGCGGCCCAGCCGCCTTCCGGCAGCTGAACCGCCCTGATGTCGGTTGGGCGAAAACCGACCTCAGAGCAATTCCGGGAAAAAGTGCGTCGCGGTTTTCCGTCCGGAATTGCGTAAAAATTCACACCATGGCTGGGTCGAGCGCCGGCTGACCCTTGAAGCGGGAGACGATGCCGGCAAGGTCGCCACTGGCGAAGGCATCGCGCAGCGCGTCGAAAGACGGCAGCACGAAATAGGCACGCTGGAACTTGTCGATCTCATAGCCGGTCCGCATCACCGTCTCGAGGTCGAACGGCACATGGTGGGCGTCCTTGCTCTCGATCGCGAATTGCAGCTCGGTGAAGGACGACATCAGCCCGGCGCCGAAGGCTTTCACGGGCTGGCCGGCTTCCTGGATGAGGCCGTATTCGGCGCTGTACCAGTAGAGCCGGGTGATCATCTCGTCGCCGCCGAGCGCGATCATGTCCTCGGCCTTCTCGCCATACATCTGCATGAAATCGGCGAAGACTGGCTGGGTCAGGATCGGCACATGGCCGAAGAAGTCGTGGAACATGTCCGGCTCCACGATGTAGTCGAGCTCTTGTCTGGTCCGCAGCCAGTTGGTGACCGGGAAGCGCCGGTTGGCGAGATGGTCGAAGAACGGGCCGGCCGGAATGAGGCCCGGCACCGCGACGATCTCCCAGCCGGTCAGCCTGGCGAGTTTTTCGCTGACCTCGTCGAAATCCGGAATCCTGTCGAGCAGGCCGAGCGCCGCGACGCCGTCGAGATAGGAGCGGTGTGCGAGCTTTTGGGTCAGCTTCGTCTGGCGGTCGCACAGCGTGCGCCACACCGCCTGTTCCTCGGCGGAATAGTCGTAGCCTTGCGCTACGGTAAAATCGCTGCGGCAGACCGAATAGTCGCCGCGCAAGCCCTGCGCCGCGCATTCGGCGGCGTAATCGGCAACGCTGATCGTCATCATATCCTCCTAGAAGATCGTGATCCTGAATGGTGGAGCAAGTGTAGGAGCGATCGCTGAGGCAAATCAGCCTTGTTTCTGGCCCGTCCGCTGATTTTGAGGTAAAAGCACTCGGATCAACGCGACATCGAGGAAACATGCCTCAATTCGACGACTTCGAGATCAAGATGCTCGACATCCTGCAGCGCGACGGCCGCAAGCCCGTGTCGGAGCTGGCGCAGGAGATCGGCCTGTCGACCACGCCATGCGCGCGCCGCTTCGAAGCGCTGCAGGAAACCGGCATCATCAAGGGCTTTGCCGCCGTGCTCAGCCGCCGCGCCGTCGGTCTGACCGTCGAGGTCTTCATCCAGGTGCGGCTGGTCAGCCACAGCGACGGCTCGCCCGAAAGTTTCATAGCCGCCGTGCAGCGCATGGACGAGGTCTCGTCCTGCTGGACGATGACCGGCGACCACGATTTCCTGCTGCATGTCATGGTGCCGTCGGTGGACGACCTTAACGCCTTCGTCATGCACCGGCTGATGCGGTTGCCCGGCGTGCGCGACGTCCACACGCAACTGGTGCTCCAGAACATCAAGGGGCCGGGCCACGTGCCGCTCAGTCATCTGCGCCGCTGATCCGGTCAAATCTGGCGAAAAGCTGCGTGGAAACTGCTGAACCGCGCCAAGGCGGCTTCGTCATCGGCAATTAGCACGAGCGGACCAACATGGAGGTCCGCCTTGAACATCGTGCTGATAAATCCGCCGCATACCGCCATCGGCAGCCGTGTGCCCGACGATCATCTGCCGCCGCTCGGGCTGCTGGCGATCGGCGGCCCGCTGATCGATTCCGGCCACCAGGTACGCCTGGTCGACGCCGAGTTCGGGCCGATGCCGCTTCCCGCGCTGGTCGATGAGGCTCTGGGCGACGATCCGGACTTCATCCTGATCGGCCATTCCGGCTCAACCTCGGCGCATTCGACCGCCTTGAAGATCGCCGAAATGATCAAGGGCCGCGCGCCGGATGTCATCGTCATCTATGGCGGCGTCTTCCCGACCTATCACTGGCGCGACATCCTAGCCGCGACCGACGTCTTCGACTTCATCGTGCGTGGCGAGGGCGAGGCGACCGTGACGGCGCTGGTCGAGGCGATCGAGATGCGCCAGCCGGTGGGAAGTGTCGCAGGCATCGCCTATCGCGACGATCTTGGCCGCCCGGTCGCGACGCAGCCGGCCATGACCATTGCCGATCTCGATGCTTATCGTGTCGGCTGGGAACTGATCGATCCTCGCCGCTACTCCTATTGGGGCGGCAAGCGGGCGGTGGTCATGCAGTTCTCGCGCGGCTGCCCGCATCTGTGCAACTATTGCGGCCAGCGCGGCTTCTGGACCCGCTGGCGGCACCGCGATCCGGTGAAGTTCGCCAAGGAAATCGCCTGGCTCCACCGCGAGCACGGCGTCGAGTTGGTCAACCTGGGGGACGAGAACCCGACCTCCTCGAAGAAGGCCTGGCGCGCCTTTCTGGACGCCATGATCGCCGAGAACGTTCCGGTGCTGATCGTCGGCTCGACCCGCGCCGACGACATCGTTCGCGACGCCGATATCCTGCATCTCTACCGCAAGGCCGGCGTTATCCGCTGGCTGCTCGGCATGGAGAACACCGACGAGGCGACGCTGTCGCTGATCCGCAAGGGCGGCAGCACGAAGTCGGACCGCGAAGCGATCCGGCTGCTCAGGCGGCACGGCATCCTGTCGATGGCGACCTGGGTCGCCGGCTTCGAGGACGAGACCCTGCGCGATCTCTGGCGCGGCTTCCGCCAGCTCATCGCCTACGATCCCGACCAGATCCAGGCGCTCTATGTCACGCCGCATCGCTGGACGTCGTTCTTCCGCATCGCCGCCGATCGCAAGGTGATCCAGAAGGACGTGCGCCTCTGGGACTACAAGCACCAGGTTCTACACATGACCCGGCTGAAGCCGTGGATGCTGTTCTTCGCCGTCAAGCTGATCGAGGTCGCCGTGCAGTCGCGGCCGAAGGCGCTGGCGCGCATCCTGTTCCACCCCGATCCCGAGCAACGCCATTCGATGCGCTGGTATACGAAGATGGGCCGCCGCGTCTGGTTCCGCGAAGTCTGGGGCTTTCTCGCCCGCGACCGCCGCGTCACGGACGGGCCGACGCTCGCCGAGTTCTGGGGCGCGCCGCAGGACGCCGAGGAAGAGTCGATGATCGTCCGGCGGCCGACGCGAAAGCCAGTCGCCGTCATCGAAGGGCAGCGCCTGTCCGAGAATAGAAGATTAGCCGGCTGATTATAGGCAGCTCACTGTTCCGCGGGTGAGCTTGCCTGCTCTTGTTACGGCACGATCAGCGTGCCGGCGCCGTGCTCGGTGAAGAGCTCCAGCAGCACCGAATGCGGCGTCTTGCCGTTGAGAATGACGACGCCCTCGACGCCGCGCTCGATCGCCTCGATGCAGGTCTCGACCTTCGGGATCATGCCGCCCGACACCGTGCCGTCCTTGATCAGTGCCTTGGCCTCGGCGACCGTCAGCTCGTCGATCAGCTTCTTGTTCTTGTCGAGGACGCCCGGCACGTCGGTGAGGAAGAGCAGGCGCGAAGCACGGCACGCGCCGGCGATTGCACCTGCGAACGTGTCGGCGTTGATGTTGTAGGTATGGCCGTCACGGCCGGGCGCGACCGGCGCCAGCACCGGGATCATTTCCGAGCGCGCGAGAAGGTCGAGCAGTGTGCGGTCGACCTCGACCGGCTCGCCGACGAAGCCCAGATCCAGCACCCGCTCGATGTTGGAATCGGGGTCGATCATGGTCTTGCGCGCCTTCTCGGCGAAAACCATGTTGCCGTCCTTGCCGCAAAGCCCGATCGCCCACTCGCCCTCGGCGTTGATCAGCGCCACGATCTCCTTGTTGATCGAGCCCGCCAGCACCATCTCGACGATCTCGACCGTCTTCTGGTCGGTGACGCGCAGGCCGCCCTCGAACTTGGATTCGATGCCCATCTTGGTGAGCATCGCGCCGATCTGCGGCCCGCCGCCATGCACGACGATCGGGTTGACGCCGGATTGCTTCAACAGCGCGATGTCGCGGGCGAAGGCCTTGCCGAGCTCGGTGTCGCCCATGGCGTGGCCGCCATATTTCACCACCACCGTCTTGTTCTCGTAGCGCTGCATGTAAGGCAGCGCGCGCGAGAGCAGCGCGGCCTGCATTTCGGCGTTGGCGGCGATGTCCGTCATCGATGTGATCCCGGCTTCTAGAAAGGAACGGCGGGGTCTTAGCGGGAATTGCCGCGCGGAGCAAATGGTTCGGCAAGCAACATTATGTGCGATGCGATCGGCCTACTCTTCGATCCGCAAGCCGCTGTCGACGATCAATGCAAAGACACCCTCGATGTCGTCCGAACCCAGGTCATGATGACGCGCAAGCACGAGATTGAGTTCGTCGAGCGTGACCGACCCGCGCTCCCGGCACCGGCCAATCAAATCGAGAATCGCGCTTCTGATCTGGTCTGGCAAATTGGCCATCCGCGCAGAAATCGGGCGGCGCGGACAATTTTCAAGGCGCTGGCCTATTGCGGCGCCTTGAGCAGGGCCCGCCGTCCCAGCTACGCCGAACGCTTCTCCAGCTGCTCGGCGCAGGACAACAGCGTTTCCTCGTCGCCGCGTCGACCAGCTCCGGCGGTGCAATTTCCGCTTTGTGGACGGCGGACAAAGCCCTCTTCTCACTCCTTTTGCTTGCCTCCATGCTCGGCTTTTCCGCGCTCGGCGCCGTTGCCTACGCCGCCAATCCGATGGTCGGCGGCGCGCCGATGTATGCCAAGAAGAACATCATCGAAAACGCCGTCAATTCGAAGGACCACACCACGCTGGTCGCCGCGGTCAAGGCAGCCGGCCTCGTCGACACGCTGCAGGGCGCCGGCCCCTTCACGGTCTTTGCGCCGACCAACGAAGCCTTCGCGGCGCTGCCCGCCGGCACGGTCGACACGCTGCTCAAGCCCGAGAACAAGGACAAGCTGACCAAGGTGCTCACCTGCCATGTCATCGCCGCCAAGGCGCTGGCCGCCGATGTCGCCAAGATGGCCAAGGCCGATGGCGGCGCGCACCAGGTCAAGACGGTCGGTGGCTGCGAGCTGACGCTGAAAGCGGAGAAGGGCAAGGTCACCGTCACCGACGAGAACGGCAACGTCGCCCACGTCACCATTGCCGATGTGCGCCAGTCGAACGGCGTCATCCACGTCATCGACAAGGTTCTCTTGCCGAAGATGTAACAAAGCGGACCTGGCCGGCGAAGACAGGGCTGAGCGCCGGCCGCGACATCCAAGATCCGCGCCGCCGGCAAGAGTATGCTCCGCGCCATCCCGCAACGGGGCGCGGAGCAGCAATTCCAGGACGGCGCGAAGCGGTTTTCCGTCTGGAATTGCTCAACATAATGGATAGGGCGTCACCGGCTTTTGATTTCCGGGCGGCGCCTTATCTTGGCAAAATGCGTCAGGAGGAACGGCCATGAACCGTCGCGATTTTCTCTGGAGCGGGGCAGCCGCCGCCGCTCTCATCGCCGGATCCGCGGCGATGTTGCGTGCCGGCGGGCCGAAACCCGCCCTCGCCGCTGAGACCTTCGAAGTCACCAAGACCGACGCCGAATGGCATGCCATTCTGTCGGACGAGGCCTTCGACGTGCTGCGCAGGCAGGGCACGGAATATCCAGGCACCAGTCCGCTGCTCAACGAGCATCGCAAGGGCATCTTCGCCTGCGCCGGCTGCGACCTGCCGGTCTATTCGTCGGAGACCAAATTCGATTCCGGCACCGGCTGGCCGAGCTTCTGGCAGGAGATAGCCAATTCCATCGGCAAGACCGAGGACACCTCGCTCGGCATGGTGCGCACCGAGGTGCATTGCCGGCGCTGCGGCGGCCATCTCGGCCATGTCTTCGACGACGGTCCGCCGCCCACCGGCCTGCGACATTGCATCAACGGCGTCGCGCTGAGCTTCAGGCCGGCCGCTGCTTGAGCGGGCCCCTGGCGCCACACAGGTCAATCGCACAGGGCAGCGCCGCCCCCTCATCCGGCCGCTTCGCGGCCACCTTCTCCCCGAGGGGAGAAGAGGTTGGCGCCGGCGCTGACAGTCTCCTCTCCCCTCGGGGAGAGGTCAGCCGAGCGAAGCGGAGGCTGGGTGAGGGGGAGCGTCATTTGCAACCTCTCCAAAAAGAATGACCCCGGAAATCGTCGCCGATTTCCGGGGTCACGCGTTGAGGAGGCCAGGCGGGGGTTCCGGCTCCTCAATGGCCTCCGCCGCCACCGCCGCGCTGCTGCGCCGGCTTGTTGATGAACAGCACGAAGAATCCGAGCGAGGCGAACAGCACCGTCAGCATCATGAACACGTCCATGAAGGACAAAAGCGCCGCCTGTTGGTGCGCCATGCCGGACAGTTTCGAGATCGCCGCGCTGGTGGCATCGAGGCCGGCGGTCTGCTCGAAGGTCAGCGTCATGTTCTGCAGCTTGGTCTGCGCGGCCTGGCTGCCCCACTGCACATGCTCGGAAAGCCGCGCATAGTGGAAGGCGTTGCGGTCGATCAGCACCGTGTTGATCAGCGCGAGGCCCACGGCGCCGCCGAGGTTGCGGGTGAGGTTGAAAAGGCCCGAGGCATTCTTCAGCCGTTCCGGCGGCAAGGTGCCGAGCGCGATGTTGTTGATCGGCACCATGCACAGCATCATCGAGCAGCCGCGCAGGATCTGCGGGATCAAGAGCTCGTAGAAATCCCAGTCGGCGGTGAGATGCGTCATCCACCAGGTGCCGGTAGCGAAGCCGACGAAGCCGATCATCATCATCAGCCGGAGGTCGATCTTGTTCGACAGGATGCCGGCGACCGGCGCGGTGAAGAACATCGCCAGGCCGCTGACGAACAGCGCTTCGCCGATCATCATCGAATCGTAGCCGCGGATACGGCCGAGGAACACCGGATAGAGATAGGTGAGCCCGTAAAGGCCGATGCCGACGACGAAGGAGAACAGCGAGCCGAAGGCGAAGTTGACGTTGCTGAAGGCCCTCAGGTCGACGATCGGCTCCTCGGCGGTGAAGACGCGCCAGAAGAAGACGATGCCGCCGATGGTCATGATGATGGCGCAGGCAAAGACGGCCGGCTCCTGCAGCCAGTCGTGGTTCGGACCTTCCTCCAGCACATATTCCATGCAGCCGAGGAAAGCGGCCATGCCGATCAGGCCCCACCAGTCGAACTTGGAGAACAGTTTCAGGTTGGGCTTGTCGAAGTCGATCAGCGCCCACGCCGCCGTCGCCACCAGGATGCCGGGCACGACATTGATCAGGAACAGCCAGTGCCAGGACATCGCATGGCTGATATAGCCGCCCACCGTCGGGCCGATCGTCGGCGCCAGCGTCGCCACCAGGCCGATCATCGGCGAGACGACGGCGCGCCTGGAGGGCGGGAAGATGGTGAAGGCGGCCGCGAAGACGCTCGGGATCATGCCGCCGCCGATGAAACCCTGGATGGCGCGGTAGACGATCATCTGGTCGATATTGGTGGCGGTGGCGGCGAGCGCGCTGGCCGCGGTGAAGCCGGCCGCCGCGGTGGTGAACAAAACCCGCGTCGACAGCATGCGGCTGAGGAAGCCCGACAGCGGGATCATCACCACCTCGGCGATCAGGTAGGCAGTCTGCACCCAGGGGATCTCGTCGGAGCTGGCGCTGAGGCCCGCCTGGATCTCCGACAGCGAGGCCGAGACGATCTGGATGTCGAGGATCGCCATGAACATGCCGAACACCATCGCCAGGAAGGCGACGACGCGGCGCACAGGCATGTGGTCTGCGGGCAGGGCCGGCGCCGCTGCTGCCGGACGTCCGGGCATTGCTCCTGCGGTGATGGTTGCGGTTGCCATGTCATGGCCTCCATAGGCAATTCTCGGGGAGGAGCGCTCGGCTATCCCGAATTGCGTCGAAACGGATAAGGCAGGCTGGGCGGCCCGGCGCTCGATTGGCCACCGGACCGCCCCCCGATCAGTTGGTCGTCGAGGCCGGGGCGGTGCGGCTGTCGACCGCGACGACGACGCTGAGGCCCGCGCGCAGCTTGCCGGTCTTCAAGACGTCGGCCGGCACGTCGATGCGCACGGGCACGCGCTGCACCACCTTGGTGAAGTTGCCGGTGGCGTTTTCCGGCGGCAGCAGCGAGAACACCGCGCCCGAAGCCGGCGCCAGCGAGGAGACCGTGCCTTCGAAGGTCTGGCCGTCGATCGCGTCGACGGTGATGCGGACCTTCTCGCCCGGCACCATGCGGCCGAGCTGCGTCTCCTTGAAGTTGCCGACGATGTAGAGCTTGTCCATCGGCACGACGACGGCGAGCTTCTGGCCGGGGCTGACGAGGTCGCCCTGCTCGACCGAGCGGTTGCCGACGACGCCGTCATAGGGCGCCTTCAGCACGGTGAAGGAAAGGTCGCGCTGAGCCTTGTCGCGGGTGAGCTGCAGCGAGGCGAGCGTCGAGGCCGATTCCGCGCGCTGGGCTTCCAGCACGCCGATATTGGCCTGCGCCGCGGTGATCTGCGCATCGGCACCGACAAGCGCCGCCTTGGCCTGGTCGAGCGCGGTCTGCGCATCGTCGAGCTGTGCCTGCGTGCCGACATGCGTCTTGAGCAACTGCGCCGCGCGCAACTGGGCGCGACCGGCATTGTCGGCCGCGGCCTGGTCGGCGACCTTCTGCGCCTGAGCCTGCTGCAGCGAAGCCTGCGCTGCCTTGGTCTGCGCGTCGATGCGGTCGAGCGTCTTCGCCAATGTGGCGATCTGCGCCTCGGCCTGGGCGACGGCTATTTTGTAGTCGCCATTGTCGATGACGAACAGCGGATCGCCAGCCTTGACCTGCTGGTTCTCGCTCACCAGCACCTTGTCGATATAACCGGATATTTTCGGCGATACGAACGACATATCGGCCTGGACATAGGCGTCGTCGGTCGAGATCATGAACCGTCCGTCGGTCCAGTAGTTATAGCCATAATACGAACCGGCGCCGAGCAGGGCCAGGCCGATGATCGGCAACAGGAAAGAGCGCACCGAGCGCTTCTTCTTGGCGGGAGCTTCAGCCGCGGGCGCAGCAACGGGGGCGGCGGGCTGGACAGGAACTTCCGGCGCTTCGTTCGATGGCTGGACCTTGGCGTTGGGAAACGTGCGGACTTCGGCGGTGGCGGGCGCGTTCGAGGACATGGGGATCTCTCTGGATGTCAGTCAGACTGAACCGTTCGGTTCGAATTGGAGATTGACATAGCGCGGAAAGAGGACCATATCAAGAGGAAATCGAACCGAGTGGTTCGAAATATTTTCAAGGATTGACTTCCATGGTCGAAACGACAGCCGATAGCGATCTGCTCGACTTACGCAAGGGTCGTCCGGCGGCAGGGCAGGACCCGGTCAAGCGCGCCCAGATCATCGAAGGCGCCCGCCGCGTCTTCATAGACAAGGGCTTCGAGGCCGCCTCGATGAACGACATCACGCGCGAGGCCGGCGTCTCCAAGGGCACGATCTACGTCTATTTCGAAAACAAGGAAGAGCTGTTCGAGGCGCTCATCGAGGAGGAGCGCGGCACCATCTTCAAGAACTTGTATGAGGTGCTCGATCATTTCGAGGACCTGCGCAAAACGCTGGTGAAGTTCGGTATGGGGCTCTCCGCCAAGATCACCTCGGCCAAGGTCATCCAGGCGCAGCGCACCGTCGTCGGCGCCGCCGACCGGATTCCCGAGCTTGGCGCGCGATTTTACGAGCGCGGTCCCAAGCGCGGCCACGACAAGGTCATGACCTTCCTCAACGAAGCCGTCGAACGCGGCCTGCTCGAGATCGACGACGTCGACCTCGCCGCCTACCAGTTCACCGAGCTCTGTCTCGCCGGGCTGTTCCGCCAGTGCATCTTTTCCTACCGTACCAAGGCGCCGACCCAGGCCGAGATCGAGCGTGTCGTGACGTCCGGCGTTGATGTGTTCCTCAAGGCCTATGCCACGGAAAAATTCCGCGCCGAGGAACGGGCTTCGAAATCGGTCTGACCGCTTCGCCCGGAAAAGCCTGAAACGCCGCGGCAGGCCTGGAAAATCGGCCGTCGCGACGGTTTGCGACGAAGCCGCGAAAGCACCATCGCCGATCCTTTTCAAACGTCGATTGGCCTCGTCAGGCAGGGCTTTCGGAAGGACCTGTTAACCATCGCTTTCTATGTCTCGGGAGACGTTCAATCGGCGAGTCTCGAGAATGACATCCATGCGTTTTCCCCGTGCCAATCTTTCCGGCGCTTCCGCCTATCAAGGCGAAGACGATGACCGCCCGGAAGATGTCGGGCGCGGTGGCCGGGGCTCGCAGGCGGGGCAGGTGGTCCCTCTGCGCGTCGCGCCGGCAAGCGAATCGGACGCCGCTCGCAACGCACCGCCCGATTCGGCCAATGGCGGCGAGTTCAGCCGCCCGGCATGGCAGGACTATTTCTTCCTCGCGCCCAATGTGCGGTTCACCCGCACGCCGGACACTGACCTCAGGCGAACCGCCCCGCAGGAAGATGCCGCGCAGGCCAGGACGCCCGCGGCTGAGCCCGTCCGGCCCGCGCCGCCGGCTCCCCAGCCGACCCCTCCGGTCCGGAAAAACCCGGTCGTTTCCACCGCTCCCGCCGCTGCGCCGATGCAACCCAGGCCGCTTCGCGCACCGTCCACCGTTGCTCCTGCAGCGGTCACAGCTCCGCCGCCGACCCAGGCGGTGGCTGCGGCGGCAAGGCCGCGTCCAAGCGGACTGCGCTGGTCCTATCTGTCCGATCATGCCTTCTTCGAATTCGGCATGCCCTTTCTTGCCGAACGCCTGGCGCGGGCTCGGCTGAACGAGGCGGGACAGGCGCCCGCCGTCCCGGCGCAGTCACCGATGCAGCCGATGCCGGCACAGCGTCCGGCCGCGCACCCGGTGCAACCTCGCGCCGCCTTCCTCGGCGAGGCGACGTCGTTCTACCGGGTCATCGAATGGCGCTCCGACGCGGTTAAGGCCAGCCCCGCTCCGACGCCCGCCCCCGCGGCCGTTGAACCTGCGCCTGCCGAGCTCATGCCGGTTTCCACTCCGTCGGGCGCAAGGACGGTCAGGCAGGCGCCTTCGCTGCCCATGGCCGGCGAGGTCGCGCCGCTGTCCGCGATGGCGGGCTACGAGCTTCCCTCCGAGGATCTTCTGCAGATGCCGCCCGAAGGTCAGGGCTTCTACATGTCGCAGGAGCGGATGGAGCAGAATGCCGATCTGCTCGAAAGCGTGCTGGAGGATTTTGGCGTCAAGGGCGAGATCATCCATGTCCGCCCCGGCCCGGTCGTCACGCTTTACGAGTTCGAGCCGGCGCCGGGAGTGAAATCCAGCCGTGTCATCGGTCTCGCCGACGACATCGCCCGCTCGATGTCGGCCATCTCGGCGCGCGTCGCCGTGGTGCCGGGCCGCAACGTCATCGGCATCGAATTGCCCAACGAAACGCGCGAAACGGTCTATTTCCGCGAGCTGATCGGATCGGCCGGCTTCCGCAACACCTCCTGCAAGCTGGCGCTCGGCCTCGGCAAGACGATCGGCGGCGAGCCGGTCATCGCCGAACTCGCCAAGATGCCGCACCTGCTGGTCGCCGGCACCACCGGTTCCGGCAAGTCGGTCGCCATCAACACCATGATCCTGTCGCTGCTCTACCGGATGAAGCCGGAGGAATGCCGCCTCATCATGGTCGACCCCAAGATGCTGGAGCTGTCCGTCTATGACGGCATCCCGCATCTTTTGACGCCGGTCGTCACCGATCCGAAGAAGGCGGTCACGGCGCTCAAATGGGCGGTGCGCGAGATGGAGGACCGCTACCGCAAGATGGCGCGCCTCGGCGTGCGCAACATCGACGGCTACAACCAGCGCGCTGCCGGCGCCCGCGACAAGGGCGAGATCGTGACCATGCAGGTACAGACGGGCTTCGAGAAGGGCACCGGCGAGCCGCTGTTCGAGGAACGCGCGATCGACCTCGCGCCCATGCCCTATATCGTCATCATCGTCGACGAGATGGCCGACCTGATGATGGTCGCCGGCAAGGAGATCGAAGGCGCCATCCAGCGCCTCGCGCAGATGGCGCGCGCCGCCGGCATCCATCTGATCATGGCGACGCAACGCCCCTCCGTCGACGTCATCACCGGCACGATCAAGGCCAATTTCCCGACCCGCATCTCCTTCCAGGTGACGTCGAAGATCGACAGCCGCACCATCCTCGGTGAGCAGGGCGCCGAGCAGCTGCTCGGCCAGGGCGACATGCTGCACATGGCCGGCGGCGGGCGCATTTCGCGCGTGCACGGCCCCTTCGTTTCCGACCTCGAGGTCGAGCATGTCGTGGCGCATCTGAAGGCGCAGGGACGTCCCGAATATCTCGATACGGTCACGGCCGACGAGGAAGAGGAGCAGGAAGCGGCCGACACCGGTCCGGTCTTCGACAAGAGCGCGATCGGGGAGGAGGACGGCGACGCCCTCTACGAGGAAGCCGTCAAGGTGGTCAAGCGCGACAAGAAATGCTCCACCTCCTACATCCAGCGCCGCCTCGGCGTCGGCTACAACCGCGCCGCCTCGCTGGTCGAGCGCATGGAGAAGGAAGGCCTGGTCGGCGCCCCCAATCATGTCGGCAAGCGTGAGATCCTGACCGGCCGGCGCGATCGCGAGCCGGAACGCGAAGGGATGGAGTGACACCCGGCTGATCGGCCTCAGGCGGACGGCCTCAACCGCCGTTCGCCACCAGGGCGATGGCCGCGCGCAGCTCGTCCAGGCCCGCGGCTTTTTCCGATGATGTCGCCAGCACCGCCGGGAATGCCGCCGGCCGCTTCTTGATCTTGGCCAGCGTCTCCTCGATCAGCCTCGGCACGCCGGCGGCCTTGATCTTGTCGGTCTTGGTCAGCACCACCTGGTAGGACACCGCCGCCTTGTCGAGCAGGGTCAGCACTTCCTCGTCCTTGGCCTTGATGCCGTGGCGGGCGTCGATCAGCACATAGACGCGCTTCAGCGTCGCGCGGCCCTGCAGATACTCGTAGATCAGCTTCGTCCAGGCGTCGACCTTGTCCTTAGGCGCGCTGGCGTAGCCGTAGCCCGGCATGTCGACCAGCGCCATCGGCGGCAGGTCGGCGCCCTCGCCTGAGAAGCCGTCGGGCACGAAATAATTGAGCTCCTGCGTGCGCCCCGGCGTGTTCGAGGTGCGCGCCAGGCCCTTGTGCCCGACCAGCGCGTTGATCAGCGACGACTTGCCGACATTGGAACGGCCTGCGAAGGCGATCTCCGGCGGGCCTTCCGGCGGCAGGAACTTCATCGACGGCACGCCGCGGATGAAGACCCAGCCGCGGGTGAACAGCTCCGGGCTGATCGCCGTTTCGTTCGCGCTCTTGCCGGTTGTCATTTTTTCGGGCGCGTTCAAACCGCTGCCTCCAGCCTGGAAATGTCGGCGCCGCGGATGGCGTTGAGGTTGCGGCTGATCTTGTCGACCGGCCAGTCCCACCAGGCAGCCTTCAAAAGCCGCCGCACCGTGAATTCGTCGAAGCGCATCTTCACTATCCTTGCCGGATTGCCGGCGACGATCGCATAAGGCGGCACGTCGTGCGTGACAACCGATTTCGCCGCTACGATGGCGCCGTTGCCTATCCGGACGCCCGGCATGATCACCGCATCCATGCCGATCCATACGTCATTTTCGACGATGGTGTCGCCGCGGATCTCCTTCGACCAGGTCTCGGGATCGAAACCTTCCTCCCAGCCATGGCCGAAGATGTTGAACGGATAGGTCGAGAAGCCGGACATGGCGTGGTTGGCGCCGTTCATGATGAAGCGCGCGCCTTCCGCGATGGCGCAGAACTTCCCGATCACCAGCCGGTCGCCGATGAAGTCGTAGTGGTGCAGCACGCATTTCTCGGCGAATTTGTCGGGACCGTCGGGGTCGTCGTAATAGGTGAAGTCGCCGATCTCGATGTTGGGCGACGTGACCAGCCCCTTCAGGAAGCCGACGCGCGGATGCATCGCGATCGGATGCTTGATGTTGGGATTGGGCCCGGTCATCGCCGTCCCTCCGTGGCTAAAGGCGCAGTCACCGTCCGATCAAACTAACGTGATCCGGCCTCGGCACCAACCGTTCAATGGTTGCCGCGGCAGATCACGATCGGGTTGGAAAGGGCGCTGTCGAAGCCGCTGCCCTGATAGACTTGGACGTTCGACGCCCCGGGCGGCAGCGAGAAGCTGCCTTCGACGATTTTCTGCTCGCCCGCCGTCGTGTGCAGAGTCCAGCTGAACGTGCAGAATTGCGGCGGCGCCTTGGGTTGCACATGGCTGCAATTGAGCTGCGCGCCCCCAAGCATCGCCGCTCCGCCGCAGCTCACCGCGTCCTTCGCGGCGGCTGGAAAAGCGTATCCCATGAGCAGCGCCAGCATGGCGATCTTGAGCCGGTTCATCGTCTTGTCCTTGCCTGATCCCAAGCCGGTCGGGCCGGGTTCTGGCCTATGCGATATTTTTACCAAGCGCCTTAGTCGGTCTTGCGCTCCGCGTCTAGCAGGATTATGTGCATGATGATAATAAGCATGCTCACGAAAGTTTGTCCGCCGACTCCGAAGTCCTCCAATGTCCACCTCGCCGAATATCAGCTTCGTGCTGCACGATGTCGCGCGCCTGCTCAGGAAGCGTTTCGAGCAGCGGTCGCGCGCCTTCGGGCTGACCCGCGCGCAGTGGCAGGTGCTGGCCTATCTTTCGGCGCATGAGGGCGTCCACCAGAACAAGCTGGCCGACCTCATCGAGATCATGCCGATCACGCTCGCAAGGTTGCTCGACAAGATGGAGGCGGGCGGCTTCATCGAGCGCCGGCCCGACCCGGCCGACCGCCGGGCTTGGCTTATCTATCTGACCCCGAACGCGCATCCGCTGATCGAAGTGATGCGCGGCAGCGGCCGCAAGACGCGTGACGAGGCCTTTGCCGGTCTGTCCGCGGATGCGCAGCAGCAGCTGCTGCAAACCCTTTGCCTGATCAAGTCCAATCTGCTCGAGGCCTGCGCCCAGCCGGCCGTCGACCGGGAGAAAGTCCATGTCTGAAGGAACCTCACCCAGAAAGCCCGCCGACGAAGACATTGTCGGCGAAAGAGCAAGCGACCAGGTCATTCGCCTGGACAGCCAGCGCGAGCAAAGGCGCGGCAATCCGCCCGTTGTCGAAGACGATGAGCTGGAAGCGCCCGTGGCGCCGGAACCGGCGACGCTCGAGGCGCCATCGGCCCAGCCGAAACCGGCGGCCGTCACTGTGGCTCCACCAGCTCCGGCCAAGCCGCGCCGCAGCCTGATGCGGCCGATCCTGTTCGCGCTGCTGCCCGTCGCGCTGGTGGCCGGCGGCTACTACTACGTCATCGGCGGCCAGATCATGACCACCGACAACGCCTATATCCAGGCACAGTCGCTCGGGGTTTCCACCGATGTCTCCGGCACCGTGCAGGAGATCGACGTGCACGACAACCAGGCGGTGAAGAAGGGCGACGTGCTCTTCCGCCTGCGGCCTGCCTCCTTCGAAACCGCGCTTGCGGGCGCCAAGGCGCAGCTCGGCACGGTGCGCAACCAGGTGCTGACGCTACAGGCGAGCTACCAGCAGTCGCTGGCGTCGATCGACCAGGCCGAAGCTGACATTCCCTATTACGAATCGGCCTTCCAGCGTCAGCAGGATCTGCTCAAAACCTCGACCGCCTCCAAGGCGACCTTCGACAGCGCCCAACACGACCTGATAGCAGCCCGCCAGAAGGTGACCGTCGCCAAGGCGCAGGCGCAGGCGATGCTTGCCCAGCTCGGCGGCGATGCCAGCCAGCCGGTCGAGCAGAACCCGTTCTACCTGCAGGCCCAGTCGGCGGTGGACGACGCGCAGCGCAACCTCAACGACTCCGTCGTCAAGGCGCCGTTCGACGGCATCGTCACCAATGTCGACGCGCTGCAGGTCGGCAAGTACCTGCCGGCCTCGCAGCCGGCCTTCAGCCTTGTGTCGTCGACCGACATCTGGATCGCCGCCGAGCCCAAGGAAACCGAGCTCACCTATGTGCGTCCCGGCCAGAAGGCGACGATCAGCATCGACGCCTATCCGGGCGAGGTCTGGCACGGCACGGTCGGCTCGATCAGCCCGGCCTCGTCGTCCAGCTTCTCGCTGCTGCCGGCGCAGAACACCTCAGGCAACTGGGTCAAGGTCGTGCAGCGCATCCCGATGCGCGTGACGATCGACGATCCGGACGGCAAGCCGCCGCTGCGCGGCGGCATGAGCGCGGTCGTCAGCATCGACACCGGCCATGCCCGCGGCCTGCCCGATTTCGTCACCGACCTCCTCAAGCGTTTCGGACAAAAGTCATGACAACGGCTTCCGCGACAGGCGCGCCCGTGGTCGCCAATCGCGGCGCCATCACCGCTTGCGTGATCCTGGCGGTCATCATGCAGGCGCTGGACACCACCATCGCCAATGTGGCGCTGCCCTATATCCAGGGCAGCGTCTCGGCGAGCGCCGACCAGATCAACTGGGTGCTCACCTCCTACATCGTCGCCGCGGCGGTGATGACACCCCCGTCCGGCTATCTCGCCAACCGCTTTGGCCGCAAGCGCATCCTTCTGGTGGCGATCACCGGCTTCGTGGTCGCCTCGGTGCTGTGCGGCTTCGCGCAGTCGCTGCCGCAGATCGTCGGCTTCCGCTTGCTGCAGGGGCTGTTCGGCGCGGCGCTCGTACCGCTGTCGCAGTCGATCCTGCTCGACATCTACAGCGTCGAGGAGCGCGGCTCGGCCATGGCGCTGTTCGGCGTCTCGGTCATGGTCGGCCCGGTGCTCGGCCCGGTCATCGGCGGTTGGCTGACCGAGAACGTCTCCTGGCGCTGGGTTTTCTACATCAACGTGCCGATCGGCGCGCTGGCCTTTATCGGCGTCTCCATGTTCGTCCAGGAAACCAAGCTCGACCTCAAGGCCAGGCTCGACTGGCTGGGCTTCGGCATGCTCAGCGTCGCCATCGCCTCGCTGCAGATGTTCCTCGACCGCGGCGAGCAGCTCAACTGGTTCTCCTCGGCCGAGATCATCGTCGAGGCGCTGGTCTGCGCGTCGGCCTTCTACATCTTCATCGTCCATACCTTCACGGCGCGCGACACCTTCGTGAACCCGCGGCTGTTCCTCGACCGCAATTTCTCCGTCGGCATGATCTTCATCTTCATCATCGGCATCACCTATCTCGCCTCGCTGGCGCTGATGACGCCCTATCTGCAGACGCTGATGGGCTATCCGGTGGTGACTGCCGGCATCGTCATGGGGCCGCGCGGCCTCGGCACCATGGCCTGCATGTTCGTGGTCGGCCGGCTCGTCGGCAAGGTCGACACGCGCTGGCTGCTTTTCATCGGCCTCGCCATCACCGCCTGGGCGATGTACGACATGACCGGCTGGACGCCGGACGTCTCGCAATGGACGATCATCAGCACCGGCTTCATCCAGGGCGCCGGCCTGGGCTTCCTGTTCGTGCCGCTCACCACCATCACCTTCGCCACGCTGGCGCCGGAGCGGCGCGCGGAAGGCACCGGCCTCTACAATCTGTCGCGCAACATCGGCTCCAGCGTCGGCATCTCGGTGGTCACCGCGCTGTTGACGCAGAACCAGCAGATCAACCATGCCAACATCGCCACCTATGTGACGCCCTACAATCCGGCCTTCAGCGACCCCGCGATCTCCCAGGCGCTGAGCCCTTACACCGCAGCCGGCCGCGCCGCGCTGGACGGCCTGGTCACGCTGCAGGCGACGATCATCTCCTATGTCGACGACTTCAAGCTGATGATGATCCTGTCGCTTGCCGCCATCCCGCTGGTGCTTCTGCTGCGCAAGCCCGGCACGCCGGCCAAGATCGACCACAGCGCCGTCATGGAGTGAAAGGACCGGAATCCCGCCACCTGCGGGACCCCGGCCTGCCGGACGACCTCCCAAACACCGGCGTCGCCGCGCCGGAAGCCGTCCGGCCATTTTTGGGGAGGACCGAAATCATACGAAGCCGGGCGGCGCGGAGTTTCAGGAACTCTGAATAATTCCCGAAAATCATTCTCGCCCAGTGCATCTAGGGCAATCACGTATGGGTTTATCGGCGAAGGGGAACGCAACGTCGTCATCCTCGGGCTTGACCCGAGGATCCATTCCCGTGACCCTTGCCGCGGAGTGTGACGGTGCAGAATTCTGTAACCGTTGCAACGCCTTAGCGTGCCGGTATGAATCCAGGGCCCGCGCGCGCCGCTCCGGGGTGTAAGCCACGGCCAATCGCGAAGGTTGGCGCTGTCCCGTTGGCATCTCCAACGAAAAACCCCGGCCAATGAAGGCCGGGTTTTGATATGTAACGTAGGATCCGGCTATTCCGCCGGCGATGGTTTCTTGCGGAACATCGCCGCGAGATTGTCCCACAATTCGATCTTGGCGCCCTGGCGCTTCATGATGACGCCCTGCTGGAGGATCGACAGCGTGTTGTTCCAGGCCCAGTAGATGACGAGGCCGGCCGGAAAGGAGCCCATCATGAAGGTGAAGATCACCGGCATCCAGGTGAAGATCGCCGCCTGCGTCGGGTCCGGCGGCGCCGGGTTCATGCGCATCTGCAGGAACATGGTGATGCCCATCACCACCGCCCAGGCGCCCATATGCGGCAGGAAGGCGGGCGCCGCGAACGGCAGCAGGCCGAACAGGTTGAAGATCGAGGTCGGATCCGGCGCCGCGAGATCGTGGATCCAGCCGAAGAACGGCGCGTGCCGCATCTCGATGGTGATGTAGAGCACCTTGTAGAGCGAGAAGAAGACCGGGATCTGCAGCGCCACCGGCCAGCAGCCGGCCAGCGGGTTGATCTTCTCGGTCTTGTAGAGCTCCATCATCGCCTGCTGCTGCTTCATCTTGTCGTCCGCGTATTTCTCGCGGATCTCCAGCATCTTCGGCTGCACCTTCTTCATGTTCGCCATCGAGGCATAGGACTTGTTGGCGAGCGGGAAGAAGATGGCCTTGACGATGACGGTGGTGGCGAGGATCGCCAGGCCGAAATTGCCGAAGAATTTGTAGAGCGTGTCGATGAGCGAGAACATCGGCTGCGTGATGAACCAGAACCAGCCCCAATCGATCAGCTTGTCGAAGAGCCGAATGTTGCGGTCCTTCTCATAGGCGTTGATCTTGTTTACTTCCTTGGCGCCGGCAAACACCTCGGTCTCGATGGTTGCCGATTGGCCGGCGTCTACATTGATGGCATCAGTCAGGAAGTCAGACTGGTAGCTATGGGGGTGAAGGCCGCCGCTCAGATCGAAATACGAGAAGGTAGGTTGAAACGGCTGCTTCTCGGAAGGCACCAGCGTCACCGCCCAATATTTATCGGTGATGCCGAGCCAGCCATCGGTCGACTTCCCAGGCTTGTATTGTTTGTCTTTCTCGACAGCTGCGTATTTGTGCTCCTGCAGCCCCTCGCTACCGGTGACGCCGATCAAGCCTTCGTGCAGCACATAAGTGCTGGCGACCGCAGGCTTATCGAAACGCGTAACCCTGCCGTAATTATAGAGCGAGACGGCGGCGGTTCCTGAGTTCTGCACGGTGTCGGAGACGGTGAACATATAGTCGCTGTCTACCGAGATGGTGCGCTTGAACGTCAAGCCCTTGTCGTTGGTGAAGGTCAGGGTCACCGGCGACGATGGAGTCAGCGTCGCGTTGCCCTCGACGCTCCAAACCGTATCCGCACCTGGCACCGCACCGGTCTTGTCGTTGCCGACGAAACCGATCTCGGCGAAATAGCCATTGGGCAGCGATGACGGGTTGAGCAGCTCGATCTTAGGCGAGTTCTTGTCGACCGTCTCGGTGTAATGCTTGAGCTTCAAGTCGTCGAGGCGCGCGCCGGTCAGGTTGATCGAGCCCTCGAGGCTTGGCGTGTCGATCTTGACTCGCTTGGTCGCGGCGATGGCCTGGTCGCGGCTGGCGGCGGTCACCGTTTCACCGCCGGGCGCGCCGGGAACGCTTCCGGAAGCCGGGGCCGGCGTTCCGGCCGCACCGGAGTTGGCGCCGCCGCCCGCTTCCTTCTTCTGCGCCTCGACGCGCTGCTGCTCGATGCGGGCCTGCTCGCGCTGCTGCTCCATGCGCGGGTTCATGTAGAACACCTGCCAGAGCGTCAGGATCAGCACCGACAGCGCAATGGTGATGAAGAAATTGCGGTTGTTTTCCATCGAAAGCCCTTGGCCTATCGTGTTCCGCGCAGCCGGCGGGAAAGCTCGGCCTTCAACTGGCCGAACGGAATGGCAAGCACGTCTTCGCGCCCGACGATGACATAGTCATTGCCGGGCGCCATGTCATCGGCGGCATGCACGCGCACGGCTTCCCTCAGCCGCCGCCGGACGCGGTTGCGCACCACGGCGTTGCCGACCTTCTTGGTGACGGTGAAGCCGACGCGCGGCGCAAGGTCGTCGCCGCGGTCGAGAACTTCAACGAGGAAAAGCCGGCCGCGGCGTTTCTCGCCGCCGCGCACAGCCAGGAAATCCGCGCGTTTCAGAAGCCGCCCGGGAACCTGTCCCTTTGGCTTGCCGGTTGCGGGCAACGATCTCGTCTTCCGTTAGGCGCTGAGCCGCTTGCGGCCGCGGTTGCGGCGGGCAGCAACGACGCCGCGGCCACCCTTGGTGGCCATGCGGGCACGGAAACCATGCCGACGCTTCCGGACGAGTTTGGACGGTTGGTATGTACGCTTCATTTGTTTTAATACCGCGGCGTGCGGCCCTTCTTGATTCTGTCACTCTGTAACAGGAGCTTTGCCGGGCCGGCTTAGGCGCGATCGAAACCGCGCCGGGACGAATGGCCCGAGCGTGAGCGGGCTTATAGAAAGAAGGTTTTTGGAAGTCAATCCGGCGTGGTTGCGAGGCATTTTTCGCTGGACCAAGGTTGAAATTGGCAAAAAAGCTGCAAATCGCATAATCTTGGCCGATCAAGGCCTCGTGAAGACCGCGTCATGACGAGTGAAGCTCTGTCCACCGATGAAAAGGCACAGCCGGCCGCGGCGAATTCGTCGCGCCGGGTGCCGCTGTCGCGCGGCCTGTCGACCAAGCTTCTCTTCCTCACCATCGCCTTCGTGCTCTTGGCCGAAGTCCTGATCTTCCTGCCCTGGATCGCCAGCTACCGGGTCAACTGGCTGAAGGAGCGCTTGAGCACCGCCGCCGCCGTGTCGATCGTGCTGTTGCAGGGCGAACCCAATGCGCTGTCGCACAACGCCCAGAACGACGTGCTGATGGCGATCGGCGCCAAGGCGATCGCCGTACGCGACGGCGGGGTCTCGCGGCTGCTCGTCGTTTCCGACATGCCGCCCCAGGTCGACGAGCATATCGACATCGCCGATGTCGGGCTGGTCAACGGCATGACCGGCGCGCTCGACACGCTGTTCTTCGGCGGCAAGCGCATGCTGCGCGTCTTCGGCCCGGTCGGCGACAGCGACAAGGAATTCGAGCTGATCATGCCGGATTACCGGCTGCGCGACGCCATGCTCAGATATTCGCGCAATGTCGCCGTCGTCTCGCTGCTGATCTCGCTCTTCACCGCCATGCTGGTCTATGCGGCGATCGACCTGATCATGATCGGGCCGATCCGCACCATGACGCGTTCGATCCTGGCCTTCTCCGAGGCGCCCGACGATCCCGGACGCGTCATCTCGCCGACGGACCGCTCCGACGAGATCGGCGTGGCCGAGCGCGAGCTGGCGCAGATGCAGGACCGGCTGCAGAAGATGCTGTCGGAGCAGAAGCACCTCGCCGATCTCGGCCTGGCCGTGTCGAAGATCAATCACGATATGCGCAACATCCTGGCTTCCGCGCAGCTGATGTCCGACCGCCTGCGCCAGGTGAAGGACCCGACCGTGCAGTCCTTCGCGCCGAAGCTTGTGCGCGCGCTCGACCGGGCCGTCTCCTATTCCGAGGGCGTGCTTCACTATGGCCGTACGCAGGAGCCGGCGCCGTCGCGCCGCAGGCTGCGGCTCCGCCAGCTGGTCGACGACGTGCAAGGCCTGCTCGACATCGAGGAAGGCATCGAGTTCATCAATGGCGTCGAGCATGCCTTCGAGGTGGACGCCGATTCCGACCAGCTTTTCCGCGTGCTCACCAATCTCTGCCGCAACGCGGTGCAGGCGATGGCCGCCGACACCGAGAGCGCGGTGGTGCGCCGGCTGGCGGTCGCGGCCGAGCGCCACGGCAGCGTCAGCCGCATCACCGTCACCGACACCGGCCCCGGCCTGCCGCCCAAGGCGCGCGAGAATCTCTTCGCCGCCTTCCGCGGCTCGGCGCGCAGCGGCGGCACCGGGCTTGGCCTGGCGATCGCGCATGAATTGATCCGCGCCCACGGCGGCACGGTCGAGCTCGTCGAATCGATCGGCGGCCGCACCGTCTTCGCCGTCACCATTCCCGACCAGCCGGTCCGGCTCGACCAGGCGCGCAACGGCCTGCGCCGCCCTGCCTGAGGTTTGCCGATACTCAGGTGGTACCGGCCTGCGAACGGCGGCTTCCTGCGCTTCCGGTGCTCACCTACTTAAGTACGCTCCGCTCCGGTTCTTTGAAGCCACCATTCTCGGCCTGGCCTGACCTGAATCTTGGCACACCTCGACATCGTTGAAACACCTGCGACAAAACTTTTGCCGGATCGGCTTGCTTTTCGCAAATTCAGTCGTTAGGGAACACTCCACATCGCGGCCGGTCGTCTCGACCGGATCGCGGGGCTTGTGTCAAACACGGCCTGTTGCGCGCCCGTAGCTCAGCTGGATAGAGCACCAGACTACGAATCTGGGGGTCAGGAGTTCGAATCTCTTCGGGCGCGCCAATAGTTTCAGAGATCCGGCCGAACCTCGCGGTTGCAAATGACCGATTTGAAACGGCTTTGAATTGTCGGATGATTCGCGAGGACGGGAGGCAACCGGTCCGGTCACGGGCGACCATCCCGCGCAACGAGATGATCCCCTGCCGAGTTGCCGGGAGCCAGGGTCCGAGGGAACTCAGCCTTCCATCTCTTTCTCCCACCAGCCGCGGGTGTTCACGCCAGCGGCGTCGGCGAGAGCTTCCAGCTGCGCGATGTCGTCGCTTGGGAGCGTGATGCTGGTGGCCCGGACCAGGCCATCGATGTGGGCGGGCCTGGTGACGCCGATGATCGGCGTCGTGCCCTTGGCGATGGCCCAAGCCGTCGCGACATCGGCAGCTGCCGCGCCCTGCTTCTGGCCGATCGAGGCGAGCTTGTCCGTCAGCGCCTTCAGCTGAGGCAGCATGCCGTTGTAGGTTTCCGCCCGGTTGCTGCCTTCCGGCAGCGGGTTCTCCGGACTGTACTTGCCGCTCAGGGCGCCTTGTTCGAGCACCATATAGGCGAAGAACGGGATGCCGTGGTCGCGGCAATAATCCAGGATGCCGGCGTCCTCGGAGCCGCGGTAGAGCAGGCTGTAGTGGTTTTGGACCGCCTCGACCCGGAACCCGTCTTTCCCGAGAATCCGGTCGGCGAGCTCGATTTCGCCCAGTCTGTGATTCGAGACGCCAACATGTCTGACCTTCCCGCTCTTCAGCAACGGGATCAGGTGAGGGGTCCACCGTGCGACGTCGGCCGGATTGTGGATCCAGTAGAGGTCGATGTAGCCGGTGCCGAGGCGGGCCAGGCTCTGCTCCAGCATGTCCGCCATCGGATCGGCGCCGGGTCCCGCAGCCTGCGGGGTGAACTTGGTGGAGAGCTGGTAGTCGCCGCGGGGGAAGCGCTTCAACACCTCCCCGAGAACGGTCTCGGAACGGCCCATGCCATATACCGCGGCGGTGTCCCACAGGGTGAAGCCGGCCGCATGCGCCTTGTCCGCGATTTCGTCCCGGCTCGTCCGGGTCAGCGGGCTGCCGAAATAGCCGTCCCCGGTCTCGCCGCTGTCGCCCCAGGCCCAGGTCCCGAGTGCGACCTTGGGTGTCTTCAGTCTATCGATCGTCATGTTCGCTCCATGCTTGTTCGCTTTGTTCCGTGGCCTGGTTCGCTTGACCAGAGCCGCTGACACTGTGGCGAGCGGTGACGTCGAACCGGTAGCCCGATGCGCCGGGATTGTTGCCTGATCCTCCAGACGCTGCGGTTCGCATTGCCGCGCATCCGCGCGCGTGCGATGGTAGGATTGATGGAAAAACTGTCCGAAATCGCAGCTTTGATTGCCCGGCACGTCTCGAAGGATGGCTTCCACGCCACCCCTCTTGAACGTGTGACGCTTGTTCGATCCTCTACGGTGACGATGCCGATGCCGAATGTCTACCGGCCGCAGCTGTGCCTCGTCGCGCAGGGGCACAAGGATGTCATGCTGGGCGACCGCGTGTTCAGATACGCACCGGGGCGCTATGGCGTCGTGACCTACGACCTGCCGGCTACAGGCCGCGTGGTCGAGGCGACCCCCGACAAACCCTATCTTTGCCTGTACCTCGATTTCGATCCGGTCATGCTGGGGGACCTGGCGCAGCGCGTACCGCCGCCGCCGGGAGCGCCGGCCCTGCCCATAGGCAAGACGGTGTCCGACGCCGGCGCCGACCTGCTCGACGCGGTCCTGCGCCTGCTGCGCCTGCTCGACGATCCGCCGGCGCTGCCCGTGCTCGGGCCGCTTGCCGAGCAGGAAATTCTCTATCGCCTGCTCGCCGGCCCGGATGGCGCCAGGATGCGCCACATCACCTCCAGCCAGGGCCGGATGGCCCAGGTCGGCCGCGCCATCGCCTGGATCGGGCGGAACTTCCGGGAACGGTTCAGCATCGAGCGGCTTGCCGCGGAAATCGGCATGAGTCCGTCGAGCCTGCACGAGCATTTTCGCGCCGTGACGGCGATGACGCCGCTGCAGTTCCAGAAGCAGCTCCGCTTGCAGGACGCGCGCAGCCTGATGCTCGTTCAGGACATCGACGCCGCGACCGCGGCCTTCCATGTGGGTTATGAAAGCCCGTCGCAGTTCAGCCGCGAATATCGCCGCCATTTTGGCGAGCCGCCGGCGCGCGACATAGCCCGCTTGCGCGCTTCGCCGGGCTTGGCGGTGGTCGCTTGAGTTCGGCTGACCGAGCCGTGGGGCGTTCATGCGCGTGCCAAAACCAATTGCAAAATAAAATCAGTCGATCTAACCTAAACCGGTTGCACAACGCAATCAGATCGAATGCATGTGAGGAGCAGGCAATGGCCAAGCTCGTGTTCGGAATGAACCAGTCGCTGGACGGCTATGTCGATCACACGGCGTTCGGGCCAAGCCCCACGCTGTTTCGCCACTTCATCGCGGAGGCCGAGCGGCAGTCGGGCAGCGTCTACGGCCGCCGCATGTACGAGATCATGCGCTATTGGGACGACGAGCATCCCGAGTGGGATGGCGAGCGGCTTGCCTATGCGGCGGCGTGGCGGCGCCAGCCGAAATGGGTCGTTTCGCGCACGTTGAAGTCTGTCGGCCCCAATGCCAGGCTTGTCGAGGGCGATCTCGGGGGCGCAATGCGGAAGCTGAAGGCCGAGCACGACGGCGAGATCGAAGTCGCAGGCCCAGACTTGGCGCGAAGCCTCACCGAGCTGGGCTTGATCGACGAGTATCGGATCTACCTGCATCCGGTGGTGCTTGGCCGCGGCAAGCCCTATTTCGCCGGACCCCGCCCGCCGCTCCGTCTGGTGGCTCATGACCGGATCGAGGATGTGATCAGGTTGTCCTACGTTCCTGTCTGATCTCGCGGTCAGGCGCCGCCGCCTGTTGGAAAGCCGTAAGCGTCTCAGCTCGCCTGCGGGGCCGTTCGGGCCTGCACGGGCAGCCGGCGTTCGAACCCCCACAAAAGAACCGGACAGGCTAGAAGAGCCGCCGCGCCGAGGCCGAGGGCCGCGCCCGCGCCGCCAGTCCAAAGCGCAAGCCTGCCGCCGAGCCAGGGCGCGATCAGCATCGTGGCGTAGTAGACCGTGTAGAAGAGTCCCATTCCCAGCGCCCGTGTCGCCGGCGCCAGCACCCGCGCCGGCAGGCTCATGATCGATCCGGCCGGAAGCCCGCAGACGAGGCCGAGGGCGATCAATGTCGGCGTCACCGGCGAACCCCTCCACAACAGCGCAATCAGCGCGGCGAAAGCGAAGCTGCTTGCGGCAAGCAGCGCATTGCGGCTTCCCGCGCGGTCCGCGAGGTAGCCTCCGAGCGGAACCGAAAGAGCCGCGAGCCACAGCACGATGCTGACGGCCGAGCCGGCGGCTGCGGTCGACCAGCCGCGCTCGACCAGCATCGATGGCGCGAAACTGAAAATCATGGCGAAGCCGACATTGTAGAAGGCCCATATCGAGCCTGCCAGCAGCACAGCCCAGGTGCCAGGGGGCCCAAGCCTCGCGGCTTGGGTCGCGACCGGGGCGACGGAGTGGCCTGGCGGCCGGTAGAAAAGCCCGACCAGCGCCAGGGCCGCGCCGATAAACGCCATGACCGCGACCTGTGCGCCGGCAATTCCGAACTCGGCCTGGATCAGCGGCAGCGCCACGAGCGTGAGCGCGATGCCCAGCGGCCATGAGTTGATGAAGATAGCCATCGCCGTGGCGATCCGCCGGCCCGCGAACCAGTCGACCATCATCTTGGTCATGAGCACGTTCAGCAGCACGCCGCCTATGCCCGCGATCAGCCGGCCCGCGATCTGCACGCTCCATGACGTCGAGCTGCACAGCAGCGCCTCGCCCGCCAGCATCATGACCAGTCCGGCAAGCACCGTCGCCTTGTCGCCGAAGCGCCGTCCGATCGCGCCGCCCGGCAGCGCCAGCGCGATGCCCGGCGCGAAATAGAGGCCGATCAGCACGCCTATATCGGCGACATTGGCGTTCAGTGCCTTCTCAAGCTCCGGCGCGATGGCCGCGATGCTCTGGAACTGCACTGCCATCGCGGCTCGGGCGATGAAGAGCACGGCAAGGATCGTCCAGCGGCTGCGCACGGGTTCCCTAGGAATTTGCGAATTATCCAGGCCTGATGTTCTGGTTCAACCGGAAGAAATTGGTCGGGTCGTACTGCTTCTTGACGGCGGCGAGGCGCGCATAGTTGGCGCCATAGGCATCGCGCACGCGTTCGTCGCCCTCGTCGCCGAGATTGTTGGCATAAACACCGCCGGTTGAGAATGGCCGGACCGCATTCCAAAGCTCGCGCGCCCATCCGATATTGGCCGCGTCATCGGCCGGATCGTCCCAGATGGCGATCGGGAAGCAGTCGAGCGCCGCATCGCGGTTGGCGTAGGGCGAGTCCGAAGCGGGCACGCGGGCGATCGCGCCGCCGACCTGCTGGAAGACCAGCAGGGACGAGCGATTGGGAGCCTTGGCGTAAGCCTCGAGCAGCGCCTCGATCGCGCCATCGCTGATTGCGCGCAGGAACTGCGCCTTCCAGTAATAGCGTCGCCCGCGTGGAAAGAGGCTGTCGCCAGCCGATTGAATTTGGAGGTAGGGGATGGCCTGGAGGCGGCCATCGATGGGAGATCCGAATTTCATCAGCGGCGCGATGACAGGCTCGCCCGCTTCGGGCGGCCCGGCGTAGCAGGCCGAGATGCTGAAGCCGCGCTCGCCGGAGGGCAGTGTGACGAGCGCGGCATCGACGCTCACTTCGTCCGGGGCATCGCGGGAGAATGTGTCGTAGAAGCGCATGGCCTCGCGTGCATCCTTGTAGGGGTGAAGGACCGAGGCCACGAGGAGGTCGGGGCCGAGCGGGTGCAGCCGGTATTCGAACGCCGTCACGATGCCGAAATTACCGCCGCCGCCGTGCAACGCCCAGAACAGGTCTGGATGCTCGCCGGCGCTGGTCCGCAACAGCCGTCCGTCGGCGGTGACGATTTCAGCGGCGATCAGATTGTCGCAGCTCAGTCCATGCTTGCGCCCGAGCTTGCCGAAGCCGCCGCCGAGCGTCAGGCCGGCAATGCCGGTGTCGCCGTTGACGCCCATGGTCGTCGCCAGCCCATGCGCCTGCGTGGCGGCATCGAACTCGGCCAGGGTCAGTCCGGCTTCGGCCCTGGCGACGCGGCGTTCGGGATCGACGGCAATTGTCTTCATGCGCGACAGGTCGATCACCATGCCGTCGTCGCAGACCGACAGGCCGGCGACATTGTGGCCGCCGCTGCGAACGGCCACGAGGCAGCCTTGCGACCTGGCACAGGTCACGGCAAGGATGACGTCTTCGGGACTGGCGCAAAAGACGATTGCCGCGGGCCTTTTGTCGATCGCCCCGTTCCACACTCTGCGCGCCTGGTCGTAACCGGCGTCCGTCGGCATTACCAGTTCGCCTTGCAAGCGCTGCCGTAGTCCCGCGATCGCGGCGTCCGAGGACGGGAATCGGCCCGATAAGCTATCGGTCTGTCGCGGAAGCTCCATCGTCGTCGCCCTCGGTTCCAGCTGGGCCTACGGTCTCACAGACACCCGACCTTCCGCAAAAGCGAAATTCTTAGCTACTGGATGAGCTGAATTCATCTACACTGCCCGCATGAGGAACAGCCCGCCGCTCCGCGCGTTGCACGCTTTCGAGGCCGCCGCCCGGCATGGCAGCTTCAAGGCCGCGGCGGCGGAGCTCGGCGTGACGCCGACGGCAATCAGCCACCAGGTCCGCCTGCTGGAAGAGATATGCGGCCGAAAGTTGTTCCAGCGCCGGCCGCGCCCGCTGGTGCTGACGAGCGCGGGAACGCGGCTGTTCCCGATCCTGCGTGATGGCTTCGATCTTCTCGCCGGCTCCCTGGCCGCGGTCGCCGAAGCGGACGTCCAGACGCCGCTGCGGGTGACGAGCCCGAACGCTTTCGCCAGCCGGTGGCTGGTGCCGCGCTTGCCGAAATGGCGGGAGGCCAACCCGGCCGTGTCGCTGGAGATCATCGGGACGGACGCGGTCCTCGATCTGCGCGCCGGCGCCGCGGATGTGGCGATCCGCTACACACGGCGACCGCCTGTCGGCTTTCAGGCACAAGAGCTCTGCCGCGATTCCTTCTTTCCCATCTGCAGTCCGCGATTGCTGGCAAGCGATGGGCGGGCCGTCGAGCGGGCCGCCGATCTGCTGCGCTATCCGCTGGTCCATTTCGACTGGATGAACCGGGATCCGGACGCGCCGACCTGGCGCCGATGGCTGGCGACGGCCCGCTCGATCGATCCCGACCTGATTCCCGACAAGGCCTGGGATCTGAGCTTCCGCGAGGAGCTGCATGCGATCGACGCGGTGGTCGCCGGGCAAGGCATCGCGATCCTGAGCGACGTCGTCGTCGGCCGCGAGCTGGCAAGCGGCTCGCTCGTCAAAGCCCATCCCTTATCCTTGCCGGGCTACAGCTTTTATGTCGTGTGGATGCAGCATAATCCGCGAGCCGCGGTGATGGAGACTTTCCTGGCCTGGATGAGAACCGTCTTGTGAGACGGGCGGAAGCCGGGATGAGCGACGCGGCTTATGCCGTATATGCCAGCGCCAGGATCCTGGGCGAGATGGCGAAGCGCACGGTCAGCCTGCGGCCGGACGACGTGACCGCCTCGCCTGCTTCGAAATCTACGGCGATGTCTTCGAAACCCAGGACGCGGCCGTCGAGCGGAAACGATGCCTTGTAGACCGCCTCCTTGACGGCAAACAGGACCCGGCCGCCTGTGCCGGCCTCAAGATCGCCCAAGCGGTCTCGAGGCGTGGCCACGATCGCCTCCAGCTCCCGAGGCAAGGGCAGGGCGGGTTCGATGTCGACGCCCACGCTTCTCATGGCGCCGGATCGCCCGGCGACCGCCACGGCGAGATCGTCGTCATGCGCTATCGAACCGATGATGCCCGCCGGCCAGGCCGGGTTTCCCAGTCGGCCGCGCGGCACCGCGGGATCGGCGCAGCCAAGCCGCCGGAGCAATTCGTGCGCCACCTGGCGACCCGCCCCGCTGGCGGCGCGCGAGCGGGGCTCGCGTGCAGCGATGGAAGCGCTTTCCGCCGGCAGGAGATGTTGCTCGTCCCCGGCGCGAATGAGACGGCAACCGGTGATCAGGCCAGGCGGCGCGAGGCCCGTCAATGCGCGATCGACCGCCAGCTCGATATCCGGCCGCGCCTCGTTCGGTGGGGTGTTCAACGCCCTATCCGCCCAATTCGAGCACGGCGATCATCTCGCCGTCTTCGTCCCGTCCCTGCTCCACGAAACCGAAGCTCGCGTAAAGCCGGCGCGCCGCCTCGTTTTCCGGCTCATAGCAGATCGAGACGCGGTGGACATGGCCAAGGCGCGCAATCTCTTCCAGCGCCTTGGCGACGGCGGCGCGGCCAAGACCCTTGCCCTGCTCGCGCCGGTCGATCATGAAACGATAGATGATCGCTTCGTCATCGTCGTCCGGCGCGCTGTACATCAGGAATCCGACGACGCGCCCTTCGGCGACCACGGCGCGAGGGATGGCTTCGTCATCCTGGCGGGCCTCGGCCAGCGAGTCCGCGTTGGAAGCGACGAAGCCTTGTTGTTGGGGCGACAGCTCGAGCGCCAGTATCGCCGCCCGGTTGCCCTTGCCGACTGGCTCCAGGACAACCGGCTGGTCGCTCGTGCCGGCGGCGCGCGTCACGGGGCGTGCCCGATTTCCATCGTGCGGGCATCGATCGGCGTCACGACGCCGTAAAGCTTCGCCGGGTTGCCGCGCCAGACGGTGTTCGGCTCGAGGACTTCGCCCTTCATGACGAAGCAGTCGACGTCGGCCACGGATCCCTCGCCCATCACCACCGCGTAGTGAACGAAGGCGGAGGGCGCCAGCGTGCAGCCATTGCCGATGCGGATGTAGTCGGATTTGAACGCGCCTTCCTCCAGCGAGTGCGGCTGGATCACGCAGCCCTCGTTGAGGGTAACGTCATCGCCGATCTCCACCAGCGAGCGCTCGGTTATGATGCAGCCGCCGTCGTATAGCCGCAGCCCGACCTTCACACCCAGCAGGCGCAGGATCAGCGGTCGGAACGGGGTGCCGGTGAACAGTCCCATGATCGGCGAATCGGACAGCTTCCAATGGCGTTCGTGCCGCCAGAAAACCGGGTCGTAGATCGTCGCCATCCTGGGCTTCAGCCTGCGGAAGGCGAGGCTGGCGCGCTCGAGGAAGATGTAGAACGGAATGCCGATCGCCGTGGTCAGCACCACCGCGACGAACAGCGCCGTCTCGCCCCATTCGGTATAGTAGTTGAGCGCCCGGTCCCAGATGGCGAGCGTCAGGAACAGGATCACCCATTGCGCGGCCACGAACATCAGCGCGGTGACGAGATTGTGCAAATTTTTCCGCGGCAGGCGGCGGCTGCGCTCCTTGTCGGAGATCAACCCGAGAAGCTCCTTGTCGCGATTGACCATGCGCGGAATCTCGAAGGGCGGCGAGCCCAGCAGCCCGACATTCTCGCGCATGGGACCGTCCACCGGCACGTGGACCTTGGTTCCGAGCAGGCAATTGTCGCCGACGCGGGAATCCGGTGAATAGATGATGTTGTTGCCGAAGAAGTTGCGCTCGCCGACCCGCGTGTGCTCGAGGCGGAAGGAGTTGGCCGACTTCTGCATGTTGACCATGAACAGACCGTCGGACACCATGGTTTTCGAGCCGATTTCGCTGAGCTGCGGATTCTCGTGCCGCTGGTTGGTGCCGAAATTCGAGCCGGTCTGGTCAACCTTGTTCAGCTGCCAGCCCAAAGCGCGCAGGTAGTAGACGATGGCCGAGCTGTCGCCGAACAGGACGTTCAGCAGGCGCACATTGCTCACCAGCTCGAGCATCGATTGCAGCCAGTAGTGGAAGCCGTAAAGCGAATAGTTCCGGCCGGGCTTCAGCATGAGGTTGAACAGCCTTGGCACGACGGTCGCCAGCAGCACCCCGCCGACGATGAAGCCCGCCACCGTGACCGTGGTGCCGATCGCCACCAGACCGATCGTCTCCTGATAGTCGTCGCCGACATTTTCCCAATAGGCGTGGAAGAGCAGCGGAAAAGGCGTGACGATGGCGAAGAGGATGAAGAGCTGGATCGCCTCATAGATGACCCGGCGCACCCTCGACAGCGGTACGTTGGGGACGGTGCAGTAATCCGCCTCGGTCGGGATCGCCGGCGAGCCGTGCCTGCGCTCCCCCGCCGGAATGGTCTGTCCACGATGCAGCGATGAAGCATGGCCGAGCTGGGCGCCGTCGCCGATGCGGGTGTCGATGTCCAGTGTCGAGCCGACGCCGACGAAGGCGTTGTTGCCGACGTTGACCGGGCCGGTGTGGATATAGCCCGCCTGGGCTCGGAAGCCGAGGATCATCGATTCCTTGCGCAGGATCGAGTTGTCGCCGATCGTGATCAGGTCGGTGCAGACCGGAACGGCGCGGCATTCGATGACGGTGCGTTCGCCAAGCCTGGCGCCGAGCAGGCGCAAATAGAGGCTGTAAAGGGGGCTGCCCCGGAACAGCACGACCGGAGCGCTGCGGACCAGTGTCTTCACGATCCAGAAGCGGTAATACCGCCAGCCCCAGATCGGGAAGGTTTCGGCTTTCCAGCGGCCGACCAGCAGCCATTTGGCGGCTATGGCGAAGCCGCTCAATCCGAAGAACACGCCGGCGGACAAAATAACGCAGCGCATGTAAAGGACGCCCGGATCGTCCAGGGCATCATAGACCCAGTTGAGGCCGTCATTGATCGCCCAAAGCGCGACATAACTGTAGACCGCGTAGAACAGCAACTGGCCGAATCCCGTTGCCCAAATGGCAAGATTGGACGCCCGGTGCGTCAGCATCGGCTCGCTCGCGGCGATAGCGGTCGTTTGCGGCTCACGCAGGTAATCGGAGAGCTTGGCGACCGTCGGATGCAGGTAGATGTCGCGCATCGACGTCGTCGACCACGCCTTGCGGGCGCGGATGCGGGCGCAGAATCTGGCCATCAAAAGAGAGTTCGCGCCGAGATCGTCGAAGAAGTGATCCTCGATGGAGATATCCTCGAACTTCAGCACGTCCTGCAGCGCCTCCACCAGGAAGGTCTCGTCCTCGTTGCGCGGGTCGACCATCGCATGGCCGGATGCGACACGCGCGCTGGTCGGTTTCGGCAATTTCCTCAGGTCGACCTTGTTGGAGACCGTCATCGGGATCGCGGGCAACTGCTCCAGATAGGCCGGAACCATGTAATCCGGCAGCCGGCGCTTCAGCTCCTGCACGAGCGCGGTGCGATCCGCCCCTTCGCCGCCGGCCTTGGGCGCGTAGTAGCCGACAAGTTCCGTGCGCTCGGGTTCGATCTCCCAGGTCGTGACCGCCGCCTGCGCGATGCCTGGCTGGTCAAGCAGCACGGCCTCGATCTCGCCCAGTTCGATACGATAGCCTCGGATCTTCACCTGTGTGTCGATGCGGCCGTGATATTCGATCTCGCCCTTGTCGTTGATCCGGCCGAGGTCGCCAGTCCGGTAGATGCGGCCGCTGGGATTGTTCGGCAGCCCGATGAAATCCTGGATGAATTTCTGGTCAGTCAGTTCCGGCCGGTTGAGATAGCCGACCGCCACGCCCATGCCGCCGATGCAGATTTCCCCCAGCTGATCGCCGGTCAGCACCGTCGGCTTTTCCGGGTCGAGGATGGCTATCGAATAGGTGGGCAGCGGCCTGCCGATCGTCACCGGCTCGTCCGGCGTCAGCAACGCCATGGTGGCGGTGACCGTGGCTTCGGTCGGGCCGTAGGTGTTCAGGATCTGGCGGCCAGGCTTCGCCCAACGCGTCACGAGTTTATGCGAGCAGGCTTCGCCACCGACCAGGATCGCGCGCAGGCTCGGCGCGTCGCTCTCGATCGACGACAAAAGGGTCGGGCTGCAGGCCATGCATGTGATCTGGTGTTCGCGCAGGAAAGCGGCGAGTTCCTCGCCGACGAGGGGCTGCTGACCCGGGGCCGGCACGACCGTGGCGCCAGCGGTGAACGGCACCCAGATCTCCTCCGAGGAAAAGTCGAAGGCAATGGTCATGCCCTGGTAAACCCGATCGCCCGGTTGATAGCCGTAGGACGCCGCCGCGACGCGGATGAAGTTGCAGAAGCTCTCATGGGTGATGACAACGCCTTTCGGCTTGCCGGTGGTGCCGGATGTATAGAGGATGTAGCAGGTTTGATCCTGGACGCCGTCCGGCAAGGGCACTGTTTCCGGCTGGAGCGCGATTTCGGACTCCGCGGAGTCGATCGAGATATGCGGCACAGGCAGGCGCGCAACGCGCGCCGCATAGCCCGAGACGCTGATCACCAGCGTGACATTGGCGTCGTCGATGATCATCACCATGCGGTCTTCGGGAAACGCGGTGGCTAAGGGCACGAAGGCCGCCCCGGCTTTCATGACGGCCAGCACGGCGATGTATGTCTCGGCGGAGCGGTCAAGCAAAAGGCCGATCCGGTCGCCCGGCTTGACGCCGCGCTCGATCAGAAGATGCGCGAACTGGTTGGCGCGGTTGTTCATCTCGCGGTACGACCACGCGCGGCCGCCGGAAATGACCGCGGGCGCGGCGTCGAAGCGGCTCGCTAGGTCGCCGAAGAACCGGTCGAGCCTTTCGTCCGGCTCGCTCTTCTGGATGAAATCGGGGCCGATCAGGATCTGCTCGCGCGCCGGCGCTGCGCTCGCTGCTTTGGCCTGGCGGGAGTTCTGCTTGGCGGGCTTGGTGGCTTCGGTGAGGGACATCAGAAAACCTCGCGGGCTCGTATCTGCCCGCTGCGTGATTGGTGAAAAGACAAAAACTAACGGCGTCCGGCCAGGCGCCCTTCTTCGCGGACGGTGAAATGATCCTGCCGAGGCGTTTGGGACTGGGGAACTGGCCGACTTCGAGCAGGCCTATGCTGCTGCACTGATGGCCGATCCGTGACGATCGCGCGACTTCACGATGATTTGATGTGGGCAGCGCCTCACGCGGCGATCAAACGGCTATAGGGCGGATGTCGGCATTCTCGAGGCAGTACGGCACGTGGCGGAAGTCGCGGATGCGCACGACCTCCTCGCGGCGCCAGTCGATCAGCACGAAGCCTCGCACGGCATTGTCCGCCTGGGGGTTGCGGATAAGGATCGCCGGCCGGCCATCGACGAAGCCGAGCAACAGCGCCCAGCCGCTAATGCGTTCGTAATTGCCGAAATAGGTCGAGGCTTCCTTCTTGCCGTTGAGCCGGGTGCGGTTGACGACGTCGACCTGGACGTCCTCGGCGATCAGCCTCCTGATCGCGTCGAAATCGCGCGCGTTGAACAGGTCGACATAGCGACGCAACCGGCGCTCCTCCTCCGGATCGAGCTTCGGCACGGTCATGTCGCCCGCCAGCGCCGCCAGCGCCTTCAGCTCCGCCCGGCCGCGATGCAGCGCCGCCTTGACGGCGGCGAGCGTCGCGCCCGTCACCTCGCAGGTTTCGGAAAGGCTGAGGCCGAGCACGTCGGTCAGGATCACGGCGCTGCGCTGCGTCGGCGTCAGCCGCATGAAGCTGCGCAGGCTCGCCGCGGTCGCGAGTCTCGTCTCGGCGCTGGCGGAGAGGTCGGCTATTGCGGTCATGTCGGCCTCGCTCGTTCGGGAACGTTCCCGCTGGCGGCGGCGCAGGTGATCCTGCGCCGCGTTGTGGGCGATGCGGAACAGCCACTGCTCGGGACGTTCGACGAGAGCGCCGGCATCATGGGCGGCCAGCGCCTTCACCACCGCCTCCTGCACGATGTCCTCGCCCTCGATAGCCGAGCCGGCCATGCGCGCGGCATAGCGGTGCAGCTTCGGGCGCAGCCCGACAAGCATGGATTCGAGTTCTGCGCGGTCGAATTTCGCTGCGCTCATCGTCCTCGTTCTCGCCTCGCCGATCATACGCCGTGCCCTGGTCAGGCCGGCACGGCCTCATCGGCCCCGGCCAGCATACGATAGTCGCCGACGATCTTCGCCGGCGACCTGGCAAGCGGCGTCGAACGTCGCGCGGCATGATCGGCGCCGAACGCCTTGAACGCGTCGAGCTCGGTCAGCGCCGAGCTGTCCTTGTCGTAGCCGACGATGTGGACGAACTCGCCATTCTCCAGTTCGAGCACCAGATAGCGCAAGGTTTGCGGCCGCGTTTCATCCAGCGCCTCGAACACTTTTGCCACCAGCGCCCGGTTCTCGGCGATGCTTGCGTCTTTCACGCTGTAGCGGATGAGATTGTAAGTCATGGTCGTCTCCTGTTTGCGGGTCTGCGTCAGGAAGACGTTCCATGGCCTCCAAAGGATTCCCGGGCCGGGTCTTATTTTTTTGATCGTCTCGGGCGATCAGCCGGTTCTGCCGATCATGGCGACGATCGTGTCGTCGCCGGCCGATTGCGGCCGCATCCGGCCGCTGGCCAACTCGACCGACAGTTTGCATAGGGCTGAGTTGACGGGCGTCGCCATGCCGTGCAGCCGCCCGAGAAGCACGATCTCGCCGTTGAGGAAGTCGGTTTCGAGGGAGCCGGTCCCGCGCACGATGCTCTGCAGCGTCGAGGAGCCGACACGCGTTCGGCCGGCGATGGCGGTGATGGTCAATTCCTCGCGCGCCATGGCGTCGGTCTTGTCCCAGTCGATCCCGGCGGCGGTGAGCACCGCCTCGGCTTCGGCGCGCGCCTTGGCATACCATTTCCGCTGCAGCTCGGTCTCGCCCAGCGCCGCGTCGATGATGTTGCGAAGGTTGGCGAGCAGCTTGCGGTACTTGCTGCTCATCACATTGTCCCTGGGGTCGACGATGAAACCGGAGGCGCTCAGAACCCCGCACAGTTTCTCGGCCGTGTCGTCGGTTCCGGAAGGATAGCGGCCGATATCGAAGGCGCCGATCTTGGGCGCGAAATAGGCCGCGACCTGACCGGGCGTGTCGTAATCGGCCGGCAGCATCACCGTCGCGCCATAGACATTGGCGAAGAAACGCAAGGCCATCGCCTCGTTGGCGACGCCGTTCTGGAAGCAGCACACCGGCTGCGCCGTGACGCCGGCGGCGTTGAGCCGCTGCAGCGCCCCGGGCGTATCAGGCGTTTTCATCGTCAGCAGCACGATATCGTCCGGCTCGAAGGAAATCTCCGATGGGTCGGCATGGACGGGAAAGCGCGCGGTCCTGGTGCCTTGCGGGGTTGAAAGGGACAGTCCCGAGGCGCGGATGGCGTCGAGCTGCCTGCCGCGGGCGATGCCGAGCACCGTGTAGCCTGAAAAACTCAGCTGGGCCGCGATGGCGCCGCCGACGGCGCCAATCCCATAGACGATGATGCGCATGCTGCTCCCGTCATGATTGGAGTTGGGACTTCAGTCGGGTTGTCCGGAAAAGCCTACAGCGTTGTCGCCGAGCCGGCGACCATCCGCGCCCTCCGTTCACGCAATCGTGGCCGCCGCCGCCCGCCCCGCGCTCCTGCCGGAAAAGATGCAGCCGCCGAGAAATGTGCCTTCCAGCGCCGCATAGCCATGCATGCCGCCGCCGCCGAAGCCGGCGACCTCGCCCACCGCATAGAGACCCGGCACCGGCTGCCCGGCGGCGTCGAGCACCCGGCTGTCGAGATCGGTCTCCAGCCCGCCCAACGTCTTGCGGGTCAGGATGTTGAGGCGCACCGCGATCAGCGGGCCGTTCGCCGGGTCGAGCATCTTGTGCGGCTTTGCCGTGCGGATCAGCCTGTCGCCGAGATAGGCGCGCGCGCCGCGCAGCGCCGTGATCTGCGCATCCTTGGAGAAGGGGTTGTCTAGCTGCCTGTCGCGGGCGCGTATCTCGCGCTCGACCTGGGCGACGTCGAGCAGCGGCTCGCCGCCGGCCAGCGCGTTCATGCGCTTGACCAGCTTCGCAAGATCGGCCTCGACGACGAAATCCTCGCCCTTTTCCATGAAGGCTTTCACCGGGCCGGGTATGCCTGAGGTCGCGCGGCCCAGCACCTGCCGCCAGCTTTTTCCCGTGAGGTCCGGGTTCTGCTCGGAGCCCGACAGCGCGAACTCCTTCTGGATGATCTTCCTGGTCAGGATGAACCAGGAATAGTCGAAGCCGGTGCCCATGATGTGGCTGAGCGTGCCCAACGTGTCGAAGCCCGGATAAAGCGGCACCGGCAGCCGGTTGCCGCGCGCGTCGAGCCAGAGCGAGGACGGGCCGGGCAGGATGCGGATCGCGTGCCCGGACCAGATCGGCGACCAGTTCTTGATGCCTTCGACATAGTGCCACATGCGGTCGCGGTTGATGACCCTGCCCCCGGCCGCTTCCGTGATCGCCAGCATACGGCCGTCAACATGGTCGGGCACACCGGTGATCATGCGCTTCGGCGGCGCGCCCAGGCGCTCAGGCCAATTCTTGCGGACCAGCTCGTGATTGCCGCCGATGCCGCCGGAAGCGACGATCACCGCCTGCGCATGGAGCTCGAAGTCTCCTGTCACCGCGCGCGAGCTCTTGCGGCCGCGCTCGACGCTGCTGGCTTCGAGCACATCGCCGCGCACGCCCGTCACCGTGTCGCCGGTGCGGATGATCTCGTTGACCCGGTGGCGGAACCTGAACTCGACCAGTCCGCGCTTCTGCGCTTCGCGCACGCGCTGCACGAAAGGTTCGAGCACGCCGGGGCCGGTGCCCCAGGTGATGTGGAATCGCGGCACCGAATTGCCGTGGCCGACGGCATTGCCGCCGCCGCGTTCGGCCCAGCCGACCACGGGGAAGAATTTCAGCCCGCGCTCGATCAGCCATGAGCGCTTCTCGCCGGCGGCGAAGCCGACATAGGCTTCAGCCCATTGCCGCGGCCAGAAATCCTCCGGCCGGTCGAAGGCGGCCGTGCCCATCCAGTCCTCGAGCGCGAGGTCGTGCGAATCGCGGATGCGCATGCGCCGCTGCTCTGGCGAATCGACCAGGAACAATCCGCCGAACGACCAGAAGGCCTGGCCGCCCAGCGATTGTTCCGGCTCCTGGTCGACGATGATGATGTTCCTGCCGGCGTCGGTCAGCTCGGCCGCGGCGACGAGGCCCGCCAGCCCCGCGCCGACAATGATCACGTCCGCGTCAGCCATTTTCCCTCCCAGAATCAGCCGGCAAACTTAGTCGGAAGCGCTACACCAGCTCCCAGCCGTCCTTCTCGCCGGCGCGGAAGATGGCGTCGATGACCTTCTGGTTCAGCACCGATTCCTCCAGCGTGAAGACGCGGTCCTTGCCGCCCTGGGCGGCGCGCACGAAGGCTTCGCATTCCAGCCGGTATTGCTGCGTGCCGGGGAAGCGGAACACCTGCGCCTCGGTGTGGTTCTGGTTGTGCAGTTCGATGCGGTGGTGGTCGTAGAGCCCGGCGTTGAAGGGGGCGAACACCTCGATGAAGCCTTTCTCGCCGTGGAATACCATCGATTGCCGCGCCGCCATCTGCGTCGAGAGATAGAAGGACAGCTCGAAGTCACCGAAATCGGCGCGGATCGAGGAGTAGATGTCGGTGCCGAAGGTCTTGTCGCGCTCGATATTGGCTTGGACGCGCAGCGGCTCCTTGCCGGTCGAGAAGCGCGTCGACACCGTCGGATAGACGCCGATGTCGGGCAGCGCGCCGCCGCCGAGATCGAGCTGGTTGCGCATGTTCGTAGGGTCGACATTATAATAGGAGAACGCGCCCTGGACGTGGCGCAGCCGGCCGATGGCCCCGCCGGCGATGAGATCGCGTACCTTGATCCATTGCGGGTGGTAGACGACCATGAAGGCCTCGCAGACCAGCACCTTCTTCTGGTCGCGCAACTTGATCAGCGGCGGGATGTCCTTGGCGTCGAGCGCGAGAGGCTTTTCCACCAGCACATGCTTTCCCGCTTCGATCGCCTTTGCCGTCCATTCGACATGCTGCGATGTCGGCAGCGGAATGTAGACGCCGTCCACGTCCGGGGAGGCAAGCAGTTCCTCATAGGAGCCGAAAGCATGGCGGGCGCCGAAACGCTCTCCCAGCGCCTTGGCCTTCGACAGGTCGCGGCTGGCGATCTCCGACAGGACGCCGTTCTCGGAATCCACGATTGCCGGCAAAAGCTGCTCGCGGCCGATCTTCGCCGTCGACAGAACACCCCATCGGAACATCACGCTTCTCCATGTCGGTTTGCAGGCAACGAGGTTTGCCCGAAATCGAGGGAAAAGCCAATCGCAGACGCTCCGTGCACCTCGGCGCATGCATTGTCTAGTGTAGCGCTGGTCGACCCCCACTCCGTCTCGGCTTCGCCGAGCCACCTTGTATCTACACGAGAGAGATTTCGTGGGATTGAAGCGGTTGAGCCAAGGTCCGGCCGGCCAGCCGGACCTTGGCTTGGCGAAGTCGCCCGTACCACCTGAGGTTACAGCCGCGGGAGAGCTTGGGATCTTCGCCTTCGTCACGCACGACCGAACAGTCGCTTGGTTCCAACCGTACGTACAAGGCAGGTTACCGTGAACAGGATCATTTGTGGAGTTGATGTTTCCAAGGATTGGCTGGACGCGCATGTCTGGCCGAGTGGGGCGATAGAGCGCTTCGCCAACGATGCAACGGGGATCGCAGCTCTTTGGCTGTTCTGTCGCAGCCACGGCGCGGCCGTTGCGGTGATGGAGGCATCGGGCGGCTATGAGCGGCTTGGCTTCATGCTTTTGTGGGCGCACGGCATGCCATGCGCCCTGGTCAATGCCAGAAGCGTGCGGCGCTTTGCCGAGGCGATGGGCTATTTGGAGAAGACCGACCGGATCGACGCTGCTGTCATTGCCCATTATGGCGCAGTCAAGAAGACGGCTCCGACCCCACCGCCCAGTAATTCCCAGCAGCGCCTTGCTGCGCTGGTTGGGCGGCTTTGCCAGGTTGTCGGCGATGCCACCATCAACAAACAGCGCAAAAGCGCCGCACGCGATGCCGAGGTATGCGCCAGCATCGAGGCCATGCTGGCCTTCCTCAAGCGCGAAGAGCGGCGTCTGGAAGGCGAGATCGCCTCGATGATCGACGACGATCCACTGTGGGCCAAGCTGGGGTCGGCCTTTCGTTCGCTCAAGGGTGTGGCTGGCCGCACTGTTGCCCGCCTGATGGCCGAGCTGCCCGAGATCGGCCTCATCTCCAACAAGGCCATCACCAAGCTGGCGGGCCTCGCCCCTATCGCCAACGACAGCGGCAGGCGCGCCGGCAACAGGCATGTGCGCGGCGGACGAGCCGGACCGCGTGGCATCCTCTTTGTCGTCGCGGCCATCGTCGCCAAGTTCGATCCGCATCTCAAAGCGTTCGCTCAACGGTTGCAGCAGGCGGGAAAGCCCAAAATGCTCATCCGCATCGCACTCGCCAGAAAACTTCTCGTCATCCTCAACGCAAAAGCACGCGACGCGAGAACCGAGTTCGCAAATGCAACTTGACACGCCAGATAGTCGCTCTCCCCCGATCGCCGGGGGAGAGGAAAGGCGCCAAGCTTTCTTAGCCGTCAACGCTCGTCCAGCAACGCTCCCTTCCTTTCCCTCCGGAGGGGGAAAGGTGGCGCTGCGAAGCAGCGACGGATTGGGGGAACCACGTCGCAATCAAGCCGAGGCCCAATCCGTCAGTCACGGAACATGAGTTCGTTGCGGAGCCCGCTTCGCGGGGGCGAGGAAATGGCGCTCAGCCCCTTCTCCCCGTCAGCGTCATGTCGAAATCGACAACGTTGGAATAGAGCGGCGTGCCGACATCCATGCCATAGCGCGACCGCAGCACCTTGCCGGTGACGTGGAACCTGATGGTCCCGCCCTTCAAGCCGCCGAGCTCGGCGGTGAATTTTTCCGGGAACGTCTTGCCGCGCGCCGTCAGCCGCCCGGTGACCACGGCGGTGGTGTCGCCGGTGCGCGTCACGTTTGTGGATCGGAACTGGATTTCGGGATTGTTGGCCGCGTCAAACACCGCATCGGAGCGCAGGAATTGGTCGATGCGGCCCTGTCCGGTGCCGACGCTTTCGGGATAGATGGTGAGGTCGACCTTGGAGCGGCCGACATCGCCGTTGTCGATGCGGATCGTGCCCTTGAAGCGGCCGAAGGCGCCGTCGAAGCCGCCGCCGCCGGCCTTGCCGATGGTGAAGCGGATCGAGGAGCCCGACGGGCTGATCGTGTAGCTGCCGGCAGCGTCGCTGAGCGCCACCGCGGCAACGGCAGGCACGGCAAGGCAAGCGGCGAAAGCCGCCAATCCGAGGATGCGCGTGTTCATGGATTTCGTCCTTCCGCGGATACGCTTTTTCTGCGTTCTCGCCCACCAACGAAAGAGGGAGCGGTTCTATTCCCCGCCTGACGAAGGTGTGATCATGCGCGTCAGCACCGTGTCGCGCAGCAGGAAATGATGGCGCAGCGCCGCCGCGATATGCAGCGCCACCAGCACGATGCCGGCATAGGCCAGATACCAATGCGCCGCCGACCAGAAGTTTTCCGCGGCATCGGATTCGGCGAGCGGCAGATTGGGCATCACAAAGAGGTCGAACGGCATGGTCGGGATCTCCAGCGTCGACACCGATACCAGCGCCCAGCCGGAGAGCGGCAGCGCGATCTGGAAGGCATAGAGCGCGAAATGCACCAGCGGCGCGGCCCTGCACTCCAGCGTTCCGACCGAGGCCGGCAGCGCCGGCACCGCATTGCCGAACCGCCAGGCGATGCGCAGGATGATCAGCCCCAGCAGCAGGAAACCGATGGATTTGTGCAGCTGGATCAGCTCGAAGGACGTGCGCTGGCTTATCGTGCGCACCATGACGACGCCGAGCGCGAACTGGCCGATGAAGATGATGCCGATCAGCCAGTGAAGGACGATCGTCGCCCAGCCGTAGCGGGTGGGGGTGTTGGTGAGGGATTGCATGGAGAGGCGAACGAAGCCGGGGTGGGCTTTCTTCCGGAGCCTTACCCTCCCCACAAGGGGGAGGGTGGGGCTCACCCGCTCACCTTGAAGAAATCCACGAACGCCCTCAGCGCCGGCCGCATCTGCCGGCGGCTGGGATAATAGACGAAGAAGCCGTCGAAGGACGGGCACCAGTCCTCCAGCACGCGGATCAGCCTGCCGTCGGCGAGCGGCGCCCGCACATAGGGCTCGAAGACGAAGGCAAGTCCGGCGCCATCGACCGCCGCCTGGGCGATCAGATGGTCCTCGTCGAGGATCAGCGGCCCTTCGACCGCAATCTCGATTTCCTCGCCGTCCTTCTCGAATTCCCAGCGATAGATGATGCCGCTGGAGAAACGGAAGCGGATGCAGCGGTGCTCGGCGAGCTCGCGCGGATGGCGCGGCTTGCGGCTGGTCGCGAAATAGGATGGCGAGCCGACCACCGCGCCGCGGAGGTCGGGCCCGATGCGCACCGCGATCATGTCGCGCTGCAGGCTTTCGCCGAGCCGCACGCCGGCGTCGAAACCGCCCTCGACCACATCGGTGAAGCGATCCTCGATGACGATCTCCAGCACGATCTCGGGATAGGCGGCGGCGAAAGCGCCGAGGCGCGGCGTCAGCACCAGATGCGCGGCGGTGCGCGGCACGCTGAGCCTGAGATTGCCGGCCGGCCGGTCGCGCGCCTCGGCCGCCGTCTCCAGCGCTAGGTCGATCTCGGACAGCGCCGGCCGCAGCCGTTCGAGCAGCTGCGCGCCTTCCTCGGTGGGCGATACGCTGCGCGTGCTGCGGGCGAGCAATCGTACGCCGAGCCGCGCCTCCAGGCTCGACACCGCGTGGCTCACCGCCGAGGGCGCGATGCCGAGCTCGCGCGCCGCGCCGCGAAAGCTGGCGCATTGGGCGACGGTGGCGAGCACGGCGAGCTGCGAGAGGTTCGTCCGGTTCATTGTTCTATTTTATAGAGCAAGCTGTGCAAAAGAGAACTAATTATCGAACAAGATGCCTGGCGCTATCTCATGCCCATCGCAACAAGGAGATGCGCCATGCAAACCCGCAAACTTGGTACTGAACTCGAAGTCTTCCCCGTCGGCCTCGGCTGCATGGGCATGAGCTTCGGCTATGGCGGCCAGCCGGAGGCGGAGGCCATCGCCACGCTGCGCCGCGCCGTCGAGATCGGCGTCACCTTCTTCGACACGGCGGAAGTCTACGGCCCCTTCGAGAACGAGATCCTGCTCGGCAAGGCGCTGAAGCCGGTGCGTGACAAGGTCACCATCGCCACCAAATTCGGCTTCAAGATTTCCGAGCACGGCTCCGGCACCGACCGCATGATCGGCGTCGACAGCCGTCCCGAGCACGTCAAGGCGGTGGCGGAAGCTTCGCTGAAGCGGCTCGATACCGACGTCATCGACCTCTATTACCAGCACCGCGTCGACCCCAACGTGCCGATCGAGGACACGGTCGGCGCCATGGCCGAGCTGGTGCGCGAAGGCAAGGTGCGGGCGCTTGGCCTTTCGGAGGTGAGCGCGGCCACGCTCCGCCGGGCGCATGCCGTGCACCCGATCGCAGCGGTGCAGAGCGAATATTCGCTGTGGAGCCGAGAGCCCGAGGACGAGGTCTTCGCCGTCTGCCGCGAGCTCGGCATCGGTTTTGTGCCCTACAGCCCGCTCGGCCGCGGCCTGCTCACCGGCACGATCGCAAGGCCCGACGCGCTCGGCGCCGGCGACTGGCGCCTCACTCTGCCGCGCTTCCAGGCGGAAGCGATGGAGGCCAACAACGCCGTAATCGCGGTGCTGGAGAAGATGGCGGCCGAGAAGGGCGTGACGCCGGCGCAGCTGGCGCTCGCCTGGGTGCTGCACCAGGGCGATTTCATCGTGCCGATTCCGGGTGCGCGGAAGATCCGCCACCTGGAGCAGAACACGGCGGCGGCCGGAATTGAGCTCAGCGCCGCCGAGGTTGCGGCGATCGGCGATGCATTGTCGCCCGACAAGGTGGTCGGCAAGCGCTATACGGAGGAGCTGCTGGCACTGGTTAATGGGTGAGTGCGAAACATGCTCAAATGGGAGGGCGCTTCGGCGCCCTTTTTATTGAGACGTCGGCGCGAGGCACCCCCCTCTGGCCTGCCGGCCATCTCCCCCGCAAGGGGGGAGATCAGATGTCGCTGCCGCTTTCGCTAATCGCCAACGTTGCAGGACGGGCGGCATCGATGAAGCTGCCAATCTCCCCCCTTGCGGGGGAGATGCCCGGCAGGGCAGAGGGGGGTGCTGTCCCGCCGACATTAGGCTCCCTGTCCTAGCCTACCAAAGCACCACTTCAATCTCCGGCCAGCACTCCCTGGCCCGCTTCCCTTTCGCCTCATGCGTCCGCTGATTGTCCAGCACCCTATTCGGTGTGATGCGGAACGAAAAAATATCATCCAGCCCGAACGGCGCCACCAACTCCAACGCTCCGCCCTTCCCGAACCGCACCCCCACCGCATGCGTCTTCGACGCAAAATAGCTCACCGACTCGCTCGAACTCGCATATCTCGGACACGCCTGCCCGAATTTTTGCGGATACCACAGATGCACCCGCGCCTGGTTGCGCACCTCGACCGGCAGCGGCAACCCCTCGAAATGCTTCGTCGCCCGCCTGATGACGGCATCCTCGGCCTCGTAGGACAGGTCGGCGTCGTCGAAATAGAACAGGTCGACGTCCTTGATGCCGTAGCCCGGCGGCTTGCCGGTCAGATGGTTCCAGACGCTGTTATAGAGCGCGCCGGAAACCACCAGCCAGTCCGGCAGCCCAAGCTGGCGCACGCGCGCCAGCGTTTCGCTGAGCAGCGGGTCGGCCGCAACGATCCTTAGGAACGCCGCGCGCTGCTCTTCGAACGGAAGCCCGGAGTAGCGGAGATGGTGCATCGCCCTTTGGAGGGCGATTCGCCGTCGCTCCGCAATCCGCCAAAGCAATTCCAGGAAAAGTGTCGGGCGGTTTTCCGTCCGGAATTGCGTGAGACAAATGCTTAGAGCGGCGTTGCGCCGCTCTAAGCTCGCAGCACGCCGCCGGTCTGCTTGTTGACGTTCTCGACGATGCGTTTTGCGAGCGCTTCGAAATCCTCGTCGGTCAGCGTCTTTTCGACCGGCTGGATCGACACCTCGATGGCGATCGACTTCTTGGCCGCGCCCAGCGACGCGCCCTCGAAGACGTCGAACACCGAGACGCCGGTGACCAGCTTCTTGTCGGCGGCCAAGGCCGCCCGCACCAGCGTGCCGGCCTCGACCGTCCGGTCGACGACGAAAGCGAAATCGCGCTTCACCGCCTGGAAGGGCGAGAGCTCGAGCTTCGGCTTGGTGCGCGTCGGCTTGGCCTTCGGCTCCGGCACGGCGTCGACGAAAACCTCGAAGCCGCAGAGCGGCCCCGACACGTCGAGCGTTTCCAGCGTCTTCGGATGGAACTCGCCGAAGGTGCCGAGCACCGTCTTGGGGCCGAGCTTGATCGTGCCCGAGCGTCCCGGATGATACCAGGCCGGGCCGCCGGCCTCGATCTGCAGCCGGTCGACCGGCGCGCCGCAGGCTTCGAGCGCCGCGATCGCGTCCGCCTTGGCGTCGAACACGCCGACTGGACCGGCATTGCCGGCCCAGCTGCGGCCCGAACCGTCGAGCTTGGCGGTGCCGCGCCTGACGCCGGCGGCCACGCGCCGCTGCTGGTCGGCCAAGTCGCCTTCATAGGTGCCGGAGACCTCGAACAGCGCCACGTCGCCGATGCCGCGGTCGGCATTGCGCTGCGCGGCGGAAATCAGCCCGGGCAGCAGCGAGGGCCGCATGTCGGACATGTCGGCGGCGATCGGGTTGGCGAGCTTCAGCCCCGTCTGGCCGCCGCCGAAGAGTTCTGCGTGCTTTGCCGGGATGAACGACCAGGTCACAGCCTCCATCATGCCACGCACGGCGAGCGCCCGCTTGGCCGCGCGGGTACGCACCTGCAGCGTGGTCAGGATCTTGCCGTTGACGGCGTCATGCGAGGCGAGCGGCTGCGGCGCGATGTTGTCGACGCCGTGGATGCGCATCACCTCCTCGACGAGGTCGGCCTTGCCGTCGATATCCGGCCGCCAGGACGGCACCTTCACCTTGACGACCTCGCCGGAGCCCTGCGGCTCGAAGCCGAGACGGGTCAAGATGTCCAGCGCCTCGGCCCTCGGCACCTCTATGCCGGTCAGCCTTTTCACTTCCGACAGTGGGAAGGTCACGACTTTCGGCTTGTGACCGGCATAGCCGGCAACCTCGATTTCAGACGGCGCGCCGCCGCAGAAATCGAGCACGAGCTTGGTCGCGAGCTCGATGCCCGGCACCATGAATTCCGGGTCGACGCCGCGCTCGAAGCGGTAGCGCGCGTCGGTGATGATGCCGAGCGCGCGGCCGGTCCGCGCGGTGGTGATCGGGTCCCATAGCGCCGATTCGATCAGCACGTCGGTGGTGTTCTCGTCGCAGCCCGAATGCTCGCCGCCCATGATGCCGGCGATCGATTCGACGCCATTGTCGTCGGCGATCACGCACATTTCCGGCGTCAGCGTGTATTCGCGCCCGTCGAGCGCCAGCACCTTCTCGCCTTCCCTGGCGCGGCGCACCACGAGGTTGCCGGCGACTTTCTTGGCGTCGAAGACATGCAGCGGCCGGCCGCGGTCGAAGGTGACGTAGTTGGTGATGTCGACCAGCGCGCTGATCGGTCGAAGCCCGATGGCGATCAGCCGCTGCTGCAGCCACTTCGGCGACGGACCGTTCTTCACGCCCTTCACCAGCGTCAGCGCGAAGCCGGGGCAAAGCTCCGGCGCCTCGATCGTGACCTTCACCGGGCACAGGCCGTTGCCGGCATGCGGCATGATCCCGCCGCCGGTGAGGCGGCCAAGCCCGCTTGCCGCGAGGTCGCGGGCGATGCCGTAGACGCTGGTCGCGTCCGGACGGTTCGGCGTCAGATTGATCTCGATGACCGGATCGTCGAGATGCGCGTAGGCCGCGAAGCTGGTGCCGACCGGCGCGTCCTCGGGCAAATCGATGATGCCGTTATGCTCGTCGGAGATTTCCAGCTCGCGTTCCGAGCACATCATGCCGTGGCTTTCGACGCCGCGGATCTTGCCGACCGAGAGCGTCACGTCGATGCCCGGGATGTAGGTGCCGGGCGCGGCGAAGGCGCCGATCAGGCCGGCGCGAGCGTTCGGCGCGCCGCAGACGACTTGCACCGGCGGCTTGCCGTCGCCGGTGTCGACGGTCAGCACGCGCAGCCGGTCGGCGTCGGGGTGCTGCACCGCCGTCAGCACCTTGGCGATGACGAAGGGCTTCAAGCCGGCCTTGTCGTCGACATGTTCGACTTCGAGGCCGATCGCGGTCAGCCGCTCGACGATCTCGGCAAGCGAGGCGTCGGTCTCGAGATGGTCCTTGAGCCAGGAGAGGGTGAATTTCATGGTTCTGTTCCGTTCGGTCCTTGCCCGTTCGACCCTTGTTGGTCGGGTCGGGGCACGCTGGTCTTCAGATGCCTGGGCAGATCGTCCGGCATGTGCAGGAAGGGCAGTTGCTCGCGCACATAGGCATGCAGCGTCGGCTTGAAATAAGCCGGCATGTCCATGGCGCCGAGCATGAAATAGATATGGTTGTCGAGCCGCCGGTCGGTATAGGCGATCGGCGAGCCGCAAATGCCGCAGAACGAGCGCTCCACCGGGCCGTTGCGGTAGCTCTTCAACGATTTGCCGGTGAGCGCGACCTGGTCGGCCAGGAAGCCGACAAAGGCCGATACCGGAGCGCCCGTCGCGCGCCGGCAATCGCCGCAATGGCAATAGCTGATGTGGTGCGGCTCGGCCGAGGCCTCGAACCGCACCGCGCCGCAACGGCAGCCGCCGGTGTGTGGTGCCGTCATGCAGACAGTCCCCCGAACAGCGTCGGCAGGTCGAGTGGCCGGAAGCCGTAATGCGACAGCCAGCGCACGTCGGCATCGAAGAAGGCGCGCAGGTCCGGCATGCCGTATTTCAGCATGGCGATGCGGTCGATGCCCATGCCCCAGGCAAAGCCCTGATATTCGTCGGGATCGAGCCCGCCAGCGCGCAGCACGTTGGGATGCACCATGCCGCAGCCCAGGATCTCCATCCAGTCGGTGCCTTCGCCGAAGCGCACCTCGCCCGGGCGCGAGCGGTCGCACTGGATGTCGACCTCGAGGCTGGGCTCGGTGAACGGGAAGAAGGACGGGCGGAAGCGCATCTTGACCGAAGGCACCTCGAAGAAGGCCTTGCAGAACTCCTCCAGCACCCACTTCATGTTGGCGACATTGGCCGATTTGTCGACCACCAGCCCCTCGACCTGATGGAACATCGGCGAGTGCGTGGCGTCGGAATCCTGCCGATAGGTCTTGCCGGGAATGACGATGCGGATCGGCGGCTTCTGCCGTTCCATGGTGCGGATCTGCACGGGTGAGGTGTGCGTGCGCAAAAGCTTGCGCTCGCCCTTCTCGTCCGGCTGGAAGAAGAAGGTGTCGTGCATCTCGCGCGCCGGATGGCCTTCCGGGAAATTCAGCGCAGTGAAATTGTAATAGTCGGTCTCGATATCCGGCCCCTCGGCGATCGAGAAGCCGAGATCGCCGAAGATCGCGGCGATCTCGTCGATCACCTGGCTGATCGGGTGGATGCGGCCCCGCTCGGCCGGCGACTGGCGGACGGGGAGCGTGACATCGAGCTTCTCGGCGGCGAGCCGTGCGGCGATCGCCACGTCCTTCAACTCCGCCTTGCGCTGGGCGAGCGCCTCGGTGATGCGGTTCTTCAACCCGTTGATTGCCGGGCCCTTCACCTGCCGCTCCTCGGCGGTCATGGCGCCCAGCGTCTTCAGCATTTCGGAGACCGAGCCCTTCTTGCCCAGCGCCGAGACGCGCACCGCCTCGATCGCGGCTTCATCCGGGGCCGCGGCGATGTCAGCCATCAGCGAGGCTTCAAGGGTTTCAAGATTTCCAGCGGTGGCGTTCACGGTGAAACTCTCTCGATTGGATGACTGGCATTCAGCGTGCGTCACCACTTTGGTTACGCGGGTGCCATTTTGGTTACATCGGGCATAAGAAAAACCCGCGCCAGCAGCCCTGCCAGCGCGGGTTTCCCAAATCAGAATTGCGAATGCTTGGGAAGCGCTGGCTTAGGCGACAGCGCTCTCAAAGGCGTTCGGCGTGGTGTTCTTCAGATATTCGAGCGCGACCTTGGCCTTGGCCACCAGCGCGGCGAAAGCCTGCGGCTCGTGGATGGCCATGTCCGAAAGGATCTTGCGGTCGATCTCGATGCCGGCCTTGTTGAGGCCGTCGATGAAGCGGCCATAGGTCAGGCCGTGCTCATGCGCCGCCGCGTTGATGCGCTGGATCCACAGCGCGCGGAACGAGCGCTTGCGGTTCTTGCGGTCGCGGTAGGCGTATTGCAGCGACTTCTCCACCGCCTGCTTGGCGATGCGGATGGTGTTCTTGCGGCGGCCGTAGAAACCCTTGGCGGCTTTCAGGACCTTCTTGTGCTTGGCGTGGGCGGTGACGCCTCTCTTTACGCGTGCCATGTCATGATCTCCTTAAAAGCAATTCCAGGAAAAGTGTTCAGCGGTTTTCCGTTCGGAATTGCGTAAAAACAAAAGTGGTTCCAAGCCGAGGGATTAGAGGCCGTTCGGCAGAAAATTCTTGATGACCTTCTTGCCGTCCGGTTCAGCCAGAACCATCGTGCCGCGGGCATCGCGAATGAACTTGTTGGAACGCTTGATCATGCCGTGGCGCTTGCCGGCGGCAGCCGACAGCACCTTGCCGGTGGCAGTAATCTTGAACCGCTTCTTGGCGGCCGATTTGGTCTTCATCTTGGGCATTTTGCTACTCCGTCTTGGTGGCGCACCATCGCGCTTCTTTTTTCGCTTCGGGCCGACCAAAGCCCGAAAAGCAAATGAAACCGCCACGGCATGCCCTGCCGGGCGGTTTTTTAGGAACGGCGGTCCTATAGATCAAACGGGGCGCGGGCGCAACACCTCGCCGTGCGACGCGCTGTCCCGCTGGGTAGAGTGGTTGCGATTCAGGTCAGGCCGAGTCGAGACTGGTGGTTTCCGAGAACCGGAGCGGAGCGTACTTAAAGTACGTGAGCACCCGGAAGCGCAGGAAGCCGCCGTTCGCAGGCCGGCCTCACCTGAATATCTGCCACCCTACGGCAGCGTGAACCACACCGGCAGCATCCCCGACTGTTGCATGCCGTCGATCAGTTCGAAGGCCGGCAGCGCCACCAGGAACACCAGCCCGTCGAGCAGCGTGTTCAACAAGAGCCTCGGTTTGAAGCTGCCGGTGTCGCCCTCCTGGTAGAGCCGGAGGTTCGGGAAGAAGCGCGGCACCTTGGCAAGATAGGTCTTGTAGGGCGCGCCGAGCACTTCCTTCAGGTACCGTTCCTCGCGCAGGATGACGATGTGGAAGGCGCCGGCGCAGAGCAGCGCGAAGAGAATGATGCCCGAAAACGAGCCGATCTGCGCGCCGACGCCGGCGGCGGCCACGGTCGAGAACAGATAGAGCGGGTTGCGGGTGATCGAATAGGGACCGCCGGTGACCACCTCGGCCGATTTGCGCCCGCCTATATAGAGCGTCGACCACAGCCGACCGACGATGCCGAGGAAGATCAGGAGCACGCCGAACATCTCGATCGTTTCGTGCACGGGCGTGTCCGGCGGGAAGGACGATTGGCCGAACAGAAGCGCGGCGAACAGCACAACGACCAGCACCGCCAGCACGATCCGGCGCATATGCTGATAGCCGCCAAGACCTTCCGTCTGCTTGGCGGGCTGAGACTTCACTTCGTCCGTCATGACCAAACCCGATCGTTTGCTCGCGATCGGTAAAAGCCGATCGTCGATTTGCTCGCGATCGCAAAGCGATCGTCGAGGTGGCTTGCGATCGGATGAAAAACAGGCGCCCCGCCGATCGTCGGGACGCCTTGCGCCATGATTTTGGCGGGATTTAGCGCGGCGCCAGGACCATCATCATCTGGCGGCCTTCGAGCTTCGGCTCCGCCTCGACCTTGGCGATCGTCGACACTTCCTCGCGCACCTTGTTCAGAAGCTGCATGCCAAGCTCCATATGCGCCATCTCGCGGCCGCGGAAGCGCAGCGTCAGCTTGACCTTGTCGCCTTCCTCGAAGAAGCGCCGCACGGCCTTCATCTTGGTTTCGTAGTCGTGGCTGTCGATGTTCGGGCGCATCTTGATCTCCTTGATCTCGATGACCTTCTGGTTCTTGCGTGCTTCGGCCGCCTTCTTCTGGTTGGCGTATTTCAGCTTGCCGAGATCGAGGATCTTGACGACGGGGGGCTGCGCGTTGGGCGAGATCTCGACGAGATCGAGCCCGGCCTCTTCGGCCAGCAGCAGCGCTTCGTTGATGGAAACTTCGCCGCGGTTCTGGCCGTCGGCGTCGATAAGCTGGACCCGGGGCACCCGGATGTCTCGGTTGGAGCGCGGCCCGTCCTTGGTGGGTGCCGCTGCTTTGAAAGGTCTGCGAATGGTCGTGGTCTCCTCGGCCGTTTCGTTCAGGGTTTCTTTAGACAAGAATAGGTTGACGCGCCTATGTGGTGAGCGCGGGGCGTGAGTCAATAGCATAGTCGCGCCGGAAAATCACCTGCCGCCCGGCAATTGTCTGCACCAAGCAAAGAAACGCCGCGAGCACTTTTCGTTGAACCCCTGCCTGTGCCAAAAGACCGGCCGAAAGGACAAGCTCATGGCCGCCAGCGCTCCGGTTTTCATCGATGTGGACGGGTCGAACATCGCCGTCAGGCAGGCGCCAGGCGGCGCGCCCGGCGTGGTCTGGCTCGGCGGCTACAAATCCGACATGCTGGGCACGAAGGCCGAGATGCTTGCCGCCTGGGCCGCTCGCGAGCGCCATGCCTATCTGCGCCACGACTATTCCGGCCATGGCGAGTCGGGCGGCGAATTCGCCGACGGCACGATCTCCAGATGGCTGGCCGAGAGCCTTGCCGTCTTTCGCCGGTTCAGCAAGGGCAAGCAGATCCTGGTCGGCTCCTCGATGGGGGCGTGGATAGCGCTGCGCATGGTGCAGGAACTGCGCAAGGCGGGCGAAGACCGCGTCGCCGGACTGGTTCTGCTGGCGCCGGCGCCGGATTTCACCGTCGAGCTGATCGAGCCGGTGCTGACCGACGCGCAGCGCCGCGATCTCAAGGAAAAGGGATTTTTCGCTGAACCGTCCGACTATTCCGACGAGCCCTACATCTATACGCGTGCGCTGATCGAGGACGGGCGCGCGAACAGGGTGATGACCGGACCGATCGACACGCACTGCCCGGTGCACATCCTGCAGGGCCTTGCCGATCCGGATGTGCCGTCCGGCCATGCGCTGAAGCTGGCCGCGATGCTGCCCGCCGACGACGTGACGCTGTCGCTGATCCCCGACGGCGACCATCGCCTGTCCCGCCCGGAGGATCTCGAGATGCTCGAACGGGTTGTCGGCGACATGGTCAAGCGGGCCGCCTGAGCGATGCGCATCTCGATCCCGATATCCGCCTTCGTCGCGGCGATCGTCGGCTTCGGCGGCACGCTGGCCCTCGTCATCGCCGCCGCCAAGGCGGTTGGCGCCACGCAGATCGAGACCGCGAGCGGCGTTACCGCGATCTGCCTGGCCATGACGATCGAATGCCTGTGGCTGTCCTGGCGCACGAAAATGCCGGTCATCACCGCCTGGTCGACGCCCGGCCTGGCGCTGATCGCGGCCTCCAGCGGCTTCACGATGCCGCAGGCCGTCGGCGCCTTCATCGTCACCGGCATCCTTCTGGTCGCCACCGGCCTGTTCAAGCCATTGACCAGGCTGATCGCGCAAATCCCGGCCTCGGTCGCGTCCGGCATGCTGGCCGGCATCCTGGTCAGCTTCGCCGTCAATGCGGTGAAGACCATTCCGGCCGACCCCTGGCTGATCCTGCCTTTGATCGCCGCCTTCTTCGTCATCCGCCTGTTCAATCCGGCTCTGTCGGTGCTGGTGGTGCTGATCGGCGGCGGCCTCGCCGCTTTCCTCACCGGCCGCGTCGGCAGCCTGCCGGTGCCGGAACTGTCGACGTTGACGTTCATTGCGCCGCAATTCACCGTCTCGGCGACCATTGGCCTTGCCCTGCCGCTCTACCTGGTCACCATGGCTTCCCAGAACCTTTCCGGCCTTGCGGTGCTGCGCGCCGCGGGCTATCACCCGGAGCCCGGTCCGCTGATCGGCGTCACCGGCCTGTTTTCGCTGCTCTCCGCGCCGTTCGGCGCCGCGACGACCAATCTCGCGGCGATCTCTGCCGCCATCTGCACCGGTCCCGATGTCCATCCCGACCCGGCCGAACGCTGGAAAACCGGGCCGTTCTACGCGCTCGCCTATCTCATCTTCGCGATCTTCGGCGCCTCGCTGGTGGCGATCTTCGCCGTCCTGCCGCAAAGCCTGATCGTTCTGGTCGCGGGACTCGCACTGACGGCGCCCCTGGCCAACGCGCTGTCGATAGCGCTGAAGGAGGCGGCCGAACGCATGCCGGCCACCGTCACCTTCGCCGTCACGGCTTCGGGGCTCACGCTTTTCGGCGTCGGCGCGGCATTTTGGGGGCTGGTTGCCGGAATGGCAGTGCTTTTCCTGGAAAAACTCAAAAAGGGTTAATCATTTCAGGCGCTTCGCCGGTTTTGGCCGAACTTGCCTTGAATCGCCTATTTCGCCTTCCCATTTCGATTCCACGCAGCCGGTTTGGCTGTCTCCAACGGAAGGATTGGGAGAAATGAATACGACTGCATTGATCCGTCCGGCCTGGACGCCGGCCACCATCGCGCTGATGGTCATCGGCTTCATGGTGTTCTGGCCGCTCGGCTTTGCCATGCTCGCCTACATCATCTGGGGCGACCGGCTCGAAGGCTTCAAGCGCGACGTCAACCGCGCCACGGACGGCATCTTCGCCGGCTGCCGCCGCGGCTCCGAGAAGGCGGCCCGCTGGGGCCACGGCTCGGCCCGCACCGGCAACGTCGCCTTCGACGACTGGCGCGAGAAGGAACTGGAGCGTCTCGCCGAGGAGCGCCGCAAGCTGGATGAGATGCTCTCCGAGTTCGACGACTACGCCCGCGAACTGCGCCGCGCCAAGGACCAGGAAGAGTTCGACCGCTTCATGGCCAACCGCAACAAGCATACCGCGCCAACCACCACCACCGAGTCAGGCGATAAACCCGCCCCCAAGCGCGGCAAAGGCACGAACCTGCTCGACGACTGAAGCCGCGCGACAGGCTCCGGTATGATATGCGGCGTCGCGCTTAGCGGCGCCGTTTCTTTTTTGTTCTCTTTGTAGCTTCCCTCCACTGGCCGTTTTTTTCGAATCGCGTATCGTCCAGCCATGACCCTCGGCTTCTTTCGCAATCTGACCAAGCCAAAGCCCACCCCTGTGGTGGAGCGCGAACATTGCGTCGCCGGCCGAACGCTGCCGCTGAAGATCGTCGAAAGCGCCAGGGCCAGGCGGCTCACGCTGCGCATCGATTCCGGCGGCCAGGGCCTGCGCGTCACCGTGCCGCCAGGCCTGCGCCGCGGCGAGGTGGAGAAATTCCTCGACCGTCACCAGGACTGGCTGGAACAGCGGCTGGCCAAGGTGCCGACGAGGCCGCAGGTACGCCCCGGCATCAGGATCCCGATCCGCGGCGTGCCGCACCGCATCGTGCATGAGCCTTCCAGGCGCGGCACCGTCACGGTCTCGCGCGACGAGCGCGGCCCGCTCCTGATCGTGCATGGCGAGCGCATCCATCTGCCGCGCCGCATCGCCGACTATCTCAAGCGCGAGGCCAAGAAGGAGATTGAGAGGCTGGTGGTCAAGCACACCGAGGCGATCGGCAAGCGGGCCAAGGCCATAAGGTATAAGGATACCTCCAGCCGCTGGGGGTCATGCACCTCGGAGGGCAATCTCTCCTTCTCGTGGCGCATCATGATGGCGCCGCCGGCGGTGATAAACTACCTCGTCGCGCATGAGGTGGCGCATCTGAAAGAGATGAACCACGGCCCGAAATTCTGGAAGCTTTGCGAAAAACTCTGCCCGGATACGGACCGCTGCAAGGACTGGCTGAAGCGCAACGGCGGCGCGCTGCAGGCGATTGTGTTCGAGTAGCTCTCCGCCGTTGCGCGCATGCGCGCAACGTTGAGACGCCGGAGTTCCTTCGCGCCCCCCTCTGCCCTACCGGGCATCTCCCCCGCAAGGGGGGAGATTAGCAGTTCCGCCGATGGCGCCATTCCTGCAACGTTGGTGATTGGCGAAGGCCGGCGCGACGTCCGATCTCCCCCTCGTGGGGGAGATGTCCGGCAGGACAGAGGGGGGCGCTGTCCCGCCAGCGCTTACCAGGCTCGCGGCATAAGCAATTCAATCATCATTGGCCGCATTCAACTCCTCCGGCCGCAACCCCTCTTCGCCCTGATGCGGCCACGGCAAAAAATTCCGGTCGAACGCGTCGCTGCCGAAATAGTCCAGCGCGCGGTGCGCCTCGGCGCCGTTGAAATCGGACTTTTCCATCAGATGCGCGATCACCTCGCGTGCCTGCGCGATCTTCTGCTTCAGTTCGGCGACGGTCCGGTCGGCCATGGTTGTCGTGCTCCCGCCTGTGGTTCCTGTATCAAGGTAGCGTTTTCCCAAGAGCCGGCAACAGCATGCTTTTTCTCGACTCTTGTGACTTTTCGTGCCAATCCCGCGCCATGACGCTCGATATCAAGATCTGCGGATTGAAGACCGACGCCGCGATGGCCGCCGCCCTCGCCGGCGGCGCCAGCCATGTCGGCTTCATTTTCTTCGCCAAGAGCCCGCGCTATGTCGAGCCCGCCGAGGCCGGCCGCCTGCGCGAAGCGGCGCGCGGCAAGGCCAAGGCGGTCGCCGTAACCGTCGATGCCGACGATGCCTTCCTCGACGAGATCGTCGCCAAGATGCAGCCGGATATGCTGCAGCTGCATGGTTCGGAAACGCCCAAGCGCGTGGCGGAGCTCAAGGCCCGCTATGGCCTGCCGGTCATGAAAGTGTTTTCCGTCAGCGAGGCGGCCGACCTCGAGCGTATGAAGCCGTTCGTCGGCATCGCCGATCGTTTCATGTTCGACGCCAAGCCGCCGAAGGGGTCGCAACTCCCGGGCGGCAACGGCGTCGCCTTCGACTGGCGCGTCCTTGCCGGCCTTGACGCCGGGCTCGATTACATGCTTTCCGGTGGGCTCAACGCCGCCAATATCGGCGATGCCCTGAGACAGGCCGATCCGCCCGGAATAGACATCTCGTCCGGTGTGGAAAGTGCTCCGGGCGTCAAGGATCCGGCGCTGATCGAGCAGTTTTTCCGGGCCGTCAGAGCCGCGCGGGACAATCGCGCCGCCTGAGCACAACCCAAATCAGGAGATCGGCGATGAACAAGCCGGCTATGCCCAATTCCTTCCGCACCGGGCCCGACGAGCAGGGCATGTTCGGCATTTTCGGCGGCCGCTTCGTCGCCGAGACGCTGATGCCGCTGATCCTCGATCTCGAAGAGCAGTGGAACAAGGCCAAGAACGATCCCGAGTTCAAGGCCGAGCTGCAGAACCTCTCCACCCATTATGCCGGGCGGCCCTCAAAACTCTATTTTGCCGAGGGCCTCACAAAGCATCTCGGCGGCGCCAAGGTCTATTTCAAGCGCGAGGACCTCAACCACACCGGCTCGCACAAGATCAACAACTGCCTCGGCCAGATCCTGCTCGCCAAGCGCATGGGCAAGAAGCGTATCATCGCCGAGACCGGCGCCGGCCAGCATGGCGTCGCTTCGGCGACCGTCGCCGCGCGCTTCGGCTATCCTTGCGTCGTCTACATGGGAGCCACCGACGTCGCCCGCCAGAGCCCCAACGTGTTCCGTATGCGGCTGCTCGGCGCCGAGGTCAGGCCGGTCACCGCCGGCCACGGCACGTTGAAGGACGCCATGAACGAGGCGCTGCGCGACTGGGTCACCAATGTCGAGGACACTTACTATCTGATCGGCACCGCCGCCGGCCCCCACCCCTATCCGGAGATGGTGCGCGACTTCCAGTCGGTGATCGGCACGGAAGCCCGCGCCCAGATTTTGGAGCAGGAAGGCCGGCTGCCGGATGTCATCATCGCCGCCGTCGGCGGCGGCTCTAACGCCATCGGCCTCTTCCATCCTTTCCTCGACGACAAGGATGTTCGCATCATCGGCATCGAGGCCGGCGGGCGCGGCCTCGATGGCGTCGAGCATTGCGCCTCGATGAATGCCGGCAAGCCCGGTGTGCTGCACGGCAACCGCACCTATCTGCTGCAGAATTCGGACGGCCAGATCCTCGACGGTCATTCGATCTCGGCCGGCCTCGATTATCCGGGCGTCGGCCCCGAGCATTCCTGGCTGCGCGACTCCGGCCGCGTCCAGTACGAGCCGATCCTTGACGACGAGGCGCTGGAAGCCTTCCAACTCACCACCCGCGTCGAAGGCATCATCCCGGCGCTGGAATCGGCGCATGCCATCGCCCATGCGATGAAGATCGTGCCGAAGATGGACAAGGACCAGATCGTCATCGTCAATCTGTCCGGCCGCGGCGACAAGGACGTGCACACGGTGGCCAACATGCTCGGCATGGAGATCTGACAATGACCACCCGCATCGACCGCCGGATGGCGAAGCTCAAGGCCGAAGGCCGCCCGGCTCTGGTCACTTACATCATGGGCGGCGACCCCGATTACGACACCTCGCTGTCGATCATGAAGGGGCTGCCTGCCTCAGGCTCCGACATCATCGAGCTCGGCATGCCCTTCTCCGACCCGATGGCCGACGGCCCGGCGATCCAGGCTGCGGGGCTGCGCGCGCTGAAGGGCGGCCAGACGCTGGCCAAGACGCTGAAGATGGCGTCGGAATTCCGCGCCGGCGACGACGAGACGCCGATCGTGCTGATGGGTTACTACAATCCGATCTACATCTACGGCGTCGACCGCTTCCTCGCCGACGCCAAGGCCAGCGGCATAGACGGCCTGATCGTCGTCGATCTGCCGCCGGAGATGGATGAGGAGCTTTGCATTCCGGCGCTGAAGGCCGGCATCAACTTCATCCGCCTGGCGACGCCGACCACCGACGACAAGCGCCTCCCCAAGGTTTTGGAAAACACCTCGGGCTTCGTCTATTACGTGTCGATGACGGGCATCACCGGCTCGGCGCTCGCCGACACGGCCAAGGTCTCGGCGGCGGTCAAGCGCATCAAGGGCCACACCGCGCTGCCGGTCTGCGTCGGCTTCGGCGTCAAGACGGCCGAACAGGCCCGCGTCATCGGCGCCTCGGCCGACGGCGTCGTCGTCGGCACGGCGATCGTCAACGCGATCGCCAATGTGCTGGGACCGAAGGGCGAGAAGACAGCCGATCCGGCGGAGGCCGTCGCGACCCTGGTCAGCGGGCTAGCGCAGGGCGTCCGTTCGGCGCGCCTTGCCGCCGCCGAATAGCCTGACTATTTGTTGCCAGCAATTCCGGCCGGAAAACCGCCACAGACTTTTCCTGGAGTAGGCTGAAGTGAATAGCTTGAAGTCCTTCCAGGACAGGGAGTCGACGCCATGAACTGGATCACCAATTACGTCCGCCCGAAGATCAATTCGATGCTCGGCCGGCGCACCGACATGCCGGAGAACCTCTGGATCAAGGATCCCGAGACCGGCGAGATGATCTTCCACAAGGATCTCGAATCCAACCAGTTCGTCATCCCGGCTTCCGGCCACCACATGAAGATCTCGGCCAAGGAGCGGCTGAAATACTTCTTCGACGACGGCAAATACGAGACGCTGGAAAACCCCAAGGTCGTCCAGGACCCGCTGAAGTTCCGCGACGAGAAGCGTTACACCGACCGCCTGAAAGAGGCCAAGACGAAGACCGGCCTGGAAGACGCCATCCTCAACGCGGTCGGCAGCATCGAAGGCCTGCCGGTGGTGGTCACGGTGCAGGATTTCGCCTTCATGGGCGGCTCGCTCGGCATGGCCGCCGGCGAGGCTATCGTGCATGCTTTCGAGGTGGCGCTGCAGCGCAGGCGGCCGCTGATCCTGTTCGCCGCCTCCGGCGGCGCCCGCATGCAGGAAGGCATCCTCTCGTTGATGCAATTGCCGCGCACCACGGTCGGCGTTGACCGGCTGAAGGAAGCCGGCCTGCCCTACATCGTCGTGCTGACCAACCCGACCACCGGCGGCGTTACTGCTTCCTACGCCATGCTGGGCGATGTCCATATCGCCGAGCCCGGCGCCCTGATCGGCTTTGCTGGCCCGCGCGTCATCGAGCAGACCATCCGCGAGAAGCTGCCCGACGGGTTCCAGCGCGCCGAATATCTGATGGAGCACGGCATGGTCGACATGGTCGTGTCGCGGCTGGAGATGCGCCAGACGATCGCGCGCTTGCTGAAAATGCTGCTCAAGATGCCGCCGGCCGACAAGCCGCTCGAGCCGGAAGTCCTGCCGCCGACGGTGGTCAGCGCCGAGGCGCGGCCGCAGGCCTGAGGCGAGATCGGTCCTGACGCGATATAGATCTGCGCGACATCGTTCGCCGCGAAGCGCGATTTGCGTCGCCTGGTGCGTGCTGTAGCCTCTGATTTGCGCATGGCCTTCACCGAAACCGATTCCCGGGTTCGGTGCCATGCGCAAGCAAATTCCAGGAAAAGTGCGAAGCGGTTTTCCGTTCGGAATTGCGTCAACAAAAAGAGAGAGCGGTTCTGCATTCCATGAGATGATGAACCGCTCTAGGATTCCGCCATGACAACGCTCTCCGCCGAACGCGAAATCGAACATCTGATGACGTTGCATCCGAAAGGCTTCGACCTTTCCCTGGATCGCGTCACCCGGCTTCTCGAACGCCTCGGCAATCCGCAGGACCGGTTGCCGCCGGTCATCCACATCGCCGGCACCAACGGCAAGGGCTCCTGCGCCGCCTTTTCGCGCGCGCTGCTGGAGGCGGCCGGCCATCTCGTCCACGTCCATACCTCGCCGCATCTGGTGAACTGGCACGAGCGCTACCGGCTGGCGGCCGAAGGCGGCGGCAAGCTCGTCGACGACGATGTTTTTGCCGAGGCCATCGCGCGCGTCGCCGAGGCCAATCAGGGCCAGAAGATCACCGTCTTCGAGATTCTCACCGCCGTCACCTTCGTCCTGTTCTCGGAGCATCCGGCGGAGGCTGCGATCATCGAGGTCGGCCTTGGCGGCCGCTTCGACGCCACCAACGTCGTCAAGCGGCCGGCGGTTTCGGTGATCATGCCGATCTCGATGGACCACGAAGCCTATCTCGGCGACCGTGTCGAGCTGATCGCCGCCGAGAAGGCCGGCATCATGAAGCGCGGCTGTCCGGTGGTGATCGGCGCCCAGGAAAGCGAGACAGCGCTTCAGGTGCTGATCGAGACGGCCGAGCGGCTGGATTGCCCGACCGTGGTCTATGGCCAGGACTTCCTCGCTTTCGAGGAAAACGGCCGCATGGTCTACCAGGACGAGGACGGGTTGATGGATCTGCCCTTGCCGCGCCTGCCCGGGCGCCATCAATACGCCAACGCCGCGGCGGCAATCGCCGCCGTCAAGGCGGCCGGCTTCGAGATCGGCCATCGCGCCGCCGAGCGGGCGATGACCCATGTCGCCTGGCCGGCGCGCATGCAGAAGCTGACCCAGGGCAAATTGGTCGATCTTGCCCCGAAGGGCGCGGAGATTTGGCTGGACGGCGGCCACAATCCCGGCGCCGGCATCGTCATCGCGGAGGCGCTGGCGGAGCAGGAGGAGAAGAATCCGAGGCCGCTGGTGCTGATCTCCGGCATGATCAACACCAAGGACCAGACCGGCTATTTCAGCGCCTTCAAGGGGCTTGCCCGCCATGTTTACACCGTGCCGGTTACCAACAGCGACGCCGGCGTTCCCAACGACGAGCTGGCATTGCGCGCCGAAGAGGCCGGCCTGTCGGCCGAGCCGGTAAGTTCCGTCGCCAGCGCGCTGATGCTGTTGCGCGATTCCTGGGACGGCCCGGCACCGCGCATCCTCATCGGCGGCTCGCTCTATTTCGCCGGCGCTGTGCTGGCCGAGAACGGCACGCCGCCGACCTGAGGTTAGATAGCGCTGCGGATTCGGCGGGGGCCCGAAAGGAACCGGCCATGATCAAGGTCAGGCAACTCGCCCATGTCTGCATCTTCGCGCATGACCTGGAGGCGACGCGCTCCTTCTACCGCGACGTGCTTGGCATGGACACAAGGTTCAATTTCCTGCGCGACGGCAGGATTTTCGGCTTCTATCTCGATTGCGGCGGCCGCAGCCATGTCGAAGTCTTTGAAAGGAACGAGGCCAGCTACAGCGACCGCAACCAGATCAACCATTTCTGCCTGGAGGTGGAAGATATCGATGTCGCTATCGCCCATATCCGGTCGAAAGGCGTCGAGGTCACTCCGAAGAAGCTTGCCTGTGACGATACTTTTCAAGCCTGGATCAGCGATCCCAACGGCGTGAGGATCGAGCTGTTCGAGTACACCGGTAAAAGCGCGCAGTTCGCCGGCGGCGATCGTGTCGCCGACTGGTGACTAATTTAGCGGCCTTCGCGGATAATTTTCTCCAGATCAATGTCGGCTCCGCTGCTTGCAGCCAGTCGAGCATAGAAGCTGGATGCGGGTTCGCGCCGTGCTTCCTGAATCTCATAGGACTCGAGCGCGCGTTCGATCACATCGGCTATGGAACGATTCTCGCGACGCGCAAGTCGATGAGCAAGGTTCCATGCTTTCGCGCTGCGGACTGAGAGTTTTGGTTCGGCCATTCCGAACTCCGCTTGCCGGAAATAGACACCGACAGAGCTTAGGCAGGTGATCGCTAGACGACCAGCCTACTTCAGCTCGATCTCTATAAAAGCGTACTCGCCGTCATTGGCGTTGATGACATCGTGTTCGACCCCTTCCCTGCGAAAATAGGGCGCTCCCTGCTTCATCTCGGCGAAGGATTCTCCATCCTTGGTCACCAGCTTCACCTTGCCGTCCATCAGCGGCACCACGACATAATCGTGGCCATGGCGGTGCCAGCCGGTGTTGGCGCCCGGTGCGAAGCGGTATTCGGTGACGATCACGCGCTCATTGTCGACGTGGACTGTGGCCTTGGCTGTTCCGGTCATGGCGCTCTCCTTTTCCTGTAGAAGAGGAGATGGCGGGCGCGAACGTCAGGGCCAGAGCGCGTCGAGCGATGACGCCAAAGAAAAAGCCCGGCGCGGTGGCCGGGCTTGTTCCTTGGATACGCTGATTGGCTCAGGCGATGGCGCCGTTGATCCAGTGCGATAGCGCTGTCTTCGGTGCGGCGCCCACTTTCATGTCGGTCATTTCGCCGCCCTTGAAGATCATCAGCGTTGGGATTGACCGCACGCCATACTGGGCGGCGAGCTCGGGATTCTCGTCAATGTTGAGCTTGGCGACCTTCACCTTGGAGCCGAGCTCCTTGGCGATCTCTTCCAGAGACGGGCCGATCATCTTGCACGGGCCGCACCACTCCGCCCAGAAATCCACCACGACCGGCTCCTTGGCGTTGAGCACATCGGCCTGGAAATTGCCATTGTCGACCTTGACGGTGGCCATGCTGAAATCCTTTCGAAAACTCCGGTTGCACCAAATGTGGTGGTTGTCGCGGCGATGTTCAAGCAGTTCTTGTGTCACGCTCCCGTGAGTCGGGCAAGGGCATCGTCCATCGCCCTGGCCGGCAGCTCGATCAGGCGCGGCGCCTCGGTGAACAGCAGCGCCGCCGTCACCTCGCGTCCCGGATAGAGCGGCTGGAGCAGAGCGCGGTAGAGCGCAAGCTGCAGCACATAGGCCGGCGGCACCTCCGCCAGGTCTTTGGGGGCCGGCCGGTTGGTCTTGTAGTCGATGATCGACACCTTTTCCGGGGTAACGGCCAGCCGGTCGATCTTGCCGGAGATGGAACGCAGCCTGCCCTTCACCTCGAGGCTGCCCATGATCGCGACTTCGGCGCGGGACGACGGCGAGAACAGCGCGCCGAAGCGGGTGTCGGACAGGATGGAGAGCACGGCGTCCAGCGCCCCGTCGCGCTCGCCATCCGGCCAATCCGCGCCGGCGCGCGCCAGGTAGCGCTCCGCCGCGTTCCGCCTTTCTTCCTCGGCGATGGCTGGCAGCATCTGCAGCAATTTGTGCAGGGCCAGACCGCGCACCACCGCGAAGCCGGGCTCGGCCCCGGCGTCGAGCACCGGCGAACGTGTGTCGCGCCCGGCGTCTTTCGCTTCCTCGATCAGCGCCGAGGCGCCGGAAGGCGAAAGCGGCCGCGGCAGCTCCTCATAGGGCGGCAGCGGCCGGAACAGGTTTTCGGGCAAAGGCGCGGTGTTCTCGAAGGGGCGTGCCTCATCGATGCCGGTCAGCGCCACCGGCGGCAATTTCGTCATGTGGAAGCGATGCACCACCACCTCGGCCGTGGCCGGATGCCGCCGCTCCGAACTCTCGGGCGCGCCCAGCAGCGCGCGGCTGACGATCGAATGCCAGGTGCCGGTGCTGGGCTGGCGCTTGCCGTGATAGCCGCAGACGATCAGCCGGTCTTCGGCACGCGTCATGCCGACATAAAGCAGCCGCCGGTACTCGTCGTCCGCCAGTTCGCGCGCCCGAACCGATGCCGCCTTCGAGACGCCGTTGGAGACGTCGCTGGCCGAGCGCCACAGATAGCCCTTGCCCCTCCATTGCGTCCCCGAGCTTTCGAACGGCATCAGCCGCGGCAAATGCTGGTCGCTGAACGGCGCGGAGCCGCCGTCGACCAGGAAGACGACCGGGGCTTCGAGACCCTTTGCGGCGTGAACGGTCATGACGCGGACTTCGTCGCGCGTCTGGTCCATCTCGCGCTTGATCTCGGGGCCGGCATTTTCCAGCGTCGACAGGAAGGATTCCAGCCCCGGCAGTCCAGTCCGCTCCTCGGCCAGGCAAAAACTCAGGAATTCGTCGAGGATGTCGCCGGCCTCGGGTCCGAGCCGCGCCGTCATCTTGCGCCGCAGCCCGTCGCGCGCCAGCGCCGCGGCGTAGAATTCGAACACCGGCTTGAACGCCACTTCGGTCGCCCAGCCATCGAGACGGCCAACGACAGCGGCGAGGGAAACATCCTCGGCCGCATGTTGCCTGAGCGAGGCGATCAGCGACTGGCCCTTCGGCCTTTGGCCGGCAAGCGTCAGCAGCGTCTCCTCGGAGACCTCGAAGATCGGGCTGCGCAGCACGGCGGCCAAGGACAGGTCGTCCTCCGGCTGGATCAGGAAATGCCCAAGCGCGATCAGGTCCTGTACGGCGATATGGCCGGGCAGGCTGAGCCGGTCGGCGCCGGCGACCGGGATCTGCCGGTTCTTCAGGCTGCGCGACAGCGCATGGACGAAGCGGTCGCGTTTGCGCACCAGCACGAGGATGTCGCCGGCGGTCAGTCTCCGGCCCTTGCCTTCGATGACCTCGCCGTGCTTGAGCCAGGTCTGGATGGTGGTGGCCACATGCTCGGCGACGCGCACCGCGGGCGCGCTGGCATGGTTGACCGGTAAGGTCCAGTCGTCGGGCTCCTCGACCATCTCGGCGCCGACCGACGGCCACACCTCGACATAGCCCGGCGCATCGTTGCGGATCGCCTTGTGGCTCAGCGGATCGGGATCGTGGCTGATGCCGCGCCTGACGCTGGGCTCGGCAAAGACGCGGTCGACCGCGGCCAGCACGTCGTCGCTCGAGCGGAAAGACCAGGTGAGCTTGAGATTGGCGAAGGCGGCTTCCGCGTCGCGCACGCGCCCGGCAAACAGCAGCCGGCTTTCGGCGAAGGAATCGGGCGCCGCGCCCTGGAAGGAGTAGATCGATTGCTTCTCGTCGCCAACGGCAAAGATCGTGCGCGTGACCGCCTCGCGCTGGCCGAGCCCGGCAAAGAATTCTTCCGTCAGCTTCTTCACCACCTCCCATTGGTCAGGGCTCGTGTCCTGCGCCTCGTCGAGCAGGATATGGTCGATGCCCTGGTCGAGCTTAAACTGCACCCACGGCCCGGCATCCGGCCGTGACAAGAGGCTCACGGTGCGGGTGATCAGGTCGTTGAAGTCGAGGAAACCCCGCCCTCGCTTCAACTGCTCGTAGCGCGCGATAAGCCAGCCGGCGACGGTGAGCGCCGCCGCTGTCCCTTCGAGCATGCGGAACAGCGCCAGCCGGTCGGTTACGTCGAGGATCGCCTTGGCCGCCGCAAGGTAGCGGTCCGGCAGATCCGGCAGCCGGTCGACCAGCGCCTTCTTGAAGATCTTGGGCGGCTCATAGGGGTCGCCGTCGGCCTTGAGAAAGGCCTTTGCCAGCAGCCGCAGCCGGCGGATCGGGTCGGCTTCGGCGAAGGCGCCCCGCGCATAGGGAATGACGTTGTTCAGCACCTGGCGCGCGTCGGCGGCTTCGGCGGCCTGCGCGAATTCGGCGAACTGGCTGGGGTCGAAGCCAGGCAGCGGCCAGAGCGAAGCGGCGATGCCTTCGGCCGTCTGTCCGGGCCTGAAGCCGAACTCCGCGAACAGCGGCGGGAAGTCCCGGCTTTTGCCGAGCTTGGCGATGAAATCACGCAACTCGTCGCGCTTGCCGACGATCTCGGCAAGCAGCGTATCGAGACCGAACTCGCCACCGCGCTCCAGCACCGTGGCGAAGGCATCCGCCAAGCCTTCGACGCCGGCGCCCGCGCCTGAGATCATGTCGCGGCGGGCATCGGCGAACAGCGAGGCCTCCATCTGCGGATCGAGCATCTCGAAATGCGCCGGGATGTTGGCCTCCAGCGGGAACTGGTGGAGCACCGATTCGCAGAAGGCGTGGATGGTCTGGATCTTCAGCCCGCCAGGCGTCTCGAGTGCCTCGGCAAACAGCCGCCGCGCGCGTCGCATCATCTCGCGGTCGGCCCCTCGGCCGTCCAGCGCCGCGATCCTCATCGCCAGCTCCGCGTCGGGCAGCGCCGTCCACTCCGACAGGGTCGAGAAGACGCGGTTCGACATGTTGGCGGCGGCAGCTCGCGTATAGGTCAGGCACAGGATCTTCGACGGATCGGTGCCGTTGAGCAGGAGCCGGATGACGCGCTGTGCGAGCACATGCGTCTTGCCCGAGCCGGCATTGGCCGACACCCATGCGGAATAGGCGGGGTCCGAGGCGCGCGCCTGGCTGGCGGCGGTATCGGAGGGGATCGGATATTTCATCCTTCCGCCTCGTCTTCGCTGGCGCCGCCGGCCGACCATTCGAGCACGCGCGCCAGATGGTCGTAGTCGCCGTCGGCTTCGCCCTCGCGGAAGGGCAGGGCGCGCGACAGATAGCCGGTGGTCGGGTCGGCATAGTGGAAGAGCAGCCGCTCCAGCCGCGCCCAGGCCTCCTCGGAGAGATCGTTGGCGGTGCGAGGCTTGCGGTTGTATTCGAGGATCGATTCCTCGAACACCTCGCCATTCGGCTTCAGCCGCACGAAGGCAAGCTGCGAGGGCTCGCGAATGCCCAATTCCTTGAAGGCCCCACGCCTCAGCAACGCCCCCTCCAAAGCCAATTGCGGCGACAGCAGCGTGTGCGCCTGCGCTTTCGAGGGCGAGGAGCCGGTCTTGTAATCGAGGATATCGGCCATGCCGCCGGCAAGCAGATCGACGCGGTCGGCATAGCCGGACAGCGTCACGCCGGTGCGGCCGACCACCGTCTTCTCGGCGCGCTCCTCGGCGTAGCGCCTCGCCACCGCATCGGCGCGGGTGTGCTCCCACCCGATGATGTTCTCGGCGAGCTTTTCGAAACGAGGCCACCAGATAGCCTCGATATCCGGCGGCAGCTTCGCCTCGGCAAAGCAGAGACGGCCGGCTTCGATGAGGCTCGCCAGCGCGTTCGGCGCCTTTGGATCTTCCACGCGTCGCGAGAACAGATGCAGGATCTCGTGGAACAGCGTGCCGCGTTCGGCTGCGCCCGGATCGCGGATCAAGGGCTCGAGCGGCATCAGGTTGAGGATGCGCCGCGCATAGACCGCGTAAGGATCGCGGCGCAGCGTCTCGATCTCGGTGACCGAGAAATGCAGCGGGCGCATGCTGAGCGGCGGCTTGGGCTGCGGTCGAAGGGCAAAATCCTTCTTCTCGCCGGCGTCGAGAGCGCGCGCCCAGCCAAGCAGCGCGTCGCCGCGGCCGCGGAGTACCGCGGCCGGCTCCTTGCCGATGAAGGTCAGGATACGCTGCAGCCAGCGCGACGGCACCGCCGGTGCGTCACCCGAACGCGCAGACCGCGTCAGCACGACCTCTTTCGTGCCCATCGCCATCTGGAAATCATGCGCGGCAAGGCCGATGCGCCGTTCCGGCGGCTCGAGGTCGATGCCGGTCTTCATCAGCCGCGACATGAAGCGGTCGCTCTCGGGCTTGCGCGGCCAGATCCCTTCGTTGAGCCCGCCGATGACCAGCGTGTCGACATTCTGCAACCGGGCTTCCAGCGCGCCCCAGATGGCGATGTTGCGGTCGGTGCCTTGCGCCGGCTTCACCGTCTCCGGCGCGATCAGCGCTTCCATCACGTCGGGCCATTCCGAAGCGGCGAAAGTGAAGGGCGAGGACGCCGCCACCAGTCCGCGCAGCAGATCGGCGAGTTTCTCGCCGGCGTCGCCGGCATAGAGGTCGGCGAGGCTGCCGTCGGCAGCACGGCCCAGATCCTCCAGCGCGACGACGCTTGCGCTGGTCAGCGTCGCGATGTCGGCGTCCTTCTCGTCGCGTATCGCGGTGAGCGGCGCAAGCGCCTTGGTAAGGCGGCTAAGCATGCCGTGCGCCTGCTCGATGCCGCGCACGGTCATGCGCGAAAACCAGAAAGGCTGCCTTGTGTCGCCACCCAGCTCCGCCAGCCGTGTCTCGAAAAGCGCGCCAAGCGATGCGACGTCGGGCCGGCCCGTGCCGCCGCGCAGCGCCACCAGCTCGATAAGCTCGGCAGCCTTGCGCACGGTTGGGCGTTCGAGACCGAGCCCAAGCAGCGGATGCTTGAGCAAGGCGAGAAGGCCCACCGGATCGCCGGGCCGGAAGGCGGCGCCGAGCGCCAGCCGCAGTAGGCTGGCGGCCGGCGTGTTGAGGAGCGGTGTTCCGCCGGAATCGTCGGCGACGACGCCGAAACGCAGAAGCTCGGCCGAAACCCGCCGCGCCAGCGCCCGGTCGCCGGTAACGAGCGCCGCGCGCCTGCCTGGGATCTCCACGGCGCGCTTCAGCGCGATGGCGATGGCCGCCGCCTCGTCACGCTCGTTCGCCGCTTCCACCAGCGTCACGCCGGCAAGCGCCTGCTCGATGTCATAGGCGGTGAAACGCGGCCGTGTCTCGGTCCAGTATTCGGTGGTTTCGGCCGGCCGCAGCGCCTCGCCGACAAGCGCCGCGCGTAGCGCAAGCGGCGATGGCGCCGCGACGACGTCCTCGACGTCGCGGCGAGCAATGCCGATGCCGCCGATCAGCTTGGCGAGGCCGTATTGCGGATGGCCGAGCGTTGCCGGACGCGCGCCGGGCGCCGTGATCGCCGCGAAGGATGCGTCGTCCAGCTCGCGGTCGAGCCCGGGCAGGACGACCGCGCCGTTGGGCAGGCCGGCGATCACGCCAAGCAGTTCGGCGGTAGCGGGGATAGAGCCGGTCGAACCGGCGGCGATCACCGGGCCGGCCGGTGCATTGCGCTTCAGCCGCGCCGCTTCCAGGCGGATCAGTGCGCTGCGATGCGCGGCCGGATTGGAGCGGTCGCGCTCCTTCAGCAATTCCGGCCAGTTGTCGGTGACGATGCCGAGGAAATCGAGCGTCACCTGCCACCAGCCGGCGAGGTTGCCGGTGACCAGCGTCGCGAGCTTCGCCCAATCCGTGCCCTCGGTCTCGATCTCGTCCATCAGCCGGGCGAGGTCGCGCGCCAGCCAGATGGCGTCGGCGGCCGAGGTAGGCACGACGAACTCCTCGTTGAAGCGGGCCCTGACATGGCCCGGCAGGCTTTCCTTCCAGGCGCGCACCAAAGGCGCCAGCAACAACAGCCGTTCCTGTGCGGCGATCGGCGGCGCGAGGTCTATCGCCGGCACCGCCTCGGCGTCGAAGGCTGCCTCGTCCTCGTCGAACTCGCCGAGCGGCCGCACCGTCGGCAGGATGGCGGAACGTTTACCCCCTCCCAACTCGGAAAGGATGTCGACGAAGGCGCCGCGCAGGGCACGCGCGGCGCGGCGCGTCGGCACGTAGATGGTGGCGTCGGCCAGCGCCAGCGGCTCGCCGTCGAAGCGAAAGCCGGGGATCAATCGCCCGTCGAGCAACGCCTTCGCCAGAGTCGGCAGGAACGGCGCTCCGGGCGGGATGGAAAGGACGCGCCGCGCGCCGCTCATACCGCTTTCGCGAGCGCGCCCGCCACGGCCGCCTCGGCGGCTGGGATCGCGTCCGGCGTGCCGACGGTGATCCAGCGCCCGTTCATCTTCATGCCGAACAGGCGTCCGGCGGCGATCGCCTTGTCGAAATAGACATTGAGCGAATGCGAGCCGGTTGGCGCGTCCTTGAAGATGCGCGGGTGGATGATGGCGGCGCCGGCATAGATCAGGCCCGCCGGATCGCCCTTGGAGCGCGTGAGCGCGCCGTCCGGCGCCACCAGGAAGTCGGTGCCGACGCAGTGCCCGGTCGCTGAGTCGAGATCGGCAAGCATCAGCAGAATATCCATTCTGGCGGCGTCCCATGCAAGGGCGAGCCGGTCGAGACTGGGCTTGCCGCTGTCGATCCAGAAGGTGTCGGCGTTGATGATGTAGAAGGGGTCGCTGCCGAGCAGCGGCAGCGCCTTGACGATGCCGCCCGCCGATTCCAGCAGGGCCTCGCGCTCGTCGGAGATGACGATCTTCGGCGTCCGGCGCCCGGCGACATGAGCGACGATCTGCTCGGGCAGATAGTGCACATTGACGACGGCCTTGCTGATTCCTGCGGCTTCCAGGCTGTCGAGCCCCCAGTCGAGCAAGGTCTTGCCGGCGATCTTCACCAGCGGCTTGGGCATCGTGTCGGTGATCGGCCGCATGCGCTTGCCGAGCCCGGCGGCCAGCACCATCGCGGTCGCGGGCTTCATGGTTGGGGGCTTCATGGGACCCGTTCCTCGAGCAGGCCGTGGGCCATGTAGAATTCCTTCAGGCCGGCCAGCGCAGGATGCGCCAGCGCCCGCCTCAGATAATCGCGGATGCGCGGCAGGTGCTTCAGATAGTAAGGCTTGCCGTCGCGCTTTTCGAGCCGCACGAAGATGCCGAGGATTTTTGAATTCCGCTGCGCCGCCATGATCGCATAGGCCTCGGAGAAGCCGGCCTCGTCGAAGGCGCCGGCCACCCGGCGTGCCGCGACATAGGCCGCGACCGTCCGCCGCTCGATTTCATGCGGGACGGTGACACGCGCATCCATGGCCAAGGAGGCGACATCGTAGGCGGCCGGCCCGATCAGCGCGTCCTGCACGTCGACGATGCCAAGCCGGTCGAGGCCGGAACGCTCCCCGCGCCAGATGATGTTGGGCGAATGGAAGTCGCGCAGCATCAAGGTGTATTGGCTGCCCTCGAGCCGGTCGAGAAGGGCGTTCCATACCCGGTGATAGCCTGCCCGCAAGTCGTTGCTCGCCGGTTCGCCGGTGATCCACGGCACATACCAGTCGACCAGAAGGTCGGCCTCGATCAGCATGGCGTCGCGATCGAAAGGCGGCACGTCGTGGAACACGCCGGGCGACGCTTCCATGCGCCTGGGCCATTCCTTGCCATGCATCATGGCGAGCAGCTCCGCCGCCGCCTCGTAACGCTCTGCGATAGGTTGGCCGTCGCCGCTCAAAAAACCTTCGGAGCCGAGATGTTCCAGCAGCAGAAAACCCTGATCGAGGTCCTGGGCGTGGATCACCGGCACGCTGACGCCGCCCGCGAGCAGCGCTTTGTCGATGGCGACGAAGGCAGTAACCGATTGCGCCGTGTGAGCGATCACCGCATAGGGCTTGCCGTCGCGCACCGGCGGCCCGAGCACAAGGCGCGGCGAGTTCATCAGCACGCGCGGCGCCTGGCCGGGCAGCGAGACGATCTCATAGGAGCGGGCGGAGGCGTCGCCGACGAAATGGCGACGGCTGGCGTCGCCCCAGCCGGCCGAGGCCAGGAAATCGCGCATCGCCAGCGACCGCGCCGCGCGCTCGAAAGCCGGTCCCTGCCCGGAAAGCCTCGCCACGCGGCCGTCGCCATGTTCGGCTAGCTCGACCCACAGCGCGTTGGCCGGCAACCGGTCTCCGGCCCGTTCCGGCCATTCGACCAGCGCCGCGCCTTGGCTGAGCGCATCGTCAAGACCGAGCTCGTCGAGCTCGTCCGGCGCGGAAAGCCGGTAGAGGTCGAGATGATGCACCGGAACGCGTGTCTCGTAGCTCTGCACCAGCGTAAAGGTCGGGCTCGGCACTTCGAGGCCGGCATCGTCGGCAAGCGCCCGGATCAGCGCGCGGGCCAGCGTCGACTTGCCGGCGCCGAGATCGCCTCTCAACGCGATCGCGTCGCCGGCGCGCAAAGCCATGGCGAGGTCCTCGCCAAGCTTTGCCGTTGCCGCCTCGTCGGCGAGAAAACGCTCCAGCACCATCCCTGTCATATAGGCCGCGCTACTCGGCCGCGTCGCGGATGCCGGCCGGCGTGTCCGGGATTCCGGACGGCTTGTCCGGAAAGGTGCAGATCACCGTGGTGCCCTTGTCCTGGCCGGTCTCGATGCGCACGGTTCCGCCATGCAGTTCGACGAAGCTCTTGACGATCGACAGTCCGAGCCCGGCGCCGCGCCGCCGCCCGCCATTGGCGCGCGGCTCGAAGCGGCGGAAGACCGATTCCAGCACGTCCGGCGGCATGCCGGGACCGTCGTCATGCACCGAGAACTCGACCCCGTCGGTGAGACGCCGGCAGGTAAGCCGGATCGTGCTTGCCTCCGGTGCATAGTTCACCGCGTTGCTGAGCAGGTTGTAGAGGATCTGGCGGATGCGGGTCTCGTCGCCATGGAAGCTTGCCGGCGCCTCGGCGGCGTCGATCGCGAGCTTGATTTGATGCTCGTCCAGCCGGTCGGCGACCAGCTCGGCGGCCGCGGCGATCGTCCGGTCGATGTTCATCTCGGAGATGTCGAGCTGCATGATGCCGGCATCGACGGTGGCCAGGTCGAGGATATCGTTGACGATGGTGAGCAGCACCGAGGACGACGAGCCGACATGCTCGACATATTCGCGCTGCTTCGGCGTCAGCGGCCCGGTCGCGGGCAGCGATAGAAGCTCTGTGAAGCCGATGATGTTGGTCAGCGGCGAGCGCAGCTCATAAGACACGTGCTGCACGAATTCGTTCTTCAGCTGGTCGGATTTCTCCAGCGCTTCGTTCCTGTCCTTCAGCGCCCGTTCGACATTCACGGTGTCGGTGACGTCGACGAAGGTGATCATCACCTGGCCGTTGGGCAGGTGGATCACCGCGTAGCTCAGCACGTTGCCGTTGACGAGCTCGATCTGGCCGCGGCGGTCGCGGCGCTCGTCGTCGAAGCCGGTCACGGCGGCGACGAAGCCGCCCCATGGGCTGTTCGCGGCGCGCTGGTCGCACAGGTCGCGGATCGCCGAGACATGGACGTTCGGCTTGACCGCTTCTGCCGTCAGCCCCCACAGCGCGACGAAGGCCGGATTGGACAGCCGCAGCCGCCCGTCCGGACCGAACACCACCACGCCCTCGGCGAGGTTGTCCAGCGTCTCGCCCTGCACCCGCACGGCGGTCTGGTAGCGGCTTTCCAGGTCCATCTTCTCGGTCAGGTTCTCGAACACCCAGGTGACGCCGCCCTTTGGCTGCGGGTTCGCCACGACGCGGATCGTCTTGCCGTCCGGCAGGTGCCACCAATGCTCCTGCGATTCGACGGCGCGGTAGGCGCTGAGCAGGTTCTCCTTCCAGCGCCGCCACTCCGGCTGCTCGGCGATCCTGCCTTCCGAGCGCAGCCGGTCGAGCAGCAGCGTGTTGGAAGGCGCGCTGAGCAGGAATCCCGAGTCGAGCCCCCAGAGCTTCTGGAAGGCCTGGTTGAAGAAGCGCAGCTTCTCGTCGGTATCGAAGATCGCCACCGCGGTGTTGAGCTGGTCGAGCGTGTCGGCATGGCTGCGCACGGTGCGCTCATATTCGGCGCGGATCGTTTCGGCCGCGCTTGTGTCGCAGGCAAGCCCGGCCGAGCCGTCGGCGCCGGCGAAATCGGTGACCGCGAACATGCGGCGGTCGCCTTCGATCACCGTTGAAAGCGTCTGTTCGAAGACCGGGCGCGATTTATGTTGCTCGGCGATCTGCTCGCGCGCCTGGCCGCCGAGGAACTCCTTGGCGTCGCGCACTGCCGCAGCTGGGCTTTCGGCCTCCACCGCCTCGGCATAGGCGCGGTTGACCCATTGCAACCGTCCGTCCGCGGCGCGCAGCCACGCCGGCATCTTCAACGCGTCGAGCAGGCCGACCAGCGTGTCGTAGTCGGCGCTGAGCCGCTGGTTCTCGATCTTCAGCCTGGCCTGGTTGCGCAGCGTCTCCGACAGCGACACGAAGCGCACCAGGACATGCGCCGCGCTCTTGCGGCCATGCACTTCCAGCGGCACGCCGGCCTGCGTCTCGATGACCAGATCGAAGGCCTTCGCCTGCTCGCGGAGCGCCGTGACCGCGTGCTCCAATGCCGCCGCCGAACGCGGCATCAGCCAGCGGCCGAAGGCGAGGAAAGCCGACCTGTCTTCCGGCGCGCCGCTTTCCAGCGGCAAGCTGCCGATGAGCTCGGGCTTCTTGTTGTCCGTGGCCCAGACGACGACACGCTGGTCGCGCAGGTTGAGCAGCGCCTCGGAACGCTGCAGCGCCGCGTTGACGTCCGCGATGCGTGCCCTGAGCTGGACATTCTGCGAGGCGGTGCGCGTGCGCTCGCGGATCAGGAAGATGGCCGAGACAAGTGCCGCGCCCATGACGCCGACGAACATGGCCAGCTGCATGACCTCGACGGTGCCGAACGACGCCGCGGCCTTGCCGGGAATGGCCGTTTCGGCGTGGGCGGCAGAGGCCAGCAGCGGGCCGGCGAGCGCCGAGGCGCCAAGCAGCGAGGCCAGCCGCGAGCCGGCACGAAACCCGCCGCCGCTCACGACGGGGCGGGCCTTGTTCGAATCCTCATGGCCGCCGGAAACGGCCGTTCCCGCGCGTGGCGGGTAATCCCCCGGCATGTCTTGGTCCTCTTCGCCGCTTGAATGCAAGACCGCCCTGAATGCGTCCCCGGCCCAACATGTCCCCGGACCGCGAATCACAACAATAACGCCTGCCGGAATCGGCGTGAAGAATCATTGGCGCAAAAAATAAAGCCGGGCGGAAAGTCAACCACCCGGCGTCAATATCTGGTAGATAATTTCGCTTTGGTTAATAGCGATAGTGTTCCGGCTTGTACGGGCCCTGCGGGGTCACGCCGATATAAGCGGCCTGTTCGCTCGACAGCTCGGTCAGCTTGGCGCCGAGCTTGTCGAGATGCAGCCGCGCCACCTTCTCGTCGAGATGCTTGGGCAGCACATAGACCTGGTTCTGGTACTGGCCGTGCTTGGTGAAGAGCTCGATCTGCGCCAGCACCTGGTTGGTGAAGGACGCCGACATGACGAAGCTCGGATGTCCGGTGGCATTGCCGAGATTGAGCAGGCGTCCTTCGGAGAGAAGAATCATCCGCTTGCCGTCCGGGAAGGTGATCAGGTCGACCTGCGGCTTGATGTTGGTCCATTTCAGATTGCGCAGCGACGCCACCTGGATCTCATTGTCGAAGTGGCCGATATTGCCGACGATCACCATGTCCTTCATCGCCCGCATATGATCGAGCGTGACGACGTCCTTGTTGCCGGTGGTGGTGATGACGATGTCTGCGGTGGGGGCGGCGTCTTCCAGCGTCACCACCTCATAGCCGTCCATGGCGGCCTGCAGCGCGCAGATCGGGTCGACCTCGGTGACCTTGACGCGGGCGCCGGCGCCGCGCAGCGAGGCCGACGAGCCCTTGCCGACGTCGCCATAGCCGCAGACCACCGCGACCTTGCCGGCCATCATCGTGTCGGTGCCGCGGCGGATGCCGTCGACCAGCGATTCCTTGCAGCCATATTTGTTGTCGAATTTCGATTTGGTGACGGAATCGTTGACGTTGATCGCCGGGAAGGGCAGCAGGCCCTTCTTCTGCAGCTGGTAGAGCCGGTTGACGCCTGTGGTGGTCTCCTCGGTGACGCCGCGGATCGCTTCGCGCTGCTTGGTGAAGAAGCCGGGCGAGGCCTTCAGGCGCTTCTTGATCTGGGCGAACAGGATCTCTTCCTCCTCGCTGCCGGGATTGGACAGCACGTCCTCGCCGGCCTCGGCGCGCGCGCCGAGCAGGATGTACATCGTGGCGTCGCCGCCATCGTCCAGGATCATGTTGGAGGTGCCGCCGTCGGCCCACTGGAAGATGCGGTCGGTGTAGTTCCAGTAATCGTCGAGCGACTCGCCCTTGACGGCGAAGACCGGGATGCCGGCCTCGGCGATCGCGGCGGCCGCATGGTCCTGCGTCGAGAAGATGTTGCAGGAGGCCCAGCGGATATCGGCGCCCAGCGCCTTCAGCGTCTCGATCAGCACCGCCGTCTGGATGGTCATATGCAGCGAGCCGGTGATGCGCGCGCCCTTCAGCGGTTGCTTGGCGCCGAACTCCTCGCGGCAGGCCATCAGGCCCGGCATTTCCGTTTCGGCGATCTCGATCTCCTTGCGGCCCCAGCCGGCAAGCGAGATATCGGCGACCACATAGTCCTTGCTACCCGTCATGGCAGTGCTCCGGTGTGAATTTTTCTCAAAGACGCGCCGCCGCCGGAAGGCGCATGGGAGGGCGCGATTGCCGGCCTGACTAGCAGATCGGTCGCCATACGACAATGGGACATAAAGAAATCTTTATGCGCGCATGTCCTGGAGGCGCGGGATGAGAGCTAGATTTCCTCGCCGAAACGCGAGGCGACGAGCTGCTCCAACGCGTCCATGGCGGGCACGGCCTCCGGGCCGCTGGCGATGACACGGATCGAATAGCCCGGGCTCGCCGCCAGCATCATAAGGCCCATGATCGAGGTGCCGCCGACCTTCACGCCGTCCTTCTCGACATGGATGGTGGCGTTGAAGCCGCTGGCGACCTGGACGAACTTGGCCGAAGCGCGCGCATGCAGGCCGCGCTGGTTGATGATCGGGAACTCCCGCACCACCTCGTCCGTCTGCGGCGCCGATGCGTTCATTTGCTGCTCAGGAGCTGGCTGGCGACGTTGATGTATTTGCGGCCCGCCGCCTGCGCCTCGTCGAGCGCGGCGGCCATGTTGTCGCCCTTGCGGATCGAGGAGAGCTTGATCAGCATCGGCAGGTTCATGCCGGCGATGACCTCGGTGCGGCCGGATTCCATCACCGAGATGGCGAGGTTGGAGGGAGTGCCGCCGAACATGTCGGTGAGCACGATGACGCCGGCGCCGGTGTCGACGCGCGCCACGGCGTCGACGATGTCGGCCCGGCGCTGCTCCATGTCGTCGTCGGCGCCGATCGCCACGGTTTCGAAATTGTCTTGCGGCCCGACGACATGCTCTACGGCATGCCGGAACTCGGTGGCGAGTTGACCGTGCGTCACGAGCACGAGTCCGATCATTCTCTGGTGGCTCCCGTCATCGCCGCTTCACAGGCGTATCTTATGTTCGCCAGCCATTCCAGGCGGCGGGAGCGCTATCTTGTCGACGCACGGCCGGTTGACAAGCCCAAAATTGCGGCGGCCCGGGCCATTTTGACGCATCGCAGCAAAAAACCCCGGGCGGATCATGAAAAAGGCTGGATCGACAGCCGCGCCATCAGCATGGGCAGCGCGGCCGTGACGTTCTGCCGGGCGACGTCGATGCGGGGCAGCCTGCATCCGGCGATCGTCTCGGCGCTTTCGTCCTGCAGCCGCGCCACGTCGGCCGGCTCGACGAGCCGAACCACCAGATCGATCACGGCGGCCGGCTCGAAGGCCAGCGGGCGCGGCCCAATGCCGTGCACCTCGCATAGGCCGGCGATGGTTGCCGGCGCGCGGCACACCAGCCGGCCGCCATGCGCGGCGAAAAACAACTGGTCGTCGCCCACCAGCCGGGAAAACATGCCGCGGCTGCGGCAATGATCGACAAGCGCCAGCGCCAGCGTCGTCTTGCCGGCACCGGAAGGCCCGGTGACCAGCACGCCACGTTCGCCGATCAGGATAGCCGTGCCATGGATGTTGCGGGGCGGCTTCGTGTCCGGCATGGTCGGTTCGGCGGTCAGCCTTCCGCCGGCAGCGTCACCACGAAACGCGCGCCCTTGATCTCGCCGGGCTTGGTCCCGGGGATGTTCTCGGCCGTCAGCGTGCCGCCATGCGCCTCGACGATCTGGCGGCTGATCGAGAGGCCGAGGCCGGAGTTCTGGCCGAACGCCTCGCCGGCCGGTCGGTCGGTGTAGAAGCGCTCGAAGATGCGGTCGATCTTCTCGGCCCGGATGCCCGGGCCGTTGTCGTCGACGGTGATGATGTTGAACTTGCCGGCGCGAGCCAGAGAGATCGCGATATGGCCGTGTTCGTCCGGCACGAAGGAGCGCGCGTTCTCGATCAGGTTGGTGATGACCTGGCCGATCCGCAGGTCATGGCCGACAACGAAGAAGCCTTTGGCGCCGGCCGGCAGCTTTGCCGCCTTGAACTCGATCTCGACGGCCTTCTTGTTGCGCGTCGTCTCGCGCGACACGGCCACGAGGTCGGTGATGAACTTCTTCAAATCGACGGTGCCGGCGTCCTCCCGCGCGAGCTCCGCGTCGAGGCGGGAGGCGTCGGAGATGTCGGTGATCAACCTGTCGAGCCGCTTCACGTCGTGCTGGATGATCTCCATCAGACGCGCGCGAGACGTATCGTTCTTCGCCAGCGGCAGCGTTTCGACCGCGCTGCGCAGCGAAGTCAGCGGGTTCTTGAGCTCGTGCGAGACATCGGCGGCGAAGCTTTCGATCGCCTCGATCCTCGCGTACAGCGCGTTCGTCATGTCGCGCACGGCAATGGACAAATTGCCGATCTCGTCCTGACGATCGGAAAAATCGGGAATTTCCTCGCGGCTCTTCACGCCGCGCCGCACCCTGACGGCTGCGGCGGAAAGCCGGCGCAGCGGATTGGCGATGGTGGACGCCAGAAGCAACGACAGGATCGCGGTGACGAGAGCCGCCACCCCGAACACGCGCAGGATCGCCTTGCGCTCGGCCGCGACGATCTTGTCGATGTCGCCACCTTCGGTCGACAGCATCAGGACGCCGAGCACCGCGCGGAAGCGTTGGATCGGCACCGCGACGGAGACGATCTGCTCGCCCTGCTCGCTCACCCGCACGATGGTCGAGGGGCTGCCGGTCAGCGCCTTGACCACTTCCGGGAAGGCCGCGCCGTTGCCGCCGGGTTGCTCGTGGTAGACCGGCAGGTCCTTGTTGCGGAAGAAGTCGAAGATGAATTTCTCGACCCGTTCCAGAAGGTCCGGCTGCTCGTCCTCGACCGGCGGCAGGTCGTAGCGCAGGATCTGGCCGCGCGAATAGAGATGCCGCGAATCGAGCAAAAGGTTGGCGTCGCGGTCATAGATGCGGGCGCGTGTTCGGGTCGGCGAGATCAGGCGCCTGAGCACCGGCGCGACGCGTTCCGGATTGATCGGGAAATCGAGATTGTCGAGCTGGTCGGAACCCGGTCCAAGGCTCTCGCCGGCCTGCAGCTCCAGCAGCTTTTCCGGATCGATGCTGATCGAGTCGGTCTCGACGGTCGCCGAGGCCGCGATCGCGCCGGCGATGATCTCGCCTTGCGTCATCAGGCTTTCGACGCGCGCGTCGATCAGCCCGTCGCGGAAGGTGTTGAGATAGAGGATGCCGGTGACCAGCACGGCAAGGCCGGCCATGTTGAGGAACAGGATGCGCCGCGTCAGGCTGGAGAAGATGTGGTGGCCGAGAAACCGGCGCATCGGCACCGTTATTTTCGACACGAAGGCGGGCACGATCCGCGGCGGACGCTTCGCCGCGCCCGCCCGTCTGCCTCGCTCTACTTCCACTGCCATCGAATAGCAGGCCCTGTTTAGTGAGTAGTCAGTAGGCAGTAGGGAATGGAAAAATGGGATCGCGGCTACGCATGAGTGGCCGCTTGTGTCACTTAAAACTGACTACCGACTATTCCCTACTGCCTAATCCCTACTGCCTATCTCTCATGCTTCCCGAAACCGGTACCCGACTCCGTAAAGGGTTTCGATCATCTCGAAGTCGTCGTCGACGGCCTTGAACTTCTTGCGCAGCCGCTTGATGTGGCTGTCGATGGTGCGGTCGTCGACATAGACCTGTTCATCATAGGCCGAATCCATCAGCGCATCACGGCTTTTTACCACGCCGGGGCGCTGCGCCAGCGAATGCAGGATGAGGAACTCGGTCACCGTCAGCGTCACCGGCTCGCCCTTCCAGGTGCAGGTGTGCCGCTCCTGGTCCATCACCAGCTGGCCGCGTTCGAGCGAGCGGGCCTGCTGGCTGGGCGCCTTGGCCGCCGCCTCGCGGGCGCTGGTGCGGCGCAGCACCGCGCGCACCCGCTCGACCAGCAGGCGCTGCGAGAATGGTTTGCGGATGAAGTCGTCGGCGCCCATCTTGAGGCCGAACAATTCGTCGATCTCGTCGTCCTTCGACGTCAGGAAGATCACCGGCAGATCCGATTTCTGCCGCATGCGGCGCAACAGCTCCATGCCGTCCATGCGCGGCATCTTGATATCGAGGATGGCGAGGTTCGGCGGCCGGGCCGCCAAGCCTTCCAGCGCCGACGCGCCATCGGTGTAGGTTTCGACCCGATAGCCTTCGGATTCGAGCGCGATCGACACCGAGGTCAGAATGTTGCGGTCGTCGTCGACAAGCGCGATTGTTGCCATTTCAAGTGGCTCCCTCATGAGCTGTCCCTTCTGTCGTCGAGAAAGGGCTTTTGCAGGACAAATTGGGTACAAAATGTGGCACGGGCCCTGTCCGGAGTCACGGGCGGCCTGCCGCTACACACCATCGCACCGGTATTGGGATCGGACGAACCGAGGCTGCCAATCCTTTGGGCAACGTCTGTGGTTTTTTGCACATATAAACGATTTAAACAACTTTCAAATTGTTTAAATCGATTAATGATTTGATATCATTTGGCTTTTCTGGTTCTGAACTTGGCAGCCCCGGTGCGGGCTCCGGGAAACCTCCCGTCACATGCGGCCAAATCCAGAGAGGAAATTTGATGTCGGAAGCCGGCAAACGCAACCCCGACTGCGCCATCGACGCGATCGGCCTGAAGACCACGGGCATGGTGCGCTACAATTTCGGCGCGGCCGAACTCTATGAGGAAGCGATCCGCCGCGGCGAGGCGAGGTTGACCGCGCAGGGCGCGCTGGTCGCCGAGACCGGTCAACACACCGGCCGTTCGCCGAAGGACAAATTCGTCGTGCGCGACGAGGCGGCCGGGCCGCATATCTGGTGGGACAACAACAAGGCGATATCGCCGGCGCAATTCGAAACGCTGCTTGCCGATTTCCGGGCACATGCGGCCGGCATGGACCTTTACGTGCAGGACCTCGTCGGCGGCGCCGACGCCGAGCTGAAGTTGCCGACCCGGGTCGTCACCGAATTCGCCTGGCATTCGCTGTTCATCCGCAATCTCCTGATCCGTCCCGAGGAAGCGGAGCTCGAGCATTTCGTGCCGGAGATGACGATCATCGACCTGCCCTCCTTCCGCGCCGATCCGGCGCGTCACGGCACCCGCACCGAAACGGTGGTCGCGGTCGACCTCACCCGCCAGATCGTGCTGATCGGCGGCACCTCCTATGCCGGCGAGATGAAGAAGTCGGTCTTCACCATGCTGAACTACCTGCTGCCGGCAAAGGGCGTGATGCCGATGCACTGCTCGGCCAATCAGGGGCCGGACGGCGACGCCGCGGTGTTCTTCGGCCTGTCCGGCACCGGCAAGACGACGCTTTCCGCGGATCCCTCGCGCACATTGATCGGTGACGACGAGCATGGCTGGGGTCCGCACGGCATCTTCAATTTCGAGGGCGGCTGCTACGCCAAGACGATCAGGCTGTCGGCCGAGGCGGAGCCTGAGATCTTCGCCACCACTCAGCGCTTCGGCACCGTACTGGAAAACGTCGTGCTCGACGCCGGCCGTGTTCCGGACTTCAACGACGGCAGCCTCACCGAGAACACGCGCTGCGCCTACCCGCTGGATTTCATCCCCAATGCCTCGAAGACCGGCCGCGCCGGCCACCCGAAGAACATCATCATGCTGACGGCGGATGCCTTTGGCGTCATGCCGCCGATCGCGAAACTGACGCCGGCGCAGGCCATGTACCACTTCCTGTCGGGCTATACCGCCAAGGTCGCGGGCACGGAAAAGGGCGTGACCGAGCCGGAGGCGACCTTCTCGACCTGCTTCGGCGCCCCATTCATGCCGCGCCATCCGTCCGAATACGGCAATCTGCTGCGCGAGCTCATCGCCGGCCACGGTGTCGACTGCTGGCTGGTCAACACCGGCTGGACCGGCGGCGCCCACGGCACCGGCCGCCGCATGCCGATAAAGGTGACGCGCGCCCTGTTGGGCGCCGCGCTCGACGGTTCGCTGAAGTCGGCCGAGTTCCGCACCGACGCCAATTTCGGCTTCGCGGTGCCGGTTGCCGTTCCGGGTGTCGACGGTGCCATTCTCGACCCACGCTCGACCTGGGCCGACAAGGCTGCCTATGACCGCCAGGCCGCCAAGCTGGTCGGCATGTTCGCGACCAATTTCGAGAAGTTCGAACGCCACGTCGACGCAACCATCCTCGGCGCCGCGCCGCGGCTGCAGGAGGCGGCCGAATAATCGCTGCCTCGATCGCCCTACCTCCAGGGCCCGGCCAGCGCAATTCCAGGAAAATGTGAACGGTTTTCCGTCCGGAATTGCGCCAACACAGAAAGCCAGGGAGGGTTCGCCGTTTCCGTGAAACGGTGAAGCCTCCTTGGCGCCGGGCCTTTTCTTTTTGCGGCCATCGCGTCATGAGTGCTTCCATGGCGAGCGACGACGACATCATCATAACAGGCGAAGCCGTTATCCGCCCGGGCGACCTGCACGAGGATTTCATCCGCTCGTCCGGTCCGGGCGGCCAGAACGTCAACAAGGTGGCGACCGCGGTGCAGCTGCGCTTCGACGCTGCGAACGCCACGGGTCTGTCCGAACGCGTGCGCGAGCGCGCCATCAAGCTTGCCGGCCAGCGTGCCACCAAGGACGGCGTCATCGTCATCGAGGCCGGCCGCTTCCGCACCCAGGAGCAGAACCGCGGCGATGCGCGGGCCAGGCTGACGGCGTTGATCGCCAAGGCGGCCGAACCGCCGCCACCGCCGCGCAAGAAGACCAGGCCGTCCAAAAGCGCCGTGGAGCGGCGCCTCAAGAGCAAGGCGGGCCGGTCGACGGTGAAGAAGTTGCGCGGCCGGGTCGACAGCGATTAGAGCAATTCCAGGAAAAGTGAGCGCGGTTTTCCGTCCGGAATTTGCGTCAAAAACAAAGTGATGGATCGGTTTGCCGTTCCCTGAACGGTGAGCCGCTCCAGCAAGGTTGAAATCGGCTGCTTCCAATTCAGGGTTGCAGATGGCAAGGTCTGGTTGCTTCAACAGCGAGGAGACCAGCCATGGGTATTTTCGATTTCGTCAAGGGCGTCGGCAAGAAGCTCGGGATCGGCGGCGACGACGAGGCCCCGCCAAACGCCGATACGTTGAAGAAGGAGCTCGATTCGCATAAGCTGGGCACGGACGGCGTCGAGGTTGCCGTGCAGGGCGACACCGCGGTGCTGAAGGGCACCGTCAAGGACCAGTCGGTCTTCGAAAAGGCGGTGATCGCAGTCGGCAACACGCTCGGCGTGTCGAAGGTGCAGGCGGACGAGCTGAAGGTCGCGCCCGAGGCCGGCAAGGCGGCTGCGCCAGCCAAGGAACCGACATTCTATACGGTCCAGAAGGGCGACAATCTCTGGAAGATCGCAGAAAAATATTACGGCAAGGGCAAGGGCGCGAAGAACAACATCATCTTCGAGGCCAACAAGCCGATGCTGACGCATCCCGACAAGATCTATCCCGGCCAGGTGCTGCGCATACCGGATGTCGATCAGGCCTGAACGGCACATCATCTGAATTTGGAAAACGGCGGCTTTCGGGTCGCCGTTTTCTTTTGCCGGTGGCATGCTTGGCCAATCGAATGCATCATTAACCGGATCGCCCATGCTCGTTCTGCCCAAAGGCGTCCGCCACATGCCGGGCTACCTCGCGCGCCCCGCCCAGGAAGCGCTGGTCGAGGAGATCAGGCGCGTCGTGCAGGTGGCACCCCTATACGTTCCGGCCATGCCGCGCACCGGCAAGGAGATGAGCGTGCGCATGACCAATTGCGGCGCGCTCGGCTGGGTGACCGACAAGGAGCGCGGCTATCGTTACCAGCCGACGCATCCGGCGACGGGCGAGCCCTGGCCGCCGATTCCCGAGGCGTTGCTGCAATTGTGGCGCGAGGTTGCGGCCTACCCGCATCCGCCCGAGGCCTGCCTGATCAATTTCTATACGGCGGATGCCAAGATGGGCCTGCACCAGGATCGCGACGAAAAGGATTTCGACGCGCCCGTCGTGTCGGTCTCGCTGGGCGACGACTGCCTGTTCCGGGTCGGCCAGACCACGCGCGAGGGCGCCACGAAGTCGTTCAGGCTGAAGAGCGGCGACGTCGTCGTGCTCGGCGGCGAAGGGCGCCTCGCCTTCCACGGCGTCGATCGCATCTACCCCGCGACCTCGGCCTTGCTTAAGAATGGCGGCCGCATCAATCTGACGTTGCGCCGGGTGACGGTGCCTGGCTGAGATGCCTGGCACCGGGCAACGCGATCTTAAGGACACCCGGGCTACAACCGCGGTTGCGCAACCGAGGTCGCCATGCAACCGAACTGGATCAGGACCCGAAGCCTCTCGGACGTGGCCATCGTCACGGTCGTGTCGATCATCGCGCTGTGGATGACCGAATTCTACCTGAGCATGCTGTGGAACCTCGACGACCGAGGATTTTCCGAACTTTCGCACAGGCTCCCATATTGGGACTTCACCAATCTCTGGGCCGGCTCTCGCATGGCCATCGACGGCCATGTCGCGACCCTCTTCGATGTGGACGCCTACCGCGCGGCGCTGCGCGCCATGTTCTCGCCCGACCTTCCCAACCAGGAATGGAGCTACCCGCCGAACATCCTCCTGGTTGGCGTTCCGCTTGCCACCTTGCCGATCCTGCCTGCCTACCTGATTTGGACTATTGGGACCGTGCTGTGTCTGTGGCTGGCGATACGGCCGCTGAAGCTAGGAGCGGCCCTGGAACTGGCGATTGTCCTCAGTCCGGCGGTTATCTGGAACTCGGTCTTCGGCCAGAACGGCGCGTTGACCACCGCACTCTTGATCGGAGGCCTCGCCGTGGCGCCTAGGCGCCCGCTGCTGGCCGGGATTCTGTTCGGCCTGCTGACGATCAAACCGCATCTCGGCATTCTCGTGCCCTTCTGCCTGCTCGCCAGCGGCAATTGGCGGGCAATTCTCGCGGCCGTCGGCACCAGCGCCGTGATCGCCGTCGCCACCGGCCTGTTCTTCGGCTTCGATGTCTGGCGGCTGTTCCTGACCGAAACCCGTCCCTTGATGACGGCGATCATGGAGGCGCCTTATCCGCAACCCTACCAGTACAATGCGATAACGGTGTTCTTCACGGCGAGAGCCGCCGGCGCTGGGGTAACCTCCGCCTATGGCGTGCAGGCGGTCGCGACCATCGCTTCCATCGCCGCGGCGATCTGGCTCTGGTGGCCGGGCCGCGCTGTCTCGCATCAGGAACGCGTGGTGCTTACCGCTGTGCTCGCGATCCTGGCCACGCCCTATGGCTATACCTACGACACGATCGGTGTGGCGGTGGCCATCGCGATGCTCGCCGCAATGGTTTCGAGGCCACCGAGGCTGATCCTGGCTGTCTTCTGGCTCTGGCCTTTCGTCGCGCATTTGTTCATCCACGGGGGATACTGCGTCGGCGTCGTGGTCCCGCTGTTCCTCGCCGGGTGGATGCTGCTGTCGATATGGACGGGAGGCCGGAAGACTGAAATCTCCGGGGCGCCGTCCTTGGCATAGCTGCCCAGGCGGCGCATTTATGGGGCTGCGTCCATCTTGGCGTTTCCACGCGGCGGGAGGTCAAGCGGTAGACCGGCGTCGCGCAATGCCACAAAGAAGAGCGCGAACAGGACGATTGTGGCGAGTGGAATTTTCAGCAAACCAAAATGGATCATGGCGAGAGGAAGCAGCATCGCAAAGGTGACGATGCTGAGCCGTGCCCCGCTCTCGGGCGATGGCGGTTTTCTCGACGCCATCAGCCCCAGCGCGCCGGCAAGCAATCCGAGATCGTAGGTCAGGGCATAGGGTGTGATAATGAATGTGGCGACCAGCAGCAGTATGTCGCGGTCGCGCGCGTCCTTGACCCGGAAGAATGCCGTGATCACGACTAGCGCGGCGGGCAGGGCCACCGCGAGATGCAGCATCAGCGCCAGGTCCGGACTGAAGTCCCAGTTGCGAAGCGCGCCATAGACAGAGGGCATCATCGCCAGGAACAGCCCCCGGAGCTGTCCCATGACCGCATTCTGGTACGGCACGACGTTCTGGATGTAGCCGCGCCACGAATCGAGCCCGAACACGGCGGCCGAGGCCACCACCAGCAACAGCGTGGTTATGACGGCGCTGGCGATGACGCTCCAGCGTCGCTCGGCTACCAGGAGGAACGGAAACAGCAGGCCGATCTGAGGCTTGGCTGTCAGCAGCCCGAGCAGGATGCCGGCAACGATGGGGTTCTTTTCGCGCAGTGCCAGCGCGCCGAGCGCGAGTGCCGCGCAGAGATAACCGTTCTGGGCCGCCCAGAAGTTGAGAACCATGAAGGGCAGTGCGGCGACCCACGCAACGAGACCGCGCTCGCCGATGAAGGCACGGTAGGCGATCAGAAATGCGACGCCGGTCGTCGCCAGAAAAAGCAGGAGCGCGGTTTCGTAGCCGAACAATCCGAGCGGCCAGATCAGGAAGAGGAAATGCGGCGGATAGCTCCAATTGTGCCACGGATATTCGCTGCCGAAAGCCTCTCGAAGGTGACCGAAATAGACATCCCAAGGGCCGAACAGGTCCTGCACCTTGCCCGAAAGCAACAAGCGGGACGCCAGCCAGTAGTTGGCGAAATCCTTGTCGGCAAGGTTCGGATCCAGGCCCGGTGCGACGATCGCGTTCCCGACCGGCCAGGCCAGTGTCACCGCCGCAATAGATGTGACCGCGAACACAAACAGATATGGCTTCGGCAGTGCCAGCAGCCGTCGCATGAAAACCTTGCCCGTTATCCCGTCGGCTTCTTGCAGGAATCTCTTAAGAACATGAAAACCGTCCGATACGGGCGGCTCTCTCAGGGCCTCACAGCTTCCTCAGCGCCACTTCCTCGATCAGGTGGTTGGCGCCCTTGCGCAGGATGAGGTCGGCGCGCGCCCTGGTCGGCAGGATGTTCTCGCGCAGGTTCTTCAGGTTGATGTTCGCCCACAGCCCCTCGGCGATGGCGCGCGCGGCATCCTCGGAGAGCTGCGAATAGCGGTGGAAGAAGGAGTGCGGGTTGCGGAAAGCGGTTTCGCGCAGCCGCATGAAACGCTGGATGTACCACTGATGGATCAGCTTCTCGTCGGCATCGATATAGATGGCGAAATCGAAGAAGTCGGATAGGAACGGCACGATCTTGCCGTCCTTCGGCAGCTTGCCCGGTTGCAGCACGTTGATGCCTTCGAAGATCAGGATGTCCGGCCGGTCGATGGTGACGAACTCGCCCGGAATGACGTCATAGGTCAGGTGCGAATAGACCGGCGCGCGGACATCGCGCTGCCCCGACTTGATGCCGGACAGGAATCTCAGCAGCGCGCCGACGTCGTAGCTCTCCGGAAAGCCCTTGCGCTCCATCAGATTGTCGCGGCGCAGGATCTCGTTGGGCAACAGGAAGCCATCGGTGGTGATGAGGTCGACCTTCGGGCTCGACGGCCAGCGCGCCAGCAACTCCTTCAGCACGCGCGCCGTGGTCGACTTGCCGACCGCGACCGAGCCGGCGATGCCGATGATGAACGGCGTCTTGACCACGTCCTGCGCCTTGAAGAAGGCCTGGCGCTGCCGGTAAAGAAGTTGGCTCGCCTCGACATGCGCCGACAAAAGTCGGGACAGCGACAGGTAGATGCGCTTGACCTCTTCGAGGTCGACCGGGTCGTTGAGCGAACGCAGCCTGTCGATCTCGTCCCCGCTCAGCGTCAGCGGCGTGTCGGCGCGGAACTGCGACCATTGCTCGGCGGAGAAGAATCGAAAAGGGGAGTACTTCTCGGTCGGAGCCAGCTGGTCCATCGGGTTTCCTGCCCTCCTAGAGCACGATGCCGAAAGGTGCGAAGCGGTTTTCCGGCGACATCATGCGCTATCCGTTTCTTTCAGCCCTTTGACCGGGCCGCCTTTTCGGCGATGCCCGAGCGGCTGGTTCGGCCCTCGAGCTCCTTCAGCACGTCGTCGAGCGGAATGCCCGCTATGCCGAGGACGACCAGCCAATGATACAGAAGATCGGCGCTTTCCGAAACGAGGGCCTGGCGGTCGCCGCGGATGGCGGCGATCACCGCTTCCACAGCCTCCTCGCCGAGCTTCTGGGCCGCCTTGTCCATGCCCTTGGCGAACAGTTTCGCCGTCCACGAGTCCGGGTCGCCGGAATGGGCGCGCTGATCAATGATCTGTTCCAGCTCGGCGAGTGAAAAGTCTGCCATAACAGTTATTTATGCCCCATGGGCAACCGAGTCCAGCCGCATCGGCAGGCCTGCCTTGGCCATATGCGCCTTGGCTTGGGCGATCGTGTAGGTGCCGAAATGGAAGATCGAGGCGGCAAGCACGGCGCCGGCATGGCCGTCGCGGATGCCTTCGACCAGGTGATCGAGCGTTCCGACGCCGCCGGAGGCGATCACCGGCACGCGCACGGCGTCGGCGATCACCCGGGTGAGCGCAATGTCGTACCCGGCCTTGGTGCCGTCGCGGTCCATCGAGGTCAAAAGGATCTCGCCGGCGCCGCGCTCCACCATGCGCCTGGCAAAGTCGACCGCGTCGATGCCTGTCTTCTCGCGCCCGCCATGGGTGAAGATCTCCCAACGGTCGGTCTCGCCTTGCGCCGACACCTTCTTGGCGTCGATCGCCACGACGATGCACTGGTTGCCGAACTTGTCGGCCGCTTCCGCGACGAAATCCGGATTCTTCACCGCCGCGGTGTTGATCGATACCTTGTCGGCGCCGGCCAGCAGCAGCTTGCGGATATCGGCCACTTGGCGCACACCGCCGCCGACGGTGAGCGGCATGAAGCACTGTTCGGCCGTCCTGGCGACCACGTCGAAGATCGTCTCGCGATTGTCGGACGATGCGGTGATGTCGAGGAAGCAGAGCTCGTCGGCGCCGGCCGCGTCATAGGCCTTGGCGGCCTCCACCGGATCGCCCGCATCGACGAGATCGACGAAGTTGACGCCCTTGACGACGCGGCCGTTCTTGACGTCGAGGCAAGGGATGACGCGTGCCTTGAGCATCACTTGCCCTCCAGCGTCGAGAGCAGGTCGACCACCAGCTCGCCGACCAGCGGCGGCACGTCGCCCTTCGGATCGAAGGCCGGATCGTAGGCGGAAATGGTGAGCCCGGCGATGCGGAGCGGCCCGGCGAGGCCGCACATGGCGGTGCGCACCTGCTCCGGTGCCGGACCGCCGGGCGTGGTGTAGCGGTTGGCCTGCAGCTTCTCGGGGTCGTGCACGTCGAGGTCGACATGCATATGCACCCGGTTTGCCCCGTCGACCTTCAGCCTTTGCGCAGCAGCCTTCCAGTCCGGGCATTCGGTTCGGATGATCGGCAGCTTTTCCAGCAGGTCCTTTTCCGCGCTGTCGAGGTCGCGCGCATTGACTAGGACGCAGCGCGACGGATCGACCGGCTTGAAGCCCGGGATCTGCGCCGCCATCGCTCGCCAGCAGAGGCCCAGCACGGTCGCCAGCGCCATGCCGTCGAGAAAGCCCGTCGTGGTGGTTTCCGGCGTGTTGAGGTCGCCATGCTGGTCGGCCCAGACGATGGCGTCGGCGCCGGCGCCGGCCACCGCGCCGGCGGCGGTCAGGCAGTTGCCGGCCAGAACGATCGGAAACCGCTTCTTGTCCAGCGCCATCCGGACTTCGCCCGAGACCGCGTTGCAGACGGCAAATCCCGTGCCGATCTCGCGCTCGTCTTCGTCCTCGACCGCTTTACCGATGTCGTTCACCTCGACATCGTGGCCGGCGAGCTTCAGCGCCTCGGCCAGCCCGCCTGAGATCAGCGCGTCCGGGCCCTGGCCGCAGCCGCCATGGAAATGGCCGCTGTCATAGGATGCCAGGATGATCGAAATGTTCACTATTCTGCCTCCGCCCGCTCGCCGCGCAGGATCGCCAGCGCCTCGGCCGGGTCGATACGCCCGTCATATAGGGCGCGGCCGGAGATCGCGCCTTCGAGTTTTTGCGCATCGGGCATGGTCATGCGCACGATGTCGGCGATCGAGGCGAGGCCGCCCGATGCGATCACCGGAATGGACACCGCCTCGGCGAGGCTGATCGTCGAATCCCAGTTGATGCCGGAAAGCACGCCGTCGCGGTCGATGTCGGTGTAGATGATGGCGGCCGCGCCCGCGCCCTCGAATTTCTTGGCAAGCTCTATGACGCCGAGCTCGGAGGCCTCGGCCCAGCCTTCGACCGCGACCTTGCCGCCCCTGGCGTCGATGCCGACGGCGACCTTGCCGGGAAAAGCCTTGCAGGCTTGCTTGACCAGCTCCGGCTCCCGCACCGCGATCGTGCCCAAAATGACGCGGGCGAGGCCGCGATCCAGCCAGTCCTCGATCTGCGCCAGGGTGCGGATGCCACCGCCGAGCTGCACTGGGTTCTTCGTCGCCTTCAGGATGGCGCCGACCGCCGCGGAATTGACGCTCTGGCCCTTGAAGGCGCCGTTGAGGTCGACGACATGCAGCCACTCGAAGCCCTGATCCTCGAACGCCTTGGCCTGCGCGGCGGGATCGTCGTTGTAGATGGTCGCAGTGGCCATGTCGCCGTGCCTCAGGCGCACGCATTGGCCGTCCTTGAGGTCGATCGCTGGAAACAGGATCATGGATCAGGCGCCCTCGACGATGACGAAATGACCGGTCGATGCGGCGAGCCGGAACTTCGAGGCATGCTGATATTCAGGCGAATGATAGCATTCGACCGCCTTGTCGTAGGATTCGAATTCGACCAGCACGTGCCGGTTGCCGGTCGCTCCTTCCGGACTCTCGTAGCGGCCCGCCCGGACCGGGAACTTCGCGCCGTATTTCGCGAAGGCGACGGCATTCGCTTCGATATACTGCTTGTAGACATCCGGATCGCGGACATCGATCATCGCCATCCAATAGCCCTTCTTGCTCATGTCAGGGCCTCCATTTCAGGAAGTTGGTGATCAAGGCCAGGCCGAGCGCCTGGCTCTTCTCGGGATGGAACTGCGTGCCGGCGAGGTTGCCGCGCGCGACCGCCGCCGTCACCGCGCCGCCATAGTCGGTGGTCGCCACGATCTCAGCCGGGTTCTTCGCGTCCAGATGGTAGGAATGGACGAAATAGGCGTGCAGCCCCTTCGGGCCGGTCTCGATGCCGGAAAACAGCGGATGCGGGCGGATAAGCTCGATCGTGTTCCAGCCGATCTGCGGGACCTTCAGCGCCGGATCGGAGGGTTGGATCTCCTTGACGTCGCCGGCGATCCAGCCGAGGCCCCTGGTGACGGTCTTCTCCAACCCGCGTTCCGACATCAGCTGCATGCCGACGCAGATGCCGAGAAACGGCCGCCCTTTACGAAGGGCAACGTCTTCCACCGCCTCCCACATGCCGTCCACCGCATGCAGGCCGGCGGCGCAGTCGGCATAGGCGCCGACGCCCGGCAGCACGATGCGGTCGGCGGAACGCACCCGTTCGGCGTCGGCCGTCAGCTCGATCGTCGCGGCAAGGCCTGCCTCGCGTGCGGCTCGCTCGAAGGCCTTGGTGGCCGAGCGCAGATTGCCCGAGCCGTAATCGATGATGGCTACCCGCATCTCAGGGCCTTCCAGGCGTATGGGTCAGGCCGAGCGCCATGCCTGTCTGCGGCGGACGGGCCTGCGATGCATCCGGCACGATGCGTGGCAGGGCCGGCTGCTCCTCGCTCTCCTCGCCGGCTTCCAGCGCGTGGCGCGTCTCGGCATCGGCGAGATTGCCGGCCTCGACCACGCCCCATTCGCGCCAGCCGCGCCGGCGCAGCGAAGCGATGCGCAGCGCCTGGCCTTCGAAGCCTATATAGAGCGAGACCAGCAGCGACAGCAGCGATCCGGCCCCTTCGAGCCCGAGTCTCTCGCCGGCCACCGACAGGATTGCCATGACGGCGAAGGTCAAGGCCGCCTCGATCCACAGCCGGTGCCATGCGAGCCAAAGCGGCGCGACCACGAAGCCCAGCCAGGTGAAGCTGTCGCGCACGAAAATTGCGTCTTCGGCTTTGTCGCCGACCGGCGGCGCCATCACGACATAGATCGCCATAGGGTTATCCTTTCAGGGATCCCTTGGTGGACGGCACGGCATCCGGCTGGCGCGGATCCGGCTCGAGTGCTGCCCGCAGCACGCGCGCCACCGCCTTGAAGCAGGTTTCGGCGATGTGATGATTGTTGGCGCCGTAATGGTTGGTCACATGCAGCGTGATGCCGGCATTCTGCGCCAGCGCCTGGAAGAATTCTCGCACCAGCTCGGTGTCGAACGTGCCGACCTTCGGCGACGAGAACGCCACGTTCCAGACCAGGAACGGCCGGCCGGAAACGTCGATCGCCGCGCGGGTCAGCGTCTCGTCCATGGCAAGCTCGATCGAGGCGTAGCGCATGATGCCGCGCCGCTCGCCGAGCGCCTTGCTCAAGGCCTGGCCGATCGCGATGCCGGTGTCCTCGACCGTGTGGTGGTCGTCGATATGCAGGTCGCCCTTGGCCTTGACCGTCATATCGATCAGCGAATGCCGCGACAGCTGGTCGAGCATATGGTCGAAGAAGCCGACGCCGGTCGAAATGTCGGATTTTCCCTTGCCGTCGACATGGACCGAGACCGAAATCTCGGTTTCCTTGGTCTTGCGGCTGACTTCGGCCGAACGCGTCATCGCTTTGTCCTTGTTGCCCTGTTCGGAGGCCCGGGGCTTGAAAACGAATGCCTTCTATCAGCATGATCCGGCGATTGCCAGTTGCCATTCCGGCCGCTATCGGCCCGGGCCGGGGGCGGTTTGCAATCCTTCGCCCTATGCATACATATGGCCGATCAAACTTACTCGTACCGCGCCAATCGCCTTTTCAAGGGATAGCGCGAATCGGAGCTCAAAATGTCGAATGAACTCACCATGCACGCCACGACCATCGTCAGCGTGCGCAAGGGCAACAAGGTGGTGATCGCCGGCGACGGGCAGGTCAGCCTTGGCCAGACGATCATGAAGGGCAACGCCCGCAAGGTGCGCCGCATCGGCAAGGGCGGCAGCGTCATTGCCGGCTTCGCCGGCGCTACCGCCGATGCCTTCACCCTGCTCGAGCGGCTCGAAGCCAAGCTCGAACAATATCCGGACCAGCTGACGCGCGCCTGCGTCGAGCTCGCCAAGGATTGGCGCACCGACCGCTATCTGCGCCGCCTGGAAGCGATGATGCTGGTCGCCGACAAATCGGTCTCGCTGGCGCTGACCGGCAATGGCGACGTGCTCGAGCCCGAGCATGGCGTCATGGCCATCGGTTCCGGCGGCAATTACGCGCTGGCCGCGGCCCGCGCGCTGATCGACACCGACAAGGACGCCGAGGAGATCGCCCGCAAGGCGATGCAGATCGCTTCCGACATCTGCGTCTACACCAACAACAATTTCGTCGTCGAAACGCTCGATGCGGCTTGAGCGACTATGATCCCGAAAAGTGGCCACCGGTTTTCGGACAAGATCATGGTCAATCAGGGAAAGACCAACCATGACCCCAAGAAGTGGGAACCGGTTTTTGGGCAAGGTCATGGTCGAACGGGAACATAGCTACGATTTTCGGCCGGTCACGGAAAAGGATCTGCCTATCATCGCCCGGTGGCTGCGCGAGCCGCATGTCGCCCAGTGGTGGGACGATCCGGACAAGGAGATCGCCGAGATCCGCGAGCATATGGATTCGGTTTCGGTGGAGCCGCTGATTGTCGAGCTGGACGGCAGGCCGATCGCCTATCTGCAGAGCTACGATCCGCATATGGAGGACGACCATCCCTATGCCGATCAGCCCTTCGGCACGCTGGGCATCGACCTCACGATCGGCCCGCCGGAGCTGGTCGGCGTCGGCCACGGCTCGGCCATCGTGCGCCAGTTCGTCGACGAGTTGTTCGAAGAGGGCGCGCCGCGCGTCATCATCGATCCGCATCCCGACAATGGCCGCGCGATCCGCGCCTATGAGAAGGCCGGCTTCAGGCCGATCGGCCGCAGGCATTCGCAATATGGGGACGTCGTGCTGATGGCCGTCGACGCGGCCGAGGACGACGAGCATCTGGGGGACTGAGGCGATGACCGCATCTGGAGAGGACAAGACGCTTTCGGCCTATGAAGACAGCTGGCGCATGGGCCTGCTGCTCGCGCTCGCTCTGATCATATTCCAGGCGGGGGCCTTGTACGGCATGGGTCACCCGCCGATCTGCACCTGCGGCTACGTCAAGCTCTGGCACGGCGTCGTCAACAGTTCGGAGAACTCCCAGCATATCGCCGACTGGTACACCTTCTCGCACGTCATCCACGGCTTCCTGTTCTATGCGCTGGCGTGGGCGCTGTTCCCGCGCTCGCCCATCGGACTGAGGCTCGCCTTCGCCTTCCTTATCGAAGGCGGATGGGAGATCCTGGAGAACAGCCCCTTCATCATCGAGCGCTACCGCGCCGGCACCATCTCGCTCAGCTATTACGGCGATTCGATCATCAACTCGGTGTCCGACACGCTGTTCATGGCGCTGGGATTTGTGATGGCGCGAAAGCTACCTATATGGGTGGTCGTGGCCCTGGCGCTCATCTTCGAGCTCGGCACGGGTTACATCATCCGGGACAATCTGACGCTCAACGTGATCATGCTGCTGCATCCGTTCGAGTTTATCAGGCAGTGGCAAAGTGGAATTTGAGTGATATGAGCACCTTTTCTCCCCGTGAAATCGTTTCGGAACTCGACCGCTTCATCATCGGCCAGAAGGACGCCAAGCGCGCCGTGGCGATTGCCTTGCGCAACCGCTGGCGCCGCCAGCAGCTGGAAGGCCAGATGCGCGAAGAGGTGATGCCGAAGAACATCCTGATGATCGGCCCGACCGGCGTCGGCAAGACCGAGATCTCGCGCCGCCTGGCGCGGCTCGCCGGAGCGCCCTTCGTCAAGGTCGAGGCAACCAAATTCACCGAGGTCGGCTATGTCGGCCGCGACGTCGAGCAGATCGTGCGCGACCTCGTCGAGGTCGCCATCGGCCTGACGCGCGAGAAGATGCGCGAGGACGTCACCGCGCGCGCCCAGATCAATGCCGAGGAACGCGTGCTGGAAGCCCTCGTCGGCAAGACGGCGAGCCCGGCGACCCGCGACTCCTTCCGCAAGAAACTGCGCGACGGCGAGCTCGACGACAAGGAGATCGAGATCGAGGTGGCCGACACCGGCACCGGCGGCATGCCCGGCTTCGAGATCCCCGGCATGCCGGGCGCCAATGTCGGCGTGCTCAACATCAACGACATGCTGTCGAAGGCGATGGGCGGCCGCAAGACCAAGACCCGCAAGACCACGGTGCGCGATTCCTACGCGCTGCTGGTCAACGACGAGTCCGACAAGCTGCTCGACCAGGACGAGGTGGTGCGCCGGGCGCTGGAATCGGCCGAGAATGACGGCATCGTCTTCCTCGACGAGATCGACAAGATCGCCGCCAGGAGCGACGTTTCCGGCGGTCCCTCGCGCGAAGGCGTGCAGCGCGACCTGCTGCCGCTGGTCGAAGGCACCACGGTCGCGACCAAGTATGGGCCGATCAAGACCGACCATATATTGTTCATCGCGTCCGGCGCCTTCCACGTCTCCAAGCCGTCCGACCTTCTGCCGGAGCTGCAGGGCCGCCTGCCGATCCGCGTCGAGCTGCGTGCGCTGGAAAAGTCCGACTTCGTCCGCATCCTGACCGAGACCGAGGCCAGCCTCATCAAGCAGTATATCGCGCTGATGAAGACCGAAGGCGTCGAGCTGACCTTCACCGACGACGCCATCGATTCGCTTGCCGGCATCGCGGTCGAGCTCAATTCGAGCGTCGAGAATATCGGCGCCCGGCGCCTGCAGACGGTGATGGAGCGCGTGCTGGACGAGATTTCCTACGACGCGCCCGATCGGCACGGCACGACGGTCACCATCGACGCCGCCTATGTCGAGAAGCATGTCGGCGACCTGTCGCGCAACACCGACCTGTCGCGCTTCATCCTTTAAACGCTGCCGTGAATTCGGGCTGGCCTTCAGGCCTGCCCGAACCGCCTTCCAACTGAAAGTGTGGCCAAATGGAAGCATCTGGCCACCATTCTTGGTGGCGGCGCGAAGCCTTCTCTCGACTCCGCGGCGCGCTTTACCTAGTTTGCCGCGCATTCGAAAGCGGCGGCGTATGAAGAAACTTATCCTGCTTTTTCTCGGCATGGCCTTGGCGGCGGCGGTGGCAACCGCCAACGCCGCGACGATGGTGCCTCCAGGCAACCGCAACAGCGTGCAGCCGGATATTCCGGGCGCCTCCAGCCGGCGCACCCAGGCCACCAACACCACCTTCCAGGCCAAGTACCGCAAGGTCTACGCGCTCTTGCAGAACGATGCCGAATTGCGCGGCAAGATCAGGAAGGTGGCGGCGGCCTACGGCATCGACCCCATGCATATCGTCGGCGCCATCGTCGGCGAGCACACCTACAATGTCGACGCCTACGACCGTTTGCAGACCTACTACGTCAAGGCAATCTCCTACCTGTCGAGCAAGCTTTCCTTCGCCTATCACGGCGAGGACATCTCGGATTTCGTCCAGCGGCCGGAATTCAAGAAATGCGCCGGCATGGACGACAGCTACGATCTGTGGGAATGCCGTGAGCAGGTCTGGAACCGCTCCTTCCGCGGCAAGACCGTCGGCGGCGAGGATTTCCCCAACGACCGCTTCGGCGCCACCTTCTTCCAGCCCTATTATGCCGGCCAGACCTTCGGCCTCGGCCAGTTGAACCCGTTGACCGCGCTCCAGATGAGCGATCTGGTGCACAAGGTCTCCGGCCTGCCGAAGCTCGATATCGATGATCCCAACACGGTCTACAAGACCATCATGGACCCGGATCTGACGCTGCCTTACGTCGCCGCGACCATCAGGAAGTCGATCGACGCCTATCGCAGCATCGCCGGCTTCGACATCTCGCACAATCCGGGCCTCACCGCTACGCTCTACAATGTCGGCAATCCCGAACAGCGCGCCTATGCGCTGAAGGCCGAGAACGAAAAGCGCCGCGCCGCCGGACAGCCGGAAAAGCTGCCCGAGGAGAACTATTACGGCTGGCTGGTCAACGACAAGCTGGATGAGCTGAAGGCGCTTTTCTAGCCGGACCTCACGCCGCCAGCAGCGATTTCAACTTGACCGCTTGCGAGCCGAGCGCCTCCGGCGCCGGGCTCGCCTGCCTGGCGATCAGCATTTCCGCCAGGCGGATGTCGCGCGCCACGGCAGTGCCGGGGCCGATGCCGCTGGCGGCGACCAGCCTGCCGTCATCGGCCAGATGGAACAGGATGAAGGCGCCATCGTCGAGGTCGCGCCGCACGATGCTCCTGCCTTCGTCCGAAAGCCCGGCGATCTGCAAGGTGAGCCCATACTGATCCGACCAGAACCACGGCACGGCGGCATGCGCCTCACCGGCGCCCAGCATGTTCCTGGCGGCCAAGGCGCCCTGTTCCTGCGCATTGCGCCAGGCTTCGAGACGCACGCGCCGCCCGCCATAGACGGCGAGCGGGAACGAGCAGCAATCGCCGGCGGCGAAGACATCCGCGTCGACGGTGCGCAATTGCTCGTCCACGGCGATGCCGTTGTCGATTGCGAGCCCCGCCTCGGCGGCAAGCGCCGTCACCGGCACGGCGCCGATGCCGATGACAGCGAGATCGGATACGATCGTCTGTCCGTTGGCCAGCGTGATGGCGACTTCCTTGCCGTCATCGGCTATCGCAGCGAGCCCCTGGCCGGTGCGGATCGCAACGCCCTCGGCCTCATGCGCTTTGTGGATCACCTCGGCGATCTCGGCCGGCACGCCGCGCATCAGGATGCGCGGCTGCGCCTCGATGACGCTGACGGCAGCGCCGAGCTTGCGCGCCGAGGCTGCCAGTTCCAGCCCGATGAACCCGCCGCCGATGATGGCGACGCGGTTTCCGGTGCGGAGATGGGCGCGGATGGCGAGCGCATCGTTGAAGGTCCGGAGATAGACGCAGCGGCCCCCAAGCCCCGGCATCGGCAGTTGGCGCGGCACGGAGCCGGTGGCCAGCAGCAACTTGTCGTAGGAAAGGGAAGAACCGTCCGACAGCCGCACGACATGCGCGGCGCGGTCGATCGCCGTGGCTCGGACCGAACGGATATGCCGGATAGCGCGTTCGGCGAACAGCTCGTCTGTGGCGATCGACTTGATGGCTGGCGCTTCGCCGATCATCGCTTCCTTCGACAGCGGCGGCCGCTCATAGGGCAGGTGCGGCTCGTCACCGACCAGCGTCACCGGCCCTTCATAACCGAGATCGCGGAGCGCGAGCGCCGCGCGCCCGCCGCACTCGCCCGCGCCGATGATCACCATCCCCATCATGGTCTTCATCCGATCCGGATCAGGACTTTGCCGTCATCGACCTTGACCGGATAGGTCTTCAAATTGACGCAGACCGGCGCGCCGCGAGCGTCACCGGTCTTGTAGTTGAAGCGGCCATTGTGCTTCGGGCATTCGATGATGTCGTCCATCACCAGCCCGTCGGCCAGATGCACCTTTTCATGCGTGCACAAGCCGTCTGTCGCGAAATACTCATCGTCCGGGCTGCGGTAGATGGCGAAGGTGCGCCCGGCATGGTCGAACCGCATCACATCCTCCTCGTCGATGTCTCCGGCCGCGCAGGCCTCGACCCAGTCGCTCATCTTGTTCTCCGCGAAAAATCGGTTGTCGGTTAAGCACTCAGGCAGCTCACTCAGCCGCGGCCGCCACCGGATTGTTATCGTTGTGGAATTCTTCTCTGTAGGGCTTCGCCGTCGGCGGCAGCGCGCGCTTGAGGAAATAATCCTCGTTGCGCAGCTGGCGCAGGAAGGCCGGGATCATCTCGCGGTAGCCGGCCAGGATCGACGGCGTCGGCGCCGGCAGGTCGTGCTTGATCATCTCATGCAGCTTCGGCAGCGCGTGGTAGGGCACCATCGGGAACATGTGGTGCTCCACATGGTAGTTCATGTTCCAGTAGATGAACCGGCTGATCGGATTCATGTAGACGGTGCGGCTGTTGAGCCGATGGTCGACGACGTTGTCGGCAAGGCCGCCATGCTGCAACAGGCCGGTCATCACATGATGCCAGGCGCCATAGAGCCGGGGCAGGCCGATCAGCATCAGCGGCAGCCAGGAATGCAGGTAGAGCGCCAAGGCGATGGTCGTGATGTAGATGGCGAGCCATATGCGGGCCACCCGGATCGCCTTCGGCTGCTCCTGTTCGGGAATGAAGGTCTTTTCCGCGGCGCTGATGATGCCGGCGGCATTGCGCACCATGTCGGTCATCGCGTGCCAGGCGTCGAGAATGCCGAAGAAGTTCAGCACCACGCGCAACAGATCCGGCGGGCGCATGACGGCGATTTCCGGGTCGCGGCCGACGATGATGGTGTCGGTGTGGTGGCGCGTGTGGCTCCAGCACCAGGTCACCGGATTGCGCATGATCATGAAGCAGGCGAGCTGGTAGACGGCGTCGTTCATCCACTGCGTGCGGAAGGCCGTGCCGTGGCCGCATTCGTGCCAGCGGGAATCGGTCGAGGAGCCGTAGAGCGTGCCATAGACGAAAAAGAACGGCACGCACCACCAGCTGCCCCAGAACCAGATGCCGCCCGCGGCGCTGGCGATGAAAGCGGCCAGCCAGATGATGGTGTCGCGGATCGCCGGCTGGTCGGAGCGCTGCATCAGCTCCTTCATCTGCTTGCGCGGGATCTCGGTGTGATACCACTCGGCCGCCGCGAGCCCGGTCTCGACCGCGAGCCTGGCGTCTCGCCCGGTCAGGCTGTAGTCGCGCGGCGACGCCGCCGAAGACGTGATTGCCGTCATTGGGGTTCCTCCGCCGGCCCTTGGCGCACCGCCCTGACCATGCAGGGCTCGCACATCGCTGACTTTCGGGCTTCAGCATATCCGCAAGGTCTGATAGTCTCAACATCACAAAGATAGTTTCTATCATTTCCTATCAGAATGAGATATGTGCTGAGTTGGATATCCGGAGTGGGACAAGCGAGGAAGCATTCATGGCGAAGCGGCCGACCATCACCGATCTCGCGCGCGTCTCCGGCGTCAGCGTCGCCACCGTCGACCGGGTGCTGAACAGCCGCCTGCCGGTGCGCGAGGAAACGGCGCGCCGGGTCTACGACGCCGCCACTGAGATCGGCTACCACGCGGCAGGACTGATCAAGCAGCGCATGCGCCAGGAATTGCCGGAATACAGGCTCGGCTTCCTGCTGCTCAGGGGCAATGACGTCTTCTACGGCGATTTCGCCAGGGAGCTCGAGCTGGCGGTCGCGCAGTCGCAGCGTTTCCGCGGCGTCGCGACGGTCGAGTTCGCCGCTTCCCTGGCACCTGACGAGATCGCCGCCCAGATGCGCAAACTGGCGGCCAAGTCGAGAGCCATCGCGGTCGTCGGCCCGGACCATCCCAACCTGACCGCGGTCGTGGAGACGCTGAAGGCCAGGGGGCAACCGGTCTTCTCGCTGCTGTCGGATTTTGCCGCCGGCATCCGCGAGGGCTATGTCGGGCTCGACAACCGCAAGGTCGGGCGCAGCGCGGCCTGGATGATCGCCAAGGCCGCCAGGAAGCCGGGCAAGGTCGCGCTCTTCGTCGGCAGCCACCGCTTCCACGGCCACGAGCTGCGCGAGATCGGCTTTCGCTCATTCTTTCGCGAGCACGCGCCGGACTTCACCGTGATGGAGACGCTGGTCAACCTCGAGGCCAATGACGTGACGCATGACGCCATGCTCGACCTTCTGGCGCGCCATCCCGATCTTGCCGGCTGCTACGTCGCCGGCGGCGGCATGGAAGGCGCGGTCTCGGCGCTGCGGACGGCAAAGCCTGCCGAGATGCCGGTCGTCATCTGCAACGAGATCAACGCCGTCTCGCGCGCGGCGCTTGCCGACAACATCCTCACCATGGTGATCTCGACGCCGCTCGCGGCGCTTTGCCGGGAGCTCGTCGGGCTGATGGCCCATGCCATCGAAAGCGGCGCCGCCAATGCGCCCGGGCAGACCTTCCTGCCCTTCGACATCTATCTGCCGGAAAACATCTAGACCCCGGAGTGATGAGATCGACATGAAAGAATCCATCAGCCTGATGGATTCTTTCATGTCGGTTTGCCGCGATTCCGGCTCCCACGAAGGTGGTCGTGAACCATCGCCACGCCGATAGCGATCGAAAAACCGGCCGCCCCGGTCGGAATCTCCCTTGACGTTTCAAAAACGAAATGGAATAAATATTTCACCAACTAGGCCTTTTGGTTCTTTCGTTCCGGAACGTCTGTTCGAACGGAGGAAGGGGCGTTCCAATCGAATTGGCGACGCCGCATGGCCGCAGGGAGAGATTCCCCGGGCAAACCGGGGATTCCGGTTCAATGGGTGCAGCCGGACACCAAGTGGAGGAGAATAAAATGAAGAAACTTCTTTTGGGCGTCGCGCTTTCGGCGCTGATGTGTTCATCCGCCTTCGCCGCCAAGATCGGTGTTTCGATGGCGCGTTTCGACGACAACTTCCTGACTGTGCTGCGCAACGGCATGATCGCTCAGGCCAAGGGCATGAGCGGTGTCGAGCTGCAGGTCGAGGACGCGCAGAACGATGTCGCCAAGCAGCTCGACCAGATCAAGAACTTCGCCGCTTCGGGCGTCGACGCCATCATCGTCAACCCGGTCGACACCTCGGCCACCCAGGCGATGTCCGACGCCGCGGCCGCCGCCAAGATCCCGCTGGTTTACGTCAACCGCCAGCCGATCAATGTCGATACGCTGCCGGACAACCAAGCCTTCGTCGCGTCGAATGAGGCCGAATCCGGCACGCTCGAGACCAAGGAAGTCTGCCGCTTGTTCAAGGAAGCCGGCAAGAAGGAAGCCAATGTCTATGTGATCATGGGCGAGCTTTCCAACCAGGCCGCGGTGCAGCGCACCAAGGACATCGAGGAAGTGATCGCCACGCCGGACTGCAACTTCATCAAGATCATCGACAAGCAGACCTCGAACTGGCAGCGCGACCAGGCGCAGAACCTGATGACCAACTGGCTGTCGGCCGCCAAGCAGTTCGATGGCGTCATTGCCAACAACGACGAAAGCGCAATCGGCGCCATCCAGGCGATGAAGGCCGCCAACATCGACATGAAGACCATGGTCGTGGGCGGTGTCGACGCGACCCAGGACGCGCTCGCGGCGATGCAGGCAGGTGACTTGAAGGTGACCGTGTTCCAGGACGCGGCCGGTCAAGGCGCCGGCGCGCTCGACGCGGCGCTGAAGCTCGCCAAGGGCGAGAAGGTGGAACACAAGGTCTACATCCCGTTCCAGCTCGTCACGCCGGCGAACATCGACAAGTTCTTGAAGAAGAACTGAGGCGCCGCCAACGCAATTCCGGGAAAAGCGCGTGGCGCTTTTCCAGAAGGAATGGCGTGAAGACAAACCGAGGAGCGGCGCGCCGGCACATCGGACTGGCTGAAATCACGGCCGCTGGCGTGGCGGCGCCGCTCCCTGTCTCCCCCGCCCCGTCGGGCGGGAGAGCGGGCGCGGTCATTCGGAGGAAGAAGACGTGTCACAGACATCGCATGGCATTGGCGGATTGAGTTATGACGCCAAGAAGCGCCCATGGCCGGCCGAGTTCAATGTGTTCCTGGCGCTCGTCATCCTGGTCGGCCTGTTCGAATTGATCGGCCGTGTCTTCCTCGGCGACAGTTTCCTGTTCAACACGCGTCCGAACGTTGACGCGATCTTCAACGAACAGCGCCTGCAGATCATCATCCTGCAGGTTTCGATCGTCGGCATCATCGCCATCGGCGTCACTCAGGTCATCATCAGCGGCGGCATCGACCTGTCTTCCGGCTCGGTCGTCGGCGCCACGGCCATGATCGCGATGAGCTTTGCCCAGGTGGCGACCGTCAACGGCAATCCCAACCCCAAGGCCATGTTCCTTGCCTATGGCTGGGTCGATCTGCCCGTCCTCGTGCCCTTGCTTGTCGCCATAGGCTGCGGCCTCATCGCCGGCCTGGTCAACGGTATGCTGATCGCCTATACGCGCATCCCGCCCTTCATCGCTACGCTCGGCATGATGGTCACCGCTCGCGGCATCGCCAAATGGTGGTCCAAGGGCGAGCCGATCTCGTTTCCGACCGACAGCTTCGCCGCGATCGGCAAGGGCCTGATGCCGGTCGTCATCTTCATCTCGCTGGCGATCCTGTTCCAGCTCATCTTGACCTACACGAAATATGGCAAGCACTGCTACGCCATCGGCTCCAACGAGGATGCCGCGCGCATGTCCGGCATCAAGATCGCCAACCACAAGGTGCTGGTCTACGTCATCGCCGCCATCCTCGCCTCCTTGGCCGCTGTGGTGCTCTGCTCCAAGAACCTCACCGCCCAGTCCGGCATGGGCGTCATGTATGAACTCGACGCCATCGCCATGGCCGTCATCGGCGGCGTCTCGCTCTCGGGCGGCCGTGGCTCGATCATCGGCACCGTGATCGGCTCGCTGATCTTCGGCGTCATCATTTCCGGCTTCACCTTCCTGCGGCTCGACGCCTATTATCAGGAGATGGTCAAGGGCGTGATCATCGTCGGCGCGGTCGTTCTCGATCAATGGCGCCAGCGCCGCCGCGCGATAGGAGCTTGACCATGTCCGATATCGTTCTGAAGACCGAAAACCTCACCAAGCACTATGGCGGCGTGCATGCGCTGCAAGAGGCGAATTTCGAGCTGCGCAAGGGCGAGCATGTCGCCATCATGGGCGACAACGGCGCCGGCAAGTCTACCTTCGTGCGCCAGATCACCGGCGTCGAGCAGCGCACCAGCGGCAAGATCTGGTTCGACGGCAAGGAGGTGAATTTCTCCGGCCCGATCGAGGCGCGCGAGGCGGGCATCGAGACCGTGTTCCAGAACCTCGCTCTGGCCGACGACCTGGACGTGCCGTCGAACCTGTTCCTCGGCCGTGAGAAGGTGCTGTTCAACCTCGGCCCCTTCTCGATCCTCGACCGCAAGGCGATGCGCAAGGCGACCGAAGCAGCGCTTGTCCGCACGGCGGTGAAGATACCCAACCTCTCCAGCACCATCCGCCACATGTCGGGCGGCCAGCGCCAGTGCGTGGCGATCGCCAGGACCGCGACCTTCGCCTCCAAGCTGATCATCATGGACGAGCCGACGGCGGCGCTCGGGGTGCAGGAGACCGCGCAGGTCGAGAACATCATCCGCACGTTGAAGGAAAACGGCGAGCCGCTGATCCTGGTCAGCCACAACATGCGCCAGGTGTTCGACCTGGTCGACCGCATCGTCGTCTTCCGCCGCGGCCGCATCGTCGCCAATTTGCGCAAGCAGGACACCGACGGCAACGACATCGTCGCCTACATCACCGGCGCCAAGACCGGACAGGCGGAGCTTCAGGCCGCCTGACGGATTCATAACGGAATCGACCAACCTTCCGCGCCGACAGGCGCGGATATGCCTATAGAACCCACCTCGAAGGACATTCCATGACACTCCGCTTCGCTCTCCTCGGCGCCGGCCGTATCGGCAAGGTGCATGCCCGCGCCGTCGCCTCCAACCCGCAGGCCAGGCTGGTGGCCGTGGCCGACGCCTTCGAGAAAGCGGCGACGGAGCTCGCCTCCGCCTATGGCGCGGAAGTCCGCACCATCGATGCCATCGAGAAGGCCAAGGACATCGACGCCGTCATCATCTGCACGCCGACCGACACCCATGCCGATCTGATCGAGCGCTTCGCCAAGGCCGGCAAGGCGATCTTCTGCGAGAAGCCGATCGACCTCTCGGTCGAGCGCGTCGAGAAATGCCTGGCGGTGGTCGAGCAGACCGGCGCCACGCTGATGGTCGGCTTCAACCGCCGCTTCGACCCGCATTTCGCCGCCGTCCGCAAGGCGATCGACGACGGCGCCATCGGCGACGTCGAGATGGTCACCATCACGTCGCGCGATCCTGGCGCCCCGCCGCTCGACTACATCGCCCGCTCCGGCGGCATCTTTCGCGATATGACCATCCATGATTTCGACATGGCCCGCTTCCTGCTGGGCGAAGAACCCGTCGCTGTCAGCGCCCATGCTTCGGTACTGGTCGACAAGAAGATCGGTGAAGCGGGCGATTTCGATTCGGTCAGCGTCATCCTCGAGACGGCGTCCGGCAAGCAGGCCGTCATCTCCAACTCGCGCCGCGCCACCTATGGCTATGACCAGCGCATTGAGGTGCATGGCTCCAAGGGCATGGTCGCGGCCGAGAACCAGCGGCCGGTGTCGATCGAGCTCGCCAACGACAAGGGCTACACCCGCCCGCCGCTGCACGACTTTTTCATGACCCGCTACATCGACGCCTATGCCAACGAGATCTCATCCTTCATTGCCGCGGCAACTGCGGGCGAGAAGGCGGCGCCGAGCGGCAAGGATGGTCTCGTTGCACTGAAGCTGGCGGACGCGGCCTTGGAATCGGCGAAGACGGGCAAGACCATCCGTATCGCCTGAACATCTTACCTCGATCAAGGAGCACAGCGATGAACGGTTTGGCCGGTCGCAATTCGGAAACGCGCGCCATCGTCACCGGCGGTGCGCAGGGCATCGGCTTCGCCGTCGCGGAAGCGCTTGCCGACGAGGGCTGCCGCGCGCTGGCGCTGGTCGGCCGCTCGCAGGAGAAAGGCGACAAGGCGGTCGCGGTGCTGAAGAAGAGCGGCGTCGACGCCATCTTCATCAGCGCCGATGTCGCCAAGGTCGCCGACTGCAAGCGCGCCGTCGAGGCGGCGATCGAGCATTTCGGAACGCTGAACGCGCTGGTCAACGCCGCCGCCACGTCCGCGCGCGGCTCGTTGGTGGAGACCACCGAGGAACTGTTCGACCAGATATTCGATACCAATGTGCGCGGGCCCTTCTTCCTGATGCAGGGCCTTGTCACACACCTCCTGGAGCGCAACGCGCCGGGCTCGATCGTCAATGTGCTGTCGATGTCGGCGCATGCCGGCCAGTCCTTCCTGACGCCCTATTCGACCAGCAAGGGCGCGCTGATGACGCTGACCAAGAATGTCGCGAGCGCCTATCGGAAGAACCGCATCCGCTGCAACGCGGTGCTGCCCGGCTGGATGGACACCGAGGGCGAGGCGATCGTGCAGAAGAAATGGCACGATGCGCCCGACGACTGGTTGGAAAAGGCCGAAGCCGCGCAGCCGATGGGCCAGTTGGTGAAGCCCGCTCAGCTCGCCCGGCTGATCACCTATATGCTGAGTCCCCAGGCCGGTGTGATGACCGGCTCGTTGGTCGATTATGACCAGAACATTGCCGGCGTGATCGGGGAGTAGAGCAATTTCAGGAAAAGTGTGAGGCGGTTCCCGCTCGGAATTGCGTCAAACGAGACACGTGACAAGCGCTTCGGCATCGACTATATGAGCCGCATGATCCACCTGACCGCCTCGTTTTGGTACTTTAGCTACGGTAGCTCGCTGGCGGCGGGAGGATTGCGCTCGATCTGAAAACTCCAGATCAAAATCCGACAAGCCGCCAGACCTGGCGGCTTTTTTGTTTCAGCCGGCAGGTCTCCTAACCAGGAGCAGAAAGCCGTGTTGACCACCACAGACGACCTTCGGGTCAAGGAACTCAAAGTCCTGAGCACGCCGGACGAGGTGATGCGCGAGATACCGCGCTCGCTCACGGCGACGCGCACCGTTGCCGCTTCGCGCAACGCCATCCATTCCATCCTCACGGGGGCCGACGATCGACTGGTGGTCATCGTCGGCCCTTGTTCCATCCACGACCCGGTCGCCGCCGTGGACTACGCCAGCCGTCTGGCGGCGCTGCGCGAGGCCCTGGCCGACCGGCTCGAGATCGTCATGCGCGTCTATTTTGAGAAGCCGCGCACCACGGTCGGCTGGAAGGGCCTCATCAACGATCCCGATCTCGACGGCAGCTTCAACATCGACAAGGGCTTGCGCATGGCGCGCAATGTGCTGTCGGCCGTCAACAATCTCGGCCTTCCGGCGGCGACCGAATTCCTCGACATGACGACGCCGCAATATATCGCCGACCTCGTCGCCTGGGGCGCCATCGGCGCGCGCACCACCGAAAGCCAGATCCACCGCGAGCTGGCGTCCGGCCTGTCCTGTCCGGTCGGCTTCAAGAACGGCACCGACGGCAACCTCAGGATCGCCGGTGAGGCGGTGAAGTCGGCCGCCCAGCCGCATCATTTCATGGCGGTGACCAAGGGCGGCCGCAGCGCGATCGCCGCGACCACCGGCAATGAGGATTGCCATGTCATCCTGCGCGGCGGCATTCAGCCGAACTACGATGCCGCGAGCGTCGACGCGGCCGCCGCCGAGCTTGGCCGCATCGGTGTGGCGCCGCGGCTGATGATCGATGTCAGCCACGCCAACAGCGCCAAGAAGCCGGAGAACCAGCCGAAAGTAGCGCATGATGTGGCGGGCCAGGTCGCGGCGGGCGACGAGCGCATCATCGGCGTCATGATCGAGAGCAATCTCGTCGCCGGCCGCCAGGACGTCGTGCCCGGCAAGCCGCTCGTGTACGGCCAGAGCATCACCGACGGCTGCATCGACTGGGCGACCACCGAGACGGTCCTGCACGGCCTGGCCGGCGCCGTCGAGTGGCGCCGGTCGGTGAAGCGCGAGCTGCTCGCCAGCCGTCAGGGCGCGGCGTGAGCGAGAAGGCGAGGGCGGCAATCACGCCGCCCTCAGCCCCTCCCACGCTGTGAACATCGAAACGGCAAACAAAAGCAGTCCGGCGCCGCGCCCGGCCAGGATGGTCGCCCTCGGATTGTCGACCAGCAGCCCACGGCTGCGGCCGGCGGTGACGGCGAGCCCGCCATAGATTGCCGCCTGCGTGGCGACCGTCAGCAGTCCCATGATGGCCGCCTGCATCCAGATCGGGCCGTAGGCCGGCTTCAGGAATTGCGGATAGACGGCAAGGATGAAGAGATAGGCTTTCGGATTGATCAGGCAGGTGACAAGGCCCTGGCGAAACGCCTTCCAGGCCGAGCGGCTGCCTTCGGGCGCGTCATCGCCGACAGTGATCGAGCTGCGCATCAGCGAAACGCCGATATAGGCCATATAGGCGGCGCCGGCGACCAGCAGCGGCGTGAACAGCACCGGCACGAAATGCATGAGCAGGCCGACGCCGACCGCCCCGTTCAGCGTGTGCACCGCGCCGCCGAGCATGATGCCGGCGGTGGCCGCCAGGCCCCGGTTGCTGCCGCCGGTAAGCGCATTGGCCAGCACGAACAGCATGTCCATGCCCGGAACGGCGATGATGCCGAACAGAAGCACGAAGAACAGCCAGAGGTTTTCGCCATAGCTCATGTCAGTTGCCTGTCGCCTCCGCCGCGAGCGCCTAAAGGATTCTGTTGATTTTCAAGCCGGTAGGCGGCCCTATAGGTCAGGCCAACTGACGAGGGTGTGTCAGTTGCGTTTCAGCCGGGTGGAAAAATGCGCAAGGCCTCGCGCCTGTTCGAGATCATCCAGATCCTGCGGCTGGCCAGGAAACCGGTGACGGCGGCGACGATCGCGGAGCGGCTGGAGGTGACCATGCGCTCGGTCTATCGCGACATTGCAGCGCTTCAGGCGATGCGCGTGCCGATCGAGGGCGAGCGCGGTATCGGTTACATCCTGCGGCCCGGCTTCGACCTGCCGCCGCTGATGTTCTCGATCGAGGAGATGGAGGCGATCGTGCTCTCGCTGGCGCTGCTCGAGCGCACCGGCGACGACGAGCTCAAACAGGCGGCCAAACGCGTCGGCGCCAAGATCGCCGGCGCGGTGCCGCCGCCCTTGCGGCAGACGCTCGACGCCAATGCGCTACACGCCTGGGGTTTTGCAGCACCTTCCGCCTCCGCGGTCGACCTCGCGCTGGTCCGCCGCGCCATCCGCGACGAGGAGAAGCTTAGCCTCTCCTACCGCGACGAAGCGGGGCGGGCGACGAACCGCATCATCCGCCCGGTCGCGCTGATCTATTATGCCGAGACCGCCAACATCGTCGCCTGGTGCGAATTGCGCCAGGCCATCCGCAATTTCCGCAGCGACCGGATCGAGGACTGCCGGCCGGCGGGCCTGTGGTTCAAAGGCGAGGGCGACCGGCTGCGGCAGGTCTGGGTCGACGGCTGGGAGATCAATGCCGCAGCCGCCGTCGGCAATTGATGCGACGCCGCGATGCCGTGTCGCACGGTCGACATGAATGTCAGGGCACGATGCCTCGGCAGGCCCAGGCGACATTGGCGAAGGATCGCGGCCCGTCGGGCCGGCCGGCCTGATAGGCATCGCGCATGGCGGCCTCGACGCGCTTCTGCTCGGCCGCGTCCAGCGTGGTCATGTATCTGCCGAGCGGGCCTTCACCGGCGCCGATCGGCGCCCAGAGGTCGTCGAAATCCGCGTAGTCCATCCGGATCGTCAGCTCGGCTTCGGTGACGTCGACGAGACCCTGCTCGACAAAGGTGCGTTTCATCTCGCCCGGCTGCATCATCGGCTGGAAGCAATAGCGGCTGCGCATCTGGCGCCCGCTTTCGCTGAGCGCCGCTATGGTGTCGATGATCATGCGCATGCCGGTCATGCCGCCATAGTGATCCCAGACGACCGCAGCGACCACGCCGCCGGGCCGCACCACCCGGCGCATCTCGGCCACCGCCTTGCCGGCCTCGGGCACGAAGTGCAGCACCAGCAGCGCCAGCGCGCGGTCGAACACGTTGTCGGCGAAAGGCAGCGCCGTGGCATCGGCCTGGCTGATTGTGATGCGCGGATCGGTGTTTTTCTCCCTCGCCGCCGCGACGAACACCGGCGAGAAGTCGATGGCCTGGATCTCGGCGAGATCACCGGATTTCGCCAGTTCGAAGGTCAGGCTGCCGGTGCCGCAGCCGACGTCGAGGATTTTTTCGCCGCCGCCCAGGCCGGCGAAGTCGATGAATTTCGGCGCGAGCCTCCGGCTCCAGCGCCCCATGAGCTGCTCATAGCCGGACGCGGCGTGAACGGTGAAGCTTGATGTCATCCCGCCCTCCCTTCGCGGACCTCAGCCTAGACCTGCGCGGGAGCCATGCCAAGCGACGAAAGCAGCGGACCGTCCGTGATTGCACGCGAGCGTGGAGTGGGTCGGAGCTGGCCGGCTCCGCACGTTGCCGGGAACGTGTACAGAAGCTAATATAGCGCCGGACCCTCGCGGACATTGGGGGACGGGGTGAGCAAGATCCTGATTTGCGGTGGAGGCGTAATCGGGTTGTGCACGGCGGCCATGCTTGGCCGCGACGGTCATGACGTGACGGTCCTCGAGGCCGATCCGGCGGATCAGCCTTCGAGTTCCATTCAAGGATGGGACTGGGAGCGCCCCGGCGTCGCGCAATTCAGGCAGCCTCACAACCTCAGCTCGCGTTTCCGAATGGTCGCCGATCAGGAACTGCCCGGGCTTACGGATATATTGCTGCGCGCCGGCTGCGTCTGGATGGATTTTTTCGACCCCGGATCGTTGCCCCCGACCATAACGGACAGGGCGCCCCGCCCGGGCGACGAAGCCATGCGCTTCGTCACCGGCCGGCGGCCGGTGATCGAATGGGCCACAGCCGAGATGGCGCAAGCGGCGCCCAATGTGACGGTCCGGCGGGGGATCAAGGTTCGTGAGCTGATCACGGGAGCCTCAGCCATTCCCGGCGTGCCGCATATTGCGGGCATTCGCACGACGTCCGACGAAGAGATTCGCGCCGACCTGGTGATCGATGCGATGGGGCGGCGAAGCCCTGCCTGCGAATGGATCATTGCCGCCGGAGGCCGCAGTCCGAGCGAGGAAGCCGAGGACAGCAATTTCGTCTATTTCACCCGCTATTTCACGGGCAAGCAGCGGCCGCGCCGAAAGGGCCGCCTGCTCACTCCGATGGGGCTGTTCTCGATCCTTACGCTGGATGGCGACAACGACACCTGGTCGGTCACCCTGTTCACCTCGGCGAAAAACAGGGCGATGCGGGCTTTGCGCGACACGGCCACGTTCCACCGTGTCGTCATGGCATGTCCAATGCAGGCCCATTGGCTTGACGGCGAGCCGATCACGCATGTCCTGCTGATGGCGGGCGTTCTCGACCGCTATAGGAGGTTTGTCGTCGACGGCCAGCCTGTAGTCACCGGGTTTGCGGCTGTGGGCGACGCTTGGGCCTGCACCAATCCGTCCGCCGGGCGGGGCTTGAGCGTCGGCCTTGTGCACGCCCAGGTGCTCAGGAACGTCGCTCGCCGGCACATCGACGACCCTGCCGAATTCTCGCGAGAATATGATGCCGAGACCGAGCGCCAGGTCGGCCCGTTCTATCGCAACCAGATCGCCGCCGACCGTGCCCGGATCGCGGAGATGAACGCCCTGGCGGATGGACTTCCTGTTCCGCTGCCCAATCCGGTCATGGCCCGGCTTTTCGCCGCCGCAAGCGAGGATGCCGACGTGTTTCGCGGCGTGATCGAGATCGCGATGTGCGTTTCGCTGCCGCAGGAGGTCATGGCCAGGCCGCATATCGCGGCAAAACTGGCCGAGCTGGACAGTCAGCCCTTGCCGCCGAGTGCCAACATCATCGATCGCGACCGGATGGCATCCCTGCTGGCCGGCTGATCTTCGCAATCCGGGTGGGACTTGTCAGGGACCCCTGGAACCGGAGACTTCGCTCAGGCAGGCATCACTTTGCCGGCCGAGAGCGTTTCGAACACCTCACTTGTTTCGGCCACGAGCGTCCGCATCAATTCGCCCGCAGGAAGCTCCCTGTTCAGCGCCGCCGCCTGCCCATAAAGATCAAAGGCAAACTCTCCCTTTGCGCCGGCGTCATAAGCCGGTCTCGGCGCCGGGTCACCGGAATTGTGCGGTTACGCTCCCCACGCTCTCCCGCTCCACGAGCGGGCACTCCAGCTTGGTGATGGGATAGCGGCCGCGGCCGGGCGTCGGCGGCGTCTCGAGCTGCTCGATCGCCCATTGGCCCATCGCCAGATGCGGCAGGATCGAGGTCGTCAGCGGCGGGAAGAGATGACGGGCGATCTCCTCGTCGTCGTAACCGACCACGGAAATGTCCTGCGGGATATGCAGGCCGGCCTCCTTCAGCGCCTCGTAGCAGCCGATCGCGGTGCGGTCGTTCTGGCAGAAGATGGCGGTGGGACGCTCCTTCAGGGCGAGCAGCTTCACCGTCGCGGCATAGCCGGCGCTGGCCGACCAGTCGCCCTCGACCACCAGCTCCGGATCGAAGGGAATGTCGGCGGTGGCCAGGGCGCGCCGATAGCCCTTGAGCCGATCCTGCGCGGCCTGCATCCACGGCTCGCCGGTGATCGTGGCGATACGGCGATGGCCATGCGCGATCAGATGCCTGGTCGCGCTCTGGCCGCCGGCGATCTCGGAGGGGACCACGGCCGGGAAGGCATAGTCGGCGGTGTAGCAGTTGAGCAGGATGACCGGGATGTCCAGGCTGTAGAGGAAATCCGGCGCCGTGATCTCGCGGGTGAAAATGGTCATATAGATCAGCGCCGAGATGCCCCGCCGCGTCAGCGCCTGGATGGCGCGCGGCTCCATCAGCGCGTCGCCCATGGTTTGCGCTACCAGAAGCACATTGCCGGCGTTCCACGAGGCCTGCCGCGCGCCCTCGATGGCGACCACCGCCTCGGGGCTGGTGGCGAGCTGGTCGACCGCGAAGCCGATGACGCCGTCCAAGCCTTCGAACGGCGTCACCGGCGGCCGGAGCGCCGAGAAGACCGGCGGCGAATAGCCCAGCGCCCGCGCCGCCTCGATGACCCGGTCGCGCGTCTGCTGCGACAGCCTGATGCCCGGCGAATTGTTGAGCACGAACGACACCGTCGCCTGCGAGCAGCCGGCCGCGCGCGCGATGTCGGTCATGGTCACGCGCCCCTTGGGCTTGGCGGCCGGCTTGCGGCGCCTGGAAGCCCCGGGAGGATCGCTGAGTTCCGTCGGTTCGCTCATGGTCGTTTCCCAAACCCAGCCGGCTCTAAAGCAAAGGCCGACGGCAACGGCAAGATGGTCGAGGCCGGTGCGTTTATCGAGATCGCGGCTGACTAATACATATTACCAGACGCGGCATGCAAATTGCCGGCTGCGCCGCTTCGCAACGAAACCCGACTGACAAGGTCAGCAATGCTGACGATTCCCGTATTTTCCGCGTGGCCCCAGGCAACCGCCGCGCTCGCCCTCCTCACTCCCGGCGCGTCTTCCGACCAGCGTCTCCTCCATTGCGAAAGCGCGCGTCTTGGTCCCATAACTAATACTCTTTACTAATAGTCGTTAGCGTTCTACTGTCAACTCGCCGTCGCCGCCCGGGCTTCCGTCCGGTGATGGCGGTTGAGAGGGATGCTCGCTCGGGACCCGGCGGTCCCGCCGGTTTGGGCGCGCTTCCATCCTCACGAAAATGTCAGACAAATCGGACTATTTACGAACGTCACATGAGTGTCTAGTGTCTCGACCGCGGCCGGATCGGCACCGTTCTTAAGTCGGCGGACCTTTGCGCCGTACCCTTGAGGAGGAGGATTGTCCGGGCCGCGGCCGAGACATCGGCGACGAGTTCTACAAGGCAAGTTCTACAAGGGAGGTTGAACTATGAAATCCATGATCCGCAATGCATCTGTCGCCGCGGCGGCCCTGCTCATCGGGCTCGCGGCCACGGCGGTTACCCGCGCCGACGACAAGCCGACGCTGGCCTTCGTCGTCAACGGCGCGTCAGACTTCTGGAAGGCGGCGGAAGCCGGTGTGAAGAAGGCGCAGGCCGAATTGCCCGACTACAATCTCGAGCTGAAGTATCCGGAGCAGTCCTCGGTCGCCATCCAGCAGCGTCTGATGGACGATCTGGTGACGGCGGGCGTCAAGGGCATCATGGTCTCGGCCGTCGATCCCAAGACCTCGACCGACGGGCTGAACAAGATCGCCTCGGAAACCGCGCTGTTCACCACCGACTCCGATGCGCCGCAAACCAAGCGCGTCGCCTATATCGGCTCGTCCAACGTCGATGCCGGCAAGCAGGCGGCCGAGATCGCCAAGAAGGCGATGCCCAACGGCGGCAAGTGCCTGGGCTTCGTCGGCCTGCTCGGCGCCGACAACGCCAAGGAGCGCATCCAGGGCATGAAGGACGGGCTCGCCGGCAGCAAGATCGAGCTGGTTGACGTCCGCGGCGACGATATCGACCAGGCGCGCGCCAAGAAGAATGTCGAGGACGCGCTGGTCGCCAGCCCCGACATCAACTGCATGGTCGGCTTCTACTCCTACAACACGCCGCGCATCTATGAAGCGCTGCGCGACGCCGGCAAGCTCGGCCAGATCACCGTCGTCGGCTTCGACGACGATCCGATCACGCTGGGCGGCGTCAAGGAAGGCACCGTCGCCGCCACCGTGGTGCAGCAGCCGTTCGAATGGGCCTATCAGGGCATGAAGCTGATGGCCGCCTATCTCAAGGGCGACAAGTCGGGCATCCCGGCCAACAACCTGATCATCATCCCGACCAAGATCATCGGCAAGGATGACGTCGACGCCTACGCCGCCAACCTCAAGGCGATGGCGGGCAAGTAAGCCCGGCACAGTTGCGCCGGCTCAAGGGCTTGCCTTGAGCCGGCGTTCGTATTGACGGACCCGCCAAGGCCCGTCAGTCTGTGGCCACCGGCTGTTGCCCGTGCGGTAAACTTAGGCGCGATGACCTCTACCGATACCACTCCCCCGGACACCGCTCCGTTCCTGAGCCTGGAGGCCGTGCGCAAGACCTATCCGGGCGTTGTCGCCCTGGACCGGTTCTCCATGGAGGTCCGGCCTGGAGAGGTCATCGGCCTTGTCGGTGAAAACGGCGCCGGCAAATCGACACTGATGAAGATCCTCGGCGGCGTGACGCGGCCGGACAGCGGCACCATCACCGTGGATGGCGCGGCGCATGATGGGCTGACCGTCGAGCAGAGCATCGGCTCCGGCATAGCCTTCGTGCATCAGGAATTGAACCTCTTCGAAAACCTCGACGTCGCCGCCAACATCTTCTTCGGCCGCGAGCCGCTGCGCGCCGGTCTGCTGAAGCTGGTCGACCGTGCCAAGCTGCGCGAGATGGTGGCGCCGCTGCTAAAGCGCGTCGGCGCCAATTTCTCGGCCGATGCGCCTGTGGCATCGCTGTCGCTCGCCCAGCAGCAGATGGTCGAGATCGCCAAGGCGCTGTCGATCAAGGCCCGCCTTGTCATCCTCGATGAGCCGACCTCCAGCCTGCCGATCGCCGAAACCGAAAAGCTGCTCGACGTCATCAAGGGGCTGAAGGCGCAAGGCATCAGCGTCATCTTCATCTCGCACCGGCTGCATGAGATCGAGCGCGTCGCCGACCGTGTCGTGGTGCTGCGCGACGGCACGCTGGCCGGCACGCTGGCGAAGGACCGGATCAACCACGACGAGATGGTCAAGCTGATGATCGGCCGCATGCTGAAGGAGCGCGAGAAGGCGGGCGAAGCCACGCGCGCGCCGGGCAGCGTGGCTCTGTCGGCCGACGCTATCCGCACCAGCACCTACCCGGACAGGCCAGTCAGCCTCGAACTGAGGCGCGCGGAGATTCTCGGCCTCGCCGGCCTTGTCGGCTCCGGCCGCACCGAGTTGGCGCGCGTGCTGTTCGGCATCGACGAGCGTTTGGCCGGCAGCGTCACGCTCGACGGCAAGCCGTTCAACGTCGGCTCGGCCGCCGACGCGGTGGCGAACGGCATCTTCCTGGTGCCGGAGGACCGCAAGCTCACCGGCATATTGCTCGATCTCTCGATCGCGCAGAACATTACGCTGCCCAACCTGCCGGCGCATGCCAGGCGTTCGCTGGTCTCGACCGGCGCCGAGCTCGCGACCGCCGAAAAGCAGAAGAAGAACCTCGGCATCAAGGCGCCGTCGGTCTTGACCCGCACCGGCACGCTGTCGGGCGGCAACCAGCAGAAAGTGGTGCTGGCCAAATGGCTGGCGATGAATCCGAAGGTGATGATCCTGGACGAGCCGACGCGCGGCATCGACATCGGCGCCAAGGCCGAGATCTACGGACTGATGCGGGCGCTGGCCGATGCCGGCGTCGCCGTGCTGATGATCTCCAGCGACATGGAGGAGGTGATCGGCGTGTCGGACCGCATCGCGGTCATGCATGAGGGGCAGATCTCCGGCATCCTCGACAAAGACGATTTCAGCCAGGAGAACGTGCTCTTGCTGGCGGTCGGCAAGAAGCCGAGGTCGCTGCAAGCGGCGGGAGGAGTTGAATGAGCAAGAAAGATCTCGGCCTGCTGATCCTGATCCTGGTGGTCGGCGCGGTGGTGACGGCCATCAATCCGCGGTTCCTGTCGGCGATCAACCTTGCCAACACCTCCAACCTCGTCGCCCTGTTCGGCATCCTGTCGATCGGCCAGGCCTTCGTCATCATCACCGGCGGCATCGAATTGTCGGTCGGTTCGCTGATCGCCCTGCTCGGCACGCTGTTCATCGACTTCATCGCGGTGCGCGAGCTGGACTGGCCGCTGGCCTTCGTGGTGATCATCGCGCTCGGCGCCGTCATCGGCTTCGTGCATGGCTGGCTGATCACGCGGCTGAAATTGCAGCCCTTCGTGGTGACGCTGTGCGGCCTCCTGATCTATCGCGGCGTGGCGCGTTTCTATACCGCCGACGGCACAGCGGGCTTCGCCTTCGGGCAGAATTTCCCGACGCTCGAATTCCTGACCGCGGGCCGCTCCTACGGCTTGCCGAACTCCTTCATCGCGCTGATCGTCATCGCCATCGTCATGTGGGTGGTGCTGCACCGCTCGGTGTTCGGCCGCTATCTCTACGCCATCGGCAAGAACGAGGAGGCGGCGAAATACTCCGGCATCCGCACCGGCCGGATCATTATCGCGGCCTATGTCATCTGCGGCGTGCTGACGGCGCTGTCGGCGATCTATTTCGCCATGTACACGCGCTCGATCTCGCCGGCGAGCCATGGCCAGTTCTACGAGCTCTATGCCATTGCGGCAGCGGTGCTCGGCGGCTTCTCGCTGCGTGGCGGCGAGGGCTCGCTGGTCGGCGTCGTCCTCGGCACCGTGCTGCTGCAGGAGCTGCAGAACCTCGTCAACCTGCTCGGCATCCCCTCATCGCTCAACTTCGCGGTGATGGGTGGCGTGATCCTGATCGGCGTGCTGGTCGACCAGCAATGGGGTGTCTTCCGCGCCCGGCGCCGCATGATCGAAGCGACGCGCCAGAACGTTGCGGGCGCGCCGGCGGAATAGCCTCGCTCTAATGCATGTCGCCCAGAAGTGTGCAGCGGTTCTGGGGCAACGACATGCATCAAAACAAAAGACCTAAAGCGCGTCGCCTGAATCCGTTTCGGCGCGGCGCGCTTTAGGCTCACGGTCCCTGTTGGATCGATGCTCGCGGTGAAGCCGGCGGGCAGGCCGGGATTCGCGGGCGGATTGCAACAACGCGTGAAGCGGAAAACTGCCCTTGTCGCAGAATGGGGGCTGGGCTAAGCAATTGGTATCAGAGGGTTCCAAGAACAAAATACGGGAGACACTGTTGTGACATCATCACGTTGGATCGCGCTCGCGGCGCTGGCGTTGACTTGCTCGACTCCGGCGCTGGCCAAGGACTGGAAAACCGTCACCGTCGCCATGGAGGGCTCCTACGCGCCCTGGAACCAGACGGATGCCAGCGGCAAGATCGTCGGCTTCGAGGTCGACATCCTCAACGACGTCTGCGCCCGCGCCAAGCTCGAATGCAAGATCGTCGCGCAGGATTGGGACGGCGTCATTCCCGGCCTCACCGCAGGCAAGTTCGACATCGTCATGGACGGCATGTCGATCACCGAGGAACGCATGAAGACGATCGACTTCTCGATCCCCTATGCCTCTTCGCCGGTGGCTTTCCTGGCCGACAAGAACGGCCCGCTGGCCAATATGTCCAACAGCGGCAAGATGATCGACCTGTCGAAGGACGACGCTGAATCCAAGGCAGCGCTCGACACGCTACGCAAGGAGCTCACCGGCAAGAATGTCGGCCTGCAGGTATCGACCACCGAGGCGACCTTCGCCGACAAATATCTCAAGGACGTCGCCAACGTCCATGAATACAAGACCACCGACGAGCACGACCTCGACCTGATGGCGGGCCGCATCGATGTGGCCTTCGCCGACACCACCTATTTCCTCGGCACGCTGGCCAAGCCCGATGCCAAGGACCTTGAATTCGTCGGCCCGCAATTCAAGGGTGGTCCGATCCTCGGACCGGGCATCGGGGCGGCCTTCCGCAAGACCGACAAGGACCTGCAGGACATCTACAACAAGGCGCTCAAGGCCGCGCTCGACGACGGCTCGGTGTCGAAATACTCCATGCAATGGTTCAAGATCGACATTACCAAGTAATGTCGCAACGGGAGCAGCCAAGGCTGCTCCCGTTTTGCATTGAGTGCATGTCGTCCGAAAGTGCGTAGCGGTTTTGGGACAACGACATGCATCAAAGGCAGGCAACCGTCGATACCTATCTCGGCGCCCGCAGGAGCCGTAAGTGGAGTTTCTCAACGATCTCAAGGACCAGGTGGCGACGGCCTATGAGCTGTTGGCCGCCGGCTGGGGCGTGCAGCTGCTCTGGGGCATCGCCTGGACGCTCGCCGTCACCGTCGTCTCGATGCTGATTGGCGCCGTGCTTGGGTCGCTGGTGGCGGCTGCCAAGCTTTCGCATCGCGGCGGATTGCGATTTATCGGCGAGAGCTACACCACCATCTTCCGCGGCGAGCCGGAACTTTTGATCATCTATCTCTTCTACTATGGCGGCACACAGGTTCTGACTGGCGTGGCGCGGTCCACTGGATCGATCGGCTCGACCGACATCTTGAACATGCCGAGCTTCCTCGGCGGCGTGCTTGCGGTCGGCATCATTTCCGGCGCCTATCAGGCCGAGGTTTTTCGCGGGTCGTTCCTGGCAATCCACCGCGGCGAGTTGGAAGCGGCCCGCGCCTACGGCATGTCGGCCTGGCTGCGCTTTCGCCTGGTGATCATGCCGCAGGTGCTGCGCCTCGCGGTGCCGGGGCTGGGCAATGTCTGGCAATTGACCATCAAGGATTCGGCGCTGATATCGGTCACCGGCGTCGCCGAGCTGATGCTCACCGCGAACAAGGCGGCGCGTTCCACGCACCATTCGCTGCTTTTCTACACGGTCGCAGGCATCCTTTACCTGGTGATGACCTCGGTCTCGACGCCGATCTTCGAAAAGGCCGAGCGTTACACCTCGCGCAGTTTCACGCGGCCGAAGTGAGGTGGCGGTGGATTTCGACTTCTATCTTTCCACAATGTGGAGCGTGCTCAAGGCGCTGCCGCTGACGCTCGAGATCTGGTTCTTCGGCATCGCCTTCGGGCTCGTCATCGCCACCGGCCTGACCTGGCTGCGGGCTTCCGGCTACAAATTGGGTGAATATTTCACCCGCGCCTATGTCTTCGTCTTCCGCGGCTCGCCGCTCCTGGTGCAGCTCTATCTGATCTATTTCGGGCTCTCCCAGTTCGATTTCGTCCGCCACAGCCCGATCCTGTGGCCGATCTTGCGCGATCCGATGTATTGCACGATCGTCGCCATGGCCTTGAACACGGCCGCCTATGAAAGCGAGATTTTCCGCGGCGCGCTGCGGGCGGTGCCTGTCGGGCAGATAGAGGCGGCCAAGGCGTTCGGCATGTCGGCCTTCACCCGCTTCCGCCTCGTCACGCTGCCGATCGCGCTGCGGCTCGCTCTGCCGGCCTATTCGACCGAGATCATCCTGATGACCAAGGCCACTGCACTCGCTTCCGTGGTCACCATCATGGAGATGATGGGAACGGCGCAGAAGATCCAGCACGACACGTTCCGGCCGATCGAGGTGCTGACCTGCGCCGGCGTGATCTACCTGCTGCTCAACCTGTCGATTGCCCGGCTGTTCGCCTGGGTCGAATACCGGCTTTCGCCGCAGTTGCGGCCGCCGCCCGAGCAGAGCCAACTCGTCAAACCCGTACCGGAGGTGTTGTGATGTCGGCAAATGTCGCTGCTGCCGCGCAAGCGGCACCGTCCTCCGGCGAGACGCCCGCGATCAGCGTCAAGAACCTGCGCAAGTGCTTCGGCGATCACGAGGTGCTCAAGGGCATTTCGCTGGAAGCCCATAAGGGCGACGTGATTTCCATCCTTGGCTCCTCGGGCTCCGGCAAGAGCACGATGCTGCGCTGCATCAATCTCCTGGAGACCCCGGATTCCGGCGAGGTGCGGGTCGACGGCGAGCTCATCAAGATGAAGCAAAGCCGCGATGGTCATCAGGCGCCGGCCGATATCCGCCAGGTGGAGCGGATCCGCGCCAACCTCGCCATGGTGTTCCAGAGCTTCAATCTCTGGTCGCACATGACGGTGCTGGAAAACCTCGTTGCCGCGCCGACGCATGTTTTGAAGCGGCCGCGCGCCGAGTGCCTGGAGCAGGCCGAGGCCTTGCTGAAGCGCGTCGGCATATGGGAGCGGCGCAACTACTATCCGCCGCATATGTCGGGCGGCCAGCAGCAGCGTGCCGCGATCGCCCGGGCGCTTGCGATGAACCCCAAGGTGATGCTGTTCGACGAGCCGACATCGGCGCTCGATCCTGAACTGGTCGGCGAGGTCCTGCGCGTCATGCGCTCGCTCGCCGAGGAAGGGCGCACCATGCTGGTCGTCACCCACGAGATGGGCTTCGCCCGGGACGTGTCGAGCAAGGTGATGTTCCTGCACAAGGGCGAGGTGGATTCGGCCGGCGAGCCGAAGGAGATGTTCGCCAGGCCGCCGACGCCGCAGTTCAAGCAGTTCATCGCCAACTTCAATAAGTGAAGCGCCTCCCTTCTCCCCCTGTGGGAGAAGGTGGCCGCGAAGCGGCCGGATGAGGGTGCTGGAAGAAACGAGGCGCTGAAGAATAGGATGCGTACAGCGCTCATTTCGGCATCGCAGCGATCCTCCAACACCCCTCATCCGTCTCGGCGCTGCGCGCCGATCCACCTTCTCCCCACAAGGGGAGAAGGGGAAGATATTAGATCATGTCCGACAGATCGGAGAACGCCATCGCCTTGCGCAGCACCTCGGCGAAGCGTTCGCCGGCGATTTGCCTGTCGCCGCTGTTGTCGATCGAGGTCACGTCAGGTCCTGTCAGCTTGACATTGGCGCTGCGCGCCAGGCGGGCAAGCACCTCGCCGCGCGATTCGCGGCCGCGCGCGGCCAGCCGTTCGGCCAGGATCTCCGGCGTGGCGGTGATCTCGACCACGGCCAGGTTGGCGTAGCGTTCGCGCAGCGCCGGGATCACCGCGCGCGACACGTTGGCGACCGCCACATGGCCATTGGCCACGGCCCAGTCGACATCGGCCGGCAGGCCGTAGCGCAGGCCGTGCGCGTCCCAACACAGCGAGAAGGCGCCGTCCGCTTCCGCTTCGGCAAAGGCGGCGTCCGCCAGCGTGTCGTGATCCTCGCTTGCCGAATCGCTCGGCCTGGTGATCACGCGGCGCACGAATTCCAGCCGCGTCTCGCCGGCAAAGCGCTGCTTGGCATAGCCGATCACCGTATCTTTGCCGGCGCCGCTCGGGCCGACCACCGCGACGAAGACGCCGTTGCGGATCGGCAGGCTCTCGGCCAGCTCGCGCTCGATGAGGGCCGAGACCATCATGCGACCCGGCGGCCCTGACGCCACACGGTGCGCACGACCGGCACATGGTCGTCGACGCGCACGCGCACCAGGTCGGCGCGGCGGCCGGGCTCGATGACGCCGCGGTCGGCAAGGCCGACCGCCTCGGCCGGGTTCTTCGACACCATGGCGACCGCCTGCGGCAGCGTGATCCCCTCGACGACGTCGCCGAGGAAGAAGGCCGACTGTATCAGGCTGAAGGGGATGTAGTCGGACGACAGGATGTCGAGCAGGCCGTCGGCGGCAAGCGTGCGCGCCGAGACGTTGCCGGAATGCGAGGCGCCGCGCATCACGTTCGGCGCGCCCATCAGCACGCCGAGACCCGCTGCCTTGGAGGCCTTGGCGGCCTCTTCCGTCGTCGGGAACTCGGCGACGCGCACGCCCTGCTCGACCGCTTCGTCGACATGGCCGGCGGTCGCGTCGTCGTGGCTGGCCAGCACGATGCCGCGCTCATGGCAGGCGGCCGAGATGAAGACCCGGTTCGGTCCGGAATTGCGGGCCGATTCCGCCATCCGCTTCTCGCAGAATTTCTGGAAGTCGCGGTCCGTCAGCTTCAGCTTGCGCTGATAGTAATAGGCATAGGTCTCGAGGTTTACGAACTGGCGCTGTCCGGGCGCATGGTCCATCAGCGAGGCGAGCTTCACCCTGTCGTCAGTCTCGAAATTGGCGAAAGCCTCGAGGCAGTCCGGCGCCGAAACCTCGCAACGCAGGTGGATGAAATGGTCGGCTCTCAGCCGATCCTGGCGCACGCTGTCCTCGATCGCGTCGGCCAGCTTGCGGACGTCGTCGGACTTCAGGTCGGCGTCCTCGTCCATGCCGACGCGCAAGGCGTCGAGCACGGTGGTGATGCCGGCGGTCGCGACCTGGGCGTCATGCGCAAGCACCGCGGCGATCGGGTTCCAGCGCACCTTCGGACGCGGCGCGTAGTGGCCTTCGAGGTGGTCGGTGTGCAGCTCGACAAGGCCCGGGATGATGTAATCGCCGCCCATGTCCTCGCCGGCCCGGGCGGCCCCCGGCTCGATGGCGGCGATCAGGCCGTCGCGCAGCAGAAGCGAACCCTCGACAATCTCGTCGGGCAGCACGATGCGGGCATTGGTGAGAACGGTTTCGGCGGTCATCTCAGGTGGTCCTATCTCGAACGGTCGGCAATCAAATCAGAGCAATTCCAGGAAAAGTGCTTTGCGGTTTCCGTCCGGAATTGCGTAAAAACTAAAGATAGGGCGGTTCAGCGTTCCGCTGATCCGCCCTAGGCTGTCTTGCGGGCCGGGCCACGGCCAAGCGCATGGTGGGAAAGCACCATGAACGGGGCGCCGGGCTCGCTTTCGACGAACAATGTCAGCGCATCGACCGGCACCGGCTGCCGCAGCACGTCGGCGAACAGCCCGTCGATCGCCGCGCGAAGACGTGGGCTTTCCTCCGGTCCGACGCGCCCTGACAGCGTCATGTGGAAGCGGAACGTGTCGAAGACGTAAGGATAGCCCCATTGGCAGAGGTTGCGGAACTCGTCCGGCTTCAGCGCATCGGGGTTGCGGCGCTCGATCTCCGCCTCCGTGAGCGGCGCGCGGAAATTATCGAAGGCGCGCACCACCTCGCCGGCGAATTCGTTGAGCGGCGCGAATTGCGTTTCCGGCACCAGCGCGAAGAAGCCGTCGATCTGCCCGACGACCAGACGCGGGATGACGACCGGCGGCGTCGCCTCGGCAAAGACGTCAAGCGCCGCGCGCAGCGAGGCTTCCGTCTCGTTCGGCGCGAGCCGGAACGGCGCCTTCAGCGTGGCATGGAACCCGTAGCGCCTGGCGGAGGCGGTGTGGAAGGCGACTTCCGCGGCGGATAGATCGCCGACAGCCTCGACCGGCCGCGTCGCCGCGCCGAACGGGTCGCGGCCCAGCCAGTTGGCGGCAATGCGCGCCAGCTTCTCGTCCTGTCCCGGGGTGTAGTAGATGGCGTAGCGCATCGGCGTTCCTCGTCAAGCGCGCCGCGCCCAAAGGATCATGCGACGCGCTTCAAGTCATTGTCTTGGCAAGTCGTGGGCCCAAAAACGCCGGAGCGCTTGCGGCGACATGCATCAGACCCGCTGCCATAGGTGATTTCCATGACGGATTGACGAAGCTTTCATGGGTTTTCGAAGGCAAGCAACCCCCGGTGGTCCTTAGCCGACGATTTTCCCCGGGCTGGACCAACGGCTTTGCCGAGCTGCCAGGGTGTGTTGAGATTCAGGTCAGGCCGAGTCGAAAATGGTGGCTTCCGAGAACCGGAGCGGAGCGTACTTGGAGTACGTGAGCACCGGAAGCGCAGGAAACCGCCATTTGCAGGCCGGCATCACCTGAATATCAACAGATCCTGATCAGGTCTTCATCAGCCACTCATGCTCGGCCGCGTTGTGGAACTTCCACGTCCGCTTCGGTCCGGCCATGACGTTGAGGTAATAGAGGTCGTAGCCGTGGCAGGCCGCGCAAGGATGATAGCCCTTCGGCACCAGCACGACATCGCCGTCCTCGATCGCCATTGCTTCGTCCAATTCGCGCACGCCGTTGCGGTCGGCATCCGTGTAGACGCGCTGGAAGGCAAAGCCCTGCGGCGGGTTGAGGCGGTGGTAATAGGTCTCCTCGAGATAGGATTCGGCCGGCAGATTGTCCTGGTCGTGCTTGTGCGGCGGATAGCTCGACGTATGGCCGCCGGGCGTGATGACCTCGACCACCAGCAGCGAATCCGCCGGCTTGCCCTCGGGCAGGATGTTGGTGACGTAGCGCGTGTTGGTGCCCTTGCCGCGCACCTCCTGGCCGAGATCGTCAGGTCCGATGACGCGCACCGGCAGGCCGCCGCCGAGGCCAGGCGCCGAGCAGACCGCGAGCTCCAGCTCGGTGTCCGCCGTCACCGACCAGTCGGTGCCTTGCGGCACATAGACCGACCAGGGCTTGCCCTCGAAGGGCGACATGCGCTCGCCGAGCAGGCCGAGATCCTTGCCGCCGGCCGACGCCTTGCCCTTGCCGGTGACGAAGACCAGGCAGACCTCGCGCTCGCCGGTCTTGCCGGACGCCGTCTCGCCCGGCCGCAAACGGTGGAGATCGAAACCAACGTAAGTCCAGCCGGCGCTTTGCGGCGTGACGTGAGCGACATGGCCGTGTCCCTTGTCGGCCTTGACGATGAGTTTCGACATACGGAGCTCCTTGGATTATTCCTTCGGCTCGGCCGGAGGCTTTGCCTCCTCCACCGGCTTGTAGAGATAGAAAAACTGCCACACCGCATAGCCGGCGAAGCCCAGCGCGATGACGCCCCAGAACGGTGTGCCGGAGGCGAACTCGATCAGCGACCAGATCAGGCAGACGGCGACGACGGCGATGCGCCGCCACAGTGGCCGGAAGAAGGGATGCTCATAGTCTTTCATCGCGCCAATCCAGGATTTGCCCAAGGCGCAACGGATAAACCGCGCGCCCGGGCGAATCCACCGTTTACGCCGGGAACCCTTGCGTCTCCACCGTGTAGCCGGCGGCCGTCATCACCCGCATCAGCTCCTTGTGGCCGACCTGCGCCATTTTGAGGGGCGGGTTCTTCTTCGGATCCTGCTCGGCTTCGACCACGAACCAGCCCTCATAGCCGTGATCGGCGAAACGCTGGACGATGGCGCCGAAATCGAGCGAGCCGTCGCCCGGCACGGTGAAGGCGCCGAGCGCCACCGCGTCGAGGAAGGATTGTTTCGAGCGGTCGAGCCTCTCGATCACGCCCATGCGCACGTCCTTCACATGGACGTGGTTGATACGCTTGTGATGGTTGTCGATGGCGCGCGGCACGTCGCCGCCGGCAAAGGCGAGATGGCCGGCGTCGAGCAGCAGCGGAATGCCTTCGCCGGAGTTGCGCATGAAGGCGTCGAGCTCCGGTTCGGTCTCGACCACGGCGGCCATGTGGTGGTGGTAGGAAAGCGGCATGCCCTGCTCCGCGCACCATTCGCCGAACTCGGTGACGCGGCGGCCATAGGCCTTCATCTCGTCGTCGGAAAGCTTCGGCTTGGTGGCCAGAGGCTTCGAGCGGTCGCCCTGGATCGAGCGGCCCACCTCGCCGTAGACGATGCAGGGCGCGTCGACCGCCTTGAACAGATCGATCATCGGCTGGATGCGGTCCTTGTTCCTGGCCAGATCCTCATCGACCAGCGTGCCGGAGAACCAGCCGCCGCAAAGCGTCACATCGGCCTCTTTCAGGATCGGCAGCATCACCTTCGGGTCGTTGGGGAAGCGGCGGCCCATCTCCATGCCGGTGAAGCCGGCCGAGCGCGATTGCCGCAAGCACTCCTCCAGCGACACGTCATCGCTCAGTTCCACGAGATCGTCGTTCCACCATGCGATGGGGGACATGCCCAGTTTGGCTTTCAAGTCGTCACTCCAGCTTCAATCGTTGCAGGCGGACGCAGTTCAGCCCTGACGGCTGCCCACGGCTTCCTCATATTTCTTGCGCGCGGCGTTCACCTGGGGCCGCGCCGAGACTTCCGGCACGGCGACATCCCACCAATGGCCGCCGGCCTCGGTCGAAACCAGCGGATCGGTGTCGATGACCAGCACAGTCGTCCTGTCATTCTTCTTCGCCTTGGCCAGCGCCGTTTCCAGCTCAGCGATCGACGCCACCTTCTCGGCCACGGCGCCCATGCTTGCCGCATGCGCCGCGAAGTCGACGTCCGGCAGCACCTCGTGGCGCGCGTCCTTGAGCAGGTTGTTGAAGTTGGCGCCGCCGGTCGCCATCTGCAGCCGGTTGATGCAGCCAAAGCCGCGATTGTCGAGGAGCACGATGGTGAGCTTGAGGCCAAGCATCACCGAGGTGGCGATCTCGGAATTGAGCATCAGATAGGAGCCGTCGCCGACCATGACGACGACCTCCTGATCGGGCTTCGCCATCTTCACGCCGAGGCCGCCGGCGATCTCGTAGCCCATGGTCGAGAAGCCGTATTCGGCATGGTAGGAGCCCGGCGCGCCGGCCTGCCACAGCTTGTGCAATTCGCCGGGCAGTCCGCCCGCGGCATGCAGCAGCGTGACGCCCGAACCCATGGCGCGCTGCACGGCGCCGATCACCTGCGCATCGGAAGGATAGGCGGCGTTGGTCGAGGCCGTCACCTTGGCGGCGGCGGCCTGCCACTCCGTCTTGCCCTTCAGCGCATTGTCGGTCCAGGCGCTAGGGGCCTTCCAGCCCTTGAGCGCGGCGGCCAGCTCGGAAAGTCCTTCGGCCGCGTCGGCCACCAGCGGCAGCGCCCAGTGCTTGCCCGCATCGAAGACCTGCGTGTTCAGCCCTATGATGGTGCGGCCGGCATTCTTGAACAGCGCCCAGGAACCAGTCGTGAAATCCTGCAGCCTGGTGCCGACGGCGAGCACGACATCGGCTTCCTCGGCCAGCCGGTTGGCGGCCAACGTGCCGGTGACGCCGACGGCGGCCATGTTGAGCGGATGATCGTCGGGCAGCGAGGATTTGCCGCCCTGCGTTTCGCAGACCGGAATGCCGGCGCCCTGCACCAGCTTGGCCAGTTCGTCCGAGGCCTGCGAATAGAGGACACCGCCGCCGGCGATCACCAGCGGCTTCTTGGCGCCCTTCAGCGCCGCGACGGCGGCCGCCAGCTCATTGCGGTCCGGGCGCAGCCGGCGCGGCGTCCAGACGCGCTCGGCAAACAGGCTTTCCGGATAATCATAAGCCTCGGCCTGCACGTCCTGGCAGAGCGAAAGCGTGACCGGGCCGCATTCGGCCGGATCGGTCAGCACCTGCATGGCGCGGTTCAGCGCCGGGATGATCTGCTCCGGCCGCGTGATGCGGTCGAAATAGCGCGATACGGGGCGGAAGCAGTCGTTGACGCTCGCCGTGCCGTCGGAGAAATCCTCGGCCTGCTGCAGCACGGGATCGGGCAGGCGGTTGGCGAACACATCGCCGGGCAAAAACAGGACGGGCAACCGGTTCACATGCGCGAGCGCCGCCGCCGTCACCATGTTCAGCGCGCCGGGGCCGATCGAAGAGGTCGCCGCCATGAAGCGGCGGCGGAAGTTCGCCTTGCCGTAGGCAATCGCGGCATGCGCCATCGCCTGCTCGTTATGCGCGCGGAAGGTCGGCAGCTCGTCGCGCACCTGGTAGAGCGCCTCGCCGATGCCGGCAACATTGCCGTGGCCGAAGATCGCCCAGACGCCGCCGAAGATCGGCACCGTCCTGCCGTCGATCACGGTCCTCTGCCGGCTAAGGAAGCGGGTCACAGCCTGCGCCATCGTCAGGCGAACGGTCTTCGTCATTGGTCGTTTCCTCCGGCTTTCATCAAGCCGTTTTGTTATGCTGCCCGTGCTCTTATGCTGCCTTACGGCCGCGCGCGGCAAGCCACGCTTCGGTCAACTGTTCGAAGCGGGCGGCCATATCGGCGACAGCCTCGTCATCCGACATCTTGCCGGCCAGCCATTGTTCGGCGGCGTTGATGAAGATGGTGCGACCGACGGCGAAACCCTTGACGATCGGCGCATTGGCGGTGGCGGCGAAGGCTGCGACCAGCTCGTCCTGCGGCGCCTCCAGCCCAAGCAGCACGACGCCCCGGCACCAGGGGTCGTTCTTGACGATCACCTGTTCGATCTTCGCCCAGGCGCCTGCCGAAGCCTGCGGCTCGAGCTTCCACCAGTCCGGCTTGATGCCCAGCGCATAGAGCTCCTCCAGCGCGCGCGGAATGGTGGTGTCGTCGAGCTTGCCATGCTTGCCGGCGATGATCTCGACCAGCAATTCACGGCCGACTTTCCGCGCCGCCTCGAACAAAGCGCGCACCTTCTGCTGCTGCTCGACTTTGAGCGCCTCCGGATCGTCCGGATGGTAGAAGCACAGGCATTTGATGCAGTGATCGACCGGCCATTCGGTGAGCTGCGAGCCGATGTCCTGCGAGAATTCGAAGCGCAGCGGCCGTGATCCCGGAAGCTCGACCGGTCGGCCGAGCCAGGCGAAGGGATGACGGGCGAATTCGAACATCGCGTCGCGGCCGTATTTTTCGTCGATAAGCATGCCGTAGCCATCGCGGCCGGCGGCAACCTTTGCGGCCGCCTTGACGGTCAGCACCTTAAAATCCGGAATGCGCGAGGCGTCGGCGCCGACTCTCGCGGCGACATCTTCCAGCTGCACGCGGTGGTCGCAGGCCAGAGCCATCAGCGAAGGGATATCGCGCCGGCGCGTCGTCGCCCAATGGATGTGGTTGATCGCCTCGTCCTTGCGCAGCGCCAGATGCTTGCTGCCGTGCTTCAGGAAGAACTGCAGCTCCTCGAAGGTCGGATATTCCGGCGCGCAGAGCAGGCGCGACACCGCGAAGGCGCCGCAGGCATTGGCCCAGGTCGCGGCGGTGGCGAAGCTTTCGCCACCGAGCCAGCCGCGCAGGAAGCCCGACATGAAGGCGTCGCCGGCGCCGAGCACATTGTAGATCTCGATCGGGAAACCCTTGCCGACGATGCCGTCCTCGAGGTCGTCGCTGATCGGCCCGTCATAGACGATGCAGCCCTTGGCGCCGCGCTTCAGCACGATGGTGGCGGCGGACAGCGCGCGGATCGTCTTCAGCGCGCTCAGGCAATCGTCGGCTCCGGACGCGATCATGATCTCCTCTTCGGTGCCGACGATGAGATCGCAATCCGGCAGCACCGTCTTCAACTGCGCCGAGACGCGGTCGGACTTGACGTAGCGCTCGAAACCCTCGGCGTGGCCGGCGAGGCCCCAGAGGTTCGGGCGGTAGTCGATATCGAACACAACCTTGCCACCCTGGGCCTTCATCAGGCGGATCGCCTTGCGCTGCGCGGCATCGGAGTTGGGCCGCGAGAAATGCGTGCCGGTGACGACGACGGAACGCGCCGAGGCGATGAAAGCCTCGTCGATATCCTCTTCGGCCAGCGCCATGTCGGCGCAGTCGGAGCGGTAGAAGATCATCGGCGACACGCCTTCGCTCTCGACCGAGAGCAGCACCAGCGCGGTCAGCCGCTCCTTGTCGGTCTTCAAGCCGTCGACCGAGACGCCCTCGCGCCGAAGCTGCTCGCGGATGAAGCGGCCCATCTGCTCGTCGCCGACGCGGGTGAGCAGGGCCGAGCGCAGGCCGAGCCTTGCCGTGCCGACGGAAATATTGGCCGGGCAGCCGCCGACGGACTTGGCGAAGGAGGTGATGTCCTCCAGCCGCGAGCCGATTTGCTGGCCATAGAGATCGACCGAAGCGCGGCCGATGGTGATGACGTCGAGCGCCGGGTATTTCCCTTCCACGGCTTCGCCCATTCGAACCTCCCATCGGCCTTGTTGTGCAGAGCAGCGTCGTTTTGGACAGCACGCGCCAGCGGCAGCGTGGTATCGCCAATATGAAATATTAATTCCAATCTGTAGTCAATATGGAATGAGCGTTCCCAAGCCGAAAAGCGCTCCTCGGCGAGGCTCAGCCCCTGCGTCGGCGTCCGGCTTCGCGGCGCTTTTCGCCGACGGCGACGGTCAGCGCCATGGCCAGCGCCATGGTCGCCGAGATCGAACGGAAGCCGCCGAAATCGGCCTCGGCGACCTCGAACCAGACCTTGGCGAATTGCGCCAGCGGCGAGAAGGACGAGTCGGTGATCGCGACGATCGGCACGCCTTGCTCGGCGATCGCGCGCGTCTCCTCGATGGTCGCCGGCGCGTAAGGCGAGAAGCTGATGGCGATGACGGCGTCGCGCGGCGTGGCGAAGCCGATCATCTCGGCATTCAAGCCCGCGGCCGATTCAATCAGCTGGTTGCGGATCTTGAGCTTGCCCAGCGCATAAGCGATGTAGGAGGCGACCGGATAGGAGCGGCGCTTGGCCAGCACATAGATGGTCTCGGCCTTCGCCAGCAAATTGACCGCCTCTTCGAAATGGGCATCGTTCAACGTGCGCGAGATGTCGCCCAGAGAAGTGCTGGCGGCGGCGACGAAGCCGTCGAAGATCGCCCGGTGCCCGCCGCCTTCCTCGGCCTTGGCGCGCAATGCCGCCAGCCGCTCGTCATAGGAGGAGTTGCGCTCGCGCAGCCGCTCGCGGAAAACCTGCTGCAGGCTGGTGAAGCCGTCGAAGCCGAGCTGCTGGGCAAAACGGATCAGCGTCGAGGGCTGCACGCCGGCCGAGGCGGCGATGCTCGCGGCCGTGCCGAAAGCGATATCGTCGGGATTGTCGAGCGCATAGGCGGCGATCTGCGCGATGCGCTTTGGCAGGCTTGCGCGCCTGTCCAGGATCGTCGCGCGCAGCGTTTCGAAATCGCGAGGCACCCGTTCGTCCATCGTCGCTCCGTCCGCGCCCATATGGTTTGTCCCTCTCCTGCCTCATCATAGCGAGTTCGTGCAAGAACACCATAAAAAATGATTTGTATGTTCCATTCTCTACCAAAATGGACTAATTCATCCATATCGCTATTCCCCGCATCTGGAGACAATCGACATGGTCGGAGTGGGCCTCATCGGCACGGGCTTCATGGGCAAGTGCCACGCCATCGCCTGGAACGCGGTGGGCACCGTCTTTCCCGATGTCGACAAGCCGAGACTGGTGCATCTGGGCGAGGTGAATGACGAGTTGGCCCGGCGCAAGGCCGGCGAGTTCGGCTTCGCGAAAGGCTCCGGCGACTGGCGCGCCGTGGTCAACGATCCGGAGGTCGATGTCGTCTCGCTGACCACGCCGAACCAGTTCCATCCCGAGATGGCGATCGCTGTCCTCGAAGCCGGCAAGCATCTCTGGTGCGAGAAGCCGATGGCGCCGAGTTTCGCCGAGGCCGAGACTATGGCTGCCGCGGCGAGGACATCCGGCAAGGTCGCCGTGCTGGGCTACAACTACATCCAGAACCCCGCCATCCGCCATATCGGCGCGCTGCTCGATGAGAAAATCATCGGCGACGTCAATCTCGTGCGCATCGAGATGGACGAGGACTTCATGGCCGACCCGGAAGCTTTGTTCTTCTGGAAGCACGAGGCTTCGTCCGGCTATGGCGCGCTCGACGATTTCGCCGTCCACCCGCTGTCGCTGATCAAGGCGCTGTTCGGCCGTGTGTCGCGCGTCATGTGCGACATGGTCAAACCCTATGCCGACCGCAAGACTGCTTCCGGCGCCCGCCGCGCGGTCGAGACCTACGACATCGCCAGCGTCCTGATGCATCTCGAAAACGGCGTCGCCGGCACGCTGCTCGTCAACCGCTCGGCCTGGGGCCGCAAGGGCCGCATCGCCATCCAGATCTTCGGCTCGAAGGGCTCGATCCTCTACGACCAGGAGCGGATGAACGAGTTCCAGCTCTACCTCACCGCCGACCGGCCGACCGAGCAGGGCTACCGCACCATCCTGGTCGCGCCGCACCACAAGCCCTATGATTCCTTCCTGCCCGCGCCCGGCCACGGCCTCGGCTTCAACGACCTCAAGATGATCGAATGCCGCGAGCTTCTGATGCGCATCGCCGGCAAGCCGGCCCGCATCATCGACTTCGACGAGGGCCTGGAGATCGAACGCACCGTGCATGCCATGGCGCGCTCCTTCCAGGAGCAGCGCTGGATCGATGTGAGATAGGGCCACCGGCCATCGGCAGCGCCAGAACAGGCGGCGGCCGGCCCATGCAAGAGCGGATCCAAGCATTCAAGCCAGGTTGATGGCGACATTGCGCAGCAACGCGACGGACTTGCGCATGCCTTCCATCGGCGACAGCATCATGTCTTCGTGCTCGATCGAGAGCACATCGTCGTAGCCGGCCTGCTTCAGCGCGGTGCAGAACTGCCGCCACCAGGTCTCGCCATGGCCGTAGCCAAGTGTGATGTAGTTCCAGGCCCTTTCGGCATAGTGGTTTGGCGGACGCGCATCGAGCACCCCGTCGACGGCCGCCGGTATCGGTTCGACTCGTGTGTCCTTGGCGTGGACATAGTAGATCGCCGAACCAAGCTTGCGCACGGCGGCGATGGGGTCGGCGCCCATCCACATCGGATGGCTCGGATCGTAGTTCGCGCCGACCGTCTCGCCGACGGCATCGCGCAGCCGCAACAGCGTCTGGACGTTATAGACGGCCTGATGGCCGTGCAGTTCCAGGCAGAGCTTGCCGATGCCGAGATTATTCGAAAATTTCACCAGATCGCGCCAGTAGGGGATGATGCAATCGTCCCACTGGTAGCGCTGGATGTCGGCGCATTCGGGCGGCCAGTCGGTGACGATCCAGTTGGGGTTTGCGTCGCCGGGTCCGCCCGGCAGGCCGGACATCATCACCACGCGGTCGATGCCCATCAGGCTCGCCAGCCGGATCGTATCCTCGGTCACCTGGCGGTGCTGCTTGCCCTGTGGCCCCGGGTGCAGCGGATTGCCGGAGCAGTTGAGCGCCGCGATCGTCAGCCCGTGGTCGCGGACCTTGGCTGCGAATTCGGAGCGCGCGGAAGCACTGTCCAGCATCGTCTGCAGATCGATATGCGGCGCCGACGACCAGTTGCCGCAGGCGAATTCGAGCGTCTCCAGCCCGAGCTCCGCCGAGGCGCGCAGCATCTCGTCGAAGGACAGGTTGCCCAGGCTGTCGGTGATCATGCCGATCTTCATATCGGAACTCCCGGTTGAGGTTGGACCATCGGTTCAGAGTTGCACGGGCTCGAACCTGCCCGACCTGGCGGAGGCAAGCGCGGCCTCGCAAAGGATCATCGCCTTTCGGCCGTCGCTCGCAGTGACGGCCGGCTTCCTGCCCGTTTCGACGCAGGTGATGAAGTGGTCGATCTCGGCGGCGTAGGATTCGGCGTAGCGCTCGACGAAGAAATAGTAGGGCTTGTCGCGCGATATGCCTTTGCCGCCATACATTTCCACCGAGGTCGGCAGCCGGTTGCCGGCCTGCAGCATGCCGTCGGCGCCATGCACCTCGATGCGCTGGTCGTAGCCATAGGCGGCCCTGACGCTGTTGTTGATATGGCATTGCCGGCCGGACGCGGTGCGCAGGATGAACATCGCGGTGTCGTAGTCGCCGAGCTTTTTGTATTGCGGCGCCACCAACGAGGAGCCGGTCGCGAACAGCTCCACCGGCTCCTCGCCGAGCATGTTGCGCGCCATGTCGAAGTCGTGGATGGTCATCTCGCGAAAGACGCCGCCGCCTCCGGCCAGCGCTTCCTCGGTTTCCGGCTCGGGGTCGCGGCTGGTGATGATGACTTGCTCGACGGCGCCGATTTCGCCGCCGTCGAGGCGCTCCTTCAACGCCCGGAAGCTCGGATCGAAGCGGCGGTTGAAGCCGATCTGGAACGGCACGCCGGCCTTCGCGACCGCCGCCAGACACTCGTCGGTGCGCTTGAGGTCGAGATCGATCGGCTTCTCGCAGAAGATCGCCTTGCCCTTTGCCGCCGCTGCCATGGCGAGATCGGCATGGGTGCGCGTCGCCGACGCGATGAACACCATCTTCACCGCCGGATCGTTCATCACGGTCTCTGTGTCCGCGATCTCGGCGCCGGTCGCGGCCGCGACTTTGGCGGCGGCCTCCCGGTTGGGATCGACGACATAGCGCAGCCGCACCTTCGGGTGACGCGCGAGATTGCCGGCATGCACCCTTCCGATCAATCCAACTCCGAACAGACAAACATCCATCATGCGTTCAACTTTCCTGTGCGGCCGTCCGCGACGGCGAGTTCAACATGCTTGGCCGGCGGTCATTTCACGGCGCCCATGGTCAGGCCGCGAACGAGGTGCCGCTGCACCAACAGCGCGAAAAAAACGATCGGCAGCGCCCCGATGACCCCGGCTGCGGCCATCGAGGCCCAGTCGGTATCGATGCGCCCGATGAGCGTGGCGGTTCCGCGCGGCATGGTCATCGCCCGCGGTGTCGCGGTCAGCGCCAGCGCGAAAAGGAATTCGTTGAAGGTGACCAGCACGGCGAAGATGGCGGTGGCCGCGAGCCCAGGTGCCGCCAATGGCAGCGTGATGCGGCGAAAGGCGCCGAAGCGCGAATCGCCATCCACCATGGCCGCCTCCTCAAGGTCGACGGGGATCTCGCGGAAGAAGCTCTCCATCATCCACACGCAGAACGTGACGTTGAAGGCGGTGTAGGTGGCGATCAGTCCGAGCCAGGAGTCGAGCAGGCCCAGGCTGAGCATCAGGAGATAGACCGGGATCAGGATGACGACCGGGGGGATGATGCGAAGCGTCAGGAGGAACAGGCCCACCTTGCGCTCCGCGGCGAAAGGCAGGCGGAACCTCGCGATCGCATAGGCGCCCATCGCGCCGACGATCAGCGCGATAGCGACCGAGAAGAAGGTCACCACAAGCGAGTTCGTCAGGTAGGAACCGAACTGCTTCTCGGTGAACAGCCGCACGTAATTGTCGAGTGTCGGCACATGCGGGTAGAGCGTGCCTTCCTGGGTTATCTCGCGGTTCGACTTGAGCGAGGTGGAAACCAGCCAGTAGATGGGCAACAGCACGACGGCCAGCACGAAGATGGTGGTGAGGATGCGCGACAGGCGGTTGCTCATGACGCGTCCACCCTGCGCAACAGCCTGATGGCGCTGAAGGCGAGCGCGAGCACGACGAGGCCGATCGTCACGAACAGAGCCGCCGCATATCCGGTCTGCTGGAACTTGAAGGCGGTGTCGTAGCCGTAGATCGAGATCAGCCTCGTCGCTTCGCCAGGCCCGCCACGGGTCAAGACGAAAACCTGGTCGAAAGTGCCGAAGGCGTCGATGGTCCTGAGAACGATCGCCACCGCCAGCACCGGACGCATCATCGGGAAGGTGAGGTCGGCGAAGACGCGCCAGGCGCCGGCGCCGTCGACCCGCGCCGCCTCGAACGGCTCGTGCGGCAGCGATTGCAGCCCGGCGAGCAGGATCAGGAACATCAGCGGCGTCCATTCCCAGACGTCCAGCGCAACAAGGCCGATGAAGGCATTGAGCGGATTGCCGAGGATCTGCACCTCGCCTCCGCCCGTGGCCTTTGACAGCGCCGTCAGCATGCCGGCGTCGCTGGCGTAGATCAGTCGGAACACGATGGCGACGACCACCGGCGTGATCACCATGGGAATGATCAGCACGGTCCTGAGCAGCCGGATGCCGCGAAATTCATGCAGGCAAAACAGCGCCAGCGCGAAGCCAAGCACCGCCTCGAACGACACCGACAGCGCCACGAACTTCACTGTGACCCAGAGCGCATTGAGAAACTGCGCGTCGCTCCAAAGCTGCACATAGTTCTGGAAGCCGACATTGGAGATCGGTGAACCATAGCGGTAAGCCCGGGTGCTGGCGCGCAGCCCATCCCAGAGCGGATAGACCAGCACGCCGAGCACGATCGTCAAGCCCGGCGCCAGCATGAGATAGGGGAGGGCGAGGTCGAGCCCCGCCCCCTGCAGGCGATATTTGCGAGCCTGCGTGCCGCTTGGCATCAGTAGTATCCGGCCGTGGTGAGATAGTCCTTGACCTGCTTGGCGGCCGTGTCGAGCGCGGCGCCGCCGCCGGAGCCGGCTTGCAGCGCCTTGTTGAGCTCGATGCCGAGCAGTTCCTCGACCTTTGCCCAGTCGGGCGTGCGCGGCCTTGGCAGCGCGCCGGCATCGAGCTGCTGGAGCGCGACCGGGATCAGCCGGTTGCCGGGCTTGGCGATGCCGAAGGCGCTGCGCTTGACCGGAATGGAGCCCGCTTCCGAGAGCTTGGCCTGGGTTTCGGCGCTGACATACCACTTCAGGAACTGGATCGAGTTCGCCTTGTTGCGCGCCGATTTCGGCACGCCGGCGATGAAGATGCCCATTTGGGCGATCGCCTTTTTCTGTTTCGGCACAACGCCGAAATCGAGCTTGCCGGCCACTTTGGTCTGGGCCGGATCGTCGGCCTTCAGCGCGTTGCCCGAATACTGGATGATGGCGCCTGCATCGCCGCCGAGGATCGCCGCGCCCTCCTGATCGGAATCGAACTCCACCACGCCGCTCGGCGCGTTCTGCTTCATCGTGCCGACGAAGAAATCGGCCGAGGCCTTGCCTTCGGCCGAATTGAAGATCGGGTTCCACTTGTCGTCGAAGAAGGAGCCGCCGAACGACAGGAAGATCGGGTACCAGCTGGTGACGATCGGGTTGCCGGTGACGCCACGGAACACGACCGGATATTTGATCTTGCCGGCGGCGACGCCTTCCTTGCCCTTGGCGATCACCTCGTCCCAGGTCTTCGGCGCGCCGCCGGTGAAGACGTCGTTGCGATAGGTCAGCGTCTGCAGGTCGCCGACGAAGGGCACGCAGATCAGCGTCGGCTTGGCATTCTCGAAGCCCTTGACGCGCGGCCCCTGCTGCGGCGGCCAGTAGCCCATGTCGATCATCGGGCCGATCCAGTCCTTGTCGGAGCCATCGATGCCGCCGGCGCCGAGATCTTCCAGGACGTTGGCGGCGCCGAACTGCGGCACCCAGGGGTCGTCGAGCAGGTAGAGGTCATACTGGCCGGCGCCGCTCTGGGCATCGGCGAACCACTTCTCGAGCGTCACCCCGTATTCGTCCTCGAGGAACTGGATGTCGAAGCCCTGTTCCTTGGCCAGCGGGATGATCTTTTCCTTGAACGGCGTCAGGCCGCCATCGGCAAAGGCGCCGATGATCACTTTCTTGCCGGCCGCCTTGGCCGGCATCGGCAGGCCGAGCGTGGTCAGCGCAGTGGTCGCCAAGGCCAGGCCAAGCGCGCTTTTGATGACGGAGCGGCGAGTAAGTCTGCTGGAATGCATCATGTCACTCTCCCATTGTTGTTGACCCTATGGACGGTTGTCAGGCCGGCCGAATTGAAGAAACAAGCGTTCGCCGGGTCGAAGGCGACGCCGATGCTTTCACCCACCACACCCCGGAATTCGCGGCCGGCCCGGACCGAGACGTTGCCGCCGTCCAGGCGGACATTGATCAGCGTCTCGTTGCCCATCGGTTCGACGACGTAGATTTCGCCGGGCAGAGCGCCAGGCGCGTCGACGGCGGCGGCGCTGCAGTCCTCCGGCCGCAGGCCGATTTCGGCGACGGAGGCGGCGCGGCAGGCGGCAAGCCGCGCGGCATCCAGCGGGACGACCTTGCCGGCTACGATGACGCCTTGCTCGGAAAGCCCGGCCGGCAGGATGTTCATCGGCGGGTTGCCGACGAAGGTGGCGACGAAGCGGTTGGCCGGACGGTCATATATCTCGATGGGCGGCGCCATCTGCTGCAGCTCGCCGCCATGCATGACGGCGACGAGGTCGGCCATGGTGAGCGCCTCGACCTGGTCGTGGGTGACATAGATGGTGGTGGCGCTGAGGCGCTGGCAGAGCCGCTTGATCTCGCCGCGCATGGTGAGCCTGAGCCGCGCGTCGAGATTGGAGAGCGGCTCGTCCATCAGGAACGCCGCCGGGTCGCGCACGATGGCGCGGGCCAGCGCGACGCGCTGGCGCTGTCCGCCCGAAAGCTGGCGCGGCCGCCGGTCGAGCAGATGGCCGATCTCGAGGATGGCTGCGACCTCGCCGATCTTGGTCTTTCGCCCGGCTTCCGGCGTGCCGCGAATCCACAGCGGATAGCCGATGTTTTCGGCGACCGTCATTTGCGGATAGAGCGCGTAGCTCTGGAAGACCATGGCGATGTCGCGGTCACGCGGCTGCAGCCGGGTCACGTCGCGCTCGCCGATGAAGACCTTGCCCGCGGTCGGCATGTCGAGCCCGGCCAGGATGCGCAGCGCCGTCGTCTTGCCGCAACCCGACGGGCCGAGCAAAGCGAGGAATTTGTGGTCCGGCACGGCAAGGTCGAGCGACCGCAGCACGTTGAGCGCGCCGAAGCTCTTGACCACCTTCTGGTACTGAACCGAACTCATCTCCCTCCCCGGCGCCCCATGCTTTCTTCAGGTCTTGCGCTCGTGCACATAGAAGCCCGCGCCCTGCGCCAGCGTCTTCAGATTGCGATACCCCATCGTGGCATAGGTCAAGGGGTGCGCCTTGGCCGGGTCCTGCTCGGCCTCGACCACCAGCCAGCCGGAATAGCCGTGGCCGGCGAGGATCTTGAGCAGCGTCGCATAGTCGATCGCGCCGTCGCCCGGCACGGTGAAGATGCCTTCCATCACCGCGCCCATGAAGCTCATGTCGGCCTCGCGCGCCTTCTTCAGCACGGCCGGGCGGACATCCTTGCAATGCACATGCACGACGCGCTCCACATGCCGGCGCAGCAACTGCTCCGGGTCGCCGCCGGAAAAGGCGCAATGCCCGGTGTCGTAGAGCAGGCCGACCGCCTCGCCGGTCGTGTGCATCAGCCTGTCGATCTCCTGGTCGGTCTCGACGATTGTGCCCATGTGATGATGGAAGGCCATGCCGACGCCGAAATCGGAAAATCGCTCGGCGAGCCGGGTGATCTTGGCGCCATAGGCCTTCCATTCGCCGTCCATCAGCTTCGGCCGCTGCGAGATCGGGTCGTGGATCGCGCCATGCCGGCCGCGCGAGGTGTCGGCATAGACGACGCGCCGGGCGCCGAGGTCCCGGAGCAGCGTCAGATGCGGCCGGATCGCCTCGAATTCCTCGTCCACCTCCTTCTCGCAGATGCGCCCGTCATACCAGCCGGAGACCAGCGCCAGCCCGTAATGGTCGAGGATGGGCCGAAGCGCGCGGCTGTCGCGCGGAAACTTGTCGCCTAGCTCGGTGCCGGCATAGCCGGCTTCCGCGGTTTCGGCGAGGCACGTCTCGAGCGGCGTGTCGCCGCCCAGTTCCGGCACGTCGTCATTTGTCCAGGTGATCGGGTTGATGCCAAGTCGGACTGTCGTCATTGCTCGCTTTCCGCCCCGCAGCCGGATGGCTGCGGGGTTCATGGTCTCGGGAGGAGATGGCTGCGATTGCTGGCGGCAAGGCGAAACCCTGCCGTTTCGTTCGGCAAGACGCCCTCCCAGCGCCGTGCCTCACATGTCCCCGTCTTGCATGTCCCCGTCGTGCATGTCCTTGTCGACGTCTTGCCCCAACGTCAGTGAGCGAAGTCTATCCCGCTCTGTCTCCCCCGCGAGGGCCAGTTTTGCGGAAAATGAAGGAACCAGTTTGTGTTGGGGGGTGGGTGTGGCAGGATGGGGAATGGGACGGAGATCAGCAAAAATGTCGAACGTCGGCGGGACAGCGCCCCCCTCTGCCCTGCCGGGCATCTCCCCCACGAGAGGGGAGATCGATGTCACGCCGGCTTTCGCCAATCACAAACGCCGCAGGAAAGAGCGAGGGGGCGAAGCTGCCAATCTCCCCCCTAGTGGGGGAGATGTCCGGCAGGACAGAGGGGGGCGCGAAGGAACGCGACCTCGAAGGGTCGCACGCGGTAACCGCATTACCCACGCCGAGCGGTAACCCATGCGCCCCCACCCCAAACCCCAACCCTTCCCGCTCGACACGCTCACCGTGAACCGCTCGAGCCCCGAGCATCTGTCGCGCCAGCTCTATCACGGCCTCGTCGCCATCATCCGCAGCCGCGCGCTGCCCCCCGGTTCGGAGCTGCCTTCCACCCGGGCTCTCGCCGCCGAGCTCGGCCTTGGCCGCAACACCATCGTCGCCGCCTACGACCAACTCGTCACCGAGGGCTATCTCGCCAACCGCCGGGGCGCCCGCCCGGTCATCGTCGACCTGCCCGAAGGCCCGCGCGAGTCGCCGCGCGAGGAGTCGCCCGCCCCGCTGCGATCGCCCTCGCTGCGCGGCCGGCTTCTGCTCAGCCAGCCCTACCATCACGGCCGTCCAGGCCATGTCGCCTTCCACCCCGGCATGCCGGACGCGCAGAGCTTTCCCTTCGGTGTCTGGGGCCGGCTGGTGGCGCGCCGCGCCAGCCATGGCGGCGAGACGCTGTTCGGCACCTATGACGTCACCGGCCACCCGGCGCTGAAGGAGGCGATCGCCGGCTACCTCTTCTCCGCGCGCGGCGTGCGCTGCCGGCCGGAGCAGATCGTCGTCACCACCGGCGCGCAGGCCGCCTTCGACCTTCTCGCACGCCTGCTGCTCGACCCCGACGACACGGTGTGGATGGAGGAGCCCGGCTATTACGGCGCCAAGGCCGCCTTCACCGTGGCCGGCGCAAGGATCCTGCCGATCGCGGTCGACCAGGAGCGCGGCTGGCGCCTCGACCCGCCGGACCCGTTGCCCCGCCTCATCTATGTGACGCCGGCCTGCCAGCATCCGCTCGGCATCACCATGCGCATGGAGGAGCGGCTGCGCCTGCTCGACATCGCCGAAACCGCCAATTCCTGGGTGATCGAGGACGATTTCGACGGCGAATACCGTTTTCAAGGCCGCCCCGTGCCGGCGATCCAGAGCATGGACCGCTCAGGCCGCGTCATCTATGTCGGCACCTTCGCCAAGCTTCTGTTCCCGGCGCTGCGCCTCGGCTTCATGGTGTTGCCGCCGGAGCTCGCCGGCCGCATCGTCAACGCGCTCTCCACCACCGGCCAGTTCGCGCCGCTGCTGTTGCAGGCAGCCTTGGCCGATTTCATCACCGAAGGCCATATGAGCCGGCACCTGAAGCGCATGCGCCGCATCTACGCCCAACGCCGCCAGCTCTTCCGCGACATCGTCACCGAGCGCCTGCGCGACGAGATCACGCTTTCGCCCGCCGAAGCCGGCATCCAGGTGGTGGGTTATCTCAAGGAAGGCATCGACGACATCAAGGTCGGCCAGGCAGCGGCGAAAAGGGCGATCAACGTCTCGCCGCTGTCGAAATACTTCCAGAACACCGCGCCGACCCAAGGGCTGGTGCTGGGCTACGCCGCGTGTGACGCGGCGCAGACGCGGGACGGGGTGGAGAGATTGGCACAGGCGATTGGGGAAGTGCTGGGGTGAGGGGGGTAGCGGCCCCAATGGATTGGCGCACCCGACAAGATTCGAACTTGTGACCTCTGCCTTCGGAGGGCAGCGCTCTATCCAGCTGAGCTACGGGTGCTTCCCGGGGGAAACGAACCGGCCGGTGAGCCGGCCAGCCACGGCTTCTTAGCGGAAGCCGCAGCACGCTTCAACGGGCAATTGGCGATTGGGTGGAGGGCTGGCGGGGTGATTGGCTGGCCGATGGGCTTTCGGAGAGGGCGCGCCCCTCTCCGTCCCGGCTTCGCCGGGCCACCTCTCCCCACCGCGTGGGGCGAGGAACTCCCGCTCACCCCTCCGCCGGCGCCTTGGTCGTCTTGCGCCGCGCCGCCCGGGTCGCGCGTTTCGCCTTCTTCGCGGCCAGCTCGTGCATGGCGTCGAGCTGCATCTGCTGCATTTCGGCCAGGCGCTGCCATTGGCGCGAGATGAGGTAGTCGAGCTTTTCGTGCAGGTGCCGCACCTCCAGCTCGGCCTTGAGGTTCACCCGATAGTCGTTGAAGGAGCGCAGCCGGTCTTTGGCTTCCTGGCGCTTCTGGCTCATCATGATCACCGGCGCCTGGATGGCGGCGATGCAGGAGAGCAGCAGGTTGAGCAGGATGAACGGGTAGGGGTCGAAGGCGTTGGTCGTGCCGGCGATCAGGTTGATGCCGATCCACAGCAGCAGCACCGTGGCGAAGGAGATCAGGAACCACCAGCTGCCGCCGAACTCGGCCATCGTGTCGGAAACACGGTCGGGGAAGGAGCGGTGCTCCTCATATTCCTCTTCCGAGTTCTCCGAGATCGTGTCCTGCTTGGCGATCGATTCCACCACCTGGCGGTCGAGCTCGGAGAATTCGCCGTGCTCCTGCTGCAGCAATTCCTCCATGTAGCGCATGCGGTAGCGGCCGAGCTCCTCGCGGCTGATGCGGGCGCCGCGCGGCAGGTCGGGATGGTCGGAGCGGATGCGGTCGGCGAGGCTGGGCCTCAGATCGTCGATGCGCACCAGGTCGCGCTTGCGGAATTTGCGCCCCGAGATCGCCGAGGGTTTTTTCTTGGGCTTGATCCGGGCCGTGCCTGGAACATGCGGTTCGGCGTGCGGCTCGGAATCCGGCACTTCCGGCGCTTCGAGGATCTCGTCGGCGGCGGCCTGCGCATCCTCCGGCACGGTTTCGGCCTCGAGATATTCGCCGGCGACGTCGTTCTCGTTGTCGGCCTGGATCTGCGCGGATGCCTTCGGGTCGCCTGCCATGGTCGGTGCTCCTGTTCGAGGCCTTTTGAGTACGATACGCCAAGCCGGCGCGGCATATCCATGGTCAGTGTGAAAGTGGTGTGACCGAACAAGTTGTTGTGATTGGGGGGCGAGTTGCGGAGGCAATTGCGTAGGTCGGCGCAGCCCCCTCATCCGGCCGCTACGCGGCCACCTTCTCCCCGGCGGGGAGAAGAGGGAAGCGCCGGCGCCGACAATCTCCTCTCCCCGCCGGGGGTCCGAAGGACGGGCGAGACCCGTGGCTCGCCCCGGAATGGTCAGCCGAGCGAAGCGGAGGCTGGGTGAGGGGGAGCGCCGTTGATGATTTCACACCCCTGGCGCAATCGTCTCCGCCGCCTGGCCTTGATCCGCATCAAACTGGCCCCTGTGGCCGGCCTGATAGGCTGACTATATCGAGATCAGGCCGGAGCGTTCAGGCTCCCGCCGCTGGGGCGCATTGCCCCGCCAATGAGGGATCGCCACCATGTACAAGAAAATCCTGATCGCCACCGATGGCTCGGAACTCGCCCAGAAGGGCGTCGTCCACGGGCTGGAGCTGGCCAAGGGGCTCGGCGCCAGCGTCGCCTTCGTCACCGTCTCGGAGCCGTTCCCGGCGCTCGCCTGGGGCGGCGCCATGGCCGGCTATGTCGCGGCCGACGAGCTGGTCAATTACGAGGAAAGCGCGCGCAAATACGCCAGCGAGCTGCTCGCCAAATGCAAGGCCGAGGCCGATGCGAAGGGCGTCGAGGCGAAGACCCTGCATATCGAGAACCGGACGCCCGCCGAGGCGATCCTCGAGGTCGCCGGCGCGGAAGGCAGCGACTTGATCGTCATGGCCTCGCACGGCCGCCGCGGGCTGGGACGGCTGGTGCTGGGCAGCCAGACGGCGGAAGTGGTGTCGCTGACGACGATCCCGGTGCTGGTGGTTCGGTAGGGTCCGCCTGGTGGAGGCGGTGTGAGAACGAGATAGGCAGCGATCCTCCGCGCCCCCCTCTGTCCTGCCGGACATCTCCCCCACCAAGGGGGAGATTGGCGGTTTCGGCGCTCCGTTCATTCCTGCGACGTTGGTGATTGGCGAAAGCCGGCGTGACATCCGATCTCCCCCCAAGTGGGGGAGATGGCCGGCAGGCCAGAGGGGGGCGCTGTCCCGCCGACGTCTCGGACTTTTCCGCTAGCCGCCCTACTGCGTCGGCAGCAGCGGCGCGCCGGGCGATGCGAGATCCGGCGACGGAAAATCGGACGCCGGTTGGCCGGGCGTCGCCGGCTGCGGCGGCAGCAACCCTGGCAATGCCGAGTCCGGCGGCGGCAGCAGGGCGGGCGGCGGCGAGGCCGGCTGCTGCCCGGAATACATCAGCCTGGGCTGGCCGGCATCGGCGATCGTCGGTCCGAGACTCCGCTGGATCAGCGCCTCGACATGGTCGTTGCGCTGGCGCGCGGTATCGGCGCCCATCACCACCACGATCAGATGCCTGCCGTCGGCATTGTAGGAGGTGACGATGTTGTAGCCGGAAGCCCTTATGTAGCCGGTCTTGATGCCGTCGACGCCGCGCACGCGCCCCAGCATGTCATTGTGGCCGCGCACCAGCCGGCCGCGGAACATGAAGTCGCTTTCGGAGAAATAGTGGAAATGCTGCGGGAAGCGCTTTTCCAGCGCCATGCCCAGCACCGCCATGTCGCGCGCCGTGGTCACCTGGCCGTCGTCGGGCAGGCCGCAGGCGTTGCGGAAATTGGTGCCGGTCATGCCGAGCGAGCGCGCCTTGGCGGTCATCATCGCCGCGAACTGGTCCTCCGAGCCGCCGCCCAGATATTCGCCCACCGCCACCGCCACGTCGTTTGCCGACTTCACCACCATGGCGCGGATTGCGGAATCGACGTCGATCGTCTCGCCGTGCCGGAAGCGCAGCTTGGTCGGCGGCTGCGAGGCGGCGTGGTCGGAAACCGGGATCCGCGTTTCCTTGGTCACGCGGCCGCTCTCCAGCGCCTCGAACAGCATGTAGAGCGTCATCATCTTGGTCAGTGACGCCGGATAGCGCTGCGACCTCGAATTGACCTCGAACAGGGTCTTGCCGGTCGATGCGTCGACCACGATCGCCGCATATTTCTGCGGCTGCGCCGGGACGGCGAGCACGCTTTCAGGCGGCGCCGCCGTCGTGCAGCCGGCGACCAGCAGGAGCAGGGCCATCGCGGCGATGAGTTTCTGGAGGCTGAGGAAGGGGCGGGGCAAGACGTTTCTAAAGCTGTTGCTGAGATGCGGCGAAGCTAACGTAACCCATATGCCGCGTCCAACTGGTTAACGGCGATCTTAACACCGAATTGCATCCGGGCGCCGTTGCCGAAGCTGCCTGCAAAGGCACAAAGCGGGTCGCACGCCTGATGCAAATTGCCCGTCATCACGCTTGCGTATCCGTCGCCGGACGAGCTTTGTTGGTAGAAGCAAAAGATTCGGAGAGGCACTCATGGACACGGTCACGATCAGCGCGAAGGGCATTTCGGTTTCGCTCGATCTTGCCGTCGGCCATATCGCCGCCATGGATATCGAGGCCGACGGGCGCGTCCTGAAGCCGCTGCATCGCGCGCCGTGGGTCGGCGCGCCGCGCGAGACATTGCCCGCAAACCTTCCCGAAGGCACGGTGCGGCTTTCCGGCGATTTCCTTTGCGCGCCCTTCTCGGCCAGCGACGTCGAGGCCGCACCGCTGCATGGCTGGCCGGCCAACAGCGCATGGGACGTCGTCGAGAACGGCGCGGCTGCCGGCGGCTGGCGGGCCGTTTTCCGGCTGCGCCGCAAGGTGATGGGCGCGACCGTCGACAAGATTTTCACGCTGCGCGACGGCCACCCCTTCCTTTACCAGGAACACGTCTTTTCCGGCGGCTCCGGCGCCATCTCCGTCGCCCACCATCCGATGACGGTCATGCAAGGCGGCGGCCGGCTGGCCTTCTCGCCGAAACGCGTGGCGGTCACGCCCGCTACGCCGCTCGAGCCCGATCCGGCGCGCGGCCGCTTCATGCTGGCCTATCCGGCACGCGCCGGCGACCTTGAGCAGTTCCCGCTCGCCGCCGGCGGCGCGACCGATCTCACCGACTACCGCATCGAAGACAAGCGCGAGGATTTCATCACCCTGGTCGAGGCCGATCATGGCGGCCCCGGCTGGACGGCGGTCGCGCGGCGCGCCGAGCGGGACCTGGTGCTGGTGCTGAAGAACCCGGCCGAACTGCCCGTGACGATGCTCTGGTTCTCCAATGGCGGCCGCGACTACGCGCCCTGGAGCGGCCGCCATCTCGGCGTGCTCGGCATCGAGGACGGCCGCACCGCCATCGGCCACGCCGCCTCGCTCGGCGACAACTGGCTGAAGCATGAAGGCGTGGCGACGGCCTTCGCGCTGGCCGAGGGCCGCTCGGTGTCGTTTCGCCATGTCATCGGCGGCGTTCCGTTCGCGGAAGCCGAGGCGCCGGCCGGCATCGAAGCCGCGCCCGATCGCTTGCGCATCCTTGCCCCGAACGGCGCGGCGAAGGAGGTGCCTTTCGACGGCGGCTTCTTGCGTATTGGGCGTTCGGTTCCGGCCTGAGCGCCTGAGTTCGTCATTCCAGGGCGGAGCAAACCTCGGCGTCTAGGAACGAGGTTTGAATTTTCCGCCGACACCCGCCAAGATGCGGGCCGAACCGCACCGGAAAGGCGCCGATGTCCGAGATCGCCCATATCACAGCCGCCATCTTCAAGCGCGCCGGCAAGGCCAAACGCTTCGTCGTCGCCATCGCCGGTCCGCCGGGCTCCGGCAAGTCGACGCTATCGGCAAACCTGCGTGAGCTTTTGCCGGAAGGCAGCTCCGAGGTCGTGCCGATGGACGGTTTCCATTATGACGACATCATTCTGAACCGCCGCGGCCTGCGCCCCCGCAAGGGCGCGCCGGAAACCTTCGATTTCGCCGGCTTCGAAACGCTGCTGAAGCGCATCCGCTCCGGCGAGCCCGATATCGCCATTCCCGTGTTCGACCGTAGCATCGAACTGTCGCGCGCGGCGGCCGAGATCGTCGGCGCCGACACAAAGTTCATCCTGGTCGAGGGCAACTACTTGCTGCTCGACGAGGAGCCGTGGTCGCGGCTGGCGCCTTTGTTCGATTTCACCATCTTCGTGGACGTGCCGCGCAACGAGCTCGAGCGCCGGCTGATGGAGCGCTGGCGCGAGCACGGCAAGTCCGATGAGGACGCCCGCGCCTGGATCGCCTCCAACGACATGCCCAACATCGAGCGGGTTCTGGCGCGGCGCCGGCCTGCCGACATGGTCGTTGGTTGATGACGGATCATTGGTTAACCTGCTCAATTTTCAATATTTTTGGGTGGGAACCTTAAGGTTTTCACGCCGTTATGACCCTATCCCGAATTGTCCGGCGCCGGAGCAATTCCAGGAAGGCGCGCATCGCTTTCCGCCTGGAGTTGCGAGGAAAATTGCAGGAGCTGTCAGATGGCAACCAACAGCAGAAAAACCGCGCTCAAGAAGGCTAGGGCCAATCAATCCAAGCCGGCGCAAGCCAGGGCCGGCGCCGCCCCCGCGATCGCCGAACGGTCGAAGGACGCCAAGCCGGCTTTCGGCAAGGCACCGCCGAAGAGAGTGACGCCGGGCGCCGCCCACAAGGTCGCTGCCACGACCGCGAAGCCCCACAAGCCCGCAACGGGACCGGCGGCGAAGAAGTCGGGCCCGATCCGCACCGTGGCCACCGTCGCGACCGGAGCGGTCGTGGCAACCGCGAGGCTGGCGGCGTCCATGTTCGGCCGCGGTGGCGCGAGCGCCAAGACGAAGTGAGGGCTCAGCCCTTCGCCGGGATGGTGAGGCCCCGTTTCACCGCCGGCCGCGCCAGACCGCGCTCGAGCCAGTCGGCGACAGTCGGGAAATCGTCGAAACCGACCAACTCACGCGCCTCGTAGAAGCCGATCAGGTTGCGCACCCAGCCCAGCATCGATACGTCGGCGATGGTGTAGTCGTCATCCATGATCCACTTGCGGCCCTTCAGCCGCGTTTCGAGCACGCCGATCAGCCGCCGCGACTCGTCGCGGTAGCGCTCCAGCGGCCGCTTGTCGGCAATCTCGCGCCCGGCGAATTTGTGAAAGAAGCCGACCTGTCCGAAGATCGGGCCGATCGCCGCCATCTGGAAGAACACCCACTGGATCGTCTCGTAGCGCCGCGCCGGATCGGCAGGAATGAGCTTGCCGGTCTTGTCGGCCAGATAGAGCAGGATGGCGCCGGACTCGAACAGGCCGATAGGCTTGCCTCCCGGGCCGTCCGGATCGACGATCGCCGGGATCTTGCCGTTCGGGTTGAGCGACAGGAACTCCGGCGTCCAGCTCTCGTTCTTGCCGATATCGACATAGTGCGGCTCATAGGCAAGGCCGATCTCCTCCAGCGCGATCGAGACCTTCACGCCGTTGGGCGTCGTGGCGGAATAGAGCTGCAGGCGCTCGGGCTGCTTGGCCGGCCAGCGCTTGGTGATCGGAAAGGCGGACAGGTCGGTCATGAAAAACTCCGGATGCGGATTGGCGCCGGGCGGCGCCCATATAGGTGGCAAAGAATACGGCGGGTGAGGCAAGAATTAGGTCCGCGGCCGGCCGGGATCAATACACCGGCAACCACCCCGCCATGCACACACAGTCAACCGGTCGGCTTCGGTCAGACCGCCTTGAAGGCCAGCACCGCGTTGGTTCCGCCGAAGGCGAAACTGTTGCTGAGCGCCGCGCGCACCGTGCGCTCGCGCGCCGTGTTGGGCGTCACGTCGAGGTCGCATTCCGGATCCGGCTCGCGGTAGTTGGCGGTCGGCGGCACGATGCCGTCGCGGATCGCCATGACACAGGCGATCATCTCCAGCCCGCCGGAGGCGCCCAGGCAATGCGCATGCATCGACTTGGTCGAAGAGACCGAAAGCGAACGGGCATGGTCGCCGAAGACGCGCTTGATCGCCGCTGTCTCGATCTGGTCGTTGGCCTTGGTGCCGGTGCCGTGCGCGTTGAGGTAGTCGACATCTTCCGGATTGAGCCCGGCATCCGCCAGGCAGAAACGCATGGCCGCTTCCGGTCCCTCGACGGTCGGGGCGACGATGTCGGAGGCGTCGGCCGAAAGCCCGACGCCGGCGATCTCGGCCAGGATTGTGGCGCCGCGCGCCATCGCGTGATCGTAGCTTTCGAGCACCGCCATGCCGGCGCCTTCGCCGAGCACAAGGCCGGCACGATCGGCCGAGAACGGCCGGCATGTGTCGGGCGAAAGCACTCGCAGCGCCTCCCAGCCCTTCAGCACGCCCCAAACCAGCGGCGCTTCGGTGCCGCCGGCGACCATCACGTCGGCGCGGCCGAGCCTGATCTGGTCGACGGCCGAGGAAATCGCGTGGTTGGCGGACGAGCAGGCCGACGTGGCGCCGAAAACAGGGCCGCGCAACCCGAGATTCATGCTGACCTGGCCAGCGGCCGCGCCCGGCATCACTTTCGGCACGGTGAAAATGGCGGCGCGGTTGCGCCCTTCGAGCAGGATCGCGCGGTAATTCTCCTCGATGGTCTCGAAGCCCGCGACGCCGATGCCGACGATTGCGCCCATCCGGTAGGTGTTGTCGGCATGGGCCGTCAATCCGGACTGCCGCATGGCCTCGCGCGCGGCGATCACCGCCAGCAGGCTGAAACGGTCCATCGACACGACCTGCTTGCGGTCGATGCCATGATCCGGCAGTTCCTTGATTTCGCAGCCGGTCTTGACCTTGAGGTCATGCAGCGACGGATTGTCGATAGGGCCGATGGCCGAGCGGCCTGCGCGCATGGCGTCCCAAATCGCCGCTGCATCGTTGCCTAGCCCGCAAATCCCGCCGATACCGGTGATGACGACGCGTTTTTGCATGCAGTCAGGCTTTTTTCGCGATCAGTTCGCGAACCGCCTCGACCATGTCGCCGACGTTCTTGAGATTGCTCCAGGCATCGACCGTGTTCATCTCGATCTCGATGCCGTATTTTTCCTCGAGATCGAAGATGATCTCGGTCAACTCCAGCGAATGGATGCCGAGCGTTCCGAGATCGGTGCTGGCGGTGATTTCCTCGCCGCCAGTGTCGGCATGCGCTTTGATCTTTTCGATGATCTCGGTCGTCAGTTGGTCAGCCATTCGGTTCCTTCCCTGTCGTTTCCCCGACGCCAACTGATCAGCGCCCTTTTTGATCCCCGGATCCAACAACGCCGTTGCCCTTACCTCGCCAGACATCGCGCGACCGCTCCAGGGTGGCTTCCCTCTATAGAAACCAAAACGATGTCAAGCAACAAGCGATATATCGACAAAGCCGCCGGAGTGCTTAACCTGGAATCGTGGACACGATCGAGAATGCCCTGACATCCCGGCCCGTCTTGCCTTTGGCCGCCGCTCCTTTGCCTGCCGCGCAACGTGTTGCCGGGCGAGCCAGGCTTTTCTGCGGCAAGAGCGAGGGCCGGACGCGCCTGCAGCGGCTCTACCAGGACGGATCGGCCAAGATCCGCCTGCCGGCGGTAGAAGGCGATCCGCTCGAGGCGGTGCTCATCAACACGGCCGGCGGAATGACCGGCGGCGACCGCCTCGGCTGGACGATCGAGGTCGGCGCCGGCGCCTCCGCCTCCATCACCACCCAGGCCTGCGAGAAGGTCTACCGCGCCGCTGCCGACAGGGCCGAGACAAGCGTCGGCCTGCGGGTCGGTCCGGGCGGCCGCATCGCCTGGCTGCCGCAGGAAACCATCGTTTTCGACCGCGCCGCCTTTGCCCGCACGCTGGATGTCGAGCTTGGCGACGAGGCCGAGGCATTGCTACTGGAAGCCACGCTGTTCGGCCGGCTTGCGATGGGCGAGCGGGCGGTCCGGGGCAGCTTCCACGATCGCTGGCGGGTCCGCCAGGGCGGCGCGCTTATCCATGCGGAGGATTTCCGGCTGGGCCCGGAGATCGCGGCAACGCTGCGGCGGCCGGCGGCGACCGGCGGCGCGCTTGCCGTCGCCACGCTGCTCTTCGTTTCGCCGCAGGCGGAAAGCCTGCTGGACGAGGCCCGCGCCATCATCGGCGATCCCGGCATCGGCGGTCCCGTTATCAGTGAGGGCGGCGGCGCCAGTTTCTGGAGCGTCGGCCGATCTGGCAAGCTTCTTGCGAGGCTGTGCGCCGGCGACGGCTACCAGCTCCGCAAGCGGCTGGTTCCGCTGGTCGAACTGCTCAATGGACGGGCGGGCCTGCCCAAATTGTGGTCACTCTGATTTAAAATACCGGGACATTGCATGAATCTGACGCCGCGTGAAAAGGACAAGCTGCTCATCGCCATGGCGGCGATGGTGGCGCGCAAGCGCCTGGAGCGTGGCGTCAAGCTCAACCATCCAGAAGCCATCGCCCTGATCACCGACTTCGTCGTTGAAGGCGCGCGCGACGGCCGTCCCGTCGCGGAACTGATGGAGGCGGGCGCCCATGTCGTCACCCGTGCCCAGGTCATGGACGGCATTGCCGAGATGATCCACGACGTCCAGGTCGAAGCGACGTTTCCCGACGGCACCAAGCTGGTGACCGTGCATGAACCGATTCGGTGAGGAGAAAGACCGATGCTGGAGCTCAGGCCCAATTGCGAATGCTGCGACAAGGATCTGCCGCCGGAAGCGACCGATGCGCTGATCTGCACCTTCGAATGCACCTTCTGCGCCGGCTGCGTCGACAATGTGCTGGGCGGCGTCTGCCCGAATTGCGGCGGCAATTTCGCGCCGCGGCCGATCCGGCCGGCGGCGAAGCTTACGAAATATCCGCCGTCGACCAGGCGCGTGCTCAAGGCCGAAGGCTGCGGCCCGCGCAAGGCTGCTTAACAGGTCAATTGGAGAAGGCAGAAAGATGATCCCCGCCTCGACGAAACGAACCGCACTTGCCGCGATCCTTTTCCTGGCAGCCGCCGTGCCGGCTGAAGCCCATGTCGGCGCAGGCTCCACCTCTTCCTTCGCCGCCGGTTTCGCGCATCCGCTGTCCGGGCTCGACCATATGACGGTCATGATCGCCGTGGGCCTGTGGGCGGCGATGAAGGGCGGCAAGGCCGTCTGGGCCTGGCCGCTGGCCTTCGTCGGCGTGATGCTGGCCGGCGGCGCGCTCGGCATGCTGCATGTGCCGGTGCCGTTCGTGGAGCCGGCTATCCTCGCGTCCGTCGTGGCGCTCGGCCTGCTGGTGGCCCTTGCGATCGACCTGCCGGTCGCGGCCGGGATCGCCGTCATCGGCCTGTTCGCGCTGTTCCACGGCCATGCCCATGGCACCGAAGTGCCGGAAAATGCCGGCGGTTTTGACTATATGGCAGGCTTCGCGATGGCCACGGCGCTGCTCCACGGCTTCGGCATCGCGGCCGGTCTCGGGCTGGGCTCGCGCCTCCGCGGCCTGGCGCGCGCCGCCGGCGCCGCCTGCGCGGCGATCGGCCTCGGCCTTGCCTTCGGTGTGTTGTGAGGGCGCGATGATCCCCGGCGAAGTCATCACGGCCAAAGGCGACATGGAGCTGAACAAGGGCCTGCCCACCGTGACGCTCAAGGTCGCAAACAGCGGCGACCGGCCGATCCAGGTCGGCAGCCACTATCATTTCTTCGAGACCAACGAGGGCCTGAAATTCGACCGCGAGCGCGCACGCGGCATGCGGCTCGACATCGCCGCCGGCACCGCCATGCGCTTCGAGCCGGGGCAGGAGCGTGACGTCACCCTGGTGCCGCTGGGCGGCAAGCGCGAGGTCTATGGTTTCCAGCAGAAGGTGATGGGCAAGCTGTGAGGTCCGGCGGCGCGCTCACATCACTTCGGCGGCCATCATTTCGGCGGCTTGGCGGCGGCATAGATGACGACCTTCCCCGGATCGTCGAACTCCACCGCGAGCACGTCCTCGGCCTGCACGCGCCGCGAATCGATCGCGTTGAACAGCAGGGCGTTCGCTTCGATCTCCTGGCGCAATTCGGCGACGTCCTCCTGGTGCTGCTTAACCTTGTTCTCGATGGCCGGCGGCGGCCCGCCTTCGCTGCGCGCGGCATCGGTCAGGAACACGATGTCGACCGTGTCGAGCTTGGTGGTCTTTCGCACCGTGCCGATATTGTCGCGGGTGCGGTCGATGGCGGTGATGACCTTTCCGGCCTCCGTCCTGGAGAGCGCCACTTCCTCGCGGACGTTGGAATCGACGATCGCCGCGGCAGCATTGCCGTTGCCCAGCGGCTGCGCCGCGGACGCGGCATGGGGCGCGGCGACCGCGAAAAGCGCGGCGGCAACCACGAAACTCCATCTTGGAGAACGCCGAGCATTCGCCATCGTTCGCTCCTGACTGACCTCGTGACGGGGCGAAAACAGCGAAACGGTGCGGTCTGGCCGCAGGTTCCCTTCAAAAACCGGACGCCGGGCCGCAAGGCGGCCCGCATTCCCTTCAAAATAGGGTTGGCGGCCCGCAAGGCGGCCCGCATCCCCTTCAAAATATGGTTGGCGGACCGCAGGGCGGCCCGCATCCCCTTCAAAATATGGTTGGCGGACCGCAGGGCGGCCCGCATCCCCTTCAAAATATGGTTGGCGGACCGCAGGGCGGCCCGCCGGGGCACGCAATCAGCTTGCCTTCTTGGTGATCAGCGTCAGCGCGCCGTTGGGCTGCATGCTGGCGGCGATCACCTGCGCCGAGCTCATGCCTTTGGCTTCGAGCGCGGATTTCACCTTGGGCGTCGCGTCGATCGACTTGCGCAAGGTCTGCAGGCCGGCGTCGCCGCGCTGCGCCACGATCTGGTTGACCTGCGTCTGCGTGTCCTTGGGCAATTCGGTGATATCGACGACGTTGACGCTCTGGATCGCCGGCGCCGCGGGCTCGGCTTTCGGCGCGGCGGGGGCGGCCGGCGCCGGGCTTGGCTGCGGCGTCTGCTGCTGCTGGGCCCCGGCAGCGCCCGCCATCAACAAGGTGGCGGCTGCGGCGACAAGTATCGCGTTGCGCATGGATATTCCTTCCATCGGCTTGGGAGTGGCTCCGCCCGCCTCGACGGCCCGATGGGAACGCTGAAATGGGCGCTCAAAGTGTCGCCGGGTGGGTCATTGCGTGACCATTGGGTGGCGAGAATGTGTGCCCCGCGCGCAGTCAATTGGAATTTCGGGAGCGATTGCTGATGGCCAGGATAAGCCGCGCCGCCTATGCGCAGATGTATGGACCGACGGTCGGCGACAAGGTTAGGCTCGCCGACACCGAGCTCTTCATCGAGGTCGAGAAGGACCTCACCGTCTATGGCGAGGAAGTGAAATTCGGCGGCGGCAAGGTCATCCGCGACGGCATGGGCCAGAGCCAGATCACGCGGGCGGGCGGCGCGGTCGATACGGTCATCACCAATGCGCTGGTCGTGGATGCGCTTGCCGGCATCGTCAAGGCCGATATCGGCCTGAAGGACGGCCGCATCGCCGCGATCGGCAAGGCCGGCAATCCGGACACGCAGGCCGGCGTCACCATCGTCATCGGGCCCGGCACGGAGATCATCGCCGGCGAAGGCAAGATCCTGACGGCCGGCGGCTTCGACGCGCATATCCACTTCATCTGCCCGCAGCAGATCGAGGAAGCGCTGATGAGCGGCATCACCACGATGCTCGGCGGCGGCACCGGTCCGGCGCATGGCACCCTGGCCACCACCTGCACGCCCGGCCCGTGGCACATGGCGCGCATGATCCAGTCCTTCGACGCCTTTCCGATGAATATCGGCCTGTCGGGCAAAGGCAACGCCTCAAAGCCGGCGGCGCTGGAAGAGATGGTGCTGGCCGGCGCCTGCTCGCTGAAGCTGCACGAGGACTGGGGCACGACGCCGGCGGCCATCGACTGCTGCCTGTCGGTCGCCGACGAGTACGACGTGCAGGTGATGATCCACACCGACACGCTGAACGAATCCGGCTTCGTCGAGAACACGGTGGCGGCTATTCAAGGCCGCACAATCCACGCTTTCCACACCGAAGGCGCCGGCGGCGGCCATGCGCCCGACATCATCAAGGTCTGCGGCCTGCCCAACGTTATCCCGTCCTCGACCAACCCGACCAGGCCCTACACGGTCAACACGCTGGCCGAGCACCTCGACATGCTGATGGTCTGCCATCATCTGTCGCCATCGATCCCGGAGGACATCGCCTTCGCCGAAAGCCGCATTCGCAAGGAGACGATCGCGGCCGAGGACATCCTGCACGACATCGGCGCCTTCTCCATCATCTCCTCCGACAGCCAGGCCATGGGCCGGGTCGGCGAGGTGGCGATCCGCTGCTGGCAGACCGCCGACAAGATGAAGCGCCAGCGCGGCGCGCTGCCGGGCGAAACCGGCGACAACGACAATTTCCGGGTCCGCCGCTACATCGCCAAATACACCATCAACCCGGCCATCGCGCACGGGCTGTCGAAGGAGATCGGCTCGATCACCGTCGGCAAGCGGGCCGATCTGGTGCTGTGGAACCCAGCCTTCTTCGGCGTCAAGCCGGAGATGGTGCTGGTCGGCGGCTCGATCGCGGCAGCGCCCATGGGCGATCCCAACGCTTCCATCCCGACGCCGCAGCCGATGCACTACCGGCCGATGTTCGGCGCCTACGGCAAGGCGCTGACCAATTCCTCGGTGACCTTCGTTTCGAAGGCCGCCTTCGATGCCGGTCTGCGCGACAGGCTGGGCGTCGACAAGGCGATGATCGCCGTCGAGAACACGCGCGGCGGCATCGGCAAGCATTCCATGGTGCTCAACGACGCCACGCCGCATGTCGAGGTCGATCCCGAAACATACGAAGTGCGGGCCGACGGCGAGCTGTTGACCTGCGAGCCCGCCACCGTGCTGCCGATGGCGCAGAGGTATTTTCTGTTTTAGGCCGATTGCGCTTTCCGGTGAGCGGGCAAATTCCGTTGCGGCTGGAGTATGGACCCTGCACTATGCGGTTGAGCAACTGCATAGCGGACAACCATGGCCACCGAGATAGCCTCGCCCCACGACATCTTTCCGCACATCCGCATCGTCATGGGCATGGTGATCGGCCTTGGCGTCACGCGCCTGCTTTCGGGAACTGCCCGCATCGTCCAGCATCCCGGCCAATACCGGCTCTACGCGGTGCATCTCGCCTGGGTCGCCTCGGTGTTGCTGATGCTGGTGCATTTCTGGTGGTGGGAGTTCGGCCTCTACGCCATCGAGAACTGGACCTTCGGCAAATACCTTTTCATCATCTTCTACGCCATCACGCTGTTCCTGCTCTGCGCGCTGCTGTTTCCGGATTCGATGCTCGATTACACCAGCTACGAGGATTATTTTTATTCGCGCCGCGCCTGGTTCTTTGGGCTGCTTGGCGCGACCTATCTGCTCGACGTCATCGACACGCTGCTCAAGGGCTCGGAGCACTTCGCCCGCTTCGGCAACGAATATCTGTTCCGGACGCCGGTCTTCGTGGCGCTCTGCATCGTCGCGATCCTGGTGCGCGACAAGCGCTTCCACATCGCCTTCGTCGCGGCCGCGCTGGTCTATCAGATATCCTTCATCCTGCGGCTCTTCGACACCATCGTCTGAGCGCCATTGGGCTGACGCTTGCATTGATCTAGGATTGCGGGAAATGCAGGACTCGACCATGTACAAGGCCGTCGGATCGCGCGGCTCCCGGGTCAGCCGGGTGCTCTGGATGCTCGAGGAGCTCGGGCAGCCCTACGAGTTCGTCGAGGTCAAGCTGCGCTCGCCGGAGGCTTACGCGCTCAACCCGTCCGGCAAGGTACCGATCCTGATCGACGGCGAGTTGAAGATCACGGATTCGGCGGCGATCTGCGTCTATCTGGCCGACAAGCATGCCGACAAGGGCATGGGCGCCAATCCCGGTCTTGCCGGCCGCGCCGAGATGGATTCCTGGATGCATTTCGCCCAAAGCGAGCTGGAAGCGCCGCTGTGGAACAAGCTGCGTCACCGGTTCCTGCTGCCCAAGGATATTCGCGTCGATGTCGGTCCGGCCGCAGCCTATGATTTCGCATCCGAAATAAAAGCGCTGGATCGCCGGCTTGGCGACAAGCCCTATGCGCTGGGCGACCGGTTCTCCGCGGTCGACATCCTGCTCGGCGATATGGGCGGCTGGGCGCGCGCCGGCCGTTTCCCGATCGAGTCCGACCGGGTGAATGCCTATTTCGACCGCGTCCTCGAACGCCCCGCCCGTGCAAGGGCGCAAGCCAATGGCGGAGCCATGACATGAAGCTCAACATCACCACCGATTTCACCAAATTTCCCCGCGCCGTCTCGGTGCTTGCCGCCGGCGATCCGGCTTCGAGCGCACCCTACGACAAGGCCGTGCTGCCGCATGACGAGCGGCATCTGCGCCGCCGCGCCATAGAGACGGCGGCCGGCGACAAGGTGCTGGTCGACCTGCCCGAGCCGGTGGCGCTCAATGATGGCGACCGGCTGGTGCTGGAAGACGGCCGCCAGATCGAGATCGTCGCGGCGCCCGAGGAGGTCTACGACATCCGCGCCCGCGACGCCGTTCATCTCACCGAGCTTGCCTGGCACATCGGCAACCGTCACCTTGCCGCGGCGATCGAGGCGGACCGCATCCTCATCCTGCGCGATCATGTCATCAAGGCGATGCTTGAAGGCCTTGGCGCCACGGTGAACGAGGTTTCGCAGCCGTTCAGCCCGGTGCGCGGCGCCTATTCCGGGCATGGCTACGACCACGCCCATTCGCACCACCACCATGACCATGATCATCATGGCCATCGCCATGGCCATGACCACGACCACGAGGGCCACGATAGCCACGATCATGACCATCACCACCACGATCACGGCCACCATCACCACCATGACTGACCAGCCGTCGTCGATAGCGCTGCTGCGGCTGATGACCTGGCTGTCGCCGGCCTTTCCGGTCGGCGGCTTCTCTTATAGCCACGGCCTCGAGCGCGCCGTGCAGGATGGACTGATCGCGGATCGCGAGGATCTCGCCGGCTGGCTGGAGACGCTGGTCGAGATGGGGTCGGGGTGGAACGACGCCGTGCTCTTCGCCGAAAGCTGGCGCCGCGTTCGTAATGACGGCGACCTGGCGGAAGTCGCAGCACTTGCCGAGGCGCTTGCCGGATCGCGGGAGCGTCATCTCGAAACCATGCTGCAGGGCACGGCTTTTCTCCAGGCTGCAACCGTCTGGCCGTCTCAGGCGCTGCAGCGACTGCCGGCCGATTGTCCCTATTGCGTTGCGGTCGGCGCCGTTGCGGGCAGCGGGGGTGTCGGCCTCGCGGAATCGCTTTGCGCCTTCCTGCAGGCTTTCTTCTCCAATCTCGTGCAGGCGGCGATCAGGCTTGGCGTCGTCGGTCAAAGCGATGCCGTCGTGCTGTTAGCCGGCTTTGAATCTCTGGCGCTGGCAACCGCATCACGCGCCGCCGCTTCCAGCCTGGACGATTTGGGCGGCGCGACCTTTGTCTCCGACATAGCGGCGATGAATCACGAAACCCAATACTCGCGGCTGTTCCGCTCATGATCGTGCTTGCCGTCGCTCTCTCCTTCATCCTGCTCTTGATCACCACCCTGCATGTCTATTGGGGCATAGGCGGCATCTGGCCGGGCACGGATCAGGCATCCTGCGCCCGCGCCGTCGTCGGCTTCCGCGGTGTCGACGAGATGCCTTCGACCTTCGCGAGTTTTGCCGTCGCCGCGTGCCTCGCGCTCGCGACGCTCTGGCCGCTGGCGCTGGCCGGCGTCTTCGCGACACCCTTTCCACGGGAGGGCCTGGCCGCCACGGCGTTGATGATCGGCCTCTTCTTCCTTGGCCGCGGCATCGCGGGCTTCACGCCCTGGTGGCGAAGGCTCGCGCCCGAGCAGCCTTTCGCGCGGCTCGACCAAAGCCTCTATTCGCCGTTCTGCCTGTTGATCGGGCTGGGCTTTGTCATTCTCTCTATCTCGGAGTTTCCGGCATGACGTCGAAAAATGGTCCTCTTCGCATCGGCATCGGCGGCCCTGTCGGCTCCGGCAAGACCACGCTCACCGAAAAGCTTTGCAAGGCGCTGCGCGACGATTTCTCCATCGCCGTCGTCACCAACGACATCTACACGAAGGAAGATGCGATGATGCTCGCGCGGCTGCAGGCGTTGCCTGAAGAGCGCATCGTCGGGGTCGAGACCGGTGGCTGTCCGCACACCGCCATCCGGGAGGACGCCTCGATCAATCTGCGGGCGATAGCTGAGCTGAACAAAAAGTTTCCGGATCTCGACATCATCTTCATCGAATCCGGTGGCGACAATCTCGCCGCCACCTTCTCGCCGGACCTTGCCGACCTGACGCTCTATGTCATCTCGGTCTGCCAGGGCGAGGAGATTCCGAGGAAGGGCGGCCCGGCCATCACCCGCTCCGATTTCCTGATCATCAACAAGAGCGATCTGGCGCCCTATGTGAACGTCAACCTCGACGTCATGGAGTCGGATGCCGGCCGCATGCGCGGCAAAAGGCCGTTCGGTTTCACCGACTTGTCGCGCGGCAAGGGCTTGCAGGAGGTGATCGACTTCATCGTCGAGCAGGGCGGGCTGCAGTCGGCGCGCCCGGCGGCTTGATCCACTGAGCCACCGATTATCGGTTGCTGGCAGCGGCGTCGCACGGCATTGTCGGAAAAACAAACCCAAGCGGAGGATTTTCAATGAGCCTTGCCCGCCTGCACAAGGAGCCGCTGAGCAACCTGCCCTATTACGAGGAGCGGGTCGACCTTGCCGCCGCCTTCCGCTGGACTGCCCGGCTCAACATGCACGAGGCGGTGGCCAACCACTTCTCGCTGTCCGTCAATGAGGACGGCACGAAGTTCCTGATGAACCCGAACCAGGTGCATTTCTCGCGCATCAAGGCGAGCGACCTGCTCCTGATCGACGCCAACGATCCCGACACGCTGTCCGGCCCCAACGCGCCCGACCCGACCGCCTGGGGCCTGCATGGCGCCATCCATCGCAACGTCCCGCATGCGCGCTGCGCCATGCATGTCCATTCGATCCACGCCACGGTGCTTGCCTCGCTGGCCGATTCGACGCTGCCGCCGGTCGACCAGAACTCGGCCATGTTCTTCAACCGCCATGTCGTCGACGCCAATTATGGCGGGCTGGCTTTCGAGGAAGAGGGCGAACGCTGCTCACAGCTTCTCACCGACCCCAAGGTCAAGGTGATGGTCATGGGCAATCACGGCGTGATGGTCATCGGCGACACCGTCGCCGACACCTTCAACCGCATGTTCTATTTCGAGCGCGCCGCCGAGACCTACATCAAGGCGCTGTGGACCGGCCGTCCGCTGCGTACGCTCTCCGATGAGATCGCCGAGAAGACCGCGCGCGAGATGGACGATTATCCGGGCCAGGCCGAGCGCCATCTGGCCGAGCTGAAAGCGATCCTCGACGAGGAAGAGCCGGTCTACCGGAATTGAAGCTCCTTTCCTTCCCCCGTTCACGGGGAGAAGGTGCCGGCAGGCGGATGAGGGGCAGCGCCGACGTTCGGGGTTAAAGCCCCAGTTGTGCCCGCAGCTCCTCGGCGCTGCTGATCACGATCGCGCCGGCCGGACCTTCCATCGGCGCTTCCGGCCAGAAGATCGTCTTCATGCCGGCCGCCAGTCCGGCCATGGCGCCGGTCAGGCTGTCGTCGACCGCGAACGCGTCCGCCGGCTCGACCCCGGCCAGATAGGCGGCGCGCAAAAAGGGCTCGGGCAGCGGCTTGCCGTCGATCACATCGTTGCGGCTGACCGTCAGCATGCCGGGATAGGTGAGGCCGACGGCGCGCAGATTGGCGTCGACGATCAGACGGTCGGAGTTGGACACCACCGCCTGCGCGACGCCGAGCGCGCGCAATTCGTTGAACACTTCGATCGCGCCGGGGCGCGGCTTCAGCGTTTCGGCCAGCGGCAAATAGTGATCGTATTTGCGCACGATCCAGTCATCGAAGGGCAGGGCGAGGCCGAATTCGTCGCGCAGCATCTCGTAGACCGGCCATGCCGCGATGCCCAGCACGCGCTCATGCAGGTCGTGCGGCGGGGCGATGCCGACGCTGCGCAGCGCCGCCGCCAGCGCCGCCGCGTGCAACGGCTCGCTGTCGACCAGTGTTCCGTCCATATCCCAGAAAACGGCTTTCGGCGTCATGCGCGGCTCCTTTCGCCGATCCCCTTAATCGGTTTCCGGGTGGAGATAAACCATCCCGCCGGCAAATGCTTGGGCGGACGGCTGACTGGTCCGTCGAGAGCCTTCAACACGTGCAAGCAATTGCTCTTTCGATAGACAATTGCGCGTCGCGATATTCGCTGTAAGCTATGGCGCCCGTTTCAGCATTCTCGCGGGCGGGGAGGCAGGACGTGTATTCGCGACAGGAAACCGGCAGCACCAGGTTGGACGACGCCGCGCGCGCCGGCTGGCTCTATTACGTCGCCGGCAACACGCAGGACCAGATCGCCGCCAAGCTCGGCATCTCCAGGCAGACGGCGCAGCGGCTGGTGTCGCTTGCCATGTCGGAAGGGCTGATCAAGGTGCGGGTCGACCATCCGATCGCCAATTGCCTCGACCTCGCCGCGCGGCTGAAGTCGCGCTTCGCGCTCGACCTTGTGGAAGTTGTGCCGAGCGACCCGACCTCGAACTCGACGACGATCGGCATCGCCGAGGCGGCCGCCGCCGAGATCGAACGCCGGCTGCGTTCCGAAGCCCCCATCGTCATGGCGATCGGCACCGGGCGCACGCTGAAGGCCGCCATCGAGCAGCTGCCGCCGATGGACTGCCCGCAGCACAAGGTCGTGTCCTTGACCGGCAACATCTCGCCCGACGGCTCGGCCGCCTTCTACAACGTCATCTTCACCATGGCCGACCGCGTCAAGGCGCGGTCTTTCCCGATGCCGCTGCCCGTCATCGCCTCCTCGCCGGAAGAGCGCGAGATGCTGCTCAACCAGCCGATGATCCAGCCGACGCTGGCGCTGGCCGCGGAAGCCGACGTCACCTTCGTCGGCATCGGCGATCTCGGGCCCAAGGCGCCGCTCTACGAAGACGGCTTCATTTCAGAAGGCGAGCTGAAGGCGCTGCAGAAGGCCGGCGGCATCGCCGAGATCGTCGGCTGGGTCTTCGACCGCGAGGGCCGCATGATCGAAGGTATCACCAACGACCGCGTTTCTTCCGCCGCGCTGCCGTCGCGGGAGAAGTCGCTGGTCATCGCCTTGGCCATGGGCGAGCGCAAGCTGCCGGGCATCCTGGCGGCCGTCAACCGCCGGCTGGTCAATGGCCTCATCACCGACGAGCGGACTGCCGAAGCCCTGCTTGCCGGCTGATTGCCCATAAAACAGCCGGCTTATTGCGAGGGGCTGCGCGGGTCGTTGCCGTCGAGAAACCCCATGTCGCGCTGCAGATGCTCGGATAGTTCCCGGACATCGATATAGCCGCGCCTGCGACCCGAAAACCATGCAAATCCGCGCATGAGCGCGTAAAACCAGCCGTGCGCCGGGGTGGAAACGAGTTTTTCCTGAACCGTGACCATGATCGTCAGCCTTGAACTGGATTGATCGTTGATCCCAAATATCTGTCTGGCCGGTTCGTGCTTCCAATTAAACCTCGATCATGACCCATAAGGAGGCCTTATGCCCGATCTCAGCCCTCCGCAGCTTGCGCCGCTGCCGCCGCTGCAGGCGATCCGGGTGTTCGAAGCGGTGGCAAGGCACCTGTCCTTCACCAAGGCGGCGCAGGAACTGGGCATGACCCAGGCGGCCGCGAGCTACCAGATCAAGGTGCTGGAGGAGCGCATCGGCGCGCCGCTGTTCCTGCGCAGGCCTAAGCAGATCGAGCTGACCGAGCCCGGCCGGCGCCTGGCGCCTGCCGTCAGCGAAGCTTTTTCCATCCTGGGCCAGGCCTATGCCGCGGCGCGCGGCGGCGCCGACGGACTGCTCTGCGTCACCACCGTGCTGACCTTCGCCTCCAACTGGCTGGCGCAGCATCTGGGCTCGTTCCAACTCGCCCATCCGGCCCTTGCCGTGCGGCTCGACACGTCGAGCCGCCTCACCGATTTCGCGCGCGAGGATGTCGATCTCGCCATCCGCTCCGGCGGCGGCAAGTGGCCGGGCCTGGAAGCGCACAAGCTGCTCGACGCCGACTTCACGCCGATGCTGAGCCCCAAGCTCGCCGCGAGCATCGGCGGCGTCACGGAGCCGGCCGACCTCTTGCGCCTGCCGATCCTCGATCCGGGCGACATCTGGTGGTCGCAATGGTTCGAAGCCGCCGGCGTGACCGGGCACGATCTCGCCAAGCGGCCGGGCTCCAGCATGGGCGCGCAGGCCTATGAGGCGAACGCGGCGATGGCCGGCCATGGCGTGGCGATCCTGACCAGGGCGCTGTTCAAGAACGAGCTCGCCGACGGCCGCCTGATCCAGCCTTTCGATCTGGTCGGTGATGACGGCCATGCTTATTGGCTGGTCTATCCGACCGCCCGCCGCAACGTGCCGAAGATCCGCGCCTTCCGCGACTGGATCCTGGCCGAGATCGCCTGCCCGTAAGAAGACCTCCCCAGCTTCCCGCTCCCTTCCGCCCGGCGACGTCGCCGGGCGGTTTACGTGACGTCATTTCTGTTGCGCCGCAGCATAGATTCCGGCTTGACATAAATCACGGTAAGTGAGTAATTGCTCAAAGCCAAGGCAAATGCTCATCTTGGTTTAAGGGAGGAATTTGATGAAACTTCGCACGCTCACCCTGGGCCTGTTGTCGGCCAGCGCCCTCGCTTTCGCCGCGCATGCCGAATCCATCACCATCGCCACCGTCAACAATGGCGACATGGTCCGCATGCAGAAGCTGACGGACGACTTCACCAAGGCCAACCCCGACATCCAGCTCAACTGGGTCACGCTTGAAGAGAACGTGCTGCGCGAGCGCGTCACCACCGACATCGCCACCAAGGGCGGCCAGTACGACGTCATGACCATCGGCACCTATGAGGTTCCGATCTGGGCCAAGCAGAGCTGGCTCCTGCCGCTCGACAAGCTCGGCGACGACTACGACGTCAAGGACATCATCCCGGCCATCGCCGGCGGCCTTTCCGTCGACGGCAAGCTCTATGCCGCGCCCTTCTACGGCGAGAGCTCCTTCGTCATGTACCGCAAGGACCTGATGGAGAAGGCGGGCCTGAAGATGCCCGACGCGCCGACCTGGGACTTCATCAAGCAGGCCGCCGACAAGATGACCGACCGCGCCAACGGCGTGAACGGCGTCTGCCTGCGCGGCAAGGCCGGCTGGGGCGAGAACATGGCCTTCCTCACCGCCATGTCGAACTCCTTCGGCGCCCGCTGGTTCGACGAGAACTGGAAGCCGCAATTCGATCAGCCCGAATGGAAGAACACGCTGCAGTTCTACGTCGACCTGATGAAGGCCGACGGTCCGGAAGGCGCTTCCTCCAACGGCTTCAACGAGAACCTGGCGCTGTTCCAGCAGGGCAAGTGCGGCATGTGGATCGACGCCACGGTCGCCGCGTCCTTCGTCTCCGACCCGAAGGCCTCGCAGGTCGCCGACAAGGTCGGCTATGCGCTGGCGCCCGACAACGGCCTCGGCAAGCGCGGCAATTGGCTGTGGGCATGGTCGCTGGCGATCCCCGCCGGCACCCAGAAGGCCGACGCCGCCGAGAAGTTCGTCTCCTGGGCAACCAGCAAGCATTATGCCGAGCTGGTCGCCTCGAAGGAAGGCTGGGCGAATGTTCCTCCGGGCACGCGTTCCTCGCTCTACGCCAATCCGGAGTACCAGAAGGCGGCGCCTTTCGCGAAGATGACGCTGGACTCCATCAACGCCGCCGATCCGACGCATCCGACCGTCAAGCCGGTGCCCTATGTCGGCGTGCAGTTCGTCGCCATTCCTGAGTTCCAGGGCCTCGGCACCACCGTTGGCCAGCTCTTCTCGGCCGCTCTCGCAGGCCAGTCGAGCGTCGACGACGCTCTCAAGCAGGCACAGGACGCGGCCACCGCGGCGATGACCGAAGGCGGCTACATCAAGTAAGGCTCCTCCCGGTGCCGAACGCCGGCCGCCTATCATGACCGGCAAGGGGCCGCCCGAAACCCAGTTCGGGCGGCCACCCTTCAAAATCGGGAAAATTCTGGCACAACACTGAAAATCCGGCTGACTTTGGGAGGGTGACCGTCATGGCTACTCAGCAAACCCGTTCGCTTGCCCGTTTCATGATGGCGCCATCGGTGATCCTGCTGTTCGTCTGGATGATCGTGCCGCTGCTGTTCACGCTCTGGTTCTCGTTCCAGCAATACAATCCGCTGAACCCGATGCGTGACGGCTTCGTCGGCTTCTCCAACTACGCGCTGTTCTATTCCAACCCGGCCTTCCTCTCCTCGATTCTCAACACGCTGATCATCGTCGTCAGCGTGCTGGTCATCACGGTGGTCGGCGGCATCCTTCTGGCGATGCTGCTCGACCAGCCGATCTGGGGCCAGGGCATCGTGCGCATCCTGGTCATCTCGCCGTTCTTCGTCATGCCGCCGGTCGCGGCCCTTGTCTGGAAGAACATGATCATGCACCCGCAATACGGCGTCTTCGCCGACATAGCGCGCTTCTTCGGTGCCCAGCCGATCGACTGGTTCGGCCAGCACCCGCTGACCGCCATCATCCTGATCGTCGCCTGGCAGTGGCTGCCCTTCGCCACGCTGATCCTGCTCACCTCGCTGCAGTCGCTCGACGGCGAGCAGAAGGAGGCGGCCGAGATGGACGGCGCCGGCTTCCTCAGCCGCTTCTGGTATCTGACGCTGCCGCATATGTCGCGCGCCATCACCGTCGTCATCCTGATCCAGACGATCTTCCTGCTCTCGATCTATGCCGAGATACTGGTCACCACCAATGGCGGCCCGGGCTACGCCTCCACCAACCTGCCCTTCCTCGTCTACCAGAAGGCGCTGCTGGAGTTCAAAATCGGCCAGGCATCCGCCGGTGGCGTCATCGCCGTCATTCTCGCCAACATCGTTGCCTTCTTCGCCATGCGCGCCGTCGGCAAGAACCTGGACAAATAAGGGAGGACAAGATGGCCCGCGCAGTCACCACCCAGCACAAGACCATCGCCACGGCCGCGGCCTGGGTCGTCGCCCTGCTGATCTTCTTTCCGATCCTCTACACGATCATCACCTCGTTCAAATCGGAGCAGGAGGCGATCCAGGGCTTCAACCTGATCCCGTCCGGGACCTTCGAGAGCTATTCGGAGGTCCAGCAGCAGAGCGGCTACTTCAAGTTCTTCTTCAATTCGGTGCTGCTGTCGGTCGGCTCGACGATCCTCGCACTTATCATCGCTATCCCGGCGGCCTGGTCGATGGCGTTCTCGCCGACCAAGCGCACCAAGGACATCCTGATGTGGATGCTGTCCACCAAGATGATGCCGGCGGTCGCGGTGCTGTTCCCGATCTACCTGATCTTCCGCGACTCCGGGCTGCTCGACAGCCGTATCGGCCTTACCGTGATGCTGATGCTGATCAACCTGCCGATCGTGGTCTGGATGCTCTACACCTATTTCCGTGAGATCCCGGGCGAGATCCTGGAGGCGGCCCGCATGGACGGCGCCTCGCTGTGGAACGAGATCATCTATGTGCTGACGCCGATGGCCGTTCCCGGCATCGCTTCGACCATGCTGCTCAATATCATCCTGGCCTGGAACGAGGCGTTCTGGACCATCCGGCTCACCACCACCAACGCCGCGCCGCTGACGGCCTTCATCAGCTCCTTCTCCAGTCCGCAAGGCCTGTTCTGGGCAAAGCTCTCGGCGGCCTCGACATTGGCGATCGCGCCGATCCTGATCATGGGCTGGTTCAGCCAGAAGCAGCTGGTGCGCGGCCTGACCTTTGGCGCCGTGAAGTAGGAACGCCCAAGCGGCGGACGACGATAGATATCCCCGGGAGGAAACCATGGGAAACATCACGCTCAAGAACGTCTCCAAGTCCTTCGGGTCGACGACGATCATTCCGAACATCGACCTCGACATCGAGGACGGCGAGTTCGTGGTGTTCGTCGGCCCCTCGGGTTGCGGCAAGTCCACGCTGCTCAGGCTGATCGCCGGGCTGGAGGACACCAGCGGCGGCACCATCTCGATCGATGGCCGCGACGTCACCCGCGAGGCGCCGGCCAAGCGCAAGCTCGCCATGGTGTTCCAGTCCTACGCGCTCTACCCGCATATGACCGTCGCCAAGAACATCGCCTTCCCGCTGAAGATGGCCGGCGAGGACCAGGCGACCATCGACAAGAAGGTGAAGGACGCAGCCCGCGTGCTCAACCTCACCAACTATCTCGAGCGCCGCCCAGGCCAGCTGTCCGGCGGCCAGCGCCAGCGCGTCGCCATCGGCCGCGCCATCGTGCGCCAGCCTTCGGCCTTCCTGTTCGACGAGCCGCTGTCCAACCTCGACGCCGCGCTTCGCGGCACGATGCGGCTGGAGATCAGCGAACTGCACCATCAGCTGAAAACGACGATGATCTATGTCACCCACGACCAGGTCGAGGCTATGACCATGGCCGACAAGATCGTCGTGCTCAACGCCGGCAACATCGAGCAGGTCGGCTCGCCGATGGAGCTCTACAAGACGCCCAAGAACCTCTTCGTCGCCGGCTTCATCGGCTCGCCTAAGATGAACATGATCGAAGGCGCGCCGGCGGAGAAATACGGCGCCAGGACCATCGGCATCCGGCCAGAGCATCTCAACATCTCGACCTCGTCCGGCGACTGGAAGGCGACCGTCGGCGTTGCCGAGCATCTCGGCTCGGACACCTTCCTGCATGTTCAGGCAGACGGCATCGGCACCGTCAATGTCCGTGCCGACGGCGAGGTCGGTGTGAAACATGGCGACACCGTCTACCTGACCCCCGACAAGACCAAGCTCCACCGTTTCGGCGCCGACGGCAGGGCGCTGGCCCAGTGAGGATGGAAAAGTGAGGCTGAAAGGCAAATCGGCGCTGATCACCGGATCGGCGCGGGGTATCGGCAGGGCTTTCGCCGAAGCCTATGCGCGCGAAGGCGCGACGGTGGCGATTGCCGACATCGACCTCGACGCGGCGCAAGCGACGGCGAAGGCGATCGGTTCCGCGGCTTACGCGATCCGGCTCGACGTCACCGACCAGGCCTCGATCGAGGCGGCGGTGAAGGCGGTCGAGGCGAAGACCGGCGGGCTCGATGTGCTGATCAACAACGCGGCGATCTTCGACCTGGCGCCGATCGTCGAGATAACCAGGGCGAGCTACGACAAGCTGTTCGCGGTCAATGTCGCCGGCACGCTGTTCATGCTGCAGGCCGCCGCCCGCTCGATGATCGCGCGTGGCAAGGGCGGCAGGATCATCAATATGGCGAGCCAGGCAGGCCGTCGCGGCGAGCCGCTGGTCGCGGTCTATTGCGCCACCAAGGCCGCCGTCATCTCCCTGACGCAGTCGGCCGGGCTCGACCTCATCAAGCACCGCATCAACGTCAACGGCATAGCGCCGGGCGTCGTGGACAGCGACATGTGGGACCAGGTCGACGCGCTGTTCGCCAAATATGAGAACCGTCCGAAGGGCGAGAAGAAGCGGCTGGTCGGCGAAGGCGTTCCCTATGGCCGCATGGGCAAGCCCGAGGACCTTGCCGGCATGGCCGTGTTCCTCGCCAGCGACGAGGCCGAATACATTGTCGCCCAGACCTACAATGTCGATGGCGGCCAATGGATGAGCTGACGGGATGAGTTGAGGGGGAAGGCGCTTCTCTCTTTTCCTCCGGAGAAAGCGTCGCGGGGCAGGTGAGGGGCAGCATACTGGAACACCAGGTGTTGCCCCTCATCCTCGCTCCTCTGAAGGAGGCGTAATCAGTCGGGCTGCAGATCGGCCAAAGGGTAAATGAGATGACCGTGAAACTCTCTTCCTCGAACCTCGCCAGGCTCCCGGCCAAGGTCGTCGGTCCGAAATACGATCGCTCCACGCTGAAGGCCGGCATCGTCCATTTCGGCGTCGGCAATTTCCACCGCTCGCACCAGGCGGTCTACCTCGACGATCTGTTCGCTACGGGCGAGGGCCACGACTGGGCGCTGATCGGCGCCGGTGTGTTCGAAGGCGAGAAGATCGGCCGTTCCAAGCTGCAGGAACAGGACTGGCTGACCACCGTGGTCGAGCAGGACCAGGGCCATATGAGCGCCCGCGTCACCGGCGCCATGATCGATTTCCTGACGCCCGGCGATGCCGCCGCCATCATCGAGCGGCTCGCCGATCCCGCGATCAAGATCGTCTCGCTGACCATCACCGAAGGCGGCTATTTCATCGATCCGGCTTCGGGCAAGTTCAACCCTGCCCATCCCGACATCGTCGCCGACGCACAGCAGGGGGCTACGCCGAAAACCGTCTTCGGCATCATTTTGGCCGGCCTGCTGCGCCGGCGCGCGGACGGCATCGTGCCATTCACCGTCATGTCCTGCGACAACATCCCCCATAACGGCCATGTGACCTCCGACGGCGTCATCGGCCTTGCCCGGCTGATCGACGAGGATCTCGCCAGATGGGTAGAGGACAAGGTCGCCTTCCCCAACGGCATGGTCGATCGCATCACCCCGGCCACGACCGATCGCGAGCGGAAGATCCTGGCCGACGATTTCGGGCTGGAGGACAATTGGCCGGTGTTCTGCGAGCCGTTCAAGCAGTGGGTGCTGGAGGACCATTTCACCGCCGGCCGCCCGGCCTTGGAAAAGGTCGGCGTAGAATTCGTCAAGGATGTCTCGCCCTACGAGCTGATGAAGATCCGCATTCTCAATGGTGGCCATGCAACGATAGCCTATCCGGCCGGCCTGATGGACATCCATTTCGTGCATGAAGGCATGCAGGAGCCGCTGGTGCGCGCCTTCCTGTCGAAGCTCGAGCATGACGAGATCATCCCGACCGTGCCGCCGGTGCCGAATACCGATCTCGAGGAGTACTACCAGCTCATCGAGCGCCGCTTCTCCAATCCGAAGATCGGCGACACCATCCGCCGGCTTTGCCTCGACGGCTCCAACCGCCAGCCGAAATTCATCATCCCGACGATCGCCGATCGGCTGAAGGCAGGCAAGGGCGTCGCCGGCCTCGCGCTGGAATCCGCGCTCTGGTGCCGCTATTGCTTCGGCACCACCGACAGCGGCGCCGTCATCGAGCCGAACGATCCGAACTGGGACCGCATGCAGGCCACAGCGAAGGCGGCCAAGGCCGATCCCAAGGCCTGGCTGGCGATGGAGGACATCTACGGCGATGTCGGCCGCTCTCCCGTCTTCGCCGAGGCGTTCGGCCATGCCTTGAAGGCGCTGTGGGCGGACGGCGCGCGCGAGACCCTGACGCGCTATCTTGCCGGCAAGCTCTGACGCCCACTGGAAGCAGATCGCGATGCGGCCGGAACTGGTCATCTTCGACTGTGACGGCGTGCTGGTCGACAGCGAGGCGCTTTCGGTCTCCGCGCTGCTCGGCATGATCGAGCTCGCCGGCGGCACGGTCAGCGAGGACGCCGCCTACGAGCATTTCCTGGGCAAGAGCATGAAGAGCGTGCGCGAGATTCTCGGCCAAGAGTTCGGGCTCGACATCAGCGACCAGCACCTGACCGCCATGCGCGTCGACCTGATGCGCAAGTTCCGCGAGGAGTTGAAGCCGATCCCGGGCGTCAAGGAGGTGCTGCCGAAGCTCGGCCTGCCATGCTGCGTCGCCTCGTCCGGCACGCTGGAGCGCATTCGCTATGCGCTCGACGTCACCGGCCTGCTGCCGCTGCTGGAGCCGCATCTGTTCAGCGCCACCATGGTCAAACGCGGCAAGCCGGCGCCCGATCTCTTCCTCCATGCCGCCGCCTCGATGCGCGCGCATCCGGGCAACTGCCTGGTGATCGAGGACAGCCCCGCCGGCGTCGCCGCTGCCCGCGCGGCCGGCATGCGCGTCCTGGCCTTCACCGGCGGCTCGCATGCGTCCAACCCGGCGCTGAAGGCGCGGCTTGCGTCGACCGAGCCTGACTTTATATTCGCTGACATGCTGCAATTGCCCGATCTGATTGCAGGCCTGGGAGCGAGAGAAAAAGCATCTTGACGAAGAGTTTCGTTTGCGCGGTCGATGTCGGCACCGGGAGCGCTCGCGCGGGCATTCTCGACGCGCGCGGCAACCTGCTCGGCCGCGCCGATCATCCGATCGCCATGCACCAGCCCAAGCCCGATCATGCCGAGCACGATTCCGAAGACATCTGGTCGGCGGTCTGCAAATCCGTACGGTCCGCGCTCGAGAAATCCGGGGTCGCCGCAGGCGATGTCGCCGGCATCTCTTTCGACGCGACCTGCTCGCTGGTCGTCCGTGACAGGCGAGGCGGCCAGATCAGCGTCTCGGTCACCGGCGAGAAGCGCTGGGACACGCTTGTCTGGCTCGATCACCGCGCCATCGTCGAGGCCGACGAATGCACGACCAGCGGCCACGCCGTGCTCGACTATATCGGCGGCGTGATGTCGCCGGAGATGGAAACGCCGAAGCTGATGTGGCTGAAGCGCGGCCTGCCGAAGACATGGAATGAAGCCGGCTATCTATTCGACCTCGCCGATTTCCTGACCTGGAAGGCGTCGGGCTCGCTCGCCCGCTCGCAATGCACGCTGACGGCCAAATGGACCTATCTCGCCCATGAGGAGAAAAGCTGGCGCCGCGATTTCTTCGAGCTTGTCGGGCTCGGCGATCTGTTCGAGCACGGCAATCTTCCGGAAAAGGCGAGCCCGGTCGGCGCCGATATCGGCCCGCTGACGGCGAAGGCCGCCTCTGAGCTCGGCCTGACCGAGAAATGCCGGGTCGGCGCCGGTGTCATTGATGCCTATGCCGGCGCGCTGGGCGTCCTGGGCGGCTTTGCCGGCGACGAGAAGAACATCAGCCGCCATCTGGCGCTGATCGCCGGCACATCGTCTTGCGTGATGGCGATGTCGCCCGACCCGCAGCCCTTTGCCGGCGTCTGGGGTCCGTATTACGGCACGGCATTGCCGACGCTTTGGCTGTCGGAAGGCGGCCAGTCGGCCACCGGCGCGCTGCTCGACCACATCATCCGCTGGCACGGCGCCGGCGGCGAGCCGGACGCGGCCATGCATATGAAGATCGCCAGGCGCGTCGCCGAGCTGCGCGCCGAGGATGGCGATGCGCTGGCGGCCAGGCTGCACGTGCTGCCTGATTTCCACGGCAATCGCTCGCCGCTCGCCGACCCGCATGCGGTCGGCGTCATCAGCGGCCTGACGCTCGATTCCTCCTTCGACAGCCTGTGCAAGCTCTACTGGCGCACCGCCGTCGGCATCGCGCTCGGCGTGCGCCATGTGCTCGAGGCGCTGAACGAGAACGGCTACCTGATCGACACGCTGCATGTCACAGGCGGCCACACCAAGAACCCGCTTTTGATGGAGCTCTACGCCGACGCCACCGGTTGCACGGTGGTCGAGCCGCTGGCCGACGAGGCGGTGCTGCTCGGCACCGGCATGGTGGCGGCGACCGCCGCCGGGCTCTATCCCGACCTCAACGCGGCTTGTGTCGCCATGCAGCAGGGCGGCAAGACGCGCGCGCCCAGCAAGGAAGCCGGCGCGCGCTTCGATCGCGACTACCGCATCTTCCTCGAAATGCACCGTCAGCGGCAGGTGCTCGACGCGATCAATTAGCCTGTTTGCGCAGCGACTTGCCTGTCTCCGCGTCGAACAGGTGGATGCTATCCTCATCGAATGTGAAGCGCACGAGCGCTCGCAATTCCGGGCATTCGCGGGCCGGCACCAGCGCGCTGATCTCCTTGCCGCCGGAGCCGAACGTCACCAGCGCGTCATTGCCGTGGAACTCGATGAGGTCGGCGGTGCCTTGCAAAAGATTTGCTGCGCCGGCCTGCGCCGTCTTCAGATCCGGGGGCCGGATGCCGAGCACCACGCGATCGCCATGCTGCAGGTAAAAATCGCTGCCTTGCAGCGACAGCACCGTTCCGGCGCCGGTCAGCGTCCAGCCATCTTCCTTGCGGCCGACCATGGCCTCGATGAAATTCATGTTCGGCGTGCCGATGAAGCCGGCCACGAACTGGTTGCCGGGACGGCGATAGATTTCCGCCGGGGAGCCGATCTGCTCGATCACGCCGTCCTTCAGAAGCACGATGCGGTCGGCCAGCGTCATCGCCTCCAGCTGGTCGTGCGTGACATAGACGGTGGTGGTCTTCAGCGACTGGTGCAGCCTGGCGATCTCGACCCGCATATGGTTGCGCAGCTTGGCGTCAAGGTTGGAGAGCGGCTCGTCGAACAGGAACACTTTCGGCGTCTTGATCATGGCGCGCGCGATCGCCACGCGTTGCTGCTGGCCGCCGGAAAGCTCGGTCGGCTTGCGGCCGAGATAGGGCTCCAGCCCGAGCGTCTTCGAGACGGCATCGACCCGCTTTCTGATCTCGCTTGCCGGCACCTTCTGCCGCTTCAACCCGAAGGCGATGTTGTCGAAGATCGTCATATGCGGATAGAGCGCATAGTTCTGGAACACCATGGCGATGCCGCGGTCGCCGGGCTCGAGATCGTTCACCACCTTGCCGCCGATCGACACCTCGCCGCCGCTGATGTCCTCCAGCCCCGCCAGCATCCTCAGGAGCGTGGACTTGCCGCAGCCGGACGGCCCAAGAAACACGACGAACTCATGCTCCTCGATCGCGAGGTTGAGATCGCGGATGACGGTCGTGGCGCCATAGGCCTTGTCGACATGGGAGCAAACGATTGCGGACATGCCTTACCCCTTCTCGCCGGTCAGCAGGATCTGCAGCTTGACGTCCTGCGGCTGGCCTTGCGCCGCGCGCTCGAACGCCTGGATGCTTTCGGAAAAGTCATAAGTGCCGGTGATCAGCGGCTTGAGGTCGACCTTGCCGGAGGCGATCAGCTGCAAGGCGCGATCGAAGATGTTGGCATAGCGGAACACCGTCTCGATGCGCACTTCCTTGGAGATCGCCGCCGGCACGTTGAGCTCAACCGTTTCCACCGGCAGCCCGACCAGCACCACCGCGCCGCCCGGCCGCACGATGTCGAACAGATTGTCGAAGGCCTTCGGGCTGCCGCTCGCCTCGAACACGATATCGGCGCCCCAATTGTCGGTCGCGGCCCGCACGGCATCGACCAGCGACTGCTCGCCGATATTGACGGGCACAATGCCGGGATACCGGGCGGCGATCTCCAGCTTGGGCGCGGAGAAGTCCGAGATCAGCACTTTTGCGCAGCCGCCCGCCAGCGCGGCCAAGGCGATCATGATGCCGATCGGCCCGCAGCCGACCACGACGGCGACGTCGCCCGGCACGATACGGGCGCGCGCCGCCGCCTGCATGCCGATGGCGAAGGGCTCGACCATCGCGCCCTCGGCGAAGGAGACATTGTCCGGCAGCTTGTAGGTGAAGGCCGCCGGATGAACGGCATAAGGCGCCAGCACCCCATGCACAGGCGGCGTTGCCCAGAAGCGGACATCCGGATCGACATTGTAGATGCCGAGCTTGGTCGCGCGCGACGCAAGGTTCGGCACGCCCGGCTCCATGCAGACGCGGTCGCCCACCTTCAGGCTGGTGACGTTGGCGCCGACCTCGACGATCGTTCCCGAGGCCTCATGGCCGAGCACCATCGGCTGGCGCACGATGTAGCTGCCGATGGCGCCATGCGTGTAGTAATGCACGTCGCTGCCGCAGACGCCGACCGTGTGGATGGCGATCCGAAGATCGTCCGGTCCGACGTCTTGCGGCAGCGCGATCTCGCGCAGCGACAGTTCGCCTTTTTTCTCAAGCACCAGTGCCCGCATCGGGTATCCTCACTTCAACTTTTCTTTGGCCGGAAAACGGAATTCAGGAAGCCGCTCAAAACGCCGAGGAACAAAAGCGGCGGCAGCGAAAGGAGCACGACCGAGGCGTTGAGGATGCCCCACGGCACGTTCATGCCTTGCTGCGACAGCTCGGACGCCACGATCGGCAGCGTCTTGGCGTTGGAGCTCGACAGCATCAGCGCGATCAGGAACTCGTTCCAGACCAAGACGAAGCTGAAGGCGATGGCGCCGATCAGCGAGCGCGCCGCGACGGGAAGCGCGATCCGCCAGAAGACCGCATAAGCGCCGTAGCCGTCGACGAAGGCCGCCTCCTCGATCTCCTTCGGCACGCCCTGGAAGGCCGGGATGGCGAGCCACATGATGACGGAGATGGTGAGCAGCGAGTAGGTGACGATCAGCGCCGGCAAAGTGTCGTAGAGCCCGAGCTGCAGCCAGATCACCATCAGCGGGATCGCCACCGCCACGGGCGGCAGGAAGCGCAGCGACAACACGAAGAACTGGATGTCGCCGGCGAAGCGATTGGGATAGCGCGCCACCGCATAGGCCGCCGGCAGGCCGAGCACGATGCCGATCAGCACCGCCACGCCGCAGGCGACCGCGGAGTTGTAGAGGCCGGTCAGCACGCTGTCGCGGCCGAGGATGTAGCTGACGTTGGCGAGCGTCGGCGTGAAGATCACCTTCGGCACGCGGGTGATGATGTCGACATTGTTCTTCAACGCGTTGAGCGCCGTCCACACCAGCGGGAACACGGCCAGGAATCCGGCCAGCGCCAGGATGGCCCTGGCGACCAGGCGGCCCGGTCTCATCCGATATTGCTTCATGCCTGCACCCGCTTCCAAAGCATGGTGAAGGTGATGACGGTCGCGATCATCATCAGCACGGCCATCGCCGAAGCGTAGGAGACCTTGCCGGACTCGATGAAGCCTTGCGAGAAGGCATACATGTCGAGCGTCTCGGTCGCGACGCCGGGCCCGCCGCGCGTCATCACATAGATCAGGTCGAAGGAGCGCAGCGACTCGATCATCTTGACGAACATCAGGCTGATCAGCGGCGCCTTCAGCATCGGCAGGGTCACATAGGCATGGATCTGCCAGCGCCTGGCGTGGTCGAGCCTGGCCGCCTCGATCGGCTGCGGCGGCAGGGTTTCGAGCAGCTTCAGCACGATGACGGCGAAGAACAGGCCCCATTGCCAGACATCGACCGAAGCGACTGCGAAGAGCGCGGTGCCCGGCTTGGATAGCGGATCGAAGATCAACCCGCCGGTGATCAGCCGGTAGGGATAGGTGGCGATGCCGTAGAGCGGGTGATAGGCGAATTTCCAGACGAAGGCGGCGGAGACGCGCGGCAAAAGCACCGGGATGATGAACAGCAGGCAGTAGAAATTGCGCAGGCGCGGGCCGGCGACCTCGAACATCAGCACGCCAAGCCCGATAGCCACCACCATGGTCGCGATGACGGTGACGATCTCCCACTTCACCGAAACCCAGACGGCGTTGAGGAAGCGGCGGTCGGCAAAGAGATCGACGAAGTTCGAGAACCACACCCAGGAATAGCCGGGCGCGCTCAACTCCCGGTTCTGCAGCGCGATCACGACGGCGTAGAGCGTCGGCACCATCGACAGCACCAGGAGGATGGCAAGGGTGGGAACCAGGAATGTGACCGGCAGGGAAGAGCGTCGGCGCATTGCCTCTCCTCGGATTTATCGCGGTGCCTTGGATCGAGGGTGAACCCGCGGCGCGGATCCCGGCATTCGTTCGAATGCCGTGGACCGTGCGCCGCGGGCGGGAGGATTACTTCTTCTTCACCAACTCGTTGGCATACGCCTCGAGCTCGTTGAGGCCGCCCTTGATGTCGGTGCGCGTGCCGGTGACCAGCTCTTCGAGGATGATGCCCCAGCGGTCGCCGAGATCCGGCCAGCGCGGATCCTGCCAGAAGTTCACCGCCGTCACCTTGCCGGTTTCGGCCAGCGCCTGGCCGAGATCGGCGCCGTAGATGTCGGCGAATTCCTTGCTGGAGAGGATGCTGGTGCGGTTCAGCTCGCCGAACTGATGCGCGTCGAGCCGGCGCTTCTCGTTCTCCTTCGACGTCGCCCAGGCGATGAACAGGCCGGCGCATTTCTTCGCGGCGTCATCCGCATTGGCCTTGGTGCCGATGGCAAGCCCATGGCCGTAGCCGCCGCCCGGCAGCGGCGAGGGCGGCGGCAAGAAGCCGACCTTACCGACCACCTGCGAGGTCTTCGGGTCCACCGCCATGCCCGACAATGGCGTCGATTCGACGAGGATGGCGACCTGGCCGGAAAGGAAGGCGCCGGTCGATTCATCCCAGCTGCCGGTCTGCGTGCCGGGCGCCGAGTCCTTGAATAGCTTGAGATAGGTCTCGGTCGCCTTGACCGCGGCGTCCGAATTGAAGGCCGGCTTGTCGCCGTCGAACCACTTGCCGCCATAGGCTTTGAAGAACGGCATCCAGCGCCAGACATTGGCGCCCGAGCCGCGGGCGCCGCGCAGCGCGATGCCGTACATGCCCTTGTCGGCATTGGTCAGCTTCGGCACGTCGGCGATCAGCTCGTCCAGCGTCTTCGGCGGCTGGATGCCGGCGGCCTCAAGCACGTCCTTGCGATAGACCATCAGATCGCCGCCGCCGGTCAGCGGCGCGAACCACACCTTGCCGTCATAGGTGGCAACCTTCTGGCGACCGGGATCGAAATCGGCATAGTCATAGTCAGCTGGGTAGTAATCGGTAAGCGGTGCGATCCAGCCAGACGAGGCGAACAGCGCCACATTGGCCTCGTCGACATAGTAGACGTTGTAGTTGCCGACGGTGGAGGCGTCGGCGCGCGACTTGGCGCGGCGGTCGTTCTCATTGAGGTAATCGATCTGGAACGAGGCGCCGGAGAGTTTTTTGAACTCGTCCTTGGAGTCCTCCAGAAGCGTCAGGCCGTCGCGTGGCTGCGCCAGCACCTTGACCGGTGCCGAGCAGACCGGCGCCTGGGCAAGTGCCGCGGTTGATACGGAAGCGGTAAGCACGAACGCTGCGCCGAGGCTGGCAGCGAGCCGATTTGAATTCATTGGTTTTTCTCCTCCAGGAACACTCGCGGAAGCGGCAAATCCGCAGGCCAAGCGACCCTCACCGTCGCCCGGGTGACTTGCCACCCATCGCCAAAATGAGCAGTTGGAGGAGGCGAGGCTAGAAGCCTCGTTGCAGCAGACCTGTACTTTTATGCATTGTGCGCCGCAAAATATGGAGAAGGCAGAGTCCGCTCGTCACACGAGTATCAGTACCATTGAAGCGGCCGTTATCGCGGCTGCCTTACGCCCGTAACGTCAGCCGTTGCCGCGACAGCTTGCGGTAGGAGGACGGCGTCATCTTGTGCTTGCGCAGGAAGGCCCGGTTGAAGTTGGAGATGTTCATGTAGCCGACCTGGAAGCAGATGTCGGTGATCGGGATCTCGGTGTCGGCGAGCAGCTTGCAGGCCTGCCAGAGCCTGAGCTTGGTGAGGTGGTCGCTGAAGGAGTTGCCGGTGTTCTTCTGGAAGAACCGGGAAAAACTGCTTTCGCTCATGCCGGCCAACTGAGCCACCTCCGGCAGCTTCAGGTCCTCGGCGAAATGCTGGAACAGATAGGTGAGCGATCGCTGGATGATATCCAGCGACTCGGCGTCGAGCAGCGGCGAGAAGTCAGGCGACGACAAAAGCTGGTATTCGTCGGTGGTGGCCAGAAGCTCGAGCAGCTCGAGGAACATGCGGAACCGCGCCAGCCCGTGAACCTCGCCCATCCGCTCCATCAGCTCGGCGCCGTCGAGCGCCGTCCGGCCATGGAAGACCATGCCGCGCAGCGAGCGCTCCAGGAACGGCTCAAGCTCGCGCAGCTCCGGCAGCAGTCCGGAAGAGCCGCGCAGCCGCTCGGGATCGAATTGCAGCACGATATCGCGGCCCTCGATCAGCTCGCCGGGCTGCACCGCCGTCACCCAGTCGTGCGGCAGCCCGCCGCCGACGATGGTCAGATAGCCTGGCCCGAACTCGCCGATATGATCGCCGACCAGCACCACGCCGGACGATTTCCTGAGCAGATGGATTTCGTATTCCGGATGGAAATTCCAGACATTGCGCTCCCACGGATAATCGTCCAGCCGCCACAGGAAGCTCTCGCTCGCCTCGGTCACGATGTGCTCGAAGGCGGGCGCCGTGCGAGGGATCGCGGCCGTGTTCTTTCTGCGCCTGAACGGCATCCATTCCTCCCGGCATGGGGCGCCTGCTGCATGCTGGGCATCCGTAGCAGCCCAAGGCCGGCAAATGAAAGAGGCGTCGCGGAATCCGGGCTCCGCCTGGATCAATCGCTAGCCGGGCCTCCTCCCTTGCCAACATGTCGCTTTTCGTCCACAAGGCGACGCAAATGGCGCCATTTTGCGCCGTTGCTGTACGGCTTCCGGCTTTTTTGCCGACGCGCCGTGTTCTGAAAGAGCGGAACAATGTCTGCGATCGAAGCCGGCGCTCGCGCGCCGGAAAACCTTTGGCGTCAGGAAATCAGGGCGACGATCGCGCTTGCCTGGCCGATGGTGCTGACCAATCTCGGCCAGACCGCCATGACCGCGACGGACGTCATGATGATGGGCCGGCTCGGACCCGATACGCTCGCCGCCGGCGCGCTCGGCTCCAACCTCTATTTCATGCCGCTGATCTTCGGCCTCGGCTTGATGCTGGCGACCTCGCCGATGATGGCGACCGAGCTCGGTCGTCATCGCCATTCGGTGCGCGACCTGCGCCGCACCGTGCGCCAGGGCTTGTGGCTGGCGATCCTGATCTCGATCCCGATCTGGATTTTTCTCTGGCATGGCGAGGAGGTGCTCCTGGCCATGGGCCAGAAGCCGGAACTCGCGCACGAGGCCGGCATCTACCTGCACTGGCTGCAATGGGCGGTGCTGCCCTTCTATGGCTATATCGTGCTGCGCTCCTTCATCTCGGCGCTGGAACGGCCGGGCTGGGCGCTGATCATCGTTTTCGTCGCGGTCGCCTGCAACGCCTTCTTCAACTGGGTGTTCATGTTCGGCAATCTCGGCGTCAGGTCGATGGGCATCGCCGGCTCGGGCCTCGCCACGACTTTGTCCAGCACGCTGATGTTCGTCGGCCTCGCCGCCGTGGTGATCAAGGAGAAAAAGTTTCGCCGTTACCGTCTGTTCGGCCGCTTCTGGCGCGCCGACTGGCCGCGCTTCCGCGGCCTGTTGAGACTCGGCCTGCCGATCGCCGGCATCCTCGCCTTCGAGGTGACGATCTTCAATGCAGCGGCCCTGCTGATGGGCCTGATCGACGCGGATTCGCTGGCCGCCCACGCCATCGCCATCCAGATCGCCTCGATCTCCTTCATGGTGCCGCTCGGCCTCAACCAGGCGGTCACCGTGCGGGTTGGCCTTGCGCATGGCGCCGGCAACCCGGAAGGCGTATCGCGCGCCGGCTGGACCGCCTTCGTCATCGGCGTGTCCTTCATGGCGCTGATGGGATTGGTGATGATTCTCTGGCCGCACACGCTGATCAGCGCCTTCATCGATCTTGCCGATCCCGCCAATGCCCGGGTGATCACGCTTGCCGTCTCGTTCCTTGCCTTCGCCGCGCTGTTCCAGATTTTCGATGGTGCCCAGGCCGTTGCGGCCGGCATGCTGCGCGGCCTGCACGACACCAAGGTGCCGATGATCTATGCGGCGATCGGCTATTGGGGCGTCGGCCTGCCGCTCGGCGTGCTGCTCGCCTTCCATTTCGGCCTGAACGGCGTCGGCATCTGGATCGGACTGGCCTCGGGGCTGGCCGTGGTGGCGGCGCTGCTGCTCGCGCGCTGGCTCCGGCGCGACCGCATCGCGCCGGCGCTGTCGTTCGAGCATTGATCGACAGAGGGCTGCCGGTCCGGTCGGCAGTCTTTCGCCGGCTCAGCGCATCGGAGCCTGCTTTTCGAGCCGGCGCGCATATTGCGTCAGCGGGAAGCACATCACGAAGAAGATCAGCGCCACCAGCCCGTAGACCTTGAACGGCTCGAAGGTCGCGTTGTTGATGGCGTTTGAGGTCCTGACCAGTTCCTCGAAGCCGATGATCGAGGTCAGCGCCGTCGATTTGATGAGCTGCACCAGGAAGCCGACCGTCGGCGCGCGGGTGATGGCGAAGGCCTGCGGCAGGATGATCAGCCTGAGCTCCTGCAGATAGTGCAGCCCGAGGCTGGCGCCGGCGTCCCATTGGCCGCGCGGCAGCGCGTCGACGCCGCCGCGCCAGATCTCGGCGAGGTAAGCGCTGGCGAAGAAGGTCAGCCCAAGCATCGCCGCCGTCCACGGCTCGATGCGCAGCCCGAGCATCGGCAGGCCGAAGAACATCAGGAAGAGCTGCATCAAAAGCGGCGTGCCCTGGAACAGCGCGATGTAACCCGAGGCGATGCGCTTCACCCATTTGTTGCGGGCGATGCGGAAGAACAGCACGAGCAGCCCGACCAGCGCGCCGCCGATGAAGGCGGCGAGCGACAAAAGCACCGTCCAGCGGGCGGCAAGCAGAAGGTTGCGGACGATGTCCCAGAAGGTGAACTCGATCATGACACGCCTGCTCCAAGCGCCCGGCGGCCGCCGGCGACCAGCAGCCGGCGCAGCCCCATCGACAGGCCGAGATAGACCATGGTCACCACGAAATAGGTTTCGAACGCGCGAAACGTGCGGGCCTGCAGCATGTCGGCCTCATAGGTCAATTCGCGCACGGCGATCTGCGACACGACGGCCGATTCCAGCATCATGATGACGATCTGGCTGGTCAGCGCCGGATAGATCACCTTCAGCGCCTGCGGCAGCACGATCTTGACGAACACCTGGCGGGGCCGGAGCCCAAGCGCAAGCGCGGCTTCGGTCTGCCCGCGCGGCACGGCGTCGAGTCCCGCGCCGACGATCTCGATCGTGTAGGCCGCCATGTTGAGCGTCATCGCCAGCATGGCGGCCACGATCGGGTCCAGCCTGATCCCCAGCGTGGGCAGCCCGAAGAAGATGAAGAACAGCTGCACCAGGAACGGCGTGTTGCGCATCACCTCGACATAACAGGCGATCGCCGCCTGAAGCGGCTTAGGCCCGTTTCGCTTGCCGGCAGCGCCGAGGATGCTGAGGAAGGTGCCGGCGAGCGTGGTGACGGCGATCAACAGAAGTGTCATCGCCGCGCCGCGCGCGATCACGCCCGCCGCACCCGCAAGCCAGCCGAAGTCGAGGCTGTAGCCCATGGCGATCGACCTTATTGGAACAGTCGGAGCGGCTCAGAGCTTTGTCGCGAGCTGAGCCGCCCTGGAGATCAATCCTTGAGGTTGTCGGGATTGAGCGGCGTCTTCAGCCATGCCTTCGAGCTCTCGTCGAGCTTGCCGTCGGCGAGCATCTTGGCGACCGCATCATTCACCGCCTTCTTCAGCCTGTCCTCGTTCTTGTTGAGGCCGATGTGCGAGGGCGAGGTGAGCAACTGGAATTTCTGCTCCGGCTGCAACGCGTCCTGCTTGGCCAGCACCTGCGCGCCGACATCGTTGCCCACTACCATCAGCTGCGTCTGGCCGGAGATGAAGGCCTGGATGACGGAGTTGTAGTTGTCGAAGCGGCGGATATCGGCGGAAGCCGGCGCCGCTTCCGTCAGCGACGTATCCTCAAGCGTCCCGCGATTGACGGCGATCGACTTGTCGGCAAGGTCTTCCTTGCCTTTGACGGCGAGCGCTTTCGGCCCGATGACGGCGATGTAATAAGGCGCGTAGGCAGCGGCGAAATCGATCACCTGCTCACGCTCCTTGGAATAGCCGACGCTCATCAACAGATCGACGCGCTTGTCGGTGAGATAGGGAATGCGGCTCTGGCCGGTGACGCTGACGAGGTTGAGCTTCACCTTCAAGGCATCGGCAATCGCCTGCGCGACGTCGACATCGTAGCCCTTGATGCTCATATCGGCGCTGGCCGAGGAGAAAGGCGGGAAGTCCGAGAAGATGCCGACATTGATGGCGCCGGCCTTCGTGATGTCGTCGATGGCGTCCGCCTTGGCCTGCGTGGCGAGACCGGCGCCAAGGATGACGGCTGCGGTGATGACGGATTTCAGTGCGTTGCGAAGAGTCATTTTTGGTTCCCCTGCTGGAAGCTTGTTGTTGCATCCGGCCGCCGGCTCCAGCGCGGCGGCCGTATTTCGTTTGTTGTATCAGCCTTTCTTGATCGCCGGGCTGAACACCATCAGGCTCAGGATCTCGAACAGGACCTGGGCGCCGACATGGGCGGTGTTGGTGGTCGAGTCATATTGCGGCGCCACCTCGACGACGTCGCCGCCGACGATGTTGAGACCTTTCAGCCCGCGCAGCAACTCGAGCACCTCGCGCGTCGTCAGCCCACCGACTTCCGGCGTGCCGGTGCCCGGCGCGAAGGCCGGATCGATGCTGTCGACGTCGAAGGAGATGTAGGTCGGCCCGTCGCCGACGATTTTCCGGGCCTTCTCGATGATGGCAGGGATGCCGAGCCCGGTCACCTCCTCGGCATGCACGACGGTCATGCCGGACTCGTAGGTGAACTCCCACAGATATTCCGCCGAGCCGCGAATGCCGATCTGGATGGTGCGCGACGGATCGAGCACGCCGTCCAGCACCGCGTTGCGGAACGGTCCGCCATGGTGGAACTTGGTCATGTCGAACAGCCCGCTGGTGTCGCAATGGGCGTCGATATGGATCATGCCGACCGGCGCCTTTTTGCCGACCGCCTTCAGGATCGGGTGGCTGATCGAATGGTCGCCGCCGACCGAGAGCGGCAGCACGCCGGCATCGACGATCTGGTTGGTGCGCTTCTCGATGTCCTCGTGGCTGATCTCCAGCCGGTAGCGGCTGCGGAACGGCGTGTCGCCGATGTCGGCGACGCGCAGCTCATGCGTCGGCGCGCATTCCAGCACATGATTGTACGGGCCGATGCGCTCGATGGCGCGCAGCGCGCGCGGCCCGAAGCGCGAGCCGGGGCGATTGGTAACGCCGAGATCCATCGGCACGCCGATCATCGCCACCTGCAGGTCGCCGAAATCCGGGTTCTCGGCGGCGATTTCGCGGTAGGGCGCGGCGAGGAAGGTCGGGATTCCGGAATAGGGGGCGAGGCGTGTGCCCGACTTGTTGAAGATCTTGTCGGCGACCTTGCGGAATTTCGGATCGAACATCTCGCCGCCATGGCTCTCGCCATATTTGCGGCGCAACGCTTCGAGCTTGCCGCGATCGTAACCCATGTCCGGTCTCCTCTGCTTGCTGCCCGCACGGACGATTTGCCAAGCCAGCCTGTTGTCCGGCTGGATCGTTGCCCGCTGCGCCATGCGGATTTCACGTCTCTTGAAAGCTGTTCCGGGTAAAAGTGTCGGGCAGCCGCATTGAAAAATCAATTGATATTGTTAGGGTCTCGATTGTGAGAAAATCTCACAAAGTAGGAGATCTCCATGGCCAAGCGCCTGCCGCCGCTGAACCCGTTGCGCGCCTTCGAGGCCACGGCGCGGCACGCCTCGCTGACCAAGGCGGCGGGTGAGCTCAACGTCACCCACGGCGCCGTCAGCCATCAGATCAAGGCGCTCGAGCAGTCGCTCGGCGTGAAGCTCTTCGAGCGCACCGGTCAGCGCGTGAAGCTGACGCCGCATGGCGCGGAATTCCTGCCGGCGGTCTCGGCCGCTTTCGAGGGCATCGCTGCCGCCACCCAGCGCATGACCAGGCCGGCGAGCGCCGGCGCGCTCTCGGTCTCCTGCGTGCCGGCGCTGCTGTTGCTGTGGATGACGCCGCGGCTCGGCTCGTTCACGGCGCAATATCCCGACATCCAGCTGACGCTGATCCCGTCCAACGATCCCAAGGACATCCGCGCCGCGGATATCGACGTCTGCGTGCATTATGGCGACGGCGGCTGGAGCGACTGCTGGATACGCAAATGGTCCGGGCTGGAGCTCTTCCCCGTCGTCAGTCCGACGTTGATCAACAACCGGCCGATCCGCAGCGTCCGCGACCTCGCCGACCATGTGTTCCTGCATGGCGACGACGGCCGTGAATGGCACACCTGGCTGGCCGCCGCCGATGCGCTCGATCTGGAGCGCGGCCGCCGCCACCGTCTGGGAGATGCGCGCATGGCGACGGAGGCCGCCGTGCACGGCCACGGCGTGGCGCTCGGCGATTCCGTCACCGCGCGCGCCTTGCTTGCCAGGGGCATGCTCGTCGCGCCCTTTACCCTGTCGGTGCCGGCAGTCGACGATTTCTACGTCGTCTGCCGCAACGAGATGCGCTCGGCGCCGATCGTCCAGCTCTTCATCGATTGGCTGTTCGCTGAAAAGGAGCAGGACGAGGCCCGCGCCGACGCCCCAGTGGCCGGTCGCGTGCCGGGCCGCAGGAAACGCCCGTCGCTCAAGGTCGTAGGTGCCAGAACCGGGCACTGACGGCTGGACTTGCTTAGCTGCTTTTTGTCGGGCCAGCTTGCAAAGCGGGGAGCGCGTTCGAAAATACAATGCTAAGAGGCAGTTGGCTAAAGCAATTCCATGCGACGGTCCTCCGTTCGGAATTGTTCAAACAAGGATCTGAGGCGTGACGCCCGCGTTTCCGTGCGTTGCGCTTTATGGATGAGCGAGCATGGCAAAGACCGATATAGCGCGGCGCGTCTACAACCACACCTGGAAGCTGGACCCGATCGTCCGCAGCCTGCTGGACACCGACTTCTACAAGCTTCTGATGCTGCAGATGATCTGGGGCATGTATCCCAAGGTCGACGCCACCTTCTCCCTGATCAACCGCACCACTTCGGTGCGCCTGGCCGACGAGATCGACGAGGGGGAGCTGCGTGAGCAGCTCGACCATGCCCGCACCTTGCGCTTTTCCAAGAAGGAGATGATCTGGCTGGGCGGCAACACCTTCTACGGCCGCAAGCAGATCTTCGAGCCGGAATTCCTCGCCTGGCTCGAGGATTTCCGCCTGCCCGACTACGAGTTGTCCAGGCGCGACGGCCAGTTCGAGCTCTCCTTCGCCGGGCCCTGGATGTACACGACGCTCTGGGAAATCCCGGCTTTGGCCATCATCAACGAGCTGCGCTCGCGAGCGGCGATGCGCTCCTTCGGCCCGTTCACGCTCGACGTGCTCTACGCCCGCGCCAAGGCCAAGATGTGGGACAAGACCGAGCGGCTGAAGGCCTTGCCCGGCATCCGTATTTCCGACTTCGGCACAAGGCGCCGCCATTCGTTTCTGTGGCAGCGCTGGTGCGTCGAGGCGCTGAAGGAAGGCATCGGCGAAGCCTTCACCGGCACGTCCAACGTGCTTCTGGCCATGGACAACGACCTTGAGGCTTTGGGCACCAACGCGCATGAACTGCCGATGGTCTTCGCGGCGCTCGCCAATTCCGAGGAGGAGCTGAGGCAGTCACCCTACAAGGTGCTGCAGGACTGGCAGCGCTACTATGGCGGCAATCTGCTGATCGTGCTGCCCGACACGTTCGGTACGGCCGCGTTCCTGCGCGATGCGCCGGACTGGATCGCCGATTGGACAGGCTTCCGCCCCGACAGCGCGCCGCCGATCGAAGGCGGCGAGAAGATCCTCGCCTGGTGGCGCGAGAAGGGCAAGGATCCCAAGCAGAAGCTGCTCATCTTCTCCGACGGCCTGGAAGTCGAGACCATCGAGGAGACCTATCGTCACTTCAAGGGCAAGGTGCGCATGTCCTTCGGCTGGGGCACAAACCTCACCAACGATTTCGAGGGCTGCGCGCCGACCGAAACCAAGAGCCTCGACGCCATCTCGCTCGTCTGCAAGGTCAGCGAGGCCAATGGAAGGCCGGCGGTGAAGCTGTCGGACAACCCCGCCAAGGCGACGGGGGACGAGAAGGAGATCAAAAGATATCTCAGGATTTTCGGCGAGAAGGGGCGGGTGGAGCAACTGGTGAAGGTGTAGAGCGGTGGCGGTGATGTCCTCGCCTGGATCACCACCTGACGCCCATAACCCCGAAATGTTGAGCTCCCGCCCACCCCCCTCTGTCCTGCCGGACATCTCCCCCGCAAGGGGGGAGATCGGATGTCGCCTCGGCCTTCGCCAATTTTCGACGTCGCAGAAAGAGGCGGTGCGCTCGAAGCTGCCAATCTCCCCCCTTGCGGGGGAGATGTCCGGCAGGACAGAGGGGGGTGTGAAGGATCGCGGCGCTGGCGTTGTTTTCGCATTGGCCACCGCCCTCGCCGCTCTCCCCACCTCCGCCTTCGCCCACGCCTCCGACGGCGGCCACGTGCTGCTTCTCCCGACGGGCTACTACATCGCCGGCGGCGCTTTTGCCGTGGCCGTCAGCTTCCTCGTCCTGGCGTTTCTGCCGCCCGCCGCGCTCGACAATTTCTTGCGCAAGCGCCTGGCGCTCTTCGCGTTCGGCGATCGCCCTCGCGCCATCGTCAGCCTGATTTCATTTGCCGGCTTCGTATTGCTGATCGCGGCGGGCCTTCTCGGCAGCCGCGACCCGCTTTCCAACCCGCTGCCGCTCGTGATTTGGACGCTGCTTTGGGCCGGCTTCACGCTGCTGCAGGGCGTGTTCGGCGACCTGTGGTCGTGGCTCAACCCGTGGTACGGCCCTTGGCGCGTCGCCTCTCGCGTCTTCGGCCTTCAAAGCGACGAGGCAAAGCCGTCACGCCTGCCGCCATGGCTGGGCTACTGGCCGGCCTTCGCGCTGTTCGTCGCCTTCGCCTGGTTCGAGCTGGTCGACCCGGCGCCCGACGATCCGGCCCGCCTTGCCTTTGCCGCCGGCATCTACTGGCTGGCGAGCTTTGTCGCGATGCTTCTCTTCGGCTATGGCGGCTGGAGCAAGCGCGGCGAATTCCTCACGGTCTTCTTTTCCATGGTCGCCCGCTTCGCGCCACTTGAGCGGCGGGATGGCCGGCTGTCGCTCTGCTGGCCCGGCGCCAAGCTGCTCGCCGCCGAGCCGCTGCCGTTGAGCGGCACGGCTTTCCTCCTGCTGTCGCTGTCGTCGGTATCCTTCGACGGCCTGTCGAAAACCTTCTTCTGGCTCGGCCTGTTCGGCGTCAATCCGCTGGAATATCCCGGCCGCACCGCGCTGATCGGCGTCGGCAGCTTCGGCCTCGTGCTCACCTTTGTCCTGCTCGCGGCGGTGTTCACGTTGGCCGTCTTTCTCGGCCAGCGCCTCGCCGGCGATGCGCAGTCGTTCGGAAAAACCGCCGGCCTGCTGGTCTGGTCGATCGTGCCGATCGCGCTTGCCTATCACATCGCGCATTACCTCACGGTGCTTTTGGTAGACGGCCAGTATGCGCTGGTCGCGCTCTCCGATCCTTTCGGGCTCGGCTGGAACCTGTTCGGCACCGCCAATAGGATGGTCGAGGCCGGCATCGTCGCCGGCGCGGAGTCGGCCTGGTGGCTGTGGAACCTGCAGGCCGGCGTCATCATCGCCGGCCATGTGCTGGCGGTGGTCGTCGCGCATGGCCTCACCTGGCGGCTGCATCCGCAAGCCTCCCGCGCGGCACTCAGCCAGCTTCCGCTGACGCTCCTGATGATCGCCTATACGATATTCGGCCTTTGGTTGCTTGCCACACCGACGGCGGGATGAGACAAGGGCGCCCTCAATACCGTTGGGGAAGCTCGCTTGCCACGTCGCGGCTTTGGTGATTTAGTTTGTACACATGCAATTTTCGCGTCCTCCGAGCGCGGAGGATCGAGCCGCCTTATCGCTGGTCAAGACTGAAAAAACAGGGGAACGGACATGGCTGACAAGAACGGATTTTTCGACCTCTCCAAGACGACGCTGTCGCGCCGCAGCGCGCTGAAGGGCATCGCCGCGGGCACCGGCCTTGCGCTGGCCCCCGGCTTCGTCCGCTACAGCCAGGCGCAGAGCTCGGCGCCCATCAGAATAGGCTTCCAGTCGCACCGCACCGGCATCGGCGCCGCCTATGGCCGCTGGTACGAGAGGACGAGCGCGGCCGCCGTCAAGGCGATCAACGACGCCGGCGGCATCGGCGGCCGCAAGGTCGAGCTGGTGATCGAAGATGACGGCACCGATCCGGCGCGCGGCGCCGAAGTGGTCAACAAATTCGCCAAGCAGCACAAGACCGACATCGTTTTCGGCACGCTTTTTTCGCATGTCGTGATCGGCTCGGCGCCGGCCGCCGGCGAGAACAAGATCCCCTATTTCGTGGTCAGCGAAGGCCATCACGTCGCCTCCACCAAGCTCAACCGCTACGTCTTCCAGCCCGGCATCACCGATGTGAAGAGCCAGATCCAGTCGATGGCGCCGTGGATCGCTGCCAACGCCGGCAAGAAGGTGACGCAGATCTTCCCCGACTTCGCCTTCGGCTACGACCATCGCGACTACCTGCCGCCTGCGCTGAAGGCGCAGGGCGCCGACGTGATCGCCCAGATCGCCATCCCGCCGACGGAGTCGTCCTTCACGAAATACTTCCCGCAGATCCCGGCCGAGACCGAGGTGATCTACCACGTCATGGTCGGCCCTGCCGTGCTCACCTTCGTCAAGGAGCTCGGCGAGTTCTACGGCTCGCAGCGACCGCAACTCTTCGGCTTCATCGATTCGCTCGAAGCCGTCGACATCAACAGCCCCGGCCTCGAATTCCTCGATGGCAGCCATTTCTGGGAAGGCTCGCCGCGCTATGCGCAGCCTGACGATTCCGCTGCGCAAAAAGCCTATCGCGCCGCCGTCGGCATCGACGACAATGGCGCCGCCGTCGGTGATCCCAAGGACGTCTCCACCGCAGCCCATATGTTCGGCTGCTGGGAAACGCTCTATGTCGTCAAGAAGGCGATGGAGGATGCCGGCTACAAGGGACCCGAGGACCGCGCCAAACTGATCGAGGCCACCGAGGCGTTGAAGGAATTCGCCGAAGGGCCGGAGCATCCGCAGGGCCCGAAAACCTTCAACGGCAAGATCCACCAGTGCTTCGGCATCCAGAACATCTCCAAGATCGAAGGCGGCAAGCTCAAGGTCGTCCACAAGACCAAGATCGAAGACGGGCTCTACGAGCCGGAAGGGGATTACACGACGCAGGCGCTGTGAGCTTGCCTCATAGCTGATGCACTTCGGACCCCACCTCCTCCTCGCCGCTCTCGAAGGCCTCGTCACTTCTGCGGTGCTGGCGCTGACGGCGCTTGGGCTGTCGCTGGTGTTCGGCGTCATGCGCGTCGTCAACGTCGCGCATGGCGAGTTCTTCATGCTGGGCGCGGTGCTCGCCTGGGCGGTCTCGACGGCGATCTCCGGCCACCCGGCGATCGGCTTCGTGGCAGCACTTGTGATCGCGCCCTTGCTCGTCGGGCTGGTCGCGCTCGTCGCCGAGCGGCTGGTGTTGCGCCGGCTGAACTACAATCCCGAAGGCACCATCGTCGCCACTATCGGCATGCTCTACATCATCCAGCAACTGGCGCTGACCTTCTACGGCCCCGAGGCGCGCCCGGTGGAGCCGCCCTTCAGCTACCGCATCCTTTTGCCGTGGTTCGGCTATTCCGGCTACAAGCTGTCGGTGGTCGCCGCCTCCGCCATTCTGCTGGTGATCACCTGGCTGGTGCTGACCCGGACGAAAATCGGCCTGATCATGCGCGCCACGCAATATGACCGCGAGACGGCGCAGGCCTTCGGCATTCCGGTCGAGCGCGTCTATGCCGGCGTCTTCGCCGTCGGCGCCATGCTGGCGGCGATCGCCGCGGTGCTGATAGTGCCGATCAGCCAGGCGCATTATCTGATGGGACAAGACCCGCTGCTGCTCTCCTTCATCGTCGTCATCATCGGCGGACTCGGCTCGTTGCGCGGCACCATCGTCGCGGCGGTCCTGATCGGCCTCTCCGACGGCATCGTCTCGATGTTCTTCTCGCCGACGCTCGCCAAGATCATCGCCACGCTGGTCGTCGCCATGGTGCTGGTGTTCCGGCCGCAAGGCCTGTTCGGGACGACATCCAGATGAGGGATGCTTCGCCGGCAAAGACCTACGCCCTGCATATCGGCGTCATCGCGCTTCTGTTCGCGCTGAACTTCGTCCTGCCGGATTATCACCAGGGCCTGTTCGCCCGCATCATGGCGCTGGCCGTCTTCGCCATGGGCTACAACCTGCTCTTCGGCTATGTCGGCCTGCTCAGCCTCGGCCACGCCATGTTCTTCTCCGCCGGCCTGTACGGCGCCGGCCTGACCATGTATCACCTCGGCTGGGGCGTTCCGGAAGCCTTCGTCGCCGGTATCGCCTGCGGCGCGCTGCTGGCCCTGGCCGTCGGCCTACTGGCGCTGCGCACCTCGGGTGTCGCCTTCATGATCGTCACCATGATGTTCGCCCAGGTCTTCTATCTGCTTATCCTCTATTTCGCCGCCTGGACCGGCGGCGACCAGGGCCTCGTCATCCAGCAGGCGTCGCGGGTGGTCTCGATCGGCGGCGCCTCCTTCGACCTGACCGATCCAACCGTGCGCTACATGAGCGCGCTGGCGCTGTTCGCGGTCGTGCTGCTCATCACACTTGCCGTCGTCCGCTCCCGCTTCGGCCGTGTGCTGGTCGCGATCCGCGAGAACGAGGAACGGACCAGGATGCTGGGCTACGACACGGTCGCCAACAAGCTTGCCGCGGTCGTCGCCTCCGGCGCCATCTGCGCTGCGTCCGGTGCTGCCTATGCCTTGCTGTTCGGCTATGTCGGATCGAATTTCGCATCGATCCAGTATTCGATCCTGCCGCTGCTCTGGGTGCTGCTCGGGGGTGCCGCGACCACGCTCGGCCCGCTGGTCGGCACCCTGTTCATGTATTATGTCACCGACATCACCAGCGGCTTCACCTCCGCCTATCTGCTGATCGTCGGCGTGGCGCTCATCCTGCTCGTCCTGTTCGCCCCGAAAGGCATTATGGGCAGCATCCGCGAGCGCTGGCTGGGGTGGCTGCCATGACGCCGCTGCTCACCACCAAGGGCCTGTCGCGCAATTTCGGCGGCTTGCGCGCCGTCGACGGCGTCGACTTCGCGCTGATGCCGGGCGAGATCCGCGCCGTCATCGGTCCCAATGGCGCCGGCAAGACCACTTTCGTCAGCCTGCTCTCGGGCCGCATCCGTCCGTCCTCCGGCAGGGTCGTCTTCGACGGCGCCGATATCACTGCCATGCCGGCTTACAAACGAGTTCGCCTCGGCGTCGCCTACACGTTCCAGATCACCAGCGTCTTTGCCAATCTCACGGCCTTCGACAATGTCGCGCTGCCGGTGCAACGCACGCTGACCGACGGCCGCTCGAAGGGGCAGGTCAGGACCGGCGTCATGGCGGCGCTCGAACGCACCGGCCTGGCCGACCGCGCCGGCACGCCGGCCGGGCAGCTTTCCTACGGACACCAGCGCCTGCTCGAAGTCGCGATGGGCCTGGCGCTGAAGCCGCGCCTGCTCATCCTCGACGAGCCGACACAAGGCCTGGCCGATAGCGAGATCGACAATTTCATCACGCTGGTGCGCGAGATCGCCAAGGACGCAACGGTGCTTCTGATCGAGCACAACATGCCGGTGGTCATGCAGCTTGCCGACCGCATCACCGTCGTCAATTCGGGAAAGATCCTCGCCGAAGGTACGCCGGATGAGATCCGCGCCAACCGCCAAGTCCAGGACGCCTATCTCGGAGCGACCCATGGCTGACACCGTTGGAACCGATGGTGGATTGCTTGCCATCTCCGGCCTCGATTGCTTCTATGGCGAGGTGCAGGTGCTCTACGGTCTCGACCTGGCCTTGAACAAGGGCGAGGTGCTGTGTCTGTTCGGCCGCAACGGCGCCGGCAAGACGACGACGCTGAAGGCGATCATGGGTCTGGTGCCGGCAGCGGCCGGCTCGATCAAGCTGGACGGCAAGGAACTGACCGGCCTCGCCGCGCATGACGTGCCGAAGGCCGGCGTCGCCTATGTACCCCAGGGCAGGCGGCTGTTCGCCGAGATGACGGTGGCGGAGAACATCGAGATCGGGCTGATGGCGCGCGGCAAGGGCAGAGAGGCGCGTGAAAACGTCCTCGATCTCTTCCCGTTGCTCAGGGAGCGGCTGAAGCAGCGCTCCGGCACGCTCTCCGGCGGCGAGCAGCAGATGCTGGCCATGGCCCGCGCGCTCTGCCTCGAGCCGCAGGTGCTGCTACTCGACGAGCCGACCGAAGGATTGATGCCGTCGATGATCGCCAAGATCCGCGAGACGGTGGCGAAGTTGCGCGAGCTCGGCGTCTCGACCATCCTGGTCGAGCAGCGTGTCGACGCCGTGCTGTCGGTGGCGGATCGTGTCTGCTTCATCGAGAACGGCCGCAACCGCGAGACGGTCGATGTCGAGGCACTGCGGGCCGATCCGTCGGCGGTGCGAAGATATGTGGGTGTCGGTTAGAAAAAAAGGAATCCCGCAATCAAAAACGTCGGGATCAGCACAAGGCCCGACCACGCCATGTAGCCGAAGAAGCCCGGCATCTTGAAGCCGCGATGCCTGGCGATGGCAAAGACCATGAAGTTCGGCGCGTTGCCGATATAGGTGTTGGCGCCCATGAACACCGCGCCGGCCGAGATCGCGGCAAGCGTCGAGGCGGTCTCCGTCATCAAGTGGCGCGCATCGCCGCCGGCCAGCTCGAAGAACACCAGATAGGTCGGCGCGTTGTCGAGGAAGGACGACAGCGCCCCGGTCAGCCAGAAATAGGCGAGGTCGTTGGGCTGGCCTTCCGTGGAGCTGACCAGCGCCACCAGCGGCGCCAGCGCGCCGTCCTGGCCGGCCCGCAGGATAGCGATGACCGGCACGATGCAGACGAAGATTCCGGCAAAGAGTTTCGCCACTTCGGCGATCGGCCCCCAGGTGAAGCCATTGGCCTCCCTGTGGCTCTTGTACGAGACCTTCAGCGACAGCAAGGCCAGCGCCAGGATGATGGCGTCGCGCACCAGGTTCTGCAGCTCGAGGCCAACGCCGAGGATCGGGACGCTGACGCCCGGTTTCCAGCTCGCCGAAAGCAGGATGGCGCCGATCACGCCGGCGAGCAACGGCAAATTGGCCAGGCCGCGCAGGCGCACCTTCGTGTCCGGCGTCGGGTCCTTGATCTTCGGCATGCCACCCTCCCGCCGATGCAGCACAGTGTCGAGCGCCAGGAAGACGATGAGCACCAGCCCGCCTGTGAACAGCGTCTCGCGCCACAGATTCGCGGTCGTCCAGAAGAAATCGACGCCGCGCAGGAAGCCGACGAACAAGGGCGGGTCGCCGAGCGGCGTCAGCGAACCGCCTATGTTGGAGACCAGGAAGATGAAGAAGATGACCACATGGGCGTTGAACGGCCGGTTGTCGTTGGCGCGCAGCATCGGCCGGATCAGGATCATAGAGGCGCCGGTCGTGCCGATCACCGAGGCGAGCAGCGCGCCGATGAGCAGCAGGCCGGCATTGGTGAGCGGCGTGCCGTGGATGTTGCCGGCAAGCAGGATACCGCCCGAGATCGTGTAGAGCGCGAACAACAGGATGATGAAGGACAGATACTCGGTGAGCAGCGTGTGCAGCACCGCTTCGCCTGCGGTCGCGATGCCGAAGGCGACTGCCAGAGGAACCACGACCAGCGCCGCCCAGGCGGCGGCGATCTTGCCGTAGTGATGTTCCCAGACATGTTGGAAGAGCAGCGGTCCGGTGGCGATCGATAAAAGCAGGCCGGCGAAGGGCAACGCCCACCAGAGCGACATGGCGGCGCCCGGCAACTCATGGATTTCGGCGGCGAAAGCTTGTGCAGGAAGCAGCAGCGCGATCGCGAGCGCGGCAAATGCGAGACGCCCCCTCATCCGGCCGCTTCGCGGCCACCTTCTCCCCGGTGGGGAGAAGAGGCTGGCGCCAGCGCCGGCGACCTCCTCTCCCCTCGGGGAGAGGTCGGATTGCCCCGAATTGCTCTTCGCAATTCGGTTGGCAATCCGGGTGAGGGGGGCCTTCCCCACAGTCCGGTCAATCCGCCGAATGATCTTCGAGCGTCACGCCGGCTTCGCGCATGCGTTTCAGCATCGCCTCGACCGAGCCGTTGAGATCGATGCCGCGGCAGGCGTCGAGCCTGACCGTGGTCTTGAAGCCCTGCTTCGCGGCGTCGAGGGCGGAGAAGGCGACGCAGAAGTCGGTGGCGAGCCCAACCAGCGTGATCGTGTCGATGCCGCGTTCCTTGAGATAGCCGCCAAGGCCGGTCGGCGTCGTGTGGTCGTTCTCGAAGAAGGCCGAATAGGAATCGATCGCGGTGCGGAAACCCTTGCGGATCACCAGTTCCGCCTTGGTCCATGCCAGCCCGGAATGGAAATCGGAACCAAGGCTCCCCTGGATGCAATGATCCGGCCACAGCGTCTGCGGTCCGTAAGGCATCTCGATCGTCTCGAACGCTTGCCTTCCGCGATGGCTGGAGGCAAAGCTCGAATGTCCGGCCGGGTGCCAGTCCTGCGTCAGGATCACATGGTCGGTCCGGCGGATCAGGTCGTTGACCAAAGGCACGATCTCGTCGCCGCCGGCAACCGCCAGCGCGCCGCCCGGGCAAAAATCGTTCTGCAGGTCGATGACGATGAGCGCTTCTTCGGCCATGCGGCTTCCTCTCGTTTCGGCCCTGGTTCTACCCCCTGGTTGGTTTGGGGGCTCCAGTCCAAAGCCGCTGACGCGACCGGAGAGGGAACCTTGACCAGATGGCCCGCGGCGTCAACCTCCGGCGCCATAACAATCGCGTTCAGCTCTTCGCGGCGCCAACTCCGGCCCAACTCCGGCTTTGACAATTCCGAACGGCCTGATATCATTTGCATACGAATGAATTTGACCGGCCCGTGCGCCGGCAAGAACACCCGAAGCAGGCACTTCGGAGGGCCAGGGGAAGGCTCTTTTTCGGGAAGGCCAATTGTCTGGAAGGCAGAGCGTGATCCGTTATGCGAAACCCACCACGGTCGACGAGGCGCTCGCTCTGCTTGGCGAGGATCGCTGGCGCATCCTCGCCGGCGGCACGGATTTCTACCCAGCGCAGGGCGCGAAACCTTTCCGCGACAACATCCTCGACATCAACGGTCTCGCCGAACTGCGCGGCATTGCCGAGACCGACGAGCATTGGCGCATCGGCGCCCGCACGACCTGGACCGATATCGTGCGCTACCCATTGCCGGCGGCGTTCGAGGCGTTGAAATCGGCGGCGCGCGAGGTCGGCTCGGTCCAGATCCAGAACGTCGCCTCGGTTGCGGGCAATCTCTGCAATGCCTCGCCCGCTGCCGATGGCGTGCCGGCGCTTTCGGTCCTCGACGCCGATGTCGAATTGCGCTCGGCGAAAGCCACCCGCCATCTGCCGCTCGGCGCGTTCATCCTCGGCAATCGCCGCACGGCGCTGCAGCCCGGCGAGATGGTCACCGCCATCCGTGTCCCGAAGCGTTCCGCGGCCGGCGCCTCGGCTTTCGTCAAGCTCGGCGCCCGGCGCTATCTCGTCATCTCGATCGCCATGGCCGCGGCGCGGCTGGTGGTCGAGGATGGCATCGTCGCCGAAGCGGCGATCGCCGTCGGCTCCTGTTCGGCGGTCGCATGCCGTCTCGCCGGCGTCGAGGCGGTCCTGCGTGGCCGGCCAGTCACGTCCGCGCTTGCCGATGCCGTGCTGTCGGCGCCGTTCGATGAACTGTCGCCGATCGCCGATGTGCGCGGCAGCGCCGAATACCGGGAGCAAGCGGCGCGCGAGATCGTCGTCCGCGCCATGCGCGCGGCAACCGGGCTCGATCAAAGCAAGGTGGCCGCATGAGCATGGTCCAATCCGGCACCGCCAAATCCGGCATGGCCCAATCCGGAATGGAACGCGCCGACATTGCCTTCGAGGTCAACGGCGCCGCCGTCAGCGTCTCCGTGCCGCCGGTGCGGCGCCTGTCGCAGGTCTTGCGCGACGAGTTGCAGCTGACCGGCACCAAGGTTGGCTGCGATGCCGGCGATTGCGGCGCCTGTACGGTGCTTGTCGACGGCAATCCGGTCTGTGCCTGCCTGATGCCGGCGGCCACGGTGTCCGGTGCCGCCGTCACCACCGTCGAGGGCCTTGCCAATGGCAGGCTGTCGGCGCTGCAGGCCTCGTTCCTCGAACATGGCGCCGCGCAATGCGGCATCTGTACACCCGGCCTGCTGGTCGCGGCCACCGCGCTTTTGGAGCGCAACCCCACGCCAAGCGAGGCCGAGACGCAGGATGCGCTGGGCGGCGTGCTCTGCCGCTGCACTGGCTACAGGAAGATCGTCGCGGCGGTGATGGGCGCGTCGCGGCACATGAACGGGATCGATCTTCGCCTGCCGGAAGCGGGCCGCGCCGTCGGCGCCTCGCCGATCCGCCTCGACGGCATGCCGAAGGTCACCGGCGGCGAGAAGTTCGGCGGCGATTCCTTTCCAGCCGACGCGTTGTCCGTGCTGGTCATCCGCTCACCGCACTATCATGCCCGCTTCAGCTTTGGCGATCTCGGCGCCTGGACCAAGGCACATCCAGGCATCGCCGGCGTCTTCACCGCCGCCGATATTCCGGGAAAGAATTGCTTCGGCGTCATCGGTCCCTTTGCCGACCAGCCGGCGCTTGCCGAGGATTTTGTCCGCTTGCGCGGCGAGGCGGTGGCGCTGGTGGCGGGCGAGCGTGAGGCCATTCTCGATCTCGACCTGACGGATTTTCCGATCACTTGGACCGAACTGCCGCCTATGCTGCAGCCGTGCGAAGCAAAGGCCGAAGGCGCCGCGCTGATCCACAGCCACCGTCCCGCGAACCTGCTCACCTCCGGCTATGTCGAGCGCGGCGATCCTGAAGCAGCGCTTGCAGGTGCTGCCGCCAGGGTCTCGGGCGCCATCGAGACTTCCTTCGTCGAGCACGCCTATATCGAGCCGGAAGCCGGTTACGCTTACATGGATGGCGACACGCTCGTCGTCGTCGCCTGCACCCAGGCCCCTTACATGGACCGCGACGAGACGGCCAAGGTGCTGGGCCTTGCCGTCGACAAGGTGCGCATCGTGCCGACCGCCACCGGCGGCGGCTTCGGCTCGAAGCTCGATGTCTCGCTGCAGCCGCTCATCGGCCTTGTCGCGATGAAGACGGGCCGGCCGGCCGCGCTCGCCTACACCCGCAACGAATCGATGATGTCGACCACCAAGCGTCACCCCGCCGAGATGAAGGCGTCCATCGGCGCCGACGCCGAAGGCCGTATCACCGGCATGGTCTTCGAGGGCGATTTCAACACCGGCGCCTATGCCAGTTGGGGGCCGACCGTCGCCAACCGCGTGCCGGTGCATGCCTCCGGTCCCTATCTTACGCCGAACTACCGGGCGACCGGCCATGCCATCCACACCAATGGCCCGATCGCCGGCGCCTTCCGCGGTTTCGGCGTGCCGCAAGCCACCATCATGCAGGAGACGCTCTATGACGAGCTCGCCGGCAAGCTTGGCATGGATAGGCTGGAGTTCCGGCTAAGGAACTGCCTGCGCGACGGCTGCGAGACGGTCACCGGCCAGCGCCTGGAGTCCGGCGTCGGCATCGGCGAATGCCTCGAGCAGCTCAAACCGCATTGGGCGCGCGCGCTGGCGGATGCGGAGGCGTTCAACGCGGCCCATGCCGCAAGCAAGCGCGGCGTCGGCATCGCCTCCTGCTGGTATGGCTGCGGCAACACTTCCTTGCCCAATCCCTCGACCATCAAGGTCGGCATTTCGCCTTCCGGCGAGGTGATCCTGCATCAGGGCGCGGTCGACATCGGCCAGGGCTCCAACACGGTCATCACCCAGATCTGCGCCGACGCGCTCGGCCTGCCGCTGGACAGGTTCAAGCTGAAGAGCGCCGATACCGCCATCACGCCTGACGCCGGCAAGACATCCGCCTCGCGCCAGACCTTTGTCACGGGCAAGGCGGCGGAGAAAGCAGGCCGCGCCTTGCGCGAGAAGATCCTGCGCTTCGCCAATGTGTCGGAGCAGGCGACGATCGCGCTGGACGGCGCAAGCATCTCCATCCGCGAAGGCGATGCTGCGCGGCGCATCGATCTCGCGGCGCTGAAGGCCGATGCAGACGGTTTTGTCTTCGTCGCCGAGGAAACCTACGACCCGCCGACCCTGCCGCTCGACGCCAGGGGCCAGGGCAAGCCCTATGCCGTCTATGGCTATGGCGCGCAGATCGCCGAGCTCGAGGTCGATCTCAAGCTCGGCACCGTGAAGCTCATCAAGATCACGGCCGCGCATGACGTCGGCAAGGCGATCAACCCGGTGCTGGTCGAGGGCCAGATCGAGGGCGGAATCGCGCAAGGCATCGGCATGGCGCTGATGGAGGAATACATCCCCGGCCGCACCGAGAACCTGCACGATTATCTCATTCCTACCATCGGCGACGTGCCGCCGGTCGAGCACATACTGGTCGAGGTTCCGGATCCCGAAGGGCCGTTCGGCGCCAAGGGTCTGGGCGAGCATGTGCTGATCCCGACAGCGCCGGCGATCCTCAACGCCATCCGTCATGCAACCGGCGTCCTGGTCACCAAGGTGCCGGCGACGCCGAGCCGCATCCTGGCGGCGATCCGCGAGAAGGAGGCGCGCCGATGAGCGAGCTTGCCGAACGTTTCGAAACTCACGATCCCGGCGAGAAGCAGGTGGCGGAGAAGATCCGCTGCGATGCCTGTCCGGTCATGTGCTACATCGCCGACGGCCGAACCGGCGCTTGCGACCGCTACGGCAATATCGGCGGCCGCATCGTGCGCATGGACCCGCTGACCATCCTCGACCACGCGGCCGAGACCGGCGGCGCGGTCGTGCCGTTCGTCGCCGAAGGCGAAGCCTGGAGCGGCGAGCTGGTCAACACCGGCCGCCGCTTCGTCACCGCGATCGGCGCCGGCACCACCTATCCCGATTACAAGCCGGCGCCCTTCATCGTCAGCCAGGAGGTCGAGGGCGTCGACCTCGTCACTGTCGTCACCGAAGGCATTTTTTCGTACTGCGGCGTCAAGGTGAAGATCGACACCGATCGCCATATCGGCGACGAGACGGCGACGGTGCGTTCCGAAGGCGAGGCGATCGGCCATGTCACGACAGGCGAATACGGCTCGCAGATGCTGTCGCTCGGCGGCGTGCATCACCTGACCGGCGGCTCGAAGGCGGAGGGGCGCGCCACCTGCGACGCGCTGCTCAATCTCTGCAACAGGAAGCCGGTCGAGCTCACCATCGATGGCGGCGCGACGGTCATCGTCGAAGCCGGCAAGGCGCCGGTCATCGACGGCAAGATCGAACACCGCATGCGCGTCGGCTGCGGCTCGGCCACCATCGGCATGTTCGCCACGCAATGGCGCGGTCTGGTCGATGAGGTGGTGGTGGTCGACGACCACATCACCGGCGTCGTCTCCGAACATCAGGCCGGCAAGGTTCTGGGCTGGGAGGACACCGGCATAAAGATCATCGGCCGCCGTTCTACGCCCGGCCGCTACTTCAAGGTCTCGGAGCCCGGCCTCGGCTGGGGCGGCACGACGATCTCCGACCCGCTGTCGATCCTTGGCGACTGGAACGCCAAGAAGGGCGCGCGCCCCGGCCTGTCGCTGCTGATGGTGTCGACCACCGGCGAGCAGTTCGCCTATTACGAGTTGGACGACGAGTTGAAGCCGGTCCAGAAGCCATTTCCAGAGCGGTTGCAAAAGTCGGTCGGCCTGATCGAGGACAATTGCGAGCCGGCGCTCTGCACGGTGCTGTTCATCGGCGGCGCCGGCGGCTCGCTCCGCGCCGGCGTCACCGAAAACCCCGTCAACCTCACCCGCTCGGTTCAGGGCTTGAAGACCTATGTGACCGTCGGCGGCGCGCCTGTTTATGTCTGGCCGGGCGGCGGCATCACGCTGATGGTCGACGTCACCCGCGTGCCGGAAGGCGCCTTCGGCTATGTGCCGACGCCGGCGCTGGTGGCGCCCATCGAGTTCACCATGCGCCGCGACGACTATGTCCGGCTCGGCGGCTACGAGAATGAGATCCGCAGCGTCGAGGACATTCTCGCCAAGGGTGGCGAGTATCTAAACCCGCGCAGCAATACCGGCGCGCCGGCCGGCAATCCCTGGCCGCCGCTGGCGCAGTTGCGGCGCGCGGCGAACGGTGCCGGCTGATGAACGGCCCGCAGGCGCATTGGCTTGCCGACGGCCGGCGACTCCATCTCAACCACGGGCCGATCGATCTGATCGTGGAGGCTTTTGGTGAGCCGGATGAGCGTCGCGCCGCCTACGAGCAGGCTGTCGCGCGCTTCCAGACGATCCTGATCGAGGTCGTCGAGGAACTGCCCGAGTTGCGCCTGCCGGCCTTCTTCCTGGCGCCGCGTGACTTCGCCGGCCCGACCGCCCGCCGTATGGAGGCCGCTGTCATGCCGCTGGCGGAATGCTTCATCACGCCGATGGCCGCCGTTGCCGGTTCGGTAGCCGACGAAATTCTCGGCGCCATGCTCGCCGGCCGGCGGCTCGACCGCGCCTATGTCAACAACGGCGGCGACTGCGCGCTCCATCTTGGCAGCGGCCGGTCGATGACGGTGGCGATCGCCGGCACCGGGAATGGCATGGCCGATCGTGTCGGCATCCGCGCCGAGGATGGCGTTCGCGGTGTTGCCACCAGCGGCTGGCGCGGGCGGTCGTTTTCGCTGGGCATTGCCGATGCCGTCACCGTTTTAGCGCGCACCGGCGCCGAGGCCGACGCCGCGGCAACGCTGATTGCCAACGCCGTCGACCTGCCCGGTCACCCTGCCATCGCGCGCGTTCCGGCGCGCGACCTCGCGCCCGACAGCGATCTGGGTGAGCAGCTGGTGACACAAAGCGTCGGCGCGCTTTCGCCCGACGAGGTTGCCCGGGCGCTGGACAAGGGCCTCGCGGTCGCCGAAGATTTTCGCCGGCGCGGCCTGATCGCCGCCTCGGCGCTGTTTCTGGCGGGCGAGGCCCGCATCAGTGGCTCGGTGACGCTCGCTGCGCCCAACAAGCATGCACAGGAGGAATTTGCCGATGCCTGAGTTTCCGATCCGCAAGATCGCGGTGCTGAATGAGGAGATCTTCCACGAGGGCGGACCAGCGGCGAAGGAGCCGCGCCTGCGCGCCGCTGCCATGGCGCTTGTGAAGAATCCATTCGCCGGCCGTTATGTCGAGGATCTGCAGGGCGCGATGGAAGACCTTAAGCCGCTCGGGCTTCTGCTGTCGGACAGGCTGATCGCGGCGCTCGGCGGCGACGTCAAGAAGATCGACGGCTACGGCAAGGGCGCCATCGTTGGCACGGCCGGCGAATTGGAGCATGGCGCGCTCTGGCACGTGCCGGGCGGCTACGCCATGCGCGAGCGTCTCGGCGACGCCAAGGCCATCGTGCCCTCGGCCAAGAAGGTCGGCGCGTTCGGGTCAAAGCTCGACGTGCCGCTCGGCCACATCAACGCCGCCTATGTCCGCAGCCATTTCGACGCGATGGAAGTGGGCATCAGCGACGGCCCGCGTCCCGACGAGATCCTGTTCTGCCTCGCCATGACCTGCGGTCCGCGCGTCCACAACCGCATGGGCGGCCTGGCGGCAGAGGACATCAAGGCATGGGATGGCCTCAGATGAGCGGCGAGGACAATCTGCTGCGGCTGGTCGAGGCCGAGGATGGCGACGAGAACAACTACCATCTGCAGGACCAGGTCGGATTCATCCTGCGCAAGGCGCATCAGCGCCATGTCTCGATCTTTGCCTCGCATATCGGCGACCTGACACCGCCGCAATTCGCTGCTTTGGCCAAGCTCTACGACATCGGCGAGACCTCCCAGAACCAGTTGGGAACGCTGATTGCCATGGACGCCGCAACCGTGAAGGGCGTCATCGACCGGCTGAAGGCGCGCGGCCTTGTCGAAGTCTCCAAGCACGAGGTCGACAAAAGGCGGCTGCTGGTCAATCTGACGCCGGAAGGCCGGGAGGCGATCGAGCGGTTGATCCCGCTCGCGCGCGCCATCACCGAGGAGACGCTGGCGCCGCTGACCGCCAAGGAAGTCGCGACATTCCTGCGACTGCTGGCAAAACTAGCTTAGAGCTCATCCGAAAGCTGGGACCCGGTTTTCGGAAAGATCATGCCCTGACAAAAGTTAAGGTCAGGATGCGGCTTCGGCTACCGGCTTTGAGGACCATGCACCCGTCACCCTCTTGCCGTCGCTGATGCTTGCGGTGCGCCGCCAGATCAAGGCCACGACCAGCATCGAAACGTAGCCGTCAGCAGCATAGTGCCAGCCTGTATAGACCGAACCGAACAGGATGACGATCGCGAATGCCCAGCCTGCAATGCCGAGCCAGCGGTTGAGCCGCCCAAGGTAAAACGCATTCAGCGTGGCGACCGCCATATGCATGCTGGGCATGGCGGAAATCCCGGAACCAAGCGCCGGCATGTCGTTCTTATAGGTGGCAAGAAGGTAGCTGGAATAAGATAGGACGTGCTCGTTGGAGGGCCGCTGCTTCAACACGTCCAGAAGCTCGGCATAGCGATCGCCGCCCACCAATTCCTGGTAAAAGATCGGGCCGACGGAGGAAAACAACGTCGCCATGACCGTTCCGACCACCATAAACACAAGGGCCATCGCGGCGAGATACCGCAGGTGCACCGGCTGGTTGGCGAGTAGCGCTGCAAAAAACACCAAGCCGAACCATTCGAGAAACCAGAGTCTGGCATAGGTCACCGCTACGACCGTCGCCAGAAGGTCGGAGTCGAATGCGTGAGCGATGCGCCATGGCGCCTGACCGTGCAGCAGTTCGCCGAAATCGGCCAGGGCTTTGTCGCAGTAAAAGGGGACGATGTCGGGTATGTTCACCTTGTAGGTCGTGAACGCGGAGAGCATCAGCATGAACATGATCACGACAATCGCCGCCCGCAGCCCATTGGTGCGGATCGACATTGCGATGAATGTGACCGGAGCCTTCGGCGACAGGGCAATCGCCATTGGGATCGCCACTGCCAGAAAGCTGAGCGGTCCAAAGACGAAAAGCCGCAGCAAGTACATCTCTGCCATCGCGGAATATGCCGACGGCCAGATCAGCGCCGCCATGGTGATATAGACCAGGCACAGCCCGAACAGCTTTTGCGGAACATTGCCCAATTCGGGGAAACGCGCGAGCCGACCAAGTTGCCATCGCGCACGGTCTGGTGAACTTGCACTCTCAAGTAAATCGTCGGATAGCTCCACGACCGTCCCCCGAAACGTCATCGAGGGTTCCTATCTATAATTGTCGGCTTAATATCTCCTTATCCAATCGGTTCATGTCCGAAGTTCCAAACGGGTAACTATTTTAGGCGTATATAATATATTGATACTATAGCCGGGGAGCGCCCGGCGGCGAAGAGACAACTATGCCGAACATCTCCTCCGCCTGTTCGGATGTATAGTAGCCAAGTCGAATGTCTTCCGCGACCAGCTTCGGGTCGCGCTCGCGCGGGTCGCCATAGCCGCCGCCGCCCGGCGTGCCGACGCGCACGCGGTCGCCGGCTTTCAGCGCGATGTCCTGTTCCTTGGAAAGATGCGGCGGCACATGCGCTTCGCCGTTCCGGAACACGGTCACGCTGTTCGGCGCGCCGTCCTTGCCGCCGAGCGCGCCCTGCGGGCCGAAGCGGCCGTGGTCCATGACGAAGGAAGCACGGGCCTCGCCGCGCAGGATTTCAACCTCATAGGCAAGCCCGAAGCCGCCGCGATGTTTTCCCGCGCCGCCGGAGCCTTCGCGCAGCGCGTAGTGCCGGTAGAGCACCGGAAACGCCTGCTCCATGATTTCGACCGGCGGCGATTTCGAAATGCCGATGGTCGAGCAGCCATTGCTCAAGCCGTCATGGCTGGCATTGCCGCCATAGCCGCCGCCGGAAATCTGGTACATGACATAGTCGCGCCCGCGCGCCGGATCGTTGCCGCCGAGCGCGAAATTCCCGCTGGAACCGGCGGGTGCGGCCGTCACCTTCTCCGGCAATGCCTGCACCATCGCCGCGAATACCGCCTCGGCGATGCGCTGTGAAACCTCCGCCGCGCAGCCCGAGACCGGCCGAGGATATTTCGCGTCGAGGAAGGTGCCCTCCGGCCGCTTGACGGTCAGCGGCTCGAAGGCGCCGGCGCTGATCGGCACCTCCGGGAAAATATGCCGCATGGCGAGATAGACCGACGATAAGGTCGTCGCCAGCACGCTGTTCATCGGGCCTGCACATGGCTTCGACGAGCCGGCGAAATCGAAGGCCAGCGTGTCGCCTTTTTTCTCGACGGCGAGATTGATGGTCAGCGGCTCGTTCACCACGCCGTCGGAATCGACGAAGGCCTGAGAGCGGTAGGTACCGTCGGGTATGACGGCGATCGAGGCGCGCATCTGCTCGGCGGCGCGGCTGCGCAGCTCCGCGATCGCCTCGACGACGGTTTCGTCACCGTAACGATCCAGGATTTCGTTCAGCCTGTCCTGGCCAATCACCAAAGCCGCCGCCTGCGCGCGGATGTCGCCGATGCGCTGGTCGGCAACGCGGATGTTCGAGCAGATGATGGCGTAGATCTCGGGATCGAGCACGCCCTTCTTGAACAGTTTGACCGGCGGCAGCCTGAGCCCTTCCTGCTCGACGGCAGTGGCCGAAGCGGAGAAGCCGCCAGGCACCGAGCCGCCGATATCCGGCCAATGCCCGGTGTTGGAAAGCCAGCAAAAGATCTTGCCGCCGCGATAGACCGGCATGACGAAGCGCACATCCATCAGATGCGTCCCGCCGAGATAGGGATCGTTGACGATGTAAATGTCGCCCGGCTCCGGTGCGAGGCAGCGACCGTCGGCGATCATCTCGATCACCATCCTGGTCGAATATTGCATGACGCCGACGAAGACCGGCAGGCCCTGGCTGCCTTGCGCGATCAGCGAGCCGTCGACGGCCGAGTAGATGCCGTCAGAGCGGTCGTTGGCTTCGGCGATGACCGGCGAGAAGGCCGCGCGCGAGAAGGTCAGGTCCATCTCGTCGCAGACCTGCTGCAGCGCCGCCTGCAGCACCGAAAGCGTGATCGTGTCGAGCGTGCTCATCTCAGGCCTCGCCGATGTCGATGATGATGTTGCCGTCGGCGTCCGAGCGCGCCCGGTCGCCGGGTTCGAGCACGGTGGTGGCGTCCATTTGTTCGAGGATCGCCGGCCCTTCGATCACGGCGTCGAGCGGCAGCTTTTCGCGGGCATAAACCGGCGTGTCGTGCCAGGTGCCGTGATACCAAACCGGACGGATCTCCCGCCGCGCTTCCTCGAGCGTCGCCGCGCGTCCTGCCGGATCGATCAGCCGCGACAGGTCGATCTGCGGCCGCACGCCGGTGACCGAGGTGTTGAGGTTGACGAGGTTGGCGCGGATTTCCGGCAACTCGACCTTGAAGCGGGCGAAGTAAGCTTTTTCGAACAGAAGCTGCAGCGTTTCTCGTGAAACCGAGGACGACGGCAGCGGCACGTTGATGATGTGTGTCTGGCCGACGAACTGCATGTCGGCCGAATGGGTGACGCGGATCGCGTCCGGCTTCACCGCTTCCTTGGCGATGAGCATCTCGCCTTCGTTACGGTGCCGTTCCAATACCTCGCGAAGCATGGCTTCGTCGAGCAGCTTCACTGGCTGGTTGATTGTGTTGACGAAGTCGTGCCGCAGATCCGCGACGACGCAGCCGAGCGCGTTGGTGATGCCCGGGCGCGCCGGCACCAGCACGCGCGGGAGGCCGAGCTCGCGGGCAAGCGCCGTCGCGTGCAGCGGTCCGGCGCCGCCGAAGGCGAACAGCGCGAAATCGCGTGGGTCATGGCCGCGCGACACCGAGACCATGCGGATCGCGCCCGCCATCTTCATGTTGCCGAGCCTGAGCACCGCGCCCGCCGCCTCGACGCCGGAAAGGCCGGTGCGCTTGCCGATCGTCTCTTCGAAAATGCCGGTGACGCGTTCGACGGTGACCGGATTGTCGACCGCGAGCAGCCTCTTCGGCGCCAGGCGCCCCAGCACGAGATTGGCGTCGGTGATCGTCGGCTGGGTGCCGCCGCGCCCGTAGCAGATCGGGCCGGGATTGGCGCCGGCGCTTTCCGGGCCTATCTGGATCAGCCCTGCTGCGTCGACCCGCGCGATCGAGCCGCCGCCGGCGCCGACCGTATGCACCGCCACCATCGGCACATGGATCGGCATCGCATATTCGATCTCGATCTCGTTCGAGACGGCGGGTTCCGCATTGCGGATCAGCGCCACGTCGGTCGAGGTGCCGCCCATGTCGTAGGTGACGAGGTTGCCGAAGCCGGCGCGCTTGCCCGTATAGGCGGCGGCGATCACGCCCGAGGCCGGACCGGACATCACGGTCTTCGCCGATTCCAGCGTGACGAAGCGGGCTGAGATCATGCCACCATTGCCGTTCATGATCAGGAAGTCGCGGGCGTAGCCTTTCGCGCCGAGCTCTTTGCGCAGCCGCTCGACATAGCGCTCGAGGATCGGCTGCACGGAGGCGTTGACCGCTGCCGTCACGCCGCGCTCGAACTCGCGCGCTTCCGAAAGCAGCGCGTGTCCGGTGGTGATATGGCCGTTCGGCCAGAGCTCCGCCGCGATCTCCGCCGCCCGCCTTTCATGCGCTGGGTTGGCGTAGGAATGCAGGAAGTGGATGACCAGCGACTCGCAGCCGGCGTCGAGCAGCTTCTTCACCGCATCGCGCATCTCGGCTTCGTCGAGTTGAATGCGCACGGCGCCGGAAGCCTCGACCCGTTCCGACACTTCGAGCCGAAGGTCGCGGGGAATGACGGGGACAAACGTACCCGTCATGCCATAGGCCTGCGGCCTCGTGCGGCGGCCAAGCTCGATCACGTCACGAAAGCCGCGCGTGGTGATCATGCCGGTCCGCGCCAGGCGGCGCTCCAGCACGGCGTTGGTCGTGGTCGTCGTGCCATGCACGATGAGGTCGATGCCGTCGATCGGAAAGCCGGTCGCGCCGAGCGCGGCGACCACGCCGAAGGCCTGGTTTTCCACCGTGGTCGGGGTCTTGGCGATATGGACCTTGCCGCCGGCCTTGCCATCTATCAAAAGCAGGTCGGTGAAGGTTCCGCCTACATCGATGCCAGCCACGACGCTTCCCGCCGACGCTGAAAATTTCTCATTCATTGCCGAAACCCGAAATACCAGGACTACGGATATGCCGCGGTTTGGAACCGCATTTTACGTCGCCATCTTGACCTCAAGATCATTTGTATACTAATAAGTTTCCGACACAAGAGCTTACCGCTAGGCAATGTGCAGCGGGCACGTCGGAACCTGACCGTTCGGACGCGCAGGAGAAAGTTTGGCGCCCGGTGCGTTTCGTCTGGGCCGGAAAGTTGGGTTGGAATGAACACGACATCCGCGTTGAACGTCGCTGGCGCAAGGCCGCTGCAGTTCCCGATCCCGGCCAATGTCTATGCCGAAACCGTGGTGTCGGTGAAGCATTACACTGACCGGCTGTTCTCCTTCCGCATCACCCGGCCGCAGTCACTGCGCTTCCGTTCCGGCGAGTTCGTCATGATCGGCCTGCCCAATGCCGAGAAGCCGATCTTCCGAGCCTATTCCGTCGCCAGCCCGGCCTGGGATGATGAGCTCGAATTCTTCTCGATCAAGGTGCCGGACGGCCCGCTGACCTCCGAGCTGCAAAAAATTCAGGTCGGCGACACCGTCATCATGCGCCAGAAGGCGACCGGCACGCTAGTGCTCGATGCGCTGACGCCCGCCAAGCGCGTGTTCATGATCTCGACCGGCACCGGCATAGCGCCTTTCGCCAGCCTGCTGCGCGATCCCGACACCTATGAGAAGTTCGATCAGGTGATCCTCACCCACACCTGCCGCGACATTGCAGAGCTCACTTACGGCCAGGAACTGGTGGCGGCGCTCGAGAACGATCCTCTGATCGGTGAGCTGACCGCGGGCCGCGTCACGCTATACAATTCGACGACCCGCGAGGAATCGGCGCGCATGGGCCGTATCACCGCGCTGATCGGGTCCGGAAAATTCTATTCCGACCTCGGCATCGACAAGCTCAATCCCGAGACCGACCGCATCATGATCTGCGGCTCGATGCATATGCTGAAGGACGTCAAGGAGCTTGCCGAAAGCCTCGGCTTCCAGGAAGGCTCCTTGAGCCATCCGGCCAGCTTCGTCGTCGAGCGCGCCTTCGTCGGCTGAGGCACGCGTCCGCCGGTTTGACCCTGCGGTCAAAAATCGGCTGCTTTTGCTGTCTTTTTCCGCTATGAGCCACCGAAAGACTCGTGAAGCAACGCTTCACGGGCTATCCTTCGGCGTACGCAGCTGAATAAGAGGGCAGGAGATGAGCACGATCCGCGAAGCAGGCGCAGGCGCGTCCAAGGTGATGCCGCTGCCGGCGCGCGCCGCCGCCAACACGCCGCTGCCGCTGGAACACGGCATCGCCCGCAACCCCGGCATGAAGCTCGATCTCGGCTTCCTGGAATCGGTGCGCAGCGTCAACCGCTCGGCGCTGGAGCGTCGTGTCGCCACGCTCACCAAGCGGCGCTCGATCAAGGCCGACAACCAGGCGGCCTGGCTTTTGCGGGCCATCGCCTGCATGGACCTCACGACGCTCAATTCCAACGACACCGACGAGCGCGTGCGCCGACTCTGTGCCAAGGCGATCAACCCGCTGCGCCGCGACATCGTCGAGGGTCTCGGCATATCGGGCGAGACGATCCGGCCGGCGGCGGTCTGCGTCTATCATCCCTTCGTCGCGACCGCGGTCGACGCCGTGCGCGGCACAGGCATCCATGTCGCCGCGGTCTCCACCGCCTTTCCGCACGGCCTGGCGCCGCTCTCGACCCGCCTGCAGGAGATCGAGGCCTCGGTGAAGGACGGCGCCGACGAGATCGACGTCGTCATCCCGCGCGGCCTGGTCTACGGCGCCAAGTGGCGCGAGCTGTTCAACGAGATCGTCGCCATGCGCGCCGCCTGCGGCGACGCCCATCTCAAGGTCATCCTCGGCACCGGCGACCTTTCCACGCTGCGCAATGTGATGCTCGCCTCGATGGTGGCGATGATGGCGGGCGCCGATTTCATCAAGACCTCGACCGGCAAGGAAAGCGTCAACGCCACGCTTCCCGTCGGTCTTGCCATGGTCCGCGCCATCCGCGCCTATTTCGAGGAAACCGGCTATCTCATCGGCTTCAAGCCGGCGGGCGGCATCTCCACCGCCAAGGTCGCGCTCGACTGGCTGGTGCTGATGAAGGAAGAGCTTGGCCGGCCCTGGCTTGAGCCGGAGCTGTTCCGCTTCGGCGCGTCGAGCCTGCTCACCGACATCGAACGCCAGCTCGAACATCATCTGACCGGCCACTATTCGGCCAACCACCGCCACGCGATGGCGTAGGGCGAGCGAAGGCCTTGAGCGCCGAGCTCCTTCGCGCCCCCCTCTGTCCTGCCGGACATCTCCCCCACAAGGGGGGAGATCAGCTCGCGCCTTTGTCCGCTCCAGTCCTGCAACGCTGGAGATTGGCGAAATCGCCGATGACGGCCAATCTCCCCACAAGTGGGGGAGATGTCCGGCAGGACAGAGGGGGGCGCCGTAGAGCGCCAACTTATCCTGAAATATTCTCCGGAAGGAGCGCCCCATGAACATCCTAGAACGCTATCACGCCATGGAATACGGTCCGGCGCCGGAGGCCCGCAACGAGGCCGATGCCTGGTTGGCCTCGCGCGATTTCTCCAAGGCCCTGTTTATCGACGGCGCCTGGAAGGCGGCGGCCGGCGGCAAGACCTTCGACACCAGCGAGCCGTCCTCCGGCAAGCTTCTGGCCAAGGTCTCGGATGCCGGCGCCGCCGACATCGATGCCGCGGTCCAGGCCGCCGCCAAGGCGCTGCCGAAATGGTCGGCTTCCTCCGGCTACGCCCGCGCAAAAATCCTCTACGCCATCGGCCGCGCCATGCAGCGCCACCAGCGCCTGTTCGCGGTTCTGGAATCGATCGACAACGGCAAGCCGATCCGCGAAAGCCGCGACATCGACGTGCCGCTGGCGATCCGCCATTTCATCCATCATGCCGGCTGGGCGCAAACGCTCGAGAAGGATTTTCCGGGCAACAAGCCGGTCGGCGTCGTCGGTCAGGTCATCCCGTGGAATTTCCCTCTGCTGATGCTGGCCTGGAAGATCGCGCCGGCTTTGGCCGCCGGCTGCACCGTGGTGCTGAAGCCGGCCGAATTCACTCCGCTCACCGCGATCCTGTTCGCCGAGATCTGCGAGCGCGCCGGCGTGCCGAAAGGCGTCGTCAACATCGTCCAGGGCGGCCCTGAGGCGGGCGCTGCCATCGTCAACCATCCGGGCGTCCAGAAGATCGCCTTCACCGGCTCCTCGGAGGTCGGCAAGATCATCCGCAAGGCGACTGCGGGATCGGGCAAGAAGCTTTCGCTCGAGCTCGGCGGCAAATCGGCCTTCATCGTCTTCGAGGATGCCGATCTCGACAGCGCCGTCGAGGGCCTCGTCGACGGCATCTGGTTCAACCAGGGCCAGGTCTGCTGTGCCGGCTCGCGCCTCCTGGTTCAGGAAGGCATCGCGGAAGCCTTCATCGCCAAGGTCAAGGTCAGGATGAGCCGGCTGCGGGTCGGCAGCCCGCTCGACAAGAACACCGATATCGGCCCGCTGGTCGATCGCACCCAGCTCGACCGCGTCAAGGGCTTGATCGCCGAGGGCGCGAAGCAGGGCGCCGTCTGCTGGCAACCGGACGCAGCGCTGCCGTCCTCCGGCTACTATCACCTGCCGACGCTGGCGACTGGCGTTTCGCCGGCAAACATTCTGGCGCAGGAAGAAGTGTTCGGCCCGGTGCTGGCGACGATGAGCTTCCGCAACACCGAGGAAGCGATCGAGCTCGCCAACAACACGCGCTACGGCCTCGCCGCTTCGGTGTGGAGCGAGAATGTCAATCTTGCCCTGCACGTCGCGCCGCAATTGAAGGCCGGCGTGGTGTGGGTCAACGGCACCAACATGTTCGACGCCGCCTGCGGCTTCGGCGGCTATCGCGAAAGCGGCTTCGGCCGCGAAGGCGGCCGCGAGGGCATGTTCGAATATCTCGCGGCAAAGCTCCCCGTCGGCGCTGCCATCAAGCCGACGGCGGTCGGCTCGGCACAGCCGGTCGAGCAGGCTGACGGTACGGCCATCGACCGCACGGCAAAATTGTTCATCGGTGGCAAGCAGGCGCGACCGGACGGCAACTATTCGCTCGCCGTCGTCACCGCCAAAGGCAAGCTTGCCGGTGAAGTCGGCCTCGGCAACCGCAAGGACATCCGCGACGCCGTCGCCGCTGCCCGCACCTGCAAGGCCTGGCCGGACGCGACCGCTTATAACCGGAGCCAGGTGCTTTACTATTTCGCCGAAAACCTGTCCGGCCGCGCCGACGAGTTCGCCACGCGGCTTGTCCAGCTGACTGGCGTCACCGCCAAGGCCGCGCGCGAAGAGGTCGAGCAGTCGATCGAGCGGCTGTTCCTCTATGCCGGCCTTGCCGACAAATTCGAGGGCCGTGTCCATCAGCCGCCGGCCCGCGTCGTGACATTGGCGCTGCATGAGCCCGTCGGGGTCGTCGGCATCGTCGCGCCGGACAACCAGCCGCTGCTCAACTTCATATCGCTGGTCGCGCCGGCGCTCGCCATGGGCAACACCGTGGTCGCCGTTCCGTCGGAGCGGCATCCGCTGTTGGCCACCGACCTCTATCAGGTGATCGAATATTCCGACATTCCGGCCGGCGCCATCAACATCGTCACCGGCCGCAGCCCCGAGCTCGCCGGCGTGCTGGCGAAGCACGACGATGTGGACGGGCTCTGGCTGTTCGCCGATGCCGACACCTGCGCCAAGGCGGAAGCGGATTCGATCGGCAACCTCAAGCGCGTCTGGACTGGCAATGGCCGTACGCTCGATTGGACGTCGAGCGAGGCGGCCGGCGAGGCCTTCCTGCGCCGCGCCATCGAGGCCAAGAACGTCTGGGTTCCTTACGGCGATTGAGGCGTTTGCCTGCCTGAGGCACCCCTGCCGGAGCCGTTTCTTCGGCCGCTGTCGCGAAGGTGATCGCCTTCGGGCTTGACGCCCGTCCGCGTGTTCTTTAACGAGAAAAAACATCTTTATCTGTGAAGCGGGAATCTGACCGCACGATGCCGGCCGTCTGGCACACGACGCCCGGGTCGGCCATCGATAGAGGCGGACGCACTGGCAATTCCAGGAAAGGTGTGAGCGGCTTTCCGTCCGGAATTGCGCCAAGCACAGATGGAGCGGTTCGCCGTTTCTGTGAAACGGTGAAACGCTCCAGGCAGGCGAGGAGAAGAACATGGCGGATCTGGCAGGTAAAGTGGTCGTCGTCACCGCGGCGGCGCAAGGCATCGGCCGGGCGAGCGCGCTGGCCTTCGCCAAGGCAGGCGCGACCGTTCACGCCACCGATATCAACGAGCCGCTGCTGGCCGAACTGGGCAAAACGCCTGGCATCAAGACCCGCAAGCTCGACGTGCTGAGCGACGCGGCCGTTGCCTCCGCCTTCGCCGAGATCGGCCAGGTCGATGTCCTGTTCAACTGCGCCGGTTTCGTTCATGCCGGCTCGATCCTTGAGATGAAGGACGAGGATCTCGATTTCGCGATCAACCTCAATGTCCGTTCGATGATCCGCACCATCCGCGCCGTGCTGCCCGGCATGCTGGAACGCGGCGATGGCTCGATCATCAACATGGCCTCGTTGGCAAGCTCGCAGAAGGGCGTGCCGAACCGCTTCGTCTACGGTCTGACCAAGGCGGCCGTGGTCGGCCTGACCAAGGCGGTCGCCGCCGATTATGTCGCCAAGGGGATTCGCTGCAACGCCATTTGCCCGGGCACGGTCGAAAGCCCGTCGCTGCAGGACCGCATGCATGCGCAGGGCGACTATGAGGCAGCGCGCGCGGCCTTCATCGCCCGCCAGCCGATGGGCAGGCTTGGCACGCCGGAGGAGATCGCCGATCTCGCCGTCTATCTGGCCGGCGCGACTTACACGTCGGGGCAGGCCTACAACATCGACGGCGGCTGGTCGATCTGACGAAAGGCTCGGGTATCGGTGAGGCGGTCGGATCGAAACGTCTGAAAAAATCGACGATTTGGTCGGCAAGCGGCAAGGCTTGCTTGCCGCCGACGGGGCCGGCGACTAGGGTCCGCTGGCTTTGATGGCAATTTGCAAAACCGGCCCTTGGCCGCAAGGTGGAGAACGTTGAGATGAAGTTGTTGCGCTATGGCGAAGCTGGCAGCGAGAAGCCCGGCCTGCTTGATGCGGATGGGAATATCCGCGACCTTTCCGCCCATGTCGCCGACATCGCCGGCACGGCGCTTCATCCGGCCTCGCTGGAGATGCTTTCGAAGCTCGATCCGAAGTCGCTGCCGCTGGTCTCCGGCAAGCCGCGCCTGGGCGCCTGCGTCGCCGGCACCGGCAAGTTCATCTGCATCGGCCTCAACTATTCCGATCACGCCGCCGAGACCGGCGCCACCGTGCCGCCGGAGCCGATCATCTTCATGAAGGCGAGCTCGGCGATCGTCGGGCCGGATGACGATGTGCTGATCCCGCGCGGTTCGGAAAAGACCGATTGGGAAGTCGAGCTCGCCGTCATCATCGGCAAGACCGCGAAATACGTCTCGGAGGATGATGCGCTGGATTATGTCGCCGGCTACGCCGTTGCGCATGACGTGTCGGAGCGCGCCTTCCAGGCCGAGCGCCAGGGCCAGTGGACCAAGGGCAAGTCCTGCGACACGTTCGGCCCGACCGGCCCGTGGCTGGTTACCAAGGACGAGGTCGCCGACCCGCAGAACCTGAAGATGTGGCTGACCGTCAACGGCAAGACCATGCAGAACGGCTCGACCAAGACCATGGTCTATGGCGTGAAATATCTGGTCTCCTATCTCAGCCAGTTCATGTCGCTGCATCCCGGCGACATCATCTCCACCGGCACCCCGCCCGGCGTCGGACTGGGCATGAAGCCGCCGGTGTTCCTGAAGCCCGGCGACGTCGTCGAGCTCGGCATCGAAGGCCTCGGCCAGCAGAAGCAGACGTTCAAGGCGGACGAGTAGGGCAGACCTCCCCTTCCTCCTTGTGGGAAGGTGGCCGCGAAGCGGCCGGATGAGGGGTGTTGGAAGGATCTCGGCGAAGCAGGATAAACGCCTGGAGCCCTTGAGGGCGCGCTCCGCTGGAGCACCCCTCATCCGTCTCGGCGCTGGCGCGCCGATCCACCTTCTCCCACAAGGGGAGAAGGAAAAAGGCGTGCTACTTCAACACCTTCCCATCCACCCCGAACCGATACGTCTTTGCCGCATCCGGCGTCGCGTAGAGCGTCGCGCCGGGTTCGGCATTGTAGACGCCGAAGATGCGCACGGTGATCAGCCCCGCCTTCTCGCAGTCGAGATAGAGGTTGGTGTCGGCGCCGAGATGCTCGGCATGCACCACCGTGCCTTTCCAGGCGCCGGACTTAGTATCCACCGTCAGATGCTCCGGCCGCACACCGATGGTCTTCGCCGTCTCGCCCAGCTTTGCGCCGTCGATAAAATTCATCTTCGGCGAGCCGATGAAGCCGGCGACGAATTCGTTGGCCGGCGAATTGTAGAGCTCCATCGGGCTGCCGATCTGCTCGATGCGGCCGGCATTGAGCACGACGATCTTGTCGGCCAGCGTCATCGCCTCGACCTGATCGTGGGTGACATAGATCATCGTCGCCTTGAGCCGCCGGTGCAGCTGCGCGATCTCCAGGCGGGTGTTGACGCGCAGCGCGGCGTCGAGGTTCGACAGCGGTTCGTCGAAGAGAAAAAGCTTCGGCTCGCGCACCACGGCGCGGCCGATGGCGACGCGCTGGCGCTGGCCGCCCGACAATTCCGCCGGCCGGCGCTCGAGATAGGGTTCGAGCGACAGCATGGCGGAAGCGATCTTGATGCGGCGCTCGATCTCGGCCGCCGGCGTGCCGGCCTGCTTGAGGCCCAGCGCCATATTGTTCTTCACCGTCAGATGCGGGTAGAGCGCGTAGGTCTGGAACACCATGGCGATGCCGCGTTTCGCCGGCGGCGTGACCGAAACGTCCGCGCCGTCGATCAGCACGCGGCCGGAGGTCGAATCCTCCAGCCCGGCGATGACGCGCAGCAGCGTCGATTTTCCGCAGCCGGACGGGCCGACGAAGACGACGAACTCGCCGTCACTGACCTGAAGGTCGATGCCCTTCAGCACCTCGACCGGCCCGAAAGCCTTCTTCACATTCTCGATCTTCAGCGAGCCCACGGCTTCGTTCCTGTTTTAGAGTTTGACGGCGTTGCCGCTGCGTACGCTCTCGTCTGCGGCGAGGCAGACGGCGAGCGACTTCACGGCATCGTCCATGTGGCGGGTGAGGTCGATATCCTCGCGGATGGCCTTGAGCAGGAACGCCTGCTCTAGGTCGCAGAGTTCCTGGTGGCCCGGCTCGCCCTCCATCGACAGCAACTGGTCTTCCCTGGCGAACTTGCCGTCCGGCCCGGTCGCGGCACTGTGCAGCCGGATGGTCGAGGTCTTGGTGTGGGTGTCGATGTCGTCGGACTTCACGCCCTCCTTCATGACGATCGAAACGCATCCTTTGGGCGACATCACGTCCTTCACGAAGAAGGCCGTCTCCGAGATCATCGGACCCCAGCCGGCCTCGTACCAGCCGACCGAGCCATCCTCGAACAGCACCTGCAGGTGGCCGTAATTGTACATGGAGGGGGCCACCTCGTCGGTCAGGCGCACGCCCATCCCGCGCACCTCGACCGGCCTCGCATCGGTGATCTGCAGCATCACGTCGAGATAATGCACGCCGCAATCGACGATCGGCGATGTGGTCCGCATCAGCTGCTTGTGCGTCTCCCAGGTGTGGCCGGAAGACTGCTGGTTTAGGTTCATGCGGAAGACATACGGGCCGCCGAGCTTGCGCGCCTCGGCGATCAGCCGGATCCAGGACGGATGGTGGCGCAATATATAGCCGATCACCAGCTTCCTGCCGTTGGCCTTGGCGGCGTCGACCACGCGTTGCGCGTCGGCCACCGTCGTTGCCAGCGGCTTCTCGACGAAGACATGGCAGCCGGCCTCGAAGGCACGCACCGCATAATCGGCGTGACTGTCGGAATAGGTCGCGATCGCCGCCACATCCGGCTTCTCGTCGCGCAATGCCTCCTCGAAGGAGCGGCGGATGCCGTAACGCCCAAGCCCATCGGGCAGCGGGACGTCGGATCGGTTGACGAGCGCGGCGATCTCGAAGCCCGGATTGGTGTGATAGGCCAGCGCATGGCTGCGCCCCATATTGCCGAGCCCGGCGACAATTACCCGTAGAGGATTTGGGACGCGAAGGGGTTTTTCTGAACTCACTTGACGGCTCCCGACGTGATGCCGCGGATCAGCTGCCGCGAGAAGATGACATAGAGGATCAGCACCGGCAGGATCGCCAGCGACAGCGCCGCCAGGATCGCGTTCCAGTTGGTGACGAACTGGCCGAGGAAGAGCTGCGCGCCGAGCGTCACCGTCTTGGTCTGTTCCGAGGGCGCCAGGATCAGCGGGAACCACAGATCGTTCCAGATCGGGATCATGGTGAAGACGGCAACCGTCGCCATCGCCGGCCGAACCAGCGGCAGCACCAGCCGGAAGAAGATCGTGTATTCGGAAAGCCCGTCTATGCGGCCGGCATTCTTCAGGTCGTCGGACACCTGCTTCATGAATTCCGACAGGATGAAGATCGCCAGCGGCAGGCCTTGCGCGGTGTAGACCAGGATCAGCGCCGCCAGCGTGTTGACCAGCCCCGTCGCCACCATCAACTGCAGGATGGCCACCGTGCCGAGGCGGATCGGGATCATGATGCCGAGCGCCAGGTAGAGCCCCATCAGCGTGTTGCCGCGGAAGCGATATTCGGACAGCGCGAAGGCAGCCATCGCGCCGAACAAGAGCACGAAGAACAGCGAGAGCACGGTGACGATGAGGCTGTTCTGGAAATAGTGGAAGAAATCGCCCTGGCCGAACACCGTGGTGTAGCCGATCACGTCGAAGGTCTTCGGCGTCGGCGGCGTCAGCGGCGCGCCGAAGATGCCCGCGCGCGACTTGAAAGAGTTCATCACCACCAGGATCACCGGAAACAGCGCGATCACCGTGTAGGTGATAAGGATCGCATGCGCGCCGATAGTGCGGGGAAGCGAACGGGTGGCTGTGCTCATGGCGCGCCTCAGAACTGGTAGCGACGCAGGCGCGTCTGCACGAGGAACAGGTAGACGCAGACGCCGGCGAGGATGATCAGGAACATGATCGTGGCGATCGCGGCGCCCATATTGGGATCGCCGACCTGCAGCTGGAAGCCGAAGAAGGCGCGGTAGAGAAAGGTGCCGAGAATGTCGGTTGAATAGTTCGGCCCGGCGAGCGCCCCCTGTGCGGTATAGATCAGGTCGAAGGCGTTGAAATTGCCGACGAAGGTCAGGATCGAGATGATGCCGATCGAAGGCAGGATCAGCGGCAGCTTGATCTTCCAGAACTGCGCCATGCCGGTGACGCCGTCGCATTCGGCCGCTTCGATCACCTCGTCGGGGATCGACAGCAGCGCCGCGTAGATCAGCATCATCGGGATGCCGACGAACTGCCAGACCGACACCAGGCTGAGCGCGGTGAGCGCGTACTGCTCCTTGCCGAGCCATGGCGTGAAGAAGCTCTTCAAGCCGACGAAATCCATCAGATGCGGCGCCACGCCCCAGATCGGCGACAGGATCAGCTTCCAGGCGAAACCGACGATGACGAAGGACAGGATCGTCGGCACGAAGATCGCCGTGCGGTAGAAGGCGGTGAAACGCAGCCCGGGGCTGGAAAGAAGCGCCGCGAGCAGAATGCCGATCGGGTTCTGCACCAGCATGTGGATGATGAAGAACCAGACATTGTTCCTGAGCGCGTTCCAGAAATTCACCGACCAGTTTGGATCGCCGAACAGCGTGCGGAAATTGCCGAGGCCGACGAAGACCTGGGACTGTTCGATGTTGCGGAACAGGGAGAGCTGGAGGGTGCCGAACAGCGGCAGGATCATGAAGGCGGTGTAGACCAGCACCGCCGGCGCCAGGAAGACGCCGACATGCCAGCGGATCGGTCTTTTCGCTCGCGTTTCTGCAGCCATGGTCTCGGTGTCCATGAGTTCGGTTCCCCGCCGTCTCTGGGTTCCAGTTCAGGTGATGCTAGTTGATGCCTCGATGCACGGCCTGGCTGTCCCCTTCGGAGAAAGACAAGGCCAGCGACAGATCGGCTCGGTCTTCCCCGCGAGATCGAGGGTAAGACCGGGAGGCTGCACCGACAATCGCTATCTGGAATTGTTGATTGCCGGCCGGGCGCGCGCCCGGCCGGCATCGCAAGGGTGCTCTTACTTCGCCGGCTTGTACCAGCCGTCGAGGCCGGCCTGCAGCTTCTTGGCCGCGGCTTCCGGCGTGTCGGTGCCGTTGATCACATTGGCCGATTCAACCCAGGTCTCGTTCTCGAGATTCGGCGTGCCGCGCGACAGGATCTGGTAGGTCGAGCGGATGGTCGACTTGCACTTGCCGCGCCAGGAGACGAATTCCTGGGCCAGCGGGTCTTCCATCTTCACCGGCGTCGAGTTCAGGCTGAAGAAGCCAGGCAGCGCGTTGGCATAGATGGTGGCGAAGTCCGGCGAGGCGACCCATGAGAGGAACTTCTTGGCCTCTTCCTGATGCTTCGACGCCGCGTTCAGGCCCATGCCGATGTCGGTGTGGTCGGAGATGTAGCAGGTGTCGCCGGCCTTCTCGACCGGCGGCGGGAAGGCGCCCATCTTGAACTGCGCCTGGGTGTTGAACAGTCCGATCTCCCACGAGCCGGCCGGATAGATGGCGGCGCGGCCGAGCGTGAACAGGTTCTGGCTGTCCGGATAGGTCTGCGCCTCGAAGCCGTCGCCGAGATAAGGCTTCCATTTGGCCAGTTCCTCAAAGGGCGCGACCCAGTCCTTGTCGGTCAGCTTCTGCTCGCCCTTGATCAGCGCCTGGCGGCCTTCCTCGCCCTTCCAGTAGTTCGGACCGATATTCTGGTAGCCCATGGTCGCCGCTTCCCAGAGATCCTTGGTGCCCATGGCCATCGGGATGTAGGTGCCGTCGGCCTTGATCTTGTCGAGCACGGCGAAGAACTCGTCGCGGGTCGTCGGCACCTTGAGGCCGAGCTTTTCGAAGGCGTCCTTGTTGTAGATGAAGCCGTGGATGACCGAGGCCATCGGCACGCAGAAGCTCGACTTGCCGTCGTCGGTCTGCCATGCGGCCTTGGCGACGGGCGAGAAGTTCTCCATGCCGGGCAGCGAGCTGATATCGGCAAGGTTGCCCTTCTTGAACAGTTCGAGCGACTTGTCGAAGGGGCGGCAGGTGATCAGGTCGCCGGCCGATCCGGCGGCGAGCTTGGCGCCGAGTGCTGCGTCATACTCCGTCGGGGCCGAAGGCGCGAACACCACCTTGATGCCGGGGTTCTTGGCTTCGAAGGCCGGGATCAGCTTGTCCTTCCAGATGGTCAGGTCGTCGCCGCGCCAGCTTTCGATGTTGAGCGTCACGTCCTCGGCCAGCGCCATCCCGGTCGTGCCGAGAATGCTTGTGCCGAGCAGTAGGGCCGTCAGTAGTTTGGTCTTCATCTTCAGTCTCCCTGTTGACCTTTTTCAGGTTCGGTTCTGATGAGAACAGGGGCTCAGCGCCCCTTGCTCCCCTCGCAAGCCTGTTTCAACCCAATGGAAATCGGGTTGAAACAGGCCCTACTTCTTTGTCAGGGCATGATCTTTTCCGAAAAGCGGATTCCGCTTTTCGGGATCATGCCCCAGCGCGGAAAGCGCCGGCCGAAGCTTCTGGCCGGTTCCTTCCAGTATCTTCTCGGCCGCGCCGGTGCTGGCGGCACCCGCGGCGAGCAGAATGGCTGTCTTGACCACGCCGCCGCTTTCCTCGAGCAGGCGGGCGGCGTCGTCGCGGCTCTTGCCGCTGATGGCCGCGACCATGCGCACGGCGCGGTCGCGCAGCTTGATGTTGTCGGCGGTGAGATTGACCATGTAGCCGTCATGGACATGGCCGAGATGAATGGCAGTCAGCGTCGACAGCATGTTGAGCGCGATTTTCTGCGCGGTGCCGGCGCCCATGCGCGTCGAGCCGGCGATCAACTCCGGCGGGGTCTCGAGCAGGATGGCGACGTCGGCCTGTTTGAACAGCGCGGCGCCCCGGTTGTTGGCGATGGCGATGGTTGCCGCGCCGCGGCTCTTCGCATCCTGCAGCGCCTGGACCGCATAGGGGGTCGAGCCGCTGGCGGAGATGGCGATCAGGCAGTCGCCCTTGCCTATGGCGGCGGCGGCGACAGCCGCCGACGCTTCCCCGGTGTCGTCCTCCGGTCCGCCGGCCAGGGTGCGGAAGGCATTGTCGCCGCCGGCGATCAGGATAGCGATGCGGTCGCGCCCGATGCCGAAGGTGCCCGGCAGTTCCAGCGCGTCGGCCACCGCCATCAGGCCGGAGCTGCCGGCCGCCGCATAGGCGAGCCTGCCGCCGTTCTTCAATTGCTTCGCGATGACTTCGGCCGCAACGGCGATCGCTGGAATGGCGCCGTGCACGGCCTTGGCGGCCTCGATCTGGGCATTGGCCAGGGACGCCAGAATGGCTTCCGGCGTCTGGATATCCAGCCCCTCGGCATTCTGGTGGAGCGCTTCCGTGCGCGTCTCGGCCATGCATTTTCCTCCAACTGAGGGAACAATACCAAAAAAATACCACTTGTCCACATGCATTAACGAATTTCGGACCGAGGAACTCGCTTGCCGGCAAATTAACGTGGTTTTTCAATAAAATACGGCTTAATCTTTTTTGAACCGAAATTAACTCTTGGCTATTGGTATTTTATTGGTATTATCCGGCTCCGAGGAGAAATCGCGTGAAATTCGTGCTTGGCATCGATGGCGGCGGCACCAGCTGCAGGGCGGCCCTTGCGACCGTCGACGGCGCCGTCGTCGGCCGCGCCAAGAGCGGCGCCGCCAACATCCGCACCGACCTCACCGGCGCTCGCGCCAACATCGTCGAGGCGGCCAGGCAGGCTTTCCTTGCCGCCGGCCATGATCCGGAGCTGATCCCGCAGACGCCCGCCATTCTCGGCCTCGCCGGCGCCAATGTCGGCACCTATCGGCAGCAGCTCGAGGCAATCCTGCCCTTCAGCCGGAGTCGCGTCGAGACCGACGCCGAGATCGCGCTCGAGGGCGCGGTCGGTTCCGGTGACGGCGCCATGGCCATTCTCGGCACCGGCACCGCCTATATGGCGCGCAAGGGTGGAAAATCGCGCGCCATTGGCGGCTGGGGTTTCCAGGTCGGCGACCAGGGCAGCGGCGCCCGCATCGGCCGCGACCTGCTGGAACAGACCCTGCTCGCCTATGACGGCATCCGTCCGGGCTCGCCTTTGACCGACGCCATGCTCGCCGTCTTCCGCAACAATCCCGAAGACGTGGTCGAGTTCACCACCAACGCCAAGCCCGGCGATTTCGGCGGTTTCGCGCCAAAAGTCTTCGAGCATGCCGAAAAGGGCGACCTCGTCGCCAACTTCATCCTCGCCAAGGCGGTGGCCGATGTCGAGGCTTCGCTCGGCGCGCTCGATCTTGCCGAGGACGCGCCGCTTTGCCTGCTCGGCGGCCTTGCGCCGCTTTACGCGCCCCGCCTGTCGGCGCGCTATCAGGCGCTGCTCAAAGCTCCCCTCGACGACGCGCTGGGCGGCGCCGTGCAGATGGCCCTGCGCCTCTTCGCCAGAGGCCAGGAGGCGCCGCGATGAGCGCCGCCGACCAGATCTTCGCCATGCTGAAGGAATCCTCGCAGAGCGGCGCTCCGCTTTACCTGCAGCTCAGGCGCAGCATCGAGGAAGCGGTCAATCGCGGCCTGATCGGCCCGGGCGACGCATTGCCGTCCGAGCGCGACATCGCCAGCAAGGCCGATATCTCGCGTGTCACCGTGCGCAAGGCTGTGCAGGACCTGGTGAAGGGCGGCATCCTCGTCCAGCGCCATGGCTCGGGCACTTTCGTCGCGCCGCGCATGGAGCGCGTCGAGCAGTCTCTGTCGCGGCTCACCTCCTTCACCGAGGACATGGCGCGCCGCGGCATGAACGTGCGCTCGGTCTGGCTCGACCGCGGCCTCTATGCGCCGTCGCCGGACGAGATGATGGTGCTTGGCCTGTCCTCGACCGAGCTGGTGGCGCGTGTCGCGCGCCTGCGCATCGCCAACGACACGCCGCTGGCGATCGAGCGCGCGGCGCTCTCGGCCAGCGTCCTGCCCGATCCCGAAGCGATCGGCTCCTCCCTCTACGCCGCGCTCGGCACGACCGGCAATCGCCCGGTGCGCGCCGTGCAGCGCATCTCGGCCACCAATCTCGGCGATGCCGATGCGCGCCTCCTGGAAGTGCCGCCGGGGGTTGCCGGACTGCAGATCGAGCGCATTTCCTATCTGGCGAGCGGCAAGGTGATCGAGTTCACCCGCTCGGTCTACAGGGGCGACGCCTATGATTTCGTCGCGGAACTCCGGCTGACCGGGCCGGGAGAGGAGATCCGGCCATGAGCGCCAACACCACCACCCATATGCGGCGCGAGATCGACGAGATCCCGGAAGCCGCCGCTCGCCTTCTCGACGGCTCGGCTTCAGCTTTGGCCGAGGCAGGGCGCGGCCTGCGCGAGCGCGACCCGCAATTCGTCGTCACCGTGGCGCGCGGCTCGTCCGACCATGCCGCGACCTTCATGAAATATGCCGTCGAGCTGACCGCAGGCCTTGCAGTCGCTTCCGTCGGGCCATCGATCGCTTCCATCTACGGCGCGAAGCTCAGGTTGCGCGGCTCCGCCTGCCTGGCGGTCTCGCAGTCGGGCAAGAGCCCGGACATCGTCGCGATGGCCGAAACGGCAAGGGCCGGCGGGGCGCTCACCGTCGCTATCACTAACACGGCCGACTCGCCGCTCGCGCGGGCTTCCGATTACGCCATCGATATCCTGGCAGGGCCGGAACGCTCCGTCGCGGCCACCAAGACCTTCGTCAACTCGGCCGTGGCCGGTCTCGCGCTGATGGCGCATGCCACCGACGACCAGACGCTGCTCAAGGCGCTCGCGGGCCTGCCCCGCCATTTCGAGAAAGCGATCGCCTGCGACTGGATGGCGCTCGCCGGCGCTCTGGAGAACCCGCAATCGCTGTTCATCCTCGGCCGCGGACCGTCCTTTGCCATCGCCAGCGAGGCGGCGCTGAAATTCAAGGAAACCTGCGCCATGCATGCCGAGGCCTATAGCGCGGCGGAAGTCATGCATGGGCCGCTGGCGCTGGTCGGACCGGGTTTCCCGGTCCTGGCGCTCGCCGCGCGTGATGCGTCCGAACCCTCGGTCGCCGAGGCGGCCGACGGCCTGAGGGCCAAGGGCGCCGCCGCCTTCATCACCTCCGACAAGGCGAAGGCCGCGAGGCTTCTGCCGCATGTCGCCACCGGCCATCCGCTGACCGATCCGCTGCCGCTGATCGTATCCTTCTACGGCTTTGTCGAGGCCTTCGCCCGCCATCGCGGCCTTGATCCGGATACGCCGCGCAACCTGCGCAAGGTGACGGAAACTGTATGAGCAACCGTTTCGCACTCACCGGCGCCCGCATCTTCGACGGCGCCGACTGGCATGACAACGCCGCCCTTGTCGTCAATGGCGACGCGGTCGAGGCAATCCTGCCCGCCGGTGCAATCCCCTCCGGCGTTTCCGTGGTCGAGACCGGCGGGGGCCTGCTGGTGCCGGGTTTCGTCGACATCCAGGTCAATGGCGGCGGCGGCGTCATGCTCAACGATCATCCCGATGTCGCCTCGATCGAAACCATCTGCCGGGCGCATGCGCCCTTCGGCACCACGGCGCTGCTGGTGACGCTGATCACCGACACGCCGGCGATCACCGCCGCGGCCGTTGCCGCCGGCGCCGAGGCTGCCCGGGAAAAGGTGCCGGGCTTCCTCGGCCTGCATCTGGAAGGTCCGCATCTTTCCATGGGCCGCAAGGGCGCGCATGACCCGGCGCTGATCCGGCCGATGACCGATGCTGACCAGGCGGCGCTGATCGCCGCGCGTCGGGACCTGCCGGTGCTGCTCACCACGATCGCGCCGGAATCGGTGCAGCCGGATCGCGTCGCCGCGCTGGCCAAGGCCGGCGTCGTCGTCAGCCTCGGCCATAGCGATACCGATTATGCGACGGCGGGCGCCTTCGCCGAAGCCGGCGCCACGGTGGTCACGCATCTCTTCAACGCCATGAGCCAGATCGGCAACCGCGAGCCGGGCCTGGCAGGCGCGGCGATCGACAGCGGCGGTCTATATGCCGGCATCATCGCCGACGGCATCCATGTCCATCCGGCGACGATGATCCTCGCGCTGCGCGGCAAGCAGGGGCCGGGCAAGATCGTGCTCGTCACCGACGCCATGGCGACGATCGGCACGGACATGACGTCCTTCATGCTCAACGGCCGCACCATCTATCGCAAGGACGGGAGCCTCAGGCTCGCCGACGGCACGTTGGCCGGCGCCGACCTCGATATGATTTCGGCCGTTCGCTACGTCCACCGCGTCGTGGGCCTGGAGCTCGACGAGGCCCTGCGTATGGCCTCGCTCTATCCGGCCGAGGCGATCGGCCAGGCGCACCGCCTCGGCCGCTTCGCCAACGGAACAGCCGCCGATATTGTTGGGCTGTCTGAGGGGCTGGATGTCAGGAACGTCTGGATCGGCGGCGAGCGGGTGTTTGGACCCTGAGCGAGAGCCGTCGCTTCGTCATCCTCGGGCTTGACCCGAGGATCCATGCCGTGACCATTGCCGCGGAGCTCAACGGTGCAGAATTCTGTAAACGCTGCAACGCCTTAGCGTCACGGCATGGATTCTAGGGTCTGCGCGCGTCGCTCCGCTCCTTGCTTCGCCCTAGAATGACGACGTCATAGGCGTCTTGGCTAATCTCCAACGTCCACGATCTCCCGGCAAGCCGGTCGAGGTTCGACCAACCGGTTAGCCGGCTTTGGCGTAGATATCCTTATACGCCTCGCGCAGCACGTTCTTCTGCACCTTGCCCATCGTGTTGCGCGGCAGCTCGTCGACGAAGATCACCTGCTTCGGATGCTTGTATTTCGCCAGCCGGCCGGCGATGGCGCCGGCAATGTCGGCTGCGCTGATCGCGGAGCCCGGCTTGCGCACCACGACAGCGGTGACGCCTTCGCCGAAATCGGGATGCGCGACGCCGATCACCGCGCTTTCGCTGACGCCGTCGAGCGCGTCGATCTCGCTCTCGATCTCCTTCGGATAGACATTGTAGCCGCCCGAGATGATCAGGTCCTTGCCACGGCCGACGATGTGCATATAGCCGTCGGCGTCGATCAGGCCGAGATCGCCGGTGATGAAGAAGCCGTCGTCACGGAATTCGGCCTTCGTCTTCTCGGGCATGCGCCAGTAGCCGGCAAAGACGTTCGGGCCTTTGACCTCGATCATGCCGATCTCGCCTTGCGCCAACGCGCCGCCGTTCTCGGGATCGGTGATGCGCAGCGAGACGCCGGGCAGGGGAAAGCCGACCGTGCCGGCGCGCCGCTCGCCATCATAGGGGTTGGAGGTGTTCATGTTGGTCTCGGTCATGCCGTAGCGCTCGAGGATGGCGTGGCCGGTCTTTTCGCGCCAGGCCTTGTGCGTCTCGGCGAGCAGCGGCGCGGAGCCGGAGATGAACACGCGCATGCCTTTGGCCGCATCCTGGTTCAGCCCCTCCTGCTGCAGCAGCCGCACATAGAAGGTCGGCACGCCCATCAGCGCCGTCGCGCGCGGCATCAGCGACAGGACGCGCGCCGGGTCGAATTTCTGCTCGAAGAACATTATCGCGCCGGCCATCAGGATGACGTTGGTGGCGACGAACAGGCCGTGCGTGTGGAAGATCGGCAGCGCGTGGATCAGCACGTCGTCGGCGCCGAATCGCCACTGCTCCACCAGCACGCGCGCGTTGGAGGCGAGGTTCTCGTGGCTGAGCATCGCGCCCTTGGAACGGCCGGTCGTGCCGGAGGTGTAGAGGATGGCGGCAAGATCGTTCGGCCCGCGCGCGACATCGCTGAATTCGGTTGCCTGCCGTGAAGCCTGGCTGGCCAGCGTTCCCTGCCCGTCGCGGCCAAGCGTCAGCACCGTCGCGCCGATCGCCGCGGCAAGCGGTTCGACGCCGGAAAGACGGTCCGGGTCGCACACGATCAGCCTCGGTTCGGCGTCGCGGAAGAAATAGTCGAGCTCGGGAAGCGTGTAGGCGGTATTGAGCGGCAGGAAGACCGCGCCGGCGCGCAACGAGGCGAGATAAAGCAGCACCGCCTCGGGGCTTTTCTCGACCTGGACCGCGACGCGGTCGCCGGGCTCGACGCCCGCCTGCGCCAGCGCATGCGCCAGTTGCGCGGACTTCGCCAGCATGTCGCCATAGGTGAGCGAACGGCCGTCATCCGTCTCCATCAGAAGCCGGCCGGGCGCCGGCATGCGGGAACGGAAGGCGCTGAACAGATGATTGGTCATGGAACGTCCTCGGGGCGCGCCGACGGCACAAGCGCGCGCTCGGCCGAGCGAATATCAGATTTCGGCGAAACTGCGCAGCGGTTTTGCGTGCGCTATTTGCGGCCGCGTTTGGACTTGCCGGCCCTCGGATCATAGCCCTGGGCGAGGCGTTCCATGCACATCGCCGCGGTGAGGCGGTAGTGGTTGAGGAGCGCCTCGACCGCGCCGTCGGCGTCGCCGTCCAGCGTGCGCTCGGCGATCACGCGATGCTCGCCGAGATCGTCGCGGCCCGTCCCCGGCACGCTTTGCGAGATCAGGCGGTAGCGCGAGGCCTGATCGGAAAGCTGGTCGCAGAAGCCGATCAGCCAGTGCGACCGGCATGCCGCGATCAGCGCGCGATGAAAGGCGCGGTGCAGCTTTTCCCACTCCGGATTGTTGGTGGCTGGGTCATCCGGCAGGCGGCGCTCGGCGCGCGCAAGGCGGTGCAGCGCCAGCACCAGCTGCTCTTCCCATTCGGCAGTGCGGTGAGCGATGGATTCGCGCAGAGCCCGTTCCTCCAGCCAGCAGCGCGTGCGCGTCAATTCCTCCAGTTCCGCGGCACTGACCGGCATCAGGAAGAAGCCGCGCTGGTCATGACGGCCGAGCAGGCCCTCGGCGGCCAGCCGGTTGAGGGCCTCGCGCACGGGCGAGGCGCCGGCGCCATAGCGTGAAACGACCCACTCGACACGCAGCTTCGTTTCGGCCTCCAGAGCGCCGCGCAGCAGGTCGTCTCGCAGTTGCTGGTAGACCGAACTGGCAAGCGTGCTTTTGCCGCCCTTGCTTTCGCCCGGCTCGGTGTTTCCGTTTGTCAATCGAACTCCTGTCGCTTGCCCCTGTTGTGCCAGGGCCCCTCGGCGAAGCAATTCCCGTACATGTATCATACAGCCGGGCAGTGACGCCTCAAGCGGAAGATTGCGATATTCGACTTTAAGACAAGATGGGCCGTTTATTTATCGAACAAAGTAGAATCTCGACAAAAAAGCTGATATTTCTACACTGCTTCACATATTGAACAGTCGTTCAATCTCTATCGGGGGCATGCAACTTCCGCGAGAGATCGAGCGGCCGCGCGTTCAACTTGCGGTCTCGTCAGCAGCAGCGCGAATTGCTTCGATATTTGCCCTATAGGCTTCGACGCTGCCGCCCTTGAAGACGGCGGCGCCCGCCACCAGCACATTGGCGCCGGCCGCGGTCACCAGCGGCGCCGTTTCGGCCGAAACGCCGCCATCGATCTCGATATGGATCGGCCGGCTGCCGATCAGCGCCTTTACCCGCTTCACCTTGTCGACGATCGCCGGGATGAAGGCCTGCCCGCCGAAACCCGGATTGACCGTCATGATCAGGATCAGGTCGAGCCGGTCGAGCACATATTCGATCGCCGTTTCCGGCGTCGCCGGATTGAGCGAGACGCCGGCCTTCTTGCCGAGGCTCTTGATGGTCTGCAACGAACGGTCGAGATGTGGCCCGGCCTCGGCGTGCACCGTCATGCCGTCGCAGCCGGCTTCGGCGAAGGCCGCCAGGTAGGGATCGGCCGGCGCGATCATCAGATGACAGTCGAAGAAGGCCTTGGTGCGGTTGCGGATCGCCTTGATCACCGGCGGGCCGAAGGTGATGTTGGGCACGAAATGGCCGTCCATCACGTCGAGATGGATCCAATCGGCGCCGGCCGCCGCCACGGCCTCGACCTCATCGCCCAGCTTGGAGAAATCCGACGCCAGCACCGATGGCGCGATCAGGGTCTTCTTGCTCATGGCGCAAATTCTCCCGGCGGTCCTGTGCGCGCGGACGCGCGCCTGTCAGGGCGATTGCCTAGACCATGAACCGGCCAAGGGGAAGCATGTTTTCGGACGGGCGCATCGCTCGCCAGCTGTGATGTGGAAAAGAAACCCGCCGGAGCGCTCCGGCGGGTTCTTCTTAAGCCGGCAATTTGCGGCTTGACGCTACTGGATGTCCGCGCCTGTCGGGTCCTGCAACATGCGCCGCGGTTGGCGCTGCGGGAATTGACGCAGCACATTCGGGTTGAGCAGGATGCCGGGGTTGATCTCGACGCCCGGCCGCCTGCGGATCGGGTAGCAATCCGGATACTGTCCGGCCGTTCCGGCCGGGCAGCGCCGCCGGGTGAAGACCGGCTGGCACTGTCCGTCGATGAACTCCGCGCCCGGTGCGCATTCCACCTGCGGCTTGCGGCAGGCGCCGTTGCGGATTTCGGTTCCGCGCGGGCAGACGCAATCGCCCCGCTTGTTGTGGACCTGGCCGCGGATGGTGCACTGCTCCTGGCTCGGCTTCGGCCGCTGGCAGGCCTTGCCCCGCACCTCCAGCCCGTCCGGGCAGGCGCAATTGCCGTCGGCGTCGCGCACCTGGCCGCGGATCGGGCACTGCTTCGACACGATCGGCCGGCAGGCGCCGTCGCGCACTTCCGTGCGGCTCGGGCAGACGCAATCGCCGTCGGCGTTGCGGGACTGGCCGCGGATACGGCACTGGGCGGGCGGCTGCCGGTCAGGTACACACGCCTTGGCCGCGCGGTCGAGATGCGTGCCGTTCGGGCAGGCGCAGCCGTTCGAAGTCGGCACCGCGCCGCGGATCGTGCATTTCGGCGGGACGACCTGGCACACGCCGTTCACCAGTTCGCCGCGGCGGCAGACGCAATTGCCGTCCTGGTCGCGGTACTGCCCGGGACGCAGCGTGCATTGCGGCTCCTGCGGCTCTCCGCGCTGAACGCACTTGCCGTTTTCCAGCTCCGTGCCGCGCGGGCAGACGCAACGTCCGTCCTCGGTGCGGATCTGGCCCTGGAGCAGAACGCAGCGCTGCGGCACCGGCAGCGGCAGGAGCTTGGTGCCGCCGGACGAGCATTGGCCGTCACGGAAGGTGGTGCCTTCCGGACAGACACAGCGGCCGGCCGAGTTCAGCACCATTCCATACAGGCACTGGTTCTTCACCTCATGCCTGATGGTGAAGGGATGGCACGCATAGGCCTTGCCGCGATCGCCCTGGACGTTGTTCAGGTCGCGCGACAGCACATCGCCGCCGCCTTGCACCGGCGTGTTCGGAGGCAGCACGCCGACGCAGTTCTGGCCGTTGACCGTTCCCTGCAGATCGGCAATGCGCCCGTCCTCGGGCAGGGTCACGGTGACGTGGTGGCTGTGGCTTTCGCCGGCGCCCAGCGCCAGGTTGGCGATGCAGGACGCTGGCAGCGTCGTCGGCTCCGGCGAGCAGCCGAAAGGCGGGTCGATCGAGGTGATCCGGACGCCTTCCAGCCGGCCGAGACCTTCCACGCCGATCGCATCGCCGATGCGGACCGGACCCGAGAAGGGGGTAGGCCCATCATTCGTGATGGTGATCTCGAACGAACAGGGTTCTCCCAGCCGGCACTCGGCATCGCCGGTCTTCTCGACGCGGATGGTGGAAGCGCCGCCGCCCTTCGCGCAGGCCTGGCCGATCGGGTAGACGATATCGTCTCCCGGCGCCGGCCCGAAGCTGCCGCGCGCGCAGTTCTCGAACACGCCATTGCCGCTCACTGTCACGTCGAAGTGCCGGCTCGTTCCGGGTGCCATCGCGCCGCCGGGAATCTGGCACGACAGCGCGTCGGCGGGCACCGGTCCGCAAGCCCAGTCCGCGCCGTCAGGGGTGACGGTCTGGATTTGGACCGGCGCTCCGCCCGACACCAGCGTGGCGGCATCGCTCACCCGCACCGGACCTGTGGGGGCCGCGGTGCCGGCATTGGTGACGGTGATGCGGCAGGAAACAGCCACGGCACCGGCCGGCGAGCTGTCGCAGGTCTTGGTGATGCGCAGGCCGGGCTGGCCGCCATTCGGGTGGCGGATACGCTCGCTCGCACAAGCCTTGTTGTTGGCGAGGTCGGCCTCGCCGGGAACGCCTTTCACCTCGGCGCAGTTTTCCACCGTGTCCGGCCGATAGTTTGCCGGCATCACCGCCTTGACGACGATCGGCGTCGAGGCGCCCGGAGGCAGCGAGATGCCGGCATTGTCGCAACGGAACTGTCCAGGACCATTCGGTCCGCAAGCCCACGGCGGGCTTGGCCCGAAGGTCGACGAGGCCGGCGCGCCGCCCGGATAGGTGTCCATCACCGTCAGCGGCCCGTTATAGGTGCTGGTACCGTTGTTGATGATGTCGATCACGAAAGAGCAAACGCCGTCCGGCGTGCAGACCGGGGCGCGGGCGCGCTTCTTCAGGATCAGGTCGACCTTCTTCTCGACCGGCGGATTGCATTGTGGATCGCGATCGCCACGCCGGCAGATCGGGATCGAGGCGCAGCCGCGGTCGTTCTGTTGGCTGCCGAACAGCGGCTTGCCGCTGGCCTGGTAGTCATAGGCGGCGCAGTTGCGCAGCACGCTGCCCTGCCAGCCGCCAGCAGGCTTGAAGCCGAGCTTGAGGTTGACCGAGGCGCCGGGATTGAGCGTCGTCGCCGGATAGGTGCAGGTCATCGGCGTCGTGCCGGGCACGCAGACCCACGGCGCATTAGGCCCGGAGGTCAGTACGGAGCCGGCTGGCAAGGTCACCTCCTCGAGCACGATCTTGCCGTTATAGGGTGCGTCGCCGACATTGGTGACGGTGATGGTGAAGTCGCAGCCGCCCGCCATCGTGCAACGCGGCACGTCGGCACGTTTCTCGACCTTGAGGTCCGGCTCTTTGTCCTTCGGCGGGCATCTCAAATCACGCGGGATGACGATGTCGATGACCTGCGTGCAGCAGAGCCCCCAGCCCTCCTTCGGTCCGGCATAGGTCTCGATGCCGGTGACGATGAGATGGACGGTGTCGCCTGGCGAAGCGCCGATGATCTTCCAGTTCAGCACGCCGCCGCCGACCGGCACCTTCTGCGTATCGGGAACGATGGTGACGCCGGGGGTCGTCGTCGACACCTGCACCCATTTGCCGCCCATCTCGGGTCCGACCGGCATGTGGTAGATGAAGGCGCCGCCGCCTGGCACACAGTCGACCGTGCCGCGCTCGACCTTGAAGCATTCCTTCCCGGGAGGCGGAGGCGGCGGGTTGCATTTGGTCGGGTCGATCTTGATCGAGGTCTTCACGCCTGTGAGGAAATCGCCGTCGTCGGGCTTGTCCGGATCCTGCGAGGGAATGGTCGTTGCCGGACCGCCCCTGAAGGCCACCTGGATCTCACCCTGGTTTTCGACCGTCGTCGGCACGGGAAAGGTCGCATGGTCTATCTTGGCGGTGATGCGGAAGGTAATGATGCGCTCGTTCGCGGCACCCGCGCCATCGAGGTTGGCAGCGCTGATGCGGAAGTTGGAGACGCTCGCCGTGTCGTTCGGGCCGGCCGACGTGCTGACCGAAGCAGCGGGCAGCGGACCGCCGGAGGCGCTGGTGCCGTCGCCGGCGACATCGACGCTGACGATCTGCAGGCCGTGCGGCAGCTGGTCCCTGAAATCGAGCCTTGTCGCCTTGAGCAAGGCAGCCACGCTTGGCCGGTCGAAGTCCTGCGGGTCGCCATGGATGCCGAAGCTCAGGACATACTCGACCGTATCGCAGCTTCTCTGGCCGCCTTTCTTGGTGAAGAACGGCACGATCCGCGCGAGTTCCGCGTTGATGCCTCGTGACGGCGGGTTGGCGGCCTGATCGGTTGCGGCCGGAGCCCGGTCCTGGGCGAGCGCCGGCAGGGCCGGCATCATGGCGACCGCGACACCGGCCGCCATCAGCCAGCGCGCGCCGCGCCTGGCATATGACAGTGGTTTCATGATCGTCTCCATGACGACTTTGCGCGAAGCCAGGCGGGAATGGACGAGATCGCTCATCTTTCCCTCCTCGGCGCTTCGCAGTCGACAGCTGGCGTCCTGAGCGGCAGCGTCATCTTGCAGCAAGGATAATAGCCACCCTTGTCCTGGTCGGACTTGCGATAGAAGCAGAGCCCGACATTGACGGTGTCGCCCGGATTATGGCCCGTGATGTCGACCGTGTAGGGCTTGCCCGGGGCATGCGACATTGGGGTCGTCACCCCGACGCCGGGCGTCCTGGACTGCGCCTTGATCGAATCGCCGCCTAAGCCCGCATGGTCATGGAGAGTGAGTTCGGCCCGCAGCCCGCGCGGCGTGCAGTAGTAATGCACGTCCTCGACATCCACGCAGGGCGGCAGATTGCCGGGCGGCGGGAAGTCGGGCGGATAGAACGGAGGCAGATAGCCGCCGGGGATTTCCTCATAATAGCCGGCGCGGCCCTCGCAGGGGCGCCAGACCCTGACGTCGCCGACATGGCCCTGCACGTCTGGGTCTTCGAAATAGCCGTCGAAATCGACGAACCAGGAGCCGAAAGGCGGCACATTGGCCGGCTTGACCAGCGCGCTCGGCGTCAGCTGCACGCCATGCACCGCAAGCGGCCCGCCGGCGGCCAGCCGCTCGGCAAGCTCCGGATTGTCGCGCAACTTGTCGCCGGTGTTGACGACGGTGTCGGTGCAGACGGACGTGTCGAGATTGCCTTCGGCGTCGTAACGGTACTGTAGATCGACGCCGCCGGCCGACTGGCGATTGCCCTGCGGGAAGCCGACCGCATATTCCTCTGGAACCTCGACCCAGGCGGATTCCGTCGCCGGATCGTCCGGGTCCTCGCGCCAGTAGCGGATCAGCTCGCCTTTGCCGGAGGAGGCGAAGCGGCTGTAGTCGTAGCGGTTCTCGACCGGACCGCGCTGGGCGAGGTACATGAAGCCCTTGTTGTCGAAGGCGATATCGGTGACGGCATAGTCCTGGTCCGCCTTGACCGTCAGTTCCCAGCGCGGATCGCCGGCAAAGCCTCCGTCGCTCGCGATACCGACCGACCAGATTTCGGCCTTCTCGCCGACGGAATAGTAGAGCCGGCCGCCATGATAGGCGACGGCCCAGACCCGGCGCGCATCCTGCGTGTAGCCCCAGGTCGCGGGGTCTTCGCTATCGAAAGCGGCAGCCTGGATGTCCATCGTGGCGCCGTCGTCGGCGACCGGTGCGAGCCCATGCGCCGGGCGCCCGGCGACGCCATGGTCGAAGCTGTCGATCAGATTGCCCTCGATATCGATGCGATGAATGAGCCCCGTGTCGAGATCCGAAGCGAAGAACTCGCGGTGGGTCGGATCGAAGGCGAGGTTGCCGATGCCCGGCCCGCTGTTGGTGTCGATGTCGGCGAATTTGGAGACCGCGCCGGTGATGCCGTCGATCTTCCAGATCGTCCCCGGACCGCCGCCGTTCTCCGTGCCGAACTGGCCGTCCATGAAGGTAGCGCCGACGGCGCCGCGGCGCTGCCGCTCCGGCCTGCCGTCATTGTCGGCGTCCGGCGTGACGATCGCGACGCCATGCAGCGAGGTCGCGGCCGCGTAGAGGTTCGGGATGCCCGACGGCACGCCGTCGCGGATGCCGTCGTCATAGGCGAGGCCGAACACCTCGCCGATCTGACCGGCGGTCACCTCGAAGGGCGGCGGCGTGAAGACAAGCTGGCCTGAAGCCGGGCCGCCGAGATTGGAAACGTTGAAAACGCGCAAGGATGCGCGGGAGGTGTCGATGAAGGTCTCGTCGACCGGGTCGACGCCGGGCGGCAGGCCCTGATCGAAATCGGGAATGGTGGTGCCAGGAAAGTCGGTGACCGCCACGGAACCGGGATAGATGATCTGGGTTTCCTGCGCCTTCGCCGCGCCGCCGAGAAGGAGGCCGGCGGACAACGCCAGGGCAAGAATTCCGCTGCTTGTCGCGATTGCCCGGCGCAAACGGCCGCCACCGGAACGCAGGAAAGAGCCGCGAACGCCAGACATTGAACTCCCCCCGAAGCCGCTGGAAGGAACGTTCGCCTCTGCCGCGCCAACCGGGGCAAGGCGCGGCGTTGCGGCACGTTCTTCCCCAGCTGAATTGTCCGCCTTTGTCCAGGCGACGATACGCTTGCGCCGGGGAGGGGTCAACGGAACCAGCAGGAAGCCCAGCGCATCGACGCCATCCCGCGGGCGATGGTTGTGCCGGGCGTACGTTGTTTCTTGAACTCTCGAAGTCTCTGGAGTTCTGATCATTGACGCCTTCCTCCGAGCCGCATCATTGCGGCGCCAGACCGTCAGTCGCGGTTCAGAGCGGAAAGGTTCAATGCGGCGGATGCGAGGCGGCAGAAAAGTCGGCTGTACGAGGCGATCACCAGAGCCAGTCGCCGCGCCCAAGCGCCGAAACCGCCTCGACGATGCGGCTGAAGCTCGTCCGAGCCCGGCCGACCATGTGCCGGGCCCTGAGATAACCATGCACCAGTCCCGGCTCCTCGAACCAGGTGGCGCGTCCGCCGGCCGCGACAATGCGGTCGCGATAAGCCTCGCCGTCGGAGGACAGCGGGTCGCATTCGGCGGTGATCAGCACGGTCGGCGGCAGGTTGGCGAAATCGGCGTCGGCGAGCGGGTAGAGCGTGATGTCACCGGTCATATCGATGCCGCCGGTGCGGATATGCTTGTAGAAATCGAGGTCGCGCACGGTCAGCATCGGCGCCTCGGCATGGGTGACGTAGGAGCCGCGCGAATGGTCGCCGCCAAGGCCGGGATAGATCAGCACCTGGCCGGCTGGCTTCTTTCCATGGCCGCGCGTCGCATGCGCGACCGCCGCGCAAAGATTGCCGCCTGCGCTGTCGCCGCAGAGAACCACAGGACAATCATAAGTCTTGGCGGCCCATTCGAAGGCGTCCATGGCGTCGTCGAATGCCGCCGGGTGCAGATGCTCCGGCGCCAGCCGGTAATCGACCGAGACCACCTCATAGCCGGTGCGGGCGCAAAGCTCGGCGCACACATCGTCATGGCTGTCCAGGCCGCCGAGGATGAAGCCGCCGCCATGGATATAGAGCACCATGGCGGATTTGTTCGGAACGGCGTTGCGGTAGATGCGGATCGGGATGCTGTTGGTGGGGGCGGCAACGGCGGTCGTCTCCGCCGTCACCCCTTGCGGATAGCCGGCAAAGAACTCCCGGCACATCCGGTCGTAGATCGCGCGCTGCTCTTCGATCGTGTAGTCGATCGTATCGGGCGGGTAGTAGGAGTTGGTCTTCTCGATGAAGGCCCAGGTCTCGGCGTCGATCAGGGTCTTGTAGTCGGTCATCGGCACTCCTTACCTCCCCCTCGATGGGGGAGGTCGTCCCAAAGCGGCGGGTGGGGGTGGCGGCGCTTCACCCCACCCCGGACCTTCGGTCCGACCCTCCCCATCAAGGGGAGGGTAAGGCAGCGTCACCTGCCCTTCCAAACCGGGTCGCGCTTCTCCGCGAACGCCCGGAACCCTTCCATATTGTCTTCCGACCCGTACAGGATATCGACTGTCCTGAGCTGCCGGCGCGTCACCTTGTTCATGGCGTCCTGGAAGGTCAGCGCCTCGGCAGCCCGCGCCGTCTCCTTGATCGCGGCGAAGACCAGCGGCGGGCCGCTGGCCAGAAGCCTTGCGATCTCCCAGACGCGCTCCTCGAGCTTGTCCTTGGGCAGCACCTCGTTGACCAGGCCCCAGCGATGCGCCTCGGCGACATCCATCCAGCGGCCGGTGAACAGAAGGTCCATGGCGATATGGTAGGGGATGCGCTTCGGCAGCTTGATCGTCGCGGCGTCGGCCAGCGTGCCGGCGCGGATCTCCGGCAGCGCGAAGGAGGAATGATCCGAGGCGTAGATGAGGTCGCAGGACAGCGCCAGCTCGAAGCCGCCGCCCACCGCCATGCCGTTGACGCAGGCGATCACCGGCTTGTTGAGGTCGCGCAGCTCCTGCAGCCCGGCAAAGCCGCCGACGCCGTAATCGCCGTCGACCGCATCGCCGGCCGCCGCCGCCTTCAGGTCCCAGCCTGCGCTGAAGAACTTGTCCCCGGCCGTCTTGACGATGGCGACGCGCAGCTCGGGGTCGTCGCGGAACGCCTTGAAGGTCTCGCCCATCAGCCGCGACGTCTTGAGGTCGATGGCGTTTGCCTTCGGCCGGTCGAGCGTGACCTCGAGGATCGCGCCTTCGCGGCGGGTGGTGATGACGTCAGCCATTCTTCTTCTCTCCAAGCACGAGCAGGGCGTCAGCGATCCATGCGCCCTTGCCTTCGGCGCAGACGATCAGCGGGTTGATGTCGAGTTCCTCGATCTCGCCTTCGTTCTTCTGCACGAAGTCGGCGATGCCGGCGATGGCGTCGATGGCGGCGTTGACGTCGGCCTTCGGCCGGCCGCGATAGCCTTCGAGCAGCGGATAGAGCTTGAGCCCACGTAATGCCGCCTCGATGTCGTCGCGCGTCGCCGGCAGCATGAGCGTCACGCTGTCGCGCAACAGCTCGACCAGCACGCCGCCGGTGCCGAGCGTCATCACCACGCCGAACATCGGATCGCGGGTGAAGCCGACGATCAGCTCGGCGACGCCGTCGTGCACCATCCGCTCGGCATAGAGCCCGGTGCCGAGCGGCAGCAAATCATGCGCGGCCGAGCTGACGGATTCGGCGTCCTTGAGGTTCAGCCTGACGGCGCCGACTTCCGACTTGTGCGTCACGCCGAGCGCTTTCAACGCTACCGGGAAGCCGAGCGTCATTGACGAGATCACCGCCTCCACCGCGTTGGAGGCGCGTTCGCCCTTCGGCACCGGCAGGCCGGCCTTGATCAGCCTTTCCTTGGCCTCGGCCTCGTCCGGCGTGACGCGCTTGGCTTCGGACGCGCCTGCCGCCGTGGTGTCGACCGGCTGCGCCTGCGGCTCGCGCCAGGCCCAGCCGATGAAGGCGGCGGCCTGGGCGGCGTCCATGGCCTCCGAAATGCCGAACAACGGCACCATGCCGCGCGCCATCAGGCCGGCGGTGTACTCCTCGGGCAGGTTTTCCGGCAGCGAAGAGACGATCGCGCCTTGCGCCTTGTTGGTCTTCAGCGCCGCCTCGAAGGCGCGCAGCGTCGCCCACCAGTCGACATCCGAGCAGCGATCCGGGCGCGGGAAGTCGAGCACCAGCATGTTCAGGTCGAAGCCGCCCGACACCATGGCCGTGAAGGTGGCCGTCATCGCCGGCTCGTTGTTCCAGATGAAGGTGTGGTAGTCGAGCGGGTTGGCGACCGCGACCAGCGGCCCGAGCGTCGATTTCACATGCGCGCGGTGTTCGGCCGTCAGGGCCGGGAAATGCACCCAGCGACCCTCGGCGCTGTCGGCCATGACGGACGCCTCGCCGCCGGAGCAGCTCATCGACGACAGCTTGTAGCCGGGCAATGGCCCGGTGATGTGCAGAAGCTTCAGCGCCTCGATGAAGGCCGGGATGGAATCGACGCGCGCAATGCCGAGCCGTTTCAGGAAGGCGCCGGAGGCGGCGTCCGATCCGGCGAGCGAGGCAGTGTGCGACACCGTCGCCTGTCGCGCCTGTTCCGAGCGGCCGACCTTCATGGCGATGATAGGCTTCTTCAATTCGCGCGCCCGCGCCGCCAGTTTCTCGAAGCCGGCTACCGAATCGAAAGCCTCGATATGCAGGCCGAGCGAGGTGACGCGCTCGTCCTCGATCAGGCCGAACGCCATTTCGGAGAGCCCGGTCTGCGCCTGGTTGCCGGCCGTCATCAGGAAGGCGATCGGCAGGCCGCGCTTCTGCATCGTCATGTTGATGGCGATATTGGACGACTGGGTGATGATGGCCACACCCTTGCCGCCTTCGGCCAGGCGGATGCCGCCATGCTGGTCGGGCCAAAGCAACGCGCCGTCGGCATAGTTGATCAGGCCGTAGCAGTTCGGGCCGATGATCGGCATCTGGCCGGCGGCGGCGACGAGCTCCGCCTGCAGCCGCTCGCCGTCCTCATCATAGGCTTCGGTCTCGAGGAAGCCGGCCGCGAAGCAGACGGCGCCGCCGGCGCCGCGCTCGGCCAGCGCCTTGACCACCTCGATGGTGAGATGCCGGTTGACGCCGACGAATGCAGCGTCCGGCGCGCCGGGCAGGTCGGCGACGGAACGGTAAGCTTTGCGGCCGGCGACCTCGTCCTTGGTCGGATGCACCGGCCAGATTTCGCCGGCAAAGCCCATCTTGATCGATTGCGCCACGACGGCGGCGGCCTGCGCTCCGCCGAACACGGCGATCGATTTCGGGCGCAGGAGACGTTCGAGTTTATGCATGGTCATCTTTTCATTTGAGCGCAATCTTCGCCAAAGCCGATCCCGGCTTTGGCGCATCATGCTCTAAGCTCCGAACGGACGCAGCAGCGCCCGCGAAACAATATGTCGCTGAATCTCCGACGTGCCTTCCCAGATGCGCTCGACGCGGGCGTCGCGCCAGATGCGTTCCAGAGGCAGGTCGTCCATCAGCCCCATGCCGCCATGGATCTGGATGGCTTCGTCGGCGACGAAGGCCAGCATCTCGGTGGCCTTCAGCTTGGCCATCGCCATGTCCTGGTCGGTGACGGTGCCCTGATCGTACTTCCAGCCGGCTTCGAAGACCATCAGGTCGGCGGCCTTCAGTTCCGTCGCCATGTCGGCGAGCTTGAACGAAACGCCCTGGAACTTGCCGATCTGCTGGCCGAATTGCTGACGCTGCGCGGCATATTCGATGGCGTGCGACAGCGCGCGCTCGGCGCGGCCGAGGCAGGTCGCGCCGACCTGCAGCCGGGTGGCGCCAAGCCAGGAATTGGCGACGTCGAAGCCCTTGTGCACCTCGCCGAGCACCTGGCTCGCCGGCAGCCGGCAATCGTCGAATTCGAGAATCGAATTGGTGTAGCCGCGATGCGAGACATTGCGATAGCCGTCGCGCACCGTGAAACCCTTGGTGCCCTTGTCGACGAAGAAGGCGGTGATCTTCTTGCGCTTGCCGCGCGGCGAATCCTCTTCGCCCGAAGCCATGAAGACGATGGCGAAATCGGCGATGTCGGCGTGGCTGATGAAGTGCTTGGTGCCGTTGAGCACCCAGTCCGAGCCGTCCTGCACCGCGGTTGCCTTCATGCCGCGCAGGTCGGAACCGGCTCCGGGTTCCGTCATCGCCAGGCAGTCCCACTTCTCGCCGCGGATGCAGGGGAAGAGATATTTCTCGCGCTGCTCCGGCGTGCCGGCGAGCAGGATGTTGGACGGACGCGCCACGCAGGTCCAGTGCAGCGCGTAATTGGCGCGGCCAAGCTCCTTCTCATAGAGCAGCCAGCTCACCGTATCGAGACCCGCGCCGCCGACATCGGCCGGCATGTTGGCCGCGTAGAGTCCGGCTGCGATCGCTTTGGCCTTCAGCTCCTCGATCAGCTCGCGGCGCAGCTCGCCGGTGCGCTCCACCTCGCGCTCATGCGGGTAAAGCTCGTTCTCGACGAAGGCACGCGTCGTCTCGACGATGAGCTTCTGTTCTTCCGAAAGACCGAAATTCATGGATCAGCCCTTCTTCTTGCTCTTCTTCGCCTTGTCGGCCTTTGCAGGCTTCCCGGCTTTCTTCGCGGGCTTTTCAGCCTTTGCCGGCTTGGCTGCCTTCTTCGCCGGATTGGTTGCCTTGGCCTTCGCGGCAGCCTTGGCTGGGGTCTTCCTCGCCGCCAGCTTGGCGAGCTGCCTGGTATAGTCCTTGTGCAGCGCGCCGGCGCCCCAGCCCTTGCCCTTGTTCTGCTTCGACAGCGCTTCCATGATCGCGACCAGATTGTCGTCGCGGATGCGCTCCAGCTCGCGGATCGACAGCCCGTGCGCCTGTTCGTCCGACTGCGTGGCGATCAGGTCGACCAGCTCGTCGTTGAACTCCGGCACGTCCATCAGCTTGGTCCACGGCCATTTCAGGCACGGCCCGAACTGCGCCATGAAGTGGCGCATGCCGGCCTCGCCGCCGGCGACGCGGTAGACCTGGAACATGCCCATCTGCGCCCAGCGCAGGCCGAAGGAATAGCGCATGATGTCGTCGAGTTCCTCGACGGTGCAGATGCCGTCCTTGACCAGCCACAGTGCCTCGCGCCAGGCAGCCTCGAGCAGACGGTCGCCGACGAAGGCCTCGATCTCCTTGCGTACCACCACCGGCTTCATGCCGATCGAGGCATAGAGCTCCTTGGCGACTTCGATCGCCTCCGGGAAGGTCTGCTCGCCGCCGACGATCTCGACCAGCGGCAAGAGGTAGACGGGGTTGAACGGATGGCCGACCACCAACCGCTCGGGGTGCTTCTTCATCGCCACCTGCATGTCGGTCGGCTTGATGCCCGAGGTCGAGGACCCGACGATGGCATTGGCCGGCGCATGCTGGTCGATCTCGGCCAGCACCTTGTGCTTGAGGTCCAGCCGCTCCGGCACGCTCTCCTGGATGAAGTCGGCATCGGCCACCGCTTCGGCGATGGTCTTGGCGAAGGTCAGCTTGCCTTCCTTGGGCAGGCCGCCGGGCAGCATCTGCTTATAGGCGCGGCGCGCGCCCTTCATCACTTCGCCCACCTTGCGCGACGCTTCCGGATCCGGATCGAAGATCGACACGTCGATGCCGTTCAAGAGCAGCCGCGCCACCCAGCCGGCGCCGATGACGCCGCCGCCGATGGCGGCCGCCTTGTTGATGATGCTCATGGTCAGGCTCCGGTTCTCGTCTTGGCTGTATCGGGGTTGGTGAGGGCCACACGCTCGCCGGCGCGGATCACGGCCGGGTCGTAGGCCTTGCGGGCGAAGACCTCGAGCACGAAGGGCCGGAAGAAATTGACCGGCAGCGTCTCGTAGTCGGGGTCGAAGCTCGACTGGTCCCAGCGCTCGCAGAACTGGTCGCAGTCGTCGAAATAGGCGTGACCGGCGAAGCGGTCGCGCGCATGCCGGTTGCCGCCCAGATGATGCGCGTAATAGAGGCGCTGGAAATCGCCGTGCTTTTCCACCACCCATGTGCATTGCTCGCGCACGAAGGGTTTCAGGATCGCAGCCGCATATTCGTCGTGGTTGTAGGGCGCGTAGATGTCGCCGATGTCGTGCAGCAGCGCCGAGACGATCCAGTCGGTATCGGCGCCATCCTTCCAGGCGCGCGTCGCCGCCTGCAGCGAGTGGCCGAGCCGGGTGATCTTGTAGCCGGAAAGCCCTTCGTCCAGCTGCACGAGCGCGTCGAGCAGCCGGTCGCCGGTCTTGGCGGCATAGTCGATCTCATGGGCGGTCAGGAATTCGTAGTCTTCCTTGTCGCCGTCCTTCATAGCGGTGAATTTGACGGTATCAGCCATGGCCGGCGCCCGCCTTACGCCGCGGCCGCGATCGGTGCCCGCTTGGTCAGGTTGAGCTTCTTGCGCACTTCCTCAGGCCCCAGGATACGCGCGCCGAGATTGGTGACGATGCTGGCCGCGCGCTCGACCAGCTGCGCGTTTGTCGCCAGCACGCCCTTGTCGAGCCACAGATTGTCTTCCAGGCCGACGCGGACATTGCCGCCGGCAAGCACCGCAGCCGCCGCATAGGCCATCTGGTTGCGGCCGATCGAGAAGGCCGACCAGTTCCAGGTCGACGGCACGTTGTTGACCATCGCCATGAAGGTGTTGAGGTCGTCAGGCGCTCCCCACGGCACGCCCATGCAGAGCTGCACCAGCGCATCAGGGTTGAGGACCTTCTCCTCGACCAGCTGCTTGGCGAACCACAGGTGTCCGGTGTCGAAGGCCTCGATCTCGGGCTTGACGCCCAGCGCCGTCATCATGCCGCCCATGGCGCGCAGCATGCCGGGCGTGTTGGTCATCACATAATCGGCCTCGGCGAAGTTCATCGTGCCGCAATCCAGCGTGCAGATCTCCGGCAGGCACTGGCGCACATGTTCCATGCGGTTGGTGGCGCCGCCCATGTCGGTGCCTTTCTCGTTGAGCGGCAGCGGCGCTTCCGGCGAGCCGAACACCATGTCGCCGCCCATGCCCGCGGTGAGGTTCAGCACTACGTCGACATTGGCTTCGCGGATGCGCTCGGTCACCTCGCGGTAGAGATGCACGTCGCGCCTCGGCTTGCCGGTCTCGGGGTCGCGCACATGGCAATGGACGATCGCCGCACCGGCCTTTGCCGCATCGATCGCCGAATCGGCGATCTGCTTGGGCGAGCGCGGCACGTGCGGGCTGCGGTCCTGCGTGCCACCGGAGCCGGTCACGGCACAGGTAATGAAGACCTCGCGGTTCATCGCAAGCGGCATAGTCTTTCCTCCCAGTTCGATCAGCCACCCATGTCGACCAGAGAGCCGGAAACCGGCTTTGGTATGACGACATGCGCCGAAGCTCGCCAAGAATGACCGACTTGCCGGAAACTGTTTTGCGTTTTACGAAGCTCTCATGATCAAAAGCGAAAAGCCGACCATCTTTCGGTCCGAGCGCGAGACGCTCAAGGTGACGTTCCTTGTGTTCTCGGGCTCGTCGATCATGTGCGTGGCCTCGGCGGTCGACCCGCTGCGCGCCGCCAACCGCATCTCGGGCGAGACGCTGTTCGATTTCAAGCTGGTCTCGGTCACCGGCGAGGCGCCGGTCACGACATGCGGCCTGCCGGTGGCGGTCAGCGGCCGCTTCGACGCCGCCGAGGCGACCGACATGCTGGTGGTCGTCGCCGGCTTCGGCACGCAGAACTACGCCACGTCGGCTTTGCTTGCGGGTCTGCGCCGCGCCGCCCGAGCGGCCCGCGCCTGCGGCGGCGTCGAGGCCGGCACCTGGCTGGTGGCGCGCGCCGGGCTGCTCGAAGGCCGCAGCGCCACCACCCATTGGGAAGACATGGAGGATTTCTCCGCCGCCTTCCCGGGTGTCGACGTGCGGCCGGACCGCTATGTCATCGACGGGCCGGTCTTCACCTCCGGCGGCGCCTCCCCGACCTTCGACCTGATGCTGCATTTGGTCCGCACCAGGCTCGGCATGGCCGCGGCGCTCGACGTGGCGAGCGTCTTCATCTACGACCAGGCCCGCGCCGCGACCGACGCGCAGCCGCTGGTCTCGCTCGGCCGGCTCGATGGCTACGACCCGCGCCTTGCCCAGGCGATCCGCCTGATGGAAGCGCATGTCGACCAGCCGCTCACCATCGACGCCGTGGCCAAGCGCGCCGGCGTGACGGCGCGCACGCTGGAAAGCATCTTCCGCAAGTCGATCGGCGAGACGCCAGGCGCCTATTATCTGAGGCTGCGCCTCAGCGCCGCCCGTCGCCTTGTGGTCGACACGCGCATCGCCATGGCCGATATTGCCGGTCGCACAGGCTTTTCGTCCGCAGCGGCCTTTTCCAGAGCGTTCTCCAGGGCGTTCGGCGAGGCGCCGGTCAGGCTGCGGCGCGGCTAATGCATGTCGCCCAAAAGTGCGAAGCGGTTTTGGGACAACGACATGCATCAAACAAGGCCTAAAGCGCGTCGCCTGAATCCGCTTCAGCGCGACGCGCTGTAAGGATCCAGTCGGCCGCTGCCGCCAGATCGTCGACGACGGCAGTGGGCGCCGGATCGAAGCGCGTTTCGTCGCCAGGACGGTACTTGCCGGTCCGCACGAGCAGCGCCGCGCCGAGTCCGGCGCGCAATGCGCCGGCGACATCGCTCTCCGCGTCGTCGCCGACCATGACCGCATCGGTCGGCGGGCAACGCAACCCGGCAAGCGCCGACAGGAAGAAGTCGGGCGACGGCTTGCCGAGCACGACAGGGCTGCGGCCGCTGGCGAATTCGAGCGCCGCGACGAAGGCGCCGGTGTCGAGGCTGAGCAGCCCGTCGGCATCCTTGAACGTACGGTTGACTGCAAGCGCCACGAAATCGGCGCCGGCAACCAGCGCGCGGAAAGCGCGGTTGAGGCTGGCGTGGTTGAACGAATCGCCGGCATCGCCGACGACGACGGCTTTGCCGCTCCCGCTTCCCACTCCGGAAAACTCGGCCTCGAGGTCGGGATGGACGAGCAGATGCGGCCGGCGGCCGTGCTTGCGTAGCCATTCGACGGCTGCGCGCGCCGGCGTCAGCAATTCCTCGTCCTCTACCCCGACGCCCAGCCCGGCAAGTTGAGCGATGATCGCGTTGCGCGGGGAGCGCGTCGTGTTGCTGACGAAACGGAGCGGCAGCCCGGCGCCGCGCAGACGCTCGATGGCCGCTGCCGCGCCCGCTATCTGGACGTCGCCATTGTAGACGACACCCAGAAGATCGAGCAGCACCGCGCGTATCATCGGTGCAGGATGGAGAAACAGTCTCCGTTCGTCAAACAAAGGAAGAACCGGGCCGCGGAAGAACGGGCCAAGGTGGAATCAGGCCGCGTCGCGACCTTCGCCGACGATGCGCGAGCGCATGCTCCTGGCCAGCGCCGTTTCGAGCCGCGCCGCGACCGCGCGATCCCATTCATTGGGCTTGCGGGCGCCGTCTTTCGAATGCGGCAGCGCCATCAGCCGATCGATGATCGAACCAGCCTCGCTGGAAGAGAGCAGGGCGTCGATTTCGCGTTCGTGCTGCATACGTTTCGCCTCCTTCTTTCCTTCCCGCCACAGGAGCCACGTTTATACGAGTTCCGTGACGGCTGTTTGAAGGCAAGAACGAGGTCATTGAGGGGCAGCGCGGGGCAAAGTTTTGTCGCGTGATTCAGCCCGCGGGAACGCAATTTCAAGCCTGCCTCGCGTCCCGATCGCTCGGGCGCGAGGCAGCCTGCCGCTCTTTAGACATACCTGTTGACGATATTCTCCAGCAGCTCCTGCCGGCCGGAGCGCGGCTGTGGCTCGATCTTCTCCTTCACCACGCGTTCGGCGATCTCCTCCAGCGTGCGCTTGCCCGAAAGCATCGCCTTGCCTTCGGCGGTGTTCCAGCCGGCATAGCGCTCGGCGAGCGGGCCGGACAGCGCCTTGTCCTCGATCATTTTCGCCGCCGCCTTCAGGCCGCGCGCGCAGGCATCCATGCCGCCGATATGGCCGATCAGGAGGTCATCCGGGTCAAGCGACTGGCGCCGGAGCTTGGCATCGAAATTGGTGCCGCCGGTCTTGAAGCCGCCGCCCTGCAGCACCTGGTAATAGGCCAGGGCCATCTCCGGCACATTGTTGGGGAACTGGTCGGTGTCCCAACCCGACTGGTAGTCGTTGCGGTTCATGTCGATCGAGCCGAAGATGCCGAGCGCGTTGGCCAAGGCAAGCTCATGCTCGAAGGAATGGCCGGCAAGGATTGCGTGGCCCTGCTCGATGTTGAGCTTTACCTCCTTCTCAAGCCCGAAGCGCTTGAGGAAGCCGTACACCGTGGCGACGTCGTAATCGTACTGGTGCTTGGTCGGCTCCTGCGGCTTCGGCTCGATCAGGATCGTGCCCTCAAAGCCGATTTTGTGCTTGTAATCGACGACGAGATTGAGGAAGCGGCCGGCCTGTTCCTGCTCGCGGGCGAGGTCGGTGTTGAGCAGCGTCTCATAGCCTTCGCGCCCGCCCCACAGCACATAGTTCTCGCCCTTCAGTTTCTTGGTGACGTCGATGCATTTCTTCACCGTTGCCGCCGCATAGGCAAACACATCCGGATCCGGATTGGTGGCCGCGCCCGCCATGAAGCGGCGGTGCGAGAACAGGTTCGCCGTGCCCCAGAGCAGCTTGACGCCGGTCTTCTTCATCTTCTCGGCGAAATAGTCGGTGATCTCGTCGAGGCGCGCGGCACTTTCGGAGAAATCCTTGCCTTCCGGGCGTACGTCGGCGTCGTGGAAGCAGAAATAGGGCGCTCCGAGAAGCGAGAACATCTCGAAGGCGACATCGGCCTTCAGCTTGGCCAGTTCCATCGTGTCGATGCCGCCCGGCTTGGCGAACCAGGGCCGGTCGAAGGTCTGGCCGCCGAACGGGTCGCCGCCCGGCCATGCGAAGGAATGCCAGTAGGCGACGGCGAAGCGCAGATGGTCCTCCAGCCGCTTGCCCGCGACCACCTCGTCCGGGTTGTAGAAGCGATAGGCCAGCGGATTGGTCGAATCCGGCCCCTCATATTTGATCTTCTTGATGTCGCCGAAAAATCCGCTGCTCATGGTTTCCTTCCTCTCCAAGTGCTTTGCCCGATTACCTCGGGCGTAATTGGTTTCGCTCTTTCACGGGGCCAAAAGGGTCATGTCGAAACGATCCAACGAAGGAGCATCACAATGACCGACCTCAACACGATCGCCCGCAACTACATCGCCGCCTGGAACGAGAGCGATGCGGCCCGCCGCAAGGCGCTGCTCGAAGCAGCCTTCACCAAGGATGTCAGCTATCGCGACCCGGTCATGCAGGGCGACGGCCACGCAGGCCTCGCGACTCTGATCGACGGCGTCCAGCAGCGCTTCGCCGGCTTCCGCTTCTCGCTGAAGGGCGAGCCGGACGGTTTCGCCGACAAGATCCGCTTCTCGTGGAATCTGGGGCCGGAAGGCACGGAGTCCGTCATCGAGGGCACGGATATCGGCGTCATCGAGGACGGCCGCCTGAAGAGCGTCACCGGCTTCCTCGACAAGGTGCCGGCGCAGTGAGATTAGCTGGCGAGGTGGGGTGCGAGGCAGGACAGAGGGGGGTGCCTCGCGCCCGCTTGTACGACTACGAGATGCCTCGCGCCCACTCACGCGGTTACAGCCCTGATCGCCGGATACAGCGCCCGATAGCGCTGATAGGCATCAGCAAAAGCCCCGCCAAGCCGGGCTTCCGGCTCGATCGTCGCATCCGTCGCCGGCGCCGTGCACACCGCGAGCGGATCGGCCCCGGTCGCGGCGATCAACCCAAGTCTTGCCGCGCCAAACGCCGCGCCGAAATCGCCGTCGGCGGGAATATCGACCGGCAGCTGCAGCGCGGTGGCGATCGCCTTCAGCCAGTAGCGCGAGCGCGAGCCGCCGCCGATCGCGGTCACCCGGCTCAGCGTCGTGCCGGCGGTCTTCAGCGCTTCGAGACTGTCGCGGAAGGCGAAGGCGACGCCTTCCAGCACCGCCTGCGTCAGCACCGCGCGGCTCGATTGGTGCGCAAGCCCGGTGAAGGAGCCGCGAATGGCGGAATCATTATGTGGCGTCCGCTCCCCCGACAGATAGGGCAGGAAAGAAACGCCCGTCGGCGCCTTCAGCGTGTCGCCGAGCTCGCCGGTCAGGTCGCCGGCGCTTTTTCCGGTGATTTCGGACAGCCAGTTGAGCGAATCGGTGGCCGACAGGATCACGCCCATCTGGTGCCAGGTGTCGGGCAGCGCGTGGCAGAAGGTGTGCACCGCGCTTTCCGGATTGGGCAGATAGGAGGCGTTCGCTGCGAACAGCACGCCCGACGTGCCGAGCGACACGAAGGCATGCCCGGCGCCGACCGTGCCCATGCCGCAAGCCGAGGCCGCGTTGTCGCCGGCGCCGCCGGCAACAGGAATACCCGCCGCGACGCCCCACTTGGAAGCAAGTTCGCCGCGCAGCCCACCGGCCTTGGCAGTGCCCTCGACCAGCGACGGCATGTGGTTCTCGTCGAGCGACGTCGCCGCCAGCAATTCGGGCGCCCAGCGGCGCTTGCCGACATCCAGCCACGATGTGCCGGCCGAATCCGACATTTCCGAAATATGCTCGCCGGTCAGCCAGAGCCGCAGATAGTCCTTGGGCAGCAGCACCTTGGCGACAGCGGCAAAGATCCGGGCTTCGTGTTCCTTCACCCAGGCAAGCTTCGGCGCGGTGAAGCCCGGGAAGACGATATTGCCGGTGAGCTTGCGGAAGCGCGGATCGGCATCGAGCGCGGCCGCTTCGACATGGCTGCGGGTGTCGTTCCACAGGATGCAGGGGCGCAGCACCTTGTCCGATTGATCGAGCAGCGTGGCGCCGTGCATCTGGCCGGAAAGGCCGATGCCCTTGACCGCGGCAAGCTCCTTCGGGTGCGAGGCCTTGAGTTCGGCAATCGCTGCCTCGCAGGCCTCGATCCAATGCGCGGGATCCTGCTCCGACCAACCGGGGTGCGGCCGCGAGACGTCGAGCGTGCCATGGCCGGAACCAATGACCTTCTGGTCGTCGTCGATCAGCAGCGCCTTGACGCCCGAAGTGCCCAGGTCGAGGCCGAGATACATGATTTCCTCCCATTGCCATTAATTTTTTCGGGTCTCGAAAAAATCTGGCTCGGCCAGTTTTTAAGACAAGATCCGCTTCGGGTCAATTGTCCGGCAAATCGGATGCGCGTCGCGAGAACAGCGCCGACAGCGGGCTGTCGGGCCGGGCGAGCTGCCGCTCGGCGGTCAGCGCCCGCGCGAGTGGCTTGTCGCCGGCGCGCAACGCGGCCTCGATCAGCGTCAGGTCGATCACGTCGCGCTGCGCGTGGCTGCCGCCGAAACGGTGCGCGATCGAGCGGATCGGGCGGATCAGCCGCACGGCCTCGTCGTAATTGCCGGCGCCGAAGGCCTTGATCGCGAGCGTCAGCGGATGGCCGACATCGCGCGTGAAGGCGGCATTGTCGTCGCTGCCGCGCATCGCCTCGCGCTGGGCCTCGATCAGCACCTTCGCCGGCGCCTCCAGCCCGGCGCCGACAAAAGCCATCATCGCATGCGCGTCGTTGAAGGCATAGTTGCGGGCCGCGGCTTTCGGGATCCAGTTGGCGGCGAGCGTCGCCCAGCGGTCGCCGACATCGACGCCGCCGAGAGTGAGGCGCCACAGGATCGCCGAGGCATCGACCATGTTGAGCGCCAATGTCGAGCGGTCGCCATAGATCGGCCCGTCATAGAGCCTGAGCACCTCGTTAATCTCGCCGAGATCATAGTGGAACAGCGCCAGATGCCACCAATTGTGGATCTTGAGGAAGCTGTCCTTCGACCACGCGTCGGGATTGGCCCGCATCCAGGCGATGCCGTCTTTTTGCCGGCTTTGCATTTCCATGACATGGGCCACCGCGTGTTGCGCCCAGCCGTCGCGCGGTTCGATCTCGATGGCTTGCCGGCCCATGGTTTCGGCGCGCGCATAGTCGCCCATTTCCTCCAGCCCGAAGGCCTGCATGCCGAGAATGGCGTGATAGCCCGGCATGCCTTTCTGCCAGGCCGGCAGCGCCCGGCCGATGCGGTCGCGCAGCATGCGCGCGTTGCCGGTGAAGAAATCGATCTGGTGCCCGACCTGGAGCGCCAGCGCATCGCGCGGATTGTCGATTGCGATATCCTCCAGGATTCGCGCTGCGTCATGCCAGCGCCCGTCGGCAAGATGCCCGAGCGCGGCGACATGCGCCTGTTCGCGCGTCGTGGCGGCAAGCGGCAGCGCCGCCTGATGACTTGAGCGAGCGACCGCCATCGCGTCCCGCTCAGTGGCCAGGCCGAACAGATAGCCCTTCAAGACATGCGCCATGACAAAGGCTGGGTCATCGGCAATGGCACGGTCGACTGCAGCGACCGGATCGCCGATGAAGCATTGCAGTTCATGCACGGCGCGGGCGTAGGACGAAAACGCGGCTTCAGTCGCACCGGAATAGGTGAGGCCGGAGGCGTCCTTCATCATCACGTCCTCGCTATCGACGGTTTTTCGGTCGGGATCCGATCCTAGAGCATCCCGCGCCGGCCCGCCAACTGCGGAGGCGTGATCTTGCGCTTGCCTCGTTTAGCCAGGCTAGCTGCTGGACCGCACCGCCACCGTGGCTATGCCGGCGCCGACCAGCAGCGTGCCGCCGGTGCGGTTGAAGATGCGGATCGCCTTCGGGTTGCGCACGATCGCGCGGGCCCTGGATGCGATCAGCGCGTAGCCGAAGGCGTTGAGGAAAGCCAAGGTCAGGAAGGTCGTCTCGAAGATCAGCATCTGCGTCCAGAAGTCGGCGTGACGGTCGAGGAACTGCGGCAGGAACGCCACGAAGAAGGTGATGCTCTTCGGGTTGAGCGCCGTTACCAGCCAGGCATGCGCCATCATCCTTGCCGCCGAGACCGCGTCGGTGCGCGGTTCCGCCTTCAGCGCGCCACCGGCGCGGAACAGCTTTATGCCGAGATAGATGAGGTAGCCGGCGCCGATCACCTTGAGAACGGTGAACACCGCGGCTGAAGCCGCGAGCAGCGCGCCGATGCCGAGCATCGACAGCGTCATGGCGGTGAAGTCGCCCAGCGCAACGCCCGCCGCCATCGGCAGCGCGGTGCGCCAGCCCTGGCCCAGCGCGTAGGAGACGACCAACAGGATCGTCGGGCCCGGAATGACGAGAAGGATCGAAGAGGCGGCGGCGAAGGCAGCCCAGTTTTCGAAGGACATTTCCCTGCTCCTTGAGCGCAAAAAAAAGGATAAATCCTGGGGTCGTCGGGAATGTAAAGAGGCCGTTGGAAAAATCTTCACCGACCGGGTCGGCGGGCTCATCGGTCTCCGCAACGGTCCGTTAGGGTTAAGCCCGCATCCGTCTCCTTCACCCTTTTTCAACCATGACTGGTGAAAATGCCTGCGATCCGGCCGGACCGTGCTTCCCGCCGGCAGCCTAGGATTTGGTGTATGCGCGAGTTGCCGCAAAGTCTGACGCCGCCTTCCAATGGCGCCGCAATCGATGCCGAAATTCTCCTTTCCCGCCGCGCCGTGCTTTCGGGCGCCGGCGCCATGGCGCTGCTTGGCCTTGCCGGCTGCAGCACAACCGACACGCTCGACCTGCCGCAAATGCAGCTCGACAACACCGTCACCGGTTCCGTGCCGCCGATGCGCCCGGCGATCAGCGTCGACAAGAACGTCACCGGTCCGGACGTCATGTACGCCTCGTTGACCGATGGCGGCTTCAATGTGCCGGCGGTGCCATGGCAGAAGGTCAAGCCGCAGTTTCGCCGCCAGATCGTCGTCGACAAGACCGGCGAGGCGCCCGGCACCATCGTCGTGCATCTCGAGGAGCGCATGCTCTATCTCGTCCAGCCGGGCGGTGACGCCATCCGCTACGGCGTCGGCATCGGCAAGGACGGTTTCCGCTGGTCGGGCCGCGCCAACATCCAGTACGGCCGCGAATGGCCCGTCTGGACGCCGCCGCCGGAGATGATCCAGCGCAAGCCGGAACTCGTGAAGTGGCAGGGCGGCCAGCCCGGCGGCCTCACCAACCCGCTGGGTGCCCGGGCGCTCTACATCTACCAGAACGGCAAGGACACCGGCTATCGCATCCACGGTTCGCCCGAATGGTGGAGCATCGGCCAGGCCATGTCCTCGGGCTGCGTGCGCCTGATCAACCAGGACATCATCGACCTCTACAGCCGCGTTTCCAAGAAGAACCCGGTCGTCGTGGTCTGACCGGGCCCACTCTTCCGTTGCGCGATGCCGCAAGACAGGCGAAGGTGCCGTGAAAACCTTCGCCTCGGGAGAGAAGCATGGCTGGAACCTTCGTCATCGCGCAGGGTGGCGGCCCCACCGCCGTCATCAACCAGACGGTCGTCGGCGCCACGCTGGAAATCCGCAAGCGCCATCCAGGCGCCAAGGTGCTGGGCTCTATCCACGGCGTGCGCGGCATCCGCGACGGCAATTATGTCGATCTCTCCGCCATCCCCGAGGACCGGCTGCGGCTGATCGCCGGCACGCCGAGCGCCGCCCTCGGCTCGACCCGCGACAAGCCCGACGCCGCCTATTGCGAGGTCATCCTCAACGGCCTGAAGAAGGCCGGCGCCGACGCCTTCATTTATATCGGCGGCAACGACACCTCGGGCACGCAGCAGATCCTGACCGATGCCGCCGGCGGCTCGATCGCCTTCGTGCATGCGCCCAAGACCATCGACAACGACCTCGAGGAGAACGACCACACGCCGGGCTTCATCTCGGCGGCCGAATTCGTCGCCGGCGCCTTCCTCTCGGTCGATCTCGATTTCCGGGCGCTGCCCGGCATCTATGTCGGCATCGTCATGGGCCGTCATGCCGGCTTCCTGACCGCCGCCGCGGCCGCCTGGCAACTCGATCCCGACAGCGGCCCGCATTTGATTTACGTGCCGGAGCGCGCCTTCTCGGCCAAGCGCTTCATCGACGAGGTGCGCGAAAAGCTCGACCGCCACAAGCGCTGCATCGTCGCCGTCTCGGAAGGCGTCAGCACCGCTGACGGCAAGGCGCTGGTCGAAAGCCTCGTGCCGCCGGACAAGCTCGAGCGCGACCAGCACGGCAACGTTAAATTGTCGGGCAGCGACCTGCCGGCGGCGCTCGAACGGGCTCTGGCCGAAGGCCTGCCGGGCAAGCGCGCGCGGGTCGACGCGCTTGGCTACATGCCGCGCGGCTATGTCGGCGCGATCAGCGCCGTCGACGCCAAGGAAGCCTTCGATGCCGGCGCCTTCGCGGTTGCTGTGGCCAGCGAAGGCGGCGGCTCGGTCGCGCTGCAATATGATGGGTCGAAGACGGTGCTGAAGAAAGTGCCGCTGAAGGCAGTGGCCGGCAAGACGCGGCACATGCCGGACGATTTCTTGAAGCCGGACGCCAACCAGCTTTCGGAAGCCGGCATGGCCTATCTGAAGCGGCTGGTGCCGGAAAAGTACAAGGTCGGGAAGCCGTTCGTCTGATGGCCGGCGGACCGATGCCCGGGCTTGCGGTCGGCGACTGGTTTGGCAAGGCGAAAGTCGATGCCGCCACGACGATGCTGACCGAACCCTTCGTGCATGATTTCGTGCGCGCCAATATGTGGCATCTGAAGGGCCGTGATGCGGATCTGCTGGTCGATACCGGCATGGGCATCCGCCCGTTGGCGCCTGAGATCGACACCCCGGCCGGCAAGCCGCTGATCGTCGTTGCGACCCACATCCATCTCGACCATGTCGGCTCGCTGCATGAGTTCCCGCTGCGCATGGGGCCGGAAATGAGCGCACCGCAATTCGCGGACATGGATGATGCCGTCACCTACGCCTACATGTTCCACAACCTCGACGGCGCCGTCTCCAAGCTGCCGTCGCCGGACTGGAAGGCGGCCGATTACCGGATTCCATCCGCGCCGCTGACCCGCGCGCTCGATGAGGGCGATGTCGTGGATCTCGGCGACCGGAAATTCCGCGTGCTGCATCTGCCTGGACACTCGCCGGACTCGATCGGCCTGTTCGATGAGGCCGACGGCCTCTTCTTCGCCGGCGACGCCATTTATGACGGCATGCTGATCGACGACCTCCCGGACTCGGACCGCACGGCTTACTGCCATACCATGCAGCGCCTGCTCGACCTGCCGATCCGCATCGGCCATGGCGGCCACGGCCCAAGTTTTACCGGCCAGCGCATGCATGAGATCGCCTCCGCGTATCTGCGCCGGAGAGAGCGGTTCGTGAGCGCTCTCTGAATTAAATCTTCGTAAGGTCATCCAAAGGCCCTGATTCAGGCAATTCCGCACCCTAAATCTTGATTGTCGATCCGGCCGGCTGCCATGCAAGGCGAGGCAGGCAATCCCGGTCGCCGACACGCCAACGGATGCGTGCTTCGAGGGCCATCCGGGGCGCCGGATCAACCTCTCGCCCGGACAGAAACGACCATGTCACCCATGAACATTCTTCGCAGACATCGCGTCGCGGCCCTGTTGGGCGCTGCGCTGATCATTTCTCCCGTTATCGGTTCCTTTGCCCAGAACAATACCGGCCTCAGCACCGTGGCCGCGACGACGCAGACGCCCGTCGCCGGCATCACGGCCCCGAACGGCTCTTTCGCCCCGGTCATCGCTGTCACCAAGCCGGCCGTCGTCACCATCACCTCGATCATGAAGGCGCAGCCCCAGGACGAGGGCTCACCCTTTGGCGGCAATGCGCCTTTCGACCAGTTCTTCCAGCAGTTCTTCGGTGACCAGGGCATGCCGATGCCGCGCACGCCGCCGCAGCAGCAACAGGGGCCGCGCGCCGAGGCGCTCGGCTCCGGCTTCATCGTCGGCGCGGACGGCACCATCGTCACCAACAATCACGTCATCGACGGCGCCAGCTCGATCAAGGTGACGCTCGACGATGGCACCGAGCTTCCCGCCAAGCTCGTCGGACACGACGCCAAGAACGATCTCGCGGTGCTCAAGGTCAAGGCTGACAAGCAGCTGCCGACCGTCAAATGGGGCGATTCCAACAAGCTGATGACCGGCGACCAGGTGCTGGCGATCGGCAATCCGTTCGGCATCGGCACCACCGTCACTGCCGGCATCGTCTCGGCGCGCGGCCGCGACCTGCACAGCGGGCCGTTCGACGATTTCATCCAGATCGATGCGCCGATCAACCACGGCAATTCCGGCGGCCCGCTGGTCGACGTCAACGGCAATGTCGTCGGCATCAACACCGCCATCTATTCGCCCAATGGCGGCAGCGTCGGCGTCGGCTTCGCCATCCCGTCGGACCAGGCACAGAAGGTTGTGGCCAAGCTGATGAAGGGCGGCGACATCGAATATGGCTATCTTGGCGTGCAGATCCAGCCGGTCACGCCGGATGTCGCCAGCGCCATCGGCCTCGACCATCCGGGCGGCGCGCTGGTTTCCCAGGTCACCGACGGATCGCCGGCGGCCAAGGCCGGCATCGAGACCGGCGACGTCATCACCGGCTTCGGCGGCCAGGAGATCAAGGATCCGAAGGACCTGTCGCGCGCTGTAGCCGACGTGTCGCCGGGCGCCAAGGAAACCGTCAATATCTGGCGCAAGGGCAAGGCGATGCAAATCTCCGCCGATGTCGGCCGCAACGCCGAAGATCAGAAGACGGCGTCGAACGGCAATGAAGGCCGCAGCCCGTCGTCCGACCAGGGTTTGCGCGTTCCCTCGCTCGGCCTCGGCCTGACTGATCTCACGCCCGACATCCGCGACCAGCTCAACCTTTCCGAGAACCAGCGCGGCGCGGTGGTCGAGCGGGTCAATCCCGACAAGGCGGCTTCGGCGGCCGGCATCCAGCCCGGCGATGTCATCGTCGGCGTCGACCAGACGCCGGTGAAGACAGCCAGGCAGGCCAACCAGGCGATCGCCGAGGCCGGCAAGTCCGGCAAGAAGTCGGTGCTCCTGCTGATCGATCGCGGCGACGCGCAGATCTTCGTCGCGGTCCCGTTCGCCGCCGGCTGAGAATAGGCCGGGACCTGCCGGCATGCCGGCAGGTCCCCATGAAATTTCTGTTGCCCACCGGGACGTCTTCGAGAACACTGCGGTCTGTTGCACAGGAGCGTCTCGATGGTGACCCGCGGCTTCTTCTCCGGACGGCGTCCTCCTTCCGACACCGACGCGCGTATCCCGCCCGGCCAATACCTGGAGCAGGGTTTCCCGGTTCTCTCGGCGGGGCCGACGCCGCGCGTGCGCACCGAGGACTGGTCCTTCACCCTCAAGCAGGGGCCAAATCCGCTCAAGAAATGGAACTGGGCTGAATTCAACGCCCTGCCGCAAAGCAAGATGACGCGCGACATCCATTGCGTGACCGCCTGGACCAAGTTCAACACCCCCTGGCAAGGCGTGATGATCGACGACATCCTCGCCGATGCCGGCATCGAGCCGCCGACCGCCTACACGCTGGCGCTGTCCTTTGACGGCTATTCCACCAACGTTCCGACGAAGGACCTCGTCGCCGGCAAGGCGATGGTGGCGCTGCTTTATGAGGGCAAGCCGATCACGCCGGATCATGGCGGGCCGGCGCGCCTATTGGTGCCGCATCTCTACTTCTGGAAATCGGCCAAATGGGTGAACGGGCTGCAGTTCACAGAGCGCGACGAACCGGGCTTCTGGGAACTGCGCGGCTATCACATGTATGGCGACCCCTGGCGCGAGCAGCGCTATTCCAGTGACCCGTGAGCAGCGATCGATGAGCGCTGAGCCGTCGCCGCAATCGCCTTGGCAGGCGGCCACGATCACCCGCATCGAAAAGCGCACGCCGCGCGTCACCAGCTTCTGGTTCCGGCCGTCGCGGCCTTTCGCCCATCTGGCAGGACAGCATGTCGACGTCAGGCTGACGGCGCCGGACGGCTATCAGGCGCGCCGCTCCTATTCCATCGCTTCGGCGCCGGAAGCAGGCGGCGGCGTCGAGCTGGCGATCGAGCGGCTCGACGACGGCGAGGTCTCGCCCTTCTTCCACGACGTGGCGGCGGTTGGCGACGAGATCGAGCTGCGCGGTCCGCTGGGCGGCCATTTCATCTGGGAGGAGAGCGACGGCGGGCCGATCCTACTGGTCGGTGGCGGCTCGGGCGTCGTGCCGCTGATGGCGATGGTGCGCCATCGCACGCTGCGCAACAAAGCGGTGCCCGTCGCGCTGGTGTTCTCGGCGCGGCTGTGGGACGAGGTGATCTTTCGCGACGAACTGATCGGTCTCGACGATCGTCGCGACGGGTTCGATCTGGTGCTGACGCTGACCCGCGAGCCGGCAAGGCGGCCGTCCGACTATTCCCGCCGCGTCGACGCCCGCATGATGGCGCAGGCCATCGAGCGCCTGCCGAAGGCACCGAGGCTCGCCTATGTCTGCGGCTCGAACGCCTTCGTTTCCGCCGCCGCCGATGCCCTGATCGGCGCCGGCGTTCCGGCGGGGATTATCCGCACCGAGCGCTATGGGGTTTGATACGGCCCGTTAGAGCATGATCCTGAAAAGTGGGAACCGGTTTTCGGAGAAAGATCATGCTCCAACAAAGAGTTAGATCGTGAGGGCGATTCAACGAAACACCATCACGATCTAGAGCAATTCCAAGAAAAGTGTGAGCGGTTTTCCGCCCGGAATTGCGTAAAAACAAGGAGATAGAGCATTTCACCGTTTCCGTGAAACGGTGAAATGCTCTACCCAGTCGGAGAGAATTTTGCCGAAACGAGCTGGAAAGGCAGCGCCCCATAGGTGGCGACGGCCTGTGCGTTATCCCAGACGCGAAACTGTCGTGACGGCCGCGCCTCCAGCACCAGGGTCCTTCCCGTCTGGTCGAGCTTCACCTTGCCGCGAAAGCGCAGCATCCGCTCGCCGCCCGAGCGGCTGATCGTCATCGAGCGCAGCCGCGCCACGTGCCGGTCGCCCGCATTGATCTCCATCTCGATGCGTCGCCTCACCGGCGGAACGACGATGCGCACGACGAGGTCGAGCATCATCTCGCCGCTATCGCCTTGTGGTTCGCTCAAGGGCTGCGACAGCACGAAGGTGGCGGGCCCACCGGCCGCCTTAGCCGCCATGGACTTGCCGCGCCACACGATGTCCGGCTCTGTCTGCTTCAGCCGGCCCTTCTTGCGCTGCAGGCGCAACTGCTTGGCAAAGCCGCGCGACAGCCAGGTCAGCGCACCGAAATCGGTGCGCGGTTTGGCCTGCAGGACGGACGACAGCCGCGCCGGGCCGCGCCGGTCGGCCATCTTCACCACCTGCGTCAGGACGGTTTCCGGCACCGCGATGCCGATCTCCAGCGCGAGGTAGGAAAGCGCGACCGCCGCGGCGACGGCGAGGCCTCGCCTGGCGACGATATCGAGGAATATGGTCCAGTCGACATCGCCGCCTTCGATGGCGACGGTGCAGTCGACCAGCCAGTCGCTATGCGTGTGTGCGTCGAGGCCGCCATGCGCGATCGCGAGCGCGATGCGGTCGGCCGGCGAGGGCACGACCACGCCGACACCGCTGAACTGGGCGGCGATCGCTCGTTGCCAGATCGCCAGGTCGTCCTCGGCATTCTGCTGCGAGCCGTCATAGGCAAGCTGATGCAGGTCGATGTCGCCATAAGTGCCCTTGAAGAAATTCATCGAGCGCAGCGACGCCAACCTTGTGCGCAGATATTGCGGGGAAACGCCGGTGGCGATCTGCCATCCTCGGTCGCGCAGCACATCGAAGGCCGGCTGCATATCGCCCGGCCGCACCAGTATGTCGATGTCATGCGCCACCCGCCCGCGCTGCGCGGCGGCGTCGAGAGCGATGCGGCTGGCGCCTTTGATCAGCATCACCGTGCAGCCGGCATCGACCATCGCCTTCAAGGCCGGCTCGGCCTCGCGCATGGCCATGCGCGACTTGGTCCACAGCATCTTCTGCAGGCCGACGAGGCGCGGATAGGCGGCGTGGCCGGCAAGCTTGCGTCCGAACCTGTCGGAAATCGCCGCAAGCAGCCGGTGTTCGCGGAAGGAGACGTGATCGATGTCGTTCTGGTCCAGCCAGCCCATGGCGCACAAGCGCGCAGCTTCGTCGTTAGGCAGGAGCGCTGCCTTGAGCAATTGGTCGAGCGACCCGGTCGGCCAGGACCAGCCATAGTCGGGAAAACGCCTGCCGATGCGACGGACCTTGGCCATTAGCTGGAGCCGGCCTTCTTTTGCGCCCGCCGCAGCATGGCCAGCCGCGCCACTTCCAGGTAGCCGCGGTCGCGCGTCGCGTCGCGCCCGTAGGACAGGCTGCCCGGCCTGATGCGCCGCAGCGCCAGAGTGTCAGGCATCATGTCGAGGACAAAGCCGGCTTCGCGGGCCCGGGCGATCCAGTCGATCATCTCGCCGCGGCCGCCCGGCGGGTCGACCATCGGGCCGATACTCTCCGCGGCCTCGCGGCGTATCAGCATTGTCGAGCGCGACCAGCCGGGCGTTGCGGTCGGAGCCATCGCATCGGGCTCGCCGTCGCGGAAACTGCGTATATGGGTGAAGACCCCGGATGTCCCGGGAAGCCGGTCCAGATGGGCAAGCTGCGCTGCGATCTTTCCGGGCAGCCAGAGGTCGTCGGCGTCGAGCGTAGCGATGTAGGGCGTCGGCAGTGCGGCGATGCCGCGCGTGGTCGCGCTGCCCGGACCGGCATTGTCCTGACGCAGAAGCCTGAGCGGCAGGTCGATGCCGTGAACCGCGGCGGCGAGATCGTCGGTCGAACCGTCATCGACCACCACGACCAGCTCGGGCCGCATCGTCTGCGCGGCGACCGACCGCAGCGTCTCCGCGATCGTTGCGCTGGCGTTGTAAGCAGGGATGACGACGCCGTATCCGTTCATCACATGAACCGCCAGTCCGCGAGTTTCTTCAGTTCGAATATGCCCTCGATCGGCCTGAGCGACGGATTGGCCCTGCGGCGCTTCATCGATTTGTAGATCGCGCGCATGAATTCGCGCGACTGCACGTCTTCCTGCCTTGTCATGTTGCCGGCGTGCCGCCGGTAGTAAAGCGCCAACGTGTCCGGGAGCACGTAGCGGGGGCCAAGTTCGAAACCGCGCAGCAGGAAGTCCGTATCCTCCGCCTGGACGAAGTCCTCGTCGAAACCGCCGAGCCGGTCGACCAGACGGCGCGAGAAGATCGCGGCCGACAGATGGATGCCGCGAACGGTGATGCTGTTGCTGTCCGGGGTTGGTTCCAGCGTTTCATCGTCGATCCTGTCGACCAGCATCATCCTGGAATAGGTGAGATCGAGCGAGGGATCGCGCCTGAAAAAGTCGAGATCCGCCGCGAAGCGCCCGGCTGGCGAGATGTCGTCGGAATCGAGAAAGGATACCAGTTCGGTCTCCGGCTCGAGCCGTCTGAGCCCGCTGTTGCGTGCCCGGGTCACGCCCATGTTCTCCTGCTGGAACAGCCGGATGCACGGTGCTTCGGCCATCATCGCGCGCACGGCTTGAGCCGAACCGTCGGTTGAGCCGTCATCGATCACGATGATGTCGAGATCGGCCGCGGCGCGCTGCCTCAGCAGCGAACGAAGCGCTGCGCGGACATAGGTCTCGCGATTGTGGACCGGCATGATCACGGAGAGCTTCATCCGTGGCTCCCCGACCATTTTGTTTCGTCCCGCCCCCCGGCGCCCATCACATGACCTGCCAGTCCGGTGGGCTCTTGTATTCGAAAAAGCCCGGAGCCTCGCGCAGCGAAGGGTTCGCCCTGCGCCGTCGCATCGATTTGTGGATCGCCCGCAGATAGTCGCGCAACCTGCCGTCATTCCGCCGGGTGACGTTCCCCGCATGGCGCCGGTAGTAGATGGCGACGCTGTCCAGGAGTTCGTAACGGGGACCCGTTTCGAAGACGCGCAGCAGATAGTCCGTGTCCTCGGACAATTCGAACTCCTCGTCGAACCAGCCGATGCGGTCGACGAGCGCCCGGCGGAACAGGGCGGTGCTCAGGGAGAGCCCGCGAAGCGTCATCATACGGCTGTCCGCGGCCGGCTCCAACGTCTCGTCGTCGATACGGTCGACCAGGCACATCAGCGAGTAAGTCAGATCGAGTTCGGGATGCGTTTCGAAGTGGGCGAGATCGGCCTTGAACCGGTTGGCAAGCGAAATGTCGTCGGAATCGAGGAAGGACACGAAGCCGGCATCCGCTGGCAATTGCCGCAGCCCGGCATTACGGGCAGCCGCAACGCCCATATGAGCGTGCTGGAACAGGCGGATGCAAGGGTTCTCGTCAGCCATGGAGCGAACCACCTCGGCCGATCCATCCGTCGAGCCGTCGTCGATGACGATGATGTCGAGGTCGGCGGCATCGCGCTGCCGCAGCAGCGAGCGCAGGGCCGGGACGACGAAGCGCTCGCGGTTATGGACCGGCATGATCACGCTCAGCTTCATCGGGCGCCCGCGCAAGGAAATCCGCAATCGTACCGGCGATCTCCTCCGGATGCGTCCCGAGGAAAAGCCGGTAGCACGGCAGCAGGCGTGTGACATCGCTGAAGAAGCGAAAGCCGCTTTCCCGCTCGCCAGGCATCTGCGCGATGCCGGACGACGCCAGCGCGATCATTGCGTCCTTGCGCGATATCGGCACGATCGAACTTGTCTCGCCGCCGCCGATATGTGGTACCATCAACATAAGGATGTCCAGGGTTGCAGGTATCGGCCGTGGCGCGATCTCGGTAATGTGAAAGACATGCTTGCCTTGCCAGTTCAGCGGCCGGTCGGTGCCCAGCCGCCTTTCCAGCCCGAGCCGGGCAAAACCCTTCGGATCCTGCTTCAGGACCGAAAACAGCGGTCGCGCGGTCACGCCGTTACCGAGGTCGATGAGCACATAATCGTCGCCGACGCTGTCCAGCCCGTTGAGCAATCCCGCAACGACGGTTCCGGATTTTCCCGCACCGCCGGCGCCGGCCAGCAGCACGCCCTTGCCCTCGACGCCCAGAGTGCCGGCATGGGCAAGGCGCATGCCGCGGGCGGCGTATTCCCAGTGCAGGAAGGCCCGCAGCGGCGCTCCCTGCTCCCAGGGTGGATACGCGTCGGCCGAGCGCATCAGTTGGACGCCGACGCGCCGCCCGGGGTCGTAGACCTGCCAGAAGTCCAGATCGTGGAAATGATGGCCGCGCAGTCCCGCCTCGGCGAGTTTCTGGGCAAAGCCGTGTTCGGTGAAACGCGCATCGCCCCAACTTGCCGGCGCCGGCATGTCGCCGATACCTGGATGGCCGATGAAGATATGGCATTGACGGGGGTCCGGCGGATCGCCGCTGGTTTCGATGAAGGCCTCGCCCATGGCATCCGCCAGCGCGCCGGCATCGAGATGCGCGGTCAAGTCCAGCCCGGGCAGGCGCACGGTCCGCCGAACCGGGAACCGCCCGGCCGCGCTCTCGGCGGCGGCAAGCAGGAAGCGCGCATAGTCCGGCAAAGTATCGAGGGTGACGCGTGGCATGGTCTGTTCCAGCCCGGCTCGACCCGGGGCCGCCCGCTCAGGGCACCTGCTTGACGGCCGGCCAGCCGAGCGGCTCCTCGACCTCGTGGATCGGGTCGACGGTGATGAGGTCGGCAAGATCGTCATGGACGCTGACATCGAGCGGCTCGCTCGCCGCAGCCAGCGCCGCGGGCAAATCGTCGGGAGGGGGCAGTGGCGTTGCGCTGGAAGGGGCCAACAGCCCAAGCTCGACCAGCCGCGCAATGAACGCCTCGAGCGCATCGGCGCCGACCATCGCGGCGCCTGCGGCCGACAGGATCAGAGCCTCGGTACCGACGCCCGAAGACAGTGCCTGCCACACCTTGCTGCCGGAATCGGAGAAGCCGAAATATCTGCCAGTCGAAAGGTCGAGCACGACGGCTTCGCCGTCGAAGGATTCGAACACGATGTCCTTGCTCGCAACGGCATAGACCTCGGAAAGAGGCATGTTCCTGACCCCGCTCTGCAAGCTGGCTGCTGCCGGTCGCATCCTTGCCTGGCCCCTGAACAACGCCTGTAAACACTCGATCCTTGCTTGGCAAGCCTGAGCGCGTAGGCACCATCGCGACCATTTTGTGATTCAACCGGCGGTTCAAGCTTCGATTTCCAGCCTCGACAAGGAGGCGGCTGCGGCTCCCTCCGGCACGGACGCCCCTTTGGCCTTCAGCCTTCAGCCTGAACATGGTTCTGGAGCGCGCCGAAACGCCCTTCGGACGGGGGGTAGGATGGTTAACAGTATCGAAAAGTGACTATTAGGAGATTCTAAAATCGAACTGAACGGTTCGTTTCTGTTGACGGTGCGTGCAGGACGGTGTGAACGTTGGCGCCCCGATACATTTGGTGAGCCAACGGCGAGATCCTCATAAGCTATTGATTAAATTACATAAAAACAAGGTCGTAGGCATGCTTATGAAAACTTCAAGATGCGGATTCATGGTCCAGACGGAAAAACTTCGTGATTGGAATCCGGCAGTCGGCTCACCCAAATCAGCGTTGTCCGAACGACGCGATTTCATTCCCAAGACACGCCGCTAGACGGACGGAATAAAGATACTGGAGTAGCAAAAATGAAAAAGATTGTTCTCACTGCCGCAGCCCTTCTGGCAATTTCCGGCAGCGCTTTCGCTGGTAGCGACCATTACAACCCGAACGAGGCCAATCAGGCGTCGGCCCAGGTCGACTCGTCCTACACGGCTTCGGTCCACAAGTCCGCGCCGGCCACTCAGCAGCCCGCCACGACGGGCGCCGACCACAACCTTTTCGGCAATAACTAACAGCCGACCTCGACCCGGCGGCGGGCTTGCCCGCCGCATGGGTCGGACCATGGAATTCAGGAGCATTGAAATGAAGAAGATCGTTCTTGCCACGGCCGCCCTGCTGGCCGTTTCCGGCGCTGCTTTTGCCGCGGAAAGCGGCCATACCGGTGAGGTCCGCGCCAACCAGCCGGCTTCAGCCGTGGACACCACGCGCACGTCCTCGATCAACACCGACTCGACGGTCTACAAGCTGTTGAACTCGTCGAACGACGTTCACAAGCAGGCCCCCCAGGGCAGCGACCGTAACCTCTTCGGCCGCTAACAGCCTGCACAACCACAAACGGCGGGCCTTGGCCCGCCGTTTTCTTTTCCGCATCGGCTTCAGGTCGGCACTTCAGGCTGCCTTGGCTTCCTCGCGATGCAGCGTGAAGGAATGGCCGTCGGCGTCGAAGATGTGCAGATCGCCGGAGCTGGCATTGAGCCGCAGCGTCTCGCCGCGCTTGACCTCGACATTGCCCGGCAGCTTGGCCACCAGCGGCAGGTCAGTGCGGCCGATATCGACATAGACGAGCTGAACCTCGCCGAGCTGCTCGATATAGTCGACCTTGCCTTCGAACAGGTAGTCCGTGCCAGTGGCGATCGTAAGATCCTCCGGCCGCACGCCGAAGCTCACCGCCGTGCCGTTCGCCGAGGCGGGCGTTGCGATCGGCACCGTTGCCTTGCGATCGCCGACATGGCTGACCACGGTCGGATTGCCAGCCTTTTCGATCTTTGCCGGCAATATGTTCATCGCCGGCGAGCCGATGAACTGGGCGACGAACAGATTGCCTGGACGCTTGTAGAGTTCCATCGGCGTACCCACCTGCTCGACGCGGCCCTCCTTCAGCACCACGATGCGGTCCGCCAACGTCATCGCCTCGACCTGGTCGTGCGTGACGTAGATCATGGTCGTGTTCGGCATCTGCTCCTTCAGCTTGGCGATCTCGATGCGGGTGGCGACGCGCAGTGCCGCGTCGAGGTTCGACAGCGGCTCGTCAAACAGGAACACCTTCGGATTGCGCACGATGGCGCGGCCGATGGCGACGCGCTGGCGCTGGCCGCCCGACATCGCCTTGGGCAGGCGGTCGAGATATTTGGTCAGCTGCAGGATCTCCGCCGCCTGGCGCACACGCTTGTCGATCTCGGCCTTGCTTTCCTTGCCGATCTTCATCGAGAAGGCCATGTTGTCGTAGACGGTCATGTGCGGATAAAGCGCATAGGACTGGAACACCATGGCGATGCCCCGCTTCGACGGCGGCACGTCGTTCACCACCTGGCCGTCGATCTTCAACTCGCCCGAGGTGATCTCCTCGAGGCCGGCGATCGACCTCAGCAGGGTCGACTTGCCGCAGCCCGACGGTCCGACAAAGACGATGAACTCGCCCGATTTGATGTCAAGGTCGATGCCGTGGAGAATGTTGAGGTTGCCGTAGGATTTCTTCACCTGGTTGAGCGTGACATCGGCCATGTTTTTCTTCTCCCGTTGATCTCTGTTTTAGAAGTTCAGTCGATGCGTCCGAACCAGGCGCCGTAGCCGCCGATGCGGACCGGCCCGCTGCCAGTCTGTCCCGAAAAGCTATGCCCGGGCAAGGGTTGCAGCGCACCTTTGCCAAGATCGATCTCGGCGGGCTTGCTGCCGAGGTTGAAGGCGCAGACGATCCGCTCATTGCCTTCGCGGCGGGTGAAGGCGACGGTGTCGCCATCGCTTTCGATAAAGTCGATGTCGCCCTTGGCCAGCGCCGGATGCTGGCGCCGGAAGGCGAGGAAGCGGCGATAGTGCTCAAGCAGCGAGCTTGCGTCGCCCTGTTGCACGCTGACGGCCTGGGACAGGTGCCGGCCCGGCACCGGCAGCCAGGGCTTTGCGGTCGAGAAGCCGCCATTCTTGGCCGCGGCCTCCCACACCATCGGCGTGCGGCAGCCGTCGCGGCCCTTGAATTCCGGCCAGAAGCGAATGCCGTAGGGGTCCTGCAGGTCCTCGAACTTCAGCTCCGCTTCGCCAAGGCCGAGCTCTTCGCCCTGATAGATGCAGACAGAGCCGCGCAGCGACATCAGAAGCGCCGAGATCACCTTCAGATAGGCGATCGGATCCGCTTCGTTGGCGGCCCAGCGCGAGGCCACCCGCATCACGTCGTGGTTGGAGAAGGCCCAGCAGGACCAGCCATCGCTGGCGACCCGGCCGAAGGCTTCCAGCACCGCGCGCACTTTCGCCGCGCTGATCTTCTCCGGCGCCAGGAAGTCGAAGGAATAGCACATATGCACGCGCTTGCCGTCGGCGGTGTAGGCGGCGACCACTTCGAGGCCGCGCTGCGAGTCGCCCACCTCGCCGACGGCGGCCTGCGCCGGATATTCGTCGAGGAGCGCGCGGAAACGCTCGAGAAAGCCGAGATTCTCCGGACGGCTCTTGTCGTAGATATGGTCCTGGTAGTTGTAGGGATTGACCGCCGGCGCCGTCTGGTCGTTGCGCTGTTCCGGCGGCAGCGGCGGATTGTCCTCCAGCCCTTGGCTGTGGAAGTAGAAATTTATGGTGTCGAGCCGGAAACCGTCGACCCCACGCTCGAGCCAGAAGCGGGTGATGTCGAGCAGCGCGTCCTGGACTTCTCTGTTGTGGAAGTTGAGGTCGGGCTGCTCGGCCAGGAAATTATGCATGTAATATTGCTGACGGCTGGTGTCCCACTGCCAGGCCGAGCCGCCGAAGATCGACAGCCAGTTGTTGGGCGGCGTGCCGTCGGGCTTGGCGTCGGCCCACACATACCAGTCGGCTTTCGGATTGTTGCGGCTGGAGCGGCTTTCCTTGAACCAGGGGTGGATGTCGGCGGTGTGCGACAGCACCTCGTCGATCATGACCTTGAGGCCGAGCCGATGGGCTTCCGCCACGAGCGCGTCGAAGTCGGCGAGCGTGCCGAACATCGGGTCGACGTCACAATAATCTGAAACGTCGTAGCCGAAATCCTTCATCGGCGATTTGAAGAAGGGCGAGATCCAGATGGCGTCGACGCCGAGCGAGGCGATGTAGGGCAGCCGCTGAACAATGCCCTTCAGGTCGCCGATGCCGTCGCCGTTGGAGTCCTGATAGGAACGCGGATAGATCTGGTAGATCACCGCGCCCCGCCACCAGTCGCGGTCGATGGCGGGGTCTGGTCTCGAAGTCGCCTTCAAAGCCGATTGCATGTCTTCAACCTCCTTTCACCGAGCCGGCAAGCAGCCCGCGGACGAAATAGCGCTGCAGCGAGAAGAACACGATCAGCGGCACGATGATGGTGATGAAGGCCGATGTCGTGAGGATCTCCCAATTGCCGCCGCGCGAGCCGAGCAGCGCATTGAGCTTGGCCGTCAGCACGATCTGGTCGGGTGCCGTGCCGAGGAAAACCATCGCCACCAGCAGATCGTTCCATACCCACAGGAACTGGAAGATGGCGAAGGAGGCAAGCACCGGGAAGGACAGAGGCAGCACGATCTTGACGAAGATCTCGAAGTCGCTGGCGCCGTCGATGCGCGCCGATTCCATGATCTCGCGCGGCAGTCCGGCGATGTAGCTCCTGAGCAGGTAGATGGCGAAGGGCAGGCCGAAACCGGTATGTGCCAGCCAGATGCCCAGATAGGTCTTGGACGGCACGCCGAAGAAGGTGCCGACGCCGTTATAGAGCCTGAGCAGCGGGATCAGCGACATCTGCAGCGGCACCACCAGAAGGCCGATGATGACGGCGATCAGCAGCGCCCGGCCTGGAAAGCGCATCCAGGCCAGCGCGTAGGCCGCGAAGGCGGCGATCAGGATCGGGATCACGGTCGCCGGAATGGTCACCGTCAGCGAGTTCATGAAGGAGCGGCCTATGCCTTCCGAGAACAGCACGGTTCTGTAGTTCTCGGTGGTGAATTTCGGCGGCGCCGAGGAGGCATAGTAGACGCGCTGGCCGCGGTCGCCCTCGAAGGCCTTCGGTGACGACAGCACAAAGCCGCCATCGGCATTCATCTGCAGGGTGACGCCCTCATTGAGGTCGGCGACCGATCCCGCCTTGTACTGCGTCGGCGCAGAAGATTTCACGCCGAAGGCGCTGATCTCGCGCTTGGGGCCATCGCCGAAGATGTTGCCCTCGATGACGTATTTGCCGTCCTTCTGGGTTTGCGCCGACGCGCCCGGCAGCCGTCCCGCCTCGCTCTGGCTGGAATTGGCGAAGGAGTTCCACCAGCCCGACGCGACGATCTGGTCCTTGTCGCGCAGCGACGAAACGAGGATGCCGAGGGTGGGGATGGTCCAGATCGCCACGAAGACGAGCACGGCGATGTGGACGCCGAAACGGCCGACAAAGGACTTTCCGGTCTTGGTCGCCATCTCAGTGCCCCCCCGTCTCTTTGTTGGCCTGGCGGATGTTCCAGACCATGATCGGAATGACCGCGATCATGATGATGATGGCGATGGTGGCGCCGCGGCCGAAATCGCCGCCGCCGCGGAACATCCAGTCGAACATCAGATTGGCGAGCACCTGGCTGTTCCACTGGCCGTTGGTCATGGTCAGCACGATGTCGAACACTTTCAGCACCAGGATGGTGATGGTCGTCCAGACAACCGCGATGGTGCCCCAGATCTGCGGAACCATGATCTTCCAGAAGATCTGAAACGGGTTGGCGCCGTCGATCACCGCCGCCTCCAGCGTCTCTTCCGGGATGCCGCGCAGCGCCGACGACAGTATCACCATGGCGAAGCCGGTCTGGATCCAGATCAGGATCACCATCAGGAAGAAATTGTTCCAGAACGGCAGCGATATCCACACCTGCGGCTGGCCGCCGAAATACTGGATGATGGCGTTGAGCAGGCCGATCTGCACCTGGCCCTCGCCGCGATACTCGTAGATGAATTTCCAGATCACGCTGGCGCCGACGAAGGAGATCGCCAGCGGCAGGAAGATCAGGCTCTTGGCGATGGTGCCCCACCAGATCTTGTCGGTCAGCACGGCGATGACCAGACCGAGGAAGGTGCAGGCGGCCGGCACCACCGCAAGCCACAATATGTTGTTGAGGATCGAGTTGCGCAGATCGTGATCGCCGGCCGCCCATTCATAGTTGGCGAGCCCGACGAAGCTGGTGCCGCTGCGGTCGAAGAAGGAGAGCCACAGGGTCGCGATCACCGGATAGATCAGGTAGACGGCAAGAATGATCAGCGCCGGGCCGACGAACAGCCACGGCCGCACATATCCCTGCCGGCGCAGATTGTTGATGGCGGCGGCGCCGGATACCCCGCGTGAGGGGAAGATGAGGTCGAGCAGTCTGTTGGCGCCCCAGAAATAGGCGACACAGCCGCCGACGCCGATGATGATGACGAATATGGCCGAGAAAATCTGAGCCGCCATGGGTCCCTCTCCCTGCGCATGATCGCTCAGCCGGGGCTGGCGATCGGATGCACCGACTTTCGGTTATTCGGAACAATCGAAACGCGAAGGCTTCCGGCGTGGCCGCCGGTTGGACCCGGGCCGTGGCCCGGATCCAGGTGGAGGATGAGGAGGATTTCGGGATGCTTACTTGATGCCGTCCCAGCTTTTCTGGATGTCGGCGGCGACGTCCTGCGCGGACTTGCCGCCGACCAGGTCGACCATGCCGGTCCAGAACGAACCCGCGCCGATCTTGCCGGGCATCAGGTCGGATCCGTCGAATCGCACCGTCGTGGCGCCGACCAGGATCTCGCCCTGCTTCTTCAGCGCCTCGCTGCCATAGGCATCCTTGTTGGCCGCCTTGAACGGAGTGACGAAGCTTTTCTGGGCCATCCACAATTCATGCGCGAGCGGCATTTCGAGGAACTTGATGAACTCGCGCGAGGCCTTGGAATCCTTGGTGATCATCACCAGCGTTCCGGCCACCTCAAGCGGCGTGCCGAGCTCCGGCTTGGAAGCGTAAGGCGGATAGGGGAAGAAGTCGGCGTCCTGGCCGAGCTTCACGTTCTCGGGGAAGAAGGACGGGATGAACGATGCCTGATGGTGCATGAAGCACTTGGGCGGCACGGTGAAGAGGCCTTTCGGGCTGTCGCGGAAGTCGGTCGCCGCGACCGCCTTGGCGCCGCCGTCCACCATCTTGTCGTCGGTGGCGATCTTGCCGAAGATGTCGATGGCGTTGACCACGGCCGGATCGGTGAACGGGATCTCGTTCTTCACCCACTTGTCGTAGACCTCCGGCGGCTGGGTGCGGAGCATGATGTCCTCGACCCAGTCGGTCGCCGGCCAGCCGGTCGCGCCGCCTGACCCGAGCCCGATGCACCAGGGCTTGCCGCCATCGGCGATGATCTTCTTCTCGAGGTCGGCAAGCTCTTCCTGGGTCTTCGGCACCTTGTAGCCGGCCTCGTCGAAATTGTCGGGCGAGTACCAGACCAGCCCCTTCACGTCGATCTTGTAGGGGAAGGCGTAGAAGCCGGGCTTGCCGTCCTTGCCGTTATAGGTGCCGAGCTTGGCCCAGGAATCGCCGGCGGCGTAGTTCTCCTTGATCCAGGCGGCGACGTCGTCGCCCAGCGGGGTGAGCACGCCCTTGGAGGCAAGATCCTGGATGAGGCCGGGCTGCGGCAGGACGGCGATGTTGGGCGGGCTGCCGGCCTGGGTGTCGATGACGATCTGCTGCTCGTAGTTCTCGGACGAGGAATATTTCACGTCCGCGCCGGTCGCTTCCTGGAAATAGTCGAGGACCGAACGCACAAGCGTTTCGTCCTCGCCGCGCCACGGCCCGAAGATGGTCAGCGTTTCGCCCTTGAGGTCGACCTTCTTCAGGTCGTCGTAGTTCGACCAATGAAATTTAGGATCCTCGCCCGGCTTGAACTTCAGTTCGGCTTGCGCCGGCAGGCTGAGGGTGAGTGCCGCGAATGCCGCACCCAAGAGAAGCATTTTCTTCATCGCAAATCCTCCCAGTGGTCACAAACAGGACGAAACCTCCATTTCGTCCGCCGACGCCCGCGGAACTGTGACTCAGCGAAAGGGCAACCGCAACCTTTCGAAGAGACTTCCAAAGCGCTTTGGCCGCTTTTGATCTCGCCATTGAATCGTTTGGAAGTCAAGAGGGTGAGTTCGTTAATCGATTTAAATGTCGCGTGAGCGGATAGATAAGTTGCACTGCAGCATGCTTTTTTGGCGCTGCAGCAGCAATTTTGCTTCAAACGGCGTTGATGGGCATTTAAAGTCCGGTCGTGTTTGGCGGCCTTGCCAACAATCATCGGATCGATTCAAATTGAAAGCGCTTTGAGGCTGGAGGCCTCCGATGAACCTCAAGCAACTCTCGCACATGCTGTCGCTCTCGCAGACCACGGTGAGCCGGGCGCTGAACGGCTATCCTGAGGTCAATGAGGAAACCCGGCGCCGGGTGATGGATGCCGCCAAGCGCCACGGCTACCGGCCCAACCCCAGCGCGCGCCGCCTTGCCACCGGCAAGTCGGGCATGATCGGCTATGTGCTGCCGACGGGGACCGCCGTCGATATCGATCCGCACTTTGTCGAATTTCTCTCCGGCCTCGGCGACTATGCCCGTGCGCATGAGCTCGACCTCGTGCTTTCGCCCGCCGACGCCGACGACGAGGAGACGACCTACCGGCGCATCGTCGCCAACCGCCAGGTCGACGCCGTCTACATCTCCTCGCCGCGTCCGGCCGACAAGCGGCTGGCGCTGGTCAACACGCTGGGCATTCCCTTCATCGTCCACGGCCGCAGCGAGGGCTTCGACTTCGACTACCCCTATCTCGACATCGACAATGAGGGCGCCTTCCACGAGGCGGCCCGCCTGCTGGTCCAGCTCGGCCATAAGCGCTTGGCGCTGATCAACGGCAACGAGCGCGAAACCTTCGCCATCCACCGCGAGCGCGGCGTCCGCCGCGCGCTGGCCACGAGCGGGCTGACGCTCGGCGAGCGCCACATCCGCTCGGTCGCCATGACCGAGGAAAACGGCTACCGCGCCGCTCGCCGCCTGCTCGAGGAGGCCGAGCCGCCGACGGCGATCGTCTGCTCCAGTCTCATCATGGCGCTGGGCGTCGTGCGCGCCGTGCGCGATCTCGGCCTGACCATCCCGGGCGACCTCTCGCTGGTCGCCCATGACGACGTCTTTCCCTGGCTGCGGCCGGAGAATTTCCCGGTTCCGCTGTCGACGACGCGCTCCTCGATCCGCCTCGCCGGCGCGCGTGTCGCCGAGCGGCTCGCGGCGCGGATTTCGGGGCTCGAAGAGGGCGCGCGCGGAGAGGTCTGGCCGGTGGATCTAGTGGTGCGAGGGTCCGTGGCCGGGGCGCCGCTCTAGGCCGGATCCAACAGCTTCGCCAACCGCTTCAAGCCCGCCTTTGCTGTCGTGGGACAACGGTCCGCCTTCTGCTGCTCCTGATCTTGGACGGTGACAACCGGTAAGCCAGAACCGTCAACCAGTCCTGTCGGGTGCGCCACTTGCCGATATTCCCGTTCACCGAAGCGGATCCAATCCAACACCCTGGGCCACCGCCCAAGGCTTCGGAGGTGGTGATCGTCGGTGGGGGTGTCATCGGCGTGACGACGGCCCTTTTCCTTGCGGCCCGAAACGTTCCGGTGACGCTGCTGGAAAAAGGCCGCGTCGCGGCCGAACAGTCCTCCCGAAACTGGGGTTGGATCAGAAAGCAGGGGCGAGACGCGGATGAGCTGCCGATCGTCATCGAGGCTTGCCGCCTGTGGCGCCAACTGGCCGAGGAATGCGGCGAAGACATCGGGCTTAACCAGACCGGCGTGACCTACCTGGCGAACGCCGACAAGGACATGGCCAAGTTCGAAGATTTCATGAGGATCGCCGCGATCCATGATCTCGACACGCGCCTTCTGGACGCCGACGAGACCGCGAAACTCATCACCGGCATGTCGCGTAGATTCGCAGGCGCGATGACGACGCCCTCCGATATGCGCGCGGAGCCTTGGCTGGCGGTGCCGGCGCTGGCCAGGCTCGCCGTGCGAAAGGGCGTCAGGATCGTGGAGAATTGCGCCGCGCGCACCCTCGACATCGCGGCCGGCAGGATCAAGGGCGTGTGGACCGAGGCGGGATATATCGATACTTCCACCGTGCTGGTGGCGGGCGGCGCGTGGTCTTCCCTGTTCCTGGCGAGGCATGGCGTGTCCATTCCCCAGCTCAGCGTCCGCGTCACCGCGGCCGCGACGGAACCATTGCCCGAGATCTATGCAGGCGCGGCCGCCGACGATCATATCGCCTTCAGGCGCAGGCAGGATGGCGGATACACGCTCGCCGCGGGCGGCAGCCATTTGCTTTATTTGGGGCCTGACGCGTTCCGGCACTTCACCCAATATCTTCCCGCCCTCAGGGACAATCCGTTCGGCACGCGCTATTTCCCCTTCGCGCCGTCGGGCTATCCCGATGGCTGGTCGACGCCGCGCGATTGGGCGCCGGATTCAGAGAGTCCTTTCGAGAGAATGCGGGTACTCAACCCAGCCCCTGAGCCGGCAAAGCTTCGATCGATCGAGCGCAATTTCAAGCAGCTTTTTCCCCGGTTCGAGACAGTTCGCCTGAAGGCCGGCTGGGGCGGCATGATCGACGCGATGCCCGATGTCGTTCCCGTGGTGGACCAAGTGCGGGCGATCGGCGGTCTTTTCGTCGCAACGGGAATGTGCGGCCACGGCTTCGGCATCGGGCCTGGCATCGGCCGCGTCGTCTCTGACCTGATCCAGGGAAACGACATCGGGCACGATCTCAGCCGGTTCCGGCTGTCGCGCTTCTACGATGGGAGCCCTGTCCGGCTGGGGCCGGCGCTTTAAATAGGCAGCTGGCCGCCGCCATCCCGCAAATGGGGTAGCAGACTGCCTGGACTCATTCCTTCGCCGCTCCAGCTGCCTTGATGTCCAGCAGCCCATAGCCGAAATCATTGTCCCGCCCCTTGGGCCCAAGATCCTTGGCGGTTGCGGCAAGCGCCTTCTCGATCTCGTCGGCCGTGCGGTCCGGCGCGGCGTGGAGCAGGTTGGCGATGGCGCCGGACACGATCGCGGCGGCAAAGGACGTGCCGGTCACCACGTCCGAGCCGGCGCCGCTCGGCGCCACCATCTCGACGCCCGGCGCCGAGATGAAGACGTATGCGCCGCGATTGGCTTGCGGCATCAGCCCATCCTTGGCGTCGGTCGCCGTCACCGCGATCACGCCGTCGAAAGCGGCCGGGTAGCCATAGGGCGCCTTCGGGCCATTGTTGCCGGCGGCGGCCACCAGCACCGTGCCCATCGCCCGCGCATTGCGGCAGGCGGTGCCGAGCAGGTCGTTCTTCGGACCGACGAAGCTCATATTGATAATGCGCACATTTTTCTCGGCCGCCCAGTCGAGCGCCGACAGGATGACGTCCATGGTCGACTTGCCGCCTTCGAAGGCGCGCGCGTGATAGATTTTAGCGCCCGGCGCCATGCCTTCCAGCGGCCCGACGCCGGCGATCAACCCGTCGACCGAGGTGCCGTGGTCGCGCTTCTCGACCGGCACGTTGGGCATCGCGTCATATTGCTCGGCAATGACGCCGGCAAGCGCAGGGTTGGTGTCGTCGATGCCGGTATCGATGACGGCGACCCGCACATTCTCGCCGCTTGCTTGTTTGGCGTCGAGCGCGATGCGGTCGAAGGCATAGTTCACGATGCCGGCGGCCTGCTGCAGCGTGTAGATATGGTTGGGCTCGCGCCGCTGCGTGCGGCCATCGGCGGCGAGCTGCGCCAGCACCACCCCGACCGGTCGCCCGTCGGTGATGCCGAAGCGCACCAGAGTGGTGCCGAGCAGCCGCGACTGGCGCTGCGAGCGCACCTGCAAGCCGAAGGAATTGGCGATCTGCTGCACCACGCCGGCATCGCCGGCGACCGTCACCAGCACCTCGTCGGGCACGAATTCGCCGGCAATTGCGCGCGGCGGCTCGGCAACGTTGAGGCCTTGCGGCACGGTGACGGGGCCGCTCGGCGCCGGAGCGGGCGGCGGTGTGTTGCCGGAACCGTTCGATGAGGATGTGCCGTTGGACGGCGCGGGCGTTTGTGGAGCTGCACTCGCCGGCGGGTTCGGGAACAGATCGACGATCAGCGCCGGCAGGAGCACCGCACCGCCCGTGGCCGTGCCGTTGCTCGGCGCACCACCGTTGCCCGTGGGGCCGCCGTCCTTGTCGCATTCGCCGCCTGCCGCCGTCGTGCGGTTCAGGCAATCGAGCTGTTTTTGCGTCAGGTTCGGATCATTGGTCTGCGCGAACGCAGGCGCGGCGACAAATGTCGCCGTGAGGATCATCGAATGAATGACCGCTTTAGCCGCCATCGGCCGGTTTCCTTCCCTGCACCACAGCATCCGCGAAAGGCTGGGCGGCAACAAGGCCGACGAGCCTGTCGTAATCGGCAGCTGTGCTGGCCGGGATCGTCAGGTGGAACACGCCGTCCGCGGTCGGGCCGCTGGCGATCTTCAACCCGTTCTGGCCGAGGAAGGCGGCGATATCGGCCATCTTGGCATCCGGCTTGAACTTCACCAGCGCGAAAGGCAGCTTCGCCAGATCCTCCTGGGCGCCGGCCACCTCGAAGTCGTTGCCCTTGCCGCCCGGCCGTTCGAAGGACTGCGCGATGACCAGCGCAAGCAGCACCGCTGCCGCGGCCCAGGCGACGCCGGCAGGCATTGCCGTCACCCGGCCGAAGAGTTTTGCCAGCCAGGATTGGCCGGGCGCGCGCACGGGGCCGGCCTCGGCGTCGAGCGCCCTGGTAAAACGGCTCAGGGCATCGGCTGGCGGGCGGATCGCCTCGTTGGCGGCGGCGGTGCCGGAGAATTCGGCCTCGGCCTCGCCAAGGGCGGCAAGCGCCGCCGGATCGGTGGCCAGCCATTCCTCGACGGCTTCCAATTCGGCGCCTTCCAGCGAGCCGTTCAGATAGAACGGCAGCAGCGTCTCCATCTCGTCGCGGCGCGACATCTTTTCAGCGGCACTCATGGCCACCCCCTGTCGTAACCGGCGGCCTTCAGCGCTTCGCCGAGTTTCTTGCGGGCGTAGAACATCCTGGTCTTGACGGTCGCGACCGGAATGCCGAGCACCTCGCCGATCTCGGTCACCGACTGGCCGTGGTAATAGGCAAGATCGATCACCGTGCGGTGTTCCTCAGCCAAGGCATCGACGAAGCGGCGCAAGGCGGCAGCCTTGTCCTCCTTCATGGTGACGATTTCCGGCGTGTCGGCGCCGTCGGGGACTTGCGCCGCGTCGTCGTCGTCGATCCAATCTTCCTTCTTCTTGCGCAGCAAGGACAGCGCCTTGAAGCGGGCGATGCCGAGCAGCCACGTCGAAACTTCGGAGCGGCCCTCAAAGCTGGGCGCTTGTTTCCAAAGCTCGAGAAAAACCTCGTTCGCGATATCGTCGGCCATCATTTCCGATCCCGTCTGGCGCGCCACGAAGCGGTAGATCCGCGCGTGGTGACGCATGAACAGGAGCCGAACGGCGGCCCGGTCGCCCTTCGCGACCCGGTCTACAAGCGCGCGATCGGTTTCCGTCGCCGCATTCATGGCCGGTCGAGCCGCCTGGCTCCTCGAAGCTCTGTCGCTGATCGGTCCAAAAAGGTTCACCCTCCGCCAAGGATTTTCGGAGGCTAACCGAAGAGAAGGGAGGTTGCCAGTAGGGGCAGGGCGCCTCCCTTCTCCCCTTGTGGGAGAAGGTGGCCGCGAAGCGGCCGGATGAGGGGTGTTCCAGGGAAAGCCAGCGTCTCACTCCGCTGGAACACCCCTCATCCGTCTCGGCGCTGCGCGCCGATCCACCTTCTCCCACAAGGGGAGAAGGAGAGGGCCGCGCTTACCCCAAAAACACCTTCGCCTTCATCGTCTCGGGGATCGTCACCCCAAGCCGGCTCAGCACCGTGGGCGCGAGCTGCAGCTGATCGAGCCGCGTGTCGGCCTCGGGGCCTTTGGCCGGCCCGAAATAATAGAGCGCGAAATCCTGCATCTCGTCGTCATGGCCGCCATGGTGGCCCCGGTCGGTCTGGCCATGGTCGGCCGTGACGATCACTTCATAGCCGGCTTGTCGCCATTGCGGCAGGAAGGCGGCGAGCATCCCGTCCATGGCTTAGCAGGCATGATCCATCTCGTGGCAGTCATGGCCGAAACGATGACCCATCGAGTCCAGCGTGCAGGTGTGCAGGATGCCGTAGTCGATGCGGTGGCGCTTGGTCAGCATGGTCAGCGTCGCGAAAAGGTCGACGTCGCTCGGCGTCATCTGGTTCTTGAGGTTGTAGCCGGTCATGGTGTGGAAGCGGCCATGCGTGATCGGTCCGCTTGGATCGTCGAACTCCATGTCCTCGACGAGATCGAACGGATACGAGCGGAAGAATTCCGACCAATAGGAATGGGTCACCGCGCCCGTCTTGCCGCCGGCCTTGCTCACTTCCGAGAAGATATCCGGCTGGGTGACGCGAAAGCGGTTCTCGTTGGACAGGATGCCGTGCACCTGCGGCGTCACCCCGGTGTGGATCGAGGCGTAGCAGCAGGCCGAGGTCGACGGCAGCACGGAGCGCATCTTCCACACCTGCGCTTCGCCCGATTGCGCCCAGCCCTCGAGATTGCCCATCAGCCGGCGCCAGTTCCGGTAGGGCACGCCGTCGAGGATGATGAGCAGCAGTTTGGATTTGAGCGCCACGAAACGTCCCTGTGATTGTTCTTCGAAACGAAAACGCCGCGTGTCGCGCGGACACGCGGCGCTGCTTTGGATAGCCTGATATCAGGCGTTCAGCCAGCACTCGCAGAGCGCGTAGCCGTCCATCATCTCGCCATTGGGGTTCTTCACCCAGCCGCTGACCTTCTTGGTGTTGGCGGCATCCACGAACTGGTTGAAGAACGGCACGATCAGGCCGCCCTCGTCGCGCATCAGCATCGCCATGTCGCGGTAGATCGCCTTGCGCTTGGCCTGGTCCAGCTCGGCGCGCGCCGTGTAGAGCATCTTGTCGAATTCGGGCCGCTTGAAACGCGTGTCGTTCCAGTCGGCGGTCGACAGATAGCCGGTGGAATACATCTGCCCCTGGGTCGGCCGCCCGCCCCAGTAGGAGAGCGAGAAGGGCTGCTTGTTCCACACTTCCGACCAATAGCCGTCGCCGGGCTCGCGCTTGATCTCTATTTTGATGCCGGCTTTGGCGCAGGACTGTTGATAGAGTTGCGCCGCGTCGACCGCGCCCGGGAAAGCGACGTCCGAGGTACGCAGCAGGATCGAGCCGCTATGGCCCGACTTCTTGTAGGCCGCGGCCGCCTTTTCCGGATCGAACTTGCGCTGCTCGATGTCGGCGGAAAACAGCGGATAGGCTTCGTTGATCGGGAAGTCGTTGCCGACCGAGCCATAGCCGCGCAGGATCTTGTCCAGCATCTCCTCGCGGTCCATGGCGAGCTTCAGCGCCATCCTGAGGTCATTGTTGTCGAAGGGCGCGGTGTCGCAGAACATGTTGAACGGGTAGTAGCCGCGCCCCGCCACGTTCTCGATGCTGACGCCCGGCATGCGCTTCACCAGATCGACCACCTTGGGCTCGACGCGGTTGATGAGATGCACCTGGCCGCCCTGCAGCGCCGCAAGCCGGGCCGTCGGATCGTTGATCACGACGATCTCGATCTGGTCGGCATGGCCGGCCTTGTCGCCACGCCAGTAATTGGCGAAGCGCTCGCCGCCATGCTTCACGCCGGGCTGGTTGACGGCAACCTTGTACGGGCCGGCGCTGATGCCGGCATTCGGATTGTCCTTGCCGCCGTTCGGCTGGATGACGAGGTGGTAGTCGGCCATCAGATAGGGGAAGTCGGCATCGGCGTCGCCGAGCGTCACCACCACCTCCTTGCCGTCGGCCTTGATGGTCTTGATGTTCTTCAGGATGCCGAGCGCGCCGGATTTCGACTTCTCGTCGGCATGGCGCTCGAGCGTGGCGACGACGTCTTGCGCCGTCACCGTCTTGCCGTTGTGGAATTCGATGCCGTCGCGAATCTTCATCGTCCAGGTCTTGGCGTCGGCCGAAGCGCCGATCTCCTCGGCGATCAGGTTCTCGACTCCGCCCTCGGGCGTCAGCCGAACGAGGAATTCGCCCCACTGCTTGCAGAAATTGTAGGTCACCTGGCTGAGATTCAGCGCCGGGTCGAGGCTGTTGGTCGACTCACCACCTTGCAGGCCGGCCCTGATGATGCCGCCCTTGACCGGGGTTGCCGCGAAAGCCTTGCCGGCCAGCGTCGTGGCCAGCGCCGCCGACACGCCGAGCGCCGCCGCGCGGCCGAGGAAATCGCGCCGCGATATCCTGCCCTTGCCGGCGAGTTCGGCGAGATGATCGAGTTCCGTCTGCATGTCCTGCCCCCTTTTTTGAGATTGATGTCGCGTGCCCTACCTGCCCGCAGCCGATCTTTCACGCTGCGCATTGCAGCCGCATGACAATGGCCGACCGGATACCGCTTGGGCGGCTTTCTCTTTGATCAGACGCAATTCCGGACGGAAAACCGCTTCACACTTTTCCTGGAATTGCTTCAGTTTCCGGCGCTTTCCATGCGCCGTCCTTTGATCGCCTTCTCCAGCCAGCCGATCTCCATCTCCGGCACGGAGGACAAGAGCAGATCCGTATAGGCGTCGAAAGGCGGCGTCAGCACCTTGCTCTTGGAGCCGTAGCGCACCACCTCGCCGCGGTACATCACCGCGATCGAATCGGCTATGGACTTCACCGTCGCCAGGTCATGGGTGATGAACAGATAGGCGACGTTTTCGATCTGCTGCAGATTGAGAAGCAGCTTGAGGATGCCGTGGGCGACCAGCGGGTCGAGCGCCGAGGTCACCTCGTCGCAGATGATCAGCTTCGGCTTCGCGGCGAGCGAGCGGGCGATGCAGACGCGCTGCTTCTGGCCGCCGGACAGCTCGGCCGGGTAACGGTCGACGAAACCCTTGCCCATCTCGATCTCGTCGAGCAGCTCTGCCACGCGCTTGTCGCGCTCGCGTCCCTTCATGCCGAAATAGAACTCCAGCGGCCGGCCGATGATGGTGCCCACGGTCTGGCGCGGGTTCATCGCCACGTCGGCCATTTGGTAGATCATCTGCAGTTGGCGCAGGTCCTCCTTCGGCCGGTCGGCCAGCCTGTTGGCGAGCGGCCTGCCGTCGAAGGTGACGGTGCCTTCCTCGGGCGGCAACAGGCCGGTGATGGCGCGCGCCAGCGTCGACTTGCCGGAGCCGCTCTCGCCGACGACGGCCAGCGTCTGTCCCGGATAGATGTCGACCGAGACGTTCTTCAGCACCTTCACATGGCCACCGCCATAGGCTGCGGTCACATTCTTCACCGACAGGAAGGGCGTCGCGCCGGGCTGCTGTTCCTTGTGCTCGATCTCATGCACCGAAACCAGCGCGTTTGTGTATTCCTGGCGCGGCTCCTTGATGATCTGCCGCGTGCCGCCCCATTCGACCAGCCGGCCGTGGCGCAGCACCATGATCTCGTCCGAGACCTGGGCGACGACGGCAAGGTCATGCGTGATGTAGAGGGCCGCCACATGCGTGTCGCGGATAGCGTCCTTGATCGCCGCCAGCACGTCGATCTGCGTCGTCACGTCGAGCGCCGTGGTCGGCTCGTCGAAGACGATGAGGTCCGGCTCCGAGCAGAGCGCCATCGCCGTCATCACGCGCTGCAGCTGGCCGCCGGAGACCTGGTGCGGATAGCGCTCGCCGATCGTGTCGGGATTGGGCAGGCTGAGCTTCTTGAACAGCGCGACGGCTCGCTTCTCCGCCTCGGCGCGGGTCGCGGTGCCGTGCAGCATGGCGGCCTCGACCACCTGGTCGATCAGCTTGTGCGCCGGGTTGAAGGCGGCCGCCGCCGACTGCGCGACATAGCACACCTCGCGTCCGCGCAGCGCCCGCACGCCTTTCGGTCCGACCTTCAGGATGTCGCGGCCGTTGAGGATCACCTCGCCGCCGGTGATGCGCACGCCGCCGCGGCCATAGGCCATGGACGACAGGCCGATGGTCGATTTGCCGGCGCCGGATTCGCCGATCAGGCCCAAAACCTTGCCCTTCTCGAGCGTCAGCGAAACGTCGTGGACGAGCGTGATCGTCTTCGGCGCTTCGCCCGGCGGGTAGACGGTCGCCTCGATGCGCAGATTGCGGATGTCGAGGAGCTTGCCTGAATTTGCCTTGCTGTCGGCCATCAGCCGCGCCCTCCCTTCAGGCTCGTCGTGCGGTTGAGCACCCAGTCGGCGACGAGGTTGACGGAGATCGCCAGCACCGCGATCGCGGCCGCCGGGATCAGCGCCGCCGGAATGCCGAAGACGATGCCGTCCTTGTTCTCCTTGACCATGCCGCCCCAGTCCGAATCCGGCGGCTGCACACCGAGGCCGAGGAAGGACAGCGCCGACAGGAAGAGCACAGCGAAGATGAAGCGCACGCCGAGTTCCGCCACCAGCGGCGACAGCGCGTTGGGCAGGATCTCGCGGAAGATGATCCAGGCCTTGCCTTCGCCGCGCAGCTTGGCCGCCTCCACGAAATCCATGACGTTGATGTCGACGGCGACGGCGCGCGACAGGCGGTAGACGCGGGTGGAATCGAGGATGCCCATGACCAGGATCAGCGTCAGCGTGTTGGTCGGCAGCACCGACAGGACGACGAGGCCGAAGATCAGCGTCGGGATCGACATCAGAAGGTCGACGAAGCGCGACAGCAGCGTGTCGAACCAGCCGCCGAAGACAGCCGCCGTGAAACCGAGGATCGAGCCGAGCGAGAAGGACAGCGCCGTCGCCGCCACCGCGATCTCCATGGTGATGCGCGCGCCGTAGATCATGCGCGAGATAAGATCGCGGCCGAGATTGTCGGTGCCCAGCCAGTGCGCCGCCGACATCGGCTCCCAAACGTCACCGACGATCTCGCCATTGCCGTGCGGCGCCACCCAGGGCGCGAAGATGGCGCAGAACGCGAAAGCGCCGGTCAGGATCAGCCCGATCCACGCGGTGACTGGGATTTGTCGTAGCGCCATTCGCCTCAGTTCCCCTTCTCTTGCGTCCGGCCCGTCATTTCGGATGCCCCGTCACTTTGGATGCCGCAGCCGCGGATTGGCCACGATGGCGGCGATATCGGCGACGATGTTGAGCGTGATGTAGACCGCGGCGAAGATCAGGCCGACCGCCTGCACCACCGGCACGTCGCGTTTGGCGACATGGTCGACCAGATATTGCCCCATGCCGGGATAGACGAAGATCACCTCCACCACGACGACGCCGACGATGAGATAGGCGAGGTTGAGCATGACGACGTTGACGACCGGCGCGATCGCGTTCGGAAACGCGTGCTTGCGGATGATGTCGAAGGGTTTCAGCCCCTTGAGCTCGGCCGTCTCAATATAGGCCGATTGCATGACGTTGAGGATCGCCGCGCGCGTCATGCGCATCATATGGGCGAGCACGACCAGCGTCAGCGCGGTGGCCGGCAGCACCACGGCCTGCAGCCTTTCGAGAAAAGGCGTTGAGTCGTCCACCGTCGAGATGCTCGGGAAGATCTGCCAGTGCACGGCAAACACGAAGATCAGCACATAGCCGATGAAGAATTCCGGGAACGATGTCGAGGCCAGCGCCAGGCCGGAGATCAGCTTGTCGACGAAGCCGTTGCGATAGCGCACCGCGATCAGGCCGAGGATGATCGCCAGCGGCACCGCGACGATCGCCGCGCAGGCGGCCAGGAACAGCGTGTTCTTCAGCCGGGTGCTGATCGAGCTCGCAATATCGAGCCCGCTCGACTGCGCCGTGCCGAAATCGCCATGCAGGATGCCCCAAAGCCAGTGCACGTAGCGTAGCCAGGCCGGGTCGTTGAGCCCGAGCTGCTCGCGCAGGTTGGCCAGCGCCTCCGGCGTCGCCGACTGGCCGAGGATCGCCTGGGCGACGTCGCCCGGCAGGATCTGCGTGCCGGCGAAGATCAGCACGGAAACGGCCAAAAGAAGAACAAGGCCCAGCAAGATGCGCTGAGCGACCAATCTCAGGATCGGAGACGACATCGGCTACCCGCAATGGTGAAGAAGGGATGACACCCGCCCTTCGGGCGGGCCATGAAAGCCGGGAAGGGCCGGCTCGCGCCGGCCCTTCCTTTGTCCTTCGTCAAGCCTGCAGCCAGCACTCGATCAGGGCGTGGCCGTTGCTGAGTTCCTGCGCCGGATTGTCGACCCAGCCTTCGACGCCCTTGCCGGTCGCGTCGACGAACTGGTTGAAGAACGGCACGATCAGGCCGCCTTCGTCGCGCATGATCTCGCCCATGTCGCGGTAGATCTTCTTGCGCTTGGCTTCGTCGAGCTCGCCGCGTGCCGCAAGCACCATCTTGTCGAAGTCCGGGCGCTTCCAGCGGGTGTCGTTCCAGTCGGCGGTCGAAAGATAGGCCGTCGAATACATCTGGTCCTGGGTCGGACGGCCGCCCCAATAGGAGAGCGAGAAGGGCTGCTTGTTCCAGACTTCCGTCCAGTAGCCGTCGCCCGGCTCGCGCTTGATCTCGATCTTGATGCCGGCCTTGGCGCAGCTCTGCTGATAGAGCTGGGCGGCGTCCACGGCGCCCGGGAACGCGACGTCGGAGGTGCGCAGCAAAATCGAACCGCTATGGCCCGATTTCTTGTAAGCCGCGGCCGCCTTCTCCGGATCGAACTTGCGCTGCTCGAAATCGCCTGCGAACAGCGGATAGGCCTTGTTGACGGGCATGTCGTTGCCGACCTCGCCGTAGCCGCGCAGGATCTTGGTCAGCATCTCCTCGCGGTCCATGGCGAGCTTCAGCGCCATGCGGAGGTCGTTGTTGTCGAAGGGCGCGGTGTCGCAAAACATGTTGAAGGGATAGAAGCCGCGGCCCGAGGCGGCTCGGATGGTGACGCCGGGCAGCCGCTTGACCAGATCGACGATCTTCGGCTCGACGCGGTTGATCATGTTCACCTGGCCGCCTTGCAGCGCCGCCATGCGCGCCGTCGGGTCGTTGACGACGACGATCTCGACCTGGTCGGCGTGGCCGTATTTGTCGGCCTGCCAGTAATTGGCGAAGCGCTCGCCGCCATGCTTCACGCCGGGCTGGTTCACCGTGACCTTGTACGGGCCGGTTCCGATGCCGGCGTCCGGCTTGTCCATGCCGCCATTCGGCTGGATGATCAGGTGATAATCCGCCATCAGGTAAGGCATGTCGGCGTTCGGGTCCTTCAGCGTGACCACGACATTACCGCCATCGGCCTTGATGGTGTCGATGCTCTTCAGGACGCCGAGCGCGCCCGACTTGGACTTTTCGTCGCTGTGGCGCTTCAGCGTCGCCACCACGTCGTCCGGCGTCACTTCCTTGCCATTGTGGAACTGGACGCCCTTGCGGATCTTCATCGTCCAGGTCTTGGCGTCCTTCGAGCTGCCGATCTCCTCGGCGATGAGATATTCGACGCCGCCGCCCGGCGCGAGCTCGACCAGCGTCTCGCCCCAGCATTTGCCGAAGGCGAACGGAACCTGACTGAGGAAGGTCGCCGGATCGAGGCTGTTGGTGGATTCACCGCCCTGCAGGCCGGCCTTCAGCGTGCCACCCTTGACCGGGCCGGCGGCGCGCACGGCGCTGGAGAGCAGCGAGTTGGCGAAAGTGGCGGTGACGCCGAGCGCCGCGGCGCGACCGAGAAAATCGCGACGGCTGAGTTTTCCGGCCGCGACTCGCCGGCTGAGATAGTCAAGTTCGTTGGACATTATGGTTCCTCACTCTGGGTATGCGACCTTATGGTCGTTTCTTGCTATTGGAGGAGATAATGACCGTAAGGGAAAGCGGCAGGCAAGACCGAATGCGACATGCGGTGGCGTAAATCGCACGTCGCATTTGGACCAATCTTGCCTGCGCTCAGACGAGCGCGCGGGGAATCGCCTGCTCGAAATCGCGTTCGAAGACGAGATTTTCGCCCTCATAGGCTTCGATTCTGGCGCTGACGATGAAGTTTGCGGCGTCGGATCGCATCTTGGCAAAGGTTTCGGTCCGCACAGACCATTCGTTGCGCGACAATGTCTGTGTCCAATGCGTGGCTCCGGTGGCCGACAGCGGATCGTCGGGATGGATCGCCCATGTCTCGCGCACGATGCTGCCATTGACCAGCCCGTGGTCGAGATCGCGCACCGCGCCGAAATCGTCGGTTATGGAAAGCGTGACCAGGCCGGTCTTCTCGTCGCGGTCGACATGGCGTTCCGAATTCGCCGGCCGGATCGTCTCGGTCGCCCAGGGCGTCGCGCCTTCCGGCTCGGGAAACGAAACCTCATTGTCTTTTGCCGGCGGGCGCAGCGGCAGCTTCAGCGTTGCCTGCGCCAGATCGAGCCGCACCGGTTCCGGCGAGGGCCAGATCATCGGCCAGTAGGCGGTGGAGACGGCGACGCGCAATCTGTGGCCGGCCGGCACCCGGTAGGCGCACTGGTCGAGCACCACGCGCGCCGACACCGTCTCGCCCGGAACAAGCGCTTGCGGGAACTCATGCGAGTTGCGGTGCGTGAGATTGAGCACGCCGTAGGAGATCAGCTCCGACGCGCCGTCGGGATGCACGTCGCAAAGCCGCACCGCGATGTTGGCCTGGAGCCGGTCGGAGGCAAGCCGGACCTCGAGTTCCGGCGCCCCGACGATGTCGATCGCCTCGCCGAGTTCCGGCTGGTCGAAGCACACCGACAGCGCGTCGTCGGGGCGCTGGTCGCCCGGCAGTTCCGGCCCGAAGGTGAAGGGAAAATACTCGCCGCCGGCAAGTCCGCAGGTCTGGGGCGATGCGACGATGGAGGGTTTCGCGTCCGCTGCAATGAGCTCGATCGCCTCGACCTTGATGTTCGAGGACGGCCATTCCTGTTCCGCCACCCAGCGGCCCGGCCGCTCGGGATGCCAGCGCGCCGGCCGCACGCTGTCCATCACATAGGCGCGGTAGGCCGGATCGTTCTCGACGCCGGTCGCAGCACCCTTCAGCCAGCGGTCCCACCAGCGCAGCGCCTCCTGCAGGAAGCCGATGGCCGGATTGGGTCCGGCGTAGTGCGGGTATTTGTGAATCCAGGGGCCGACGATGCCCTTGACCGGCGACTGGATGCCGGTGACGAGATTGGAGATCGTGTTACGGTAGCCGTCATGCCAGCCGCCGATCGACAGCACCGCCGCCTTGACTGCGGAAAAGTCCTCGCAGATCGAGCCGCGCTTCCAATAAGCGTCGCGATGCTGGTGGCTGAGCCAGAGCGGCAGGAGGAAAGGCTGGTTTTCCAGCCGGTTCAGCCACAAATCCCGCCAGCGATTGCCGCCGGCGATCACGGGATCCGGCGGCCGCGACGAATAGGACAGCATCGTCGAGGCCCAGCCGAAATTTTCCAAGAGCAGGCAGCCGCCCTTGTAATGGATGTCGTCGGCATAGCGATCGACGGTCGAGCAGAGGCTGATCACCGCCTTCAGCGCCGGCGGCTGCTTCGCCGCCACCTGCAGGCAGTTGAAGCCGCCCCAGGAAATGCCCATCATGCCGACATTGCCGTTGCACCAGGGCTGAGCCGCCGCCCAGGCGATGACGTCGCAGGCGTCCTGCAATTCCTGCTCGGAATATTCGTCGTCCATCAGCCCTTCGGAATCGCCATTGCCGCGCATGTCGACACGGATCGAGGCATAGCCCTGCCCGGCGAAATAGGGATGGGTGAGCTGATCGCGGAAAATGGTGCCGTCGCGCTTGCGGTAGGGCAGATGCTCGAGGATCGCAGGCACCGGATTGTCGGCCGCGTCCTCGGGCATCCAGATACGCGCCGACAGCCGGCAGCCATCCGGCATGACAATGCCCATGTCGGGAAATTCGACGACCTTGCGAGGGAATTCTGTGACGATTTTCATGGGGCGCGCTCCAAAGCGTCGCCACATGATGCGGCGACCAACAGCGCGTCATGGGCCAGCCGACGAAATCGGCTGGTCAATCTACGTCAGTTCAGCGGGATGTCGTTTTCCGCCTTGCCGGCTTGATAGGCATTCGAAAGCTCTTCGTACCGCGCCGCGATTTTCCCGATCCTCGCCTCTAGCCGCTCACGTTCGCCCCCGGGCAGCGCCCGCACCAGCCGGCGGATCGAGAAACTTTTCCAATAGGCGTTCTCGGCGTTGTAGCCGCCGGGGTCGAGTGTGAAGACCTCTTTCAGGATCTTGAGGTCGTGCGGGATGGCAAAGCTGTCGCGCGAATCTTCGTGGCTGAACAGATAGTAGAAATTGTCGAAGCCGGTCCAAGTGATCGCCGACAGGCAGAGCGAGCAGGGCTCGTGCGTGGCGATGAACAGCGCGTCCTTGGTGTCGACGCGCTCGGCTTTCGGCATCTCGTAGAAGCGCTTCAGGCAATGCACCTCGCCATGCCAGAGCGGGTTTTCCATCTCGTTGTTGGTTTCGGCCAGCACCAGGGAGCGATCGTCTTTCCGCAGAATGGCGGCGCCGAACAGCTTGTTGCCATGCGCGACGCCTTGCGCCGTCTTCGGCACGATGTCGTACTCGATCACGTCGAGCAGGCGGTCGATCAGCGAAACGTCGGTCATGGGAAAGGCTTTCAGGGAAGATGGATTTCGTAAGGGTGCGAGAAATAAAATTCTTCGAGATTGGAGCCGTCGCCGCCGCGGTCGACGATAATAAAATCCTGTTCCTCGCCGATCGGCGTCAGCACGCCGTGCCAGAGGTTGCGCCGGTAGTTGATGCCTTGTCCGGGGCCGGCGAGAAAGGCATGCGGCTCGCCCGGCCCGTCCTTGGTGTCATGGCAGACGACGACCAGGAACGGCCGCGGCGACAGCGGGATGAAGGCCTGGCTGCCGAGCGGATGGCGCTCGACCATGCCGAGCTTCAAAGGCATCTCGTAGGGCGTCCCGCGCACCATCGAGATCAGCACCTTGGCATTCGGCCCGGTGGCCTCGGCGGTGGCGAGGTCGTGGTAGCGCATCGCCTTGCCGCCATTGATCGGGTAGCGGTTGTCGCCGCTCATGTCGATGACGTCGCCGAACGGCGCGAAGTTCTCGCGGGTCAGCGGTCGGGCGACGATGCGGCTCACCGCGCCTTGCCCCCGAGATAGCCGCCCCCAAGATAACCGCCAAGCCTGGCGTGGCGGTTGACGTCCTTGTAGAGCAGATAGCGGAAATTGCCGGGGCCGCCGGCATAGCAGGCCTGCGGGCAGAAGGCGCGCAGCCACATGAAGTCGCCGGCCTCGACCTCGACCCAGTCCTGGTTGAGGCGGTAGACGGCCTTGCCTTCCAGCACATAGAGCCCATGCTCCATGACATGGGTCTCGGCGAAGGGTATGACAGCGCCCGGCTTCAGCGTCACGATGGTGACGTGCATATCATGGCGCATGTCGGCCGGATCGACGAAGCGGGTCGTTGCCCAGCGGCCTTCCGTGCCCGGCATCGGGCTCGGCGCCACCTCCTGGTCGCTCGAGAAGAAGGCTTCCGGCACGTCGAGGCCATCGACCGCTTCATAGGCCTTGCGGATCCAATGGAAGCGGGCAGCGGCGCCGCTATCGTTGCGCACCGTCCAGCCACTCCCCGGCGGCAGGAAGGCAAAGCCGCCGGGGGCAAGCACATGCTTTTTGCCGGCTAGCGAAACAGTAAGCTCGCCCTCGACGACGAACAGCACGCCCTCGGCGCCGGAATCGAGTTCGGGCCGGTCGCTGCCGCCGCCGGGCAGGACCTCGACGATATATTGCGAGAACGTCTCGGCGAAGCCCGAGAGCGGCCTGGCGATGATCCAGGCCCTCGTCTTGTCCCAAAAGGGCAGCGGGCTGGTGACGATGTCCTGCATCACGCCCTTGGGGATGACGGCATAGGCCTCGGTGAAGACGGCCCTGCCGGTCAAGAGCTCGTTCTGGCCGGGATGGCCGCCCTGCGGCGCGTAATAGGTTCGCTCGGCGGTCTTGATCATATCCATGGGGTCCTGACCCTCAGAGCAATTCCAGGAAAGTGTGAAGCGGTCTTCCGTCGGGAATTGCGTCAACAAAAACAACAAACGTTCAGAGCGGGAGCATGTCTTTCAGTCGAAGCAGCGCGATGCGTTCGACCTGTTTGCAGGCGGTTTCGAACTCGGTGCCGCGGCTGTTGCCGATCCGCGCCTCGAACTCCGCCAGGATTTCGTCCTTGGTCTTGCCCTTGACCGCGATGATGAAGGGGAAGCCGAAGGTGGTGACATAGGCGGCGTTGAGTTTCGAGAACAGCTCGCGCTCCTTGTCGGTCAGCGCGTCGAGTCCGGCGGAGGCCTGTTCTTTGGCCGATTCCGGGGTCAGCCGCTTGGCCGCCGCAAGCTTGCCGGCAAGGTCCGGGTGAGCGTTGAGCACGGAAAGCCGCTCGGCTTCGCTCGCTGCGCGGAAGACGCGGCAGAGCGCGTTGTGCAGGCCGCCGGCACTGTCATGCGCCGGGCCGAGCTCCAGCTCGTAGGCGCGCTCGGCGATCCAGGGCGAATGCTCGAACACGCCGCCGAAGGTGTGCACGAATTCCTCGAACTCCATCCGTGATGGGCGCAGCGCCGGCGCCTCGTAGGGATGCGTTTCGCGCCAGTGCCTGGCGATATCGATGCGCCGCGTCAGCCACACTTTGTCATGCGACTTCACATAGTCGACGAAGCGCTTCAATGCCGCCACCCGTCCGGGGCGGCCGACCAGCCGGCAGTGCAGGCCGATATTCATCATGCGCGGCCGCCCTGCCTTGCCCTCGGCATAGAGCGTATCGAAGCTGTCCTTCAGATAGGCGAAGAACTGGTCGCCGGAGTTGAAGCCCTGCGGCGTCGCGAAACGCATGTCGTTGGCGTCGAGCGTGTAGGGGATGATGAGCTGCGGCTTCTCCAGCCCGTCGCGGTCGAACCAGTAGGGCAGCTCGTCGTCATAGGTGTCGGAGACGTAGTCGAAGCCGCCCTCCTCGGCGACGAGACGCACCGTGTTCACCGAGGTGCGCCCGGTGTACCAGCCCGTCGGCCGTGCGCCGGTCACTTCGTAGTGCAGCCGGATGGCCTCATCGAGGTCGCGCTTTTCATCCTCGGCGGCATGGTCGCGGTAATCGATCCATTTCAGCCCGTGCGAGGCGATCTCCCAGCCGGCCTCCTGCATCGCTGTGACCTGATCTGGCGAGCGGGCGAGCGCGGTGGCGACGCCGTAGCAGGTCACCGGCACCTGCGCTTCGGTGAAAAGCCGGTAGAGCCGCCAGAAGCCGGCTCGAGCGCCGTATTCGTAGATGGATTCCATGTTCCAGTGACGCTGGCCGACCCAGGGCGCCGCGCCGACGATCTCCGACAGGAAGGCCTCCGAAGCCTTGTCGCCGTGCAGCACGCAGTTCTCGCCGCCTTCCTCGTAGTTGACGACGAATTGCACCGCGACATGCGCGCCGCCGGGCCATTTCGGGTCCGGCGGATTGGCCCCGTAACCGCGCATGTCCCGATCGTAACGCATGGCTGCTCCTGCCCGACTGTTGCACTGAAGATATCCAAAGGAGTGCCGCAGCATTCCCCCGAAAATTTTTGAAAGTGCTTTTTGCCGCACTCCGCTCGACCAGGGCTTATGCATCGCCTTTAATTGGCGCACAATTGACCTGAAACGTACCGGCCAATCGGTCGTGCTGGAAAATGGGAGGCGGCCAGTGGCAGAAACGTCGAAAGCCGATGGTGGGCGCCTGACGACCCATGTGCTCGACACAGCGACCGGCCGGCCGGCAAAGGGCCTGTCGATCGGCCTTTTCCGCATCGAGGGCCAGAGCCGCACGCATCTCAAGACCGTCGCCACCAACGACGACGGCCGCTGCGACGCGCCGTTGCTCGCCGGCGCCGATTTCCACGTCGGCGAATATGAGCTGGTTTTCGCCGCGGGTGATTATCTGCGCGGCCAGGGCATGAAACTGCCTGACCCCGCTTTCCTGGACGTGGTGCCCATCCGATTCGGCATGGCGGAGGCGCGGCACTACCACGTGCCGCTCTTGATTTCGCCCTATGGCTACTCGACCTATCGGGGGAGCTGACACATGGCAGAGATCCGCAACGAGATACGCTTCATCCTGAACGGCAGCGACGTGGCTCTGAGAGACATCGCGCCCGATGCGACCCTGCTGGACTGGCTGCGGCTCAACCGCTCGCTGCGCGGCACCAAGGAAGGCTGCGCCGAGGGCGATTGCGGCGCCTGCACGGTGCTGGTCGGCAAGATTGCCGGCGACGGCCTCGTCTACGAAAGCGTCAACGCCTGCATCCGCTTCATGGGCTCGCTCGACGGCACCCATGTCGTCACCGTCGAGCATCTGCGCGGCGAGCCTGGCAAGTTGCATCCCGTGCAGCAGGCGATGGTCGATTTCCACGGCTCGCAATGCGGCTTCTGCACGCCGGGCTTCGTCATGTCGCTCTATGCGCTCTGGATGAAGACGCCCGATCCGTCCAACGCTGCGATCGAAAAGGCGCTGCAGGGCAATCTCTGCCGCTGCACCGGCTACGAAGCGATCATGCGCGCCGCGCATGCCATCTCGAGCTACGGCAAGGCGGCTAAGGATCCGCTGGCCGTGGAGCGCAAGGACATCACCGCGCGGCTGGAGGCATTGCGCGATGGCGCCAGGGTCGAGGTCGACGCGGGCAAGGCGCGATTGATCGTGCCGGCCGATGTCGACGATTTCGCCGCCGTGCTCGAGCAGGAGCCGGCCGCCACCATCGTCGCGGGCTCGACCGATGTCGGCCTTTGGGTCACCAAGCACATGCGCGACATCTCGCCGGCGGTCTTTATCGGCGGGCTCGAGGGCCTGCGCACAATGTCGGAGAAGGATGGCGTGATCACCATCGGCGCCGGCGTCACCTACAGCGAGGCTTTCGAGTCGCTATCGAAGCGCATACCGGCGCTGGGACCGCTGGTCGACCGCATCGGCGGCGAGCAGGTGCGCAACATGGGCACGATCGGCGGCAACATCGCCAACGGCTCGCCGATCGGCGACACGCCGCCGCCGCTGATCGCGCTCGGCGCTCGGCTCACCCTGCGCAAGGGCAAGACCCGCCGCACGATCCCGCTCGAAACCTTCTTCATCGCCTATGGCAAGCAGGACCGTCAGCCCGGTGAGTTCGTCGAGGCGATCCATGTCCCGGTGCCGGCAAAGGGCACGAAGTTTGCCGTCTACAAGGTCACCAAGCGGCGCGACGAGGATATCACGGCGACGCTCGGCGCATTCTACCTAACCTTGGCCAAGGACGGCACGGTGGCCGACATCCGCATCGCCTATGGCGGCATGGCGGCGACGCCGAAACGCGCCACTGCGGTCGAGAAAGCTCTTGTCGGCAAGACCTGGAACGAAGCGACGGTGGAGGCCGCGATGGCCGAATACGCCAGGGATTTCACGCCGCTGACCGACATGCGGGCGAGCGCCGAATACCGGGCGCTGGCGGCGAGGAACCTGTTGCTGCGCTTCTTTGTCGAGACCACCGGCACCAAGGCGCCGTTGCAGGTCTCCCGCTACGAGGCTGCCTGATGACCAAGCACGTCCCCAACCTCAAGGCGCAGAAGATTTCCGGCGGCGTCGCCAGCGACCAGCGCCATGATTCCGCGCACAAGCATGTCAGCGGCACGGCGGTCTATATCGACGACATGCCGGAGCCGGCCGGCACGCTGCATGGCTGCCTAGGCCTCTCCACCGCGACGCATGCGACGATCACGAAGATGGACCTCGCGGCCGTGCGCGCCGCGCCCGGTGTCGTCGATGTGCTGACGGCAAAGGACGTGCCGGGCGAGAACGACATTTCCCCGACCGGTCGTCATGACGAGCCGGTGCTCGCCGACGGCAAGGTCGAGTTCTACGGCCAGCCGATCTTCTGCGTCATCGCCGAGACACGCGAACAGGCCCGCCGCGCCACTAGGCTGGCCAAGGTCGAATACGAGCAACTGCCCTTCGTCACTGACATCGGCGCGCTCGACCCGCGCAAGGATAAGCTGGTCACGCCACCGCTCACATTGAGGCGCGGCGACGCGGCGACTGCGATCAAGGCGGCCCCCCGCAAGCTCAAGGGCAAGATGCGCGTGGGCGGCCAAGAGCACTTCTATCTCGAAGGCCATATCGCCATGGCCGTCCCCGGCGAGGACCACGACGTCACCATCTATTCCTCGACCCAGCATCCGAGCGAAGTCCAGCATATGGTGAGCCATGCGCTGGGTATCCCGAGCAATGCCGTTACGGTGGAAATCCGCCGCATGGGCGGCGGCTTCGGTGGCAAGGAAACGCAGGGCAACCAGTTCGCGGCGCTCGCCGCGATCGCCGCCAAGCGCCATCGTCGCGCGGTCAAGATCCGGCCCGACCGCGATGACGACATGACCGCCACCGGCAAGCGGCACGATTTCCTGATCGACTATGAGGTCGGCTTCGACGACGACGGCAACATCCTCGGCGTCGACTTCATGTTTGCCGCGCGCTGCGGCTTCTCGTCGGACCTCTCCGGTCCGGTCACCGACCGCGCGCTGTTCCACTGCGACAACACCTATTTCTGGCCGGCGGTGCACGCCCAATCGGCGCCGCTCTACACCAACACGGTTTCCAACACCGCCTTTCGCGGCTTCGGCGGCCCGCAAGGCATGATTGGCGCCGAGCGCGTCATCGACGAGGTGGCCTTTGCCCTCGGCAAGGATCCGCTCGAGATCCGCAAGAAGAATTTCTACGGCACAAGCGGTGAAAAGGGGGGCGACCGCAACATCACGCCTTATCACCAGGTGGTCGAGGACAATGTCATCCAGCGCATCGTAGCCGAGTTGGAGGCGAGCTCGAATTATGCGCGGCGCCGGCGCGAGATCAGTGCCTTCAACGCCAACAGCCGGTTCGTCAAGCGCGGCCTGGCGCTAACGCCGGTCAAGTTTGGCATCTCCTTCACCGCCACGCATTACAATCAGGCCGGCGCGCTGGTGCATGTCTACACCGACGGTTCGGTTCACCTGAACCATGGTGGCACCGAGATGGGGCAGGGCCTCTACCTCAAGGTGGCGCAGGTCGTGGCGGAGGAGTTCCAGATCGACCTTGACCAGGTGAAGATCACCGCCACGACCACCGGCAAGGTACCGAACACCTCGGCCACCGCGGCTTCCTCGGGTTCCGACCTCAACGGCATGGCGGCGCAGAACGCCGCACGGCAGATCAAGGACCGGCTGACCAACTTCGCTTCGGAAAAATACCAGGTGCCGCGCGATCAGGTGCTGTTCCTCCCCAACCGGGTTCGCATCGGCAACCAGGAGATACCCTTCGGCGATCTGGTCAAGCAGGCCTATATGGCCCGCATCCAGCTTTCGGCCGCCGGCTTCTACAAGACGCCGAAGATCCACTGGAACCGCGACAAGGGCGAGGGCCGCCCCTTCTACTACTTCGCCTATGGCGCTTCCTGCTCGGAAGTCTCGATCGACACGCTTACGGGCGAATATGTGGTCGAGCGCACCGATATCCTGCACGAGACCGGCCGCTCGCTGAACCGCGCCATCGACCTCGGCCAGGTCGAGGGCGGCTTCATTCAGGGCATGGGCTGGCTGACCACCGAGGAACTGTGGTGGGACGACAAGGGCCGCCTGCGCACCCATGCGCCGTCGACCTACAAGATCCCGCTCGCCTCCGACCGGCCGAAAATCTTCAACGTCACGCTGGCCGACTGGTCGGAGGCGAACGAACCGACCGTGCATCGCTCCAAGGCCGTCGGCGAGCCGCCTTTCCCGCTCGGCATGTCGGTCCTGCATGCATTGTCGGACGCGGTCGCCAGCGTCGCGGATCACAGGATCTGCCCGCGCCTCGACGCGCCGGCAACGCCTGAACGGGTGCTGATGGCGATCGAGCGCCTGAAGCGGGAAGCCTCAGGCCGGCCTGAATCTGCCTAAACGTGCAATTCCAGGCGCAAAACGCTATATTTCCAGGATGGAAATGCGGACGATGAACTCGAAGGTGCAAAGCCTGAAGGCGTTTCTCGGCCAAGCTGGCCGGGTTGCCCTTGTCGAGGTGGCGGCCACGAAAGGCTCGACGCCGCGCGAGGCCGGCGCCTTCATGCTTGTCTCGACATCGGCCATTTTCGGCACCATCGGTGGCGGCCAGCTCGAATATATGGCGATCGACAAGGCGCGGCAGATGCTTGGCAGAGGTACGCGATCTTCGGCCAATGAAGCCCGCATTGAGGTCGATGAAGTCTGCGCCACGCTAGACGTCCCGCTTGGGCCGGAGATCGGTCAATGCTGCGGCGGGCGCGTCGAGGTGTCGATCCGCCTTGTTGACGGGACAATCGAGGAAAAGCTGATCGCCGACGCTAAGTCCGAAGAAGCACATCTGCCGCATGTCTATCTCTTCGGCGGCGGCCATGTCGGCCAGGCGCTGGCCGCGTCGCTGGCGCTGCTGCCGGTCCACGTCGTCGTGGTCGAGACCCGATCCGAAGCGCTGGAGGCCATGCCGGAAACGGTGCAAACGCGATTGACGCCGATGCCCGAAGCCGTGGTGCGCGAGGCGCCGCCGGGATCGGCTTTCGCCATCCTCACGCACGACCATGCGCTGGATTTCCTGATCGTCGCCGAAGCGCTGAAGCGCGGCGACACCGCTTATGTCGGCATGATCGGCTCGAAGACCAAGAAGGCCACCTTCCGGAACTGGTTCCTGAAGTCGGCCGAGGGCAGCGAAGCGCAGCTCGATCGGCTGATCTCGCCGATCGGCGGCAGCATCGTGAAGGATAAGCGCCCGCCGGTGATCGCCGCGCTTGCGGCCGCCGAGATCATGACGGCGCTGGTGTCGCGCGCCTCGGATGCGCCAGCCGGCGCAGAAAAGGCGATGGCCGGCTGATCCAGCCGGCCGGGCAAGGACAGCGTCCCGGCTATTCTTTCTCCTGCGTGTGCGCTTCCAGGAACCACAGCAATTTGTCGAGCGAACGCGAATAGGCGGTGAAGATGTCGGCGGTATCGGCATCGCCGGCGTCGTCCGCTTCGTCGATCGCTTCGCGCGCCAGCTTGGCGGCCGTGGCATAGCGGTCGATCAGCGCCGCCAGATGATCCTTGGTCTTGTGGATGTCAGTCGGATAGGGTTTTAGCTTCGTCGCCTTCGACACGTCCTGCGAAGTGCCGTGCGCGGTGCCGCCGAGCTGCACGGCGCGCTCGGCGATGATGTCGACATGGCCGTCGATCTCCTCGCGGAATTCATCGAGCATCTCGTGGATGGCGATGAATTGCGGACCCTTGACGTTCCAGTGCGCCTGCTTGGTGATCAGCGCCAGGTCGATGGCGTCGGCAAGCCTGGCGTTGAGCAGATCGATCGATTCCTTCTTGGCGTCGGATTTGAGGTCGTTCTTGGTGACGATGGCGTCCATGGTCGGCTCCTGTCGCGCTGCGTCGATTGATGAGAGCTGAAGGCGGCCCGGACGACCGCCAACCGTGAGAACGGCGATAGGCCGAATTTCGTTCCGCGTTGGGTCGATGCCCACGGCGCTGATCGCAGATGTGACTGGCGCTCACCGCTGCTCGCCGCTTTCTTCATTTCCCAAACCGGTCCGAAACGTGTTTGTTGCGCCGCACGGACAACGAGGCCAAGAACATGGATGTACTGAGGATCGCAGCCTTTTCGGATGGGAACACCGGCGGCAATCCCGCCGGCGTGGTGATCGGCGAAGCCTTGCCGGATGCGTCCGACATGCAGCGCGTCGCGGCCGAGGTCGGCTTCTCGGAAACCGCTTTCGCCGCGCCCGAGGGCGAACGCTGGCGCGTGCGCTATTTTTCGCCGGAGTCGGAAGTGCCGTTCTGCGGCCATGCCACCATCGCGCTCGGCGCGGCGCTGGTCAGGAAATTCGGCGACGGCGTCTTCAAGCTAGCGCTCAACCAGGCCGACATCACCGTCGAAGGCTTTCGCGACGGCGCCAATGTCGCCGCAGCGCTGCAATCGCCGCCGACGCGCAGCCAGCCGGCTTCGTCGGAGCTGGCCGGCGAGGCGCTCGCCTTGTTCGGGTACGAGCCGGGCGATCTCGATCCCGCCATCCCGCCCGCGCTCATCCATGGCGGCGCCGATCATCTCGTGCTGGCGCTGAAGTCGCGCGAGGCACTGGCTGCCATGGCCTATGATTTGAAGCGGGGCCGGTCCTTCATGCGGCGCGAAGGCCTGGTCACGATCCTGCTCGCCTATGCCGAGACGCCGCGCCTGTTCCACACCCGCAATCCTTTCGCGTCCGGCGGCGTCTACGAGGATCCGGCGACCGGCGCCGCAACCGCTGCCTTTGCCGGCTATCTGCGCGATCTCGGCTGGCCGCATGGCGGCGCCATCGAGATCGTCCAGGGCGAGGATATGGGCATGCGCTCGCGTCTCCATGCCGATATCCCGCCGGCGCCGGGCAGCTCGATCCGGGTTTCCGGGACGGCTCGGCTGATGGACTGAGGCTTTAAACCGGCCGTTTCAGGCCGAGATGCTCGCGCAACGTTCGGCCTTCATAGTCCTTGCGGAACAGGCCTCGCCGCTGCAGCTCCGGCACCACCAGCGTCGCGAAGGCGTCCAGCTCGCCCGGGAACCAGGACGGCATGACATTGAAGCCGTCGGCCGCGCCGCCTTCGAAGCGGGCTTGCAATTCGTCGGCGATCTCTCCGGCCGTGCCGACGATCCGCCAATGGCCGCGCGCGCCGGCAAAATAACGCGCGAGCTCGCGGATCGAGAGCCCGTCGCGGCGCGCCTGCTCGATGACCAGCGCCTGCCGGCTTTTCATGCCTTCGCTCTCCGGCAGTTCGGGCAGAGGCCCGTCGATCGGATAGCGCCAGAGGTCGGAGATGCTGAGATAGCTGGAGAGCAGCGCCACGCCGACATCGTCGGGGATCAGCTCCTGCAGCGCATCGTATTTCGCCTGCGCCTCGCCCTTCGTGGCGGCGACGATCGGCGCCACGCCGGGCATGATCTTCACATCGTCCGGCTGGCGTCCGTAAGCGGCGAGCCGCCCTTTGAGGTCGTCATAGAAGGCCTTGGCCTCCTCGAAGGTCTGCGCTGCGGAAAACACGACATCGGCGGTGCGCGCGGCCAGATCCTTGCCGTCATTGGATGCGCCGGCCTGCACCATCACCGGCGCGCCTTGCGGCGACGGCGGGATGTCGAGCGGGTCGCGCACCGAGAAGCTTTCGCCGTCATGGCCGGCTGGCTTGCGGTGCCAGAGCCCGGTGATAACCGTGGCGAACTCGCGCGCCCGCGCATAACGGTCCGCATGCGGCCGCAAACCCGTCGCGCCGAAATTCGCGGCCTCGATGGGGCTCGCCGAGGTTACGAGATTCCAGCCGGCGCGGCCGCCGCTCAGATTGTCGAGCGAGGCGAACATGCGCGCCAGCCCATAGGGCTCGTTGTAGCTGGTCGACGCGGTGGAAACCAAGCCAATCCGCTCGGTCTGCGCGGCCAGCGCCGAGAGCAGGCTGATCGGCTCGAAACCGATCGAGCGCGAGGTTTGGCTGGCAATGTTGACATTGGCTTCGCGCAGGCCGGCGGCGTCCTCGCAGAACACCATGTCGAACTTCGCCGCTTCGGCGGTCCGCGCCAGTGCGATGTAATGATCGATGTCGATGCCGGCCGTGACATGCGCGTCCGGATGGCGCCAGGCGGCGATGTGATGGCCGGTCGCCCACAGGAACAGGCCGAGCTTCATCTGGCGCGCGGTCATGGCCTGCGATCCTCACTCAACCCAAGGCGATCTCGCAGCGTCTTTCCGGATCTTGCCTTGGCAAATCCTTGTCGCTCGAGGTCTGGCAGCAATCGCTCGATGAAATCCTTCAAAGCGGCAGTCCGAGCCTCCACATTCAGAGCGATGCCGTCGCAGCCGGATGAGAGGCATAGCTCCTTCAGCTTACGGCCATCGAATTCCGGCCGCGCATCGGCCACCGCCAGCACCTTCATCGTCGCCGGATTGCGCCCCGCTTCATGCGCTCTACGTTTGATTTCATCGCTGGTCGCTTTCGCGTCCGGTTCACGCTTGTCCAACAGAACGGCATCGGCGCGGCGGCTGACGAAATCGAGCTCGGTTTCTGAGAGGCCGGACATCACCAACACTGGCACGCCTTGCGGCGAGCGGGCGACATTAAGCGGCCCTCGCACTGAAAAGAATTCTCCCGTGAAGTCAATCAGATGCATCTTGTCGGGATCGTGGAAGCGGCCTGATACCTTGTCGAACAACAAGGCATCGTGCTCCCAACTGACCCACAAGAGCCGTACGATGTTGATGAATTCCTCGGCGCGGCGGCGAAAGTCATCGTCTGAAAACCCCTCCGGCCGGCTGAAATTCGCCGCCTCGCGCGGGTTCTGCCTCAGTGTCGCGTTCCAGCCGATGCGGCCATGGCTGATGATGTCCAGCGAAGCAAACCGGCGTGCCAGATTGTAGGGTTGATGCGCCAGCGTCGAGGCGCTGGCCACGAGGCCGATCTTCTCGGTCACGGTCGCCAGGGCGGCCAACAGCGTCGTCGCTTCGAACGGACTGGTGGACGGCGCGTCGGCGGCGTCGGAAATGACGACCATGTCGACGCCTGCCGCTTCCAAGTCCCGCACGAAAGCGCTGATCTGGCCGAAGTCCAAGATGTCTTGACTGTCGGTGACGGCGATGTCGAGCGAAACGGCGAGATGCATCGCATCAACCTAAGTACGGCGGTGTTCAAGGCAAGCCCGGGGGACTAGACCAGCGCCCCATCACTTTCCGGCCAGGTTACTTCCCCGCCAAGATATCCTTGATCAGCCGTTGGCAGCGCTCGGCCATGAAGTCGAGCAGCAGCCGCACCTTCGGGTCCTGCAGCTTCTTGTGCGGGTAGACGGCGGCGAATTGCACCGGCGTCGGTGGCGTCTGAGGCAGGATCACCTTCAGCCGCTGGTCGCGGATGAACGGCTCCACCTCGAAGCGCGGCTTGTTGATGATGCCGCGCCCCGATAGCGCCCAGCCGGTCAGCACGTCGCCGTCGTCGGTGTCGTATGGGCCGTGCACCTCGAATTTCTGCACGCCGCCTGGCGTCTGCAGCGTCCAGACGAATTCGCGCGCGCCGGCATAGCGCAGCATCAGGCAATCGTGCTTCTTGCCGACCAATTCCTGCGGCTCGGCCGGTTCGCCGCGCGCTTGCAGATATTTCGGCGCCGCCACCAGCACGCGCTCGCATTCCATGATGCCGCGCATCCGGAGGCTCGAATCCTCGATGATGCCGAGGCGGAAGGCGACGTCGATGCCTTCCTTCATGATGTCGACATTGTGGTCGGAGAGCCTCAGCCGCACCTCGATATCGGGGTATTTGTCGTGGAAATCCGGGATGCCGGAAGCGATCAGCCGGCGGCCGAGGCCGAGCGGCGCCGTCACCCGGATGGTGCCGCGCGGCTGGCCGGAAAGGGCCGCGACTGCGGCTTCAGCCTCGGTGATCGCATCCAGCACCTGCTTGGCGCCGGTGTAGAACACCGTGCCGTGCTCGGTCGGCATCAGCTGCCTTGTCGTGCGGTTGAACAGCCTGACGCCCAGGTGTTTTTCCAGTTCCTTGATGCGGTTGGAGGCGACGGCCGGTGAAATGCGCATGTCGCGCCCCGCCGCCGACAGGTTGCCGAGCTCGACGACTCGGACGAAGACGGCGATGTTGTCGAGATAGGCCATGCGTGGCTCTCATGCGGCTGCGTGGGGCACCCTATTATTTTTTATTTTTTTTTGAAAGTCATCGCGCACCTCGCCTCTTTTCGTTTGCGCGCCAGACCGTAAAGTCGCTCTCATCGGCAGGGACGAGTGCAATGATGGATTTCGCGATTTTCTGGGACTGGCTGAGCTTTGCGGTCCGCTGGCTGCATGTCATCACCGGCATCGCCTGGATCGGCTCGTCCTTCTATTTCGTCGCGCTCGATCTTGGCCTGCGCCAACGTCCGGGCCTGCCCGTCGGCGCTTTTGGCGAAGAGTGGCAGGTGCATGGCGGCGGCTTCTATCACATCCATAAATATCTGGTGGCGCCTGCCGAGATGCCGGAGCACTTGACCTGGTTCAAATGGGAATCCTACGCCACCTGGCTGTCGGGCTTCGCCATGCTCTGCGTCGTCTACTATGCCGGTGCCGATCTCTTCCTGATCGATCCCAACGTGCTCAACATCTCGGTGCCGGTCGGCATCCTCTTGTCGCTGGCCACCATCGGCGTCGGCTGGATCGTCTACGACCTGCTCTGCCGCTCGCCGCTCGGCAAAAGCGACACCGGACTGATGCTGGTGCTATACTGCGTGCTGGTCTTCATCGCCTGGGGGCTGACGCATCTCTTCACCGGCCGCGCCGCTTTCCTGCATCTCGGCGCCATCACCGCCACGATCATGTCGGCCAACGTCTTCATGGTCATCATCCCCAACCAGAAGATCGTCGTCGCCGACCTGATCGCCGGCCGCAAGCCCGACCCGAAATACGGCAAGATCGCCAAGCAGCGCTCGTTGCACAACAACTACCTGACCTTGCCGGTCCTGTTCCTGATGCTGTCGAACCACTACCCGCTGGCCTTCGGCACTCAGTTCAACTGGGTCATCGCCTCGCTGGTGTTCATCATCGGCGTTTTGATCCGGCATTATTTCAACACCGTGCATGCCAGGAAAGGCAACCCGACCTGGACCTGGTTGGGTGCCGCCGTGCTGTTCATGATCATCATCTGGCTGTCGACGGTACCGAAGGTGCTGACCGGCGAGCCGAAGACCTCGGCCGCGTCCACCGCTGCGCAGGTCTATATGGCTTCGGACCATTTCCCGGCCGTGCGCGACACCGTGCTCGGCCGTTGCTCCATGTGCCACGCGCAAGAGCCGGTCTATGAGGGCATCTACCATGCGCCGAAGGGCGTGCTGCTCGACACGGACGAGCGCATCGCCGAGCATGCGCGGGAGATCTATATCCAGGCCGGCCGGGCGCACGCCATGCCGCCCGCCAACGTCACCCAGATCACCGACCAGGAACGGGCCCTTCTGGTAGCCTGGTTCGAAGGCGCCGGAAAGTAAGCATGACCTCGAAACTTCTGCGCGGCCGTACACTTACGTTCCTGCGCTGGCCGGAAACCTTCGACGACCATTCCGCCTGGCGCTACGAGGAAGATGGCGCTCTGCTGATCGACAATGGCAAGATCGTCGCCGCCGGCTCCTATGCGGATGTCACGAAGAAGGCGGGCGCCGGCGTCGAGACGGTCGACCATCGACCGCATCTTATCTTGCCGGGCTTCCTCGATGCGCACGTTCATGTGCCGCAGATGCAGATCATCGCCTCCTACGGCGCCGAGCTGCTCGACTGGCTGAATAAATACACGTTTCCGGAAGAGTCGAAGTTCCAGAACGCCCAGCATGGGCGCCGCATTGCGCGGCTGTTCCTCGACGAGATGCTGCGCCACGGCACGACGACGGTCGCGGCCTACTGCTCGGTGCACAAATCGTCGGCGGAAGCCTTCTTCGCCGAGTCGCATGAGCGCAACATGCTCAACATCGCCGGCAAGGTGATGATGGACCGCAACGCGCCGGACGGCGTGCTCGACACGCCGCAGACCGGCTATGACGACACCAAGGCGCTGATCGCCGAATGGCACGGCAAGGGCCGCCAGCTCTATGCCGTCACGCCGCGCTTCGCAATCACGTCGACTCCGGAGCAGATGGAGATGGCGGGCGCGCTCTGCCGCGAGCACCCCGACCTCCACATGCAGACGCATCTGTCGGAAAACCACGCCGAGATCGCCTTCACCCAGGAGCTCTATCCCTGGTCGCACGACTATACCGACGTCTACGAACACTACGGACTGCTCGGCAAGAAGAGCCTGTTCGGCCACTGTATCCATCTGTCCGAACGCGAGGCGGATGCGCTTTCAGGCTCCGGCTCGGTCGCGGTGTTCTGCCCGACCTCCAACCTTTTCCTCGGCTCCGGCCTGTTCGATTACCAGCGTTACCGCCGGCGCGAGAAGCCGCTCAGGATCGCCGCGGCCACCGATGTCGGCGGCGGCACCAATTATTCGATGCTGCGCACCATGGATGAGGGGTACAAGGTGATCGCGCTGAATGGTGAGAAGCTGAACCCCTTCCAATCCTTCTGGCAGCTGACCCGCGGCAATGCCGAGGCGCTGTCCGTGGCCGACAAGGTCGGCACGCTGGACGAAGGCACCGATGCCGATATCGTCGTGCTCGATGCCCATGCGACGCCCGGCATGCGGCTCAGGATGGAGACGGTGGAGGCACTGGCGGAAGAGCTGTTCCTCCTGCAGACGCTTGGCGACGACCGCGCCGTGCGCGAGGTCTATGTCGCGGGCCGGCCCGCAAAGAGCGCGATGGTTGCGTGAGCTTTGACGCGCTCTTCGCTTGACCCGGCGTCAGTCATCGGCCAAAGCGTGCGTCGACATTTGACAGGGGAACGCCATGGCCACCGCCGACGACATCGCTCTGATCAAGAAACAGGAAGCCACACTGGTCTTTCCGGCCTTCGACGAGGCTGTCGCCTTCAAAATCGGCTCCGCCATCAGGGACCGGGCCCTGAAGGAAGATCTGCCTATTATCGTCGACATCAGGACCTTCGACCGGCCGCTCTTCTATGCCGCGATGCCTGGCTCCAACGCCTCCAATCCGGACTGGGCGCGGCGCAAGATCAATGTCGTGAAGCGGTATCTCACAAGCACCTATCGCCTGGTGCTGGAGCAGCAGCGCCCCGACCGAACCTTCAAAATCGGTGAAGGCCTGGACATTGCCGACTATGTGCTGGCCGGTGGTGGCTTCCCCGTCACCGTCAAGGGCGCAGGCGTGATCGGTGTCATCGCCGTTTCGGGCCTGCCCGAGCGCGAGGACCACGGCGTCGTCGTCGAAGCGATCTGCGCCCATCTTGGCATCGATGCGGGCGCGCTCGCGCTGCCGCCGGAAGACAAATGACCGATCCAAAAACCTTCCTCACCTCGATCTTCAATGCCGCCGTCGCCGCCGCCGACCCGGAAAAGACGATCCGCAATCATTTGCCGGCAAAGCCGAAGGGTCGCACCATCGTCATCGGCGCAGGCAAAGGCTCGGCGCAGATGGCGGCGGCCTTCGAGCGCGTCTGGGACGGTCCGATCGATGGCCTTGTCGTCACCCGCTACGGTTATGGCGCCAGATGCGAGCGCATCGAGATCATCGAGGCGGCGCACCCGGTGCCGGACGCCGCCGGCCTCGAGGCCTCGCGCCGCTTGCTCGAGAAGGTGCGGGGCCTGACCGCCGACGATCTGGTGGTGGCGCTGATCTCCGGCGGCGGTTCGGCGCTGCTGCCTTCGCCCGCGCCCGGGTTGACGCTTGCCGATGAGATCGCCGTCAACGAGGCGCTGCTTGCCTCCGGCGCGCCGATCGCGGCGATGAACACCATCCGCAAACATGTCTCGACCATCAAGGGCGGACGCCTGGCTGCCGCGGCGCATCCGGCGAAGGTCGTATCGTTGGTCGTCTCCGACATCCCGGGCGACAACCCGGCACTGGTCGCCTCGGGGCCGACCGTTCCCGACACTGGCAGCCGCGCGGACGCGCTGGCCTCGATCGCCGCCTACGGCATGAAGCTTCCGGCGTCGGTCATGGCGCACATAAATTCGCCGGCCGCCGAAGCGCCGCGTCCCGACGATCCGCGCTTCGCGGGCAATGAGGTACACCTGACCGCCTCCGCCGGCGTCTCGCTGGAAGCCGCCGCCGCCGAAGCGAAGCGGCAAGGCATCGAGGCCGTCATCCTGTCGGATGCGATCGAAGGCGAAGCGCGCGAGGTCGGCGGCGTGCATGCCGCAATCGCGCGCGAGGTAGCGACGCGCAACCGTCCCTTCAAGAAGCCGGTGCTGATCCTCTCCGGCGGCGAGACGACGGTGACGCTGCGCGCCAAGGGCAAAGGCGGCCGCAATTCCGAATTCCTGCTCGCCTTTGCCATCGGCATCGACGGCGTCGACAGTATCAACGCTCTGGCCGCCGATACCGACGGCATAGACGGCTCGGAGAACAATGCCGGCGCCTTCGCCGACGGCTCGACCGTGGCACGCATGCGCGCGGCAGGCGTTGACGCCAAGGCGATGCTTGCCGGCAACAACGCCTGGACGGCCTTCAATGCGGCCGGGGATTTGTTCGTGCCGGGGCCGACGGGCACGAATGTGAATGATCTGAGGGCAATTCTGGTCCGCTAGGCTTGGCTCGGCCCGGCAGTTTTGAGATTCAGGTCAGGCCGAGTCGAAAATGGTGGGTTCCGAGAACCGGGCGGAGCATACTTTTCGTACGTGAGCACCGGAAGCGCAGGACGCCGCCATTTGCAGGCCCGCCTCACCTGAAGATCAATACTGCCTAGGCAGCCATCAGCTGCTTGACCTTCCGCATATCCTTCAAGAACCGCTCCCGCTCCGCCTCCTTGTCCTCCTGCTCGCGGATGCGCAGGATGAAGGATGGGTGGATGGTCAGGAACACGCGCAAGCCGTCCTCGCGCTGGATAACGTCGCCGCGCATCTTGGTGATCGGCACCGCTTTGCCGAGCAGCGACTGCGCCGCCGTCGCGCCGAGCGCCACCACGAGGTTTGGCTTGATCAGGTCGAGCTCCTTGTCCAGCCACCAGCGGCAGGCCTGGATCTCGCCGGCATTGGGCTTGGAATGGATGCGCCTTTTGCCGCGCGGCTCGAATTTGAAATGTTTCACCGCGTTGGTCACATAGACCTTGCGGCGGTCGATTTCGGCGTCGTCCAAAATGCTGTCGAATATTCTGCCCGCCGGACCGACAAAGGGCTTGCCGGCCAGATCCTCCTGGTCGCCCGGCTGTTCGCCAACGAAGACCACGTCGGCATTTTCCGGTCCCTCGCCGAACACCGTTTGCGTGGCATCGCGCCAGAGCGGGCAGCGGCGGCAGCCTTTCGCCTCCTCGCGCAACTCCGGAATATCTTCGGCTTCAGGCGCAACAACATCGGACGGCCCGGGCGTTGGCCAGTGCTTGGCCTTCACCTTGGCGTGGTGCGGGGCTGGGGTGGTTGGCATCCGGTCGATCATGGCTGACGCAGCCTTGTCCGCTCCTGCTATCAAATCTGGAATGAGCGAGGCCTCCGGAAGGTTCCGCCAATATTTCTTCGGCATCTCCCTCTGCATCGCCTTCACCTTGAGGCGAGCCGGGTTGAAGATGTTTTCGAAATAGGTTCGCCACAGCGCCTCGGCGTCATCCTCGGCTGGTGCGTCGCGCTTGCCGGCTCCCGGGCCGATTGCCAGCCGCTCGCCGTTCCAGTCGGCGGAAGCGTGCGGCGAGAGTATCGTCCAGCGCATGCCGGTGAAGCGGCGCACGAAGAAATCGGCATTGCGCTCGACGATGAAATGGTCGGGCTCGAACCACGCGACATAGCGCTCGTCCGTGCCTTCGCCGATCTTCCGGAAGCGCACGAAGGCGCGCATCTTGTGGATATCGCGGTGGACCGCCTTCTCCATTGCCTCCAGCTTGCGGATATCCGGATCGGAAGCGATCGAGAGCAACATCGGCTCAGAACGCAGCCGCCAGAGCAGCCGATAAAGAAAGCCGAAGCGCTCGGGGTCGCAATGGCAGATGACCGTCTCGGCCCGATCGATGAAGTCGCGCGGAACGACAAGGCGAGCATCGGGCTTCGCGGCCGGCAAATCATCGACCCGGCATTCACTATCCGGGACCTGCCATGCGACGCTTTCCGGCCTTATGTCGTTCGTCGCCAACCGGCGCGCCGCGTCGCGCCAGCCGGCAAAATCGGTTTCGCTGTCGAGCCGGACGAGATGGGTGGCGAGGTTGAGTTGAGTGCTTGCCATGGTCAGAACAACGAAAGCTGCTCGCAGGAGCGGGTGATCGCCTGGCGCAGGCCGGCCTTGTCGGTCAGCGCGCCCGGCGACCAGCCTTCCGCGACGATGAAGGGCCGCACCTTGGCGACCGAATTGCAGAGGCGTCCGAGATCCTCCAGCCGCAGCCGCCGGTAACGGCGTGTCTCGATGATCCTGTCGACCACCTTGGCACCGAGGCCGGGAACGCGCAGCAGGGCTTCGCGCTCGGCGCGATTGACGTCGACCGGAAACCGGCCGCGATTGCGCAGCGCCCAGGCAAGCTTGGGGTCGATGGCAAGGTCGAGCATGCCGTCGCTGCTCCCGGCCAGGATCTCCGGCTGCGAGAAGCCGTAAAACCGCATCAGCCAGTCGGCCTGGTAGAGCCGGTGCTCACGCATCAGCGGCGGCCTGCGCAATGGCAGCGCCGAAGACGAATCGGGGATCGGGCTGAAGGCGGAATAGTAGACGCGGCGCAAATGATAGCTGCCATAGAGCCGGGCGCTGGCGCGCAAGATGCCGTCGTCGGATGTCTTGTCCGCGCCGACGATCATCTGCGTCGATTGGCCTCCCGGCGCGAAACGCTCCCGCCTGCGGCTCTGCATTGTCGGCTCGGCTTTTTCCTCGATCTTGCGGCGCAGCTTGGCCATCGATAACCGGATCGTTTCCGGCTTCTTCTCCGGCGCCAGCTTCTTCACGCTCTCGTCGGTCGGCAATTCGACATTGATCGACAGCCGGTCGGCATAGAAACCGGCCCTTTCGATCAGCTCGGCCGACGCTTCGGGAATGGTTTTCAGGTGAATATAGCCGCCGAATTTTTCCTCGATCCTGAGCCGCCGCGCCACCTCCACCATCTCGCCCATCGTCTCGTCCGGCGAGCGGATGACGCCTGACGACAGGAACAGTCCCTCGATGTAGTTACGGCGATAGAAATCCATGGTGAGCTTCACCACCTCCTCGACGGCGAAGCGAGCGCGCCGCACATTCGAGGACGAGCGGTTGATGCAATAGCTGCAATCGTAGATGCAGAAATTGGTCAGCAGGATTTTGAGCAGCGAAATGCAGCGCCCGTCCGGCGCGTAGGAATGGCAGATGCCGGAACCCTCGGTCGAGCCGATGCCCCCCGATCTCAGCGAGTCGCGTTTCGTCGATCCAGACGATGCGCAGGAGGCGTCGTATTTGGCGGCATCGGACAGGATCGCCAGTTTTTCGCGGACGGAAAGCACAGCCATTTGTTCATGATATGTTCCAGAAATGCAATTGGCTATAACTTTTGATTGCCGTCGGCAAAACGTGATCGCCGCGACACGAGACAGAGGCTCACACCTCGTGCAGGTAGAGATGGTAATCCAATTCGCTGACGGTGCGGGCGACGCGCAAATATTCGGCCTGCTTGATCGCCACGAAGGTCCGGTGCAGGTCGGGGCCGAGCGCCGACTTCAGGAAATCGGAGCCCTTGGCCGCTTCGATCGCGGCGCGCCAGTCGGCCGGCATGGTCGATTTTTCGGTCGCCTGTTCGTAGCCGTTGCCGGTCGTTTCGGGGCCGGGATCCAGACCTTCATCCAGGCCTTTGACGATGCCCGCCAGCACCGTCGCCGCCACCAGATAGGGATTGGCGTCGACGCCGGACGGCCGGTGCTCGATGCGGCGGTTCCTGGCGTCACCCGCCGGCACGCGCAGCGCCACCGAACGGTTGTTGACACCCCAGGTCGGCGCCACCGGCGCGTAGGATTGCGAGACGAAACGGCGCCATGAATTGGCGTGCGGCGCAAACACCAGCATCGATTCCGCCATGGCGTGGATCAGCCCGCCAAGCGCGTTGAGCAGCCTGGGCGACCATTTCTCGCCGGTGGCCTCGGTGAAGACGTTGCGGCCGGCATCGTCCTGCAGCGAGACGTGGAAATGCATGCCGGAGCCCGCATAGGCCTCGATGGGCTTGGCCATGAAACAGGCGGTGACGCCGTGCCGGCGCGCCTGCGCCCTGACCAGCCGCTTCAGCATGACGAGGTCGTCGGCCGCCCGCATCACGTCCTTGCGGTAGTTCAGCGTCAGCTCGTACTGGCCGGGCGCGTATTCCGAAATGACGGTCTCGGCCGGAATGCCCTGCGCCTTGGCCGCGGCATAAATGTCGGAAAGCAGCGGCTCCATACCATGCAGATGGTCGACCGAATAGACTTCTGTCTTGGCCGAGCGTCGGCCGTCGAGCACCGCGCGTGCGGGCTGCACCTTGCCATCCGCGTCGCGCTCGTTGGACAGCAGGAAAAATTCCAGCTCGAAGGCGCCGGCCGGATGCAGGCCGCGCGCCGCAAGCAGTTCCACCTGCCTTGCCAGCACGAGCCGCGGGTCGGAGGTCATCGGCTGGCCGTCGAGGTGGTACATCGACATCAGCACCTGGCCGCGCGCCGGGTTGGTGCCGAAGAGCGGCGCCAGAGTGCCCGGGATCGGCCATGCCCTGAGATCGCCGTCGCCGGTGTCCCACACCAGCCCGGTCTCGTGCACGTCCTCGCCCGTGATGTCGAGGCCGAGGATCGAGATCGGCAGGTGCCGGCCGTTCTCGAAAATGCCCATCAACTCGTGCCGGCGCACGATCTTGCCGCGGCCGATGCCGTTGGCGTCGGTGAGCACGATGTCGAACGCCTCTATGTCGGGATGGGCGTCGAGAAAGGCTTTTGCCTCGGCGGGCGTCGAGCCTGAAGGAGACGTGTTTACGGCGTTCGGATTGTCCATGGCCGCTTTTCTCACGCCGCAAGCTTGCCGGCAACCGCGGCGAAGGCGGCGATCAGCCGGCTTACCTGCGCGGACGTTGTCACCGGCGAGATCAGCATCATGTTGTGGAACGGCGCGATCAGCACGCCGCGATTGACGAGCGCCACATGGATGGCGGCTTCGAGCTCCGGCGCATGCGCCTTCTCGGCCTCGCCGCCATTGTGCAACGGTCCCGGCGCGCAGATGAATTCGACACGCGCGCCGACCCGCGCCACATGCCAAGGCAACTTGTTTCGCTGGATCACGGCGGAGAGCCCCGCATCGAGCCGGCGCGCCAGCCGCTCCATATGGGCGTAGGCTTCATCCGTCATCACCTCTTCCAGCGTCGCGCGCATCGCCGCGAATTGCAGCGGATTGGCCGACAGCGTCGTGCCCATGCCGGAATAGCCGGGTTCCTTGGTCCGGTTGTAGGCGCCGTAACGCGTGGCGATCTCCTCGCTCATGCCCCAGATGCTTGCCGGCACGCCGCCCGCCACCGGCTTGCCCAGCACGAACAGGTCCGGCTCCAGCCCGTGTTCGCGGATATAGCCGCCGGGGCCGGTGGAGATGGTGTGCGTCTCGTCGATCAGGAGCAGCGTGCCGGCCGCACGGGTCAGCCGCCGCAGCGCGTCGTGGAAGCCCGGTTCCGGCAGCACCATGCAGGAATTGGTCAGCACCGGCTCGGTGATGACGCAGGCGACATCGCGGTCCGCAAGCGCCGCTTCCAAGGCAGGGATGTCGTTGAACTCGACGACCTTGGTCGCCCGCGTGAGATCGCGGAATTCGCCGGCCAATCCAGGCCGGTTGACCGGCTTGCCGTCGATCAGCCGCACCATCGTCTCGTCGACCGAGCCGTGATAGCAGCCGTTGAAGACCAGGATCTTCTCGCGCCCGGTCACGGCGCGGGCGACGCGCAGCGCGAAGCGGTTGGCGTCGGTGGCGGTGGTGGCGATCTGCCAATAGGGCAGGCCGAAGCGCTGCTGCAGAAGCGGGCCGATCGCCAGCGCGTCCTCGCTGGGCAGCATGTAGGTCAGGCCGCGCGCGGCCTGCCGGCGGATGGCGCGCGCGACCGCCGGCGGCGAATGGCCGAGCATCGAGCCGGTGTCGCCAAGGCAGAAATCGTCGAGCCTGTTGCCGTCGATATCGGTGATGGTGGCGCCTTTGGCGCCGTCGACCAGGATCGGAAACGGCGTCGGCCAGTCGGTCATCCAATGCATCGGCACGCCGCCGAGGAAGCCGGCGATGCCGTTGCCAAGCTTCGCCTCGGATTTCGGCCGCGCCTTGCGGAAGGCAGCCACCTCCGCCTCGCGCAGCTCGGCGATGCGGGCGATGTCGATGCCGCCGATGGAATTCCTGGAACTGTCCGATGCCTGCATGAATGCCCCTCTGTTTCGCGCGGCACTCTGCCCATCGCTTGGCAAAACTGCAATTGGCCGTGGTGGGGGCGGGCGTTGGCTCAGGGAGTAGGGGAGTAGGGGAGTAGGGGAGTAGGGCAGTAGGGCAGTAGGGCAGTAGGGCAGTAGGGCAGTAGGGCAGTAGGGCAGTAGGGCAGTAGGGGAGGTGCTCGACCGCTGTCTCCCCACTCCCTTACTGCCTTACTCTCCTATTCCCCTAGGCAGTGATATCGATCACGCCGCAGTCGCCGGCGGCACTTCCGAATACGATGCGGCGCTCGTCCTTGTCCCACATCATCGAGGTGATGGCGCCCTTGCCGGGACGGCGCAGCAGCACTTCCTTGGCGTCGGCGAAGCGCGCCGCGATCACCATGCCGTCCTCATAGCCGATGGCGGTGACCTCCTGGCTCGGATGGCAGGCGACACAGGTCACCATGGTGTTGCCGCGTGTGCCGAGCTCCAGCGGCGCCTTGCCCATGGGGCCATCCTTGGCTTGGAACGGCCAGACGATCGCCGCCGGCGCGCCCGAGCTCGCCAGCCATTTGCCCTTCACGCTCCAGGACAGGCTCTTCACCTTGCCGGGATAGCCCGACATGCGCATGTGCTTGCCGTCGGCGAGCTTCCAGCCATGCAGCGCGTTTTCCTGCATGGTGGTGACGAGGAAGGCGCCGTCCGGCGAAAAGGTGATGCCGGTATGGGCGCCGGCCCATTCGAGCTCCACCGGCTTGCCTTCGGCGGCCGGGAAATGCAGCGTTGCGCCATTGTAGCGGGCAACGCCGAACCGCATGCCCTTGGGCGAGAAGGCCAGCCCCTCCACAGAGCGCGGATGCGCGAATTCCTTGATCTTGCCGTCGGCGAAACGCACGAAGGCGGTCTTGCCGGAGGCATAGGCGATCGCGCCCTGCGGTCCGGTGGCGACGCTGGTCACCCATTTTCTGCCGGCGCTTGCGAGTTCGCTCACCTCGCCGCCGGCCTTCACGGCAAACACCTTGCCGTCCTCGCCGCCGGTGACCAGCCGGTCGTTGGCCGCGTCATGAAAGGCGGCAAGCAGGCCGTCATTAGCCTGCACCGTCTTCTGCCCATTGTCCAAGCGATGGATCGCGCCGTCGGCCAAGGCGAAATGCGGCACGTCGTTGAGGAAGGCGGCGGCCACGCAATGGCCTTCGAGATCAAGCGGGGCGACTGTGGGCATGCAAACGGTCCGTTCGAGATTAGCCAGCGCGGCCAGGTGCGACCTTGCCTTCTCCCTTTGTGGGAGAAGGTGGATCGGCGCGCAATGCCGAGACGGTTGAGGGGGTGGGTGACGGATCGCCGTCATCGCCGAGCTGCAGCACCCCTCATCCGACCTCGCTTCGCGAGGCCACCTTCTCCCACAAGGGAAGAAGGAAGAACGGGCAGCGCTAGCGCTTGAAAGTCAGGAAATCAAGCCGCCTGGCAGGCCTCGAAGCTCTTCCTGAGCCGCTCCGCATCGAGATCGCGGCCGATGAAGACCAGCCGGCTCTCGTGCTTCTCGCCGTCCTTCCAGGGACGCTGGTGGTCGCCCTCGAGGATCATGTGCACGCCCTGCAGCACATAGCGATCCTCGTCGCCCTTGAGCGCGATGATGCCTTTCAGCCGCAGGATGTTCGGCCCTTCCATCTGGGTGACCTTCTCGATCCAGGGGAAGAACTTCTTCGGGTCCATCTCGCCGCCGCGCAGCGACACCGACTTTACCGTCACATCATGGATGTCGGAAGCATGATGGTGATGGTGATCGTGCCCATCATGATCGTGGTGGTCGTGATCATGGTCGTGATGATCGTGGTCGTGCGCGTCGAGGAAATGCGGATCGTTTTCCAGCGCGCGCGACAGGTCGAAGGCGCCGCGGTCGAGCACTTCGTTAAGCGCAACGCCCGAGCGCTGCGTGCGATGGATCTTTGCCGCCGGATTGATGGCGCGGACCGTCGCTTCGACCTTTTCCAGCTCTTCAGGCGTGACGAGGTCGGTCTTGTTCAGCACCACAACGTCGGCGAAGGCGATCTGGTCCTCGGCTTCTTTGGAATCCTTCAAGCGCAGCGGCAGATGCTTGGCGTCGACCAGCGCCACCACGGCATCGAGCTTGGTCTTGGTGCGCACGTCGTCATCCATGAAGAAAGTCTGCGCCACCGGCACTGGATCGGCGAGCCCCGTAGTCTCGACGACGATGGCGTCGAAGCGGCCGGGCCGGCGCATCAGGCCTTCGACGACACGGATCAGGTCGCCGCGCACCGTGCAGCACACGCAGCCATTGTTCATCTCGTAGATTTCCTCGTCGGATTCGACGATCAGGTCGTTGTCGATGCCGATCTCGCCGAACTCGTTGACGATGACGGCATAGCGCTTGCCGTGGTTCTCCGACAGGATGCGGTTGAGCAGCGTCGTCTTGCCCGCGCCGAGATAGCCGGTGAGAACGGTTACGGGGATTTGCGTCTGTGCATCGCTCATGGTTTGCCTCGAAAATCTTGGCGAAAATCTTGGATTGTCGGCCTCATATAGGATGTGGGGGCGGCTTTTGCACGCCTCAAACCGATAGGCCAGCCATCCGTTTGCCTCGGCAGCCGGACCGGGACGGAAAATTGGTGTCGAGGGTGGAACTTGGCAGGGCTCCTGCGGCAGCCGCGCCAAGCCGCTGTGAATCGCGCCGGTTCAAAAGTCGTTTGTCATCTAACTGAAATAAACATCTGGCATCACCTGCGCGGGCACCGCAATGCTTGCCGGCAAAGCGTTCCGCAAGCCGGATTCTTAGAGATCGTCATTTGCCAACCATCGGGCAGCCTCTATGCTGGCCGTGCCGGTTGGGCCGAAGAGGGAATGGCCATGGCCAAGGCGGACAAGACAGCGACAATGAGCCGGCTGCATTCGGCGGCGAGGTTGGCGCGCACGGCGCTCGCGGCGCGGCTTCTGGCGCATGGTTTCTATGCCGGCCAGGACCAGATCATGCTGGCGCTCGACCGCGAGGACGGCCAGACCCCCGGCAACCTCGCCGGCAAGCTCGGCGTGCGGCCGCCGACCATCACCAAGACGATCAACCGGCTGCAGGCGCAGGGTTTCCTCGAAAAGCGCGCCTCCAACGCCGACGCCCGCCAGGCCCATATCTTCCTGACCGAGTCCGGCCGCGAAACCATTCGCGCCATCGAGAAGTCGGTCAAGAAGACCGAGAAGCAGGCGCTGAGGGGCCTCGACAAGAAGGACCAGAAGGCGCTGTTCAAGCTGCTCGCCCGCATCGAGGCGAATTTGTCGAACGAAGATCTGGTCCTGATCGACGACGACGCGGAGATGGACGAAGCGTAAGCGCGACGCGCAGCGTCGTCGCTCCACGCACCGCGTCAGCGTTGTGAGCCCGCCGCGCAGCGTCGTCGCTCCGCCCGACCCGTTAGCGTTGTAAGCGACGCTGACGCGCCGCGCTCACCAGCGTCGCCCAGCGCCCCGGCGTCATGCCGAACGCCTTCTTGAAATGCCGGTTGAAATGGCTCTGGTCGCTGAAGCCGGCGCCGGCGGCGATTTCAGCCAGCGACTCGCCCTCGGCGATCATGCGCCGCGCTTTTTGCAGCCGGCGCATCAACAGGAAGCGATGCGGGCTGGTCGAATAGGTGGCGCGAAAATGGCGCGACAGCGCGTAGCGGTCGAGGCCGGTGACGGCCTCCAGCTCATCGGAATGCACTGCACGCTCGGCATTCTCTTCCAGATAGTCGCGCGCAAGCGTCGCCGCGCGCCAGGCGGTCTTGCTCGCTGACTTTGCCGGCTTTCCCGCGTGGCGCCTCAGATGCTGCGCCAGTTGCGAGACGAAATCCGCCACGAACAGGTCGCCGAGCTCTTCGTCCAACGGCGCCAACGCCGAGAGCAGCGTGTCCCGCAGCGCCGGATCGTCGACCACCGCCTCACGCACGAAAGGCAGCGGCTCGCCGCCAAGGCAGTCGAGCAGCAGGGATGGCTCCAGGTAAAGGATCCTGTAGCGCAGCCCATCCTCCGTGCCGGCGCCGCCATCGTGCAATTCGTCCGGATGCAGCACGATCGCCTGGCCGGGCAGGCTGTGTTGCAGCGCGCCGCGATAATGGAAGCGCTGCACGCCGTTGAGTGTCACGCCGATGGCATAAGTGTCGTGCCGGTGCAGCTCGAAGGCGTTGCCGTGGAAGCGCGCCTCGATGCGTTCGAGGCCAAGCCCGCCCGGCGCCGGGACGATGCGATCGCCATTGGCCGCACCCGCGCACGAACGTTCAAGACCTTCCTTCGCTTCCGCGCCTAGAGCCTGCGCCATCGCCCTGTTCCGCCCGTCATGGGCCATCCCGGAGTCTCAATCTTGGTGTTCGATACGAAAATTGCAATTGTCCTGAGAGACGATCTGCCGGTGTGGCAGAAGCTCAACGTCACCGCGTTCCTGACCAGCGGCATCGTCGCGCAGTTCCCCGAGATCATCGGCGAGCCCTATCGCGATCGCGCCGGCAACCTCTACAACCCGATGTCGATCCAGCCGGTCATCGTCCTGTCGGCCGACGTGGCGACGCTGGGCGCCATCCATCGCCGGGCCTTGGAGCGCGGCGTGACCACATCCGCCTATGTCGAGGAGATGTTTTCGACCGGCCACGACGTAGCCAACCGCGCGGTATTCGCCCAATTCGCGCCGGACGACGCCAAGATCGTCGGCATCGCCTTACGCGCCGAAAAGAAGCTCGTCGACAAGATCACCAAGGGCGCCCGCATGCATGGCTGAACGGGCGGGCATTGTTGCAGCGGCCGCATTTGGTCCGGCCAAGCCGGACAATTGGCTTGCCGGCAAGCTTTGATTGCCGCAAAGGTGGGCCTCCGCCTCTGCTTTCTCTCGGCCCGAATTTGTCTGCTTCCCGAACCCAAGACGACAGCGCAACGCCCCCCGCGGCGATGCTTTTGATGCTTTGCGTCTATGTCTGCTTCACCTTCCTCGACACCTCCAGCAAATACCTAGTGCTGGCCGGCGTCTCGGCGCTGGTCGTCGCCTGGGCTCGTTTCGCCGTACATGTGCTGCTCGTCGGCCTCTTCCTGCGCGGCTGGCGCGAGCCGGCGCGCTTTCGCGCCAACAACCTGCCGGCGCATATATTGCGCGGCTGCATGCTTTTCGGCTCGACAATGTTCAACATCCTGGCGCTGAAGACGCTGCAGCTTGCCGAAACCACCTCGATCTATTTCTTCGGCCCGATGGTCATCACCGCCCTTGCCGGCCCGTTGCTCGGCGAATGGGCCGGCTGGCGGCGCTGGCTGGCGATCCTCGCCGGCTTTGTCGGTGTCCTGATCATCACCCGGCCCGGCGTCGGCGTGTTCGGCATCGGCCATCTCTTCGCGCTCTGCTCGATGCTGTCGAACAGCTTCTACGTCATCATGACGCGGCGCATGTCCTCGACCGAAACATCCGAAAGCCTGATCCTATTCTCGGCGCTCGCGCCGTCGGTGCTATTGGCGCCGATGCTTGCCTTCTCGCCGACGCTGCCGCACGGCGGCTTTCAATGGTTCATCGTCCTGATGCTGGGCGTCTTCGGCGCCGGCGGCCACTATCTGCTGGTCAGGGCCTATCGGCTGGCGACCACGACGCAACTGGCGCCTTTCCCATACTCGCAGATGGTGTGGATGATCATCTCCGGCTGGGTGATCTTCCACCAGTTCCCCGACCGCTGGACCTTGCTCGGCGCCGCCATCATCGTTGCCAGCGGCCTCTACATCATCCACCGCGAGCACAGGCTCCGCGTGCGCAACTCCGCCTCACTCGACACCGAGGCCGAGGCACTGGCGAAAAAACTTTGATTTGGTCCCGATCAATGGCATAAGGCCGAATTTAAACAATTTAAAGACCTGCATTGAGAGACCCTGGGGAGCGAAGGGCACTGGCACAGAAGATCAAGCTTTCGACGATCGCGGATGCGCTCGGTGTGTCCACGGCAACGGTATCGCTGGCGTTGCGCGACAGCCCGCTGGTCGCAGGCGCCACGCGCGAGCGCATCAAGGAGCATGCCCGCGCCATCGGCTATATCTACAACCGCCGTGCCGCTTCGCTGCGCACCTCGCGCTCCGGCATTGTCGGCGTCGTCGTTCACGACATCATGAACCCGTTCTTCGCCGAGATCCTGCGCTCGATCGAAAGCGAGCTCGACCGCAGCCGGCAGACGTTCATCCTCTCCAACCATTACGACCAGCTGGAAAAGCAGCGCACCTTCATCGACACGCTGCTGCAGCTCGGCGCCGACGGTGTCATCATGTCGCCGGCCATCGGCACGCCGGCCGAGGACATCATCATGGCCGAGGAAAACGGCCTGCCGGCGGTGCTGATCGCGCGCACCGTTGCCGGCGCGGACGTGCCGGTGTTCCGCGGCGACGATGCCTATGGCACGGCACTGGCCACCAATCACCTGATCTCGCTCGGCCACAAGCGTATCGCCATGGTCGGCGGCACCGACCAGACCTCGACCGGCCGCGACCGCTACCAGGGTTATCTCAACGCGATGGAGGCGGCCGGCCTGGAGGTGAAGCCGTCCTGGCGCATTCCGGGGCCGCGCACCAAGCAGGCGGGGTTCGAGGCCGCGGGGCAGTTTCTGGCGCTGAAGGACAAGCCCACGGCCGCATGCTGCTGGAACGACCTGGTCGCGATCGGGTTGATGAACGGCATCGCGCGCGCCGGCCTCGTGCCCGGCGTCGATATTTCGGTCACCGGCTACGACGATCTCGAGGAGGCGGCCATCGCGACACCGGCGCTGACCACGGTCTGGAACGGGCAGCGCGAGGTCGGCCGCCGCGCCGCGAGCGCCTTGCTCGACAAGTTGAACGGGCAGGCAGTGCGGCCCTCGCAGGAGCTGATCAAGCCGGAACTGCATGTGCGGCAGTCGACCGGCAAGCCGGTGGAGCGTGCATGACCAGGCCTGAAGGAAAATTGCCGGTCGCCATCCTGGTGCCCGCCGATTTCAACGACCATGCCGTCGGCCGCATCGACAAGGCGTTCGAGCCTGTGCGGATCGAACGCGCCGATCCCGGGCTGGTGACGGAGGAGATGCGCGCCAAGGTACGCGGCATCGCCTCCTACGCGGGCATCAGCGCGGCGATGATCGACGCGCTGCCCAATCTCGAGATCATCGCCAGCTTCGGCGTCGGCTACGATTCCATCGACGCCAGTCACGCGGCCAAGCGCGGCGTCATGGTCACCAACACGCCCGACGTCCTGACCGAGGAGGTCGCCGACACCGCCATCGGCCTTTTGATCAACACCGTTCGCGAGCTCTACGCCGCCGAGAAATGGCTGCGCGACGGCGATTGGGTGAAGAAGGGCAATTATCGCCTGAGCCGGCTTACCTTGCGCGGCCGCAGCGTCGGCATTTTCGGCATGGGCCGCATCGGCCGGGCCGTCGCCCGCCGCCTCGAAGCCTTCGGCCTGCCGGTCGCCTACCACAACCGCCGCAAGGTCGAAGGCCTGCCTTACGACTACCATGCCACTTTGAAGGGGCTTGCCGAGGCCGTCGACACGCTGATCTGCGTTGCGCCGGGCGGCGCCGCCACCGAGAAGGCGATCAATGCCGAAATCTTGTCGGCGTTGGGTTCGAACGGCGTCTTCGTCAATATCGGCCGCGGCTCGACGGTCGACGAGGCAGCGCTCGCCGCCGCCCTCGAAAGCAGCACCATAGCCGCCGCCGGGCTCGACGTCTTCGCCGACGAGCCGAATGTATCGCGGGCCCTGCTCGACGCCCCCAACGCTTCGCTCCTGCCGCATGTCGGTTCAGCGTCGGTCCACACCCGCCGCGCCATGGCGGATCTCTGCGTCGACAATCTCGTCGCCTGGTTCACAGAGCGCCGGCCGCTGACGCCCGTGCCGGAGACGATCAACGTCAAGCCGCGCGGCTAGAGCAATTCCAGAAAAAGCGTGAGCGGTTTCAACCCATGGACGTCGAACTGCTCCGGACGCTTCCGCCACATGTGTTAATGCTTGCGAAGCAGATTAACCGCCGCTTAACCCTTTGAATTCATTCTTCATACATAATTGAGTGTGGAGAAGCGGCGTGAAGCTGGTTGCCGGGTTGGCTGTGTCGGTTGCGTTGTTCGGAGGCGCGCATGTCCTGTATGGCGGCCAAGGCCAGAGCACGGCTGTCGAGACCGCCTCGTCAAGCGCCTATCGATTGACGGCCAATGGCGACGAAGCCGCCTGCGCCGTGCAGCGGGGAGCTCGGGTCTCGGACGGCCTGTCGCGGCTCGACGTCGCTCCGGACTGCCGCAAGCTGATGCCCGGCATCGAGCGTGTGAAATTCTGGCGCGAGCAGGCGGACGGCTCGGTCGCTTTCAGCGAGAACGGCATGGACGCTATCGTCACCTTTGGCGTCGCCGATGGCGACGGCTACGAATCCTACGCGCCCGCCGCGCCGCTTCTGGCGCTGAATAGCGGCAGCCAGTAGTCCCTAGGCGTGGTCTTTTTGCAACTTCGGATCGGAAAACATCTCTGAGGTGCTCGCCTGTCTTGCAACGCAACCAAAGCCGATTAGGTGTATCGTAGCTTTGGGGTGCTTAAATGAAGTCCTTTCTTCTTGCTTCGACCATTCTTGCCTTGTTTCCGGCCAGCGCCTTTGCGGCCGACGCGCTTTCTCCTGCTGCTCCGGCAGCTTATGAGTGGAGCGGCTTCTATGGCGGCGTCCAACTCGGCTATGGCTGGGGCAAGGTAAAGAGTCACGATTCTGAGATGGCCACTGGCTTTTCCGATTGGGCCGACTCCTGGAAAAGCGATGGAGTCCTGGGTGGCATTCATATCGGCTACAACCAGGCTTACGATCAATTCGTCCTTGGCGCCGAAGCCGACATTGAAGCCTCGGGAATGAGCGGATCAGTGGATTCGGCATTTGCAGGCAACATCAAGACCAAGATCGACGTACAGGGCTCGCTGCGGGCGCGCCTTGGTTATGCGATGGGGCCGGCTCTTCTTTACGCTACGGGCGGTCTCGCCGTCGCTCACTTCGACACCAAATATGATGATGGCGTAACAACTGATAGCTCATCCCACACCAAAGCCGGTTGGACAGTGGGCGCAGGCGTCGAGTATGCATTCACGCCGAACTGGACGACGCGCGTCGAATATCGCTACAGCGATTTCGGCAAATTTACTGACAATCCGGCAACCGACGGCGGGTTTCTTTACCCCACCGACGTGACGACGCACGCCGTGCGCGTCGGCTTCAGCTACAAGTTCTGATCTCGAAAGGCGGCTTGAAGCGCCGCCATTCTATTCCGCTGCGGCGCGGGCGCCCGTCTTTGCCGCCGCATGCAGCCGCACGGCGTCGCCGAAGGCCTTGAAGATCTTGGCGGAATTGCTGTCCGATTTCACCCAGTATTCGGGGTGCCATTGCACGCCGACCGCAAAGGCCCGCGCATCCTTGACGGAGACCGCTTCGATCGTGCCGTCGGTGGCCAAAGCCTCGATTTGCAGTTTCGAGCCGAGCCGGTCGATTCCCTGCCGATGCAGCGAGTTGACCTTGATGTCTCCGGCGCCGAACACGCCGGCAAGGCAGCTTCCCGGCTTGATCGAGACCGTCTGATGGATGGCGAAGCGCTCGTCCTGATTGTCGCTCACCGGCGCGCGGTGATCGAGCGAGCCTTCCCGCTCCTGGATTTCGGTGCCCAGCGTGCCACCAAGCGCAACGTTCAGCTCCTGGATGCCACGGCAGATGGCAAGCAGCGGCACGCCGCGCTCGAGCGCCTTGCGGATCAGCGGCAGCGTGGTGGCGTCGCGCGCCGGATCGTAGGGGCCGTTGGCTTCGCTCGGGTCGCCATCGTAAAGCGAGGGATGGACGTTGGATTTCGAACCCGTCAGCATGACGCCGTCGACGGACGACAGCAATTCGTCTAGGTCGAGCCGGTCGCCGAAGGACGGCACCAGCAGCGGGAACACGCCGGCGCCCGTGATCGCGGCTTCCAGATATTGCTGGGGCGCGGCGTGCCAGGTGTAATTGTCGAACTGGCGGACGTCGGTCGAGACTGCGACGAGCGGCTGCTGCATTTTGGGTTTGGTTTCCATCAGGCCAAGGATTTGTTCTGCCTATAAAATAAGCGATCCGCCGCGGCTTTTCCATGGCAAGTTTCGCCGCCTCGCATGGGCCAGGCAAGCGGATATTAGACTATAGTTGCAGTGGGCCGCTGAGAACGGCCGCAAGCTTGGCCGGGGCGCTGGACTCGACTTCTTGCCCGTGTATGTTTCTCCCCCAACCGGTCCGGACACCGAGGATGTCCGGGCATCGGTAAGCTGATCCGCAAGGGAGGAAACTTAATGGATCGTCGTTCATTCATTCGCAAGGCCGGAGCCTCCGGCGTGGGTGCCGCCGCAGCGGCCGCCGCACTCGCCACGCCGGCTATTGCCCAGTCCAACCCGAAAGTGACTTGGCGGCTGGCGTCGTCCTTCCCGAAGTCGCTCGACACGATCTATGGCGGCGCCGAAGTCTTCTCCAAGATGCTGTCGGAAGCGACCGACGGCAATTTCCAGATCCAGGTCTTCGCCTCGGGCGAGCTTGTGCCCGGCCTGCAGGCGGCCGATGCCACCGCCGCCGGCACCGTCGAAGCGGCCCACACCGTGGCCTATTATTACTGGGGCAAGGACCCCACCTGGGCGTTGGGCGCGGCCGTGCCCTTCTCGCTCAACGCGCGCGGCATGAACGCCTGGCACTACCATGGCGGCGGCATCGACCTGTTCAATGAATTCCTTGGAACGCAAGGGCTGTACGGTCTGCCGGGCGGCAATACAGGCGTCCAGATGGGTGGCTGGTTCCGCAAGGAAATCAACAGCGTCGCCGATCTGTCGGGCCTCAAGATGCGCATCGGCGGATTTGCCGGCAAGGTCGTCGAAAAGCTCGGCGTGGTGCCGCAGCAGATCGCCGGCGGCGACATCTACCCGGCGCTGGAAAAGGGCACCATCGACGCCGCAGAATGGGTCGGCCCCTATGATGACGAGAAGCTCGGCTTCTACAAGGTCGCGCCCTATTACTATTATCCCGGCTGGTGGGAAGGCGGCCCCACTGTCCATCTCCTGTTCAACAAGGCGAAATACGAAGAGCTTTCACCGACTTACAAATCGCTGGTTCGCACCGCGGCGCAGGCCGCGGACGCCAACATGCTGCAGAAATACGACTATGTGAATCCGCCGGCGGTGCGGCGGCTTGTGGCCGGCGGCGCCAAGCTCAGGCCGTTCAGCCAGGAGATCATGGCCGCCTGTTTCGAGAAGGCCAACGAGGTCTACGCCGAGATGGAATCCAACAACGCGCCGTTCAAGAAGATTTGGGAATCGATCAAGGCCTTCCGCAAGGAGCACTACCTTTGGGCCCAGGTCGCCGAATACAATTACGACACCTTCATGATGGTGCAGCAGCGCAACGGCAAGCTGTAGGAAGGTTAGCCCTTCTTCCCGTATAGAGACGGGGAGAGGGGCGCTGTTCTCGGCGGTTTCGCCAATCGCCGACCTGCAAGACCGCGTCTCAGCCCCGATCCGGCACCACCAGCACCTTGACCTCGCCCGGCGCCGGCGGGCTGGCGATCACCTGCGGCGCTTCTCCCAGGCTGACCTGCCTCGATATCAGCCTGTCGACCTCGATCGCTCCGGAGGCGATCAGTTGCGCCGCCCTGCCATGCGTGAATGGGTTGAGGAAGGAGCCCAGCACCTTCAATTCGCGGAACAGAAGATCGAACGGCTCGATTTCCACCTTCATGCCTTGCGGCACGACGCCGACGATGACGACCGTGCCGCCGGCCCGAGCCATGCGCACCGACTGCTCTACCGTGTCGCGAACGCCGGCGCATTCCAGCACCACGTCGGCACCGCCGGGCACCAGGCCCTTCGGGCCGGCGACGGCCGCGATCGGGTCGCCGGCGCCTGGGTCGATCGTCGCGGTCGCGCCGAGCGCCTCGGCAAGCGCGCGGCGGGAGGCCTGCCTGGTCGACAGGATGATGGTTGCCGCGCCCGCGAGCTTGGCCAACTGCACGACGAGCAGGCCGATGACGCCGCCGCCGAGCACCACGACCGACGCGCCCGGCCGGATCGCGGCAAGGTCGACGCCATGGAGGCAGCAGGCGAGCGGCTCGCAGAAGGCGCCATGCGTCGGCTTGAGGTTTGCCGGCAGCCGGAAGGCCTGCTTGTGCGGCATCAGCACGTAATCGGCGAAGCCGCCGTCGCGATGGATGCCGATGGCGCGCAGATTGCTGCAGAGATTGACGCGGCCGGCATGGCAATGGGCGCAGCGCCCGCAGGCGATGTTGGGATCGCCGGTGACGCGGTCGCCGACGGCAATCCCCGACACCGCCTGGCCGACAGCTTCGACGATGCCGGAGAATTCATGGCCGAGCGTCACCGGCGGCGTGCAGGGAAACTCGCCGTGGAAGAGGTGCCGGTCGGTGCCGCAGACGCCGCAGGCCTCGATCCGCACCAGGACGTCCTCCGGTCCCGGCGAAGGCTTGTCCACTTCGCGTAGCGCGATGCTGCCGATTGCTTCCAGCCGGACGGCTCTCATGACGTGGTCACCTCAATTGAAACTCGGCGGCTTCGAAAGGTCGGGCGCCGGCGTCGCCGGCTTGGCAGGCGTGGTGTCGCCGAAATTCGGCGGCTGTGACAGATCGGGCGTGCCGGGCGCGGCAGGGGCGGGGGCGCCGCCATTGGCCGGAGCCGCGCCATTGTCCGCCGGCGGCGTGCCGAGCGGCGACAGCGACGGCATGTCGGGCAGCTTGAGATCGATCGTGCTGGGCTCCACCACGGCGCCCTTGTAGCGCATCACCATCTGCGGGAAGGCGATGGTGAGCCCGATCATGATCACCTGGATCAGGACGAACGGCACGGCGCCCCAATAGATCTGCCCGGTGGTAACAGGCGCGATCTGCTTCCCGGTGATTCGATCGAGATAAGGCACGCGAGCCGCGACCGAACGCAGGTAGAACAGCGCGAAGCCGAAGGGCGGATGCATGAAGCTGGTCTGCATGTTGACGCCGAGCAGCACGCCGAACCAGATCAGGTCGATGCCGAGCTTGTCGGCGGCAGGCGCCAGAAGCGGCACGATGATGAAGGCGAGCTCGAAGAAATCGAGGAAGAAGGCGAGCACGAAGACCAGGATGTTGACGCCGATCAGGAAGCCTGTCTCGCCGCCGGGCAGCGAGGTCAACAGGTGCTCGACCCAGATATGGCCGTTGACGCCGTAGAAGGTGAGCGAAAAGACGCGCGCGCCGATCAGGATGAACAGCACGAAGGAGGAAAGCCTGGTCGTCGAGGCCAGTGCCTGGTTGACGACTTCCCTCGTCAGGCGGCCTTTCATCGCCGCCATGATGAGCGCGCCGACAGCGCCCATGGCGCCGCCTTCGGTCGGCGTGGCGATGCCGAGGAAGATCGTGCCCAGCACCAGGAAGATCAGTGCCAGCGGCGGGATCAGCACGATCACCACCTGCTGCGCCAGCTTGGACATCATGTTGATGCGGAGCCGCTGATCGACGATGGCAACGACATAGATGACGATGACGCCGACGGCGAAGCCGAGGATGTCGGCGTTGTCGCCGTGCGTCGGCGCGAGATAGCGATAGGCGCCGTAGGAGATGGCGCCGGTGATGAGCAGCGCCACGATCAGCGACAGCACGCCGTGGCCGAGCGTGCGGGCTTCGAGCGGCAGCGCCGGCATCGAGTTCGGCCGGACGATCGACATGATCAGGATATAGAGCATGTAGATGCCGGTCAGCACGAGGCCGGGGATCAGCGCGCCGGCATACATGTCGCCGACCGAGCGTCCGAGCTGGTCGGCAAGCACGATCAGCACCAGCGACGGCGGGATGATCTGGGCGAGCGTGCCGGAGGCGGCGATGACACCGGACGCCAGCCTGCGGTCATAGCCGTAACGCAGCATGATCGGCAGCGAGATCAGCCCCATGGCGATGACGGAGGCGGCGACCACGCCGGTCGTGGCGGCAAGCAGCGCGCCGACGAAGATCACGGCATAGGCAAGCCCGCCGCGGATCGGCCCGAACAGCTGGCCGATCGTGTCGAGCAGGTCCTCGGCCATGCCGGAGCGTTCGAGCACGATGCCCATGAAGGTGAAGAAGGGTATCGCCAGGAGCGTGTCGTTCGACATCACCCTGGTGCCGTAGAAATTGTCGGGCAGCGCATGCAGCAGCGGCCAGGCAAGGTTGATCGACCCGCCGGAATAGGGCGAGACCAGCACGCCGATGAAGAAGAACAGCAAGCCATTTGCGGCGAGCGAGAAGGCGACGGGATAGCCGATCAACAGGAAGACGATCAGCGAGGCGAACATGATCGGCGCCATGTTCTGCGCGATGAATTCGATCATGGGCGGGCCTCGCCCGCGATCGCCTTGGCTTCCTCGGCCAGCGCCTTTGCCTCGAGCTCGGCCTGCTCATGCGCCGACACGAAGGGGTTGGGATCGTCCATGTCGCCGCGCATGATGGCGATCTTCTTGATGATCTCGGAAACCCCCTGCAGCGCGAGCAGGAAGAAGCCGGCCAGCAGGATGGCCTTGGCCGGCCACACGATCAGCCCGCCGGCATTGGTCGACATCTCGCCGCTGCGGAAGGACAGCGACACATAAGGCACGAAATAGATCACCATCAGCACGACGAAGGGCATCAGGAAGAACAAGTGGCCGAAGAGGTCGATCCAGTGCTGCACGCGCCGCGGGAACATGCCGTAGACGATATCGATGCGGATATGATCGTTCTGCTTCAGCGTGTAGGCGGCAGCCAGCATGAAGGCGGCGCCGAACAGATACCATTGCAGCTCCAGCCAGGCATTGGAGGAGGTATCGAACACCTTGCGAATGACGGCGTTGCCGGCGCTCACCAGGATCGCGAGCAGGATCAGCCAGGAGACCCAACGGCCGATGAACTCATTGATGCGGTCGATCGTCCTGGATAGAGCGAGCAGCCCTGCCATGCATTGTCCTCCCTGACCATGCGGCGCGCCCGATTCCCCCTCCGGTGTCGCGCCGCTTGGCCCAACGATATGCAGTGCGTGGTCCGGCAGGTCAACATGACAAAGCCGCTGCAAACAGATCGGCGCGCCGGACAGCGGCGGAATGCCGCCGCCTGACGCCGCGTCATGCAACGAAAGTCTGTGGGCAGCGAAAGTCTGGAGACAACGAAAGTCTGGGGCTCAGGCGATCTTGGCCTGGTCGCGCCCGGCGCCGATCAGCACCAGCATGGCGACGAGGAAGAGATAGATCCAGGCGTCGCGCCATTCGAGCGGGAAGTAGCCGGCCCAGAGCGATTCCGCCATGCCGAAGGCCGCGGCGCCAAGCGCCGCCTTGAGCGGCGACAGATAGCCGCCGACCGCCGTCACAAACAGGATCTTGAGGCCATAGGTCAGTCCGGTGCCAAAGGAGACATTGCCGTAATAGAGACCGGCAAGCACGCCGGCCAGGGCGGCGCAGAAGCCGCCGAACAGCACGGCGCGGCGGAACACCGCGGTGACGTCGATGCCGCACATCGCCGCCGCTTTCGGATCGTCGGAGACGGCGCGCCAGGCGCGGCCGAAGCGCGAATGCGAGAACAGCCAGGCCGCCAGCGCAACAATCGCGATGACACAAGCGCAGTCGAGCAGCTGGATGACAGTGAGCGTGACCTTGAAGTCCTCGCCCCGGGCAAAGATTACCGGGGTGGCGAGCATCGGCGGCAGCCAAAGATCATGCGTGTCGGCGGCGATGCGGCTCGCCTCCGACAAGAAGAGCAGGATGCCGAGCGTCGTCACCACGATCGCGTTGGGCGAGCGGTCGGCGAACCTCTCGAAAACGCTGCGCGACAGGACGTGGCTGATCAGCGCCGCGTAGAGGATGGCCGCGGCGACGCCGAGCGCCACCGCGGCGGCGAGCGTCAGCCACAGCGCCTGATAGCCGAAGGCGGCGGTCAGGATCATCGTTTGGCCGCAGAAGGCGAACAGCGCGCCGTAAGCCAGGTTCGTGCGATGCAGGATGCCGTTGGTCAGCACATAGCCGAAGGCGAGCAGCGCATAGAGCGCCCCCGAATGCAGCCCGTTCAGCACCTGCTGGAAGAAATAGAGCATGCGATATCCCGCGGGTCGTGTGACGCGACCTTGGCGAACCGTTACATTCGGAATCTAACTTGTCAAACACGTTTTATCGGTTAGATTTCAGTCATGACGGTATCCTGGACCCCGCACCGCTTCACCGGTGGCATCCTTGCGCTCGACACGGCGAATACCGTTGTGCTGCGCAACGATCCGCAAAAGTCCTTCGACCGTTTCGACGACCCGGCCGAGATCGCCCGCTTCGCCGAGGCGGCGAGTGGTTTTCGCGCCGCCGAACTCGGCGGCCGGCGGCTGCGCGCGCCCGAACCGGGCGAGATAAAACCGACCGTCATCTCGATCCGCGAAGCGACCGATCGGCTGTTTCGCCACGCCGTCTCGAGCGGCGCGCTCGCGACCAGCCTCCTGCCGGATTTCCTTACGGCCTGCGCCGGCGGACTGTCCGGCAGCGCGACCGAGATCGGGACGCCGGGCCGGCCTTTCGGCGATCCGGCAACGCCGATTGCCTTCGAGGCGGCCTTGGCCGTCTCGGCGCTGTCGCTGCTGCGCGACGAAACGGTGGCGCGGCTGCGGATCTGCCCCAATTGCAGCTGGCTGTTCGTCGACCGCAGCCGCAACGCCAGCCGGTTGTGGTGCGACATGGCCGTTTGCGGCAACCGCCAGAAGGCAAACCGCCATTACCGCCGCCGTACAGCGGCGAGGGAGGTCGGCAATGCTTAGGAAGTTGTCGCGTTCGGCCTTGGTCGGCGCAGCCCTGGTCGCCGCTGTCGCGCTCGGCGCTTGCCGCGACACCGGCAAGGACCAGCTCTTTGCCATTTCCGGCAAGCTGTTCGAGTTCAACTACCGGCTGGCGATCGCCACCTATGTCATCACGCTGAAGCCGTTGCGGCCGATGGTCGATGGCCAGGTTGCGGTGGTGAGCTTCCAGAACCCGGCGGGCGGCGACCCGCTCATCGTCAACCAGAAGATCTGGCCGAAGCTGCCGCACATCACGCTCACCAGCCCGCCGCTCTCCTGCGTGGTCAAGGACAAGCCCTACAAAGTCTCGATCCGCATCGAGGATGCCAGCGGCACGTTGCTGCAAAGCATCGACACCACCATGACCTCGTCGGAGGACCAGACGATGCTGCCGGACCGGCCCTTGGTGATCGGCCCGAAATACGAGCTCAATCCGGACCTTGCCGGCCACCCGGACGGCAAGCTGCCCGACGAGCAGAAGCCGGATTGCCCGAAAGCGACCTGAAATGCGCGGCGTGGAGCAATTCCACCGTTTCCGTGAAACGGTGAAACCGTCCCTGTCGCGAAATTTTTGTTCCTCACGAAGCGGTTAGCATGATCTTGCATGCGCCGCCGGCTACTCGCCAGACCGTTTGTTGCGTGTTATCTGGCCTCTGCGATTTTGTTTGACCTCACCGCCAAGGGACGAAAGACTGCGGTGTCCCACTCCGACGTTGGCTGCCTGATTTGAGGCGCCTCCGCAGAGGAAATACCTGATGACGCTGCACGACGTCGCGCTCGACGACAAGTTCGACCTTGGGAAGGAGCGCGTCTTCCTGTCCGGCGCGCAAGCGGTCGTGCGCATGCTTCTAATGCAGCGCGAGCGCGACCGCCGCGCCGGCCTCAACACGGCAGGCTTCGTCTCCGGCTATCGCGGCTCGCCGCTGGGCGGCCTCGACATGCAGTTGTGGCGGGCGAAGAAGCAGCTCGCGCAAGCCGACATCGTCTTCCGGCCCGGCCTCAACGAGGAACTCGCCGCCACCGCCTGCTGGGGCTCGCAGCAGACCGAGTTGCTGGGCGAGGGCACGCATGATGGCGTCTTCTCCGTCTGGTACGGCAAGGGCCCGGGCGTCGACCGTTCCGGCGACGTCTTCCGCCACGCCAATCTGGCGGGCTCCTCGAAACATGGCGGCGTGCTTGCCCTGATGGGCGACGACCATATGGCCGAATCGTCGACCAACGCGCATGCCACCGAATTCCTTTTCGTCGACACCATGGTGCCGATCCTCAACCCGGCCGGCGTCCAGGAGATCATCGATTACGGCCTCTACGGCTTTGCCATGTCGCGCTTCGCCGGCACCTGGGCGGCGATCAAATGCGTCAAGGACAACATCGAATCGACGGCCTCGGTCGACGCCTCGATCGAGCGGCTGAACATCGTCATTCCCGAATTCGACATGCCGCCGGGCGGCCTGAACATCCGCCACGAGATCGACATGCTCGGCCAGGAAGAGCGGCTGCATGAATACAAGCGCGCCGCCGCTTCCGCCTTCATCCACGCCAACGGGCTGAACCGCATCGTCTATTCCGGCGGCCGCAATCCCAAGCTCGGCGTCATCACCATCGGCAAGAGCTATCTCGACGTGCGCCAGGCGCTGGAGGATATCGGCATCGACGAAGCGGCCGCCAACCGCATCGGCATCCGCCTGTTCAAGGTCGGCTGCCCGTGGCCGCTCGACTTCCAGCATATCGCCGAGTTCGCGCGCGGCCTCGACACCATCGTCGTCGTCGAGGAGAAGCGTTCGCTGATCGAGGTCCAGCTGCGCGAGAACCTCTACGGCACCGCCGTCCAGCCGGTGATCGTCGGCAAGAAGGACGAGCGCGGCGACTGGCTGTTTCCGGCCAAGGGCGCGCTCGACCCGAACGAAATCGCCATCGCGCTCGGCGAGCGCATCCTGCGCACCATCGGCCCCTCGGAAGAGATCGCCGCCAGGGTGGCCAAGCTGCGCCAGTTCCAGGCGATGCTCGCCGACACCGTCGACATCGGCTCGCGCACGCCTTTCTTCTGCTCGGGCTGCCCGCACAATTCATCCACCAAGGTGCCGGACGGCTCGTTGGCCGCCGCCGGTATCGGCTGCCACTTCATGGCGCTGTGGATGGACAGGAACACGGTCGGCTTCACCGCCATGGGGGGCGAGGGCGCGCAATGGGTCGGACAGGCGCCGTTCTCCAAGCGCGACCACATCTTCCAGAATCTCGGCGACGGCACCTACAACCATTCCGGCGTGCTGGCGATCCGTTTCGCGCTGTCTTCCGGCGCCAACATCACCTACAAGATCCTCTACAACGACGCCGTCGCCATGACCGGCGGCCAGCCGCATGAGGGCGGTCTCACCGTCGATATGATCGCCAGGCAGGTGCGCGCCGAGGGCGTCGACCGCATCGCCGTCGTCACCGACGAGCCCGACAAATATGCCGGCAAGGCCGATTTCCCGGCAGGCATAACCATCCATCACCGCGACGATCTCGATCTCGTCCAGCGCGAATTGCGCGACGTGAAGGGCGTCTCGGTGCTGATCTACGATCAGACCTGCGCCGCGGAAAAGCGCCGCCGCCGCAAGCGCGGCACCTTCCCCGATCCGGACAAGCGCGTCTTCATCAACGAACTCGTCTGCGAAGGCTGCGGCGATTGCGGCGTGCAGTCCAACTGCGTCTCCATCCAGCCGGTCGAGACCGAATTCGGCCGCAAACGCCGGATAGACCAGTCGAGCTGCAACAAGGACTTTTCCTGCCTCAACGGCTTCTGCCCGTCCTTCGTCACCGTGCATGGCGGCAAGATCCGGAAGGCCGAAGGCATTGCCGGCAAGGCCGATCCTCTCGACGGCGTGCCGGCGCCGGCCGAGTTCCGCATGGGCAACCAGGGCTGGGCCGGGATCATCGACGGGGTCGGCGGCACCGGTGTCGTCACCGTCGGCGCGGTGCTCGGCATGGCCGCGCATTTGGAAGGCAAGGGCTGCGGCATGATCGACATGGCCGGCCTCGCCCAGAAGGGCGGCTCGGTGTTCACCCATGTCCGCATCGCCCCGACGCCCGAGGACATCCATGCCATTCGCGTTTCGGCCGGCAAGGCCGACCTCGTGCTCGGCTGCGACCTCGTCGTCTCCGGCGCCAAGAAGGTGCTGGGCGCGGTGCGCGAGGGTCACACGATCTTCCTCGCCAACACCGCCGAAATCATGCCCGGCGAGTTCACCCGCTCCGCCGACTTCTCGCTGCCGGTCGAGCGGCTGAAGAAGGCGATCCGGGCGGCCGCCGGCGACGACAAGGCGCATTTCTTCGACGCCACCCGCACGGCAACCGCGCTGTTCGGCAATTCGCTCGGCGCCAACATGTTCATGCTGGGCTTCGCCTTCCAGCATGGCGGCCTCCCGCTGTCGGCGCAAGCCGTTGAAAAGGCGATAGAATTGAACGGTGAAGCGGTGGCGATGAACATCGCGGCTTTCCGCTGGGGCCGCCGCGCCGCGCATCAGCCCGATTTCGTGCGCGGTCTTGTCGCCCAAACCGGCAAGCCGGCGGTAAAACCGGCCGAGACGCTGGACGATGTCATCGCCCGCCGCGTCGCCTTCCTCACCGCCTATCAGAACGCCGCCTACGCCAGGCGCTATGCCGACCGGGTGGCGGCGTTGCGGACCGCCGAAGCCAAGGCCGTGCCAGGCTCGACCGCGGTGACCGAGGCCGTCGCTAGGAACCTCTTCAAGCTGATGGCGATCAAGGATGAATATGAGGTTGCGCGGCTCTATACCGACGGCACCTTCGCTGCCGACCTCGCCAAGCAGTTCCAGAGCTACGAGAAGCTCGAATTCCACCTCGCGCCGCCGATCCTTGGGCGGCGCGCCAATGACGGCAAACCCCGGAAGTCGAGTTTCGGCCCGTGGATGATGAAGGGCTTTCGGCTGCTGGCGGCGATGAAGTGCCTGCGCGGAACCGCCTTCGATCTTCTCGGCTACACGGCCGAGCGACGCATGGAGCGGCAGTCGCTGAGAGACTACGAGGCCGATCTCGACCTGATCGCCGCAGCACTTGCGCCGGGCAGGGTGGAGGCCGCAACCGCTCTAGCCTCCGTGCCGGCGCTGATCCGCGGCTACGGCCATGTCCGGCAGGCCAGCGCCGCGAAGGCAGCGGGCGAGCGTGCGCGGCTGATCGAGCGTCTGGCCCAGGCTCCGGCGGAGCAGGCGCTTCGCGCGGCGGAGTGAACGCGCCGCCCGGCCGATTGTTGCCGAAGATTCTCTGATCTGCCCCTCGGTTTGGTAACTTCGGCAACCGAGGTCAGGCCGCTGTTCTAAGCCTTTCTTAAGGCGGGCGTGGCATTAGAGGGCGTAGTGTTGGGCCAGCGACATGGGCAGAACAAAGACCGAGAACATCCCGGCGGATGTCTATATCCAGTTCGTGCGGGCATTGTTCGACAACGCCGGCATGGTGGCGATCGGCGGTGTATGCTACTGGATTCTCGGTTTCATGGTCTACCTGCGTACGCAGGATCTGCTTTATCTGACGTTGGCTTTCGTTCTGCTATCGGCCAGCCTCTGGCGGTACTTCAGCATCCGAAGCTTCCATAGAACAGGCGGCATTATAGCAAGTGTCGCAGAGGCAGAAGCGATAGAGCGCAATTATATTCTCAAAGGCAGCGCGCAGGGCCTCGCATTGGGGTCATTCTGCTTCGTGTCGATCTATCTGCGTCCTGATCAATTTGCTGAACTGGCGTCGGTGTCGTTGTCGTTGACCACCCTGGTAACGGTTGTCGGACGAAGCTACGGGTCCATGCGCATGGTCCAGATTTTTTCCTTGACCCTCGTCGGGCCGGCGGCTCTTGCGCTCATCCTTCGCACGGATATGCCCTCTGTCGTCCTCGGCTTGATGATCATCCCGCTGACGTTCGTCACCATCAGCAGCGCCGACCATGTCCGCAACGTGCTCTTCTCCGCGGTCGTCGGCCACAAGCAGGCCAGGAACCTGACACGCCGGTTCGATCGCGCGCTCAACACCATGTCGCACGGCCTTGTCATGCTGGGTCCGGACGGGCGCGTCGCGGTGGCCAATGCCGAAGCCGCCCGCCTGATGTCGCTGAGATCGGGCGATGCCTTGCTCGGACGCTCCATTCACGGCCTTTTGATGCGCGGCGTCGCCGGCGGCATGCTGGCGCCGAAAGACTGCCGCTACATCGAGGCGCAGCTGACGCGCGCCCTGCGTGAAGGCCGCGACCGCAAGGTGCTTGTTTCGCTGGCCAATGGTCAGCATTACGAATTCTCCGCCCGCGAAGGCAGCCAGGAACTGGGCGTCATCACCTTCGAGGACGTGACGGTGCGCGTCGAGGCGGAGGAAAAGATCCGCTTCATGGCGCGCTACGACAATCTGACCGGACTGCCGAACCGCGCCTATTTCCACGAGCTTGTCGGCGAGGCGATGGCCTCCGGCGACCAGGACCGGCTCTGCGGTCTGGCGGTGCTCGATCTCGACGACTTCAAGAGCGTCAACGACACGCTCGGCCATCCGGTCGGCGACGGGCTGATCTATGCCGTGGCCGAGCGCCTCGCGGCGATTGCCGGGCCGGGCATCACCGTCAGCCGCTTTGGCGGCGACGAGTTCATGGTCTTCTTCGACCGCGTCGAGGACGAGAGCCATCTCAGCACCCTGCTTGACCAGATATTCGCGGACCTGCAGGGCGAGGTGGACGTAGCCGGCCACGGCTTGCGCATCCAGGCCAGCGGCGGCGCTGTGCTTTCCAAGGTCAAGGACACCGATGCGGACACCATGATCGTCAAGGCGGACCTTGCCCTCTACAAGGCCAAGGAGCTCGGCAAGAACAGCTGGCGGCTGTTCGAGGCGGCCATGGATGCCGCTTTCCGCAACCGCCAGCTGATGAAGGCTGATCTGCGCAATGCCGTGCAGGCCAAGGATTTGCGCGTCGTCTATCAGCCGATCGTTTCCGTCAGCACCATGCGCATCGCCAGTTGCGAGGCGCTGTGCCGCTGGGATCATCCCGATCTCGGCCCGATCTCGCCCAGCGTTTTCATTCCGCTTGCCGAGGAGATGGGCATCGTTTCCGAGATCAGTTCTTTCGTGCTGGAGGCCGCGTGCGCCGAATGCGCCAAATGGCCGGCTCAGACCAGCGTGTCGGTCAACCTGTCGGCCAAGGACTTCCGCAATCGCGATATCGTCCAGAAGGTCAGCGATGCTTTGGCCAAATCGGGCCTTGCGGCGCATCGGCTTGAAATCGAGGTTACCGAGACCGCGTTGCTGGACGATAAGTCGCTGACGCGCGAATCGATCGAGGAACTGAAGGCGCTCGGCGCGCGCATCGCGCTCGACGACTTCGGCACCGGCTATTCCAGCCTCAGCTATTTGCACAAGCTGCCGCTCGACAAGATCAAGATCGATCGCTCATTCCTGGTCGATTTGAACCAGAACCGGCAGTCGCTAGATCTCCTGAAGGGGATCGTCGGCCTGTCCCGGACGTTGGGTCTTTCGGTCACCATAGAAGGGGTCGAGACCTTCGAGCAACTGAAGACGCTGGTCCATCTGGTCAAGCCGGACTTCCTGCAGGGCTTCCTCTTCGGCGCCGCGCTCAGCGCGTCGGGCATCGAGACCATGTCGAGCGTCACGTGGCCGTTTGCCGCGGATTTGTATATCGCCGGCAAACGAACAGCCAGCTGACCGGATTTCCGGGCAAAGCGCAAAACGGCTTCCACTTTGCAGAATTGCGACCTGTATTGAGGGCCCGCCAAATATATTGGCCGCTACAGGACAAGTGTAGGCTGGCATGCCTTCGGCGCATTCGAAGCTCTGACTTCGAAACGACTTCGTCGATTATAATTGGTTGGCATTAGACGGTCGCTCGCGTCGTGATTTGCTTTTTCGCCCATGATCAGCGAAATTGGGCGCCAGGCATTAAGGTTAACGAGAGGTAAATCAGCAATATCGAATTTTCAGCTTGTGTCTCATTTCAACTCGAATAGCCTTAGTCGCAGGCGGAATTCGAGGACTGACAATGGATGCTGCGAGGAAGAGTGCGTCGGCCGACGCCAGCGCGAGGATGGACTCCGCGCTCAACCGGTCGATGATGGAACTCCTGGATCATGTCGAATATCGTCTCATCACGGGGGGTGAAGATCAGGAGGCGATCTATCGGCTCCGCTACAATTCCTATCGGCGCTCAGGTATGTGTGGCCCGATCGCGAGTGGGATGTTCGAGGATCGCTGGGATAATCTGCCCAACGCCTATCGGTTCGGTGTCTATTGCTATGGCCAATTGGTCAGCACACTGCGTTTCCATTATATTACCAGTGCGCAGCCATACTCGCCTTCGGTCGACGCCTATCCCGAGGTCCTGCTCCCGCGCCTCGCCCGCGGCGAAACCTTCATCGACGGAACCCGCTTCGCAGCCGATCCCGACAGCGCGCCGGCACCCGGCGTGCTGCCTTTCCTGACACTCAGGATTGCCATGGTCGCCTCCTGTTATTTTGGCCAGGACTCCGTACTGACGCCGGTGAAGATGGAGCATTCCGCTTTTTACGTCCGTTACTTTCAGGCCGTGCAGAGGACAGAGGGTAAAGTATTTCCGGGCGTTCTTCCCCCGCTCGCACTGTTCGAAATCCCGGCCGGCGAAAACATGCGCCTGACGCTCAAACGACTTCCGTTCTTCAGGTCGACGCCCATGGAACAGCGGCTGATGTTCGGCAATCCGGCCATCAACCGGCTGACACCCCTCTCGATCGTACCGACGGCGAAATACTATCGCGCCGCCGCCTGACCTTGCAGCCATGAACCTTTCGCCGGCTGTGGCGTTGGCAATTCCAGGAAAAATGTGAACGGTTTCCGGCCGGAATTGCGTCAACAAGCTCCGCTGCCAGTCGAATGAAAGGATTCCCGCATGACCATCCACTCGCTCGCGCTGACGCCGCTGATCTCGCTGATTGCCGGCGTGCTGATCCTGGTGATGCCGCGGCTGCTCAACTACATCGTCGCGCTCTACCTGATCGTCGTCGGCCTGCTCGGCCTTTTCCCCCACCTCGCCGGCTGAATCCCCCTCGCCGCGCCGACGAAGGAACGCGTTCAATTTCAACTTTCGTTTGAGGCTCTTGTCGCTGGCCGTGCGGCAATAGCGCCATTGCTCTTGGTTCGGCTTTTCGCTATGTGCCTCACAGGCATTTTCGAAGGGGTACTTCCATGGCTGATCACTCGCCGACCGGTCCTGTCGAGCTTGGCGCGCAGATGGACTATGCCGAGCATGACCGTACCTACAAGGCCTTCCTCGGCCTTGCCAAATACGGCTCGCTGGTCTGCGCCGCCATCCTTATCGCTATGGCCTTCGGCTTCTTCGTTGGCGGCTTTTTCTCGGCGACCATCCTGTTCATCCTGATCATGGCCGTCGGCACTCTCATTCTGCGGTAGATTTCCCAAGCCAATTGCACTCGACGTCACCGGACGTCCCGGCCGACGCCTTGCGCAACAAGGTTCCAGCCGAAAGGATCATCCGGTGGGACAGATAGTATTCATCCCTCGTGAGGTCGACCCGAACGAGCCGCGCGTCGCGGCCTCGCCGGAGACGGTCAAACGCCTGACGGGTATCGGCTTCGACGTGATCGTCGAAAAGGGCGCCGGCCTCGGTTCCCGCATCCCCGACCAGGATTTCATTGCTGCCGGGGGCACCATCGGAACGGCGGCCGACGCCAAGAACGCCGATGTCGTGCTGAAAGTGCGCCGTCCGACGGATGCGGAGCTGAAGGGCTACAAGCCGGGCGCCGCCGTCATCGCCATCATGGACCCCTACGGCAACGATGCCGCGGTGGCCGCCATGGCCAAGGCCGGCATCACCGCCTTCTCCATGGAATTCATGCCGCGCATCACCCGCGCGCAAGTGATGGACGTGCTGTCCTCGCAGGCCAATCTCGCCGGCTACCAGGCGGTGATCGACGCGGCCGCCGAATATGATCGCGCGCTGCCGATGATGATGACGGCGGCGGGCACCGTGCCGGCGGCGAAAGCCTTCATCATGGGCGTCGGCGTCGCCGGACTGCAGGCGATCGCCACGGCGCGCCGCCTCGGCGCGGTCGTCACCGCCACCGACGTTCGCCCGGCGGTGAAAGAGCAGGTGCAGTCGCTCGGCGCCAAGTTCTTGGCGGTCGAGGACGAGGAGTTCAAGGCGGCCGAGACCGCCGGCGGCTACGCCAAGGAAATGTCGAAGGAATATCAGGCCAAGCAGGCGGCGCTGACGGCCGAGCACATCGCCAAGCAGGACATCGTCATCACCACCGCGCTGATCCCCGGCCGCCCGGCGCCGAAGCTGGTGTCGGCCGCCATGGTCGCCTCGATGAAGCCGGGCTCGGTGATCGTCGATCTTGCGGTCGAGCGCGGCGGCAATGTCGAGGGCGCGGTGCCCGGTAAGGTCGTGACCACCGAGAACGGGGTCAAGATCATCGGCCACCTCAACGTGCCTGGCCGTGTCGCCGCCTCCGCCTCGCTGCTCTACGCCAAGAACCTCTACGCCTTCCTCGAGACCATGGTCGACAAGACGACCAAGACGCTCGCCATCAAGCGCGACGACGAACTGGTCAAGGCGACGATGTTGACCGATGGCGGCAAGGTCGTGCATCCCAATTTCGCCAAGGCGGAGGAGCCGCGCACCGAGCCGGCGGCCATTCCGGCGACGACCATGGTTGCCGATGCCGCCGATGCCAAGCCGGCGGCAAGGAAGAAGGCCGCAGCCAAGCCTAAGGGGACCGCGTGATGGACGCCTTGCAGAAAGCCCTCGACCAGCTCGATCAGGCGACCGCCGCCGTTAGGCTCGCGGTGCAGGATCTCGCCAACAATGCGCCGGGCGCGGCCGATGCCGCCGGCGGCGCGGCGCACGCGCTCTCGGGCGGCGCCATCGATCCCTTCGTCTTCCGCTTCGCCATCTTCGTGCTGGCGATCTTCGTCGGCTATTATGTCGTCTGGTCCGTGACGCCGGCGCTGCACACGCCGCTGATGGCCGTCACCAATGCAATCTCTTCCGTGATCGTTGTCGGCGCGCTGCTCGCGGTCGGCATCGCGGCTTCCGGCCTTGCGGCGGGCTTCGGCTTCGTCGCTCTGGTGCTGGTCTCGGTCAACATCTTCGGCGGCTTCCTGGTGACCCAGCGCATGCTCGCCATGTACAAGAAGAAGGAAAAGTGACGTGACCGTCAATCTCGCTTCCTTCCTCTATCTCGTCTCCGGCATCCTGTTCATCCTGGCGCTGCGCGGCCTGTCGCATCCGACCACGAGCCGCCAGGGCAACCTCTACGGCATGATCGGCATGGCGATCGCCATCGCCACCACGCTGGCGCTGGCGACCCCCTCGGCCGGCCGTTTCGGCCTGATCGTGCTCGGCCTCGCCATCGGCGGCGGCATCGGCGCGGTCACTGCGCGCCGCATCGCCATGACCTCGATGCCGCAATTGGTCGCCGCCTTCCACTCGCTCGTCGGCTTCGCCGCCGTCATGGTGGCCGCCGCAGCTATCTACGCGCCGGAAAGCTTCGGCATCGGCACGGCGGGCGACATCCACGCCCAGGCGCTGGTCGAGATGAGCCTTGGCGTCGCCATCGGCGCCATCACCTTCACCGGCTCGGTCATCGCCTTCCTGAAGCTCGACGGCCGCATGTCCGGCAAGCCGATCATGATCGGCGGCCGCCACCTCATCAACATCGCCCTCGGCGTCGCCCTGGCGGTGCTGATCGTGCTGCTGGTCACCACCGAGTCGAAGGTCGTCTTCTGGCTCATCGTCGCCGCCTCGCTGGTGCTCGGCGTGCTCCTGATCATCCCGATCGGCGGCGCCGACATGCCGGTCGTGGTGTCGATGCTGAATTCCTATTCGGGCTGGGCGGCGGCGGCACTCGGCTTCACGCTCGGCAATCTGGCGCTGATCATCACCGGCGCGCTGGTCGGCTCGTCGGGCGCGATCCTGTCCTACATCATGTGCAAGGGCATGAACCGCTCCTTCATCTCGGTCATTCTCGGCGGTTTCGGCGGCGAGACGGCCGCGGCTGCCGACGACGGCATCGAGCGTACCGTCAAGCAGGGCTCGGCCGACGATGCTGCCTATCTGATGATGAACGCCCAGAAGGTCATCATCGTGCCCGGCTACGGCATGGCCGTCGCCCAGGCGCAGCACGCGCTGCGCGAAATGGCCGACAAGCTCAAGGCCGCCGGTGTCGAGGTCAAATACGCCATCCACCCGGTCGCCGGCCGCATGCCGGGCCACATGAACGTGCTGCTCGCCGAGGCCAACGTGCCTTACGACGAGGTGTTCGAGCTGGAGGACATCAACTCGGAGTTCGCGCAGGCCGACGTCGCCTATGTCATCGGCGCCAACGACGTCACCAATCCGTCCGCGCGCGACGACAAGTCCTCGCCGATCTACGGCATGCCGATCCTCGACGTCGACAAGGCCCGCACCTGCCTGTTCGTCAAGCGCTCGCTAGGCTCCGGCTATGCCGGCATCGACAACACGCTGTTCTACAAGGACGGCACCATGATGCTGCTCGGCGACGCCAAGAAAATGACCGAGGAAATCGTCAAGGCAATGGATCACTGAGCCGTATAACAGGCGTCAAAAAGAAAGGCCCGGCATTTGCCGGGCCTTTCTTTTGACTGTGTAAGGCGCGCTCAGATATCCAGATTTGCCACCGACAGCGCGTTGTCCTGGATGAACTCGCGCCGCGGCTCGACCTCGTCGCCCATCAGCCGCGAGAACAGCGAGTCGGCGTCCGTCGCGTCGTTGACCTTGACCTGCAGCAGCGAGCGCACATTCGGGTCCAGCGTGGTCTCCCAGAGCTGCTCGGCATTCATCTCGCCAAGGCCCTTGTAGCGCTGCATGGTGAGGCCCTTGCGGCCGGAAGCGAACACCGCGTTGAGCAGCGCCAGCGGCCCCGAAAGCAGCTCCGAGGTCTCTTTCCGGCGCAGGCTCGGCTGCTCGGCATAGACTTCCGAAAGCCGCGGCGCGTAGCGGTCGAGCTGGCGCGCATCGGCCGAATTGATCAATCCGGCATCGAGCTGCACCACATCTTTCACGCCGCGCACGGTGCGCTCGAACACATAGCCGCCGGAGCCGTCATTGGAGGTCGACAGCCGCCCGGTCCAGCCGCGCTCGGTCTCCTCGGCGATCATGTCCAGCCGCTTCGCGACGCGCTCGGCCATCGCGTTGGCGCGGCCGAGATCGGCAAGCACGTCGGCGTTGAGCGCTCCGGCGATCGCCGCCTGCTCGACGACGCTGCGGTTGTAGCGCGTGTGCAGCCCGTTGATCAGCTGGCGCACCGCCAGCGCGTCGTCGACCGAGGCGCGCAAATCCTGTCCCGTCCGGACCTCGCCGGAGGCCAGCACCAGCGAGGCCTCGTCCAGTCCGGACTCGATCAGATATTCCTCATAGGCGCTCTCGTCCTTGAGATATTGCGAGCTCTTGCCCCGCGTCACTTTGTAGAGCGGCGGCTGGGCGATGTAGAGATGGCCGCGCTCGATCAACTCCGGCATCTGCCGGAAGAAGAAGGTCAGCAGCAGCGTGCGGATGTGGGCGCCGTCGACGTCGGCGTCCGTCATCAGGATGATCTTGTGGTAGCGCAGCTTGTCGGCGTTGAACTCGTCCTTGCCGATCGAGGTGCCGAGCGCGGTGATCAGCGTGCCGATCATGTCGGAGGAGAGCATGCGGTCGAAGCGGGCGCGCTCGACATTGAGGATCTTGCCGCGCAGCGGCAGGATCGCCTGGTTCTGGCGCGAGCGGCCGCCCTTGGCCGAGCCGCCGGCCGAGTCACCCTCGACGATGAAGATTTCCGACTTGGCCGGGTCGCGCTCCTGGCAGTCGGCGAGCTTGCCGGGCAGCGAGGTGACGCCGAGCGTGCTCTTGCGGGTGATGTCGCGCGCCTTGCGCGCGGCTTCGCGCGCAGCGGCCGCCTGGATCACCTTCTCGACCACCACCCTGCCTTCGCTCGGATGTTCTTCCAGCCAGGTGCCGAGCGCCTCGTTGACCAGGCTCTCCACCACCGGGCGCACCTCGGAGGAAACCAGCTTGTCCTTGGTCTGCGAGGAGAATTTCGGGTCCGGCACCTTGACAGAAAGCACCGCGGTCAGGCCTTCGCGGCAGTCGTCGCCGGTGAGCGAGACCTTTTCCTTCTTGGTCTGGCCGGAGGATTCACCATAGCCGGTGATCTGTCTGGTCAGCGCCGCGCGGAAGCCCGCCAGATGCGTGCCGCCGTCGCGTTGCGGGATGTTGTTGGTGAAGGCCAGCACGTTCTCATGGTAGCTGTCGTTCCACCACATCGCCACTTCGACCGTGATGCCGTCGCGCTCGGCGCGGATGGCGATCGGCGCCTCGATCAGCGGCTTCTTCACCCGGTCGAGATACTTCACGAACTCTTCCAGGCCGCCGTCATAATGCAGCTCGTGGCGCACGAGGTCGGCATGGCGCGCGTCGGTCAGGATGATGCGCACGCCCGAATTGAGGAAGGCAAGCTCGCGCAGGCGATGCTCCAGCGTGCCGAAATCGAATTCGATCATGCTGAAGGTCTCGGCCGACGGGAAGAAGGTGATCTCGCTGCCGCTGCGGCCCTCGTAGGTGCCGGGCTGCTTGTCCTGCACATAGGTGCCGGTGACCTTAAGCGGCGCGTCGGCATTGCCATGCGTGAAGCTCATCTCGAAGATTTCGCCGTTGCGGCGGATCTTGAGCTTTAGCCAAGCGGAAAGCGCGTTGACCACCGAGACGCCGACGCCGTGCAGGCCGCCGGACACCTTGTAGGAGTTCTGGTCGAATTTGCCGCCGGCATGCAGCTGCGTCATGATCACTTCGGCCGCCGAAACACCCTCCGAGGGGTGGATATCGGTCGGAATTCCACGGCCATTGTCGATGACGGTCACCGAACCATCGGGGTTGAGCGTGACCGAGACGAGGTCGGCGTGGCCGGCCAGCGCCTCGTCGATGGCGTTGTCCACCACCTCATAGACCATGTGATGCAGGCCCGAGCCGTCATCGGTGTCGCCGATATACATGCCTGGCCGCTTGCGCACAGCATCCAACCCCTTCAAAACCTTGATGGAATCGGCGCCGTACTCGGCTTCCACGCCAATGGCGCTTTCGGTCTGGTCGCTCATGAATACCTGTCTGATTGATGTCGATGGTCCGGCGCGGAAAAATGGCCGCGAATCGCGCCGTTTTGATGTCCTAGATATAGGCGCAAACGGTTGCTTTTCCAAGGTTTGCGGCCATTTTGCCGGCTTGGCGAGCGGTCTTTTCAGGCCCGCACGAGATGCTGGCCTGCGCAGGTGGGCATCCGACCGCGAAAGCCGCGCCGAAACGCGGCCCCGCAAGTGCCGTACCGGAGGACTCCGCACCTGTGCGGCGGCCGCAGAGTCTTCAGCGCTTCGCCGCCGGTTGCCTGTCACATGGACGCCTGCTTCGTAGGGCACTACATTCGGCGCTGTCAGCGGAGCATCTTCATGGACACCAAGCCCGCCCCCTTCGTGCCGCCGGCGCCGAAGCCGCGCACCGAGCCGCCCTCGACGCTGGAGATGATGCGCATCGTCTACCGCAACCCGCTCGAATTGTGGGGCGAGCACACCTACAACGAACCCTGGATTTCGGCGAATGGCGTCGGCGGGCATCTGATCGTCGCCAACGATCCCGGCCTCATCCGCCACGTTCTGATCGACAACGCCAGGAACTACAAGATGGCCACGGTGCGCCAGCTGATCCTGCGTCCGATCCTGCGCGACGGACTGCTGACTGCCGAGGGCGAGGTCTGGAAACGCTCGCGCAAGGCCATGGCGCCGGTGTTCACGCCGCGCCACATCTTCGGCTTCGCCGCGCCGATGCTGAAGCGCACGTTGGATTTCGTCACCAGATACGAGGCTGGTGGCACGACCGATGTCGCCCACGACATGACGCTGCTCACCTATGACATCCTGGCCGAGACGCTGTTTTCCGGCGAGATCGCCGGTGAGCCGGGCAGCTTCGCCAAGGAGATCGACCGCCTGTTCGAGACCATGGGCCGCGTCGACCCGCTCGACCTTCTGCGCGCGCCCGAATGGCTGCCGCGCCTCACCCGCATCCGCGGTCGCAAGACCATGGCCTATTTCCGCAACATCGTTGCCGGCACGGTGAGGATGCGCGAGGAGCGGATGAAGCGCGACCCGGGCGGCGTACCGCAGGATTTCCTCACGCTTCTGCTGCGCGCCGAGGGACCGGACGGGCTGACCCGCGCCGAGGTCGAGGACAACATCATCACCTTCATCGGAGCCGGCCATGAGACGACCGCGCGGGCGCTGGGCTGGACCATCTATTGCCTGGCCGAGGCGCCCTGGGAGCGCGACAAGGTCGAGCAGGAGATCGACGCGGTGCTGGCGCGTGAGCCCGATCCGACGAAGTGGCTGGACGCGATGCCGTTCACCCGCGCCGCCTTCGAGGAGGCGCTCAGGCTCTATCCGCCGGCGCCCTCGATCAACCGCGAGCCGATCGAGCCAGAGACCTGGAACGGCCTTTATATCCCGAAATACGCCGCCGTGCTGGTGATGCCCTGGGTCGTGCACCGCCACAGAAAACTCTGGGACAGGCCGGACGCCTTCATGCCGGAGCGCTTCCATCCGGAAAACCGCGATCGGATCGACCGCTTCCAGTACCTGCCTTTCGGCGCCGGCCCGCGCGTCTGCATCGGCGCCAGCTTCGCCATGCAGGAGGCGATCATCGCGCTGGCGATCCTGTTGTCGCGCTTTCGCTTCGATGCGACGTCCGACACCCGGCCATGGCCGGTGCAGAAGCTCACCACGCAGCCGCAGGGCGGCCTGCCGATGCAGGTCTCGCGGCGGGTGTAACGAAATACTTTAGCGGTCGGCGATCGGCCGGCGCTGCTGGAACTGGCCGGCGGCGCGGAAGCGCCACAGATAGCTGGGCAGTATGGTGGCGACCGCCTGCGGCTGGATGCCGAGACCGGCAAGCGTCCTGGCTGCCTTGGCGGCTTCATCCGAGACGATGTTGTGCTCGCGCAACTGGAGCACCTGGTCCTTGGTCAGGAGCGGATTGGGCAGCAACTGAAGGATCGACGCCTGGATGTTCGCGACCCACCACGGCACTGGCACCAGGAGGCGCCTGCGCTCGATCACGGCAAGCATCTCCTCCATGCATTCCTTGAACGTCAGCACCTGCGGGCCGCCGAGTTCATAAATCTGGCCGCCCTTGACATCGCCGTCGACCGAGCGCGCGATCGCCTCGGCGACGTCGCCGACATAGACCGGCTGCAGCTTGTTCTGCCCGCCGCCGATCAGCGGCAGGACGGGCGAGAGGCGCGCCATGCCGGCGAAGCGGTTGAAGAAGCGGTCCTCCGGTCCGAAATTGATCGAAGGGCGGAAGATGACGGCATCGGGAATCGTCTCGAACACCGCCTTTTCGCCGAGCGCCTTGGTGCGTGCGTAGTCGGACGGCGAATTGAGATCGGCGCCGAGCGCCGAGATCTGGGTGAGGCCGGCGCCGACCGAGCGGGCGGCCTCGGCGACGGCGCGCGCGCCGAAATCGTGCACGGCGCCGAACTTCTGACGCCCGGTCTCATGCAGGATGGCGACGAGGTTGACGACATGGTCGGCGCCCTGCACCGCGCGGTCGACCGACCAACGCACGCGCACATTGGCCTGCACCGGCTGGATCTGGCCGACATTGCCGAGCGGCTGCACATGGCCGGCAAGATCGGGCCGCCGGCAGGCGACACGGATGCGGTAGCCGCGCTTGGCGAGCGCCCGCACGACATGGCGACCGACGAAGCCCGAGCCGCCGAAGACGACGACGAGCTTGGGGGTCTGCAGGATTTCGGTCATGACTGGCTCCGCGCGCGTGCTTGGCTGAAGCCGTTTCTTAATCCGTTTCTCGCCAAAGGCAAAGAGCGACCGGAGGTCGCCATTGCGTTGTTTTTGGACCTGCCCGGAGCGCCCCTCCTGCAGCGGTTGAAGAAAGCAGAAAACCCCGCCGAAGCGGGGTTTTCCGGGCAGTGTCCGCGCCGAAACAGGGTCCAACGAGGCGGCCTGACCTGAGACGGTATCAAGGTGGCGTGAAGCAAGCACGCCCGCCCCCGCCCTGAACGCCCGGCGCGGCGCCGCCAGCCGCGAGCCGGACGAAGCCGACCAAGGCGGCTCGCGGCGTGGGGTGCCGGATATGGGTGGAGTCAGGCGGCGAAAAAGGTTCGACAGCGTGGGAAAAATCAGGCCGAATAGCGCTCGGCGAATTCCGAAATGCGCTGCACGACCGCCCTGGACGTGGTGATGCCGCGCGCCTTTGCCTTCTCCGCGGCTTCGGCGCGGGAGCGGCCGGGAATATGCACGCCATAGCGCCGCCGCAGCCGGTCGAGCTGGTCCTTCATGCGCTGCTCGAAATCCGGGTCGAGCAGTTTTGGCTCGATGGCCAGGACAAAAAGGCCGGTGCCGGGGCTGTCGGGCCCGCCGGTGAACCAGGGCGCGTCGAGCGACCAGTTGGCGCCGGAAATGCCGGCGGCCAGCACCTCGACCATCAAAGCGATGTTGGCGCCGCGCTGGCCACCGAATGCGAGCATCGCACCCTTCATCGCCGCCGCCGGATCGGTGGTCGGATTGCCGCTGGCGTCCAGCGCCCAGCCTTCGGGGATCTTCTTGCCGTCTTCGGCCGCCTTGCGGATGTTGACGAAAGCGGTGGCGCTCGACGACTGGTCGATGACCAGCGGCGGCCCGTCGGCGGCCGGCGAGGCGAAGGACATCGGATTGGTGCAATAGACCGGCTTGACCGAGCCTGAACCGGCCAGCACCGCCGGCCCGTTGGTGGCGGCGAAGGAGACCAGCCCCTGTTCCGCCAGCCGGCCGGTGAAATACCCGAGCGCGCCGCATGTATAGGCGTTCTTCTGCGAGAAGATCGAGACGCCGAACAGTTTTGCCGCCTTGATCAGGTCATCGATCGTGCGGTCGAAGCCCGTATGGGCAAGCCCGCCGCGCGCGTCGGAGAGGTAGACGGCGAGCGCCGGCCGGGTGACCACCGGATCGGCATTGCCGTCGATGCGGCCGGCTTCGAGCGCTTCCAGATAGTCGATGAAATGCGACAGCCCGACCGTCGACAGGCCTTCCGCCTCCGCGGCGATGATGGAAGCGGTCAGCGACTGCGCCGCCTCCTCATTGGCGCCGGCGCCGAGCGCCGCCATCCGGCATAGGCCTGTTGCCTGGTCGAGGGTGAGTTGCATCGTCGCTGTCCTAAGGGAGTAGGTTAGTAGGGGAATAAGGGAGTAGGGGGAAATTGTGGAGCGAATAGCGACTGGGGATGGAAATGTGAATGCGGATCGTGGCTGAACACTCCCCTACTCCCCTACTCCCCTACTCCCCTACTCCCCTACTCCCCTACTAACCGATCTTCACCGGAATCCGCGCCTCGATCCGGCTGAACACGAAGACCAGGATGCCGGTGATCGTCATATAGATCAGTGCCAGAAGCAGCAAAGGCTCGTAGGTCAGGTACGTGTCCTGGCGCACCTTGGAGGAGACGGCGAAGATGTCGATGACGCTGATCGTCGCCACCAGCGGCGTCGACTTCAGCTGCAGCACGGTCTCGCCGGTCAGCGTCGGCAGCGCCCGGTAGAAGGCTTGCGGCAGCCAGATGCGGCAGAAGATTTTCCAACGGCTCATGCCGAACGCTCGGGCCGCCTCCAGCTGTCCGCGCGGCACGCCGGCAAAGGCGCCGCGCATCACCTCGCCCTCATAGCCGGCGAAGGAGAAGGTCAGCGCCACCACGGCGTAGGGCCAGGCCTGCCTGAGGTATGGCCACAGCCACGATTCGCGGATCCATGGATATTGCGGGAAGACCGAGCCGAGGCCGTAATAGAGCAGCCAGAGCTGCAGGAGCAGCGGCGTTCCCCGGATGATCGTGCAGAAGGCTTTTGCCGGCGCCGAGAACCAGATCGGCCCGCCGGCCTGGGCGAGCCCGAGCGGCACGGCCAGCGCAAAGCCCAGCGCGCAAGTGACGGCAAGGATCCACAGCGCCCGCCAGATGCCCATCAGGCCCATTTCCCAATATTGCGGCAGCCAGTCCCAACGCATGAAGAAGGCCGCGCAGAGCACCAGCGCCAAGGCGATCAAGATCAGCACGATGCGGTGCGGCTTGAGCCAGATCGAGGCACGCGCCGCCATGTCGATCGCGGTGGCTTCGGCTGACATCAGCGCGCCTCCTTGACGGAAGGCATGCCGCGCCGCGACCATGCCTCGACCCGGCCGATGATCAGATTGGAGAACAGCGTGAGTGCGAGATAGAGCGCGCCGGCCGCGAGATAGAAGAGCAGGTAGGCTTTGGTGACGCCCGCAGCCTGGCGCGTCGCCAGCGTCAGTTCGAAGAAGCCGACGACGGCGAGCAGGGCGGTGTCCTTGGTGGCGATGAGCCAGAGATTGGCGAGGCCGGGTATGGCGAAGGGCAGCATGGCCGGTAGCGTGATGCGTCGCAGCATCAGGCCGGGCGGCATGCCGTAGGCTCGGGCAGCCTCGATCTGGCCCTGGGGGATGGCGAGGATGGCGCCGCGGATGACTTCGGTCGAATAGGCGCCCTGGACGAAACCCAGCACGAAGATGCCGGCCGCGAGTCCGCTGATGTCGACACGGCTGTAGCCCATTGCCGTCAGCACCTGGTTGATGAGGTCGGTGCCGGCATAATACAGCAAAAGGATCAGCACCAGTTCCGGCACCGCGCGGACCACCGTGGTGTAGACGGCCAGAAGGTCGCGCGTCACCGGGCCGCCATAGAGCTTGCCGAAGGCGCCGGCGGTGCCGATCATGAGGCCGAGGCAGGTTGCGCCCACGGCGATCTCGATCGAATGAAGCAGGCCGATCAGCAGCGTGCCGCCCCAGCCGGGCGCCACGGGTGACAGGAGTTCGATGATGCCGGCCGCGGAGGCCGGAAGAAAGGCGTCGATCAGCTTCGCCCCCGGATTGCTGGCAAGCCGCTGAAGTCAAGATCAGCGGCAAGCGTGCGTGGCAAGGGTCGGGCATGGCGCGGACGCCATGCCCTCACTCGTTTGCGAGAGGGGCTCAGTTTGACTGCGTGGCGCCGCCATAGATGTCGAAGTCGAAATACTTCTTCGAGATCTCGTCATATTTGCCGTTGGCGCGGATCGCCTTGATGCCGGCGTTGAACTTTTCCTTGAGCGCGGTGTCCTCCTTGCGGATGCCGGCGCCGACGCCCGGTCCAAGCACTTCGTCGTCCGGAGCCACCATGCCCTTAAGATCGCAGCAGGCCTTGCCCTGGTCGGTTTTCAGGAATTCGCCGAGCGCGATCGAGTCGGCCTGCACCGCGTCGATGCGGCCGGCGGCCAGATCGTTGTTGGCTTCGTCCTGCGTCTGATATTCCTTGATCTCCTGCGCGCCGGTGAAGTGCTTCTTGGCGTAGACGGCATGCACCGTGGATACCTGGACGCCGATCACCTTGCCCTTGAGGTCGTCAGGCGTGGCGCCGAATTTCTGGTCCTTCGGCCCGATGATCGCGGTCGGGGTGTTGTAGTACTTATCGGAGAAGTCGATCGTCTTCTTGCGCTCGTCGGTGATCGACATCGAGGAGACGATGGCGTCGATCTTCTTGGTGGTCAGCGCCGGGATGATGCCGTCCCAGGCGACCGGCGTGATGACGCAGTCGAGTTTCTCCTCGGCGCAGACGGCGTTGACGAAGTCGATCTCCCAGCCCACCCATTTGCCGGTCGCGTCGGGCGAGGTGAAGGGCGGGTAGGGCTCGGCGGCGACGCCGATCTTGACCTGCTCGGCCTTGGCCACGCCGCCCATCGCCGCGACGCCGAGAAGCAGCGCTGTGGCGAAGGTCTTGAGAACAGTCTTCATTTCAGGACTCCCAGTTTGTTGTTGTTCCCGGTTTTTCGCTCCGCTTGATGCCGGCTCCTAGCCGACATTGCGGAGGAATTGTTTGAGCCTTTCGGATTTGGGCGCGCCGAACAGCTGTTCCGGCGGACCTTCCTCCTCGACCAGCCCGTTGTAGAGATAGACGACATGCGTCGCGACCTCGCGGGCGAACTTCATTTCATGCGTCACCAGCACCATGGTGCGCCCCTCGCGCGCCAGGTCGCCGATCACTTTCAGCACTTCGCCGACCAGTTCCGGATCGAGCGCCGACGTCGGCTCGTCGAACAGCATGACGCGCGGATTGATCGCCAGCGCCCTGGCGATGGCGGCGCGCTGCTGTTGCCCGCCGGACAGGAAGGCCGGATAGACGTCGCGCTTCTCGGCCAGCCCGACGCGGGCAAGCAGCTTCTCGGCCTGCGCGATCGCCTCGTCGCGCTTGACGCCCAGCACATGCACCGGAACCTCGATGACGTTCTCGATCAGCGTCATGTGGCTCCACAGGTTGAAACTCTGGAACACCATGCCGAGCTTGGAGCGTATCCGCTCGATCTGCCTGCGGTCGGCCGGAACGGTGTGGCCGTGGCTGTCGGCCTTGAGCTTGATCTCCTCGCCATTGACGCGGATGATGCCGCTGGTCGGATTTTCCAGGCAGTTGATGCAGCGCAGCAGCGTCGATTTCCCGGAGCCGGAGCCGCCGATGATGGCGACCACCTCGCCGTCGCGCGCCGACAGCGAAACTCCCTTCAGCACGTGCAACTGGCCGAATTTTTTATGCAGGTTCTCGACGTGGATAGCTTCGGCGGCGCTGCTTTGCGCCTCGCCGGATCGGACTTCGGCGGTTCCTGCCGCGCTCACCGGGTGCCCTCAATATGGCCGACGACAGGTCGTCGAAGGTCTATCCGGCTAATCAACATACGCTGTCCTGCCCACTCCAGACTTCAGCATGGACCCGGCAGCGCGAGCCCGTCAATCCCGCTCATTACGGCACTTGCGGCGTTGTTGTGCAAGTGTATAAATAGCCCTTCATGAAATTTTTTCGCTTTTTTTCATCTTAGAAGGGCATCGATGAGCGCTTTCGGATCACAGTCCATGGCGGCGCCGTTGCGGCGTGTGCTGATGCGTTCGGCGGCCAACGCCATGCGCGACGCCGACAGGGCAGCCTGGCACTATGGCCCCGGGTTCAACCCGGCGAAGGCAGCCGCGCAGCATGCGGCCCTCGCCGAGCTGGTGGCGGCTTCCGGCGCCGAGATCGAGTGGATCGAGGACAGGCCCGACGGTCTCGCGGATTCGGTGTTCACGCATGATCCGTCGCTGATGACCGACCGTGGCGCGCTGATCCTGTCGATGGGCAAGCCGTTGCGCGCCAAGGAGCCTTCGCTGCATGAGGAAACCTACAAAAGGCTGGGCATTCCGATCCTTGGCCGCGTCGAAGCGCCCGGCCAGGTCGAAGGTGGCGACTGTGTGTGGGTGGATGCCCGCACGCTGGCGATCGGGCGCGGCGTGCGCACCAACCAGGAAGGCATCCAACAGGTAGCCAACCTGCTGACGCCGCTCGGCATTTCCGTCTATGGCTTCGACCTGCCGCTGTGGCAGGGCGAAGAAGCGTGCCTGCATCTGATGTCGGTGATCAGCCCGCTGGCAGACGACCTCGCGCTGGTCTATTCGCCGCTTCTGCCGGCCCCGTTCTACCAGATGCTGAAGGCGCGCGGCATTCGCCTCGTCGAAGGTGACCCGCAAGAGTTCGCCGCCTCCAACGGCCTCAGCCTGAACGTGCTGCCGACCAGTCCGTTGAAGGTCATCGCCGTGGCCGGCTTCCCTAGGACCAAGGCCGCGATGGAAGCCGCCGGCTGCACGGTCGAAATCTTCGAGGCGGACGCGCTCTGCATCGCCTGCGAAGGCGGTCCGACATGCCTGACGCGGCCGATCCTGCGCCAATGAATGCGCCGTCCCGTCGCAAGTTCCGCCGCGAGGGTGAGGAGCGGCGGCGGCAGGATCTCATCGATGCCACCTTGGACAGCGTGGCCGAACATGGCCTCGAAGGCGCAACCGTGCGCACCATCGCCCTGCGCGCCGGCGTCACCGCCGGGCTGATCCGCCACTATTTCCCCGGCAAGGAAGACTTGCTGCAGGAAGCCTATGCGGCGTTGATGGGCCGCATGACCGAGCAGGCGAAAGCGGCCTTGGCCATGGAAGATGCCTCGCCGCGCCAACGCCTCGCGGCTTTCGTCACCGCCAATCTCAATGCGCCGATCATCGACCAGCGGGTGTTCTCGCTGTGGGCGACCTTCATCGGCCGCGCCGGCGCGGATCCGACGCTCGCCCGCGCCCACCGCGAAGGCTATCTCGGCTTTCGCAACGAGGTGGAGGCCGTCGTGGCCGAAGTGCTTGCCGCCGAGCAGCGCAAGCCGGACGCGGCCGAACTTCGGCACCATGCCATCGCGATCAACGCGATCATCGACGGGCTCTGGGTCGAGGGCTGCCTGGCCGGCGAGATGTTCTCGCCCGGCGAATTGGCGGCGATCGGCATCAAAGCCATAGAAGCCGAGCTCGGACTTGCGCCGGAACAGGGAGAAGACCAATGACCACCATCGGCGAAGCGCTGATCACTTTGCTCGAAGCGCATGGCGTCGACACCGTCTTCGGCATTCCGGGCGTGCATACGGTCGAGCTCTATCGTGGCCTGGCGCGCTCGAGGATCCGCCATGTCACGCCGCGCCACGAGCAGGGCGCCGGCTTCATGGCCGACGGTTATGCGCGCGCCGGCGGCCGGCCGGGCGTCGCCTTCGTCATCACCGGGCCGGGGCTGACCAACACCATCACCGCCATGGGCCAGGCGCGCGCCGATTCGGTGCCGATGCTGGTCATCTCCGGCGTCAACGCCACCGATACGCTGGGCAAGGGCCTGGGCTTCCTGCATGAGCTGCCCGACCAGCGCGGCATGATGGAAAAGGTGGCGCTGTCTTCCGAGCGCATCACCGAGGTCGAACAATTGCCGGCCGCGCTCGCCCGCGCCTTCGCGCTCTTCTCGTCGGCGCGGCCGGGTCCGGTGCATATCGAGATTCCCACCGATGTCATGGTCAAGCCTGCAGACGGCATCGCGGCGGCGCTGAGCAATGCCGCGCCGCCGGCGCCGGACGCCGCTGCGGTCGCCGAAGCGGCGAAGTTGATCAAGGCCGCCAGCCGCCCGCTGATCCTTTCCGGCGGCGGCGCCAGGAAGGCCGATGCGGCGCTGCGGCGCCTGGCCGAGACGCTCGGCGCGCCCGTCGTCGAGACCGCCAATGCGCGCGGCCTCCTGCATGGCCATCCGCTTTGCGTGCCGGCGAGCCCCAGCCTGAACGCCGTGCGTGCGCTGATGGCGGACGCCGACGTGGTGATCGCCGCCGGCACCGAATTCGGCCCCACCGACTATGACGGCTATGGCGACGGCGGCTTCGTGTTGCCGAAGAATCTGATCCGCATCGATATCGGCGCCGACCAGATCGCGCGCCGGCCCGTCAAGGTCGGCATCCAGGCGGATTGCTCCGAAGGCGTCGAGGCTTTGCTGTCGGCGATCGGGCCGGGCCGCCCCGCAGCCCAGGAAGGGGAAGCCCGCGCGGCCGCCGCGCGTAAGGCCGCGCTGGCCGAGCTGCGGCCCGAATACCTGGCGCAGGTTCGCGCCGTGGAGACGATCCGCGACGCGCTGCCGGGCGCCATCATCGTCGGCGATTCAACCCAGCCGATCTATGCCGCCAACCTCTATTACGACCACGACCGTCCCGGCGGCTGGTTCAACGCCGCGACCGGCTTCGGAGCGTTGGGCTACGGTCCGCCGGCGGCAATCGGCGCAGCGCTTGCCGTGCCGGAGGCGCCGGTGGTGTGTCTCACCGGCGACGGCGGCTTCCAGTTCACCCTGCCGGAGATCGGCGCGGCGCTCGATGCCGGGACGCCGGTGATCTTCGTCGTCTGGAACAATCGCGGCTATCGCGAGATCGAAACCTCGATGCTCGATGTCGGGGTCGAGCCGGTCGGTGTCTCGCCGGCGCCGCCGGATTTCTGCAAGCTCGCCGAGGCCTATGGCATCGAGGCCGAGCGCCTGACCGGGGCCGGCGGTCTTGCCGAAGCGCTGAAGCGCGCGCGGGCGGCGGCCAGGCCGCGCGTGATCGAGATCACCGTCGACTGAAGCTGGCGCGACCGCTGCTCGGCCCTGCCGGCGTGCTGGCGATTGGCGTCGCCCGCGACGGTCCGACGCATGCAAAGACGCTGCGCCAGCCATGTCGATATTTCAATTGAGTGACAGCGCGAAAGGCGCGACGTTCGAGCCTGGGGCGGCATAACCCAAGATATAATCATAAAAAAATGACAGGAGCGGTCTAAGTATGACGGAAACGCTGAATGGCAGGCATGTCGTCGTGACGGGCGGCACTGGGGCGCTCGGCGGCGCGGTTGTCGGCAGGTTGCTGGAGCAAGGCGCGATCTGCCACGTGCCCAACGCCCACGCGGCGGCCCCGCCGCATTTTCCTTACGCGGCCCATGCCAGCGTGCATCTGGCGCATAATGTAGACCTGTCGGATTCGGCCAAGGTCGAGGCCTTCTACCATCAGGTGCCTGCGCTCTGGGCCTCGATCCACCTTGCCGGCGGCTTCACCATGGCGCCGGTCGAGAAGATCGAGTCGGCCTCCTTCGCCGAGATGATGGACACCAACGCCCGTACGGCCTTCCTGTGCAGCCGCGCCGCGGTGCGCTCGATGCTGGCCTCCAGCACGGCCGGCCGCATCGTCAACGTCACCGCGCGGGCGGCGCTGGAACCGCGCAAAGGTTCGGGCATGGTCGCGTATACGGCGAGCAAGGCGGCGGTGGCGGCAATGACGGTGGCGATGGCCGAAGAGTTGAAGCACAAGGGCATCCTGGTCAATGCTGTGGCCCCCTCGACGCTCGACACGCAGGCCAACCGCGACAGCATGCCGGACGCCGATTTCAGCAAATGGGTCAGCCTCGAGGCCGCCGCCGAAGCGATCGCCTATCTCGCCTCGCCCGCCAACCAGGCCATGAGCGGCACGCTGGTTCCGCTTTACGGTCGGGCCTGACGGCTATCTCTTTTGTTTACGCAATTCCGGACGGAAAACCGCTGACATTTTTCCTGGATTGCCGGTAGCCCAACCAAAAGAAAAACCCCGCCGGATCGCTCCGGCGGGGTTTTTGTTGTTCGGGTCGAAGGCCTTGGCTTAGTTGCCCTGCTTCTTCAGCGCCGCGCCCAGGATGTCGCCGAGCGACGCGCCGGAGTCGGTCGAGCCGTACTGGGCGACCGCTTCCTTCTCCTCGGCGATTTCCAGCGCCTTGATCGAGACCTGCAGCTTACGGGTCTTCTTGTCGAAGGCGATGACGCGGGCATCGACCTTCTGGCCGACGGTGAAGCGCTCGGGGCGCTGCTCGTCGCGGTCGCGCGAAAGGTCGGAGCGCTTGATGAAGGTCTCGAGGCCGCTGTCGACCAGCCGCACGTCCAGACCGCCATCCTTCACGCCGATGACCTCGCAGGTCACGACGGCGTTCTTGCGCAGCTCGCCGCTGCTCGCCGCCTCGCCGACCGTGTCACGGGCCAGCTGCTTGATGCCGAGCGAGATACGCTCCTTCTCGATGTCGACGTCGAGCACCTGCGCCTTGACCATGTCGCCGCGATTGTACTCTTCGATGACCTGCTCGCCCGGACGGGTCCAGTCGAGGTCGGACAGGTGCACCATGCCGTCCACGTCGCCTTCCAGGCCGATGAACAGGCCGAACTCGGTCTTGTTCTTGACCTCGCCCTCGACCTGGCTGCCGACCGGATGGTTGCGAGCGAAGGCTTCCCACGGGTTCTCCAGCGTCTGCTTGAGGCCGAGCGAGATGCGGCGCTTGGCCGGATCGACCTCGAGCACCACCACGTCGACTTCCTGGGTCGTCGACAGGATCTTGCCGGGGTGCACGTTCTTCTTCGTCCACGACATTTCCGAAACGTGGATGAGGCCCTCGATGCCCGGCTCCAACTCGACGAACGCGCCGTAGTCGGTGATGTTGGTGACTGTGCCCTTGATCTTCTTGCCGATCGGGAACTTGGTGCCGATATCCGACCACGGATCCGACTCGAGCTGCTTCATGCCGAGCGAGATGCGGTGGGTTTCCTGGTTGATGCGGATGATCTGCACCTTGACCGTCTGGCCGATGTTGAGGATCTCGGTCGGATGGTTGACGCGGCGCCATGCCATGTCGGTGACATGCAGCAGGCCGTCGATGCCGCCGAGGTCGACGAACGCACCGTAATCGGTGATGTTCTTGACCACGCCTTCCACCACCTGGCCTTCCTCGAGGTTCTGCACGATTTCCGAACGCTGTTCGGCGCGGCTCTCCTCGAGCACGGTGCGGCGCGACACCACGATGTTGCCGCGGCGGCGATCCATCTTGAGGATCTCGAAGGGCTGCGGGTTGTGCATCAGCGGGGTGACGTCGCGGATCGGACGGATATCGACCTGGCTGCGCGGCAGGAACGCCACGGCGCCGTCGAGGTCGACGGTGAAGCCGCCCTTGACCTGGTTGAAGATGACGCCTTCGACGCGCTCGCCCTTGGTGAACTTCTCCTCGAGGCGCACCCAGCTCTCCTCGCGGCGTGCCTTCTCGCGCGACAGCATGGCTTCGCCAAGCGCGTTCTCGATGCGCTCGACATAGACCTCGACGGTGTCGCCGACCTTGAGGGAGGAGTCCTTGCCCTTGGCGCCGAATTCCTTCAGCGGCACGCGGCCTTCGACCTTGAGGCCGACATCGATGATGGCCATGTCCTTTTCGATCGCGGTGATCGTGCCCCGGACAACCTGGCCCTCGCCGGAATGGCCGGCGGTGAATGATTCTTCGAGCATGCTCGCGAAATCGTCGCGAGACGGATTAGCAGCTGACATTGTTTCTCCTGGAATGCTCCGGCTTTTCGCGGAGCGGGCGCCGTGGGTTAGCGTTGCGTGAGCCTGCCGGCGTTCCGGGCTGAAGAGCCCTTGGCCACATATTTGAGTGGCAAGTCCGGCGCATGAAGAATGCTGGCAGGCTGGTTCGTGCCCGATATGGGTATTTTCGCCGCCCGAGGCAACCGAAAAGCCCGATCAGGCCTCGTTTCTCTTGGCAAGGACCTCGTCAACGATCGCCATCGCCGCCAGAAACGCGGCCTCTATAGCCATTTCGCTGGTATCAAGCAAGTGCGCGTCCGCCGCCGGCTTCAAGGGCGAGTCGGCGCGGCCCATGTCGCGCTCGTCGCGGCGCTCGATGTCGGCGAGGATCGTGGCGAAATCGGCGCTGCCGCCCATGCTCTCGATCTCGGCCAGCCGGCGCTTCGCCCGCACCTCGGCGCTTGCCGTGACATAGAGCTTGATGTCGGCGTCGGGGCACACCACGGTGCCGATGTCGCGGCCGTCGAGCACCGCGCCAGGCGGCGCCTTGGCGAACTCGCGCTGCTTTTCGACCAGGATGCGCCGGACGGTGGGAATGACCGCGACCTTCGAGGCCGCCTCGCCCACCGCATGCGCAGACAGCACCGTCCGGTCGAGGTTCGAAAGATCGACCTGCCGCGCCGCGGTTTCGGCGGCCGAGACGTTGTCGAGCGGCAGGCCGAGCTCCAGGAGCTTGTGGGCGACGGCGCGATAGGTGAGGCCGGTGTCGAGCAGGTTCAACCGATAGTGATCGGAGAGCCGGCGGGCGAGCGTGCCCTTGCCTGCCCCGGCGGGACCGTCGATGGCGATCGTGAGGCCTTTCGTCATTCGAACCCTCGATGCAAGCGCTTTCTTCCACTGATGCTCGAACTCGGCAGCTGTAACCTCCGATGCCTCGAACTGGCTGTCCGAATTGATCTCACCTAGGTCAGGGAAGGCTTCGCTGGAATTCTCGGTCCCCCCGACCTTAATATCGTCCGAGCCGTCGATGGCGTTGCCGCGAATTGCATAGCCCGCAGCACCATCAGCATAGAACTCTATGGTCCGATTCTGAAAGTTATCGCCGGCAATTTCGTACCAGAGATGGGACGGCTCCTCCGGTGTGTCATGCTTCCAATGGACGTGGACGTATCTCACTCGATCTCCGCGCCCAGCCCCTTCATCAGCCCCATGAATTCCGGAAAGCTCGTCGCGATCATGTTTGCGTCGTCGATCGTCACCGGCTTCTCGGTGGCCAGGCCCATGACGAGGAAGCTCATGGCGATGCGGTGGTCGAGATGCGTCTTCACCACCGTATCGTGACCGTTAGGATGCGCGCCCAACCCCTTGCCGCCCGGCTTGCCGCGCACCGCAAGCGATGCCTCGCCCTCGGTGCAGTCGACGCCGTTGAGCTTGAGCCCGTTGGCCACCGCCGACAGCCGGTCGGATTCCTTGACGCGCAATTCCTCGAGGCCCTGCATCAGCGTCTCGCCCTCGGCGAAGCTCGCCGCAACCGCCAGCACCGGATATTCATCGATCATCGACGGCGCGCGTTCGGGCGGCACGACGACGCCTTTGAGCTCCGAGGAGCGCACGCGCAGGTCGGCGACATCCTCGCCGCCGGCACTGCGCGGATTGAGGATGTCGATGCGCCCGCCCATTTCCTGCAGCGTCAGCAGCAGGCCGGTGCGCGTCGGGTTCATCAGCACGTTCTCGATGACGATGTCGGAACCCGGCACGATGAGCGCCGCCACCAGGGGGAAGCCGGCCGACGAAGGATCGCCCGGCACGGCGATCGTCTGCCCCGTCAGCTTGCCCTGACCCTCGATGAAGATGTGTCGGACGCCGCGCTCGTCGGTCTCGACGGTCAGGTTGGCGCCAAAACCCTTCAGCATCTTTTCGGTATGGTCGCGCGTCATCACCGGCTCGATCACGGTGGTGATGCCGGGCGTATTGAGGCCGGCAAGCAGCACCGCCGACTTCACCTGGGCCGACGCCATCGGCACGCGATAGGTGATCGGCGCGGCATGCTTCGGGCCGCGCAACGTGATCGGCATGCGGTCGCCGGGTGCTGCCTTCAGCACCTGCACGCCCATCTGGCGCAGCGGGTCGAGCACCCGGCCCATCGGCCGGCCCGAGAGCGACGCGTCGCCGATGAAGGTCGTCTCCATGTCATAGGTGCCGACGAGGCCCATGGTGAGGCGCGAGCCGGTGCCGGCATTGCCGAAATCGAGGGGGCCTTCCGGCTCGAGCAGCGCGCCGTTGCCGGTGCCGCGGATCACCCATTCGGCGCCCCTCTTCTCGATATGCGCGCCCATCGCCTTCATGGCGGCGCCCGTGCGCATCACGTCCTCGCCCTCGAGCAGGCCGGTGATGCGCGTCTCGCCGGAGGCGAGGCCGCCGAACATGAAGGAGCGGTGCGAGATCGATTTGTCGCCCGGCACCCGCGCGGTGCCGGCCAGCGCTGGGGATTTGCGGGCCGTGGCTGGTTTAGCGGCGGCGGAATGAGACATTTTGTCGTCCAAATGAAATGCCGGCTGGCCGGCCTAGTTCGTCATGATGCGGCGGTCTCGTATCACGGCGCGCGGCAATGGTCATCCCCTTGGCGCAAGCCTTTGAAAAGCTGGTTTCGGGCACATGTCTTTTGGCTTTGACAGCGCCCAAAACTGCGGTTAAGGGGACCATTCTTTTATTGACGAGGCCTGACGTGGCAAAAGCTGAACTTGGCACCAAACGTATCGACCCTGAGACGGGACGGAAATTCTACGACCTGAACAAGGACCCGATCGTCTCGCCTTATACCGGCAAGAGCTATCCGCGCTCCTATTTCGAGGAAGGTAAGATTTCCGCCCTCGAGGAGGATGAGGAAGTCGCCGACAAGGAAGTCGACGCCGAGGACGAAGAAGGCGCCGAACTCGTTTCGCTGGAAGATGCCGACGAGGAGACCAAGGGCGGCGCCGATGATCTTCCCGATCTCGGCGACGATGAGGATGTGGATCTCGGCGACGATGACGACGACACCTTCCTCGCCGACGAAGAGGAAGAGGATGACGACGTCTCCGACATGATCGGCGTCGGCGACGACGAGGACGAGGTCTGATTCCGATCGTTTGCCGGCCATTTTCGCCTGTGACGAAAAAGCGGTCTTTGAAGGCTTGATCTTGACCGAAGGCGGCGCTAGAAGCCGCCAGCACTAAACGACGGCGCGGTCCCAACCGCGCCGGATCTCTTCGCCGGAAACGGCGCCGGCTGACTGCCGGGAGTGGGGCCATAGCTCAGTTGGGAGAGCGCTTGAATGGCATTCAAGAGGTCGTCGGTTCGATTCCGATTGGCTCCACCAAACAGTCCTCTAAGCAGCTGTAACGCTTAGAAAATAGCGAATTCAACGTCTTACATCTCCCGTCTGCATCACTTTAGTGATACATTTTGGAGCATGAAAGACGTGTCCGACGCTCGCCTCCTGAACCGCAAAGGGGTTTGGTACTATCGGCGCGCGGTGCCGAAGCACCTCGTGGCCGCGATGGGCCGGCCCATCATCGTCCATTCGCTGCACACGAAGGATAAAAAACAAGCCAAGAAGCTCGTCGAAATCGAGAACGTAAAGTGGAGCGCGAAGTTCGCGTTGCTCCAAGCGGAGAAATCACAATCTCCACCTCAGTCTCCGAAGGCGCCACTCAGCGACCAGGAATTACTTGAACTCGTTCGAGCCTATGTTGCGAGCAATTCGCGACATTTCGAAGAGCGAGAGACGGCGACCCCAGCCACCACTGCAGAACGGAAAGATGCGGTCGAAAATATCGAACGCGATATCTCGATTTTGCGGGACCCGGACGACTTCCGAGCCGATGAATGGATCGGCGCGATAGGCGACAAATTGCTAGTCGGAGCGGGGCAAGATCCCAAGTCGGTGTCGAGCACGATCAACGGCCGGTTTGCCGAAGTGGTTCGGCGTGGACTGCTCGAATTGGGCCGACGTAAGCTGGCACATTACCAGGATGATCTCGGCAAGAACTTTTTCGATGTAGCGTTTGACCCCGCCCGTCCCAAGGCGCTTCGGTTCGAGCAATTGGCCAATCAGTACCAGACGATGCAGATCGAAGAGGCTGAAGCCAATGGTATGTCGGCCAAATGGCAGGACAAGATAAAAGCCCAGGTCGCTCTGGTGCGTGAGTTGATAGGGGACGATACGCCCGTCTCGTCTATCGACTACGATGTTTGCCTAAGGGCTCGCAGCCTTTTGGCAAAGACGCCTAGCAATCGAACGAAGCACTACCCTGGACTGGCCTTAGAGGAAGCTATCAAGAAGGGCGCGAAAGACGGCAAGCCCCTCCTGTCCCCGGTCACTCAGGCAACGTATTTGGATACGCTTCGCGGCATCCTTCAGTTGGCTGAACTCAAGCGCCTCCTACCTCATAACCCTGCCGCAACCATGCGACCACTTAAACGGGATGCCGACAAGGCAGAAGATAAGCGCGAGCCATTTGCGCTCGATCAAATCAAGGCATTCTTCACCGGGGCCTTCTACCAAAGCTGCGCACCGAACGCGGCGGTTCCGTATGCTAAGCCGGACCGCGAATGGCGCTACTGGCTGCCCTTGCTCAGCCTGTTCATGGGCATGCGTCCGAATGAGATTTGCCAAATGTTGCCCTCCGATTTGAAACGTTCAGCCAAGGGGACCTGGTTTGTCGATGTGGTCGCCTCTTATGACGACGACGATGACGGAACGGACCAGCCCGCAAAAACCCTGAAAACCTCTACGAGCAAAAGGAAATTACCTGTTCATCCAGAACTGATTGCACTCGGGTTTGTCGAGTTTGCCCAGGGCAAGCAGAAAGCCAAAGCCGAGCGTCTGTTCGGCGGCCTTAAGAAAGATATGTACGGGAACTGGGCGTCGTATTCATTGAAACGCTTCCGTGAAACCTTCTTGAAGGAAGCAATCGTCGTCGGGCCAAGACAGTCGTTCTATTCGCTCAGGCACAGTTTTCGCGACGCACTGCGCCGTAGCGAGGCTGGCCCCGATACTCTGAGGGCTCTCGGAGGGTGGGCCCAAGGAAGCTTGGCAAGCGATAGTTACGGCAACAACGCCGATCCTGATCTACACGTGGCGGCGATGGCGAAGGTGTCCTATCCCGGATTAGATTTAGCATTCCTGAGGCCGCCTCCGGCAGCCACCTGAGTAGTATCGCCGGAGAGCTCCAACCCCGAGTGTGCAAGCCAACTGAATTGGCGGTGACGGTACAACCTTGCGACCAAGGCCGCAGATGAACCTTGCCCACTGCGCCCTGGTTGTTCGATGGTTTCCTCTAAGATCATAAGGAGGCCTGAAGATGGATGAGCATTCCTCACCGAAAACCCTGCGAACTGTCGAAGCCGCTCGATACCTTGGCGTCACTCAATCGACCTTGGCCAAGTTGCGGATGCGTGGCGCAGGCCCTGCGTACTCGAAATTGAGCCAGCGCCTAATCGTCTATCGATCCTGCGACATCGATGATTGGCTAGCAAAGAGCAGGCGCATCTCCACCACCTCGGAATAGCCGTGTCGTTTCGTCGACGAAATTTCGTTGATTTTCTTGACGAGCGCGACAGGCACAGATGCCGGGCAAAGCCGCTAAATCGCGGCATTTAAGCCGATAAAACAAACCTGGATGTCGCGGTCATGAGTAAAAAGAAAACGTCGTGTCGCGCCCCCGAGAAAATCGGAAAAACTATTGACCCCAGGGTGATAATTGACTGCGAAACGCTTTCCAAGATGCAGTTGCGGAAACGCTACAGGCATGAGGCGAACACGCATCGAAATATGCTCACCCGGGAAAAAAGACATGGGGCGGTGATCCATCCCGATTTCCGCGAGTTTTCCAGTTTCCTACTACGGGTCGGGCCTGTCCCAGCGCTCGGCGCAACCCTAGACCGGATCGACAATGCGGACCCCGAATATGCCCCTGGGAAAGTGCGGTGGGCGGACAAGCGCACCCAGAGCAACAACAAGTCGGACACCCTGGTTTTCTATTATTCACGCACCAACGACACCTACACGGTTTTCCGGCTTGCTAAATTGCAAGGCGTCGCCCCCACCACGATCCGAAAGCGGAAGGAACGCGGTTGGTCCGATGACGAGATCATTGAGGGCAGGCGTGCTGCCCTGGCACCTCAGCAAGCACTCATGCCATCTCCCCGGACTGCATCTTCGCGCTGGGCTCGGGATATCGCCTTTCAGCGAATGGCCGAGAGGTATGCGAGCATGCGGGAAAATGGCGAGCCAGAAGAAGTGATTGCAACATACGAGTGTTTGATGGAGGAAATTCCCGAGCACTTTTCGTGTGTGACGCGGCAGCAATACGAGCGCAAATTCGCCAAGCTGTGGCCGCAACATCGACCGCACGTGATTTTCGATAAATTGCCTATCGTACAGCAACAACTGATAGAAAAGATCGATCCTGACTACGTGGCGAAAGTGAGGGCCAGGGAGAGTTTCTGCTATGCGGTGAAGGAGGATATTTAAATTGGATTGGGTAAGGTCCAGCAGGACCGGGACATGGCTTGTGAAGTTAATTGCATTTCGCCTACTCTGCGCTTGTCCCGTCTTCGTTATTGCCCGGCCGGGATGAACTCGCGGTCAATTGAAGTCGCATAAAATGGCCCTTGAGAAAGAATTCCACCCGGACATGCGCGATCTGCTCGCCGCAGTCGGCGAAGTGCTGTTGAAGTGGGGTTTTCTCGAACACGACATGGAGAAATGGCTTACCCGCGTCAGGGCCTTCCAACGGACTTCGTCGAGCGAGCGTGCCCCAATCGTCAAGTTGTGGCGGGATGCTGTTACATTGTCAGTCGCGAACGAAACTGATCCCCGAGCCTCGCTATTAGCCGACGTCCAGGAGGTGGCTTCGGTTCGGAACCACCTTGCACACGGGCTCTGGTCAGCCTCAGCAAACCCCTGGAGCGGAAAAGAGGCTGAGGTGGTATGCCGAGCACGCGATGGGACCTTCCGCAGCATAACCTTCTCCCAGCTTCGGGAAACGGAACAACGCCTACATTCCTTGCGGGAACGGGTGATGATGTTGGGAATGCACAACTGACGCAAAGGGTATTATGGACTAGCAAATCTCGCTGCCGAGCTTCCGACTATATGCACCCCAGGTTGCACTAGTCATTGAAAGAGCTCCAGCGACAAATTCGGGGACATGACCCTTGATGCTCAACCACCCGGATCAACAGACCCTGTTTCCGGGTAATAGCTTGCGACAATCAAGCACTTAGCTGTGAGGAGGTCGAACCAGCGGATATTCATCCAAGGCTGGTAGGATTGCGTGATTTTACGGATAACCGCATCGGCTTAGGGTGCTTGTAGCTGAGACTTTTGACGGAGACATTTTTGTCCCTTACGGTCCTTGCGGGTGAACACCCCAGCCGTCACGCGATCCTATGACCTCCTGCCAACCGTCAGACAGCTGCACCGGGAAAACGGCGATGGTTTTCGGCTCTGAGCACCACGCCTGATTTTCGAAAAAATCATCGACCAGGGCATCGCAGCTGGCGCAACCGTTGCTCAATCGGTTTCGTCCAAGAGGACGTACAAACCGAGGCTTGACGGCTCCCAGGGGTTCATTCGGAGGAAGCTTCTGAACGACTTTCATGACAATCTCATCTTGTAAGTCGAGAAGCGTTCGTTGAGACGAGTACGGTCCTACGGTTATCTCGATTGTCTTAATGGCCCAGGTAGGCGCACGGCACCACCGGCACCAAAGTTTCCGTGACTGAACGGTCACGGTTGCCGGCATGTCAGCCTCGATCCCGTAGCGAAAGCGGCGTTCGAATGCGGCCTGCAGGAAGGATGCAATCGGCATCTGCTGTCGCCAGTTCTTCGGGTCATCAAGGTCTCGCTTGTTCTGACGAGTTCCGTCAGGGATCCTGGCTTCAAAGCCATGCTGCTTGTCGCCCGCTATAAAGACAGCAGGGAGCGCCTTAGAGATCGGAAAGCCCACTCTCCGAAAAAGCCACAGACCGCGAACGCCGGATCGCCTGTAGCGTTCCTGTCGCCGCATTGTTTCTTCGACGCTCTGTGACGACCATTGGATTTCGACCGCGACACGATGATTGCCGTTTTCGGCGAGAACGTCTGCGCTCCACTCTTCACCGGTTGGCGACCGTCCTCGAACTTCGGTTGATACTGACCATCCGGCGTTTCGAGCAGCCTCGACCGCAAGTCCCTTGAGGCGAAGATGCTCTTCCGTCTCGGGCGCAGTGGTGCAAATTCCATGCGGCTGATGTGCAAAAAATTGCTGCCCGCGAGACGACACCTTCATTACCACATGAGCGGTGCAACACGGCATTCGAAGATTACGCAATCGTGCGTGCACGCTCCGTAGAGTTGCCCATTCCCGGCTATCTAGGGCGAATGCGTGAATGCTTTCGCCTTCAGCGCTGAGACAGCGGAGAGGCATGACACTTCACGCCGCCCCTGCCTTCGAAGGTCGCTTCTTCGCCCTGATTTCTCTGCGTAGTTGCTCGATCTCGCCGAACGTGTTGGCGATTTTGCTCCAGTTTTCCCTTCCGAGCCCAGAAAGCTTTCGCGTGTGAGATACGCCACTGTAGGCGCAGTTCCTCAAGGCAAGATATTCGTACTGGTTTTCAGCCAGCCATCGCCCATCCTTGGGCTCGGGAAAATCGACTTTCTTAATTGGCTGGACGCGGTAATTGGGTGAAGCTCCGCTACCTGTCAGCCCAACACATACGCAGGATGGGCCAAACAGTTTTTCGCAGTCGCGCAGACGGACCCAGACTTGACGGAGAAATTCCTCGGGCTGTTTCAGTCGCCCACTTTCCCACAAGTCTCTCAAGGTGGTGTGGTCGGACATCATGACACCCCTTAACCCTCCGGTGCTCATCTGGCCCGCAGCGCGCGTCCAATCGCTCGCCAGTCGGCTGTTATAGCTGCCACCCGCTCGCTATTTGTGGCGCTCAACAGACGGTTATTAATTCCCAGCTGTCCGGGGTGCGCAAGGGCGAAAATCTGCAGGTGGTTGTGTCGCACCGGCTTTCGCATATCGATCTGAGTTCGCCAGCTATTGTGTAGGCCGAGCCAACCCATAACCCCCTCAAACGCGCAGTCGCCGAGGCACCCTATCACTTTTAGTCTGGGCATTTTGGACAGCACGAATTCGAACACTGGCTTTGATGCTGATACACCCTTGCCCAACTTTCGGTTTCTATCCTTAAGGAAGAAGCAGGCGTTGCCGTAGAGGACCCCGCATTCCTTCGAAGCCTCCCCTTTCAATTCAACAGCGCGCCCAATCATGGTGAGCAAACCGCATAGATTGGAGTTAGTTTGCAACCCAATGTTATAGCGGCCGTCACCGTCGTTATGACGCCACGCTGCTTCCGGGCCGTAGTCCTCAAGCACGGCCTTAACAGCTGACGCAGGGGCGAAATCTTGGGCTAGAAGTAGCAAATCACCACTCCAATCCCCGCAAAGGGTTTCAGTTGCGAAAAGATGGGGACCTCTAATTCCCATCGCGAACGGATTTTCGAACCCTGATGGCGGCTCCAGTTCGCGTATCCTCTTGGGGATGCTCAGTCTCTTCGACATAGATTTCCTCCCCCATGACAACAGAAGACTGAATTGTACGAGCGATAGTCCAGTAAAAAAAGGAAAAATTCACGCAAAAAACTTGAAATTGCCTAACAATATCAATACGTTAATAGTGGGTCAGTTGTCACCTGCCTCCCTTTGAACCCAAAGAGGAAGGCAATGAACGGTCCCGATATTCTCGCCAGCCTACGCGCTAATCTGGCGCAACAGGTACAACACTACATTTCCCCTATTCCCGCCCCCCTGGATGTCTCACCCTGGCTAGCGATGGCCTTGCTGCAGAAAGCGATCCGTCGAGGGCATCACCCATTCGCATTGCAGGCTGCCGCCACACTGCTTCAGCTGTCCCCGGACAAGTTGTGGCGACGGGCCGTTTCGATAGCGTTCGAGGATATCGGGATCGCGGACCTCGAAATTGTCAGCCTTGTGACAGCGTCACTCGCGGGGAAGGCGTTCCGGGCAAAGATCGGCGGCGAATGGCTGGTCGCGAGCTACCTCGTCGAGCGTATGTGCCTTGCACCGAAATGCCGGAGCGCTGACGATCTGCTCATGCTCTCTGAACGGCACCCCGCGTATGAGCATCTTCGGCTAGGTCTTACATACGGGACGATCCCAGAACTGCTCGCGCTGGTGAGAAGCAATGCTCCATTGCCGAAACGTGCGCTGGCCCTGTGGTATGCCGTTGGCTCAGATCGTTGTCCGTCGCCACAACTGCGGACGAGAAAGGGCGCGCCTCAAACCGTCTTCGATGATCTTTGCGAAGCAGGTCATCCCCACACCCTGGTGGAGGTGGCGCGGGAAGGTTTTCGAAGAAGCGGGCAGGTCCTGTGCCCGTTCGTCGTTCTGCTTGCATCGCAGAAATCCGAGCAGCCGGCATTCATCGAGGACGACGATTTTCCTCCCGAAACCATGTGCGGATCGCTACCGAGTTGGGCGCTCGATGTTTATTCCCGCGAGGGGCAGCAGGCGCTGCGACGGTTCCTCGGGCGCAACTGCGACACGGCCCGTTGGGTCCGCAGCCATGTTCCGCCCGTGCAGCGGATCAAATTCCTAGGCGACATACTATTCGCAGTCGAGGGCGGGCTGTTGCGGAACCACTACCGATGGCCTCTGGCGGATGAATTGCGACGGTCATGGGCGATTGAATGCCAGGGCCCATTCTGCCCAGACGCGGGCGAAATCATGTCAATGCTGCGTATCGACATTCAACTCCTGAACGAGGAGCGCCAACATGTCTAAAAGCGATCTAACTCGTGATAATCCACTCTTATCGCAATCTAAAATTAACCAACGTGATCTCACGGCAGGCCGACAGCCGGCGGCGCAAGGGGACGCGCATGGTTGTGAAATTAACTTCACAAACGAGTTGTCAGAAAAGGTCGCGGAATACGTCGAGCAGGGATTGGCGGAGAATACAAGGCGCGCTTACGCAGCCGATCTCGCTCACTTCGAGGCCTGGGGCGGCAGCATCCCGGCAAACGATGTAACGGTTGCAAACTATCTTGCGGAACATGCGGAGACCTTAAGTGTCGCCACGCTTTGTCGACGTCTGGCAACGATCTCCAAGGCGCACACCGCAATGGGTTTGATCAGTCCGACACGGTCCGAGCTGGTGAGGTCGACCATTCGCGGCGTTAGGCGGAGCCTGGGCACCGCACAAGCTGAAGCCAAGCCCCTCCTTCGCGACGACCTATTCGCGGTACTGGAGCATACCGGCAACGACGTAAGAAGCATCAGAAATCGGGCATTGCTTCTAATCGGTTTCGCAGGTGGGTTCCGGCGATCAGAATTGGTTGGCCTCGACGTCGAAGACATCGAGCATGTCAGACAGGGCATCGTCGTCTCGTTGCGCCGATCCAAGACGGATCAGGAAGGCAACGGGCGCAAGATCGCGATCCCATTCGGACGAACGCGCTGGTGTCCCGTCACTGCTCTCGATCAATGGCTGTCGAGAGCGGCTATCGATGCCGGGCCAATATTCCTGGGTGTGAACCGCCACGGCCATGTCAGCAGACAGCGCCTGTCGGGTGAAGCCGTATCCCTGGTGATTAAGGAGTGCATAACGAACGCTGAAATCGAACCGCTCGGCTATTCCGGACATAGCCTCCGCGCTGGGTTCGCGACCAGCGCGGCAGCGGCAGGAGCATCAACCTGGAAGATCAGAGCACAGACGGGACATGCCAGTGACGCGATGCTGGCGAGGTACATTAGGAGCGGGGAAATGTTCACTGGCAATGCGGCAGGCACAATTTTGTGACGCATCCCTTTGACTAGACTAGCGTAGAGCTGATCGGCAAGCGCTAGGCGGTCTGCTACAGAATAATAAGAACTGTCGCGGGTTGATCCAACTCGGACTGTCCGATGCATCTTTCGTGACCGTGTCGTAGATCAGTTGTTTGGTAATGTTCCGGCGTTACACAGGTTGGAAATCCTTCACGCCAGGTGCCCAAAATGTTATCTGAGGACGATAAGAAAATACTGCCTGAGCTTACTCTTCGAGCCCCCTCGTTCGAAGAGCCAAAAAGCGACGCTGGTTTTGGTAAAGAAGCATTCGGGACCGACACTCGGGAGCCTTACCAGCACGATCTAGGGCGCATCGTCCATTCAGCATCATTTCGCCGCCTTCAAACGAAGACCCAAGTGATGGGTACTGGTGAAGGTGATTTTCACCGAACCCGCCTGACGCATTCGCTAGAGGTGGGGCAAATTGGTCGCGGCATCGTTTGGAATTTGTTGGCGAGACGGGGCTTTGGCCACGCCGACGCCCTACCGTCGTCAGAACTTATCGAAGCGATTTGCTACGCCCATGACTTAGGACATCCGCCGTTCGGCCACGGCGGTGAGCGTGCGCTCTATAAGGCAATGTTCAATTTTGGAGGGTTTGAAGGTAATGCACAGACCATCCGTATCCTCTCAAGGTTGGAGAAATACTATCGAGGAAACGGCATTGCGCCTACAAGGCGGCTCCTGCTGGGCGTTCTCAAATATCCAGTGGCGTTCGGGGAATATCCAGTCTACGACCTCAGGAAGCCACCCAAGTGCTTCTATGATAGCGATCTGGATCTGGTCGAAAACGTGTTGAACGTTTTCTCCCTCACGGACCGTCTGGAATTTCGGCGTTTGGGCTCTGGCAACAAGCCCATGCATAAGTCGCTGGACTGTTCCATTATGGAGTTGGCCGATGATATTGCATACGGGGTTCACGACTTAGAAGACGGTGTCGGCCGAGGAATTCTTCGCCGGGAGGAGATAGGCGGACCACTGGAGTATGGTTTCCGGGAGGCTGGCGTCAGCAAAATTCGCGAAGTGACGATACCGGTTCTCCTGGACAAGCTTTTTTCACCCGACGCTTGTGAGCGAAAGCATGCTATTTCGCTTCTCGTTGGTTTCTTTGTCGTTGCCATAGATGTTGCTGGGAAGGATGTCTTTCAGAGCCAGTTCCTCGACCTCAATGCCCAGGTTGAACCAAACATCCGATACCTGCTGAACTACCTGTCGAAAGACATTACGTTCAAATCTTTGGTGGGTCGGCGGGAGGTGCAAACGTTGGAGTTCAAGGGCGAGAAGATAATTGCCGACCTGTTTGCAGCTTTTGAGGAACGGCCTGTCGAGCTAATGGGTCTGAAAGCAATTGATCCTTACGGCGACGGCTTCGCCAGCGATGTGGTTGACCGAAAGAAGCGATGGCGCGAACTTCCGCCCAATGAGCGCGACACATTTGCAAGAGCAATCTCAGATTTCATCGCGGGGATGACCAATCCCTATGCGGAGAAATATCACCGTAGGCTATTCGATCCCGGATTTGGCAGCAGCACCGACGAACTCTGAGCTTCTTTGGTGCCCGTCGAGCTACGCATCTGTTCCGAAGCGCTTCATCATATGCCCGAGCTTTTCTGCCTTCGAACGCAAATAGGGCTCATTTTCAGGTGTCGGCTCACTTTCGTGACGGACGCGTTCGACTTCGATGCCTTGCAATTCAAGCCCCGAAACTTTCCTTGGGTTGTTCGTCAATAGTCTGCACTTTATGACACCAAAGTACCGCAAAACGTATGCCGCTCGCTCATATTCCCTCGGATCCAATGGCGATCCGAGCGCATGATAGGCTGCTGCGGTATCAAGTCCTTTCGTTGCAGTGAGGTTCATCCCTCGTATCTTGGTCAGCAGGCCGGCCCCACGTCCGTCACAAAGCATATAGATAAAAATCCCTCCGTCCCGCTGGATTTGAGACAGCGCGTTCTCCAACTGCCAATGGCAATCGCAATCGGTGCTCTCGAAAATCTCTCCCGTGTAACAGGCGCTTTGAACTCGTACGAGCGGCACTCTGCCGTCGAAGGGCGACACCATAACCAACACGTTGTCTTGCTCGTTCGGTGACCACGAAAAGACATATAGGTCGAACGTGCCGTATCTCGTATTCAGCGGCGATTTCGCGATCTCAGGCTGTTCCATCGTGACCTAGCTTCTCGGGTTGAGCCTCCGACTTCTTGGACAGAATGGCTTCCGGTTCGGGCACCAGTCCTTCCCACTGGTCATGCACCCAGCGACCAACAGCGGTAACCTTTCTGGCCAGAAGCTTCTCGGGTGCCGGATCACTCGCGAATTCACCGTCTTTGAAGTCGTAAGCAGCTTTTAGCTGTTCAAGCTCCCTCTGCGCACGCCTATAGATGACCCAGAGCTTCTGAGGTCTACGCAATTGTACCCAGCTTGTAAGTCCTGCTGCCGTAACTGATAGCAATGAAGGCAGCACCTTGGCCAAAAAGAAGCTCTCCGACAGGGTCACAAACAACGGTGCTACGAGCGTGCAGGCGATAATGGCCGCAAAGCACAATTGTGCCTCGCTCTTGTTGTGGTCTGCCTTCTCGCGCATTCCCCTTCGCATGGACGAGTAATAGGCTGCTGCATCCGTGAATGCGTCCTCTGGGATCGTTTTATCCTTCCTCGGCCACGCCATTACCTGCTCCCTTTGGTCGGCTCTACGAGGTCCACGTCTATAGCTTCAAAGTTCGAAGCCGGAAACCGATCAGCGTCACACGCGCGATAATCTCGTGCCTTGTTGGCAACGGTGCCGCCGTGCTGGACTGCTGATGTCAGTCTAGGTATTTCAACTGCTAGCGCGCTGTCATCCTGGCGCAAGGTTTGCATCCGTGGGGGGCTATGGCGAAACTTTCTCAGCAGGAACTGGAGCGGCACCTATGGGGTGCGGCGGACATCCTTCGCGGCACCGTCGATGCCGCAGACTACAAGCAGTACATTTTCGGCCTGCTGTTTTTTAAGCGGCTCTGCGACGTATGGGACGAAGAGTTCGAGACCCTGTTAGCCGAGACCGGTGACCGCGAGGAGGCTGCCGATCCCGACGAGCATCGCTTCCATATTCCTAAGGAACACCGCTGGGACGCCGTGCGGCAGCAATCGACACAGATCGGCCAGCGGCTGAACAATGCGCTGGCTGCCATCGAAGATGCCAACCTGCGGCTGCGCGGTGTCTTCGGCGACGTGGACTTCGCCAATCAGGATCGTTTCTCGGATGCCCTTTTGGAGAAGCTGCTCGCGCATTTCGAAAAGCACCGGTTGCGCAACGTAGATGTCCCTGCAGACATGCTGGGCGACGCCTATCTGTATCTCATCAAGATGTTCGCTGAAGGCGCCGGCAAGAAGGGTGGCGAGTTCTATACGCCTCGCCAGATCGTCCGGCTCATGGTCGAGATCGTTGAACCTCGCCCAGGCATGTCAATCTATGATCCGACCTGCGGCTCGGGGGGCATGCTGCTGGAAACGGTTCAGTACCTAAAGGATCGGGGCGAGGATGCCCGTAGTCTGTCGCTCTACGGTCAGGAGAAGAACTTCGCGACGTGGGGTATCGCTCAGATCAACTTGTTCCTGCATAACGTGGACGACGCCTTCATCGCGAAAGGCGACACTATCCTTTCCCCTAAGCGGTATGATCCAAAAACCCGGGAATTCGTGGAGGGCATCGGGGCTTATGACCGGGTGCTGGCCAATCCGCCTTTTTCGGAGAAGGTGTGGGGCTACGAGGTCTGGCAGAACGGCGACCCATTCGGGCGCGATGTCTATGGTTGTCCGCCAAAAGGCTACGGCGATCTGGCCTTCGTCCAGCACATGCTCGCCAGCGTGAAGGATAGCGGAATGCTGGCGGTGGTGGTGCCGCACGGCGTGCTGTTCCGTGGCGGAGCCGAGGGGCGGATCAGGGAAGCCATGCTCGCGGCGGACCTAATCGAGGCGGTCGTAGGTCTTGCTCCCAATCTGTTCTACGGAGCAGGCATCCCCGCGGCCGTTCTGGTCTGCCGCAAAAACAAGCCTGCTGAGCGCCGCGGCAAGGTGCTGATCGTCAATGGCGATGCCACCTTCCAGCCCGGCAAAGCGCAGAACTTCCTGACGGACCGGCATATCCACACTTTGGCTGAAGCTGTTCATGGCTTTATCGACGCCGAAAAGCTGGCTCGCATCGTACCAGTCGAAGAGATCGCAGCCAACGGTCACACCCTCAACATCAGCCGCTATGTGCAAACCGGCGCGGAGGTCGAAGCCGTCGATGTTGTGAAGGAGGTCGCCAAACTGCAAGACCTGATTGCCAAGAGAAATGAGGCCGAGGCAGTGATGTTCCTTCACCTCAAGAGGCTTGGCTATGTCGAATGAGGTGCCGGATGACTGGCGAACCGCGCCCTTTATCGAGCTTGCGGACTATGTGAACGGACGCGCTTTCAAGCCTGAGGATTGGGGCACGAAGGGGCTTCCAATCATCAGGATCGCGCAGATCACTAACTCTGACGCAGAAACCAACTTCTTCGATGGGGAGGTCGACCGTCGCAACCTCATCGACACCGGCGACCTGATTTTCTCGTGGTCGGCCACCTTGGCGGTCATGCGCTGGGCCAAGGGACCTGCGGTTCTCAACCAGCATCTCTTCAAGGTAACGCCTGCGAAGGGCATTGACCGCGATTGGCTCCAGTACAGGTTGGAAGCGTCAATCCCCGAACTTGCGGAGGAAGCGCATGGGACCACCATGAAGCACATTCGCAAGAGCACGCTTTCATCGAAGTCCACCTTTGTGCCACCTCTCGATGAGCAACGCCGGATTGCTGAGGTGTTGCGGTCGGTGGACGATGCCCTCGCCCGAAACGTGGAAACCGCGCAACATTTGTGGGCCTTGCGAAGTTTGGCTCTTGCCGAGTTTTTCGTCGCTTCGGATGACGAAGATGCGGAAGAGACCCTAATAGGGCGACTTCGCCCTGGTTGGCGAGTAACCGCCGCTGTCGACGTCTGCGAAGCGGTGATCGACTGTAAGAACAGAACTCCTCCAATCACTGTCGATGGAGCGGCGGTGGTCCGAACCATGAATGTTCGGCGTGGTCGTTTCGTGAGGGCCAATCTCGTTCGCACCGACGCTCAGTCGTTTGAGGAATGGACAAAGCGAGGGAGGCCGCAGGTCGGGGATATTCTCATTACTCGCGAGGCTCCAATCGGGGAAGTCTGTGCTGTCCCGGCGGACGAACCGGTGTGCTTGGGCCAAAGAATGATGCTTTTTCGTCCAAGATCACATGAACTCCATTCCGCTTATCTGCTGTACGCCCTGCAGAGCGCGGGAGTGCAGGAGCACTTGCTTCGATTAGCTGGCGGATCGACCGTTGGACATGTCCGGGTCGGTGACATTCGCCAACTGCCTATTCCTTTGCCGGACCTGCAAACCCAGGTCGCCATCGCCGAAGCTATGGCTGACGTGGACCGTGCTATCGACCAAACAGTGGATGCTGTCGCGTTAATCCGAGCTCAAAAATCCGCCCTCATGGCTGACTTACTGTCGGGAAAAGTGCGGGTGGCTGCGTCCATTGCTACCACGGCCAAGCCGGTTCCACCGGCTTTCAAGCGCGCTGTTTTCGCTGCCGAGATTGTCCAGCAACTGCATAACGACACTCGCTTCGGCTCCGTCAAGCACGAGAAAATCGTGCATATTTGCGAACTGCACCTCGGGCTACAGGCAGATATCAATCGTCACGCCTACAAAGAGGCTGCTGGACCCTACGATCCTAAGGCAAGACGGTCAGTGGAGAGGATTTTCCAGCAGCAGAAATGGTTTAACGTGACCAACGTCGAGGGAAACCGTGTCGTATATGTGCCGCTGGAAAAAATGGGCGGCCACACGGACTATTTTGCGCGCTATTTTGGAAATAAGCGAAATGCGGTCCAGTGGATCATAGACCTCCTACGTCCCCTCAATACTGAACAATGCGAGATAGTGGCGACACTCTATTCCGCCTGGAACGATTTACTTATCGACAAGCAACAGCCCAGTGACAAGGAGATAGTCGCCTCAGTGCTTCAGTGGCACCCTCGGAAGCAAGAGATATCGGAGGATCGCTGGCTCGCAGCGTTGCCGTGGATGCGCCAGAAAGGGCTAGTTCCCAAAGGCATCGGGGAAAAAACACGGGTGGCTCTGACATGAGCGAATATCGCCTAGCCGAGAAAGCCACTCTTGATACGCTGGCTGGGATGGGTTGGCAGCCATTGTCCCCGGCCACAGCGTTGGCGATGCGGCTGGAAGAAAATCGCGTCATCCTTAAGCCCATCCTAGTGGACGCGCTGCGCGAATTGAACGGCATCGGCGCGGCAGATGCCGAGGCAATCTACAACGAGCTTGCCACGCTGTCCGACAACGAGGAATGGCAGCGAAAGCTGCGCGGGGGCTATTCGCGCCGCCTGACGGGTGAGAACCGCGACAGCACTCTCTCGCTGATCGACTTCAAGCAGCCACGTCGTAACCGCTTCCATGTCGTCCGACAGTTTCGTGTCGCAGCCCAGCGCCCACGTGTGCCCGACATCGTGCTGTTCGTGAACGGCATTCCCCTGGTGGTGATCGAAGCCAAGTCGCCTCTTAAGACCACGGCCAAGGCTGAGGAAGCCTTCGAGCAGGTCAAGCAATATGAGCGGGACATCCCCCGGCTGTTCTATCCCAACGCCTTCAATCTAGTCACCGACGGCATGGTGACGTTCTATGGCGCGACCGGAGCCCCCTCGCAGTTTTATGCTCCGTGGCCCGACGCATGGCCGCGAAAGCGCGAAGAATTTCCGGATGACCTCGCGAAGGACCTGTGGTGCCTGTGCGAACCGTTGCGCCTGCTCGACCTCGTGGCCCATTTCATCGTGTTCGAGATCGACCCCGAGACGGGTCACAAGATCAAAAAAATCTGCCGCTATCAGCAGTTCCGCGCGGTCAACAAGGCGGTGGAACGGGTTGCGGAAGGGCGGCACCGCAAGGGCCTGATCTGGCACACCCAGGGGTCGGGCAAGAGCCTAACGATGGTATTCCAGGCGCTAAAGCTCAAGACCCATTTGACGCTCGAGGCGCCGACGCTCGCCAACCCTAACATACTCGTGCTGACCGACCGGATCGACCTCGACGACCAGATCAGCAAGACGTTCGTTGCCTGCGATTTGCCCAACCCGACGCAGTGCGGATCGGTCGCGGCACTACGCGAGGCGGTAAATCGGGCTGGCAGCGGGCAAATCCTGCTATCTACCATATTCAAGTTTGCAGGTTCGAAGGACCCAATCCCCAACTCGGCCAACTGGATCGTGCTGGTGGACGAGTGTCACCGCACGCAAGAAAAGGACTTGGGCGCGTTCCTGCAGGCGACGTTGCCCGAAGCGCATTTCTACGGCTTCACCGGCACGCCGATCAAATCGACCGACAAGGATACCTACGCTCGGTTCTCGGTGGCGGGCGAGGGCTATCTCGACAAATACGGCATTGATGACGCGGTGCGCGACGGCGCAACTGTGCCAATCCTCTACGAAGGCCGCAAAGCTGATTGGGCGATCAATGAGGCCGAAATCGATATTCTATTCGACCGCTGGTTCGTGGACTTGCCCGACGAAAAGCGAGAGGAACTGAAGCGCAAAGGGCTGACCGTAGCTACAATAGCTAAGCATCCGGAGCGCATCCGGCTGATCGCGATGGACATCTGGGAGCACTTCAAGACTGTCTGCCAGCCAGACGGCTTCAAAGCCCAGATCGTCGCCGTGGATCGCGAGGCGGTGATCCTCTACCGCTCAGCATTGTCTGCAGTGATTACGGCCGATCTCACGCGTGGTGGCATGGAGGGGGGGCTGGCGCGGATAAAGGCGGACGCCATGATCGCCTGCGTCTATTCCAAGAGCCAGGAAGACAACAAGCCGAGTGAGCACCAAAGCGTCACCGCGCTTCGGTCAGAGCTAGAAGCGCAGTATCTCGATGATACCGCCGAGAAGGAGGTGAAAAAGCGCTTCAAGGCGCTGGGGCAGCAGCCGAGCTTCCTGATCGTCTGCGACAAGCTGCTGACGGGTTTCGATGCGCCCATCGAGCATGTGATGTACCTGGACAAGCCGCTGAAGGAGCACAACCTGCTTCAGGCTATTGCTCGGACCAACCGGACCTGCTCGATCAGGTTGCCTAACGGTGGTGAAATCGAAAAGCCTAATGGACGCATTGTTGATTATATCGGCGTCACCGCCAACCTCGACGAGGCGCTGAAGTCCTATCGTTCCGAGGATGTCGCGAACGCGATGCGCGACATCGCCATTTTGCGGAATGATCTCAAGGAAGCGCACGCTCGATACCGCGCGCAGAAACGCGTCATGGGGCTGGACGGCGTGGATGAGAAGGCCGCCGCCTATGCTGCTGGCAAGCTAGCCGCTGGCGAGCACGAGGACGACTGGTTCGAGCTTCAACGTCTCACTCGGAACTTCATAAAGGTCTATGGCGACCTGTCGCCCGACCCCGCCATTCTTGAGTTCACTGCGGAAGTCAAATGGGCCGCGGCATTCCTACGGTTGGCGACACAGGTAATCAGCAAGGACGAGAGCCTCGACCATCGGAGCTACTCGGGCAAGATAAGGGATATGCTGGAGCAGCATGTCCATGTCACGGGTCTTTCCACGACAATACGGCTTCGGAGCATTACCGATCCGAGCTTTGCAGACGACTTCACCACCGACGGCAAGGCTGAACCTGAATTGCAGGAAGCCTTCGTGCGCAAATCAGCCGAGCTTCGCCGCGTCACGCGTGAACTAGTGGATAAGAACCCCGCACAATATGGCCGGTTCTCGGAACGGGTGATGGAGATCATCCGAAGGTTCGAGGAGGGCCAACTTGCGGCCGCCGACGGACTGCATGAGTTCGAGGGGCTGACCGGCGACATTGAGGCAGAGCAAGGCGCGCATGCTGAGCTTGGCATGGATGAGAACGCCTTCTCGATCCTTCGCATCATCGAAGCCGTCGCGCCAGATGTCGAGCATGCCACCTTGCAGGATGCCGCAATCGCCATTGGTGCGGTCTACGCGGGGGCGGCCGCAATGCAACCCGCATTTGCTCACATGGAAGCCTATTTGCGTTCGTTGCGCCAACAGGTCCGGCGCATCCTGACCGAGCAAGGTATCGGCGACACTAAGGTGATCCGCGAAAAGGTCGAAGAGTTTGCCATCCAAGCCTACGGAGCCTCTTCCTGATGCCAACGCTGCAAATAGGAAGGAAGCAAATCCCGTACGAGCTTCGTCGCTCTGCTGCGGCATCGGAACGCCGCATCACTGTCACGCCAGGCCATGTCGAGGTGCTGGCCCTCACCAGTGACGGCGACCACGACATCGCAAACTTCTTGCTGCGCAAGCGGCAGTGGGTGTTCAACACGGTTCGCGAGATGGAGCGGATCACTTCTGGCCGGCATGCCGTGCCTCGGTTCATGACGGGTTCGAAGATACTCTTTCGTGGCCGACGCATGCCCTTGACGGTTCGGCGGACCGATGGCGAACGGATCGAACTTACATTCCGCAACGGCTTCATAGTCGATCTTCCGTCTTGGGTAGGTGGCGACGCCGACAAACTCGTCGCCAGTGAACTGAAGCTGTGGTTCAAACGGCGCGTTCGGCGAGATGTGAAGGAGATTGCCGCAGAGTACAGCAGCCGGTTCGGATTTGCACCTCGCTCGATCCGCGTCGCTGATTTCGCAAATGGCTGGGGATCATGCGGCGCTGAGGGCAACATCCTCATCAACTGGCATCTCGTTTTCGCTCCGAAGAAGGTGCTGGAGTACGTCATCGTCCACGAACTCGCTCATCTCCGGTACCGCTCGCACCGTTCAGAGTTTTGGTCCTATTTGGCGTCTATCTTACCAGGCTTCGACCAATCTAAGGCTTGGCTCGAAATCAATGAAAGTAGTCTAAACGCCGACTTCCTGAACTGGGCGAAGGTGTAGGTTCGCAAATACCGGAACGCGGCCTCTCGCGGGCCCAACTTATCGCCCGCTGGCACGTTGAGCCAATCCCGCCAAAGGCCGGCAAAGGCTCGCCAACGGCTACATTTGGCCAGCATCCAATCCATCAGCCGACCTTGACCAAGGCCGCCCAGAGCGAAATCGCCTCGCCTGTCTGCGAATTTTGGGCGATTGGATCGTTTGACGGCCGACATTCCGGCGCGCCTGGCTTCCAGCGATCAAGGTGACTATCTAGCGGTAGGTGTGATGCCAGAAAGGGATCCCACCCGACCGGCTTCCGATGGCTCTCGGTGCGCGAAACCTGCGAGGTCGACAAGACCGATGTGAAGTTAATTTCATTTCTAATTTGATGACGTGCGCTTTTCCCGCCGAACCTGGCCACTCAGCCTGGCGGTGGCGCAGGCGTCAGCAGTTCCAAAACCGGACGGGGTTCTGAACGTGTTTGAGGTTAGGATTGGTCACCCGCTTCCCACGTTCTCCAACATAGAGCGTCCAGACATCGTTAGGCGCTTCGTCCCCGACGAAGCCGATACGGTGGCTCTCTGAGCCATCGGCATATGGAATATCGGGAAAGTTTTCCGGGGTCGCATGCATCCATTCGTGCGGTCGAAATGCGCCAACGACGACGCCCCGAATAACGGCAAGAACGTAGTCCGCCTTCCTCGCCCGAATTTCCGATATCCGCCAGCAATAGCGGACTTGATTGTAGATGGCCTTTCGGTCTGATCGGTCATCGATCTTGTTGATGTTGATTAGCATGAGCTTATGAGTGGGGTGGGCAGGAAATTCGGGCAGCGCGTATTTGTCGATGAGCTCCATATGGTTCATAGGGCCGCGATCACTGCTCGCATGACCGCCTTGGATGTTCGTTAGGCCGGGATAAGCGTCAATGATAGCGGCCTCGACTTCAAAGACTGCGTGGTCGGGGATCTCATGCCTATGGATCACGTGAACCACCGAGAGGCCGGCATTTTTGATAGCCCGAATGCGATCCATTTTTGCACCAAGCGTCTGGTCAGTCTCGCCGGCTAAGTCAAGAAGACCCTCTGCATGGTCGAACACGCGGTTGTTTCGACCTTTGCCGACATAAAAGGTTTCGCCGTTTCGGGGATCGATAAGCCTATAAACGTAGTTGCCGATTTTCTGACAAACTTCTTCTGGAAAACGGTAATGCTCTGTCATGGCCCCTCCACGAGGTTGTATGTGCCAAGGCTTCAGCTGAGGCAATGGGTGGGCGGTGGTACGTGCTCTCCGCGCTGTATGGTTTGGTCGAACCCGAAACGATTATCGACCCTTATGATCGGACTTTGAAAACGCTGCCGATGGAACAACGTCGTGTATGGGCACAAAAAACGTTCAGCGCGTTGATGCAAGCGGAGCCGGGCATTTCCAGTGTCATCATTCTCGCCGGTCAGCGTTATCGTGAGTTCCTTGTCCCGAAACTGCTCAACCATGGTATCAAGGTAGACATTCCAATGGCTCACCTTCGTCAAGGGGAGCAACTCGCTTGGCTCGCGGGAAATCATGGCGCGGCTGGCTGATATTCGGCAGTTCTACGGTCTTATGGACCGTCCGTTCCGGCTGCAAAGCGGACCCCGACGGTTGGCAAACCTCGGCCCTTCGATGCCGAGACGCGGTGTCTATTTCTTCTTCGACGAAACCGAGCCCAGGACCGATAGCGGCGATGGTCCTCGTCTAGTTAGGATCGGCACTCACGCCCTCACAGCAGGCTCCGCGTCGACCTTGCGCCAACGCCTTGCGCAACATCGCGGTAAGCTCAGTGGCGGAGGAAATCACCGAGGCTCGATCTTTCGGCTTTTAGTCGGTCAGGCCCTAATGGGCCAGCGGTGGCGGACCATCGTGCGCATCATGGGGGATCAAAGGTGACCTTCCTAAAGCAGCACTTCCTTTGGGGGCAGCGCTCCCCGATCTCGCTGCTTTGGAAGCCCCCGTCAAGGCCGCAATATCGAAGTACTTGTCGCGGCTCTCGTTCGCTTTTTTGGCGGTAGATGATGAGCCCGGTCCCAATTCGCTGCGGGGCCTCATCGAACGCCATTTAATCGCCCTTCTAAGTAACTTCGGTCGCTCAGCGCTCGATCCATCGACTGCGAATTGGCTTGGCCGTTCGTCTGATCGTCCATTGGTCGCAACATCTGGCTTGTGGAACCAACGGCACGTGTCTGAGGCACACGAACCTACTTTTTTGACCACGCTGTCAGATCTGATTGACCGGCAAGCACAGCAGTCAGCTTTTGTTTCTTAGCGCCGCCTCTAGCACGCCGCTTATCCACCGAAGCTCATCTTCAGACAGCCCAGCCAACCGGGTAGTCACTTCGAGCAACGGACCACGCCGCAGTGCCCCAGAGGGGATCTCTGGGCTGAACAACTCGGCGGGATCAACCTCAAGAGCGGCCGCGATCTTTTCGATCATAGGGAAGCGTGCTCCGGTCGCACCGATCTCGATTTTTGAAACCGTATCGATGCTGACGCCTGCCCGCTCGGCAAGTTGCTCTTGGGTGTAGCCGGCACGCTTGCGGTGGGTCATCACCAGTCGCCCGAACCGCTTCCGCAGGTCTTCCATACGCTTCTCCACACCACGAGGTGTAGAGGCGGACTAGCGCTGGCATTAGGGATTGAAGATCAGGAGTTTTCTCCGGTCTGCAATCTATTTGCAGAAAACGGGAAGTCAGCTACAATTTTATGGCGTTTCGGTAATTCACCAACTGAGCGGATCGCGCTTTAGTCGCTAGGGGGACATAATGCGAACCACGTGGCAAAGATCGTGGTCGAGTGGTCGAGTTAAACTTCTCTTTCTCGTAGTGCTGTTGGCTGCAATCGGTTCGCTTTCATTCGCAGCGACCAACTTTGCCATAGCCTGGATGAGCAAGCCAAGCGAAGGTCATCCCACGCGGGACGAACCCAGTCTCGACGATGCCGATGCAGCGAGCAAAGGCGCAAGTGGAACAACTCTCCGTCCGTCGGCGTCTGATTGGTCTGACGCTTATTCTCGCCTTGATTTCAAACTCGGCATGACCCTCGACCAGTTCAGACACAGCCACCTTCTTGGCCAAGGTGACGCCTACCCGGTCTGCTCTGGCGATGCGGTTACCCTCGGAGACGATTACAAGGCGATGCGAGCCGAGCTGAAGCAGCCATTTCGCGATGTTGGGGGCATTACCTGTATGTTTGCCCACCAGGGGTACAATGGTCAGATCCTTCCGAAATTTATGGAGTTCGGTAATACGTCCACCTGGAATAACTATTTTTACTTTTACAAGTTCGGTGGCGGCGGCCAGTACGTACTTTTCCTAATCGAGGTTTCGACAACCGAAGTCGAAAAATTCGACACAATTTCCAACGCCTTCGTAAAGAAATTAGGTCAACCTACAAACGTCGAGGTCAACGACCTCCAGAATGGATTTGGCGCCGTATTCCACAACGTGATTATGACGTTCGATAACAACTCTTCAGTGATCCGCCTCACCAAATATGATGGTTCCCTCGACCACTTTACGACCTTGTATTGGCTGAAGCAGGTAGCGAGTGAAGTTAATTACATTCGGGCTGCCGCCGACAAATCAGCTCAAAAGCTTTAGCCCTCTCGACAGTCCCCGAAACCCCAACCTTTCCGAGTTAAAGGGGCGCACAGCGCCTTCACCCGGGCCCTCTCCCAACTTTCTCCGGCAAATCGAATGAGGCTGTTTGGCCGCCAAAGTGGCTTCAAAGCTCTTGGCTGAATTTCGGGAACATGACGAAATCGGCGGAGGACAAAGGTGCCCTATCGCCTGAAAATTGGTGGGGAATTTTGGAGGGAAATCATTCCACTGCCTCCGGTTCGCCGACTGCGTTGCGGAACAAGCTTTCCTACCACCCTTGCCGCGCGCTCCGGAGCGTAATAATGTTTCAATTGCTGGACATTCAATGTCCCCGGTCCCAGCCGATATTCACAGGCTGGCCCACCCGGTTTGCGGTAAGGGTGAACATCCTAAACAGTAGGAGAACCTTACCATGCCCACAAACAAAATGCGGGAAGATCGCGTCCGCCGCTTGCTTGGGAAGCAGGGTTATCGCCTTCTAAACACGCCTTCTCGCTCGTCAAGGAGGGAGTACTACAGCGTCGGCTATATGATCGTCCAAACCGATTGCAATATTGTGGTCTCGGGCTGCTACCCGCAGCAATATATTCCGACACGCTCGAAAACATCGAGGCGTTCGCGTTCGGGCAGTGAAGCCGAAACAGCGAGCCCGGCTGCATCCGCTGGGCTCGCACAGTCATCCGGTGCACCTGCCATTGCCGTGTCTCCATTTCTCGTGTCGCGAGGCCATTCCCGATTTACTCTGGATCATGATACATTTAGGTGCTACAACAATAACCACACAGGGATTGGTAAGGCACTGATTTTGCGCAGGTTTTGGTGATGGCCGTTATTTTCCGATTGGCTCCACCAAATCAGTCTTCTCCAGGCAAGGTTTTTCGAACCGGCGTCGTTGCCGCTCGGCTGCGCGACGCATGAGCCCGCATGACGGGTAGCCTGACGCCCAGTCAAGGGTTTTCGTTCGTTGTCCTGCGGCTGCGGCTAACCGCGCTCGGCGCGGGTTCTGGCTGCCTTGCGCGCCGCCGCTGACCGTCCGGCGGCGCCTTTGGTCTGCGCGGCTTTCCTGGCTGCGGCCGAGCGTTCCGCGACCGTTCGGCTGGATGCGGCGCTCTTGGCCTGCCGCGACAGGGCCTTGCGCGAGGCGGTGTCCTTCGGCTCGCCCTCAAGCACCTTCGACACCGCCTTCGAGACCTTCGGCTGGCGCTTCGGCTTCCGTTCGCCCTGGCCTGCCTCGTAAGCGTATTTGGCGCTCTTGCGCGTGGCCTCCTTCACGTCGCCTTTCTTGGGAGGCGGCAGGTCGACGCCCGCCCGGCGCGCTTCCGAAAGGCCGATGGCGATCGCCTGCTTCGTGGAGCGGGCGCCATGCTTGCCGCGGCGGACTTTATCGATTTCCGCGTGAACGAACTCGCCGGCCTGCGTGCTTGCCGACTTGCCCTCGCGCTTGTCCTTGCGTGCCTTTTCGATGGTTTTCTTGTCCGGCATCGTTTTTCTCCTTGTTCGTGCGGGAGGCACAATCGAACGCCGAAGTCCGCTTCATCAGCGGCTTTCATATGTGCCGACGAGGTCGGTGGTGGCGATCGTGTGCGGCCCCGCATGGGCCAGAAGATCGGCTATTCCCGTTTCTCCGCCGGATTCCAGCGTCTCCACATCGAGGGCTGAAAGGCGGAAGTGATAGTGGTGAACGCCATGGCCCTTCGGCGGCTGGGGGCCGTCGTAATGGGCATTGCCGAAGTCGTTCACGCCTTGGCGGAAACGTTCCGGCCCGGCGGTGCCTTCCGGCAGGCGGTCCCGCCCGGCGGCGATGTCATAGACCGCCCAATGGCGAAACATGCCGCGTGGCGCGTCGGGATCCTCGACGACAAGCAGGAAGCTTCTGGTGCCGGACGGCGCGTCCTTCCACCGCAGGGGCGGAGACAAGTTGCCTCCGTTGCGGACATAGGGTTCGGGGATGGTCTGCCCGTTTTCAAAGGCTGGACTCTCAAGCGTGAAAGCCATGGCGGGAACTCCGTGCTCTTATCGCGTTCTTCCCGAAGGAAATTCACGGACGATCCTTGCTCGGATCGATGGAGCGCAATCGCTGCTGGTTTCTTGGGAACGCCGGGCATCGGCGGGGGTTCCAGCCCCGATGGATGTTCGCAAGCGCAGCTATCTCCGGAAAAGTTGCGCGGACGGATGCGACGCAGGTCGTGTCCGGCGAAAGAACTGGCAGGTCAGAGCGGAAGCAGCGACGCGGAGCTGGAGATATCGAAGGTTTGCCGGCAGGATTTTGGGATATTGAATCCAGAAGCTGCCGGGACAATGGGTAACCCGTCATGCGCGTTCTGGTCCCGATCGCGGCGATTGCGGCGATGTTCTTGCAGTGCTGTATCTTGGATTGCTGATCCTCGCGGCACGACGGATCGATGACAGGGTCTCGCGATCGCGTTCGCCTGAAACGGCTCTAACATTCCTGTGATGGATTTCCCGTTGACAACGAACATCGCTTTGTGAAACGGTGAGAACGTTCTCAGAGAACGTTCTCACCGCAGCTGCGACCTTACCTTGGGAGGAGGTATGAGCACCGACGAGACCCGGCTGGCCGTCCGCATCGCCAAGATCGCGAAGTCCTACGGGGCGACCGTTGCGCTCGATTCCGTTTCCATCGACCTGCGTCCGGGCGAGGTCCATGCGCTGCTGGGCGAGAACGGCGCCGGCAAGTCGACGCTGGTGAAGATCCTCAGCGGCGTGGTGAAGCCGGACAGCGGATCGATGTCGATCTTAGGCTCGCCCTACACGCCGCACGACATCGTCGATGCGCGCGCGCAAGGCGTGGCGACGGCTTTCCAGGAGCTCAGCCTGCTGCCCAATCTCACCATCGCCGAGAATCTGATGCTGCCGAAAATGCCGAGGGGTATGCTCGGCCTGGCGTCGCATCGCACGGCCACGGCCTCCGCCGGCAGGATCCTTAAGGATTATGGTCTCGCGCATTTCGATCCCGACACGCCGGTCGGCGTGCTCTCGCTTTCGGACCGTCAGCGGCTCGAAATCGTCCGCGCCTTCACCCATGCCGCGAAACTGCTGATCCTCGACGAGCCGACGGCGGCGCTGGCCGACGTCGAATGGCTGTTCGAGCTCGTGCGCCGGCAAAAGTCCCGGCAGACCGCCATCCTCTATATTTCCCATCGTCTCGGCGAAGTGCGCACCTTGTGCTCGCGCGCCACCATCCTGCGCAACGGCCGCAGCATCGGCACGGTCGAGCTTTCCGGCGCTTCGGATGAGAACATCTTCGAGATGATGGTCGGCCGCAGCGCGCGTGAGACCATCACGACGCCGCCGTCGGCCGGTGGGGCCGCGCCCGTCGCGCTCGGCGTCAAGGCCTTGTCGGGCGGCATCCTCAGAGACGTGTCGTTCAATGTCAGGCAGGGCGAGATCGTCGGCATCGCCGCGCTCGAAGGCCAGGGCCAGCGCGACCTCTTCAGGACGCTGATCGGACTTGCCAAGGCCAAGGGCGGAACCGTCGAGATCGACGGCGTGCGCGCCCAGATCGCCAGCCCGGGCGCCGCGCTCCATTTCGGCAACGGCCTCGCCTACCTGCCCGAGGACCGCAAGTCGGAAGGCATCCTCGCCGGCCTCACCACGGCCAGCAACATGGTGCTGCCGATCATCTCCCGCATCGCGCGGGGCGGCATCGTCTGGCCGGCCGGCGAGCGCCGCGCCGCGCGCGAAACAGCCGCGGTGGTCGATCTGCAGGAGCGCTATCTGCATTTCAAGATCGACGAATTGTCCGGTGGCAACCAGCAGAAGGCGCTGCTGGCACGCGTCATCATGACTGGCGCGCGCACACTGCTGCTCTTCGATCCGACTCGTGGCGTCGACGTCGGAACCAAGCAGTCGATCTACGAGGCGATCCGCAAATTCGCCGCCGATGGCGGCTCCGTGCTCTTCTACTCGTCCGAGCTGCCGGAACTCGTCCATCTCGCACATCGCTGTATCGTGCTCTATGGCGGCCGTATCTTCGCCGAATACCAGGGCGACGCCATCGACGAGCAGACGATCGTCGGCGCGCTGATCGGCCATGCGCGCGGCGCGAAGACGGAGGTGGCGGCATGAGCGCGGTCACGGCAAGTCCCGTATCCCGCCGCTCGCCCTTCTGGCGCGCCGTCATCAGCGGCACCGGCATCGTCGCGCTGATCTATGTGCTGCTCTACGCGCTCTATGCGTTCTGGCAGCCCGATGCGCTCTCGCTCTACACATTCACCGATCTCGTCAACAATTCGACACCGCTGGCGCTCGCGGCGGCGGGCGAAACGCTGGTCGTCATCAGCCGCGGCTTCGACCTGTCCGTCGCCGGCGTCGTCTCGCTGACCAACGTGCTGATGGCCGTCTATCCGCTCGACGGCCCGGGCGGAGCGCTGGCCAGCCTCTTGATGTGCTGCGCCATCGGCGCCTTCGTCGGCGTGATCAACGGCATTCTGGTCGCCAGGCTTGGGCTTCAGACCATCGCCGCGACGCTGGGCACCATGATCATCTGCCAGGGACTGGCGCTGGTCATTCTCGACGCGCCCGGCGGCATGGTCGCCGACTTCGTTACCTACACGCTGACCGACACGCTGTTCGGCGTCGTTCCGATCGCCGGCCTGTTCCTGGTCGCCGCCGTACTGCTGTGGCTGGCCTTCCGGCGAACCAACACCGGCATCGGCCTCTATGCGATCGGCGCCGACGAACAGTCGGCCCGTTTCTCAGGCGTGGCCGTCTCGGGCGTTCGCATCACCGCCTTCGTCGGCGCCGGCATCCTCTATGGCGTCGCCGGCTTCATGCTGAGCGCCCAGACCGCGACCGGCAACCCGACGGCGGGCACGCCGTTCCTGATGCTCACCTTCGCCGCCGTGGCGCTCGGCGGCACCCCGCTCAGCGGCGGCCGCGGCAGTCTCGTCGGCTCCATCCTCGGCGCCGGAACGCTCATGCTTTTGCAGAAGGTGCTGTTCTCGGGCGGCGTGTCGTCTTTCTACACCGGCATCTTCCAGGGCTTCGTGCTGGTGCTGGCGATCGTCTTCGGCAACACCGTGGCGCGCCTGCTCAAGAAGGACGAAGTCCGGTGAACGCGCATAAGGACATAGCGATGCCATTCGAGGCCTCCTCCGACCGGCGCGGCAGGCAGAAGCTCGACCGGGAAACGGTGAACACGCTTGTCGTGTTCGGCCTGAGCATCGTGCTCATCGTGTGTTCGCGCTTCATCAGCCCGGCGCTCGGCTCCTGGAGCCAGGTGCTGACGGTGCTGATCCTCGCCTCGTTCCTGATCATCCTGTCCTTCGGGCAGGGCCTCGTCATCCTGATCGGCGGACTGGACCTCTCGATCCCGGCCCTCATCACGCTTGGCGGCGTGCTGACCACGACCTGGATCGGCACGGGCGATGCCGGTGTCTGGTACATGCTGCCTGCCATCCTGCTCATTTGCGCCATGGTCGGCGCGATCAGCGGCATCGGCATCGTTTGGCTGAAGGTGCCGCCTTTCATCATGACGATGGCGACCTCGATCGTGGTCGCCTCGGTGGCGCTCGGCTATACCAGCGGCACGCCGCGCGGCGGTTCGCCATCGTCCCTGCTGTGGCTGATGAAGTCATGGTTCCTCGGCGTGCCGGTGGTCATCTACTTCACCATCGCCTTCATCCTGTTCGGCTGGCTGCTGCAGAACTTCACCGCGCTCGGGCGCCGGCTCCGCGCGCTCGGCACCAACAGGAGCGCCGCGCTCATCGCCGGCGTCGGCGTCACCCGGCTCGAGCTCGTGCCCTATGCGATCAGCGCCGCCTGCGCCGGCTTCGTCGGCATGATGCTGGTCGGCTATTCGAACGGGGCGACGCTCAGGATGGGCGACAGCTACATGCTCCCCTCGATCGCCGCCGTCGTGATCGGCGGCTCCTCGATCCTCGGCGGCAGCGGAACCTTCATCGGCACGGTCGGCGGCGCGATCCTTCTGACGACGCTCGGCACCATGATCTCGGCCATCGGGCTGAGTGAAGGATGGCGCACCATCATCGAGGGCGCGATCATCGTCGGGGCGCTGCTGGTGCTGCGGGGCGAGTTCCTGACCCACATCGGAAACCGCATGCTGACGCGGGGAAAATAACCATGCGCCTGCATGCCACTGCTTTTTGTCCAATTGTGAGAACGTTCTCACAGGCTCTGGTCCGGCACCTTAAAGGGCCAAATTCCAAAGGGAGGTAGATGGAAATGAAGCTATTGAAAAGACTGGGACTGGCCGCGTCGCTGACGCTTGCCACGACCGCGGGTGTCGCGACGGTCGTCGATCATGCCGAAGCGCAGGACAAGAAGCTCAAGGTCTATCTGTCGCTGAGCTATAGCGGCAACTCATGGCAGTCGGAGGCCGCGAACATCGTCAAGGCGTTGGCGCAGACGCCGCCCTACGACAAGACCGTGGAGCTGAAGGAGGTCATCTCCGGCACCGATCCGCAGGCGCAGATCTCCGCCTATGAAAGCATGATCCAGGATGGCGCCGACGGCATCATCAGCTTCCCGATCTCGTCGACCGCGCTGAACCGCACCATCCATCGGGGCTGCCAGAAGGGCGTGCTCTTCTTCATGTATGACGCGACGGTCACCGAGCCCTGCGCCTACAATGTCAGCTACATCACCGCCGGCTTCGGCGAGAACACCGCCCAGGCGCTGGTCAACATCCTAGGCGGCAAGGGCAACATCTTTCTCAGCCGCGGCGTTCCGGGCAACTCGGTCGACAAGCGTCATACCGACGGCGCCATGCACATCTTCAATCAGTATCCCGGCATCAAGGTGGTCGCTGAATACTATTCCTACTGGGATGACCGCACCACGCAGCAGGAGACGGCCAAGGCGCTTGCCGCGCATCCGGACGTCGACGGCATCTGGGCCCAGGCCGGCGAATACGGCGCCATCCAGGCGCAGCTCGACAAGGGCAACAAGCTGGTGCCGATGACCGGCGAGAACTCCGACGGCTTCCGCCTCGGCCTGGCCGATCCGAAGATGCAGGCAATGGGCCTCAAGGGCGTCTCGGCCGGCTCGCCGCCCGCCACCTCCGGCTACGCCTTCAAGCTGATGATGGAGATCCTGACCAAGAAGCGCGAGCTGAAGCCGATGAACATCGAATACCCGCTGCCGTGGGTACCGGCCGATCAGGTCAAGCCCTGCAAGGGCGACACCTTCGCCGACGGCTGCAACGTCTTCCCTACCGACAAGGTGCCGTCTTCCTTCGTCACCGAGGTGTTCAATCCCGAGCTTCTGCCGGAGCTGTCGCTGCAGTCGGCGCTGGAAGGCAAGCCGACGCCCGGAGCGACCATCCAGCCACTGCCGGCCGATGTGAAGCAGGCGCCCGACGCGCCCGGCATCAACTGCTCGTCCTGCAAGGCCCCAGCCGACGAATACAAGCTCACCAAGATCGAGCCGACGGTTAAGCCCTGACGATCAGCAATGCGACCGATGGACGGCATCCTGCCGTCCATCCCACCCAAGACAAGGATGAGAAAATGCCGACCTTTCTGAAGCGGGGCAGGGATCCCGAGGCTGTCGCCCAGGGCGACGCGGTTGTCCGCACGACCGTCGAGACGATCCTCGCCGATATCGAGAAACGGGGCGACGCCGCCGTCCGGGAACTGTCGGAGCGTTTCGACAAGTGGTCGCCGCAGAACTTCCGGCTGACCGAAAGCGACATAGAACAGGCCATCGCCAAGGTCTCGGCGAGGGACCTGGAGGACATCCGCTTCGCCCAGGCGCAGGTCCGCAATTTCGCCGAGAAGCAGCGCGCCTGTCTGCAGGACCTCGAGGTGGAAACGCTGCCGGGTGTCGTGCTTGGCCACAAGAACATTCCCGTCGAGACGGTCGGCTGCTACGTGCCGGGCGGCAAATATCCGATGGTCGCCTCCGCGCATATGAGCGTGGTCACCGCAAGGGTCGCCGGCGTGAAGAAGATCATCGCCTGCGCGCCGCCGTTCCAGGGCGGGCCGCATCCGGCGATCGTCGCCGCCATGCATATGGGCGGCGCCGACGAGATCTACGTCCTGGGCGGCGTGCAGGCCGTCGGCGCCATGGCGCTCGGAACCGAGACCATCGGCCGCGTCGACATGCTGGTCGGTCCCGGCAACGCCTTCGTCGCCGAGGCCAAGCGCCAGCTCTACGGCCGCATCGGCATCGATCTGTTCGCCGGCCCGACCGAGACGCTGGTGATCGCCGACGACAGCGTCGACGGTGAGATCTGCGCGACCGACCTGCTCGGCCAGGCCGAGCACGGCCCGACGAGCCCGGCGGTGCTTCTGACCAATTCGGAAAAGCTCGCCCGCGATACCATGGCGGAGATCGAGCGCCAGCTGAAGGTGCTGCCGACGGCCGAGATCGCCGCCAAGGCCTGGGCCGACTATGGCGAGGTGATCGTGTGCGATTCCTACGAGGAGATGGTCGCGGAAGCCGACCGGATCGCCTCCGAGCACGTGCAGGTGATGACGCGCGATCCCGACTATTTCCTGAACAACATGCGCAACTACGGCGCGCTGTTCCTCGGCCCGCGCACCAACGTCGCCTATGGCGACAAGGTCATCGGCACCAACCACACGCTGCCGACCAGGAAGGCGGCCCGCTACACCGGCGGTTTGTGGGTTGGCAAGTTCATCAAGACCTGCACCTATCAGCGCGTCTTGACCGACGAAGCGAGCGCCATGATCGGCGAATACTGTTCGCGCCTGTGTGTCCTGGAGGGTTTCTACGGGCATGCCGAGCAGGCCAACATCCGGGTCCGCCGCTACGGAGGTCGCAACGAGGCCTAAGACAGCGCGCCAACGGAGTTTTCATGTCGATCGTCGCCCGCAACAAGAACAGCAAGCCCCGCGTGACCGTCAAGGATCTGGCGCGCGACCTGGGCATGTCTGTTTCGACCGTCTCCAGGGCGTTTCACGCCGATGCCGTGATCGCCAAGGAAACGCGGGACGTGGTGCTGAACCGCGCGCGCGAGATCGGCTATTCGCCGAACCCTTTCGCGCGCAGCCTCATCACCAAGAAGACGCGCATCGTCGGCGTGGTCGTGGCCGACATCACGAACCCGTTCTATCCGGAAGTGCTCACCCGGCTCACCACCGAGCTGCGCGCCATCGACATGAATGTGATGCTGGTTGCGGCCGACCAGTCGGGCGAGGTCGATCAGGCGCTGCGCCTCCTCCTCAACTACCAGCCCGACCTCGCCATCATCCTCGCGGCGACCTTGTCTTCCGAAGCCGCGCAGGAATGCCGCAAGGCCGGCACGCCCGTGATCTTCTTCAACCGGCTGTCGGCTGACGAACACGCCTTTGGCATCTCCTGCGACAACATCCTCGGCGGCCGCAGCATTGCCGACTATCTGGTCGACACCGGCCACCGGCGCCTGGCCTACATCGCAGCACTTGCGGATGCCTCGACCAATGTCGCCCGTCACCGCGGCTTCAGCGAGCGCGCGGTCGAACGCGGCCTTGCCGCGCCCGTCGTCATCGAGGCGGGACAGTTCAGCTACCACGCAGGCTACGAGGCCGCGCGCAAGCTGCGCGATCTCAAGGAGATGCCCGACGGCGTATTCTGCGCCAACGACATCCTTGCCATCGGCTTCCTCGACGGTGTCCGGCGTGAGCTCGGCCTCGGCGTGCCGGACGACATCTCGATCGTCGGCTTCGACGACATCGAGATGGCCCACTGGCCTTCGCATGGACTGACGACGGTCCAGCAGCCCATCGAGAAGATGCTGGAGGCGACGGTCTCGCTGGCCAGGGAGCTCGGCACGAATGCCGGGCGAGAGCCGGTCGTCCAGATGATCCCGCCGGGCGCCGTGATCGAGCGCGCGACGACGCGCCGGAGGCATCATGGCTGACATGTCGGCAAGGCGATTCTTCGAGCGCGCGATCACCGTCCACCGCTACGACTGCGAGCTGATCGCGCCGCCGCCATCCGATGCCGAAGCCGGGCAATCCCGGTCGGCCGTCGAGATGGATGCCGCCGCCGACGGGGCCGTCGTCCGCTACGTGGTCGCCACTCGTCCCATCTATGACGCTCTGCGCCGGCTGATCGGCCAAGTCGCCGGCCTGCTGGTCCTGGCCGAAGCCGGCGGCCGCCGGGATGTGCTCGACCTGCCGGATATACCGGCGGCGCGCGAGCGCTGGGCCGAGGTCGAGCAGCGCCTGGGCGCCTTGCAGGCGCCGCGCGGCCTGGAGAGCCATCGCGCCCGTCTGGAGACCGCGCACGCGACCCTCGGCGAAGTGCTCGACGATTTCGGCCAGGCGCGCTTGCGGCGCGACTGGCAGCAGCATCTCGACCGGGCGGGAGACAGGATCAAGCACGCCTATGCCTGGCTGCAGGCGGCGTCGGAACCGCGGGCCGGCATGGCGCCGGTCGATTTCAATCATGCCTGCTGCAGTTGTGCGCAGCGATGGCGACATCAGGGAGGAAACGATGGGCCAATATTCGATCTGGGTGCTTGAGTACAGCTACGTCACCAACTACCACAAGAGCGGTGTGCTCTACGGCGCCCACAATCAAGGCTACGTCAAGCTTCCCTATTGCTATGCGCTGATCAAGGGCAACGGCCATGTCGCCATGGTCGATGTCGGCTACAACAACAAGGATTACGGCAAGCATCTCGGCGACAAGTTCGGCGTCGAGAACTGGCATTCGCCCGAGATCGTCCTCGGCGAGATCGGCCTGACGCCGAAGGACGTCGACACGGTCTTCATCACCCACGCCCATTTCGACCATTTCGGCAATGTCGAGGATTTTCCGAAGGCGACCTTCTACATCCAGGAGAAGGAGATCGCGAAATGGGTCTGGGCGATGTCGCTGCCGGACCGCATGCGCTGGATGAACGTCGCCGTCGACCCGGGCGATATCGTGCGCGGCGTCGACCTTGCCCGGCAGAAGCGGCTGGTGACGCTCGATGGCGCCAAGCAGGACGTGCTGCCGAATGTCGATCTCAATCCCGCCTTCGACAGCCACACCTATGGTTCGATGTGGGTCACCGTTCGCAACGGCAAGGAAGACAGCTGGGTGCTGGCGGGCGACCTGGTCTATGTCTTCGACAATATCGAGGGCTCGGGTGCTGCCGTCGATGTCGAGACGCTCTACGTCCCGGTGGGGCTTGCGGTCGGCAGCCAAACCAATCTCGTGCTGGCGACTGAGGAGATGATGAAGCAGGTGAATTACGAGGCGCGCCGCGTTATTCCCATTCACGAAGAACGGCTGAAGGACCGCTTCCCGTCGCGCATCACCAAGGACGGCCTGCGCATCACCGAAATCTGCCTCGCGGACGGCGAGAAATCGCGGGTGCAGTAATGGGGGCAATGCGCAAGGTCGCCATCGTCGGGGCAGGGCTCGTCGGCCGCGGCTGGGCGATCGTCTTCGCCCGGGCGGGGCATGACGTGGCCATCTATGACGGCAGCGCCGGGATCCGGGCGGCGGTGATCGACAGGATACAAGCCAGTCTCGCCGACATGCAGGAAGCCGGGCTGGTCGACGCCATCGATCCCGTCCTGCGGCGGTTGCGCGTGGTCGACACGCTGGAGGCCGCGGTTGCGGGCGCCGACTATATCCAGGAGTCGGTGCTCGAACGGCGTGACGTCAAGCAGGCCGTCTGCCTCGAGATCGACCGGGCGATGCGGCCGGACGCTGTCGTGGGCAGTTCAAGCTCGGGCATTCCCGCCTCTGCCTTCACGGAGGAATGCCTCAACCGGGCCCGCTTCCTCGTCGCGCATCCCGTCAACCCTCCGCATCTGATCCCGCTGGTCGAACTTGTTCCGGCGCCATGGACCGATGCCGAGGTCGTGCCGTGGCTGCGGGAGCAAATGGAACAGGCGGGTCAGGCAGCCATCGTCGTGCGCAAGGAGGTCGACGGTTTCGTCCTCAACCGGCTGCAGGGAGCCTTGCTCAATGAGGCCTGGGCCTTGTTGGAGGAGGGCGTCGCAAGTGCCGGCGACATCGACCTGACCGTGTCGCACGGGCTTGGCTACCGCTGGTCCTTCATGGGACCGTTCGAGACGATCGACCTCAACGCGCCGGGCGGGATCGCCGATTATGCACGGCGCCTGGGGCCGCTCTATCATGCGATCGCGCTGGCAAGGCGCGACCCGGCGCCCTGGTCCGAAGCGCTCATCGCCAAAGCCGAGGCCGAGCGCCGCGAAAAGCTTTCGGCATCCCAGCTTGGTGAACGCAGCGCCTGGCGCGACCGCAATCTCATGGCGCTGGTCGCGCACAAGCGACGCACCGGCGTCTGAAACGGAGACGGGCATGCCGGCAATGCTGCAAGACAAGGTCGCCCTGGTGACCGGAGGGACCGGCGGTATCGGGGCCCGGATCGTGTCCAGGCTGGCGCAGCAAGGGGCCTCGGTCGTCATCGGTTACAACAGCTCGCGCCAGGCGGCCGAAGCGCTGGTCTCGACGCTGGCGCCTGGCGACCACATGGTCGCCGAGGCGGCCGTCACCGACAGCGGTTGCCTGGCGCGGCTGTCCAACCAGATCGAAAAGAGGTTCGGCCGGCTGGATATATTGGTCAATTGCGCCGGCATAACCCGCTTCGTGCCGCATCCGGACCTCGACAGCCTGGACGACGCGCTGATCGACCGCATCCTCAGCGTGAACGTGCGCGGCGTCATCGCCACGACGCGGGCGGTGCGGCCGCTGCTCGACCGCACCGGCGACGGCGTCGTCGTCAACATCTCGTCGATCGCGGGTGTGACCGCCATGGGCAGCAACATCGCCTATTGCGCGTCCAAGGCCGCGGTCGACAATCTGACCAAATCGCTGGCGCGCGCGCTCGCGCCGAAGATCAGGGTGGTGTCGGTTTCGCCCGGCGTCGTCGACACCGATTTCATCAAGGGCCGCGACGAATCCTGGCGCGATGAACAGGCGAGCCGGACGCCGCTTGGCCGATTGGGCACGCCTGACGACGTCGCCGAGGCAGTTCTGGCGGCCACGGCGCAGCTTCGCTTCGCGACAGGAGTTATCATTCCGGTCGACGGCGGGCGACCTTTGGCGTGATTGTGTCCCTAACGTTCGCACGGCCCTGGTGGAGAGCTGAATGACCGCAACCATTGCCATCACCGTCGGGGATCCGGCGGGCGTCGGGCCCGAGATCGCGCTCAAGGCCGGCCGGCATTTCGAGCCGCAACTCGGGGCCGGGGGCTTTCGGCTGCGCATAATCGGGTCGCTGGCGGCGTTAGGCGAGGCCGCCCGGTCGCTCGACCTGCCGTTGCCCGCCGTCGCGCAAGCGGACGAGCCGCTCGGCATCTGGCCGATCGCGGGTTCCGCCGCCACGATCGGTCAAGTCTCCGCGGAAGGCGGCAGGCAGGCCTACGAGGCTGTGGCCGAGGGCGTGCGCCGCACGATGGCGGGCGAGGCGTCGGCCATCGTCACCGCGCCGCTCAATAAGGAATCGCTGCATCTGGCGGGTCATCGCTTCCCGGGCCATACCGAACTGCTGGCGGCGCTGACCGGGGCGCGCGACAGCGCGATGATGCTCGCGCACGGATCCTTCCGCGTCAGCCATGTCACGACGCATATCGCGCTCGAAGATGTGCCGAAGCGGGCGACGGAGCCGCGCATGCGCCGAGTGCTCGACCTGACGATCGAAGCCTTGAAGCATCTGGGGATCGCCGCCCCTCGCGTCGCGATCGCCGCGCTCAATCCGCATGCCGGCGAGGGCGGCATTTTCGGCACCCACGATATCCGCGTCACGGAGCCGATCGTCGCCGACTACCGGGCGCGCGGCCATGATGTCCATGGTCCTGTCCCGGGCGACACCGTCTTCGTGAAGATGCGCGGCGGCGCCTATGACGCGGTCGTGGCCATGTATCACGACCAGGGCCATATTCCGGTGAAGCTGCTCGGCTTCCAGATCGACCCGCGAACCGGGGAATGGCTCGGCCTGAGCGGGGTCAATATCACGCTCGGCCTGCCGATCGTGCGCACCTCCGTCGACCACGGCACCGCCTTCGACATCGCCGGCCGCGGCATCGCCCGCGAAAGCAGCCTCATCGAGGCGATCGACTACGCCTTGTCGCTCACCGCGGAGAAGGCCGCGTGAACAATGGCCCGACCGGGCGCGGCGTTGGCAAGCAGGATGTCCTGATCGTAGCCGACGACATTACCGGCGCGCTCGACACCGCCGGCTATTTCGCCACGCCCGAAAACCCGATCCAAGTCTGGCTCGATCGACCGCCTGCCATCTCCGGCGGCGATGCGATCGACCTCGACACACGCGATCTCGACGAGGCAACGGCTTCTAGGCGCGTGGCGGAAATTTTTGCCGGCCGCCAACGAGGTCTGCTCTCGTTCAAGAAGATCGATAGCGTCATGCGCGGCCATCCGATCGCGGAGGCCGCCGCCGCCTTCCGCGCCGGGCGGTTCCGACGGGCCCTTCTTGCTCCTGCATTCCCGGCAATGGGCAGGGTCACGGTCGACGGACGCCAGCTTGTGCTCTCGCCGGAAGGCAAGGCGCAGCAGGTTGGGCCGGCCCTGGCCGATGCATTGTCGAGCCAAGGCATCCCTGCCGCGATGCTGGGCAAAGGCGCTGCGCCGGGCGGATTTGTTGTCGCCGATGCCTCCAGCGACGCCGAGCTTGCGGATGCGGTCGCTGCGTTCGGGGCGGGCGAAGACGATCTCTATATCGGCACCGGCGGACTGGCCTCGGTGCTCGCCGGGCGGGCGTCTCCCCACTTGCAGCCGCCGGCGATCGATCTGGCGATCTGCGGGACCAACCATCCGGCGACGCTGCGCCAGATCGCGGCGGTTCCCGGACTGCGGACCTTGGCGATGGACGGCGGCAGCGCCATGCAGCCCACGCCGCCGGTGGCGTTGGTGGCTCCCTCGAATGCCGTCTCGGTTCCGGAGGCGCGCGCCATGATCGAGCGGTCGCTCGAGCGGCTCGTCGCCACCGCGCCGCGCCCGCGGGCCGTGCTCGTGACGGGCGGATGGACCTTGCGGTTGCTGGTCCGCGTTTGCGCTGCCTCCCGTCTTCTCTGCCAGGGTTTGTACGAGCCGGGTGTTGCGATGAGCCGGATGGTCGCGGGCGCGTGGAACGGAACCGCGATCGTCTCGAAATCCGGCGGATTTGGCGGCGACGATTTGCTCGCTCGTTTGTTCGCCCTGAGCACAAGGGAAAGCGCCCAAGGAAATCCCTATGCCGGCGGCGGCAACTAGGCTAAGGGCTTCTGTCAGAGCGATGCTTATGAGGATTTCGGTTTTGGGTGGGAAACTGGCGCAGGTACGGGTTCAATCCGGATTGCTTGCGCGACCAGACAATCTCCTTGCGATGCTTGGCATTGCGCTCGCGCTTGCCGCTTGCCAATCGACCCCGGAGACGCAGCCTGTTGCCGACCCGCAACCTGCTCCGGTCGCCGCTCCCGCTCCGGCCTCGCCGAATTCGGCTGTGCTCGATCAGACGGTCGCGGTCGTCCCGCCCGGCAAGGGCGTCCCGGCGAGATACGCCGCCTTCTCCGGCATCTGGGCGGGGCAGCTCAACGGCATGTATGATGGCAAGCTCGCGGTGCTGACAGTGTCCTCGGGCGGACAGGTGACGGCCAGCTACGCATGGGGCGATCTGGCCGACAACAAGCCGGGCGTTGCCGACGGCTCCGGCAGGATTTCCGGCAACACGTTGAAGCTCGGGCGCCTGCCGAACGGCGCGGACATCACCGCCACGATGCCGTCGCCTGGAACGCTCAACGTCACCTACGCGCTTGCCGGCCAGACCTATACCGGCTCGTTTGCGCGGGTCGGCCAGTAAGCAACGCGAGCTGCTAGAATTGGAGCGGGTCCTCGATGATCCGCACGCACATCGGCGTTCCGATCTCGATGGCTTGGCCGGTATCGGTCAGCCGGCCGCTCTGCTCGTCGCGGGCGAAGATCGAGATACGGTCGGCATTCTGGTTGGCTGAAAACAGATGCTTGCCGGACGGCGTCAGCGCCAGGTTGCGCGGCGTCGCGCCGCCGCAGGGTGCGAAGCCGACTGGATCGAGCTTTCCCGATTGCTGATCGACAGCGAAGATGGCGACGCTGTCATGGCCTCTGTTGGAGCCGTAGAGGAAGCGGCCGTCGGGCGAAATCTGGATGTCGGCGCAGTGATTATGCGCGCGTGCCTCTCCGGGCACTGCCGGCTTGGCGTCGATTATCTCGAGCCGACCCGAGGATTGGTCGAGCGCCAGCGACACCACCGTCGAGTCCAGCTCGTTCATGACGAAGACAAAGCGGCCGTTCGGATGCAGCGCGACGTGACGCGGCCCGGCGCCGGGCGTGAGCGCAGAGGAAGCGAGCTTCACCAGCGCGCCGTCGGGCCCGATCCGGTAGGAGACCAATTGGTCGATGCCGAGATCGGCGACGATGGCGACGCCGCCCTGGATGGTTTCGGTGACGCTGTGCGCATGCGACCGCTCCTGCCGCTCGGCGTTGGGGCCGGTACCCGAATGCGCCACGCTCGCCAGCGGCGCCGTCAGGCCCCCGTCGGCCGCAAAACCGAACACGGCGACCGCCTTGTCGGGGCCGCCGCTGCCCATGCCGTAGTTCGCCACCAGCAGCTTGCTGCCGTCGCGGGTGATCGTGTTGTGCGCGGTGATGCTGCCGAGCGATGGCTGCTTGTTGATGTAGGCGAGTGAATTCGTGGCGCGCTCGAAGCGATAGGCGGTGACCGTTCCCTCGCGCCAGGCGAAGACTTCCGAATTGGCATAGATGCGGGAGCCATCCGGCGTCACCGACAGGAAGGTCGGATTGTCGACCTCATTGGTCTCGGCCAGCTTCTGCACGGCAAGCGTCGCCTCGTCGAAGGCATACACGCCAAGGCCGACGCCGCGCGCGCCCTGGAAATAGGGCGCTTCGCGGTTGAGGCTGCCGACAAAGACAAGACAGGCGCTTTGCATCGATCTTCCTCCTAAGCAGGTTCCGCAAAGTGTTCCCGCGGTTTGCGAAGAGAACCTGCGAAAACAACAATCCCTAAGCAGGTATTCGTGGGCTTGCCCGCGAATGCCTGCTCCGGACCGGCGGCTCCTCCGCCTGTGCCGGCCTTCCAAAAATTTCGCCGATCATCGCTTGCAAGGCAATCCCATATGTGAAAATATTATTCACAAAAGAAAATTGACGGGAGGAAAGCGATCATGCGTCTCGCCATCCGGCATCGTGCCCGGAACTGCCTTGCAGGCCGCGACGGAACCTCCCGGAGAGGATCATGAGCGCGTTCTCGCCGACCGTCGGCGTCGCCTCGACGCATCCTGCCGACATGCCTGAGGTACATGCGGAGATCCCTGTCTGGAATTCGGAAAACTGGTTCTACGAGGACTGGCAGGTCGGCCACAAAATCCGTTCGCTCCGTCGCACCATCTCCGAGGGCGAAAGCCATATGTTCAATACGCTGGTGCTGGATATCCACCCTTATGTCCAGGACCGGATGTTCGCCGAGAAGGAAGGCATCTTCGGCAAGCGGTTGGTGGCCGGCGCATTCGTCTTCTCGGCCGGGCTCGGCCTCGTCGCCACCAACTGCCTCAACGCCTTTTCCTATGGTTATGACAAGCTCCGCTTCATCAAGCCGGTCTTCATCGGCGACACCATCTATTCGATCCGCACCAACCTCGACAAAAAGCCGCGCTACCAGGATATGGGCCTGATCCGCGCCAGCTATGAAGTCTTCAAGGGTGAAGGAGAGCTGGTGCTCTACTGCGAGCATCTGCAGACGGTGAAATACAAGAACCCGGCCGATTTCGTCGGCAAGACAGAGAAGTGAACCGTGGCCGCTGAAAACGAACTTCCGCTGACCGGCCTCGTCGTCGTCGATATGAGCCAGTTCTTGTCGGGGCCCTATTGTTCTCTGCGCCTGCTCGACCTCGGCGCGCGCGTCATCAAGATCGAGCGGCCGGACGGCGGGGATCTCTCGCGCCGGCTCTATCTCAGCGACACCGAGATCGGGGGCGATTCCACCATTTTCCACGCCATCAATCGCGGCAAGGAGAGCCTGGCCATCGACCTCAAGAACGACGCCGACCTCGCCGCGCTGCGCGGCCTGATCGCCAAGGCCGACGTGCTGATCCAGAACTTCCGGCCAGGCGTCATCGAACGGCTCGGCCTTGACTATGAGCATGTGAGGACGATCAACCCGCGGCTCGTCTACGCCTCGATCAGCGGCTATGGCGAGGACGGCCCCTGGGTCAAGCGCCCGGGGCAGGATCTGCTCGCCCAGGCGCGTTCCGGCGTGATGTGGCTCAACGGCGACGAGGAGCAGGGGCCGGTGCCGTTCGGCCTGGCGATCGCCGACATGCTGGCGGGCGCTGCCTGCGCGCAAGGCATCCTCGCCAAGCTGGTGCGGCGCGGCATCACGGGCGAGGGCGGCCATGTCGAGACCAGCCTGCTCGAGGCGCTGGTCGATTTCCAGTTCGAAGTGCTGACCACGCATCTCAATGACGGTCGCCGCCTGCCTAAGCGCTCATCCTTCCGCAGCGCCCATGCCTATCTCTCGGCGCCTTACGGCGTCTATCCGGCCAAGGACGGCTACCTGGCGATCGCCATGACTCCGATCCCAAAGATTGCCGATCTGCTCGAATTGCCCGAGCTCGGCCCGTTCCGCGACAAGCCGACGACCTGGTTCACTGCCCGCGACGAGATCAAGGCGATCATCGCCAGGCGCATTGCCGAAAAGACCATTGACGAGTGGCTGGCCATCCTCGAGCCCGCCGACATCTGGTGCGCCAAGGTGCTGACCTGGCCGGAGCTGATGGAAAATGACGGCTTCAAGACGCTCGACATGCTGCAGACCGTGACGCGCGAGGACAACGTATCGATCCTCACCACGCGTTCGCCGCTGCGCGTCGACGGCGCGCGCGCCAAAGTCGACCGCGCCGCCCCGCGCATCGGCGAGCACAGTGAGAAGATCCGCGCGGAGTTCGGCCTGTGAGCGGTGTTTCCTTGAAAGGCATGACCTGGAGCCATCCGCGCGGCTACGATCCGATGGTGGCGTGCTCGGCGATTTGGCGGGAAAAGACCGGCGTCTCGATCGAATGGGAAAAGCGCTCGCTGCAGGATTTCGAGTCCTTCCCGGTGGAAGAGCTCGCCCGCGCCTATGATCTGATCGTCATCGATCATCCGCATGTCGGCCAGATCACCGCCGAGAAGTGCCTGGCGCCGCTCGATGTCCCCGGCCGCGAGGCGGAGCGCGAGGCGCTGGCCAGGGGAAGCGTCGGCAAGTCCTATCCGAGCTACACCTGGCAGGGGCGGCAATGGGCGTTCCCGATCGACGCCGCGACCCAGGTGCAGGCCTGGCGGCCGGATCTGATCGGCGCCGCGCCTTCTATCTGGACCGAAGTGCTGGCGCTTGCCGAGCAGGGCCGGGTGCTCTTGCCGCTCAGGCCGCCGCATTCGCTGATGTGCTTCTACACTTTGGCCGCCGATCTCGGCCGGCCATGCGTCGTCGATGGTTCGGCCGACCTTGTTGACGCCGAGACCGGCGAAACCGCTTTCGAGATGCTGCGCGAGATCGCGGCGCTCGTCGATCCCGCATGCCTGACGATGGATCCGATCGCGGTGGTCGAGAAGATGGCTGAATCCGGCTCGCGCATCGCCTGCGCGCCGCTGATCTATGGCTACGTTCCCTATGCGGTGGCGGGCTTCAGGCCGCATCGCCTCGCTTTTGCCGACATGCCGGTCGTTGGCGGCAACGGCCCGATGGGCTCGGCGCTTGGCGGCACCGGCATTGCCGTCTCAGCCTTTTCCGCCGCGCGCGAGGCGGCGATCGACTTCGCCTACTGGGTCGCCAGCGGCGACGTGCAGCGCGGACCCTACGCCGCCGCCGGCGGCCAGCCTGGCCATGCCGCGGCCTGGGAGGATGATGCCGTCAACGTCGCGACCGGAGACTTCTATCGCGCCACGCGCGCGACGCTTGAAGGCGCCTGGGTCCGTCCGCGCCATGACGGCTACATGGCCTTCCAGCAGCGGGCCTCCGACCGCATCAACGAAGGCCTCGCCGGCAGGCAGGACGCCGCCCATGTCGTCGCCGATATCAATCGCCTGTTCCGGGAGAGTTTCGCGCCGGCCGCCGCCGGCTAGTTCCACTGCACCAAGGGAGGAAAAAATGACCAGCCTGATACGCGGCCTGCTCGCCGCAACCACCTTAGTCTCGATGCCCTTCGCCGCCCATGCCGCCGACGTGAAGTCGGTGATCGACGGCCTGCCTGCCGATCTCAAGGCGCAATATGACGGCGCGCCGCAGAAGGTGCTGCCCTCGGCCTGGGACAATTTCACGCCGCCGGCGAAGCCCTGGAAGTGGTGCCATTCGGAGAGCTACCAGGGCAATCCGTGGCGCGTCTCGGTCACCAAGGAGCTGAAGCGGCTGGTCGACGGGCTCATCGCCGACGGCACGGTGTCGAGCTTCGAGGTGTCGGATTCGAACAACGACCCGAGCCAGCAGATCAACCAGATCCGCGCCTTCATCGACAAGAAATGCTCGATCATCACCTCGATCCCGGGCTCGGCGACAGCGCTCGACGACGCCGTGGACGCTGCGGCCAAGGCGGGCATTCCCTTCGTCACCGCGGCCGGCTCGGTCACCAGCCCCAACGCCATCAATGTCGATTCCAACTATGCCCGCTGGGGCTATGACATGATGACGGCGATCGGCAAGGCGAAGCCCGACGCCAGCGTGCTGGTGGTCGAAGGCATCGCAGGACATCCGATCGTGGTCCAGGAAAAGCAGGGCGCCGACAAGGCGCTGGCCGAGAACAAGGGCCTCAAAGTCGCGCGCACCGTCAACGGCAATTGGACGGCCAATGTCACCAAGACGGTGGTGCTGCAGGCGATCGCCACCAATCCGGCGCCGATCGATGCGGTGTGGACGACCGGCAGCGAAAGCCGTGTCGTCGCCGAGGCCTTCGCCGAAGCCGGCCGCCCGGCGCCGCTGATCACCGGCTCGATCACCGGCGATGCGCTGGGTTATTGGAAGGCCAACCCCGACAAATACCGCTTCGAGGGCCATGCCGTTCTGCCGGGTTGGACGGCGCAGACGCTGTTCCGCGTCGGCGAGCGCATGCTCGACGGCCAGAAGCCGAAGCTCAACACGCTGCTGATCCCGATTCCGCCGGTGCATGCCGCCGAGCTCGACAAATGGTACAAGGACTGCATGACGCCGGACGCCGTCTCGGTCTTCCCGGTGCCGCCGACGGACCCGATGCCCGAGGACGTGCTCGACGCCTATTTCAGCAATCCCGCGCCCACGAAGGGCTGGGACTACTCTAAGGTGCCGGACGCCTGCGCCAAGTGATGTTTTGCGAAGCCGGTTCCCACTGAGGGGCCGGCTTCTCCATTCCGGGAAGAAAAATGCTCGAAGTCCAAGGCGTCTCCAAACGCTATGGCGAAACCGTCGCGCTGGCCGATGCGTCGATCGCCTTCCGTCCCGGCACGATCCATACGATCCTGGGCGAGAACGGCTCGGGCAAGAGCACGCTGGTGAAGCTGCTGTCCGGCATCGTGCTGCCGGATAACGGGGCGATCCTGCTCGACGGCAAGGCGTTTTCCGGCACGCAGCCCGCTGCCTTCCAGGCAGCCGGCTTAGCCACCGTCTTCCAGGAAGTGCTGGTCGCGCCGGATCGTTCGGTGACCGACAACATCCTTCTCGGCCTCGACGGCCTGTGGCGACGAGGCGTGCCGCGCGGCGAGCGCCGCGCCTGGGCGCAGGCCGCGCTCGGCCGCTTCGCGGTGACGCCGATCGATCTCGACCGGCCATGCGGCGAGCTGCCGCTTGCCGCCCGCCAGCTTGTCGTGCTCGCCCGCGCGGTCGTCCGCAACCCGCGTGTCCTGATCCTCGACGAGGTGACGGCGGCGCTCGATTTCGCCGACCGCGAGTCGGTCTTCGCGCTGATGCGCGCAATGGCCGGCGCCGGCACGCTGATCCTGTTCATCACCCACCGCATGGACGAGGTGATGGCTTTGTCCGACCGTATATCCATCCTGCGCGCCGGCCGCGTGGTGAAGACCGAGGAACGCGGTGCCTCCACACCGGCCGAGCTTCTGGCGGCGATGGCGCCGCAAACCGCAGCAGAGCTGGCACATGGCTGAGACGAAGGCTCTTCATGTGCGCGGGCTTGTCATCGCGCCTGGCGTCGATCCGATCAGCCAGACCATCGCGCCGGGCGAGATCGTCGGTCTTGCCGGCCTCGACGGCCACGGCCAGGAACGTTTTTTGCGCGCGCTTGCCGGGCTCGATCGGCCGGTCGCCGGCGAGATCGCCGTCGACGGCCAATCAGGATCGATCACCAGCTTCCGCAAGGCTGTCGCCGGGGGCATCGCCTATCTGCCGCGCGACCGGCGCTCGACCGGCATTTTCCCGACCCAGTCGGTGCTCGACAATTTCGCCATCTCCACCGTGTCGAACGACCGTCGCTTCGGCCTTCTCTCCTTCGCGGCACGGCGCCTGCGCTACGAGGCTTACAGGCAAAGGCTCAGCATCGTCGCCCCACGTCCCGACGCTGCGATCACCACGCTGTCCGGCGGCAACCAGCAGAAGGTGCTGCTCGCCCGCGCCCTTGCGCTGGAGCCGAACTTCCTTCTGCTCAACGATCCGACGCGCGGCGTCGATGTGGCGACCCGGCACGTGCTCTACGACGTCTTCCGCGGCCTTGCCGTCGAGGGCATGGCGCTGGTGATCCTGTCCAGCGAGATCGAGGAGATATTGCTTCTTTGTCACCGCGTGCTGGTGTTTCGCGAGCAGCGCGTGTCGGCCGAGTTCTCGGGCGCGGAAATGACCACCGACGCGGTGATCGCCGCCATGTTCGGACGTGCCGCATGAGCCCGGTCCTCCGCAAGCTGCGTGGTGTCGGCTTTGCCGTGGTGATGCTCGTCGTGCTGCTTGTGCTCAACGTCGCGCTCAATCCGGCGCGCTTCCAGCCATCGTCCTGGGGCACGTTGCTGGGGCTCGCCGCACCCCTGATCGGCGCGGCCGTCGCCTCGGCACCCGTCATCCTGGCGGGACGCGGCGGCATCGATATCTCGGTCGGTCCGCTTATGGGCTTCGTCAACGCCCTGGTCATCCAGCTTCTGTTTCTCAACCTCGGCATCTCGTCGCCGCTGGTCATCGTTCCGGCCGCGCTGCTGGTCGGCGCCGCGGTAGGCATGGCGAACGGCGTGCTTGCCACCATCGTGCGCATCCAGCCGATCGTGGCGACGCTCGGCACCTATCTGATCCTCACCGGCATCACGCTCACCATCCTGCCGGCGCCGATCGGTCCGGCGCCGGACTGGCTGAAGGCCATGGCCGGGCCGCTCTCGATCGTGCCGCTGGCGCTCATCGGCCTGTGCTGGTTCTTGGTGCGCCGCACCCCCTATTACGACCTGCTGATGGCCGTCGGCAGTGACGACCGCGCCGCCTACACGGCCGGCGTGCCGGTGACCAGGGTGCGGCTCATCGCCTATGTGCTCACCGGGATCTTCGCCGCCGCCGCCGGGCTGATGCTCACCTCGCTGATCGGCTCGGCCGACCCCAATATCGGCCCGACCTACACGCTGATTGCGATTGCCGCAGTGGCCCTCGGCGGCGTCAGCCTCGCCGGCGGGCGCGGCGGGCCTGGCGGTGCAGCGATCGGCGCCATCGACATCTTCCTGCTGCAGAGCCTGCTCACCACCTTCAACGTTTCAACCTATGTGCTGCAGATCGCCTATGGCCTGATCCTCGTTATCGCCGTGGTGCTGACGGCAGTGCAGGAACGGCTGTCGAAGCGGAAAGGCTGACCGGATGACAAGCAACTGGTTCCAGTCCACCAACGCCCGCATCGCCGGCGCCTTCCTGATGGCGCTGCTGTTGCAGATCGTCGGCACGCTGCTCATTCCCGGCTATTCGGCGCCCTTCGCCATCCGCGCGCTTCTGGTCATCGCCTCGCTGCTGGCGGTGGCTTCGATCGGCCAGACGCTGGTCGTCATCCTCGGCGGCATCGATCTTTCCATTCCCTTCGTCATCGGCTTCGCCAATGTCGTGGCGGCGCAGCTTTATGGCCAGGGTTGGAACTTCGCGCTGGTCTGCGGCCTCGTCGGCGTCCTTGCCGTCGCGATCGGCGCGCTCAACGGGCTGATCTCGCGCGGGCTGAACATCCATCCGCTGATCGTCACGCTCGGCATCGGCATGGTCGTCCAGGGCGCCGTGCTGTTGTGGACCGGGGGCTTCCCCTCCGGCTCGGCGCCGCAAGCCGTGTCCAGCTTCGTCTCGATCGGCGGCTCGGTCGGCCCCTTGCCCGTGCCCTTGCTGGTGCCATGCCTCGTGGCACTGACGACGCTGATCGTGCTGGTGCTGGCCCGCACGCCCTATGGGCGTCGCCTCTATGCGGTCGGCAGCAACCCGGAGGCGGCACCGCTGGCGCTGATCGATCCGCTACGCATGTGGATCGTCACCTATGCGGCGAGCGCCTTCTTCGCGGCGGTTGCCGGCGTGCTTTTGCTTGGCTTCACCGGCTCGGCCTATGGCGATGTCGGCCAGCCCTATCTCTTCCAGACGATCGCCGCCGTCGTGGTGGGCGGCGCGGCGCTGGTCGGGGGGCGCGGCAGCTATCTCGGCACCATCGCCGGCGTCCTGGTGCTCACCGAAATCAACACGCTGCTGATCGGCCTCGGCTTCCGCCCGTCGACGGTGCAGGCCGCGCTCGGCGTGGTCATCCTGCTCCTGGTTTCGCTCTACGGCCGCGAGCGCCACGTCCGTACGACGATCTGACTCAAGCGATTAGCCAAGTCGCCACAGCCTGCGCGCATTGCCCGAAAGGAGCCGCGTCCGCTCCGAGTCGCTCGTGCCAGCCAGCAGCGCGTGCGTTGCTGCGATCCAGGTCGTCAGTCCGCCGCCCAACGTGCAGACCGGCCAATCGCTGCCCCAGATCACGCGGTCCCAGCCGAAGCTGCCGATCGTGTGCTCGACATAGGGCCGCAGCGTGTCGACCGTCCAGGTCGCCGGGTCTGCATAGGCGACAACGCCGGAAATCTTGCCGACGACATTCGGCCGTTTGGCGATGGCCTCCATATGCTCGCGCCACGGATGCTCGGCATTGCCCTTGATGTCGGGCACGCCGCAATGGTCGAGGACGAACTGTACATCGGGCGCGAGGTCGGCAAGCGCCATCGCCTTCGGGATCTGATGCGGCAGCACCACCAGGTCGAAGGTCAGGCCGGTGCCGGCCAGCCGCTTGATGTTCTGACGAAACAGCGCCCCTTCCGAGACATCGTCGGGCACGACATGCAGCACGCGGCGGAAACCCTTGACGAACGGGTCTGCCTTGACCGTTTCCAGATAGGCCTCGAAGCCGGCCTGTTCCGGCCGGCAGGCGGCGATCGCTCCGCGGAGCAGGCTCCCGGCTCGGCCGGCAACCGACTTCACGTAAGCGGTCTCGGCGGCGATATCGGCCGGGTCGACGTCCACCTCCATATGCAGGACGCCTTCGATGCCTGAGCGCCGCGCGTCGGCGGCGTATTCCTCATAGGGGAAATCGCGGTTCAGCGCCGGCGCGCCGGCCAGCCACGGATAGCGAAGCGTGCTCTGGTCGACGAGATGCAGATGTGTGTCGATGATCATGCGGCGTATCCTCCCTGGGTTCGGCAGCTATCTCGCCGAGAAATCCATTATTCAAATAAGAAATTACGACGATTGCGGCACATCGGATCCGGCGAGCTGCGACAGCCTGGCGGCGGCTCCTTGCAGATGCCGGATCGTCAGCGTGATGTCCGGTGCCTTTGGGGCGTTGACCAGCGTGATATAGGGGATGGTCAGCGCTGCGATGGCCCTGCCGTCCGGCCCGAGCACCGGCGTCGAAAGATTGTAGACGCCGGCGGTCTGCAGCGACGCCATCATCTCGTAGCCACGGTCGCGCACCTGGTCGAGGCGGGCGAAGAACTCCGGCGTCAAATTGAACTGTTCGGTGCTCTGCAGGTGCTCGGCGATCATCATCTTGCGCTCTTCCGGGGAGCGGAAGGCGAGCAGCACATGGCCGGAGCCGGTGTCGAACAGGCTGATATGCGAGCCGACACGGATGGAGATGCCCCAGTAGCGCGGCGCTTCCTGCTGGGCGATGACCACGGCGGCGCCGCGATCGAACACGACCAATTGATTGGCTTGCCATGAGGTCTCGGCGAGCTCGCGCATGATCGGCGTCGCGTAGGACACCAGCCGCCGCACCGGCGCATGCAATTGCGCCAGCCCGAATAGCTTGAGCGTCAGCGAATAGCGGTCGCCGTCGATCTTGGTGACATAGCCGCGCCGCACCAGGCGGTCGAGCATGCGGTAGAATTCGTTCGGGCTGCGGTCGAGCCGCTTGGCGATCTCCGCCTGCGTCAGCCCGCCATCCACGCTGGACAGCAATTCGAGAATGTCCAGCCCCTTGTCCAGCGCCGGCGCGCGGTAGCGGTCCCCGTCTTCTTCCTCTGCCACCTGCCCCTCCAGTGAATTTCGATCTGCATATATGCATGAACTTCATTCGGCTGGAAGCATAATCGCCTTGACCCGGGAATGAAAATACTATTTGCATATGAATGAAGCTTAAGCGATCGGTCGCGCACCCGGCGGATCGTCGCCGCGAGCCCATGGGAGGAGAACATGACGAGACTGGTTCTAGGCATTTCCGCCGGCCTGGCTGGCCTGCTGCTCGGCGGCACGGCTTTTTCGGCCGATCTGCCCGGCAAATTTCCGGGCGTGACGATCGACGTGAAGCTGATCGGCGGCCAGCAATATGAAAAGCTCTACGAGCGCATCCCCGAATGGGAGAAGGCGACCGGCGCCAAGGTCAACATCCTGACCAAGAAGAACGGCTTCGACATCGACAAGGAACTGAAGTCCGACATCGCCTCGGGCAGCACCAACTGGTGCGTCGGCTGGAACCATTCGTCCTTCGCCCCGCAATATACGAGCCTTTACACCGACCTCGGCAAGCTCTTGCCGAAGGAAGAGATCGACGCCTTCGTGCCCTCGACGATCAAGGCCGCGACCATCGACGGCAAGCTCGAGATGCTGCCGCGCGCGCAGTTCGACGTCTCGGCGCTCTACTACCAGAAGAGCCTCTACGAGAACGCCGACAACAAGACCAAGTTCAAGGCCAAATACGGCTATGACCTTGCGCCGCCGGACACCTGGAAGGAAGTGACCGACCAGGCCGAGTTCTTCGCCAACCCGCCGAATTTCTACGGCACGCAGTTCGCCGGCAAGGAAGAGGCGATCAACGGCCGCTTCTACGAGATGGTGGTCGCCGAGGGCGGCGAATATCTCGACAAGGACGGCAAGCCCGTGTTCAACTCCGAGGCCGGCATCCGCGCGCTCGACTGGTTCGTCAACCTCTACAAGGCCAAGGCCGTGCCGGCCGGCACCACCAACTATCTCTGGGACGATCTCGGGCAGGGCTTTGCCTCCGGCACCGTGGCGATCAACCTCGACTGGCCGGGCTGGGCCGGTTTCTTCAACGATCCGAAGTCCTCGAAGGTCGCCGGCAATGTCGGCGTCAAGGTCGCGCCCAAGGGCTCCTCCGGCAAGCGCACCGGCTGGTCGGGCTTCCACGGCTTCTCCGTCACCGAGAACTGCGCCAACAAGGAAGCCGCGGCTTCGCTCGTCTGGTGGTTGACCAACGAGGACAGCCAGAAGCTGGAAGCCGCCGCCGGCCCGCTGCCGACCCGCACCGCGGTCTGGGACTGGGACCTGAAGCAGGCCGAGAACGACCCGTACAAGAAGGAGGTCCTCGCCGCCTTCCAGGAGGAAGCCAAGCACGCCTTCGCCGTGCCGCAGACGCCGGAGTGGATCGAGATCTCCAACGCCGTCTACCCCGAGCTGCAGGCGGCGATCCTCGGCGACAAGACGTCCAAGCAGGCGCTGGACGACGCCGCCGCCAAGGCGACGCAGATCCTGCAGGACGCCGGCAAGCTCTAAGCAGCGCTCCCAAGGCTGCCTCCCCCATCGTGAATGGGGGAGGCGGCAGCGTCTCGTCGCTGCCAACTTTCCGCTCCGGCCGGGGCCATGCCCGCGACGGCCCGAATTGAATGCAATACCCCACAGGATACTGATGAAGGGCCTCAAGCCATCCGCGCCGTTTCTGCTGCTGCTCCCGGCCATCATCGTGCTGGCGGCGGTCGTGGTGCTGCCGTTGATCCTGTCGCTCTATTCCAGCTTCACGCCGTTCCGCCTGACGCGGCCCGAGACCTTCTTCGTCTTCATCGGTTTCAGGAACTATCTCTCGATCCTGTCCAATGCCGATTTCTGGTGGGCCTTCGGCCGCACCGTCCTGCTGCTCACCATCGCGCTCAACCTCGAAATGCTGCTCGGCCTCGGCCTGGCGATGCTGGTCGAGAAAGCGACGCGCGGCCAGCGCATCCTGCGCACGCTGATGATGTTCCCCATGATGTTCTCGCCGATCCTGGTCGGCTTCCAGTTCAAATTCATGTTCAATGACAATATCGGCCTGGTGAACAACGCGCTGCAGTCGCTGGGCATCACGCAGGACGCCATCCCGTGGCTGATCGAGGGCCACCTAGCCTTCATCGCCATCACGATCGCCGAGATCTGGTCGTCAACCTCGATCTTCACCATCCTGATCCTGGCCGGCCTGCTCGCCATGCCAAAGGAGCCCATCGAGGCCGCCCGCGTCGACGGCTGCACGCCCTGGCAGACCTTCCGCTATGTCACCTGGCCCTTCGTCATGCCTTTCGCCTACATCGCCATGACGATCCGCTCGCTCGACGTGGCGCGCGCCTATGACATCGTCAAGATCATGACCGATGGCGGCCCGGCCGGCCGCACGGAGCTGTTGTGGACGCTGGTCGGACGCACCGCCTACAGCGACGCCCGCATGGGCCTGGCCAACGCCATGGCCTATTTCTCGATCCTGCTGTCGATTGCTTTCACCGTTTATTTCTACAACAAGCTCGCCGCGGCGCGCGCGCAGATCGGCGCGGAGTGGTGAGAATGGACGAGAACGCCTCCGCCCGCCTGACGCGCCGCGCGCTGACCGTCGCGCATCGCGTCGGCCTGTTCCTGGCCATGCTCGTCATCTGCCTGCCGGGCATCTGGATCGTGCTGTCGTCGCTCAGGCCCACCGTCGAGATCATGGCCAAGCCGCCGGTCTGGATCCCGCAGGAAGTGTCGCTCGATGCCTACATCGCCATGTTCAGCGGCATCGGCAAAGGCGGCATCCCGGTGCTCGACTATTTCCGCAACTCGCTGATCATCTCGGTCACCTCGACGGTGATCGCCGTGGCGATCGGCATGGCCGGCGGCTACGCCTTCGCGCGCTACCGCTTCCGCGGCAAGTCGGGCATGTTCCTCGGCCTGATGCTGACGCGCACCGTGCCCGGCATCGCGCTGTCGCTGCCTTTGTTCTTCCTCTATGTGCGCCTCGGCATCATCGACACCCATATCGGCATGATCCTGGCTTATGTCGCGTTGAACGTGCCCTTCACCATCTGGCTGATCGACGGCTTCTTCCGCCAGGTGCCGAAGGACCTCGCGGAGGCTGCCCAGATCGACGGCTGCACGCGCTGGCAGGCCTTCTGGCAGGTCGAGTTTCCGCTGGCGCGCCCCGGCATCGCCTCGGCTGCGATCTTCGCCTTTCTCACCTGCTGGAACGAGTTCGCTTTGGCCTCGCAGCTCACCCGCTCCGTCAACTCCAAGACGCTGCCGGTCGGGCTGCTCGACTACACGGCCGAGTTCACCATCGACTGGCGCGGCATGTGCGCGCTGGCGGTGGTGATGATCATCCCGGCGCTGACCCTCACCTACATCGTCCAGAAACACCTCGTCGGCGGCCTCACCTCCGGCGCGGTGAAAGGTTGAACTGCATGGCAACGGTTTCGCTGAAAAAGCTCACCAAGCGCTACGGCAATATGGAGATCGTGCACGGCATCGATCTCGAGATCGCCGACCGCGAATTCATCGCGCTGGTCGGCCCTTCGGGCTGCGGCAAGTCGACGACCTTGCGCATGATCGCCGGCCTCGAGGATATCAGCGGCGGCAACATCGATATCGGCGGCCGCGTGGTCAACGACCTGCCACCGCGCTCACGCAACATCTCCATGGTGTTCCAGTCCTACGCGCTCTATCCGCATATGACGGTGCGCGAGAATCTCGGTTTCTCCCTGAAGATCGCTGGTGCCGCGAAAGACGACATGGACCGGCGGGTCGCCGAAGCTTCCGCCATCCTTGGCCTGGATGAACTGCTGGAGCGCCGCCCTTCGCAGCTCTCCGGCGGCCAGCGCCAGCGCGTCGCCATGGGCCGCGCCATCGTGCGCGATCCCGATGTCTTCCTGTTCGACGAACCGCTGTCGAACCTCGACGCGAAGCTTCGCACGCAGATGCGTACCGAGATCAAGAAGCTGCATGCCAAGGTGAAGTCGACGGTCATCTATGTCACCCACGACCAGGTTGAGGCGATGACGCTCGCCGACCGCATCGTCATCATGCGCTCCGGTTACATCGAGCAGGTCGGCACGCCGGACGAGGTGTTCAGCCGTCCCGCCACACGCTTCGTCGCCGGCTTCATCGGCTCGCCGCCGATGAATTTGCACGAGGCTACCGTCAGCGACGGCAGGCTAGTGTTCAGCGGCGGCGACAGCCTGCCATTGCCCGGCCAGTTCAAGTCGAAGGCGGCGGCCGGCGACAAGGTCGTGTTCGGCATCCGCCCGGATGATTTCTACCCCACCGGCCACGGCCTGAGCTCGGGCGGCGAAACGGAAGTCCACCGCGTCGAGCTGCCGGTCAGCATCACCGAGCCGCTCGGCAACGAGACGCTGGTCTTCGCCGAGTTCAACGGCGCCGACTGGGTTTCGCGCATGCTCAATCCCAAGCCGCTGAAAGCCGGCGACAGGATCGGCATGAGCTTCGACCTGAGCCGCGCGCATCTGTTCTCCGCCGAAACCGGAAAGTCGCTGAGGAGCTGAACATGGCGAAAATCGAGAAAATCGAACTGCGCATGGTCGACCTCGTGCCGAAGGTCAAGCGCACCGATGCGATCCAGAGCTTCGTCAGCCAGGAAACGCCGATCGTCACCATCACCGATTCCGACGGCGCGTCGGGCACCGGCTACAGCTACACGATCGGCACCGGCGGCTCATCGGTTATGCGGCTGCTTGCCGACCATCTCGCGCCGCGCCTGATCGGCTGCGACGCCGACCAGATCGAGGCGATCTGGCACGAGCTCGAATTCGCCACCCATGCCACCACGATCGGCGCAATCACCGCGATCGCGCTGGCCGCTATCGACACCGCCCTTTGGGATCTGCGCGCGAGAAAGCAGAACCTGCCGCTCTGGAAGCTCGCCGGCGGCGCCAAGGACCGTTGTCCGCTCTACACCACGGAAGGCGGCTGGCTGCATATCGAGACTGAGGCTTTGGTCGACGACGCGCTGGAGGCGAAGGCCAAGGGGTTCACCGGCTCGAAGGTCAAGATCGGCAAGCCGCATGGCTCGGAGGATTTTTCACGGCTGTCGGCGGTGCGCAAGGCGGTCGGCGACGGCTACGAGATCATGACCGACTGCAACCAGGGTTTTTCCGTCGACGAGGCGATCCGCCGCGCCGAGCGCTTGCGCGATCTCGACCTCGCCTGGATCGAGGAGCCGCTGCCGGCCGACGACATAGATGGCCATGTGCGGCTGTCGAACTCGACCGCGACGCCGATCGCGGTCGGCGAGTCGCTTTATTCGATCAGGCACTTCCGCGAGTACATGCAGAAAGGCGGCGCCAACATCATCCAGGTCGATGTCGGCCGCATCGGCGGCATCACGCCGTGGCTGAAAGTCGCCCATGCGGCGGAGGCCTTCGACATGCCGGTCTGCCCGCATTTCCTGATGGAGTTGCATGTCAGCCTGGTCTGCGCCATCCAGAACGGCAGATATGTCGAGTATATTCCGCAGCTCGATGAGTTGACGGGCGCCAAGATGCGCATCGAGGATGGTCATGCGCTGGCGCCCAGCGAGCCGGGGATCGGTATCGACTGGGACTGGGACGTGGTCAAGGCAAGGAGCATCGCCGAATTCACCACGGCGATCGTGAAATAGGGAGGCGGATATGCAGCGCATGGGAATGGTGCTTGGATTGAAACCCGAGAAGGTCGAGGAATATGTCCGCCTTCACGCCGCTGTCTGGCCGGACGTTCTCGCCATGATCTCGGCCTGCAACATCAAGAATTATTCGATCTACCTGAAGCGGCCGGAGAACCTGCTGTTCTCCTATTTCGAGTACCACGGCACCGACTATGCCGCCGACATGGCCAAGATGGCGGCCGATCCCAAGACCCAGGAATGGTGGTCGGTCTGCATGCCCTGCCAGGAGCCGCTGGAAACGCGAAAGGAAGGCGAGTGGTGGGCGTCGATGGACGAGGTCTTCCATCATGACTGATGCCTTCGACCCGGCATCGCTGGCGCAGTCCTGGCCCAAGCCCTCGAAGCCGCGCCCGATCGTCACCTTCGGCGCCGGCTCGATCGTCGGCGACGCGCATTTTCCCGCCTACCGCAAGGGCGGTTTCCCGATTTCCGGCCTCTACGATCCGGATCGGGCGAAGGCGGAGAAGCTTGCCGACAAATGGGGCGTGAAGGCGTTCGGCTCGGTCGAGGAGGCCGCGGCCGTCAAGGACGCGATCTTCGATCTGGCGACGCCGCCGGGCCGGCACGCCGAGGTGCTGACGGCGTTGCCCGACGGCGCGGTGGCGCTGATACAGAAGCCGATGGGCAATTATCTCGGCGAGGCGACGGAAATCCTCGAAATCTGCCGCGCCAAGCAACTCAGGGCCGCCGTGAACTTCCAGCTCCGCTTTGCGCCGATGATGCTGGCGCTGAAGGACGCCATCGCCCATGGATGGCTGGGCGAGGTCGTCGATTTCGACGCGCTTTTGGCGCTCGACACGCCGTGGCAGCTGTGGGAATTCCTGCTCAAGGCGCCGCGCGTCGAGATCGCCATGCATTCGATCCATTATCTCGACCTGATCCGCCAGCTTCTCGGCAATCCGCTGGGCGTGCACGCCAAGACGCTCGGCCACCCCAACCACAAGGTCGCACAGACCCGCACCAGCGCCATCCTCGATTATGGCGATACGGTGCGCTGCGGGTTGTCGATCAACCACGACCATAAGTTCGGACGCCGTTACCAGGCCTGCGAATTCCGCATCTGCGGCACCGAGGGCGCGGCCTATGTCAAGCTCGGCCTCAACCTCGACTATCCGCGCGGCGAGCCGGACATCCTGGAGATTTATCCCAAGGGCGGTTCGGACTGGGTCACCGTCCCGCTCGCCGGCGAATGGTTCCCCGATGCCTTTGTCGGCCGCATGGCCAATGTCCAGCGCTTCGCGTCCGGCGAGGACGCGGAACTGGTGAGCACCGTCGAGGACGCCTGGCACACCATGGCGCTGGTCGAGGCCGCCTACAAATCGAGCGCCGCGCCGGCAACGCCGCTGGCCACGAAGCCGTAAGGCCGGACATGGAACAGACCACCTATTTCGAGGACTATGAGATCGGCTCGTCGCGCCTCACCAGCGGCCGCACCATCACCGAAACCGATTTCGTCGTCCATGCCGGCCATACCGGCGATTTCTTTCCGCATCACATGGACGCCGAGTTCATGAAGACCACGCCCTTCGGCCAGCGCATCGCGCATGGCACGCTGGTCTTCTCGGTCGGCGTCGGCCTGACGGCGAGCGTCATCAACCCGGTCGCCTTCTCCTACGGCTACGACAGGCTGCGTTTCATCAAGCCGGTCTTCATCGGCGACACCATTCGCACGCGCACCACCATCGCCGCCAAGGAAGACGACCCGAAACGGCCAAACGCCGGGCGCGTCATCGAGCGCGTCGAGGTTTTGAACCAGCGTGACGACGTCGTGCTGGCCGCGGATCACATCTACATCGTCGAGCGACGGCCCGGCTGAAAGACGGAGACAGAAGAATGGCTGACATCACAGGCAAGGTCGTGGTCGTTACGGCGGCCGCGCAAGGCATAGGGCGGGCAAGCGCGCTGGCTTTCGCGAAAGCGGGCGCCATCGTCCACGCCACCGACATCAACGAGACGGCCTTGGCCGAACTTGCCGACACGCCCGGCATTGCGACGCAAAAGCTCGATGTGCTGAACGACGAAGCAGTGAAGGCCGCCTTCGCCGAAATCGGCCGCGTCGACGTGCTGTTCAACTGCGCCGGCTTCGTTCATGCCGGCTCGATCCTCGAGATGAAGGATGAGGATCTCGACTTCGCCTTCGACCTCAATGTGCGCGCCATGATCCGCACCATCCGCACCGTGCTGCCCGGCATGCTGGAGCGCGGCGACGGCTCGATCATCAACATGGCGTCGGTAGCCGGCGCCCCGAAGGGCGTGCCGAACCGCTTCGCCTATGGCGTGACCAAGGCGGCCGTGGTTGGCCTGACCAAATCGATCGCCGCCGACTATGTCGCCAAGGGCATACGCTGCAACGCCATCTGCCCGGGTACGGTCGAAAGCCCTTCGCTTCAGGGCCGCATGCAGGCGCAAGGCGACTATGAGGCCGCGCGCGCGGCCTTCATCGCCCGCCAGCCGATGGGCAGGATCGGCACGCCGGAAGAGATCGCCGACCTCGCCGTCTATCTCGCCGGGGCGACCTATACGACGGGACAGGCCTATAATATCGACGGCGGCTGGTCGATCTGAGGCCCTTTCAACCGCCAGGTTGAGCGCGCGGCAATCCAGTTTACGAGGCGGGCCACTACGAGGCAGCAATGACGAAAATCACGGACCTCAGAACCTTCGACCTCCGTTTCCCGACATCGCAAAGCCTCGACGGCTCGGATGCCATGAATCCGGACCCGGACTATTCAGCAGCCTATGTCATCCTCGACACCGATCGCCCGTCGCTGAAGGGCCACGGCCTCACCTTCACCATCGGCCGCGGCAACGAGATCTGCTGCGCGGCGATCGAGGCGCTGCGCCATCTCGTCGTCGGGCTCGACCTCGACTGGGTGAAAGAGGATCCCGGCCGCTTCTGGCACCATGTGACCGGTGACAGCCAACTGCGCTGGATCGGGCCGGACAAGGGTGCGATGCATCTCGCGGTCGGCGCCGTGGTCAACGCGGTCTGGGACCTCTGGGCCAAGGAAGCCGGCAAACCGGTCTGGCGCCTGGTCGCCGAGATGAGTCCCGAAGAGATCCTGCGCATCGTCGACTTCCGCTATCTCACCGATGCGATCACGCCGGCCGAAGCGCTGGAGATTTTGAAAAAGGCCGAAGCCGGCAAGGCCGAGCGCTTCGCCACCCTCGAGCGCGAAGGCTATGCCTGCTACACCACCTCCGCCGGCTGGCTCGGCTATCCCGACGACAAACTCAGGCGCCTCTGCCAGGAAGCGGTTGACGATGGCTTCAACCACATCAAGCTGAAGGTCGGCCGCGATCGCGCCGACGACATCCGTCGCTTGCGGATCGCCCGCGAGGTCATCGGGCCGGACCGTTACCTGATGATCGACGCCAACCAGGTCTGGGAGGTCGACCAGGCGATCGACTGGCTGAAGGACCTCGCCTTCGCGAAACCCTTCTTCATCGAGGAGCCGACCAGCCCGGACGATGTCGCCGGCCACGCCAAGATCCGTAAGGCCGTGGCGCCGATCAAGGTTGCCACCGGCGAGATGTGCCAGAACCGCATCATGTTCAAGCAGTTCATCGCCGGCGGCGCCATCGACGTGGTGCAGATCGATTCCTGCCGCATGGGCGGGCTGAACGAGGTGCTGGCGGTGCTCCTGATCGCCGCCAAGTTCGGCTTGCCGGTCTGGCCACATGCCGGCGGCGTCGGCTTATGCGAATATGTCCAGCATCTGTCGATGATCGACTATGTCGCGGTGTCAGGCAGCAAGGACGGGCGCGTCATCGAATATGTCGATCATTTGCACGAGCATTTTCTCGATCCCTGCGTCATCCGCGACGCCGCCTATATGCCGCCCCAGGCGCCCGGTTTCTCGATCGAGATGAAGGCGAAGTCGATCGAGGACTACCTGCATCGCGCCTGAGACATGAGGCGGCAAACCGGGGCGCGGCCCCTCGGTGCCCGACCGCCGGCGAATCGGCTATGCCTGTCGCATGCAGGAGACTTCCCTCTACGAGCCGGTGAAGCGGTTTCTCGAGAGCATGGATTTCGCCGTCAAGGGCGAGATCGGCGGCTGCGACGTGGTCGGCGTGCGCCCCGGCGAGCCGCCGGTTGTCGTCATCTGCGAGCTGAAGCTGCAGTTCAACCTCGAGCTCGTTCTGCAAGCGGTCGATCGCGCGGCCGCCTGCGACGAAGTGTGGCTCGCCGCCTATATGTCGGCGCGCGGCAAGGGCCGCGAGCATGATCGGCGGTTTCGCGCGCTTTGCCGCCGTCTCGGCTTCGGCCTGTTGGGCGTCGGCAGGAAGGGCGAGGTGGAGCTGCTGCTCAGTCCCGCCGCCTTGCCGCCGCGCCGGGATCCCAGGCGGCGCTCGCGCCTGGTCGAGGAGCATCACCGCCGCAAGGGCGATCCGTCCGTCGGCGGCAGCACGCGCAGGAAGCCGATCATGACCGCCTACCGGCAGGAGGCGCTGGCCTGCGCCGCCGCCATGGCCGACGGTCCGAAGCGGCCACGCGACCTCAAGGCGCTTTCGCCGCGCGCCGCGAGCATCCTGCAGCATAATTACTATGGCTGGTTCGCCCGCGCCGAGCGCGGCATCTACGCACTGACCGAAGCCGGTCTCGCCGCGATCGCACCCGCGCCGGCGATCCTATAAGCTATTGGGTGACGAAAAAGTCGCCGGCTCACCACTTGGCGCCCGGCTTACCATTCGGCGAACGAACCGTCCTTGTGGCGCCAGACCGGGTTGCGCCAGCGATGTCCCTCCCTGGCGCGCTCCTTCACATACTCCTCGTCGATCTCGACGCCCAGGCCCGGTCCGTCGGGAATGGCGACATAGCCATCCTCATAGCGGAACACATCCTTGTTGGCGGCATAGTCGAGCAGGTCGTTGCCGGCATTGTAGTGGATGCCCAGGCTCTGTTCCTGGATGAAGCAATTGTAGCTCACGGCGTCGAGCTGCAGGCAGGCGGCCAGCGCGATGGGCCCGAGCGGACAGTGCGGCGCCACAGCCACGTCATAGGCTTCCGCCATGGCTGCGATCTTGCGGCATTCGGTGATGCCGCCGGCATGCGACAGATCGGGCTGGATGATGTCGACGACAGCTTCCTCGAATACCGGCTTGAAGTCCCAGCGGCTGTAAAGCCGTTCGCCGAGCGCGATCGGCGTCGAGCCGAGCGCGGCGATCTCCTTCAGCGCCTCGCGGTTTTCGCTGAGCACCGGCTCCTCGATGAACATCAGCCGGTAGGGCTCCAGTTCCTTGACCAGGATGCGCGCCATCGGCCGGTGCACCCGGCCATGGAAATCGACCGCGATGCCGATATTCGGCCCGACCGCCTCGCGCACCATGGCGACCCGTTCAACCGCGGCATCGATCCTGTCGTGACTGTCGACGATCTGCAACTCCTCGGTGCCGTTCATCTTGAGCGCCTGGAAGCCGCGCGCCACCACATCCCTGGCGCCGGCCGCAACTTCCGCCGGACGGTCGCCGCCGATCCAGGAATAGACCTTGATCGTCTCGCGCAGCTTCCCGCCAAGCAATTCATGCACCGGCACGCCAAGCGCCTTGCCCTTGATGTCCCACAGCGCCTGGTCGATGCCGGCGATGGCGCTCATCAGAATCGGCCCGCCGCGATAGAAGCCGCCGCGATGCATCACCGTCCAATGATCCTCGATCAGACGCGGATCCTTGCCGATCAGATAGTCGGCCAGTTCCTTGACCGCCGCTTCGACCGTCAGCGCCTTGCCTTCGACCACCGGCTCGCCCCAGCCGCTGACGCCGGCGTCGGTCTCGATCTTGAGGAACAGCCAGCGCGGCGGAACGACATAGGTGGTTAGAGCGGTGATCTTCATGCGGCCGGCCGGTCTCAGTTGTTTTTCAGTTTCTTGGCGCTGACGAGGTCGCGTGCGGCGAGATCGAGTATCTTGTCGGCCGCGTTGCGCGCGGCGACGGCGTCGCGCATGCGCAGAGCTTCGACCACTTCGCCATGCGCCGCCGCCGCTTCCTTGCGCCTGACCGGCGAGATCGTCGCGGTGGCTTCGAGCGAAAACAGCAGTGCCGTATCGATCAGCTTGCCGATCTGGCGGAAGATCGGGTTGTGGCTCGCGCCATAGACGATCTGGTGGAAGACGATGTCGGAGCGCGAGAATTGCGTCAGATCCTCGCCGGCGCCGGCCATGCCTTGCCAGGCCGCTTCGAGGTCGGCGATCTCCTGCAGCGTCGCGCGTGTCGCCGCAAGTTCCGCGACCAGCGGCTCGATGGCGCGGCGGGTTTCGAGGATCGCGTCGAACAGCTTGTCGTCCAGGGCATGCGGCGCATGCCAGGCCAGCACCTGCGGATCGATGATGTTCCAGTTGTCCTGGTCGCACACGACCGTGCCGACACGTGGCCGGGACAGCACCAGCCCCTTTGCCGCCAGCACTTTCAGCGCCTCGCGGATGACGGTGCGGCTGACGCCGTATTCGATACCGAGATCGTTCTCGGTCGGCAGCGACGATCCGGCCGGATAGCGGCCAGAGAAGATGTCGGAGGCGATCGCCTTGGTCACGTCGGGCATGACGCGCGGACGACGCGCCGTCTCGCGCGTTTCCTGATCTTCGTCAGCCTTCTTCGGTGTTTCGTTCACCTTAGCCCCTCCTCCAAGGCAGCGAACCCTTCGGTTTGCGCGCAATTGGTCCGGCCTTAGCGGATGCGAGTGATTTGCGCCAGCGACTACTTATCGGACTACCTATCTTATTTATCATACCAAATCAATTGACGGGTATGATAAAATTGACTACACACGACCAATCCGGGCTGAGCGCCCGGCCGTTTGCTGGGAGGTAATCATGCGACTTTTGAAAACCGCGCTCGTCGCGGGTGCTCTCGCCGTCTTGTCGGTCACCACGATCGCGTCGGCCTACGCTCAGGACACCAAGATCGGCTTCATCGTCAAACAGCCCGAGGAGCCCTGGTTCCAGGACGAATGGAAGTTCGCCGACCAGGCCGCCAAGGAAAAGGGTTTCACGCTCGTCAAGATCGGCGCCGAGGACGGCGAGAAGCTGATGTCGGCGATCGACAATCTGGGCGCTCAGGGAGCGCAGGGTTTCGTCGTCTGCACGCCGGATGTGAAGCTCGGCCCGGGCATCGTCGCCAAGGCCGCCGCCAACAATCTCAAGCTGATGACGGTGGACGACCGCCTCGTCGGCGCCGACGGCAAGCCGCTGGAAGACGTGCCGCATATGGGTATCTCCGCCACCAAGATCGGCGAGGCGGTGGGTCAGGCCATCGTCGACGAGATGAAGGCGCGCGGCTGGAAGATGGACGAGGTCGGCGCGATCCGCGTTTCCTACGACCAGCTGCCGACCGCCGTCGACCGCGTCGAGGGCGCGATCTCGGTGCTGAAGGCCGCCGGCTTCAAGGCCGAGAACATCTTCGACGCGCCGCAGGCCAAGACCGACACCGAAGCCGCGCTCAATGCCGCGACCGTAGTGCTCAATGCCCATGCCGGCATCAAGAAGTGGATCGCCTTCGGCCTCAATGACGAGGCGGTGCTGGGCGCCGTGCGCGCTTCCGAAAGCGTCGGCATCCCGGCCGACGGCATGATCGGCGTCGGCATCGGCGGCGCGGAATCGGCGATCAACGAGTTCAAGAAGCCCGCCGCCACCGGCTTCGTCGGCACGGTGATCATTTCGCCCAAGCGTCATGGCTACGAGACAGCGCTCGACATGTATGATTGGATCGCCAACAACAAGGAGCCGGCCAAGCTGACGCTGACCGCCGGCGCGCTGGCCAAGCGCGACGACTACCAGAAGGTGCGCAAGGACCTCGGCATCGAATAGTCCTCCCTGTACGAACAGGCGGCGGCTCGATGCCGCCGCCTGTTCGGCATGCAAAGAAGGATCGAGGCCCGTGTCCTTTCTCGAATTCTCCAGCATCACCAAGACCTATCCGGGCGTCAAAGCCTTGTCGGATGTGTCGTTCAGCGTCGAGAAGGGCGCCGTGCACGGATTGATGGGCGAGAATGGCGCCGGCAAATCGACGCTCATCAAGATCCTGTCCGGTGACCAGCATGCCGATGCCGGCGAAATAAGCATCGACGGCAAGGTCCAGGCCTATGCCTCGACGAGGGACGCCTTCGACAATGGCGTCATCGTCATCCATCAGGAATTGCAGCTGGTGCCCGAGCTGGCCGTTGCCGAGAATCTCAGCCTCGGCCGCTTTCCGGCAAGCGGGGGCATCATCGCCCGCCGCCGTATGCTGGACGATGTCGGCGCCAAGCTGAAATCGGCCGGCATCGACATAGACATGCGCCGCAAGGTCAAGACGCTTTCGATCGGCGAACGCCAGATGGTCGAGATCGCCAAGGCGGTGATGCTCGACGCCCGCGTCATCGCGCTCGACGAGCCGACCTCGTCGCTGTCGTCCCGCGAAAGCGAGATCCTGTTCAAGCTGATCTACCGGCTGCGCGGCGAAGGCAAGGTCATCATCTATGTCTCGCACCGCCTCGACGAGGTGTTCCGGCTCTGCGATAGCCTGACGGTGCTGCGTGACGGCAAGCTCGCCGCGCATCACGCATCGCTCAAAGATGTGACGCGCGACCAGGTCGTCGCCGAGATGGTCGGCCGCGAGATTTCCGATATCTGGGGTTTTCGTCCGCGCAAGGCGGGAGAGGTTCGCCTTAAGGTCGACGACCTGAGCGGCGCCAGGTTGCGCACGCCCGCAAGCTTCGAAGCCCGCGCCGGAGAGATCGTCGGTTTCTTCGGCCTCATCGGCGCCGGACGCTCGGAGCTGATGCGGCTGGTCTTTGGCGCGGATCCGCGTTCGGGCGGCACGATCACGGTTGACGGCAACACGATTGCCCCTGCCAGCCCGCATGATGCGATCCGGGCCGGCGTCGTGCTCTGCTCTGAGGACCGGAAGCATGACGGCATCATCCAGGGCCGCTCGATCGAGGAGAACATCAACATCTCGTCCCGCCGCCACCACACGCGCTTCGGCGTTTTGAACCGCGCCAGCGAGATCGCGACGGCCGAAACCTTCATCAAGAAGCTCAAGGTGCGCACGCCGTCGCGCAAGCAGGACATTGTCAACCTGTCGGGCGGTAACCAGCAGAAGGTCATCCTCGGCCGCTGGCTGTCCGAGCAGGGCATCCGCGTGCTCATCGTCGACGAACCGACGCGCGGCATCGATGTCGGCGCCAAGTCGGAAATCTACGAGCTGCTCTACCAGCTTGCCGAGGACGGCATGGCAATCGTTGTCGTCTCCTCGGAGCTGCCGGAAGTGATGGGCATCTGCGACCGCATCCTGGTGATGTGCGGCGGGCGCATCAGCGCCGAGCTCGCGCGCGGCCAGTTCGCTGAAAGGGCGATCCTGGCCGCGGCACTCCCCGACAAGAAAACCCCCGACGCGATCGCATCCTGAGGATTTGTAATGACCGATCGGTTGAAGAAGATCCTGCTCGGCGAACAAGGCCTCGTCGTCATCTTCATCGTCGCCTTCGCGCTGGTGTCGCTGCTCGTGCCGAACTTCCTCACCGACCGCAATATGCTTGGCCTGCTGCAATCCGTGGTCACCGTCGGCATCGTCGCCTGCACCATGATGTTCTGTCTTGCGGCGCGCGATTTCGACCTGTCCGTCGGCTCCATCGTCGCCTTTGCCGGCATGGTCGCTGTGATGGCATCCAATTACACCGGCTCGATCCTGCTCGGCCTCATCGCGGCGATCGCCTGCGGCGCCGTCGTCGGCTGGGTCAACGGCGTGGTCATCGCCAAGTTTCGCATCAACGCCCTGATCACCACTTTGGCCACCATGCAGATCGTGCGCGGTTTCGCGCTGATCTCGTCGGACGGCCGCGCCGTCGGCATCAACAGCCCGGATTTCTACCAGCTTGCCTTGTCGAAGCTGCTCGGCATCCCGACGCCGATATGGGTTCTGGCGGTGCTCTTCGCCATCTTCGGCTTCGTGCTGAACAGCACCGTCTTCGGCAAGAACACGCTGGCCATCGGCGGCAATCCGGAAGCCTCCCGGTTGGCCGGCGTCAATGTCGACAGGACGCGCATCTGGATATTCACGCTGCAGGGCGTGGTCTGCGGCATCGCCGGCATCCTGCTTGCCTCGCGCATCACCTCCGGCCAGCCCAACGCAGCGGTGGGCTTGGAGCTTTCGGTGATCTCAGCCTGCGTGCTCGGCGGCGTCTCCCTGGCCGGCGGCAGGGCGACTATGTCGGGTGTCATCGTCGGCGTGCTGATCATGGGCATCGCCGAGAACGCGATGAACCTGCTCAACATCCCCGCCTTCTACCAATACATCGTGCGCGGCGTGATCCTGCTCCTAGCGGTGCTGCTCGACAATCTGCGCTCTTCTGCTTTGGGGCGGCGCTGATGGCACGTCTGAAGGGAAAGCGCATCTTCCTCACGGGCGCGGCGCAAGGCATCGGCTACGCCATAGCCGAGGCCTGCCTGCGGGAAAAGGCCGAGCTCTTCCTGGTCGACCGCGACGCGGACCTTCTCGTCGAAAGCGCTGCACGTTTGGGCGACGTTGCGCACGCGGCCGCCGATATCGCCGACGCCAAGGCAATCGACGCCGCGATGCAGGCGGCAACGAAGGCCATCGGTCCGGTCAACACCGTCATCAACAATGCCGGCGTCAACGTCTTCTCGACGCCGCTCGACGCCACCGAGGATGACTGGACGCGCAATCTCGACGTCAACGTGAAGGGCGCCTGGCACTGCGCCAGGGCGGCGTTGCCGGGGATGATCGGGCAGGGCGGCGGCGTGATCCTCAACATCGCCTCCACGCACGCCTTCACCATCATCCCGCACACCTTTCCCTATCCCGTCGCCAAGCATGCTCTGCTCGGCCTGACCAAATCGCTGGCGATCGAATATGCCGGCAACAACATCCGCGTGAACGCGCTGGCGCCCGGTTATGTCGCCACCCAGAAGGTCATCGACTACTGGAACAGCTTTGACGATCCGGAGGCGGCACGGGCCAAGACGCTGGCGCTGCACCCGGGCGGGCGCATCGCCACGCCTGAGGAGATCGCCATGGCGGCGGTCTTCCTCGTCTCCGACGAATGCCCCTTCATCAACGCCGCCTGCCTCGTCGCGGATGGCGGCCTGAGCGTGCTTCACCACCCCTGACACAAGCCATGAACCATTGATACGCTGCGTCTCCCGGTCGAACAGAAACTGGCGCGCGACGAGAAGGTGACGATGGCGATGCTCGAGTCCGGCTCCCAGACGAAATCGAATTTCAACCGGGAGTTCCGCGGCGTCACGGAGCTGAGCCCTGCTGCCTGGCGCGAGCGGTCTCGATCAGAACCGCTCGCGGTAGTCGCGCGGGTTGGTGCCGAGGACGCGTAGAAAGCCGCGCCGCATCGTTTCCTCGGAGCCGAAGCCGCAGCGCCGGGCCGTTTGGCTGACCGTCTGCCCCCGCTCCAGCATCCGCCGCGCCGCCTCGATGCGGATCTCCTCGACAGCACGCGCGGGCGTTCGCCCGGTCGCCTCCTGATAGCGCCGCGAAAAACTGCGCCGGCTCATATTGGCGCGGTCAGCCAGTTGCTCCAGCGAAAGGTCGGCGCTCAGATTGTCCAGGATCCAGCCATGCAGTTTGTCGAAGCGCTCGTCGCCTTGCTGCAGCTTGAGGGTCTGGCTGAACTGCGCCTGGCCGCCGGGACGCTTCAGGAAGACGACCAGCTCGCGCGCCACCGCGAGCGCCGTGCGCCGGCCGAGGTCGGCCTCGACGAAGGAGAGCGCCAGGTCGATGCCCGCCGTCACGCCGGCCGAGGTCCAGACATTGCCGTCGCGGATGAAGATCGGGTCGGGTTCCAGCCTTACCGCCGGAAAACGCTTGGCGAACTCCGCGCAGCGGCCCCAGTGGGTAACCGCGCGCCGGCCGTCGAGCAGGCCGGCCTCGGCCAGCAGCATGGCGCCGCTGCAGACGGAGGCCGTTCGCGTCGCATCGCGCGAGCGGCCGACGATCCATTCCACCAGCTCGGCATCCTCGCAGGCCGCGTTGACGCCCCAGCCGCCGGGTACGATCACCGTGTCGATCTCGCTGCCATGCGCCGGCAGCGCTGCTGCCTCCAGCACCAAGCCGGACGATGTCCTGATCCGCGGCGAAGCGGCGACGAGGACGACCTCATAGGCGGGCCCTTCGCCGGCCTGCGTCCTGAAATCGTTGGCGCTGGCGAAAACCTGGAGCGGTCCGCTGACATCGAGGAGCTGGATGTCGGGATAGGCGAGGATTTCGATGCGGCGCATGGGTTTGGCCTGAAACGAGGGATGATTGGCGATCTGGCCAAAGCATGATGCCGTAGATTGCCCGAAGTCAACCTGCCCCAAGTCAAACCCTGGAGATTTCCTATGAGCCTTCGTTTCGGCATTCTCGTTTTCCCCAACGTCCAGCAGCTCGATCTCACCGGGCCTTACGAGGTCATGGCGACGGTCAAGGGCACGGAGGTGGAGCTGATCTGGAAGGATCGCAATCCGGTGATGTCATCGACGCGTCTGTCGCTTACGCCGACGGCGACATTCGACGATTGTCCGCCGCTCGACGTGCTGTGCATTCCAGGCGGTGGCGGCGTCAACGTGCTGCTCGAGGACAAGGCGGTTCTCGATTTCGTCTGCGAGCGCGCCGGGCAGGCGCGCTACATAACCTCGGTGTGCAGCGGCGCGCTGGTGCTCGGCGCGGCCGGATTGCTCAAGGGTAAGCGCGCCACCACCCATTGGTATGCGCATGATTTCCTTGAAGAGTTCGGCGCGATTCCCGTTGATGCGCGGATCGTCGAGGACGGCAAGCTGATCACCGCCGGTGGCGTCACCTCCGGCGTCGATTTCGGCCTGGCGCTCGTCGCCAGGCTGCTCGGCCAGGCTGAAGCGGAAGTCGTGCAGCTCTCGCTCGAATATGCGCCGGCGCCTCCCTTCCGCTCCGGCACGCCCGCCGAGGCTTCGCCGGCCGTGCTGGCGGAGGCCAAGCAGCGGCTTTCGGGTTCGAGGCGGGTCCGTGAGGAAATGTTCGCGCGCTGGCGCCGGGAGCGTGCGGCGGCCATGCCGACGCGCATCCGCCCCTGAAATGCCAGGGCTGGATGGCGCATATCCGCGCTGTCCGGCCTAGCCCATTTCGACTGTTGACTCATCTTTCCGCTTGTGCAGAAATTGGTTGGACCATTGAACCACTTTAGGCTCAGGCTTGACCGATTTCTTGCCCCCCATCCAGACCACGGCCCGCGATGACGCGGTGCTGAAGGCATTGGCGGGCTTCGTGCGGCAGGAGGCTCTGGGTCCGGGCGAAAAGCTGCCGACCGAGCGCATCCTGGCCGAACGCCTCAAGGTCAGCCGCAACACGGTGCGCGAGGCCCTGACTCGCTGGGAGGGGCTCGGCCTCGTCGAACGGCGGCAGGGCTCGGGCACCTATCTCAAGGCCGCCGTCTCCCCCGACATGCTGCACATGCCGCTGACGCTCGCCGGCGGCAACGACTTCGCCGGCCTGATGGCGACGCTGGAGATCCGCCGCGCGCTGGAGGCCGAGGCAGCCGCCCTTTGCGCTATTCGCGCCGGCAAGGCCGAGCTCGCCGAGATCGAGCGCAAGCTCGACCTCATGGAGGAGGCCTTCCAGACTCGCGCCGGCATGTCCTCGGAGGAGGATTGGGAATTCCACCAGGCGGTCTTCCGCGCTTCCGGCAACCCGCTCTTCGAGCAGATCATCGCCGCCATGTACGAGATGTTCCACCGTTTCTGGGAGCATCCGCTCGGCGTGCGGGATTTCGGCCATGCAAGCTTTCCCTATCACCGCACCATCTTCGAGCGCATCGCCGCGCGCGACCCCGAAGGCGCCCGCGCCGAAGCGCTGAAGCTGATCGCCACCGTCGAGGACGATCTTAAGCGCGGCGCCGCCAACCTCAAACTTTCGGACCGCAGATGAACGAGCAGCCCAACACCTTCGACCCGGCTTCCCTGGCCAGCGACTATCTCGGCGAGGCGGCGACGCTGCTGGCGCATGACGATCCGTTCCCGGGCGGCGCGGTAGTTCCGCCGATCTACCAGACCTCGCTGTTCACCTTCGCCAATTACGCCGACATGGCCGACACCTTCGCCGGCAGGAGGAAGCAGCCGATCTACTCGCGCGGCGACAATCCGACGGTGATGGAGTTCGAGGCGCGCGTCGCGGCGCTCGAGGGCGCGGAAGCCGCGCGCGGCTTCTCCAGCGGCATGGCGGCGATCAGCGCCACGGTGCTCGCCTTCGTCGGCGCCGGCGAGCGCATGGTCGCCGTGCGCAATTGCTATGGCGATGCCTACCGGCTGTTCGAGCGCCTGTTTCCGCGCCTTCACATCAAGGTCGACTATGTCGACGGCTCCGATCCCGACGCGGTTGCCGCGGCGCTTCCCGGCGCCAAGCTGCTCTACCTCGAAAGCCCGACCTCGATGATGTTCGAGCTGCAGGACCTGGAGCACCTGACGCGGCTGGCCAAGGAGCAGGGCATTGTCACCACCATCGACAATTCCTGGGCGACGCCCGTCTTCCAGAAGCCGATCTCGCATGGCGTCGACCTGGTGCTGCATTCGGCTTCGAAGTATCTGAGCGGCCATAGCGACACCGTCGCCGGCGTGGTGGCAGGCTCGGCCGCCCACATCAAGCATATCAACGAGCAGACCTATTCCCAGCTTGGCGGCAAGCTATCGCCCTTCGAAGGCTGGCTTTTGCTGCGTGGCCTGCGGACGCTGCCGCTGCGCCTGCCGCATCACATGAAGAGCGGGCTCATCCTTGCCGAGCGGCTGAAGGCGCATGGCAAGGTCGAGCGCGTCAACCACCCCGCCTATTCCAACCATCCCGGCAAGAAGACATTGGCCGGCTATGCCGGCCTGTTCTCCTTCGAGGTCACCGAGGATGTCGACATCCCGGCTTTTGTCGACGCGCTGAAATATTTCCGCATCGGCGTCAGCTGGGGCGGCCATGAAAGCCTGGTCGTGCCGGCAAAGGCCTCGCTCGAGCAGACGCCGGGCATCAATTCGATGGCGCGCTTCGGCGTCAGCCCCCGAACCATCCGCTTCAATGTCGGATTGGAAAATGTCGAGGACCTCTGGGCCGACATAGCCCAGGCCTTCGACAAGTCAAAAAAATAACGGATCGAAAATGGGAGTCCTGAAGATGAAAAGACTGACCTTCATGCTTGCCGCCGTCGCCGGCCTGGCGATCTCCGCCAGCGGTGCGTTGGCCGACACCACCATCAAGCTGGTCGAGGTCATCACCAGCCCGCCGCGCACCGAATTCCTGAAAAAGCAGATCGCCGAATTCGAGAGCGCCAATCCGGGGATCAAGGTAGAGGTGGTGTCGCTGCCTTGGGGGCAGGCCTTCGAAAAATTCCTCACCATGGTGCAGGCCGGCGACACGCCCGACGTGGTTGAAATGCCGGAGCGCTGGATGGGCCTCTACGCCAATAACGGCCAGCTCGAGGATCTCGGCCCCTACATGGCCAAGTGGCCCGACGCCAAGACGCTCGGCGACCGTGCCAAGCAGTTCGGCTCGACCGTGAACAACACGCAGTTCATGATCCCTTACGGTTATTATGTGAACGCGCTGTTCTGGAACAAGAAGCTGTTCAAGGAAGCCGGCCTCGATCGTCCGCCGGAAAACCTCGACGAGTTCGTCGCCTTCTCCAAGAAGATCTCGGCCATCCCCGGCAAATACGGCTACTGCCTGCGCGGCGGCCCGGGCGCCTTCAACGGCATGCACATGTTCATGAATATTGCCGACGGCAAGGGCGGCTATTTCACCGACGACGGCGTCTCGACCATCAATGACGAAGGCTCGGTCAAGGGCCTGCAGATGCTGGCCGACATGTACAAGAACGGCCTGGCGCCGAAGGACGCGGTGAGCTGGGGCTTCAACGAAACGGTGACCGGCTTCTATTCCGGCACCTGCGCCATGCTCAACCAGGACCCCGACGCGTTGCTCGGCATCGCCGACAAGATGAGCGCCGACGACTTCGCCGTCGCGCCGCTTCCGGTTGGCCCGGGCGGCAAGTCCTATCCGACTCTGGGCTATGCCGGCTGGGCGATGTTCGCCAACTCCCAGCACAAGGACGAAGCCTGGAAGCTGATGGCCACGCTTCTGTCGCCCAAGGACAATCTGGAATGGGCCAAGGAAGTCGGCGTCATCCCGATCCACAATGGCGCCGACCAGGACGCGCATTTCAAGACCGAGCAGTTCAAGGGATGGTTCACCGAGCTGAGCGACAGCTCCAAATATGAAATGGTGACGCCGCCGACGCATCTGGAAAACCTCGGCAACTTCGTCGACCAGGTGGCCATCAAGAACTTCCAGGAAGTGCTGCTCGGCCAGAAGCCGGCCAAGGAAGTGGCCAACGAATGGGCCAAGTTCCTGACCAAGGAACAGCAGGACTGGCTGGCGAAGAATAAGAAGTAAGCGCAGGCCTCTTCCTTCTCCCCGTTTACGGGGAGAAGGTGGTCCGAAGGACCGGATGAGGGGCAGCGCCAGACCTTCGTAAGTTCGCGCCTCTTTTTCCTTCTCCCCGTTCTACGGGGAGAAGTTGTCACGAAGTGACGGATGAGGGGCAGCGCTGAGTTCTGAAAAGCTGGCGCCGCCCCTCATCTGCCTGCCGGCATCTTCTCCCCGTAAACGGGGAGAAGGGCGCCGTCGCCAACGCCGGCTCCAACCATAATCGCGAGCACCGTATGACCTACGCAGTGTCCGAAATCCGATCCGCCGCGCTGCCGCGCAAACGGCGGCTGAGCAAGGCCGCGATAGAGCCGTGGCTCTATCTTTCGCCGGCTATCGTGCTTTTGGTCCTGGTGCTGCTGGTGCCGCTGATCATCGGCATCAGCTACTCGTTCCGCAAATTCTCGGCCTTCAAGTCGCAATATGTCGGCCTCGCGCAATACCAGGCGATGCTTTCCGACCAGGTGCTTGGGCAGGCGCTGATCAACACGCTGTGGTGGACGGTCGCCAGCCTGTTCTTCCAGTTCTTCCTCGGACTGGGCCTGGCGCTGCTGCTCGACAAGCCGTTCTATGGCCGCAAGGTCGTGCAGGCCGTGGTGTTCCTGCCCTGGGCGGTGCCGTCCTTCCTCTCCGGCCTCACCTGGGCCTGGCTGTTCAACCCGATCATCGGGCCGCTGCCGCACTGGCTCTTCGCGCTCGGCTTGAAGGCCGAGCCGACCAACGTGCTCTCCGATCCGGCCACAGCCATGTGGGGGCCGATCGTCGCCAACATCTGGTTCGGCATCCCCTTCTTCGCCATCACGCTGCTCGCGGCGCTGAAGTCGATCCCCTCCGAACTGCATGAGGCTGCGGCCATCGACGGCGCCTCGCCCTGGCAGCGCTTCACCAAGGTGACGCTGCCGTTTCTCGCGCCGACCATCGTCATCACCGTCATGCTGCGCACCATCTGGATCGCCACCTTCGCCGATCTGATCTTCGTCATGACCGAGGGCGGCCCGGCGGGCTCGACCAGCACCGTGCCGGTCTACATCTATGTCAGCGCCTTCAAATCGCTCGACAAGGGCTATGCCTCGGCGGTCGCGGTGCTGCTTCTGGTGCTGCTCATCGTCTATGCGATCGGGCTGATCGCCATCCGTCGCACGCTGGTGAGGCACGTCTGATGATCGCCGGCCGCTCCACCTCTTCGCGCATTTTCGGCGGCATCGGGCTCTACGCGGCGATCGCGGCTTACGTGATCTTCGCTCTGTTCCCGATCTTCTGGACGTTGAAGATCTCGGTGACGCCCGAGCGCCTGCTCTATTCGGAAGGCATCACCTTCTGGCCGTCGGAAACGACGCTGAAGAACTTCGCGACCGTGCTCGAGGCGTCCGACTTTCCGCGTTATTTCCTGAACAGCGTCATCGTCTCGGTGTCGACGGCCGCGTTCGTCACCGTCATCGCGACGCTCGCCGGCTACGCCATGTCGCGCTTCACCTTCCGCGGCAAGGCGACGCTGGCGATCCTGCTGCTGCTCACCCAGACCTTCCCGCTGGTCATGGTCATCCCGCCGATCTACCGCATCATGGGCGATCTGGGCCTCACCAACAGCCTGATCGGACTGATCATCATCTACACCGCCTTCAACACCGCCTTCGCCACCTTCCTCATGCAGTCCTTCTTCGACGGCATCCCGAAGGACCTGGAAGAGGCGGCGATGATCGACGGCTGCACCCGCGCCCAGGCGATGCGCCGGGTGATCGTGCCGCTGACCTTGCCCGGCATGGGCGCGACGCTCGGCTTCGTCTTCACCGCCGCCTGGAGCGAATTGCTGTTCGCGTTGATGCTGATCTCCAGCGACGAGCAGAAGACCTTCGCCGTCGGCCTGCTCACCTTCATCGGCAAGTTCGCCGTCGACTGGGGGCAGATGATGGCGGCCTCCATCCTGGCGCTGATCCCGGTCTGCGTCTTCTTCGCCTTCCTGCAACGTTATCTCGTCACCGGCCTCACCGCCGGCGCGGTCAAAGGATAAAAGATGGCTTCCGTCACGCTGCAAAACGTCGAGAAGGATTATGGCGCGCTGCGCATCCTGCACGGCGTCGATCTGGAGATCGCCGACGGCGAGTTCGTGGTGCTGGTTGGTCCGTCCGGCTGCGGCAAGTCCACGCTGCTGCGCATGATCGCCGGCCTTGAGGAGGTAACCGGCGGTGAGATCCATATCGGCGAGCGCCTGGTCAACGATGTCGCGCCGAAGGACCGCGACATCGCCATGGTGTTCCAGTCCTACGCGCTCTACCCGCATATGGACGTCTCGTCGAATATGGGCTTCAGCCTGATGCTGAAGAAGGCCGAGAAGACGACGATCGATGGCAGGGTGGGCGCCGCCGCCAAACGGCTCGGTCTCGACTCCTATCTCGGCCGCTTGCCGCGCCAGCTTTCTGGCGGCCAGCGCCAGCGCGTCGCCATGGGCCGCGCCATCGTGCGCGATCCGAAAGTGTTCCTGTTCGATGAGCCGCTCTCCAACCTCGACGCCAAGCTGCGCGTCCATATGCGCGCCGAGATCAAGGCGCTGCACCAGCAGCTCAAGACCACGTCGGTCTATGTCACCCACGACCAGGTCGAGGCCATGACCATGGCCGACCGCATCGTCGTCATGCATGACGGTTATGTGCAGCAGGTCGGCCGCCCGCTCGAGCTTTACGACCGTCCGGCCAACACCTTCGTCGCCGGCTTCATCGGCTCGCCCGGTATGAATTTCTTGCCGGCCAAGGTCGTGAAGGGTGGCAAGGCCGATGCCGTGCTCGCCGACGGCCAGAAGCTGCGGCTGCCCGACGGCCTGCCGCTGCAGGACGGCGATGCGCTGACCATCGGCCTGCGGCCCGAGCACATCAAGCTGGTCGATGACGGCGCGCTGAAAGCCGAGGTCGAGGTCGTCGAGCCGCTCGGCCTGTCGACGCAGTTTTATGTTCGGCTCGCCAACCAGCAGATCTGCGTCTTCGTCATGGGCCGCAGCGAGGTGAGGCCGGGCGACACGATCCGCCTCGCCGCCGATCCGGCGGCGCTGCATCTTTTCGATCCGAAAAGTGGAAATCGGATCGGCTAGAGCACTTCACCGTCTCACGGAAACGGTGAAGTGCTCTATCTCCTTGTTTTACGCAATTCCTGGCAGAAAACCGCTCACAATTTTCCTGGAATTGCTCTAGCTGGCCAGCAGTGCGTCCGTTCGCCAGCAGGCGATCAGATGGCCGTCGCCCACATCCGTGCCAGCCGGTTCCGCTTCCCGGCAACTGGCCAAGGCAAGAGGACAACGATCGGCGAACGCGCACCCGCGATGCGCTGTCTCTGCGGCCACTTGGACCGAAACTGCCGGCGCCTCGTCCGAAGACGCCGCCAAAAGCTGCTTCGTATAGGGGTGGTTGGGGCCGCGGAAGACCTGTTCCGAAGTGCCGGTCTCGACCAGGCGGCCGCGATAGAGCACGCCGATCCTGTCGGCCATGTAGCGCACGACCCTGAGGTCGTGGCTGATGAACAGATAGGTCGTGTCCCTGTCGCGCTGAAGGTCGTTGAGCAGGTTGAGCACCGTCGCCTGAACCGAGACATCGAGCGCCGAGGTCGGTTCGTCCAGCACCACTACTTTCGGCGCGCCGGCGAAGGCGCGCGCGATCGCCGCCCTCTGCCGCTGACCGCCGGACAATGAGCGCGGTTTCTGCTCGGCGGTCGTGCCGGCCAGTCGGACGGAGCGGAGAAGCTCGGCGACGCGGTTCCTTGCATCGCTGCGGCCAAGCCCGGCAAGCCGCCGCAGCGGCCGGCTGATGATCCGCCCGATCCGGTGGCGCGGATTGAGCGTGCGGTCGGGCGACTGAAAGACCATCTGCACGTCGCGCCGTTCGCCTGGCGCCCGCTTTTCGGCGCGCGGCGCGACCGTCTTGCCGAACAGCTCGACCGATCCTTCGCTCGGCGTCTGCAGCCCGGTGACGATCCGCGCCAGCGTCGATTTGCCGGAGCCGGATTCGCCGATCAAGCCGAAGGTCTCGCCTTGGCCGATGCTGAGGTCGATATTGTGCAGGACCGCCTGATCACCGAAGGAATGGCTGATGCCCTTGCCAGCGATGGCGATCTGCCTGTCTCTTTGATCAGGAGCAGCGATCGCCCCGGGGCGATCGCGAACGGTCGCGCCGGTCTCGGCCAGCCGCCCGTCGCGCTTGGTGAAATTGAGCGCCGGGATCGAGGCGATCAGCGCCTTGGTATAGGTATGGGCCGGGTTCTCGAACACGTCCTCAGCCCCGCCACTTTCCACCACGGCACCCGACTGCATCACCGCGACGCGGTCGCAGGAACGGCGGATCAGGTTGATGTCGTGGCTGATCAACAGGATGCTGGTCTTGTGCTCGCGGCGCAGGTCGTCGAGGATGGCGATCACCTCCGACTGCACGCTGGCGTCGAGCGCCGTGGTCGGCTCGTCCAGCACCAGCAGCGCCGGGTCGAGCGCGATGGCGATAGCGATGTTGGCGCGCTGCTGCATGCCGCCGGACAATTCATGCGGATAGAGATCGAGCACCCGCTCCGGATTGGCGACCCGTACACGCTTCAGCAATTCGACCGAGCGCGAGCGCGCCTCCTCGTGGCGCACCGAACGATGGCGCATGATCGTCTCACTGATCTGCCTTCCGATCGTCATGGCGGGGCTGAGCGCAGCGCCCGGATGCTGGTAAACGGCAGCAATACGATCGCCCCGCAGGCCGCGCAACTCTTCGCCGGAAAGGTCGCGGATTTCCCGGCCCTGGAACTCGATCGCCGAAGCCGCCAGACGCGCATTGCCCGGCAGGTAGCGCAGGATCGCCATGGCCACCGAGCTCTTGCCCGAACCGGATTCGCCGACCAGTCCCAACGCCTCGCCCTGGCCTATTGCGAGCGACACGCCGTCGACGGCGGATTGCCATCCTCTTTTCCCGCCATAGGCGATGGAAAGTTTCTCCACATTCAGTACCGAAGGGGACATCAAGACCTCGAAATCTCTTTCTGCCGGTGCCCTAATCAAGGGCAATCGCTTCCGCTTCCATTGTATATTATCTCTATAAAATTACTCGAATTAAGGCCGAGCGCAATCTAGCCTTTTGCAAATTGGAGATTTCGGGTCGCGCCGGACAAGTGGCGCCCGTGTCTCTCAGCGATTTGCAAGGAGGCCGGCATGGCGCGAAATCAGTTGATCCTCAGCGCGTTCTTCTTCAACCCGCAAGGCGACCATCGCATGTCGTGGCGCCATCCGCGCGCGCCCGGCCGGGAGGTGCTCGGCTTCGATTATTACCGCGAGCTGGTCCAGGCCGCCGAACGCGCCAGGATCGACACCATCTTCGTCGCCGACCATGTATCGATCTGGGATTCGGTGAAGAGCGGCGTCGCGCATTACGCCAATGCTCGCCTGGAGCCGCTGACGCTGCTTTCGGCGCTGGCTGGAGTGACGAAACACATCGGTCTCATCACCACTGCCTCGAGCTCCTACAGCGAGCCCTACAATGTGGCGCGCTTGTTCGCTTCGCTCGATCATATCAGCGGCGGCAGGGCGTCATGGAACGTCGTCACCTCGGCCATGGACGAGGAGGCGCGCAATTTCGGTCGCGACGGCAACATCGAGCATGCCTTCCGTTATCAGCGCGCCGCTGAGTTCCTCGATATCGTCAAGGGGCTGTGGGACAGCTGGGAAGACGAAGCCCTGCTGTTCGACAAGGAAACCGGCTATTTCGCCGATCCGGACAAGGTCCATGTGCTCGACCATCGCGGCGCGCATTTCAAGGTGCGCGGGCCGCTCAACGTCTCGCGGCCGCCGCAGGGTCATCCGCTGATCGTCCAGGCTGGCTCGTCGGAGGACGGCAAGAATTTCGCCACAGCCCATGCCGATGCGCATTTCGCCATCTACAGCACCAGGGAAGACGGCATCCGCTATCGCGAGGACATCAACGAGCGTCTCGCCCGTCACGGCCGGCGTCCCGAAAGCTTCAAGATCCTGCCCGGCATCCTGCCGATCGTCGCCGCGTCCGAGGCTGAGGCGCGCGACAGGCAGGATTACCTGCAGACGCTGCTGCCGGATCGCGTCGGCATCGATCTCCTGTCGAGCTGGAGCGGCATCGACCTCTCGGCCTATCCGCCGGATGGCCCGCTGCCGCAGCTCCCCGACGAAAGCACCTTCAACGGCGGGCGCACATCGCTCAACCGCGTCAAGCAGTGGGCGACGCAGAACCTGACCCTGCGTGAGATCGCGCGAAAACTTGCCAACAGCGGCTCGGTGCCGACTGTCGCCGGCACGCCGAAGCAGATCGCCGACCAGCTGCAGGACTGGTTCGAGGCGGGCGCCGCCGACGGCTTCAATCTGATGTTCCCCCTGTTGCCGGAGGACTGGATCAATTTCGCCGCTGAGGTCGTGCCCGAGCTGCAGCGTCGCGGCGTCTTCCCGACGGAATACGCGCCCGGAACGCTGCGCGACCGCTTCGGCCTCGCCCGTCCAGCCAATCGCTTCGCCGAGCAGCGCGCGAACCAGCGCGCCGTGTCCTGAGGAGAGCCGTCATGACCGCCCAGCCCAGACTGCAGCCGCGCGAAGCGACAGCTCCGCAGCTGATCAATGTCCTGCACAGCCCGAAGCGCATCCGCGTCAAATTCGCCGGCCGCGTGATCGCCGACAGCCGCAACGTGCTTGTGCTGCGCTCCAACCATTTTTTGCCGATCTATTTCTTCTCGCTGGCCGCCGTCGACCAGTCAGTGCTGAAGCCGTCGAAGCAGGGTCAGCAGCATGCCGTCGGCGGCGAGACCAGATACTGGGATATCGAAGCCGGCGACCGGCGCGCCGCCGATGCCGCCTGGTCGTTCACGGCGCCGCCCGACGAGAATCTGGCGCCGCTCGCCGGGCGCGTCGCCTTCACCTGGAACCTCGTCGATCAATGGTTCGAGGAGGACGAAGAAGTCTTCGTCCATGCCCGCGACCCCTATGCGCGCATCGACGTGCTGCAGAGCTCCAGCCATGTCGAGATCTGGTTCGACGGCGAGTCGATCGCCGACAGCCGCCGTCCCGTGCTGCTGTTCGAAACGCACCTGCCGACACGGTTCTACCTGCCGCCCGAGGATGTCCGGCTCGAGCGGTTGAGGGCCTCGTTGACGAGGACCCGATGTCCCTACAAGGGCGTCGCCTCCTACTGGTCCGGCGTGCGCAAGGACGGTTCGCTCAGCGAAGACATCGCCTGGAGTTACCGCCATCCGATCGCCGAGATGCCGAAGATCAAGGGGCTCATCGCCTTCTATCCGCAAGCGGTCGACCGCATCCATCTCGACGGCCAGCCGGTCTGATCCAGCCCCGTCTCCACTTCATTTTAAAACCACGATTTTCACAGAGGCAAAAATGACCAAGCGCAACGAAATCGACACCCTTCGCAATCTCTCCGGCGACATCTGGAACGTCGCCGTCGACGAATATGCCAACGGTTATCTCAAGCGCCGCGACCTGTTGAAGTATGCAGCCTTCATCGGCTTGACCGGTTTCGCCGCGTCGCACGGTCTGGGCTTTCCCGGCTCGGCGCGCGCCGCTGCTGGCGGCGGCACCGTCCGTGTCGGGCTTGGCCAGCCGACCAAGGCGATCGATCCGGTCACGGTCACCGATCCGGCCAGCATCGGCGTTCTCAGCCAGGTCGGCGAATATCTGATCCTCGATGATCCCAAGGACGGGCTGCAGCCGAAGCTCGCCCTGTCCTGGGAAGCCGACGAGACGGCCAAGCGCTGGACCTTCAAGCTTCGCCCCGGCGTGAAATTCCATGACGGCCGCACCGTCACCGCCAAGGACGTAGTGGCGAGCTTCGAGCGTCTGGTCGACCCGAACAGCGGCTCGTCGGCGCTCTCGGCTTACAAGGGCATCCTGTCCAAGGGCGGCGCCAAGATCGTCGACGACGAGACGGTCGCCTTCGATCTTGACCAGTCGAATTCGAATTTCCCCTTCTATGTCTCGTCCGACGTCTACAACGCGGTGATCCTGCCGGCCGACTATGCCGGCGACTTCGAGAAGAATTTCAACGGCACCGGTCCGTTCAAGCTGGAATCCTTCCGCCCCAAGCAAGGCGCCAGCTTCGTGCGCAACCCCGACTACTGGGGCGACAAGGCGCTGCCTGACCGGGTCGAGATAAAGTTCTTCGATGACGAGCAGGCGCAGGTCGTGGCGCTGCAGGCTGGCCAACTCGACGTCATCCCGAGCACCACGCGTCTGGAACTGGCGATCGAGGGCAATCCCAACTTCAAGCTGCTGAGCGTCCAGGCGAGCTCGCATGACGCCGTGCATCTCAGGACCGATCAGGCGCCGTTCACCGACAAGCGCGTCCGTCGCGCGCTGGCGCTCACCCTCGATCGTGAGGCCATCGTGAAGGGCCTGTTGAAGGGTCGCGCCGTCGCCGGCAACGACACTCCGTTCGCGCCGATCTTCCCTTCGGCCGATCCGTCGGTGCCGCAGCGCAGGCAGGACATCGCCGAGGCCAAGCGTCTGCTCGCCGAAGCCGGCGTGCCCAACGGCTTCGAGGTGACGCTGACCACCGAACGCGCCTACGACATCCCCGACTACGCCGTGATCATCCAAAACTTCGCCAAGAAGGCCGGCATCGACATAAAGCTCAACGTGCTGCCGCAGGATGCCTATTACGGATCGGCGACCTTCGGCAGCTCACCCTGGCTTGATTCCAACCTCGGCATCACCGATTTCGGCCATCGCGGCACGCCCGACATATTCCTCAATGCCACGCTGAAGAGCGACGGCGCATGGAACGCCGCGCATTTCAAGAATGCGGATTATGACGCATTGTTGGCCGAATACGGCAAGGCGCGAGACCTGCAGGCGCAGCGCGTCGCGGCCGGCAAGATCCAGGCCCTGCTGCTCGACGAGACGCCGGAGATCATCAGCTACTTCTCGCAATATAGCCGCATCTCCAGCGCGAAGGTCGAGGGCGTGCGCTTCACCGCGATCTCGCATCTTCTGCTCGACCGCGTTTCCTTCGTGCAGGCATGATGCGGGAACGCCAAGCCGGGCGGGCCACCGGATGCTGACCGGCCGCGCCTTGTCGGCGCGCCTGGCCTCGCTGCTCCTCACCTTATGGCTGGTCAGCGTGCTGGTCTTCCTCGCCGGGCAGGTTCTGCCCGGCGATGTCGCGCGCGTCATGCTTGGTCCGTTCGCGGATGCGCAAGCGGTCGCCGCGCTGAACAGACAACTCGGTGCCGACCAGCCCGTCCTTGTCCAATATTGGCGCTGGTTCAGCGCGGCGCTTGGCGGCGACTTCGGCACGTCGCTGTCGATGCGTGCGCCGGTCGCGCCCTTCGTGCTCGCAAGCCTCGGCCGCTCGGCAGCGCTTGCCGGCATCATCCTTTTGTTTCTTGTGCCGCTGGGCGTCGGCGCGGGCATCGTTGCCGGCCTCAACCAGGGCCGGCTCGCCGATCGGCTGATCGTGCTCGCCGGCGTCTCCTTCGGCATCGTCCCGGATTTCGTGTCCGGCCTGCTTCTGCTTCTGGTCTTCGGCCTGTGGCTGAACTGGCTGCCGATCACGGGTGCCGCGCCCGATGGCGCGGGCTTCTGGACCAGCGGTTATTATCTCATCCTGCCGGCGCTGCCGCTGGTGCTCAATCTCGCCGGCTATCTGGCGCGCATGACGCGGGCCGGCGTCATCGAGGCGCTTGCCGCCGACTATACGCGCACCGCCATCCTGAAGGGGCTGGGTCGCCGGCAGGTCATTGTCCGCCACGTGCTGCCCAACGCGTTGACGCCGACGGTCGCGGTGCTGGCGACGCAGAGCGGCTACATGCTTGGCGGGCTGGTGGTGATCGAGGCGCTGTTCGGCATCCAGGGCCTCGGCAATCTGGTCCTGAACGCTGCCAAGTCGCGCGATTTCCCGATGCTGGAAGCAGGCGTGCTGGTGATGGCGACGATCTTCGTCCTGTCCTCCGCGATAGGCGATCTCGCCCAGGCGCTGCTCGACCCGCGGCAACGGCGGCGAGCGTCACTATGATGGACCTCCTGGAATTTCCGGCACCGTCGCACGGGTCCGTTGTCCTGCGGGTCGCCGGCAGGCTGGGCCGCGTCGTTCGCGGCCTTCCCGCTTCCGTCATCATCGGATCGCTCATCCTCGCCTTCTGGATCGCCTGCGCCCTGTTCGGCGGCCGGCTGGTCCCCTACGATCCCTACGCCGAGGATTTCCTCGCCACGCTGACGCCGCCGGATGCCGCGCACTGGTTCGGCACCGATCACCTCGGCCGCGACGTGCTGTCCCGGATCATCGTCGGATCATGCGATATCCTGCTGGTGGCGCCGCTCGCCACGCTTGGTGGCGTCGCCGCCGGTACCGCGATCGGACTGGTGCTCGGCTATTTCGACGGGCTGGTCGACGCGGTCGGCGCGCGGCTGCTCGACACGCTGATGGCCTTTCCATTCATCGTGCTCGTTACCATGACGCTTGTGGCGCTGGGGCCCTCGAACCTCACCGTCATCCTGGTGATCGCCATCGCCTATGCGCCGCTGGTGGCGAGAACCGTGCGCGCTGCCGTGCGCGAGCAGAAGGAACGCGAATATGTGAGCGCCGCCCGTCTCGGCGGCGAGAACGCCTTCGCGATCATGGTGCTGGAAATCCTGCCCAACATCCGGGAGACGATCCTGATCGAGCTCGTCACCCGGCTAGGCTACGCCTTCTTCTCGATCGCCACGCTGAGCTTTCTCGGCCTCGGCATCCAGCCGCCTTCGGCCGACTGGGGCCTGGCGATCGCCGAAGGCTACGGCTTCCTCACCGGTGGCAAATGGTGGGTCGTGGTCTTCAACTCGGGCGCGATCGTATCGCTGGTCATGGCCACCAACCTGATCGCTCAAGGCATAGGCGCCTTCGAGAATATCGAGAGATGAATTGCGGCTTTTGATTGCTAGACTCCTGTTGATTCGCCTCGACGGGAAAAGGCATGAGCAAGGCCCTCGGCACATTCGCACTGATCACGGTTCTCAGCGCCTTGCTGATGGCGCTGTCATTGGCGGTCGCCAGGCACGGCTATCCCTACGGCGCGTTCGGCGTGAAGCGTCTTGACGGCATCGCCGACACGGGCTCCTTCCTGGCGATCGCCGCCGTCTATTTTTTCGGCGCGATGCTGATGATGATCCTGCCGATCCGCGCCGCCGGCATCGTGCTGACCCACGCCGCCGACGCGGTCTTCTGGGCGACGATCATGCTGTTCGCGACCATCGTCGGCTCGCTTGTGGCCAGATGGGCCTTCGGCCAGCATGAGGTGCTTTGGACGCTCTTCAACTGGCGCTTCCTGTTCGTTGCGGCTATCGTGGCGGCGCATCTCACCATGAACGAGCTTCGCCGCAACGTCCTGCTCAGAAGCCTGTTCTTCGTCATCTTTGGCGCGGTCACGCTCGCCTGCCTGTTCTGGTCGTTCTCGACCTGACGCGCTGCGGCTCTAGGTTTAAGATCGCGGGTAGACCTCCTCCCGGACAATGACTATATCATTTGTCTGACAATTGACCCGGCCGAAGGTCGCCGCGACCAAACTCAAGGAAAAACAAGATGACCCTGCACCGCAAGAACCTGATCGACGGCGAGTGGCTTGGCGAGGCCGGCTCGCGCAACATCAACCCTTCGAACACCAACGACGTCGTCGGCGAATACGCTTCGGCCGGGCCGGAGGAAGCAAAACAGGCCATCGCCGCCGCCAAGGCCGCCTTTCCGGCATGGTCGCGCTCCGGGCCGCTGGCCCGTCACGCGGTGCTGAAGAAGACCTCCGACGAGATCATGGCGCGCAAGGATGAGATCGGCAGGTCGCTCGCTCGCGAGGAGGGCAAGACACTGGCCGAGGGCGTCGGTGAAACCATTCGCGCCGCGCAGATCTTCGATTTCTTCGCCGGCGAGACGCTGCGCCTGTCGGGCGAGATGGTGCCGAGCGTCAGGCCGGGCGTCGGCGTAGAAATGACCCGCGAAGGCGTCGGCGTCGTCGGCATCATCACGCCGTGGAATTTCCCCATCGCCATCCCCGCCTGGAAGATCGCGCCGGCTTTGGCTTACGGCAACACCATCGTCTTCAAGCCGGCCGAGCTCGTTCCCGAAAGCGCCTGGACCATCGTCGATATCCTGCACCGCGCCGGCCTGCCCAAGGGCGTGCTCAACCTCGTCATGGGCAAGGGCTCGGTGGTCGGCCAGGCGATGCTCGACAGCCCTGACGTCAACGCCATCTCGTTTACCGGCTCGGTCGGCACGGGCAAGCGCGTCGCCGCGGCAAGCGTCGAGCATATGCGCAAGTTCCAGCTCGAGATGGGCGGCAAGAATCCGCTCGTCGTGCTCGACGATGCCGACCTCGCGGTCGCCGTCGACTGCGCCGTGAACGGCGCCTATTTCTCCACTGGACAGCGCTGCACTGCCTCCTCGCGCCTGATCGTCACCGATGGCATCCACGACCGCTTCGTCGATGCGGTGAAGGAACGGCTGGACAAGCTCGTCATCGGCGATGCGCTTGACGCCAAGACCGAGATCGGTCCGGTCGTCGACCAGACGCAGCTCAAGCAGGACGAGGACTACATCGCTATCGGTGTCAGGGAAGGCGCAACACTCGCCTTCGGCGGCGAGCGGCTGGAGCGCGGCACGCCGGGCTTCTATCTGAAGCCGGCGCTGTTTGTCGGCGCCACCAACGCCATGCGCATCTCACGCGAGGAGATCTTCGGCCCGGTCGCCAATGTCATCCGTGTCAAGGATTATGACGAGGCGCTCAGCGTGGCCAACGACACGCCGTTCGGCCTCACCTCGGGCATCTGCACGACCAGCCTGAAGCACGCGACGCATTTCAAGCGCAACTCCGAAGCCGGCATGGTCATGGTCAATCTGCCGACGGCGGGCGTCGACTTCCACGTGCCGTTCGGCGGCCGCAAGGGCTCGAGCTACGGTCCGCGCGAGCAGGGCCGCTACGCGATGGAGTTCTACACCACGGTGAAGACGGCCTATACATTCGCCGGCTGAGCCAGTCCGGGAGGAGATCGATGAGCGTGGCTGACATGACATGGCTCAACCCGCCGCCGCACCATGCGGTCGGCGACGGTACGCTCACCGTCCGCACCGGCAAGGAGACCGACTTCTGGCGCGAGACCTTCTACGGCTTCTGGCGCGACAACGGCCATTTCCTCTACCGACCTGTCGAGGGTGACTTCAGCGCCGAGGTCACCGTCAAGGGCGACTACAAGGTGCTCTATGACCAGGCGGGGCTGATGCTGCGCCTCAGCGAAACGCACTGGATCAAAGCCGGCATCGAATACACCGACGGGCTGGCATATTTCTCAGTCGTCGTCACCAACGACACCTCCGACTGGTCGCTGGTCGCCATTGCCGCCGACAAGGACGGCGTCAGGATCCGCCTGACCCGTCACGCCGAGGCGATCCGCGTCCAGTATCTCGACGCCTCGGATGGCCACTGGAAGCCGGTGCGGCTGGCCTATTTCCCGGTCTCGAAATCGGTCGATGTCGGCATGATGTGCTGCTCGCCGCAGCGCGAGGGTTTCGAGGTGACGTTTTCCGGCTTCACGATAGGGCCGGCGATTTCGCGGGATCTGCACGACTGACGCGACACTTGAGCAATTCCAGGAAAAGTGTGAGCGGTTTTCCGCCCGGAATTGCGTAAAAACAAGGAGCTAGAGCAATTCCAGGAAAAGTGTGAGCGGTTTTCCGTCCGGAATTGCGTAAAAACAAGGAGCTAGAGCATTTCACCGTTTCCGTGAAACGGTGAAATGCTCTAGATCGTGATGGCGTTTCGTTGAATCGCCCTCACGATCTAACTCTTTGTTGGAGCATGATCTTTCTCCGAAAACCGGTTCCCACTTTTCGGGATCATGCTCTAGCTGTCCATCCGGTGCTGGAAGAACTGCAGGAACAATTCACGCTCGGTGTTGATGTCGAGCTTTTCATAGATGCGGCGGCGGTGATTCTTCACCGTACCGACGGTGATGCCCAGCCGCTCGGCGATGTTGGCTGTCGGATGGCCGGCCAGGATCAACTGCACCAGTTCGCGCTCGCGCGACGAAAGCTCGGGCCAGAGGCTTTCCGGAATTCTGGGCTTCTGCTGCGGCGAGGCGCCCGGACCGCTGGGCGCCGAGGTGCGGGAGAAGTCTGAGCCGCGGGCCTTGATGTCCAGCGCGTGCAGCGCCTCGAACACCGGCAGTCGCTCGGTGAGCAGCGCGATCTCGCTGTCTTTGAACGACACCGTCGACCGGTCGAGAAAGATGCCGAGGCACCAGTCGCCGCCGTCGGCCAGCATGATGCCGACCTCGTCGCAGATCTCCGACTGCGCCAGGAAACCGGCTATGTATTGCCCGCGTTTGGCCTCCTCGTTGGCCAGACCTTTCAGCGGCATGATGCCGAGGCGGCGCTGGCTGCGCCACGAGGCATAGAACGGATCGAAGACGTAGTAATTGTCGAGATAGCGCCGCACCATCTCGTCGGAGAAGCGCCGGTGCTTGACGAATTCCGGCGTCTTGGTCGCCGAGTAGCGCGTCACCGTCACCAGATCATGCGCGATGTCGGCGCCGATCAGATCGATCAGGCAGTCGACATGCCGGTCGGTGCCGGTGGCGGCGATCGCCTTGGCCAGCGGCGCCCAGATGTTGCCCATGCGCATGCCCTTTTCTCGGCGAACCCGGCCCAAGCGTCATTGTGTCTTTAGGCATATGGCGCGATCCGGCTTTGGGAATCTAGCCTGCGGTCACTCTCGGCAAGGGAAAGCGACCCGTGAACCAGATTACCACCAACCCAATCGTCATCGGCATCGACGCCGGCGGCACCATGACCGACACGATCCTTGTCGATCAGGACGGCCACTTCAAGATCGGCAAGTCGGCGACCACCCCGAAGAACGAGGCCGAAGGCTTCCTCGCCTCCGCCGAGGATGCGGCCGACGCCTGGGGCGTCTCGCTCCAGGACCTGTTCTCCGGCGTCAATGTCGTGCTCTATTCCGGCACCGGCATGCTCAACACGCTGTTGTCGCGAACCGGCCGCAAGCTCGGGCTGATTACCACCAAGGGATTGGAGGACATGATCCTGATGGGGCGCGGCCTGCAGGCCTGGGCCGACTATTCCTATGCCGACCGCCTGCACGCGGTCACCCATCACCATCCCGACCCGCTGGTGCCGCGCCGCCGCACCCACGGCGTCACCGAGCGCATCGATCAGTTCGGTGACATCATCCTGCCGCTCTACGAGCACGAGGTGCATGCGGCCGCCAAGAAGCTGATTGCCGACAAGGTCGAGGCGATCTGCATCATGACCGTCTTCTCGCATGTCAATCCGGCGCATGAGAAACGCATCGCCGAGATCTGCCGCGAGGAGATCGCCGCCGCCGGCGCCGACATCCTCGTCTACACCAGCCATGAGGTGCGTCCGGTCATCCGCGAGCAGTCGCGGCTGAACTCGGTGCTGATCGAGGCCTACGCCACTTCGCGCGGCCGCAAGCAGCTCAAGGGCATTGAGGACGTCTCCAAGAAATACGGCTTCAAATATGGCGTGCAGACGCTGCTCTCCTTCGGTGGCCTGACCTCGATCGACCATCCGCGCCTGCACGAGACGATGATCTCCGGACCCATCGGTGGCATCCTGGGCGCGGCCTATGTCGGCAAGCTGATCGGCAACGACTCGCTGATCTGCTCGGATATGGGCGGCACGTCCTTCGACATGGGCGTCATCACGCGCGGCCAGACGCGGATCGAGAACGAACCGCTGATGGACCGCTTCAAGCTCAACGTGCCGACGCTGCATCTCGACACGATCGGCGCCGGCGCCGGGATGATCCTGAAGGTCGACCCGCTGACCCGAAAAGTCTCGCTCGGGCCGGAAAGCGCCGGATCCGATCCTGGACCGATCTGCTTCGCCAAGGGCGGCACGGAGCCGACCATCGCCGATTGCGACGCCATCCTCGGTCGCTTGAACCCGCATTACTTCCTCGGCGGCAAGGTCGTGCTGCAGGTCGAGAAGGCGCGCAAAGCCTTCGAGGAGAAATGCGCCCGCGTGCTCGGCGTCGGTGTCGAGGAGGCCGCCGAAGGCATGATCGACATGCTGGAGGCCGACGCCAACAATGCGCTTCGCCGGGTCATCTCCGGCCAGGGCATTCACCCCTCGGAATTCACGCTTCTGTCCTATGGCGGCTCGGGGCCATTGCATCTCGCCGGCTGCTCCAGGGGCATCGGCTTCAAGGACATCATCACCTTCCAGTTCGCCGCCGCCTTCTCTGCCTTCGGCTGCACCACGGCCGATTTCATGCGCCGTCATTCGGTGTCGACGCAGATCGACATCGGCGCGCGCGCCAGCGATGACGAATTGCAGGCCTTTGGCGGGAAGGTCACCGGCGTCTGGGACGACCTGACCAAGGCTGCGGTCGATGAAATGATCGCCGACGGCCACAGCCGCGACAAGATCAAGACCGTGCCGTTCCTGATGATGCGCTACACCGGCCAGCTCGAGGACGTCGAGGTCATGGCGCCGCTGTCGGCGGTTCGTTCGGCCGACGACATGCGCAAGGTCATCGCCGAGTTCGAAGCGGTCTACGCCAAGGTCAATCATCGCGTCTCGCGCTATGGCGAGGCCGGTTTCTCGATCACCGAACTGGGCCTGATCGCCACCGCCGACAAGGTCAAGCCGATGCTGGTCAAGCGGCCGCTCGGCAAATCCGATCCGGCGTCCGCCCATAAGGGCGTGCGCGAGGCCTATATCGGCGGCCGCTGGCACAAGGCTGATCTCTACGAGATGGACTTGCTCCAGCCCGGCCATGAGGTCGTCGGCCCGGCCATCATCGAACACCCGGCGACGACCCTCGTCGTCCATCCGCAGGACCGTGTCCATGTCGATGAATGGACGCTGCTGCACTACACCCACGCTTGAGAAGGGCGAACGCCATGCTGGACAAACCCGCCTCTGCGCTGCGCATCCGCGAAAGGCTGCTCGAATCCGAACGGCTGATGGACGAGACCGGCTGCTATGACGGCATCACCGAGCTCAAGCTGCGCAACCAGGACCCGCTGAAATTCGAGACGCTGCACACCAAGCTGCGCGCCTATTGCGTGTCCGCGCGTGAGATGGCGCGCCGCATCTCCGCCTCGCCCGGCGTGCGCGAGGTCGGCGAGATGGTCGTCGCCATCTACACACCGGAAGGCGATGCCATCGCGCTCTCCAACGGCATCATGGTGCATGTGCACACGATGAGCCGTTTCATCAAATGGATGATCCGCAACGGCTACGAGGAAAACCCGCAGATCCGCGACGGCGACATCTTCGCCAACAACGACGCCTTTATCGGCACCGTCCAGGTGCCGGACGTGATGGACGTGGTGCCGATCTTCCATTCCGGCAAGCTGGTCGGCTGGGCCGGCGCCGTCTGTCACGAGCTCGAAGCCGGCGGCATCACCCCCGGCGGCGACGTGGCGCTGGCGCAGGAGCGCTTCACCGAAGGCCTGTTCGTCTGCGCCGAGAAGGTCGGCGAGAACGACGAGCTCAGGCGCGACTACGTCATCCGCTGCGAGCGCAATCTCCGCATGCCGATCTACTGGGTGCTGGACGAGAAGGCCAAGGTCGCCTCCTGCATCGACATGCGCGAAAGCGTTAAGGCGCTGATCGACGAGATCGGCCTCGACTACTGGATGCAGGTGTCGAAGGAGTTCATCGAGGAAGGACGCCGCGCGCAGCTTGCGCGCACCCGCCAGCTCACCGTGCCCGGCATCTACCGCGGCCACACCTTTTACGGCCATGTCACCGCCGGCAAACCGGGCTACCAGCCGCTCGGCGATCCCGACTGGCTCTACAACATGCCGATCGAGATGGAGATCACCACCGACGGCAAGATCATCATGGATTTCGAGGGCACGCAGCCCTGGGGCTACCATTCGATGAACTGCACGCCGGCCGGCATGGATGGCGGCATGTTCGTGACGCTGACCCAGCACATGAATTTTGAAGGTCTCGTCAATGACGGCGCCTGGATGGCGACCGAACTGAAGCTGCCCAAGGGCACCTGGACCAACCCCGACAACGAGATGGTGGCCACCGCCACCTCTTGGGCGTTGCTTTTGCCCGCCTATGGCGTCTTCCAGCGGCTCCTGTCGCGCTCCTTCATCGCCCGCGGCTTCGTCGAGGAGGCCTTTGTCGGCCAGGTCAACAGCCCGATGATCGAGATGGGAGGCACCAGCCAATACGGCACGCCCTTCGGCATGGCCCATTTCGAATGCGCCGCCGCCGGCTCCGGCGCGCTCGCGATCAAGGACGGCTTGGACACCGCCTATGTCGGCTGGAACCCGGAATCCGACATGGGCAACATCGAGATCTGGGAACAGAACATGCCGATGCTCTATATCGGCCGCTCCATCGTCCCCAACTCCGGCGGCGCCGGCAAATATCGCGGCGGCTGCTCCTTCCTGTCGACATGGCTGGTCTCGAAGACCGATCACCTGAGGTTGGTCACGTCCGAGCATTCGTCACGCGTCTTCGACAATGGCGGTCTGTGCGGCGGCTATCCGGCGCCGACCTGCCAGAAGCACCGCGCCGTGCGCGAGAGCAACATCTTCGAGCTGGCCGAAAATGGCGCGCCGCTGGCCCACCACACCGGCACCAATCCGTATCGCTCGGAGCTGGAGGTGCGGCTGGAAGGCGAGCATGTGACGCTGGAAGGGCCATACATCACAGCACCCCACAAGACGGGCGACGTCTTTACCCATTCCTACAATGGCGGCGGCGGTTACGGCGACGTGCTGGAGCGCGATCCGGTCAAGACCGCCTGGGATGTCGAGAACGGTTTTCTGACCAAGGAAGCGGCGCAAGGCATCTTCGGCATCGTGCTTGACGAGGACGCGGAAGGTTTTCCGGTCGCCAACCTCGAAGCCACCAAGCGCCATCGCGCCGAGATGCGCGCGAAGCGCCTGGCTCGTGCAAAACCGGTTTCGGAATGGATCGCCAGGGAGCGCGAACGGGTGAAGACGGCCGATTTCGCGCCGGAGGTGAAGAAGATGTACGCCAGCGCGATCAGGCTTTCGCCGCGCTTCACCAAGGATTTTTCGGCCTTCTGGGATGTCGACGCCAAATCGACTTTCGGCGTGGAGTAAGGGACCATGACCTCATACAGCAAGGAAGTCATCGCCGATCTGATTGCCGGCACGCTGCCCTGGCCGCAGACGCGTCGCATCATGAGCGCCTACAAGGACGACGACCGCTTCTTCAAATATGTCTCGGTGCTGCAGGACCGCGTCGGGTGGAGCGATCCGATCCTGCTCCCGGTCGGCGATCATCTCTTCATCTGCCAAAGCGGTGACGAGCGGGTGACGAAATGCGAATGCGGTCATTCCTTCGGCGACTATCGCAAGAACTGGAAGCTGAAGGCCGCGATCATCGTGCGCGACAGCGAGGAGACCCTGCGCGAGATCTACCCCAACAGCGACCTTCCGGACCCGGACTGGATGGAAATCCGCGAGTTCATCTGCCCGCAATGCGGGACGCTGCACGAGGTCGAGGCGGCCGCGCCGGGCTATCCGATCGTGCATGATTTCGAGCCCGATCTCGAAGGGTTCTATCGCGATTGGCTTGGCAAGCCGCTGGAGCCGTCGAACAAAGGAGGCTGATGCCGCAAATGGCCCGCGTCGCAGGCAAGGTGGCGCTCGTTACCGGAGCCGGTCTCGGCCTCGGGCGGGCGTCGTCGCTTTTGCTGGCGTCGGAAGGCGCCAGGCTCGTCGTCAGCGACATCGACGAGGGCCTCGCGACCCACACGGCGGCCGAGATCGTCAGGGCCGGCGGCGAAGCGCTGGCTCTGCGCCATGACGTGTCGAAGCCTGAGGACTGGCCGTCGGTCATGGCGACGATCGAGCAGCGCTTCGGGCGGCTCGACGTGCTGGTCAACAATGCCGGCATCGCGATCGCAAAAAACATCGAGGACACCTCGCTGGCCGAATGGCGGCGCACCATGGCGGTCAACCTGGACGGCGTCTTCCTCGGCTGCCAGGAAGGCATCAAGCTGATGAAGAAATCCGGCGGCGGATCGATCATCAACCTCTCTTCCATCGACGGCATCATCGGCGAGGCGGATCTTGCCGCCTACTGCGCCTCCAAGGGCGGCGTGCGCACCTTGACCAAGGCGGTGGCCGTGCACTGTGCCGAGCAGCGCTACGGCATCCGCTGCAATTCGATCCACCCCGGCTATGTCTGGACGCCGCAGACCGAGAACTATTTGCGCGATCTGGGCACGCTCGAGCAGGAGAAGGCCAAGGCGCTGTCGCGCCATCCGATCGGCTTCCTCGGGGAGCCGAACGACATCGCCTACATGGTCCTGTACCTCGCCTCGGACGAATCGAAATTCGTCACCGGCTCCGAAATGGTTGTCGACGGAGGCTATCTTGCAGTGTGAAGACGGAGTGCGTTCGCGATGACAAATCTCACTGGCCGCAGCGCCATCGTCACCGGCGGCTTTTCCGGCATGGGCTTTGCCATCGCCACGGCGCTCGCCAAGGCCGGCGCCAATGTCGCCGTCGGCTCCTATGTGGCGCCGCCGCAGGCGGGCAGGGCGGATGCCGCCTACTATCCCGCCGCCGACGAGATCGAGCGCGTGAAGTCGGCGCTGGCCGCCCACGGCGCCAAGGTGCATGCCGCCCATCTCGACGTGCGCGACAGCGCGCTCACCAACCTCTTCTTTGCCGAAGCCCAGGCGGCCGTCGGCCCGGCCGACATCCTGGTCAACGCCGCCGGCACCACGGCCGAGCAACCGGTCTGCGGCCATTCCGACGAGCTCTGGGACAAGATCGTCGACACCAATCTCACCGGGGCGTTCCGTACAACCCGCGCGGTCCTGCCCGGCATGATCGAACGCGGCTGGGGCCGCATCGTCAACATCGGCTCGACCGCGGCTTCCGTCGGCTGGAAGGACAATCCTGCTTACTGCGCCTCCAAGGCCGGCCTGCTCGGGCTGACGCGTTGCGTGGCGCTCGAAGGCGCAGCGCACGGCGTCACCTGCGTCATGATCAGCCCGACCTGGGTCGAGACCGAGCTGATGCGCCGCAATGTGGCGCAGGTCGTCGAGCGCGAAGGCAAGGGCCGCAGCGCAGAGGAACTGATGGACGAGTTCAGGAAAGGCAATCCCCAGGGGCGCATGATGCAGCCGGAGGAAATCGCGGCGCTCGCCGTCTTCCTTTGCTCGGACCTCGCCAGGGGGATCACCATGGAAAACATCCAGATCACCGGCGGCGCCTTGTGGTAGCGTCGGTTGGGGGTGATGGATTCCGGTCTCGTGGGAGGAGACCGGCATAGACGGAAGGACCATCAACCAACAGGGGAACTGACATGACGATAAGAAATGCCCTGCAAGGGACCGGTATTTGCCTCGCACTGATGCTTGCCGCAACGACGACCGGGCAAAGCGCCGATCTTGGCGCGAAGGACGAGCCGATCAAGCTCGCCATGCTGGAATGGACAGGCGCGCACGTCTCCACGCACATCGCCGGCCAGCTTCTGGAGAAGCTCGGCTATAAGGTCGAATACGTCACCGCCGGCAATTTCCCGCAATTTTCTGGCCTCGCCGACGGCTCGCTCAGCGCATCGGTCGAGATCTGGTTGAACAATGTCGGCGACATCTATCCGAAGGTGCTGGCCGCCAAGCAGATCGAGGATATCGGCAAGCTCGATCTGAAGACGCAGGAAGGCTGGATCTATCCGAAATTCATGGAAAAGGTCTGCCCTGGCCTGCCGGACTGGACCGCTCTAAATAAGCCCGAATGCGTGCAGGCATTGGCGACGCCTGAAACCGCGCCCAATGGCCGCTTCCTCGACTATCCGGCCGATTGGGGCTCGCGCGCGGCCACCATCCTTGCCGACAACAACATGCCCTACACCGCCGTGCCGTCCGGTTCCGAAGGCGCGCTGGTCGCAGAGCTCGAAGCCGCCGAAGCCGCCAAGACGCCGCTCATCATGATGTTCTGGGGTCCGCATTACGCGCTGGCCGAGAACGATGTCGGCTGGGTGACGATGCCGCCCTGCAAGGAGCAGACCAACGAGCACTGCATCACCCCACCTGATGTCGACAAGATTGTCTGGTCGGGCTTTGGCGCCAAATGGCCGGCGGCTTACGCCTTCCTCAAGGCCTTCAAGATGGATGCGACCGAGCAGCAGAAGATGATGCTGGCCGTCGATAAGCAAGGCAAGGATCTCGACGCCGTCGTCAAGGAATGGATCGACAAGAACGAGACGGTGTGGAAACCTTGGCTCGACGCCGCCAAGGGATAGTTCGCCGATGTGCCTGGCAAAGGCTGAGGGCACCATAGGCCCGGTCTCCGCAATGCGCGGAGCCGGGCGGGCGATCGGCGCGGGTGGTTAAGGATGAACACGGCCGCGCGTCCGATAAAGCTTGCCTGCCGAAATGTCTGGAAGGTCTACGGCCGGCGCCCGGCCTATTACTTCGACTCGCGCGGCTATATCATCGATCCCGATGCGCTGGCCGAGCGCCTGCGCGCCGAGGCGCATCTGCCGGCCGTGGTCGATGCCAGCTTCGAGGTGGCGACCGGCGAGATATTCGTCATCATGGGTCTGTCCGGCTCCGGCAAGTCGACCCTGGTGCGCTGCCTGTCGCGCCTAGTCGAGCCCAGCGCCGGCGAGATCCTGCTCGACGGCAGGAACCTGCTCGCCGCCAGCGGCAAGGAGCTCATCGAGCTGCGCCGCCACGCCATGGGCATGGTGTTCCAGAATTTCGGCCTGCTGCCGCATCTGAACGTGCTGGGCAACGTCGCCTTCCCGCTGAAGATCCAGGGCAAGCCGGCGAAGGAGCGCGAGGCCCGCGCCCGCGAGATGATCGCGTTGGTCGGGCTTGAAGGGCGCGAGGCGTCCTTCCCGCACCAGCTTTCCGGCGGCCAGCAGCAGCGCGTCGGCATCGCCCGCTCGCTCGCGGTGGGGCCGGAGCTCTGGTTCCTCGACGAGCCGTTCTCGGCGCTCGATCCGCTGATCCGCAAGCAGATGCAGGATGAGTTCCTGCGCCTGCAGCGCATGCTGAAGAAGACCATCGTCTTCATCACCCACGACATCGCGGAGGCCTTCCGCCTGGCCGACCGGCTGGCGATCATGCGGGCGGGCAAGATCGTGCAGATCGGCCGCCCCGCCGACATCGTGCTCAACCCGGCCGACGACTATGTCGCGCAGTTCACCGAGGACATGCCGCTGCTGCGCGTCATCACGGCCGGCGACATCGCCGCGCCCGCCAATGGCGCGGGGTTGCCGGAACGAAGCGTCGCCGCCGACACCAGCCTCGAGGCCCTGATCCCGCAACTCGCCTCGGGTGTGACGGCCTTCACCGTTCCTGGCGCGGGCGATAGACCGCCGGCGGTGCTCGACGCCGGCGCCGTGCTCGCGGTGCTCGAACGCGAGCAGGCGCGGCGCAAGAGCTCATGATGGCACCGGCCACGGTATTTCGGCCCTCCTCGCGGCTCGTCATGGAACCGGCGCTTCTGCCTTGGTGCGTGCTGGCCGTGCTGACGGCGCTTTGCCTGCTTCTCAAAACCGAGCTTCCCTGGCTGATCAATTTCCCCAAGGAATGGACGCTGCCGCTGGCCACTTACATCAACGCGGCGACCGACATTCTCGTCGCCGTCATCCAGCGGGGTTTCCGGGCGCTGTCCGCCCTGCTCGATGCGCCGATGCGCGGCGCGCGGCTGGCGCTCGCCTGGCTGCCCTGGCCGGCGGTGATGCTGGCCGTCGCCGTCCTCGCGCTGAAGTCGAGCGGTGAGCGGCTGGCGGTCTTCGCGCTCGCCACGCTCGCCTATATCCTGCTCGCCGGCTACTGGCCGCAGAGCATGAACACGCTAGCGCTGGTGCTGCTGGCGGTGCCGATCTCCACCGTGCTCGGCTTCCTGCTTGGCGTTCTGGGCTACGCTCGCCCGCGCTGGCGTCCGGTGCTCAATGGCGCGCTTGACCTGATGCAGACCGTGCCGGCTTTCGCCTATCTCATTCCGCTCCTGCTCCTGTTCGGCTTCGGTCCGGTGGTCGGGTTGATCGCCTCGGCGATCTACGCGACGCCGCCGATGGTGCGCAACACCATGCTCGGGTTGGAGCGCGTGCCGGCGGCGATCAGCGAGGCCGGCCTGATGAGCGGCTGCACGCGCCGCCAGCAATTCTGGCAGGTCGAGGTGCCGACGGCGCTGCCGCAGCTTCTCGTCGGCTTCAACCAGACGACGATGGCGGCGCTGTCGATGGTGATCGTCGCCGCCATCATCGGCGGCTTCGAAGACATCGGCTGGGAGGTGCTCTCCTCGATGCGCAAGGCCGAATTCGGCCAGAGCATCCTCTCCGGCCTGGTTATCGCGCTGCTCGCCATCCTCATCGACCGCCTCACCATCGGCTTCGCCAAGGCGCCGGAGACCGGGCCGACGCCCGCCATGCGCTGGATGACGCCGCGCCGGCTGGCCCTGTCGCTGTCCGTCGCGCTGGCGCTCGCCATCGTCATCCGGCTGGCCGCGCCCGATGCGACGCTTCTGCCGGAAACCGGGCTGCGCATGCAGATGGGCGCCGTCAACCAATGGCTGCTGGGGCTCGTGCGCGACTATGCCTGGTTCTTCAACGGCGTGCGCAATGCGGTGCTCTACTGCCTGCTTCTGCCGCTGCGCGTCGGTATTTCCGGCTCGGCGACGCCGGCGATGTGGGGCTTCTCGCTGCCGCCGTCCGTGCTGGTCGCTTATGTCGCCCTGGTGCTGGCCTTTGCCATCTTGGCGTTGCGCGGCTTCGGTTGGCGCGGGGCACTGGCGGTGCTGGCCGCCGGCTTTGTCTTCTATACCGGCTTTCTCGATCTGCCCTGGCCTGTCTTCATCCTTGCCGTCGCCTTGCTCGCCGGCCAGGTGGGCGGGCCGCGGCTCGGTTTTTTCGCGCTTGTCGGCTTCGGGCTGATACTGGTCAATGGCCTATGGCCTCAGCTGGTGCAGTCGCTCTATCTCTGCACGCTGGCGGTCCTGCTTTGCCTTCTGGTCGGCGGCGCGCTCGGAACATGGGCGGCGCATAACGATCGCGTCTCGCATATCCTGAAGCCGATCTGCGACGCGCTGCAGACGATGCCGCAATTCGTCTTCCTCATCCCGGCGCTCATGTTCTTCAAGGTTGGCGAGTTCACGGCGCTGATCGCCATCATGCTCTACGCCATCGTGCCGCCGATCCGCTATGTCGAGCACGGGCTGCGGCATGTCCGCCCCGATGTCGTCGAGGCGGTCGAGCAGATGGGCGCGACGCCGCTGCAGACCTTGCTGCAGGCCAAGCTGCCGCTCGCTCTGCCCGTCGTCATGCTCGGCCTCAACCAGACCATCATGGCGGCCCTGTCGATGCTGGCCATCGCCGCCCTTGTCGGCACGCGTGATCTTGGCCAGGCGGTCTATGTCGCGCTGGGCAAGGCCGATGCCGGCATGGGCCTGATCGCCGGCCTGTCGATCGCCTTCCTGGCGATCCTTGCCGACCGGTTGATCCAGGCAGCCGTTGCGCGTTCGGCCGCTGCTTCACATTGATCAGACAGGCGCCGGCACGCGCCCATTGGCAGGCCTCTCATCCTCGGCTGGAATGGCCACCCTGCGGCGCCGGAACGCCGGCAAGGGGATCAGCGTGAACAGGCCGTAATAGACGATGAAGGACGCCATGAAGTAGGGGCCGAGCATCTCGACCTCGAAGAAGGAGCGGATCAGCATCAACCCGATCGCGCCGGCAAGCACCACCGAATCGGCGCTCCAATCGCCGAACACCACTTTCGACACATGGCCGTAGAAAGCGCGCAGGATCACCAGCGCCAGCAGGGTGACGCCGATGAAGCCGATCTCGACCAGCGTCTCGACATAGGTGTTGTGGAAGTGGAAGCCGGAGCGGGTCGAGATGTAGAATTCCGCCCACAGCCGTTCCGGGTCGGCAAAGCCCTGCACCCAATAGGCGGCATAGCCATAGCCAAGCAGCGGATGCTGCTGCGCCGCCTCCCAGCCCTGCTCCCACAGATAGGTGCGGCCGGTGAGCGTCGAATCCTTGCCGAAGATGCCGAGCACGACATCCAGCAAGCCGAGGTTGAGCGCCGCCGCGACGCTTGTCACCAGCGCGCCGGCGCCGACGATGAACAGCACGCGGCGATAGCGCAGCGACAAGACCTTGGTCATGGTGAGGAGCATCACGACGCCGATCACCGCAGGCAGCGAGGCGACCGACGTCGCCGAATGGGCGATGGCGAGCATATAGACCGACAGAAGCATGATCGGCGCTGTCCAGATGAAGCCCAGCCAGTTGCGCCGGTAGAAGGCCATGAACGCAAGGCAGAAGAAGATGCCGAGCGAAGAGAAGAAACCGATCTGGTTCTTGGAGCCGAAGGCGCCGACGAAATTGACCGTGCCGTCGAGCGTGTCGAGCGCGTAACCGCCGACTCCGAGTGAATAGAGCAGAACGAAAAAGATGCCGATCAGCGAGCCCACCACCAGCGTGCGCACGCTGATGGTGCGCGCCGCGACATAGGCGCAGACGATGTGCGAGGCATATTGCACTCCCGCGCGCGCGCTGATGCCCGCCGCCTGGGACCAGAACACCGAGAAGCAGATATAGGTGGCTAGCAGAATGGGCAGCCAGGCGCTGGAAAGCCTCCAGGTGAAGCGCCGGTAGTCGACGAAGAGCAGCGGCAGCCACACGGCATAATAGGCAAGGATCAGGATCTGGCCGAAATTGGGCGAATAGGCGAAGGCGATCATGGAGACCGCGACGGCGAGGGTGCCGTAGGTTTCGTTGCGATCGGGATCGATCAGGATGGATTTGGGAATCTTCATACCGGATCTTGTCTGTTCCTAAGCCACGGCCCGCGCGCGCTGCATCTGCCGCTGCAGGAAGCGCCGCACCGGCTCGTCATAGACGCGCGTGGCGATGTCGGCGATGACGATGACAGAGGCCGCCATCACGAGGCCGAACCAGGGATGATGCGCGAAAGGATCGATCGAGAAGGCCTTGCCGGCGCCGGCGATGATCATCAGCATCGGCGTGTGGATGATGTAGATCGGGTAGGAAATCCGCCCGAGCCAGCCATAGAAGCCCGACAGAAGCGACGCGGTCGGCGCCGCCGCGCCGGTCATCACCATGATCGGGAAGACGATGACGATGGCCGCGAGGTCGTAGGCCACACGCGCGCCGCCGCCGGGCGCGATGGCGAAGACGGCAAGGGTGAGCAGGATCGCGCCTTCGACCCAGAGCCCGCGCCGCAGGAAGCCGAGGCTGCCTTGCCAATGCGCCATCGATCGGCAGAGCAGCACGCCGAGGAAGAAGGAGAATGTCACGCGCGGCAGGCCGCTGAGGATGGTGTTGCCGGTCATGCCGAAATCCAGCGTGCCCGCGAAAACCGAGGCGACGACGAGCAGCACCAGGCTGACGGCGACGATCCCCGTCAGCACGCGCCGTGTCAGCAGCACGAAGACCGCGACATAGGCGATGTTGACGATAAGCTCGAAGAACAACGACCAAGATGCCGGATTGAGCGGGAAGATCGTATGATAGGCGTCGCTGACCAGCGGGATGAAGAACATGCCGGTCGTCAGTTGCACGCCGATCTCGGAGAGCGGCATGTATTCGGCCGGCATCAGCCTGTTCTTCACCAGCAGGTAGAAGAAGCCGAGCAGCGTGCCGGCGAGATAGAGCGGATAGAGCCGGATCAGGCGGATGGCCACGAACGTGCCGAAGCCCATGCCGTTCTCGATCTTGCGGTCATAGGCATGCGCGATGACGAAGCCGCTGAGAAGGAAGAAAAGATCGACCGCGAGATAGCTCGACGGCAGCACCTTGCCGTCGGCCAGGAATGGCGAGAAATGGTAGAGCATCACGCTGATCGCCGCCACGCCGCGGATGGCGTCGAGGTTCAGATAGACGTGACGCGGGACTGCGGGTTGCATGTTATGCCTTCAAGCGGTCCAAACAGATCGCTCGCCCGCGCCGCGACGCGAACGAGCCAGGGCTTGTCCCTCCAGCCTCCGTTTCCCGGCCCGATTCGGGTAAGCCGGGGACGGCGGCGCTACTGGCTGGCCGTCGGCGCCAGCTTTACCTTGATCACGTCGCCCGGCAGGACGGGCGTGTCTTCCTTGGCCTCGACCTCGCTCGTCTTACCGTCGGCAACGCGCACCAGCGAGTAGAGCAGGGTCGGCTCCTGGTCGCCGGTCATGCTGGCCGCCGTCGCGGGGTCCGACGCCTGCGCGATCAGACCCTTCTGCATGCCGGCCTTCAACGTCGCCTCGTTCAGGTCGGCCTCGGTCTGCTGGCGGTTGGCGGTAAGGGTGGAGTTGAGCGAGTTCCTCGCGTCGATGGCGTCCTGTTCTGCCTTGCTGATTGACTGCTTGGCGGTGAGGATGGCCGTCTCATAGTCGAGGATCTTGCCCTGCAGGTCGGTGACCGACTGTTGCGAGGAAAGCAGCCGCGCATTGGCGACTAGGCCTTTCTGCGCCAGCGGACCGATGCTTTCGGCCTGTTTCTCGGCCAGGTCGACCTGTTTCTGCTGGTTGGTGATCTTCTTCTGCAACGATTCGATTTCGGACTGCAGGACGCCTTTCAGATCGTCGAGGGCATCGAGCTTCAGCTTCAGCGATTTCTGGTCGGAGACCAGGATCGCCATTTCGTCGGCGACGATGGGCGGCAGTCTCGGATCGCCCTCGATCTCCTTGGGGACCTCGAAACTCGTCTTCCCGGCGAGGTCGGCGTCGATTCTGGCTCGCTTGACGAGGAGGCGGATACGCTGGTCGTCATAGATGTCATAGCTGCCCTTGGCGGTGACCAGATCCTTGCCGAGTTGGGGACCATAGTCGGCGTTGCGCCTTATGCCGCCGGCGATGCTGATTGCCTTGAGCACGGTCAGATCGGGCACGAAGGGAAACTGGCCGGGATTCTGAACCTCGCCCGAAATGTAGAACGGTCGGAACTGCGCCATCTCGACCGAGGCTTCCGGCTTGTCGGGTAGCGCTAGCTTACGCTGCAGCGCGAGCCCGATCGCCGAAGCGATCTCCGCCGTCGTCTTGCCGGCGGCCTGCATGTCGCCGACGAACGGCACCGACAGCGTCCCGCCCGGGCCGACCGAATACTCGCCATTGATGGCCGACCAGTCGCGGAACGTGCCGTCGACCGTCTGCCATTCGGCGACGCGGATGTTGAGCTTGTCCAGGGGGCCAAGCTGATAATCGCCAGCGGCAGCCAATTGCGGCATGGCCAGCGACGCCGCAAGCAAGAAGCCCGCGACGCGGGCTGGTGTCCGGGATATGAGACTGCAGGCGAAAGACAGTCCGAAGAGGTCTTTTGTCAAATGAACGTTTCCGATCCGCTTTGGCCCCATCCGCCCGATGAGATCACTTTCGGATGCCCGCCCCGCGATCGGCGGAGCAGGCCCGTCGGTCAATAGCTGCCGCGCGACATCCACACGGCAGGAACTGTCTTGAAGATGATGCGAATATCCTCGAACAGCGACCAGTTCTCGACATAGTGGCGGTCGAAGGCGACGCGCGTGTCGTAGGACACGTCATTGCGGCCGCTCACCTGCCACAGCCCGGTGAGACCCGGGCGCGACTTCAGGTAATAGACAGCGGCGCTGCCATAGATCTCCAATTCGTCGCGCACCACCGGGCGCGGGCCGACAAGGCTCATGTCGCCTTGCAGGATATTGAGGATCTGCGGCAGCTCGTCGAGGCTGAGCTTGCGAAGCACCGCGCCGACGCGAGTGACGCGCGGATCGTTCTTCAGCTTGCGCGTTGCGATCCATTCGGCGTTGGCTTCCGGATTGGCCGCCAGATAGGCGGCGAGCACGCGCTCGCCGTCCGGAACCATGGTGCGGAATTTGAGGCAGGAGAAAATCCTGCCGCCGCGGCCGATCCGCTTATGGCCATAAAAGATCGGACCGTTGTCCGAAAGCTTGACCAGCAGGGCGACCATCAGGAAGAGCGGGCTGAGCAAAATCAGCCCTGCCAGGGAACCGACGATATCGAAGCTGCGTTTGATTAAACCGCCGATGGGGGGTGGAAAATCAACGCCGGCCTGGGCAAAACCCGCATTAGCCGACTTGGCGACGTCCCTCATGCAGAAGCTCCATACGTTGAACGGATGGTTTACGGCAAGATATCAAAAAAATGCTGCAGCGCAACACACAATTTCCCATCGGTCTGAAATGTTCACGTCATGAATTGACTAAATAATAAACCTGGCCTGCCCAAATTTTCACCTTTGTGGCACGTTTATGACAAGGTGACGGAAAACCAGGAAAATGTAGTCCGGGTTTTGGGCCGTTTTTGGACAGTGCATTCTTTGCTGCAGAAGAAGTTCGGTTGCAGGGCGCGAGAATCACTCGCGGCGGTAAGTTATTCAGATAAAATACTAATCAAAAGCACGAGTTTTACTGAGGACGCAGCGGCGGCATTGAATAGCTAGCGGAGCCACAGTGTGCGTCGCAGCATGGCGGAGTCGATCTCGTAAAATCCTTGGAAACCATACGTTCAGGGCCTTGCTGGAACCGGCCCGCCTTAATAGAGTCGCAAATTGTTCCTGTCATTGTCTGCATGGGTAAGGAAGGCCGGAAGCAACCGGCCGGATTGGGCAGCCACAAAGAGCTCTTTGGCGCAACGGGGAGTACGCGGGTGGGTAAGTCGCAGCTTCTGCATGCTCGTCTCGGTTGAAGGGCCGGCGAACATGTCTCTGCCAAAATTCATCATCGGCATGATGTTCGCGCTCGCGATCGTCATCGGCTGGTCATATTTCGACGGCGCATCGGCGGGCACCATCCTCTTGCGCGCCATCGTTTGCGCCGTCATTATCCAGGCGGGCTATTTCCTTCTGGTCTTCGCCATGGTCGGCAGAGCCACGCCGACATCGGCGGACAAGGTCCGTGAATCCGACCGCGGCGCGATCCTGAACAAGGTCGCCGAAGGCGAAAAGCTAAGCGCCAGGCGCAGCCTCCACTGACCGTTCGACCGGCGCCGGGGCCGGTCCGGCCTCGACCGCGGTGTCGCGCTCGGCCTGTTCGCCCGACAGCATCCTGGCAAGACGGCTGCCGGCTTTTGCCTTCAGCCGCCGATATTGTCCGACCTCGACGATGCGCCCGTTCTCGATGGCCACGACCCAGTCGGCGAAGGCGATCATCGATGGCCGGTGCGCGATGGTCAAAATCGTCATCTGGCCGCGCAGCGACTCGATCGATTGGGCGATCAGCGATTGATTCTGCCAGTCGAGCGCGCTCGTCGCCTCGTCGAGGATGAGGAGCGAGGGCTTGCGCAGCAGCGCCCGCGCCAAAGCGATGCGCTGCCGCTCGCCGCCGGAGAGCCGCACACCGCGGTCGCCCACCACCGTCTCCAGCCGCAATGCCAGCCGCTCCACGAAATCGGCCGCATGGGCGTTGCGCAGCGCCGCCCAAAGCTCGTCGTCATTGGCCCCCGGCGCTGCAAGGCGCAGATTGGCGGCGATCGTGTCATGCAGCAGGAACACGTCCTGCGGTACGTAGGCGACCTGATCGCGCCAGGCCCTGCGGTTCCGGGCGGTGATCTCCACGCCGTCGGCCAGGATCCTGCCGCTGGTTGGTTCGAGCAGGCCGAGCAGCATGTCGGCGATCGTGCTCTTGCCCGAGCCGGAAGGGCCGATCAGCGCCGTTACCTTGCCGGCAGGCAGGCCGAAGGTGATGTCGCTGACCACCGGGTGCCCGTCTCCTTCGCCATAGGCGAAGCAGATATCGCGGATGTTGAGGCCCGTCTCGAGCGAGAGTCTCGCGCCCTGTTCGGCCGCGCTTTCTTCCGGCTCGCGCTCGGCATCGAAACGGGCCTGGAGGCTCTGCATTGAAGCATAGGCCGGCAGGTTGATCAGCACCTGCTGGGTCTGGAGCTGCATATCCATGAAGCGCGGCGCGACGCGCATGAAAACCAGGAGCAGCACGACGATCTCGGCAAGCGACAGGTGGAAGCCGACCAGCGCGATATAGATGAACAGGCTGAGCCCGATCACGCTCGTAACCTGGAACAGCGCGGTGCCCAGCGACGAGTTGCGGACGAAGGCGATGTTGTCGGACTTCATCCTGTCCAGCGTCGCGCCGAGCTCGGCAAAATAGCTTGCCTCGACGTTCAGGCTCTTGGCCACCTTGATGCCGCCGAGAAACTCGGAGACCGTGCGGTACTGGTCCTGGCGGTTGCCGGTCAGCGTCCGGCCATAGGCGCTGGCGCGTGCCCTGAACGGCTGCAAGGCGATCAGCAGCACCAGGCCGATGAAAATGGCAAAGCATGTCATCACCGGCGAGATGAAGAGCGAGACCACGAGATAGCCGGTGAGAAGCAGCGTGGCCTGGGTGAGCATCAGCAGCGAGAAGGCCGCGACCTGTACCCGGTCGACATCGCCGTTCAGCGCATGGTCGAGGTCGGAGCTGCGGATGCGGGTGAACACGCCCCAGCGTGCCTTGCCGACGCTCTCGAACAGGTTCATGCGCACGCGGTTGACGAAGTCGTAGAGCAGCCGCGCCATGTAGACCGACTTGAAGCGGTTGAAAACCGCTTGCAGCGTCACCAGCGCGACGAGCAGGGAAAGCACGGTGGCGAGCGACAGCGTTCCGCCGGGCACCAGCCAATGGAGAGCCTCCGGCACCCGAACCGCGTAATTCTGCTCGGCCTTGCCGATCAGGCGCAGCAGCGGAACGAGCAGCAGGATGGAGGCGCCTTCGGTGAGGCTTCCCAGGATCAGGAAGGCAAGCGCCGTCGCCGTGCGCCGCCCGCCGACATGCGCCATCATCGCGCCGAAGCCGGCGACATCCCGGAAGAACGACAGGCGAAGCTTCGAGGACCAGCCCATGCCTTGGCTCACCTTGTCTCGGACGCCAGGTCGGTTTCGATCGCGGCGACCGCCTCGTCGATCCGGGCGAGCCCGGCCGGCACTTCGAGGCGGCTGAGGCCGACGCGTCCGGCGACCTGTGCGCATTGGCCGAGATGCACGGAGGCGGAATCGCCCGGCAGCGCCTGCCGGCCGAACCGCGTGATGTAGGAGAATTTGATGACCGCCGGCAGCGCGGCGGCCCCGGTCAGCGGCGAGATCGCCGCCCGCGCGCCGCGCTCGAGCACATAGAGGCGCGACACCGGCACTGCTTCGCCGGCAAACCCGTCGCGCAGCCGGTGCTGCGCCTTGTCGATTTGCGGATGCACTTGCGGGCGTACCTCCGCTTGCTCGAGGCGAATGGCGCCGGCCGCATCCGCGGCGAGCTTGAGCTGCGGAAATCCGGGCAGGATCATCGGCCGCCCGGGATCGGATAAGTCCAGCGCCACGACGTCGTCGGTGAGCAGGCGGTGGCCGGCGCGGATCATCGCGCCCGCCGTCGTCGACTTGCCGGCGCCCTTGTCGCCCATGAAGATCACGCTCTTGCCGCCGACGGCGATGGCGCTGGCATGCAGGACGAGCAGCCCGCGCCGATGCAGGGCGAGCGCCATCACCGGCCCGAGCAGCGGAAAGGCAAGCAGCGGGTCGCCCACGCCTGGCGCTGGATCGACGTCGATCCGCTTGCCGTCGCTGATCATGAAGGTGCCGACCGCCTGCCAGGAAAGATATTGGCGCGTGGACTCGAACCGGAACGCCGTGGCGCCCTGCGATGCGGCGTCGGGGAAGTCGACCGGCCCGACCGCGATCTCCAGGTCCGGCGTCGCCGGCGCCGCCGGTTCGAGTTCCGGCAGGGCCACTTCCGAACGGACGATCAGCCCGTAGGCCTTGTAGAAATGGCGGACCCGTCCGCCCGGCGCCGCCGTCTCGGTGGCGGGCCCGGGCCGCGCAAGGGACGCGATCGGAAGGTTCATGCAGGGCTTCCTTGGACTTGCCGCAGCCACAATGACAGCGAAACCGAGCGCCAGACATGCTGGACGTCGGGCAGCGTCGCCTGCTCGGGCCGGCTGAGCAGGCGCTCATAGACCGCGTTCACTTCAGGCAGGTTGACATAGGGCGCGATCCGCTCGCTGTCCGATATCAGCAGCCTGTCCAGAAGTTCGCGATGGTTGCCGAGCATGCCATTGACCAGATTGGCGGTGAAATCGATCTTGTCGCGCCGCCATTGCACCGCAGGCGGCAGAATGCCTTGCATGGCCCGGCGCAGCACATGGCGGCCGAAACCGTCCCTGAGCTTTTCCTCGCCGGGCAGCGCCAAGCAGAATTCGACGAGGGGCTTGTCCCAGAACGGATAACGCGGCTCGACACCGAAATTGGCGGCGGCCTTATCAAGCACTTCGAAGGCGTGCGGGACCAGCCCGGTCGACAGAAGCCAGCGATGCGTCAGCGCTTCGCTGGCCGTGACGGCTGCGGGCATGTAGCCGCTGCGATGAAAGCGCTCGGCAAGATCGGTGCGCCTGGCAAGCTCCGGATTGACCAGGCCCGTCCAGGCGGCGCGCGCGGTTTGCGCCGGCCTGCGCCGCGCCTTGCCGACGACGCGTCTGGCCATCGACCTCACCCGGGCGATCCGCCAGGCCGGTCCGTAGATGGTCAGGAACTTGAAATAGAGCGAGAGCATGCCCTCGCCATAGGTATTGGCGGCGCTGCGCAGCTCGCGCCACAGCTCCAGCCACCTGCCGGCATTGGCGAGTTCATGAAGGTGTCCATGGCCCTGCGAGACGACCTCGTCGCCGCCGTGCCCGTCGAGAAGCACTTTGACGCCCTTTGCGCCGGCGGTGCGGTAAAGGTCGCGAGTCAGCGACAGGCCGGGCGCCAGGAACGTGCCTTCCTGCTCCTCCAGAATGCGATCGAATTCGGCGAAGGGCGCGTAATTGCCCACCGCAATCAGCGTGGCGTCGAGCGGATTGTCGGCGAGGACCGCATCGATGAACGGCTTCTCGTCCATCGGCGAGCCCTTGTCGAAGACCAGTGAGAAGGTCTTGAGCTTCGGATTGCGCTTCGCCGCCGCGCGAACACCGGCAACGCAAGCGATCGAGGAGGAATCGAGCCCGCCGCTCAGCATGGCGCCGACGGCCGGCGTGCCGCGCATGCGGTTCTCCACCGATTGCGCAAAGAGATGCCTGAATTCCTCGGCCGCGTCCGAGCGCGGCGGCCGTTGCGAAGGCTCGATGTGCCAGTAGCGCCGCAGCGCCACCTGTCGGTCCGCCACCATCATGCTGTGCCGTGCCGGCAGGCGGAAGATCTCGGCATAGGGCGTAGCCTGGGGATCGTCCGGCAGACCGGCGAGGAAGCCGGAAATCTGGTGCTCGCTGAGGCGCCTGCCGACGCCGTCGAGCGCCAGGATAGGCCCGATCTCCGAGGCGAACGCAAAACGCTTGCCGGTCGCATGATAGTAGAAAGGTTTGACGCCGAAATGGTCGCGCGCGCAAAACAGCGCCTGGCGTTCGCCATCCCATATCGCGAAAGCGAAATCGCCCTGCAGGTAGATCGGGCAGGCCTCGCCCCATTTGAGGTAGGCGCGCATGATGAGCGCCGCGTCGGCCATCGACCGGTCGCGCAGGCCGAGCCGCGCCAGAAGCTCGTCGCGATTGTCCAGCCGGCAGTCAGCGGTGATGGCGAGCTTGCCGCCGGCCATCGTCAGCGGGCCGTGGCCGTCCTCGCCGGTCGTATCGAGCCAGGCGTGGCCGAGCGCCACGCTGCCCTCGCTCCACCAAGAACTGCCGTCGCGGGCGCGGTGGCGCATGCGCGAAAGCATCTCCTGGATATCGCCGGCCCCGGCGGGCCGGCCATTGTCGTCATGCACGATTCCGGCGACGCCGCTCATTGCTCACGACCCATGGTCGACCAGATGGGCAAAGCCGTTGATCGAACCGCCGAGCACGATGTGGTTGCCGCTCATCAGCCACGCATGCGCCTTGAGCGTGCTGCCGGTGCCTTTCTCGATGCCGATGCTGATCTTCGAGGCATTGCCCTGGCGGGCGAGCAGATATTGCCCGGCCAGCGCCTGGGTGAGGCACGTGGCGCCCGGCACGAGCCGCGCCGCTGCGGCGACGCCCCAGGCGACACGCCGCAGATCGGCGACGCTGGCGTCGCGCCTGGCATCCAGCCGCGTGACCGCGCCGCGGACACGGTTGTAGGAGGACAGCGTCAGCGCGAGCCGCACTGCGCTCACCACCACCAGGCAGCGCGCCAGGAACAGCATCTCCCGGCCGCTCAGCGAGCGGAGCCTAGACCAGTTCCTCACGATGGAGCCTCGCAAGCCCTGCTTCGCTCAGCCCCCTGAGCAAACCCTCGACGTCCGCCTTGCAGCGCTCCGCATCGACATTGTAGCGCGCAAGCACGGCGCTGCGGATATCGAGGATCGATCGCGGCTCCTGGATCTGCTCCCAGATGAAGGCGCCGACGCCGTTCAGGCTGTAATAGACGTTGGATTTGAGATGGAGCAGCGCCAGTCCGGGGCCGAATTCACACGCGACCGCCTCGCCGGTCGCAACCACGCGGTCATGGTCCGAGGGGTTCCAGTCCATGCTAAAACCTCGTTGCTGGCCCCGCGCCCTTGGGCCTTTCGCCGTGGATCGGTTGCCGACGATCCTCGGCAGGAAGCCGGGGGACAGAAGCCCCCCGGCTCACCTGGTGGAGAGCATCCGGAGCCCCAACTTAGACACCCGGTTGCCTGTGAGCTTTAGCTTTAGGAGAAGGTCAGCTCGCCGACCGGCGTGTGCGCGGGGAAGCTCGCGTCAAGCGCCGTCGTGCCGGCACCGCCCTGCGTGATCGTTTCAATCGAACCGTGAACCGTCAGGCTGGGGGTTTCGTACTCATGCTTTTCAACATTCTGTTCCATTTTACTCTCCAACTGAGGACTGGAAGCGGCTGCAGAATGCCGCCAGCATATCGCTATGCTGCAACGCAATTGCTGCACGGCACCATTCATGAGTCAAGCGTGATTTACCAACCGTTAATCAATTCTCGGTTGCGCTCGCCTTCCTTGGCGGTCAAGCCGTGAGCGCCGTTAGGGTAAACCCCGACCGCCCTCGGATTCAACCGCAGGTCTCTGCCGTTTAGGTAAGCTTTTGATTTATTTGTGGTAATTTTCACGGCATGCAACCCGTTTCGCGCATGCGAAGAAATTGCTGCAAAAAATCTTCACTATCTGGCCTCGGCCGGATATCGCCTGTGTTGTCTTCAAAAGTGATTGAACACGTGACGATTCTAACTCGTAGGTTGCAGCGATGAACCAGCTCGAACGGGGCTTTAAAGCAGCTGCGTTAATTTTCCCGATGCTTTTCTTCGCAGTTGCGGTATAAATCGCTCGGGCGGCATTTTGCGGAGAACGACATCGGGCATGGCGGTGCAGGATGGCTCCTATGAAAGGCTGCGCGCCGCCGGCTGCGCCAACGAAGTCGCCTATGTGCAGGCCTGCCTGAGGCTGTTTTTCACGCCCCGAGCCAAGATCACGGATGGCCCAGCCGATCTGCCCGCACTGACGGTCTCGGCGGCCCCGATTTCGGCGGCCCCAGTCTCGGCGGCCAACGTCGCCGACATCGCCAGGCTGAACAAGGTCGCCGTGTTCCTGCTCAAGGCGCTCAAGCATGCGCCCGCGGACGCTGTGCCCGCGGAGTTGGCTGGCTGGCTCGATGGCTACCGTCGGCGCACGATGTCGATGAACGCCGCCTGCATCGGCGATTCGATAGCCATCGATCGCGCGCTGCGCGAGAGCGGGGTCGATTTCGTCTTCCTCAAGGGGCCGCTCCAGCAGCATCTGCTCTATGGCGACCATTTCATGAAGCCTTCTGGCGATGTCGACATACTGGTTTCGCCGGCGCGCTTCGGGCAAGCGCGCGAGGCGTTGCGGGCGATTGGCTACGAGGTTGCCGGCAAATCCCGCTCCGTCTGGTGGATTCGCTTCCTCGGCGAGCAGCACATGGTTCGCGAAGACGGCGCGAGGGCCTCGACGGTCGACCTCCATCATCGGCTGCAGCAGCCTGGCTCGCCGAGCCCACGCGACATCGACGGCTTCCTGCGCCGCAAGCGCGAAGTCGAGGTGGCCGGCGCCGCCATGCCGGTGATCTCGGCCGCCGACACGCTGCTATTGTCCTCGATCAGCGTCGCCAAGGCCTTTTTCAACCGCGAGCCCTGTGCCGGCTATGTCTGCGACATCAGGGCCAGCGCCGGCCGCCTGAACGAAGCCGAGCAGCAGAGGGTGCTCGATCACGCCGCCGGACAGGGCCTGGCGGACACGCTGCTCCTCGGCCTGCGCGCGGCCGATGTGCTGCTCGGCGCCACAGGCACGCTGCTTTCGGAGCGCGCCACCCGCATTCTGGCCCGCATCGACAACGCCGATCTCTTCCACATGGTCATGGCGCCGTGGCTCGCGTCATTGCGCTGGCCGCAGCGCCGCCATGTGCTTTGGGAGCTCTGCGGCCGCGAGCCGGTCCGTTACCTGGCTGAAGCCGGTTGGGCCGCCTCCGCCGATCTCAGCCGGCGCATCTTCGAGCGGCCGGCCACGATCGGGCCGGCGCAGGGCGAAATGATCAAAATCATGGGCGGGGCTGCCAATCATGCAAGCGAAAGGTGAGCCCATGCCCGTGACGACGCCCATCACCAATCCAGGGGTCTGCGTCATCATCGCCGCGCGCAATGCGGCGCGCACCATTCCCGGCGCCATCGCTTCGGCGCTGCGCGAGGCGGAAGTCGCCGAAGTCATCGTGGTCGACGACGCCTCCACCGACGACACCCGGGAAGTGGCCCTGGCCGCCGATGACGGCAGCGGCCGGCTTGCCGTCATCCGCTTCGACGTCAATCGCGGCCCTTCCGCCGCGCGCAACGCGGCCATCCAAGCCTCCAGATCGCCCTTCATCAGCATTCTTGATGCCGACGATTTCTTCCTCGAGGGCCGCTTTCGCCGGCTTTTCGCCAGCGCCGATTGGGATTTCGCCGCCGACAACATCATGCTGATCCGAGACGATGCGGCGACGGACCTCGCCAAGATCACCGCGCCGCCTTTCGAAGCCGAGCCGGAATTTCTCGATTTCGAGCGCTTCATCGACGGCAACATCTCGCGCCGCCGCGTGCGGCGCGGCGAGTTGGGCTTCCTCAAGCCGGTGATCAGCCGGACTTTCCTCGACCGGCATGGGCTGAGCTACGACGAGAACCTCAGGCTTGGCGAAGATTACGAACTCTACGCGCGCGCCGTCGCCTGCGGGGCACGCTTCAAAGTCATCAAGTCCTGCGGCTATGGCGCGATCGTGCGCGCCGATTCGCTGAGCGGCCGCCACAGAACGCAGGATTTGAAGCGCCTTGCCGATGCCGATCTGGCGCTGCTCCAGATCGACAGCCTTCCGGAGCGCTCGAAGGCAGCGTTGCGGCGCCATGAGCGCCATGTCCGCGACAAATACCGGCTGCGCAATTTCCTCGATGTGAAAGCCGAGCGCGGGCTGGCGTCGGCTGCGGCTTACGCCTTCGCCAGCCAGTCGAATCTGATCCCGATCGTGCGCGGCGTCGCCACCGACAAGCTCGACGCGCTGTTCCGCCGCACCGGGATTGTTGCGCGGCAGCAAATACCGCCGATGCGCTTCCTGATGGCGGCAACCAGCGCCGCGAACGAGTGATCCTGCATTGTCCCGGAAGCTGGCGCCCCTCAAAAAATCCGCATTCGGAAAACTATGATGTTGCCTAGTCGCTGCGGGAATGGCAGTCTATGTTGCAATGCAGCAATTTCGAAAGACCGATATGATGGCTTCGATTTTTGGCTTCAGATCTCGGGATCCGGCGCGCGACCGGCAGACCGATCTCCAGCGTTTCGACCGGTTGGCGAAGCTCTTCGACCAGATCGCGGCGGAGATCGAGGCGGAGAAAACCGGGCTGGAGAACCGTTACAAGTCGACGGCCGCCAACGCGGCCTTCCTGGTCGAGGCGATGGAGAACGGTTCGGCATCGGCCAGCAAGGGATCGGACGTCAGCGCGATGACCAGCTCGATCCTGAATTGCGAGCGCCGCATTGCGGAACTCGCTCGCCAGAAAGGTTTGATGAAGGAACTGCGTCATTCGCTTGACGCGATCGTCGGGGATGGTTTCGATCGGCCCGCTGCGCAGGCGACGGTAAGACGTTGATGGGCGCGTTGGGCGCTGTCATCGGTACGAGGCATTAGAGGAGTTCAAAGGGCGGAGGACAGGAAGCGGCTCGCTCATGCGAACCGAGGATGACTTGGGTTGGGCGGACAACACAAGGTGAGTTTGTTATGAACGCAGATCCGGACAACACCTCCGCCGTGGCGGCTTGCGCGACGTCGCATGCGCCATGGAGCGGATTAACCAGCCTGCGGCTAGGCTTCGTCGGCGCCTTGCTTGCGATCGCAGCGACCCTTGCCGGGAGCCTGCATCCCGCGCATGCGCAGGAGGCGCAGCAAGAGCTGAAAAGCGCACCGTCCTTCGTCGACGATTTCTCGAATTTCAACCAGTCTCGCTGGTTCGTCTCGGACGGCTGGACCAACGGCGCCCATCAGAACTGCACTTGGTCGAAGGATCTCGTGCGGCTTTCCGACGGCGTGCTGTCGCTGGGCTTCGAAAAGCGCAAGCTGAAGGACCGCGATTTCGCCTGCGCCGAGATCCAGACGAAGCAGCGCTACGGCTATGGCGTCTACGAGGCGCGCATGAAGACCGGCACCGGCTCCGGTCTCAACGCCGCCTTCTTCTCTTATATCGGCCCGCAGGACAAACAGCCCTGGGACGAGATCGACTTCGAGGTCCTCACCAAGGATCCGTCGAAGGTGCAGGTCAACAGCTACATCCAGGGCAAGCCCAAGAACGGCAAGCTGGTCGACGTCGAGGGCGGCGCCGACAAGGGCTTCAACGATTATGGCTTCGTCTGGGAGAAGGACCGGCTGCGCTGGTACATCAACGGCAAGCTCGTCCATGAGGTGACCAACCCGGACGAGTTGCCGACCCACTCGCAGAAAATCTTCTTCAGCCTCTGGGGCAGCGACAAGCTGACCAACTGGATGGGCGCCTTCACCGATCCGGGTAGCAGGGTGATCATGCAGGTCAAGCGCGTCGCTTTCACCGCTTTGGGCCAGCCATGCCAGTTTCCGGAATCGCTGGCATGCAGCGTAAGTAACAGCAACTAGGGCGTGATCCCGAACCGAAGGACAGCGTCAGCAAAAGTGGCAATCGGTTTTTGCTTCGCTGACCTGCGGTTCGGATAAGATCATGCTGAACCAACCAGGCCGTTGGCCTAGGGGACATCTGAACCGGCCGGGCTGCTTTTGTGGCCCGGCCTTTGACAGGAATAGAACCAAATGAATTTGACGGTGTTTGGGATTGGCTATGTCGGTCTCGTCCAGGCGGCTGTGCTTGCCGAGGTCGGCCACGAGGTGGTGTGCGTCGATGTCGACGAGAAGAAGGTGGAGCGGCTCAACCAGGGTTTGATCCCGATTTTCGAACCCGGCCTGGAAAGTCTCGTCAAGGAAAACCACGCGGCCGGCCGCATCCGCTTCACCACGGATGCCGCGGCGGCCGTCAGGCATGGCCAGATTCAGATGATTGCGGTCGGCACGCCGCCCGGCGAGGATGGCTCGGCCGATCTGAGATATGTGCTCGCCGTCGCCGAGACCATCGGTCGCGAGATGGACGGCCCCAAGATCGTCGTCGGCAAGTCTACGGTGCCGGTCGGCACTTGCGAGAAGGTGAAGGCCAAGATCGCCGAGACGCTGAAGAAGCGCGGCCGCGAGGATCTCGCCTTCGACGTCGCCTCAAATCCGGAGTTCCTCAAGGAGGGCTCGGCGGTCGCCGACTGCATGAAGCCGGACCGCATCATCGTGGGCACCTCCAGCGAGGACACCGAGATGGTGATGCGCGAGCTCTATGCGCCGTTCAATCGCAACCACGAGAAGATGATCGTGATGGATGTACGCAGTGCCGAATTCACCAAATACGCCGCCAATTGCATGCTGGCGACCAAGATCAGCTTCATGAACGAGATGGCCAACCTGGCCGAGCAGCTGGGCGCCGACATCGAGGAGGTGCGCAAGGGCATCGGCTCGGATCCGCGCATCGGCTACCACTTCATCTATCCCGGCCTCGGCTATGGCGGCTCCTGCTTCCCGAAGGATGTGCGCGCGCTGATCAAGACCGCTGAGGGCGTCAAGTTCGACGCCAAGCTGCTGCGCGCCGTCGAGGAGCGCAACAATGCGCAAAAGTCGGTCCTGTTCGATAAGGTCAACCACTATTTCAAGGGCGCGCTCAGGGGCAAGACCTTCGCCGTCTGGGGGCTGGCCTTCAAGCCAAACACCGACGACATGCGCGAGGCGCCGTCGCGCACGCTGATGGAAGCGCTGTGGGCGGCCGGCGCCAAGGTGCAGGCCTACGATCCCGAGGCGATGCAGGAGTGCCAGGCGATCTATGGCCTGCGCGAGGATCTGCTTTTGTGCGGCACCAAGGAGGCGGCGCTGCGCGGCGCCAACGCGCTGCTGATCTGCACCGAATGGAAGAGCTTCCGCGCGCCGTCCTTCGACGCGCTCAAGGATGCGCTGACGACGCCGGTCATCTTCGATGGCCGCAATCTCTACGATCCCAAGGTGATCGCGCGCTACGGCATCGAGTATTTCTCCATCGGCAGGATGGCGGCATGACGATGGCTGCTTGCCCCAGGAAGAACTTCCGCCCCGAACGACAGCGGGGCCGACAATGACCATGCCCGTGAAGCAGGAGGGTTCGATCTGATGGTGCTGGACGTTCGGCCCGAACAAATCGCCAGCGAGCATTTCGATCTCGTCGTCATCGGATCCGGCTTCGGGTCGTCCTTCTTCCTGCACGAATTCCTGAAGCGGCGCAAAGCCCGCGTCCTCGTGCTCGAATGGGGCCGCCACAATACGCATGAGTGGCAGCTCAGCCAGAACGCCAACACCGACATAGACGACGAGAGCACCTACGATACGGACAATCCCGACAAGCCGTGGAATTACACGATCGGCCTCGGCGGCGGCACCAATTGCTGGTTCGCGCAGACGCCGCGTTTCCATCCAAACGACTTCAGGCTGAAGAGCACCTATGGCGTCGGCAACGACTGGCCGATCAGCTATGACGAGCTTGAGCCGTTCTATGGCGACGCCGAGGAAATCATGTCGATCTCCGGCGATCCCGACATGGCGCGGATGCTGCCGCGCTCGCGACCGTTTCCGCAGCCGCCGCATCGCATGTCGACGCCCGACCGTATGATGAAGGCGGCGCAGCCGGATCAGCACTTCGTCATGCCGACCGCCCGGGCGCGGGTGGCGACGCCGCAGCGCGCTTCGTGCTGCGCCAATTTGAGATGCTGGTTGTGTCCGGCGGATGCCAAGTTCACCGTCAACAACGGCCTGATGCATGTCTTCCAGCATCCCGACGTCTCGGTTTGCCTCGGCGCTGAGGTACGCCGGTTCGACCATGCCGGCGGTGCGGTCCGCTCCGTCGCCTTCGTGCGGGACGGCAAGGAATATTCAGTCGGCGGCGATCTCTTCATCCTTGGCGCCAATGCCATACAGAGCCCCGCGATCATGCTGCGCTCCGGACTTGGCGGCGAGTTCGTCGGCTTGGGCCTGCACGAATCCTATGGCTGGAATTACGAGGCCTATCTCGGCGGCGTCGACAATTTCGACGGCTCGACCATCACCACCGGCCTCAATTTCGGCCTTTACGACGGGCCGCACCGGGCCGAGCATGCGGCGGCGCTCGTCTATTTCGAGAATCGCTGGCAGCACGGTATGCGCGCCGAGAAGGGCAGGCTGCGGCAGGTGCTGCCGCTGGTCATCGTCACCGAGAACCTGCTCGATCCTGAAAACCGCGTCATCCTCGACAAGAACGAGAACGCCTTCGTCAGCTTCAAGGGCGCGTCTGACTATGCCACCAAGGGCATGGCGAAAGCGCTGGAAAGGCTGCCGGAGCTGCTCAAGCCGCTGCCGGTCGAGCAGATTTTCGATCGCGGCATAAGGCCGACGGAATCTCACGTGCAGGGTACGCTGCGCATGGGCACAGGCCCGGCCGATTCCGTGGTCGACCGCGACATGATCCATCACCAGCTCAGGAACCTCGTGGTCGTCGGCACCAGCACCTATCCGAGCTGTTCCTGCGCCAATCCAAGCCTGACCGCGGCTGCCCTGTCCTTGCGGGCGGCGGGGAAGCTGGCGGCATGAGGGAGGGGCCGATGAAGATCACACGCCGCACCGCACTCGCCATCGTCGCCGGCGGCATTGCCTCGACGGGTATCGCCGCTGCCGCCGTCTCGTCCTTCTCGGACGAGGACCTGGTTCGCGTCACGCTGGAGAAATATTTCGGTCCGCTCAACATGCGCATCGAGCACCTGCAGCAATTCGTGCTCGAGTTTCAGAACCGCAACCCCTGGATATTCCCGAGCGCCAAGGTGGCGGACGTGGTGACGCTGGCCGAAACGGTGAAGCTCGGCAAGGCGCGCGAGCTGCTGCCGCAGGACAAACGGCGCGATCTGCGCCACTTCGATCGCTGGGTCATCGCCGAGTTCCACATGCTGACCGATTACGCCTGGCGCAGCTCGCCCGACGATCCGGTCCGCTTCACCGGCTGGCATCCATGCACCAATCCCTTCGCCGATCTGGAGCTGCAGAATGCGTAAGGCAGGCGGAACGGAAGTCCTTTGTTTTCACGCAATTCCGGACGCAAAACCGTCTAATGGTTTTCCTGGAATTGCTTCAGCATGAGGTCGCAAATGGCTGTGCAGCGCAAACCGACGGTCACCGTCATCGTCCCCACCTTCAATCGTGAAAAATTCCTGCCCGAAGCCATCGACAGCCTGCTGCGGCAGACTGTGGCGCCGGATCAGATACTAATCGTCGATGATGGCTCGACGGACAACACCGCCGCGGTAGCGGCCGCTTTCCCGGCGCCGGTGGAATATTACCGCAAGGAGAATGGCGGCAAGTCGACGGCGCTGAATTTCGCCCTGAAGCACTGCACGGGCGATTTCGTCTGGATATTCGACGACGACGACGTCGCGCACCCGACGGCGCTGGAACGGTTTCTCGCCGCCTTCGAGCGGGAACCGGACGCCGATTTCGCTTTCGGCGAATATGCGCGCTTCCAGCGCTCGGCCCAGATCGAGGAGGAGGACTACGAGATCGTCGCCTTCGGCCACGTCACCCAGGACAATTTCTTCCCGTCCCACCTCGAATATTGCCACGTCCACCAACCCGGTCTCCTGGTGCGCCGCGAATGCTATGACGAGGTGGGAGGCTTCAACGAGACCCTGGTCCGGTCGCAGGACTATGAGATGATGCTGAGGCTCGCTCGCCGGTTCAAGGCAATCCGGGTCGAGGGCCTGATGTTCTTCCAGCGCCAGCACGACATGGTCCGCGGCAGCACCAAGGTCGTGATTTCCTATACCGACCGGATAAAGGCCTGGGGCTCGTACGACCGCGTGATCATGGAGGAGATCTACAAGTCGGTCGATCTCCACGAATATCTCGATCGCTCGGAACAGGCCTTGCCGAAGACGGCCGATCTCGAGATGCAGGCGCTGCTGCAGCGCTCGAGCATCATGGCCAGGAAGGGCCTATGGCACCACGCGGCCGCGGACATCCGCCGCTACGCCCAGCTTGCCGAGCGAGCCGGAAAGACCTCGCTCAGCGACAAGGAGCGCGCCATCGTGCGGCGCACCTTCGAAGCCTATGACACGGGCCTGGCGTCCGCCACCGCCGACGCATTCGTCTCGGCGGTGAAAGGATGGAAGGCGGGTCCGCTGAAGGCCGACATCGTCAGGGAGTACATGCACTCTTTCCCCTATTTCCTCGCCCGCGATTTGAAGGCGGGAAAACTCGTTCCAGCGTCGAAGCTTTTGCGGGAGTACTCGACGCTGTCTCTTTCAGGCTCGGTCAGTCGCCTCTGTCGGGCAATGACGTCGAAGCTTCCGTTGCAGCGCGGCGCAAGCTGACGGCCTACAATTGAGCGCCGGGCTGCCGGACAACGCCGGACCGAATTAGGAGCCGAACGATGAAAGTGCTTTTCGCAAGCGGCAACGGATACATCCCCGAGTTCACCGGCGGCGTGCAATCCAACACCCATCATCTGGTCGAACAGCTGATCGAGCATGGCCACCAGGCGTCGGTCCTGGCCTCGCTGTTCGGCGACGGCATGTTCGGCTTCAAGGCGCGCGCCAAGATGAAGCTGCTGCGGCAGCCGGCGGTGGTCGACAATTTTCCGGGCTACCCGGTGATACGCGCCTGGTTCCCCTGGGACGCGGCCGGCTTCGCCGTCAGCAAAACCAGGCCCGACGTCGCCGTCGTGCAGTGCCACAAATCCGTCCCGCTCGGAAAGGCGCTCCTCGCCGAAGGCGTGCCGCTGGTCGTCTATCTCCACAATGTCGAATTCCACGAGCTCGCCGGCGATCCGCGCGAGCTCGGTTCGGCCTTGTACATCGCCAATTCGGAATTCACCGCGCGCACCTACAGGGAAAAATTCGGCATCGAATCCATCGTGCTTCCGCCGACCATCAACGACGCCCTCTATTGCACGCACACGACCGGCGAATTCGTCACCATGATCAATCCCTATGAGGAGAAGGGTTTCGATCTGGCGGTCAAGATCGCGGGCGCTTGTCCGGAGATCCCCTTCCTCTTCGTGGAAAGCTGGAAGCTGGACGACGACCATCGCGCGCGCGTCGAGAAGACCATTGCGCCATTCTCGAATATCAAGCTCGAAAACCGCACCAACGACATGAAGACGGTCTATGGCCGCACCAAAATCCTGCTTGCCCCGAGCAAATGGGAGGAAGCCTGGGGCCGCGTGGCGTCCGAGGCGCATTGCAGCGGCATCCCGGTCGTCGGATCGAGGCGCGGTGGCCTGCCCGAAGCCATCGGCCCCGGCGGTGTGGTGCTCGACTACGACGCTCCGCTCGCTGATTGGGCCTCCGCGGTGGAGCGCCTGTGGAACGACCGCCAGGAATACGAGCGGCTTTCGGCTGCGGCTCTTACCTTCTCCAAGCGTCCGGAGCTCGATCCCGCGCGGCAGCTGGTTGTGTTTCTGGACCTCCTCGAAAGGGCGGCCCGGCAAGGCGTTCGCCGCGCCGCGTAGCTCTAAGCCGGGCGCTTCACCCGGTTCTTCAGCGCTTCATAGCCGCGCTCGCCGAGCAAGGCGCGCGCCGTCGCCTTGACGGCCTGCTTTCGCCCGTCGGACGAATTGATCTGCCTGAGCCGCGCCGGAAGGTTGCGCGCCGCCTGCTGCAGCGCCGGCAGCGAAATCGGGTCGGGCAGGTTCATCATGTTGGTTTCGACGCACAGCACCGGCTTACCCGAGAGCTTGGCGATCCTCTGCGCCTGCTCATGCTCGCTCTCGATGAACAGGATGGCGTCCGACTTGCGGTAGAACTCGGCCTTGAAGCTGCCATGCGCGCCGAGCCGCTGCCGCTCTGCCTTGTTGGGCAGGTCGAGCATGATGAGATGGTCGTATCTGATGTTGTGCCCGGCGAGCCAAGCCTCGGTCAGCTTGCGGTATTTTTCCAGCCGGCTCGTCACCAGCCAGCCGATCTTCCGGGTCGGCCCGAGCAGCGGCCGCGCCTCGGCGAGGAATTTCTCGTAGGCGGGGCCGTCGTCGTTTTCGTCCTCGGCCGGATCGAGGCAGAGCACGCCGTCAATGTCGACGCAGCATTGCTCGAGGAAGACATGGTGCATGAAATTCCACTGGAACATCCTGGGATGCGGCACGGCCTCGAAGACGATGTCGGTTTCCTCATGCTGCAGCGAGAGGCCGAAGACGGCGGCGAAGATGAAATCGCCCTCGATGCCGCTGGCGGCGATTTTTTCGCGTGCGTTGCGCATGGCGGTGCCGCCGATGATGCTGTCGTCGATGATCAGGATCTTGCGCATCTCTGATGCCTGCCTGTCGAGGCCCGCCCAGCGCTTCGTGATCCCGGACGTGTAGATCCGGCCGGCCAGGAAACTGTCGAGATCGGTCATCGGGATGTTCGCCGTCAGGCTGACCAGCGTCGCGGCGAGGATGCCGCTCCTCGGCACGCCGACGACCAGGTCGATGTCGCGCGGCAACCGGTGCAGGTTGCGCAGGATCGCGTCGTTCATGTCTGAAATCGATCGATAGTTCATGCGGTTATCCCTGTCCTAAGGTCGGCGTGTCGTGAGCCGCGTGGTCTCATTTCGCCCCGCTGGGGGCTGCGAGGAACCCTCTTGCCGGTATCAGCCGCAAGGCCTCGCGAAGCGCTTCGCGGCCGGCGCTGAAGGCAAGCGCGACGACAATGGTCGCGACATAGGAGAGCGCCGCGCCGCCGGCCAGCGCGACCACGGGCGGCGCCTGCAGCATCGGCTTGGCGAGCCAGACCGCGCCGAATGCCAGATGCGCGCCAAGCACGAAAGGCAGCGCCGCGTGAAGCACATGGCTGGCCTTGAGCGGTCCGTGCCTGCCGACATAGAGCCACAGGAAGGGCGTGCGCATATATTCGCTGACCGCATAGGCGACCGCGACGCCGAGCGCGCCGTAGGGAAGGCCGATGGCGAAGGCCAGCACCGAGGTCACGGCGGTGACGATGCCCCAGCGCATGAAGTCGCCCGAACGGCCCTGGCTTACGAACAGCCATCCCGCGGGGTTGTTGAGCGGCTGCAGCAATCCGGCGAAGCCCAGTGCCAGGAAGATCGGCGCGCTTCCCCGCCATTGCTCGCCGAGCACGAAGGGGATGAGCGTGTCCGACATGGCGGCGGCGAAGGCGACACCGGGAAGCGCCACCAGGAGGATCAGCGGCATGACGCGCAGATAGGCGCTGCGATAGCGGTCCGGCTCGTCCTTCAATCGCGACAGCGCCGGCACCATCACCTTCGCCAGCGGGTTGGTGATCTGGCTGAGCGGGAAAAGCAGAAGCTTGTAGGCGCGGTCATAGAGGCCGAGCTGTGCCTCGCCCCAGTATTTGCCGATCAGCACGTTGTCGAGGTTGCGGGCGAAGAAATTGGCGAAGTTGAAGCCGGTGATGCCGGCCCCGAAATTGATCAGCGCGCCGATGCCGTCGACCTTGCGCGGCAGGCCTGGACGCCAGCGCGAGGAGTACCAGTAGCACAGCGTCGGCAGCACGGCGCTTGCCAGCGTGCCGGCGAAAAGCGCCCAATAGGAGCGATCGATGAAGGTCCAGACGATCGAGACGGCGACGCCGACGATCGCGCTGGCGATGTCGATGACGGCCAGCCGCGTGAACTCCATGCGGCGCGTCAGCAGCGCCACGTGCTGGGCTCCAAGGCCATAGGCTATGATCTGCAGGCCGAAGGCGGCGACGAGGCCCGTCACGCGCGGCTCGCTATAGAAGGCGGCGACCAGCGGCGCGGAAGCCGCGAGTATGCAGGCGAGCACCGCGCTCACCGCCACGTTGATCCAGAACAGGTAGTTGACCTCTTCATGGCGGATGCCGCTCTTCTGGATCGTCGCCTGGGTCAGGCCGAAATCCTGGAATAGCGCGATGAAGGCAAGCACCGGCGCGCACATCGCCACGACGCCGAAATCCTGCGGCGACAACAAGCGCGACAGCACGATGACGGAGATGATCTGCGTCGCCACCCGCACGCCTTGCGCGACCGCGGTGACGACCGCGCCGCGTCCGACCGACTTGCGCAGAGAGCCCTCAGGCGGATCGAATGCACTGGTTTCCAAACTCAGGATCCCTGATCTTGCATCGGTCCGACATCGTCGCGACCGGCGCCCGCCGCCATGGATAAGGTACCGCAAGAAGTTTTTGCAGTGCAACAAAAATTGTGCGGGTATTTGCTTCGCCGCACCAAAATTGTTGCGATGCAGCAAAAGCTGTACTAGCATCCCCGATGGGTGGGCCCAACAGCGGTCGAGTTACATGCTGCATGTCTTGTACCTTGTGCATGACGTATCCGACCCGGCAGTGCGCCGGAGGGTTCAGATGCTCAAGGCAGGCGGCGCCGGGGTCACCCTGGCGGGGTTCCGCCGCACCACCAGCCCGGTCGCCGAGATCGAAGGCATCGAACCTGTCGACCTCGGCGCGACGCGCGACGGCCGATTCGCGCAACGCCTCGGCGCAGTCGCCAAGGCCGCGATGTCGATCGGCGCGAAGCTGGGCGCCATGCGCACACCCGATCTCATCATCGCGCGCAACCTCGAGATGCTGGCACTGGCCCGCCGCGCCAATGGCGCGCTTGGGACGAATGTGCCGATCGTTTATGAATGCCTCGACATCCATCGCCTGGTATTGCGCGACGATTTCGTCGGCAGGACGCTGCGCGGCGCCGAACGCCACCTCGCCCGCGACGTGAAGCTTCTGGTGACGAGCTCGCCGGCCTTCATCGCCAATTATTTCGAGCCTTTCGGGCAGATCGTCGCGCCCGTCGAGCTGCTCGAGAACAAATATTTCGAGACCGCGCCGGTTGCGGCGGTGCATTCTTTCGAGGACGACAGCCCGGCGTCACCGCCCTGGCGTATCGGCTGGTTTGGCGCGCTGCGCTGCCGCCGCTCGTTGGAGCTGCTGGCCGAGTTCACCCGCCGGCAGGCGGGACGCTTCGAGGTGGTGCTGAGGGGCCGTCCGGCGCTGTCCGAATTCCCGGACTTTCACGGTTTCGTCGAGGCCGAGCCGTGGCTTTCATTCGGCGGCCCTTACCGCAATCCGGAGGATATGGCGGCAATCTACGGGCAAGTGCATTTCTCCTGGGCGATCGATTTCTTCGAGGCCGGCCAGAATTCCGAATGGCTGCTTCCTAACCGTCTCTATGAAGGCTGCCGCTTTGGCGCCGTGCCGATCTCGATGGCGGGTACCGAGACCGGCCGGTTCCTGAAGCGGCAGGACATCGGCGTGCTCCTGTCCGAGGCGACGCCCGAGGGCATCGAAGCGATGCTCGGCCGGATGGATCAGGACCGCTATCGCGGCCTGAAGTCGCGGGTGCTGGCGCGCAATCCAAGGACCTGGAGCTACGACCGCAGCGATTGCGCGGCTTTCGTCGAAAAGCTGCGCGGCCTTGCCGCCATGCGTTCAAATTTTGCGACGACGGAGGCCGCGGCGTGATGGCAGGGGGCGCACAGGAACCAGTGACGCAGGCTATCCCGTCGATCCTGATCGTCATTCCCTGCCTCAACGAGGCAGCCCATATCGGCGGCCTGCTCGACCAATTGCGGCCCGCGGCGGCACGGCTCGGCGGCCGCATCGTCGTCGCCGACGGCGGCAGCACCGACGGCACGCAGGCCATCGTAGAAAACATCGTGGCGAAGGATCCCCGGGTGATCCTGCTTGCCAATCCGAAGCGCCTCCAGAGCGCCGCCATCAATCTCGCGGTGGCGAGTCTCGGCGAAGGCGCCGACTACCTTATCCGCATCGACGCGCATGGCGGCTATCCGGACGATTACTGCGACCGGCTGGTTGAGGATGCGCTTGCGACCGGCGCCGATTCGGTCGTCGTTTCGATGCTGACCGCCGGCACCGGCGCCGTGCAGAAAGCGGTCGCGGCGGCGCAGAACTCCAAGCTCGGCACCGGCGGCTCGAAGCACCGTCACATGTCCGAGGGCGAATGGGTCGACCACGGCCACCACGCGCTGATGCGCGTCGCCGCCTTCCGGCATGTCGGTGGCTATGACGAGAGCTTCAGCCACAACGAGGACGCCGAGCTCGACTATCGGCTCCGCCAGGCCGGCTATCGCGTCTGGATGAGCGGCAGGACGCAGATGGTCTACTATCCGCGCTCGACGCTGAAGAGCCTCTATTTCCAGTATCTCGGCTATGGCCGCGGCCGCGCCAGGAACGTACTGAAGCACCGTATGGTGCCGAAGGTCCGGCAGATGGTTCCGCTGCTGGTTGCGCCCGTAGTGCTGCTCGCCCTGTTCTCCTTCGTCCACTGGCTGGCGGCGGTGCCTTTCCTTTTGTGGGCGGCGGTGTGCCTCAGTTACGGCCTGGTGGCGGCGCTACGCCAGCGCAACGCCGGCATAGCGCTCGCCGGCGTCTCGGCGATGGTTATGCATTTCGGCTGGTCCGTCGGCTTCTGGCAGCAGCTTTTGACGTCCCGCTTGCAGCGCAAGGTGGCATGATGGCCGGCCGCTCGATCGACATCTGCATCTGCACCTTCCGCCGGCCGGAGCTGGCCGACACGCTGCGCTCCGTCGCTGCGCTGGAGAAGCCGGCGGGACTGGAGATAGGCATCGTCATTGCCGACAATGACGATGAGCCCAGCGCGCAGAAGCTGGTGAAGGCTTTGGCCGAAGAGCTGAAGCTGCCGGTCCGTTACCGCCACGCGCCGGCGCGCAACATCTCGATCGCCCGCAACGCTTGCCTCGACGCCAGCGTGTCGGACTTCGTCGCCTTCATCGACGACGACGAGACGGCGTCGCCCTCCTGGCTGGTCGAGTTGATTGCGGCGGCCGACGCTACGGGTGCCGCGGCGGTGCTCGGTCCAGTGCGGGCGCATTATCGCCAGGACGCGCCGGACTGGATGCGGAAGGGTGATTTCCATTCCACCTTGCCGGTCTGGGTGCGCGGCGAGATCCGCACCGGCTACACCTGCAACGTCCTGCTCAGAACGGCCGATGCAAGCCTGCGCGGCCGGCGCTTCAGCCTGGCGCGCGGCCAGACCGGCGGCGAGGACACCGAATTCTTCGACGCCATGGTCAAGGCCGGCGGACGTATCGCCTTTGCGCCTAATGCCTTCGTCGATGAGGTCGTGCCGCGCGCCAGGGCCGCGTTCGACTGGCTGCGCCGCCGCCGCTTCCGCTTCGGCCAGACGCATGGCCATCTGATCGGGCGCGGCGCTGGCGGCATACGCCGCGCCGGCCAGATCGGGCTGGCTTCGGCCAAGGCCGCCTACTGTTTCGGCATGGCGATTTTGACCGCGATCAGCCCGGTGCGGCGGAACCGCAGCGTGCTGCGCGGCATTATGCACGTTGGCGTCGTCAGCGGTTTGGTCGGCGTCCGCGAAATCCGCCAATACGGCCTCACGTCGCCAGAACAAGGGAACAAGCGTGCAGCCTGACGTCAGCTTCGTCATTGCCGCCTATAATGCGGAGGCCACCCTCGACCGCGCCATTGCCGGCGCGATCGCGCAACTCGGCGTGACCGTCGAGGTCATCGTCGTCGACGACCAGTCGCGCGACGGCACGCTCGATGTGGCGCGCGCCTATCCGCAAGATATCGTCAAGGTGGTGGCGCTGCCGGCCAATCGTGGTCCGGGCGGCGCCCGCAATGCCGGCCTCGACCTGGCCAGGGGCCGCTGGGTGGCGGTGCTGGATTCCGACGATGCGGTCCTTCCCGACCGCCTGGCCATGATGATCTCCCGCGCCGAAGCGGCGGGTGCCCAGATTGCGGTCGACAATGTCCAGGTCGTGCGCGAGGACGGCACGCCCGACGACACCATGTTTCCGGCCAGCTATCTCGAAAGCCTGCGCGAAATCTCGCTGGCCGACTACATCGACGGCAATCTGGTCTTCGAATCGCGCTTCAATCTCGGCTATCTCAAGCCGATCTTCCAGCGCCGCTTCCTCGACGACAACAGGCTGCGCTACGACGAGAAGCTGCGCATCGGCGAGGACTACATTCTTCTGGCCAGCGCGCTGGCCAGCGGCGGCCGCTGCGTGGTCGAGCCGACCGTCGGCTATGTCTATCATATCCGTACCGGCTCGATCTCGCGGGTGCTCGACCTGCATCACGTCGAGGCGATGACGCATGCCGACGCCGCCTTCGCTGCGGCATATCCCATGGACAGCAGCGCGAAGGCGGCCTTCGCCAGGCGTGGCCGCAGCCTGCGCAAGGCGTCGTCGTTCCTGTCCCTGGTTCAGCACATCAAGGCGCGCGCGCCGATCAAGGCGATCGGCGCGGCGCTCAGGGATCCGGCCGCGATCGGGCATTTGAGCATGCCTATCGCGGTCCGGCTCAAAAGGGTTGCGGCGCAGCTTCGCCGTGGGGGTGGGGAGATAAAGCATGCTGGCGATTTGATAGCCGGCGACAGGTAGAAATCTCTCAGAAGGAAGACCAGATGCAGAAAGTCAGGAAGGCAGTCATCCCGGTGGCGGGGCTCGGAACGCGGTTCCTGCCGGCGACCAAGTCGATGCCGAAGGAAATGCTGCCCGTCGTCGACAAGCCCGTCGTGCAATATGCCGTCGACGAGGCGTTCGAGGCCGGCATCGAGCACATCGTCTTCGTCACCGGCCGCAACAAGGCGGTCATCGAGGACTATTTCGACCTGCACCCTGAACTGATCGGCACGCTGGAGCAGACCGGCAAGAAGGCACAGCTCGAATCGCTGGAAAGCCTGTTGCCCGTCGCCGGCGCCACCTCCTTCATCCGCCAGCAGTCGCCGCAGGGCCTAGGCCACGCCGTCTGGTGCGCGCGCGACGTGATCGGCAACGAGCCCTTCGCGCTGCTGCTTCCCGACATGGTGTCGTTCGGCACGCGCGGCTGCCTTGCCGAGACGGTCGACCTTTACCAGCGCACCGGCGGCAATGTCATCGCCGTCGAGCGCTGCGACCCGGCCGAAACCAGCAAATACGGCATTGTCGGCCGCGGCGACGAGGTCGGTTCCGGCTTCAAGGTCACGGCGATGGTCGAAAAGCCGGCGCCCGCCAACGCGCCGTCGAATTTCTACATCAACGGCCGCTACGTCCTGCAGCCGGAGATCTTTGCCCTGCTCGGCAACCAGCAGCGCGGCGCCGGCAACGAGATTCAACTCACCGACGCCATGGTGCGCCTGGCTCAGAGCCAGCCTTTCTATGCCCAGCCTTTCGATGGCCGCATGTTCGACTGTGGTTCCAAGGAGGGCTTCATCGAGGCCACCATCGCCTTTGCGCTGGCCCGCGACGACATGAAGGGTCCTGTCTTCGAGATGCTGCAGCAATTTGTCCGGTCGCATGAGCGCCGGGAAGTAGCCGCATAATGCCCATCTTTCGGGTGCATATGCGGTTTCGCGATGGCGCGACAGCCACTCCAGCGCCCGGGCCTTCCGGCCCGGCGCATCCTGGCAACAACGTTGCGCGGTCTTTTCTGGTCACGACGCCGATCTACCAAGGCCGATAGCGCCTGCAACCTGGAATTGGACCGACTATGAACTATGCCAACTTCCCCCTCGACAAGAGGATGCCATTGCCCAGTACCGATCAGGAAAAGGGTGAAGACTTCATCGATGTCGAGCGCCTGCTTGGCATGGCCGCCCGACAGGCCAAGGTCGTGGCGGTCTGCGCCGTCATCGGTCTGTTCCTGGGTGTGATCTATCTGCAGACCACGCCCAAGCAATATATGTCCGTGGCGAGTGTTCTGATCGACGAGGGTCTGAACAAGGTCGTCGACGACATCTCGGCGGCGTCGCAAACCGTTCAGACCGATGCTTCCTTTCTCAGCCAGGTCGAGATTCTCACCTCCGCGCGCTTGGCATCGGTGGTGGTCGACAAGCTGAAGCTCGATCAGAACGATGCGTTCATGAACCCGCCCCAATCGGCTCTGGCGAAGGGCATCGGCTTCCTGCGCGGCCTGGTCAGCTACTTCCGCGGCAGCTCGGCGGGCGACATCCCTGGCATTGAGAATGTCGACGAGGCGACGCGCCAAGCCATGATCAAGACGGCGACACACGACTATGCCGTGCTGAAGCTGCAGAGCGAGGTGCTGGCGCAGCGCAACGGCCGCAGCTACGTGATTTCCATCGGCTATCAGGCGCCGGATCCTGCTTTGGCCATGGCCATCACCAAGGCCTATGCGGACGCCTATCTGGCGGATCAGCTCAATGCCAGCTTCGACGCCACCGAGCGCGCCGCCTTGTGGCTGCAGGGCCGGCTCACCGAGTTGCGCGAGAGCTCGCAGCAGGCTGCGATGGCGGTCGAGAAGTTCAGGGCCGAGCATGGGCTCTCCGCCAACAGCGACGGCCAGTTGCTGAGCGACAAGCAGCTCGCCGATCTCAACGCGCAGCTCATCGTCGCCCAGGCTGATACCGCCAGGGCCAGCGCCCGCTACCAGCAATACAAGGCGATCGTCGACAGCGGCTCCGAAAGCGCCTTCAACGATTCCGCGATAGCAGCCGACCAGCCGAGCAGCTCGGTCATCATCGCGCTGAAAACCCGTTATCTCGCGATCGCCAAGCGCCTGCAGGACGTCGAGAACAACTTCGGCAAGGATCATCCGCAGGCGGTCGCGCTGGCCAAGGAGAAGGCCGACGTGTCGGCGCAGATCTTCGGCCAGCTGAAGCAGATCACCGAAAGCTATCGAAACGACTACCAGGTGGCGCAGGCGCGCGAGACCGCGCTTAGGGAGAAGATCGCCGCCCAGGCAGGCAAGAGCTCGATCGACAACCAGTCGCAGGTCAAGCTGAAGGAGCTCGATCAGCAGGCCCAGGCGCTGACCACGCTTTATCAGACCTTCCTCAGCCGCTACGAGGAAGCCTCGCAGCAGCAGTCCTTCCCGGTCGGCAAGGTCCGCATCATATCAGACGCGACGATGCCGCTCGCGGCCTCCAGCCCCCGCACCTTGCGCGTGCTGGCGCTGTCGCTGGTGCTCGGCCTGATGCTTGGCGCCGGCTTTGGCGGGCTCAACGAGTTCAACGAGCGGTTCTTCAGGACGGGTGAGGACATCCGCGACCGGGTCGGTCTGAAGTTCCTCGGCTATCTGCCGACGATCGGCGGCGGCAAGGCCAAGGAGTCCAAGGCCGACGACCTGCCGGCCGACGGCAAGGTGGCGAGCCTTTCGGCGGCGGAGAAACGGGCGCGCATGCGTGTCAGCATCGATGCCCCGGCATCGATGTTCGCCGAGACGCTGCGCAACGCCAAGATCGCCTTCGACGTCGTCATGGAAGACCGCGGCAGCCGGGTCATCGGGGTCATCTCCGTGCTGCCCGGGGAGGGCAAGTCGACGGTGGCGGCGAATCTCGCCGGCCTGCTCGCCGCCAACGGCGCCAAGACCCTGCTCATCGACGGCGACCTGCGCAATCCGGGCTTGAGCCGCAGCCTCGGCATGGAGGCCGAGCAAGGCCTGATGGAGGCGGTGGTCAACGGCCAGACATGGCAGTCGGTCGGCAAGGTCGACCGCCAGACCAAACTTGCGATCATTCCCGCCGTGCTGCGCGGCCAGTTCTCGCACACCAGCGAGCTTCTGGGCTCGGCCGGCATGCGGCGCTTCATCGAGAATGCCAAGGAGACGTTCGAATACATCATCGTCGACCTGCCGCCGCTCGGCCCCGTCGTCGACGCCAAGGCCTTCGCCCCGCTGGTCGACAGTTTCGTCCTGGTCACCGAATGGGGCCGCACGCCGCGCAACATGGTGCGCTCGATGCTGGAATCCGAACCCTATATCGCCAACAAGGTGATCGGCGCGGTGCTCAACAAGGTCGATCTGAAGAAGCTGGCCAAATACGGCTCGCTCGGCGGTTCGGAAAGGTTCTTCGACCGCTATTCGAGCTACTATCTGGAAAAATCCGAGCAGCGCCCCAAGCAGGCAGCCTGAGGCGGTTTTCCGTTCGGAAAACAATAGGGCGGCTCAGCCTGGAACGCGTGCCGCCCTAATCTTGTGACGACAGCAGCCGGCCGTATCTGCCGACGATCCTGAGCGCGGTCAGCCGTCCCGTCTGGAAGGCGCCGGTGTCGATATCGAGCCGGCGCCCGTCGAGTGTCGGAGCGTCGACGATCGTGTGCCCGTGCACCACCCAGCGGTCGAGGCGATGCGCCGCCTGGAAGAACTCCTCGCGTATGTTGAGGAGATCGCCTTCGTCCTGAGCCTCGAGCGCGATACCGGGCCGGATGCCGGCATGCACGAAGACGAATTGGTCGGAGCAGACCATCGCCGGCAGCGTGCGCAGGAAGTCGACATGGCTGGCTGGAATGGCCTCGCGTATGCGCGCGTCCGCCTGCTCGCTCGAACCGTAGAGGCTTATCAGCCGGTCAGGGTCGACGCCGTAGGAGAACAGGGTCTCGCGGCCGCCATAGCCGAGCCAGGTTTCACGCGAGAGATGACCATCCAGATAGAGCAGCAGCGCGACCTCGTGGTTGCCCACGAGGCAGATGCGCTGGAAGCCCTTCGGCGGCGGCGCCATCAGATGGTCGATCACGCGCCGCGAATGCGGCCCGCGGTCGATATAGTCGCCCAGCATGATGATGATCTTGCGGCCGCGGAAACGCTGCGCATCGAGCTGGATCTTGCCTTCCAGCGCGCGCAGCTCGTCGAGGCAGCCATGCACGTCGCCGATCGCGTAGACGACCGCGTCGCGCATATCCATGACGAGGCGCTCGCGCGGCGCGGGTCGAGGGCGTCTCGATCGTTGGAAAAGGTACACGGATTGGGGCTCGGCTGCTTGCACTGATCTGCGCCTCGATATCATGCCGAATGCAAACAATTCCACACCGGCGCGCGATCGACGGTCGCCTCGTCAGGCGGCCTTCAACCGATAACGGAACAGCGTGTGGTCGAAGAGCAGCCGGATGCGTGGCTCGGCCTCAGCCGCGATCAGCCAGCTCACCGCGATCATGGCGGCGCCGACAGCGGGGATAGCGGCCAGATAGGGCACGCCGGCGCGCATCAGGGCGCCGAGCATCGCCGCGCCGACGACGTCGTGGATCAGATAGAGCGGGTAGGTCATCAGTCCGATCCGCCGCCAGCCGCGCCAGGAAAGGCCGAGGCGCAGCGACCACGCCATCAGCGCGACCGCTGCGAGGAAGATGATGATCGGTGCCGCGTAAGGCATGGCGGCTCCGACCTTGAGGCTGTGCACGTCGACCGAGCTGGCGATCTGCAGCGCGCCCGCGAACAGGAACAGGGCCGTGAAGGCGAGGCGCGGCAGCGTCGTTGCCTTGAAGCGCATCAGCCACAAAAGCACGCCGACGGCGAAGAACGCGCCGTGATGCACCAGCGTCAGCTGCAGCCAGCGCGTCTCGGCGAAACCGGTCCAGCCGAGGGCGAAATAGCCGATCCAGAACAATGTGCTGACGAGGCCGATGACGATGGCGACCGGTTCCATCAAATCGAAGCGACCGAGCCGCAGCAGGACCCAGACGATGGCATAGAATGCGATCTCGATGCCGAGCGTCCAGTAGACGCTGTCCACCCATGGCTCGAAGGGCACGAACAGACCCGTGCGGACAAGGCGGATCACGGCATCCGTCGGCCAGGAAAGGCCCGTCACAAGCAGGACGATCGCCGTGATCGGCGCGCAGATCCAGACCGCCGGCACCAGCCGCCTGAAGCGCGCCTCGAAGAATTTCAGCGGCGTCGCGTTCTCGGCGCTGAAGGCGATGACGAAGCCGCTGATGACGAAGAACACCTGCACGCCGACCCAGCCGGAGCCGGCGAAGGCCATTTCTGGATGCGGCGGGATGCCGCCGGTGGCGCGCGCCGAAATGCCGTCCGGAAAAGCCCAGACCCAGAAGCCATAGTGATAGAACATCACCATGACGGCAGCCAGGAAACGCAGGATGTCGACACCGCCGAATGTCGTCTTGTGCTGAGCCATGCCGTGCCTTCGGTATGGCCCCCCAAGCAAAGTTTAAGGTCTATTGCTGCGTTGCACAACAGGCGATTGCAGTGCGGGATAAATTCGTGAATTCGTCCTTAACAGCGCCGTCTGCCGGATGGCTACACGCCGATGCCGCGTCCCTTCAGCGCCGCCGTGATCTCGTCGAGGATCGCGGGGTCATCGATGGTCGCCGGCATCGTCCATTCCTCCTTGTCGGCGATCTTCTGCATCGTGCCGCGCAGGATCTTGCCGGAACGGGTCTTGGGCAGCCGCTTGATCGTCACCACCGTCTTGAAGGCGGCGACAGGTCCGATCCGCTCGCGCACCAGCCCCACCACCTCGCTTTCAATCGCGCCGGTGTCCCGCGACACGCCGGCATTGAGGACGACGAAGCCGAGCGGCACCTGGCCCTTCATGGCGTCGGCAATGCCGATGACCGCGCATTCCGCGACATCGGGATGCGCCGCAAGCACCTCTTCCATGGCGCCGGTCGACAGCCGGTGGCCGGCGACATTGATGATGTCGTCGGTGCGGGCCATCACGTAGAGATAGCCGTCCTCGTCCATCATGCCGGCATCGGCGGTCTTGTAGTAGCCTGGGAACTCCTCGAGATAGGCCTGCCGGAAGCGGGCGTCCGCATTCCACAGGGTCGGCAGGCAGCCGGCGGGCAGCGGCAGCTTGACCACGACATTGCCGAGCGTGCCACGCGTCACCTCATGGCCGGCATCGTCGAGGATGCGGATGTCGTAGCCCGGCATCGGCACGCCGGGCGAGCCGTATTTCACTGGCAACAGCCCCAGCCCCGCCGGATTGATCGTCATCGGCGAACCGGTTTCGGTCTGCCACCAATGGTCGACGACCGGACGGTCGAGCTTCTGCTCCGCCCATTTGATGGTTTCCGGATCGGCGCGCTCGCCGGCGAGAAACAAGGTGCGGAACTTAGACAGGTCGTATTTCGGCACGAACTCGCCCTTGGGATCCTGCCCCTTGATGGCGCGGAAGGCGGTCGGCGCGGTGAACAGCGCCACGACGCCATGCTCGGAGATCACCCGCCAGTAGGTGCCGGCGTCCGGCGTGCCGATCGGCTTGCCTTCGAAGAGCACGCTGGTGCAGCCATGCAGGAGCGGCCCGTAGACGATGTAGGAATGGCCAACCACCCAGCCGACGTCGGAGGCCGCCCAGAACACTTCGCCGGGCTTGACGCCGAACTCGTTGTCCATGGTCCATTTCAGCGCGACCATGTGGCCGCCATTGTCGCGCACGATGCCCTTCGGCTGGCCGGTCGTGCCGGAGGTGTAGATGATGTAGAGCGGGTCGGTGGCCAGCACCGGCACGCAGTCGACATTGGCGCCGGCGGCCCGTTCGCGGGCGACCGCGTCCGCATAGTCGAAGTCGTAATTGTCCTTCATCTCGCAGCGCAACTGCTCGCGCTGCAGGATGAGGCAGGCGTCGGGCTTGTGCTTCGACATCTCGATCGCCTTGTCGAGCAAAGGCTTGTAGGCGACGACCCGTCCGGGCTCCAGCCCGCAGGACGCGGAGATGATCAGCTTCGGCTTGGCGTCGTCGATGCGGGTGGCGAGCTCATGCGAGGCGAAGCCGCCGAACACCACCGAATGCACGGCGCCCAGCCTGGCCGAGGCGAGCATGGCGATGGCCGCTTCCGCCACCATCGGCATGTAGATGATGACGCGGTCGCCCTTGCCGATGCCGCGATGCCGCAGCACCGAGGCCAGCGCGACGACCTCGCGCTTCAATTCGGCATAGGTGAATTTCCGGATCGTGCCGGTGATCGCGCTGTCATGGATCAGCGCCAGCTGGTCGGCGCGGCCGCCGGCGACATGGCGGTCGATTGCGTTGTAGCAGGTGTTGCAGGTGGCGCCGACGAACCAGCGGCCATAGACGCCTTGCGTCGGGTCGAAGACCTTTTCGGCCGGCTTGTACCAGTCGATCGCCTTCGCTGCTTCGGCCCAGAACCCTACGGGGTCGCGTTTCCAGCCCTCATAGACTTCGTGATAGCGTGAGGCCATCCGCCTTCCTCCCAAGAAACGTTCTGCCGCCTGCCATAGACTAAGCCGCGCGTGACGGCCATGTCTTCCTGCATTTTGGTCGACACCGCCGGCAAACGTCTCTGTTCGGAGCCTCCGGTGGAGGCGTCGCTGTCACTGTCCCTGATCTAAGCCGGCTTAAAGCGGCAGCGCCGCGAGCATCAGCCCGACGCCGCCGGCGATCAGGATGGCCGCCGCAAGCGCCTTCCGATGACGCTCGAACGCCGTCGGAGCCCGTTCCCAATTGTAACGCATACAGATCACTCCCCAAAGCCCGGCGGACTCATAGCTTACCCAACGGCAGGAAGGCAAGACCTTGCTAATATTCGCCCCGCGACGGTCAGGCCTGCGGGGCTAGACGTCCCGCCTTCGGCATCCGTGCCAATGGACAGCCTCGCGGCACCGCGCTAATTGCTCTTTGAGCGAAGGGAGCGGGCGGATGGCTGAAATCGGCTCTGAAACGGTGCTTCGGATGGCGGACGATGCGTCCGTGCAGCATGTCGGCGATGGCGCCGTCGTGCTCCTGGCGCGTAGCGGCCAGCTCTACACCTGCAACGACACGACCGAGGCTTTTCTCGACAAGGTGAACGGCGCGCGCAACCTTAATCAGATCGTCGACCTGCTGTCCGACGAATTCGAGGTCGACAAGGCAACGCTCGACCACGACATGGCCGAATTGGCCGCCGAGCTGGTGGCTGAAGGCATCCTCGCCGACCCGGGGGCGTGATGGCCGACAGACCGGTCCTGCGCGTCCTGTTCCGCGTCCATTTGTGGCTCAGCGCGCGGCTGATGCCGTTGCTGGTCGGCCGTCGCGATTTCGAAGGCGTGTTGAAACTGGCGCCGCTGCGCTCGCCCGCGCCCTATCGTAACTTGCCTTGGACCTACATCGTCCATCGCGTCAAGCGAACGGTGCGGCGTCCCTGGCTGATGCGCGATCGCAGATGCCTTCGCGAAGGTCTGCTCGGTTTTCGCTTTCTGCGCATGGCCGGCCTCGACCCAGAGCTGCGTTTTGGCGTCGATGCCAACTCGATGCACGAGTCTCGCCTGTCGGCGCATTGCTGGGTCTGCCTCGACGGCAAGCCGGTGGTCAGTGACAGCCAGCCCGGCATGGTGGAGATCTACCGCCACCCGGCCAGGAGGAAGGCGCCAGCCGCTTGAGCGACCCGATTTTCCGCTACGACCTCAATGGCCAGGTCATAGGCATCACCGCCGCGCGCGCCGATCTTTGGCCGGGCTTCGACCTGATGCTTGGCGCCCTGCGTGTGGAAGAGCCTGTCCCGCCCGGTTTTCGCGTCGACATCGTCGAGACGCCCGAGTTGCAGGAGAACCCGGAGGGAAAGCTGGCCTTCGACGGCGACGTGCCGCCGGACGGCCATTGCCGCATGATCGATGCCGGCAGCGTCTTCCATCTCGTCTTTCCGGGCCAGCAGACGTTGTCGATCCGCGACGGCGAGGGTCGGGCCGAAATCCGTCTTCATCCAGACGGCAAGATCAAGTGGACTTTGCTGATGATGGTGCTGGACGCGGCGCTCGACGCGGACGGCCAGCATATGCTGCACACCGCGGGTCTCACCTTGCCTGGAAAGGACGGCCTGGTTCTCATTCATGCGCCAAGCGGCACGGGCAAGTCGACGACGTCGCTGGCGCTTGCGTCGCGGGGCTTCGGCCTTTGCTCGGACGACGTGATGATCCTCAACGCAAGGGCGCAGGGCATCACGGCCTGGGGCATGCCGCGCAAGGTGAAGGTCCACCGCAACACGGCGGCGATGCTGCCCTTCGTCGCGCCTTGCCTGGGCGAAAGCTGGGATGCCGAGGGCGAACAGTCTGTTTCGCTGGACCGCCTCGGCGAAATCATCCGCGTCGAGGATGTGCGTGCCAGGCCCGTCGCCGCGCTCCTGCATCTCGCGCGCTCGGCCGATACCGAGACCCGGCTGCTGCCGATGGCCAGGACCGACGCCATGGTGACTTTGGCTACCGACAATGTGCGGACTGGCATGACCGGCCTGCTGTCGCTGCAGAAAAGGCGCATGGCGATGATCGCGGCGCTGGTGAAGGCGGTGCCGACCTTCACGCTGGAAGTCGGGGCAAGGCCGGCCGAGGCGGCGGCGCTGATCCGCGCCAAGGTGGATATCTAGCCGGAAGCGAGCTCCCCGCGATCACGCCGGATGAGGTCGCGGCCGCGCCAGCCTCTGCACCCAGCGGAAAGCGTCACGGCTGAGGCGTGAGCGCAGCTTTTCGCGCGAGTTCACGCGAAGCAGCATGTTGCCGGTGATCAGCCATTTCGCCAGCCGTATCGAGAGATCCGGCTTGATGCGGTCGGCGAGCTCGATCGCGCGCGGCGCGGCGAACAGGCGACCGGTGACGTTGAGGACCGTCGCCAGCTCGAGCTCGATGCCCGTCATGCGGGCGGCCTCGAGCAGGCGCGCTTCGTCTTCTGGCGATTTCAACGCCCGCACGCCTTGCAGCACGTCGACGCAGAGCTGCAGCCTGTGGAACTTGTGGCCGCCTGCGGCATGGACGATGGCGATGGTGAGAAGTGCCGCCGGCGTGTCGGGCTCGCCCTTGTCGATCGCCTGCAGCTCACGAAAGCCGAGCGACAGACGCCTGCGCATCCCGGTGTCGTGCACCAGATTGCCGTGCAATTCGATGAGCAGGCTCGAGTTGTCTTTCTCCAGCCATTTGAATTCCTGCAGCTCGTGCGAGAGGGCCTCGCCGCTGCCGAGCTCGAAGCCGCATTCGGCGATCGTCCGGTTGGCCGCCTCGATGCCGGCGGGATCGACGAGGATGTCGATGTCGGTGAAGGGACGGTCGGCAAGCTGCCGATAGAGCCTGCGCGCGAACACCGGCCCCTTGACGATCCGGGCCGGGATGCCTTTTGCCGCCATCGCCTTCATCACGCGGTCGCCGTGATATTGCAGCAACATCGACTGCCCGGTCGCCATCGTCATCTGGTCGCGCAACTCGGCAAGCTTTTGCCGCAGGCCCACGTCTTTCGGCAGATCGGCGTCGCCTCGTTCCCGGAGCTTGCGCAGCACGATCGGCAGCACGCCATGGAACTCCGCATTGGCGAGCAGCGCCAGCAGGCCGGCTGCCGAAACGTCCTTGTCCCGATCGGCGGTTGCCTCCGGGTCCGAGAGGTTGAGCAGCAGTTTTTCCTGGGCAGGCGAAAGCTCGGGCAGCATCGTTCAGGCAGCAGCAAGGTTCCATGCATGCTGTCAGAAAAGCCCCAGCGAAGCCAGCGCCGCTCTATCTCGTTGTTTTAGCGCAGTTCCGGACGGAAAACCGCTTCACGCTTCTCCCGGAATTGCTCTACATCCCCCAGCGCAGCGCAGCGGTGTGCACGGGAGCGTCCCATAGCGCCGTCATCTCATCGTCGAGCATGGTGAGCGTGATCGAGCATCCGGCCATGTCGAGCGAGGTCACATAGGAGCCGACCAACGAGCGGATCACTGTCACGCCGCGTTTCTCGAACATTTTGCGCGCGCTGTTGTACATCAGATAAAGCTCCATCGACGGCGTGCCGCCGAAGCCGTTGACGAAAAGCAGCGCCGGCCCCTTGGCGCGTTCACCCAGGTCGCCGGCGATGGCCGCGCAGACCTCCTCGGCGATGGCGTCGGCGCTCTTCAGCATCTCGCGCCGCCGGCCGGGCTCGCCATGGATGCCGACGCCGAATTCCATCTCGCTGTCGCCGATCTCGAAGGTCGGCTTGCCGGCGGCTGGCACCGTGCCGCTGGTCAGCGCCACGCCCATCGAGCGCGTCGCTGCGTTGACGCGATCGCCCAGCGCCTTGAGGTCGGGCAGGGCCATGCCTTGCTCGGCGGCGCCGCCGACGATCTTTTCCACCACCAGCGTGCCGGCCACTCCGCGCCGTCCGGTCGTGTAGGACGAGTTCTCGACCGCGACGTCGTCATTGGTCACCACCTGCAGCACGCCGTCCGCCATCTCGGCCGCCATGTCGAAATTCATCACGTCGCCTTCGTAGTTCTTGACGATGAACAGGCAGCCGGCGCCGGTGTCGACCGCCTCGACGGCGGCCAGCATCTGGTCGGGTGTCGGCGAGGTGAAGACCTGGCCGGGGCAGGCGGCGTCCAGCATGCCATGGCCGACCAACCCGCCATGCAGCGGCTCGTGGCCCGAGCCGCCGCCGGAGATCAGCGCCACCTTGCCGGGCTTCAGCTCCTTGCGGCGGATGAATTTGTGGTCGTCGCCAAGCACGAGGATGTCGGCATGGGCGGCGGCGAAGCCGTCGAGGCTTTCGGTCAGCACCGTGTCCACCGAATTGAGAAACTTCTTCATGGCAGTCCTCCCGACTGTCTTTGGTTTACGCAATTCCGAACGGAAAACCGCTACACACCTTTCCCTGGAATTGCTTGTGCTCAGCCGCTGCCCTTGCCGGCGATGCTGGTGATCTTCTGGATGAATTCGTTGATCGCCCGGTCGAGCGCGGCGTTCTGCTTGTCGTCGCCGAAATCCGGCACGATCAGCGAGACATGGCGCGTCTTGCGCTGGCCCGAAGCCGCGGGCGCCTTGCCGGGATGCGCCTGGTGATAGGCGGCCATGAACTGGTCGCGCTCGGCCTGGTTGAAGTGGCAGACCGAGAAGATGGAAGGCAGATGCTTCGACGGGATCGGGATCGAATAGGCGGGGCTCGATATCTGCGTGACGAAGCTGCGGTGCTTGCCGAGCGCATCGGCAAGCCGCTGGCGCATGCCCGACGGACGCTGGTCGATGACCTGCGAAAGGATCGTCTTATAGGCGCGGATCGCGTCTTCCGAACCGGCTTCTTGTATCTTGGCAGTCTTGGCCATGCCGCGCCTACACCGAAACGTCCGCGATGGCCGCCTTGGCCATGGCAAGTTGCGCCGGCGCGACCGACAGGTCGCGCAGGCCCGCTTCGAGCAGCGCCGGGATGGCTGCCGGATCGCCGCCCGCGTCGCCGCAGAGGCTGACCGGAACACCCTTCTCCTGTCCGAAGGCCGCGACTGAAGCGATCAGCCGCAGCACCGCCGGATGGCGCACGGAATTGAGATGCGCGACCGCCGCATTGTCGCGCGCGGCCGCCATCACATATTGCGTCAGATCGTTGGAGCCGATCGAGAGGAAGGCGACATCGCGGAAGGCTTCCGGCGCCAGCGCGACGGAAGGCACCTCGACCATGATGCCGAGCGGCGGAAGCTTGTGCGCGACGCCTTCCGCCGCAAGCGCCGACTGTTCTTCGGCGAACAGCGCCGCGGCTTGGGCATACTCGTCAGGCGTGGCGATCATCGGGAACATCACCTTCAGATTGCCGTGGATGGCGGCGCGCAGCAATGCCCGTATCTGCACGCGGAAGATATCGCGCCGCTTGAGCGAAAGCCTTATGCCGCGCAGGCCGAGAAACGGGTTGGTCTCCGCGACGGTGAAACCCGGCACCGGCTTGTCGCCGCCGGCATCGACGGTGCGGATGGTCACCGGCTTGTCGCCGGCCCATTCCAGCACCTTGCGATAAGCATGGTATTGCGTTTCCTCGTCGGGCAGCGTCTTGCCGAACAGGAATTCCGTGCGCATCAGGCCGACGCCGTCGCAGGTCGCGATATCGATGCCGTCGACGTCGGAAGGGTAGGCGATGTTGACCTGGACCCGCACGGCGGTGCCGGCCTTGGTCACCGCAGGCGCCGTCAGAAATGTCCTCGCCGCGCCCTGGCGGTTGGCGAAGGCGGAGGCCAATTGCCGGAAGGCTTCGATCTCAGCCCGCGACGGCGAAAGGACGATCGCGCCGTGCTCCGCATCGAGCAGCACGACACCGGTGGGCCGCCCCGCCGGGGCACCGAGCCCAACCACCATCGGCACGCCGCGCGAGCGCGCCAGCATCGCAACGTGGCTGGCCGTGCTGCCGGCTCTCAGCGCTATCCCGCCGCCCTTGCTCCAATCGGTTTCGAGGAAACGCGTCGGCGCGATGTCCTCACCATAGAGGATCGCGCCCGGAGGCGCCGCGGCCTCGCCGGTCTCGCTCAGCGCCCGCAGCACCTGGTCGCGGATGTCGCGCAAATCGGCGGCGCGGGCGCGGAAATAGTCCTGGTCCGACGCCTCATAGCCGGCGATCTCATTGTCCAGCGCCGCGCGCCAGGCGGCGTCCGCCGGCTGTCCGGAGCCGATCGCCGCCAGGGCCGGACCGCGCAATGCGTCGTCCTCCAGCATGGCGATGTGGAATTCAAGGATGCCGGCGGCGTCGCCATCGGCGGTTTCGACCAGCGCCGCCATCCGGCCGACGGCCTTGCCGATTGCGCTCACCAATGCGGCTTGTTCTTCCTCGGCGCTTGCTTTGCGCTTGTAGCTGGCCGGAGGCTGGTCGAGGTCGAACAGCGGGCCTTCGGCATAGCCGGGAGAGGCGGGGATACCCTCAACCCGCATGGCTCGCGTTCCTCGCCGGCCTGGCGACAGTCAGGTCGGTCTCAAGCGGACCGGACATGATCCGTGTCCTCGTCGAAGTCGCGCTGCACGAGGTCGACCAGCGCCTTCACCGCCTGGGTCGCGCCGTCGCCCCTGGCGCGGATATGCAGCATGGTCCCTTTCGGCGCCTTTGCCGCCATCACCTTGACGATGCTCTTGGCGTCGAACCAGGGGCCATTTGCCGCGACCGCCACCTCCACCTCGGCCGCGAACGATTTGGCGAGCTTTGTGAACTTCACCGAAGGGCGCGCATGCAGACCCACCGCGTGGGTGATCAGGACCGTTGCTTCGGCGGATGCGGACATTCAGTCGGTTCCCGTTCGTTCACGACGGCGACAATTCATGCGCCGTCGCCACCACTTCCTTGAGCGAGGCGCCGCCGGAGGATTCGGTTGCCGCCATCACCGCGCCCTCCACGATCGGCGCGTTGCAGACGACGATCTTGTGCGAGCGTGGCTCGCCGATCATCTCGACCGCCATCTCCGAATTGGTCTCGGCGCCGCCGAGATCGACCAGGATGGCGACGCCCGCTTCCGACCAGGCCTTGTCGATCGCGCCCATGATCGCCTCGACGCTGGTGCCGAGCCCGCCATGGCCGTTTCCGCCGCACCACGCAAGCGGCACTTCGTCGCCCACCATCTGGCGCACCATGTCGGCCGTGCCCTCGGCAACCAAGGGCGAATGCGACACGATGACGATACCGACATTGCTCATCAATTGCCCTCAATGGCTTCCGCGATTGCGCGCACCAGCAGCGCGGTCGAGCGCGCACCGGCGTCCATATGCCCGATCGAGCGCTCCCCCAGGAAGGAAGCCCGCCCGCGCAGGGCCTTCATCGGCACGGTAGCGTCCGCCGCCCGGTCGGCGGCATCGGCGATTTCCGCGCCCGTCTCGCCTTGCGCCAGCGCGTCATACACCGGTTGCAGCACGTCGAGCATGGTTTTTTGGCCAACTTGCGATTTGCCGCGCGCCGCGACCGCTTCGATCGCCTTGCCCAGCGCCGTGGTCAGCGCGGCGCGGTCCGGTGCCGGCGGCAGGTCCTTGCCAAGCGCCATGAACAGCGTGCCGAACAGCGGCCCGGAGGCGCCGCCCACGGTCATGACCAGCTTGGTGCCTACCGCTTTCAGCGCGTCGGGCAGCGGTTTCGCCGCGAATGCGCCCGCCTCGGCGCGCACCGCCTCGAAGCCGCGTTTCATGTTCAGCCCGTGGTCGCCGTCGCCGATCGCCTGGTCGAGCGCCGTCAACTCCTCGGCATGCGCCGCGATCGTATCGGCGGCCGCCGCGATCAATCGGGAGAAATCGGCTGCGGCCATCATTTGCCCTTCATGCCGGGGCGAACAGCGCCGCCACGGCAGCGAAAACTTCGGCCACGGCGAAGGCGCCGGGATCCGCGACGTCGAGCTGCCTGCCGATATAGGCGGAACGCCCGGCCTTCGCCTTCTGCATTGCCACCGTCGCCTCCGCGCCATGTCGGGCGGCCGAAGCGGCCGCTTCCAGTCCGCGCGCGTCGAGTGCCTTCAGCGCCGGCTCCAGCGCATCGACCATGGTGCGGTCGCCGATCCTGGCGCCGCCATAGAAGGTCATCCGGTCGAGCCCGGCGAGCAGGGCCTTGGGTAAAGTTGCGCCGAAACCCAAAGTCTGTGCGGTGGCAGTAAAAAAGATCGACAGCAACACGCCACTGGAGCCGCCCATCGACGTGCCCAGCGCATCGCCGATCGCGGCGACCGTCGCGGCGCGATCGGCGAGCGGCAGCGCATCGATGCGCTCGAGGATGCTGCGCGCGCCCGTCGCAACGGTCGAGCCGGTGTCGCCGTCGCCTGCCTTGGCGTCGAGCGCGTTGAGCGGCTCTTCGAGCTCGATCAGCCTTTGGCAGGCGGCTTTGATCAGCCGCTCGGCGGCCGCATCGCGGCTGGCGGGCTTTGTGGCTGGGCCGGCGGCGGGCTTGGCCATCGCGATAACGACCGGCTGACGAACCGGCTTTGCCGGCAGCCAGGCAGGCGGCCCGACGGGCGCCAGCAGCGCCGCCTCGCGTTCCGCATCCAGCTTGATCAGCGACAACGAAAAGCCGTTCATATTGAGCGCGGTCATCAGGTGCCCAGGTCCGATCGTCAGCGCCACCGCCTTTGCCAGCGACGAAGACAGCACGGCATTCGCGATCAGTGACATTTCGAGCGGCGGCACCGATCCCAGATTGTTGACCAGCAGGGCGTAGCGGCTGCCGGCATCGAGCCGCGCGGCGAGGCGCTCGGCCATGATGGCGACGAGCGAGCTGGCGCTCTGCAGCGCGATACGCTCGACGCCCGGCTCGCCATGGATGCCGAGGCCGAGCTCGCCGTCTTCGGCGCCGAAGCGCTCCTCATGCGCCTGTCCGGGGATCGAGCAGGAGGAGAGCGAGATGCCGAGCGAAACGATATCCTTGGCCGCCGCGCGCGCAGCCGCGGCAACCGATGCCAAGTCATGGCCGGCTTCCGAAAGGTGACCGGCGATCTTGTGTACGAACAGCGTGCCGGCGACGCCGCGCGGCTGGGCGATATCAGGCAGCGCGATGTCGTCGCTGACGATCACCATCTCGACCGCAAGCCCCTCGGCGCGCGCCTTCTCCGCGGCCAGTCCGAAATTAAGCCGGTCGCCGGTGTAGTTCTTGACGATCAGCAGGCAGCCGGCGGAACCGGTCGTGGCGCGGATCGCCGCCAGCACCGCTTCGACGCTGGGCGAGGCGAAGATCTCGCCGGAGACGGCCGCCGTCAGCATGCCGGCGCCGACGAAGCCGGCATGCGAAGGTTCATGTCCGGCGCCGCCGCCCGAAACCACGGCCACCTTCGTCTTGTCCCAGTCGGCGCGCAGCACGACCTTGATCTCGGGGTAGCCGTCGAGGCGGGCGAGCGTGCCCGACCCTGCCGTGGCGAGGAAGCCGTCCAGCGCCTCCGTGACGATCGTGTCCTTGCGGTTGAAAAAATGCTTCATGGATTTCGTCCAGTCCGTATCTGCGGTCGTCAATCGGTGTGAGTATAGGGCGGAGCGCGAATATAGGAGGCGAGGCGGCTACATCAGTCCCCCGCTACATCAATCTCTGCCCGTCCGAGCCGAAATAAAGCGGCGCGATATAGCGGATCGTCACCTTGTCCCCCTTTGCGAGCGGCGTGTCGGGATCGGTCAGCGTCACCAGTTTCTTCGCGCCCACGGTCACATGCAGGTGGTTCTGGTCGCCGAGATGCTCGACCCAGTCGACGACGCCGTCGGCATGTCCGTTCGTTGCCTTCTCGATCGCGAGGTGCTCGGTGCGCGCGCCGATCGTTTTCGTTCCGGCTGGCGCGCCGCCGTCGGGCAAGAGCCCGGCGGGCAGAAGGTTGATCGCCGGCTGGCCGAGGCGCGCGGCGACATGCAGGTTCGCCGGTTCGGAATAGATCGCCCGCGGCGTGCCGATCTGCACCAGCACGCCGTCGGCGAGGATGCCGATGCGGTCGGCCATGGTCATCGCTTCGATCTGGTCGTGCGTGACATAGAGCATGGTGGCGCCGAGCTCGGACTGGATTCGCTTCAGCTCGAGCCGGAGATCAGCGCGCAGCTTGGCGTCGAGCGAGGAGAGCGGCTCGTCCATCAGGTAGATCGCGGGCTTGCGCACCAGCGCGCGGCCGATGGCGACGCGCTGCATCTCGCCGCCCGACAACCTTGTCGAGCGGTTGTCGAGCTTGTGGTCGATGCGCACCATGCGCGCCACCTCCTCGACGCGGCGGCGCACCGCCTCCTCCGGAAAGCGTCGCGCCGGCGAGCGCAGCGGGAAGGCGAGATTGTCGAACACCGACAGATGCGGGTAGAGCGAATATTGCTGGAAGACGAAGGCGGTGTCGCGCTCGGCCGGCGACAGCGCGGTCGCGTCATGGCCGCCGATATGGATCGTGCCGCTGTCCGGCCGCTCCAGCCCGGCAATCAGCCTCAGCGTCGTCGTCTTGCCGGCGCCGGTCGGACCGAGCAGCACGACGAATTCACCGTCCTTGACCGCGAGGTCGAGATCCTCGATCGCGATGGTGTCGCCAAAACTCTTGGTCACGCCCTGGATACGGACATCAGCCATGGCGTGCCTCCGCTGCCTGATCATGCATGGCGGTCCTGACCGCGCGTCCGGAACCCTTTTCGAACAGCGACAGCCGGGCGCTGCTCAGCGTCAGCCCGACCTGTTCGCCGGGGCTGAGATGGATGCCGGCCGGCACCCGCGCCTTGATGATGCCGTCGGCCGTCTCCACCGCGACGATCTGCGTGGTGCCGAGATATTCTGTGCCGTAGATCGCACCGCGCAGCTTCGAGCCGTCGTCGAAGCGGATGTGCTCGGGCCGGATGCCGAGCGCCATGTCGGCGGGCGCGATGTCCTCGCGCACTTCCGGCACCGCGACCTTGGCGCCCTGAACGACGATCTCCTTCGCGCCCTTCGCGAGGCCGCCGCCGAATTTCAGGAAATTCATTGGCGGCGAGCCGATGAAATCGGCAACGAACATCGTCGCTGGCCGGTCATAGATTTCGCGTGGGCTTCCGAACTGTTCGATGACGCCGTGGTTCATCACCGCGATCTTGTCGGCCATCGACATCGCTTCCATCTGGTCATGCGTGACGTAGACTGTGGTGGCGTGGATGCGGTTGTGCAGTTCGCGCAGCTCATGCACCATCAAATCGCGGAATTCCGTATCGAGAGTCCCCAGCGGCTCATCCATGAGAAAACATTTCGGCCGCCGCACGATGGCGCGGCCGAGCGCGACGCGCTGGCGGTCGCCGCCGGCAAGGCCGGAGACGGATTTGTCGAGGAGATGATCGATGCGCAAGAGCTTCGCCGTCTCTTCGACGCGGCTGCGGATCTCGGCCGACGGCATGCCCTGCGCCAGCAGTGGAAAGCCGATATTCTTGCGCACATTCACGTGCGGGTAGAGCGCGAAGAGCTGGAAGACGAAGGCGATGTCGCGCTCGCGCGCCCGGCGCATGGTGACGTCCTCGCCGCCGAGCAGGATCTTGCCGCCGGTCGGCAGCTCGAGGCCGGCGATCATGCGCAGCGTCGTCGTCTTGCCGCAGCCGGACGGGCCGAGCATGACGAAGAACTCGCCGTCCTCGACGACGAAATTGGAATCCTGCACGGCGACGAAGGCGCCGAAGGCTTTCCTCAGATTCTGAACACGGATCTCGGCCATCTCTATTCCGGGAATTTCGAGACGATGATGAACATCACCGTGCCGGCCAGCATGGTGATGAATGAATAGGTGTAGAGCGACAGCGCGAAGGGCTGGAACAGCATCAGGAAGCCGATCGCGATGATCGCGGTCGCGATGTTTTCCATCAGGCCGCGCCTGGCCCAGCGGGGCCAGGAGGAGCGCTTGGAGACGACACTGCGGCTCATGCCGCACCCCCTTCCTTCTCCCCGTTCACGGGGAGAGATGGCTGCGAGGTGGTTCCCCCACTCCGTCGCTGCTTCGCAGCGCCACCTCTCCCCCCTCCGGAGGGAGAGGAAGGGAGCCCGGCTGAATGAAGTTCGCGCCCTTCCGCTCCCCCGTCGATCGGGGGAGAGGTGTCGAGCGAAGCTCGACGGAGTGGGGGTCGACTTATTTCCACACTAGTCATTTGCGCACCGCGCCGAAGGTGATGCCGCGCAGCAATTGCTTGCGGAGCAGGATGGTGAAGACGAGGATCGGCACCAGGAAGATGGTCGTGCCGGCGGCCACTGCCGGCCAGTCCTGGCCGCCTTCGCCGATGATGGTCGGGATGAAGGGCGGTGCGGTCTGCGCGGTGCCCGAGGTGAGGAGTGCTGCGAACGCATATTCGTTCCAGGCGAAGATCAGGCAGAAGATGGCGGTCGCGGCGATGCCGGTCGTCGCCTGCGGCAGCACGGTCCGCCAGAAGGCCTGCAGCCGCGTGTAGCCGTCGATCATCGCGGCCTCCTCATATTCGCGCGGGATCTCGTCGATGAAGCCCTTCAAGAGCCACACAGCCAGCGAGACGTTGACCGCGGTGTAGAGCAGGATCATGCCGAGCGCGGTGTCGGAGAGGCCGAGCTCGCGGTACATCAGGTAGATCGGGATCGCCACCGCGATCGGCGGCATGAAGCGCGTCGACAGGATGAAGAACAGAAGGTCGTCGGCCAAAGGCACCTTGAAGCGCGAGAAGCCATAAGCCGAGAGCGTGCCGAGGAACACCGCGCAGAAGGTCGAGCCGAAAGCGATGATCAGCGAGTTGACGAAGCGCGGCAGGAAGTTCGACGGCCCGGCGATCACCATGTTGCGCTTGCGCACGGTCTCATCGCAGAAGCCGGTCGCCGGCCCGAGCGAATTGATATATTCCGGCGTCTGCCGGGTGCGCGTGGTGAACAGGTTGCAATAGCCCTCGATGCTCGGCTGGAAGACGATCTTCGGCGGGTAGGCGATGGAGTCCGGTGGCGTCTTGAAGCTGGTGGCGAAGATCCAGAGCAGCGGCACGATGGAGATCAGCGCATAGGCTATGATGATTGTACCGGCGATCAGCTTCGCGTTCGACGAGGGTGCTACGACGGAATGGGCGGTGGTCAGGCTCATCTCTGCTTCACCTTGTTGAGCGCCTTGACGTAGATGTTGGCGAGGCCGAACACCGCGACGAACAGGATGATGGCGAAGGCCGAGGAATAGCCGGTGCGCCAGCTTTCGAACGCCTGCCGTTTCAGCGTGATCGAGGCGACCTCGGTGGTGGATCCGGGTCCGCCGCCGGTGAGCAGGTTGACCATGTCGAACATCTTGAAGTTCTCGATGCCGCGGAACAGCACCGCCAGCATGATGAAGGGCAGCGCCATCGGCAGCGTGATCGACCAGAACTGCCGCCAGTTGGAGGCGCGGTCTACCTCGGCCGCCTCATAGATGTATTCGGGGATCGAGCGCAGGCCGGCGAGGCAGATCAGCATCACGTAAGGCGTCCACATCCAGGTGTCGACGATGATGATCGCCCAGGGCGCCAGCTCGACGTTGGACAGCATCTGCACATTCGTCGGCGGAATGCCGGTGACGAACGAGACGACATAGGAAAACAGCCCGATCTGCGGCTCGTAGAGGAAGCGCCAGAAATTGCCGACCACCGCCGGCGACAGCATCATCGGCACCAGGATGATGGTCGTCCAGAAAGCGTGGCCGCGGAACTTGCGGTCGATCAGCCATGCCAGCGTGAAGCCGATGACTGTCTGCAGCAGGATCGTCCAGAACACGAAATGCGCTGTCGTCTGCATGGCGATCCAGATGTCATGGTCGCCGAGGATTCGCTGGTAGTTAGCGAGCCCCAGATTCTTCACCACTTCGTTGGGACGGTTGGCGCGGAAGTTGGTGAAGGAGAGGTAGATCGCCCAGAACAGCGGGAAGATGTTGATGGCAAGCAACAGCAGGATCGTCGGCGAGATGAACAGCCAGGCGAGGCCCTTGTCGCTGATGCCCCGGATCTTCTTGGCCAACGGCTCCGGGGTCGCCCGGGCGACGTTGTCCGCAGTCCGATTGAGCATGGTTAGTCCTGCTTCGGTCACGTCAAGTCTCGATGATGGAATTTATCTGAACTGCGTCCCGTGCCAAGGGCGGCACGGGACGCTGCGGCTTGGGCTCGGGAGGAGCCTTACATCTTGCCGTCATCCTGGAAGACCTGCGTCCAGTCCTTGACGAGGCCGTCCAGTGCATCCTTGGCCGAGCCCTGGCCGGCGACGACATAGTCGTGGAAGCGCTTCTGCGAGGCTTGCAGCAGCGGCGCGTAGCTTGGTTCGGCCCAGAAGTCCTTCACGATCGCCATGGAGTCGAGGAAGGCCTGCGCGTAAGGCTGGCTGGACGGGAACTTCGGGTCCTTGACCACGGAGTTCAGGCAGGAATAGCCGCCGAGCGACCACCACTTGGCCTGCACGTCCTTGTTGGCGAACCACTTGATGTATTTCAGGGCCGATTCCTGCTTGTCGGAATAGGAGACCACCGAAATGCCTTGGCCGCCGAGCTGCGCGAACTGGTCGCCGTCGGGTCCTTTCGGATTGACGAAATAGCCGATCTTGTCGCCGCCGACATTCTCGTCCTTCTGCAGGCCGGGCCAGGTGAAGGCGAAGTTCATATGCATCGCCACCTGACCGGATTTGAAGGCGTCGACGCCTTCGCCCATATAGCTGTTGGAGGCGCCGGGCGGCGTGCAGCAGTCATAGAGCGCCTTGTAGAACTCGAGACCCTTCACCGATTTATCGGAGTTGACGAAGCCTTCCATCTCGTATGGCTTCTTCGGGTTCTCGTACTGGAAGCCGTAGCTGTAGAGCAGGTCCATGGCGCCCATGGTGATGCCTTCCGAGCCGCGCTCGGTGTAGATCGAGGCGCCGTAGACCGTCTTACCGTCGATCTGCCGCTTCTGGAAGAATTCGGCGATCTGCTTCAGCTGGTCGAAGGTGGTCGGCGGGGCGAGATCCCAGCCATATTTTTCCTTGAATTCCTTCTGCAGCTCGGGCCGCGAGAACCAGTCCTTGCGATAGGTCCAGCCGACGACGTCGCCCATGGCCGGCAGCGCCCAGTAGTTCGGCGTGTTCTTCGGCCATTCCGAATAGCCGACAACGGTTGCCGGCACGAAGTCGTCCATGCTGATCTTCTCCTTGTCGAAGAAGTCGTTCAGCTTGACGTAGTGGCCGTTCTCGGCGGCGCCGCCGATCCACTGGCTGTCGCCGATGATCAGGTCGCAGAGCTTGCCGTGCGAGTTGAGCTCGTTGAGGAAGCGGTCGGCGTAGTTCGTCCACGGCACGAACTCGAACTTCATGCCGATCCCGGTTTCCTTGGTGAAGTCCTTCGACAGTTCCACGAGCGCGTTGGCCGGATCCCAGGCCGCCCAGCACAGCGTCAGGTCTTCCGCATGCGCGACGTTCGAGACGGCTGTCGACGCAAAGATCGCCGAGGCCAGTCCCAACGCCAGTTTCAAGGTCGATTTCATGCCTTACCTCCCATTTGCGAAACGCGCCCGGATGACGGTTTCAAGAGCCCCTCAACCCTCGCTCCTCCGAGGGCCTAAACACGAAGCGCGATGCGCGGCTGATGTTTAGTAATTTGTTTAGTGATGCTCTTTTTACTAAACAACGCAAGCGAAATCGTCGCTGCGCCGCAGCATGGCGAAACGGATCATTGAAATCGTTGGGAAATGATCGCCGGGCGCTGCGTCCGCCGCGATCAGCCGGCCCGGCCGGCGGGGCCCGGACTTGCCATCACCGGCCGGATCGGCGGCGCCGGCGGCAACAGCGCGCGTATGTCGGCGAAGGGAAAGGTAGGCTCGAAGCGGAAGGCCTCTGCCAGCGCGCCGGCGGCGCCGTTGCACTGGCCGGCTCGAAACTCGTTCTGGAGGCGCGCCCTGTGCACATAGTGCTCCGGACCTTGCGAGCGGTGCGCGCGGATCGCTTTCGCCTTGATGTCCCAATGCTGGGAGATCTCGACATAATGCGTCGGCGAAAAACCGGTGCCGCCGAGGGTGTCGGCATGCAGCACCGGCACCGCGAAGGATGCCGCGATGCGCACGCCGTCGGACAGGGCGCGGTGGTCGCCATGATAATCGTAGGGCGCATGGGTGATGGCGAGGTCGGGTTTCACCTCGCCGATCAACGCTTTCAGCGATGAAATCAATGCCGCATCGGCGATGAGTTCGCCATCGGGAAAGCCGAGGAAGCGCGGCTCGACGCCGAGCAGGCCTGCCGCCGCGGTGGCTTCATCGCGCCGCGCCCTGGCAAGCGCCGCCGGATCGCCGTTGCCGCCCCTGGCGCCGTTCGTGGCTATCGCAAAAGTCAGCTCTGCGCCTTGCGCGGCGCATGCGGCCAGCGTACCGAACATGAATATCTCGATGTCGTCGGGATGTGCCCCCAGCGCCAGTATCTTCACGTCTTCTCTCCCGGAAATGGTATGCCGAACGGAATCCTGCTCGCCCTGATCGCCTATGCAAGCTATTCGTTCAGCGACGCCGTCATCAAGAGCCTGGGCGGGCAGTTCACTGTCTTCGAGATCGGCTTCTTCTCGACCTTGTTTGCCGGCTGTTTTCTGTTCTTCACCAAGCCGGGCGACGAACGCTGGCGCGACTTCTGGCGCACCAAACGGCCTTGGGCGGTGCAAGCGCGTGCCTTGGCCGGCATCGCCTCGGGCGTGCTCAGCGTTTTTGCCTTCACCACCATTCCGCTGGCGGAAGTCTACGCGCTCATCTTCCTGGCGCCGTTGCTGGTCACCATCCTGTCGACGGTCATCCTGAAGGAAAGGGTCGGTCCCTGGCGGTGGCTCGCCGTGGTCGCCGGCTTTGTCGGCGTCATGCTGGTGGTGCGGCCGGGCTTTCGGGAATTGCATCTCGGCCATCTCGCCGCCTTCGCCAATGCCTTCCTCGCCGCCATCAGCGTCATCCTGATGCGCTCGCTCGCCCAGCAGGAAAGGCGCACGACGATCCTCGGCGCGCTGGTCGGCTACGGCCTTGTCTTCAACGGTATCGGCGCGGCCGCCACGTCGTTCTCGCTCCCTAATTTCGGCCAACTGGTCTGGCTGATGATGGCTGGCCTTTTCACCGCCGGCGGACAACTGCTGCAATTGCTTGCGGTCAAATACGCGCCCGCAAACCGCATCGCGCCGACGCATTACTCGCAGATCGTCTGGGCGGTCATCCTCGGCGCGCTGTTCTTCCGGGAATATCCCGACTGGCTGTCGCTGGTCGGCCTTGCGGTGGTCGGCGCCTCCGGCCTGCTGACCATGGTGCGCGAAGAGGTTCGGCTCGGCACCGTGCGCTGGAACCCGTTTTCGCGCACCAGGCTTTGACCGCCGGACCTCACACGTTGCGCGGTGACCGCGACCGCTGATATGCGGGCGACATGACGACGAAACCCTTGCCGGAACTCCCGGTCACAGCCGTGCTGCCGGCACTCGGCGAAGCGCTATCGCGGCGCAACAGCGCCGTGCTGGTGGCGCCGCCCGGCGCCGGCAAGACGACGCTGGTGCCGCTGGCGCTGCTCGACGCGCCATGGCTCGGCAAGGGCCGGATCGTGCTGCTCGAGCCGCGTCGGCTCGCCGCCCGCGCCGCCGCCCGCCGCATGGCAGAACTGCTGGGCGAGGAGCCGGGCGGTACGGTGGGCTACGCCATGCGCATGGAGAACCGCACCTCCGCGCGGACAAGAATCCTGGTCGTCACCGAAGGCGTGCTCTCGCGCATGATCCTTGACGACCCGGAACTGCCGGGCGTCTCGGCGGTGATCTTCGACGAATTCCACGAGCGCTCGCTCGACGGCGATTTCGGCCTGGCGCTGGCGCTCGACGTGCAGGGCGCGCTGCGTCCCGACTTGCGCCTGCTGGTCATGTCGGCGACGCTCGACGGCGCGCGTGTCGCGAAGCTTTTGTCGGAAGCGCCGGTGATCGAGAGCGAGGGCCGCGCCTTTCCGGTCGATATCCGCTACGACGATCGGCCTGCGGGCACGGCGGTCGAGGACGCCATGGCCAAGGCCGTGCGCGCGGCCCTGGCCGGCGAGCAGGGCAGCGTCCTCGCTTTCCTGCCCGGACAGCGCGAGATCGAGCGTACCGCCGAGCGGCTTCAGGGCAACGTCGCGGCCGACACCGACATCGTTCCGCTCTACGGCCAGCTCGACAACAGGGCGCAGGATCAGGCGATCAGGCCGGCGCCGGCCGGTCGCCGCAAGGTGGTGCTGGCGACATCGATAGCCGAGACGTCCATCACCATCGAGGGCGTGCGCGTCGTCATCGATTCCGGCCTGTCGCGGCTGCCGCGCTACGAGCCGGCGAGCGGCCTGACCAGGCTCGAGACGGTGCGCGTCAGCAGGGCCTCGGCCGACCAGCGCGCCGGCCGTGCCGGCCGCACGCAAGCCGGCGTGGCGGTGCGCCTGTGGCGCGCCGAGCAGACCGCGTCGCTTCCCGCCTTCACGCCGCCCGAAATCCTCGAGGCCGATCTGTCCGGCCTGCTGCTCGACTGTGCGGCCTTCGGCGTCGCCGATCCGTCGAGCCTCTCCTTCCTCGATCCGCCGCCGGTCCCGGCGCTCAACGAGGCAAGGGTGCTGCTCAAGGCGCTGCACGCTATCGACGATGCCGGTCGACTGACCGAGGCTGGCGCCGCCATGCGCAAGCTGGCGCTGCCAGTGCGGCTGGCGCATATGGTGGCCGAAGCCGCGAAGACCGGCCATGCGCTGGAAGCGGCGACGCTTGCCGTGCTCTTGACCGAGCGCGGGCTGGGCGGCGACAGCGCCGACCTGGAGCGGCGTCTGATCCGGTTTCGCGGCGAGAAATCCCCTCGCGCCAACGCCGCCAGGCAGCTCGCCGAGCGTTTGGCCAGGCAGACCGGCGGCGGGCAGGGCGGCGAGACGGCCAGCGCCGGCTCGCTCCTCATTCATGCCTGGCCGGATCGCGTCGCAAGGGCGCGCGGCGAGCGCGGCCGCTTCGTGCTCGCCAATGGCTCCGGCGCCATGGTCGATGCCGCCGATCCGCTTGCCAATGAAACTTGGCTCGTCGTCGCCGACGTGCAGGGCAAGGCGCAGAACGCCCGCATCACCGCCGCTGCGCCGGTCGATGAAGCCGATATCCGCGGCGCCCTTGCCGACCGCATCGAGACGAAGCGCGAGGCGAGCTTCGACCGCGAGCGCCGCGCGGTGCGCATGCGCGAGACCGCCAGGATCGGCGCCATCACGCTCTCCGAGCGCATGTTGCCCGCGCCGTCCGGGGCCGACGCCGATCAGGCCATCCTCGATGCCTTGCGCCAGCACGGCCTGTCGCTGCTCGATTGGGGGAAGGAGGCGGAGGCGCTCCGCCAACGGCTCCGCTGGCTGCATCGCGGCCTTGGCGCACCCTGGCCCGACGTCTCGGACGAAGCGCTTGTCGAAAGCCTCGACGATTGGCTCCTGCCGTTTCTCGCCGGCGATCCCTCCTTCGCGGCGATCAAGCCGGGGACCCTATCCTCGGCGCTCATGGCGCTGGTTCCGCACGATCTGCAGCGCAAGGTCGACGCGCTGGCGCCGACCCATTTCGACGCGCCGTCGGGCAGCCACGTGCCGATCCGCTATGACGGCGAATGGCCGGTGCTGGCGATCCGCGTGCAGGAGTTGTTCGGCCTCGACCGTCATCCGGCCATCGCGGGCGGCACCGTGCCGCTGACGCTGGAATTGCTGTCGCCCGCGCACCGCCCGATCCAGACGACGCGTGATCTCCCCGGCTTCTGGCGCGGCTCCTGGGCGGATGTGCGCGCCGAGATGCGCGGCCGCTACCCGAGACATGTCTGGCCGGAAAACCCGCTGCTGGCCGCTGCCACCAGCCGCGCCAAGCCGCGCGGGACGTAATGCATGTCGCCCAAAAGTGCGCAGCGGTTTTGGGACAACGACATGCATCAGGCAAAGACGGTGCTCTATCGTTTCGCCGCGGCCGGTTGTAATCCTTGGCGATGATCAACATCCTGCGCGCGCCCGATACACAGCAAAGCCAGCGGCTGCGGCTCAACACGCTGATCCGTCTGCGCTGGTTGGCGATCGTCGGCCAAAGCCTGACCGTGCTGGTCGTCGCCTATGGCCTGAAATTCCCGCTGCCCGTGCCGATGTGCTTTGCGCTCATCGCCTTGTCGGCCTGGATGAATCTGTGGCTCACCTTCCGCTATCCGGCCGCGCATCGGCTCACCCCGCTCGCGGCCTTTGCGATCCTCACCTTCGATGGCGTCCAACTCACCGGCTTGCTCTACATGACCGGCGGCCTGACCAATCCGTTTTGCGTGCTGCTGTCCGTGCCGGTCGTCATCTCGGCCGCCTCGCTGCCGCTGCGCATGACCGCGGTGCTGGGCGCGCTGGTCATAGTGGCCGCCACGCTGCTGGTGTTCTTTCACCTGCCGTTGCCCTGGTATGAGGGATCGCCGCTGCCGATGCCCTTCATCTATGTCGCCGGCATGTGGATGGCGGTCTTCGCCTCGATCGCTTTCACCGCCATCTATGCCTTCCGTGTCGCCGCGGAAGCGCGCCTGCTCGCCAACGCGCTTGCCGCCACCGAGCTGGTGCTGCAGCGCGAGCAGCATCTGTCGGCGCTGGACGGGCTGGCCGCCGCCGCCGCGCATGAGCTCGGCACGCCGCTGGCCACCATCACCGTCGTCGCCAAGGAGATGGAGAAGGCGCTCGGCAAGGATCCGAAATATGGCGAGGACGTCAAGCTCCTGCGCTCCCAGAGCGAGCGTTGCCGCGAGATCCTGAAGCGGCTGACCAGCCTTTCCTCGGAAGGCGAGGCACATCTGTCGCGCATGCCGCTCACCTCGCTGATCGAGGAGGTGACGGCGCCGCATCGCGATTTCGGCATCTCGATCCGGCTGCGGCCCGGCGAGCGCATCGGCCCGGAGCCGGTCGGGCGGCGCAACCCCGGCGTCATCTACGGGCTTGGCAATCTGGTCGAGAATGCCGTCGATTTCGCCCGCAAGTCCGTCACCGTCAGCTGGAGCTGGGACAATGAGGCGGTCACCTTTTCCATCACCGATGACGGGCCGGGATTCCCGGCCGAGATCATCGATCGCATCGGCGAACCCTATATGTCGACGCGCCAGGGCACCGAGGCGGGCGGCGGCCTGGGGCTCGGGCTGTTCATCGCCAAGACCTTGCTGGAGCGTTCCGGCGCCACCATCGATTTCCGCAATTCGAGCGGGCTCGGCGAAGGCGCGGTGGTGCAGATATCCTGGCCACGCGGCCTCTTCCTCAACCAGGAACAAGCCTCGGCCACCATGTTCGACAACGCCTGAACCCTGCGGTTCTCGCATGGCAGCTCTGTTGCCGGCTCTAAAAATTGGACATTGCCCTTGCGGGACTGTATCTGCGTAAAAGTGAAGCATGTCGCCCGAAATTGTGTCTGGAAAAGCGGCATGCCTGAAAACATGGACTTCAAGCGCCTTCGCTGGAATTCGTTTCGACGGATGCGCTTTTGGTCGATAGGATGCCGATAAGATGAGCGGAGACGAAACGACTGGCGCAATGGTCGAGGGCGAGGACACCTCGCTGCTCATCGTCGAGGACGATAAGCCTTTCCTCACCCGGCTTGCCCGGGCCATGGAAACAAGGGGCTTCGTGGTCGAGACGGCGGAGAGCGTGGAAGAGGCGGTCGCCAAGGCGCGCGCCCATCCGCCGGCCTATGCTGTGGTCGACATGCGGCTCGGCGACGGCAACGGCCTCGACGTCGTGGCCGCCATCCGCGAGAAGCGCGACGACGCCCGCGCCATCATCCTGACCGGCTACGGCAATATCGCCACCGCGGTGACTGCGGTGAAGCTCGGCGCCGTCGACTATCTTTCCAAGCCCGCCGATGCCGACGACGTCTTCGCCGCGCTCACCCGCACCTCCGGCGAGCGTGCCGCGCCGCCGGAAAACCCGATGTCGGCTGACCGCGTGCGCTGGGAGCACATCCAGCGCGTCTACGAAATGTGCGACCGCAACGTGTCCGAGACGGCGCGCCGGCTGAACATGCACCGCCGGACCTTGCAGCGGATCCTCGCAAAGCGGGCGCCGCGCTGAGGGCCGCTGGACGTACTGCATAACGCGCTTCGGCCGACCTGGGGTTCGGTTGGCAGCGAGACCTAAACCATCGAAGTCATCGCTGCCCCTCATCGCCCTGCCGGAGCACTTCTCCCTATATAGCGACGGGGAGAAGGGGGCTGCCCGCAACGCTGGCTCCCTTACACGCCGTCGGAGATTAGCGAAGTGCTGCGCGAGAGCACTCTTCTCCCTGTTTCACGGAGAGAAGATGCGGCGCCGGTGTTCGCAAAATTGTGATGCTTGCCCGCTCGTCGAAGTTTGCGCATCATCGCGCCGCCGAAAGGGAAGTGAGGAGTCGAAATGCAGGCTTTGGATCAACGGCCGAAATCGATCCTGCGCGAGTTCCTCGACGGCGAGGCCGCCGGCGGCATCATCCTGATGGTGGCCGCGGCCCTGGCGCTGATCGTCGCCAATTCGCCTTTGGCCGGGACCTATTTCGCCGTCCTGCACGCCTATCTCGGGCCGCTCAGCGTCTCGCACTGGATCAATGACGGGCTGATGGCGGTGTTCTTCCTGCTGGTCGGGCTGGAGATCAAGCGCGAAATGCTGGACGGACAGCTTTCGACCTGGCCCCGCCGCGTGCTGCCGGGCATCGCCGCGGCCGGCGGCATGGCGGTCCCGGCGCTGGTCTATGTCTTCGTCAACCGCGACAATCAGGCGGCGCTTGCCGGCTGGGCGATCCCCACCGCCACCGACATCGCCTTCGCGCTCGGCGTGCTTTCGCTGCTCGGCAGCCGCGTGCCCGCCTCGCTGAAGGTCTTCCTCACCGCTTTGGCGATCATCGACGATCTCGGCGCCGTCGTCATCATCGCGCTGTTCTACACCAGCGGCCTGTCGCTCGCTTATCTGGCCGCCGCCTTCGTCGTCATCGCCTTGCTCGTCCTGCTCAACCGGATGCGGGCCATGAAGCTCTGGCCGTATCTCCTGCTTGGCGTCGTCTTGTGGGTGCTGGTGCTGAAATCGGGCGTGCATGCCACGCTGGCCGGCGTCGCGCTGGCGCTCACCATCCCGCTGGAACGTTCTCCCGGCATCAGCCACGATACCGAACATTCGCCCCTGCATCGGCTGGAGCACGGCCTGCACAAGCTCGTGCCCTTCATCGTCATCCCGATCTTCGGCTTCGCCAATGCCGGCGTCTCGCTCGGGGGCTTGAGCCTTGCAGCCCTGGTCGAGCCGCTGACGCTGGGCGTCGCCGCCGGCCTCGTGCTGGGCAAGCTCGTCGGCGTGTTCGGCTCCTCGGCGCTGGCCATCCGCTTTGGCCTCGCCGACCTGCCGGTCAATGCCGGCTGGCTGCATATGCTGGGCGTTTCGCTGCTGTGCGGCATCGGCTTCACCATGAGCCTGTTCATCGGCCTGCTCGCCTTCGCCAGCGATCCGGCGCTCCAGGACGCGGTGAAGGTCGGCATCCTCGCGGGCTCGCTGGTTGCCGCGCTGCTCGGCGCCGCCGTACTGCTGACGGCGCCAGCGGTCGGCGGGGCGGAAGAAGATCTGGGCTGATCCTCAGGACGCGACAGGCTCCGGCCGCAGGCCAAAGGCCGCGAACAAGGCGGGGCCGAGTGGCGGGACATAGATGGTCAGGGAGGCGATCTTGCCGTCGTCCGGCTCGATGACATGCAACGAATGAGGCCGCCACACGCAATCCTGGCGGCCGAGCGCGTAGACGCCCACGGCCGGCTGGGCGTTGGCGCCGATGGCCACCGGGCGGTAGCCGGCGAAATTGCCCCAGACAGTTCCGAGGAAGGCGCCGATCGCCTGATGTCCATGGTACCATTCCCGCCAGGGCGGCATATGGTAGACGGCGTCCTCGCGCAGCAGGCCCACCAGCCCATCCAGATTGTCGGCCTGCCAGGCCCGCATATAGCGTTCGAGCAGCACGCCTTCCTCCGGACCGGGCCACGAACGCTGCGGCGGGCTCCCCTGGCGGTCGCGTAGCGTCGCGCGGGCCCGCTGCAGGGCGCTGTTGATCGACGCTATGGTTCCGCCGAGCAATTGCGCGGTCTCGATGGCGGACCATCCGAGCACATCGCAAAGCAGCAAGGCCGCACGCTGCCTGGGCGGCAACAACTGGATCGCCGCCACGAAAGCGAGCCGCACGGCCTCTCGGGCCTCGTAGCGCGCTTCCGGACCCGGCCTGTCGTCGGCAATGTCCGGCAGCTCCGCATCCGGATATGGCTCCAGCCAGGCGAGCTCCGCGGTCGGACCACCGGTCGCTCCTCCGTCGGAGGGCGGCCGTCCGGGCTGCTGGAGAATGCGCCGCCCCGCCGACCGTGCCTTGATGGCATTGAGGCAGCTCTTGGTGGCGATCGCGTAGAGCCAGCCGCGCGCCGAGCCGCGCCCGTCGAATTGCGACCGCGCGCGCCAGGCCTTGAGGAACGTCTCCTGGACGAGATCGTCCGCCTCGTTGAGCGAGCCCATCATCCGGTAGCAATGCAGCTTGAGCGCGCGGCGATGGGCGACGCTCAGGCGCTCGAAAGCCAGCCGGTCGAGGACCGGCTGGCCTGGCCGGCCCAAAGGCTCGATAGGGCCGGACGCGTCAGTCATGGGAAACCCGGGCGCTGAATCCGGCCGCCATCCTGCTCGCCTCATGCCGCTGCCGCAAGGCCGCTGCCGCTCACGGTGAAGGAACTGCCCTGCAGCTTGCCGGTCGCGAGCTGCACCACCGCTCGTCCGACATCGCCCGGCGTCTGCATGTCGCTCAAGCTGGCCAGGAAGTCGGCCGGGCGGATGCCCATATAGGCTGCGATGCTGCCAATGCCGCGATCGCCAACCCCGGTGCCCGGCATGATGCGGGCCGGCGAAAGCGCCATGAAACGCAGGCCGAGGCCGAGCCTGTCCGATTCCTTCTGGCAATGGCCGGCCAGAAATATCTGCATGCGCTTGGCGCCGGCATAGCCGCCTGAATTCGGCGGGCCGCCGGTGATGGCGGCGCCGCTGGCGATCAGCAGCACGCGGGCTCCGGGCTTCAGCCGGCCCTTGAGGGCTTCCCGGCAGAACAGGAACGATGCCTTGACGTCCATCTCCCAATTCGCCGAGAAGACCTCCCAACTCTGCTCCTGGATCGGCTCGGCAGGGGCGAGCGCCCCGGCGCAGACCACCAGCACGTCGGGTGCCAGCGCATCGAAAACCGCCTGCGGCGCTCCTTCCGCCGTTGCATCCATGCTGAGGGTTTTCAGACCCGGGCGTTCCCAGGCGAGCTGCTTCAGGTCGGCGGCGCCACGGGCGACGGCAAGCACGGTCGCTCCCTCGCCAAGCGCTGCCTCCACGATCGCCCGGCCGACGCCACGGCTGCCTCCGACCACGACGACATTCTGATTTTGCAACGATTTCATGTGATCACCTCTTTCCAGACCGCCGGTCCATCCGGTCGTATCTGTTGGTGAAGACAATCGGGATCAGCGAAAATCATCGGTGCAGGTCGAAATTCTTGTCGGCCGCAGATGGAGGCGGTTTGAATCTTGTCTCGGCGCCGGCCGTCAACGGCAGGCCTCCATTCTCGGGAGGAGGCTACTCGCTCTCGCCGTCCAGCGCCGGCACGGCGACGCCAGCAAGCTCGGCGGCCAGCAGCCGCGCGGCGCCCGCGCGGGCGATTCGCAGCATCAGCGCCTTGCGCGTCGCGGCCGCCATGCGGTGCTCAGGCGCATCGCGCAGGATCTCGGCGCCATAGCCGTCGGAGAGGATGAAGCCGCATTCCTCGGGAAAGATGTCAGCCGGAACGCCGGGATGGGTGGCGAAGAAGAAGCGGTCCGAATGCAGCCGGTAGTCCGGCCATTTGCGGTCGACCCTGAAATCCTCGATCGAGGATTTGATCTCGATGATCCAGATGTCGCCTTGCCTGGTCAGCGCGACGAGATCGGCGCGCCGGCCGGTGGCGAGCGACAGCTCCGGCAGCACATGCGCGCCCATTTCGCTGAGCAGCCGCTGCACGCCGCGCCGCACCAGCATGGCGCGCTCCGACTGGCGACCGTCGATCAACGGGTTAAGGGGAATCGGGGAAACGATTGGCATAGCAAACACCATGCCAGATTTTGTTCACGGTTTGAACCCGCAAACGAGCGGCGATTATCTGTTTGACAAACCCAACGTTTAATGTTACACAATAACAACGTCGCGATTAGATCGGCCCACCCTTCCACAAGGTGGGCCGTTCGCGTTTTGGGTGGGGTGAAATTTGCCGCTAAATTTTGCGATGAAAATTTCGATGGTCGCAAAATGTGGTGGTGCGGATCACAATTGCGAATTTGTCAACGATATTTTTTCGCAGAATCTTGTGAACCAAAGCGAATTAGTTTAGTTATATCTCCGGGCCTGGCCCACGAGATCGCCTTTGCGGTCGCCCAAAAGCCTCTGCGGAAACGCATGAGGCTTTTTGAGTATCTAGGGTTTGCGCTCGACGTTTTCAAAGCAGCTGTATTTCGACCCCAGCATTGGCCAATCCTCTTCTTTGAGGTGGCATTCGATCAGCTTCTTATCGTCCATAAGCCGTTTGTAAGTTCGGTTGCTCGCGTGGTAGCCGCCCATGCAAATCGGCCACAAAAACAGGTCCGCGAACTGCGCCATGGGAGACGATTTCTGTTTCGTCGCGAATTCGTAGAGGGTTTCCGTGAATTGCTCGGCCGTTAGTGGCGCGTATTTGCCGGAATTGTCCTTAGCGAAAGGCATGCCCTCTGCCTTCATGGTCTCATAATAGGCTTTGAGTAGCGCGTCCTCCGGCTTGTTGCAGCGTTCTGGGTGAACGCGCAAACGCAAGTCCATGCTTCGAGCAAACTTAGCAGCGCGCTCTACGACAACGCTAAACGCCGTCTTACAAAGCTGCCACGGCGCTTTCTGGTACATTTCCAGATAGCGCGCATTGTAGCCGGGACGATCAATCGTGCATGCGATACCTGTGACGGGCGCATCGCGCATCATCACATAAAGCTCTTCGTAAAACCGCTTTTTGTCGTCGTCGTTCAATCCTCGCAGCCATTCGAAATTCTCATTCTGCGAACGGATTTCAGATGAGTGCAGAGGCGCCTCGATTGGCCATCTCTCGGAAAAACTGCGGTGAAGTTCGCGTGCCGCTTCCTCTTCATCGCTTCGAATAAGCACGCCACCAAACGCAAACCAGTCATAGCCGTGTTCGGGTTTCTTCCCAGGATTGCGGGTAGGATGTCTGGTACCGGAATCGTCCAGATACAAATTCAACGTTACGGGCATGGGGGGTTATTTCGTTGCCTTTTGGCTTTTCCGGCGCACCAGATCTTTTATTTCATCGTTGGTCAGCTTCGGTGCGTGTGCAATCTTGTTAACGGCGGCCTCGAAGGCTTCCTCCGATTGGTCTGTTTTCAGTTCGCGGGCCGCTTCCTCAAATTTCTCTTTCTGGGTTTTCTTTGTTGGCATGGCGGCTCCCTAACTATTTGTTATCTACAGCTTTTGGCCGTCAATAGCATCTAACATGCTGAATCCCTTGACGAAAACCGGAAATAACCCCATATTTGAAGCCAACGGGAGTGCGATTTGAAATCGCACCCCCGCCGGCAAACGGGTCAAGAACTAATGACTGCTTGCCACACAGCTAACCTCCTTTCTTCGCCCAATCAGGCGACTTAAGGGGGATGAGTGGGCCAAAGAGATTAGAGCCGGAAAGCAAACTCTCTTTGGTCCGGCTAAGTGCGGAGAGAGGGGGATTCGAACCCCCGGAGGCCGTGGTGTTCTTGGAGGAACCGACCTCTCCTGATTTGGAGTCAGGCGCATTCAGCCGCTCTGCCATCTCTCCCGTAACAGGCCCGGACGGAATATCCGGGCCTGAACTTTTTACGAGGTACCAAACCAGCCCGCGCCTCCCCACGATTTGATCGTGGGCGAGGCGGCTTAGCTGAGGGCTAAGGCTGGTGCGCGTAAACTCGGTATCGAAACGCTCGTTGATTTTGGTGAGAATATCCAGGGCGACCAACCCGTCAGGGTAGTCGGACAAAACCTGAACAACGTAGTCCTTGATTGTCCCGCGACGGATGCCACCCTCCTTCCTGTGGTCTGCCGTTTGGACTCCGTTAACCATACCGATTGCCGCCGACGATTTTTCCACGTCAGCCAACTCGGCCTCCAGCGCCACCAGATAAGATTGCCGCTCCGCGATCTCAGCCCGAAGCGGCGTAATCTTATCCAGAAGCTCCCGATGCCGGGATTTCAGGTAATCGCGGAGTTCGTTTGTCATAGAACTCCATATAGTCGCGCTCGGAGTTTGTTTCAAGTCTCTGTAGTCAGACAGCAACAGATGTTGTTTAAACGCGACTCTGGTTAAGTCAGCTAGGCTGACCTATTTCTTTCGCTGCCGATACCGCCAGAGCGGTAGCTCTAGCTGAACCGGCTTGCGGTAGCGCTTGCGCTTATCGTCAAGCAGGTCTGCGATAGGTAAGGCGCTTACCCCTCACGCCATTCAGGGCGATGAAAGCGCGGGTACCGTCATCGACGCCAAGCGCAACGCGGTTCGAATACCGGAAGTCGAATTCGGCAAGGTAGCGGTGCAGATGGTGTTCGCTGCAATGCTGATAGATGCCCTTCATGCCGCGCTTGAAGATCGAAAAGAAGCCTTCGACGGTGTTGGTGTGGACGTTGCCGCGAACATATTCGTCCTTGGAATGCGTGACGAATTCATGCGAGGCGAAATCCTGGCTGGCGCGGCGATAGATACCGCTCTCGTCGGTCATCAACGCGCTTTCCTTGGCGATGTTGGCGCGGACGATAGGCATGACGTTACCCATGCGGGCGGTATCGACATGGAAGGAACGGGCCGTGCCGCCGCGCTCCACCAGCGTAACGACCGTGTTCTTGTGAGCGCTGCCGCCGCGCTTGACGGGAGAACCCTGCAAACGACCGATATAGGTTTCGTCGGCTTCGACAGTCTTGCCGCCGCCGCCCATCGGGGAAAGCTCGCCAGAGGCCATAGCAAGGCGAATGCGATGGCAGAGGAACCAAGCGGCCTCATAAGTGCATTCGAGTATGCGGTGCATCTGGTGGGCGCTGATACCCTTCTTAGAGGCGCACATAAGGTGGATGGCCTGTAGCCACTTGGTGAGCGGCAGATGGCTTTCCTCGAAGATCGTGCCCATACGCACGGTGAACTGCGAACGGCAGGCGCGGCACTTGTACAGGCCGTGACGCTCGACGCCGTTCGGGTTCTTCTTGGAGGGCTTGGTGCGAACGCCCTTCAAAGCGTAGTGGCGATCTACACTACCGCACTTGGGGCAAACGGGGCCGTTCGGCCACAGTATGGATTCGACATGCTCGAAAGCCTTGGCTTCGTCATGGAATTCGGGGCGGGACAAAACGGACATTGCGGTAACTCCTTGGAATCGTTATCGCAGTTCCATTTGGGTTTGTCAACCGGATAATCACCAAACGAGCGGGCGATTATGGGTTTCGATCACCGAGGTGTGCGGGGAACGGCATGTGCTTGTGGAGGAGAGCGGCAACCAAAGCGCCCATGCGTTCGACATCGAGCAATTCGCCGTCGTCTACGCCGAAAGCCAAAAGGTACGGCTTGGTCTCAACATGGTAACGCGCGCCTAGACAGTTCAAAAAAATGGCTCGCCTCTTCCGAACAACGAGCCATTAGAAGGCGAGCTTAAACAGAAGCCGCCCACTATGCCCGCAAGTGCGGCATTACCTTGGAAGAGGCTACCAAGATCATCCGAGAAGCAAGCGGGCCGAAGCTATTCCTCCCAAGAACCATCTTGGCCTCTCGAACGAGTGAAGCCCACTCCCGACCCAGGAAGCGGATAAGCTCCACAGCCTGTACCTCGCTTACGCCGGTCTCCCTGACAAGCCTTGCAACAAGTCCGTCCTGCGCCGTCGCCAGTCCGTGGCGGCGGGAACCTGCCGTGATCCGATGGCTGGACAAGGGCCGGTTAGGCGCGGGTAACCTGGGGACGAGCCGGTCCCGCTCCAGCGCAGTCACAGTGCCGGCTTGTGAGTTCACGACCTGGCGTTGCCCAGCCCCAAACGGGGGAACATTGCTTGACCTCCCACGTTGTGCAGCGCGGCGCATCCGTAGGACTGGAACACTGCTTATCGTGCCGCCGTTGGGGATGACCTGACAGCCCGCCCGTGACATCCATCTCGGGCGGGCCAGCTTTAAGGCGATCCGGCCCCAAAGCCAGCAAATGAACTCCAGCCCGATTCACTCCTGATCTGGCTAGCAAGCGAGTGCGGATTCCTGATGGCTCGTGGAATACGAGGGATGCGGAGATCCTTACCGTGAGTCGCCCGCCCGAAACTCATCCGCCAGAAGCCTGGCCAAATGGTCGCGGCTCAGGCTCAATGTCTCTTTCAGGAACCACAGGAAGTTGCTCGGGCCTTCCGTCGGCAGGCCGTTTTCTTCCGCCTGAGTGATGACCGCGCGCTGGCGCGCGATCCGCTCTTCGATCTCGCGGATGTGCTGCTCGACCCGCTCGATGTCTTCTTGGAGACCCATGGCCGGCAATCCGTGCGTGCGCGATCGTCAAGATAGCACCAAACCGGAAATGCGTGGAAGCGGGATGCTTGGCCGTGGCGCGGAGGAGATCAGGTCTTGCTAATCGTATCCCTCGGCAGCAATCTCGCCGTGAGAGGATTTCCCCATGACCCGCGATCAGATGCTTGCCCACCTCCGGTCCGCCGACGCCGTCGCGCGCGAGGCGGCGGCGCATGGGCATCATCCGTTCGGCTGCGTGCTGGTCGGGCCGGACGATCGCGTTTTGATGCGGCAGGGCAATCTCGACACGGTGCGCCATGCCGAGACCGAGCTCGCCCGCCGCGCCGCGGCCGCCTATGAGCCGGAGTTCCTGTGGCAGTGCACGCTGGTCACGACCTTCGAACCATGCGCGATGTGCGCCGGCACGATGTACTGGGCCAATATCGGCCGCCTGGTCTACGGGGTCGAGGAAACCAGCCTCCTGGCGCTCACAGGGGATCACGAGGAGAATCCGACGATGAACCTCGCCTCGCGCACCGTCTTCGCTTCCGGCCAGAAGAAGATCGAGGTCTTCGGCCCCTTTCCCGAAATCGCCGACGAACTGCTCGCTCCGCACCGCGATTTCTGGAAGCGCTGACGCGGTCTCAGAAGCGGGCGCTTCCCGGCTCGTTGAACCGGTAGACGAGCGAAAACGAGAGCGTCTGCACTTTCGGCTTGAAGGCAATGGCACTGTCCGGGGCGCCGGTGGCGTCGACATACATGCCGGCGCTTCTGCGGCCGTAGTCGGCGAAGCGGTATTCGGCCTTCATGGACCAGCCTGGCGAAGAGATGCCCGTGAAGTCGAGCGTGTTCTCGACGCCACCGCCCACGAACCACCCGTCATAATGTTGTCCGGCAACACTCAACGGCACGAGCGGCGTCGGATCGAGGCCGGATCCGGTGAATTCGGCGCGGCTGTAGCCGCCATTGGCATAGACCAGCACGTCCGGGGTAACCAGCACACCTAGACGGAGGCCCGCGGCAAGGTTGAGCCTGTCGTTCGTGGTGCCGGAATACTGCTCGAAAGGCGCCCTGATCGTGCCCTTGATGTCGCCGAACTGAACGTCCGCAAAGGCACCGGCCACCCAGGAAGGGGCGAATTGCCAGTCGAAGCCGCCGCCCACCGTGACGAAGCCGCCGCTGGCGCTGGTGCCCACGGACGGTCCAGGCGCGGGAAAACCCCCGAAATCCGTATACTGATCAGCGTTCCACCAGCCATACCCGCCGCCGGCCGAAAGATAGAACCCGCTCCAGTCCCGGGCCGGTGCTTGTCCCACAGCGTTCATGTCGGCGGCCGACACCGTCGATGGCAACATGCTTGCGATCACCACACCGGCCGCACACAAGAGTCTCATGCAAAAGTCCTCGAAGTTTTGATCTGGCATATTCAGCCATGGCCGATTTCGCCGCTCCCGTCTTGGACCGACGGGCTCCGGCATTGGATGGGCGGGTGTCATGTGAAAACGATTCGCAATGTGGCGCCGCTGCAACGGGCGACGATCCAAATGATCGCGTCTTGGACCAGATGGCCCTGGGCTTGGACTGGCGGGCCTGCTTGCTTCTTTTTGCTGATCCGCGCCGTGACGGCCGTGCTAGGTTGAACACGAGCAATCAGAATTCCGCCTATGCAGAAGATCGATTTTTCGTCCGCCAGCCTGCCGGCGCATCTGAGCGACAGGGATCGCTTTCGCCTCTGGCGCGACATGTGGGTGGAGCAGCTTGGCGACGCCGAGATCAGGCATGCCGAGGACAAGCGTTTCGCGACGGCGACGAAGATGCGCTTCCTCGGCGACCTTCGCGTCGGCCAGTTCGAGACCACGACCGAATACTATGTGCGCACGCGCCGGCATGTCGCCAACGACCGCGATGATATCTTCGTCGGATTCTACCGCAGCCCCAAGCCGCAGATATGGTCGGTCGCCGATTGCGATCTGTCGCTGCTGCGCGGCAACGGCATCGCCTACAACGTCGCCCAGCCCTGCCGCAGTTTCACGGACGGCGTCACGTCATGGGTCCTGGCCTCCATCCCCCGCGCCGCCTTGCTGAGACAGGTGCCGCATGCCGACGATCGTCCCGTGACGCGGCTCGACCCGGCAAGTCCCGCCGTGCGCCATCTGGAGCGCACGATCGACTTCCTGCTTGGATCCGAGGAGGTGGATGCGGAGCCGGCGCTTTCGCGCCAGGCGGGAACGGCATTGGCCGACCTGATCGTGCTGGCGCTCGGGGCCAAGGGCGATGCCGCGGAAATCGCGATCGGCCGCGGGTTGCGCGCGGCGCGCCTGCGCGAAGCCATGGCGGTGATCGAGGCGCGCTTCACCGAACCGGCGCTGTCGACCGAGATGGTCGCTCGTGCGGTCGGGCTTTCGCGTCGATATCTCAACACGCTTCTGCTCGAGAGCGGCAGCACCTTTGCCGAGCGCGTGCTGGAGCTCCGGCTGCGGAAGGCATGCGCCATGCTGTCTGACATCCGCCACGACGCCACGAAGGTGAGCGACATCGCGCTCGCTGCGGGCTTCAACGACGTGTCTTATTTCAACCGCCGGTTCCGGGCCCGCTTCGGCGCTTCACCCACGCAATATCGCGGCGGCTAGGGCAATTCCAGGAAAAGTGTGAGCGGTTTTCCGTCTGGAATTGCGTAAAAACAAAGAGATAGAGCGGTTCGCCGTTTCCGTGAACGGTGAAACGCTCTGGTTTCTGTCAGGCGGATAGCTGGTCCGCCGCGCCCGCCATATCGTCCAGGATCGGACAGTCCGGCCGGTCGTCGCCATGGCAGGCGTGGATCAGCTTCTGCAGCGTCGAACGCATCGACTGCAATTCGCGCACCTTCTCCTCGATCGCCCTGACATGGGCGGCGGCGATCTCGCGCACGTCGTGGCTGGCGCGGCCGCGGTCCTGATAGAGCGCCATAAGCTGCCTGCAATCGTCGATTGAGAAGCCGAGATTGCGGGCGCGGCGCAGGAAGGCCAGCCGGTGGATGTCCTCGCCGGAATAATCGCGATAGCCGTTCTCGGCCCGCGCCGGACGAATCAGGCCGATCTCCTCATAGTAGCGGATGGTCTTGGCCGGCAGGCCGGAACGCTCGGCGGCATCACCGACATTCATGGCGCTCTCCTTGACTCCAGACGGCTCCATAAGCCGCCTCATTGATTTTGCTTCACAATCCTGTGAGGCCTGTTGCGGAAATGCCGCAGTTCGGCACTTACCGGCGCGTAAGGTCTTGCATATAGGCAGTGCGCGCTTGGCAAGCAAAAGAAATGCCAGCATGAATGATGGCAACAAAGCGGCCGACTCGTGCCGCTGCCATAGACACGGGGCGTCGGACCTATTCATGCGCTTGAAGTCATTTGCAATCCTCGCCGCGCTTGCGCTGTCGACCGCGATCAGCGGGTGCAGCACCATCGGCGGGCAAATGTTCACCAACAACTATGGCGCGATGAGCGATGCCGGCTATCAGCTGCCGCGCATCCCGATCGAGAAGGTTCCGGCTCGCTACCACCGCCAGGAAGTGCGCTACGACACTTCGGAGAAGCCGGGCACCATCATCGTCGATACGCAGAACAAGTTCCTCTACTTCATCGAGGGCGACGGCATGGCGATGCGCTACGGCATCGGCGTCGGCCGCGAGGGTTTTGAATGGCACGGCACCGCCCATATCGCGTTGAAGCGCGAATGGCCGACCTGGACGCCGCCGGCGCCGATGATCAAGCGCCAGCCCGAGCTCGCCAAGTACGCCGGCGGCATGGAGCCGGGCCTTAAGAACCCGCTTGGCGCGCGCGCCATGTATCTCTTCAACAAGGGCGGCGACATGGGCTACCGCCTGCATGGCAGCCCGGAATGGTTCTCGATCGGCAAGGCGATGTCGTCGGGCTGCATCCGCCTGATGAACCAGGATATTATCGACCTCTACGACCGCACGTCGGTCGGCGCCAAGGTCATCGTGATGTAGGGACCATGATCCCGAAAAGCGGGAACCGGTTTTCGGAAAAGATCGTGGTCAACTGAAAAGTTTCGTAAGCGGACCGTCTAGGCAACAACAAGACGTCCTGAAAACAGAAAACCGGGCTGTTGGGGCCCGGTTTTTTGTTTGGATCAGAACTCGCTCCGCCGCACGCGGCCGGCGTGGATACTCAGGCGACTTGCTCGACCTGCTGCACCTCCGGCACGAAGTGTCGAAGCAGGTTCTGGATGCCGTGCTTCAGCGTCGCCGTCGACGACGGGCAGCCGGCGCAGGCACCTTTCATATGCAGGAACACCGTGCCGTTCTCGAAACCGCGGAAGGTGATGTCGCCGCCGTCCTGCGCGACCGCCGGGCGCACGCGCGTGTCGAGCAGTTCCTTGATGGTCAGCACCAGTTCCTCGTCCGCTTTGTCGTAGAACTCGCCGGTTCCACCGGCTTCACTCGCCGGAGCGGCCGAGGCCATGACCGGCGCGCCGGACATGAAATGCTCCATGATGGCGCCGAGGATCGCCGGCTTCAGATGCTGCCAGTCCGGGCCGTCCTTGGTCACGGTGATGAAATCATAGCCGAAGAAAACCCCGGTGACGCCCGGGATCTCGAACAGACGGCCAGCCAGCGGCGAGGCCTCCGCCGCGGCTTCGGCGCTGCGGAAATCGGCTGTTCCTTCGCGCAGCACTTCCTTGCCCGGCAGGAATTTCAGCGTCGCCGGGTTCGGCGTCGATTCGGTCTGGATGAACATGGGTATCTCCAGGCCCTTCACGGGCCGATAGTTTGGAATAATTCTAAATAGGCTCTATTGGCTGGACATTCAAGCGAAACGCGTCGCTGGAAACGGCTGGCTGGCGGAATGTTTTTTCGGCCCCTCATCCAATTGAGATGTGTTGAGATTCAGGTCAGGCCGAGTCAAGAACGGTGGTTTCGAGAACCGGAGCGGAGCGTACCTAAGGTGGTGAGCACCGGAAGCACGGGAAACCGCCGCTAGCAGGCCGACCTCACCTCAACATCAGCACATCTCAGGCCAGGCTGTCGATCTCTTCGTCGGACAGGTTCTGCGGCACGACGGTCACCGGAATCGGAAAGGCCGCTCCCCGGCCCGCTACGGCGCTGACCAGCGGTCCCGGACCTTCCTTGCCGGCGCCGGCGGCCAGCACCAGGATGGCGATGTCCTGGTCTTCCTCGATCAGCTTGTGGATCTCTTCGGGCGGCTTGCCCTCGCGCACCACCAGCTCCGGCTCGATGCCGACGCTTTGGCGCACCTTGTTGGCGTAGCCGTCGAGTGCTCCGCGCGCGGTCGCGTTCGCTTCCTCGCGCATGATCTTTTCCACGCCCAGCCAGTGCTGGAAATCGTCCGGCTCGATCACATAGAGCAGCACCAGCACGCCGCCGGTGTGCTGCGCCCGCTTCGAGGCATAGGCGACGGCGCGCTCGCATTCCGGCGTGTCGTCGATGATCGCCAGGAATTTGCGGCGATGGCCGGCTTCGCGGCTGAGGCGTTTGGAGACCATGTCTATCTGCTCGGTATGGTTTCAGCCGCAATCTGCCACCGCCACGGACCGGCGGCAAGCCGCCGGCCGGCATGGCGATGGTTCAGCAAGACGGCTCGATCAGTCCTGCAGCAGGCCGATGATATCGCGAACCGTCTTCATCGTGCCCTCGGCGATCGCGCGAGCCCGGTCGCCGCCATCCTTGAGCACGGCATCGACATAGGCGCGGTCGCCCTCGATGCGGCGCATCTCCGAAGCGATCGGCGCCAGCTTCTCCACGGCAAGGTCTGCAAGCGCCGGCTTGAACACGGAGAACTGCTGGCCGCCATATTGCTTCAGCACGTCTTCCTTCGAGATTTCCGCGAGACCGGCATAGATGCCGACGAGGTTTTCCGCCTCGGGCCGGCTTTCCAGCCCGTCGATCTCGCTCGGCAAGGCCTCCGGATCGGTCTTGGCCTTGCGGATCTTCTTCGAGATGGTGTCGGCGTCATCCGTCAGGTTGATGCGCGACAGGTCCGACGGATCCGACTTCGACATTTTCTTCGAGCCGTCGCGCAGGCTCATGATGCGGGCCGCCGGGCCGCCGATCACCGGTTCGGTTATCGGGAAATAGCCGTTCACGGTCTCCTCGCCGACTTGCATCTCGACGCCGACGCCGAGCGCCGCGATCTTCTCGGAGAAATCGTTGTTGAATTTCTGCGCGATATCGCGGGTCAGCTCCAGATGCTGCTTCTGGTCCTCGCCCACCGGCACATGCGTTGCGCGGTAGAGCAGGATATCGGCGGCCATCAGGCTCGGATAGGCGAGCAGGCCGAGCGAGGCGTTCTCGCGATCCTTGCCGGCTTTGTCCTTGAACTGCGTCATGCGGTACATCCAGCCGATGCGCGCCACGCAGTTGAAGATCCAGGCAAGCTCGGCATGCTGGATGACCCGTGACTGGTTGAAGACGATGTGCTTCTTCGGGTCGATGCCGGAGGCGAGGAACGCCGCGGTGATCGAGCGCGTCTGGTCGCCCAGATCCTGATGGACGAGCTGCGCCGTCAGCGAATGCAGGTCGACGACGCAATAGATGCAGTCGGACTGTTCCTGGAGGGCGACGAATTTCTTGATGGCGCCGAGATAATTGCCGAGATGCAGGTTGCCGGTCGGCTGGACGCCCGAAAAGACGAGTGGCTTGAAGGCGGACATGAGTTCCTCATGGCTTGTGGAGGGCCGTTTCGCGCGCGGCGAAAGTCTTTCGACGGCGCGCTTATGAACGAAGGTGGCTGCGGGATCAAGAGCTTGGAATTGAGCCAATCGTGGCAAGCTCACAGTTGACACCTGCGTGTAAGAACTACACATTGTTGGCTACATGTAGGAATGTAGCCTTGGCCATCAACATCAACAACAAGGAAGCCGACAGGCTGACACGGGCCTTCGCTAAAGTCGAAGGGGTCGGCCTCACCGAGGCGATCGTGATTGCGATGCGAGAGGCACTGGAGCGTCGTCGCAATCATGAAACGCCCTTGGAAACGGCGGCGCGGCTGCGGGCTGAATTTGGGATCAAACTCAGCGAGCAAGCGCGCAAGCCGTTGCCGCGTTCGGTCTACGATGAATTGTCTGGCGGCGACTGATGTTTGTCGACGCAGCAGCCATCGTCGCGATGCTAAGCAATGAGGTCGAAGCCGAGCGCTGCGCACGAGCGGTCACGGAAGCGTCGGCACCGTTCACTTCCGCCATCGCCATGTGGGAGGCAGCGATGGCGCTGGCGCGGCCGGAAAAGCTGGCCATACCGGTCGTCAGAAGTGCGGAGATTGTAAACCGCTTTCTTGAAGAGCGGGCAATTGCGCTGCGCGAGCTTCCGCCTGCGGTCGAGGCAGCGACGCTATCTATCGAGGCCGCGTCACGGTTTCGCAGCAACGCCATGCGCCTGAACATGGCGGATTGTTTCCACTACGCTTGCGCGCGCCACTACGCGGTTCCGATGCTCTCCACGGCCGACGAATTCAGGCTCACGGATCTGGAGACTGTTCCCTGACAGGCGGAGTCTTCGCCGAGCCTCGCTTCACATTCCTGCGGATCATGCCGAAATCGGCGCCGCCGGTGCCGAAGGCGGCGATGAAATAGAGCGCCGCACCTCCGCCGACCAGCGCGAACAGCGTCGTCGCCTTCACCACCAGGGGCGAGCCGGGCCCGACCCTTGTGGCGAAGTAGTGCTCGGCGAAGTAAAGCGCGGTCGCCATGATCACCGCCGACAGCACCAGCCGCGGAATGCGCTTCAGAAGCGGTATGTCGCGGCCCCAATGGCCGCGCCGGATCAGCATGCCGAGCAGCATCAGCGCGTTGACCCAGCCGGCGACGGCCGAGGCGACCGCGATGCCCGGCGCGCCCATCGACGGGAACAGGGTCAGCGCCGTGGCGACGTTCACGCCAACCGAGATGGCCGCGAAGATCATCGGCGTGCGCGTGTCCTCGCGCGCGAAATAGCCGGGCGTGAAGGCCTTGATCAGCACGAAGGCCGGCAGGCCGAGGCCGAAGATCGCCAGGATCGAGGCGACGACCGGCGTCGAGTGGTTGGCGGCAAACGCCCCGCGCTCATAGACCAGCCGCACGATCGGCTCCGACATCACCCAGAGCGCCGCCGCCGCCGGCAAGGTCATGAACAGGGTGAACTCGACCGAGCGGTTCTGCAGATTGGCGGCCTCGATGAGGTTGCCCGATTTCAGCGCCCGCGACAGTTCCGGCAACAGCACGATGGCGACGGCCACGCCGACGACGCCGAGCGGCAGCTGATAGATGCGGTCGGCATAGGCGAGTGACGAAACCGCGCTGTTCTGCCCCGAGGCGATCGCCGTGCCGATCAGCTGATTGATCTGGGTGATGCCGCCGGTGATCGCCGCCGGCAGCGCCAGGATCAGCAGCCGCTTGACGTTCGGCGTCATCTTCGGCCGGCGGAAACCGATCGAGATGCCGGCGTGGCGCACCGCCACCCAGACGATGGCGAGTTGCACGATGCCCGCCGCCAGCACGCCCCAGGAGAGCCCGAAGCCGACATCATGCGCGTCGAGCCCATGGTACCAGGCGTAGGCGAGCACGCTGATCAGGATGATGTTGAGGAAGGCGGGCGCGATCGCCGCCGCGAAATAGCGGCGCAGCGAGTTCAGCATGCCTGCCATCATGGCGCCGAGCGACATGCAGATCAGGTAGGGGAACATGATCGTGGCGAGCGTGACAGTCGTCTCGAACTTGCCCGGAATGTCGGCGAAGCCCGGCGCCACGAGGTAGCGCACGATGAGCGGCATCGCGACTTCCATCGCGACGGTCAGCGCCAAAAGCGCCGAAAACAGCACGCCGAACACTTCCTCCGAGAAGCGCTTGGCGCCTTCATTGCCATGCTGCTCGATCTCCTTGGCGAAGAGCGGCACGAAAGCGGCGTTGAAGGCGCCTTCGGCGAACAGCCGGCGGAAGGTGTTGGGGAACTGGAAGGCGGCGTTGAAGGCGTCGGCGACCGGCCCGGTGCCGAGGGCAGCCGCCATCAGCATCTCGCGGCCGAAACCCAGCGCGCGGCTCATCAGCGTGCCGGACGCGACGGTGGCGAATTTCTTGACGAGGCTCATGCTGGGAACGACTGCCAGAAAAATTGCGTCAATTGGATGGTCACTCGGCCGCCGCCTTGGCCTTGCCGGTGCGTTCCGGCGAATTGCCTTCCAGCGTATCGATCAGCCGCTTGTGGATGGCGGCGGTGCGCGTCGGGCTGTCGATCTTCTGGCCGGTCAGGTCGGTGACATAGAAGGTGTCGATGACCTTCTCGCCGAAGGTGGTGATATGCGCCGAGGCGATGTCGAGCGACAGGTCGGAGAGCGTGCCGGTGATCTCGGAGAGCAGGCCCGGCCGGTCCAGCCCCTCGACCTCGATCACCGAGAAGCGGTTGGAGAGCGTGTTGCGGATCTCGGCGCGCGGCGGGATGCGGAACGCCTTGGCGCCGCGCTTCGGCTTGGTGCGCTTCTCGATCATCTCAGGCAGCCAGCTCTTGCCGGAAAGCACGTCCTCGATCAGCCGGCCGACCCGCTCGGCGCGGCGCCGCTCGTCCTCGTCGAGGTCGAACTCCCGGGAGATCAGGATGGTGTCCAGCGCGCGTCCGTCGGATGTGGTGAAGATTTGCGCGTCGACGATGTTGCCGCCGGCCGCGGCGCAGGCTCCGGCGATGATCGACAGCAGGCGCGGATGGTCCGGCGCCAGCACGGTGATCTCGGTCACCGCCTCGAACTCATGCGTCTTGACCATGGTGGCGAGCTTCTTTCCCGCCGCGTCGGCCTCGCGGATGAATTCGGCATGGCGGAGCTGGTCCGGCAGGTCGACGGTCAGCAGATAGTTTTCGTAGTGCTGGGCGACATAGCGCTTGCGCTCCTTGGCCGGCCAGGCGCCAAGTGCCTCCGCCAGCCGCTCGCGCGCCGCGGCCGCACGCTCGGCGCGCGTGACCTCCGAAAAGCCGCCGGTAAGCAGCAGTTCGGTCTCGAAATAGAGCGTGCGCAGCAATTGCCCCTTCCAGCCGTTCCAGACACCGGGCCCGACGCCGCGGATGTCGCAGACGGTGAGGATCAAAAGCAGCTTCAGCCGTTCCACCGACTGCACGATCGAGGCGAAATCCTCGATCGTCTTACGGTCGTTGAGGTCGCGCGTCTGCGCCGTCATCGACATGACGAGATGGTTCTCGACCAGCCAGGCGACCGTCTCGGTGTCGGCGGCAGATAGTCCCATATGCGGGCAGATGCGCCGCGCAATGCGGGCGCCGGCCTCGGAATGATCCTCCGGCCTGCCCTTGGCGATGTCGTGCAGCAGCACGGCGACATAGAGCGCCTCGCGGCTCTTCTTCAGGCCCGGCATCAGCGAATGCGACAGCGGATGCACCTTGGCGCCGTCGCCGCGCTCGATCTCGGCCAGCACGCCGATGCAGCGGATCAGATGCTCGTCCACCGTGTAGTGGTGATACATCGAGAACTGCATCATGGCGACGATCTTGCCGAAGTCGGGGATCAGCCTGCCGAGCAGCCCGGCCTCGTTCATGCGCCGCAGGTTGAGTTCGGCGTTGCGGTCCGACGTCAATATGTCGAGGAACAGCCGGTTGGCCTCCTCGTCGCGCCGGAGCGACTTGTTGACGAGACCCAGCGAGCGGGTGAGCAGCTTCAGTGCGTCGGGATGGAACTCCAGCCCGTGCTTGTCGGCGAACCAGAAGAGCCTCAGCAGATTGACCGGGTCGCGCTCGAACACGCTGTCGTCGGCGATATTGATGCGGTGGTTGTCGACGATGAAGTCGGAGGTGCCGGCAAGCTTGCGCTTGCGCCGCTGGAAGGTGAGGAAGATGCGATTGAAGCCCGGCACATGCTTGGCCTGCTCTTCCTCGAGCGCCGCGCAGAAGATGCGGGTAAGATCGCCGACATCCTTGGCTACGAGGAAATAATGCTTCATGAAGCGCTCGACCGCCGACAGGCCGGGATGCGTGGTGTAGCCGAGCCGTTCGGCGATCTCGCGCTGGATGTCGAAGTGCAGCCGCTCTTCCGCCTTGCCGGTGAGGAAATGCATGTGGCAGCGCACGGCCCACAAAAAGTCCTCGGCCTTCTGGAATTCGCGGTATTCGGCGTCGGTGAAGACGCCCTTCTCGACGAGTTCCTCGCCAGTGCGCACGCGATAGAAGTATTTGCCGATCCAGAACAGCGTCTGCAGGTCGCGCAACCCGCCCTTGCCGTCCTTGACGTTGGGCTCGACCAGATAGCGGCTTTCGCCGGCCTTGGCATGGCGCTCGTCGCGCTCGGCGAGCTTCGCCTGCACATATTCCGGCCCGGTCGTGCGCACCACCTCATGGTCGAAGCGGGTCAGCAGCTCGTCATAGAGCTTGCGTTCGCCCCACAGGAAACGTGCCTCGAGGATCGAGGTGCGGATGGTGATGTCGCTGCGTGAGAGCCTGAGGCATTCCTCGATGTTGCGGGTGGCATGGCCGACCTTCAGCCCCATGTCCCACAGCATGTAGAGCATGTATTCGACGATCTGCTCGCCCCACGGCGTCTGCTTGTAGGGCAAGAGGAAAAGCAGGTCGATGTCGGAGCCCGGCGCCAGCGTGCCGCGACCGTAGCCGCCGACGGCCACGACCGCCATGCGCTCGGCCACGGACCGGTTCTTGACCCGGTAGACGTGGGTGGCGGCGAAATCATAGAGCGCCCGGATCAGTTCATCCATCAGATGCGAGAGCCGTTCGGCGCAGGCATTGCCGCCGCCATCCTGCTTGAGCATAGCCTCGGCGATCCTGCGGCCCTCCGCCAGCCTGCCTTTGAGCAATTGGAGGACGGCGGTGCGAACCGCCGGTCCCGAACCATCGCCGGCGCTTGTCGCCGTCAGCGCGGTCAGGTCGCGGCGCAAGGCTTCGCCATCGATGATTTCTTCGAGTTTCAGGGAGATCTTTGCCATTCGGCGGCGTCTATAGCCTGTTTTCGCGGCGCTGTGTATGGGGGGCGGGCGGTCGCGATTTGCCGTCGCGCGGAGGCGTGATCCGCAATCGCCCCGGTCGATTTTCGCAAAAGTCGAAACCGGCCCTTGACCTTCCAGTTACTGGAAGGACTACCTCCGCCTCAATTCGAGAATTCCGAGGTATTGCGATGACCCATTCCGACCATCACCACCATCATGCGCATGGCGCCTGCTGCTCCGTGAAGAGCACCGCACCCGTCGCCGAGGCGGTGATCCGCGATCCTGTCTGCGGCATGACGGTCGATCCGGCGGCTGGCAAGCCGACGGCCGAGCATGGCGGCCGGACGTTCCATTTCTGTAGCGAGCGCTGCCGCGCGAAATTCCAGGCGGAGCCCGAGAGCTACCTGACGGCCACCGATCCCGTCTGCGGCATGAGCGTCGATCGGGCGAGCGCGAAGCACTTCCTGCGTCATGAAGGGCAGGGCTTCTATTTCTGCTCCGCCGGTTGCAAGGGTAAGTTCGAGGCGGAGCCGGCAAAATATCTTGCCGGCCGCCCCGAGCCGCAGCCGATGCCGAAGGGCACGCAATACACTTGCCCCATGCACCCCGAGATCATCCGCGACAGGCCCGGTTCCTGCCCGATCTGCGGCATGGCGCTGGAGCCGATGGGCGTGCCGACCGGCGATGAAGGCCCTAACCCGGAACTCGTCGATTTCACGCGCCGGTTCTGGGTCAGCGCGGTGCTTTCCGTGCCGCTTCTGATCGTCGCCATGGCGCCAATGCTGGGCCTCAGCTTCGAAAGCCTCATCGACGGTCGCACGAAGACCTGGGCGGAACTGGCGCTGTCGAGCCCTGTGGCGTTGTGGGCGGCGTTTCCGTTCTTCCATCGTGGCTGGGAGTCGATCCTCAACCGCAGCCCGAATATGTGGACGCTGATTTCGCTGGGCGTCGGCGCGGCCTATCTCTACAGCGTGGTCGCCGCCCTGTTCCCGGGCATCTTCCCGCATCAGTTCCGCGGGCACGACGGCACTGTCCCGGTCTATTTCGAGGCCGCCGCCGTCATCGTCGCGCTGGTCTTCCTCGGCCAGGTGCTGGAATTGCGCGCCCGCGAGCGCACCGGCTCGGCCATCCGCGCCCTGCTCGACCTTGCGCCGAAGACGGCGCGGCTGATCGGCGCCGACGGCTCCGAGAAGGACGTGCCGCTCGATCATGTCAAGACCGGAGATCGGCTTCGCATCCGCCCCGGCGACGCGGTGCCGGTCGACGGCATCGTGCTGGAGGGCCGCTCGGCGATCGACGAATCCATGATCACGGGCGAGCCGCTGCCAGTCGAGAAGACTGAGGGCGACAATCTTACCGGGGGCACGCTGAACAAGAACGGCTCGCTGGTCATGCGCGCCGAGAAGGTCGGCGCGGAAACCACGCTGTCGCGCATCGTCGAGCTGGTCGCCAAGGCGCAGCGTTCGCGCGCCCCGATCCAGGGCCTGGCCGACCGCGTGTCCTTCTATTTCGTCCCGGCCGTCGTGCTGGTCGCGGTCGTCGCCTTCATCGCCTGGGCGCTCCTCGGTCCTTCGCCCAGCCTGATCTTCGCCATCGTCTCGGCGGTGTCGGTGCTGATCATCGCCTGCCCCTGCGCGCTTGGCCTTGCCACGCCGATGTCGATCATGACGGCGACCGGGCGCGGCGCGCATGCCGGCGTGCTGATCAAGGAAGCGGCGGCGCTCGAACGCTTCGCCGCCGTCGACACGCTGATCGTCGACAAGACCGGCACGCTGACCGAGGGCAAGCCCCGGTTGACCGATGTCGTTGCTGCCGAGGGTATCGAGGAAAACGAATTGCTGGGCCTCGCCGCCGCGCTCGAAAAGGGTTCGGAGCATCCGCTGGCCGAGGCGATCGTCGAGGGCGCCGCCGCGCGCGGCCTGAAGCTGGCCGATGCCGCCGATTTCGAAGCCGTCACCGGCAAGGGCGTTTCGGGCACGGTGTCGGGCCGGAAGGTGGCGCTCGGCAATGCGGCCATGATGGCGGATCTCGGCGTCGGAACGTCGGCGGCCAATGCCGAGGCGCTGCAGGCCGACGGCAAGACGGCCATGTTCGTGGCTGTCGACGGCGGCTTCGCCGGCATCGTCGCCGTCGCCGATCCGGTGAAGGCAACGACCACCGAGGCGATCAGGGCGCTGCATGACAAGGGCCTGAAGATCATCATGGCCACCGGCGACAATGAGCGCACGGCAAAAGCCATCGCCGGCAGGCTCGGCATCGACGATATCCGCGCCGGCCTGCTGCCGGACGGCAAGAGCGCGCTGGTGGAAGAGTTGCGCGGCAAGGGCGCTGTCGTCGCCATGGCCGGCGACGGCGTCAACGACGCGCCGGCGCTGGCCGCAGCCGATGTCGGCATCGCCATGGGCACCGGCGCCGATGTCGCGGTCGAAAGCGCCGGCATCACGCTGGTCAAGGGCGACTTGTACGGCATCGTCAGGGCGCGCACGCTTGCCCAGGCGACGATCCGCAACATTCGCCAGAACCTGTTCTTCGCCTTCCTCTACAACGTGCTCGGCGTTCCGGTCGCCGCCGGCGTGCTCTATCCGCTCACCGGCACGTTGCTGTCGCCGATGATCGCCGCGGCGGCGATGAGCCTCTCATCGGTCTCGGTGATCGGCAACGCGTTGCGGCTGAGGACGTTGAAACTCTGAGCAAAACCCCCAGATACGAAATCCAACAAAGGAGACCTGAATGACCCTGGCCAAGAAAATCGTGCTGCTTTTGATGGCGGCGGGAATGCTGCTTGCCGTCTTCCTCGAAAGCGTGCCGGCCTCGTCCGAGGAGATGAAGCACGACATGTCCAAGATGGCGATGGGCGCCCGGAGCCCGGCCACTGCGGGCTACGAGGCGGCGATGAAGAAGATGCACAAGGACATGATGATCAAATACACCGGCAATGCCGATGTCGACTTCGTCCGCGGCATGATCCCGCATCACCAGGGCGCCATCGACATGGCCAAGGTGGTGATCGCCAACGGCAAGGACCCCGAAATCCGCAAGCTCGCCGAAGGCGTGGTCAAGGCGCAGGAGGCCGAGATCGAGGAAATGAAGGACTGGCTCGCCAAGCACCCGGTAAAGTAGCCACTCCGGGAAATCCAGGCGGCCAGGCGGCTTTGGCCTGGATTTCCGACTTTGGCTGTGCTGCGATCCGGCCTCGCGCGGAGAAAGCCATGCCGTCAACAGTCAGAACCCTCAAGCTGCCGTCCGGCGAAGCCGTTCCGGTGCTGGGCCAAGGCACCTGGAAGATGGGTGAGGACCGCCGCCGCCGCGCCGAAGAGGTGGCGGCGCTGAAGCATGGGCTCGACCTTGGCATCACGCTGATCGACACGGCCGAGATGTATGCCAGCGGCGGCGCCGAGGAAGTGGTGGCGGAGGCGATCGCCGGGCGCCGCGACGAGACCTTCCTGGTCTCCAAGGTGCTGCCCTCCAACGCTTCGCGCGCCGGCGTGAAACGCGCCTGCGAGAGCAGCCTGAAGCGGCTTTCCACCGATCGCATCGATCTCTATCTCTTGCATTGGCCGGGCAGCGTGCCGCTGTCCGAAACCGTTGAAGCCTTCGAGGCCCTGAAGGCTGAAGGCAAGATTCGCCACTGGGGCGTCAGCAATTTCGATACCCACGAGATGGAGGACCTTGTCGGTCTGTCGTCCGGCGGCAATGTCCAGACCAATCAGGTTCTCTACAACCTGTCGCGGCGCGGCCCCGAATTCGACCTCGCCCCGTGGTGCGCGGAGCGCGGCATCCCGCTGATGGCCTATTCGCCGGTGGAGCAGGGCGCGCTGGCCCGCAATGCCAGGCTCGAGACCGTAGCCTCGCGCCACAACGCCACCGCCGCGCAGATCGCGCTCGCCTGGGTGATGGCGCAACCGGGCGTCATCGCCATCCCCAAGGCCAGCCGGCAGGAGCATGTCCGCCAGAATGCAGCCGCGCTCGACGTCAAGCTGACGCCTGAGGATTTCGCCGATCTCGACCGCGCCTTCCCGCCGCCCACGCGCAAGCGCGGCCTGGAGATGATCTAGCCGAAAACGTCGATCCGGATTGTAACTGGATAGAGAGCAGGCATGGAACGAATTTCAGCCGGACCCCATCACACGGCCTACAAAATCGGCGACTTGACCGTCACCTCGCTGCGCGATGGTTATGTCGACATGCCGGTCCGGCGGCTGCATAAGCCGGGAGGCGAGCCATTCGGCAACGATCTGCCGTCGCAGGTGCCACTCTTCGACCGCGCGCTCAGATTGTCGGTCAATGCCTTCGCCATCGATGACGGCCAAGACATCACGCTCATCGATACGGGATCCGCGAACGCCTGGCACCCGACGATGGGCTTTCTGCCGCAGGCGTTGGACGAGGCGAGGATCGCCGTCGAACGGATCCGCACGGTTGCATTCACCCACACGCATCTCGACCATATCCACGGGCTTGTCCTTGCCGATGGTCGCGACGGTTTCCCGCGGCTCTCCCGCCTGTTTGTCCCTCGAGCCGAGCTCGACATGTTCCGATCGGTAGCGAGGTTGAGCCGCTTCCGCGCAGAACCGTTGGACCCTGGGCAGCGCCTGAGCGCGAATATCGAGGCGATCGCGGCGCCGGGCCACGAAATCGGTCACACATGCTTTCGAGTCACGAGCGGCGGCGAAACATTGTTGGTCTGGGGCGACCTCGTGCATGTGCCGTCGCTTCAGTTCGAGCGGCCGGAGGTCGCATGGGAGTTCGACGCCGACCAGGAACAGGCGCGGGCGACCCGGTTGCGCATCTTGGCCCTTGCCGCCGACAACGCCTGGTGCGTTGCCGGAGCGCATCTCGATTCACCGGGTGTCGGCCGGGTTTCGCGAGGCGAAACAGGCTTCCGCTTCCAGCCGCTGTAGCGGCTGGCCCTACGTCTTGGCCAGCAGCCTTATCCGCAGTCGCCGCAATGCCCTTGAAAACACGTCAAGGTCGTTGGCCGCGCGGGCCAGCGTGAGCGCGCCCTGGATGGCCGCGACGGCTTCCTCGGCCAATTCGCCGGCCTCGACCGGTGGGTGCCCGGATCGCTCCAGCGCACCGGCAAGATGCACGACCCAGCGGCCGAAATAGCTTCCGATCTGGCCCGCGAAGAGATCGCGCGATTCATCGAGCGCAAAGGCGCCGATCAGGCAAACCCGCCGCCCCGAGCGGAAATAGCTGTCCGTCGCCGCGAGCATCTGTTCGATCCCGGCCAGCGGATCGGCGCCGTCGCGCAGGGTCGCAAACACATTGTCCTCGAACCAGCCGTCGATATGAGCAATGACGGCTCGCGCCATCTCCTCCTTGCCGCCGGGAAAGAAGTGGTAGAGGCTTCCCTTGCCGAGTCCCGTCGCTTCGCCGATCAGGGCAAGGCTGGCGCCCTCATAGCCGTGCTCGCGGAAGACTTCGGCAATGATCCCCAGCAACTGGTCGCGATCCGGAGCGATGCGTCGCATGCTTAGTGTTCTTGTTTGGGCATGATCCGAAATCCGTCACACACTTTTTGGATCACGCTCTAAAGCCCAAGTTCCGAAAGGCCGGGATGGTCGTCGGGCCGCCGGCCGAGCGGCCAGTGGTATTTCCGCTCGCGCTCCGTGATCGGCAGGTCATTGATGCTCGCCACGCGACGGCGCATCAGTCCGGCTTCGTCGAACTCCCAGTTCTCGTTGCCGTAGGAGCGGAACCAGTGGCCGCTGTCGTCGCGCCATTCATAGGCAAAGCGCACCGCGATGCGATTGTCGTTCCAGGTCCACACCTCCTTGATGAGGCGGTAGTCCAGTTCGCGCGCCCATTTGCGCTTGAGGAAGCCGACGATCTCGCCGCGGCCTGAGATGAATTCGGCCCGGTTCCGCCAGACGCTGTCTTCGGTATAGGCGAGCGAGACCCGTTCGGGATCTCGGCTGTTCCAGGCGTCCTCCGCAAGGCGCGCCTTTTGCGCCGCTGTCTCGGCCGTGAAAGGCGGCAATGGCGGGCGGCTCATGGAGATCTCCTGTCGGTTTCGATCGTCGATAACCGACATTGTACCGATTGGTACAATGAGTCAATGGCCAGCCTGTTTCTTACTGCTTCGTCGCCAGGCCCTTCAGCCGGTAGAGCGCCTCCAGCGCCTCGCGCGGCGTCATCTCGTCCGGATTGATCGCGCCGAGCGCTTCGCCCAGCGCGTCGCTCTTGACCGGCTTCGGCGCTTCGCGCTTCACCGCCACCGAAAACAGCGGCAAATCGTCGACCAGCCGGTTGGTCTTGCCAGAGACCTCGCCTTCCTCGAGCTGATGCAGCACCTCCTTGGCGCGGGCGACGACCGCCTCGGGCAGCCCGGCGAGCCGCGCCACCTGCACGCCGTAGGAGCGGTCGGCCGCGCCCTTGCCTACCTCGTGCAGGAAGACGACGTCGCCTTCCCATTCCTTGACCCGCATGGTGACGTTGTGAAGCCGGGGGAGCTTGCCGGCCAGCGCCGTCATCTCGTGAAAATGCGTGGCGAAGATCGCCCGGCAGCGGTTCTTCTCATGCAGATATTCGACCGCCGCCCAGGCGATCGACAATCCGTCGAACGTGGCGGTGCCACGGCCGATCTCGTCGAGGATGACCAGCGCCCGCTCGCCGGCCTGGTTGAGGATCGCCGCGGTCTCTACCATCTCGACCATGAAGGTCGAGCGGCCGCGCGCCAGATCATCCGAGGCGCCGACGCGCGAGAACAGCCGGTCGACGACGCCGATATGGGCGCTTTGCGCCGGCACGAAGGAGCCGGTCTGCGCCAGGATAGCGATCAGAGCGTTCTGCCTGAGAAAGGTCGATTTACCGCCCATATTGGGGCCGGTGAGCAACCAGATCGCGCCGGCCTTGGCGCCGCCTTCGGGCGACAGATCGCAATCATTGGCAACGAACGGCCCTTCGCCGGAACGCCTGAGCGCCTGCTCGACCACCGGGTGGCGCCCGCCGGCAATCTCGAAGGCGAGGCTCGAGTCCACCAGCGGCCGGCACCAGCCCTCGCTCTCGGAAAGCAATGCCAGGGCAGACGAAACATCCAGGGCCGCAAGCGCGTCTGCGCCGGCGCGGATCCGTTCGGCCTCGCCCACCACCTCCGCGGTCAGCCGCTCGAAAGCGGCGAGCTCGATGCTCAGCGCCCGGTCGGCGGCGTTGGCGATCTTCGATTCCAGCTCCGCCAGCTCGGTCGTGGTGAAGCGCATGGCGTTGGCCATGGTCTGGCGATGGATGAAGCGCGCCTTGGCGGCGTCGCTGCCGGTCATGATCGAGTGGTGGTTGGCCGTTACCTCGATGTAGTAGCCGAGCACATTGTTGTGCCGGATCTTCAGCGAGCGGATGCCGGTCTCCTCGATCAGCGAGCGCTCCAGGCCGGCGATCACTTTTCGCGATTCGTCGCGCAACGCCCGCATCTCGTCGAGCTCGGCATTGTATCCAGACCGCACGAAGCCGCCGTCACGCTTGATCAGCGGCAGCTCGTCGTCGAGCGCCTCGCTGAGATGGCGGGCGAGCGCCTCCGGCAAGGCCTTGATCGCCGCCAGCGCCGCGGCGAGCTCGGCCGGCAGGTCGGCCGCCGCGAACAATTCGGCGATCGCGCCGGCCGCCTCGAAGCCGGCGCGCAACGCGCCAAGATCGCGCGGTCCGCCGCGGTTGAGCGCCAGCCTGGACAGTGCCCTCGGCATGTCGGCGACACTTTTCAGGCTCGCCCGCAAGCCCTGGCAGAGCCGCGTTTCGGAGCGGAAGAAGGAGACGGAATCCAATCGCGCTCCGATCGTAGCCGGGTCGGTCAGCGGCGCCATCAGCCGGTCGGCGAGCAAGCGCGCGCCGCCGCCCGTGACGGTGCGGTCGATCGCCTTGAACAGCGAGCCGTCGCGGCTGCCGGAGAGCGTGCGCAGCAGTTCCAGATTGGCGCGCGTCGCCGGATCGATGAACAGCGTCGAGCCCTGCTCCTCGCGCTCGGGGCGGGACAAAGGCGGGCGTTCGGCCTTCTGCGTCTTTTCGACATAGGCGATGGCGCCCGAGATCGCCGACAGCTCGGCGCGCGAGAAGGTGCCGAAACTGTCGGGCGTCGCGACCTCGAAGAAGCGGGCGATGCGGCCCGTGGCCGAGGCCGAATCGAACAGCGACGGCGGCTGCGGATTGGCGACCCGGCCGAGAACGTCGAAGACCGGTCGCAAGTCCGGATCGTGGAAAACCGGTTCGGCGACGATCAGCTCGCGCGGATCGACGCGGAAGATGTCGGCAAGCAGCCGCTCGGCGCTCGTCTCGGCGACACGGAAGGCGCCTGTCGAAATGTCGATCCAGGCGAGGGCAAAGCTCGCCTGGCTGGCCGCTGCACCGGCCTTTACCCGGCCGAGCGCCATCAGGAAACTCGATTCCGAGGGCGCAAGCAGCTTGTCCTCGGTGATGGTGCCGGGCGTCACCAGCCGCACCACGTCGCGGCGCACCACCGATTTGGAGCCGCGTTTCTTGGCTTCTGCCGGGTCCTCGATCTGCTCGCAGACGGCGACGCGAAAGCCTTGCGCGATCAGCTTCTGCAGATAATCGTCCGCCGCATGCACCGGCACGCCGCACATCGGGATGTCGTGGCCCTGATGCTTGCCACGCCTGGTTAGGACGATGCCGAGCGCCTGGCTAGCCTTCTCCGCATCGTCGAAGAACAGCTCGTAGAAATCGCCCATGCGGTAGAAGAGCAGCGAATCCGGGTTTGCCGCCTTGATCTTGATATATTGCTCCATCATCGGCGTAACGCCTCCGGTGACGGGCGCAGGCGTCGTCGCCTCCTGGGCGTCGTTGTCTGTCGGTATGTGCATGTTCATGCCGGGACGCTAGCAGATGTGGCAGCCCGGTTTAATGCCGGCGGCGCGAAAAGCAGGGGAAGACCGTCGCGGCGTCGCGACAGGCTCCGGTTGCGCCGGGCCGGCCGAGCACTCTATGGTTCCCTTGGGCAAGGCGGCGGGGATCTGGGTGGATCGCGATAAGCAGGAGACTTTCGACGAAATGGTCGGCCCGGCCGGTTCGGCCGCCGAGCGCCTCTGGCTGCTGGCGACGCGGCGCGCTCACCGAACCGCCAACAAGCTGAGGGTTTCGGCGCGCAAGCGGTTTCCTTATATCCTGCCGGCGCGCGGACCCTTGTCCGATCTCGACGGCGGCATCGAGATGTCGGCGCACATATTCAGCCGCGATCCGCTGGTGCTGTACATCCCGGTCGGCGGACCTCGTCCGCTCTATCCGTTGGCGGCCATGGGCCGGCGCCTGGCGGCGCGGCGCGCCACCTTCCTGCTGATGCCGATGTGGACGATGGAGAGGCCGGCCGTCGTCGCCCAGATGGGTCGCGATCTTGCCTGGTATGCCAGGCGCTTTCCGCTTCATGAGGTCATCTTCCTCTGCAACAACGAGGAGGAGCGTCGTCTCATCGCCGCGGTCGGCGGCAACGCCATGTTCTCCAATCACAATCTGATGATATCGGAGGACGTCTTCCGGCCATTGCCGGACGTGCTGGTCGAATTCGATGCCGTCTACAACGGCCGCATCTCGCCGATGAAGCGCCATTATCTCGCCTTCGAGATCGACCGGCTGGTTCACGTCACCTATTCGATCGGCGAATTGACGCCGTCGGCCGCGCGCGCCTTCATACGCCGCCTTCAGGCGCAATCGCCGCGTCACCGCATCGCCAATCCGCTTGTCGACGGCCTGCCCGGCAGGTTGACCTCCGCGGAGGTCAACCATGTCTACAATCAGGCTGCCGTCGGCCTGTGTCTGTCCGCGGTCGAAGGGGCGATGTATTCCAGCATGGAGTACCTGATGGCCGGCCTGCCGATCGTCTCGACGCCGAGCCTTGGCGGGCGCGACGTCTATTTCGATCCGGACTATTGCCTGATCGTCGAGCCGGAGCCGACGGCCATTCGCCGCGCCGTCGAGCGGCTTCGGGATCGCGCCATACCGCGCGAGGAGATTCGCGGCAGGACGCTTGCGAAGGTTCGCGCGCAGCGCCTGGAGCTAACGGCGTTCCTCTCGGCGCTTCTGCGGCGCAAGGGCAGCACCGCGCCCCCGCTGGAGACGTGGCCGTTCTCCGGCACGGAAGGCTTGATGCGCTGGGCCACCGTGCGGGAAATTGCCGCGCTCGTCAGCGAGCCGGACCGGGCCTGACCGCTTGGCCGTTTACAGCGCTGCCGTGTAGCCTTAATCCGAAGGCACATAAACACGCGCCTGCCTCAAGGGTGCGCGAAGGTGAGGAAACCAAAAGCATCATGGCCAGGAAAACCGAAAGCAGCGGCCCCTCCGTCAGTCCCGAGGAGGCGTTGGAATTCCACGCCATGGGACGAGCCGGCAAACTGGAGATCGTCGCCACCAAACCGATGGCGACGCAACGCGATCTGAGCCTTGCCTATTCGCCAGGCGTCGCCGTTCCCGTGCGCGCCATCGCCGAGGATCCAAGCCGCGCCTTCGACTATACGACGCGCGGCAACATGGTCGCCGTCATCTCCAACGGCACGGCCATTCTCGGTCTCGGTAATCTCGGCGCGCTGGCCTCCAAGCCGGTGATGGAAGGCAAGGCGGTGCTGTTCAAGCGCTTCGCCGATGTCGATTCCATCGACCTCGAAGTGGCGACCGAGGACGCCGACGAGTTCATCAATTGCGTGCGCTTCCTCGGGCCTTCCTTCGGCGGTATCAATCTCGAGGACATCAAGGCGCCGGAGTGCTTCATCATCGAGCAGCGGCTGCGCGAGCTGATGGACATTCCCGTCTTCCATGACGACCAGCACGGCACGGCAATCATCTCGGCCGCCGGCCTGATCAATGCGCTGGAGATCACCGGCCGCGACATGAAGACCACGAAGATGGTCTGCAACGGCGCGGGCGCCGCCGGCATCGCCTGTATCGAACTGATGAAGGCGATGGGTTTTTCGCCGGAAAACATCATCCTGTGCGACACCAAGGGCGTGGTCTTCCAGGGCCGTACCGAAGGCATGAACCAGTGGAAATCTGCGCACGCGGTCAAGACCGAGGCGCGCAGCCTCGCCGAGGCGCTGGACGGGGCCGACGTCTTTCTCGGCCTTTCCGCCAAAGGCACGCTGACGCCTGCCATGGTGCAGTCGATGGCGAAGAACCCGATCATCTTCGCCATGGCCAATCCCGACCCGGAGATCACGCCCGAGGAAGTCGGCGAGATCCGTACCGACGCCATCATGGCCACCGGCCGCTCGGATTACCCCAACCAGGTCAACAACGTTCTGGGCTTCCCCTATATCTTCCGGGGCGCGCTGGATGTGCGCGCCACAACCATCAATGACGAGATGAAGATCGCCGCGGCGCGTGCGCTGGCCGAGCTGGCGCGCCAGGACGTTCCGGACGACGTCGCCGCCGCCTATCAGGGCAACCGGCCGAAATTCGGCCCCAACTACATCATCCCGGTGCCCTTCGATCCGCGCCTTATATCGGCGATCCCACTGGCGGTGGCGAAGGCTGCGATGGAATCCGGCGTCGCCCGCAAGCCGATCCTCGATCTTGACCGCTACGCGCAGGAGCTGTCCGCCCGCCGCGACCCGATCGCCTCCACCTTGCAGCGCATCTACGACCGCGTGCGCCGCCAGCCCAAGCGCATCGTCTTCGCCGAGGGCGAGGAGGAGCAGGTGATGCGCGCCGCCGTCTCCTACGTGAACCAGAAGCTCGGCACGGCAATCCTGCTCGGCCGCGACGACGTCATCAAGGACAATGCCAGGAATGCCGGCATCGATCTCAACAAGCCGGGCCTCGAGATCATCAATGCCAGGCTGTCGCGCCGCAACGGCATCTACACCGACTATCTCTACGAGCGCATGCAGCGGAAGGGTTTCCTGTTCCGCGACTGCCAGCGGCTGATCAACAACGACCGCAACCATTTCGCGGCCTGCATGGTGGCGCTGGGCGACGCCGACGGCATCGTCACCGGCGTCACCCGCAACTATTCCACCGCGCTCGACGACGTGCGCCGCATCATCGACGCCAAGCCCGGCCATCGCGTCATCGGCGTGTCGATCGTGCTCGCGCGCGGCAGGACGGTTCTCGTCGCCGACACCGCCGTGCACGACATGCCGAACGCCGAGCAGATAGCCGACATCGCCGAGGAAGCGGCCGGCTTCGCCCGCCGCATGGGTTATGAGCCGAGGCTCGCCATGCTCGCCTATTCCACCTTCGGCCATCCGCAGGGCGAGCGCTCCGAGCGCGTGCAGGAAGCGGTGAGGATCCTCGACAAGCGCCGCGTCGACTTCGAGTATGACGGGGAGATGGCGGCCGACGTGGCGCTGAACCCGCGCGCCATGGCGCAATATCCGTTCATCAGGCTCACCGGCCCGGCCAATGTGCTGGTGATGCCGGCCTTCCACTCGGCCTCGATCTCGACCAAGATGCTGCAGGAACTCGGCGGCTCCACGGTCATCGGCCCGCTGCTGGTCGGCCTCAACAAGCCGGTCCAGATCGTGTCGTTGAACGCTAAGGACAGCGATATCGTCAACATGGCGGCGATCGCGGCCTATACGGCGGGGAATTGACGCGGCAGCAGTGCGGCCGTTTCCTGTGCTTGAGCCAAGCAAAAGGCCCGCGGCGATGCCGCGGGCCTTTCCTTCGTGATCTTTACGCTCGATCAGAAGTTGCGCTGGAAGCGAACGATGCCGCCCCAGCTGTTCTTCTTGTCGGCCTTGGTGAAGTTGTAGTCGTCGGCCTGACCGAACTTGCCGTCGTGGTAGTAGTCGACTTCGGTCGTGACCGTGAAGCCCGAAACGATCGTGTAGGCTACGTTTGCCGCGACGGCGAAGTTCTTGGCGTCGTCGGCCGAAACCTGGAGGTTGAAGGCGGTCTTCGGGTTGAACTTGTAGGTGCCGCCGCCCCAGACGGCCCAGTTGCCGCCCCACGGCTTGTAGAAGCCGCGACCGCTGCCGTGATCGACGAGGTTGTCGTCGGTGCCGTAGCCGCCCATCAGGAACAGCGACAGGTCCTTGGTGACGTTGACGTCGAGGCGAACCTTGCCGGCCACTTCCTCGTAGTTGCTGTCATAAGCCACGACGCCGGTGATCGCGCCCCAGTCGCCCTTGTACTTCAGGCCGCCGACGACATGCGGTACATAGCTGTCGATCAAGCCGATGATTTTGCCGGTGTTCGCACCCTCTTCGAGCGAGATCACGCCTGAGAAGCCGCTACCTGCGTCGAAATAATAGCTGACGACGTTGGTGACCTTGATGCCGTACGGGATGATCGTGTCCTGCACGACATTGCCGGCGTAGCCGATGAACTGGTCGTAAGGCGTTTCATCCACACCGACGCGCAGGCCGCCGAGCTGGATCCAGCCGAACTCCAGGTTTACCGCCGAATCGCCGTTCTTGAAGTTGAATCGGGTCTCGGTATAGGTCTTCAACGTGCCGAGCTCGGTTTCCTGACCGGTCCAGGTCCTGAGCGCGAAGCGGGCGTTCTTGTTCCAGCTGTTCTGCGGGTCGCCGTCCATGACGTCGGTCGTCTTGCGGCCGTCGAGGGTGCCGGGATCGCCGAAGCCGGCGTCGTAGCGGATGTAGCCGCCGACACGCAGGCAGGTCTCGGTGCCGGGGATGTAGAAGTAGCCGGCGCCATAGACGTCGCAGATCTTGACGTATTCGGCCGGTTCCGGCTCGGCGACGGTCACGGCGTCGGCGGCGCGCGCGCCCGAAACTGCGATCAGGGCCGCAGCGGAGCCGAGAAGAAGGCTCTTGATGTTCATTTTCTTGAATCTCCAGTCAAAGGTTCAAGACAGGCCTGACATGCCGTTCGGCTTTTGCCACCCCCGTCCCCATCGTTGAAAAAGTCGCGCACCGGCGCCGCTTCTTCGCCTTGGACATGGCTTAATCGGCCGTCACGTACAACAGAGATTGTGTCTGGAAGGCGGCTTTCCGACTCTTAGGAAGATCTTGTTGCCAAAAAATCACGTCATATATTTGTAAAAATGGCACATATTGCACGATATATACAATCGAAACGCGTAGAAAGGCACAAGAATGTGCCAAATGTGCCAATTATTACAGATTTGTGACAATGAGTTTGCCGGCTAACTTACAAGCGGACACGCGAAAATGTGACGCCGGCAGAAGGTCAGGACAGGGCGCGGGCGGCCCGGATAACGTCCTCGACCATGTCTTCCCTCAACATCTCGATGGGGACGCGGCCGCCGAGCTCGGGCGAGGGCCGGCTCAGCCAGAACCAGGCAAGCCTCGGATTGGCGATCGCTGAAAGCACGTCGCCGATCCCCGGAACCGGCCTGCCGTCGATGAACTGGGCCAATGGGAAGACATGCTTGCGACCGCCCTTGCGCAGGGCAACGACCTCGCCGCGCCTTTGCCAGCGATGCAGCGTCGAACGCGGGATTCGCAGCTTCTCTTCCAGATAGGTCGAGCCGGCGACCTCGCCGGCCCAATCCTCGATCAGCATCGATTGCAGCTCCGCGGCCCGCTCGGCGATCGGCTGGGCCATCGGCCTCCCCGATTCCGGCTTTGACAACATGCTCACAAGGGCGGCGTCGGATATGGGCGAACCGTCGCTCGTAATTCTCTCTGCCATTATTCGGAAAAAATCGGACGCAAGGCTGCCCCAGTCGCCCTTGAAGGAACCGACCGCGAGGCGCTGTCCTTGTGGCAGGAAAGGAAGGGCAGCAGCTACGTGGCCGGCGACCTTGCTGGCCGACGCCAGCGCCTCGGTATCGAGCAGGACACCGTGCTTGGTCAGGGCCTGTTCCACTGCTTCGGCCACCAGGCCTGCCAAGGCCTCTCGTGAAATCCCTTCAGACGGGCTCTGGAATCTGGTCATGCATTCATCTTGCGGCCGCGCTCCTCCCCAAGCGCCGGCGGTTGCTGAAATCTTCTATAACGGAAAGCAAAAATCGCGACGACAACAGGCATCGCGGCCCGGCAGCTTGCTGGCTTGCATCTTCACACCCCTGGTTTGGCGTGCCGAAATGTCAGTCACGGAACGCCCCACAGTGCCTGTATGAGCGCTCTGTGACAGGCGTGCGACAAGCAAGCCGCGGCGTCGAAGCTGTCGCTACAGCAGCCCGGCCTGCTCGGCCTCGCGGCGCAGGTTCTGGCGTGGGCGCGGGCCGATCTGCTGGATCACCAGACCGGCGGCCAGCGAGCCGAGGTCGCCGCAATCCTTGAGGCTGCGCCCGGTCGTGTAGCCGTAGAGGAAGCCGGCGGCATAGAGGTCGCCGGCGCCGGTCGTGTCGACCAGTTCCTTGATCTTGGTCGCCTCGATGATAACGGTTTCGTCGCCGCGCACGATCACCGAGCCTTTTTCGGAACGGGTCACGGCGGCTATCCTGCAATCCTTGCGGATGGCGGCGAGCGCCTCCTCGAAGGAGGCAGTCTGGTAGAGCGATTTGATCTCGTGGCTGTTGGCAAAGACGATGTCTACGGTGCCCGACCGCATCAGCTCGAGGAACTCGTCGCGGTAGCGGTCGACGCAGAAGGAATCCGACAGCGTCATCGACACTTCGCGCCCCGCCGCATGCGCGAGCCGGGCGGTCTGCCGGATCGCCTCCTTGGCGCGCGGCGGATCCCACAGATAGCCCTCGAAATAAGTCACCTTGGCGCCGGCGGCCTTGTCGGCCTCGACATCCTCGGGGCCAAGCTCGACGCAAGCGCCGAGATAGGTGTTCATCGAGCGCTCGCCGTCGGGGGTGACGAAGATCATCGAGCGTGCGGTCGGCGGTTCGCCCGCGAGCGGCCTGGTCTCGAAGGCAACGCCTTGTGCGTGGATGTCATGGGTGTAGATGTCGCCCAGCGCGTCGTTCGACACCTTGCCGAAGAAGGCTGCGCGTCCGCCGAGACTGGCGACCCCGGCCGCCGTGTTGCCGGCGCTGCCGCCGGAAGCCTCGATCGCCGGTCCCATGCGGCTGTAAAGCAATTCGGCGCGCCTGGCGTCGATGAGGTTCATCGCTCCCTTGATGATGCCGTTAGTCTCGAGAAAAGCCTCGTCGCACTGCGCGATGATGTCGACAATGGCATTGCCGATGCAAAGCACGTCATATTCCGGCATCAAAATCTCCGCCAAGAGCCAATCAGGCTTCCGGCCGGCTATCTGGCATGCCGGCCGGGCGCGGGTCTAGCGGCTTGGCGCTGCTTTGCCTACCCCGAAAATCGCCATCGTCTTCCGTGACGCCGACCTCGGCGCCGATTGTTCGCCGCTGCGGCAGCGTTCGCGTCGAACTGGCTCATATCGGCGGCGGCGCTGGCGACTATGGTTCCACCACGATTGAAACCTCTTTGCGGCGTGGTGAGCTACAAGCGGATCGTTCCCGCAATGGAAGGCAGAAATGTCCGAAAAGACCGAAATGTCCACCGACCTCGCGCTGCTCGGCGTGCTCGCGGTGCTGTGGGGCGCTTCCTACACCTTCATCAAGATCGGCGTCGAGACGATCCCGCCCGTCACCTTCATCGCCGCCCGGACGCTGATCGCCGGGGCTATTCTCCTTGCCGTCATCCGCTGGCGCGGCCTTGCCATGCCCGCCGACGCCGCGACATGGCGCCGCTTCGCCTTCCAGGCCTGTCTCAACAGCGTCGTGCCGTTCACGCTGATCGCCGCCGCCGAGCGCTCGGTCGACGCCGGCCTTGCCACCATCCTCAATTCGACATCACCGATTTTCACCTTCCTGCTGACGGCGTTGATCACGCGCCATGAGCCGGCCACGGCGCGCAAGCTCGTCGGTGTCGGCGCCGGCATCGTCGGCATCTGCCTCATCATCGGCACGCAGGCGCTCGGCGGGCTTGGCCATCAATTGTGGGCGCAGCTTGCGATCGTCATCGCCACGGTCTCCTATGCCGGGGCGGCGATCTTCGGCCGCGGCTTCAAGGGCCTCGATCCGATGATACCCGCCGCGGGTTCGATGCTTTGCGGCGCAGTCATCCTTGTGCCGCTGAGCCTTGTCGTGGATCAGCCATGGACGCTTGCGCCGTCGGCCGCATCGATCGTGGCCCTGCTCGGCCTGTCGGTCTTCTCGACGGCGCTGGCCTTCGTCATCTATTTCCGCCTGATCCACACGCTGGGCTCGGTCGGCACCACCTCACAGGCCTATTTGCGCGTGCCGATCGGAGTCGGTATCGGCGCCGTCTTCCTGGGCGAAAGCCTGGGACCGACGGCGTGGGTGGGAATGGGTTTCGTGGTCGCGGGCGTTGCGGCAATGACCATTCCTGCCAGGCGGGCAGGAGCGGCCCCGGGAAAAGCGTGAACGGTCGGTCCGCGATCTCGCCTTGCAGTTGCGCCGCTCTCCCTTGCCGCCTATCTCGGGGGCGTCGTTTCTCGATGAGGGGCCTGGACCTGCCGTGATCCTGGAAGCTGCCCGCGCCGCCGCCAGCCGGCTGTTCTCGCCTGAATTCCGTACCGTCTTCCTGAAGACGCTGGGGCTGACGCTGCTCGCCCTTGTGGCGCTTTGGCTCGGCTTGGAGAGCCTGCTCGAATGGCTGGCCTGGCCGTGGCTGCAAACGCTGCTCCCGGGCCTGCCGTCCTGGGCCGGTTGGCTGGGCGGCATCATCGCCGGCATCGTTCTGGCTGTGGGGCTGGCCTTGCTCGTCGCGCCGGTGACGGCGATCGTCGCCGGCCTTTTCCTCGACGATATTGCCGAAGTGGTCGAGCGCACCGACTATCCCAACGATCCGCCCGGCCGCGCCGTGCCGGTGCTGCATTCGCTGGTGCTGGCGATCAAATTCTTCGGCGTGGTGGTCCTCGGCAACATCGTCGCGCTGCTCCTGCTTCTGGTGCCGGGCATCAACATTGCCGCTTTCTTCATCGTCAACGGCTATCTGCTTGGCCGCGAATTCTTCGAGTTCGCCGCCATGCGTTTCCGCCCCGAGGCCGAGGCCAAGGCACTTCGCCGCAAATATGCCGGCACGGTTTTCCTGGCCGGGCTGGTCATCGCCCTGTTCCTCGCCGTGCCGCTGCTCAACCTTCTGACGCCGCTTTTCGCGGCCGGCATGATGGTGCATCTGCACAAGGCGGTTTCGGCGCGGGAGCCGATCTAGTCTAGCCCTGCTCCTTATCTTCCCGGAACAGCGCCTGCAGTTTGCCGAACGGCATCGCCGCCCGGGTGAAGCCGAAAGTGCCGTCCTGCTGGATTTCGCGCGCGGCCGTCTCCAGCATGCCATAGGCGAAATTGGTCAGCCACGGTCCGAGCGAAATGCGCTTGACGCCGGCCATGGCAAGGTCGGCGATGGTGAAACCGGGTCGGGCCATCACATTGACCGGCCGGCTCACCGACGAGCAGATCGTGCGCACCATTTCGACGTCGGCGATGCCAGGCGCATAAAGCACGTCGGCGCCGGCTTTTTCGAAGGCCTGCAGCCGCTTGATCGTGTCGTCGAGGTCGGTTTTGCCCCATAGGAAATTCTCGGCCCGCGCGGTGAAGACGAAATCGTGCTTGAGCGCCCGGGCCGCCTCGACGGCGGCCGCGACGCGTTCCACGGCGTGCGAGAAATCGTAGATCGGATTGGCGGGGTCGCCGGTGTGGTCCTCGATCGAGCACCCGGCGAGACCGGCGGCTTCCGCCGCGAAGATGGTCTCGGCGGCCTGCTCGGCGCTGTCGCCCTTGCCGCGCTCCAGATCGGCCGAAACCGGCAGGTCGGTCGCCGCAGTCACCTCGCGGCAATGGTGGATCATGGCCTCGAAGGTCACGGCGCCGTCCGGCAGGCCGCGCGAGAAGGCGAAGCCGGCGCTGGTCGTGGCCAACGCCTTGAAGCCGAAAGAAGCGAGAAGCTTGGTTGTGCCTATGTCCCAGGGGTTGGGCATGACGAAGGTGGAGGCATGCAGATCGCGAAAAATCTTGCCCTTGTCCATGGCGGATCCTCAATCATGATCGGGTTGTGCGGGCAAATCTATCGCGGTCGCTTGAACCGGGCAAACGAATGCGTCCGGCTCAGAAGCGTTTCTCGTTCTCTGCTGACAAACGTTTGAGGGCGTCTGAATCCGCCACGTAGCGCGATGCTTGTCCGTTCCAACGGTAGGTGACGGATATGTCTTTTGACGACGCCTTGGGTGGCGCGTCGTCGCAGCTTTCCCCGCTCGGCACCGTTGCGTCGGTAACCGTGACCTTGATGGCCGCATGGGGTTGGCCACTCCCAACGACGTGAAACGCGATATCCTGCTTGCGGCTGTAAGCGCATAGCCTTTCATCGAATGTGTAGATCATGTCGATCAGCTCGAACTTGTCGTCGCGCACCATGATCAGCGGCGTGATCACATAACCCTGGCTTGAATTGAAATGCGCGCTCATGGTGATGAGCACGTCGTCGCCGGGCCCGACGGACAGTTTGTTCGGTTCGCGGAAATAGGTGCTGCGATCGACGGCGACATTGACGGCATCAAGCAGCGCCGGCTTGCCGGTCAGATCGTAGAGCGCCAGCACCGCATAGCCCTCGGCGCTGTCGGGAGAGTCGCCGAGATCGAACAGCATGGCCAGCCGGTCCTTGCCGCCGGCCTTGATGGGCAGCACCGCGGCATTGGGCAGGCTCGATGTTTCGGGTGGCGAGCCGCCGCTGTCCGGTCCCTCGATGTGCCGCATCTCGATCGGCAAGGTGCCGTGGTAAAGACCGTCGGCGTTCGACGCCAGGTCGGGGATGACCATCCTGGCGAGATCGAGATAGGTGACGTCGTTGTGCCCGGGGATGGCGCTGCCAAGCTCCGGAAAGACGACCTCTTCCGCGCTCGCCGGAAGCCAAAGCCGGGACAGAAGCACAAGAGCGAAAGCTAGGCGAAGAATGGGTCTCATGCGGCGCGCTTCCGGCGGTCTGAGGCATGCAGGCTAAAGCATTTCACCGTTTCACGGAAACGGTGAAATGCTCTATCTCCTTGTTTTTACGCAATTCCGGACGGAAAACCGCTCACACTTTTCCTGGAATTGCTCCAGCACGGAAGATTTCGCCGGGCAGCCGATCAGCGGATGGGCACGAGGTCCGCGAGTTCGCACATGTCGTCGAACAAGATGCCGCCGGCTGCCGCCAGGCCGTCGCGGTCGGAGAACGGATCGGCGTGGTAGGAGAACACCCGCATGCCGGCGGCAACGCCGGCTTGCGTTCCCGCGACGCTGTCCTCGATGACGATGCTGTCGGCCGGCGCGAAGCCCATCGTTGCTGCCGCATGCAGGAATAGGTCCGGGAAGGGCTTACCCCGCGAAACCATGGTGGACGAGAACATCGCGTGCTCGAACAGCGGCAGCAGTCCGGTCTGGCCGAGCGTGATATGCATCTTCGACACCCGCGCCGAGGAAGCGACGCAATAGGCGATGCCCGCGGTGCGAACCGTCTCGATGAGGTCGCGCACATGGGGAATCGCCTCGACGCCGTGCGAAAAGAGGTCCGGCAGGCCGGCATTCCAGCGCTCGACGAAGTCGGCGCCGAGCCTGATCTCGGTTGTCTCTTCGATCTCCTTCTGCACCGAGACCATGCTGCGGCCGGAAAAATGTCTGCGGCAATATTCGAAACTGGTCGCAAAGCCAGCGGCGGTCAGCCATTCGGCGAGGCGCCGATTGGCAAGGTTCTCGGTATCGACCAAAACCCCGTCGCAGTCGAAGATGACCAGCTTTGGAACTTGCATTAGGCCGTGCCGGTCGACCCGAACCCACCGGCTCCGCGCGTCGTACCGCCGGCAAGAGCGCGCTCCTCGACCGTAACCTGCGTCACCGGGGCGAAGACGATCTGGGCGATGCGCATGCCCCGCGTCACCGCGAAATCCTCGTCGCCGAGATTGACCAGCAAGACTTTCACCTCGCCGCGATAGTCGCTGTCGACGGTGCCGGGCGAGTTGAGGACGGTGAGCCCATGTTTGAAGGCAAGGCCCGAGCGCGGCCGCACCTGACCTTCCATGCCTTCCGGAATTTCCAGCACAAGCCCGGTCGGCACCAGCGCGCGTTTCCCCGGCAGGATGAGCAGCGGCCGGTCTTCCGGCACCGCGGCGCGCAAATCCATGCCGGCGGCGCCCGCGCTCTCATAGGCCGGCAGGGGCAGGCCTTCGCCATGCGGAAGCCTGACGAAACCGACGGTGGGGCCGATGACGGAGGAAGAATGGACAGCCGTGCGCATGAGCACACTCCTATCGGCGCGAATGCCGATTCGGTCAACTCGACCGTGACGCTATCCAAGGCTTTCTTTGAGGCGTCACGATGACCTGAGATGTGTTGAGGCTCAGTGCAGGCTGTTCGCAGGCCGGCATCGCCTGAATATCATCACACCTCAGCGCAGTTCCACTGGCACTACAGTCGTCTCCTTGATCTCCTCCATGACGAAGGAGGCGGAGACATCCGACAGCGCCACCTTGGCGATCAGCCGCTGGTAGAGCCGGTCATAGGCCTTCACGTCGGCGACGCGGGCCCTCAGAACGTAGTCGAGGTCGCCCGACATGCGGTAGACGCCGGTGATCTCGGCAAAGCCGGTCACTGCGGCGCGGAACTTCCGCAGCCAGTCCGGGTCATGGTTGGAGGTGCGGATCAGGATGAAGACGGAGAGGCCGAGGCCGAGCTTGTCGGCATCGACCAGCGCCACGCGGCCGGTGATGACGCCATCCTCCTCCAGCCGCTTGACACGTCGCCAGCAGGCATTGCGCGACAGCGCCACCCGTTCCGACAACTGGTCGACCGAAAGGGTGCCGTCGCGCTGCAGCTCGGCCAGCAATCTTCGATCGATTTCATCAATATCGGCAGCCATATTGGGATAAATGTCCCACCAATTAGCCAAACGCAAGGACAAATTGGGACCGATGAACCAAAGCTGTATGACACGATACTCACCATCGGGGCTTATCCCGGCAGGAGGGATCACCATGACGACCACCAGGCTTACGGCACTCTTCACCGCGCACCCGGAAAAGGTCGGCGAGACCTATTTCGGCCACATGGCCTTCGCCGCCTGGTTCTGCTCGCGCCTGTCGATGGCGGCGGCCGCCGCGCTCGTTCACGCTTTTTTGCCGTTTCTGTTCGAAACTACGGCCAGCCGAATCGTTCGCGAGCTCTATGAGCGCACGCAAAACAGAGGCTCACACGCGGTCAAGCAGCCTCAGGCTGTGATGGACCGCGCCTGATAGATGGTGGCAAGCGATGTGCCGGTGGGCGGCCTATCTTGGTGAAGCGGTCTTCCTCGAAGACATCATCACCGTGCCCTGCCACTCGCTGATCGCCCAAAGCCACTGCGCCCAGGAAGCCAAGTCGCCGACCAATGGCGACGGTTTTGGCCTCGCCTGGTACGGCGACCGGCCGGAGCCCGGGCTCTACCGCGATATCCTGCCGGCTTGGTCCGATCCTAATCTCAAAAGCCTGTGCCGGCAGATCAAGTCCGGGCTGTTCCTGGCCCATGTGCGCGCCTCGACCGGCGGCGCCACCAGCCGCATGAACTGCCACCCTTTCGTCTCCGGCCGCTGGTCCTTCATGCATAACGGCCAGATCGGCGGCTTCGAGAAGATCCGCCGGGCGCTGGAGAACTCGCTTTCGGATGAGGTCTTCGACCAGCGCGAGGGCACCACCGATTCCGAGCTCTTTTTCCTGGTGATGCTCGACGAGGGGCTTGCAGATGATCCGCAAGGCGCGGTGTCGCGCGCCACGGTTCGCGTCATCGAGGCCTCGCGCCGAGCCGGCATCGAGCCCGCGCTGAAACTGACCGCGGCCTTTTCCGATGGCGATGCGCTCTACGCCGTGCGCTACGCTACCGACGACCATGCCCCGACGCTCTATACCGGCGCCTTCGCGAGGCGCGATGGTCGTTGCATCGTGTCCGAGCCCTTCGATCGCGACGGCGGCGACTGGCAGGCGATCCCGCCATCGAGCTTCGTCACCATGACCAGGGCCGGCACCAGCATCCGGCCATTCGCGCCGGCGGCAAGCAAGCTGGCACTCGTCGGCTGAAACAGACCCGTCGAGACGCTCTCCGGGCAAAGATCAGCAAAACGTAAGCGCGGCGTAAGGACGTCCAAGCTTCCCCCTGTCATCTGTGGCGCCCGAACGAGCGGCGAATCATTCGCGCGCTCAAGAACGTATCGACAAGGATCACAGGACAATGTGCAGGTGGGCTGCCTATCTCGGCGACGCGATCTTCCTGGAGGACGTCATCGCCGCGCCCTCCCATTCGCTGATCGTTCAGAGCCGTGAGGCGCGGGAGGCGAAATCGCCGACCAATGCCGACGGTTTCGGCGTGGCCTGGTATGGCGATCGGCCGGAACCCGGCCTCTACCGCGACATCCTCCCGGCCTGGTCCGATGCCAATCTCAGGAACCTTGGACGCCAGATAAAATCCGGCCTGTTCCTGGCCCATGTGCGCGCTTCGACGGGCGGCGCCACTAGCCGTGCGAACTGCCATCCCTTCGTATCCGGTCGCTGGTCGTTCATGCATAACGGCCAGATCGGCGGCTTCGAGCGGATCCGCAGGATGCTGGAGAATTCGCTCTCGGATGCGCTGTTCGACCAGCTTGAAGGGACCACCGATTCCGAACTCTTTTTCCGCATGATGATCGGCGAAGGCCTTGCGCAGGATCCGCAAGGCGCGGTGTCGCGTGCCACCAGCCGCGTGCTCGAGGCTGCGCGCCGCGCCGGCATCGACCCGTCCCTGAAGCTGACCGCCGCTTTCAGCGACGGAAAGGCGCTTCATGCTGTTCGCTACGCCACCGACGACCAGGCTCCGACGCTCTATACCGCCGCCTTCGCCAAGGGCGTTGGTCGCTGCATCGTCTCCGAGCCGTTCGATCGCGATGGCCGAACTTGGCACGAGATTCCGCAATCGAGCTTCGTGACGATGACCCGGGACCGCACCGCCATCCGGCCGTTCGCGCCAGCGGTCATCGAGTGGGCGCTGGCAAGCTGAGGCCTGAGCGCACCTTCTGCCGGCGGTTTCGGCCGGCAGCGGGGCTACTGGGCGAAGCGGGACAGGGCGTAGGGCGCGAGCAACGCATCGCGCTCGCCATCGAGGATCTCGCGGGCGGCGAACAGTCCCACGGCCGGCGCCAGTGTGATGCCGGAATGGGTGACTGCGATGTAGAGGTCGCCGACACCGTCGGCGCGGCTGACGATCGGAAAACCATCGGCCGGCGTCGGACGGTAGCCGATGGTGTGGAAGTCGAGTTCCAGACCGTCGGCGCCGCGCAGCATCGCTTTCATAGCTTCGAAAAGCGCGCTCGCATCGGCCTGCGGGTTCTCGCCCGGCTCGCCTCCGCCGAAGTCAGAGCCGGCGATGATGCGGCCCTCCGCCGTTTGGCGCATATGAAGTTTCTCGGCCAGCACCAGGCCGTTGAGCAGTTTCTTGTAGGGGCGCGAATGCACGATCAGACCGGGCGGCGTCTCGATCGGCAGCTCGATGCCCGCCGTCGCGGCGATCGCCGGAGCCCCGGCGCCCGCCGCAATCACCACCTCGTCGGTGGCTTTGCTCTCCCCCGAAACGACGACGCCCGTCACCTTGCCGTTGGACAGCGTCAGCCTGTCGACAGTTCCGGTGACGACCCGCGCGCCGCGCCGTTCGGCGTCCGCCAGCAGCGCTTGTGTGGTCGCCACAGGCTCGGCCACGCCTTCCTCTGCGACGTGAAGCGCAAACTCGGGAAGGTCCGCCAAAGAGGGCTCGATGCGCGCCGCTTGTTCGCTCCCGACCCGCTCGATGCCGTACCCCCAGGACGAATGCTCGGCTGCGTAGGCTTCGAGCCTGTCTGCGGGCAGGTCAAAGCACAGGCCGCCGCACATGGCGAGCGGCAGGCCCGGCAGTTCGTTCGCCAGCCGTTCCCATTCGGCCATGGCGCGGATGCGCAACCGGAAATAGGTTTCCGGATTGCCCCAGCTCGCATTGATCCAGGCAAATGAATTCGGCGTCGCGATGCCGCCGGCGCCGCTTGCCGAGACGACCGTCACGCGCGCGCCGGCTTTCGTCAGATGCCAGGCGATCGACGCGCCGATAATACCGGCTCCGATAACGATGACTTGCTTTGCAGTGCTCATGCAGGACCTTTGGGGAGATTTCCCCTCTCATGCCATCGAGCCGGCCAGACCTCAAGCGAGAGGCGGCCAGGCGCCGCTCACCGCTACCGCCTCCGCGCCGGCAATTAGGTCCTTCAGCTCTTCGCAGCGCCGCATGAGCCGGGAAGAGTCAACTTTCCTCGCAACCGCCAACGCCGTGCCGAGCTCCAGCTCAGCACCGGAAAGATCCCCGGTCTTGATGAGCAGCGCCGCAAGCGACAACCTGGCGTCGGCGGCATTGATCGGCGAGCCGATCTCGTTCCAGCGCGAGCATGCGATCTGCAGCTCCCGGGCGGCCTCGGCGAGGCGCTCTTCCTGTATGAAAAGCTCCGCCTTGGCTTCGGCGGTCAGCGCCTGGATGGAAGCCATCGGCCAGCGCTGCGGCTGCGTCTCCAATTCGGCGATCACCTCTTTCGCCCGCTCGCGCCGGCCGGTGCGTGCCGCCACCTTGGCAAGCGTGGCAAGGACCATGCCTCGCCGCTGCAGGGTCGGCCAGCCGTTGCCTATCAGGGAACGTTCGAGAGCGCTGAAGGCGGCCTCCGCCTGTCCTTGCTCGAGTTGCAGAAGCGCAAGTCCGGGCTGAGGATCCCAACCCGCCGCATGCGACGCGCGATATGCGGTTTCGGCTTCCGTGAATTCTCCGGCCGCGAGGTGGATGTCGCCCAGCACGCGCAAGGCATCGCCGGTCGCCCAGGGCGCGTCGAGGGCGAGTTGATCAAGGGCGGCGCGCACAAGCGCCTCGGCCTCTTTCAGCGTGCCATGAACGCCGAGCACTTCGGCGCGGTGCAGCCGGCACGAGCCTGAAAGGTCTTCCAGCCCGTGTCCCCTGCACCAGTCCTCGTAACCTAACGTCCATTGGTTGGCACGCGACCAGTCGCCGAAATTCCGGCAGGCCCACAGTATGTTGCAGTAGAGGATGCCGCCGACGATCGGATCGACGTCGCTGGAGAGGCCGAGCGCCGCCGCGAGGTCCTGATCCTCCTGCCCGGATTTGGTTTCGCCGAGGCAAAGCTTGAAGAAGCCGCGGTAGATCAGGCCGAGCGACTCCACCACCGGATCGTCGAGATGCCTGCCGACTGCGAAGGCCTGCTCGGCGAGCGCTAGCGCCTGTTCCGGTTCGGCTTCCGCGCCCATGATGCGCGCGCCCATCCAGCACCACAGGCCATGTTCCCGGCTATCGGTGGCGGTATCGATCAACTGCGCGGCGCGCTTGTGCCAGCCTTTGGCAACGGCAAGCTCGCCTCGCTCAAGGTGAATCCTGGCAAGGGTGATTGCGGGGGAAGCCGCGCGCAAGCGCTCGCCGGCAACGCCGTAGGCCGTCACCGCGCGCGCCAGAAGCGGGATGGCTTCGGCCGGACGCCCCATGCATTCCAGCGCCAGACCCCATTCTTCGAGGTCGGGTGTCAGCAGCTCGTCGGCGGCATCCGCTCTTGCGAAGGAAACCGCGGCCTCGTGCCATTTCCTGCCTGCAACGGCCGCACGTGCCGACAGGATTGACGAGCCTGGGCTCGAAAGCCTGTGGCCCGCATCCGCCGGAGCTGCTCCGTTTTCCGGAGCAACCGCCTGGTCGAGGCAAATCCGGTAGCCGAAGCGGGGCAGGTTGCGCAGTGCGCTCTCCAGGCCGCCTTGGCGAAGGATGCTCCGGGCAAGGCTCGCGACGCGTTGCAGCGAAGCCTCGGTCACCGTCACGCCGGGCCACAGTGTTTCAAGCAATTCGTCCTTGCTCATCGCCCGGTCCTGGTGCCGCAGCAAAATGGCGAGGAAATCGAAGACGAGGGGCTGTGCCTCGACCTCGCTTCCGGCGAGACGAAGGGCGCGGGTATCCTCGTTGAGTTCGAAGTCGCCGAAGCAATAAATTCCCATCGGCAGCAATCCCTGTATCGGCAATAGGCAAAGGATCAGAAGAAGATAAGGGCGGCGTAAGGACTGTCGGCCGCCTCTTTTCGTAATTCTCCGTCTGCCTGGCGTGCCAAACCGCAGTTTAGCGCAGCGGCCCCCGGGATGTCACCGGCACCCGACCTGATCAGGCGTCCGGTGCATTTGAACCCAGATCAAGGAGATTGCAAAATGCAGAAATACATCATCGAACGGGAGATTCCCAAGGTCGGCACCTTCGAGCGCCAGCAGCTTCGCGACGCATCCAAGGCCTCGAATGCCGTTCTGGCCGAGCTCGGCCCGGACATCCAGTGGGTCGAATCCTTCGTGGCCGACGACAAGACCTTTTGCGTCTATCTGGCCAAGGACGAGGCGATCATCCAGCGCCACGCCAAGATGAGCGGCTTCCCGGCGACGAAGATCACCGAGGTCAAGCGGCTCTTCGATCCGACGACGGCTTACGCCGCTGCGTGACGGGGAGGGGTCGATCGTGAAGCGCTTTGCGGAAATTGTCCTTGCCGTAGGCGTAGCTGCGCTGTTTTACGGCACCGCGGCCGCCCATGACATGCCCGATCCAGTGCTCAATCGGTCTCGGGAGATGGCGGCCAAGTACCTCGACATCAAGGTCGCCAAGGCGGACGGCTACCGGCAACTGTTCGAATGCACGATGCATGACGAGCACGGCACGATGGGTGTCCACTTCATCCATCCCGGCCGCGCCGGCGACGGCAAGCTGGTGCTCGGCGAACCGGACGTGCTGACCTACGAACCGGAAGCCGATGGCTCGATGCAGCTCGTCGGGATGGAGTACATCGTCTTCGAGAAGGACTGGAGGGGCAAAGGCGTGCCCGAATTCCTCGGCCGCACCCTTCAGCGCAAGACGACGGTGGGCGTCCACCCGGTGGATCCCTATTACGAGCTTCATGTCTGGCACTGGCGGCACAATCCGGCCGGCATGTTCGCCGACTGGAACCCGTATGTGAGCTGCGAGCACGACCGATCCTGAAAGGCGTGACGCGCAGCGTCCTCGGGAGGGCCACGCAAGGCCCTCCCGATCCCGTCGTTCAGACCAGGGAAAATGATCATGCCAACCCTTCTCACGGGAATGAAGCCCATCGCCCGTCGGTCAGTTAACCGACGTTTCTTGGCGCCAGCCGCGGAAATATGCCGCTCCTGCTTGCGCCTGCCCGCGCGAACCGTCCGCATCCGCAGGGATCGCGCCTGGCTGGACGAGCTGCCGGATTATCTGCTGCGCGACATCGGTATCGAACGCTCGGAAATCTCGCTGGCCGTCTGGTTCGGCGGCAGGACCCGTCGCGGCGGTCCGTGGATTTGAAGACCAGGGTCCCTTGTCGACGGTACGGCTCTCTGCTCGCCGGTCGAACCTGTCATCTCCAAAACCGTCGACAGGCCGGGCAAGCGCTGCTAGAAGCCCGCGCCACAGACAGGATTCCAGAAATTGGCAGAAGACATCGAACAGGCGGTAGCGCGCCGCCGTACCTTCGCGATCATCGCGCACCCGGACGCCGGCAAGACCACGCTCACCGAAAAGCTGCTTCTGTTCGGCGGCGCCATTCAGCTTGCCGGCGAGGTCAAGGCCAAGAGGGACCGCATCCAGACGCGCTCCGACTGGATGAAGATCGAGCGCGAGCGCGGCATCTCGGTTGTCACCTCGGTGATGACCTTCGAATATGACGACAACGTCTTCAACCTGCTTGACACGCCCGGCCACGAAGACTTCGCCGACGACACCTATCGCACGCTGTCGGCGGTGGATTCGGCCGTCATGGTCATCGACGCCGCCAAGGGCATCGAGCCGCGCACGCTGAAGCTGTTCGAGGTCTGCCGCTTGCGCGACATCCCGATCATCACCTTCGTCAACAAGATGGACCGCGAGAGCCGCGATCCGTTCGAGATCCTCGACGAGATCGAGCAGAAGCTGGCGCTGGACACCGCGCCCGTCACCTGGCCGATCGGCCGCGGCAAGACGTTTTCGGGCACCTATCACCTGGCGCAGAACGCGGTGCGCCGCAGCGACGATGAGAAGGAGCGCACGCCGGTCAACGGCCCCGATTCCAACCGCGTCGCCGGGCTTTTGCCGGAAAACGAGCGCAACGACTTCATCGAGGAACTGGAGCTCGCGCGGGAGGCCTGCCGGCCTCTTGATATCGACGCCTTCCGTGAAGGCCATCTGACACCGGTCTATTTCGGCTCGGCGCTGCGCAACTACGGCGTGCGCGACCTGATCGAGGCGCTCGGCGCCTACGGCCCGCCGCCGCGCGCCCAGGAGGCCGATGAGCGTACGGTCGAGGCGACCGAGGACAAGATGACCTCCTTCGTCTTCAAGATCCAGGCCAACATGGACCCCAACCATCGCGACCGCATCGCCTTCGTGCGCGTCTGCTCTGGCAAGCTGGAGCGCGGCATGAAGGCCAAGCTGGTGCGCACCGGCAAGCCGATGAGCCTGTCGGCACCGCAATTCTTCTTCGCCCGCACCCGCGTCACCGCCGACGAGGCCTTTGCCGGCGATGTCGTCGGCATCCCCAACCACGGCACGTTGCGCATCGGCGACACGCTGACCGAAGGCGAGGAGATCCTGTTCCGCGGCGTGCCGAATTTCGCCCCGGAAATCCTGCGCCGCGTGCGCCTCGGCGATGCCATGAAGGCCAAGAAGCTGAAGGAAGCGCTGCACCAGATGGCCGAGGAGGGCGTGGTGCAGCTGTTCTCGCCCGAAGACGGCTCGCCGGCCATCGTCGGCGTCGTCGGCGCGCTGCAGCTCGACGTGCTCAAGGAGCGGCTCAACATCGAATACACGCTGCCGGTGGATTTCGAGATGTCGCGCTTCTCGGTCTGCCGCTGGATCTCAGCCGACGAAAAGGCGGAGGTGCAGCGCTTCATCGAATCGCATCGCGGCGACATCGCCCGCGATCTCGACAATGACCCGGTCTTCCTCGCCCAGCACGCCTTCTCGCTGAATTACGAAGCCGAGCGCTGGAAGGCGATCCGCTTCACCGCGGTCAAGGATTACCAGGTGCGTGATAAGGCGGCGTAGTGCTGCTTTCCCTTCCCCCTTGTGGGGGAAGGTGGCCTCGCGAAGCAAGGTCGGATGAGGGGTGTCCCAGGGAAAGCACTTCGCTGGAGCACCCCTCATCCGTCTCGGCGCCGACGCGCCGATCCACCTTCTCCCACAACAAGGGGAGAAGGAACGTCGCGCTCACCCCTTCGCCGCTTCCTCGATCTTGTCGATCTCGATCTTGCCCATCTGCATCATCGCCGACATCACGCGACCGGCCTTGGCCCTGTCCGGATCCTGAAGCAGGCGCGGCAGTTGCTCCGGCACGACCTGCCAGGAAACGCCGAACTTGTCCTTCAGCCAGCTGCAGCGTCCCGGTTCGCCGCCTTCGGTGAGCCTCTCCCAGAAATGATCCACCTCTTCCTGCGTCTTGCAGTCGATCGACAGCGAGATCGCTTCGGTGAACTTGTATTGCGGTCCGCCGTTCAGCGCTTGGAACTGCACGCCGTCCAGCTCGAAAGAGGCGACCAGCACCTGGCCTTCCTGGGGATGGCCCTTGGGCCAGCGCGTCACGCTCAGCACCTTCGAATTCTTGAAGATGGAGATGTAGTGGTTCATGGCCTCCTCGGCCTGGTTGTCGAACCACAGGAAGGTGGTGATCTTCTGCATGCCTTGCTCCTCGGGCTTCATGTTGGCTTTCGTTGTCAAACGGCTCGCCGGCAATTTCGTGCCATTTCGATGCCGTCTGCCTCAAGGACGGCTCGGCGAGGCATTATCCGACAGCGGCTGCAAAATTTCCTGAACAGCTTAAATTTCCGGAGGCGTGCTGGTGCAGCGCAAAATTGTGGTCAGGCCGGATCATGGCCGCTATAACCGCTGCCGACTAAATTGAGCGCCGCCCGCCGCGCGTCGGCGCGGCCAGCCAGCAAGGACAATACGATGCCTGCCTATCGTTCCCGCACCACCACCCATGGCCGCAACATGGCCGGCGCCCGCGGCCTGTGGCGCGCCACGGGCATGAAAGATTCGGATTTCGGCAAGCCGATCATCGCCGTGGTCAATTCCTTCACCCAGTTCGTGCCGGGCCACGTGCATCTGAAGGATCTCGGCCAGCTCGTCGCGCGCGAGATCGAGAAGGCCGGCGGCGTCGCCAAGGAATTCAACACCATCGCGGTCGATGACGGCATCGCCATGGGCCATGACGGCATGCTCTATTCGCTGCCGTCGCGCGAGCTGATCGCCGATTCCGTCGAATACATGGTCAACGCGCATTGCGCCGACGCCATGGTCTGCATCTCCAACTGCGACAAGATCACCCCCGGCATGCTGATGGCCTCGCTCCGCCTCAACATCCCGACCGTCTTCGTCTCCGGCGGCCCGATGGAGGCCGGCAAGGTGGTGCTGGCCGGCAAGGCGCAGGCGCTCGACCTGGTCGACGCCATGGTCGCGGCCGCCGACGACAGGATCTCCGACGAGGACGTGAAGGTCATCGAGCGCTCGGCCTGTCCGACCTGCGGTTCGTGCTCCGGCATGTTCACCGCCAATTCGATGAACTGCCTGACCGAGGCGCTAGGCCTGTCGCTTCCCGGCAACGGCTCGACCTTGGCCACTCACGCGGACCGCAAGCGGCTGTTCGTCGAGGCCGGTCATCTGATCGTCGATCTCGCCCAGCGCTATTACGAGCAGGACGACGAAAGCGCCCTGCCGCGCAGCATCGCCTCCAAGGGCGCGTTCGAGAATGCCATGGCCCTCGACATCGCCATGGGGGGCTCGACCAACACGGTGCTGCATATCCTGGCCGCCGCCCATGAGGGCGAGGTCGACTTCACCATGGAAGACATCGACCGCTTGTCGCGGAAAGTGCCGGTGCTGTGCAAAGTGGCGCCGGCCAAGTCCGACGTGCACATGGAGGACGTCCACCGCGCCGGCGGCATCATGGCGATCCTCGGCCAGCTCGACCAGGCCGGGCTGATCAACCGCGACCTGCCGACCGTGCACACCGCCACGCTCGGCGAAGCGCTCGACCATTGGGACATTGCCCGCACCTCGGCCGAGAATGTCCGCGAGTTCTTCCGCGCCGCCCCCGGCGGCGTGCCGACGCAGGTCGCTTTCAGCCAGGACCGCCGCTGGGACGAGCTTGATCTTGATCGTGAGAAAGGCGTCATCCGCTCGGCCAAGACGCCGTTCTCCAAGGACGGCGGCCTTGCCGTGCTGAAAGGCAATCTGGCCCTCGACGGCTGCATCGTGAAGACCGCCGGCGTCGACGAGTCGATCCTGAAATTCACCGGCCCGGCCCGCGTCTTCGAAAGCCAGGACGCCTCCGTCAAGGCGATCCTCGGCAACGAGATCAAAGCGGGCGACATCGTCGTCATCCGCTATGAAGGGCCGCGCGGTGGTCCAGGCATGCAGGAGATGCTCTACCCCACCAGCTATCTGAAATCGAAGGGCCTCGGCAAAGCCTGCGCGCTGATCACCGACGGCCGCTTCTCCGGCGGCACGTCGGGCCTGTCGATCGGCCATGTTTCGCCCGAAGCCGCCGAGGGCGGCGCGATCGGCCTGGTCCAGGAAGGCGATACGATCGAGATAGACATTCCCAACCGCACCATCCGCCTCGCCATCAGCGACGCCGAGCTCGACGCGCGGCGGGCGGCGATGAACGCCAAGGGCGCCGACGCCTGGAAGCCCGCCGAGAAGCGCAAGCGCAAGGTAACGACGGCGCTGCGCGCCTACGCCGCCTTCGCCACGAGCGCCGACAAGGGCGCTGTCAGGAAAGTGCCGGAGTAGGCTGGGCTCCCCCTTCTCCCCTTGTGGGAGAAGGTGGATCGGCGCGCAGCGCCGAGACGGATGAGGGGTGTTCCAGCGGAGTGAGACGCTGGTGGCATCTGGAACACCCCTCATCCGTCGCCTTCGGCGACACCTTCTCCCACAAGGGGAGAAGGGGGCGCTCCGTCACGGCATCAGCTGATACTCATAAAGCTTCTGATAGAGCCCGCCCTGCTTGAGCAGGGTCTTGTGCGGGCCGCTCTCCAGCACTTTGCCCTTTTCCAGCACCACGATCGTGTCGGCCTGATGCACCGTGGAAAGCCGGTGCGCGATGACGATCGTCGTGCGCCCGGCGGTCAGTTGCTGCAGCGCGTCGCGGAACAGCGCTTCCGACTCGGCGTCGAGCGCGCTGGTCGCCTCGTCGAGCAACAGGATCTCGGCGTTGCGCAGCATGGCGCGTGCGATCGAGATGCGCTGGCGCTGGCCGCCGGAGAGCAGCGAGCCGTTTTCGCCGACCTCCGTGTCGTAGCCCTTGGCCATCGCGCTGATGAACTCATGCGCGTTGGCGGCCTTGGCGGCGGCGATCACCTCCTCGTCGGTCGCACCTTCGCGGCCGAGGCGGATATTGTTGATGATGGTGCCGGCGAACAGGAACGTGTCCTGGCTGACATAGGCGATCCTCTGCCTGAGCGAATCCAGCGTCGCGAACGAGATGTCCTGGCCGTCGAACATCACCCTGCCGGTCTGCGGGTCGTACATGCGCATGATCAGGTTGAGAATCGTCGACTTGCCGCTACCCGAGGGTCCGACGAGCGCCGTCATCTTGCCGGCGGCCAGCGTCAGGTTCAGGCCCTCGAACACCGGCGGGCTTTCGGGATAGGCGAAGCTCACATTGTCGAAGCGGATTTCGCCCGGCCCGGGTTGCAGCGGCGTGGCGCCGGGTTTCTCGGCGAGCGTCAGCGGCCGGTCGGCAAGTTGGAACATCATGCGCACGCCGACGATGCCGGTCTCCAGCGAAATGCGCACGCGCGCCAGCCGCTTCGCCGGCTCATAGGCCAGCAGAAGCGCCGCGATGAAGGCCATGATGTTGCCGGGCATCTGGCCGCCCTGCAGCACCAGCAGGCCGCTGACCAGCACTGCGCCGGCGATCGCCAGCCCCGCCAGCGTTTCCATCACCGGACTTGTGGCGGCTTCCAACGTCGCGATGTTGTTGGCGCGGGTTTCGACGTCCGCCACCGCCTTGTGCATGCGCTTGCGCATCGCGGCTTCGAGATTGAAGGATTTGACGACGCGCACGCCGATCGCCGTCTCCTGCATCACATGCACGATCTGGCCGAGCGAGACGAATTCCATCGCCGCGATCTTGCGCACGCGTTTGAGGATGCGGTTGACGCCATAGATCGCCACCGGGCCGACGACGAAGCAGATCAGCGACAGCGCCGGCTGTTGCCAGACCATGACTCCGACCAGGACGATCAACGTCACCAGGTCGCGCACATAGGAGGTGACGACGAGGTCGAGCACGCTACGCGCGGCCTGCGCGTTGTTGGTCATGCGGGCGATCAGGTCGGCCGACGAGGTCGAATGGTAGAATTCGATGCCTTGCGCCAGGATCCGGTCATAAATCCGGCGCTGCCGGTCGGCGATGATGGCGTTGCCGACGCGGCTCATGAAATAGGCCTGGACGAAGCTGGCAAAGCCCTTGAGCAGGAAGATCGCCGCGACGCCCGCCGCGATCAGGTTGACGCGGTCGAGCCTCTTGAAGACGACGAATTCGTTGGTGATCTCGCGCAGGATCCAGGCGCTGGCGCCGGTCATGGCGGCCACCACCAGCATCGACAGGATGGCCGCGCCATAGCCGAATTTATGCTCGTGGAAGGATTCCCTCACCAGCCTGGCAATAAGGCGTTGGTTTTCCGTCGAGCGGAAGAAGCGAAACAACGGCCGATCCTGTGTCTGGCTTGCAAAGAATTTCGGATTCGCCACGAGGGCGAGAGGCGGCTTATAGAGCGAGTTGCGGCGCGATGGAACCTTTCGGCCGCAGGCGAAAGAAAAGGCTGCGCCAGGCTGACTTTTCGGCCACGATGAATACAGATTCTTGGAGAAAGGGGTGACGACGGATGGATTTCGACCTGATCGTGCGCGGCGGCACGCTGCCGGATGGCAGGATTGCCGATATCGGCATTGCCGGCGAGACCATCCGCGCGATCGAGCAGAAACTGCCGGGCTCCGCGCCGACCGAGATCGACGCCCGCGGCAATCTGGTCTCGCCGCCCTTCGTCGACCCGCATTTCCACATGGACGCCACGCTTTCCTACGGCATTCCGCGCATCAACGCATCGGGCACGCTTCTCGAAGGCATCGCGCTCTGGGGCGAACTGAAGCCGCTGCTGACGCATGAGGCCGTGCGCGAGCGCGCGCTCGCCTATTGCGACTGGGCCGTGTCGATGGGCCTGCTCGCCATCCGCACGCATGTCGATGTCTGCGACGACCGGCTGCTCGCGGTGGAAGCCCTGCTCGACGTCAAGAAAAGCGTCGCGCCCTATATCGACCTGCAGCTCGTCGCCTTTCCGCAGGACGGCCTCTATCGCTCGCCGACGGCGTTGAAGAACACTGTCCGGGCGCTCGACATGGGCGTCGACATCGTCGGCGGCATCCCGCATTTCGAGCGCACCATGGCCGACGGCACGCGCTCGGTGACGGAGCTTTGCGAGATCGCCGCCAAACGCGGCCTGATGGTCGACATGCATTGCGACGAGACCGACGATCCGCTGTCGCGCCATATCGAGCAACTGGCCTATGAAACCCAGCGCCTCGGCCTGCAGGGCAGGGTGGCCGGCTCGCATCTCACCTCCATGCATTCGATGGATAATTACTACGTCTCGAAGCTCCTGCCTCTGATCGCGGAGGCCGGCGTCTCGGCAATCCCCAACCCGCTGATCAACATCATGCTGCAGGGGCGCCACGACACCTTTCCGAAGCGGCGCGGCCTGACCCGGGTCAAGGAGATGCTGGCGCTCGGCATCCGCGTCGGCTGGGGCCAGGATTGCGTGCTCGACCCCTGGTATTCGCTGGGCACCGCCGACATGCTCGACGTCGCCTTCATGGGCCTGCACGTGGCGCAGATGTCGAGCCCGGCCGACATGGCGCGCTGCTTCGACATGGTCACCAACGTCAACGCCGCCATCATGGGTCTCGACCATCTCGGCCTCGCCGTCGGCAAGCGCGCCAGCCTCGTCGTGCTCGACGCCGGCAATGCGATCGAGGCCGTGCGCCTGCGTCCGGAGCGCCTTTGCGTCATCGCCAGGGGCAAGGTGGTGGCTGAGCGGACGAAACAGGAGACCAGGCTGTCGATTACGGGCCGGCCGGCGCAGGTCAACCGGCGGCATAAGGCGGGCTAGAACCAGCCGATTTCCGCCGCTGGTCTTACCGATGCTCCGGATTTCCCTCGTCAAACCGGCCGCTTGCGGCTAGGGAGCGGCATGGTCCAGACCATCGCCCGCAATTTCACGATCAGGAACATGTTGCTCGCCGGCATCCTTTTGATGCTGGCCGGCGACTTCATGTTCGCGCTGAACGACGCGATGGGCAAATGGCTGGTCGCCTCCTTCTCGGTCGGACAAGTGGTGCTGATCCGCTCGATCGGCGCCTTCATCGTGCTCGGCCCGATGATCGCCAACCAGGGCACTGGCAAGCTGTTCCACATGGACCGGCCGCTGTTGCAGGTCCTGCGCGTCGTGGCCACCACCACCGATACCGGGCTTTTCTACGCCGCGGTCGTCTACCTGCCGCTGGCCGACGTGATGAGCTTCTATATGGCCGGCCCGATCTATGTCGCGGCGCTGTCGCACCTCTTGCTCGGCGAAAAGGTCGGCTGGCGGCGCTGGCTGGCAATCCTGGTCGGCTTCTGCGGCGTGCTGATCATCCTGAAGCCGTCCTCCGCGGCTTTCTCCATGTCATCCGGCTTCGCGCTGGTGGGCAGCATCGCCTTCGGCTTCGCCATCATCCTCGGCCGCCTCCTGCGCGGCACCAGCGACACGACCTTGGTCACCTGGCAGACGATCGGCACGCTGGTCGTCGGCGGCGTGCTTACCATCGGCACCTGGCGCACGCCCTCGGCCCTCGATTTCGGCGCCATGCTGCTGCTCGGCGTCGTCTCCTGCGCCGCGCATCTGATGATCACGAGGGCGCTGAAGCTGGCGCCGGCCTCGACGCTGGCGCCGCTGCATTACACGCTGCTCCTATGGGCTGTGGTCTTCGGCCTCGTGTTCTTCGGCGATGTCCCGGGGCCGCGCATATTGATCGGCGCGGCGATCGTCGTGCTTGCCGGCCTGTTCATCTTCCATCGTCAGAAGGTGGTTGAGACCGAGGTGCCGCCCGAGAACGTGCCGAAGGGCGTGAATTAGGACCTAGCCGGCGCGAACAGACGCCAGATGCAGTGAAAACTCCGCCGTTTCCATCAGCGCCTTACAGCGGGCGAAGCGGCCGTCGGCATAGGCGCGGAAATCGTCGGCCGGATTGTCGTTGGCGAGCTGGATCAGTCCCCACAGCGTCCAGAGCAGGTCGCACATCGCCTTATAGATGACGACGCGGCCGCGCTCTGCCGGCCGCGCCTCGCCGCCGAAATAGGCGCGCATCAATTCCTCGTCCTGGCCCGCATCGAACCTGCCCTCGACCGAGAGGTCGCCGAGGTCCCACAGCGGATCGTTCATGCCGGAATATTCCCAGTCGACGATCCACATGCGATCGCCCGTATCGAGGAAGTTCTCGCACAGCGGATCGCAATGGCAGGCGGCGAGCGGGATCGGATGGGCGGCGAGCGCGTCCCGCACGCTGTCCGCCTCGCTCACCACGTCGTGATAGCCCGAAGGCAGCGCGACATCCTTGGTCGACAGCACTCTTAGATAGTCGTCGATCATGGCAAACAGCTCGAAGCGGAAGGGAAAGACGGCGCCCGATGAATGCAGCTTGCGGAAGGCTTGGCCTGCCCGCGCGGGGCTGCCCGGCCGCGCCTTGAATTTCTCCGGCGACATCGTCTCGGCGCCGGCGATGAAGCGCGTCGCCATCAGGCCGGATGCGGGATCGAAATAGAGCACCTCTGGGCTGACGCCGGCCTTGGCCGCCTCGCGCGCCGCCACTGCCTCGTTGGCGCGGTTGATATATTCTTCGGTACCCTTGCCGGGAATGCGCAGACACGCTCCGCCGGCCCGGTAGACCCTATTGGTCAGGCCTCCCAGACGTTCCAGCGGTCCGTCATACCCTGCCAGCACCGGTATGGCCGCCAGCGCTGCGTGCAGCTCGTCGGTCATGTCGTGTCCCCGTTCACGCCATTCTTCTGGCTCGGACGGTTCCACAGTTTTAGCGGCTTGGCTATGATCCTTTGCAGGTGAATCGGCTTCGAGGGGCGACGATGACGGACGGCAAGCACAACGGCTCACTAAGCGCGGCCTATGCCGCGACCCGGCCGGACGAGGTCGCCGCGGTCTATGACAGTTGGGCCGAGACGTACGACGCCGACATGTCGGCCGCCGGCTATCGCCATCCGACGATCTGCCTGGCGCTGCTGGCCCGCCACCTGCCGCGCGCCGCCGAACCCTTGCTCGACGCCGGCGCCGGCACCGGCCTGATCGGCGAGTGGCTCGCCATCACCGGCTATCCGAGGGTCGAGGCGCTCGACATCTCGCAAGGCATGCTGGACAAGGCCGGCGCCAAGGGCGTCTACGCGGCGCTGCACCGCCTGGCGATGGGCGATGCTCTGCCCTTCGCCGACGGCGCCTATGCCGGCGTCATTTCGGCGGGTGTCTTCACCTCGGGCCATGTCGGGGTCGAGGGCCTGGACGAACTGATCCGCATCTGCCGCCCGGGCGGCGTCATCGTGCTGACGGTAAAGAACACGCTGTGGGATGCCGGTTTCGCGGAGCGGATCGCCGAGCTGGAAGCCCGCGGTGCGATAAGCCGCCTCGAAGAGACACGGCCCTATGCCTCGATGCCCGGCGAGGGCGACACCGTGCCGAGCCGTTGTCTGGCGCTGCGCGTCGGCTGACCCGCGCTGCGCGGATCAGGCCTTTATCTTCGTCCCGGCCGGGTCGTACAGCGCCTCGAGATGGATTTTTGCCGGCGTGCGCTCCATCGCCACCACCAGCTCGTAGTCGCCCGAGGCGAGAAACGCGTCGCTGATGCCCTCGGCATTGCGCACATAGCCATAGCCGATGTTCTTCTCCACCGTGTAGCCATACCCGCCGCTGGTGAGGTAGCCGACGGGCTCGCCATCGCGCAGGATCGTCTCGCGCCCGACCAGCACGATGTCAGGGTCGTCCACCGTGAAGCCGGCAAATCGCTTCGTCGGCGCCTTGCCGGCCGCTTTCTCCAGCGCTCTCCGTCCGACGAAGTCGGTGTTCTTGCGAAGCTTCACCGCCCAGCCGAGCCCCGCTTCCAGCGGCGTGTCGTTCGGCGTGATGTCGGAGCCCCAGGCGCGGTAGCCCTTTTCCAGCCTGAGCGACTCCAGCGCCCGGTAGCCGACCGGGCGAATGCCATGCGCCTTGCCCGCCGTCATCAGCGCATCGAAAACCTCGCCGGTTGCCGCGATCGGCACATGCAGCTCCCAGCCGAGCTCGCCGACATAGGTGACGCGAAGCGCCTTCACGTTGTGGCCGGCAATCTGGATTTCGCGAGCATGGCCGAAGGGGAAGGCGGCATTCGAGACATCGGCCTCCGTCACCGCAGACAGCACGTCGCGGGCGCAGGGCCCCATCAGCGACAGCGTGCCGTACTCCTCCGTGACGTCCTTCAGCCTGGCGTCGAGGCCGGAGCCGATATGATCGCTTATCCAGGACAGGTCATGCGTGCGGAAGCCGGTGCCGGTAACGATGTAGAACCGGTCCTCGCCGAGCCGCGACACGGTGAGATCGGCCTCTATGCCGCCGCGCGTGTTGAGAAGCTGCGTGTAGGTCAGCCGTCCGACCGGTTTGTTGATGTCGTTGGCGCAGATCCAGTCGAGCGCCTTCGACGCGTCCGAGCCCGTCAGCTCGTATTTGGCGAAGGAGGATTGGTCGAAGATGCCGACCTTCTCGCGCACGTGCCGGTGCTCCTCGCCGACAGCGCCGAACCAGTTCTGGCGGCCCATCGAATAGGCATCTTCGGGCTCCATCCCTTCGGGCGCGAACCAGTTCGGCCTTTCCCAGCCGAGCTTGGAGCCGAACACTGCGCGGTGCGTCTTCAGCCGCTCATAGAGCGGCGAGACGATGCGCGGACGCCCGGATAGATATTCCTCGTGCGGGAAGCCGATCGTGTAATGCTTGCCATAGGCTTCCAGCGTGCGGTCGCGGACCCAGTCGCGGTCGCGATAGAGGCTGGAGAAGCGCCTGATGTCGACCACCCACAGGTCGAGCGGCGCCTCGCCGTCCACCACCCATTGCGCCAGCACCCAGCCGGCGCCGCCGCCGGATGCGATGCCGAAGGCGTTGAAGCCGGCCCCGACGAACATATTCGCGCATTCCGGCGCGACGCCGAGGATGAAATTGCCGTCCGGCGTGAAGCTTTCGGGCCCGTTGATCATCTGCTTGACGCCGGCGGTTTGCAGCGCCGGAACACGCGCGATCGCCTGGCTCATATGCTGCTCGAAATGATCGTAGTCGTCGTCGAACAGGCGGAACTCCCAGTCGTTGGGGACGTCGCCGCCGGGAAGTCCGGTCGCCCAGGGCTGCGGGTTGGGCTCATAGCCGCCCATGACCAGCCCGCCGACCTCCTCCTTGAAATAGGTGCGGCGGTCGGGGTCGCGGATCGTCGGCGCGTCGGCGGCCAACCCTTCGATCTTCTCGGTGATGATGTACTGGTGCTTGACCGGCTGCAGCGGCACGTTGATACCGGCCATCGCGCCGACCTGCCGCGCCCATTGCCCGGCGCAGTTCACCACCTTGTCGCAGGCGATGTCGCCTTTTGAAGTCCTCACCGCCGCGATGCGGCCATCCTTCATCGCAAAACCGGTGACGCGCACGTCCTCGAACAGTTTCGCGCCATGCATGCGCGCGCCCTTGGCCAGCGACTGGGCGATGTCGGAGGGGCTTGCCTGCCCGTCGGTCGGCAGCCAGGAAGCGCCGACCAGGTCGCCGGTCTCCATCAGCGGCCACATGCGCTTCACTTCCGCCGGTGACAGAAGCTGCATGTCCATGCCGAAGCTCTTGGCAGTGGTGGCCAGCCGCTTGAACTCGGTCCAGCGGTCGGCATTGGTCGCCAGCCGCAGGCAGCCGGTCATCTTCCAGCCGGTCGCCAGGCCAGTCTCGGCCTCGAGGCCCTTGTAGAGTTCGACCGAATATTTGAGCACGCGCGTGATCGAGGCCGACGAGCGCAACTGTCCGACCAGGCCGGCTGCGTGCCAGGTCGAGCCGGAAGTCAGCTTGCCCTGCTCGAGCAGCACCACGTCCGCCTTGTGGTCGCGCGCCAGGTGATAGGCCGTGGAACAGCCGATGATCCCGCCGCCGATGACGACGATTTCGGCATGGCTGGGCAAAGTCATGACTTGGTCCCGTATTTCGTCCGATAGTTCTCCAGCGCGGCGTCGAGCCGGACGAGGTTTTCCTCGGTATAGGCGACGTAGTCGATGCCTGGCGCGTCGAGACAAAGTTCGGAGACCATGCTCCACATCGCCTCGCGCAGCAGCGAGGCACATTGCATGGCGGCGTGCGAACGGCGGATCTCGCCGTCCGGCTCCTTCATGAAATAGGCGGTCAGGAACGCGAAGGATTCGTCATCGCTCAGCCCGGCATTGGAGGCGGCGCCGGCGAGATCGAACATCGCCGTGTTGAAGCCGGCATATTCGAAATCGATCAGCCACAGCCGCTTGCCGTCGTCGAGAATATTGGCCGGCAAAAGATCGTTGTGCCCGAAGACGATCGGCAGCAGCTTCTGCGCCCGCTCGAGTTCGTCCGCCAAGGTCAGGTAGCGCGGCAGCTCGCCCTTCTTGCGGCTGCCGCCTTCGTCCAGCGTGCGCGCATAGTCGCGGATGACGTGGAACACCCAGAACATGAAGCCGGCGCCGGAGACGTGGTTCGGCATCTCGCGATGGAAGCCGCGCAGCAGCCCCGCGACACGGTCGAGATTGGCCCGCACGTCTTCAGCGAGGAAGGTCTTTGCGCCGAGGAATTCCGTCACCAGTATGCCGGGCTCGGCATAATGCACGGCCGGCGCGAAGCCCGCCGCATGCGCCGCACGCGCCGTCATCACCTCGCGCTCGCGAAAGACGTGGTGGAACGGGAAGTCCTGGCCGAAGCGCACGACATGCCGCCCGGCCGCATCGGTGACGACATAGTTGGCGTTGCTGAGGCCGCCCGGCAGCGGCTCGATCTGGATACTGCCGTTCCAGCACGGCAGGACGCGGATGCGGTCTTCGGCACTCACGGCTTCGCTCCGGCCTCAGCCGGTCCCGCGGAAAACGACGATGGGACAAAATAAAAAAGCCTCGTCGGTGCGAGACGCCAGGATCGGTATCCCGCACCGCACCGACGAGCCCCTTGGCCAGGTATAATATCCCGGCATCCGCCCCCGCGGATTCGATAAAAGCTCGCGCCTGGCTGGTTCCAGACGATCTGGTCACTAGGTTGCGGCTCTGCCATCACCCTCCCGTGGCAGCTCCGAGCCTGTCACGATACCAGTCTCATGCCGCGGCGGCAGAGCTGTCAATCAAAAGCTGTGACCTTTTTTGGGTGTTTTGCCCGAAAATATAAGCGGCTCCTTTCAAAGCGTTGCTAAAACCTTAAATTCGGTCAAAATTCCCGGAAGCCCATGATCCATTCGAAGCGGCATGCCGAAATCCTGCGGCTCCTCAGCGAAGAGGGCACGATCAGCATCGCCAGCCTCGCCGAACGTCTCGGCGTCTCGCTGGAAACGGTGCGGCGCGACGTCAAGCCGCTCGCCGATGACGGGTCGGTGCTGAAGATGCATGGCGCCGTTGGCCTTGCCTCGATGGTGGGCGAGGCGCCTTTCGAGCGGCGCATGCGCGAAAATGCGGAAGCCAAGCGCCTGATCGCCAGGATGGTCGCGGCTACGATCCGCGATGGCGAGGCGATCATGCTCGATACCGGCACGACCACATCCTTTCTCGCCCGCGAGCTGTTAGGGCACCGCCGGCTGACGGTGGTCACCAATTCCTCCGACATCGCCCGCACGCTGGCGACGGTCAACGGCAACAAGGTCTATATGGCGGGCGGCGAGCTGCGCAGCGATTCGGGTGCTGCTTTCGGCATCTCGGCGATCGAGTTCGTCAGCCGTTTTTCGGTCGATCATGCGGTGATCTCGATCGGCGCGGTCGACGCCGCCGCCGGCCTGACCGACTACGAGCTGGAGGAGGCGGAGTTCGCCCGTATGGTGCTGTCGCGCGGCCAGCGCTCGGTGGTCGTCACCGACCATACCAAGTTCGGCCGCCAGGGCCTGGTCCGGGTCTGCGGCTTCGACGGCTTTTCCGAGCTTGCCACCGACCGGCCGCCGCCGCCCGACATCGTCGCCGCGCTGAGCCATGGCGGGGCGCGCCTGACCATCGCGACGGCTTGATCCCGCCCGAGGGAACAGGAAGCTCGCCGAACACCAAGACTGCTACATCAGGCCGGAAAGATCATCCGGAAGCAGGCTCCGCCTTGCGTGCCGTCGAGCACCTCCACCTTGCCGCCATGCAGTTGCATCAGGTCGCGGACAAGGTTGAGGCCGAGGCCGGCGCCATGATCCCGCGGGTGCAGGCGGTAGAAAGGCTCGAATATCCGCTCGCGTTCGCATGCCGGCACGCCGTCGCCTTCGTCCAGCACCTCGATAACCGCGGGCAGGCATACGCTGATGGTGATGCGACCGGCTTTGCCGCCGTGGTCGATCGCGTTCTGGACGAGATTGGTCACCGCGCGCTCGATCGCCGTGCGGTCGCCGCGCACGACAAGCTTGTCCCTGGCCGGCTCGAACGCCATTTCGTAGCCGGCGGCGAAGGCCAACGGCGCCAGGTCGACCACGACGTTGCGGGCAAGGAGGACCAGGTCGACCGGCCCGAAATGCTCCGCCTGGCGATCGAGCCGCTGCAGGTCGAGCAATTGGTCGGCCAGCGTCGACAGCCGCGCGGCGTCCTGCAGGAGCCTGGCGCGTTCGGGCGTTGCCGGCAGCGCGGCGAGCCGCGTGTTGAGGATGGCGATCGGCGTCCTGAGCTCATGCGCGGCGTCGGTCAGGAACCGCTTGTGCCGCGCGTAGCCGGCATCGAGGCGCGACAGGGCGGCGTTGACCGCGTCGACCAGCGGCGTGACTTCCTTCGGCACGCCGTCCAGCGGCAGTTGCACGCCGCGCTTGTCGATTTCGATCTGCTCCGCTGCGCGCGCCGCGTTGCCGAGGCCGGAAAGCGCGCCGCGCACCACCCAGGGCGTCGCGAACAGCGTCGCCAGCGCCATCAGCCCGGCCAGCGGCAGGATCCCCTGCAGGAAGAGGGCGGGCGCCTGCCCGAGAACGCGCAGCAGCGAGAGCTCGCCCTTGGTGCCGCTCATGATCTGGACATTGCCGGCCGCCGTGTCGGTCCAGCGGATCTTGCCGCCCGGCGGCGCGGCTTCGCCGATGGCAAGGTCGATGCGGGCATCGCTGATGTTGTCCAGCAATCCGACGAACGGTTGGTAGGCAACCGGCACGGTGCCCTGCTGAAGCCGGTGTCCGTCCTTGTCGCGTATGATGAACCAGAGGTCCGGGACATCCGACCGCAGCTTGGTCAGATCGGAATTTTCCTTCAGCACCAGCGCCCCGCTGGCGTCGCGCGCCACCGCATCCGCCAGCACGTCCATCGTGCCGTCCTCATAGTCGTGCGGGATGATGCCGGTGGCGAGCATTGCGCCGATGATGCCGGCGATGATGAGCGTCAGCATCACGCATTGCAGGATGGCGATGCGCAGCACCAGGCTCCATTTCAGCGAGCGCGGACGGCGAACCTTCATGTCGTTTCGCGCAGCAGGTAGCCGACGCCGCGTATGCCGTTGATGACGACCCCGCTGTCGGCTTCGCTGAGCTTGCGACGCAGCCGCGAGACATGGGTATCGAGCGCGTTGGACTGGATCTCGTCGTCCAGCCCGAACACGGCCTCCATCAAGGCCTCGCGCTGTACCATGCGCCCCGTCCGCCGCATCAGCGCTTCCAGCACCAGCAATTCGCGGCGCGGCAAGGCGAGCGGCTCGCCGCGGATCGAGGCCTCGCGGTGGCCGACATCGAGGGAAAGATGGCCGGCACGGATCGTCTGCGTCTCGATCGCCGCCGGGCGTCGCAGCAATGCCCTCAGCCGCGCCAGCAGTTCCTCGAAGGCGAAAGGCTTGGCCAGATAGTCGTCGGCGCCCATGTCGAGCCCGTCGACCTTGTCGGCGGTGTCGCCCCGTGCCGTCAGCATCAGCACCGGCGTCGTGTTCCTGGCGTCGCGAAGCTTAGGCACCAGCGTCAACCCGTCGCCGTCCGGCAATTGCCGGTCGAGCAGGATCGCGTCATAGCCGTCGACGGCGACGAACCCTTCCGCTTCCAGCAGCGAGCCGGCATGGTCGACCACCATGTCGTGCCGCCTCAGCGCCGCCCGCAGCGCCGAAACCATTTCCGGCTCGTCCTCGACCAGCAGGATACGCATTGAAGACCTCTTGCAGTCCCATCTCTTATAATTCTTGCCTCGCCGACTATCGCGCCAAGATTGCATAAACATGGCGCCACTTCTTGCCGCCGTCGGCGAACTTTTTCTTTCGCGAAGCCATGCCCTTCGCAATGTCCATGCAATCCGCGGCCTCCAAACAGCGCCTCGTCCATGCCGGGCAACTCGAATCGCCCGCGCAAGCAATGAGGTCAACATGCCTGCAAATGACGCTTTGTCCTTCCTGAAGGCCTGGACCCTGGCGCCCTTCCGGGTGGGCTCGGTCACGCCCTCCAGTCCAAGTCTCGCGGCGCTGATGACGCGCGAGATCGGCCCCGACACGGGGCCGGTGCTGGAACTCGGGCCGGGCACCGGTCCATTCACCCGCGCCCTGCTGCAGCGCGGCGTGCGCGAAAACGACCTGACGCTGGTCGAGTCCGATCCCGATTTTGCCGCGCTGCTCGCGCGCCGTTTCCCGTCGGCGCGCATCGTCGAGATGGACGCGGTCGGCCTGCGCCATCTTTCGCTGTTCGATGGCCCCGTCGTCGGCTCGGCGGTCAGCGGATTGCCGTTCCGGCTGATATCACCGCGCAAATCATCCGCGATCCTGGAAGGCGTCTTTGCCTGTCTGCGGCCGGGCGCGGCCCTCTACCAGTTCACCTTTGGCCGTCGGTGTCCTTTCGAGCAAACGGTGCTGGACAGGCTCGACCTCGAGGCGGTGCGCATCGGCGGCACCCTCCGCAACTTCCCGCCGGCGACGGTCTATCGTGTTTCACGCATCAAAGGTCTCGACACCTATGACTGGCGTTTCGCATGAGCGATCTCCTGTCCGCGGCATTGGGGCTTGGCCTGTTCGGCGCCGCCTGCCTGGCCTTCACCGAAAAGATCCTGCCGGCGCCGCCGTCGCATGTGCTGCTGTTGTTTCTCGGCATGACCAGGGCTCGTGACTTGGCGGCGCTCGGTTCCCTGCTGGCGGTGACGACCCTGGCTTCGACGGTTGGCTGCCTGTTCTGGTACGCTCTGGGCGGCCGGCTCGGGCCGGTGCGCGCCGGCGCCCTGCTCGGGCGTTTCGGCCGCTACATCTTCCTGCGCCGCGAAACCTATCTGCGTTTCTCCGCCGCCTACCGCCGCAACCACATGCGGGCCTCGCTGCTGGCGCAGTTCGTGCCGACGGTGCGCAATTATCTGCCGATCGCCGCCGGCGCGCTGCGCCTGCCGGCTCTGCCCTTCGCCTTGGCCACCATGCTTGGCGCTATGCTGTGGAACGCCGGCTTCCTTGTTGCCGGCTACGCGATGCGCGACAGCGTCCACGATCTGCGTGCGGTGGCGTTCCGCATCATGGCGGTCGTGCTCGCGCTGGAAGTCGCGTTGCTCATCGGACTGCGCTCCCACTGGCGCCGAGCCAGACCCGCAAGAGGCTGGAATTCACCGGCGTAAAACAAAGGCTTGTGCCGGCTTTCCTTCCCGCGCGCGCCGGTGTTTAGTCCGGCCATGGCCTTCACCATCCGCCAATTGCAGTTCTTCGTCGCCGTCGCCGAGCAGGGCACCGTCTCGGGCGCCGCGCAGAATCTGTCGATTTCCCAGTCCTCGGTCACCGAGGCGATCAAGGAATTGGAGAGCGATCTCGGCGTCGAGCTGTTCGAACGCCATCCGCGCGGCTTGAACATCACCCATAAGGGCCACCAGTTCCTGCGCCACGCCACCAAGATCCTGGCCGATGTCTCTGACGCGCGCCGTTCCTTCTCCAGCGAGCAGGCCACTGCAAGCGGTCGCCTGCAACTCGGCGTCACCTCGCTGGTCGCCGGCTATGTTCTGTCGGATCTGCTTGCCCGCTACCGCCGCGCCTATCCCGGTGTCGAGGTCTCGGCCATCGAGGACAATGGCGACTATCTCGAGCACCTTCTGGTCGGCGGCAAGCTCGATATCGCCGTCATGGTGACGTCCAACCTGCGCGACCGCACGGCGCTGCAGTCCGAAATCCTGGAAGTCTCGGCCTACCGGCTGTGGATCCCGCTCAGCCACAGGCTCGCCAGCGCCGACATCATCTCGATCGGCGATATCGCGTCGGAGCCGCTGATCATGCTCACCGTCGACGAGATCGAGGAAAACACCGGCAAGCTGCTGTCGGCGATCGGCGCCCGGCCGCATGTCGCCTTCCGCACCCGCTCGGTCGAGGCGGTGCGCAGCCTGGTCGCCACCGGCGCCGGCGTGGCGCTGCTGCCCGACCTCGTCTACCGGCCCTGGTCGCTGGAAGGCGACCGCATCGAATCGCGCGACATTTCCGGCTCGTTGCCTGTCGTCCAGGTCGGCACCGTCTGGCGCCGCGGCTCCGGCCTGCCGCAGGCCGCGCGCGACTTCATCGGCCTTGCGCAGTCGCAGCGGATGGCGCGGCAACGGCTTTGATCAAAGCGATTCCAGGAAAAGTGTGAAGCGGCTTTCCGGCCGGAATTGCGTCAAGCACAAGTATCGGAAAAACCGATATCGGCTTTCTGATAAATGAATTTGCGAAACCGGATTTTTCACAGCACTTTTTTGCCCAGGGAACATAGCTGCGCCCTGAGAGCGCTGCCCCTAGCAATGGGAGATCGACGATGAATGCATTCCTGAAGTCGTGCACCGCGCTGACCGTCGCGCTGACTTTTTCCGGTCAGGCGATGGCTCAGGTCAAGGAACTCGGCAAGGGCGAGGGGCAGGTCAACATCGTTGCCTGGCCGGGCTATATCGAGCGCGGCGAAACCGACAAGAACTATGACTGGGTGACGGCTTTCGAAAAGGAAAGCGGCTGTAAGGTCAACGTCAAGACCGCCAACACCTCCGACGAGATGGTCTCGCTGATGAACGAGGGCGGTTTCGACCTCGTCACCGCTTCGGGGGATGCCTCGCTGCGCCTCGTCGCCGGCAAGCGCGTGCAGCCCATCAACACCGACCTCATCAAGAGCTGGAAGACCGTCGACGACCGGCTGAAGGACGCGCCCTGGTTCACCGTCGACAAGGTGCATTACGGCGTTCCCTACCAGTGGGGCCCGAACATCCTGATGTACAACACCGACGTCTTCAAGGAAGCGCCCAAGAGCTGGAACGTCGTCTTCGAAGAGATGAAGCTGCCCGACGGCAAGTCGAACAAGGGCCGCGTCCAGGCCTATGACGGTCCGATCCACATTGCGGATGCCGCCAATTACCTGATGTTCCACAAGCCCGAGCTCGGCATCAAGGACCCATACGAGCTCAACGAGGACCAGTACAAGGCGGCGCTCGACCTGTTGCGCACGCAGCGCACGCTGGTCGGCCGCTACTGGCACGATGCCGCGATCCAGGTCGACGACTTCCAGAATGAAGGCGTGGTCGCCTCCGGCTCATGGCCCTACCAGGTCAACACGCTGGTCGCCGCCAAGAAGCCGGTCGCCTCGACCGTGCCGGAGGAGGGCGTCACCGGCTGGGCCGACACCACCATGATGGAGGCCGACGCCGCCCATCCGAACTGCGCCTATATGTGGCTCGAGCATTCCCTCTCGCCGAAGGTCCAAGGCGACGTCTCGGCCTGGTTCGGCTCGCTGCCGGTGGTGCCCGCTGCCTGCAAAGGCAACGAGCTGCTCGGCGACGAGGGCTGCAAGACCAACGGCTACGAGAATTTCGACAAGATCAAGTTCTGGAAGACGCCGGTGTCGAAATGCGCCAGCCAGAACGACCAGTGCGTGCCCTACTATCGCTGGGTGTCGGATTACATCGGCGTCATCGGCGGGCGGTAACGCTCTTTACCCTCCTCCTTGTGGGGAGGGGCCGACGCGCAAGCGTCGGGGTGGGGACTGTCTGATAGGTTCGCGCTAGCCACCCCACCCGCGGCTTCGCCGCGACCTCCCCCATCAAGGGGGAGGTATGATGCCGCGCGAACTCGCCTTCGTTCAACCGGAACTGAACTGACGGGGCCCATGACCTCTGCCGTTTCCTTCAAAAAAGTCTCTCGCCATTTCGGCAGCGTGCGCGCCGTCGACGCGGTGGATCTGGAGATCGCGCCGGGTGAGTTCTTCGCCATGCTCGGGCCGTCCGGTTCCGGCAAGACGACCTGCCTGCGCCTGATCGCTGGCTTCGAGCAGCCGACGGCGGGCTCGATTTCCATCTTCGGCGAGCGCGCCGAAGGCGTTCCGCCCTATCGCCGCAACGTCAACACCGTCTTCCAGGACTATGCGCTGTTCCCGCATCTCAACGTGCTCGACAACGTCGCCTATGGCCTGATGGTCAAGGGCGTCGGCAAGGCCGAGCGCTTGAAGGCGGCGGAAGAGGCGCTGTCGCTGGTGCGCCTGCCGGGCTATGGCGCGCGCCGCCCCGGCCAGCTCTCCGGCGGCCAGCGCCAGCGCGTCGCGCTCGCCCGCGCGCTGGTCAACCAGCCCAAGGTGCTTTTGCTCGACGAGCCGCTCGGCGCGCTCGACCTCAAGCTGCGCGAGAACATGCAGGAGGAATTGAAGTCGCTGCAGAAGGCGCTCGGCATCACCTTCATCTTCGTCACCCACGATCAGGGTGAGGCGCTGTCCATGGCCGACCGCGTCGCCGTCTTCAACGACGGCAGGATCATGCAGGTCGGCACGCCGGAGGATATCTACCAGCGCCCGAACACGCGCTTCGTCGCCGATTTCGTCGGCTCGTCCAACGTGTTGCCGCCGGATTTCGTCCAGCGTTATTCCGGCCAGCGCCGCTGGGGAAGCCTGCGACCGGAGTCCATCCGCGTCGCCAGCGCGACCAGCGGCGACGGCGTTGCCGCGCGCCTTGTCGGCACCAACTATCTCGGCGCCACCACAAGGCTGGCGCTCGATGCCGAGGGGTTGAGGCTGCATGCGGTCGTGCCGGCGGGAACGACGCTGCCGGCGGAAGGCGAAGCGGTGATGCTCACCTTCAACCGCGACAGCCTGCATCTGATGGATGAGCCGGCATGAGCCTCGACGCCGTCGTCTCGCGCGCGCCCACCCCCGCCATCCTGCCCGGCAGCGGCGGCATGCGCGGAGCGCTCTCCGACCTCTTCTGGCGACGGCCGAAATTCCTGCTCACCCTGATGCTCGCGCCGCCGCTTCTGTGGCTGGGCATCGTCTATATCGGCTCGCTCTTTGCCCTTCTGGCGCAGAGCTTCTTCTCGATCGACGAGTTCTCCGGCCTCATCAACCGCCAGTTCACGCTGAAAACCTATGGCGACCTGTTCCAGGCAGCCAATCTCGACATCATCCTGCGCACCGTGACGATGGCGGCGCTCGTCACCCTCGCTTCGGCGGTCATCGCCTTCCCCATCGCCTATTACGCGGCGCGCTATGCGCGCGGCCGCTGGAAGGCGCTGTTCTACCTCGGCGTCATGCTGCCGCTGTGGTCGAGCTATCTGGTCAAGATCTACGCCTGGAAGCTGATCCTCGCCAAGGAAGGCATCCTCACCTGGCTGCTAGCCAAGCTGAACCTCTTGTGGCTGCTCGACGGCTGGCTGTCGCTGCCGATCGTCGGCGGCAACTCGCTGTCGGTCTCCTTCACCGGCACCTTCATCGTCTTCGTCTATGTCTGGCTGCCCTTCATGATCCTGCCGGTTCAGGCGGCGCTGGAGCGCGTGCCCGGCAATCTGGTCGAGGCCTCATCCGATCTGGGCGCCTCGCCCGGGCAGACCTTCCGCAACGTGCTGTTCCCGCTGGCGCTGCCGGGCATCGTCGCCGGCTCGATCTTCACCTTCTCGCTGACGCTCGGCGACTACATCATCCCGCAGATCATCGGCACCTCGCGGCTCTTCATCGGCCAGGCCGTCTATTCGCAGCAGGGCACCGCCGGCAACATTCCTTTGGCCGCCGCCTTCACCGTGGTGCCCATCGTCATCATGGGCTTCTATCTCTGGGGCGCCAAGCGCATGGGGGCTTTCGATGCGCTCTGACCGTGGCCAATCCGCTCCGCTCGGCCTGAAGATCGCCGCCGCCTGCGGCCTGCTCTTCCTGCATCTGCCGATCTTGCTGATCTTCGTCTACGCCTTCACGACCGAAGAGAAGAGCTTTGTGTGGCCCCCGCCGGGGCTCACCACGCAGTGGTTCGCCGTCACCTGGAACCGGCCCGACGTCTGGGATGCGCTGTCGCTCTCGGTGCGCGTCGCTGCCATCTCCACGGCGATCGCGCTGGTGCTGGGCACGCTCTGCGCCGCCGCCGTCTCGCAAACCCGCTTCTTCGGCCGCGAGGCTATCTCGCTCTTGGTTATCCTGCCCATCGCGCTGCCCGGCATCATTACCGGCATCGCGCTGCGCTCGGCCTTCGCGCTGGCCGATATTCCCTTTTCGTTCTGGACGATCGTGCTCGGCCACGCCACCTTCTGCGTGGTCGTCGTCTACAACAACGCCGTCGCCCGCTTCCGCCGCACCTCGGGCTCGATGATCGAGGCCTCGATGGACCTCGGTGCCGATGGTTTTCAGACCTTCCGGCATGTGGTGCTGCCGAACATCGCGACCGCATTGCTTGCCGGTGGCATGCTCGCCTTCGCGCTGTCCTTCGACGAGGTCATCGTCACCACCTTCACCGCCGGCCAGCAGCAGACCGTGCCGATCTGGATGCTTGAGGAGCTGATCCGCCCGCGCCAGCGCCCGGTCACCAATGTCGTGGCCATGGTCGTCGTGCTGGTGACGCTGCTGCCGATCTTGCTTGCCTATTACCTGACCCGCGACGGCGACCAGATCGCCGGCAGTGGAAAATGAAAACAGCGGTAGCGAATAGCGAGTAGCGAATAGGGTTCGGCCGTCGATCTCCCTATTCGCTATTCGCTACTCCCTATCCGCTCCTAACCAGGGAGAACCCCGATGGACACCCAGATGCTGATCGGCTCGAAATTCGAGAAGGGCACCGAAACCGAGGAGCCGATCCTCAATCCGAAGACCGGCGCGACCATCCTCAACCTGCCGGAAGCAAGCCCGGCGCAGATCGAAGCCGCGGTGGCGGCGGCCGGGAGGGCGTTCGTCGGTTGGTCGCGCACCACGCCGGCGCAGCGCTCGGGCTACCTGCTCAAGATCGCGGATCGCATCGAGTCCGAGGCGAAGGAGTTCGCCGCGCTCGAAGCGCTGAACTGTGGCAAGCCGATCAACGCCGTGCTCAATGACGAGATCCCGGCGATCGTCGATTGCTATCGTTTCTTTGCCGGGGCGGTGCGCTCGATGCCCGGCCAGGTCGCTGGCGAATATCTTCCGGGGCACACCTCCATGGTCAGGCGTGATCCCGTCGGCATCGTCGCTTCCATCGCGCCTTGGAACTATCCGCTGATGATGATGGCCTGGAAGCTGGCGCCGGCGATCGGCGGCGGCAACACGGTCGTCTTCAAGCCGTCGGAGCAGACGCCGTTGACCGCCCTGAAGCTGGCAAAGGTCCTTGCCGAGATACTGCCCGAAGGCGTCGTCAACGTCGTGCTTGGCCGTGGCGACAGCGTCGGCAACACGCTGATCAACCATGCCAAGGTCAACATGATCTCGATCACTGGCGATGTCGCCACCGGCAAAAAGGTGCTGCAGGCGGCCGCCAAGTCGGTCAAGCGTACGCATCTGGAACTCGGCGGCAAGGCGCCGGTGATTGTGTTCGACGATGCCGACCTCGGCGCCGTGGTCAACGGCCTGCGCGCCTTCGGCTACTACAATGCCGGCCAGGACTGCACCGCCGCCTGCCGCATCTATGCCGGCAGCAAGATCTACGACAAGCTGGTCGCGGACCTCTCCTCCGCCGTCTCGACCATCAAATACAACCAGCCCGACGACACCGAGAACGAGATCGGCCCGCTGATCTCGCGCCGTCAGCGCGACCGCGTATCGAGCTTCGTCGAGCGCGCCTCGGAGTTGAAGCACATCGAGATCACCACCGGCGGCAAGCCGGGCGAGGGCTCGGGCTTCTACTACCAGCCGACGGTTGTCGCCGGTGCGCTGCAGGAAGACGAGATCGTGCGCCGCGAGGTGTTCGGTCCGGTCGTCTCGGTCACCCGTTTCTCGGATGTCGACGAGGCGGTGAACTGGGCGAATGACAGCGACTATGGCCTTGCTTCGTCGGTGTGGACGAAAGACGTCTCGCGCGCCATGGCGACCGCCGCCCGCCTGCAATATGGCTGCACCTGGATCAACACCCACTTCATGCTGACCAACGAGATGCCGCATGGCGGATTGAAACAGTCCGGTTATGGCAAGGACATGTCGCTCTACGCGCTGGAAGACTACACCGCCGTTCGCCACGTGATGGTGGCGCACGGCTAGAGCACCTTGTGGGACGGGTCGAATTGCCCGATTTGCCCTTAGCTGATCGGTTGGCAATCCGACCTCTAACCCGTGTCGGCGTAAAAACTAAGCAGCAGTCCTGCCCTGCACCTCCGATGCCGCGGGCTTGATGTTCTGGTTGACCCTGAAGATGTTCAAGGGGTCGTAGATGCGCTTCACCTGGCTCAGCCGCTCGTAGTTCGCGCCGTAGCTCGCCTGCACGCGTGCTTCTCCTTCGTCCTCCATCATGAAATTCACGTAGCCGCCCTCGCCATTGTGCGGATGGACGCTCGCCCAGTAGTTCCTGGCCCATTTGGTGAGGTCGGCGGCCTTGGCCGGGTCGGGATCGATCCCGGCAATGACCATCGACCAGGTTGCGTCGCGCGCATTCCATGCCGTCTCGTGCTTGCCGACGCGGCGAACGGCGCCGTCGATCGGGTAGAGATGCATGAGCGACAATTCGCTCGGCGCCTCGGCCGCCTGCGCGATATGGGTGGCGATGGCTTCGTCAGGGAGTGACCTGACGAAATCGCCCTTCCAGTACCATTGCAGGCCTTTCGGAAGCAGCGGGTCGAACATGGCCTGCAAGGCCGGAAACGGCATCACGCCCATCCAGTTGAAGATCGGCGGCGGCAGGTTGTCGAGCAGCGGCGCCATGGCCTTGCGGCCATCCTCCTCGGTGCCGTTGTAGCAGGAAATGATGGCGCAGGCGCGCTTGCCCCAGTATTCGCGCGGGAAGGGATCGGTCGAGGGAACCGTCTTCAGGCCGACAAAGGCGCCGAGATCTTCCGGCGCTTCCGGGAGGTAGTCGCGATAGGTCTGCATGACCGCCAAGGCATCCTTGGCCTCCCAGAACACCGGGCCGCCGAAGATCATGTTCACGGGATGGGCCTGGAACAGGAAGCTCGTCACGATGCCGAAATTGCCGCCGCCGCCCCGAAGCGCCCAGAACAGGTCGGGGTTCTCGGCCTTGCTCGCCGTCACCACGCTGCCGTCGGCCAGCACCAGATCGGCTTCGACCAGATTGTCGATGGTGAGGCCGAATCTGCGCGTGAGATAGCCTGTTCCGCCGCCGAGCGTCAGGCCGGCAATGCCCGTGGTCGAGACGATGCCGGCCGGAACAGCGAGCCCGAAAGGATGGGTGGCATGGTCCACGTCGCCCGAATTGCAGCCGGGCCCGACCCTCACGGTGCGCGTTTTCGCATCGACATGGACTCCCTTCATCATCGACAGGTCGATGACGAGGCCGTTGTCGCAAATCCCCAGCCCGGCGCCGTTGTGCCCACCGCCGCGCACGGCGATCAGCAGGTCGTTGTCGCGCGCGTATTTAACGGCGGCGATCACGTCGGCGACGTCGGCGCAGCGCGCAATCAGAAGCGGCCGCTTTTCGATCATGCCGTTATAGACCCTGCGGGCCTCGTCATAGCCGGCATCGTCACGCAGGATCACCTCTCCGCGCAGGCTTTCACGCAGTTTTGCATGGGCTTCGTCGGTCATCGGTTTGCTCCTTGATTGCGCCCAACGCCATGCGGCGTCGGCGCGACGCATTTGTTGCTTCGTTATGCCGCCTCGGCGGGCGGTGCGTTGGATGGTGCAGGAAGCGCACAGTGCACCAATCCGGCGTGCGCCGCTTCGCCCGAAAGGACCAGCAGCGCATGGCCCGGGAGAGCCATGACACGGCAGCCAGGGCCGCCGCTGGGCTGCCAGCGCTGGGACGCTCGGTCCCTGGTCTCATCGACCTCCCAACGAGTGGCCACAGGCGTCGCAGCCACTCGTGCCACGGTGCTCGCCGGCAGGTCTCTCAGCCTCGGCTCTTCGACCGTGCGGCTATTCCACGATCCGGAAGATCTGCCACTGGCTGGTGCCCGACACCACATAGGGCTCCAACTCCTTGCCCCATTTGGCGTGCGCGTCGATCTTGGCGATCTTGGCGAAGAACGCCTCCAACTGGGCCAGGCTTTCGACCTCGTGATGGGATTCGATCGTCGCTTCGCGTGCGCCGATCGAGCCGGTCATGAGCCGGAAATTCAAGTCAGCGAGCCCGACCTGCGAGCCGATCTCTCGCTCCCATTTCCGCATCAGCTCAAGTGCGGTCTGCTTGTGCCCGAATCGGGCGTCGATCTGCCATCTGGCGCTGAACATGTTTGCTCTCCCTCATCATCGCGGCCCAAGTCCGCTGTTGATTGGCCGCTGTTGATTTGTCCGCGACTTGCTATTCGTCCCAGGCCTGCACGACGGTCTGCCGCGCGATCCGACCGTTCTTCAGCTCCACCATTGCCGCGCAGTACACTTTCGTGCCGTCCGGATAGGCGCAGGCCTGCATGAAGGCGAGATTGTCCCCCTCGGCGACGGTGGTATCCACCTTGTGAGTCATCGCCCGGCTGCAGATGTCGTCCCAGAAGGTGCTGATCGCCGCGCGGCCGCGGATCTCGCGCGGCTTGCTCGGCGGATTGTTGCGATCGATTACCCGCACCAGCGCATCGTCATTGTAGAAGCTCGACAAGAGCTTGCCGTCACGGCCCTCGATCGCCTTCTTGATCGCGGCGCCGTCCACCTTTCCTGTCTTGGTCAGCATGTCATCCTCCATATGCCCATCGTCTTGGGCGGTTGATGCGCGAAAGTGCCGCTCGGCGCTTATCGCCGCGCAGGGATTGCTCATTGCGACTTGGCTTTGACTGCCGCGAACAGGTCGTCGGTCTGCTTCTTGAAGGTCGCCAGATCGACCTGGCTGCCATTGAGCATCGTTGACCAGTGGCGCACGATCGCGGCCATCGCGATGGCCTCCTTGATCTCCTCGTCGCTCGCGCCGTTGGCCTTGGCCGCCAGCGTGTGGAAGTAGATGCAGTACTGGCAGGGGATCTGCGAGGCGACCGCGAGACCCATCAGCTCCTTGGTCTTGCCGTTGAGGGCCGTGTTCGGATTGAGCTGCACGCCCTTGATTTCGGCCCAGGCGCCGGCCACCGCCACATCGGGCAAGGTCTTGAACATGTCCGGCACCGTGCCGAGCGTCGCCTGGATGTCCTTGAAGGCGGCGGTGGCGGAAGCGTCTTCGGCCATCGCCGGGGGGATGGCCAGCAACGCGCCCGCGGCAAATGCCAGCAATCCGATCTTGCGACTGAGTTTCAGCATTTCATCCTCCATTCGCAGTGCCTTTCTGGCTGCCTGCATGGGGAGAATTGATACCTCCTATGGCCCTGCCACCGCTTCGCCCGAAAGCGCCATGGCTCTCATGGCCCGTCCGGGCCAGCATGTCTGGCCGAGAATGCAGCCGCCGCCGCGCGCGACGGCAGGTCGAGCTTGAGCAAGATGTTGGCGACGTGCCGCTTGACCGTGTGCTCGCTGAGTTCAAGTTCAGCGGCGATCGCGGCATTGCTCTTGCCGTCGGCAATCAGGCTCACCACCTCGCTTTCGCGGGCCGTCAGCGTCGTCGGCTCAGTCGGCTTGGGCTTGGGACGGCAGGCCGGTTCCAGATGCTGTTCGGCCGTCACCTGCACCAGCGCCAGCGGCTCGTCCAATTCGTCGAGGCTGATGCGCCCGGCATCGGTGAAATGCAGCCCGGATCCCGCGGCCAGATCCGCGACCAACCGTGAGCAGAGGATGTGGCCGCGTTCGGCATGGGCGGCAAGCTGCATGGCCACGCGCGCCGTCAGCCCCGTCGGCGGTCCCCGCACCTCGATCTCGCCGACATGCGCTCCTTGCGCACTCGCCACGCCGATCTCCTGGGCTGCCTCCCGCAACAGCGCCGCGCAGCGCACGGCGCGGGCCGGGCCGTCGAAGCGCGCGATCATCAGTTCGCCATGCGTGCCGGCGACGCGCCCGCCATGGCGGCCGACCAGCATGCGCCAGTTCTCCTGGAAGCGCAGGCTGCGTTCGCTCCACAAGCGGTCGCCAAGCCGCGCGGTGTCGTAGATGCGTGTCACCAGAAGTGCCGCGAGCACGCGTTCCACATCGGCCACTGCCGGTTCTCCGGTCAGGAATTCCTCGATCAGGTCGGCTACGCGGTCGACGTCGCCGGTCCAGATCGGATGGTCTCGCCCCGAAATCTCGACCAGGCGGGCGCCGGGGATCTTCCTGGCCAGGAAGCGGCTGGCGTCAGGATCGACGCGGGCGTCGTTGCGGCGATGGATCAGGTATGTCGGCACGCTGATCGTCCCGAGCATGTCGCGCACGTCTATGCCGGCATTCATGCGGGCAAGCGCCGCCGCGGCCGTCGGGCTGGCCGACAGCCGCTCGAACCGGGCCCACCATTGAGTGAAATGGCTATCATCCACTCGGCCGGGCGCGAAATTCGGCAGAGTCGCGCCGGTTCCCCAGGATGTTTCCGCCGTTTCGATGAAAGCTTCCAGCCGCTCCGGCGGCATCACCCATCGATGGAAATGCGCATAGCCGCCATAAAGCACCAGCGCCCGTGTCCGCTGCGGATAGGTCGCGGCGAACAGCATTGCCATCGGCGCGCCCTCCGAGGCGCCGAGGATCGCCGCCCGGCCGCTGCCGGCGGCGTCCATCACCGCGCGCACGTCGTCCATGCGTGTTTCGAGGCTGGGCAGGTGTTGGCTGTCGACTCTGTCGGAGAGCCCGGTGCCGCGCTTGTCGAACAGGATCAGTCGCGAGAAGGCCGAGAGCCGCTTCAACAGGCGGCTGTAGCCTTCGTCTTCCCAATGCAGGTCGAGATTGGAGATGAAGCCCGGTACGAAGACCAGATCGAACGATCCCTGGCCGACCACCTGATAGGCGATCCGCACATCCCCGCTTCGAGCGTATCTGGTCTCGATCGGCCTCACGCAAACTACCCCGCCGGCCAGACGACTTCCTGGCATCAAGCATAGCAGAGGCAGGCCGCTTGCGGCAGACAAACTTTAGAGAGTTGGAATGTAAGTATCCTTGGCGCCGCCGGAACCGCGCTCGCACCACCAGCGCGAAACGGCCTCCAGCCTAGAGCAATTCCAGGAAAAGTGTCAGCGGTTTTTCCGTCCGGAATTGCGTAAAAACAAGGAGGTAGAGCATTTCACCGTTTCCGTGAAACGGTGAAATGCTTTAGGCCGGCCTGGCGTAGCCAAGGCTCTTGTCGGCCTGCTCCGGCGCCAGTGGCCGCTTGATCTTGGCCGAGGCGGCGATGACCAGTTCATCGAAATCCTCCGCATCGCCGTCGAGCATCTCGAAGAGCTGGCGCCGCATCCTGGGCTCCCAGAATTTGTTGATGTGCTCGGCCAGCCCCGTAATGCCTTCCTCGCGCGGCTTCGAATGGAAGAAGGTGGCGATCTGGTTGGCCATGCGCACCAGTTTTTCCTTGGTGCTGGCGATGTGGTCTTCGTCATGCGACATGCTTGGCAACTCCGGAAGCCACCCGTTCGGGGTGGGTGAAAATATCGAAATCGTCGCCGCGCACCAGCGCCACCAGCGTCATGCCGGCGGCCTCGGCCGTGCGGATGGCAAGCGCGGTCGGCGCGGAGACGGCCATGATGATCGGAGCGCCGATGGCGGCCGTCTTCTGCACCATCTCGACTGAGACGCGCGAGGTCACCACGACGGCGCCGCTGGCGCCGTCGATGCCGGCCTTGGCCAGCGCGCCGGCGAGCTTGTCCAGCGCGTTGTGCCGGCCGACATCCTCGCGCGCCATCACGATGCCCTTGCCGGGAACGTAGAAGCCGGCAGCATGCACCGCGCCGGTCTCCGTGTGCAGCGGCTGTTGCTTCGACAGCAGGCGAACGGCGCTGGTGACGTCCTCCGCCTGAAGCGTAAGTCGCGACGCACCGACGGCGTCGACCGAGCGCATTGCTTCCTCGATCGATTCGATGCCGCACAAGCCGCACCCGACCGGCCCGGCCAGCCGGCGCCGCCGCGCCTGAAAGCGTGTGTTGGCCTTGTCCTTCAGCCTGATCTGGATGTCGATGCCGGCGCCGAGATCCTCGATCTCGATCGCCTCGATCTCCGCCGGGTCGGTGACGATGCCCTCCGTCAGCGAGAAGCCGAGCGCGAAGTCCCCGAAGTCGGCGGGGCTAGCCATCATCACCGCATGCGTGGTGCCGGCATAGGAGAACGCCACCGGCGTCTCTTCCGGCACCATGCGGCTCGCGGCCGCGGTACCGCCGGCGCGATGCGCGAGACGAGAGATTTGCGTCGTGGCTTTGCGGCGCGCGGCCAAGAACTACTCCGCCGCTTCCAGCGGTGCGATGCGCCGGCTCTGCCTGGCCTGCTCGTTATAGTCCTTCTGCCAGTCGGTCGGGCCGTTGGACGGCGCCACCTGCACTGCGGTGACCTTGTATTCCGGACAGTTGGTCGCCCAGTCCGAAAAGTCGGTGGTGATCACGTTGGCCTGCGTGTCCGGATGGTGGAAGGTCGTGTAGACGACACCGGGCGAGACGCGGTCGGTGATCAGCGCGCGCAGCGTGGTTTCGCCGGAACGGCTCGCCAGCCGCACCCAGTCGCCGTCGCGGATGCCCCGGACTTCGGCATCGTGCGGGTGGATCTCCAGCCGGTCCTCGGCATGCCACGTGACGTTTTCGGTGCGCCTGGTCTGCGCGCCGACATTGTACTGCGACAGGATACGGCCGGTGGTGAGCAGCAGCGGATAACGCGGGCCGGTCCGCTCGTCCGTCGCTACATATTCGGTGCGGATGAACTTGCCCTTGCCGCGCACGAAGCCGTCGACATGCATGATCGGCGTGCCGAGTGGCGCCTTCTCGTTGCAGGGCCACTGCACCGAGCCGACGCGGTCGAGCAGTTCGAAGGAGACGCCGGCGAAGCTTGGCGTCGTCTTGGCGATCTCGTCCATGATCTGCGAGGGATGGGTATAGTTCCAGTCGAGCCCGATGGCGCGGGCAAGCTCCTGCGTCGCTTCCCAATCGGCGTAGCGCGCCTTCGGCTCGATCACCTTGCGCACCATGTTGATGCGGCGCTCGGCATTGGTGAAGGTGCCGTCCTTCTCGAGGAAGGTCGAGCCCGGCAGGAAGACATGCGCGTAATTCGCCGTCTCGTTGAGGAAGAGGTCGTGCACCACCACGCATTCCATCGCGGCGAGGCCGCCGGCGACATGCTTGGTGTCGGGATCGGACTGCAGGATGTCCTCGCCCTGGATGTAGATGCCCTTGAACGAGCCGTCGACGGCGGCGTCCAGCATGTTGGGGATGCGGAGCCCCGGCTCGTCGTCGAGCTTCACACCCCACAGGCTCTCATAGATGTCGCGCACCGCGTCGCCGGAGATATGGCGGTAGCCCGGCAGCTCATGCGGGAAGGAACCCATGTCGCACGAGCCCTGCACGTTGTTCTGGCCGCGCAGCGGGTTCACGCCGACGCCCGGACGGCCGATATTGCCGGTGGCCATAGCGAGGTTGGCGATCGCCATCACCGTGGTTGAGCCCTGGCTGTGTTCGGTGACGCCGAGGCCGTAATAGATCGCGCCATTGCCGCCCTTGGCATAGAGGCGCGCGGCGCCACGGATGGCTTCCGGATCGACGCCGGACAACTTGCCGACCGTCTCCGGGCTGTTTTCCGGCAGGGCGACGAAGGACGCCCAGTCCTGGAATTCCGCCCAGTCGCAGCGTTCGCGGATGAAGGCTTCGTCGAACAGACCCTCGGTGACGATGACATGCGCCAGCGCCGTCAGCACCGCCACATTGGTGCCGGGCTTCAGCGGCAGGTGATAGTCCGCCTCGACATGCGGCGATTTCACCATCTCGGTCCGGCGCGGATCGAGCACGATCAGCTTGGCGCCCTGGCGCAGCCGCTTCTTCAGCCGCGAGGCGAACACCGGATGGGCGGAAGCCGGATTGGCGCCGATGATCATGGCGACGTCGGTGAACTCGACCGAATCGAAATCCTGCGTGCCGGCCGAGGTGCCGTAGGTCTGGCCGAGACCGTAGCCGGTCGGCGAATGGCAGACACGCGCGCAGGTGTCGACATTGTTGTTGCGGAAGCCCTGGCGAACCAGCTTCTGGACGAGATACGTCTCCTCGTTAGTGCAGCGCGAGGAAGTGATGCCGCCGATCGCCGTACGCCCGTACTGATACTGGATGCGGCGGAATTCCTTCGCCGTGTGGGCGATAGCCTCTTCCCAGCTCACCTCGCGCCAGGGATCGGTGATCTTCTCGCGGATCATCGGCGAAAGGATGCGGTCCTTGTGCGTGGCGTAGCCATAGGCGAAACGGCCCTTCACGCAGGAATGGCCGTGATTGGCCTTGCCGTCCTTGTAGGGCATCATGCGGATGACTTCGTCGCCTTTGACTTCGGCCTTGAACGAGCAGCCGACGCCGCAATAGGCGCAAGTGGTGACGGCCGAGCGCTCCGGCATGCCCTTCTCGAGCACGGACTTCTCGCGCAATGCGTCGGTCGGGCAGGCCTGCACGCAGGCGCCGCAGGAGACGCATTCGGAAGCGATGAAGTCCTCATGCATGCCGGCGACCATCCGCGACTCGAAGCCGCGGCCCTCGATGGTCAGCGCGAAGGTGCCCTGCACCTCTTCGCAGGCGCGCACGCAGCGCGAGCAGACGATGCACTGCGCCGGGTCGTAGGTGAAATAGGGATTGGATTCGTCGCGGGCGATGTAGTCGACAGCCAGCGAGCCATGGCCGGGCGCGACGCCGCCTTCCTGCTTGACGTGGTTGCGGCCTTCGACGCCGTAACGGTTCTCGGTGAGGCCCACGGACTTCGCCACCGCGTCGAACTCGCTGGCGCCGGTGCCGGCCTTCTCGTTCCAGCCGGTCGGATGGTCGGAGACATAGAGCTCCATGACGCCGCGGCGGATCGCGTCGAGCCGGTCCGACTGCGTGCGCACCACGATGCCCTCGGCAACGGGCGTCGTGCATGAGGCCGGCGTGCCGCCGCGCCCTTCGATCTCCACCAGGCAAACGCGGCAGGAGCCGAAGGAGTCCAGCATGTCGGTGGCGCAAAGCTTCGGGATCTCGACGCCGCCTTCCATGGCCGCGCGCATGATCGAGGTGCCTTCCGGCACGGTGATGCTTTGTCCGTCGATGGTCAGCGTGACGCGCTTGGTCGCTTTCGACTCCGGTGTTCCGTAGTCGATCTCTTCGATGAGTGTCGGGAAGTCGGCCTTGATGTTCATCTGCCAGCTCCTATTCAGCCGCCACACGCGCCGGCGCGGGCTTGAAATCGTCGGGGAAATGGGTGATCGAGCTCATCACCGGGTACGGCGTGAAGCCGCCCAGCGCGCAGAGCGATCCGAACTTCATCGTGTTGCAGAGGTCGGTGACCAGAGCGAGGTTCTTCTCCGCCTCGATGCCGGCGGCGACCTTGTCCAGGACCTCCACGCCACGCGTCGAGCCGATGCGGCAAGGCGTGCACTTGCCGCAGCTCTCGATGGCGCAGAACTCCATGGCGAAGCGCGCCTGCTTCATCATGTCGGCCGTATCGTCGAACACGGTGATGCCGGCATGACCGATCAGTCCGTCGCGCTTGGCGAATTCCTCGTAGTCGAAGGGCGTGTCGAACAAAGCGCGCGGGAAATAGGCGCCGAGCGGGCCGCCGACCTGCACCGCCTTCACCGGGCGGCCCGAAGCCGTGCCGCCGCCGATCTCGTCGACGATCTCGCCCAGCGTCAGGCCGAAGGCCGTCTCGAACAGCCCGCCATTCCGGACGTTGCCGGCGATCTGGATCGGGATCGTGCCGCGCGAGCGGCCCATGCCGAAGTCCTTATAGTAGGCGGCGCCCTTGTCCATGATGATCGGCACCGAGGCCAGGCTGATGACGTTGTTGATCACCGTCGGCTTACCGAACAACCCCTGAATGGCCGGCAGCGGCGGCTTGGCGCGCACCACGCCGCGCTTGCCTTCGAGGCTGTTCAGGAGCGAGGTTTCCTCGCCGCAGACATAGGCGCCGGCGCCGACGCGGATCTCCATGTCGAAGGCGTTGGGCGAGCCCAGCACGTTGAGCCCGAGCACACCCGCCTTGCGCGCGATCGCCACGGCCTTGTTCATCGTCGCCACCGCATGCGGATATTCCGAGCGGATATAGACGAAACCCTTGGTCGCGCCGGTAGCGATGCCGGCGATCGCCATGCCTTCGATCAGCACGAAGGGATCGCCTTCCATGATCATGCGGTCGGCGAAAGTGGCGCTGTCGCCCTCGTCGGCGTTGCAGACGATGTATTTTTGCGCGCCCGCCGTATCCAGCACCGTCTTCCACTTGATGCCGGTCGGGAAGCCGGCGCCGCCGCGGCCGCGCAGGCCGGATTCGGTGACCTGCTTGACGACATCGGCCGGTGCCATGGCGACCGCGTTCTGCAGGCCGCGCAGGCCGCCCAGCGATTTATAGGCATCGAGCGAAAGCGGATCGTTGATGCCGCAGCGCGCGAAGGTCAGCCGGGTTTGCCTGGCGAAAAAGGGGATCTTGTCGGGCGCGCCCAGCCAGCGCTTGTGGTGGCCGCCCTTGAGGAAGCCGCTGTCGAACAGGCTCTTGACGTCGGACGGCTTGACCGGTCCGTAAGCGACGCGGCCTTCGGCCGTGGCCACCTCGACCATCGGCTCCAGGAAATAGGCGCCGCGCGAGCCGTTGCGCACGATCTTGGCTTCGACGCCGCGCTCCTTGAGCTCCTTCTCGATCGCCTTGGCGACCTTTTCGGCGCCGAGCGCCAGCGCGCCGGAGTCTGCCGGGATATAGATGCGCGGGATCATGAACGCACCTCCGCGACGATCTCGTCGATCTTCTCGTCGTCGAGCCGGCCGATGACTTCGCCGTCGAGCATCGCCGACGGCGAGCAGGCGCAAAGCCCGAGGCAGTAGACCGGCTCCAGTGTAACCGATCCATCCCGCGCGGTCTCGTGGAAATCGATGCCGAGCAACTGCTTGACCTTGGCCGCGACCGCCTCCGATCCCATCGACTGGCAGGCTTCCGCCTGGCAGAGCTTCAGCACATGCCGTCCGGCCGGCTTGGCGCGGAAATCATGATAGAAGCTGACGACGCCGTGCACCTCGGCCCGCGAAAGGTTCAGCCCCTCGGCGATCACCGGCAGGGCGTCCTTCGGAACGTGCCCGAACTCTTCCTGTATGCTGTGCAGGATCGGCAGCAACGGGCCTTCGAGACCCTTCATCTCGTCAATGATCGCCGCCGTGCGCGACGCGATCTCGGTACTTGCGGCCTGCATGGTCACGCAGCGCCCTCCCTGGTCGTGGCGGCCAATGTATGTCACCCCAGCATATAGAGCGGTTTCGGGGCAACGACATGCATAGGGCGCAATATCGCTAAGTCCTTACGAAATCAGAGGAAACCTCCGAAATCAATAAAGCGCTTCCGTCGCTTGATAGAAATTTTCTATCAAGACCCGGCGGCTCGCACTGTCTAGCCTAGCGGTGGGCGCGGAAATCGTCCGCCAGCGCCATCGCCTCGTCCAGAAGCGCCTGCACCAGCGGCGTGTGCGGCTCGCGCGGCGCCGCCACCAGCCCGACCGTATGGCTGGCGTCCGGCTCGACGATCGGGATCGCCCGGATGGGCTCGGAAAAGCCGAATGTTTCCGCGAGGTTGAGCGGCATGATCGACGACCATTTGCCGGTCCTGATATGCGAGAACAGGACGATCATCGAATTCGATTCCAGCGTCGGCCGCACCTGCACGCCGGCTTCCGCGAGATGCTGGTCGATGATGCGCCGGTTCTGCATGTCCGGCGTCAAAAGGCAGAGCGGCAGCTGGCTGATCTCGGCCCACGTCACTTTGTCGCGGTCGGAATAGGGGTTCCCGACCGCCGTGATCAACTGGTAGCGCTCGTCGTAGAGCGGCACGCTGGTGACGCGCCCCAGCGGTTCGTTGTCGAGATAGGTGATGCCGGCATCGATGTCGAAATTGCCGAGCAGCGACAGCACCTCGATCGAGGTGCGCGACAGCACCGAAAAGGTGACGCCGGGATGCTTTTCGCGAAACGGCGTCGTCAGCCGCGCCACCATGGCGAGCGCCGTCGGGATTGCCGCGATGCGGATGCGGCCGGACAGGCCGTGGCGCGCCGCCCGCATCTCCTCACGCATGGTCCTTGAGTCGCCGACGATGCGGCGTGCCCAGCCCAGCACCTGCTTGCCTTCCGGCGTCAGGCCCTGGAAACGCGAGCCGCGCAGCACCAGCATGACGCCGAGTTGCTCCTCGAGCTGCTTGATGCCGGCCGACAGCGTCGGCTGGGTGACGCCGCAGACTTCCGCGGCCCGGCCGAAATGCTCCTCCTTGGCCAAAGCGATAAAGAATTCCAGCTTGTCGATCATGCCATCCGATCCGCGGCGTTCGGCCCAAGGTCGGGGAAATCGCCTTGCTTCGCAAGACGCATACGCAATCCGGCCTCGTCCACATTTTTGAGCCGGCTATCTGTTTTCCCGCGCGGCGCCGGGCGCTATGTGGGGTAGGGCGGATTGAGGAGAACAATATGCTGGGCTGGTTTCGCAAGCTGTTGCCGCGCGAGGATCGCTTCTTCGATCTGTTCGAGCGGCATTCGCGCACCGTGGTCGGCGGCGCCGAGGCCCTCGAGCAGCTTCTCAGCGGCAAGGACATCGACCGCTGGTGCCAGAAGATCGTCGATCTGGAAAACGAGGCCGACGGCGTCACAGCCGAGGTCCTGCTTGCCGTTCGGCGCTCCTTCATCACGCCCTTCGACCGCGGCGACATCAAGGACCTGATCCAGTCGATGGATGACGCCATCGACATGATGCACAAGACCGTCAAGACGGTGAAATTGTTCGAGGTGAAGGAGTTCGACCCGCTGATGCGGGAAATGGGCGGGATCATCGTCCAGGCTGCCCGGTTGGTCGCGGAGGCGATCCCGCTGCTCGGCAAGGTCGGCGCCAACGCGGCGCGCCTCAACGCCGTCGCCGAGGAGGTGATGCGCGTCGAGGGCCGCGCCGACGACCTGCACGAGCAGGGCCTGAAGGACCTGTTCAGGCGGCACGGTCGCGGCGACGCCATGGCCTATCTGATCGGCTCGGAGATCTATGGCCAGCTGGAGAAGGTGGTCGACCGCTTCGAGGATGTCGCCAACGAGATCAGCGGCATCGTCATCGAGAACGTCTAGGCGATGGAAGCAACGATCGCTTTTCCCCTGCTGGTCGGCCTCGTTGCCGTGGCGCTGTTCTTCGATTTCCTCAATGGCCTGCATGATGCCGCCAATTCGATCGCGACCATCGTCTCCACCCGGGTGCTGAGGCCGCATTACGCGGTGTTCTGGGCTGCGTTCTTCAATTTCGTCGCTTTCCTGTTCTTCGGCCTGCATGTCGCCGAGACGGTGGGAAAAGGCATCGTGGACGCCAGCATCGTGACGCCGGCGGTGATTTTCTCGGCGCTTGTCGGGGCCATCGTCTGGAACATCGTCACCTGGGTCGCCGGCATTCCGTCGAGCAGCTCGCATGCGCTGATCGGCGGACTGGTCGGCGCGGGCGTCGCCAAGGCCGGAACCGGCGCCATCGTCTGGTCCGGACTCGGCAAGACGGTCGCGGCCATCGTTTTCTCGCCGGCGACCGGATTCGTGCTGGCGCTCGTCCTGGTTCTCGTCGTCTCCTGGCTGTTCGTGCGCCAGACGCCGTTCGCCGTCGACAATACGTTTCGCGTGCTGCAGTTCTTTTCCGCCTCGCTCTATTCGCTTGGGCATGGCGGCAACGACGCGCAGAAGACCATGGGCATCATCGCCGTGCTGCTCTATTCGCAAGGCGTGCTCGGCCCGACCTTCCATGTGCCGCTATGGGTGGTCCTCACCTGCCAGTCGGCGCTGGCCCTGGGCACGCTGCTCGGCGGCTGGCGCATCGTTCACACCATGGGATCGAAGATCACGCGGCTCAACCCCATGCAGGGGTTCTGCGCCGAGACCGGCGGCGCCATAACGCTTTTCGCCGCCACATGGCTCGGTGTCCCGGTCTCGACGACGCACACCATTACCGGCGCCATCATCGGCGTGGGTGCCGCCCGCCGTGTCTCGGCCGTGCGGTGGGGCATCGCGGGCAACATCGTCGTCGCCTGGGTGGTCACCTTGCCGGCGACGGCGGCGATCTCCGCGCTGACCTACCTCGCGACGCGATTGGCCGCATGACGCGGCCCGGATCCGGGCCGCGTCGCTATTCGCCCGCGAGGTTCAGGATATTGCCGTCGGGATCCTTGAACCAGGCGACCTTCATGCCGTAGCCGACATGGATGTCGCCTTCGAGCGTCAGGCCGGGCATGTCGTAGTGCTCGAAAGTGACGCCTTTCGACTTCAACGATTTGACGATTGCGCCGATCCGGTCGCCGACCGCCCAGGTTACGGCCGTCGCCTTGTTGGTGCCGGCGAATTGCGAATGGTAAACGTTGATGAGCGTGTTTCCGCTCTTATACACGACCAGTTCGCCGCCCATGTCGTCCACCTGGCTGAGACCCAGCGTTCCAGCATAGAAAGCCTTGGCCTTCTCCAAGTCCTTGACCGCGAGATTGGCAGTGGCGTTGCTGTCTGCGAGCATGAGTTTCTCCTTTCTTGTCGGCTGCTCCATTTTGGCCGCCGTGCTTGAAAACCGGGAAGATAGGGTTGCGCCGTCTTCCGGCGACCGCGGCCTGGATGCTTCTGTCTGGAAGACGAAAGGCGCCCGCGAGAAACCGACAGGCGCGCGCAAGTTTTTGAAGGCATGTAGCCGCACATGCCGTTGCGAAGCTTGGTTCTCTCCGGGAACTGCATTATCTGACCCGGCAAACGCCTGGGAAAAAGCTCATGTCCATTACCAAGGAATCCGTCATCGAGCGCCTGAAGACGGTGAACGGGCCGGACTTCACCGGCAATATCGTCGATCTCGGCATGGTCTCGGAGATTTTCATCGCCGATTCCAAAGTCTTCTTCTCGATCACCGTTCCCGCCGCGCGCGCCCAGGAACTGGAGCCGCTGCGCGCCGCCGCCGAGCGCGCGGTGAAAGCCATTCCCGGCGTCGCCAGCGCCGTGGTCGCGCTGACGGCGGAGAAGAAGGGCGGCGGCATGGAAGCGCCGGTTCCGGCGCGCGCGGCTGCTCCGCGGCCCGCCGCTTCGCAGCCTGCGCCGCAGCGTCCCGCGCCGCAGGCTCCCGCCTCGCAGAGCCATGGCAAGCGCGGCGTGCCCGGCATCGACGCCATCATCGCCGTCGCTTCCGGCAAGGGGGGCGTCGGCAAGTCGACCACCGCGGTCAACCTGGCGCTCGGCCTTGCCGCCAACGGGCTGAAGGTCGGCGTGCTCGATGCCGACATCTACGGCCCATCGATGCCTAGGCTGCTCAACATCCATGGCCGGCCGCAGACCGTCGACGGCAAGGTGCTGAAGCCGATGCAGAATTACGGCCTCAAGGTGATGTCGATGGGCTTCCTCGTCGACGAGGAGACCCCGATGATCTGGCGCGGCCCGATGGTGATGTCGGCGCTGACCCAGATGCTGCGCGAGGTCGAGTGGGGCCCGCTCGACGTGCTGGTGGTCGATATGCCGCCCGGTACCGGCGACGCCCAGCTCACCATGGCCCAGCAGGTGCCGCTCGCCGGCGCCGTCATCGTTTCGACGCCGCAGGACCTGGCGCTGATCGACGCCCGCAAGGGCCTCAACATGTTCAAGAAGGTCGACGTGCCGCTGCTCGGCATCGTCGAGAATATGAGCTATTTCCTCGCCCCCGATACTGGCAAGCGCTATGACATTTTCGGCCATGGCGGCGCGCGTCGCGAGGCCGAGCGCCTCGGCGTCACCTTCCTTGGCGAGGTGCCGCTGGAAATGGGCATTCGCGAAAGCTCGGATGCCGGCGCGCCGGTCGTCGCCTCCAAGCCGGAGGGCGCGGAGGCGAAAATCTACCGCGACATCGCCTCGAAGGTCTGGCACCGGGTCCAGGAAGAGCGAGGCGCGGCCGAAGCCGCGGTGCCGAGCATCGTGTTCGAGTAATCCCTTTCGCCTGAAGGGTCAGGCGCCGACTTTCTCGCCGAAGGTGGAGAAGAACTGCCCGGCGAGCTTCTTCGATGTCGACTGGATCAGCCGGCTGCCGAGTTGCGCGATCTTGCCGCCGACCTCGGCCTTGGCGGCGTATTTGAGGACTGTCGCATCGGGTCCGTCCTCGGTCAGCGTCACGTCGGCGCCGCCCTTGGCGAAACCGGCGATGCCGCCCTTGCCTTCGCCCTGTATGGTATAGGAATGCGGCGGCTTGAGATTCTTCAGCGTCACTTCGCCGTTGAAGGTTGCCTTGATCGGCCCGATCTTGAGCACCACGGTCGCCGCCATCTCGGTGTCCGAGTTCTTTTCCAGGCTCTGGCAGCCGGGAATGGCCTCTTTCAGGATTTCGGGGTCGTTGAGGGCTTCCCACACTTTCTCGACGGGCGCGGCGATCCGCTCCTCGCCTTCGATCACCAAAGCCATCAAGACCTCCCCGATTTGCTGATGTCGATTGGTCGTAGCGCGCGGGCCGAAACAAGTCTATCGCACCAAAGTCCGGGTTCGGGCAGCGGCTGCCTCTTGCTTGCGCTCGCGCGTTGTCCTATCGATTTGTCATACAAATACGGAGACCACCCATGGCAGGCGCCCCCACCAAGAAGAAGAAATTTCGCTCGCAGGAGTGGTTCGACAATCCCGACAATCCGGGGATGACGGCGCTCTATCTCGAGCGCTACCTCAATTACGGCCTGACACGCGCCGAGCTGATGTCGGGCAAGCCGCTGATCGGCATCGCGCAGACCGGTTCCGATCTTTCGCCCTGCAACCGGCATCACCTCGAGCTCGCCAAGCGCGTACGCGAAGGCATCGTCTCGATGGGCGGCATTCCGTTCGAGTTCCCATGCCATCCGATCCAGGAGACCGGCAAGCGCCCGACCGCCGCGCTCGACCGCAACCTTGCCTATCTCAGCCTCGTCGAGGTGCTCTACGGCTATCCGATAGACGGCGTCGTGCTCACCATCGGCTGCGACAAGACCACGCCGGCGCTGCTGATGGCGGCCGCCACCGTCAACATTCCGGCGATCGCGCTGTCGGTCGGCCCGATGCTCAACGGCTGGCACAAGGGCAAGCGCACCGGCTCGGGCACCATCGTGTGGGAATCGCGCCAGCGGCTGTCCGCCGGCGAGATCAACTACGACGAGTTCATGGACATCGTCGCCTCCTCGGCGCCGTCGACCGGCTATTGCAACACCATGGGCACCGCCACCACGATGAACTCGCTTGCCGAGGCGCTCGGCATGCAACTGCCGGGCTCGGCCGCCATCCCAGCACCCTATCGCGAGCGCGGCCAGATCGCCTACGAGACGGGCAAGCGCATCGTCGACATGGTGCATGAGGACCTGAAGCCGTCCGACATCATGACGCGCCAGGCCTTCGAGAACGCCATCGTCGTCAATTCGGCGATCGGCGGCTCCACCAACGCGCCGATCCATCTCAACGCGATTGCTCGCCATCTTGGCGTGCCGCTCGACAACGACGATTGGCAGAAGATCGGCCTCAACATTCCACTCCTCGTCAATCTGCAGCCGACGGGCGAGTATCTCGGCGAGGACTACCACCATGCCGGCGGCGTGCCGGCAGTGGTCGCGGAACTGATGAAGGCCGGACTGCTGCCGCACCCCGGTGCAATCACCGCCAACGGCAAGACGATGGGCGACAATTGCAAGGATGCCGTCAACGAGAACCACGACGTCATCCGCGGCGCCGACAAGCCGCTCAAGGCCAATGCCGGCTTCATCAATCTCAAGGGCAACCTGTTCGATTCGGCGATCATGAAGACCAGCGGCATCTCGACGGAATTCCGCGAGCGCTACCTCTCCAACCCGAACGATCCCGAAGCCTTCGAAGGCAAGGCTATCGTCTTCGACGGTCCGGAAGATTACCACGCCCGCATCGACGATCCGGCGCAGGGCATCGACGAGCACACGATCCTGTTCATGCGCGGCGCCGGCCCGGTCGGCTATCCGGGCGGCGCCGAGGTGGTCAACATGCAGCCGCCGGCCTACCTGATCAAGAAGGGCATCCATTCGCTGCCCTGCATCGGCGACGGCCGACAGTCCGGCACATCCGGCTCTCCGTCGATCCTCAACGCCTCGCCGGAAGCGGCCGTCGGCGGCGGCTTGGCGCTGCTCAAGACCGGCGACCGCGTCCGCATCGACCTGAAGAAGGCCACGGCCAACATTCTGATCAGCGATGAGGAACTCGCCAGGCGGCGCGCAGAGCTCGAAAGCAATGGCGGCTACCACTACCCCAAGCACCAGACGCCCTGGCAGGAGATCCAGCGCGGCATGGTCGACCAGTTCTCGGCCGGCATGGTGCTGAAGCCGGCGGTGAAGTACCAGGACGTCGCCCACACCAGCGGCGTGCCGCGCGACAATCACTGATCGTGTAACTGGCTAAATAACGAAGGCGGCTCGCCACCGGCGGGCCGTCCTTTTTTGCGCCCTTGTTTCGGTCACGCTCAGCCCACAGATAAGGTCGTCCAGGCAGGCTGCGCAGGGCGGGGACTATTTTGGCGAAACGGCGTTCTTCCCTTGGCTTCCTCGGCATGTTCGGCCGCTCCAGCGATCTGCGCCAGCTCGACGAGGCGCTACGCGCGGCCGATCTGCATCCGGCCCTGGTGCCGGAAGGCGTCAAGCTCACCATCGTCAATCTGATGAACGACCGCTGGCCCGACGAGCCGCCGGCGGACGCCTATCGATCCGTGGCACAGCTCTGCGGCTATTGCGTCGCCGGGCCGCAGGTATTCGAGCAGGCCAATGGCCGTGAACCGACCCTGGCGGTCGAGCGCCGCATCGAGGCAGCGGTGGAGGCCGGCGACAGTTTCGACGCGCGGATCGTGCTGATGACGCTGCACGCCAAGCTGATCAATCCGGAAGTGGTCGAGCGCTACGAGTTGAGGGCCGATTGACCGGCAGGTAGGAGACGTTGAGGCCGGGTCGGAGTCGAAGACGGGCGCGAAGCGACCAAACAAGGTGGTCTCCGATAACCGGAGCGGAGCGTACTTAAGTACGTGAGCACCGGAAGCGCAGGAGACCGCCATTTGCAGGCCGGCCTCACTTGAATATCAGCCGCCCATCTTGCTGCGCGGCAGTTTGATCATCTCGCCGAAGCGGGCGCGCAATTTGTCGTCGAGCAGGCGCGAGACATGGCGCGGGAAACGCTCGGCAAGCACGCGCTTCTTCTCCGCGATCGCTCGCGACAGGATATCGGGCCGGCCCTTTTCGTTCCATTCCTTGGGCGAGAACCGGTCGCCGACGGCAGGATAGAAATACTCGGTCTGCATCAGCTTCAGCGTCTGGTCGTTGCCGAGATAATGCCCGGGACCCTTGAGGCAGACATCGGCGATGGTGTCGATCGACAGCGCGTCGTCGGTCACCTCGATGCCGCGCACGCATCGCAGGCAATGCCCGAGCATGTCGTTGTCGATGATCAGGCTTTCGAGGCAGAAGCCGAGCAGCGAGGCATGCATGCCCGCCGATTCGTAGACCAGGTTCAGGCCGGAGAGACCCGCCATGACATTGGTGATGCCCTTCTCGTAGCCGGCCTGGATGTCGGGCAGCTTGGAGTCCGACATGCCGGCGGCCGACCCGCCGGGCAGGTCGTAATATTGCGCCATCTGCGCGCAGGCCGCTGTCAGCACCGCCTGCTCGGCCGAACCGCCGGACATGGCGCCTGTCCTGAGGTCGGAGACGAACGGCCAGGTGCCGAAGATCGCCGGATGCCCGGGCTTGATGGCGTTGACATAGACCAGGCCCATCAGCACTTCCGCCACCGCCTGCACGACGGCGCCGGCAATCGCCGCCGGCGCGGTGGCGCCGGCCTGGCCGGCGGAGAGCAGCAGGATCGGAATGCCGCCTTCGACGCAGGCCTCCAGAACGCCGCAGGCGTCCTCGGCGAACTTCATCGGCGGCACCACGAAGCAGTTCGAATTCGACACGAATGGCCGCGCGCGGAAATTCTCCTCGCCGCCGGCGATCGCATAGAGCATTTCCAGCGCCGGCTTGACGTTCTCGCGCACGGTAAACGAGGTGCCGACATGCTTTGACGTCCCCATCACGCAGGCATAGAGCGTGTTGAAATCCATATCGAGCGGATCGGGAATGTCGCGCGGCACCATGGTGCGCTGGAAGAAATGGATGTTGTCCAGCCCATCGACGAGACGGGCGGCGTCGTAGAGATCCTGCAGCAGCGATTCGCGATATTCGCGCTTCTCGACATCGACCAGATGCACCGCCGCGCCCGCCGTGCCGTAATGCACGCGTTTGCCCTGGATCAGCATGTCGTGCTTCGGATCCTGGCCGTAGAGGGTGAAATTGCGCGCCGCCTTCTTGATCGTGTCCAGCACGAGCGCACGGGGCAACCGGATGCGGCCGTCGTCGCCATAGGTGCCGCCGACCCGGGTCAGCGCCTCGATGCAGGACGGGATGGCGTTGGCGAAGCCGACCGTCTCCAAAAGGGTCAGCACCGCTTCGTGGATGCGTTCCTGGTCGTTCTGGCTCAATGGGCCATAGCTGCCGCCTTCAAGCCCCGGCCGCACCGGACGGATATCGTCGGCCAAGGGCGCCGCCCGCATCGCGCGGCGCGCTTCGCGCCCGCCGGACCGCCGCGAACGCTGGTCCGACGACGATTCCTGCTTCTCGAGAGCCACTGACATGGAAGCACTCCACCTTTGTCTTGTCTGCGAGGCGGCACGCGGCGGTTGGTCCACCATCGGCTTGCCTCGTCCCCTTCTGGCCCCGACTATGCCGCCGGCATTGGTACAGCCTATGGGCCAAGCGATTCCGTCGAATATGCCAGAGTGCTAAAGCGGCAAGCATGCGCCCAAATAAAAAGAGCCGGCGCAGCGCCGGCTCTTTTCAGGACGTTGTGGCGATCAGGCGGCTGCGGGCCTGCGCCCGGCGGCGGTGGCGAGTTCGCGGATGCCCGGCTCGATGTGCTGCAGCGAGATCGAGGAGATGCCCAAGCGCATGAAACGAGAGGGCTTTTCGCTTCGATCGAAGAACCGGTCGCCGGGTTCGATGATGACGCTGCGCGAAGCGGCCGCTTCCGCCAGGCCGCGTGAATCAGTGCCGCGCGGCCCTTCCAGCCAGAGCGATGTGCCGCCCGCCGAGTCGGTCGAACGCCACTCTGGCAAGAAGGCGGAAATCGCATGGACCAGACGCTTGCGCCGCTCGTCGAAGGCGGCGGAAAGCCTGCGCACCAGGGCCTCGTGGTGGCCGAGCGAAAGGAACAGCGCGACGGCGCGCTGGTTGTTCGCCGGCGGGTGCCTCAACATGAAGCGGCGCAGCGCGCGAAGCTCGGCGATCAGCCCCGCAGAAGCCACGATGTAGCCAAGCCTCAGGCCCGGAGCCAGCGTCTTCGACATCGAGCCGACATAGATGACGCGGCCGGAGCGGTCGAGGCTCTTCAGCGCCTGCTGCGGCGCCTCGTCGAGCAATTGGCTGTCATAGCCGTCCTCGATGATGATCTGGTTGTTGCGGTTGGCGCGCGCCAGAAGATCCTGCCGACGTTCCGCCGACAACGGCACCATGGTCGGGCAGTGGTGGCTCGGCGTGACGAAGACGAAGCCGGAATCGCTCGGGATCGACGAAGTCACGATGCCCGACTGGTCGACCGGAACCGGCTGGATGTCGGCGCCGGCCAGCCGGAAGATCGAACGCGCATCCGGATAGCCGGGATCCTCCATCGCCACTTTCGAGCCCTTGGTCATCAAGAGCGAGGCGAGCATATAGAGCGCGTTCTGGGCGCCCAGCGTCACGATGATCTCGTCCGGATTGGCGAAGATGCCGCGGCGCGGCAGGAGCCTTGCCTGGATCTGCTCGATCAGCAGCGGATCGTCGCGATCCACCATGTCGGATGCCCAGTTGCGGATCTCCAGCACAGCCAGCGCCATGCGGTTGCATTCACGCCATTCGGCGGTCGGGAACAGCGCCGGATCGAACTGGCCGTAGACGAACGGATAGGAGGACTTGATCCAGTTGTCGTGCTTGGCCGGCGGCGGCATGTCGCTTGCGGCGATCTGCCGGCGCGCCTTCCAGTCGATCTCGTTCTGCTGGTCGGGCGCCTTCTGATGCGGCTTGGCGGGGGTGGCCAGCACGTCAGGGTTGACAAAATGGCCGCGCCGCTCGCGCGCCACCAGGAAGCCTTGGTCGACCAGTTGCTGGAAGGCGAGCACCACCGTGCCGCGGGCAACCCCAAGTTTTTCCGCGAGAATTCGGCACGACGGCAGCGGCATCGAGGCGGCGATCTGTCGGTCTAGAATGGCCGCGACGATCGCCTGGCGGATCTGCGCCTGGAGGGTTTGGCCGGATTCAGCCGAAATCCGGAACAGGCCGGACCATATGGCCGTGTCATTGCGCTGTGGCATGGGAAATCTTCCTCGGATGGCCAGCTGTTTTCACTTGGCTGGACCAGTGGAGTGTATGGGTGGCATAAGGGGTTGCGCCAATCAATTTTTCTGATCGCTGGGATTTATGCCAGTGATCTATCAGTCGCGATGAGCAGCATCGTCGCCTCGCGACGCGAAGCGTTGTCGCCGGCGCGTTTAAGGCGCGATGCGAAACGTCGTCGCCCATGACGCGCAGCCTCGTTATGCCAAATTCTCCCACCCTCACCGCCCAATACCGCCCTCATCAAAGCGTGATGCAGTGCGGCAAAGCCGCGCTTGAACGAAATGGAATTCGGCTCGATAGAATGACGCGCCGACACGCGCCGGAAACATCCGGCCTGTTAAAATGGTCTAAAAACCCGCCAGGAGCCCGCCAGTGGACCAGTCATCCTTCGACAAGCAACTTGCCGCCTTGCGCGATCAGCGCGCGGCGGCCAAGGGTTCGATGCGCGAGGCCTTCGCCGCCGATCCCAAGCGCTTCGAGACATTTTCCGCCACCGATGGCGACCTTCTGCTCGACTGGTCGAAATGCGCCGTCGACGCAGACACGATGACGATGCTGGAAAAGCTGGCGGGGGCGGCCGATCTCGCGGGGCGCCGCAACGCGATGTTCGAAGGCAAGAAGATCAACATCACCGAGAACCGCGCCGTGCTGCATACCGCACTGCGCAACCTGACGGGAAAAAGCGTCATCGTCGACGGCCAGGACACCAAGGCCGATGTGATCGCCGTGCTCGACGCCATGGGCGCTTTCGCCGACGCCATCCGGTCCGGCAAGGCGCTGGGTGCCACCGGCAAGAAGATCACCGACATCGTCAACATCGGCATCGGCGGTTCGGACCTCGGCCCGGCAATGGTGACGCTGGCGCTGGCCCCCTATCATGACGGGCCGCGCGCGCACTACGTCTCCAATGTCGACGGCGCGCATATCCATGACACGCTGAAGAGCCTGTCCGCGGAAACGACCCTCTTCATCATCGCCTCCAAGACCTTCACCACAGTCGAGACGATGACGAATGCCGAGACGGCGCGCGACTGGGTGCAGAAGGCGCTGGGCAAGGAAGCGGTCGGCAAGCATTTCGCCGCCGTCTCGACCGCCCTCGACCTGGTGGCGAAGTTCGGCATCGAGCAGGACCGCGTCTTCGGCTTCTGGGATTGGGTCGGCGGCCGCTATTCGGTCTGGAGCGCCATCGGCCTGCCGGTGATGATTTCCGTCGGCCCGCGCAATTTCCGTGCCTTCCTCGACGGCGCGCATGAGATGGACGAGCATTTCCGCTCGGCGCCCATGCAGAAGAACCTGCCGGTGCTTCTGGGGCTGATCGGCTGGTGGCACCGGGTCGTCTGCAACTATCCGGCCCGCGCCGTCATCCCTTACGACCAGCGCCTGTCGCGCCTACCGGCCTATCTGCAGCAGCTCGACATGGAATCGAACGGCAAGAGCGTCACGCTGGACGGCACCGCCGCCGCCACGCCCACCGGCCCGCTGGTCTGGGGCGAGCCCGGCACCAACGGCCAGCATGCCTTCTTCCAGCTCCTGCACCAGGGCACCGACTTCATCCCCGTCGAGTTTCTCGCCGCCGCGGTCGGTCACGAGCCCGAATTGAAGCACCAGCATGATCTCCTGCTCGCCAACTGTCTGGCTCAGTCGGAGGCCTTCATGAAGGGGCGCACGCTGGAAGAGGCGCGCGCTCAGATGCTGGCCAAGGGCATGAAGCCGGCCGATGTCGACCGCATCGCGCCGCACCGTGTCTTCTCCGGCAACCGCCCGTCGCTCACCATTCTCTACCGCAAGCTCGATCCGCGCACATTGGGCCGCATAATCGCGCTCTATGAGCATCGCGTCTTCGTCGAAGGCACGCTGTTCAACATCAATTCCTTCGACCAATGGGGTGTCGAACTCGGCAAGGAACTGGCGACGGGCCTGCTGCCTGTCGTTGAAGGCAAGGAGACTGCCGCAAACCGCGACGCCTCGACTGCCGGACTGGTGGCTCATATCCACCAATTGCGTGGCGTGGAGTAAAAGGATTGGCGGATATCAAGGGTATATTGTTCGACAAGGACGGCACGCTTGTCGACTTCAACGCAACCTGGCTCGGCATAGCCGACTTCATGGCGATGGACGCCGCCGAGGGCGACCGCTGGAAAGCCGACCGGCTGCTTGCCGCGGCCGGCTTCGACTTCGTCACCAAGCGCTTCAAGCCCGATTCGATCTTCGCCTCCGGCTCGAACATGGACGTCGTCGAGCTCTGGTTCCCGCGTCTGTCCGATGAGGACCAGATGCGTGCGGTTTCCCGATTCAACGAGATCACCTCGGCGCAAGGCTCGGCCATGGCCGTGGCGCTGCCCGGAATTGTCGACTCGCTGCGGACCTTGCACAGCCGGTCCTATCGGATGGGCGTTGCCACCAACGATTCCACCAGCGGCGCCGAAAAGACGCTCGCCACCCTCGGCATCGCGCAGCTTTTCGATGCCGCCTTCGGCTACGACGCCGTTGCCAATTCCAAGCCCGCGCCCGACACCGTCGTCGCTTTCTGCGACCTGACCGGGTTGAAGCCCGGCGAGGTCGCCATGGTCGGCGACAATCGCCACGATCTCGAAATGGCGCGCGCCGGCGGCTGTGGTCTGGCGGTGGGCGTGCTCTCCGGCACCGGCACGCGCGATTCGCTGGCGCCGATGGCGGACGTCGTGCTGGACTCGGTCGCTGACCTGCCGGATTTCCTCGCCGCGCGGGTGAACGTGCCGGCGGGCTAGAGCAATTCCAGGAAAAGTGTGAAGCGGTTTTCCGTCCGGAATTGCCTCAAAACAGGCAGATAGAGGGTTCCGCCATCAAAGCGAACACCGCGCTGGGCTTAGGCTCGCTGCCGCCGTTTCCGCCGACATCCGGCACATGATATTCGCCGAGCGGGCAAAGCCGCGGCCTCGGCAGCCAGGCGCGACCCGGATCGCCGACCAGCACGTCGATGCCGGCGGCGAGGCAGCGATCGAGGAACGGCATCATCCGCTGTCCGACATCCTGCGCGTAAAAGACGTCGCCCGCGAGCACCAGGTCGACCGCCGGTGGCGCACCGACGGTGAGGTCCTCGTCACGGATTTGGATGGCGACGCCGTTGGCTTGCGCGTTGAGACGGAGCGCCGCCACGCCGTTGCGGTCGATCTCCGCCGCGATTACCGCACGCGCCCCGGCTTTTGCCGCGGCGATGCCGACCAGCCCCGAGCCGGCGCCGAGGTCGAGCACCCGCTTGCCGGCGACGATCGATGGCCTGTCGAGGATATAGCGCGCCAGCACGGCGCCGCCGGCCCAGGCATAGGCCCAGTAGGGCGGCTGCGGCTCAGGCTGGCTTCCGTCGCCGTCGTCGTCCGGTTCCAGCAGCCGCCGCAGGCCGCTGCCGGGATGCGCCTGATAGAGCCGGACCTCCGGCACTGACGACACCGGCGTCAGCCGCATGTTTGCTTTGATGAAGTCCGCCGGATCGAGCGCCTTCGTCCGGTGTCGCCCCAAGCCGGCTGTGGAATCGCTCAAGCCTGGTCCCGCAACGCGCGCCGCAGGATCTTGCCGACCGGGGTCTTCGGCAGCTCGGTGCGGAACTCGATATATCGCGGCCGCTTGTAGCCGGTCAGGTTCTCGCGGCAGTAAGCCATCAGGGCTTCGATAGTGAGCCCCGGGTCCTTCCTGACCACGAACAATTTGGGCACTTCGCCGGAATGCTCGTCCGGCACGCCGATGGCCGCGACTTCCAGCACGCCCGGGTGATGCGCCACCACCTCCTCCAGTTCGTTCGGATACACGTTGAAGCCGGAGACCAGGATCATGTCCTTCTTGCGGTCGACGATCTTGGTGTAGCCGCGCTCGTCCATGAAGCCCATGTCGCCGGATTTGAAGAAGCCGTCCTTGGTCATCACCTTGGCGGTCTCGTCGGGACGGTTCCAGTAGCCGGCCATCACCTGCGGGCCGCGGATGCAGATCTCGCCCACTTCGCCGAGCGGCACGTTGTTGCCGTCGTCGTCGCGGATGGCGATTTCCGTCGAAGGCAGCGGCAGGCCGATCGTGCCCGTGAAATCGGCCGAGCTGAACTTGTTGGCCGTCGCCACCGGCGAGGTTTCGGACAGTCCGTAGCCTTCGCTCACCGGGCAGCCGGTCAGCGCCTTCCAGCGTTCGGCGACGCCCTTCTGCACCGCCATGCCGCCGCCCAGTGTCAGGATCAGCGGCTTGAAGTCGAGCTTGCGGAATTCCTCATTGTTGAGCAGCGCGTTGAACAGCGTGTTGAGGCCCGGGAAGATGTGCATCGGGTATTTTGCCAGTTCCTTGACGAAGCCCGGGATATCACGCGGGTTGGGGATCAGCACGTTTTGCGCGCCCTGCTGCATGCCCATCAGCGCGTTCACCGTCAGCGCGAAGATGTGGTAGAGCGGCAGCGCGCATATGAAGTTGAGATGCGCGGGCTTCGGCTTCACCGTATAGGCGTCCTCCACCCACAGCGAATTCTGCGCGACGTTCGAAAGCACGTTGCGATGCAGCAGCACGGCGCCCTTCGAGACGCCGGTGGTGCCGCCCGTATATTGCAGGAAGGCGATGTCGTCGGCGGAGACCGTGGGCGGCTTGAAGGCGATGGTCGCGCCGGTCTTGAGCACGGCGTTGAACTTGACATGGCCGGGCAGCGACCATGCCGGAACCATCTTCTTCACCCGCCGCACGACGAGGTTGACGATGGCGCCCTTGAGGCCGCCCAGCATGTCGCCCATGGCGGCGACGATGACATGCTTGACGGGCGTCCTGGCGATCACCGCCTGCAGCGTGCCGGCGAAGTTCTCGAGGATGACGATGGCCTGCGCGCCGGAATCCTTCAACTGGTGTTCCAGTTCGCGCGGTGTGTAGAGCGGGTTGACGTTCACCACCGTGTAGCCGGCGCGCAGGATCCCCATCATCGCCACCGGATATTGCAGCACGTTCGGCATCATCAGCGCCACGCGCGCGCCCTTCTCGAGGCCTCTCGCCTGCAGATAGGCGCCGAACGCGGCCGACAGCCGCTCGAGCTCGGCATAGGTGATCGACTTGCCCATGCACACGAAGGCAGGCCGTCCGGCGAATTGCTTGCAGGCGGCGACGAGAAACTCGCCGATGGACTTATAGGGCAGGGCGCCGATCTCGGCCGGCATGTTCTTGGGATAGCTTTTCAGCCACGGCTTTTCCGGCAGGCCGGCGGTGAGCTCGGTTATCGCCTTCGGCAGACCCTTAGTGGCAGGCGGGGTGGCCGGCTTGGCGGCCGCCGCTTGTGCGGTTGCCGGCTTGTCCTTTTTGGCTGCCGCGGCCTTGGTCTTTGCCGCCGCGGGTTTTGCGGCTGCCTTGGCAGGCGCTTCCTTGGCGGCCGTCTTCGTCTTCGACGCGGCGGCCGCCTTCACAGCCTTGGGCGCATCGCTTTCGGCGGCGGCCTTGGCCTTTGCTTTCGCCGGGGCTGTCGTCTTGGCTGCTTTTGCCACCTGTCTCTCCCTGTCGCCTTCTTGTCTGGCGCCGCCTCCGAAAGAAGCGTCCTCCACGCCGGTTCGGATTTTCCGGGAAATCCCGCCCATCGTCTATGTATTGCCTCTATCCGCGACCGTGCAAGCCTTGCCCCAGCGGCAATGCGGGGAAAGATTGCCATCGAAATCCCGCGCTTCGATGGCCTCCCGCACCTGCCTGGGCGGCGGGGCGATCCGGGGCAGGCATGCCGCGCATCGCCATTTCGAAAGGCGGCCGATCAATAAAAAACTGCTATCGTTAATAATGTCGTGAGCGGAATAAATTGCTCGTTTTTTCTGATATTTGAGCAAAGGGTAGATTCTTTTCCTGCTTCCCGTGGGGTATGCACACGAGGTGTTCCAAAGGCGAAGAAACGGTGCTTATATGCGCCCTTCGCGAGCCTGATAGAGGGGCTTGAGAGAACATCAGGGAGTGCTCAATGAAAAAGACAATGGCTTTTGCAGCCGCGTTGCTGGCTGCAAGCGTCCTCAGCGGCATGGCCAGTGCCAAGACGCTCGTTTATTGCTCGGAAGCGTCGCCGGCCAATTTCGATCCCGGTACGACGACCGGCGGTAACGACTTCGACGCGTCTTCGCGCACCGTCTATTCGCGACTGGTTGAATTCAAGCACGGTGGCACCGAGATCGAGCCTGGTCTTGCCGACAAGTGGGAAATTTCCGACGATGGCCTGGTCTATACTTTCCATCTGCATCCGGGCGTGAAGTTCCAGACCACCGACTATTTCAAGCCGACGCGCGACCTCAACGCCGATGACGTCGTCTTCTCCTTCGATCGCCAGTTCAACAAGCAGAATCCGTGGAACGGCGACAAGTACCTGCCGAACCTCACCTGGGACTATTACACCGGCATGGACATGCCGAAATACGTCGCCAAGTGGGAGAAGGTCGACGACCTCACCGTCAAGCTGACGCTGACCGAGCCGAACGCGCCGATGCTCGCCAATCTCGGCATGGACTTCGCTTCGATCGTGTCGAAGGAATATGCCGACCAGCTCGAGAAGGAAGGCAAGATGGCCGACTTCTCGACCAAGCCGGTCGGCACCGGTCCGTTCCAGTTCGTCGACTATCAGCTGGATTCGGTCATCCGCTATGCGGCCAATCCCGACTACTTCAAGGGCAAGGAAAAGATCGACGATCTGGTCTTCGCCATCACGCCTGACGCGACCGCCCGCATCCAGAAGGTGCTGGCCGGCGAGTGCGACGTGACGGTCTATCCGAACCCCGCCGACATCGCGACCATCAAGGCCAACAAGGACGTGACCCTGATGGACCAGGCCGGCCTGAACATCGGCTATATGAGCTACAACACCACGATCCCGCCGCTCGATAAGCCGGAAGTGCGCCATGCGCTCAACCAGGCGATCGACCGGGATGCGCTGATCAAGTCGCTGTTCCAGGATGCCGGCGCGACGCCGGCCGAAAACCTGATCCCGCCGACCATGTGGTCGTGGAACAAGGACGTGAAGACCGACGCCTACAATCCGGAAGCGGCCAAGAAGGTGCTCGAGGCTGCCGGGCTGAAGGAGATCCAGCTCTGGGCCTCGGACCGCGCCCGTCCCTACAATCCTAACTTCCAGCGCGCCGCCGAGCTGATCCAGGCCGACTGGGCCAAGGTCGGCGTCAAGGCCAACATCGTCAACTACGAGTGGACGAAGTACCGCGAGGAAGGCAAGAAGAAGGACCGCCCCGGCGCCTTCCAGGTCGGCTGGACCGGCGACAATGGCGACCCGGACAATTTCTTCGCCACCCTCTTCGCCTGCTCGGCCATCGGCGTCTCGAACTATTCGAGCTGGTGCGACAAGGACTTCGAGGACCTGATCCAGAAGGCCAAGAAGACCAGCGACCAGGCCGAGCGCACCAAGCTCTATGAGCAGGCGCAGGTGATCTTCGCGAAGGAAGCGCCCGCCTTCCTGCTGGCCCACAGCCAGGTCTACGCGGTCGTTCGCAACAACGTCACCGGCTTCAAGATGGACCCGCTCGGCATTCACCGTTTCGACGGTGTTGACAAGTCCGAGTAATATTTGCGAACGGGGCGGCGCGAATTCGCGCCGCCCCGTTTCGACTTGACGATGCTCCGATATCTTCTCAACAAAATCGCCCTTCTGATCCCGACCCTGGTCGGCATCACCATCTGCGCCTTCGCCTTTGTCCGACTGCTGCCCGGCGATCCGATCCTCGCCATGGCCGGCGAGCATGGCGTCGCCCCCGCCCGCTACGAAGAGCTCAAGGAACAGTTCGGCTACAATCTGCCGATCTGGCAGCAGTATGCGCGCTATGTCGGTGAGGTCGCCACCGGCGATTTCGGCGTTTCCATCTCGTCCAAGCGGCCGGTCCTCGAGGAGTTCAAGACACTCTTCCCGGCGACGCTGGAACTGTCCTTCTTCGCCATGGTCTTCGCCATGGTCATCGGCATTCCGGCCGGCATCTTCGCCGCCGTCAAGCGCGGCTCATGGTTCGACCAGTCGCTGATGGGCACCGCCCTTGTCGGCTATTCGATGCCGATCTTCTGGTGGGGCCTGCTGCTCATCATCTTCTTTTCCGGCTATCTCGGCTGGACGCCGGTGTCGGGCCGCATCGGCCTGCAGTTCTTCTTCAAGCCGATCACCGGCTTCATGACTATCGACAGCCTGCTTTACGGCAAGTGGGATGCGTTCCGCTCCGCGCTCAGCCACCTTGTGCTGCCTTCGATCGTGCTCGGCACCATTCCGCTGGCGGTGATCGCGCGCCAGACGCGCTCGGCCATGCTCGAAGTGCTGGGCGAGGACTATGTCCGCACCGCGCGCGCCAAGGGTCTTTCGGCGGCGCGCGTCATCGGCGTGCATGCGCTGCGCAACGCGCTGATCCCGGTCGTCACCACCATCGGCCTGCAGGTCGGCACGCTGCTCGCGGGCGCCATCCTCACCGAGACCATCTTCGCCTGGCCGGGCATCGGCAAATGGATGGTCGATTCCATCTTCAAGCGCGACTATGTCGTCGTGCAGTCGGGTCTGCTTTTGATCGCGCTCATCGTCATGGCGGTGAATCTGATCGTCGATGTGCTCTACGCCGTCATCAACCCGCGCATCAGGGCGGCATAAATGACCCAGACCGAAATCGCCCCGATGGCCGCCGGCAGCCCGGATCGTCTCACCGGCCTCAGGACCTTCTGGCATTATTTCTCGGTGAATCGCGGCGCCGTCATCGGCCTGGTCGTCTTCATCCTTTTGGTGCTCGCCGCACTCTTCGCGCCGCTGCTCGCGCCTTACGCGCCCGACATCCAGGACAAGGCCGCGTTCCTCAGGCCGCCGGCTTGGCAGGAGGGCGGCTCGACGCAATATCTGCTCGGCACCGACCCGGTCGGCCGCGACATCCTCTCGCGCCTGCTCTATGGCGCGCGCTTCTCGCTGCTGATCGGCGCGGTCGTCGTCACGCTGGCGCTCACCGGCGGCATCACGCTCGGCCTTTTGGCAGGCTATTTCCGCGGCTGGGTCGACGTCGCGATCATGCGCGTCATGGACCTGATCCTGGCCTTCCCGTCGCTGCTCTTGGCGCTCGTGCTGGTCACCATCCTCGGCCCTGGCTTGTTCAACGCGATGCTGGCGATCGCGCTTGTGCTGCAGCCGCATTTCGCCCGCCTGGTGCGCGCCGCCGTCATGGCCGAGAAGAGCCGCGAATATGTCGTGGCGGCGAAGGTCGCGGGCGCCGGACATCTCAGGCTGATGCTCGCCACCATCCTGCCCAACTGCCTGGCGCCGCTCATCGTCCAAGGCACGCTGTCCTTCTCCAACGCCATTCTCGAAGCCGCCGCACTCGGCTTCCTCGGCCTCGGTGCCCAGCCGCCGACGCCGGAATGGGGAACGATGCTTGCGTCGGCGCGCGAGTTCATCCTGCGCGCCTGGTGGGTGGTGACCTTCCCCGGCCTCGCCATCCTCATCACCGTGCTTGCCATCAACCTGATCGGCGACGGCTTGCGCGACGCGCTCGATCCCAAACTCAGGAGGTCGTGATGGCGCTGCTCGACATCCAGAACCTCGTCGTCGAGTTCCAGACCGCGTCCGGCCCGTTCCGCGCCGTCGACGGCGTCTCGCTTCATGTCGATGAGCGCGAGGTGCTCGCCATCGTCGGCGAATCCGGCTCCGGCAAATCGGTGTCGATGCTGGCCGTGATGGGCTTGCTGCCGTGGACGGCCACCGTCACTGCCGACCGCATGACCTTCAACGGCCGCGACCTGTTGAAGATCAGCCCGGCCGATCGCCGCAAGATCATTGGCAAGGACATCGCCATGATCTTCCAGGAGCCGATCGCCAGTCTCAACCCGTGCTTCACCGTAGGCTTCCAGATCGAGGAAGTGCTGCGCTTCCACATGGGCATGGACAAGGCCGAGCGCCGTGCGCGCGCCATCGAGCTCTTCAAGCAGGTCGGCATTCCCGACCCGGCTGACCGGCTGAACTCCTTCCCGCACCAGATGTCGGGCGGCCAGTGCCAGCGCGTCATGATCGCGATGGCGATTGCCTGCAACCCGAAGCTTTTGATCGCCGACGAGCCGACCACCGCGCTCGACGTCACCATCCAGAAGCAGATCCTCGATCTGCTTGTCTCGCTGCAGGCCAAATACGGCATGGGCCTGATCATGATCACCCACAATATGGGCGTGGTGGCCGAAACCGCCGACCGCGTCATCGTCCAGTACAAGGGCCGCAAGATGGAAGAGGCCGACGTGCTGTCGCTCTTTGAATCGCCGAAGAGCAACTACACGCGCGCGCTGCTCTCGGCGCTGCCGGAAAACGCCGTCGGCGACCGGCTGCCGACCGTCACGGACATGCTGTTCGAGGCCGCCCCTTCGGGAGCCGGCGCATGACCAAGGTCGTCGAAGGCAAGGACATCAAGCGCGACTACCATGTCGGCGGCGGTCTGTTCCGCGGCGCGCGCACCGTGCATGCGGTGAAGGGCGTATCCTTCAGCGTCGAGAAGGGCAAGACGCTGGCGATCGTGGGTGAATCGGGCTGCGGCAAGTCCACGCTCGCCCGCATCATCACGCTGATCGACCCGGCCACCTCCGGCGAACTCTTCATCGACGGCAACAAGGTCGACATCGCCAGGGACGGGCTCACCAAGGAAATGCGCCGCAAGGTGCAGATCGTCTTCCAGAACCCTTACGGCTCCCTCAACCCGCGCCAGAAGATCGGCGATGTGCTGGGCGAGCCGTTGCTCATCAACACCGACAAGCCGGCCGAAGAGCGCCGCGACCTGGCGATGAAGATGCTGAAGAAGGTCGGCCTCGGACCGGAGCACTACAACCGCTACCCGCATATGTTCTCGGGCGGCCAGCGCCAGCGCATCGCCATTGCACGCGCGCTGATGCTGAATCCGAGCCTCCTGGTGCTGGACGAACCGGTCTCGGCGCTCGACCTCTCGGTGCAGGCGCAGGTGCTGAACCTGCTCGCCGACCTGCAGGACGAGTTCCAACTGACCTATGTCTTCATCAGCCACGACCTCTCGGTGGTGCGCTACATCGCCGACGACGTGATGGTGATGTATTTCGGCGAAGCGGTCGAATACGGCCCGCGCGACGAGGTCTTCTCCAACCCCAAGCACGCCTACACCAAGACGCTGTTCGCCGCGACGCCGCGCGCCGACATAGCGAGCATCAAGGCGAGGTTGGCGAAGAAGAAGGCGGCCTGACCGGGAGTGCCGATATTCAGGTGAGGCCGGCCTGCGAATGGCAGCTTCCTGCGCTTCCGGTGCTCACGTACTTTAAGTACGCTCCGCTCCGGTTCTCGGAAGCTACCATTCTCGACTCGGCCTGACCTGAATCTCGACACTCCCTAACACCGTCGTGGTCAAGGCGATCACGACAACTTCGCAACAATCGCCCGCAGGGCTTCCCCAAAGCGGCGCACTTCCTCGACCGTGTTGTAATGCACCAGCGAGGCGCGGATCGCGCCGCTGTCCATCGACAGGTTCAGCCGCTTCATCAGCCGCGGCGCATACATATGCCCGTCGCGGATGCCGATCTGCATCGCCGCCATCTCCTCGACGATCCTTTGCGGCGAGAGCTTGCCGATGTTGAAGCAGAAGGTTGGCACGCGCTCGTTTATGCGGGCCTCGTCGGCGACGCCGTAGATGGTGGCATTGCAGTCCTTCAGCACCTTCAGCATCTCGCGGGCCAGCACCAGCTCGTAGTCGCGGATGGCGCCCATGCCGGCGACGATGTTGTCGCGGCGCGAGCGGTTGTTCTCGGGCAGGAAATTGCGGCCGATGGATTCCAGGTAGCGCACCGCCGCATCCATGCCCGACACGTTCTCGTAGATGAAGGTGCCGGCCTCGACCTTGTAGGGCGGTTCGTCGGGAATGAAATCCTCGCGGAAGGTCGGCAGCCGCTTCAGCGTTTCGAAGCGGCCCCACAGGAAGCCCATATGCGGCGAGAAGTTCTTGTAGCCGGAGCAGACGAGGTAATCGCAATCCCAGGCCTGCACGTCGATCAGTCCGTGCGGTCCGTAGTGCACGCAGTCGAGGAACACTTCCGCGTCCGCCGCATGCGCGATCCTGGCCACCGAGGCGACGTCGACGATCGAGCCGATCGAATGCGCCGTCACCGTGCAAGCGACGAGGCGCGTGCGCTCCGAAACCAGCGGCTTGAGGTCGTCGACATGAAGATTGCCGTCCTCGCGCATGCGCCACCATTTGAACTTGGCGCCGGCCGGCTCCAGCGCCAGCCAGGTGGCGATGTTGGCGTCGTGGTCCATGTCGGTGACGATGATCTCGTCGCGCCCACCATCTCTATCCTTGGCAAGCATCTGGCCGATGCCGAGGCTGACCAGGCGGATGAACGAGGTAGCGTTCATGCCGAAGCAGATTTCGGACGGGCTGTAAGCGTTAATGAGAAGCGCCACGCTCTCGCGTGCGTCCGCGACCGACTGGTCGACCGTCACGCTGCGGCCATAGCGGCCGCCGCGCTGCACATTGTGTCCCACCAGATGGTTCGTCACCGCATCGAGCACGCTTTGCGGGATCTGCGCGCCGGCCGCATTGTCCATGAAGATGAAGTCGCCGGCTTGGCTGAGCGCCGGGAACATGGCGCGGATCTTCTCGACCGGGAACGAGGCGGCGCCCTCCTGCGCTTTCGAAACATGGTGCTGGTTCACGAGGCGTCTCCTTCAGGTCATCGATTTCAAGTGAGGGATCAGTGCGCGGACCGGGCCTTGCCGCGCTCTTCGAGGTAGCCGACCAGCCGCACCAGCGGCCACAGGAAGGCAAGGTAGATGATCGCGGCGCCGATCAGCGGCGTCGGGTTGGCCATCAGCGCCTGCGCATCGGTCGCCTGCTTCAAGAGGTCGGGCATCGCCACCACCGAAGCGAGCGCGGTGTCCTTGAACACCGAAACGCAATTGCTGGTCAGCGGCGGGATGACGACGCGGATCGCCTGCGGCAGCACCACCTTGCGCATGGCGACCCAGAAGGGCAGGCCAAGCGCGGCCGCGGCCTCGAACTGGCCCTTCGGAATGTTCTGGATGCCGGCGCGGCACACTTCCGCGGTGAAGGCGGCGAGCACCAGCGACAGCGCGAGCGCGGCCGAGACAAAGGACGACAGGCGGATGCCGACGAAGGGCAGGGCGTAATAAATCAGGATCAGCACCACCAGGATCGGCAGCGCGCGGAAGATGTCGATATAGAGCGTCGCCAGCCGCCTCAACGGCTTCGGCGCGTAGAGCCGCACCAGGCAGATTGCCAGGCCGGCAATGGTGCCGAAGACGATGGCCGCCAAACCAAGCAGGATGGTGTTTCCCAGTCCGCGGATCAGGATCGGAAAGGATCGGACCAGAATGCCCCAATTGAAGAAGGTGTCGATCAGTTCCATCGGCTCACCATGAAGGCAATGCCAAGCCCACCGCCTTCGCGGGCCTGAAGGGTGGAAGCGGGAGCGCTGGTCTGGCCGGCGCTCCCGCGGCGATTTTCAGCCCGATTATTGCGGGATCGGACCCGGCGTCACGGTGCTGGTGCCGGCTTCCGGATCGACGCCGAACCACTTCTTGTGGATCGCGGCCATGGTGCCGTCCTTCTTCATGGCGGTGATCGCGTCGTTCACCTTCTCGAGCAGCGGATGGCCTTTCTTGGTCATCATCGCGAAGCGCTCGCCGGTCGGGATGCGCACCAGGATCTTCAACGCCGGCATCTGCTTTATGGCGAACAGGAAACCGGCGAGCTCGCCGGCGCCGCCGTCGATGCGGCCGTTCTGCACGTCGAGCAGAAGGTCCTGCTGGGCGTTGTAGCTCTTGGTCTCGGCAACGCCGAGCTTGGCGGCGTTCTCCTTCATATAGGCCTCGCCGGTCGAGCCAGCGATGACGCCGATGGTCTTGCCCTTGAGGTCATCGAGCGACTTGATGGCGGAATCCGCCTTGCCGACGATCGTGCCGTCGCTGTCGTAATAGGGCTGGGTGAAGCCCTGGTTCTGCAGCCGCTCCTTGGTAACGGAGATCGAGGACACCGCAAAGTCGATGCGGCCGGAAGCAGTCGCCGCAAACAGCGCCTGGAAGCCCAAATCCTGGAACTCGATATCGGCGCCGATACGCTTGGCGACGTCGTTGGCGACATCGATCTCAAAACCCTCGAAGCCGCCCGAATCGGTCTTGTATTCCCACGGCGGGTTGGCCGGGTAGGCGCCGACCATGATCTTGTCGGCAAAGGCGGGCGCCGCGAAGGCCACACCCGCGGCAATCACCACCCCAATCAGTCCTAAACGTTTCAACATTGTGTTTCCCTCTGGTTCGGTTCCACATCCGCCCCTTCCAGCGCCCAACTCCCAGGCGCCGCAGGCGAGGCGGTGCCTGCAATCAGGATGCGCGGCGGCGCCGCGAACCGATATGGTCCTGCAGTCTGGCGATCAGCGCATCGACCGCCGCTTCGGTGGTGACCATGCCGGGCGACAGCCTGAGCGTCGTGCCGCGCGCGTCGCAGTAGAGCCGCTCGTTGCGCAGCGAAGCGATAATTTTCGGCGCCTCGACGCCTTGCGGCAGGCCGAGCATCACGCTGCCGCCGCGCGCCTTGGCGTCGAGCGGCGAACGCAGAGTCCAGCCATTGTCGAGCGCCGCGCCGATGATGCGCTCGACGAGCACGGCGTTCTGTGCGCGGATGGCATCGATGCCGGTCTTTTCCACCCATTCCAGGCCGGGCAGCGAAGCGACGCTGGCCAGGATCGCCGGCGTGCCATGATCGAAACGGCGCGCATCGTCGGCATAGCTGAAGGCGTCGAGGTCCCAGGAGAACGGGTTCGGCTGGCTGAACCAGCCGCGCAGTTCCGGCCGGCAGGTCGCAAGCAATTCCGGCGCGACCTGCAATATGCCGGCGCCGGAGGAACCGCACAGCCATTTCAGAGAGGTCGAGACGACGAAATCGACCGGCGTCGCGGCAACGGAAAACGGCGCCACACCAATGCCCTGCGTGACATCGACGCCGACAAGGCTGCCCATGGCACGGCCATGCGCGGCGAACCGCTCGACATCGCAGCGATGCGAGGCCGTCGAGGTCACGAAGGTTATGAGCGCCAGTCCGACATCCTCCTGCCAGCGGGCGATGAAATCCTCGTCGCGCACCCAGCTTTCGCCCGGCCGCAGCGGCACGGTATCGAGCGTGAAGCCGAAACGCTCGGCAAGCCCTGCAAGCAGGAAATGCAGGCTCGGAAAACAGTCGCCGGCAACCAGCAGGCGTTTTCCCGCCAGCCGCTCCGCCGGAAGGCCGCCGATCAGGCTGTAGAGCGCGGCAGTGACATTCTCGGCTGTGGTCAGAGTGCCTTTCGGCGCCGCGATCAGCCGCGTCCAGGCGTCGATGAAGCGTTGCCGCGCGGCCAGCGCGGCCGGCCACTGGCCGTCGTCCTCCGCCGACCAGATAGCGGAAAATTCCGCCAGCGCGGCGGCCATCGCCTCGGCCTTGCCGGGGAAAGTGCCGATCGAATGATAGAGAAAATAGCCCGACATTTGCTGTCTCTCGCTCCTTGTGATCATGTGATCACAAAACCGGCCAGGGAGCAATCCTTCAAGACTAAAGAAAGCGCGCAGGAGTGGTCAAAAAGGTGATTGCGTGGGCCAGCGCGGCTGCGATCGGACCGTCTTCGACTTCGGTCACCGGCGTTGAGAAAAATCAGGATGCTTTGCCGAAAGCGGCGAAATCGACTGCCTTGGGCTCGGGCACGTCGGGGCAGATCGTGCGCAGCGTTTCCTGCGTCGCCGTAATGTCGGCCACGACCTCGTCGCGGGCGCGGGGGAAATCCTTGTCGTTGAGCGCCGCGATGATCGCGGCGTGACGGCCCGAGGGTTCCATGACGCCGGCGCGCATCAGCGGCGCGACATGGTTGGACAACAGCCGCATATAAGGGCCGAAGCGCAGCCACAGCGTCTCGATCAACTGGAACAGCACGTCGGATCCGGAAGCGCGATAGATCGTGAAGTGGAACTGCTGGTTCTTGGCGATCAGTTCGTAGATGCTGCCGTCGCGGCCGATCGCCTGCTGCTCTTCGGTGACCCTCTGCAGGGACGCGAGGTCGGACGCCGTCAGGCGCGGCGCGCCGAGCTCGGCGGCCAGCCCTTCGACGGCGAGCCGGGCGCGGCAGAGATCGTCGAGCCGCGCCCGCGTCACCACCGGCACGCAGGCCGAGCCATTCTGCGAGATCTCCAGCGCGTTCTCCGCCGCGAGCCGCCGCAGGGCCTCGCGCACCGGCATGTTCGAGGTGCCGAAAGCCTCGGCCAGCGAGGCGATCGTCAGCACCTGCCCCGGATCGAAACTGCCGACCATCAAGGCATGGCGAAGCTGTTGATAGACGCCATCCTGGACGGTGATGCGTCCCGATACGGGTTCGAAGCCCAGAGCCACGCTTTTGCTTTCCTTGGACGCCGGCAAAGTCTATGTGCGAAAATAGGCCCACCGAAGCGGGCGTGATCATCTGATCACAGATTACGGCGGTAGCCAAGCGGGTACGGCTTGGTCTCGAGCATTCAATCGATATCCGCTATCTCACTCCGGAATGACCGCCATTGCCTGGATCTCCACCTTGGCGCGGTCCTCGACCAGCGCCACCACCTGCATGGCGGCCATGGCCGGAAAATGCCGGCCGATGACGGCGCGGTAAGCCTCGCCGATCCCCTTCAGGTTGGCGAGATATTCGGCCTTGTCGGTGAAATACCACGTCATCGAGGTGATGTGCCGCGGCTCGCCGCCGGCTTCGGCAAGAACCGCGACGACATTGGCGAGCGTCTGGCGCACCTGGCCGACGAAATCATCGGTCTCGAATTTGCATTCGGCGTTCCAGCCGACCTGGCCGCCGATAAAGACAAGCCGGCCGCGCGCGGCCACGCCATTGGCGTAGCCGACCGGCTTGGCCCAGCCCTCGGGCTGCAGGATGGTGTGCATGTCTCCCCCTATTTCAGATGCGATCGGCAAAGGTTTCACGCTCCGCCCATCACCTGTCTCGCGATGACCACCTTCTGTACGTCCGAAGCGCCTTCATAGATGCGCAGCGCCCGGATTTCACGATAGAGGCTCTCGACGATGTGGCCCTTGCGCACGCCGTCGCCGCCATGCAGCTGCACGGCCTTGTCGATCACCTCTTGCGCCTTGTCGGTGGCGAACAGCTTGGCCATCGCTGCCTCGCGCGTCACTCGCGCGGCACCCATGTCCTTGGTCCAGGCGGCGCGGTAGATGAGGAGCGCGGCGGCGTCGACGTCGAGCGCCATGTCGGCGATATGGCCCTGCACCATCTGCAACTCGGCCATCGGCGCGCCGAAGAGTTTGCGCTCCGCAGCTCTGCTGACGCTCTCGTCCAGCGCACGCCGCGCAAAGCCGAGTGCCGCCGCGCCCACCGTGGAGCGGAACACGTCGAGCACCGACATGGCGATGCGGAAACCCTCGCCGGGCTTGCCGATCAGCGCGGAAGCGGGCACGCGCACATTGTCGAAGGACAATCTGGCCAGCGGATGCGGCGCGATCACCTGGAGCCGTTCGGCGATGCCAAGGCCCTTGGCGTCGCCGGGCACGATGAAAGCGGAGATCCCCTTGGCGCCCGGCGCCTCGCCGGTGCGGGCAAAGACGACATAGAGGTCGGCGATGCCGCCATTGGAGATCCAGGTCTTTTCGCCCGACAGCACATAATCGCCGCCGTCGCGGACGGCCGACATCTCCATGTTGGCGACGTCCGACCCCGAGCGCGGCTCCGACAGTGCAAAGGCGGAAATTGCCTCGCCCGCCCGCGTCTTCGCGAGCCAGCGCTGTTGGTCCGGCGTCCCGAACAGGGTGATCGCGCCGGTGCCCAGGCCCTGCATCGCGAGGGCGAAGTCGGCGAGCCCGTCATGCCGTGCCAGCGTCTCGCGTGTGATGCAGAGCGTGCGCACATCGAGCGGCGCGGGATTGGCGGGGTCGAGCGCCGTCGGCTTCAGCCAGCCGTCACGGCCGAGTTTCGCCACGAGCTCGCGGCAGGCGTCGTCGACATCGTGGTGCTCGACGGGCAGGTTTTTCGCGCACCAGGTCTCGAGGCGATCGGCGAGTTGGCGGTGGCGGTCTTCGAAGAACGGCCAGGTGAGGAAGGTGCGGTCAGGCATGCTTGCCTCCGCAGTTCTGCGAAGTTTGCGCTCTACGGCGCCCCCCTCTGTCCTGCCGGACATCTCCCCCACAAGGGGGGAGATCAGACGTCGCCCACGGTTTCGCCAATTGCCGGCCTTGCAAGGTTGGAGCCGGCGCCGCAACTGCCAATCTCCCCCCAAGTGGGGGAGATGTCCGGCAGGACAGAGGGGGGCGCTGTCCCGCCAGCGTTGCCAATAACGCGTCCATCCTCAATTCCCCTCGAACACCGGCTTTTCCTTCGCCACGAACGCCTTGTAGGCGCGTTCGAAATCGCCGGTCTGCATGCAGATCGCCTGCGCCTGCGCTTCCGCCTCGATCGCCTGGTCGAGGCCCATCGACCATTCCTGGTTGAGCTGCGTCTTGGTGATGCCATGCGCGAAGGTCGGGCCGGAAACGATCCGCACCGCCATATCGAGCGCGTCGGCCTCCAGCGCCGCCGGTTCGACCAGCCGGTTGTAGAAACCCCAGCGCTCGCCTTCGGTGGCGCTCATGGTGCGGCCGGTGTAGAGCAACTCGGCGGCGCGGCCCTGGCCGATGATGCGCGGCAGGATCGCGCAGGCGCCCATGTCGCAGCCGGCAAGGCCGACGCGGGTGAACAGGAAGGCGGTTTTTGCCTCCCGCGTCGCGATGCGGATGTCGGAGGCCATGGCGATGATCGCGCCGGCGCCGACCGCCACGCCATCGACCGCCGAGATGATCGGCTTGCCGCAGTTGAGCATCGCCTTGACGAAGTCGCCGGTCATGCGCGTGAAGGCGAGCAACTGCTTCATGTCCATCTTGACCAGCGGCCCGATGATGTCATGCACATCGCCGCCCGAGCAGAAATTGCCGCCATTGGGCAGGAACACGACCGCGTCGACATCGTCGGCATAGACGAGGTCGCGAAACGTGTCGCGGAGTTCCGCATAGCTGTCGAAGGTCAGGGGGTTCTTCCGCTCGGGACGGTCGAGCCGGATCTTCGCGACCTTGCCTTCGACCTCCCAGAGGAAATGCTTCGGCTTAAACCTGGCCATGGCGCTCATTAGCGTCCCTCCCAATTGCTGCGGAACGATTTCAGCATGCCGGTCAGCCGCCGCGCCTCGTCCTCGCTGACGGTGCCGAGAAGCTCGCCGACCCAATTCTCATGCGCGGCGGCGATCGCGGCGAAAGATTTCGAACCTTCCTCGGTCAGGCGCACCATCGAGGTGCGGCGATCGCCGTTGCGCCGCGCCCGCGTCACCAGCCCTTCGGAAACCAGCCGGTCGACGATGCCGGTGACGTTGCCGTTCGACACCAGAAGGAAGCGTGACAGGTCGCTCATCAGCATACCTTCGGGCGAGCGGTAGAGCGCCGCCATCACGTCGAAGCGCGGCAACGTGGTGTCGAATTCCTTCTTCAGCCGCTCGCGCAGCTCCGCCTCGATGGTGCGCGAGGCGCGCAGCAGGCGGATCCACAGCCGCAGCCTCTCCTTGCCCGGCCCGGTCGAGGTCGGTCCCGCTACCATGTCTCGCCTCCCGAAACCGAGATCGCCTGTCCGGTGATCGATCGCGCGGCATCGCTGCACAGCCAAAGCACCGCCGAGGCGACCTCTTCGGGCTGGATGAAACGGCCCTGCGGGTTTGTCGTTGCAAGACTTGCGCGAGCGTCCTCCGCCGACCGGCCGGTTTTCTCGACGATGCGCGCGATGGACTCCTCAAGCATGCCGGTTTCGACGAAGCCGGGGCAGACGGCGTTGACCGTCACGCCTGACTTGGCGGTCTCGGCGGCCAAGGCCCGCATCAACCCGACGACGCCATGCTTGGCGGCCACATAGGGCGCGACATAGGCATAACCCTTCAGGCCGGCGGTCGATGCGACGAAGACGATGCGGCCCGTCTTCCGCGCCAGCATGCCGGCCAGCGCCGGCTTCACCGTCAGGAAGGCGCCGGTCAAATTGACGTCGAGCGTGCGCTGCCAGTCGGCCAGCGCGGTCTTGGGAGCCGGTGCGCTTGCCGCCATGCCGGCATTGGCAATGACGATGTCGAGAGGTCCGCGTGCCGCTTCAGCCTTCTCGTGAAGGGCAGCCATCTCGGCTTCGTTGGTGACATCGGCGGCGACAGCAAAGATCCGGTCGCTTTCCTTCGCGACCTCGGCCAGCGCCGCTTCACGGCGCCCGCAAATGGTGATGGCGACGCCGGCTTCCGCCAGCGCCAGCGCGATAGCCTTGCCGACGCCGGAGCCGCCGCCGGTGACCAGCGCATGCTTGCCAAGGATTGCTTGAGCTGCGGTCATACTTTGAGCCCCGCCGCTGCCTCACGCTCGGCCAGCCGGTAGATCTGGTCGCGTCCCCGCAGATAGGGGTCGGGCCATTTGACGCCGCGGTCGCCCAGCGTCACCGCCGCATGCAATGTCCAGTAGGGATCGGTGAGATGCGGCCTGGCCAGCGCCACCAGGTCGGCGCGGCCGGCCATCAGGATCGAATTGGCATGGTCGGGCTCATAGATGTTGCCGACCGCCATCGTCGCAATGCCGACCTCGTTGCGGATGCGGTCGGAGAACGGCGTCTGGAACATGCGGCCATAGACCGGTTTGGCGGCGATGGTGGTCTGCCCGGCCGAGACGTCGCAAAGATCGACGCCGGCTTGGTGCAGCAGCCTGGCGATCTCGACGGCGTCGGCCGGGGTGACGCCTTCGATACCCACCCAGTCATTGGCGGAGATGCGCATCGAGATCGGCTTTTCGGCCGGCCACACGGCACGCACCGCATGGAAGATCTCCAGCGGATAGCGCATGCGGTTTTCCAGCGAGCCGCCATATTGGTCGGTGCGGCGGTTGGTCAGCGGCGTGATGAAGGCCGACAGCAGGTACCCATGCGCGGCATGGATCTCCAGCATGTCGAAGCCGCATCGCTCGGCCATCTGGGCCGACGCGACGAACTGGTCGCGCACCAGATCCATATCGGCGCGGTCCATCGCTTTCGGCACCTGGTTCTGCGGCGACCACGGCACGGCCGAGGGCGCCATCACCGGCCAGTTGCCGGAAGGCAGCGGCTCGTCCGTTCCTTCCCAGCCGAGCCGCGTCGAGCCCTTGGCGCCGGAATGGCCGATCTGCGCGCAGATTTTTGCCTCGGTCTCGGCATGGACGAAATCGACCAGCCGCTTCCAGGCGACTTCGTGCTCCGGCTTGTAGAAGCCCGGGCATCCGGGCGTGATGCGCCCCTCAGGGCTGACGCAGGTCATCTCGATATAGACCAGCCCCGCACCGCCCTTGGCGCGCTCGGCATAGTGGGCGAAATGCCAGTCGGTCGGGCAGCCGTCGACCGCCTTGTACTGCGCCATCGGCGAAACGACGATGCGGTTGATGAGCCTCATGTCGCGCAGCTTGAACGGCGCGAACATCGGCGCGCGGCGCAGCATGTTGGCGCCGGCGCCGGCCTTGCGCTGGAACCATTCCTCGGCGTTCGCCAGCCATTCGGCGTCGCGCAGGCGAAGGTTCTCGTGGCTGATGCGCTGCGAGCGGGTGAGCAGCGAATAGTTGAACTGGACTGGATCAAGCCCGAGATATCGTTCGACTTCCTCGAACCATTCGAGAGAGTTGCGCGCCGCCGACTGCAGCTTGAGCACCTCGGTGCGCCGCGCATCCTCATATTTGCGGAAAGCCGCCGCGAGGTCCGGCTCCGATTCGACATAGTCGGCAAGCGCCACCGCGCTTTCCAGCGCCAGCTTGGTGCCGGAGCCTATCGAGAAATGCGCCGATGCCGCGGCGTCGCCCATCAGCGCCAGGTTCTTGTACGACCAGCGCTCGCAAAGCACGCGCGGGAAGTTGATCCAGGCGGACCCGCGGATGTGGTTGGCGTTGGTCATCAACGGATGGCCGCCGAGATGCTTTGCGAAGATGCGCTCGCAGACCGTGATCGATTCCTGCTGCGTCATCTGGCCGAAGCCGAACGCTTGCCAGGTTTGCTCGCTGCATTCGACGATGAAGGTCGCGGTCTCGCTGTCGAACTGGTAGGCATGCGCCCACACCCAGCCATGCTCCGTCTTCTCGAAGATGAAGGTGAAGGCGTCGTCGAATTTCTGCGTGGTGCCGAGCCACACGAACTTGCATTTGCGGGTGTCGATATCCGGCTTGAAGACATCGGCGAAGGCCGCGCGCGACTTCGAGTTCAACCCGTCCGCGGCGACCACCAGGTCGTGCGTTTCCATGTAGGGTTTCGGATCGGAAATCTCGGTCTCGAACATCATCTTGATGCCGAGCTCGCGCGCCCTGCGCTGCAGCAGGATCAACAGCCGCTTGCGCCCGATCCCGCAGAAACCATGGCCCGAGGAGACGGTGCGCACGCCGTCATGGATGACGGCGATGTCGTCCCAATAGGCGAAATGCTTCTTGATCCAGACCGCGCTGACCGGGTCGTTCCTGGTCAGGTTCTCCAGCGTCTCCGCCGACAGCACCACCCCCCAGCCGAACGTGTCGTCCGGGCGGTTTCGTTCGTAGACCGTCACCTCATGCGCGGCGTCGCGCAGCTTCAGCGAGATGGCAAAGTAGAGTCCGGCCGGACCGCCGCCGAGAACCGCAACCTTCATGTCTTGCGATCTCCTCTAGAGCAATTCCAGGAAAAGTGCGTAGCGGTTTTCCGTCCGGAATTGCGTAAACTCCATAAGGTGTCGGAGGTCGCCGGCAAGGCCGGCGATCCCGATTGTCAGTATCGCGCCGCGCGACAATTATTTCAAGCTTGAAGTTTCATAATTGAATGATCGCCTGTCGGCGCGTTTGATTCCTCACTTGGTGGGATCCTTCGGGCTCCAAAGCACCGTCTCGGCGCCCTTCTCATAGGCCATGCCTTGGGGGTAGCTGATCGCCTCCAGCTGCAGCCCCCACGGCGCCTGGAAATAGAGGATGGTCTGGCCCGCGGCCGGGCCTTCCTTGACCGGCAGCGGCCCCATCCTGGTCTTGACACCCTTGGCCTCGAGATAGGCTTTCGCGGCGGCAACATCGTCGACATAGAAGGCAATGTGGAAGCCGCCGATGTCGCTGTTCTTCGGCGTCAAATCCTTCTGGTCGGGTGCCGTGTATTTGAACAGCTCGATGTTCGAGCCATAGCCGCAGCGGACCATGGTGATCTCCTCGATCACCGCCTTCGGATCGACCCCGAGCAGGTCCTGCATGAAGGTGCCCTTGTCGTCGGCGAACGGCCCGAAGGACATTGCCTTCTTGCAGCCGACGACATTGGTGAAGAAATCGACGGCCTGCTTCATGTCGGGCACGGTAATGCCGGTGTGGTCGTGGCCTCGCATGCCCGGAATTGCATCCGCGGAAGCCGCTCCCGCTGCGCCGGACAAGGAGGCCGCGAGGATCGCCGCCTGGACTGCGTATTTCATGTCACCCTCCGTTGGCGGGCTGACTTATCCTTGCGCACATCCGAGGCCCGCTGGTCGGCGTGCGGATATCGAAGCTCAGTTCATGCCGGCGCCTTCGGCCGCAGCCAGTCCGGATCGATCTCCGGCAGCGGAATGGCGGCGAGCAGGTCGCGCGTGTAGGCCTCCTTCGGATTGTCGAACAGGGCGTCGGTGGCGCTGGCCTCGACGATCCTGCCTTCCCGCATGACGATGACCTGCTGGCAGAGCCGCCGGATCACCGACAGGTCGTGGCTGATGAAAGCGACCGTCAGCCCCATCTCTGCCGCCAGCTTCTCCAGCAGCGTAAGGATCTGCGCTTGCGTCGAAACATCGAGGCCGGAGACGATCTCGTCGGCCAGCACGAATTTCGGCGACAGCGCCAGCGCGCGTGCGATGCCGACGCGCTGGCGTTGCCCGCCCGACAGCTCGTGGCGGTAGCGAGCGGCGAAACTCTGCGGCAGGCCGACGCGCTGCAGCGCTTCCGCCACGCGTTCCTTCAGCCGGTCGCCGAGGCCGTTCTGCCTCAAGGGAGCTGCGATGATGTTGAAGATCGTGTGCCTGGGATTGAGCGACGACATCGGGTCTTGGAAGATCATCTGCAGGTCGCGGCGCAGCGGCCGAAGCTCGGCTTCCGAAAGATGGGCGATATCGCGCCCTTCGAAGGTGATCGCGCCTGTGCTCGGCTCGAGCAACCTGACCAGCGCACGGCCGAGCGTCGACTTGCCGGAGCCGGATTCGCCGACGATGCCGGTGACCGATCCCTTGGGCAGGTCGAAGTCGAGCCCTCTGAGGATTTCGGCCAGCGGCGCGCGGCCGATCATCGGCTTGCGCGTCATGTCGGGCAGCGCCACCTTCAGGCCGCGCACGGAAAACAGCGGCTCAGCCATGGCCGGGCCTCCAGTCCTTGTCGGCGGCTGCGATCTCGGCCGTGAGCCCGGCAAGCACGCTCTCGTCCACCGGCTTCAGCGATGCGTATGGATCGGTGTAGCGCGGCGTCGCGGCGATCAGCGCCCGCGTGTAGGGATGTTGCGGTGCCTCGAAAAGGGCCGGTGTCTCGGCCTCTTCCACCACCTTGCCGGCATAGAGCACCGACACTTTCTGGCTGATCTTGGCGACGACGCCGAGATCGTGGGTGACGAACAGGATCGCGGTGCCATGGTCGCGCTGCAGCTGCGCGATCAGCCGCAGGATCTGTTTCTGCACCGTCACGTCCAGCGCCGTCGTCGGCTCGTCGGCGACGATCAGCCTGGGCTCTGCCGCGAAGGCCGCGGCGATCAGCACGCGCTGCCGCATGCCGCCGGACAATTCATGCGGATAGCTCTTCAGCACACGCTCGGGATCGCGGATCTGCACCTCGTCGAGCAACTGCCGGATACGCTTGTCGGCTTTCTCGCCGTTCCAGCCGAGGATGCGCACCAGCCGGTCGGTCAACTGCGCGCCGATGCGGCGCGACGGGTTGAGCGCGGTCAGCGGGTCCTGCGGGATCAGCGCCGTGCGGGCGCCGATCAGGGTCCGCCGCGCCTTGGCATCGAGACGGCCGAGATCCTCGCCCTCGATCAGCATTTCCCCTTCGACGATGCTTACGCTTTTCGGCAGCACGCCGAGCACCGCCTTGCCGATCATCGTCTTGCCGGCGCCGCTCTCGCCAACCAGCGCGCGCACCTCGCCCGGCTGCACGCTGAGCGACACCGAGCGCAGCACGCGCTGACCGTTGGGCAGCACGGCGCTCAAGGAACGAATGTCGAGGCACGCGCTCATCGCAGCACCGGATCGAAGCGCGCCTTCAGCGCTTCGCCGAACTGGCTGAAGGAGAGCACCGTGAGGATCAGCGTGATCAGCGGGAACACCAGCACCCACCAGGCCTGATGGATCGACAGTCGGCCCTCCGCGATGATGCTGCCCCAGGTCGGGTCGTCGGTCGAGATCGACAGGTTGACGAAGGACAGGATCGCCTCGACGATCACGGCGATACCCATCTCCAGCGACAGCAGCGCCACCACCGAAGGCAGCACATTGGGCAGCACCTCGCGCAGCATGATACCGATGCGGCCATAGCCGGCGATGCGCGCGCTCTCGACATAATCCATGCGCGCTTGGCTCATCGCCTCGGCGCGGATCACCCGGCAGAAGCGCGTCCAGTCGATGATGGCGATCGCAAGGATGACGGAGCTCAAACCGGTGCCCAGCACCGCGACCAGCAGGATCGCGAACAGCACCGGCGGGAACGCCATCCACACATCGACGATGCGCGAGATGATGCGGTCGGCCCAGCCGCCGAAATAGCCGGCGATAAGCCCGAGCGCCGAACCGAGAAGGCAGGCGGACGTCGCCGCGGCGAAGGCAACGATGAAGGCGATGCGCCCGCCGAAGATCAGGCGCGACAGCAGATCGCGTCCGAGGCTGTCGGTGCCCAGCCAGTAACCGGGCTCGGCGCCGTCCAGCCAGAAGGGCGGCAGGCGCTCCAGCATCAGGTCCTGCGCCAAGGGATCCTGCGGCGCGACCAGCGGCGCGAAGATGGCCGCGAGCAGCGCCAAAAGCAGCCAGCCGCCGGCCAGCCACAGCCGCGGGCTCGAGCCATGTCGGGCGATGCGCGCCTCATCCATGGCGCAGCCTCGGATTGAGCAGCGCATACATCATGTCGACGGAGAGGTTGATCAGCACGAAGAGCAGCGCGAACACCAGCACGATGCCCTGTATCAGCGGCAGGTCGCGGTTGATGACGGCGTCGATCGCCATGTTGCCGAGCCCCTCATAGGAGAACAGCCGCTCGACGATGACGGTGCCGCCGATGAGGAAGGTGAACTGCACGCCGACCAGCGTCAGCGTCGGCAGCGCCGCGTTCTTCAGCGCCTCGCGCAGGATGACCTGCGTCTCGGAAAACCCTTTGACGCGCGCCAAGACGACATAGTCGAGATCGAGCACTTCCTTCAGCGATTGTTTCAAGAGCTGTGCGATGATCGCCGCCAGCGGCAGCGCCAAGGCAACGGCCGGCATCAGCATATGCTTGATGAGGTCCCAGGTGAGGTCGAAACGAAGCCTGACGATGCTCTCGACCAGATAGAACTGGGTGACGAAAGGCAGGTCGAGCTGCGGCGACACCCGGCCGGAAATGTCGAAGACGGGCACGAGCACACCGAACAGCAGGATGAGCACCAGGCCCCACAGGAAATCGGGGATGGAGAGCGTCGCGCCGCTCACGATGTCGATGCCGGCTTCAACCGCCGTGCCGCGCGAGCGCGCGCCGAGGATCGCGGCGCTCGTGCCGAGCGCGATCGCCATCAGCAATGCCACGGTCGCCAGCTCCAGCGTCGCCGGCAGCCGGTTGAAGACCAGGCCGAGCACGTCCTGGCGCAATGATATCGATGTGCCGAAATTCCCATGCAGCACGCCGGCGAGCCAGATGAAGAACTGCTGCACGATCGACTTGTCGAGCCCGTAGAGCGCACGCAGCCGCGCAATGTCGTCATTGCTGGCGCCGGGCGGCAGCATCATGGCGATGGGGTCGCCGGGCGCGACGCGGATGACGACGAAGACGACGATGGCGACGCCGAAAAGCGTCACCAGCATCGTCAACAGACGTACGAGGAATCTCTGCAACAGCATGCGTGCCCATCACTCTGAACCGACTCCCCCTCATCCGGCCGCTTCGCGGCCACCTTCTCCCCGGTGGGGAGAAGAGACTGGCTCAGCCGTCGGCGACCTCTTCTCCCCTGGGGGAGAGGGTGGCCCGGAGGGCCGGATGAGGGGGCTGCGTCGTTGAAGGAGACACGCTACCGCGCCTCCTCATTTCGATCAGGCGGCCGGCGTCATCAGCGCCGGCAACAGCGCGCCGGACACGTGCTGCACGACATTGACCTTCTTCGAGTGCACGATCGGCTGCGCATACTGCATCAGCGGCAGCACATAGGCCTGCTCGGCGATGTACTTGTCGACCGCCTTCCAGCCGGCGATGCGCTTGGCCTCGTCCTTCTCGCCCCATAGCGGGTTGATCATGTCGATCAGATCCTGGCTGTCCCACACCGAATGCGGGCTCGGGCCGTACATGGCAAAGCCCGTCGAGGTGGTCGGGTCGCCGATCGAGTTGCCCCAATTGTAGAAGGCGGCCGGCGCCAACTTGTCGGCGGCGCGCAGCTCGTAGTGCTTGGCGATCTCGTAGACCTCGATTTTGGCCTCGATGCCGACCTTGCGCCACATGCCGACGATCGCCTGGATCATCTCATAGTCCTTGGGCTTGAAGCCCTTGGTCGTCTGGATGGTGAACTTGACCGGCTTTTCCGGCGAGTAGCCGGATGCGGCGAGCAGTTCCTTGGCCTTGTCCGGATTGTGCTCGACCTTGATCGACGGATCGAAGGCCGCGTATTCCGGCGTCTCCAGCGTTGCGATCGGCAGGCCGTAGCCGCGCAGCAGGCGCTTGACCAGAAGCTCCTTGTCCACCGCCATCACCGCCGCCTGACGGACATTCTTGTCCAGCATCGCCTCGATGTCGTTGAAGAAAATCATGCCGATGTCGGAGACGTTCTTGATCGAGCCGGCGAGCCCGTCCTTGGCGATCAGCCGGTCATATTCCTCATAGGGGATTTCGAGCGTCACCTGCGAGGAGCCGGACTCGATCTCGGCAACGCGGCTCGCCGCGTCGGTGACGAATTTGATCGTCACATTCTCGAAGGCTGGCTTGGTGCCCCAATAATGCGGATTGGCTTTCAGCCGCAGGAAGGCGTTGCGCTCGAATTTGTCGACCATATACGGCCCGGTGCCGATCGGCGCCTTCTCGAAGCCTTCGGCGCCGACCTTCTCGTAATAGGCCTTGGGCAGGATGTAGCCGGTCAGGAACGACATCCATTTGAAATAGACCGGGTCGAACTGCACGACGTCGCCGGTGATCTTGTTGCCGTCGATCCTGAAATTGTTGACGTTCTTCCAGACGAACTGGATCGGGTTGCCGGTCTTCTCGTCGCCGGCCCGCTGCAGCGACCACACCACGTCCTCCGCCGTGAAGGGCGAGCCGTCATGCCATTTCACGCCGTCGCGAACCGTCATCATCACCTTGGTACGGTCGTCGTTCCAGCCCCATTCGGTGAGCAGTCCGGGCGTGAAGGAAAGGTCCGGCTTCTGGCCGATGATCTGGTCGAACACCGACTGGTAGAGCCCCTGGATCGTCGGGTTGACGGCCGAAGGTCCGGTGGTCGGGTCCCAGGAGGGCAGGTTGACGTTGTAGGCGATGGTGAGCTCGCCCGCCGCCCTGGCAGCCCTCGGCAAGCCGAGCGTCGCGGCGCCGATTGCCGCTGCGCCATATCCAAGCAAGTCACGTCTGTTGATGGTCATTGTCGTTCCCCTTGTTGTCATGTGTCCGCGCGGCGTTTTCATTCGGTGGTGGGCAACCGCGCCTTGTCCATCCCGGAATCTCTGGCTCAACCTCCTCCGAGCTGTTGGGCGAGCATGTAGCCGGAGCCCGCGCCCGTGCCGGCGCCCGGCCATGTCGCCGCGCCGGTGAGATAGAGGTTCGCGACCGGCGTGTTCCAGCGCGGGAAGCCGCGCGCCGGGCGGAAGAGGAAGTTCTGCGCCAGATGATGGCTGCCGCAGATCTGGTCGCCGCCGACGAGGTTCGGATTCTCGCGTTCGAGGTCGAGCGGCGAGAAGATTGCGCGGCCAAGGATTTTTTGCCGAAGGCCCGGCGCATAGCTCTCGATGATGTCGAGCACACGCTCGGCATAGGCCTCCTTGACCGCGTCCCAGTGCGCCGGCGCGATCTTACCCGCGGCATCGCCGAGGATCTCGGCCGGCAGCATGCGCACCTGCACCCACAGCACATGCTTGCCTTGCGGCGCGCGCGACGGGTCGACGGTCGTCGGCTGCCCGACGACCAGCACGGGTTGGTCGGGAAGCAGCCCGGCGATCGCCTGCTGGTAGACGCGCGACATGGCGTCGAGCGACGGCGCCAGATGCACATAGGCGAACTGGCGAAGCTCTGAACCGGCGCTCCAGTCCGGCAGGTCGTCCAGCGCCAGATGGATCATCATCGTGCCCGGCGCATGACGGAACTTCTGCATCGCCGCATCGAAGCCGGCGTCGCCCGAGCCGTTGGGCAGCAGCTTGCCCGGCAAGGCCTTCGGCGCGACACCGGCGACGACGGCCTTGGTCGCGACATGCGTTTCGCCGGATGCCAACCGCACCCCGGTCGCCTTGCCGGCGGAAACGGTGATCTCGGCGACATCCGCGCCGGTCGTGATCCGGCCACCGGCTGCCTTCACCATGCCGGCCAGCGCGCGGATGATCGTATCGGCGCCGCCTTTGCCCAGCACCATGCCGAAACTCTGGTTGGCCATCGATTCCAGGTAAGGGAACACGGCACCCCCCGCGATGTCGGGCGCGAAGTCGAGATGCATGCCCCAGGCCGCGAGCGTCGTGCGCACATGCGGCGTCTCGAAATTTTCATCGAGCCACGCGCGCGGTGACGACAAAAGCAATCGGGCCGTATCAAGCGCGCCGGAAAAACCCTTCTTGCGCCAGAGATTCCAGCCCGTGCCGGCCAGCGCCCTTGCGCTCATCGGCGACCCCAGCAGGCGGAACAGATGCTCGGCCTCACCGGGGAAGGCAGTGACCAGTTTCCGCCATGTGACCGCGTCCGCCGCGGAGAAGGCGGCCAGCCGCGATGCGGTCTTTTCGAGGTCGTTGCTGACGCCGAACCATTTGCCGTCCGGAAAGGCGCTGGCGAAACAATCGGCCGCCGGCGCGAATTCCAGCCCGTGGCTTTTCAATTCATTTGCATATTTCCGGTGGAAAGCCGAGCCGGCGAAGAGGCTCAAATTCATCGCGCCGAAATCGTGCCGGAAACCGGGAAGCGTATATTCGGCGGTGCGCACCGCGCCGCCAATTGTCTGGCTGCGCTCGAAAACCGCTATTTTCCAACCTTTGAGCGCCAAATGCGCGGCGCATGCCAGACTGTTGTGGCCCGCCCCGACAAAGATGGCGTCGAACTCGCTCACGCCCCGCCCCAAAATGCTTTATGCTTAAAGATAATTGCAGATGCATATGTTTTCGTCTAGTAGGTATATTAAGGGCCGCAACGAGCCTTGATGATCACGGACAAGAGGGAACAAAGACCATGGACACGCAAAAACTCCTCGGCGAGGTCGCCAGCCAGCTGCTTTCGGGAGAAATCAAGGTGGTCGACCTGACGGCGCCGCTTGGACCGAACACCCCGCTCATCAAGCTGCCGCCGGAACTCGCCGTCGACACGCCGAAGGTCGAGATCCACGAGATCTCCAAATACGACAAGAACGGTCCGTGGTGGGCCTGGAACTGGCTGAAGCTCGGCGAGCATTCGGGCACGCATTTCGACGCGCCGCAGCACTGGATCACCGGCAAGGATTATCCAGACGGCGCCACCGACACCATTCCGGCGCAGAATTTCATCGGCCCGGTCAACGTCATCGACTGCTCGGCGGAAGCGGCGGCAGACCATGACTTCTTGCTCACCGTCGACCACATCAAGGCCTGGGAAGCCAAGCACGGCGCCATCAATCCCGGCGAATGGGTGGTGATGCGCACCGACTGGTACAAGCGCAACGGCTCGGAAGCGGAGTTCCTCAACGCCAACGAGACCGGGCCGCACACGCCCGGCCCGACTGCGGAAGCCATCCAGTTCCTGATCAGCAAGGACATCAAGGGCTGGGGCTCGGAGACGATCGGCACCGACGCCGGCAAGGCCGGCGGCATGGAGCCGCCATTCCCGGCCCACACGCTGATGCACAAGGCCAACCGTTACGGCCTCGCCAGCCTCTGCAATCTCGACCAGCTGCCGCCGAAAGGTGCGATCCTGATCGCCGCTCCGCTCAAGATCGAGCGCGGTACCGGCAGCCCGATCCGCGCCCTGGCGCTGGTGCCGCGGGGTTAAAGCCAAGGCCACGACGATGAGCGACGTCGATCACATCATCGTCGGCAGCGGCATCAACGCCCTGGTTTGTGCGGCGATGCTTGGCGCCAAGGGCGCCAAGGTGCTCGTACTCGAGCGCAACGACCGCATCGGCGGCTGCATGCGCACCGAGGAGGCGACGGCGCCAGGCTTCGTCCATGACGTGATGGCCACGACTTTCGTGCTGTTCATCACGTCTCCGGCCTTCGCCGCGCTCGGCAAGGACCTCGCGCGACATGGGCTGGAATTCTGCCATACCGCGATGCCGACCGGCGTGCTTCGGCCCGACGGCAGCCATGCCGTGCTCACCACCGAGCGCGCCGCCAACATCGCGGCGCTGAACCGGATTGCGCCCGGTGATGGCGATCGCCACGGCGGCGATGTCGGCGGCATCGAGCGCAATGCCGGCCTGCTGTTCGGCCTGCTCGGGGGTGCGCTCTGGTCCTATCCAACGACGAAGCTGTTGGCTGGCGAAGCCTGGCGGCGCGGTCCGCGCGACCTCGCCGCCTTCATGGGCGAGGCGCTGGTGCCCGCACGCGGCTGGCTGGAAACGACTTACAGTTCCGACCTCGTCCGCGCGCTCTGGGCGCCTTGGGTGCTGCATGCCGGGCTCGGCCCGGAAGACGCCTTCTCCGGCCAGATCGCCAAGGTCATCGCCTTCGCGCTGGAGGCGGCAGGCGCGCCGATCGTCAAGGGCGGCGCGAAAAACCTGCTCGCCGCCTTCGAGGCGCTGATCAAGGAGCGTGGCGGCGAGATCCGCGTCAACGCCGATGTCGCCTCGGTCGTCCAGACCGGCGGCCGCGCCTCCGGCGTGCGGCTCTCTTCCGGCGAAACGGTGAGCGCCGCGAAGAGCGTCATCTGCTCGGTCACGCCGACACAGCTCTATGGCCGTCTGCTCGGCAAGGAGGCGCCGGAGGCGGCAACCAAAGCCACGCAGGCCTATCGCTACGGCAAAGGCAACTTCCAGATCCACTACGCGCTGGATAAGCCGCCGGCCTGGCGGGGCGAGGGCCTTGACAAGGTGGCGCTGCTGCATCTGACGCCGGGTTTGGATGGCGTTTCGAAAGCCTGCAACGAGGCGGTGCGGGGCCTGCTGCCGGAAGTGCCGACCATCTGCGTCGGCCAGCCGCACGCGCTCGACCCGTCGCGCTGTCCGGACGGCAAGGCGATTCTCTGGCTGCAGTTGCCGGAGGCGCCGCGCCACATCAAAGGCGATGCCGCCGGCAAGCTCGAAGCCCCGGCCGACGGCCGCTGGACCGAAGCGCTGCGCGAGGCCTATGCCGATCGCGTCGAGGCAATCCTTGCCAACCACATCGAGGGTTTTCGCGACACGGTGATTGCGCGTCGCGCCTATTCGCCGGCCGATCTCGAGGTGATGAACATCAACCTGGTCGGTGGCGATCCCTATGGCGGCTCGTCGACCATCGACCAGTCCTTCCTGTGGCGGCCGTTCAAGGCAAGCCGCAACCACGAGACCGGCATCAAGGGCCTCTACCATATCGGCGCCTCGACCCATCCGGGCGCCGGCCTCGGCGGCGGCTCCGGCTTCCTTCTGGCGGGGAGGCTCTGATGGAACAGAAGCTCCCGGAAAAGCGCCAGCGCATCTCGACCCTCGGCCAGATCGGCCTTCAGCAATTCGCGCCCTATCTGATGAACCGCATCATGGGCCGCTACAATGCCACCTTGCGTGACGACTTCCGCAAGCAGGGCCTGACCATTCCGCAGGTGCGGACACTCGCCGTGCTCTCGGTCACCGACGGTGTCACCGTCAACGACCTCTCGGTCTACACGGTGATCGAGCAGTCGACCTTGAGCCGCACGCTCGACACGCTGGAGGGCCAAGGCCTGGTGCGGCGCGAGCAGGGCGTCACCGACAGCCGCATCCGCCACGTGTTCCTGACCGATGAGGGCCGCGCGCTGTTCACCCGCGCCTGGCCGGCGATGCACGACGCCTTCGAGGCGATGTTCGACGGTGTCGACGATGCCGAATATGCCGCGCTGATCGCGATCCTGCAGAAGATGCTGAAAAACATCCGCAAGCACGACATCTGAGTTTGACGCACGCGCCGCCTGCCCAAAGGCAACGGGAAGACGGCAACGGAAGGAGGCAGAGATGGCCGAACGGTCTTTTGCCAAGGAAGTCGAAAAGCTGAGGTTAGGGGCCGGCCAGGAATTCGCCGGCGAAGGCATCCTCGCCATCACCAAGGCGCTCCTGCAATGCGGCGTCGGCTATGTCGGCGGCTATCAAGGCGCACCGATCAGCCATCTGATGGACGTGCTGGCCGACGCGCAGGACATCCTGGGCGAGCTCGGCGTGCATTTCGAGGCGAGCGCCTCGGAAGCGACCGCCACGGCAATGCTTGCCGCCTCCGTGCATTATCCGATTCGGGGTGCGGCCACCTTCAAGTCGACGGTCGGCACCAATGTCGCATCCGACGCGCTGGCGAACCTGGCGTCCGGCGGGGTCACCGGCGGCGCGCTGATCATCGTCGGCGAGGACTATGGCGAGGGCTCTTCCATCATGCAGGAGCGCAGCCACGCCTTTGCCATGAAGAGCCAGGTCTGGCTGCTCGACCCGCGGCCGAACCTGCCGTCGATCGTCAAGGCGGTGGAGGACGGCTTCGAGCTGTCCGAGGCGTCGAACACGCCGGTGATGCTGCAGGTGCGCATCCGCTGCTGCCATGTGCATGGACACTTCATCGCCAAGGATAACAAGCGCCCGCCGATGTCGGTTGCCGACGCGCTGTCGGCGCCGCGCCGCGACACCGGCCGCATCGTTCTGCCGCCCGCCTCCTTCCTGCATGAGAAGGAGAAGGTTGCCAAGCGCTGGCCGGCCGCGGTGGATTTCATCAAGAGCCGTAAGATCAATGAGATCTTCGGGCCGGACCACGGCTCCATCGGCATCGTCATGCAGGGCGGCATGTACAATTCCGTCATCCGCGCGCTGCAGCGGCTCGGCCTTGCCGATACCTATGGCGACACCGACGTGCCGCTTTACGTGCTGAACGCCGTCTATCCGCTGGTCGATGACGAGTTCCTCGCCTTCTGCGAAGGCAAGCAGGCGGTGCTGGTCGTCGAGGAAGGCCAGCCCAACTATATCGAGCAGGCCTTTGCCGCGATGCTGCACAAGGCTGGGCGCGGCACCAAGCTGGTCGGCAAGGAGCATCTGCCGATGGCCGGCGAATACACCGGACAGGTGATGCTCGACGGTATCGGCTCCTTCCTGCGCGCCAACGCTCCGCATCTTCTGCCCGGCGAGGTCCGTGCTCCAAACAAGCTGGGCGAAGGCGTCGACACCGCCGACCTCGTCAATGTCGTTCCTGGCCGGCCGCCGGGCTTCTGCGTCGGCTGCCCGGAGCGGCCTATCTTCGCCGCGACCAAACTGGTCGAGCAGGAGCTCGGCAAGCACCACATCGCCTCCGACATCGGCTGCCATCTGTTCTCGATCATGCCGCCCTTCGAGCTCGGCGCCACCACCATGGGCTACGGCCTGGGGCCGGCCTCGGCCTCCGCCTTCAATTCGCCGGACGCCAAACGCCGCTCGATCTCCTTCGTCGGCGATGGCGGCTTCTGGCACAACGGCCTGACCTCCTCGATCGGCAACGCCGTCTTCAACCGGAATGACGGCGTCATCGTCATCGTCGACAATTTCTACTCGGCCGCCACCGGCGGGCAGGACATCCTGTCGTCGCGCGCCAACAACCGCACCAAGTCCACAAAGCATCCTATCGACGAGGCGGTGAAGGGCATGGGGGTCAAATGGCTGCGCCACATCGACCGCACCTATGATGTCGGCAAGATGCGCGCGGCGCTGCGCGACGCGCTGACCACCGAGGAGAAGGGGCCGAAGGTCATCGTCGCCTCGTCGGAATGCATGCTCAACCGGCAGCGCCGCGAGAAGCCGCTGGTCGACAAGGCGATCAAGGGCGGCGAGCGCATCGTGAAGCCGAAATTCGGCGTCGACGAGGACATCTGCACCGGCGACCACGCCTGCATGCGGCTCTCCGGCTGTCCGTCGCTGTCGGTCAAGTCGCTCGACGATCCGTTGCGCGACGATCCGGTCGCCTCGATCGACCAGAACTGCGTCGGCTGCGGCAATTGCGGCGAGGTGGCGGATGCGGCTGTGCTCTGCCCGTCCTTCTACCGCGCCGATGTCGTCCACAATCCCGGCCGCTGGGACCGTTTCCTCGAAAGCGCGCGCCGCGCCGTGATCGGCTTGCTGCAGCGCCGCCGCGAGAGCCGCCGTTTGATGTTCGCCGATGCTTGACCATAACTCAGCGCTGCGCCCGAAATCGGGCTCTTTAGACGACGAGCGGGTGATAAAGCTCGCCGTGCTTGCCGTCGGCGGCCAGGGCGGCGGCGTGCTGGCCGACTGGATCACCGACGTCGCCGAGCGCAACGGCTATATCGCGCAGTCGACCTCGGTGGCCGGCGTCGCGCAGCGCACCGGCGCCACGATCTATTACATCGAGATGGCCCGCGACACCGGCCGGCTTCCGGTCTTCGCGCTGTCCCCCTCGCAAGGCGACGTCGACATATTGATCGCGGCCGAGCTGATGGAAGCCGGCCGCGCCATCATCCGCGGTTTCGTCACGCCCGAGCGCACGACGCTGATCACCTCTTCGCATCGGATCGCCGCCGTCTCGGAAAAGATCGAGCCGGGCGACGGCCGCGCCTCGCCGGAAAAGGTGCATGCGACGGCGCAGGCTGCGGCCAAGCGCTTCATCGCTTTCGACATGGAAAAGATCGCTGCCGACAATGGCACGATGATTTCGGCCAGCCTGCTCGGCGCGCTGGCCGGTTCCGATGCGCTCCCCTTCACCCGTGAAAGCTATGAGCAGGCGATCGGTGCCGGCGGCCGTGGCGTGAAAGCCAGCCTCGCCGCCTTCGGCGCGGCTTGTGACCGCGCGCGTGGCATCGCGGCCGCCCCGCCGGCCGAGCAGGCAGCGAAGCCTGCCGCTGCCGAACCCAAGTCGGCGGCGAAGGTCAGCGGCCCCGAAACCTTGTTGAAAGGCTGGCAGGAGCTTGCCGCCCGCGTCGCGGCGTTGCCGGAGCCTGTGCGCGACATGGCCGAGCGCGGGCTGAAGAAGGTGGTCGACTATCAGGATATCGCCTACGGCGCCGAATATCTCGGCCGGCTGGACAAGGCCGTCGCGCTCGACAATACGGAGCGCGGCTACGCGTTGTCGATCGCCGCGGCAAAGCATCTTGCCAATGCCATGTGCTACGACGACATGATCCGCGTCGCCGATCTCAAGACGCGTTCGACCCGCGACAAGCGCGTGCGCAGGGAGGTCGGCGTCAAGCAAGGCGCGGTTCTGCAGGTCACTGAATATTTCCACCCGCGCATCGAGGAGTTCTGCGGCACGCTGCCGGCGGGGCTCGGCAGCTATATCGAGAACCGCCCGAAACTCTCTGCCTTCCTCGACCGCCGCATCAATCGCGGCCGCCACATCCGCACCGACAGTTTCACCGGTTTTGCGATGCTGTGGTTCATCGGCGGCCTGCGCCGCTGGCGCCGCCAACTGTTGCGCCACAAAGTAGAGCTCGAGCATCTTGAGCGTTGGTATAGCCTGGCGCTTAGCCACGCCCGCCAGGAGTACGCTTTGGCCACCGAGGTCCTGAATTGCCGCCGGCTGATCAAGGGCTATAGCGACACCCATGCCCGCGCCCAGTCGAAGTTCGACCGCGTGCTCTCGGCGCTGCCGATGCTCGAAGGCCGCGACGACGCCGCCGACTGGATCCGCCGCCTGCGCGAAGCGGCGCTGAAGGACGAGAAGGGCGACATGCTCGACGGCGCGCTGAAGACGGTGGCGACGCTCAATGAAGGCGCCGCCCGATAACGAGTATGTGATCGATCTCGCTCCGACGGAATCCGGCCCCATCCTCCGTTTCACGGAGGTAGGGACGAATTACGGAGACAACGCATGTTCGCAAAATACTTTCTGCCTATCGCTCTGGCCGCCGGCACCTTGATGTCCGCCGCCGGCTCCGAGGCTATGCCGCTTGTCAAGCCGAGCGCCGCGCCGCTGCCGATTGAAAGTGTCGGCTGGCGCTGCGGCCCTGGCTGGCACATGAACCGCTGGGGCAGATGCGTGCCGAACCGCCGGGTGATCATCCGCCCGATGCATGTGCGCCACTGGCATCCCGGCTTCTGGTTTCACGGCCGCTGGCATCCCGGTTTCTGGAGCTGATGATCCGTCGAGGGATCGACGCCCGCGGCGGCAACGGCGCGGGCTTTTTCCAAGGAATCGGTGGGCCTTCGCGCCAGCAATTGTGATTGGCCGAGACCCCTCAGCCTCGTCATCCACGGGCGAAGCAAGGAGCGGAGCGACGCGGCGTAGAACGGAGGATGACGAACTGACAGCCGCCGGCGCTATCGCTGAACCCTGCGTTCACGCCACCAGATCCCGCATCGGCTTCACCGCTGCCGACTCCGGAAACACCTGCTCACCGAGCACCGCAGCCGACAGCCCGAACTGGTCGGCCAGCAACCCCTTCAGCACCGCGCGCACATCGCTGGTCGGCGCGAGGTCGCGGCCTTCGTAGAGCTGCGCCGGCTTCAGGCCCGGCCAGTCGGCGATGACGCGACCGCCCTTGATCGCGCCGCCGGCGAGCAGCACCACCGTGCCGGTGCCGTGATCGGTGCCGACAGTGCCGTTGATGCGCGCCGTGCGGCCGAACTCGGTGATCGCGACGACCGCCGTGTCCTTCCAGCGCGCGCCGAGCCCTTTCTCGAACTCCTCGAAAGCGCCGTCGAGGCCGCCGAGCAGGTTAGCGAGCCGGCCGGTGGCGCCGCCTTCGTTGACATGCGTGTCCCAGCCGTCGAAGGCGAGTGCTGCGACACGCGGCCCGTCATCGGCCGCCATCAGCCTCGCCGCGCCTTGCGCCGACTGGCGCATTCCGGCGGCATTGTCGAGGCCGCCTTTCGGCTTGATCGTCTTGTCGAACTGGTCGCCCGTCGCCATGCGGTCGGCGTCGAGTCCTTTCTGAAGTGCTGCGGCCAATACCGGGTCGCGATGGTTGTAGAGGTCGAGCACGCGCTCGGCCAAGGCATCGCCGGGCGCCGGCAGGGCCTGCGGCGCCCAGCCGAGCACGGGCGCGCCGCCGCGGATCACCAGCGGCGTCGACGGCCCCACGGCCAGCCCGCCGAGCTTAGCCACGCGCTCGCCCGGCGGCAGGCTGGCCAGGGCTCGGTTGAGCCAGCCGGTCGTGGCGTTGCCGGGTCCCGGCAGGCCGCTCTCCAGCACGTCCTGGCCGTCAAAATGCGAGCGGTCGCGATAGCCGGTCGCGGCGGCGTGCACCGCCGCCGCCTGGCCCGCCTTGAACAGGCGCGCAAACACCGGCATTGCCGGGTTGACGGCGAAGAAACCGTCGAGCGGCAATGCCGGGTTGGCACCTGAGAGCGAAAGCGCGATGTCGCCATGCAGGCCAGCATAGTCCGGATCGCCGACCGGCCCGACCGTCGACAGGCCGTCCAGCGCGCCGCGCAGCACGATGACGATCAGGCGCGGGTCGCGGCTATCGGCGGCGCGCACGAAGCGCGGCAGGTAGGCCCAGGCGAACAGCGCGCCTCCGGTCATCAGGACGGCGCGGCGGGAGAGGTTCGGGGTTTCGCAAAGAAGGCTCATGGCCGCATCTCCATTGCTACCGTCGCTGGAACTCCGGCGCCATCAACAGAAGCGCCAGGCCCTGCTGCTTGGACTCGGCGCGTGCAATCGCCTGCCGCGTCTCGGCCGAGGCGGACGGGCCGATCAGCGACGCCAGCGTCGCGTCGGGATCGCCAATGTCGTTCGCCTGTTTCGCGGCCTGCCAGGCGATGTCGAGCCGCGTCTTGAGACCCTCGGCTGAGGCCCATGCGTCCGTCCGGTCGGGAAAGCCGTTCGGCCCCGGCGGTCGCCACAGCGGCTCGCCGAGCACGCTTAGCCAGCGAAGCGACCGTTGCGGTTCGTTGCCGGCCGTCGCACCGGCCGCCCGCCGCAGCGCCACGACAAAGTCCAAGGGCGAGCGCAGCTTGGTCAGCGGCGTTGACCAGGCTTCGGGCATGTCGATCAGCGTCAAGGCGATCGAGCGCAGGTCGCCATCGGTCTTGGTGAAGACCGTGGCTAGGCGCGCGACCGCCGCCGGCGGGGGATCGTCCGCGATGAAATGGCGGGCAAGCTTGGTGGCGATGTGCCGCGCGGTGGCCGGGTGGCGGGCAATGTCGTTGAGCGCGGCCTCCGCCTGGCCCATGCCGCCGTCGGGATAGGTCTTGCCGAGCAGCATCGCCTTGCCCGGCTGGTGCGCGTTGGCGTTGAAGACGAAGGTCCCCGGCTCTCCCAGCCGGCCCTCGCGGCCGGCCATCGTCCAGCCGGTCAGCATGGCGGCGAAACTGGTGACGTCGGCCTGGGTATAGCCGCTGCCGACGCCCAGCGTATGCAGCTCCAGGATCTCGCGGGCGAGGTTCTCGTTCAGGCCGCGGCCGCGCCGTTTGCCGGCGCGGGAATCGGGGCCGATGGACTGCTGGTTGTCGAGATAGAACAGCATCGCGGGATGATGCTCGACGGCCAATAGCATATCGGCGAAGCGGCCGAGCACAAAGGGGCGGATCGCCTCGCGTTCGAAGGCGCCCGCGCAGGCGCGCACGACCGGCGCCTTGGCGACGGAAACGCAGAAATGGTTCGACCAGAAGCCGATCAGCCGCTCCACGAAGCCCGGCGCCGCGGCGAGCGCCTTGTCGAAGCGGGCCTGCGCCTCGTCGCGATAGATGTCGGCCTCGACGCGCGGGACTGACGGCTTGGCTTTTGTCACGGCCGGGCCGGCTGGATCATCCGCTGCCATCGGCTGCATGGCGGCCGCCGTCTTCTCATCCCGCGCCGCCTTGCGTTCCATGGCGGCCGCCATGCTGGCCTGGATCGCCGCGGTGCTGTCCAGCAGCCCGGCATTCCGCGGATCGTCGGAAGGGATGAGCGCGATGTCCTGCTGCTTGAGCTCGGCCTTGAGGTAGCCACGCGGATCGGCGGCGATCTTGCCGAAATCGTCGCCGGGCCTTGCGCCGAGGCCGAAGCGGTGGAGCGCCACCAGCGCCGGATCAGGCGGGACGGAATTGGAAACGGGTGCGGCCAACGAAGCCTCCGTCCGAAGCCGACGCAGACCGCGCCGGTCGACATGTTCCATGATCGCAAGAGCGCTCACGGCGCCGGCCGCAGCACCGGCGCCACGAGCGGGCCGTCACCAACGGCGCCAGTGGTGCCAGCGATGGTAAGGATGCCAGACCGGGCCGATATAGACGCTCGGTCCGCCCCAGTAATAATAACCGGGATAGATGACGCGGCGGTTGGGCACGCAGCGGCCCCAGTAGTTGGGATGCCAGCCCGGACCGCAGCCCCAGGCGACGTGCTCTATCATTGCCGGCGTGGGTGCGACCGGTGCGATCGGCGTCGCCGAGGCGGCGGTTGCGGCGGCCGTGCCGCCGATGGCAAGCGCTGCCGCGAGCGAATACTTCGTCAGACTGTTCATGGCATACTCCCGAAGGTTTCGAGCTTGAAGAGAACCTGCCCGCCGCTGAAGGCGGTCACAGGCCTGTCCCTCTTTCCCTTGAACGGAGCGCGCCCGTCCTTTCCGTCGCTGCCTATGGCGATTTTTTTGCAGGCGGCGGCTGCCGGCCGGCGCGCCGAAGCAGTGCGTCCGCCAGCAATTGACGATCCTCCGCCGATCCCGATGCGGCGAATTCGATGATGCGCTGTTCCAGCCGCGTGCGGATCGTGACATCGGCGTTGCGCGCCCGCTCCAGGGCGGCGGCAAGCGCGTTGCTGTCGAGGGTGGGTTGCCGCAGCAGGTTCGCCGCTTCGCGCCGCGCGGCCTGACCGTCGAGGATCACGTCGCGGGATTCGCGGCGCACGTCGCGCAGTGCCTGGCGGAAGACCTTGCGGTCGGCGGCCGGCAACCTGCCGCCGGCGGATTCCAGCGAAAAGCCCGGATTGGACTTGCCGATCAGCCAGCCCGCCCCGCCCGCGAGCGCGCCGATCAGAAAGACGTTGAGCACCAGGGATGCCGCGACGAGACGGGGGCTCATAGATCCTCCTCAATTTGGTCGGCATCGGGGCCGGCATCGCCGAAGGACGTCGCATTGGCGTCCATCACATAGTGGTCGGGCTGGATATCCGGGCTGACGACGGTCACCAGCGCCAGCCCGGCCACGGCGCCGGCGAGCCCGACGCCGGCAAGTCCGAAGCCCAGCCACCAGAACCGCCGCCGGCGCTCCTGCCTGACCTGGGTGGCCGCGCGGGCGACGATCGTGCGATGCAGCGCCGGCCCGGGGGCTTCGACCCGATGGCGGTCGAGCATGGCGTCGAGCCTGCCGGCGCGCCGCAGGACGGCGCGGCCCTCGTCGGTCTCGGCAAACAGCATCGCGGCGGCCTGCTCGGCCGGCGGCCAGCGGTGCAAGGCGCTGCCATAGGCATCCGCCAGCGCGGCGAAGCGCCCGGCATCCATAGGCCCGTCCGAAGGTTTCTCAGCCATGTCGTTCCCCCTTCCGCCGTTCCGGCGTGCCCCCCCCCGCCGCCGTTCTCGGAATTCGCAGTCCCCTCACGGTCTCAATCATCGCCATCTCCAACGAGCATGGCCTGCAACGAGCGACGACCTCGCGCGAGCAAACTTTCCAGCGCATCGACGCTGACCTGCATGGCGCCGGCGGCCTCGATGTTGGACAGCTCCTGATAGTAGACCAGCACGATCGCCTCGCGCTGGCGCGGCGCGATGCGCTGCAGCGCCTGGTTGACCCTGCGCTCTTCGTCGCCCGGCATGGCGTCGGGCAGCGGCGTTTCATCCGCAACCTCCGGCAACTCGTCCGTCGTCCATTCGCGCCGGCGCCGCAGCCGGTCGTAGCAGAGATTGAGCGCCACCCGGTGGATCCAGGTGTCGAACCGCGCGTGTCCCTGGCGCCAGCCGGAGGCGTGGCGCCAGATGCGCATGAACGTCTCCTGGGCGACGTCCTCGGCCTCCGCCGCGTCGCCGAGCATCCGGGCGGCCAGGGCCAGGATGCGCGGCAGCTTGCGCGCCACCATCGCCTGCACGGCGGCGGCGTCGCCGGCGCCGATGCGTCGTACCAGTTCCTCGTCCGGATCGGCACCCATCAATCTGGGCGCTCGCATGTATCATTGCGCGGCATAACCTCTTGGTCATTGCTCCTCGTTGGGAGCGGATTTGTGGCCCGGCCTCTCGTCGGCGCCAAGCACGCCGTCGCCGTTCTTGTCCAGCTTGGCGAAGCGCTTGGCCAGCAGGGCGTCGAGCTCGCCCTTGTCGACGAAGCCGTCCTTGTTGGTGTCGATGCGCGCGAAGGATTTGGCCGGATCGCCCTTGGCCTTGCGCGCGGTCTGGAAAGCGGTCCATTCGGCGAGGCTGACCTTGCCGTCATTGTCGGTGTCGGCCCGCATGAACGCCTTTTCCCGACGCGCCTCGAACTTTTCCAGCGTCAGGCCGGATTTGGCGGCAGCCGAGCTGTCCGGCGTCGTCTGGGCGGGCGCGGGGGCAAGGGTCGTCGCCTGGGCGGTCGCCACGGCGGTCTGCAAGCCAAGGGCAAGGGCGAATAGGGCGGGGCGGATCATGCTCTCGTCTCCGGTTGGGCGCGGCCATTGGCGGCCACGCTTCAGCCGTTGAACGCGGCGAGGAGCAAAATCCGTCGGTCCATTTTCGACCGGACAAAAATCCCCGGGATCCGGCACTGCCGAACCGGAGGCTTTTCCAGGGGAAGGAGGCGACTATCTTGGCTGGTCGACGACCACCAACTGGTCCGGCTTGAAGCCTGCATGCTGCGGCGTCCAGACGTCGCCCTCGCGGTTGAACCAGTGGCACAGATACGTGCCGGAAGCCGCACCGTCGCTGACGGTCATTTCCGGGCCTCCGGATTTCAGCCTGACGACGTCTCCGGTCTTGAAACTATTGGGCATTTCGACCTCCCATGCTGACAACGGGAGTTTCCCACCAACATCTACTCCCGACAATGGCCGAGATTCGCCGATGACGTGGTACAGGGCTGGGAAGCTGTGCCGGACCATGCCGACAGCCGAAGCGAGCGGCCCGATCGCTCCTTGGGTTCAATCCGTGTCGCGCTGAGGAGCCGGCGGCTGCGCCGACCGGCTGTCGTCTCCTGCCGGGCGGACGGTCATGGACATTTCATCAGGCCACAATGCCTGTGCCTTGATCACCGCCGCCAAAAGATTGTCGGCTTCGACGCTTCCGATCTCAGTCAGAATCGGGTTGTTGCCTCCTGCTTCGAAATCGACGTGATAGACTGTCCAACTCCTCATAGCATTTCAGACAATCTGCGTCTCGGCACGGGCACACGAATGGGAAGCCCGGCTCGCTTTGTGGTCAGGATTTTGAGATCCGCAAGCCGGGCATGCGCCGACCGATGGGCGGGGGGCTTGGGGTTATCAGCCGGCGCGATCGCAAGACTGTCTGATTTGCCCGCTGGCCCACAATCGACCGAGGTCCATGCTGCTGGACGCATTGGTCCGAAAGAACCAAAGATATAGCCCCTTATTCCGTTGGGGCAGATTGCGTCCGCCGGCGATCTTTTGTCGCTTGCCTATTGTCCATGGCTCACGGGTGGACCGCCCGGCGCTCGGCTTCCGTCAACAGCTTGGTTCTCGTGGAGAAATTTGGTGCCGCTTGCGTGACTCGAACACGCGACCCCATCATTACGAATGATGTGCTCTACCAACTGAGCTAAAGCGGCCCGGGAAGCGTCAGGCTTCCAGAATGGGCTGGGTGATAGACTCAACCGCTCGCTAATTCAAGATGGGCAGCGGTGAATTCCGGCCTCGCCGGCGGCAATTACGATCTACGGTTACCACGCGACGGGCGCATGCGCGGCCCGTGGCGGCGTGCGGGCTGCCCGTCTCTTGCGGTCGGCTGGCCGGCGCGGCCGTGCCGGTGGTGACGAAAAATGTTGATTCTTCAACAAAAAATGCCGAAATGGCTTTGGCCGGCAAGGCAGCCGCTCGCCGTTGATTGATTGGCCGCCCGCGGCTAACGGTCAGACAACCGGGAGCGAACGCGCAGAGGGAGCTCGCTTGGACCCCATCGAGAAAGCGATCCGCAATGCCTTCGAGAAAGGCAATGCCGAGGACCGGGCGTTCCGCGAGAAGGTCTATCGATCGGCCTTTGCCGCGCTCGACCGCGTCCTCCAGGCCAATCCGAACGTCACGGTCGAGGCCGCAATCAGCCGCCGCAAGGCGGTGCAGGCCAAGATCACCGAGATCGAATCGGAGTTCCTGCCGGCCGTCCCCGAGGTGACGCTGCCGCCGGAGAGCGTCGCGCCGGCCGGCAATCGCGCCGCCGATCCCCGCGTCGAAGCGCCGGCCGAATCGGCCGCGCCCCCGGTCGACGCGCCGCGGCCGCCGTCGCAATCAGCGCCTTCGCCCTCGATCACCGTCGACGGCCCGGTGCAGCCCGATGCTTCGGACCAGCCGCGCTCACGCGTGCTGCCGCGCGTGCCCGACATCATGCCGGATGAGGCGGCGCTTCCCGATGCGCCCTCGCTCGATGATTCGCCGGGCGCTCCCGTCGGCAACGGCGCGCAGGTCGCGCCCGACCGCGACGAGCGGCGGATCAGGGGCCGGCGCCTGCCGCTGACCGCTATCTTCGTCGTCGTGACGCTGGTCGCGGCCGCCGGCATCGGCCTCTATTTCGCCAAGCAGAACGGGGTCTTCAAGACGGCGGCCGAGCTCGACACCGGCCCGCCGGAACCGGCGCCGACGCTGGACGACGAGGATTCCTCGCAGCCGGCCGAGCCTGGCTCGCCGCAGAAGCAGGGCGAGGCGGAGCAGTCGAAGAACTGGATCAACGTCTTCTCGCCCGCCGATCCGACCCGTGTCAGCACGCCGTCAGATGCCAATGCCGAAGTGATGAAGGACGACACAGGGCAATTCCTGCGCATACGCTCCGGCGCGTCGGGTTCGGCCATCGCCTTCGATGTCGGCCAGGGCGTGCTGGAGAAGCTTGCCGGCAAGCATGCCATGTTCGATATCGTCGCCCGCTCGGAAGAGGGCAAGGAGACGCAGATATCGGTAGATTGCAATTTCGGCGATTTCGGCGATTGCGGCCGCAAGCGCTACGCCGTCGGCCATGAGCGCAACGAATATCTGTTCGACGTGCAGTTCCCCGACAAGCATCCGGGCGCCGCCGGCACCATCGCGGTCAATTCCGACTTCGACCAGAAGGGCAAGTCGGTCGACATTTACGAGATACGCGTTTCGATCGCGCAGTGACCCGTGGCGCTCTGTCTATCAACGTTGGCGCCGCACCCCACCCGGCGGTTCGCCAGCGTGATTCTTAACGATCCAGCAGCGCCTGCAGCGTCTCGATGCGGTCGGCCTCGGCAGCCGGCTTGTCCCAGCGCAGCCGCGAGATACGCGGAAAACGCATGGCAACGCCAGATTTGTGGCGGGTCGAGCGGTTGAGGCCTTCGAACGCCACCTCCAGCACCAGGCCGTTCCTGCGGTCGGCGCGCACCGAACGCACCGGCCCGAAACGCTCTATCGTGTTGTCGCGCACATATTTGTCGATCTCTCTCAGCTCCTCGTCGGTGAAGCCGAAATAGGCCTTGCCGACAGGGACCAGTTCCTCGGATCCCTCGGGGCCGGACCAGACGCCGAACGTGTAGTCTGAATAGAAGCTGGAGCGCTTGCCGTGGCCGCGCTGCGCATACATCAGCACCGCGTCGATTGTGTGCGGATCGCGCTTCCACTTGAACCACGGGCCCTTCGGCCGGCCGGCGAGGTAGGGCGAATCCCAGCGCTTCAGCATCACCCCTTCGATGATCGGATGCGGCGGCGCCTGGCGCAGCCGCTCAAGCGTCTCCCAGTCGGCGAACGCGACCAGCGGCGAGAGATCGAAGCGGCCGGGATCAAGCGTCCCGACGAAAGCTTCGAGCCGCTTGCGGCGCTCGGCGAAGGGCAGCGCGCGCAGATCCTCGCCGTCGATCTGCAGCGCGTCGTAGCAGCGCATGAAGGCCGGATATTGTTGCTGGATCTTTGGCGACACGCTCTTGCGGTTCAGTCGCTGCTGCAGGTCGGAGAAGGTTCCGGTCGCCTCGCGCGGGTCGCCGACCAAAAGCTCGCCATCAAGCGCCGCTTCGAAATTCATGGCCGCGGCAAGATCCGGGAAGGCGCCCGAAACATCGTCGCCGGTGCGCGAGTAAAGCCGGCGCACGCCGCCTTCGCACACTGCCTGCACACGGATGCCGTCCCACTTCCATTCCGCCGCATAGTCGGCCGGGTCGAGCTTTTCGAGGTCCTTGTCATCGACGGCATTGGAGAGCATCACCGGCCGAAACAGCGCAAGCGCAGCACTCCTCGGCTTTTCCGCCCGGCCCTCCAGCCAGGCGAAGAGTTCGCTGTAGGGCGGCGCCAACCCGTGCCAGAGCTCCTCGATCTCGGCGACGTCGACCTGGCCGAGATCGGCCAGCGCCTGCTTGGCGAGTCGCGCCGACACGCCGATGCGCAGGCCGCCCGTGACCAGCTTGATGATGGCAAAGCGCGCCGAGATGCTGGCGTCGTCGAGGAGCCGCGCCAACACCCTTGGCCCGTCGGAGCGGCTTGCCGCCTGCAGCCTGCCGACCACTTCGGCCAGCGTCGGCACCTGGTTGGGAATATGCCCTTGCGGTTGCGGCCAGACCAGCGACACGGTCTCGGCGAGGTCGCCGACATAGTCATAGGAATAGCCGAACAACACCGGGTCCATGCGCTCGACCACCAGCGCCCGCAGCATCGCCGGCTTCACCGCCGCGATGTTGAGATCGCCGGTGATCGCCGCCAGCGCCAGCCCGCGATCGGGGTCTTCAACAGTGCGGAAATAGTCGGTCAGCAGCGTCAGCTTGCCGTTGCGCGACGGCGTCAGCACGAGACGGTCAAGGAGCTCGGCGAAGCGGTTCATGGGGATGAGGACCAGGCCAATGGCGAGGGCCGGCGCGAGGCGCCCCCCTCTGGCCTGCCGGCCATCTCCCCCTCTAGGGGGGAGATCGGATAGCGCGCCGGCTTTCGCCAATCTCCGACGCCGCAGGAGATGCGCCGGCGTTGAAACTGCCAATCTCCCCCCTTGAGGGGGAGATGGCCGGCAGGCCAGAGGGGGGCGCCATAGAGCGCTGCGACGGCGGTTGGCGAACTATGATCCATCAATCGCCCTCGTCCTCATATCCCACGAGATGCAGCGGCCTCGCCGTGATGCCCTCCAGCTCGCACCAGCGCACCAGCGCCTCCTCGCGGCCATGCGTGACCCAGATTTCTTCCGCGCCGGTCTCCTTGATCGTGATGATCAGCTCGTCCCAGTCGGCGTGGTCGGAAATGATCAGCGGCAGCTCGACGCCGCCCTGCTTGGCGCGTTGGCGGATACGCATCCAGCCCGAGGCGAAGCAGGAGATCGGATCGGGGAAACGCCGCGCCCAGCGGTCGGCGAAGGCGGACGGCGGGCCGACGACGATGGCACCGGCGAAATCGGCCTTGCTGCCGCTTTCCACCGTCGCCGGCTCGAGCTGGCCGAGATCGATGCCCTGGTTTTGATAATATTCGCTGAGCTTGGCCAGCGCGCCATGGATATAGATCGGCCTGTCGTAGCCGGCGTCGCGCAAAAGCCGCATCACGCGTTGCGCCTTGCCGAGCGCATAGGCGCCGATCAGATGCGAGCGTTCGGGGAATTGCGCCGCCGATTTGAGCACGCGCGCGATCTCCTCATGGTCCGGCGGATGGCGGAACACCGGCAGGCCGAAGGTGGCTTCGGTGATGAAGACATCGCATTGGATGGGTTCGAACGGCAGGCAGGTGGCGTCCTTCTGCCGCTTGTAGTCGCCGGAGGCGACGATGCGCATGCCCTGGTGTTCGACGCAGATCTGCGCCGAGCCAAGCACATGGCCGGCCGGATGGAAGGTGACGGCGACGCCGTTGATGTCGAGCGTTTTGCCAAGCGCGGCCGCCTGCGTCGTGCCTGCAAAATCCTCGCCATAGCGGAGCCCCATGATGTCGAGCGTCTGTTGCGTCGCAAGCACCGAGCGATGGCCGGAGCGCGCATGGTCGGAATGGCCATGCGTGATCAGCGCCCGCCCGACGGGCCGCACCGGATCGATGAAGAAATCGCCGGGCGGGCAGTAGAGCCCCTCCGGCCGGGATTTGAGCAGGTCGCTGGCGCGCATGGCATTGAACATAGTGGCTAAATTTACCGCGGGAAGCCTGTTGCAAGAGACTGCTGACTCGTCTTAAACCGGCCCGCCTCGCCGGGGGATCCTTCACGCATGAAACCGCTCCAGGCCTCGTCGGGCGATTTGAATGCCGACCGTCGCGCCGATTTCGCCGAGATGCTGCTCGCCTCGGGCCAGCCAGCGCAGGCGGCCGAGCTTCTGCTCGGCGCGCTGGAACTCGCGCCGCGATGGGCCGCGGGCTGGTTTCGCCTCGGCGAGATGCAGGAGGCGGCAGGCCTGCTCGACCAGGCCGCGCAGGCCTGGGCCATGGCGCTGAAGCTGGAGCCCGCGGACCGACTTGGCGCCGCGCTGAAGCTTCAACTGATCGGCAAGGCGCCCGCCGCCGAGGCGCCGCCCAGCGCCTTTGTCGAGACCTTGTTCGATCACTATGCCGACAGTTTCGAGGACTCGCTTGTCAAGAAGCTCGGCTACGGGCTGCCGGATTTTCTCGCGCGCGCCCTCGCCAGGGCAAGGCCTGGCCGGTTCCGGCTGGCCCTTGACCTCGGCTGCGGCACCGGCTTGATGGGTGAGAGGCTGCGGCCGTTCGTTGACCGGCTGGAAGGCTACGACATCTCGGCCGGCATGCTGAGGAAGGCGAAAGCCAAGGACATCTACGATCGGCTGACAAAGGCCGACCTTCAACATTTCTCCCATGCCGGCGACAGGGCCGATCTCGTGGTCGCGGCCGACGTGTTCATCTATCTCGGCGCCCTCGACCGCATAGTCGGCGCCATTGCCGGCATGCTTGCCGAGGGCGGTCTGTTCGCCTTTTCGCTCGAGACGCTTGCCGGCGGCGGCGATTTCGCCCTTTTGCCGTCGCGGCGTTATGCCCACTCCGAGGCCTATGCGCGGCAATTGCTTGCGGCGAACGGACTTGCGGTCCTGTCGCTGGAGAGCATGGTCATCCGGTACGACCGGCGTGATCCGGTCGAAGGCCTGGCGATCGTGGCCGGCTTCCCGGCTTCGGGGAGGAATCCGGCTAACCGATGAGCCCGTTCTTGCTGCGAAAAAGCCTGAATGGCATGGTCGGGGTGGCGCGGGGCAGACATCACGAGGAGAAATCCATGCGCTGGACCATGGTTGCGTTGGCGTCTTGCCTGACTGTTGCCGGATGCGTCGGCGGCACGTCGATGGCCGAGCGTCAGGACGAGGATGTCCAATCCTCATTGCAATATGACGATGTGCCTTGCGACCAATTGCTGGCGCAGCGCAATCAACTGGCGCGGCAGAACAATCTGCCCGTCACGGCCAAGCCGAGCTTCTCCAATCCGGCGATGGGCTTCGGCCCGTTCATACCTGACACGCGCTCCAAGGCGCAGCGCGCCAGCAACAAGGCGAGCGGCGAGATCGATGCGATGAACCGCTCGATCGAGCGCCGCGACTGCGGCAAGCCGAAGAAGAAGGAGACGTTCGGGCTGCCCGGCTCGAAGCCGTCCTGAGCGTTCGATACTCGATATTCCGTTAACGCTCCGCTGGATCGACGAGCGTTTGATCGCGCTTGAAAGACCAACCGATGAACCTCATGGACCTCGGCGACCGCATCTGCATTCTGGGACCGTCCAACAGCGGCAAGTCCACGCTCGCCAACGCGATCGCGCGCAAGCGCGCCCTGGAGCCCGTGCACCTCGACGTGCTTTTTCATTTGCCCAACACGGACTGGGAGCCGCGTTCACAGAGCGAATTCATTGCCCTGCACGATGCCGCCATCGCCGGCGAGCGCTGGGTGATGGACGGAAACTATTCGGTCTGCATGCCGCAGCGCTTTGCGCGGGCGACAGGCTTGATCCTGCTCGACATCTCCACCCCTGCCAGTCTGCTGCGTTACTTTCGGCGAACGCTGTTCGAAACCGGGAGGCTGGGCGCTCTCGAAGGCGGACGCGATAGCGTCAAATGGGATATGATCCGCCACATCGCAGTGGTCACGCCGCGAAATCGCCAGCGATACCGGACGATGTTCGAGGAACTCGACCTGCCGAAACTGCGGCTCGCCTCCATAAAAGCGATCAAGCGATGCTTTCACGCCTGGGGTTTGACCCTGAACTAATACCCCGCTTCGCGGTCGACCAAATTGTCGAGCCTTTCGCCGCGCTCGAAGGCCGCCATCTGGCGAAGCATGATCGGTACCAGGTGGGCCGGGTCCGAGGTCGCCGCCGCATGCGGCGTGACGAACACTTTCGGATGGCTCCACAGCCGGCTGGTCTTCGGCAGCGGCTCGACTTCGAACACGTCTAGGCTCGCTTCCTTCAGCGTGCCGTCGTCCAGCGCGCGCACGATGTCGGCGTCCTTCTGCAGGCGGCCGCGCCCGGCATTGATCAGCACGGCGCCGCCGAGGCCATTGCGCCGGCGCAGTTCCTTGAGCAGCCCGTAATTGACGATGCCTTGGGTTTGCGGCGTCAGCGGCAACAGCACCACCAGGATATCGGTGGCGTTGAGGAACGGGATCAGCCCCGCGTCGCCGGAATAGGTCGAAACGCCTTGCATCGGCCGCTCGCTGCGCGACCAGCCATTGACGGCGAAGCCGAGCGACTTGAGCGCCGAAGCCGCGGCGCGGCCAAGGCTGCCGAGCCCCATAATGCCGACGGAGATGTCGCCGGCCACCCGTTGCGGCGGCTCGTGCCAGATCTTCTTCTGCTGCTGGGCCCGGTAAAGCGAGGCCTGGCGATGGTGGTCGAGCACGCGCCAGACGACATATTCGACCATGTGCTGGGTAAGATTGTCGGCAACGATCTTGACGATCGGCACGTCGGGCAGGCCGGGATCGGCAAAGACATGGTCGACGCCGGCGCCGATCGAAAAGATGGCGCGCAGATTGGGCAGCGACTTAAGAAGGTTGGGCTTCTGCTTCCACACCACCGCATAGGTGATCGACGGGTCGTCGGCGCCGTTCGGCTCCAGCACGACCTCGCGCTCGGCCGAGAGCAGCTCGTGCCAGCGCTGCGGGTGGATGCCGGTGAGGGCAAGCAGGATTTTGCCTTTTTCCATTCTCGGATTTTTCTTCCCTGTTTCGCCGGTGCGGGCCGGCTACTCGCTGACCACGCCGGTGGGCGCCGTCTCGATCTTGAAGGCCGCCGCCATCAGCGCTCGCGTATAATCGGTTTGCGGGCTGCTGAAAATCTGCTCGGAAGGTCCTGCCTCGACGATCTGGCCATTGCGCATGACGATGACGTCGTTGGCAAGGGCGCGAACGACCTTGAGGTCGTGGCTGATGAAGAGATAGGCGAGGTTGTGCTTGGCCTGGAGGCTGCGCAGAAGGTCGACCACCTGCGCCTGCACGCTCATGTCGAGCGCCGAGGTCGGCTCGTCGAGCATCACGAAGCGCGGGTTGAGCACCATGGCGCGGGCGATGGCGACGCGCTGGCGCTGGCCCCCGGAAAACTCATGCGGGTAGCGGTGGCGCGTTTCGGGATCGAGGCCAACCTCTTTCAGCACGGCGACCACCTTGTCGTCGCGCTGGTCGGCCGAGAGGTTCGGCTCGTGGATCTTCAGACCTTCCTCGATGATCTCGGAGACCGAGAGGCGCGGGCTGAGCGAGCCGAACGGATCCTGGAAGACGATCTGCAATTCGCGCCTGAGCGGCCGCATGGCGCTGAAGGAGAGCTGGTCGATGTCGCGTCCGTTGAAAGTGATCGTCCCCGTCGAGGAGATCATGCGGGCGAGCGCCAGGCCCAGCGTCGTCTTGCCGGAGCCGGATTCGCCGACCACGCCCAGCGTCTGGCCGGCCCGCACAGTGACGTCGATCCCGTCCACCGCCTTCACATGGTCGACGGTCTTGCGGAAGAAACCCTTTTTGATCGGGAACCAGACCTTGATGTCCTGGCCCGTCATGACGGATTTGGCACCCGGGTCGGCCGCGGGCGGCTTGCCCTTCGGCTCGGCCGCCAGCAGATGCTTCGTATAAGGATGTTGCGGGTTGGCGAAGATCTCCCTGGTCGGCCCGGTCTCGACGATCTTGCCCTTGGTCATCACGCAGACGCGATCGGCGATCTTTCTGACGATGCCGAGGTCGTGGGTGATGAACAGCATCGACATGCCCTTGCGGCTTTTCAACGCCGCCAGCAATTCGAGGATCTGCGCCTGCACGGTGACGTCGAGCGCGGTCGTCGGCTCGTCCGCGATCAGAAGCTCGGGCTCGTTGGCGAGCGCCATGGCGATCATGACGCGCTGGCGCTGGCCGCCGGAGAGCTGATGCGGATAGGCGTCGAGGCGCTTTTGCGGATCGCGGATGCCGACCTCGGTGAGCAGCTCCAGCGTGCGCGCGCGGGCGGCCTGATCGCGCATACCCTGATGGAGCTGCAGCACCTCGACGATCTGCTGCTCGATCGTGTGCAGCGGGTTGAGCGAGGTCATCGGCTCCTGGAAGATCATGGTGATCTTGTTGCCGCGCACTCCGCGCAACGCCTTCTCGTCCATGGCGAGCAGGTCGGCGCCGCCGAACAGGATCCTGCCCGAGGGGTGGCTGGCGGCGGGATAGGGCAGGAGCTTCAGCACCGACAGCGCCGACACCGATTTGCCCGAGCCGGATTCGCCGACCAGGGCAACCGTCTCGCCCTTGGCTATGTCGAAGGAGACATGGTCTACGGCGATCGATTGCTTGCCGCCCTGCGCGAAGGCGACGCTCAGATCTTGGACGGACAGCAGGGCTTCGCTCATTTGAACGTCTTGCGCGGATCGAAGGCGTCGCGCGTCGCCTCGCCGATGAAGACCAGCAGGGACAGCATCACCGAGATGACGATGAAGCCGGAGATGCCGAGCCAGGGGGCGTTGAGGTTGCGCTGCGCCTGCTTCAGCAACTCGCCGAGCGAGGCCGAGCCGGGCGGCAGGCCGAAGCCGAGATAGTCGAGCGAGGTCAGCGTCGAAATGGAGCCAGAGAGCAGGAAGGGCAGGAAGGTCAGCGTCGCCACCATGGCGTTCGGCAACAGATGCCGGAACATGATGGTGAGGTTCGGCACGCCGAGCGCCCGCGCCGCGTTGACATATTCGAAGTTGCGGGCGCGCAGGAATTCGGCCCGCACCACGCCGACCAGCGCCACCCACGAGAACAACAACATCAGGCCGAGCAGGATGAAGAAGCCGGGCGGCAGGATGGCCGAGACGATAAGCAGCAGGTAGAGCACCGGGATCGCCGACCAGATCTCGATGAAACGCTGGAAGAGAAGATCGGTCCAGCCGCCGAAATAGCCCTGCACCGCGCCGGCCGCGACGCCGATCAGCGACGAGCCGAGGGTCAGGATCAGGCCGAACAGAACCGAGATGCGGAAGCCATAGAGCACGCGCGCCAGCACGTCGCGTGCCTGGTCGTCCGTGCCCAGCCAGTTCCAGTTGCCGAGGGTGCAGTTCTCGTCGGCCTCGCCCTTCGGATACTGGCTGCAGCGCTTCGTCTTGTCGTAAAGCCAGGACGGCTTTGCCGGCGCCGGTTCCGGAATCGCGTTGTTGACCGTCTGATAGGAGTAGCGGATCGGCGGCCAGATCATCCAGCCATTGGAGTTGATCTCGTCCTGGATCACCGGATCGCGATAGTCGGTGACGGCATAGAAACCGCCGAACTTCTCTTCCGGGTAGGCGACCAGGACCGGAAACAGGATCTCGCCCTTGTAGGAGGCGATGATCGGCTTGTCGTTGGCAATCAGCTCGGAAAACAGTGACAGCACGAACAGGAACAGGAAGATCCAGAGCGACCAGTAGCCCCGCCGGTTCGCCTTGAAATTCTGCAGCCGCCTCTGGTTGAGCGGCGAAAGAAATGGCCTGCGGGGCCGCGCCGGGGCGCTTTCGATCGCAGCCTCGGCCATCAGATATCTCTCCGCTCGAAGTCGATGCGCGGATCGACCCAAGTGTAGATCAGGTCGGAGAGAAGGCCGACGAACAGGCCAAGCAGCGAGAAGATGTAGAGGGTGGCGAACACCACCGGATAGTCGCGGTCGATCACCGACTTGAAGCCAAGCAAGCCGAGGCCGTCGAGCGAGAAGATGTTCTCGATCAGCAGCGAGCCGGTGAAGAAGGCCGAGATGAAGGCGCCTGGAAAGCCGGCGATGACGATCAGCATGGCGTTGCGGAAGACGTGGCCGTAGAGCACCTTGCGCTCCGACAGGCCCTTGGCGCGCGCCGTCACGACATATTGCTTGCGGATTTCCTCGAGGAAAGAGTTCTTGGTGAGCAGGGTGGTCGTTGCGAAAGCCGAGAGCACGAGCGCCGTCAGCGGCAGGGTCATGTGCCAGACATAGTCGGCGATCTTGGCGGGCCAGGACAGTTGGTCCCAATTGTCCGAAACAATGCCGCGAAGCGGAAACCAGTCCCAGAACGACCCGCCCGCGAACAGCACCATGAGCATGATGCCGAACAGGAAGCCGGGAATGGCATAGCCGACGATGACGACGCCGCTGGTCCACACGTCGAAGGTCGAGCCGTCCTTCACCGCCTTGCGGATGCCGAGCGGGATCGAGATCAGGTAGGACAAGAGCGTGATCCACAGGCCGATGGAGATGGAGACCGGCATCTTCTCCAGGATCAGGTTCAGCACCGAGATATCGCGGAAATAGCTGTCGCCGAAATCGAAGCGGATATAGTTCCACAGCATCATGCCGAAGCGCTCGAGCGGCGGCTTGTCGAAGCCGAACTGCTTTTCCAGTTTCTTGATGAATTCGGGATCGAGCCCCTGCGCCCCGCGATATTTCGAGCTGACATCGCCGGCAACGTCGAAATTGCCACCGCCGGCGTCGCCGCCACCGCTGCCGAGGCGATCGTTGCCGCCCTGGTTGGTCAGCTTGGCGATCACCTGCTCGACCGGGCCGCCCGGCGCGAACTGGATGACCGCGAAGGAGATCGCCATGATGCCGAACAGCGTCGGGATCATCAGAAGAATGCGGCGCAGGATATAGGCGCCCATCAGGCGTCCGACCCCGCGCAAAGGTTCATGTCAGGCTTTGCCAATCTTTGCCGCCTTGCCCTTGTCGACCCACCACAGCGCCTCGACCGGAAAGCCGAAATCGGGTTTCCGTTCGGGGAAGCCGAACATGTCCCAATAGGCGCTTCGGTGATTCGCCAGATACCAACTTGGAATCCAATCGCGCCGCGCGCGCAAGGCCCGGTCCAGCGCGCGCATGGCGGTGGTCAGGCTTTCGCGGTCCTTGGCGGTGCCGACGGCATCGATCAACGCATCGATCGCCGGGCTTGCGACTCCCGACAGGTTGCGCGAGCCAGACACTGCGGCGCTGCGCGAATGGAAGAAGATTTCCAGATCGTCGCGGGTCGGCGTGGCGCTGAAATTGAAGGCGGCCGAGAGAAGGTCGAAATCGAATGTCGATTGCCTGAGCTGGTACTGCGCTGAATCCACCAGGCGGATCGAGGCATCGATGCCGATGGCCTTCATGTTGGCGACCCAGGGCGAATAGACTTGCACGAAGGTCTCGTCGTCGACCAGGAATTCGGCGGTCAGCCGCCCGCCCTTGTCGTTGAGCACGAAATCGCCGGAGCGTTTCCAGCCGGCCTCGGCGAGCAGCTTCAGCGCAGCGCTCAACTGCTTGCGGTCACGCCCGGACCCGTCCGATGGCGGTTGCGTCACCGCCTCACCAAAGGTCTCCGGCGGCAACTGGTCGCGCAGCGGCTCAAGCAGCGCCAGTTCCTGCGGTGTTGGCATGCCAGAGGCGCGGAAGTCGGATTTCTCGAAGCAGGATTGCGAGCGCTCATAGGAACCGTAGAAGAAGTTGCGCCGCGTCCATTCGAAATCGAAGCAGAGCGCGATCGCCTGCCGCACGCGCGGATCCTTGAATTGCTCCCGCCGCTGGTTGACCGCCGTGGCCTGCATGGAAGGCGTGGTTTCGGCGGGGAATTCATGTTTGATCACCTTGCCGCCGGTGAAGGCCGGAAAGTCGTAGGCCGTTGCCCAGACACGCGAGGTGAATTCCTCGCGGTAGAGGATCTCTCCCTTCTTGAAGGCCTCGAAGCCGGCCGTGCGATCCTGGTAGAATTCGATACGGATGCGCCCGAAATTGTTCTGGCCGCGGTTGACCGGCAGGTCATTGCCCCAATAGTCGGGCACGCGCTCATATTCGATCCAGGCGCCCGCCGACCAGCGCCCGACCTTATAGGCGCTTGAGCCGAGCGGCGGATTGAGCTGCGAGGAATCGAACGGGTTGGCCGTGAAGAAGGCCTTCGAAAGGATCGGGAACCCGACCACATTGAGGATCGTGCGGGCCGACTGCTTGCCGGAGAATTTGAGCTCGACCGTGTGGGTGTCCTTCGCCGCAGCGTCATCCAGATGCGTCAGCGATAGCGCGTAGTCCGGATGCCCTTTGTCCTTCAACAGCTTGAAGGTGAAGGCGACATCGTCGGCGGTGAGCGGCGTGCCGTCATGGAAGCGTGCCTGCGGGCGCAGCGAGAAGGTGAAGCTGTTGCGGTCGTCCGCGAGCGTGACACTCTCGGCGATCAGCCCGTAGACCGCGTCCGGCTCGTCCAGCGCCCGCACCATCAACGAATCGAAGCACATTTCCATGCGCTGCGGGGAATCGCCCTTGGGGACGAAGGAATTCAGCGTGTTGAAGGTCTGCGGGCTCTGGTTGGCGCCCCAATTGGGCGGCGAGAAGTTGAAGGTGCCGCCTTGCGGGGCGTTCGGATTGACATAGTCGAAATGCGTGAAGTCGGGCTTGTATTTCAGGTCGCCGAAGGCCGACAGGCCGTGCAGCTCGACGCCGGTAGGCGTCTCGGCAAAGGCCCGGCCGGGCAGCAGCGCCGCGGCAGCGGCTGCGGCGCCGAGCGCCAGGAAGTCGCGGCGAGGGAGCAAAGTCCGCCGCTCCATCAATTGAGACCCTTGTATTTGGCGGCCAGCGCCTTTTCCTTCACCGGGTCGATCCACCAGGAATCGATATCCGCGCCCCGGTAGGTGGGCTGCTTCTCAGGCATGTCGAACTTGTTCCAATAGGCAAGCCAGATCACCGCGCGATAATATTGCGGAACGACGTAGTAGTTCCACAGAAGGACGCGGTCGAGCGCATGAGTGGCGGCGACAAGGTCGTCCCGGTCGGTGGCGAAGATGATGCGATCCACGAGGGCGTCGACCACTGGATTCTTTATCCCGGAATAATTGCGTGATCCGGGCGAATCGGCAGCCTTCGAACTCCAGAAGTCGCGTTGCTCGTTGCCGGGAGATTCCGACTGCTGCAACTGGCTGGTGATGACGTCGTAATCGAAATTGTTGACGCGGTTTATGTACTGGGTCTGGTCAATGATGCGTAGCGTTGCATCGACACCGATCTTGCGCAGATTGGCTATCCAGGGGCTGGCGATGACCTGATCGGTGTCGTTCCAGCCGAGGATCTCGAACTTGAACGGCGCGCCGGTCTTGGCGTTCACCATCTTGCCGCCTTTGATAACCCAGCCCGCCTGGGCGAAGAGATCGACCGCCTGCTTCAGGTATTTCCGTTCCGCCTGCGGCGAGTCATAGACCGGCAGCTTGAATTCCTGGGTGAACAATTCGGGCGGCAGCTTGTCCCGGTATTTTTCCAGGATTTCGAGCTCCTTGCCTTGCGGCAGCCCGCTCGACGCCAGTTCCGTACCCTGGAAATAGCTATGGGTGCGCGTGTTCGAATTATAGAACAGCGTGCGGTTCATCGTTTCGAAATCGAACGGAAGCGTCAGAGCCTCGCGCACGAGGCGGTCTTGCAAGAGCGGCCGTCGCTGATTGAGTACGAAGGCCTGCATGGGTTCCGGCGAGGTGGTCTTGAACACCTGCTTGACCACGTCGCCGGCGCTCACCGCCGGAAAATTGTACGCCGTATTCCATCGCCTCGAGCTGTTTTCCGGCTTGATGTCGTCCAGCCCGCCCTTGGTGAAGGCCTGCCAGGCGGCGTTGTCGTCGAGGATGTAGGTGAAGCGCTGGGTATCGAAATTCTCGCGGCCGACCTTCACCGGCAGCTTGGCGCCCCAATAGTCCGGCACGCGCTGCCAGACGATCTCCGAGCCCGGCTTGAAGCTGACGATCTTGTAGGCTGCGGAGCCCAGCGGCGGCTCGAGGGTCGGCCTGGTGATGTCGCGCTTCTTGCCGCTGGCGTCCGTGCCTTCCCACCAGTGCTTCGGCAAAACGACGAGATCGCCGAGGATCTTGGGCAGCTCGCGGTTGCCCTTCTGGTTGAAGTGGAATTCGACCTCCCGATCGGAGATTGCCACCGCCTCGGTGACGTTCTCGAAATAACGGTTGTATTGTGGGCTGTTGGCCTTGAGCACCTGGAAGGACCAGATCACGTCGTCGACGGTGATCGGCTGGCCGTCATGCCATTTCGCCCGCGGATCGAGCCGGTAGGTCGCGGACGAATAATCGGAAGGGTATTTGTAGGCTTCGGCGACCAACGGGTGGCTGACGCTGCCTTCGTCGGTCGCCTGTTCCATCAGCGTGTCGTAAAGCAGCCCGCCGCCGAAACCAACCAGCCCCGCGGCCGGCGATCCCTGCACGATATAGGGGTTGAAGCTGTCGAACGTGCCGGTGACCACGGAGTTGTAGGTGCCGCCCTTCGGCGCATTCGGATTGACGTAGTCGTAATGCTGGAAATTGTCGCCGTATTTTGAAGGTCCGATCAGCGACGATGTCGTGCGCCACTCGTCGGCGAAGCCGGCCTGCAGGCTGGCGGCGAAGGCAAGCGCGAATGCCGATGCGAAAAGCGTGCGGAAGCGGCCAACCTTCATGCGTTCTCCTCGTCGCGGAATTTACCCACCGCAATCTAGATCATTTGACGCCGGTGGAAACCGCAAGTGCCGCCTTTGTCGCCGCCCATGCAGCTTTCCTAACAGAAAAGCCGGGACGAACCCGGCTTTTCCAAGGAAGTCTCTGCGACAAATTGTTTATTGAGCGGGCGCCGCGGGCTTGGCCGGAGCGGTTCCCTCGGCCGGCTTGGCCGCACCGTCAGCCGGCTTGGTCGCGTCGGCGGGCTTGGAAGCGTCGGCGGCGGCACCCGGCTGCGGCAGCGGCTTCGGATTGTCCGACAGCGTGCGCAGATAGGCGATCACATTGGCGCGGTCTTCTTCCTTCGGCAGGCCGGCGAAGCCCATCGCGGTGCCCTTCACGAACTTCTTCGGCGAGGTGATGAAGTGGTTGAGGTTCTCGTAGGTCCAATGCTCCTGGCCGCCCTTGGAGAAATCCTTCATGCCGGCCGAATAGGCGAAGCCCTCATGCTCGGCGACAGGACGGTCGACGATGTCCCAGAGGTCCGGACCGACCTTGTTCGGGCCGCCTTTTTCGCCGGAATGGCAGGCCTGGCACTTCTTGAAGATGGCGGCGCCCGCATCGGCGCTGGCGCTGGCAAGCAGGTCGGCGATCGGCTTTTCAGCCGCGGCAGGCGCGGCCGGGCCGCCTTCGGTCGGCTCCTGCGCCTCGATGGCGAAGCCGGGCTTTTCGGGCGCCGGTGAGGCGAACAGCCCGTCCGAGACGAGGCCTATCGAAAAGACGATGAAGCAGGTTCCCAGAAATCCGCCGAGCAGCTTGTTGACTTCGTTGGAATCCATACGCCCCTTGCTCCCTTTTCCGGCGGACCGTCCCGTCCACTCCGTCCGTCGGTATCGCGAACTGCCCTGAAAGGCCAGTCAAATCGGGCGGAAACTAGGTCTTTTGCTCTGGCGTTGCAACACCTATAAGGGCGCTTCCAGTGAGACCTTTTGCCACTTTTCCATCCGCGTTTTTCGACCGCCCAAAAATCCGATGTCGACCTTGATCCTGATCCCCGCCCGCATGGCCTCGACGCGCCTGCCGGGCAAGCCGCTGGCCGACATTGCCGGCGTGCCGATGATCGTCCATGTCGCCCGCCGCGCCGCCGAGGCCGGGCTTGGCCGTGTCGTGGTGGCGACCGACACCGAAGCCGTCGCGCAAGCCGTGAAGGCGCATGGCTTCGAGGCGGTCATGACCCGCGCGGATCACGAATCGGGCTCCGACCGCATTTTCGAGGCGCTGACGGCGCTCGACCCCGAAAGCCAAGTGGAAACGATCGTCAACGTCCAGGGGGACCTGCCGACCATCGACCCCGAGATCATCGGCGCGTCGCTGCGGCCGTTCGAGGACAAATCGGTCGATATCGCCACGCTCGGCGTCGAGATCGTGCGCGACGAGGAAAAGACCAATCCGAATGTCGTCAAGATCGTCGGCTCGCCGCTGTCGGCGACGCGTCTGAAAGCGCTCTATTTCACCCGCGCCACCGCGCCCTGGGGCGAGGGGCCGCTCTACCACCATATCGGCCTTTATGCCTATCGCCGTGCGGCGCTGGAGCGTTTCGTGGCGCTCAAGCCATCGCCGCTGGAGCGGCGCGAGCGGCTGGAGCAGTTGCGCGCGCTGGAAGCCGGCATGCGCATCGACGCCGAGATCGTCGAATCGCTGCCGCTCGGCGTCGACACGCCGCACGACCTGGAACGCGCCAGGCAGATCCTTTCAAGCTGAGATCGTCCGCATGACTGCAAAGACCAACAGAATCTCCTTCCAGGGCGAGCCCGGCGCCAACTCCGACACCGCCTGCCGCAACATGTTCCCGTCGATGGAACCGTTGCCCTGCCCGACCTTTGAGGATGCCTTCAACGCGGTCGAGACCGGCAAGGCCGATCTCGCGATGATCCCGATCGAGAATACCATCGCCGGCCGCGTCGCCGACATCCATCACCTCTTGCCTGAATCGAAGCTGCACATCGTCGGCGAATATTTCCTGCCGATCCACTTCCAGCTCATGGTGCTGCCGGGCGTGAAGCGCGAGGAGATCAAGACCGTCCACAGCCACATCCACGCGTTGGGACAGTGCCGCAAATACATCCGCAAGAACGGCTGGAAACCCGTGATCGCCGGCGACACGGCGGGTTCGGCCAAGATGGTCTCTGAGGTCAAGGACCGCACCATGGCCTCGCTGGCGCCGGCTTTGGCCGCGGAGCTTTATGGGCTCGACATCATCGAGAAGAATGTCGAGGACACCGATTCCAACGTCACCCGCTTCGTCGTGCTGACCAAGAACAAGCAATGGGTGGAGCGCCCCGCGCCGGACGCCAAGATGATGACCACCTTCATCTTCCGCGTCCGCAACGTGCCGGCCGCGCTCTACAAGGCGATGGGCGGCTTCGCCACCAACGGCATCAACATGACGAAGCTCGAGAGCTACCAGCTCGGCGCCTTCACCGCGACGCTGTTCTACGCCGACATCGAAGGCCATCCTGACGATCCGCTGGTCAAGCTGGCGCTGGACGAATTGCGCTTCTTCTCGCGCGAAATGCGCATCCTCGGCGTCTATCCGGCGAGCGCTTCGCGCGATGAGTGGAAGGTGGCGGATTAAGGCAGCTGTGCCTATGGGGTTTGCCGAGACGCTTGAGCTTCGTCATCCACGGGCGGAGCAAGGAGCGAAGCGACGCGCGCAGACCCGAGGATCCATTCCGTTACGTCGAAGCACTGCCCAACGTTGCAGAATTCCGCACCGCTGCATCCTTCGGCCGAGGTAACGGCATGGATTCCAGGGTCTCCGCTTCGCTCCGCCCTGGAATGACGACGTCACAAAGGTCCGCGCCGGTTTGAGACGCCAGCGCTGTTGTTCAGCCGAACCCTAACGGCACGTAATCTATCTCCAAAAACTTCTCGACCTCGGGCACCCAGCGGTCGCGCACGAAGGCGACGTGGTCGGGGTGCTCGTTGTAGCGCGTGTAGGCCGCCTGGTCGGCGAACTCCATCGAGAAGCCGAACTGATAGTCGTTCTTCGGGCTCACCTGCCGCAACTGCTCGAAATGCGCCACACCCTTGATCCCGGTCAGGATCTTCTTCGCGTCGTGCAGGAAGCGCTTCGTCTCCAGCGAATGCGGCTCGTGCTTCAAGCTGAACACCACGGTATGACGGATCATTCTTGCGCTCCTATTCGCTGTCGACCCAGGCGCGGATGAGGTGATGGGCGATCGCCCCCTTCGGCGGCGTGATCAAGCCGTCGGCGTGCGCCCTGTCCAGCATCGTGCGCACCTCGTCGCGAAAAAACCAGCGGCAGTCCTCCAGTTCGTTGAGGTCTGCCTGGATATCCTCGTTGAGCGGCTCGCCGAAGCAGCCGATCATCAGCGAATAGGGGAACGGCCAGGGCTGGCTGGCATGGTAGACGACGCGGCCGAGCTTGATGCCCGCCTCTTCCAGCGTCTCGCGCCGCACCGCCGCCTCGATCGTCTCGCCCGGCTCGATGAAGCCCGCGAGCGCTGAATACATGCCTGGCGCGAAATGCCGGCCCCGTCCCAGCAGGCATTTTTCATGTGTCACCGTCAGCATGATCGCCACCGGGTCGGTGCGCGGAAAGTGGTCGGTTCCGCAGGAAGGGCAATGGCGCCTGTACCCGCCCGCGCGCATTTCCGAGCGGTTGCCGCATTTTGAGCAGAAGGCGTGGCTGGCGTGCCAGGCGAGCAGCGCCGCCCCTTGCGCCAGCGCGCCGGCGGCCGCCTCGTCGATCAGCCCCTGCATGTAGACCGAGCGGTAGTCGATCGCCTTGACCGTCTCGGGCAGTTGTTCCGGCTCGACGCCGGCGGGCACCGCCAGCACGGGGCCGTCCTCGGAAAAGCCGAGCAGCACGCCCTGGTCGAGCGAAACCGCGAAGGCCTGGCTTTCATCCGCCTTGAACCAAGGGTCGAACGTGCCGTCCTCCAGTTTGAGGTAAAGCCGGCCGCCATGCATCAGCATCAGACGCGCGGCTCGGTCGGCCAGCGCCTTCTCGACCGAATCGTCGGCGCGGTTCTCCGACTGCCGGTCGATCCGGTTGCCGGCGAAACCGACGAATTGGCTCGGCTCGCGCAAGGGCGCGTCAAACAGACGAAAGCTCATGGGGACTCGGGCGGGCTGAGGGACAAGGGCGGATGCTGAATGGACACTGGTCAGCTTATAGCGCCGCCTTGATCGTTTCGGCAAACCGTCTGATGTCGGAGCGCTGATAGGGCTCGCGCATGCCGTGCCCCCAGACCGGTCCCGGCCAGCCGGGATCGCCCTCGGAGCGGGCGACGACATGGACATGCAGCTGGCGCACGATGTTGCCCAAGGCGCCGGTATTGATCTTGGTGCAGCCGGTCACCCGCTTCAGCGCCTGCGCCACCATATTGGTCTCAAAGGTCAGCATGGCCTGGTCGAGCGGCGTCATGTCGTGGATTTCCTCGATGCCCGGCCGTTGCGGCACCAGCACCAGCCATGGCCAGCGCCGGTCGTTCATCAATCTGAGCTCGCAAAGGCCAAGCCACATAAGCTGCTCGCTGTCCGCCTCCAATCGGGCGTCCAGCGTGAAACCGGCCTTGAGGCCAGGCAGCATGGGCGTTTCCTTTGTTTTGTAGCATTCTTCAAACCAAGGGACGCTAGAGCGGCGGCAAGGTGCCTGCAAGCGATTCGTTGGCCGCTATTGGCGTTTTGAAGGACTTTCCAGCCGCGCTATGGCGCGGGTTCGGGCTCTGCCCTTGCATTTCGTCGCCGAATTGCCGATATGGAGCGCGGGAGGTTGGTGGTGGACGATCCACTCGCCAACCGGGTCAGGTCCGGAAGGAAGCAGCCCTAACGAGCCCGGAACGGGTCATTGTTCCAGCCTCCCGCCTCTTCGCCTTTCTCCCGCGACATTGACGGCGCCAAGCCGTGCGGGCGAGACTATGCGCAGGAAACGGCCGCCTTCCGTCGCGGTACTGGGAGCTTTTGACGGCGAATGAGCGAAGCCGGAAATTTGGGGACGGAAAGCCTGGAGACCGGCAAGGCCGGCGCCTACCGCGTCCTAGCGCGCAAATACCGCCCTTCGAATTTTTCCGAGCTGATCGGCCAGGAGCCGATGGTGCGCACCCTGACCAATGCGTTCGCCACCGGCCGCATCGCCCAGGCCTGGATGCTGACCGGCGTGCGAGGTGTCGGCAAGACGACGACCGCGCGCATTCTCGCGCGGGCTCTGAACTACAAGACGGCGACCGTCGACCGGCCCTCCGTCGACCTGTCGATCCCCGGCGAACATTGCCAGGCGATCATGGAAGGCCGCCATGTCGACGTCATCGAGATGGACGCCGCCTCGCACACCGGCATCGACGACATCAGGGACATCATCGACCGCGTGCGCTACGCGCCGGTCTCGGCCCGCTATAAAGTCTACATCATCGACGAAGTGCACATGCTGTCCACTCAGGCCTTCAACGGCCTGTTGAAGACGCTGGAAGAGCCGCCGCCGCACGTCAAGTTCATCTTCGCCACCACCGAGATCCGCAAGGTGCCGATCACGGTCCTGTCGCGATGCCAGCGCTTCGACTTGAGGCGCATCGATGCCGGCGCGCTGGTCGGGCATCTGTCCTCGATCGCCGCCAAGGAAGGAATTTCCGTCGATGACGAGGCGCTGGCGATGATCGCGCGGGCCGCCGAAGGCTCGGCGCGCGATTCGCTCTCCATCCTCGACCAGGCGATCGCCCATGGCAGCGGCGCCGTCAGCGCCGACGCGGTGCGCGCCATGCTCGGCCTCGCCGACCGCGCCCGCATCATCGACCTGTTCGAGCATGTCATGAAAGGCGACGTGGCGGCTGCGCTCGCCGAGTTCCGAGCGCAATATGATACCGGCGCCGATCCGGCGGCCGTGCTCACCGATCTTGCCGAGTTCAACCACCTCGTCACCCGCCTTCGTTTCGTGCCGGCCGCGGCCGACGACGCCTCGCTCTCGGAGGACGAGCGCCGGCGCGGCGCCGAATTCGCCGGGAGGCTTTCGGTGCGTGTGCTGTCGCGGACCTGGCAGATGCTGCTCAAGGGCATTCCCGAGGTTCAGTCCTCCAACCGACCGGTCAGCGCCGGCGAGATGGTGCTGATCAGGCTGGCGCATGCCGCCGACCTGCCGACGCTGGACGAGGCGCTGAAATCGCTGGAAGGCGCGGGACCGCTGCCGAATGGCGCGCCGCGCGCCAATGGCGCGGCGGCAAATCCGGGCAATGGCGGCGACGCAAGTGCCGTCGCGCAGGCGCGGATGCCCGGTTCAAATGGCGGCGCCCAGACCATGCGTCTGGTCGAAGCGCAGCCCGCGCCCGCCGCCTTTGTCCCGGCGCCGGCGCCGGTCGCCGAAACCCCCGTCGTTCCGGTGAAGTCGCTGGCCGACATCGTCGCGCTTGCCGACGCCAATCGCGACATCGCCTTCAAGGTGCTGCTGAAACGCTGCGTGCGGCCGGTGCGCATCGAGCCCGGCCGTCTTGATGTCACCTTGACCGACGATGCGCCGAAGATGCTGCTCAACGACCTGACCTCCAAGCTGCGCGCCTGGACCGGCCGCAACTGGCTGGTGTCGCTGTCGAAGGAAGAGGGCGGCCAGACATTGGCCGAGATGGAGACGACCAAGCGCGAGAACGCCTTCTCCGACGCCAAGGCCGATCCGACGGTCGCGGCCATTCTCGCCCGTTTCCCGGGCGCCAAGATCATCGACGTGCGCATTCCGGACGTGCCGGACGTGGAAGAGGCTGAGGCGGAAGTGCCTGTCGAGCCCGCGGCCGACGACGACGAAATCTGAAACAACCTTAGAGGACCATCCGATGAAAGATCTTCTCGGCCTGATGGGCAAGGCGAAGGAAATGCAGGCCAAGTTCCAGGCCATGCAGGACGAGATCGCGACGCTCGAAGCGACCGGCCAGGCGGGCGGCGGCCTGGTCAGCATCACGCTGACCGGCAAGTTCGAGATGAAGGCGCTGAAGATCGATCCCTCGCTCATCAAGGCGGACGAAGCCGAAATCCTGGAAGACCTTATCCTGGCCGCTCACAATGACGCCAAAAATAAGGTCGAGCAGGTGATGCAGGAGAAGACCAAGGCGTTGACGGCGGGCCTGCCGATTCCGCCCGGAATGAAATTGCCGTTCTGAGACGGCTCCAACAGTTAATTGATTATGAACGGAAATTGAGCCCGAACCGCAATATTAACCATTTTGCCGGCAATGCTCACGGGCTCATTTCGCGACATTCATAAAGTTTTACCCAAGTCCAGAAGTTGCTAACCCTCTAGCCATCTTTTTGCCTGAAAGAGTCTCATTCTTGCCACATCTCGGGGCGGGCTGGCATCTGGACATGAGGCTTTATTGGTGATCGCGACGCGATGGAAGACGCCGCTGCTGCTTATCGGCATCGTCACTTCCCCCTTGCTCCTGGCCGGTTGCAGCCAGACCACTTCCTCCCATGGCATGTCGGTGTCGGGTCTGACCGACGCCCTTACGCCGAGCTTCCTCAGCTCGCGCTCCTACAAATACTCGATGAAGGACAAGGAGTGCCTGCAAAGGGCGATGTTCTTCGAGTCCAACCGGTCGAGCCGCGACGGCATGATCGCCGTCGGCACGGTCGTGATGAACCGGCTGCGCTCGGGCCAGCATGGCAACACCATCTGCGAGGTCGTGGGCGAAAGGGGCCAGTTCGCGCCCGGCGTGCTGACGCGGCCGATGAACTCCAGAGCGCTGCCCGATGTCGAGGAGGCCGCGGACGCGGTGCTGAAGGGCGAGCGCAAGGCCAAGCTCAAGAACACGATGTATTTCCACACCGCCGGCCTGCACTTCCCTTACAAGAATATGCACTACACGATGGTGGCCGGCGGCAACGCCTTCTATGAGAAGCGCGGCCGCAACTGGCAGCCGCTGCCGGACGAGCCGATGGTCGCCATGGCCTCCGACAAGCAGCAGAAGGTCGACCCGACCGCTCCCGTGCTGGTGGCTTCCGCCGAGCCGGTGGTCAAGACGATCGTTCGGCAGGATCCGGCCAAGCAGGTCGCGATGAACGCGGCCGAACCGACGCTTCCGGCCAAGGCGGCAGTCGTTCCGGCCGAAGAGACCTATGTGACGGCCGCTTCTGCCTCGTCGCAGAAATCCGGCCGCCTCGCGCAGAAGCCGACGGTCGTGGCGATGCAGGAGCCGATGGCCGAGCCGGACGCCTCGCGTTTCGGCGGCACGCTCAAGGGCCGCTACGTCACTTCGGTGCCCAACGCGCCGCAGGAAGCGGCGATGGGTTTCCAGTCGACGCCTGAGAACACCGACGCCATCGGCGCGATGATCGTCAGCCAGGACCGGCCGCTCGAAACCAACTGAACCCGATTGCATCTGACGCAGGCCCGCCATGGCAGCATGGTGGGCCCTGTGCTGTCGGGGCTGTTCCAAACCGCGCTGAAAAATCCTGGATCAGTCCGCCGTTTCACGAAGCGACGAACTGATCCATCTTCCATTTTCACGCAATTCCGGACGGAAAACCGCTTCGCACTTTTCCTGGAATTGCTCTAGATCAAGGCGATGTCGAAGAGAATCGCCGGTCCGGAAATCGAACGCCTGATCCAGCTCCTGGCCAAGGTGCCGGGGCTTGGGCCGCGTTCGGCCAGGCGCGCCGCGCTTCATCTCATCAAGAAGAAGGAGCAGCTGCTCGAGCCCTTGGCCGCTGCTATGGGCGAGGCGGTCGACAAGGTGCGAATCTGCTCGACCTGCGGCAATGTGGACACCTCCGACCCTTGCATGATCTGCACCGACCCGCGCCGCGACGCCGGCACGCTGATCGTCGTCGAGGACGTCTCCGATCTCTGGGCGCTGGAGCGCGCGGCGGCCATGAACGTGCGCTATCACGTGCTCGGCGGCACGCTGTCGCCGCTCGACGGCATCGGTCCCGACCAGCTCAACATCCGCTCGCTGGTCGACCGCGTCGCCGGCGGCGAGGTGAAGGAAGTGATCCTTGCCGTGAACGCCACGGTCGAAGGGCAGACGACGGCGCATTACCTGACCGACCAGCTGTCCGGCTTCGAGGTCAAGGTGACGAGGCTGGCGCATGGCGTTCCGGTCGGCGGCGAGCTCGACTATCTCGACGAAGGCACGCTGGCTGCGGCGCTGCGGTCGCGGACGGCGTTTTGAGGGGACTGGGGGGCAACCTGGAAATGACGGCATTCCTTCGTGCCCCCCTCTGTCCTGCCGGACATCTTCCCCACAAGGGAGGAGATTGGCAGCTTCGCTCCCGGCGCTCTTCCGGCAACTTTGGCGATTGGCGAAAGCCGACGCGACATCTGATCTCCCCCCTTGTGGGGGAGATGTCCGGCAGGACAGAGGGAGGCGCGACAGAACGCGACTTTTCTAAGTTCAGCTTCGTATTTCTTCTGCTTGCAATATTCAGCCTCATTCTCTCCACACCCTCACACGCCGCCCCCATCGACGACCAGTTCCAGGCCTGGCTGCAAACCGACCTCTGGCCCGAAGCCAAGTCCAAGGGCATTTCGAAAAAAACCTTCGACGCCGCCTTCCTTGGCGTGAAGCCCAACCTCAAGCTGCCGGATCTCGTCCTGCCCGGCGAAAAGCCGACCACGCCGCAGAAGCAGCATCAGGCCGAGTTCGGCCCGCCGGCCGATTATTTCGCCGAGAAGATCATCCGCGCCGTCACCACGGGCGGGCGCACACGCGAAAGCGCCAATGCCCGGGTGCTCGGGCTGATCGAGAAGCGCTACGGTGTTCCAGGCGACGTCGTGCTTGCGATCTGGGGCCGCGAGACCGGCTTCGGCGCGGCCAAGATGCCTTACGATGCCTTCGAGGTGCTGGGCACCAAGGCGTTCATGTCGACGAAGAAGGATTTCTTCCGCACCGAGGTGCTGGCGGCGCTCGAAATCGTCGAGCGCGGGCTGGCGCCGGTCAATGCGATGAAATCGTCCTGGGCCGGCGCGCTCGGCCAGCCGCAATTCATGCCGACATCGTTCCTCAAGCACGCCGTCGATTTCGACGGCGACGGCCGCCCCGACATCTGGAATTCGACGCCCGACGTGCTCGCCTCGATCGCCAATTACCTCGTCCATTATGGCTGGGTGCGGGGGCGCGGCTGGGGGACCGAGGTGACGGTACCGACCAACGTCTCCTGCTCGCTCGAGGGACCCGATCAGGGCAGGAAGATCTCCGATTGGGTGGCGATGGGCATCCGGCGCGTCGACGGCAAGGCGTTTGCGGCGAGCGAATTGAAGGCGGAGGGTTTTCTGCTGATGCCGGCCGGGCGCAGCGGCCCGGCCTTCATCGTCACGCCGAATTTCTATGTGATCAAGCAGTACAACAACAGCGATCTCTACGGCCTGTTCATCGGCCATGCCGCCGACCGTATCGCCAAAGGCGATGCCACCTTTGTCGGCGCCTGGGGCGCGGTCGGCGACCTGCACCGCTCCGACATCGCTGCTTTGCAGCGCGCGCTCGAGGCCAAGGGCTACGATGTCGGCAGCGCCGACGGCCTGCCCGGCTTCAAGACCCGCCGCTCGATCGGTGTCTGGCAGTCCAAGAACGGCAAGCCCGCCACCTGCTTTCCCGATGCGGGTTTGGTCGCGCAGCTGAAATAGCGGCGACTTTCAGGTCTCAAACACCGGCAGATTTTTCTCGATCGGCGGCTGCAATTAGCCGGCCTATGGGTCGACTTCCGCCGGCCCGTCCGGTCCGATATGGCGTCCGGCAAAATGCCCGTTGCCGGTTCGAGAGCCGCTGAATAGGGTGTTGACCAACTGGACAAAAAACACGACGGTAAGCGGTCAAAGCCGCAGCCGGCCTTGCCAAGAACAATAGAGCCCTGAGCCGGGAACTCAGGTCAACAAGACAGGGAACGATCACCATGATGCTCGAAAAGTTTGCTCTCCGCTCTCGCGCCTTGCTTGCGGGCGCCGCGCTGTCCGCGCTGCTCGTCGCGCCCGCCTTCGCGGTCACGCCCGCCGATACGCTGGTCGAGGGCTTTGCCATCGACGACATCATCTCGATGGATCCGGGTGAAGCGTTCGAGCTGTCGACGGCCGAAGTCACCGGCAACACCTATGATCTGCTGGTCCGCCTGGACCTCAGCGACACCTCCAAGGTCAAGGGTGACCTTGCCGAGAGCTGGACCGTGTCCGACGACGGCCTGACCTATACTTTCAAGCTCAAGCCCGGGATGAAATTCGCATCCGGCAATCCGATCACCGCGGCCGATGTAGCCTATTCCTTCGAACGCGCCGTCAAGCTCGACAAGAGCCCCGCCTTCATCATCAACCAGTTCGGCATCACCGGCGACAATGTCACCGAAAAGGCCAAGGCCGTCGACGACACCACCTTCCAGTTCGTGGTCGACAAGGCCTATGCGCCGAGCTTCGTGCTGAACTGCCTGTCGGCCACCGTCGCCTCTGTCGTCGACTCGAAGCTGGTCAAGGAACATGTCGCCGCCGTCACGCCGAGCGCCGACTACAAATGGGACAACGACTTCGGCAATGCCTGGCTGAAGACTGGCTATGCCGGCTCGGGGCCGTATAAGCTGCGCGAATGGCGCGCCAACGAGGCCGTCGTGCTGGAACGCAACGACAATTACAATGGCGAGAAGGCCAAGCTCGCCCGCGTCATCTACCGCAACATGAAGGAAAGCTCGGCGCAGCGCCTGGCGCTCGAAGCCGGCGATATCGACGTTGCCCGCAACCTCGAGCCGAACGACCTCGACGCCATCGCCAAGAATGCCGATCTCACCAGCACCAGCGCGCCGAAGGGCACGGTCTACTATATCAGCCTCAACCAGAAAAACCCGACGCTTGCCAAGCCCGAGGTGCGGCAGGCGTTCAAATATCTGGTCGACTATGATGCGCTGGGCGCGACCATCCTCAAGGGCATCGGCGAAATCCACCAGTCCTTCCTGCCCAAGGGCGACCTCGGCGCCGTCGACGACAATCCCTTCAAGCTCGATGTCGCCAAGGCCAAGGAACTCCTGGCCAAGGCTGGCGTGCCGGACGGCTTCAAGGTGACGATGGACGTGCGCACGGGACAACCGACCACCGGCATGGCGGAATCGATCCAGCAGACGCTCGGCCAGGCCGGCATCAAGCTGGAGATCATCCCCGGCGATGGTAAGCAGACGCTGACCAAATACCGCGCCCGCAACCACGACATCTATATCGGCCAATGGGGCCAGGACTATTTCGATCCGAACTCCAACGCCCAGACCTTCGCCTCCAATCCCGACAATTCCGACAACGCTAAGATCAAGACGCTGGCCTGGCGCAATGCCTGGGATATTCCGGACCTGACCAAGGAGACCGACGCGGCACTCCTGGAAAAGGATTCGGCCAAGCGCGCCGACATGTACAAGGACCTGCAGCAGAAGATCCTCGACACCAGCCCCTTCGTCATCATCCACCAGCAGCTGGAAGTGGCGGGTCTGCGCAAGAACCTCCAGGGCTTCAAGCTCGGCCCGAGCTTCGACACCAACTTCGTCTGGGCGGTCTCGAAGCAGTAACCCCGGGCGCGACGGGTGAGCCTAACTGACAATCAGGCGGTGGCGGGGCGCGGCAGCGCCCGCGCCGTTGCCATCCTATCGTCGCTCGGTCGTTTCCTGGTCATCGCGGTGACGACCTATCTCGGTCTTCTCGCGGTGACCTTCTTCATCGGCCGCGTCATCCCGATCGATCCGGTGCTGGCCGTTCTCGGCGATCGCGCCCCGACCGCCGTCGTCGAGCGCACTCGCCGCGAGATGGGCCTCGATCTGCCCTGGATCGAGCAGTTCTACATCTACGTCAAAAGCGCGCTGAGAGGCGATTTCGGCACCTCGGTGCTGACCACCAATCCGGTCATGTCCGATATCCGCCGTGTCTTTCCGGCGACCATCGAGCTCGCGACGCTGGGCACGATCATCGGCGCCGTCATCGGCGTGCCGCTCGGCGTGCTTGCCGCCGTCAAGCGCGGCAGCCTGATCGACCAGGTCGCCCGCATCGTCGGCCTTATCGGCTATTCGGTGCCGATCTTCTGGCTGGGGCTGCTCGGGCTGGTGCTGTTCTACGCCAAACTCCAGTGGATCGCCTTCCCGGCGCGCCTCGACGTCGTCTACGAATACACCTTCACGCCGATCACCGGTTTCTATCTGCTGGACGCCGCGATCCAGGGGCAGTGGGACGTTTTCTACGATGCCTGGCGCCACATCGTGCTGCCGGCCGCGCTGCTCGGCTATCTGTCGCTCGCCTATATCAGCCGCATGACTCGCTCCTTCATGCTGAACGAGTTGGCGCAGGAATATATCGTCGCGGCGCGCGCAAAGGGGCTGTCGGAAAGGCGCATCATCTGGGGCCATGCGCTGCGCAACGCCGCCGTGCCGATGGTGACGGTGATCGCGCTTTCCTACGCCAACCTGCTCGAAGGCTCGGTGCTGACCGAGACCGTCTTCTCCTGGCCGGGCATCGGCCTCTATATCACCAACTCGTTGCAGAACGCCGACATGAACGCCGTGCTCGGCGGCACCATCGCCATCGGCTCGGTCTTCATCGCCATCAACCTTCTGTCCGATCTCCTTTACAAGCTGCTCGATCCGAGGACGAAGACAGGATGAGCGCTGAAACGATCCAGTCCAGGCGCGCGTGGCTGCTCAGCGATCGGCCGGCGTCGCGCCTGCAGGCAAGGCTCGGCCGCGCCTATGTCGCCTGGCGCCGCTTCTCCGCCAATCGGCTGGCGCTGATCGGCATGCTGATCATCATCGCGCTGCTGGTGGTTGCCGCTTTTGCCGATGTGCTGGCGCCCTATTCGCCGACCGTCGGCGATCTGAAAAACGCCCGCCTGCTGCCGCCGGGTGCGGCGCACTGGTTCGGCACCGACGACCTCGGCCGCGACATCTATTCGCGCATCGTCTATGGCGCGCGCTGGACGCTTTACGTGGTGATCCTCGTCGCCATCATCGCCGCGCCCATCGGCCTGCTGGTCGGCGCCATCGCCGGTTATGCCGGCGGCTGGACCGACACGGTCCTGATGCGCATTACCGACATCTTTCTCGCCTTCCCGAAGCTGGTGCTGGCGCTCGCCTTCGTCGCGGCGCTCGGCCCCGGCATCGAGAACGCAGTGCTGGCGATCGCCATCACCTCTTGGCCGCCTTACGCGCGCATTGCCCGCGCGGAGACACTGACGGTGCGCAATTCCGACTACATCAAGGCCGTGCAACTGATGGGCGCATCGCCCTTCCGCATAGTGCTGCGCCACATCATGCCGCTTTGCATCTCCTCGCTGATCATCCGCGTGACGCTCGACATGGCCGGCATCATCCTCACCGCCGCCGGCCTCGGCTTCCTCGGCCTCGGCGCGCAGCCGCCGCTGCCGGAATGGGGCGCGATGATCGCGTCCGGCCGCCGCTTCATCCTCGACCAGTGGTGGGTTGCCGCGGCCCCCGGGGCCGCCATCCTCATCGTAAGCCTCGGCTTCAACCTGCTTGGGGACGGCCTGCGCGACGCGCTCGACCCCCGGAGTGGCGATCAATGAGCGACACGCTCCTCGAAGTCGACGACCTGCGCGTCACCTTCCCGACCCGCACCGGCCTCGTGCAGGCCGTACGCGGTGTTTCCTTCTCGCTTGGCCGCGAGCGGTTGGGCATCGTCGGCGAGAGCGGCTCCGGCAAATCGCAGACCGGCCGCGCCATCATGGGGCTGACCCCGCCGCAGGCCGAGGTGTCGGCGAAGAAGCTTACCTTCGACGGCATCGATCTTTTGTCCATATCGCCGCGCGAGCGCCGGGCGCTGCGGGGAAACCGCATCGCCATGATCCTGCAGGATCCGAAATATTCGCTCGACCCGGTGATGACCATCGGCCGCCAGATCGTCGAAACGCTGCGCACGCACGAGAAGGTCTCCAAGGCCGAGGCGCGCGAGCGCGCTCTCGCCATGCTGCAGGCCGTGCAACTCCGCGACCCGGCGCGCGTCTTCGACCTTTACCCGCACGAGGTCTCGGGCGGCATGGGCCAGCGCGCCATGATCGCCATGATGCTGGTCACCGGACCCGAACTGATGATCGCCGACGAGCCGACCTCGGCGCTCGACGTCACCGTGCAGCTCGACGTGCTCAAGATCCTCGACAAGCTCGTCGCCGAGCGCGGCATGGGGCTGATCTTCATCTCGCACGATCTGCGCCTCGTGTCCTCCTTCTGCGACCGGGTCGTCGTCATGTATGCCGGCAAGGTGGTCGAGCAGATCAAGGCTTCCGAACTGCGCGATGCGCAACACCCCTACACGCGCGGCCTGCTCAATTGCATGCCGAGGATCGGCTTCGAGCGCCATCCGCTGCCGGTGCTCGACCGCAAGCCGGAGTGGGCGGCATGACGGCTTCCATCACCGTCGAAGGGCTGGAGGTGGTCTTCGACCGGTTTCGCGCCCTGAAGGGCGTCAGCCTCGAAGTGCGGGAAGGGGAATCCTATGGCCTCGTCGGGGAGAGCGGTTCCGGCAAGTCGACGCTGCTGAGGGCCATCACTGGCCTTGCGCCTGTCGCGTCGGGCACCATCACCGTCAACGGCAAGAGGCTCGGCAAAACCCGCGACAAGGCCTTCTACCGCGACGTGCAGATGGTGTTCCAGGATCCGTACGGTTCGCTGCATCCGCGCCAGACCGTCGACCGCCTGCTGCAGGAGCCGCTGGCGATCCATGGCATTGCCGATGGCGAGAAGCGCATCGAACGCGCGCTGGACGAGGTCGGCCTCGGCAAGGGCTTCCGCTTCCGCTATGCGCACCAGCTCTCCGGCGGCCAGCGCCAGCGCGTGGCGATTGCCCGCGCGCTGATCCTCGAACCCTCGATCCTTCTGCTCGACGAGCCGACCTCGGCGCTCGATGCCTCGGTTCAGGCGGAGGTGCTGAACCTGCTGGAAGAGGTCCGCCGCCGCCGCAAGCTCACCTTCCTGATGGTCAGCCACGACCTCGCCATCATCACCCACATGTGCGAGCGGCTGATGGTGATGCGGAACGGCGAGGCGGTGGAAACGCTGACCGCGAGCCAATTGATCGGCCATCGCGTCAGCGAGGACTATACGCGCAACCTGCTCAGGGCGAGCGAGGGGTTTGTGCGAACGGCGTGAGTTTGTCCTCCTAGCGCAGCCAATTTAGGAGTATTTCGCATGGAACGATGGGACTTCGAAGACCCGCCGAACGTCGCGGTGTTGTCGGACAGAGGCATATTCAGACACGGCGACTGGATTGCATACGTTGTGCATGAAAGTGACGATGACTACGACGACGATGATGATGAAGGTGGCAGCTGGCAGTTCTACAGCAGCGACACCCGAGATCGGGATGAAAGTGATATGATGCTCGTTGGCCTGCGAGAGGTGGTTGAACGGGATGAAAGCATCTTCGAATTGGCCGATTTGCCAAAGGGGTGGCACGCTTGGCGCAGTTCGAAGGCATCGCCGTGGCAGCGGGCGAAATCGCTGCCTGTTGGCTTCAATGACAACGATGGACCGGCCCAAAAAGGCTAGAGTCTTTCATGTTTTGACGGAAGCGTATCCGGCGTTTTCGAAGTAGTTCTTGCATTCGGCTGCCTCGATGGCTTCGACGAGGTGGCCGATGTGTCGCCAAGTGTCCTCGACGGTGCGTTTCTGCGCCTGGCGCATCCAGTGCTTGATCTTGGCGAAGGCCTGCTCGATCGGATTGAGGTCCGGTGAGTAGGGCGGCAGGTACCAGAGCCTGGCGCCAGCGGCTTTGATCATCTGCCTGATGGCCGCCGACTTATGGCTGCCCAGGTTGTCCATGATGACGATGTCGCCGGGCTTCAGCACGGTGATGAGCTGCTGCTCGACATAGGCGCGGAAGCATTGACCGTTGATCGGTCCGTCGAAGACGCAAGGTGCCGCGAGCCGATCACAGCGCAGCGCGCCGAGGAAAGTCAGCGTGCGCCAATGACCATGTGGAGCCAGGCCGCGCAGCCGCTTGCCCTTCGGCCCCCAGCCGCGCAGGGGAGCCATGTTGGTCTTGATCCAGGTCTCATCGATGAAGACCAGGCATTGGGGATCGAGGCCGGCCTGCCAGGATCGCCATCGCTGGCGCCGACGGGCAATATCGGCACGTGCCTGCTCAAGGGCGAACAGCGTTTTTTTTGAAGCTTAGCCCTTCGCGGCGCAGGAACTGCCACACCGCATTGTGCGAGACCTTGACCCCGCGCGCGGCCAACTCGTCCTTCAGCCGATGTAGCGACAGATCAGAGGTCTGGTTGATCCGCTCCACGATGAAGGCTCGATGCGGTTCCAGAACCCGCTTACGGTGGCCACCCATCTTGCCCGGCGCCACCGAGCCGGTTGCCTGATGACGCTGCAACAATTTCACGGCTGTCGAATTTGCGATACCGAACCGCTTGGCGGCCGACCGGCGGCTCTCGCCACTCAAAACCGCCGCAACAACCCGCTCGCGTAAATCATCGGAAAGAGGTCGAACCATCAGATGCTGGCCTCCTATCCAGCCAGCATCTTGAATCACAAATCAGGCCGAGCGGGAATCCCCTACGATTCAATCAAGCTATGAAACGCTCTAAGTTGAGCTTTGTAACGGTTCGCTGGCATCCAAAACAGGGGACTTCTGTCCTGCCTTCGGCTCCTTGATCCGGAACCACGTCACGTAAAGCGCCGGCAGGAAGAGCAGCGTGATCGCCGTGCCGGCGATGATGCCGCCCATCATCGCGTAGGCCATCGGTCCCCAGAACACCTCGCGGGCGATCGGGATCAGCGCCAGGCTGGCGGCGGCGGCGGTCAGCGCGATCGGCCGCATGCGGTGCTCGGTCGCTTCGATCACGGCCGCCCAACGGTCTTTGCCTTCGGCGACGAGGTCCTCGATCTGCACGATCAGGATGACCGAGTTGCGGATCAGGATGCCGATCAGCGCCAGCACGCCGAGGATGGCGACGAAGCCGAGCGGCGCGCCGCTGGGCACCAGCGCCGCCACCACGCCGATCAGGCCGAGCGGCGCCACCGCTACCACGAGGAACAGGCGCTGGAAGCTCTGCAACTGCACCATCAGGATGGTCGCCATGATGAACAGCATCAACGGCACCACGGCCGCGATGGGGCCCTGGCTCTTGGCGCTTTCCTCGACGGAGCCCGCCGTCTCGACCGAATAGCCGGGCGGCAGCTTGGCGATGAAGGCGTCGACCGAAGGCTTCAGCTCGTTGACGACGGTGGCAGGCAGCACGTCGCCGACCAGGCCGGCCCGCACGGTGATGGTCGGGATGCGGTCGCGCCGCCAGACCGTCGGCTGTTCGAGGTCGTAGCGGAAGTTGGCAACCGCCGCGAGCGGGATCGACTCGCCGTTTCCGGTCGGCAGCTGCATGTTCTGCAGCGTCTCGATCGACCCGCGCTCGGCTTCGCGCGACCGCGCCACGACATTGATGAGATAGGTCGCGTCGCGCACTTGGGTGATCGTCGAGCCGCCCACTGTGCTGTTCAGGGCGCTGGCGATGTCGGACGAGGTGATGCCGAGCTGGCGCGCCTTGTCCTGCAGCACGTCGACCCTCAGCACGCGCTGCGGCTCGTTCCAGTCGAAGGTCGGTGCCGCCAGCTTCGGATTGGCCGAGATCACGCCGGCGAATTGCTGCGCCAGTTCCCGCACCGTCTGGATGTCTGGACCGCCGACGCGGTACTGCACCGGCCTGCCCACCGGCGGACCCAGCTCCAGCAATTTGACGAAGGCGTCGGTGCCGACGAACTCCTCGCGCAGCAGCTTCTCCAGCGCCGGCTTCACCCGGTTGCGCGCCTCGATGCTCTTGGTGACGATGACCGTCTGGCCGAAATAGGGATTGGCCGGCTGCACGTCATAGGCGAGCACGAAGCGCACGGCGCCCTGGCCGATATAGGAGGAGAAATGGTCGATGTCGGGATTGCCGACGAGCGCGCGTTGCTCGAAACGCTCCATCTGGTCGCGCGTCTCGGTGATCGAGGAATTCTGCGGCAGGTTCCAGTCGACGATGAGCTCCGGCCGGTCCGAGGGCGGGAAGAATTGCTGCTGGACGAGGCCGAAACCGGCGACCGAGGCGGCGAACAGAAGCACCGTCACGATGATGGTCAGCCAATGACGGCGCACAGAGAACACGAGCACGCGCCGGAACAGCGAGGTGAAACGTCCGGGCTGGTCGTGGTGCTTTTCCTTCATCGTCGCCGGCAGGATGGTGACCCCGAGCAGCGGCGCGAACAGCACCGCCACGATCCATGACACCAGCAGCGACACCGCGATGACGACGAACAGCGTGAAAGTGTATTCGCCGGCCGCGCTCGAGTTGAGGCCGATCGGGATGAAGCCGGCGACCGTCACCAGCGTTCCCGTCAGCATCGGGAAGGCGGTCGAGGTGTAAACATAGGTCGCCGCCTTGCGCAGATTGTCGCCGACCTCCAGCCGCGCCACCATCATCTCGACCGCGATCATCGCGTCGTCGACCAGCAGCCCGAGCGCGATGATCAGCGCGCCGAGCGAAATGCGCTGCAGCGATATCCCTAGATATTCCATGACGGTGAAGGTGATTGCGAGCACCAGGGGTATCGACAGCGCCACGACGAAGCCGGCACGCAGGCCGAGGCTGATGAAGGAGACGGCGAGCACGATCGCGACCGCCTCGAAGAGCGCCCGCGTGAAGCCCGAGACAGCTTCCTCGACGATGACCGGCTGATCGGCAACCAGATGGACGCCGACGCCGACCGGCAGATCGGCCAGCACCTTCTGCATCTCCTCATGCAGCGCCTCGCCGAATTTGAGCAGATTGGCATTGGGCTTCATGCCGATGGCCAGGCCGATCGCGTCCTGGCCGTTGAAGCGGAACGGCGCCGTCGGCGGATCGGTATAGCCGCGCCGGATCGTCGCCACGTCGCTCAGCCGGAAGAAGCGATCGTTGACGCGCAGGTTGATGGCGCGCAGGCTTTCCTCGGAGGTGAACTGGCCGCCGACGCGCACGCTGATGCGCTCCGGACCGGACTGGATGACGCCCGACGGCGTGATGGCGTTCTGCGCCTGCAGGCTGGCGACGATCGCCTGCTGGTTGAGGCCGAGCGCCGCGATCTGTCGCGTCGAGAATTCGAGATAGATCGCCTCGTCCTGCGCGCCGACCAGATCGACCTTGCCGGCATTCGGCACGGTCAGGATCTTGGTCCGCACATCCTCGACATAATCGCGCAATTGGCGCGGCGTCAGCCCGTCGGCGGTGAAGGCGTAGATGTTGCCATAGACATCGCCGAAGCGGTCGTTGAAGAACGGCCCCTGCACGCCTTGCGGGAACTGGGCCTTGATGTCGTTGACCATATTGCGCACCTGAAGCCAGTTCGGCACGACGTCGCGCGCCTTGGTGGTGTCCTTCAGGTTGACGAAGATCACGGTCTGGCCGGCGGTGGTGACGGACCGGGTGAAGTCGAGGCTGTCCAGTTCCTCGAGCTTTTTCTCGATGCGGTCGGTGACCTGCTGCACCGTCTCCTTGACCGACGCGCCGGGCCAGTTGGCCTGGATGATCATGGTCTTGATGGTGAAGGCGGGATCTTCCTCGCGGCCGAGATTGAGATAGGAGAAGATGCCGGCCACCACGAAGACCAGCATGAAATACCAGACCATCGAACGGTGGCCGAGCGCCCAGTCGGAGAGGTTGAAGCCCTTCATCAGACCCCGCCCTCCGGCACTTTGACCTTCTGGCCTTCGCTCAGACTGTGGACGCCGGCGGTGACGACGCGCATGCGGGCCTCAAGTCCCTCCGCCACCGTGAAGCTGCCGCCGCTCTTCGACGCGACCTTGATCTCGCGCGCGCTCACGCTGGAGGATTGCGGATCGACGACCCAGACTTTGTCGGAGCCGTCCTTTTCCAGCAAAGCCGATATCGGCAGTTCGATCGTCGGGTTCACCTTGGTCATGCGCGTCGCCGTGATCGTCGAGCCCAGCCGGAACGACGACGGCGGATTGACCAGTGTCAGCCGCACGCGGCGGGTGCGGGTGGCGCCTTCCGACTGCGGCGCGACCTCGCGCAGCTTTGCGTCGGTCTTGATGGTCGGCAGCGATTGCAGGACGATCTCGAACGGCATGCCGACGGTGAGGTCGCCGGTCAACTGGTCGGGGATGTCGACCACCGCCTCGCGCGGGTCGGTGCGCGCCACGGTGACGACGGTCTGTCCGGCCGAAACCGTCTGGCCGACTTCGGCGCCGACCGCTGTGACGACCCCGTCGAAATCGGAGAACAGCCGGGCATAGCCGAGCTGTTCCTGCGACTTGGCCAAGGCGGCATTCGCCCGCTCCACGGCGGCTTCCGCCGCCTGCCGCGCCTGTTTCGCAGCATCGAATGTGGCTTGCGAGGTATTGGCCGAGGCAAGCAGCTGGCGCTGGCGATCCTCGCTGGCGGCGGCGTTGATGAATTGCGCCTGCGCGTTCGACAGATCCGCTTTCGAGGCCTGGACGGCAAGCTCCAGCGCCGTCGGATCGAGCGCCGCGATCGTCGTGCCTTTGGTGACGAGGTCGCCGACCTTCACGTCGCGCGAGACGACGCGGCCGAGCAGACGGAAGGCAAGATCGGCGCTGTATTGCGGCTCGATCGAGCCGGCGAAGCCGAAGGTCTCGACGGTCTTCGGTTCGACCACCACCGACAGGACCGGCCGGATCACCTCCGGCGGCTTCTCTTCCGAGCGCGAGCAGGCGGCAAGCGCCGCAAGGACGAGCAGGGGAGCGATGCGCGGCAACCGGTTCATTGCTTTGCCCCCGCCACTTCGATCGTCTGTCCAGGGCTCAGCAACTGCCCGCCGGCGGTGACGACGCTCTGGCCTTCCTGCAGGCCCTTATCGACGACGACGATGCCGGAATCGAAGGCGAGCACCTCGACCGGCGCCGTCGCCACGGCCTTGCTCGACGGGTCGACGATCCAGACGGCGGGCTTGCCGCCGATCGCGGTCAGCGCCTGCCAGGGCAGCAATATGGCTTTGACCGATTTGGCGCTGACCGTGCCGATCACAGCCGCGCCCAGTGGCATGCCGGCCGGCGTATCGGGGATGCCGACCTTGACCCGGATCGATCCCGACTGGGTATCGACCGCCGGCGAGATCTCGCGCACCTTGCCGACCGCGCGCACCTGCGGGTCCGACAGCAGCGTGATCGTCACCGCGGGCGAGGGCGGCGTCTGGGCAACCAGCGTCTCGTGCACGTTGAAGACGGCGTCGCGGTCGCCATCCTCGGCGATGGTGAACACGGTCTGCGCCGCCTGCACCACCTGCCCGGCCTCGACCTGGCGCGCCGTGATGATGCCGGCGGCGCCGGCCTTGAGCTCGGTGTAGGACAGGTTCTCCTTGGCGTTGGCCAAAGCGCTTTGCGCAGCATCGACGCTGCCTTGCGACACCTTCAGCGTCTGGTTGGCGGTATCGAACTCCCGCCTTGTGGTGAAGCCCCGGGCCAGCAGGATCTTCTGCCGCTCATAGGTGGCCGCAGCTTGGGTGAGCTGCGCCTGCGCGGCGTCGAGATCGGCCTGGGCCGAGCGCAGATCCGATTCCTGTTCCTGAGGATCGATGCGGGCGAGCACCGCGCCCTGGTCGACATGCTGGCCGACATCGGCCAGACGCTCGGCGACGCGACCGCCGACGCGGAACGACAGATTGTTGAGCGTGCGGGCAGCGATGACGCCAGTCAGCGAGGTTCGCGGCGCGTAGTCGGCGACCGCGACCGTCTGCGTCGTCACCATCACCGGCAATTTCTTTTCCGCCGCCTGTTGCTTCTGGCAGCCGGACATCGAAATCGCCGCGCCGGAGCAGGCCAGCAGCAAAAAGATTTTTGGACGAAAAAGAAGGCGGAGTGGCGAAGACGGCAAGGCGGACGATGTCGCGTTCCTGCTCATGATTCCCCTCAACCCGTGGGAGCCGCTCCTGGCGGCGGCACGTCGCGGATAGAATGAGATTAATCGATCGGCTGGAAAAGGAAACCGTCTCCGGGGCGCGCATCGCCGGGCTGGTTAAGAACCTTCTGTTCTCCAGGCAGGTCCAATCGACTGGGCCAACGTGCCAACTTGAGGAAAACATGAAATAAGGTCAGAAGGGTTTCGATCAACGGAACGGGTGCGATCCCGAAGAGGGGTGCCCGATGAGGGACGATATGAAGAATTCAGCCATTTCCGAACGCAAGAACCAGTCGATCTCGCGCGGCGTCGGCATGACGACGCAGATCTATGCCGATCGCGCCGAGAATTCGGAAATCTGGGACGTCGAGGGCCGCCGCTACATCGACTTCTCTTCCGGTATCGCCGTGGTGAACACCGGCCACCGCCATCCGAAGGTCATCGAGGCGGTCAAGGCGCAACTCGACCGCTTCACCCACACCTGCCACCAGGTCGTGCCTTACGAGAGCTATGTGCATCTCGCCGAGCGGCTGAACGGCATGCTGCCCGGCAAGTTCGATAAGAAGACGATTTTCGTCACCACCGGCGCCGAGGCAGTGGAGAACGCCATCAAGATCGCCCGCAACGCCACCGGCCGCCAGGCGGTCATCGCCTTTTCCGGCGGCTTCCACGGCCGTACCTTCATGGGCATGGCGCTGACCGGCAAGGTCGTGCCCTACAAGGTCGGCTTCGGCGCCATGCCGGGCGATGTCTTCCACGCGCCGTTTCCGGTCGCGCTGCATGGCGTCTCGGTCGCGGATTCGCTCGCCGCGCTCGACAAGCTGTTCAAGGCCGATGTCGATCCGAACCGCGTTGCCGCCATCATCGTCGAGCCGGTGCAGGGCGAGGGCGGCTTCTACGAAGCGCCGCGCGATTTCATGACAGCACTGCGCAAGATCTGCGACCAGCACGGCATCCTGCTCGTCGCCGACGAGGTGCAGACCGGCTTTGCCCGCACCGGCAAGATGTTCGCCATGAATCATCACGACGTGGCGCCCGATCTCACCACCATGGCCAAGAGCCTCGCCGGCGGCTTCCCGCTGTCGGCCGTCACCGGCCGCGCAGAGATCATGGACGCGCCAGGCCCCGGCGGCCTCGGCGGCACTTATGGCGGCAGCCCGATCGGCGTGGCCGCGGCGCATGCCGTGCTCGACATCATCGACGAGGAAAAGCTTTGCGACCGCGCCAATGCGCTGGGCGCCAGGCTGAAGCAGCGGTTGGAATCGTTCCGCGAAGAGGTGCCGGAGATCGTCGATATCCGCGGCCCGGGCTTCATGAACGCCGTCGAGTTCAACGACGTGAAGAAGGGCCTGCCGTCGGCGGAGTTCGCCAACGCGGTGCGGCTGAAGGCGCTAGATAAAGGCCTCATCCTGCTCACCTGCGGCGTCTACGGCAACGTCATCCGCTTCCTGTCGCCGATCACCATCCAGGACGGCGTCATGACCGAGGCGCTGGACATCCTGGAAAGCTCGATCCGCGACGCGCGGGCGGCGTGAGGGAGGCCTGTATTGCTCCTGAATCTTCACCCTGGCGTGCGGCCACCCGCACGCCAGTTTATCGGCGCCGAGCTCGCCTGCGCAGCGCTGCGAAATAGTCGCCGTCAACGGTAGCGCCCGGCGCGGATGAAGCGCCCTCGATGAGCAAGCGGCGAAGAATTTGACGATCCTGATCGTGGCGGATCAATTCACGCACATACTCGCTGTTCGTGCCAAAGCCTCGCTCCGCCACTTGCTGATCGACAAAACTCTTCAAGCTGTCAGGTAGCGAGATATTGATCGTGCTCATGCAGGCATTTTGTTGCGTGCAGCAAAAATTGGCAATCGCTACGCGGTGGCCTTGGCGGGCTCCATTCCCTGAAACACCGCAAGCGCCGCCTTCAGCGCATCCGGTCCTGCCGCCACCGTCTGCGGCGTCGGCGAGAAGCCGGCGCCGAGCATCTTGCGGCCCAGCATATGGTCGGCCGGGCGGTTGACGGATTCGATACCGAGCAGCCGGTCGCCAGCATAGTGGTAGATCGAGAACTTGTTGTCGGCGAGATCGCCGAGCACCACGTGGCTGTCCCCGCCTTGCGTCAGCCCCACCATCTGCAGCTTCATGTCGCCGATGTCCGACCAGAACCATGGCACCGCCGAGAAAGGCTCCGCATGGCCAAGGATGGTGCGCGCGGCGAGCCTTGCCTGGTCGGTGGCGTTCTGCACCGATTCCAGCCGCACGTCGCCGCCGGTGAACCAGTGCCGGTAGGAGGCCGCGTCGCCGATGGCGAGGATTTGGGGAACAGAGCTCCGCATATGCTGGTCGACGCGAATGCCATTGCCGATGGCGAGGCCCGCGGCTTCCGCCAGCTCGACATTGGGCACCACGCCGATGCCGATGATCACCATTTGCGCCGGCAGGCGCTCGCCGCCCGATGTGATCGCGGCCGAGACGCGTCCGTTGTCGCCTTCCAGACGGGCGATGGTTGTGCCGGTCAGGATGCGCACGCCGGTCGCTTCCAGGCGCTGGCGCACATGGGCGGCGATGACCGGCGCCACGGCGCGGCCGAGCAACCGGTCGACGGCCTCGACGACGGTGACGTTGCGGCCGGCCGCCCTCAGCGTCGCGGCGATCTCCAGTCCGATGAAGCCGCCGCCGAGAATGACCACGTCTTCGCTTTGCGCGCTGAACTCGCGGATCAGGCGCGCATCGGCCAGCGAGCGCAGCGAGACCACGCCGGCAAGGCCGGCACCGTCGAGCTTGAGCTGGCGCGGCCGCGAGCCGGTCGCAAGCACCAGCCGGTCGAAGCCGAGCGTTCCTCCGCCTGCGATGGTCAACCGGCCCGCGCCGGCATCGATGCTGTCGATGCGCACGCCCGGCCGGTAGTCGATGGCGTTGCCCGAATAGAACGACTCGCCGCGCAAGGGCTGCGGTTTGGCCTCGGCGTCCTTGATGAAGGTCTTGGACAGCGGCGGCTTGTGATAGGGCAGTTCCTTCTCGTCACCGATCAGGACGACGGCCCCTTCATAGCCCTCTTCGCGCAGGCTGGCGGCGGCCTGCACGCCGGCATGGCCCGCACCGACAATCACAACCCCGTTCGTCATCGCAATCCTTTTTTGTTTGCAAATCTAGGCTCTTGCGCCAGGTGGCGATTGTCTGCCGCCGCCGCAAGAGCCGCGGATCGGGTCGCACCCAGAATGGCTGTCTGTCAATCGGCCAGCGAGGCCTTGTCGGGCATAAAACTTGATATTTGTAGTTTAGAATAATTCTAAACTGTTGTTTCAATTGAATTTTTTCTATCGGGCCAGTTGACTCCCGGGCCCTCCATCGCTTTATGGAGAGCTGCGCTCAAAGCGCATTCCTTTGATGTCTGGGCCTTGAACCCTTTCCATTGGAGGCAAGTGGGTGTCTTTTTATCGCGAACCGCGCATCGGCGCGGCCACCATTTTTCCCGGCATGCTCATGCCTCGGCGCGGGTGGGCGCCTTTTGTTGAATTTCCAAGGAACTGGAGAAGGATGATGACGGCACGTAATGGCGGCAGGCTGGCCGCGATCTGCGCCACGGCTGCACTGACGGCGGCGGTGTTCGTGTTGCCGGCGAAAGCCGAGACCGACGCCAAGGCGGTGATCAAGACCTATGCCGACATCGCCTTGGCCAAATACGAGGATTCGCTGACCACCGCGCAGGCGCTGGACAAGGCGGTGGATGCGCTCATCGCCAGCCCGTCGGCCGACACGTTGAACGCCGCGCGCGAAGCCTGGAAGGCGGCGCGCATCCCTTACCAGCAGACCGAGGTCTACCGCTTCGGCAACAAGATCGTCGACGACTGGGAAGGCCGTGTGAATTCCTGGCCGCTGGATGAGGGCCTGATCGACTATGTCGCCAAGAGCTACGGGACCGAGTCGGACGAGAACGCGCTCTACACGGCCAACGTCATCGCCAACAAGGAGATCGAGATCAACGGCAAGAAGGTCGACGCCTCGAAGCTGACGCCCGAGTTCCTTTCGGGCACCCTGCAGGAGGCCGGCGGCGTCGAGGCCAACGTCGCGACCGGCTATCACGCCATTGAGTTCCTGCTCTGGGGCCAGGACCTGCACGGCACCGGCCCGGGCGCCGGCGAGCGGCCTTACACGGACTACGACCTCAAGAACTGCACGGGCGGCAATTGCGACCGCCGCGCCGAATATCTGAAGTCGGCGAGCGACCTTCTGGTGTCCGACCTGCAGGAAATGGTCGACAACTGGAAGGAAGACGGCGCAGCGCGCAAGAATCTCACCGATGGTGATGCCAATGCCGGCATCTCCACCATCTTCACCGGCATGGGCTCGCTCTCCTACGGCGAGCTGGCGGGCGAGCGCATGAAGCTCGGCCTGTTGCTGCACGATCCGGAGGAGGAGCACGACTGCTTCTCCGACAACACCTACAACTCGCATCTCTACGACGCTGTCGGCATCCGCGACGCCTATCATGCCAGCTACAAGCGGCTCGACGGTTCCGTGGTTTCGGGTCCGTCGGTGTCCGACATGGTGAAGGCCGCCGATCCGGCGATCGACCAGGAGCTGTCGGGCAAGCTCGACACCAGCGTCGCCAAGATGGAGGCCATCAAGGCGCGCGCGCTGGCCGGCGAGGCCTACGACCAGCAGATCGCCGAGGGCAACACGCAAGGCAACGCCACCGTGCAGGCGGCGATTGACGCCTTGATCGACCAGACCAAGTCGATCGAGCGCGCCGTCGGCTCGCTCAAGCTGAATCAGATCGCCTTCGAGGGCTCGGACAGCCTCGATGCCCCGGACAAGGTGTTCAAGTAAGATTTAGACATACCCACCAGCCAAACGGCGCCGGACCGGCGCCGTCAGCCAGAGCAAGTGAAATGCTGATCTGCCATTGCAACATCATCACCGAGAAGGAGATCGAGCAGACGATCGTCGGGCTGCTGGATGAGGATCCCTGGCAGCTGATCGTGCCCGCGAAGGTCTACCACGCCATGCGCAAGCGCGGTCGCTGTTGCGGCTGTTTCCCAAATGTGGTGGAAACGATCATTCGGGTCACCGAGAACTACCACGCCCGCTCAGAGGTGGGCGGCGTGGACATCGTTTCACACCTGGATCGCGTGCGAGGCTTGCGCGGCCAATACGGGAGCAGAACCCATGAAAGGCGAACCGCAGATCATCGAGCGGCTTAATGAAGCTCTGTTTCTGGAGCTTGGAGCCGTCAACCAGTACTGGGTGCACTATCGCCTGCTCGAGGATTGGGGCTACACCAAGCTTGCAAAGAAGGAGCGTGCGGAATCGATCGAGGAAATGCATCACGCCGACCGGCTGATCGCGCGCATCATCTTCCTCGAAGGCCACCCGAACCTGCAGTCCGTCGCGCCGCTGCGCATCGGCCAGAACGTCAAGGAAGTGCTCGAATCCGATCTTGCCGGCGAGTATGACGCGCGCACCGCCTACAAGCGCTCGCGCGAGATTTGCCACGACGCCGGCGATTTCGTCTCGATGAAGCTGTTCGAGGATCTCCTGACCGACGAGGAAGGCCACATCGACTTCCTGGAAACGCAGCTCGACTTGCTCGCCTCCATCGGCGAGGAAAAATACGGTCTGCTCAACGCCGACTCGGCCAACGAGGCGGAGTAAGGACATGCGGGAATGCGGCGCCCCGTAGATTTTTCGCGTCGCGCGCGGCTGGCCGCAATCGAGGGCCTGCCGCCCCAGAACACCCCGCGACACCGGACCGGCAGCGGGGCTTCGCTTTTGCTGGCAACCATGCTTTCCCTGCCTGTCTGGGCCGGCGAGCCGGCGGCTTTGCCGACGAGCCGCACCGACCTGACGCCGAAGGATCAGGCGCGGGTCCTGGCCGTCACAAGGCCAACGACCGATTTTACCAGGCCGGAGCCGTTCGAGCTGATGCAGGGCGGCGCCGGCACGTCGGAGAAGGACGTCAACCGCGATGCCTTCTCGCAATCCTCCGCCAACATAACCTTCGAGGAAGAAGGAACCTTCAAGCTCGGTAACGCGCTGTTCCGCAAGAACTGGGTGTCGTCGCCGTCTTCGACCCAGGCTTCGGATGGGCTCGGTCCGCTGTTCAACGAGCGCGCCTGCCAGAACTGCCATCTGAAGGATGGCCGCGGCCGCCCGCCGGAAGGTGATGCCGGATCGACATCGATGTTCCTGCGGCTTGCGCGCGACGCGAGCAATGCCGAGGAAAAGGCCGCGCTTGCCGGCCATGAGCTGCTGAATTTTCCGGACCCGGTTTACGGCTCCCAACTGCAGGAGCTCGCGGTCCCGGGCCTCAAGGGCGAGGGCAGGATGCGGGTCGATTACCAGGAGCAAAAGGTGACGCTCGGCGACGGCGCCGTCGTTTCGCTGCGCAAGCCGAGCTACAAGATCGAAAATCCCGGCTACGGTCCGCTCGATCCGCGCACCACGCTCTCGCCGCGCCTGACGCCGCCGATGATCGGGCTCGGCCTGATCGAGCAGATCGCGCCGGCCGATATTCTTGCCCATGCCGATCCGGACGACCGTAACAGTGACGGGATTTCGGGCCGGCCGAACATCGTGCGCGACGAACTGAGCGGCCAGGTGGTCTTGGGCCGCTTCGGCTGGAAGGCGCAGACCGCTTCGATCCGCCAGCAGGCGGCCGACGCCTTCGCCGGCGATATCGGCATCTCGACGCCGGAAATGCCGAAGCCCTGGGGCGACTGCACGGAAGCCGAGAAGGATTGCCTTGCCATGCCGAACGGCGTGCAGCTGCGGCTGGGCACGGCCGAAGCCCCGCCGCCGGTGATGGACCTCGTCACATTCTATTCGCAGAACCTGGCGGTACCGGCGCGGCGCGACATCGCCGCACCGCAAGTGCTTGCCGGCAAGAAACAGTTTTACGAGATGGGCTGCATTGCCTGCCACACGCCGAAATTCGTCACCATGCGCGGCACGCCCAACAAGGCGCAGGCCTTTCAGTTGATCTGGCCTTATTCGGACTTCCTGCTGCACGACATGGGCGAGGGGCTCGCCGATGGGCAGCGGGTCGGCGAAGCGACGGGGGCCGAATGGCGCACGCCGCCGCTCTGGGGTATCGGGCTGACCGCGACGGTCAACGGCAACACTTTCTATCTGCATGACGGCCGCGCCCGCACGCTTGCCGAGGCGATCCTGTGGCATGGCGGCGAGGGCGAGAAGGCGCGCGACCGCTTCGCAGGCGCAGCAGCTGCCGATCGTGACGCACTGATCAAATTCCTGGAGTCCCTCTGATGTTAAAACGCGTCACTCTGATGTCGAAACGCCTGATCCTTGCTCTCCCGTTCCTTCTGGCCGCCGCGCTGCCGGCATCGGCTGCGGTCAAGGCCTCCGACGTCATCGGCCGAGCGATCGACGGTTTCGTCCGCCCCGCCTATGCCAGCCTCGACGAGCATGCGGACGGCCTGACCAAGGCGATGCACCAGCTTTGCGAAGCGCCGACCGGCCAAAAACTCGAAGCGGCGCGCGCGGCGTTTTCTGCAACGGTGGAGGCCTGGTCGGTGGCAGAGATCATCGCCTTCGGGCCGATCAAGGAAAACAACCGGCTGGAACGCATGCTCTATTGGCCGGACCGCAAGAGCATCGGCCTGCGGCAAGTGCAGGCCACGCTCGCATCGAAGGATCCGTCAGCCACCGATCCGGCGCAGCTGGCGCAAAAGAGCGTCGCCATGCAGGGCCTCGGCGCCCTCGAATATGTGCTCTATGGCGACGGCGCCGAAACGCTTGCAGGGAAGGACGAGCCCTATCGCTGCGCTTATGGTGCTGCTGTCGCCGGCAACGTCGAAACCATGGCCGGCGAGGTGCGCGACGCCTGGCAAAAGCCCGATGGCTTCGCTGGGCTCTGGGCCAATCCAGGGCCGAAAAACCCACTCTACCGTGACGGCAACGAAGCGGTGACAGAACTTGTCGGCGTCTTCATCAACGAGCTGGACATGATCCGCGACGTGCGGCTCAAGGGCTTTCTTGGCGTCAAGCCGGATGCCGACAAGCCGAAGCAGGCGATCTACTGGCGCTCGCAGAACACGGCGAGGTCGCTGGCCGGAAATCTCTCGGGCATCGACCAGCTGTTCCAGGCCTCGAAGCTCGGCGACGCGCTGCCTGCCGATGCGCGATGGATGGCCGAATCCATCCACATCCAGCTCGCCAACGGCGTGACAACAGCGAAATCGATCGCCGGACCGATCGACAAGGCCCTCGCCGATCCCACGCTGCGCGACAAGCTCCAGCATTTCGCGCTGATCACCTCCAGCCTGTCGACCTTGATCGGCACCAGGATGACCGCCGAGTTCGGCCTGACCGCGGGCTTTTCCTCGCTGGATGGGGACTGAGCATGACCCCAAAAAGTTGCAGACTTTTTGGACAAGGTCAGGCTCCAAGGGAGATCGTCCCGTGAGAACCGCCCTTATCGACCGCCGCGATTTTCTGCGCGCCGCAGGCGCGGGCTTTGCCGCCGCCATGGCGCCGCGCGCCTGGGCGGACACGCTTGCCGCGGATGCGGTGTTTGCCACAGCCTTCGTCAAGCGCGACGGCAGTTTCGGCGCCGCCGTGCTCTCCGAGGCCGGCAAAATCCTGCACACGGTCGATCTGCCGGATCGCGGGCATGACGTCACCTTCGATCCGGTGTCGAAGCGCTCGGTGGTGTTTGCCCGCCAGCCTGGCACTTTCGCCGTCGTCTTCGATCATGCGGGTCGCGACAAGCCATTGACCATTGCCAGCATCACCGGCCGGCATTTCTTCGGTCACGGCGTGTTCTCGCCCGACGGCGCCTTGCTCTACGCGACCGAGAACGATTTCGACAACGCAACCGGTGTCGTCGGCGTCTATGACGCGAAGGCAAAGTTCGATCGCATCGGCGAGTTCCCGACCTACGGCATGGGGCCGCACGAGTTGCTCCTGCTCGGCGATGGCCGAACGCTGGCTATCGCCAACGGCGGCATCGAAACCCATCCCGACTATGGCCGGGCCGAGCTCAACATCGCGACGATGAAGCCGTCCTACACGCTGGTCGACCGCGTCACCGGCGACCTGATCGAAAAGCACGAATTGCCGCCGGCGCTGCACCAGCTTTCGATCCGCCACATGGATCTCGACCAGGCGGGCACCGTCTGGTTCGGCTGCCAGTATCGCGGGCCGGCGACCGACCGCCCGGCGCTGGTCGGCCGCGCCGTGCGCGGCAAGGAACTCGACCTCCTGGAGATGCCGCGGGATGTGCTCGCCGGCTTCCGCAACTATATCGGCTCGGTCGCCGCCAATGCCGCGACAGGCACGGTTGCCGTCACCTCTCCGGAAGGCAATTCGCTGGCCATCCTCGATTCCGCCAGCGGACGCGTGGTCGCGACCAAGTCGCTGGTCGAGGTCTGCGGCCTCGCGCCGGATGGCGCCGGCTTCATGGCGACGACCGGCGCCGGCGAGATCGTCGGCGGCGTCGGCGCCACCCGTTCCGAGCCGGATTATGTCTGGGACAACCATATGCTGCGCATCGCGGCGGCGTGATCGCCGCGCCTAGAGCAATTCCAGGAAAAGTGTGAGCGGTTTCCGTCCGGAATTGCGTCAGGATTCAGAGCAATGCCAGGAAAAGTGTGAGCGGTTTTCCGTCCGGAATTGCGTAAATAAGAGATAGAGCGGCTCGCCGTTTCCATGAAACGGTGAACGCTCAAGAAGCAAAGCCGCTTAACATTTCTCCTCCTTGGCACTTGCGGCGGCGGCGTATGCCGGGCAGAGGGAATTGTGTTTCGATCCAGTTCTTTAACCGGCCTATGAAGCTGTCCCCATGAAGCTGCTTGCATGAAATTGCTCGCCATCGATTGCGCCGCCAATCTCTGTGCCGCTTGCGTCTATGACGCAGGCGCGGGGGAGGAACTTGGCCGCGAGGTGCGCGATCTCGGCAAGGGCCATGCCGAGCATCTGATGGCCGTCATCGAGACGGCCATGCAGATCGGCGGGATCGGCTATCCCGACCTCGGCGCCGCTGCTGTCTCGATCGGACCAGGCTCCTTTACCGGCCTGCGCGTCGGCGTCTCGACCGCGCGCGGCCTGGCGCTCGCCCTGAAAATCCCGGCGATAGGCGTGACGACGCTGGAAGCTCTGGCGGCGGAGGGCGCGAACGCCTTTCCCGGGCGTTCGGTGCTTGCAGCGCTCGACGCCGGCCGCGAGGAAATCCATGCCGCGCTCTACAATGAAGAGTTAGTCGAAACTTACGGACCTTCGGTGGCCACGCTTCCCGGGGCAGCGGCCATGGCGATCGGTGCTGAAGCGGTCCTGGTCGGCACCGCCGCGCCGCGGATTGCCGAGGCGGCCGGGCGCCCTTTCGACATCGGCCCGGTCGCCGCCACCGCCGACATTGCAACCTATGCCAGGCTGGCCGCCGGCAAGGGACCCGGCGAGAAGCCGAAGCCGCTCTATCTGCGTGGCGCGGACGCCAAGCCGCAGGCGGGTTTCATTCTGCCAAGGCAGGATAGGGGAAACGATTCCTGATGCGCATTCCGTTCTTTCAGCCGCGCCGCAGGGATTATGCGCTGGAACCGCTGACCGTTGCCGACAGCGCCGCCGTCTCGGTACTGCATCGCGAGGATTTCGTCCGGCCCTGGACCGACGGCGAATTCGCGGCGCTGCTCGAGCAGGATACCGTGTTCGGTTACGCGGCGCGCGAAACCGGCCAGGGCTCCAAACCGCCGGTCGGCTTCGTGCTCGCCCGGCTCGCGGCCGGCGAGGGTGAGATCCTGACCGTGGCCGTCGCCCGCAGCCATCGCCGGCAGGGCCTTGGCTGGCAATTGATGGACGCCGTGCTGCGCGAGCTTCATGCGCAGCGCGCCGAAGCGCTCTTCCTCGAGGTCGACGAGACCAATGCGCCCGCGATCGGACTTTACCGCAGGCTCGGCTTCATCCAGGTCGGTCATCGCCCGAACTATTACCGCTCGACCGAGCACGGCCCGACCGGCGCGCTTGTCATGCGCCGCGATCTTCGCTAGCGACAGTCCGGTTGGGGCCGGAGCGAATGATCAAGAAATTACGGATTTTTCTGGCGCTCTTCTATGTCGTCGTCTGTTCCCTGGTGCTGGTGCCGTTGCAGATCCTGTCGATGAAGACGGGGCTGTGGCCGGAAACGTTCATTCTGAAGATCTGGCACAGCATGATCCTGAGGGCGCTGGGCATGCGGGTGCATGTGAAAGGCGCCTTGGCCAAGGACCGTCCTCTGCTGGTGGCGGCCAACCACATCTCCTGGACCGACATCATGGTGCTCGGCTCCTTCGTCGACGTGAAGTTCATCGCCAGGGCCGACATGGAAGGCTGGCCGCTGATCGGCATGTTGTCCAAGCTGCAGCGCACCGTCTTCATCGAACGCGAGCGCAAACGCACCTCCGGCGACCAGGCAAGCGAGATTGCCAAAAGGATGGCAAAAGGTGACGCCATGGTGCTGTTCGCCGAAGGCTCGACCGGCGATGGCAACCTCGTTTTGCCGTTCAAGAGCACGCTCTTCGGCGCCGCCTCCATGGCGATCTCGGAAGGCGCGGCGGACCAGGTCTTCATCCAACCCGTGGCGATCGCCTATACGCGCCTGCATGGCATGCCGATGGGCCGCCGCCATCGGCCGATGACCGCCTGGATCGGCGATCAGGATCTGATGCCGCATCTCAAAACCCTGCTTGCCGAAGGCGCGATCGACGCCGAGGTGCATTTCGGCCAGCCGGTGCCGTTTTCCAAGGGCTCGAACCGCAAGGAAACGGCTCGGCTGATGGAAGCCAAGGTGCGCGAGATGATGCAGGCCGCGCTCGCCGATCCGCGTCCCGGTCGTCAGCGTGTTGCCTGAAAGCGGGACGCGCGGCGCTGCATCCGGCCAGAATCGTCTGTTTTTTGTCACGGAAAGGCGCTAGAAGCCGCCCGATGGAAGTGAACACGATTGAAAGCCACGACATCGGCGGTGCGGCCGGGCACTCGGCCGGCACGGTCCGGACGGCGAAAAAGGTCTTCGTCAAGACCTACGGCTGCCAGATGAACGTCTACGATTCCCAGCGCATGACCGATGCGCTGGCGGCCGACGGCTATGTCGCCACCGACGCCGTCGAAGACGCCGACCTGGTGCTGCTCAACACCTGCCATATCCGCGAAAAGGCGGCGGAAAAGGTCTATTCCGAGCTTGGCCGCATCCGCGACATGAAGGCCGAGCGCGCCGAGGCCGGCCGCGAGTTGCTGATCGGCGTCGCCGGCTGCGTGGCGCAGGCCGAAGGCGCCGAGATCATCCGCCGCGCCCCCGCGGTCGATCTGGTCATCGGCCCGCAGACCTATCACCGGCTGCCCGACGTGCTGGCAAGGGTCCGTGGCGGCGAGAAGATCGTCGAGACCGAATACGCCATCGAGGACAAGTTCGAGCATCTGCCGCAGCCGAAGCGCGCCGAGCTCGCCAGGCGCGGCGTCACCGCTTTTCTCACCGTGCAGGAAGGCTGCGACAAGTTCTGCACCTTCTGCGTGGTGCCCTACACGCGCGGCTCCGAGATCTCGCGCCCTGTGGCGCAGATCGTCGCCGAGGCCGAGCGCCTGGCCGAGGCCGGCGTCCGCGAGGTGACCCTGCTCGGCCAGAACGTCAACGCCTGGCACGGCGTCGGCGAAAACGGCGAGGAATGGGGCCTCGGCCGTCTCCTGTTCCGGCTCGCGGAAATCCCCGGCCTTGCGCGGCTGCGCTACACCACCAGCCATCCGCGCGACATGGACGACGAATTGATCGCCGCGCATCGTGACCTGCCCGCTCTCATGCCCTATCTGCATTTGCCGGTGCAGTCGGGATCCGACCGGATTTTGAAGGCAATGAACCGCAGGCACACGGCACGTGACTATCTGGCGCTGATCGAGCGCATCCGCGCAGCCCGCCCCGACATCGCCATGTCCGGCGACTTCATCGTCGGCTTCCCCGGCGAAACGGAGGAGGATTTCGAGGCGACGCTGAGCCTGGTGCGCGAGGTGAACTACGCAGCCTGTTTCTCGTTCAAATATTCGCCCCGGCCCGGCACGCCGGGCGCCGAGATGGACGGGCACCTCGCCGAAGCGGTGAAGGACGAGCGGCTGCAGCGCCTGCAGGCGCTGATCAACGAGCAGCAGCGGAATTTCATCGCCGGCCTGGTCGGCCGCACCGTCAGCACGCTGATCGAGAAGCCCGGCCGCCATGCCGGCCAGATCGTCGGCCGCTCGCCATGGCTGAATCCGGTTATTGTTGACGACAAGGCCGGTGGAATCGGTGACATTATTGACGTACGAATCACGAAGACAGGCCCCAACAGCCTGTTCGCCGAGTTGGTCTGATGCATGTCGCCCAAAGTGCCCCGCGGTTTTGGGACAACGACATGCATAGCCACAAGCCTCGGCAGATGAGGAGAGACGGTTGAGCGCTGCCGAACTGAAGAATCCGCCCCAGAACCAGGCGTCCGGGGCCTCCGACATGGCGCACATCGTACTGACCTTCGACAACAACAAGCTTGCCAGCGCCCTTTATGGTCAGTTCGACGAGAATCTGGCCCGGCTCGAGCAGAAGCTCGGCGTCGATATCCGCTCGCGCGGCAACCAGCTTGCGATCAAGGGCTCGGCTTCGGCCGCCGAACAGGCGCGCCGCGCGCTGGATACGCTCTACGGCATCCTGCAGAAGGGCGTCGACATCGGCCAGTCGGACGTCGACGGTGCCGTGCGCATGGCGATTGCCGCCGATGACCAGCTGACGCTGCCGACCATGGAGCGCAAGGGCAAGGTCTCGGCCGCCCAGATATCGACGCGCAAGAAGACGATCTATGCCCGCTCGCTGACGCAGGACGCCTATATGCGGGCGCTGGAGCGTTCCGAAATGGTCTTCGGCATCGGCCCCGCCGGTACCGGCAAGACCTACCTGGCGGTGGCGCATGCGGCCATGCTGCTCGAACGCGGCATGGTCGAGCGCATCGTGCTGTCGCGCCCCGCGGTCGAGGCCGGCGAGCGGCTTGGCTTCCTGCCCGGCGACATGAAGGAGAAGGTCGACCCCTATCTCAGGCCCCTCTACGACGCGCTGTACGACATGATGCCGGCCGACAAGGTCGAGCGGGCGATCGCGGCCGAGGTCATCGAGATCGCGCCGCTGGCCTTCATGCGTGGCCGGACGCTGGCGCATGCGGCGGTGATCCTCGACGAGGCGCAGAACACCACGCAGATGCAGATGAAGATGTTCCTGACCCGTCTCGGCGAGAACTCGCGCATGATCGTCACCGGCGATCCGAGCCAGATCGACCTGCCGCCCAACACCAAGTCGGGACTGGTCGAGGCGCTGCGCATCCTCGACGGGGTGCCTGGCATCGTCACCGTCCGCTTCAACGAGGGCGACGTTGTGCGCCATCCGCTGGTCGCCGAGATCGTCAAGGCCTATGACCGCGACGGCAAGCTGGCGCGAGGCCTGGGCGCCGAAAGCTGATCGAAGGCGCAATGGCTCCGCACCCGGAACGTGGCGGCGAGACGCCGGTCGATATCGATATTTTCATCGAGGCTGGCGATTGGCCGGCTGAAGCCGAGTTGACGCGTCTCGTCGATCGCGCTGTTGCGGCCGCCTTCGCGGAGACCAGCGCGGAGGGAGCCTCCGAGCTCAGCATCGTTTTTTCCGACGATGCCCATATCCGGACGCTCAATGCCGAATGGCGCGGCAAGGACAAACCCACCAACGTGTTGTCTTTCCCGGCTTTTTCCGTCCCGAAAGGCGGCCCGCTGCCGCCGATGCTGGGCGATATCGTGCTCGCCTCCGAGACGGTGGCGCGCGAGGCCGCCCTGGAAGACAAGCCGGTTGAGAACCATATCACCCATCTCGTCATCCATGGCCTGCTGCATCTTTTGGGTCATGATCACGAGACCGACGCTGAGGCGGAGGAGATGGAAGCGATCGAGCGCGCGGCGCTTGCGAGGCTTGCCATTCCCGATCCCTACGCGTAACAAAAAAGCTCAATTGACCCGATGGCGATGAACGACACACCAGAAACTGCCGCCCGCCCGGACGCCGGCAGTGCTGCCAAACCTTCCGAAAAGACGGAAGAGGGCTCGAGTCCGAGTATTCCCACCGGCAGCGCGGCCGCCGAGCCGACGCATGCCGGTCCTTCCCTCTTCGACCGCGTGCTCGGCCTGTTCCGGCACCGCAACGGCACCAGCCTGCGCGAGGAGATCGCCGGCGCGCTTGCCGAAACGGCGACCGACGCCGAGTCCTTCTCGCCCGGCGAACGCGCCATGCTCAACAACATCCTGCGCCTGCGCGAAGTGCGGGTCGAGGATGTCATGGTGCCGCGCGCCGATATCGAGGCGGTCGAGATCAACACCACCCTTGGCGACCTGCTCGGCCTTTTCGAGCAGTCCGGCCATTCGCGCATGCCGGTCTATTCCGAGACGCTCGACGATCCGCGCGGCATGGTCCACATTCGCGACGTGCTCGCCCACATCACCAAGGTGGCCCGCGTCAAGAAGGGCCGCACCAGGGCGAAGGCGCCGGCGACGACGGCGCTCGACCTCGCGCAGGTCGATCTGGCGCGCACCATCGGCGATCTCAATCTGATCCGCCAGGTGCTGTTCGTGCCGCCCTCGATGCTCGCCTCCGACCTGATGGGCCGCATGCAGACGACGCGCACGCAGATGGCGCTGGTCATCGACGAATATGGCGGCACCGATGGCCTCGCCTCGCTGGAAGACATCGTCGAGATGGTGGTCGGCGACATCGAGGACGAGCATGACGACGACGAGCCGATGATCACGCAGACCGGCGACGGAGTCTTCGTCGTCGACGGCAAGGCCGAGATCGACGAGGTCGCCAAGATGATCGGCGGGGATTTCGCCGCCGGCGAGCATGGCGAATATGTCGACACCATCGGCGGCATGATCTTCAACACGCTGGGCCGCGTCCCCGCCCGCGGCGAAGTCGTGCAGGCCATTCCGGGCTTCGAATTCCATGTGCTCGACGCCGACCCGCGCCGCGTCAAGCGCGTGCGCATCGTGCAAAGCCAGAAGGGCGAGCGCCAGCGCCGCCGCGCCGCCCGCACCGAACAGGCCTGATCGCCTGGAGCAATTCCAGGAAAGTGTAGCGGTTTTCCGTCCGGAATTGCGTAAAGACAAAACTTGGAGCGCAATTCCAGTAAAAGTGTGTAGCGGCTTTCCGTCCGGGATTGCGCAAAAAGACTTGGAGCGGCATGCCGATCGACGATCCGTTCAAGCACGCGGTCCTGGGCTCAGGCGTCTTCTACCGCGATCCGCGCGCGGCATTGGCCTTTCTGCAGGCGGCCTTCGGCTTCGAGCCGAGCATGCTGGTGAGCGACGCCGACGGCCGGCTCGTGCATGCCGAAATGCGTTTCGGCGACGGCTACATCATCGTCGATTCGGAATGGGATGAGCGTATCGCCAGTCCCGCCTCCGTCGGCGGCAGGAACACGCAAGCCGTCTATGTCCGTTTGCAGCAAGACCTTGACGCTCATTGCGAGCAAGCGCGCGCGGCGGGCGCCGAAGTCGTCGAGGAGCCCGCCGATCATTTCTACGGCGAGCGCCAATATCGTGCCCGTGATCCCGAAGGCCATGTCTGGACATTCACGCGCACCGTGCGTGTTGTGCCCAAGGACGAGGCTGAGCGACTGAGCGGCCTGCGCATCGAGGGCTGGCATGGATAGAAAGACCGTGTATCAGGCCGCGCTTATCCGGGTTTGGATCGGGCGGTGCAGCCTGTTAAATCTCTAGCTCCCTGATTCGCGCGACTTGGGACGCTTGATGCAGCGCTTTGCCGGCCGGATAATTCTGCTTTGGGGATGGCGGCGGTCGCTGGTGGCCTTTGCCGCGGGGGCGCTGGCGGTGCTTGCCCAGGCGCCCTACGATTTCTTCGCCGTTTGCTTCGTCTCTTTTCCGGTGCTCGTCTGGCTGCTCGACGGCGCCACAGGCGAAGCTTCCGATGGCTGGTTCCGGCGCCTGAGACCGGCTTTCGCCACCGGCTGGTGGTTCGGCTTCGGCTACTTCCTCGCCGGTCTCTGGTGGATCGGCCAGGCATTGCTGGTCGAGGCCGACAGCTTCGCCTGGGCCTTGCCCTTCGCCGTCGTCGGCATCCCCTTCGCGCTAGCCTTCTTCTATGGCCTTGCCACCGTGGTGGCGCGGCTGTTCTGGAGCAGCGACATCGGCCGCATCGCCGCGCTCGCCTTCGGCTTCGGTCTGGCCGAATGGCTGCGCGACTTCCTCTTCACTGGCTTTCCCTGGAACGCCGTCGGCTATGCTGCGATGCCGGTGCCGCTCTTGATGCAGAGCGTGTCGGTGACCGGCATGACCGGCATGAACGCGCTCGCCGTCTTCCTGTTTTCCCTCCCCGCGCTGGTCGCGGCGCGCCGGCATCTGAGGCTGGGTATCGCCCTGTTCGTCATCCTCGTCGCCGCCCATGTCGGCTTCGGCTATTTCAGGCTCGCCACCCCGGTGAAGCCGACACGCTCGATCGATGTCCGCATCGTCCAGCCCGCGGTCGATCTCAGTGAAAAATGGGACGCCTCGGTGCGCGACCGCATCTTCGCGACTTTGCTGGGAATATCGGGGAAAGCGCCGGAAGAGGGGCATGCCAAGCCGCAGCTCATCCTGTGGCCGGAAACGTCGGTGCCGTTCCTGTTCACCGAGCGTCCGGACGCTCTGACGGCGCTAGGCGACATGCTGGCCGACGGCCAGATGCTGATTGCCGGTGTCGTGCGCGAGGAAGGCGGATCGGCGAGTGCCGGCAGCCGCTATTACAATTCCGTCGTGGCGATCAACGACAAGGGCGAGATCGTCGATGCCGTCGACAAGGTGCATCTGGTGCCCTTCGGCGAGTATCTGCCCTTCGCCGATCTTTTCGAACGCTTCGGCGTCGGCCAGCTCGTTGCCGGACCGATGAATTTCGCCGCCGGCAACGAGCGGCATCCGATCGGCGTGCCGGGCGGCCTGCGCGCTGCTCCGTTCATCTGCTACGAGGTGATCTTTCCCGATCTCGTCGCCGTCGACGCTGCGTCATCTGACGTAATTGTGAACGTCACCAACGACGCCTGGTTCGGCGACACGCCAGGCCCGTATCAGCACTTCAGGCAGGCCCAGATTCGCGCGGTGGAGAATGGGTTGCCGCTGTTGCGCGCGGCCAACAACGGCATCTCCGCGGTCGTCGATTCGCACGGTCGCATCGTCGATGCGCTTGCTGTCGACGCGCGCGGCGCCATCGACGCGCATGTGCCGGTCTCTGGGCGCGCCCTCCTGTCTCCCGACCAGCGGCGCATTAACGGATTGCTGATCATGTTGCTGTTTGCGCTCGCCGCCTTCACATTGAATGTAAGGCAGCGGCTACGGGTGAATTGACAGTCGGCACATTAGAAACTCATACTGTAACGCCTAAAATTTTCTCGAAGTCGGTTGGAGGGTTCTGTTGGGGCAGGTGGCTCCGGCTTCATATGGGCGGAACAAAATAGAAAAAGCCGGAAAAATTCGGCGAGGAAAAAATGACAGAAGAGAACAAGAAGAAGCCGAATCCGATCGACATCCATGTCGGGAGTCGCATCCGGCTACGTCGAAATATGCTTGGAATGAGCCAGGAAAAGCTGGGTGAAAATCTTGGCATCACCTTTCAGCAGATCCAGAAGTACGAGAAGGGCACGAACAGGGTTGGCGCCAGCCGTCTGCAGGCGATCGCCTCCATCCTGAGCGTTCCCGTCGCCTTCTTCTTCGAGGATGCCCCCGGCGAGGAGACCGGCGGCGGCAATCGGGGATTTGCCGAAGACTCCTCGATGGCCTTCGCCATCGAATTCTGCGGCAGTCCTGAAGGGCTTCAGCTCAACAGGGCTTTCGTCAAGATCGGCGACGTCAAGGTGCGCCGCCGGATCATCGATCTGGTCAAGGCGCTCTCCGCCGACGACGCCGATTGACTTTTACCTATGCCACCGGCGGCACCCTGCCGCCGGTGGCATAGCCGACCTTGCCTTACATTCATGCCAGATCCGTCGCGCCGCTTGACGAGCGGCGCCCGGCACCGCTAACACGTGGCGCGCCAAAATCGGCAGGCCTGCCGATCTTTTTTCAAGAGGGGACACCCGTGACGCGGCAGAATTATCTCTTCACCTCGGAATCCGTCTCCGAGGGTCATCCCGACAAAGTCTGTGACCGTATCTCCGACGAGATCGTCGATCTGGTCTATCGCGAAGCCAAGAAGACGGGCATGGATCCGTGGAAGGTGCGCGTCGCCTGCGAGACGCTGGCCACCACCAACCGTGTCGTCATCGCCGGCGAGGTCCGCGTCCCCGACACGCTTTTGAAGAAGGACAAGGCGGGCAACGTCCTCAAGGATGCATCCGGCCATCCGGTGGTCAATCCGGCCAAGTTCAAGTCCGTTGCCCGCAAGGCGATCCGCGAGATCGGCTACGAGCAGTCCGGCTTCCATTGGAAGACCGCCAAGATCGACGTGCTGCTGCATGGCCAGTCGCCCGACATCGGCCAGGGCGTCGACAACGCCGCGGACCGCCAGGGCGAGGAAGGCGCAGGCGACCAGGGCATCATGTTCGGCTACGCCTGCCGTGAGACGCCCGATCTGATGCCGGCGCCGATTTACTACAGCCACAAGATTCTCGAATTGCTGGCGGCAGCGCGCCATGAAGGCAATGGCGATGCCGGCAAGCTCGGCCCGGACGCCAAGAGCCAGGTCACCGTGCGCTATGCCGACGGCAAGGCCGCCGAAGTCACGCAGATCGTGCTCTCCACCCAGCATCTCGATGCGAGCTGGGACTCCAAGAAGGTCCGCAAGGTGGTCGAGCCCTATATCCGCGAGGCGCTTGGCGACCTGAAGATCGCCGACGACTGCAACTGGTACATCAACCCGACCGGCAAGTTCGTCATCGGCGGGCCTGACGGCGATGCCGGCCTCACCGGCCGCAAGATCATCGTCGACACCTATGGCGGCGCGGCACCGCATGGCGGCGGCGCCTTCTCGGGCAAGGACACCACCAAGGTCGACCGTTCGGCGGCCTATGCGGCCCGCTACCTGGCCAAGAATGTGGTGGCGGCCAAGCTTGCCGACCGCTGCACCATCCAGCTTTCCTATGCCATCGGCGTCGCCCAGCCGCTGTCGGTCTATGTCGACCTGCACGGCACCGGCAAGGTCGAGGAAGCGAAGCTCGAGGAGGCGCTGCGCAAGGTCATGGACCTGTCGCCGTCGGGCATCCGCCGTCATCTCGATTTGAACAAGCCGATCTACGCAAAAACCTCGTCCTACGGCCATTTCGGCCGCAAGGCCGGCCGCGACGGCTCCTTCTCCTGGGAGAAGACCGATCTCGCCAAGGCGCTCAAGGACGCCGTAGCCGCCTGACGCCAGCGGACGCAAAGGACAGGCCGAGCCGGGCGACCGAAGGATTCTTCGGCCGCCGGCACGGCAAGACCATACGCCCGCAGCAGGCAGTCGCCCTCGAAAGCGGCCTGCGCGAATACCGGCTCGACCTGACGGCGCAAGCGCCGGCGGACCTCAGCACCTTGTTCAAGGCCAAGGTTTCGGCGCTGCGGCTGGAAATCGGCTTCGGCGGCGGCGAGCATCTCCTGCATCGCGCCATGGAAGCGCCGGGGACGGGCTTCATCGGCGTCGAGCCCTTCGTCAATGGCATGGCCAAGATGATGACGGCGCTCGGCAAGGCGCCGCTTGCCAATCTCAGGGTCTATGACGACGACGCCACGCGACTGCTCGACTGGCTGCCGTCAGACTCGCTCGACGGCATCGACCTGCTCTATCCGGATCCGTGGCCGAAGAAGAAGCATTGGAAGCGGCGCTTCGTCAGCGCCGCCAATCTCGGCCGCTTTGCCCGGGTGCTGAAAGCCGGCGGCAGGTTCCGCTTCGCCTCCGACATCGACAGCTATGTGAACTGGACGCTGCTTGCCTGCCGCGCTCACGACGCGTTCGAGTGGCAGGCTGGAGAGGCTGCGGATTGGCATCGGCCCTATGCGGGCTGGCCCGGCACCCGCTACGAGGCCAAGGCCATCCGCGAGGGACGCCGGCCGGCTTATCTGACGTTTATACGGAGATAAGTGGTGGCCGGCCTCTGTATTACATTTAGCGCTACAGATCGCGAATTGCCGGTAAGGAGACAGTTATGGCCGCCCCGGTCGAACGCAAGGAATATCCGATCTTGCAGCCCAGCGATGGCCGCGACAACTATAGACATCGCAGCAAGCCCCGTCCTGCAGGCTTGAAACACCGGCGGCAATCGTCTATATCAGCCTCAAATTCTTGGTCGGTATGACGAAGAGTGGGTCCACCCGGTCCCGCTCTTTTTTATTACCCGCCGGCCGGAAGCCAAAAGCGACAGGGATCCGATGACTGCAGCGGCAAGCGAGGCCGACGACCGTATCATCCGCGAAAGCGGCATCGATGCGCGCATTGCGCTGATCGTGCAGCCGGTGCTCAAGGCGATCGGCTTCCGTCTCGTGCGTGTGCAGTTGACCGGCCAGAACGGGCTGACGCTGCAGATCATGGCCGAGCGCGAAGACGGCACCATGACCGTCGAGGACTGTGAAGAAGTCAGCCGCGCGGTGTCGCCGGCGCTCGATGTCGAGGATCCGATCGAAAAGGCGTATCATCTCGAAGTGTCCTCGCCCGGCATCGACCGGCCGCTGGTGCGCAAGTCGGATTTCACCACCTGGACCGGCCATTTGGTCAAGCTGGAGACGTCGGTCCTCATCGACGACCGCAAGCGCTTCAAGGGCAAAATCGCCGAGGCCGACGCCGACGGCATCCTGGTCGAGCGCGACAAGGCGGCGTATGGCGAGGAGCCGACGGTGCGCGTGCCCTACGACGCGATCGCCGAGGCCCGGCTGGTGCTGACCGACGATCTCATCCGCGACGCCCTGTCGAAGGACAACCGGGCGCGCAAGGAAGCCAGGAAACGCCGCGGCGAGGCGCAAGACGCCGGCGCGGACGAAGAAAACGAAACCGAACAGGAAAGTTGATTGAGTAGCCGGGCCGCGTGCCCGGCGCGAAATCGGGAGAAAGACAATGGTTGTAAGCGCCAACAGGCTTGAACTGCTGCAGATCGCCGACGCGGTCGCGCGTGAAAAGTCCATCGACAAGCAGATCGTCATCGCCGCCATGGCCGATGCGATCCAGAAGGCGGCGCGCTCCCGCTACGGCCAGGAGACCAACATCCGCGCGGACATCAACCCGAACACCGGCGAGATGAAGCTGCAGCGGCTGATGGAAGTGGTCGATAAGGTCGAGGACTACGCGACGCAGATCGCGCTTTCCACGGCCCGCGAGCGCAATCCCGACGCCCAGATCGGCGACTTCATCGCCGAGCAGCTGCCGCCGATGGATTTCGGCCGCATCGCCGCCCAGTCGGCCAAGCAGGTCATCGTGCAGAAGGTGCGCGAGGCCGAGCGTGACCGCCAATATGACGAGTACAAAGACCGCATCGGCGAAATCGTCAACGGCACCGTCAAGCGCGTCGAATACGGCAATGTCATCGTCGATCTCGGCCGTGGCGAGGCGATCATCCGCCGCGACGAACTGATCCCGCGCGAGAACTACAAATATGGCGACCGCGTCCGCGCCTATGTCTACGACGTGCGCCGCGAGCAGCGCGGCCCGCAGATCTTCCTGTCGCGCACGCATCCGCAGTTCATGGCCAAGCTCTTCACCATGGAAGTGCCGGAAATCTACGACGGCATCATCGAGATCAAGTCGGTCGCCCGCGATCCGGGCTCCCGCGCCAAGATCGCCGTCATCTCGCGCGATTCTTCGATCGATCCGGTCGGCGCCTGCGTCGGCATGCGCGGCAGCCGCGTCCAGGCGGTGGTCGGCGAGTTGCAGGGCGAGAAGATCGACATCATTCCGTGGTCGCCGTCGGCCGCTTCCTTCATCGTCAACGCGCTGCAGCCGGCCGAAGTCGCCAAGGTGGTGCTGGACGAGGATGCCGAGCGCATCGAGGTGGTGGTGCCGGACGACCAGCTGTCGCTGGCCATTGGCCGCCGCGGCCAGAACGTGCGGCTCGCCTCGCAGCTCACCGGCTGGGATATCGACATCCTGACCGAACAGGAGGAGAGCGAGCGTCGCCAGAAGGAATTCGTCGAGCGTTCGGCGCTGTTCATGGAAGCTCTCGACGTCGACGAGATGGTCGGCCAGGTGCTCGCCTCCGAAGGCTTCACCAGCGTCGAGGAAGTCGCCTATGTCGACTCCGGCGAAATCTCCTCGATCGACGGCTTCGACGAGGACACCGCTTCGGAGATCCAGACCCGCGCCCGCGAATATCTGGAAAAGATCGAGGCCGAGCACGACGAAAAGCGCAAGGCGCTGGGCGTCAAGGACGAGTTGCGTGAGATCCCCGGCATCACCACCGCCATGATGGTGACGCTCGGCGAGGACGGCGTGAAGACCATCGAGGACTTCGCCGGCTATGCCGCGGACGACCTGATCGGCTGGAAAGAGCGCAAGGACGGTGAGACCAAGGTCTATCCGGGCGTGCTCGCCAGCCACGGCGTCTCGCGCGCCGAGGCCGAGCAGATGGTGCTTGCCGCCCGTAAGAAGGCCGGCTGGATCACCGAGGAAGAGCTCGCCGCCGAGCAGGCAGCGGCCGGCGAAACCGTCGGTGCGTGAGGTGACCACCAATCGCAAAGCCCGTGGACGAGATGAACGATCGCACTTGCATCGTTACGCGCAGGCAGGCCGAAGCGGATGAACTGATCCGCTTCGTCGTCGGCCCGGATTCGGCCGTCGTTCCGGACATCAAGAGAAATCTGCCCGGCCGCGGTTGCTGGGTCACCGCCGATCGCCTACATATCGACAAGGCAGCGGCGAAGAACCTGTTTGCCCGTGCATTCAAGGCACAGGTGACCGTTCCGGCCGATATCGGCGGCATGGTCGACGGGCTGCTCTCCAGATCCGCTCTGGGCATGCTCGGCCTTGCCCGCAAGGCGGGCGCCGTCGTTCTTGGCGCCGCCAAGGTCGAGGGCGCGGTGCGCGACGGGCAGGCGCTGCTGGTGCTGCATGCGACCGAGGCCTCGGACGATGGCGTCCGCAAGATCAGTCAGGCGCGGCGGGCAACCGTCCATCTTGGCGGTCCGGCCATCCTTGCCTACAAACTTTTCTCCGAGGCCGAGTTGAGCTTGGCATTGGGGGGCACAAATGTGATACATGCTGCCGTCCTCGCGCAGGACGCGGGACTGGCGGTTGAGAAGCGCGTTGTTGCGCTCGACCGATATCGGGGCGGTACCCCGAACGATCTGGCAATGCTTGCGGCCGTTGCTGACGAAGATGATGCCGCAGAGGATATGGAATGAACGATACGAAATCGGGCGACGACAAGACGTTGAGCGTTACGCCGAAGAAGACCTTGACGCTGAAGCGCCCCGGCCTTGAGCAGGGCACCGTGCGCCAGAATTTCTCGCATGGCCGCACCAAGTCGGTCGTGGTCGAGACCAAGAAGCGCAAGTTCTCGCTGCCTGGCGACAAGCCGGAGCCGGTGGCGCCGTCGGTGTTCACGCCCAAGCCCGCCGCTGCTCCTGTCGCCGCCGCGCCTGCCGTGCAGGAAGCGCCCAAGGCGCCGCCTCCGCCGGCCGAGCGTTCCGGCATGGTTCTGAACGAACTCTCGCGCGGCGAGATGGAAGCGCGCCGCAGGGCGCTGGAAGGGTCCAAGGCCCGCGAGGCCGAGGATCGGCAGCGTGCTCTGGAAGAGAGCAAGCGCCGCGCCGAGGAGGAAGAACGCCGCAAGCGCGAGCGCGAGGAATCCGCGCGCCGTCAGGCCGAGGAAGAAGCGCGCCTCCAGGCCGAAGCCGAATCCCGGCGCCGCGCCGAGGAAGAGGCTCGCCGCCGCGCACCGCTGGCCGCCGACGTCGCCACGGCCGATGACGAGGAAGAGGCCAAGCCCAGGCGCTCAGGCACCGGTGGTGCGGCCAGTGCGCCGGCGCGCCGCCTCGCCACGCCCGAAGTGGCTCGTCCGGCCAGGCCCGCCAAGGGCGAGGACGACCGCCGCCGCGGCAAGCTGACACTGAACTCGGCGCTGTCGGATGACGATGCGCGCGGACGCTCGCTGTCTTCGATGCGCCGCCGCCAGGAGAAGTTCAAACGCGCGCTGCACAACGAGCCGCGCGAGAAAGTCATGCGCGAAGTGATCCTGCCCGAAACCATCACCATCCAGGAACTGGCGCAGCGCATGTCCGAACGCGCCGTGGACGTGGTCAAGTACTTCATGAAGCAGGGCCAGATCCTGAAGCCGGGCGACGTCATCGACGCCGACACGGCCGAGCTGGTGGCTTCCGAATTCGGCCACACGGTCCGCCGTGTCGCCGAGTCCGACATCGAGGAAGGATTGTTCAACATCGCCGACCGGCCTGAAGATCTGGTATCGCGCCCGCCGGTCGTGACCATCATGGGCCATGTCGATCACGGCAAGACCTCGCTGCTCGACGCCATCCGCAACGCCAATGTCGTCTCCGGCGAGGCCGGCGGCATCACCCAGCATATCGGCGCCTATCAGATCGAGAAGGACGGCCACAAGATCACCTTCATCGATACGCCCGGCCACGCCGCCTTCACGGCCATGCGCGCCCGCGGCGCCCAGGTCACCGACATCGCGGTGCTGGTGGTGGCTGCCGACGACAGCGTGATGCCGCAGACGATCGAATCGATCAATCACGCCAAGGCGGCCGGCGTGCCGATCATCGTGGCGATCAACAAGATCGACAAGCGCGACGCCGACCCTCAGAAGGTTCGGACGGAACTGCTGCGCCACGAAGTGTTCGTGGAATCGATGGGCGGCGAGGTTCTTGACGTCGAGGTTTCGGCGACCAAGGGCACCAACATCGACAAGTTGCTCGAGGCGATCCTGTTGCAGGCCGAAGTCCTCGACCTCAAGGCCAATCCCGACCGCACCGCCGAAGGCGCGGTGATCGAGGCCAAGCTCGACAAGGGCCGTGGCTCGGTCGCTACCGTCCTGGTGCAGACCGGCACGCTGATGCCGGGCGACATCATCGTCGCCGGCAATGAGTGGGGCCGCGTGCGCGCGCTGGTGAACGACCGCGGCGATCACGTTCCGGAAGCGCCCCCCGCGATGCCGGTCGAGGTGCTCGGCCTTCAGGGCACGCCGCTGGCCGGCGACCGCTTCGCCGTCGTCAACAACGAGGCCCGCGCCCGCGAGATCACCGAATATCGCCAGCGCCTGGCCCGCGACAAGGCGGTTGCCAAGCATGCCGGCCAGCGCGGTTCGCTCGAGCAGATGATGTCGCAGTTGCAGACGAGCGGACTGAAGGAGTTTCCGCTGGTCATCAAGGGCGACGTGCAGGGCTCCATCGAGGCGATCAATGCCGCTCTCGAAAAGCTCGGCAACGACGAGGTGAGGGTGCGGATCGTCCATTCGGGCGCCGGCGGCATCACCGAGAGCGACGTCTCGCTGGCCGAGACGTCGGGTGCCGCGATCATCGGCTTCAACGTCCGCGCCAACGCGCAGGCGCGCACTGCGGCTGCTGCCGCGGGCATCGAGATCCGCTACTACTCGATCATCTACAACCTTGTCGACGACGTGAAGGCCGCCCTTTCCGGCATGCTTTCTCCGGAGCGGCGCGAGACCTTCATCGGCAATGCCGAGATCCTGGAGATCTTCGACATCTCGAAGGTCGGCAAGATCGCCGGCTGCCGCGTCACCGAGGGCAAGGTCGAGCGTGGCGCGGGCGTGCGCCTGATCCGCGACAACGTCGTCGTCCACGAAGGCACGCTGAAGACGCTGAAGCGCTTCAAGGACGAGGTTGCGGAAGTGCCGGCCGGCCAGGAGTGCGGCATGGCCTTCCAGAACTACGAGGACATGCGCGTCGGTGACGTCATCGAGTGCTTCCGCGTCGAGATGGTGAGCAGGACGCTCTAAATTCGGCTATACTTGCCGGAATGAAACGGGCGGCGGCCGCGAGGCTGCCGCCCACACCACTCATGCATTTTGAGACATGGGGCGTGGTCCCATCCCGCGCTCCACGATTTCAGGACCGAAGAAACATGTCCCGTTCGACACAGTCAGGCCCCTCCCAGCGCATGCTGCGCGTCGGCGAGCAGGTGCGCCATGCCCTTTCCGAGACCTTGCAGCGCGGCGAGATCATCGATCCAGTGATCGAGAACAGCGTCGTCTCGGTCTCCGAGGTGCGCATGTCGCCCGATCTCAAGATCGCCACCGCCTTCGTCTCGCCGCTTGGCGCGGGCGATGACAACGCCGTGGTCGAGGCGCTCAACAGGCATGCGAAGTTCATCCGCGGCCGTGTTTCCGGCGCGTTGAGGCAGATGAAGTACATGCCGGAATTTCGCTTCCGGCTCGATACCTCCTTCGACAATTTCGCGAAGATCAATGAACTGCTGAAATCGCCCGAAGTCGCGCGCGATCTCGGCGACGGCAAGAACAACGACAAGGACGAGGACTAGATTGGCGCGTCGCGGCAAGAAGAAGGGGCGGCCGGTCTCCGGCTGGGTGGTGCTGGACAAGCCGGTGGGCATGGGCTCGACCGAGGCCGTGTCAAAGATCAAATGGCTGTTCCAGGCCGAAAAGGCCGGCCATGCCGGCACGCTCGATCCGCTCGCCTCGGGCATGCTGCCGATCGCGCTCGGCGAGGCGACCAAGACCGTGCCTTATGTTCAGGACGGCGCCAAGGTCTACCGCTTCACCGTCGCCTGGGGCGAAGAACGCTCGACCGACGATCTCGAAGGTCCCGTGACCAACAGCTCCGACCGTCGTCCGACCGAGGCCGAGCTGCGGGCGCTGCTGCCCAAATACATCGGCGTCATCATGCAGACGCCGCCGCAATTTTCGGCCATCAAGATCGCCGGCGAGCGTGCCTACGACCTCGCCCGCGACGGCGAGACGGTCGAGATACCCGCGCGGGAAATCGAGATCGGCCGTTTGGATATCGTCGAGCATGGCACCGACAAAACCGTCTTCGAGGTCGAATGCGGCAAGGGCACCTACGTGCGCTCGCTGGCTCGCGACATGGGTCGCGACCTTGGCTGCTTCGGCCATATCGCCGAATTGCGCCGTGTCGAGGTCGAGCCGTTCACGCCGGAGGATTTCGTCACGGTAGCCGAGCTGGAAGCGGCCCGCTTCGGCGGCAGGACGGAAGCTGGCCCGGACGAAGCCGCGATCCCGGTCGATTTCAGCGCCATCGATGCGCTGCTCGTCGAAACGGCGGTGGCGCTCGACTGCCTGCCGCAGGTCGCCGTCAGCGACGACGCTGCGACCAAGATCCGCCTTGGCAATCCCGTCATCATTCGTGGCCGCGATGCGCCCGTCGAGGCCGAGGAGGCCTGCGCCACCGCGCGCGGCAAGCTCGTTGCCATCGGCGCCATCGAGCAGGGCATGTTCAAGCCCAAGCGGGTCTTTGCCGGGTGATTCCGATGCAAGTCTTTGTTGTTTGTGCAGTCCCGGACGGAAAACCGCTGCACACTTCTCCTGGAATCGCTTTAATCTCCGGCTGAGCGCGAGAGTCTAGAGCAATTCCAGGAAAAGTGTGAGCGGTTTTCCGCCCGGATTGCGTAAAAACAAGGAGATAGAGCATTTCACCGTTTCCGTGAAACGGTGAAATGCTCTAGGGAACTCATGGCAAAGGCTGACACCGGCAGGAAAAGGGCGCCGTCGAAAACCCGCCGGCCTCCGGTCGGCGCGTCGCCCGGCACGCTTATCGCCGATCCCGCGGCGCAGCGCAGCGAGCTTCGGCTGACGCTGATCTCGCCTCGGAAATACGAAACCATCGACAATGCATCGATCGACGACCTCAACGCCCATTGCGAGAAATGGCCTGTGGTCTGGCTGGATTGCACCGGGCTTGCCAACATACCGCTGATCGAGGAGATCGGCCGCATCTTCCACCTGCATCCGCTGGCGCTGGAGGATGTCGTCAACACCGGCCAGCGGCCCAAGGTGGATTTCTACGAGGACCATGCCTTCGTCGTCATGCGCATGATCGACGATGTCACCTCGCATCGCTACGAGCAGGTCGCGCTGTTCTTCGGCGGCAATTTCGTCGTGACCTTCCAGGAGCGCGAGGGCGATCCCTTCGATCCGGTGCGCAAGCGCATTGCCGGCGCGATGCCCAACCGGCTGCGCTCGCGCGGCGCCGATTATCTCGCTTACGCGCTGATCGATGCCATCGTTGACAGTTATTTCCCGCCCATCGAGGCGGCGAGCGAAACGGTCGACGGCATCGAGGACGAGATGCTGAACAAGCCGCACAAGCACCAGATGCGGCAGCTGCACGAGCTGAGGCGTGACGCTAACGTTCTCAAGGGCGTGCTGTGGCCGATGCGCGACGCGCTGGCGACGCTGATCCGCAACGACGTGCCGTTCGTGAAGGCGGAGACCAAGATCTTCTTCAACGACACGCTCGACCATTCGCTGCGCCTGATCGAGCTGGTCGAGAACCAGCGCGACATGCTTACCGGCCTGATCGAGATGCATGTGTCGCTGACCCAGGCCCGCACCAACGACGTCATTTCCTATCTGACGATCGTCTCGGTGATCTTCATGCCGCTGACCTTCCTGGTCGGCGTCTGGGGTATGAATTTCGATCCGCAAAGCTCGCCCTGGAACATGCCGGAGCTGAAGGCCTATTACGGCTATCCGGCGGCGTTGGTGTTCATGGCGCTGGTCGCCGCCGGTTTGATTGCATTCTTCAAATGGAAGAAGTGGCTGTGACCTTTGATATCCGTCCTTTTCGCAACCAGAACCTGCGACAAGCCGGCTTGACAATTGGGCTGGTGTTTTTTCCGGAATTGCACTATATGCGCCGCAGCTTCGCGCCCTGACGCGTCGCTTGCACTGGCCCCTGCTGGACGACATCCCGGCTGTGGGCGTCCCGTTTCCTCCAACAGATAAGGAAAAGCACGATGTCGATCACTGCCGATCGCAAGAAGGAATTGATGACTGAATTCGCAACCGCCAAGGGCGACACCGGATCCCCGGAAGTCCAGGTTGCCATCCTTTCCGAGCGCATCAAGAACCTGACCGAGCACTTCAAGGATCACAAGAAGGATAACCATTCCCGCCGTGGTCTGCTTGCTCTGGTCTCCCAGCGCCGCAGCCTGCTTGACTATCTCAAGCGCAAGGACGACGCGCGCTACCAGACGCTGATCGACAAGCTCGGTCTGCGTCGCTGACGAATTGACCGGCGGGCTCCCGTAGGGGCCCGCCGGTCGCGCATTGGCGCATCGGATGGTCCGGTGCATCGGTGCTGAAAAGGAATTCTTCTCCGCGCAGGGCGCGTTCCGGAAACCGCGGTTTCCGGCGTCATGCGTAAAGCTGGCCGGTCAATCGGCCGACCGGGTTCCGGACCGCAGAGGGCTATCCGGAGCCGCCCATGGACGGTCATGGGGCAGGATTGCAGGATGCTCGCTCGGCTGGAGCCGGACTTGATCGAGCTTCCCGTTGTCTTGCCCGTGGCTGCCCGAAGAAGCCAGGAAAGGGAGAACCCGTAGCCGTTAGGACGGCGCGGTCCTTTCCGCATATGAAGGACAAGATATGTTCAATCAACACAAAGTGGAAATCGAATGGGGCGGCCGTCCGCTCATCCTGGAAACCGGCAAGATCGCGCGCCAGGCTGACGGCGCGGTGCTCGCCACCTACGGCGAGACCGTCGTTCTCGCCACCGTCGTTTCGATGAAGGAGCCGAAGCCCGGCCTCGATTTCTTCCCGCTGACCGTCAACTACCAGGAAAAGACCTATGCCGCTGGCAAGATCCCGGGCGGCTACTTCAAGCGCGAAGGCCGTCCGAGCGAGAAGGAAACGCTGGTTTCGCGCCTGATCGACCGTCCGATCCGCCCGCTTTTCGCCGACGGCTACAAGAACGACACCCAGATCGTCGTCACCGTCGTCCAGCATGACCTCGAGAACGATCCCGACATCCTGTCGATCGTCGCCACCTCCGCCGCGCTGACGCTTTCTGGCGTGCCCTTCATGGGCCCGATCGGCGGTGCCCGCGTCGGCTACATCAACGGCGAATATGTGCTCAACCCGCATATCGACGAGATGGAGGAATCCAAGCTCGACCTCGTCGTCGCCGGCACCGCCGACGCCGTGCTGATGGTCGAATCCGAGGCCAAGGAGCTCTCCGAGGATCTGATGCTCGGCGCCGTCATGTTCGGCCACAGGAGCTTCCAGCCGGTCATCGACGCCATCATCAAGCTGGCCGAGGTCGCCGCCAAGGAGCCGCGCGACTTCACCGCGCCGGATTATTCCGAGCTCGAAGGCGAGATGCTGAAGGTCGTCGGCGACGAGCTTCGCGAAGCCTACAAGATCACCGACAAGCAGTCGCGCTATGCCGCGGTCGACGCCGTCAAGGCGAAGGTCAAGGCCGCGTTCGCTCCGGCCGAAGGCGAGGAAGCCAAGTACACGTCCGAGCAGATCGGCACCGTCTTCAAGGAACTCCAGGCCAAGGTCGTGCGCTGGAACATCCTCGACACCGGCTCGCGCATCGACGGCCGCGATCTCAAGACCGTGCGCAAGATCGTCTCCGAGGTCGGCGTCCTGCCGCGCACCCATGGTTCGGCGCTGTTCACCCGCGGCGAAACCCAGGCGCTGGTCGTCGCCACGCTCGGCACCGGCGAGGACGAGCAGTTCGTCGATTCGCTGATCGGCATGTACAAGGAGAAGTTCCTTCTCCACTACAACTTCCCGCCCTATTCGGTCGGCGAAACCGGCCGCATGGGTTCGCCGGGCCGTCGCGAGATCGGCCATGGCAAGCTGGCCTGGCGCGCCATTCGCCCGATGCTGCCCAGCGCCGACCAGTTCCCCTATACGCTGCGTGTCGTCTCCGAGATCACCGAGTCTAACGGCTCGTCCTCGATGGCAACCGTCTGCGGCACCTCGCTGGCGCTGATGGATGCCGGCGTGCCGCTGGCCAAGCCCGTGGCCGGCATCGCCATGGGCCTGATCAAGGAAGGCGAGCGCTTCGCCGTGCTCTCCGACATCCTCGGCGACGAGGACCATCTCGGCGACATGGACTTCAAGGTCGCCGGCACCGCCAATGGCGTCACCTCGCTGCAGATGGACATCAAGATCGAGGGCATCACCGAGGAAATCATGGGCATCGCGCTGGGCCAGGCCAAGGACGGCCGCTTGCACATCCTGGGTGAGATGGCGCATGCGATCTCCGGCGCCCGCGCCGAGCTCGGCGAGTTCGCGCCGCGCATCGAGGTCATGCACATCCCGACCGACAAGATCCGCGACGTCATCGGCTCCGGCGGCAAGGTGATCCGCGAGATCGTCGAGAAGACCGGCGCCAAGATCAACATCGAGGACGACGGCACCGTCAAGATCGCTTCGGCGAACGCCAAGGAGATCGAGGCGGCGAAGAAGTGGATCCACACCATCGTCGCCGAGCCGGAAGTCGGCGAGATCTACGAAGGCACCGTCGTCAAGACGGCCGACTTCGGCGCGTTCGTCAATTTCTTCGGCCCGCGCGACGGTCTCGTCCACATCTCGCAGCTCGCCAATGAGCGCGTCGCCAAGACCTCCGACGTCGTCAAGGAAGGCGACAAGGTTTGGGTCAAGCTGATGGGCTTCGACGAGCGCGGCAAGGTTCGCCTGTCGATGAAGGTCGTCGACCAGGCGACCGGCAAGGAAATCGTCCAGGAAAAGAAGAAGGCCGAAGGCGAGGAAGACGCCGCCTGATCGGCTTGATCGCATAATCCAAGACGGGCGCGCCGCAAGGTCGCGCCCGTTTTGTTTCAGGGCAATGCAAAGAGTTCTACGGAGCAGGTGAATGGCCCCCGAGCCGCTGAAGACGCTGTTCTATCCGTTCGAGGCCGAGGCGCTGCCTCTGCCCCGAAAGGATGCCCGCGTGCTTTTTCTCGGCGCCGAGCCTGGCTTCCGCTTGCCCGAAGGTTTCGCGGCGGCATTGCATTGCGCGCAAGGTTTTAGGCCGCATTTTCGCGCCTTGCAGGCGTCCGGTTATACGGTCACATCGCGGCCGGAGGGCGAGGACTACGACATCGCTCTCGTGCTCGCCGGCCGGCATCGCGGGCAAAATGAGTTAAGCATCGCCGAAGCGGTCGAGCGTACCGCTCCGGGCGCGCCTGTCGTCGTTGCCGGCGGCAAGGATGAGGGCGTCGACAGCCTGCGCAAGCGGATCAACGCGCTGTCGCCGCTCGAAGGCCATCTGCCGAAGCATCACGGCGTTGCTTTCTGGTTCCGGCGGACTGGCACGCAGGTAGCCGCGGCGCTGCGCGCCAGCAATCCCGACCTTGTTATCGAAGGCGGCTTCAGGACCGCGCCCGGCATGTTTTCCTTTGATCGGATCGATGCCGGTTCGAAACTGCTGGCCGCGAACCTGCCCGGCGATCTCAGAGGCAATGTCGCCGATTTCTGCGCCGGCTGGGGTTATCTGGCGGCGGAAGTCCTGGAGCGCTCGCAAGGCCTCACCGCGCTCGATCTCTACGAAGCGGATTTCGGGGCCCTGGAGGCGGCCAGGCTGAACGTCCATGGCGTCATCGAGCCGCGCTTCTTCTGGATCGATCTGCTCACCGAGGCGGTCGAACGGCGCTACGATGCGATCGTCATGAACCCGCCTTTCCACAGCGGCCGCGCCGCCGAGCCCGGAATCGGCGCCGGCATCATCCGCGCCGCGTCGAAGGCTCTGAAACCGGGCGGCCGCCTGTTCATGGTCGCCAACCGCCAGCTTCCTTACGAACAGGTGCTCTCGGCGGCCTTTGCCAGCCATGCCGAGATCGCCCGCGATAACATGTTCAAGGTGTTTTCGGCGCGTCGCTGAAATGCCTTGCGTGGGCGCTTCACTGCACGCTGACGATGCGGGCAGGCTCGCGCGCGCCGAAGGCGGGCCGCGCCTCGCCGAGCTCGACCTTGAGCGGCGCCGGTCGGCCGAACAGATAGCCCTGCACCACCTCGCAGCCGGCGGCCCGAAGCAGCGTCGCCTGGTTCTCGGTCTCCACGCCCTCGGCGATGATGCCGACGCCGAGCGCCCGTGACAGGCCGACAATGGTCGAAACGATCGCGCCGGAGCTGGAGTCGCTGTCGATGCGGCTGACGAAGGAACGGTCGATCTTGAGCTTGCCGAAGGAGAAGTCGATCAGGTAGCTCAAATTGGAATAGCCGGTGCCGAAATCGTCGACGGCAACGGAGATGCCCATCTCGGCAAGCTGCTCCAGGATCGCCGCGGCGCGGTCGCGATCCTGCATCATCGCCGTCTCGGTGACCTCGAGCTCCAGCCGCGACGGCTTGATGCCGGTCGATTCCATCACTTCCCGCACGATGCCAACGAAGTCCCTGGTCATGAACTGGACTGGAGAGATGTTGACGGCGACGAAGCATTCCTGCGGCAGGTACCTGGCGTCGCTGCAGGCCTTGCGCAGTACCCACTCGCCGATCGGATTGATCATGCCGGTTTCCTCGGCGATCGGAATGAACTCCACCGGCGGGATCATGCCGCGCTCCGGATGTTTCCAGCGGATCAGCGCCTCATAACCGACGACACGGCCGCTCGGCAGGTTAAACTGCGGCTGATAGTGGAGGCTGAAGTCGCCGCGGTCGAAGGCGGTCTTCAGCTCCGACTCGATCCACTGCCGGTAATCCGCGACGCGGCCCATATCGGCGTGGAAGACGGACCAGTTACCGACGCCGCTGGCGCGCGCGTTCTGCAGCGCCAGGTTCGAGCGGCGCAGGATGAGCACCGGGTCGACGCCGTCCTTCGGCATCGCTACGATGCCGACCGACAGGCTGACCGACTGCAGATGGCTCGGCAGCTGATAGGGCTCCATCATCTCGTTGATGAACCTTTCGATGAGCCGTTCGATCGACCCCCTGAGGTCGCGGTCGGGCAGCAACACGGCGAACTCGCCGGCGCCGATGCGGCCGATCGTTACATTCTTCGGCATATTCTCCTTCAGCCTTGTGGTGAAGGCGCGGATCAGTTCGTCACCCTGGCTGTAACCGATGGCGTCGTTGATCTGCTTGAAACGGTCGATATCGATGTCGATCAGGAACACCGGCTCGCCGGTTCGGATCGTCCCGGAGGCGGCCTCGGCTATCTTGCCGACCATGGCCTGGCGCGACAGAAGGCCGGTCAGCTTGTCGAAATGGGTTTCCTTGAAGACATAGGCTTCCGATTCATCGACGCCCGCGAAGAACGACAGCGCGGCGCCGCCGGCGGCCAAGGCGCAGAGCGCGGCGATGACGCCGGCCATCGTTTCGGCCGGCATGCCGGCCATGCCGTCGCCGAAGCCGAACCGCAGCCCCCATAGCCCAAGGATGAAACTGCCCATGCCGGAGCTGGCGATGGTGATGAGCCGGAACAGCGGAGTCCGTTTGGGATTGCTGACTGCAGGCATGCATGGTCCCTGGATTACGGGGCCTTATAGCGGATATCTCCTTAAAATGAGTTTCCGCGGAGGCATGCAATTTTACCGGAACGCTACTATGGCGGCCGCAAACTATTCGCGCCAGAAGCAATTCCAGGAAAGTGTGAGCGGTTTTCCATCCGGAATTGCGTAAAAACAAAGAGATAGTGCGTTTCGCCGTTTCCATGAAACGGTGAAATGCACTAGCCGTCGTTCTGCTTCAATTCCTCCAGTGCCGGCATCGAAACGATGTGATAGCCGGAATCCACATAGTGGATCTCGCCGGTGACGCCCGACGACAGGTCTGAGAGCAGGTAAAGCGCCGAGCCGCCGACTTCGTCGATGGTCACGGTGCGCCTGAGCGGCGAATTGCGCTGCTGGTAGGAGAACATGTGGCGGGCGTCGGACACGCCGGAGCCGGCCAGCGTCCGCACCGGCCCGGCCGAGATGGCATTCACCCTGATGCCGCGTGGGCCGTAGTCGTTGGCGAGGTAGCGCACGCTGGCCTCCAACCCGGCCTTGGCGACGCCCATGACATTGTAGTTCGGCATCACCCTGACCGAGCCGGCATAGGTCAGCGTGATCATCGAGCCGCCATTGCCCATCAGCGCGGCGGCATTGCGCGCAATCTCGGTGAAAGAGTAGCAGGAGATCACCATGGTGCGCACGAAATTGTCGCGGCTGGTGTCGGCGTAAAGGCCCTTCAGCTCGTTCTTGTCGGAAAAGCCGATGGCGTGAACCACGAAATCCAGCCCGCCCCAAGCCTTGCCGAGGGTTTCGAAGGTCGCGGTGACCGAGGCGCTGTCCTCGACGTCGCAGGGCACGATCAGCGAGGCTCCCACCTTCTCGGCCAACGGCTTGACCCGCCGCCCGAAGGCGTCGCCCTGGTAGGTGAAGGCGAGCTCCGCCCCGTGTTCCGACAGCTTCCTGGCGATGCCCCAGGCAATCGAATGATCGTTGGCGACACCCATGACAAGCCCGCGCTTGCCCTTCATCAACCCGTCCATAAAAGGCAATCCTTATAAAAACGCCGGCTTTATGCGGAATAGCGCTGGAAGATCAGCGTTGCGTTGGTGCCACCGAAACCGAAGGAATTGGACAGGACGGTGTCGATCTTGGCGTCGTCGATACGCTTGCGCACGATCGGCATGCCCTCGAATTCCGGATCGAGCTCCTCGATATGGGCGCTCTCGCCGATGAAGCCGCCCTGCATCATCAGGATCGAGTAGATCGATTCCTGCACGCCGGCCGCACCCAGCGAATGGCCGGTGAGCGACTTGGTCGAGGTGATATAGGGCATCTTGTCGCCGAACACCTCGCGAATGGCGCCCATTTCCTTGGAATCGCCGACCGGCGTCGAGGTGCCGTGGGTGTTGATGTAGTCGACCGGCGAGGTCACCGTGGACAGTGCCTGCCGCATGCAGCGCATAGCGCCTTCGCCCGAAGGAGCGACCATGTCGTAGCCGTCGGACGTCGCGCCATAGCCGACGATCTCGGCATAGATCTTGGCGCCGCGCGCCTTGGCGTGCTCCAACTCCTCCAGCACCAGCACGCCGGCGCCGCCGGCGATGACGAAGCCGTCGCGGTTGATGTCGTAGGCGCGCGAAGCGGTCGACGCCTTGTCGTTGAACTTCGACGACATGGCGCCCATGGCGTCGAAAAGGTCCGACATGGTCCAGTCGAGGTCCTCGTGGCCGCCGGCAAACATCACGTCCTGCTTGCCCCATTGGATCAGCTCATAGGCATTGCCAATGCAATGCGCGGAGGTCGAGCAGGCCGACGAGATCGAATAGTTGACGCCGTGGATCTTGAACCATGTCGCCAGCGTGGCCGACGCGGTCGACGACATGGCCTTCGGCACGGCGAACGGGCCGATGCGCTTCGGGCTGTTGTTCTTGATCGTGGTTTCGGCCGCTTCGACGATGGTTCGGGTGGATGGCCCGCCGGAACCCATCACGATGCCGGTCCGCTCATTGGTGATATCGCTTTCGCTCAGGCCGGCATCGGCGATCGCCTGGTCCATGGCGACGTGGTTCCAGGCCGCGCCCTGGCTCAGGAAGCGCATGGCGCGGCGATCGATCATCGGCGTGGGATCGAGCGTCGGCGCGCCCCAGACCTGGCAGCGGAAGCCGTGCTCGGCGAAGGAATTGGAAAAGCTGATGCCGGATTTGGCATCGTAAAGCGAGCTCTGCACCTCGTTGGCATTGTTGCCGATCGACGACACAATGCCGAGCCCTGTCACTACGACCCGTCTCATTCGCAACTCCTTCCGGCGTATCCGGGCGAAAAACCTAGCCGGTTTCCGCTTGTGATCATACGCAAATAAACTGACGTGGCGCCCATTGGCTACGCGACGCCGTGGCGAAAAACGGTCAGGCGGCCGACTGCTTGGACAGACCGACCTTCAGATCCGTAGCCGCGTATATGGGTTCGCCATCCGCCTTGAGCCAGCCATCGGCGATGCCGAGCACCAGCCGGCCCCGCATCACGCGCTTGAAGTCGACGCCGTATTCGACCTTCTTCACCGACGGCGTCACCATGCCCTTGAACTTCACCTCGCCGGTCGAAAGCGCCATGCCCTTTCCGGGTTCGCCCAGCCAGCCGAGATAGAAGCCGGTCAACTGCCACATGGCGTCGAGGCCGAGGCAGCCCGGCATGATCGGATTGCCGATGAAATGGCAGGCAAAGAACCAAAGATCCGGCTTGATATCGAATTCGGCGCGGATGAAGCCCTTGTCGAAAGCTCCGCCGGTCTCGCTGATCTCGGTGATGCGGTCGAACATCAGCATCGGTGGGTAGGGCAGCTGGGCGTTGCCCGGCCCGAACAGCTCGCCGCGGGCGCAGGCAAGCAGTTCCTCGTAATCGTAGCTGGACTTTTGACCCGCCATCAAATTTCTGTCCCCGTGTCCTTCGCGGGCGGCAGGGCGCCCTTCTCGTTGGTTTCCTAACACACTCTGTTTGCGGCCGGAAACCGGCGTTTGCGCTTAACCCGTGCGCCTGCCCGGGTCAATGCGCGCTATTGATCGCATTCGGACTACAGAATATATGTCGATTGATGTCCGGTTTTGGCATTTGACGTCTTTTTGCCACTCTGGACCTGTTGATGGGCTGGGCCGCAAGCTTCGACGCGAAGAGATGGATTCGGGCTACCGGAAGGAAAATGTCGCTGTGGACAAGCGGGTTCGCGAAGCCGGCCTGAGGCCGACGCGTCAGCGCATTGCGCTGGCCGATCTGCTTTTCGCCAAGGGCGACCGCCATCTTTCCGCCGAGGAACTGCATGAAGAGGCGCTCGCCGCCGGCGTGCCTGTTTCGCTGGCGACTGTCTACAACGCGCTTCACCAGTTCACCCAGGCCGGCCTGCTGCGTATCCTGGCGGTGGAAGGCTCGAAAACCTATTTCGACACCAACACGTCCGATCACCACCACTTCTACGTCGAAGGCGAGAACCGGATTTTCGACATCGAAAGCGGACCGGTGACCGTCTCCAACCTGCCGGCGCCGCCGGAGGGCATGGAAATCGCCAATGTCGACATCGTCGTGAGGCTTCGCCCGAAACGCGGCGACTGATCCCGTGGCGATGCGGCCCGTCGACCTGATTGCGCGGTTTGAATGGGTCACGGTCGCCGCGTTGGCCATCGTCTGCTATGCAATGGCCGGCTTTTCCTGGTGGCTGTTTGTGCTGCTTGTCCTGGCGCCCGACCTGTCGATGCTAGGCTACCTCGCCGGACCGCGAGTCGGCGCCGTCACCTACAACGCCTTGCATGTCCTGATTGCCCCGCTCGTCCTCCTGCTCGCGGCCGCGTTGCTCGGAGCCCCGGTCACGACCGCTGTGGCGCTGATCTGGATCGCCCACATCGCCATCGACCGTGCCCTCGGCTACGGCCTCAAGCTGCCCACCGGTTTTCAGGATACGCATCTCGGCCGCATCGGCCGCCCGCAGGACGGTGTGTCCAGTTAGGCTGGGTCGATTCAGGCCAGGCCCAGTCGAGAATGGCGGGTTTTCGAGAGCCGGAGCGGAGCGTACTTAAGATACGTGAGCACCGGAAGCGCAGTGAGCCGCCATTCGCAAACCGGCCTCACCTGAATATCGGCACGGCCTAGTTCTTGACCTTTTCGCCCGGATAGGCGCCCCACACCTGCGATTGCGCCATCCAGCCGGTATGGCCGTCGAAGGTCATCTCGCACCATTGGCCGTCGCATTTCTTGATCGAGCCGATCACGCCCGGCTCGATGATGGCGACGACACTCGCATCCTTGTCGGGTTCGTCGAGCAGGTTGATTCGCCCGCCCTTGCCGCGTTGCCAGGGCGCGACGATCGCGGTGCGGCGGCCGGAAAGCAGCGACTGGTTGATCCAGCCCTCCGAGCCGTCGGCATCGCGCACGCGGCGCCAGGTGTCGAATTCCTGGATGACTTCCATCGGCAGGCCGGCCTTCAGATACATCCAGTTGACGGAATAATTGGCGCCGGGGCCGACGCGCGAATTGACGCGGGCCGGCTTCAGGCTGACGAAACGCGGCAGCGGCAGGCCGCTCGGCCCGAGCGTTATGGTTTGGGCGGGTGCTGCGGCGCTCTGCGCCGAAGCCTGCGGCGCGCAAAGCAGGGCACCGACAACGGCAGCGCTGAAGGCCAGGCGAAGCGACGCGAAACCAGACACTTTCGTTCCTTTCGGCGCCGGTCCGTCGGGACGGGCGCCCCTTTTTCTTTGTCTTCGGCGGCACCGCTTGTTACAGGAGTGGGCTGATGCCGCGACTGGTTATAAGTTTCGCCGGTCTTGGTTAAAGAGGTCTCAACGAGATCGGTTTCGAGGAAGCTTCGGGGATAAAATGGCAGGCAAAAAACGGCCCCTCGTCGTCATAACGCGCAAGCTGCCCGATCCGGTCGAAACGCGCATGCGCGAGCTGTTCGACGCGAGGCTGAATGTCGAGGACCGGCCAATGACGCAGCCGGAGCTGGTCGCGGCGGTCAAGGAAGCCGATGTGCTGGTCCCCACCATCACCGACCATATCGACGCCGCGCTGATCGCCCAGGCCGGCGAAAACCTCAAGCTGATCGCGAATTTCGGCAACGGCGTCGACAAGATCGACGTCGCGGCGGCCGCCAAGAAAGGCATCACCGTCACCAACACACCGAACGTGCTTACCGAAGACACCGCCGACATGACCATGGCGCTGATGCTCGCCGTGCCGCGCAGGCTCGCCGAAGGCGCCAATGTGCTGACGGGCGAGAAGAAATGGGCCGGCTGGTCGCCGACTTGGATGCTCGGCCGGCGCATCTGGGGAAAACGTCTCGGCATCGTCGGCATGGGCCGCATCGGCACGGCGGTCGCCAGGCGGGCCAAGGCCTTCGGCCTGTCGATCCATTACCACAACCGGCACCGCGTGCTGCCGGCCGTCGAGGAGGAACTGGAGGCGACCTACTGGGAAAGCCTCGACCAGATGCTCGCCCGCATGGACATCATCTCGGTCAACTGCCCGTCGACGCCGGCGACATTCCACCTTTTATCCGGCCGTCGTCTCGCGCTGATGCAGCCCTCGGCCTATATCGTCAACACCGCGCGCGGCGACATTATCGATGAGGACTCGCTGGTCAAGCTGATCCAGGACGGCAAGATCGCCGGTGCCGGCCTCGACGTCTACGAGCACGAGCCGGCGCTGAACAGCAAGCTGTTGAAGCTCGCCGCCAAAGGCAAGGTTGTGCTTTTGCCGCATATGGGCTCGGCCACGCTCGAGGGCCGCATCGACATGGGCGAGAAGGTGATCATCAACATCCGCGCCTTCTTCGATGGCCACCGCCCTCCCGATCGCGTCCTGCCGCTCAGGACCTGAAGCTTATTCGCCCGAGACGGTGAGAGCGCCGTCTTCGGCTATTCTCACCCTGCCGCCACAGGTTTCGAACGCGTCTCGGCCAAGCCGCACCGCCATCGGCGTTTCCCAACCCATCTCCCGGGCGACGATCAGGCCGAGCAGCAGGATGGCGTCGGGCTCGTGCAGCACCAGGGCGGCCGGCGCCCGGCCGTTGTGGACGAGCTCCATCAGCACCGCCGAAGCGGACGACGAGCCGATCGTGCCGGGCAGGAACAGCACGCGGCCGGCAATGACTTCGCCATGCTGCGGATGGCGGACATCGGCGATGCGGCCTGTCTTCGGGTCGACGCCGCCCCAGAAGCTGATCGGTGCCGTCAGCACCAGCGCCTCGCCTTCGCCCGCTTTGCCCGGCACAAGGATTTCGGCGGCAGCGCTCATGCGGCGATATCCGTGAAGACCGGCTTGCCGAGGACCGCGCTTTCGACGCAGTCCGCGAGCGAGGCATAGAGCACCGCGTAGCCGGTGTTGCCCGGCGCGTAATGCGCGAACTTGCCTGAGTTGGTCATCAGCACGCCATTGCCGAGCTCCGGCATGATCGGCGTCACCACCACGCATGTATCGGCGACGATGACGACCCCACTCGCCTCGAGCCTTCTTCGCCGGCCGTCCTGCTCCAGCAACGCAAGCGCGTGGCGGCCGGTGCAGGCGTAGATCGGCACCGCAAGCCGCCGTCCGGCGATCAGCCGCTCCAGGGTGTCGAACTCGGCGTTCGACAGATGCGGGCTGCCGATCGCCACCGCGTCGATGGTCTTGGCCGCCGCCGCGGTCGATAGGCCCGCGCGGGCCTTGGCCACCATCTCAGGCGTCACGCGGATCACCGCTTCCGGCTCCGCCCCGGCCAGGATGGTTTCGACGTCGGGCGCCTCGGGCGTTACGCCCGCAATGTGGAACAGGCCGACCGCGCCCGACGATGCAGCCGCCGCGCCGCAGGCTTTCAGCGCGTCTTCGCCGGGATGACCCGTCACGCCGGTGACGACGCCGATCGCGTTGCCCACCTCGCGGCCATAAAGGCTTCCCAAGACAGGCCAGGCGATCTCCGAGGCAAGGAAGGAAGGCGACAGGCCCGAGACATCGAAAACGAGCCGCGCTCGGCGGTTGTCGGGCTGGTGCAGGCCGTAATCCGGCGCGCGGCCGGTGATGGCGCAGGCAATGTCCAGGAAATCGCCATAGCGGTTGGTTCGCGCGCCCAGCACAGAATTGCAGAAGACGACGGCGTTGGACTCGCCCCAGGCGACGTCGCTGCCGAGTGCCGGCCTGTGTCCGGCCTGATACGGCGCGCAGGTCCAGCTCTGCTCGCAACCAAGCTTGCGATAGGCCTCCATCATCCGCCGGGCCATGCCGCGTTGCGGCTCTTCCAGACGAATGCGCGAGCAGCCCATCAGGTCGAGCGCCCCGACATTGAGCGTCGAGCGCACCGCGACCTTCGCTCCGCCTTCGACCAGTTTTTCTGCGAACAGCGTGCCGGAATCGCCGTGGTACAGGGCGCCGTCGATATGGGTGGACGCGATCGGGATCAGCCGCGGCGCGCCGAGCAGGCGGGCGCTTTCGGCGACGATGCGCATCGCCATGCCGGCGCCGTCCTGGCGGGCGGCAATCGCCTGTTCTTCCGGATTGAGCGAAAGGCTCAAGGCAGCACCTTGCGCATGGTGATGGAGGTCGGCCTGTCATAGCCCTCATGCGCCGTGCGCTCGGTTTCGCGAAAGCCGAGCCGGGCAAAGGCTGCGTGGTTTGCCGTCAGCTCGATGCGGGCCTGGAGCTCGATCGCCTCCTTGCCCCGTTTGCGGGCGAGATTCTCGACCGCCCGCATCAGCCGGGCCCCTATGCCTTGGCCCTGCAGCCGCGGCTCGACCGCGAGCTTGCCGACATAGAAATCCCGCACTCGCTCCAGCGCGAAGACGCAGCCGACGATACGGCTGTTCTCGATCGCCAGAAACCCCGTCTCGCGTTTTGCCTTCTCGGCAAGGGTATCGGCGGTCAAAAGATGCGCCGAGGAGGGCGGGTCGATGACCCCGTCCATATAGGCGAAGGCGCGCCGGATCAGCGCGAGCAGGTCGTCCCACCGGTCGAAATCCGTTGGAAGGCCGATTATGGAGATTCCGACGCTCTGGTCCATGCGCTCAGACGGCCTTGTAGCGGATGGTGTCGAAGCGGGCCGTGAGGCCATCGTAGAGCAGCAGGCGGCCGATCAGCGGCTCGCCTATGCCGGTGATCAGCTTGACGGCCTCCATCGCCTCCAGCGTGCCGATAACGCCCGTCAGCGCGCCGACTATACCGGCGACGGCGCAGGACGGCACCAGCCCTTCGGGCGGCGCCTCCGGGAACAGGTCGCGATAGCTCGGATTGCGTTTGCCGTCCGCGCCTGTCTCGAACGGCTTCAACACCGTCACCGACCCGTCGAAGCGGCCGACGGCGGCCGTGACGAGGGGCTTCTTCTCGCCGGCGCAGGCATCGGCGGCCGCGTAGCGCGTCTCGAAATTGTCGGAGCCGTCGACAACGACATCGTAGCGGGCGACGAGGGCAGGGGCGTTTTCCGCCGTCAGCCTCAGGCGATGCGATTCCACCGTGACATTGGGATTGATGCGCATGATCGCTTCTCGTGCGCTGTCGGTCTTGGCCATGCCGATCGTGTCGCTGCCATGGATCACCTGCCGCTGCAGGTTGGACAGGGAAACCGTATCGTCATCGACGATGCCGAGCGTACCGACGCCGGCGGCGGCAAGATATTCCAGCACCGGCGCGCCGAGCCCGCCGGCGCCGATCACCAGCACCCGCGCCCGTTTCAGCTTCTGCTGGCCCGGCCCGCCGATCTCCGGCAGCACGATGTGGCGGGCATAGCGTTCGAGCTCTTCGTCGGTCAGGGCGGTGTCGGTCATAGTCGAACCATATCGCCGGCGTAGACCCTTGTCAGTAAGCGCAAGGCGAAGCCTTGTGGTCCACACGCGCGGCAAACCCTGGTGGCGCAGCGCGAAAATGGCTTCAAGGGCTCGCCGTCAGTCCGATGCTGCCGTGATCGACCGTCAGGAACTGCGCCCGGCCGGCAAGACTCGAAAACAGGGCCGCATCGGTGCCGGTCATGAAGGCCTGGCAATTCAGCTCTTCCAGGATCGAGAACAACGCCGCGCGCCGGCCCGCGTCGAGATGCGCGGCGATCTCGTCCAGGAGAAGGATCGGCGTCAGTCCCGACATCTCACCGGTCAGCCTGGCATGCGACAAAACGATGCCGACCAGCAGCGCCTTCTGCTCGCCGGTCGAGCACAGTTCCGCCGGCATCGACTTCGGCCGGTGCCGTACCAGGAGATCGGAGCGATGCGGACCGTCCAGCGTACGGCCGGCGGCGCGGTCGCGCTCGCGGCCATTGGCAAGCGCGCGGCGGAAGCGCTCCTCGACATCGACGGCCGGCGCGACGGCGACCTCGCTCTCCAGGTCGCCGGCAAGACTGATGTCGGCCTGCGGAAACGGCCCGCTGCCGGGCAATCTGTCGATCATGGCTGCAAGCAGCCGCACCAGCTCTGCCCGCGCGGCGGCGATCGCCACCCCGGTCTCGGCCATCTGCGTCTCGATCGCGTCGAACCAGGCGCCATCGCGGGAACCTTCGGTAAGCAGGCGGTTACGGCCGCGCATGGCCTTCTCATAGTCGAGCGCGCGCTGGCCATGGCCGGGATCGATCGCCAGCACCAGCCGGTCGAGAAAGCGGCGGCGGTCCGCCGCCGGCCCAGGAAACAGGCCATCCATCGCCGGCGTCAGCCAGACGACCCGCAGCCACTCCAGCATGTCCTCGGCCGATCGCGCCGGCGCGCCGTTGATCCGCACCTTCCTGCCGCTTTCGCCGGCTGCGTCGCCGCCGGAGATGCCAGTGCCGATCTCGACCTGGCCTTCCGGTCCGTCGATGCGCGCATGCAGAGCGAAGCCGCCGTCGCCGCCTTCGCGCGCCACATCTGCATAGGGCGCGCGGCGCAGGCCCCGGCCGGGTGTCAGAAACGAGATCGCTTCCAAGAGATTGGTCTTGCCCGCGCCATTGTCGCCCGACAGCACCACAGCGCCGGGCGCTAGGTCGAGCGAAAGCGCTGCGTAGTTGCGGAAATTCGTAAGTGTTAGCTTACTTATATAGCTTTGCTGCCGAAGCTGTCTGGCGTCCGTGGTCAAGGTAACACATCAGGTCCGCCCCGGACCTAGACCCGCATCGGCATCAGCACGTAGAGCGCGGTCTCGTCGGCCATGTCGTGGATCAGCGTCGGCGAACCGGCGTCGGCCAGCATGAACTTGGCCTCGGAACCCGTGAGCTGGGCGGCGACATCGAGCAGGTATTTGGCGTTGAAGCCGATCTCGATCGGGTCCGCCGAATAGTCGGCCGCCAGTTCCTCGGTGGCGCTGCCAGAGTCGGGGTTGTTGACGGCTAAGGTGAGCTGGCCGTCATTGATCGACAGCTTCACGGCCCGGCCGCGTTCGGAGGAAATGGTTGAAACGCGGTCGACCGCAGCCGCGAAGCTCTGGCGGTCGATGATCAGCTTCTTGTCATTGCCGGTCGGGATGACGCGCTGATAGTCGGGGAAGGTGCCGTCGATCAGCTTCGAGGTCAAAACGACGCTGCCGATGGTGAAGCGGATCTTGGTATCCGACAGCTCGGTGGTCACCGCCACATCGGGATCGTCGACCAGCTTCTGCAGCTCGCTCACCGTCTTGCGCGGAATGATGATGCCGGGCATGCCTTCCGAGCCCGCCGGCGCGTCGATCTCGGCGCGCGCCAGGCGGTGTCCGTCGGTCGCCACCGAGCGCAGCTTCAACTTGCCGCCCACCTCATGCGTGTGCAGGAAGATGCCGTTGAGGTAGTAGCGCGTCTCCTCGGTGGAGATGGCGAACTGGGTTTTGTCGATCAGCCCCTTGAGCGCCGCCGATTCCAACCGGAAGATATGCGAGAACGAACCGGCCGAGAGCTCCGGGAAGTCGGATTGCGGCAGGCACTGCAGACGGAAGCTCGAACGTCCCGAGGTGACGGTCATCGCGTTGCCGTCCTCGTCCGTCTTCAGCATCACCTCGGCGCCGTCGGAAAGCTTGCGCACGATGTCGTAGAGCAGATGCGCCGGCACCGTCGTCGCGCCGCCGCGCTCGACCTTGGCGGGCGTCGCCTCCGTCACTTCGAGGTCGAGGTCGGTGGCCTTCATCTCGAGGCTGGCGCCCTCGGCGCTGAGCAGCACGTTGGACAGGATCGGTATGGTGTTGCGCCGCTCGACCACGCGATGGACGTGGTTGAGGGACTTCAGGAGATTTGACCGTTCCAGGATAACACGCATGACGAAACAGGCTCGCTTCAATGAATGAACGGGTCACCGGCAGACGGCATCCCGCGAAAGCCCTGAAAGGCTTCCAGAATCTCCGTAAGCTGACAGTAAAAAGCCTGCGAACGCAAGCCCGCGGCACCGGTTACGGCCGGCAGCGCGGGCTTTCTGGGGATAAAGCCGGCGAAGCACGTCGTCGACTGTTTCCGCGATCCCTCAGGCCTGGTCGTTGATCAGCCTTCTGAGCAGTTCGAGCTCCTGCGCCAGCGTATTGTCCCCGCCCGAAAGGTCCTCGATCTTGCGCACGGCATGCAGCACGGTCGTGTGGTCGCGGCCGCCGAAGCGCCGCCCGATCTCCGGTAACGAGCGCGGCGTCATCACTTTCGACAGATACATCGCCACCTGCCGCGGCTTGACGATCGTGCGCGTGCGCCGGTTGGACAGAAGCTCCGTCTTCGACACGTTGTAGTGGCGCGCCACGATGCGCTGGATGTCCTCGATGCGCACGCGCTTCGGCTCGCCGGAGCGGTAGATGTGACCGAGGATCTCGTCGATGCGGTCGATGGTGATCTGCGGCTCGAAGGATTGGCGGAACAGAAGCTGGTTGAAGGCGCCTTCGAGCTCGCGCCCGCTGCCGGTCACCGTGCGCGCGACATGCTCCAGGATTTCGTCGGAGATGTCGAGCGAGGTGTCATCGGTCTTGGCGGTGGCGCGGCGCAGCTTCAGCATGCCGAGCCGCATGGCGAAATCCGGCGCCGACATTTCCAGCGCCACGCCGCCGTTCAGCCGCGAACGCACGCGCGGCTCCAGCGATTCCAGTTCCGACGGCGGCCGGTCGGCCGCGACCACGACCTGTTTGGCGCTGTCGAGCAGCATGTTGATGAGGTGGCAGAATTCATGCTGAATCGACTTGCCCTGCAGGAACTGCATGTCGTCGATGATCAAGAGATCGATGTCGCGCAGCTGCTCTTTCAGCGTCAGCGCGTTGTTGTCGCGGATCGCGGTGGCAAAGCGCCACATGAAATATTCCGCCGTCAGGTAGACGACGCGAGACTTCGGGTTGTGCCGCAGCGATTCCGCTGCGATCGCCTGCAGCAGGTGCGTCTTGCCGAGCCCGACGGTCGCGTGCAGGAAAAGCGGGTTGAAGCGCACCGCGCTCGACTGCGATTCCGCCACGGCTCTCGCCGCCGCGAAGGCCACTCTGTTCGACGGCCCCTCGATGAAGGAGCTGAACGTGTAGCGCGGATCGAGCGGCGACCCCAGAACATTGTGGCGGAACTCCGGTTCCGCGGGCGCGCCCGGGCGCGGCGCCGGCGCCCGTTGTTCCACGCGCCCGGCGCTCGCGGTGCCGTTGGCAAGCGCGGTGTGGGTCTGCTTGGTCATCTTGCGCGGCGGCGCCACTTCCGGCTCGACATGGTTGCGCCCCTGGCGCGTGGCGGTGCGCACGATGATCTCGATCTTGAGGACGTCCGGATCCTCATGCCGCCAAAGCTCGGCGATGAGCTCGAGGTAATGGCCGTTGATCCAGGACCGCAGGAAGGCTGTCGGCACGGAGATGCGGACAATGCCGCGGGAGGCCTCGGCGACCTTCATGCGACCGAACCAGCTCGAATAGACCTCGGCTCCGAGACGCGCTTTCAGCTGAGCCTTGACCCGTTCGAACTTCTGTTCCGCGTCGCTGGATGCCACCATGTCGCCCCCTCCGACAAAAGTTGATGGAAACGGGAGTTCGCCCGCTATCTCCCTCTCGATGCCGCTTTGCATGATCAAGTCCCTTGTCTTCTCGTACCCTTTTTTCCGCCGGGAATGCGCCTCCTGCATCCTTGGTCCGGCGACCTCATTTGCTGCGCTGCCGTTGCCGCCGCCGGCAACGATCGTCGCAACTCGCGCAAGGGACCAGCTGCCGGCTCCGCACGCCGGCTTCCAACAAAGACAAGGCAATGCACTGCCGTCCGGCGGAAAGGCCGGTGAGACATCGACTGCCATGTACAATTACGCCAGTCCCCTACCCGCATCGAAGAGACAAACCAAGCCACACGCGGAATTGCTCCACGTCATGAATTCCGCCATTTTGTGCTGGCCGATTCAGGCTGGGTCAAGGGCTAGAGCCCGTCCCTTCGATGGATGGACATTACCGAAATCGCTGTGGATAGGGCAAGGCCACATCTAACGGTTTTTTAACGAATCTGGTTACCGGAGAGGGCTTCAAATCGGGTGCCGCGACGGCACGTTTTGACAAAGCCTTTGTGATTCAAACCCTTTTCCGGCGAATATGAAAAAGGCCGCCTGAAACGAAATATTCTGAAATAATTCTCTTGACAGCTACTTCTCCCCTATCGCTCGGTCATGAGTTGAACAAGCTGTGGATGACCCGCCGTAAGCCATTGAAAAATCTAGGGATTTCTTGATAGGCAAATTTGGGCAGTTGCCGCGGCGAGGGCGTGCCGATATCAGCGGCACTGAATATGCCGGCAAAACATTACCGGCATTGGAATCGCTCACAAGTGCAGCTTGCGAGCAAACTTTTTAAGTACTTGCCGGCAAACGAAAAAACCCGGCCTGTACGGCCGGGTTCAGTATCGACTGAGTGGAAGAGGAGTCGGTCAGGCCGACAGCGTCTTGACCCGCTGGGCCAGCCGCGAGACCTTGCGCGAAGCCGTGTTCTTGTGGACAACGCCCTTGGTGGCGGCGCGCATCAATTCCGGCTCCGCAGCCTTGAAGGCTTCCACCGCCGCAGCCTTGTCGCCGGCGGCCAGCGCCTCTTCGACCTTGCGGACATAGGTGCGGACGCGCGAGCGACGGTTCTTGTTGATCGCTGCGCGGCGGGCGATCTTGCGCGTTGCCTTTTTGGCCGAGGACGTATTGGCCATGATGCCTCTCTTCTGATCTGGTGAGCGCCAGCGGGGTGCCGCAGGGCGCAAAAAACAAACGGGCAGCCACAGGGCCGCCTCGGTTGGTGCGGCTTATAGTTCAGCTTTTCCGGCGCGTCAACGCCACTGGGAAGTCTTTTTGGGTGGTCTTTTGGAGACTGAAAGCGCGGCGCGTCGTCACCCGCTTTCAATCATCGGGCGCCACGGCCTAGCGGTTGGTGAAATTCGGCTTCCGCTTCTCGACGAAGGCGGCCATGCCTTCTTTCTGATCGTCGAGCGCAAACAGTGAATGGAACAGGCGGCGTTCGAAGCGCAGCCCTTCGGCGAGCGTCGTCTCATAAGCGCGGTTGACCGCCTCCTTGGTCATCATCACCGACGGCAGCGAGAACTCCGCGATCTTCGCTGCCGCTTTCAGTGCTTCCTCGGTGAGTTCGGCGACCGGCACCACCCGCGACACCAGCCCGCTCCGCTCGGCTTCGGCCGCGTCCATCATCCGCCCGGTCAGGCACATGTCCATCGCCTTCGACTTGCCGACGAAGCGGGTCAGCCGCTGCGATCCGCCCATGCCCGGCATGACGCCGAGCGTGATTTCGGGCTGGCCGAACTTGGCATTGTCGCCGGCGATGATGAAGTCGCACATCATGGCCAGCTCGCAGCCGCCGCCGAGTGCATAGCCCGCGACTGCCGCGATGATGGGCTTGCGGATGCGTGTGAATTCCTCCCAGCCGACGAAGAAATCCTGGCTGTAGGCGTCGGCGAAGGACAGCGCCTGCATTTCCTTGATGTCGGCACCGGCGGCAAACGCCTTTTCCGAGCCCGTAAGCACCATCGCGCCGATCGCGGGATCGGCGTTGAACGCGCTCGTCGCCGCCAAGACCTCCGCGAGGACCTGCGAATTCAGCGCATTGAGCGCCTTGGGCCGGTTCAGCGTGATCAGCCCGACCTTGCCGCGTGTTTCCGCCAGAATGGTTTCATAGGTCATGGGCTCTTCCTTCCGCGGCAGTGGGGTGATCGATACCGTTCCTAGCTTACCGCTGACAGGTCCGGCAATAGAAGGTCGAGCGGCCGCTCTGCACGATGCGCTCGATGTGGCCGTGGCAGCCCGGCTTCGGGCACGGCTCGCCCTCCCGGTCGTACACTGCGAAGGAATGCTGGAAATAGCCGAGCGATCCGTCGGCCTGGACATAGTCGCGCAGCGAGGAGCCGCCCGCGGCGATCGCATCGGCGATGACCGAGCGGATCGCCCCGGCAAGACGTTCGCTTTGCTCTTTCGCCTTCTTGGCCGATCCGGCGATGGTGCCGGCTTCGCGCAGCGGCGAGAGGCCGGCGCGCCACAAGGCTTCCGCCACATATATATTGCCTAGTCCGGCGATCAGCCTCTGATCGAGCAGCGCCGCCTTGAGCGGCGATCTGCGATCCTTCAGCAGCGAGGCGAGCAGGGGGCCGTCGAGCGCGTTGCCGGTTGGCTCGATGCCGAGCCCCGCCAGCATCGGATGTGTGTCCGGCGGCCCTTCGGCAAACAGCATGAAGCCGAAGCGGCGCGGGTCGTTGAAGACGACGCGCGATCGCTCGCCCGTTGTCGAGGCGACATCGAACACGACATGGTCATGCGCCGCGCTTTTCGAGCGCTCGTGGTGGAAGCTGCCGGCGACGTCGCCACTCCCGGCGGCCTCGACCCGGAACGATCCCGACATGCCGAGATGACAGATGAGAACCGGGCCGTTTTCGATATGCATCGTCAGGTATTTGGCGCGCCGGCCAAGCGCCGTCACGGTCTTGCCGGTAAGCCGCTCCGAAAAGCGCTCGGGAAAGGGAAAGCGAAGATCCGGCCTGCGCGCCTCGACGTTGACGAACCGCGCCCCTTCCAGGACCGGCTGCAGCCCGCGGCGTACGGTCTCGACTTCAGGCAGCTCAGGCATGGCCGCCTATCGTTGCGAGAAAGGACGTCCCATGGCGGCCGATTGCCAGGCCGAGATGATCCGCGACGGTTTCGCCGATATCGGCGAAAGTCGGCCTCAGCCCGATGTCGCCGCCCTTCAGCCCCGGCCCAATGCCGATCACCGGAACGCGCTCGCGCGTATGGTCGGTGCCGCGCCAGGTCGGATCGTTGCCATGGTCGGCGGTGAGGATGAGCAGATCTCCTGGCCTGACGCGCGACAGCGCCTCGGCCAGCCGGCGGTCGAAGGCTTCGAGCGCCGCGGCATAGCCGGCGACATCGCGCCGGTGGCCGAACTCGGTATCGAAATCGACGAAATTGGCAAAGACCAGATCGCCGTCGCGGGCGTCGTCCATGGCGCCGAGCGCCTTGTCGAACATCGCCATGTTGCCGCCGGCCTTGCGCACTTCCGAAATGCCGCGATGAGCGAAGATGTCGCCGATCTTGCCGACGGCGATGACCTTGCTGCCGCGGCCGGTCAGCCGGTCGAGCAGGGTCTCTTCCGGCGGCGGCACCGCATAGTCGCGGCGATTGTGGGTGCGCTGGAACGTGGCTTTTGTCTCGCCCACGAATGGCCGCGCGATCACGCGCCCGATCTTTAGCGGATCGGCCAGCCGCCGCACCGTGAGGCAAAGCTCATAAAGCCGCTCCAGCCCGAAATGCGTTTCATGCGCGGCGATCTGCAACACGGAATCGACCGATGTGTAGCAGATCGGCCTGCCGGTGCGGATATGCTCCTCGCCGAGCCGCTCTATGATCTCGGTTCCAGGCGCGTGGCAGTTGCCGAGGATGCCCGGCAGCTTGCCCTCGCGGATGATCGCGTCGGTGAGCTCCGCCGGGAAGGCCGGCACCGTGTCGGGAAAATAGCCCCAGTCGAAGCGCACAGGCAGGCCGGCGATCTCCCAGTGGCCGGAGGGAGTATCCTTGCCGCTCGACACTTCCTGGGCGGCACCATGGAAGGCCGAGGCAAGCAACGGTGTATCGATGTCGAGCTTGAGCCCGGTCGCCGTCCGTGCCGCCCGGCCAAGACCGAGCGCCATCATGTTGGGTACCGCAAGCGGCCCGTTTCGCAAACCTTCCCGGTCGGCGCGACCATCGGCGCAGGCCTGAAAAATATGTCCGAACGTGTCGGCGCCGGCATCGCCATAGCGTTCGGCGTCGGCCGCGCCGCCGATGCCGAAAGAATCGAGAACGAACAGGAACGCGCGCGCCACGGGTATCTTTGTTGTCAGTGCTCGCTGCCAGACATAGGGTTCCCCGGCGGCGTTGGCAAATCGGAAACCAAACCGCAACCGCTTGGCGCCATAGTTGCGGCGAGGCGTGGATGCAGCGGGGACGAAGCAGGTATGGCAAGGCGCGGCAAAATCGCGGCAAGGCAGGCCGTGAAAATGTGCGCGGTCGTCCTCGCGACGTTCGGCGCTGCTTCCTGGCCGGCACGCGCCGACTGGCGTGACGACATCGGAACGTTCCGCATCGGCATCGTCGCCGAACCGGGCGGCGGCAACACCGTTCCGGGGCTCGCGCGCCTGACCGAGGCCTACGCCAATGCACTCGGCATGAAGGTCGAGTTCGTCGTTGCGCGCGATTACGCGGCGCTGATCGAGGCGCAGGCGAGCGGACGCGTGCAATACGCAGTCTATTCCGCTCTCGCGTATGCCGCGGCTTCGGAGCGCTGCGGCTGTGTCGAGCCTCTGGTGGCGCCGGTCGATGCCGACGGCGCCGTTGGCATCCGTTCCGTCCTGGTGACGCGTGACGGCAAAGTGCCGGACCTCGCCGCACTGGCCTCGCATCGAATCGCGATCGCGCCCGATGACAATGTCGGCGGTTCTCTGCTGCCGCTGGCGGCGCTGTCGGCCGAAGGCGCCAAGATCGCGCGGGATTCGCCCTTTCTTGTGCACGCCGCTTCAGCCACCGCGGCCGAGACGATGCTGGCTGGCGGCGAAGCGGACGCCCTGTTCGGGTGGGAGCCGGCCGGTGCCGACGGCCAGCCCAGCCATTCCGACGGCAGCGTCGCGCGGCTGGAGGCTGCCGGCATCCCTGAGGGGTCGCTTCGAGTGTTGTGGACCTCGGGCCTCTTGCGCTACGGCCCGCACGCCGTCCGCAGCGATCTCGACCCCGAGGCAAAGCGCCGGCTGACGGTCTTCCTGACCAATCTCAGGTCACAGACGCCCGATGTGTACGACCTGTTGGAGCGGGCGCATTCCGGCGGCTTCGGGCCGGCCGCGCGGAAAGACTATGCGATGGCGGTGGCGATCGTGCAGCGGGAAACGGACGGGCAGGACTAGAGCAATTCCAGGAACAGTGTGACCGGTTTTCCGCACAGAATTGCGTAAAAACAAGGAGATAGGGCACTTCACCGTGTCCGTGAAACGGTGAAGTGCCCTAGCGTTTCAGCAGTCGCCGCAGGGTATCGTCGGGGACCGGCGCGGCCGTAGATAGTAGGTTTCGCTCATCGATATGTTGCTGAAAGCCGAGGTCAGCCCGAGCCCCTGCGAATTGCTGGCGGACCATGTGATGATCGGTTTGTAGCCGAGGTCGCTCTCGACGCGGACCAGGAAGGTGTTGCGGATCTTCAGCGTCGCCGGCACCGTGGTGATCGAGTTCACGGCCGCGTCGGCGCTGTAGGTGGTGCCCACCAGCTTACGCGACCATGCAACCTGAACCTTCGGCGACGCTTCGTCCGTGATCTGTATTCCTGTGATGATGATCGTCGGCAATGAACGGTTGTAAGGCTGCAGCGTCGATGTGCCGATCTTCATCATTGCATCGAGGTTGGCCTTCACGACGGTCTGCTGCTGCGTGACGAGATCCGCCACCATGCTGCCGATGCGGCTGACCTTCTTGCTGGTCTCGATAGCCTGCGAGGCCTCCATCGTGATGAAATACATGATCAGCAGCACCGGCACGATGAACGCGAACTCGATCGCCGCGACGCCGCGGCGATCGTGGCAAAACCGCGCCACCTTCGCCGAAATCCACCGCAGTGCCCCCGCACTATGCATATCGTCCTCCACGCCGCGGCTTCAGCCGTCGAGCAACCTCAATTGTCGTCGAATGGCTCGTTCTGCCAGGTCACCGATGCGAAATGCAGCGTGTTGCCGCCCTTCAGATTGGCCATCGACTTGGCCAGGAAATCGGTCATCACCGGCCATTTGTAGAACACCCGCAACATGTTGATGGACTCCGCCAGCCCCGGCGAGACCGTGAAGGTCATCGAGTTGGTGCCTTGCACCAGCACGATGTCGCCGTCGACGATCTTGAAGCCCGCCGTGGCGGCGTCGGCGAAACTCGGATATTCGCGCAAATCAACCAGCAACCCCGGGCAACCCTGGGCCACCATGATCTCAAGCCTGCTGCAGATCAGCTGCTTGATGGAGGCTTCGGTGACGTTCGTCTTTTGCAATTGCCCGGTCCGCAGTTGGCGGGCCACGTCGTCGGTGACGTTGGCCATCACCTCCTGGCCGGCGAACGAAATGCAGCTTTCGAGAATGGCGAACACGAGAAGCGCGAACGGTATGGCCAGCATCGCGAATTCCATCGCCGTGCTGCCGCGCCTGTCGCTGAAAAAGCCAGGGCGCGATCTGGCGCGCGCCTTGCTGTCCAAGCCGTTGCCGGTTGTGGCATCCTTGCTCATACCGCGTCCTGCCGATCCCCTTTATGGTACCGGCGGCAAGGTTAGCGAAAACCCATTGAGTTCCGGTTTGGATGATCGCTAAATTCGTCGGGCGAGCATTAAGCTGTCTTTAATGCCGGCGGGTTCGCCCCTTCGCAACGCTCAGTGCCCGGCGCTCATTTCGGATTCGGAAGCCTTCTCGGCCTCGCTCTTGAACGCACTCTCGCAATAGGGTGTGCAGGACATGGTCTGGACTTCGGCGCGTCTGTAGATGCGTACCGAGGAAGCGGCCTGCCGCACGACGGTCACCTGTTCATCGATGATCGGGCTGCCGTCCGAATCGAGCACGACCATGTTGGTGACACCGAAGCCCTTGCCGGTGAGAACGATGGTCGAGGCGTCCTGCACGGAGGCGTCGGCGATCGCCGGATTGCCGATGACGACCGTGTCGGCAGCGCGTGACAATTTGACGATCTTTGCCTGGTTCATGGTGACTTCTATGCCGGCGCCGGCCCTGGCCGGCATGACCAACGCGGCGGTTGCCAGCAGCGCGGCGATTGGAAACAGCGATCTCGACGACGTCATTGAAGCGCTCCCGGCGGGCAGATTCTTCACGGAACATGAACGAGATTGGTGAAGCAACGGTTAAGCCGGCCCGGCATGATTAAGGATCGGCTTGCATGTGCGTTATGCGTCGATGGCGCTTGCTGTTTTAGGAATAGTGCACAAGCGCCGGTTTCCCAAGGGCCCGAGCCGGCTGGCGATGTTTAGGCCACGGTTAACCAACCGGCGCGTTCGCCACCGGAAAGGAATCGGTAAGGCTGTTTATTAAGCCGATCGAAACGGCTTCTCCCTAGATTTGCAGCATCCGATCAACCGCAAAGAGAAGTTGACGGAAGTGCTGTAACACGTGGAGTAGGAGCTCTCGAATGTCTAATCTCATTGCACGTTTCGTGAAGGACGAATCCGGCGCAACCGCCATCGAATACGGTCTGATCGCCGCCCTCATCGCGCTCGCCATCATGGTCGGTGCTACCCAGCTCGGTGGCGCGCTGAACGCCAAGTTCGCCAACATCGCCTCGACCCTCAACGGCGCCACGGCTCCGTAACAAGACCGCGCTATCGCGTCTTTTCAATCGCAAAAAAGAAGGGCTGCCAGCTGGCGGCCCTTTTTCATGCGTCCGGCCGACTTTGATCGTCCGGCCTCATCGTTCGTTAATCCGGCGCGCCTAGGATGCCGCCGGAAAGCTGCATGGGCGCCGCAACCGATGCTTGAAGCCGTGATCTTCGTCGTCTTCCCCTTCTGCATGCTGTACGCTGCGGTATCGGACACCTTGTCGATGACGATCGCCAACCGCGTTCCCGTGCTGTTGGTGGCGACATTCGCGCTTGTCGCGCCACTCACCGGTATGGATTGGGCAACCTATGGCTGGCACTTCGCTGCCGGTGCCCTCGTGCTTGCGGTGACGTTCGGCCTCTTTGCGCTCGGCGGCATGGGCGGCGGCGACGCCAAGCTTCTGGCCGCGACCGCTCTATGGATGGGCCTCAACATCAACCTGATCGGCTATCTGGTGACGTCGGCCTTCATCGGCGGCCTGCTTACGGCGGCAATCTTAGCCTACCGGAAATCACCGCTCTCCATGTACACCGGTCACAACCGGTTCCTGCGCCATTTCGCGGACGAGAGCGTCGGCGTTCCATATGGCATCGCGCTGGGGGCGGGTGGGCTGATCACTTTCCCAGACTCGCCGCTGATGGTCTGGGCGCTGGAAAGGCTCACGACATAGGCTTGGGCCGAGATCGATATCGGCGACTCCCGGGCGGCTTGGCCGCCTTTTTGTTAAATTCCAAGGCGGCCCGGCCGCCTTTTTTGTTAACGGCGGGCCGTTCCGTCTAATTTGAGTAAACCTTAAATTAATCACGATCGTAAGCATTGCATTAACCTTGTTTTGACGATTGCAGCTGCAAAGTCCGGCCTGGCGAGGTGGTTTGCCTTTAAGGCGAAGGGTTACGGACGAATGCCAGCATCCCGATTGATTATTCTGGGCGTGGCTGCGGTCGCGGCGGGTGGCGCGGGCTATGTGGCGAAGAACATGGTCGTGGCGCCGCCGCCTCAGGTCGTGGTCGATGCGCCCAAGCAGCCGGCGATCGCGTTGCAGGATGTGCTGGTGCTTTCCGGCGACGTGCCGATGGGCAGTCAGCTCGGCAACAACATCAGCTGGGAACAATGGCCGGCCGATGGCGTCAACGCCAATTTCATCACGCGCGCGGCCGAGCCTGATGCGATCGAAAAGCTCAAGGGCTCGGTCGCCCGTGTCGCCATGTATACCGGCGAACCTTTGCGGCGCTCCAAGCTGGTCGGCGAGGGGCAGAGCTTCATGTCGTCGATCCTGCCTTCCGGCATGCGCGCCGTCGCGACCGCGATATCGGCCGACACGTCCGCCGGCGGCTTCATCCTGCCCAACGACTTCGTCGACGTCATCATGACCCGCCGCGCCGACACCGGCAATGGCGGCAGCGGCTTCAACACCTCCACGATCCTCAAGAACATCCGCGTCCTGGCTATCGACCAGACCATCCAGGAAGACGAGGAGGGCAAGAAGACCCGCGTCGGCCAGACTGCGACGCTGGAGCTGACGCCGCAACAGGCGGAGATCATCACGGTCGCGCAGCAGATGGCGGACCGCCTGACTCTCGCGCTGCGCCCGATCACCGACATCCATGAAAAGGTTACGGACGAGGCCGACTATCTGGTCAACGGCAGTGGCCGGCGCGGAACGGTGCGTCTGATCAAGTCGGGCGAAGTTTCCGAGGTGGGAGCAAGGAAATGAGGCTGAACGGTAAACTGCTGCTCTCCCTCGCCGCCGCGGCGATCGGTTTTTTCCTGGTCGGCACCAGCGCCCCTGGACTGGTCGAAGCCAAGGCCGCTAGCGCCGGCGTGTCGGCTTCCGTCGCCACGCAGCGTGTCAAGCTCGGCCTCAACAAATCCGTGGTCATCGACTTGCCGAGCGACGCCTATGACATCCTTGTCGCCAATCCGGCGGTTGCCGATGCCGTGACCCGCACGGCGCGGCGCATCTATCTCTTCGGCAAGGCGGTCGGCGAAACCAACATCTTCGTTTTCGGTCCCAATGGCGAGCAGATCGTCAGTCTGGATCTGGCCGTCGAGCGCGACGTCGCCGGGCTGGAAGACTATCTGAAGCGCTTCATTCCGTCCTCGCAGATCAAGGTCGAGCTGCTCAACGACAACGTCGTCCTGACGGGCATGGTCGACACGCCACTCGATGCCAAGCGCGCCGTCGACCTGGCCACCATCTTCGTGTCCGGCGGTGAAGCGACGACGGGTCAATATTCGCAGACCGCCGCCGGCGGCTCAGTCAATGGCGGCGTCGACATCAACAATCCAGACCAGGAGCGTCGCACCTCCAAGATCGTCAACCTCCTGCAGATCGTCGGCGACGACCAGGTGACGCTCAAGGTGACCGTCGCGGAAGTCAGCCGCTCGGTGATGAAGCAGCTCGGCGTCAATATGGTTGGCAGCGGTGGCAGCAACGGCATAACCTTTGGCTCTACCGTCGACACTTATCCCGGTCTCGGCAAGCCTCTTTCCAGCTCGGGCCTGAACTTCGCCAGTTCTTCCCTGCAAGGCACCATAAACGCCATGGAACAGTCGGGTGTCATGAAGACGTTGGCGGAGCCGACGCTGACCGCCGTGTCGGGCGAGAAGGCGACGTTCAAGGTCGGCGGCGAATACAACTTGGTGAGTTCCGTCACCAACAACAAATCGACAGACAATCAGACTGGCGAAAGGACCTGGACGGCAGACAAGGTTGAGTACGGCATCGGCTTGGAGTTCCAGCCGGTGGTGCTATCTGCCGGCCGCATCAGCCTGAAGGTAAGAACCGCGGTTTCGGAGCCAACTACAGAAGGTTCGTTCGCGTTGGGCGACACGAACATCATATCGCTGCGTAAACGCCTGGCGGACACAACCGTGGAATTGCCTTCCGGCGGTTCCATGATGATCGCTGGCCTCGTCCGCGACGATGTCCGCCAAGCCGTCGACGGTTTACCCGGACTGACAAAAATTCCCGTCCTCGGCACGCTGTTCCGCAGCCGCGATTTCGTCCGCAACGAAAGCGAGCTCGTCATCATCATCACACCCTATCTGGCGCGGCCGGTGGCACGCAACGACCTGGCGAAGCCGGATGATAATTTCAATCCTGCGAGCGACGGCGCCGGCATGTTCCTCGGCCGCGTCAACCGCGTCTACGGCACCATGCAGACCGACAGGCCGCCGGGCCGCTATCACGGCGTGGTCGGCTTCATCTACAAATGAGTGGGAATGCGGATATGTCCAAGTCAGCATTGAAAGTCATGACGGTCCGGACAGCATCCGGTATCGCCAGGATCCATCGGCAGATGATGCCGGCACTGGCGGTCATGCTTGCGGCATCGCTCTCAGGTTGCGCCAACCGCGACAGCATCACGGTAGGATCAATTCCGGACGACTACCGCACGACCCATCCGATCGTGATCGCCGAGAAGAACCAGAAGATCGATCTGCCGGTCGGCGCCGGCGATCGCGGCATGACCGGTGCGCAGCGCGATGCGCTGCTCGGCTTCCTCGACGGCTACGACAGGAGCGCCGCGCCGGCATTGACGATCGCGATGCCCGCCGGATCCGCCAACGAGGTTGCGGCACGGGCCGCCGGTCGCGATTTTGCCAGGCTCGCCATGGCGGCGGGCGTCAAGCGCAACCGCATCGTCATGACATCCTATCAGTCGGCGGTGCCGGAAGCGTCCGCGCCGGTGCGCGTCGCCTTCGTCGCGGTGCGGGCCCAGACCGACAAATGCGGCCGTTGGCCAGATGATCTGACGGACACGTCGGAAAATAAGCATTATGCCGACTTCGGCTGCTCCTATCAGAACAACCTCGCGGCCCAGGTCGCCAATCCCAACGATCTGATCGGGCCGCGCAAGCAGTCCGACATCGACGCTGAGAACCGCGGCGCGGTAATCGACACATATCGCGCCAGGGGTATCTCCGACGAGTTCCTTGGCAACTCGGAAGTGACTTACTAGGCCGCGCCGCACGACGAAGAGAGCAGTCACGGAAAGAGCATGACGATGAGCAATCTTGCCTACGATACGCCCGCGGAGATCGGCGATCTTTCGCAGCAGGATATCGCCGCCATGCAGGCGCTGCGTCCCGTGCCGCGCATTTCGATCCAGGCCTTCTGCGAGACCGAGGGAGTCGCAAATCCCGTCGAGCGCGCCGGCGAGGATCGCCGGATGGCCAAGGCCCATCTCAAGGTCCACATGGGAGGCATCCCGACCGCGATCGAGTTCTACCAGTCCGCGCCGACGCCGAACCTGATCCTGCTGGAATCGCGCAGCGAACCGCAGCAATTGCTCGAGCAACTCGGCCAGCTCGCGGAATACTGCGATCCGTCCTCCAAGGTCGTGGTCATCGGCCACTACAATGATGTCGGGCTCTATCGCGAGCTGATCCGGTCCGGCATTTCCGAATATGTCATCGCGCCGGTCTCGATGACCGACATCGTCAGCGTCGTGTCGTCGATCTTCGTCGATCCGGAATCGGAGCCGATCGGCCGTTCGATCGCCTTCATCGGCGCCAAGGGCGGCGTCGGTTCGTCGACCATCGCTCACAACGTCGCCTGGGCGATGTCTTCCCTGTTCAAGTCCGAAGTCGTCATCGCCGATCTCGATCTCGCCTTCGGCACTGCCAATATCAATTTCGACCAGGATCCGGCGCAAGGCATCGCCGAGGCGGTGTTTTCGCCCGAGCGGGTCGACGAGGTCTATCTCGACCGTCTGCTCGCGCAATGCGCCGAGCATCTGTCGCTGCTCGCGGCTCCCTCCACGCTCGAGCGCGTCTACGATTTCGACCCTGAGGCCTTCGCACAGGTCATCGAAACGGCGCAGCGCAGCGCGCCTTTGCTGGTCCTCGACGTCCCCCATGTCTGGAGCGGGTGGTCGAAGAGCACGCTGACCAAGGCGGATGAGATCGTCATCACGGCCACGCCCGAGCTCGCGAACCTTCGCAACACCAAGAACATGGTGGACATGCTGAAGCGGCTGCGTCCGAATGATCCGCCGCCGAAGCTGATCATCAACCAGGCGGGCGTGCCGAAGCGGCCCGAGATCGCGGCTTCCGATTTCGCCGAGCCGCTCGGCATCACGCCGATGGCCGTGATCAACTTCGAACCGCTGCTGTTCGGCAATGCCGCCAACAACGGCCGCATGCTCTCCGAGATGGACGCCAAGAGCCCGGTCGTCGCGACCATCAACGAGATAGCGCATGTGCTGACCGGACGCAGCGAAATCAAGACAAGGAAGAAGGCAGGCCTGGGTTCGATCCTGGGCAAGCTCTCGCGCAACAAGAAGTGACGCCGGTTGAGCGGCATCGGGTAGTCGATCATGTTTGGTAAAAGAGGCAAAGACGACGGCAGCCGGGCAACGCCCGAATTCCGTCCGCCGGCATCCGCTCCCGCCCCCGCTCCGACGGGGACGATGACGGCGGAACGTCCGGCCGCGCCGCCTCCCAGCACGCCGGCCGCGCCGCCTGCGCGCCGCCCGGTCGAGGCGCCGCCCATGGCGCCGGAGCCTCCAAGAAGGGTCCAGCGCGAGCGCTCGGAGACCTACTACGACACCAAGAGCCAGGTCTTCTCCGCCCTGATCGACACGATCGACCTGTCGCAGCTAGCCAAGCTCGATCCCGAGAGCGCGCGCGAGGAAATCCGCGACATCGTCAACGACATCATCGCGATCAAGAACTTCGCGATGTCGATCTCCGAGCAGGAAGAGCTGCTGGAGGACATCTGCAACGACGTTCTGGGCTATGGACCGCTGGAGCCGTTGCTTGCCCGCGACGACATCGCGGACATCATGGTCAACGGCTCCAAGAACGTCTACATCGAAGTCAACGGCAGGGTCGAACAGACGGGCGTCCGTTTCCGCGACAACCAGCAACTGCTCAACATCTGCCAGCGCATCGTCAGCCAGGTCGGCCGGCGCGTCGACGAATCGAGCCCGATCTGCGACGCGCGCCTTCCTGACGGCTCGCGCGTCAACGTCATCGCGCCGCCTCTGTCGATCGACGGCACCGCGCTCACCATCCGCAAATTCAAGAAGGACAAGCTGACGCTGGACCAGCTTGTCAAGTTCGGCGCCATCTCGCCGCAGGGTGCGGAAATCCTCAAGATCATAGGCCGCGTCCGCTGCAATGTCGTCATCTCAGGCGGTACCGGCTCCGGCAAGACGACGCTGCTCAACTGCCTGACCAATTATATCGACCGCGAGGAGCGCGTCATCACCTGCGAGGACTCGGCGGAACTGCAGCTGCAGCAGCCGCATGTGGTTCGTCTCGAAACCCGGCCGCCCAATCTCGAGGGCGAGGGCGAGGTGACCATGCGCGACCTGGTCAAGAACTGCCTGCGCATGCGGCCCGAGCGGATCATCGTCGGCGAAGTGCGCGGACCGGAAGTGTTCGACCTGCTGCAGGCGATGAACACCGGCCATGACGGCTCGATGGGAACGATCCACTCGAACAGCCCGCGCGAATGCCTCAATCGTATCGAATCGATGATCGCCATGGGCGGCTACTCGCTGCCGCAGCGCACGGTGCGCGAGATCGTCGTCGGCTCGATCGACGTGATCATCCAGGCGGCTCGCCTGCGCGACGGCTCGCGCCGCATCACCCACATCACTGAGGTGGTCGGCATGGAAGGCGATGTCATCATCACCCAGGATCTTGTCCTCTACAACATCAAGGGCGAGGACTCGAGCGGTCGGCTGGTCGGCGAGCATGTGTCGACGGGCATCGGCCGCCCGCATTTCTGGGACCGCGCCCGCTACTATGGCGAGGAGCAGCGCCTGGCCAATGCGCTCGAGGCGATGGAGAAGCGCGCTGACTGATTTGTCTGGAGGTCTGAAGCAATTCCAGGAAAAGTGTGAAGCGGTTTCCCGTCCGGAATTGCGTGTAAGCAAAGAGACAAGGCATTTCGCCGTTTCTTTGGAACGGCGAGATGCCTTGGGGGCACCGGTCGATGTTCGGAATTGACACCACCGTACTGGCTTTCGTCGTGCTCGCCGGCCTAAGCGCCGGCGCGGTGGCCTATGCTTTCCTGTTCACGCGCATCGACAACGAGAAGCAGGCCGGCAAGCGGCTTCAGACCATCAAGACCGCCGAAACCGACCGGTCGGTGGTGAAAGCCACGCGCGATCGCGCCGCGGAAGCGGTCAAGCGGCGCAAAAGCCTTCAGGATTCCCTCAAGCAGCTCGACGAGAAGCAGAAGACCAACGACCAAAACGTCAGGAAGCCGCCGCTGAAGGTTCAGATCCGCCAGGCCGGCATGCAGGTTCCGATCGAGCGCTTCTACCTGTATTCGGCCGTCTGCGGCTTCGTGCTGACGGGCCTTCTTTTTCTCGTCGGCGCGCCGTTGTGGGCTCTGCCCGGCGCCCTGCTGGCGGGCGGTCTCGGCCTGCCGCGCTGGTTCGTGTCGTTTCGCCGCACACGCCGCGTCAAGGCCTTCCTGGAAGAGTTCCCGAACGCGCTCGACATCATCGTGCGCGCGGTCAAGTCCGGCCTGCCGCTCAACGACGCGATCCGCCTGATCGCCAACGAATCGCCAGAACCGGTGCGGTCCGAGTTCCGTCGCATCGTCGATTCCCAGCAGATGGGCATGTCGGTGCCCGACGCCGCCATGCGCATGTCCGAGACCATGCCATGCAGCGAGGCCGGCTTTTTCGGCATCGTCATCCAGATCCAGTCACAGGCCGGCGGCAACCTGTCCGAGGCGCTTGGCAACCTTTCGCGCGTCCTGCGCGACCGCAAGAAGATGAAAGCCAAGGTGGCGGCGCTGTCGATGGAAGCCAAGGCATCCGCCGTCATCATCGGAGCGCTGCCCTTCGTCGTCGCCTTCCTCGTCTACCTGTCGAGCCCGAACTACATCATGCCGCTGTTCACCACCAATGTCGGCAACCTGATCCTCGGCTGCTCGGGTGTGTGGATGTCGATCGGTATCCTTGTGATGCGCAAGATGATGAACTTCGAAGTGTAGGGGCGCGGTTCCCGTGACAGAGCAAGTCGTCAAAACACTCACCGACCCTTCCTTCCTGATCGCGATGCTGGTCGGCATTGCGGTTTTTGCGACCGTCTTCACGCTCATGCCGGCGTTCGGCGGCACGTCGCTCAAATCGCGCATGAAGAGCGTGGCGCTCGAACGCGACAAACTGCGCGCCGAGCAGCGTGCGCGGCTGGCCAACGAGGCCGACCGCCGCCGCAAGGGCCTGCGCGAGGAACAGTCGATCGGCATGCGCAACATCGTCGACCGCCTCGATCTCAGGCGCGCGCTTGCCGATGAAAGCACGATCCAGAAGCTCAAGGTCGCGGGCTTCCGCGGCCAGAACCCGCTCACGCGGTTCCTCTTCTTCCGCCTCGTCCTGCCATTCGTCGGTTTTGCCTTGGCGGCCATCTATCTGTTCGTGCTCGGTGGCCTGCCGCAGCAACCGGCCTTCATCAAGCTGTTCGTCTGTGTCGTCGTCGCCTATGGCGGCTTCTACGCGCCGATCCTCTACGTCAACAACCGTGCGACCAAGCGCAAGCAATCGATCCAGCTGGCGTGGCCGGATGCGCTCGACCTGATGCTGATCTGCGTGGAATCCGGCATGTCGGTGGAAGCGGCCTTGCGCAGGGTTGCCGACGAAGTCGGCACGCAGTCGGTGGCGCTTGCCGAGGAATTCGTGCTCACCAATGCCGAGCTGTCCTATCTGCAGGACCGCAAGATCGCCTATGAGAACCTGGCAAGCCGCACCGGCCTGGAATCCGTGAAGTCGGTGTCGCAGGCCCTGGTCCAGGCCGAACGTTACGGCACGCCAGTGGCGCACGCGCTGCGCGTGCTTGCCTCGGAAAGCCGCGACATGCGCATGAACGCCGCCGAAAAGAAGGCCGCGGCCCTTCCGCCGAAGCTCACCGTGCCGATGATCCTGTTCTTCCTGCCGGTTCTGTTCGCCATCATTCTCGGGCCGGCCGGCATCCAGGTCAGCCAGCGCGGCATCTTCGGCGACCAGCACAGCTCCTCCAGCCAGTAGGCGGGCCACCATTCGCGTCAATCAAAAAGCCGCGCGGGGGTCCGCGCGGCTTTTTTGATTTTCGAAGATGGTCGACGCTTTTGAGCATTTCACCGTTTCACGGAAACGGTGAAATGCTCTATCTCCTTGTTTTTACGCAATTCCGGGCGGAAAACCGCTCACACTTTTCCTGGATTTGCTCTAGTTCGTGGCAACTTTCGCCTTGTCTTTGCTCTTGTCCTGATCCTTGAGCTGGTTCCAGGCGTTCTGCTGGGCAAGCATTTGGCGCAAATAGGCGACATTGGCCTGCGCCTGCTCGGGCGACAGTTCCTGCGAGGCGATCTTCTCGGCCTCGTCGAAGCGGCCCTGCAGTCCGACGACCAGCGCGAGGTTCTGCCGCACCCGGCTGTCGGCGCCGGGCTGCTGGGCGGCCGAACGCATATAGGTCTCGGCCGTGCGCAGGTCGCCTTCGAGCACGTAGGACATGCCGAGATTGGACAGCACCGAAGGTTCGTTCGGTTTCAGTTCCAGTGCCTTGCGATAGTCCTGCCGGGCCTCGTCCTTCTGCCCCATCTGGTCGAGAATGGCGGCCTCCGCCGACACCAGCTTCCAGTCCGGATATTCGGGCGTCTGCGCGCGGCGCACTGCGTCCAGCGCAGGTTCGAACTGCCCGTTGGCGGCAAGCGCCTTGCCATAGGCCGCCAGCACGTCGCGATCCTTGGGATAGGCGATCGCCAGCTTGCGCATCACCGCCAGCGACTGGTCGGCGTCGCCGTCCATCTGCAGCGCCGCCGCGAAATTTATCGCCAGGCGCTTGTCATTCGGGTTGCGGGCGTAGGATTGGCCGAGCCTCGACGTTGCGGTGTGCAGGTCGCCGGCCGACATCGTTTCCAGCGGTCTGCTGTCGGAGCGGGAGATGGAGCCGGTGGTGAACTTGCTCGTGCTGCCGCAACCGGCCACGCTGGCTGCCAGCGCCGCCATGAAGACCGTGGTGATCATACGCTTGGCTGTAAGGTTCAACGCTTCGGTCGGCATCGGCGCCCGGTCTCCATTCCTGTGCGGCCATTGGCTGGCCGTCTTCCCTCCCGCAGAAATATTCTGTTAACCCTAATGGACCGTTAAGAAGCGCCGACTCAAGATGTTCGGCCGGAGATCATCACATGCCTGTCGAACTCGTTGCCCAGAAGCCGGAAGCCGCCTTGCCTGTCTATCTGGTGGCAAAGGACGCCCTTGAAGCCGCGGCGCTGCCGCCGCCCGCCATCGCCTGGGCAAGAGGCAACGGCTTTGCCGGCGAGGCGGGGCGCACCCTGGTCCTGCCGGGCGAGGACGGCAGCTTTGCCGGCGCATTGTTCGGCACCGGCGATGGCGAAAGCGTTCTTGCCCTCGGCGCGCTCGCAAGGTCGTTGCCGGAGGGCGACTGGCATTTCGCGTCGGCCCCCGCGCAGCCCGATCTCGCCGCGCTCGCGCTTGTCCTTGGGGGCTATGTCTTCACACGCTATGGCAAGAAGCCCGGCAAGGCCTTGCGCTTTGCGCTTCCGGAGGGCGCCGACGCCGCGCATGTCCTCCGCGTCGCCGACAGCGTGTTCCTGGCACGCGACCTCGTCAACACGCCGACCAGCGACCTGGGACCGCTCGAACTGGAGGAAGCCGCCCGGAACCTCGCGGCCGCGCATGGCGCCGATATCTCGGTGATCCATGGTGACGATCTGCTGGCGCGGAATTTTCCGATGATCCACGCCGTCGGCCGCGCCTCGACCGGGGCGCCGCGGCTGATCGACATGACGTGGGGGCCGAGCGATGCGCCGAAGGTGACGCTGGTCGGCAAGGGCGTCTGCTTCGATACCGGCGGCCTCGACATCAAGCCGTCGTCGGGCATGCTTTTGATGAAGAAGGACATGGGCGGCGCCGCCAACGTGCTGGGCCTCGCCTTCATGATCATGGCGGCGAAATTGAAGGTCCGGCTGCGCGTGCTGATCCCCGCAGTCGAGAATTCGATCGCCGGCAACGCCTTCCGGCCCGGCGACGTGCTGCGGAGCCGCAAGGGCATCACGGTCGAGATCGGCAACACCGATGCCGAAGGGCGGCTGATCCTGGCCGATGCGCTGGCATTGGCCGATGAGGAGAAGCCCGATTTGCTGATCGATATGGCGACGCTGACGGGGGCCGCGCGCGTCGCGCTGGGGCCGGATCTGCCGCCCTTCTACACCGCTGACGAGACGCTCGCCGCCGACATTGCCGCCGCATCCGCCGCAGTCGAGGATCCGCTGTGGCGCATGCCGCTTTGGCGCCCCTACGATGCAAAGCTTTCCTCGAAGATCGCCGACATCAACAACGTGACGACCGACGGCTTTGCCGGGTCGATCACCGCAGCGCTTTTCCTCAAGCGCTTCGTCGAGAAGACCCACAGCTGGGCGCATTTCGACATCTTCGCCTGGAACCCGGCCGACCGTCCGCACGGCCTGACCGGCGGCGAGGCGCAAGGCATTCGCGCCCTAGAGCGGATAATTACGCAGCGATTTGCCTGAGCGATCGGCGGGTGTCCGCCACTGAAACGGAACCGAAACAATTTGCCGGCATGCTTGGGCAATGTCGATCTCGATGCGCCCGAGCCAGGCCTTGCGACTGTGGCAGCAGGTGATGCTGGCCCAGGTGCGCGACGGCGAGCCCGATCTCACGATGCGCCAGACGGCGATCCTGTTCACCATCTATCTCGACCCGCCGCCGCACACCGTGCGCGGGCTTGCGGCAAAACTCAACGTCACCAAGCCGGTCATCACCCGGGCGCTGGACACGATGGGCGCGCTGAAGCTGGTCTCGCGCCATCGCGACGAGCTTGACAAGCGCAACGTACTGATCCGGCGCACGGTGGAAGGCGCGCTCTTTGTCGAGCGCTTCGGCGATGGTATCGTCGCCAGGGCGCACGAGCTGCCCATCTGACCTCACTGCTGACGACTGGATTATCGATTTGACCGCCAGGGATGCCCGCCTTCATGCCTTCCGTTCCGACCTTGCCGATGCGAGGCTGAAAGGCGAGGTCGCCGCCGACCGCTTCGTCACCGGCCGCCCGGCGCGGATCACGGCCTCCGTCGCCGATCTGCGCAAGGCGCCGCGCCCGGATGCGGGTGTGAATACCCAGGCGCTGTTCGGAGACGATGTGCTTGTCTTCGAGGACGCCGAAGGCTGGGCCTGGGTGCAGGCCGAGCGCGACGGCTATGTCGGCTATGTGGCCGACAATCTTATTGGCGCGCGCGACCATGCGCCGACCCACATCGTCGCTGTACCGCGCACCTTCCTCTATCCCGGACCGGATCTGCGCTTTCCGATCGGCGGTCAGCTGTCGATGGGCTCGACGGTCACCGTCAACGGTTCGGCTGAAACGCGCGGCACGCACTACGCGCTGCTGCCCTCCGGCCAGGCGATCATCGCCCGCCATTTGCGGCCGATCGCCGAATTGGCCGACGATTATGTCACGGTGGCGGAGAGCTTCCTCGGCACGCCCTATCTGTGGGGCGGTGTCTCCGGCTTCGGCATCGACTGCTCGGGCCTCGTGCAACTCGCGATGCGCATGACCGGCAAGGATGTCCTGCGCGACTCCGACATGCAGGCGGCATCGATCGGAACGCCGTTCGAGCCGGGCCCGGACTATTCAGGTCTCCGGCGCGGCGACCTCGTCTTCTGGAAAGGCCATGTCGCCATCATGACCGACGAGAAGAATATGATCCACGCCAACGGCCACACCATGCTGGTCTCGCGTGAGGGGCTGAAGGAAGCGGTCGACCGCATAGGCTACCTCTATGGCGGCCCGACGGGGTTCAGGCGACCCTGATCTTTCCTTCTCCCCGTTCACGGGGAGAAGGTGCCCGAAGGGCGGATGAGGGGCGGCGCCGTCGTTGGCGGTTTGCCGCTATCACCCTACCTATCGTCTGACCAAAGCATCATCTCGAAGGCCGGCGCTGCCTCTCACCTGCCCGCCGGCATCCTCTCCCCGTAAACGGGGCGAGAGAACGATGGTCTCCTTTTGTTCCGATTTTCCTTGGCGATTTCGCGCCGCCGCGCTACCTGTTGCGCGTGACCGAGCAGCCGCGCCTTGCCGAACAGAACGCCGCCGTCCTGTTGCCCGAACCATTCGTCAAATGGTTCGGCGAAAAGGGCTGGGCGCCGCGGGCCCATCAGCTCGAGCTGCTGGCGAAGGCTCAAAGCGGCCAATCGGTGCTGCTGATCGCGCCGACCGGCGCCGGCAAGACGCTGGCCGGTTTCCTGCCGTCGCTGACCGAGCTTGCCAACCGTCCCAGGCGAAAGCCGGGCCAAGCGCATCGCGGCATCCACACGCTCTACATCTCGCCGCTGAAAGCGCTGGCCGTCGACATCGAACGCAATCTCGGCAAGCCGGTCGAGGAGATCGGCCTGCCGGTCACTATCGAGACCCGCACCGGCGACACGCCTTCGCACAAGCGCCAGCGGCAGAAACTGGCGCCGCCCGACATCCTGCTCACCACGCCGGAGCAGCTCGCGCTGTTGATCGCTTCGAACGACGCGAAACGCTTCTTCGAGGATCTGCGCTACGTCGTGCTCGATGAACTGCATTCGCTCGTCACCTCGAAGCGCGGACACCTGCTGGCGCTGGGCCTGGCGCGTTTGCGCAGCATTGTCCCCGATCTCCAGACCATCGGCCTATCGGCAACGGTCGCCGAGCCGGACGAACTGCGGCGCTGGCTGGTCAGTCAGGCTTCTCCAGGCGCCATGTCCGAACTCATCGTCGTCACGGGGGGCGCCAAGCCCGAGATATCGATCCTCGACTCGGAAGAGCGGGTGCCCTGGGCCGGTCACTCCGCCCGCTACGCCACGCCTGAGATCTACCGCGAGATCAAGCGGCACAAGACCACGCTGCTCTTTGTCAACACGCGCAGCCAGGCCGAGCTGCTGTTCCAGGAGCTATGGCGCGTCAATGAAGACACGCTGCCGATTGCGCTTCATCATGGATCGCTTGATGTCGCCCAGCGCCGCCGCGTCGAGAAGGCCATGGGTGAAAACGCGTTGCGCGCCATCGTCGCCACCTCGACATTGGACCTCGGGATCGACTGGGGCGATGTCGATCTGGTCGTGCATGTCGGCGCCCCGAAGGGCGCCAGCCGTCTGGCGCAGCGCATCGGCCGTGCCAACCACCGCATGGACGAGCCGTCGAAGGCGATCCTGATCCCTGCCAACCGCTTCGAGGTGCTGGAATGCCGCGCCGCGCTCGACGCCAACTATCTCGGCGCGCAGGATACGCCACCATTGGTCAACGGCGGTCTGGACGTCTTGGCCCAGCACGTGCTGGGTTGCGCCTGTGGGGCGCCGTTCCATCCCGATGCGTTGTTCGATGAAGTAAGAACGGCCGCCCCCTACGCCAGCCTGGATAGGCCTACATTCGACCGGGTCATCGATTTCGTCGCCACCGGCGGCTACGCGCTCAGAAATTACGAGCGCTACGCGCGCATCCGGCAGACCAAGGAAGGCTTGTGGCGGGTTTCAAACCCAGCCGTCGCCCAGCAATACAGGCTCAATGTCGGCACCATCATCGAGGTGCCGGCGCTCAATGTGCGTTATGTCCAGGCGGGCAGCAGGGGGGCAGCCTCGCGCGGCGGCAGGGTGCTGGGAAAGATCGAGGAAGCATTCCTGGAGACCTTGACCCATGGCGACACTTTCATGTTCGCCGGCAAGATCCTGCGCTTCGAAGGCATCCGCGAGAATGAGTGCTTCGTCTCGAACGCGCCGGGGAGCGACGCGAAGGTGCCCTATTATGGCGGCGGCAAATTCCCGCTTTCGACTTATCTCGCCGAGCAGGTCCGGGCCATGCTCGACGACCCGCAACGCTGGAAGAAACTGCCCGAGCAGGTCGCTGATTGGTTGAGATTTCAGGCGGACAAGTCGGTCCTGCCGAAACGCGACGATCTGCTGATCGAAACCTTCCCGCGCGGCAACCGGTATTACATGGTGGCCTATCCGTTTGAAGGCCGGTTGGCGCATCAGACGCTCGGCATGCTGCTGACGCGACGGCTCGATCGGGCCGGGGCGAAGCCGGTCGGTTTCGTGGCCACCGACTATGCGCTGGCCATCTGGTCACTGGCCGACATGGGCTGGATGTTCAAGAACAGAAAGCCGTCGCTGGCCACACTGTTCGATCAGGACATGCTCGGAGATGATCTCGAAGCGTGGTTCGCCGACAGCTGGCTGCTGAAGCGCACCTTCCGCAACTGTGCGCTCATTTCCGGGCTGATCGAGAAGCGCCATCCCGGCAAGGAGAAAAGCGGTCGCCAGGTGACCGTTTCGACCGACCTGATCTATGACGTGCTGCGCAGCCATGAACCCGACCACATTCTGCTGCAGGCCACTCGTACCGATGCCGCAACCGGGTTGCTCGATGTCAGGAGACTTGCCGAGATGCTCTCGCGCATCCGCGGTCGAATCATGCATAAGAATCTCGAACAGATATCGCCGCTTGCCGTGCCGATTATGCTCGAAATCGGCAAGATGCCCGTGAATGGGGAGGCGGACGAAACGCTGCTGATGGATGCCGCCACCCTCGTCGAAGAGGCGATGGGGCCCGAGATGACGGGCTGAAAGAGAGTTGAGAGGGGATGAATTTTTCGCTGTCGCGCGCAACGCTGATCGCCGAGGCCGACCTAGTCGGCATCGCCGGCGAGCGCGCCGTCTGCGATCGCCGCGGCATTCTCTATTTCCCCGATCTTCGGCTGCTGGCGGTCTCCGACCTGCATCTCGAAAAAGGCTCGTCCTTCGCCCGGCGCGGCGCGCTGATCCCGCCTTACGACACCGGGGCGACTTTGCTCAGGCTGCAGGCGGTTATCGCCGACTACCAGCCGCGGATCGTCGTCAGCCTTGGCGATTCCTTCCATGACGGCGGCGGTGCCGAACGCATGGATCGGAGTTTCCGCGAACAGCTTGAAGCGATGATGGCCGGCCGCGACTGGTTTTGGGTCGCCGGCAACCACGATCCCGAGGCGCCCGCCGATCTGCCCGGCGAGACGGTCAAGGAGCTCGCCGTCGGTTCGCTGCTCTTCCGCCACGAGCCGTCGAAGCTGCGGGTCGAAGGCGAGATATCAGGCCATCTCCATCCTTGCGCGCGCATCGTCCAGCGCGGCCGTTCGGTCAGGCGGCGCTGCTTCGCCGGCGATGGCGGCCGCATGATCATGCCGGCCTTCGGCGCCTATACCGGCTCGCTCAACGTGCTCGACCGCGCCTATGCCGGCTTGTTCCGGCTGGAAACGCTGGTTGCCTACATGCTCGGCACCGAGCGCATCTTCGCCATTTCCGGCTCGATGCTGAGGCCGGGCTGAGGTCCTTTATCGCCCATAGTAGAGCGTGACCGTATGCTTCGCCTCGGCGAAGAACAGCCAGCGCTCGACGAGCATGCCGGCAGACTGCGCGACGGCTGCAAGCACGGATGCGATCGCGCCCAAAGGCCAAGGCAGGAAGAAAGCGACGGCCAGCAGGACGGCCGGCGCGATGAAAGCCAGCGCCTGCGTGATCCGCCGCAGCTTCGCGCCGTGCTTGCGCGCGATGCGAAAACCCATTTCTTTCAGCAGGTAGTTTTCTTCCGTATGCGGCCATTCGATCGACCGTACGGAGCCGCCGGTCAGACCCGTCGCCGTGTTGGCGGTGGTGGGGATTTCGAGGCGATCATTGTAGCGCCAGGTCGCAAGCTTCCAACCCCAGCCGGCGAGCGTTGCGAGCAGCGCGAGGGTCAGCATGGCGCTGGGACCGACGCTGAAGCTTTGAAGCAAAGCGTTGGCGAGAACGCTTCCGGTCATCGCCGCGAAGATGAGATAGGCCGGTAACGTATAGCGGCTGTGCCACTGCGCGATCGGCTTCAGCGAGGCGTAGATCATGCCTGTCGTGCTGACGGTGATCACAGCACCAGCCGCCGCCAGCAGCCCGGTAGTCGCCACCCAGCCGCCGCTCTTGCCGAGAAACACCCAGCCGATGCCGAACAGCGCGGCCGGAATGAAGGTTGCGACCGACGCCAGGCCCTCGCGCGACAGCCAGGAGCTGCGCCATTGCGAGAAGGCCCGCCAGGCTCGCTCCGGCCGGCCGAGATGGCCGGTGGAGGATAAAAGCCCGGCAACGATGAGCCCGAGCGCCAAAACCATGCCGACAAAGCCAAGCCAGAAAGCGGCGGGGATCACTCCAAGCCCGCCAAGCACACCGAGCAGCGCGAGCAGGCCGTAGCCTGCCCCGGTGGCGGTGGTGAAGAAGACGACCGAGAAAGCGGGATGCATCGTCAGTTCGAAAGCATGCGGTCGATCCAGCCGAGGAAGCCGCCCTCGGCCTTGATCGGCTCCAGCGCCGGCGCGTCGACCTTCGCCGCCTGTTCGCTGCGGGCGCGCGGCGGCAGATACCGATTGGTCGGCTTGTAGCCGAGCTCCGGCATCAGCGCGACGCCGCCGCGTTCATCGACAAGCCGAGAGATCGCCGAGGCCGGATCGCCGAGATCGCCGAAATGCCGGGCGCTGGTCGGGCAGGCGGCGACGCAGGCCGGCACGCGGTCCTCCTCGGCCAGATTGTCGTTGTAGATGCGGTCGACGCACAGCGTGCATTTCTTCATCACGCCGACATCCGTATCGAATTCGCGGGCGCCATACGGACAGGCCCAACTGCAGAGCTTGCAGCCGATGCATTTGTCCTCGTCGACCAGCACGATGCCGTCCGAGGCGCGCTTGTAGGAGGCGCCGGTCGGGCAGACGGTGACGCAGGCCGGCGTCTCGCAATGAAGGCAGGAGCGCGGGAAATTCACCGTGCGGCCGCCGAGCTCCGTTGTATGCTCGTAGGTATGCACGCGGTTGAACCAGACGCCGTCGACATGCCCGCCATAGGGATCGGTGTCGGTCAGCGGCGCCATATGCCCACCGGTGTTCCACTCCTTGCAGGCGGTCACGCAGGCCTGGCAGCCGACGCATGTGTCGAGGTCGATGACCAGGCCGAGCTTCTTGTCGGTTTGCGCGGGAAGGCGGGTCATTCGGCGGCTTCCCTCTTCATGCGGAATTCGGCGCCGAAGCGAAGCACATCCGGCGAAGGCTCGAATTGTGGTGGCTGGCGGAAACGCTCGAATTGCGGCTCGGTGAAGCCGGCTTCGTCCGCCGCGCATTTGGTGATGCGCACGCGCACATCGAACCACGCCGCCTGTCCGGTGACCGGGTCGGAATTCGAATAGCGCTTGCCGTTGGTGTCGGCCGCGGTCTGGTCGCCGATGATGTGGTTGAGCAGAAAGCCGCGATTGCTCTCCGCCGCATCGTCCTTCAATCCCCAGCTGCCGCGCCGCTTGCCGATCGCGTTCCAGGTCCACACCGTGTCCGGGTTCACGCCGTCGATCAGCTTGATCTGGCCCTTCACCCTTCCGTTGATGCTTTCGATCCACACCCAGTCGTCGTCGGCAAGGCCGAGCCCCGCGGCCGTCTGGCGATACACGAAGAGCCGGTTCTGGCTCGTGATCTGCCTTAGCCACGCATTCTGCGAGCCCCAGGAATGGTACATGTGCATCGGCCGCTGCGTCAGCGCATGCAGCGGATACTTTTCGAGGTCGACTGTCTCATCCTCGAAGGGCGCGTACCAGAAGGGCAGGGGGTCCATATAGGCTTCGATACGGCCGCGCTCGGCGTCGGGTGGCTGCACCTTGCCGTGGCCACGCGCGGCAAGCCTGAACCGTTGGATCGGCTCCAAGTAAAGCTGGAAGACGATCGGGTCTGCGTGAGGGATGAAACCCATCTCGACCGCGAAGTCGAGATAGGCGCGGTTGCCCATTTTGTAATAGCGCTGGTCGTCGGCGAACTCGTGGTGCCAGAAGCCGCCATTGTCGATGTAGCGCTGCAGCTGGTCGGGGTTGACGTCGCCCTTGCCGATGGCATCGCCATTCTTGCCGCGCCAGCCGGCGAGCGGGCCGATGCCGGGGGTGCGCTCGTGGTTGACGATGTAATCGGCATAGTCGCGGTACCTCGCCGAACCATGTTCGTCGACGAAGCCTGGCAGGTCGAGCCGCGCGCCGAGTTCGATCAGCACCGACTGGAACGGCCGCACGTCGCGGTCCGGCTGCACCACCGGATGGCGGATGGCGTCCGCGGCCCCGTCCGCGTGGCTGATCGGCCGGTCGAGCAGGCTGATGCAATCGTGCCGCTCGAGATAGGTGGTGTCGGGCAGCACCAGGTCGGGGAACGGCACGGTCTCGGAATAATAGGCGTCGGAATAGATGATGAAAGGGATCCTGTAGGCGCCCGCCTCGTCCTTGTCGGTCAGCATGGCAATCGTCTCGACCGTATTCATCGACGAATTCCATGCCATGTTCGACATGTACATCATCAGCGTGTCGACGGGATAAGGATCGCCGGCCCAGGCGTTGCGGATCACCGTGTGCATCAGCCCGTGCGCGGCCAGGGGGGCTTCCCACGAATAGGCCTTGTCGATACGCTTGGGCCGGCCGGCCTCGTCGACAAGAAGATCGTCCGGGCCGCAGACGAAGCCGAGCGGCATGCCGTCGAGCGGCGTCATCGGCTGGGTGTTTTTTCCGCATGGCTTCGGCCCCGGCGGCGCGCAGCGCGGGTAGGGCGGCTTGAAGCGGAAGCCGCCCGGAACGTCGACCGTGCCGAGCAGCACCTGCAGGAGGTGGATGGCGCGGCAGGTATGAAAACCGTTGGAATGGGCCGAGATGCCGCGCATGGCATGCATCGAGACAGGCCGGCCCTTGATCGTCTCGTGTCGCCGGCCGGCCCAGTCGGTCCAGGCGACGGGCAGCTCGATCGCCTGCTTGAAGGCGACATGCGCTAGTTCCGCCGCGATCCGCCGGATCGTGTCGGCGGCAACGCCGCAGCGCTCCGCCACGGCGTCCGGCGAATAGATCTTGTCGAGATAGCGTCCGGCGATGAGTTGGAAGACAGGCGCGCAGCGCCGCCCGCCGACATCATAGCTGCCGGTCAGCGCCGGCTTTGCTTCGGGGTCGGACGCGTTGATCGGTGTCTTTGCCACCCTGTCCCACACGAGCGGGTTGCCGTCGGCATCGCGCACGAACAGCCCGTCGTCGGCCGCACCCGGTTCCTGGACGACGAGGACCGGCGCATTGGTATAGCGCAGCAGGTAATTCAGATCGACACGTCCGGCCTTGAGCAGTTCATGGACCAGCGCCAGCACGAACAGGCCGTCCGTGCCCGGCCTGATGCCGATCCAGTCGTCGGCGATGGCGTTGTAGCCCGTGCGGCAGGGGTTGATCGAGACCACCTTGGCCCCACGCGCCTTGAGCTTGCCGAGGCCGATCTTGATCGGGTTGGAATCATGATCCTCGGCGACGCCGAACAGCATGAAGTATTTCGTGTTGTCCCAGTCGGGCTCGCCGAACTCCCAGAACGAGCCGCCGATCGTATAAAGCCCGCCGGCCGCCATGTTGACCGAGCAGAAGCCGCCATGCGCGGCGAAATTCGGCGTGCCGAATTTCGAGGCCCACCAGCCGGTCAGCGATTGCGATTGGTCGCGCCCGGTGAAGAAGGCGAGTTTTTTCGGGTCGGTGCGGCGGATCGCCGACAAGCGCTCGGTGGCGATGGTCAGCGCCTCCTCCCATTCGATCTCGCGGAATTCGCCCGAGCCGCGCGGACCGGTCCTCAGCAGCGGCTTCTTCAGCCGCGCCGGGCTGTAATGCTGCATGATGCCGGCGCTGCCCTTACCGCAGATCACGCCGCGGTTCACCGGATGGTCCTTGTTGCCGTTGATGTAGCGCACCTTGCCGTCCTTGATATGGACGTCGATGCCGCAGCGGCAGGCACACATGTAGCAGGTGGTCTTGGCGATGCGGTCGGAGACGCTTGGCGAGGTCTCCACACCATCGCCTTCGTCCGGCGCCTGGCTGTCGACCAGCGGCCGCTGCGAGGGAGCGGAGTTGGCGCCGCGTGGCGCTGATTTGCTCATGATCCGCGAACGCTCTTGCCGTTCGCCATCTTGGCCTTCGTCTTGGGTCCCGGCCCGCGCATGTAGTAGAGCTCGGGATGATAGCGCTCACCGGCGAGCTGCCGCTTCAACCGGCGGATCCAATGCGCGAATAGGGTTTTGAAGCGCCCTGCCATTTCCCGCTCTTGGCCTCTGACGACCAGTTTTTTCCAATTTCCTGCAAAAACTTAGAACAAAGCAATTGATGCGTCTAACAAGCAGCTCTTGTAATTCCGATCGATTTTGCTTCTTAGTTAGCCATGACTCTCGATCAGTTGCGCATCTTCGTCGCCGTCGCCGAGCACGGCCATATGACCAAGGCCGCCGAGCGGCTCGGCATCTCGCAGTCGGCTGCATCGGCCGCCATCCGCGCGCTCGAAAGTCAGCACGGCGTGCGCCTGTTCAACCGGGTCGGCCGCAACATCGAGCTGGCCCAGACCGGTCACCGTTTCCTGCCCGAGGCGAAGGCGGTCCTGGATCGTGCCGCAGCCGCTCGCGGCGTGCTGGAGGACGTCTCGCAGACCGTCGCCGGCAGCCTGTCGATCGCGGCCAGCCAGACCATCGCCAGCTACTGGCTGCCGCGTCGCCTGGCTGCCTTCCATGAGGCCTATCCCGCCGTGAAGCTGAGCGTGACGATCGGCAACACCAGGCAGGTCGAGACCAACGTGCTCGACGGTCGCGCCGACTTCGGGCTGGTCGAGGGTCGAACCGAGTCCGATATCCTGCGCCGCGCCACGGTCGACGAGGACCGCCCGATGCTGGTGGTGGCGCGCGCGCATCCCGAAATTCCGATGACGCAGGCGGGGAACCTCGATATCAGGGCCTTGCGCTGGATCATCAGGGAAGGCGGATCGGGCACGCGCGAGGCGCTGGAGGACTTCGCGCTCAGCCAGGGGGTCCCGCCGGCGGAGCTGCAGATTTTCCTTGTCCTGCCCAGCAACGAGGCCGTGCGCCAGGCGGTCGAGGCCGGCGCGGGAGCGACGATCATCTCGGAACTCGTCGTCGCGCGTTCCTTGGCCGAGGGCAGCCTCAGGGCCGTGCCTGTCGACTTGCCGATGCGCGACTTCGCCATGATCACGCACCGCGACCGCCAGGCCAGCCTCGCCCAGATGGCGCTGAAGGCGCATCTCGGCGGCAAGGCGGAGGCGTCGGCAAGCTTCGAATAATCAGCCGTATTTCCGCTGCGCGTCGAGCGCGAGCCCAAGGCCGACCGAGCCGAACATGTCGCCTTCGATGACGGAGGCCTGCGGCACCAGCGACAGGATTTCCCGCTTGGCCAGCGGGATGGCGGTCGAGCCGCCGGTGAGGAACACGGCGGTGATGGCTGAGGCTGGAACGCCAGCGTCGGCGATCGTCTGTCTGACCGTGGCAGTCACGCGTTCGATGTCGCTCGCAATGGTCTCCTCGAGGCCCGCGCGCGTGATCTCGGCCGCGAAGCGCGCCCCGGGCAGCGACACCTTCACCTCGGCTGAGGACTGGTCGGTCAGCGCGATCTTCGCCCTTTCGACCAGGCCCGCCAGCGCATGGCCGTAGCGATGCTCGACGACATGGATGAAGCGGTCGACGAGGTCGGCGCGCTCGGCCTCATAGCGGATCTGCCTCAGATCCGTCATCGCCTTGGCGGTGTAGACGAGATTGATGCGCTGCCAGGTGGCGAGGTCGATGAAATAGGCGGCCGGCAGGTTGCGCTTGTGGTCTTTGGTCCGCGTCAGATAGCCGAGTTCGGGCATGACATGGGCGATGCTGAGCAGCCGGTCGAAATCGGTGCCGCCGATATGGATGCCGCGATTGGCGAGGATGTCGGCCTTGCGGTCGCTCAAGCGCGCGCGCTCCGGCGAGACCCGCACGATCGAGAAGTCGGACGTGCCGCCGCCCATGTCGACGATCAGTGCCAGCTCCTCGCGGGTGACGTTCTGCTCGTAATCGAGCGCCGCTGCGATCGGCTCGAACTGGAAGGCGATGTGCTTGAAGCCTTGTGAGCGGGCGGCTTTTTCGAGCTCGCCCTGCGCCTTCGCGTCGGCGGCCGCGTCGTCGTCGACGAACTGCACGGGCCGGCCGAGCACCACGTTCTCTACCGGACCGCCCGCGTCTTCTTCCAGCCGCTTCTTCAAATGGCCGACGAACATGCCGACAATGTCGATGAAGCCGATCTGGCGCGCCTTGATGCGCGTCTTTTCGTTGGCGAGCGTGCTCCCGAGAACGCTCTTCAGCGAGCGCATCAGCCGGCCCTCGATGCTGTCGGTATAGTCGCTGATCGCGCGGCGGCCAAAATAGGTGTAACCGTCCTCGAAGTTGAAGAACACGGCGCTCGGCAGGGTGGGTTGCTCGCCTTCCAGCGCCACCAGCCGCGGCCGGCCGTCGCGGATCACACCCACCGTGGAATTGGACGTGCCGAAATCGATGCCGCCGAATGCCGATCGCATCGCAGCCTCCTGTCATTGTTTCATGGCGGCAAGCCGACGCCAGACGCGCCGTCATACGGATGGCCGGACCGCTCTGCCGAATTGATTGTGCTTGTTTACCCTTGGGCTGGGAGGCGGCGGTTTATCGCATGATCGCCCGGAGGGAAACCCTTTTCGTCTTCAATCCTTGCGGAAGATGAGCCGGCCCAGCCAGCCGGTCAGCATCGCGAGCGACACCGCGAACACGCCGTAGAGGAAGGAATAGTCATGCGCGACGCGGAAGACCGACTGCTCGAAGCCGGACTTGCGGATCTCGAGCTGGGCGGAGCTTTCCTTGACGAACATGCCGCTCTTGAACAGGAACGCCCGGGCCTTATGGGTGCCGACCGGCACGTTGGGCGCGAGCCGCACGGTGGCTCGAAACAGGTTTTGGGACAGGAACTGCACGCCGCCGACATTCTCGCTGTAGAGGCCTGTCGCCGCCTTGCGCTCGCGAAGCGCCGCGGTGAATTCCTCGATGGTTGCCGGGCTGTCGGTCTCGTCGGCGGGCTTGAGGTAGAGGTTCTGCGCCCCGAGCGAGAGCTGCTTGTACTTGGCGGGCTCGGCGATGTCTTGCAGCGGCCGCGTCGTCGCGACGGAATAGGAGACCGGCACGTTCTCGAACGTCTCCGAGTCCAGGTTGATCCAGACGCCGAGCACGCGGTCCTTGCGCCGGACCACGACCGGGCGCGGCGGTCCTTCGAGCACGACGACGACATCGTAGCGCCCCTGGCGCGCGATCAGCGGATCGGGATTTTCCAGCGATCCGAAGATCGTCAGGTCGGCGCCCGAGAAACCCGCCGTGATGGAGATGGCGTCGGTCGACAGGCCGATCTGGATGCTTTCGGCGGGCGGCGTCTGCGCTGTTGCCGGGGAAAGCGCAAGGAGCATCGACAACGGGATGGCGGCTGCAAATGCTCTCAATCCCGCCATCAGTTGAGGCCCGCGGCGGACAGCGAATAGAGATTGGGCGGCGTCACGAAGAGATCGACGGCAAGGCGGATTGCAACGGCCAGCACCAGCATCGCCAGAAGCGCGCGCAGCTGTTCGCCGCGCAGCCTCTGGCCGGCCTTGGCGCCATATTGCGCGCCGGCGACGCCGCCGGCCATCAGCAGGAAGGCCAGGATCACGTCTACCGTCTGGTTGGTCGTGGCATGCACCAGCGTGGTGTAGGCCGAGGTGAAGATGATCTGGAACAGCGAGGTGCCGATAACGACATTGGTCGGCACCTTGAGCAGGTAGATCAGCGCCGGCACCATGATGAAGCCGCCGCCGACGCCCATGATCGACGACAGGAAGCCGATCGCCGCGCCGAGGCCCAGCACCGGGATGACGCTGACGAACAGCTTCGAGGCGCGGAAGCGCATCTTGAACGGCAGCCGGTGGATCCAATTGTGCTGGCCGGATTTCTTGAGCACGGGTGCTGCGCCGCTGCGGCTGGCGCGCAGCGCGTTGACGCTTTCCACCAGCATCAGCCCGCCGACGGTGCCGAGCAGCGCGACATAGAGCAGCGAGATGAAGAGGTCGAGCTGGCCGAGCCGGCGCAACAGCGCGAAGACGTAAATGCCTGCCGTCGAGCCGACGATGCCGCCGGCGAGCAGCACGCCACCCAGCTTGAAATCGAGCGTGCCGCGCTTGAAGTGCGACAGCGCGCCGGAGAAGGAGGAGGCGATGACCTGGTTGGCGCCGGTGGCGACCGCGATCGCCGGCGGGATGTTGTAGAAGATCAGAAGCGGCGTGATCAGAAAGCCGCCGCCGACTCCGAACATGCCCGACAGAAAGCCCACCGCCGCGCCCATCGCCAGCAGCACGAAGACGTTGACGGAAATTTCCGCGATCGGGAGATAAATGCCCACCCGTCAGTCTCGATCAGTTTGCTTTCCGGCGAACGCCGCCGTCCCCGGCAGTTTCGCACCGAAAAGCCAATTTTTTCTTGCGCCGACGCGGCGGCGGGGTCAAACCCCGCCGCCGCGTCGAAACAAAAACCATCTCAATCAGTTAACAGGCAAATGTGTGGCAAGGCGTCGTGTATGCGACGCGGCTGCCGTTATTTCTTCGCAAGCAGCGCCTTGACGAGCGGCGCGTCGATCTCGCCGGTCGGCTTCATCTTGTTGTCGGTCTGGAAAGCCATGATGGCGTTCTTGGTCTTGCCGCCCATCACGCCGTCGGCGCCGCCGGCATCGTAGCCGTTCTTGTTGAGGATCAGCTGGATGTTCTTCACCGCCTTTTTCATGTCGATGCCGGCGGTGGTCTGCGGTGTGCTGTCCTGCCAGGATTCCGGAATGTCGGCCGAGTTGGCGGCCGCGTTGAGCGGCTTGGCCTTCCACAACTCCGTAGCTGCCCGCGCCCGCTCAAGCTGCTCGGGCCTGAGCGCATTGGCGATCTCGTCGCGCTTGGCGGCGGCGTCCTTGTCGCCGGTCTTGGCGACCAGCGCGAACCACTTGTAGGATTCCTCCAGGTTCTGCTTCATGCCGACGCCTTTGGCGGCCAGGATGCCGAGGTTGAATTGGCTATCCTTGACGCCGAGGTCGGCGGCTTCCTGGAACCAGTGTGTCGCCGATTCATTGTCGGTCACGCCGTCCGCCGCCATGGCGAACAGCACCGCCAGATTGTGCATGGCGCTGGCGTTGCCTTGCTCGGCGGCGAGTTGGTAGTAGGTCTTGGCCTTCTTGATGTCGCGCGCGACGCCGATGCCTTTTTCGTAGAAATTGCCGATGCGGTATTCGGCCGGCGCGAAGCCCAGCTCGGCCGACCGCTCGTACCATTTCGCGGCCGCCTTCATGTCTTCCTTGACGCCGCGCGATTCCGCATAGCGCGAGCCGACCTCGAACAGCGCCTTGGCGTCGCCGCCGGCGGCGGCGTCACGCAGCGCCACCGGACCGATTTCGGAAGGAATGTCGAATTTGGCCGCGGCCGATTGGCTTGCCGCGGGCGGTACGGCGCCTGTCGTATCGGCGGAGGTGGCGGCCGGCGCGCCGGTTGCCGCGCTGTTCGCTGCCGGACTGGCCGCCACGGGCTCCTTGGCCACCGGCTGCGTGTCGCCATCCATATCCGTCGCGATGGCAGCCGCGGTGGCGGGTTCGGACGGCATCGCGGAGGCTATCGGCGCCGGTGCGGCGGGCGTTGCAAGCGCCACCGGCGCGGGCGCGGCCGGCATGACAGCTGCACTTTCGTGACTTGCGGGCACAGAGGCGGCTGGGGCCGTCTCCTCGACGGGCTCCGCCTGCCTGGCAGGACGGGCCGGCGCGCTTTCGGCCTGTGCCGTCGCGGCATCGATCTTCGGTGTGTCGGCCTTCTGCGTGTCGGCTTGCGGCGCGGCCGTGGCGTTGAGCGAAGCCGTGTCGACCGTCTGCGGGGAGACGACCGGCGCGGGCTGGTTGTTGGCCGTCTCGACCGGATCGGACAAAAAGGCTTTGCCCAGTTGCAGGCCGGCAAGCGCCATCATGATCGCCGCGGCCGCCATCAGGATCGGCTTGCGCCGCGCCTTGAGCAGGTCGCCGATCCTCAGCGCCTTCACCGGGCCGGTCATGGTCGATTGCCGTTTCAGCGTGTCGGCTTCGGCGGCCGCGGCCTGGGCCGCGCGGCGGGCGGCGGCGATAAAATCGGACTTTGCCGCATCGCTGTCGGTGCGCCGGGCCGGCTGGCCGCCGCGCTCGTCGCGCACGCGCTTCATGATGGCGTTGAGGTCCGGCGCGCCGGAACCGGGTTCCAAGGGCCGGTTGGCGGCCTTGGGATCGAGCGGTTCGTCGATGTCGACGCTCGGCGCGTCACCGACCGGTGCAGAGCCGGCAAGCGGCTGCGTGTCCGCATCTTTCTTGCCCTTGAAAGCGCGCGCCAGGCCGCTGAACATCGATTTCCTGCGGCCGGCCTCGCCCTTGTCGCCGATCGCATCGGGTCCGAGCGCCGCCATGGCTGCTGCTGCCGCGGCCTCGGCGGGCGTGCGCGGTGCGCTTGGCTCATCGCGCATGATGGCCGCCGCGCGGCCTTCGAGGCTGGCCATGTCTCCCGTCAGCGGCAGCGGTTGGTCGATATCCATCGAGGGCGCGTCCTGCACGGCGATCTTGCCGCCGCGACCACCACGCTTTCCGGCCGGTTGCGGATCGACCAGCTCGCTCATCGCTTCGCTGGTCTCGCCCGCTTCGAGCGAGCCGAGCCGGTCGACGATCTTGAGCAGCGTGTCGTGTATCGCCTCGAAGGTCCGCGAATTGCGCTCGTCGGAGCGACGGGTGAGCGCTTCCAGCGTCTTCAGGTCCTGGGCGAGGCCGGCCACCGCGGTCGCGTTGGTCTGCGCCGTCATGGACGTCGACTCGGCAAGCGATTTGACGGCGCTCTCGGCCGCTTCGCGCGCCACGCTCAGGATGGAGTCGCGCGTGCCGGCCAGCGACTTCTCGATCTCGTTGAGGCGCGGGCTGATGTCTTCGAATTCGGGCAGCGGCGTGCCGGGCTTGGAGAGATGCGCTGACAGGCCGGCGACCTGCGCTTCGAGGCTGCGGATCAGCGCCGGATCGATCCCGGCGACCTGCTGCGCCGACATTTCCAGCCGGCTGGAAATATCCTCGAGCCGGCTTTCCAGCCCACGGATCGCCATCTCGTTGGCGGGATCGGGCGTGCGTGTCTCGATGCGCTTGGCCAAAGCGGTGAAGCGGGCGTCGATCGCCTCCATGATGCCGGCGCTCTCGTCCTGGCGCATGCGCTGGTCGAGCCGGTCCGCGACCTCGTCCAGCCGCCGCTCGAGATCGCGGAACAGCATATTGCCTTGCTCGATCGCGTCGCCCTGGCGGCGCTCGAGCAGCGTGGAGAGCGCGTCGAAGCGCTGTTCCAGCCCCTGGAAGATCTGGTCGGCGTCGGGCATGGCCTGCGCGCGATCCAGCTTCTCCGTGATCGAAGCGATCTGCTTGCCCAGCCGCTCCATGGCCTGCTCGGGCAGGTCGGCGCGGCCGGCCAACTGGTCCACGCGGCTGGTGAGGAGGTTGAGGTGGTCGAGGACTTCCGCCCCCGGCCGCGACTGCGCGACCTCTTCGATCTGCAACGCCAGCGAGGCCATGCGCTTCTCGATCCGGCCGAAGGTTTCGGGATCGAAGGCATTGGCCTGCGCAGCCACCGTCGAGGCGACGATGGCGCGGGAGATCTCGTCCAGCCGCTCGTCGATCATGGCGAGCGTTTCGCCGCCGCGCGCGGTCTGCTGGCCGGCGAAACGGTCGACCGCGCCGGCAAGCATGCGCACCTTTTCCTCCAGCGAACGCAGCGAAAGCGATTCCGGCAGGTTGTTGACGGCGCTGCTGATCTGTTCGAGCCGGTCGGTCAGTACCGAAAGGCTCGGGCCTTCCGCACGCTTGCGCTGATCGGCGTCGACGCGGTCCTCGAAGGCGCTCCAGCGGCGGTCGAAATCGTCCCAGCGACGGTCGACCTTCTGCACGCTTTCCTCGCGCGCCAGCGTGTCCAGCGCGCTCTTCACCTGTTCCAGCTCCAGCCGCAGCAGGTTGACGCTGCGGTCGTCGCTCTTTTCGGCCAGCGTCTGGATGGCGCCCGAAAGCCGCTCGAATTCAAGGCCGAGCTCGGCGCTGCTCTTGTCGGGCATCGCGCCGCGCTGGCTGTTGGCCTGCATGGCGCGGTCGATGTCCTGGCGAAACGCTTCGAATTCGCGCTGCAGGCCGGCAGTCATCTGATGCCGCAGTTCCTCACGCAGCCCGCGCAGCTCGACGGCGATCTTGCCGACCATGGCGACGCTGTCTTCCTGGCCGCGCACCCGGTCGATGTCGCGCGCGATCGCCTGATAATTCTGCCCGAAGGCGGGCGCGGCGCCGGACGCCGGATTTTGCGGCCGCTGGTTCTGCGCGCCGGGATACTGCGCCGCCGGATTTTGCGGCGGCCGGTCCAGAGGTCTTTGTGCGGAGTAGGTGTCTTCATACCAGCGCGGCTGGCCGTAAGGCTGCGTGCTTGGATAGCGCGGCTCGACCGGCGGCCGCCGCAGGTCGGGGCGATCGGGCATGTCGGCGCGCGTCCGGTCCAGCCGCTGCTCCAGCGTTTCGAGCGAGCGGTTCAGTTCCTCGAGTGATGCGTGCGGCCGGCGCTGCCTGCCGGCATTGAGTGTATCGAGATAGGACCGCTTGCTGTTCATCGATGCGCCCGTGTTCAGAATGGCCGGCCGGAGGCCGGTTTTCCAGTAGCCAGCCGGGACCGAAGCGAGCCGAGCGGTTTTGCTGCGGAGGAGGACAAGCCTTCCCGGGTTTTTCACCCGCGCTTCGAAAACCGTGAAAAATTCGCTACAGGATAAACACGGATGACCGACATGCGCACATTTCGCCCAACGTGGTAAACAAGGCGTTAACCAAGCTTAAGAAGTCTCGCATAAATCATGCGCCGGCATCCGGGTGCGGCATAAAGTTCCGGTTCGACAACGCCCTTGCGTCACCTCGCGGCTGTCGATATAGAATTGACGTAAACGTAAAAGGTGCGAAGCCGTGCCTCTTGCGATTGATTTGTTGCAACCACGATTGGAAGCACGCCCCCGCTTCCATCCAGGCGACGCTTGGTCCGCGACCGCGACGCCATCAGGGGAAAGCCAGTGACCATGAAACTTGTTTCGCCCGGCGAAGCCGCGGCCAATACCAATGACATTCCGGCCGAGGCCGGCGAGGAATTCGTCCGCATCGGCGAGATGGCCAAGAAATACGGCGTGACGTTGCGCACGCTGCGTTTCTACGAAGACAAGGGCCTTCTCAATCCGCATCGCGACGGCTCGACCCGACTCTACACGCGCCGCGACAAGGCCCGGCTGAAGCTGATCCTGCTCGGCCGCAAGGTCGGGTTCTCGCTGCGCGACGTCAAGCAGATGATGGATCTCTACGATCCGACCGGCACCAACACCAAGCAGTTGCGGCTCGCGCTCGACAAGTCGGAGAAACAGCTCGCCCGCCTGCAGAAGCAGCGCGCGCTGATCGACGACGCCATCGGCGAGCTGAGCAATTCGATGGCCATCGTGCGCCAGATGCTCGTCGAGCGCACCGCTGCGCCGCAGGCAAGCGTCGCTGGCTGATCGCCCGCGCTTCGGAAATACCCGGACAACAAAGCCGCGCGGCTATAGTCGCGTGGCTTTTTTGTCGCCACGATGCCTGGCCGCTTACAATATTTTTTGATTGCGGCGAAGTTGACGTTTACGCAAACGTCAATATTTGCTACGCAGCATCGACATTGGCCCGGCCTCCTGTCCAGGACGTGGACAGGCGACTTGCTGGTCGGCCGGGACCGTAAGGGCGGAGGAAGGCATGACGATCTACAGGGCGCCGATCCAGGACACGCTGTTCGTGCTCAACGATGTGCTGGGTTATCAGCGCTATTCCAATCTTCCAGGTTTCTCGGACGCGACGCCCGACGTTCTCGAGGCGATCCTCGCCGAAGGCGCGAAGCTAGCCGAGAACGTCATGCATCCGCTGAACCGTGTCGGCGACATGGAAGGCTGCGTGCGCCATGAAGACGGCTCGGTGACCACGCCCAAGGGTTTCAAGGATGCCTTCGACCAGTACCGCGAGGGCGGCTGGATGGGACTTGCGGCGCCGGTGGAGTTCGGTGGCCAGGGCCTGCCCTACACGGTCCACACCGCGGTTTCGGAATATATGGTCTCCGCCAACATGGCGCTGATGATGTATCCGGGCCTGACGCAAGGCGCGATCGCGGCGATCGTCACCCACGGCACGGACGAGCAGAAGGCGACTTGGCTTCCCAGGCTGATCGAGGGCGCCTGGACCGGCACCATGAACCTGACCGAGCCGCATTGCGGCACCGACCTCGGCCTGCTGCGCACCAAGGCCGTTCCCAACGGCGACGGCACTTACAGGATTTCCGGCCAGAAGATCTTCATCTCCGCCGGCGAGCACGACATGTCGGACAACATCGTCCATCTGGTGCTGGCCCGCGCCGAGGGCGCGCCGGAAGGCGTGAAAGGCATCTCGCTGTTCATCGTGCCGAAGTTCAAGCTCGACGCCTCGGGCAACCCCGGTGAGCGCAACACGGTCTCCTGCGGCTCGATCGAGGAGAAGATGGGCATCCATGGCAACTCGACCTGCGTCATGAACTATGACGAGGCCGAAGGCACGTTGCTCGGCGAACTGAACGGCGGCCTGAAGGCCATGTTCACGATGATGAACGAGGCTCGCCTCGGCGTAGGCCTGCAAGGGCTTTCGGTCTCGGAGATCGCCTATCAGAACGCCGTTTCCTACGCCAAGGACCGCCTCCAGGGCCGTTCGCTGTCGGGCGCCAAGGAGCCGGACAAGAAGGCCGACCCGATCATCGTCCATCCCGATATCCGCCGCTCGCTGATGACCATGAAGGCCTATAACGAGGCAGGCCGCGCGCTGGCGCTGTGGACGGCGATCAAGTCGGACGTCGCGCATCGCTCCGGCGACGACAAGGATCGCCAGGCGGCCGACGACTACACCGGTCTGATGACGCCGGTGGTCAAGGGCGTGCTCACCGACAAGGGCTTCGATCACGCGGTGATGGCCCAGCAGGTGTTCGGCGGCCACGGCTATATCGAAGAGCACGGCATGAGCCAGTTCGTGCGCGATGCCCGCATCGCCATGATCTACGAAGGCGCCAACGGCATCCAGGCGCTGGACCTCGTCGGCCGCAAGCTGGCCCAGAATGGCGGCCGCGCCGTGCAGGCCTTCTTCAAGGAGGTCGGCGAGTTCTGCGAGGAAAACCGCACTGATGAGAAGATGGCGCACTTCACCAAGGCGCTGAAGAAAGGCCTCAACGACCTGCAGGCGGCCACCATGTGGCTGGTGCAGAACGCCATGGCCAAGCCCGACAATGCAGGTGCCGCCTCGACCGACTACATGCATCTCTTCGGCTTGGTGGCGCTGGGCTATATGTGGGCGCAGATGGCGAAATCCGCCCAAGCCAAGCTCGCGGAAGGCGCCAACGGCGCCAGCGCGTTTTACGACAACAAGTTGGTGACCGCGCGTTTCTTCATGGAGCGCATCATGCCGGAAACCGCGACGCGTCTTGTCCGCATTTCCAGTGGCGCGGACACGCTGATGGCGCTGCCGGCGGAAGCGTTCTAGGTTTGGCGGGCCGGCGGAGCCGGCCCACAATTGTCGGAACGCGGAGGAAATCGTGGCGACAAATCCAGCCGAAATTCTGGGCCTGCCGAAGCCCGCTTGGGCGGCGGACGAGGTTGGCATGCTCTACGATATGGCATCCCGCTTCATGGCCGAAGAGATCGCGCCGCGCTATGATGAGTTCGAGAAGAATGAGATGTTCGACCGCGAGAGCTGGCTGAAGGCCGGAGCGGCGGGCCTGCTCTGCGCCTCGATGCCGGAGGAATATGGCGGCTCCGGCGGCACCTTCGCGCATGAGAGCGCCATCATCGAGGCGATCGGCCATGTCGGGGTCGACGGCTTCGGCATCGGCCTGCACAATTCGATCGTCGCCCCCTACATCCTCCATTACGGCTCGGAAGAGCAGAAGCGGAAATGGCTGCCGAAGCTCGCGACCGGCGAGCTCATCGGCGCCATCGCCATGACCGAGCCCGGCGCCGGCTCCGACCTGCAGGGCGTCAAGACCCGCGCCGAGAAGGACGGCAACCATTACAAGATCAGCGGTTCGAAGACCTTCATCACCAACGGCCAGCTCGCCAACCTGATCATCGTCGTCACCAAGACCGATCCGGACAAGGGCGCAAAGGGCACCTCGCTGATCGTCGTCGAGACCGATGAGGTCGAAGGCTTCGAGCGCGGCCGCAACCTCGACAAGATAGGGCTGAAGTCGAACGACACGTCGGAGCTGTTTTTCAACGACGTGCGCGTGCCGACCTCCAACCTGCTCGGCCACGAGGAGGGCAAGGGCTTTGTCCAGTTGATGCAGCAACTGCCGCAGGAGCGCCTGCAGATCGGCACCGGAGCGATCGCCATGATCGAGCGGGCGCTGGCGCTCACCATCGACTACGTCAAGGAACGCAAGGCCTTCGGCAAGGCGGTCATCGATTTCCAGAACACCCAGTTCAAGCTGGCCGAATTGAAGACCGAGGCCACGATCGGCCGCGTCTTCTACAATGACTGCGTCGCCCGCCACATCGATGGCGGCCTCGATCCGGTCACCGCCTCGATGGCCAAATACTGGCTCAGCGACCTGCAGGGCAAAGTCGTCGACGAATGCCTTCAACTGCATGGCGGCTATGGCTACATGAATGAATATCCGATCGCCCGCATGTACCGCGACGCCCGCGTCCAGCGCATCTACGGCGGCACCAACGAGATCATGAAATTGCTGATCGGGCGCTCTCTCTGAGCGCGTCGGCCGGCAAACCCACAGGAGCAGAAAATGGCCGAAGCTTACGTCTATGACGCCGTGCGCACGCCGCGCGGCAGGGGCAAGAAGGATGGCGCGCTGCATGAAGTGCCGGCGGTGCGGCTCGCCGCGAAGACGCTCGAGGCGCTGCGCGACCGCAACGGGCTCGACACCGGCAATGTCGACGACATCATCTTCGGCTGCGTCGATCCGGTCGGCGAGGCGGGCTCCGTCATTCCGCGCGCCGCCGCCTTCGAGGCCGGTTACGACACCAAGGCACCCGGTATGCAGATTTCGCGCTTCTGCGCCTCGGGTCTCGACGCCATCAATTTCGGCGCCGCCAAGATCGCCCAAGGCGCGGACGAGATCGTCATTGCCGGCGGCGTCGAATCCATGTCGCGCGTCGGTATGGGCATGTCCGGCGGCGCCTGGTTCATGGATCCGTCCGTCGGCTTGCCCGGCTGGTTCGTGCCGCAGGGCATCTCGGCCGACCTGATCGCCACCAAATACGGCTTTTCCCGCGACGACGTAGACGCCTATGCGGTCGAGAGCCAGAAGCGCGCCGCCAAGGCCTGGGGCGAGGGTCGTTTCAAGAAGTCGGTGATCCCGATCAAGGACCAGAACGGCCTTACCATCCTTGACCATGACGAGCACATGCGGCCCACGACCGACATGCAGTCGCTAGCCTCGCTCAACCCGTCCTTCGTCATGCCCGGCGAGATGGGCGGCTTCGACGCGGTGGCCGTGCAGAAGCATCCGGAAGTCGAGGAGGTCAACCACGTCCATCATGCCGGCAATTCGTCGGGTATCGTCGACGGCGCCGCCGCCGTGCTGCTCGGCTCCAAGAAAGCCGGCAAGGCCATGGGGCTGAAGCCGCGCGCCCGCATCCGCGCCTTCGCCAATATCGGCTCGGAGCCGGTGCTGATGCTGACCGGTCCGGTCGACGTCACCGAGAAGCTCCTGAAACGCGCCAAGATGAAGCAGTCGGACATCGACCTGTTCGAGCTCAACGAGGCCTTCGCTTCCGTCGTGCTGCGCTACATGCAGGCTTTCGACATCCCGCATGACCAGATCAACGTCAATGGCGGCGCGATCGCCATGGGCCACCCGCTCGGCGCCACCGGCGCCATGATCCTGGGCACGGTGCTGGACGAGCTGGAGCGCCGCGATTTGAACACCGCGCTGGTCACGCTCTGCATCGGCGCCGGCATGGGCACCGCCACCATCATCGAACGCGTCTGAGGGAGAGAGACTATGAGCTACACCAATTTCACCCTCGACGTGGACGCCGACGGTATCACGCTGGTCACCTGGGACATGCCGGACCGCTCGATGAACGTCTTCACCGAGGAGGTGATGCGCGAGCTGAACGCCATCGTCGAGAAGGTGACAGCCGATGCCGCCGTCAAGGGCGTCGTCATCACCTCGGGCAAGGACTCTTTCTCCGGCGGCGCCGACATCACCATGCTGCAGAAGATGCTGGCCACCTTCGCCGTCGACAAGGAGAAGGACCTCGAGAAGGCGACCAAGGCGCTGTTCGAGAATGCCGGCTACATGACCGGCCTGTTCCGCAAGATCGAGACTTCCGGCAAGCCCTGGGTGTCGGCGATCAACGGCACCTGCATGGGGGGCGCCTTCGAGATGTCGCTCGCCTGCCATGGCCGCGTCGCCGCTGATTCCGATAAGGTGAAGATGGCGCTGCCCGAGGTGAAGATCGGTATCTTCCCGGGCGCTGGCGGCACCCAGCGCGTGCCGCGGCTGACCGACCAGCAGCAGGCACTGCAAATGCTGACCTCCGGCCAGAACCTGACGCCGCAAAAGGCGAAGGCGATGGGTCTGATCCATGAGATCGCGGAGCCGAAGAAGCTGATCGAAACCGCCAAGGCGATGATCAGGAACGGCCTGAAGCCGGTGGCGCCTTGGGACGAGAAGGGCTTCAAGCTGCCGGGCGGTCCGGTCTACTCGGCGGCCGGCGCCAATCTCTGGCCGCCGGCCATCGCCATCCTGCGCCGCGAGACCTACGGCAACTACCCGGCCGCGGCCGCGATCCTGAAATGCGTCTATGAAGGCCTGCTGGTGCCGTTCGATACCGCGCTCAGGATCGAGCAGCGTTATTTCACCGAGATCATGCAGTCGAAGGAAGCGGCGGCGATGATCCGCTCGCTGTTCCTGTCGCTGCAGGAACTGAACAAGGGCGCGCGCCGCCCGTCCGGCCTGCCGGACACCAAATTCAAGAAGATCGGCATTCTCGGCGCCGGCTTCATGGGCGCCGGCATCGCTTATGTTACGGCAAAAGCCGGCATTCCGGTCGTGCTGCTAGACCGCGATCTGCCGTCGGCCGAGAAGGGCAAGGCGCATTCCGACAGCCTCATGGCCGATCAGATCAAGAAGGGTCGCGCCAAGCCGGAGGACAAGGACAAGCTCCTGTCGCTGATAACGCCGACGGCGGACTATGCCGATCTTGCCGGCTGCGACCTCGTCGTCGAGGCGGTCTTCGAGGATTCGAGCGTCAAGAAGGACGCCACCGAGAAGGCGGAAGCGGTGTTGAAGTCGTCGGCGATCTTCGCTTCCAACACTTCGACGATCCCGATCACCGCTTTGGCGAAGAATTCGGCGCGGCCGAAGAACTTCATCGGCATCCACTTCTTCTCACCGGTCGACAAGATGATGCTGGTCGAGATCATCCTCGGCAAGAAGACCGGCGACAAGGCCTTGGCCGTCGCCTTCGACTTCGTACGCGCCATCAAGAAGACGCCCATCGTCGTCAACGACACGCGTGGCTTCTACGTCAACCGTTGCGTGCTGCGCTACATGTCGGAAGCTTACAAGATGCTGATCGAAGGCGTGCCGGCGCCGATGATCGAGAACGCCGCCAAGGCCGCCGGCATGCCGGTCGGTCCGCTCGCGCTGACCGACGAGACGGCCGTCGACCTTGCCCAGAAGATCATGAAGCAGACCATCCGGGATCTCGGCGAGAAGGCCGTCGACCCCAGGCAGATGGCGCTGATCAACACGATGGTCGACACGCATGGCCGCTTCGGCCGCAAGAACGGCAAGGGTTTCTACGACTATCCGGCAAAGCCCGCGAAGAAGAAGCTGTGGCCGGGCCTGAGGGACCTCTACCCACAGCTGAAGCCCGAAAAGGTCGACTATGAGGAGCTGAAGCAGCGCCTCTTGGTCACCATCGCGCTGGAAGCGGCGCGGGTGATGGAGGAAGGCATCGTCACCGATCCGCGCGAGGCGGATGTCGGCTCGATCCTCGCCTTCGGCTTCGCGCCCTTCACCGGCGGTGCGCTGTCCTACATCGACGGCATCGGCGCCAAGCGTTTCGTCAAGATCGCCAAGGGTCTGCAGAAGAAGTATGGCGCCGAGTTCAAGGCGCCGAAGCTTCTGCTCGACATGGCCGAGAAGGGCGAGACCTTCTACCAGCGCTTCGACCCCTACCGGAAAGGCGAGGTTCGAGAGGCGGCCTGACGAACCGGAATGTATGTCTGGGGGCGAATGGCCCGCACCATGGCCACGGCATCGAGCCGTGGCCCCTATAGGGTCGGCGAGGAAAGCCGACTGGCTTTTCGCTGCCTGCCGATCGACATCGATTTCAACCTGCACCTGAACAACGCCCGCTACATGATGCTGGCCGACCTTGGCCGTATCGACATCTTCCTGCGCATCGGCCTTATCGCGCTGGCGCGCAAGAATGGCTGGGCGCCGATGATCGGCGGGCTGCAGGTCGCCTATGTGCGTGAGATCAGGCTGTGGCGGCGCTTCGAGGTGGTCTCGTCGATCGAGACCTGGGAAGGCACGTCCGTCATCGGCAGGCACCGCTTCGTCCTCGACGGCGGCGAGACCGCGGCGCTGATCCTGACCACGGGCGGTGTCTATGACCGTGCCGGCCGCCGCTTCCTCGACATCGAGGAGGTCGTCGCAGCGCTCGGCCGCGCCGCCGGTCCACGCCCGCCGACCGAGGCCGAGCGGACCTTCATGGTGTCGCACCGGAATTTGCGCGAACAGGCCAAGGCGGCCTGATCGCGCTTCGGCTCAGGCTGCCCTGCCGAGCAGGAAATCTGTCACCTCGTCCGAGAAGACCATCAGCTCATTGTCGGAGGCGACGACGGTTCGCCTGCCTTGCGGATACGGTCGCCCGGCCTGCATTCCATGCGCCACAAGCGCCTGCCGAAGGCCTTGGCCGGGATAGGATAGGAGGTGCGCTAGGAGGAGGCTCATGGAGTATTGTTAACGATCCGCCGGCAGCACCGGTGGACAAGGGCATGACTGCGCGCTAGACAGGCTTGAGGCATTTTTTCCTGTTTGAAGGAGTGCGCGCGTGCTCTCACACGACCGCGTATGGGCCGCAATCGATGCTCTCGCTGAGCGCTATTCGCTATCGGCTTCCGGACTTGCCCGGCGCGCGGGCCTTGACTCGACAGCCTTCAACAAGTCGAAGCGGCTGTCGTCCGACGGCCGGCCGCGCTGGCCCTCGACCGAATCGCTGGCCAAGATCATCGAGGCCACCGGCGCTTCGCTGGAGGAATTCACCGGACTGGTCGAAGGTCGCAGTGGCGCCTCCGTCGCCCAGCACCGCAGCGCGGTTCCATTGCTTGGCTTCGCCCAGGCGGGAGCGGGGGGCTTCTTCGACGATGCAGGCTATCCGGCCGGGCAGGGCTGGGACCTGGTCGAGCTTCCGGCGCGGGCGACCGAGACGTCCTACGCGCTGCAGGTGCAAGGCGATTCCATGCTGCCGCTCTACCGCAACGGCGATGTGCTGATCGTCGAGCCGGGCGCGCCGACCCGCAAAGGCGATCGCGTTGTCGTCAAGACCACCGCCGGCGAGGTGATGGCCAAGGTGCTCGACCGGCAAACGATGAAATCGATCGTGCTGGTTTCGCTCAACCCGGACCACCCCGACCGGGACATCCCGACGCGCGATATCGAATGGATGGCGCGCATCGTCTGGGCGAGCCAGTAGGCCGGGCTGATGCGGCTTCTTCAGACAGCCTTGGCGGTGCTGGCGGTCCCGGTCATGGCGGCTCTTGTTGTTGCCGGCGGACACGCGGTCAAGGGCCACGAAAGCGCCGTCACGGTCGATCAGATCGACCCCATCGCCGACGCACTCCCCACCGGCGACAATACGCTTTCCGCTTCCGATGCGGCGCAAGAGCCGGCGACCTCGGCTATTCCCGCGCCGGCCGCTCCACAACCGCCGAAGCCTGCTGCTCATTCGAGGGCCATCGATCCCGACGTCGTGGCGCCACCTGATCTTTCAGACAACGAACTGGAACGGGTGGAGCCGCGCGCGCCGCTCAGCGATCTGGCCCTGGCCGGGCCGCCCAAGCCGCCCAAGACGAAGATGCCAAGCGACTGGAACGGCACCAAGCTGTTCCAGCCGGTCGCCACCGCCGCCGGGTTGATCGAGTCGAAAGGTTATGCGGTCGCCGTGTCCGGCGTGGATGTCGTCAAGGCCGATGAGACCTGCAGCGACGAGGGCAAGAGTTGGGCCTGCGGCGCCCGCGCCAGGACGGCCTTCCGCGCCTTCCTGCGCGGCCGCGCGGTCGCCTGCACGGTGCCGCCGGAGGGCGGGCGCGACACCATCACCGCCGAATGCCATATCGGCAATCAGGACATCGGCCAGTGGCTGGTCGAGAACGGCTGGGCGCGCGCCGCGCAAGGCGGGCCCTATGTCGAGGCCGAGAACAAGGCCCGCACGGCAAGGAAGGGTATTTTCGGCCCGGCGCCGAAGCTCGACGGGCTGCCGGCGGTGCCGGCCGCGTCGGGTCCGGCGCCGGTGGCGCCGGATTCGATCCTGCCGGCCGATGGCGGGGCCGTTACGCCGCCAACTGACCAGCCAGCGCCCGCTCAATGAGCGCGCGTGTCTCGGCGATGCCGTAAAGCGCCGCGAAGGAACCGAAGCGCGGTCCGCGCTCCTGGCCGATCAGCACCTGGTAGATCATCTGGAAGAAGGCGACCGACACGCCGGGCCCGCCTTCCGGGCTCTGCTTGGAATGGTCCTGGTAGCGCTCGATCTTGCGCGCCACATTGAGCGCGGCGTTCTGGATCGCTTCGCCGTCGGCGCCCGGCGGCAGCGCGCCGAGTGCCTCGGAGAGCTTGGCCAGCGCGTCGCGCTCCACCTCGTCGGCCGCGCGAAAAACCTTGGTCGGCTTCACGAAGTCGTCGAAATAGCGGATCGCGTAGCCGGTCAGCCGGTCGAGTTCGGGATGCGTCTCCGGCGTCACGCCCGGCGCATGCCGCGAGATGAAGCCCCACAGCACCGACTTGTCATGCGCGTTGGAGGCGCTGACCAGGTTGAGCAGCAGCGCGAAAGGCACCGGCAGGTCGATCGCCGGCGGGTTGCCGTCATGCATGTGCCAGACCGGATTGCCAAGCCGTTCCTTCCAGTCCTGGCGCGGATAGGCGCCGAGGAAAGCGTAATACTCATCCACCGCCTTCGGGATGACGTCGAAATAGAGCTTCTTCGCCTGCCGCGGCCGCTGGTACATGTAAAGGCCGAGGCTTTCAGTCGGCGCGTAGGTCAGCCATTCGTCGATGGTGAGCCCATTGCCCTTCGACTTGGAGATTTTCTGGCCCACCTCGTCGAGGAACAGCTCGTAGACGAAATGCTCCGGCGCGCGACCGCCGAGGATGTTGCAGATGCGGTCGTAGATCGCCGCATTGGTCTGGTGGTCCTTGCCGAACATCTCGAAATCGACGCCCAGCGCCGCCCAGCGCATGCCGAAATCCGGCTTCCACTGCAGCTTCACATGGCCGCCGGTGACCGGCAGCGTCGTCTCGGTGCCTTCGTCGTCGAAGGTGATGGTGCCGGCCTTGGCGTCGACATTGATCATCGGCACGTAGAGCACGCGGCCGCTCCTCGGCGAGATCGGCAGGAACGGGCTGTAGGTCGCCTGGCGCTCCGGCCCGAGCGTCGGCAGCATCACGCCCATGATCTCGTCATAGCGTTCGGCGGCGCGCAGCAGCACCTCGTCGAAACGGCCGGCCTTGTAGTACTGCGTCGCGCTGGCGAACTCGTAGTCGAAGCCGAATGTGTCGAGGAAGCGGCACAGCATCGCATTGTTGTGGTCGGCGAAGCTCGCATAGTCGCCGCCGAACGGATTGGGCACCGAGGTCAGCGGCATATGCAGATAGGGCTCGAGCGCGGCGCGGTCCGGCACGTTGTCCGGTATCTTGCGCATGCCGTCCATGTCGTCGGAGAAGCACAGGAGCTTGGTCTTGACCTTGTCTTGCGTCAGCACCCGGAAGGCATGCCGCACCATGGTCGTGCGCGCCACTTCGCCGAAGGTGCCGATATGCGGCAGGCCGGACGGGCCGTAGCCGGTCTCGAACAGGACGGTTTCGGGGAAATCCTTGCCTTTGTAGCGGGCGATGATTTTCTTGGCTTCCTCGAACGGCCAGGCCTTGCTCTCGGCTGCCGCGGCAAGCATCTCGGGATTGAGATCGATGATGTTTGATCCCGTCATATCGAAGTTCCAATCATGGCCGTCTGCGCGGCGGATAAGAGCGGATAAGATTTGTCGACGGTCTCTAGGCGCGCGAGACCGGAGCGTCAACGATTTGCGCCGGTTTTCCTTGCGGCGCCATAATGGCGCTCCTACGTTGGAGCCTCAGTTTCAAGTGCATGTCACCCAAAGGCATGTTGCGGCTTTGGGGCAACAACATGCACGCCATTAGGAGTTTTGAATGCCTTTGCTGAGCCCGCATGAAGCCGTGATCCACTTGATGGTCATCACATCGGCTTCGGATCGCGACATGACCGATGTCGAGCTCGCGCGGATCGGCGATGTCGTCCGCTCCTGGCCGGTGTTCGTCGATTTCAACCAGGACAGGCTGGTTCAGGTGGCACAAGCCTGTCAGAAGGCGCTGCACGACAAGGACGGGCTGGAAGGCGTGCTGGCGCGTGTCGCCGAAGCGCTGCCCGAGCGGCTGCGCGACACCGCCTACGCCGCCGCCTTCGAGGTCGCCGCCGTCGATCTCGAGATGCGCATGGAGGAGGTCAGGGTGCTGCAGCTCATCCGCCTCAAGCTCGATCTCGACACACTGACCGTGGCCGCGATCGCGCGTGCAGCCAAAGCGCGCCTGCGCACGCTGACTTAGAGTCTTTCATGTTTTGACGGAAGCGTATCCGGCGTTTTCGAAGTAGTTCTTGCATTCGGCTGCCTCGATGGCTTCGACGAGGTGGCCGATGTGTCGCCAAGTGTCCTCGACGGTGCGTTTCTGCGCCTGGCGCATCCAGTGCTTGATCTTGGCGAAGGCCTGCTCGATCGGATTGAGGTCCGGTGAGTAGGGCGGCAGGTACCAGAGCCTGGCGCCAGCGGCTTTGATCATCTGCCTGATGGCCGCCGACTTATGGCTGCCCAGGTTGTCCATGATGACGATGTCGCCGGGCTTCAGCACGGTGATGAGCTGCTGCTCGACATAGGCGCGGAAGCATTGACCGTTGATCGGTCCGTCGAAGACGCAAGGTGCCGCGAGCCGATCACAGCGCAGCGCGCCGAGGAAAGTCAGCGTGCGCCAATGACCATGTGGAGCCAGGCCGCGCAGCCGCTTGCCCTTCGGCCCCCAGCCGCGCAGGGGAGCCATGTTGGTCTTGATCCAGGTCTCATCGATGAAGACCAGGCATTGGGGATCGAGGCCGGCCTGCCAGGATCGCCATCGCTGGCGCCGACGGGCAATATCGGCACGTGCCTGCTCAAGGGCGAACAGCGTTTTTTTTGAAGCTTAGCCCTTCGCGGCGCAGGAACTGCCACACCGCATTGTGCGAGACCTTGACCCCGCGCGCGGCCAACTCGTCCTTCAGCCGATGTAGCGACAGATCAGAGGTCTGGTTGATCCGCTCCACGATGAAGGCTCGATGCGGTTCCAGAACCCGCTTACGGTGGCCACCCATCTTGCCCGGCGCCACCGAGCCGGTTGCCTGATGACGCTGCAACAATTTCACGGCTGTCGAATTTGCGATACCGAACCGCTTGGCGGCCGACCGGCGGCTCTCGCCACTCAAAACCGCCGCAACAACCCGCTCGCGTAAATCATCGGAAAGAGGTCGAACCATCAGATGCTGGCCTCCTATCCAGCCAGCATCTTGAATCACAAATCAGGCCGAGCGGGAATCCCCTCCGATTCAATCAAGCTATGAAACGCTCTAGCGTTGGCGGGACGCGGTTGCTGAAATCCAGGTCAGGCCGGCATCACCTGAATATCAGCAACCTTCAGAAGAAGCTGACAGGAAAATAGCGCAGGTAGAACTCTGCGAACGTGCCTTTGATCGAGATTTCCTGCAGCGCGTAGTCGAAGGCGGCGGCAAGCGCGGTATCGCCCTTGCGGGTGGCGATCGCCATGCCCGAGCCCAGATATTCCGGCGCCAGATATGGGCCGCCGGCGAATCGGCAGCAGCCGGCGGCGTCGGAGCCGCCCAGCCAGAAGGCAAAGCGCATGCCGTCGCCGAAGGCGGCGTCTATCTTGCCGGCCTTGAGGTCGGCGTAGAGGTTTTCCGGTGTGTCGAAGGTCACCACCTGCACGGTGTTGAAGTAATCGCGCAGCATCTTCTCATGCGCCGAGCCGCCGATGACGCCAACCCGCTTGCTGCGCAGCTTGTCGAGGATCGGCTCGGCGATGGCCTTCGCCTTCGGCATGATGAAGCGGGCCGGGAATTGCATGTAGGAGCGCGAGAAGGCGTATTTCTCGCGGCTTTCTGACGTTGCGGCGATGCCGGCGATGATAGCCTCGCCTTCGCCTTTCTGGAGAGCATTCTCCAATTCGTTCCAGGGCAACGCCTGGACTTGGCATTTCTCGACAATGCCCAGCTCCGCGCAAATCGCCCGCGCCAGATCGATGTGGAAGCCCGACAACCGGCCTGAGCCGTCGAGGAAGTTGAAGGGCGGAAAATCGGTGGTGGTGAGGAATCTGAGTCGCGGCAGCGCCGAGAGATCGGGTTTCGGCAGCCGCTCCTTGGCGTCCCACAGCACCGGCACCTGCGGCTCCGCCGCCTGAGTCGCACTGGAAAAGGGCAGCATCCCGCCCAGCGCCGACATCAGGGCAAGAAATGTCCACCGCAAGATCACGATATGGCTCCGCGCCTGTCCCCGTTCCTTGGCTTTTCGTATGAAAACGGGGCAGGCACAACGGTTTTTGATTTCAAGCGGCCAAATTAAGCGTATGCTTGGGCGCGTTTGCAAGTGACCTTACGTGCCGGAAGGGGGAACTGCCGGCTTTGCTGAGGAGATCGCGACGCGGGGGTTGATGGCGAAGGGGTGTTCGGGCATCTACCGTCGGTAACTAAAAGCAGAAGCAACATGGGGTAGATGTTGCGATGGGCCTGTTCGACAGAACTCTGGAATACATAGACCAGTTGCAGCATGCCGGCACCGCGGCCGCGGTTTGCGAGAGGCTGCTCGGCGTCACCTCGAATTTCGGCCTGACCGCTCTGATGGCGGGAACGGTGCCGCAGCCCGGCACGCCGCGCGGTCAGCAGAAGCAGCATGTGCTGCTTTGCGATTGGCCAGGCAATTGGCTGGAACGCTATGTGGCGCGCAACTATGTCGACCACGATCCGGTCGTCAGTCACATGAAGCAGCTTCGGGCGCCGTTCCAATGGCGGGATGCTTCCAAAAGCGCCGTGATCGACAAAAGCAGCGACGAAGTCATGGGCGACGCGCGCGAGTTCAAGCTGCGCGATGGCTTGGCGCTTCCGCTGGTCACGCTCGACGGCCAGATCGTCATGGTCTCGCTGGGCGGCGAATCCGTCGAACTGTCGGACCAGGAATTCGGGATGGTCTCGCTGGCATCGACCTACGCGATCGGTCGCGCGATGCAGTTGCACACCAAGGCCGACAGCGTCATCGATCACATAGAATTGACGGCGCGTGAGCGGGAATGCCTGCAATGGGCCGCCGTCGGCAAGTCCGAATGGGAGATCTCGCAAATCCTCGGCATCTCGGAACACACTTCCGAGAAACACCTTCTTAACGCCAAGAGCAAACTGGGCGCAGCCAACCGCGTGCAGGCAGTCGCGGAGGCGATTAGGCGCGGCTATATTAGCTAGGTCGGCCGTGCCGACCTGGAAATTCTTGCCTGCGCAGTCGCGCAATATTTTAAGGGACATCACGGCCGTATCTTCCTCTTAAGCCTAGGAGACGGCTAATGCTTTTCGCCCTTACCACTCAGGAACTGATGGAACGTCCCGACCTCTGGGAGGCGGTTCATCGCCTGCGCTACAAGATCTTCGTCGAGGAGATGGGATGGACCGATCTCGATCGCCCGGACCAGCTCGAGATCGATCAGTTCGATCATGACGAGGCCGAACATCACCTCGTTATCCGCAACGGTGAACTGGCAGGTTACCAGCGTATGCTGCCGACCACGCGGCCGCATCTTCTGACGGATGTGCTGTCGGATCTCTGCGAGGGACCGTCCCCCTCGGGACCGAATGTCTGGGAACTTACCCGCTATGCCGTGGCTCCGGGTTTTCGCGACGGCAAACGCGGCGTCTCGACGGTCGGGACCGAACTGATCGCCGGCTTCGTCGAATGGGGCCTGAAGCGCAACGTCAACCAGGTCATCATCGAGTTCGAGCCGATGTGGGTGCTCAGAGCGCTGCAGCTGCATTTCCTGGCAAAGCCGCTCGGCTACCAGCGCACCTATGGCAACCAGCAGGTCGTGGCGACGCTGCTCACCTTTACCGAGCATACGCTCGAGGTCGTTCGGGCCCGCCGCAATCACTTCCTGCCGGTGCTGAACCGGGGCTATCCCGGCCAGCTCGGTCTGAAGCAGGCGTCGTGATGGAGGCGGTCATGAGTTTCCATCCCGAACCGGAACTGCGTGGCCACACGCTGGTCGTCACCGTGTCCTCGCACGATGGCCGGCCAGTGCTCGACAGACACGCCTATGCAAGCCTCGCCAGGACCTTGCACGAGGCGGCGGTCAATGACGAGGTCCGCGTCGTCATGCTGCGCGGACTTGCCGGATGCTTCTGCCTTGGCGGCGACTTCTCGGAGTTCCTCGACGCCACCAAGCACCGAGAGCTGATCGCCGCCGTCACCGACATGTTCCGCATGTTGGCGACCTTCCCCAAGCCGGTCCTTGCCTGTGTCGACGGCGATGCCGTCGGCGTCGGCTGCACCATCCTGTTCCACTGCGACATGGTGATCGCTTCCAAGGGCAGCACCTTCAGGGTGCCGTTCGTCGATTTCGGCCTCGTGCCGGACGCGGCGACCAGCATTCTGGCGCCCCAGAAGCTCGGCTATGCCGGCGCCTTCCGCTTCTTCTGCCTCGGCGACACGCTGGGCGCCGAAGACGCCAAGGCGCTCGGCTTGGTCGGCGAGGTCGTGACGCAAGGCAGCGCCGAGGAAGCAACGCTGGCCAGGGCGAAACAGCTGGCCAAGAAGCCTGTGGCCGCATTGCTGCAGACGCGCAGCCTGCTCAAGGGGGATACGGACGTCTTGTGCGACCGCATCGACCACGAGATCACGCTGTTCCAGCAGGCGCTTCAGGACGACACCACGCTGAAGCGGCTGCAGCGGATCGCCCGCCTGGCCGCTTGAGCGCCGGCATGAAAGTCTCAGCGTCGCGCGAGGCGAAAGCCGCGCGGCGCTGTAACTCATGCAATTGATTAGTCTTTCAGGAACTCCGGCCCTTCGCCGATGATCTTCTTGTCGGGCTTGCCGACGGCGTCGAGGTTCCTTCCGTCATAGGGCAGGGAGAGCAGGATGCGCTGGATCACCGCGAGCCGGGCGCGGCGTTTGTCGTTGGCCCGCACGACGATCCAGGGCGCGAACTCCTTGTGCGTTCGCTCGATCATCTGGTCGCGCGCCTTGGTGTAGTCATCCCATTTGCTGACGCCGGCAATGTCGATCGGCGAGAACTTCCAGTTCTTCAACGGCGACCAGCGGCGGTCATGGAACCGTTCGAGCTGTGTTTCGCGGCCGATATTCAGCCAAAATTTGAAGAAATGGATGCCTTCGTTGCTGATCATCCGCTCGAAATGCGGTGTCTCGTCGAGGAATTTCTCGTGCTGCTCGGGCGTGCAGAACCCCATGACCGGCTCGACGCCGGCGCGGTTGTACCAGGAGCGGTCGAAGGTGACGAACTCGCCCGAAGTCGGGAAATGATCGACATAGCGCTGGAAGTACCATTGCCCGGCCTCGGTCGGCGTCGGCTTGGGCAGCGCGACGTTGCGTGCCGTGCGCGGGTTCATATATTGCCGCAGCACGAAGATCGTGCCGCCCTTGCCGGCGGCGTCCCTGCCCTCGAACAGCGCCATCACCCGCTTGCCGGTCGCCTGCAGCCAGGCCTGCGCCTTGACCAGTTCGATCTGCAGCCCTTCGAGCTCCTTTTCGTAGTCCCCGCCTTTCATCTTCTTGTCGTAAGGATAGCCGCCGGCGCTGAGCTTGTTGTCCTCGATCCAGTCAGGCAGCACCGGATTGTCGATGTCGAACTCGCGCTCCTTGCCGCCGATCTTGATCTTGATCGGTGCCGTGTCTGGCACCGCTTCAGCCGTTTCCTTGGCCTTTTTCATCCGGACGAACCTTTCCAGTTTGCGGACTCATGCTATGGAGCCTGTGCAGCGCAGCGCGCATTCGGGCGCAAAGACGCTGTAGCATTTTGATTTTGCGCATGAACCTTCGCGAAAATCGATCCTGATTTTCACGGCCATGCGCCAGGCTGGTCCAGCGAACCGCTGACCGGTCGACGGGATGCGGGGGTGGCGCGGGCCTATGGCAGAGACAGGCGCGGAGCAGGACGGCAAGGGACAAGCCCTGGCGGCGCGGCTTCGGCGCAACCGCTGGCTGCTTGGCGTGGGTGTTCTCGCGATCCTTGCCGTTTATTTTTTCGCCGGCGCGTCCGTTTACGTGCCGGTCCTGGCCCTGGTGGTGCTGACGGCGGCCGCAATGCTGCCCACGGATGCCGGGCGCCAGCCAGCCGACACGGGAGCAGCGATCGAGGCAAGCGGGCTGCAGAGGCTCTCCGGGGAATATCTGGCGGCCGCGGTCGCTGATCCGCTGATCATCTTCGACCATTCCGCCACCATCGTTCACGCCAACGCCGCCGCTTTCGCCGCCTTTGGCGGGCTTGCGCCGGGCATGTCGCTGTCGTTGAAGTTCCGCGCTCCGGAAATGCAGGCGCTGCTGGATGGCATCCTGTCGGGACAGGTCGCCGCCGACGCGGTCGACTACACCGAAAAGCTGCCGGTGGAGCGCACTTACCGTGTCAGCGCGTCCACGGTCGGCCATGCCACCGGCCTGTACGTGCTGGTCTTCAAGGATCAGAGCGAGACGCGCCGCATCGATCGCATGCGGGCCGACTTCATCGCCAATGCCAGCCATGAGCTGCGCACGCCGCTCGCCTCGATTGCCGGTTTCATCGAGACGCTGCGCGGGCCGGCCCGCAACGATCCGGCGGCGCGCGACCAGTTCCTGCAGATCATGCAGAACCAGACCGGGCGCATGGCCCGCCTGATCGACGATCTGCTCTCGCTGTCGCGGCTGGAGATGAAACCCTATCTGAAGCCGGGCACGGAGGTCGATCTTCGCCAGACGATCGACAGCGTCATCGATTCGCTAGGGCCGCTGGCCAGCGAGAACGGCGTCGTCATCGAGCGGGAGTTCGCCAATGGGCAGCTTGTCGTGCCCGGCGACCGCGACGAACTGTTCCAGGTTTTCGAGAATCTCCTCGAGAATGCCTGCAAATACGGCCAGTCGGGCGGGCGGGTCACAGTGTCGATCGCCGGTAGCGAGGATGGCCAACAGCCGGGCTTCGACGTCACGATAAGGGATTATGGTCCGGGTATCGCCGAAGAACACATCCCGCGCATCACCGAGCGCTTCTACCGCGTCGATGTCGAAAGCAGCCGTACCCAGAAAGGCACCGGGCTTGGCCTTTCGATCGTCAAGCATATATTGACTCGTCACAATGCCAGGCTGTCGATCAAGTCGGAAGTCGGCAAGGGCGCGGCGTTTACGGTTCATTTGCCGGCTCGCTGATCCTGTACTGGTTACCAACCGGCATTTTCTTCTTTCTGTCATGCGGTTCGCGTATCAGCGACGGATTGAGGAAACGAACAAACCGGCAGAAGCTGGGAAGGCATGCCCATGCAGTCCGTGCACATCATGAGTGCCTATGACGAGGAATTGAAGTTCCTCTCCAAGCGCATCGCCGCGATGGGCGGGCATGCGGAGCGCATGGTCGAACAGGCCGTTGCCGCCCTGGTCAATGTCGACCATGGCCTCGCCCAGAAGGTCATCCAGGACGATCTCGTCCTCGACGAAGGGCAGCGCGAGATCGACGACAAGGCCATCATCATCATCGCCAAGCGTCAGCCGATGGCGACGGATCTGCGCGAGATCGTCGGCGCCATCCGCATCTCGGCCGACATCGAGCGGGTCGGCGATCTCGGCAAGAATGTCGCCAAGCGCGTCGCTTCGGTCGACGGCCGTCAGCCGAACAGCCTTTTCCGCGGGATCGAGGCGCTTGCCAACCTGGCGCTGACGCAACTCAAGGAAGTGCTCGACGTCTATGCCTCGCGCTCGGTCGAAAGGATCGGCTTCGTGCGCGACAGGGACGACCAGATCGACGCCATGTACACCTCGCTGTTCCGCGAGCTTTTGACCTACATGATGGAAGATCCGCGCAACATCACGCCCTGCACGCATCTTCTGTTCTGCGCCAAGAATATCGAGCGCATCGGCGACCATGCCACCAACATCGCCGAGACCATCTACTACATCGTCACCGGCGACCAGATGCCCACCGACCGCCCCAAGGGCGACAAGACCGACAAGGTCGTGCTTCCCGGCACGGTGCCGGCTAAGTGAACGGGCGCCCCTCGAACGGTTTCCTAATTTAGGTTAAGCTCCTCCAGGGACAGCGATTTGTCGGTCGCGGTCTCGGGAGGTTTGCGATGGAACAAGTTCGGAACCTGACCCCGGCCCCAACGTCGGGCATCATTGCATCCAGCGTCTATTCGGGAGGAAAGCGGGTTGCCGACATCGCCATCGAACAGGCCGGCGAATGGGCGGCGAAACCCGGCCATGTCGTCTGGATCGGGCTGCTCGAGCCCGATCGCAACCTTCTGCTCAGGGTGCAGGCGCAATTCCATCTGCATGATTTGGCGATCGAGGATGCCGAGCATCCGCATCAGCGCCCGAAGATCGAGCAATATGGCGATGCGCTCTTCATCGTCGCCCGCACCGCGCAGTTGATCGACGGCCGCGTCACGTTCGGCGAGACGCATCTGTTCGTGGGCACCGGCTATATCGTCAGCGTCCGGCACGGCCCCTCGACATCATACGCGGCCGTGCGCCAGCACTGGGAAAGCTGCCCGCATTCCCTGGCCAAGGGCGAGGACTTCGTTCTCTACGCCATCCTCGATTTCATCGTCGACAATTACATGCCGGTGCTGGAGCAGATCGAGGACGAGGTCGAGGCGATCGAGGACAAGGTGCTTTTGAAGCCGATGACCGGCGCCGACATCGAACGCCTGTACATGCTGCGCCGCGATCTGTTGCGGCTGCGCAACGCGGCCCTGCCGCTGGTCGAGGTCTGCCGCAGACTGACCAGCGCCGATCTGCTGCAGATCCATGCCGCCATGCATCCGCTGTTTCGCGACGTGACCGACCACATCCGCACCGTGCAGGAAAAGATCGACAGCCTGCGCGAGGTTCTGGCCTTCGCTTTCGAAGCGAGCCTTCTCGTCGGACAGAGTCAGGAAACCGCCATCTCCAAGAAGCTCGCCTCATGGGCTGCCATTCTGGCGGTGCCGACGGCCTTCGCCGGCATCTACGGCATGAACTTCACCGACATGCCGGAACTGAAGATGGAATACGGCTATCCGACCGTGCTTGCGGTGATCGCGCTGATCTGCGCGTTCCTGTACTGGCGGTTCAAGAAGAATGGGTGGCTGTGAAGAGACGGGAATAGGGGAGTAGGGCAGTAAGGGAGTAAGGTTATACGGGAGTGATCGACTGGCGAAACATCGCGCATGAAACGCTTCTCTTCACCTACTCCCCTACTGCCTTACTCCCCTATTCCCCTTATCTTGCCCTGCGCCGCTCCGCCGCCGGCTGGAACGCAACCCGCGAATGATACTTGCAGTACGGCCCCGTTTCGGCGGCGTCGTTGCCGCAGAAGCTGAAGTCTTCCGAGAGCGGGTCGCCGTTCGGCCATTTGCAGGTGCGTTCGGTCAGTTCGACGAGCTGCAGGTTGCGTGAGATCGGCACCACGACATTCTCGACCGGGCGGATATAGTGGCGCGCGACCGGCTCGGCGTCGAACTGCACCTGCAGCGCGGTGGCGCCGATGGTGGCTGTCACATGGCGTGTGGCGCTTGCGGCTCGGGTCACCGATTTCTGCATCGATGCGCCTTGCGTCGCCTTCTTCTGGCGCGCCGGGGCGGCCGTCGCGCGGCCGCGACCCGACAGCTTCAGGCGATGCACCTTGCCGATAACGGCGTTGCGGCTCACTCCGCCAAGCTGTGCGGCAATCTGGCTGGCGCTCAGACCCTCCGACCACAATTTCCTGAGAAGTTCTACCCGCTCGTCAGTCCAATTCATGGGGTCGCGCTCCTGCTGAAGCGTGCGGTAGTCAGAATCCATTCCCGACCCGGCTCTCGCCGGGCGAACAACACCACATATACCGGGTGATTTAGGTCCGCCGCACGAAATCTAGCTATTTCTCGACTACAAATACCTTATGCGCTGACTCGGTGACAAGAGTCCCCAGGGCAACACGATTCGGTTTTTTCGGTTTTCCCCAACTTGCCGGTCTACTCATGAGCCGGCGTGGCGTCAGGGCTTTGTCACGCGCTCTGCGTGACGTTTTCGTTGACTTCATGGCCGAAAAACATGATAAGCCGCAAAGGCCGCCGCATTGGCGGCTTTTTTGATTTCCGGTTCCGGAGACGCATATAATGAGCGGTTCGGCGCTTTACGAGACCTTTGCTCGCGCACCCCTGGCTTTCGATCACGGGGAGGGGACCTGGCTGGTCACCGACAAGGGCGAGCGATATCTCGACTTCGCGGGCGGCATCGCGGTGAATTCGCTGGGCCACAGCCACCCGCATCTCGTCGCAGCGCTCACCGAGCAGGCCGCCAAGCTTTGGCATGTCTCCAATCTCTACGAGATCCCGGAACAGCGCCGGCTGGGCGAGCGGCTAGTCGAGGCGACCTTCGCCGACAAGGTGTTCTTCACCAATTCCGGCGCCGAGGCGCTGGAATGCGCCATCAAGACGGCCAGGCGCTACCAGTTCGTCAAGGGCCATCCCGAGCGTTTCCGCATCATCACTTTCGAGGGCGCCTTCCACGGTCGCACTCTGGCGACGATAGCCGCCGGCGGACAGTACAAATATCTGGAAGGCTTCGGCCCGAAGGTCGAGGGCTTCGACCAAGTCGCTTTCGACGACATCGACGGCGCTGAAAAAGCGATCACGCCGGAGACGGCGGCAATCCTGATCGAGCCGGTGCAGGGCGAGGGCGGCATTCGCCCGGTGTCGACGCAGTCCTTGAAACGGCTGCGCCAGCTCTGCGACCAGCACGGCCTGCTTTTGATCTTCGACGAGGTCCAGTGCGGCATCGGCCGCACCGGCAAATTGTTCGCGCATGAGTGGGCGGGCGTCACGCCCGACCTGATGGCGATCGCCAAGGGCATCGGCGGTGGCTTCCCGATGGGCGCCTGCCTTGCCACGGACGAGGCGGCGACCGGCATGACGGCCGGCGTGCACGGCACCACCTTCGGCGGCAATCCGCTGGCGATGGCGGTCGGCAACGCCGTGCTCGACGTGGTGCTGGCCGACGGTTTCCTTGAGGACGTGCAGCGCAAGGCGCTGCTTCTGAAACAGGGGCTGGCCGGGGTCGCGGACGAATTTCCCGACGTCATCGAGGGCATCAGGGGAACCGGCCTGATGCTCGGCCTGAAATGCGCCATGCCCAACACCAAGGTGAATATGGCGCTGCGCGATCAGCACCTGCTTGCCGTGCCGGCGGGCGACAATGTCATCCGCCTCCTGCCGCCGCTCACCGTTACTGACGAGGAGATCGGCGAAGCGCTGGAGCGCATTCGCGGCGGCGCCAGAGTCCTGACCGACGCGATTGCGGCCGAAGCCGCGAAATAATTTCTGGAACCTGCCGATGAGTGTTCGCCACTTCACCGATCTATCCGCCGTTTCCGCGGGCGACCTGCGCTCGATGCTGGACGACGCGGTGGCGCGAAAGACCAGGCTCAAGGCGGGCGAGCGCTCCAAACCGCTCGACGGCAAGGTGCTGGCGATGATCTTCGACAAGCCGTCGACGCGCACGCGCGTGTCCTTCGATGTCGGTATGCGCCAGCTTGGCGGCGAAACCATCATGCTGACCGGCACCGAGATGCAGCTCGGCCGGTCGGAGACCATCGCCGACACGGCGAAAGTGCTGTCGCGCTATGTCGACGCCATCATGATCCGCACCACCTCGCATGACCGGCTGATCGAACTCACCGAGAACGCCACCGTTCCGGTCATCAACGGGCTGACCGACGACACGCATCCGTGCCAGCTCATGGCCGACATCATGACCTATGAGGAGCATCGCGGTCCGGTGGCCGGCAAGACCTTCGCCTGGACCGGCGACGGCAACAATGTGCTGCATTCGCTGCTCGAAGCCTCTGCGCGGTTCCGCTTCAACCTCAATGTCGCGGTGCCGGAGGGCAGCGAGCCATTCGAGAAATATGTCGACTGGTCGAAAGCCAATGGCGGCAAGGTCCGGTTTGCCAAGTCCGCCGAGGAAGCCGTCGACCAGGCTGATTGCGTCGTCACCGATAGCTGGGTCTCGATGGGCCAGGAACACCGCGCCCGCGGTCACAACGTCTTCCTGCCCTATCAGGTCAATGCCGCGCTGATGGCAAGGGCCAAGCCCGATGCTTTGTTCATGCACTGCCTGCCGGCGCATCGCGGCGAGGAGGTCACCGACGAGGTGATCGACGGGCCGCATTCGGTGGTCTTCGACGAGGCCGAGAACCGGCTGCACGCCCAGAAGGCGGTGCTGGCCTGGTGCCTGGGCGCTTGAGACGGCGGACCTGATCGCTTCCGGTCCCGATCGGCGTCAACTTGATCTGGGGGTATGTGATGCCTATTTGCGGGCCATCACGTAAATTGAACGCGCTTCGACGCATGCGGCTCTTCGGGCGGCATGGCTGCGCCCCGGAGTTTTGTCATGTTGGAAACCCATACCTTGGCTGAGCATAAACCCCAACTCGGTGAATTCGGCTTCGCCGGCGACGATCACGTCGTTCCGTATGAGGTCGCGCCGCTCGATGTGCGCGGCCGCACCGTGCAGCTCGGGCCGATGCTCGACGCTATTCTGAGCCGCCACAATTATCCCGAGCCCGTCGCCCGCCTGCTGGCGGAGGCCTGCGTGCTCACCGTGCTGCTCGGCACCTCGCTGAAATTCGAAGGCAAGTTCATCTTGCAGACCCGCACCGACGGTCCGGTCGACATGCTGGTGGCCGATTTCACCACGCCGCATGCGCTGCGCGCCTATGCGCGCTTCGATGCCGACCGGCTGCGGGCGCTGAACGACGCCGGCGAGACCTCGCAGCAGGCGCTGCTCGGCAACGGCGTGCTGGCTCTGACCATCGACCAGGGCGCACATATGCAGCGCTACCAGGGCATCGTCCAGCTCGACGGCACCTCGCTGGAGGACGCCGCGCGCACCTATTTCCGCCAGTCGGAGCAGATCCCGACCGAGATCAAGATGTCGGTCGCCAAGCTGGTCACGCCCGGCCCGGCCGGCGCGCGCGAGCAGTGGCGCGCCGGCGGCATCCTGGCGCAGTTCCTGCCTCAGGCGCCCGAGCGCATGCGCATTCCCGATATTTCGGGCGGCGACGGCGACGACCGCGAGGTGACGGACCATCCGGCCGACAATTCCTGGCAGGAATTGCTGGCGCTGCTGGGCACCATCGAGCCGACCGAGCTCATTGACCCAACAGTGGGCGCCGAACGGCTGCTCTACCGGCTGTTCCACGAGCACGGCGTGCGCGTTTTCAGCGGCGTGCCGGTCGCCGACCAATGCTCCTGCTCGCGCGATAAAATCCGCGGCATCCTGGAAGGCTTTTCGGCGCAGGAGATCAGGGACTCGACCGAGGACGGCGGCATCCATGTCGCCTGCGAATTCTGCTCGACGCAATACGACTTCGATCCGGCCGAGTTCGGGGCGGAGTAACGCTCCTTCCTTCTCCCCTCCACGGGGAGAAGGTGCCCGAAGGGCGGATGAGGGGCGGCGCCAACGTAGGCGAGGTTGGAACCCTTGCCCCGTCCTGACGAAATTCTCGGAAGCCGGCGCCGCCCTCTCATTGCCCTGCCGGGCATTTCTCCCCGTAAAACGGGGAGAAGGAGGTTAATTCACCGTCCGCTTCGTCCCCGGCATGTCGAGCGAGAAAGCCGGTATGGCGATATCGAACGTCTCGCCGCGGCCGTTGCGCATGGTGTAGTGGCCGACCATGATGCCCGACGGCGTCGAGAGCGGACAGCCTGATGTGTATTGATAGCTGTCGCCGGGATTGAGTTCAGGCTGATCGCCGACGACGCCGGCGCCGCGGACCTCCTCGACCCGGCCCTGCCCGTCGGTGATGTGCCAATAGCGCGACAAAAGCTGCACGAACTCGTCGGAGCGGTTGTCGATCGTCACCTGGTAGCCCCAGACATACCGGTTCTCGGACGGATCGGAGCGATCCTCCAGATAGAAGGGTCTGACCACCACTTCGATGTTGCGCGTCACTGCGCGATACATGGGCCACTCCGGTTGCCGCCGCGGAACATTCGTCGCGCTTCGCTGTTGGAGGCGCGGCGTCGACCATCCTGCCAGCCTTGTAGCGCACGTGCCGAAAAACAATGTCATTTAAGTGACACATGACAATGTTGGTGTGCACAAACCGTGCCGGGCGACTCGGGCGCTCTGTAACTGATGAAATGGCTGGCTGCGGCCAAGGGCAATTCCAGGAAAAGCATGAGCGGTTTTCCGTCCGGAATTGCGTGAAAACAAAGAGATAGAGTGACAAAATCTCGATGGAACTGACTATCGCAGCCGGCCTCGCTTCGTCAGCCCTTCTTCTCTCCAACCTCGCCAGCATCCTGCTCGCCTCGTCGCGGCTGAAGCGGCGCCATGTCATTGCGCCGCCCGCCGGCGCGCAGCCGGTCTCGATCATCGTTCCGTCGCGCGGCGTCGAGACGTTCACGCAGGAGACCCTTCAGCGCGCCTTCTCGCTCGATTGGCCCTGTTATGAGCTGATCTTCTGCGTCGCGCATGGCGAGGACCCGGTGGTGAGGCTGATCGATGCGGCGATCGCGCGCCACCCCAACGTTCCGGCGCGGCTGCTGATCGGCGACGACCGCGTCAGCGCCAATCCCAAGCTCAACAACTGCGTCAAGGGCTGGCAGGCGGCGCGATATGATTGGGTGATCCTCGCCGATTCCAACGTGCTGATGCCGAAGGACTATGTGCAGCACCTGATGGCGGCCTGGCGGCCGGATACCGGCCTCGTCTGCTCGACGCCGATCGGCTCGCGGCCCGATGGTTTTTGGGCTGAAGTCGAATGCGCCTTCCTCAACACGCTGCAGGCGCGCTGGCAATATGCCGGCGAAGCGCTCGGCCTCGGCTTTGCCCAGGGCAAGAGCATGCTTTGGAACAGGCCGATGCTGGATGCAAACGGCGGCATCCAGGCTTTGGCCGCCGAGATCGCCGAAGATGCGGCGGCCACCAAGCTGGTCAATGGGCTTGGCCTTAGCGTCCATCTTGTCGCCTCGCCCTTCGAGCAGCCGCTGGGCCTGCGCAGCTTCGCCGAGATATGGTCGCGGCAGACGCGCTGGGCGCGACTGCGCCGGGTGACGTTCCCGTTGTTCTTCGCGCCCGAGATCCTGACCGGCGCCGCGGTGCCGCTGCTGTTGGCGCTGGTTGCTGCGGCAAGCGCAGGCGTCAGCCTGCCCACGACGGCTTTGTGCGCGCTGGCGATCGCCTATCTGCCGGAGTGCCTGCTGGCCGCTGCCAAGGGCTGGTACCTGTCGCCACGCAGCGTCACCGCGATGATCGTGCGCGATGCGATGCTGCCTGCCGTCTGGGCGCGCGCCTGGTTCGGCGGCGCTGTCGAATGGCGCGGCAACGCCATGACCATCCGCACCCGCGAGTTGACGGAGCTCGAGGAGATCGCCTGAAGCGATCGCCCGCGGTGTTTACAGGTTTATTTTGCCGCCTTCAGCGCCTGCTCGATGTCCTCCAGCAGATCGTCGGCGTCTTCCAGGCCGACGGAAAGCCGGAGTGTACCCGGTCCTATGCCGAGCTCGGCCCGCGCCTCGTCGCTCAGGTTCTTGTGCGTCGTCGTCGCCGGATGTGTGATCAGGCTCTTGGCGTCGCCGAGATTGTTCGAGATCAGCACGATGTCGAGCGCGTTCTGGAAGGCGAAGGCCGCCTGCTTGCCGCCCTTGACGTCAAGGCAGATCAGCGTCGACCCGCCAGACATCTGCTTCTTGACGACATCGGCCTGCGGATGATCGGCGCGGCCCGGATAGATGACGCGCGCGATCTCTGGCCGCCCGGCCAGGAAATCGGCGATCTTGCCGGCGCTTTCGGTCTGCTGGCGCACGCGCAGCGGCAGCGTCTCCAGACCCTTGAGCAGCGTCCAGGCGTTGAAGGGTGACAGGCTCGGGCCGGTGTGACGGAAATAGTCGTGCAGGTTCTCGTCGATCCATTTCTTGTCCGACAGGATGACGCCGCCGAGGCAGCGGCCCTGGCCGTCTATGTGCTTGGTCGCCGAATAGACAACGATATGGGCGCCGAGCAGCAAGGGCTTCTGCTGCAGCGGGGTGGCGAAGACATTGTCGACAATGACGCGCGCGCCGATCGAATTGGCGAGCTTGGCGACCGCGGCGATGTCGACCACCTCCAGCGTCGGATTGGTCGGGCTTTCCAGGAAGAACAGCTTGGTGTTTGGCCGAACCGCCTTTTCCCAATTGGCGACGTCGGTGCCGTCGATCAGCGTCGCCTGGATGCCGTAACGCGGCGCCAGCGTCTCCACCACCCAGCGACAGGAGCCGAACAGCGCGCGCGCCGCCACGATATGGTCGCCGGCTTTCACGCTGCAGAGCAGGGCTGCGGAAACCGCGGCCATGCCGGAGGCGGTGGCGCGGGCATCCTCGGCGCCTTCCAGCGCGCACATGCGCTTCTCGAACATATCGACGGTCGGGTTGGCGTAGCGCGAATAGATGAAGCCCGGCTCCTCGCCCTTGAAGCGGGCTTCCGCCGCCTGCGCCGTCTCGTAGACATAGCCCTGGGTGAGATACATCGCCTCGGCGGTCTCGCCATATTGCGAACGCAGCGTTCCGCCATGCACGAGTGCCGTCTGAGGTTTCCAGTTGCGCTTCTTGGTGCTCATAGCCCTGCTTCCAGACACAAAAAAACCGGCCGCGAAAGTCGCAACCGGTCCATATAGCCTTGCGGCTCGACGGTCCTTTAGCGACTTGTTTAACGTGGCTGCAAGCCGACCGGCCAAATCACCACGGGATAACGACCCTTTAAATGAGCGCCGAGCTTGCGTCAATTGCCGGCTTCATTAAGAGGTTTGTACCAGCCGGGCGGCAAGAGCCTGCATAGATCCTCGCCCGGCCTTGTGAACGGAGCCAGCCTTTGCGGCAGACAGGCATTCTTCCGGATCAGGACATCGCGGCGCTGTTCGAAGCCGGCGCGCTGAAGTCGCCGCGCGCGCTGGACGCCGACCAGATCCAGCCGGCCAGCCTCGATCTCAGGCTCGGCGACAAGGCCTATCGCGTGCGCGCCTCCTTCTTGCCGGGGCCCGATCACCTGGTCGCCGACAAGCTGGAACGGCTGAAGCTGCACGAGATCGACCTCACCCGGGGCGCGGTGCTGGAAACCGGCTGCGTCTACATCGTGCCTTTGCTTGAAAGCCTGGCATTGCCAGGCGAGGTTTCGGCCTCAGCCAATCCCAAGAGCTCGACCGGCCGGCTCGACATCTTCACCCGCGTCATGACCGATCGCGGCCACGAGTTCGACAAGATCGCCGCCGGCTATCACGGCCCGCTCTATCTCGAAGTCAGCCCGCGCACCTTCCCGATCGTCGTGCGCGCCGGCTCGCGCCTGTCGCAGATACGCTTCCGCACCGGCAATGCGGTGCTCTCGGAGAGCGAGCTGCGCGACCTTCATCGCGCCGAGATGCTGGTCGCCACCGAGCCGCCCAACATTTCCGGCGGCGGCATCGCGCTCTCCATCGACCTCGACGGCGACAAGGACGGCCTTGTCGGCTATCGCGGCAAGCACCACACCGGCCTGGTCGACGTCGACAAGCGCGCCGCGCAGGACGTCGTCGATTTCTGGGAGCCGATCTATAAGAGCGGCGCCGGCGAGTTGGTTCTCGATCCGGACGAATTCTACATCCTGGTGAGCCGGGAAGCGGTCCATGTTCCGCCGCTCTACGCCGCCGAGATGACCCCCTTCGATCCGCTGGTCGGCGAATTCCGCGTCCACTATGCCGGCTTCTTCGATCCGGGCTTCGGCCATTCCGCCGCGGGCGGCAGCGGCAGCCGCGCGGTGCTCGAAGTGCGCAGTCACGAGGTGCCGTTCATCCTCGACCACGGCCAGATCGTCGGCCGCCTCGTCTACGAGCACATGCTGAAGCCCCCGCAGGCGCTTTACGGCACCGATCTCGGCTCGAACTACCAGGCGCAGGGCCTGAAGCTCTCGAAGCATTTCAGGGCGGCGCGGTGAGTTCTGCGGAGATCTGGCGCGGGAGGTCAGCCGCGAAACAGAAACTCTTTCGCTGCGCCCAAGCAGGCGTGAAAGTGGCCGATGAAGAGCAGCTCCCGAACAGTCAGGTGTTTTCTGCCCCAAAATCCTGGGGTCAGCTTCGTCTGATCAGGTGGAGAGCTTGAGCCTGACCCTACCGGAAACAACTGTTTGTCCAGGCGTTCGAGCACATAGGCCCGCGCCGAGTCGATGCCGCAGGCTTTAGCCTTGTCGTTCAGCCTGTCGGCGCGCAAAGCGAACGTCATACGATCTGTATTGCGCATCAGAAAGCTCACTTGCGCTTTCGAATAACCGGTGACTAGAAGCCGGCTCGTCATCGCCGATCGGGCCCGGCTGTAGGACTCCGGGCTGCATTTCCCGGCGCTATAAGCCGTGGAGGACATGCAAGCGAGGGCGATCGCCCAGCCCAACAACAAGATGCCGATCCGTTTCCGGCCCATTTGTTTCCCAGCCTGGCGCTACAGCGCCTTGACCGCCACCTTCACCGGCTTTTCGATCTCCAGCGGATTGCGCAGCGGCAGCCCGAAATCGGGCGCCTCGATCTCGAACGTATCGCCGGCCTCTGTTCGGATGCCATCGGCGAAGGAAAGCGTCGCAGTGCCGAACATATGCACATGCACGTCGCCCGGCTGGCGGAAGGCCGAATATTTGAAATGGTGGTGCTCGAGATTGGCGATGGTGTGCGACATGTTCGCTTCGCCCGACAGGAACGGCTTTTCCCAGAGCAGCTTGCCGTCGCGCCAGATGCGCGATGCGCCGCGAATGTCGGCCGGCAGCTCACCGATCAGGATCTCGGGGCCGAACGAGGCGTTGCGCAGCTTGGAATGGGCGAGGAACAGATAGTTCACCCGCTCCGTGACGTGGTCGGAAAACTCGTTCGACAGCGTGAAGCCGACCCGGAACGGCGCCCCGTCATCGCCGATGACATAGATGCCGGCGATTTCCGGCTCCTCGCCGCCGTCCTGGGCGAAGGCCGGCGACATCAGCGTCGCGCCAGGCGCCACCGCCATCGTGCCGTTGCCCTTGTAGAACCATTCGGGCTGCACGCCGACCTGGCCCTTGGCCGGCTTGCCGCCTTCCAGCCCCATGCGGAACATCTTCATGGAATCGGTGAGTTCCTCCTCGCCGCCTTCGCTGAGCTTCTTGTGCATGGAATCGCGCGTCGCCGCTGAACCGAGATGCGTCAGCCCGGTGCCGGTGAGATGCAGATGTGCCGGGTCCGGATGGTTGATCGGCGAGACCAGCCGGCCCCTCTTATAGGCGGCATCGAGATCGACCGTCTCGCCGTAACCCTTGCGCTCGATCAGCGCTTCGAGTCCCGTGCCGGTGCGCGCTGCCTCCATCGCCAGGGAATAGACGCTGCGCGCGCCGTTGATGACCCTTGTCTTGCCGCCGCCATTGCGGGCGACGACGCGGATCGTCTCGGCGTCGTCGAGGATCTGGGAGATCAGCATGTTCAATCCTCTCTCATTTCTATCGGCTGCCTGCGGGCAAACCTAAACCGGCGCAGCGTGGAGCGGTCCACGCCACGGTTGAAATTCTTCGTCCGGATTGCGCTCGCGAGCCTGGTCCTTATCGGGACTTCTTGACGCCGACGGGTTGCCGGCAGCTTCGCGATCTGAAACCCGTATGCCTCCTGAACTTTGCTCCGGCCCTTAAGCCTTGTTCTTGTTGTAGACGTCGAAGATGACGGCGCCGAGCAGCACCAGGCCTTTGACCACCTGCTGCCAGTCGACATTGACGCCCATGATCGACATGCCGTTGTTCATCACGCCCATGATGAAGCCGCCGACCACGGCGCCGATCACCTGTCCGACGCCGCCCATTGCCGAGGCGCCGCCTATGAACACGGCCGCGATGACGTCGAGCTCCGAGCCGAGGCCCGCCGCCGGCACGGCCTGGCCGAGGCGCGCCGCGATGATCAGGCCGCCCAGCGCCGACAGGACGCCCATGTTGATGAAGACGAGTAGCGTCAGCCTTTCGGTGTTGATGCCCGAGAGCTGCGCGGCCTTGGCGTTGCCGCCCATCGCATAGATGCGGCGGCCGATGGTCATGCGCTTGGTGACGAAGACGAACAGCGAGATCAGCACGCCCATGACCAAGAGCACGACCGGCAGGCCTCTATAGCTGGCGAACTGGAAGACCAGGAACAGCGCAAGCGCGCTGCCGACCAGCGTCTTGATGACGAACAGCGGGAAGGGCTCCGCCTCATAGCCGTGGCGCTCGCGCTTGCGCCGCGTCCGGAAGCCGAAATAGGCGTAGGCGAGAACCGCGATCAGGCCGAGCACGATCGTCGTCATGTGCAGGGTCAAGCCGCTTCCGACGATGGTCTTGCCGGCGGCATTGACCGTCGGCGGAATGAGCGTCAGCGGGCCGATGACGTCCGGAATGAAGCCCGAGCTCAGCGCCTTGAAGCTGTCCGGCAGCGGGCCGACCGAAGAGCCGCCGCCGAGCAGCGCCTGGCAGATGCCGCGGAAGATCAGCATGCCGGCAAGCGTCACGATGAAGCTCGGTATCTTGTGATAGGCGATCCAGTAGCCTTGCGCCGCGCCGATCAGCGCGCCGACGATCAGGCAGACGATCGACACCACCAGCGGATTGGAGAATATCCCGAGCGGCCAGATCACCATCATCATCGCCGCGAGCGCGCCGATGAAGCCCGCCACCGACCCCACGCTGAGGTCGATATAGCCGGCGACGATCACCAGGAGCATGCCGAGCGCCATGACGATGATGAACGAGTTCTGCTGCACCAGGTTCGAGAGGTTGACCGGTTTGAACAGCGTTCCCGACGTCGTGTACTGGAAGAACAGCATGATGACGATCAGCGCGATGATCAGGCCGTATTCGCGCAGGTTCGTCGTCAGCGCCGAGACGGCGATGCGCGGACCCTGCTTGACGTCCTCGGCTGTGCCGCTCTGCGGTGCGGGAGCGCTTTCTGTGCTCATGATGCTTTTTTTCCTTCTCCCCGAACGATGGCGCGCATGATTTTTTCCTGGCTGGCGTCGCTTGCCGCCATTTCGCCGACGATGCGCCCTTCGTTCATCACATAGATGCGGTCGGTGATGCCAAGCAATTCGGGCATTTCCGACGAGATGACGATGATCGCTTTGCCCTCGGCGGCGAGGCGGGCGATGATCGTATAGATTTCGTACTTGGCGCCGACGTCAATGCCGCGGGTCGGCTCGTCGAGGATCAGCACTTCCGGATCGGCGAACAGCCATTTCGACAGCACCACCTTCTGCTGGTTGCCGCCCGAAAGATTTCCGGTCAGCTGATAGACGCTGGAGGCGCGGATGTTGGTCTTCTTGCGGTAGTCGTTGGCGACGCTCATCTCGCGCATGTCGTCGATGACGCCGCGGCTGGAAACGCCGGAAAGGTTGGCCAAAGTCACGTTGTGCTTGATGTGGTCGATGAGGTTGAGGCCATAGGTCTTGCGGTCCTCGGTGACATAGGCGATCCGGTTTTCCACCGCCTTGCTCACCGATGACAGGTCGAGCGGTTTGCCCCTGAGCAGAACCTCGCCGGTGATGTGCCGGCCATAGGAGCGGCCGAACAGGCTCATCGCGAATTCGGTGCGACCCGCGCCCATCAGCCCGGCAATGCCCACCACCTCGCCCTTGCGCACGTTGAGGTTGACGTTCTTGATCACCTGCCGTTCGGCATGGATCGGGTGGTAGACCGACCAGTTCTTGACTTCGAAGATGACCTCGCCGATCTGCGGCTCGCGCGGCGGATAGCGGTCGTCGAGCGAGCGCCCGACCATCGAGGTGATGATGCGGTCTTCCGAGATGTCCTGTCTCGGCAGAGTCTCGATGGTGCGCCCGTCGCGTATCACGGTGACGTGGTCGGCGACGCGGCTCACCTCGTTGAGCTTGTGTGAGATCAGGATCGAGGTCATGCCCTGGCGCTTGAACTCGAGCAGCAGGTCGAGCAGCGCCTGGCTGTCCTTTTCGCTGAGCGACGCCGTCGGCTCGTCGAGGATCAAGAGCTTCACTTCCTTGCTCAGCGCCTTGGCGATCTCGACCAACTGCTGCTTGCCGACGCCGATATTGGTGATCAGCGTCTTGGGATCCTCGTTGAGCCCGACTTTCTTGAGCAGGGCCGCCGTGCGCGCCTCGTTGGCGTCCCAGTCGATGACGCCGTAGCTGGCATGCTCGTTGCCGAGGAAGATGTTTTCGGTGATCGACAGCATCGGCACCAGGGCAAGCTCCTGGTGGATGATGACGATGCCGATATGCTCACTGTCGTGGATGCCCTTGAAATGGCATTCCTGGCCGCGAAAGATGATCTGGCCATCATAGGTTCCGGAAGGGTAGACGCCCGACAGCACCTTCATCAGCGTCGACTTGCCGGCGCCGTTCTCGCCGACGATGGCGTGGATCTCACCTTCCTCGACGCTGAGGTTGACGTTCGACAACGCCTTCACGCCGGGGAACGTCTTGGTGATGTCGCGCATCTCCAAAATCGTCGAGGCCATCAGGATCTGCTCCCTGGGGCGCATGGCTCCAAACCGGCTCCGGAAGGGCTCATGCGCGAAATCAACATACTGCGGCGTGCGGCGCCACAGAAGCCGGCAAAAACAATACCGGGGTCGTTTCTGAACGAAAAGGGGTCCTGCGGCCGCGCAGGACCCCTTCCTTTAAGACTGGATTACTTCAGCTCTTCGGCCTTGATGTAGCCCGAGTCGACGACCAGCTTCTGATAGTTCGACTTGTCGACCTCGACCGGCGTCAGGAGGATCGAGGGAACGACCTTGACGTCGTTGTTGTAGGTCTTGGTGTCGAGGCCCTCAGGCTTGCCGCCGGAGAGCACCTTGTCGACCAGTTCCACGGTAGACTTGGCCAGCTCGCGGGTGTCCTTGAACACCGTCGAATACTGCTCGCCCGAGATGATCAGCTTGACCGAGGCGGTCTCGGCGTCCTGGCCGGTCACGATCGGCCAGGGCTGTGACGCCGTGCCGTAGCCGACGGCGCGCAGCGAGGCGGTGATGCCGCGCGACAGGCCGTCATAGGGCGACAGGACGCCATCGACGCGGCTGCCGTCCGAGTAGTTGGCCGAAAGCAAATTGTCCATGCGGGCCTGCGCGGTGGCGGCGAGCCAGCGCAGCGTGCCGACCTTGTCCATGCCCATCTGGCCGGACTTGATCTTGATCGTGCCATTGTCGATCAGCGGCTGCAGGACCGACATCGCGCCGTTGTAGAAGAAGAAGGCGTTGTTGTCGTCCGGCGAGCCGCCGAACAGCTCGACGTTCCAAGGCTTGGTGTTCGGGAAGCGCTCCTTGAGGCCCTTGACCAGCGAGTTCGCCTGAATCACGCCGACGCCGAAATTGTCGAAGGTGGTGTAGTAGTCGACATTCGGGGTCTTCTTGATCAGGCGGTCATAGGCGACGACGACGACGCCGGCGTCGTTGGCCTTCTGCAGCGCGTCGGCCATGGTGGTGCCGTCGATCGAAGCGATGATCAGCGCCTTCGGGCCCTTGGTGATTTCGTTTTCCAGCTGGCTGAGCTGGTTCGGGATATCGTCCTGCGCATATTGCAGATCGACCGTGTAGCCGAGCTTCTCGAGCTGGGACTTGACGGCATCGCCGTCGTTGATCCAGCGCTGCGAGGTCTTGGTCGGCATCAGCACGCCGATGAGGCCCTTGTCGGCGGCGTGCGCCGAATAGCTCATGGCGGCAATGCCAAGGGCCGCCACGGCGGCCAGCGTCTTGATGATCTTCACGATTACTCTCCCTGGTTGATGGACGCGACACCTCGGGGCTTCGCGGGCCGCGCAGTCGAACAGGTGCGCTGTCGCGCCACTGTCGGCTTTATCGATCTCCGGTATCCTCCCAATCGGCTCCGAAACGCAGTTTCAATCGATACGAATTTGCTCGCCGCCGACCCCTGCGCCTCGGAACGCACGAAGGTTGGGTCCCTTTGACATAACTGTCAAATGCGATCTTTGCTGGTTGCTATACCGAAACTGATATAGCTTAAAGGGCAGATAGAAACCCGCTGGAGAGGCTTCGATTCATGGCGGCATTGCGCGATCCTGACGCGATTTCAGTGAGTTACGAGAAATTGCCGGGAGATGGCGAGACGCTGCTGCGCAGCGGCCTCAGCCTTCGCCACATGCGCATGATCACCGCGCTCGACGATCACGGAAGAGTGAGCGCCGCCGCCCAGGTCATGAATATCTCGCAGCCGGCCGCCTCGCGCATGATCGCCGAGATGGAGGCGGTGCTCGACGTTAAGTTGTGCGAGCGGCTGCCGCGCGGCGTGACGCTGACTCCCTATGGCCTCGCGCTTGCTCGCCGCGCCCGCTCAATCCTGCTCGAGATGCGCGAGGCCGACCGCGAGATTGCCGAGCTCAAGGCCGGCAAGGGCGGTGCGGTGTTCCTCGGCGCGGTAACGGCGCCGGCGATCGAATTGGCCGTGCCCGCGATCCGTGAGATCCGCCGCATCTACCCGCGCATCGAGATCACCATGCAGGTCGAGACCTCGAACGTGCTCGCGCGCGAGCTGATCGCCTCGCGCCACGATTTTATCATCGCCCGCATCCCCGACGACCTCAATCCGCGGCTATTCGAATCGCGCGTCATCGGCGTCGAGAAGGCCTGCCTCATCGTGCGCCGCGGCCACCCCCTGGCGAGCGGCAAGATGGTGCGGCTGGAGGAGACCTCCGGCTATGACTGGGTCTTCCAGTCTGGCGGCTCGCCGCTTCGCCAGGCGATGGAAAGCAACTTTTTGAACCGCGACATTCCGCTGCCTGACCGCATCCTCAACACCTCATCGCTGCTGCTCACCTTGGTGATGGTGGCGCAGTCCGACGCCATCGCGCCGGTCTCGATCCAGGTCGCCAAGTTCATTCAAGGCGGCGACGGGCTGGCTGGCGCCATCGACGTCGTCCAGACCGAGTTCGACATCGAGGTCCGGCCCTACAGCCTGATTACGGTCAAGAACCGCGTGCTCTCGCCCGCGGCGAAAATGTTGCACGACTTCATCTTGCGCGAAGTGGGGTGATGGAACGACAATGCTACTTGTACGTTCAAACCGATCGGCCGCTCGCTGGAGCCCGTTGCGGGTGAGGGAAAGAGCTGCCGATGCTCAACAGCTCGGGAGGTTTTGATGGAACGTCGATTGTTTCTGACTGGAATGCTTGGCGTTGCGGGGGCGGCGGCACTGGCGAGCCTGGCCGGACCCGGCAAGGCCGTTGCCGGTATTCCCGCCGGCAACGGAATTCTGGACGAGCTCGACAAACCGGACATGGCTGAGTTCGAGGGGGACGACGATCAGGCCGAGGTGGAACTGGTCTCCCACCATCGTCATCATCATGGAGGTTACGGACATTGGCGCTGGCGCCATCGCCGGCGTCGCCGCCGGCGCGGCTGGAGGCATGTCTGCCGCCGCGTCTGGCGTCATGGCCGCTGGCGCCGTCGTTGCTGGCGCGAGCGCTACTGGATCAATATGTGGCTGTAGTTCAGGCGCCGGCTAAGGATTGAGCGACGTAGATCGGGTCTTGCACGATCGGTGCTAGACCCGATCTCGCGTTTGAAGACACTCTGCCGGATGTCGCGCAACAGTGCACCACGGCACTCGAGCAAGCAGGTTGAAAGGCTGGAGCGGGTAGCGGGAATCGAACCCGCGCGTTCAGCTTGGGAAGCTGACAGGCTACCATTACATCATACCCGCGCGAGCCCTCGTTACCATGAGGCCCGGGCTGCAGGCAATCCGCAAAGCGGAACCGCTGGCGACTGCGTCGACGGACGAGCTGGCGCTGTAGTGACGGAAAGCATGGGCGGCATTGCCCGAACCTCTCGACATGAATTACAAAATGCGGGGGTTTCGCTTGCCGCGGAGGACACTGCCGGTCAGGCAGCAGTGCCCGCGCAGCGGTCTGGGGCATCGCGTTGCGGATCATCTATTTCCATTCCGATACTCATCCTTACAAAAAAGCGATCTATCCGGGCGTCGGCCCGGCTTTTGCGCGGCCGCTCGGCTGGGAAGCCAGGCCGATCAGCGGGCTAGATGGTGGCGATTTCGACATCGGTGTCGTCGACAACCGCCTCGAGCAGGCAGACGTGGCGCGCCTCAGGCGTTACCTCGACCACCCTTCGAAGAGCCGGGCGCCGATCTTCTTTAGGGTCAGCGACCCCGACATGCCGGACACGCTCAACCCAAACGTCCGCTTCATCTTCGATTGCGCCGACCTTCCCGGCGTCCACTACGCCACGACCTACGACCCGGAAGGTCCGTTCCTGGCTTTCATCAGGCGGCTCACGCGGTCCGGTGTCGCCCGTCTTCCGTTTGCCTATGATATCGCGCGAGAAACCGATGCCTCTCTTCGAGGCCGCAGCCGCAGGCTCTTCCTGTCGGGCGCCAATTCACGAGACCTCTATCCGGTCCGCTACGCCTTGCGCCGCAAGCGGCGCTGGTCTCCGCTGCTGAGATACCTCGTCCATGATCTGGAGCATCCAGGCTATCCCGAACAGGGTAAGCCGCCGCGGCACGACATCACCCATGACCGTTTTGTCGCTCTCGCCGCTCGTTTCACGCATTTCTTCCTCTGCGGCACCCGCTTCAATGTCGAATTGATGAAATATGTCGAATGCGCTTATGCCGGTTCGGTACCCGTCGGTGTGCCGGCGAACTCTCTCAGCGCGGCCGCAAAGCGATGTTTTCGACCGCACACGGCCCACGCGCGGGACTTGTTGAGCGATCTGCGCGAGCCGATCTTAGGGCTTGAAAATCGGGCGGCGGCCTATCGCGACGCCATGCGCGAGCTGCGATCACCGCAAAGGATCGTCGGCGAATTCACTGCCCAGGCGAGCGCGATCCTGGCCGGGTGTGCCGCATGACACCGATGGAGCCGGTCGTAAACGCCCTGTGGATCGGCGACGCGCTAGGCGAAATCCATGCCGCCTGCCTGCGTTCATTCCTGCTCGCCGGGCACCGGGTGCTTCTTCATTGTTATGATGTCCCAGGCAATGTGCCCGAGGGCGTCGAGACTTTCGACGCTTCGCGGCTGATGCCGAGGGAACGCATCGTTACCTATCGATCCAACGGCAGCCCTTCATTGTTCTCCAATCTCTACCGGTTGAAGATCCTCGAGGCCGGGATGGGACTCTATGTCGACTGCGATGTCTACTGCCTGAAGCCGATCCCGCAGGCTGCTTACATCTTCGGCTACCAGACCGACACCGAGCTCAACGGCGCCGTGCTGAAACTGCCCGCGGACAGCGACATGCTGCGTGAGGCGCTGAAGATGGTGGACGATCCCTATTTCATTGCCCCGTGGCTCGGCGGTCGCAAGCGCCGACGCTACCATTGGCGCAAGGCGATAGGCCTGCCGATCGATATCTCGCATTATGGATGGGGCATGCTTGGGCCCTGTGCGATGACCTATTTTGCCGGCAAGGCCGGCGTCATCGACCACGCCTCGACCATCGATGTCTTCTATCCGGTGCACTACGCGCAGGTCTCGCTGTTGCTCGACCCTGGCCTTTCGCTCGCCGACATCGTGACCGCGCGCACGCTCTGCATCCATCTCTGCGACAACTCGCTCAAGGAGCGGCTCGGCGGCCGTCCTATCCCCGCCGGTTCTCCGCTCAGCCAGTTGCTGGAGCTTTCCAGCTTGCCGGCCGGCGGCTGACGACGCCGGCTCCTCTCACATGCCGTCGGCTTGATGGGAGACAGTCGAGTGCGTATCTCTGATGTCGCGCCGCCGAATCGGGCGGCTCGAACCGGAGAATGGCCTTGTCCGCACTGACGCGATTTCTTGGCGACACGCCGCTCAGGGTGTTCCTGAAGCTGCTCGTGGTCTCCTTCCTCGTCGGTCTCGTCATGCATGCCTTCGGCTGGTCGCCGATGGACGTCTTTTACGGTATCCGCCAGTTCTTCGTGGATCTGTGGAATCTCGGCTTCCACGCCATAGACCGCTTCCTGGACTATATCCTGCTCGGCGCCGCGATCGTCGTTCCTGTGTTCATCCTGCTCCGGATCGCCAGCTACAGGAAATAGCCAGGCCAGGATCACGCATATCGCGCGGCCACCTCGAAGAGAATGGCGTGGCGCGCGGCCAGCGCCGGCACATCGGTCGAATAGCCGCCGCCGATGACGCCGCACAGCGGCACGCCCTGTTTGCGGAAATGGCCGATGACCATGTCTTCGCGGGCGCTGAGGCCTTCGTCGGTCAGCGCCAGCCGCCCCAGCCTGTCCTCGGCATGCACATCCACGCCGGCATTGTAGAAGACGATATCCCAGCGTCTTTCCCCGGATAGTTGCGGCAGGATGGCGGCGAGCCGCTCGAGATAGGCATCATCGCCGGTGCCGTCCGGCAGTGCGACGTCGAGGTCGGAAGCAATCTTGCGCGCCGGGTAGTTGCGCTCGCCATGCATGGAAAAGGTGAACGCGCGCGGCTCGTCCTTCAGGATGTCGGCCGTGCCGTCGCCCTGATGCACGTCAAGATCGACGACCAGCACATTTTTGACGGCGCCCTCGGCCAGCAGCGCCAGCGAGGCGACGGCGACATCGTTGAAGGTGCAGAAGCCGGCGCCTTGCGCCCGCCTGGCGTGATGGCTGCCGCCGGCGGCGTTGCAGGCGATGCCGTGTTTCAGCGCCAGCCTGGCCGCCAGCACGGTGCCGGCGGTGGCGAGTTGCGCCCTGAGCGACACGCGCGGACCGATGGGAAAGCCGATCTCGCGCTCTATCTTCTCCGGCACCCGGCACGCGATCACCTGGTCGACATAGTCGGCCGCGTGCGCGAGCTTCAGCCGTGCGGCCAGCGCCGGCTCCGGCAGCGAAAGTGCGCCGGGTACGGCCAGCCCGCGCATGCGCAAGGCCTCCATCAGAAGCGGATATTTGCTCATCGGAAAGCGATGGTTGACGGCGAAGCCGGCGTCATAGTCGGGGTGATGGACGATCTGCAGCGGCATGGATCGGGGGCTGCGCCAGCGTGGAGCAATTCCAGGAAAAGTGTGAAACGGTTTTCCGTCCGGAATTGCGTAAAAACAACAGAAATTCGGTTGGCAGTCCGGCGGATGTGGTTGCGTGACGCCGGCAAACTGGGGCACATCGGGTTCTCGATCAAGCCTCAATCGAACAGGCGGCAATCCCCTTGGACGCGACTCAAGCCAACGCCAGGTCCTTCGTCGTCACCAACCGCTCGGTGCTGGCGATCGCCGTGCCGATGACGCTTGCCTATCTGACGACGCCGCTGCTCGGCATCGTCGACACCGCGGTTGTGGGCCAGTTCGGCGACGCGGCCCTGCTTGGCGGCCTGGCGGCGGGATCGCTGGTCTTCGACGTCGTCTTCACCACCTTCAACTTCCTGCGTTCGGGCACCACCGGCCTCGTCGCCCAGGCCTTCGGACGCGGCGATGCACTGGAGGAACAGGCGGTGCTCTGGCGCGCCGTGCTGATCGCGGTCGTCGCGGGCGTCATCCTTGCGGCACTTGCCCCGCTCTTTGCCGTCGCCGGCCAATGGTTCATGGGTGCCGAGCCGCGCGTCAGCGCGGCCATGTCGGTCTATATCCGCATCAGGCTGCTGGCGGCGCCCTTCTCGCTGATCAACTACGCCATACTGGGCTACGTGCTGGGACGCGGCGAAGGCGGGCTCGGGCTGACGCTGCAGGCGGTGCTCAACGGCATCAACATCGTGCTCTGCTTCCTGCTCGGCCTCGAGCTCGGCTGGGGCGTCGCCGGCGTCGCCTGGGCGACGGTCACGGGCGAGTTCCTGGCCATGCTGCTCGGCCTGGCAATCGTGCTCAACCGTTTCCGCAAGCTGGAGCGGCCGTCGCGCCGGCGTATCCTGGATTTGCCGGCCTACCGGCGCATGCTGTCGCTCAACCGCGACATCATGATCCGCTCTTTCTCGCTGCTCGCCGCCTTCGCGCTGTTCACCAGGCAGGGCGCGCAGTTCGGCACGGTGACGCTCGCCGCCAACGCGGTCTTGATGAATTTCTTCCTCATCGCCGGCTATTTCCTCGACGGCTTCGCCACCGCCGCCGAGCAGCTTGCCGGCCGCGCCATCGGCGCGCATGCGCCTGCCCCGTTCCGACAGGCGGTGCGGCTGACGCTGATCTGGGGTTTTGGCCTCGCCGGTATCGCCACGCTTATCCTGCTGACGGCCGGCACCAGCCTGGTGGCACTGGTGACGACGTCGCCGGAGGTCCGCGCGGTCGCCGACACCTATCTGCCCTGGGCGGCCTTCACGGCGCTGAGCGGCGTGCTCGCCTTCCAGATGGACGGGGTCTTCATCGGCGCCACCTGGTCGCGAGACATGCGCAACATGATGCTGTTGTCGTTCCTCGTCTTCTGCGCCGCGCTGCTTACCCTGGCACCGGCCTTCGGCAACAACGGCCTGTGGGCGTCGTTGCATGTCTTCCTGCTGATGCGCGGAGTGAGCTTGCTTGCGGTGCTGAGGCTCAGGGTGCGCACGGCGTTTTAGCAGCGATTTGTTCGGCTCCGGCCGGGCGTTGGCGTTTCTCAGCTCCAGAGATCGGTCGAAAGGTATTTCAGCCCGGAGTCGCAAATCACGACGGCGATCGTCTTGCCTGATTGATCGCCCCGCAGCAGGCTCAGCGCGGCAGCCACATTCGCCCCGGACGAGAAACCGGCGAAGATACCTTCGCTGCGCGCCAGCAGGCGCGTGGTCTCGCGAGCCTCGTCGCCGGAGACCTGGAGATAGCCATCGATGGGCGCGTCTTTCAGGAACGCCAGGTCCGGCATGGCGTAGCCGCCGCCTTGAATGGGGTGTTCGGGTTGGGTGACCGTCTCGCCCGCCGCGGCCGCGGCGCCCTCAGGCTCGACGATGAAGCATTTGATCAGAGGATTGCGTCCCTTGAGCGCCCTCGCCACCCCGGCATAGGTGCCGCCCGAGCCGATGAAGTCGACGAATGCGTCGACGGCGCCATGGCTGGCGTCCCAGATTTCCGGTCCGGTCCCGCGATAATGCGCGAGCCAGTTCCCGTCGCGATGGAACTGGTCGGCGCGGTAGGCGCCTCGTTCCGCCGCCACCGCTCTGGCGGCCTGCTCGACAAGCGCCAGATCGCCGCCCGAGACCTGCCCCGGCACCGATCCTGGCAACTGGTCCACGAGGATCACTTCCGCACCGAGCGCCGCCATCATGCGGGCGCGCTCTTCGGAGTTGCCCTTCGACATCACCGCGACGAAAGGATAACCCCTGACGGCGCAGATGATCGCGAGCCCCGTTCCCATATTTCCGGAGGTAAGCTCGACCACCGTTTGTCCAGGCTTGATGGCGCCGGATCTTTCCGCCTCCTCGATGATTCCAAGCGCCGCGCGATCCTTCTTGGAAAAGCCCGGATTAAGATATTCCAGCTTGGCGAGGATTGCGCCGTCGACGCCTGCCTGCGCCGTCAGCCTGTCGAGCCGGACCAGTGGTGTTCCACCGATCGCGTCCACGGCGGAACTCAGAACCTCGGCCATCTTCCGTCCTCCTGATGCTGGGGAAACGCGTCAGAGTCGTTCGGACCAGCCTGCGCAGCCGGTGTCGCGCAGCTCCGCGATGGATCTGAGCCGCTCCCTCTCCACCAACCGGGCCATGCCGGCAACGATGCGCCCCGGCAGTGCCGGCCCGGCATAGACCATGCCGGTATAGAGCTGGACAAGATCGGCTCCGGCGCGGATTTTCTCCAGCGCCGTCTCGGTGGAGTTGACGCCGCCGACGCCGACGATGGCCATGCTCGGCCCAAGCAGTTTGCGCATCCGCGCGAGAACCGCGGTCGAACGCTCGAACAATGGCTTTCCCGAGAGACCGCCGGTTTCATTCGCCGCGCCGCCGCTGCGCAATCCGGTCCGCGCCAGCGTCGTGTTTGAGACGATGACGCCGTCTATCTTCTTCTCGGCGACCTCGGCGGCGATATCTTCGAGCTCTGCTTCGACGAGGTCCGGCGCGATCTTGAGGAAGACAGGCGGCCGGGCAGCAGCCGCGGCGCGCGCGGCCATCACCCGCGACAATAATTCGCCAAGCTGCTCGCGCGCCTGCATGTTGCGCAGGCCCGGGGTGTTGGGCGAGGAAATGTTGACCGTCAGATAGCTCGCATAGGGCGCGAAGCGGGCGACGCCGCGCTCATAGTCGCCGATGCGGTCGGCGCTGTCCTTGTTGGCGCCGATGTTGACGCCGACGATGCCCGGCCGCCCCTTGCGCGCGGCAAGCCGCTTTTCGGCGGCCGCATGGCCTTCATTGTTGAAGCCAAGCCGGTTGATCACCGCTTCGTCCGCCGTCAGGCGGAAGATGCGCGGCTTCGGGTTGCCGGATTGCGGCAGCGGCGTGATGGTGCCGACCTCGGCGAAGCCGAAGCCAAGCCCAAGCAGGGCGTCAGGCACTTCGGCGTTCTTGTCGTAGCCGGCCGCCATGCCGAGTGGGTTCGGGAAGTCGAGGCCGCAAAGACTGATCTTGAGCCGCGCGTCGCGCGGCGCCGTCGCGCCAACCGGAAGCCCGCACCGCAACGCCGCGATCGAAAGGCCATGCGCGGTTTCCGGATCGAAGGAGAAAAGCAGCTTCTGGCCGACCCGGTCGAGCGCGCTCATTCGCCCTCCAGCGCCGGGAATTCGTGGCCGCCTACGCCGAACGGCAGCGGCTTGGCCCAGAGGACGGCATCGAGGGTCAGCGGGGCATAGAGATGCGGAAACAGGGCACCGCCGCGCGACACCTCGTATCTCAGCGCATCGCCCAGCTTGGCCCCGTCGATAGCGATCAGCAGCAGGTCCGTCTGGCCGGCGAAATGCTTGGCCGCCGTCTCCCGGACCTGGCCGGCGGTGGAGAAATGGATGAAGCCGTCAGCGATGTCGATCGGCGCGCCGGTGAAGCGCCCGTTCTTTTCGGCTTCGCGCCACAGCGCCTCGGGCGCGATCTTGTAGATAATCTGAGACATTCTCGCGCTATAGTCCGAACCGAAGGTGCGGGGAAGGCTTGAAGCTCGACTCTTCCCCATTTCCGGCGCAAACCTGTGATAGCCCGCCTTCACTGGCTCATGGAGGACGATATGCGTCTGCAGCACATCCTGATCCCCGCGGCGCTTTGCTCGCTGGTTGCCGCTTCCGCCTATTCCGAGGAGACTGATCACTACCGTTTGGAGAAGTCGGCCAACGGCTATGTCCGCATGGACACAAGAACCGGGGCCATGTCGATCTGCGAGGAGCGCACCGGTCAGCTCGTCTGCAAGATGGCCGCGGACGAGCGCGCCGCCTACCAGGACGAGATCGACCGCCTGGACAATTCGGTCAAGGCGCTCGACGCGCGCGTCGCCAAGCTTGAGAATTCGCTCTCCGCGCGGCTGGAATCGCAACTGCCGAGCCAGGAGGATTTCAACAAGACGATGGGCTACATGCAGCAGTTCTTCCGGACCTTCAAGGACATCGTCAAGGACATGGACAAGGAAGACGGCGACGGCGGCAAGCTGAACCAGAAGACCTGAACCGGGCGCGATTCCGGAAACGTGCACGGCGGTTTTCCGTCTGGAATTGCACGGAACGAGAGCCGAACCGCTGGGGAAAACTCCACGCGCAGCCTTTGCCGCTTGAAAACGCGCCGCGCCGCCGCATAATCATTCCGGTCCCCGCAAGAAGCACGAAAATGATGATGGGATCGGGGGAGGACTATTTGCCGTCGGGCCACACCTTCGTCATTGCCGACGACCATCCGCTTTTTCGCGGCGCGCTGAAGGAGGCGCTTGCCGGCATCGGCGACGTTGCCGCCATCCATGAGGCGGGAGATTTCGAAAGCGCCAAGGCGCTGGTGCTGGCCAATGAGGACATCGACATGGTGCTGCTCGACCTGTCGATGCCGGGCGCCAGCGGCCTCTCCGGCCTGATTGCGCTGCGCGGCATCCATCCGGCGGTGCCGCTGGTGGTGGTGTCGGCGCATGACGATCCGGTCACCATCCGCCGCGCGCTTGATCTAGGCGCTTCCGGCTTCATCTCCAAATCGGCCAGCATGGAGGAGATCCGCGCCGCCGTGCAGGCGGTGCTTGCCGGTGATATCGCGGCGCCCGCCGGCATCGAGCTCGGCATCGAGCGCGACCCGGAGATCTCCGACCTGATCAAGCGCCTGCAGGCGCTGACGCCGCAGCAGACGCGGGTGCTCGGCATGCTGGCGGAGGGCCTGCTCAACAAACAGATCGCCTATGAGCTCGGCGTGTCCGAAGCGACCATCAAGGCGCATGTCTCGGCCATCTTGCAGAAGCTCGGCGTCGACAGCCGCACCCAGGCGGTCATCCAGCTGTCGAAGATCGGCGGCGACCCGCTGCAACCGGTCGGCTGATCACTCGGCTGCTGGCGCCAGCGGCCTAACGCGCGCCATCATCGAGCGCAGCACGGCCGGCTTCAGCGGCTTGTTGATCACCGGAATGTCGAGCCGGCCGGCGGCCGCGCGCACCTCGCTGGAGCGGTCGGCGGTGACGAGCACGCAAGGCAGATCCTGGCCGTAGGCGGCGCGCAGCGTGGCGATCGCGTCGAGCCCGGTGCCGCGGTCGAGATGATAGTCGGCCAGCACGAGGTCGGGCTTGGGCGCGCCGGGCCTCAGGAGCTCGCTCGATCCCGAAGCCGTCTCGACATGGCAGCCCCACCCTTCGAGCAGCAGCCGCATGCCGTCGAGGATGCGCGCGTCATTGTCGATGCAAAGCACATTGAGCCCGGCAAGCGTCGAGGCGGAGCGGGCCGGCGCCTTGCCGGCTTCGCGCGGCGGCGCCGCGACCTCCGCGACCGGGAGGATGACGGAAAAGCGCGTGCCCTTGCCGGGGTTGGAGTAGATGCGGATTTCGAGCCGCAACACCCGCGCGATGCGGTCGACGATGGAGAGGCCGAGGCCAAGGCCCTCGGCTTCTCGCACGCCTTCCTCGAGACGCGTGAACTCGTGGAAGACGGTGTTGAGCTTGTCACCGGCAATGCCGATGCCGGTGTCGATCACCTGGATCTCCGCCAGCTCGCCGCGCCGCCGCACGCCGACCAGGATGCGGCCCTCGCGCGTGTATTTGATTGCGTTCGACACCAGGTTCTGGACCAGCCGGCGCAACAAATTGCGGTCGGTCATGACGCCAAGCGAGGACGGGATGATTTTCAGATCAAGCTTCTTTTCGGCGGCGAGCGGTCGGAAATCGTTGCCGATCTGGCCGAGCAGCCCGCCGAGGCTGAAAGCGGTGTTTTCGGGCTTCATGGCGCCGGCGTCGAGCCGCGAGATATCGAGCACGGCACCGAGGATGGTCTCGACCGATTCCAGCGAGGACTCGATGTTCATCGCGGCCTTGCCGGCTGGTCCCTTGCCTGCCTTCTCGATCAGCGACGAGCAATAAAGCCGGGCGGCGTTCAGCGGTTGCAGGATGTCGTGGCCGGCGGCGGCGAGGAAGCGCGTCTTGCCGAGATTGGCTTCCTCGGCCAGCATCTGCGCCTGCGCCAGCTCCTCGTTGACGCGGGTGAGCTCGATGGTGCGGGTCTTGACCCGCTGCTCCAGCGATTCATTGGCCCGCTTCAGCGCCAAATCCTGTTCGACGCGGCCGGAAATGTCGGCATAGGTGGCGACGATGCCGCCGTCGGGCATCGGGTTGGAGCGCAGTTCCAGGATGCGGCCGCTGGTCTTCAGCTCCATCTGCCACGGGCCGGCGAAACTGGTCAGCCGGTTGAGCATCGTCACGCGCTGGTCGGCGGTGATGTCGCCGCGCTCGGCGAGATGATGAAGGATCCTGTCGAGCGAGACGCCGACCTGGCCCGTCTCGTCCGGCAGGTCGAACAGCAGCCGGTATTGCCGGTTCCAGCAGATCAGACGGAAATCGCGATCGAAGACGGTGATGCCCTGTTCCATCTGGTCGAGCGCGATCTGTAAGAGGTCGCGATTGTGCTGCAGTGCCTCGGTGGCGTCGTCGAGCAGCTTGAAGGCATCCTTGGAATCGCGGTCGTTGCGGCGGAAGAGCAGCGACAGGATCAGCCGCGCCGAGGACGAGCCGACGGCGCTCGCCAGCAGTTGCTCCGAGAAGCGGATGACATCCATGCTGGCCTGCTCGGTGCCGAGCAGGGAGATTTTCGCGTCCCTCTCGAAGGATTGGAACGAACGCTCGGTGCGCTCGACGCCAAGATAGCGCGAAATCGTATCCTTCAGGTCGTTGACGGTGACGGCGGTGCGGAAGCGGCGCAGGCTGGGCATCGGGCCGGCCTCGCGCGGCACGAAGATCGCCGCCTGGATGCGCTCCAGCGGCACGGACGCGCGTGAGAGAGAGCCGAGCACGAAGAACAGCGCGTTGACCGAGAGGCTCCACAGCACGCCGTGATTCAGCGGCTCGCCGACGGTGCCGAACAGCGCCTGCGGCCTCAGCGCCTCGAAGCCGAACAGGCCATGGACGACGATGTCGGCAGAGGGGCCGACGAGCGAAGGGAGCAGCAGCGTATAGCCCCAGACGGCAATGCCGGCGACCATGCCCAGCGCGGCACCCCGACCATTGGCGCGGCGCCAGATCAGGCCGCCGATCAGCGCCGGCGCGAATTGCGCGATTGCGGCAAACGACATCAGGCCGATCGAGGACAGCCGCGCGCTGTTGGTGCTCTCGCGGTAATAGAGGAAGGCGATGAACAGCATGATGAAGATCGAGGCGCGGCGCACATTGAGGATCAGCGTCGACCAGTCCTCGTTCTCCGAGGAACTGGTCTTGAGCACGCGGCGCACGAACAGCGGGATGACGAGATCGTTGGAGATCATGATCGACAGCGCAACGCTCTCGACGATCACCATGGCGGTCGCCGCCGACAGGCCGCCGACGAAGGCGGCCATCGCCAGCAGGTCATGCCCGCTGAGCAGCGGCAGAGACAAAACATAGAGGTCGCTGCTGGTCTTGGGACCAACCAGCGACAGACCGGCAAAGGCGATCGGCAGCACGAAGAGGTTGATCGCCACGAGGTAGAGCGGGAACACCCAGGTCGCCGTGCGCAGCTCCGCCTCGCTGCGGTTCTCGACGATGGTGACGTAGAACTGGCGCGGCAGCATCAGCACGGCAAAGCCGCTCAAGGTCGTCAGGACCAGCCATGTGGCTAGAGAGGTATTATAGCCCATCGCCTTGCGCACCTGGCCGTTGCCAGAGAGCGCCGTCATCATGTCGCCGGGGCCGCCGAAGATGAGAAAAGTCACCATCAGGCCGATGGCGATGAATGCGGCGAGCTTGACCACGGTCTCGACCGCCACCGCCAGAACCAGTCCGTCCTGATGTTCCGTGGCGTCGGCATGGCGTGTGCCGAACAGCACCGCGAACAGCGCCAAAAGCATCGCCACCACCAGCGAAATATCGCTGACAAAAGGATCGAAGCTGGGCGGCGAGCCGGTATAATGCTCGACCATCAGGCTGACGGAGCCGGAGATCGCTTTGAGCTGCAGCGCGATATAAGGCACGGCGCCGACGGTTGCGATCAGCGTCGCGATCGCCGCGACGGTGAAGCTCTTGCCGTAGCGGGCGCCGAGGAAATCCGCGATCGAGGTGATCTTCTCGCTCTTTGCCAGCCGGATCATGCGGTTGAGCAGCGGGAAGCCGAACACGAAGACCAGCACCGGGCCGGTATAGATGCCGAGGAATTCGAGGCCACGCTCGGAGGACAGGCCGACCGAGCCGAAGAAGGTCCAGGAGGTGCAGTAGATGGCGAGGCTGAGCGCATAGATGAAGGGCCGCGCCCGTCCGAGCCCGGCTGCCACCGAGCGGCGGTCGCCTACGCTGGCGATGGCGAAAAGCAGCGTCACATAGGCGATCGCGATGATGACGACGAACCAGCCCTGCACGGTCCGCTCTTCCTCCCTGGAGCATGATGCCGAAAAGTGTGAACCGGTTTTCGGGCGACATCATGCTCTATTTTGTTCTAGAGCCGGTCTCCGACCCAGCTCAGCCAGACGCAATCACAGCTTGGGGCCTAAGTCCATCGCGGCTTTCGGCGCATATGTGCTTGATGAGTTTATGAAAACACAAACCGGTGCTTTCGCCGTTTTTCCGGTTTTGCAACTGGGGGTTTTTGTTATGGTGGACGCGGGCCGGCGCCGAAGGACACTGGTGAGGCGGCAGTACGGTCGTCATGCAAGGAGGGTCGAATGCTGAAAGAATTCCAGGAATTCATCTCCAAGGGCAATGTGATGGACTTGGCCGTCGGCGTCATCATCGGCGCGGCCTTCGGCAAGATCGTCGATTCGCTCGTCAACGACATTATCATGCCGATCGTCGGCGCGATCTTCGGCGGGCTGGACTTCAACAATTACTTCTTCGGGCTGTCCTCGAACGTCCATTCGGCCACGCTGGCCGAGGCCAAGAAAGAAGGCGCCGTCTTCGCCTACGGCTCCTTCATCACCGTGGTGCTGAATTTCCTGATCCTGGCCTTCATCATCTTCCTGATGGTCAAGGCGGTGAACAATCTGCGCAAGCGGCTGGAACGAGAAAAGCCAGCCGCTCCCGCGGCCCCGCCGCCGGCCGACGTGCAGCTCCTGACGGAAATCCGCGACCTGCTCGCCAGGAGATGACGCAGAGGGGGTGCTCTGGACCAAAACCCCGGCCGCCCGCGGCCGGGGTTTTCCGTTCGGCGATCTGGTAAGAGCGCTGACCTGACGAATCCGGATTTTGCCCATGACCCTTATCGAGACATTGCGCACGGAAGCCCGCGCCGCACCCGAAAGCGGCATCGTCGCCGTCATCAATCATGGGCGTCTGCGCGAAGGCCTGATTCCGCTCTGGGCCGGCGAGGGCGACCTGCCGACGCCTTCCTTCATCAGCGATGCCGCCGCCAAGGGGCTAGCCGACGGCGAGACGTTCTACACCTGGCAGAAGGGCATCCCCGCGCTCAGGCAGGCGCTCGCCCGCTACTACGCCAGGCATTTCGGCAAGACCTTCGCCGAGGAGGAGTTCATCGTCACCGGATCCGGCATGCATGCCATCCAGCTGGCCATCGACGCGATCGCCGGCAGCGGCGACGAGGTGATCTACCTCTCGCCTGCCTGGCCGAATTTCGCCGCGGCCGCCGGTGTGGCCGGCGCCGTGCCGGTGCCGGTCACGCTCGACCAGTCCGGCAATGGCTGGTCCTGCGACGTCGATAAGATCGCCTCGGCGATCACGCCGCGCACGAAGCTGCTGTTCATCAACACGCCGTCCAATCCGACCGGCTGGACCGCCGACAAGGAGACGCTCCAGGCGATCCTCGATCTCGCCCGCCAGAAGGGCCTGTGGATCATCGCCGACGAGATCTATTCGCTGTTCCACTACGGCCATGGCCGCGCGCCGTCCTTCCTCGACGTCGCCACGCCCGAGGACCGCATCCTGTTCGTCAACAGCTTCTCCAAGAACTGGGCGATGACCGGCTGGCGGGTCGGCTGGATCAAGACCCATCCCGCCTTGCAGCAGGTGTTCGAGAACCTGATCCAGTACTCGACCTCGGGCGTCGCGCAGTTCATGCAGCGCGGCGCGGTCGCAGCCCTCGACGAGGGCGACGGCTTCATCGCCGAACAGGTGGAGCGCGCGCATGCCGCGCGCGACCTCGTCTGCGGCATTCTCGGCGAAACCGGCAAGGCGCGTTTCACCGTTCCGCAGGGCGCCTTCTACCTGTTCTTCAGGGTCGACGGCCTCACCGATGCTCGAAAAGCCGCCTTCGACATCGTCGACAACGCCAATGTCGGCCTCGCGCCCGGCACTGCCTTCGGTCCCGGCGGCGAGGCCTTCCTCAGACTATGCTTCCACCGCCGCCTCGATCAGCTCGAGGACGCGGCGCATCGCCTGGCGAAATGGATGAAGGCCCTGTGAGGTCGCAATCGGACGGGAAGTGTTTGTTTGCGAACTTTTTTTCTGCACCGCTTCGTTCTCAGGCAGACGTAACGGCATCGATTCTAGGGTCTGCGCGCGTCGCTTCGCTCCTTGCCCCGCCCTAGAATGACGACGGGGGGAACGGCCTTGGACAATCTCCAACGTTTGCGAATATCGGCTGGCAAAATGGACGTCGTCATCCTAGGGCGAAGCAGTCGCGAAGCGACGTCGCGGAGACCCTAGGATCCATGCCGTGACTTAGGAGCGGCGCAGCGTTGGAGAACAGCAATAAGCGGAGCGCGGCCAGCGCCCCGACAGTTGCAAGTCACCCGCCTGACTTCGGCACCAGCAGCGGAATGATGCGGTCGGTCTTGGCGACGGCGGGGCGGCCGGAGCTGGCATAGGGAATGCCCAGCGCATCCCAGGTCTCGACCAGCGCGTCCTGCAGTTCGGCGATCAGCGCGTCCGAATGGAACGGTGTGGGCGTGATGCGCAGCCGCTCGGTGCCGCGCGGAACCGTCGGATAGTTGATCGGCTGGATGTAGATGCCGTGCACGCCAAGCAGCCGGTCGCTCGCCATCTTGCAAAGCTCGGGATCGCCGACCAGCACCGGCACGATGTGGGTGGCCGATTCCATCACCGGCAGCCCGGCCGCGGCAAGCACCTCTTTGGTGCGCGCCGCCTGGCGCTGCTGCGCGTCGCGCTCGGCCTGCGAGCGCTTGAGATGGCGGATCGAGGCGGTGGTGGCGGCGGCGATTGCCGGCGGCAGCGCGGTGGTGAAGATGAAGCCCGGCGCATAGGAGCGCACCGCGTCGATGACGGCGCTGGTGCCGGTGATGTAGCCGCCCAGCGTGCCGAAGGCCTTGGCCAGCGTGCCCTGGATGATGTCGATGCGGTCGGCCAGGCCTTCGCGCTCGGTGATGCCGCCGCCGCGCGGCCCGTACATGCCCACCGCATGGACCTCGTCGATATAGGTCATGGCATTGTAGCGTTCGGCCAGCTCGACGATCTGCTTGATAGGCGCGATGTCGCCATCCATCGAATAGACGCTTTCGAAGACGATCAGCTTGGCGCGCTCACGGCCGGCCGCCTGCAGCAGGCTTTCCAGATGCGCGACGTCGTTGTGGCGGAAGATCTTCTTTTCCGCGCCCGAGCGGCGCACGCCTTCGATCATCGAGGCATGGTTGAGCTCGTCCGAGATGATGAGGCAGTTGGGCAAAAGCCGGGCAATGGTCGAGATCGAGGCTTCGTTGGAAACGAAGCCGGAGGTGAAGACGAGGGCGGCTTCCTTGTCATGCAGGTCGGCGAGCTCCTGCTCGAGCTCGACCAGCGGATTGGAGGTGCCGGAAATGTTGCGGGTGCCGCCGGCGCCCGAGCCCATCTTGCCGGCCGCTGTCTGGAAGGCGGCGATCACATCCTCGTTCTGGCCCATGCCGAGATAGTCGTTGGAACACCAGACGGTGATTTCCTGGGCGCGGCCGTTGGAACGCCAGATGGCGCGCGGGAACTTGCCCACCATGCGCTCGAGATCGGCGAAGACACGGTAGCGACGCTCGGCGTGGAGCTGGTCGATCGCATCCTCGAAGAACCGCTGGTAATTCATGTCGACTTCCCAATTTCGCGGCGGATCATAGTCACTGCCCCATGCCGCGTCCACCGCGTCCAACCGGTCAAAATGCCACGCCCTTGCCCGGTTCCTAACGACGCCGGATCGTGGCCTATTCCCGGCTGTTTGAAGCAGTTTTGTTTCAGTACGATGCCTCGGACGGGAGGAACTGTTACGGACTTAACATTATAGGGAGGCCAATGCATATCGCCCAAAAGTGCACAGCGTTTGGGCGAACGACATTCGCACTAACGGGCTTGCGGCGGGGTTTCCAGCACGGTGGCTGTTGAGACGGTTTCCGATAAATCTTGATCGGCGAGGTAGATGATGACGGTTTTGGTGACGGGCGGTGCCGGCTATATCGGCAGCCACATGGTCTGGGAGCTGCTCGACGCCGGCGAGAGCGTCGTGGTGCTCGACCGGCTTTCCACCGGCTTCGAATGGGCGGTGGCGCCCGAGGCGAAGCTCGTCGTCGGCGATGTCGCCGACCGCGACCTGGTCGGCCGGATCATCCGCGACAACAAGGTCGATGCCATCATCCACTTCGCCGGCTCGATCGTGGTGCCGGAATCGGTCGCCGACCCGCTCGGCTATTACGAGAACAACACCTGCAAGACCCGCACGCTGATCGAAACCGCCGTGCGCGAGGGCGTGCCGCATTTCATCTTCTCCTCCACCGCCGCCGTCTATGGCGGCGCGGGGCTGGAACCGGTGCGCGAGGATGCCCGCCTTGCGCCGGAATCGCCTTACGGCCTCTCCAAGCTGATGAGTGAATGGATGCTGCGCGACGCGGGCTTGGCGCATGACATCCGCTACACGGCGCTGCGTTATTTCAACGTCGCCGGCGCCGACCCCAAGGGCCGCACCGGACAGTCGACGCCCGGCGCCACGCATCTGATCAAGGTCGCCTGCGAGACCGCGCTCGGCAAGCGCCCCTTCATGCAGGTCTTCGGCACCGACTATCCGACGCCGGACGGCACCTGCATGCGCGATTATATCCATGTCAGCGATCTCGCCGCCGCGCACCGGCTGGCGCTGCAGCGGCTGCGCGCCGGGGGGAAGAGCCTTGTCGCCAATTGCGGCTACAGCCATGGCTACTCCGTGCTCGAGGTGATCGACAGTGTGCGCCGCGCCTTCGGCCATGATTTCGATGTGCGCATGGGGGATCGTCGGCCGGGCGACGCCGCCGCCGTGGTCGCCAATTCCGAGCTTGCCCGCAAGGAACTCGGTTGGACGCCGCAGCGCGACGATCTCGATCTGATCGTCAACGATGCGCTGGCCTGGGAGCGCATTCTGACGACCAAGAACTCCGTTCGAAACTGAGCAATTCCAGGAAAAGTGCGTCGCGGTTTTCCGTCCCGAATTGCGTCAAGACAAAAAGTCCACTCGTTGGGCCAAGGGCTCGTCCGGCGCACCGAGACGCGCTATGGGATCGTTGAGGGCGTCGTCCAAGCACGATGCCCTGTTCGATGCTGAGGGGATGGCATGAAGGTCCTGGTTCTCGGCGCCGGCGTGGTTGGCACGGCGGCCGCCTATTATCTGGCAAGGGACGGTCACGAGGTGACGGTGATCGAGCGCCACGAAGCGGCGGCGCGGGGCACCAGTCAGTCGAATGCCGGGCTGGTGTCGCCGGGCGACGCCACCGCCTGGGCCTCGCCCGCCGCGCTGAAGACCTTTTTGCGCGCGCTTTGGAACCACGATCTCGGCATCAAGGTCAGGCTGCGCCTCGATCCCTATTTCTATGCCTGGAGCCTGCGCTTCCTGCGCGAATGCACGGTGACGCGGCTGCGCGCCAACACCGACATCAAGCTCAGGCTCGCGCTCCATTCCCGCGCGTGCATCAATCAGCTGTCGGAGGAAACCGGCATCCATTACGACGAGCGCAAGAAGGGCATTCTCTACTTCTTCCGGTCGCAAAAGAGCCTCGACACCGGCACCGACAATTACCGCTATCTCGGCGAGCACGGCCTGCCGATCGAGATCGTCGGCCGCGAGCGCCTGGTCGAGCTGGAGCCAGGGCTTGCCGGCGTGAAGGAGAAGATCGCGGGTGGCATCTATTCGCCGATCGATCAGACCGGCGATTCGAAGCGATTCACCGACAATCTCGCCGCCTATGCCGCCGAGAAGCTCGGCGTCAAATTCCTGTTCGGCACGACGGTCCGGGGCCTCGACATCGAGGGCGACCGGGTGCGCGCCGTCATGACCTCGGCAGGCCCGGTCACCGGCGACGCGGTCGTCATTTCCATGGGGCCGGAAAGCGGTTTGCTCGGCCGCCGCTACGGCGTCGACCTGCCGGTCTATCCGGTGAAGGGTTATACGGCGACGATCCCGTTGGAGGACGAAAGCAAGGGGCCGACCATGGGCGGCGCCGATGAGGACCGGCTGATCGGCTATTCCAGGCTCGGCAATCGCCTGCGCATGTCCTCGACGGCCGAATTCACCGGCTTCGACCGCAGCTTCAAGCCCAGCGATTTCAGGACCATCCTGGAAACCGGCAAGGATCTTTTCCCTGGCGCTTTCGACGAGAAGAAGGCGCTGCTGTGGGCCGGCCTGAGGCCGATGATGCCGAATTCCGTGCCGGTCATTGGCCAGGCGAAATACAGCAACCTCTATCTCGATACCGGCCACGGCCATGTCGGCTGGACCATGGCCTGCGGCTCGGGGCAGTTCCTGTCGGATGTCGTCGCCGGCAGGAAGCCGCAGATCGATCCCAACGGATTGCTGTACGGGACAGCGCGCTGAAAGGTCTTGCCGAGGTCGTCGCTGCCCCTCATCCGCCTGCCGGCACCTTCTGCCCCTTGAAACGGGGAGAAGAGAGCTGTAGCCACGCCGGCACCCATTTCTGCGACGTTGAAATTGGCGAAATCGCGGGTGACGGCGTCCTTCTCCCCGTCACTATACGGGGAGAAATGCCCGGCAGGGCAATGAGGGGCAGCGCCAACCTGTCAAATAGAGCGCCACCAGGCCCGAGCATATTCGCCCCAGGACTGATCGGTCGGTGGTTCTGTGCGCTCACCCTTGCTCATCACGATGACGCGATCTGAGGCTAACAAGGCCGCGCCGATGCTGGTTCCGGTCGAGGTCTCCGATGCGATGACCGGCCGCTGCGTCGCTGCCGCCAGCATGCGGACGAACAGCCGGTTGCGCGCGAACGGTCCCTCGACCGTCGTCGGCCCGTCGCCGCCGATCAGCTCGAGGCAGGTCGCGGTCATCAGGGCCAGATAGAACGAGACGGCGGCAAAGCGCTGGCCGGAGCTCAGATCGCCGGCGTTATGCCATTGCGCGGCGCGATGCGGGAATGGCCCGGAGCCCTGTTGGGTGGATGGCAGCAGCAAGATCTGGCGCGCCAGCACGGCGGCGATATCGGCCTCGCTCCATTCCTGCGGCTGGCCCTCGGTCAGCAGCGAAAACTCGCGTCCGCCCATGAAGCGCGCCGACGGCACCGGATCGCCGAACGCGCTGACATTGACCAGCGTGTCGCGCGCCGCATCCAGCTCGACCTTTCGGCCGCCTACCGCCATCGACACCACCCAAGTGCCGGTCGAGACGACGGAGAAGGGCGGCGCGTCGGACAGCAGATGCGGCAGCAGCGAGGCGTTGGAATCGTGCAGGCCGCAGGATACGGGCGTCTGTGGGCCCAGTCCTGTCCGCGCGGCGATCGCCGGCAGGATCGGGCCAAGCCGGTCCCTGGCCGGCCGCACCGGCGCCATCAACCGGCGCCAACCCATTCTGTCCACCAGCGAGGAGTAATCGGACATCCAGGGGTTCCACAGATCGGTGTGGCAGCCGAGAGATGTCACTTCATTGGCGGCAATACCGGTCAGCCGCAGCGCCCAATATTGCGGGTACATCAGCATCACGGCTGCCTTGGCGAATTCCACCGGAAAACGCTTCTGCTGCCATAAGAACTGCGCGCCGAGATTGAGGCCGATCGGCAACCGCGGCGTGCCGGTCTCGGCGAAGGGGGGACGTGTGGCGTCATAGTCGGCCGCAAGCTCGTCGGGTCCATCGAATTCGTAATCGAGCACCGGTAGCACCAGTTCGCCGGCGCCATCGACCAGCGCGCCGGTCGCGCCATGCGTGGTGATCGAGATCGCATCGATGCGCCGTTCGCGGTTGAGATCGGCGAGGCTGTTCAGGATGAAAGTCCACAGCGCCTCGACATCGTGATGCGGGTAGGACGCCTGCCGCACCGGCGCGTTGGCGATACGGCGCAGCGCGATCTCGCTCAGTGTCGCGAGATCGACCAGCGCCACCTTGGCGTTGGTCTTGCCGATATCGATGACGGCGACGATCATGCCATATGGAACATTGTTTCCAGCGGCACCGCCACCGGCTCGTTGTCGGGTTTGGTCTCCATGAGGTCGCCCATATAAGCCCACCAGCGCTGCATCACCGGGTGCTTCGGCAGGTCCGCCATGCCGTGGTCGCTGCTTCGCCACAGCACGCCGAACAGGATGTTGGTGTCCTCGTCGAGATGGATCGAATAGTCGGAAACGCCGGCCTCTCTCAGCAGCGCGACCAGCTCCGGCCAGATCTCGTCATGGCGGCGCTTGTATTCGGCCTTCATGCCGGGGTTGAGCTTCATCTTGAAGGCATATTTCTCCATCAGGCGAAGCGTCCTTCGCGCAGCCGCCGCCAAACGATCGGCAGGGCGATGACGATGATCAAAAGCAGGCCGATGAAGATCGACATGACGATGCCGGGCACGTTGAGCAGGCCGAGGCCGAAGGTCACCAGTCCCATGATGAAGGCGGCGAGCACGACGCCGAGGATGCTGCCCGCGCCGCCGAGGATCGAGACGCCACCGAGAACAACCATGGTGATGGCTTCGAGCTCGTAGCCCTGCGCGATCGACGGCCGCGTCGAGCCGAGCCGCGAGGTGATCAGCACCGAGGCGATGCCCGACATCAGCCCGGTCAGGCAGAACAGGATGAATTTTATACGGTCGACGCGAACGCCGGAAAACTGGCAGGCGACCGGATTGTTGCCGATGGCGAAGACCCTGCGGCCGAAGCTCGTGCGGTGCAGCACGAACCAGTAGATCAGCGCCGCGACGAGGAACAGCGCCAGCTCGAACGAGAAAACCCACCAGACATAACCCTGGCCGAAGAACGCGAAACTCTCCGGATAGCCTTTGTAGGCCTGGTCGCCGAGGATGATGAAGGCGATACCGCGGAACAGGCTCATCGTGCCGATGGTGACGACGATGGACGGCAGACCGAGCCGCGTGACCAGCAGTCCGTTGAAGGCGCCGCAGGCGAGGCCGACGGCAATGCCGATTAGCACCAGCACCGGCGTGCCGGCGCCGGCCTGCACGGCCATGCCCATCATCGTCGAGGCTAAAGCCACGATCGCGGCGACGGAGAGGTCGATCTCGCCCGAAATGATCAGCAGCGCCATCGCAAGCGCGATCAGCCCTTTTTCGGTGAAGTTGAAGGTCAGGTCCGACAGCGACCACGGATCGAGGAAATAGGGCGAAGCAAAACTGTTCACCGCGAAGATGGCGACCGCGATGACGACCAGCAGCGCCTCCCAGGAGAAGATCGCCGAGGAAAGCGGCTTGTCGAGCCGGTCGGGGATGTGGCGCGGGGCAGGGGTGTCGGTCATGCCGCTTCCGCCTTTCTCAGGATGATGCGGCCTTGCCGGCGCTCGCCGCGCGCGTTGAGCACCACGGCCAGGATGATGGCGCTGCCCGAGATCGCCATCTGCCAGAAGGGGGAAATGTTGATGACCGGCAGGGCGTTGGAGATGATGCCGAGGAACAGCGCGCCCAGCACCGCGCCGCCGACGGAGCCGATGCCGCCGGCGATCGAGATGCCGCCGATGACGCAGGCGGCGATGATGTTGAGCTCATAGCCGTTCGCGACCTCGACCGAGGCGATCACATAGCGCGAGATCCACAGATAGCCGGCGAGCCCGCCGATCATGCCGGAAATGCAAAAGACGATGAATTTTGTCCGGCCGACATCGATGCCTGCATAGACCGATGCGGTCGGGTTGACGCCGATGGCGTAGATCGAGCGGCCGATTTGGGTGCGCGTCATCACCAGGAAGAACAGCCCGATCACGATGATCGCGATCCAGGACAGCACCGGGATGCCGAGGAAGGCGGCGCGCTGGAAATTGATGAAGTCCGGGCTCATCTGGTCGGCATTGACCCAGGCGCCGCCGGAGACGACGAAGGTGGCGCCGCGATAGATGGTGAGCGTGCCCAACGTCACCACGATCGAGGGGATGTTCAGCCGCCACACCAGGAAGCCGTTGATGGCGCCCAGCACCAGCCCGACGGCGAGAGCGATCATGATGAGCACCGGGATCGGGATCGCCGGATGCGCGGCGTTGAGCATCGCCACCACCATGCCGGTGAAACACAGGTTGGACGCCATCGAGAGATCGATCGAGCGCGTCAGGATCACCACCATCTGTCCTAACGCCAGGATCATCAGGATCGACGTGTCGTTGAACACCTGCCGCAGATTCGCCGGATCGGCGAAGCCGGGGAAGCGCGTCGAGATCAGTCCGATCAGCACGACGATGCCGGCGAGCAGCCAGATCTCGCGGTATTTGAGGAAGTTCTTCATGCCGCGATCCCCGCTGCCGTCCGAACCAGCGTCTCGGCATCCAAGCCCTTGTTGTCGTAGGTGGCCGCGATGCGGCCTTCGCGCATGACCACCACGCGGTCGGACATGCCGAGGATCTCGGGCAGTTCCGACGAAACCATGATCACCGAAAGCCCCTGCGCGACCAGCTCGGCCATGAAGCCATGCACGGCGGCCTTGGAGCCGATGTCGATGCCTTTGGTCGGCTCGTCGAGGATAATGACTTTAGGCGCCGTCGCCAGCCACTTGGCGATGACCACCTTCTGCTGGTTGCCGCCGGACAGCGTGCCGACGTCCTGGCTGAGCGATGAGGCGCGCAGGTCGAGCCGCTCGGTATAGGAGCGGGCGAGCGCGAACTCTTCCGCGAGCCTCAGCACGCCTGATTTCGAGGTGCGCTTGAGCGATGGCAGCGACACGTTCTGGAAGATCGGCAGGCCGATCACCACGCCCTGCTTGCCACGCTCTTCCGGCACATAGACGATGCCGGCCTCGATCGAATCCGCCGCCGATTTCGGCGCGATGGTCCGGCCGTCCAGCGAAATCGCGCCTCGACTGGTGCGGGTGATCCCGGCGATCGCCTGCATCACCTCGCTGCGACCGGCGCCGACCAGGCCGTAGAAGCCGAGGATCTCGCCCTTGCGCAATTCGAAGCCGATGTCGTCGAATTCGGTCGGATGCGACAGGCCGGAGACCGACAGCACCGGCGCGCCGATCTTCGGCTCGCGTTGCGGGAAGATATGGTCGACGTTGCGGCCGACCATCATGCGCACGATCTCGTTCTGGCCGGTGTGCTTGAGGAGGCCTTCGCCGACCATCTCGCCGTCACGGAAGACGGTGTAGCGGTCGGCGATGCGGTAGATCTCGTCGAACTTGTGGCTGATGAAGAGCACCGCCTTGCCTTCGCTCTTCAGGAATTCGATCAGCAGGAAAAGCTCCTCGATCTCCTTCATCGACAGCGCCGCGGTCGGCTCGTCCATGATGACGATGCGCGCATCGATCGACATGGCGCGGGCGACCGCCACCAGATGCTTGTTGGCGATTCCGAGATCCTTCAGCCGCGCGTCGGCGTCGATATGGCCGGCGCGCATCGTCTCCAGCACCTCGCGCGCATTCCTGCGCATGGTGCGCCAGTCGATGGTGCCGAAGCGGGTGCGCGGCGCATGGCCGAGGAAGATGTTCTCGGCGACCGAGAGGTCGTCGAACAGAACCGTTTCCTGATGGATGGCGGTGATGCCGTGGCCGAAGGCGGCGTGCGCGGTGGGCAGGGTCGTTGCCTGGCCGTCGATGGCGATCTCCCCGGAATCGGGCTGGTAGATACCGGTCATGATCTTGACCAGCGTCGACTTGCCGGCGCCGTTCTCGCCGATCAGCGCCGTCACCTGCCCGGGGTAGAGCGACAGGCTGACATTGTGCAGGGCGCGCACGCCCGGGAAACTTTTGGAAATGCCGGAGAGCGTCAGGCGGGGCGCCGAGGCTGGGGGCCGCGCCTCTACTTTGCCGTGATGGGCCGTCGTATCCATAATCGTATCAAGCCCGTCTACACTCAGTGTTGACTCCCCTCACCCGACCTCCGCTTCGCTCGGTCGACCTCTCCCCGAGGGGAGAGGAGCTTGCGAGCTTGGCTCCAGGCTCTTCTCCCCACCGGGGAGAAGGTGGCCGCGAAGCGGCCGGATGAGGGGCAGCGCCGTCAGTCCGAGATCAATAGATCTTGGAGAACTTCTCGATGTTGGTCTTGTCGAACTGGAAGGGCGGAGCCATCGCGGCCGAGTTGGTGTCGTCGAGCGTCACCTTGCCGACGCGGCCGATCGACAGTGTGGCGCCGGGCTTGGCCTCTTCCTTCTTCACCGCCAGGTCATGCGCGAGGTAGATCGCCGAATAGCCGAGGTCGATCGGGTTCCAGAGAGCAACAGCCTGCGAAGCGCCGTTGTCGATGAACTTCTTGAACTCGGAAGGCAGGGCAAGACCTGTGACATTCACCTTGCCGATCAGGTTCTCGTCCGTGACGACCTGCGCAGCCGCTACAACACCAACTGTGGTCGGCGCGATGATCGCCTTGAGGTTCGGGTAGGACTTCAAGAGACCCTTGGCTTCGTCGGTGCTCTTGGCCGAGTCGTCATCGCCATAGACGGTGGCGACCAGCTTGATCTTCGGGAACTTCTCCGGCAGCACCTTCTTGGCCGCTTCGATCCAGGCGTTCTGGTTGGTCGCGGTCGAGGAGGCCGAGAGGATCGCGACGTCGCCGCCCTCCGGCAGATAGTCGGCGGCGAGCTTGATGATGGTCTCGCCGATCAGGTTGGTGTCGGACGGGTTGAGGTGAAGCTGGCGGCCTTCCTTGGCGACGCCGGAGTCCCACGAGATCACGGTGATGCCGCGCTCCATCGCCTTCTTCAGCACCGGCACCAGCGCGTCGGCGTCATTGGCCGACACGGCAATGGCGTTGACCTTCTGCGCGATCAGCGAGTTGATCACTTCGATCTGCGCCTCGGCGGTAGCCTTGGTCGGGCCGGTGTAGATGACGTCGACATCGCCCAATTCCTTGGCGGCTTCCTCGGCGCCCTTGTTGGCGGCGTCGAAGAAGCCGTTGCCGAGCGACTTCACCACCAGCGCGATCTTGACGTTCTCGGCATAGGCGGCATTGACGAACATGGCGGCGGAAAAGGCCGCCGTAACCAGCAGTTTCTTCAAAAAGCTCATCGAATATCCTCCCTTGAGCGTTGCATTCCATCGCCGCTGCGAGCGCGAGTTCCCTCAGGCCTGCAGTGAAGATTCTTCCTTGTCGCTTGACTGTCTGCGGGCGACGATCAGCGCCACGCCCGCTGTTTCCAGCATCTTGGCCTCGCGGTCCTCGATGCCGTCATCGGTGATCACGGTCGCGATGCGCGACAGCCCGCACAGGATCAGGCTGGAGCGCATGCGGAATTTCGAGGAATCGACCAGCACCACCAGCTCGTCGGCCTGGTCGATCAATTTCTGCTCCGCCTGGATCAAGAGCGGGTCGCCTTCCATCAGCCCGAGCGGCCCCAGCCCTTGCGCACCCATGAACATGCGCCGCGCATAGAAATTGCGCGTCACGTCATTGTCGAAGGGCGACAGGATGATGTTCTGCTCGCGGTAGATCGTGCCGCCCGACAGCATCACCGTGTTCTTCGAATGCTTGAGCAGGTGCTCGGCGATCGGGAAGGAATTGGTGAAGATCGGCATGCGGCGGCCGGTCAGGAAATGCACCATCTGGAAGGTGGTGGTGCCGCCATTGATGATGATCGGCTCGCCGTCCGTGCAAAGGTTGACCGCTTCCCGCGCGATCGCCCGCTTCTGCGCGGCGTTCAGCGTCTCGTTGACGGAGAAGGGCCGGCCGGCGAGGCCGATGAACTGCGGCGGCGAGATCGCCTCGGCGCCGCCGCGCACCCGGCGCAGGCGTTTTTGAACATGCAGCGCCGCGATATCGCGCCGGATCGTCGCCTCGGACGAGTCCGTCAGCTCGACCATCTCCTGCACCGTCACCACCGGCTTTTCCTGGACGGCGGACAGAATGATCCTGTGGCGTTCTTTTTCGTGCATGGTTCCTCCCAGCCCAGGCATCAGGCACTAGAAAACGCGCAGTGTCAATCATTTCCGATCATATAATTTCATTGTGCAGTGCAATATGATCGATCTTGATCGTTTCTGATTGACAAGCGGGGCGCTTGCGTAGACATTCGCCGCGAGAAAAGAGGAGCGCGGCGCTCGCGCTCCAAGGGAGGATACCTATGCTCGACAAGCGCTCCGGCTCGCGCCTCGCCAACCTCTGGGACGATGCAAAGGCCGAAGGGATGAGCGGTCCCGAGCTCCTGGTCTATCGATCGAACACGCTGGGTTCCGACAAGCGCGTCACCAATTACGGCGGCGGCAACACCTCGTCCAAGGTCTGGCAGAAGGATCCGCTGACCGGCGAGGAGGTCGAGGTGCTCTGGGTCAAGGGCTCTGGCGGCGACAGCGCCTCGATCAAGCTTGACGGTTTCGCCACCCTCTACATGGACAAGCTGCGCGCTATCAAAGCTCTTTATCGCGGCGTCGAGCATGAGGATGAGATGGTGGGCTATCTGCCCCACTGCACCTTCAACCTCAATCCGCGCGCGGCCTCGATCGACACGCCGCTGCATGCTTATGTGCCGAAGGCTTGCGTCGACCATATGCATCCCGACGCCATCATCGCCATCGCCGCTGCCAAGGATTCCAAGGCGATCACCAAGGAGATCTTTGGCGATACCATCGGCTGGCTGCCGTGGAAGCGGCCGGGCTTCGAGCTCGGTCTGTGGCTGGAGAAATTCTGCCTGGAAAACCCGGAGGCCAAGGGCGTGGTGCTCGAAAGCCATGGCCTGTTCACTTGGGGCGACACGCCGAAGGAGTGCTATGAGACGACGATCTCGGTGATCAACCAGGCGATCGACTGGTTCGAACGTAAGTCTGAGGGCAAGGCGATCTTCGGTGGCGAAGCGGTGAAGGCGCTCGACGCGCCGGCACGTCGTGCCATCGCCGCCAAGCTCATGCCCAGGATCCGCGGCCTGATCTCGCAGACGAGCCACAAGCTCGGCCATTTCGACGACCAGCCGGCGGTGCTCGAATTCGTCAATTCGAAAGACCTGCGCCCGCTGGCGGCGCTTGGCACCTCCTGCCCCGATCATTTCCTGCGCACCAAGATCCGGCCGCTGGTCATCGAGTTCGATCCGGCAAAGCCGGATGTCGACGCCGTCATCGCGCGGCTGGCCGACGACATCGCCGAATACCGCGTCGGCTACCAGGCTTACTACGACGCCTGCAAGCACCCGGACTCACCGGCCATTCGCGATCCCAATGCCGTGGTCTACTTGATGCCCGGCGTCGGCATGTTCACCTTCGCCGGCGACAAGGCGACGGCGCGCATCTCGGGCGAGTTCTATGTCAACGCCATCAATGTCATGCGCGGCGCTTCGACGGTTTCGTCCTATGTCGGCCTGCCGGCGCAGGAAGCCTTCGACATCGAATACTGGCAGCTCGAGGAGGCCAAGCTCCAGCGCCTGCCGAAGCCGAAGGCGCTCGCAGGTCAAATCGCCTTGGTCACCGGCGGCGCCGGCGGCATCGGCCGCGCCACCGCCAACCGGCTGCTGCGCGAAGGCGCCTGCGTGGTGCTCGCCGACATCGACGAGGCGGCGCTCGCCAGCGCCAATGAAGAGCTGTCGAAGGCATTCGGCAAAGACTTTGTCCGTCCGGTGCGGATCGATGTTACCTCCGAGGACCAGGTGCTTTCGGGCTTCGCCGAAACGGCGGTCGAGTTCGGCGGCATCGACATTCTTGTGTCGAATGCCGGCCTCGCCTCCTCGGCGCCGATCGAGGAGACGACGCTGGCGTTGTGGAACAAGAATATGGACATCCTGTCCACCGGCTATTTCCTCGTCTCGCGCGAAGCCTTCCGCCTGTTCCGTGCCCAGAAGATCGGCGGCAACGTCGTCTTCGTCGCTTCCAAGAACGGCCTCGCCGCTTCGCCGAATGCGTCCGCCTATTGCACCGCCAAGGCCGCCGAGATCCACTTGGCTCGCTGCCTGGCACTGGAGGGCGCGGAGGCGCAGATCAGGGTCAACGTCGTCAATCCGGACGCCGTCCTGCGCGGTTCCAAGATCTGGACCGGCGAGTGGAAGGAACAGCGCGCCGCAGCCTACAAGATGTCGACCGACGACCTCGAGGAGCATTACCGCTCGCGCTCGATGCTGAAGCGCTCGGTCTTCCCGGAAGACATCGCCGAGGCGATCTATTTCTTCGCCTCCGACATGTCGGCCAAATCGACCGGCAACATCGTCAACGTCGACGCCGGCAACGCGCAAAGTTTTACGCGCTAGCTGCGCTTTCCCTTCTCCCCATTTACGGGGAGAAGGTGCCCGAAGGGCGGATGAGGGGCGGCGCCAGCCGAACGAATTCTGGGAGGAATTGCATTGTCTGAAGTCATCATCTCGGCCGACCTCGTCGCCAAGCACAACGCCGCGCGCAAGGTCGATCTCGAACGCGACTACGCTGCCCTCGGCGAGCGCCTCGACCGCCGCGGCATCGCCATCGATACCATCCGCGACAAGGTCGAGAAATTCGGCGTCGCGATCCCATCCTGGGGCGTCGGCACCGGCGGCACGCGCTTCGCCCGCTTTCCGGGTGCTGGCGAGCCGCGCGACATCTTCGACAAGATCGAGGACTGCGCCGTCATTGCCCAACTGACGCAGGCGACGCCGACCGTCTCGCTGCACATCCCATGGGACAAGGCCGATCCGAACCGGCTGAAGCAGGCGGCGTCCCGCTTCGGCCTCGGCTTCGACGCCATGAATTCCAACACCTTTTCCGACGCACGGGATCAGAAGCTGTCCTACAAATTCGGCTCGCTGTCACATCCCGACGCCGGCACGCGCCGGCAGGCGGTCGAGCACAATCTCGAATGCATCGAGATCGGCAAGACTCTGGGCTCCAAGGCGCTGACGGTGTGGATCGGCGACGGCTCGAACTTCCCCGGCCAGGTCAATTTCGCAAAGGCCTTCGAGCGCTATCTCGACGCTATGCGCGAAGTCTATGCCAGCCTGCCGGACGACTGGCGGCTGTTCACCGAGCACAAGATGTATGAGCCGGCCTTCTATTCCACCGTCGTGCAGGACTGGGGCACGAATTACATCATCGCCAGGGAGCTCGGTGACAAGGCCTTCTGTCTTGTCGACCTCGGCCACCACGCGCCCAACGTCAACATCGAGATGATCGTGTCGCGGCTGATCCAGTTCGGCAAACTCGGCGGCTTCCATTTCAACGATTCCAAATATGGCGACGACGACCTCGATGCCGGCTCGATCGATCCCTACCGGCTGTTCCTCGTCTTCAACGAGCTGGTCGATGCCGAGCTTTCAGGCGCTAAAGGCTTCAACCCTGCGCATATGCTCGACCAGAGCCACAACGTCACCGATCCGATCGAAAGCCTGATGCTGTCGGCGGTCGAGGTGCAGCGCGCCTATGCGCAGGCGCTGCTGGTCGACCGCAAGGCGCTGGAAGGTTTTCAGGAAGCCAATGACGCGCTGATGGCGACCCAGACGCTAAAAATGGCCTACCGCACCGATGTCGAGCCGATCCTCGCCATGGCGCGGCTTAGGACCGGCGGCGCCATCGAACCGGTCGCCGCCTATCGCGAGGCCGGATACCGCGCGAAGGTCGCTGCGGAGCGCCCGGCTGTTGCAAGCGGCGGCGGCGGCATCGTCTGACGGGCAGACATCCGATTTGATCTGGCCCAGCGCCGTTGGCGGTGGACAGGGCTGTCGACACGGTCTTTCCTAGGCGTCCCCAACGCCAGGAGCACCGCCATGCCCTTGACCCGTCGGACGCTGATCGGCGTCACCCTTTCGCTTGCACTCACCGTCGCGCCGCCGATCACCGCTTTCGCAGCGTCGCCCGCTCCCGCCAAGGGCGAGCATGGCATGGTGGTGACGGCCCAGCACCTTGCCACGGAAGTCGGTGTCGATGTGCTGAAGAAAGGTGGCAACGCCGTCGATGCGGCGGTTGCCGTCGGCTATGCGCTCGCCGTGGTCTATCCCAATGCAGGCAATATCGGTGGCGGCGGCTTCATGACCGTGCGCATGAAGGACGGCCGCACGACCTTCCTCGATTTCCGCGAGCGCGCGCCGCTTGCAGCGACGAAAACCATGTATCTCGACAAACAAGGCAATCCGGTAAAAGGCGCCAGCCTCGACGGCTACCTCGCCGTCGGCGTGCCCGGCTCGGTCGCCGGCTTCGAGATGGCGCGCGAGAAATACGGCACGCTCTCGAGACAGGATCTGATGGCGCCGGCGATTGCCTATGCCAGGGACGGCTTCGTCCTCAACCAGGGCGACGCCGCGTCGTTCGCCGACAGCGCCGACCGGCTGGCGAAGGACCCGGCGACGGCGGCCATCTTCCTGAAAAAGGACGGCAAGCCCTACGGCATCGGCGAGACGCTGGTTCAGCCTGACCTCGCCGCCTCGCTGTCTGCGATCTCGGAAAAGGGGCCGGATGCCTTCTACAAGGGGGCGATTGCCGATGCCATCGTCAAGGCAAGCGCCGCCAAGGGCGGCATCCTCGCCAAGGGCGATTTCGAGCAATACGCGGTGCGCCAATTGAAGCCGGTGACCTGTTCCTATCGCGGCTACGAGATCATCTCCTCGCCGCCGCCGAGTTCGGGCGGCGTGATCATCTGCGAAATCCTCAACGTGCTCGAAGGTTATCCGCTGTCCTATCTCGGCGCCGGATCGGCCGAGACGGTTCATGTCATGGTCGAAGCCATGCGCCATGCCTATGTCGACCGCAATTCGGCGCTGGGCGATCCGGATTTCGTCGACAATCCGGTCTCGAAGCTGCTCGACAAGAACTATGCCAAGGACATACGCGACAAGGTCGACCCGTTTCGCGCCGGCGTGTCGAAGGAACTGATGCCGAAGGGTTTCGGCGAGTCGCAGGAAACCACGCATTATTCGATCATCGACAAGGACGGCAACGCGGTGGCGGTCACCTATACGCTGAACGGCTCCTTCGGCGCCGGCGTCGTCGCCGACGGCACCGGCATCCTGCTCAACAACGAGATGGACGATTTCACCCAGAAGCCCGGCGTGCCCAACCTCTACGGCCTGGTCCAGGGCGAGGCCAACGCCATCCAGCCGAAGAAGACACCCTTGTCCTCGATGAGCCCGACCATCGTGACGAAGGACGGCAAGCCGTTCATGGTCATCGGCAGTCCGGGCGGCTCGCGCATCATCACCATCACGCTGGAGGCAATCGTCAACGCCATCGACCACGGCATGGACATCCAACAGGCGATCGACGCGCCGCGCATCCACCATCAATGGCTGCCGGATACGATCTATGTCGAGCCTTTCGGGCTGTCGCTGGACACGGAGCGGCTGCTTGCCGGCATGGGCTACCACCTCGACCTGAGCGACGAGACCTGGGGTCAGGCAGCCGGCATCCTTGTCGGCGGCAAGAACCTCAGCGAGGTCGAGAAGGGCGGCGGCGCCCGCTACAACGGCGCCATAGACAGCCGCGCGGCTGCCGGCGAGGCGTTGGGATATTAGCGCGGTTCGCCGTTTCACCGAAACGGCGAACCGCTCTATCTCTTTGTTCTTACGCAATTCCAGACGGAAAACCGCTCACACTTTCCCTTGGAATTGCTCTAGCTCAGGGCCTATGAATTGGTCAGGCCATTTAACGTGGCAGTGGCCGCCGCCTTGGCCGGCGCCACCCGACTGCCCGCAGCGGCGGTGTTGTCGCTGCCCGGGTAGGGAATGCGACCCGCCGGCACTCACGACGGCTCAGGCCATTGAAGATTAATGACAAATCGCTAGAAGGCAAAGTAGCGGACGATGTCCCTTTATGCCTAAACATGCCAAGGCCCCAGGCCGGCACTATAGTGGCGGTCGATGAATGAGTGAAAGTTTTTCTTTGGTGGTTCCTACGCGTGACGGAGCGCCGCACAGTCTGATCATTGCGGAAGAATATCGACGGCTCGGGATTGAAGTTCGGTATTTCGTCGATAGCCGTTCATCGCCGCGATATATAGAAGATGTGATTCGTGAAGTTGACCTGGCCACCAAGCTATCCGTCAGGTGGGGGCGGTCTTATGTGGAAGGCATTCTGCCGAAGATTGCAGCCGTTTCACGGGCAAGGCGTATTTTCCGGCTGGACGACGATGAATTCCCCTCGCGTGCCTTGCTGGCTTGGCTACGCGGTGTTGCAGCGCCGACAAATAAGCCAGTGGTCGCCGTCCCACGCCAGGCCGTAGCCGTTATCGATTCCAGGCCTGTCGTCGCTGCGAAATTGCCCAATTTGCCGCCGCACGACTTTCAGTTTAGAGGGTTCCTCGTCGATTCCGTAAAATTCAAGAAAAAAATCCACACGCCGGGCTTCTCGTTCAATGAATCCGACGTCCTATACGCGCCTTCGGAGTGCCACATCTACCATTTCGACTGGGTTGTGCGAAGCCGCGAGCAGCGTGCCGGCAAACTTGAATTCTACGAGAAGAAGGAGCCGGGAGCGTTCGAATTGTTGAAGTATCAGTATCTCTACGAGGATTTCGATCCAGCCCTTTATGAATTTACCCCGTTGGACGATTCCGACGTATCGGCCTTGGCCCTTCGGCTCCATGCTGGGCGGCCTGCACCCGCGGAGGCGATCAAGGGATGGACGCGGCTTTTCCGCAGGATAGTCCGTCGATGAATCCGTTTCGTTTCCTCTCGGGTCAGCGGCCGTTGCCCAGCCCATCGGCAGGTGGCCGGCAGGCAGGGATATTCATAACGCATGTGCTGAACCATCGAATACGGGCTCATTTTGACCGTCTCTGCCGCGAAACCGAGGAAATCATCGACTGGCAGTTCGCCTATAATCCGTGGACGGTGGATGACCTCGCCGCCGGACGAGGAGAATTCGAGATCGACCGGACCTCCCCGCGCGTACGTCAGGCCGTGGATAACGGGCACTTGTCGATGGGCTATATGGACATCGTCCTCTTCCCTTTGGCGAAGTCCGCAAATCGGGAATTCGTCTGGATTCTTGAGTATGATGTCGACTTTGCCGGCCGGTGGCCCGATTTTTTCCAACAGTTTTCAAACAATGGCGCGGACTTGCTGGCGACGACGCTCAATACGCGCCGCCGCGATCCGCGCTGGACATTCTGGGGCTACGCAAATGGACCGTGCCCGAAATCACGTTTCACGAGGGCATTTATGCCCATCATGCGCGTTTCGAGGCGCTTGATTGATGTCTACGAAGCGGCGCTCTCGACAGGCGAGTGGAGTGGGCACTACGAATTCCTCGTACCGAGCATTGCGCGCGTTCATGGCCTGAGGATCGAGGATATCGGCGGGACCGGGCCGTTCGTACCCTGGCGCCGCAGGAAACGAAACTATGTGAATGCGGCGAAGGACCCCCATCTCAGTCCGGGGACGTTCGTCTGGCGCCCATCGATGATGGCTTATTTTCACGAAGACGACAGCGCATTCACGCAACGGGCCATGCTTTACCATCCGATCAAGGCCGACGTGGTCGAATGGGAGGCCGAAGCGCCCGGGGCGCTATCCGAGGCCATCTGATGCGGAGGGGCCTAGGTTGGTTATCGCACACCAACTGTATTGTCTGATCAGGTCACCAGCGTGATGGTCGAGGCGATCAGCATGACGGCGGCGATGGCGACGAAAAGAGCATAGATGCGCGGCCGGTCGAGCAACAGCGCATTGCCGGAAATCCAGGCCGCCGTGGCGCCGCCGAGCGCGAACAGGAAGCCGTTGCGATGGCCGAAGGACATGGAGGCGGCCATCAGCCCGCCGATGATCAGCGCGCCGAAGACGATGATGACGGCGACGGCATATTTCTCGAAATCATTGCCGCTGCCCATCGCCGGCCCCATCGCATTGAGATTGGGCAGGTCGTCCGGGTCGAAAGGGCTGGTCGAGCCGTATTCGTCTTGACCGAGGGATTCGCGCATCGTTCATTCTCCGCTGGGCGGCAACAAACCATCAACGCCTGCCGAGCGCAACCCGGCAAAGCCGCCGCGGCGATGCATTCGCCGTCCGGCTGATGCCCGCGTGCCACGGTTTCCCGGTCGATTTCAACGGCGTAGCGGCGTAGCGGTTCCAGGCATGACGCCGAAAGGGGTGAAGTGGTTTTCGGGCGACCTCATGCCCCATTTCCGGCCTTGATCTACCTGGAAAAATCACTGCGCACGATGCCGTGCCGCTGCAGCTTGTCGTAGAAGGTCTTGCGCGGGATGCCGAGTGCCTCGATGGTGCGGCGCACGTCGCCGTCGTTGCGACCAAGTGTCTCGCGGATGATCTCGGCCTCGTAGCGATCGAGCCGTTCGGGCAACGGCATCGCGGCGTCGCTTTCCATTGCCGCAGGGGAAGGCGTTTCGCCGACTTGATCGAGCCCGAGCACGAAGCGTTCGGCGAAATGGGCGAGTTCGCGCACATTGCCCGGCCAGTCGTGCTCCTTGAGGTGACGCTGGACCGTCGTGGAGATCGCCGGCACGGTGCGCCGGAAGCGGGCGGCGGCCCGCTCGGCGAAGTAGCCGAACAGCAGCGGCACGTCGTCCCGCCTTTCGCGCAGCGGCGGAATGGAAAGCGTCACCACATTGAGCCGGTAATAGAGGTCCTCGCGAAAATTGCCGCGCTGGCTGGCATCGCCGAGATCGACCTTGGCCGCCGCGACCACCCTCAGGTCAACCGGGCGCACCTCATTGGTGCCGAGCGGCGTCACCTCGCGCATTTCGAGCACGCGCAGCATCTGCACCTGCGTCGCGGCCGGCATGCTTTCGATCTCGTCGAGGAACAGCGTGCCGCCGCTCGAATGCTCGATACGGCCGACGCGCTTCTTCTGCGCGCCGGTGAAGGCGCCGGCCTCGTGTCCGAACAACTCGCTTTCGATGACCGTCTCCGGCAGCGTGCCGCAATTGAGCGCCACGAAATTGCCCTTGGCGCGGCGGCTCCAGTGGTGCAGCAGGGTCGCCACCACCTCCTTGCCGGAGCCGGTCTCGCCGGTCACCAGCACGTCGACATCGGTGTCGGCGATCTGCCTGAGCGTTCGGCGCAGCCGCTCCATCGCCGGCGTCTGGCCGATCAGCGGCAATCCTTCCTGCGCCTGTTCGGCCGCCTCGCGCAAGGCGCGGTTTTCCATCACCAGCCGGCGCTTCTCCGCCGCGCGCCACACACTTTGCGCCAGCCGGTCGGCGGCGAAGGGCTTGGTGATGAAGTCATAGGCGCCGTCCTTGATCGCCTTGACCGCCATGGCGATGTCGCCGTGCCCCGTGATCAGAATGACGGGAATGTCGGGATCGAGATGCAGGACGCGGTCGAAAAGCTGCAGCCCGTCGATCTCCGGCATGCGGATGTCCGAGACAACCACGCCGGCGAAGTTCCTGTCGAGCGTCGCCAAAGCGTCCCGCGCCACCGCGTAAGCCGACACCGCGAAGCCGGCCAATTCCAGCGTCTGCCTTGTCGCCTTGAGCAGGTCGCTGTCGTCGTCGATCAGGATCACCGGTGCGGGATCGTTCTTGGTCATGCTGCACCGGCTTTCGAAAGATGGACGGTGAAGCGCGTGCCCTGGCCGCTGCTCGAGACCTCGATGCGCCCGCCATAGTCGGCGACGATGTCCTTGGCGATGACCAAGCCGAGGCCAAGACCCTTTTCCTTCGAGGTGTTGAAGGGTGTGAACAGCGATTTCAGGATCGCGGGCGGGATCCCCGGCCCGTTGTCGGAAACGACCAGCGCTACGTCTTCGGCGGTTTCGGTCGCGGAGACTTCGACCCGCGCGCCGTCGCGGCCTTCAAGCGCCTCCAGCGCGTTCTGGAACAGGTTGATCAGCACCTGCTCCAGCCGCAGCCGGTTGCCCATCACTTTCAGCGCCGGCGGCGGCAGCGTGATCGCCAGCGCGTCCAGCCGGCCGGCGAAGCGGCTCCTGAGCAGCACCACGGCGCCTTCGATCACGCCGCGCAATTCGATGGGCTCGGCGGCGGTGCGGCCTTTGCGGGCGAAAGCTTTCAGTTCCTCGGTGATCGAGCCGATGCGCTCGGTCAGCGCGGCGATGGCGCCAAGGTTCTCCTCGGCCGAGGCGCTTTGCTTGCGCTCCAGGAAGACGCGCGCATTGTCGGCATAGGCGCGGATCGTCGCCACCGGCTGGTTGATTTCATGCGCGACGCCGGCGGCGACCTGACCAAGGGTGGCAAGACGGTTCGCCTGCACCAGCTCCTGCTGCATCACCTGCAGTCTCGCCTCCGTGCTGCGGTGGTCGGCGATCTCGGCCTGCAGCCGGTCGCGCGCCAGGCTGAGGTCCCGTGTGCGCTCCACGACCCGGCGCTCGAGCTCGGCGCGCGCTGCCTGCTCGGCGGCGATGCGCATCTGGCCGGACTGCCGGCGCCACAACAGATAGGCGGCAAAGGCGATCAGCGGCACGAAGACGCCGAGCACCAGCAGCCGCATCTCGCGCTGCGCTGCGGCTATCGGTGCTTCGGCCGGAACGAGATAGTCGAGCCGCCAGGGCGTCGACGGCACCGCGGTCGAGAGCCGCAGATATTCCGCGTCGCTGCCGCCGGGCGTGATGGCATGGACCAGCGCGACGTCGGAACTCAGCGGTTGCGGTTTCGTGACCGGCAAGGGCACCAGCGGCGCATCGCCGAATTGCTGGCTGCCGCGGATGTCGACCGCGACCGGAGCAGCCAGCGGCGCTATCGTCATGAAGCGCCAGGAGGGCACGCTGGTGATCAGCACCACGCCATGCGCATCGCTGACATAGGCCGGGCGGTTGGCCTCGTGCCAGTCGGACTCGAGCTGATCGAACTCCATTTTGACCACGACGACGCCGAGCGGCCCCGAGGCGCCGTCGACGCGGCGCGAGATGTAGAGGCCGGGACGCTTGCTGGTGTTGCCGAGCGCGAAATACTCAGCCGTGCCCGTCTGCATCGCGCCCGAGAAATAGGCGCGAAAACCATAGTCGTTGCCGACGAAGCTCACCGGCTCGCGCCAGTTGCTGGAAGCGATCGCCAGGCCGTCCGTGCCGGTGACGTAGAGCACCGAGGCCTTGGTGCCGGAAACCAACCCTTCGAGCTTGCGGTTGAGCACGTCGATCGCGGCTGGGCTGCGTTCGCTCAATGCGTCATGCACCTGCTGGTCCTCGGAGAGAAGCAGCGGCAGCGCACGCGGGTTTTCCAGCACCGCGCGCAGCAGCGCCACCTTGAGGTTGGCGTCCGTGCGCCCTTGCGTTGCCAGCGCTTCGATCTCGGTCGAGCGGCCATAGAGACCTGCGCCGTAGAGCGCTGCCGCGATGATCGCCAGCGCCACCGCCGTAAACAGCAGCCAGGCGCGCCGCGCCCGCCCGGCAAGCAGTTCGGGCGTTGGGGCGAGGGCAGCGGCAGGGCGTTGCAGCATGCCGCATCTGTGCATGTTTTCGCACAAGGCGCAATTCGACCTATGCGGATATCCGCACGGACGCTCTCGAAGCTGCCTTTCGTCGGTTCGAAAAAAGCCAACAAAATCAACATTTCGCGGCTTCGGGCGTCGTCTGGCATGCGCGTTGCACATGCATCGGCAGCAGCCGCAAGGCTGTGGAGGTCAACAGCCCCCAGGGAGGTCGAGCGTCTCGATCGGGGGGTCGAACGGAGGACATCATGCAGACAGCAATCGCTGCCGCCGAACCGCGCGGCAAGGTTCCTTTTTACCGGCATCTCTATGTGCAGGTCCTGGTGGCGATCGCCGCCGGCATCCTGCTTGGCCATTTCTATCCCGATCTGGGCGCCTCGCTGAAACCGCTTGGCGATGCCTTCATCAAGCTGGTCAAAATGGTGATCGCGCCGGTGATCTTCCTCACCGTAGCGACCGGCATCGCCGGTGTTTCGGACCTGCACAAGGTTGGCCGCGTCGCCGGCAAGGCGATGATCTATTTCCTCGTCTTCTCGACATTGGCGCTCGTCGTCGGCCTCGTCGTGTCGAACGTCATCCAGCCCGGCGCCGGCATGCACATCAATCCGGCGACGCTCGACCCGTCGAAAGTGGCGACCTTCGCCGAGAAGGCCCATGACACGACGGTCGTCGGCTTCCTGATGAACATCATCCCCGACACCATCACCGGCGCCTTTGCCCAGGGCGACATTCTGCAGGTGCTGTTCTTCTCGGTGCTGTTCGGCATCGCGCTGGCGCTGGTCGGCGACCGTGGCCGCCCCGTGGTCGATTTCCTGCAGGCGCTCACCGCGCCGGTCTTCCGCCTCGTCGCCATCCTGATGAAGGCGGCTCCCATCGGCGCCTTCGGCGCCATGGCCTTCACCGTCGGCAAATACGGCATCGGCGCGATCGCCAACCTCGCCTTCCTGATCGGCACCTTCTATCTGACGTCGCTGCTCTTCGTGCTCGTCGTGCTCGGCGCCGTCGCATGGTACAACGGCTTCTCCATCCTGGCGCTGATCCGCTACATCAAGGAAGAGCTGCTGCTGGTGCTCGGCACTTCTTCGTCGGAAGCCGCGCTTCCAGGACTGATGGCCAAGATGGAGCGCGCCGGCTGCAACCGCTCGGTCGTCGGTCTTGTCATCCCGACGGGCTATTCCTTCAATCTCGACGGCACCAACATCTACATGACGCTGGCCGCACTGTTCATCGCTCAGGCGACCGACACGCCGCTCACCTTCGGCGACCAGATCCTGCTCCTGCTCGTCGCCATGCTGAGTTCCAAAGGCGCCGCAGGCATCACCGGCGCCGGCTTCATCACCCTGGCCGCCACGCTCTCAGTGGTGCCCTCGGTGCCGGTCGCCGGCATGGCGCTGATCCTCGGCGTCGACCGCTTCATGTCGGAATGCCGCGCGCTGACCAACTTCGTCGGCAACGCGGTCGCGACCATCGTTGTGGCGCGCTGGGAAGGCGAGCTCGACCAGAAGCAATTCGCCGCCGCCATGGCGGGCCAGTTGCCGGAGGAGGCCGATCTCGCGCTGTCGGGCGGGCTGCAGCCGGCGGAGTGACAGGCAGCACCGGGCATCCGCCCAAGCCTGTGCTGGCCGAACAGGTCGCGGCTCCGTCGCGGCCTGTTCTTTTCGCTGGCAGCCGCATAGGCTGCGCCGGCCGGATTCCCGGCGAAACACTCAGTCGAGAGGGCGGTCGATGAGCAGCGCGTATCCCGAGATCTATCTTGTCCGTCACGGCGAGACCGAATGGAGCGCCTCGGGCAGGCACACCGGCCGCACCGATATCCCGCTGACGGCGAAAGGCGAGGAGGCGGCGCGCGGCGTCGCCGACCGTCTCAAGGGGCTGACGTTCCAGGCGGTCTGGTCGAGTCCTTCGCAGCGCGCCTTCGACACCTGCCGGCTCGCCGGCTTCGGCGAGCGCGCGGTCAAGAAGCCGGACCTGCAGGAATGGGATTACGGCGCCTATGAAGGCGTGACGACCAAGGAGATACTGTCGAAGCGCCCCGGCTGGCAGTTGTTTCGCGACGGCTGCCCGGACGGCGAGACGGCGGCCGATGTCGGCGCGCGCGCCGATGCGATCATAGCCGCGCTGCGCGCGGTTGCCGGCAATGTGCTCATTTTCTCCAGCTCGCATTTCCTGCGTGTCTTCGCGGCACGCTGGGTCGGCCTGTTGCCGGAAGGCGGCGAGCATTTTGTCCTCGACACGGCGAGCCTGAGCATTCTCGGTTACGAACACGATCTGACCGAGCCGATCATCCGGAGGTGGAACCAGAAATAGCGAGCGCGGGCTCCCCCCTCATCCGGCCGCTTCGCGGCCACCTTCTCCCCGGCGGGGAGAAGAGGAAGGTCCGCGCCAACCGTCTCCTCTTCCCTCGGGGAGAGGTCGGATTGCCCCGAATTGCCCTTCGCAATTCGGGTGAGGGGGACGCCTCGCGCCTTACGCCGCAAGTATCGCCAGCTCTTCGCTCGTCAGATGCCGCGCCTTGCCTTTGGCGAGCTCGCCGAGCCGCAATCCGCCGATCGCCACCCTGATCAGCCGCAGCACCTCGATGTCGAAAGCGTTGAGCAGTCTGCGGATCTGCCGGTTGCGCCCTTCGTCGAGCACGATCTCCAGCCAGGCCGTCCGCCCGCCGCTGCGCAACGGCGCGATCGAGCTTGCCCTGAGCAACTCCCCATCGACCAGGGCGCCCTTACGAAAGCGTTCCAGCATTTCCTCGTCGGGCACGGCCGCGATCTGCACATGATAGGTCTTGGCGACATGCGAGGCGGGATCGAGCAAACCGTTCGCCCAACGCGTGTCGTTGCTCAGCAAAAGCAGCCCTTCGCTCGCCTTGTCGAGCCGGCCGACCGGCGACACGAACGGCAGGTCGAGCCCTTCCAGGCAGTCGTAGACCGTACCGCGGCCTTCGGGGTCGTCGCGGGTCGTGACCAGCCCGCGCGGCTTGTTGAGCATCAGATAGACCTTGCGCTCGGCAACGACGCGCTCGCCGTCGACGGTGATCCGGTCGCGGTCGAGGTCGACCCAAAGCGAAGGGTCGCGCGCCACCTTGCCGCCGACCCGCACGCGCCCCTCGGCGACGAGACGCTCCGCCTGCGCGCGCGAGCAGAAGCCGAGCTTGGAGAGCGCTCGGGCGAGGCTGACCTTGGCGACGACGGAGCGTCGAACATTGTCGGATGGGCGTGCCAACGATTCTGCTTTCGAACTCAATTGCGAACGGATGCCACGTACGGTGACATCATCGCAACTGTTCGATCGCTGGCAGGCATTTCAGCTGTTCCTGCCGAGGAGCGTTCTTAGGCGCGTCTTCAAGCTCCGCAGCGAGATGCTTCGCCTGAAATAGAGCTTGCGGATGCGCCGCCGCACGCGACGGGCTGCTTGCCTATGCACGTCGTCCGCGTTTCGAGATCCATGCGCGATCCGTACAGGCGGGCCGGAAGACGGTCTGGTCAATCCCAGCATGGCTTGGCTGTGAAGGTCTGCGTAGAAGGCATAATTCGCCTTAGCATCCCACCACGGCGGCCGCGAGTTCACCGTCGGGTTGCTGTTGATCTCGAATGTCTGGATCTGCCCATCGACCAGACCATAATCGATGCGGCCGTATTCGATGCGCGCCAGATCGAAGATGGCTTTCAGTCGTTCCGCATGAGGGTTCTCGCGGACATAGTCGTGATGCTCCGCCCGCTCGGCTGCACTGAGCTTGGCGTTCGAATATTTCACATACCAGTCTGAGCTGATGAAGCAGTGCTGGGCGTAAACTGCCTCTCCGACGCGAAATGCCGAATATTTCCGGTATTGTCCGTCGGCCGAAGGCGCGGCGCCGAATTCGACGATCATGAGATCGGGGTCGCCGCGGATTTCTGCGGGCAGGCGGGCAATGGCCTTCGTCAGATCGTCCGCGTTGTGAAGCAGACCGGACAGGGGCGCCACGTGCTGGCTTGCCCAGCGCAGGAACACCGGAAAGCGGCCTATCGTTTCGCGCTCTCCGATGCGGTAGACGTCGAAGCGGTTGAGGCCGGCGGCCTTCAGTCGCTTAAGAAGTTCGAAGCGGCCGAGCGCCGCCGCCGGATTGTTGAGCAGCGGTAGCGCCGGATGCTGGGCTGCAATCCTGTGATGGAGCGCCGTCGCCATTTGCATCTGACTGGGCGACAGCCTTTCGAAATCGGTGAATATGAAAGGCCCGGGCGCCACGAGGCCGAGATTGCAGAGCTGCTCATAAGGGAGTATGCGCAATAGCCCATTGAGCGGGGTTGCATAATATTCGAGGAACACGCCGATGGTGTATGCGTGCTCCTCAGCGCAAAGGTAATAGACGGGGCCGGGGCCACAACCGGGGCTTGGGGGCAGGATGTTCATAAAGCGAGCCGCGCTGCGGTCGGGGCATAGACGTGGACCTGTCCATGCATGGTGAAAGCCGCTGGGCAGGCATACGCTCCGGTTCGTTCGGCGCTTCCGGCGACCTCTATGCCCTTTACGATGCGATGCGTCGTGAAGCGCCCGTATGGGGGGCGCCGTGGGGCGATGTCTATGTCTCGCATTTCGATCTCGTCGCCGCCTGCCTGACCGACCCGCGCATGTCGCATCTGCCGCCGGCGAGCGGCGTCGCGTCGGACTCGGCGTTGCGCAACTGGCTGATCTACCAGGAAGGTTCCACCCACGCCGCAATCCGGGCCGCATTCCAGAAACCATTTGCCAGCGGCGGCCCGGCCGCCTTGAAGCCCTATGTCGACCAGGCCGTCGAACTGCACTGCACTACTGTCTCCGACGGTGACCTCGACATCGTTCCGGCTTTTGCCCGCGCGGTTCCCGAAAGCGTCATTGCGCGCCTGCTGGGCGTGCCGGCTGCCGACATCCCGCGGCTGCGCGCCTGGTCGATGGCGGCGCGCGAATTGCTCGATGGCGGGTTCGGCACCGCTTTCGATGAGACGACCAATGCGGTCGATGAAATGTCGGCCTATTTCACGGCGCACGCCGCAAGGCTCCTCAAAGGCCGCGAATTGCCGATGCTGCTCGCAGGCTTGCCGGATCTCGTCGGCAAGGTCGGGCTGGATGTCGCAGGCGCCAACCTGGCTCTGCTTGCCTTTGCCGGCCACGAGACGACGGTGCATCTCATCAGCCACCTGTTCTACCATCTGGCCTGGGCCCCGGATCAGTTGGCCACGGTACGTGACGAGCCGAAGCTTGTGACCAATGCCATTGCCGAAACGCTCAGGCTGGAAACGCCAATTCAGAAAATCTGCCGCTGGCCGACAGAGACGATCGAACTCGGCGGGCAAAGGCTGGCCAAGGACACGCTCGTCGTCCTGCTTCCAGGGGCGGCAAATCGCGATCCGCGGCGATTTGCCGAAGCCGACCGCTTCGATCTGCGCAGGCCGGTCGGGCAGAACCTCGCCTTCGGCCGCGGACCGCATGTCTGCATCGGTCGTGCGCTGGCCGAAATGGAGGCTCGGGCGGTCTTGGCTGCCGCGCTCGAACGCTGGTCCGCCATCGAGCCCGTGGAAGGAGGGGCGAAATGGCTGGACAATGCATCGTTCCGCGGACTCGACCGCCTTGTCCTGCGGTTGGCCGCGTGACCGGGAAGATGAGCCTTCCGGGAAAGCTTTTCGGCAGCTAGCGGCCATGCACCATGCCCTCGGCGAAACATGATGCGCCATAACGCTTGAGGTTTGAGAGGTCGAATTCGGCGATGCACGCCAGCTCGATGCCGCGATGGTAGAGCGGGTTTGCCTCGAGGAAGAAGGCCGCATGCCGGTTGCGCGGGGCTCTATGCTCGGCGTCGGCCCACTGCTCGCGCAAATGCCCCTGCGACTCGCCGAAGTCGATCAATCCAGTCGACGGGTCGAAGAGCCGGCCGTAGCGGGCGCCGGCGATCCGGTCACGGATACGTTTCAATTCCGGCGCGATCTCTGTATCGGCAGCCGGAAAATAGGTTCGGAAGAAATTGGGAAGGATGCGATAGGTCCGATCGCCCTTGACAATCGGAAACCAGAAGAGCTGACGGTTGCCGAGACCGGCTTTGATCGCCCCTGCCGCCCGGAACCATGCCCGCAGCAGCACGGGGTCTCCCCATCGCGAGGCGTCCAGGACCGTGTCGCCTGAGAACAGATAGTTGATCTCAACCTCGTCCACCTCTTGCCTGCCGACCAGGATGGTCGAGAAGCCGATTACGTCACCAGCGCCCGACCACACGAGGACGACGGAGTCTTTCTCGGCCAGATCGTGTTCGAACCGCCCGCGGTCGGCTGCGGCGTAGTGACGTTCGTAAAGGCTGAACATCCCGTCCCGAAGGCATGAATCGAGCGCACCGACCGCGACGGTTTCCGACGTGGTCGAATCCTGGCCTTGTTTCGCTCTTGACGCCGTCCCGCTAACGGACTTCGTAGCTGGCCTGTCGATCTCGCAAATCCCCCACCCAGTGCTCTGCGTACCCAAACGCCCGGCGCAGTATGCGGCATCGCCAGTTAACATTCCAGATGTCCGATGCCGTGAGCGCCGATCTGTAGGTGCCAATGCTTCGCGCCGAAACTGGCGCCTCCGACAGCTCGGTGCGGTATGAGCGCCAGTAGCGATGGGTCAGCAGTTCCCTGAGGCTGGCGCGTTTGGCCGGGTCGGCCGTCAAGATCCCGTCGCCAGGCTGCAGTCCGAAACTCTGCCAGACCTTGGCGAGCGCGGCGGCAGGATCGGCGACCGCATCCTCGTAGCGCACGAACACGGCTCTGTCGCGGAACTGCCCGTTCGTGCGATGCATTCTGAGGGCCGGCAAATATGCCCGATTATAGGTTTTGCAGAGCCGGGCGACGCTGCCCGCGGAAGCAAGCGTCCTGCGTCCCAGGAGCCGTTGCTTGGCGCCCACGGTGAGGATCGATGTGATCGTGTCCTTCGGCTCGCGGACGGAGATTGCGAATTTTGCCTCCGGCAGCAATTGGGCGACCAGCGGCAACATCGGCGCGACCTCGACGGTTCGCAGCACGAGGCATTGCGGCTTGCCGGAATGAAGCCAGGCGTCATGGAGGCGGGCGTAGAGGAACCGGCGCGTCTCGCCCAAAAGCGCGTCGGGCGATTGAAGATAGTCCGCTGCAAACGCGCTGTCTTCACCGCCGTAGCGTATGTAGAGTTGCAGAATGTCCACGATCAAGCGCGCCGGGGCGAGCCTTTCACCTGTGTCGGGTGATGTGGAAATCAATCTGTGCAGCAGTGATGTGCCGCTTCTCATGCAGCCGGTCACGAAAACGAGCTTGAACGGAACTGAGGGAGACCCCATGCGTGGATATTAAGCCTGGGCTTCAGTGCCGCAACCTAAATTAGCACCCACTCGATGCGCCATATGGCGATGCCGGCTTCGCGATGTCATTCGCCCGACGCCGGCGCGCTCAGCCTCCGGTAGGAGACGCCGTCGAATGTTGCCGTCACGAAGCTTTTGACCGACATCCTGCGCCTGCGCCCGTCGCTGCAGGCATAGAGCGGCCAGCCGGCCTCGCTGCACTCGCTGGCCATGCAGATGCGGGTCACGCAGTTGCCTGTGGTCAGCCGGAAACCGCCCTTGCCGACGAAACCTTGGAGCAGGCTGCCGTCCGCCGAACGCCATGTCCGTTGCTGGAATTCAGGCCGCAACAGGCGAGGCTCGAGCGGCGCGGCCAGACCGGCCTGCGCCCCTTGGCCCGCATATTGAAGCCGGTAGCGCGCCATGCCGGTCGTATAGGCGGTGATGAGATCGGATTGGCCGGAATAGGCCGATGCGAGGTCGGGGCGGTCGAAAAGATGGGACGCGCGCGGCTCCGCCGCCGACGGGCCCGTCAAGGAGGCGATGGCGACAAAGGCCAGGTAGACGCGAAGCATCCCGATTTCCAGCAGCCATTCCGGTCCGGCATGCCGGCTCGCCCGGCTACCCGCGCCTACAATCTTTCCAATCGGATTTTCGCGCAAGCGCCCGGATTTCAGGGCGGTGGTGCTTTGTCAGCCATTGGCGGCCGGTGGCAGCTCGAACAGGTGGGCACCGTCCTCCCGCCCTCGGTCGACATAGCCGATCACGCGGAACCATTTCGCGACGTCCGGCCGGTCCAGCCAGCTGCGCGAATGTATGGGAAGGTTGCCGGCAAGCGCCTGGACATGCCGGATGTGCCGCTTGCAGAAGCGGACGGTCGCGGCGTTGAAGAAATCCTCCTGCGCCGCAAACAGCGTGTCGGCGGCGTCCCCGTTTTCGTGCCAGGCGATGATCGCCACTGCCCTGTCTTCCTCGACGAGCGCATGCGCCCGGCCTTCCTTCAGGTTCATCATCAGATTGTCATAGGCGCTTTTGCTGTCCTTGCCGGCCGCCACATACTCGTCCGACATTCGCTTGGACAGCTCTCGGAAGACACTTTCCAGGTCTCCGACCGTCGCCGCGCGTGCTCTCATTTCTCCTCCTGACAGCCCGCCAGCAGTTTGCCCCAAGGAAGGGAGATCACCAAGAAAACCAAATTCCCGATCTGGGCGATGCGCGCAATCTCATTTCGCATGGACGCGTCCGACCGCTGATCCCGCTCGCATATCAGCGTTGGCTTGAGATCGCATTTCCCTTGTTGGATACTGGGCTGTCCCGGGCCTGCCCGGCCAGCATCGTTGTCCCAGCACCGTTCTCAATGGCGGCCATGATCGACCTGATCGAAACCATATACGAGGCGGCCTTCGTTCCGGAGCGATGGAGCGCGGTGCTCCGGAAAGCGAGCGACCTGTCGAACGCGGCCAGCGCTCAGGTCTTCTTCTTCAGCGACGACGGCCCGCCGCGCGGAACGACGCTCGACAATCTGCGGCCGCTGTTCGACGAGTTCATCAAGGGCGATTTCTGGAAGTTCTGCGACAGCGTACAGAAGATGTGCGGCCTGCAGCCGGCGAGCTTCGTGCGCGTCGACGACTTCTTGAGCCCCGATGAGATCGAGCGCGATCCCGCCCGCATCATGCTGAGGGAGTTCGGCATCGGCGCGCATCTGTGCACGGCGATCCCGATGCCGACGGGAGAGCTGGCGACTTTCGTCTTCCAGAAATGGATCAGGGATGGCGGCTTCGCCCAAGGCGAGGTCGACGAGCTCGACGCATTGCGGCCTCACCTGGCCCGCGCCAGCCTTGTCGCCGGCCGGCTGCGGGTCGAGAGGGCGGCGGCCGCCACCTCGGCCCTCGACCTGCTTGGGTTGCCGGCCGCCGTGCTGTCGGCCAACGGTCGCGTCATGGCGACCAACCCGCATCTGGACAGGCTCGACACGGCCTTCCTGCCTGTCGCCTATGGCGGATTGGCAATAGCCGATCGCGACGCCAACCGGCTGTTCCAGCTGGCCGTGACCGGCATGAACCGGGCGGACAATGCGGTCGGATCCATCCCCGTCCCCGGGATCGGCGGCGAGGCGCCGTTCGTCGTCCATCTGTTGCCGCTGCGGCGCTCGGCGCACGACATCTTCGGCAACGCCGACATCCTGGTAGTGGCCACGCCCGTCAAGCCGAGCGCGCTCGTGCCTTCGGCGAGCCTGCTCAACGCCTTGTTCGATCTGACGCCGGCGGAGGCGCGGCTGGCGGCCGATCTTTCCGCCGGCCTCACCTTGGCGGAGACGGCCGCACGGGGCGGCATTACCGTCAAATCCGCCCGCACATATCTCGAGCGCGTCTTCCAGAAAACCGGCACCCATCAGCAGAGCCAGCTGGTTGCCATGCTGAAGACGCTGCAGCCGCTGGCCTCACTGCCGCCGCAATAACAGGGAGGCTGCGTCGCGGCGGCCCGAGACAGGTACGTTGAATTCGGCGCCCGCCTGCCATAAAAAGGCGCAAGTTTCGATCGGCTGGGATATCCAGACGTGCCCGAACCCTGCAGCCATGATTGTTTTGGGTTGCGTTGGCCGGCGGGCCGTCGGCAACCAGTCGGCCCGTGAAGGGGCGGCTACAGCATTTGGGGCATGTATTGACGTCGAGCAGGCCTATCCTGATCACCGGCGCGGCCGGCTTCATAGGTTTTCACCTTTGCCGCAGGCTGCTCGCCGAAGGCCGGCAGGTTGTCGGCCTCGATTCCATGAACGAGTATTACGACGTCGCCCTGAAGCAAGCGCGGCTGGAGCGGCTGAAAGGGTTCGCGAACTTTCGGTTCGAGCATGCCGATCTCGCCGACCGCGATGGCATCTCGGCGGTCTTTGCCTCGGCGGCGCCGGAGATCGTCGTCAATCTCGCCGCGCAGGCGGGAGTCCGCTATTCGCTGATCAATCCGCACGTCTATGCGCAAAGCAATCTCAACGGCTTCCTCAACATCCTGGAAGGGTGCCGGCAGGCCGCGGTTGGCCACCTCGTCTATGCATCGTCTAGCTCGATCTATGGCGGCAGCGCGCGCATGCCTTTCTCCGTGCACGATTCCGCCGACCATCCCCTCAGCCTCTATGCCGCCAGCAAGAAGGCGAACGAGCTGATGGCCCACACCTACAGCCACCTGTTCGGGCTGCCGACGACGGGCTTGCGCTTCTTCACCGTCTACGGTCCGTGGGGACGGCCCGACATGGCCTTGTTCATCTTCACCAAGGCCATCCTCGCCGGCCAGCCGATCGACGTCTTCAACCATGGCAACATGCAGCGCGATTTCACCTATATCGACGACATCGTCGAGGGGCTGGTCCGCGTCATGCAGCATCCCGCGACGCCCAATCCCGATTGGACAAGTGCGGCACCCGATCCCGCGACAAGCAATGCGCCGTTCAGGATCCACAACATCGGCGACAGCTCGCCCATCGAGCTCAGCCGGCTGATCGACGTGCTGGAAGAAGCGCTTGGGAAGAAGGCAATCCGCAACATGATGCCGCTGCAGCCGGGCGACGTGCCGGCAACTTTCGCCGATGTGACCTCGCTCGAAGAGGTGACCGGCTTCAAGCCTAGGATCCCGATCGAGATCGGCGTTCCGCGCTTCGTGGAATGGTATCGGGATTTCTACCAGGTCTGATCTCAGCAAACCGGGCTCGCTGATCGTTAGTCGGCCTGGCGTAACTGCCTGTCGATCCAGAGCGCGATCAGCGTGCAGGCGGCGCCCGAAAGCAGATAGGCGCCGGCGGCGATGAGGCCGAAAGTGCCGGCCAGCAGCAGCGCTGCAAGCGGCGCGAAGCCGGCGCCGAACATCCAGGCGAGGTCCGACGTCACCGCCGAGCCGGTATAGCGGTGCCGGCGCGAGAAGCTCGACGCGACGACGCCCGAAGATTGTCCGAAGCTCAGGCCCAGCAGGATGAAGCCCAGCACCATGAACACCGTCTCGCCGACGGTGCCGCCATTGAGAAGCTGCGGGGCAAAGCCGCTGAATGCGGCGATGGCCACGGCGCCGCCGCCGAGCAGGGCGCGGCGCCCGACACGGTCGGCCAGCGGACCCGATGCGACGATCGCCGCGATGCCGAACAGCGCGCTTACCGCCTCGATCACCAGGAAGCGCTCGGGACCCTCATTGGTGAACAGGAACACCCAGGACAGCGGGAACACCGTCACCATGTGGAACAGGGCGAAGCTCGCCAGCGGCGCGAAGGCGCCGACGACGACGTTGCGGCCTTCGGTGCCGATCATGTCCCTGATGCGGGTCGGCTGCAGGTCGCCGCTCTCGTAGAGTTTCGAGAACTCGGGCGTCACCACGATGCGCAGCCTGGCAAACAGCGCCACGACGTTGATGGCGAAGGCGACGAAGAACGGATAGCGCCAGCCCCAGGCGAAGAAGTCTTCGGCCGAGAGGTTGGCGACGAAGAAGGCAAACAGCGAGCTTGCCACGATGAGCCCGATCGGCGCGCCGAGCTGCGGGATCATGGCATAGATGCCGCGCCGGTTCTGCGGTGCGTTCAGCGCCAAAAGCGAGGGCAGCCCGTCCCAGGTCCCGCCAAGCGCAAGGCCCTGCAGGAACCGGGTCAGCGCCAGCAGCCAGGCGGCGACCGCGCCGACATCTTCATAGGACGGCAGGAACGCCATGGCGACGGTCGAGGTGCCGAGCAGGAACAGCGCGATCGTCAGCTTGGCGCCGCGGCCGTAGGCGCGGTCGATCGCCATGAACAGCACGGTGCCGAACGGACGCGCGATGAAGGCCAGCGCGAAAATGGCGAAAGAGTAAAGCGTCCCGACCAGCGGATCGTGCGTTGGAAATACAAGCTTGGGGAACACGATCACGGAAGCGATCGCATAGACGAAGAAATCGAAGAATTCCGACGTCCTGCCGATGATTACGCCGACCGCGATATCGCCGGCGCTGACCTGGCCGTGATGCGAGCCGATCAGCCTGCTGTCAGTTCCGGCAGTCGAAGTTTCAGCCATCTTGTCCGTTGCCAACGAGTTCGGACCGGGCGCGCCCGGTCCGAGATGCGATTGTCATCCCATGGTGCGTGGCCAGTTTCGTCAAAGCTGCTCCGACTGGGCATTGGACAAATTGTCCAATGTCGTTGCGCAGCCGGCGGCAGTAGCCGTTGGTCCATATCGCATCGCAACCTGCAAAGACCTGCTGCAGGCCCATCGAGGGCAGCGTTTGATGAAACGATCCGGAGCCTTGCTTCTTTTTCCGCTGGCCGTGCTGCTGAGCGGCTGCGACTTCGTCGTGCTGTCGCCCGCGGGCGACGTGGCGGCACAGCAGCGCGACCTGCTCGTCGTCTCGACCCTTTTGATGCTGCTCATCATCGTGCCCGTCATGGCGCTGACCGTGTTCTTTGCCTGGCGTTACCGGCAATCGAGCACGACGGCGACCTACACGCCCGACTGGGACCATTCGACCAAGCTGGAGCTGGTGATCTGGGCAGCACCGCTGCTCGTCATCATCTGCCTGGGTGCGCTCACCTGGCTGGGTACCCATCTTCTCGATCCCTACCGGCGCATCGACCGGATCGAGGCTGGACAGCCGGTCACACAGAACCACAAGCCGCTCAAGGTCGAGGTCGTCGCGCTCGACTGGAAGTGGCTCTTCATCTATCCGGACTACGGCATCGCCTCCGTCAACGAGCTGGCCGCTCCGGTCAACCAGCCGATCGACTTCCGCATCACCTCGTCCACGGTGATGAATTCCTTCTACATTCCCGCCCTTGCCGGGCAGATCTACGCCATGCCTGCCATGGAGACGAAGCTGCACGCGGTCATCAACCGTCCAGGCACCTATACCGGCTTCTCGGCCAATTACAGCGGCGCGGGCTTCTCCGGCATGCGCTTTGCGTTCCACGGCCTCACCGACCAGGCCTTCGCTGACTGGGTGGCCCAGGCCAAGAGCGCGCAGGCCACGCTCAGCCGCGAGACCTATCTCGCGCTCGAACGTCCGAGCGAGAACGAGCCGGTCCGCCACTATGCCTCCGTCGATCCCGACCTCTATGGCGCGATCCTCAATCTGTGCGTCGAGCGCGGCAAGATGTGCATGAACGAGATGATGTCGATCGACGCCAGGGGCGGCCTTGGCCTTGCCGGCGTGCGCAACACCCTGCCGCTGCAGTATGACAAGCTTGCCCGGCGTGGGGCGGTATTCGGCAACGGCCCGTCCTATGTCGCAAGCATCTGCACGGCGGAGGAGGCGGCCGCCGCTTCCCGCGCGGCCCGGGATGCCGATGACAAGGCTTGGCCGCTCAGGGACCTGTCCCCGCTGCGCGGCGTCGGCCTGCTGGCACCCGGCGCCGGCAGCCGCCGTGCCGACGCCGAGACGCCGTCGCTCGGCCTGCTGCGCTTCGAATTGTGAGGGATGGCGAATGCCTGAGACGCTGACCAAATTCATCTTCGGCCGCCTCACCCTGGAGTCGCTGCCGCTGCACGAGCCGATCGTCGTCGGCACCTTCGTCGTGGTGGCGCTCGGCGGTTTGGCTCTTCTCGGCGCGGTCACCTATTTCAAGCTTTGGGGCTACCTGTGGCGCGAATGGTTCACCAGCGTCGACCACAAGAAAATCGGCATCATGTATATGGTGCTCGGCCTCGTCATGCTTCTGCGCGGCTTCTCCGACGCCATCATGATGCGCCTGCAGCAGGCGATCGCCTTCAACGGTTCGGAAGGCTATCTCAACGCCCATCACTACGACCAGATCTTCACCGCCCATGGCGTGATCATGATCTTCTTCGTGGCGATGCCCTTCGTCACCGGTCTGATGAACTTCGTCGTGCCGCTGCAGATCGGCGCGCGCGACGTCTCCTTCCCCTTCCTCAACAATTTCAGCTTCTGGATGACGGTCGGCGGCGCCATCCTGGTCATGGCCTCGCTGTTCGTCGGCGAGTTCGCCCGCACCGGCTGGCTGGCCTATCCGCCGCTCTCCGGCATCAACTACAGTCCCGATGTCGGCGTCGATTATTACATATGGGCGCTGCAGGTGGCGGGCGTCGGCACGACCTTGTCGGGCATCAACCTGATCTGCACCATCATCAAGATGCGCGCCCCCGGCATGACGATGATGCGCATGCCCGTGTTCACCTGGACCTCGCTCTGCACCAACGTGCTGATCGTCGCATCCTTCCCGGTGCTGACGGCGGTGCTGACGCTTTTGGCGCTCGACCGCTATGTCGGCACCAACTTCTTCACCAACGACTTCGGCGGCAACCCGATGATGTATGTGAACCTCATCTGGATATGGGGTCACCCGGAAGTCTACATCCTCATCCTGCCGCTGTTCGGCGTCTTCTCCGAGGTCACCTCGACCTTCTCCGGCAAGCGCCTGTTCGGCTACACCTCGATGGTCTACGCCACGGTGGTCATCACCATCCTGTCCTACCTGGTTTGGCTGCACCACTTCTTCACCATGGGCTCCGGCGCCAGCGTCAACTCCTTCTTCGGCATCACCACCATGATCATCTCGATCCCAACGGGCGCGAAGATGTTCAACTGGCTGTTCACCATGTATCGCGGCCGCATCCGCTTCGAACTGCCGATGATGTGGACGCTGGCCTTCATGCTCACCTTCGTCGTCGGCGGCATGACCGGCGTGCTGCTTGCCGTGCCGCCGGCCGACTTCGTGCTGCACAACAGCCTGTTTCTGATCGCGCATTTCCATAACGTCATCATCGGCGGCGTGCTGTTCGGCCTGTTCGCCGGCATCGCCTATTGGTGGCCCAAGGCCTTCGGCTTCAGGCTCGATCCGTTCTGGGGCAAGGTTTCGTTCTGGTGCTGGGTGCTCGGCTTCTGGTTCGCCTTCATGCCGCTCTATATCCTCGGCCTGATGGGCGTGACGCGCCGTATGCGCGTCTTCGACGATCCCTCGCTGCAGATATGGTTCGTCATCGCCGCATTCGGCGCGGTGCTGATCGCCGCCGGCATCGCCGCCTTCCTGGTCCAGATCTTCGTCTCCATCCGCAAGCGCGCGGAACTGGTCGACCTGACCGGCGATCCCTGGGACGGCCGCACGCTCGAATGGTCGACCTCCTCGCCGCCGCCGGCCTACAATTTTGCCTTCACCCCCATCATCCGCGACAACGATGCCTGGTGGGACATGAAGAAGGCCGGCTATCGGCGCCCGATCTCCGGCTTCAAGCCGATCCACATGCCGAAGAACACCGGCACCGGCGTCATCTTGGCTGTGTTCAGCGTCGCGCTCGGCTTCGGGCTGATCTGGTACATGTGGTGGCTGGCGGCGCTGAGCTTCGTCTGCCTGATCGCCACCGCGATCGGCCATACCTTCAACTATCATCGCGACTTCGACATCCCGGCGGCCGAGGTCGCCCAAACGGAGGAAGCGAGGACGGCGCTCCTCGCCGCTCAGGGGGCTAGGGCTTGAGCATGGCATCGACGGCGATCACGGCCGGCGCCGAGCCGGTCTTCCACCTGGAAGAAGAGCACGCGCACGCCGAAGGCGGCAGCACCATGCTCGGCTTCTGGCTCTATTTGATGAGCGACTGCCTGATCTTCGCCATGCTGTTCGCGGCATTTGGCGTGCTCGGCGGCAATTACGCCGCGGGTCCGGCGCCGAAGGACCTGTTCGACCTCGGCCTGGTGGCGGTCAACACCACCATGCTGCTCTTGTCCTCGATCACCTATGGCTTTGCCATGCTGACCATGGACAAGGGCCGCGTCGGCGCAACGCAAGCCTGGCTCGCCGTGACCATGCTGTTCGGCCTGGCGTTCCTCTCCATCGAGCTCTACGAGTTCGCGCATATGATCCACGAGGGCGCGACGCCGCAGCGCAGCGCCTTCCTGTCATCCTTCTTCACGCTGGTGGGCACCCACGGCCTGCACGTCACCTTCGGCATCGTCTGGATGCTGACGCTGATGGTGCAGGTCGCCCGATACGGCCTCATCGAGGCCAACCGTCGCCGGCTGATGTGCCTCTCCATGTTCTGGCACTTCCTCGACGTCGTCTGGATCGGCGTCTTCACCTTCGTCTATCTGATGGGGATGCTCAGATGAGCGCTCATGATCATGCCGATCACGACCACACGCATGGCGGCGCCGCGCACGGGTCGCTGAAGGGCTATCTGATCGGCTTCGCCCTGTCGGTGGTGCTCACCGCCATCCCGTTCTGGATGGTCATGACCGGCGCCATCGACAACAAGCAGGCCACGGCCATCATCATCATGGCCTTCGCGGTGGTGCAGATCGTGGTGCACATGGTCTTCTTCCTGCACATGAACCCCGCCTCGGAAGGCGGATGGTCGATGCTGGCGCTCATCTTCACGGTGATCCTCGTCGTCATCGTGCTGAGCGGCTCGCTGTGGGTGATGTATCACCTCAACGCCAACATGATGCCGGGACTCCACGAGATGCGGGAGATGCCATGAGCCCCATTTCGGGCGTGGGCGTGTCGGGCGCGGGAAGGGCCAGTTTCGAGGCAAAAGACATGATCGCCCGGGCAGATATTGCCTCTCACGCCGAGCCGTCAAAGGGCTCCGCGTCACGGTTTTTGCTTGTGCTGCTCGGGTTCCTCGGCGTTTTGGTGTTTCTCGGGCTCGGCATCTGGCAGCTGGAAAGGCGGGTCTGGAAGCTCGATCTCATCGCCCGCGTCGACCAGCGCATCCATGCTTCCGTCGTCGATGCGCCGGGTCCCTCGACATGGGCCGATATCGATGCGGCCGGCTTTGAATACCGCCATGTGCGGTTGGCCGGGCAGTTCCAGGGCGCCAACACGCTGGTGCAGGCAGTGACCGAGCTTGGCGGCGGCTATTGGGTGCTGACGCCGATGCGCAGCGACCGCGGTTTCACGGTTCTCGTCAACCGGGGCTTCGTTCCGCAGGAGCGCAAGGCGGAGTTCGAGCGGGAGAATGCCGCGCTCACCTCGCCGGCATCGGTTGACGGGCTGTTGCGCATCAGCGAACCCGGCGGCGGTTTCCTGCGCAGCAACGAGCCGGCGGCTGATCGCTGGTATTCGCGCGACGTCGCGGCAATCGCCAAGGCGCGCGGTCTGACCGATGTCGCGCCCTATTTCGTCGATGCCGGGCTGTTAGGCCCCGATAGCTGGCCGCGCGGCGGGCTCACCGTCGTCAAGTTTCGCAACGCCCATCTGGTCTACGCTTTGACCTGGTTTGCCTTGGCCGCGATGTTGGCGATGGCGCTTGCCAGGCCGATCGTCGCCGGCCGCGGCCAGCGGAAGGCGCCAAGATGAACATTTCGATCGCGCGATTTCATCACGACAAGCCGGTCCTGACGGTTCCGCCCCCGGGCCAGGGAGGCTCGGCCTCGAACGCCGACGTCACGAACAGGAAGAATCTGCTCCTCCTCATCCAGTTGCGCTGGCTGGCGGTGGCGGGGCAGGTGCTGACCATCCTGGTGACGCAATACTGGCTCGCCATCCCGCTGCCACTCACCGAGATGGCCGGCGTCGTGCTGTTCCTTGTCGGGCTCAACATCTTCAGCCTGCTCGCCCTGCGCGGCAATCGCCGCATCTCCAACGCGCAGCTCTTCGTCGCGCTGATCTTCGACATGGCGGCGCTGACCACCCAGCTTTACCTGAGCGGCGGCGCCTCGAATCCGTTCGTGTCGCTCTACCTCCTGCAGATCACGCTCGGCGCCGCGCTGCTGGCGCCGTGGTCGACGTGGATCCTCGTGGTGGCGGCCTCGGCCTGTTTCGTCTTCCTCATCTTCGTCTTCCAGCCGATCGCCATCCCGCATCACGGCGGCAGCGATCTTCTGGCGCTGCATCTGCGCGGCATGTTCATCTGCTTCGTGCTGGCGGCCGGGCTGATCGTGATCTTCATGACGCGCATCAACCGCAATCTGCGCGAGCGTGACGCCTATCTCGCCGACCTGCGCCAGCGCTCAGCCGAGGAAGACCACATCGTGCGCATGGGCCTGCTCGCCTCAGGCGCCGCGCATGAACTGGGTACGCCGCTCTCCACCATTTCGGTCATCCTGTCCGACTGGCGGCAGATGCAGGGCGTCAAGCGTAACCGCGAGCTTTCCGAGGACGTGGTCGAGATGCAGGCGCAGATCGAGCGCTGCAAGAGCATCGTCACCGGCATCCTGATGTCCTCCGGCCAGGCGCGGGGCGAGGGCACCATCCGCACCACGATCCGCCGGTTCCTAGACGATCTGGTCCAGGAATGGCGCGTCAGCCGCCAGCCCTTGAAGCTGGACTATGGCAACGGTTTCGAGCCGGACGAGCAGATCGTGTCCGACACCGCACTGAAACAAGTGATCTTCAACGTGCTCGACAATGCGCAGGAAGCATCGCACCATTGGGTAGGCATCACTGCCGAGCGGCAGGACGAGAAGCTGGTGCTCTCCGTCGAGGATCGCGGACCGGGTTTCGACAAGGATATTCTGGCCGGGCTCGGCCAGCCCTATATGTCGAGCAAGGGGCGGCCTGGCGGTGGCCTGGGCCTGTTCCTGGTGTTCAATGTCGTGCGCAAGCTCGGCGGCGACGTTTCGGCGCACAACATGGCGAAGGGCGCCTGCGTTACCCTTTCGCTGCCGCTGGCGGCGCTGACCGATGGAGGCGATCGTGAAACCTGATCGATCCTTGTTCATTGTCGAGGACGACGCGACTTTCGCGCGCACGCTCAAGCGCTCCTTTGAGAAGCGCGACTACGAGGTCGTGGTCTGCCACGATCGGGAGGCGCTGCTGGTCGCGCTGGAGACGGCCGTCCCGGCCTGTGCCGTCGTCGATCTCAAGCTCGGAGCGGGATCGGGGCTCGAATGCGTCAAGCTGCTCAGCGCTCGCAACCCGTCGACGCGGATCGTCGTGTTGACGGGGTTTGCCAGCATCGCCACGGCGGTCGAGGCGATCAAGCTCGGCGCCTGCCACTATCTGGCCAAGCCCGCCAACACCGACGACATCGAAGCCGCCTTCGGCCGCGCCGAGGGCGATGTTTCGGTGCCGCTCACCAGCCGCCCCACTTCGATCAAGAACCTCGAATGGGAGCGCATCCACGAAACGCTGGTCGAGACCGGCTTCAACATCTCCGAGACCGCGCGCCGGCTCGGCCTGCACCGGCGCACGCTCGCCCGCAAGCTCGAGAAGCGCGTGGTGCAATAGAGGTGACCAGGATTATCCCTGAACGGCCACGCCAAGCACCGACACGCAGTCGCCGGCCTTGACAAGGCCGGGGAAGTGACGCGCGGCGAGCAGCCCCGACATCCTGGCCCTGATCTCCTGCGGCGCCTGTCCGGTGCGGCCGACCGGATGGATGCGCGCGACCACCTGGCCCTCGTCCACGGGGTCGCCGAGATCGACCGTGGTCTCGATCATGCCGTCATCCTCGGCGAAGGCGAAGCAATCGCCCGACGGCATGTCCAGCCATTTTGTTCGAGTCTTCTCAACCGCACCATCGACGATACCTGAATGACGCAGCACGTTGAGGATGCCGCGCCGGGCAATCCGCACCGTCTCGGCCCGCGAGGTCCCGCCGCCGCCGAGCTCCGTGGTGACGAAGACCTTGCCCATCTCCTCGGCGGCCGTGTCATACATGCCGACCGCGTCGATCTCGGTCATGCGCATCGAGAACGGCGCCGAGAAGGCCTCGACGGCGGCGAAGGCCTTCTTCTCCTGTGCCTTGTCCGGCAGCGTATGCGCGGCGCAGAAGGGTACGAAGTCCAGCGTCTTGCCGCCGGAATGGAAGTCGAAGACGATGTCCGCGCGCGGCAGCAATTCACGCTGGAAATAGTCGGCGATCTTCTCCGTCACCGTGCCGTCGGGACGGCCGGGAAAAGAGCGATTCATGTTGCCCTTGTCGATCGGCGAGGTACGCGTGCCGGCCCGAAAGGCGGGGTAGTTCATCGCCGGCACGATGATGACCGTGCCGGACACATTTTTCGGATCGAGCGTGCGGGCGAGTTCGTAGAGCGCCAATGGGCCCTCATATTCGTCGCCGTGATTGCCGCCTGTCAGCAGCGCCGTCGGGCCCTTGCCGTTGCGCACCACACAGATCGGGATCATCACCGAGCCCCATGCGGAATCGTCGCGGCTGTAGGGCAGGCGCAGGAAGCCGTGCTGGACGCCGTCGCGCTCGAAGTCGACGGTCGGCGCGATCGGCGAGGGACGCAAAGCCGACATCGCTCAGTCCTTCACGAACAGCTTGCGCGGCACGTTGGCCAGGCACTCGACGCCGGTGTCGGTGATGAGGATGGACTCCGTGATCTCCAGTCCCATCGTCTCCAGCCAGAGACCGGTCATGAAGTGGAAGGTCATGCCGGGCTTGAGTTCGGTGCGGTCGCCGGGGCGCAGGCTCATGGTGCGCTCGCCCCAGTCCGGCGGATAGGACAGACCGATCGAGTAGCCGGTCCGGTTGTCCTTCACGATGCCGTACTTTTTGAGCACTGCGAAGAAGGCGTTGGCGATGTCCTCGCAGGCATTCCCGGGCTTGGCGGCGGCCAGCCCCGCCTCCATGCCTTCCAGCGTCGCCTTCTCGGCATCGAGGAAGGCCTGCGTCGGCTTGCCGAGGAACACGGTGCGCGACAGCGGGCAATGGTAGCGGTTGTAGCAGCCGGCGATCTCGAAGAACGTGCCTTCGTTCGCCTTCATCGGCTTGTCGTCCCAGGTGAGATGCGGCGCCGAGGCGTCCGCCCCCGACGGCAGCAGCGGCACGATTGCCGGATAGTCGCCGCCGATGCCGGCGACGCCGCGCGTGCCGGCGTCGTAGATCTCGGCGACGAGATCGCATTTGCGCATGCCGACCTCTATCTTGTCGACGATTCGCTGATGCATCGCCTCGACGATCCGGGCGGCGTTGCGCATGTACTCGATTTCGGTAGGGCTCTTCACGGCGCGCTGCCAGTTCACAAGCGCGGTGGCGTCGGCGAAGCGGACGTTGGGCAGGTGCTTCTGCAGTGCCGCGAAGGCAGCGGCGGAGAACCAGTAATTGTCCATCTCGACGCCGATGCTGAGCTTGTCCCAGCCGCGTTCTGCCAGCACGCTGGCGAGGTAATCCATCGGATGCCGCTCGGTCGACTGCACATAGTGGTCGGCGTAGCCGATGATGTTGTCGTGCGCGAGATAAGCGGTGCGCTTGGCGCCGTTGGCGTCCTGGCCGCGTCCGTACCAGACCGGCTCGCCCGAAGGCGGCACGATGACCGCCTGATGCACGTAGAAGGACCAGCCGTCATAGCCGGTCAGCCAGGCCATGTTGGAGGGATCGCTGACGATCAGCAGATCGACGCCCTTCACCTCCATGGCTTTCCGCGTCTTGGCGAGGCGATCGGCAAATTCGCTCCGCGAGAATTTCAAATTTGGCTGCATCGTTCTTGGTCCTCGTTTGTTGGGCCTTGCGGCCGGTACTAGCTCTCGAAAATCGTTCCGGCGTTCGCCGCTCGCGCGCGGTCACGGGCCAAAGTGGCGATCGCGGTGTCCTGCACGCCGGTGCCGGTGAGGTCGGCGATGGTGATGTCGCTGGCCGAGCGCCGGCCAGGCTTGCTGGCGGCGATGATCTCGCCGAGCTCCGTCACCTCCGCGTCGGCGGCAAAAACCGCAGCTTCGATGGCGTGATGGAGCTCGCCGAGACGCCGCGTCTGCTTGGCGCTGTCAGCGGCATAGAGATCGGCCATGCGCAGGATCGCCGGAGCGATCTCGTTCTTGTGCTCGGCATCCGAGCCCATCGCGGTGATATGCTGGCCGGCAGAGACGAAACCGGCTTTGATCAGCGGTTCGGTCGAAGGGGTCGTGGTGACGATGATGTCGGCGCCGGCCGCCGCGTTCGCCGCATCCGGCTCGGCACGCACCGCGATGCCCAGTCTCTCGCGCAAGCGCGCGGCTGTGGCTTCAGCCTTGGCGGCGTCGCGCGCCCAGATCCGCGCTTCCTCGATCGGCCTCACGAGGCGCAGCGCTTCGAGCTGCAGGCCGGCCTGCACGCCGGCGCCGAAGATCGCCGCTATCTTGGAGTCTTGGCGCGACAGATGCCTGGCAGCGGCCGCGCCGGCGGCCGCCGTGCGGATGTCGGTCAGATAGCCATTGTCGAGCAGCAGCGCCTCGATCAGGCCGGTCTTCGCCGACAGCAGCACCATCATGCCGTTGACGCTGGGCAGGCCAAGCTTCGGATTGTCGAAGAAGCCGGGGCTGATCTTGATCGCGAAACCATCGATGCCGGGCACATAGGCTGTCTTCACGTCGACCTCGCCACGATGCTCGGGTATGTCGAGCCTCAAGATTGGCGGCATCGCCACCGGCAGCGTGGCCAAGGCGCGAAAAGCGTTTTCGACGCAGGCGACCGCTTCCAGATCGAGCGTCACGATCTTGCGTAGCTCCGCCTCGGTGAGGATAGTCATCCGGCTCATGCTGCGCGCTCCGCGATTGCCTCGCCGCAGACGATGCGGCGGTGCAGGTCCATGTCGACGTTACGGCCGGAGAGGATGAGGACGGTCGGGCCGCTCACACTGGCCTTCCCGGCAAGCAGCGCGCCTATGCCGACGGCGCCCGCGCCTTCGACGATCTCGCGCTCCTGCTCATAGGCATGGCGGATGCCGGCGGCGATCTCGTCCTCGGCAAGCAGGATCACGTCGTCGAGCAGGTTCCGGCACATGGCGAAGGTCAGCCGATTGTCGAGGCCGATGCCGCCGCCGAGGGAGTCTGCCAGCGTCGGCAGTTCCTCGACCTGCACTGGACGGCCGGCGTCGAGGCTTGCCTTCATCGCGGCGCCGCGCGCCATCGAGATGCCGATAACTTTGGTGCGCGGGCTCACGCCTTTGACCGCCGCCGCCACGCCAGCCGCCAGCCCGCCGCCTGAGAGCGGCACCAGCACGCTTGCCGCATCCGGAACCTGCTCCATGATTTCCAGCCCGAGCGTGCCCTGCCCGGCGATAATATCGGGATGGTCGAAGGGCGGCAGCATGACCAGTCCTTCCTCCGCGACCAGCCTGTCGACTTCCTGCTGCGCGTCGTCCTGGCTGTTGCCGACAATGCGGACATCCGCGCCGAGACGGCGGCTGGCTTCGAGCTTGTTTTCCGGCACCAGCTTCGACATGCAGATCACCGCGCGGATGCCTTCGAGCTTCGCTGCATGGGCGAGCGCCCTTCCGTGATTGCCGGTCGAGGCGGCGATGACGCCGCGCGATTTTTCGTCGGCGCTCAATGCCGCGATCGCGTTGGAGGCGCCGCGCAGCTTGAAGGCGCCGGTGGTCTGGTGATGCTCCAGCTTGAGATGAACCGGACACCCGGTCCGCTCCGACAGGCTTTGCGACGCCACACAGGGTGTCCGCTCGACCTTGCCGGCAATGCGCTCGCGCGCGGCGCGAATATGCTGAAGCTGGACAGCCATTTCGATTACGGGCATTTCGTTCACTGCGCCAGCGGCTTCGTCCACAGCCGGCCGAACTCGGGTCGCGGCGTGTCGTCGCCGCAAAGCCGCAGGCAGTTCCAGGCGCTGGCCTGGTTGCTGGTGACGACCGGACGCCCGATCGCCTCTTCCATGCCAGAAACCGCGAGCGCGGCGCGCAGCGCGGTGCAGGATACGAACAGCGCATCGGCCTGCGGATGCGTGACCTTGCGCGCCATCTCGACCAGAGACGAAGGCGTGATCCGCGCCATCTCGCGGTCGTCCTCGAAGCCGAGGCAGGAGAAGCTCTGGATATCGAAGCCATGCGCCGCGAAATAGGCGGCCATAGGCCGGCTGGTCTCTACGGTATAGGGCGTGAGGATGCTGATGCGCTTCACGCCAAAAGCATTGAGCCCGCGCATCCCGGCCATCGGCGGCGTGACCACTGGCACACCGGGCTTGGCCGCTTGGATGGCAGCTTCGATCTCTGCATCGCCGATCACCACGGAGGCCGACGTGCAGGAATAGCACACGGCATCGAGCGGCTCGTCCGGCAGGATCAGCGCCGCGCCCGCCGAAAGCGACGGCTGCATCTTGCGCAGATTCTCCGGCGTCGTCGGATTGGCATAGGGGATGCGCGCGACATAGACGCCGATCCGCTCGCTCGCCACCATGCGGCGGAAGTCCACTTCGCTCGTATGGTCCGTCGCAAGCGCAATCAGTCCGACGCGCTTTTCCAGCGGACGCGCGTCCAGCGCGGGGCGCGCCGTTTCGAGGCGGATCTCGGGCAATGCTTTCATGATTTTCATCTTTCGATCCTGCCGTAGCGATGCTCCAGCCAGCGCAGCAGCACGACGGAGCAGAGGCTGATGACGAGGAAGAAGGCGCCGACCAGCGTCATCGGCTCGATGTAGCGATAATAGGTATTGGCGACGCTCTTAGCCTGGTTCATCAGCTCCAGCACCGTGATCGCCGAAAGCAGCGGCGTCTCCTTGAACATGGCGATGAAATAATTGGCCAAAGCCGGGATCATCGGCGGAATCGCTTGCGGCAGGATGATATGCGTCCAGGTGTGCCGACCGTTGAGATTGCAGGCCTTGGCCGCTTCCCACTGGCCGCGCGGCACATTGTCGATGCCGGCGCGATAGACCTCGGCGGTGTAGGTCCCATAGTGCAGGCCAAGCCCGATCACGCCCGCCACCAGCGGCGGCAGCAGGATGCCGATATCGGGCAGCACGTAGAAGATGAAATAGAGCTGCACCAGGAGCGGCGTGCCGCGGATGAACTCCGCGAACCAGCCGACGCTGCGCGCGACGATCCGGTTTTCCGAGCGCCGCGCCAGCGCGATCGCGAGCCCCACGATCGCCGCCAGGATGGAACCCAGGATGGTCGCCAGAATGGTGATCTTCACGCCCTGGATCAGGGTCGGCATGATCTCCCAGACGAAGTTCCAATCCCAATCCATTACTTGGCCCAGTCCATCAGACGCGCACTCCATCGAGACCGCGCGCCATGCGGCGCTCCAGCGTGCGCACACCCCAGGAGATGATCAGCGCGAGCGCGAAATAGATGATGAGGACCGACAGGAATGGCATCAGCGTGCTGCCGGTCTGCGAGCGCACAACTTGCGCTTGGAAGGTCAGGTCGGCGAGCGAGATCAGCGAGACGACCGAGGTCGCCTTGAGCAGCTCGATCGCGTTGTTGCCGAAGGTTGGCAGCATGACCAGCAGCGCCTGCGGCAGGATCACATGGCGCATGCCTTGCCAGCGGCCGAGATTGAGCGCCGTGCAGGCCTCGTATTGCTCGCGGCCGACCGACAGGATGGCGCCGCGCACCACCTCCGCCGCATAGGCGCCGACATTCAGGCCCAGCGCCAGCACGCCGGCCTGCAAGGGCGTCAGCGACAGGCCGGCGAAAGGCAGCACGAAATAGGCCCAGAACAGCTGCACGAAGATCGAGGTGCCGCGGAAGAATTCGATATAGGCCGTGGCGATCGCGCGCAGGATGAAGAAGCGCGACACGCGCCCCATGCCGGCCAGGAAGGCCATGATCAGCGCAAGCACCGACCCCATCAGCGTCAGCTCGATGGTGACAAGCGCTCCCTGCAATATCAGGCCGAGATAGCCGGACCACTGGGTCATGAAGATCGACGTTTCCTTACGTTGCCGTAATGCGAGGCGGCCGCGACAGCCCTTCTCCCCGTTCAACGGGGAGAAGATGCCGGCAGGCAGATGAGGCAGCGCTAACCTTGAAATGCTGGCGCCGCCCCTCATCCGGCCCTTCGGGCCACCTTCTCCCCGCAAGCGGGGAGAAGGCAAAGGAGCACTACTTCGCCGAGCAGAGCTTCTCGCGCGTCGTCGACATCGCGGCCGCGGCCGAGAAGCCGTAGGGCTCGATAATCTTGGCGAACTCGCCGGACTTCTTCATCTTGGCGAGCTCGACGTCATAGGCGTCGCGCAGCGCCTCATCGCCCTTCTTGAAGGCGGCGCCGTCGCAATAGACCGGCGCGCCCTGCACCGGCGCGATCACTTCGAGGTTCGGATCATTGGCCTTCTTCATCAGGTCGTTGATCGACAGAACCGGGAGCGAATAGGCGTCGATGCGGCCGTCCTGCACCATCTTCAGGCCGCTCTGGCCGTCCGGCACGACGATAACGCGATCGCGCGGCACGCCGGCGTTGAGCGCCAGCTTCTCCTCGGTGCCGCCGCCCGGCGCGCCAATGGTCGCCGAAGTGTCCTTGGCGATGTCGGCATAGCTCTTGAAGCCCTTTGGATTGCCCTTCTTCACCAGCAGGGCCTCGGCGTCGCAAAGCACCGGCTCTGAGTAGGCAACCGCCGCGCAGCGCTCCGGCTTCATGAACAGGCCGGCGGTCACGACGTCGAAGCGGCCCGCCTGCAGGCCGGGGATCATGGCGCCATATTCGGAGATGGACGCCACGATGTCGTTGACGCCGAGACGCTTGAAGATCTCGCGCGCCACGTCCGGCGCTGCGCCCGAGACCTTACCGTCGGCGGCCACAGCCGTATAGGGCGGCTCGTTGGCGATGGCGACGCGGGCGAAGCCCTGCTGCTTGAGCTGCTCGAGCTTTGCGTCGTCGGCTGACCGCGCGCCGGAGGCGAGCAGCATCGTGCTGACCGCGAGGCCGGCGACGCCAGCCAGAATGCCAAGTTTCTTCATCGTTCCCAACTCCTTGTTTCTGTTCTTGGTTTGCTTGTTCGGTGCGGCCTTCCCGCCGCCCCGTTTCTGGTCTTCGGGGCGGCTTGGCCGCCCTTGGGCATTGCGGTCAGACGCGATGTCCGGCCGCGATGATCTTCTTCAGGAAGCTCTGCGTTCTTTCCTGCTTGGGATGGCGGAAAATCTCATCGGGCTTGCCCTCCTCGACGATCCGGCCGCGGTCGAAGAACAGCACGCGGTCGGCGAAGTCGTGGGCGAAGCCCATCTCGTGGGTGACCAGAAGCATCGTCATGTCGGTCTCGGCGGCGAGCTTGCGCATGACGTTGAGCACCTCCTCGACCAGTTCCGGGTCGAGCGCCGAGGTGACCTCGTCGAACAGCATGATCTTGGGCGAAAGAGCCAGCGCCCTTGCGATCGCCACGCGCTGCTTCTGGCCGCCGGAGAGCTGCGCCGGCATCGCCTTCGCCTTGTCCGCGAGGCCCACCATGTCGAGCAGTTCCATCGCCCGCTTCTCGGCGGCGGCGCGCGCGACGCCTTTGGTCAGCATCGGCGCCAGGGTCACATTGTCCATGACGCATTTGTGCGGAAAGAGATTGAAGAGCTGGAACACCATGCCGATCTTCTGGCGCATCCTGGCCAGATGCCGCTCGTCGGCCGCCAACAATTGGCCGTTACGCTCCATGTGGTAAAGCTGCTCGCCGTCGACCTGGATGTGGCCGCCGTCGATCTTCTCCAGCGTCATCAGGATGCGCAGGATCGTCGTCTTGCCGGAGCCGGACGGGCCGATCAGCGCCAGCTTCTCGCCCGGCATGACTTGCATCGACAGGCCGTCCAGCACCTTGAAGGCGCCGAAGCTCTTTGAAATCGCATCGACCTTGATGATGGGCGCGGGCAATCCATTTCCCCGTTCTGGAGGAGCCTATGCCTTTAACGATGCGAAACGTACCAAATCATGTCAATCGGGAAAATAATATCATGACAATATTTCCGGCGCGGCACAATTTCAGGGCAATCTGCGCTCCCTTTGTGCATCAGATGGCGAGCAGGAGATGCTCCGGATCGCCGAGCAGCAGTTTGGCGACAACGCTCAAGCCGGCCCGCAGTTCCCCCTCCGTGGTCGATCCGAGCGAGATGCGCACGGCTGGGCGCCAGGGCGTATCGGCGATGCGGAACGAGGTTCCCGGCGCGATCGCCACCCCACGCAGGCGTGCCTGCGCGACGAAGCTCTCCTCGGCCCGATCGCCCGGCAGCTCGAGCCACAGATGCAGCCCGTCGCGATGGACGCGATAGTCGACGCCGACTAGCATTTCGGCGGCAATCTCCTGGCGCCTCTTCAACGCATGGCGCTGCCAGTTGACCAGCTCCATGGCCGTGCCGTCATTCACCCAGCGCGTGGCGATCTCCGCCACCATTGGCGTCGCCATCCAGTTCGAGACGAGGTGGCGGTTGGCGACGGCCGCGACATAGCGGTCCGGCACCGCCAGATAGCCGATGCGCAGGCCGGGCACGGTGATCTTGGTGAAGGAGGTGACGTAGAGCGTGCGCTCCGGCGCAAAGGCGGCAACGGCTGGCGGCCGGCCTTCGACCAGCGGGCCCAGCACGTCGTTCTCTATGATGGCGATATCGTGCTTGCGCGCGACCGCCGCGATCTGCTCGCGCCGGGCAGCATCCATCAGAGTCGCCGTCGGGTTGATCACCGACGGCTGGACGAACACGGCGCGTATGTCCGACAGACGGCAAGCCTCGTCGAGCGCTTCCGGGATCAGCCCGTTGCCGTCGATCGGCAGGCCTTCGAGGTTGAAGCCGAGATAGCGCGCAAGCGGGATCAGCGTGTGGTGGCCGATCGCCTCGGTTGCGACCGTCGAGCCGGGCGGCGCCACGCTCATCAGAGCCACCGTCATGCCGGCGGTGGCGCCGTTGGTCAGGCTGATATTCTGCGGCGACGCCTCCAGCCCACAAAGCTTCAGCCATTCGACCGCGACCGCGCGATGGCGCGGGAATACCATGTTCGGCCGGAACGACAGCGCCGAGCTCGACGGCAGGTTCTCGGAAAGCCAGCCCAGCGCCTGCTTCAGTTTTTCCAGATGCATCGGCTCGCAGACCGGCTTCAGGATGGAAAGGTCGATAACCTCGCCCAGCCGCTCCGGAAGGTAGGGCGGCTCGGGCTCGCGGCGCTGCGTCTGCACGAAGCTGCCGCGGCCGACCTCGCCGGAAATCAGCCCGCGGCGGATCAATTCCTCGTAGGCGCGGCTGACGGTCTGCACCGAAAGCTTCAGGTCGTCCGCCAGCCGGCGGTGCGTCGGCAACTGCGTGCCGTTGGCCAGCCGCCCGTCATGGATGGCGCGCGCGAACTGATCGGCCAGCGAGAGATAGGCGGGCCGGCGGATGAGAGCAGGATCAGGCTGCCATAATGTCATGACTTATTAGAGATCGAAATCAGTGCAATTGACAATCGAAATAATGCATCGTCATGGTGTCCGCAACGAAAGGCGGATCCCGCATGGCGGCAGCGAAACTCGACCCGATCGACCTCAGGATTCTCGACGCCATCCAGCGCGACGGGCGCATTACCAAGCTGGCGCTGGCGGAGAAGGTCGGCCTGTCGCCGACGCCGTGCTGGATGCGGCTGCGCAAGCTGGAAAAGGCCGGCATCGTCTCCGGCTATCACGCCGCGATCGCCATGCGCGTCATCGCGCCGGTGGCGACGGTGCTGATGGAGGTGACGCTCTCCAACCACCGCCAGGCGGATTTCGACCGCTTCGAGCGTGTCGTGCGCGATGTTCCGGAGATCGTCGCCTGCTGGTCGGTAGGCGGCGGCGTGGATTACGTACTGAAGGTGATGGCGCGCGACATCGATGCCTATCAGCGGCTGGTCGACGGCTTGCTTGAGCGCGAGATCGGCATCGACCGCTACTTCACCTACATCGTCACCAAGACGGTCAAGGACGAGACGGTGCTGCCGGTGGCCGACCTGCTGCCGGAGCAAGGATGAGGGGTCAGCGAGGCCCCTCATCCGGCCGCTTCGCGTCCACCTTCTCTCTGAGGGGAGAAGAGGTCGGCGCCGGCACTGAGCAACTCCTCTCCCCTCGGGGAGAGGTCGGATTGCCCCGAATTGCCCTTCGCAATTCGGTTGGCAATCCGGGTGAGGGGAAACCCCGCTCAGCCGCGTCTAGACAGATCGTCTACGTTCGCCGGCCAATAGAGACAATCTCTCTCTGTCAGCTTGCCGAAACAGCCTCTTTGTCTCGATCGCGCGACTAGTCTCTCCCTATCGCCTCGGCACCGGGAGACTCGACTGATGTCCGCGCATTTTGCCCGCACCAACCACCATGAAGCGCTCGACCGCCTCGCCGATCGCCGCCTGCTGCGCGCGCTCGCTTACGTCGATGGCCATTGGACGGCCAGCGAAGCGGCGGCAAGTTTTGAGGTCACCGATCCGGCCACCGGCGCTACGGTCGCCTTTGTGGCCGCGCTCGATGCCGCCCAGACGACGACAGCAATCAACGCTGCATCCCGCGCGTTTCCGGCCTGGCGCTCGGCGCTGCCGCAGGAGCGCTCGAAAAGCTTAAGAAAATGGTTCGATCTGATCATCGCCGCCAAGGACGATCTGGCGCTGCTGATGACACTCGAACAGGGCAAGCCGCTGAAGGAAGCGCTTGGCGAGATCGACTACGCCGCTTCCTTCGTCGAGTGGTATGCCGAGGAAGCGAAACGCCTCAACGCCGAGAGCGTCACCAGCCATCTGCCGAATGCCGAGATGTCGGTGCGCCGCGAGCCGCTCGGCGTGGTCGGCGTCGTCACGCCGTGGAATTTTCCGTCCGCCATGCTCACCCGCAAGGCAGCCGCTGCGCTCGCCGCAGGCTGCACGGTGGTGGCGCATCCGTCCTCGGAAACGCCGCTCTCGGCTTTGGCGCTGGCCGAGCTTGGCGAGCGCGCCGGGCTGCCGGCCGGCGTCTTCAACGTCGTCACCGGCGACGCGCGCACCATCGTCGGCGCGATGTGCGCCGATGCGCGGGTTCGCGCGATGAGCTTCACCGGCTCCACCGAAGTCGGCCGGCTGATCGCCGCGCAGAGCGCGCCGACGATGAAACGGCTGATCATGGAGCTCGGCGGCCATGCGCCGCTGATCGTCTTCGACGACGCCGACCTCGACAAGGCGGTGACTATCGCGCTCGATGCCAAATTCGCCACCTCCGGGCAGGATTGCCTCGCCGCCAACCGCATCTATGTGCAGCGGCCGATTTTCGACCGCTTCTGCGCCGCCTTCGCGCGCCGCGTCGAGCAGCTCCGCACCGGCAACGGGCTATCCGCGGACGCCGATATCGGGCCGCTGATGCATGAGCGCGCGGTCAAGAAGGTCGAGGAGCAAGTCGCCGATGCGCTCACCCACGGCGCGCGCTGCCTGGCCGGCGGCAGGCGTCACGCCGCCGGCCCGCTGTTCTACCAGCCGACGCTGCTCGTCGACGTGCCGGACGAAGCGCTGATCATGCGCGAGGAGACATTCGGCCCGGTCGCCGCGGTGACGCCGTTCGACGACGAGGCGGAAGTCGTCGCCCGCGCCAACGCCACGGAATATGGCCTGGTCGCCTATGTCGTCACCGACAACGGCGCCCGGCAGGCGCGCATGGGCCGCGCCTTGGAGTACGGCATGGTCGCGATCAACCGGGTCAAGATCACCGGTGCGCCGATCCCGTTCGGCGGCGTCAAGCAATCGGGCATCGGCCGCGAAGGTTCGCGCCACGGGCTCGAAGCTTTCACCGATCTGAAATACCTTTGCCTCGACGTGGCCTAGGCCATTCCGGAATTTTCAGGAGTTATAAAATGCTCGAACAGTCCAACGAACTCTCCGCTTGGGATCGCGACCACTTCTTCCATCCCTCGACGCATATGGGTACGCATGCGCGGGGCGAGTCGCCGGCCCGCATCATGGCCGGCGGCGAAGGCGTCACCGTCTGGGACAACACCGGCAGGAAGAGCATCGACGCCTTTGCGGGTCTCTATTGCGTCAATGTCGGCTATGGCCGCCAGAAGATCGCCGACGCGATCGCCGAGCAGGCCAAGAACCTCGCCTATTACCACGCCTATGTCGGCCACGGCACCGAGGCCTCGATCACGCTCGCCAAGATGATCATCGACCGCGCGCCGAAAGGCATGAGCCGTGTCTATTTCGGTCTCTCCGGTTCCGACGCCAACGAAACCAACATCAAGCTGATCTGGTACTACAACAACGTCCTCGGCCGGCCTGAAAAAAAGAAGATCATCTCGCGCTGGCGCGGCTATCACGGCTCGGGCATCATGACCGGATCGCTGACCGGTCTCGAATTGTTCCACAATGCCTTCGACCTGCCGCGCGCGCCGATCCTGCACACCGAGGCGCCCTATTATTTCCGCCGCGCCGACCGCTCGATGACCGAAGAGCAGTTCTCGCAACATTGCGCCGATAAGCTTGAGGAAATGATCCTTGCCGAAGGCCCCGACACCGTCGCCGCCTTCATTGGCGAGCCGATCCTCGGCACCGGCGGCATCGTGCCGCCGCCGGCCGGCTATTGGCAGAAAATCCAGGCCGTGCTCGACAAACATGACGTGCTGCTCGTCGCCGACGAGGTGGTGACCGGCTTTGGTCGTCTCGGCACCATGTTCGGCTCCGACCATTACGGCATCAAGCCGGATCTCATCACCATCGCCAAGGGCCTCACCTCGGCCTATGCGCCGCTCTCCGGCGTCATCGTCTCCGACAAGGTCTGGCAGGTGCTGGTCAAGGGCTCCGACAAGCTGGGCTCGCTTGGCCATGGCTGGACCTATTCGGCGCACCCGATCTGCGTTGCCGCGGGCGTCGCCAATCTCGAGCTGATCGACGAGATGGACCTGGTGCGGAATGTCGGGGAAACCGGCGCCTATTTCCGCGCCGAACTGGCCAAGGCCGTCGGCGGTCACAAAAATGTCGGCGAGGTGCGCGGCGACGGCATGCTGGCCGCGATCGAGTTCGTGAAGGATCGCGACGACCGCGTCTTCTTCGATCCGGCACTGAAGGTTGGGCCGCAGATCGCCACGACGCTGGCCGCCAGCGGCGTCATCGGTCGCGCCATGCCGCAGGGCGACATCCTCGGCTTCGCGCCGCCGCTCTGCCTGACGCGCGAGGAAGCCGACATCGTCGTCGCCAAAACGGCCGACGCCGTGAACAGCGTGTTGGCAAGCATCTGAGAAGCGACATGAATGCCATGACCACAACCGTTCCCGCCACCATGGCCGCTGTGCAGCTTACCGGCCATGGCGGCCTGGAGAAGCTCGTCTACCGCACCGATGTGAAAGTGCCGGCACCTGCCGCCGGCGAAGTGCTGGTCAAGGTCAGCGCCTGCGGCATGAACAACACCGATGTCTGGGTGCGCCAGGGCGCCTACGGCACCGAGGAGGATGCCGCGGCGGTGTCGACCTGGCGCCGGCAAGGCAACACACTGACCTTTCCGCGCATCCAGGGCACCGACACGGTGGGCACGATCGTCGCCGTCGGAGACGGCGTGCCAGCGAACCGCATCGGCGAGCGGGTCATGGTCGACTTCTCGATCTACAACCGCGACGACGATTCGCTGGCCGACATCGACTATATGGGCCATGGCCGCGATGGCGGCTATGCCGAATACCAGGCGCTGCCGGCCGAGAACGCGCATGTCGTCGACACCGAGCTGAGTGATGTCGAGCTGGCCACCTTCTGCTGCGCCTATCTCACCGGCGAGCAGATGCTGGAACGTGCGGCGCTGAAGGCGGGCGAACGGGTGCTGGTCACCGGCGCCTCAGGCGGCGTCGGCTCCGGCATCGTGCAACTGGCACGGGCGCGCGGCGCCATTCCCTATGCCGTCGTCGGCAAGGGCAAGGAGCAGGCGGTGCTCGACATCGGCGCCGAGAGGGTGATCACGCGCGGCGTCGCCGATCTGCTTACCGCCGTCAACGAAGCGACCGGCGGCGAGCCCATCGACGTGGTCGCTGACCTCGTCGGTGGTGCCATCTTCAACGACCTTTTGCGCATCCTGCGTCCCGAGGGCCGCTACACCACGGCCGGCGCCATTGCGGGGCCGGTCGTGCAGCTCGATCTGCGCACCATGTATCTGAAGCAGCTCCAGCTCCACGGTTCCAGCCAGGGCACGCGCGCCGATTTCCGCCGCATCGTGCGCTACATCGAGGAAGGAAAGATCAAGCCGTTGGTCGGCGGCGTCTACAAGCTGTCGGATTTCCACCGCGCCCAGACCGATTTCATGGGCAAGGACTTCGTTGGCAAGCTGGTGGTGGTGCCGGACGCAATGTGGAGCGGCGCCTGACGCGGAAAGCGCGCCCGGCGCGGTCAGCCATTGATCGCGCCACCCTCGACCTCAGGTGTCGCCCTGCTTGGCGCAGCCGCCATCCAGGATCTCAGGCGCTCGAGCATACGCTCCGTCAGCGCGTGGATTTCCACTCGGCAAGGCTGAAGAAGACTGTCTTGGGGGCGAGCTTCGCCGCGAGCCCGCCGCCATGGAGCCTGCGCATCTCGTAGTCCGTCTGGATGGATGTGCGCCCGACAGCGCGGACCGTGCCGTAGATTTGGTCGTGCCCAGGTCATTGCGGCGCTTGGGCCTCTGGGTTATTTTAGCAATTTATTGGATATGCGACCTGCCTTGCCGTCGCAGGCGCGGTTCCTTGCCGTCTCGGCAGATTGTGAAGTCTTTAACAGACCACGATGTCGCAAGCTGCGTTCTTGTGGCCGACAGGTGATAGCAGTTAGGGATTTTGCCATGCTGCGATGCTGCGCGCTGATTGCAGCCTTGATCCTCGTGGCCTTCACGACGGCGCAGGCCTGCGCGGATCGAAGGGTTGCCCTTGTCATCGGCAATTCGCAATACCGCGAAATCCCGGCGCTCAAGAATCCCGACAAGGATGCCGAGGATGTGTCGAACACCTTCCGGCTGGCCGGCTTCGATGTGTTCGTCGCCAAGGACCTCACCAAGCTCCAGTTCGAGAAGGAATTCCGCAATTATCTCGCGGCGGCCGACGGCGCGGATCTGGCGGTCGTCTATTATTCCGGTCATGGCTTTCAGATCGGCGGCGAGAATTTCCTGATCCCGGTAGACGCGTCGCTCAAGGGCGCGGCCGACATCGAGGTCCAGGCGGTCAAGCTCGACGACGTCCTGCAGCAATTGCGCGCCAAATCGAAGATCCAGGTGATCATCCTCGACGCCTGCCGCAACAATCCGTTCCCGCGCAAGGATTACTGGCTGCGCGACCAGTTGATCGCGGCCGGCGGCACCGGCCTTGCCCAGGTGAAGAGTTCACTGAACACGCTGATCGCCTTCGCCACGGAACCCGGCGCTGTCGCCTATGACGGATCCGGCGATCTCAGCCCGTTTTCATCCGCTTTCTCCCGCCGCGCGCTGGCGCCGAACCAGGAGATACGCTCGGTGATGGCTGCCGTGCGCCGCGACGTGGTCGAGGCCACCAAGGGCGCGCAGGTTCCGTGGGAGAATTCCTCGCTGATCGACGAGGTGGTGCTGGTGCGCCGCGCCAGCCGGCCGGCTTTGCCGCCCGTGCTGGAAAAGACCGTGCCGTCGGGCGTCGGACCGGTCGCGCTCGACCTGCCGGTGCCGGTCGATGTCGATGGCGGCGCGGTCACCATCAGCATCGAAAGGCCGCCGGCGCTGGGACGTCTGGTCCTGGACGGCAAGCCTGTCGCGACGGGCGAGCCGATCGAGGGCAAGGATCTGCCGCGGCTCGCTATGGACGTGCCGAAGGGCGCTGACGCCGAGGACCAGGTCGACATGCTGGCCTACGCCACGCATGACGAGTGGGGCGGCGGATCGCAAGGCATACTGGTGTTCCGGGTCAAGAATGGCGAGGGTGCCGCGGGCAAGCAACTCGTGGCCTCGCTGGAGTCGGAGCAGAAACAGGAGGTGGCGGAGCGCGGCATCCACATCGCCGGCGCCGCCGAGGCGATCGAGAACCGCGACGTCAAGATTCCTGTCGGCGTCGGCCCGGTGCCGCTGAAGCTGAATGTCCCGACCAAGGACCCCGCTGTAAGCGTGAAGCTCGCGAGCTATCCGGCAACCGGCACGCTGTCCCTGCCGGACCGGACCTTGTCGCCGCAATCCAGCCTGATGGCCAGTGAAGTCGATCAACTGCGCTACGAACCGCAGATCGGCGCGGCAAAACCGTTGATCGTCGGCTTTGAGATCACGGCCGATAACACGTCGCCGAAGCCGGCGACGATGAAGCTCTCGCCGAGCGTCGATCCCTGCGACACGCAGGCAGGCGAACCGTTGGACCTGCAGGGCGTCGTCCCCGGCCTGTTGCCGAACGAAATCGGCGCCGGCGCGGTGGAAGCCTGCCAGGCGGCTGTGAAAGCCTATCCCGATGTCGCGCGCTTCCACTACGAGCTCGGTCGCGCGCTGCTCGCCGCTGGCAAGGTCGATGAGGCGAAGAAGGCGATCCAGCACGCTGCCGACTTGGGGCATGTCCGAGCCATATTCGAGCTGGGTTATATCGCCTCTTCCGGAATAGGCACGGCAGTGGACCCAAGCAAGGCCAACAGTTTTTATGCGAAGGCCTCGGATAAAGGAGACCCCTATGGGATGACCGCCTGGGGCCGCGCTCTGTTCAACGGTCTCGGCGTTGAGCGCGATACCGGCAAGGGCCTCGACCTGCTGCTCAAGGCAGCGGCAATGGGGCATACCTACGCCATGAACGATCTCGCCGCGATCTTCACCGAAGGGCGCAATGGCGTGCCTGCCGACCCGGCGCGTGCCGTGGCCTTCCTCAAAGCGGGCGTGGAGCGACAGGATATGTATTCGATGAACATTCTCGGCCGCAATTATCTCAGCGGACGCGGCGTCGGGAAGGATCCGAAGCAGGCGCAGGCGCTGTTCCAGAAGGCGATGGACCTTGGCCAGCCCTATGCGCCCGGCAGTCTTGCGCGCATGTACCGGGATGGTGACGGCGTCGACAAGAACCTTGTCGAGGCGCAGAGGCTGTTCGAGCTGGCGACAGACCGCGGCGACTATTCGGCAGCATATGATCGCGCGGCCATCGAAATGCAGAAGGGCGAGAAATCCGACCAGGCCATCGCCGTCCGGTATCTGGCGTTCGCGGCAGGACTCGATCTCCGCAACGAGTTGCCGAGCGCGCGAACGACGCTGGCGCGGTTCGGCGCCAAGCCGAAGTCGGCCGCGCTGAAGCAGCTGCGTTCCGAGCTCAAATCGAAAATCCCGGCGGGCGGCTCGGTCGACGACCAGTTGATCAAGACGGCCAGAGCCGTCTGGGAGCAAGCCAATCCGCGTAGGGACCTGTTCTGATCAACAAGGAGGCAACGGTGGGCGGGCCATTGAAGAAGGCGATCATCGCAGCATTTTTATCACTTGCGGTCGGGGGATGCACGACCGTGGCGCCCAGCATCGAGTCGGCGCCGGTAACAAAACACCGTACCAAGCACACTGGCGTGACGACGACGCCGAAGGTGGTCAAGCAGAAGAAAGTGACTGGCAAGAAACTGATTAAGCCGGTCAAAAACGAAACCACACCTGTCATCGCGCCGCTGGGAGGCGGCGGCAATGGTGGCGGCGGTGGTGGCGGGTGGTGACATCGCCCGACACTCGTGCTTCCCGACGCATGATGATTGTAGTCGCTTTCTCGCAGCCCGCCGTAACCGCTCGCCAAGCCGGGGCAAGTGCTCTATGCTCCCGCCACGTGCCGGTATCGAGATCGGGTTGTCCTGGCGGGGGCGTTCCATGTTCGAAGTCGTTGCATTCTGGCAAAAGCTGCACGCCAAGGTCGTAGCTTTAGGCTCTATCCTTTCCACGCTGCTGGGGCTGCTGGTCTTCGGATTGGGGACCGCGAGCGCCGCGCCGAACTGGACGCTCGATCCGTCCGCCTCGGTGCTCACTTATCAGTCGGTCAAGAAGAACACGATCGTCGAGACCAACAAGATCAGGAACATCACCGGCACGCTGAGTTCCGCCGGTGATGCCAAAATCAGCTTCGACCTCAATTCCGTCGACACCGGCGTCGATCTGCGCAACGTGCGCATGCGCTTCCTGTTCTTCGAGACCTTCACCTATCCGACGGCCGAGGTGACGGCGAAGGTGGACCCGGCGGCATTCGCCGACCTGCCGACCAAGCGCCGCGTCAAGACGACGTTGCCGTTCCACCTCAACCTGCATGGCGTCACCAAGGATCTGGAGGCGAGCGTCGTCGTCACCATGATCAGCGACACACAGGTCTCCGTCGCCTCGGAGGCGCCCGTCGCCGTCCATGTCGAGGACTTCGGGCTCTTGCCCAACATCGACAAATTGCAGCAGGCCGCCAATGTGACCAATATCGTGCCGACCGCATCGGTGTCGTTCGATTTCGTTTTCAACGCCGACGGCGGCAAGCCGGCCGCCGTGCAGACCGTTGCGGCATCGACCGCCGAGGTCGGTCCCGTCGCCACCGATGCGGCGAAAGCCAATTTCACCGACGAGGAGTGCCTCAACAGGTTTGCCGTGCTCTCGCGCACCGGCGCCATCTATTTCCGCCAGGCAAGCGCAAGGCTCGACGCGAAGAGCCGCCCGCTGCTGGCGGAGGTCGAGGGCGTTGTCGGCAAATGCCCGACGCTCAAGGTCGAGGTGTCGGGCTACACCGATTCCGACGGATCGCCCGAGGCGAACAAGGCGCTCTCCGAACGGCGGGCCAAGGCGGTCGCCGACGCGCTGATTGCCGACGGCGTTCCGCGCAGCCAGCTAAGCTCCGCCGGCTATGGCGAGGACAAGCCGGTCGCGGCCAACGACACGCCCAAGAACAAGGCGCTCAACCGGCGGATCGAATTCTCCGCCACGAAGCTCGCCAACTGAGGTGGCGGTGAGTTCCGCTCCGATCGCCTTTTGCATTGGCATGTTTCGCGCCGCGGGGCTTGTGGCGCTTGCCCTGCTCTTGACGTTGACGGGCGCAAGCGCCGAGCGACGCGTCGCGCTGGTGCTCGGCAACTCGCAATATCAGCACGCGGCGGCCCTTGCCAATCCGGCGCGGGATGGCCAAGCCATGGCCGAGCGGCTCAAGGACCTCGGCTTCGAGGTGGTTTCCGGCTTCGACCTCACCAAGCAGCAGACGCAGGCCACGGTCGCGCAGTTCGCAAAGCAGGTGCGGGGCGCCGACATCGCGCTTTTCTTCTATGCTGGCCATGGCCTGCAGGTTTCGGGCAAGAACTATCTGCTGCCGGTCGACGCCGCGCTCGAGGACGAGACCTCGCTCGACTTCGAGGCCGTATCGGTCGATTTCGTCCTGCGCCAGATGTCGCGTGAGACCAGCATAAGGCTGGTGTTCCTGGATGCGTGCCGGGACAACCCGCTTGCCGACGTGCTCGCGAAGAGCGCCGGCATAAAAGGCGCAAGCAGCGGCCTTGCCGAAATCCCGATCGAGAATGGCGGCGCCGGCACGCTGGTCGCTTTCGCCGCCAGCCCGAACCAGCTGGCCTATGACGGTTCGGGCGATCACTCGCCTTTCACCACGGCGCTGCTCCAGCATATCGGCGAATCCAACGTCTCCATCACCGAAGCCATGAACAGGGTGACCAGCGACGTCTTCAAGGCGACCGCCGGCAAGCAGCGCCCTTGGATCAACGTCTCGCTGACCACCGAGGTGGTGCTGCACAAGGTCGATCTCAACGCGCCGCTGATCGTCGGCGAGGCGAATCCGCCACAGGCCGAAGCCGGTTCCGAGACGCGCAATACCGGCGCTGCGCCCGGTCAGGCCGACGACCAGCTTGCCCTCAATGCGTTGCGCGAAAAGATCCCGAAGCTGGCGACGGACGGGCCGATCCTTTTCGATCGCCCGGTCAAGTTCGGCGACCCGGCGATCGACGGCAAGAGCATAGCCCAGTTGATCACGGGGGAGCCGCTTTTCAGCCCGGTCGAAGGCCTCGACAAATCGGTCTGGCAAGGCAAGCACTGCGATGGCTGTCACCAGTGGAACGAGACGCGCCTGTGCGATCAGGCCAAGAATTTCGCCGCCAACGATGTCTCCGTCCTGCGCCTGCAGCATCCGCTCGGCACCCGCTTCAAGGTCGCTTTGGCCAGATGGGCGCAAGGCGGCTGCAAATGATTGCCGGACTGCTCTAATACGCGTAGACCGATGGTCGTTGCGCTTCCATCTCCACCATCTGGATGCCCATCTCGACGAAGGCGGAAAGCACACCAAAGCGGTCCGCGGTCGAGACGCGGGCGAGACCTGCCAGGATGCCGGCGTTGACGGCGTGAGCGGCGGGAAATCCGGTCGACAGCATGTCGAAGGCCGGGTCACGCCAGGCCGCCGACAGGGCGATCCATGCAGCCGGCGTGGCCGGCGACGGATCGACGGCGCTGCTCAGCGCCGCCCGATGGCGAGGATTGCCAGGTTCGCTCACCCAGTCGCTGACGAGCGCCAGCAGTTCGAGATCACTTGCGGCAAGGAGCTCGGCGAGATTGCTCAGGCATTCATGCCCCCACCAGACCGCGGCGCGCTCGGGCAGCAGGTAGGCGCAGAACGTGACGGCTTCCTCCGGCACACGCCCGGCGAGCAAAGCGCGGCAGAATTCCAGCGGGGGTTGGGCGGCAGCCGGCGATTTCATGTCCCGGGCGATCGCGGGACAGGCGAGAAACAGATCCTTCGCCGTTCTGTATCCGAGTTCATTGGCCATGGCCGCCACACCCCAGCACCGGCACAAACAGCACTGAAACCCGCGGCCAGGTGCCGGTCAAGCCTTAACCTTTAACAGGCCGCGCCCGTTGGCAACGTGCGCTTGTTCACAGACAATCGTTTCGGGATTTGATATAGTCGGCGCCAGCGAAAACCCGTTCAAACAGGCCCGTTCTAACAGGAGTGACGGTCATGCGGTGGGGCAGTTCAGCCTTGGCATTGGCGGCCGTGCTTTTTTCAGCGCACGTTTACGCCGATCCGCTTCAGAAATCGGAAGACATCGTGAAATTCTTCGCCGGCCAAGGCAATCTTGGCGCCTCACGCGGCATCTGCGTCGGCACCGAGGAAGAGTGCAAGAGCAAGGCCGAGAAGAGCGAGGCGCCGCCCCAGAAGGCCGGCCTCGACATGATGATCAATTTCGCCCTGGATTCGGCCCAGCTCGACCAGACAGCGCGCGCGGAGCTGGACGAGTTCGCCAAGGCGCTGAAGGACAACCGGCTGAGCACGTTCAGCTTCGTCGTCGAGGGCCACACCGATGCGACCGGCACGGATCGCTACAATCAGGACCTGTCGCAGCGAAGGGCGCAATCGGTAGCCGCCTTCCTCGAAGCCAACGGTGTTGAATCGGCGCGGCTCGAAGCGATCGGCCTCGGCAAGTCGCACCCGCGTGTCGCCAATCCCTACGATCCGGTCAACCGCCGCGTGGAAATGCGGATCAGGACCGAATAGGCCGCCGGCGCTGTCGTCGGCCGGCTCATCACGACGTGGCGGACGGCAGCGCTCCCTGTGGGCCTAGCCGGGTTTCAGCGTGTCCTGGATGGAGCCTATCAGCGCGGTGATCGCCTGCTTGTATTTCTCGAATTCCGGGGAGGTTTGCCGGACTTCGGTCGTGGTCGTCGTCGGCTGGTCGGTCACCACGCGCGGCACCTTCTGCCCCATTTTACGCTCGGCCCAGTCGACGACGTAGCTAGCGGTCTTGCCGGTGAGGAACGGGTTGGCCTGGATGACGGCCGACCCGAGCACCGCGCTCAGCTGCGTCGAGCCGGGCGCCGCCAGGACCTGGGCTGCGCCTTCCATCCCCAGGAAATGGCAAAGATAGAGGCGGCCGGCGGTGATCTGATGGCCGCGGGCGCGCAGATAGGCTTCTCCTTCGCGCGCGAGGTTGCGCACCATTTCGCGCGACAGCGTCGCGTCGTAGCGAAGCGCCAGCAGATCGGCCGTCGAAAGCGACCGGGCAAGGTCGGGCCGATAGGTGTTCATCATCCGGATCCAGGTCTTGGAGATGAACTGGCCGGCGCCCGTCGCTGAGGAAAGCGGGTTCTTGGCCCGCGCGCTGCCGCCGCTTTCGACATGCACGATCCGGTCGGTCAGCGTCTCGACGGCGGCATCGCCGGAGCCGCCGGAACTGACGGACACGGCGGTGGCGACCGTGGTGACCGTGCCCAGCGGATCGATCGCCTCGCCGTTCTGATAGAGTTCGAAATGCAGATGCGGTCCGGTCGAAAGCCCTGTTGTGCCGATATAGCCGATGACGTCGCCGGCCTTCACCTTGGTGCCGACGCCGCTGGCGATGGCGAATTTCTGCATATGCGCGTAGCGCGTCTCGCGGCCATTGGCATGCGTGATCTTCACCAGATTGCCGTAGCTGCCGCCGTCGCCCTGGAAGGAGATCTCGCCGTCGAAAGCGGCCATCACCGGCGTGCCGACCGGCGCCGCCCAGTCGACGCCCTTGTGGATACGAACCGTGCCGAGGATCGGATGCTTGCGCGGGCCGAAGGTCGAGGTCATCACCCCGGCGACCGGCGTGACCATGCCGTTGGTGACGGTGAGTGAGCGGACCTGATCGTCGCCGGTCACGCAGGCATATTGGCCGTCGCTCTGCTGGAAGACGAAACAGTCGAGGCTCCTGTCCGTGCCTTGGACGCCGACATAGAGCACCCGCCCGGAGATCTCGCTTTGGCCGCGCGGCGTCTGCGAATAGATCAGCACCAGGCGCTGGTCCTCGCTGGCGAAGGCGTTGAGGTCCTGCCCGCGCGACAGATACATGATCGCCTCGCCGATGACGCTGGTCGGCACCTTGTTGCGCGCGGCGGTCGAATAGATCGCGTCGAGCAGGCGATACTGCCGTTTCGGCCCGCCCTGGTCCGAGGCGCCGGAATAGTTGAACAGATCCTCGCGGACCCAGGGGTCGACGCCCGACACGAAGGCGCCGGCCGCATTGCGCGTCAGCGTGCCGACATAGACGTTCCTCGCATAGACGGAGACCTGCATCAGCGACATGGTCGTCGTCTCGCGGTTCGGCCGGAACCCGCGCATGGCCACGACAAAGCCGGACTCCAGCCCGTCGCGGTTGAACAGCGACTTCAGCGCCTCGCTCGCAAGCTTCGCGTCGTCGGCGGAGAAATGGGCATCCAGCGCCACGCTCTCCAGGCTGCGGTCGTTGAGGATCTTCACGAACGTGTCCTCGGTCGCCTCGAAGCGCTGATATTCGCTGGTGACGGTCGCGACGGTCGTGTTGTTCTCGATCGCGGTTTTCTTGAAGGCCGGGAGCGCCGCTTCGCCCTGATCGATGGTCTCGCCCCAGCCGGCTTCGGGATCGTCGGCGTCCGCCTTGGGCGCCGAGCCGGCGTCGCCCTCGTCGGGCGCCGCCTGCAAGTCGTTCTCGAGGTCGCCCTGTTGATCGTCCGGCGCCGCGGCCGGAGCGGACAGGGCCGGTTGCCCGTCGCCCGGCGCCATCGCCGAAGGCTTCGGCGCGGCCTGCCGCTGCGCCTGGAAGAACGCGAAATCCTCCTGCGTCGACGGGATCGTCGTCATGAACTTCTCGCTGGCGCTCAGCATCACGTCGGAGAGGATCTCGATCTGCGGCGAGGCGCCCGAACTGTCGAGCTCGGCCGGGCGCGCGACGGTCTTGCCCTTCGTCGCGGTCTCGGCGTCGGGCGCCAGCGTGATCCACATCGGATCGCCGGCGAGGTCGATGATCGCCGGCACATAGACCGAGGCGTCGGGCGGCACGTCTTCCATGCCTTCGACCGGATGCAACTCCTCGTCCTCGTCGCCGAACGACCAATAGTCCCAGGTCAGATAGAAGCCGGTGGCTGAAGCGACGACGGCGAGCGCGGCAAGGCCGGCAAGCGCCCAGCGCCAGAGCTTGCGCCGCCGCTCGGCCAGGCGCGCCAGCTTCTTCTGCTTGAAGCTCGTGTCGATCGTGTGCGTCACGGGCTGCTTCCGGTCAGGAAATAGGTCCAGCGCACCTGCTCCTGCGTATCGACCTCGACGAAGCGCGCCGCGATATGGCCGCGCTGCCAGCATTCCTCGATGCCGCGGATCGAGAAGCGCCTCCGGTCGATGCACATCTCCGTCGACCCGTTGAGGATCGCGTGGCCGAAGACGTCCGTCGCGTAGAGATAGATGTAGCGGTTTGTCAGCTCCTCGCGGATGACGTTGACGCATTGGTTGGCGCCGATCGTCCACCAGCCGTCGGTCTGGTCGGCATTGTCGACCTTCTGTCCGACGGCAAGGTTGACGACGTCGAGCGTCTGGTTGCAGACGGTGAATTCGGCACGCGCCATGCCGGGCGAAAGGATCGAGAACAGCGCCGCTCCGAACAGCGCCGCAAGCGTCATGCGGCCCGGGAACGGCGATCGGGGCCGGCTACGCTGCTTGCGTGGCGAAGGCCGGCTCAAGATACGCGGGATGCGAAGGTCCATCGGTTCATGCTATCCGCCAAGCCGGAAATAGGTGGCCGTGGCGGAGAACTGCGATCCGTCGGCCTCGATCTCCTCGAGGATCCTGGGCAGCAGCTCCGAGGCCGGCGTCGGCCTGGAGAACATGGCGGCCTGGATGTCCTTGGGCCCGGTGATCACCAGCATGATCTGCGGCACCGCCTTGCCGGTCGCCTTGTCGGTGGCGGCGAGACCGATCGGGATGTTGAAGGTCACCTTATCGGTTTGCGGCACCATGCGGTCGTTGAGGTTGAAGGCAACGCCCTTATGGTCGATCAGCATGATGTTCGAGACGAGCCCGCCGCCCGTATAGAGCGCGCCGCTGACCGGCGCGCCGTCCGGGATCGATGTCCGGTCCAGCACGAGCTGCGGCTTCGCCGCCGAGCTACGGTCGAGGAAGCGGAGGAAAGTGGGCACGCCGCATTGAGGCAAGGTGATGAGGCGCACGCTGATGTCCGGCTCGATATGGAACCTCGACTGGAAGTCATTGAGCAACTGCTCGAAGGGCTGGACCGCCGTTGCGTATCCCTCGATCGTCGGGGCGGCGCCGGGTCCCGAGGTCACGTTCGCGTAGAAGCAATTGCCGCCGCTGAAATCGCGCACCCAGGAGCGCTGGTCATTCCACTTGGCCATGTCGTCTTCCGCTGATGGAAGCGCCGGCTTCGGCACATTGATGGCGACATCGGTGCCGGGTTGCTTGGCTGCCGGGGTCTGCGGTTGCTGCGCTGGTTTTGCTGGCGTGGTCGGCGTTTCCGGCTGGCTGGCTGTCGGGGGCTGCGCCTTCGGCTTGGCCGGCTGAGGGGCTGGTTGCGCCGATGCCTGGCTTTGCGACGTCGGGGGCGGGGAAGCAGCCGGCTTGGGCAGCTTGGAAAGCTTGTCCACGAGGTCTTTCACGCTGGACTTGGCCGCCGGCGGATTTGCCTCCTGCGCCGGCTTGCTCTCAGCCGCCTGGCTCGGTTCCGGCGCCTTGATCGCCGGCTCGCTTGCCGGCTGCGCGGGTTTTTGGCTTTCCGTTGGTGCGGGAGCCGGCGCAGGCGACTGTTGCGCCGGGGGCTGCACCGGTTTGGTCTCGACCTGAGGCGTCTGGCTTTTGGCCTCGCTCTCCGGCTGAGCGGCAGGCGGCATCGGTTGCTCGACCGGCGTCTTGGCCTCCGCATCAGATTGGGCGGATGGCTTCGCAGTGTCAGGTTTGGGTGCTTCCGGCTGAGGCGCGGCCGACGCCTGTGACTGAGCTTTCGGCTTTTCCGGTTGCTGCGCTTCGGCCACTGGTTTGGCGGCTTCGGCGGCCGGCTTCGGCGTCAGCGGCTTGGGTGTTTCCGCCACCGGTGCGGGCGCCAACACGCCGCTGAAATAGAAGCCGGCCGCCGCCAGGATAGCGAGCGCCGCGACGCCGCCGGCGATGGCGGGCATCCGCGAAGCCTTTTTGGGCGCAGCCGGCCCGGTCGCGCTGGCCGGAGGGGCTGGTGGCGCTGGCCGTGGCTCCGACAGATATGCCGGGCGCACATGCTCGACGAAGCGGGGTTCGCCTTGATGCGCTGGCGTCTGGGGTTTGGGATCCGGCGTCGCCGTCCAGCCGGCGCGCGGCAGGCCGGAGCGTTCGCGCGCGCCGAACGGCACCGGCGGCGGCAATGTCGGCTCGAGATCCTCGCCGCGCGTTGCCCGGGCGATCTCGGCCATGCTCGCCGGCCGGTCGCGCGGATCCGGCTGCAGCATGGCTTCGATGAGCTCCTGGAAATCGGGATCGATATCCGACAGGTCCGGCACGGTCCGGCGTTTCTCGATGACCTCATATTGCGAGCCGCTCATGTCGAGCGGCTTTCCGCGCAGCGCCGCGGCCAGCACCAGGCCGAGGCTGTAGATGTCGGATTGTTCGCTGACTTCGCCGCCATAGAGGCCAAGCTGCTCCGGCGACACGTAATTGTATTTGCCGGCGAATTTGCCGCCGATCAGCGTCTCGCCGCCGACGGTTGCCGAGCGCGCGATGCCGAAATCGATGATCTTGGCGCGCTCGACCCGGCCGCCGGGCAGGATAATGTTGTCCGGCGAGAGATCCCGGTGCACGGCGCCCGCCTGGTGCACGGCGCTCAAGCCAGAGGCGAGGCGGTGGCAAAGCCGGCGCACATCCTCTGCTGGAATCGGCCCGCGCCGCATGATGTCGAACAGCGATTGGCCGTCCACGAACTCCATCGCGAGATACGGGCGGCCGATCCCCGTATCGATCGTGAACACGTGGTAGCGCACCACCGCGTCATGCGAGAGATGGTTGAGGATCGATGCTTCCTTGCGGAACAGCGACAGGATCGTCTGGTCGCGGGCGAATTCGGGCAGCACGATCTTGATCGCCACATGGTCGCCGGTCTGGATGTTGTGGCCGCGGTAGACTTCGCCCATGCCGCCGGAGGCGATCCTCTCGTCGAGCTCGTAGATGCCGCTGAGCTGCGTGCCGACGCCCGCATAGGTGACGTTCGCCGCTATCCGCGTCTTGTCGTCGTCGCTCATCGGGGCAGGGCCTCCGCTCCGGACCGATCCGAATGGTGCGCGCCGCTATGCCCGCTGCCGATCTTCACGAGTACGATGGTCACATTGTCGGTGCCGCCGCGCGCCAGCACCATGTCCAGGAGGGTCTGGCAGGCCACCCGCGGCGTGGCGGACCTGACCGAGGCCTCGATCTCGGCATCGCTGACATGCGCGGTCAGTCCGTCGGTGCCGAGGACGAAAACGTCACCCGCCTTCAGCTCGCCCTGCTGGAAATCGATCTCGAGCTCGTCGCTGACGCCGACCGCATGCGTGATCACGTTGCGGCGCGGCCAGTTGCGCGCTTCCTCGGCGCTGATCATGCCGCGGTCGAGCAGTTCCTGCACCTCGGTGTGGTCTTTCGAAACCTGGAAGATCGAGCCGTTGCGCACGAGATAGATGCGGCTGTCGCCGGCCCACAGGCAAGCGAAGCGTCCATCCATGGCAAGCAGGGCCGCGAAAGTGGAGCCGATGGTGATGCCGCGCGAGCGCGATATGTCGCGGATCTCGGCGTTGGCGCGGCTGAGCCTATCCTCGAAGCGGGCGCGAAGGTCCGGCGCGGAGCTCGCAATGCCGATTGTCGCCAGGTGGTCGACGATGCTGGCCGAGGCAACTTCGCCGGCCTCATGGCCGCCCATGCCGTCGGCCACCACCCAGAGCCCGGTCTGCGGTTCGATGAGGTAATTGTCCTCGTTGTGGTCGCGCACGCAGCCCTGGTGGCTGACGCCGAAGCTGTCGATGGGGAGGGCGACAGTGCTCAATTTGCCACCAAGCGCTCAGCGAGCGTCCTCTGTGACCAGCCATGGGCCGCGTGCCCAGGCCACTCTGCCACAAGCATGTACATTAGAGTATCGAAATGAAGGCGCGATCCAGTCATCTCAGAACGCCTTCGGACAGCTGAAACCGGACAAAGCAGGCAGCAGCAGGGGATTGGCACCAGAGCCAGCCTGGATCGTGTAGGCGACGTCGCGTCCGCCGATCACGAAACGCGCTTCTGTGCTGGCGCCGTCGCCGGTGACGGTCGCTTTGTCGAAAAGCCGCTTCAACGCCCACGGCCCGTCGAATTTGAGCGCGGACTCGCGTCCAGGCATTTCCGGCGTGAGGCTGAGGCTCGCCGATCCGGACGCGGCGCCGCTCGGCCATGTCACGATGCTCGGCGCGTTGCCGGCTTGGGCGCTCTGGACCGTCTGCCCGTCGACGTTGAGCACGGCACTGTCGACTTCGCTGTTCAGCGACGTGGGTGTGATGGTGATCGAGACCGAGGGCGCCGAGCCGCCGGAAGGGAAGAAGGCGCTGCGGATTTCCGCCGCCGCCTGGAACGCCTTCAAGGTCGATTTTGCAAGATCCTTACTGGAACGCGCGTCCTGCTTCCAGGTCCATTCCTGGCCGGTCATGTCGATCAGCGGCGCAAGGTTCTGCGCGAAGAAACGATCCATCAGGCCGCCCGGCGCGAACAGCTTGGTGAAATCCGCCATCGAGATATCGTCGATGCTGTCGCGAGTGAAGGGGTAGCGGCCATTGACCGCCGCTTCACAGGCGCGCGTCACCGTCTGGTCGAGGGCCTGGTTGAGGTTGGCGACGGAGGCCTTGGCGACATTGCCTTCGAGCTCGTCCGCCGCGGAATTGACCATGCGCGCCAGCGGCTTGGGCAGGCGCGAGACATTGGCGCGCAGCGTTGAGATCTGCAGCTGCAAATTGGCGTTGACCCGTTCGGTCTGCGTGGGGACGTCGGCGGCGAGCTTGAGGCTCTGGAAGATGTCGTGGAAGTTCTGCGTCAGCGCATCGAGCGGCCGCCGTCCGGGGTTGCCGCTGACTAATGCCTGGAACGAGCGGAACTGCGCCTCGACGCTCGCGCCGGCATTCTGCGTGACGGCCGAACTCGCGCCGGCGCGGCTTTGCGACTTGCCGCCGGCGATCTGCAGGCCGATGCGGGCGAGGCCCTTGGCCATGTTGGCGGCGTCCTGCTGCGCCGTCGCGATATCGCCCTCGGCGGCGCTGTCCTTGGTCAGCGCCGTTTCGTCGGCGATCGCGGTGAAGAGCTGGTCGAGAGGCGAGTCCGGCGCGGCCACTGCGGAAAGCGTCAGATATTGCGGCTTGTCCTTCAGCATCGTCTTGAGCTTCAACTGGTCGAGCACGCCGTTCCAGGCGGCGGCGAATTCCTTGCCGTAGCGATCGATAAGCTCGGGACCGAGCTTGGGCAGATCCTGGTCGATGCCGCCCTGCTCGCCGCCGCCGCCGAGCACCCAGCGGTCGTCGACGAGCATCTGCGCGATGCGCGAGAGCTGCGGCAGGAAAAAGCGATTGAACCCGGCGCGCGTGTAAAGGCCGGGGACTTCAAGATCGGCGAGGTCGCTGCCATCCGTGCGCTCGAACAGCAGCTGCGCTTCCGGACCGGCCTTCGCGGCGATCGAGAAATCCTGCAGCCCTGCCGCGTAGACCGCCGACTTGATCTGCGCCGAAGCGCGGTCGGCGAGGCTCATGCGGCCGAGCGAGCGCTGCGCGGCTTCGACCAGCGGCTGGTTCAGCGCGAAGGTTGGATCATAGGCGTCGTCGAGCGCAAGCATGGCGCGCAGATGCTTTTCGAGCTGCGCGCGGCCCTCGCGGTTGTTCTCGCCGGGGTAGCGGTTCTCCTCCCAGTCCTGCTTCATCCACGAGACGATCAGCTCGTCGTCGACCTTCGGCGCCTTGCCGCCCAGCATCAGGTAGATCTTGAGCGGCTCGTAGAGCGCGACCGGATCGGCCATCCTGGCCTGGATCGTCCGCTCGGCCTGCACCAGCAGCCGCGAGCGAAAGGTCCGCTCCAGCGCCTGTCGGTAGGCGGTCTTGGAGGCCGACAGCAGCCGCGCGCGTTGGCTGAGGCCGAACGTCTCCTCGATCGGCTTTCCCTGGTCGCCATTTTCGAAGCCGGCGGGCAGGTTGCGCAATTGGTCGAGCGGGCCGATGACGTTTTCGAGGTCGACGTCGGTCACCGTCGTGCTCTTCAGCAGGCTGTCGGCGCTGTCGCGATAATGCGCCATGGCTTGCCTGGTGGAGGCGATCAGCTCCCTGTTGGCGAAGAAGTTGAGGCCCAGCACGCCGAGCGCCGCCGAGGCTGCCAGCGCGATCGCCGCCAGGCCGCCGAACCTTGCGAGCCGGATACGCCGCTCGGCCGCCCTGTCGAAGGAGACCCAGCCCGATTCCGGGAAGATCACCTCGGTCAGCAGGTCGTGCAGGAAGAAGCTCTTGCCGGCGCCGGAAAGATGCGCCTGCGAAGCGCTGCCGAAACTGCGGCCGATCGCGCCCAGCACCTGGTCGAAGGGCGTGCCTTCCTGGGTGCCCGACGAGAAATAGAGCCCGCGCAGGCTCACATTGACCTGGCTGCGCGAGGTGTCGAACAGGCTGCCGACGAACTGAATTGTCCGGCTCTTCAGCGCGCCGAACTGCGCCGGAAAACCGAACAGCGCGATCCGCGCCACGGGGTCGGCCTCTTCCTGCAGGCGGTCGGCGACTTCCTCGGCGAGCCGCTTGGCCAGTCCGTCGAATTCCGCCGGCGCTTCGCCGGCCATGTTCTTGGTGCGGTCCGCGGTCTGGAATGTCGCACCCCACACCTTGCGCCGGCGCGCCTCGTCGAAATCGCCGAAATAATCCATGAAGCCGGCAACGAGATCGGCTTTGGTGAAGAGCAGATAGACCGGGAACTGGATCTTGAGCGTCTCATGCAACTCGCGCAGGCGGCTCCTGATCTCGGTGACATGCGCGTCGAGCTGCCGGTCGTCGAAGCCTATGAGATCCGAAAGGCTGATGGCGAGGATCACGCCGTTGATCGGTTGCCTGGTGCGGTGCTTCTTGAGCAATCCCAGGAACGTCAGCCAGCTTGCCTTGTCGCGCTCGCGGTCCGACTCCTGCGTCGTGTAGCGGCCGGCCGTATCGATCAGCACCGCTTCGTCCGTGAACCACCAGTCGCAGGACCGCGTGCCGCCGACGCCGGCCACCGGCTGCGCGCTGCCGGAGCCGGCAAGCGGGAATTTCAGCCCGGAATTGACCAGCGCCGTCGTCTTGCCGGCGCCGGGCGGGCCGATGATGATGTACCAGGGAATGTCATAGAGGAAGTTGCGCTTGCCGCTCGTCCGCTTCAGCGTCGCGATCGCTTCGCTCATGCGCGCTTCGAGCACCTGGGCATCGTCGTTGCGCTCGTCGCTGCGCGCCATGGCCGTTTCGAGCGCCTTCTGCGCCTTGCGCCGCTGCCAGAAGCGGACCCCGTAGAACAGCGCAAGCACCGCGACGGTGACGCCGATGATCGTGGCCCTGGGCCACACCGGACCAAGCGGGCGCGTATCGGCGAAACGGATCAGCGGCCCGGCATACCAGACCGCCGCCGAGAAACCGGCAAGCGCGAGCACGCTGAAGATCCGCAGCAGCCAGCGCATCAGTCGCCGCTCTCTGCCGCGCCGGTCTGCAAGGTCGCCTGTCTCGGTATCATCACGTCGACGCGGCGGTTCCTGGCGCGGCCGTCAGCCGTGCCATTGTCGGCGATCGGTTCATCCTCACCCTTGCCGTCGGCACTGAGCCGCGACGGATCGTTCAACTGTTTGGCCATCATCGCCTCCACGGCCTTGGCACGGGCTACCGAGAGGTCGAAATTCGATTTGAACTGGCTCGACTTCTTCGGTTTCACATTGTCGGTGTGGCCGATGATGTTGATCGGTCCGGGTTCGGCGTCGAGCGCGGCGGCGAGATCGGCCGCGACCGGCTGGAACTGCGGCTTCAGGTCCGCCTGGCCCGATGCAAACAAAAGCTGGTTGTTGATCTCGACCACGATGAATGCGCCCTTCTCGCCGACGCTCAGCCCGCCGCCTGCGATCTCCTTGGCAAGTGCGGCGCGGATGCGGTCGATCTGGGCGGTATCCGGAGCCGCGGGCGGCGGCGGGCTGGCTTGCGCCGGCTCAGTGGGCGCCGCCACGCTGGCGCGCTCGATGGTGACGGGCGTCGATGGATTGAGCGCCAGCAACTCGCCCGCGGTCGCGTCGCCTTCATCGGTGATCAGCACCCGCAACCCGAAAAAAACCGCCGTCACCAGCGTCGCCGCGGCGGCCGCGACCGCCCAGAGCGGCAGCCGTGCCCTCGGCTTCGGCAGCGCCGCCGCCATGCCTTGCCAGCGTGGCGAGATGTCTTCGCCGGCGCGCGGTTTGAAGTAGCGCAGCGTGTCGTAGACGTCGCGCCGGACGCGTTCGAGCGTGTTTCGCTCCTTGGCCAGCCCCCGATACTGGCCCTCGAAGCCGAGCGACAGGCAGGCATGCATCAGCTCGAGCAGGTCGTAATGCGCTTCCGGCCTGGCGAGAATGTTGTTCAGCGCTTCGTAGAAGCCGGCGCCGGTCGGTTGGGTGTGGAAGAACCGCGCCACCAGGCTGTGCCGAAGCCAGCTGTCCTTGCTCGGCCAAGGCAAATTGCCGACAAGGTCGTCGGCGGTTTCGCAAAGGGCGAATTTGGCGATCCGTGCGTCTTGCTCGGCTACGCCTGCCTTCGCGATTGCAAGGTCGAAGGTCTCGATCGCATCGGCGATATGCTCTGCCAAGGGTGCGGCTTGCCGGTCGACCGGCATCAGCCGCAATTGGCCGAGAAGCATCAGCAGCGGCGCCGCCGCGGCGAGGATCGGATTGGCCGCGGTGTATTTCACGCCACTCGTGGCATCGAACAGGGCATCCTGCCGCACACCCGGCGCCGCATTCGCGGCTGTTCCCGGGGTTGGCCCTTGGAAGAGCACGGTTCCGGACGACCAGCCGGTGGGCATCTGCCGGCCGCCGCCGGGATCGAACACCGTCGCTTCGCGGGAGGGCGATGGGGTTGGCCGAGCGCCTTCCGGACCGGACCTCTCGGAGGCCGCAAGCGGCTTCTGCTTCGGCCGCGGCGCGCGGATGACGGTCTTGTCCGCCGGCTTGGAAGGATCGTCCTTCGAGCTCATCGGGGGCGCCCCGCCTTCCCGCTGCAACGGGCATGTCTTCGGCCGGGGGAACGCATCTCAGGCTGAGCCTCGGCGGCGGGCCGCATGGAAAGGCTCATCTCGCCGAAACATGACATTGCTGCACACGCCCCAAGCCTCGCCGCCTTGCCCGCCGGGCCGGCGTCCCTGTGCATTCTAGTCGCCCGGATACCCAATTGAAACGGGCCGCGGATTGAATCCGGAAGCACCATGCTCGAAGAGGCGGCTTCTTCTATGAGGCCGGTCACATACGGCGGACGCGGTCAGAGCAATTCCAGGAAAAGTGTGAGCGGTTTTCCGTCCGGAATTGTGTGAAAACAAGAAGATGGCGCATTTCACCGTCACCGTGAAACGGTGAAATGCGCCAGTGCCCGTGCGGCTATTTCTGCTTGTCGGCCTTGGCGTAGGCTTCGGCGAAATAGGCGAGGAAGACATCCAGCATGCCGTTCTCATGCTTGTCTTCCATCGTCCGCCATGTCGCGACGAGGGCATCCCAGGCCTGGCTCTTTCTGGACGAGAAGGACGCGGGCGGGATCTTCTTGGCGATCGCTTCCGGCGACAGATCGTCGAGCAGCCGCGACAGTGCGGTCTGCATGGCGGCGTAGGTCGCGATCTCATGCGACTTCAGATCGTGGAACGCGTCCTCGACGCTGTGCCTGGCATCGAGATAGCCGGCCCTGCGCTTGGCGAACATGATCTCCAATATGTCGTCGGTGCCCGGCACGAATTTCAGCGGGTTATTGTCCTCGGCGCCGATCATCGTGCGGTGCGCGCTCTTGGCGAGCACCTTTGCCGCCGCGCGCGCCTTGAGCAGCAGGGACAGTTGCTCGACCGTGATCCTCAGCACCGCGCCGATCTCGGCCGCGACGTCATGCGGGTCGCGCGCCTGCAGCATGTCCGGCGGCATGCCGGCCGCTTTAGCTATCTCGCGCAATATAGCGTCCGCTTCCGCCGGCCGGCTGGGCGGGACCGCCGGCCCTGGCTGCAGCGCCGAGGACGTCGAGACAGACGCCGCTCCGGCGGAGCGCTGTCCCGCCGGACTGAAGAACGGCTCTTGGCCGGAATCCAGGGGCCGGCCGGTCGAGGGCGGCAGCTCGCGCTGCGTCGATCCGGTCCTGGTCTGCGGATATCCGCTCGCGGCGCGTTCCTCTTCGATCGAGACGCCGACGACATAACGGCCGATCAGCAGCCGGTCGCCCTGGGCCAGCCGGTGCGGCCCGGCCATGCGCTGGTTGGAACCATTGACGAAAGTGCCGTTGCGCGAAAGGTCGTAGAGCCAGAACGAACCCGCCTGGTAGCGGACCTCGCAGTGCCGGCCCGAGATGAACTTGTCCGGATCGGACAACGTCCAGTCGCAATTCTCGCGGCCGATCTCGAAGCTGCGGTCGCGAGCGGCATAGCTGGCGGCGGTCCCGGCCGGCAGCCTGTCGACATTGCTGATCTGGAGAGAGATGAACATCCGGAAGCGTCGCCGAACTTGGTCAACAAATGCTTATCTTTCGTGCAATTCCAGGCGGAAAGCCACGGGCGCTTTCCCGGAATTGCTTCGGTATTCTAGCAGCTTGCAAGCGGAGCGGGAGAGGAGCGTTTCACACCAGTGTGCGCGCGCGGTTTAGCTATCGCTGTTATTTGGCCTCCCTCAAACATGTGCTAGGCTGACCTCGGTACGGTGCGGTGAACTCGAGCGCTCCCGAACGTGATGCAGTTAATAGAGCGGGGGCTTCAAACCATCACACTGGCGGCCGCGTCGAGGAGGGGCACCACCCATGCCGAACGAACGTGCCACGGTTGTACAGACGCCGGCTGGCGCCGACCTGACCTTCACCCATCTCATCGGCCGCGATGAGATCAGCCGCTGTTTCGCCTATACGGTCGGCTTCGTCTCGAAGAACCGTGACATCGACCCGTTGAAGATGCTGGGTGGTGTCGTCTCGGTCGAAGGCGAATCCGATCCGAAGCGCTGGTTCAGCGGCCTCGTGTCGGATTTCAAGCTGACCCGCATCGAGGACCGGCTGGCCTTCTACGAGGCGACCGTCAGGCCATGGCTCTGGTTCCTCGGTAACACCACCGATTGCCGCATCTTCCAGAATATGACGGCGGTGGAGATCGTCGAGAAGATCTTCTCGAAATACGGCATCGCCAAATTCGAGAAGCGGCTGCAGGGTTCCTATCCCCAGCGCGAGTACTGCGTCCAGTATGACGAGAGCGACCTTGATTTCGTGCAGCGGCTGCTCGAGCACGAGGGCATCTTCTATTTCTTCGAGCATGACGAAGGCAAGCACACGCTCATCCTCTGCGACGCGATGAGCAAGCTGAAGCCGGCGCCCGGTTATGAGAAGGTGCTCTACAACTTCGAGGGCCAGGCCTCCCGGCGCGATGTCGAATACATCACCGAATGGATTCCAGGCAGCGCGGTGCGGCCGGGCGCCTATGCGCATACGGACTATGATTTCGAGAAGCCCGGTGCCGATCTGATGGCGAAATCCGCCCAGCCTTTCGCCCATAAGGAGGCCTCTGGCGAGAACTATCGCCAGCCCGGCGCGCATCTCGATGTCGGCCGCGGCGACAAGATCGCCGGGATCCGCCGCGAGGAACTCCAGGCGGTGCACCAGCACAGCACGGCGGTGGGCACCGTGCGCGGCCTTTTTTCCGGTTGCAAGTTCACGCTCGAAAGCTTTCCGCGCGACGACCAGAACCAGGACTATCTGGTGGTCAGCGCCGAATACCGGCTGTTCGATCCGGGCTACCGGACGCAGAACGAGGCCCACAGCGAGAATTTCAAGGTGGTGCTCGGCGTGGCGCCGACCAAGCTGCCCTACCGGCCGCCGCGCATCACGCCGCGGCCGATCATGCGCGGCCCCCAGACGGCAACGGTCGTCGGGCCTTCGGGCGAGGAGATCTTCACCGACAAATACGCCCGGGTGAAGGTCCAGTTCCATTGGGACCGGCTCGGCAAGAAGGACCAGAACTCATCCTGCTTCGTGCGCGTCTCGCAGACCTGGGCCGGCAGCAACTGGGGCTTCATCCAAATTCCGCGCATCGGCCAGGAGGTCATCGTCGATTTCATAGAAGGCGATCCGGACCTGCCGATCATCACCGGCCGCGTCTACAACGCTTCGCAGATGCCGCCCTACGGGCTGCCGGGCAACGCCACGCAATCCGGATGGAAGTCGAATTCCTCGAAAGGTGGCGGCGGCTACAACGAACTGATGTTCGAGGACAAGGCCGGCTCCGAGCTGGTCAATTTCCAGGCGCAGAAAGATCACCACCTGCTGATCAAGCACGACCGCAACAAGACGGTGCAGCACGACCAGTCCGACCGCATCGACCACGACGCCAAGCACTCCGTCGGCCACAATCTCGACGAGGACGTGGGCAACAACAAGACGGTCAAGATCGGCGTCGACCAGACCACCAACATCGGCTCGAACGACACTGAGACAGTGGGTGCGAACCGGTCGCTGACGGTTATGGCCAACGAGACGATCCACGTCGTCGCCAACTCGACCGAGAACATCGACGCCAACCATTCGCAGACCGTGGGGCTCAATCAGACGGTCACGGTGGGTGTGGCGCGCGTGGATACGGTGGGGGCAGCGGAAGCGAGGACGGTGGGCGCCACGCAGACAAACACCATCGGCGCGAGCCGCTCGGTGAGCGTTGGGATCAGTCAGAGCCACGACATAGGAGCCAATGACAGCTGGAATATCGGCGCCAATCAGGGCGTTGACATAGCAAGCAACCAGAGCGTCAATATCGGCGGCGGGCAGGCAACAGAGATAGGCAAGGCTCGGACTGCCAAGATAGCGGCCGATGACATTACCGATATCGGCGGCGCCCATGCACTCAAAATAGCCAAAGGCAGTGGAATCACCATTGGCGAGAACGGTTCGATTGGTGTCGGCAAGAAGTTGGTCATCGATGCAGGTGACGAAATCACCATCAAGTGCGGAGATGCTTCCATCATTATGAAGAAGGATGGAACGATTGGCATCAAGGGCAATGACATAACGATAACTGCAAGCGGCAAGATATTCGCCAAGGCATCGGGCGACATCGTCATGAAGGGTTCGGAAATCAAGCAGAACTGAGGGATCGTCAGTGGCAAAGATCGTCGAACGAATCGAAGGCGTCGTAATTGGAATTTTTCTCGGCTTTGGCGAGGACGGGCCACTCGTTGTTTTTCCGGGCAACCCCCAAGAAACAGCTCTTCCGGCCCGCAGCCTCGCCGAGTTGAACTCCGATATGATTGGCTCCGAAGTTGCCCTGTTGTTTCAAGGGGGCGACCTTCGTCAGCCGCTAATTGTCGGACGCATCGTCGAACCGAAGGGAAAATCGGCCAACCCTCATGTCGTCCGCGATGGCGAGCGGGTGAGAATCACAGGCGAGGAGCGCATCGAACTGCGCTGTGGCAAGGCCGTGATCACCATGGAAAAAGACGGTCGGATCACCATTCGCGGCACCTATGTGACGAGTCACGCAAGTGCGGCGAACCGTATTCGGGGCGGCTCGGTGAACCTGAACTGATGTCTGCGCCAGTCCTGCGAGAGATTGTCCGCCAGCATGCCGAAATGGCAGCCTTTCTGTGGACGGTCTACGACTACAATCTGTTGCATCCTGGCAAGAACCCTGAGATGGACGATGATCGGATGGCCAGGTTGGTCGAGCGGCTGGAAGCTCATCTCGATGGGCTGCGCGTTGCCGGAAGAGTGGGCCAGGAGATTGCTCAGCAGTGCCATGACGAATTTCCCGAGGCAGGCGAACTCTTTGTCTTGCGCATGCTGTCGAGCAAAACCGAAATTCGTATCCTCGATCTCGATCTCGATAAGGTGAGGAAATTCCTTGCCCGCGCCGGCAAATAGCACGGTGCCGAATTGCCGATCAGTCTGGAATCGGTTTGCCGAAGAAATGGCGTACACCCGGTTTGAATTGATAAAGGTCGACTTCGTCGAATAGGCGCTCCAGCGCCGCCGCGGCGGCTATTCGGTCCAACTGGCTTTTCCGATAGAAATCCGAAAGGTCGAATCCCGTAAATGCCTCAATGGCATCGCGTGCGACGACCACATCTTCATTGTCGTGCGCCTTCGCCATCGAATTCAACAAATTGAGTGCGGTCTCGGCTAGGTTGATCGGCTGACCATGCAGAAACGATACGCTGGCATGGCTGGGGTATCTTTTCCTGATTTCGTCGATCCGTGACATTACCAATTGCGTATATTCTGCGACTTCGTACTGGGCGCGATCCGGGTCGAATTCGTCGATGGTGCCTGGAACCATGCGCGGGCCATAGAAGATGTCGCTGACCGAAGATTCCAACGCTATGGAAAGTTGATAAGGAAGATCTGAATCGGCAAAGTTCGAGGGACCTTGTTGGTAAATTGCGACGGCCAACTCGATCGGCCTCAGAAGGCCGCTTTTGGTCAAAGCAATACAGAGCCACTCGAGCATCTGGCCGTCATCCCGCAGAGAGAGGCGGATTGGGCTCGCAATTTCCAGCAGAGTGCTGCCCGGGGTGACATAGGGCATCAGGGTAAAAGCCGAAATCGCGGTGTCGATTGAAGGTGAGAGTTCAAATATGCTGGGGAACATGGACGAACTCGAGAAGTTCCCCGCCCTGCTTCTTTCGAATATGTCCAGAAGCAATCCTCCGCTTTCCGTGCGGGCGCCGCGAAAATCACTTGTTTTGAAGTGAAAGAGTTTTCCAAGCGACGAGAAAGCCATTGTCAATCCGATATGTCTTGCAGTGTTGTTTGGGCGGTGTCGATTTCCTTGCACTCCGGTGGCAGTGCGCCGTCTGAAATCAAATTGTCGGGTGAGGTCGGACACCCGCCGGCGTCCAGGGGGGTCTTGTGATTGACCTGACCCGGGCCATCTCGCCTTTTAATGTCGTTTTTCTTTGCGCCTTTGAAGCCAAGAATTGTCTCGCGTACATGCTTCTTTACGTCCTTGTGTATAGCGGCCTTAATTTCCTTTGGATCCGTATATTTAGCATTCGCCTTTGCTTCGATGTTCGCAAGTTCCGCGGGATCCTCAGCTTTGATTATCTCGGAATAACTTCTCGTGCCTTTGAAATGAATTCCGCAATCTTTATCGGGCGGATCATGAAGGTTCTTGCATTTCGAGCCAGAAGCCCTCGCATCGGCTATGGTCTTTCGAGCCTTTTTTCTTTTCTGGTACTGGCCCCAGGCTGCGGCATGGGTTTCTTTTGACAATTTCCCGGCGGCGAAATCTTCCTCGATCTGCTGGATCTTGGCATCAGCCTTCTCCATGCGGTCGTTATAGTACTCATTTTCAGTTGTCTGCTCGCACATTTCGCCGCTTGCTGAAACCTGGTTGGCATGCGCCGGAATTGCCCCGCAACAAGGGCATTTCGTCTTCGGCGCCGATCCGCTGCCTGGTCCTGGTTGCCCCACCTTGGGCTGCGGAGGCGTGTTTCCGACCTGACTGCTTGTATGATTGTTGGTCGAGATATCAGTGAATCTGCTGACCGGAAGACCGTCCGCCTTTACGTTGCTTGACCACGCCCGCGCGTACTCCTTGTTGGTGTTGGTGGATGAGATGACGCCTTTTTTGGCCGCGCTTCCTGCTTCGGTGCCCGTGGTCTTGCTGTAATCCGACTTGTCCTTTTGGGTGATGTTCTCGCCGCCAATTTTGACGGTTCCGGTCCCGTTCTCGGTATCGGAGTCCGTTCCAAACGACGGATACGGGATTGGCACTCCCGGCGGTGTCGCGGGATTTTCGGGCGGCGTGAAACAAACGTCTGGAAATGCCGCGATAACCTTGTTGCCCTGGGCCTTCGCGGCTACCTCCAGTCCATTGGCAAAGACCGTCACCGCGCAGCCCTCGCGACCAGCACGGCGGCTCCACAGGCGCCGACGTCGTTGGAAGCTTCGACAAGCACGGGGTTGCCTGTCGCATAGTTCTTTCTTGCCGCCATAAATGCCATCCCTACCATCAGGGGTGTCACCGCCGCACCAATGTTGCCAAGCGTCTCCGCAGGTGACCACAAATCCTGGGGCGGACAAGGATTGCGCACCAGTCGTATCGATGCCAGCGCCGTTTGCTTGAACCAATATTGCTCGCCGATGAGGTCCGAGATCCGGTAGCCAAGGCGGTTCATCTCTATCCCGCTTTCACCCAGCGCATGGCGATAGGCCGCCGTCATTCCATCTGCCCTGAGCGGCAAGTCCTGTTTGTTGTAGATAGAGGCCGGCTCGCGCGAAAGACCCAGTCCAATCAGCCGAAATCCGCCATGCCTCGGCGGGCCGCACAGGATCGCCGCCGCCGCTTCGCCAGGAATAAACCCATTTGGATTGTCGGGCGTGAGGTGTCGACGTTCGCTAAGATAGTGCCGCGTGGCCAAAGTGGTAAGATAGCTGTCGACGCCGACAATCATCACATATGGTGTTTCGCCCGATGCAATCATCCGGCGTGCGTAGTCGAGCGCCACGTGTCCGGACGGTCGACCGTGGGCGATTACCCGTGATCGCGAATGTTTCTCGACTTCAGTGATCGCCGATATGCGGTCGAGCAGACGCAGCGTGCTTCCCATCGGCCGGCCCGGACGGTCTTCCTCCGCCACACAAAGGATCAGCGCAGTTTGACCTCTCGCCTCCGGAACCTCTTGGAATGCCTCGACAATGGCGCCGGCGGCGAGATGCGCCATTCGTTTCTCGCCGACCCAGTTGCGAGGCAGCGGAACGGGCGCACCGATCAACCACTCGCCGTTCTCGTCCTTGAAACGCGTTTCCTGAAAGCCGTCGATCCCGGCCCGGATCGCTGCGCAAGCCGATTGCGCGTCAAGGCCAACCGCCGTGACCATGCCTACCGAAAGGATATCGAGCGCCGGCTTCACCTCGTCTCGATCTCCTGCGCAAACATCTTTTCATCGGAACGGGAATAAACGCGACCCGTGGCATGTGCCCGCGCCATCGCTTCGGTCGGCGGCCCGATCCAGCATTCGGAAAAGTCCAGGATGGTTCGGTGAAGTCGCTGCGACACCCGCCAGACCAATGAGAAGCGGCGATTCTCCGGATCGAAAAGGATCGTGTCCGGATAGACGTTGGCGTCGAGAGACTTCCTTTGACCGTTGAACAGCGCCATGGGCAGCGCAGTCTGCGGCAGGCGGAAGTTCACTCGCCCATCCGGCGTCAGGTTTACCAGTTGCACGTCCTCGCCACCTTTTGGCGGGTCGATCTGCTGGTCTGGAGGAGCCATCTGGAAATAGCGGTCATCGAAATCCGGCGGCAGGAACGGAAAGATGTTGTTCGTCCAGTTGTCATCGTAGGTGCCGCCATATTCGATACGTCCTGGCCAGCCCCTGCCCATCGGCCCGAAGCTCATCGGTCTGTAGTCGCCGAAGGGAGAGCGGACTTCCTCGCCTATGGCCTGCGTGTTCGGCAGCCGCAAGCCAGGAATCAGGCGTTGATTCTTGGTTCGCGACCAGCCGGTGCCGACGGGGTTGGATTTGTAGCTGGCAGGCAGCTTGTCCTCGGGGTCCAGCCCGTCGACGCCTCCCCATGCGACATCGTAGGAAATCGGCAGTTTCAGGAAGGGCAGCGGCGACGTGGCGCCAAACACCGGTCCCATGGAGCGCCATTCACGATGGCCGACGACCTCGAACAGCTTTGACCAATTGCCGATCTTGAGACCGACCGGCACACGTTCGGCTGGCCTGCCGTTTGGCGCATAGGCAAAGCCGTTGGCGATGACATCGCAGCGCGGCTTGCGGAAAGCGAAATCCGTCTCCCACAATGTAGCCGAATGTCCGGGAATGCCCGTGTGCGTGTCAGCCATCACCAGCGGAACCTGGTCCGTCGATCTTTGTGCCGCTTCGCCGGACTTCGTTGGGAAGTCGAATGTGCCTTTCACCACCACGACCAGCCAGTCGTGGCCCGAAACATCGGTCGCCGTCGTGAATTCGTGAGGATAGCCAGTCTGGTTCCAGACCCTCATCAGCTGGTCTCCCAGCTCGCGGCGAAGATCTGCTCCAGCGTCGGCAGCGGCGCCTGCGGATCGACGTCGAAAATATCCGTATGCGCCGTCCACATGACGAGGTCGCCGATGACGTCGCCTTCGCCACCGACAAGCGGAACGGGCAAGGCGGCCAGCGCGGCATCCAACTCGTCGGGCGTCAGCTCCGCCCGCTGCGCGGTGAAGGCTGCGCTCTCGATGCCATCGAACCATCCATCGCAATAGGCAAGCTTCAGCGGCGCCTCCGGAAGCCGGGCGACGACGCTGAGCGGGAAGCGCCGGCCGACCCGATCGGCGCCCTGCAGCACGATGCCCGCCGCGGCGCCGAAGGCGCCAGGGCCGCTGAGGAAGCGCAGCGCTGTGCCCGTCGGCCAGGCTTCGAGCCCGAACAGCGGCACGATGTGTTGCGCCAGCCAGCGGTCCCACACGCGCACGAAATCGCCCGGCAGCCGGCGGGTCACGAAATCGCCGGCGGCGGGCATCTTGCCGTAGAAGCCGGGCAGGATCAGATCTGCGGCGGACATGTGAACTTCTTGAACATTTCGAGCGTGTAGGGGTTCTCGACGCTGGCCGCCTTGAGCTCGAAATCGGCCCACATCCCCTTGGTGCCGAGCCGCAGGCTGTAGACGTCGGTGAGCTTGGTCGCATTGAAGCGGCCACCGCGCAGCATTCTCAGCCACGCCCAGCTGCCGGTCTCGTTGAGCATCACCTCGGGCGAGCCGTCGACCGGCTGGAAGGCGAGCGATATCACGCCCGTGCCATCCTTGCCGGGCCATGTCATCGGCTGCGGCCTCGTCGCGTTGTTGTAATAGACGAGGTTCTGGCCATCGAGGTTGAGCGTCACCCGCGCCACGTTGGGCGACAGGTCCTTCGGCTCCAGGGTGAAATTCATCACCGGCCCGGTGCCGCCGGGGAACAGATCGTCGCGGATGTGGCGCGCCTGCTCGAAGGCCGCCAGCGCCGCCGGATCGAGACCGAAATCGGCGCGCCATTTCCACGGCTCGCTGGCGGTGTCGACATAGTTGATCAAATGGTCGTTGGTGAAGGCATCGATCAGCCCGGTCGGTCCGAACAGGCGCTGGAAGTCGCGCACATTGACGTCGACCGCGCTGTCCGGGCTGAATGGATAGCGGTTGTTGAGCGCCGCCTGGCAGAAGGGCAGGATGTCGGCGCGCCAGATGGCGTTGAGCTCGTTGGTGACCGCCTTCTGCGACAGACCGCTTGTGTCGCCGGCAATGCCGCCCAGCCAATCGTTGATCGGCGAGGGCAGGATCTGCGCTTGCCTCGCGACCGCGCCTGTCAGCTCGGCCAGGCCACCCTGCTTCTTGATGGCGTCCTGCGGATCGGGATTGGCGGTCACCGTCTGCAGTACATTGGACAGCGCCGTCAGCGCCACGACGGCGGCGTCGAGCGCCGGCGGCTGGCCGTCGACCTGGGCGATCGTCCCCTTGAGCGGCTTGAAATGCTCGGCCACCAGGCTGCCGGTCATGTCGACCTGGTCGGCCGAGCCCGCGCGAGGCAGCAATTTCGCTCCCGTCTTCACCACCTTGCCCAATTTGCCGAGCTTGCTCAAAAGCTTCGAGCCGGTGTTGGCGCCGTTCTTGTCGTTGGCCGACGCGTCGTCGGAGCGGGTCAGGTCGGTCTCCTGCACCACCGCGGTCAGCAAGCGCTTCAGCGCGGAGTCGGCGCTGGAAAGATCCTTGAGGTTCTCGCTGGCGACGTTGAGGTCGGTCAGCGGTGCCAGCCGCATGTCGCGCAGAAAGGAGTCCCACTGCGCGATATAGTCGTCGTAATAGAGCTTCAGGATGTCTTCGGACAGCGCCGAGACCGAGGTCTCCGAATTCTCCGAACAGCCGCCGGCGAACACGGCGCGGTCGAGCGCCGCCTGGCCGGCGACGTCCTCGACGCGGTCGAGAATGGCGTCATGGAAGCCGGCATAAGTGTAGGGGCCCGGAACGCCGACGCGCAGCGTCTTGTCGGAGCGGCGCGCGAACACCTTGGCGCCGTTCGGTCCGGCGAAATTCGCCGGCACCCATTCCTTGACCGCCGCCACTTCCGGGTCTGCCAGAAGCTGCTTGTAGGCGCGCTCCGGCAGCGATATCGTGCACACCGTCTTCAGCGCCTCGGCGACCAGTTCCTTGTCCGGCGCGATGTAGCTGTCGTCGACCGCCATGCGGCGGATCGCGGCAAGCTGATGCTCTTCGGCGTCCGCGGTCGGGAAGGGCGGCGCGGGCGCGAATTGCGGCAGGCTGTTCACCCACCAGTTCTGGACGAAATCGGTGTCCATCTGCGACAGGCCGGTCATCATGCGGTAGGTCTTCAGCGCGCCGAGCATGAAATCCGGATCGCGGATCTGCCGCCACATCGTGGCCTCCAGCAGCGCGACCATATGCGGCTCGAGCACGTTGCGCAGGGCGTGCTCATAAGTGTCGGTCTGCGCGCGCACCAGCTCGGCCGAAGCGGTCGGGCCGAGCAGATTGTGGACCGCATCCGGTGGCGCCGTACGCGCCGCCGCCACCGCGTCCATCGCCGCCAACGCACCGTCCATGGTCGGCTGCTCGACCGCGGCCGGCATCGCCGCGACGTCGGTCAGCGGCTGCTGCAGCGCCTCGAATTGGCCCGCCTGTTCGGTGATCGCATTGCGGTTGTCGAGATAGGACCAGGTGAACAGCCCGCCGGCGAGCAGGGCCGCGAGCGCGCAGGCGGCCGCCGCCCCTCGCCAGATCCAGGTGCGGCGACGCTGCGCCAGCGGATCGAATGTGCCGAGGCCGGCTTCCTTGAAGATGACTTCGGTGAGCAGGTTGCGCAGGAAGAAGCTGCGCTTCTCGACACGCGCCGCCGGCATGGCGCGGCGCGGCGGCAGCCCGAAGGATGACGACAGCGCCGCGGTCAGCCGGTCGATCGGCGCGCCTTCCTGCGTCGCCGAGGTCAGATAGAGGCCGCGCAGCCAGGCGGCCTCCTCATAGCGGCTTTCGCCGAACATCGCCTCGACCAGCACCTGGATCGGTTCCGACAGGCTGGCAAGCTGCGCCGGGAAGCGGAAGATCTCGGCGCGCTGGCCAAGCTTGTCCTCGTCTTCCAGCCGCGGCACCAGCCGCCGCTCCAGCTCGGCGGCAAGCTTAGCAAGCTCCGCCTGGACCGTGCCGGCGTTGACGCGGGCGTCGAGCGGGAAAGTGGTTCCCCACACCTGCTCGCGCGCCGTCGTCGACAAGCCGCCGAAATAGGGCTCGAAGCCTTTGATTAGGTCGGCCTTGGTCAGCATAAGGTAGACGGGCAGGCGGATCTCGAGCCGGTCGTTCAACTCCGCCAGCCGACGGCGGATTTTCCGGCCCTGCGCCTTGATCGCCTCGTCGCCTTCCGACAGCACGTCGATCGACAGCGCGACGATGATGCCGTTCAGCGCGCGCCGGCCCCGGTGCTTCTTCAAAAGGTCGAGGAAACCGAGCCACTCCGCCGCGTCGACATCCGGCTGGCTTTCCTGCTGGACGTAGCGGCCCGCGGTGTCGATCAGCACCGCGTTCTCGGAGAAGAACCAGTCGCAGTTGCGCGTGCCGCCGACACCTTGCAGGTCGTCGGTCAGGTCGATCGGGAAATTGAGGCCCGACTGGCGCAGTGCCGTGGTCTTGCCGGTGGCCGGTGGCCCGACGATGACATACCAGGGCATCTCGCGCAGGAATTTCCGGCCGCCGAGCTTGCGCCGCTTGAGCTCGGCCATCACCTCGCCGAACTTGGCGCCGACGGCCGCGACGCTCTCTTCTCCGGGCGTGAGCTGCTTTTCCTGAACTGGCGCTGCGATCTCCGCGACGAACATGCGGTTGGCGCGGATCGCGCGGCGCTGCGCGATGATCAGCCAGACCAGCCACAGGATGATCAGCCCGGCGATGATGGCGATGCGCACATTGTCGGATTCGAACGGCGCATAAGGGCCGACCTGCACGATCGGGCCGAACACCCAGATCAGCAGCGAAAGCAGCGCGATGCCGATCAGCGTCCAGAGAAAACGCGAGGTGAAGACCGCCCAGAGGAAGCGCAGGATGAACATCTCAGAGCCTCTTCTCGACCAGGACCTCGACGCGCCGGTTGAGCGCGCGGCCTTCCCGAGTGGAATTGTCGGCTACCGGATCGGTTTCGGCGCGACCCTCGGAAGAGATGCTCTCCTGCGACACGCCGGCTTGCACCAGAAGCTTGGCTATGGTTTCGGCGCGCGCTTCCGATAGGCGCTGGTTGCTGGCCAGCGGATTCGACTTTTGCAGGCGCACATTGTCAGTATGGCCGACGACGGTGATTTTTCCGATCAGCTCCTTGTTTTCCAGGATCACCTTGGCGATCGACGCGATCAGCGGCTCATAGCCCTCGGTCAGTGTCGGTCGGGAGGATTGGAAGAGCTCGGGATTGGAGGACTGGATGATAAGCTTGGCCAGCGAGACGCTCTCGGTGCCGCTGAGCGCCCCCTTGAGATTGTCCGGCGCTTCGGCCTTGAATTCCGGCAGCAGGGCGAAGTCGACCGGTTGGGGCTCGGGCGCGGGTGCATCCTGCTTGGGCGCGGCGCGGGTGATGTCGCCGCGCGAGGCCGGCGGCAGCGTGCGCACCAGCGCGGAGAGCTCGACCGCCTGGCTGCTCAATCCCATCGACAGGCCGATATAGGCGGCAGCGGCGACGACGACCGCGGCAAGCGCCATCACCCAGATCGGTACGATGAAGCGCTGCGGTTCGTCGGAGGCGACCACGCCCTTCCAGTTCGGCGACAGCGGCGCGTCCTCGGCGTCGGCATTGCGCAGGAAGCGTGCCGCCGCTACGCGCACGGCATTGAGCGAACGGTCGCCGGCCCGGCCGGGCACCCGGTACTTGCCACGGAACCCGAGCGCCAGGCAGTAATATTGCAGCTCCAGCATTTCGCGGTCGCGATTGGGATGGCGCTCCAACTCGTCCAGGCGGGTGAAGAACTGGGTACCGGCATCGACGTCGCCGCGCAGCATCACCACAAGCGGCTGGCGCGGCCAGGCGCTGGCGCCGCCCCACGGCGTGTTGAGCGCGAGATCGTCGAGCAGGGCCGCCACGGCCCAGGCCGCCTGGTCGGCGCGCTCCAGCGATGAGCCCGCGGCAACAGCGGCGTCGCGCGCCCGTACCAACTCGTCGAGCAGGCGCGTGCGCATCACTTCCGGGTTCTCCGGCGCCACCGCGCTCTCGAGCTCGGGCGCGAATTCGAGCAACGGCGCGAAGATGTTGATGAGCGTGTTGGGGTGGGAACGCGCCCGCTTGACCGGCGCGCCAGGCGCCAGCGGCGCCATCGGCCGGGGCGTGGCGCCCGTCAGCCGGATGCGTGTGCGCTCGCGATCCTCCGACAGTCCGAAAGGATCATCCCGGCTCATGGCCTCACCTGTTCACCGAATAGCAGTCGACCTGCGGCTCGCTGGGCAGCACGCCGGAAACGCCGATGACGAAGCCGGGGGCATCGAGCAGCGAGGCCCAATGCTCGCTCTTCTGGTCGAGCTCCAGGCACAGACGGTCGCCGTCATAGGGGATCTCGCGCGGCTGCGAATGTAGCGGCTTCAGCGGAATGCCCGGCAGGCGCGACTTCCACAGGCCCTCGAATTGGTCCGCCGAGCCGACCGTCGCCTGGTTGACGAAGATCTTGCGCAGTGCGTCTTCCGAAAGCTCGGAGCCGACGCGGATGACGATGCGGCTGGCGACAAGCAGCTTCGGATTGTCGATGCGCACCTTCCAGACATTGGTCGCGTGACGCATGACCGGCAGCGCACGCGACTTCGGCTCGATGTAGCGCAGGCTGAGGATCAGCGAACGCAATGCGTCGGCAAGCGCCATATAGGCGGGGCCGGGCGCCATGTGGTCGTAGGCCGGCAATTCGCCGAGCCGCCGCGAGCTCGAGCCGTAGGTGGCCATCTCGCCGGCGAGGCCGGCAAGCTCGAGGTAGAGCTCGGCCGGATGGAAGACATCCTGCGCCAGCATGTGGGCAAGACGTGGCCGCGCGGCGTTGGCGAGATGCAGCATCAAGAGGTCCTCGACGCTGCGGCCGGCACCGCCCATCACCATCTTGCCATGCGCCTCGGCGATCTGGTCGAGGCCGGTGACGACCTCCTGCAGCAATTGCCGGTACCAGTGCACGGCGCCGGTGATCAGCGTCGGCGGCAGGAAGGCCTGGTCGAGCGAGACGCCGCCATCGGCGCGCACGCCCATGACATCGGCGATCGGCAGCGCCGTGTAGCCGCCAACCGACTTGCCGGGGGCCAGAAGCACCGCTTGCGGCCGGGCGATTTCGATGTCTTCCGGATCGGCGCCGCCCTGCACGGCATCGCGCACCGGGACAATCTTGCCGCGATAGCGCGCACCTGTCGACGCGGCATGCGCCGGATCGAACCCGACGCCGCCGGGCGGCTCCAGCGGCAGGGCGAGCAGCACCGGTCCGGCGCCGGTGTCGGCCGTCACCGGCAATGGCTTTGGCGCGTCCATCAGCTCCGGGATGGAGAAAGGCGTGCCGTCCGGGAAGATGCCCCGGGCGGACACGATCGACACCTGGCCGGCGTCGAGCAGAGACTGGTCGAGCGTCAGCTGCTGGAAGCCGAACGTGTGGAGCTGGCCGGCCTGCAACGCGCCGCGCACCATCCCCTCGAAGAACCGGTCCTGCTGCTGGAAGTGCTGGGTCCTCAAGAAGAGTCCCTCGGACCACAGCACCCTGTTTGCGTCGCTCATGCCACTGCTCTCTGCACTGCCCTGTCGTCGGTTCGCTAGGCGGAGATGCCGCCCTTGCCGAGGCTGACATTGATGGTGAATTTCGACCCTGGCGAAACCGACTTGGTCGTGCGCCAGTTGCGGCCGCCCGGTTCGCGGATCAGCGCCACGAAGCCGAGCGCCGTGGCGTTCGGCTCGACCGTGATGGTCTTTGCCGCCGTCTTGCCCGGTGCCACCGAGATCGTGTCCATGCCGATCAGATCGGCCCCCAGCGCCCCACTGGCGCCCCCCTGTAGCGCGAAATAATCGGCCGAATTGAACTTGCCGGTGCTGGCAAGCCGCATCACCAGCACGGTCACCGGCCTGTCGCCGCCGCCCGGTCCCGGATTCATGCCGGCGCCGCCGGTCACGTTGACCGAGATCACCGATGGCTTCGGCGGGCCGCTCTGGCAAGCCGCAAGCAGCCCCGTGGCGCCGATGGCAACGATGAATTCGCGTCTGTCGATCATGTCCCTACTCCTCTTCATAGGCGTCCCTGAAGTCCGCGCCGATCTCGCCCAGGAAGCTCGATTCCGCGCTCTGGGCGATATCGCGATGGCGTTTCTGGTAGAGCTCCCACAGCTTGGCGTTCCGCCCGCCAGCGAGCAGATTGCCGATCGCGGAATTGGACTTGAGCTCTTCCTCGATCACGGCCGGATCGAAACGGTCGATCATGCGCCGAAGCGCCGCCTGCACGCCGCGCCAGGCGCGCACGTGATGCTGCGCGAGATCCTTGACCGCATCGCTGATCGCCGCCTCGCCGGAGAGAAAGCCGGGGCTGCGTTCGGCGATGATGGTGACGATGACATCCTCGACCGTCGGCAGGAATTTGAGCGGGTTGACTTCCGAAGATCCGACCACAGTCTGGGCGACGCGCGCGCTGCCCTTCTCCTCGGCTCGCTTCCGCAAGAGCTGCATCAGGCCGTCGAGCATCAGCCTGTATTCGCGCCCGAACTTCTCCATTTCGGCGATCGGATCGCGCCCGGGAAAATCGGCCTCCTCGACGCCCATGCCGCGCAGGAATGCCGCGCGCAGCGCCATGTCGCTCGGCGCCGGCTGCGTCGGACGTGACGGCCTTGGCGCGGAAACGGGGCGAAATGGCGGGGCAGGAGGCATCTCCCAAGGGCGGGCGGCCTTCGGCTTCTCGGCGGGCTGCTCGACGCGATCGGTTGGATCGGCGCCGTGGCCGGAAGCAGGCGTCGCGGCTGGCCCGAAGCTGAAATCGTCGAAACCGGACGGTTTCGACGCAGGCTCGGGCATATCGCTGCGCGATGGCATGTCACCGAAGCCGAATGGGTCCGGCCGGTCGGCGGCGTGCTCTTCGTTGGAGGCCGGTGTCGCCACCGGATCGAGGCTGAACGGGTCGTCAAAGGCCGGCGAGCTGCGCTGGTTGGAGGCGCGATCGTAGGCTCCGGGCACGGGCTGCTCGAACGGATCGGGCAGTCCTGCCGGGCGCGGCCGCTGCGGCTCCTCCTCGATCTTGGCCGAGAAGAAGTCGTCGCCGCCGAGGCTGGCAGGCGTCCGCGCCTGCGGCGACGACCATGCCGGCGCGGCGTTGGCGATCGGCGCCTGACCGATCGAGGTATGGCCGGCGCTGGGCTGCACCTCGACATGAAGCACGTAGTCGCCCATGCGCAGACGCATGCCGCTCCGCAGGCGTGTCGACCTGCCGGTGCCGAGCGGGCTGTCGGAATCGTCGATGAACAATCCGCTGCTCGACGTGTCGGTGACGTAATAGCCGTCGCGGCCGCCGCTGATCTTGCAATGGGCGCGCGAGACGAACATGTCCGGATCGTCGATCTGCCAGCCGGCATCGGCGCTGCGCCCGATCACCAGCTCGCCCTCGTCCAGCCGGGTTTGCCTGACCACCTGCGAGCGCGGGCCTTGTTCCAGGGTCAGCAGCAGGCTCATGCGGCTGCCTCCGCCATGTCCGGCCGCCAGCCGACGATGGTGCGCAACCTGAGATCGTCGGCGTCGCCCTTTTCGGCCGGGCGCGAAAGCCAGGACGTCCGGCCGAGCTGGATGGCCCCCATCTTCGGCGCGGGCACTGCGTCGCGCGCGAGAACGATCCTGAGATCGACGTCGAGGGCCTCGCCGATCATGTCGCGCACCGCCTTCTTGAACAGGGCAAGCCGCCGTTCGCCGGGCAGGAAGGACTTGAAATCGTCGAGGCCGAGCGGGCCGACGCGCAACTCGATCCGGCTTTGGCGGCTGAAGACGCGCGGCCCGATCGTCGCGCCACCGCCGAGCGACGCATAAGCCTTGCCGATGCGGCTCTGCAGCGCCTTCGGAATGGTGATCCAGGCGGCGACGAATTCCTTTATCTCAACAGGCACCTTGAAGGCGGTGGCGAGAAACAGCGTCAGCCGCTCGGCGCCGTCGACCTGGTTGGCCAGCGATCCGGCTTGGCGCAGCCGCACGGTGTCCAGCTCGGGGTCCCGCGTGCCGGGAAGCCCGATGCCGGCCATGGCCTCCAGCATGGCGCGCACGCGCCCGCCGACCGAACGTTCGACCTGTACCGCCGGATGCGCGTCCGCCCATGCGCGGTAATAGAGCGCAATCATGCGGTGCTGGAGGATGTTGACGAAATCGACGAAGGTCGTGTCGCTGGTCTGCTCGGCTTCGGCGCCGGTGAACCAGCGCTGCGACAGCCGGTCGAGCACCCAGCGTGTCAGATGCAGCGGCATCGGCCCTTCCGGCCCGAGCAGGCCGAGATTGGCGACGGTCACCCTTGCCGGAGCCTTGTCCCCGGCATCCTGGAATTTGACGACATCCCGGGCCGTGAAGCTCAGGCGCACATGTTGGCCGAGCCTTGCCGGCTCGCGCTCCGCCGTCCCGGAATGCCCGAACAGTCCGCGCCGCTGCTCCAGCCGGCGCAACAGCTCGAAGAAGTCATACCCTTCCGACAGCGGCTCCGCCTCGGTCGGGGCCGGCCGCGCTAGATCAGGTAGCGATTGCCGGGCGTCATCGGCCATGGCACATCCTCCTGCTTCTGCAGCAGCCGCGTACGCGTCCGCACGAAACCGTTTATCCCGGCATGACGGGCGAACAGCCGCGCCAGCAAGGCCGAAAGCAACAACGTGCTCTGGCCCGCCAGCACCGACTGGTCGACATGCAATGTCACTTCCGTGCCGCGCCCGAAGCACATCGGCCCGTCGATCTGCAGCCGCTCGATCACTGGGCGCGAGTCGATGCGGGTGATCGAATGCACATTGCGGGCAAGGCTCGGATCGCCGCGATCGGCGTAGAGGTCGAGCAAGGCATGCAGCGGATCGACGCCGCGGCCTTCCTTGGCGAGGCTGAGGAAATTGAGCGAGAGCTGCGCCACCAGGCGCCAGGCGAGATTGTCGGCGCGGGATTCGCCTTCCGCGCCGGCCGGGAGCGCTGCCGGGATCGCCGGCTGCGGCGGCCGCAGCGCGCCGAGCAGCCGCACCGCTTCCACCGGATCGGCGGTCTCCAGCGTCAGCGTCGGCGTGTCGTCCAGGATCGGCAGGTCGCGGTTGGTGCAGAGCGCCATGACGTCGAGCCGCTTGGGCGGCCGGTTTGCCGGGCTTCCCGCCGGGCGCGAGACCGCGATGAAGACATCGTCGCCGGTGTAGGAGGTGCGGGTCAGGCCGTCGCGCCGTTCGTCCTCCGTTGCCCGGCGCGGACGCCGCTCCGTTGAATAGACCCAGCCGCTGCCGCGGTTCTGCCCCAGGCTGAACAATTCGGGAATGACCGCATCGCTGCCTTCGGCATCGGCGTCCTCAACGCGGGTGACGCGGAAGATCTCGAAGTCGCGCGCCCGCGTGCGGTCGGCATGGAGCACCTGGCGCGTCCGGCGCGGGTCGATCTCGATGACGTTGCACTCGCGTTCGAAGAGATTGATGATCGGCGTCGCGAAAAGTTCGAAATCGGCCACCGTCACATCGGCGAGTTCCGGCACCGGGCGCCGGAACAGGAAGATGATCTCCAATCCCGCATCGCACTTGCGCACCACAGGTTGCAGGCCGGGGACGCGTACATAATGGAAGCGCTCCGGGATCATGAAATATTCGCGCAGCAGCCGGTACCCCTCGAAGGTCGGGCGTGTGCGCGGCATCAGCGCTTCATCGTCATGGATCCCGATCATCTCGGGTTCGGGCAGCGCCGTGAGAGGATCGGTCTTGCCTTCCGCCCGCGCCAGGGCGGCCGAGCAGGCGCCGAAGATCGCGTCGAAGAGGAGCGGCGCCTTGCTGCGTCCCGCGAAATAAAGGTCCAGGCGGTCGAGCGACAATTCGCTGAGCTTGCCTTTGCCGGTCCGCGCGAGCGTGATGCGGAACGCCGCTTCGCCGCGCACGCCGCCGACCTGCGCGATGCCGGCGGCGGCCAGCGCGCTGCGGTCCTGGAAATAGCTGACCGAGGTGATCGCGATCGGCCACAGCATGACCTCTTGCGCGGTGGTGAAGGTCGACCGTGTCGACAATCCCGGATGCAGGCCGGAGACCAGCCGCGTGCCGCGCGCGACCGCGTGGCCGGCGATCATCGACTGCACCTGCTGTCCAGGTTTCAGCACGGCCATCGCCGTCGCGGGTGCCGGCGACACCAGGTCCGGATAGAGAACGTCGAGCACGGCGCGCGAAAAGCGCGAGCGCTCCGCGTCGACCTTGAGCCGCGTGCGCGCTGCAAGGAAGGCCACACCGTCGAGCAGCCGTTCGACATAGGGATCGGGGCAGGGGACGGTGTCGAGGGAAAGGTTGCGGGCGACCGCCGGATGCATGTCGGCGAATTCCGCGGCCAGCGCCCGGATATGGGTCAGTTCCTCTTCGTAATACTCCACGAAGACCCGATCCATCTCAGGTCTCCCGGAATTCGGTTCGCGCCAGGCCGTTGTCGAGATTGATCGTGGTGCGCAGCCGCATGCGCTCCGGCGTCGGCGTCATGATCAGCACGGCGTCGATCTCGATCTTGAGGCCGACGCTCTTGTCGCCGAGCGTGACGTTGACGGTCGTGGCGCTCTCCTTGAGACGCGGCTCGAAAGTGGCGAGCACCGCGCGGATCTCACGCGCCAGGGTATCGCGGTCGAAATCCCGCGACGATCGGCCGGAGAAGGAGGGCACACCGTAATTGACGACGCTGCGGCGCACTTCCGGAAAATCGGCGAGCGACGGTAGCTCATCCAGGGGCTGTTCGTGCTCGGCATCGGAAAGCATCGGCACGGACTCGAAGCGCTCGGTGTTGAACAGCGCCTCGATGTCGCGCCGGACGGCTTCGCGCAGAACGCGCGCCGACACCACCACGCCGCGGCTTTCGATTTCGGCGCGATGCTCGGTCTGGAACACCAGCCGGTGCAGGCGCCGTTTCTGCTCGGATGTAAGGTCGGGATCGGCATCGATGGCACGCGCGCTGCCGGCAAGAAGAGCCTCGACGCGCTCGGCGCCGAGCTCTTCATCCAGCAGGCGGCGCAGCCCGTCGATCTCCGACGTCAGCCCGGGCAGATCGTTGACGAGGCGGTCCCAGAGGGAGGGCTGGACCGCCTCGCGCTTTGCACGAGAGCTGCCGGCGAGCTGCGCCTTCGCGCCCGGCCGCTTGGCCTCACTTGCCGACATAGACGTCCATTTCGATCTCGTCGTCCTTGTCGTAGACGAACTTGATCTTCTTGTAGGCGAAGCTGACCTCTTCCTCGATCAGGTCTGGCTCGTCGTGCGCCTGCCGCATGTCGTATTCCATGATCGAGGCGTCGGTGAGCGTCACCACCAGATAGTCGCTCGTCTCGCCGTCGATGGTGCGGCGGGCCGAGAACACCACCTCGTCGAGCGCCTTGTTCTCGAACAGTGCCTTCTTCAGGTAGGGCGACGACTTGTCGTAGTGCTTGAAGAATTTGATCATACCCATCGACACGCGGCCGCGCCGCGACAGCGAATTCGGATCGTAGGGCGCGATCATCTTGTAATCGACGCCATGGATCTCGATCTCGTCCTCATGGCCGTCGCGCTTGCTCGGACCCTTGATGTCCGGGACTTTCAGGAAGCCGTCGATCTTCATCGAAGGCGCATCGGTTCTGTCTGGCATTGTCTTTCTCCACCGCTACGAAACAAGATGACTTTACGAGTTCAGCCCTTCACCGACGGCAGCTCCGACACCAGCCGCAGCGAGGCGTTGATGCCTTCCAGCTGGTAGTGCGGGCGCAGATAGAAACGGGCATTGTAGTAACCGGGCCGGCCTTCGACGCTGTCGACCTGGACCTCGGCCGCGGCGAGCGGGCGCTTGGCGCGCGCCTTGTCGTCGGCAAAGGCTGGATTGGCCAGCACGTACCGGTTGATCCATTCGGTCAACCAGATCTCCATGTCGGCGCGCTCCTTGAACGAGCCGATCTTGTCGCGCGCGATCGCCTTGAGGTAGTGCGCGAAGCGCGAGACCGGGAAGAGATAGGGTAGGTTGGCGCTGAGCCGCTCGTTCGACTGCGCGTCCGGATCGACCAGGCGCCCGGCGCGCGTCTCGTCGTCCTGCAGCGAATGCGCGCCGATGAAGGCAGCGAGATCGGTGTTCTTGCGGTGCAGGATCGGCATCAGGCCGAGCTTCGCCAGTTCCGCCTCGCGCCGGTCGTCGATGGCGACCTCGGTCGGGCATTTCATCGCGATCGACCCGTCGTCGGTCGGGAAGGCGTGCACCGGCAGGTTGAGCACCGTGCCGCCGTTCTCGACGCCGCGGATCTGCGTGCCCCAGCCATAGAGCTTGTGGCTGCGGTTGATGTTGACGCCCATCGGGAAGGCGGCGTTCATCCAGACATATTTGTTGTGGTCGCCGCCCACTTCCTCCTCGAAGGTGAAGCCCTTCACCGGAACGGTCTCGGAGCCGTAGGGCAGGCGCGCCAGCACGCGCGGCATGGTAAGCCCGATATAGCGGGCATCCTCGCTTTCGCGCAGCGACTGCCAGGAGGCGTATGCCGGATTGTTGACGATCATCTGCAGGTCCTGCGGGTTCGGCAGTTCCTGCCAGCTGTCCATGCGGAACAGCCGCGGCGAAGCGGCGGCTATGAACGGCGTGTGCGCGGAGGCGCAGATGCCGGAAATGTTGCGCAGCAGGCTTACGTCGCGCGGATGGTTGGAGAACTCGTAGGCGCCGATGATGCAGCCGATCGGCTCGCCGCCCAGCATCGAATATTCGTCCGTGTAGACCTTCTTGAAGATCGGGCTCTGGTCCCACATCTGGCCTTCATAGTCTTCCAGCGTGTCGGCCAGCTGGTCCTTGGAGATGTTCATCACCCGGATCTTGAGCTTGGTATCCGTCTCGGTGTTGTTGACGAGGTACCAGAGGCCGCGCCAGGTGCCTTCCATCTCGCGCACTTCCGGCGCGTGCAGGATCTCGTTGACCTGCGTCGTCAGCATCTTGTCGATGCCGGCGATCAGCGACTTGATCGACTTGATCGCGTTGGACGAGATCGTCGTCGTCTCGGAGCGCGATTGCGCGGCCAAAGCCAGGTTGCGCACCAGCTGTTGCAGCTTCTCGCTGTCATCCTTCTTGACCTTGAAATCCTTTTCAAGGAGTCCGCTGAACTCGCCGAGATCGATGGCTTCCGCCTCGGCGGTGGCGGTTGCGGTCTTTTGCTGTTCGGCCATGACTTACTCCTCGCCCTTGCCGTCATCCATCGCCTGGCTGGCGATCTTGCTCAGCAGCGGCTCGTTGTTCAGAAGCTGCGCGATGCGCTTTTCGGCGTCGACGCGGCCGTCCATGAAGCCCAGCAGCTCCTCGAGCTGGCGGCGCATCTTCAGGATCTCGGCCAGTTGCGGGACCTGCTCGGCGATCTTGTCCGGCGCGAAGTCGCCCATTTTGGAGAAGGTGAGGTCGATGGCGAGCTCTTCGTCCCGTTCCTGGCCTTCTGCCTGCGGCAGCGTGTTCTTCACCCTCGCCTTCACGCGTGGCCCCATCGCTTCCATGAATTTCGGGAAACGGTTGGCATCAGTTTCGACGAAGTTGCGGTCGAGGACCGACTTCGACGCTTCCTTGGTCTGCGACGCGCCGGCAAGGTCGGCCATCACGGCCATCACGAACGGCAGCTCGATCGTCGTCGGGCTGCCATAGGTTTCGACGTCGTAGGCGATCTGCACGCGCGGCGCGCGGTTTCTTTCGATGACCTTCGCTTTGCTCTCTGCTGGCATGCTGGTTACCTTTCATCCTTCTGGGCCGGCTTCTTGGGATCGGCGACACCGGCAAGCAGCCGGAATTCCTTCAGCCCTGACGGGGCGAGATCTTCCATCAGTTCCACGAAATCCATGTGCACCATCCGGCGCACGCGCCGGGCGAGATGCGGGATGGGGCTGGATGGCTCGGTACGGTCGTAGAAGGCGACGACGAGATCCAGGCATTTGACGACTTCGTCGCGCGAGTTGATGCGCTCCGGTAGACCGGCGCTCGCTTCCACGGGGCTTGCCACACTTGCCATCGTCTCGGCTCCATGACCGTTGCGGGCGGGCGTTGCTGGCTCTGCTGCCGCCTGCGGAGCGGGCTTCGCAGCGCCGTTCGCCGTGGCGCCGGCGCCGGAATTCCGCTCCAGCGTCGTCAGCAAACGCTGCAGGAACTTCTTCAATTCCGGGACGGTGGCGCCATGGCCTTCGATGCGGGCGTTGAGTGCGGCGTCCACGGCGTCGAGGGCGGCGATCGCGGCACGCGCGTCGGCCAGCAGCGAGATCATCGCCTCGCCGGCTTGATCGATTTGCGCCGCGCATCCGGCGCGCACGCGATTCAGCAACTGGTTGTGCGCGCTCGCCAATGCCGCCTTTTCGGCGGCGTTCAGTCCCGACGCAGCTTCCTGCAGCATGACGCGCTCGTCGAGCGCGCCCTGTTCCAGGTCGCGCCCACTGATCGGCCCCACCTGGCGCGGCGAAAAGAAAACGGTTCCCCGCAGGTTCGCCAGCAGGCCTTCCTGGGCGTTCTGGAGATCGAGCAGCGCGTTGATGCGGCGCAAGGCGGCGTCGCGCGGCGGCGCGTTTGCCCGCAATGCCGGATGCATCGTGTCCCAATGCTGGTCGAAGGTCCTCGCGATGAGCGTCAGGCCCTGGGCGAGGCCGGCCAGCCCTTCCTCGCCGGCCAGGGCACGCACGACGATGACCAGCAGGCGCAGGTCCCGGCCGCGGGAGCGCAACTCTTCGGCCCTTTCGAGCACCGCCGCCCAATCGACCGGACTGGATTGCGACGTCGGCTTGCCGTTGCCGTCGTGAACGACCTTGAGCTGGGGCTCGGTCAGGCGCTCCAGCTCGTGAAAGGCCGGGTCGTTGCGCAAGTCCTCTCCCGACGGATTCTCACCGTTCAGAGGATTCAGCCAGAGTGCGAGATCAATCACACTAACCCCCAGCCAGCGGCCCTGAGACCCCTATGTGACGTAACGTTATCACTGGCCTCATGCGACGACAATTGAGCATCTGCGCAAAAACTAACGGAAGCTAAACGCGACCGTTCTCTTCGGCGAAACCCATTGCGCGATTGCCGGACCCGGTATGTGAAATGGCTCGCATAGCCTGGACAGCAATCGTGTTTGTTGGCCACGAGTTTGCAAGGCTTGTGTAACCGGGCGGTGCCGCCCGGGTAGGTCCAGAGGCCGTATCCGTCACACGGCTTTGTCAAGCAGCCGCTTATATGGCAGGGTACGGTCGGCAGGTTGCGGGAGCAGGTTCGATGGAACAGCGCCGGTCATCGCAGAGCTTCAAGCGTAAGGAACTGGTCGCCAAGCTCAACGCCACGGGGGTGCGCGCCTTCAAGGCCGCGGCCGACACGGCCAAGCTGCGCGGCAACCCCTATGTCGAGCTTGCCCATTTCATCCAGCAACTGGTGCTCTCCGAGCGCTCGGATGTGCAGATGATCGTCGCCGACGCCGGGTTGGATGTCAGCCGGCTGACGGCCGACATGACCCGCGCCATCGATAAGCTGCCCTATGGCGCCACCTCCGTGGAGGAATTCTCCGACCATATCTTCCACGCCATCCAGGAAGGTTGGAACCTGGCGACGCTGGAGTTCGGCGTCGAAGAGGTCCGCAGCGCCCATATCCTGCTTGCCTGCCTGAAGACGCCGGCTCTGGAAGGTCTGGTTTCCAAGATCAGCGCCGAGTTCGACAAGATCGACGCCGAGGGAGTGATTTCCCGCTTCGCCGATGTCACAGAAGGCTCGCTCGAAGCCGGCTCACCTCCCGCTGCCGCTTCTACCGAGACGCCGGTGAAGCGCGGTCCGGGCGGGGATTCGGCGCTGGCGAAATACGCGACCGACCTCACCCAGCGCGCCCGTGACGGCAAAATCGATCCCGTCGTCGGCCGCGATCCGGAGATCAGGCAGATCGTCGACATCCTGATGCGACGCCGGCAAAACAACCCGATCCTCACCGGCGAGGCCGGCGTCGGCAAGACGGCGGTGGTCGAGGGCTTTGCGCTCCGCATCGCCCAGGGCGACGTGCCGCCGGCATTGCAGAACGTCAGCGTGCGCATGCTCGATGTCGGGCTGATGCAGGCGGGCGCCAGCGTCAAGGGCGAGTTCGAGAAGCGGCTGAAGGCCGTCATCGACGAGGTGCAGGCCTCCGAAGTGCCGATCATCCTGTTCATCGACGAGGCGCATACGCTGATCGGCGCCGGAGGTGCCGCGGGCACCGGCGATGCGGCCAATCTTCTTAAGCCGGCGCTGGCGCGCGGCGAACTGCGCACCATCGCCGCCACGACCTGGGCCGAATACAAGCAGCATATCGAGAAGGACCCGGCGCTCACCCGTCGCTTCCAGGTGGTCAAGATCGACGAGCCCTCGGAAGCGGTGGCCGTGCTGATGCTGCGCGGCGTCGCCGGCGTCCTGGAGCAGCACCACAAGGTGCAGATCCTGGACGAGGCGATCGAGGCGGCGGTCTCGCTTTCGCATCGTTACATCCCGGCCAGGCAGCTACCGGACAAGGCGGTCAGCCTGCTCGACACCGCCTGTGCCCGCGTCGCGGTCTCGCAGCATGCGACGCCGGCCGAGGTCGAGGACATATTGCGCCGCCGTCAGGCGCTGGAGGTCGAGAGCGGCATTATCGGCCGCGAGGCGGCGATCGGCATCGACGTCGCCGACCGGCAGGCCCGCGTCGATGCCGGGCTGGCGGAAACCGAGACGACCTTGGCCGCAGCCCAAGCGCGTTGGAACCGGGAAAAGGCGCTGGTCACCGAGATACTCGATTTGCGCGCGAGATTGCGTGGCGAAGGCGTGCCGCTCGACGAGGCGGCGGGCGAAGAGGCCGCCGCGGACACGGCGAGTTCGGAGGGTGCGGCTAAGGTGCCTGAGCAAAAAACTCCCGATAGCAAGACTAGCGAGAGCACGGCTGAAGAGATCAAGAAGACCAAAGGCTCGAAGGCCAAGTCGGCTAAAGCCGCGAAGGCCGAAACAGCGACCGTCGAGCCGGAGGGTGAAGCCGCCGCCGACCTCGCGCGGCTGCGTGAACTGATGGCGGAATTGGCCACAGCGCAGGGCGAGTCTCCGCTCATCCTCCCGTCGGTCGACCGCAATGCGATCGCCGCCGTCGTGCAGGATTGGACAGGCATTCCGACCGGGCGCATGCTCTCCAGCCAGACCGAAAAGGCGCTGAAGCTCGCCGCGACCCTGTCCGAGCGCGTGGTCGGCCAGGATCATGCGATGGAGATGATCGCCAGGCGCGTGCAGACCAGCCGCGCCGGCCTCGGCGCGCCGGAAAAGCCGGTCGGCGTGTTCCTGCTTTGCGGCCCTTCCGGCGTAGGAAAGACCGAGACCGCGCTGGCGCTTGCAGAGACGCTTTACGGCGGCGAGCAGAACCTGATCTCGATCAACATGTCGGAGTTCCAGGAAGCCCACACCGTCTCGACGCTGAAAGGCGCGCCGCCCGGCTATGTCGGTTACGGCAAGGGCGGCATCCTCACCGAGGCGGTGCGCAGGAAACCCTATTCGGTGATCCTGCTCGACGAGGTCGAGAAGGCGCATCCCGACGTGCACGAGATCTTCTTCCAGGTCTTCGACAAGGGCATGATGGACGACAGCGAAGGCCGCCGCATCGATTTCAAGAACACGCTGATCCTGCTCACCTCGAATGTCGGTTCCGAAGTCATCATGGATCGCACGAAGAACGGTACGGTGCGTGCCGGCATCGACGATCTCGACACCGCGCTGCGCGCCCCGCTGCTGAAAGTCTTCCCGGCCGCCTTCCTCGGCCGCGTCGTCACGATACCCTATTACCCGTTGTCGGATACCATGATCGAGGCGATCGCCAGGCATCAGTTCGGCAAGATCGCGCGCCGCCTCAAGGCCACGAACGACGCCGAGCTGGTGATCGGCGACGGCGTGATGGATCTGGTCAAGGCGCGCTGCACCGAAATCGAATCCGGCGGCCGCATGATCGACGCCATCCTCACCAACACGCTGCTGCCGGAACTCAGCCGCGGCGTGCTCAACCGCTCGCTCGAGGGCAAGAAGATGGCGAAGGTCACGGTGGGTGCGTCGCCGGAAGGATTTACCTATTCGTTCGAATAGACCCCGACCGTGAGGGAAGCCGCCGTCAGATCGACCAGAGCGCGCCGCCGTCGCAGGCGACGGCCTGGCCGGTGATGTAGGAGGCGCGGTCGGAGGCGAGGAAGGCGGCCAGCGCCGCAAATTCCTCGGGACGGCCGATGCGCCTGGCGGGTATCGCCTGGCTCACCTTCTCCAGGTCGAGCTTCGCGTCCGCCAGCCTCTCGGTCAGCGTATAGCCCGGCATCAGCGCGTTGAAAGTGATGCCGTTCGCCGCTTCTTCCTTGCTCAACGTGTTGATCAGTCCGTGGATGCCGGCGCGCAGCGAGTTGGAGAGGGCGAAGCGGTTGATCGGCTCCTTCGCGGCGATGGAGGTCACGAACAGCACGCGGCCCCATTTCTTCTCGCGCATCGAAGGCAGCACCGCCCGCACGATCTCCACCGCGCTCATGAACAGATTGTCGAACGCGGCGCGCCATTGCTCGATGGTGATCTCGTCGAAGGGTGCGGTGGGCGGCCCGCCGGTGTTGACCACCACGATATCCGGGGCACCGAGCGTCGCCTTGGTCCGCTCCACTAGTTCCGTAGCCGCGCCCGGCTTCGCGAGGTCGCAGACGAGCGCCGTCGCGCCGATCTCGCGGGCCGTCTGCTCCAGCGCCGCGGCGGTGCGGGCACAGATCGCCACGCGCGCGCCCTCATCCAGCAACTCCTTGGCCACGGCGCGGCCTAACCCCTTTGAAGCGCCCAGCACGAGCGCGTTCCTGCCCTTCAATCCAAGATCCATCCGTCCTCTCCGATGATGCCGCGCTCAGGCGCCGCTGACCTCGACACTGCCAAGACCGGCAATGTCGAACCGATAGGAAAACGCCTTGTCGGGGAAGCGCGTGCGCACGATGCTGCCCGTCATGACGATGTCGCCCGCCTTCATGCCTCTGCCGGAAGCGCCGAGATGGTCGGCCAGCCAGGCCAGCGGCTCATAGGGGTGCCCGAGCGCATCGGCGCCGACCCCTCTGCCGATCTCGACACCGTCCTGATAGACGACCGCCTCGACTTTCTCGAGCGCTTCGGGCGGGGCGACGAAATCGCCCAGCACCACGCCGGCATTCCACGAATTATCGGCTACCAGCGAGCGGACATCCAGCACCGAATAATCGGCGTGGCGATCGTCCACTACTTCGACCGCCGCGCAGACGCCGTCGACCGCCGCGGCGACCTCGCTGCGTGTATAGGGTGCGGCGCGCGGCGCAAGATCGCGGCCGAGCCGGGCGCAGATCTCGAATTCCACGCCGAGATGGCCGTAACCGGTCAGCGAGAGCTTGGCTCCGCTGTGCATCACGCGGCGCCCGAAGACAGTGCCGGCGACGGGATGGTCGATCCCGCACATGCTCTGCATGCTGCGCGAGGTCAGGCCGATCTTGTAGCCGGCTATGCGGTCGTCGCCGATGATCGCCCCGACATAGGCGTCCTGCACCTTGTAGGCGGAGGCAAGGTCCGACAATCCCTCGATCGTCACGAACTGCGTGTTGTCCCGATGGGCGCGCACCAGCGCTTGCGCCGCACCAATGATATCGAATGCCATGTCAGATCCTCCATTCCCGTCCGACGGTTCACTAACCGATTGCCGGATCAATTTTGTCGTAAGCTGTGGACCGCTAAGGACGATGTTTTCCGCATCAGCGTTTCCCTAGAGATTGGTCTCGTCGGGATTGAGCACCACCATCGTCGACGTCTCGGCCACCGATGGAATCGATTGCAGCACGTTGCTGATGAATTCCCGAAGCGCCGCAATGTCCTTCACCCATACCCGCAGCAGGTAGTCGATGTTTCCCGTCACCAACAGGCATTCGGTAATCTCCGGGTGTTTCGCCACTTCATCCAGAAACTGGCCGGCCCCCTCCGGACCTTGCTGCCCCAGGCGCACGGAGACCATCACGCACACCCCCAGGCCCAGCGCCGCCGGATTGATGCGGGCCGCGTAGCCCTGGATCACGCCCGTCTCCTCGAGCCGCTTCAGCCGGCGTGCGCAGGGCGTGGGCGAAAGGCCGACGCGCTCGGCCAGATCCACCGTCGAGACGCGGCCGTCCTGCCGCAGCTCGCGCAGGATGCGATGGTCGATGGCGTCCAGTGGAACCATGGCGCTTTCAGCTACGATTTCATCGAAACTTGGCGGTTGTACGCGCAAAATCGATAATGGCAAACGAAATTTGTCGTGAACGCGCTTTGATAAGGCTATAAGCTCGATCGAAAAGCTGCGAGGAATCCATGGCCGCCTATATGATCTGCACGATGAGGGTCAACGACCCCGAGACGTACAAGAAATACACCGCGCTCACCCCCGCCACGCTGAAGAAATACGGCGGGAAGTTCCTGACGCGCGGCGATCCGGTGACCACCTGCGAGGGCGAGACCTTCACCGACCGCATGGTCATCCTCGAGTTTCCGGACGAGGCCACAGCCCGGGCCTGGTACAACGACACCGACTATCAGGCGGCGTCGAAGTTCCGCCGCGCCTCTTCTGACCGCGGACGGATGATCCTGCAGCAGGGTCGCGGCGAAAGCGCGGCTCCCGATCCGCTCGTCTGAGCGACCAGGCCGTTGAGCCGGCAAAGTGCGTTGCATGTCGCCCAGAAGGTGCAGCGGTTCTGGGATAACGACATGCATAAACAAAAGCTTGGAGCGCGGTCCGGGGGTGGCGTCTTGCGACCCCCGGAAAAGTTCATGCTACTAACGCGAGCGGGGCAATGCGAGTTTTCCTTGAAACGCCGATGCGCTTCGGGTCGAATTTGCGAAGCGAAGTTTGGTTCCTTGGAGGCCGGTCATGAGGACCGAGAATGCGCAGGTCGCGCGGGAAGCGTATGAGAATTATGCGGAGTTCTACCGCAAGTCTTCCTATTCCGCCTTCCCCCAGCAGCATCGCACCATCGAGGGCACCGGACGCTACAGCATGATACTGGTCGAGCAGGGACGGCATGAGCTTGCCGACCCGGCCGTCGAGGAAGTCGTCATATCGACGCCGCTGTCGGCGCCGGCCTGTTCCTACGACTGGAACATGGGGGCCGGGTGGGCAGGGGGAAAGTCCCGAACCGGGGATCTCATCGTGGTGCCGCCCAATGTCGAGAGCCGTTGGCGCGTCGGCGGTCCCCGCAAGCTGGTCATCCTGGCGGTGCCGGTCGACCATGTCAGAAACCTGCTCGGCCCGGAATGTCCCGACGACCTGTCATCGGCGCTCGAGCCGCTGTCCGGATCCACGGCGCCCAACACCGTTGTGACCACGCTTCTTCAGCAGCTTTGGACGCTCGGCGATCCGGACGGTCCGCTCGGCCGCATGCTGGTGGACAGCATGGTGCTTGCGCTGATCTGCCAGGTTCTCATCCTTGCGAAAGCCGGGACTCCCCATCCGGCGACCGGCGCCTTCTCCTCCCGCGAATGGCGGCGTGTCTGCGAGTACATAGACGCCCATCTGCAGGAGGAAATCGCGCTCGCCGACCTCGCCCGTTTGGCTGGGTGGAGCGTGCGGCATTTCACGCGCATGTTCCGCCAGTCCACGGGCCAGACCCCGCACAATTTCATCGTGCTCCGGCGCGTCGAGCGCGCCAAGGATCTGCTGAGGAAACAGAAGCTGCAACTGGCCGATGTCGCGCTCACCTGCGGTTTCGCCGACCAGAGCCATTTTACCACCAGTTTCCGCAAGGCGACCGGCCTGACGCCGATGCGCTGGCGGCGCGAGCTCGTCTGAAGGGACAGGCCGGCCCGCACGGACGCCGGCCATGGCCGATCTGCGAAAGATCGGTGCATGTCTCCCGAAAGTGGGGACCGGTTTCGGGACAAAGACATGCATAAAATCAATAACTAAAGCGCATGGAACGAATCTGAAGGATTCGCGACGCGCTTTAGGCCCTATTGCGCAAGACTTGCCGTTCTCGCTCGCCCTACGCTTGCCGGTCGATGCGGAAGAAGCATGGGAGAGATGCGATGAGCGACGACAAGTCCATGATCGGAACGAATATCGACTTCGATCGCGACGGCCTGCAGACGGGCACGCTGCGGCTGCCGCATTCCGTGCATCGCTCCGCCTATGGCCACATCGCCATCCCCATCGCGGCGGCGAAGAACGGTCATGGCCCGACGGTCCTTTTGACGGGCGGCGTCCATGGCGACGAATATGAGGGTCCGATCGCGCTGGCGCGGCTCGTTCGCGAGCTCGACCTTTCCCGGCTTTCGGGACGGCTGATCGTCGTCCCAGCGGTCAACTATCCGGCCTTCGTCGCCGGCACCCGCACCTCGCCCATCGACGACATCAACCTCAATCGCACCTTCCCCGGCAAGCGCAACGGCACGGCGACGGAGATGATCGCGCATTACGTGACCACCGAGCTGCTGCCTCGCTCGGACTATCTGGTCGATTTCCACGCCGGCGGCAGCTCGCTGCAATATCTGCCGACGCTGCTCGCGCCGCGCTGGTCCGATCCCGCGCAAAAGGAGCGTCTGGAAGAATTCATCGACGCCTTCGACCCGCCGAACGTGGTCTATTTCGACAGCATCCGGGCGTTGAGCGGCGAAGACCGCGTCATCGGCAACTATGCGCACCAGAACAACGTCTTCTTCGTCACTGGAGAGTTCGGCGGCGGCTCGACGGTCAACATCGAAGGGTTGGCCGTGGTTGAGAACGGCCTTCGCTCGGTGCTGTCGCATCTGAAGGTATTGGCGCCCGCAACACCTTTGCCGAAGCGGCGCGGAAAGGTGCGCCGGCTGGTGATGGACGATCCGGGCCTCTATGCCTTCGCGCCGCGCCGGGGCTTCTTCGAGCCGCGCTTCGCGCTCGGCGACGAGGTGCCGGCCGGCGCGCTTGCCGGTCTGATCTACGATCTGGACAATCCCTGGGCCGAGCCGGTGTCCGTTCATTTCAGGCATGGCGGTTTCGCCGTCTGCATCCGCACCTTCTCGCTGGTGGAGGCCGGCGACTGCCTGGGCCATCTGGCGTCCCCGGCCTGAGCGACACCGCGGTTGCGCGGGCACGGCCCGCGGCCCTCATCGACAATCAGGATATCCATAGCATCATGCATGACATTCCCGTCACGCGCGCCGCGGCGCGCAAGCCCCTCCCGCAAGACCTCAAGGCGAGCTTCGGCGATTACTTCTCCGACCACATGTTCCAGATGGAGTATACGGAAGGACGTGGCTGGCACGACCCGCGCATCGTGCCGTTCGGCCCGCTGCAACTCCACCCCTCATCCTCCGTCATCCAATATGCCCAGTCGATCTTCGACGGGTCCAAGGGCTATCGCCGAGAGGACGGCTCGGTCCATCTTTTCCGGCCGCAGGCCCATATCGCGCGCCTCAACCGCAGCGCCGGCGAGCTGTGTATGCCGGCGGTCGATCCCGACCTCGTGCTTGCCGCGATGCGCAAGTTGATCGATCTTGATCGCGACTGGGTGCCGGCCAAGCGTGGCAACGCCATCTATGTGCGCCAGACCATGGTGGGGACCGAGGGCTACATGGTGGTGCGGCCTTCCAGCACCTACACCTATCTCATCTTCCTCTGCCCCGTCGGCTCTTACTACTCGGAGGGCGCCGGCCCGGTCCGCATCCTCGTCTCCGAGACGCGCGTGCGCGCGGCCAAGGGCGCGATCGGCTCGGCCAAGGCCGGCGCCAACTATGCCGCCAGCCTCAAGGTGGGCCGCGAGGCCGCCGCGGCCGGCTTCAGCCAGGTTTTGTGGCTGGACAGCGTCCAGCGCCGCTATCTGGAGGAGGTCGGCACCATGAACATCATGGTGAAGATCGGCGGCCGCATTCTCACGCCGCCATTGAGCGATTCGATCCTGCCGGGCATCACGCGCCACAGCGTGCTCACGCTCATGCGCGACTGGGGCATGGAGGTGGCCGAGGCGCCCATCGACATCGAGGACGTCGTGGCGGCATCGAGGGCCGGCACGCTGGAGGAGATGTGGGGCGTCGGCACGGCCGCCGTGATCTCTCCCGTGGGTGAGCTCGCCTGGCGCGGCGAAAAGATCGTCGTCAACGGCGGCCGGACGGGGCCGGTGGCGGCGAAGCTGTTCGAGCACCTGACGGGCCTGCATGCCGGGACCGTGCCCGACAGGCATGGCTGGTCGGTCGCTGTCGACTGAGATGGATGCCGGTGGAGTCCTTTCTGCGAAATCGTGTCCCGGAAAGACAATACCGGCATTTTTGTTGCAATCACTATGACTGCTTGAGTTGCGGACCGGACAGGGACGGTTAGCATGCGGGTTCCGGTAGGAGTCGTGAACGCTGACCTTCCCGGTTTGGCCGCGTCTCCACACCGGGAGTATTCATGTATTCGGGACCGATCATCGATTCGCACCATCACCTGTGGGACCTTTCCATGGGCAAGCATCCATGGCTGCTGCCCACGGACCCTTCCGTGCAGGCGGTAGCCGGTCTTTCCGAGATCGCCACCAATTATCTGGTGGACGATTATGTCCGCGATTCCAGCGGCCATAATATCGTCGCCACGGTGCATATCGAGGCGTTGTGGGCCGGCGATCCGGTGGGGGAGACCCGCTGGCTGGAAACCCTGGACAAGTCGAAGGGCGTGGCCTCGCGTTACGTGGGCGGCGCTTCGCTGGGCAAGCCGGAGGCGGCGGACGCCATCGCGAGACAGGCGGCGTTCGACCGGATGACCGGCATCCGGGGTATTTTGAGCTGGCACCCGGACCCCAAGAAATGCTTCGTGACCGATCCCGAGCTCGGGCGCAACCCGCAGTGGCGCCGCGATATCGCCCGGCTGCAGGAGCATGGGCTCAATCTCGAGCTGATGATGTATCCCTACCAGGCCGGCGTCGTGCGGGAGATCGCCGAGGCGCTTCCCGGCCTGCAGATCATCATCAATCATTGCGGCAGCCCGATCGACCGCGATCCGGAAGGCATGCAGCGCTGGCGCGACGGCCTGAAGCACATCTGCGCCTGTCCCAACATCGCCATCAAGATTTCGAACCCGGGCGCCTACGACCACAACTGGACGCTGGAAAGCGTTCGCGACGTCGCCATGCATTGCATCGACTGTTTCGGCACCGAGCGCAGCATGTTCGGCACGGATTATCCGGTCTCGAAGATCCAGATGAGCTTCGACCAGATCTACGACACCTTCAAGAAGATCGCCGCCGTCCTGTCGCCTCAGGAGCAATCGCGATTGTTCCACGACAACGCCAAGCGCTTTTACCGGCTGTGACCGGCAATCACCGCTGTTTCGAACCGGCGAACCAGGACTGATAATGACACATTCTTCCGCGATCGAACTCTTGGGCCGGCTGGTCGGGTTCAACACCGTCAGCAGCCGGTCGAATCTGGAGGCGATCGACTTCATCAAGGCCTACCTTGCCGGTTTCGGGGTGCAGAGCGTCATCATCCCCGACGCGACCGGCACCAAGGCCAACCTGCTCGCCACGATCGGGCCGGCCGACCGTCCGGGCTATGTGCTGAGCGGCCATACCGATGTCGTCCCGGTCGAGGGGCAGGAGTGGTCGCGCGACCCGTTCAACATGTGGCGTGACGGCGACAGGCTCTATGGCCGCGGCACGTCGGACATGAAGGGTTTCATCGCCTGCGCGCTGGCCGGCGTACCCGCCATGCTGGAGAAGCCGCTTGCCGCCCCCATCCATCTGGCCTGGTCCTATGACGAGGAGGTCGGATGCCTGGGCGTGCACGGCATCATCGAGCACATGGCGAAGACCTTGCCGCCGCAGCTTGCCGTCTTCGTCGGCGAGCCGACCGGCATGGGCGTTGTCGGCGGCCATAAGGGAAGCGCCGGCCTGCTCACCACGGTGACAGGCAAGGCCTGCCATTCGTCTCGCCCCGACCTCGGCGTGAACGCCATCTTCCACGCCATGGACCTGATGGGAGAATTGCGCTCCTACGCGAACGAACTTCGTTCTGCCCCCGAGGCCGACTCGCCGTTCGAGGTGCCCTACACGACGGTGAGCGTCGGCGTCGTCCAGGGCGGCACGGCGCGCAACGCCATACCGGGCGATTGTGCCTTCCAGTGGGACATCCGCGCCACACGCAGCGGCGTGCTGGAGACGCTGGTGAACAGGTTTCGGGCGTTCAGCGACAGCAAGGTCGTTCCGGCCATGAAGGAAGGCTTCGCCGGCTCCGCCGTGGTGACCAATATCGCCTATGACGTTCCGCCCTTCATTCCCGACGCGGGCTCGCACGCCGAAACGCTTGCCAAACGTTTTGCCGGCCGCAACGAGGTGACGGCCGTGAACTATGGGTCCGAAGCCGGCATCTTCCAGTCCGCCGGCATGTCGACCATCATCTGCGGTCCGGGGCGCGACAGCGAAGCGCACATAACCGACGAATGGATCGCCGTCGAGCAGCTCGAACGTTGTGTCGGCTTCGTCGACCGGCTGATTGACCATGCGCGTCATGCCTGAAAAGGGCCTGCCGCGAAGACTGAACATCGCAAAAATGGGGAATGATCTCATGCAGAGGGGACTACTGAGACAATTGCTTCTTGTCGGCGCGCTAAGCGCGTCGGCCCTGGGCACGGCAATGGGCGCGGCGGCTGCCGACGTCGTCAAGATCGGCGTGCTCGCGCCGCTTTCCGGACCTTCGGCCTCCGACGGCGCGGACTTCGTCAAGGGCGTGGAACTCGCCGTCGACGAGCGGAACGCCAAGGGCGGCGTGGCCGGCCACACGTTCGAGATCGTCTCGGCGGACGTCAAGGACGGATCGCCCGACAATGTCAGCAGCGCGGCGCAGCGCCTCATCAACACGGAAGGCGTGCAGGTCGTGCTGACCGGCTATGCGAGCCTGTCGCTCTTCGAGGTCGATCTCTTCGCCGACGCCAACATGCCCTACATCTCGTCCGGCCCGTCCGGTTCGTTTGCCGGCATCGTGAGCAAGGACCCGGGCAACTACAATTGCTGCTGGTCGCTGTCGCCGTCCTACAAGGGCTACGAGACGGACGTGCTTCCGCTGGTGGAAGGGCTGATCGCCGACGGCAAGTTCAAGCCGGCGGGCAAGAAGCTGGCGATGATCTCGTCCGACAATCCTTATTCCAAGGTCATCTCGGAAGGCATGAAGAAGTCCTTCTCCGCCGCCGGCTGGACCGTGACCGTGGATGAGATGGTGCCGTTCGGCCCCGTCAACGACTGGCGCGCCATCCTTGCCAAGGTGCGGCAGGACCCGCCCGACCTCGTGGTCAACACCGATTATCAGCCCTCGAACTCCGCCCTGTTTCTGAAACAGTTCCTGGAACAGCCGACCCAGAGCCTGGTGTTCCTGCAATACGCGCCGTCGGTGCCCGAATTCGTCGACCTGACCAAGGAACAGTCGAACGGCGTCCTCTACAACCTGATCGGCGGCGCCATCGACTCGCCCGGCTGGCCGCGCGGACAGGAAGTGCTGAAGAAATACCAGGACAAGTTCAAGGTCGCCTCCGGCGTCTACGGCTCGGCCCTCTACGAAGAGGCGGAGATGTATTTCGCGGCGCTGGAGAAGGTCGGCGATCCCAAGGATCACGACGCGATCGGCAAGGCGCTCGGCGAAACCAAGGTCGACGCCGCGCCGGGGCCGGTCGAATTCGACCAGGCGACTCATCTTGCCGTGCAGGACGAGAACCACATTCCGGTGACCTTCTACCAGATCTGGGACGGCAAGCGCTTCCTGATCGGGCCGAAGAAATACGCGACTGGCGATTTCAAGCTTCCGCCTTGGATCAAGCAGTAGCAGAAGCCTTCCGGTCGGCACCCGAAATGTTCGATGTGCCGGCGCGACCTGTCGCGCCGGCGCTTTTTCCCGGCGCCGAAGCCCAACAGCGCTCCGCTTTCGTCAAAGCAGTCTTCGCATGATCCTTACGGCCGAAAATCTCACCAAGTCCTTCGGCGGCTTGCGCGCCGTGGGGGGCGTCAGCTTTGCGCTGGCCGAGAACGAAATACTCGGCGTCGCCGGGCCGAACGGCAGCGGCAAGAGCACACTGTTCAACATACTGACCAACATCCCCTTTCCGGCCGACAGCGGTCGCGTCGTTTTCGATGGCAGGGAAATCCAGAACGTGGCCCCGGAGGAGGTGAGCCGTTCCGGCATCGCCCGCACCTTCCAGCGCGAAAGCATCTTCACCTCGCTGAGCGCTATCGACAACGTGCTGGTGGCCATCGAGCATAGTGGCAAGCGGCAGGGGCAGAAAGAGAATGAGGCCGCTGCGATCGGGGTGCTCGACATGGTGGGCTTTCCCCAGACCCTGCACAATGCGCCGACCGCAACGCTCCCCATCTTCTTCCGCAAGATACTGATGATAGCCAGCGCCCTGGCCATGTCGCCGCGCGTGCTTTTGCTCGACGAGCCGGCGTCGAGCCTGACGCCCGGCGAGATCGAACATATGAAGGCGCTCATTCTCGGGCTGCGCCGGCGCGGCATCGCCATCCTGCTCATCGAGCACGTCCTGCCGCTGCTGATGGCCGTCTGTGACCGGCTTATCGTCCTCGACCAGGGCCGGGTGATCGCCCAGGGGCTCCCCTCCGAAGTCGTTGCCGATCCGAAAGTGGTCGAAGCCTATCTGGGGCAGGCACGATGACGGACACGCTTCTCCTCGATGTCAGGGGCCTCGATGGCGGCTACGAGCCGCTGCAGATCTTCCGCAAGATCGACCTTTCGCTGGTGCAGGGCGCCAGCGTGGGGTTGTTCGGCCCGAACGGCCACGGCAAGACGACCTTCCTGAGGACCCTGTCCGGTATCATCGATCCGTGGGATGGGGACATTTTCTTCGACGGTGTCCAGCTCAACCGTCCGGGCGCGCGCGGCAGCAGGCGCTGGCGCAATTTCAACTACGACGCCATAACCCGGCGCCGGATGGATCCGAAAGCGGTGGCGCGCGCCGGGCTGATCCATGTCCCGCAGGGAAACCTGCTGTTTCCGGACATGACCGTCGCCGAAACGCTGTCGATCGCACCCTATGCCTCCCGCGGGCGCGCCAATGCGGCGGAGACGCTGGACAAGGTCTTCCGGCTCTTTCCCCGGGTGCACGAGCGGCTCGGCCACAAGATACGCTTCCTTTCGGGCGGCGAGCGCCAGATGGTGGCCATCGGCGTCGGGCTGATGGCGGCGCCGAAGCTACTCATCCTCGACGAGCCGACGCTGGGACTGTCGCCCAAGCTGCGCGGGGAACTCGCTTCGGCGATCCAGACCATCCGGGAATCCGGCGTGCCGCTGATCGTGGTCGATCAGGACATCGCCTTCCTCGAGGAGCTGATCGACACGCTCTACCTGTTCGACCACGGCCGCATCTCGCGCCGCATCGAGAAGGCCGACATGCCGACGCATGAAGAGATCATGAACCTGATGTTCGGCGAGGATCACCATTGACCCTTGAGACGCTTAACCTGATCCTGCTTGGCGGCATCGTGCTGGGCGCGCTCTATGCGCTGATGGCGACCGGGCTGGCGCTCGTGTGGACGACGCTCGGCATCTTCAATTTCGCCCACGGCACGTTCATTGCGCTCGGCGCCTATATTGCCTGGCAGATCGCCAGCACCGAGGCCTCGGGCGCCGGCCTGCTGGCCGGGGCGGCGGTCTCCATCATCGGCATGTTCGTCATCGGTATGCTGGTCTACTATCTCCTCATCAAGCCTTTCGAACGAAACCCGGACATCGTGGTGAAATCCGTCATCACCACGCTCGCGGGCGCCACCATCCTGGAAAACGTCATCAATCTCGTCTGGGGGCCGCGCAACAAGCAGCTCTCTCCGCTGCTCGGCGGCGACATGTCGATGCTCGGCATCACCATATCCCGCAACGAGATGGCGGTGGTGGCGCTGGCGCTGGTCATCCTGGCGGCGCTCGGCGTGTTCCTGCAGCGCGCGCCGCTTGGCCGCGCCATGCGCGCCGTGGCGCAGAACCGTGAGGCGGCGCAACTCATGGGCATCGATGTCGAGCGGCTCTACGCGATCGCCTTCGGCCTGTCGGCGGCGCTGGCGGCACTGGCCGGCATCCTGATCGGCTCCACCCGCTTCATGAACCCCTCGATGGGCTCCGACCCGCTGATGAAAGCGCTGATCGTGGTGATCTTCGGCGGCATCGCGCGCTTCACCGGCCCGATCTACGCGGCCTTCATCGTTGGCTTGCTCGAGGCGGTCATGACCTACCTCGTCGGCCTCTACTGGAGCCCGACGGTGCTTTTCGCCATCATGATCGTCGTGCTTGTCGCCAAGCCAGAAGGCCTGTTTGGCCGATACAGGAAATCCGTCTGATGCGGTACAGCCCGTCCTTCGCCCGCAGTTCCGGGCTGATCCCGGTCCTGATCGTCCTGGCCGTGCTTGCGCTCGTGCCGCTGCTTTCATCGAGCATGTATCTGCGGCATCTCCTGGTGCTGGCCTTCGTGTTCGGCATCGTCGCCTCGAGCTGGGACCTTAGCCTTGGGTATGGCGGCCTGTTCAATTTCGCCCATGTCGCGCTCTTTACCATTGGCACCTATGCGTTCGGACTCGTCGGCCAGACCCTCGGCCTGTCGCCATGGCTGGGCATAGCCTTCGCCGGTATCGCCGCGGGGCTTGTCGCGGCTCTCATAACGCTGCCCATCCTGAGGCTTTCAGGCATCTACATCATCCTGGTGACCATCGCCGCCTCACAGGTGCTCTACCAGATCATCATCAGCCAATCCGACATAACCGGCGGCACGTCGGGCATGGTGAGCCTGCCGGCGCTCGAGCTCTTCGGCTACCGCTTCAACCGCGGCGGCAAGGTCGGTTATTATTACCTGGCCCTGCTGATGCTGGTGGCCTCCACCATCATCCTCTACAAGATCACCCGCTCGCGTTTCGGCCGCGCCATCGTGGCCATGCGCGACCACAAATATTACGCCATCTCGCGCGGCATGTCCGAAACGCGCACCCGGCTGTTCACGCTGACGGTGAGCGCGGCGCTGAGCGGCGTGGCCGGCGGCTTCTACGGCTCCTACATGCGGGTTGCCTCTCCCGACAATTTCGGCCTCGGGCTGCTCGGCCTGCTGCTCTCGATGCTTTTGCTCGGCGGCGCCGGAACGATCTGGGGCCCTATCCTTGCGGCCTTCTTCGTGACCATGGTGTCGGAGGTCTTCGCCGCCTACGGCGCCTGGCGCAACATCATCATGTCGCTGTTGCTGATCGTCATCCTGATCTTCTATCCGGGCGGGCTGTGGGCATTGCTGCAGACGCTTCGCGAAGCGCTCGACGTGGCGCGCTCGCAGACGACGGCCAGGCTGCGCCGCCGCTTCGGTCTCGCCCAACGTGAAGCGATGACCGGAGCGCGTGAGACGATGGTCGCCACCCGCCATGGCAGGATCGCCGTTGCGGACACCGGCGGCGACAAGCCGGCGCTTCTCCTCGTCCACGGCAACTCCTCCGCCAAGGAGGTGTTCGCCAACCAGTTCAAGGCGCTCCGCGACCGCTATCGGGTCATCTCCTTCGACCTGCCGGGCCATGGCGTGTCCGACAATGCCGATCCGGAAAAGGACTATAGCGTCGAGGCCTTCGCCGACGTCGCCGAAGACGTGCTGAAGGCGCTCGGCGCGGCAAACCCTTTTGTGTTCGGATGGTCGCTGGGCGGGTATATCGCCATCGAGCTCGCGGCCCGCGGCTATCCCGTGCGGGCGCTTGCCATTTCGGGCACGCCGCCGCTCAGGGTCGTTCCGGAAGATGTCGGCCGCGCCTATGACGCGACCAGCCATTTCGTTCTTGCGAGCAAGACCTTCCTGTCGCCGGCCGAGAGCCGCGACTTCGCCGCTTCGACGACCGGCCCGAAGACGGCGGAGACGCTTCACTTCCACCGAGCCGTGCGAAGGACCGACGGGCGCGCCCGCGCCTACACGCTGGGCAAGCTCCAGATCGTCGACTGGCCGCGACAGATGCGGTTCCTGCGTTCGAGTGCGGTGCCGTTCGCCATCCTGAACGGCTCGGACGATCCGTTCCTGAACCATCAGTATTTCCGGGAATTGAAGCTTGAGCAGTGGACCGGCGAGCCGGACGACATCCAAGGCGGCAAGCACGCGCCCTTCCTGCTGAAGCCGGCGATCTTCAACGAAAAGCTCGCCGCTTTCCTGCAGGCCGCCGAAGCAACAAGCCGGCATGGCGCCGACGCGGTCGCCTGATATCCAGACCGGAAACCTGCAAGGAGAGCCGGGCGCAACCAAAGAGCTCCAGCCTCCGGGAGCCCTGCTTGCGGGCGCTTTCGCTTCACTCCACCGAGCGCGTGCCGGAGTGGCTCTGACGAGCGAGCCGGCGCCTGCAGGATCGAACATCTTCGAAATCTGTGAAAGGCGTTGAAGCCCGTCATACGCTTTGAATGGACACAGGTGTACATTCGCGCTAGATGTGCGCTCGGCTTTGCTTTGGGATGTTCGGCACCAACAGCAAAGCAGGTATAAGGGGCAATCGATGCACATGTTCGAGCTGGGGACACGGCGGCCAGGTCCTTGCGGTGGAGCGACGTCTCCGGCCTGCGACGACGGTTTGCGCGCATGACGAGGCAGTACTCGGCGCTTTCGCTCTTCAAGGAAGGCATCGCCGGCCAGACCGGCTGGGAAAAGGCCTGGCGCTCTCCCGACCCGAAACCGCGCTACGACGCGATCATCATCGGCGGCGGTGGGCACGGGCTTGCCACCGCCTATTACCTGGCGAAGAATCACGGCGTCACCAATGTCGCGCTGCTCGAGAAGGGCTGGATCGGCGGCGGCAATACCGGCCGCAACACCACGGTGGTGCGGTCGAACTACTTCTACCCTGAAAGCGCGGCGATCTACGGGCTGGCTCACAGCCTCTACAAGACGTTGTCGACGGACCTGAACTACAATGTGATGTTTTCGGCGCGCGGCATCCTCACCCTCGCGCACAGCGAAGCGGGAATGGAAACCGCCGCGCGGTCGGTCAACGCCATCCAGGTCAACGGCATCGACTGCGAACTGTTCTCGGTCGAGGATGTGCGGCGCGTCGTGCCGATCTACAATTTCAGCCCGGACACACGCTTCCCCGTCTATGGCGGCACCTGGCAGCCGAGCGGCGGCACCGCCCGCCACGACGCCGTCGCCTGGGGCTATGCGCGTGCGGCGAGCCGTCTCGGCGTCGACATCATCCAGAACTGCGAGATCACCGACTTCATCATCGAGAACGGGCGCTGCCGCGGCGTCGTCACCTCGCGCGGCGCTATCCGGGCCGAGCGTACGGGCATGGCGGTCGCCGGTCATTCGTCGGTGCTGGCGGCGAAAGCCGGTTTCCGGCTGCCGGTCAATTCCTACGCGCTGCAGGCCTGCGTGTCCGAACCGGTCAAGCCGATCATCGACACGGTGGTGATCTCGCCGGACACGGGCGTCTATGTCAGCCAGTCGGATAAGGGTGAACTGGTGATCGGCGGCGCGCTTGACCGCATCCCGTCCTACGGCCAGCGCGGCAACCTGCCGGTGCTGGAAGGCGTAATCGCCGGCATGCTCGAGATGTTCCCGATCTTCGGCCAGTTGAAGATGATGCGGCAATGGGCCGGCATCGTCGACGTCGTCCCGGATTCTTCGCCCATCATCGGCGAGTCGCCGCTGCCCGGCCTGTTCCTCAACTGCGGCTGGGGCACGGGCGGCTTCAAGGCGATTCCCGCCGGCGGCACGCTGCTTGCCCATCTGCTTGCCACCGGCAGGCATCACGACATCAGCCGTCCCTTCGATCTCGACCGCTTCGCCCGCGGCCGTCTGATCGACGAGGCCGCCGGCTCCGGCATTGCCCATTGAAGGTTTAGAACAAAATGCAGCTCTTTCCCTGCCCCTTCTGCGGGCCGCGCGAAGAAAGCGAATTCCATTATGGCGGCGAGGCCGGCAATCTGAGGCCAGACGGCAGTGATGTGACCGCCGAGCGCTGGGCCGGTTATCTCCATATGCGCGACAATCCGAAAGGACCGGCCCGCGAGATCTGGGTGCATCTGACCTGCGGCGAGTTCTTCGCGATGAGCCGCGACAGCGTCAATCACAAGGTGTCCGGCTCGTCCGTGCTTGGCGAAGCGGAGCACGGACGATGAGCGCTTCCCGTCTCGCAACCGGTGGCAGCGACATCGATCGCGACCATCCGCTGAGCTTCACCTTTGACGGCAGGCGCGTGCAGGGTTTCGCGGGCGACACGATCGCCTCCGCCTTGCTCGCGAGTGGCCAGGCAATCGTCGGCCGTAGCTTCAAATATCATCGCCCGCGCGGCATCTGGGGCTCCGGCGTCGAAGAGCCCAACGCGTTGGTCGATGTCGAGAGCGCGGCGGGCGGCGTGCCGAATGCCCGCGCCACGACCGTAAAAGCCGTGGAAGGCACGAAGGTCAGGAGCGTCAACGCTTCGCCGACGGCCGAGAACGACCGCAACGCCGTTCTGGATCGCTTTGCGCGCTTCCTGCCCGCCGCCTTCTACTACAAGACCTTCATGTGGCCGGACTGGCACCTGTTCGAGCCGCGCATCCGCGCCATGGCAGGACTTGGCGTCGTCGATCCAGACTGGCAGCCGCGTCAGGTCTCGGACCAGGTCAACCATCATTGCGATGTCCTTGTGGTCGGCGCCGGGCCGGCCGGCCTTGCCGCGGCAGCCAGCGCGGCGGCGGCTGGGCACTCGGTCGTGCTGGCCGACGACCGGGCGCATCCCGGCGGGTCGCTGCGCCATCGCGCCGGCGAAGTCGATGGCATCGAGGGTAGGGCGTGGGTCGAGGCGACGGTTGCCAGGCTGAAGGATGGCGGCCAGCTGGTGCTGAGCGAGACGACCGCTTTCGGCCTCTACGACCACAATCTGGTCGCGCTCAACCAACGCCACTCCGACGGCCGGCCGGACACGCTGTGGCGTGTGCGGCCCCGCCGCATCGTGCTTGCGACGGGCGCGATCGAACGGCCCGTGCCGTTCGCCAACAACGACCTGCCCGGAATCCTGTCCGCTGATGCCGCGCTCAGCTATCTGCGCCGGCATGGCGTGCTTGTCGGCCGGGAAATCGTCGTCGCGACCAACAACGACAGCGCCTATGAGCCGGCCTCGGCGTTGGCCGCGGCCGGCGCTTCGGTGACGGTGGTCGACTGCCGGCGCGACGACGCTGCGCAAGCGAAGGGCGGTATTCGCGTCCTGGCGGGTCGTACCATCACGGCGGCGCGCGGTCGCAACGCCGTCCAGGGTGTCCTGCTGGACGATAGCACGGTGCTTGCCGCCGACTGCGTTCTCGTCTCCGGCGGCTGGACACCCACCGTGCACCTGTTCTCGCAGGCGAAAGGCAAGCTCGCCTGGAGCGATCAGCTGGCGGCCTTCATTCCCGGCGAAACCATCGACGGGATCGGCGTCGCCGGCGCCGTGGCCGGCACGGTCTCGCTTTCGGAGGCCTTGGCCGGCGGCGTCGCGGCCGTTGGCGACTTCGGCTCGTCGTCGGCCGCGCCTCGCGGTACGGGAGCGGAAGCAACGCTTGGCGTCGTCAGCCTGTGGCCGAAGCCCAAGGCCAGGGGTCGCGTCTGGATCGACTACCAGAGCGACGTCACCGCCAAGGATGTCGAGCTGGCGGCGCGGGAGAACTTCGTCTCGGTCGAGCACCTGAAGCGCTACACCACGCTCGGCATGGCGACCGACCAGGGCAAGACCTCGAACTTGAATGGGTTAGCGCTGCTGGCGGACATCACCGGGCGCGGCATGGCGGAAGTCGGCACCACGACCTACCGGCCGCCCTTCACGCCTGTCCCGTTCGCCAGCCTTGCGGGAGCGCGCCGGGGCAGCATGCACGCTCCGGTCCGCCGTCTGCCGCTGGAGGCAAACCATCGCGCCGCAGGCGCCGTGTTCCAGGAATATGGCGGATGGCTGAGGCCTGCCTACTATGGTGGCGGTGAAGCCGGTGCCTCGATCCAGGACGAGGCGCGGCGGGCCCGGCAATCCGTGGCGCTCTTCGACGGCTCGACGCTGGGCAAGATCGAGGTGATCGGCCCGCGCGCGGCCGAGTTTGTCGACTTCATCTATTACAACACCATGTCGACCCTGAAGCCGGGCCATTGCCGCTACGGCTTCATGCTGTCTGAAAATGGCGTCGTCTTCGATGACGGCGTCCTGGTTCGTCTCGACGAGCATCGCTTCATCGTCTCCTGCTCGTCCTCGCATGTCGCCGCGGTCCACGCGCGCCTCGAGGAGTGGCGGCAGGACCGCTTTGGCCGCGATGCGGTCTATATCCACAACGCCACCGCGCAATACGCCACCTTGACGGTGTCGGGTCCGAATGCGCGCCAGGTCGTCGAAGCGCTCGATCTGGGCGCGGCACTGGATGACGCCAGCCTGCCGCACATGGCGGTCGCCGCTGGCCGCTTTGCCGGAGACGAGGTGCGCATCGCGCGTGTCTCCTTCACCGGCGACCGCAGCTACGAGATCTCAATCCGAGCCGATCGGGCGGAGGCGCTCTGGGCAAGGATGCGGCAGGAGGGCCGCGCCTTCGACGCCGTGCTGCTTGGGCTCGAATCGCTGATGATCCTGCGCGCCGAGAAGGGCTACATCGTCATCGGCAAGGACACCGACGGAACCACAATGCCGCACGATCTCGGCGTCGCCGGACCGCGGACCAAACGCGCCAGCGAGTTCGTCGGCCGGCGCTCGCTTTTCACGGAAGCGGCAAACAGCACGGACCGCAATCAGCTCGTCGGCCTTGCGCTGCGCGAAGGCGAGGCGCCGCTGGCGACCGGCGCGCATGGCGTCGAGAAGCGCGACGGCCGGCTCAGAAGCATCGGCTTCGTCACCTCCAGCTACCGGAGCCCGACCCTGGGACGCCCGGTTGCGCTCGCGCTCATCGAGCGGGGAGCGGCGCGGCACGGCGAAACCATCGACGTTCAACACCTGGGTGTCGTGCGGCGGGCGACGATTGTCGCGCCCTGCGCCTTCGATCCGGAGGGGAGGCGGCTCCATGCGTAACCTTGCCGAAAAATGGCCGGCGGCGCCCGACTGGGCGAGCGCCACGCTCAGCAAAGGCAGCGTCAGCGTGCGGACGGTTGGCGGGCTGAACCAGCTTCTGGTCAGCGGCGACCTCGCTGCCTGGTCGAAGGCGTCAAGGCTCGCCGGCGAAGGCGTAGGCGCCGGCGCAATCGCCAGCGGCGACAGATACATGGTGCGGATCGCGCGCGACCGCCTCCTTGCCGTCGGCGAACAGCCGTTCCCCGTTGCCGCCGGTTGGCACGCGGCCGGTTTCGCGGCCACGGTCATGGATGCCGGACTCCACGTGTTCGAGATCGAGGGGTCGGATGTGGAGCGCCTGATCGCCAGGGGCACGGCGCTCGATCCGGCAGCGGCAAGCCGCTCGGCTTCGATTCTTTTCGCCGGCGTCGGCGTTCTCTTCTACCGGTTCGGCACCCCCGATCGGGTGCGTCTCCACGTCGACCGGGGCCTTGCTCCCTATCTCTGGGAGTGGCTCGAACAGGTGCAAGTGTTGTAGCGTGGTGGTTTCAGGTCTATCTAGCCGGCGTTCAAACTTGGCCGGTACGCTATGCTCTCCGATTCCAATGCTGATGAAGTCGTGCGGCGGTCCGGTCTGATCGGCAACACCAAGGTGACGCGCGAGGACTGGATGAGCCTCGCGCTGGAGACGTTGATCTCCGAGGGCGTGGAAGCCGTGCGCGTGCTTGCGCTCGGGCAGAAGCTGAACGTCTCGCGTTCCAGTTTCTACTGGTACTTCGAGAGCCGCCAGGACCTGCTCGACCAATTGCTGGACTACTGGCGCAACAACAACACCCGTTTCATCGTCGAGCAGGCCGGACGGCCGGCCACGTCGATCACGCAGGCGGTGCTCAATGTCTTCGAGTGCTGGCTGGATGAGAAGCTGTTCAATCCGCGGCTGGATTTCGCCGTGCGCGCCTGGTCGCGCCAGTCCGCCGAAGTGCATCGGATCGTCAACGAGGAAGACGACACGCGGGTCGACGCCATACGGGCGATGTTCTCACGGCACGGTTATGCCGAGACGGAAGCGTTCGTGCGGGCGCGCGTGCTCTATTTCACGCAGATCGGCTATTACTCGCTCGAGATCGTCGAGCCGGTAAGCAACCGTCTTTTCTTGACCCCGGCCTACCTGCTCACGCATACCGGCAAGGAACCTCGCGCAGGGGAGGTCGAGGCCTTCGCCGAAAAGATGCTGCTGAAAAGCCCCGGCTGACCGGTCCCCCGCCCGCGACCACGTCAATTCAGGTCTCGTGGAAATTCCTTGACCTCCTCGCGATCGACCACGACCTCATCACCGGCGCGCGCGACGAGATGCGTTTCCATGCGCCAGACATCGCGCAACGCACGCACCGTGGCGGATACCGAAACGCGAGCGTTCCAGTCGCCGCGCGAATAGGTCTTGTCCCAGGTCACGGTTCCGCGCGCAGAGTTCGGATCGTCCGGATGGACGGTGAAGATCTCGGTCTGTCGCTGCGACAGGGTCATGCCGGTGTGGGGATGGTGCACCGTTCCCGCGTCGCTGACGATCGTGTAGGTGGATTCCCCGGTGATCTGGTCCGTGGTTACCTCGCGCCGGAAAGGCTCGCCCGCCTTGATCACCTCCTGAGCCATCGGCGTGGCGCTTTCCGGTCCCTTGAATTCCGGGAGCGTCTTGTCGAGCGGCTGCGGCTTGCGCACCGGCAGGATCAGCCTGCTTCCGGCACAATGGATCGACAGCGTCGCGTTCTCCGGTCCCGGGAAGACGATCGGCCAATGCCCGGTGGCGATGGCGAGCCGGATGCGCTGGCCCTTCTCGAAGCGCTGGCCGCAGCAGCGCAATTTGAGGCGCACCGTCTCGGCCTCGCCCGGTGTCATCGGCTTGAGATCGAGATCGTCATGCCTGTGGGTGAGATTGAGGATGCCGTAGCTGACGCGCGAGGCGGCACCGTCTTCCAGCACCAATGACAGGGTCGCCGAGATCAGCGCGACCGGTTTGTCCGAGGCGAGCTTCACCTCGAATTCCGGGAAGCCGAGGATCTCCACGGCTTCCTTCAGCGGCTCGGTCTCGAAGACGAGCGCATTGCCGGCTTCCATGCGCTGGTCGACCGGCAAGGTCGGCAGCACGCCGTAGCCACACCACGCGCCGGACGAGAGCCCCGCCGTGGAGGGCGAGCGGATCGTCAGCACGTCGTCGCTGCCGGCGTCCTCGGCAAGTTTGCCGGGCGAGAGCGCGAGCGTATATTCGCCGACGCCAGGTCCCGGCCAGGACGGCTCGGCCACCCAGCGCCCGGGACGCTCGTCATAGATCGCGGCCGGTGCCGCCGGTTCCTGCATCCAGGCGCGCAGCATAGGTTCGTCGGCGATGCCTGTGTCGATGCCCTTGAGATACTGGTCCCACCAGCGCAGGCATTCCTGGAGGAAGCCCATGCGCGGCCCGGGCATGGCGAAGTGCGGGTATTTGTGGCCCCACGGGCCGATCAGTCCCTTGCGGATACCCGGCAGATGTTCAAGCATACGGAAGATCGGGTTCGGATAACCGTCCGCCCAGCCGCCGACCGCATAGACCGGGATCTCGACGTCCGCGTAATCCTCGCAGATCGAGCCGTGCTTGTAGAAGTCGTCGCGGCGCTGGTGCTCGAACCAGTCCTGCATCCAGATGCCGTTGCCTTCGAGGCGCCCCTCCCACAGCTCGCGCCAACGGTCGCCGACGATCAGCGGATCGGGCGGCGTCATGGCGATCGCCCAGGCGGTCGTGCCCCACATCAGATTGTCGCACATCTGCGCGCCGCCGAGATAGTGGACGTCGTCGTTGTAACGGTCGTCGGTGGAGCAGAGCGAGATCACCGCCTTCAGCGCCGGCGGGCGGCGGGCGGCAACCTGGAGCCCGTTGAAGCCGCCCCAGCTGATGCCGATCATGCCGACCGCGCCCGAGCACCAGGGCTGCTTCGCCAGCCATTCGATGACGGCGAGACAATCGTCCTGTTCCTGCTTCAGATATTCGCCCTTGCAGACGCCTTCGCTGTCGCCGGTGCCGCGCATGTCGACACGCACGCCGGCATAGCCGTGGCCGGCGAAATAAGGATGGGTGAGCGCATCGCGCTCCACCGTTCCGTCGCGCTTGCGGTAGGGCAGGTATTCGAGGATGGCCGGCACCGGATCGGCTTCGGCGTCCTGTGGTAGCCAGATGCGCGCGGCGAGCTTCACGCCGTCCGGCATCGGGATCCACAGGTTCTCGATCTCGCGGACCTTGCGCGGGAAATCGGTGACCACGCGGATGTCTTTCATCGGACGGACCTTCTCTTAGCTTGCAGCGGTTGCCTTGACGGCGCTCGGGCCGGCATTGAGCGGGAAGTGACAGGTGAGCCGGCTCGAGCCGGCTGCGGAAGAGGTCGGCGCCTGCGTCGTGCAGATATCTTGCGCGAACGGGCAGCGTGTGTGGAACTCGCATCCCGAAGGCCTGTCGAGCAGCGACGGCACTTCGGCCGGCAGCGCGATGCGGTTATGCACCTTGTCCGGATCGGGCTCGGGGTTCGCGGACAGCAGCGCCGCCGTGTAGGGATGATGCGGCGCCCGGAAAATCGCCTCGGTCTCGCCTTCCTCCACGAATCGTCCGAGATACATCACCGCCATCCGGTCAGCGATCTGGCGCACGACGTGCAGATTGTGCGTGATGATGAGCATCGACAGACCCATGCGGTCGCGCAGGTCGTTGAGCAGGTTGAGCACCTCGCCCTGGATCGATACGTCGAGCCCGGCTGTTGGTTCGTCGGCGATGATCAGCACCGGATCCAGAGCCACGGCTCTTGCGACGCCGACACGACGTGCCTGGCCGCCGGAGAGCTGGTGCGGATAGCGATCAGCGAAATCGCGCGGAAGTCCGACAAGGGCGAGCAGGCGCTCCACCTCGGCTTCGAGGCTGCGGCCGGACAGGCCGTGGATGGCGAACGGCTCCGCCAGCAGCGAGCGAACGCTGAGGCGCGGCGACAGCGAGCCGACCGGATCCTGGAACATCATCGACATCTTGCACCGGAGCGGCTTCCAGTCCTTCTTCGGCAGGTCGCGCAACTCGCGGCCCTCGAAGCGGATCGAGCCGCTCGCGGCCGGCTGCAGGCCGTCGACGGCGCGCGCCAGCGTGGTCTTGCCCGATCCGGATTCGCCGACCAGCGCAAGCGTCTGGCCGCGCTCCAGCGTAAAGCCGACACCGGAGACGGCTTCGATTTCTGTCCGCCGGCCGGTGAGCGCGCTCATCATGCCGCCGACGCGGAAGCGTACCCGAAGATCGGAAACCGAAAGCAGGGGTTCTGTCGTCATGCGGCCGCTCCGGCCGTCTCGTCGGTATGCCAGCACCGCGCGACGTGAGACGCGCTCAGCGCGCTATCGGGCGGCATCGTGGCGCAGGCATCGTCCGCGAGTTCGCAGCGTGACTGGAAAACGCAGCCCTTGGGACGGTTGCGCAGGTCCGGCAGCGTACCGGGAATGGTGGGCAGCCGCGACTCGCGTCGCGAGAGCCTTGCCGGATCGCAAGCGAGCAGCTTCTTCGTGTAGGGATGGCGCGGGTTGTGGAAGATGTCGCGGGTCGAGCCGCGTTCGACCACTTCGCCGGCATACATGACGATCATCTCGTCGCACAGCTCGGCTATGACGCCGAGATGATGCGAGATGAACAGCACGGAGCAGCCGATCTGCTTCTGCAGGTCCTTGAGCAACTCGATGATGGCGACTTCGAGCGTGGCGTCGAGGGCCGTCGTCGGCTCGTCGGCGATGAGCAGCGAGGGCCGCATCAGCAGCGCCATGGCGATGGCGATGCGCTGCTTCATGCCGCCCGAGAATTCGTGCGGAAACTGCGCCAGCCGGCGCTCGGGATCGGGGATACGGACCTTGCGCAGCATCTCGACCGAGAGCGCGTCCTTTGCCTTGCGCGGCAGGCCGGAGCGGTACTGGATGTCGCGCATCTGCTTGCCCACCGAAAGCACCGGGTTCAGCGCTCCCATCGGGTCCTGGAAGACGGTCGCGATCTTCTGGCCGCGCAGCGCCCGCATGCCATTGCCGTCGAGATGGACGAGATCGCTTTTGCCCTCGAACAGGATCTGGCCCGCCGTGACCGTGCCATTGTCGGCAAGCAGGCCGAGAACGGCGTTGATCAGCGTCGACTTTCCGCAGCCCGACTCGCCGACGACGCCGACGATCCGGTTCGCCGGCACCTCCAGGCTCACCTTGCGCAGCGCCTGCAACGTGCCTGCTTCGGTGGCGAAGTCGACGCTGAGGTCCTTGACGTCGAGGACGGTCATTCGCGCCTCTTCAGCCTGGGGTCGAAAACGTCGCGCAAGGTCTCGCCGAGGAAGGTGAAGCCGAGCGTTGTGAGGATGATCGGCAGGCCGCCGGCGACCACGATCCAGTATGAATCGCGGATGTTGACGAAGCCGTCGTTCAGGATCGCGCCCCAGCTTGGCAGAGGCGGTCTGACGCCGAGGCCGAGAAAGCTTAGGCCCGCCTCGATCGCCACGACGACCGGGATGTCCATCGATGCGAGGATGAGGATCGGGCCGATGACGTTGGGCAATATGTGGACGGTGAGGATTCGTGCGGTGCTCGCGCCCATCGAGCGCGCCGCCATGACATGCTCGGCCGACTTCAGGACCAACGTCTGTGTCCTGATGATACGGGCATAGCCGGGCACATTGACCAGCACGACCACGATCAGCACGGCGAGCAGCGACGGTCCGGTCAGCGTGACCAGTGTCAGCGCCAGCATCACGGTCGGGAAGCTCTTGATGGCATCGAAGAGCAGGAGCATCAGATTGTCGAGCCAGCGCGGCCCGTAGCCGGCGATGAGCCCGAGCACGATGCCGCCGATGAGCGACAGGCCGGTCGCGCCAAGCGCAATGGCGAGCGCGATACGGCCGCCATGGAGCACGCGCGAGAACAGGTCGCGTCCGAGATGATCCGTGCCGAGCAGGTGCTGCAGGCTTGCGGGCGCGAAACGCTCGGCGGGGGCGAGTTTGGTTGGTGGATAGCTGGTGAGCACGTCGGCGAAGAGAGCCGACAGAACGACGATCACGACCAGGGTGAGACCGAACGCGCCGAGCGGCTCGCGAAGGATGCGCCGAAGCACGCGGCCAGCCTTGCCGATGCGCACGCGCGGCTGCCGCTCAATCAAAGCTTGTTCTGACACGGGGGTCCAACGCACCAATGAGGATGTCGGCGAGAGCGTTCACGACGACGAAGAAAGCGGTCGTCACCAGCACGGCGCCGGTGACGACCGGATAATTGCGCACCGAGATCGCCTCGTAGACCAGCTTGCCGATGCCGGGGCGGGCAAAGACGATCTCGGCGAAGACGGCCGAAGACACCATATTGCCGATGCCGACGCCGAGCAGCGTGACGGTCGGCAGGATGGCGATGCGCAAGGCATAGGAATAGGTGATGCGCCGGTCGGTCAGGCCGAAAGCGCGGGCGGTGCGGATGTGGCTGGCTTCCAGCGTTTCCAGCATGGAAGCACGCACCATGCGCGCGATGTAGCCGACCCAGCCGACGCCGATCGCGAGTGACGGCAAGGCAAGATGCTTCAATTGGCTGGCCAGATTGCCGGGTTCGCCGGCGCCGATGGCCGGCAGCCACTGCAGGGCGACGGCGAAGATCAGCAGGGAATAGATCGCGATGACGAAGGACGGCACCGCGATCACCGCGACCGAGAGCACGCCGATGACGCGATCGACGAAGCCGCCGCGCCGCACCGCCGCGATGCAGCCCAGCGGAATGCCGAGCAGCACGGACCACGAGATCGCGCCCGCGATCAGCGCAAGCGTGTAGGGCAACTGCTCGAACACGACGTCGAGCACCGGTCGCCCGGACAGCACCTCGGTGCCCAGGTCGCCGCGCAGCGCGGAGAAATAGAATCTGAGGAACTGGATCCAGATCGGCTGGTCCAGCCCCATGCGGCTGCGCAGTGCCTGGACCATCTCGGGCGTGGCGCGCGGCCCGAGCGCCACCGATGCCGGATCGCCCGGGATCACATAGATCATGGCAAACAGCATCACCATCGCAACGCTCACGATGATGATGCCCAGGCCCAGTCGTTTCAGCGAATAGCGGAGCATCTCAGGAGCCGGCCAATCCGACCCGCGCCGTGCCGTGGTCTTCCATCACGTCAGGCAGGTTTGAAGTCCGCGAAGCAGGGCTCGCCGTTCGGCTTGAGGCCGGCCGCCACACTCTTGCGGTACATCACGCCGGTGACCTCATGGGTGAGGAAGACGTAGCAGCCGCTCTCCTCCATCAGGTCCTGCATCTTCTTGTACATGACATCGCGCTTGGCCGGGTCGAGCTCGATCTTGCCTTCGGTGACCAGCTTGTCGAATTCGGCGTTGCTGAACTGCTCCCAATTCCACTCGCCGATCTGGCTGGTCGTGTACCACTCCGTCGCCCAGCTCGGATCAGGCTGCATCGAGAAGCGCGACAGCACCATCTGGAGCTTCTTGTAGTAAGGGTTTTGCTTCGACCCCAGCGTCCAGAACGTGCCGCTGTCGTTCTGCTTGATTTCAACGTTGATGCCGATGTCCTGCAGATTGGCCTGCACGACCTGCGCCGCCGACAGGCGCTCCGCCTTGTTGAGGATGTCGAGCGTGACGGTGAGGCCGCTGGCGCCGGCCTTGTTGACCAGCTCGCGCGCCTTGTCCGGATCATATTCGTAGAGGTTCTTCTCGCGATGGCCGATCAGGCCGGGCGCGATGATGCCGGTGGACGTGGCGGCGGCGCCGAAATAGGCTGCGTCCACCACGGCCTTGCGGTCGACGCCGTATTGGACGGCGCGGCGCAGGTCCGGATTGTCGAAGGGCGCCGCGATCTGGTTCATGCCGAGCCAGACGAAGGCGAGCGATGGCTTCTCGACCACGACGGTGTCGGCCGGCGGCGTTTCCTTCAGCCGCTTGATCGAGGACACGGACGTCCAGGTATAGTCGAGGTCGCCCGCCTCATAGCCGAGCTCGGCGGTCTTTTCGTCCTCGATCGGGTGGACGTGGATCTCGTCGTAGCCGCCCTGCTCGTATTTCCAGTCCGGGTTGCGAACGAGCACGGTGCGCTGCTTGGGCGTCCATTCCTTGAGCAGATAGGGGCCCGACTGCGCCACGGGCTTCACGCCGAGCTTGCCCCCGGCCTCGGTCACGGCGCGCTTGGACAGGATCGTGCTCGACGGCGTCGGCAAGGTCGAGGTCCACAGCGGCGCGAATGCTTTGCTCAGATGGATGATGCCCGAGAGCTTGTCCTTGACCTCGACTTCCTTGAGCGTCGCCCAGTCGCCCGCATAGGGGGACTTGTTGGCGGGATCGGCGAGGCGCTCGATCGAGAACTTCACGTCCTCCGCCGTCATCTGGCCGAAACCGTCGGTGAAGCCGATATTGTCGCGCAGCTTGAAGGCGATGGTGAGCGGATCGAGCTGCTCGATCTTTTCCACGGCCATCGGCTTCCAGCCCCAGCTGTCGCCCGGCGTGGCGACGACCAGGCCGGCGAAAATGACATTGGTGATGTCGCCTTCGGGCGCGGCAAGCCGAAAGGCCGGATCGAGCGTCTGGATATCGCCATATGAGCGCACCCTGAGGACGGACGCCGCCGCCTGCGAGCGTTTGGTGGAGTAGATCAGCGAGGCGAGGCCGAGCGCCCCGGCGCCGGCCAGCATCCCACGGCGTGTCATGTTGATGTTCGCGGCCTTCGTCATCCTCTACCCCTCTTGGTTATGTTGCGCGCTTCGCGGCTTGCCGGAGACCTGTCGACGGCTCCATTTTGGTTAGCCTGCCCCGGCTATACACATATGTCTAGTGAAAAAAATACATCATATATCGCGAAGCCGGAGGCTTGTTCCAGCCATTGATCGATCGGCGCGACGGTTGTTCCGGGGGCTATTTCCAGATCTCGCGCGCCAGCCGCATGAAGTTGCCGCCCATCACGTCGCGAACCGTGCGCTCCGGCTGGCCGCGCCGAAGCAGGACCTCGATGAGTTCTTTCATCTGACCCGGGCTCGAGTAGGTGGTCTTGCCTTCCGGATATTCGTTCTTCGGCCAGAAATGCGGATTGCTGGAGATGATGTCCTCGATGCCTTCGACCTCGACCGGGAAAGCATAGTCGAGCCCGATGCCGACATGGCGCGGGCCGGCGAGGTCGATGAGATATTCGACGTGATCGGCCAGCCGTTTGGAATCGGTGCGGCCCTCGCCCAGGAAGCGGTTGAGGCCGACGACGCCGATGATGCCGCCGGTTCGGGCGCAGGCCTTGATCTGCTCGTCGGTGATGTTGCGCCCATGGGCGCAGAGCGCCTTCGGATTGGAGTGCGAGAAGATAACGGGACGGTCCGTATATTCCATCACCTCCATCGTGGTGCGATAGCCCGTATGGGTTACGTCCACGAACATGCCGAGACGGTTCATCTCGTCGATCACCTGCCGGCCGAACGCTGTGAGGCCCTTGTCCTCGTCGTGGCACCCTCCGCCCGCGAGGTTGTTGCGGTTGTAGGCGAACAGCATCTGTCTGACGCCGAGGCGATGGTAGAACGCGACCATCTCGACCCGGCCGTTCAGCGCGTTCATGCCTTCGATATCGAAGGTGACCGCCAGCTTGCCTTGCGCCTTCGCGGCGAGAATTTCGTCGGTCGACGAGACGAGCGCGTAGTCGGCCGGGCGCGCCAGGATCCAGTGCCGGAAACAGGCAAGCGTGGCGACCGTCTTTTCCCAGGGCAGGAGATCGAAGCCGACATCGATGGAAAGATAATCGACGCCGGCGTCGCGCCAGATCCGCAGATTGTTCAGATCCGCGGCCGGGTCGGGCATGAAGCCGGAATGCGCGTCCCAGATGACTTCGCTCGTCAGGATCGACCGGACTTTGTCGTCAAGGCTCATCGCTTCTGTATCCGGATTGTTTCGTCGCCTTCGAAATCTGCGCATCCCGATCGGGGCGGGTCAACCGCTCATCGGTCGCTGGTCCAATCTAATGTACACTGGTGTCTAGACAATGCGTCGACGGCCGTTATGGTTGGCTCTGTGATCTTGCCGCGGCGATGGCGCCCGGTTGAGCGCGATGCTGGGAGTCGAGATGAGCAGGACGCGGAATTCCGGATCTGAGGACGCGCCGGTTGCCGGCCGGATGTCCCGGGATTTCCGCTCCGCCGCGGAATTCGCTGAGGCGCAGGGCCTCTATGCCGCCCTGTTCGGGCTGAACGGGCACGTCTTCGCGGCCCGCTCTCTTTGTGGTCATGCCTCCAACGAGGCGGTGTTTTTCATCGGCCAGAGCTTCGAGGGCGGCCTCGACCGTGCGCCGGTCAGCCGTCTCTACCAAATGCGACGTGGCGATCGCTCTCCTCAACGGCTCAACGATGCGGAGACCAGGCAAATCAGCCTTGCGCCGGACGGGCAGGTCCTGGCGGTCGCTTACGCCGGTGGAGAGCCGGGCGTCGACTGTATCGAGATCTGGTCCGCCGGCGAAGGCATCGCGGTGGCGGATGTGCCCGGCCGGATCGAGCTGATCGACTGGTCGCCCGACGGCCAGAAGCTGCTGCTGGTCGTTGCCGGCGCCGGCGCGGATCTGGCAGGAATTCACGGCGGCTATGCGCAGAAGCAGAAGACGGATGCGCCCGCGTGGCTGCCCGAAATCGGTTGGGGCGAGGGCGAGGATCTTTGGCGCCGGATTTGGCTCTGGGACACGAGGGCCAAACCTGAGCCGCTCACATCGGCGCCCGTCAATGTCTGGGAGGCGAGCTGGTGCGGCGCCGACAAGATCGCTGCCGTGACCAGCGATGACCATGTCGAGGGCAGCTGGTATGCGGCGAAGCTTTCGCTCATCGATGCGAAGTCGGGATCCGTGAGTCTTCTTCACACGCCGCGCGACCAGATCGGCGTTCCGCGCGGCTCGCCCGACGGTGCTCGCATCGCCTTCATCCAGGCCTTCTGCAGCGACCGCGGCCTCGTTGCCGGGCAGCTGTCGATCCTCGATCCGGCGGGCGGCGAAGTTGCCATCGTCCCGACCAATTCGATCGACGTCACGTCGATCGAATGGCGCTCCGCCACCAGCCTGCATATGGCGGGCATCCGCGGCCACGAGACGGTGGTGGCCGATTGCGATGCCTCCGGCGCGGGGGTGACCGAACGCTGGTCGTCGACCGAATTGACCTGCGGCGAGTGGGCGCCCTCCAGCGTGCCGGTCGGCGCCGCGGGCTCGCTCTTCATCGCGGAGGCTTACGACCGGGCGCCGTTCCTTGCCGAGGTCGCCGACGGCGAACTGCGGCAGATCGCGTCTCTCGCGTCGGCCGACGCGCGATCCACGATGGCCGGCCGCGGCAAGGCCGAGCCGTTTTCCTGGCGTGCCGCGGACGGGCTGGAAATCCAGGGTTGGCTTGTCCGCCCGTCGGCGGCGGCCGGGCCGACGCCGCTGCTGGTCGACATCCATGGCGGTCCGATCTCGTCCCATCGCAACCGCTGGATGGCCCGAATGCGTTCGGCTCCCCTTCTGGTCGCGCGCGGCTGGACGATTTTCTTCCCCAATCCGAGGGGCAGCACGGGACGTGGGGACGCCTTTGCCCGCGCGGTGCAGGGCGACATGGGCGGCGCCGATGCCGACGACATCTTGAGCGGCATCGATGCCCTGGTGCGAAAAGGCCTGGTCGATCCGGACCGTGTCGCCGTCACCGGCACCAGCTATGGCGGCTTCATGTCCGCATGGCTGCCGACGCGCAGCGACCGCTTCGCCGCCGCCATTCCGATCTCCCCCGTCGGCGACTGGTACAGCCAGCATCGCACGACGCAGATACCGGAATTCGACGCGCTGATGCTGGAATCCTCGCCATGGGAGGAAGGCGGCGCCTATTTCACCCGCAGCCCCGCTTTCCACAGGCAGCTCAAGAGCGTGCCGACGCTGGTCATGGCCGGCGGCATCGACAAGAGCACGCCGCCAGGGCAGGCGCTGGAGTGCCATTTCGCCGCGCTGCGCTCAGGCTCGCCAAGCGCGCTCGCGATCTATCCGAATGCCGGCCACAGCCTGCGCGGTTATCCGGAATATATCGACACAGCCGCCCGCATCGTCTGGTGGCTCGACACCTATGTTGGCGGTCCTGCGGCCGCGACGATCTGAGGAGGAAGACAAATGCCGGCAGCAACCAACAGCAAGCATATCGTGGTCGTGGGTGGCGGCATCATCGGCTGCTCCACCGCCTATCACCTCTTGAAATCGGGCGTGAAGACCGTGACGCTCGTAGAAGCGACCGAGCCCGGCGCGGCAACGACCAGCGCCGGCGCCGGCTTCGTCTCGCATTGGTCGGCCGGCATGATCCCGGCCGGCGAGGAGGGCCTTCGCCTGCAACAATACGGCCTCGACTTCTACCGGATGCTGAGCGAGCTCGGCACCGAGATCGGCTACCGGCCGAACGGCACGCTGATCATGGCGCTCACGCCGCAAGGGCGCGAGGATTTCGTCATGCCTGTGCTCAGCTCGCCCTATGCGCCGAAGGAGATGCAGGATCTCAACGCCGCGCGGATCGGCGAGAAGATGGGCGGGCTGGTCGATCCGGCGAAGGTTCACTCCGGCGCCTACAATCCGCACGGCATCCAACTCGACACCAAGCTAGCGCTCGGCGTGCTGGTGAACGAGATCAAGAAGCTCGGCGGCGTCGCGCGCGACAGGACCAGGGTGCGGAAGATCAACGACGTCGGCGGCAAGGTCACGCTCAAGACCGACCACGACATCATCGAGGCCGACGGCGCGGTCGTGGCGGCGGGCGCCTGGAACAACGAGGTCCTCGCCGGCCTCGACTGGCGCCTGCCGCTGCTGCGGGTGCTGGCCACGCGGGTGGTCACCGACGACCGAGGCTTGCCTTCGACGCTGCCGACCATCCAATGCCGCGAGCTCAGGCTTTGGCTGCGGGAGACCTTCGGCGCCATCATGTGGGGCACGGGCAGCCACTACACGCCGATGCATCGCCTGGAGGAGAGCGACCTCGAACCCGGCCAGCCGCACAACCGCGAGCTGATGCAGTCCATGGTCGACCACCAGATGGAGAAGCTGCAGGACGTCTTCCCGCCGCTTCGCGGCTCGAAGGTCGCGAACTGGTCGCAGGGCATTCCCTGCTATACGCCCGATGTCGGCTTGATGGTCGGGCATGTGCCGGGCCACGCGAACATCGTCGTCGCGGGTGGCGACAACGAGACCGGCGTCAGCCATGGACCGGGCCTCGGCAGGCTGGCGACCGAGATCCTGCTGGATACGCCGCGCCTGGTCGATCCGGCTCGGTTCAGGATCGACCGCTACGCGCGCGACGCCTTCCCGAGCGAGGAAGATGTCGAGGCCTCGATGCCCGCGTGGAGCGCGCGCCACGGCGCCAGGCGTTTCGCCACCGCGGCGGAGTAGCTGACGAAGGTCAGCGGGCCGTTGCGCTGTCGAGCAAAGCCTGCGCCACCATCTGTTCGGTTGGCGTCGCCTTCCTTCGGGTGAGGATGTAGAACGCGTCGGCATGGCGGCGCGGAGTTTTGGTCAACCGCACCAATTGCCCGAGCTTCAGCTGCTCCTCGACGAAGCCGGCCCAGGCCAGCGCCGCGCCGCGGCCGGCTATCGCCTCATGCATCATCGACAGGTAGCTGGAGAATGTCGGTCCGCGCAGGCTCCGGCCGGTGCCGATCCAGGATCTCCAATTGTCGATCGCGTCTTCGGGAGCGGCGAGATGCAGCAGCGGCACGTCGAGGAAGGTTGCCGGATCCTCCGAGGCCAGAGCAGGGTGCCGTTCGAGTAAGCCCGGCGAGCAGACGGGAAACCACTCCCCGTCGAACAGCTTGCGGGCGACGAAGCCGGGCCAAAGCTCGGGGCGCCCGAAACGTATCGAAATCCCCACCTCTGGCCGGCCGAAATCGTCGGGATTGCTGGAGGTCAGCAGCGTGACACGGCCATGGGTGACGAGCGAGGTCACAAGATCGAAGCGCGGCATCAGCCACGCCTGGACGAGGTCGTAGCCGCTGGCGATGACGAGGGAACCGCGATCGGCCTCCTGCAGCCGCGCGACGGCGTCGCGGATCGTGCCCAGCCCGTCCCGGATCGCCTCCGCCAGCGCGGCGCCGTTTTCGGTCAGCGAGACGCGGTTGCCCTTGCGCGCCAGAAGGTCGATCGCGAGCCGCTTTTCCAGATTGGCGATGTGGCGCGAGACGGCCGATTGCGCGATGGCGAGCTCCTCGGCTGCGGCCGTCAGGTTGCCGCGTCGCGCGGTCGCTTCGAATGCGACCATGGCATTGAGCAAGGGAAGCGAGGCTTTGAGCGTCTTCATCGAAGGCAAGAGTATTGCATGACTTTTTGAGATGGAAGCCTGCCAAATCCATGGTTGATCAGGGTCGCAATTCGCTGCAAGCCTGATCAAAAGGCATTAGCCAGCCCTGGAGCCCGTCCCCCGGAGTCCGCCATGTATGCAAACGACAAGACGTTGTCCGGCCTCGATCGCGCGCGCGTGGTCAGATTGATCGACGAGCACCGCAAGGACTGGTCCCTGCAGCAGGCCTTCTATCTCGACCCGGATATCTTCGCGCTCGAGCGCGAATTGTGGTTCCCTCGCCAATGGGTCATCGTTGCCCATGCCAGCGAGGTGGCGGAGAAGGGCAGCTACATCATCCGTCAATTGTTCGACGAGGAGATCATCGTCGCTCGTCATGGCGATGGCGAGGATGACATTGCCGCTTACTACAACGTCTGCACCCATCGCGGCTCGCGGTTATGCGTCAAGGATGGCCGCGGCAAGCTGCTGGTCTGCCCCTACCATGCCTGGTCCTTCCGGCTGACCGGTGAGCTGCAGACCCGGCGCGACCTGCCCGAAGGCGTCGACGGCGACAGCCTCGGGCTGCACAAGGTCCCGACCAAGGTGATCGGTGGCCTGGTGATGTGCGGCCTCGACCCCTCCAGCCTGCCCGACATCGAGCCGGCGGCGGCCGGCCTGACCGATCTTCTGCGCGAGAACGGGGTCGCCGACGCGCGTATCGTCGCGCGCAAGAATTACCTGACCAAGGCGAACTGGAAGCTGGTCCTGGAGAATTTCCTCGAGTGCTACCACTGCCGCCCGGCCCACCCCGAATATTTCCGCGTCAACGGCCATGTGAAGGTGACCGCCATGCGCGACGGCTACAACGCCGCTGAATGGAAGCAGGAGATCGACGCCTGGCACAGCGTCATCGGCGACGCCGAGTTCCACAAGGGCGTGTGGGAGCCCGGCGGCCTGGACACGATGCCCTTCGCCATGCATCGCAAGCCGATCGGCTCGGGCCGTCTCACGCTTTCCGACGATGGTCAGCCCGTCTCATGCCTGATGGGCGGACGTGGCAAGTTCGACGGCGGCGAAAACGGCTTCCGGATCGGCCGGCTTTCGTTCCTCAGCGCCCCCAACGACTATCTGACCATGTTCCAGATGATCCCGCGCAACGCCAACGAGACCGACGTGATCCTGACATGGCTGGTCGACAAGGACGCCGACCCGTCGCTCGACGTCGACAAGATTTCATGGATGTGGGACGTGACGACCGTTCAAGACAAGAAGATCACGGAAGACAACGCTGATGGGATCGCCTCGCGCGCCTATCGTCCGGGGCCTTACACGCCGCTGGAATCGCAGACCGCCTTTTTCATAGAGACCTATCTTTCGCAGATGCGCACCCTGATCACCGGCGAGCGCAGGGACGGCGACGAAGCCTGGACGGCGCCGTCACAGCTCTATGCCTCGCCGCAAGCGGCCCGCAAGACAGGGAAATTTGGTCAAGCCGCATCGTAGGTATTGTGACCACGATCCGAAATGCTGGTTGTCGCCCGGCGATCGTCGTTCGCCGCGGCCACAACCTGCAACGGCAAAACGCACGGCCAGATAGGATCGTTGCCGGTGCCGTGCGTTGCGCAAACCGTTGTCGCGCGATTGCCGAGAAGATTGGCATAGCCCGAGACGGTTTGTGCAGGCGGCTGCGCGCACGCTAAGCCGACCTCTGCAGCCAAGGTCGCAAATGGCAGCTTTGCGCCTCATCGCAGACGCCAGAGCACCTGCCACCTGATCGCATTCCTGGAGTGCGGCCGGGCCAGCTGAATGAATTTTCTCTGTGCCCTGGATCGCAAATGGCTCAAACGGGATTGCGTCCGGAATGCTCTTGTTGTACGAACGTTCAACAAGGCATTGACGAGCACCGCAGTGGTACGGACCGAGTTTCCCTTTGCCGTCGAAACCGTCGATCCTTATTGGATCGTGCTGGCTGACGGCACGCGAATCGCCGCCACAGTGTGGCGCCCGCGCACTGACGCCAAGGTGCCCGTGGTGGTCGAAATGGTGCCTTACCGGCGCCGCGACGGCACTGTTGCCCGTGACGTCGACATCCATCCCTGGCTTGCCGGCCACGGCATCGCCTGCGCCCGCATAGACATCCGCGGCTCCGGCGATTCCGATGGCGATCTGGCCGATGAATATCTGCCGCGCGAGCAGGAGGACGCCTGCGAGATCATCGCCCATCTGGCGGCGCAGTCCTGGTGCAACGGCAATGTCGGCATGACCGGCGTTTCCTGGGGCGGCTTCAACGCCCTGCAGGTCGCGGCGCGCCGGCCGACGGCGCTGAAGGCCATCATCGTCAACTGCGCCACCGACGATCGCTACGCCGACGACATCCACTATATGGGCGGCGCTCTGCTCACCGAGCAGGAGATGTGGTCGAACTTCATGCTGGTGAAGAAGGCGATGGCGCCCGACCCGCAGATTGTTGGCGACGCCTGGCGGGCCATGTGGATGGGCCGACTGGAAGCGACACGCTCGCTGTCGGAAATCTGGCTCGCACACCAGCGTCGCGACGACTATTGGCGGCAGGGTTCGGTATGCGAGGATCATGCCGCGATCGAATGCGCCGTCATGGCCGTCTGCGGTTGGGAGGACAGCTATTCGAACTTCGTGCCGCGCTTGCTGGAACATTTGCCGGGACCGAAGCTCGGCATCGTCGGACCGTGGTCGCATGCCTATCCCTGTCGCGGCGCGCCAGGTCCGCTGATCGGCTATCTGCAGGAGGCGCTGCGCTGGTGGCGTCATTGGCTTTGCGGCGAAGACACAGGCATCATGGACGAGCCGCTCTACCGGGTCTGGATCACCGGCGAGGAGCGGCCGCGGCCTTTCTACCTTCCGGATCATGCCGGCAGTTGGGCGGCCGAGGACCAATGGCCGTCGCCACGTGTCGAGCGCCGCGTCCTGCATCTGAACGCCGCCGCACTGAGCGGCCAACCGGCGCCTGGCGCCACGCTGTCGGTATGCTCTCCCGCCACCGCCGGCCGCGACTGCGGCCGCTGGGGCGGCTACGGTGGCTCGTGCCCCGACATGCCCATCGATCAGCGCCGCGAGGACGGCCTGGCGCTGTGCTTCGACACTTTGCCGCTCGAAGATGACCTGACCCTGCTCGGCGCGCCCGAGCTTGATCTGCTCGTCAGCGTCGACCAGCCGCATGTCAACCTTGCCGCCCGTCTCTGCGACGTCTATCCCGACGGCACCTCGGCGCTGATGACCTACGGCGTGCTCAACCTCAGCCATCGCGACAGCCACGAGCATCCGATGCCCTGTCCGGTCGGAACGCCGTTCCGCGTCAGGCTCAAACTCAACGATTTCGCCCGCGCCGTACCCAAGGGGCACCGCGTCCGGTTGGCCCTGGCCAACCAGCATTGGCCGATCCTGTGGCCGCAACCGAAACTTTCGCTGCTGTCGGTCGCGAGCGGCGAAAGCAAGCTGGTTCTTCCGGTACGGCCCCCGTCGCCGCGCGACCGCGACGTCCGCTTCGCACCGGCCGAAACCGCGCCGCCCGTCCCGACCACGACGCTGGACGAAGGCTTCGACCGTCGTATCGTCACCGAGGATGTCGGCTCGGGCCTGCAGATCATCGCCTTGACCTCGGACCATGGAAGCAGGCGCTATGACGATCGCGCCATCACCGTGTCTTCCGCCAACAGCGACACGATGAGCATCAGCAGCGGCTATCCCCTCTCGGCAAAGCTCGTCACCGAATATCGATGGGCGATCGCCAGCGCCGATGCCGATACCGAAGCGAGGGCGGTGACGGAGCTGACGGCGGATGAAACGCATTTCGACCTGAGTTGGCGTCTTGAAGCCCGGGAACGGGGCAAGCTCGTCCACAGCGCCTCGGCGACACGGCGCATCAGGCGCGATTTCGCCTGAGGAGAGAGGGGAGGCCATGCTCGCATATGCAGTGAAGCGCATCGGTCTCGGTCTCCTGATCCTCGTCCTCGTCATGGTCGCCATGTATGCGGCCGTCTTCCTGGTCCCGGGCGATCCCGCGACCGTGGCGCTCGGTCCGCGCGCCACGCCGGAGCTGAAGCGGCTGCTGATCGAGCGCATGGGGCTCGACCAGCCGGTCTGGTGGCAGATCGTCGAATTCTTCCGCAACGCGCTGACCGGCAATCTCGGCTACGATGTCTGGTCGAACCGGCCCGTTTCCACACTGGTCCTGGAAGCGTTGCCGAACACGCTTGTCCTGGGGCTGACGGCGCTCGCCGTGGCGCTGCTGATCGGCGTGCCGCTCGGTTGCCTGTCGGTGATGCGGCCCGGCACGGGCGCCGATGCCGCCATCGGCGTGCTCTCGGTCGGCGTCATCGCCGTGCCGTCCTTCGTCGTCGCCATCTACTCGCTGCTCCTGTTTGCCGTCACGCTGCGCTGGCTGCCGGCCATCGGGGCAGGCGAGGCCGGCGATGTGCTCAGTCAGGCCAGGGCGCTGGTCATGCCGGCCGCGGCGATCGCCCTCGGCTGGATCGGCTACATCGCCCGCATGGTGCGTGCCTCGATGATGGAGGTGATGGGCGAGCCGCACATCCGTACTGCGCGTTCCTTCGGCCTGCCGGAGTGGAAGATCGTCTCCAAATACGCGCTGCGCATCGCCATCATCCCGACCATCTCGCTGGTCGCGGTCGGCCTCGGCAGTATCCTGTCCAGCGCCGTCTTCGTCGAGGCGGTGTTCGCCAGGCCCGGCATCGGCAAGCTGATCACCGACGCCGTCAGCACCCGCAACTATCCGGTCGTCATGGGCACGGTGCTGATCATGACCGCAATCTACGTCTCCATCACCATCGCCGCCGATCTTCTCATCGCGCGGCTCGATCCGAGGGTCCGTGATGTCTTCCGTGGCTGAGGCTTCTCCATCCACGCCCGATCGACAACGGCTTGTGCTGCTGCGCGCATTGCTCGCCGACCGCTCCACCCGCGTCGCGCTGATCCTGGTCGCCGGATTCCTTGTCACCGCGATCTTCGCGCCCTGGCTGGCGTCCTATTCGCCGGTCAAGATCGACGTGGTGCACAAGCTGCAGCCGCCATCGGCGGATCACTGGTTCGGCACCGACCATCTCGGCCGCGATCTCTTGTCGCGCGTCATCTATGGCGCGCGCACGGCGCTCACCATCGCCATGGTCTCGGTGGCCATAGCCGGCGCCATCGGCCTGCTGCTCGGCCTCATCGCCGGCTACGGTCCGCGCTGGCTCGACGCCATCCTGGTGCTCAGCTTCGACAGCATGAATTCGCTGCCGATGATCATGTTCGCGCTTGCCATCATCACCGTGCTCGGCGCCGGTACCGGCACGCTGATCATCGTCATCGCCGCCACGTCGTTTCCAAGCTACGCGCGGCTGATCCGGGCCCAGACGCTGGCGCTGAAGAACAGCGACTACGTCCTTGCCGAGCGTCTGCTCGACGCGAGTGCGGCACGAATCGTCTTCATCCACCTCCTGCCCAACGTCGTCGGGCCGCTGATCATCCTTTTGTCGATGGACATTCCGGTCGTCATCATGGTCGAAGCCGGCTTGAGCTTCCTCGGCCTGGGCGTGCGCCCGCCGACGCCGTCCTGGGGCTCGATTCTCTATGACGGCTATACCAGCATCCGCTCGGCACCGTTCATGGTGATCTTCGGCGGCCTGCCGCTGGTGCTGGCGACGCTCGGCTTCACCTTTCTCGGCGAGGGCCTGCGCGACTATCTCGACCCGCGCCTGCAACTGCGGAGGCCGGCATGAGCGGCTCGCTTGTCGCCAGCGGTCTAAGCGTCTGCTATGAGACGCCGCAGGGTAGCGTGCACGCCCTTCGCCATGTGGATATCGAAGCGCATCCCGGCGAGGTCATCGGCCTTGTCGGCGAGAGCGGCTGCGGCAAGTCCACGCTGGTCACCGCTCTGGCCAATCTGTTGCCGGCCAACGCCCGCATCGACGGGGCGATCCGTTACGACGGCGTCGACCTGGCAAAGCTCGACGCGCATCGCCAGCGGCTGCTGCGCGGCGATGAGATCGCGCTGGTCAGCCAGGACCCGATGACGGCGTTCAACCCGGTGCTGACCATCGGCGACCAGCTCGTCGACTTCCAGCACCACCGCAAGGATCTCAGCCGCGCGCAAAAGCGGGCGCGCATCGCCGCCATGCTCGGTCGCGTCGGCATCGCCGATGCCGAACGGCGCATGCGGAGTTACCCGCACGAGCTTTCCGGCGGCATGCGCCAGCGCGTGGCGATCGCCGCCGCCTTGCTCACTGATCCCGGCCTGCTCATCGCCGACGAGCCGACGACCGCGCTCGACGTCACCATGGAGGCGCAGATCATCCATCTGCTGCGAGAGCTGAGACGCGAATATAACGGCATCATCATCGTCGTCTCGCATCATCTCGGTGTCATCGCCGAGCTCTGCGATCGTGTCTATGTCATGTATGCCGGCGAGGTGGTCGAGGGCGGCGAGGTCGATGCGATCTTCCACGATCCGCGCCATCCCTATACTCAGGCGCTGCTCGCATGCGATCCCGCCCGCTTCCATGATCGGCTGGACAGGCTGCCGACCATTCCCGGCTCATTGCCGAGCCTGACCCAACCACCACCGGGATGCGTTTACGCGCAGCGCTGTAGCAGGGCCTTCGCGCCATGCAAGACCATCGCGCCGCCGCTGGTGAAGCTCACCGCATGCCATGCTGCCCGCTGCCATGCGGTGACGCCATGAGCCCGCTGCTTGCCGTCGAGGACCTGTCGGTCAGCTTCGTTCGCAGCAGCTTGCTCGACCGGCTGATCAATCCGTTCCCGCTGCCGGGCTTCAATGTCGTCGACGGCGTCACGCTGTCGCTGATGCCGGCCGAGACGCTTGGGCTGGTCGGCGAATCCGGCTCCGGCAAGACGACGCTCGCCCGCACCATCCTCGGCCTGGTCCAGGCTGCCGCCGGCCGCATCGTCTTCGAGGGGAGGGAGATCGCGACCCGGTCCGACTTTCGCGCCATGCGCCGGCGCTCGGCGATGATGTTCCAGGATCCGGTCGCCTCGCTCAGCCCGCGCCTGCGTGTCGGCACACTGCTCACCGAACCGCAGGTCATCCAGGGGCTGCCAACGCCGGACCGGCGCGCGGCCGCGAAAGCCCTGCTGGCGCTGGTTGGCTTGCCGGCCTCCTTCGTCGACCGCTTTCCGCATGAACTGTCGGGCGGGCAGGCGCGTCGCGTCGGCGTCGCGCGGGCGCTTGCGATGAAGCCGGATCTGCTGCTTGCCGACGAGCCGACCGCCGGGCTGGATGTCTCGGTGCAGGGCGATGTGCTCAACCTGATCGCCGAGCTCAAGCGCGAGCTCGGCTTCGCCACCATGATCGTCACCCACAATCTGGCGATGATCCGCCATGTCAGCGACCGGCTCGCCATCATGTATCTCGGCCGGCTTGTCGAGACAGGACCGACGCAAGAGGTCTTCTCCGCTCCGTTGCATCCCTACACCGCTACGCTGATCCGGTCCGAGCCGATCCCCGATCCACGCCGGCGCAGCCACAATCTTGCCATTACCGGCGAAATCCCGAGCGTGTTCCGCCGGCCTTCCGGCTGCGAATTCCATACGCGCTGTCCGCTCGTGCAATCCCGCTGCAAGACCGAAGCGCCGCTCTACCGGCCGGTGGGCGCCGATCGCATGGTGCGCTGCCATTTCCCGCTGCAGACCGGCGGGCAAGAACGGAAAGCCGTCTCACGCGCTTCCGCAAACCAAAGGGGAAACTGAGATGACGAAATGGACCATGGACAGACGTGCATTCCTGAAAGTCGCCGGCGTGTTGGGCGCCGGCCTGACGGTGAAACCAGGATTTGCCTGGTCGGCGGCCGGCGACACGCTTCGCATCCGCATGGAAGGCGACCTGCAGACGCTTGATCCCGCCTTCATGATCGGCGGCATCGAAGACGTCATGATGCGTGGCATCTATGTGTCGCTGAACCGGCTCGGCGATCTCAGGCAAGGTTCGCCGTGGTCGCTCTGGGGCGCGGAGAAACTCGAGCTGAAGGATCCGAAGACCATCGCCTTCACCCTGATCGATGGGCTGAAATGGTCGAACGGCCTTGGCCCGGTCACCGCCGAAGACGTGAAATTCTCCTACGAGCGCATAGCCGATCCGAAGCTGTCGTCGCCTTGGGCTTATCAGTTCGAAAAGCTGGACCGTGTCGAGGTCGTCGACGCCGGATCCGGCATCATCCACCTCAAGGATCCTTACCAGCCGATCTTCGTCACCAGCCTGCCTTACTATGGTGGCCACATCATCAGCCGGGCCGGCACCGAGAAGGCGGGCGGCAAATTCACCACCGAGCCCCCGGCGACCTGCGGTCCTTATCTCTTCTCGGACTGGCAGCAGAAGCAGAAGGTGACGCTGACCGCCAATCCGGACTGGCCGGGACCGAAGCCCGATTTCGGCAAGGTCGAGATCTATGTCGTCGCCGACGATCAGGCGGCGCAACTGGCCTACGAGGCCGATGCCTTCGACTACACCAAGATCGCCATTTCGGCGACCAAGGCTGTCAAGGCCAAACCGCCCGCCAACACCAGCCTGATCGAGGCGCAGTCGACCCGCTATGTCTGGCTGACGATCAACATGCTGAGCCCGCGCCTCAAGGATCTGAAGGTGCGGCAAGCCGTGCAGTATGGCGTCGATGTCGGGCAGATACTCACCGGCGTCTATGACGACCTCACCAAGCGCTCCACCGGTGTCGTCCAGCCCGGCACGAAATTCGCGCGCCCAAGCAATCTGATCGCGGCGCCTGATTATGAGAAGTCCGCCGCGTTGCTCACCGAGGCAGGCGTCAGCGACTTGTCGTTGACGTTGACGGTGATGAACGATTCCATCCGCACCGCGACCGCGCAGATCATCCAGGCAAGCCTCGAGCAGGCCGGCATCAAGGTCGAGATCCAGCCTTACGACGAAGCCGCTTTCTGGGGCGTCGGCGACAAGACGCAAGGCGACGGCTACAAGAACATCGACCTGGCGCTGATGGATTTCGCCGGCGGCGTCGATCCGTCCGAGAACCTGGTCTGGTTCCGCCCCGACCAGATCGGCGCCTACAACTGGTCCGGCTTCGACAGTCCCGAATTCGAGACCAGCTATCAGCAACTGGTTGCCGAAAGCGACGAGGCCAAGCGCATCGCATTGTCCAACCGCATGGAGGATCTGATGGAACAGTCGGGTGGGTTCGTCTTCATCTGTCACCAGCCGCTGGTCGCCATCCATAAGACCGCGTTCGAACCCGTCATCTATCCGGACGGCCACCCCAATCCTGTGCTGTTCAAGAAGACGGCGTGAACGCTTGATGGACAGGATCGGCGCAATCGATTAGCTGGGTTGCATGACGCAAGCCCAACCGGAAGCCGCAAAAACGAAGCGCGGCGCGAAGAAGGCGCCGCGCTTCAGCCGCGAACAGGCCGACGTGCGCCGCTCCATGCTGATCGAGGCGGCGACGCGGTGCCTGTCCGTCGGCGGCATCGGCGCCTTCACCATAGATCGCATCTGCAAGGAGGCCGGCGTCTCGCGCGGTCTGATCAACCATCACTTCGAAAGCCTCGATGGGCTTCTGGTCGAGGTCTACAAATCCTCGCTCTACGCCAGCGTCAACAACCAGATCGACGAAGCCAAGCGCCGCCGCGCCGAGGCGTTCGGCTGGCCGCCCGAGGCCGCGCTGGCCGCCCTGGTGCGGTCCAACTTCGCGCCGGAATATTTCAGCCGCGAGAACCTGCTGATCTGGCTGTCCCTGTGGGGTGAGATCGCCGTCAACCCGCGACTCAAGGCGGCGCATCGCGAGCTCTACGACGCCTACCGCGCGGAACTTGCCGAGGATATCGCTGCGGTTGCGGTCAAGCGCGACAGACAGGTCGATGCGCCCGCGCTGGCGCGCAATTTCATCGCGCTGGTCGACGGGCTCTGGCTCGAATGGTGTCTCGACGAAAGCGTGGTGACGCCGCAGGCGGCCGAGGCCGCCGGCTTCGAGATGCTCGAGGCGCAGGTCGGGCCCTTGCGGGACGCCTGACTCAGTTCAATGGCGAGCCTCCCTCGCGCTTGCGGCGCTCCATATAGTCGCGCAACGCCTCGTCGATACCGGGGTCGATTGGCGGCTGCTCATATTCGGCGACCATGCGCTTCCAGATCACGTTGGCCCGTTCCCGCGCGGTGATCTGGCCGCGTTCCATCCAGGTGTCGTAATTGTCCCAGTTGGACACCAGCGGCGAATAGAAGGCGCGCTCGTAGCGCTGCATGGTATGCGCGGCACCGAAGAAATGCCCGGCCGGGCCGACCTCTCGCACCGCGTCCAGCGCCAGCGTGTCGATGTCGACGACGGGCGGATCGAAATAGGCCGACATCATCTGCAGCATCTCGGCATCGATCACCAGTTTCTCGAACGACGCGGTCAGCCCGCCGCCGAGCCAGCCGGCCGCGTGCAGAACCAGATTGGCGCCGCCCATCAGGCAGCCCCACAAGGACATCGCACTCTCATAGGCGGCCTGCGCGTCGACCGCATTGGCGGCGGTGACGTTGCTGGAGCGGAACGGCACGCCGATCAGCCGGCAGAGCTGCCCGGTGATCTGCGCGGCTTGCGTGTATTCCGGCGTACCGAAGGCGGGCGCTCCGGTTTTCATGTCGACATTAGAGGTGAAGCCGCCATACATCACCGGAACGCCCGGTCGAACGATCTGCGCCAGCACGATGCCGGCCAGCGCCTCGGCATGCTGCTGCGACAGCGCGCCGGCAAGCGTCACCGGGCTCATTGCTCCGGCCAGCGTGAACGGCGTGACGACGTTGACCTGACCGTGCTCAGCCAGCGCGATCAGCCCTTCGGCCATCGGCTCGTCGAGCTGCAGCGGTGAGTTGGTGTTGATAATCCCGGTGAACACCGGCATCTCCTGCGCCAGGTTTTCGCGCGTCGTGCCGAGCGAAATCGCCACCATTTCCAGCGCGTCGATGGCGCGGCCATGACCCAGCGCCTGCGGCTGCCAGTTTTTGTCGAGCAAGGTGATCTCGGCATAGTAGAGGTCGAGGTGGCGGGTGTTCTGGTGCAGGTCGAGCGGCTCGAACGGCCCCCCGCCTTCCTGATGCAGCACGTTGAACGACTGGATGAGCTTCAGATAGTCGCGCATCTCGGCATAGGTGCCGGGACGGCGGCCGCGGTCATTGTCCATGACATAGGCCGGCCCGCCGACCGACGACAGGATGCAGTGCCGCCCGCCGACCTTGACGTTCTTCTCAGGGTTGCGGGCGCGCAGTTCGAATGATGGCGGCGCCATGGCGACGCGCTCCATCACTATGGCGCGATCGAAGCGCACGCGCATCTCGCCTTCGTCGACGGTGCAGCCCGCGGCACGGTAGAGCTGGCGCGCCCGCGGCTGCAGCACGCGCATGCCGATCTCCTCCAGGATAGTGAGTCCCATCTCATGGATTGCCTGCACCTGGTCGGCCGACAGGACTTCGATCGGCGCGTAGGGCCGCGTCAGCTGCTTCCACGGTCGCTGCGCGATGCCGCCGATCTCGCGCTGCGGGCGGCCGGGCCTGCGACGTGCGGCGATACGCTCCATGGCTTTCTGGACCTCCCTGTCTGACGCAACTCCGAACGGAAAACCGCTTCACGCCTTTTCTGTATTGATCTATTCGGCTGCCGTTCGCATCTCGAAATCCGCTGCCGCATCGACGATCGGCGTGTCGCGGCGGTAAGGCCGCCAGCGAAGCCCCGCGCCGATCTCGCGCGCCAGCTTGTGGCCGCTATGCACCGCATGGGCAATGGCGCCGGGCGCCAACGTGTCGCCGATGCGATCGACGCTCTGGGTGCCCGCCGCCGCTAGCGCGTCCGCCCGTTCGGTCAGCGCTTCGAACAACTCGTTTCGCGGCAATCGCAGCCCGACGATCAGCACCGAGCGGCACGCCATGCGGGTCTCTTCGCCGGTGAACAGATGCGCCAGCGTCGCCGTCTCGCCATCGAAGGATTTCAGCAGATGCAGCGTCGTCACCGGTACGTTGCGGCGTGCCAGCGCCCGGTGCACCAGCGGCAGTTCGTTGGTCATGATGGTCCATGCCGACGCTTGGCCGGACGGTGTCGCATAGCTGACCGCGATGCCTTGGGCGGCCAGATGCTCGGTGAGGATGCCGCCCATGTAGTAATTGTCGAAATCGAAGACCAGCGTCGGCCCTTCGGGGAGCTTGCCGGCGGCGATGTCGTCGGGCGTGAGCACGCACGCATGGTCGAGCCGGCCGACGGGGATCTCCATCGAGGAATAGAGCATGTTCGTCCAGCGCGCGCCGGTCGCCAGCACCACGCGCTCCGGCGCCAGGTCGATGATCTCGTCGGCGCCGAGCGTGCTCTCGGGATAGAGCGAGACATTGTTCATCTCGCTGATGCGGCCGAGGCGGTACTCGACGACACGGTTCCAGGCCGACAATCCTGGCAATGTCTTCTCGAAGCTCAGCCGTCCGCCGAAGCTGCGGCCGGCGTCGGCAAGCACCACCTCATGGCCGCGGCGGCCGAGGGTCATGGCGCATTCGAGCCCGGCCGGTCCGCCGCCGACGACGAGGATGCGTTCGGGTCTGTCGGCGCGTCCGGCGCGCTCGGGGTGCCAGCCGCGCCGCCATTCTTCGCCGGCGGTCGGATTCTGGGTGCAACGCACCGGCACGCCGTCATGCCAGCTCGAAATGCAGATGTTGCAGCCGATGCATTCGCGGATCTCGGCCTCGCGGCCCTCGCGAATCTTGGCTGGCAGGAAAGGATCGGCGATCGAGGGTCGCGCGCCCCCGATGAAGTCGAGCACACCGCGTCGGATCTGCGACACCATCGTGTCCGGCGAGGTGAAGCGCCCAACGCCGACCACGGGCTTCTTCGTCAGCGACTTGACGAAATCGATCACCGGCTCGTGGCTGCCTTCGCCGGTGAAGCGCGACGCCGAGCAATCCGTCGGGCTTGAGTCCATCTTCACGTCGAACAGGTCGGGCAGGTCGGCCAGAAGTTCGATCAGCTCATGCGCCTCCGAGGGCTGGTTGCGCCCCGGCCGGCCGCGCAGTTCCTCGAGGCTCACACGAAGCGCGACACCGCAATCCTTGCCCACCGCATCCTTCGTCACCTCGATCATCTCGCGCACGAAGCGGACACGGTTCCCGATCGAGCCGCCATATTCATCGACGCGATGATTGTATTCCGGCAGCAGGAACTCGTAGCCGAGATAGCCCATCCCGGCATAAACATAGACGACATCGAAGCCGGCCGTGCGCGCCCTGCATGCCGCTTCGGCCTGGCATCTCAGCACCTCCTTGATATCGGCCTTGTCCATCGTCTTCGGCCGCAGATTGCCCATGAAGCCGACATGCGTGGCCATCCACGGAATGCCGGACGGCGACAGCGGCGGCAGGCGGCTCGTCCTGTTCATCACCGACGCGCCGCCATGCCATAGCTCCACGCCGGCAAGCGATCCATGGCGGTGCACGGCCTCCGTCATCAGCGCGTGAGCGCGGATGTCGTTGTGGTCCCATAGCGTCGCGAAAGGCAGCGGCGCGTCGTCCGAAGTCGGATCGATCGAGCAGGCCCCCGTGCAGATCACGCCCCATCCGCCTTCCGCCTTGGCTTCGCGGAACGCCGCGCGGACGCGCGGCAACGCGTTGGTCATCCCGCTTGCATGCGGCACCTGATAGAAGCGGTTCGGCGCGGTGACGGGCCCTATTCTTACCGGCTCGAACAGGATTTCGTAACGAGGGTTGCACGGCATCGCGGCGTCTCGAATACACTGTTGAACGATCGTTCAATAACGTAATCGAGATCGTTCTGGAACGCAATGGTCAAAGCGAGACCATCGCCGCGAGCTAGTGCTCGCCTCTTGCCGTCAAGGCATGTTCCTTCGCGGCTTGCGGGCCCTGAGCAGGGCGGCAGGGGCCGGTGCGCGCCAGACGACCTGATAGGCCTCCACCACATTGCTGGCCGTAACACCAAGTCCAGGCAGGGCGATCCAGGGTGGCGGTTGCCGCTCGAGAAGACCGAGGATCGTCGCGATGCCGACCGCGACGCCCTGGTCGTAGGGCAACTGCGCGGCGATGCCCTTGATGAGGCCGCCGGCGGCAAGGTCCGCCGCCACGTCATTGCCAAGGTCGACGGTGGTGATCGGGATCGTCTTTCCCGCATCGCGGATCGCGGCGATGGCGCCAGCCGCCGGCACGTCCCAAACAGCGAACAGGCCGGCCAGATCTGGATTTCCCTGCAGCAGGCCGGCGGTCGCTGCCCTGGCCTGCGTCACATCGGCAAACTTGCCGCGCACCAGGGACAGGTCCGGCCGATGGGTGGCCATCCACTTGCGGAAAGCGATCTCGCGCTCGTGCGTGGCAAAGAAATCCACCCCATAGGCAAGAACGCCAACCGTGCCCCTTGGGGCCACGTGCGCCGCGAGCAGTTCCGCTCCAATCTGTCCGAGGCCGAAATTGTCGGTGGAAATGACGCTCACGTAATCCTTGCCCGGCAGCATGCCGGTCGGCGCATTGTCGAGCAGCAGGAGCTTCTTTCCCGCCGCCGCGATCGCGCGATGCGCATCGGCCGCCCTGGCGCTGCCGATCGGGATGGAAATGACGGCGTCCACCGGTTCGGTGGCGAGCCGTTGCAGTCCGGCGACCTGCCTTTCGACGTCGAAGGCGCAGTCGATGACTTCGACGACCGCCGCGCCGTAGCGGCCAAGCGTGGCGACAATGCCGGCGAGCTCCTCCTTGGCCCAGTCGCTCATCGTGGTGTGAAGTACGACGGCCACTGAAAACTTGCGTTTGCGCGCGGCATCGGCATCGGCGCCCGACAGCCCGACCTGATCGGCGGGAACCGCTCGTTCGCCATGCGGTCCTAGCCCGGTGATCGCCATTCCTCAATCCTCCCCAGGCGCCAGCGGCGCACCATCGCAGGTTCTACGCAAGCGAGCCGCCCGGCGGGCGCGGCTTGGCCGGGCGGGTAACGGTATCGAGCGCGGCGCGCGCGAGAAAATCCTTGAATTCCGGGTGCTCACGCGGCGAGCCGAGCGTGATCCAGCCCTGCAGGAACCTCGGATCGAACAGCGCCTCGGCCACCACCTGCGCGGCTCCCACCAGCCCGGCCGAGCCGCCCATTTGCGAGCGCAATATCCGCAGGTCGCGCGTCACCACGGGATGCGACTGGCGATAGACCGCCTCGCGCACTGCCGCCAATAGGATGTCTCCGGTCTCGGCAACCGGGCCGCCAAGCACGATCAGCGACGGGTTCAGCAGATTGGCGAGCGGCGCCAGCACTTCGCCAACGGCGCGGCCGCAACGGCCGAGCAGGTCGATGCAGAAAGGGTCGCCCAGTTGGGCACCATGGCCGGCATCGGTCACCGTGACTTCGCCGGTGCGCGCCAGAACACCGGCCAGATAGGCGCTGCGGCCGCTGTCAGCCGCCTGACGGGCCTCGCGTGTCAGCGCCTCGCTGCCGGCGATCGCTTCGAGATTTCCACCCTCCACGAAAGTGTGGCCGATCATGCCGGCGGCACCTTGCGCGCCACGGTGCAGCGAGCCTTCCGAGATGACGCCCGCGCTGATGGAGCGTCCGAGCTTGACGAAGATCATGTCCGTCAGCCCGATGCCGCTCCCGGATTTCAACTCGCCCATCGTCATGGTCTGGACGCCGCTTCGCACCCACACAGGCGCGCCGACAAGCGTGGCCAATTGTTCGACGAAAGGAAATCCATCCCAGTTCTGGAACGCGGTCAGCGGCGGCGCGAACAGGCGCTGGCCATCGGGCTTCTCGACGGCTCCGGGCACCGCGAGGCCGATGCCCCAGATGCCGCCTTCGCTGCCATGCTCCTCCAGCATCCAGGCGAACAGCGTCGCCAGCCGCTGCACCACAGGCTCGGGTCCCGCCGCCAGCTCGACGGCCTCGTGATGCTCGGCCAGCAAACGTCCGGTCAGATCCGAGACCCCGACCGCGAGCGAGGAATGGTCGAGCACGGCGGCAAGGATAATGCCCATGCGCGAGCGGAAGCGGACGTGACGGGGCGCGCGTCCGCCGACGGCGGGACCAAGTTCCCCTTCCTCGATCAGCCCAAGCTTGAGAAGGGTGGCGAGGCGGTCGGTGACGACGGCGCGCCCCATTTCCGACTGGGCTTCCAGTTCTTGGCGCGTCGTCGCCACTCCGCTTCGCACGAGGTTGAGCAGCAGGGCCAGGCTGCCATGCGCGGATTCGCTGGCGCGCGGCCGGCCGGCGGCGCGGCGTGGCACGGCTGCCTGTCCGTCGTTCGAGATGCTGCGTTCGTCCATGTCCTTGCCGGCGCCTCATCTGCCGCGGTGCTCGTCAGCCGTGGTCGCTCGCCATGGGTAACGTGGCCCCATTTACGGATCAAGTAGGAACTTATGTCGTTTATCAACAAAAGTGGACCGACTTTTGTATTTTAATAATTGACGAGCGCGGAAAAGAGCGCATAAGTATTGGGGGAGGCTAGGAGGAGGGCCGAGGTAAGCGGGCTTTGAGCGCACCACGCGCCGTCCGAATTTTCCTCCGGCCAGCAAAATCGCGCCGCCTTGCCGGTCGCGGCCGTATGGGAGGTTACCAGATGCCGGTCAAACTGGCCTATCATGCCAATTGCTGGGGTCCGCTTGGCGGCAATGCCGTTGGCGTCACCTCGATCACCCAGCTCACCTATCGCACTTTCGGCGACATGGAGCAGGCGATCCGTGAGATCGGCGCGGCCGGCTATGTCGGAACGGAGCTCTTCGACGGCAATCTCCTCGACTATGAGGGGCGCATCGGGGACTTGCGTGCCGTCTTGGATCAATCGGGTGTGGTTCTCGTCGCCGGCTATTCAGGCGCCAATTTCATCTTCGACGACATCCTCGGCGAGGAGCTCGTTCGCATCGAGCGCGCCGCGGCGGTGGCGGCGGAGCTTGGGGCCGAGCATCTGGTGGTCGGCGGCGGCGCCAAGCGCGCCAATGGCCGGCAAGCTGACGATTTCAAGCGCCTCGGCGCGGCGCTCGACAAGGTCATCGATATCGGAGCCAAGACGGGCCTGCGCGCGCACTACCACCCGCATCTGTCGACCATCGTGGAAGGCCCCGAAGAGGTGCGCGAGATCTTCAGGCACACGGCGATCGACTTCTGTCCGGACACCGCGCACCTAGCGGCGGCCGGCGGCGATCCGGCAGCGCAGATCCGCGAATTCAAGGATCGCATCAGCTACGTGCACCTGAAAGGCTGGCAGCGCGATCCCTTCGCCTTCACGCCGCTCGATCGCGGCGACGTCGACATGGCGCCGATCGTCGAGGCGCTTAAGGACATCGGTTTTTCCGGTTGGATCACCACCGAACTCGATGCCTGGGCGGATCCGAGGCAAGGAGCAGTACTGAGCATGGACTACCTCAACAAGGCCATGGGGCCACGTTAAGCAATCGGGCCTCGCGCCCGTCATCAGGGAGGAACCTAATGACACGTTTCAGGACAATGACCGCGGTCTTCACGACGGCGTTGCTGGCGACCAGTCTCTATGCCGCCGCGCCCGCCTTCGCCGACCCGGATTCGGCGCTGGCGGAGCTGCAGAAGACGGTGCTTTCGAAGGGTCCGAACGGCGAGACGCCGGCACCGGCAGCCTCCGTCACGCTGACGGACGAGGAACTGGCGAAGATCAAGGACATGAAGGCAACCGCCGCAATCGTCATGCATTATGGCGGCAACGACTGGTCGAGGGCGCAGATCGCAGGGCTCAAGGACCAGTTCGGCAAGATGGGCATCGAGGTGATCGCTACCACCGATGCCGGCTTCAAGCCGGAAAAGCAGGTCGCCGACCTCGAGACGGTGATGGCGCAGAACCCCAAGATCATCGTGTCGATCCCGACCGATCCGTCAGCCACGGCATCGGCCTACAAGGCTGCCGCCGACAAGGGTGCCAAGCTGGTGTTCATGGACAACGTTCCGGCGGGCTTCGCCGCCGGCAAGGACTACGTCTCCGTGGTCTCGGCCGACAATTACGGCAACGGTGTCGCGGCCGCGCATCTGATGGCCAAGGCGCTGGGCGGCAAGGGCGAGATCGGCCTCGTCTTCCACGCCGCCGATTTCTTCGTCACCAGGCAGCGCTATGACGGCTTCAAGAAGACGATCGCCGACAACTATCCCGATATCAAGATCGTCGCCGAGCAGGGTATCGGCGGGCCGGACTTCACCGGCGACGCCGAGAAGGCGGCGTCCGCGATCCTCACCTCGCACCCGACCATCAACGGCATCTGGGCAGTGTGGGACGTGCCGGCCGAAGGCGTGATCTCGGCGGCGCGCACCGCCGGCCGCGACGACCTCGTGATCACCACTTGCGATCTCGGCGAGAATGTCGCCATCAACATGGCAAGCGGCGGCTTCGTGAAGGGGCTGGGCGCCCAGCGTCCGTTCGACCAGGGCGTCACCGAGGCCAAGCTCGCCGGCTATGGCCTGCTCGGCAAGGAGGCGCCGGCTTTCGTCGCCCTGCCGGCGCTGCCGGTCACCAAGGACACGCTGCTGGAAGGCTGGAAGGCCGTCTATCACGCCGAGGCCACCGACAAGATCAAGGGCAGCATGTAGCGGCCCCGCGGCCGGCGTGCTCCCCGCCGGCCGCTCCTTCTCAGCTCAATCTGGAGGTTTTCATGACCCGAACGCTCAACGTGGCGATGATCGGCGGCGGTTTCATGGGCAAGGCCCATGCAATGGCCTATGCGGCTATGCCGATGTTCTTCTGGCCGGCGCCCGCCATTCCCGTGCGCAAGGTCGTGGTCGACGTCACCGATGCCTTGGCCGACGAAGGCCGCCGCCGCTACGGTTTCGAGGAATCGTCCGCCGACTGGCGCGCGGTGGTGAAGCGGCCGGACATCGACGTCGTCGACATCGTCACACCGAACGACAGCCATGCCGCAATCGCCATCGCCGCAGCGGAAGCCGGCAAGCACATCATCTGCGAAAAGCCGCTGGCGCGCGGCGGCGACGAGGCGAAGACCATGCTCGACGCGGTGAAGAAGGCAGGCATCATTCACATGGTCGCCTTCAACTATCGCCGCACCCCTGCGGTGGCGCTGGCCCGCCAATACATAGAGGAGGGCCGCATCGGCAGGATTCTCAACTTCCGCGGCACCTATCTCCAGGATTGGTCGGCGGATCCGGATTCCCCGCTCTCCTGGCGCTTCCAGAAGAAGATCGCCGGCTCCGGCTCGATCGGCGACATCGGCACGCATGTTGTCGATCTTGCCCGCTACCTTGTCGGCGAGATCGCAGAGGTCAGCGCGCTGGTGCGCACCTACAACAAGACGCGTCCGGTCCAGAGCGGCAATCTTGATAGGCTCGGCGCCGCTGAGAGGAACACCGGCGCGCAACGGGCCGAGGTCGATGTCGACGATGAGGTGGTGACGCTGCTCAAATTCGCCGGCGGCACCATCGGCTCGCTCGAGGCGACCCGCAATGCCTATGGCCGCAACAATTTCATCACTTTCGAGATCCACGGCACCAAGGGCTCCATTGCCTTCAACTACGAACGGCGCGACGAATTGCAGGTCATGTTCGCCGATGATCCTGCCGACGCGCGCGGGTTCAGGACTGTCTATTCCGGTCCGGCGCATCCCTATGGTTCGGGCCTGTGGCCAATCCCGGCGCTTGGCATCGGTTATTCCGAGACCAAGATCGTCGAGTGCTTCGACTTCTTCTCGGCCATCGCGTCAGGCAAGCAGCCGTCGCCGAATTTCGAAGACGGCTACAAGACGGAGCGGGTCGCCGACGCATTGATCGAATCCGGCGAGAGCGGCCAGTGGGTCAAGGTCCGGCCATGATCGAGGGGACGCCCGTTCATGCGGTGGAGATGAAGGGCGTCAGCAAATCCTTCGGCGGCGTCAAGGCGCTCGTAGATGTCGACCTGCAGGTGGAGAAGGGTGAGATCCATGCCCTGCTTGGCGGCAATGGCGCCGGCAAGTCGACCATCCTCAAAGTGCTGAACGGCGTGCATGCCCCCGACAGCGGCACCATCCTTGTCGACGGCAAGCCGCTCGGCGAAGCCTCGCCCGAGGCTTCGCGCCGGGCGGGCATCGCCATGATCTTCCAGGAGATGAGCCTGATCCCGACATTGACCGTGGCGCAGAACGTGTTTCTCACCCGCGAAGCCAAGGGCGCGTTCGGCCTGATCGACGATCGCGCCGCCGAGCGGCGTGCCCGGGATCTGTTCGCCATGCTCGAGGTCGAGGTCGATCCGAAGGCGATCGTCGGCGATCTCGGCGCCGGCCAGCGGCAATTGACCGAGATCGTCAAGGCGATCTCGCAGAACGCGAAGGTGCTGGTTCTGGACGAGCCATCGACGGCGCTGGCCGTGTCCGATGTCGAGCGGCTGTTCGCCTTCCTGCGCAAGCTGAGGTCGGATGGCGTGGCCATCATCTATGTCTCGCACCGCATGGACGAGATCGCCCGCATCGCGGACCGCGCCACCATCCTGCGCGACGGCCGCCATGTCGTCACCGCGCCGCTATCCGACCTGCCGGTCGAAACGATGATCGAACACATTGTCGGCAAACGCTCACGCGGCTTGTCGGATGTGGCCCGCGGCGGATCGCGCATAGGAAAGCCGTTGCTGGAGTTCGACAACGTGTCGGGCGTGACGAAGCCGAGGAATGCCAGTTTCGTCGTCCGCAGCGGCGAGGTGGTGGGCCTTGCCGGACTGCTCGGCTCCGGCCGCTCTGCGATCGCGCGGGTCATTGCCGGCATCGAGCCGATCATCGAAGGAGAAATGCGCATCGCCGGCAAGCCGGTGGTGATCACCAGCCCGAGCGATGCCATCGAGGCCGGCATCGCGCTGGTGCCCGAGGACCGGTTGCGGCAAGGCGTCATTGCCGAGCATTCGGTCGCCTCCAACATTGCGCTTGCCTCGCTCGACCGATTGAGCCGCAACGGTTTCGTGTCGAACAGCAAGTTGCGCGAGCAGTCCGACAGCCAGATTGAAAGGCTGCGGATCAAGACCGCTTCGCGCGACAGTGCGGTGCGCACGCTGTCGGGCGGCAATCAGCAGAAGGTCGTCATCGGCAAATGGCTTTCGACCGAGCCGGATATCCTTGTCCTCGACGAGCCAACCTCCGGCATCGACATCGGTTCGAAGTCGGAAATCATCATGCTGGTGCGCGAACTCGCCAAGATCGGCAAGGCCATCGTCATGATCTCGTCCGAACTGTCGGAGATGTTGACCGCTTGCGACCGCATACTCGTCATCGCGGACGGGCGCGTCATGGACGATATAGACCGCGGCGAACTCGACGATCCGTGGGCGCCGAAGGATGATCCGGTCGCGCAGCTGCAGGCGGCGGAGCGCAAGCTGCAGATCGTCATCCAGAAAGCGCTGAACAAAAGTGAGGGAGAAACACATGTCCACTGACCGGGACACCGCCCCTTCGCTGCCCGTAAGGCTCGGTCTCTCCAACTGGCGGCAGAACATCATCTATATCGGCTTCGTCGTGATCTTCATCGTGTTCGCGATCACGCTGTTCGACAAGGGCTTCCTCAATCCCAACAACCTGCTCAACATCGTGCGCCAGACGGCGATGATCGCGGTGATGGCGATTGCCATGACCTATGTGCTGTCGGCTGGAGAGATCGACCTCTCCGTCGGGGCGGTGGCGGGGCTGGCTTCGGTGACCACGGCCATGGCGATCGACGCCGGTGGACCGGTGACCGGCATCGTTGCAGGCCTCGCCACCGGCGCTGTCGTCGGTACCTTCAACGGGCTCCTGACGACTCGCATCGGCATCCCATCCTTCCTCACCACGCTGGCGATGATGGGGATTGCCACCGGTACCGCGATGTGGATGAGCGATACGGCCGCCGTGCCGATCATATCGAAGAGCTATTCATGGATTTTTGGCGGCGGCAATATCGGGCCGGCGCCTGTCCTGCTGATCTGGATGCTGGTGCTGGGCGCCATCGGTCACATCGTGCTGAGGCGAACGAGCTTCGGCCGGCGTGTGCTGGCCACCGGCGGCGGCGAGGTCGCCGCGCGCTATTCAGGCATCGACACCAGGTCGATCAAGTTCCGCGTCCTCATCATCTCCGCCATGGCGGCGGCTCTCGCCGGCATGCTTTATGCCGGGCGGCTGCAATCCGGTCGCTTCCAGCTCGGCCAGGGCGACGAACTGTCGGTCATCGCCGCGGCGGTGCTTGGCGGCACCAGCCTGTTCGGCGGGTCCGGCACGGTGATCGGAACAATCGTCGGCGCGCTGATGATCGGGCTTATCAACAACGGCTTGATCCTGATGGGTCTGGAGTTCAGCCAGCAACTGATCGCGCGCGGCGCCATCATCATCCTCGCCGTCGCGCTCAGCCAGGGAAGGAAATGACATGGCGGTTCCCTACACGGTGATCGGCACTGTCGTCGCCAGGCCGGAAACCCGCGAGGAATTGCAGGCGATCCTATCGGGCTTCGTCGAGCCGACCCGGGCCGAGGAGGGCTGCATCAACTACGATCTCCATGTCGATCCGGCCGACCCTTGCGTGTTCATGTTCTATGAGAACTGGCGTTCGAAGGACGATCTCGACCGCCATCTGGCGATGCCGCATCTGAAGCCGCTGTTCGGCCGCCTCGACGATCTGGTCGCACGTCCGGTCGACGTCCGTCGTTTCGTGATGTTGAGCCGGATGGCGACGACGTGAAGCGACGCCGGCTACGTCACGTCGGCTTGTCGTCAGGGTGGCCAAGCTCGCAGAACCAGCCACCGAGATATTTCACCGAGGGTTTGTTCGGATCCGGAACAGGCGTTTTCGCTTCGACGGCCGCGCGGAAAGGTTCGGCGCTGTCCTGCGGGACGAAGCCGAGATGATCGGCGCCGCTGTTGTCGACCATCTTCAGCTTGTTGTTGGAAATGCCGAAGGAGATCGTGTGGCCGACACGCGGCGCGGTCAGCGATGCCTCGACCAGCCGCACGCAGTCGGCGAAGGAGAGGTATGACCACAGCATGCGCCGATCGGCCGGCTCGGGAAAGGACGAGAAGATGCGCAGGCACACGGTCTCGATGCCGAACTTGTCCCAATAGAGCCGACTGAGGCTTTCGACGAAATTCTTCGACACGCCATAGAGGCTGTCGGGGCGCACCGGCGCGTCGACGCCGATATGCGCCTCGATCTCGTGATAGCCGATGGCGTGGACCGAGGAGGCGTAGATGACGCGCTTCACCCCATGTTTCCGGGCGCCTTCGTAGATGTGGTAGGAGCCGCGGATGCTGGAATCGAGGATGGTCTGCCACGCGCATTCGAGCGGCGCGCCGCCGAAGTGCACGATCGCGTCGCAGTCCTTGGTCGCCGCGATCGTCGCCTCCATGTCGGCGAGATCGAACACCGCTTCTTCTTCGTGCGGCGCGAGATCGCCGAACGGCTCACGCCCCGCCAGGCGGATCGTCTTGGCCAGCGGCACCAGTCCCTTGCGCAACTGCGAGCCGAGCCGGCCGGCGGCGCCGGTGATCAGAATACGTTCGTAATGCGGCATTCTCTACTCCACTTGCGCGACGGCGCCGTTGATGCGCGCGATCGCTTCGGTCAGCACCTCTTCGCTGGTTGCGGTCGAGATGCGGAAATAGGGTGACAGTCCATAGGCGACGCCGGGCACCGACGCCACCCTCCCTTCGTTGAGAAGATAGTTCGCTACGGCCGCGTCGTCCTCCAGAACGACGCCCTTGGCCGTCTTGCGGCCGATCAGGCTGGCGCAGCCGATATAGGCGTAGAAGGCACCCTCCGGTGGCGACAGCGTCAGTCCGTTGATCTTGCTGATGCCGTCGACGACCAGGTCGCGGCGCCTCTCGAAAGCCTGGCGAAAACGCGCGACCTCGCCCTGCGGGCCGTTGAGCGCGGCGACGGTCGCCGCCTGCGCGATCGAGCACACGGATGTGCAGGACTGGCTCTGGATCGTCGACATCGCCTTGAGAAGCGGCACCGGTCCGGCCGCATAGCCGACACGCCACCCGGTCATGGCATAGGATTTCGAGACGCCGTTGACGATCAGCGTGCGGTCCCTGAGCTCGGGGCAGGCCTTGCCGAAGGAGACGAACTTGCGCCCGTCGAAGAGGATGTGCTCGTAGATCTCGTCGGAGAGGATCAACACCTGCGGATGCTTGGCCAGCACAGTGCCCAGCGCCTTGAGATCGGACTCGGAATAGACCGCGCCGGACGGGTTCCCCGGCATGTTGAGGAAGAGCCACTTCGTCCTCGGCGTGATCGCCTTTTGGAGCAGCTCCGGCGTCAGCCGGAACCCGCTGGTTTCCGGGCATTCTACGACGACCGGCGTGCCGCCGAGCAGCTTCACCATTTCGGGGTAGGAGACGAAATAGGGCGCCGGCAGGATCGCCTCGTCGCCGATTTCCAGCGTCGCCATCAACGCGTTGAAGATGATCTGCTTGGCGCCGTTGGCCACCACGATGTCGTCGGCCGTGTAGTCCAGCCCGTTCTCGCGGCGGAATTTTCCGGCCACCGCTTCGCGCACTTCGGCCGTGCCGGCTGCGGCGGTGTAGAGCGTCTGGCCGGCCTTCGCGGCGAAATGGGCGGCGTCGATGATGTGGAGCGGCGTCGGAAAATCGGGCTCGCCCAATCCGAGGTCGATCACGTCGACGCCCTTGGCGCGCAGCGCCTTGGCGGCCTGCGAGGCCGCCATCGAGGCCGAGGGCTTCACCGCCGACAGGCGCGAGGCAACATAGCTCATCGGTCGTTCTCCGTGACGTATCCCTTGGATCGGTCGTTGGCACGCGCGGCGGCGCTGCGCCTGGCCGGATCGCCATAGCCGCCGCCGCCCGGCAGTTCGAGGATCAGCCGGCGCCCCGCAGGCACATGCTGCCAGCCCTTGGGGCGCATCCTCGTGCCGTCGTCGAGCCTGACGACGCCGGCGACGCCGGGCTTGCCGCCATCGCGCCCATGCGCCGGATGGTTGACGCGGTCGAACATGGCCGAGAAATCGAACTCGTGGCCTTCGGTCGCCTCGATCTCGATGATCTGTCCAAGGCCGCCGCGGAATTCGCCGTCGCCGCCGGAATTGGGCCGCAGCTCCTTGCGCCAGATGACGATCGGGCCGGTGTGCTCGGTCGCCTCGATCGGCATCGTGTGCACGCCCGACGGGAAGGCCGTCGCCGAGAGGCCGTCGAGCTCGGGGCGGGCGCCCATGCCGCCGGAGTTGAACATCAGCACTTCCGCTCGGCGGCCAGACGCGCCGGCAACGGGCCGCGCCGAGATATGGATGTTCCACAGCGCGCCGGCGCCTTCGGCAAGGATTTTTCCGGGCAGCGCCTTGGCGAAGGCGCCGAGCACCAGGTCGGGAACCATGTGGCCGAAGATGTGTCTGAGCGCCACCGGCGCCGGTCGCACGGCGTTGAGGATGTTGACCGGTGATGTCACGGTGAAGAAGGCAAGCGATGCCGCGTTGTTCGGGATGTCGGGCGCCACCATGCATTTCAGCGCGTAGCAGGCATAGGCCTTGCTGTAGATGATCGGGCAATTGATGCCCCAGCGGCTCATCGGGTCGGTGCCGGTGAAATCGACCTCGACATGATCGTCGCAAACCGAAACTGTCGCTGCAAGTTTCACGGGCTCGTCGTAGCCGTCGGTCACCAGCTCGTTCGACCAGCTTCCCTTGGGCAGCGCCTCGATGCGCTCGAGCATGGCGTCGCGGGTGCGCGAGAAGATGAAATCGCCGAGCCCGTCGAGCGAGGCGAGGCCGATCTCCTTCATCATGTCGATGAGGCGGCGATGGCCGACCTCGTTGCAGGCCGCAAGCGAATAGAAATCGCCGATCACCTGGTTGGGCTCGCGGACATTGGCACGCAGGATGCGAACGAGATCGAGATTGACCTTGCCCTTTTCCGCGAACTTCATGATCGGGATCTGGATGCCTTCCTCATAGACCGACTTGCCGTCCGCGCCGAAGCCGCGGCCGCCGACATCGACGACATGCGCCGTGCAGGCGAAGAAGGCGACAAGCTCGCCGTTCAGGAAGGACGGCGACACCATGGTGATGTCGTGCAGGTGACCGGTGCCGAGCCACGGATCGTTGGTGACATAGGTGTCGCCCTCGAACATCTGCTCGCGCGGGATCGCGTTCATGAAATGCAGAACGGCCTCGGCCATGGTGTTGACGTGGCCGGGCGTGCCGGTGACCGCCTGCGCCAGCATCTGGCCGCGTGGGTCGAACACGCCCGCCGACAGGTCGCCGGACTCGCGCACCGAGGTCGAGAAGGCGGTGCGCAGCAAGGTCAGCGCCTGCTCCTCGACCACCGAGATCAACCGGTTCCACATGACCTGCATGCGGATTTCGCCGATGCTGTTCTTACCTGGGTCACTCATGCCTGGCTGCCTTTGCGGGTCAGAAGGATCGCGCCGTCGCTCTGGATGACGGCATCGAAGCTGGTGGTGACGACCGTCGATGTCTCGCGCTCGACGATGACGGCAGGTCCCGCGATGCGATCGCCCGTGCAGAGCGTATCGCGCTCGACGATGCCATAGCTGCGCGGCGCGCCGCTGACCGGATCGAACACCTCGCGGGTCGTTGTCGGCTTGCTGGTCTTCTTGCCGGTGGTGAGCTCGTGCCGTTCGACGGCGGGCCGCACATCGGTCGCCTTGACCGACCAGGTGACGATTTCGATCTCGAGCCCGTCGAGCCCGTCGATGGCGCGGCCGAAGAAGCGCTGATAACTGGTCTCGAACAGATCCTTGAGCTTGGCGACGGCATCGTCGCCGAACGGCTCGTCCGCCAGCGGCACGGGGATTTCCCAGCCCTGGCCGGCATAGCGCATGAAGGCGGTGATCTCGCAGACGATCCGGCCGCTGGAGCCGGTCCGCACAAAGCCTTCGGCGGAGGCCTTGAGATCGGCGAGCAGCGCGTTGACCTCGGCCGGCTTGAATCGCGACAGGCGCGTCAGCTTAGAGGCCAGCGCCTCGTAGCCGAACGGCGCCTTGAGGAAGCCGATCGCCGAGCCTACGCCCGCGCCGCGCGGCACGATGCACTGGTCGATGCCGAGCTTTTCGCAGAGCCTTGCCGCGTGGAGCGGAGCGGCGCCGCCGAAGGCGATCATCAGATTGTCGGAGATGTTCTTGCCGTTCTCGACGGCGTGAACGCGAGCGGCATTCGCCATGTTCTCGTCCACCACCTCGCAGATGCCGAAGGCCGTCGAGAGAGCGTTGAGCGACAGGCGTTCGCCGACATCGCGCAGGATCGCTTGTTCCGACGCGGCTGTATCGAGCTTGATCGCGCCGCCGGCGAAATTGTCGGGGTCGAGCTTGCCCAGCACCAGGTCGGCGTCGGTGATCGCCGGGCGTCTGCCGCCGCGGCCGTAGCAGGCCGGGCCGGGTTCCGAGCCCGCGCTTTCCGGCCCGGTCTGGATCCGGCCCATGGCGTCGACCCAGGCGATGGAGCCGCCGCCGGCGCCGATCTCGATCATCTCGATGACGGGGATGGAGATCGGCATGCCCGACCCTTTCGAGAAGCGATAGGTGCGCGCCACCTCGAAGGTCCGCGCCGTGCGCGGCGCAAAATCCTCGATCAGGCAGATTTTTGCGGTGGTGCCGCCCATATCGTAGGAGACGACCTTTTCCAGGCCGAAGCGCCGGGCGATGTCGGCGGCGAAGATGGCACCGCCGGCGGGGCCGGATTCGACCAGCCGCACCGGGAATTCCGAAGCGGTCTCCACCGAGATCAGGCCGCCGCCGGAATGGATCATGAAGACCGGGCATTCGGCCCCTATGTCCTTCAGCCGTGTCTGCAAGCGCGCGAGGTAGTCGGCCATCTGCGGCCGCACATAGGCGTTGGCTGCGACCGTGTTGAAGCGCTCGAACTCGCGCATCTGCGGCGAGACTTCGGCGCTGATCGAAATCGGGATGCTGAGCTTGCGAGCAAGGATTTCACGGGCGCGGCGCTCGTGGTCGGGATTGGCGTAGGCATGGATGAAGCCGACCGCCACCGAGCCGAAACTGCCGGCAGCGATGCGATCGGCGATTTCCTCCAGGGCTGCTTCGTCGAGCGGCTGCAGTTCCTGGCCTTCGGCGCCGATGCGGCCTTTGACGGTAAAACGGTCCTCGCGCGGGATCAGCGGCGTGGGCAGTTGCAGGTTGAGATCGTATTGCTCGAAGCGGTTTTCCGTCCGCATCTCGATCACATCGCGAAAACCTTCGGTCGTAACCAGCGCCGTCCTGGCGCCGCGGCGTTCGATCAGCGCATTGGTGGCGAGCGTCGTGCCGTGGATGATGATGCCGATATCGGCGGCCGAAATGCCGGCATCGCGAATGACCACGTCGATGCCGTCGAGGATCGCCTGTTCGGGCGCGGAATAATTGGTCAGCACCTTGGTCGAGAACATCTCTCCCCTGACATCGAGGGCGATGTCGGTGAAGGTGCCGCCGATGTCGGCGCCAAGGCGGATATCGTCTGATCTGGAAGTCATGCCTTGGCCTTCTGGGAAGCGAGCGCGGCGTCGCGCATCTGGGAGAGGGTTTGGCGCGGCGTCAGCGCTTCAGGCGAGATGGCGATGTCGAGGACGGCGCCGGTCGCGGATTTCAGCGCCCGCTCGAATGCCGCGGCGAAATCCTGTGTCGCCTCGACACGCTCGGCGTGGAAGCCGTAAGCCTTGGCCAGCGCCACGAAGTCGGGGTTCTCCAGCGAGGTGCCGGAGACGCGGGCCGGATAGTTGCGCTCCTGATGCGCGCGGATGGTGCCATAGATGCCGTTGTTGATGATCAGCACGATCGGCTGCGCCCCCGCCTGCATGGCGGTACCGAGTTCCTGGCAATTCATCTGGAAGTCGCCGTCGCCGGCAAAGCAGACGACCGTGCGCTGCGGATACGCAACCTTGGCGGCAATCGCCGCCGGCAGGCCGTAACCCATGGCGCCGGACTGCGGCGCAAGCAGCCGCGCCTTAGGCCCGAACTTGAAGAACTTGTTCGGCCATACCGTGAAATTGCCGGCGCCGTTGGTGAGGATGACGTCGGCCGGCAAGGCCTCGCGCAGCCAGGCGCTGACCGCCACCATGTCGACCGGGCCGGGCTGCACAGGTGCCACGAACGTGCCTTCATAGGCCTTGCGCGCCGCGGCGCGCCACTCGACCCAACCACCCTTCACCGGCGTCAGCGCCTTGGCGAAGGCATTCGGGCCGGCATGGATGCCGATCGCCGGCACATAGATCTTGCCGATCTCGCGGTCGGAGCCGTGTACATGGATCAGCTTCTGGCGCGGCACGGGCACGGAGAGCAGCGTGTAACCGTCGGTCGTCATCTCGCCGAAGCGGACATTGACGGCGAGGATCACGTCCGCATCGCGGATCAGGCTCTTGACATGCGGCACCATGCCGACGCCGGCTTCGCCGACGAAGACCGGCGAATGGTTGTCGAACTGGTCCTGGTAGCGGAAGGCGGCAACGGCCGGGATGTCGGAAGCTTCGGCGAAAGCCTGGAGCGCGGCGCGTCCATCCGCGGTCCAGTTGGCGCCGCCCATGAGCAGCACCGGCCTCTCCGCCGAGGCGAGCATATCGAGCGCCGACGCGATGGCGTCCTGCGAGGGAGCGGCTTCGAAGATCGAAGCAGGACCGTTGAGCGGCGCGGCTTCGGTCGCTGTGGTCAGCATGTCTTCCGGCAGCGCGACCACGACGGGGCCGGGCCTTCCAGTCAAGGCCGTCGTCCAGGCCCGCGCCACGATCTCCGGGAGGCGCGCGACATCGTCGATCTCGACCGCCCATTTTGCGACCGTTCCATACACTGCCCGGTAATCGATCTCCTGGAAGGCTTCCCGGCCCTTCATGTCGGTGCCGACCTGGCCGACGAACAGGATCATCGGCGAACTGTCCTGCATGGCCGTATGGACGCCGATGCTGGCATTGGTCACGCCCGGACCGCGGGTGACGAAGCAGATGCCCGGCGATCCGGTCAGCTTGCCGTAGGCCGAGGCCATGAAGGCCGCGCCGCCTTCATTGCGGCAAAGCACATAGTCCAGCTTGCCCTTGGTATCGTGCAGCGCGTCGAGGACGGCGAGATAGCTTTCGCCGGGAACGCCGAAGCTCTTGGTCGCGCCCAAGGCGATCAGGCACTCCACAAGAAGGTGACCGCCATTGCGGACCATGCTTCGACATCCTCTCAAGCCGGCAAGCGGACCAAGCCTGCCTTTCGGATTCATACCTGCACCGCGGCCGGCCGACGCGAAATCAAGAAATGCGGTCCATTCGAAAGTTTTTCTTTCCTATGAAATCCGCGTCAGAACACCGGGGTTCATCGTGCCCGACGGATCGAATGCGCGCTTGAGCTGCGCCATGAGGATGCGCTCGCTGGAACTGCGATTCCGATCGGCCATGGCGATCTTGGCGCGGCCGAGCCCATGCTCGGCCGCGAAGCTACCGCCCATCTCGGTGGCCAAAGCGGCCAGCGCCTCGGCGAATGCCCCCGCCTTCCGATCGAAATCGGCGCGGCCCTCCGGCGGCGACAGATTGTAGTGGATGTTGCCGTCGCCGAGATGGCCGAACGGGTTGATCCGCACGCCCGGAAGAATGTCGTGGCATAGCTTCGCGCCCGCCTCGATGAAGCGCGCGATCGCGCCCGGCGGCACGGAGATGTCGTGCTTCAACTGCTCGCCTTCCAGCCGCTGCCCCTCCGGTTGTTCCTCGCGCAGGCGCCAGAACTGCGCCCGCTGCGCGCCCGAATTGGCCAGCGCGCCATCGACGACCAGGCCTTGCTCCATGCCCCATTCCAGGGCCGAAGCCAGGATGTCGTCGAGGGGAACGCGCGTCGAGCCCGACGCCATCTCGACGAGCAGATAGACGTCGCCCCGCGTCTCCAACTGATAGGCAAGATCCGGCAGATGCTTGAGCGCGAGCGTCAGGCCGACATCCGAAAAGAATTCAAGGCCGGCCAGGAATTCTCCTGCTTCGCCACGCAGGAAGGCGCCGAACGACACGGCAGCGGCGAAGTCGGACATCACCAGCAGCGCGCTCGCCTGCTGCTTTGGCGCGGGATAGAGCCTGAGGATCGCGCGCGTCACGATGCCGAGCGTGCCTTCCGAACCGCAGAACAGCTTGCGCAGCTGATAGCCGGCATTGTCCTTCTGCACCGCGCGCATTCCGTCCCACACCGTGCCGTCCGCCATCACGACCTCGAGGCCGAGGACCAGGTCCTGCATCATGCCGTACCGGAACGCATGGCTGCCGCCGGCATTGGTGCCGATCAGGCCGCCGATCCTGGCGCTGCCTTCGGCTCCCAGATGCATCGGGAACATCAGGCCATGCGGCTCCAGCGCTTCGTGGAGGGAGGCGAGCACGACGCCTGCCTCAACCGCGATCGAGCCGCTCTCCGGATCCGGCTCGCCGATTGCCGTCATGCGCGACAGCGAGACGATCACCGCGTCGGGCCGCTCGGCGACGGCGCCGCCGCACAGGCCTGTGTTGCCGCCTTGCGGCACGAGCGCCAATCCTGCCTGCCGGCAGGCCTTGACGACCGCGGTCACCTCCGCGGTGTTGGTGGGGCGGGCGACGCCCAGGGGCCGGATGCCATAGCGGTTGAGCCAATCGCGCTGGTAGGGTTGGGCATCATCGTCCGAAAGCCAGCCTTTCGGTCCGAGTATCTCGCGCAAGGCGACTATGGGGTCGGTCATTGAAATTCCTGCTGATGTGCTCCGCGCGGAACCTTGCATCTCTCGGGATGCCGTTCAATGACCCAGCACCTGCGACAGGAACTGACGTGTTCGCTCGTTTCGGGAGGATGTGAAGAACGCCTCCGGCGGCGCCTCCTCGACGATTTCGCCTGCGTCCATGAAGATCACCCGGTCTGCGACGCGGCGGGCGAAGCCCATTTCATGGGTCACGCAGATCATCGTCATGCCCTCGGAAGCGAGCGTCACCATGACGTCCAGCACCTCGGCGATCATCTCCGGGTCGAGCGCCGAGGTCGGCTCGTCGAACAGCATGATCTGCGGCTGCATGCAGAGCGCGCGGGCGATCGCGACGCGCTGCTGCTGGCCGCCGGAAAGCTGGCTCGGGAACTTCATCGCCTGCTCGGGGATTCGGACCTTTTCCAGAAAGCGTCTGGCCGTCGTCTCGGCTTCCGCGCGCGGCCGCTTGCGCACGATCATCGGCGCAATCATGCAGTTTTCCAGAACCGTCATATGCGGGAACAGGTTGAAGTGCTGGAACACCATGCCGACTTCCCGCCTGATCCCGTCGATATTGGCGACGTCGTCGTTGAGCTCGGTGCCGAGCACGGCGATGCGGCCGCTATCATGCTGTTCGAGCCGGTTGATGCAGCGGATCAGAGTGGATTTACCGGAACCTGACGGACCGCAGATGACGATCTTTTCGCCGCGACCGACGGAGAGGTTTATCTTCCGCAGCGCGTGGAACGACCCGTAATGTTTGTCGAGGCCTTCGATATGCACGGCCGGGCCGGACGGGAGCGTGGAATCCATGCGGGCCTCCTACCGTTCGCCGACCGCCATGCGGCGCTCGAGGTAAGCGCCGTAGCGGGACAGGCTGAAGACGAAGACGAAATAGATGAAGGCGATGAAGGCATAGACCTCGACATAGGCGAAGCGCCATTCGCCGGTGCCGTAGGCGGCGTTGCCGGAGGCCAGGATCTCGAAGAAGCCGACGATCACCACCAGCGAGGTCTCCTTGAACGAGATGACGAACTGGTTGATGGTCGCCGGCAACGCGTTGCGCATCGCCTGCGGCAGGAGGATGCGGCCGATGCGCTGCCAATAGCTCATGCCGAGCGCCATGGCGGCTTCTTCCTGTCCTGCGGGAACACCCTGCATGCCGCCGCGCACGATCTCGGCCTGATACGCGGAGAAGAACAGGGCGGAGCCCAGGATCACCCGGTAGAGCTTGTCGCCCTGCAGCCACTGCGGCAGGGCGAAAGGCAGGACGACTGCAAACATGAACAGGATCGAGATCAGCGGCAGCGAGCGGACCCCGTCGATGATGAGACCGGTGGTGCGCGATATCCAGGGCAGGTCCGAGCGGCGCAGCAGTGCCAGACAGATCGCCAGCGGGAAGCCGATCAGGCAGGTGGTGACGAAGATGAAGAGGGTGAGCGCCAGCCCGCCCCAGGCCTCCTCGCCGACATAGGGCAGGCCGAGCACGCCGCCCTTCATCAGCACGTAGTAGAGGCCTGTTCCCGCGCCCCAGACGAGGGCGATGCGGCGGCCGGTCCAGAAGGCAGGCATGCAGCTCAGCACCGTCATGATCACCACGCTGACGCAGGCGAGCGCGGAGCGCCATTGCTCCTCGAAGGGATAGAGGCCGAACAGGATGATGCGCCACCGCGCGGCGATGACCGACCAGCAGGCGCCGGCCGCCGCCTGGCAGGCCTCGGGCCCGCCGGTCGTGGTGAACACGGCCGAGAAGACGGCCCAGTCGAGCAGCTTCCAGACGATGAGGGCCATGATCGTCAGGGATATCAGCGACAGCAACGCCTGAAGCGGTGTCGCGAAGAAGCGGCGCTTCAGGTCTTCGAGCCTGCCGGGGGCAGGGGGAGCGACAACGACCATCTCCATCTCTGTCATCCCCTCAGTTGATTGCCTTTGAGGGCGATGGCCTTGTTGATGCGGTTGAACACCGCGGCGAGGCTGAGATTGATGGCGAGGAAGCCGCTCATCAGAATGCCGATCGCCTCCAGCGTCTGGCCCGAGTGGTTGATCGTCAGCGCCACGATCATGAAGAAATCGGTGAAGCCCACCGCGATGCCCATGGTCGTCGCCTTCATCAGCCAGACATACTGGTTGGCGAGGATCGGCAGCATGGCGCGCAGCGCCAGCGGCAGCCTGACCAGGGTGAAGACGCGCCACGGGCTCAAGCCCAGCGAGAGCGCCGCCTCCATCTGGCCCTTGCCGACAGCCTTGAAGCCGCCGCGCACGATCTCGGCGATGTAGGAGCCGCCATAGATGGCGATCGCGATTGCCAGCGCGGAAAACTCCGGCGGAATGCGCATGCCTCCCTTGAGATTGAGGCCCTGCAAGGCGGGGAAGTCGAGCAGCGGCAAGTCCGGCAGGCGGCCGAGCGCGAGGATGACGGCAGCGGTGGCCAGCGCGGTCGCAGCTGCGGTGAGTTGAATGCCGACCCTCTCGCCGAATGGTTGACCCAGATGTGAGGTCCGGCCCAGCCAGAGCGGAAGCGCGATTGCCGCGATCACGGCAAGTATCGCCGCCGCAAACGCGATGCCGCCGACGTTGGGGACCGGCACATAGAGCCCGCGGCTTGTCAGCAGCATGCCGAAGGCTTCATGCGCGGCGCGCGGCGTCGGCAGATGCGTGATCACCGCGTACCAGAAGAAGACCTGCAGGATCAGCGGAATGTTGCGGAAGATGTCGACATAAGTTCGGCCGAGCAGCTGCGCCAGCTCATTGGACGAGGTCCGCGCCAGGCCGACGATCGTGCCGACGATCGTTGCCAGGATCAGCCCGGTGGCGCCGAGGAACAGCGTGTTTACGATGCCGATGAGGAAGAACCACCAATAGGGATCGTTGGCGGTGGCGGGCAGCAGCGAGAAGTTCACGTCCCAGCCCGTCGACTTGAACAGGAAGTCGAAGCCGGAGGTTATGCCTTGCTCGGCGAGGTTGCGCCTGGCGATCATCACGCAGGCAAGGACCATCGCGGCGAGTGAGCCGACGTAAAGGGCCTGCAACAGCGCGTTGCGGACCTTCTGATTTCTCAGCAGGCTGACCATCAGGATCTTCCCGAATTGGCGCCGGCTCCGCCGGGCAGGCAGCCGGGCGGAGCGCAAAGCGGATGGTTAGGAACGGATCAGTCGATCATCAAGCGGATCAATCGATCACCAGCGGGAACAGGACACCGCCATTGTTCCACAAATTGGTCAGCTCGCGATCCATCTTGTAGGGCGAGTCCTTGCCGAGGTCGCGCTCGAAGATCTCGCTGTAATTGCCGACCTTCTTGATGACGTTGTAGGCCCAGTCGTCCGAAAGCCCGAGGCCCTTGCCCATGCCGGGCGTGACGCCGAGGAATTTCGCCACCTGCGGCGACGTCGGCTTGGCCTTGATTTCGTCGACATTCTTGGAGGTGATGCCTTCCTGCTCGGCGAAGATCAGGGTGCTCAACGTCCAGTTGGCGATGTCGACCCAATTGTCGTCGCCCTGGCGCATGATCATCACTTCGGGCTCGACGGCGAGCACGTCGGGCAGGATCACATGGTCCTCGACCTTGCTCTTGGCGATGCGGGCGATGGCGAGCGTCGGCCCCCACTGCGCGTAGAGATCGCAGCGGCCGGAGAAGTAGGCCTGCTCGAGCTCCTCGGTCTTTTCGATCAGCACCGGCTCGAGCTTGATGCCGAGCTTCTGGGCATACGCGGCGACCTGCTGTTCCTGCGAGGTGCCGGCGGGGATGCATATCGTGCCGCCATTGGCGTCCTTGAGCGACTTCAGGTTGAGCTCCTTATGCGCCATCACCTTGGTCGTGCCGAGATAATAGGAATTGGAGAATTGCAGGCCGAGCTCGGTATCGCGGCTGAGCGTGCCGCCGGAGGCCTTGATGATGATGTCGACGTCGCCCGACTGGAGCGAGGGCCAGCGCTGCGCCCAGCTGATCGGCACGACCTTCAGCTTCGCCGGATCGCCGAACACGGCGGTCGCCACCGCCTTGCAAAGGTCGATGTCCATGCCCTTCCAGTTGCCCTTGTCGTCCACCTCTGCGAAGCCGAGATAGGAGCCGTCATGGCCTGTGCAGTTGAGCACGCCCCGCGCCTTCACGGTCTCCAGCGTCTTGCCGCCGGCGGCCTCGGCAGGCGCAGCCATATGAACGAGGCCCAGGGCCATGGCCGCGGCCCCCCATTTGATCATTTTCATGTGTTGTCTCCACTGTTGAGGTTATTTCGTTTCTTGTTGTTGGATCCCGCGAGATGCCTTGCGGAGCCCGGTCTCAAAGCCCGCCTGCTAGTCGGAGAGCGGGGTCGGTTTCGGTGGGGAAATCTTGAGATCGCTTCGCCAATCCTGCTGGGCGAGCCAGCGATGAAGCGCGGCCACTGCCTTCACGCGCAGATGCCCGCGCGGGACGACGAGGTAAAAGCCGGGAACTTCCTCCGGCTTCATGTCGGCAATGGCATCCCGGCCGATCGGTGCGACCAGCGCGCCGGAGCGGAAATCCTCCTCGGCGTCGATGACGGACACCAGGCCGACGCCGATGCCTTGCAGGGTCGCCCGGCGCATGGTCGCCGCGTCGTCGAAGCTGATGCTGCGGTCGCCGTCAGACAGCTCGACGCCGAGGTGCCGCAAGATGTCCGGCCATAGGCGCTTCGATTTGACCGTGTCGAGCAGCGTGAATTTCGTCAGGTCTCGCGCCGAGCTGATCTTCTCGCCGATCGCCGGCGTGCAGCAGATGATTTTCGGGTCCGGCACCAGCAGCGTGACTTCGTAGTCGGGCCAGTTGCCGTAGCCCCACTGCACGGTCATGTCGATGTCGTCGCGGCCGAAGTCGGGCAGGTCGACCATCGTGGTCAGGCGAAGGTCCGCGCCCGGCAGGATCTCGCGGAAAAGCGAAAGCCTCGGCAGCAGATAATGCGTGGCGAAATAGGGGCTGGCGTTGAGGTTGATGCGGTCGCGGTAGTTCGACTTGGTGACGCGTCGCACGCCTTCGGAGAATTCGTCGAAGCCGGCTTTGACGTAGTGCGAGAGCAGGATCGCCGACTCGGTCAGTTCGATCGATCGGCCCTTGCGTTCGAACAGCGTCACCTGCAGCGTGTCCTCCAGGAGCTTGATCTGCTGGCCGACCGCTTGCGGCGTCACCAAGAGCTCATCCGCCGCCTGTCGGAAGCTCTTGTGCTGCACGACCGCGTGGAAGACGCGCAATGCGTTGAGCGAGGGAAGGCGAAGCTTGCCGGTCATGGTGAATTCCGCCTCCTTTCGTTCGAGACTCCATCGGTCATGCACTGCCGGATGTCAGCCGCGCGCGGCTGGCGTAGGGTCAGGCGTAGATGTAACCGCCTGAAACGATGACGTTTTCGCCGGTCATGTAGGTGTTCTTGGGCCCACCGGTCATGAGCACCCATTCGGCGATTTCGGCCGGCTCGGCGCCGCGGCCGAGCGGACTCGCCTTGGCCAGTTCCTCGAGGAAGCCAAGCGCCTTCGCTTTCTCAGTGGCCATGCCGGCGGGGGCGACGGAATTCACCAGGATCCCGTCCTTGGCGACGTAATGAGCGAAGGAGCGCGTCAGGCTGACGACGGCGGCCTTGGTCGCCGCGTAATGCGCGTTCTGCGGATGCGCCTTGAAGGCGTCGACGGATGTCAGGTTGACGATGCGGCCGCGCACCTGGGCTTTCGGCTCCTGCGCCTGCATGTGGCGAACCGCCGCCACCATCATGTGGTAGGTGCCCTTGATGTTGATGCCGTTGGAGGCGTCCCACTCGGCGTCGGTGATTTCGAGCAGCGGTCGGCGCGGGTAGATCGCGGCGCAGTTGATCAGCGTGTCGACGCGCCCGAGCTTCGCGACGATTGCATCGAATGCCGCGTGGCACTGCGGGCCGACCTGGATGTCGCAGGCCGCGGCTGCCGTCGGCAGGCCCTTGGCTTTCGCCAGTTCGAGCGCGCCCTCGGCGGCTTCCTTGTTGATGTCGATGATGCCGATCTTCGCCGCCCCGGCCTCCACGGCCATGCGGGCGAGAAGGGCGCCGAGGCCGGCGCCGCCGCCGACGATCAGAACGGAAAGATCCTTCATTCCAGTGTTCCTTACTTGGTGCCGCTTGGCGAGGTCGGCCAGGTCGGCATGATGTCGAAACGGGTAACGTCGGCCCATGCGGGGAGCGCGAGCACGCCGACGACCATCGTGGCCACGTCATCCGGCTGCACCACTTTGCTGGCGTACATGGCTTCGCGCGCCTTGGTGTCGAGGATGTCGTTGTAGAGCTGCGTTTCGACACGGCCGGCGACGATCTCGGTGACGCGGATGCCGGATGGGGAGAGGTCGGCGCGCAGCGCGCCGGCAAAACCGGAGATGGCGGCCTTGGTCGCCGCATAGACGGCGATGTTGGAGAATGCCGCGTGGCCCGCGACCGAGCCGGTGAACAATATGTGCCCGGATTGCCGCTCGCGCATCTGCGGCACGACCAGCCGGGTGAGCAGGATCGCCGCGCTGAGGTTCACCTCCAGCGTGGTGTCGATGTCGGCGATTTTCATGTCGGCGAAGTTGCCGAGCGGCGGCATGATGCCGGCATTGTTGATCAAGACGTCGATGGTGAGGCCAGCCAACACCGATTCCAGCGCTTCGCGATCGGTGACGTCGACGGCGATCGGCACGATGCCTGGGCGTTCGGCCTGCAGTTCTTTAAGCGCCGCCTTGCTGCGACCGACCGCATAGACCTCGTAGCCGGCATCGCTCAAGGCGACCGCCATGGCGCGCCCTATGCCGCTCGTCGCACCTGTGATGAAGGCTGTCGTCACGTAGGGCTTCCCCGATTGCTTGATGCTCAGTTTGCGGCTTGGGCCGATGCCGCGAAACCAAGAAAAGCAGCAAAAAGGAAAGATAAACTTTCGAACCGGTTTTCGGCGCCTGAAACATTCCGTGCCGCACGCGCGATCCGCGAGGCTGCAAACCAAAGAAAAACAGTGCCCTTAACGGCGAGAGAGCAGAAGCCGGCCGCCAGGCCAAGCAAAACATGGCTTTCGCAACCGCGCGACGGTTTGCGTACTCAGGCTCGGGGTCTATGTCCCTGTCGGCAAAGGTCTTTTCATCCCCGTGAAGAGCGAGGCCGCGGCGGCCTTTTGCTCGGCATCCGTCGCCTCGATCCCCGATGCCTTGGCCAGCGCGCGCACGCGCCCCAGGCTGTTCTGCAGATGCTTGCGCATGGCTTGCCGGGCCTTGCCTGCGTCCTGCCTTTCGATGGCGTCGACGATGGCTTTGTGCTCGCCGTGGATGCGCGCGTAGTAGCTGTCCTTGAACGCCGGCTCGACCACATAGCCGAGCTGGAAACGCGGCACGATCATCGGTCCGAGATAGGCGAGGAAGCCGTGGATGAACTCGTTGCGCGCCGCCTTGGCGATCGCGAGGTGGAAGTCGTAGTCGTAATGAATCTGGACGGCGGCGGGGTCGGCGTGCCGGGCGTCGATATCATCCATCATCACGCGGATATCGCGCGCTTCCTTGTCGGTGCGGCGTTCCGCGCAGAGCCCCGCAGATTCCACTTCGACGCTCAACCGCAATTCGAGCAGCGCGATGGTTTCCGGCAAGGTACGCAGCGCCTCGTCGGGAATCGAAAAATTGCGCGGGGTCGGCGTTTCGCTGACGAACATGCCGCGTCCCTGCTGCGGCACCACCATGCCTTCCGAGCGCAGCCGCGCCACCGCCTCGCGCACGACGGTGCGGCTGACATCATATTCGGCGCAAAGCTCCGCCTCGGTCGGCAGTTGCGCGCCGGGCTGCAACTCACCGGAGCGGATCTTTTCGGCCAGGCTCTCCGCCACTACGGTGGAAAGCGGCTTGCGCTTCGTCATTCAGCTTCTTCCGTTCAAGTTCAGATTCGGGATGATGCCCGAACCGGCAAGACCATTCAAACCGCCGCGGTGACGATGAGTTCGACCAGCATGCCGGGCTTGGCCATCCGACCCTCGCCGGAGGAGCGCGCCGGCGCATGCTCTTTCGGCATCCAGGCGTCCCACACCGTGTTCACCTCGTCGAAATCGCGCACGTCGTCCAGCCACATCTGGACGTGGAGGATGCGGGTCTTGTCGGTGCCGGCCTTGGCAAGCAGCACGTCGATCTTGCCGAGCACCTCGCGCATCTGGTCGGCCGCGGACTGGCCTGGCTTCGCCACCTGGCCGGTGAGGTAGAGCGTGCCGTTGTGGATGACGCCGTGATGGATGCGGGTGTCGAAGTCGAAGCGCTGGATATCGCCCACGGTATGCCTCTCAGATTGCCGGCGTTTGCCGGATAGGATTGCCTTGCAAGTACTGCGCGTAGGGTGCCTGGACGAGCCAGCCGGCATCGACCGGAAGCGTGACGCCGGTGATCGAGGCCGCTCGGTCCGAGCAGAGGAACAATGCCGCCTCGGCGACATCGCGCGGCTCGACGAAGCGGCGCAGCGCGGTCGTGGCCTGGATCGCTTCCGGATTGCGTTCGCCCTTGGCGATCTTCGCCTTCAGCCCGTCCGACATCGTGTAGCCCGGCGCCACGGCGTTGACGCGAACGCCATGCGGGCCGAGCTCCGCCGCAAGCATTTGCGTCAGCGCCAAGACCGCATGTTTGCCGGGCGTGTAGGCCGGCAGCGACAGGGGCGCGAAGGAGGCGAGCGAGCCGACATTGAGGATAGCGCCGCGCCCGGCGGCCGACATCAACCGCCCGAACACCTGGCAGCCAAGCAGCGTGCCGCGGTAGTTGATGCGCCACATCCACTCGTCCTCGGCGAGGTCCTGGTCGAGGACGTGCTTGCCGCTCTGCAGGATACCGGCGCAGTTGACCACGACATGCGGCGTACCGAAGGCATCGCCGACGGCTTGCGCCAGCGCTTCGACCGAGGCGGGGTCGGCGACATCGGTCTGGACGAAGAGCGCGCCCGGCGCGCCCATGCTCTCGCATGCGTTCGCCGCTTCCTTGCCACGGATGGTGTCGCGGCCGGCGACGACCACTTGATAGCCGTCCCCGGCGAAGCGCTCCGCGATCGCGCGGCCGATGCCGGACGTGCCGCCGATGACGACGGCGGTCATCGCGTCAGCCATTGCGGCGGTCCTTCCGCTCGATGTCGAAGAATTCGGCCATGGCCTCGACCTGGAAATCCATCATCGGGCGTCCCGGCTGGACGCGGCAGCCGATCGCCTTCGCCGCCTTGAGCAGCGGCGTCTCGGCCGGTTCCATGATGATGTCGACCACGGTCATGTCCGGCGTCAGCTTGCTCACATCCATGGGCAATGGGTCGCCGGCCTTCAGCCCGGATGGCGTGGCATTGATCGCCATATCCATTCCGGATGGATCGGCTTCGCCGACCTCGATGCGGCAGTTGGGAAAGGACTTGTTGACCAGCGAAGCGAGCTTTTGCGCGCGTCCCCTGTCGATATCGGTCAAATGGATTTCCGCCGCGCCTTCCTCGGCAAGGCAGTAGGTCAGCGAGGCGCCCGCGCCGCCGGCGCCGACCTGGAGGATGCGCCTGCCGGCGATCCGGTGCCCGCCCGCCTTCAGCCCCTCGATGAAGCCCACGCCGTCGAAATTATCGGCATACCAGCTGCCGTCCGCCTCGCGGCGCACGGAATTCGCGCTCTGCACGCGCGCGGCGCGATCATGGGCGGCCGCGCATTTGTGGAAGACCGGCACCTTGTAGGGCACCGAGATGATCACGCCGCGGATATTTTCCGCTGCAGTAATGCCGGCCCAGAAAGTATCGAAATCCTCCGGACGGCAGCTCAGCGGCACCATCAGGCTGTCGAGCCCTTTCTGCTCGAAGATCTCGTTGAAGATTCCAGGGCTCTTCGCATGACCCACGGGATGGGCCAGCATGACGAAGACATCGGCCTTGCCGGTTCCGCGCATCGGTTATTCCTTTCCGTTTGACAGTTCGTGATCGCTCAGGGTTTCGAGGGCCTGCACGAGCGACGAATGATCCGCCTCCGCGCCGCCCGCCTTTGCCGAACAGGCGTTCATCAGCTGCTGCGCCAGCGCCGTGCTTGGCAGCGCCACGCCGAGCGTGCGGGCGCTTTCAAGCGCGAGATTGAGGTCCTTCTGGTGCAGCCTTATGCGGAAGCCCGGCGCGAAGCTGCGGGCGATCATGCGTTCGCCATGCACCTCGAGCACGCGCGAAGAGGCAAAGCCGCCCATCAGCGCAGAGCGCACCTTGGCCGGGTCGCAACCGGCCTTGCTGGCAAAGACCAGCGCTTCGGCGACCGCCTCGATGTTGAGCGCCACGATGATCTGGTTGGCGATCTTGCAGGTCTGCCCGTCGCCGTTATTTTCGCCAATCAGCGTGATGTTCTTGCCGAGCTTCTCGAAGATCGGCAGCGCCCGCTGGAACTCGGCGGCCGGCCCGCCGACCATGATCGTGAGGCTGGCCGCCTTGGCTCCGACCTCGCCGCCGGAGACCGGCGCATCGAGATAGCCGGCGCCTGCTTCCCTGATCCTTGCCGCGAACTCGGCGGTGGCGATCGGGCTGATCGAGCTCATGTCGATCACCAGCTTGCCGGCCGAGACCCCTTCCAGCACGCCGTTCCGCCCGAGCAGGACGCGCTCAACGTCGGGCGTATCGGGCAGCATGGTGATGACGACCTCGGACATCCGCGCCACCTCGGCAGGGGAGGCGCCGACCGTTGCTTTCAGGTCCTCTGGAAGAGGGGAGCGATTGAGGGCCGTGACGATCTCATGCCCGGCATCGGCGAGATGCCGAGCCATCGGAGCGCCCATGACACCAAGCCCGATGAAGCCGATTTTCATTAAGCAACTCCCGTTCTGCGTCAGAGCGCCTTGCAGCTCAAGTTGGACGTATGATATAGGACATCATACAAATTTCAATGCATCTTCTTTTCGCCGGAGGCCGATCGCAAAATGCAGGAGCGTGTCAATTCGCTGAAGGCGGCCGTTCAGGCCGGCCGGGCTCATATCGGCATCTGGTGTTCGCTGGCCTCGGCGCTCACCACCGAGGTGGTGGCAGGCTCCGGAGCGGGCTGGCTGCTGATCGACGGCGAGCACAGCCCGAACGATCTGCGCAGCATCATGGCGCAACTGCAGGTCGCGGCTGCATTCCCTTGCGAGACGGTGGTGCGGCTGCCGTCGGACGATGCGAATCTCATGAAGCAGGCCCTGGATGTCGGCGCGCGCAGCCTGATGATCCCGAACGTGCGCACGGCCGAGCAGTCGCGCGCGATCGTTGCCGCCATGACCTACGCCCCCGGAGGCTTCCGCGGCTTTTCCGTTGGTCACCGCGCCAATGCCTTCGGCCGCATCGCCGGCTATCATGCCAAGGCGCGCGAGCAGCAGCTTCTCGCCGTGCAGATCGAGGATGAGGCCGGCGTCGCCAATGCGGCAGAGATCGCCGCCGTGGAAGGTGTCGACGTTCTCTTCGTCGGGCCAGGCGACCTTTCCACGAATATGGGCGCGATGGGCAATCCCGGCGCCGCGCATGTACAGCAGGCGGTTGCGTCCGTTCGCAAAGCCGCCGCATCGGCAGGCAAGGCCAGCGGCATCCTGGCTCCGGTGAAAGCCGATGCCGACCGCTATCTCGCCGATGGCTTCACGATGGTGGCGGTCGGATCCGACCTCGGCCTGTTGGCGCGGGGCTCGGATGCCCTGATCGCATCGTTCAACCAGTAGAGCGGAGTACACAAGTGGCGATCCCCCCCTACAAGGCCCCGTCGCGCAATGCTTATGATATCGTCATCGTCGGCGGCGCGGTCGTCGGTTCGTCGACGGCCTACTGGCTGAGCCAGGCGCTTGGCAATGACGCCTCGATCCTCGTTGTCGAGCGCGACTCGAGCTACGAATTCTCCTCGACGGCGCTCTCCACCAGCGCCATCCGCCAGCAGTATTCCAATCCGATCAACGTTAAGATCAGCCAGTTCGGCATCGAGATCATCCGAACCTTCCAGGAGCGGATGGCGCCGTTCTATCCGAATGAGACGGCCCCCGATCTCGGCTTCAAGGAACACGGATATCTCTATTGTTGCTCGCCCGAGGGGGTGGACGCGGCGAAGGAGCGGGTCGAGCTGCAGCGCAGCCTCGGCGCCCACACCGTCTTCCTCGAGCCTGGCGCGCTGAAGGAGCGCTTTCCGTGGCTCAATGTCGAGGATCTCGGCGGCGGTTCCTGGGGTTCCCGCGACGAGGGTTGGTTCGATTCCATGGGCCTTCTCAACGGGTTCCGTCGCGCCGCCCGTGCCAGCGGGGTCGAATATATCGACAACGCCGTGACGGGATTGGATGTCGTTGACGGGCGGGTCGTCTCGGCACGGCTCGCGACCGGCGAGACGGTCGCCTGCGGAACGCTGGTCAACGCGGCGGGTCCGCGCGCGCAGCAGGTTGCGGCAATGGCCGGGCTGTCCATTCCGGTCGCGCCCTACAAGCGCTACAGTTTCGTCTTTGCCAGCGCCAATCCGATCCCTGGACGGATGCCTAACGTCATCGATCTTTCAGGCACATTCGTACGCCCCGAAGGCGAGCTCTTTCTCACCGGCAACACGCCGCAGGGCGACGGCCCGGCCGACTACGACGACTTCGAGATGCATTTCGAGGAATTCGACGAGTATATCTGGCCGGCGCTCTGGCATCGCATTCCGGCCTTCGACGCGCTGAGGGTCCAGACCAGCTGGACCGGTCACTACGAATACAACATGCTCGACCACAACGGCATCGTCGGCTTCCACCCGCAAGTGAGGAACTTCATGTTCGCCAACGGCTTCTCGGGCCACGGCCTGCAGCAATCGCCGGCGGTCGGTCGGGCGGTGTCCGAACTCATCATCCACGGCGCCTTCCAGACGCTCGACCTATCGCCGTTCTGCTATGAACGGATCCCGCGCAACGAGCCGTTCCTGGAGGAAGCGGTGATCTAGAGCAATTCCAGGAAAGTGTGAGCGGTTTTCCGCCCGGAATTGCGTAAAAACAAGGAGATAGAGCATTTTACCTTTTCCGTGAAACGGTGAAATGGTCTAGTCCAAGCGAGAGGAACCAAAATTCCGCGCCGCCCGTAAACAGGCGATCGGCTCAAAGAGCGGAGCTCTAAGCGGCAAAGGCAAGCCTGATCGTTCCGAACAAGCCGAAATCCGAGACGATCTGGTCGCCGTGCCGGCATTCGACCGGCCGGATGAAGGAACCCGAGAGCACGACCTGTCCGGCCTCGATCCGCATGCCGTATCGATGCAGACGGTTGGCCAGCCAAACAATGCCTTTGGCCGGATGGTCGAGCACGCCGGCGCCCAGGCCCGTCTCCTCGACCTGACCGTTGCGCGACACGATGGCGCCGATCCAACGCAGGTCCGCCTCGCGCGGGCCGGCCGCGCGACCGCCGACGACGATACCGGCATTGGCGGCATTATCCGAGATCGTGTCGAAGAAGGTGCGGATCTTGCCCGTCTCCCTGTTCGTCCGCTCGATGCGGGTGTCGAGGATCTCCAACGCCGGCGTGATGTGGTCGGTGGCGTCGAGCACGTCGTCGATCGATATGTCCGAACCGGCGAGGGGCGCCTTCATGACAAAGGCGATCTCGGCCTCGATTCGCGGCTGGATGAAGCGGTCGGGGGGGACAGAACCGCCGTCCTCGAAGAACATGTCGTCGAACAGGACGCCCGAATCCGGGATGTCGATGCTCAGCGCCGACTGCATCGCTTTCGAGGTCAGGCCGATCTTCCAGCCCTTGATATGGAGGCCGGACGCGACCTTGCGCTTCACCAGCGCCGCCTGCACCCGGTAGGCGTCGTCCATCGTCGCTTGCGGAAAATCGAGACTGAGCAGCCTGATCTGGCGGCGCTCGCGCTCGGCGTCGAACAGCCTGCGGGCGGCGTCCTCGACTTCGGCGTCGGTCATCATCGGCCAGCCCCTTCGTCGACGACACCGTTGCGCAGAAGCCCGATGCCCTCGGCCTCGACGTCGATCACGTCGCCCGGCTTCAGCCACACCGGTGGGTCGAAGCGGGCGCCGGCGCCGGTCGGCGTTCCGGTGACGACGATATCGCCAGGCACCAGCGTCGTGAAGGTCGAGATGTAGTTGATGATCTTGCGGAAAGAAAAGATCATGCGGCCGGTACGATCCTGCTGGCGCAGCTCGCCATTGACGCGTGTGGTGAGGCTGATGTCGGCGATTTGCGCCTCATCGGTGAACGGCACCAGCCAGGGACCGATGGAGCCCGTTCGGTCGAAATTCTTGCCCTGCGTGACGTTGAACTTGGCGTGGCGCACCCAGTCGCGGATCGTGCCTTCGTTGCACAGCGACAGCGCTGCAATGTGGCCGAGCGCGTCGGCCTCGGCGATGCGGCGCCCGCCCTTGCCGATCACGATGACGATCTCGCCCTCATAGTCGAGCTGCGGCGATTCCGGCGGCCGCACCAGCGGCGCGCCATGGCCGACGAAGGAACGCGGAAAGCGGATGAACAGCGACGGGTTCGAGGGCGCTGTCTGCCCGTCCTTGTACTCCTCATTGCGGTCCGGATAGTTGACGCCGACGCAGATGATCTTTTCCGGCGAGGGGACCGGGATTTCGTAGGCGATGTCCTCGACCCGGAAATCGGCTGCCAACCCTTCCGCTTCCTCGGCAAGTTTCACGAGCGCGCCGGCCTCGATCACCTCGCGCAACGTCGTCCATTCCGCGTGCCGCGCCGAAAGGTCGACGACGCCCTTGTCGGTGATCGCGCCGTAGCGCCTCTTGCCGCCGACGGCGAAGGTAGCGAGGCGTCCCGCGCTCATGCTGAAATTCCCCTAGGGCGCCACGATCGGCGAGGCCGCCAGATCGGATTTCCGCGGCTCGACGCCCGCAAACATGCTGCCTTCCTCGAACCAGCTTCGCGGCGCCGGCGCACCCCACAGCGTCTGGCGCTGCGGGTCCTTCAGGTCCCATTTGATCGGCTCGAGGTCCGGATCGACCGTCTGGTAGTCCGAGCAATAGATCTCGATGCGATGGTTGTCCGGATCGCGGATGTAGAGGAAGAAGGCGTTGGAGATACCGTGCCGTCCGGGGCCGCGCTCGATGTTGCCGACATAGCCGGTGGTCGCCATCAGGTCGAGCAGGTCGATGATGTTGAGTGGCGTCGGCACCCAGAAGGCGACGTGGTGCAGCCGCGGGCCAAGGCCGTTTGTGAAGGCGATATCGTGCACGCCGCCCTTGCGGTGCGTCCAGGCCGCCCACAGCCTCCCGGTCTCGGCGTCCTCGGTGTACTCGGTCACGCGGAAGCCGAGCTCGTTGTAGAAGGCCACCGACTGATCGACGTTCGGCGAGAAGCAGTTGAAATGGTCGATGCGCAGTGGTTTCACGCCTTTGTATAAAGCGTACTTTTGGTGGATCGGCGGCAGCCGCTCCATTCTGGAATAGAATTCGAGCGGGATGCCGTGCGGATCGCGGGTGCGGAAGGTGCGCGACTGGTAAGGCCGCTCGACCCACTCCAGAGGCAGGCCCTTGCCCTTGAAGAACTGCTCGGCCTTGTCGAGGTCATCGTCGGAGAAAACCTTGAAGCCGAGGTCCCGCGCTTCGGGTGTCGCCGCCTTGCGCAACACGATGCAATGGTGGCCGCGTTCCTCCATGGCGCGCAGGTAGATCGCGCCGCTGGTCTCGTCGGTCACCTGCAGGCCGAGCGTATCGACGTAGAAGGCGCGGGACTTCGCCAGATCGGTGACGGCAAGCTCGACATGGGAGAGCCGCACGATGTTGAAGGCGGGGTAGAGCTTGGGTTGGGGCAGGGCCATTGATGTCTCCGGTCAGCCGCCGAGTTTCTGGATGGAATGCGGCGCCGTGGCGAACGCGATGTTCTTGGTTTCCATATAGAAGTCGAACGACCAGTCGCCGCCGTCGCGGCCGATGCCCGAGCTCTTCACGCCGCCGAACGGCGTCGGCAGGTGGCGGACATTCTCCGAATTCACCCAGATCATGCCGGCATCGAGCGCGTCGGTGAAGCGCAGCGCGCGGGTGACGTCAGAGGTCCAGAGATAGCCGGTGAGCCCGTATTGCGTGTCGTTGGCCAGAGCCAGCGCCTCGGCCTCGTCCTTGAACGGAATGGCGGTCAGCACTGGCCCGAAGATTTCCTCCTGGGCGATGCGCATCTTGTTGGTGGCGCCGACGAACAGCGTCGGGCTGACATAGCAGCCGCCGCCCGGCCCCGCGAACTTGCCGCCGCCGGCAGCGACAACCGCGCCCTCCGATTTGCCGATCTCGATATAAGACAGCACTTTTTCTTCGTGCGCCGGATGGATCAGCGGCCCGACCACGGTTTCCGGATCGAGCGGGTGGCCGATCTTGATCCGCCTGGCCTTGTCCGCCACCAGATCGGTGAACTTGTCGTGCACGGAAGCCTCGACCAGGAGCCGCGACGACGAGGTGCAGCGCTCGCCGTTCAGCGAATAGATCATGAAAACTGCGGCGTCCGCGGCGCGCTCCAGGTCGGCATCGGCGAAGACGATGACCGGGTTCTTGCCGCCGAGTTCGAAATGCACGCGCTTCAGCGTCTCGGCGCCCTGCTTCATGATCATCGAGCCGGTCCGGCTCTCGCCGACGAAGCCGATCGCCTTGATGTCGGGGTGTTCGGTCAGCGCCCGGCCCGCATCCTCGCCGAAGCCGTTGACGAGATTCCATACGCCCTTGGGCAGGCCCGCCTCCTCGGCGATCTCGACCAGCAGCCGGGCGGTGAGCGGCGACAGTTCGGCCGGCTTGTGCACCACCGTGCAGCCCGCCGCCAAGGCCGGCGCGATCTTCCAGGTCGAGAGCATGAAGGGCGTGTTCCACGGCGTGATCACGCCGACCGGACCGATCGGCACGCGCGTCGTCAGATTGAGCTGGTTCGGCGCCCTCAGCGAACGCCCGTCACGGGCTTCCGGCGCGCGGTCGGCATAGAAGCGGAAGTTCTCGGCGCCGCGCAATGCCGCCTTGGCCATGAATTTCAGCGACTGTCCGGTGTCCATGCACTCGATGAAGGCGATCTCCTCGGCGCGCGCGACGATGGCGTCGGCGATTTTGTGGAGCAGCTTCTTGCGCGAATCGCCCGAAATCGCCGCCCAGTCCTTAAAGGCAGCCTTGGCCGCTTTCGCCGCGCGGTCGATGTCGGCGGCCTTGCCGCGCGCCACCGTGGCGATCGGCTTGAGGTCGATGGGCGAAAGCGTCTCGAAGGTCGAGCCGTCCGCGGCAGGCACAGCTTCGCCGCCGATCTGGTTGAGCACGCCGCCCTTCCGGAAGCGTTCCAGATAGGCCCCGGCCTTCCTCAGATTGTCGTCCAGTGCCGCCATGATTTCTTTCCCGTTCCAGATCACTTGCCACGCAGTCGCGGATGGATGGCGTTTTTCTTCCAGCTGAGCTCGGCGTCGATCTCGCGGATATCCAGCGACAGCGCGAAATGCGGCGTCGTGAACAGCGTTGCCAGGTGATCCGTGACAGCCGCGAAGATCGCCTCGCCGGCGCTTTTCTTTTCCCCCGCGCTGCGGCCCTTGCCGATGCGGAAGTTCATGTCGATGAAACCGTTCTCAGGCAAAAGGTCGGCGATCGCGTAGGCCTCGGCGCGGAAGGCGCGCACCCTGATCGCGCCGGGTTCGAACAGCCCGGTTTCGAGGACTGTGCGCGAGACCAGCGCGCAAAGCTCGCCCATGTCGACCTTCGCGTCGAGATTCGCCGAATATTCGATCGCCATATGGGGCAAGGTTTTCCTCCGCCGGCAGCACCGGTCTTGTAGTTAACATGTGAATTACATCTTGACGACGGAATGTCAAGCGTCGTTCTCTGTCTGTATGCAGCTTCCGGGTGGATTGCCGCACCCGACAAAATCGCGGATATAGCTGCCATCCTGGCCCTGATCTTGTTGCGAGTCGTACCGGACTGGAATTCTCGGAGACCTGATTTTGCTACCGCCCAGCACCCGCCGTTCCCTGCCCATGGCTCTGCTTCGCGCCCGCGAGGTGATCATGGCGCATTTCCGGCCGATGCTCGCCCGCCATGACATCACCGAGCAGCAATGGCGCGTGCTGCGCGTTCTCGCCGAATCCGGGCCGCTGGAGGCGACCGAGCTCGCCAACCGCGCCTCGATCCTGCCGCCCAGCCTCACCCGCATCATCAAGGCGATGGAGGAGCGCGAGTTCATCACCCGCAACAAGGTCAAGGACGACGGACGCCGCGCGCTGCTCGCCATCAGCCCGGCCGGCCTGGCCTTGATCGAGGAACTGGCGCCCGAGCGCGTCGCCATCTACGACGCCATCGAGAAGCGCTACGGCGCTGCGGAGCACGAGCGCCTGCTGGACATGCTGGAGAGCTTGATCCAGTCGGAGTCGCTTCCCGAGTAAGATTGACCGGCCCGTCGCAGGCTCCGGGCGTTCGTCACTCGAAAAGCCAAGCAATTGGCTTTTCGTCCGCTTCGCGACCGTTCCTCACCCGCCAAAGCTCCCCAGCGCGCTCGGCTGCATGTAGTTGCGTCCCACATAGAGCAGCGCCGCCTCGTCGCTGCCGTGGCGGATGTCGACGACGCGGCCGAACATCACATTGTGCGTGCCGACCTTGTTCACCGCGCCGATCTCGCAGTCGAAGCTGACGATGGCGTCGAGCAGCGCCGGCATGCCGGACGGCATGGTCTGCCAGCGCGCGGCCCGATAGCGCTCGGCCATGTCGCGGATCGCGCCGGCGAATTTTGCCGCCAGATGCATGTGCGACTGGGTCAGCACGTTGACGCAGAAGCGTTGGTTGGCGAGGAACATGCCAGTCTGCGCCGAGCGTTCGTTCATGCAGACCAGCAGCGTCGGCGGATCGTCGGAGACGCTGCACATGGCGGTCGCGGTGAAGCCGCCGCGCCCGGCCGGACCGTCTGTGGTGACGATGTTGACCGGCGCGCAGACCCTGGCCATCGCCTCGCGGAATTCCAGCCTCGCGACTTGTGTTGTCATGGCCGTCTCCATCGCCGGCCTCCCGTCAATTGGGCTGGGCGGCGAGCGGCGGCAGCCAGGTGTCGCCGGTCCAGCCCTTTTCGTCGTAATCGGCCATGCACTGGTCGACGAGTTCTTCCATTTGCTTCAACCGGCCCCCACGCTCGGCGCCTTTCAGCACCTGCAGCCGCACCTCTTCCGGCGCGCCGGCATAGTTGAGCTCGTAGAGCGCGTGACGGCCGCCGAACTCGGTGCCGGTCGCATCCCATAACAGCTTCATGATCTTGATGCGCTCGACATGGCCCATGTCGTTCGAGCCGCGCACATATTGCGCGAGATAGCGGTCGATCTCCGGATTGTCGAAGTCGCGTGCAGAGGAGGGGAGATAGATCAAGCCGGACGCGACCACCCGGCGCACCGTGTCGATGACGCGCGGATAGGCTTCCGACATGAAGGTGCGGTAGGCGAGCGCGGCCTCGAGATTGGGCAGCACCGCGCCATTGGCCCACGGGATCGGATTGTGCGCCATCGCGTTGGAAAAGCTCCAGAACATGTGGCGCAGTGCGATCACTTCGCCCAGTGCCGCCTGGTTGCCTCGGAAGGCATCGCCGCCGGTGGCGCGCAGCGCCTTGGCGAGCAGTCCGGCGAGGAAGTCGAGTTTCACCGCAAAGCGCGTGCAGCCCTGGAAGCAATAGCCATGCATGAAGCCCGACGCCGGATGGAAGGACAGGATTTTTTGCGCGTCGCGCAGCACCAGCACGCCCTCCCAGGGGATGAAGACGTTGTCGAGCACCAGGATCGCGTCGTTCTCGTCGAAGCGCGAGGACAGCGGATAGTCGAAGGGATGGCCGACGCTGTTCGCCGTCTGCTCATAGGAGACGCGGCAGAACATCTTTATGCCCGGCGCGTTCATCGGCACGATGAACATCACCGACAGCGACGGGTCCTCCGTCACCGTCGCCGAACTCTGTGCCAGGAAATTGTAGTGGGTGAGCGCCGACGACGTCGCGACCACCTTGGCGCCCGACACCCAGATGCCGGCGTCGTTCTCCTTGGTGATGTGGACGAACACGTCCTTCACCTGCTCGGCGGGCTTGTGGCGGTCAATCGGCGGATTGACGATCGCGTGGTTCATGAAAAGGACCGCTTCCTGGGCGCGTTTGTGCCAGGCGCGCGCATTGTCCTTGAACGGCCCGTACCATTCGGCGTTGGCGCCGAGCGTGTTCATCAGCGCCGCCTTGTAATCGGCGGTGCGGCCCATCCAGCCATAGGTCATGCGCGCCCAATGCGCGATCGCGCCCTGCTGCGCAGCGAGGTCGGCGGGCGAGTGCGCGACACGGAAGTATTTGTGGGTGTAGCCGCCCGAACCGGTGTCGGTAGGCGAGGTGAGCACCGGCTGTTGATTGGGATCGTGCAGCGCTTCGTAAAGGCGCGCCAGTGACCGCACCGAATTGCGCATCGCCGGATGGCTGGTGACATCCGCCACCCGTTCGCCATTGATGTAGACCTCGCGGCCGTCGCGAAGGCTGGCCAGATATTCGGCGCCAGTGAACGGCCGCGATTTGTCGGCCCGGAAATCTTCCGATCGCATCATGTTCCTCCCTTGGATCCTTAGAGAGTAGCCGTAGGCCGCTTGATGGTTTATGGACGAAAGCGCAAAACCGCTTGGACTTTTTCGAGCACCTCATGAGCCAGACCGCCATCCCGGAATTTTTCGTCTACGGCGAGCCGGCCCGGGTGCTCGACGTCGGTTTCCTGCATGTCGAGACCGTGCAGGCCCGCGCTTCCGTGCATCGCGGCCAGGTCCTGGCGCACAAACACCCGCAAATGGCGCAGATCACTTTCTGGACGAGCGGGCAGGGCGTCTACCGGATCGAGGACAAAACCTGGAGTTTTTTGGCACCGACGGTGAGTTTCATGCCGAGCGGCGTGGTGCACGGCTTCGACATCGAGCCGGGCACCGACGCCATCGTGGTTTCGGTCGCTGATGCGGCGCTGGCAGCCGTCGCCGAGCACTCGGCCCTAGCGCTTGACCAGCCCGTCTTCGTGACGGGGCGAGGTGACGCGGCGCCGTGGAAGCGGCTTAGCGACACTATCAAGATGATCCAGGCCGAATATCTCGAGGCTCAAGCCGGCGCGGAAAAGATCCTGCCGCCGCTGATCGCGGTGTCGCTGTCGCAGATCGCCCGTCTTGATGCGCAATCGCATGCGGTCCCCGTGCCGGCGAGCGTGGCGCTTGGCGGCCGGCTCAGACGGTTGATCGACCGGCATTTCCGCGACGATTGGCCGGTCGAGCGCTATGTCGAGAAACTCGGCACCACGCGCCATCTGCTCGACAAGGCGGCGCATCAGGTGCTGGGCTCAGGCGTGCGCCAGGCGATCGGCGAAAGGCGCCTGGTCGAAGCCAAGCGCTTGCTGCTCTTCACCATACGCACCGTCGAGGACATCGCCTACGAAACGGGCTTCAATGATCCGGCCTATTTTTCGCGCTTCTTTCGGCAGGCGGTTGGACTGGCGCCGGCGGCGTGGCGCAAAAAGCGGTTAGGCAGTAGGCAGTAGGCAGTAGGCAGTAGGCAGTAGGCAGTAGGCAGTAGGTGCTGTTTTCCCTACTACCTATTGCCTAATCCCTATTCCCTACGCCGCGGCGGCGGCCAATCCCGCATCCAACCCTTCCGCAATCTTAGCCACATCTGCCCCCGTGATGATCAGCGGCGGCGACAGGATGATGTTGTTGCCGGAGACACGCAACATGACGCCGGCCTCGTAGGCGCCGTCCGCGACGGTAGCCATCGTCCTCTTGTCGACCGGCTTCTTGCCGGCGCGGTCCGAGACCAGCTCGAGCGCGGCCATCAGGCCCTGGTAACGGACATCGCCGACCAGCTGGTGCTTGGCCTTCAGCGTCTCCAACGCCTTGCCGAGCTCGATGCCGCGCGCGGCCGCATTCTCGTTGACGGCCAGCCGCTTGGTTTCGGCGAGCGCCGCAAGCCCGGCCGCGCAGCCGACCGGATGGCCCGAATAGGTATAGCCATGGCCGATCGCGCCGAAGCTCGTCTTGTCGGCCTCGAAGACCTCGGCGACCTTGGCGCTGATCAATGTCGCGCCGAGCGGGAAATAGCCCGATGTGATCGCCTTGGCGATGGTCATGAAATCCGGCTTCGTGCCGGAGAGCCGCGAGCCTGACCAGGCGCCGGTGCGTCCGAAGCCGGTCACCACCTCGTCGGCGATCAGCAGGATGTCGTGGCGGTCGCAGATCGCCCGCACCATCGGCATGAAACTCTCATGCGGGACGATGACGCCGCCGGCGCCGAGCACCGGTTCCATGATGAAGGCCGCGATGGTGTCGGCGCCCTGGAAGGCGATCTCCTCCTCGATCGCCCTGGCGCAGAGTTTCGCCAGCCTCGCCGGATCGGTCTCGTCGAACGGGTTGCGATAGGTCATCGGCGCCGGCGTGTGGAAGACGCCGGGCAGCAGCGGCTCGTAGTTGCGGCGGAAATTGGCATTGCCGTTGACCGAGGCACCACCGAAATGCGTGCCGTGATAACCCTTCTTCAACGCCAGGAATTTCGTGCGGTCGGCCTGGCCGCGAATCTTCCAGTATTGCCGGGCGAGCCGCAGCGCCGTCTCTACCGAATCCGAGCCGCCGGAGGTGAAGAAAGCGCGCACCATGCCCTCCGGCGCGAACCATTCCGTCAGCTCGTAGGCGAGCTCGATCGACGGTCCGGTCGAGGTGCCGCGAAAACCGGAATAATAGGGCAGCGCATCGAGCTGCGCCGTCATCGCTTTCTTGATCGGATCGCAGCTGTAGCCGAGATTGACGTTCCACAACCCGCCGACGGCATCTAGCACCGTGCGGCCCTCGGCATCGGTCACCGAGACGCCCTCGCCCTTCATGATGATCTTCGGCGGGCTCGCCCGCATTTCGGCCGGATGCGCCATCGGATGCCAGATCGGCTTGGCGTTGTTTTCGGTGAGGAAGTTGATGTCACGCATCGGGAGAAACTCCGGTTTTGCAATCAGGAGAGCGTCAGGCCGAAATGGCCGAGCGCCTCGGCATAGCTTTGCGCCGGTCGGGCGACGTCGAAATGAACGGTTTGCATGCCGGCGGCGGCCGCGCCATCGACATTGCGCTTCTGGTCGTCGACGAAGACGCAGGCCGAAAGCGGCAGCTCCAGCGCCTCGCCGACCATCGCATAGGCGCGGACGTCGGGCTTGAGGATTTTCGTATAGGTCGCGTCGACGATCGTCTCGAACAGCGAAAGCAGCGGCAGGCGTTCGCGGAAGGACGAGCCGTAGAAAAGGTCGAGCTCGTTGGACAGGATGGCGAGCCGGACACCGCCTTCATGAGCGATGCGGATCGCTTGCTCGGCCTCCGGTCGCACCACCGCCTGCGGATCGGCGCCACGCGCCCGCTGCACGAAGGTCGACATGTCCTGCCAGTCTTCGCCGACCAACCGGCCGACTTCGCGCGTGCGCGTCTTCCAATAATCGCGCTCGCTGATCTCGCCGGCCTGCATCGAGCGCCACAGCGCATCGGAGGCAGAGTCGAACGGCCCGCGCCAGCCGAGCGTGCCGGGCTTGAGGCCAAGCGCCTGCTCGGTCAGCGCATGCGTCTCAAACAGCGTCCGGGTGACGACGCCGCCGAAGTCGAGCACCAACGCCTGCGGTTTCACTTCGCTCATGCCGCCCGCCTGCCGGTCACGCCGGGCGGCACGATGCCTTCGGCCACCCAGCGGTCGAAGATCTCCAGCGCCTTTGCGCTGAAGGCGGCGTCGTTGATGTGGCCAGCCACCTCATGCAGCTCGGCATTCTTCGGCACGCTCGTTCGCATCTCTTCGACAAACGCCGCGAGCGCCTCCGGCTCGTAGAGCGGCTCGCCTGCCTGGTCCCATTGCTGGATGCCGCCGGCGGGGAGGATGAAGGCTGTCGGGCCGGTCGCCGCGGCGAGTTTGTCGCCGATGGCGCGCGCGATCTCCCGGCGTGTCGCGGCGTCGGAAGTCACCGAGGCAAGTAGCCGGTTATGCGCATGATAGGGCCGCTCGGTGAAGCGCGACGGCACCGCTTGCCAGGTCGGGAAATCCACCATGTCTATGGCGCCGGGCGCGACGATCTGCGGGATGCCTTGCCGCCCGGCATTCTCCAGTCGGTCGCTGCCTGAATTCACCACCGAGCCGGTGAGCTGGTTGGCGAGCTCCTGCAGGCTGAAGTCGAGCACCGCGACGAAGCCTTTCTGCGCGGCGATCGCCTCCAGCGCGCGGCCGCCCATGCCGGTCGTGTGGAAGACGATCACCTCATAGCCGCGCTTTTCCAGCTCCGGCTTCAGCGTCACCATATATTGCAAGCAGCTTTTGCCCAACGAGCTCATGCCGACCTTCGGTTGCGGGGCGTCGGGTTTGACGACAGCCCGCGCGGCACCGACCACGGCGCCGCTGGCCTGCGACAGCACCGCCTTGCAGGCGCTGTTCAAGCCGTAGAGACCGCCGGCCCACAGGATCATCATCAGGTCGGTGGCGATGCGCTCCGGCGGCACGAGATGCGAATAGGCGATCGTCGAGACAACGAATTTCGGCACGCCGAGCGGCAGCGCCAGCGCCACGTCGAGCGCAAGGTCGGTGCCCATCGAGCCGCCCAGCGCGATGAAGCCGTCGATCTTGCCTTTGTCGTGCAACGAACGCGCGAGCCGCGAGGCCCCGAGCGCCATCAAGGTCATCGCGGTGTTCTCGTCACCGCTGGCGATGATCGCCTCGATCGTCGTATCGGCGGCCTTGGCCACGGCATGCCGGTCGTGCTCCGGCCGGTAAGGCGGATCGCCAAGCACGCTGACGTCCATCATCACGGCGATACCGCCGACGGCCTCAATGCGCTCGCGCATGAACAACAGCTCGTCGGCCTTGGTGTCGCCGGTGCCGATAACCAGGATTCGGCGTTTCTCCTCCACGTCAATCTCCCTGCAGTCGCTGTTGGTTGTCAGGCACGCTTCTGGCCAGGCAGACGGCCGAACAGCCGCTCGCCGATCTCGCGCGCCGCCGCGGCGACGCTCGCGCCGTGGCGCTCGATGTCGCCTTTCTGGATGCGGACCCTGGGCGCGGCGATGGCGATGGCGCCGATGGCGAAACCATCGGCGCCGAGGATTGGGGCGGCGACGCTGAGCACGCCTTCCTCATAGCCTTGCGAGCCGGTCGAATGGCCGCGGGCGCGGGCTGCGGCGATGTGCTCGACGAGCGTCTCCACCTTGCCGATCGTATGGGGGGTGAATGCCGGCAGCGGCCCGGCGAGAACGGCTTCGCGGATGCGCTCTTCGGTAAAAGCCAGGAAAGCGATGCCAGAGGCCGTCGCATGCATCGGCAGCACATCGCCGAGCTGCACGCTGACCCGGTTGGCCTTGGCCGATTCGATGACTTGAACGGTGATCAGACCGCGCTTCGAATATTCCGAGAGATGCACGGTTTCGCCGGTCTCTGCCGCCAGCGCCTCGACCACCGGTGCCGCCATGCGCAGGAACGGAAACTGCGCCTCGCGCATCAGCGCCAGCCGCGCGATGCCGGCGCCGAGCCGGTAAAGGCGCGTTGTCTCGTCCTGTTCCACCAGGCCGTGCGCATTCAGGGACACCAGCAGGCGGCGAGTCGTCGCCTTGTCGAAACCGGCACGCCTGGCGAGGTCGGCAAGCGCCACCTCGGGCGCGCCGCTGCCCAGCAAATCCAGCAGCGAAATGGCTTTGGCCACCGTGCTCATCTCGTGTCCGATCCTCCATCAGATACTTAACGTGCGAATTAACTTGACAGCAAGTCGATTCCTTTGCAAGTCTAATATCGAAATGTCGTTGCAAATAATGAAACGCACATCGGCCCTCTCAGAAGGCCCTCGGCATCTCAGGGACACTTGGTTTCCGCAGCGCGGAATGGAGGGAAAAATGACCACACTTGAAGCCGGTGAACTGAACCGGCTGAGGAAGAACAGCCTTGGCGTCGGCGCCATCACCTTCATGGTGATCTCGGCCGCCGCGCCACTGACGGCCGTCGCCGGCGGAACGCCGCTCGGCATGCTGATGGGCAACGGCGCCGGCTTTGCCGGCACCTATCTGATCGTGACGCTGCTGCTGCTTCTGTTCGCGGTCGGCTATGTCGCCATGTCGCGCCACATCGGCAATGCAGGCGCCTTCTACGCCTATGCGGCGCGCGGCCTCGGCGGCCTTGCCGGCGGCGCCGTCGCGCTCATAGCGATCCTCTCCTACAACGCCATGCAAATCGGCGTCATGGGCCTGCTGGGGGCGGCCACCGCCGGCCTGTTCGCCGGCTGGGGCATCAATCTGCCGTGGTGGGTGTGGAGTTTCGTCGCCATCGCCATCGTCGCCGTGCTCGGCTACCGCCAGGTCGACCTTTCAGCCAAGATCCTGACGGTGCTGGTGCTGGCCGAATACATCGTCGTGCTGATCCTCGATCTCACCATCCTCAAGACCGGCGGCGACAGCGGCCTGTCGTCCGCGCCCTTCAGCTGGAGCCAGATCACCAGCGGCGCGCCGGCCATCGCCATCCTGTTCTGCTTCGCCGCCTTCATCGGTTTCGAGGCGACTACGATCTATGCCGAGGAGGCGCGCGACCCGCAGGTCACCATTCCGCGCGCCACCTATTTCTCCGTCATCCTGATCGGCCTGTTCTACATGATCACCGCCTGGCTGATGGCGGTCGGCGCGGGCGTCGACAAGCTGGTGCCGTCGCTGCAGGCTTTGCAGGACCCGACCACCTTCCTGTTCGGTCTCTCCGACCGTTACGCCGGAACGCTGCTCACCCACGCCATGAGCATCCTCTTCGTCTCCAGCCTGTTCGCCGGCGTGCTGGCCTTTCACAACGCGGTCGCCCGCTACATCTACGTCGCCGGCCGCGAAAAGCTTTTGCCGCAGTCGATCGGCGTGACGCATTCGGCGCATCAAAGCCCGCATGTCGCCTCGGTGCTTCAGACCGTGCTCGCGGCCACCGTGGTCGGGCTATTCGCCGTGCTCGGCCTCGATCCCGTGCTGGCACTGTTCTCGTGGCTCACCAACGTCGCCACGCTCGGCGTCATCGTCATGATGGCGATGGCCTCGCTTGCCGTGGTGATGTATTTCCGCGCCAATCCGTCCGCCCAGGAGAACGGGCTGAAGACCACGATCCTGCCGGCGCTGACCTTCATCGCCTTCGTCATCATCATCTACCTGATCGTCATCAATTTCGGCAGCCTGTCGGGCGCGGGCGGCTTCCTCGGCGTGTTCCTGCCGGCGCTGGTGCTGATCGCGGCGGTGGTCGGCCTGCTGCTGGCAGGCGCCTTGAGGGGCCGGGATCCGGCTGCCTTCGAACGGCTCGGCCAGCCGCTGAACGACTAATGGACAGGTGACTGACGGATAGGGCGGCGTTCGCGCCGCCCCACCAGAGAATTTGGAGCAAACTGATCATGATCGACCAGGATACCATCGACACGCTGCGCAAGGCGGAGGTCGGCGCGCGGCGTCTGTTCATCGATGGAGCCCCGGTGGATGCGCAGAGCGGCGCCAGCCTTGAGGTGATCTCGCCGATCGACGGCCGTCCCTTTGCCAGCATCGCCGATGGCGGCGCCGCCGATGTCGATCGCGCGGTGGCCTCGGCGCGCAAGGCGTTCGCCAAAGGCTCCTGGTCGCGCGCAGCGCCGGCCTTGCGCAAGAAGGTCCTGACGAAATTCGCCGAGCTGGTCGAAAAGCACGCGCTCGAGCTTGCCGTGCTCGGCGTGCGCGACAACGGCACCGAGATCGGCATGGCCTACAAGGCCGAACCGCTGTCGGCCGCCGGCACCATCCGCTACTACGCCGAGGCGATAGACAAGGTCTATGGCGAGATCGCGCCGACGGCCGACAATGTGTTGGGCCTCATCCACAAGGAACCGCTCGGCGTCGTCGGCGTCATCGTGCCTTGGAACTTTCCGCTGATGATCGGCGCCTGGAAGATCGCGCCGGCGCTCGCTGCCGGCAATTCCATCGTCGTCAAGCCGCCGGAGATCGCCTCGCTGACCTTGCTGCGGCTGGCCGAACTCGCCGCCGATGCCGGGTTGCCCGAGGGCGTCTTCAACGTCGTCACCGGTCGCGGCTCGGTCGCCGGCGAGGCGCTCGGCCTGCATATGGATGTCGACGCCATCGCCTTTACCGGCTCCGGTCCGGTCGGTCGCCGCCTGCTCGAATATTCGGCGCGCTCGAACCTCAAGCGTGTCTTCCTCGAGCTTGGCGGCAAGTCGCCCAACATCGTCTTCGCCGATGCGCCTGATTTGAAGCAGGCGGCGGTCGTCTCGGCCAACGGCATCTTCCGCAATTCCGGGCAGGTCTGCGTCGCCGGCTCCCGGCTGCTGATCCAGGCTTCGGTCTACGACCGCTTCATGGACGAGCTTCTGAAAGCGACCACGAAGCTGAAGGTCGGCGATCCGCTCGATCTCGGCTCCGATGTCGGCGCGGTGTCGAGCGCCGAACAACTGACCAAGAATCTCGGTTTCGTCGCCAAGGCTTCGGAGGAGGGCGCGCGTCTTGTCACCGGCGGCGAACGCATTCTGACCGAGACCGGCGGCAACTACATGGCGCCGACGATCTTCGAGAACGTGACCGAGACAATGCAGCTCGCCCGCGAGGAAGTGTTCGGACCGGTGCTCGGGGTCATGCGCTTCGACACCGAGGAAGAGGCGGTGCGGCTCGCCAATGCCACCGTCTATGGCCTTGCGTCGGCGGTGTGGACCTCGAACCTGTCGACCGCGCATCGCATGGTGCGCGCCATCAATGCCGGCGTCGTCCACGTCAACACCTATGGCGGCGCCGACATCACGGTGCCGCTGGGCGGCTTCAAGCAATCCGGCTTCGGTCGTGACAAGTCGCTTCACGCCATCGAGAAGTACACCGACCTCAAGACGGCCTGGATCAGTCTCGGCTAGAGCGGTTCGCCGTGGAAATGGCGACCACTCTATCTCTCTGTTTTTTTAAGTAATTTTCGGGAGGAAACCGCTCACACTTTCCTGGAGTTGCTCTAGCAAGCGGCCGGGGCGCGGTACGTTTCTCCGACCGCTCGATGCCCGTGCCGATAGCTGGTTGCGTCGAAGGCGTGGCCGATGCGAGTCTACCGCGTCGCCCTTATCGAAGCTCGCGTGAGGCCCATTTGATGCTCCTGGCCGTCCATCATGTTGCAATCATCTGCAGTGACTATGAGGCGTCGAAGCAGTTCTACATCGACAAGCTCGGTTTCGCCGTTCTCGCCGAAAACTGGCGCCCGGAAAGGCAGTCCTGGAAATGCGATTTGCGTCATGGCCCCATCCGGATCGAGTTGTTCAGTTTCCCGAATCCGCCAGGCCGGCCCAGCAGGCCCGAGGCCTGCGGGTTAAGACATCTTGCGTTCGCAGTCGCCTCGGTCGAGGCAACTGCCGAGCTGCTCCGGCGGCGGGACGTTGAGGTGGAGCCCATCCGAACAGATCCCTACACAGGCAGATTGTTCACCTTCATCGCCGATCCCGACGGACTTCCGATCGAACTTTACGAGGACGGTGTCTGACGGCGAGGAATTCGGCCCCAACGAGAACGTCTGGCGAGGGGGCGGCGTCACCGGAATCGCTGCGGCAGCGCCTGACCATTTCCGGCGCAATGGCAGAGAGGGTCATGCCTCGCCGATCAGCCGTGCCGAGATCAGCCGCGCGGCTGCGATCGCCGCCTTGCCCTGGCTGGCGGCAACCGCATCCGTGACGCGCGAGACAGGCGAGGCCACCGCCAGCGTGCCGATCGGCTGGCCGTCGGCGCCGAGGATGGCGGCCGCGATGCTGTGCACGCCTTCCTCATAGCCCTGGGCGCTGCGCGAATAGCCGCGCGAAGCGGCAAGCGCGATGACTTTCAACAGCTCGTCCGGCTGCGTCACCGTGAACGAGGTGAAGGCCTGCAGCGGCTTTTCCAGATAGGCGCCGACCGCTTCCAGGCGCGAAGCGGCGAGGAACGCGATCCCCGACGCGGTGCCATGCAGCGGTAGCACCTGGCCGATATCGACATTGACGCGATTGGCCTTGGCCGAAAGCTCGACATGGACGGTGAGCAACGCGCCGGCGCTGAACTCGGACAGATGTACGGTCTCGCCGGTTTCTTGCGACAGCTCGCGGACGACCGGCGCAGCCAGCCGCACGAAGGGGAAGTGCGCGTCGCGGATGCGGGCGAGCCGGGACAGGCCGGCGCCCAGCCGATAGCGGCGGCTGCGCGGTTCCTGCTCGATCAGCCGGTGTGCGGCAAGCGCCATCAGAAGCCGCCTGACCGTGGCCTTGTCGAGACCAGCGCGCCGGGCGAGGTCGGAGAGCCCGATCTCCGGTTCGTGCAACGTGAACAACTCCAGCAGCGACACCGCCTTGCCCACCGTGCTCATCGCGCGTTCCCCCGAGATACTTCGCATGTGAATTAACTTGACAGGAGCCATTCCTGCCGTCAGTGTGTCTATAACATACAAAACACTGGTTCAAATAGTGAACCGTCTTGGGAACAATTAGCGCTCCGGATTTCGGCGCGCCAGGGAGAGCTCAGCGCCGTGACGGCCGCCAGCAAGACCGCTTCGCAACCAGCAATGATCGAGGACCTGCTCAACCGCGAGCAGGCGCGGTTCCTCACCGCGCATCCGCGCTCGGCGGCGGCATGGGAGGAAGGCAAAAAGCACTTCCTTTATGGCGGGCCGTCGCACTGGATGCGGCGCTGGGCCGGCGGCTTCCCGGTCTACGCCGCTTCGGCAAGCGGCGCGCATATCACTGACATTGACGGCCACGACTATGTCGACTTCGCGCTTGGCGACACCGGCGGAATGTGCGGCCATGCGCCGGAGGCGGTGACCCGCGCCGCGCTCCGCCAGTTGCAGAGCGGCACGACGATGATGCTGCCCACCGAGGACAGCCTGTGGGTCGGGGCCGAGCTCACGCGCCGCTTCGGCCTGCCCTATTGGACGCTTACCACCTCGGCCACCGACGCCAATCGCGGCGCCATCCGCATCGCGCGCATGATCACCGGCCGCCCAAAAGTACTGGTCTTTTCCGGCTGCTATCACGGCGGCGTCGAGGAGGCGCATGTCGAGATCCGCGACGGCAAGATCGGCATGCGCAACATGATCCACCCGAACGGCGTCGACCATTCCGCCGTCTCCCGGGTGGTTGAGTTCAACGATGTCGCGGCGCTCGAGGAAGCGCTATCGCATGGCGACGTCGCCTGCGTGCTGACCGAGCCGCTGATGACAAATTTCGGCATGATCCCGGTCGCCGACGACTTTCATGCCGCCCTGCGCGAGATCACCCGCCGCACCGGCACGGTTCTCATCATCGATGAGACGCATACCATCTCCAGCGGTCCGGGCGGCTACACCGCGCTGCACGGGCTGGAGCCGGACATGCTCGTCGCCGGCAAGGCGATCGCGGGCGGCATTCCGGCCGGCATCTTCGGCGTCTCGCGGGAAATCGCCGAGCGGCTTTGGAAGATCGTGCCGATGGTCAATCCGCGCGTGCGCCAGTCGGCGCATCTCGGCATCGGCGGCACGTTGGCGGGCAACGCGCTCACAATCGCCACCATGCGCGCGGTGCTGGAAGAGGTGCTGACGCCTGCCAATTTCGAGCGGATGATCGCCAACGCAACGCGTCTTGCCGAAACCGCGTGGGGCATCATCCGAACCAACCGGTTGCCCTGGCATGTGACGCAGGTCGGCGCCCGAGCCGAGATCATGTTCATGCCGAAGCCGCCGCGCAACGGCGCCGATGTCATTGCCGGCCGGCGCGGCGATCTGGAGACGCTGCTGCATGCCTTCTACATGAACGAAGGCATATTGGTGACGCCCTTCCACACCATGTTCCTCATGTGCCCGGCGACATCGCCTGTCGATGTCGATCGCCATACGGAAGTCTTCGGCCTTTTCGTCGATCTCGTTCGCGGCGCGGGCGTCGTCTGAGCCATGGCGAACCCGTTCGACCTCACGGGCAGGGTGGCGCTGGTGACCGGCGGCGGGCGCGGCATCGGTGCCGCCATCGTCACCCGCTTTGCCGAGGCCGGCGCATCGGTCGTTATCGCCAATCGAACGCTCGATGTCGCCGAGGCTCTTGCCGCCGGGCTCTCCGCGCGCGGTCTCTCCGCACGCGCCGTCGCGCTTGCCGGCCTGGATCGCGCGGCGCTGCACGCCCTGGTCGGCGATGTTGCGCGCAAATCCGGCCGGCTCGACGTCGTCGTCCACAATGCGGGCGGCTGTCCTTGGGCCTCGGTCGAGGAACTCGACGACGACAAGCTGGAAGAGGCGCTTGCGGTGAACCTCAAAGCCTGCGTCTGGCTGACGCAGGCTGCCGTCCCGGCGATGCGCGCCAATGGCTTTGGCCGCATCCTCGTCACCTCATCGGTCTCGGCGCGGGTCGCCATGGCCGGCGGCGCGCACTATTCGGCGGCCAAGGCTGGCGCCAACGCCTTCATACGCGGTGCCGCCTTCGAGTTCGCCCGCGACGGTATCACCGTTAATGGCGTCGAGCCCGGCTTCATCGCCAAGCCCGGGCGCGGCACGATGAGCAAGCCGGAGGTGGCGGACAGGCTCGGGCAGTTCATTCCCATAGGCAGGCTCGGCGAGGCCGACGACATCGCGTATGCCATGCTCTATCTCGCTTCGGAACAGGCGAAATACACCACTGGCCAGACCATCGTCGTCGATGGCGGCTCCACCCTGCCGGAGACCGGCTATGCCGTCGAACGGCATTGGGGGCTCGCATGAGCCGCCGCCTCGAAGGCCGCACGGCTCTGGTCACGGGTGCCGCCACCGGCATGGGCCGCGCCACCGCCGAATTATTCGGCCGCCACGGCGCCAAGGTTATCGCCTTCGGGCATGGCGAGGACGTGCTGGATGAAGCGGCAAGGGCCAGCGGCGGCACCGCCGTGCGTGGCGACATCACCGATGCCCGCGACATCGCCCGCGCCATCGAAGCCTGCGGCGGCCGCCTCGACATCGTCGTCAACGCTGCCGGCGTCATGATCCTCGACGAGCCGGAGACGCTGAGCGACGAGACCTGGGCCAAGAGTTTTGCCGTCAACGTCACCGGCTCGATGATGGTCTGCCGCGCGGCGCTGCCGCTTCTCAAGCGACGCGGCGGCGCAATCGTCAACATCGCCTCGGTCGGCGCCTTCAACGCCAGCGGCCAGAACGCCGCCTATTCGGCGAGCAAGGCGGCACTCGTCTCCTACACCCGCTCGCTCGCCTTCGCGCATGGCGTCGACGGCATCCGAGCCAATGCGGTGGCGCCCGGCTGGGTGCGCACGCCAATGAGCGTCTATGAGATGAAGGTGGCGGCAAGGGCCAACGGCTCGACGCCCGAAGAAGAATTCACGGCGCTGACCAATCGCATCGCGCTGCGCCGCGTCGCCGAACCGCAAGAGATCGCCTCCTGCTGCCTGTTCCTGGCGTCCGACGAAGCGTCCTTCGTCACCGGCGCGGTGCTGGTGGCGGATGGTGGCGGCCGCGCGCCGACGCAGAACAGGGCGGTGTGACTTGAAGTTGGTCCGTTCGGCCGGCGTGAGGGCGCCGGTCGAGGGAGATGAGGAGAAGAGAATGCCCGACAGAAGTGCCGACCTGGTTTTCACCAATGGCCGCATCTACACGCTCGACCGCAAGCGGGCCTGGGCATCGGCCGTCGCCGTCAAGGGCGGGCGCATTGTCGCGGTCGGCGAAGGCGCCGATGTCGCCGCGTTGACAGGCGCTGCTACCCGCGTCGTCGACCTCAAGGGCGCGATGATGATGCCGGGCATCGTCGACGTGCATGCGCATCTGATGATGGGCGGCCAGGCCGAGCTTTTCGAGCTGCGTTTTCCGCCGACCGCGAGCTTCGAGACGCTGATCGCGCGCGTCGGCGAGGCGGCGGCCAAGGCGCCGGAAGGCTCCTGGATCATCGGCGGCCAATGGGGCAGCGACCTGTTGCCGAAGCTCGACCGGCTGGAGGCACTGGCGGCGCTCGATAGGGTGAGCCAGGGCCGGCCGGTGATGCTGCGCGACGACACCTATCACAACCGCTGGGTCAACTCGCAGGCGCTTGGCTTGGCCGGCCTGTCGGCTTCTTCGTCGGATCCGGAGAAGGGCTCCATCGGCCGCGACCCGGCGACCGGCGCGCTGACCGGCATGATGATCGAATCCGCCGCCGGCATCGTCGAGCGCACCATCGCGCATTCCGGCCACTATACCGAGGAGATGGACCGCGCGGCGATGGCGCGCTCGATCGCGACGCTCAACTCGTACGGCGTCACCGCCTTCCTCGACGCCGCCGCCATGCAGCCGATCCTCGCGGCGCTGAAAGGCCTCGACGACCGTGGTGAGCTCACCGCATGGTCGGTGTCGGCGATGCCCGCCGTCGAGCCCTCCTTCATGTTCGGCATTGCCGGCGACGAGTTGATCGCGCTCCGTGAGCAGTATCGAGGCGTCCATGCCAAGCCGGACTTCGTGAAGATCTTCCTCGACGGCGTGCCGGGCGCCCGCACTGCCGCCTTCCACGACCCCTACACCAAGGATCCGGTGCTCGGCTGCTGCTTCCGCGGCTCGACCATCGTCACCGTGCCGGAGCTGATCCGCTGGGTCGGCAAATGCGAGAAGCTCGGCCTCGGCGTGAAGATCCATTGCGCCGGCGATGCCGCGGTCAGCCAGGCGCTCGACGCCATCGACGTCGTGCGCTCCTTCAACGGCCCGACCAAGCTCAAGCACCACATCGCGCATGCGAGCTATATCGCGCCGGACGACATCGCACGCTTCGCCGAGCTCGGCGTCGTCGCCGACCTTTCGCCGTTCCTGTGGTATCCGACGAGCTTCCTCGAAGGCCACAAGCAGACGATGGGCGAGGCGCGCGCGCTGCGCTTCTGGCCGAACAAGGACCTGCTCGCCGCCGGCGCGTTGCTGGCCGGCGGCTCCGACTGGCCGGTGATGCCGAACCCCGATCCGTGGGACGGCATCGAAGGGCTGGTGACGCGCCGGAACCCGAGCGGCGAGTTTCCGGGCTCTGCGCTCTGGCCGGAGCAGGCGATCGACGTTGCCACGGCGCTCGAAATCTTCACCATCAACTCGGCCCGCGCCATCGGCTTGGCCGACACGGTCGGTTCGATCGAGATCGGCAAATCGGCCGACCTCATCGTGCTCGACCGTAACGTGCTGGAAACGCCGGCCGAGGACCTCGCTGACACAAAAGTTCTGACGACATATTTCGAGGGGAGAGTGGTCTATGAGCGCGCTTGATCGCGCAAGCGATGCGCGAATCCCGGTGACGGTGCTCACCGGCTTCCTGGGCAGCGGCAAGACGACGGTGCTCAACCGCCTGCTGCGCAAGCCATCGCTGGCAGGCGCCGCCGTCATCGTCAACGAGTTCGGCGCCGTCGGGCTCGACCATCTGCTGATCGAGGCCAGCGAAGAACAGTTCACGCTCCTCGACAATGGCTGTGTCTGCTGCACGGTGCGCGGCGATCTGGTCGCCACGCTGAAGGAGCTCGACCGCAAGAGCCAGGCCGGCGAAACGCCGCCGCTTTCTCAGGTGATCGTCGAAACGACCGGCCTCGCCGATCCGGCGCCGATCCTGCACACGCTGATGGCCGAATCCGAGCTCACGGCTCGCTTTCGCATCGGCGGTGTCGTCACCACGGTCGATGCGGTGAATGGCGCGGCCACACTTCGCCGTCACCCGGAAGCCGCCAAGCAGGTCGCCGTCGCCGACCGGCTGCTGATCACCAAGACCGATCTCGTCTCGAGCGAGGCACTCGGCGGTTTGCGGCATCGGCTTGAGCATCTGGCGCCAGCCGTCGAGCAAACCGTTGCCCGCAATGGCGAAGTCGAACTCGAGCTGCTGGCGAGCCTGCCCGCTGATGCTGCGGCGGACGTGGCTACCATCGCCATACGGGTCGAAGCGGCTGGTCACCACGACCATGAATGCGGATCTGATTGCCGCCATGGTCACGATCATCATCACGACACGCACCACGGCATCCAGTCCTTCAGCTTCATTATCGACAAGCCGGTGGAGTGGGACGCTTTCGCCCGCTGGCTGGACTATGTCGCGGCGCTGAAGGGCGAGGATCTGCTGCGCTTCAAGGGCATCGTGCACACAACCGACGATCCCGAGCGACCGCGTGTGCTGCATGGCGTGCAGCACGTCTTCCACCCGCCGGCGCGGCTCGATCGCTGGCCGTCGGCAGACCGACGCACCCGGCTGGTGTTCATCGTCCGCGGCATCGAGCGCGAGACCATCGCCCGCACGCTGGTGAAGTTCGCGGCGATCGATGCCGCCAGCATCGCGCCGCCGGCACTGGCCGCCGCCTGAAAAGAAGAAACGAATGACAAAAATGGGAGAATGAACATGCATTGGAAATCGAGACTGCTCGCAGCGGCATTTGCCGGCCTGGGCCTTGCCGCCATGACCGGCCATGCTTCCGCCGCCGGCCCGACCTGCAAGGACGGCGCCATCAAGGTCGGCGCCGTGTCGACCGTCACCGGCCCGGCAGATTTCTCCGAAGTGCCGAAGGCGACGCAGGCCGCCTTCGATGCCGTCAACGCCGCGGGCGGCATCAATGGCTGCAAGATCGACTACACGATCGCCGACGACAAGGCCGACCCGGCGGTTGCCGCGCAAGCCGCGCGCGACCTGATCGACAACAAGGAAGCGGTCGCCCTGGTCGGCTCCGCCTCTCTGCTCGACTGCGCCGTCAACTCCGCCACCTACAGCCGCAAGAAGATCCTATCGGTGCAGGGTCTCGGCGTCGACGCCGCCTGCTTCTCCTCGCCCAATGTCGCGCCCGTCAATGTCGGCCCGTACACGCTGTCGACGGCCATGGCCTACTACGCCACCAGTGAGCTGAAGACGAAGAAGCTCTGCGCCTTCTTCATCATCATCGGCGGCACGCAGGAGGCCTACAAGAAGGCGATCGAAAACTGGGAGAAGATCAGCGGCCAGAAGATCCACCTGATCGACCTGACGCTGCCCTTCCAGGGCGATCTGACGCCTTATGTCATCAAGGCACGTGACGCTGGCTGCGATGCGGTTCTGACCAACCAGGTCGAGCCGCAGGTGGTGCAGCTGATCAAGACGGTCGATGCGCAGAAGATCACCGGCATCAGCTGGCTGTTCCTGGCGCCAGGCTACACCGAGCAGGTCGCCAAGGCGCTGGCCGACACCAAGCAGCCGATCTATGTCGGCACCGAATGGGAGCCCTATACGGAGAAGAATTCAGCCGCCAACGCGCAGTGGATTGCCGACATGCAGAAGGCAAACCGGCCGCTCACCGCCTTCTCGCAGGGCGGCTACCTCGCGGCCGAGCTGTTCCTCAAGGTGGTCGCCTCGATCGACGGCGAGGTCACGCGCGAAAGTGTCGCCAAGGCATTGCACGACATGCAGCCGCTCACCAACCCGCTCGCCGGCTCGCCTTACGTCTTCGGCAAGGCCAAGACGCATTCGCCGATGCAGGCCACCAAGGTGATGAAGCTTGAGGCCGGTGCCTGGAAGGTCGAGACGCCGGACTGGGTCGTGCTGCCGCAGGCCAAGTGAGATCCTCCCGGGTGTCGGCGCTGTCCCTCGTGATCAGCCTCTTCTCCCGCTCGGGGGAGAAATGTCGGGCAGGACAATGAGGGGCGGCGCCGACCTCGACAGATATTCGGGCCGATGCCCCGCCTTCCAGATTGGAAAAAGATGAACGCATTGCTCACATCCGCCGTGGCGGGACTGACGGCCGGGGGCACGTATGCCCTGCTCGGCGTCTGCGCCGTCTTCACCTACCGGCTCGTCGCCGTGGTGAACTTTACCGGGGCGGCGATCGGCACCGCCGGCACCTTCGTGCTGATCTCGCTGTTCGAGGCCGGTTTCCCGATCTGGCCCTCGGTGCTGGCTGGGATAGCGGCCGGCACGGCGACCGGCGTCGCGATCGGCTATATCATGACCAGATGGTTCGGCGAGGCGAGCGCTTCGACCAAGGCGGCGGTGACGGTGGCGTTGCTCGTCGGCCTGATCGCTGTCGGGCTGCGCCTCACCGGCGGCCAGCATCCGCACAACATGCCGGAGTTGTTTCCGGGCTCGGCTTTCCGTCTCGCCGGCGTCGAGGTGACCATCGCCTCGGTGCTCACCATCGGGCTGGCGGTGCTGTTCACCATCCTCTCCGACCTCTTTCTCAACCGCACCAAGGTCGGCCTCAATCTGCGCGCGCTGGCCGACCGGCCGATGGCGGCGGAACTGCTCGGCGTGCGCGTGCAGCTTTTGTCGCTGCTGGTGTGGGGCATGACCGGCGCCTTCACCACGTTCGCATTGATGATCATCGCGCCGCAGCGCTCACCGAACTTCATGACGCTCAGCCTGCTTGTCGTGCCGGCATTGGCCGCGGCGCTCATCGGCGTCTTCCGCAGCTTCTGGTGGACGTTGGCCGGCGGCATCGCGCTCGGCATCGTCGAGGGACTGGCAAGCTCCATCGACAGCGTCAGCCAGTATCGCAGCGCCATCCCGTTCCTGGTGGTGCTTGCCGTTCTCCTCTGGTCGCAGAGGGAGGCCCGCTGGGATGAAGCGCGCTAGTCTTCGGGCCTCGTTGATCCTCATCGCCGTGGCGCTCGTTGCCGGCGGCGTCGCCTATGCCGGCCTGCTGCCGTCCTATTGGGTGTTCCTTGCCACCTCGGTGCTGATCACCGGCGTCGCGCTGCAGAGCCTCGGCCTCGTCGCCGGCCGCACCGGCATGATCGCGCTCTGCCAGATGTCCTTCGCCGGCGTCGGCGCCTGGACGGTCGGCTATCTCAACCTCGCCGAGGCGCCGGGCAGTCTGGCGACGTGGATCCTGATCGGCGGTCTCGCGGCCGTGCCGTTCGGCGTCGCCATCGGCCTGCCGGCGCTCAGGCTGCGCGGCATCAACCTCGCCATCGTCACGCTCTCCTTCGCCACCGCCTTCGACACCATCCTCGCCACCATGACGTATCCCGGCCAGACCGACTTCCTGCAGGTGCCGCGGCCGGAACCGTTCGACAGCGACGAAGGGTATTTCATCTTCGTGCTCCTGTTCTATGTGGCGATTGCCGTGGCGCTCGAAGTCATCAGCCGCTCGCGGCTCGGCGCATCCTGGCTGGCCGTGCGCCACTCGGAGCGCGCCGCAGCCGCTCACGGCGTCAGCATTGCCACCGCCAAGCTCTCGGCTTTTGCGCTGAGCGCCTTCGTCGCCGGCATTTCCGGCGGCCTGCTCGCCGGCTATCTCGGCACGCTGGTTGCCGAGAATTTCAGCATGATGCAGTCGCTCTCGCTCTACGCGGTGTCGGTGATGACCGGCGCGCATTTCGCCGAGGGCGCGATCATCGGCGGCCTGCTTGTCGTGATGTTCCCGGAAATCCTGCGTCGTCTCGACTGGCCGCAGGACATCGGCAACGTGCTGTTCGCCATCGGTGCCACGCAGGCGCTATCGACCGGCGAGACGATGAGCGAGACCTTCCGCCGCCAGTTCCGCAAGCTGTTGCCGGCCCGTGCGCCAAAAGCCGCCATCGCGTCCGCCTCGGAATTGCCGGGACCAATCGAACGACCCGTCGGACCTGCGCTTAGCATCGAGGGGCTCACGGTCCGCTATGGCAGCGTCGTCGCGCTGAACAATGTCAGCCTGAGCGTTGCCGCCGGCACGGTGGCCGGGCTGATCGGCCCGAACGGCGCCGGCAAGTCGACCTTCATCGACGCGGTCGCCGGCTTCCTGTCCTCCTATCAGGGCAGCGTGCGGCTGGGCGGCAGGCCGCTCGAGGGCGTGCCGGCGCATCTGCGCGCCCGCGGAGGCGTGCGCCGCAGCTGGCAGACCAACCGCATCGCGCCGGAGCTCACCGTCGGCGGCTATCTGGCCTTGGCAGCCAAGGGCCTGTCGGCGAATGAGACCAAAGCGGTGCTCGACTGGCTGGACTGTCCACATCCCGACACGCTCGTGGCTTCGGTCGATGCCGGCACCAGGCGTCTGCTCGATGTCGCGGGCGTCGTCGCGGCCCGCCCGGCCGTCGTGCTGCTCGACGAGCCCGCCGCCGGCCAGTCGCACGAGGAGACGCTGCGGCTCGGCCAGCGGATCGCCGAGATCCCAAAGCTGTTCGGCTCGGCGGTGCTCCTGGTCGAGCATGACATGGACCTGGTGCGCGCGGTCTGTTCGGAGGTCACCGTGCTCGACTTCGGCCAGGTCATCGCATCCGGTCCGCCGGCCAAGGTCCTCAGCGAGCGGGCGGTGAAGAAGGCCTATCTCGGCATCGAGGAAGAGAGCGTGGCGGCATGAGCAGGCTCGTCGTTTCCAACCTGTCGATCAACCGCGCCGAATTGCCGGTCGTCACCTCGGTCGATCTCATCGCGGAGAGCGGCGCGATCAGCGTCGTGCTCGGCGCCAATGGCGCCGGCAAGACGACCTTGCTCGAAGGCCTTTCGGGCATCATTCCGGTCGCCGGCGGCACCATCGCCATCGACGGCCGGGAATTGCAGAAAGCACGGCCCGGCGCCCGCTCGCGCGAAGGCCTCGCCCATGTCGAGCAGGGCCGCACCGTCTTCCGCCAGCTGACGACGGAAGAGAATTTGCGCGTCAGCCTGCATCCGGGCGCCGACATCGCCGAAGCCTATGCGCTGTTTCCCGAACTGGTGCAGCGTCGCGCGGTGAAGGCGAGCCTGCTGTCCGGCGGTGAGCAGCAGATGCTGGTCATCGCGCGGGCGCTTCTCACCCGGCCGAAAGTCTTGCTGATCGACGAGATGTCCGCCGGCCTCGCTCCGGTCATCGTGACGCGGCTGATGGCGGCGGTGCGCAAGCTCGCCGATGACGGCCTGGCCGTGGTGCTGGTCGAGCAGTTCGCGGCGCTCGCGCTCTCGATCGGCAACCGCGCCTATGTCATGCGCCGCGGCCGCCTCGTCTATGACGGCGACTGCGCGAGGCTGCGGCAATCGCCGGACGAACTGCATCGGCTTTATCTCGGCGGAGCCGAAGGTGCTGTACCTGCCTGACCGGTGCACTGTGGACGGGCGCTTTCGCACCGCGCTTGGCGGGCATCCGCGAGAGAAATGACAGGATAGCTGCCCAGAGACAGGAGCTTCTGCTTTCCGTCGAACCGACAGGCGAGGCGCCGAAGCCTGTTCCCGACGGCTGGACCTATGCTGCAGCCCGCCGCTTGTGCGCCGAAAATGCACGCAAATTCAGAGACTTGCAGAGACCGAAGCGTCGAGGCTTCGGCGGAGGGGAATGGCGGGAGAAAAGGGGATGGTGCCCAGAGGCGGATTCGAACCACCGACACGCGGATTTTCAGTCCGCTGCTCTACCAACTGAGCTATCTGGGCCTGCGCCGGCTAACGGGATCGCCTGCCGGGTTTCACGAAGGCACCAGGCGGCGCCCTTGAAAGCGCGTGGGTTATAGCACGGGTATCTTGGCTGTCCAGAGCAATTCCAGGAAAAGTGCATAGCGGTTTTCCGCCCGGGAATTTGCGTAAAAACATGCGCAATTCCCGGAAAAGTGCGCTGCTCCTTCCAGCTTCTGAATTGCTTGAAAACAGGCACTTAGCTTAGGCGCCGGCTTTGTCGGAAAAGAAAAATCCCTGGATCGGGCGACGGCGGCCGCTCAATCCTCGTCCTTGGGCGAGGGACTTGGCTTGGGTGCGTCGTCCTCTTCGTCTTCGCCGTCGCGGCCGGGGATGACATAGGCGCCCTTCAGCCAGCGATTGAGGTCGATGTCCTTGCAGCGCGCGGAGCAGAACGGATAATGCTCGCGTGAGGAGGGTTTGCCGCATTCGGGGCAGGGCCGCTTCGGCCTCAGCGGCGTTATCTTATCGCCCGAGCTCATGTGTGGACCACGCTCATGGCCGCGCGACGTGCCAGTTCTGGTGGGCCTTGAAGCCTTCGCCGGAAAGCAGCGCCACGCTCTCATAGAGCGGCAGGCCGACCACGTTGGTATAGGAGCCGACCAGCTTGACGACGAACGAACCGGCCAATCCTTGCACGGCGTAGCCGCCGGCCTTGCCGCGCCATTCGCCTGATGCGACATAAGCCTCGATCTCCTCGCGCGGCAGCCGCTTGAAGCGAACCCTGGTCTCCACCAGCCGCTGGCGCAGCTTGCCGCCGGGCGTGATCAGGCAAATGCCCGAATAGACCCGGTGCGAGCGGCCGGAAAGCAGGCCGAGGCAGTTCACGGCATCGTCGATCGTCTCGGCCTTGGGCAGGATGCGCCGCCCGACCGCCACAACGGTGTCGGCGGCAAGGATGAAGGCTGGCGCATAGTCGTCCTCGCTTTTCAGCGAGATAAGCGCTTTCTCGGCCTTGTCCTTGGAAAGGCGCTTGGCCAGCGAGCGCGGATGCTCGGCGCGCAACGGCGTCTCGTCGACATCGGCAGGAAGAACGCGATCCGGCTCGATGCCGGCCTGCTGCAACAGCTCGATGCGGCGCGGCGAACCCGAGGCAAGCACGAGCTTCTGCAGGGTGCTCATCGCGGTTGGAGCCAGGCTGTTACTTGAAACGGTAGGTGATGCGGCCCTTGGTCAGGTCGTAAGGCGTCATCTCGACCAGGACCTTGTCGCCGGTCAGCACGCGAATGCGGTTCTTGCGCATGCGGCCGGCCGTGTGGGCGATGATCTCGTGCTCGTTTTCGAGCTTCACCCTGAACATCGCATTGGGCAGCAGTTCCGTGACCACGCCCGGAAATTCGAGGACTTCTTCCTTCGGCATTCGATACCTTTGCTTGGATTGCGCTCCGGCGCCCAGAGCAAGATGCCGAAGCGGTTTTCGGACGACATCATGCTCTACTCTTGATCTGGAGTCGGATGATTTCGGGTCGGACAGACCCGAAATCATCCGACTCCAGCCGGAATTTGCGGCGGAACCTATATGATAATCGTCCGCTTGTGAACATGCTTAATCCGACGCGTTTTCTGCTTCCGGAAGCAGAAAACGTCGGCTTATGCGCGCCTTCAGCCGCTCGCGCACGTCGCGATAGGCGGCCATGATGTGCTCGCGCGTCCCGCCGGTGTCGGTCGGGTCGGGCATCGGCCAGTATTCGACCTCGACGGCGAGCGAGCGGGTGAGCTCGAGCGCCGCATGGTGCGCCTCGGGCGCCAGCGTCACGATCAGGTCGAAATAATCATCCTCCAGATCCTCGAGCGTCCTCGGATGGCGCTCGCCAAGCGAGAGGCCGTCTTCGGCAAGCACCGCGTCGACGAACGGATCGCGCTCGCCGGCGCGCACGCCGGCAGAGGCGACGAAGGTGGTGGCGGGCAGCATGCGGCGCGCCAATTGTTCCGCGATCGGCGAGCGTACGGCATTCATGCCGCACAAGAACAGGATCGAGTGAGGCAGGGCGGCCACTAGAGCATGATCCCGAAAAGTGGGAACCGGTTTTCGGGAAAGATCATGCCCCAACAAAAGAGCATGATCCCGAAAAGTGGGAACCGGTTTTCGGAGAAGATCATGCTCCAACAAAAGAGCATGATCCCGAACCGGAGGTCAGCGCACGCAAAAAGTGGGAACCGGTTTTCGGAAACGATCATGCGCCAACAAAGCGCTGGATCAGGATGGCGATTCAACGAAACGTCATCCTGATCTAGCCCCGCCAGTGCAGCACGCAGACCAGCGTGAACAGCCGGCGCGCCGTGTCGAAGTCGATCTCGATCTTGCCGGCGAGCCGGTCCATCAGGGTTTGCGAGCCTTCATTGTGCAGGCCGCGCCGGCCCATGTCGATCGCCTCGATATGGCTTGGCGTCGAGGAGCGGATGGCCTCGTAATAGCTTTCGCAGATCAGGTAATAGTCCTTGACGATGCGCCTCAGCGGCGTCAGCGACAGGATGTGGGTGACCACCTCGGCGCCGTTCTCGCGGCTGACGGCAAAGACCAGGCGGGACTCGGCCAGCGAAAGCTTGAGCTTGTAGGGACCGGCGCCGTCGTCGTTGACCGGCCGAAAACTGTTCTCCTCGATGAGGTCGAAGATCGCCACGGCCCGTTCGTGCTCGACGTCGGGCGTCGAACGTCCGATCGATTCGTCGAGCTCGACGTCGATCAGCCTGTCGCGGGTTTGATTGCGGCCCGACATCGCTACATGTTCAGCCTGATCGCGACGGAGCGGGCATGCGCGTCGAGCCCTTCGGCCTTGGCAAGCGCGATCGCGGCGGGCGCCAGCGCCTTGAGCTGCTCCGGGCCGAGCTTCAGGATTGAGCTGCGCTTGACGAAATCGAGCACCGACAGCCCGGAGGAAAAGCGCGCCGAGCGGGCCGTCGGCAGAACGTGGTTGGAGCCGCCGACATAATCGCCGATGACTTCCGGCGTATGTCGGCCGACGAATACGGCGCCCGCGTTGCGCATCCTGGCAAGGAATGCCTCGGCATCGTCGAAGGCGAGCTCGACATGCTCTGCCGCGATCCTGTCGACCAGTGGCATTGAGGCCTCTAAACTCGGCACCAGGATGACCGCGCCGAAATCGCGCCAGCTCGCCGCGGCCGTCTCGCCGCGCGGCAGAACTTTCAACTGCCGTTCGACCGCCTGCTCGACCGCTCTGCCGAATTTGGCATCGTCGGTGATCAGGATCGACTGCGCCGAGACGTCGTGCTCGGCCTGCGCCAAAAGGTCGGCGGCGATCCAGTCCGGATCGTTGTCGGCATCGGCCACCACCAGCACTTCCGACGGCCCGGCGATCATGTCGATGCCGACCGTGCCGAACACCTGGCGCTTGGCCGCCGCGACATAGGCATTGCCGGGGCCGACGATCTTGGCGACCGGCCTGATCGTCTCGGTACCGTAGGCGAGCGCCGCAACGGCCTGCGCGCCGCCGACGCGGTAGATCTCCGAAACGCCGGCAAGGTCGGCGGCCACCAGCACCAGCGGATTGATGACACCGCCCGTGGCTGGCACGACGATGACGATGCGCTCGACGCCGGCGACACTGGCCGGGACGGCGTTCATCAGCACCGAGCTCGGGTAGCTCGCCGTGCCGCCCGGCACGTAAAGGCCCACGGCTTCGATCGCCGTCCAGCGCGAGCCGAGCTCGACGCCGGCGCCATCCGTATAGCGGTCATCCTTCGGCTTCTGACGCTCGTGGTGCGAGCGGATACGATCGCGCGCGAATTTGAGCGCCTCGACGGTTGCCGGATCGGCCAATTCATAGGCCTTGGCGATGTCGTCCTTCGACACCGCGATGCCGAGCGCGCCGAGATCGGCCTTGTCGAACTTCAGCGTGTAGTCGATCAGCGCCTTGTCGCCCTCGGCGCGCACGCGCGCGATGATGTCGCGCACCACGGCCTCGACATCGGCCGACACCTCGCGCTTGGTGGTGAGGAAGGCCGAAAAGCGCTGCTCGAAATCGGCGTCCTGCTGGCGGAGCGTAGTGGCCATCGTCAGCCCCTGTGCACGGGTCGCGAAGTGGCTTTCCAGGAGCCGCCGACATCGGCAAGCCGCGCCTCGACGCATTCGACGTCGAGCATGATGGTGCCGCCGCCCGAAAACACCAATTCGACGATGCCGGCCGGCTTGCTGATGGCGATGAAGCTTATCGCCAGCAGCGACAGTACCTCGGCCGGCTTGTCGCGCGGGATGCCGCTGGTCTTGGCGCCGAGCACGCGGTCGAAATGCAGGACGCTCTGCCGCCGTTCGTTGTGCTGGCGGAACAGGCCGGATTTCGCCTCCCAGACGAACCGGTTCATGGTCAGCACGAAGCGCTTGGCCGCCGGCAGATATTCGAGGTCGGAGACCTTCATCACGGCGTCCTGGACATGCGCCGAGACGATGCTCAGATCCTGGTCATCGAGCGCTATTAGCTTGAGAGCTGCCATGCGGAATGCGCACCTGAAGGTTGGTTTCAGCCCTCTGTTAGGCGGTCTTTCCGGTCCGTGCAACCTCGGCACGGATGCAGCCAAGGGCAATCCACGCCAGGTTCGCGCTGCCCCTCATCGCCCGGTCGGGCACTTCTCCCGTTTAGTGACGGGGAGAAGGGACGCTTTCGTCAGCAATTTCGCCAATCGCGAACGTGGCAGGAAAGACGCCAAGGCTGCAGTCGCGGCCTTCTCCCCGTTCACGGGAGAAGGTGCCCGAAGGGCGGATGAGGGGCAGCGGCGGCTTTGAAAATTGGCCGCCCCAATGCATGCGAGGCTTATTTTGTCTCGAGCGCGCGTTCGGTGCGCGTCAGCCCGAAATCCGCTCGATCACCGCGCCGCAGCCGGAGAGCTTCTCTTCCAGCCTCTCGAAGCCGCGGTCGAGGTGGTAGACGCGGTTGACCGTGGTCTCGCCTTCGGCCGCAAGGCCGGCGATGACAAGCGACACCGAGGCGCGCAGGTCGGTCGCCATCACGGGCGCGCCCTTGAGCTTGGCGACGCCGTCGACGATCGCCGTCTGGCCGGAAAGCGTGATGTGGGCGCCGAGCCGCGCGAGCTCCTGCACATGCATGAAGCGGTTCTCGAAGATCGTCTCGGTGATGCGCGATTTGCCCTTGGCCATCGTCATCAGGCCCATGAACTGCGCCTGCAGGTCTGTCGGGAAGGCGGGGAAGGGCGCCGTCGTCACATCCACCGGTGCGATGCCGGCGCCGTTGCGCTTGACGCGGATGCCCTCATTGGTCGGCGTGATCTCGGCGCCGGTCTCGACGAGAACGTCGAGCGCCGTCTGCAACAGGTCGGGCCGCGCGCCCTCCAGCATCACGTCGCCGCCTGTCATCGCCACCGCCATGGCATAGGTTCCGGTCTCGATGCGGTCCGGAATGACGCGCACGCGGGCACCCGACAGCGCCTCGACGCCCTGGATGGTGATGGTGGAGGTGCCGGCGCCGTGGATCTTGGCGCCCATGGCGATCAGGCACTCGGCGAGATTGACGATTTCCGGCTCGCGCGCGGCATTTTCCAGCACCGTCTCGCCCTTGGCGAGCGAGGCCGCCATCATCAGCACGTGGGTGGCGCCGACCGACACTTTTGGAAACACGTAGCGATTGCCGTGAAGGCGGCCGTTCCGGGTCTTGGCCACGACATAGCCATTGTCGACGTCGAGCTCGGCGTCCAGCGCCTGCAGGCCCTCAAGGAACAGGTCGACCGGGCGCGTGCCGATGGCGCAGCCGCCGGGCAGCGACACCTTGGCCTCGCCCATGCGGGCAAGCAACGGGCCGATAACCCAGAACGAGGCGCGCATCTTCGACACCAGCTCGTAAGGCGCGGTGGTGTCGACGATGTTGCGGGCGGAAAAATTGATGGTGCGCGAATAGCCTTTCTGTTGGCTCTCGCGCCGGCCGTTGACGGAATAATCGACGCCGTGATTGCCGAGGATGCGGATCAACTGCTCGACATCGGCCAGATGCGGCACGTTTTCGAGCGTCAGCGTGTCGTCGGTGAGCAGCGAGGCGATCATCAGCGGCAATGCCGCATTCTTGGCGCCCGAGATCGGAATGGTACCGGCCAGCTCGTTGCCGCCGACAATTCTGATGCGATCCATAAGAAAATGTCCCCTCGGGCCCGAACAGGCCGCTTCAATCGGTTGAGTATGCCGGCTTAGACCATTGGCCGGCTTGGTTCAAGAAATAGGATTTCCTGGAACCGGACCGACCATGGCCTGGCAGTATGGCTGATTTGGTCAGTCCCTGTGCATTTTTCCAGCAGCCGGCAATCCTTCCGACCGCTGATCGGCATCGCCCGCGCGCCGCGACCGCATCTGCGCCTTGCGCTTCTGCAGATTGGCGCGCAGCGCCTCGGCCAGCCGTTCCTTGCGCGCGTCGTCGCCCTTTTTCGGTGGATTTGCCTTGTCGTTCATCATCTGATCCCTGGCCGGTGTCAGCCGGCCGCGATTCCGCAGAGGGTAGCATTTTGGCCTGGCGATGTCATGAAAGCTGGCGGTCGGGCGGGATTCGGGCGGTGGATCAGCCGCGCATGCAGCTCGAGCAGCATGTTTGTTGGCAAGAATCGCATGCGACGCTTTGGGTTTTTCTTGGCCTTGCGCTTGCCGGTTCGATATGGCAGAAGCGCCGCCATCGCAGGCTGCGGTAGCTCAGTGGTAGAGCACTCCCTTGGTAAGGGAGAGGTCGAGAGTTCAATCCTCTCTCGCAGCACCAGCTTTCCAACGCGATTTCAACTGCGCCGCGCCGATGCATTTCGAGGAGGCAGGTGGGTCTACCGCCATCCTTCCCAGGCCCTATGAAACCGGCGCATGCGCAATACATGGTGGCGTTTCCGATATGCCGGCCTGACGAGAAGGAAAGCGGTGTTGCCCCTGCGCCTGCCGATGACCCGCCACTTGAACTGCCCTGACCTGTTTGGCGCGATCGACCGGGTGCCGGCGCTTGGGGCGCCTGCTGGCGGGCGTATGTTTGAGGTCTTCAATCCATCGACCGGCGAGCTGTTGGCGGAACTCCCCGACATGGGCGTCGAGGAAACGCGCGCGGCGATTGACAAGGCTTATGCCGCCCAGGCCGAATGGGCGGCGTTGACTGCCCGGGAACGCAGCGAAATGCTATGGCAGTGGCACCAACTGATCGTCACCCACACCGACGACCTTGCCGCAATTCTCACCGCCGAGATGGGCAAGCCGCTTGCCGAAGCCAGATCGGAAGTCTCGCATGCGGCCGCTTATCTGCAATGGTACGCCGAGGAGGCCAACCGTATCTACGGCGAGACGATCTCGGCGCCCTCGACGGATCGCCGCATGCTGGTGATCAAGCAGCCGATCGGCGTTGTCGGCACGATCACGCCATGGAACTTTCCCGCATCGATGGTGGCGCGCAAGATCTCGCCGGCGCTGGCGGCGGGCTGCGCGATCGTGCTGAAGCCCGCCGAGCAGACGCCGCTCGTCGCAGGCGCCATGTTCGCGCTCGCCGCCGAGGCCGGTTTTCCCGACGGTGTCGTGAACCTCGTCTACGCCTCCGAGGGCGCCGCGGTGGGGCGCGAGCTCTGCCACAATCCCAAGGTGCGCAAGATCAGCTTCACCGGATCGACCGAGGTCGGACGCCTGCTCATGCGCCAATGTTCGGACCAGATCAAGAAGGTCAGCCTGGAACTGGGTGGCAATGCGCCTTTCATCGTCTTCGACGACGCCGACATCGACGCTGCCGTGGACGGGGCGATCCAGGCGAAGTTCCGCAATGCCGGCCAGACTTGCGTGTCCGCCAACCGCCTCTACGTGCAGTCGGGCGTTCATGACGAGTTCGTCGACAAATTCGTCGGACGGGTTCGCCAGCTTCAGGTCGGTGACGGTTTCAATCCGGGCGTCGCCATCGGCCCGCTGATCGATAGCCACGCCTTGGCCAAGATCGAATCCCACATTGCCGATGCCGTGGGAAAGGGCGGCGCGATCCGCTGCGGCGGAGGCCGGATTGGCGCAGGCGGTACTTTTTTCCAGCCGACCGTCCTTACCGGTATCTCCGGCGCCATGGCGGTGGCGCAGGAGGAGACATTTGGGCCATTGGCCCCCGTCATCCGCTTCGAGGATGCGGATCAGGTCGTGCGTGAGGCCAACGACACGATCTACGGCCTAGCCGCCTATTTTTATGCCTCCAACCTGAAGCGGGTCTGGCGTGTGGCGGAAGCCCTGGAATATGGCATGGTCGGCATCAACACCGGCCGCATGTCCTCGGAAGCCGCGCCTTTCGGCGGGGTCAAGCAGTCAGGCATCGGGCGGGAAGGTTCCCGCCACGGCCTCGAGGACTACCTCGAGATGAAGTATCTCTGCATGGGCGGTATCTGAGGCATAAACGACCATGCCGCTTTTGAAGAATGATGCGCTGCGGAATTGTCGCGCGAGGATCGTTGGATTCCCGCGCCGGCTCAGTTGGTGACATGCGACAGCCGCAGGCCGGCTTCGTCCGCGGCCTCGGCCATGCCTTCCTCCGCGAAGCGGAACATGTCCTCGAAATCCAGCTCACGCTCGAATATGACGCCGCCGACCTTGATCGCAAGCACGTCCTTGTCGCCCTTCGGCGCGAAATAGATTTCGCCGACCGTGCCGCGAATGCGCTCGCCGACGTCCCTGGCGTCTGCTTCGCTCGCGCCCGGCAGGAAGACGCCGAACATCGAGGTTCCGATCCTGCCGATCAGATCGTCCTTGCGCACCGCGGATCGGATGGCCGATGCGATCAGCCGCAAGGCCTCGTCGCCCCATTCGAGGCCGAACCGCAGGTTGATCGATGCCAGATGTTCTGGATGGATGACCAGAAAGGCGCCCGAGCGCGGACCGGCCGGCCTCTGCGCCCTCCTGTCGACCATCGAGGTGAACACCTTGCCGTTCAGGCAGCCGGTCAGCTGGTCATAGGTGCCGGACCTGGTGAGTTCCTGCCGGTAGCGGCGGATCTCGATCTGTTGCCAGCCGACCAGGGCAAACAGCGGCAGACCGATGACGATCGGCACGATGATTGCCGTGACAGCCCCGCGCCCGAATGGCGTCAGGCTGTCGCTGAAAAGCAGCAGGTAGTTCAGCGCGAGCGAAAGGCCGACGCAGACAGCGGTGCCAAGCACGGCCAGCAAGATGAGCTGCTTCCATGTCCGAGCCGGCGCGGTCGGTGTTTTCGTGGTCAAGGGCCAATCTCCTGTTCGACGCATGGCTTACAGGAGGTCCGTTACGATTTCGGTTTCAAGGAAGCGTACAATTTGATGCAAATCGGCATCTTCTCCAAGGCAGGCGCTGGATCCGGCACATGGGGTGCCGTTGGATCGGTCCAGGTTTTAGAAGTGCCGAACCGTCCCGACCATTCTGCTTTCACGCAGGTCCGGGATGGAACGGGCGCCGACTTCCCGCGGCGGCGCTATTGCGGTGGGCCGAAAATGCCCATCCGGGCATTTCTCGCCACAGCTTCCGCCTTGCCGTAAACGCCGGTGGGAGCGGCCATCGCCCAGCCATTGGAAACCAGCCAGGCGCCGACATCCTGCTTGCCGAGGGCGCAGGGCACGGCGATTGCGAAACGGTCGGCATCCGGCGGCAGCAGGCATTTGAGCGCCCGGCCCCGCAGCCAGGCGTTGAAGGCGGCTCGCGCCCGTTGGCCGCAGGGCCAGGCGGTGCCGTCGAACGTGCAGGTCCTGTCGGGGTCTATGTTCACCGTGCCGCTGATGGCGACCCTGCGTCCCATGGCTTCGAAGACCGCCGAGGATGTCGCGACCGGGCCGAAGAGCAGCGTCTCGCGCCAATCCCGCGGCATCGGCGTCTTCGGCGCTGTTGCAAGCCCGAGCTCGCCAAGCGGAGGGCGCGGCTCGGTGCGCTCGATCCCGGATGGATCGAGCGGCGGCGGCGCGATGAGGTTCTCGGCGATCTTGCGCGCCGGCTGGCCTGGTCGCCTGTTATGCGTCGGGGCAGGCGAGGTCGGGTTCGGGTCGCCGGTGTCCTCGACCGGCGCGATCGAAGGCGGATTTGGCGATAGCCAGTGCCCGCCCTCGGCGATCATCACCATGCCTGCAAGCAGCCCCAGGCTGCCGAGCGCGAACGCCAGCAGCGGGCGGCTTGGCTGATTCGCCCGGCTCACACGTGGCACTCCTCGGGATCGCACTGGCTGTCGTTGATGCCGCCCGAGCCCGACCCGTGAGCTCCTGCCGACATGGCTCCCCCCGACCGTTGAACCGGATCATACATTAGACATGAGCGACATTCCTTGAAAAGCAAGGCGTTGCGTTAAGTGTCGCGCAACCAATGCGGCCTAGAATCTGCCATCGGATGTCGAGGGGATGACACGATGCGCAAGCCGATACTGCTTTTTGCCTTTCCTGCCCTGATGCTGCTTCTCTTGGCGGCGGAGCGGGTGGCGGCGCTGCTGCTCGGCTTCTATCCGGCGAGCCCCGCTGCATGGCAGGCCTGGCTCGAGCTGCGCCCGTTCTCGACCATGTTCTGGCAGCAGGCGCATGTCTATCTCGGCGGGTCGATGGCCGCCGATGCCGCTATCCTCGTTTTCGCGGCGGGCGCCTGCTGGATGATTTGCCAGGCAAAAAGGTCCGCCTGCTTCTTCCTGGCCAATCACGCCGCCCTGATCTTCGCCGGCAAGATGATGGCGCTGAGCAGCAGTGCGGAAACGGCAAGCACCATTGCCGCCTTCACCATACCGAACGGCCTGCACTTCTCGCTCATGCTCGACTTCAGTCTGAAGAACTGCCTGGTGCTGTGCCTCGGTCTCGCGGCCTGCGCCTATTGCCATGTCGCGTTCCTGCGTGAGGCGAGGCAGCGCGCCGAAGCCCGTTCGGTCCGCCTGCTTTCGCTGCAGCGCGATCTGTAACCGGTTGGCCCAAAGCATGTCTCCCGAAAGTGGGAACCGGTTTCGGGATAAAGACATGCGTAAAACCAAAACCTAAAGCGCATAGAGCGAATCTGAAAGATCGCGATGCGCTTTAGGCGCCGATCCGCGGGCTCAGTTGATCTTCTTGTAATAGACCTTGCCGTCGGGCTGCTGGATGCGCTGATAGGACGGATTGGGGCCGGGAGGCACGACCTTGCGCTTGAACGAAGGTTGCGCGGCGGCGGGATCGGCGCCGCTTTCATCAGCCGCTGACGCATCCGCCACCGTGGTGTTGTCGAGCATGGCCGGCTCGGGCGCGCTGATCGCCGGCTCGCTGGCCGCGACCGGCTGGCCTTGCTCCAGCTTGGCGATATTGCCGTTGATCTGGCCGAAATTCGCCTGCAGCTGGCGGTCCAGCGTCTCGAACCGGCTCTGGAAACCGTTGTTGACGGTGTCGATGCGGGCGCCGATACGCTGCTCGAACTGGCTAAGCTGGTCCAGCCGCGCCTCCATCGTCTTAAGGTCGTTGACGCCGCGATAGAGATAGACCGCGGCCGTCACGTTGACGGCGGTGACGAGCAACGCGCCGACCGCGATGACGCCGATCATCTTGGCCCGGCTGGGCTTTCCCGGAGCCGCTTCCCGGTGACCGAGTTCGATTGCCGGAACGTCCGGCTCGCTGATCATCGTCATTCAACCACCACCTTTGCGCCCACCGCGACGCGTTTGAAGAGATCGATCACATCGGTGTTCGTCAGCCGGAAGCATCCGGACGTGCCGTCGAAACCGACGCCCTTGGGATCGTTGGTGCCATGGATGCGATAGAGCGTGTCGCGCCCGTCGCGCGAAAGATAAAGCGCCCTGGCGCCGAGCGGATTGTAAGGACCGGCCGGCACCATCGCCGGCAGTTCCGGCTGGCGCGCGCGCATTTCCTTGGGCGGGCGCCATTCCGGCCATTCGGTCTTGGACGCGACCTTGACCGTTCCGGTCCAGCCGAAACCGTCGCGGCCGACGCTGATCTGGTAGCGCAGCGCCTGGCCCGGGGCGGTCACCAGATAGAGCGCCTTCTCGTTTTTGCGGATGATGATGGTGCCCGGCTGCTCGTTGGTCGGGAAGGCGACCGCCTTGCGCAGGCTCGGGCCCATGGCGGGCAGCGGCGGCAGCCCCGATCCGGCTTCCGCCAAACCGCAGGCAGACACCAGCGTCAGCCCGGCGAGGCAGGCGCCGGCCAGATGCATCGCAGCGAAGCGCCTAGCGCTGGGCATTGTCCAGCCGTTCCTTGAACATGCGTTTCAGGTCCTTGTTGAAGCGCGCGCGTCCGTCCACCTCCGAGGGCAGGATGGCGCGGTTCAGCGCGTCGGCCAGAAGCGCGTTGTCCAGCGCCAGCGACTTGATGTGCGGCGCCTTGAAGATCTTCTCCAGCTCGCTGCGCGAGAAGTGATTGCCGAACCATTTGCGCTTGTGCTTGTTGGCGACCAGCGTGATGCTCACCTTGTTGCCGCGCAATTCGCGGATCTTCTTGTAGAGCCGCTTGCCTTGCCTCAGCGAGGCGACGTTGAGCTCGAAGACGATGAAGATCTCGTCGCTCGTCCTGAGCACCGACTCGTGCCACGGCGTCTCGATGTTGGGCAGGTCGATGACGATGTCGTCGAAGCGGTAGGCGACGAGATCGAGCAGCCGGAAGACGAAGTCGGAGCCGTGCGGCTCGAACGGCAGTTGCGGCCGCTCGAAGGAATAGAGCGTGAGGCCGGACGGCCGCGACAATTTGATGACGTCCATCAGCTCGACGTCGAGCCGGTCCGGCTGGCCGATGATGCCGGTCAGATCGAACTGGTTGAACTGGTTGAGATAGGCGCCGCAATTGGCGCTCTGGAAATCGAGGTCGACGAGGCAGGCCGCGGCCGCCCGCTCGGCCGACTTCGAGGCGAGGTGCTCGGCCGCCGAGATCGCCAGCGTGGTGGCGCCGGCGCCGCCGCTGGCGGCGATGAAGGTGATGATGCGGCTCTTGGTGCCCTGGTTGCCGGTGTCGTGGAAGGTAACGGCGTTGAGCAGTTCCTTGGCGTCGAGCGGCTTGTGCAGCCAGTCCGACGCGTTCATGCGCACCAAAACGCGCGTCTGCTCGGAGGTGAGCTCGTCCGAGATCGCGATCAGCGGCACCGAGGCCCAGGCCGCGCGCGCCTCGACCACCGCCGGATTGCCGAGCAGCTCGCCATTGCCGAGATCGAGGATGATGATGCCGGGCCGGCTGTCGGCCGGCGGCCCCTTCAGGAACTCCGCCGCGTCCGAAACCTTGACGTCATAGATCGCCAGCGCGTCGAGCCGCGTGGTGACGTCGCGCTTGAAATTCGGATCCGCCGAAAACAGGGCGACCTGCTTGCGCTTGGTCGGGAGAACTCTGGTGTCGATGGCGTTCATGGAGATGTGCTCTTCATGTCTTCGCCCGTGACCGTGCTCAGCATGGAGGGCATGTTGATGTTGGCGAACCCCATCAGCCCGCTCAGGAAGAAGAAGTGGAACGTCCGGTTCTGAAGATTGACTGTGATCGTCGGCACGGGGCCGTCGAGCCTAGTCTGGTATCCGAGCCCTGTTGCCGCGTAGGTGATGACGACGTCGGTTCTCAGCAGGCCGGGAAAGAAATGGCACATCCCGGGCCTTTGAGTCCCCGTGAGGGCCGGGCACGCATCGTTGTTGGTGACAGCCGTATCGCCTCTGAAAATGCGGCTGAAAGCATTCGCGTCGAAGTTGGCGGAGGTCCCGTTGCAGGCACCGGTGCTGCCAGTATATTTGCATACGAACGAGGCATAGGCGCCGGCCGCAACCGGCGCTCCCGGCACCGATGTTGGCGCCGCGGCGGCAAGTACGGCTGCCGGCACCACGGGATCGGAAATCGAGGCAAGTCTTGCGCCGACCTGGACGGCCTTTGTCGCGCCGTTCCATTGATAGAGGGCATAACCGAAATCAACGAAGCCAAGCGTCAACGCAAACAGAATCGGCGCGACTATGGTCATCTCGACCATGGCCGCGCCGTGTTCTGAATTTGCGAAGCCCCTCATCATCGTCAGAACCGGATCCACCGCTCCTCATGGTAGCCGCTCAGGGTGATCGGACCGATATTGAGAAGCGACAGCATACCTACGCCGCTATAGGGATAGGTACCTGCCGCCCTGACGATGCACACTTGCGGGGTTACCGAACGGTATTGGGTAACGCCGCCGGCGACGGCGTCATGGCACGAACTGCTGGCGCCTATGGTCACAGTCACATTCGCTTTTTGCCAGCCGCTGACGCGCGGAGTATTCGTCACATTGCCATTAACGACCGTCAGCGAAGCCGTGCCGTAGACCGCGATGTTTGTCGCCATATCGGCGCAGTCGATCGCTGAAAAACCTGAACTTGCATAATCGGTGTACAGCTGGCTGTTGCAGCGAGCGCCGAACCGGGCAGCGTCGGTCAGGCCCGCTTCCACCAAAAGTTTGTCGTGGATCAGATTGCCAAATTCGAAAACACCGGCCGACAGAAGCAGCATTACGGGTGCCACGAGCGTCATCTCGACGAGCACCGTGCCGTCTTGGTCTCTGCCGAATTTCCTGATCTTGCGGACAATTGACCGAAACATAGCCATCACCGGTAGAGTTGCACTTCGTCACGCAGGAAGTTATCGAGCGTTCCATTCCCGGCTTTCGTCGTGATGTCGACGATCTCACCATAAATATCGGCATCCGGGGGCGAGCCGGCTGGCTCCGTGACGAACACACTCGCAAAGGCCTGTACGGGATAGGGGCCGCCGGATCCTTTCACATTGTTAGCTGCGCAGTCGATGATGGCCACGTAGATCATCCTACGCTTCGGGTCGTTGAGCCAGTTTGTGTTGCACTGGGGAGCGGTAGCTTCCGGGCCGCTGGCCAAGCCGGGGTGGTTCAGCTCATAGTTGTAGACAGTCCACCGGCTGGAGTCCGAGGGTAGATCGGATGGAAGCGTGCTCGTGCCGTGGTTGACGCTCCAATATGCTGGAAGATTCCACACGCCATCCCCTAGCCTGGCAAAGCCGGTAGTCGATGCGCACGTACCGGAATTCAGGCAGTTATCGCGGGGAAGTCCCATATATTGGCTTGCTTGGGCTGCCGTCGGCGCCGCGTATGAACAGTTGCCTTTGCTGTCGACCTGCGTGACCATGCCTTTGCGGACATTGGGCGCTGGTGGGTAGGTCGTTGGGCTCAATCCGTTCTTCGAATAGATGTCGAACCTGACGTTGATGCCGTCGTTCACCGGCGGGACGTTGCCGGGCGCCGTCTCGACCCCATCGTCTTTATAGCAGGACAGCGGCTTGGTCGACGCAAACATGTTTGTCAGATCAGGGGTCGACTGGCTACCATCCGGGGTCTTCAGGAAGCCATAGTCACCCGGACCATACTGAACGCTGCCGCCGCCGCTCTGCGCCTTGAGATAGACCATCGGCCGGCTGTTGCCGCGCAACGTGTTTCCGAGCGCCTGAATGCTGGAATATGGGTTGCAGATAAACATCGGCGTGAAGTCGCAGACGCTCGAGGAAAACCCCGCGACCGCCGAGGCCGTGATGGTGAAGCTGTTGGTGGCGGACGAACTCAAGAATGAGGCAGGGAAGAGTGCGGAGTAGCCGACGGGCGTCACCACCACCTGTACGTATCGGGCCTTCGCGGCATCAGTCACTTCATCGGTGATGAAATCGGTGAGAGGCAGCGCGTCGCCGGCCACGCCGTTTTTGGTTGCCGGGATCGTCCGAAGATATCGCCTTGTCACGCCAGCGGCCGCAAGGGTCTGCGGGCCGGGATTTGTGGAGTTCGAGAAATAGTACTGGTTGGCCACCAGGGTCGCTAGAGCGCGGTCGGCTCTGGTAATGCTATCCGATTTGCCATCAAGTTCGGCTGCTGCGGCGATCGCGAACGCGTCCGCACCTTTCTGCAGGTCGAAATGCATGTTGTTCGCCCGGCTTAGATCGATGACGAGTAGCGAAAAGCCAATGATCGCGGGCAACATGACGCTGACGAGGATGAGCGCCATGCCGCGCTGATCGCGCCAGAATCTGCGTATGGTCCCCAACATGACCTTACTCTCTTTCGTCCTGCGCCGGCCCCTCGTCGCCCGGCGCGACCCCCGCATCCTTTTTGCTCAGTTTGCTGTGCTCGTCCCAACCGACGGCCCGACATTGACTGTCATGTTCGTCGCCGGCGCGGACGTGCTTGGCGGAAGTTTGTATTTCTGGACGACACCGACGGAGCGTGGGCCGTCGCCTTCGATCTTCGTGTTGTTGGAAGCCGGGTTATAGGGGTCGACTGTCTGCAGCAGCTGATTAGCCTTCTGCGAGTCGCCAGATGCCAGCGTCATCGTGTCGTAATTGTTCAGATAGTCGGCGGCGCAGCCCGCGAGCAGGCTGGAGCCGAGAAGGACGAGCAAGAGCTTATTTTTTGACATAGACCAGCTTGTCCTTTGATTTGACATCCAGCATGTGGCCATAGGGCCCCGTGACACCATCGCCATGCTCATACATGCGGATCATGTCCTTGCTGACTTCGAGCTGGCCGAGCAGCATCAGCTCCGGGTCATTGGCGGGTCTTGTCTTATCGAAAGGCGTCGCCAACTGTTCGCCCGGCTTGACCGGCCGCACGAGATGCGGCGTCACGATGACGACAAGTTCGGTCTCTTCCTTCTGCGTGCTCGAATTGTGGAAAAGCGCCCCGACGATCGGCACCTGGCCGAGCCACGGCACCTGATCCTGCAGCCGGGTATTCTTGCTGGAGAGCAGGCCGCCGACCGCGAAGCTCTGGCCGTCACGCAGGTCGACCACAGTTGTCAGCTTGCGATTGGTAAAGATCGGGTCGCCTGCGGGGGTGAATCCCGTCAGGTCACTCACTTCCGGCGCAAGCTTGATATGTATCTTGCCGTCATCGAGGACAACCGGCGTGAAATTCAAGTTGACGCCGAACTGCTTGAATTGAATCTCGACTTCGCCTTGCGAATTGACGCTGCGTACTGGTACTTCGCCGCCGGCATTGAAGCTGGCCGTTTCGCCGGAAACCGTGGTGAGGTTGGGTTCGGCCAGCAGCCTCACGAGCCCTTTGGACTCGAGCGCCTCAATGTACATATCGACCTTGATGTTGCTATCGATAACGCGCGTGAGCAATGCGCCAAACGGACTGGAGTTGGACAGTAGTCCACTGAGCAAAGTCCCCGATCCGAGCACCGCACCATCTTCATCGACCGCGGCAATGCCAGTTCCGACCTTTGTCGTGCCGCGGCTGTTCGTGCTTTTGAACGAAACACCAAGGTCGCGGCCCGCATTACGCTTGGCCTCGAGGATGCGCACCGACAGGTTGACCTGCTCGCTGTCGTCGATCGTCACGGCGTTGATGATGGCGTCTGGCCCATATTGCTGCGTCACCTCGACGATTTGCGCCAAAGTTGCGGCGTCCTTCACGTGGCCGCTCAGGCGCACCTTGCCGTTGATCGAGCCGATCTCGATGCGCGCCCTCGGCGCCACCTGGCGGATCGCGGCCGCCATGTCGCCGACATCCTGGCCGACCTCTATCTGGATGGCGCCCAGCGAGCGCTTGTCTTCGGAAAACAGATTGACGGTTGTTGTGCCGACGGCTTTGCCGATGATGTAGAGCGTCTTGTCGGTCATCGGCTGCGCGTCGGCGATCTTCTCGTCGCCGACCACGATATCGCCCAGCGTGGCGTTCACCTGGATCGTGGCCGATTGGGAAACCGGCACGAAGACTCGATGCAGCGAGGGACTAGACACATCGATGAATCGGTCCGCCGCGCTGGCCGGATGACCAAGCATCGCCGGTGCAACCAAGAAGGATAGCGCGACCGCCGCTACCCTCACCCAAGACCGCTTCATTCCCCGTCTCCCCGTTTGCTGCCTGTGGCAGTCCCGCCGCGCTGACCCCGTCAGTTTTGTCGCGGCACTTCATATGACTCCGCCTTGACGCCGCGAAACACGCTGACTGTCGCGAGCTTGGGCGGTTCAGGCTGGACGTACTTGATCACTTCCTTCACTTGCGGCTGCGCCTCAGGCGCGGCGGCGACGACAGTGACCGGCTTTGTCTTGCTGATTTGGTCGATCTGGCTGCCGACCCGTTCCACCGCCTTGGCCAGCCCGTCGATCTTCTCGTCGGCCTGCTTACGCGCGGCCTCATCGGCCTTCTGCTTGTCTAATTCAGCTTGGCGCTTGGCGACGTCGTCCGGTGTGTCGCCCGTCAGATCCGCCAGCGTGACTCTCTCATTAGTCTCACCCTTGCTGCCGGCAGCCTGACGCAAAGCCAGCGACAACTGGCCGGCTCCCGCCGCCAAGGTGAGTTTCTGAGCATCCTTGGTGCTGACTTCGACCGTGACAGCCTTCACGACCTGCGGGGCATCCTTGCTTTCATCGGCAACCTGATCTACCGCAAGCACCTTGACGCTCTGCAACAGCACGTCGACGAAACTTTTGTCTACACCGTCGTTACTGCGGACATTGCGGGTCAACAGCACGTCGACCCGGTCGCCGGGAAATACAAAGCCAGCGACACCGAGCACGTCATTAACGCGGATCGAAACTGCCTTCATGCCTTCGCTGAGCACCGCCGACAGCGTGGCCCGTTGACCTGGGCCGGTGATCTTGGCGGCGAGAACCGGCTCATTGGCACTGATCGATTGCAGGGCCTGGCGCACCCCTTCGCCGGCCGTCGCCTCCTTTACCGTCTTGAACGCGCCCGCAGGCACGGCTCCAGCCGGCCACGCAATCTCACGCAGATTGTCGGCGCTCAGTGCGTCGCCGAATTTCAGGGGCACCGCCGCGACCACGACTGTGCTCGCCTGCACACCATTGGACTGCGCCAAAGCATTGCGCTGGCCAGCAAGCCAGATATTGACGAGCACGACTGCCAGCACGCCGAAAATTCCGGCGAGCACGATCATGATGAGTGTATTAGCGCGCATTTGCCCCCAGCCCCATTCAAACAACCACCTGGCACCAACAGGCACCCAGGCCGAGATTGCTTTGCCATCAAGTCGGCCAGGCCCGGAGGTCGTCTCTGGGCCTGGCCTGTTTCTGCATCAGCAGCCAGTCACGTTCGCATCACCAGTCTTGAGATTGGTGCAAAGCGTGGTCCACTGATCTTTGACGTAAATACCAACACCAATGATGATCGCGATCACCGCTGCCGTAATGATGCCGATCAGAATGGAGTATTCGACCATGGCAGCGCCGTTGTCGTCGTCACGGAACTGCCGGGCCAAGGTCATGAGCTTCTTCATGCTAATTCTCCCTTGGGATCCAATTGACCAGGCCCGAAGTTCGTCGCCGGGCCTGGTCGATTTCTGGATCAGCAGCCGGTCACCTTGGTATCCGCGGTCTTCAGGTTGGTGCACAGCGTGGTCCACTGATCTTTCACATAGATACCAACGCCGATGATGATCGCGATCACAGCCGCGGTGATGATGCCGATCAGAATCGAGTATTCGACCATAGCAGCGCCGTTATCATCGTCGCGGAACTGCCGGGCCATCGTCATGAGCTTCTTCATGCCAATTTCTCCCTTTGGAGGTTTGAACCCGACGAGACAGAGCCAAGGATGAACCCCATACCCAAGCATCCCCCGTCACGTTCAATCCTAGGTCGCGTAAAAAAGCAGTGTCAAACGGATTAACGGAAGCTTAACCTTTCAATACTCAGCCTCAGGAATTTTTAATTTGGACAAGCGCTTGATTCGGCTGATTTTTCAAGCCATCTTAACCATTCATTCACAATTTGGCCACCGTGCTGCCTTGGCCCTAGTTCATTAGGATATGCACATATACGTTTATATCTAGCAAGTTAGAGCGCATATCAGATTGTGCTAAGACAAAGGTCTTAGGACATTGGTCCGACGCTCCGCTTCGAATTCAAGTAAAACGATTTTCCGTGGATCGATTTTTTAACTATGTTGCAAGTAATACACGATTTGCGGCCACCGCGCTGCTTGTGCCCCTCGTGGTTAACGCTTAGTTTCGATCCTGGGATAAGCAGGGGGCTAGAGCGGCATGTTGGGTCGCTTCATCAAAGGGCCGAATGAGCAGCGGGCGCAGCAGACGGCACCCGTGGTCGCGATTGCGAACGGAACACCCACGGTTGCGACGGCGGATGCCGAACCGCAAGGCCTCGATTTCCTGACCTTGAAGGTCGAGCTGCATCGCCATCTCATCGATCGCTTCAACCTTTCGGCGCTGGAAACCGCGTCGAAGGACGAAATCCTGGATGAGATCCGGCCGATCGTGCGCGAATTCGTGCGCAGCAGGAACGTGCCCCTGAATGCCCGCGAGCTCGATCAACTGACCAGCGACACGGCCGACGAGATGCTTGGTCTGGGGCCGATCGAACCGCTGCTCAAGGACGACTCGATTGCCGATATCATGATCAATACCCACGAGCGCGTCTTTATAGAACGTCGCGGTACGATCGAGGAAACCTCGATTCGTTTTCGTGACGAGGCTCATCTGCTGCGCATCATCAACAAGATCGTGTCGGCCATCGGACGCCGTGTCGATGAATCAGCGCCTATGGCGGATGCGCGCCTGGCGGATGGCTCGCGCGTCAACATCGCGGTGCGGCCGGTCTCGGTCGACGGCCCGCTGGTCTCGATCCGCAAATTCTCGAAGAACCCTTATTCCCTGGAACGCCTGATGGCGTTCAACTCGATCCGCCAGCCGATGATCGATATGCTGCGCATTGCCGTGCAGGCGCGCAAGTCGATCTTGGTCTCGGGCGGCACCGGCAGCGGCAAGACCACGCTGCTTAATGCGCTGTCGAGCTATATCCCTTCGAAGGAACGCCTGGTCACCATTGAAGACGCGGCGGAACTGCAGCTGCAGCAGCCGCATGTCGGCCGACTTGAAACGCGCCCGCCCAATGTCGAGGGCAAGGGCGAGATCCGCCAGCGCGAACTGGTGAAGAATGCGCTGCGCATGCGCCCCGACCGCATCATCGTCGGCGAGGTGCGCGGGGAGGAAGCTTTCGACATGCTGCAGGCCATGAACACCGGCCACGAAGGGTCGATGACGACGATCCATGCCAACACGCCGCGCGATGCCATCTCGCGTCTTGAGCAGATGGTTGGCATGGCCGGGTTGCCGATGACACATGAATCGATCCGCGCGCAGATTGCGTCCGCCATCGACATTATCGTCCAGACGCAGCGCCTTTCGGACGGCGGACGGCGTGTCGTCTCCATCTCCGAAATCACCGGCATGGAAGGCAATATCGTGCAACTGCAGGAAATCTATCACTATGTCAGGCGCGATGTTGCCGCCGACGGCGCGATCATCGGCGATTTCCGCGCCACCGGCGTGCGGCCGCGCTTTGCCGGCGAGGCCGCCACCCTTGGCCTTCATTTTGCCAAAGATGCTTTTAACCCGCAGGTGCCGCTGTAATGCTGACCGGACAGGCGCTGCTTTATTTCATCTATGTGGTTGCGGCCGCCTCGGTCATTCTTGCCGGGGAGACCTTTTATCTTTCGCTGACCAGCCGGCGTTCGCGTCGGGTCGCGGTCAATCATCGACTCCGGCTTATCGCCAATGACGCGCCGGCCGAGCAAACATTGCAAAGCCTATTACGCGAACGCGGGCTGACCGACTCTGGAGACTTCATCTCGGGGTTCGTTTGGTTAAATCGGCTGTACACCCAGTCCGGTGTCACCGGAAACCCCTTGACCTTCGTCGCCTCGTTTGTGCTGGCTGGCCTCGCGATGGCGTTGCTGCTTTGGTTTTTCCTGCACGTTGCAGCGCCAGTAGATGTCATCATCTTTCTCGTGGTGGGCTTGGGGTTGCCGCTTCTTGTTCTGCGCCGGGCACGTAACAAACGGATTCAAAAATTCGCCAAGCAATTGCCCGACGCCCTCGACATGATCGTTCGTTCGCTGCGCGCAGGTCATCCTGCTTCCGTCGCAATAGGTCTTGTCGCGCGCGAGATACCTGACCCACTTGGCACGGAATTCGGCATCGTCGCTGACGAGATCACTTTCGGACTAAGCATGGAACAGGCAGTGCGGAAACTGTCAGAGCGTGTCGGCTTCGAAGGCTTGCACCTGCTGTCCGTGTCGCTCGCTATCCAAGGCAAGACGGGAGGCAACCTCACCGAGATTCTTGCGAACCTCTCATCCGTGCTGCGCGAAAGGCAGAAACTCAGACTGAAGATCAGGGCGCTCTCGGCCGAGGGCCGCACGTCAGCGTGGCTCATTTCGCTGTTTCCTGTCGTCATGTTTCTGATCTTGTTGCTCGTTGCGCCTTCCTACTATGGCCAAGTGTGGGACAGTCCGTTGATCCCGCCGGTATTCCTGGCGTTTGGGGCTTGGGCATTGCTCGGCGACTACATCATGTATCGGATGGTCACTTTCGATTTCTAGGAGCGACCGTGAGTTTGCTTTCGAATACGGACGATCTGACCTTTCTCGTCTCTCTCGCGGTCTTCGCTGCTGCTGGAGCCCTGTTTCTGTTCGGTGCGCTGGTATTGCTGCCCGCCATGCAGACGCGCAAGCTGGTGACGGATAGCCTGGTCGGCGATACGCCGGTGGATCGCCGATCAATTCTCGGACAAGACAGTCTCGCCAAGGCCGCGGCGCGAAAGCCGATCGAGGCCTATTTCAGATCGATGGAGAAGGAGCGCAACGAGCCCGACGCTCTGGAGGCCAAGCTCTTTCGAGCGGGCTTTTATCACCCCAGCGCACCTCTCATCTACATGCTCTGCCGGTTGGGAATCGTCGCCATAGGGTTTGTGGTTATATATGCTCTCCTGTCGAGGATATTGCCCCCATGGCTACCGGGATTCGTTTCCCTCGCCGGGTCGGCGCTGTTCGGATTAGCCTGCATCGTCATCCCGAGCATCATGCTTGATCGCTTCGAGAACGCGCAAAAGCAGGTCTATCGCCGCGCCTTCCCGGACTTCATGGATATGATGATCACTTGCGCCGATGCCGGCATGAGCCTCGAGGCGGCGGTCGAGCGTGTGAGCCAGGAGATGGCCAGCACCCATAAATGGCTGGGCATCCAACTCTCGATCATGAATCTGCAATTGCGCGCAGGCAAGCCGCTTCGCGAAGCCTTGCGCGAATTGGCGGACCGTATCGGACTTGATGAAGCCAAGGCGTTGGCGGTGCTATTCCGGCAGTCGGAAGAACTCGGCACCAGCCTCACCGATGCCTTGCGCGTCTACAGCGCCGAGATGCGCAGCCAAAGAATTCTGACTGCGGAAGAGCGCGCCAACGCATTGCCGGTCAAAATGATGATCCCGCTGGGGCTCTGCATTTTCCCTGTCGTGATGATGGTCATCTTGCTGCCGGTGCTCATCCGCATGAAGGGCATTTTCTTCTAGTTCGCTATATGATTAGGTTCTAAAATAGAGTCGGGGACTCGTGGGACACACAATGACAAAGCGCCTCGCAGTCGCGACCAGCCTCCTGCTGATCTTCCTGGCCGGTTGCCAGACCAACGACACCACGGGGGGTGTCGTGCGCACCAATGAGCCGGCCAAGGGCGACTACACCGCCTTCGGCGACGCCTTCGACGGGCTGAAGACGGTCAGCGACGTCGACTACTACGCGTCGGACCAAGCGGTCACAGAGGCCAAGACCCAATTTCGTTCCGAAAACTACGGCAATGCCGGCGCTTTGTTCTACAAGGCGACGCGGCTGGCTCCCAATGACGGCGTCGCCTGGTTGGGCTTGGCCGCTTCCTGCGACCGCATCCGTCGCTTTGATCTTTCCGACATGGCCTACGGCCGAGCCTTCAAGCTGCTCGGCGCGACGCCGGAATACTACAACAATCTCGGCTATTCCTATCTGTTGCGCGGCAAACTGCAGGACGCGCGCAGCAACTTCCTCAAGGCCTATGAACTGGCACCCAACGATCCGACCGTGGCCAACAATCTGAAGCTGCTGTCGTCAAGCGTGCGGAACATCGAGCGCTCATGAGTCTTTTGCTCGCTGCTTCGCTTGTGTTCCAGGGCTTGGCGATTCTGCTGCTTGGGCGGATTGCCTGGACGGATTTCACGACGCAGAGAATATCCAACCGTCACGTGCTGCTGCTTCTCTGCCTCGGCCTCGGAACTCTTCAATTCCAATCATTGCAAAGTCATTCATGGCTGGAGATGGGCATAAGCGCGTTTGGCGGTCTTGCGCTGTTCATTGCGCTTTTTCCGTTCTGGCTTTTGCGAAAGGTTGGTGCCGGCGATGTCAAGCTGATGAGCGTCACGCCGTTTCTGATTGGCGGAAGCAATCTAGCCCTGTTTTCTGTGTTGCTGCTGGTTTTCGCGATTGCCACAGCGACGGTGATCAAGAATCCCTTCGTCCTACCAGCAGGCATGTTCCGCCAATATGTGCAGCACATGGACGAGGATGGCGTCGTGCCGTTCGGCGTGCCGATTTCGGCGGCTACCATCTGCGCGATAGCGTTCCAGATGTATCACGCCGTGGTGGTGGCAACCAGTTCGGGAATTCTTGAGCAGCTAAATTGATCGTTAGGGGTTGGATTCAGATTTTCGTTGCTGCGATCTGAGGGGAACGTGGAGTTGGGGGAACAGGGGTGAAGAGCGTCGGCGAGTACATCATCGCCCGCTTTGAAGCGTGGTGCGAACTGGCTAGCAATCCCAGTTTTTACTTCGTGGCCGCCTTTCTGCTCATCGTCTTGGCATGCGATGTCGTTCGCAAAGGGTGGCGTCGGTCCTTGTCAAGGCGCGCGATAGAAAGCGTAACGGCGTCGCTAGCGATCTTCCACATAAATATTTTCCTGGTTCCTGGAGTTTGGCTGCTGTCGGATGACGTGAAGCAAGCTTATGATCTGCTTGGCATACCAAGTATCCCAGGCAGTGTTTGGACCGGTCTTCCCACGTGGCTGCTTAGCTTCCTCGGTATCCTGGCGGCCGATTTTGCCAACTACTGGAACCACCGCCTCATGCATATGAAGTGGCTGTGGCCCGTGCACGCGATTCATCACTCCGACCCGGTCGTCAACGGTTTGACCACTTACCGTGTCCACGCGTTGGAGAATCTCGTCATGTTGGTCTCTTACACCCTTTTGCTGAGTTGGATAGGCTTGCCGCGTGACGCGATCGGTTTTGGCGCCCTGCTCGTCCTGTTCCACAATATCTATGTGCACATCGATGTCGATTGGGGACACGGCCCCTTGCGTTTGCTTGTCGCATCGCCTCGTTTCCATCGCTGGCACCATGCCGATGTGCCGGCTGCCTACGGCAAGAACCTTGCCAATGTTTTTCCGTTCTTTGATTGGATATTCGGCACCTACAGAGTGCCCGGCCCCTGCAACGTCCCCTTGGGTGCCACAGGCGTGCCGCGCAACGACGTTGTGAGGTTGACGCTATGGCCTTTCGTCGAGTGGTCAAGACTCGCGATCGCTTTGCTTTCGACGCGCCGACGCCCGAGCGATCGTGATCACGGCGACGTTCCCGCCGAATAGTCCTCAAAAACCCGCGGTCTGCTCTCCATCAGCTTCAACCGGCGCTTGGCCATTGCCATTTAGGCGTCGGGGCTTTCTTGACGTCAGGAGGAGGCAGTTGATCGCCAAACGCCGCCGGCTTTGGCGTCTCAAACATCAGGCGTTCGAGATGCGCAACGACGCCGGCGCCCACCGCGCTGACAACAGCCAGAATGAGAAGTTTCTTGAGAAAATCCACCGAACCCCGCCTCCAGAGATTTTAAAACCCCGCCGTCTGCTTCTCCACCAGCTTCAGCCGCCCCTTCTCCACCTTGAAGAACGGCATCGACCTCTGGCTCGAGCCGTCGCTGCGGAAGCGGAACAGGCCGGTCGAGCCGCGGAAGCCGGTCGTGTTCTCCAGCACCTGCTTGTTGAAGCCGTCGGGGCCGGCCGCGCTCGCTATGCCCGCGCTCAGCGCCACCATGTCGTAGGCATAGGCGACGTTGACGTCGGGCTGGTAGTTGTAGGTCGCCTTGAAGCGGTCGGCGATCGGCCCGGTCTCGCTCTCGTCGAGCGTCGCGATATAGGCGCCCTCGTAGAGCGGATCCACTGGCCGCTCGAGCCAGCGGTCGGTGCCGATCAGCGTCACCGTCTTGCCTGGAATGCCTTTCGCCTTCAGCGCGGCAAGCACCGCTGTCGGGCTGCCGCCGCCGCAGGCGACGACCACGGCGTCGGGCGCCTCGACCAGCGAGCTCATGTCCGACACCACCTTGGCGCCGCCGTCCGTCGGCGAATAGGGCAGCGTCACCGCAAGCGTGGCGCCATAGATGCTGAGCGCGTTTGCCACCCGGGATTCGACCGCGCTCGAGTCGGCGCCCGCCGGCACCATCAGCACGAATTTCCTGGCGCCCTTGCCGGCGATTCCCGCCGCGCCCGCTGCGGCGCTGTCGGCTTCGCTCAGCCGCACCGAATAGACGCCGGGGCCGCCGGCGAAATTGTCGGCCAGCGCCAGCACCGGCGGCCGCTTGGAGCCGGAGAGCTTGGCAAGGTGCTGCGCGGCCGCAAGCTCGGACGGCCCGATCACCGCCTTCGCCGTGCCCGAGGTGATCGCCTTCACCGCGAGGTCCTTGGCGTAGCCGCTGTCGCCACGCGTGTCCTCGATCGTCAGCGTCAGAAGCTTGTCGCCGAGATCGGCCATCGCGAGGCGTGCACCGTCATACATCTTTCGGCCGTTCTCGCCCGTGCTTCCGGGCGCCGAAAGCGGCAGCAGCATGGCCACCTTAGTCGGCCCCGTGCCGAGCGTCAGCTGGGCCTTGGCGGCGGCGGCCGAGGTCGGGCCGCCCGAAGTCGCGCTGCCAGATGCCGGGCTGCCCAAGGCCGGAGTGCCCGATGCCGGACTGCTTGGGGTCTCGACGCTTGCCTGCTGGGCGGGTGCGGCGGCGGCGCCCGCCTGGCCGGCGGGCGCGGCGATCGCCGTCGGATCGAGCACATCCGACGCGCCGCTCTTGGACTGACATCCGTAAAGCGCCGCCGCAACGGCCAGGGCCAGGGCTCGCCAACGCTTGCGCCGCAGATCGGTCGCCCGCGTCATGCCGGCATGCGCGTCAGCCGCAGCCGTGGCCGCGCAGGCATCCGCCTCCACCCGGGCTTGCATCGCCATCATTGCAAACGGTCGGCGCGGCGCACGCCCGTCAGCTCAGTGCATGTACTCGACCATGCGGTCGTGGAAGCATTCGCATTTGTTGAGCGTGTCTTCGTCCTTGTAGTTCGTCTTGAGGTAGCCATAGGCCATGCCGCAGGCGACCTTGGCTTCCGAGGCCCAGACGAAGGCGGGACGCGACGAGTTGATCCATTCCGGGCTGTTGGCGACGGCGACCGATTCGTCCATCAGCTTCACCACATGGTCCTTGAGCTCGACCATATTGTCGGTCAGCACCAGGTCCGAAGTGCCAACTGTGCGGCAATAATTCACCGCCGGCTCGCCGATGATATCGGCGGCGAAGCCCGTCGACCCGGCCAGGAACAGCGCCGCGATTGATGCCAGAAATCTTGCGGAATGTTTCATGTAAACCCCTCTCCGAATTGCGAATTCACGCGTTGCTAATGTGTAGCATGGAAGCGCGGCCGCGCATAAGTGCTAAATGGTGACAGGATGCTGAACATGGTTTGTGTCATCATAGAGGATGTTGATCGTACCGGCAGCCGGCTGGTTCTGCAGCACGGCGACATCCACGAAGTTGGAGCCGCCGTTGACATCGACGCCAAGCGTCTTCGTGTTCGCATCATAATGCACATATGTATTTATATTGCCGCCCGGTGCCATATCGAATAGCGCGGTCAGATCGATCTTGTCACCCTGGCCACCAGGGCCGGCGCCACTGTAGTCGGTGATCAGATCCTTGATATCGAGGTGGTCAAGCTTGAACGTGTCGGCGCCTGCGCCGCCGGTCATGGTATTCGTCCCGCCGCCGCCGCTCAGGATGTCGTTACCAGCGCCGCCGACGAGGACATCATTCAGCGTTGTGCCTGCAAGCGTGCTTCCACCCTCGATATGAAGGGTTAGCGCACCTGTCGCGGTATCGCCATCGTGGTCGGTTGCCGTGACGTTGAAGGAGAGATCTTGGGAAACGTTGCTGACTGAGGCTACGCCCGCCAGATCCACTTTTCCGCTACCCTTAACATCGACGAAATCGATGTAATCGATCAGTTTCCCTGCTTGGCCAAGCTGCAACTCGTGCGTCGCGTCAGCATATTGCGATGGATCGAAAGTGACGGTGCCGCTCGTCGTATTATCCGTATAGTGGATCGTGTACGTTACCTGGTCGCCGGACTTATAGTTCGAGAACTCGAAATTTGCATATTGCGGCGCCGAAGGATTGAAGCCGGCGATAGGCGCTGGGGAATGCGTTCCGGTGAAATCGAAGCGCATGTTTTCGCCGGCATCGAAGTTGTTGTTGTTGCCCGCGCCCCAACCGGCCGTCGAACCATTGACGCCGGTCGACGAGGAGAGTAGCGCGACGGCTGTCGTCCCAGAAACCAGCGCTTGCTCCTGACTTGGACCGACGCCATGTGACGTCGAGCCGGAAACACTGTTCATCGTCGTTAGCGGCTGCAGGAGATCGAACTCATAGGTTCCGGTACCTGCATTGGCGTTGAGCGTGAACACTTTCGTGTCACCACTGTCGACGGTGCCGCTATTGTTCATATCGGCATAAGCCGTCAGCGTGCTGCCGACCGTCTGGTAGAGGAGATGATGTGTGCCATCGAGCGTCAGGTTCGACGGCAGGGTGCCGGAGATCGTCAGCGACGAAATCCCGTCCGCTCCCGCCACCAGATGCAGTGAGCCATTCAGCACGATCCCGGCCTGGTCGGACACGACGCCATGGTCGATCGGCCCCAAGGTTGGCACGTCGTCGACGATCTTGATCGACAGCGTGCCGGTATCGGTTTCGTTGTCCTGGTCGGTCAGCGTGACGGTGAGGTTGTCGAACAGTGCGTTGTTACCGTTGCCGGTGGCGTGCTGCTCGTTGTCGAGAAGGGTGTAGGTGTAGCTCACCTTGCCGGTGTTGGCGTCATAGCCGGTGACGGTCAGCGTGTTGCCTCCCGGCGTCGTGACCGAGAGTGTGCCGGTGAGGGCGCCGTTCTGGATGACGGTCACGCCGTTGATGACGAGCGACTTGACGCCGTCGCCCGACGTGATCGTGAAGTCGCCGTTTGCCGCCTCGCTTGGGTCGAGGTTGCCGTTGCCGCCGCTGGCGGCGAGCTCGCCCGAGCCGGCAGGTTCGCCATTACGAGCCGCAAGGCCCGCCTCGTAGACCGTGGCGTCGCCGCCATCAGCCGAAGACATAAGGTTGGTGATATGCGGCGTGGAGTCGCCGATCTGGACCGTCAACGTGGCGGTCGTGCTGTCGTTGTCGCCATCGGTCAGCGTGTAGGTGAACTTGTCTTCGACGCCACCGGGCGTGCCGGCATTGCGCACATAGCTGTAGGAGCCATCGGCGTGGATCGTCAGCATGCCGTACTGGCCGTTGACCGTCGCGTCGCTGCCGTCGGTGGCGACCGACGAGCTGTTGGCCGGCACGTTGTTGCTGGCGATGTTGCTCACATGCGCTCCGTCCGCGCCCTGCACGTCGGCGTTGGTCGTACCTTCGAGCGTGCCCGCGCCGGTGATCACGTTGCCGGTCGCCGCATTGGCTGCGCCGTACTGGCCGGCCAAGATCGTATCCGTATCATTGTGCGCCGTCGGCACATCGTCGACGACGTTGATGACCAGGTTGCCGGCAGGCGCGGCTTCGCCATCGGCATCCTTGACCACGACAGCGAAGGAGGCGTTGGTGTTGTCGCCCGAGGTGTTGTCGGTGAGGGTGAAAGTGTAGTGGATGGTGCCGGTGCCGGTGGCGGCGCTGTAGTCGTACCAGGCCGTCAATTGGCCCTTGGTGCCGTTGGCCAGCGTCTCTTCGGGGAAGGTCTGCGAGGCCGTGGTCAGCGCATGGCCGCCGAGCGAGATCGCCGACAGGCCGTCCGCCGAGGTGAAGCCGATGGTGCCCGAGGTGGTCTCGGAGCTGTTGGAGTTGTTGTTGGGATTGCCGTCGGCGATCTCGCCGGAGCCGGCCGGTTCGCCGCTGCGGGCCGGCAGGCCGGCTTCATAGACGGTGGTGTGGTCGCCGCCCGCCGCCGGGATGGAGACGGTCGGCGTGGAGTCGCCGATCTGGACCGTCAACGTGGCGGTCGTGCTGTCGTTGTCGCCATCGGTCAGCGTGTAGGTGAACTTGTCTTCGACGCCACCGGGCGTGCCGGCATTGCGCACATAGCTGTAGGAGCCATCGGCGTGGATCGTCAGCATGCCGTACTGGCCGTTGACCGTCGCGTCGCTGCCGTCGGTGGCGACCGACGAGCTGTTGGCCGGCACGTTGTTGCTGGCGATGTTGCTCACATGCGCCCCGTCCGCGCCCTGCACGTCGGCGTTGGTCGTACCTTCGAGCGTGCCCGCGCCGGTGATCACGTTGCCGGTCGCCGCATTGGCTGCGCCGTACTGGCCGGCCAAGATCGTATCCGTATCATTGTGCGCCGTCGGCACATCGTCGACGACGTTGATGACCAGGTTGCCGGCAGGCGCGGCTTCGCCATCGGCATCCTTGACCACGACAGCGAAGGAGGCGTTGGTGTTGTCGCCCGAGGTGTTGTCGGTGAGGGTGAAAGTGTAGTGGATGGTGCCGGTGCCGGTGGCGGCGCTGTAGTCGTACCAGGCCGTCAATTGGCCCTTGGTGCCGTTGGCCAGCGTCTCTTCGGGGAAGGTCTGCGAGGCCGTGGTCAGCGCATGGCCGCCGAGCGAGATCGCCGACAGGCCGTCCGCCGAGGTGAAGCCGATGGTGCCCGAGGTGGTCTCGGAGCTGTTGGAGTTGTTGTTGGGATTGCCGTCGGCGATCTCGCCGGAGCCGGCCGGTTCGCCGCTGCGGGCCGGCAGGCCGGCTTCATAGACGGTGGTGTGGTCGCCGCCCGCCGCCGGGATGGAGACGGTCGGCGTGGAGTCGCCGATCTGGACCGTCAACGTGGCGGTCGTGCTGTCGTTGTCGCCATCGGTCAGCGTGTAGGTGAACTTGTCTTCGACGCCACCGGGCGTGCCGGCATTGCGCACATAGCTGTAGGAGCCATCGGCGTGGATCGTCAGCATGCCGTACTGGCCGTTGACCGTCGCGTCGCTGCCGTCGGTGGCGACCGACGAGCTGTTGGCCGGCACGTTGTTGCTGGCGATGTTGCTCACATGCGCCCCGTCCGCGCCCTGCACGTCGGCGTTGGTCGTACCTTCGAGCGTGCCCGCGCCGGTGATCACGTTGCCGGTCGCCGCATTGGCTGCGCCGTACTGGCCGGCCAAGATCGTATCCGTATCATTGTGCGCCGTCGGCACATCGTCCACGACGTTGATGACCAGGTTGCCGGCAGGCGCGGCTTCGCCATCGGCATCCTTGACCACGACAGCGAAGGAGGCGTTGGTGTTGTCGCCCGAGGTGTTGTCGGTGAGGGTGAAAGTGTAGTGGATGGTGCCGGTGCCGGTGGCGGCGCTGTAGTCGTACCAGGCCGTCAATTGGCCCTTGGTGCCGTTGGCCAGCGTCTCTTCGGGGAAGGTCTGCGAGGCCGTGGTCAGCGCATGGCCGCCGAGCGAGATCGCCGACAGGCCGTCCGCCGAGGTGAAGCCGATGGTGCCCGAGGTGGTCTCGGAGCTGTTGGAGTTGTTGTTGGGATTGCCGTCGGCGATCTCGCCGGAGCCGGCCGGTTCGCCGCTGCGGGCCGGCAGGCCGGCTTCATAGACGGTGGTGTGGTCGCCGCCCGCCGCCGGGATGGAGACGGTCGGCGTGGAGTCGCCGATCTGGACCGTCAACGTGGCGGTCGTGCTGTCGTTGTCGCCATCGGTCAGCGTGTAGGTGAACTTGTCTTCGACGCCACCGGGCGTGCCGGCATTGCGCACATAGCTGTAGGAGCCATCGGCGTGGATCGTCAGCATGCCGTACTGGCCGTTGACCGTCGCGTCGCTGCCGTCGGTGGCGACCGACGAGCTGTTGGCCGGCACGTTGTTGCTGGCGATGTTGCTCACATGCGCCCCGTCCGCGCCCTGCACGTCGGCGTTGGTCGTACCTTCGAGCGTGCCCGCGCCGGTGATCACGTTGCCGGTCGCCGCATTGGCTGCGCCGTACTGGCCGGCCAAGATCGTATCCGTATCATTGTGCGCCGTCGGCACATCGTCGACGACGTTGATGACCAGGTTGCCGGCAGGCGCGGCTTCGCCATCGGCATCCTTGACCACGACAGCGAAGGAGGCGTTGGTGTTGTCGCCCGAGGTGTTGTCGGTGAGGGTGAAAGTGTAGTGGATGGTGCCGGTGCCGGTGGCGGCGCTGTAGTCGTACCAGGCCGTCAATTGGCCCTTGGTGCCGTTGGCCAGCGTCTCTTCGGGGAAGGTCTGCGAGGCCGTGGTCAGCGCATGGCCGCCGAGCGAGATCGCCGACAGGCCGTCCGCCGAGGTGAAGCCGATGGTGCCCGAGGTGGTCTCGGAGCTGTTGGAGTTGTTGTTGGGATTGCCGTCGGCGATCTCGCCGGAGCCGGCCGGTTCGCCGCTGCGGGCCGGCAGGCCGGCTTCATAGACGGTGGTGTGGTCGCCGCCCGCCGCCGGGATGGAGACGGTCGGCGTGGAGTCGCCGATCTGGACCGTCAACGTGGCGGTCGTGCTGTCGTTGTCGCCATCGGTCAGCGTGTAGGTGAACTTGTCTTCGACGCCACCGGGCGTGCCGGCATTGCGCACATAGCTGTAGGAGCCATCGGCGTGGATCGTCAGCATGCCGTACTGGCCGTTGACCGTCGCGTCGCTGCCGTCGGTGGCGACCGACGAGCTGTTGGCCGGCACGTTGTTGCTGGCGATGTTGCTCACATGCGCTCCGTCCGCGCCCTGCACGTCGGCGTTGGTCGTACCTTCGAGCGTGCCCGCGCCGGTGATCACGTTGCCGGTCGCCGCATTGGCTGCGCCGTACTGGCCGGCCAAGATCGTATCCGTATCATTGTGCGCCGTCGGCACATCGTCGACGACGTTGATGACCAGGTTGCCGGCAGGCGCGGCTTCGCCATCGGCATCCTTGACCACGACAGCGAAGGAGGCGTTGGTGTTGTCGCCCGAGGTGTTGTCGGTGAGGGTGAAAGTGTAGTGGATGGTGCCGGTGCCGGTGGCGGCGCTGTAGTCGTACCAGGCCGTCAATTGGCCCTTGGTGCCGTTGGCCAGCGTCTCTTCGGGGAAGGTCTGCGAGGCCGTGGTCAGCGCATGGCCGCCGAGCGAGATCGCCGACAGGCCGTCCGCCGAGGTGAAGCCGATGGTGCCCGAGGTGGTCTCGGAGCTGTTGGAGTTGTTGTTGGGATTGCCGTCGGCGATCTCGCCGGAGCCGGCCGGTTCGCCGCTGCGGGCCGGCAGGCCGGCTTCATAGACGGTGGTGTGGTCGCCGCCCGCCGCCGGGATGGAGACGGTCGGCGTGGAGTCGCCGATCTGGACCGTCAACGTGGCGGTCGTGCTGTCGTTGTCGCCATCGGTCAGCGTGTAGGTGAACTTGTCTTCGACGCCACCGGGCGTGCCGGCATTGCGCACATAGCTGTAGGAGCCATCGGCGTGGATCGTCAGCATGCCGTACTGGCCGTTGACCGTCGCGTCGCTGCCGTCGGTGGCGACCGACGAGCTGTTGGCCGGCACGTTGTTGCTGGCGATGTTGCTCACATGCGCCCCGTCCGCGCCCTGCACGTCGGCGTTGGTCGTACCTTCGAGCGTGCCCGCGCCGGTGATCACGTTGCCGGTCGCCGCATTGGCTGCGCCGTACTGGCCGGCCAAGATCGTATCCGTATCATTGTGCGCCGTCGGCACATCGTCGACGACGTTGATGACCAGGTTGCCGGCAGGCGCGGCTTCGCCATCGGCATCCTTGACCACGACAGCGAAGGAGGCGTTGGTGTTGTCGCCCGAGGTGTTGTCGGTGAGGGTGAAAGTGTAGTGGATGGTGCCGGTGCCGGTGGCGGCGCTGTAGTCGTACCAGGCCGTCAATTGGCCCTTGGTGCCGTTGGCCAGCGTCTCTTCGGGGAAGGTCTGCGAGGCCGTGGTCAGCGCATGGCCGCCGAGCGAGATCGCCGACAGGCCGTCCGCCGAGGTGAAGCCGATGGTGCCCGAGGTGGTCTCGGAGCTGTTGGAGTTGTTGTTGGGATTGCCGTCGGCGATCTCGCCGGAGCCGGCCGGTTCGCCGCTGCGGGCCGGCAGGCCGGCTTCATAGACGGTGGTGTGGTCGCCGCCCGCCGCCGGGATGGAGACGGTCGGCGTGGAGTCGCCGATCTGGACCGTCAACGTGGCGGTCGTGCTGTCGTTGTCGCCATCGGTCAGCGTGTAGGTGAACTTGTCTTCGACGCCACCGGGCGTGCCGGCATTGCGCACATAGCTGTAGGAGCCATCGGCGTGGATCGTCAGCATGCCGTACTGGCCGTTGACCGTCGCGTCGCTGCCGTCGGTGGCGACCGACGAGCTGTTGGCCGGCACGTTGTTGCTGGCGATGTTGCTCACATGCGCTCCGTCCGCGCCCTGCACGTCGGCGTTGGTCGTACCTTCGAGCGTGCCCGCGCCGGTGATCACGTTGCCGGTCGCCGCATTGGCTGCGCCGTACTGGCCGGCCAAGATCGTATCCGTATCATTGTGCGCCGTCGGCACATCGTCCACGATCTGCACCGAGAGCGTGCCGGGAAGCGAGACGTCGCCGTTGCCGTCGGTGACCGTCACCGTGATGTTGTCGAAGGCGGAATTGGTTCCGTTGCCGTCCGGATGCTGATCGCTGTGCTCTAGCGTGTAGGTATAACTCACCTGGCCGGTGGCGGCGTCGTATCCGGTGATGGTCAGCGTGCCGAGCGGCGTGGTGACGTTGACATGCACGTTGGCACTGTTGGCAAGGGCTGCGCCCGAGATATCGGTGCCGTTGATGGTCAGCGTCTTGATGCCATCTGGCGAGTTGATGGTGAAGGTACCGGTGTTGTGCTCGGAGGGGTCGTTGTCGACTGCGGCGTCAGTGCCCGCTTCGCCGGACCCCGTCGCGCCGGCCGTCTCCAGCCCCTTCTCGTCGACGGTGGTGTCGCCGCCTTCGACGGAAGGCGTAAGGTCGAGGATCGTCGGCGTGTGGTTCGGTTCCAACCCCGGAAACAGCTCGCGATGTTCCGGCTGGCCGAACGCCAGGTCCGTCGGCGGCAGGAGCGCGGTGAGGCCGAAGCCGTCGCCGATGCCGCCGGCAGGCTGTTCGAAATTTCCGCCCGCGCTGCTCGGCGAGCCGTTGCCGCCGGCCGAGATCGAGCCGTCGGCGCCGAAGGCGACATCGACGTGGCTGGCCTCGAGCGCGGCGATCAGCGCCACGCGCGGCACCTCGACATCGCCGAGGATGAAGGTCGGCACGTTCAGCGCGCCGTCCTTGATGACGATCTCGGATCCGTCGGGCTGCACCAGCACGAGGTTGTGGCCGTCGACCTTGATGTTGTCGATCGAGACATTGGCCGGCAGCTTCACGACATTGCCGGCTTCGGCGTGATATTCATGCGGAACGTTCGCAACCGCGGCATTCGCCGGCGCGTTTCCAGCCGGTGCGTTTCCTTGGGCGGCATTGGAAGCCGGGGCATTGGCGGCAGGAGCATTCGCATCGGCTGCCGGCTGGTTGGCGGCCGGCGCGCCGCTGCCGACATCGACCGGCACGGGCTCGCTCGCCGCCTGTCCGGTGGTCGCCTGCGCGACCTGGACACCCGAGATATGATTTTCAGCGGTGCTGGTGTGCTCGTCCCAGGAATTGGAAACGGCGTCGAATTCGATATTGGTCGTCATAGCAAAAGCCCCTCCGGCATTTCCCGGAAAGAGACATGTCAGGCCCGGACTTTGCAACAGACCTTCAATCTATTTCATATACTGGAATATGTAGAGAATCGCATTTTTTACACTTGGTAAATCGTGATGATATATCCACATATGCACTATCTTGAGGAATGCGAAATTGGTTGCGGTGCACGGCGCCAGCTCGGTAAATGAAAGTATAAATTTGAATAAAATTTGAAATAAAACAGAATAGCGTGATTCGCGAAACTTTACCCACCTTCCTTTCCGATAATTTGAGACAAGATTGGTAGCGTCCACAGTCAAAGGTGGGCGTTATGAAAATACAAAAGGCGGCCCCGGGGACGACGGGGATCAAGGTTGTCTTGCTGGCCATCGGCCTTGCCGTTTCGGCAAATCCATCGTCAGCCGGCGCGAATTCGGCCGCGGATCCGGCCCTGCAAAAGGTGCTCGCGCCGGCGAGCCTCGGCGGCGTTTCGCTGGCCCGGCCGCAGCCCTGGCAGCCGGCCGCCGCCTACCGAATCGCCGACGTTTCGGCGGGCTATGCGCCGACGGCGCCTTATCCGCTCGGAGCGCGCTCGACCGCCACGTCCGATCCCGGCATCGACCCGATCCAAACCGCCGCGATCATCCCCGGTGTCTTCGGCTCCGTCGCCTTGTCGATGCGCAACTTCCCGGTCGCGGCGCGCTGGGCTCCCGTCTACAAGGCCATCGTCGATTGCACCGCCGGCAGCCCCTGCGACCATGAGAGCCCGGCTTTCGCCGAGATCGTCAATATTGCCGCCGACAAGGGTTTTCGCGAGAAGCTGTCCTTCGTCAACTCGAGCATCAATCGCCTGATCGCCTATCGCAAGGACAGCGTCGTCTACGGCAAGCTCGACTATTGGGCGAAGCCCTCGGAGATCCTCGAGCATCGCGCCGGCGATTGCGAGGATTTCGCCATATTGAAGATGGCGGCGTTGCTCAGGGCCGGCATCCCGGCGCAGAGCATGTCGCTGGTGGTGCTCCAGGACCGCCGCCGCAAGTTCTTCCATGCCGTGCTGTCGGTGAGCACGGGAAGCGGCGCTTTCATCCTCGACAGCCTCGGCAACGCCGTCATGCGTGACAGCGATCTGCCCGACTATGTTCCACTTTATTCCTTCAGTACCGATCGCGCCTGGATTCACGGGTCGAAGTCCGGCGCGCAGATGGCCGACATTGCCGGCGGCTTCGCGACGGTCGCTCCGGGCGAAGGATCGCCGGAAACGTCAGTGGCTTCGGATCTGAGGCAGTAGCCCCAAGCGGCTAAACGTTTCCGGCGGAAGCTGCCCATCTGCCTGTTGTCGCGCAAGCGCAAACGCCGGCGATGAGCTGAAGTCTCCCGAACCTCGCCCTTGCTCCGCCCGTGGATGACGATCGCGATAGGCGTCTCGGCCAATCGCCAAGGCCGGGGATCTGCCAACGCACAACTAACCAACCGGTCAAAACGTCTGTGTTGAGGAACTACCCGTTGAAGACGAAGGCCATCAAAAGTTCCGGCTCGGTGACGGGTGCGCGCACGGCGCTGAGCTGGCCGCGATAGCGGCGCTCGCCGGCGCCGATGACGAAACCGCTGGTGACGGGTGTTTCGCCATTAGCGTCGAGCCGCGCGAAGATATCGGGAACGTTGAGGTCGAGTGCCAGCTTCAAATCCTGCCGTCCATCCTCGCCGGGCGCGCTCGGCAGCTGGCGCCTGACCAATTGCTGGAACGGCGTGTTGAAGGCCAGGATCTTCTTGGAGGATGACAGCGCGAAAGCGGGTGACGGGCAGGCGACCAGGATCGCGTTGATCGTGCGGATCGAAGCGAGCTTGCGCAGCTCCATGCTCTCCTCGGCAAGGCCGCGCATGCAGGCGACGCGGATCGCCGAGGTGAGGTTTCCCTGGTCGGGATGTTGTTCGGCGATCTCCTCGACCAGCATGCCGATCGTGCATTTGCGGCTTTCCGCCATCTGCTTCAGCGACACCCAGAAGGCGTGCTCGAGCCGGATGCCGCGGCGCACGCCGCCGCGCGCCACGACGCGGAATTCCGGGCCGAAATCCTCGGCCGCGAGCGCCGGCAGCAGCCGCTCGCGCGAACTCTCCGGGCCGGCGGCGCTATCGCTCACTCATCGCCTCCTGGCGCGCCTTGTTGATGGGCTTCAAAAGATAGTTGAGGATCGTCTTGCGGCCGGTCTTGATATCGACCGAGCAGATCATGCCGGGGATGATGGAATAGGTCTTGCCGTTCCTCGTCAGCGTCGACTTCTCGGTGGCGACCCGCACCTGGTAATAGGGTTCGCCCGTCTTCTGGTCGACGAGACTGTCGGCGGTGATGTTGGAGACCTTGCCCTCGATGCCGCCGAAGATCGAGAAATCATAGGCCGTGACCTTGATGAGCGCCTCCTGGTCCGGCTGGATGAAGGCGACGTCGCGCGGCGAAACCCGGGCTTCCACCAGCAGCGTCTCGGAGGTCGGCACGATGCCCGCCACCACCGCGCCCGGCTGCACGAAGGCGCCGAGCGTGTTGACGTCGAGCGTGTTGACGATGCCGTCGACAGGCGAGCGGATGTCGGTGCGCGCTACCTTGTCGGTAGCGCCGCGGATGGTCTCGTCGACCACGGAAAGATCGGCGAGCGCCTGCGTCAGGTCGCTCAACGCCTCCTGCTGCAATTGCAGGCCGAGCTCGTTCACCTGAAGCTGCGCCTCGGTGATTGCCGCCTGCGTCTTCTTGATCGTCTCTCCGGCGAGGGTCAGTTGTCCGTGGAGGTCGGTCTGCTCCCGCTCGACGCGGATCTGCTCGGTCTTGGCCATCAGGCCTTTCTTGACCATGGGTTCCACCAGCGCCGCTTCCTGGTCGGTCACGGCCAGGCTCTTGGACAGGCGCTCGGCATTGGCGGTGGCCTCGTCCAGCTCCTTCTCGCGCTGGTCGAGACGCGATTTGAGAACCGACAGCTTGACCTCGAAATTGTCGCGGCGCGCCACGAGCAGCTTCTGCTCGTTGTCGCAGATCTCCGGCGCCACCTTCTGGATTTCCTCGGGGCAGGGGAACGAGCCTTCGACATTGCCGCCCTGCTCGAACTGCAGCCTCGCGATGCGCGCCTGCAGCGCTCGCGCCTTGGCCTTCTCTTCGCCCAGGCTCGACGTGTTGCCCGAATTGTCGAGACGGATGATGAGGTCGTTCTTCTTGACGACCTGGCCGATCTGGACCGCGATCTCTTGTACGACGCCAGCCTCGCTGGCCTGGATGATCTGCGTCTTCGAAGCGGGTATCACCTTGCCTTCGCCGCGCGCGATCTCGTCGACCTCGGCAAAGGATGCCCAGGCCGTGAAGCACACGAACAGCGCTCCGATGATATAGACGGAGGCCGAGGCGAAAAGAGGTGGCCGGTCTTCCCTTGCAAGCATGTCTACGCGTTCCGGTCAGGCACTGCCCTTCTGCAGTGCCTGGATGACTTGTTCCTTCGGCCCGTCGGCGACGACGCGGCCCTGCTCGATGACGATGAGGCGGTCGGCCAGCTCCAGCATGCTGTAGCGATGGGTCGACACGATCAGGGTCGTGTTGCGGTCGAACGCCACCTTGAGCTGCTTGATCAACTGCCGTTCCGAAGCGAGGTCCATCGAACCCGACGGCTCGTCCAGAAAGACGATCTTCGGCTTGGTCAGAAGCAGCCGCGCGATCGCCACCGCCTGCCTTTGCCCGCCCGACAGATTGGTGCCCCGCTCGCCGACATTCATGTCGTAGCCGCGCGGATGCCGTGAGACGAAGTCGTCGACGCCCGCGGCCTTCGCGGCATCGATGATCTCCTCGTCGGTGGCTTCCGGCGCCGCCATCAGGAGGTTCTCCTTGATGGTTCCCGAAAACAGGTCGCCGGCCTGCGCGACGATGCCGACCGCGGCGCGGACCTCCGAGGGATGGTACTGACGGATGTCGATGCCGTCGACAAGCAGCTCTCCCGACGTCGGCAGGAAGAGCCGGCCGATCAGCCGGCCCATCGTGGTCTTGCCGGAGCCGATGCGGCCGATGATGCCGACGCGCTCGCCGGGCCTGACCGCGATGTTGAGGCCGCTCAGGACCTCGTTCTCCGTGCCCGGATAGGCGAAGCCGACATTCTTGAAGACGAACGCGCCGCTGCGGATCGGCCGGTTGACGAAACCCACCGTGTCGGGCCGGTCCTCCGGCTGCGACATGATCGTGTTGATGATCCTGAGCGACAGCATCGCCTGCCGGAACCGGGCAAGCGTGATGGCGATCTGGCCGAGGGGCGCCACGGCGCGGCCGGCGAGCATCACGGTGCCGATGATGGCGCCGGTCGAGACCTGGCCTTCCGAGAACGCATAGGCGCCGGCAACCACCAGGGCGACGGTGACGAATTGCTGGATGGCGCCGGTGATGTTGCCGGCCGCCGCCGAGAGCTCCTTGATCTTCTCCGACGTGTTGGCCGCGTTCTTCGAGTGCTCGCCCCATTTGCGCAGGAGATAGGCTTCGGCGCGCAGCGACTTGATCGTCTCAAGCGTGGAAATGGATTCGACCAGAAGGGCCTGACGCTGCGAGGCTTCGTTCATCGAGGCGGCGACCCGCTTGCCGATCCGCCGCTGCGTGACCAGCCCGACAATGACGGAAATGACGAAGGCCAGCGCCGGTATGATCACCAGCCAGCCGCCGATGGCGTAGATCACAGCCAGGAAGACGAAGACGAAGATCGTGTCGATGAAGACGCTGATCGTGTTCGAGGTGAAGAACTCGCGCACGAACTCGTATTGCGTGACGCGGTTTGCATATTCGCCCGTCGACCCGGGCCGCGCCGAAAGCGAGGAATTCAGCACTTTCTCGAACAGCAGATAGGAGATCCGCAGATCCGCCTTGCGGCCGGCATAGTCGATCAGCGACGCCCTGGCCGTCTTGAGCAGCAGGTCGAACAGGATCGCCGCGCCGATGCCGAGCGCCAGCACCCAAAGCGTCGAGATCGCCTTGTTCGGCAGGATGCGGTCGTAGACGTTCATGGTGAAGATCGGCGAGGCGATCGCCAGCAGATTGATGAAGACTGCCGACAGCACCACCTTGGAATAGGTGCGCCAGAACGCCCCCATCGTGCCGGTCAGCCAGTGGCGCCTTTCGATTCGCGCGGCCGTGCCGACCGTCATCTCCTCGGCCTGGTTGGCATAGGTGATCGAAAACGACGTGCCGCCGCTGATATAGCTTTCGGCAAGCTCGGCCCTGCCGATCGTGGTGCGGCCGTTTTCCTGCGGCGCGGTCAGATATTGCCCGCCCTCGATTTCCGCTAGCAGTGCGATCGGCAACTGGCTGGCGCGGAAGACGATCGCCGGAAGGTCGAAGCGGCCGCGCAGGAAATCCCGATGGCTGAAATCCTGGACCTCCAGGCCGATGCGCTCGGCCAGATGGCGGATTTCATCCGGCTCGATGCGCGTCTCCGAAATCGGCACGCCTGCAAACAGCACTGTTTCCGCGCTCGGCCGGCCGAGGTAGGCCGCAACCGCGCAGAAGCAGGCCTTGAAGGCCTCCTTGGGCGACAGGATGTTCGGTTGCTGGTTCACGATCCGCCCCGAAGGACCGAAGATCGATGCTTACATCGGCTACTTTTTCCTGACCGGCGCGAGGATGTCGAACGGCAGATCGTTCTTCTGTTCCGACGGCGTGCGCGCGTAGGTCTCGGTATCGGCCGTTGCGGGCACGCCGAACTCGGTCTGCGCATACGCCGCGGCCTGCTTCGGCGGCTGGATGTTGAGCGTCTTCAGCAATTCCCCGGTCGCGGCGAGCAGCCGGTACTCGGCAAACAGCGATGCGTAGGACGACGTGTCGGCCAGCGTCGCGGTGTTGAAGCGTGTGTTCTGGGCATCGAGCACGTCGAGCAGCGAGCGCTGCCCGACCTTGAACTGCTCGCGATAGGAAGCGACGAGCTTTTCATTGGTGGCTGCCTGCTGCCGCAGCGTCCTTGCAAGATCCGCCTGGCGGAAGCGGCGGTCCCATGAGGTGCGGACGGCTTCCTCGATCTCGCGCAGCACCTGGTGCATCGCAAGACGCTGCTCGCTGGTGCGGCGGATCTGTTCCTGCTCGTTGGCCTTGTCGATGCCGCCGCGATAGAGGTTCCAGCGCAGCACCACCCGGGCCTGCAGGTCGCTCGTGTCGCCATTGTCGCCATCGATGTCATAGCCGCCCCGGGCAACGCCTTCCGCGGTGATCGTCGGGCCGTATTTCGCCCGCGCCGCATCGACCAGCGAAGCCGCCGCGTCGATATCGCTGTTAGCCATATGGACGCGCGGATTGTTCTGCCTGGCGAGCCCGATCGCATCGTCCAGCGACCGCGGCAGGGCGGCCGATACGTCGGCCGGGCGCGATGGGTTGATCAGCGGCTTGCCGACATTCTTGAAGAAGCGGATCTTGGCAGCCTCGAGTTCCTCGGTCGCCTCCTGCATCCGCGCCTTGGCGGCAAAGAGGCGTTCCTCTGCCTGCTGCCGGTCGGCCTCGTTGAGCGCGCCGCCCGCGATGCCTTGCTTGATATCGCCGAGGATGGACTGATGGAAGCCGAGGTTCTTCTTGGCCTCGGCAACGATCGAGGCTTGCAGCATGTATTCAAGATAGTCCTGGACCACCGCGAGCCCGATGAATTCGGACCGTTCCAGAACCCGGAAGGAGGCCCCGTCGACCCGCGAGGCCTGGCGGTTCAGTTCCGCACGCCGCGCGCCGCTGTCATAAAGCGTCTGCGAGACGGTGAGGTCGGCTTCGTTCGGATAGAGGGCTTTGTGATCCTCGTCGAGCGCGCGCCTTGTATCATTGTCCAGGCGACGAACGCCGGTCGACGCTTCCAGATCGACGCTGGGAAGATAAAGGCCTTTCGCCTGGCGCAGTTCGAATTCGATCGCTTCGCGGTTCTCGATCGCCTGTCCAATCTCCGGATTGGATTCCACTGCGACCGCAACGGCTTCTTTGAGTGTGAGTGCGCTGGCATTCCCACAAGCCAGCATCGACACCGTGACGGCAAGCGCAAAGCTCCAGCCGACGGTTACTTTACCCGTCCTGGTCATTTCTACCCCGTGACTATCCCCGCGCCATTGTTTTTTTGTTGGCGCTATTTGCCCAAGCCTGCCACCGGAGCTTTCAGCCAGTATCTATCAGATTTTTCGCGGTTGTGAGCATATAATGGATTAGACACGCCTTAAAAGTGTGATTCCCGGCATTAGGACCAAGGCCTGTAGCAAAAATGGCACAGAAACCGGCCGGGCCGCCGGAGCTTTTCCCGTTCAAAGCGCACTGCAATGGTTAATGGTCTGAAAGAAACGGCGAATCGCGTGCCGGCCGTGCAAAAGCTGCCGCGAAATCTGCTGCGGCCTTGCAAAGCAAGCGCAAGAAATCGCCATTTCAGCCTGGTTTGATTGGCAAACGCGGATCGTTCCCTGTATTTCGGGCCGGAAGCAAAAAGCCATGAGTTTCCTCGCATGACCAATATCGCCTTGACCGGGCTTGCCCGCGATCTTGCCCGACGCGCCGCCGAGGGCAGGCCGGTGCGCATCGGCGTCATCGGCTCGGGCGAGATGGGGACCGATCTGGTGACGCAGGGCATGCTGATGCCGGGCATCTCGATCGCGGCCATTTCCACGCGGCGCCCGCATACGGCCCGTGAAGCGATCCGCATCGCCTATGGCGATGAAGCGAGGGCGATAGAGGCCGAAACCGATTCCAAGGTCACCCGGGCGATCGAAGGCGGCAGGATCGCCATCACCTCGAACGAGATGCTGGTCACCAACCCGCTGATCGACGTCGTCATCGACGCCACCGGCAAGCCGGGCGTCGCGGCCGATTTCGACTTGATGGCCATGGAGCATGGCAAGCATCTGGTGATGATGAATGTCGAGGCCGATGTGACCATCGGCTGCTACCTGAAGCAGCAGGCCGACCGGCTGGGTGTCGTCTACTCAGTCGGCGCCGGCGATGAGCCCTCAAGCTGCATGGAACTGATCGAGTTCGCCTCGGCGCTTGGGCTGAGCGTCGTCGCGGCCGGCAAGGGCAAGAACAATCCGCTCAATCACGATGCCGTCCCGGACGACTACAGGGAGGAGGCGGCGCGCCGCAACATGAACCCGCGCATGCTGGTCGAGTTCGTCGATGGCTCGAAGACCATGGTCGAGATGTGCGCCATCGCCAATGCCACCGGCTTGGTCCCGGATGTCCCGGGCATGCACGGCCCCAAGGCCGATCGCAATCAACTGGCTCGGGTGCTGATCCCGAAAGAGGATGGCGGCCTCCTGTCGAGGAAAGGCGTGGTCGACTACACGATCGGCAAGGGCGTGGCGCCCGGCGTCTTCGTCATCGTCGAGGCGATGCATCCGCGGGTGGTCGAGCGCATGGACGATCTGCATGTCGGTCAGGGTCCGTATTACGGCCTGTTTAGGCCTTATCACCTGACCTCGCTGGAGGTGCCGCTCACGGCCGCCCGCATCATGCTTTACGGCAAGCCCGACATGGTGCCGCTGCCGAGGCCGGTGGCGGAAGTCTGCGCAGTCGCCAAGCGCGACCTGGCCGCGGGGGAGACCTTCGATGCCATCGGCGAGACCTGCTACCGCTCCTGGACCATGACCGTCACCGACGCCCGAGCCCGTCACGCGGTCCCGGTAGGCTTGCTTGAAGGCGGCAAGGTGCTGAAGCCGGTAAAGAAGGGCGGTTTGCTGACCGAGGACAATGCCGCGCCGGACCGGACGACGAGGCTCTACGCCCTGCGCCGCCTGCAGGACGACATGCTCTACGGAACGAAGATCGTCTCGCCAGCCCTGCCGGGCTGAGCCGGCTCTATCTCGGTTTTGACGCAATTCCGGACGGAAAACCGCTCACACTTTTCCTGGAATTGCTCTATTTGCGCAGCTCCGCCTCGATCTCGTCCAGCGCCTTGTCCTTGCCGATGCCGGTCAGGAAGGCGAGCCCCTTGATCACGGGCTTTTTCACGGATGCCGAGATTGGCGTGGTGGCGACGATGAAGTCGACGCTGTCGGCCAGTCCGGGCACTTCCGTGGCCTTGGCCTGCTGGGCGTGGAAGGTCAGGCCCCGCTTCTTCATCGCTTCGGTCACCGCGGCATTGACCGCGGTCGAGGTCGCGACACCCGTGCCGCAGGCAAAAAGAATGGTTTTCTGTCTGGACATGTTCTTCCCTTTTGTCAGCCGAGAATGGCGCGGACGTCCTCGAAGGTCCTGGCCGTTCTCAAGCCATCCAGCGCCGCGGAGTTCTGGATGGTGGCCATGACGGTCTGCAGCGTGTCAATCTGCTTGTCCTTGTCATTGATGGCAAGCAGGAAGACGAAGCCCACCGGCAGCTTCTCGTCGGGATCTTCCATATTGGCGAAGATGACGGGCCGCTTGAGCGTGCCCATCGCGACCCCGGGCTTCAGCACGTGTTCGGGGTCGGTATGCGGTACCGCGACATTGTCGGCACGCTCCAGCGGCAGGCCTGTCGGGATCGTCATTTCGCGTCGCACGACGGCGTCGGCGTAGCTGCTCTTGACATAGCCCAGCGCCTCCAGCCTGGAGGCCAGGATGCGGATGATCTCCTCATTGGTCGAGGCGTCGGAGCCAAGGACGACCGCCTCGGGGTCCAGCAGTTGGATCAGGCTGTTCGACAAGGGCTACTCCATTCGATGCGGACCGTGCGCCCGCCGCTTCGGCTTTGGGCGCACGATCATTCAGTTCAAGCTGGCTCAGGCAGCGCCTTCGGCCGGCTCGTCCTCGGCACCGGCGGCGCGTTCCCAGCCGAGCGGATTGCGGCGGTAGAACAGGAACAGCGCCGCGATGACCACCGCGATGACGACGATGCCGATCACGCCGAGCGCCTGGATCGCTTCGATGATCACATAGGGAACCCAGAGGAAGCCGTCGACCACCGAAGTGATCTGCAGCGCATCCGCCGGCAGCTTGAAGCCCGACGCGACGGCAGCGCTCGTGAACAGCGGCGCCAGTGCGTTGGCGACATAGAAGCCGACGGCGAGCGTCACCGTGCCGATCACCACCATGCGGAAGACGTTGCCCCTGACCAGGGGCGCGGTCATCGCGACGATGAAGGGGATGACGGCAAGGTCGGCGAACAGGATGACACGGTTGCCGGGCAGGATGATCGACAGGATGATGGCTATCGGCACCAGGATCAGCGACGACGAGATCGCCGCCGGATGGCCGATCAGGATGGCGGAGTCGAGCCCGACCAGCAGCTCGCGGTCGCCGGTGCGCTTGCGCACGAATTCCTGCGCGGCGTCCGAAACCGGGAGCAGGCCTTCCATCAGGATCTTCACCATGCGCGGCAGAAGCAGCATCACCGCCGCCAGCGTCATGCCGGTGCCGAGCACCTTGGCCAGCACCGTGCCGAGGTCGCCGGCGTTGTAGAAGGCGATCAGGCCGAGCACCAGGCCGATGATCAGCCCGAGTATCACCGGCTCACCGAAGACGCCGAAGCGGCGCTCGATGGTCTCGGTGCTGATGTTGATACGGTTGATCCCAGGGATTCGATCCATGATCCAGTTGAGGATGATGGCGATCGGTAGGATCTGCGCCGAGGCGAGATGCGGCACCGAAATGCCGGGCACGCCGTAGAACTGCTGCACCGCGCGCGCCGACCAGTCGGCAAAGAGCAGGGCAAGTGCCGCGACAAGCGCGGCGATGATGATGCCGTAGGCCAGGTTGTTGGTGGCGGCGACAACCAGCGAGCCGACGAAGGCGAAATGCCAGAAGTTCCAGACGTCGACATTGAGCGTGCGTGTCATGCGCGTCAACAGAAGCGCGATGTTGACCAGGATGCCGACCGGGATGACCCAGAGGCCGACCGACGAGCCGAAGGCGATCGCGGCGGCGGACGGCCAGCCGACATCGATGATGTCGCGATGGATCCCGGTGTTGGTGACGATCGCCTTGGCGACATCGCCGATCGATGTGAACATCAGCCCGAGCACGAGGTTGATGCCGATGAAGGCGACGCCGATCGTGATGGCCGCGCGGAATGCCTTGCTGACCTTGGCTCCAAGGACCACGGCGATGATGAAAATGACGATCGGCAAAAGCACTGTCGCGCCGAGCGTGTCGATGGCGCCTTTTAAGCCTGCAAGTATGGTGTCCATTCTACCTCCCCAGGGGCATCGGCTTCGGCTCGAAGCGCGATGATGCCCGCAATTCAACGACGCCCCGGCCCTCCCGGCCAAGGCGCTCCCCACTCGCTGACCAGACAAGCAGGTTCAGTCGAATGAATGAACATTTGCTTTTGTCAGCGAACGAAAGTTTTATCCGGGTGGCCTATGCCAAAGTCAACCGGCAATCCTTGGGCCAAAGGGAAACCCACCGATTGTTTGGGGAAACCGGTTAGGGGGCATGGCAATCGTCAATAATGCCCTTAGCAGGCTAGGCACGCCGTTGGTCGGATAGGGTAGGGTGCTACTTGCCCAGCTCGATGGACCTGAGCCGCGCGGCTTCCACGGCTTCGGTCACGAGCTTCGTCAGCCGGTCGCCGCCCATCAGCACGGCAAGCGCGGCGGCGGTGGTGCCGTTGGGGCTGGTCACCTGCTGGCGCAGCACGCCCGGCTCCTCGTCCGCTTCGGCGGCGAGCGAGGCGGCGCCGAAGACGGTCTGCATAGCAAGCAGCTTGGCGGCCTCGGCCGGCAGGCCGGCCTTCTCGGCCGCGACCGTCAGCGCCTCGATGAAGTGGAAGATATAGGCTGGCCCGGAGCCGGAGACGGCCGTAACGGCATCCATCAAGCCCTCGTCGTCGATCGTCGTCACGACGCCGCTGGCCGAAAGCAGCTCAAGGACGAAGCGCCGGACGTCGTCGGAGACCAGCGGATTGGAAAACACCACCATCATGCCCTTGCCGATCGCGGCAGGCGTGTTCGGCATGCAGCGGATCACCGGTGCAAGCTCGCCCAGGATTTCCTCGAAGGTCGCGACCGGCGTGCCGGCGGCGATGCTGAGAAAGCTGGTCCTGCCGTCGCCGAAGCGCTTGTATTGCGCCGTCACCTCGCGGATCACCTGCGGTTTCACCGCGATGACGACGAGGTCGGGCACGGCATCGGCCGGAATGTCGGCGGCATCGGCCGCGGTGCGGCAGCCGAGATGCTCGGCGCGGCTTCGCAGTTCCGCATTGGGCTCGACCACGAACACCGCTTGCGGCTCGAGCTTGGCGGATTTCAGCCAGCCTGAGAGCATGGCGTACCCCATGTTGCCGCAGCCGGCCAGAACGAGCCTGATCGTCATGAAAGCCTCCGAAAGATGGAATTCCTTAGCTGCTTGGGCGCCGGCGGAAAAGTCCAGTTCGGTTGAGACTTATCGTCCAGCGATCAGCCAGGGCGGCGCACCAGCATGGGCCGCAGCGAGACTTGTCTCAAGCCCAGCACGCCCAGCACGAAGAACAGCCAGACGGGATCGCCGCGGTGGAAGAAGAAGCTTTCCAGGAAAGCGTTCAGCGCCGTGAACAGCACCACCATCATGAAGAAATCGCCGAGGAAGATGTTTTCCTTGCGTGCCGGGATGCGCATGTAGTCGCGCAAGGGGGCGACCAGGAAGGTGTATATTGCGACGCAGAGCGCCGGGATGCCCATAAGCACCGCGATGTCGAGATAGCCGTCATGGCCGTGCACGATGGTGCGGATGTCCCAGGGCCGGTCGAAGGGCTGGTCCTGGTTGAGCAAAAGCGGCGTCCCCCAGAAGCTTTCATAGCCGTAGCCGGTCCACGGTTTCTTCGCCAGCATGTCGCCCGCGAACTCCCAAAGCGTCGTGCGTCCCGTATAGGTGAGGTCGGGGAAATAGATCGCCGCCAGATGCTTCACCGGCGCGATGAAGACGATGCCGAGCGTGCCGATGGCGGTCGCGACGATCGCCAGCGCGAACAGGATCGGCGTGCCCAGCCGCATGCCGATGAGGCTGGGCAGCACGACGATCATGATCGAGAACGGCACCAGCCCGGCGGTCGTCTTGGAGCCGGTGTGGAGCATGAAGATCATTGCCGCGCAGAAGATGCCGGCGCCCCACCAGCGCTGGCTGCGCCGGAACAGATAGAGCCCGGCGAAACTGAAGCAGGCCATCACCGGCCCGGCGATGTTCTTGTGGGTGAAGACGCCGCGCCACAGACCGGCATGCTCCGGCTCCTGCGAGTCCGCGGTGTGCAGCGCCTCATGCGGGAAGACGACTAGGCCGACATAGCAAAGGCCGATCACCACGACGGCGGTGAAGATGATCACGCGCGCGAAGGCCTCGGCGTCGCGCGGCAGCACCAGGATCGTCGCCATGGTGATGATGCCGATCATGGTGAAGGAGGCCGCGCGCATCGCCGCGGGCGGATCGGTGGCGAGCACCACCGACAGGAAGAAGAAGCCCAGCATCAGCGCCCAGGATGGGCTCACCAGCGAGCGCACCACGCGCGGGTCGGCGAAGGCGAGCAGCGAGAAGATGGAGATCGCGCCAAGCGAGCCGAAGCCGAGCTGGTTGACGATGTCGCCGCCGTCGCCGGTCAGTTCAGCGCCCGCCGGCTGGAAGGGCCGGAACGAGACCATGATGACGGTGAACAAAAGCGCGGCGATAGCCGTCGCCACACCTTCCCTGGTGAAGGCGGCGCCGAGCGGCGCGCGCTCAATTCTTCTCAGGCTGTCGGTACTGCTCATTGGCATATCCGAATTCGGCGAGCACCCGGCCGAGCGCGACATAGACCGGATAGAGGCCGCTCGTCAGCGAGCCGGTGCGCGCCAGCCGGACGGCGCCGCGCAACGGCGAAGCGGCGAGCAGCGCCAAGCTTTTGATGAAAACCTTGAGGCCGGCAAACGGCGTACCGGCCCGCTTCTTCTTTTCGACAAGCGTCGAGATCACGCCGTTGCGCAGGGATCGGGCGCGGATCCAGTCGGCCTCGACGCGCCGGGCCGGCACGGTCTCGTTGACCCTTGCCTCGGCGCACCAGCCGAGCACGAAGCCTTTCTGCGCGGAACGGCTGAGGAAGTCGGAATCGCCGCCGCCCATGAAATTGAACCGAAGGTCGAGGAAGGGCGGTCCCATCGCCTTGAGCACGTTCCGACCTACCAGCAGGTTGCCGGACGAATAGAGCGCCGGCACGCGGCCCGTTTGACGGTAGGGCGGGGCAAAGACCGGGTGGTCGGCCCATCGGGCATGCGAGGCATCGGCAAAGACGGGTACCTGCGGGCCGCCGATAATGTCGGCGTGAAGGGTCTCGGCGGCCTTGCACATACGCTCCAGCCAGTCGGGCTCGGCGATCTCGTCGTCATCGATGACCAGCAGGTGGCGAAAATTGGGAAACTGCAGGATCGCCGTCTGCCAGCCGGCATTGTAGGCGCTGCAATTGCCGCGCTCATGCGCGATGATGACAAGGCCAGGCATCTCGCCGCTTTCGAAGAGCGGCAGCACCGCCTTGGCGCCCTCGCGCGCCTCGGCCTCGTTCTCCATGACGATGACGGCGAAGCGCCGGCCGGTCCGCTGCGCCTTGAGCGAAGCCAGGGTTTCCAGCACCTGCTTGGGCCGCTTGAAGGTCGGCAGCGTCACGACCGCCTCGACGGCCTCGGCGGCAAGCCCCGGCGACCGTCCCGCGATCGATACAGAAGCGTCGGACGGCAAAGGGATCATCCGTTTCCAGCAGCGTTGGTTCGAGCTTCGATAGCATCGCGGTGATAACGTTTCGTTAATCACCTTCTCGCCCGCCTGTCGGAAAAGGCGGGTCTTCGGCGTTTGACAGTGCCATTTAATCAAGACTTCACCGCGTTTTGCTACCGGCTGCAGCCAAGGATAGGTGAGATGCATCTGCTGTTCGCCACATCGGTCGTGCCTGATGGCGCGCTCGCCTCGGGCTACGAGATCGCTAACGCCGCGATCATCGACGCGCTGCGGCGCGCCGGCGTTCGCGTGACGGTGATCGGCTTCATCTGGCCGGGCAAGGCTCCCTCCGATCCGCAAAACACCATCGTGCTCGACGCCATCGAGGTCCGCACCGAAAGCGCTTCGGCTTTGCGGAAACTTACCTGGCTGGGCAAGGCGGTTCTCTCCGGCCTTACCTTTTCGTCCGCCAAACTGCGTGTCGTTTCCGACGCCGAGGTTCGCGCCGCGATCGATCGCGCCGGTCCCTTCGACGGCTATGTCCTGAATTCGGTGCAGTTCGCCGGCGCCTTCGAGAAGGTCCTCGCCGATCATCCATTCGTCTTCGTCGCGCACAATGTCGAGCACCGCTCGGCCGAGGAGAACGCGGCCGCGGCCGGCAGCGCGCTGCAGCGGTGGATGTTCCGCCGCGAGGCCAGACTCCTCAAGGTCATGGAAGAGCGTCTCTGCAGCGCCGCGCGCTTTGTCTTCACGCTGGCCGAGGAAGATCGCGCGGCACTCGGCGTCGCCTCCGACACACGCTCGGCGGTGCTGCCGCTGGTGACCCGCGCGCAGGCGCCGGCAAGCAAGGCCAAGCGCCATATCGATTGCGACGCCTCGCTGATCGGCACCTGGACCTGGCAGCCCAACCGCATCGGCCTCGACTGGTTCCTGACCAAGGTCGTGCCGCATCTGAAGCCGGATTTCCGCATCAGGATCGCCGGCAACATGCCTTCCGGCGTCAGCTCGCCGCATCCCGGCGTTTCCTTCGTCGGCAGGGTTCCGGATGCGCAGGCCTTCGTGCGCGGCGCCGCCGTAATTCCCTTGATCAGCATCGCCGGCAGCGGGGTGCAGTTGAAGACCATCGAGACCTTCGAGCTCGGCCTCCCGTCCGTCGCCACCAGCCGCTCGCTGCGCGGCATCGGCTATCGTCCGGACAATTGCGTGGTGACCGACGATCCGATCGCTTTCGCCGCCGCCCTCCAGGCGGCCGCCGCCAATGTCCGCGATGTCGATGGCAGCGCCTTCCACCGCCGCCAGCTCAAGGCGCTCGACGCGGCGATCGGGCTTGGCCTGGAGAAGCTCGGCGCCGTCAGGCAGGAGGTCGCCGCATGAACATGCACACCGCGCGCGCCGCCTTCGGCTTCGACACGCTCAAGACCATTCTGGGCATTCCGGTGTTGGCCATTCGCTGGGACGAGGCCATCGCTCTGCTCACCCGGCTGATCGACGAGCGCCGCTTCACCAAGGTGAGCTTCCTCAACGCCCATAATGCCAACCTTGCCTGCACCGACCCGGTGTTCGCCGAGGCCCTGGAAAACTTCCTGATCCTCCCCGATGGCATCGGCGTCGACATGGCGGCAAAGCTGCTTTACGGCGCGCCTTTCCCGAGCAATCTCAACGGCACGGACTTCATTCCGGCCTTCCTGCAGGCCTCGTCGCATCCGCTGACGGTGGCGCTGCTCGGCACGACGCGCGCCAATGCCGAAGCGGCATGCGCGAAGCTGTCGACGCTCGCCATGCAGCACAATTTCGTCGTCATCCATGACGGCTTCTTCTCCGCTGCCGAGGAGCCGGCGATCCTCGAGCGCATCGCCAGCCTGCGGCCGGATGTGCTGCTTGTCGCCATGGGCGTGCCGCGCCAGGAATTGTGGATCGAGCGCCACATCGACAGCCGCCATTGCACGCTGCCGGTGGCCGTCGGAGCGTTGCTCGATTTCATGAGCGGCTCGGTGCCGCGCGCGCCGCTGTGGCTGCGCCGCCTGCGGCTCGAATGGCTGTTCCGCCTCTGGATCGAGCCCGGCCGCTTGTGGCGCCGCTACATCGTCGGCAATCCGCTCTTCCTGTGGCGCGTCGTCAGGCAGAAGCTGTCGCTCGGGCCGCGGCCGGCGGAGGCGCGCCGGTGAACAGCCGTTTCGTCCCGGACACCTCCACCGCAATCGAACCGCTGCCGCGCGCTCCCCTGGCCGCGATCGTCACCGCGAGCTACGCGCCCGATTTCGAGCGCTGCCGGCTGTTGTGCGAAACCATCGACCGCCACGTCACCGGCATGGCGCATCACTACATCCTGACCGAACATCGCGACGTCGCGCTGTTTCGCCAGCTCGAAGGCAGCCGCCGCAGCGTCGTCGACGAGCGGGACCTGTTGCCGCGCTGGCTGCGCGTCATTGACGATCCGCTGAGCGGCTTCCGTCGCCGTGTCTGGCTGAGCCTCAAAACACAGCCGCTGCGCGGCTGGCATGTGCAGCAGCTGCGCCGGATCGCCATCGCCGGCCATGCGAAGGAAGACGTGCTGGTCTTCTGCGATTCCGACGTCGCCTTCCTGAAGCCGTTCGACGCGAACGCCTTCTGGCGCGAGGGCAAGGTGCGGCTGTTCCGGCGCGACGGCGTGCTGCCGAACGATGGCCATGACGAGCATCGCATCTGGTCGCGCAATGCCGGTGCCGCACTCGGCATCGATCCCGCCAATCCATCGAGCCACGACTACATCTCGACGCTGATCGCCTGGCGCCGCGAGACCGTCAACGCGATGTGCGAGCGCATCGAGAAGGTGCATGGCCGCGACTGGGTCGGCGTCGTCGGCTCGGCGCGCCAGTTCTCCGAATGCATGATCTATGGCCGCTATGTCGACGACGTGCTTGAAGGCGCCGGCCATTTCCACGGGACGGAGGAGTTCTGCCGCGTCCACTGGAACGGCGAGCCGCTCTCGGATGACCAATTCCGCAGCTTCGTCGACACCATGGCGCCCGAACAGGTGGCGATCGGCATGCAATCCTTCATCGGCACCGATATCGGCCGCATCCGCCGCCTGATCGGGCTTGAGTAAGCCGGCCGACATTCAGCTGGCCTCACCTCAATCTAGATGGCTTTCGCTGGCCGGCGCATCGCCGAATAAGTCAGCAGCATCGAGGCGAGATAGAGCAGCAGGAAGACGATGTTGAGCGACAGCACCAGATTGGCCGTGTCGGGGATCGTCGTCAGCACATAGGTGAGCAGGACCGCCTTCAATCCGGCGAGCAGGCCGAGATTGATCGCCCTGACAGCCGTCTGGCCGCGCGCGAACAGAAGCTCGGCCTGGTATTCGACGAGATTGCGCAGCCCAGGCACGCAGACCGCGAGCGCCACCAGAGGTGCGGCCTCCGCGACATTCTTGCCGAGCGCGTTCGGGAAGAAGTGCAGGATTATGCCGAGCGCCAGCAGCGCTAGCGTCGAGACCAGGAACACACCGCCTTCGATGCCGCTCTTCACCGCCAGCCGCGACAGCAGCTCCGGCGCCCGCATCATGCGCTGCACCAGCATCATCGAGAAGGTCCGGATCGGGATCGCGGTGAGATCGACCAGCCGCATGATGATGGCGTAGATGCCGGCGAGATGCGGTCCGCCGATCGACAGCACCAGCAGCTTGTCGAACTCCATCTGCAGGTAGAACAACACCTCGGACCCAGCGACATAGACGGAATCGGCGAGCCGCCGGAAATAGAGCTCGCTGCGCAGCCTCAGCCGCTGGCGCGGATAGAAGAAGACGAAGGCGATGACGAGCGAAGCGGCATTGGCGCCGATATAGAACAGCGACCAGACGCCGATGCTGTGTTGCGCGGCAAGCATGAACACGATCGCGCCGGCTGCCCTGAGCGCCGTCGCCAGGATGGCGAGCACCGCCGCCCGCCCGAATTTGCCCAGCCCGTTGTTGACGATCAGCGCCACTTCGACCGGCCGCCACAACAGCGCCTCGGCGAAGACGACGGCGGCGAAAGCCGACAAGGGCATCGTGCCGGCGAAGAAGACCAGGTAGACGATATAGGATGCGGCGGCGAGAAGCGGCAGCGACAAGAGGCCGAGAAGCAGGAAACCGGCCGTGAAGGTGCCTATCAGGTTGGGGCGGATCGTGGCGGTCCGGTAGAGCGCGGAGATGAAGCCAAAGGCCAGGATGCGCGACAGCATGATGCCGGCGGCCGAGGCGGTCGCGAACATGCCGAACTCGGCGATCGAAAGCGTGTTGGCCAAGGCGATGAAATAGGCGAGTGAAAACACCAGCCGGCCGCCGGCGCCGCTGATGGCCGAGAGATAGTCGAATACCAGTTTCCGGCGGGTGGCCACGAAGTGGCCGATCCGCGCGAAGCTCCGCCTTTGCGGCATGTCGCTGGCCTGGGTCATGTTCGGGGCGATAGATAGGTTGGAAAGTTTAACGCCGCGTTCTGGCGGTGCCGAAATGCCGCGGGCAAGGCGAGAAACCGTGCGGGCCTGGGCGCAAAATTAACCGTTTGTTTCCTATGCCCGTTTAGCGTGGCTTAACGATTGGCCGATCGCCGCGCCCAAGCCGCCAGAGAGTAAGTTCCAGGACAATGGTCGACAGGGATAACCGTGATGACTGGAGGCGCGAGCGCTCGCTGCTGGCGCTCGGCCAAGCCATGCGTGGCGACGACAACACCGTTTCGATCGGCGACCGGGCCAATTCATCGTGGCGCGAGGACGCTGCCGCGCGCCATCGCGCCGCGCGTTCCGAACGCGAAGCGAAGTTGAACCGGCGGCCTGCCGATGCCGGCGAATTTGATCGGGATCAGGTGCAAGCGGTATCGGAGCCGGTGGACATCGAAGATGACTGGCACGGAAGAACACGGTCCGATTCGTCCGTGCCGCTCCATGAAACTCCGTCGGACAGCCAGCAGCCACAAGCCGCCCCCGAACCGCGCCGGACGAGCCGATCCCCGGCCGGCGGCGATTCCGAGGAATGGAAACCGCTGATCGACCCGATGCAGGTCGTGCGCGGCATCACGCGATCCAAGGCGCTGATCCTGTCGACGACCATCCTGGGCGCGGCCCTCGGTGTCGCCATCGCCTTGTCGACGCCGAAGAAGTATGAGGCCACCACCGACGTCATCGTCGACCCTCGCGACCTCAAGCTCACCGACCGCGACCTGACGCAGAACGTGGTCGCCTCGGATGCGACGCTGGCCATCGTCGAGAACCAGGTCCGCATCCTGACTTCGGGCACCGTCCTCAACAAGGTCGTCACCGATCTCAACCTCACCAACGACCCTGAATTCAATGGCCAGGGCAGTGGCGGCTTCGGCCTGATGTCGACGCTCCGCTCGATTCTGTCCCGGCAGGATGCGGGCGCGGCGGACGAAGCGCGCAAGCGCGCGCTTGCGGTCGGCAACCTGTATGAAAGCCTCGACGTCGAGCGTGGCGGCAAGACCTTCGTGGTCTCGGTCAGCGCCACCACGCAAAACGCCGAGAAATCCGCCCTGATCGCCAACACCATGGTCAAGGCGTTCAAGCAGATTTCCAGTGAGATCCAGTCGAGCACGGCGGGCCGCGCCAATGACGAGCTCACCGCCAGGCTCGACGAATTGCGCAAGGGCGTCGAGACGGCCGAGCGCGCCGTCGAGGATTTCAGGGCGACGCACGACCTCGTCGACGCGCAGGGCCACCTGATAAGCGACGACCAGATGCTGAAGCTCAACGAGCAGCTTTCGGTCGCCCGCGCCCGCACGCTGGAGCTCAATGCCCGCGCCGCCTCGGCCCGCTCGCTCAACGTCAATTCGGTGCTCAGCGGCACGTTGCCGGAAGAGATCAATTCCAACATGATGAGCGAGCTGCGCTCGCAATATGCGGCGCTGAAGCAGGAAGCCGACCGCGCCGAGGTCAAGCTCGGGCCGCGCCATCCGGAGATCGAAGCGCTCAACGCCCAGCTTGCCGGGGCGCGCGAGCGCATCAGCGCCGAGCTGCAGCGCATCGCGTCTTCGCTGCAGGTTGACCTGAAGCGCTCCGTCCAGCTCGAGCAGGACCTTTCCTCGCGCCTGGCGCAGGCCAAGGTGCAGAGCGGCGACGTCAACAACAATCTGGTCTCGCTGCGCGAGCTGGAGCGCGAGGCGGCCGCCAAGCGCTCCGTCTACGAGCAATTCCTGCTGCGCGCCAAGGAAACCGGCGAGCAGAAGGACATCAACACCGCCAATATCAGCGTCATCTCGGAGGCCTATGCGCCGCTGCAGGCCAAGGGGCCGTCACGCGCGGTGATGGCCTTGGCGGGCCTGTTCGCCGGCCTGTTCGCCGGCATCGGCCTCGGCGGGCTGCGCGGCGTCTATGCGAGCCTGCGCGAGACAGCCGATAACCGCGCGCGGCGCAGGGCCGACGAGCGTGGCCCCAGGGTGGAAAACAATTCCGACAGGGCCGCTCCGCCGCCGGCACCGCCGCCACCGATCGTGACACCGCCGGCCCCACCTGCCGCTCCGCCTCCGGCCCGGTCATTCAACCCGCCGCCCCCGGCCGCGCCCGTCGCGCCGCCCCCGGCCGCGCCCGTCGCGCCGCCCCCGGCTCCGTCATCCGCGCCGACGCCGGCCGCATCCTACACACCGCCGCCTGCTTCACCCCCGGCGCCGCCTTTGATGACGGCTGCGGCGCAGCCTGCCCCTGAACCCAAAGCACCACCGCCGCCGGTACCGGCCAATGACGCCGGCCGTCCGGGGCTTTTCGGATCGCTGGCCTCGGCGGTTCGCTATTTCGTGCGCCGCGAGCCGACTGAAACGGTGGATCTGGACACTGTGCCGCCCGAAAGCGTCTGGCGTGCGCCTACGCTGGAGGAGCGCTATCCTGGAGCTCAACCATCAGCGCGGGAGAATGTCCGGCCGCCATACGAGCAGGGCTATTCCTATTCGTATCGGCCGGACCATGGCCGGAGCGATCCGTATGAGGATCATCATGTGGCATCGCCCGCCTCCTATGATCCGCAGTCGCCGGCCGGTGGCGAGGGTAACCGTCCGGCCGCCGACCAGCAGGGTGAGATCGACGAGATCCGCGCCAGCCTGCGCGAATTCCGCGAGGCGGTGCGCGAGCTGACCGAAAGCCGCGCGCGCCGCCGCTATTTCTAAGCGCCCATATTTCTAAACGGCTCGCGCTCCGATAAAAGCGGCCGGTTTCGGGTTTACGGCATCCGACGACGTTTTGACGGGATTGCCTTGTCGAATTTTCGTGAAAATGCCGCGCTGCATTTCGGCCGCAAGCATCTCGCCTTGGTGGATCGACAATGCCGATCGAGGAATGAGGCCATTCATCGGCCTCGTAGCGAAGCTGAGGGTTGGTGATGGCCGAAGTGATTGATGGAAAGAGTGTCGCCGGGGACGTGGTTTCGAAGGTCAAGGCTCTGACCGCGGAGCTGTCGGCCAAGGGAGCCACCAAGCCCGGCCTTGCCGTGGTGATTGTCGGCGAGGACCCGGCAAGCCAGGTCTACGTCGCCTCGAAATCGCGCACCGCCAAGGAATGCGGCTTCCATTCGCTCCAGCATACGCTGCCGGCCGACACCACCGAGGAACAATTGCTGAAGATCATCGGCGATCTCAACGCCGACAGGTCGATCCACGGCATCCTCGTGCAATTGCCGCTTCCCGGTCATATCGACGCCGGCAAGGTCATCCAGACGATCGCGCCGGAGAAGGACGTCGACGGTTTCCACTTCATCAATGTCGGCAAGCTCGGCACCGGCGAGCTCGAGACGGCCTTCGTTCCCTGCACGCCGGCGGGCTCGATGCTTCTGATCGAGCGCGTGCGCGGCAAGGACCTGTCCGGCCTCAACGCCGTCGTCGTCGGCCGCTCCAACATTGTCGGCAAGCCGATGGCCAATCTGCTGCTTGCCGCCAACTGCACGGTGACCATCGCGCATAGCCGCACCAGGGACCTGCCGGCGCTGGCACGCACCGCCGATATTCTGGTCGCCGCCGTCGGCCGCCCGGAAATGGTCAAGGGCGATTGGGTCAAGCCGGGCGCCACCGTGATCGACGTCGGGATCAACCGCATCCCGGCGCCGGAGAAGGGGGAGGGCAAATCGCGCCTCGTCGGCGATGTCGCTTATGCCGAGACGGCCAAGGTTGCCGGCGCCATCACGCCGGTGCCCGGCGGCGTCGGGCCGATGACCATTGCCATGCTGATGGCGAACACTGTAGCTTCCGCCTACCTCGCGGCCGGGCTGAAGCGGCCGTCCTTCTGATTTGAGAAAGCCCTGGCATTGCCGAACCTGACTGCTTCCGTCGAACGGCCGATCACGAACGATCCCGTTCAGGGCGGCCGTCAGTTCGGCTTCCTGCTGGTCGACAAGTTTTCGATGTTCTCGCTTGCCGCGGCCATCGACTGCTTCCGCTCGGCGAACCGCCTGCTTGGCCGCGACTTCTATGGCTGGACGACGATTTCGGCCGATGGCGACGCGGTCATGGCGTCGAACGGCTTGCCGCTGAAGATCGACTACTCGGTTGCCGACATGCCGCCGGTCGACATCCTGTTCGTCTCGGTCGGCCTTACCACGGAGTTCCCCGGCAAGAGCAAGGTGCTGGCGGCCCTGCGCAGCTGGGGCCGCCGCGGCAACGCGCTCGGCGCGCTTTCGGTCGGCTCCTATCTTTTGGCCGAGGCGGGACAGCTCGACGGCTATCGTTGCACCATCCATTGGGAGAACCGCGCCGGCTTCATGGAGCGCTTCCCCGACATCAACTGCACCGGCAACGTCTTCGAGATAGACCGCAAGCGTTACACCTGCGCCGGCGGCACCACCTCGATCGACCTGATGCTGGAGATCGTGCGCGGCGATTTCGGCTCCAACCTTGCCAACGGCGTCGCCAACCAGTTCCAGCACGAGCGCATCCGCTCGGCCGGCGACCGCCAGCGCGTCGGACCGGAGCGCGACCTCACCGGCAAGTCGGAGAAGCTCAGGCGCATCGTCGAATTGATGGCCGACCATCTCGACGAGCCGCTGTCGGCGGTGCAGCTCGCCAAGTCGGCGGGCCTGTCGGTGCGCCAGGTCGAGCGCCTTTTCCTGCGCCACCTCAGCGTGACGCCCGGCCGCTACTATATGCGGCTGAGGCTCGAACGCGCGCGCGAGTTGCTGCGCCAGACCAACATGCCGATCCTCGACGTGGCGATCGCCACCGGCTTCACCTCGCATTCCTATTTCGCGCAGAGCTACCGGCTGCAGTTCGGCCGCCCGCCATCGGAAGAGCGGCGCACCACTTATTAGAGCGCTCCGCCTTTCACCCTCGGCCGGGCTTGTTTCCAAGACCCGCCTCAAATAGCTTCCGCAGCGCGGACGAGGGTTGCTCTCAGGAGATTTTCATGGCGGGACTGATACGGAGCGCCGCTGCGGCGGTCCTCCTTTTGTCGATGACCAGTTTCGGCTTTGCCGCCAACAAGGTCATCGTTATCCTCGATGCGTCGGGCTCCATGTGGGCGCAGATCGACGGCAAGCCGAAGCTGGAGATCGCGCGTGAATCGCTGCGCACGGTGCTGCAGTCGGTTCCGGCCGACGACGAGATCGGCTTCATGGCCTACGGCCATCGCACAAAGGGCAGCTGCGACGACATCGAGCTGATCGTGCCGCCGCAGGCCGGCTCCGCCAGCGCCATTTCGGCGGCGGCCGACAGCATGAAATTCCTGGGCAAGACGCCGCTCACGGCAGCCGTCAAGCAGGCCGCCGAGGCGCTCAAATATACCGAGGACAAGGCAACGGTGGTGCTGATCACCGACGGGCTGGAGACTTGCGGCGGCGATCCCTGCGCGCTCGGCAAGGAGTTGAAGGAAAGCGGCGTCGATTTCAGAGCCGATGTCGTCGGCTTCGGCCTGACCGCCGACGAGGGCAAGCAGATCGCCTGTCTCGCCGAGAACACCGGCGGCAAATACATCCAGGCCTCCGACGAGAAGGCGCTGCAGGAAGCTCTGGTCGAGACCGTCGCGGCTCCGACTCCTCAGCCTGTTCCCGAACCGGCTCCGGCACCCGCGCCGGCGCCCGAGACCGCCAAGCCTGAATTTAACTTCATGCCGAGCGTGGTCATGGCCGAGGGAGGCCCCGAGATATCCGACAACAGCAATGCCTGGGAAATTTACAAGGCCAATGCTGACGGCTCGCGCGGCGACCAGGTCATGACCGAGTATGGCGAGCTTAAAACCAATCTGGAACCGGGCGACTATATCGTCGTCGGCCGCGACGACGAGGCAAGAAGCGAGCAGAAGATCAGAATAGAGGCTGGTCAGGTTTACAAGCCGCTGTTCACGCTCAACGCCGGTACGCTGGTTATCCATCCGCATGCGAGCCAGGGATCGGAGATCAGCGGCGAGGCGCGCGTCGACTTCGCCTATCCGGGCGGCAGCACCACCCATTACGGTGACTCCAAGGTCACGGTGCCTGCCGGCGAGCAGAAGGTGACGGTGCAGATCGGCGCCGGCACGGTAACCGAGACCATCCAGCTTGCTGCCGGACAGACGGTCGAGAAGGACGTCGTTGTCGGCGTCGGCCACGCCGTCCTCAACGCCTTCTACGCGGCAGGCGGCGACAAGGCCGATAATTCCGGCGTTAGCTTCGAAATCGTCAAGGCTAAGAAGAAGATCGACGGTTCACGCGAGAGCGTCGAGCACGCCTATGGTCCCGACAGCAAGTTGTGGCTGCCGCCGGACGACTATGTCGCGCTCACGACCCTCGATCTTGCCATTGCCGAGCAGCCCTTCAGCATCAAGGCCGGCGACAACCAGGACATCAAGGTCACACTCGACGCCGGCGTGCTCGCGATGTCGGCGCCTGGCGCCTACTCGATCGAGGTATTCTCGTCGAAGAAGGACATCGAGGGCAAGCGCAAGTCACTGGGCCTGAGCTATGGCGATAGCTGGCAGCAGACGATACCGGCCGGCGACTATGTGGTCGTGCGGCACGCGTCCGACCAGGGCCAGGACAGGGAAATGCCGGTGACGATCAAGGCCGGCGAGCGGAGCGAGATCACCGTTCAGTAGAGGCTACTGCCAGGCGGTCGAAAAGGGGCGGCATCGGGCCGCCCCTTTTTTGAGAGCTGTTGAAGAATATGTCAGGCGTTTCCGAACGCCGCCGCCCCGTGATCGGCGCGTCCGACCAGTTGCCGGAAGCCGGCGAACAGCTCGCGGCCGAAGCCGAACTCGTTGCCGATGAGGTCGGCGTCCGCCGTGCGGCGCAGCGCGAATTCGGTTCCCGGCACCAGCACCTCCAGCGTGCCGGCATCGGCGTCGAGCCGGATGACGTCGCCGTCATGGATCCTGGCGATCGGTCCGTCCTCGACCGCTTCCGGCGTCACATGGATCGCTGCCGGCACCTTGCCGGAAGCGCCCGACATGCGCCCGTCGGTCACCAGCGCCACGCGCTGGCCGCGGTCCTGCAGGATGCCGAGCACTGTGGTCAGCTTGTGCAGTTCCGGCATGCCGTTGGCCTTCGGGCCCTGGAAGCGGATGACGGCGACGAAGTCGCCGGTGAGTTGGCCGGCCTTGAAGGCATCGTTCAGCGCCTGCTGGCTATCGAACACCTTGGCCGGCGCCTCGATGACGCGGCGCTCCGGTTTTACGGCGGATGTCTTGATGACGGCATGGCCGAGATTGCCGCCAAGCACCTTCAGGCCGCCGGTCGGCTGGAACGCCTTCTTCACCGGCGCCAGCACCTTCTCGTCGCAGCTCACGAGCGGCGCCGCCTCGCGCACCACGCTGCCGTCGTCGCCAAGCCGCGCCTCGACCGCGTAAGGCCGCAGCCCTTCGCCCCACACCGTCTGCACATCCTCGTGCAGCAGGCCCTCGTCGAGCAGCTCGCGGATCAGGAAGCCGAGGCCGCCGGCGGCATGGAAATGGTTTACGTCGGCAAGCCCGTTCGGATAGACGCGGGCGAGCAGCGGCACGGCTTCCGACAGGTCGGAAATGTCCTGCCAGGTGAGCGCGATGCCGGCGGCGGCGGCCATGGCGATCAGGTGGATCGTGTGGTTGGTCGAGCCGCCGGTGGCATGCAGGCCGACGACGCCGTTGACGATCGAACGCTCGTCGATCATGCGCCCGACCGGCGTATAGGCATTGCCGAGCGCGGTGATCGCCAGCGCCCGCTTTGCCGCTTCCCTGGTCAGCGCGTCGCGCAGCGGCGTGCCCGGATTGACGAAGGAGGCGCCGGGCGTGTGCAGGCCCATGATCTCCATCAGCATCTGATTGGAATTGGCGGTGCCGTAGAAGGTGCAGGTGCCAGGCCCGTGATAGGACTTGGACTCCGCTTCCAGCAGCTCGGCGCGGCCCACCTTGCCTTCGGCATAGAGCTGCCGGACCTTGGCCTTCTCGTCGTTCGCGAGCCCTGTCGTCATCGGTCCGGCGGGGATGAAGACGGCCGGCAGATGCCCGAAGGTGAGCGCGGCGATCACCAGTCCGGGCACGATCTTGTCGCACACGCCGAGGAAGACGGCCGCGTCGAACATGTTGTGCGACAGGCCGATCGCCGCCGCCATCGCGATCACGTCGCGCGAGAACAGCGACAGCTCCATGCCGGGCTGGCCTTGCGTGACCCCGTCGCACATCGCCGGCACGCCGCCCGCCACCTGGGCGATGCCGCCCGCTTCCCGCGCGGCTTCCTTGATCAGCGCCGGGAACGTCTCGAAGGGCTGATGCGCCGACAGCATATCGTTGTAGGAGGTGATGATGCCGAGATTCGGCACGCGATCGCCGCCGAGCGCGATCTTTTCCGATGGGCTGCAAACGGCAAAACCATGGGCGAGATTGCCGCAACCCAGCACCGCGCGATTGGCGGTGCGGCTGGAGGCCGCCGCGATGCGGCCGAGATAGGCTTCGCGGCCGGCTTTCGAACGGTGGCGGATGCGTTCCGTGATGGCTTCGATATCGCGTCTGGCTGTCATGGTCCGTCCTTTCCGAGCCCGGCAACGTCCTCCCTCTGCCGCCGGGCAGTCCTCATCTGAAATCAGGGTGCCCAGAACACCTCTATCGGTCGCGGCGCCGCCTCGAGCACTCTGCGGATGGGCTTCTTCGCGCCGGGACCTGTCGCGCCGTTGAACGCGGCGCGCTTGTCCTCGCCTTCGATATGGAGCGCGATGAAGCCGGCGGCGACGATGCGCGCCATCGACAGCGTGAGCCGTGGCTCGCCGCCGCTTGCCGCATGCACCGGCAGCACGATCCGCTGCGAGGCCGGATCGAGCAATTCCTCGAGATTGCCGGCATCCGGGAAGAACGACGCCGTATGGCCATCACCGCCCATGCCGAGGATCACCACGTCGAGCGGCCAAAGAAGCGACTTGAGCGCTTCGCTGTCCGCCGCCGCGGCGTCCTCGATGCTTGCCGCCTCATGGTAGAGCGGCACGAAGCGCGCCGCCGCGGCCTTGTTCTGGAGCAGGTTCGCCGCCACCAGCCCGGCATTCGAGCGCGGCGAGGACGGCGGCACGAAGCGCTCGTCGACCAGCGTCACGGTAACCTTGTCCCAGGCGATCGGCGTGGTCGACAGCACCGCGAACAATTTCGCCGGCGTGGTGCCGCCGGATACTGCGAGCAGCGCAGCGCCGCGTTCCGCGATGGCGCTGGTCAATCGGTCCGCGATCTCGCCGGCAAGCGCCGTCGCCAGGTCCTGGCGGTCGGCAAAGCCGTTCCAGCCGTAGCGGACTTCGCTCAATTGCTCTCGTGCCATGTCCGTCCGTCGCGTTCGATAAGAGCGATCGAGGCCGACGGCCCCCAGGTTCCGGCCGTATAGCCCTGCGCCTCCTGCCTGGCGCTTTCCCAGGCGTTCTGGATCGGGTCGATCCATTTCCACGCCGCCTCGACTTCGTCGCGGCGCATGAACAGTGTCTGGTTGCCGCGCACCACATCCATGATCAGCCGCTCATAGGCGTCAGGCGCGCGCCCGTCGAAAGACTGCGCGAAGCTCATGTCGAGTGAGATCTGGCGCAGCCGCATGCCACCCGGCCCCGGATCCTTGATCATGATGAACTGCTTGACGCCTTCGTCAGGCTGCAGCCGGATCACCAGCTGGTTGGCGAAGATCGGTCCGGCGCCCTCGTCGAAGATCGAAAAGGGGATCGGCTTGAACTCGATGACGATCTCCGAAACCCGGCTCGCCAGCCTTTTGCCGGTCCGGAGATAGAACGGAACGCCGGCCCAGCGCCAGTTGCCGATCTCGGCCCTGATGGCGACGAAGGTTTCGGTGGCGCTGTCCTTGCCGAGTTCCTCGACATAGCCCTTGACGGGGCCGCCCGCCGAAGCGCCGGCGCGATACTGGCCGCGCACTGTGTGCTTGGGCGCTTCGTTGCCGTTGATGCGCTTCAATGCCCTGAGCACCTTCAGCTTCTCGTCGCGCACGGCGTCGGCGTCCATCGACGATGGCGTTTCCATGGCGACGAGGCAAAGCAGCTGCAGCATATGGTTCTGCACCATGTCGCGCAGCGCGCCGGCCTTGTCGTAGTAGGTGACGCGGTCTTCGAGGCCGACGGTCTCGGCGACCGTGATCTGCACGTGGTCGATATGGGCGGAGTTCCACAGCGGCTCGTAGAGCGCGTTGGCAAAGCGCAGCGCCATCAGGTTCTGCACGGTTTCCTTGCCGAGATAATGGTCGATGCGGAAGATCTGGCCTTCGTGGAAATCGTCGCCCACCGCGTCGTTCAGCGCGCGCGCCGAGGTCAGGTCGCGGCCGATCGGCTTCTCCAGCACGATGCGCGAGTTCGGCGTGATCAGCTTGTTCTGCTTGAGCTGGTGCGAGATATCGCCGAACAGCGCCGGCGCCACCGCGAGATAGAAGGCACGGATGCGGTCGCTATCGCCGATCGCCTTCTTCAGCTTCTCGAAGCCTGCGCCGCTGGTGGCGTCGGCCGGGACATAGGAAAGCCTGGCGAGGAAGGTTTCCAGTTCCTTCTGGTCGATATCGGCCGGCTTGACGTGGGACGAAATTGCCTGCCTGGCGAAGGCCTGAAACTCGGCGTCGGTCATCTTGGCGCGCGAGGTGCCGATGATGCGCGTCGGTTCGGAGAACTGATGGTCGCGCTGGCGATAATAGAGCGAGGGCAGGAGCTTGCGCTCCGACAGGTCGCCGGTGCCACCGAAAATGATGAAGTCGAAGGGATCGACAGGGATGATCTGGCTGGTCATGGTCAGTCCGATTTGATGCCGGATACCGGCAGCGTGGTTGGTATATTCTAATCGATTTAAATTTTCCAGTGCCATGGTGTCACAGGCAGGACCAATCGCTTGCTGTTGCATCGGTCCACCTGTTCCCCGACACTTGCGCCGCCGATAGGCCTGTCGGTAAAGCCATGGCTTCCGGCAACCGTCGCGGCCGCACCATAGAACGCGAATGTGACGAAAGCTAAGGGAGAATATCGCTGCGGGGCGGCGGCCGGAAATCAAGAACGGCGGAAATCCAATGAGCGGGAAAACCATGCGTCTGGAAAACAAGGTCGCCATAATCACCGGTGCTGCGTCGGGCTTCGGGGAGGGCATGGCCAGGCGTTTCGCCGAAGAGGGCGCGCGCGTTGTCGTCGCCGACCTCAACGCCAAGGGCGCCGAGCGGGTGGCCGAGGAGATCGGTCCCAACGCGATCTGGACCCAGACCGATGTGTCCCTGCGCTCCGAGTTCGACGCGATGATCTATGCCGCCAAAAGCGCCTTCGGCCGCATCGACATCATGGTCAACAATGCGGGCTTCACCCACCGCAACGGCGATATGCTCGCCGTCGACGAGGAAACCTTCGACCTGATCACAGCGGTCAACATGAAGGCGATCTACCACGCCGCGCTCGCCGTCGTGCCGATCATGGACCGGCAGGGTGGCGGCGTCATCCTGACTACGGCCTCGACGGCGGGGCTTCGGCCGAGGCCCGGCCTGACCTGGTACAACGCCTCCAAGGGCTGGGCGATCACCGCCACCAAGTCGATGGCGGTCGAACTGGCGCCGAGGAACATCCGCGTGAACTGCCTCTGTCCGGTCGCTGGCGAAACCGGCATGCTGGAGAAGTTCATGGGCGCCGACACGCCTGAGATCCGCGAAAAGTTCCGCGCCTCGATCCCGCTCGGCCGGCTCTCGACGCCCCTCGACATCGCCAACGCGGCGCTGTGGCTTGCCTCGGATGAAGCCGCCTTCATCACCGGCGTGGCGCTGGAGGTCGACGGCGGCCGCTGTATTTAAGTGATGGAATGTGGAGCTCGTGTTTGACTCGATGATCCGGCGAAAGGCATAACGGTTGTCCGGCTTGGGGCGCGGCCATGAAATTCGGACTGCGAAAAATTCGCGAAGAACTCGGGCACCGTCTCAAGATTTATCGAGCAAAGCGCGCGCGGACGCGAAGCAAGGCCATCTTTATCGGCGTAACCGGCAGCTCAGGAAAATCGACTGCGGCGAGCCTGCTTGGGCACATCCTGGCCGGCCAAGCGCGGGTTTACACGCGAGTCTTGGCCAACACGATAAAGTCGCTGGTCAGCACGCTTTACAAACGCATGAACGAGAGCGGCGAGGTCGACTACGTCGTCTTCGAGGCGGGCGCCTTCGGCGTCGATACGATCAGGCCCATGGCGCAGATGCTCAAGCCGCACGTGGCTGTTGTCACCATGGTGCGGCTTGAGCATTTCTCCAGTTTCAAAACGCTGGAGAACGTCGCTCGCGAAAAGCGCGCTCTTGTCGAGGCGTTGGAGCCCGGCGGCCTTGCGGTGCTCAATGCCGACGATCCCAATGTGCTGGCCATGGCGTCGGGCGCTGCGCATCGCTTCGTCACGTTCGGCGAGTTGGAAACGTCCGACTATCGCGTCACCGATATCAGCGCCGCGTATCCGCGAACGCTTGGCTTGACGCTCCACTGGAGGGGCGGAGCGCTGAAGCTCAAGACCCCGTTTCCAGGCGAGCATTTCTGGCTGCCAACCGCCGCCGCGGCCGCCACCGCACTGGAACTTGGCGTACCTGCGCAAATAGTGGAGCAGAGGATCGCCACATTCGAGCCGTTGGCGAATCGCTGCAACGTTTTGGCCGTGGACGGAGGACCACACTTCATCGTCGACACCGCCAAAGCCCCGTGGCATTCGCTGTCGCTAGCCTTCGACATGGTGGCAAAATCAAGGGCCGGGCGAAAGCGAATCGTGCTCGGCCAGCTATCGGACTTTGCCGGCTCGAACGCGAAATATGCGCGCGCCTACCAAAGCGCGCGCAACATTGCCGACCAAGTGATCTATGTCGGGGAACATGCGCATCGCTCGAAGGCTGGCCAAGCCGATCGCGACAGCGGCCGGTTCGTCGAACTGCGCACGCCTAAAGAGGTTTCAGATCACCTCAGGCGCACGGCGGTTCCCGGCGAACTCGTCCTTCTCAAGAGTTCTTCCAGCCTTCATATGGAGCGTTTGGCGCTCGCCTGGACACACGACGTCAAATGCTGGGTCCCCGCTTGCGGAAAAAAGGAAGGTTGCCAGACTGCGGCCTTTTCGAAGTGCCCTTCGAAGAGCATCGGGAGTTCGTCAAGAAGCGCAGAGACGATCGTCGGCGCCAGCGCCTGCGTGGGCTCTTGGGCGGCTGACGGCATCGCGGCTCCGCACCGCAGTCAAGACGGCCTCAGGCGCCGGTCTTGACGTAGCTTTTGTAGACCCAGCCGTGCTTGCCGTTATAGACGATCTCGCACCATTGCTTGCAATTCATCACTTGCACCGATGCCTTGGCCGGCACCGTGGTGATTGCGGCTGCGCCTTTCTTCGGGCTGGAGCGCATGGTCACGGCTCGCAAAATCCGCCCGTTTGCGGCCGCGCTGGCTTTTTGAGCTTTCGGCCTGGCTTGCGCCGAGTCGTCGGCCCCTGCCGGTTGCGGATCGGGAAGCTGCGGCTTGGCTTCGGGGATGGCGGCGGTTTGGGCGCCATCCATCTTGTCGCCGGGCTTCTTCGCCGCGGTCGACGTCTCGCTCGCAGCGCCCGCGACCTGCGACAGCGCATTCGAGGCGTCGTTCTCGGCATCGGCCTCGGCAAAGGCCGTATCGGCCGATTGCGTGGGGTTGGTGTCGGCGGTCTGCTTGGACGGAGCCGGCCGGTCCTCGGTCGACGAAGGCGGCATCTTAGCATCGGAAGCCGTCCAGCGGGGGCTGTTCGGCGCCAGCGCCGGAATGCTGGCTTCGCGAGCCGCCGTCGTGGGCGTGACCGCATCCGCCTTGCGCGCGGCTTGTGGCGCTGCCGCAGCCACGGTGACCGCTGCTTTAGCCGGAGCGATTTTCGTGGTTTTCACCGGGATTGTCGGAACGGTTTGCGCCGCGTTTGCCGCGGCCACTTGCCGGTCACTGCCCGGAAAACACAGCCACAGTGCCACCGCGGCCACGCCGAGCAGCGCGGCAGTGCCGATCGCCGCAATAACCAGATGCGCGTTCGACTGCACCCTCTGCCAGAAGGATGGCCGTACGCTATAGCCGAACTGCATTGTAAAGCGCTGCCGTTCCGGCACGCCGAAACTGAAGGGCCCGTTCACTCAAACCACCTCCAACAAGCGGGCCGACGTTCTTTCGATCATTGCCGCGACGATTGGCTTCGATCGGCATCGGTCCCGAAATCATTGCGGACAAGGTCCGCGAAATCCCCGGATTTTCGCCCATAATTGCATCTTTCACTGCTGATTATGGCATGAGTGAGCCAAATTGCGAAATTCTGCCGTCCGTTAAGGCTTCCACAACCTGCCGCGCGGCAGCCGCCGGCGTCGATTCGGCGGTTTCGGCTCGGCAGCTAGCTTCAAATCCTGTCGCGCAACGCGAACCAGTTGAGGGCGAGAAACAGGAGCGGCGCACGAAATCGCCGGCCACCCGGGAAGGCGGGGATTTTCAAATCCTCGATCAGTTTCAGCCGGTCGCGATTGCCGGCAACGGTCTCGGCATAGAGCTTGCCGAAGAAGTTCGACAGCATGACGCCGTGCCCGGAATAGCCGCCTATCGAGATCACCTTCGGCATCACCTCGCGCACGAACGGCTTTCTCGGCATCGTGATGCCGACATAGCCGCCCCAGCCATGCGTGATCTCGACATCCTTCAATGCCGGATATAGCTCGGCGATCTGCTTGCGTATGTGGATATGAATGTCCTTCGGATCGTTGACCGCATAGACCTCGCGGCCGCCGAACAACAGGCGGCCGTCTTTCGACTTGCGGAAATAGCGCACCACGAAGCGGGAATCGTCGACCGACTCGCCGCCGGGCAAAACTTTCGAATCTGAGCCCAGTGGCACGGTCGCGCCGATGAAGGAGCCGATCGGCATGATATGCGCCGCGCTCACCGGCTCCAGATTGCCGCCATAGGCGTTGACCGCGACCAGGCACTTGTCGGCGGAGAGCGTGCCCCTGGGCGTCGTGACCGTCACCTTGCCGCCGTTGGAAACGATGCCGGTGGACGGTGTCTGTTCGAACAGATGCGCGCCGGCCGCCGCAGCCGCTTTCGCTGTGCCGATCACCAGCTTCAGCGGATGGATGTGTCCGGTGCCGGTGTCGCGCGTGCCACCGAAATAGCGTGTCGAGCCCAGCCGCTCGGCCGTTTCCGCCGCGTCCATGAAGCTGACATGCGGATAATCGAAGCGGCTCGCCATGATCTCGGCATGGCGCTTGTAGTCGTCGACATAGCGCCGCTTGTGCGCCACCGACAATTGGCCCGGCATATAGTCGATGTCGATCGCGTTGGCGGCGGCGAAGTCGAGCAGATGCGACTTGGCTTCTTCCGCCATGTCGAACAGCGCCCTGGCGCGGGAGAGGCCGTACTCGGCTTCCAAATCTTCCGCCCAGGCGCGCTGCCCGGTGCCGAGCTGGCCGCCATTGCGCCCCGACGCGCCGTCGCCGAAACGATAGGCCTCGATCAGCACGACATTTGCGCCGGCCTTTGCGAGATGCGTGGCTGCCGACAAGCCAGTGAAGCCGCCGCCTACAATGACGACGTCGCATTGGCGGTCACCATCCAGCGAAGGGTATTCGGGCCGAGGCCCGGCCGTATCTTCGTACCACGAGCGGCCGGGAGAGATGGGGGATTGGTAGGGCATGGTCCTTCAGCGATCCTTGAGCGATGCGGAGAAATTGCTGATAGGAACCTCGAATCTCTCTGCCGTAGCCCTCGGCTATATTTGACGGGACCGAAGTCGCGGAGCGGCGCACTTGGCTGGTCAGTCCATAAAGCTCCTCCTTGGGCCAGGATTTTGTCGCGCTGTAAACCGACACAGCTAGATCCATCGCCTGCTGCCAGACCACCAAATCCTTGTAGGAGCTTGTTTTTTCGGTCAATCGTCCCTACTCCCCTACTCCCCTACTCCCCTACTCCCCTACTCCCCTACTCCCCTACTCCCCTACATCACACATTCAACAGCAGATACTCCCGCTCCCAGGGGCTGATCACTTCCATGAAGGTCTCGAATTCGGCCCGTTTAATCGCCGCGTAGGTGGCGGCGAAGGATGTGCCGAGTATGGCCGCGAGTTCCTTATCACCCTCGAACAGGTCGACCGCTTCCAGCAGACTGCGCGGCAGGTCGATCTCATCCGCATTGGCCGTGGTCAGCACCGGAGGCTCCGCCTTGACCTTCCTGATCATGCCGATCAGCCCGCAGGCCAGCGACGCCGCCAGCGCCAGGTAGGGATTGGCGTCCGACGATGGGATGCGGTTCTCGACGCGGCGCGCCGCCGGATCCGAACGCGGCACGCGGAAAGCGGTGGTGCGGTTGTCATAGCCCCATTTGTTGTTGACCGGAGCCGACGCCTGCTGCGTCAGCCGGCGATAGGAATTCACATAAGGCGCGAACATCACCAGCGCGTTCGGCACGTGCTTCTGCATGCCGCCGATGAAATGGAAGAACGCGTCGGTCTCGGAGCCGTCCTCGGCCGAGAAGATGTTCTTGCCGGTCTTCTTGTCGACCACCGACTGGTGGATGTGCATGGCCGAGCCCGGCTGGCCCTGGATCGGCTTGGCCATGAAGGTGGCATAGATCTCGTGCTTCAGCGCCGCCTCGCGGATGGTGCGCTTGAACATAAAGACCTGGTCGGCAAGCTCGATCGGATTGCCGTGGCGCAGATTGATCTCGAGCTGGCCGGCGCCCTCCTCATGGATCAGCGTGTCGATCTCCAGGCCCTGCCGTTCCGAGAAATGGTAGATGTCGTCGATCAGTTCGTCGAATTCGTTGACGCCGGCGATCGAATAGCCGGCGCCGCCGCCGATCGGCCGTCCCGAGCGCCCGACGGGCGGCGTCAGCGGATAGTCCGGATCGGGGTTCTTGCGCACCAGGTAGAATTCGATCTCGGGCGCCACCACCGGCTTCAGGCCGCGCTCGTCATAGGCCGCAAGCACGCGCTTCAAGACGTTGCGCGGCGTGAACTCGACCGAGCGGCCGTCCTGGTGGACGAGATCGCAGATCACCGCGGCCGTCGGGTCCTCTTCCCAGGGCACGACGGTCAGCGTCGAAAGATCGGGCAGAAGCTTCAGGTCGCCGTCATCTTCGGGATAGTGGAAGCCATTGCCGTCCTCGGGATAGCCGCCCGAGATCGTCGTCATGAATACGGCCGAAGGCAGCGCCAGCGAGGTGTTGGAGGTGAATTTCTTCGACGGCATCATCTTGCCGCGGGCGACGCCCGCCTGGTCGGGCGTGATGCATTCGATGTCTTCGATGCCGCGCCATTCGAGCCAGGCGCTGGCTTCCTTCCAGTTCTTCACACCGCGCTGGTTTTTCAGGAAGGCAGGCGTGCGGGCGCGTCCCCCCCGGCTCGACGGACGGACTTCCTTTTTCTCAGGCGGCATCATTCACCAGATTGTGTTGCGGATTTCGGACTATAGCCGGGCGTCACGGGGAAAGGGAAGGGGAGGCGCAAGGCGCGTGCTCGAGGAGCCGCTCCTTACGGACCGGCTGGCAGTACTAGGCAAACGCGTTTACATCTCCATTTCGGCAAGATGAGGTGGCCATGTCCGCTCTTACCACGATCGGATTCGATGCCGACGACACGCTGTGGCAGAACGAGCAGTTCTTCCGCATGACCGAACAGCGCTTCATCGCCATGCTTGCCGAGCATGGCGAGGCAAGCGTGGTTTCGGCGACCCTGCTTGACGCGGCAAAGCGCAATCTCGGCCTCTATGGTTTCGGCATCAAGAGCTTCACGCTCTCGATGATCGAGACGGCGATCGAGGTTACGGAAGGCCGCGTGCCGGGCTCGACCATTGCGGAAATCCTGGTTGCCGGCCGCGACATGCTCAGCCATCCGATCGAGCCGCTGCCGCACGCGCGTGAGACGGTCGAGAAGCTTGCCGGCAGCTACCGCCTGGTGCTGATCACCAAGGGTGACCTCATGGACCAGGAGCGCAAGCTGGCGCAATCGGGACTGGGTGAGCTCTTCGACGCCGTCGAGATCGTCAGCGACAAGAGCGCCGCCACCTATGCCCGCATCTTCAGCCGCCATGGCGACGGACCGCAAAAGAGCGTGATGGTCGGCAACTCGCTGAAGTCGGATGTCGTCCCTGCCATCGATGCCGGCGGCTGGGGCATCTACGTCCCGCATGAATTGACCTGGGCGGCCGAGCATGCCGAGGCGCCGGTGGCCGCGCCGCGTTTCCGCCAGATCGCCGACCTGAGCGAACTGCCGGCATTGATCGAACGCATCGCCGCGGCGGATTGATAAGTCCCGAGGGCGATGATCCCGGCCGCGCGAAACCCGATGGGTGACCGGCATACCTTCGCGGCGTCGCATGAGCCGACGCTCAGGTGGTGAGTGGCCGGCGTGCGTGAGCGAACCGGCCGACAAGCCCCTTGCATCGGACCTTGGGGCCGCCCTTACAGAAGCGAGGGTCCGGAACGGAAGGTCGGCTATGGACGGCGAAAAAGAGCAATGGTTCGGCCCAGGCGAGACAGCTCGGCGGCTCGGCGTCACCACCAAGGCGCTCAGGGTCTATGAGCGGGAGGGGCTCGTTATCCCTCACCGCGCCGAATCGAGATGGCGCCTATACGGACCATCTCAAATCGCCCGCCTGCACCAGATCATCGTGCTTCGCGATCTCGGCCTGCCGCTCAAATCGATCAAGAGGCTCGTCGGGGATCATTCCCGGCTTCGGGATATTCTGCGGCTGCAACGCGAAACGCTGGAATCCCAACAAGACAAGATCGGGCGCGCGATCGGCCTTATCGAGGTGGCGCTATGTCGGATCGATGAGGGGCAAGACCTTTCCCTGGACGAGTTGGCAACCCTCCCCAAGGAGACTCTCATGCAACAACCCACCGACAAAAAAAAATTCCTCGCAAGGTTCGAAGCTCTGATCGCGGAGCAGGACCCGACTGGCCAGGCAAGCCGCACCTTTGATGGAATAAAGAAGGAATATGATGGGGACACCCACAAGGCCGCGCTGAAGGCTCTCATGGAGGAAGCCAGCCGGCTGAAGGCGGCGGGGGACGTCAATTCGGAAGCCGCCAAAGAGTTCGTTCGGCGTGTGCGATCCCGTACCGCCGGCATCAGGCGTTCGGCCTCCCAGGCCGAGCAAGAGCTTATACGCGACGCCTATGTCAAAACGCTCGCCGAGGCGCAGGCGCGGTCCGAATCCCTCTGGTTCGATCCGGCTGTCCTCGACTTTTTCCGTCAGGTCGCGCAAGGAATGAGGGAACGCGGCGAACTGGACTGACTAAGCCTCGAGAACAGTTTTCGGAATATCGCCTGACGGCCGAATCTGTCCCGAACGCCTGGAGCGGTTCACAGTTCACGGAAACGGCGAACCGCCCCATCTCCTTGTTGCGATCCAGTCCCGGGCGGAAAACCGCGCGCGCTTTTTCTGGAATTGCTCTAGCCGCGTCCGACCAGGCGGTCGACCACGGGTTGCAGCCTTTCCGGCGTGATCGGCTTGGCAACCACCGCATCGACTACGCTCGACAGGCCAAGGCTTTCGGGGGTGCCATTTCTGGTTGAAAGCAGGATCACTGCCGGCAGCGACTTCCCGGAGGCGCGCCGCAGCGCGTCGATGGTCGACATCAGCCGGTCGCAATCCTTGTTGTCCGGGCCGCCGTCCAGGATGACGCCGCCGGGCAGTTGGCCGGTCAGCGTCTTCTCGGCGGCCTCTGGCGGTTCCGAAATAGGCTTCAGTCCCGATTTCTCGACGATTTTCGACACCACGACGCGGTTGATCGATGATTTTCCGACGACGAGCACTTTGGAAAGGTCCGCCGCGATCGCGCCCGTCCGGGCTACCGGTTTCGGGTGTCTTTCGGATCGGTCGTCACGGTCGGCGGGGCACATCGGCGGGTAGGCACTCTGGTTCAATGCAGGGTTGAAACCTGAGGCACAATTGGGTGAGATCGCGGCCGGTGTCAAGCTGAAACGATCGAAGTCGAAAATATAGCAAGAATTCCAGAATTCAGCGCAAGTCGTACCTCTCGATGACGAAGGCAAATCGAAAAAATGCGATAGTCTCCCGAACGTATAGCGCGCGGGAGACACTCGCCGAGACTGTTGACGTTACGTCAAGTGTGGCTCTGCTGGGTGACGATCACCGGGATCAAAAGGTCTCCCCAGTTGCCGTCGCCGCCATGGTGCCTGGCCGAACGCACCAGCTCCACCGAGACGCCGGCTTCGACTGCCTTCATGACCGACTGGTTGAGCCTGTGCAGATCGTTGGCGAGCATGCGGATCGTCGCCTGCTGGTCGACGCTCATCGCGCTCGATTGTTCTTCTGCCCTTTCCTTGACGCGGCTTATCGATGCCATTGGTCTTCTCCTCGATGCAAATGCCCTGCGGGCGTTTCCTCTGATTGTTATCCGTTACTCGGCCGCCGGCCTGAACTGGGCGTGCTCGGTCGATTCATGCATGGCGGTGGTGGAAGACTGGCCGCCGGTGATCGCCATCGACACGGCGTCGAAATAGCCCGTGCCGACCTCGCGCTGGTGCTTGGTCGCGGTGTAGCCGTTGGCTTCCGCCGCGAACTCGGCCTCCTGCAGTTCCGAATAGGCCGCCATCTGGCGATCCTTGTAGCCGCGCGCCAGCTCGAACATGCCGAAGTTCAACTGGTGGAAGCCGGCGAGCGTGATGAACTGGAACTTGTAACCCATCGCGCCGAGCTCCTTCTGGAACTTGGCGATCGTCGCGTCGTCGAGATTCTTCTTCCAGTTGAAAGACGGCGAGCAGTTGTAAGCGAGCAGCTTGCCTGGATGGTGCTTGTGCACGCCCTCGGCGAATTTCCGCGCCTGCGCCAGATCCGGCTTCGAGGTTTCGCACCAGATCAGGTCGGCATGCGGCGCGTAGGCGACGGCGCGCGCGATGCAAGGCTCGATGCCGTTCCGCACATTGTAGAAACCCTCGACCGTGCGGCCTGCATCGTAATCGACAAAAGGCCGGTCGCGCTCGTCGATATCGGAGGTCAACAGCTTCGCCGCTTCCGCGTCCGTGCGCGCTACGACCAGCGTTGGCGTGCCCATCACGTCGGCCGCGAGGCGCGCCGCGTTGAGGTTGCGGATATGCGCCGACGTCGGGATCAGCACCTTGCCGCCGAGATGGCCGCACTTCTTTTCGGACGCCAGCTGGTCCTCGTAGTGGACGCCGGCGGCCCCTGCCTCGATGAAAGCCTTCATGATCTCGAAGGCGTTGAGCGGACCGCCGAAGCCGGCCTCCGCGTCCGCGACGATGGGGGCGAACCACGTGTCGACCGAAAGGCCCTTGCCTTCCGACGTCTCGATCTGGTCGGCGCGCTGCAGCGTGCGGTTGATGCGCTTGACGAGTTCCGGCGCCGCATTGGCCGGGTAAAGCGACTGGTCGGGATACATCGCCGAGGCGGTGTTGGCGTCCGCGGCGACCTGCCAGCCCGAGAGATAGATCGCCTTCAGCCCGGCCCGGACCTGCTGCATGGCCTGGTTGCCCGACATGGCGCCCAGCGCGTTGACGAAATCTTCCTCGTGGATGAGCTTCCACAGCCGGTTCGCGCCCATCTCGGCCAGCGTCTGGCGAATCTGCACGGAGCCACGCAACCGCTTCACATCCTCCGGCGAATAGGGGCGCTCGATGCCGTCGAAACGGCCTTCCGGCGCGGAGGGGACGAGATTGTAAAAATCGGTCATTGATCACTCCGGGTCATTTGGTGGCTGCGTCAGCGCTGCATCGCAAAGGCATATCCTGCGACGTCTGCGTGTGACATCATTTACATTGCGACGCGAAAGGCACCTAGGAAAACCGCCAAATGTCTCGGAAAATAGAGGAAAAGCTGTATTGTCATTGACAGACTCTCCCTGTAAATTTGTCACGATTGTAAAAGCGTGAAGCGTCAGCCGGGCGCGATGATCATGTAAATTCTTGTCAAGGACAGCGGGGATGGCCGACCAGAAGATCTTCGCCGGGCCGCGGCTGCGCCGGCTGCGCAACGCCAGGGGCCTGACCCAGACGGCGATGGCCGAGGGACTGGGCATCTCGCCTTCCTATCTCAACCTCATCGAGCGCAACCAGCGGCCGCTGACGGTGCAGCTCATCCTCAAGCTTGCCTCGGTCTACAAGGTCGATCCGCACGAACTTCAGGGAGAGACAAAAGGCTCGATCGCGGCCTTGCGCGAAGCGTTCAGCGATCCGCTTCTTGCCGGCGAGCTGCCTGGCGATCAGGAGCTGATCGATCTCGCCGAGACGGCGCCGAATGCTTCGGCGGCGATGGTGAAGCTCTTTCGCGCCTACCGCGAGCAGGCCGAGCGCCTGTCCGATCTCAACCAGCTTCTGGTCAAGGAGGGCAGGGCGACCGCGCTGTCCGGCGCGCGCCTGCCCGCCGATGAAGTCCACGATGTGTTCGAGCGGCGCCCGAACCACTTTGCCTCGCTGGAAGAGGAGGCCGAGGCTTTCACATCGGTCCTCGATCCCGGGGACGATCTGTTCGCCGCGCTGAAGGCCTGGCTGAGGCGGGAGCACGGCATCGTCGTCAAGGTGCTGCCGGTCGCCACCATGCCCAACTGGCGCCGCCGTTATGACCGTCATTCGCAGCGTCTGTTCCTGTCCGAGCGGCTGTCGCCTTTCGATCAGCTGCGTGAAGTCGCCATGGAGGCGAGCCTGATCCGCATGTCGGTGGCCGTCGCCGGCGAGATCCAGGCGTTGAAGCTCGGCACCGACGAGGCGCGGCGGCTCGCCCGCTTCGAACTCGGCCGCTACGCGGCGCACGCACTGATGATGCCCTATCAGGCTTTCCATGCCGCGGCCCTGCGCGCCCGCTACGACATCGACGTCTTGCGCTCCCGCTTCGGCGTGTCCTTCGAACAGGCGGCAAATCGCCTGACCATGCTGCAGCGGCCGGGCGCCTCGGCCGTTCCCTTCTTCATGCTGGAGGTCGACAACGCCGGCAACCGCTTCCGCAAGGCCGGCAGCCAGGGTTATCCGCAGAGCCGGTTCGGCGGCGGCTGCCCCAAGCTTCCCGTCCATGCGGCCTTCTCGCAGCCGGGCCAGATCCTGGTCGAGGCGGTGGAAATGCCCGATGGCGCCGAGTTCCTTTGCATCGCCCGCACGCTGGAAGGCCCGCAAGGGGCCTTCTCCGAACGGCCGCGCCGCACCGCGCTCCTGCTCGGCTGCGACATCGGCTTCCGCGACGAGATCGTCTATGGCGCGGCGCTGCCGGTCGGAGCCGCCGGCAAGCCCGGGCAAGGCTTCGCCACGCTGGTAGGCCCCGCCTGCAGGCTCTGCGAGCGCGTCGGCTGCCTTGCGCGCGCCGAGCCGCCGGTGACGCGCCCGCTCGGCCTCGACGAGATGGTGACGGGTCTCAGCGCCTTCGATTTCCAAGGGTGATCCGGGCCGACGTGCCCCAAGCTTCGCCGGATGCTGGATCACGCCGGTTTTGCGCTGTTGCGCTACGCGATTGAGACGCAGTTCTTTGTCGTCCCTGGTGCATCATGTCGAACGCAACTCGCTGACAGCCATCCGCCATGACCGGTACCGCCTCGTCCTCCGTCGCTCCGTCCTCCACCGCCTTGCCGGCCGTCTCGCCGCGCGAGGAGCGGATCGGCATGCTCCTGGTCTTCCTGTCGGCGCTGATGTGGAGTTTCGGCGGCACCATCGCTCGTTTCATCCATGTCGGCGACAGCTGGACCGTGGTGTTCTGGCGTTCGCTCTGGGCCGTGGCCTTTCTCATCGCATTCATGCTTTGGCGCGACGGTTGGCGCGGCACGCTGAACCTCTTTCGGCACATGGGCCTGCCCGGCCTTGGCGTCGCCTTCTGCTTCGCCACCGCCTCGACCAGCTTCGTGGTGGCGCTTGCCTACACCACTGTTGCCAACATCCTCCTGATGCAAGCCGGCGTGCCGCTGCTTGCGGCCCTCCTTGCCTGGCTCCTGTTTCGCGAACGGGTCGGTCCGGCGACCTGGGTCGCGATTGCCGCCGTCATCGCCGGGGTCGCCATCATGGTCTCCGAATCCCTGGGCGGCGCCGTCTCACCGATCGGCGACGGGCTGGCGCTGCTGATCGCGGTGATGTTTTCCGTCGCGACCGTGATCACCCGGCGCTTCGCCCATGTGCGCATGGTGCCGGCCAATTGCCTTGCGGCGCTGCTCGCCGGCGCCTTCGCCGCTTCCCAGGCCTCGGCATTCGCGGTCTCGGCACGCGACATGGGCTTCCTCTTCGCCTTCGGCGTGGTCAATCTTGGCGTCGGCCTCGCCTTCTTCGCCATGGGCGCGCGGCTGGTCCCGGCGGCGATCGCGGCGCTGCTCGGCACCTTCGAGCCGATCCTTGGGCCAATTTGGGTCTGGCTCGTCCATTCCGAAGTGCCGTCGGTGCGCACCATCATCGGCGGCGCGGTCGTGGTCACGGCGCTGCTCATCCATATCGGCCTGGAATTCAAGCGCCAGGCGCGGCCGGCGCGTCCCGGCGTCACCGGCTTGCCGTCGCCCAATTGACCAATGCATGTCGCCCAGAAGTGTGCAGCGGTTCTGGGGTAACGACGTGCATCAAGACAACAGCATGTCGCCCAAAAGTGCGCAGCGGTTTTGGGAGAACGACATGCATCAAGACAACAGCATGTCGCCCAGAAGTGTGCAGCGGTTCTGGGGCAACGACATGCATCAAGACAACAGCATGTCGCCCAAAACTGCGCGGCGGTTTTGGGAGAACGACATGCATCAAAACCAACACTCGAAGCGCGTCGCCTGAATCCCTTTCAGCGCGACGCGCTTTAGGCAGCATCCCCCCATTGACAACCCAGTCGCCGGGCGGGCAGGCTGCGACTACGGCAACAACAAGACAGGCGTATCTTGCCAAGTGTCTCCGCCGGCCTGCTCGGGACCGGACAGCATCGTCATAGCTCTCAATACGCCACGGTGCATGCCGTTGACGCCGCCCGGGCGCCTCGCCGGAGAGGCCGGGACGCCTCGAACCTTGATGCCATGATAGAGCCTGGCGTGGTCAGTTCGCGCTTGTCGCTCTCCGGAAAGCTCAATAGTCTCAAACCAACGCCGCCCCGCCATGTCGCGACGAGCCGGCGAGGGAACACTCACCAAAGGAGAACACCATGATCCGCAAAGCGCTTTTGCTTTCGGCGACGTCGGCATTTCTGACGCTTTTCACACTAAGCGGCCACGCCGAGGACCGCGTCGTCAACGTCTATAACTGGTCGGACTATATCGACAGCTCGATCATCGACGACTTCACCAAGAAGACCGGCATCAAGGTCGTCTACGACACCTTCGATTCCAACGAGATACTGGAGACGAAACTGCTCGCCGGCGGCAGCGGCTATGACGTCGTCGTGCCGAGCGCCAACTTCCTGGCGCGCCAGATCCAGGCGGGCGTGTTCCAGAAGCTCGACAAGTCGAAGCTGCCCAATCTCTCCAATATGTGGGACGTCATTTCCGAGCGCACCGCCAAATACGATCCGGGCAACGAATATTCGGTCAACTACATGTGGGGTACGGTCGGCCTCGGCTACAACGTCAAGAAAGTGCAGGCCGCGCTCGGCACCGACAAGATCGACAGCTGGGACGTCTTCTTCAATCCGGACAAGCTGGCCAAGCTGAAGGATTGCGGCGTCTATGTGCTGGATTCTCCCGCCGACGTCATTCCTGCGGCGCTGAAATATCTCGGCCTCGATCCCAACAGCACCTCGCCGGACGACATCGCCAAGGCCGAGGAAGCGTTGCTCAAGGTCCGGCCTTATATTCGCAAGTTCCATTCGTCCGAATACATCAACGCCTTGGCCAACGGCGACATCTGTCTGGCGATCGGCTGGTCGGGCGACGTCTTCCAGGCGCGCAACCGCGCCGAGGAAGCCAAACAGGGCGTCGAGATCGGCTATTCGGTGCCGAAGGAAGGCGCCCAGATGTGGTTCGATCAGATGGCGATCCCCGCGGACGCGCCGCACGTCGCCGACGCGCTCGAGTTCATCAACTACATGATGACGCCGGAAGTCATCGCCAAGTCGTCGAACTATGTGCTCTACGCCAACGGCAACAAGGCTTCGCAACAGTTCATCGACAAAGCGATCCTCGAAGATCCTTCGGTTTACCCGGACGAAGAGACGACGAAGAAACTCTATACCGTTCAGCCCTACGATCCCAAGACGCAGCGCGTCATCACGCGCACCTGGACCAAAATCGTCACCGGCCAGTAAGCACAGAGAGGCGGCCCCGGCAGCCAACTGCCGGGGTCGCTTTCTTTTGGGGAATTCAGAAAAGTAACGGAGTGGGGATCATGAAATCGCTTGGCAGCATCCGCAGGGATTTCGCGCCATGGAACGACCCGAACGCCAAGCCATATATCCAGTTCGACAAGGTCACCAAGAAGTTCGGTGACTTCACCGCCGTCAACAATCTGTCGCTGACCATCTTCGAGCGCGAATTCTTCGCCCTTCTCGGCGCTTCCGGCTGCGGAAAGTCGACGCTGCTCAGGATGCTCGCCGGCTTCGAGGAGCCGACGGCGGGCCGCATCCTGCTGGACGGGCAGGACCTGCGCGGCATCCCGCCCTACAAACGTCCGGTCAACATGATGTTCCAGTCCTACGCGCTGTTCCCGCATATGACGGTGGAAAAGAACATCGCCTTCGGCCTCAAGCAGGAAGGCATGCCCGGACCCGATATCGAAAAGCGCGTCGCCGAGATGCTGAAGCTCGTCAAGCTCGAGCAGTTCGCCAAGCGCAAACCGCACCAGCTCTCGGGCGGCCAGCGCCAGCGCGTGGCGCTTGCCCGCTCCGTCGCCAAGCGGCCGAAGGTCCTGCTGCTCGACGAGCCGCTCGGCGCCTTGGACAAGAAGCTGCGCGAGGAAACCCAGTTCGAGCTGATGGATCTGCAGCAGGAACTCGGCCTCACCTTCGTCGTCGTCACGCACGACCAGGAAGAGGCCATGACCATGGCCGACCGCATCGCCATCATGGATAAGGGCGAGGTGATGCAGGTCGCGACTCCCGCCGAGATCTACGAGGCGCCGACTTCGCGTTTCGTGGCGCATTTCGTCGGCAATGTGAACATGTTCGAGGGCAAGGTCGCCGAGCACACGGCAAACACGACGCGCATCACCGGCGCGACCGGCGCCCAGATCGTCGTCGACAATGGCGGCAACGCAGCCGCCGGCTCCGACATCGTCTTCGCAATCCGGCCGGAAAAGATCAAGGTCTCCTCGAAAAAGCCGGCCGATGCCGTCAACGCGCTGCAAGGCGAGGTTTATGACGTCGCCTATCTCGGCGACATGACCGTCTACCACATCAAGCTGGACGACGGTCAGATCGTGCGGGCAAGCGCGCTGAACGCTTCGCGCATCACCGAGGATCCGCTCACCTGGAACGACCGCGCCTGGGTTTCCTTCCGACCCGACGCCGGCGTTGTGCTGACGAGGTAGGGGCTGAAATGACCGATATCGCAGCGACTGCCGCCCCACCGACCGAGACCACGACATTGCCGGGGAGACTGACGAAGGGCTTCGTCAACCGCCTCGTCATCATCATCCCCTATCTCTGGCTGCTGTTCTTTTTCCTCATTCCCTTCATCATCGTCTTCAAGATTTCGCTGTCGCAGACGGCGATCTCGATGCCGCCCTATACGCCGGTGCTCGACTTCAAGGATGGTGTCTCGGGATTCTTTGCAGGCTTCCGCGAGCTCAACTTCGACAACTACACCTGGCTCACCCAGGATGCGCTCTACTTCAATGCCTATGTGACGAGCCTGATCATCGCGGCGATCTCGACGATACTCACGCTGATCGTCGGCTATCCGATCGCCTATGGCATGGCGCGCGCGCCGGCCACGATCCGCCCGACCTTGCTGATGCTGGTGATCCTGCCCTTCTGGACCTCGTTCCTGATCCGCGTCTATGCCTGGATCGGTATCCTGAAGCCCGAGGGGCTACTCAATCAGGTCCTGCTCGCCACGGGCCTGATCAGCCAGCCGCTGGTCATCCTCAACACCTACACCGCGATCTTCATCGGCATCGTCTATTCCTACCTGCCCTTCATGGTGCTGCCGCTCTATTCCTCGCTGGAGAAGATGGATTATTCGCTGATCGAGGCCGCGCAGGATCTCGGCTGTCCGCCGACCGGCGCCTTCTGGAAGATCACCTTCCCGCTGTCGCTGCCCGGCGTCGTCGCCGGCTGCCTGCTGGTGTTCATCCCCGCCGTCGGCGAGTTCGTCATTCCCGACCTCCTCGGCGGTTCGCAGACGCTGATGATCGGCAAGACGCTCTGGAACGAGTTCTTCTCCAACCGCGACTGGCCGGTGTCGTCGGCGGTGGCCGTCATCCTGCTTTTGGTGCTGACCATACCGATCATGTTCTTCCAGCAGGCGCAGGCAAAGGCACAGGAGCAGGGCAGATGAACTCGACCTGGAGCCGCTTCAACATCAGCTCGATCGTGCTGGGCTTTGCCTTCCTCTATCTGCCGATCGTGCTTCTGATCGTCTTTTCCTTCAACGAATCCAAGCTCGTCACCGTCTGGGGTGGCTTCTCGACCAAATGGTACGTGTCGCTGTTCCACAACCAGGGCCTGATGGACGCGACATGGGTCACGGCGCGGGTCGGCGTCATCTCGGCAACGGTCGCGACCGTGCTCGGAACGCTCGCCGCCATCACGCTGACGCGCTACACGCGCTTCAGGGGGCGGGTGCTCTTCTCGGGCATGGTGTTCGCGCCGCTGGTCATGCCGGAAGTCATCACCGGCCTCTCGCTGCTTTTGCTCTTCGTCGCCGTCGGCCTCGATCGCGGCTTCTTCACGGTGACGCTCGCCCACATCACCTTCACCATGTGCTTCGTCGCCGTCGTCGTGCAGTCGCGGCTGGTCTCCTTCGACCGCTCGCTGGAGGAGGCGGCGATGGATCTCGGCGCGCCGCCGGTGAAGACCTTCTTCCAGATCACCTTGCCGGTCATCCTGCCGGCGATCATCTCCGGCTGGATGCTGGCTTTCACGCTCTCGCTGGACGATCTGGTCATCGCGAGCTTCACCTCTGGTCCCGGCGCCACCACGCTGCCGATGAAGATATACAGCCAGGTGCGTCTCGGCGTGACCCCGGAAATCAACGCCGCCTGCACGATCCTGATCGCAGTGGTGGCGATCGGCGTCATCATCGCCTCGATCGCCAACAAGCGCCGCGAGATACAGCGCCAGCTCGACGAGCAGGCCGCGCAACGCGGTTGAATGAGGAGCGGGGCGCTCCTTGCGCCCCCGAACTTATTGACCCGTGACGCCGGGAGCGATCGGCGAGATGAACGGCGCGCTCCAGTTGCCGCCGACGAAGAACAGCGACTGGTTTGGCGGGGGCGCGGGCGGGCTGGCCGCTTGACCGTTGGCCTGTTGGGACTGCTGCGCCGGCTGTCCGCTGGGCATCACGCCGCCCGAGAGCGCCAGCCCGCGTCCGACATAGGAGGCAATGCCGGACAGCCAGATCTTGTATTTCTGCGCATTGATCTCGGCCTTGTCCAGGCGCGCCACGCCCTTCGAGATGCTTGCCTTGATCTCGGCCCCGTCGATCGGCAGCGAACCGTTGGCGACGTCGTCGAGCGCGAAGAAGCCGCCCTGCTGGTTGCGCTTGAGGAATGCCGGCAGGTCGAGCCCGTTGATCGTGCCCGGCCCGAACGTCGCCGAGAACGATCCGTCGGCATTCTCGAAGATCGAATTCCAGGCCTTGCCCGGTCCCTTGAGGATGACCGATACCGTCCCGGTGCCGGCCGGCACCAATCGCGTCATTCCCGCGGCCGTGGCAAAGGCACCCGTATCCACATCCGACGCCAGGAGCCGCATCTCGACCTGCGTGCCTTCCGGCTTGCGATCGAAGCGCAGGCTGCTCTGGATGTTGCCGTTGAAGGCCGACGCGTCGGATATGTCGAAGACGGCCAGGCCGTTCTTGACCTGCGCGGTCGCCGCGACGTCGGCAAGCTGCACCGGGCCGACCGTGGCGTGCGCCGCCGACAGCCTGAGGTCCAGATTGATGCGGTCGGCGAAGCTGGTGTCGATGTCGCCGGGGCCGTCCTGGCCGGTGGGCGCGACCGGCGTGAAAGCCGACAGGAAGGATCTGAGGTCCAGCGTGTCGAAGGCGAGCGTGCCGGCAATCACCGGGCGCCCCTCGGCGAAGGAGAAATCCAGCGCTCCCATGCCCGGATTGTTGTTGAGCGTGACCGTGGTGTTCTCGAATTTCGCACGCCCCGCCGAGGCGTTCACCTTGCTGGCGATCGAGACGGCGCCGATCGCAGCGCCTGGCGCGATGCCGGCCTGCGACCATTCCAGCACGCGCCGCAGCGACGGCGCGGCGAACTTTGCCTGGCCGTCCAGATAGGCATTGTCCGACATCGAGGCCGTTCCATCGAACGACAGCGTCGCGGGCGCCGCCTTGAAGGAGAGGGTGACGGGGGCTGCCCCTCCGGCAAACAGCACCAGCGGTTTCGCCGAGGAGAAATCGAGCTGCACGCTCTCGCCGCGCCAGATTCCCGTCGCGGTCAGCGATGCGTCGCTGTTCATCGCTTCCCAGTTGACCTGGCCGTTCAGGCTGCTCAGGATTTCGGTGTCCTTGCCGTCGACCGAAGTCACCACGCGGCCATCGCGGAATTCGACTGTGCCGAACGGATCGGAAGGCAATCTGCCGAGATCCGGCTTCTGCGGGTTGGCGGTGACAACGCCGCGCGCGGTATCGATCGAGCGCGTGATGCGCCCGCCGGTCGGAAGTGGCGGCAGATAGAAGCCGCTTGCCGTGCGCTGCACCCTGATCGTCGGGCGCACCAGCCTTGCGGTCGAAAAGGCGACGTCGCCCTGCAGGGCGGCCATGGCTGAGAGATCGACTTCGACGCGGTCGGCCTCGACCACCGGCGGCGTTTCGGTCTCGGTCCATTGCGACAGCGTCACGTCGCTGAGGATCGCCCGGAACTTCGGCCACACCTCGATGCGCGGCGAGCCGTCGATCGTGACCCTGAATCCGCTCCAGGCGCTCAATTCCCAGGCGATGCGGTCGCGCACGATGCGGGTCGAGGCAATCAGCGGCAGCGCCGCGACCGCGAGCGCGATGATGAGCACGGCAACGCCGATCGCCCACACTCCGCGCCGGATCAGAGATGATGGCATTTCGCCCCGTATGCTTTCATTGCCGATAAAATCGCCCGACGGGTGTAACCGAGCGCCGACGCTTTTCAAGTCTTTATGGCCTCGCGATGGCATTTGCGCACCGGCAGCCATGGCTCGCCCGAACAAAATCTTGCTCTGCTGCGCTGCAATATGCATAAGCGGGCTGCACGATCCCGATCCGCAATCGCGCGCCGTTTTTGGGATGATGGCATAGGCGACGTTGAGCTTAACTGGCTCGAACGCGACGCGCTTTGGGAGGAGCGATTATGGCCGCCGACACACCTTTGTGGAGCCCGACGCAGGAGCGGATTGATGCCGCCCCCCTCACCGCTTTCACCAAGGCTGCGGAAGCGCAAGCCGGCGCCGGGTTTCCCTCCTACGCCGAACTCCACCGCTGGTCGATCGACAACCGCGAAGCCTTCTGGAGCCTGGTCTGGGATTTCTGCGGGCTTGTCGGCGACAAGGGCGAGCGGGGCCTCGTCGACGGCGAGCGGATGCCCGGCGCCCGCTTCTTCCCCGATGCCAGGCTGAATTTCGCCGAGAACCTTTTGCGGAAGACCGGTGGCGGCGAGGCCATCGTCTTCCGCGGCGAGGACAAGGTCGAGCGCCGACTCTCCTGGAACGAGCTCCATGCGCTGACGTCGCGGCTGCAGCAGCTCTTCCTGTCGCTCGGCGTCAAGGCCGGCGACCGCATCGCCGCCATGATGCCGAACATGCCCGAAACCATCGCCGCGATGCTGGCGGCAAGCTCGATCGGCGCGGTCTGGTCGTCATGCTCTCCCGATTTCGGCGAGCAGGGCGTTCTCGACCGCTTCGGCCAGATCGAGCCGGTCGTCTTCATCGCGCCCGACGGCTATTGGTACAACGGCAAGGCGATCGAGGTGGCCGACAAGGTCCGCGCCGTCGCGGACAAGCTTACGACGCTGCGCAAGGTGCTGATCGTCGATTATCTCGGCACCTCTCAGGACGTCGCGGCCACCATCGGCAAGGCGACAGCGTTCGAAGACGCGCTCTCGCCCTTTGCGGTGAAGACCGTCAGCTTCGAGCGGCTGCCCTTCGCGCATCCGCTCTACATCCTGTTTTCCTCGGGCACGACCGGCATCCCGAAATGCATCGTTCATTCGGCCGGCGGCACGCTGATCCAGCATGTCAAGGAGCATCGGCTGCATGCCGGCCTGCTCGATGGCGATCGCCTGTTCTATTTCACCACCTGCGGCTGGATGATGTGGAACTGGCTGGTCTCGGGCCTCGCTTCCGGCGCGACGCTGCTGCTCTATGACGGCTCGCCTTTCTACCCGGACGGCAATGTGCTGTTCGATTTCGCCGATGCCGAGAAGATGACCTATTTCGGCACCTCGGCGAAGTTCATCGATTCGGTTCGCAAGGCCGGGCTGAAGCCGATCGCGAGCCACGATCTGTCGAGCGTGCGCACCATCTCCTCCACCGGCTCGCCGCTGTCGCCGGAGGATTTCCGCTTCGTCTATGACGGCATCAAGAAGGACGTGCATCTGGCCTCGATCTCGGGCGGCACCGACATCGTCTCCTGCTTTGTGCTCGGCGTGCCGACCGAGCCGGTCTGGACCGGCGAGATCCAAGGCCCTGGCCTTGGCCTGGCGGTCGACGTCTGGGACGACGACGGCAAGCCTGTCCGGCAGGAGAAGGGCGAGCTCGTCTGCACCAAGGCCTTCCCTTCGATGCCGATCGGCTTCTGGAATGATCCCGAAGGCAAGAAATATCACGCCGCCTATTTCGAGCGTTTCGACAATGTCTGGTGCCATGGCGACTTCGCCGAATGGACGGACCATGGCGGCATGATCATTCATGGCCGTTCGGACGCCACGCTCAATCCGGGCGGGGTGAGGATCGGCACGGCCGAGATCTACAACCAAGTCGAGCAGATGCCGGAAATCCTCGAGGCGCTCTGCATCGGCCAGGATTTCGACAATGATGTCCGGGTCGTGCTGTTCGTGCGGCTCGCCGCCGGCGTTGGCCTCGACGAGGACCTGGAAAAGCGCATCCGCGCCAGGATCCGCACCGGCGCCAGCCCGCGTCACGTGCCGGCCAGGATCGTCGCCGTCACCGACATTCCGCGCACCAAGTCCGGCAAGATCACCGAGCTCGCGGTGCGCGACGTGGTCCACGGCCGCGCCGTCAAGAACAAGGAAGCGCTCGCCAATCCGGAGGCGCTGGAGCTGTTCCGCGACCTGCCGCAGCTCGCGAGCTAACGGTTAACGAAATATGTCCGCCGAATTTACCTAGATTTCATGGGTGGTACACATTCGTAAATTTTTTTGGGCCCCGGTAAGGACTTGTTAAGGGACGACCCCGATAGTCGCGTGTAACTTGAGGGAGAAATCCCGTTCCTCGTCCCCTGAGGTTCAGCTCAAGCCCCCGTTGTGACAGCATCCCATTTCTCAAGGCGTCCTCCAGGACGCCTTTTTTCTTTGGCAGAAACTGGCCCAGGACGATCTATTCGGCAAGCACGCGGGTCGAGGGGAAGGCGACCTCGACCAGGGTTCCTTCGCCGGGCGTCGAGGTGATGGCGAAGCGGGCGCGGTTCGCCTCCACCATGGCCTTGGTGAGCGGCAGGCCGAGGCCGGTGCCGTCGCCGCGTCCGCGCTTCAGCGCATTGATCTGCTTGAACGGCTTCAGCGCCTGCTCGATCTCGGCCTGGGTCATGCCGATGCCGGTGTCGCGCACGCGCATGACGACATCGCCCGAGGCCTCGTAAGCGGTCGAGACGATCACCTGGCCGCCGGCCTGGGTGTAGCGGATGGCGTTCGACAGGATGTTGAGGGCGATCTGGCGCACGCTCCTGAGATCGGCCACAACTTCCGGCAGCCGCGAGGCGAAGCTGGAGCGGATGATGACGCGTTCGCGATTAGCCTGCGGCTGCATCATCGCCACCGTCTCAGCCAGCGTGTCGTTGAGCGACACCGCTTCGTAATCCATCTCCTGCTGGCCGGCCTCGATCTTCGAGATGTCGAGGAGGTCGTTGACGAGGTCGAGCACATGGTTGCCTGACCGGTTGATGTCGCGCAGGTAGTCGCGATAGCGGTCGTTGGTGATCGGGCCGAATTTCTCGTCCACCATCAGCTCGGAAAAGCCGATGATGGCGTTGAGCGGCGTCCGGATCTCGTGGCTGATGCGGGCCAGGAAATCCGTCTTCTGCGAGGAGGCGCGCTCGGCCACCGCGCGCGCCTGCGTCAGGTCTTCCTCGGCCCGCTTCCATTGCGTGATGTCGCGCACTACGGCGCAGAAGCCGCTGTCGTTGGGCAGCCTGCCGATGGTCATGAACAGCGGGATGAAGCGCCCTTGCGCCTCGCGCCCGATGACCTCGCGGCCGTCGTTCAAGACGCTCGCGACGCCCGGCTCCGAAAGGCCGGCGAGATAGTCGCGCGCCGCGCGCTGGCTTTCTATGGCAAACAGCGAGGCGAAGGGCTTGCCGGCCACCTCGTCGCTGTCGAAACCGAACAGCGCTTCCGCGGGCCGGCTGATCGAGCGGATGTTGCCGTCGCGGCCGATCAGCACGACGCCGTCGGTGGCGGTGTCGATGATGGTGCGCATTTCGGCGATGCGCGATTTCAGTTCCGGCACATCCGGCTGCAGCGCCGGTTCGTCATTGGCGGCGGTGAAATGCGCGGCCGCGTCGTCCTCGCCGGAACGCCGCACCACCAGCATCAGCGCCTTGCCGCCGCGCCACGGCACCGAGCGCAGCAGCGCGTCGATGGGAAATTCCTGGCCGTTGCGGGTCTTGAGCTTCAGCGAGTGGTCGCTTTCATCTGCCGCGGTGTCCTCGGCATAGGGATCGGCGAAGAGCGCGCCCAGGCCCCCCGCATCCGCGAGGTCGTCCAGCGCGTCGTAGCCGGTCAATTCGAGGAAGGCATCGTTGGCATAGTGCAGCACGTCGCCAGAATGGATGAGCAGCGGCACCGGCAGCCTGGCGAGGATGGATGTGTCGGGTGCCTTGGCTTCTTCTCCGGTCGAAAAGGCCGATGGCACGAAACCCGACAGTTTGAGCGGCGGCACGTCGAGGCGCGGCCGCGCCGGCACGGCCGCTTCCGGCTGCTCTTCGGCGGCATCCGCGTCGGAGCCTGCCCAATCCTCATTGTCCTGCGCATCGCGGAAATCGTCGGCGGTCATGCTGTCGTCGTCGGCCGCCGCCGGCGGTGCGGACTGCCCGGCCGCGATCGGCTGCGCCGTAGCATGTTCGGCGTCCTCCGCCTGTTCGGGCTGGGAAACCGGCGCGCGCCCGATTACCCCGACAGGTTTGTCCTCATCGCCATAGTTGAGCAGCGAGCCGGAAGCGGCCGGCGTCCCGGCTTGGCCGGTATCGTCCGTCCCGGCGGCGCCATCGATGCCGTCGAGCCTCGCCAGGTCTTCCTGGTCTTCGGCCTCGGTCTGCGCCTCAGTGGCCCCCGCATCGGCCTTCGCGTCATCGGCTTCCAAGGCTTCCGGCGCGAATGCCGGGCTCGCTTCCCGAGTGGAATCGTCGCGCTCCGCCGTGCCGGGCGCAGGCGGCTGGTTTGTGTCGGTCCTCGCTTCGTCGGCCGGTTCCTTCGCCCTTGCCTTACCGATGGCGGCCGCATTGGGCTGCTTGTCGGCTTCGGGGGTGCGTTCCTCGGCGGAACTGTCCCTGCGCAGCCGCTCGCCGATCTCGCGGAAGGCGCTGCGCTCGAGGATCGACAGGCTCCGTTGATTTGCCGGCGCGTCGCTTCCCGGCTGCTTGTCGTTCGCCGGCTGGCGATGCTCGGCCAGCCTGATCACCTTGTCGGCGAAGCGGCGCTCCGGCTTCGGCACGATGGTCAGCGCCGGCACTTCGCCCCGGAACGGATCCTCGGGCTTTGGCTGTTCCGGCGGCGTCTGCTCCGCAGCCGGTTGCCCGACCGACGGTTCGCTACCGCCGGAAGTGGCCTCGGTCGGGGCGGCATTCGGCACCAGGGCCATGCCAAGCGCTTCGGGATCGACCACGGCGTCGGCCACGCGCGCGACGCCGAAACCGCGAAAACCTTCGAAGGCGCGGCTGCGGCCGTAGACGGGCAGCGCCGCCAGATCGACGGGGATCTTCAAACCGGTTCCCGACACCGGCCACAGCACCGAGCGGCCGGACCATGTATCGCGCCGGTCGAGCAGGCCGGCGATCTCACCCGAGGCATCGAGACCGAACGTGGCGGCGACATCCCTGAAGCGGCGGCCGATCACATCGGCCGCGGGCTGACCGACGATGTTGGCGAATTCGGGCGACAGCGCGCTGAACCTGCCTTCGGCGTCGGTGCGCCAGACGAAGCGCAGCGGCGGCGCGGAGCGGTCGATGTCGCGGGGCGGATGGGCTGATGTCGTGGTTTCGCCGCCATCCTGTCCCTGGTCTTCGGCCGGCGCGTCCTTCGCCGGCGCGTCCGTAGCCGGCGTCGCCGGGCGAGCATGCCCGGCATCCTCGTTGCCGGCATTGAAGTACCAATGGTCGTGCTGGCCGGCGCCGGCATCGGCGGGCTCCCGGCTGGACCCGGCGGCGCCGGCCTGATGATCGGCGGTGGGCTGCTGGCCGACGAAGGTCCGGCTGTCGGTGTCGGGTCGCGCATCGCCATTGGTATCGTCTGGGGCCGGCTCGGTCTCTTCGCCGGCCGCCGCGGCCGGCAGCGGCTTGTCCGGAGCGGACTGGAGCGCGGGCTCGATTGCCGGGCTTTCATCTGACGGCGTTGCGCTAACGGTCTCTGGCGCCGCGGCCCGTTCATCGCTGCTCTGATCGCGCTGGCCGGCAGCCGATCGATCCTCTTGGTCGCTGTCGTCGCCGCCGAGCTGATCCTCATCGATCACAACCAGCAGATGGCGGGTGTCCGTGAGCCGCGCGAAGCCGGCCGGATAGGAGGTATCGGCGCCGGGCACCAGGCGCTTGACGACACGGTCGCCGCTGCTTGCCACATCGGCGACCAAGGCCGCCAATGTCCGCGGCTCGATGCCGAGCGCCGCGAAGCCGTCAGAGGCTGCTTCGACACCGCCTTGCGCATCGACGAAGGCGATGAAATGCCCGGCCTCGGTAAAACCGCCTATGGCGCGGCCGGCGATCTCGCCGGCGCTGCGTGAGCTGGTCTGCGCCGCCGGTACCGCGAGCAGGATTGCCTTCTCGCCATCCGGCATCGTCACGGCGCTGGCCAGGAAGCCGACGGCGCGGCTCGCCATGCCGGTGGCGAGCCTCACCGTGATGGCGCGGTCGCTGCCGATATCCGGAAAACCGCTGGTCGCCATGATCTGCCGCCGGGCGATCAGCGGCAGCTGCGCCGAGGCGCCGATGATGGCTTCGATATCCGGATAACCGAACACCGACGCTCCCGGACCATTCGCCCAGATCACCTGTTCGAGGTCGGTCGACAGAATGGCCAAGGCATCGCCTGCGGCAAAGCGCTGGCGCACCGCATCGAGCACGGCGACGTCGAGGAAAGAGTAGTTTTCAGGCGGCATGCGCTGGCCGACCCTCCGGAGCGGGCATTTCAGTTAACGCTTTGTTAATAAAAGCCCATGGCCCCGAGGTCCACAAGCCTAGGCTTGCATCGGTCGAAATCTCTGGGCTCTTGGTTAACGGCCCAAGGGATGGCGCGCCCAATGGCTGACGTATGGGAAGATTTTATGGTGCGGTGCAACAAAGATGTTGCAATGCACAAAAAATCCTGTATATTGCCATCATACATGAACGAGACGGCTTTCTGTCAAAGCCGCTACCCCAAAAAGGTTGGAAAATGTCCAAGACCACTGCCAAGACTGCCGCAGAGACCATCGAAAACGTCGAATTCCCCAGCTTCGACGCTTCCAAGGCCACCGACCAGATCCGCGCCTTCGCCGAGAAGGGCGTCGAGCAGTCGAAGGAAGCCTACGCCAAGCTGAAGACCGGTGCTGAGGAGACCCAGAAGGTCCTGGAGTCGACCTACGAGACCGCCAAGACCGTTTCCAGCGACGTTTCGCTGAAGGCCATCGCCGCGCTGCGCGCCAATGCCGAGGCCAGCTTCTCGCACCTCGAAGCCCTGGTCGGAGCCAAGACCCTTTCGGAAGTCGTCGAACTGCAGACCGCGTTCCTGCGCAAGCGTGTCGAAATGGCCGTCGAACAGGCCAAGGAGTTCCAGACCGTCGCCACCAAGGCGGTCGAGGATGTCTCCAAGCCGGTCAAGACCGCCTTCGAGAAGGCGATGAAGGACGCCAAGGCTGCCTGATTTCCGTGTACAACCCTGCGATGCATCAAAACGTCGCATTTCGTCAGACAAATGGTCGTGCGATAGGGTTGAATAACAGATACCCGGGGATGGAACCTCCTCCCTCCGTCTCCGGGGTGACCAGCCAGCACCTCCTCCCGCTGGCTCGTAACAGGAAAAGGCCGGCACCTCCTCCCGCCGGCCTTTTCTTTTGCCTTGACGAAAGGCGGATGAGGAAACGCGTCTTTGCCTTATCAAGGCCCTTGAATTAGAATCCGATAGCCCGTATTGGACGCATCGCCGAACGACAGGGCGGATCACGGAGAAAGACGCTTCACTTCGATCCAGCTCAGGCACGCGTGCCGTTGTAGCTCAGTTGGTTAGAGCACCAGATTGTGGATCTGGGGGTCGCTGGTTCGAGCCCAGCCAACGGTACCATCGGCTTCTCCCGTAAGCCTTTGAATGTCCGCGCCGGGGCCGGGCGACCGGTCGGCGTCGACCGGCAACCGCAACATGCGAAACCTCCGGACGCTGTATGGCGACTATTACCGCTATCTTGGCTTTCCGGAACAGAAGAACCCGTTTGCGGACCTCTCGTTCAAATCAATACGCACCTGGCCGCCGTTCCCGACCGATGGCGAGGAAGTCTTCCACCTCATGGCAACGGCCGCGTCGAGAAGGTCGTAGTGACCGCCGGCGGTTCTTCGAGATAACGGGTCGGTGATCTGTCCGTCGGTGGCCGCCGGATGACGCAGGCGAAGTTCCGCAGCAAGACTGCATTTCAGGCGTGAGCGGCTTTACCCCCGCACTTCGATCCAGGCGGGTGCATGATCGCTGGGCTTTTCCCACCCACGGGTCTCGACATCGACACCTGCAGCTTCAATCGTTTGCGCGAGCGATGGGCTTACAAGCAAGTGGTCCATGCGCAGGCCGGAGCTTCGGTCGTACCCTCCGCGATAGGAGAAATTCCAATAGGTGTAGATGCCCTTGCCCGGGTAGATCCGGCGCATCGCGTCTACCCATCCCAGACCCAGCATGCGAGCGTAGGCGTTCCTGCTTTCCGGGAAGAAGACGGCATCGCCCAGCCAGCGCGCAGGCACTACGGCGTCCATTTCAGCGGGGACGACATTGTAATCGCCACAGAGGACCGTGCGCTCGCCTATGAGCGATTTGCTGTAGGTCAGGAGACGTTCGAACCAGCGAAGTTTGTAATCAAACTTGGGTCCCGGTGCCGGATTGCCATTGGGTAGATAGATGCAGCCGATAACAAGGTTGTCGATCTCCGCCTCCAGATAGCGGCTGTGCGTATCGTCGGGATCTCCCGGCAAGCCGCGGCGGCGCTCGACTGGATCCTTCCCACGCGCGCCAGTATAGCTACGCCGTTGTAGGATTTCTGGCCGTGCCAGACAGCTCCATAGCCTGCTCCTCGGATGGCCTCGACCGGAAATTTGTCGTCGGACGTTTTCAACTCCTGAAGGGAGACCACGTCATAATGGGTCTCGCCAAGCCACTTCAGGAGAACGGGCAGGCGGCCGTTGACACCGTTGACGTTGAACGTTGCGATCCGTGTCATCGCCTATCTTGAGGGGAGATTCCGTCCACCAACTTCGAGAGTTGAAAGCGCGACCAGCACTTTCTCAGGATCGACCGGCTTTTGCAGACAGGGGACGCTCCTGAACTTGGCCGGTATGATGTCGGAGTCATAGCCGGTAAGGAAGACAAAAGGTATTCCCCGCGCCTGAAGGGCGGAGGCCAGCGCGAAGCTGGGACCAGCGCCGAGGTTAACGTCCACCACGGCATAGTCCGGCCTCTGAAGCTCCAGCAGCGAAAGAGCATCCTCGGCCGCGCTGACAGGACCCAGAACTTCGGCCCCGGCCTTTTCGAGCATCTGTCCAGTGTCGTCGGCAAGGTAAAAGTCGTCCTCGACCACCAACACTGCTCGGCCGTGCAGGTCGAAGCTCATGAACCTCTCCTGTTTTTCTCGCCGTGCTCCGCGGGCACGTCGGTCTGCAGCACGCTTTCGCTCGGCTGCAGAGGAAAAGAAATTCGGCATAAAAGCCCGCTTTCGGTAAGCTGCATCTGGCCGGAACCCTTAAGCTCGAACGGGACGCGGCGGGTGATTAGCTCGGTCCCAAATCCTTTGCGCATCTGGCGACCCGGTGATGTTTCGACGCCGCTCTCTTGCCATGTCAGTTCCAGCCAGTCCTGACCTTCCTGCGGCTTGTGTGCCCAATGGACATTGACTTTGCCCTCCGGCGCTCCAATGGCGCCGTACTTGGCGGCGTTTGTTGTCAATTCGTGAATTGCCAGTGTTAGAACTTCAGCCGCCTTTGGCATCAGTATGATGGAAGGCCCATCGACTGAAACTCGCGAAGGATCGGCTGCTTGGGCCAGGAGTTCGTCGCGCACGATGCTGTCCAGGTCAACACCTTCTCCGGCTCCTCGTGTAAGCAGAGTCTGGGTGCGTGCCATGGCGGCAATTCGGCCACTCAGCCGTTCACGAAATTCCTGAGTCGTGCCCGTCGTATCGCCCCTTCTGACGAGCGAAGCGACCGTTGCAAGAACATTGCGAACGCGATGCTGCAACTCAGCCGTAAGGACCGCCTGGCGCTCTTCGTTGCGCTTGCGCTCGGTTATGTCCTTGCCGATCTTCATGAAGCCGCGAATTGTTCCGTCATCGTTGCGAAGTGCCACGGTCTGGCCGTCGAGAAAAACCCGACGCCCGTCCTTAGTCTCGTGCCAACGGACATTTGGAGCGACACCCTCAGCGCGCGCCCGGCTGAGTTCCTGTCTGGGTACACCGTGTGCCTGATCTTCAGGTGTGAAGATCGAGGAGGTCGGCTTTCCCAGCATTTCGTCTGCGCTCCAACCAAAAACGGCGGCGGCGCCGGGAAGCCAGTCGATGATGATATCGTCCGGGTCACTTAGAATGATTGCATAGTCTCTGGCATTCTCCACGATCAGCCGGAAGCGCTCATTTCCGTGCTCCAGTTCGCTTAGCAACTCTCTGAGTTCGTATTGGCGCTGGCGACCACGCAGTGCTGCCCGGGTCGAACTCGTAAGCGTGATGGACTCGACCGGCCGCTCCAGCAGCGTGACATTTCCGAGCGACGATACCAGCTCGGCTCGCCACGCCGTGGCCCTCTGGTGCGTTAGGTGGCTGGTGAGAATGATGAAAGGAAGATCCGACCAGACCGGCTGGTCTGTTGTCCAACGGATCAATTCGCCGAGGTCGCGGCCGTACAGACCTTCTTCGGCGGCTATTACGGCAAGACATTGTGGGCCGAGTCTTTGGATCAAAGTGCTAAAATCGGCACACACGACTGCTGGGATGCCGATGCGCGACAAAATCTCGACCGTCGCTGGCCCATCCCGCCCGATTGGAGCGAGAACAAGAACCGCCCTGCCGTCGATTTCAGGCGTGTTCGTCGGCACCGCGCACCATCGGCAGTTCCTTGTCGCTGGTATAGGTCGGTGTTCCGGAGAAGACCCCGGAGAAGTGCGTGAGGGGCGGACCTAGTGCTATGCCGTTCGGTGTCAGTTGAAATTCCCGGATGGTATGCTCGTGATTACCGCTGCGTTTCTTGACGACCGAGAGCGCACGCCGGACCGAACCTCCGAATTCGAAATAGCGCAGCATGAGGACGGCGTCGCTTAGATAGCTGATGTCCAGAGGGGTATCCATCGGACCAACCAGACCATGCTGTGCGAGAATGAGGATGGTCGTTACGCCCTGCTGTCCGAGATAGCTCAGCAACTCGTGCATCTGCAGGATCAGGAAGCGCTCGTCGGGCATCGCGTTCAAATAGCCGTTCAGGCTGTCGATCACGACAACCCTGGCCTTGTCCCGCTCGACGCTTGCTCGCACGCCGGCGGCGAATTCGCCGGGAGAAAGCTCCGCCGGATCGATCTGCTGCAGCCTGATGGTGCCGTTCGCCAGTGCTCGGTCGAGCGGCATTCCCAATGTCTGCGCACGCGCCTCGATCGTGCCGCGGCCCTCGTCAAAGGCGAAATACACGGCATGCTCGCCCCGCTGCGCCGCGGCCAGGGCGAAGGTCAAGGCGAGCGAGGATTTTCCGACGCCGGCGGCGCCGATGAACAAGGCATTGGTACCCCGCTCGATTCCACCGCCGAGCAACTTGTCGAGTTCGGCATTCCCGCTCGGCGCAGCTTCAACCACGAATTCCTTGTGGTGCTCCGCGGCTATCAGTCGAGGGAATATTCTCAGCCCGCCTTTTACGATCGTGAAATCATGATACCCGCCGCGGAACTGAATGCCTCGCATCTTGACAACCCGTATGCGACGCCGTTCCGCACCGTAGCCCAATGCGAGTTGCTCCAGATTGATCACCCCATGGCATATCGAGTGCAATTGAAGATCCGTGTCCGCCGATGAAAGGTCATCGAGCAAAACGACCGTGCAACGACGTGCCGCAAAAAAATGCTTGAGGGCAAGGACCTGGCGCCGGTAGCGCAGCGAGTTCTGAGCGAGCAGACGCAGCTCCGACAAGCTGTCAAACACCACTCGTGAAGGATCAAGGGCGGCAACCTTTTCGAACACCAGGTTTGTGGTCTCGCTGAGTTCGACTTCGGCCGGATGCAAGATGGTCAGTTCACGATTGGGATCGAGCGACGTCTCCGGCGGGATCAACTCGAAAATGTCGATGCCATCGAGCGACCAACCGTGGCGTTTGGCCACCAATGCGAGTTCGCGTTGGCTTTCGGACAGGGTTACGTAGAGCACGCGCTCGCCCAGCCGTACACCCTCGAGCAGAAATTGAAGCGCGATCGTGGTTTTGCCGGTGCCGGGGCGGCCCTCGTAAAGATACATCCGGTCGGGGTCAAACCCCCCACCTAAAATGTTGTCCAGCCCCTCACTCCCCGTAGATACCCGCTTCTCTCCCAAATCTTCAATGTCATCATTGCCGTTTGCTGGTCTGGTGCTCCCACTGTGATCGTCGGCCATGTTTTCTTCCCCTCAAGCCTGGCAAGCGGCGGTCAAATTCCGGCCGCTTCCGCCGAACCGACACAACGTCAAACGGCAGCGCGGGTTCCCGGCGCTTGACCTCCTCTGCGTCCCGCCGGGGAACCTTCCTGGTCGGCATCCGCAAGACTGATCTTCTCTATTGGCTGTCTGCGTCAGGATAAGTCGCGGCATGCTTATTGTGAGCGGCATCGGGCACGCCCCGCAATCAAATTTGAGGGGAGCCGATGGGCAGGTCTTACGAAGTCCGTCAATAGCACCAGATGACGCGTGTGGACTGGCCCCATGTCCTTCGAATTCTCAAAGTTCCCGAATAGTCGCGTTTGCGTTCACATCAGCAAAAGGCCGCCGGCCGAGGCCGACGGGCGGGTGGGGACGTATTCCGGGTGCGCAAGGTGGTAACGTGCGCAGCAGGCGATCTAAAACAAGGCCGGCTCCCCGCGTGGTTCCCGACCAGTGATGGGCGTTGCCATCGGTCGTATCGGTCGCGACACAAATGCTTTGCGAATCCGAGGTGACCGACAATCGTTCAGCACACGAACTTTGTCTCAAGCTTGCACTGGGAATTGTAAGCTGCGGCGCATCGGACCTCAGTCTGAGCCAAATTGACTCGCAGCTGACTTTTTCTGGGTGTATCTTTTGCCGTATCGAGTGGGGTCTGGGTATGTTCGGTGGCGGTTCTGGAGTGTCTCGGTTCGGCGGGTTGGCAATGTCCGCTTACGGCGTGGCGGATTCAGCCGAGTTGGCAAACCTCACACAAGTCCTCAAGGACCACTGCGCAAAGTACCAGATAATCCGGACTGACGATCGCGAACAGGTTGCGGTGAAAATCCTCTGCCTTTTCCGACGGGGTCTGGTTGATCCCGACCGGCTTTCGGCCGAACTTGAAAAGGCAGGCTAGCCAGAGCTGACCTGCCTTGCGGCCCGGCCTGCAAATCCTGTGTCAGCATCACAAGCGGGCCGGCTCCTCAAGTTCCTGCCGCGGAGTCCAAGATGTGCAACGACTACGAGCAGCATATCGCTTGGGCCGAGTACTGCCGGATGATGGAGTTGCTGGCGCTGAAGGTCCCGTCCCATCAAACCGAGCTCGATCTTCCCCAAGCTGACGACATCCGCATCAACGATCTCGCTCCGATCATGCGCATAGCCGGCGGTGCCGTTGAACTTGCATCGATGACGTTCGGCTTTCCGCCGTCGGGACCCAAGGGAGGACCGGTGTTCAATTTCCGATCTGAAGGCCGCCGTTTCGCTGACAGCAAACGCTGCCTCGTGCCGGCGTCGGCGTTTTTCGAGTTCACGGGCACGAAATATCCCAAAGCCAAACACCGCTTCACTCTGAACGGCGCTTCATTCCTGGCCATTGCCGGACTCTGGCGTGAGGCGGCTGGCAACAAGCCTCCCACCTTCACTATGCTCACGACCGATCCCGGGCCTGATGTCGCGCCGTATCACAACAGGCAGGTGGTCGTTCTTCAGCCTGAGAATTGGAAGGCTTGGCTCGATCTGTCGAGGCCGGAGAGCGAGTTGTTGCGGCCCTTGCCTGCGGGATCTTTGTTAGTTGAAACGGTTAGGTCAGAGCGCGCCTGAGTTCAGGTGCTCTGGCACGCTTCTGCACTCCCCAACCGCCGTGGGACACCGCCGACGGCCTCTCTTAGGTGAATGGCGGAAAAGGCCTTTCGCGGGCTCTCTGAGCGAAAGCAAGGAACCTAATGCGCGCAGTGTGGTTCGGGCGCTTCACGTGCTCGGAGAATTCGAATGACCAAGGACCACCCACACGCATTGTCACGACGCGAAGTCATGGCTGCGGCAGGAGTCGGAATAGCGGCTGGAGTCGCGGCCCCGGCGAGCGCCCAGCAAACAAACATCAAACCTTTGGAAAATGGACCCGCGATGCAAGACCCCCGCTCCAAGTACCCGAAGCCGCCATTCGAAGCCCAGACCCAGCCCTGGCCCGGTCTGGCGCGCGACATGAAACCCAAACCCGACCATGGAGAGACCAGCTATAAGGGATCGGGCCGGCTGGCAGGACGCAAGGCCTTGATCACCGGGGGCGATTCCGGCATGGGCCGCGCCGCTGCCATAGCTTATGCGCGCGAGGGCGCGGATGTCGCGATCAACTATTTTCCTTCTGAAGAGCCGGATGCGCAGGAGGTAATCCAGCTCGTTCGTGATGCCGGCCGGACAGGTGTCGCTCTGCCTGGCGATTTGCGCGAGGAGGCTTTTTGCCAAAAACTTGTGGCGGATGCGGTGCAGCAGCTCGGCGGGCTCGATATCGTCGTCTGCAATGCCGGCAGGCAGCAGGCGAAGCCTTCCATCCTCGACATCACGAGCGAGGATTTCGATGCCACGATGAAGACCAACATCTACGCGCCATTCTGGATCATTAAGGCGGCGCTGCCACATCTGAAGCCAGGTTCCTGCATAATCGGCACGACGTCGGAGCAGGCTTACGATCCTTCGCCAGAGCTCTATGACTATGCCCAGACCAAGGCCGCGACGATGAACTACGTCAAATCTCTGGCGAAGCAGCTCGGATCCAAGGGTATTCGCGTCAACGGTGTAGCGCCTGGGCCAATCTGGACACCGCTACAGATAAGCGGCGGCGCATCGGAGGAGAAGTACAAGAAATTCGGCAGCACCACCGCGCTGGAGCGGCCGGGCCAACCCGTGGAGCTCGCGTCCATCTACGTCCAGTTGGCGGCCGATGATGCAAGCTTCGCGACCGGAAACATTTACGGGTCCGGCGGCGGGCAGGGACAACCTTGAGTAGCATCGAGGGCGCCGCCGACGCGCCCCGTCAGCCTTTGTTCCAACGGCAATTCGCTTCGGTGCCAGCGCTGACCTTCAACGGAAGCAAGAGCCCGGCTCTGGGTAGCATGCCCGGTCTGGACGCCCTATCTTTCTGGAATGCCTGCGCGCCGAAAGGTCGACCCGACCGCAACATTAATTGCAGAGTGGCCGCTGTCTCCCGCGGCGACGCTCGGATCATCCATGCGGGCGAGGGGCATTTTCCTCGAGATCCGCGCGCGGCTTCCTCCACCATTGAGGAAGCTGCTTCATATCGAATCCCGGGTGCTTACCTTGCGCCTTCCTGAGGACTCGGATGCCGATGTTGAAAGCGCGGCTGCGATCGTGTCCAAAGCCATGCGCGACATTGAGGACCTGCCTGTCATCCCCCGCGAAGCCGAGGACATCCTGACCATCTCGCCCGGCGAGCGGCACCGCTGGCTGAAGGACGGTCGGCTGCAGAGCGCAGGCACCAGAACGGTCAAACTGCGCGGCCGCGCTCGGAAGATCACCTTCCACGTGTTCAATCCGCGCCACATCGAGGATGTGCTCGACCGCGATCTGGTCACCGTCTGGCGCGAGGAAGATGCAGCGACAGCCGCCGCGAACCGCCGGCGCGCCGCCGCCAAGGCGGCTCTGAAGCGGGCGCAGAAGAAAGGCCGTGAGGCCGAAAGTCATGCTGACGAAGGCATCGGCAAAGCACCCCGCCTTAGAGGCTGGGAAGATTTCGATATGGACGGCCTCCTGCGCTGACGGGGCGCCGGAGCGGCGCTCCCGCCAGAACAAGACCGTTTAGTCCAGCACTTTGACGATCGTATGGGTGCCGGGGTCGACAACCACGGTCCGATTGTCGATCACCGTGTACTCGTATTTGACGTTTGGCACCTTATGGAGCTTGACCTTTTCGGGCACGGTGCTGCCGACCTTCAGCTCCACGCCCGGCAACTTGATGGAAGCAAGGGGTTCCTTCTTCACATACTCGCGGATGGTCGTTTCCTGCTCAGGTGCCAGAACCACCGTATCCGCGATGGCGACGCTGATGCCGGACAAGAGCAGCAGGCCGGCGACAGAATTGGTGATCATCGTCTTCATTTCAGTATTCTCCATCGATGTGCCCCTTGCCCAAGGCCGGGGACGGACCGGCAGAGCCGTCGACAGGGGCGAGATCGGCGACACGCCAAGCAATGACGTTGCGGCTCAAATGTTTCACCTAGAACTTGGATTGGGACCAATGCGCGCTCGCATGAGACTAAAGTCCTGGTTTCGCGCCTGGTGGAGCATCCAGCCGGGCGTGCGCGCCCGGCAGGCTTTTGCCGAAACTATTGAGCGAATGAAATTCAACTCGGCGAGCGCGTCACCAACCTGGGACGTCAGGTGACCGACATCGAAAGGCGAGATCGCCAACTCAAAGCTCGATCTCGGGCCTGTCGAGCACGCTCGCGCAACAAGCCGCAATGGCAGGCGCTTGGCGTGGCGCTGACCTCTAGGAAAGCTTCCTCAGCAGGAAATCGAAGAACCGATCCTCGTCGGCGCGAGCGACATTGATCCTGATGCCGGCTGCCATCGGGTTCTGCTTGTCCAGGCAAAAGACGCTGCCGGGGGCGATGAATATCCCTTCCTGAGCTCCCAGCCTTGCCAGCTCGATATCGCTGATGCCCGGAGGCAGCATCAGATAGAGATAATAGCCCCCGCCATTCCCGGCGAAGATCGAATGGCCGGACCGGGCGAGGGTGCCATGGACCCGATTGGCGGCGGCCTCGATCCGCTGGCCGAGGCGCTTCAGATGGCGATCGTAATGCCCCTCCGATGCCACCCGATGCAGCAGCCGCTCGACATGGCCCGAACTGTTGACGGTCGTCAGCATCTTGAGCTCGGCAAGGGCCGCGATCTTGTCGGCATGACCGGCAATGTGGCCCGAACGCAGGCTGGCCGACAGAGTTTTCGAAAACGTGCCGATCGAGATCACCTGGTTGAGCTGGTCCAGCGTGGCGAGCCTGTTGGGCGGTGTCGGCGACAGATCGGCGAACGGATCGTCCTCGACGATCGTAATATTGTGCTTGGCTGCCATGGTGAGGATCGAGTGCGCGACCGACAGGCTGATGCTGCCCCCAGTCGGGTTGTGTCCGATCGACTGCGTGATGAACAGTTTAGGCCGCTCCGTGGCGACCTTGCTCGCAAAGTCTTCGGCATCCGGTCCGTCGGGGAGCCGCCTGACCCCGATGACGCGGACCTGGGCTAGCTTCAGTTTTGCAAACAGCGGGTAATAGCCGGGCTCGTCGACCAGGACGACGTCGCCCGGCGCCAGGAAGGCTCGGATCACCAGGTCGAGCGCGTGGTTGGCGCCAAAGGTGAGGATGATGTTCCTTTCGGAAGCCTGGATATGCTGCTTTTCGAGCCGCTTGGCGATCTGCTGCCGCAGCGGCGGGAAGCCCCATGCCGAGCCGTAGCCGTCCGTGCTCGAGGACGGCCCCCGGCCCACGAGGCCGAGATGACGCCGGATTTCGGACTCCTCGGTCCACGAGGCGGGCGGGCGGCCGTCGCCAACCCTGATTTCGAAGCTCTCTTCCAACTGAGCATTGAGCAGCGACACGATGTCGACCGCTTCCGACAGATGCTTGGGCCGACCGGCCCCCGGCTGCGCGGATTTGGCGACCAGGAAGCCCGACCGCGGCTTGGAGAGGATGTATCCACCGGCCGCGAGGCGTTCATATGCCTCGACAACGGTATTTTTCGAAACGGCGTATTCACGTGCGGCGTTGCGAATCGAGGGCAATTTGCTGCCGGGAACCCGATCCCCCGACTGGATCTGCTCGATCAGCCGTGCCGCCACATTTTCCGCCAGGGTGACGGCGCCTTGTCTGCCGCCTGAAGCAGCCATCTGCAGAGTCCCTCTTGCGGGTACAGATTAAGACAATTTCTTCAATCTGTACCTTATGTGAATGGTAACAATGATCCATCTTGCCGCAAGAAGAAAATGACACATTGCGTGGGAGGCGCTTGTGACAGATCCCCAGAAGGGCGCGGTGCGCCCCTCCGTCAATTCGCGGCTTGAAAATCTGCGCAACCTTGCGCCGACGCAGCGTCTGGCCCGGGTCGCCGATGCCGTGGCCCTGACCGAGGTGGAGCGCGCGACCTTCGGGCCGGGTGGCCTGCCGCTGACGCTCGCCGACGGGATGATCGAGAACGTGATCGGCACCTTCGAGCTACCGATCGGTGTTGCCACGAACTTCACCGTGAACGGGCGGGACTATCTCGTCCCCATGGCCGTCGAGGAGCCTTCCGTGGTGGCGGCCGCTTCCTTCATGGCGCGGTTGGCAAGAAAGAGCGGCGGCTTCTTCACCTCCAGTTCCGGTCCCATCATGCGGGCTCAGGTGCAGGTCCTGGAGCTGCGCGACCCGCATGGCGCCAGGGCGCGCATCCTGAAGGAGCGGGACGCGATCATCGCGGCGGCCAACGTCAAGGACAAGGTGCTCGTCTCGCTGGGCGGCGGCTGCCGCGACGTCGAGGTCCATGTGTTCGATCAGACGGCGGCCGGACCGATGGTCGTGGTCCATCTCATCGTCGACGTGCGCGACGCCATGGGCGCCAACACCGTCAATACGATGGCCGAAGCGGTGGCGCCGATGATCGAAACCATTAGCGGCGGGGTCGTGCGGCTGCGCATCCTGTCCAACTTCGCCGACCTGCGCATCGCGCGCGCCATGGTGAGGATCGCCCCCGAGACGCTTGAGACCGCGGAATACAAGGGCGACCGGATCGCGCGCGGCATCGTCGAGGCGTGCGCGCTTGCGATCGTCGATCCCTATCGCGCCGCCACGCACAACAAGGGGATCATGAACGGCATCGATCCGCTCGTCGTGGCCACGGGCAACGACTGGAGGGCCATCGAGGCCGGCGCGCATGTGTGGGCGTCCCGTTCCGGGCGCTACACGTCCCTGTCGACCTGGGAGCTCGACGCCGAAGGGCATCTCGTCGGCACGCTGGAGATGCCGATGGCGCTGGGACTCGTCGGCGGCGCGACCAAGACGCACCCGGCAGCGCGCGCCTGCCTGAAGATCCTTGGCGTGGAAAGCGCGCAGACCCTGGCCGAGGTGGCCGTGGCGGTCGGCCTTGCCCAGAACATGGGAGCGCTTCGCGCGCTGGCGACCGAAGGCATCCAGCGCGGGCACATGGCGCTGCACGCGCGCAACATCGCCATCGTGGCCGGGGCGACCGGCGACGAGATCGACAAGGTCGCGTCCTCGCTCTCCGCCAGCCACGACGTGCGCGTCGATCGCGCAAGGGAACTGCTCGAGGAAATGCGGGCGGAGAAGGTATGAACCTTCGTCTCGATGGCGGTGAACCCGTCGCCTCGACTAGCGTGCGATGATCAGCGCCGCTTAGCTGTCCGGCATCAGGCCATTGGAAACCAAGACGTGAGTGAAGTGGATCCCAATAGCGATTTTCCGGTGCGGAGCGGCCCGCTCGCCGGGGTCGTCGTCCTTGACATTACGCGCGTGGTCGCCGGACCGTTCTGCGCGATGCTGCTTGCGGACCTCGGCGCGTCGGTGATCAAGATCGAGAATCCGGAAGACCCGGACTATGCGCGCACCTTTCCGCCCTTTGTCGGCGAAGAAGGTTCCGAGCTCAGCGCCTTCTTCACCCAGTTCAACCGGAACAAGCTCGGCCTGACCGTCAATCTCAAGTCGCCCGAAGGCAAGGCCCTGCTCAAGCGGCTGGTGAGAAAGGCCGATGTCCTGGTCGAAAACTTCCGGCCTGGCACCATGGACAAGCTCGGGCTCGGCTATGAGGCGCTCAAGGCCGAGAACCCGCGCCTGATCTATACCGCGATCAGCGGCTTCGGCCGCACCGGTCCCAACTCCTCCAAACCCGCTTACGACAACACCGGCCAGGCAGCTGGCGGCTTGTGGTCGATGAACGGCTATCCGGATCGGCCGCCGGTCCGGGTCGGCACGATCATCGGCGATCTCGCGGCGGCGCTCTATGCCGCGATCGGCACGCTGGCCGCTCTGCGCCAGGTCGACAAGACCGGGATCGGCCAGGTGGTCGACGTCTCGCAGCAGGATTCCGTCCTGACGCTGACCGAGAACGCCGTCGTCCGTTATACGGCGAGGAAAGAGATCGCCTCGCCGCTGGGCAACGATCATCCTTTCGTACGTCCCTACGGACAGTTTCCGTGCAAGGACGGCTATGTGTTCTTCGGCGGCTACACCGACAAGTTCTGGACGATCACCTGCGGCCTCTTCGGCGAGCCGGACAAGGCGACGGACCCCGAAATCGACACGATGGAGAAGCGCTTCGATCCGGTCGTCGCCGAAACGAAGGTCAAGCCGCTGCTCGATCGTTGGTTCAGCCGCTACACCAAGGCCGAACTCGAGGAGCTCGCCGGCGACAAGGTGCCGCTGAGCGCCATCAAGACCATCGCGGAGGTCGTCGAGGATCCGCATATCGCCGCCCGCAACATGATCGTTCAGGTGCCGATCGGGCGGCAGCTTCTCGGCATGTTCGGCCTGCCCATCAAGCTCTCCGAAATGGCCGAGGCGGCGCCGCAAAAGGCGCCTGCGCCCGGTGAGCACAACGATCTCGTTCTCGCGCGGCTGATTGGGCTTTCGCCGCAAGAGCTGGACGCCATGAAATCGCAAGGGACGATCTAGAATGGCGATCGATTTCGGCGTCGACGGGCACATCGCCACGATCCGGATCAACCGTCCGGAAAAGCTCAATGCCTTGAGCCTTGCCATGTATGAGGATCTCGGTCGCGCCTTCGACGAGGTGCGGGACGACGACAGGATCCGGGTGGCGGTGCTCGCCGGAGCCGGAGACCGTGCGTTCTGCGTTGGTGCCGACCTGAGAGAGTCCATTCCGGCGCTGGCTTCCGACAGCTTCGACATTTCCGCTTGGGACCCGGCGCATATCAAGACCGCCGGTTTCTACAAGCCGGTGGTAAGCGCCATTCGCGGCCTGTGCATCGGCGGCGGTTTCGAGCTGATGCTGGCCACCGATATTCGGATCGTGGCCGAGGATGCCGTCTTCCAGCTGCCTGAACCCGCCCACGGCTTCGTCCCCGCCGGCGGCACGCTTGTGCGCCTCGTGCGCCAGATCGGCTACGCGCACGCGATGGAAATCCTGTTGACGGGAAGGCGGTTCACGGCGGCAGACATGCTTGCCAGGGGCGTCGCGAACCAGGCCGTGGCGAGCAGCGAGGTCGAGCGCGTGTCGCGCGATATCGCCGAGCGCATAGCTTCCTTCAGCCCGACAGCCATCCAGACGATCAAGGAAGCGGTGCTGACATTGCAGCACCTGCCGCTCGGCGAGGCTTTCCAGCACGAAGCGCGGCTCGGCCAGCGCACCTTCACCAGCGACGACGCCAAACGCGGACTCGAGGCTTTCGCCAACAAGGGCAAGTGACCGTGGCAACAGCATCAGAAAAAATGACGCCGAGCGCGACGACGAAGACCAGGCACCGGATCGGCCTCACCCAGGAACTGATCGTGTTCGTCGTCGCGGTGCTGCTGTTTGTCTATTTCTCGGTCGCCCTCAATGGATTCCTCAGCCCGGAGAACATCCTCAACCTGATCCGGAACGTCGCCATGCTGGGCATGCTCAGCCTCGGTATGGCGGTGGTGGTCATCGGCCGCGGCGTCGACCTTTCCCTGGTCGCGGTGATGGCGGTCTCGCTCACTTTGTCGATCGTGCTTGCCAACCATGGCTATGCGTTCTCTACCGCTCTGGCCCTCGGGCTGGCCTTCGCGGTCGCCGTCGCCATCGTGATGGGTTTCCTGATAGCCTATGTGGAAATCCCGGCCATCTTTGCGACCCTCGCGGTGTCGGCGATCGTCTATGGCCTCGGGCGAGGGGTTATCGCGTCGCTCGACGTCAACAACATTCCCGACAATCTGCACTGGTTCCTGTTTCTCGGACGCGGCGCCGTGCTTGGCATCCCGATGCCGATCTGGCTCTTCGCGATCTGCTCGGCCGCGCTCTATCTCTTCCTTAGGAAAACCGGTCTCGGGCGCTTCATCTACGGCATCGGAGACAACATCTCCACGGCGCGGATCACCGGCATACCGGTCCGGCCGATCATCATCCTGCAATATGTGATCTCGAGCACCATGGCCTTCCTGGCCGGCTGCGCGACGGCGGCTTCCGTGGCCAGCATGAACATGCGCATGGTCAACTCCACCCTGATATACGACGTGCTTCTGGTCGTCATATTGGGCGGCATCGGCCTCACCGGCGGGCGCGGCGGCGTCCGCAACATCCTGGTCGGCACGGTGCTGATCGGCCTGCTGCTGAACGGCATGACCATCCTCAACATCTCCTACACGGTCCAGAACCTGCTCAAGAGCACGGTGCTGCTCTTCGCCCTGGTGATCGACGCCTTTCTCAACCCCCGAGACGAACAAACATCGCAGCAAGGGGACATCTGAAACCGACAGTCATCGAATGGGAGGAAACCGAGATGATGATCCTGAAATACGCGGCGGCCGCGCTCACGGCGGCCATCATTTCCACGAGCTGCGCGACGGCGCAGGAGGGCATGGCCGATGCGCTCAGGCAGCCGACGCTCGATTCGCTTGCCGGCAAGAAAGTGGTCTTCGTGCCGATGTCGATGAGCTTCGACCTGCCGGAAGGCTGGGCCGCGATCATGGAAAAGGAAGCCAAGCGGCTCGGCTACACGATCGACATCCGCGACGCCAACTGGAGCACCGACACCGGCACGCGAGCGCTGACCCAGGCGATCACCGAGAAGCCGGACATCATCGTCGTGCAGAATTTCGATGTGGCGTCCTACGCCCGCACCCTGAAGAAGGCCGAGGATTCGGGCATCAAGGTCGTCCAGGTCAACATGAAGTCGAGCTATCAGACCGACGCCTTCGTCGGTGCCGACTGGTACGGGATCGGCCAGTACGCCGCCAACCGCATGATCGAGAAATGCGGCAAGGCCAGCGGCAAGAGCGGCAAGATCGCCATCATCCAAGGTCCGGCAACGGCGGCGGCCAGCGTCTACCAGCTCAATGCCATCACCGAAACGCTGAAGGGCCATGACGATATCAAGATCGTCTCCAGCCAAACGGGCGACTGGGACCAGTCCAAGGCGCATGGCATCGCCCAGACGGTGATCCAGCAGAACCCGGATCTTTGCGGCATCATTGGCTTCTGGGATGTCATGGATGCGGGCACCGGCGCGGCCATTCAGGAGTCGGGCAAGGACATCTACCTGATCACCTCGGGCGGCGGGAACAAGACCGCGTGCCAGGGCGTGCAGAACGGCACGTTCAACGAGGTCATCTCCTATGACGTCGAGGGGCAGGGCCGCGACCTGAACAACACCATCAAGGTCTTGCTGCAGTCGAAGGAGCCGGCAGGATCGCTCAAATTCGCGCTCTATACCCCCAACAAGTTCATCACCAAGGACACCATGTCAGCGAACAGCTGCTGGGACCTCGATCAGTTGAAGAAGTAGGGAACAGGCCGGGCCGCTGCGCGATGAGGCGGCGGCTCCGGCCCAGGCCGGATTTGATTGGGACGTTGTGATGGAAGCGATCGAGCGCCTCTATTTTCGTTATTTTCCTGAAAAGGTGCTTGGCGAAGTGCTGTCGAAGCGCTGGAGCGACAATGCCGTTCCGGTTTTTGCCACGATTCTCACGGTCGGTTTCTTCCTTCTGGAAAACCCGCATTTCTTCACGCTCGACAGCGTGACCGAGACGTCGCGTCAGTTATCGGAGTTCGCGCTGGTCGTCGTCGCGATGGGCATCGTGCTGCTCGCGGGCGGGCTCGACCTTTCGGTCGGCAGCGTCTTTGCGCTTGCCAACATCACGGCCCTGATCTGCATCTCGCTGCTCGGCTGGCCGGTTTGGGCGACCGTGCTTGCCACGCTGGCGGTCGGAGCCGTCTGCGGCGCGGTCAACGGCTTCCTGATCGGCTATCTGCGCATCCGGGCGTTCCTGACGACGCTTGTCACGCTGATCATCATCCGCTCGATCGTCGACATCATCCTGCTCCACTATGCCGTGGACGTCTCGGCGGTGTTCCCGGATTCCGACCTCTGGGCCTTTATCGGCGAGGGCAGCGTCTTCGGGATCCCGTTCTCCTTCCTCGTGGCCCTGGCCGTCATCGTGCTGTGGCACGTGGTGCTGACGCGCGCCAGGACGGGCTGGCACATCACCGCCGTCGGCGGCAGCCGCCGCTCGGCCTACAATGCCGGCCTGAAGGTCAAGTTCGTCATCTTCTCGACCTATGTCTGGTCGAGCGTGCTGGTGTCGCTGGCCGGGGTGTTTTTCGCGGCGCGTCTTGGCAGCGCCGGCTCGGATACCGGGGTCGGCCTCGAGATCGCTGCGCTGACGGCGGCCGTCCTCGGCGGCAACAGCCTGGGCGGCGGCCGCGGCTCGGTCGTGAAGTCGGTGCTGGGCGCGGTGGTCGTGCTCATCCTCACCGACAGCATGGTGCGCATCGGCATCACCGGCGGCATCAGCTCGATGATTCTCGGCATCGTGCTGCTCTGCGTCGTGGCCATCGACGTGCGCTGGCTGAAGAACAGGCACAAGCTGCTCAACAAGGTCTATGTGTCGCCAAGCTATTTCCGCCTTCCCGAGCTGCCCGACACCGACGCCGGATCGGGGAGCCCCTACGCGCTCAACGACCGGCTGAAAGATGTCACGCTGATCGGCAAGGGCGAGATCGAGGGGCCAGAGGACGTCATCTTCGACCGCCAGGACAATCTCTACTGCCCCAATCGCCATGGCGACATTGTGCGCTTCCTGGCGCCCGATTATGCGCGGTGGGAGATTTTCGTGCATATCGGCGGCCACCCGCTGGGGATGGCGTTCGACGCCGACGACAACCTCGACGTCTGCATCGGCGGCATGGGCCTTTATCAGGTCTCGCCCGACCGCAAGGTGACCAAGCTCACCGACGAGACCAAGCGCACCGTCCTGTCGGTCATCGACGATTCCCGTCTCAAGCTCGCCGACGATCTCGACATCGCGCCGGACGGCCGCATCTTCTTCTCCGAAGCGACCATCCGCTACGACATGCATGACTGGCCGACCGATGCGCTGGAGAGCCGCGGCAACGGACGACTGATCTGCTACGACCCGAGGGATCGGTCGACGACGACGATCCTGCGCGACCTGCAGTTCCCCAACGGAGTGTGCATGGCGGGCGACGGAGAGTCCTTCTTCTTCGCCGAGACCTGGGGATGCCGCATAAACCGGTACTGGTTCGCGGGGCCGAACAAGGGCAAGCGCGAGATCACGATCCCGAACCTTCCCGGATACCCCGACAACATCAATCGCGCCTCGGACGGCAATTTCTGGCTGGCCCTTGTCGGCATGCGGTCGCCGGCGCTGGACCTCGCCATGCGCATGCCCTCGCTGCGCAAGCGCATGGCCAAGCGGGTTGCCCGTGACGAGTGGCTGTTCCCCAACATCAACACCGGCTGCGTGCTGAAGTTCAGGCCCGACGGCGAGATCGTCGAATCCTACTGGGACCTTGGCGGCAAGAACCATCCCATGGTGACGTCGATGCGCGAGCACAAGGGCCATCTCTATCTCGGCGGCCTCTACAACGACAGGATCGGCCGGCTGAAATTGCCCGATGCCGATCCCGAATGGACGTCGCAGGCCGCCTATTGGGGACCACGCGCATGAGCCTCTCGCGTTTCGTAGGCGTCGTCGTCGATCGGTTCATGGGCGGTCGCGGCGAGCATTCCATCACGGTGCCGGTCATGGACGGCGCGCTGAAGCCAAACAATCTTCTCGAACAGGTCTCCGGCATCGCGACGCTGAAGGACGCCGACAATCTGGTGGTGGCCGGCGACCTCGTCCTGGCCTCGTCAGGCAGAAGCCTGGTCGAAATCGCGAGCGACGGTTCCGTCGCGACGCGGGCGACCTATGAGGCGGACATCACGTTCCTGGCGGCCTCCGCCGGCGGCGCGATCGCCGTCGGGTTGGACGGGCAGGGCATCGCGATCGCGGGCGGACCGCATGACGGTCTGCGGCTGCCGGCCAGCCTTCGCAATCAACGGCTCAATTGCCCGACCGCCGGCGTGTTCGCCGACGAAGACACGCTCGTGGTCTGCAACGGTTCGGGCGCCAATCCGGTCGGCGAATGGGCGCGGGACCTGCTGGAGCTCGGCCGCAGCGGCAGTGTGCTGAAGATCGATATCGGTGCCCGCGACGCTTCGGTGATACAGGGCGGCCTCGGCTATCCTTCCGGCGTGTGCATCGCCGGTCGCGATCGTGTGGCCGTCAGCGAGGCATGGCGGCACCGTCTGCTGACGGTCGGCATCCGCGGTGAAGGCAGCGAAACGCCGCTGGTGGACCTCCCTGCCTATCCGGGCCGCATCCGTCCGTCGAGCCGGGGAGGGTACTGGCTAACCCTGTTTGCTGTGCGCTCTCAGCTACAGGAGTTCGTGCTGCGTGAAAAACGCTACAAGCGCACGATGATGGAGACGGTCGCTCCCGAATACTGGATCGCGCCCACGCTATCGAGCGGCCATAGCTTCAAGGAGCCGCTGCAGGCGGGCGGGATCATCCGGCTTGGTATCCACAAGCCATGGGCGCCAACGCGCTCCTACGGGCTCGTGATCAGGCTGGACGATGAGTTCCAGCCGATCTGGAGCGCGCACAGCCGGGCCGACGGCAAGCGCCACGGCATAACTTCCTGCGCGGAGCAGGCAGAGCGGCTGCTTTTGACCTCGAAAGGCCGCGGCGAGATCATCGCCATCGACCATCTCGATCCCAGCGAGCCGGACATCGTTTCCACCTTGGATGCCGTACCATGACACCGATCGTCGAACTCAAGGCGGCAACCAAGGATTTCCGCGGCAATCCGGCGTTTCTGGACGTCGATTTCCAGCTGCTGCCTGGCGAGATACACGCTTTGCTTGGCGAAAACGGCGCCGGCAAATCCACGCTTACCAAGGTCATAGCGGGCGTCTATCCGCTGAGCAGCGGCAGGCTGTTCATCGATGGCCGGGAAGAACGCCTCCACACCCCCGCCGAGGGTCTCGCGAAAGGCATCGCCATGGTCTACCAGGAGAACAGCCTGGTGCCATCGATGACGGTGGCCCAGAACATCTATCTCGGCAAGGAGAAGCCGCTCAATCGCCTGCGCGGCGTCTATATCTCGGCGCAGCAATTCCTGCAGTCGCTCAATTTCCATGTCGACCCCTCGGCGATCGTCGGCTCGCTCGGCGCAGCCCAGAAACAGATGGTGGAGATCGCCCGGGCGGTTCACCACAAGGCCAAGGTGATCATCTTCGACGAACCGACGGCGACGCTGACGCCCGAGGAGAAGAGCTACTTCTTCAAGCTGATCAGGAAGCTGAAGGAAGAAGGGGTCTCCATCATCTTCATCTCGCATGCGCTGGAGGAAGCGCTGCTGGTGGCGGATCGCATCACCGTCCTGCGCGACGGCAGGCTGGTCGCATCCGACAGGGCATCCGCCTTCGATCGCCAGAAGATCATCCAGGCGATGGTCGGCCGCACGCTCACCGATGAGATCTACAGCGGCGCTTCGCGGAGCCGCGCGCCGCGTCCGCGCGGGCCAAAAGTGCTTTCGGTCGAGAACCTGTCGATGGGCAACATGGTCCGCAACACGTCCTTCTCGCTTTACGCCGGCCAGGTGACGGGCATCTTCGGCCTTGTCGGATCCGGCCGCACCGAGACGCTGAAAGTCGTCAGCGGCGTGCTCAAGCGCGACTTCTTCCATGGCGGCGAAGTCAAGATCGGCGGCCGGCCCAAGCGCTATCTGGTGCCGGCGCCCGCCGTCCGCGACGGCATCGTCTATGTCACCGAGGAGCGCAAGGCCGAGGGCTTTTTCGAGACGATGAGCATCGCCGAGAATATCTATATGGGCTATCTCGGCGGCCAGCCCTATGGCGGCCTGAACATCATATCGATGAAGCAGGCGCGCTCGCTCGCCGAAGACTGGCGCAAGCGTCTGAACATCCGCGCCATCGACCCCAATGCGAAGGTCATCGAGCTGTCAGGCGGCAACCAGCAGAAGGTCGTGATTGCCAAGGCGCTGGTGCAGAAGCCGAAGCTGGTGATCTTCGACGAGCCGACGCGCGGTGTCGATGTCGGCGCCATCGCCGAGATCCACGCCTTCATCAACCAGCTCGCCGACCAGGGAATCGCGATCGCGGTGATCTCCTCCTACCTGCCGGAAATTCTCACGCTGTCGGACCGGATCCTCATTGCGCGCCAGGGCAAGATCGTGGAGGAAATGGACCGCCGCAACGCGACGGAAGAGGTAATCATGTATGCCGCGGTCCATTAGGATCATGCGCTAAAACTATGGATCAGCCGCGCGAACCCGCTCCGGCCTTCAGGCGCAGCGCCAGGGCGCGGGCATGCGCGAGCTTTCCGGTATCGATTCCGGTGTCGTAGCCGAGCCGCGTCACATGCGCGACGACGGCCTCCGTGGCGACATTGCCGGCCGCACCCGGCGCATAGGGGCAGCCGCCCAGCCCGCCGACAGCGCTGTCGAAGATCCGGATGCCGAAGGCCAAGGCAACGTCGATGTTCGCCAGGGCCTGGCCCGACGTGTCGTGGAAGTGACAGGCAAGGCACGAGGCAGCAATGCCACGGGTAACCTCGGTCAGCATCCGATCGACTCTTTCGGGGGTCGCGCGTCCGATCGTATCCGCGACGGCCACCTCGCGGCAGCCGATGCCAATCAGGCGCTCGGAGACATCTCTCACCGCTTCCGGCTCGATGGCCCCCTCATACGGGCAGTCGATGGCGCAGGAGACATAGCCTCTCACGGAGAGCCCGTGCGCGGCGGCAAGCGACATCACCGGCCTGAACCGCTCGATGCTCTGCGCGATCGTGCAGTTGGTGTTCTTCTGCGCAAAAGTCTCCGACGCGCTGGCGAACACTGCGAGTTCCTGGGCGCCGGCCGCGATCGCCGCCGCAGCGCCTTCTTCGTTCGGCACCAGCGCGGAGAGCAGCAGGCCGGGCCGGCGCGGGACGTTCCGCATGACCTCGTCATGGTCGGCCATCTGCGGCACCCATTTTGGCGAAACGAATGCCGTCGCCTCTATCCGCGTAAGCCCGGCATCCGCCAGCAGCCCGATCAGGGCGACCTTCCGGTCACTGGCAATAATCGTCTTCTCGTTCTGCAGGCCGTCGCGAGGCCCCACCTCGACGATTGTGACGTTCTGCGGCTGGCTCATCGGTCGATTGCTGTTTGCTCGCGCATATTGCGCACTAACAAACTCTCTCCGGCGCGCCCGAACAGGTACAGAGCTGAAGAAAATGGCGTGATCTGTGCCTGAACCTTGCGAGAGGAAGCTGCGTATCGGCGGCCTGGGGGTTCTCTCAAGCTGAAGTTCCCGCCGTCAAGCGGCGGCGAATTGTGCCGTGCTCATCAGGTGGCGGATTGTTTCCTTGCGACTGAAATGGTTTCACAAGAAAGGTGACTCTTGGTGCGAAACACAGTGCATTGGTGGCTGCGCGTCCCGCAACCAATTTGTCATAAATCTCTGGCCGTCTCGATCTGATCGAGACGACCACATTGTCGGACCTGGCACGCAGTCACCGATTCGGCACTCGCACCCGAAAGGGCGCACAGCCGCTCAACGATCATCGGCGTACCGTCACACGACTGGATTGTCGCCGCTCATTTCCAACCCTGCTTGCGGATCGACGCCTGGTGGACCAGTGACGACCAGCTGTTGGAGGAGGCGAGATGGCAATAGACCAGCGCCAGAGCCCCTGATTTCCTCAGATCGAGGAAGGCTTCGTCGGCCAGCTTGTTGAGCGCCTGCTCGTCGATCACTTGGAAGTCGGTGAGATTCAGCACCTCGCCGCCTTCCAGCGTCACCTTACTCTGGCGCGGCGCGAACAGGCCGTGCGCGTCGATCTTCTCGACCATGGCGCGGGTGGCGTTGAAATCGTTCTGGAACTGGCTGCAGAAGGCGAGCGCCTGCCTGGTCGCTTCGGTCGGTTCGGTGCCGTTGAAGAACAGCGCGAGCTTGCCGGCATCGTCACGAAACGGCGCCACGAGCTGGTCGACGACGCGGTCGCTGGCCCGATCGACGCAAAGCGTCAGCCGGCCGGAGGTGGCGGATTCGTCCGCCAGGATGAACGGATAACGCCGCACATAGGCCGGAATGTAATGCGGCTCGGTCCAGCCGCCGTCGGCATCGACGAACAGGTTTTCGTTCTGGCGCAGCCCCGTGATGATCACCGGCGCCTTGGCAGGGCCGATGAAGACGATCGGATAGGAGCGCATGGCGCCCGGCATTTCCGATGCCGCAACGGGGATGGCATGCGCCGCGCGGGCAAAGCCGAAATCGGCGCGCGCAGTCAAACCGAGCGAGCCGTGGCGTATCGGGCTGAGCGCCTCCGGCTTCAAGTAGAACAGCGGCAGCGCATTGCTGGCCGCACCCGGCGCCGGCGCCTTCTCGGTGTTGGCTTCGGCCATGCTTCGTATCTCCGCGCGGTGCTTCAAAAGCCATGGATAGCATGACACTTATGAGGGGTTTAGGCCAGCGCAGGGGTTGGCGCAATGGCTGGAATGGTTCACGTCCGATAGAACTTGGAGCCGCTTCACTCCTTTCCAGAGCAATTCCGGACGGAAATCCGCTGCGCACTTTTCCAGCGATGATCGGCGCGCTATGGACAAGACGAGGCTCGCAGGAATTGGCAGCCGAAGCAAGTGATCGAGGGCGGACGACAATGGTTTCGGTTGCGGATTTCGATCAGGCCGTCGGCCAGACATTCATCGTCGAGACGAATGGCAAGATGGTCGCGCTGGAGTTGAGCGCGGTAAGGCGGATCGCCAACAGCCCGCGCGAGGGCGGCGGCTTCTCGCTGCTGTTCAAAGGCCCGCGCGAAATGCTTTTGCCACAGGCGACCTATCACTTTGTCGGCAGCGAGCTTGCCCATGACATCTTCATCGTGCCGATCTCCGGCGACCAGACGAGCTATACCTACGAGGCAGTCTTCAACTGACCGTCCGTTCCGGCCGGTAAGCCAGGCCGCGCCATCAGGTCGTAGACACCCTTGTCCTCGACGACCTCGAAGCCGAGCCGCAAATAGAGACGATATGCCGGATTGTTCTTCTCGACATGGATCGAGACAGCCTTGCCGACGGCGGCCGCCTCATCGATCAAGTCGTTGAGCAAAGCGGTGCCGAAGCCCTTGCCGCAATGCTCGGGCCGAAGGGCGATGTCGATGATGCGGTGCTGGCTCGGCCAACGCTCGAGATAGAGGCGGCCGATCCGTTCGCCGCCACGCTCCACCACCAGCCAATCCGCTTCCGGATAGTGGCGCCGGTAATGCGCGCGCTGCGCCTGGAACTGCATGTCGAGAAACGCGGCTTTCTGTGCCTCGCTCCATGCCGTCACGGCCAGTTCCTCCATCCGCGTCGATGCGTAAAGCGCACCCAGGAACGGTATATCGGCATCCGTCTCAGGCCGCAGCACAAGCTCGGCCGCTAGCGCACGCCTGAAGATTTCAACGGCTGCCATTCCCTGCCCGGGAGGTCTCAGACCGGCGGCGTCAGATCGCGCACCACTGCGATCTGTTTGAGGTTGCTGGTGGCCAGCGCCGTCCAGCCCCACTCCCACTCGGAGCTGTCCATTGCCATCTGATTGATTGTCCAAAGGCCATTCGAGCCATCGCCTGTGATCATCATCGAGAACAAGGCAAGGCGGCCATCGGCATTGTAGTCGAGCGACAATCGGGTGTTGGCGCCAGAAGCGTTGAAGTCACGCCATCCCGACCAATTCTGGGTGGCCGCATCATATTGGGCATTGAAGGAGTGAACGTGCTGCTGGTCGGAAGCGACCAGCATGATATCGCCGTCGCCCTGGATACCGGCGCAGAGCGTGTATCTCGGAACCCTGCTGAAGCCTGGCGTTGCCCAGGCGGTCCAGGTATCGGAGCCGGCCGGCTGCTGCTTGGTGTGCAGGACTTGACCCGGCTGCGTCATCGCAAAGAGATTGGTAGAGCCGAGAGGCCCCACGATCGGCGCCATTTCCGTGAACTTGAAGCCGGCGTCGATCTGTATCCATGGCGTCCAGTCGGCGACCGTCAGCGCCTGAGCCTTGGCTTGCTGGCAGCGGTAGAGAGCAAGGACGGAGTTAATGCCGAACAGCGCTATGCGGCCGTCTGCCTGGCGGATTGACGTCACCGCCACGAGCTGGCCGGTGAGCTGTATCCAGTCGCTCCATGGCTTGGCGGGGGGCGCAAGCTCATCGACGGTGACGACGATCGGCGTCGAGCTGCCGGGCGGCGTGACGGTCTTCTGCACCTGAACGATGACGTCGGGATTCTGGTAGATCCACCAGATGCGGCCGAGATTGTCGGTCACGAATATCTCGATACGGCCATCGGCGTCACGCGCCATCGTGAGCTTCTGATAGAGGACCGCGCCGGGCGGCGCGCCTATGCTGACTGGCGGATTCCATTTCTCGATCGGGCCGACCTGGTTCGGATCTTCGCTAATAAAATAGAGGGCAGGGTTTCCCGCCATCTGGGCGATGATCGCGACCCGGCCATCCTTGGTCAGGCCCGCCGTCATCGTGGCGAAGGCGCCCGGCGCGATGGGAGACCAGTCTTGCGCCCACGGTCCGTTGGGGGATGTCTGCGCCTTCTGGATCAGCCGCCCGGCCGCGTAATCGATGCCGACGACCATCAGCCGCGACAGCTCGAAGAAGGAGGTGCCTGCAGGCATGTGCTGGTAGACCGGCGGGACGCCGGGCCGCCGCGAGCGGGCGGTGCCGGCGCTGCTTTTGGCCCGCCTCGCGGCCTTCGCGCTCGGCGCTTCGGACTTTGGTGCTGCTTCCTTGGCCATGATGTCGGTCCTGCCCTGTTGGCGCGATGTCAATTTCTCGGCGGGAAAACGCCTTGCAGCGCGATGCAGAAATAACAGGTGAGATAAGGCTGCATATTGTTGTGCGGCTGGTCGCCGCCGGCTGGAGCGAGCGCGTTGGCGTTCATGGCGACCAAATTGGCATTGGTGGTCTTTTGAAATACCTGCCCGCCAATGGATGTCGCCAGCGTGATGTTGGGGGTGAGAGTGCCTTGCGTTCCGTTTTCGACGGTCGCGCGCATCGCATGGTTGTGCATCGGCATTTCAGATTCAATCAGGGAAACGGTTTCCGTACCGCCGGTTTCGCCGAGATCATGCAGCGAGAGTCCCGGGCCTTGACCTGGATGCATCGGCGAGCGGCCTTGCAGGTCGGGCAAGGCGAAGTTCGACTTGCCGTTGCCGCCATATGTGGTGCCGAGGAGCGAAAACAGCGCCGTGTTCTGCGACAATGGCAACAACTGGCCGTCGCACCACGCCCAGCCCTTGGGCGCAAAATTGAACGGGAAAATGCGGATTTCAGCGACGAACGGATCGGCCATGGCGATTCTCTCAGGTCTGCGACGGGAAGATGCCGAACAGCGAAATGATGAAATTGACGCAGAGATAGGGCTGAAAATTCGTGTGCGGCTGGTTGCCACCGACAGAGGAGATGGCCGATGTCGCCATGATCGCGTCGGCCGTTTCCGCTGCGTAGAGCTGAACCAGGGTCGAACTTGCCAGGACATTGTTCGCCGGCGAAGCTTGCGACCCGTTGCCGATGTTGCCCAAGAACGGATGGGAATGCGCCGGAATCTGCTGGATCGTCAGCGTGATCTCTTCGGCACCGCCGGTTTCCGCGAGGACGAAGCCGTTGCCCTGGTGGAGCGGGACCCGGCCGCGCAGATCGGGCAGCGCGAAGGTGCTTTCGCCGTCGCCGCCATAGGTGGTGCCGATCAGATTGAACAGCGTCTCGTTCTCCGAGATCGGCAAGAGCTGGCCCTCGCAAAACATCCAGCCGGCCGGCGCGAAATTGCCGGCAAACATGCGGACTTCGCCAACATAGGGTTGTGCCATGATCGCTAATCCTCAGGTCGGCGAGGGGAAGATGCCCTGCAGGGCAATGCAGAAACTGAGCGCCAGAAAGGGCTGCATGTTGAGATGCGCCTGGCTGCCGCCGATGCTGGACACGCTTCCCGCGTTCAGTGCCGCCAGATTGTTGGCGAGGCCGTAGACATTTCCTGGGTCGTTCGCCAGGACGTTGCCTACATTCGCGAAATTCGGGTTGGCGGAGTTACCTTGGGCGGTTGAGGCATTCGCAACATGCGTATGTTGGGGCAGTTCGCTTATGGAAAGCGTGTGCGCCTGCTCGCCGCCTCGCTCGCCAAGCGTATGACTACCGCCGACATGGATTGGAATGCGTCCCCGGTAATCGGGCAAGGCGAAATTCACCCGGCCGTCACCGCCGAAGGTGGTGCCGAGGAGCGAAAACAGCCCCTGGTTCTGGTTGATGGGCAGAAGCTGTCCATCGCAGAGAGCCCAACCTTTCGGCGGAAACCCGAACGACATGATCCTGATTTCGGAAAGAAATGGTTCCGCCATCGCCGCCCCTCCCGTCAATGGACAAGCACGGTCAGTCCATCCGCAAGAGTTATCTTGCGGTGTGCATACAATCAGTGCTTAAACTTTTCTGCTAATCGGAGTAGATTTTTCTTCTTCTATAGAACAACCGATTTCAGTACTTTGCAAGCTCGTTTTTTTAGCTTTTCTCTATTGAAACCCGATTTCCGTGACAAAGCCGGGTCCGGTTCAAGGTAGAGGGTTGGTGGTCGGCAAGGGCGCGGCGCTTTGGCCGTATTGGATGCTGCCGCTGGTGCTGCTGGTGCTGAACTTGGTCGGATCGTTGATGCCGTTTGCGTCATCCAACTCGCCCGCGTTTGCGCCGGCAGTTGCGGCCGACTGCGTTACCTTGAAGACGCCGTAAGACTGTTTGAGACGCACATATTGGCCATTGCCGGCCTGCCCGGCGATGTTCGAGAAGGAATTGCCCTGAAGGTTGAGCCAGATGGTCGGGAACGGGCCGGCACCGGGCGGACTGGCGATGTCGGTAACCTGGTTGTCCTGAATGGTTATAGCACGGCTGCCGTTGATATGATCGAAGACATTGTTAGTGATGGTAAGATCGGTCTCGCCGCCGCCCGTGGCCTGACCGCCAAGGCCGACATTGACGGTGATGCCGGGACCCGTCGCGATCTGATAGATCTGGTTGCCGTCGATCAGATACTTGCCGTTGATGGCACCTTCGTTCTGGATCGTGATGCCGCTTCCGACGGTAGAGCCCGAGTTGAGGACGGCGTTGTCGCCGATGATGTTGTTCTTGATCGTGCCGCTGACCGTCCTGGTGAACGGCGCGTTGCCGTTGTCGAAATGATTGATCGCGGTCGAACGCTGGCCGATGAAGGTGTTGTTCTCGATGTCGAAGGTAAGCGACGTTGAAACAGGATCGGTCGAGACGTCCACGCCCGCATTGTTGTTCGTGAACGTAGCCCCGGACACATTCACCGTCATGCTGGTGCCGCCCGAGTTGGCGAACAGGCCGGTTCCCGTAATGATATGGGTTGCATCTGAAACGGTGTTGCCGGTGAACGTGCCACCGGTCACCGTCAGCCCCATAACGGACGAGCCCAGCCCCAGGAAATTGACGAGATTGCCGTGGGGTGAGGTGGCATTGCCATTTATACCCACACCATTGGCAGAAATCGTGTTGTTGACGAGCTGCAGGTTCGTCAATGTTCCGGAGTTGTTCGAGATCTGAATCTCGAATTCGTTGTTGTTGCTGATCACCGAATTGCTGATCGACGTCGCATGGGCGCCGTTGGAAGCGGTTCCGGTCAGATTGGTGATGTTGATACCGGACTCGTCCGTCGCCGGGTCGTCGCCGTTGAGGGAGATGTTCAAGCGGTTCAGCACGAAGCCGTTGATGTTCGAGCCGCCGATGCCGTCGCCCAGATTGTTGGTGAGGTTCATATAGGCGAGATGGACGTCCTGGGTGTTGGTGAGGCTGACGCCGTCGCCCGTCGAATTCTGGATCGTACCGCCCGAGCCGTTGTTCGTGCCCCCGCCGTCGCCGGTGACGGTCAGTCCGCCGCTGGCGCCGGTGTTGTTGAGCACGATGCCGTTGGCGGCGCCGTTCGACGAAATGCTCCTGAAGGTCAGGCCCGGGGCGCCGATCGTGGTGTTGGCGACGTTGAGCGCGGTGCCCGTGCTCGAGTTGATTGTATTTGGGCTGCCGCCGGTTGTGACCGTCACCGTGCCGCCACCGGTTGCGTTGAAGCCCACGCCGGACGTGGTGTCGATGTCCAACCCGCCGCCGGAGAAGTTGATGGTGGCGCCTGTGTTGCCGGTCAGGTTGACGGCGGTGCTGGCGCCGGTGGACAGCGTCTTGGAGCTGCCCGAGAAATTGATCGTGCCGCCGCTGTTGGCGTTGACGAGGATGCCGTTGGCGAGGCCGCCCGTTGCAGTGATCGATCCGGACAGCGTCGTCGTGCCGCCGGTGCGGTTCTGGATCGAAACGACGTTGTTCGCAGTGGTCTTCGAAATGGTGCCGGCATAGGTGATGGTGCCGGCGCCGCCATTGACATTGAAGCCGACACCGCTCGGGTTGGTGATCGAGGTGTTGGCGTTGAAGGTGAAATTGCCGCTCGAGCCATTCACGATATCGATGCCGGCATCGCCGCCGTTCAGCGTCGTCGTGCCGTTGAAATTGTAGGTCCCGTCGGCGTTGTCGAACTGCAGGCCGGTACCGTTGGTCGCGGACAGCGTGCCTGTGTTGAAGGTGATCGTACCGGAGTGACCGCTCCCTACCGACAGTAGGGCTTGGCCGGCGGTTGCCTGGGTGACGTTGCCCGAATAGACCAGATTGGCGCTGCCGCCGCTAACGGCGATGGCCGCGGCGCTGCCGCCCACCAGTCCGCCGGCGCCCAGATTGATCGTTCCCGATCCGGTGACATTGGTGAGAATGACCCCGCTGCTGCCGCCGGAGCCATTGCTCGTCGACGCGAAATTGACCCCGCCAGCCGCGACTATCGCGGCGTTCATACTGACCGCGACGCCGGTGCCAGTCGAGATCGCGTTGGCGTTGGCGCCGGTGCCGACGCTGAACGTACCTCCGCCGGTGATATTGAAGCCGGTGCCGGAGGTGGTGGTGATCGCCAGGCCGCCATTGCTGAAATTGACGGTGCTGCCGGCATTGCTGGTCAGGCTTACCGCAGCGTTGGCACCGGTGCTGAGCGTCTTGGTACTGCCGGAGAAATTGACCGTGCCGCCGCTATTGCCGCTGACCAGGATGCCGTTGTCCGCGCCGCCGGTGGCGCTCAGATTGCCGGACAATGTGGTCGTTCCGGCGGTACGGCCTGAAATGATGACGACGTTGCCGGACGTCGTCTTGGCGATGCTGCCGCCATAGCTGATATCGGCCGTGCCGCCGCTGACATTGAAGGCCGACCCGAGGGCGCCGCTCAGCGCGCCGGAGCCGAGATTGACGGAGCCGGTGACGTTGCTCAGGGCGACATTGGAGGTGCCGCCGCCGGACGATGTCGAATCAAGCGAGACGTTGGCGGCCATGCTGACGAGGCTGATCGCCTGACCGTTGGCCGCATTCACCGTCTCGCTGCCGCCGGTGGCGCCGATGTTCATGGTTCCGGCCACCCCGAGAATCCCGGTTCCGCCGGTGGTGTCGATCGTAATGCCGCCGGTGAAGCCAGTCGTGCCGCCGCTCTGCGAGACACCAACCCCGCTCGATGTGTCGATATTGGCAAGGCCGCCAACATTAAGCGTACCGCTGGCCCAGCCGATGCCGCCGCCGATCGACGCGGTGTTGTTCACGGTCACCGTGCTGAAGTTGAAGGTGCCGGTGTTGGTGTTGACCGCACTGATGCCGGCGCCGGTCGTGCCGGTGACGCTCGTCGCGCCGGTGACGGTGAAGGTGCCTGCCACGCCATCGAAGATGATGCCGTTCGTCCCGCCGGTGGCGTTGACGCTGGCCACCGTCATGTTGACCGTCAGCGGATCGAGATTGAAGGCGGCGCCGTTGGTGGTGTCGACCGAACCGCCGCTGCTGTTCAGCGTGAAGATGGTGCTCGCGCCCTTGGTGTCGACAAGCACGCCTGTGCCGGCATTGTTGGCGACGGTGAAGGTGCCGAGGTCGAGCGTGCCGCTGGTGTTGGTCAGGTTCAGGCCGTCGCCCTGCACGCGCGCGCCCGTCGTGCCGACGGTCAGCGTGCCAGCGTTGACGGTGCCGCCGGCGCCGTTTGAGTCGAACGTGACATTGCTGAAGGCGATGCCGCCGCCGGTGCCGCCGGTGACCGTGTTGCCGGAGAAGGACCTGACAGCGATCGAGTTGCTCGTCGGGCCGATATTCTGGCCGGCGAAGGACGCGGCCAACGCCGCTCCGGTCGACTGCAGCGTGTTGTCGTCGATCGACAGCAGCAACGTGTTCGCCGGCGCGCCGGTGGTGGAGAAGTCAAGCGCATTGCCGCCGGCGGCGATGTCGTTGTCCCTGAGGAAGAAGCTGGAGGCCGAGGTGGCATTGACGAAGATGCCGTCGCCGCTGCCGATGTTGCGGATGATCAGGTTTCCGACGCCGCCGGTAAAGATACCTGTGCCGCTGGTCGCGAGGTTGATCACCGAGGTGGCGTTGTTGCTCTGCAGCACGGGCCGCAGCGTGTCGATGCCGGCCGGCGCATCGACGATCGTCGAGCTTTGCACCGTGGTGAAATGGAACACCCCCGACGCGCCGCTGCCGGCAGAGACGCCGAGCTGGGAAACATCGATGGCCGCATCGCCGCTCTTGAAGGCGAGCAGCACTTGGCCGTCATCGAGCTGGAACGTTCCGCCGCTCAGGTCGAGGGTTTCCTGGCTGCCGTTGACGTTCTTGTCGATCAGAACGATGACGTTGGCCGTCGAGGCCTGGGCCTGCGCAAGGCTGCCTGGATTGGCAAGACTACCGTCACCGGTTCCCGAAATGTTGCCGTCGAGGTCGACGTAATAGACGTGGATCGAGGCCAGGTTCGAGGTATCGCCGGTGAAATTGACGTCGTTGAAATTGTAATCGCCATTGGTCGGCAAGGCGTCGGTGGCGTGGATGACCTGGCCACCGGTGGTGGCAATCGACGATTCGGCCGGACCCTGGCCGTCACCGAAGACAAGCTTTGCGTTGGTCGTGCTGGAGAACTGGACGCCGTAGCCGACATTGGCGATGGTCGAGGTCTGGCCCGCCGGACCGGGATTGTTGTTGACGGTATCGCCGAGCTGGATAGTGCCGGTGCCGGTCGTGCCGGCCATGTCGATGCCGATCGAGCCTGCCGAGCCGCCGCCATCGACATCGAAGTCGCCAGCCGTGATGGTGCTCGAACCGAGCGCGGCGCCGTTGAGGTCGAGGCCGACCGCATTGGTAGCACTGGCGGCAATGCCGATTTTCAGGCTGCCGAAATCCAACGCCGAGCCGAGCGTGCCGGAAACGTCGACGCCGCGCGAGGTGATGCCTTCCAGGTCGACCGCGCCGAGATCGAGCGCGCCGCCGCCGACATTGTTGAGCGAAATGCCGGTTGCCGCGCCATTGCTCGAAATCGTACCGAAGGTGACGCCGCCGGCGCCGATCGTCGCGTTGGCGAGGTCAAGCGCGGTGCCGGTTCCCGTGGTGATGATGTTGCCGGCGCCGCTGACGCTGACGGTACCGGCGCCGAGGGTGCTGGCGGTGAATCCCGCGCCGCTTGAGGTGGTGACGACCAGGCCACCATTGGTGAAGTTGAGCGTGCCGGTGCCTTCGCCCGGCCCGATGCTAGGCGCCTTGACGATGGCGCCGTTGCTGCCGCTGCTGGTGTCGAAGATCTTCGAGGTGCTCGAGAAGGTGGCCGTTCCCTCGGACGATCCGTCGAACAGGACGCCGACGCCCGTGCCGGTATGATCGATCGTGCTCGAAATATTGTAGACGCCGTTGGCGTTGCCGCTGAAGGTGAAAGCCGCCGTCCCCGGCGCGGCCGCCGTGGTCGAAACGACCGAGCCGCTCATGTTGAGCGCGGTCCAGTCGCCGCCGCCGGCCTGCAGGACACTGCCGGTGTCGACCTTGATTGAACCGTTGTAGTTCAGCGTCGCGTGGACGAGGTTGTTGCCGCCGTTCAGGCTTATGGCCGAGCCGGTGGTGCTTGTCGTTGCGCCGATGCTGGCGCTGCCGCCGTTGCCGCCGACATTGATGGTGCCGCCCTGGAGGCCGTTCGTCGCAATGCCGACCGAGCCACCATCGATGGTCAGGGTGGATCCGGCGACATTGGCGATATTTATGGTGCCGACCTGCGGACCGCTGATATCGAAGCCTCTGTAGCTGACGTCGAGATCGGTCGTGCCGGTGAAATTGACCGCGCCGGTGCCGCTCAGGCCGCTCAGCGAAGCGCCGATGTAGCCGGTATCCCTCAAGCCGCCAATGTTGACGTCGCCGGCGAGGCTGATACCCCCAAGCAGGACACCGGCGGCGGCATTCGTGGAGACGGCCGAGACGCTGTCGAAGGTAACGCCGCCAGCGCCGACATTGGCGCCAGACAGGACAAGACCATCGGCGCCGGAATTGATCTTGTTGCCCGTGCCGGTGACGGTGATGGTGCCGGTCGCAAAATCTCCGAAGGCGACGAAGCCGGCGCCGGTTGTCGTCGTTATATCGAGACCACCATTGGTGAAGTCGATAGTGGAATTGGTATTGGGGGTCGGCGTACCCGATATGTAGCCACCGACGACGCCTATATCGACACCATCGGTCGCGCCCGAGCTGATCTGCTTGGTCGCGCCCGAGAAGGTGATCGCGGCCGAGTCGTTGCCGGCAATGACGATGTTGCCGCCCGCGCCGGCAAGGCCGTCGGTCAAATTGCCCGACAAGGTTACCGAACCGCTGGTCATGCTCTGGATCGACACGGCCGCGCCCACACCGTTGCTGGCGATCGTGCCGCCATAGGAAATGGTCGCGTTGCCGCCGCTGGCAGCGGTGGCCGAGCCGACATTGAACGACGTGCCCGCACCCGTGTTGGTCAGCGTGCCGATGCCGAAATCCGCCGTGCCGGTCAGGTTCTGCAGGTCGATGCCGTTGCCAGTGCTGAAGGACGCGGCGGTCGAGGCGAAGTTGATATTGGCCGTTATCCCGTCGAGCGCCACCGCTTGCGCGCCCGTGGCGTTTATCGTCCCGGTAGTGACATTGACCGTGCCGCCGCCGGTAGCGCTGAATGCCGTCGCGCCATTCGTGGTGATGTCTACATCGGCGAAGCTGGCGGTGGCGCCGGTGTTGTTGGTAAGCGAAACCCCATTGCCGCCAACCGTCACCTTGTCGGTGAAGTTGACCAGGCCGCCGGTGCGGTTGGCGATCGAGATGCCGCCGCTCGCGAGCGTGCCGGGGGTCGCACTGTTCGGCAAGGCGCCGTGCGTGAGCGTGATGTTGCCATTGCCGCCATCGGCGTTCAGCAATGTGCCGGCAACGTTGATGTTGTTGTTGGTGATCGACAGGTTGGTGGTGAGGCTGTCGACCTTGAACGCCGTCTGGCCCGCCGCGACGTTGCTGACCGTAACACCATCGATGAAGATGCCGCCGGCGTTGCCGAACCCGGCAGCATTCTGGTCGATAAGGAAGACCGAGCCGCTGGCGCCGCTGAAATCAAAGGCAGTGTTCTTCACCTGGTTGTTGCCCAGCAGATGCATCAAGTCGCCGGTTCCGGTGACCACGCCCTCGTCGCCGGTGACATTGCCACCGGTAGCGCCGAGATTGCCCTGGACATTGATCGGCTGGACCGTGCCGGAGGTGAGGATGGAGTTGCCGTTGCCGAAGCCGTCGATCGACTGGCCCGAATCGAGCGTGAAAGGCGTGGAACTGAGGTCGACGGTGCCAACGAAGGCGAAGGTCTGCGAACCCACCATGGCATCGGCAGCGGCCACCGAAATGGTGGTCACATCGGCGCTGAGCCCGTCCGTGCCGGCGGTGATCACGCCGCCGTTCTGCGACACCATGATGACGCCGCCGACAGCGGTCGCCAGGTGGGCCTGGCCGGTGAAGGCGACGTCGTCGAAATCATAGTTGCCGAGCGTCGGATCGAGCCCGATCGTGTTGACCGTGTAGCCGCCAGCCGCTGCAGTGATGGAGGACTGACGCCCGTCGGCCGAGGTGCCGTCACCGAAGGTGAAGTTGGCGTTAGCCGAGGTTGCCGTGGTGCCGCCCGACGACAGTTCGACGCCGACACCGGTATTGCTGATGCTGGAGCCGCGCAGGAAGGTGATGGTCTTGTTGCCGGTGGTCGACGAAAGGTCGATGCCGCGCGAGGTGAGATCGCCGGTGCCATTGATCGTTGTCAGGCCGAAATCGGCCGTCGTGGACGAGCCGCTGAAGTCGATGCCGGTCTGGTTGGCGCCGGCGCCCATGATCACATTGGTCGTGCCGAAGGCGACATTGGCATTGGTGCCGCTGAAATTGATGCCGGTCGCGTTGGCCGTCGGGCCTAGCGTCACGCTGGTCGTGCCGGTGAAAGCTACCGAGCCGGCATTGCCTGATATGTCGATGCCGCTGCCGGCAGCACCCGATACCGTCACCGAACCGAAGCCGACGCTGCTGCCGGCGGCGGTGTTCGAAACCGACACGCCCGTGCCGGTCCCGGTCGAGGTGATCGGGCCGCTGAAGGCCACCGAGCCGCCGGTGATGCCATCCACCTTGACTGCCGTGCCGGGCGCGCTCGCCGAACTGGAGATAGCGGCCGAAACCGTGACTGCCGCGCTGCCGCCGGAGACGATCACGCCGTCGCCCGTGCCGCTGTTGGTGATTGTGCCGCCAATGCCGATCGTGCCGGTGTTGTTGGTCAGGCTGACATCGGCGCTGGCAACATTGGTGGTGACGAGATTGTTGACGCTGACCGTCGCTGCGCTGCCTTGAACCAGCAAGCCGGGGCCTCCGCCCACCACGGTGTCGATCTTCGTCGTGCCATTGAAGCTGTAGGTGCCGCTGGTGATGCCATTGAGGCTGACGGCGACGCCGCTGACGCGGTACAGATCGACGCCACCAAAGGTGACGTTGCCGCCGCCGGTGTTGCTGATGGCGATGCCGGTCGAAACACCGCCGCCCGAGCCATCCACGGTGACGCTGGAGAAGTTCACCCCGGCCGCGCCGATCGTCATGCCGGCGATCTGGATGCCCTTCTCATCCGGCCCGAGACCAGTCTCCACGGTGTTGCTGGAGCCCGTAACCGTCAGCGTGCCGCCATTGACCGCGCTAAAGCCGAAGCCGCCATCGGCTGCCAGATCGAGGCCGCCGGTAAAGTTGATCGTGCCGCCGACATTGTTGACGAGATCGATCGCGTTGGCCGCGCCGGTGCTGGCCGTGATCTTGCCGCCGAAGGTGGCAGTGCCGCCTGTCATGCCACTGATACGCACCGCGCTGGCCGCTGTGGCCTGGTTGATGGTTCCGTTATATGTGACGTTGGGCGTTGCACTGTTGATGTTGAAGGCCACATCGCCCGTGTTGGTGATGGAACTCGCGGCGCCGAAGGTCAGCGTTCCGCTCGAACCGGTCCAGATCGCCACGCCTCGGCCGCCGCCGCTGATGTCGAGATCGTCGAAGGTTGCGCTGCCATCGAAATTGTTGGCGAACAGGGCGACATTGCCGGCATTGGTGATAGACGTTGCGCCGGTGAAATTGGCGGTCGCGCTCGAATTCACCAGCGCGATGCCGGTCTGGCTCGCGTTCTGGATGTCGAGATCGTCGACCGTCACCGTGCCGGTCACGCCATCCAGGACGAGGCCGGTCGCGACATTACTGACCGACACGCCCTGGACGGTCAGGCCGGCAATGCCGGTGGCCTGGATCCCCGCGGCGCTGCCGCCCGAAATGTTGAAGTCGAGCAGCGCGCTACCGCTGCCCGCCGTCACGACATCGCCGGCGCCGGAATTGGTCAGTGTCGCCGCGCCGCCGGCATCCGAGACGACCTGGTCATGCTGGATGTTGTCGCCGGTAACGTTGACCGGCACGCCGCCCAGCGAGAAGGTGCGACCATTGCCGAAGGAGGCCAGCGTCTGTCCGGCGCTGAGCGAGAAGCCGCCGGCAATGTCGATTGGCGAACCTTCATTGACCAGTACGAAGATGGCGTTGGCGTCGGTATCAAGATCGGCCTCATCGATGGCGAGCAGGCTTGATGTCGAAGAGCCGTCACCGGACGATCCGGCGGCACCGACGAAGATCACATTCTGCTGGTCGAAGAGTTGGTCGCCGCTAAACGTAGTCGAGCTGAACGCATAGTGACCCAGCGTCTGGTTCAGCCCGCGCGCGTCGAGCGATGCCGTTTGGCCAGCGATCGAGCCGCCGCCGAAGGTGAACTCCGCATTGGCCGAATTGGCGAGCGACCCCGCAATGCCCAGGCGAACGCCGGTGTCGACGCCGGAGATATTGCCGCCGTTGGTGACGGTGATCGAGGCGTCGCCAGTGGTGTTGGCGAGATCGATGCCGATCGAGCCGGCCGCAATCGGCCCCTGAGCGCTGATGTTGAGCGACTGCGCGGTGAAATTGGTCTGGCTGTTCGAGAAATCGAGGCCGGCCTGACCTGCGCCGAGCCCGGAAATGACGATGTTGCCGGCCAACACTGTGGCGTTGACGCCGCTGAACGACATGCCGTCGGCGCCAGGGTTGGTGATGGCGATGTCGCCGAAGCGGATCGATGCCGGGGAATTGCTGATCGCGATCGCCGGACCAGTGGTGTTCGAGATGGTCGTGGCGCCGTTGACGGTGAAGCTGCCCGACAACTGGTCGAGAATGACGCCCGAAACGCCGCCGCTCTGGGTGATGGAATCGAGCACGACATGGGCGGTGATCGGGTCGATGAAGACGGCGGCGCCGCCATTGCCGGAAATTGCGCCGCCGGTGGTGGTGAAGCTGCCGCCGCTCGACGTGCCCTGCACCGTTATGCCGCGATCGGTGTTGTTCTGGGCATTGACGGTGGCGAAGGTGTAGGTGCCTTGTCCGGTGATATCGAGGCCGTCGTCGGCGTTGCCATTGAGCGTCGTCGTGCCGGTGAAGTTGTAGGTGCCGTTGCCTTCGATATGCAGGCCGTCAAGACCGTTATTCTGCGACGTGAAGTTCGAGGCGCTGACAGTGGGCGAGTCGCCAGTGAAGTCGGCGCCGCTGCCGCCGACGCCGTCGACCGTCACGTCGGTCAGCTTCGTGCCGGCGACGTTGTTGCCGAAGATGCCGTCGCCGCCGCCGGTTATGGTGATGTTGCTCAGCGTGTTGTTGCTGGCCAGCGTGATCACGGGGTTAGCGGCATTGGTGCCTTGGATGGTGCCGTTGCTGCCGCCGAAATTGTAGGTGCCGATGCTGCCGTCGGCGAGCTTCGCCTGGACACTGCCGCCGCCGCCGATGACGGTCTGGCCGGCGGCGAGATTGACACCGCCGGTGGCGATATTGCCGTTGCCGCCGAGCGCGACGATAAAGCCGTTGCCGCCCGCCTTGGTGACGGCGTCGTCCAGCGTCGTCGGATCCCCGAAAGTACCCGCGCCGGCCAGACCGCCATCGGCGAAGTAGAACAGGCCGAAGGCCGCGTTGGTGGCGGCATTGATCGCCACGCGCGTCGTCGTGTCGGAAACCCTGTCCTGGTGCTCCAGCCTGACACCGACATCGCCGCGCACTCGCTCGTTGAGGCGCTTGCGCAGGCCCGGGTTGACCGTGGCGACCGGCTCGAGATCGTCATCGGCGGAACCGCCCTTGCCGGGCACGTTGAACGGCACCGTCAGCCGGATACTGCCGGCGAACTGGGTGTCGTCGCGATTGTCGTTGCGCACCTCGCCGGTGAAGGTCAGCGACGTGCCTTTGCCGACGACGTCGCCGATTGTGTATTCGATCCCTGCCTTGGCGCCGGTGATCGAATGGTCGTCGCCATCGGGATCGGCGAAATGATAGGCGCCGACATCGAAGCGCAGAGACTGGTTTTCCGGCAGGTCGATCGGCGCCTGGACGCCGATCTCGCCCTCGATGCCCCAGGCGGGATAGGTGCGATGGTCGATCGTCGATATCTCTTCGAGCAACTGGTTGCCGACAAGCGACAGAGTCGAATCGCTGCCGTTCGAGCCGCGGTCCTTGCTGATCGGTAGATAGAGGTTGACATGCGCGTCGTATTTCGAGGTGATCGCCTCGAGGCCGAGCGTGGTGGCGACGAACTGGTGGCTGTCGTCGTTCTGGACGTTGAGATAGGCGTAGCCGCCGATCATCAGATCCGGATTGACGATGCGACGGACGCCCAAACCGACATCCTGGCCGAATCCGTTGTCGAAATCATATTTCGAGCGAACGTCGAGGAACAGGACCGATTCGAGGTTCTGCCTGATCGGCAGGAAGCCTTCGAGCGCCGAATAGCCGCTGTTGCTGTTGGCGCCGATGATGGCGCGGACCTGCGGCTGCCACAGCCCGGCATCCTCGGCATGCGCGGCCAGGCTCGACAGAGCGAGAGCGACAGTCGTCAGCGCGGAGGTGCGCAGCAAAATGCCTGACCGGTGGGACGCAGCCAACGCTCCGCCGAGCCGCGTTTGACGCTCGGCGGTCTTCCTCCGACGTTCAGTCAGCCCCACGCGCGAGCGCATCTACCTGTCCCGGCTGCCGCCATTCTCTTTCACAGGAATGGCGGATACTATTGTATTGCACGGCAATGCACGGCAATTAATGGTCGACATGCCGCACTAACACAGAAAATCGGAGTCCTGTTGTAGTAGAGCAACACCGCGTTTATCACTAACGACTCCAGCTTCTCTGAGCCGGCTACAAGAACCTGAAGATAAAATGCGACAATCGGAGTGTATATTAGTGGATGTTAATGTATATGGGTGGTTGAGACGTCTGCCCGTTGGCCTGTGTACGCTTCTTTTGCTGACGAGCCTTGCCACGGCCGAAGAATCCAGGGCGACCGCGACGAAGTCAACGGACGCAAATCCCTGGGCAGTCAACTGCTCCTCGGGGCCAACCGGCACAGAGCTGCAATGCCAGGTCTCGCAGAACCTGACCGAAGCCAAGACTGGCCAACGGGTGCTGACCGTGACCGTGCGCCGCCAGCAGGACGCCGTCGGGTTTGCCATGCTGCTTGCCCTGCCGCACGGGCTGTTCCTGCCTTCGGGTGCTTCGTACCAGATCGACGGCGGCAAGAAGGCGACCGTCGCGATCCAGACCAGCGACCAGAATGGCGCCTATGCCGCGGTGCCGCTGCCGGCGGAACTGGTCAAGGCGATGCGGTCCGGAACCACGCTGAATATCGGCATGGAATCGGTGACGCGCAAACCGGTCACCATTCCGGTTTCGCTAAAAGGCTTCGGCGCTGCGATCGACAAGATTGAAGCGACCAAGTAAAGGCGGTGCAGATGACCGTCGCACCTCGCTGTCATCTGGCAAAATTTGCGAACAGGCCAGCAGCTTTGCCGCTCCGGAATTCGATCGCAGTCGCAGGGGCAGATCGTCAGTGTCGGATACCAAGGGTCGGCTCAATCGTGGTGGTCGAAAGCCGACGTTTCGCATTCGGCCTCATTTCGGTCCTTCGTCACCCTGATGCCGTATCTCGAAATTCGAGAGAGTTACAGCCGCCCGCTCCACTCAAATATTGACGCAACGAAGCTCGACCGCGTTGTCATGCCGTCCCAGACAGGCGCTTGAGTGGAGAGCGTGCTACAATTTGTGAAACATATTGTGATACAAATACTTGTGATACAAATACGCGACCGCGATCAAAAAATGAAATAAAAACAATATACCAGGTATGCAACGATCCCAGCCAACGGTACCATCGGCTTTTCGCTAAATCAGGGATATTGCCGAATAGGCGATTCGGAACCGTCGCGGCTGCGAAGAACCCTGTGCGGCTCGTTGCGGCAAGAGCTTCAGGGTCAGCAGCGCGGGTCGCCGGGCCGCCCCGGCATTTTGATACAGACGATGCTGGCTTGAAGCTCAGCCCCTCGACGACGAACTCCTCTTGGCCCATGACCATCGCTGCTCCCGGATCAGGCTGGGCTCCTCGTCGGCGTCGCGGGCTTTTGCGCCGTCGGCGCCAGCCTTTCGAGGATCTGGATCAGGCCGCCCGGCGCAAGCCTCAGCACCAGGATCATGGCGACCGCGATCACGATGTAGCGCGCGTCCTCGAAGCCGCCAATCCCCGCCATGGCTTCGCTGGCGAAAGTGAGCGCCAGCGCGGCGATCACCGGGCCGAGCACGCTATTGATGCCGCCGATCAGCACCATCGAGAGCACCAGCGACATCGTTCCGAAGCCGAAGACCTCGGGCGAGGCGACGCGCAGATAGACGGTGTAGAAGCCGCCGGCGATGCCGGTGAAGATGGCGCTCAGCACCAGCACCGAAATTCGCGTGCGCGCCACCGAGATGCCGCGCGCGGTCGCATAGTCCTCGGCGTCGCGCACCGCCTTGAGCGACTTGCCGAAAGGCGAAGCGGCGACAAGGATCAGGAAGGCCGTGGACAGGCCGAGCAGGATCAGCGCCAGATAGTAATAGCCGAGCTTGTAGTCGCGGATGAAGCTGTAGTCGCCGATGGTGAGGAAGGGCAGGCGCACCATGCCCTTGGCGCCGCCCGTGAGGTCGGCCTGGCTGAGCACCAGCTGCATCATCAGCTGGTTGACCGCGAAGGTGACGAGCACGACATAGATGCCTTTCAGACGGGCAACCGGCGCCGCCATGATTACGGCCGAGATCGCCGCCGTGATCGCGCAGGCAGGTATCGCAAGCCAGGGGTTGACGCCGGCGGTCTTGGTCAGGATGGCCGCCGTGTAGACGCCGATGCCGAAGAAGGTCATGTGGCCGAAATTGAAGATGCCGCAATGACCGAGGCTGAGGTTCCAGTTCGACGCGATGATGGCGTAGATGAAGGCGATGATGAAGAGGTGTCTGACATAGCCGTCGGTGAAGACCTGCGGCACGAAAGCCAGAGCCACGAAGAGCGCAAGCAGCAGGAGGTGGTTTCTGGTCATCATCTCTTTCCGAATATTCCGTTCGGCCTGAGCAGGAGGACGAGGATCATCAGCAGGAAGAGCGCGAACGGCGTCCAGTAGAGGCCGACCCATAGCACCAGGAAGGCCTCGATGAAGCCGATCAGATAGGCAGCACCTGCCGTCGAGCCGAGGCTGCCGAGACCGCCGAAGATGACGACGATCATCGCCTTGGTCAGCGGCTCGCTGCCCATGGCGGGGGTGATGAAGCGGATCGAGCCGAGAAGCGCGCCGGTGAGGCCCGCGAGCGCCGCCGAGATGGCGAAGGCGAGCGCGAAGGCGGTCGGCACGTCGACGCCGATCAGCGCCGCCGAATCCTGGTTCTGGCCGACGGCGCGCAGGCTGCGTCCGATCTTGCTGGAGACCGTGAAGCGCCACAGCGCGACGAGAATGATGGGCGCCGCCACCAGCAGCAAGGCTTCATGCGCGGAGATTGCATTGCCGAACAGCCTGATCTCGCCGTTGACGAGAGGCGGAAGCTGCTTCAGGCGCGGCCCCCAGATCATCTGCGCGCCGCGTTCGAGGATGATGGTCACGGCGAGCGTCGTCATGGCCGTGACGAGCAGCATGTTGCGGCTGGCATAGAACGGCCGGATGACGAGCCGCTCGATGACGATGCCGATAAGGCCGGCGCCGAGCGTGCCGGCGACGACGCCCGCGACAGGGCCGGCGCCGACCGCTTCGCTCACCGTCCAGGCGATGAAGGCGCCGACCATCATCAGCGCTCCATGCGCGAAGTTGAAGACGCCGAGCGTCGTCCACACCAGGCTGAGCCCGCTCGCCATCAGGGCATAGAGCGAGCCGAGCACCAGGCCGGAGACCAGCGTGGCGAGGAGCGTATCCATCAATGCGTTCCTCCTTCGCCGAAATAGAGCCGCATGACCTCCTGATGGTCGGGCGCGCTCGCGCGGTCGATCTCGCGTATGACGACGCCATGCTCCACCAGATAGAGGCGGTCGGTGAGGGAGAGGAGGAATTCGATGTCCTGCTCGACCACGATGAGCGGCACGCCACGTTTGGAAATCTCGCCGATCGCCGCGCCGAGCTCTTCCTTGAGGCGGGGAGAGAGGCCGAGTGTCGGCTCGTCCAGCATCAGAAGGCGCGGCGCGCACATCAGCGCGCAGCCGATCGACAGCATCTGCCGCTCGCCGCCCGACAAGGTCTTGGCGAGCTGCGTCTTGCGCTCGGCGAGGCGCGGGAAGAGGGCGTAGACCTCGTCGAGGCGCTTCTCGGCGCCGTTGCTTGCCCGATTGCTGAAGGCGGCCAGTTCGAGCGTCTCCGCGATGCGCATGTTGCCGAACAGCGTGTTGCCCTGCGGCGCATGGATCAGGCCGGCCTCGACGATGGCCGGCGGCTTGCGTCCGGTAATGTCGGTGCCGTCGAAGGTGATCGAGCCTGCCGTGGGTCGCACCAGGCTGGAAATGGTCTTGAGCAAGGTCGTCTTGCCATGGCCGTTGGGGCCGAAGAGCCCGATCGATTCCTGCGGTCCGATGTGCAGCGAAAGACCGTGCAGCACGCGCATGTCGCCATAGCCGGCTTGCACGTCCTTGACGTCGAGGAGGGGCATCATTGCTTGCGCCCTCCGAGATAGGCGGTGACCACCGCCTCGTTGCGGACGACCTCGGCCGGATTGCCCTCGGCCAGGACCGAACCCTGGTTGAGGACGATGAGCCGCCGGGAGATCGAAAGGAGCAGGCTGAGGACGTGTTCGATCAAGAGCACGGTCACGCCGGAGGCGTTGACCGCGACGAGCAGCCTGTCCAGGCTCTCGATCTCGGGCTTGGTGAGGCCGGACGCGGGCTCGTCGAGCATCAGCACTGCCGGGCGCGACATTAGCCCCGAGGCGATCATGAGCTGCTTCTTTTCATAGACCGACAGGTTGCGCGAGGGGATGCCGCGCCGCGTGTCGGCAAACCCCACGAGGCCAAGCACCTCGTCGGAACGCGCCCTGGCCGCGGCGCGGCCGAGCTGGCCGTTATAGGTGCCGCAGACGAGCAAGGTCTCGTCGGCCGTCAGATCCGGGAATTCCGCATCCTTCTGGAACGTGCGGGCAAGGCCTGCACGGGCGATGCGGTGGGCGGGCCAGCGGTCTATCCGCTGGCCCTGGAAGCGTATCTCGCCGGAGGTCGGGCCAAAAGGAACACCGGTGATGAGATTGAAGAGCGTGCTCTTGCCCGAGCCGTTCGGACCGGCAATACCTAAAATCTCGCCGCGCGCGACGCCGAAGCTCACGCCGTTGACGGCCTTCAACCCGGCGAAGTGCTTGCTGGCGTCGACGACCTCAAGGATCGTGTCGTTCATCGGACCGTGTCACTTCATCCAGGCCGGCTGGACGAAGTCGCCGGTCGCATATTTGCCTGGATAGAAGAGGACGCGCTTGCCGTCCTGGATCTGGTAGAACTGCAGCGGGACGCCGTCGGTGTTCTGCACCGACAGATGGGTCGCCGGATCGAAGGTGATGCGTCCGATCGAGGTCTGCTTGTCGGTCTTGCCGATCTGTTCGCCGATTTCCTTGCGCTTGGCCGGGTCGCCGACCTTGGCCAGCGCGTCGGCGTAGATCATGACCTCTTCATAGGTCAGCGCGCCCGCGCCGCCGGGTTCGATGTTGTACTTCGCCTTGTACTTGTCGAGCACCTCCTGCGCGCGCGGGTTCTTCGGCGACAAAAGCAGGCCACCCAGCATGTTGTAGACCACGCCGGACGATTTCTCCTTGGTCAGCTTCAGGAATTCCGGAACCGACGGCGCGTATTGGATGAAGACGAGGCTGTCGGTCGGATTCTCCATGAATTGGGTCATGAAGGTCGCGGCATTGGCCGACAGATAGTCCGTGTTGATCAGCAGCGCCGGCGGGTCCTTGCGGATCTTGCCGAGGAAGGCGCGCCAGTCGCTGACTTCGCCGAAGGGCACCAGATCGTTCTGCGTGATCTCCCAGCCGTCGGCGCCGAAGGCCTTGGCCATGCCTTCCGCGATGCCCTTCGAATAAGGGTTGTCGGACGAGATGATCGCGGCCTTCTTGTTCGGCAGCTTGATCTTGCCCGTCTCCGACAGTTCCTTGATCACCGGGACGATCTCGGTGTTGTAGCCGTCATAGGACGGGGTCAGCGACCATATGGTGGGGAAGTTCTCGGGGTTCGGCGCGATGATGTCGTGGGTCTGCTGCGAGTTGGCGGCGATCATGTAGACCATCTCCTGCTCGGCCATCATCTCGATCTCGAAATTGGTGCTCGAGGCATAGTTGGTGAACACGCCGCCCATGTCATGGTCGCCGAGCAGCCGCTCGACCGCGGTCGCGACCTTGTCGGGATTGCCGTCGCCGACATCGGCCACGACGACTTCGAAAGTGTGGCCGGCGATTCCACCGGCGGCGTTCAGCTCGTCGACGGCAAGCTTGGCGCCGTTGACTATTTCCTGGCCGTCGGCGGCGGCCGGGCCGGTGAGCGGCGCGAGCACACCGAGCTTCACGGTGTCGGCATAGGCGAATGCGGATGTGGCGAAGAGCGCCACGATCGATACTGCTCCCATAAGAACGCGTCTGGTGATCATTTCGTTACCCCTTGATATTTTGCTTTGTTGGTTTGTTGGTCGGCAGGTCAGGCGGTGCCGCACGTGTCGATGATGGCCGCGGCGATGACCTTCGTGGTCTCGATCAGGCTTTCGATCTCCACGCATTCATTGTCGCCGTGGAAGCCGTCGCCGGCAGGTCCGTAGATCACCGGCACCACACCGGCGCCGGCGTAATGCGCTGCATCGGTGACGGCCTCGAAACCCTTGATCACCGGCGCCTTGGCCTGCGCCTCCGTGGCGCGCTTGTTGAGCGATTGCACGATCGGTGCGTCGACCGGGGTGTTCATCGGCGGAAAATTGAGGCCGAAGAGATCCCACTCGATCGCTGGCGGATGATCACGCATCCAGGCGTCGGAGGCGGCGAAATGGTGGACGAAGTTCTCGAACTCCGCCTTCACGTCCTCGAACGTCTCCTGCGGCATGAATTTGTAGTCGAGATCGATGGTGACGATGTCGGGGATGATGGCCGCGTTGGTCATGATCGCCGGCGTGCCGTCCGGCCCCATGCCCGCGCCGCCGCGGATCACGCCCGGATTGATCGTGGCGAGGCCTGCTGGCACCAGCGGATGCCAGTTGTCGCGGCAGCGCGAGGTCTCGAAATCGCGCAGCGCCATCAGGAAGCGCGTGGCGAGCTCGATCGCGTTGACGCCGGGCGTGAGCCGGCCCTCGACATGCGGCTGCGGCCAGATCGAGTTGAAGCGCCAGCCGGCATGCGCCTGCTTGCCGAAAATCGTCACGCGCACCCAAGTGAGACCGCCTTCGGCCGGCACGATGTTGCCCCAGGTAGGCTCGGCGATAATGGCGCTCTTTGCCAGGCGCGAACGTTTGACGAGGTCCATTGCCCCGAAGCCGCCGGCCTCCTCGTCGACCACGGTGTGGATGGCGAGCCGTCCGTCGAGCTTGACGCCTGCCTTGCGGACCGCGCGCGCCGCCGCCACGCAGGCGGCGACGCCGGCCTTCATGTCGATCGCGCCGCGGCCCCAGATGCGGCCGTCCCTGATGTCGCCGCCGAAGGGATCGCAATTCCACTTCGACTGATCGCCCACCGGCACGACGTCGACATGGCCGCAGAGAATAAGGCTTTTCTCCTCGCTGCCCGCCCATTCGCCTGTCAGGTTGGGCCTGTCCGGAAACACGTCCCAACGGTCGACGCCGAAGCCCAGCGCTTCCAGTTCGCCGGCGAGACGGGTCTGAACGTCGGCCTCGCGGTTGATGGCGGGATCGGCCTGAAATTTCGGATTGACGGACGGTATCCGCACGATGTCCCGGGTCAGCCCGACGACATAGTCCCGGTCCTCTTCGACGGCCTTCCAGACGGCTGAAATCGTGTCGCTCATTTCGCGAGCCCCTTCAATTCATCGAGAAGCTGATCGGTGGTCACCTGGCGGCAATAGCCCTTGATGGTGCGGAGCGAATTGTCGTGGCGCTCCTGCGAATAGGTCGCGCAGGCATCGGTCACCTGGGTGACGAGATATCCAAGGTCGCAGGCGTCGCGGATCGCACTTTCCACGCACTGGTCGGTCAGGAGGCCGGATATGACGAGCTGGCGCACGCCGAGATTGCGCAGAATGTAGTCGATATGGGTCGAGACGAAGACCGAGGAGGAGGTCTTTGGAAGGCAGATCTCGTCTTCGGCGGGCGCCAGCTCGTCGATGACCTTGCCGTCCCAGGATCCCTTCGGCACGTGGAAGCCGGTGATCTTGTAATCGAGGCTGCGGTCGCGGCCGTCCTTGGTCAGGCTTTCTATCGTCGTGTGCATGACCTCGATCCCGCCGGCGCGGAAGGCATCCAGCAGCCGTTTCATGTTCGGGATGGTCTCGCTTTGGATGCGCTTGAAGAACCAGCCGTATTTTTCCTCGAACTCGGCTTTGCCGAGGTCCTTGAATTCGCCGCCGTCCGGATGCGCCGAGAAATTCTGCACATCGATGAACAGGATGCAGGATTGTTCCGGCACCAGCGGAACGTTGCGTGTCAGTTCCATTCCTTAGTCGCCCTTCTTCATGAAATCGTCGATCGCGCCCGCGAGAAGGCCAGCGAAACGCGCCACGCCTTCAGGGTGCGAAATATGGTCGTTGCGTACCTCGATCAGGCTGTGGGCGATGCCGTTGCGCTCGCCATGCACCGGTACGAACCAATCGGATTGATCGCTGATCGAGTAAGGCTCCTGCATGCCGATCGAAAGATACGGCGCAGCCGCGAGGAGATATCGTTTGAGCGCCGGGGAGGTCCGCTCGTCCTTCCGGTAGAGCAAGCCGATGTCCCACGGCCTCGACACGCCCCGCAGCACCGGATTGAAGCTGTGGATCGCGAAGATAGCCTTCGGCCGGCGATCCCGGATCGCCCGCGCCAGCGCGCGGTCGAACGGCTCGAAGATCTCCGCCGCCCGCTGCGCCCGCTCCTGGGCGCCGAGGTTCCTGTTGGCCGGTATTTCGGTCCCGTCGCTGACCGGCGGGATGGAGTCGTCGGCCTCCGTCGGCCTGTTGCAATCGATGACCAGCCGGCTGTATCGCTGCGCGACGAGAGGCGCATCGAGGCGCTCGGAGAGCATCAAGGCAAGATCGCGCGCACCGATGTCATAGGCGATATGCCTGTCCATCTCGCTCGCCGCGATGCCGAGGTCTCCCAGGCAGGTTGGGATCTCTCGGCCGGCATGTTCGCAGACAAGGAGCACGTCGCCGCTGCCGGCGGGATTGACGATCTCCACGGGGGCGGGATCGGATGCGCCGAGAAGCGTCGGTCGTGGTTGATCGGAAATATTCATGCTGCCTTCTTCGTTTGGGCCAGGATGATGAAAGTTTTTCATCAATGTCAAATCTAAAATGACAATTGACTAAATTTTTTCTGCATGGGAGGAAAGCGGGAATGGAACTCAGGGCACAAATCGAAGAGCTTGAGAGCGCGCTGACGCCGGCCGAGCGCAAGCTCGCCTCGACGCTGCTGGCGGACTATCCGTTTGCCGGGCTGCAGACGATCCAGGCGCTCGCCGACAAGACGGGCGTGTCGGCGCCGTCCATCACGCGCTTTGTCGCCAAGCTGGGTTGCCAGGGCTACCAGGATTTCCAGCATAAGCTGATCGGCGAGCTCAAGGAGTGGCATCGTTCGCCGGTGGAGCTGCACAGCAAGAGCTCGCACGGCGCGAACTTCCTCGAAGCCTATGTCGAACGCGCGAGCCAGATTGTGCGCGCGGTTCCCGCCGCGCTGACGCAAGTGCAGTTCGAGCGCATCTGCGGCATGGTGGCGGACGAAAGGCGGGCGATCTATCTGATCGGCGGCCGCATCAGCGATCCCATGGCGCAGCATTTCTCGCGCCACCTGCGCCAGATCCGGCGCGACGTCTTCCACATCCCGCCCGACCCGGAAGTCTGGCCGGAATACATCCTGCGGATGAAGGCGCGCGACGTCTTCGTGGTGTTCGATTTTCGCCGTTATCAGCCGCGCCTCGAGCAGCTCGTGCGCACAGCCAGGCAGGCGAGTGGCATCGAGGTCCTGCTCTTCACCGACAAATGGCTGTCGCCGGTCTCCAGCGAGGCGACCGAGGTCATCGCGCTCTCGATCGACAACGGAACGGCATGGGACACCTACATCGCCGCCATGGTCACGGTGGACGCGATGATCACCCATATCTCCGAACGCGATTGGAATTCCACAAGCAGCCGCATCCGCGCCTGGGACGCCTTGCGGCTGGACAAGGAAAGGAAGCCGACAAAATGATAAGGGAACCCTTGCTCTTCGTCGCGACATGCGATGTCTCGGGGCGTGTTCGTGGCAAGGCATTTCCCCTCGAACTCCTCGAGAAGCGGGCAGGGCGCGGCGTGGGCTGGACGCCCACCAACGTGCAGATCACCTGCTTCGATGCCATCGCCGAAAGCCCCTATGGCTCGCTCGGCGATCTCTTGCTGGTGCCCGACCAAAACAGCCGCGTGACGGTGGATTTCGAGGACGGCAGCCCCGCGGAGGACTTCATGCTCGGCGACATCCTGACCCTCGACGGCGCTCCCTGGGAGTGCTGCACGCGCTCCATCCTGAAATCGGCGCTGAAGAAACTGGAGGACGTTGCGGGTGTCCGGCTGGTTGGCGCCTTCGAGCACGAGTTCCACCTCAAGGCCGGCGACGGCGGCGGCGCCTATTCGATGGAAGGCTACCGCAACCGGGCGGCATTCGCCGGAACGCTGATGGCGGCGATCAAGGCGGCCGGCTTGAAACCGGACACGGTCATGAAGGAGTACGGCGTCGGCCAGTACGAGGTGACGATCAGCCCGGAGCGCGGCGTGCGCGTGGCCGATGCCGGCCTTGTCATGCGCGAGATGGTCCGCGCCACGGCGCGGCGCTTCGACGACGAGGCAAGCTTCACCCCGATCCGCCATCCCGACGGCGTCGGCAATGGCGTCCATATCCATCTCAGTTTCGAGGATTCCAGCGGCCGTCCCGCGACCTATGACGAGAATGGTCCGCACGGCATGTCCGCGATCACGCAAGCGTTCGTCGCTGGCGTGCTGAAATATCTAGACAGCATCGTCGCCTTCACGGCGCCGTCATCGGTTTCCTATCTCAGGCTGACGCCGCATCGCTGGAGCGCCGCCTTCAACAATCTCGGTGTCCGCGATCGGGAAGCGTCGGTGCGGATATGCCCGACCACGGCGCGCGACCCGGAGGGCGTCGCCAGGCAGTACAACATCGAATTCCGCGCGGCCGACGCCGCCGCGTCGCCGCATCTGGCGCTCGCGGCCATCGTTCATGCCGGCGTGCAGGGCATCGTTGAAAAGCTCGAGGCGCCGAAGGCCACGCAGGAAGATCTCTCTCTGCTCGATCCCGCGGCGCTCGCCGCCCGCGGCTTCACGCGGCTGCCGCAATCGCTCGGTGAGGCAATCGAACGGATGATGGCCAACGGGACCGTGCGCGGCTGGTTCCCCGCCGGCTTCTGCGAAGTCTACCGCGACCACAAGCTCGGCGAGCTGAAATTCCTGGGCGACCGCAGCGTGCTCGATCAATGCAAGGCCTATGAGGCCGTCTATTAGAGCAATTCCAGGAAAAGTGTGAGCGGTTTTCCGTCCGGAATTGCGTAAAAACAAAGAGATAGAGCGGTTCGCCGTTTCCGTGAAACGATGGAACGCTCTAGGTTTTGCCGCCGAATGGAATCGGAGAGCCCGCTCGAGAAGCGGAGGACCCGATGCGCAGCGGCGTCAACAGCTTCTCATCGGTCTGACAAGCGCGAGCAGCCCGATCCGCGGCTACGGCAACAAAACGAGCGCACCGCTGGTCCGGCGGGCTTCCAGGTCCCGGTGGGCGTCCGCTGCCTTGGCTAGGCTGTAAGCCACGGGCTGCGCAATCCTGACGGCGCGTTGGCGCAATGCCGCGAAGAAGCGGTCGACATGCGGCGCGAGCTTCTCAGGGGTGTCGGTGTAATGCGAGTAATTGGGCCGCGAAAGGGTGATCGACCGGGAGGCGAACCGGTCGATGTCCCAACTGCCGACCGGCCCCGATGCCTGGCCGAAGCTGACCAGATGACCACGCACCGCAAGGGCCGCAAGTGAACCGGCGAATGTGTCGGCGCCGACGGCGTCATAGATGACGTCGGCGCCCGCGCCGGCGGTCAGCCGTATGACCGCCTCGCTGAAATCCTCGCGGGAGTAGACGATGATATGGTGCGCGCCGAGGCGCTCCACGATGCGCGCCTTGTCGTCGCTCGACACGGTTGCGATCACGGTAGCGCCGAGATGGCGCGCCCATTGCACCAGCAACTGGCCGATGCCGCCGGCGGCGGCGTGGACGAGCACGACCTCGCCCGGCCGGACCGCATGGACTTCATGCAGCAGGAAGCTGGCCGACACGCCTTTCAGCAGGCTCGCGGCGGCGGTCTCGTCCGATATGTCGTCCGACAGGCGCACCAAGAGGTCGGCCGTCATGTTGCGGCGCTCGGCATAAGCGCCGACCGGCGGGCAGGCATAGGCGACGCGATCGCCGACCGACAGGCCCGAGATCGCCGGACCCATGGCCTCGATCACACCCGCCGCCTCCATGCCGGGCACGCCGGGCGGTTGCAGGAGATCGAAAAAGCCGGTGCGGCAATAGACGTCGATGAAGTTGACGCCGATCGCCGTATGGCGGATGCGCACCTCGTTGGGCGCCGGCGGCGGCAATGCGATGTCCTTCAGCTGCAGCACGTCCGGCCCGCCATAGCGCTCGACGAGGATCGCGCGCGTCGTTTCCTTCGCGCCCAAGGGCGGTGCGAGGATCGACGGCGTTGGGATCGAGCGGGGTGCGACGCTTGTCGGCCCCGGAGGCATGATTGCCGGCACCGGCCTTGCCTCGGGCGTGGGAACGTCTCGGCGTCCGAGGAGATTGCGGATCGCGGCAAAGCCGGCGCGGTAGATGTCTTCGGCGACCAGCTTCACCAACTCGTCGCGGCGATGTGCCGGCGGGTGGAATTCGGAGCGCCACTCCCAGAAGGTGGCGTTGCCGTCGGTCACAGGCTTCAGCCTTATCGACGCGACATAGCCCATCAACGGCAGCGGCGCTTCGAGCAGGCAGTAGCTCAGCCGGCGATCCTTGTCGGAGAGCGCCAGAAGCTGCTCGCGCAGTTCTCCGCCGTCTGCCAGGCGGAAATGACGCACGGCGCCGACCGCGTCGGCCGGCTCGCCGCCGTCGATCTCGCTCGACGCGATGGCCGGGTGCCAGCGGTCGTGGCCGTTGAAATCGCGCAGGATTGCCCAGACCTCCTCGATCGGGGCATTGATGATCGTGCTCTGGCGGACCTCGACCATTGGCGGCGGATCAGCGCCCGAAGCGCTGCTTCAGCGCGGTGAACGCGGCCTGGAACACGCCGTTGCCGATCTGCTGCGTCAGCGCCGCCTCGCGGCCGGGGGCGCAATCGAACTCCGCCTGCCATTCGGCCAGGGTCAAATTGCCGTCGGTTATCGGCGTCAGCGACAAGGTGGCGACATAGTTCTCCACCGGCATCGGGCTTTCCAGGATCGCATAGCTGCAGGATAGGTCGTAGTCCGACAGCGCCAGCAGTTTTTCGCGGATGCGTCCGCCGTCCTTGAGCGTGAAGTTGCGGATGCAGCCGATCCGGTCGGCATGCGCGTTCTGCTCGATGCGGCTCTCGGCCACGAAAGGCGCCCAGCCCGGCAAGCCGTTGAAGTCGCGCACGATTTTCCAGACGTCCGCGGCCGGGGCCGGGATGACCGAGGAGACATAGACCTTGGTCATGCTTGGGAGCCGGCTGTGAGCATGCGCGTATGCATTGTCTCGCGCCGCGCCGGATCGCCTCCCACTCCGTCGAGCTTCGCTCGACACCTCTCCCCCGATCGACGGGGAAGAGGAAGGGCGCGAACCGTCCGCGACGGGCTCCTCACCTCAATGGTCGCGGTCGTCATCATCGTCCTTGGCGGTCTTGGCCTTGCCCTTCCCATGTCCTTCTTGTCGCTTGTCGCGGGCGAGGTTCGAAATGTCCTTGGCGTCGCGCAACACATCCGTCATCCGTCCGAGCGAGCCGCCCTCGATGCCGATCTCCTTCATCAGATTGTCGATCATCGGCGCCTGCACCCGGTAGCGCAGCGCCGAATCGATCACCTCGTCGGTGACGTTGCGGTTACCGCCCGGTCCGCCATTGATGCCGTCGACATGCAGGATCTTGATGCCGTCGATCTTCTCCATCGGCTTGACGCTCTCGCGGATGATGCCTTCCATGTGATCGAGCAACTTGCCGCGCAGGCGGCCGGCGCGCGCCTCGCTGGAGAGCAGGTTCTCCGCCTCGTTGATCTGGCGATGGCCGTTCGCGTCGACCTCATAGCGCTGGGCGGCGGCAAGGGCATGGATCTTCTCCGCTTCCGCCGCGGCAACGGCCGCGATCTTCTGCGCCTCCGCCAGGCTCTTCGCGGCCTTCATCTCGGCCTCGGCGGCGGCCGTCACACGAAGGGCCTCGCGCTCCGCCTCGCGTTGAGCGGCGATCAGGTCGGTCAGCTTGCGGCGCTCGGCGATCTCGCGTTCGCGGGCGGTCAGGGCCTGTTCCTCGGCCTGGACGGCCTTGGCGCGAACGGCTTCCGAAGCGGCGATGGCGGAGGAGCGTTCCTGCGTCTTCTTGGCGATGTCGATGGCCTTCTGGATTTCGGCGATCTCGACCTTCTGGTCGCGGTCGACGGCGAGCTGGCGCAGCTCGCGCTCCTTGACGAGCTTGGCTTCCTCGATGCCGCGCTCGGTGGTGATGCGCGCCCGCTCCACCTCCTCGGCCGCTGCGATCTCGGCTTCCTCGAAGGCCTGGCGCTTGGCGATCTGCAGCGCTTCGAGGTGGCGCTCCCTGTCGATCCGCACCTCGTCGATAGCGCGTTCCTGCTCGATGCGCGCGGTCTCGGTCGCCTGGTTCTCGACGATCTCGGCGCGGCGCTTCTCCGCCTCCGCCCTGGTCACCTCGAGCGCCTTTTCGGCCAAAGCGATCTGGCGCTCGAGCTCGGCGATCTCGAGCGACTTCTTGCGTTCGATCTCAAGCCCGCTCTGCGCGCCCTCGCGCTCGATGCGCGCCTTCTCCAGCGCAAGTCCGAGAGCGATCTGCTCGCGCTCGGTCAATTCGCGCATCTTCATCTCGGCCTCGTCGAGCGCGCGGCGGCGCGCGATCTCGCGGCGTTGCGTGTCTTCCTCGCTGCGGATGCGTTCCTCGGTGATGCTGCGTTCCTGGGCGAGGCGCGATTTCTCGACCGCCTCGCGCGCGGAAAGCTGCGCCTGTTCGGCCTCCTGGTCGCGCACGGCCCGTTCCCTGGCGAGCTCGGAGCGCTGCGCGGCGCGCCGTATCTCGACTTCGCGTTCCTGTTCGAGGCGCGCATATTCGGTATCGCGCTCGATCTCCAGCACCTTGCGCTGCGTGTCGAGGTTCTGGTTGCGGATATCGACCAAAGTGCGCTGCTCGATCTCGTTGCGCATGCGGCGGCGGGTCTCGATGGATTCCGTCAGCTGCGTCAGGCCCTCCGCATCGAAGGCGTTGGACGGGTCGAAATATTCAAGGCTGGTCTGGTCGAGATCGACGATGGCGACGCTTTCCAGCTCGAGCCCGTTGGCGGCCAGCGAATCCGAGGCAAGCGCCCGGACCTTCTCGGCATAGTCGCCGCGCAGCTCATGCATCTCTTCCAGCGTCATCTGCGCGGCGACGGTGCGCATGGCGCCGGCGAACTTGCCTTCCAGCAATTCGCGCAGGCTGTCGGGCTGCAACGTGCGGCGGCCGAGCGTCTGCGCCGCGGCGGCGACGAACTCGCGGCTTGCGCCGACCCGGACGAAGAACTCCGCGATGAGGTCGACGCGCATGCGATTCCTGGTGATCAGCGCCAGCGCGTCCTCTCGGCGCACCTCGATGCGCAGCACGTTCATGTTGACCGGGGTGATCTCATGCAGGACGGGGATGACGAAGGCGCCCCCATTCACCACCACCTTCTCGCCCAGGAAGCCGGTGCGCACGAATGCCGTCTCCTTCGTCGAGCGGCGATAGAGCCACCGCAGAATGTAGACGGCGATCACCACCACGACCGCGGCGACGATCAGCCACAACAGGAAAGCGCCAAAGCTCTGCGCGTCCATGATTTATTCTCCCCTACAAAATCCGGCCGGCGCCAGGCGCCAATTGAAAGATCCGTCCGCCGTCAGGTAAAGCCCAATTCGTCATGCCCGCCTCTGCAGCTTCGGGCCGATCGCGTGGAAAGCGCTGATCACCGCATCGACGAAAGCCGTGTCGTTGATGTGGGCGCGCACCCGCTCGACATGGCGCAGCGACGTCCGGCGAACGGTCTTTTCGATCGCTTCGAACAGCGCGTTGTCGGCTTCCGGGTCATGAAAGGGTTGGCCGGGCGCGTCGAGCATCGAGACGCCGCCTTCGGGCAGCAGGAAGCGCACTGGGCCGTTCATGGCATTGAGCCGCGCGCCGATCCATTCGCCGAAAGCGCGGTTCTCGTCGCGCGTCGTGCGCATCAGCGTGACGTTGGGATTGTGGATGACGAACTTGCGGCCGCGGAACTTCTCCGGCACGGTCTCGCGCGGACCGAAATTGACCATGTCCAGCGCTCCCGTCGATCCGACATAGGGAAGTCCGCTGCGGATGGCGGCACCAAAGCGGTCCTCGGTCGCCGGGAACACGCCGCCGACGATCATGTCGGCCACCTCGGTCGTGGTGAGATCTAGGAAGGCCGACAGCAGGCGCGAGTCGCCGAGATTTTCCATGGCGCGCCCGCCGATGCCGGTGGCGTGGAAGACGAGGCAGTCATAGTCGGCCTCAAGCCGCTTCGTCACTGCCTGCACGGCCGGCGTGGTCACGCCGAACATGGTGATGCCGACCGCCGGCCGCGCGAGCTTGCGTTTTGCTTCCCACGCTTCGGCATTGGGCAACTGCGCAACCATGCCGGCCATGGCGTGCGCCGCATTGGCAAGCACCCGCTCGGTGATGGAGTTCAGTCCCTGAACGTCGGCGACGGAATGGAACATCATGATGTCGGCGCCGCCGACATATTTGGCGACGTCGCCCGCCGCCACCGTCGACACCATCAGCTTGGGGATGCCGACCGGCAGGACCCGCATGCCGGCCGTGGCCAGCGTCGTGCCGCCGGAGCCGCCGGCCGAGATGACGCCGCCGATGCGCGGCTCCCGTTCGATCCAGCGCGCGAAGGCCTCCGCCATGGCGCTGACTGAGCCGCCGCGATCGTCGGTGAAGACCGCGGACGACCCGCGGATGTGCATGCCGGCCACCTGCATGGCGGGCACGTCCGCGCTCGCCGGTTTGCCCGATGTCGACAGGTCGACCGTGCGGACCGGAACGCCGAGCGACTTCAGGCGCTCGGCGATGAAGCGCAGCTCCTTGCCCTTGGTGTCGAAGGTGCCGGCGACCAGCACCGTTCTGCCGATGCGCTCGGCGAACGGCATGGCGAAGACCTTCTTAGGATCTTCCTGCGGCAAGTTCTTCGAGACGGCCGCCTGGCGCAGTTCGGTGACAGGCACGTTCCAGCGGTTGGGCAATTCGGTGACCGGACGGTAGACGCCGTCGTGCACCGCCGGTTCGTCCGACCCGGCCGCCGCGCGGTCGACGCGATAGACGGCCGCCAGTTGCTCCTTTGCCTGGGCCGCTTCCGCTGGCGTGACGGGCGCTTCCTCGGCATGACGTCCAACGCCGAGCAGCCGCTGCTGCAGGTCGCGGTCGGCGGCAAGTGCTGCCGCTTCCATCAGCCGGTTGATGCGACCGTTGACCATGATCGCGACCTGGCTGGAGACGGCGGTCGCCACGCCGATATTCTGCTCGATGACGAGCACGGCCATCTCGCCGTCCGCGGCAAGGTCGACCAGCATCTTTTCGACCTGGTCGACGATGATTGGCGCCAGGCCTTCGGTCGGTTCGTCCATCACCAGGAGCTTTGGGTCGCTGAGCAGCGCGCGCGAGATGGCGAGCATCTGCTGCTCGCCCCCCGAGAGCTGCGATCCGCCGTTGTGGCGGCGCTCCGCCAGGCGCGGGAAGGTCTGGTAGACGCGCTCGACGGTCCAGCTCGCATCCCGCCGATTGCCGGCAGCCAGCCGCAGATGCTCGTCGACGGTCAGGCTTGGCCAGACGCGGCGTCCTTGCGGGACATAGCCGATGCCGAGGCGATGGATCTCGTGTGGTTCGAGCGCGGTGATCTCGCGGCCGTCGAAGCGGATCGAGCCTGAGCGCGCGCGCTTTAATCCGACGATGGTGTTGCACAACGTCGATTTGCCCATGCCGTTGCGGCCGACCACGGAGAGCACGCCGCTCTCCAGCGTCAGCGAAATCCCCTGCAGCGCATGGCTCTCGCCATAGAAGACCTGCAGGTCCTCTATCTTCAGCACCGCCCTAGGGCTTTTGCCGGCGGAGCGTTCAGCCATGCTTGCCTCCGAGATAGATCTGCTGGACCTCCGGATCGGCCTCGATTTCCTGCGGCGTGCCTTCCTTGAACAGATGCCCGTTATGCATCATCGACACATAGTCCGCCACGCGCAGTGCGACATCGAGATCGTGTTCGATGATGATAAAGCCGATATGCTTCGGCAGCGCGTTGAGGATGGCGATGAGATCGCGCCGCTCGGTCGGCGAAAGACCCGCCGCCGGCTCGTCGAACAGGATGAAGCGCGGCGCGCCGGCGAGCGCCAGCGCGATTTCCAGCTGGCGCTGCTGGCCGTGGCTCAGCGTCGCCACCAGCGCGTCGCGATGAGCTTCGAGATGGACCGCCTCGAGGATCGATCGCGCCTGCACCATGTTGACGTCGTCGGCGGCCGGCCGCAGCAGCGAAAAGCGCCGGCGCGAGACACCCCGGCAGGCGAGAAAGATGGAGTCGAGGACCGACAAGCCCTTGAACAGTTGCGAGATCTGATAGGTGCGGCGCAGGCCGCGCCGGATGCGCTCATGCGGCGGCAGGTCGGTGATGTCCTCCCCGAAGAAGCGGATGCGTCCGGCGGTCGGCAGGAAGTCGCCGGTCACGGCGTTGAACAGCGTGGTCTTGCCTGCGCCGTTGGAGCCGAGGACCGCGCGCCGTTCGCCGGCCGCGATCCTCATGTCGATGCCCGAGAGCGCCACCAGCGCCCCGAAATGCCGCGCCACGCCATCGAGCTCCAGCGCGTAGGCGCCGGAGCTCTGCAGACGGTTCGCGGCCAGGTTTTCGGTCACTGACGATGCTCTTGGCGCGTGCGATTACGGGCAGCTTGGATTGTCGCGGTTGACCGCGCCGAGCTTCATGAACTCGTCCTCCGGAATGCCGAGCGTCTGGTTGACCTGCGGCACGACCTTGACCAGCTTGTTCAGAAGGTTGCCGTCCGAACCTTCGGTGACCTCGGTCAGGAAGATGTCGGCGATCGCGTTGCGGTTCTTGTCGAGCGACACCTTTCCGGTCGGCGTGTCGAAGGACAGTTTCGACAAGGCCTCGCGCAGTTTCTTGCCGCCGTCGGAAACGTCGCCTCCGACCTGATCGAGCGCCAGCAGCGTCGCCTTCATGTTCACATAATAGCCGTGGGCGAAGAGCGACGGCGAGGGGAAGGCGCCCGGCTGCTTGGCATAGGCCGCGACGAACGACTTCCAGGCCGGCGCGTCATTGGTGTCGGCGGTCGGGCCCGCCGAGGGCGTGCCCTTCAGCACGTCGCGCAGCTTGCCTTTCGAGGTCAGCACGGTCTGGTCGACGGTGATCGAGCCGCCGATCAGCGGAGCCGTGCCGCCGGCCTGCTGGTATTGGGTCAGGAAGTTGACGGCATCGGCGCCGCCGAGCGCCACATAGATGGCGTCGACATCCTCGGGGATCGCCGCGATGACGGAGGAGAAGTCCTTGTTGCCGATCGGCACCCAGGATTTCGACGGTACGTGCCCGCCGGCCTTGCAGAACTCGGCCATGAAGCCGAAGACCTGCGTGTAGGGGAAGGAGTAATCCTCGGCGACGGTGGCGACCTTCTTGTAGCCCTTGTCGTTGAAGGCATAGGTGCCGAGGCCGGCCATCCACTGCGCCCCGTCGGTGGAGAAGCGGAAGAAGTTCTCGGCCGGATTGCGCAGCGTCGTGTCCTGCGCGGCCGAGGTGCCGTTGATGAACGTCACGTCGGGCTTGGTCTTGGCATAGTCCTTGACGGCGAGGCCCTCGTCGCCCGAAAGCGGGCCGACCAGCACCTTCACGCCGTCCTGCTCGACCAGCTTGCGCGCCGCGCGCACGGCGCTGTCGGGCGAGGCGTCGGAGGAGCCCTTGACGATCTCGATCTTCTTGCCGGCGACGGTGCCGTTGGTTTCGGCGACCGCCGTCATGGCGCCGCGTTCGCCGTCCTCGCCAAGCACCGTGAACGGTCCTTCGAAGGTGGCGAGCAGGCCGATCTTGATGGTGTCGTCGGCGGCGAGCGCCATCGAAGGCGCGGTCAGCCCGGTGAACAGTGCCAGGGCCAGCAATGTACGTCTATGCATCCTCGGTTCCTCCCATTGAATTGATTGATCTGCGGTGCTCATCCTGCGTCGGCCGCTAGGGACCGGCGCGCAAGGACTCCTGGGCAAGATGTGGCTTGATCCTCCCCCACAACCCAAGAATTCCATCCGGCGAGACGAAGACGATCACCAAAAACACCAGGCCGATCAGCGTGTTGAAACGCTCGGCGCCGACGATGTCGATGGCGAAGGTCTGCATCAGTATGACGACGATCGCGCCGACGAACGGCCCGATCGGGTGGCGCAGGCCGCCGATGACGGCGATGATCAGGATGTCGATCGCCACGTCGACGCCGATCGTGCCGGGCGAGACGCGTCCGTTGAACCAGACCAGAAGCACGCCCGCCAGCCCGGCAAGGACGCCGGCCAGGAACCAGGCGAAGACCTTGTGCGCAGTGACATGGTAGCCGAGCGCCCGCATCCTGCGCGGGTTGTCGCGGATCGCCTGCAAGGTCATGCCGAAGGTGGAGCGGGAGCCGTAGAGCACCGCCGCGTAGGACAGCATCGCAAGGCCGAGACAGAGGTAGTAGAACGGCTTCGGGTCCCGCCAGTTGACGCCCCAGAACACCGGCGCGTGGATGCCGGCATAGCCGGAATGGCCGTTGAAGATCGCGTAATTCTGCTGGGCGAAGTAGAAGGTCGCCGTCGCGATCGCCAGCGTGATCATAAGCGTGTAGATGCCTTCCGTGCGCACCGAGATCCAGCCGATCAGCGCCGACGACACCGCCGCCGCGGCGACCGCGAAGGGAACGACGATCCACCACGGCCAACCGAAGCCCAGCACGTTGGAATTGTTGCTGCCGAGGATGGCGACGGCGTAGGCGGCGATCCCGGCGACCGTGATCTGCGCCAGGCTCAGCATTCCGCCATAGCCGGCCAGCAGCATCAGCGACAGCGAAAGCACGCCGAAGATCATCGAATAGCCGGCGATCTGCGTCAGGAAGAAATCCGACGCCACCAGAGGATAGACAAGGAGCGCGACAGCAAGGATGACGTGACCGGCGCCGATCTTGTCCAGCCAGTTCTGCTGCGGCGCCGCACCGTCGGCGGCAGTGGCCAGGCTCATCTTGCCTTCCCCATGATGCCTTGCGGCCGCACCGCCAGCGTCACCACCATGATGACGAAGGTGAGCACCACGCCATAGGTCGGGAAGTAGACGAGGCCGATCTGCTCGGCGAGCCCGATGAGCAGGGCGCCTATCGCCGCGCCGGTGATGGAGCCCATGCCGCCGACAATGACCACGACCAGCGAGGCAAGCAGGTAGCGCACGTCCTCGCCCGGCGCGACGGAGAGGGCCGACCCGCCGACGACGCCGGCAAAACCCGCAAGTCCGGCGCCGACCGCGAAGACGATGGCGAACACCGCATGCACGTTGACGCCCGACGCCGACAGCATGGCGCGGTCGTCGACGCCGGCGCGGATCATCATGCCGACGCGCGTCTTGTTGAGCATCAGCCAGAGCCCGACGCCGATGACGATCGCCGCCGCCAGCACCACCACCCGGTAGAGCGGATAGGTGAGGAAAACGGAGGCGCCGTTCGAGCGCACCGCGGTGATGACCGGCAAGGTCAAGGCGCCGTCGAGCCATTCCGGCGTGGCGATCTGGTAGGTGCCGCCGGCCCACACCGCCAGCATCAGGTCGGCGGCGACGATCGAGATGCCGATGGTGACGAGGGTCTGCCTGAGATCGTCGCCCTCCAGGCGGCGGAAGACGAAAACCTGCATGACGACGCCGATGATCGCCAGCACCACGAAACCCGCCGCGACGCCGAGCAGCCAATAACCGGTGCGGCTGGTCACCTCGTAGCCGATATAGGCGCCAAGCAGGTAGAGCGAGCCATGCGCCAGGTTGATGTTGCGCATCAGGCCGAAGATCAGCGTGAACCCGCTGGCGACCAGGAAATAGAGGCCGGCCAGCGTCAGGCCGTTGAGGATGGCGCTGACGAAAGCCTTCTTGGAGATCAGGACCGCGTTCAGCCATTGGGGCCAGACGGCGAAGACCAGCCAGGCGACGATCGCTGCGGCGAGCAGTCCGACAAGGCCCCAGGCCTGGCGGCGCGTCACGCCGCCGCCAGACAGCGACGAGGACGATGGCTGGTCGAGTATGCTCATGCGGTCAGCCGCCGTCGCTGCTCGTTCATGCGCGGCGCCTTGTGGAACTTGCCGTCCTTCATGATGGCGAGGATGCGGTTCTTGTCCTGCAGGATGCGCACGTCGGCGATCGGATCGCCGTCGATCAGAAGGATGTCGGCGAGATAGCCTTCCTTGATCAGGCCGAGCTCGTCGCCCATGCCCATGATCTGGCCGCCATATTTGGTCGCGGCCTGGATCGCCTCCATCGGCGAGAAGCCGAGCATTTCGACGAAGGTCTGGATGTCCTTGGCGTTGGTGCCTTGCGGCGTCCATGCGAAGCCGTAGTCACCGCCGATCAGGACGCGGATGCCGCGCCGGTGCATCTTCTTCATCGTATCGATGCACATTTCCAGCTCGCGCTCATATTCGAGCGAGAGCGGTGAGCCGGGCTTGATGCCCCATTGCTCGGCATGGCGTGCGGTATTGATCAGCCAGGCGATGCCGGGCGCGACGAAGTGCTTGTCCTTGACCGCCTCCAGCATGTCGAGGGCTTCCTCGTCGGCGAAGGAGGCGTGGTAGATGTTCTGGATGCCGTGGCGGATGCATTGCTTGACCGAGCCGGAAGAGCGCGCATGCGCCGACAACACCTTGTTGCGGCAGCGTGCCTCGGAAGCGGCCATCGCCACTTCTTCCTCGGACATCGGGGTTTCCTCCGCGCCCATGCCGGTGATGCTCTCGCCGGAGAGGTTGAGCTTGATGGAATCGACGCCGTATTTGATCAACTGGCGCACCGTGCGGCGGATTTCCTCCGGACCGGAAACGACGATGCCGAGATTGAGGCCCTCATGCGGGATATGCGAGGGCGCGGAATCGCCGAGGCCGCCGACCGTGGTGATCTCCGGACCGGCCGCGAGGTAACGCGGGCCTGGAAACCGGCCTTGGTTGATGAATTTCTTGGCGACGACGTCGAGCCGCGGCTTGGCGGCGGCAGCGCCCCGGCCTGCGGTGAAGCCGGCATCGAGCACCAGCTTGGCCATCTCCATGGTGACCAGCATGTGCTCCTCGATCTCCATCATCTGGATGGGATCGATGCCGGGCGCGTTGTTCCAGGACAGATGCAGATGCGCGTCGATCATGCCGGGCATCAGCGTCGCGCCCATGCCGTCGATCACGGTGGCGCCCCCCGGCGCGGAGGTGCCGTAGGAAGACGACGAGGAGGCGCCGAAGCGCGACGAGCCCTTGGTGATCTGCTTGATGCGGTTGCCCTGCACCAGCACTTCGCCGGTGTAGGGGTATTCACCCGTGGCGTCGAGCACGCGCACATTGGTGAAGAGCGTGCTTCCCGACCCATTTCCGCCCCAGCTTTCGTCTGCCATAACAAGCCTCCCAACTTGCCGAGCGCGTAATATTACGCCCGATGCGAAATCCTCACCTATCAACCCGTCTCAAAAAATCGGCGAGCTTCGAGCTGCTCTCGCGCGGACTTTCCACCGTGGCCCAGTGTCCGCACCGATCGATCGACGAGAATACGGCTCCCTTGATCTTGTCGGCAAGCGCCTGGGCGACGCCCGGCGGATTGACCGTGTCGGCATCGCCGGTGACGAGCAGGGTCGGCGCCGAAATCCGGCGCGCATCGACCGCCGTGGCTTTCGCCAACGCCTCACAGGTGCGGGCATAGGATTCGGGATCCTGACGGGTGATCGATTCCCGCACGAAGGCCGCCGCCGCCGGCGACGTCTCCCTGGTGTGCGCCGAGATTGCGTTGGCGACGATCTGATCGGCGATGTCGGCGATGCCGCCGGAACGCGCCAGGCGCGCCCGGTTGCCGAGCCCTTGCCGGGTTGCCTCGCCGGGTTCTGCCAGGGCGCCGAACAGCGTCAGCGACTTTACCAGCGCCGGCTGCGTCGCGGCAATCTGCTGGCACACGATGGTGCCCATCGAATGGCCTACGAAATGCGCCGACGCGACACCCATGCCGCCCATGGCGCGGATCACGGCTTCGCTCATCCCCTCGATTGTGAGCGGCTCGATCGGCCGTGGCGAGCGGCCCGAGCCGGGCAGGTCGAGCCGGATGACGCGGTAGCCGGAGAGCGCGCCCATCTGCGGCTGGAACATGTTCGAGGTTCCGCCGAGGCCGTGGATCATCACCACGGCCGCGCCTTCGCCGGTTACTTCCGCAACGACCTGGCCGACAGTCACGCTCGTCATTGCGGCCTCTCCACGAAACGGTTCTCCAGCGTGCCGATGCCGTCGATCTCGATGCGCACGACGTCGCCGGGCTTGAGATATCTGGGCGGATCGAAACCGATGCCGACCCCGACGGGCGTGCCGGTGGCGATGATGTCGCCGGGCTTCAGCGTGATGCCTTGCGAGAGCGTGGCGATGATCGTCGGTATATCGAAGATGAGCAGCGATATCCGGGAGTCCTGGCGCAGGTCCTCATTGACGAAACAGCGGATGCCGGCGTTGGCGATGTCGAACTCGTCCTTGCTGACGGCCCACGGACCCATCGGACAGAACGTGTCCTGCGATTTGCCGATCAGCCACTGGCTGTATTTGCCTTGCAGGTCGCGCGCCGTGACGTCGTTGACGATCGTATAGCCCCAGACGTGGTCGAGGGCGTCCTCCTTCGAGATGCCGCGGCCGCCCTTGCCGATGATGACGGCAAGCTCCGCCTCATAGTCGATCGCCGTCGACACGGAGGAGTCGATCAGCACGCTGGCGTGGTTGGGGACGACCGATTCCGGCACCTTCGAGAAGATGATCGGATGCTTCGGCACCGCCCCGGCGCCGGCGCTGGAATCGAAGCCGCTGCGCGCAAACTCGTGCGCGTGCTCGTGATAGTTCTTGCCGACGCAGAAGATATTGCGGCGCGGCTGTGGAATCGGCGCCTCGATCTCCACGCTCGCCAGCGGGATCGGGGAAAGGGTGCGCGGCAGCCCGGCTCCGTTGCGCTCGATCAGCGCGAGCAACCCGGCCGCGGCGCGCTCGACGGGGAAGTCGAAGGGGGCGACGGTCTGGGCGGCAAGATCGACCACGCCGACCCGCCTTTCGCCGGCGAGCGAGAAAGTCGCGACCCGCATGAAGTTCCTCCCGTGAACCAATTATGAGCCAATTTTCGGCTCTTTTGAAACACGCTAGCGCCAATTGGCTTAGGCCGCAAGCCGGATTCTGATTGGTTTCATCAAATATTCCAACGCCTGAGACATGCGAACGCTGAGATGCTTGCGACTTGCACGATGGACGGGAGCAAGAAAAGCTGCTATAAATGGTTCACTATTGGATCAGATAAGCTGCCAAATATGCCTAAACTGGTTGCCAACGATATCGCCATTGCCTTGAAGAAGCGCATTTCTCTGGGCGAGTGGCTGGAGAACGGCCGCATGCCGCCGGAGCGCGACCTCGCCAGCGAGTTCGGCGTGGCGCGCAATACGGTGCGGCGCGCCGTCAGCATGCTGGAGGATGACGGCACGGTCGTTCGCCATGTGGGCCGCGGGACCTTTTTGACGGCGGGCAACCCCGATTCCATGGCCGCGACCGTCGCGCGCATGGAAGGAACCAGCCCCGCGGACATGATGGAGATCAGGCAGTTGCTGGAGCCGGCGGCGGCGTCCTTCGCCGCGACCAACGCCAGTGCCGGCGAATTGAACGCCGTGCGCGAGGCGCACAAGATCGCCTGCGCGTCGCAGGATATGCCCACTTTTGAGCACTGGGACGCGGAATTCCACCACCGCATCTTCGCATGCTCGCGCAACGACTTCCTCAAGGAGATCCACAATCTCATGCGCATCCTGCGCAATCAGCGGCCATGGTTCGAGATGAAGAAGCGTTCCTTCTCGGAGGAACGCCGCGCCACCTATTGCGGCGAGCACCAGCTCGTCCTGGATGCGTTGCTGGCGCGCGACTCCGAAGGCGCCAGCGCTGCCATGCTGACGCATCTGAGGACGGTCGAGCGCAATCTTCTGGGGAGGTAGCCGCCCGGACGGCGGAGCCCGAGTCGACATTGCATGAGGATGCCACTATATAGCGCCTGCTCCGGCTGAGGCCGGGGCGGCATCGACCGGGAAACCGCGATACGGTTTGTGATACAAATGCGCTGTCAAAGTTAGAAAAAAGCAAGCAAAAACAACAATAGCGGCCTATCGCTCCCGGCCAGCGATCCCATCATTCTCAATGATCTGAACGTGCACCTCGACCCTCTCCATTCCTTCGGCTCCGCGTCTCACGAGCAAGATGTCTTGCCGGTCGAGGCCGACTCGGCTCGAATGGGGCATGCCTTCTGTGCGGGGGGGCGGACGTTCATGGCTACCAACCGGCTTTGCCGCTAGGGAAAAAGCAATATGAGTGAACATGCGATCGAGTTTTTGCGCGGATGGATTGGCGAGAAAGTCCAATGCCAGCATTCGCCGATCAAGATCGACAAGCAGGCAGAGACCCTCGCCAAGGAATGCTGCGCCAAGGCCGCCGAGGCAGGCATTCTGCTCGAGGACATCCAGGAAGAGGTCGGCGACATCCAGGAATTGATCGCGTCGCGCCTCGAGGAGGCCGCCGAAGAGGGCGGCAGCGAAGCACGACCCGACAAGGCTGCGGAATAAATTGCCAGCCTAGAGCAATTCCAGGAAAAATGTGAGCGGTTTTCCGCCCGGAATTGCGTAAAACAATGAAATAGAGCATTTCACCGTTTCCGTGAAACCGTGAAATGCTCAGGCGCGGGCCGGCGGCGGTATCCTTTAGCCGAACATCTCCTTCAGCCGGTCCTTCGGCAGCGCCGGCACGAAATTGCCGTCGCGTCCGGTCATATCCTCGTTGGCGATCAATGCATTGAGGATCGCCTCCTCGACGCCTTGCACGACCGCTTCGAAGAACGGGTCGATGTCGACGTCCGGGATGAACTCCGCGCGTCCGATGCGCCCGGAAGCGCCAAGCGCCGCCTCGGGATTGCCGGTCGAGAAGGCGAGAAAAATGTCGCCCGAGCTGTGATAGCCATAGCCGCCGGTCATGGCGATGCCGAGCGGCACGCGCCGGGCGAGCCGCTTCATCTGATGCGGCAGGAGCGGCGCGTCGGTAGCGACGACGGCGATGATCGAACCCTTTTCGGCGCGTGCCGTCGCCTCGCGGATCGCCGGCTCGACAAGCTCCTGCCCGATGCGCCGGCCACGAATGGTGAAATTGCGCCGTTGGCCGAAATTCGACTGCACGAACACGCCCAGCATGTAGCGCCTGTCTTTCCATGCGACGACGCGCGAGGCGGTGCCGGATCCGGCCTTGAAGCCGAAGGTGATCATGCCGGTGCCGCCGCCGACGCTGCCTTCCTCGATGGCCCCGCCGCTGGCGCTGTCGATCGCTCTTGTCACATGTTCCGCGCTTACATGATGGCCGTTGATGTCGTTGAGGAAGCCGTCATAGGTCTCGGCCGCCACCGGCAGGCCCCAGCCTGTATCGAGCGCGGCCGGCAACGCCTTGTGCATCCAGCGCAGCGTGGCGTCGCGGGTGACGCCGCAGGAATGCGTGTTGGTGATGGTGACCGGGAAGTTGAACGCGCCGGTCTCCTCGATGATATGCGTGCCCGTCAGCTCGCCATTGCCGTTCTGGCTGAACACGCCGGCGAAAGCCGGTGTCGCCAGCTCTTCGACCGGCCTTGGCAGGATCGCGGTGACGCCGGTACGCACCGGTCCCTTGCCGACCTGCAGCGGACCGTCGCCGGAAATCAGCGTCGTATAGCCCACCGACACGCCCGGAACGTCGGTGATGGCGTTGAAACGGCCCGGCGTACCGTCGAGCGCGATGCCGAAGGCGCGCAGGCGCGGCTTGCCGGACGGGGTGCGAAGATGCGGGTCGTGATTGCTCATGCAGACCTCAGAACAACGAACCCTGATTGCCCGGCTCTTTGGCCTTGGCGGTCGGCTTCGTGGCAAGCTTCGGCCGTGCGCTGCCGGAAGTGGCGATGGCTTCGGCAGTGCCGTCCGCGAATTCAAGCTGCAGCGCCGCGCCCGGCGCCAGCTCAGCGACCCGTTTGATGACGGTGCCGTCGGCATCCTTGACCAGCGCGAAGCCGCGCGCCAGCACGGCCTTGTGCGACAGCGTCGCGAGCAGCCGGTCGGCCTGTGTCAACGCGGCGCGCAGCCGGTCGAGCCGCCGTGCCAGCGCCTGGTCCTGCCTGCGCGACAGTCCGGCCAGTGCCTCGGCCTGCAGCTTCTGCCGCCGCACGATCGGTGCCGGTGACAGGCGCGTCGAATTGCGCTGGAAGTGCTGGCGCCGCTCGCGCACGATGGCGAAGAACGCCGCGCGGGCTCGCGCGATGTCGCGGCCGGTCAGGGTGCGCGCTTCGTTCAAGCGCCGCGAAAGCGTGCCCGGCGTCAGCCTTTGCCGCTCCAGCGTTGCCCGCTTGCGCTCGATATTCACCGTCAGCCCGCGGCCGAGCCGGCTGGTCGCATCGTCGAAACGGCGGCGCGGCAGCGCCAGCAACTGGTCGGGCGAGGGGAGCGCGCGTGCCGCAGCGCGCACCGCCTGGCGCTTGCGTTCCAGATGCCGCGAGGCGCAGGCGTTGAGCCGCGCGCCCAGGCTGGCCAAGGTGGCCTCCAGGTCCGCCCTGACCGGCACGGCGATCTCGGCCGCGCCCGTCGGCGTCGGCGCGCGCCTATCGGCAACGAAGTCGATCAGGGTCGTATCGGTCTCGTGCCCGACGGCCGAGATCACCGGGATGGCGGACGCCGCCACCGCTCGCGCCAGCCCTTCGTCGTTGAAGCCCCAGAGGTCCTCGAGGCTGCCGCCGCCGCGCGCGACGATCAGAAGATCGGGCTGGCGGATGGGCCCGTCCCACGTCAATGCGTTGAAGCCGTTGACGGCCGCGGTGACTTCCTTGGCCGTCGTCTCGCCCTGGACCCGCACCGGCCAGACCAGAACATGGAGCGGAAACCGGTCCTTGATGCGATGGATGATGTCGCGGATCACCGAACCGGTCGGCGAGGTGACGACGCCGATGACTTTGGGCATGAACGGCAGCCGCCGCTTGCGGCTTGCATCGAACAGGCCTTCGGCCTGCAGCCTGCGCTTGCGCTCTTCCAAGAGCGCCATCAGCGCGCCGGCGCCCGCCGGCTCCAGATTGTCGATGACGATCTGGTAATTGGATTTTCCGGGATAGGTCGTCAGCCTGCCGCTGGCGATCACCTCCATGCCTTCCTCGGGGCGGAATTTCAGCCGCGCCATGGTGGTCTTCCAGACCACGGCGTCGATCCGCGCGCGGTCGTCCTTCAACGCGAAGTAAGCGTGGCCGGACGAATGCGGGCCGCGATAGCCGGAAATCTCGCCGCGCACCCGCACATTGCCGAAGGCGTCCTCGACAGTGCGCTTCAGCGCGCCGGAAATCTCGCTCACCGTGTATTCGGTGGCGTTGCTGCGTGATTCGGTTGCTGTTTCACTCATTTGGCGATTGGGGAGCGCTTATCGGCCGGCGTCAAGCGCGGAGAAACCTCGCTAATATTATAACGCGATTTTAAGCCCGATTTGCTTTGACTGACGCGCCAGGAGAGCCGGCCAGGGACGCGATGAGCGCACGCCACAACAGCAGCCCGTTGACGCGTCAGGTCACGCTGACCGTGCTGACGCTCGCGGCTTTCGCCTTGGCCATTGTCGTCGGTTTCGGCTTCTACGCCGCCAGTCAGGCCGATAACGCCTCGCTCGAACGGCAGAAGAGGTTCGTCGCCGACGGCCTGCAGGACCAGATCGCGACTGTCGGGCGGGAGCAGGAAAGCGTTTCAGTCTGGGACGATTCGGTCGTCAATGCAAAGGCCGGCAACCAGGCCTGGATAGCCGACAATCTCAGCGTCTGGATGTACACCTATTACGGCCATAACCGGATTTACATTCTGGATAGCGCCGACCGTCCGATCCACGCCATGCGCGAGGGCAAGGTGGTCGATACATCCGCCTATGGCGAAGACCAGCTCACGCTTCTTCCCATCATCGGAAAACTGCGCGGCATGCTGGCTGGACCGCCGCAAACCGAGGCGCACGGCCAGCCTATGAAGATGGCGGCCGAGGATCTGGTGCCCATCGACGGCAGGCCGGCGATCGTCAGCGTCGCGCCGCTCGTGCCGAGCTCTGACAGGATCAGGCAGGCGCCCGGCACCGAATATCTGCATATCTCGGTCGAGTTCATCAACGACGCGGTCGCCGGCAACATCGCCGGAAAGTACCTGCTCGAAGGCGCGCGCCTGGTGCCTTTGTCCGAGCCCGTTGGCCCGGCCGCTGTGCCGCTGGTCGATTCGCGCGGCGTCATCCTCGGCTATATCGGCTGGGATCAACTGCGCCCTGGCCTCGCCATGGTACGCGAGATCGCTCCTGCCCTGGCGATCGCGCTGCTTCTGGCCGGTGGCGTGCTGGTCTTCCTGTTGCGCAGGTTGCGTCGCGCCTCGGCCGCGCTGCAGACCAGCCAGGACGAGGCGCAATATCTCGCCTTCCACGACACGCTCACCGGACTGCCCAATCGGGCGCTGTTCGAGGACCGCTTGCGGCGCACGCTGCTCTTCGCCAGCCAGGACGGAACGCGCGTGGCGCTGCTTTACCTCGATCTCGACCGCTTCAAGCATATCAACGACACGCTCGGCCATCCGGCCGGCGACCAACTGGTGCGCCAGACGGCGGCGCGTCTCAGGCACACGATCCGCGAAGTCGACACCGTCGCCCGCCTCGGCGGCGACGAGTTCGCCATCATCCTGCTCGACGTTCCCGATGTCGGCAGTGCCGAGGACATCGCCAAAAGGCTGCTCGTGAAGCTGCGCGAGCCGTTCCGGCTGATCGACGACCAGGTCTTTGTCAGCGCGAGCGTCGGCATCGCGCTGTCGTCTGGATCGGAGACCGACGCGGATGACCTGTTGCGCAAGGCCGATATCGCGCTTTACGAGGCCAAGAAGAACGGTCGCGGCCGCTACGAGGTGTTCGCCGGCGACATGGACGACCTTTTGTTGCGCAAGCGCAAGGTCGAATCCGAACTTCGCAAGGCGCTTGAGGGGGATGGCGGCATAAAGCTCGCCTATCAGCCGGTTTTCGCGAGCGATGGCCATCGGATTCTCGGGGCCGAGGCGCTGATCCGCTGGGGACATGAAGTGCATGGCGCCTTGCCGGCGGCGCAGTTCATCGCCATCGCCGAGGAGCGCGGCCTCATTGGCGATTTGGGCAAATGGTCGCTGAGCGAAGCCTGCCGCTTCGCCGCCGGAACCGAATTACCGTGGATCGCGGTGAACGTCTCCCCCATGCAACTGCGCGATACCGGCTTTGCCGAACAGGTCGCCGCAGTCCTGGAGGAAAGCGGGCTTGATCCGTCCCGCTTGCAGCTCGAGACCACCGAAAGCGTGCTGCTCGAGCACAATGACACGATCGGCACGGTGATTGCCGCGCTGCGCCAGTCCGGCGTGCGCATCGTGCTCGACGATTTCGGCACCGGCTATTCTTCGCTCAGCTATCTGCGCCGCCAGGCGATCGATAAGTTGAAGATCGACCGCTCCTTTGTGCGCTTGCTCGACGAGGACGAAAGCGCCCGCGCGATCGCGAAGACGCTGATCGAACTGGCGCTGGCGCTCAAGGTCGAGGTGACCGCCGAAGGCGTCGAGACGGATGCGCAAAAGAACCTGCTGGTCGGCATGGGTTGCCGCCAATTGCAGGGCTACCTGCTGTCGCCGCCCCTGGAGCCCGGCCAGTTGCTTGCGTTGCCGGGTGTCTCGTCGCTCGATCAGGGGCGTTCCGTCGCTCGGGCCTGACGTTACCACCCAGGCATGATCTGGTTCGCCTTGACCCGCTTCATCTTGGCGAAGGCGAGCGCGGCGAAGTCGAAACTTCCAGCCTCTTCGCTGACCGGCACGGAAATATTGTCGAGGCTCTCGGCGATGTGGCGGGCCAAGGCGTCGACGATCTCCGGCTGCGAGGTCTGACCGCGCATGATGCCGATGCGGCAATCCGGCAACTGGCCGAACCCGTCGGCCTCGCCGAGCACGCGCATGCCGGGCCTGAGCGCGCATTCCGGCAGCACCGAGACCGCCAGGCCGGAAAGCACGGCCGCGGTGATCACGGTGGCCGAGAAGCTGGAGAACAGCACGCGGTAGTCGCGATTCTGCCGGTCGAGCACGTCGACGGCGGCGCGCCGCCAGATGCAGTTCGGCCGGCCGAATGCCATCGGCAGGGTTTCCTGCTCATGCGTGGCGTGGTTGGCCGAGGTCACCCACAAAAGCGGCTCGCGCCGAACCACTTCCGACTGGCCGCGCGTGTCGTTATGCGTCACCAGCGCCAGGTCGAGATTGCCGCGCTTGATGTGCTCGACCAGCCCCGGCGTCGGCTCGCAGACGACGGTCAGCTCGACCCGCGGGTTGGAGCGCGAGAAGCGCGCCATGATCTCGGGCAGGAAGCGGTCGGCATAGTCGTCCGGCGTGCCGATGCGGATGGTGCCTTCGAGCCGCTGGTCGTCGAAGGCGGCCAAGGTCTCGCGGTTGAGGTAGATCAGTCGCCGCGCATAGGAAAGCAGCCGGTCGCCCTCCTCGGTCAGCTTGTTGGTGCGGCCGTCCTTTTCGAACAGCGGCTTGCCGATCCGCTCCTCCAGCCGCCGCATCTGCATCGACACGGCCGACTGTGTCCGGTGCACCTCTTCGGCCGCGCGGGTGAAGCTTCCTGTGTCGGCGATTGAGATGAAGGTCTGCAACTGATCGAGGTCGAGCGGCGCTTTCATCGGTCCAACCTATCATTGATGTTGATGCTACAGATTAAAAACATTCGTTGGATTAATCAATCGCAGGATGGCAAATTGGCATCGTCCACATGAAGGCACTGCGTGTCGCCCAAAAGTGGCCCCGCTTTTGGGGCGACGACATGCATCACTTAAGCGAATCGAAACCGCGATGGCGCTTCTCCCAAGGCGCCGATTGACTGGTTTCGTCCGCTCGACTCCTGGAAGGAGAGACTGACATGACCACGATCGAATTCGCTTCCGAGACCCCGCGCATCACCACGCGTCCGGCCGTTGCGACGCGCGTGCTCAATGCTCTCGCCAACGCCTACGTAGCCTGGAAAAACCGCCGCGCCTTCTATCGTCTGGGCGAGATGTCGGACGCCGAGCTTGCCGATATCGGCCTGACGCGCGCCGACCTCCATGTTGCCGTCGCCGTGCCGTTCGGCCGCGACCCGACCGTGAAGCTGCGCGCCATCGCCAGCGAGCGTGCCGACACGATCGAGGATCTCGCTCGTCGGGTGGCCTGAACGCCCGCGTTGCCTGAATTTCCGGTCGCATTGAACCTTTTCGCGGCTCGGCGCGACCAAGCTTCATGCAGGCTCCCACACTCCCTGCCGGTTCCCCGCCGGCCAGCCTGCACATTGCCCGGTTCTCCTCCAGGACCGGGCATTTTTTTAAGATATGCCGATATTCAGGTGAGGCCGGCCTGCAAATGCAGGCCTCCTGCGCTTCCGGTGCTCACGTCCTTAAGTACGCTCCGCTCCGGTTCTCGGAAGCCGGCATTTTGGTCGTTTCGCGCCCGTCTTCGACTCCGGCTCGGCCTGACCTGAATCTCGACACATCCTAGGTTGCGAAACCTAACGTCGGTCCATGTCGCGCTTGAACTGGTCGAAGATCGTCTCCACGCCCTTTTGATACTCGTCGCGCTGCTGCGCGCCGGTCTCGAACATCTTCCCGAAGATGTCGTCGAAGGGATTTCGCGGCCGCCCGCTCGGGTTGGTCTGCGGCTGTTGCGGCGCGTTCTGCTGCGGCTGGCGTTGTTGCGGCTGCGGTGCCGGTTGCGCGCCGGGCAAGCCGAAACCGCCGCCGCCTTGGCGCAGCATCTCCTCGAAGATCTTGCCCAGCGGATTGTCGCCATAGGAGCTTTGCGTCTGTTGCGGCCGAGTCTGCTGCGGCTGCTGCGCCGCGCCGCCGCCGAACATGTCCTGCAGCACCTTGCCGAGCGGGTTCTCGCCGTAAGGATTGGGCGATTGCTGCGGCTGGTTCTGGGGTTGGGACTGCGACGCACCGCCGCCGAACATGTCCTGCAGCACTTTGCCGAGCGGGTTCTCGCCGTAGGGATTTGGCGCCGGCTGCGGCGCCTGGCGTTGCTGCGGCGGCGGCGAGACGCCGCTTTGCCGCATCATCTCCTCGATGATCTCGCCGAGCGGATTGTTGCCGCCGAGGCCTCCGGCCGCCCGCATCTGGTTGTTGGTCTGGTTGAACAGTCCGCCCATCATCATCGAAGCCAGGGCCGGCAGCATCTGTTGCAGCACCTGCTGGCTCAATCCCGTCGCCTGCGCAGCTTGGGCTGCCACGGCCCGCGACAGCTCCTTCGAGCCGAACAGATGGCCGAGGATGCCGTTGCCTTCATCGATGCCTTGCGGCGAAAAGGCCCTCCTGGCGTCCTCGAAATACTTGGCATGCTGGCCGCTCGCCATCGCGGTCAAGAACGCGCCCATCCCGTAAGGATCGGCGGTGTTGCGCTGCAACCCTTGCGAGAAGGCCGGCAGCAGCGCCTGCACGGCGGCCTGGGCCTGTTGCATCGAAAGCCCGTATTGCTGTGCCAGCGCCTGCATGCCGGCACCGTTCTGGGCCTGGGTGAAAATGTCGAACAGGGAAGGCATCGGGTTCTCCTCCGAGAATATCCTCCTGAGGAGCCTAGTTCCTTTCCATCACCGATTGAAGCGGCTTTTGCTGCCCACCGCTCGACGCATCCCTGACGGTTAATAGGCATATTCCATGAACACCGGCTCGATCGAGCCGCCCCAGCGCGTGTGGTAGGCCGACAGCATCTCTTCGGCACTGGTGGTGCCGCGCGCCACCACCTCGTCGAGCGTGTTGAGGAACGACGTCTCGTCATAGCCGTCGCGGTTCTTCTTGCAGCGGTTCTTCAGGCCCATGCGCGAGATGGCGAGCACGTCGCGGGCGACGTCGCGCAAGGTGGCGTTGCGGAACGGCGTGGCGATGCCGAGCTCCGGCACGGCGTTGCGCATCGCCAGTGCTTCCTCATAGGTCCAGCTCGATGTCAGCGCCTCGGCGGCGTCCAGCGCCTGCTCGTCATAGAGCAGCCCGACCCAGAAGGCGGGCAGGGCGCAGATGCGCCGCCACGGCCCGCCATCGGCGCCGCGCATCTCGAGGAAGCGCTTCAGCCGCACGTCGGGGAACAGGGTGGAGAGATGGTTGGCCCAGTCGCCCATCGTCGGCAAGCCGTCGGGGACTTCGTTGCGGGCAGCTCCCGCCATGAACTGGCGGAAGGTATAGCGCGTCATATCGTGATAGTGACCGTCGCGGATGACGAAATACATCGGCACGTCGAGCGCCCATTCGACATAGTCGGCAAAGCCGAAATCCGGCGCGAAGCAGAATTCGAGCATGCCGGAGCGCTGGTTGTCGGTATCGCGCCAGATGTCGCCGCGCCAGCTCTGCAGCCCGTTCGGCCGGCTCTCGGTGAAGGGCGAGTTGGCGAACAGCGCCGTCGACAGCGGCTGCAGCTTCAGCGACACCTGCATCTTGCGGCGCATGTCGGTCTCGCTCTCGAAGTCGAGATTCACCTGGATCGTGCAGGTGCGGTACATCATGTCGAGGCCCTTGGTGCCGACCTTCGGCATGTAGCGCGTCATGATCTCGTAGCGAGACTTCGGCATTTTCGGCGTGTCGGCCAGCGACCATTTCGGGCTGCCGCCGAGGCCGAGGAAGCGGATGCCGAGCGGCTCGGCGATCTCGCGCACCTGCGCCAGATGCGCGTTGCCCTCGCGGCAGGTCTGGTGGATCGACTCCAGCGGCGCGCCGGAAAGCTCGAACTGGCCGCCGGGCTCCAGCGAGATCGCGCCCTGGCCGGTCGGCTCGACAAGGCCGATGATGCGGCCCGCATCCATGATCGGATCCCAGCCCAGCTTTTCCTGCATGCCTTCCAGGATGGCGCGGATGCCGCGCTCGCCGCCATAGGGCACGGGCTCGTTGCCGTCGACATAGAAGGGGAATTTCTCGTGCTCGGTGCCGATGCGCCATTTGTCACGCGGCTTGTTGCCGGCGGCCAGGTAGCCGACCAGTTCGTCGATGCCTTCGATGGGCTGGGTATCGGTTGTGTCGCGCGCCATCTCGCCCCTCCGTGCGCATGATCTCCGAAAACCGGGACCGATTTCCGCTGGACGTCCTGCGCAAGTCTTTTAAGTGTTACAGCGCCCATTGCCCCACGAAAAGGAGGCGCGGTGCTGCAGTGGCCGGACGGCCGCCGGCGCTAGATGGACGAAATGCCGGCAGACGATCAAGCAAAAAATCCTGAGCCAGGCCTCAAGAGGATTTGATCACCAGTCGCCGACCGTCGCCTGCATCACCGCCAATGCCGCCACCGCCGCGGTGTCGGCGCGCAGGATCCGCGGCCCGAGCGGGATGGCGGTGACGAAAGGCAAGGCCCTCAGCATCTTGCGCTCGTCCTCGGAAAATCCGCCCTCAGGTCCGACCAGAAGCGCAAGTTTCTTTTCCCTTACCGCTTGCAGGGCCGGCAGCGGATTGTTGGTCGAGGCATCCTCGTCGCAGAAGATCAGCCGCCGCTCCTTGTCCCAATTGGCAAGAAGCCGCTCCAGCTTCTCCGCCTCGCGCATCTCCGGCACCGCAAGTACGCCGCATTGCTCGGCCGCTTCCACCACGTTGGCGCGCAGCCGGTCGATGCCGGGCTTTGCCACCTGCGTGTGCTGGGTGATGACCGGCTGCAGTGTGCCGGCCCCCATCTCGACCGCCTTTTGCACCAGATAATCGAGCCGGCCCTGCTTCAGCGGCGCGAAGCAGTAGACGAGATCGGGCAGCGGCGGCTGCGGCCGCTGCAACTCCAGCACCTTCAGCCGGACCGCCTTCTTCGACTTCGCGGCGATCGCAGCCGACCATTCGCCGTCGCGGCCGTTGAAAAGCAGCACCTCGGCGCCTTCGCCGAGCCGCAGCACATGGGCGAGATAATGGCTTTGCTGTTGGCCGGCATCGAATTCGAGGCCCGGCCCGAGATCGTCCGGCACGAACAGCCGCTGCATTTTGTAGTTGGCGCGCATGGCCCAAGCAGGTTCCGCAAAAGGGGTCCTGCGGTTTTGCGATTAGAACCTGCGAAAAACAAGGGAACCTAAGCAGATATTCGTGGGACATCCCACGAATATCTGCCTAGCGATGAGCGAGGCGTTGACTGTCGTCAAGTATCAGCGGTCGGATGCCAGACCGGCGCAAAGCCTTGACGCAAAACCGCAATGGTGGTCGCTGGCGTCAGCAGGCGCAGTGAAGAACCGGCGAAGCGATCGAAGGCGATGGGATCTGCATAGCCCGCGAATGACCATTCGAGTGCCTTGCCGGCGCGGGTCGCATAGGCGGTATCGCCGCTGGCTATCATCGAGCCGTCAGGCAAGCCGTTGAGGTCTTCCGCGGACACGGCAGGCGGCTGCCCACCCGAAGCCAGCCGCTCCTTGTGCAGCCGTTTGTCGACCATCGGCGCGCGCGGCACGTCAATGCCGAGCGCCTCGCCGAAGCGGCCGACGAAATCGGTCGCCCGTTCACGCCGGCAGAAGAAGCAGGGCCGGTGGCCGGCGGCCAATGCCGTCACCTCGTCGAGGAAGAACAGTTCCGTCCAGCCGGCCTTGCCGCCGGGCCGATTGCGGCCCATCGGCTCGCGCCGCACGTCGCGAAACCGGCAAGCGCAGATGATCCAGGCATGCAGGGCCCAGCGTTTCCTCAGCAACGTCTTGGTCTCCGGATCATGGATGATGCCGCGATTGCCCGTGAACAGGCCGCGCTCCGGCACGGCATGGATGGCGCCGAAGGGGTCGACCCGGTTCTGCAGTGGCATAGCTTTCTCTCTCGATGCGCATCTTGGCTGAAATGCGGGCTGCATGATATCGCTCGCCCCAGCGTTTTCATGTCAGCAGGATTCTCGATGCGCGTGCTGGTGGTCCAGAACTACGACAACACCGGCCTCGGCCAGGTCGGTGTCGCGCTGGCCGAGGCGGGCGCCGATCTCGACCTGCGGCGTCCTTACCAAGGGGATCCGTTGCCGCAGGATGCAGGCGGGCATGATGCGATGGTCTTGCTGGGCGGCGGCCAGAATGCGCTGGCCGACAAGGACTATCCCTATTTCCCGGCGCTCCTCGAGCTGACGCGCGATTTCGCCGACAGGGACCGCTCGGTGCTCGGCATCTGCCTCGGCAGCCAGCTCCTTGCCCGCGCGTTCGGCGGCGACAACCACATCGGCGGCGCCACCGAGTTCGGCTGGCACAAGGTCTCGCTGACGCCGGCCGCCAAATCGGATCCGGTCCTGGCGGCGCTGCCCGAGAAATTCCCTATCTTCGAATGGCATGACGACACGTTCGGCCTGCCGGAAAATGCCGTGCGGCTCGCCGGCAGCGCGATCGCGGAAAACCAGGCCTTCCGCCTCGGCCGCGCCGTCTATGGCTTCCAGTTCCACTTCGAGGCCGATACGCCGATGGTGCGCGACTGGAGCACGTCCTTCGCGGCTACGATCGCCGAGCGTCATCCCGACTGGAACGAGCGGCTCGCCGACGAGATGGCCCGCAACGGTCCGGGCGCCGACGCCGCGGGGCTGGCGATTGCCCGCGCCTGGGTGGCCACCATCTGATTATCGAGCCGGTCGAGCGCAGCGTGGCATATTTGGCACGCCGTTCCGATTCCGTCTGGGGAAAACCCCCTTCTTCCTTGGTTTGTGTCCGGCCGCTCGCCTAAGAGGGCGCGCTTTGTATCGCCGGTGCAACCGCCATGAACCTTTTGTGTGATCCAGCCGACACACCGGCGATACAGAATCTGCTTAGAAGCGCGAAATCGTCGAAACATTGAGACGCATTTTATCGTTTCAACGCATTGGTAACCGCCTCGTGCCCAGATGCAGAAAGCTTAACCAGAGATGACGTCCGTGAAAGCAGCTCTCCTGTCTTTTGTCATGCTGTCTGCCATCGTGCTCTGCGGCCTGGGCATTTATGCCGCCGACGCAGCGACCAATCACCGTGCCGTCGACGGCTACGGCGTCACCGCCTCGCTGAACTAAGCCAATCAAAATCGGAAGCTCGCCCGCGCCGGGACCGCGTCTAAAGCGCTTTGCCTTGGACGGTCAGGATGCGTTTGTCGCCGCCATTGACGGCGAGCGCGCTCAGCGTTCCCGATTTCCAGGCGAGCGTGTCGACATTGACGCGGTTGGCCATCACCTCGGCTTCCGGGACGGGCGTGTGCCCGTGCACGATCACCTTGGAAAAAAGCCCTGGATGGTCGTGGAAGGCGTCGCGGATCCAGATCAGGTCCTGCTGGTTCTGGCGGTCGAGCGGCACGCCCGGCCTTATCCCGGCATGGCAGAAGAAGAAGTCGCCGAAGGTCGCTGCAAACGTCAGAGAGCGCAGGAAGTCGACATGTGCTTGCGGCACAGCTTCGACCAATGCCGCATGTCCGCGCGCCAGCGCCTCGTCCGGCCTGCCGAACCAACCGCTGCCGGTCGAGAGCTTCACGCCGTATGACGCCGCGGTCTGGATCCCGCCATAGTTCATGAACAGCCCGTCCGGGTTCGGGTGGTCGAGAAAATCAAGGAAGCCGATATCGTGGTTGCCGGCAAGCATCAGGTTGCGCGCATCGCGCTTGCGCGCCTCGATCAGGAAGTCGATGACGCTTCTGGAGTCAGGACCGCGATCGACATAGTCGCCGAGATGGATGATGCGCCAGTCGGAGGCGGGCGCATATTCCAGTTCGCTCGCGATGCGCCGGTGCATGGCGGCGAGCAGGTCGTGGCGGCCATGCACGTCGCCGATCGCATAGAGACGCATGCCGTCCGGACCGCGCGCGTCGAGGCAATGGATGCCGGTTTCAGTCAAGGCGTACGTCTTTCCCGTGTGGTTCACCACGGGAAAGCTAGGGCGGATCAGTGAATAAGACCTAGCGTCGCAACTGGTCCTTGCCCATGTCGGTTACCAAACGCTTACCGCACAGTGCCATCGTGACATCCATTTCCTTGCGGATGATCTCGAGCGCCTTGGTGACGCCGTCCTTGCCCATCGCGCCGAGGCCATAGAGGAAGGGTCTGCCGATATAGGTGCCCTTGGCGCCAAGGCAGAGCGCCTTGAGCACATCCTGGCCGGAGCGGATGCCGCCATCCATATGGACTTCGATCCTGTCGCCGACCGCATCGGCGATCTCTTCCAGCACCGAGATCGACGAGGCGGCGCCGTCGAGCTGGCGCCCGCCGTGATTGGAGACCACGATCGCATCGGCGCCGGTCTCGACCGCCATCAACGCATCCTCCGTGTCGAGGATGCCCTTCAGGATCAGCTTGCCGCCCCAGCGCTCCTTGATCCAGGCGACATCCTTCCACGACAGCTGCGGATCGAACTGCTCCGCCGTCCAGGACGACAGCGAGGAGACGTCCCCCACGCCCTTGGCGTGTCCGACGATGTTGCGGAAGGTCCGGCGCGGCGTGCCGGCGATGCCCAGACACCAGCGCGGCTTCAGCGCCAGGTCGATGATGTTGGCAAGCGTCATTTTGGGCGGCGCCGAAAGCCCGTTGCGCACGTCCTTGTGGCGCTGCCCCAGGATCTGCAGATCGAGCGTCAGCACCAGCGCCGAACACTTTGCCGCCTTGGCGCGGTCGATCAGGTTGAGCACGAAATCCTTGTCGCGCAGCACGTAGAGCTGGAACCAGAACGGCTTCTTGGTCACGGAGGCGACATCCTCGATCGAGCAGATGCTCATGGTGGACAGCGTGAACGGCACGCCGAACTCTTCCGCCGCCTGCGCCGCCAGCATCTCGCCGTCGGCATGCTGCATGCCGGTCAGCCCGGTCGGCGCGAGCGCCACCGGCATCGCCACGGTCTGCCCGATCATGGTCGATTCCAGCGAGCGGTTGCTCATGTCGACCAGCACGCGCTGGCGGAATTTGATCTTGCCGAAATCCTCTTCGTTGGCCCGGTAGGTGCTCTCCGTCCAGGCGCCGGAATCGGCATAGTCGAAGAACATCTTCGGCACCCTGCGGCGTGCCAGGTCCTTGAGATCGGCGATGGTGAGGATGTCGCTCATGGTGGTCCCTGCTAGATTGCTTAGGAGCGTTTTCGTGTGGATGCGATGTCGCCGGCGTCCGAACGTTGCCTGAGGCGCAACCTGGACACACGCTGCCAGTCACCGCTGCGCTCGGCTTCCGCCATCGAGCGTTCGACATAGCTGATGTGGTCCATCGCCGCCTTGCGCGCCGCGATCGGGTCGCCGGCCCTGATCGCGTTATGGATTGACCGGTGCTGCTCGAGCAGCGCCTCGCGCGCCCCCGGCACGCCGAACACCAGAAGCCGGTTCTGGAACACGCCCTCCGACAGCAGCCGGTAGCAGGAGCGCAACGTGTGCAAGAGGATGATGTTGTGCGCGCATTCGCACACCGCATGGTGGAACTCGACGTCGATCTCCGCCTCGTCGTCGAAGTCTCCGGTCCGGTGCGCCTCGTCCATGCGCGCCATGATGCGGTCGAGCAGGGCGAGATCCTCCGGCGTCGCCCGGCGCGCCGCATACTCTGCCGCCACCGCCTCGACTTCGCGCCGGTATTCCAGATAGTCGGTCACCGCCTTGCGGTTCGTGGAGATAAGGTCCGTCACCGGCTTGGTGAAGAGTTGGCCGATCACGTCGGCGACATGCGTGCCGCCGCCGGCCTTGGTCGTCAGCAACCCGCGCGCCTCCAGCGCCTTCAGCGCGTCGCGCAGGATCGGCCGCGACACGTCGAACTGGCGCGCCAGCTCGCGCTCGCCGGGCAGCCGGTCGCCAGTGCGCAGCACGCCTTCGAGGATCAGGCTCTCTATCTGCTGCACCACCTCGTCGGCGGTGCGCGAATGCTCGATCCGGGAGAAAATGTCGCTCAAAGGGACGCCTGGGGAACGGAACGGAAGTAGCCCAGATTAAAGCTTCCGTCGCCAACTGGTCAAATTATTTATCCAATTCGCCCACGCCCAACCGCATCGCCTGCCGCGGCTCAACGTCCTTCGATGCCGATATTTGCTGTTTACGCGTCCCGCCGATTGCCGCAAGACGACGGAATTGCACGATGGGTCGAAACCAGGGGGACCAGCCGTGTCGGACGAGAAGCTCGAATTCCAGCCGCGCGCGCAGGGCAGCGTGATGGGCTTCCCGGCGCATGAGGGGCGACCTGGCGCGCTGGGCGAGGTCCATGCGCGCCCGCACCCGCTGATCGAAAAACCGCGCGTGCTCATCCAGCTTTCCTTCATGACCGAGGGCGGCGCCGCGGTCGACCATGCCGTGCTGGCCGAGCTGTCCCGGCGGCTCGGCATCGCCGCGCCCGAGCGCAATGCCCGCCACCATGCGATGAAATGGGGCAAGGGCACGCTGCGCTGGGAGCGGCATACGGAATTCTCGACCTATCTCTGGGAAGGGCCGCTGGCCGAGAACGGCCGGGCCCAGGAGGATTCGCCCTTCGGCAACGGCTTCTCGCCGCCCGGCACGGTGATTTCCGGCATCCGCCTCGAAATCCGCAAATGGACGCAGGCGAGCGAGAAGCTGATCGCCGGCTTCGATCCGACCAGCCTGTGCTATTCGCTGGTCGAGCGGGGCGCCGCCGCCATCATCACCGATTTCCGCCAGGACGGCGACGGCCTGACCCGCATGCTGGTGCTCGATCGCGGCCTGACGCCGGCCAGCACCGGCGCCTTGTCGCAGAGGCTGATCGATATCGAGACCTATCGCACGCTCGCCATGCTCGGCCTGCCGATGGCGTTGACGCTGTCCGGCCGCGCCCGCCGCATCGAGGACCGCCTGGCGCAGACCACGCTGGAAATGAAGGCGGTCGAGACCCGCGACAGCCAGACGCTGCTCGCCGATCTGACTGAGCTCGCCGCCGAACTCGAGGCCGACGCCGCGTCCAGCCTCTACCGTTTCGGCGCCAGCCGCGCCTATGACGGCATCGTCACCGAAAGACTCGAGGCGCTGGAAGAGGAGCCGGTGCAGGGTTACGACACCTGGGCCGGCTTCCTGCAGCGCCGCATGGCGCCGGCCATGCGCACCTGCCGCTCGGTCGAGGAGCGCCAGGCCAACCTGTCGCGCAAACTCACCCGCGCCACCACGCTGCTGCGCACCTGGGTCGATGTCGATGTCGAGAAGCAGAACCGTGACCTGCTCGCCTCGATGAACAACCGCGCCCGGCTGCAGCTGCGCCTGCAGCAGACCGTCGAAGGCCTGTCGGTGGCCGCCGTCTCCTATTATGTCGTCGGCCTCATCGGCTATGTCGCCAAGGGCGCCTCGGTCTTCGGTCACGCTTTCGCGCCCGAGGTCGTCACCGCGGCCTCCGTCCCGGTCGCCATCCTGCTCGTCTGGTGGGGCGTGCGCCGGGTGCGCAAGATGCATTCCGAGCCGGCGAAGCATCCGGGCGAGTAATCCTCTCCTGCATGGCGAAAGGCAGCGGCAGATTGCCGCTGCGGAAGCCTGGCGTCACGCTCACCGCCCGATGCGACCAAAGCAGCGTTTGCAACAAGACCGCCAGGCTGGTAAAAGATTTTGACCAGTCTAGCGAGATGACCGATGTCCGGCCTAGCCATGCCCAAGCCAGATGCCGAGACGATGCGCCGGCGCGCCGAGATCGTTGCCGACATGCGCATCATCGTGCCGGGCGAGGGGGTCGTCGACGCGGCCAATGAGATGCGCGCCTTCGAAAGCGACGGCTTGACCGCCTACCGGCAGCTGCCGCTGGTTGTGGTGCTGCCGGAAACGGTCGCCCAGGTTTCCCGCGTGCTGAAATACTGCAACGAGCGCAATATCCGCGTCGTGCCGCGCGGCTCCGGCACCTCGCTGTCGGGCGGCGCGCTGCCGCTGGAAGACGCGGTGCTGCTGGTCATGAGCCGCTTCAACCGCATCCTGGCGATCGATTACCCGAACCGCATCGTCGTTGCCCAGCCGGGCGTCACCAATCTAGGCATCACCACCGCCGTCGAGCAGGAGGGCTTTTACTACGCCCCCGATCCATCCTCCCAGATCGCCTGCTCGATCGGCGGCAATGTCGCGGAGAATTCCGGCGGCGTGCACTGCCTGAAATACGGGCTCACCGCCAACAATGTGCTGGGCGTCGAGATGGTGCTGATGAATGGCGAGGTGGTGCGGCTCGGCGGAGGCCATCTCGACCAGGAGGGCTACGACCTGCTCGGCGTGATGACCGGCTCGGAAGGCCTGCTCGGCGTCGTCACCGAGGTGACCGTCCGCATCCTGAAGAAGCCAGACACGGCGCGCGCACTGCTGATAGGCTTTCCGACCAGCGAGGAGGGCGGCCAATGCGTCGCCGACATTATCGGCGCCGGCATCATACCGGGCGGCATGGAGATGATGGATCGCCCGGCCATCCACGCGGCGGAGGATTTCGTCCATGCCGGCTATCCGCTCGATGTCGAGGCGCTCTTGATCGTCGAGCTCGACGGCCCGAGCGTCGAGGTCGACCACCTGATCGGCCTCGTCGAGGCGATCGCCTATCGCAACGGCTCCACCACTTGCCGCATCTCTCAGTCCGAGCAGGAGCGGCTGAGTTTCTGGGCCGGCCGAAAGGCGGCTTTCCCGGCCGTCGGGCGCATCTCGCCCGATTATTACTGCATGGACGGCACCATCCCGCGCAAGGAACTGCCCCGTGTGCTCGCCGGCATGCGTGATCTCTCGGAGAAATACGGCCTCGGCGTCGCCAATGTCTTCCACGCCGGCGATGGCAATCTGCACCCGCTTATCCTCTACGACGCCAATGTGCCGGGCGAGCTCGACAAGGCCGAAAGCTTCGGCGCCGACATATTGCGGCTTTGCGTCGAGGTCGGCGGCGTCCTGACCGGCGAGCACGGCGTCGGCGTGGAGAAGCGCGACTTGATGCCGGAGATGTTCAACCAGATCGACCTCGACCAGCAGATGCGCGTCAAATGCGCCTTCGACCCTAACCACCTGCTCAACCCGGGAAAAGTGTTTCCGCAACTGCGCCGGTGCGCGGAGCTTGGGAGGATGCACGTGCATCGCGGGCAGATGGCGTTTCCGGATATTCCGAGGTTTTGAGATGGGCCGCTTGGCAGGACCGGCACAGTGGGCAAATCGCCCGGTGCCCTGGAAGCAGCGGGTAGTCGAAAGGCGGGTGGCGATCGAGCGGCAGCGAAATCTACCCGCATTCCCGCTCGTTTCACCGCCAGCGATACGTCGGCGCATGGCGTTGCTCTGGGCAGTTGAGGATTTCTACAAGGATGGCCTTTGGGTCGGTCGCCGGAATTGGCCGCCATACACAGAAGATATGCGCTGGCTAGTGGGACGCGGATACCTCCAGTTGAAGCGCGAGCGTGATGGCCCCAGACATGGCTGGAATTTGCTACGTATTACCCAAGACGGCCGCCTCAAGCTTCAAAGCTACGAACCTCCTGACAGAGACAAGATTTGGGTGTTCGCGGCCCTGGTTCATGCGGTCCTCAAATGATTGCCAGCCAGATATGACCACCTTCACCCCATCCTCTTCCGCCGAAGTCCTCTCCACCATCCAATGGGTGGTGGCCGAGGAAACGCCGCTCGAAATCGTCGGCCACGGCTCCAAACGCGGCATCGGCCGTCCGCTGCAGACCGAGCATACGCTCGACCTGTCGAAGCTCACCGGCGTTACCCTATACGAGCCGGCCGAACTGGTCCTGTCGGCTAAAGCTGGCACCCCTCTCGCGGACCTGGAAAAGCTGCTCGCCGAAAACGGCCAGCAATTCGCCTTCGAACCCATGGATTACGGCCCTCTGCTCGGCGGCGAACCAGGCAAGGGCACCATCAGTGGCGTGCTGGCTTCGAACCTCTCCGGCCCGCGTCGTCTCAAGGCGGGGGCCGCGCGCGACCATATCCTCGGCGTCGCCGCCGTCTCTGGCCGTGGCGAGGCCTTCAAGTCGGGCGGCCGCGTGGTCAAGAACGTGACCGGCTATGATCTTTCCAAGCTGATGGCGAACAGTTGGGGCACGCTGGCCGTGCTCACCGACGTCACCTTCAAGGTGCTGCCGGCGGCCGAAACCGAGGTGACGCTCGCCATCCGCGGCCTGCTCGACGATGCGGCGGTCACCGCCATGGCGCTGGCGCTGGGCTCCAGCGCCGAGGTATCGAGCGCCGCGCATCTGCCGGAGCGCATCGCCGCGAAGGTCGCCGGCGGCAGGCATGGCAGCGATGCAGCCACGCTGCTGCGCGTCGAGGGATTTGGTCCTTCGGTCGTCTATCGCATCGAAGCGCTTAAGCGACTGCTCGGCAAGGCCGGACCGTTGGAAGAGATCGCCGGCGAGGCGTCGGAAGCGATCTGGCGCGACATCCGAGACTGCGTTCCCTTCGCCGATGGCGGCGCGCGGCCGGTCTGGCGCGTCTCGATGGCGCCGTCGCAGGCGCATCATATGGTGATGGCGCTGCGCATGCAGGCGGCCGTTGACGCCTTCTATGACTGGCAGGGAGGTCTGGTGTGGCTCTCGATGCGCGAGGACGATCCGGAGGCTGATTTGCTGCGCGGCTTGATCCGCAAATATGGCGGCGGGCACGCGACGCTGGTGCGCGCCTCCGCCCCGCAGCGCGCGGTGTTGCCGGTGTTCGAACCGCAACCGCCGCATTTGGCGGCGCTCTCGGCCCGGCTCAAGGCGGAGTTCGATCCCAAGCAGATTCTCAATCCCGGCCGCATGGGTTAGGACCGCGACATGCAGACCAATTTCTCAGCCGCGCAGCTCGCCGACCCGCATGTCGCGGAATCGGAAAAGATCCTGCGCAAATGCGTGCATTGCGGCTTCTGCACCGCCACCTGCCCCACCTATGTGACGCTCGGCAATGAGCTGGATTCGCCGCGCGGCCGCATCTACCTCATCAAGGATATGTTGGAGAACGGCCGGCCCGCCGACAAGGAAATCGTCACCCACATCGACCGCTGCCTCTCCTGCCTCGCCTGCATGACGACATGCCCCTCGGGCGTGAACTACATGCATCTGGTCGACCATGCCCGCGCTCATATCCAGGAGACCTATAAGCGTCCGCTGATCGACCGGCTGACCCGTACCGTGTTGGCTGCCGTGCTGCCTTACCCATCCCGCTTCCGCGCCGCGCTGAAGCTTGCCGGGCTGGGCCGGCCGTTCATCGGCTTGTTCGAGAAATTGCCGGTGTTGAAGCCGGTCGCGGCGATGCTGAAGCTCGCGCCGTCCGCGATCCCGCCGGTATCGCCGATGGCGAAACCGGGGACGCATGCCGGGCAGGGGGCAAAACGGGGCCGCGTCGCCATCCTGACCGGCTGCGCGCAGTCCGTTCTCGATCCGGCCATCAACGAAACCACCATCTCCCTGCTGACGAGGCTCGGCGTCGAGGTCGTGGTGCCGGAAGGTGAGGGCTGCTGCGGCGCGCTTGTTCACCACATGGGCCGCGAGGATCAGGCCCTTGCCTTGGCCAGGCGGAATGTCGACGCCTGGACGCGCGCCATAGACCGGGGTGGGCTCGACGCCATCATCATCACCGCCTCCGGCTGCGGCACGACCATCAAGGATTACGGCTTCATGTTGCGCCTCGATCCGGCCTATGCGGAAAAGGCCGCGCGCGTCTCGGCGCTGGCCAAGGACGTCACCGAATACCTCGCCGTGCTCGACCTTCCCGAGCCGGTGCGCGAGCCGGGCACGGTCGTCGCCTATCATTCCGCTTGCTCCATGCAGCATGGCCAGAAGATCACGCGCCAGCCGAAGGAGCTTCTCGCCAGGGCTGGCTTTGTCGTGCGTGAGCCGCGCGAGGGGCATCTGTGCTGCGGCTCGGCCGGCACCTACAACATCCTGCAGCCCGAAATCTCCGCCAAGTTGCGCGACCGCAAGGTGAAGAACATCGAGGCGACCGGGGCCGAAATCGTCGCCACCGGCAATATCGGCTGCATCACGCAGATTGCGTCCGCGGCGAAACTGCCGGTGGTGCATACGATAAAACTGCTCGACTGGGCCTATGGTGGCCCAAAGCCTGAGGGTGTTTCTGAGCGAGGGCTTGCGGCGGCGGAGTAATCCTCGTCGCCGGCGCCCCCTCATCCGGCCGCTTCGCGGCCACCTTCTCCCCGCGGGGAGAAGAGGTTGGCGCTGGCGCTGGGAGTCTCCTCTCCCCTCGGGGAGAGGTCAGCCGAGCGAAGCGGAGGCTGGGTGAGGGGGAATGCCGCGCTTACTCCGCTGCGAGTTGATCCGGCACGCCATAGGTCGCGCGGTAGAGCGCGCGCTGGCGGTTGAGCGCCACCATCGTGTTGCGCAACAGGATCGCGACCGTCAGCGGGCCGACGCCACCCGGCACCGGCGTGATCCAGGACGCCACTTCCTTGACGCTGTCGGTGTCGACGTCGCCGACGATATGGGTTTCGCCGTCGGGTCCGACCTCGGAATTGATGCCGATGTCGATGACGGCAGCGCCCGGCTTTACCATGTTGGCCTTGATCAGCCTGGGCTTGCCGACGGCGACGAACAGTGCGTCCGCGCGCCGCGCATGCGCCGCCACCGAGCGCGTCATGTGGTGGCAGACCGTCACCGTCGCGCCTTCGCTCATGAGCAGGAAGGCGATCGGTTTGCCGACGATCTCGGAATGGCCAACGACGACCACTTCGAGCCCCTGGAGCTCGAGGCCGGTTTCCTTGAGCAACTCGACCGAGGCCGCCGCCGTGCAGGGCGCCAGGTCGAGCTGGTTGTAGACGATATTGCCGATCGAAGCCGGATGCATGCCCTCGACATCCTTCAGCGGATGCACCGCCGCCTGCAGCGTCTTGATCGGGATATGCGCCGGCACCGGGCGTTGGATGATGATGCCGGTGACGCGCGGGTCGGCGTTGAGGCCGTGGATCGCCGCTTCCAGCTCGCCGGCGGTTATGTCGGCGGCGAAACGCCGCTCCTCGAAGCCGATGCCCGCAAGCCCGGCCTTGGCGCGCTGGTTGCGGACATAGACGTCGACCGCTTCGGTATCGCCGACGGTGATCGAGACCAGCTTCGGCGGAAAACCTTCAGCCGTGGCGATCGCCGCGTCTTCGCGCACCGAAGCGATGATGCGCTGGGCGACCGGGCCACCTTTCAGGTAGCGGCTGTCGTCGGTCCGGGTCATGGTTGGCACCTCTGACTTCTAAGGCAATTCAAGGACAAGGGCTTAAGCGGCGTTGCGTCCAGAATTGCGTGTGTATCAAGATTTGTGCACTGCAATAGCAGAGGCACGGCCGGAAATCAGCCCCGAAAGCGAATCCGCCTGCGTTCGGAGCGACTTGCCGCGCCCGCGTCAAAGGAAAACGCAAAAACGAAAAGGGCAGCGCGGTCGCCCGCGCTGCCCTTTTGTGACCGGCCGTATCCCCACACGGCCCGTCCCCCGTAAACTCTGTCACCGGTTTAAGCACATCCCGCGGGATCGCACTATGACTTGGCGGCAACAGCAGCGGAAGAAAAGCGCTGCGCCGTCTAACCGGCTGATTCGCTGCGACTATATCACCTCGACCGTGGTTCCGACATTCACGCGCTCGTAAAGATCGACGACGTCCTCATTGCGCATGCGGATGCAGCCGGAAGACACCGCGCCGCCGATCGTCCAGGGCTGGTTGGTGCCGTGGATGCGGTATTCTGTGGTGCCGAGATAGAGCGCGCGCGCCCCGAGCGGGTTCTCGATGCCGCCGGCGAGATAGGTCGGCAGGTAACGGCCTTTGGCCGCCTCGCGCTTGATCATCTCCGCCGGCGGGCGCCAGTCCGGCCACTCGCGCTTGTTGGTGATCTTGTGTGTGCCCGACCATTCGAAGCCCGGCTTGCCGGTGCCGACGCCGTAACGCCGCGCCTTGCCGTTCTTCTCGACCAGATAGAGGAAATTCTGGTGCGTATCGATGACGATGGTGCCCGGCTTCGCCGGTCCGTCATAGGCGACTTCCTGCGGCAGGTAGATCGGGTTGATCTGCGGCCGCATCACCATGCGCCTGGCCGGCTGCTGCACGGTTGCCGTCTTCTGCCGATCGGGCTGCGCCTGGAACAGGCGCTGCAGCGGCTGCTGCGTTGCCTGCCGGGTTGGGCGCACGATGCCTGGCGCATGGCCAAGCTGCAGCACCCAGGGCGCCGAAAGGTCGGGGCTCACCATGACCGGCGGCATGTCGGCATAGCGGTCATTGGCAAGCGAGGTCGTGGTGCCGGCGGCAAGGATCGCCGCTGCACCGAGCAGGGAACAAAACGCTGTCTTCATCGGAACGCACCTTGATCGAACTCATCCGGGGCGGAGAAGGTGCCCTCGGTTTCGCGATCCTTGGCGCTAAGCGGCAAGCAAAACATGAATCGGAATGCGTAAAATGCTCGCTTGCCAGTAAACCTTTTGGTGTGGTTACCGGCCGGTTCAGGAATCTGGTAAAGCCACGGTAAAGCTGCGCTGAAGCGCATTAACGAATGGATTTTGCAAGCGATGGCGACTGAAAATGCCGGTATTCTCGACGGCCCCGACGGCAAGGCGCGCTGCTTCTGGCACGGCAACCTGCCGGACTATCTCCATTACCACGACCGTGAATGGGGCCGGCCGGTAACGGACGATCGCCGGCTGTTCGAGAAGATCTGCCTGGAAGGGTTCCAATCCGGGCTGTCGTGGCTGACCATCCTGCGCAAGCGCGAGAATTTCCGCGAGGCCTTCGCCGGCTTCGACTTCGACAAGGTGGCGCGCTTCACCGAGGAAGATGTCGAGCGCCTGCTCGGCAATGCCGGCATCATCCGGCATCGCGGCAAGATCGTCTCGACCATCAACAACGCCAAACGCGCCCGCGAGATGGCCGACGAATTCGGCTCGCTGGCCGCCTGGTTCTGGAAGTTCGAGCCGGGGCCGGACGAGCGTCCCGAAATCGTCGACCTCGCGCATCTGCGCGCCAATCCGACGACGGCGGTGTCGGTCAGGATCTCGAAGGAGTTGAAGAAGCGAGGCTGGAGCTTTGTCGGCCCGACCACGGTTTATGCCTTCATGCAGGCGATGGGCCTGGTCAACGACCATCTCGAAGGCTGCTACTGCCGCGCCGAGGTGGAGAACGAGCGCAAGAAGCTGAAGCGGCCGAAGTAGCGGTACCTCTACCTCCCCCTTGTGGGGAGGTCGCGCCGAAGGCGCGAGTGGGGGTAGAAAGAGTCTTCTCCAGACCCCACCCCGACGCTGTGCGTCGACCCTCCCCACAAGGGGGAGGGTAAGCTCTTACTTCTCGAACCTGCCCTTATGGCCGCTGCCATTGATGTCCCAGACCAGCCTGGAGCCGGACACCGTGAGCACCAGTCCGCTGAAGCCGCGATCGTCGGGCGTATGGTGCGTGGATGCGGAGCCGCGGCCGGCCGGGATGACCTCGACGGTCGAGCCCTTCCTCACCCAGCAGCCCTTGCCGTACTGGTCGTTGGCGCCATAGGCGAGCGCGAATTCGAAGCTGCCGTCTTTCTTCAACAGCAGCTCGGAACCGACTTCCATGACGCCGTTGAGGTAATAGTGGCCGACCAGGCGGGCATCGCCCGGCTGGCATGCGTTGGCGGCAACGGGCATGCCACAGAAAAGCGCGCCGGCAAGCGCGCCCGCAAATCGCAACCGCATGATGATCCCCCGATCGTTGGATGAAAGTCACACGCTCCCGGCGCCGGCCAGGAACAGCCCGGCAATGATCGCCGCCACGGCTGCGAAGGCCGGATAGATCACCAGCAGCCCGGTCACCAGTGCGTCGCGCATGGTCGGCTTGCGCGCCTCGGCCGCAACCTCGAACGGCCCGGCCGGCTGCTGCGCCGGCTTGAGCGCGAAACCGCCGGCAGGCCTCAGCCTGGTGGTGGGCTTGCCGCTCTCGATGCTATCTTCAGCCATCACCATGGCCCCGAACCCCTTGTTTCGGCGCGCTTTATGGTCGCGGATTGTGTCGGCAGCATGCCGCACCGATGGCGGAATTGTTTCGTTTTGGTGTGGTTTTGTTTCAGGCGCCCACCCTTGCCGCTCCAAGCGGCATCGTTTAGGAAACGCCCGCTCGAAGTAAGTCACCGCTGACTGGAAACCTCCATGGCCGACAAACCGGAAAAGACGAAAGCGCGTTTGCCGCGCGGTTTTGCCGACCGCAGCGCCGAAGACATCCGCGCCGTCGAGAAGATGATGGCGACCATCCGCTCGGTCTATGAGCTTTACGGCTTCGAGCCGGTCGACCAGCCGATGATCGAATACACCGATGCTTTGGGCAAATTCTTGCCCGACCAGGACCGGCCGAACGAAGGCGTGTTCTCCTTCCAGGATGACGACGACCAGTGGCTGTCGCTGCGCTACGACCTGACCGCCCCGACGGCGCGTTTCGTCGCCGAAAACTTCGACAAGCTGCCGAAGCCTTATCGCAGCTACCGCTCCGGCTGGGTGTTCCGCAACGAGAAGCCCGGCCCTGGCCGCTTCCGCCAGTTCATGCAGTTCGACGCCGACACGATCGGCACGCCGGGCGTCGCCGCCGACGCCGAGATGGCGATGATGATGGCCGACGTCATGGAGGCGCTCGGCATCAAGCGCGGCGACTATGTCATCCGCGTCAACAACCGCAAGGTGCTCGACGGCGTGCTGGAGGCCATCGGCCTTGGCGGCGACGAAAATGCCGGCCGGCGTCTGACGGTTCTGCGCGCCATCGACAAGCTCGACAAGCTCGGGCCGGAAGGCGTCAGGCTTCTGCTCGGTCCCGGACGCTGGGACGGCGGCAAGGAAGGCGAGGGCGACTTCGCCAAGGGCGCTGGGTTGAACGACACCCAAGCCGAGGCGGTTCTTTTGGCAACGGCAAGGAACGGGCAGGCCGCGCAGGACGCAAGCGTCAGTGCCAACGCTGTCTATCAGGAAGGCGTAGGCGAACTTGCAACGATCGAGGCGCTGGTTAGAGCCGCTGGCTACGGCGAAGACCGCATCGTGATGGATCGCTCCGTCGTGCGCGGCCTCGAATATTACACAGGTCCTGTTTTCGAGGCCGAACTGCTGGCCGAGATCCCCAACGACGAGGGCCAGATCGTGCGCTTCGGCTCTGTCGGCGGCGGCGGCCGTTATGACGGGCTGGTCTCGCGCTTCCGCGGCGAGCCGGTGCCGGCGACGGGCTTCTCCATCGGCGTCTCCCGGCTGATGACGGCCCTGAAGAACCTCGGCAAGCTCGATACCTCCGATGTCGTCGCGCCGGTCGTGGTTCTCGTCATGGACAAGGATACGGAAAGCCTTGGCCGCTACCAGAAGATGGTCGCCGACCTTCGCGCCGCCGGCATCCGCGCCGAAATGTATCTTGGCGGCGCGGGCATGAAGGCGCAGCTCAAATATGCCGACCGCCGCGGCAGCCCGGTCGCCGTCATCCAGGGCGGCGACGAGCGCGCCAGGGGCGAGGTCCAGATCAAGGACCTGATCGAAGGCGCCCGCCTGTCGGCCGAGATCACCGACAATGCCGAATGGCGCGCCGCGCGCCCGGCGCAGGTGACGGTGGCGGAGGGTGAGCTGGTTGGCGAGGTGAAGAAGATACTCGCGGCGCAGGCTGCCGATCGCGCGAAGGGTGGCGCTTGAACACCCCCCTCTGTCCTGCCGGACATCTCCCCCGCAAGGGGGGAGATTGGATGTCGCGCACGCTTTCGCTAATCCCCAGCGTTGGAGAATGGGCGCCGAGCCCGAAACTGCTGATCTCCCCCCTTGCGGGGGAGATGGCCGGCAGGCCAGAGGGGGGTGCCTCGCGCCCAACCTGTCCATGACCACCCGCCCCGCCATCGCCGCCGACATCGCAAAACTCTTCGCCGTCCGCGACACCCACGCGGTCGAGGTCGCAGTCCTACAGCCAGCCGATCCGTTCCTCGACATGGCGGGTGAGGATCTGCGCCGCCGCATTTTCCTGACCGAAAGCGAGACCGGCAAGACGCTGTGCCTCAGGCCCGAATTCACCATTCCCGTCTGCCTCGACCACATCGCCAGCCAGGCCGGCACGCCGCGCCGCTATTCCTATCTGGGCGAAGTGTTCCGCCAGCGCCGCGACGGCGGCAACGAGTTCTTCCAGGCCGGCATCGAGGATCTCGGCGATCGCGATACGGCCGCCGCCGATGCCCGCTCGCTGGCCGACGCGCATGCGCTGCTTTCTCTGGTGCTGCCAGGCAAGGCGCTGGCGATTACGCTTGGCGACCAGACCCTGTTCGAGGCGGTGCTGGCGGCGCTGGGCTTGCCGCGCGGCTGGCGCATGCGCCTTGCCCGCGCCTTCGGTTCGGCGCCGATGCTGGAGGCCGCCCTTGCCGATCTCGCCAATCCGCCACGCAACAGCCAGCTCTCCGGTCCCGTCGCCTTCCTGGTGCTCGACGCCGATCAGGAAGGTCTCGCCGCGCACATTGCCGAACGCATGGAGGAGGCCGGGCTGTCGGCTTCCGGCGGCCGCGCGCCGGCCGATATCGCGCGCCGGCTGATCGAGAAAGCGCAGCTGCGCAGCGTGCGCCTGTCCGACGAGGCTTTCTCGGCGTTGAAGGGCTTTCTCGAGATCGACGTCCCGCTCGGCGACGCGACCGCGGCGCTGGAAAAATTCGCCGCCGATGCCGGCCTGTCGCTGGGGCCGGCGCTGGAGAACTTCGCCGCCCGCGCCAAAGCGATCGAGGCGCATGGCCTGCCGATGGCGCACATCCGTTACGATGCCGCCTTCGGCCGCCCGCTGGATTACTACACCGGCCTCGTCTTCGAGATCGCGTCGGCGGATGGCGATCGGCCGCTGGCCGGCGGCGGCCGCTACGACCGCTTGCTGACGCTGCTGGGGGCAAAGAAGCCGATTCCCGGCGTCGGCTTCTCGGTCTGGCTCGACCGTATCGAAGCCTTGCGGGAGAACGCCAAATGATCACGCTGGCGATCCCGTCCAAGGGCCGACTCAAGGAACAGTCCCTCGAGGTGCTGGCCAAGGCCGGCCTGGCCGTCACCTTGCCCGAGGACGACCGCAAATACCGTGCCCGCATCGACGGCCTCGACAATGTCGAGGTGGCCTTCCTGTCCGCATCCGAGATCGCCGGCGAGATCGGCCAGGGCGCGGTCGATCTCGGCATCACCGGCGAGGACCTTTTGCGCGAGAACCTCGCCGACTGGGAAGCGCGCGCCGAGATCGTCGCCCGGCTCGGCTTCGGCCATGCCGATGTCGTGGTCGCCGTGCCGGACATCTGGCTCGATGTCGAGAGCATGGCCGACCTCGACGACGTCGCCGCCGATTTCCGCCAGCGCCATGGCCGGCGGCTCAGGATCGCCACCAAATACTGGCGGCTGACGCAGCAATTCTTTTCGCTCAAGCACGGTATCCAGGTCTATCGCATCGTCGAAAGCCTCGGCGCCACCGAAGGCGCGCCGGCCGCCGGCCTTGCGGACGTCATCGTCGACATCACCACCACCGGCTCGACGCTGCGCGCCAACCACCTCAAGGTGCTGGGCGACGGCACGATCCTGAAGTCGCAGGCCTGTCTGGTGGCGTCGAAGAAGCGGCGCGATGCGGCCGATGAAGCGGTCTTGCGCGACATCGCCGTAAAGATGAGCGTCCTCCCTCCTCCCTGAGAGGCCTCAAGAAGAGGGGGACCTTTGACGGATTTCCACCATCCCCATCGGCTGATAGGCTGGCCTATCCCGGGAGGAGAACGGCGATGGCGATCAAACTCGACGAGCTCATGAACGCCACCAATCTGCGCAAAACGCGCAACAGCTTCATTGCTCCGGTTGGCGGCAAGGCGCATGTATCGGGCGACCGGTCGGTGCCTCTGCTCGACAAGACCATTCCGGAGCTGTTTTCCGATACGGTGAGCAGATACGCCACGCTCGACGCCGCAGTCTTCGTTGGGCAGGACAAGCGCTTCACCTGGAGCGAGCTGTCGGATGCTGTGGACGCGTTGGGCGCAGGTTTTCTGGCGCTGGGGCTGGAAAAAGGCGACCGCGTCGGCATCTGGTCGCCGAACCGCTGGGAATGGCTGGTGACGCAGTTCGCCACCGCGCGCATCGGCCTGATCCTCGTCAACATCAACCCGGCCTATCGGCTGACCGAGCTGGAATACGCGCTGAACAAAGTGGGCTGCAAGGCGCTGGTCACGGCCGCCCAGTTCAAAACCTCCGACTATCTCGGCATGATCGAGACGCTGGCGCCGGAGATCGCCGCGGCGGAGCCCGGCAAGCTCAAGGCCAAGAAACTGCCGGCGCTGGAGATCGTCATCCGCATGGGCGACGACAACTCGCCCGGCATGTTCAATTTCGGCGATGTGTTGGCCATGGCCGGCCGCGACGAGCACGACAGCCTCGATCGCATCTCGGAGAGCCTGAAGCCGGGCGAGGCCATCAACATCCAGTTCACCAGCGGTACGACCGGCGCGCCGAAGGGCGCGACCCTGACGCATTCCAACATCGTCAACAACGGCAATTTCGTCACCTCGTCCATAAAACTCACCGTCGACGACCGGCTCTGCATCCCGGTCCCGCTCTACCACTGCTTCGGCATGTCGATGGGCACGATGGGCTGCGTGTCGAAAGGCGCGACCATGGTTTTCCCCGGCGAGGGCTTCGATGCCGGCGCGACGCTGAAAGCGGTCGCGCAGGAGCGCTGCACCGGGCTTTACGGCGTGCCGACAATGTTCGTCGCCATGCTCGATCACGCCGATTTTGCGAACTTCGATCTCTCCAGCCTGCGCACCGGCATCATGGCCGGCTCACCTTGCCCGATCGAGGTGATGAAGAAGGTGGTGTCCCTGATGCATATGTCTGAGGTGACCATCGCCTACGGCATGACCGAGACCAGCCCGGTCTCCTTCCAGAGCAGTGTCGACGATCCGCTGGAAAAGCGCGTCTCCACCGTCGGCCGCATCCATCCGCATGTCGAGGTGAAGGCGATCGCCGCCGACGGCGCCATCGTCGCGGTCGGCGAGCCGGGCGAGCTCTGCACGCGCGGCTATTCGGTGATGAAGGGCTATTGGGACGACGCCGAAAAGACCCGCGAGGCGATCGACGCCGACGGCTGGATGCACACCGGCGACCTCGCGACCATCGACGCCGAGGGCTATTGCAACATTGTCGGCCGGGTGAAGGACATGGTCATCCGCGGCGGCGAGAACGTCTATCCGCGCGAGGTCGAGGAATTCCTGTATCGCCATCCCAAGATCAAGGAAGTGCAGGTTTTCGGCATTCCCGACGACAAATATGGCGAGGAGCTCTGCGCCTGGATCGTGCTGAAGCCCAACCAGATCGCCACCGAGCAGGAGGTCAAGGCCTTCTGCGCCGGTCAGATCGCGCACTACAAGGTGCCGCGCTACATCCGCTTCCGCACCGAGCTGCCGATGACGGTGACCGGCAAGCCGCAGAAATTCCTGATGCGCGCGGCGATGGTGGAGGAACTGGGGCTGGTGGCGCAGAAGACGGCGTGAAGCGGCATTTATGGACAACGAGTTTCCCAATTTCGCGGCGCTGAGAGCCGCCAAGATCGAAGGCATAGATTATCGCATAGTCGTCCGGCGCGGCGCGCGAACCGGCGGCGCGATCGTCATCGCCCCGCATGGCGGCAAGATCGAACCCCGGACCTCCCTGATCGCCGAGACGATAGCCGGGGGCGATCTCGACGTGTATTGCTTCGAAGGGCTGATGCCGGAGAGCAACCGGGAGCTGCACATAACGTCCAGGAACTTCGACGAGGAAGCCGCGCTGGACCTGTTGCGGACGAAGTCCACCGTCGTCGCCATCCACGGCCGACAGGATCGCGACGATCTTGCGACAACCTACCTAGGCGGCAAGGACGCCGCTTTGGTTTCCGAGATAGCCTGGCGTCTGCGGGAAGCTGGCTTCCAGACGCAAAAGGACAACCATCCTTTTCCAGGCATCCAGGATTCGAACATCGTCAACCGAGGAGCGACGGGGAAGGGAGCGCAACTGGAAGTACCCTTCTCGCTGCGCCGCCGACTGGGGAACGAGCCGGAACTTCTGGAAAGATTCTGCGGGGCGGTTCGCAAGGCCATCGACATAGTCGACGCCAGAAATGGTGCCCGGTCCTCGGTCGTGTTTTGAACGGTGCTAGAGCATGATCCCGAAAAGTGGGAACCGGTTTTCGGAGAAAGATCATGCTCCAACAAAGAGTTAGATCGTGAGGGCGATTCAACGAAACGCCATCACGATCTAGGGGGCTTGGATGACTGGTTACGGGCGGTCGGTCACTTCCTACACGATGCCGTTGGCCGCGCTGGCGATGGCTTTCGCTGTCAGGGCCAGCGGCATTTCGGTCGACGAAGGATCACTGAACGCCAGGATATTCGTTGGAGCGCTATCGAGCGCCATCATGTTCACCACCATTTTCGTGGTGCTCGACCATGCCGAGGCGGTCGCCCGGCGCGTGGGCGAGCCCTATGGAACCTTGGTGCTGACTTTTGCGGTGACGGCAATCGAAGTGTCGATCATCGTCTCCATGATGCTGCATGGAGAAAACAACCCGACGCTGGCGCGCGAGTCCGTTTTCTCGACAGTGATGATTACGTCCACAGGAGTCGTCGGCATCTGTCTCACGCTTGGCGGCTGGCGCTACCGCAAGCAGGCGATCCTTCGGCAAGGCACGAACGCATACCTGTCGGTCCTGGTCGCGCTGACCGTGATGACGCTTATTCTTCCGACCTACACCCAGGCGACGGATCCCGGCACGTTTTCGGCGGCTCAGCTCGGTTTTGTGAGCGTTCTTTCGGTGCTGCTCTATGCGAGTTTCGTGTTCGCTCAGACCGTCCGGCATCGGGAGGATTTCGTCCAGGGGCAGGCGCACGATGTTCCGGTGCGAACTGCCCACGAAAGCGTTTCCGTGAGCGCCCTGCTGCTGATGTGCGGGCTCATCGGCATAGTCCTGCTCGCCGAGCAGGTTGCCGCAAGCGTGGAGGATGCGCTCGCCGCCTATCAGGTGACCCAGGCCGACAGCATCGTGGGCGCGTTGATCGCGGCGCTGGTTTTGATGCCGGAGGCCATCTCGGCGATCCGCGCCTCGTTCAAGAACGAGCTGCAGCGCAGCCTGAACGTCGCGATGGGCTCGGCCTGCGCAACGATCGGTTTGACGATACCGGCGGTCGCGGCCGCCAGCCTGCTGACGGGCAGGGGACTGACGCTGGGGCTTCCGGCCTCCGATGCCGTGCTTCTGGTTCTGGCGCTTTTCATATGCAGCGTCAGCTTCAGCACCGAAAGAACGACCTTCCTGACCGGCATGGTCCATGTCGTGGTGTTCTTCACCTATGTGTTTCTCATCTTCGTGCCGTGAACTTGTCGCGGGCCGGCCATCATGTGTGAGGCGCCTCGAAAGGCGCTCACGCCGCCAGCACCGCCCGATCCAGCCCGCGTATGATCCGCGCCAGTTCCACGCACTCGTCCTGACGCACCTTGTTCTTGCGCCAGGCCATGCAGATCATGCGCTGCGGCATCGGCTCCTGGAACGGCACGATCCGCAGATCCGGCATGACGCCGGCGGCGCTCGCCGCCATTTCCGGCACCAAGGTGACGCCGAGCCCATGCGCCACCATCTGCAGGAGCGTCGTCAGGCTCGTCGCGCCGTAGCTCGCCATCGCCACCGGCCGCACATTGCCGCAGACTGCCAAAGCCTGCTCGCGCAGGCAGTGGCCTTCCTCCAAGAGCATCAGCCGCTCCAACGCGGGACTTTCGGGCGGCACCGGCGGCGAGGCGAAGGCCGGATCGCCGGCGGGCACGGCGAGGAAGAAGCGGTCGGGAAAAAGCTCTTCGGTGACGATCGCCGGCTGGTCGAGCGGCAAGGCCGCGATGAAGGCGTCGAGTCGGCCTGAGGTCGCGTCCTCGACCAGCGATGCGGTCACCGCCTCGCGCAGTTCGAGCTGGAGGGAAGGGTAGTGCTTCCTCAGCTCCGGCAGCGCATGCGGCAGGAGGTAAGGCGCGACTGTCGGGATGATGCCCAGCCGAAAGCGTCCTTCCATTGTCGGGCGGCCGCGCCGAGCCGTCGTCTCGACGTCACGTATGTCGGCCAGAATGCGTTCGATACGCGGCTGCAAGGCAAGCGCCTCGTCGGTCATGCGCACCGTCTTGCCGCCGCGCTCGAACAACAGGCAGTTCAGCCGCTCTTCCATCTCGGCGATCTGCGCGGAAAGGGCCGGCTGGCTGACGCCGGCAAGCTTCGCCGCGCGGCCGAAATGCAGCGTCTGCGCCAGCGCGTCGAAATATTGCATCTGCCGGACAGTGAGGCCAATCATAAGAAAATCCTATCAAATGAAACAGGAAAGGCAATTTGTCTTTATCGGCTGGCCGGCCTAGTCTGGAATCGTTCCAGGTTGGCGCGGCCAATGGCTGCCCCTGGAAATTTCGGCAAAATCAACCTCGGCAAAAACCTCGGCAGAATCGGGAGACCCCAAGATGGATGCGAAAACCGACGACAACAGCGCTGGCAAATGCCCTGTGGCGCACGGATCCAGACGGACCAACCGCGATTGGTGGCCGAACCAGCTCGATCTTTCCGTTCTCCACCAGCAGTCGAACCTGTCGGACCCGATGGACGAAGACTTCGACTACGCCAAGGAGTTCGCCACCCTCGACCTCGACGCGGTGATCGCGGACCTGCACAAGGTCATGACGGATTCGCAGGACTGGTGGCCGGCCGACTTCGGCCATTACGGGCCGCTCTTCATCCGCATGGCATGGCACAGCGCCGGCACCTATCGCATCGGCGACGGCCGCGGCGGCGCCGGTGCCGGTCAGCAGCGCTTCGCGCCTTTGAATAGCTGGCCGGACAACGCCAACCTCGACAAGGCGCGCCGGCTGCTGTGGCCGGTCAAGCAGAAATACGGCCGCAAGATCTCCTGGGCCGATCTTCTGATCCTCACCGGCAACGTTGCGCTGGAATCGATGGGCTTCAAGACCTTCGGCTTCGCCGGCGGCCGCGCCGATGTGTGGGAGCCGGAGCAGGACGTGGACTGGGGCTCTGAAACCAAGTGGCTCGGCGACGAGCGCTATTCGGGCGACCGTGAGCTTCGCGGCCATCTCGGCGCCGTCCAGATGGGCCTCATCTATGTCAACCCCGAAGGCCCGAACGGCAAGCCGGATCCGGTTGCGGCGGCGCGCGACATCCGCGAAACCTTCGGCCGCATGGCGATGAACGACGAGGAGACCGTGGCGCTGATCGCCGGCGGGCACACCTTCGGCAAGACGCATGGCGCCGGCGACGCCTCGCTGGTGGGCGCTGAGCCGGAAGGCGCCGGCATCGAGGCGCAAGGCCTCGGCTGGTCCAGCAAATACGCTTCCGGCATTGCGGGCGACGCCATCACCTCCGGCCTCGAGGTCACCTGGACGACGACGCCGACCAAATGGAGCAACAACTTCTTCGACAACCTCTTCAACTATGAATGGGAGCTGACGAAGAGCCCGGCCGGCGCTCATCAGTGGACGCCGAAGGGCGGCGCCGGCGCCGGCACGGTTCCGGACGCGCACAATCCCTCCAAGCGTCACGCGCCCGCCATGCTCACCACCGACCTCGCACTGCGTTTCGATCCTGCCTATGAGAAGATCTCGCGACGGTTCCACCAGAACCCGGACCAGTTCGCCGACGCCTTCGCCCGCGCCTGGTTCAAGCTCACCCATCGCGACATGGGCCCGGCTGTGCGCTATCTCGGCCCGCTCGTGCCGAAGGAAGAGCTGATCTGGCAGGATCCGATCCCGGCCATCGACCACGAGCTGGTGAGCGAGGCCGACATCGCCTCGCTCAAGGCCAAGATCCTGGCGTCGGGCCTTTCGGTCTCCGAACTGGTCTCGACCGCCTGGGCTTCGGCCTCGACCTTCCGCGGCTCGGACAAGCGCGGCGGCGCCAATGGCGGCCGCATCCGTCTGGCGCCGCAGAAGGACTGGGAGGTCAACCAGCCGGCTCAGCTCGCCAAGGTGCTCGCCAAGCTGGAAGCCATTCAGAAGGAGTTCAATGCGGCTCAGACCGGCGACAAGAAGGTCTCGCTCGCCGACCTCATCGTGCTTGGCGGCGTCGCCGCGGTCGAGAAGGCGGCGAAGGACGGCGGCAACGAGGTCAAGGTGCCCTTCACGCCGGGCCGCATGGACGCTTCGCAGGAGCAGACGGATGTCGCCTCCTTCGCGCCGCTGGAACCGAAGGTTGACGGCTTCCGCAACTATGCCCGCGGCAGGCTGCCGATGTCCGTCGAAGCGATGCTGGTCGATCGCGCCCAGTTGCTGACGCTGACGGCGCCGGAGATGACGGTGCTGGTCGGCGGCCTGCGCGTGCTCGGCGCCAATGTCGGCGGCTCGAAGCACGGTGTCTTCACCGACAGGCCGGGTCAGCTCACCAACGACTTCTTCGTCAACCTGCTCTCGATGGCGACGGTCTGGGAGCCGGCCGCTGGTTCCGAGCCGGGTTCGGACGAGGTCTACGAAGCGCGCGACCGAAAGACGAAGCAGGTGAAATGGACCGGCACCCGCGCCGACCTGATCTTCGGCTCGCACGCCCAGCTGCGCGCACTCTCCGAGGTCTACGGCTCGGCCGACGCCAAGGCGAAATTCGTCAAGGACTTCGTCAAGGCCTGGACGAAGGTGATGAACGCCGACCGCTTCGACATCGCGAAATAAGGTCGTACCTCCCAAATGAAAAGGCGCGGGTCATGCCCGCGCCTTTTTTGCGTTTCTACGGAGCTGTCAGTCCTTTTCGAAGACGCCGGCCTTGGCGACGACGCCGGCGATCGCTCCGCCGATCAGCGGCGCGACGATGAACAGCCAGAGTTGGCTGAGCGCGGCGCCGCCAGAAAACAGCGCCGGGCCGATCGAGCGGGCCGGATTGACCGAGGTGCCGGTTACCGGGATCATGGCGAAGTGGATGCCTGCCAGCGTCAGGCCGATGACTAGGCCGGCGAAGGCGGTCGTGTGCTTGGCGTTGGTGACGCCGAGGATCACCGTGACGAAGGTGAAGGTGCCGATCAGCTCCCACAGGAAGGCCGAGCTCATGCCCCATTTCGTTTCGTCCCAGCCATTGGCGCCGAAGCCACCAGTGTGGCCGCCGGCTTGGCCCGAAACGATGATCCACAGCGCCAGTGAGGCGATGATGGCGCCGATGATCTGCGCGATCCAGTAGGGGACGACGTCCTTGGCCGGCATCCGCCCTGACAGGAACACGCCGAGCGTCACCGCCGGATTGAGATGCGCGCCCGAGATCGGGCCGATCGCGTAGGCCGCGGCGATCAGGCCGATGCCGAACGCCAGGCCGATGCCTTCCTGTCCGAGCGGCAGCGCGCCGCCGAAACCGCCCGTGACCACGGAGGCCGTGCCGATGAACACCAACAAAAACGTGCCGAGAACTTCTGCCAGATAAGTCTTCATTGCCCTCTCCTCATAGGATCCGTCGAAACCGCGTTTCCCGCGTCGCGAATCACCGTCGGAAGAGTATTCCTGCCGGAAACACTTGGAAAGCTGCGAGGTTAAGCCGCCGGGCTTTCTTGCAGGCGCCAATCAAAAACATTAGAAGTCTTTCATGTTCTGATCGATTGTTCTTGTTTCCTGACTCCGGCTCCCGCGACGGAAAAATCGTTCGGCCAAATGGTCCGGCCTTGAAACGCCATTTCATCGGCAAACCGAGCGGAACTGTTTCAATCCTGGCCGGAAAGGCTTTATGAGCGGGCTGGAACCGATTTGTAACAGCTACGGAAAACGGGATGCGACTGGGCGGAAGGCTGGCGGCGGCCATAGAGGTTCTTGAAGACATCGGCCGGCGCCACCGGCCGGTGGCCGACGCCCTGCGCGACTGGGGCCTGTCGCATCGCTTCGCCGGCGGCGGCGATCGCGCCGCGATCGGCAACATCGTCTATGACGCGCTGCGCCGCAAACGCTCGGCCGGCTGGCTGTTCGGCGAGGACACGCCGCGCGCCATCGGCTTTGGCGCGCTTTTGCTGGAGTGGGGGCAGACGGCGCAGTCGCTCAACGATGCGCTGGACGGCGACAAATTCGCGCCGCCGCTGCTCAGCGCGTCCGAGTTGAAGGCGGCGGCCGAGCGCAGGCTTGGCGACGCGCCCGATGCGGTGCGCGCCGATGTTCCGGACTGGTGCGCGCCGCTGCTCGAGCAGGCCTACGGCGACGCCTGGGTCGAGGAAGGCGCGGCGCTCGCCCAGCGTCCGCCGCTGGATCTCAGGGTCAACACGCTCCAGGCCGATCGCGCCAAGGTGCTGGCAGAGCTACGGGGCACGGGCGCCGCGCCCGCGGCGATCGCGCCGAACGGTATCCGCATCCCGCCGATCGACGGCGACGGCAGGCATCCGAACGTGCAGGCCGAGCCCGCCTTCCAGAAAGGCTGGTTCGAAGTGCAGGACGAGGGCTCGCAGCTTGCCGCGGCGCTTGCCGGCGCCGCGCCCGGCATGCAGGTGCTCGACTATTGCGCCGGCGCCGGCGGCAAGACGCTGGCGCTGTCGGCCGAGATGGACAATCGGGGCCAGATCTTCGCCCATGACGCGGAAAAGGTGCGGCTGGCGCCGATCTTCGAGCGCATCCGCCGTTCGCACAACCGCAACGTCCAGGTCGTCAGCAAGCCCGCGGAGCTTGCGCCGCTCACCGGACATATGGACCTCGTGCTGATAGACGCGCCATGCACCGGCAGCGGCACCTGGCGGCGGCGGCCCGACGCCAAATGGCGATTGACGGAAAGGCAGCTCGACGCCCGAAAGGGAGAGCAGCAGGCGATTCTCGACACCGCGCAGGCCTTCGTCAGGCCGGGCGGCCTCCTGGTCTACATCACCTGTTCGGTGTTCGATGCCGAGAACGGCGAGCAGGTCGCGGCGTTCCGCGAACGCCATCAAGGCTTCGCGCCGGTCGATCACCGCCAGCTCTGGGACAGCCGCTTCCCCGGCCATGAAGGGGCGGCGCGCATCGCCGGTAACGGCGGCATCTCGCTGTCGCCGGCGCTGAGCGGCACGGACGGCTTCTATTTCCACGCCTTGCGCAGGGATGGTTGAGGATGCGGGGCTTTTGCTGCGCTGCAACATAAGAGATTGCCTGTCCTGTCTGCCTCTGCAATAAGCTTCGCCAGCAAATAGGAGGCGAAGCTCCATGGCAGCCAAGATCGTACCCGCTCCCGATTTCGAGGAACGCGTCAGGGCCTCCTTCGCCCGGCAGAAGGCAATGGCGACGATCGGCGCCGAGTTGACGGTGGTGACGCCCGGTATCATCGAGATCGAGATGCCTTACTCGGCCGCGCTCACCCAGCAGCACGGTTTCCTGCATGCCGGCGTCATCTCCACAGCGCTGGACTCCGCCTGCGGCTATGCCGCATTCTCGCTGATGCCGGAGAATTCCGGCGTGCTGACCATCGAGTTCAAGGTGAACCTGCTCGCGCCGGGCAGGGGCGAGCGCTTCCTGTTCCGCGGTTCCGTGACGAAGCCCGGACGCACCATCATCGTCGCGGATGGCCAGGCTTACGCCTTCGCAGCCGACGGCGAGGCCAAGCTGATCGCCACCATGACCGGCACGATGATGACGGTGGTCGGCCGCGACGGAATTGAAGGGTGAGGAACCGTTAGCGCAGCGGACGAAAGGCCCTAAATGGGCTTTCGAGCAACGAACGCCGGAGCCATCGCGCAGGGGCGGGAGGCGGCAAGGGCACGTTGTTCCTTTCTGTTCGTCGTAGAAAATAGGGGTAAAGCTTCATGACTGTCGAAGTGTCGCGCCTGTCCGGAAAATCCGTTCTCTTCGTGATGGCGGTGGAGGCCGAATACGGCCCGCACCTGAAAAACCTGTTCACGCCGCTGATGACCGGTGTCGGCCCGGTCGAGGCAGGTGTGCGGCTGGGCGCCGAACTCGCGGCATTGAAGGCCGAGGGAGCGTTGCCGGACCTGATCGTCTCGCTGGGCTCGGCCGGCAGCCGCAGGCTGGAGCAGGCCGAAATCTACCAGGCCGTGTCGGTGGGCTATCGCGACATGGACGCTTCGCCGCTCGGCTTCGAGAAGGGGGCGACGCCTTTCCTCGACCTGCCGGTGACGGTACCGCTGCCTTTCGTTATTCCGGGCATCAAGACCGCCTCGCTCTCGACCGGCGGCGCGATCGTTTCCGGCGCCGCCTACGACGCCATCGATGCCGACATGGTCGACATGGAGACCTTCGCCTGTCTGCGCGCCTGCCAGCTGTTCGGCGTGCCGCTGATTGGGCTGCGCGGCATTTCCGACGGCGCGGCCGATCTCAGGCACGTCAACGACTGGACGGAGTATCTGCATGTGATCGACGAGAAGCTGGCTGCGGCCGTCGGCTTGCTGGAGCAGGCGATCGAATCCGGCGCGGTTCGCCTCGGTTAGGCCCTAATAGGTTTTTGATTTTACGCATGTCTTTATCCCGAAACCGGTTCCCACTTTCGGGAGACATGCTTCAGAGGACGGAAAGCCGCAGCGCGGAGCCCATTGCGCCGACTCGTTTCTTTCTTTAAAGGCTCGCCATGACGACGACAGCCAATCATCCCGACACCGTACTGATTGTCGATTTCGGCAGCCAGTTCACGCAGCTCATCGCCCGCCGCATCCGCGAGGCCGGCGTCTTTTCCGAGATCGTGCCCTTCCAATCGGCCGAAGCTGCCTTCAAGCGCATCAATCCGAAAGCCGTGATCCTGTCGGGCGGCCCGGCCTCGACCACCGACATCGGCAGCCCGCGCGCGCCGCAGATCGTCTTCGACGCTGGCGTGCCGGTGCTCGGCATCTGCTACGGCCAGATGGCGCTCTGCGTGCAGATGGGCGGCGTCGCGGAAAGCTCCAACCATCGCGAGTTCGGCCGCGCCTTCGTTGAGATCGAGAAGGAGAGCCCGCTGTTCGAGGGCCTGTGGGCGCCCGGCCAGCGTCACCAGGTGTGGATGAGCCATGGCGACCGTGTCATCGAACTGCCGCCGGGCTTCAAGGTGCTCGGCAAGTCGGAAAGCTCGCCCTTCGCCATCTTCGGCGATATCGAGCGCAAGATGTACGGCATCATGTTCCACCCGGAAGTGGTGCACACGCCCGACGGCGCCAGGCTGCTCCGGAACTTCGTCCACAACATCGCGGGCATCGAGGGCGACTGGACGATGCGCGCTTATCGCGAGCACGCGGTGGAGGCGATCCGCAAGCAGGTCGGCAAGGGCAAGGTCATCTGCGCGCTCTCGGGCGGCGTCGACTCTTCTGTCGCCGCGCTTCTGATCCATGAGGCGGTCGGCGATCAGCTGACCTGCATCCTCGTCGACCACGGCCTGATGCGCAAGGACGAGGCCAAGGGCGTGGTGGAGATGTTCCGCCAGCACTACAATCTGCCGCTGATCCTGGTCGACGCCTCGGACCGCTTCATCTCGGCGCTGGAAGGCGAGGCCGATCCCGAAAAGAAGCGCAAGACCATCGGCCGGCTGTTCATCGAAGTGTTCGAGGAAGAGGCGAAGAAGCTCGGCGGCGCCGATTTCCTGGCCCAGGGCACGCTCTATCCCGACGTCATCGAAAGCGTCTCCTTCTCCGGCGGCCCTTCGGTGACGATCAAGTCGCACCACAATGTCGGCGGCTTGCCCGAGCGCATGAACATGAAGCTGGTCGAGCCGCTGCGCGAACTCTTCAAGGACGAGGTGAGGGCGCTGGGCAAGGAGCTCGGCCTGCCCGAAAGCTTCATCGGCCGCCATCCCTTCCCGGGCCCTGGCCTTGCCATCCGCTGCCCGGGCGGCATCACGCGCGAAAAGCTAGAGATCCTGCGCGAGGCCGACGCCATCTATCTCGACGAAATCCGCAAGGCCGGCCTCTACGACGCCATCTGGCAGGCCTTCGCGGTGCTGCTTCCGGTGCAGACGGTGGGCGTGATGGGCGACGGCCGCACCTACGAGTTCGTCTGCGCGCTGCGCGCCGTGACTTCCGTCGACGGCATGACGGCCGACTTCTACCACTACGACATGAACTTCCTCGCCGCCGCCGCCACCCGCATCATCAACGAGGTGAAAGGCATCAACCGCGTCGTCTACGACGTGACGTCGAAGCCGCCCGGCACGATCGAGTGGGAATGAAGCTGCATGCTTTTCTAGCTTTCGGCACCTATCGAAGAGATAACCTAAGTAGCTGAAATTTATAATTTTTCCTCTCGGAGGCTATCGGTATCGATCGCCTCCAAGCGAGAACATTTGACGGTAAGCCTGACGGTATGGGTTCCTAATCTTTCTCTGCCAATGCTCTATACCGTCAGAGCGCTAACCGGAAGCTATCGCAGAAAATATCACCCAACATATTGAAAATGAAGAGCTTAATTCGTGGGTTGACGGTAAAATCGCTGACGGTAAAATTGGGGTGCAAAGTAACTTAAATTATCCTGGGTTTCGCTCCTTCATGCTGACCGACATCGCGCTCAAACGACTGAAACCAAAAGATAAAATCTACAAGGTCGCCGATCGTGACGGTATGTACGCGACCGTCTCTCCAGCCGGGCAAATCGCATTCCGATACGACTATCGGGTAAACGGCCGACGAGAGACTGTGACCCTGGGCCGTTACGGCGCGGGCGGCATCACGCTGTCAGAAGCGCGGGACCGTTGCCTCGACGCTCGCAGGCTCGTTGCCGAGGGGAAGTCGCCTGCACATGAAAAGCAGCGCGCTAAGCGGCGTCGGCTAACTGTGGGAACCTTTGGCGATGCCGGTAAGGATTGGTTCAAGAATGCTGCGATGGCGGACAGCACGCGCTCTATGCGCAAGGTCATTTACGATCGCGATATCTTGCCGATCTGGCAGAAGCGGCTTGTAACCGAAATCACACCTGACGATTTGCGCGAACTCTGCACCAAGGTGAAGAACCGCGGTGCGCCGGCAACGGCGATCCATGTCCGGGATATCGTGAAGCAGATCTACGGCTATGTCATTCTGAACGGCGAGAAGATCTCCAATCCCGCGGATGAGGTGGGGCCTTCTTCGATAGCCACGTTCGAGCCGAAGGACCGAGCTTTGTCCCCTGCGGAAATCCGCATCATGCTCAAAGAGTTGGAAAATGTGCCGACGCTGCCGACCATTCGTCTAGGCCTAAAGCTAATATTGCTTACGATGGTGCGAAAGAGCGAGCTGCTGGATGCAACATGGGACGAGGTCGATTTTGAGAACGCCGTGTGGCGCATTCCAAAAGAGCGGATGAAGCGAAAGAAGGCCCATAACGTCTACCTGTCGCGCCAGTCCCTGGACATCATGATAGCGCTCAAGACATGTGCGTCGAACTCGCAATATGTACTGCCCTCCCGCTACGATGCCGACGAGCCAATGTCGCGCGCTACCTTTAACCGGGTCACCATGGCGATTGTCGACCGGGCAAAGAAGCAAGACCTCCCGCTGGCGCCCTTCACGGTGCACGACCTACGCCGCACTGGCTCAACGCTGCTAAACGAAATCGGATTCAATCGGGACTGGATCGAAAAATGCCTCGCTCACGAAGACAGCCGCTCATCACGTGGTGTCTACAACAGGGCCGAGTATGAGCCGCAGCGTCGCCACATGCTGCAGGAATGGGCCGATATGATTGATACGTGGGCGGCAGGGAAGAAGCACACGCCCGCACTTCAGCCGACCTTGGGCGCGGCGATTACTCTTGATCCGACTTAACAGGTCTCGCCTTTCGCTCTACGTCGGGAGCATTGGAGGCTGGGTCCTGCCGGCAGATGATGCGTTCCGCTGCTGCTCTATCCAAGCTTCGACTTCTGCCAAGTCCCAGACGACGCAGCGGGGGGAGATTGAACCGTCGCGGGAACTCGCCACGTTGTTCCATCTCATAAATGGTCGTGTCGGATAGCGGAACGATTTCCCTCAACTGCGACCGGCGTATAGTTCGCACGACTGGACGCGACGCAAGGTGGGGCAGCACGGGAAGTGGCTCCGGCTGCCCGGTCCGACCGGATATGTCGAGTTCAGAAGACGGCAGCTGTTTGACCATATGCATGACCGGTAGCTTGCTTACCGGTGGTCAACAATCACGCAACCTCAAGGAGTCTGGTACAGCCCTCAATTGCGACCACACTTTCTCTCGACAGACGAGCAGACCAAATCACTTCGTACCGTCTCGCGCGCTTGGCGGCGACGTAAAGATCTTGGTGGTAACGCAGCCGGTCGACTTTCGCCGTGGCATCAATGGCCTCGTTACCCTGGTCACCTCGGCTCTTGCCGCCGACCTTCTGCGGTGACGTCTTTGTCTTCCGCCCCAAGGGCCGCGACAGATTGCACCTTCTTTTCGGGACGGAAGCGGCATGGTTCTGGACTCGCAATGGCTGGAATCCGGCCGCTTCACCATCTCGCCAGTGCATAGCCTTCAGGCAAGGTGGGTGCTCGTGACGCTCACCCTCAACCGGCCGGAATGTGTGACAGTCCGGGCATATCCGACGCAAAAGCGCGTATGTCTCTGCTCATGGTTTATGACCGCAATCCGCAGCGCAGCCATAACTTTTGGCCTCTGCGATAGAGAAGCCGATCTCACCGTCGAACAAGCGCTCCCGACTCTTGCCAATCCGGAGTTGCTCACGACAAACGTTGCCGAATTCGTTCTTCCCCTCGATCGTGATCGTCCACTCGATCGCCACCATTGCCTCCTTGAAACAAAGCGATTCATGGATTGGTCGGGCCTAACAAGCCGTATTCGACCCAGGAGAAGTTACCGGTCCCCAGTCGGACCTAGCGGGAGCGAGAATCGCTTTCGACGACGAGCACACCATTTACTCCTCCCTGAAGGCTCGGTCGATCTGATCAGCCAACGGTTTGACCAGATAGGAAAGCATTGTGCGGTTGCCTGTCGAGAAGAACACCTCGACCGGCATACCCGGCGCCAGGGTCAGGCCTTTCAGCTTCTTCAGCTCCGGGCGGGCGATACCGATGCGGACGGAGTAAAAACCTGCTCCGCTGCGCTCATCGAGACTGAGGTCCGCGGCTATCTCTTTGACATTGCCGTTGAGCTCAGGCGTGACGCGTTGGTTGAACGCCGAGAATTTCAGCCCTGCTTCCTGGCCGAGCTTCAGTTGATCGATATCTTGCGGAGCTATCCGCGCCTCGACTGTCAGGTCATCCGCTACCGGTACGATGAGCATGACCACTTCGCCAGGAGCGATCACGCCGCCCACGGTGTGGACGGCAAGCTGATGCACAACGCCGTCCTGCGGACTGCGCAAATCGATACGCTTCAGCTGATCCTCGGCCGAGACCCTGCGCTCGACGAATTCGGATATCTTGCTCTGGACGTCGCGAAGCTCGGTCGCGACTTCCTTGCGCAGATCCTGGTCGACCTGAATGATCTGCAGCCTAGTTTCAACAATGCGCCCCTTAGCCTGGGCAATTGAGGCGGTGAGCTGACCGTGCTCGCCCTTGAGCCGAACCGCATCCCGCTCGAGCGCGGTCAGGCGATCGATCGAGACGAGCTTCTGCCTCCAGAGGCTGCGGACGCTCTCGAGCTCGATCCCGATCAATTCGATTTCCTGGCTCTTTGCGACCCGCTGCTCGGTAAGGCCGGAGCTTTCCTCGGAAAGCTGAGCGATGCGCTCCTCCAACTGCGCCTTTTGGCCGGCTCGCGCCTGCCGGCGAAATTCAAACAGCGACTGCTCGCCGGCCATCGCGCTTGCTTTTGCAGGGTTGTCCGGGCGTGACGTCAACGAAGGGGGAAATGAAATCTTCTCCTGGCCATCCCGCTCGGCTTCGAGGCGCGCGAGGCGGGCCTCGAATTCATCCAGATCCCTGGTGACGATCGCCAGATTGGCGCGCGTGACGGTTTCGTCTAGGCGAACCAACACGTCGCCGGATCTGACGGCGTCGCCTTCTCGGACGAGAATCTGCCCGACCACGCCCCCGGTCGGATGCTGGACCTTCTTGACGCTGGAATCGACTACCAGCGTGCCGGACGCGATCACCGCGCCGGAAAGCTCCGTGACGGCTGCGAGCCCTCCGCCGCCGCCGACCAGAAGAAGGCACGCCGCAACCCCACCAATCAAATAACGGTGAATGGTTCTTTCGATTGCCTGAACGTCGGTGGCCATCAGGATGCAGTCTCTTCGTCCATCGGCACGCCTTTCGGGGGAACGCCTTCCGTTCGGGTAACCTTGTTCAGGACCTCGTTCTTCGGCCCGAATGCCTGGACTCGGCCATTCGCCATGACCAGGACCTGGTCGAGACTCGCCAAGGCGCTCGGCCGGTGCGCTACGACGACCGCAATGCCACCGCGCGCCCGAACCCCCTGAATCGCTTCCGTCAGTGCTGCTTCGCCCTCGGCATCGAGATTGGAATTCGGTTCGTCGAGAATGACAAGAAAGGGGTCGCCATACAGAGCCCGCGCGAGCGCCACCCGCTGTCGCTGGCCGGCCGAGAGCGTCGAGCCGGCTTCGCCGATCCGCGTTTCGTAGCCATCCGGCAGATGAATGACCAGATCGTGTACGCCCGCTGCGCGCGCGGCCGCCAATATTTTGTCCGACGGCGCCTGCGGCTCGAAGCGGGCTATGTTTTCGGCAATCGTGCCATCGAACAGCTGCACATCCTGCGGCAGGTAGCCTATATGCTTGCCCAATTCGTCTGGCGACCACTGATCGAGCGCCGCTCCATCCAGCCTGACGGTGCCGCGCGCCGGCTGCCATATTCCGGCAATTGCCCGAACCAGCGAGGATTTGCCGGAGGCGCTCGGCCCGATAATGCCGAGACCTTCCCCCTTCTCCAATGCGAAGACCGCATCCTGAACGACCAGCCGGCGCTCATCCGGCAGCGTGACACTGATGCTCTCAATGGCAAGGTTGGACGCCGGCGCCGGCAATGAAACGCTTGTCGAGGTCTCGGGAAGCAACGCCAAAAGCTGGCTAAGCCGGGTCCATGCCTGCCTGGCGCTGACAAAGCTCTTCCAATGCGCGATCGCGAGTTCGATCGGCGCCAGCGCCCGTCCCATCATGATCGAGCTGGCGATCATGATGCCGCCCGTCGCTTCCTGACGGATGACGAGATAGGCGCCGATCGCCAGGATTGCCGACTGCAACATCATGCGCAGGATTTTCGATATCGTCCCAAGCGTGCCAGCCAGATCACTGGCCTTCGCATTGGTGTCAAGATAGTCGGCATTGACGCCTGACCAGCGTTCGGCGATGCGCGAGCCGAAGCCCATCGCCTGCAGGGCCTCGACATTGCGGCGCGTCGCCTCGGCCAGCGTGTTGCGCGCTGCGGCCTGCCTGTTTGCCTTCTTGGCCGGCTCCCGGGTCCTGGCCTCGGCAAGCAGCGTCAGCCCGAACAGGATGACGGCGCCGGCCAGGGCCGTCACGCCGATCCAGAAATGGAAGAGAAAGCAGATTCCGAGATAGAGCGGCATCCACGGCAGATCGAAAAGCGCGGTCGGCCCGGCGCTGGAGAGGAATGACCGGACCTGGTCGAGATCGCGCAGCGACTGCAGGCCGTCGCCGGCCAGCTTGGTGCGCAGCGGCAGGCGCATGAGGGCGGCGTAGACCGTGCCGCTCATGCGCTGATCGAGCGCCATGCCGATGCGCACCAGGAGTCGCGACCGGATCAACTCGAGGATGCCCTGGAAAATGAAAAGCATCGTCGCAAAGATGGCGAGCCCGACAAGCGTCGCCACGCTGCGGCCCGGAATGACGCGGTCATAGACCTGCAGCATGAAGAACGAGCCAGTCAGTGCGAGCACGTTGACCACGCCGCTCATCAGGGCCACGCCTGAGAACGCCCGTTTGAACGATGCCAGAATTGCCGCAAGCGTGGCTCGCGGCGGCTTGACGGACCTGAGTTGCGTCGTCACCGTCACCTGAGTTCCAGTTCAGACTCTCAGGCGGCGACGTAGTGGAAGTCGTCCTGATGCAGGTTCGCCAGAGCAACGTTCTTCAGAGTAACAACATTGCTGGGCACTGAAGGCAACCTGTGTTGAAGATGGGACGCAATGGGCCCCAATAGCTGGCTGGAGCAACTCGACAAGCATTTGCCAATGAGAAGTTGCCTCGCGATCGCGGATTAACAGTGCAAGGGCGTCGTGGACACGCTGGCGTTGAAAAAGCTTGGTGAGAACGGAATGGTTGTCGGACTCGGCGTCTGGAGCGCCAAAGTGGTTTTCCGCATCAGCAGAACCTGAAATCCGACGCGGTCAGGCTCAGGTCGGCCAGGTCGAGCAAGCTTTGCACGTTGCCAAGGTGCGCGAAGTCGTCCACGTTGTTCTCGGAGGTAACATAACCCAGTTCCGCCGTCATGGTGTTATAATTGAAATAGGCAATGATATCGCCTGCAGCCTCGCCGGAGATACCCTTGGCTGCGGCCGAGCCATCGGCAAAACTGTGATGAGTGATCACTACGACATGCTCCCCGTTCGCGCCATTGGCGGGGCCGCTGTAGAAGGTGTCCACGTGATTGCCACGCGTCGCGTGATTAACGAAATTAGCTTCAACACCATCGCTGCCAAGACCTACCGCATCGAAGGTGAAAGTATCCTGCGATGGGTCAAAATCCACAATGGTGGTGTGGTCAGGGTTTGGCCCAAAGTTTTTATCGACCCCGCCCTGCGGGTTGTGGAACTGGAACACGAAGGTATCCTGACCGGCACCCCCCGTCAGATTGTCTCTACCGTCGCCCGCGAAGAGGGCGTCGTCGCCGGCGCCGCCGTAGAGCTTGTCGTTATCCGCACCGAGGATGTTCGCAGCTAGAATGCGCGGTTTATCGCGGCCCATGTCGCCGTAGAGGTAGTCGTTACCCTCGTCGCCGAAGACCCGGTCATTGCCCACGCCACCGAATACCCTGTCATTGCCCTCGCCGGCAGAGATGGAGTCGTTGCCGAAACCACCATCGATCCAGTCGTCTCCCGTCGGATCGAGCATTAGATCATCGCCATTGCTGCCAAAGAGACTGTTGCTACCCTGGCCGCCTGAAATTACCTTTTCCATTGTGAATCCACCTTATGAAACAGCACCACGTCCGCCATTAAACTCATCCATATGCCTTATCGGACAATGAGAGTAATTGATTGTTTGGATAGAACACATCGAGATAGCGGATGTATCCTCGTGCGGTTCGCCCAGACGCGCAACGGCGCCATGTTGGTCTTGGTCCAGGTCTCATCGATGAACACCAGACGGGAAGGGTCGATCCGTCGGCGATACTTCAACCATTGCTGACGCCGGCCGCGCGATGTCGGAGGCGCCTCTGTTCGGCGGTGACTACTAGCGTCTTTATACTGAGCTTCTCGTCGTGAACGAACGCCCAAACCCACCTTCAGCCGCGCTCGGCCAGTTTCCGCGGCAAGGCCACGGAAGGTGAAGGCCTCATTGCGGCAGCGCTCAACTAATCACTCGCGGCACGCCGCACTGGCTCAACGCTGTTAAACGAAACCGGATTCAATCGGGACTGGATCGAAAAATGCCTCGCTCACGAAGACAGCCGCTCATCACGTGGTGTCTACAACAGGGCCGAGTATGAGCCGCAGCGTCGCCAATGCTGCAAAATGGGCCGATATGATTGATACGTGGGCGGCAGGGAAGAAGCACACGCCCGCACTTCAGCCGGCCTTGGACGCGGCGATTACTCTTGATCCGACTTAACAGGTCTCGCCTTTCGCAGTCTTACGTCGGGAGCATTGGAGAGCTGGGTCCTGCCGGCAGATGATGCGTTCCGCTGCTGCTCTATCCAAGCTTCGACTTCTGCCAAGTCCCAGACGACGCAGCGGGGGGTGAGATTGAACCGTCGCGGGAACTCGCCACGTTGTTCCATCTCATAAATGGTCGTGTCGGATAGCGGAACGATTTCCTTCAACTGCGACCGGCGTATAGTTCGCACGACTGGTCGCGACGCAAGGTGGGGCAGAACGGGAAGTGGCTCCGGCTGCCCGGTCCGACCGGATATGTCGAGTTCAGAAGACGGTAGTTGTTTGACCATATGCGTGACCGGTAGCTTGCTTACTGGTGGTCAACAATCACGCAACCTCGAGGAGTCTGGTACAGCCCTCAATTGCGACCACACATCCTCTCCGCAGACGAGCAGACCAAATCACTTTGGACCGTCTCACGCGCCGCATCTACGATTTAAAGCCGGAAGGCTGGAACGACGATTAACGATCGCTCCAGACTCGCGCCTCCTTGGCTCGACGCATCCGTCCGACCCGACGGAAACCGACGACTTCTACTACACAGTCCCGCCCGATCCGCTCGATGAACGTGAATTCTCGACTATCTGACATTGAAAGGGGCTGTGCGCAGCCACAGACACAGCGTTGAGGCGGGAAGCTAAGTGACTGATAAGGCAACATTATCATTCGTTTTAGTTGCGCGACAGGCTGTGCGTTTTGAGACGGAAGAGATGGCATAAAGCGCACCGCCGCTTTACCCTCGAAAGCATGATTCGCCTCGATCCAGCGATCGCTACGTCCGTCCTCACGCCGCCCACCGTTCCGGCCTGGGCGCTAGGCCGGGACGCGCCCAGTGACGCGGCCGCCGCCTTCCAGGCGGGAGCCGCACTGGCTTCGCTGGACACGCTTGCCCGCGCGCAACCTGCTTGGGCCGGCGCCTGGCGCCAGCGGCTGGCGCTCGACTGTGCCGCCGCCTCGATGCGGCTCGCCGGCCGCGCCGAGGATGAAGCCGCGCTGCGCGATGCCTGGCAGCTTTGCCCGGCCGGCGCCGATCCGGGTCCGGCCGGCACCATTTTTGGCGCCTGGCGCCAGTTGGTGCTGCAGCCGCCGGCGATCAGCGCCGATCGGCTGGCAAAAGTGACCGAGATGCTCGGGCTCGCCTGGGACAATGAGGCTCTCACCGACCTCTGCGCGCAGATCGAGCAACTGGCGGGCTCCCAACGCCCGGCGCCGTTCGCGGCGGCGGCGATCGCCGCGCACGTCGTCGCCATGCGGCCCGATGCCGAGCTGTTTGCCTGGTGGCTCGCCGACCTGGTGCTGGCGCGGGACTTGCGCTGGCCTCGGCCGTTGCCGCTGTTGATAGCGCGGGCTTTTGGGCCGGTCTTCCGCGCCGAGGCCGGCGGCGGCGCGCGCATCCGACCCTGGCAAAAGGGTTTTGAGCGCGCGGTCTGCGTCGCGCTGGTTCAGGGAGCGGCCGAGGCTTGTCGGTTGGCGGCCGAGTTGTCGCGCCGCGCTGAAAAACTGCTGGCGGTGGCGCCCCAACTGCGCGCCAAGGGAGCCGGCGACGTGATCGTTTTGCTCCTGAATGAAGATGCCGTGGCCGGATCGCTTGTGACAAAGAACCTGTCGCGCTTTGCGGCGCGGCGGCTGTTCGAGCGCCTCCAGCACCTCGGGGCCGTGCGCGAGCTCTCCGGCCGTCCGACCTTCCGGCTGTTTGGGCTGTAGCGATGAGCCAAGCCTCCGTCCGCCGCAAGCCGAACGAACAGCCGGTGCTGCTGGACACCGAGCTCGAGCACCTGCCGCCAGAACTGCGCTGGCGCGAGTGGACGGGCCGCGTCGAAGCGGTGATCTTTGCGGCAAATGAACCGGTGCCGCGCGACGTGCTGGCGCGGGTGGTGGGAAAAAACTGCAATCTCGACCTGGTCATCGACGACATCCGCGCCGAGCTCGCCGGCCGCCCCTACGAGTTGGTTTCCGTCGCCGGCGGTTGGCAGCACCGGACCAAGAAACTCTTTGGCGACGCCATCCACGCCGCCTTGGGCACCCCTGCGGGGCAGGGGACAAAGAGCTGTCGCAGTCGGAGGCCCTCGTCCTCATGTGCATCGCCTATTTCCAGCCGATCACGCGCGCCGATCTGTCGAGCTTCTTCGGCAAGGAGGTGTCGCGCGACCTGATCGGCGTGTTGCGCGCGCAGGACCTCATCGCCTCGGGACCGCGCAGCCCGCAGCCGGGCGCGCCCTACACCTATGTGACGACGAAAAACTTCCTGTCACAGTTCGGGCTCGACACGCTGCGCCAGCTGCCGGATTTCGAAGCGCTCGAGGACGCCGGGCTGCTGTCGAAAGAAAAGCTCTTGGCGGGCGACGTCATGCCCGCGTTTTCCGATCGGGATGAGGATCGGGTTAGGTAAAATGATGGCGCGCGAAGCGCCTTTGCGGTGGATATGCCGACGGTCCGCCGGAGGTAACCTCGAGCGTCTAGCGCGACGGAGGGCAAAAGTTGGGACCCACGCCAAGCTGCCGTGCACGTTTTCGCTGGGAGCAGCACTGCTTCCTGTGCTTTCGCGCCATTGGCCGCGACATCTTGAACAGACAAAGCGACGCTCACTGGGGGACGCGTCATTGGATCACCTGGCCGCCGACCTGCGCCGCGACTTCGGAGATGACGGGCCTCTCCTCCCGAAGTCTGAGAAACAAAACGGCGTTTCGCCGAGGCCTGTCCCGGGCGTGAAATTTTGCAACAGATTGTTAAACAATTGCCTTGGAGGCATGACATCAAACACGTAGAGGGCGCAAAGTAACCTTGGCCGCTTTGGCGTGCTCGAGCAAGCGTGGTGTCGAGTGGCGCGTCGACAACTATGTCTTTGGCAAGGGTGTTCGTCGACGCGGCCTGAGCATACGCCTCGGGCGGGATAGAACGGTGTTGTGGGTGCCCGGTCGGCTTAAAATTGGCTGCCAAGAAATGGCCTCGACGAGCAAGCCTCAACGGATCAGTAGCCGCTTCTGCTCACGATCCCGCTGTACTCCACGGCCACGGAGGCACGTCCTCGCTAACGACGGTCGTCAGCAGTCCACAAAAGCTGGCCGCTCCGTACGAAGAAGTGAGCTCCGCAGCTCTGGGTCTCCCAGATCGAAGGCGAAACGGTCGGGCGGTTCAGCCAGTCGATACGCAAGGTCCATCGTTGCCGCGCCTCTGCCGTCTGTAGCTGGATATGTTCGCCGCAGCGAGGACATGCCAGGTGGGCCCATTTGGGATAGCCGTCGCGGACCTCGTGATAAAGCATCCCAGGTGCGAGCACGTCAGGAGCCTCCGGTACTTCGCACGCCAGAAAATGAGGGCGCTGCAAAACACGACACGCGCCAAGCCATTCGACCCACGATAGAGGCAGTCGGAACTTCATCACAGCACCAGATCCAGCAACGGTGTCATGTCGCCGCGTCCATCGTAATGCCGGCGGCCGCAGATCTTGCATTCGGGTTTAGACTTGCCCTGTGGGAGCGTGTCCGAATCCTTCAGATATCTGAAAGACCGCACCCGTTCGGAAGCATGCTCATCAGGCCCGCGAAATCCGTTCAGGCGGTGAAAGAGTTCATTGACGGCCATTGCAGCGACCTCTGTCGTGAAGGTCACCACGACAGGGTTGGGGTCAGGGTTGCCCGTCACATACCCAGCTTGCTGTCGTGCGGCCAGAAGTTCGTCGTCCCGTCGCAGGCTGTCCAGGAACATCTGCTCATCCTTGATCAGGCCTCGGCACGTCTGACATGGGTAGCCTGGTTGAACAACCGTCACACGTCCGTCGAAGGTGTCGTAGCCACCCTGATCGTTCGGTTCGATCAGAAGCCCGAGATCGATAACAGGAACGTAGTAGAAATGGGCTAGCCGATTCAGCACCTCCCGCCCAAGATGATCGTCGGTGCAACCGAAAACTACGTCGCAGGCGCGCAACGCCGCCAGAGCCTCAGGGTGGGAATCGAAGTGCGGCAAACGAACGATGCTGGTGGGCAGCCCCAACTCAGCGATCCCCTCTCCGACAACGTCGACCTTCAGGCGTCTTAGATTGGCATCATAGCGGGTCGCAAAGTGGAGACGGCCAAGGTTCGTGTCTTCGACTCGATCCGGATCGATCAGCGCTAGGTGCCGCGCGCCGATTCGCGATACAAGGGCCGCCACGGCGGAACCAGTGCCACCCAGACCGACGATTCCTATCTTTAGCTTGGCTAGCTGGCCGGACGTCCGGGCACCGAAAGCGCGACGTTGGCGGTCCAACTCTGCCGTATTCGAATCCCCAACTGCCGCACCGAAATCCCAACGTTCGCCGATCACCACAATGTCCGAGAAAATCTCAGGCCGAAGTTCGGGGCCGAACACGCGCCCGACGAAAGCTCCGTCGCGATCCATGATAACCGATAGATGCGGCCGCCGGCTTTCGAGGCGATTGAAAGCGAGTGAAAAAAGAGCCTGATCCGACTCGTCATCATGCGTCGAGAATTTCAGGACACCCCGGGGGTGCGAGTGAAACACCGCCACTGCTAAATCCTGGCTCTCCGCCCTCTTGAGCAACCCGTAGAACGGCGCGGTCGACCACGTGAAACCATCCGGTCGACGCTCGTGATATGCCTCGGGTGGCACTGCAACCACCTCCCTTACGACAAATCGTTCGTCAACCTCGCCGTTCCAGGGATTGTGAATACGCGAGCGGCCGCATAGCGCCATTGCCGCGGCCTCGTTTTCATCGGAAAGCAGCAATTCTCGCAGCCGTCGGCGGTGGTCTTCAAGCATCCGCAGGCTAAAATGTGTCATGCTGCCCGCAATCCCGAATGGATGTATTGGAGGTAGGTTGCGAGTCCGTCGATGTCGGCGCGCCATTCTCCGTCAGTCAAATGACGCGACCAAAACTGCCAGTTTTCCCCGAACAGAACCTGCTGTCCGTTAGCCCTGTCGACCTCACGCCCGTCCAGGTGGAAGAGGCCTGGCGACACATACCAGCTGTCCAGCCTCACTTTTGCATATCCCGGAGGGATGAGGACTAGCAAGCGGACCTGGCCACCCGGAACAGGCTGGCCGTTCACCTTTCGAGCGAGGTTCGCCGGAACTTCGAATTCGGGAAACTCTATTCCCCTGCGGATATCCTGACCCGCAGCCTCTTCTCGAAGCGTGTACCGCAGCGATTTCTGCGCGAGGTATATCTGATCATCTTCGGGCAGGAACATGTTTTGCTCACGCGCCAGGAGAAGTCGCAGGCTTGCGCGTGGTAAACCGCTTGCGCCCGGGAGGCGGAGCCTTTTCGTCAAGGTGCACAGCTTGACCGTCGCCGATTTCCGGATCTCCGCCCGGGCCTGGTACGATCTGATTCACGACCCAGTCTGCCGGGCTGCCGGCCAAATGCCTGATCTCGGCGCCAGTGATCGTCTCCGTCGCCCAGTTATGTTCGACGCGATTGACGATCAGGTGAAACTGGAGTCCCTGGTTTCCACCATGCCCTTGATTGTCACCTTTGTCCCCGGCGGAGGCGTTGCCTTTACCTTGGCTGACTCCGCCGCTGGATGCTTGATCGTTTTCAGTCATGTGGTTCTCCTAACTATTGCCTCGCCGTCAGGCGGGTATCTCGACTAACTAAATGATGCTGGCCTTGATTGCCGCCACGTCGCTTCCAGTGCTGGAGTCGTGCTACCGTGTGGTCTTCCGTGAGCCGTCCAAATACGCTTTCAAGGTGTGTTTTTGTTCTGCATATCGAACAACAGAATCGTTCGGTTGTCAAGCAGGTCTCCGTGCGGTATACATCGAACGACGCAAACCATTCAAAACACTGGGAGAATCTGCAAAGCATGCCGGCGACGCTCCGCGAGAAGCTCAAAAGATTGCGAACCGCCAAGGGCTACTCCCTAGACGAACTCGCCCGACTCTCCGGAGCCAGCAAAAGCTATCTTTGGGAACTTGAGAATCGCGACGAGCGGAAGCCCTCGGCTGAAAAATTGGTGGAAATAGCTCGCGTTCTCGATGTGACGACTGACTATCTCACGGATGATAAGGCAGAATTTGACGACGCTCAGGTCAAGGAAGCCTTTTTCCGCAAGTTCAATCGCCTTGACGACGACACGAAGAGCAAGATCATGGATATGATCGACACCTGGAGCAAAAAGAAGTGAAGATGCCGACGACTTGGGGCGGATGGGCCTCCCGCGTATCGGCATATGTCAAGCAGGGAAAAGAGCTACTCGGGCAGCCAAGGTTTCCTGTTCGCATCGCGGAGATCGCTCCTGACTATTCCCGAAACGTTTTTCCGAATGAACCGATCACGCTGGTGCGAGGCCAGGATTTTCAAGGAAAGTTTGAAGGCGCCCTCGTTCCAAATGACAAGCGTAATGAGTGGGCCATTTTCTTCGACTCCGGGCACGCATCCAAGGGCCGTATCAATTTTTCCCAGGCCCATGAGTTCGGCCACTATCTCACGCATCGCCACCTCAGCGGAAAGCCATTCTACTGCTCGCGCCGGGATATGTGGGGTTGGGATTCCGCTTATGGCCAGATGGAGTCGGAGGCGAACCGCTTTGCCTCCTTTGTACTCATGCCGCCTGACGACTTCCGACTGCAAACCGCGGATTTCCGGCGGCCAACTCTCGCGCAATTCGAGCCGCTACGCCAAAGGTATGAGGTATCGTTGACGGCAGCCGTGCTCAATTGGTTGAAGGATACCAAGCGGCGCGCGATGCTGGTGGTTAGTCGGGATGGATTCATCGACTGGTCTTGGGGCAGCGAGGCGTTGTTCAAATCAGGCGTTTTCTTCAAAGCCAGGCAGATGACAATTCAGGTCCCCGAGTCGTCGCTGGCGGCGCTCGGCCGACGCAGTGGCCTCACCGAAATCGAGCATGCCGCGGGAATATGGAATCCGACAGAGCCAGTCTTCGAGTCGGCCGTGTTTTCTGAGTATCACGACATGACCCTATCGTTGTTGATCTATCTTGGCTCTGGAGCCGACCGATGGTCCGAACGATCCGAGGAAGATCTCGGCATAAAGGATGCCTTCGAGGTCTTTCAGCGCCAGCTCTAATCGCGTTTTCAGTCGGTGAGGGAAGGGCTGTCCGCCGAACTCGTACGTCGGTGTCGCCCAGGTGAGAGATCCGTTTTGGAGAAATCTACCGGTCTGCCTGGCTGTCGTGCCAGTCGGCTTACGCGGAATCAGAGAAGCCCATCGCCGCACAAACGAAAATGGGCAACTCGCTTTCCAAACCAAACTTGTCCGATCAGGGCCTGCGTCACGTTCCCTTCAAACTATCGTTTTCACAAAGTCGCTGATGTTAGGTTTTTGCCGATCGAGCTGCGACTGATTTACTGTAATGGTTCTGCCGGCAAGATTCTTGGTGCCGGCATGCAATCCCATAATCGGGATTCCAAGCGCTCCCGAAATCACAGAGGCGGTATTAGCATCGTTGATTTCCGCCTGGAACATGCGCCGAAAGTCCCGCTGGGAGGAAGGAATTTGTGTGCCGGACGGGTGAATGGCGAACAAGCTCGGGTTGCTCTTCCAAACGTTCCAGATTTCGGCGCCGATCTCATTGACAACTGTCTTGAACGCGCCGGCAGCTCCTAAATTCATCTGCGTCAGTCTGTTCCCCACATAACTGTAGATACGCGGTATCGACATTCTCCAGCGCTGGGATTCAAGGAAAAACTGGGACTGCGGAGCACCAGCAATGCGGGTGATTCCGTAGAGTAGCGCGAGCACAGCCTTGACCGCACGCTTTGAAGATCCATCTGCTGAGAAGGGGATAATGAGATTGTCCGAGGCTGACATTGCAAGCTCTGTGTAGACCGTGAAGCTGGGGTTGCAGTCGATGAAGACGGTCGAATCTTGCACGCCCCAAGACCGGCGAATATCCGCTATGAGATCAGATATCCAAAAGTGCACGATTCGCCATGCGTCGGCTGGCCCTGGTGTGGTTGCATTCGCGACACGAGAGGCTTGAATCTCGAGTTCCTCATCGCCGACGACCAGATATAGGTTACTTGGAACTGCATCATTGAAAGGCCGCACCTGGGATACATATGAAGCTCCAACATTCGGGCTCATATAAGGACTTAAAATTCTTTCTTCGATGTATCCCGCGATCGTTTTACGACGGGCTGCCGCCGTCAAGGCAATCTGATCCAAGTGTCTCTCGCCATCAATGATCCCACCGAGAAGCATACTAGACGAATTCGATTGCGGGCATAAATCGATCACAAGTACTTTCTCATTCGGGTGGGTACGCGCGTATTCTGCTGCGATCTGGAAAGTCAGGTAGCTTTTCCCAACTCCCCCTTTGTTATTCCAAATTGCATAAACTGACATATTTCGCGCTCCGACATGGCTCCCACTCTCTCTGCCAGAAAAATGAGCCTTACTGTTAGAGTTTTTCGACTGCCGGCGGTGAAGTTCAAGCGAATTTTGAGGGTATCGAACTGGCCGACGCGGTCTGGGGATGGGTGCGACCCTTACTGGTAAACGTAGACGAGTGCTGACCACCCGCAAGGATGGCTAGGCATCCAAACCGATCCAAAGGCATACACGTCGACGTGTTTTAAGGCGGACGAAAGGGTTAGAACCTGCTGCCGGCCTCGATCAGGTCCTGAATATCGGTTGCGGTTTTTTTGAATTCCGGTTTGGACTTGAGCGCCCCCAGCCGCTGCATGATGTCCTCGAAATCGAGAAACGGTTCAATATCCCGTCTTTTCAGAATTTTGAATGTCCCGCGGTCACTGCTGCTGATTTCTGATGTGAGCCCCTTCAGGACTTCCAAAAGCCCTTCATCTGATCTGATATGATCAGCCAACTTTTGGCGCGGCCCTTCTTCATCCCCCGCCTGATGCCAAGCGTACAGGATGTCGAGGGCGCTTCGAGACCGCAGGATTTCCGCGACGGTCATTCCCGCATATCGCTTGAGCATGATGCCCGTCGCGGCGTCCAATTGGTGCTCAGTGACTAACAACCGGTCGCCAACAGGGCGGCTCTGGTCGCCGTATCGGCCATGGGCGAAAACCTCACGCCTAAAGACATAAGTGAGCCAACCGATGGCCGCGCCAGTGGCAAACATGTCGTCGGTCACGCGATCGCGTTCGGCCGCTTCGAGGCGCGAAGACACAAGGCGGATCAGGGGGAGGGTCCTGTCCCAAAGGGAACTGAATGCGAACCCGTCAAACGGGCGAAGCCGGAACGCTTCGTCCATTGAGTTGGCGAGGGCCATAAGCAGGTTGCGGCATTGCCCGGCATCCAAAGTTTCATAGGCGCCGCCCTTGATCCGCTCGACCATCAGGTCGCATTTGCTCAGCGATCCAGCCGCATTGTCTCGGTGCAACGCTAACAACATCGCGGATGTCTTCTCCGGATCGGACGCTAGCGCGCGCCACATGACGTCGTAATCGGCCTGCGTAAGGGCGTGTGACGGACTCGCCATGGCAAAATAGAGCCGGTAGTGATCGGGACTTGCCAGGCGACGCTTTTGAATCGCGGTGTCCCTCGAACGGTCATCCACCCTTTCAAACAGCTTGAATGGGGCACCGTCTTTGGAAAAGTCGGGTATGAGGCCCGGCAACTGCGTTGAAAACACATGCCGGTATACGTGATCGTCGAACGCAGCTCCCCCGGCCGCCGCTTCCAGCTTCGCCGATTGGTGGTTCTTTTCCGCGTCTTCGATGCGCGCCGTCCCTAGGGCCAACGCTGCGGCCGATCCGCAATAATCTTCAATCCAGCGATACAGGTTTGGATTCCCGTCTTTGATCAATTGCAGCCAGACGAGGTCTGCCAGATCAGCGCCGATTTCGCGCAAGGGCGGCCAAAAAAACCGGACTGAGTCCAGAGCCCGGACCACCGATCGGGGCGTACGCAGTTGCCGCCCGCCTTCGTAATCTATCACCTGGCGAAGCCGCTCGCGTTCGTCTTCGTCCTTTACGGCAGCGAGCTGCTGGAGGTCCTCCGTAAACCACTGGCGCAGCTGAAACGTCTCCGGCCTGGGCACCATGACCGTCAGCTGAACGATCTTCTCCAAAAACGCGCCGCCATCTTGCACACTGGCCGCTTCCTGGATGCTGTGGCTGAGCACGTCGCTATCATAGCAAAGCACGTAGATAATACTTGGCAGGTCGATCACGGACTTGACGAGGCGAAGGATCTCGATGATCTCGGCTGGTTCTAATCGATCGACGTCATCAATAGTCACGACGAAGCGGTGACCAAGATCGCGCAACGACTTAACCAGCCCATCCTTGAGAGAGGCCAATTGCGGCGGCGCCTTTTTTCCGGCCACGGCTCTCCAGATGGCCTTGACACCTTTGCCAACGTACTTGAGCGGCCCAACGCCGGTAACATCTCCGGCAAGTTCAATCAGATCCCCTGTCTTGCTCAACCCGGACATGAAACGCCTGAGGGCGTCGCCAGCTTTCTTGGCTTTTTTGGCAGATATGCGCGTCGCATCGCCGGCGTCCAGCGCAACCTGATCCAGTTGATTAGACAGTTCGGTAAATAGGCTGCTGATTAGCGCATCCCGATTGCCGATCAGCCAGGGTCTGAAATGGATAACTGCCGGCCGTTGGGCAAGCGGTAAATTCTCAAGCTCTTCGCCGACCAGATAGAGCAGGCTTGACTTGCCGGAACCCCAGGCCCCTTCCAGTCCAACGACCAGCCCGTCCTCCGACGCCCGGTCGACCAAGGAGGCTGCAATCCGTTTCGCTACCTCGCGGAACCCGAGCTTGTCCTTGTCGCCGGCGCCCAGGGCGCGGTCTCCCCGTACGGAATGGTCGGTAGGTTTCATGTTTGGCGGCCGCTTACCGATGGCTCCGATAATAGGAGCGTACGTAGGTCCCATTTTTGCGGAAATACCCGCGAACGTAGTTCGTTTTCGGGAGGCCCGTGAGGCAGCTGACAGCCCCAAACTGATTAGGGGACACGCATCCCGATGAAGAGCCGCCCAGGGACGGTGAGTAGCCGCCGGGAGAGGGCAGGGCCACGTTTTGCTGGGCCGATCCCGGCGGCGCGGCTCCCGCGACTCCGGATTGCGCAACAGAGGTGCTTGTCGGCACCAGAGGTCCGAGAACCGCATCGGCATTATTGCCAAATGCCACTTGGCCAGTTCGGCCGTCCGAGGTCTCGACGTAGCCGGATCCACTCATCCCGTCGGGAGCGCGCGTTACGACGGCGCGTCCGAATTTGCCGTTGGAACAGGTGACCGGGACCGAAATGGTGGGTGTTGTGTCCAACGCATTGTAGGTGCCGCTGCATTTCAGCGACCCGTCAGCCGAGGCTACCTTGAAGGTTCCGCCGGACACGGCCGCCGTCGTCGTCCCGACCATCGACGTCCCGTCGGAGAGCCGAACCGCGGCAGGCAAAGTCACAGAGCCGCACGCTGACAGCACGGACAGCGCCGAAGCAACTACCATCAAACGGAGTCGGGTCACGGCGGTGCAACCGGGTGGCCATAGAATGTGGACAGCTTGCGGCCGTCGAGTACACGCTGCATATGGATCGATCTGGGAAGCCGAAAGGACGCATCTTCCTCTCGCAGCCACTGTCGTGGAGACCATCAACGCACACCCCCTACCACAGGCTGTTGCTTAGCGAACTCGCGCAACCGACATCAAGCCGAGGCCCCACCGCTTTAAGCCGAACTCAACGCCCCGTCTTTTTGGTATGATCCCCAGCTTGTTGCGATCTCGAACAGCAGACCACCCTCGAATCTGCTAAGCGGTAAGTATTCATGGGATCGAACTATATGGCTGCAGTCAAGAAGAAGAGTAACCCGCCGCTAGATTCACGTTTCACATTCGCAGAAGACTCGTTTGCGCCGTTGACCGGTGGGTGGGACTCTCACCTGCGCACTGCTGTCGGCATTGCGGATGGCGAGGCGTACCTGCTGCGCCTGTTCAAGAAGACGGGTTCTGCGCTCGACGATGATCTGCGAGCAATTATCGCCCGCGGGCTGCGGCGAATTCGACGTGTGCTCTCGTCACGGCGCGCGCGCGACGTTCTGGTCGAGGTTCTCGAAGTTGCGGAAGACCAGCACGAGCTGGCCATCGTCATGGTGGACCCCGGGCCCCCAATTTCCGGAGCATCACAGCGCCGGAGGGAGGGGCGCTATCTGACGAGCGCAAGTCGTGGTGTTTTCTGGCGTAATATGGTTCGCGTCGCAGAAGCCGTCGCGCTGTGTCACGATGCCGGCATCGTGCACGGCGGCGTCAGCCTGCATTCGATATTCTCACACCGAGGCGACAGTGCGGACTATCGGCTCGGGGGCGTTGAGGCATGCGTCCACATTTCGGATGGCGATCTCAAAGAGTCCGGGCATCTGCTTCGCGCCTCTGCCGTGATCTCGTTTCGGCAAGACTGGGTCGACCTGGCCGCAGTCGCCGGCACGCTTCTCGGCCTCGACGGTGACAACCCGCCGGCCCTCCTCTCAGTCGAGCGCCGAATGCTGGAAAGGCTTGCGAGTCCACCGCAGTTTCAACTGTTCGACGGTGCGGTCGTCCTCGACGAGTTGAGAGCTGTCGTCATCGAACTCGATAGGATTGGCTCGAGCTCGGAGGGGGAGCTCGTTCTCTATCCCTCGCGGGGTGTGGTTCAGAGCGATTTTCCGGCCCTCTCTTCGGGTACAATACCCGCAGCGGATGGGGCAGCGATCATGCAGTTTGTTAACGACGATCTGCTGACGACCGGCGTCCGCCTCGTCCCAGCCGGACAGGACACGGCGCGCCTCATGACGGATCTCGCGATCTACCATATTCGCATCATGAGCGTCTCTGTTGGGATGATCGAAGAGGCGCACCGGCGTCGCCCAAACGAACGGATGTACGGCGCGGTGGACATCGTCCACCGATTGCATCTCTCCCGAAATCGAGCGAGCGCTGAAGAGCGGGTCCAAAACCTCGGGCCAGGCGCCAAGCGCTGGCGCGACGCCCTGGAACCCATCCGGTCTGCCGACGGGACGACCGATATTCCAATATGGTTCGCTCTGATCCTCCTCGAAGCCTTCACCCTGCTGAGGGAGCAGTTTCGCCTCTATCCGGTCGATGTGCTCACACCGGCCAACGCTGAGGCGAACGTCGTCTGGCTGGCGCCCAGGGATGATGCAGGGCGTGATGCTCAGCGCGAAACGATGGGGTTGCGGCCAGCAGCCGAGGCGCTTAGGCGCGAGCTCAAGTACGACGACGGAAAAGCAAACTGGGCGCTGTCACAAACGGCGCGCCTTGCGACAGGCCGCGAACGCGTGCCTGAACTCAGCTACGAAGGCAGCGGCCTGGTCGGAGGGAAAACCGCGTTCGCTTTCGGAACCAATCTGTCGATCCAAGCCGGAAAACGGCTTTTCCTCCGCCCTCGCAAGGACACCGGCGCCGAACGGGCGATCCGGCGACGGCTGCAGAATATTGTGGCAGCCAGGTCCAATATCGAGCTTATGAGAGCTTTGGATGATCCAGCGCAGGTTGCGATGGATGAGGTATTGCACGACACCGCGGCACCCGGCCCGCCACCGGTCGACGCGGACATGGAGCGATCCAAGATCGAGGCATGGGAGTCCATCGTCGACGGCAGATCTATTAATGTGGTTGTCGGGCCTCCCGGTGTGGGTAAGACCTTTTTGATCTCACACCTCGTGAAGAGCATCCTGCATCAAACGCCCGATGCTCGAATCCTCGTGTCGTCCCAGAATCATGAGACACTCGTCCACATGGAGGACGAGCTTCGCAAATTCCTCCCTGCGACCTCCACCATCGTCGTTCGCGTCGAGCGATCGCGCTCCAGCGAGAAGGAGAGCACGCTTCGGCGGAGCTCGCAGTCTTTGTTGCGCTCCGTGTCGAAGCCGGACCCAGCCAGTGCCGCGATCATGACGAACCAGCTCAATCAGATCATCCAGGCGCTCAAACCTGTGGATACCTCGGAGCAGTCGATCGCGGACCGCGCCCTGCGTGACACCGACAATCTGATGCTGCGCTCATCGGATGTGACGCTAGCAACCACGTCGTCATATATTCTTGAAGAGATGATCGCCGACGGCGAGCAGTTCGACTGGGTCTTCATCGAGGAAGCCGCGCGGGCCAACGGTGCGGAACTGATCGGTGCTTTGCTCCTCGGAAACCGCAGAGTGATGATCGGCGATCACAATCAGCTGTCTCCGTTCGACGCGGCGGATCGCCAGAAGTTCTACGATGCCAGCCGGGCTGGCGAGCTCCTGCGTGATGCGAAAGACAAACTCGCCGCGATCTCCGACCTTCCGGGCGAGGTTGAGGTTGCCCTCGACGCGCTGAAGGAAGATCCATTCCTGCTCAGCGACGTTCTCGCCATCGCATCTCGTCTCGAAGAACCCTTCAAATCGATTGCCGCGCGAGAAGAAATCAGGGCTGGAGACACCGGGCGCCTCAGCATGATCGCCAAAACGTTGCGCGAGCAGAGTCGTATGCACCCGGCCATATGCGAGCTAGTTTCCAACACGTTTTACAAGAGCCTACTGGTGTCTTCAGATCGCGTGAAGGCTCGCGAGCCGGTCGTTGAATGCGCCGAAAGATTCCCCGCCTCACCGGTCGTTATTCTGGACGTGCCCTCGCTGAGCGTGGTCAGAAGACGGGCATTCGAGCAAACGGCGAAGCGCTCCTATCGAAACGAGGTTGAGGCTACGGCGGTTCTAGCCGCCCTAAAGAACCTGCGTCCCATCATCCGCGAGGGCGAACCAGTACCAACGCTCGTGGTGCTGTCTCCGTATCTGGCGCAGGTCAATCACCTCGAACGACTGCTCAAGCCTCAGATCGACATGGCCGCGGGCACCCTGTTTGGCTTCGCCAGCCCGCGAGACGATGGAAAGTTCGTCTACACCAGCGACAGTTTCCAGGGCGGTGAGGCCGATGTTGTCGTCGCCAGCCTTGTGCGCAACAACGTCCTCGTCGGCACGAGAGCTCTAGGATTCATCAAGAACCCTCAGCGCCTGAACGTGTTGCTCAGTCGGGCCAAGCACAAGCTTGTTCTGGCAACTAGCCGACAGTTTATCAGGAACGCGGTGGAGGGGATTGACCCTGACGCGGTGAACGACGAACTCGGCTTTCTGCGGGCAATGCTCGACGAAATCGCCCGCTTGTCTGAAGCCGACTTTCCGTCCGTCGGCAAAGGTGCCTCCGTCATCCCTGTCGATGAGCATGGGAGGCTATCGCGATGAACAACATTTTCATTCCGGCGTGGCACTATCGGGCTCCCGGTATCGTCCAGCGAACCTGGGGCTGGAGTCCGGTCGAGGAAATGATCCTGCTGTCACTAGACCGAAGTCCGGGAACAATTAGTCATGTCTCCCAGACGCTCAAGATTCCCCGGCAGGTGGTCGGCTCCACCGTCGCGCGGCTCATGCAGTTCGGGCTTGTCGAAGTCCGGCTGTCGCCACAGCCGGTTCTGGTCACCAGCAGCATTGGCCATGACTTCATACGCACAGGGCGCCCACTTCCTGAACGCTCGGTCGATCGCGAGATCGGCATTAGCGTCGTATACGAGAAGGTCGGACTGTCCGTTTTCAGGACGAGGGACGTCGATACGATCTCCATCACCAAGCTCCCCGCCAAGGGCGCAATCATCCGGTTTCCGGAAGGCGAGTCACCTGAGACGCACTACTCTATGATGCAGCGCGTGAACGAGTTTATGGTCGGCATGCTCAGGCCCGGCGAATGGCTGCGTGGCGTACAGGCCAGCAGCTCCTTCCTCGAGGCAAAGTTTCTCGTTCTCGATCTCAATGAGGTCGGAGCTGGCGTGTTCCCACAAGGCGCAAGCGACCAACTCGTCGAAGCCCTCAAAGCGACGATCAAGACCGGTGTTCTACCGAAGACCACGACACCGCCGCCGGAGCATCCCATACCCATCGAGACTCGATTCGACGCCGGTCAGCTTGTCGTCGGTGCCGAACAACATTTGCAGCGCTTCGAGAAGATTGTCGGCGCTGCCAAGTCCAATATATTCGTGCTCTCCACGTTCGTGGCTTCGCAATCTGACGAAAAGGGTAGGGATCGCCGGGAACGCATCGTGCGAGCACTGGAAGATGCATGCAGGCGCGGCGTGAGATGCCACCTATTCTTTGGCACCTCCCTCGATCGGGCCAAACACGCCGCGGCCATGCAGGAGCTCTATCTCCGCTTGTCCGCCGCAAGGCTAACCAGAGGCTATCTCCTGGTGCAGCGGGACCCGGTCGACAGCCATGCAAAGTTCCTAATCGCTGACGATGGCGATGATGGTGCGGTGGTGTTGATGGGGTCGTGTAATTGGCTCCACTCACCGTTCTCGGCCGTTGAAGTCTCGGCCGAACTCAGAGAGCATAACGCGGTCGCGGCAGCGCTTGATGTGCTCCGCGAGATTGTCTCCAAACTCTCCAGTGCCAGTCGGTCTGTGGAAGCGCTTCAGTTTGTCGCGTCCGAACTGCGGCGCCAGCGAAACGTGCTGTCGACGTCTGAAGAGATGCAAGCGCCGGCCGCCACACTGACAATCCTGCATGCCACTGACCACGAACGCCTCTTGCGCGCCGCGGCCCACAACGCGCAACAACGCTTCGTCTGCTGTACGAACAAGGTCGGTGCGAACATGGTGCCAGCTTTGTTCGACCCCGCCGAGGTCGCGGGCCGGCGGTTGAGCGATGTCAAGATCTACTATTCGCGCCGCTCTGGCCCAGTGAAACGCGGCCATGTGACGAAGCACCGAGAACGGCTCCACGGCATTGTCGATCTTACCGGCGTGCCCGAACCGCAGCTGCACGCGAAGTTTCTGGCCTGGGACAGCGATCATGTCGTCGTCAGCAGTTTGAACTGGGGTTCGCAGTCGGGTCTTCAGGATAATCTGCTGGATGAAATTGGCCTTTATCTGGAGGGACCAGACCTCGCGACGTCACTGCTGGAAAAATTCGATGCCGAACGTGGATGACCGCGGAAACAGCGATTGGCAGGTGGGGTCCCCTCGACCATACAAGTTCTCGGCGATAAAGGGGGCGTCTTAGCCGGCACGACTGACGCGCTGGCAAAATATGGCAGATCTGGCCAATTGCAGGAGAAGTTCGGCCTTACGCCTTCGATCGGCCAGAAAATCGCCGCGATCATCACGTTCGCCGGCGGGATCGAATACTATCTAGAGCGCGCACTATGGAAGCTGCACGGAATTGATTCAAACGGAAGCAAGCCGGACACCGACGGAAGACCGAGCTCCGATCTAATCGGAATGTTGGAGCAATTCGCAGGCAGTATGGCTTCCGGGGATGGGCGGACGCTGCTTGAGGTATGGTGTGCGGCAGCGCGCTCTGGTTTCGTCATAAGGCACAACATCGCACATGGCGTACCGACGAAAATCGGCGAGACGCTTGCCTATATGCGGAATCCCAGGTGGCATGGCGAGGTGCGCAAGCGAGAGTTCGGGGATTTCTGGGCAGATGAGTACACGCTCGATCTCGTATGCGAGGCGATGGCGGCCCTTCTCCGGACCATCGCGACGCTTAGTGGTGAGGTCGCTTCGCCCATGGATATTGCCACGCCCGTCGCTCTCCAAGCGCTTCGAACGGCCCGGTCGGTGCTGGGCGAGTTCGCCAGTCAGGACTACAATCCGAGTTTCGATAAGTACTAATTTACTCTCATTGGCACGCATGAGGGGCGAACCTTTGAGGACAAGAATCTTTGGTGCTCCATATTTGCGGCCGGCTTTCGAAGTGTGTCCTCAAAAATTTCGCCCGCGCATCATTGAGAGGTTTGGGCACTGGCGAGTGTCTCCGTGCTGTCGCGATGGGCGCCGACGGAGGGCGGAACTCGTGCGGCATTCGCTGTTCACGCTCTGTGCTCAAGAAGTCGCATAAAGGGCATTATGCCATCTACAGCGCCGCGAGGACAATTCACTAGCACACAGTCGGTTTCATCTTGAGAACTGGGTCACCAGCAACGGTGCGTTGAGCTCTGGCGCGGGGAGTGAAAGAGTGATGCAGCGTCGGGCCGCCGTAAGCTTGGGTGACCTGCTGGCGGGAGATCTGCGACTTGTTGGCGGACCTTCCACAGTTGAACCGCTTGCCGGCCGAATTAGGGCGGAGCAGGTCAGCATCGTGCTTCGCAACACGCCTCTGGGCATGTTTGCGAACATACTCAATGCAGCCATTCTGGTCATGGCGCTTCGGGGCTCGGCCGACCAACTAATGCCATCCTATGGGCGAGTGGCATCATCGTGCCGGCTGCTATTGTGGGCCTCAGAGCGAAATCCGTTTCGGTCGGTAAAACCAAAATCGGGTGTACCGCCGCACGACGCAAAATCTGGTCCGGAACGCCTTCTTGTTCGGAACTTGGTGGGGGCTCGCTTCCCGTTCTGTTCTTCAGCGGCGCAACAAGCGCAGCTCAAGTCGTCATTACCTGCTTGAGCGCTGAGATGATCGTCGGCGGACCGCCTCTTTTTCCACGATCCCGATTGTGGCCATCGCCTATACGCTTCCAATCTTCCTCGGTTCGGCGCTTGCAATTGCGCGGGTGGACGGCTCGATCAATCTGCCCGTCGCATTCCTGATCGTGACCTACGGCCCCACGTTGTTGCGTGCAGTGCTTGCCCACGGGTTCGAATTTACCCAGTGGCTGATTTCGCAAGCCGACAGCGAACGCGCCATTCGACGAGATTCCTGTCCTTGGCTCCCATTGGCGAGTCTACCAGAGCACCTTTATTAGCTGAATCACTATCGTCTGCTTGGCTCGGCTCCCGGTGCCGTCAAAGCGGCTCCGACCCCGCCCTCGTCCGAGATGAGCGCGGCAACGGCGTTCACGCGCATCGCCAATCGCGACTTGCTGACTCAGCCAAGGCCCCATTCTTTCTGTTGTCGCAAAGCTTTCACATAACTTTACGGACTCTTTGCGAACTCAGATCGCTCAGGGTGATACATTCAGCAAAGAGGTCAGTGGGTGACACTGATGCACGTTGCGCGCTCCGGCCTCAGCTGGAACGGGAGTGCGGGATCGGTGGATATGAGGTTGTTCGCTTGTAGCCGGAACGGTCGCCGATCAGCGCATCGAGATCGGCGCTTGTGACACTGACGACCGGCGGTATGGGCGGCCTGCTCATCCTGTCTCAGAAGTCCATTTTCTGCGGCTATCTGAAGCTTCCCTTCGATTCGGCGTTCGCCCTGGCGGCGGATGCAGCCGTGGATACGTTCATGACGCTGGCCAGCATCTCCGCTGTGGCGGCGAGCACGGCACAGATCGCGCCCAGCCACAGGGAGGCGGCGCAGCCTGCCGAGAGCGCATCCGAACAGCTCGAAGCCGAGCCGGTCCGATGATCGACGAGACCATCCGGCCACGGCTCGGCATCATCGGCGGTCTCGGACCGCTTGCCTCGGCCGATTTTTACTTCAAGCTGACCCGGATGACCGAGGCGCTCCGCGACAACGAGCATGTGCCCGCCGTCGTCCTCAGCGTGCCGCAACTGCCAGACAGGACCGAAGCGATCCTTGCCGGCCATGACGGGCCGCTGGCGCCCCTGCAAGCAGCGGTCTCGACGCTCAATGCGCTCGGCGTCACCTTCATCGCGATGCCGTGCAACACCGCCCATCATTGGTACGGTCGACTGGCAGCGAACTCGCGTGCGGAGATCATCCACATCGGCGACGCCGCGGTGACGGAAATCCGTCGCAGTTTGGGCCACGGGCGGATTGTGAACCTTGCAACCCGCGGCACGCTCGTCTCGGGCTTCTATCAAAACAGGATATCGGCGGCGGGATTTGAGCTCTGCCTTCCCGTGGGCTCGGAGTTTCAGGAGCGCATCGACAACGCGATCGCTCTCGTCAAGGCTGGCTCGATCGCGGATGCGGCGATTGAGACCGAGTGCGCGCTGCATCTCGCCCGATTGGCCGGCGCCGATGCCGCCCTGCTTGGCTGCACCGACCTGTCAGTAGTGGCCGCCAGCCTCAACATTACGAAGAGATTGATCGTCATCGACAGCAATACTGCTTTGGCACGAGCCTGTCTGACCCGGTTGGGCTTTGGCGCCCAGGAAGCCAGAGGCCCACCGACCGTGTCGCGGCTGGCAGGGCAAGACCGCTCACCCTGGCGTGCCGGGCCGCGGGCTTCATGGCCGCGCGGAGGGCGATGATTGTGCTAGTTTCAATGAGCTTGAACTCACGCCTTTGTATCAGCAACGCCGTTGCCAGCGGGTCGAGCGCCATGTCCTTGAAGGCCAGATCCCCTTGGCCAAGGTGCTCTTGACGGTCCGCATGAATTGACAGAAAGGCCTTCGTTTCACATTGCGAATCAGGGAACAGGGTCAACATATTGATCCCGGAGGAAGTGGGCAATGGAAGGCTTCTTCTATCCCGCGCGGAACAGTCCGCAAGTCTAGATGCCCGACCGAGCACATTGGCAGTGGAAGGTTCCTTGCAATTTGTAAGTCAGCTTGCCGGCGGCATCCGGCTCGCTGTGCTGCCGGCATTCTGCATCTTAGTCATAAATAACTGAAATCATTAATCTTGCATGCTACGGCATTAAACTTGCTTGCCTCTTCGTGCCAGCGGTGTCGAGGGATGCCGCTGCCCGTGGAGGAGAGCCCGATGCAAGAGACCTTCTATAAAGTCATGCGGCGGCAAGGGATTACCCGCCGAAGCTTCCTGAAATTCTGCCGCCTGACGGCGGCGTCGCTCGGCCTCGGCCCGGCCTTCGCGCCGAAGATCGCCTACGCGATGGAATCGAAGCCGCGCATTCCGGTGCTCTGGCTGCACGGGCTCGAATGCACCTGCTGCTCGGAGAGCTTCATCCGCTCGGCTCACCCGCTCGCTAAGGACGTCGTGCTCTCGATGCTTTCGCTCGATTACGACGACACGATCATGGCGGCGGCCGGCCACCAGGCCGAGGCGATCGTCACCGAGACGGTCGAGCAGTACAAGGGCAACTACATCCTCGCCGTCGAAGGCAATCCGCCCCTCAACGAGGACGGTATGTTCTGCATCATCGGCGGCAAGCCCTTTGTCGACCAGCTCAAATACGCCGCCCAGAACGCCAAGGCGATCATATCCTGGGGGTCCTGCGCCTCATGGGGCTGCGTGCAGGCGGCGCGGCCGAACCCGACGCGGGCGACGCCCGTCCACAAGGTTCCCGGCCTGCCGGACAAGCCGATCATCAAGGTGCCCGGCTGCCCGCCCATCGCCGAGGTGATGACGGCCGTCATCACCTACATCCTGACCTTCGAGCGCTTCCCCGAGCTTGACCGGCAGGGCCGGCCGAAAATGTTCTACAGCCAGCGCATCCACGACAAATGCTACCGGCGGCCGCATTTCGACGCCGGCCAGTTCGTCGAGGCCTTCGACGACGAGGGCGCGCGCAAGGGCTACTGCCTCTACAAGATGGGCTGCAAGGGCCCCACCACCTACAACGCCTGCTCCACCGTGAGCTGGAACGGTGGCCTCTCCTTCCCGATCCAGGCCGGCCACCCCTGCATCGGCTGCTCCGAAGACGGCTTCTGGGACAAGGGCGATTTCTACAACCGCCTCAGCAACGTCAACGGCTTCGGCGTTGAGGCCAACGCCGACAGGATCGGGGCGACGGCCGCGACCGTGGTAGGCGCCGCGGCGGCAGCGCATGCGGCGGCGAGCGTCGTCAAGCGGATGCGCGAAAAGGGAGGACAAAGCTGATGCGTATCCAGACACCGAACGGGTTCAATCTCGACACCTCCGGACAGCGCGTCGTGGTCGATCCGGTGACCCGCATCGAAGGCCATATGCGCTGCGAGGTCAACATCGACCAGAACAACGTCATCCGCAACGCGGTCTCGACCGGAACCATGTGGCGCGGGCTCGAAGTCATTCTCAAGGGGCGGGATCCGCGCGATGCCTGGGCCTTCACCCAGCGAATCTGCGGCGTGTGCACCGGAACGCATGCGCTCACCTCGGTGCGCGCGGTCGAGGATGCGCTCGGCATCATGATCCCCGAGAACGCGAACTCGATCCGCAACATCATGCAGCTCTCGCTGCAGGTGCACGATCACCTCGTGCATTTCTATCACCTGCACGCGCTCGACTGGGTAAACCCCGTCAACGCGCTCAAGGCCGATCCCAAGGCGACATCGGAACTGCAGCAGACGGTTTCGCCAAGCCATCCGATGTCGTCGCCCGGCTATTTCCGCGACGTCCAGAACCGGCTGAAGAAATTCGTCGAGAGCGGCCAGCTCGGCCCGTTCAAGAACGGCTACTGGACCAACCCGGCCTACCTGTTGCCACCCGAGGCCGACCTAATGGGGGTCACGCACTATCTCGAAGCGCTCGATTTCCAGAAGGAGATCATGACGACGCGAACGATCTTCGGCGGCAAGGATATCCATCCGAACTGGCTGGTCGGGGGCGTGCCATGCGCGATCAACATCGACGGGGAACTCGCCGCCGGCGCGCCGATCAACATGGAGCGGCTGAACTATGTTCGCAGCGTCATCGACCGCTCGATCGAGTTCGTCGAAAACGTCTACATTCCCGACGTCATCGCCATCGGCGGCTTCTACAAGGGCTGTCTCTATGGCGGAGGGCTGTCGGGCAAGAGCGTGCTTGCCTATGGCGACATTCCCGACAAGGCGAACGACTATTCGGGCGCCAATCTCCTGATGCCGCAGGGCGCGATCATCAACGGCAATCTCAAGGAGGTGCTGCCGGTCGACGTGCGCGATCCCGAGCAGGTCCAGGAATTCGTGCCGCATTCCTGGTACAAATATCCGGACGAGGCAAAGGGCCTTCACCCCTGGGACGGCGTCACCGAGGCGCATTACGAACTCGGGCCGAACGCCAAGGGCACGCGCACCAACATCGTCGAGATCGACGAGAACGCGAAATATTCCTGGATCAAGGCGCCGCGCTGGCGAGGCAATGCCATGGAGGTCGGGCCGCTCGCCCGCTACGTCGTCGGCTATGCCCAGGGCCGCGAGGACATCAAGGAGCAGGTCGCTTGGACGCTGAGGGCGCTCGACGTTCCCTTCGAGGCGCTGTTCTCGACGCTTGGCCGCACCGCGGCGCGCGCGCTTGAAGCGCAATGGGCCGCGCGCAAGCAGGCCTATTTCCTTGACAAGCTGGTCGCCAACATCAAGGCGGGCGATAGCGCGACGGCGAGCGCCGACAAATGGGACCCGAAGACCTGGCCCTCGGAGGTCAAGGGCGTCGGCTTCACCGAGGCGCCGCGCGGGGCGCTCGGCCACTGGGTGCGCATCAAGGAGGGCCGCATCGAGAACTACCAGTGCGTCGTGCCGACCACCTGGAACGGCTCGCCGCGCGATCATCAAGGCAATATCGGCGCGTTCGAGGCGTCGCTCATGGACACGAAGGTGGAACGGCCGGAGGAGCCGGTCGAGATCCTCAGAACCATCCACAGTTTCGACCCCTGCCTTGCCTGCTCGACCCATGTGATAGATCCGGACGGCCGGGAATTGGCCAATGTGAAGGTGCGCTAGAGAGGAATTGAGATGAGACGCACGGTTCTGAAACTTGCTTCCGCCGAGGACGCGCTCGCGGCTCTCGCCGACCCCGCGTTCGCCCATCTCGGCGTCGGCCATACCGATGGCTTTGCCGCCGGCATGGTGCATCCTTTGCTGGGTCTCGACTATCTGATGGCTATGGCCGGGGTCGGCATCTGGTCGGCGACGGCTGCGCCGTCTAGGCCGTGGGCGGCGCCGGCGGCCTTCGTTGGCATGATGGTCGCCGGCGCGGCGCTCTCATTCGTCGGCATATGCTTGCCGGCGGTCGAAGGCATGATCGCCCTCTCTGTGCTCGTGCTCGGGCTGATGATCGTAGCCGGCGCGGGGCTGCCGACCGCCCGTCGGGATCGGCCTCGCCAGCCTCTTCGCCGTCTTCCACGGCCACGCCCATGCCAGCGAGGCGACCCGCGCGGCCCTGGCCTATGTCGCGGGCTTCACGCTCTCGACCGCAGCGCTGCACGGGCTCGGCGTCGGCGTGGGGCTGAAGCTCGGCAAATGGCCCAGACCCGCGCGGGCATCGGCATTCTCGTCGCCGGCTTCGGTGCGGCACTGGTCTTCGGTGGCTAGGAGGCAGCTATGAGCGTCAGCCACACACCGCGCAGCGAGGATGTCGTCTATGTCTACGAGGCGCCGCTGCGCCTCTGCCACTGGGTCAACGCCTTCGCGATCTTCACCCTGGCCGGAACTGGCTACCTGATCGGCTCACCGCCGCCGGCGGTCGGGGGCGAGGCAAGCGCCAGCTTCCTGTTCGGCTGGATCCGCTATCTGCATTTCAGCGCCGGCTACGTGCTTGCCGTCGGCTTCGCCTTCCGCATCTACTGGGCGTTCGTGGGCAGCGAGCATGCCCGCCAGATCTTCCTGCCGCCTGTCCTGAGCGGCCGGTTCTGGCGCGAGCTCTGGCAAGAGGTGCTCTGGTACGCGATGCTCGTCAAGGAGCCGATGAGATATTCCGGGCACAATCCGCTCGCCACGCTCGCCATGCATATCCTGTTCGTCTGGTTCACGATCTTCATGATCGTGACGGGGTTTGCGCTCTACGGCGAAGGCGAGGGGATGGGGTCGTGGCAGTACGGCCTGTTCACGAGCTGGGTGATTCCGCTCTTTGGCCAGAGCCAGGACGTCCATACCTGGCATCATCTCGGAATGTGGGTGATCATCTGCTTCATCATCGTCCATATCTACGTCGCGTTGCGTGAGGACATCATGTCGAGGCAGTCGATCATCTCCTCAATGTTCTCGGGCTGGCGGACCTTGCGAGCCAACGAGGCGCCCAAGGACTGACTCCCACCGATGCTTGTGACCGCGAGCACTTGGCCGGTGCGGCGTGCAGCCGCGCCGGCCTTCTTTTTGCCGGCTGACAGGCGACTTTTCTGCGTGTGAAATGTCTGCTTCCCGCCAACTTTGTCGTTGGGTGTGGAAGGTCTCTTTCTGACTGGCTGACGAAACTGGCAGCCCACGTTTCAGTATTGAGCCGCGACCGGCCCTCGTATCCTTGCTTTTGCTGGGTTCGCCCGAGCCTCGTAAATTTGGCCCGCTTCTTGCGCCTTCTGTCGGAAAGCTGGAGGTAGGAGAAAAAGCCTTTGGAGGACGCACCCTCGGTGCTGGTACTCGGCATCGGCAATCTGTTGTGGGCCGACGAAGGCTTCGGTGTCCGCGTCGTGGAAGAATTCGACCGTCTCTACGAGTCTCCCGAAAACATGCGCGTGATGGATGGCGGCACGCAGGGCATCTATCTCGTCCAGCACATCCGTCAGGCCGATATTCTGGTCGTCTTCGACGCGGTCGACTATGGCCTGCCTCCCGCCACGATCAAGGTCGTCGAGGGCGACGAGGTCCCCGCCTTCCTCGGCGTGAAGAAGGTTTCCCTGCATCAGACCGGCTTCCAGGATGTGCTGGCAATGGCGGCGATGATGGGCGACTACCCTCGGCATCTGCTCCTGGTCGGCGTGCAGCCCGAGGAGTTGGAGGATTATGGCGGCAGTCTACGCCCGGCTGTCAGGGACCGCATCGCCCCGGCTATCGGCATCGCCGTCGACTGGCTTGTCCGCCGGGGAGTAATAGTGGAACGACGCGCCGAGCCGCTTGCCGAAGACGAGACGCTCGCTTCGTGCGAGATGCGGATCGGCCTCTATGAGAGCGGGCGGCCGCGGCCCGACGAGGCCTGCCGCATCGGCGATGCGCGCATCCTGCAAGGCGGCGGCTTCCGCGCACCGGAGAATTACGAGAGCGAGATCGATCTGCTTCTCGGTTCGCGGGCAGGGCAGGGCTGATGTGCGTCGGCGTGCCCCTCGAGGTGATCGAATCGCACGACGGCGTTGCGCTCTGCCGGGGGCGTGCCGGACTGCACCGGATCGACATGACGCTCACCGGTGACCAGCCGGCCGGCACGTGGCTCATCGCCTTCCTCGACGCGGCGCGCGAGGTGATCACGCCTGAGGCTGCGCGCCGGATCGCCGACGCTCTAGAAGCCGCCGAGCGAGCGCTCGCCGGCGAGACCGACCTCGACCATCTCTTCGCCGATCTCGCCGGCCGCGAACCGCAATTGCCGGAGCACCTGCGCGCCGCTCTTTCAGCACAAACCACGGAGCATGCCTGAGTCCATGTTTTCGCCGCTACTCAGCACGATGATCGAGCGCCACGGCATGGCTGTCGTTGACGAAATGACGGTGCATGCGTTCGCCGAAAACCACGACTTCACGGTGCTCTTCTTCCCCGGCGACTGGCAGCGGCTCGTCGAGAGCAATGACGTGGCGGTGATCCTGCCGGAGCTGGCCGCAGCCTTCCAGGGCGTGTTCAAGGCGGCGGTCGTGGCCAAGGAGAGCCAGCGCAAGCTGCAGAGCCACTTTCGGGTCAACGCGTTCCCCGCGCTCGTTTTCCTGAGAAACGGCCGATATCTCGGCGTGATCAAGCGTGTGCTCGACTGGGAGGACTACCTCGGCGAGATTTCCTCCATCCTGGCGCGCGAGCCTTCCGCGCCGCCGCCCTTCGAACTACCGGAGGGCTGCGCAACCGGCAATCATCACGATCACGACCATTTCCACTGAGCGAAGCCGGGGAGGGTTAGAAACATGGCGATCACGTCTTTCGGCGGCCTGGGGCCGGGCTCGCAGCCGGTCGAAGAGGACGGCGGCGAGCTGCAATATATGGAGATGCCTAACGGCATGCGCGCCTTCGCCCGGCCGATCCTGCCCGAAAAGGAAGAGGTTGCCGGGCTGCGGGCGGCACTCGACGTCCTCTCGGCGGTGGCCGACAGCCTCGCCGCCTTTTCGTCCGGGCGCTCCAACGCGGTCCATGACCTCGCCGGCCTCGACAACGCCAACCTGGCACTGGTCGACCAGGTGCTTGGCGAAGGCGAGATGTCGGTCATCTGCGGCGACGATGTCCAGGCGCAGGAGTCGGTGCTTGCCGGAGTCTGGCGCATCCGCCGGTCAGGTCCGGACGGCCGACTCGCGAGCGACACGATCGAGGTGGGGGCCTTCCCGTCCGCCGTGATGGCGGAGGCCTTCGCCGGGAGCCGCGACTCGCTCGCCGCCCCGCCGGTCTACCCGGCGGGCGTCTTCAACGCGCCGCCGCTGATTGCCGAGATCAACGATCACATAGGCCGCACGGGGCCGGGCGTCGAGCCGCACGTGATCAACCTGTCGCTCCTGCCGCACACGGAAAAGGATCTTGCCTTTCTCGATAAACTACTGGGACAGGGCCCCGTCGTGGTCCTCTCGCGCGGCTACGGCAACTGCCGCGTTACGACGACCGGGACGCGGGATGTATGGTGGGTGCGCTTCTACAATTCGACCGAGGCGCTGATCCTCAACACGATCGAGGTGACGGCCCTGCCAGAGGTCGTCAGCGCCGCGCCGGAAGACATCGCCGACAGCCACGGCCGGCTGCTCGAAATCCTCGAGGTCTATCGATGACTGCGTCCTTCTTCGACGGCTCCTATGGCGGGGACAACGCCAAGATCGGCCCGGCGACGCGGCTCGAGTGCAAGATCTGCTGGCACGTCTATGACCCGGCTGAGGGCGACGACTACTGGCAGATACCCCGCGAAACGTCTTTCGCCGAGCTGCCGCTGCATTGGAGCTGTCCCAATTGCGACGGCTCCCGGAAGGATTTCATGGTGATAAAGGACGATTAACTTGAATCAATCGCTTGCCGTCGCGCGCTGCCTAGAGTCCGCCTTTCAAAGGATAGAGCGGACAGCCATGGAGGGCATCCCGATCCTCAATCCCACGCTGTCCGTCCGGGCGCTGGGCGTGCGGATGTGGCAGGGCGAGTGGCTTGCGGTTCTGATCACGCCCTGGTTCATGAATCTCGTTCTGTTGCCTGCCGCAGGCGCCGAGGCGCGTTCCCGCATGCAGCTCGGCGCCAAGGAGCACGTTGCATTTCCTGCGGGCAGCTTCGAATTCACACACGTCTACGAGGAGGAGCTTGGCGCCTACCTCACCTGCTCGCTCTTCTCGCCGGTCTTCGAATTTGCCGATCAGGAGAGCGCGGAAGAGACCGCGCGGCAGGCGCTTGCGGAGCTTTTCAAGGGCAAAACGGATGACGACGAAGACGTCGACATGGTCCGCGTCTGGGAGGGCCGCTTGCCGGACCCCGCCGCCGGGCCGGATGAAGAGGGTAGCCTCCGGGCCGCTGCAAAGCCTCTGCCGTTGACCCGCCGCGCCTTGTTCGGGCTTCGCCACGAGGAGGCCCAGCAATGAGCCTTGACAGCCGCGTCGTGATTGACCTGTTCTGCGACGGCGGCGCGGTCCTTCAGGCGAGTGTCCAGCCGGCACATGCGGTTGCCCTAGGCCCGATCGTGAAGGGAAGATCGGCTACGGAAGCCATCGCTGCGATCGCGTCGCTGTTCAGCGTCTGCGGCATGGCGCAAGCGGCGGCCGGCGTGGAAGCCGCGGAAGCGGCAATGGGCATAGAGACCCACCTGCGAACGCAAACGGCGCGACGGCTCCTCGTGCTTGCCGAAACGCTGCGCGAGCACCTCGTCAGGATCGGCCTCGACGTTCTGCGTCTCGTCAACGTCGCGCCGGAGGTCGTGCTCCTTCGCCGCGCCATGGCGCTGCCTCTGCGTCTGAAAGAGGCGCTGTTTCCCGACGACGACGCTTTTGTGCCCGGTGCGCAAGCCAGATCGCCAAGCTCCAACGCTAATCGCATCGCCGCGGAAGCCGCTGAACTCACGCGCGCCCTGGTTCATCCGGAAGCAGAACGCCTTTGCGAAATCGACCGGGCCGGTTTCGCCGCCTGGGCTTCGGCGGGCAGCACCGCCGCCGCGCGCCTTGTCCACCCGATCCTGGCAAGAGATTGGGCCACGATAGGCTGCCCTAAAACAAAAGCTGAAAGCGAAAAGTCGCAGCCGCCTGCGGACACGACTTGCCTCGCCCGGCAGGCTGGCGAGCCGCTCGTGGGTCGCTTCCTCTCGGCGGAGGGCGAAGGAGGGCTCGGCGCACGTCTGGTGGCGCGTTTCGTCGAGGCGACAAAGCTTCCCGGCGAGATCACCGCCGGCCTCGGGGTGCTGCGGGAGGATGGTAGCCCGAATGGCCGGACGGGTGAGAGCGAAAACGCGGAAGGCCGGCGTAGCCCCTTATCCGACTGCCGGCTCCTGCCCGCAAAGGACGAGGAAAGCGCTTTCTCCGGCATCGGCTGCGCCGAGGCCGCGCGCGGCAGGCTCGAGCACCGCATCGTTCTTCGCGAAGAGCGTGTGGTCGACTATGCGATCGACGCTCCGACAAGCAGTCATTTCGGCGAAAACGGAATCGGGGAACGCTCTCTTGCGGCGCTCGCTGCGCCGACCCGTGCGGAGCTCGCGCTGCAGGCCGACCTTCTCGTTCGCGCTATCGACCCCTGCGTCGGCTATGAAGTGAGGTTCCACTGATGCACGAGATCGCGATTTGCGAGAGCATCCGCGGCATCTTCGAGGAAGAAGCCGAAAAGCAGGCTTTCGTCAGGGTCGACCGCGTCTGCCTTGAGATCGGACGGCTCGCCGGTGTCGAGGTCGAGGCGTTGACATTCGGCTTCGACGTGGTGATGCGCGGGTCGCTCGCCGAGGGCGCGCGGCTCGATGTTCTGGAGATCGAGGGCCGCGCATGGTGCATGCCCTGCGGCCGCAGCGTCGCAATAGGCCAGCGCTACGAACCGTGTCCAGGTTGCGGAAGCCATCAGCTGCAGGTGACCGGCGGCGACGAGATGAGGATCAAGGAATTGGAGGTGAGCTGATGTGCAGCGTTTGCGGATGCGGCGAAGGCGAGGTGCGGATCGAAGCCAAGGCCGGCCATCGTCATCGCCGCGAAGACGGCCATCACGGCAATGACCATCACCACAGTCATGCCGTCCATGGTCACGGACACGACCACCACCATCACGACCACCATTTACACGGCTACGGTTCGGACCCCGCCGGAGCCCATGCGCCCGGCATGGACCAGGCGCGGCTGGTCCAGCTCGAAAAGGACATTCTTTCCAAAAACAACCGTTATGCCGCCGAGAACCGGGAGCTTTTCGCCGCGCGCGGCGTGCTCGCGCTCAACCTCGTGTCGAGCCCCGGCTCAGGCAAGACGACGCTGCTGTGCCGCACGATTGAGGCGCTGAAAGGCAAGGTTACGGCCGCCGTCATCGAAGGCGATCAGCAGACCTCGAACGACGCCGAACGCATCCGCGCCGCAGGGGTCGCGGCGATCCAGATCAACACCGGCAAAGGCTGCCATCTCGATGCGCACATGGTAGGCCATGGCGTCGAACATCTCGATGTCGCCGCGGGTTCGCTGCTCTTCATCGAAAATGTCGGCAATCTCGTCTGCCCGGCCGGCTTCGATCTCGGCGAGGCGCATAAGGTGGTGATCCTCTCGGTCACCGAGGGCGAGGACAAGCCGCTCAAATATCCCGACATGTTCCACGCTGCGGACCTGATGATCCTCAACAAGACGGACCTTGTGCCGCATCTCGACTTCGGTCTCGAAGCCTGCATCGCCAATGCGCGCAAGGTCAATCCAAAGATCAAGGTCCTGCAGCTTTCGGCGCGGACCGGCGAAGGGATGACCGACTGGACCGGATGGATCTTCGCCGCCCGTGCGATGGCGCTTGCCGGCCATCCACTCGAGGCCGAATTTCGGACTGAACTGAAGGGATCGGCCTGATGTGCCTCGCCGTGCCCGCCCGCGTGGTGGAACTCCTGGACAACGACATGGCGGTCATCGCCTTCGACACCCTGAGGAAGCGCATCTCGCTCGCGTTTGTCGAGGATGTGGCGATCGGCGATTTCGTTCTCGTCCATGTCGGCTATGCGCTTCACAAGGTGAGCGTCGAGGAGGCAGAGCGCACGTTGAAGATGATGGCGCAAGCGGGTGTGCTTCAGAAGGAACTGGAGGCGATCTCGGCATGAAATATGTCGACGAATATCGCGACCAGGAACTCGCGCGCACCGTTGCCGCTGCGATCGCGGCCGAGGTCGATCATGGCAGGAGCTACCATTTCATGGAATTCTGCGGCGGCCATACGCATGCGATCTTCCGCTACGGCGTGCAGGACCTGATGCCTGAGAACGTGCATTTCGTCCACGGTCCAGGCTGCCCGGTGTGCGTGCTACCGGTCTCGCGGCTCGACGATGCCGTGGAACTTGCCGAACGGCATGGCGTGATCCTCTGCACCTATGGTGACATGATGCGCGTGCCGGATACCAAGCAGCGGAATCTTATCCGGGCAAAGGCTGACGGCGCCGACGTGCGCATGGTTTATTCGACGCTCGACGCGCTCAGGATCGCACGCGAGAATCCGGACCGGCAGGTCGTCTTCTTCGCCATCGGCTTCGAGACCACCACGCCGCCTACCGCAGCCGCGCTCAAGGCGGCCGAGGCCGAAGGGCTCAAGAATTTCAGCGTCTTCTGCAACCACGTGCTGACCCCGCCGGCTATCAGCCACATCCTGCAGTCGCCGGAGGTGCGAGACCTCGGCATCGTGAAGATCGATGGCTTTCTCGGACCCTCGCACGTCTCCTCCGTGATCGGTTCGCGGCCCTACGAGTTCTTCGCTGAAGAGTTCCAGAAACCGATCGTCATCGCGGGCTTCGAGCCGCTCGACGTGATGCAGTCGGTGCTGATGCTGATCCGTCAGGTCAATGAGGGGCGGCACGAGGTCGAGAACGAATACATCCGCGTAGTGACCGAGGAAGGCAATTTCAAGGCGCAGGCGCTGGTGAGCGAGGTCTTCGAGCTGCGCAAGAGCTTCGCCTGGCGCGGGCTGGGCATAATACCTAAGAGCGCCCTCCGCGTGCGCGACGCCTATGCCGATTTCGACGCCGAGAAGCGGTTCGAGCTGTCGGTCAAGGCTTCGCGCGAGGCGAAGTCATGCGAGTGCCCGTCGATCCTGCGCGGCGTCAAGAAACCGACTGACTGCAAGCTGTTCGCCACGGTCTGCACGCCGCAGAACCCGATCGGCTCCTGCATGGTATCACCGGAAGGCGCCTGCGCGGCCTACTGGACCTACGGTCGCTTCCGCGAACAGCAGCCTTCCAAGCTGGAGCCAGCCGAATGACCGTGGCCAATCCCAGGCTCGCCGCGGACACCGCGCGCGTCCGCGGTTCGGTCGACATGACCCACGGCGCGGGCGGGCGCGCCATGGCCGAGCTCATCCGCGACATTTTCCATAAGCACCTCGCCAACCAGTATCTGGCGCAAGGCAATGACGGGGCGCTTCTGGGCAACGTCTCTGGCCGACTGGTGATGGCGGCCGACAGCCACGTCATTTCGCCGCTGTTCTTCCCGGGTGGCGACATCGGTGCGCTTTCCGTTCACGGCACCGTCAACGACGTCGCGATGATGGGTGCCCGCCCCCTCTGGCTCTCCGCCTCCTTCATCCTCGAAGAGGGATTTTCCCTCGCCGAGCTCGAGAAGATCGTCGTCTCGATGGCGCTGGCAGCGCGCCAGGCCGGCGTTCCGGTGGTCACCGGCGACACCAAAGTCGTGGAAAAGGGCAAGGGCGACGGCGTGTTCATCTCCACGACGGGAATCGGCGTCCTCTCCGAGGCCACTGATATCGCTGGAAGCAACGCGCGGCCCGGCGACGCGATCATCGCCTCCGGCACGATGGGCGATCACGGCATCGCGATACTTTCCAAACGCGAGAATCTCGACTTCGAGACCGAGATCTTGTCCGACACGCAGCCGCTCAACGATCTGGTTGCCGCAATGCTCGCGGCAGTCCCTGGTATCCGCGTGCTGCGCGATCCGACCCGGGGCGGGCTCTCGGCCACGCTCAATGAGATTGCGCACCAGTCGAAGGTCGGCATGGTGATTAAGGAAAGGGCTGTGCCGGTAAAGCCGGAAGTCGCCGCGGCCTGCGAACTGCTCGGCCTTGATCCGCTCAACGTCGCCAACGAAGGCAAGGTGATTGCCATTTGCGCGGCGCACGACGCTGCAACCCTGCTCGCCTCCATGCGCACCCATCCCAAGGGACACGATGCGGCGATCATTGGCGAAGTCGTCGCGGACGAGCACGCGCTGGTTACCACGCACACCCGGCTCGGCGGCATGCGTGTGGTCGACTGGATCGCCGGCGAACAACTTCCCAGGATCTGCTGAGATGCGAGCCTTGCTTCCCGCCACCGCCTTCAATGCGCTCAGCCAGAGACTCTTCGTCGGGACGAAGGGCACGAGGTCTTGATCGAGATCGACGTCAATGACCACCGCACGATCGAGGCGGTCGAGCTCTTCGAACTTGAGCTGGTCGTTGCACCTTGCCTGAGACGTGCGATCCCAGCGGCCCAAATCTACGAGAGCAATCCTGCACGATCCGTGATCTCAGGCCCGGCGAAGCCTTTTGCGATCATGGCGCTGCGCTACACGGTCCATTGAGGGCCAGCGATGGGGATGCTCCTGGCCGCTTCGCCCACCGCCCGGGGTCACCTGATGCGGGTCTCCGGCGCCGTGCAGGGCGTCGGCTTCCGCCCAACGGTCTGGCGCATCGCCACCGCCCTCGGACTCGCCGGCTACGTGCGCAACGATGCGGCGGGCGTCGAGATTACGTTGTGGTGCAGCGATGCCGAACTGGGCGCCTTCAGGCAAAGGCTCACCGCAGAGTGTCCGCCATTGGCGCGCGTCGACGCGATTCAAATCATTGATCTGGAAGGTGCGCCTCCGGCGGGCGGCTTTGCCATCGTTGCGAGCGCCGGCGGACGGGTGAGGACAAGCGCCGTCCCGGATGCCGCATGCTGTCCGGAATGCCTCGCTGAAATCCTCGACCCATGCGACCGTCGCTACTTCTACCCGTTCGCGAACTGCACGCATTGCGGTCCGCGCTTTTCGATCATCGAAGCAATTCCATACGACCGCGCCTCGACCTCGATGAAAGGCTTCGTCATGTGCGAGGAATGCCGGGCCGAGTACGAGAACCCGGCGGACCGGCGTTTCCATGCGCAGCCGATCGCCTGCCCCGCCTGCGGCCCGCGGATCTGGCTTGAAAACAGGGCTGGCATTGCAGTCGAAGGAGCGTCGAAGGCCGTTATCGACAGGGCGGCCGCCTTGATCGCATCGGGGCACATCCTGGCTCTCAAAGGTGTCGGCGGCTTCCATCTCGCCTGTGATGCGACCGATGACGATGCCGTCGCGCGGCTGCGCAGTCGCAAGCGGCGCGAGGCGAAGCCTTTCGCGCTGATGGCACGCGACCTTCGGCAGATCGAGGAATTGGCTTGCATTTCCACCGAGGAACGCCAACTCCTCGCCTCGCGCGCGGCTCCGATCGTGCTGCTGCACGGCCGCAGGGACTTTCGCGTTGCGGCGGGGGTTGCTCCCGGCAATGACCGGCTCGGCTTGATGCTGCCCTACACACCGCTCCACCACCTCCTGATGCGGGCGCTCGACCGGCCGATAGTCCTGACTTCGGCCAATCGTTCCGCTCAGCCGCAGTGCACGGAAAACGACGAGGCAAGATGCGAGCTCGGTGGCATTGCCGATCATTGGCTGATGCACGATCGAGCGATCGTCAACCGGCTGGATGATAGCGTTGTGCGCTGCGATCGACATGGCGTGTCGGTGCTGCGCCGTGCCCGGGGCCTTGCGCCGCAAGAGGTTGCCGTGCCGGCCGGGTTCGACGGCTCGCGGCGGGTATTTGCCGTCGGTGGTGATCTCAAGGCTGCCGTGTGCCTGGTCGGCAACGGCAAGGCGCTGCTTTCCCAACACCTCGGCGACCTCAAAGAACCGAAGAGCGAGCAGGCCTGGCGAGACGCCGCTGCGCTCCACTGGAATATCTTCGAGGCAAAGCCGGATATGGTCGTCGCCGACTTTCATCCAGCTTATCGCTCGACGCGCATCGGTCTCGAACTCGCGCGCGAGGCGGGGGTACGACTGTTCCGGGTCCAGCATCATCACGCCCATCTCGCCGCTTGCATTGCTCAGCACGGGCGCGCTCTCGACGCGCCCCCGGTACTTGGCGTGATCCTCGACGGTACGGGCTTCGGCGACGACGATACGATCTGGGGTGGCGAGTTCCTGCTGGGCGATTACCGCCGCTACGAGCGTCTTGCCCATTTCGACGCGGTTGCGATCCCGGGCGGCGACAGGGCGAGCGGCGAGCCTTGGCGCAATGCCTATGCGCATCTTCGCGCTGCCTTCGGTCCCGATTTCCTCGCCGGTCCGGTGGGCAATCTGCCAGTTGCAAGGGCTTTGGCCGAAAAGCAGCACGGCGCCGTGGCGCAAATGATCGAAAGAGGAATCAACGCCCCGCTCGCATCCTCCGCCGGTCGCCTGTTCGATGCTTGCGCTGCCATCTTGGGCACATGCTTCGAGCGCCGGTCCTATGAAGGGCAGACGGGGATCGAACTGGAGGCGCTGGCCAACCCGTTCATGGAGGAAGCGGAGGCCTGGCCGCTGCCGCCGCAGAGCGGTTCGACCATCCGTTGGAGAGGGCTTTGGCAGGCCTTGCTGTCGGACATAATCGCTGGCGTCGAGACGGGCCTGATCTCAGCGCGTTTCCATAAGACCCTCATCGCAATCATATCGAGCACCGCCGCTCGTCTGGCCGGCGAGCACCGGGTCGATACGATTGCTCTTTCCGGCGGCGTCTTCCAGAACCGACTGCTGCTCGAAGGCATGTTCTCGGGACTCTCCGCCGCTGGGTTCGAGGTGCTGGCCCATTCGAACGTCCCGGCTAATGACGGGGGGCTGGCGCTCGGCCAGGCGATGATAGGCGTAGCCGCCCTCGGCTAAAAATGGTGCAGTTGCCTACCGTTCAGAGCCTTTGCTTGCATAAGGATGCCAACGCCAGCTGCATCTCCGATGCGGAGAGTCGAGGCACAGCGGATCTGGGCAAGCTCGCGACCGAAGTTCACGCTGTCCGGAGCAAGACATCCTTATCGTGCACTAGCCTGCCGCGATCAGTGCATTAACGTAAAGCCGCAGTCGTCAATTTGAATCGAGGAGGCCAGGCTCGAAATAACTCCGACATTTCGCCGTCGGCTTTGTTCGGTTGGCGACACTGGCGATGTTGCGTGACACTGTCCCGTTCAAGCCGAACCGCTGAAAACTTCAGAAAAATCTCGGTTGGCCTGGAATGGCATGATCCTTGTTAGTCCCCATTCGCCAGACGTGGCCGCAGCCGACCACGCCTGCGGCCCGTGCCAAATGTGACGGGGGTAAGGGATGGTACCGACCATAGCTGCATATCTGGCCAGCCTCAGATCCGCCTTCACGGCAGAGCGTTTTACCGTGAACACATTCCTTACCCTCTTCTTCCGCTTGGCGGCGGGCTGCATGACTTTTCCATGTGCTGCACTGATGTGCTTTCTGCTCGCTTCCGAGGCCATGGGGCAGGACAACCTGCTGGATGTGGCGAGGTCACTGTTCCGCCCCATTCCCAAGCGCGGTGCCGGTCTGGACCCCAATCCGGCGACGTCCGACAAGCTCGAGTTGGGAAAGATGATTTTTTTCGAGCCGCGGATCTCGAAGGCTCACAACATCAGCTGCAACACCTGCCATCAAATCGGCCGCGGCGGCGCTGATGGCCGCTCTACTTCAATAGGCCACAATTGGCAGCGCGGCGACCGAAATGCGCCAACGGTGCTCAATGCGGTGTTCAATATCGCCCAGTTTTGGGACGGCAGAGCCGCCGACCTGAAGGAGCAGGCTAGCGGCCCAATCGTGAACCCTATCGAGATGGGGACCAGTCCTGAACGGGCCGTCGCAGAGCTGAAGGGCATTCCCGGCTACGTAGAAGCGTTCGGCAAAGCGTTCCCAGATGAAATCAATCCCCTCAATTATGACAACATCGCGGAGGCGATCGCCGCGTTCGAGGCCACGCTGATCACACCCAACGCACCCTTCGACCGCTACCTTGAGGGCGATGAAAACGCGCTCACCAATGAACAGAAGGAAGGGCTCAGGCTTTTCGTCAACAGGGGATGCTCCTCCTGCCACAACGGAATTAATGTGGGCGGGGGCATGTATGCTCCTTTTGGCGTGGTCGAAAAGCCCGGCTGGGAGTTCCTGCCGCCTGACGACAAAGGACGCATTGAGGTGACACGCAAAGTGGACGACGAGTACGTCTTTAAAGTTCCGACGTTGAGGAACGTCGCACTCACTGCCCCCTATTTTCACAGCGGCCACTCGTGGGACCTAGATCAGGCCGTGGCCGTGATGGGCACCACTCAGCTCGGCACGCAGCTGAAACCCGAGGAAGTCGACAACATCGTTGCCTTTCTGCTGGCCCTCACAGGGGACCAGCCGCAGGTAGTCTACCCAATCCTTCCGCCGAGCGTCGTTACGACTCCCCGGCCAGCGCCGTGACCGCATAGCCTGCGAGGCGCAGAGGGACACCAACTCAGCATTGCAACGGCCTTTCAAGGGCCACGGTGGATGGTGAACGGCGCCCGCCATTTGGCTGTCATCAAAATTCGGCAACGACAGATATGCCGGAGTCAACGCGGGGGAATTCACGCCGGGGAATTGGAAGTCCGTGAGGCACCTCTCGAGCGCGCCTCTCCGCTGTTATCGAGGTCCAAACGGACCGCAGATATCGGACGAGCATACACACCATACGCGCTGAGTACCTGCTGTCCACGCCAAATACGCCGACGCTGAGATGCGGATCAGAACCACAGATGCGCAAGTCATACGGCAATCTCGGAAGATGGCATCAGGCGAGATGCCTCCTCCAACACGATCTTGCGCATCCATATGCTAGCCGGATCGCCATTGTGAGGGGCCGGCCACTGCATCGCCAGGGTGAACGCTGGCAGCGAGAGCGGAAGCTCGATGACGCGCAGCGGTAATGTCTTTGCGAAGTGCTCAACCAGCCTCAATGGCATAGTCCCGATGCGACTGGTGCTCGGTAGCATCAGAGGGATCATGCTGAACCCCTGCACAACCACCTCGCTACGTCTCTTGAAACCGTGCTCAATCAGAAACCACTCATCAATGGATGGCCTCAGCGAACGTCCGAACTTGGCTGTTACATGGCCCATTGACATGTATTTCTCGAATGTGAGCTTTCCAGACAATTCCTTGTTCGTCCGACAACCTACACAAGCGAATTTATCGTCGAAAAGCTTCGTTTTGGGGTGCGCATTCGACATGAACAATTCCGGAAGGATCAGCAAATCGGCGTCACCGCGCCGGAAAAATTCGTCCGGGTCGTCGGCCAAAGGCAGGAGTTCGAAGCTGACGAGAGGCGCTTCTCGCGCAACTCGCTCCACGACCTTTTGGAAGAAAACGATCGTCATGTAATCGGAAAGCATGACCCTAAAACAGCGGTCGGATTCCCTTGGCTTGAATTCTTCCCAGGAGATAACTGAGAACTGGATGTGCAGCAGTGCCTCGCGAACCGGCGAGGCAAGACCCTCCGCCCGCGGTGTCGGGACGAGCTCTCGGCCCCTCATCGTAAAAAGCTCATCGCCAAAATAGCTGCGAAGCCGGGCGACAGCCGCGCTCATGGCTGGTTGGCTAAGGTTGATACTGCGAGCCGCCGCTGTGAGGTTACGCTCAGTCATCAGAGCATCGAGCGCGACGAGGAGATTTAGATCAAGGCCCTTAAAACGCATGCCCATTCCTAATCCAAAGCATGGAGGCCTACCATCCAAGCAATCAATTTCACAAATGTCACGAGACGCTGCTTTGGGAAAGTCCCGAATAGGTTGATTTGATTCAAATCGAGGCGGCGAAGGAGCAGGCAAGCAACTGGGGCTCATCAGCTCGGACCACGATGCTCGAAGGTGGTCCCTGCGGCCGATACGGCCAGCACCTGATCGGGACAGCAAATCTGAGCGCCATTGCCTCGACCTGCCAGAGAATCAAGGCCAGTTTGCGAATTAGATCCTCATGGCGCTGGGCAGCCTAGTTCTGACATCTGCAACGATCAGCAAGCGCCCTGCTCTTTGAACCGTTGCTTCACAGTCAGAGTCCGGCTCGTCCGACGTACACAATGCCGAAAGTTATCGCTGAAGACCCTTGCATTCAAAACGTGCAATCAGCAACAGGTACTTTCAGTCAAATTGAGGAAGCGGGCTGATCTGGAATCCGCGCCCAAGTAAAGCAGGGATTAGACGAGATAGCGTCGCGATGGTCTGATATCGCGGACCGGCTTCAGTTCCGGCTCCCAACTCGTCGAGAGGAGGACACCCGTCGTGCAAGCGCACGATTGCGCCGGGCTTCACAGATTCCAGGATTGCATCAACGATCGTGCCCACGTCGTGGCGACCCCACTCCCGCGGGCCTACAGACCAGTGGATAGCCGCCAGGTCAGCGATCGCGCACGCGGCAAATATCTCTTCGGTCCAGTTCCCGTAGGGCGCGCGGATGTGCCGGACTGAAGCTTGAGGGCACGCCATCATAATAGCCGCGTTTGCGTCAAATATTTCGCGCTGCACTTCATCGAGCCCGCATCCAGACAAGTCCGGATGAGTCATCGTGTGGTTGCCTACTTGGTGCCCTTCAGTGATCATTCGTTGAATCAGCTCCGGTTGGCCTAAGGCATAGGCGCCGATGACGAAGAACGTCGCCGGCACCCGATGTTCCGCGAGGAGATTCAAGATCTGCGGTGTACAAAGCGGATTAGGGCCGTCGTCAAACGTCAAATAGACACTGCGAAGGCCAGTGCAGTCGTCGCACGTACTGTGCACTTCGCCCCAGTCGGAATGCATCATTGGCTCTGGTCCGTTCCGATCGACCGTCGCTCCGGCCGTCCAATTAGAACTCTCTTGGAGCGGTAGTGCCGCGCCCGCCGTGTCGCCCATATCGGGTGCCCGAATGCAGGATTCGCCAACTTCAGTAAAATCGATTGATTGGATCAAGCTCATCCACATTGTGGATGGTTTTTTGTATCAGTCGGGACTACAAACAGCTCGCGCGTGATCCGGCGTCGGCAACTCCCGCAGGATAACTAGCGGGTTCCCCACCGTGGTTCGTCCGTGGTTCGCCCCAACGTTGCGCAGTGGGTTGGTAGATACCGCAATGAAGGTCCGTCACGCCGGGCCTGCTGGCCAATCGGCCTTTGTCCCACTGAGTTCCCGTCTAGATTCGGTGCTGGCCAGGAGAGCCTTTGCGGTCGTTGCGCCTAACGCAAAGGACATCGTGGGGGTGATGCAGGAGTTTGTGCAGGCGGGCAAGGTGAAGTATTAGGGCCTCTCCAACTCGGACGCGGACACCATCCTTCTCGCCAGCGCTGTGCTCCGATTTCGGGGATCGGGTCATTGGGGTCGGAGGATGTGCTGCTAAAGCAGACCGATGGCCTCCACGTTCAGATTCTGAGGCTGGAGTCAGCGACTTTTCGGAGGGTATCCAGGCGGGAGTCGGGGCGTAGCTTTCCATTAAGCCGAACGTCGTTGCGGTCGTCATTGGTCGCGGATCGGCGCAGTGCGATGCGGAGCAGTTTCTCGCCTTCGCCCGAGGTGTCGAAGTGAGTGATGCCGAGCTCATGGGCTAGACGGATCGCCCTAGTCGACTCCCGATACGTCCTGGGGCGTTAACCCTCGCCGTAGCCGTCGCGCCATCGCCAATGGCGCCGACCGTGACTGCGCCCTCAACGGCCGGGGGAATAGATCGTCTCCAGGGTAATGCATCCATATTGCAAATGGAAATGATCCAAAAAATCAATTTTGTCGATCTCTAAAATGTAACTACGAATGCCTCCAGCGAAGCTCTGGTCAGAGTCGCGATTGGCGACTGCATGCAATGCGTACCCTAGTCGCAGCGTCGATGATTATGATCCCTACGCCTTCGCGTCCGGAGCCGCCCGGCTGCCGGCAATTTCGCGACTCGTGGTGCCGTTTGGCCGAACCGCAAGCAGATAGGAGCAAGATGCCAGATCAATTCGCAACCAACATCATCGCTCTAATCAAGAATCGCGCCGTGTCTAACGGTGCCGATATCGACATCGCCTTGGACGGCGCCGAGATAACGACTACCACAAAACTGACTTCTCTGGGTGTCGATTCGTTAGGCATGGCTGATATTCTCTGGGACCTTGAGCAGGCTCACGGCATCAAAATCGATTTCAACACGGCTGACGCCTGGTCAAACCTCGACACTATCGGCGACGTAGTGGAGGCCGTCCGCAGCTTCCTCAATAAGGAGGATTGAGTGGGGAAGCGCGTCGTCATTACTGGAATAGGTGGACTGTGCGGGCTAGGCACTGACGCCGCTTCCATATGGAAAGCAATGCGCGAAGGTCGCTCGGCCATTGGGCCCCTTGTCAATTCTGAACTCCACGAGTTGAAGGGGATAATCGGTGCCGAGATCAAGGCGCTTCCGCAACACGATGTCGCCCGGAAACAACTCGTCTCGATGGACCGTTTCAGCCTGCTTGCCGTCATTGCAGCGCGCGAAGCCATGCGACAGGCTGGACTTTCAGCGGACGCAGGCAACCCCTACCGCTTCGGCGCAACGGTGGGCGTCGGCATCTGCGGCTGGGACTCGATTGAAGAAAACTACCGCGCTATCCTTTTGAATGGCGCGAGCCGTGCTGCGCTCCTCACCGCACCTAAGGTTATGCCGAGTGCGGCCGCCGGCCATGTCAGCATGAGCCTTGGCTTGAGGGGGCCGGTCTTCGGGGTCACGTCCGCTTGTGCCTCAGCCAACCATGCGATCGCTTCGGCCGTGGATCAGATTAGGCTTGGCCGCGCCGATGTCATGGTTGCCGGCGGCAGCGATGCGCCACTCATATGGGGCGTGCTGAAGTCGTGGGAGGCATTGCGCGTGCTTGCGCCGGATACCTGCCGGCCCTTCTCGGCCGACAGAAAGGGCGTCGTGCTGGGTGAGGGTGCGGGCATGGCTGTGCTGGAAAGCTACGAGCATGCTAAAGCGCGCGGCGCCACAGTACTTGCCGAAATCGCCGGCGTCGGCCTTTCCGCCGACGCGTTCGACATCGCAGCGCCTGCAGTCGAGGGACCCGAGGCTGCGATGCGTGCCTGCCTTTCTGATGCCGGGTTGAATGGCGACGAGGTAGACTATCTCAACGCGCACGGAACCGGCACCAAGGCCAACGATCAGACTGAAACGGCGGCGATCAAGCGCGTCTTTGGTGACCATGCCTATTCAATGTCTATATCCTCTACGAAGTCTGTGCATGCACATTGTCTCGGCGCAGCGAGCGCGCTGGAAATGATCGCCTGTGTGATGGCGATTCAGGACGGGGTCGTGCCACCAACGGCCAACTACCGGGAGTCAGACCCCGCTTGCGATCTTGACATTACTCCCAATGTGCCGCGCGAGCGCAAAGTGCGCGTCGCAATGAGCAACGCCTTCGCCATGGGCGGCACCAACGCGGTTCTGGCGTTCAGTCAGATATAGAGGGATTCTGTCCTATCGATGGTAGAGCGGACCCTGGTGAGTTCTGGAGCGCGGCAGGGAGGAGAATTGTGTCAGATGGATACACTCTCCTTTACATTGGTACTCTCACCCCGCGGGGAATTCCATAGCGTGATCAATTGAAGAGACAGCGAGAAGAGGGAGATCTCTATATGCACTCTGCGGTGCGGTGGAAATTGAGTTGGGAAAGCGAGTTGCAACTCGAAGACCATGTCGAACTCGCCAAATTCTTTCGCGAATCGTATGGCCCGACCGGAGCGTTCAACGCAAAACCATTCGAAGGTAGTAAAAGTTGGGCCGGGGCGAGACCTGAGCTTCGTGCAATCGCTTACGATTCCGCCGGTGTAGCGGCGCATATGGGTTTGTTGCGCCGCTTCATCAAAATTGGCACAGTTGATCTGTTGGTCGCTGAATTAGGACTGTACGGGGTACGTCCGGATCTTGAACGGCTCGGAATTGGCCATTCGATCCGCGCCGTCCACCCAATACTTCAGGAACTTAATGTTCCATTCGCTTTCGGCACCGTTCGGCAAGCCTTGCACAGACATATTGAAAGGTTCAGTCAACATAGCCCGCTGACAATTCTTTCGGGAATTCGCGTTCGATCAACCTTACCGCAGCCGCGCCTCGACCTTCCACCAACCCGCGTCGATGATGCACTTGTCACGGTTCTGCCAGTTGGACGCCCGATCAGTGATTGGCCCCCCGGCACGATGATCGATCGGAACGGACCCGAGCTCTAAGGCTGTTTCGAGAGCGGCGCCTCAACTATTTGAAGGCCGGTCTGGATCTTCATTCATTCCGCCCACCAGAAATCGTGGATGTGCTGGTTGAGCCTAATGCCAGTGTTGTAACTGATCCAACGGGGATTGCAGAAGGCCCAACTTTGAGCCCCAGGCCATCCTGGATCGCGCTGCCAATTGGTGCGAAGAGAATCTGCTTGTACGCACCCCTTGGCCGGGGTACGACGCGCCGCCCAGCAAACGACGTCAAGTAAACGGGGATGCGTAAGCGGCTCATACTCCACCGTCACCGAGTTCCCGAAATGGCGTGGCTGGTCGACATGCCAAAATGACTGCCGTGAAGCAGCGAGCATTAAGCGGCAGCGCGTGGGCCATTGTCGCGATGAGACGAGCACATGCGGTAGCACGCCCGTTTTGAAAGCCTCATCGAAGAGTGCGCGGCCCCCTTCATCGGTGATCGGGACGATCTTGCCGCCGCGCGCGGCGACCTCGCGTTTATGCGCAGCAGAACACGCACAGCATCCCGGCATCGGGATCGTTATTTCGCATAGTAAGCGCCCTCAACGCTGTCGCAGCCTGCACAAGGCAACTGACCACGATTCAGGCGGAGCACTTCGAAGGCAACGTGCCGAAGGTTCGAGCCTTGGAACACGGCCTGATAGCATCCTGCCGAGCGCGACGTGACGGTACGGCTCAATCGTTCAGCCTCTGAAAGTCGGCGCCCGTTTTTGGGCCTGCACTGTTCATGAGATGGCGGCGCATGTAGGCTTGGGGACTACTACCCATCTCGGTGCGGAATGCATAGACGAAGGCGGATGCCGAACCGTAGCCGAGTTCCATGGCGACCTGTGTCACGCCTAGACCACCGCCTAGAAGCTCTATTGAACGGAAGAGCCTAAGGCGTCGTCGCCACGAGCGTAAGCTCATGCCCAACTCGGTGTTGAAGCGGCGTGCCAATGTGCGAGGAGATATGTTCAACGCCAGCCCCCATTGTTGCGGGCTTCGGTTGTCGGTGGGATCCATATACAGTGCCTCGCACAGAGCGGTCAGCGGCGCATTGCGAGGCCATGGCAAAGCCGACGGCAGCAGCTGTACTCGCACAAGCTGGTCAAGGATAAGAGCGGTCACCCGGTTAGAGTAGCCATCCCCTTCCGGCTTGCTCTCAAGTTCCGTGGCCTCGACAATCAAGGCCTGGAGCAAAGGTGACATCATGAAGATAGTCGGCACTTTCGGTAAGTTTGCGCCGGCTTCATCAGCAATCCAGAGGCTTCGGAACACGGCGCCGAGAAGCGAGCCGACCCGATGCACGACGCCGGTTGGCAACCACACCGCCTGATCCGGTGTGATCACGAAGGATTCCCCTTCTGTATAGACAGTCAGCACCCCCGAGATCGCATAGACCAACTGATGCCAGGTGTGTGAGTGGTCTGGAAAGTAGTGACGCGCAGGAATGGTTTGCGCCCGCACGGTGATCGGCTGGGGAGGACGAACCCCGGCGGGCGCGGTGATCGCATGCCAAGTCATCCCACCCTCCATTTTGGCAGGTATTCTACATCATTTGTCTCTCCATTGAAATACAGCCACATGAAAAAGCGCTAATAGGCCGCCAAATCAACTGCCAAACGCCTTCGCCTCTCGACGCGATGATCCCTCGTGTCGGATCGACCGCTCGTGCCTTGTGAGTTCGGATGTCAGAAATCACTGCAAACAGCGTGCCCGCGACGGCCTCATCATATTATGACTCCGCCAGAGGCAACGTCGCGCGGTTAACCATCGCGCAGGCGCTGGGCGGGGCAAATTCGGCGGTTGTGTATTCTACCGGTGCGGTCGTCGGAAACATACTCGCGCCAAACGCCGCACTGGCCACGCTTCCGATATCGATGTTCGTGGTGGGAATGGCGGCCTCGACCCTGCCCGCGGGGGCCATCGCCCGAGGCTACGGTCGTCGCGCGGCATTTCTGATCGGGACGGGGTGCGGTGTGCTCGGAGGCCTGTTGGCGGCGATTGCTGTGGTGATTGGCTCCTTTTGGTTGTACTGTGTCGCAACCCTCTTTAGCGGCTCCTATGCCTCCGTCGTGGTTTCCTTCCGCTTCGCTGCGGCGGAATGCGTATCGCCTGAACGGCGCCCGCGCGCTTTGTCCTTCGTAATGGCGGGCGGCGTCTTCGCCGGCGTGATTGGGCCGCAGCTTGTCAACAACACGATGTATCTTTGGATGCCGCACATGTTTGCGGCGAGCTACCTTGCACAGGCGGCACTGGCTGCGATATCCGCGCTGCTTCTGGTGAGTGTCCGCCTACCGAAACCCACTGCTGCCGAGGCTGCCCATGGTCGCCCCTTGAGTATCGTTGCCCGTCAACCCCGCTTCATTACGGCAGTCATCTGTGGCGTGGTCTCTTACCTGCTCATGAACTTTCTGATGACCGCCGCTCCTCTGGCAATGCAGCTCTGCGGCCTGTCGCAGAAGTCCTCCAATCTCGCCATTCAATGGCATGTGATCGCAATGTATGCCCCAAGCTTCTTCACCGGACGCCTGATTAACCGTCTCGGTGCGCCCAGCGTGGTTTTGAGTGGTCTTGTTCTGACCGGCTTATCGGCAGCGGTCGGGTTAATGGGCGTTGATGTGGCGCATTTCTGGATCGCCCTCATTCTATTGGGCGTTGGCTGGAACTTCGGTTTCGTTGGGGCTTCCGCACTTGTGCTTGAATGCCACCGCCCCGAGGAAAGAGAGAGCGTCCAGTCGCTCAACGACTTCGCCGTATTCGGAACCATGACCTTTGGCTCTTTCCTGTCCGGCGGTCTGCTGACGGCATACGGGTGGAACACCGTGCTGGGGCTTTCCTCCGTTCCTCTCGTGATGGCCGTCATTGCATTGGCGACAACGGCCCACGCACGTTTCGCACATGCATGATACGCCTATGCCTCTCACTGCCCGGGGAAACCCTGACGCAGGAATTTTTTCGTAGATGAGCCAAAGCCGACACCTCAAAATCGGTCTCTCAGCTCAAGACGGCGTCGCGATCTGGCGTCCACCCTTGCGCGCGTCCAAACTTATGAAGGCATCAGCGGGCTGTGGCCTGAGCTATGATGTCCCGCCTGAGGTCGTCCAGATCTTCGAAATGCAGCCGATAGCAAGAAGGAGATCTTTCTATGCCTTCTACGTGCGAGGGAATTGTGGGAAAGCGATTTGCAACTTTCCGACCATAGCTAACTCAGGGAGTTCGTCCGAAAGAGCTATGGCCCGATTAGAGGCTTTAATGCAAAGCGGTTCAAGGCCACACGAAGCTGAGCAGCAGCTGAGTCTATTGCACGGCTGATCGGCGATTGGCCCGCTGGAGCGATAGTCGACCGGAGTGGACGAGAGGCATGAGTTACATTGACCAGCAGGCCGGCGGTCGGGCGGACCGACAGCGCACCATCCGGTCGGCGGATCTGGCGGCGTCTGCCTGGCAAATCTATCCTTGTGATGAAGCCGCCGATCAATGGTTCGGCAAAGTTGATTCAGATCGCGGATAACGACATATGCGGTTCAAGGGTCTTGATTTAAATCTCCTGGTCGCGCTCGACGCCTTATTGACCGAGCGTAGCCTCACGGCGGCGGCACGCAGCGTCAAGCTCAGTCAGCCGGCAATGAGTGCGGCCGTCGCGCGGTTACGCGACTATTTCCGAGATGACCTGTTTACGATGGTTGGCCGCGAATTTACCCCTACTCCGCGTGCGGAACGGCTCGCGCCCGCCGTGCGTGAGGCTCTGCTGCACATTCAGCACTCCATTATTTCCTGGGATCCGTTTGACCCGGCCCAATCAGATCGTTGCTTCAGAATCATTCTCTCCGATTACGTGACGCTCGTGTTTTTTGAAGGGGTCATGGAGCGTGTGGCGCGAGAAGCTCCCGCCGTCAGCTTCGAATTTCGGCCTCACACCGACGACAACGAGGACCTCATCCGGCGCGGCGAAGTCGATCTTTTAGTTCTCCCGGAAATGTTCACGTCTAATGCTCATCCTCGAGCAAGACTGTTCGACGATGTACATGTGTGTGTGGGCTGTCGCTCCAACAAACGGCTCTCGGAGCCACTCACCTTCGAAAGATACATGTCGATGGGGCACGTTGCGGTCAAGTTCGGCAATACGCAGAGGCCAGGCATGGACGAATGGTATTTGCAGGAGCACGGCCACAAGAAACGTATCGACGTCGTCGTACAGGGCTTCAGCATGATCCCGCACATGGTCGTGGGTACCCAGCGCATAGGAACCATGCCCTTAAGGCTGGCGCGTCATTTCGCGAAAACGATACCCCTCCAAATCGTCGAGCTTCCGCTGCGCCTCCTCCTTCCGTTCACCGAGGTCGCTCAATGGCCTGCGCCTCATGATAATGATCCGGCAAGCCTCTGGATGCGCGAAATTTTATTCCAGGAGGCGTCTGGTATGGTTTCGCCGCTAGCAACAGCCGAGTCCCTGGTCGACAGGACAGGTGCGGATATTGTCAGTTCCAATGTGCAAATTTCATCATGGCCAGGATTGTAAACGGGCAGCATGGCACCCCTGAACCGCGTCAATGCTGCCCATGACCCTGTCGGTCCCACGCAGCCTTAGCGGCCGCCTCGATCGTGAAGAATTACCTATCCGGCCCACAGCTATGGTCCGCATGGGTTCACGTCCCTTCTCCAGATGCTGAACCCGTCTGCTGTTCGGGGGCGATATGGCCGAGTATTACATACGGCACAGCTCATCGCCTATTATGGAACAGGCATCGCCGCCAGGGAAACGAATGCGCGCAGCCACTGTCATATTTGTTGAAAATAGCTCGCCCCGTTCACACCGCGTTTGCAAAGCATTATCGTTGCCGCACTGGCCGCATATCTCGACTCGAGCTCAACCGGGTAGCGCTGCCCAAGCAGCAATGCGCGAAATCACTTGGAATGACCAGGCCACAATCTGCAGCGGGCTTTTGCCTGCTTCGATGATCGAGCCCAAGCCAATCACGCCGTGAGCTCTTTCGAATGTGAGTTGCCCGGATAGCTCTTTGTTCGTGCAACGCCGTGCGGCCTGTGCGCCCTCGACATGCACATTCCGGCATAAGCGGAAAATCGATGTCACCACGCCGGAGCACTCAGGGGCGCCTCTGCGATTGCGAGCAGTTCGAAGGCTCGACGGAGGGAGCTTCCTACGCGGCACGCTCGACGGCCTTTTGAAAAGCGTCCTGAAACGGGGATCAGGCACAGGGTCGAAATCGTCCCAATGAACATGCAGTGCTGGATTTGCAGCAAAACCCCTCGGACACGCGTCGCGAGCGAGCCGTTCGGCATGTGGTGTCAGATTCAGTTCGCGGCCCCTTATCCAATAACTCATCGCCGAAACGAACACGCCACTTGGCTGGGTCGCGCTCTGGGCAGGTGGCTGAAGTTGATGCTGCGTACTGGCGTGGTGAGGTTGGGGCGGTCAGCAGGGATCGTGCCCACTGACGTGGTGTAGGTGACGGCATTGGTCGCCGTGCTCTCCGGCAAGGGCCGGATTGATCAGCGTGCCACTGCCGGCAGGCTGACGAGCGGATCATCACTCATCTGGCTGATGGTCTCAAGAGACATGTAGCGGGCTCGCTGGACGGCCCATTCATCATTCTGCTCCAGCAGCAATGCTCCGACGAGGCGGACAATGGCGTCGTCGTTGGGAAAGATGCCGACGACCTCTGTGCGCCGCTTGATCTCACCGTTGAGCCGCTCGATCGGGTTTATGCTGTGCAGCTTGACACGATGCTCCTTGGGGAAGCTCATGTAGGCGAGCACATCATGCTCGGCCTCATCCATGATGGCGGCGAGTTTCGGCACCTTCGGCCGGATCTGGTCGGCGACGGCGCGCCATTGCAGGCTGGCGGCTTCCGCCGTCTCCTGGGCGAAGGCGGTGGCGATGAAGGCCGAGACGACGCGGCGGCCGCTCTTGCCGGCATGGGCCAGCACATTGCGGGCGAAATGAACCCGGCAGCGTTGCCAGGTGGCGCACAGCACCTTGGAGACTGCTGCCTTGATGCCTTCGTGAGCATCGGAGACAACCAGCTTGACACCTCTGAGGCCGCGCCGGGTCAACTTGCGCAGGAACTCTGTCCAGATCGGTTCGGCTTCCGAGGTGCCGATCTCCATGCCCAGCACCTCGCGCCGGCCGTCGCTGTTCACGCCCACCGCGATGATGACGGCGACCGAGACGATGCGGCCGCCGCGGCGCACCTTCAGATAAGTCGCATCGATCCACAAATATGGCCAGTCGCCTTCGATCGGGCGTTCGAGGAAGGCCTTCACCTTGCCATCGATCTCCTCGCACAGTCGGCTGACCTGGCTCTTGGAAATGCCGCTCATCCCCATCGCCTTGACCAGATCATCGACCGAGCGGGTTGAGATGCCTTGGATATAGGCTTCCTGGATGACCGCGGTGAGCGCCTTCTCGGCCATGCGCCGCGGCTCCAGGAACGAGGGGAAGTAAGAGCCCTTCCTGAGCTTGGGAATGCGCAGCTCGACCGTTCCGGCCCGCGTCTCCCAGTCGCGCTCGCGATAGCCGTTGCGCTGGGCCTGCCGAAGCGGGTTCTTCTCGCCATAGCCGGCGCCGGTCGCCGTGCCCACCTCCAGCTCCATCAGCCGCTCGGCAGCAAAGCCGATCATCTCGCGCAGGATATCGGCGTCGGGGGTCTTCTCCACGAGCGCGCGCAGGTTCATCATGTCGTCGGTCATCGGTCGTTCCTTCGAATCAGGTTGGTCTCAGCAACCCAACCCTACCGAAGAACATCGATGACCACCGCCGCTCGCTCGCTTCGGCGCAATTGAGGGCGCGCTCGCGAGCGGCTTCTCCACCGTCGAGCTACACCACTCAGCGGGGCACGACCTCAGCAGGGCATCAGGGGCTGCCATATCCACAAAACGAATGCTCATCATCCAAACAATCAATTTTACCAATCGGACGGGATGTTGCATTAGAAACAGCGAAATCAAGGTGGGCTCAGGAAGGACGGCAAGTTTTGAGAGAGCCCATCAGCGCTGGAGCACCGTAGTACCGGGTCTACCAGTCCAATTGCCTAAGCATCACGATCGCTGACGACAGTGTCTGACCTTCAGCAATGACGGGGCTCGACCGCGTAACGTGTTCCTAGGTAAGCATCGAAAAGGAGTTCTTTGTATGCGCTCTCAGGTGCGGTGGAAGCTGTGCTGGGAAAACGAGTTGCAGCTGTCCGACCATGTCGAACTCGCGGAGTTCTTTCGAAGGACATACGGACCGACCGGGACCTTTAATGCCAAGCCATTCCAAGGCAGCCGAAGCTGGGCCGGGGCTAGACCTGAGTTCCGCGCGATCGCGTATGACTCGAGCGGGGTTGCGGCACACATGGGATTGCTGCGCCGTTTCATCAAAATCGATCAGACCGATCTGCTAGTGGCGGAACTCGGATTGTACGGGATACGCCCGGATCTCGAGGGGCTCGGTATCAGTAGCTCATTCCGCATCGTGCTTCCAGTGCTGCAGGAACTCGGGGTTCCATTCGGCTTCGGCACGGTTCGGCCAGCGTTGCATAACCTCGTTGCAAGATTTGGGCGAGGCGGTCTGGTGGTCGTCAAGTCGGGCATTCGCGTGCGCTCCACCCTTCGAGACGCGCTTCTCGACAAACCGCCCACGCGCATAGACGACGCACTTGTCCTAGTCGTGCCAGTTGGACGTCCGATCTCGGAATGGCCTGCCGGCGAGATGATTGATCGGAACGGACCAGAGCTTTGAGCCACTTCGACTGCTTATCTAAAGTGCGCAACGAGTGCGCGAACGATGCCGGCCAACTCAGCGTGTATTTGACGTTTGACGACGGGCCTCATCCGTTTTGCACGCCGCAGGTGCTCGATGTGCTGGCGGCACACCGGGTGGCGGCGACCTTCTTCGTTATCGGCGCGTACGCCGCAGACCAGCCGGAATTGATCCAACGAATGATCGCGGAAGGGCATGAGGTGGCCAACCACACAATGACTCATCCTGATCTGTCCGAATGCGAACCCGGGCAAGTGCAACGCGAGATATTGGAGGCGAATAAAGCCATCAAGGTGGCTTGCCCCCGGGCTTCGGTGCGGTACATGCGCGCTCCGTATGGCGTCTGGACCGAAGAGGTCATCGTTTCCTCGGCGAGCGCTGGCCTTGCGGCGGTTCACTGGTCGGTAGACCCGCGAGACTGGTTTCTTCCCGGCGTCGACGCGATCGTCGACGCGGTGCTGGCCTCCGTCAGGCCGGGCGCAATCGTGCTCTTGCACGACGGGTGCCCTCCCAGCGAGATGAAACCGTGCAGTGACGCCAGCTTGCGCAGCCAAACCATCATGGCGCTATCCCACATAATTCCAGCATTGCGCGACCGCGGATTTGAAATGCGCTCGCTTCCCCAACAGCACTGAACAGACCAAAGATCTCATGGACCTTCTAGATACAACCAGCACTGTCGCCATCTCCTGTTATGCGCTGCTCTCGAGCGCATATAAGAGCATGCAGGCGGCCTATGCCCGGCCATCGAGCGTTTCATCGGTATCGGACGACGTGGTCGACCTTTGGCCGAGCGTGGACGTCATCGTTCCCTGCTACAACGAGGACCCGCGCACACTCTTCGCGTGCCTCACTTCTATTGCAAACCAGGAATACACTGGAAGACTGCGGGTCTATGTTGTTGATGACGGTTCTGGAAATCGCGACGCCGTCACACCTGTGCACCAGACCTTCGCGAGCGACCCAAGATTCAACTTCATACTGCTCCCCAAAAATGCCGGAAAGCGCAAGGCGCAGATCGCCGCGATACGCCGCTCATCTGGAGACTTGGTGCTCAATGTCGACTCGGACACGATGCTGGCGTCCGACGTTGTCGCGAAACTTGCGCTGAAGATGCGAGATCCAGCGGTCGGCGCCGCCATGGGCCAGTTGACAGCCAGCAACCGGAGCGACACCTGGCTGACCCGGTTGATCGATATGGAGTACTGGCTGGCTTGCAATGAAGAACGCGCGGCGCAGGCTCGCTTCGGCGCCGTAATGTGCTGCTGCGGCCCATGTGCGATGTACCGTCGATCCGCACTTCTTTTGCTGCTGGATCAGTATGAGACGCAAACATTTCGGGGGAAACCAAGCGACTTCGGTGAGGATCGCCACCTTACGATCCTCATGCTGAAAGCGGGCCTTCGAACCGAGTACGTTCCCGGCGCCATCGCGGCAACAGTCGTTCCGGACAGGCTGGGGCCGTATCTGCGCCAACAACTCCGCTGGGCACGCAGCACTTTCCGAGACACCTGGCTTGCCCTGAACCTTCTGCCTGGCCTCGACCGCTTTCTAACATTGGACGTGGTTGGACAGAATCTCGGACCGCTGCTTCTCGCTGTATCAGTATTAACAGGTATCGCGCAGTTCGCACTAACTGGCACGGTGCCATGGTGGACAGTGCTGATGATCATATCCATGACCTTGGTGCGGTGCAGTGTGGTGGCGCTTCGTGCTCGTCAAATTCGATTTCTAGGCTTTTCTCTCCACACGTTCATCAACGTCTTTCTCTTACTTCCCCTGAAAGCTTATGCGTTATGTACGTTGAGTAATAGCGATTGGCTGTCGCGCAGCTTCGCGGCGAGCGCGCCAGATAAACATGAAAAAGAGACCCCCGTCCCAACCCCGCTCACTGGATCAAACACTACGAAACTAGCGGGAGATTCGGCACAGCATCGTATGCGCCACCTTGCACGGGATTGTTCAGCGTTGGTGACTTCCGACGAGTGATAGTTGCGTTATCGAGGTAGACAAATTTTGAAGCAGGACAACAATCATCAATTGTTGGATCGGGAACTAGCCGCAGACGATCCGTGGCTGCTCGACGCCAATCCGTTCGAGCGGGAGCGGCACACCCAAATGCTCCGGCTGTCGCTTTCCCAGGGTTCCATCACTAATGCACTCGAAGTCGGGTGTGCCGCAGGCGCGTTCACGGAACGACTAGCGCCCCATTGTCAACGGCTCACAGTGATCGATGTGGCGCCGCGGGCGATTGCTCGAACGCGCCAACGGATGAAGGAGCCACCACATATCACATGGGCAGTCGCCGACGTTCAACAGTTCTCGCCTGAGGAACCGTTCGATCTGATCGTCGTAGCGGAGGTTCTCTACTACCTCAACGGCGTAGCCGAGATGCGCGCTGCCATCCGCAACCTTGCGCGGATGCTTGCGCCAGGTGGGCACCTGGTCTTCGGGTCTGCGCGCGACGCCACTTGCCGGCGCTGGGGTCACGCCGCTGGCGCCGAGACAGTCATGGCCATGCTGAACGAAACTTTGATCGCTATCGATCACCTGCAGTGCCAGGGTGAGACCCCAAATCAAGATTGCGTGCTCGCCCTTTTTCGGAGTCCGGTTCGGCATCCGGGTGAATCGAGTTGTCTGCGTTAGACGAGGAGACTTTATGCGTATTTGTGGTATCAAGCTGACGCATGACGGTGCGGTCGCCGTTGTCGAGGACGGACGGCTCGTCTTTTGCATTGAGCAGGAGAAGCGGGACAACAACCGACGGTATCAAGCCATCGACGATCTGGAGGCAGTTGTCGCCGCTTTGGCGCAACACGGTCTGGATGCCCAGGACATTGATCAGTTCGTCATCGACGGCTGGGACGGGGATGTGGAGTCGCAGTTCCAGGTCCTCAGCGGAGCGACTCCAATCACTCTCAAAGGGGCACCTTATGTCGAACGCCATCCCGATGGTGTTCTCACTTCGCTCGATGGCTCCGGCCTAAAGCTCGATGGAAGATTCTTCTCTTACAAAAGCTACCCGCATGTTACTGGCCATGTGACCTCGGCATATTGCACCAGCCCGTTTGCCAAAACCGGGCAACCCGCGTTCTGCTTGGTGTGGGACGGCTGCATCTTTCCACGCCTCTATTATGTAGAACGCCGGGGAGCTCGGCTCCTGGAATGCCTGTTCCCGGTAATAGGCCATGTTTACGCTGCAGCGGGCCATCACTTCGGGCCTTACAAGCGGGCGGGTCGCGGTGACTGGGACCTAGGTGTTGCTGGCAAGCTGATGGCCTACATCGCGCTCGGATCGGTCGACGAAGACATCGTGGCGGTGTTTCAGGAACTGTACGAAGAGCGCTTTGCGGGCGATACAGATCTTGCCAGCCGTTATCGCGCCAATATCACCAGTGCCGAGCCCTTGCTTGAGGCCGTGCACGACTTCTTCGAAGCCAGTGCGCTTCGACTGAGCGATCAGTCACCCGAAGATGTGCTGGCGTCGTTCCATCTTTTTCTCGAGCGTCTCCTTGCCCGCGAAATGGCGAACGCTATGCAGCGGCATTCGCATCTTTCGGGGTCGCGAAATTTGTGCATCGCTGGCGGCTGCGGTCTCAACATCAAATGGAACAGCGCGTTACGCGAGACGGGCCTCTTCGATGCTGTGTGGGTACCGCCGTTTCCGAATGACAGCGGATCGGCAATCGGTGCCGCTTGCAGCGCAATGGTTGCGCAAGATGGCTTCGTGCCTCTGGAGTGGTCGGTTTACAGTGGTCCGGCCCTCGTGGGTGGCCAACTACCTTCTGGATGGGATGCCGCACCGTGCAGTATGACGGAACTAGCCTCCATCCTCGCCAGCAACAAGCCCGTAATTTTCCTCAGCGGGCGCGCCGAGCTCGGACCACGGGCATTGGGTGGCAGAAGCATTCTTGCGGCCGCGACTTCGCCGGAAATGAAGGACTATCTCAACGAGGTCAAACTTCGCGAACACTTCCGGCCAGTGGCACCGATCTGCCTTGAGGACCGTGCACCGGAGATATTCAGTCCTGGAACGCCCGATCCTTACATGTTGTTCGATCACCAGACGCGGACGGAATGGCAGGACAAAGTTCCCGCTGTTGTGCATCTCGACGGTTCTGCGCGATTGCAGACGATTTGCAGAACCTCTCAGCACAAGGTGGCCGAGCTACTCGTCGAATATGAAAAACTCACGGGCATTCCGCTGCTTTGCAATACGAGTGCCAACCACCATGGGCGTGGGTTCTTTCCGGATGCCGCCGCAGCCTGCCAGTGGGGACGTATTGAACACATATGGTGCGACGGCGTGCTGTTGACCAAGACCCCCGCAACTGAGCTATCGCCGCTCGATGGCGTCCTTACGCTGAGTTGAGTGCGCGACGATGGTAGCAATCGACTTTACCGGCGTGACGAAATCATACGGCAACAGGGTCGTTGTCGACGGAATGTCGTTTGCCGTTGCGCCCGGAGAGTGCTTGGGCCTCCTGGGACCGAACGGCGCGGGTAAAAGCACGATCACGCGGCTAGTCCTCGGCATGGCAACGCCTGACGCAGGTCAGATCACGGTGTTCGGCGTGCCAGTGCCGGCACGCGCCCGTTTGGCACGTCGACGGATCGGCGTGGTTCCGCAGTTCGACAACCTTGATCATAGGTTCACGGTCCGTGAGAACCTGCTGGTCTTCGGGCGGTATTTCAGCATGAGCAGACGTGAGGTCGAAGCGGTCATCCCGTCGCTGCTCGAGTTCGCCCGCCTCGAGAACAAGGCGGATGCACGCGTGAGCGAACTGTCTGGCGGCATGAAGCGACGCCTGACGCTAGCCCGCGCGCTGATCAACGACCCGCAGCTGCTGGTCATGGACGAGCCGACCACTGGCCTCGATCCACAGGCGCGCCACCTGATCTGGGAACGCCTGCGTTCACTGTTGGCGCGCGGAAAAACGATACTCTTGACCACTCACTTCATGGAGGAAGCCGAGCGGTTATGCGACCGGCTGTGCGTACTCGAGCAAGGGCGCAAGATCGCCGAAGGGCGACCAGACGCGTTGATCGAGGAGCAGATAGGCTGCCAAGTGGTCGAGGTCTATGGCGGCAATCCCAACGAGCTGCGAGCGCTTATCAAACCATACGCGCAACGCATCGAGGTGAGCGGCGAAACTCTCTTTTGCTATGCGCCCGATCCCGAGCATGTGCTCGTGCAACTGCGTGGGGCTGCTGGTCTGCGCCTTTTGCAACGCCCGCCGAATCTTGAGGATGTTTTCTTGCGCCTGACCGGGCGCGAGATGAGGGACTGAACAATGAACCAAGGTTATGTGGCGGCCATGCCCGCCAACGCATGGAATTGGGTCGCAGTATGGCGGCGCAATTATTTGGCTTGGAAGAAAATCGCGTTTGCGGCGGTTCTCGGGAACCTCGCCGAACCGATGATCTCTTTGTTCGCTCTCGGGCTTGGCCTCGGGATAATGATAGGCCGCGTCGACGGCACTTCGTACGTAGCTTTTCTGGCGGCTGGCATGGCTGCGGTAAGCGCGATGACCTCGGCGACCTACGAAACGATCTACTCGACTTTCGCTCGCATGGGAGGCGAGCGCACCTGGGAAGCGATGCTGTGCACCCAACTCACGCTCGGCGATATCGTACTCGGTGAGTTGGCCTGGGCCGGGACAAAGTCCCTTCTGGCCGGTACGGCAATCACGCTGGTTGCTGCCACGCTCGGCTATACAGAGTGGCAATCCATTCTCTACACGCTGCCAATCATCGCCCTCACTGGCCTCGCCTTCGCGAGCCTGGCGATGGTGGTCGCGGCACTTGCGCCCAATTACGACTGTCTCGTGTTTTACCAAACGCTTGTCCTCACGCCCATGTTATTCCTGTCCGGCGCCGTCTTTCCGGTCAGCCAAATGCCAGGCGCGTTTCAGCAGGTAGCGTCCTTCTTGCCTCTGGCTCACTCGGTCGACCTCATTCGCCCGGTCATGCTTGGCCACCCAGCCGAAGGCGTCGGACTTCATATTACGACACTTTGCACGTACGCGGTTTTGCCGTTCTTTTTATCGGCGGCGCTGTTGCGTCGGCGCCTGATGCGCTGACGAAGGAGATGCTCGATGCAATATCGTGAACTAGGCCGCGACGGCCTGAAGGTGAGCGTGCTCGGCTTGGCCACCATGAGTTGGGGAGAGCTGAACACGGAAGGCGAGGCGCACGCGCAAATGGAGGCAGCCTTAGATGCCGGCATAAACTTGGTCGACACAACCGAGATGTACCCTGTGCCACCCCGCGCGGAGACACATGGGTTTTCGGAGCGCTATGTCGGCACTTGGCTACGCAACACCCGCTGCAGACAAGATGTTGCGCTTGCGACTAAGGTTGGGACCACATGCAATGACTGATCGCCACATGCCGCCGCCTGCGCCGTTTGTGATCCTGGCCATGCCAAGGACTGGCACACACTACCTGGAAGAATTGCTGAACGAGCATCCGAATGTGTTGAGCAACGGTGAGCTGCTTAACGCGTACGACACGAATTGGCCCGATAAACATCGTCTGCTTTGCAGCGATCGCGAGCTTCTTGAGCTTGCCTACTTGCGCCACCCCACGCGCAGCGACAAGAAGGTGACGCACGTCGGCTGCAAGGTCAATGAACCTCAGTTTCATGATCGTCCGGGTTTTTTTGCCGAGCTGACACGCTGGCCAAGACTCAAAGTCATCCTCGTGGTTCGCGAGAACACCTTGGAATCGTTACGGTCGCTCATACAGGCGAGGCAAACGCGCCAATGGCTAAAGTTCAGTTCGGACAATGATGCTCCGCCGCCGCAAGTTAGATTGTCGATCGCGGACTGCGAGGCTTACTTCAAGACTGCCGACGATTTCCACGCTCAGGTCGCGCACTCCTTCGCGAAGGCCAACGTGCTTGAGATCGAGTACGAGAGCCTTCTTCGCGAACCCGCCACATGCTTGGCAACAATCTGGGATTTCCTAGGGGTTCCAGCGTTTCGGGTTCGTGGTGCGGCCGTCCTTCAGCGCCAGGAAACGCGACCGCTAGAACATACGATCGAGAATTTCCATGAGTTGAGGCGCCACTTCGCACATGGGCCTTACGCGAGGTTCTTTGAGGTCGGCGAGGGGAAAAGGGCAGTGGACGATCGGCTGGCAACTGAATCACCGGCCCCGGCGGCATCTGCGCCATGTCTCCGTTGATGACCGGCCGGCGAAAGTCCGAGCCATCGAGGCTTTCTCCTCAGTACTGCGCCTCTCTTTTAGTCGTTCCTTTTCAGTGAAGCGAGGGACCTCAACCAATGTGTGGGATCGTCGGAATCATTGGGCAAGCCCCAGTTGCGCCGCTTATCGCCGATGCTTTGAAGAGGCTGGAATATCGCGGCTATGACTCGGCCGGCGTTGCCACGATCGAATCTGGCGTGCTGGCGCGGCGCCGAGCGGAAGGCAAGCTCGTCAATCTGGAAAGGCGCCTCCAAGCGGAACCGCTGGACGGCAAGATAGGAATCGGCCACACACGCTGGGCAACGCATGGAGCGCCGAACGAAACCAACGCCCATCCGCATTTTTCAGACGACGTCGCCATCGTCCACAACGGCATCATCGAGAATTTCGCCGAACTGCGCGACGAACTCGTTGGCGACGGTTACGAATTTTCCTCGCAGACCGATACCGAGGTGGTCGCGCATTTGGTGTCGCGTGAGATAAAGCGCGGTGTTGCCCCGGCCGAGGCGGCCCACAGGGCGATCAAGCGACTGGAAGGCGCCTTCGCACTCGCCATCATGTTCCGCAGCGACGAGGACCTCATCGTCGGCGCGCGCAACGGTCCGCCGCTCGCCGTCGGCCACGGTCAAGGGGAAATGTTCCTGGGGTCGGATGCGATCGCGCTGGCGCCATTCACCGATTCGATCACCTATCTCGAGGATGGCGATTGGACCATCGTGCGCCGCAATCAGGCGCAGATCTTCGATCTCGGCGGCAACCCGGTCGAGCGGCAACGGCAGCAGTCGATCGGCACCACTCTTGTCGTTGATAAGGGTAACCATCGGCACTTCATGGAGAAGGAGATCCATGAACAGCCGGAGGTGATCTCCCATACACTCGCGCATTACCTTGACTTCGCCGGCGGGACCTGGCGGCCGCTCGACATGCCGTTCGACTTTGCCAAGCTCGACCGCTTGACTATTTCCGCATGTGGCACTGCCTATCTTGCAGGTTTGATCGGCAAATACTGGTTCGAGCGGCTTGCGCGGCTGCCGGTCGACATCGATATCGCGTCGGAATTCCGCTACCGCGAGATCCCACTCGCGAAGGGCGCCGCCGCACTCTTTGTCTCCCAGTCCGGTGAAACGGCCGACACGCTCGCTTCCCTCCGCTACTGCCGCAACGCGGGCATTCCGATCGCCTCCATCGTCAATGTAGGGGGATCGACGATGGCCCGGGAGTCGGATGGCGTCTTTCCGACGCTTGCCGGCCCGGAGATCGGCGTTGCGTCGACCAAAGCTTTTACCTGCCAGCTCGCGGTAATCGCTTCCCTCGCCGCCCGCGCTGCTGCCGCTCGCGGCACCATCACCCGCGAGGAAGAAAAAGCACTGATACGGCAGCTCTGCGATGCGCCGCGTCTCGTAAGCGAGGCGTTGAAGCTTCAGCACGGCATCGAAAAGGTGGCGCGGGAAATTGCCCACGCCCGACACGTCCTTTACCTCGGGCGCGACACCAACTATCCGCTCGCAATGGAAGGTGCGCTGAAGCTCAAGGAAATCTCCTATATCCATGCCGAGGGTTATGCGGCGGGTGAATTGAAGCACGGGCCGATCGCGCTGATCGACGAGACGATGCCGGTAATCGTGATCGCCCCGCATAACCGGGTGTTCGAGAAGACCGTGTCGAACATGCAGGAAGTCGCGGCGCGTGGCGGCAAGATCATCCTGATCACTGACGGAAAGGGTGCCGCGCATGCTTCGGTGAAGGCTTTCGAAACGATCGTGCTACCTGACGCGCCCGACCTCATCGCACCGATAGTCTATGCGCTGCCGCTTCAAATGCTCGCTTACTTGACGGCGGTCTTCATGGGTACCGATGTCGATCAGCCGCGCAATCTCGCGAAGTCGGTGACCGTCGAGTGAGCGTTAGCCGTCGCAGTTTCGTCATGGTACGGTAGGGTTGGTGAGTCCTGCCAATAACTGACCCCGCGCTAGGCTTGGATCGGCCCGGCATTTGCCATCATGGTAAGCGGTGCTCCAAGGCACCTTTCCCGAAATCGTTTTGACCATTAGGCCGCTCGTGGTTGAGACACCGGCGGCGATCACTTCGGATCGTAGGGGTGACGTAGTGGAGATCGGGCAGGGCGGGGATGACGAGGGCTATGTCTTTTGTTTCGCCAAGCGCGCATCGTTGACGCGCTTAAGGTGGTGCTGAGCGAAAGGCTGAAGACCCTCGCGATGGGAGCGCACGAGTGTTGCAAACTGTGACTTGCCGCGCGAGGTCGGCGCGCCGAGGGCGGGCGAGGTCGGCAACATCGCCGTCTTCGGCGGCGCTGGCTGTGCCTCGGCGCTGATCGCCGCCGGCCTGGTCGACGAGTTCCACCTCTTCTTCAACCCGGCGGGTGCTGGGGGCGGCCGCCGCATCTTCGACCGGGGCGGCTTTGCCAGGCTGAATTTGCTTGGCTCGAAAACCTATGCTTGCGGCATGGTGGTAAGCCGGTACGCATCGGCCGGATGAAGGAGTCTCAGCCTTCTTCCGTCCAGATCAGGCGCAGGAGCCTGAGCAGCGTTGCGCGATTCTTCCTGCTCAGCCGTGCGAGGAAACGGTCCTCGTGGCGGGACACCTTGAGGTGCCATGCCGGCATCGCCGCCTGCGCCGCCGAGGTCAGAGCCAGCGCCCGCACACGCTTGTCGCCGGCATGGTCGTCGCGCTCGATGAGGCCGCGTTCTTCGAGTTCGGCCAGCAGCGGCGCCATGTTGGCGCTCTTCACGCCGAGCCGGCGGCAGAGCTCGGCGGCGCTGATGCCGGGCTTTTCCTCGATCAGCGCCAGCATGGCGTAGGTGACCGGGCGCAGCCCCGCATCCGCCATCTCGATGCTGAAGTCGTTGAGCGCCAGCGCCGAAGCGCGTCGCAGATTGTAGCCGATCTGGGCGTCGAGCGCGTCCTCACCGCCGTCGCCAACAAGGGGTTCATCCATGTCCCAAGCAATCGCCGCAACGCTGCCGCCTGTCAAGTCAAAATACTATGCTTCATAGCAAATAGTCGCTATGAGTCAGAGCAAATAGTCGCTATGAGTCAGATCGGCACGAATTTCGACATCAATCGGTTGATCCATCATGCCAGGATTTGGGGTCTGATATAGCAGAATCTTGGGCCAAACGTCATGAAGTGCATTGTCAGGTTCGCGACACGGGCTGTTTAGTCAATCAGGGATTTTCCCTCAGGCTAAACGGCTGGAAATAAATCACTAAATTCTATTTCGATCTTAACCAACAAAACGGCATGAGATTTGCGACTCTTAGCTGTGGGTTGCGGGAATTGCCCACAGGCATTCTTGTCGCCGGTATCACGAAGGAAGGAACCCAACATATCGAGTCAGCGGATCGCATTTCAGAACAAGAGAGCATCGGCAAGTCCACCCAATGGAAACGTCCGCTGATGGCGTGCCACAGGTTCGCAGCTTCATCTGGGGCGCGGTCTCCTACGGGATCTATACGATGCATCATCGAACTCGGCGAGCGCTTCAGCGGCTCGATGCTGGTTGCCAGGCAATGCCGCTTTCTCGCTGATGTGAGGCGTTGGCGGCATCGTCGTGCCGCCGCCCACCGGCAGCGTGATGGACGCGATCGGCGCCGCCGGCCTGCCAGTCCCCTCGGAGGCGCAGCGCCGCCTGCAACGCCCGTCTTTCGCAGGCGGATTGTGTAAGACCGAGAAGCCTTCGAGCCGATCCTTGAAAGTTGGCGCGACCGCCGCGATTTAGGCAGAGCCGCCAGACGACATCCTGGAGACATCATGACCAGAACCACAACCAAGACCAAGCCCGAATTGGCGGACTTTGATCCTTTCCTGTGGCTGGAGGATCGCAACGGCAAGGAGGCGCTTGACTGGGTTCATCGTCAGAATGCGCTGACGGTCGCCGAACTGCAGGGTGATCCTTCCTATCAGGCGACCTTCGAGACAGCGCTCGACCTGATGACGGCCGAGGACAATATGCCGGTCGGGGCCGCGCTTGCCGGGTACGTCTATAATTTCTGGCAGGACAAGGCCAATGCGCTGGGCCTGTGGCGGCGCACGCCTGTCGCTTCCTACAAGACCGAGAAGCCGGATTGGGAGACGATCATCGATTTCGATGAACTCTCGGCGAAGGAAGGCGTGAAATGGGTGTTCGGCGGGGCGAGCCGGCTCTATCCCGATTTCAACCGCGGCCTGCTCTCCATGTCGCCCGACGGCGGCGACGCCAGTGAGATGCGCGAGTTCGACATCGCGACGAGATCCTTCGTCGAGGACGGCTTTCGCGCGCCCGCATCGAAGTCGCGATTTTCCTGGCTGGACAAGGATACGGTAATCGTCTCGGCTGCATTCGAGGAAGACGACAAGACCCAATCCGGCTATCCGCGCGTCATCAAGCTCTGGCGGCGGGGCACGAAGATCGAAGATGCTGAACCGATCTTCGAGGGGGAAAAGCGGCATCTGGCGGTCAGCGGCGGCGTTGAATATGACGGTGACAAGCGGCATGTGCTGCTCGGCAAGGGCATCGACTTCTTCACCTCGCACAGATTCCTGCGACTGGATTCAGGCGAAAACAGGCGCATTCCGCTGCCCGACGACGTCACCGACACGGCGATCTTCAAGGGACAGCTCGTCTTCAGCGTGCGCAGCCCGTGGACGGCGCCCGACGGCACGCAATGCCTGCCCGACGGGCTTTACTCGGTCGATTTCGACCGGTGGATCGACACAGGCAAGTTCGGTCCGTTCGAGACCGTGCTCACGCCGGCGCATCGCGTTTCGATCGCCGGGCTCGCCAGGACGCAGGACCGGCTGTTCATCAACCTGATGGACAATGTGCGCGGCAAGGTCATCGCCTGCGACCGCACCGCAAATGGCTGGTCGCTCAAGCCGGTGGCTCTACCCGACAACGGCAATGTCGGCATCTGCCATGTCGAGCATTTCGGCTCGAGCGTCTCCTTCTTCTTCACCGATTTCCTGACGCCGAGTTCGATCATCTGGTCGGACGACAATGGCGAGACGCTGGAAACCGTGAAGTCGCAGCCGGCCCGCTTCGACGCCTCGCCCTATGTTTCGGAGCAGTTCGAGGCGCGCTCGAAGGACGGCACGATGATCCCATATTTCGTGGTGCGGCGGCGCGACCAGGAGGGGCCGGTGCCGGCGCTGCTCTACGGCTATGGCGGTTTCGAGGTGCCGCTGCTGCCCGGCTATGCCGGCATTCGCGGCAAGCTCTGGCTGGACAAGGGCAACGCCTATGTCCAGGCCAACATCCGCGGCGGCGGCGAGTTCGGTCCGGCCTGGCACCAGGCGGCGCTGAAGGGCAAACGCCAGAACGCCTTCGACGATTTCGCGGCGGTGGCCGAGGATGTGGTCAGCCGCGGCATCACCACGGCGGCGCAGCTTGGCATCCAGGGCGGCTCGAATGGCGGTCTGCTGACCGGCACGTCGCTGACGCAGCGGCCGGATCTGTTCGGCGCCGTCATCATCAACGTGCCGCTGCTCGACATGCTGCGCTACACCGAACTGCCGCCCGGCGCCTCCTGGATCGCCGAATATGGCGATCCGTCGAAGCCCGAAGAGGCCGCATGGCTCGGCGCCTATTCGCCCTACCAGCATGTCGCGGTGGATGCGGCCTATCCGCCGGTGCTGCTGATGACCTCGACCGCCGACGACCGCGTCCATCCGGGACACGCTCGCAAGATGGCCGCGCGGCTCCACGAGGCAGGTCACGACCGGACGCTTTTCTTCGAGGAGACCGAAGGCGGCCATGGCGGGCGGGGCGACCGCCGGCCGCAAGCGGCGCAGACAGCGATGCGCTACGTCTTTCTGCAGCGGGCACTGAGCACCGGACCGAAAAGTAGAACCCGGATTTCGGAAAATACGCTGCTCGACTGAGAACATGGCGCGGCTTGTGTTCGTGGCCACCTGCGGCTTAATGTGCCGCCATGGCTCGCATCAGCACATCAGGCGCCTTCAGGGTCGCAGTGACATCGCCGCGCACACTGCGTGCCTAGCTTTTGCGGCTATGCGCCCGCCTTCCTCTGATAAATCCGCCCGGCTTCTGCCGGATTGATTCAAGAGGAAAGAAAAACCCATGACCTACCAGAACTAGTCGCTGAAGCAGCTTCGGCAGATCGATGCCGCGCATCACCTTCATCCCTTCGTCGAGCACAAGGAACTGCGTGAGATCGGCTATCACGGCTCGACTATCGCCGGCACCACCCTCAGCGGCATGGAGCGAGATGCACGCCGATGTCGCCAAGCACAAAAGTCGGCCAGGAGGTCTTTGGGATTGGTGCGCCACTGAGGGCTTCACTAACCCCGACATCGTGGCCGGCATCGAAGCCGTGCGTATGCTGAAGGTCGATGATGGGCCGACATGCCTTTTGTCACCATTGCTGCTATCTTGTAATCAGGGATAGCCCCGAAGCCTAGGTGAGGCCGACGATCAGGCCTTTTCTCGGTAAGTCTCTCCGCTTGAATGACACGATCTGGCAGACAGTCAAAATGCAGCCAATAAGGCAATGGCATATAATCCGCATGAGCATTTGCACGTGCCAGCTTCCGAAATGAAGTGCCTGCCATGACGCAACTCGACAGCCGCGGATTACCACTCTCCACAACGTCCGACCGCGCGGCCGAACTCTATCGGGAAGGGATCGATCTGCTGCTGTCGAACTGGCCTGGTGCTGCGGAGGCGCTCGGGGAGGCGATCGCGGCCGACGCAGATTTCGCTCTCGCCCATGCGGCGCGCGCGCGCCTGCATGCCATCCGTGCTGAACTGGCCGATGCCAAAGCGCGGATCGCAACGGCCGAAGAGATTGTCGCGCGGCGCGGAAACGAGCGGGAGCGGAGCCATGTGGAGATCCTATCGCTTGCCATCCGCGGCCATTCGTCAAAGGCGCTTCAGCGGGCGCTCGCGCACGCCGATACCTGGCCGCGGGACATCCTGATCCTCTCGCTGCCTCTCGGCGCCTTCGGGCTCTTCGCCTTCTCGGGGATGGCTGATCACAACCAGGCGCGTGTAGATTTGTGTGAGCGCCACGCCAGGCACTTCGATGCCGACGATTGGTGGTTCGTCACTTATCGGGGTTGGTCCCATGTCGAGAATGGCAACGTGACGCTCGGCCGAGCCCTGACGCAGCGTGGTTACGACCTGCGGACCAACAACGCGAACGCGGCCCACGCGCTCTCGCACGCCATGTACGAGGGCGGCGCGGGTGAAGACGCCGAGAAGCTGGTTGCGAACTGGTTGCCTCGCTACGACCGCACTGGCATCCTCCACGGCCACATTGCCTGGCACGCGGCGTTGGGCGCCTTGGAGCGGGGTGATCCGGAGCGCGCGCTTGCGATATACGCGGATTACATCCAGCCGTCCGTGACGGCCGGGATGCCAGTCAACGTGGTCAGCGACACGGCGTCTTTCCTGTGGCGGCTCCAGGCCTACGGTCATAGGGTGCCGACCGGGCTGTGGGCGGCCGCGGCAACCTACTCCAAGCAATACTTCCAAAAGGCCGGCTTCCCCTTCGCCGATGTCCACATGGCCCTTATCGCGGCAGCGGTCGGTGACAGGGCCGCGGTCGAGCGGCGGGTGCAGGCATTGACGGGTATGATCGAGGCCGGGACCCTGGCCGCAGGGCCAGTCGTGCCGGCGATCTGCCGCGCCGCCTTGTCCTTCGCGGAGGAGGACTATGTAGGTTGCGTCCGTATCTTGGAGCCGGTCGCAACTGAGGTCGTGCGGATCGGGGGCAGCGGCGCGCAGCGTGAGGTAATTGAAGACATGCTTCTTCTCGCTCTCATGCGTAGCGGCGAGGCCGTCAAGGCGCGTGCGCTTCTCGATCGCCGCCTGCACTGCCGTCCGTCGCCGCGCGACACGCGCTGGTACAATCTGCTCGCAGCCTGAAGATTTCACGCAACATGGCGACAGAGTGCCCACGGACTGGTCGGGGCGCCCGAGTTCTCAGTTCGCGGTCGGGCAGGCGCTGGAAGGTGCAAACCGACGGTGATGCACACAACCGGTGCCACTGTGGGAATGCACTTGCCCTCTGTCAGACGCTAGCGGAACTCGGACAGCTCTGACGCATCGTAACGAAGGGCTCGCCATGCGCAACAATGGAATCGTGGAGCGCTCCGTTCGAGCAGATGGATGGCTTGCCCAACAGCGGTCCTTCCTGTCGGGTCCTTCAAGACGCGTGTCGGCGCAATCATCTCAATGTACAATTTTGAGCTCGTTCCGAAAGGGCGGAGCCGGCCATGCCGCGCGGCACTGAAGATGCAATGCGGGTAGAATCTCACCCCAGATGGCGTCCGAACGCACCCCCCGGCTTACTCGCATCCCCGGCCTTGTTTCTCGAAAAGCGGCTGCGATGTACGCCGCAATCTTTGATCGGCTATTCACGGCCTCTGGCACCACGGCCTGCAGACAGCCGGACGGGCTCGGCTATCCAGTCGCGGTCCAACCAACTGAGCTTGGGAACGTCTAGCCCAAACCTTTCGGCAATGGGCGCGGCGAAACTCGGTACGACGGGATATGTCGCGACACAGAGGCCGACGAGCGCGAAAGTCACCACGCGAGCCGCGGTCCGGTCAAGCGCATCGTTGACCTTCGTAGCAGCCGAACCTTGCAGCACTGAACATGAATAGCGGTCGATGGCATCGACGAACGCCTCGATTGCGCGAGTCAACTGACGTACGTCCGGATAATCCGCTTCGAAGCGCGCCCGCACTTCTGCGTTGAAGCGTTTGCAGTCCGCGAGGAATGCAATCTCGGTGGCTGACCACTGGCCAGGACATGGTAGCTCGTCTGTCGCGACCCGGCCGACGACCTCGTTGGCCTTCGCGATCGATCTCGACAGCCGTCTGTCCCAGAAGTCCCGTTTCCAGTTCTCGTAGGCACTGATAGAGAAGTCCTCGACATCGCCGTCCGGACGGCAGCGACACAAGTAGAAGCGAAGCGGCCCGGCGGTCTCTTCCGCAGCCATGTCGTTCACCCAGATTGCGTGATTTCGTGACGTTGAGAACTTCTTCCCCTCGAGAGTGAGCATCTGGTTGACGAAAATCCGTCGCGGGAGCATCTCGTGCAGATCAAGGGCCGAAAGTACCGCGGGAATAACCAACAGACGCCCAAAGGCGTTATCCGCGCCGAAGAGGATGTTCACCTCCGGCATTTCGTCCTGCGGGATTTGGTACCAGAAGGCGGGGCATCCGCTCTTTTCCCTTATCGTTTCTAAGGCGAGCAAGTGCCGAGGCACGTGTTCCATGGTGATGGTGAAACGCTGGCGTTCGTAACCTGGGATTGGGACCCGAATTCCCTCCCGGTTTGGATTTGAGATGCAGACCTCCGGAAGCCCCCGAGACAGCCAAGACTCAATGTAGAGTTTGGCGTAAACGGGCAGTAAGTCCCGTGAGGCGAAGGATTCGAGTGCGCCATGCAATGGAGCGAGGTTCAGGAAAAGGCGCTTCAGGAGACGACGTTCCAGTGATCGGCCATCGAGACCGACCGGATTCCGCAGTTCGGCATCGAGGACTAGAGCGCCGCAATCCTCGCATTCGTGACCGGAGGAATACCCGCCGCAATAGGGGCACTGGCCGTGGACGAAGGCGTCCACCTTGAAGCGCCCGCTTTGAACGTCATACGGGACCAAATGCTCTCTTTCAGCGATCAGGCCTTTGCTGCAAAGTCGCTCAAAGACCTCGAGAACGACCGCCTTCCCGCGGCAGTCAGGCTCCGTCCCAAGGAAAATATCCGGAACTGCGTTGAACCGATGTAGAGCTTCCTGGAAAGAAGCCGTGTTTTTCTCAGCCAACTGGTAATATTCCAGTCCAGCGGCACTGGCCGCAATTGCAATGTGCTCAAGGTGACCGTGTGTCCCCTGCAGCACGAAAACCTTTCGGCCGCCAGCCTCAGCAATTCGGCGCAACACATCCGCGTATAGGAACGGTCCTGAGGCATGACCTATATGCATGCTCCCATTCGGGGTAAGCATGGCGGGCACCAGCAGAAGCGGTCTGTTCTTTCCTCTCAATTCATTCGCGGAAGTCGCCTTTTCGAAAGCTTCGCGGCTGTGCCACCACACCGTTTGCATGACCGCACCGCTGTCCAAAGCCTCAATCCTGTGCCTGCTCAGCGGGTCCATCCTGATGCTCTCCCCGCCAAGCAGCAGGAACGTGTCTTCATCCAGGTGAATTCGAACGCCGCCAGAGATCACTGTCCAAAATTCGACTTCAGTATGGTTATGACGGCAAGTGGTAGCGCCTGGACTGAGCTTCAGCAGTCGGACAGAAACGTCGCCCCCTTCCGGGAAGGGATCATGCATTACGATGCCACGGTCGATCGAGATGCGGACGGCGCGTGTTTCATTTTTGAGATCTATTATTTGCGGACGGGTCATTTCGTTTCGACTCTCGAATTTCAAGTTGGCCATACGGCTGGCACGGTCTCGGGGTGATCCTGAGCAGGATGAAGCACGTGCCCGTCTTGCAGCGCTTCAGCCACCACCGCCGCGCGTTCGGCCAGACCGCCGAGTGTGTGCTCCGTTAGGCCTCGCAGGCCAAAAGAGTGGTTCATCAGGAAGACACGAGGGCTCGGACCCAAGCGATGCAATTCTGCCATCCGATCGAGGCCCACTTCGAAGGATTCGTCGACAGAGACGTCGGCATCTTCCATGCGCGGTTGCAGCGGTTGGAGGAACGATAGATGGCGGCGGTTCGAAAAACCCGTCGCACATACCAGGAGATCAATTTCAACCGTCGTCGGTGCCGGCCCGCCTCCGATTCCGCATAGGTCAAGACGAAGACCATTCTCGAGAGGCCTCGCCGCCGTGATTTCCGAATACGCGAACAGCTTAAGTCTGTCGCGTCCGCACACCTGGTCCTCAAAGCGAAGATCATAGATGTCTTTGAGGATGTCCTTGGTGACGGTGGAGAAGTTCGTGTTCCTCGTGTCGGAAAGAAACCTTTTGCGATCTTCGAGTGGCAGCTCTGCGAACTTTAGAGAGTGTGGATAAGTGTAGAAATCATTTACGAATGGATTGTCATCCGTCTGTTCGAAGAGGCGACGCCGACCAACAACAATAACTTCCGATACTTCCCGGTGTTGCAGCAGGAATCTGACTATCTCGCCGGCGCTTTGCCCGGACCCGACGACCGCAACGCGGGCATTCGCATTGATCATTCCCTCGTTCGCATGGGATAGGAAGAAATTTGAATGCACCACGCGGCCGGGATCAACGGCCAGATTTTCGGGGATGTATGGCTCGTGCCCAAGGCTGACGACCAAGTCGTGAGCCTCGATTTCCGAAACAGTTCCGCTCGAAACATCCCGGACCGTGACGGCGAGGCTTTGGGGTCCCGGCGGCTCCCCGCGGAACCTAACCGCCACCGCCTCCTTGCCGAAAGAAATCTTATTTGCAAAGAACCGGCTTACCCAGACCAGATAGTCGGAGAACAGCTTCCTCGAAGGATACAGGTTGTTCGTATGGATGAAGTGATAGAGAAGCTCCTTGTCACGCAGGAATGAGAAGAAAGTGAAGGGGCTTGCCGGATTCCTCAGGAACGCCAGATCCTTGAATAGCGACACTTGGAGCGCCGAATCCTGAAAAACGATGCCCGGGTGCCATTCTGCACTGTCGCGGCGCTCAAGGACTTCGAGCGAATGCAAAACCGGGGATTCCCGTTCCTTCAGGCACGTCAGCAGTGCAAGGTTTGCTGGTCCGCTCCCCACGAGCAGTGTCTTTCGCCTTTGCATGAGCGGCTCCCAAAATCGTGCTTGTTGCCAACAGCCCGGTCGCGCGCTCGGCTAAGATAGCGATCCGGCTTCTCCGCATTTGGCCGAGGGCAATCGCGGCGACGTCGGCGAGATTGGCTTCGCCGGGGTGTATGGGGCCCCGCAACTGTTTGCGCGTTACGCATTCCACGGCCGCGACCACCGGAACCGCGGTGGCGATAGCCATGCTTGAGAAACCTCGCTCCTGAAGCGCGGAGCGAAGGATAGACGTCCAGCGGGCAACCCGCCCGTGACGGTCCTCAATTGCGAGGTCAAGGATGACCTGGTCGCCACCGTCGTTTGGACTCCGGCGACTTAAAAGGGCCTCGGTGACATCCCTGACCTGCAGGCGCGCGCACCCGATCTCGACCTCGTCGCCGGACAGTAGCCCAAGGCGATTCAACATCCGAACACCATCCGCAAAGCCCGGCCACCGCACAGTCAACTGACGAAGTGTCGGAATGCTAGGATGAGCGTCCGCGGCCGTCGATGAAACCATTGCGTCATCGTATGCCTCGAGAAGGCCGACACCATCCACGAATAGCGAAGACACGTTTTCGAAACGATTTCGCGTAATGGCTTGGCCATTGATTCGAGCCAACGCGAGCCTTGGCTCTATTGGCAGCCGACGCCCAAAGGCGAGAGAATAGTTCAGCGGAGGTTCCGGAATTCTGGGAATCCCTCCGCAATGAGTTACTATGCTCCTTATGTCCTTTAGTTCGGCCGCAACCAGCGAGACCAAAGCTTCGACCAATCCTGGTTCGAGACCTGCTCCCAAGACTACGGGCGGACCGTCAGACGGTATTCGGAGAGGGTCGTCAGGGTCCGGCCTGCCGACGCACACAATAGGGGTGTGCAGACTTGCCTCGTGCGTTCGCTGCAAAAGCTCGGCGACCAGATTTCGGCAGTCTTTCCAAGACGTAGCCATGATCAGCGATCGCGTTTGAACTGAAAGACCGGATGGGTCTAACGAGGCGTCGAAGCGCACGTTCTCGAGATCGCCCAGAAGCCGTCGCGCCGCGGCAAGCGCAGATTGGCTCCTGTCAACCACGACGACGACGAACGAGTCCAGCTGATCCGCAAGTTGAAGCGCCACCGCCCGGCCGACTGGACCGGCTCCGATGACGACGTGGCACCTGCCGCGGATAGTGCCCATGCTTCAGCCTTTGTTACCGGCCACGGTCGGCGCCGGTTTCCGCCGGATGGCACGATAGCCCAGGATAGCAATAACCGTTTGCAGTAGGGCCAAGCCGGCAATTAACAACGTCAGCACGTCGTACCCCAGGTGAACTGAGACGAGTCCGGCGACGAAAGGGAATAAATACAGGCCGAGAAAATAGGAAAGACTGAAGATGATCTGCACGAAGGTCCGGGATTGCGGCGCAGTTACACGGACAGCTTCTGACTGCATCAGGGGATAGGACAACCCGTAAGTTATCCCGGTCATGAGTGATGTCACTGCGTAAATAGTCGGGTGGCCGGGAGAGTAGTGAAAGCCGAGAAGCGAAACGCCCATCCCGCCCAGGAGTAGCGGCAACGTGCGCCCGGCTGCGCTTCGAGTTACCCGTGGACCAATTGCAAATCTGGAGCCGACTACTGCTATCGCCCAAGAGCCAAAGAATATTTCGTACGGAAGGCCGGACTGGCTCGCAAATGGAGCCTGGAAATTGACCAGTGTAGTGTAAATGCTTGCGGATAAGAGTACGAGAAGAAAAAAAGGACTGGAATTGCTGAATAGGATATTGGAAAGATCGCGCGTGAGCGCCGCGTTATTAGGAATATCGGCTTTGCGGATATTCGGTGCGCGTTTCACTGCCCAAAATGACAAAGCCGAACCTGTCGTCGCGGCAAGCATTGCCAGAACGAACATATCCACCGTGCCCAAGCCGGTGAAATGGGTAAGGAGGCTGCCAAGCAGTGGTCCGCAGGTCAACCCTAAGGTGGAGAATGCAGAGTAGGCCATGAAGCTCGACGGCCGGTCCGCATCGCTTGAGAGGGCGGAAATGCATATCGAGCCCATAGTGAAGTGCAGCGCCCATCCACCCGATTGAAACATGTAGCTCAGGAAGTAAGGGAATGTCGCGCGCATTCCCGACAATTCGTTCAGGAGCATGGTCGCGCAGCCTGCCGCATAGAGAAGCCCGCCGACCGGTGCGAGCCGCCGCACGCTAAATTGGCGCGTCAGCGTAGGACTGAGCAGGACTATGAATATGGCGGCCGCCATTCCGGCTGATGAAATCGAACCAAAAAAGATTTCGTTTCGCCCGATTGACAACAGGTACACTGGAAGCAACGCGAAGGTGCCCATTGCAAAGGAAATCAAGCATCTTTCAACAACGAACAGCCGCCTTGGCCAAAAAGGGCGCGTAGTGGAGCTAGAGATGCTGCAGGCTTTCATTGATCATTCCATGAATCTGTAAGCTTCTGCGGCGAGGAGATGAAATAAGTATTAGGTGGCCGATACAATTCTACGTCATGGTTATAAGGTTCGCAGCTATGGGATGCGCCATCTCAGTAATGACATAGATTGTTATTGTCATTCGCCCATTCATATCGGCCACCGTGCATGAGTAATGGCAGGCAGCTTCTGCCCGCTTCACGGCGAAGTCTCTCAAGATCCATGCCAGGTGATTGGGTGACCCGAAAAAACAGTTTTTCGGTTTCTTTTCAGACGACTAGCTGGAGGCAAAGCAAGAGCGTGGCAAAGAGGGCCATGTCGTGAACTCGACAAAGGCAGCAGAAGATGTCGTGAGACTGCTATGCTCTGAACTTGGCCCGGAGCCACAACTCTCGTGGGCCACTCAATGGAGCCCGAGTTTGAGAGGCAGGCACGGACCTTCTGTGTGCTCAGGCAAGGCTCCTTGGCGTGCAAATTTCGACAACCGCAGCGCAAATCGATGACCAGGGCTTGCAAGCCGAAGCCGGTCTTTTGCCCTTGTTTTAGCCCGGATCCGGAAAACATCTGCTCCAGCAAGTGCTGCTTCGGCAGCTCCCGTTCGTTGGTCGCCGATGACACCGCTTCGGCACTGTAGGAGGTCCATAATCTGGCGAGCTCGGTGTTTGGGGTAGAGCAGGACGCGTAGCAGGCATCGACCCTATCGGCATGGAATGCCACCCGAGCCAGTTGCCGCGGCACGGATGTGACGCCGCGAGACTTGCTAGGAGAAGATCCTTCTTCGGTTCGATAGTGTCCCAGAGGTTGGTATTGAACGAAGTCTGGATGAGCCTTTACCACCAACCTTGGCGGGCGCGCTCAATTCCGGAGCCGCTCCGCCATTTGTACGCAGTTCGACAGTAATGTCGGGATCGGACCAAAGCTTGTTTGCGGCCGTTCCGCGGCAGCGTAACGACGGAAGTGCGTGGTCCGGCACGCGATTTGCTGCGGCGGCCTTGGCAGACGACGTTCGTTGTCTGACGGATAAGCGGGCTGAGTTGATGCGCGCGTCGACTTTGTTGCCTTCGGCAGCGTCGGCGCTCGGCGCCTCGTTGGCTGCCGTTGGCGTTCCAGGCCTCCACCGCGCCGCGCCACTTTCATTCTGGCAAAGAATGGACGTGATTTCCTTAACGGCCACCACCAGAAGCGATTCCGGATCGAGAGATGCAAGGAACAAAGAATGTCCAACATGATGAAGGCGCTGGTGAAGGCCAAGGCCGAGCCGGGCATCTGGATGGAAGAGGTGCCGGTGCCAGAAATTGGCCCCAACGACGTGCTGATCAAGGTCAAGAAGACCGCGATCTGCGGCACCGACGTCCACATCTACAACTGGGACCAGTGGGCGCAGAAGACCGTGCCGGTGCCGATGGTGACCGGCCATGAATTCGTCGGCACGGTTGCCGATTGCGGCGCGGCGGTCACCGAATACAAGGTCGGCCAGCGCGTCTCGGGCGAGGGTCATATCGTCTGCGGCCATTGCCGCAACTGTCGCGCGGGCAGGGGGCATCTGTGCCGCAACACGCTCGGCGTCGGCGTCAACCGTCCGGGCGCCTTCGGCGAATACATGGCGATCCCGCAGCACAATGTCGTACCGATCCCCGACGACGTGCCGGACGAGATCGCGGCCATCTTCGATCCGCTAGGCAACGCGGTCCACACGGCATTGTCGTTCGATTTGGTCGGCGAGGACGTGCTGGTCACCGGAGCCGGCCCGATCGGCATCATGGGCGCGCTGGTCGCGCAATGCGTCGGCGCGCGCAAAGTCGTCATCACCGACATCAACCCGGTCAGGCTGGATCTGGCGCGCAAGCTCGGCGTCCAGCACGTCGTCGACGCCTCGAAGGAGAAGCTGCGCGACGTCATGCCTTCTATCGGCATGACCGAGGGTTTTGACGTCGGGCTTGAGATGTCGGGCGCAGCGCCCGCCTTCCGCGACATGATCGACACCATGAACAATGGCGGCAAGATCGCCATTCTCGGCATCGCGCCGACCGGCTTCGAGATCGACTGGAACAAGGTCATCTTCAAGATGCTGCATCTCAAGGGCATCTACGGCCGCGAGATGTTCGAGACCTGGTACAAGATGATCGCCCTGGTGCAAGGCCCGCTCGATGTTTCGGGGCTAATCACGCACCGCATCGGCATCGATGATTTCCAGGTTGGGTTCGATGCGATGCGGAGCGGTAGTTCTGGCAAGGTGGTGATGGATTGGTGAGGGAGAGGATGGGTTGTTGCTGCCCCTTTCCGACAGGAACACGTGTGCGGTGGGGCAAGCCCAAGCCGAAAGGGCTGCAACCGTGACGAGAGCGCCTTCTCAGCCAGCTCGATTGATGCACCGGCGGTGAGCTTTCGATGGCCTCAGGCGACCTCTGGTCACGGTTGCGGGTGCGTTTTGATATCCTCGTCGGGCGCCCGGTGATCCCTCGGTGGTGGCAGCCGGGTTTGCGGGTTGCGGTCAGCGGGGTTCGTTTCGGGACGTCTGCGCTCCATCATTTATGTCGCGAGTTGCAGGATGCGACTGAGGACGATGCGGAGAGTCCGCTGGTCCGGGCAGGATGTCGGCAAGTGCAGGCGCATTTGCGTCGAGCACGCGCGCAGCGATCGTGATGAGGCGCAATTGCAACGTGTCGAATTGGGTGACTGCAAAGCTGGAGCGTTTCGCCACGAGGCGCGCAGTTCCACATCATCCAGTAGCCGCCGGCATTCAAAACAGCCAGAACTAATTGGCCGTCACTCTTGTGCAGGAGGTGCGGTCGGCCGCAAGGTGCGTCTCCACGACTTGGACATCGTTCTCCGCAGCGCCGCGCCGACAGAGAGAGCCCGAGAGCGACTTGGCTTTTCCGCCGACATCAGGGGCATCATAACGACAAGTGCCGTTCTCGCCGCGGAGAAGACGTCGAAGGTCTCGAGCGCAATAGATCTCAAAAGCAGAACGGTCAGTTGGTCTCTCCTGATCCTGGCCGATGCTCCTGCCGCGCAGGGCGGCGAATCACACGATCGAACTTCGCGCCGACTGTCCATAGGCGAGCCCGCCCGGCTATAGCCGCACCCTGACGTCCATCACGGCCGCGCTCCACGGCTCAGTCGATGCCTAGGATGAAGCGCCGATTAGGTGAAAGGATCGGCCGTGCATTAAAGGGGTAGAGCGACAGAAAGTGCTCGATGTCCGCAGGATCGACCTCGACCGGTTCCTTTGCCAACATCCATTCGACGTTCTCGCTGCAGGGGGGCGTCGTCAATGATCCCTCATAGGTCCAGTAGCCGAGCGAAGCCGGCAAAAGCCCGTTGGGATCGACCTCGACGGCCATTGCCGTGCCTGGCCACGGGGGAAATGCCGCGGCCAGGCCGGCAAAGCTGGCATTTGTCGCGCCGGGCGTCAGAAAGACCCCCAGGACACCCAAGCTGTCGCTCTTTGTGTCTTTATGGACGAAATGGGCCTCCATCGGAAAAATCTTGCCAGCGATGCGATGCTCGCTTGGTGCATGAAAATGGAATTGGATCAATTCGAAGGTGCGATTCCCACGAGTCAGCTTGCTGCCTTGCGGCATATTGATTTGAATGGTGTGGCCGTTATTCACCAGCTTGCCGCGGCCCTTGTGCCAATCTACGGCGATGGGCGGTATGTCCGCCTTGATCGGGTTGGTGATATCAATGGGTGATTGCTGCGTGCCCGCCGAACAGACGAAATTCTTCCTGTCCAGATCCGCCCAGTGCTTGGGCGCCACCTGGCCAGTGTACCCCCAATGGGCGTCATCCGCTCGCGCGGCCGCGGCACAGATGAGGCAAGCGCCCTGCGCAACGAACCCTTTGATCAGGTGACGGCGATGCATATTGCTTTCCCTTTTTACGCGAGCTGATGCTCTTCCAATTGCAGGAAATGTCTGGAAGACGACGCATGCGATCTGGCGCAGTGTCCCAGCTCGGACACGAGCCTTACTGCAGAAGCTTCGCCTGCAACTTTTGAACCACCTGCCGCATCTGGCGGCCTCAAGCCATCTCATCAGCTCTAACGAGCAGCCTGATTGGCCTCGGCAAGTCTTGTCTGGCGAACGATGATCTGCGACCCTTCATAGGAAATCTGGCCGCTGTCTCGGTAAAGAGATTTTCCGTCGATCCCCGTCTTGCATGTCATGCCATCGCAGAGAAAGTCGTGCCAAGAAATCACCTCAACGTCAGCATTCCGGGCCATTTGGTTCAAGAGCTCAAGAGTTCCGGAATGACTCCGGCGGTATTACGTTTGGCTGTGTGAGCACTCTGAGCGATTCGGCTCCCGGTCTGATGAGCTTACTTATAGTTCGATGTTTCCGACGTCGCTCGTAAACCTTGTGCTCGACGTCACTTGACGGTCAATCAGATTGACATCTGCCCTATCTCACGAAATTACGAAAATAGATTGTTTGGATGAAACTCATCCGCGGCATGGATATACAGCGAGCCCGGCTGCCGACGATAAGCGCGGCGACCTAATCGACGCCGCGTGCGGAAGCGATCGCTCTGGCGCCCGGACACTCTGCCGGAGGGCCGACGTCGGCACTTCATCGACGATTGCGTTGGCGCGGAACGAAACCAGCCTCGCGGGTCTCCGGACCAATGGACGATCGCCAGACCAGAACTCGACGAGGTAGTGATCATTTCTTCGGCTCCAGATTTTTCACGAAGCGTGGATGCGCCGCACCCCAGATCGCGCCGGCGGGCATGGTGCTCCAATCCACAAACCTCTTAAAGAGAGGGAATTCTGGCCATCAAATATTTTCCGGCAAATAAATTTCGAAAGGCAGGAATGTCTGCCATGGCGTCGCCGCAGCGCCGGTATCGATTACCCTGGCCATCAGCGTTATCAACTCATGGCAAAGCCGGCGCAGGGGCGTGGCGACCGCCATCGCTATGACGTCGTCGGCGAGCGCCGCCCGTGACTCCGGCGTGATCTCGTTGACAATCGCGACGAGATCACTCCCTTCGCCCTCCTCCCGGAGCGCAGCGATGACGCCTTCCATGCCTGAGTCGGCGACATAGAAGCCGACAAGGTCGGATTCACGTTGCATGAGATCGAGTGTAGCTTCGTAGGTAGTCTGCCACGTAACCGGATTCACGCGCGTATCGAGCACCTCGAATGTCGGCGCTTTCTCACGCAAATATGAGCGAAAGCCGCTTTCTCGCAGTTCGGGTCCCTGGAAACGGTGGCTGACGGCCAGGACCGCCACCTTGCCCGGCCGTTTTGCAATTTTGGAAAACATCCAGGCAGCCGTGCGCCCAACCTTCCGGTTGTTGAGACCGAGATAGCCCTCGCGTACGCCTGCGGCGAAATCGGAAAACAGCGAAAAGACAGGGATGCCATTCGATTTGAGTTCTGCGACGGCTGCCGTAATGGTTGGATGATCCGGCGCTACCATAGCGATCGCGTGGCAGCGTGCACCCACGTCCTCGAGCAGCGCGACTAGGTCGCCAGGTGCATGCGACGGGGCGAATTCGATGATTGGAGTGCCTCGGAAAGGCGCCGAAGCGACTGTAGCTTCGACCTGGCGTGCGAAATCCTGAAAGAAATGCTCGGCCGGTTCCCTAAGGATGAAGCCCAAACGGTACTCCGGCAAATTCCGCCGCGGGCGTTGGTGCAGCAAACCAGCCCCGTTAAAGCCGATGGCGCGGGCCGCCTCGCAGACCCGCCTCGCGGTCTCTTTCCGCACCGGAGAACGAGCGTTCAAAACCCGATCGACCGTGGCCACGCTCACCCTGGCTTCGCGGGCGAGATCAGCAATTGTGGGACGCTTAGCCATGGTTCGACCATAACAGGACGTCATCAGGAACATACAAGAGGGTCACAAAAATTTAACAAATCTATCAACCTGAATTGCTGCCAGCCGCGCTCGAGGATTCGCGATTCGGCGCTACGAGTGCTCGTTGGCATTTCCAATGCAAGTGACTGGTGACCAGGCGCATTTTTATGGATACATTCCACATATAGCCGGAGCGCGACCTTATCTGTTGAAGGCGCAAGCAATACCATTAGGCAAAAGCGGCTTTGATTCGGTGGCGCTAACAACCTCATCGCAGCCTTTCCGCGATGGGGCGAGTTCAAGACGGTTTCGATCAACCGCGGCTGTTTCGATACTCAGCCGGAATTATCCGGTGCCGTTTCAGCTTGTCGTAAAAGGTCTTGCGAGGCAATTGCAGAAACTCGGCCGTCGTCTTCACGTCGCCTTCGCATTGGTGCAACGCCTCGCGGATGACGGTCGCCTCATAAACGTTGACCTTCTCGGAAAGGGGGAGGTTTGATTCCGGCTCTTCCTTTCGATGGAGCGGCCTCGGCGTCCCTTCAAGTCCCAGCGCAACGCGATCGGCGAAATGCGCAAGTTCGCGAACATTGCCAGGCCAATCGTGACCCATGAGATGGCGTCGCACGGGCGCGGTTATTTCCCATACAGGCTTGCGGAAGCGTTTGGACGCGCGTTCCAGGAAATGTGCAAAGAGGACCGGGATGTCCTCGCGCCGCTCGCGAAGCGGCGGGATATGAACCGTCACGACGTTTAGCCGGAAATAGAGGTCTTCCCTGAAATCACCACGTGTGGCCGGATTGCCGAGGTCGACCTTTGTCGCCGCCACGACACGAACGTCGATGCTGCGGGTCTCGTTGGTACCGAGCGGCGTGATCTGCCGGGTTTCGAGTACCCTCAGAAGTTTCACCTGGAGTGCAGGCGGCATGGACTCGATTTCGTCGAGGAAGAGCGTGCCGCCGTTCGAATATTCGACGCGGCCGATTCTGCGCTTGTGCGCCCCGGTAAACGCGCCTGCTTCGTGCCCGAAAAGTTCGCTTTCGATGACGCTTTCAGGCAACGCTCCGCAATTCAAAGCTACAAACGGCTTCGCGCTTCGCCTGCTCCATCGGTGAAGCAGATCCGCGACCACCTCCTTGCCTGTGCCGGTTTCACCCTCCACAAGGACATCCACATCGGTATCGGCGATCTGGCGGAGCGTTTGGCGCAGCGCTGTCATACTGGGCGCGTTCCCCAGCAGGGGCATATCGCCCGCGGATTGGACGACTGCGTCCCTGAGACGCCTGTTTTCCAAGACCAGGTGCCGTTTTTCCGAAGCGCGGTTCAGCGTCGCCAAAAGCCGGTCGGTCTCATATGGCTTTGAGATGAAGTCGTAGGCGCCGTCTTTTATGGCGGCGACGGCGAGCTCGACGTCGCCGTGCCCCGTGATCAGGACAACCGGAATGTCCGGGTCGATCGCCTTCACCCGCTCAAAGAGCTGAAGACCGTTCATGCCAGGCATGCGGATGTCGCTCACAACGGGACCGTTGAAGCTCTCATCGATTCTGGCGAGTGCGGCCTCGGCCGAATTGACGACGGTGGGGCAGAAGCGGGCAAGTTCCAGCATCTGCCTTGCAGCTGGGAGCACATCCTCGTCGTCATCAACAAAAATGACCGGACCTTTTTCGGAACTCATTCGGCACGCCTCAGTTCGATGGTGAAGGAAGCCCCGTTCTCGTGGTCGGCATCGAGCCGCAGCGAGCCGCCGAGTTCCTGGGCGATTTCAGCCGAAATGGCCAGGCCAAGACCAAGTCCCTTTTGCTTGCTTGTGGTGAATGGCATGAAAAGGCTCTTGCGAATTTCAGGGGCGAGGCCAGGACCGTTGTCCCGAACCGAAATCGCAACAGTTTCGCTCTTCACAGCCAGCGCGATCTCGATCCTCGCCTCCGGCAGGCCCTTCACCGCATCGAGCGAATTCTGGAGAAGATTGACGAGGATCTGCTCCAGTCGAATGCAGCTTGCCATCACCATCAGAGACAAATCGGTCCGCGTCCGTTCGATTGTCGCCCCGGATTCGCGGACTCGGCCCGCAAGGAGCGAAAGCGCCCCGTCAATCGCTTCTTCCGCCGGTACCGGCCCCACAAAACCGGTGGCGCGGCGGGAAAACGACCTCAGCGTTTCCGTGATCGTTCCGATCCTCCCCGTTATCGCAATGATCGATTTCAGATTTCCTGCGGTTTCCTGCGGCCTATCGCCTTGGAGAAGTCGTGTAGCATTTTCGGCATAGGTGCGAATTGCTGTCACCGGCTGATTGATCTCGTGGGCAACTCCAGCTGCAATCTGCCCGAGAATCGAGAGACGGTTCGCTTGGGCGAGTTCATCACGTAGGCGGCGCACTCTTGCCTCGGCGTTCTCGCGCTCGGCGATCTCAGCTGCGAGCGCTTCGTTCGAGCGGCGAAGTTCTGATGTACGCAGGTGGACGCGATGTTCCAGTTCGGCGTTCATACGCGCAAGCGATTCCTGCCGTTGTCGGATTGCTCGGCGCCGTCGAACCAGAACGAAAACGACAACTCCCACGAGCACGAGGGCAAGCAGCGTTGTCGCACGGGCCCTCATCATCGCTGCGGAAATCTCTGCATCGGCAGGAATGAGCAGTGACAGCTGCCAGCCTGGAACCACTTTACCGAGATCCTGCGAAACCGCGACGAAACCGGCCGTCTTGCCCGTAGGACTTGCGGTGACGAGATTGCCGCCATGATAGGACAGCGGGACGCGCTCGAAGGCTCCGCCAGGCATTTGCAAACGATCGCGGGATATTTCCACTTCCTCTTCAGAAAGCGGCGAGGGAGCGCCAAACCGCCATTGAGGCACGCTGGTAGAAAGAACGACGCCGCGCTCATCGGTCGTGAACACTATGAAACCGCTCTCGCGCCAGCTCGACTCCACGCGGTCGAGTTCGACCTTCACCACAACGACACCGAGCGGTCCGTCCGGTCCATCGATCCGGCTTGACAGGAAGAGGCCGGGGCGCGCGCTGACGTTGCCAAGCGCGTATTGCGTAGCCATGCCCGTGGCCATCGCCTCGGCGAAATAGTGACGGAAGCGGTAATCGCGGCCGACGAAACTGGTCGGCTCACCGGCGTTGCTCGCAGCAACCGTCGTTCCCTCGCTGTTGATGACGTAAATAACAGAAGAGGCGGCGTCGCGCGCGATGGCGCGAAGCTTGTCGTCGAGCGCAGCTTGCCCGCCGGTACGCGGACTGCGAAGCATCTCCTGAACCGCATCATCGCGCGCCAGGACCCGCGGAATCAGCCGTTGCTTCTCGATGTCCCCCTTCAAAGTGTCGGCAGCAAGTGGGCGCGCGGCAAGAGCACGGTCACGCAGTACAGACTCAGCTCTGGTGCCGGCGATACGGCCCGTTGCAAAAACGAAAAAACCGATGGCCGACCCAAGAAGCACGAGCAAAACCGCGAGCCAGAGAAATCGACCGACGGCCGATCTGCCACGGAAGTTCATTGGGGCGTGGTGTGAGCTGCCCTCGTCGATGCCGTCTTCTGCCACCGCATTCTCCAGACTCAAACCTTAGTGCCGGATTCCGCCAACCGAAAGCCGAAATTGCGGAAATCCGCACACAATGGCGCTGCGCGGGGCGCTCAGAAAATCCGAGATCGCGCGATTCGCTCACCTTTCCGGTTTGGCATGGCTCTTGCCACGAACTTCGCAGCAACGTTCGACCCGAACGCGGCGCCGGAAGAGGCCGGGGAGGGAGGAAGAGCCGCTCCGGTCCGATCATGGGAGAGAGATTGATGTTGACCCCACAAGTCCAAAGCGCAAGTTCCGCGCCACGCAAACCCTTCTATGCCCGGCTTTACGTGCAGGTGCTTGCTGCCATCGCCCTCGGCATCGCACTCGGACATTTCTATCCGGGGGTAGGCGAGAGCCTGAAGCCGCTTGGTGATGCTTTCATCAAGCTCGTCAAGATGGTCATCGCACCGGTGATCTTTTTGACCGTTTCGACCGGCATCGCCGGCATGAACGATCTCCAGAAGGTCGGCCGGGTTGCCGGCAAGGCGATGGTCTATTTCCTCACCTTCTCGACGCTCGCGCTGATCGTTGGCCTCGTCGTCTCCAATGTCATTCAACCTGGCGCCGGCCTTAACATCGATGCGGCCTCGCTCGACGTCCAGGCCGTGGGTGCCTATGCCGCAAAGGCCCACGAGCAGTCCGTGACAGGCTTCCTGATGAACATTATCCCGGTCACGATTGTCGGTGCCTTCGCGGATGGCGACATCCTGCAGGTCCTGTTCTTCTCGGTTCTGTTCGGCATTGCGCTGGCCATGGTCGGAGAGACGGGCAAGCCCGTCAGATCCTTCCTCCAGGCGCTCTCCGCACCCATCTTTGAGTTGGTCGGTATTCTGATGAAAGCTGCCCCGCTCGGCGCGTTCGGGGCCATGGCATTCACGATCGGCAAATACGGTATCGGCTCGGTGGTCAATCTCGCGATGCTGGTCGGGACGTTCTACATAACAGCCTTCCTGTTCGTGTTCGTGGTTCTCGGCGCGGTCTGTCGTTACAACGGCTTCTCGATCCTTTCCCTCATCCGCTACATCAAGGAAGAGCTGCTGCTGGTTCTTGGAACGTCCTCCTCGGAGGCCGCGCTGCCCTTTCTCATGGAGAAAATGGAGAAGGCCGGCGCCAAGCGTTCGGTCGTGGGCCTCGTCATCCCGACCGGATATTCCTTCAATCTGGATGGCACCAATATCTATATGACGCTGGCGGCCCTCTTCATCGCCCAGGCCACGAACACCGATCTTTCACTCAGCGATCAGATCCTGTTGCTCCTCGTCGCGATGCTTTCCTCGAAGGGGGCAGCGGGGGTCACCGGTGCCGGCTTCGTCACACTGGCCGCCACTCTCTCCGTAATACCGTCGGTTCCAGTGGCTGGTATGGCACTGATCCTCGGCATCGACCGCTTCATGTCCGAGTGCCGGGCCCTTACCAATGTCATCGGGAACGCCGTGGCGACGCTCGTGGTCGCCCGTTGGGAAGGCGAGTTGGACCAAGCGCAGTTGGAAGCCGCCTTTGCGGGACATCAGCTCGCCGCCACATTGGCCGGTCAATCACCTGTCGCGCACGCGCCAAGCGAGGTCACATCGTTGCAACTTGTTAAATCGCCTGGGCGCGCACAAGCACAGCACAATCAAGCCGCAGACCCCAAGCAGGGACGCGCGGACTGATGAAGTCAGAGGCGTTAAATGCGCAAACGCACCTGAACAAACGGCGCGCATCAATAAGCGCCAACTTTCGCCTGGGGCGCTGTTCACCGGCACGGCGTCGATCATAGACACTCAGCGACTTGGCCTTGCCAGCTCCGGCCCGAGCATCGGGAGGTGCTGGCCCGCCATCACGCGAGAGATGCAAGTACGAAGAGCGCCCCAGGCGAAGACCAGCGCCTGTTCATGTCGGTGATAGAGAACGAGGCGTGCGCAACGGATGCAAAGCCGGAGAAATGGAGAGTCCACTGGGTGAGCTGCCCACGCTACAGCGCCGCGGTAAGCAACGGATAGCTAAAGCTCAAGATGGGACACTGGGAAGTATTGTCGTAACCGAGAAATGAAAATCGAGGAACAATGAGATTGGAATCAATGAACTGAGCTAAGCAAAAAGTGGCAGAGGCTACACGAAATATCGCCAACGGGGAGGCGACAATTGCGACTGATGTCGGTTGACTGGAGAAAGAAATGTCGGATGTAAAAATAAAAAGTGTGCTTTCGTCTTTTTCGCATATGGCAAAGAGGCTAGAGCCTTTACCGTCCGACAAACCTGCGCCGGATGACAATTATGTCAGGCTAAACGCCAATGAAAACCCGTTTCCGTTGCCGAAGGTTGTAATGCAAAGAGCGCTTGCAGCCATGGAGCGGCAGTATCTTTATCCTGAACACGACAACGTCAGCTTGAGGGAAGCGGCCGCAGACGCCTATGGTCTCGCGAAGGATCAGGTGATCGCCGGAAACGGCTCTTCCGAACTTCTGGGGTTGATCTACAAAGCGTTTCTTAATCCTGGCGACAGCGTGGCAATGCTATCGCCAGGTTTTTCGTTCAACCGCAAACTTGCAATGTTGCATGGTGCTCGGTTTGTCGAAATCGAGTGCAACAAGGCTAATTTCCTGCCAATAGACGAATTGCTTTTTGGGCCTGCAGAAAAGGCGAAGTTCATTCTGTTGGCCAACCCGAACAATCCAACCGGAACGTTCGTTCCGGTGGCCGAGATCGAACGCCTCGCGGCGCAATCGGGTCACTTGATCGTCCTGGACGAGGCCTATGTCGACTTTGCGCCGGATAATGGCCTACGCCTCATCGACAATTATCCGAATGTTCTGCTCTTGCGAACGTTTTCAAAAAGCTACGCCGCCGCTGGTATTCGTGTTGGTTTCGGTTTCGGCCACCCCGAAGTCATCGGAAGGCTACGCAATATCCAGAACGTCTTCAACATGAACGTAATCGGCCATGCGGTTGGCATCAGCATTCTTGCTCATCGCGCCGCCTACCAAGAGAACCACAAACACATCAAGCATGAAAGAGAGCGAGTGGCATTCGCGCTGGCGCAACTTGGATTTTCTGTCAAACCTTCACATGCAAATTTCTTGCTAGCCCGCGTGCCGGCGGGACAAGACGGCAGATGGTGGCAAGAAGCCTTGGAACGGCGCAAAATCCTTGTCGCCTTCTTTCCCGAAAAAGGTTTGGAAAATTACATTCGTGTTAGCGTCGGTACAAAAAGGCAAATGGATGCATTCCTAAACGCCGTCTCGGGTATCCTTGACAGATCAAGTATCCAGAACCAGCAACTAGAAAAAAACTAGATTCTTCTCTGTTCCACGGGCGACGGCCTGAACTGAAAACATGTCCAACGTCCTTGATTGCTTCGACAGTTGTCCGAAGCGAGGGGCACACTGCATCAAAACTGGAGATAGTAGGGTGACAAATACCTTCCCGTCGAAGCTGACCTTCGGAATCTTCGATCACTTGGACGAGGACGGCCGCGACATCGGGCCACAATACGCAGATCGCCTGAAGTTGGCGGAGGCATGCGATCACCTCGGATTTTATGCTTATCACCTCGCAGAACACCATTGCACCCCACATGGGAGAGGTCCGTCGCCGAACCTTTTCTTATCGAGCGTCGCACAGCGTACCCGCCAACTGCGTGTCGGTCCCTTGGTGATGCTGCTTGCCCTCTATCATCCGATTCGTGCGTTCGAAGAGATCTGTATGCTTGACCAGTTGAGCGGCGGCAGGCTCGAGCTCGGTATAGGGCGAGGCTCTCTCCCGGTCGAGTTGGGTTATTTCGGCATAGGTGCGGACGCGGTGCCAGACCGCTATGCGGAAGCCAGTGAAATCCTCCTCGACGCCATGAAAGGCGCGACATCGTCGTATCAAGGCCGCCACTTTGAGCTAAATGGCGTTCCTTTGACGCTTACACCGCACCAGCATCCGCATCCGCCTACATGGGTCGCCGCCGCTCGACCCGAATCGGCAGAATGGGCCGCCGCGAATGGCGCAAATCTCGCTTGCGTAGGCCCTTCCTCCTCCGTCCGAAAAGTTACGGACGCCTTCCACGCCCATCGGGAGCACAACGCTAATGGGCACAGCAAAGCGCCATTCGTTGGATTGCTGCGCATGGTCGTGATTGGTCGCTCTGACACACATGCCTATTCGCTCGCGGCACCTGCTTATGAACGATGGCTCACGAGCTTCAAGTTCCTCTATGATCTCAATGACATCCCGACTCCACCAAACCTGCCATTGACCTTCGAAGCGGCGGTAGAGAGTGAATTGTGCGTGGCAGGAACGGCGACGTTTGTGCGGGAAGTTCTTCTCAATCAGCTGGAAATAGCTGGTGCCAACTATCTTCTTTGCCAGCTCGCGTTTGGAGATTTGCCACTGGAAGCGTCCCTATACACCGCAGTGACGATGCAATCCGAAATCATGTCTCGATTTGGCTGAGCATTAACGTGGTATCCGACTTTGGAAATCGTTGCGCCAGTACGGCTTGCCTCTCCCTGCGAGGGGCCAGTTCAACTGGCCAGTGCGGCTCGGTCCGCCTGTCGTCCTCAGGTCCGGGCCGGCGCCAGCATGTTGGCACAACCGCTGCTTTCAAACACAATTGAGAAAACGCGTTGACGCCGCTGCGCAGCAAAAACGAACCTTTGCCGGCCGCTCATCCGACCGGCAGAAGGAGGCTTCTTACATCAGTCTGTCTCAAGGGCTCGACACGGCGCCATCAATCGCAGTTTGGCCGCTTCATGATCGAACGAAACGCGGTTGCGCCCACGTTGCTTGGCATCAAGAAGGCACCGTCCCGCTGTGCGAAGGACATCTTGAGGGTCTGCATTGCGAGGGATTTCCGCACCGCCGATGCTGATGGTCACCTTCACATCATCGGCTAGCCCTTTGATCCAGGGTAGTCCTCCAACATGCCGACGGATATTTTCTGCAACGGTCATTGCCTGCTCTTTCCGCAGGCCTCGCAGCAGTACCCCGAACTCTTCGCCGCCAAGGCGACCAATCGAGTCGCCTGCGCGAGTCAGATAGACAAGCGCCTTTGCAATCTGCACCAAGGTCTCGTCACCCCTGGCATGGCCGTGCTTGTCATTGAACAAGGAGAAGTGATCCGGATCGATCACAAGAAGCGTGTCACATTCTCCGTCATCACGCTGCCGGTCCATCCTGGCCATGAACTCGCCACGGCTGAGAAGCCCCGTCATCGGGTCGTGACTGGTTACAAAGGTGAGCCGATCGTGTGTATCTCTGAGCGCCGCGTACGACTTCTCCAGCTTGTCACATGTGTCCTGGATGGTTTCCGCCTGGGCGAAGATGTAGGCGCCGACGGGCATTCCGATCAGAATGGGGATCACGGTGCATTCCACCCAGCTCAGCCAGTCGATCGGCATGTGCAAGGCGATTCGTGCCGTAAACGACAGAGCAAAGGTCGCGACGATTGCGATTATCGTGACGACTATCGATTTGCCCAAAATACGCTTGGTGCGCGGCGTCATGCTGTTTCTTTAAAGATTGGCATCGCTTTTTTAGACAATGGCGCTGAAAGAGCCGTTACCAGGTCGATTAAGATTATCTTGAAATGAAAGCGCAGGGGAAGAAGCATACGAGACGTGTCCGTATGCCAAGGTCCATGACAGCGAGCAATGCCGGGGCAGCGCGATGATTTTAGCGACGGTTAAAATTGGAGTTTTTCGACACCGACGGCGTATTCAGGCGCTATTCCATGCTGCATGGACGGTGGTCGTTGAATATGCGTGGCCTAGGCTGGATCAGAGATAGACGATCGACTGAAGCTCAGCAGATACGAGATAGGATCGCCTTGCTCGAAGCCGAACTGATCAACGCTGCGGCTTCCAGGGGCAAATCCAATTTGCAGAACCTAGGTCACCAGCTGCGTTCGCACAAGGCCAGGTTGGAACGCCTCGAACAATGCGTCGCCTGGATGTCAAAACGACCCTGATACTACTGCGTCCGACCGCACGCCGAAACCCAGCTAACCCGCTTGCCCACCATCGCTCGCCGAGAGCGCTGGGCCGCCCTCTTGAAGAACATATCACGTCTAGGTGGAGGGCGCGTTGCATTTGAATGCAAGCGGTACCCGCTCCGACGGATTAAATCTGTCAAAGAGCAAGCGGGACCTTTCTCAGTCGCCCCGCAGTATTTTTGCTTCAAGCGCGGCCGCAACAAACGCGCGTCGAGCGGCTGGGGGGTGAGCTTGGCCACGTAGCACCTGGAGACATGCGTCCATCGCTATCTTGCGTTTCTCGGTTTCACGAGGAAGATCTCGCAGCAAGATAGCGGCCGCGTCATTGACATCTAACACAATACGCTCTGAGCCATGGTGTCTAAGCTGCACGACGACTGGCCGCTCGAATCTGCTCAAGCCGGTCATCTTTCCCTCCCTGCAGCCGGCATGCGCAGACTAAGCGTCGCCCTGTTGCCCAGCCGAACGATCCCGCTGTCTCTCCGCCGCTGACGCGCGCAACCTCGACGTGGGGTTCCGGTCGCCAAGCCTGCCCGGGTCGGGCGCCCTTCCAGATGATGACTACAACTGGTCCCCCTTCCGGGCGCCGATATGCACACAAAATTGTCTCCCAAAAAATGTGTCCCGGCCCGTCCTCATCTAATCGCCGAAGTTCACACTAGCCGTTTCCGCTGCCCGTTTTGCAGGCAGCAATCCACTGCATCGCCGAGGTTGGATCTTCCAATATGGCGGCCCGTTTCGCAAAGCCGTAAAAGGCAGCGCGGGCAGCGCTTAAAGGCTTGTGTCCATCATAGGCATCATAGCAGGCCTTAAGGGCGGTCTCGTGGATCAGGTCTCTGCGATCTTCGGGCCACTCGTCGAGAAAATCGATGGCGTCCTCGAGGTTGGCAATCTCTTGCACGACATAGGCGGCACGCTTCACGAAAATAGGGGTACCGAAGGCCTGCGCCTGCATTTCGTTCTCCTCCCAACCTGCTGAACAGCCGACTTACGAGGCGGGCCTCGTCGACGCCCGCCGACCGTTGCAGAATGTGTTGTCAGCGCGATGACGCTTCAAGAGGAAAAAGCGGCGAGTCGCCCGCGCGGAAGGGATCAGATCGATGGCAAGCCTCGTGCTGCAAACTTGACCATATTGGGCGACGATGTCCATCGCTCTGGCCTGCGCCGATGAACGTTGAATCCAGTTGCCTAACCCAGTCGTACAATGCTGAGCAGCAAAAGACGTCGCGGCATCGCCTTTCTAGCGCGTCGATTTAGGCAGCCGCCGACCCAGGCTGGATTAACCCAGCCCAAGCCTTTTCTTCAGCTCCGCATTCTCCTTGCGCAGACGATCCGCAAGCAGGCTCTTCAGCCGCTTGTTTTCTTCCTCGAGCGCGACGAGATCCTTTAGCTCGTCCCTGTCCGCTGCAGGCGTCGCCGCTTTCTTCCAAAGATAATATGTCTGTTCAGAGATGCCGGCCTGCTTCGCCGCGCTCTTGAGAGTGGCGCCGCCGCCGATCAACGTCTCGATCTGGGCGAGCTTCTGGCCGCGCTCCTTTGCGGAGTAGACCTTGCGGCCTGTGCGTGCCGATGGCGGTGCGTCAGTGGTCGTCGATGCCGGCTTGGCGCCATTCTTGCGGCCAGGCGCGCTCAGCTCAGTGCTTGGCTTCCTCGACCGCGACGTTCTTGCCTTCGGTTTTGGCGTCTCCGCTTTGGTTGCCGGTTCGGGAGTAATTACTGCTGTTTCGGTTTCCAGACGATTTGCCATGAAAGGCTCCACTTGCTGTTTGTGCAAAGGTTCAGCATTAAGGGCCACGACGGTTGAGTCAACAAGCTGACGATTTTGCGGTTGGATCTTCTGGAGTTCCTCTGTTGTTTCGGCCATTGCAGCGGCGATATCGAAATCGCCCCAGATGGAACGGGCGGTTTTTTTAAAAGTCCGCTTCTGTTTGACTTCCACGGTGAATGGTCGCGTCTGGCGCCTCATAGTTCCTTCCTGGTGAGAAACGAATAGAAGAATAAGGAGAAGTCGCCGTTCGAAATCCTGGCGCTTCCTGCTTCGTGTGGAGCTTTATCGTATAAGGCCCTCGAGGCACAAGTGACGCCGGATCCGAGTGCTGAATCGCCGCGGAGATCTTTGAAAAGCGTATTGGAAAGCTGCAGGCGGGCTGAGCGCGGGCCTCAGGCCAGGAGAATGGCTGCAAGGATGCGACGGGAGCAGGTCCGTTCGGATGTGCTCCGGGCATCGCGACGCTGCAGGGGCGGCGATGTCTCGGATCGAATGTCGCATCCTGCCGTCGGACGTACTCAGGAATTGGAAACTGCTGCATCTCGATTTTCTTCAGTGTCCCCTGAAAACTCGCTTGCAGGGGACAACGCCGAATCTGGCCAGCAAATAGCTCTACCTATCTCCTGGGTTAGCAGGCGCGGCCACTGTGGCAGCTTGGCTTGAATGGCGGGGCTGTGGTTGAGTGAGCTGAAAAATCCAGCCGTGCGGTCATAATGGCGAAGAGAACATCTCCTCTCGTACCCTTTCAGCACAAGACCTTCCGTTCGCTGTGGTCGGCCGCCCTTATTTCGAATCTTGGCACGCTTGTCGAAGGCGTGGCGGCTGCGTGGCTGATGACGAGCATTGCCACTTCCCACGGAATGGTGGCGCTCGTCCAGTCATCAACCACCTTGCCGTACATGATCTTCTCGCTCGCGGCGGGAGCGATGGCGGACAACTTTGATCGTCGCCGGATCATGTTGACGGCGCAACTGCTGATGGTTTGCGTGTCCGCCTCGCTGGCGTTCTTGACCTACGCTGGGGAAATCACCCCCTGGAGCCTTTTGGGTCTCACTTTCCTGATCGGCTGCGGTTGGGCATTGCACGATCCTTCATGGCAAGCCTCGATGGGAGATATCCTTCCTCGCGAGCATCTGCCAAGCGCAGTTGCCCTCAATGGCATGAGCTACAACCTCATGCGCAGCGTCGGACCGGCGATTGGCGGCATAATCGTGGCGACAGCCGGGGCGGCCTTTGCGTTTCTCCTCAATGTCTTCTGCTATGTCGCCCTCATCGCCGCGCTGTTGCGCTGGAAAACCGTATGGGCGCGCCAGACGTTGCCGCGCGAGGCTTTCGGCAGTGCGATGGCGGCGGGCTTCCGCTACGTGCTCCTGTCACCAAATCTTCTGAAGGTGATGTGCCGGAGTTTCATTTTCGGCCTCACCGCGGTCGTTATTTTGGCGCTCTTGCCCTTGGTCGCGCGCGAACAGGTCAAGGGCACCGCAGTTACCTATGGTGTAATGCTCGGCTTCTTTGGCCTTGGTGCGATTTGCGGCGCGCTTCTGATCGGGCGGACTCGCGAAGTTCTCTCCAACGAATGGGTCATTCGCGGCGCGTTCCTTACACTGGCGATCAGCTGCTTCTTTCTGGCATGGAGCGAGCACGTTTGGTTAACCTGCCTGCTGCTCATGCCGGCTGGCGCGGCCTGGATCCAGTCTTTCTCGCTGTTTAATGTCACAGTTCAGCTTTCGGCCCCGCGGTGGGTGGTTGGACGAGCCTTAGCCCTCTATCAGACGGCCGCATATGGCGGCATGGCGGCGGGAAGCTGGCTCTGGGGCGAGTTGGCGGATGTGCAAGGCGTTTCGGGAGCATTGCTTCTGGCTAGCTTGGTTCTTGTGTTTGGGGGGCTGATCGGCATCGTTCTGCGTCATCCGGATTTTGAAACGCTCAACCTCGATCCGACCAACAAGTTCTGCGAACCGACCCTGCAACTTGATCTGCGCCCACGAAGCGGCCCGATCATGGTAATGGTCGACTATCGAATCGATCAGAGCGACGTCCCAGAATTTCTCACAGTGATGACATCATGGCGAAAAGCCAGGCTGCGAGATGGCGCCAGACAATGGGCGTTGCTGCGCGACCTGGAGAAGCCCGAACTATGGACCGAATGTTACCACGTGCCGACCTGGGTCGAGTATGTCCGCCACAACAAGAGGCAGACCCAGGATGACGCCGAAATCGTTGCGCGCCTTGAGGCCCTGCACCGTGGAGATTGCCCGCCCAAGATCCATCATAAGATTGAACGCCAAACCGTGCGTGTACACGATGATATGCCGCTCAGGCCCCATTTTGGCAGGACTTGAGCGAAACGGCGAGCCAATACTTGGCTCGAGATAGGACGATCATCTAGGCGCGGAGATACGGGCAGGCAGACTGCCGACATCCTGTCACGAACGAGCGGGTAGTGGGTCAGTTTGAATTTAAGAGCCGATCTCGATGAGCGATGTGTAGAAGCTGCATCTGCTCGAACAGGCTCAATAGCTCTTCGGCTAAGTCTGTCCTGAAACCTTTGTGGTGGAAGTCCGCGACGATCTCCCTCTGGCGCGCAATGTGTCGCGCGCCTAGGAGCACATGCTGCTCCAGCATCGCCAGAACGGTTTCCTTCATAGCTTAAGCGATAGCAGCTTTCTCGCGCATTTTGTAGGCACCGCGCACCATCGGCTTCTTGGCTTGCTTCGCTGCGACCAGCCCAACGACGTCCGCGATCTCCCAAAGCTTGTCGGTGGCGCCAGCGGCCATAGCTGGCGTGACCCTCAAAGTCTTATGGATGTGCACAAAATTGCAGTACATGAAGTGCGAGGCGATCGCGTGACGCCTTGCTCTAGCCAAGGCGAATGCGCTGGGCCTCGGGACCCTTTTTGCCCTGGCCCAGTACGAAAAGGACCTTCTGCCCCTTTATCAGCAGTGTGAGCCCCGCCCCGGTCAGCTCGGTGGCGTGAACGAAGACATCCTTGCCGCCGGATTCGGGAGCAATGAAGCCGAAACCTTTTTCAGAGTTGTACCACTTCACGGTCCCCGAGGCTTCCAACCGTCGAACGGCGGATTCTTCGTCGGCAGTCGCAAGCGCCGAAGCGGTCGGAATAAGTTCTCCGACCTCCAACACCTGCGCAACCTGATATCCCTTTCGCGTTTCCTCCAACGTGACCTTGAGGAGTGTACCCGCCGCGACGTCCCGGCTTCCGATCGTCTCCAACACGCGCAGTGGCAGACAGGCCTCCCTGCCATCTGACAGCTTGACGAAGCCGAATCCTTTGCCTGCGTTGAACCACTTGACCTGTGCGCCGACTGTCTCTGCGACTGCAGGTGACGGCCGCTGGAAGAAGCTCGGCGTGAAAGGCCCGTCGGCGAGAGGAAGTGGCTCGTCGTCATCTCGATGCCGACGTGGCTTGCGATAGTCTTTGTATCTGCTCATATCACGTCGGCTGGATTAGAAAGGGCAGGATGCTACGACAATAAGGCGCTGCAGATTGCTAATCAATGTCAGCCATCGCATGTCAGTCAACGTCACCGAGGAACGCGCCGTGCATAGCCCAAACTATAGCCGTGTCCCGGGTCGATGCCAGATAAGCCAAAACCGTCTCCAACAGGAGTGGCGAAGTCGCAATCTGATACTCGCTTGCTCGTCAGCACGAGCCGCTCGATTTGCTTCCGCAAGCCGCCGACGCGTTGGCGATCGCGGCTCGGCAAAGCGCGATCGAGATGCGCACTGGCTTCATCGGACGTTCGCGCCTCAGGTTTGTAAGCCGGCTGCTGCAGAGATATTCATTTGCTCATCGGGGGTGTCGTCGAACGAGGCATAATTGAGGTTGTAGAGTTTGGAATAAAGACCTCCCCTGGCGATCAACTGGTGGTGCTTGCCGGTTTCGACGACTTTGCCATCCTGAAGAACGATAAGACGGTCGGCGTCTCGCACCGTGGCAAGGCGATGAGCGATGACGAGGCCAGTGCGGCCTTCGAGGAGCCTGACCAGTGCCTTCTGGATCAGCATTTCCGTGTAGCTGTCGATATTGGCGGTTGCTTCGTCGAGGACGAGAATCTTGGCATTTGCCACAAGCGCGCGCGCAAAGCTGACAAGCTGCCGCTGGCCTAGCGAGAGATTGCCGCCACGTTCACCTAAAGCAGCATCGTATCCACCAGGAAGGCGCACGATGAAGCCATGAGCGCCGACCGCCATGGCGGCCTCGATTACCTCTTCCCGTGTAGCGTCGGTCTTGTGGTATCGGATGTTCTCGAAAACCGTGCCGGTAAAAAGGAACGGCTCCTGGAGCACCATCGCGACCTGACGGCCAAGCGATTCCTGGGTGAGATCGCGCACATCGTATCCACCGACTAGCACTTGGCCCTGCTGGACATCATAGAAACGGTGGACAAGCGCCATTGCGCTCGATTTACCTGAACCGGTCGGACCGACCAGGGCGACGGTTTCCCCGGGCTTGACCTTAAACGACACGTTCTTCAGTACCGGATGCTTGGGATCATACCCGAAAGTAACGTTCCTGAACTCGATCGAGCCGTCCATCTCGGGCGAAAGCACCCTGGCATTCGGTTTGTCCTGGACCTCAATCTTGACGTCAAGCACGTCGGTCAGGCGCTTACCCGACGCCATCGCGCGCTGCATGATTGAATATTGTAAGGTGAGTGAGCGGATCGGGTCGAAGAAGCGTTGGATGTAGAAGAGGAAAGCGACCATCACACCCACGTCGATGCGGTCGTTCATGACCATCGAGCCGCCGACGACGATGACAACCGCCATGGCAAAGCCGGTCAGGCCATCGACGATCGGCACCATGATCTGCGCGTATTTGGCGGCGGTCAGATGTGTCTTGAGATTGGCGTGCGCCTTATCATCGTAAAGAATTAAGTTGACCTCCTGGCGGTCCATGGACTGCACGGCCCGTACACCGTGAATGGCTTCAGCCAGCGCGCCATTGGAAACCGAATTGGCCTCATTGGCGGCCATGAAGGCGTCGCGGGCGCGCGGCAGCCAGATGACGCGGACGATGAAGAGGACCGGCAACACTGAGAGCGTAAGGAGCCCCAAGCGAACGTCGAGCCACAGCATGACGAACACGATCCCAAACAGAAGCGTGATGTCGCCGAGCGAAAAGACCGAGGTCTCGAGGAATTCCTGCATGGAATTGACGTCGCCCTGCAGACGCGACATCAGCCGTCCTGCCTCTGTGTTGTCCATGAAGGAAAGCGCCACCTCCTGCAGATGGCCGAACGTGGCACGGCGCATGTCGAACAGAACATTTTCCGCCATTTTGTAGACCACGATCTCTTGGGTGTAGCTGGCGATAAAATTGACGCAAATAGTGAGAAGGAAGGCGCCGGCGGCTGCAAGCAGGACCGAGCGATCGCCACTTTGCGGATGCATGCCGTTGTCGATCGTAAAGCGGATGATGAGCGGGACCAGAAGCTGCGTGCCGGTGAGGATCAACATTGCGGCAATCGAGATGATCAGGTCGGTGCGGTACGGCCAGACGAACGCCCAAATGCGCCTGACAATATTCTTGTCAAAAGCCCGCCCGAATATCTCCTCTTCGATACGGTGCGAGCCGACGACTGCATGCGGCGGACGCCGGTCGTCCTCGCAGGCATCGTTGTGTTCCGCATCGACTTCGCCGGCCTGGTCCATCAGTTCGCTCCCTCTTGTTCGGGCAGCAAGTCATCTGGGCGCACCTGGAGATCGTAAAGGGCCTTGTACCGTCCGCCGTTCGCCACAAGCTCGCCATGAGTACCACGCTCGACAATTTCGCCATTCTCGAGAAACAGGATGTGGGAGGCATGCATAAGCGAACTCAGCCGGTGTCCGATGATGATGGTCACGCGATCCTCGGCAAAGAGTCGCACGGCACAGCGAATGCGCTGCTCTGTGGCCGCATCGATCGCGGCAGTCGAGTCATCGAAGATGATGACTGACGGGCGCAGCATCATCGTGCGGGCGATAGCCAGGCGCTGACGTTGGCCACCCGAAAGGGACACGCCGCGCTCGCGCACTACCGTTTTGTAGCCGGTCGGCAGACCGAGAACATAGTCGTGAAGCTGAGCTTTCTCGCTCGCGCGCGCGATCCGCTGTTCCTTGGCCCAGGGATCCCCGTAGGCGATATTGTTTTCGATCGTCGTGGTGAAAAGGAATGCATCCTGCTGCACGACCGCGACCGCCCTGCGAAGCGTGGCAAGGGTGACCCCTCGGATATCCTGGCCGTCAAGCGAGATGACGCCGCCGGCGACGTCGTAAAAACGAGGGATCAGATGAGCAATCGTCGACTTGCCGGAGCCCGGCGGGCCGACAATGGCGATCGTTTCGCCCTTGCGGGCCTCGAAACTGATATTCTTCAGAATTGGGCGGTTCTCTGAATCGGGATAGGCGAATGAAACATTGTCGAAGCGCAACGTGCCTTCGCTAATTTCGAGCGGTTTGGCATCACTAGCGTCCTTGATCGCGATATCCAGGTCGAGCAATCCGAACAGGCGCGAACCGCACGTCGAGGCGCGGGCGAAGCCGTTGACCATCAAGCCAATCTGGCGAACCGGCATCTGTAGGATCGTCATAAAGGTCAGGAAAGTCGCAAGTTTGCCGACGCTGATTTCGCCCGCGATGACTTTGTTGCTGCCGGTCCACACAACCAGTCCCATCGCGAAAAAGAATGAGAAATTCATCGCAGAAATGTTGCGCACATAAATCTCGACTCGTTCGTACATGAGCCCAAGCGCATTCTTCGATGCGCGGTCGAACTTCAGCATCTCGTAGGCCTGCGCTGCAAAGGCACGGACAACCCGGACGCCGCCGAGATTTTCTTCCATTACACGGCTAAGAACCGAAAGCCGCTCCTGCAGGTCAAGCCAAGTGGCGCGCAGCTTGAGCTGGGTGATCGATGAGCGCCACCCGACGAAGGGCACGAAGCTCAGCGCGAGGAGGCCAAGAACCACGTCGGTGGAAATCAGCAGGTAGGCGCCGATCCCGATCAACATCATAAGCAGAACGGCCCGAACCAGAGCGGCAGAAAAATACATCCGCACGCCTTCCAGATCGAGCATGCCGATAGTGATCAGATCGCCTGAATGCGCCTGGTCGTGAAAAGAAAAGCTGAGTCGCTGGATCTTCTCATAACAAGCGACCCGCAGTTCATACGCGACGTGATGTCCGACCGCTTCGGCAAAATAGTTCTGAGCCAGCGTGAAAAGGCCGCGCAGCACGCTGACGGCAAGCAGCAGGAAGGCCGAGGTCCGCAGCGCCTCTTGGGCTCCCGCCGCGGTGATATCCCCGCCGGCGGCTGTCTGGGTCTGGTCGATTGCCTGGCCGAGGAGTTCGGGGATAAGCAATTGAAGCGTTGCCGCGATCAGTGCCGAGCCGATAGCGATGGCGACCTGCCACGGGTGCTTAAAGTTCATCCGGGTAATGCGCGCTATCGTGCTCAAGCCCCGGTCCGAGCCGGACGCTTCTCTATGCGCGAGCGAATTCCCGAGCTTCGTCACGCCGCCAACAGCCTTACTTTTCGAGGGTACATTCCAGACTGATCCAGGGCCGTTCGGAGCGGCTTGAGCCGGATGATCTCCCCCTCAAATGCCCCTGAATGCAAAGCTGGCCCCCATCCGCTAAACGCCTGCTCCGACAAGCCTAGCCGCGGCTTCGGCTGCCGGCATGTCAATGACCGTGATTGCGCTTGCTCCAAGGAAACGGCGTTCATTCTTGGTGAGCGTTGCCGAATCCATGACCGCAAAGTGTGGGCCGCTTGAGCGCTTCATGACTTGTCGGGCGTAGGTACGCAGCATCTGATCGTCGAAGCGGCAGCCAAAGAAGAAAAATCCGCGCTTGGTACGCCGTTCCCTCACGACTGGCGGGATCGGCGTCTGGATATCGATTTCAGTTAGCGCCTCGACATAATCGGAGTCTGCGACGAGGAAGTTTGCGGCCGGCTCGATACTGCCATGCGGCGAATAAAGAACCGTCGTCGCCACCGATCCAAGTTGGAGTTCGGTACCGAACAAATCGTAAGTTTTCGACCAAGCGTCGCTGATTGCATGCGCCCGCGTAACGCCTTGAATCTCGACGACATCCGTTCGACCAGTCTTTGCGAGGGCCGCGCGCATGGCGCCGTCGTACCAGCTGTCGACGATGAGGGAGAGCGGCAGCGTTGCGAGCCAGGCATGGAAGACGGTCGGCGCCACCGGCCCTGCGAATATCTCAGCCATCCAAGCCTGAAGCGTCCGGCGATGCCGGCGCTGCTCTATGAATTGGGCGACCGACCACATATTGGCGCGGATCTTGGAAGGAGCTGGCGCTCGCGCGTTGAGTGCTGCGGCGACGCCTTCTGGCGTGTGCGGTACAAGTGGTTCGGCAGGCCCTAGGCACAGGAGACCCGGTCCGAGATAGGGCACGATCTCGTCGGCGCAGAGCGCTTTCTTCAGCATGTTCAGCTGTTTTGCGGCATGACTGTCGCGGTTGATCAAGAGATGGTCCAAGCTCGGCATTGTGTTCATGCTCTTGCCCCGTTGATGGTCATGTTCCGACCTGCAGCGTCAGTCTTCGTCGGAAATCTTCCTCGCCTCGACGGTGATCGGCAGAGGCGTTTCACGCGGAAGGTCCGGCAAGACCAGCCGCCACCCGTTCCTGAGGGTTATGGACCCGCCCCATAGGTCTTCACTCTCGACGCTGATGATGGGCTCCTCGAGATCCTTTTTGGGAACGTACGCCGATAGGCCGGCGTCGGTCCTGCGGATCATTACCTTCATCGGGCTGTTTCCTTATTGGTGTCCACAAGTGATTTCGGCGCTGCCGTCGTCACGGATTTGTCGAGGCTGATCAGTTCGTGGGCGCGCATGCCAACGACCGTGCCGCGATCAAACCATTCGACCGCATAGATGTAGAACTGCTGGAGAAACGTGCCTATGTCGCGCACATAGCCTTCATCGCCCTTCCGCACGAGGTTTGCGCCAATCTCGCGACCTGGATAGGTGCCATCATTCTTTATGTGGCGTGTGGCACGCACCCGCTCGCCTGGCACAAATCGTGGAGGCTCGCGGATCTCGACATCCTGTTCGCGTCCGAGGCCCATCCCGGTCCTTCCTTTCTCGCGGCTGCAGTTTGTCGACAAGGAGGTCATCATTGCGTCCTCCGGAAGCGACCCCCAAAGTGCCGCTTGCACGACTGCAGGTCAGGCGGGAACGCAGGTCTTCGGCACCGGGCATACCGAGGCGCATTGCTGGGTATCGAAGGCATCCTTGCATTCGGTGCACTGCTCCGGATCGATCACGTAGGCCTCGCCCTTGAATTTGATTGCGCTGGAGGGACATTCGAATTCGCAGGCACCGCATTGAGTGCACTGGGAGGCGATGATCTTGAAGGCCATTTCTCAACTCCTGATTCGGTTGGGACGAGACGCTCAAGCCGTCGCCGCCAGTGGTTCGCTTCCAAACTCGGCGGCATAAAGCGCGCTGATAGCGGTCTCGATGTAGTCGTAGCCATAAGCGTCCGTTGCCCGGATTCCAGCTTCCGCGAGCCGATCCTTGGGGCAATCTCCGATCTTGGCGCACAGCACGATGTCGATGCCGTCGAGCGCAGTTATGACGCTGTCGAGGGCGGCATCCGCGCCCCGGCCGCCGAGGCAATACTGCTCGACGTTGCGATGGCCGATGAAGCTGATTCCCCTCTGAGACGCCTCATAAACCTGGAATTCCTTCGAATGGCCGAAATGTTCGTTGATCCGGCCGCCGCCCCTGGTCGCCACAGCGATCACGAGTGATTTGCCCGAACCCGTTGCCTTGAGCGTCCCGACCGCATCGCTCTTGGCTGCCACGTGGTCGCCGCGCTCGCGCGTAACCACCTCTCGATAAGCCTCGCGCTTGCTGGCGTCGTAGGCGATGTCGTCCGAAATCCGGTCGGTGGTGAACTCCTGGCCACGGTCCTCGCCAAGCAGGCCGACAGCATCTGCCCGGCACTGCCGGCAATGGCGCATCAGCTTGGCGCCACCTTCGAGGCGGTCCTGAAGCGTCTTCAGTTCCAACGCCGTCGGGCCGCGCTGCCCGGTCAGGCCGAAATGCGTACCGTGCGCCGGGTCGGAAATCAGCGGCATGACGTTGTGCAGGAACGCGCCGCGCTCCTTGATCCATCTATTGACCTCGACCAGATGTTCGTCGTTGACGCTGGGGATCATCACCGAATTGATCTTGGTGAGGATGCCGCGCGCGGTCAGCATCTCGAGGCCCAACATCTGCCGCTTGTGCAGGATCCTGGCAGCGTCAATGCCGGTGTGGCGGCGATGGTTGTAGAAGATCCAGGGATGGATCTTTGCACCAATTGCGGGGTCGACCATGTTTATGGTGATTGTCACGTGATCGACATTCATGTCGGCAAGCTCGTCAACATGATCCGGCAGCGCGAGCCCGTTGGTGGAGAGGCACAGCCTGATGTCTGGAATTTCCCTCGCTACGCGTTCGAACGTTGCCTTCGTCTTCTTCCAGTCAAAACAGGCGTCGCCAGGTCCGGCGATGCCGAGCACGGAAAGCTGGGGAACTTCGTTGGCGACCGCGATCACCTTGCGTAGCGCCTGATCTGGGGTCAGCTTTTCCGAGACGACCCCGGGCCGGCTTTCATTGGCGCAGTCATATTTACGATTGCAGTAGTTGCACTGGATGTTGCAGGCTGGCGCGACCGCCACATGCATGCGCGCGAAATAATGGTGCGCCTCTTCCGAATAGCATGGGTGGTCCTTGATCTTCTCCCAGACAGCGGAGTCCATCTCGTCCGGCTTTGCGGACGAGCCGCAGGATGAAGACGCGCATCCGCCGGATTTCGCGGTTGCCAGCAATTGTTCGTAGGACTTGGTGCTGACCAAACTATCAAGCGAAATCGTCGGTAGGGACATTGAACGGCTCCGTTCGTGGGTGGACGTCGCAGTTCAAAGCGCAAAAGTCGGGCCAGCTCAAAAAGGCGGTTTCAGTTCAAAATGTCGGCTTTCATGTGCGATTCCGTCTGTTCGTTACGTCACAATTTGTCGGGCTTCCGACTTGAACAGGCGAGTGGCGTCTCAAAGGCACCATGTCTCATTCATACAGAGCGAGAAGACCCTGACGTTCGACGACGCAGTTGGGTTCAGAACTTCTTCACCTCGATGCCATGCCGACGCAAGGCATAGCCCACTTGCCGCGGCGTGAGGCCGAGGATACGACCAGCCTTGGCTTGAACCCAGCCGGCCTTCTGCATCGCGTCGATCAGCCGGTCGCGATCGGTCACACGCATGCCTGTTGGGCGCCAAGACGCATCGTTCGGACCGTGGCCATTGACGGGCACCACCTCACCCTCGGAGGCGCCGATGGGCTTTGCCTGCAGTGGCGATGCAACCGGCATCCTGTTGTGGCCGAACTCATCGCTGGCACTGCTGCCTCTCGAACGGTCGGCGCCTTTCCAAAGGAGGGAGGATAGGCACTGGCTATTTTGGCAGGCGAAATCTGAAGTGGAGACGGTGCTTGAACGCGCAAGCGTGGCCGTCCTTCGCACGCAGTTTTCAAGCTCACGAACATTACCGGGGAAGTAGCATTGCGAGATCAGGTCAAGCGCCGACGGCGCGAAAGCGAGCTCGCGGTGGTTCTCCAAATTGAATCGCTCGAGGAAGGCCTTCGCAAGGCGTGGAATATCGCCGGGTCGCTCTCTGAGCGGGGGCAGCATGATTGGCACCACATTGATGCGATAGTAAAGGTCCGCCCTGAATTCTCCGTTCACGACAGCCGTCTCGAGGTCCTTGTTGGTGGCGCATATCAGCCGGACGTCAACCGTTAGCGTCCTGGTGCCGCCGACGCGCTCCAACTCGCCTTCCTGCAAGACGCGCAACAGCTTAGCTTGAAAGGCAGGCGAAATCTCGCCGATCTCATCAAGGAGCAGGGTTCCGCCATTTGCCAATTCGAAACGGCCGGCGCGCTGCGAGACAGCCCCGGTGAAGGCGCCCTTCTCATGCCCAAACAGCTCCGACTCCAGAACGCTTTCAGGCAGCGCGGCGCAGTTCAGTTTGACGAAAGCCTTCTTACTGCGCGGCGAGAGCTTATGGATGGCCTGTGCAAAGAATTCCTTGCCGGTGCCGCTTTCACCCCGCAACAGCACGGTGGAGTTGGTCTTTGCGACGACCTTGACGGTTTCAAGCACCTGCTTGAGCGCGGGACTTTCCCCGATGATGCCGTCGATTTTGATATGCGAATTCCGGGCAGGGCGGGTTCCCTGCTCGTCGAGCGATTTCTCCGGTCTGCGTTGCTCCTCGACAAGCCGCTGACGATCTGTGCCCAGAAGGCGGTGCAGGCGGATGGTCCGGCCGACAAGGTTGGCGACCATCGTCAGGAAGCGTACGTCTTCCTCGCAACGCGTGCTGGCGCCGTCCCCGACACGATCGATCGACAACGTACCGAGGATTTCATCCTCACCCTCTACTGGCACGCCGATAAAGGTAACCGGCACGGTGGCGGCGCTTGAAGCTTTTTGAAAGTCTGCCTGAAATAGTTCCGACTTGCTGACATCGTGTATGACGAGCGGCGCCCCCGTGGCGACGATCCGGTCTACCACGGCCTGCGGTATGACGCGGCTCTGAGCTGATTGAGGCGCGTGGTTGCTGCCGGCATTTGCGGCAATCTCCGGCTTTCCGTCCGCGTCCAGGACGACCATTGCTGCCCGACGCATTTGCACAAACGAGGAGAGAATGTTCACCACATTGGCAAGTGTGATCTCCAGCCGCGTGGGGGCGGTGAGGATCTCAGATATCTCGTAGATTCCCCTGAGCGGGATGTTCGCCCCGTTCATGGTTTTGATCGGTGGCCAGGTGTTGCGAAACCCTGTCTCATCCACCCGATCCCGCATTACTTGAGCCATGAAAACACCTCAGGGGCTGCAGGGGTGCTCCTCCCAAAGCGCCTTCCTATTTTTCGAGTCGCGAGACCCCAGTATTAACGAGCCCCCGTTCAATTGCAAATTGTCAGGCTGCAATTGCGGCAACTGCAGGTGACGGCACGCTGTGGCAACGTCGCGAGCGGGCGCAGGTCATCCGAACTTGAAGAGGACGCCGAAGCCGCCGCGCGGATAATTCCACTCGATCTCACCACTTGCTTCGCACAGTACCCGGCAGGTGCCGCACTCCATGCAGCCGTCGGCGGTGATCTCCACTTGGCCCTTGTCGTTCAATTCATAACATTGGGCCGGGCAGACGCGGGTCAACGCGCGCAGGTTGGCGCTCGGCTTCTCGTGCGGTCGCACTTTGATATGCGCGCGTCCCGAATCGACCAGATAGCGGTTCTGGAAGAGCTTCTCCTCAATACGCGACGCTGCGATCGTCATCTCGTCTCTCCTTTAGCGCCAGGCGAACACCAGACGGACCGCGTCGCTCAGCAGCCCCCAGCGCGAACGCGCCTTGATGAAGGCAGCAGTGCTCGCCTTTTCCTTATCGATCTTAGGGGTGCCGTCGACCCGCATGAAGTTCTGAGCCGCCTGTGACATCAACTGCGGGTAGGTCGTGAAGAAATTTCGGGAATTGGTGTGGAGCAGAGCCGGCAGGTCCTTGTATTTCTTCAGGTCTTTGATCACAAAGGAGTTGTCCAGCATGATCTTATATAGGACAAGGTTCTGCCTGGTCATTGGACGCATGCGGCTCTTGAGCTGCATGATCGCTTCGGCGGCGATGCGCCCGGAGGTCATCGCGAGGTTGGAACCCTCGCGGTGAACGGCGTTATTCAATTGCGCGGCATCGCCGACCACCACCCAACCGTCGCCAAACAGCTGCGGAATCGCCTTGTAGCCGCCTTCGGGAATGAGATGCGCGGCATACTCTTTCACTTCCGAGCCGGCGATCAGCGGCCGGATCGAAGGATGGCTCTTTAACGCATCGAGAAGGACGTATGGGCTCTCCATCGTCGCAGCGAAATCCGAAACGAGGCAGCCGATGCCAAGCGAAATCGATTCCTTGTTGGTGTAAACGAAGCCGAGCCCGGCCATGCCGCGGGAGATTGTACCAACGGCCTCGATCACGCAGCCTTCACCGGCCTTGAGGCCGAACCGCTGCTCGATGACCTCTTCAGGCAGGAAATGCATTTCCTTGACGGCGAGCGCCACGGATTTCGGCTTCGGCATTTCGCGAAGCCCGGCCCGTGTGCCAAGCAGCCCGGACACACCTTCTGCGAGAACGACAACGTCCGCGAAAATCTCTCCGCCGGTCCGGTCGGTGCGGACGCCGACCACCTTGTCCTTGGCATCGCGGATGAGTTCCGTCACAGTCGTCTCGCACAGAACCGTCGCGCCGGCTTCGCGCACCTTACGCGAAAACCATTTGTCGAACTGGGCGCGGATGATCGTATAGCGGTTCGGCTTGGCCTCATTGAAGTCGTCCGACCGGTAATGAATCCCGGTGTGGGATGTGTCGTCCATCACCCAAAGCCGCTGTTCAACCAAATGCCGCTCGAGAGGCGCATCGTCCCGGAAGTCCGGGATGATCTTCTCCAGCATGTTCGCGTACATGATTGCACCCTGAACATTCTTGGAGCCCGCATATTCACCCCGCTCCAACTGCAGCACCTTCAGGCCGTGGCTTGCCATGGTGTAAGCAGCAGCGTTGCCGGACATACCAGCCCCAACAACAATAGCGTCGAATTTTTCTTCGATCATGACCAGATCCCTAGCTCGCAAGCTTATCGCGACTGTGGGGCGACAGGCGCCGCGTGAAGGCTTCCGTCAGTGCAGGCAGGAAGCGGATCGCGTCGGTGACGATCCCGAGATGGGCAAAATCGAAAATCGGCGCCTTTGGGTCGGTGTTGATGGCAACGATCAGATCCGCTCCTTCGACGCCAACCCGGTGCTGGATGGCGCCGGAAATTCCGGCCGCTATGTAAAGCTTCGGCCGGATGGTCTTGCCGGTTTGGCCGATCTGCCGATCAGCCGAAAGCCAGCCCTTCTGGACCAATGGGCGCGAACAGCCATGCTCGGCGCCAATTGCTCGCGCGAGATCCTTCACAAGCTGCAGGTTTTCCGCCCCGCCTAGGCCGAGTCCCCCCGCAACCACAACGTCGGCATAGGCAAGATTTGCCTTTGCCGACTGGCTGTCGGGCAGGAAGCCGAGGACTTTGGTAACGATCTCCTCCTCGGCCATCGACAGCTTGTGCTTGATAACACGCCCGATCGGCGTATCAGCCCGCTGTGGCATGGCCATGACCCGCGGTCGCACCGTCGCCATCTGCGGCCGGTAATTGAGTGTATAGATCGTGCACAACAAGGAACCACCGAAAGTCGGACGGGTCGCGGCGAGCGAACCATCGGCATCGACATCGAGTTCGGTGCAATCTGCCGTGAGCCCTGTCTTCAAGGTCGTCGCCACCGAACCGGCAAGATCCCTGCCGAGTGTGGTCGCCCCGAGAAGCAGAATTTCGGGTTTGTAGGTATCGACCAGCTCGGTCATCGCCTTGGTAAAAGGCTCGTTCCGATAATCGACAAGGATCGGCGCCTCGACGATGTAGACAAGATCGGCGCCGTAAGCGAAGGCTTCGGCCACCGCAGACTGCGTGGTCTCTCCCGGGGGGCCGAGCACAATCCCCGCAAGCGCGACGCCAAGCTTGTCGGCGAGCTTGCGGCCTTCGCCGAGCAGTTCGAATGATACGGGATGGACCTGGCCGCGCTCGAGCTCGATAAATACCCAGACGTGGCGGTAGTCTTTGAAATGCTCGGGCAGTTCCTTCTTTGTGCCGGCACGGCCGGCGTTAGGGCGAGGGGCTTCTCGATTCGCGTTCGACATCGTCTCTCCTTGCCGTCACGCGCCGCCGTTGAAGGCGAGCTCCTGTTCTAGCGCTGGCTGGCGGGTTAGAATTGCGCCGATGAGTTCGTCAGCGAGATCGCGCAAGGTCATCTCGGCGGTCTCGATGAGCGCTGCTTTTTCCGCTCGCGCAGTCGGGGCGAAGACGCGCTTGACGACCGTCGGCGAACCGCGCAGGCCGCATCTGGTGAGATCATCAATGCCGGCGTCGGCCGCACTCCATTTCAAGACCTGACTGCGCGCGGCGCACAGCGCGTCCTCGAGCGAGCCGCGACGGATCTCGTTGGTTCCTTCCAGCATGGTGATGAGACAAGGCAGCCTGCTCTTCAGCATCTGCGTGCCGCCCTCACAGCGGCGCTCGACCTTGATCTCGCGCGCATCGAGATCAACGGAAGGAATCTTCGCGACATAGGTGAGTTGCAACAGATCGAGGCGCTTGGCGATGCCGGGCCCGACCTGGGCGGTGTCGCCATCGATGGTCTGCTTGCCGGTGAAGACGATGTCTGGCGCTCCGAACGTCTCGCCGACCTTCGCGATCGCCTGGGAAAGAGCGAAGGAGGTCGCCAGTGTGTCGGAGCCGGCAAAATAGCGGTCGGTCAGCAGAACCGCGCGGTCGGCGCCGTAACCGAGCGCCTTGCGCAGCGCGTCCTCTGCCATGGGCGGCCCCATCGTGAGCACGGTGACCTCGCCGCCGTAAGCGTCGCGCAGGCTGAGTGCTTGTTCGAGGGCGAATAGGTCGTAAGGGTTGATGATGGTCGGCACACCCTGGCGCATGATCGTGTTCGTCACGGGATGGACCCGTATCTGTGCCGAGTCTGGCACCTGCTTGATGCAGACTACGATGTGCATTGGCGATCTCTCCGGGCTTCTGTCGGGATACGGACCTGGCAATCGACTTCGTTGGCAGCATCTTTCGTGCCAACTGTTTTGCGTCCTCCTATTCCTGAAGATTTGTTCGGTTCCTTCTAACCGCGCGTTCATGGTGACCGGATTTGTCGGCTTCTCGACATTGTCACGTCTCAACCATGTCGCATTCATTCTGTTGGGAACCGCTTTAGTACGGACTCCAACGGGACGAAGGTGCGGCCCGGCGTGGCGGGCTTTTTCGGATCGTGGTCCTTGAGCACCTTGAAGATCCGGTGCGTGAGCGGCGAGGAAGTCGCGAAGTCCTCATAGGCGCGTTCAAGCGTGGCGCGCACCCGCGCGGCGACCACCTGGTCGGGCAGATCGGATAAATCTTCTTCGGCAAGGTATTGGCCCACGCGCTTCATGATGTGAAGCCGGGAGACATTTAGTACCTTCGGATCGTAGGAAACCCCAAGGAGCGCGAAGAACTCCTCCGCGGCCGACAAGCCCTTAAGTCGCGCGAGAATGTCGGTAACGTCGATGGGGCGGCTGTCAGCGGAACAATTCATCGCATTCTCCCTGATCGGACAACCGTCGTGTCGGCGCGTTCGTCGACCAGCTGACCTGGACCGGCGAGATTTGCGAGCCGTGCCTCGCTGCACATTCCATCGTGGAGCTCGACCAGTTGGCTTGCTGTCACGACCGATTTGGTCTCAGCCGCCTTGCGGCGGACGCGAGCAACCATCGCGGCTGCCAGGTCCGGGTCGAGATCGCGACCGCTTTCGCTCAGCACACGGGCAATCGCGGTGGCGCCGGAATGCTTACCGATGACGATACGCTGGCAGCGGCCTACGAGTGTCGGGTCGAGCCCCTGGTAGGCGTGCGAGTCCTTCAGCAGCCCTGCGACGTGAGTGCCGGATTCGTGGGTGAAAACATCTGCGCCGACGACGGGCTTACTCGCGGCAGTCTGCCGGCGCGCGGCCCAGGCCACCTGGGCGGCGAGATCGGGCAATGCGGTCAGCTCGATGCCGGTATCCGCGCCGTCGATGACGGCCATCGCGGCCGCCACTTCTTCCAGAGCGGCATTGCCCGCACGCTCGCCGAGCCCAAGCACGGTGACGGAGGCATGGCGCGCGCCTGCGCGGATTGCAGCCAACGTGTTGGCGCCAGCAAGGCCGAGATCGTTGTGCGCATGAAATTCGAGGTCGATTTCGGACTTCGCCACGAGCTGGGCGACGAGTTCGAAAGTCGAAAACGGGTCGAGAATGCCGACCGTATCGGCCAGCCTGACGCGGCTCGCGCCAGCGCGCGCCGCCGTTTCGATCACGCGGGCAAGATGATCCCCATCCGCCCGCGAGGCATCCTCGCAGCCCACAGCGACGAAGAAGCCGGCAGCGACTGCCCGCTTCACCATATCCTCGATGAGCTGGAGCGCTCCCGCCTGATCGAGGCCGAGTTTGGCGGCAAGTTGGATGTCGGATGCAGGCAGCGACAGATTGACGGCCTCGACGCCGCTCTCGATCGCTGCGTCGAGATCCCGCGCCTTCATCCGGCACCAGGCCATGAGCCGAACTGGGAGACGCCTTGCGACCGCGGCGCGAATTGTTTCGATCTCCTCGGTGCCCATGATCGGCGTGCCGATCTCGATCTCTGGAACGCCGGCGGCCGCGAGGGACTCGGCGAGCTCCAGCTTTTCCGCCGTCGTAAAGGCGACACCGGGCGCCTGCTCGCCGTCGCGCAAGGTCGTGTCGTTGAGAAAGACATCACGGCTCATGAATGGCAGCCTGTTCTGCTGCCGCTTAGGCATAGACCGGATCGAGCCTCTTCAGGACTTCGCCCACGCGACCCACAAGGGGGAGAGCCACGTAGCTTCTCCACGATTGCGGGCATGACCTGAAGCACCCGGTCGACGTCCGCTTCGCTGTTGTCGCGCGCAAACGAGAAGCGGACCGCCCCGTGTGGCGATTTCATCGCGCTGAGAACATGGCTTGGTTCCATTGAGCCGGAGGTGCAGGCCGAGCCGGAGGAACAGGCTATGCCCAGGCGGCTCAGCAGATGTGGGATGCCATCGCTTTCGGTATGTTCAAAGGAGATGTTTGCGGTGTTTGGCAACCGCTCCACGGGATCGCCCGTGACATAGGTGTTTGGGATACTCTGGAGGATGCCGTCCTCCAGGCGATCGCGCAGCGATTTTACCCGTGTGGCCGTGTCTTCCATGAATTTTAAGGCGAGTTCGGCTGCCATGCCGAGCCCGACTATGCCGGGTGTGTTCTCGGTGCCGGCACGCCGGTCGCGCTGTTGGTGTCCGCCCTTGATCATCGAGCTGAAATGCACGCCACGCTTTATCCAAAGTGCGCCGATCCCTTTGGGGCCATGAAGCTTGTGAGCCGAGAGCGACAGCATGTCGATAGCGGTCGATTTCAGGTCCATGGGAAGTTTGCCAACCGCCTGCACCGCATCGGTGTGGAAAAGTGCGCCGCTTTCCTTGGCCAACTCGGCAAGCCTGGCCACGGGAAAGATCGTACCGGTCTCGTTGTTCGCCCACATTATCGAGACGATCGCCACGTGGGGAGTCAGCGCTGCCTTGTAGGCGTCGAGGTCAAGCCGGCCGCTACGATCCACCGGGATCCTGTGGACCTTGAGGCGGCGAGTCTGCTCAAGATGCGCGCACAGCGTCAGCACGGCGGGATGCTCGACCGCGGAGGTCACGATCTCGGTTCGGTTGGGCGTGGCCTCAAGCGCCGAAAGAATTGCCGCGTTGTCGCTTTCTGTCCCACCCGAGGTGAAGATGATCTCATCGTCGAACTGCGCGCCGATCAGCGCTTGCAACTGCCGCCTCGCCTTTTTCATCGCCGCACAAACTGAGTCGCCAAAAGCGTGCGCAGACGAAGGGTTGCCGAATTGATCCGTAAGGAACGGCAACATCGATTTCACAACGTCTGGATCGACCCGTGTCGTTGCGTTGTTGTCGAGGTAGACAGGCCTCATGCCTAAGGTCCTCAGTCAGCTGAAGGACTTGCCGCAGCCGCACTTCTCGCGCGCGTTGGGGTTGTCGAAGACAAAGCCGGACGAATCGAGCCCGGTGACGAAATCGACGGTCATGCCGGCGACATGCGGTTGGGAGTCTGCGTCCACAAACAGCTTGACCCCGTCTGTCTCGGTGATCACATCGCCCTCGCGCGAGACACTCTCCAGGCCCATTATGTATTTAAAGCCGGCGCAGCCGCCGGTCTGGACCATAATGCGAAAGCCCTCCGCCGGCTCGCTGGCGCGGGAAAGAGCGGTCTTGACGGCGGCTACAGCGTTGTCGGTGAGCGTGATCATGGCGAGATTCTCCTCAGTCCGTGACGATCTTTGCGGGTCACGTCGCACGAACCGTGCCAAAGGAAAGAACCGCTTCAACACGGCGCGATCCCTCTAGAACCGCTATCAATCTTGCGGGCCATTGCAGAAAGCACGTCGGGCAACCGACACGTACTGTCGGGTTTGTCGAGTACGTCACATAAAGTGTCCGGCCCGGCTCTCACTGAAATCTCACGTAAATCAATGACGAGTGTGGAGAACATTTTTTCCGCGCTTGTTCAGGCGAATTGGCACGACTTTTGAAACGCCTATTGGCGATGCGGCGAGAAATGCCGAGACGACAATCATGCTGCCCTCGCGATCGATGAGACAAACCAAGGAAAGCGAAGCAAGGAAAGCAACATGTCAGGTGTGCGCCAGAACCGCTCTTCGCCGGTGGAATCGGACCTTGCTGCTCAGATGGCCCGCCCGGTTTTCGACGGGGACCGCGCACGGCTCTCCAGCAACATGCGGTTCCTGGCAGAGCACGAGGTCGGCATCGAGTATGCGCGGTCTGTCAACTCTCTGGGCGGCAGGGCGGCTGCTCCTCGACAAGTAGGTGGATGCAGGGACAGTTCATGAACCAGCGCGAGAAACCGTCGCCGCACGAAATCCGGCGGGCGCAGGAAGACAATCCGAAGATCCGTGAACACGAGCTCGCCGCCCGACTGGGCGTTTCGGAAGCGGAACTGGTCGCCGCGCATTGCGGTTTCGGCGCGGTTCGTGTCGAGCCGCGCGTAAACGATCTACTGGCCGGCCTGGGAACGGTCGGCGAGGTGGTGGCGCTGACCCGCAATGAAAGTGCAGCGCACAAGAAGATCGGCGTCTACGACAAAGTGGTCACCGGCAAGAAGCATGCCCTGGTACTCGGCAACGACATCGACTTGCGTATCTTCCCTAAAGTTTGGGCGTGTGGATTTGCCGTCGAGAAGCGCCAGGGCAAAGATATCAGCCGCAGCCTGCAATTCTTTGATGCCGACGGCAAGGCGATACACAAGGTGCAACTCGGGCCCGCCTCAAACCTCCATGCTTATCAGAAGCTAGTGGCTGAGCTGGAATCCTCGAACCAGGAGCCGATCGTGGCGCTCGAGGCGAGCGCGGCCGACGATGACGTAGAGCTTCCGGACCAAGCCGCCACGGTGGAGGATCTACGCGAGTGCTGGAGCCAGCTGACTGACGTGCATCAGTTCTTCGGCATGTTGAAGGCGCTGAAACTCAGCCGCTGCCAGGCGATTCGTATGGTCGGCGAGGATTACGCCTGGGCCCTCGATAAGGATGCCATTGGCGACATGTTTGAGCAGGCGGCCGAAGACGAGATGCCGATTATGTGCTTCGTCGGCAATCGTGGCTGCATCCAGATCCATTCCGGTCCAATCAAGCCGGCCAAAACAATCGGCCCATGGATCAATGTGCTCGACGAGACCTTCCACCTGCATCTCGGCACCCATCACATCCGCGAGGTCTGGGCCGTTCGCAAGCCGACCAAGGACGGTCATGTCACTTCGCTCGAAGCCTACGGCGCCGATGGCAAGATGATCATCCAGTTCTTTGGCAAGCGCCATGAAGGCAAGGGCGAGCGCGAGGACTGGCGCTTTCTGGCCGAAACCTTGCCACGCATTTCGGCTCCGACCGCCGCATGAGTGCGACCGATCTCTTGCGCGCTGCTCACATGTCCGCTGCATCGCGCAGTGCAATCACAACGCGCGTGAGCCGGGACTTACCGGGCGCTGGCAATCGACCTTATGACCGGTCGCACAATCTCAATCGAGCGCTGCCTGACATTCAGGAGAAGCCAAATGGCGAAAAATCCAGTCCCAGACCATGTCCCGCCCGAAATGGTGAGGGACTTCAGCCTGTTTACTTCGCCCGGCATGTCACCCACTCCCAATGGGGATCCTCACGCAGCAGTCGCTTGCGTCCATGCCGGGCCGCCGATCTTTTATTCGCCCCTCAACACGCGCGATGGCAGAGGTACCTGGGTGATCACCCGAGCCAGCGACCAGCGCCGGGTGCTGCAGGACACCGAAACCTTTTCCAGCCATCGCAATATCTTTGCCTCCGCACTGGGCGAAAGCTGGCCGATGATCCCGCTTGAACTCGATCCTCCTTCCCATGGCGCCTTTCGCTCACTGCTCAATCCCCTGCTTTCGCCAAAGCGGGTGTCGGTATTGGAGCCGGCGGTTCGCGAGCGGGCAATCAGGCTCATCGACGGGATCGCGGCATCCGGCACAAGCTGCGACGTCATGAAGGATTTCGCCTTTCCGTTCACCGTCCACATCTTCCTTCATCTCCTGGGTCTGCCGGATGACCGGATCGACACATTTGTCGGATGGGCAAGAGATCTACTCCACGGCGACGATACGAAACGGCCGCCCGCGGCCCGCACGATCGTCTCGTTCATTGACGAACTTGCGGCCGCCCGCCGCGAGGACCTGGTTGATGATTTCATGACCTTCATCGTGCAGGCGCAGGTCGAGGGTCGCCGCCTGACCAAACAGGAAGTACGGGGCGTCGGCGTGCTTGTTTTCGTCGCCGGGCTCGATACTGTTGCAGCAGCCATTGGCTTTGACCTGGCCTATCTCGCACGCAACCTTAAGGATCAGGAACTGCTTCGCAGCGAGCCGAACCGGATCGTCCTCGCGGCCGAAGAATTGCTGCGCGCCTATCCGACCGTTCAGTTGATCCGCGTGGCAACGAAGGACATCGACTTCGAAGGAGCGCCGATCCGCAAGGGAGACTATGTCTCCTGCGCCACGATGATCGCCAATCGCGATCCGACGGAATTCGAATGTCCCAACACCGTCGATCTGGCGCGAGAGGACAACCGCCATGCCACCTTTGGCTATGGTCCACACCGTTGCCTTGGCTCGCACCTTGCCCGGCGCGAGATCGTCATTGGTCTGGAGGAGTGGCTGTCGCGCATTCCGGCCTTCCGCATCAAGAACGGCACGGCACCTATCACCTCTGGCGGCCATGTGTTCGGGATCGAAAATCTGATCCTGGATTGGTCCTGACCAAGCCTCCGCCACAAACCGAGGCAAAGACAACGGAGCCAGCGCCATGCGCATCATTGTCCAAAACGCCAAATGCCAGGGTCACGCCAGATGCGCGGCGCACGCTCCACACATCTTCAAGCTCGATGACGCGGGCTACATCCTGCCTGGCAACATTCAAGTGGTGGAAGGGGAGGAACTAACCGCATCGCGAGGCGTGCGATCCTGCCCCGAACGTGCACTTGAAATTGACGGTGAACCCAGCAGCACGGGTTGAATGGGACGTCGCTCCACCGAGTTCGGCGGACATGAAAGGGATCGACCATGTGGCCGCATACTGGAAGGAACGGCACGCGGTTTTCGCCCCACCACCGTCCTCATCCAACTGCGCAGCGAGGTGCCTGCGGCACCAAGGTGCTTCCCAGGATGGCAAACGCCGGCGCGGCACTTCGCGAAACACGTCTTCCAATCACGTAACTTTGCAGCAGAGCCGATGGACCAGACGAAACTTACCGAACTAGTCGACCGTGAGGCGATCCGCGACTGCCTCTATCGGTACTGCCGCGGGATAGACCGCGCCGATGAGGCGGCGCTGCGCAGCGCATACTGGCCCGATGCGCACGACAATCACGGGGCCTATCGCGGCCCGGCAGAGGGCTTCATCCAGTTTGCGCTTGGTGTCTTCAAGACCGGACCCCGTAACATCCACCATATCACCAACATCCTGATCGATTTCGTCAGCTCGGCAGAGGCTGCGGTCGAGAGCTATTTCACCGCGCTGCAGCGGGGACCGGACCAAGACGGAGAAGTGCGCCAGACGCTGTTGTGCGGCCGTTACTGCGATCTGTTTCAGAAGAGGGAAGGAGAGTGGCGAATTGCCGAACGGACTGTGGTCTACGATTGGCTCGCGGAGCAGATCCCACCAGCAGTCGTTGAGGCCGAACGGTTCGGCCCGAGACAGCCGATTGGAGCACCGCATCCGGATGATCCGATTTACACGCTCGGCAATCGTCGCATTCCACCTCGCCATGCCTCTTTAGAGAGTTCGAACGAGAGAGCCGCGTTTGGCGGTGAGGAGTAAGGCTACGACAACTTTGCAACGCCACAGCGATCCTGGCGAAAGGGTGCGGCAATAGGATGGTCTGATCTACCCGCCACGGCGTGAGCAATCGCGCCGTCTATCCAGGCCTGCACTGACCGTCGCCAGGACTCGCTGCTTTAGCGCGACGCATCATTTTGCCGCTCAAAATTGATGGGCTGAGATCGCTGAAGGAACAGCAGGGGAAGTGTTCATGATGCAGACAGGACGCATCGTCATCATTACGGGCGCCGCCGGCGGGATCGGCCGTGCCCTGGCCGAAATTCTTGCCAGGGATGGTGACACCGTCATTGCGGTGGACCTTCCTGGCAGCGGCGTCATTGAACTGGCCCGCCGTCTCGGCCACCCGCACGTCGGGCTCGAATGCGACGTCTCGCGGGAGGAGGATGTCCTCGCGCTTCACGGTCGCCTCGAAGCACAGTTCACCCAGATCAACGTCCTCATCAACAACGCCGCGATAGGACCCACCATGTCTGCGACCATCGATACCGGTGTCGATGCCTTCCGCCTCGCTCTGGCAGTAAATTTGATTGGACCGTTCGTCATGGCGCGTGAAGCGGCGAGGCGCATGAGGCCGGGCGGTGTCATCGTTAATGTCGCCTCGATATCGGGGATCGTCAGCAATCCCAAGCGCAACGCCTATGCTGCCTCGAAAGCGGGCCTGATCTCGTTGACGAAGTCGCTTGCATGCGAGTGGGCTTGTCGAGGCATTCGCGTGACGGCGGTAGCGCCGGGCCCTGTGCGCACGCCGATGATGGCGGAACTGGAACGCGCGGGCAAAGTGGACCTCGCGGCGGTGCGCCGCCGCGTGCCGCTGGGGCGCTTGGCGCGCCCCGACGAGATCGCCCTCGCCGTGCGTTTTCTGGCAAGCACGCAGGCGCGCTACATCACCGGTTCGGTGCTGGCTGTCGACGGAGGCTGGATGTCGTTCAACAACCCGGGGGATGCGCACCCGCCGGTCGATGAGACGCCCCAAGCCGAACTCTGCTGTCCGACCGAATGCACCGATGCGCGGATCGTGCTCGTCACGGGAGGCGCGAGCGGCATAGGCGCGGCCATCGTTCGCCGTTTTGCCGCAAATGGCGATACCGTTGTGGTTGCTGATAAAGATGGCGCTGCAGCGGCAGAGCTCGCCACATGGCTGCGCGGCATGCACCCGGCCAAATGCCTGGACGTGGCCGTCGAGAGCGAGGTGGTGGCGCTATTCGAGGATTTGCAGGCGCGCTTCGGGCGCGTCGATGTGCTCGTCAACGGTGCTTCCATCGCCGAAACTATGTTGTTGGGGATAGAACAAATACCGGAACACATCGAACACGTCCTCGACGTCAATCTTGCCGGCACCTTCAGCTGCGCGCGCGAGGCGATCAAGGCGATGCACCCTGGCGGCGTGATCCTCAACATGACATCGATCGACAGCTTCCTGCCGTTCGCGCCGCGCCATGCCCACGGTGCTTCCCAGGCGGGATTGGACATTCTGACGCGATGTCTGGCGGCCGAACTCGGGCCGGTCGGAATTCGGACAGCCACCATCGCGTCTGGCTACATATGCACGCCTGGCATTGCCCAGTTGGCCAAGGTCGGACGCATCGACACGACAAAGATCGGACAGCGCATCCCCATGGGCGGGATGGGGCAGCCGGAGGACGTTGCTGACGCCGCATTCTTCCTGGCTTCGTCTGCCGCCTCATACGTCAACGGCTCCATTCTCTACGTCGACGGCGGCTGGACCTCTTTCGGCGACGTGGGAAATGCCAACGAACTCAATAACGATTATTTTGCGCGGACCGCGTGCTGACCGTAGATTTTTCGCCAGGCGAGAGACTGCGGCTCTTCGAAGCCGAGGGCGTCCAAGGCTTGAGGGTCCGGCTGCCGCGCCGCGCCCGCACTGCCGCGTCCGAAGATGTATCTTCGGCGGTGGCGAAAACGCCCGCCCTCATCGCCGTCGAACCAGTTCCACCCGCTCCATGCACCTGCAACCGGCGAATGCGGCGCGGTTTCCCTCCGGGCCACCCGCCGCCGTGGGAGCTGGATCGACAACCAGGCCTGGCCTGGTGCGCGCTCAGCACATTCCCTGATCGGCAAACTCCTTCTGTCAAACAAGGAAACACCATGGAATTCGCGACCTTTATCCTGGCCGCCCAACGCGGCTATCATCAGCCTTGCGAGAGCGTTATCCGCAACTCAGTCGAACAGGCCATCGTTTCGGAGCAGGCCGGCTTCGATACCGCGTGGTTCGCAGAGCACCACTTCAACAACTACAGCCTCATCCCCTCGCCCTTGATGATGGTGGCACATTGCGCCGGCATGACGAGCACCATTCGTCTCGGCACAGCTGTGTGCGTGCTGCCGCTTTATCAACCGCAGCGCCTGCTTTCCGAGATCGGCTTCGCCGACATTGTTGCGAACGGCCGTCTCGAACTCGGCGTCGGCGCGGGATACCAGCAATTCGAGTTCGAGCGCTTCGGCGTCAACATCGACGAGGCGCCGGCGGTCTTTTCGGAATACTTGGACATCCTTCTGAAGGGCCTCAACCAAAGCATTTTCGAGCACGCCGGCCCGTATGAGAACATTCCCTCAACGGCGATTTCGGTGCGCGCCGTCCAGAAGCCGACCCCGCCGATCTGGATCGTCGGCGGGCCCGCGCGCATGGCTCGGGCCTACCGTGAGGGACACAATCTTTTTGTCACTGCATTCCACAACGGTTTGGAGGCTTTGAGCACGCTGCGCGAAGCAATCGAGAAGGCGGCGGCTGCCGAAGGCAAGAATGTGACGGACACCAAGATATCTCTTTTGCGTTGCTGCTATGCCAGCGACGACGAGGCAGAGATAAACAGCTATCTCGACAATGCCCGCTTCCAGCGCCGGTTGTCTGAAGCACTGCATCAGCGGCGCCAGCAGAGCCTTGACGGCTACCTGTTAAAGGAGACGCCGACGCAGCAGGATCTTTCATTCGAGACCATGCGCCGGAACCTCCCGATCGGTAGCGTGAACCGCGTGATCGATCGCCTATTGGAAGAGATCGATATCTTGAAACCGGACCAGATCGCAGTTCAGACCCAGTTGGGGGATTTCGACCAACAGACGATGCTGCGCCAGATCGAGCTGTGGGGGGACAAGATCATCCCAGCAGTCAACAAGTCGCTCGCTCATCAGGCGGGTTGAAGGACAGACCAGGAGAATGGCACCCATGTTCGCCCACCACGCTGGCCGCCACAGCATTAGCCAATCGCCGCCAATCGACCAGGCGTTTGACCAGCATGTGCTTTCCTGCGTGCTTTCGTGTGCGCTCAAGGAGGTCGAGGCGGGCGAGGCGACGGCGACGGAAGCAACCGGTCTTTCGCGCGCCGAGCTGCGCGACCTCCTGGCCGTCAGCTTCGCTGCTGTCCCCATCAACGCGTTCGCCCTGGAAGAGGTGGGCGAGCCCGAACCGGACCCGGAGCAAAAACTTCTGCGCGAGCTGCTCCTGGCGCACGCCCGGCCGGGCGACCTGGCAAGTGTCCGCTTCGCAAAGATCATCGCCCGGCGTGCCATGCGCAACAACCATCTCTGGCAGGACCTTGGGCTTTTCAATCGCACCGAACTCAGCCGCCTGCTTGCCACGCATTTTCCGACGCTGGCGGCCGGAAACATCCAAAACATGAAATGGAAGAAGTATTTTTACCGCAAGCTCTGCGAGGCCGAAGGTTTTTCGCTATGCACCGCGCCGAGTTGCCGGGAATGCGATGATTTCGAAAGCTGCTTCGGTCCGGAGGCAGGCGAAAGTCGCCTCGCACGGATTAAGAACGGACTTGCATTGGATCAAGAGGCGCTTTCCTCGGCGCCACGAGGCGGCCAATCTTGATCGCCACTGGCTATGGGCCGCTTTTCTTGGCGCTTCACAAAGGAGGGGATGTTCAACGCCTGATCGCGGTGAGCGGGCTAAGTTCGGCTCAGGTCGAGACGTTCTTGTATCGGAGGCCGTTCTTGTGTCAGGGGCAGGACAAGAATGTTGAGAGAGCGACCAACTGGATCGCCAGGGACCGTGGCCTCTCACTGCAGCGTTCGAGGGCGGCGAAAACGATCCGAGCGAGGATTGCTTGTAAACCGGTCGCTCGGTCGCTACGGCGCTGTTAAGGGCGCGCTCCCTCGCTTCCTGCCGTCGCAGCCCTTGCTCGACGCACGGCGGGCGTGGAGATCATTTGGCGGCACTGACGCTCCTCGCTCGACGCTTCCCAGTGATTGTGAACGACACAGCGAAACGCCAACGGGTTCCGAGGTTGCAGTATCGTTCGGGGCAGGCGGGGCCCGGGAATTGGTGGGTAAACTGCGAACGACGATCCGGTTGTCGGAAGACATCAACCTCCCTCGTCAAATACGGCCGAGGCCCCTTCATGGCCACTTCTCAAAGCGTTCTGGAGTAACGGAAAATGGGTGAGCACCCGTAATCATCCCATTCGCTTCCGCCCAGCATCGCATGGGGCTGGAAGCAGGCATCGAGGGACACAGCTCCAGGATTTTGCGAGTGGTTCCGTGGCATTCGATCGGCCGTTTGATTTCGAACTGCTCTTGTTCCGGCCTCCCTATGCGCAAGAAAAGGCCTGCTCGCAAATATAGTTGCGCATAAGGGTGATAGTTGCGCATAACCTTGAATATTGCGCATAAATACGTTTAAAATTGCGCATAGGCGCGTTACGCGCAACAAAACAGGAGTCTGCGTGGCAAGGCGTATTCTGGATACGGAACTGCAGGCGATTGAGGAAGCCGTGCACCGCCATCAGGGCGGGGCAACGGCACAGCAGATTATCGATTCGCTGCAAGAACCGCCGCCGCGCCGCACCCTGCAATACCGTCTCAAATACCTTGTCGATCACCAACGCCTAGTCATGGAAGGCGAAGGCCGCTGGGCACGCTATCGCCTGCCGCCAGCGCAGGCCGCCGCCGGCACAGCTGCCGAGCGCGCCGAGGCGCAGGCGGAAGCCGTCCTGCCGCTCTCCGAGTCCGGCGCCGGGATTCAGGCTTACGTCCGCAGGCCACCCGAGGCGCGCAAGCCGGTCGGCTACAACCGCGCGTTCCTCGACTCGTACCGCCCTAATGAGAGCTTCTACCTGACGGCGACGCAGCGCGCGCACCTGCGCGAGATCGGCACACCCACTATCGCCGAGCAGCCCGCCGGCGGTCAGGCCAGCAGAATTCGCGGCATGGTGGGAGGCATGGCGACGGTAGCGTTTTCTCGCCGCCCCGGCACTCGATCAGGTTGCTTCCGATAGTGCCGCATACCACGTTCCGGCGATCGTGCGGCGGTGAAGGGCGTTGTCGCGGGCGACTGACACAGGCAGGCCGCCTGCGGTGCGGAAGCAAGCTGGCGCTCTGCCTTGGCGAGGTTTGGTCGAGCAGCCTGTTAGCGAACCGAAGGGAAATTCAATTGCTGCGCTAGAAGTCCCCGCTCGCAGGGTGTTTGAGGGGTATTCCGCGGGCCGCGCCATTTGGAATTTCCGGACGAGTCAAACCTCAGGAATTCCCGCCGCCGCCACTACGATTCTCTGCCCACTCGCTCCAGCGGTCGTAGTACTTCGTGCTGAGATCGCCGTTCGTCGCATAGGGATCGCGCCACAGTCCCGTTGCCGTCACATGAAGAGAAATTGCCGCGACTTCAACCGGTCGTTTGGGAACGCGAAGAACCGGTCATAACATTGGGGGTGACGGGCTCGATCAATTCGACCGCAAGTAGCCCGGAGGAAGGCAAAAGCTGCCTCGCACGGATCAAGAACGGGATCGCTTTGGATTAAGAGCCGCGTTCGTCAGCGGTATGAGGCGGCCAGGCTTGATCGCCATTGAGCAGTAGGCGTTTTTCCCGGCGCCGTTGCACGGAGGAGGGGATATTCATCGCTTCGCGATATTTTGTGACGGTGCGGCGCGCAACATTGATGCCGGTTTCCTTCAGCCGGACGGCGATGTCATCATCGGAGAGCACGTCACGAGGCGACTCTTGAGCAACTATCGACTTGATCTGGTGCCGGACGGCTTCGGCGGAGTGCGCGTCACCGCCTTGGCAGGAGGCAATCGCCACCGTGAAAAAATACTTCAGTTCGAATACACCGCGTGGCGTGAGCATATACTTGTTCGAGGTCACCCGGCTCACCGTCGACTCGTGCACGTTGATCGCCTCAGCGACAGTCCTGAGATTGAGAGGCCGCAGATGCGCGACGCCGTGTTCCAAGAAGGCATCCTGTTGGCGCACGATTTCAGTCGCAACCTTAAGAATCGTCTTGGCACGCTGATCGAGGCTGCGGATCAACCAGTTCGCATTTTGCAGGCATTCGTTCAGAAACGCTTGGTCTTTCGAATTCTGCGCCGTGTGTCGCGAGACTTCCGCATAGTAGGTTTGGTTGATCAAAACCTTGGGCAGCGCGTCCGGGTCAAGTTCGACCTGCCATCCACCTCCGGGCGAGGGCGTGACCCACACGTCGGGTACAATGGTTTCCGGCGCTCCAGATTGGAAGCGGTTTCCAGGCTTGGGATCGAGCGCACGGATTTCATGCAACATCTCGAGAAGATCGTCTTCGTCGACGCAGCAGCGCTGCTTCAATGCCTGAAAATCGCGTCGCGCAAGCTTCTCAAGATTGGCAACCAAAGCGGCCATCGCCGGGTCGAACCGGTCTCGCTGGCGCAACTGGATCTCGAGACATTCGCCGAGGGTGCGCGCAAAAATTCCCGGCGGATCAAAGTGCTGCAAGGTTGCGAGAACCCGTTCCACATCCGTTTCCCGCGCACCTACTCTGCCGGCGAGTTCCAGAAGATCTACCCGAAGATAGCCGGTGTCCTCTAGATGAGCGGCAAGCTCGCCGGCAATCAGCCGCTCCTGTGGTGTGAATGCGGTCAGCGCGATCTGACGAGCGACATGGTCATGCAGTGTTTCTATGCAGGCGGCGAACTCGTCCAGGGCAGGCCGACCACCCTCGGGGACATTCGTCGTGTTGCGCAGCGACTTCCATTCCCCGAGCCGCTCGGGGGACTCCGCGCTCGTAGGCTTAACAGTGACGTTTTCGCTTGCGCCGGTGTACTGATCCTCTCCTGAGTTCGGCAAAACATCGCCAAGAGCCTCGCCGTCGTTTGAAGCAGGCTCCAAAAGCGGATTCTTCTCGAGTTCCTGCTCCACGAATTGATGCAGCTCGGCGCGAGCCAGTTGCAGCAGGCGAATCGACTCAATGAGCTGAGGCGATGCCACCATTGATTGCTTCTGGCGTTGAAGCAGCCTTGCCGAGGACAGCATGTTGAGCGCGAAACTCCTATCGAGGAGGCTCTTGGCCGTGTGTAATGGGCTGCCAGACGTTCACTCGGTCATGCGGCGGCCTTCAGCGTCTCAAGAACGTTTTGCGGGGATGAGATGTCATAGGGATCGGTCTCGCAGTTGTCGGAAAAACCTTCTTCCTCGAACCACTGGTCCACCTCGCCGTCGTTGATCAGAGCGGCGTAGCGCCAGGAGCGCAGTCCGAAGCCGAGATTGTCCTTCGCAACCAGCATGCCCATTTTGCGCGTGAACTCGCCGGAGCCGTCCGGGATTAGCTCGACCTTCTGGAGGCCTAAAGATTTGCCCCACGCATTCATGACGAAGGCATCGTTGACGGAGATGCAGTAGATTGCGTCAATTCCCTCCTTCTTGAACTCGTCATAGAGTTTTTCGAAATCGGGTAGCTGGTAGGTCGAGCACGTAGGGGTAAAGGCGCCAGGCAGCGAAAACAGGATGACGCACTTGCCGCCGAAATAGTCATCGGATGTCTTGTCTTCCCAGCGGTATGGATTTGGCCCCTCGATAGACTCATCGCGAACACGGGTGCGAAAGGTAACGAAGGGAACCTTCTTCGTGAGGGTCATCAAGTTGCTCCTTTAACAAGAGGGCATGGCTTCTGGGCAGGAGCCGACGCAACGTCGACTCGGCCGGCATGCCGGAAATGAGATGAAGGCCTTGGCGGCTTCCAAATCGCTCTTCCATCCGGTTTGTACGGAAAGGCCTTGGCCCATCCTCTTCGTGATCCGAATGGCCGGATCGATATGAGTGATTTGGGCGGATCGAACAACCCATTTACGGCAAATGGCACTGGTCGGATACCGATAACCCGCTGCTTCTCCTCAACGAGAAGGTAGCGGTGGTCGACAGTATGAAAGTCGAAATGGGCGTGTGGCGCCGCGACTGTGACGTCGTGCAGGAGCCTCGCCTCACGAAACTGATTGAGCGCTTTGCGGGCGGTTGCCGGTGAGGCGCCGACATTGATTGCAGGTACCCTTTGAGGGAGCACCTTGACATTCACATGCTGATGGGGACCGGCAAGTAGCAGTTGGGCCAAGGTCACGCGCTTGGATATTGTCCTGCGACCAGACGTGCGCAGAAGAGCTAGCGAGCACGGACGTCTGAAGGGAACGACCTCCCGACGGTTATTCGCAAGGGAGGCCGTCGCTTCAGGCGTTTGTCTGGAGCGTCGCCTTTCAGCCATGGTTCGCTCATGCCTTGTCTGTGGTTCGATGGTTCTGATGAGTTGGCGCAAATGCCATGCCATCTGGCTTCGATTTCGCTTTGAACAGAAGGATCACGCCTTCGCAGTAGCCACGGGGCAAAACCTGCAGGGTAAGTCGATCTGCTAGACTCGCCGGACCGCGTAACTCAAAGCCCGTCCGCCGCGGCGATTGCGGACCCAACAGTTCCCGCATCGGTCACCAGATTCTTTTCTGGCGCTGCTTTGTCGCTGCGGCGGCAGCAGCCCGCGGGCTCGATCAACGAGAAGCGTTTAATGCGCGGGGAGGTCAAAGCCGTCCCGAACAGCCCGATTCGATCAATCTTTTTGTGTCCGAAGGGCGACAAAAACGTCGGAAGCCCAACCAAAGGGCAAGGGCCGGACCGCGGGAACGGAGAAGTGATGCGCCCGACGAGATGAAACCGAGCACCTATAACCACCCCATCAACCTGAAGCGCACATTCAGAATGGTCGTCATCGCTGAAACCGAGGCCCCGGATGATGGTTCGTTGAATTGATCCGTGAGACAGCTCAACCCGATGCAGTTCGAACTTGTTCGCAATGGCTATGCCCTTGAGATAGACGAACTTGCGGCGCTGCGCAGCCTCGACCTCCATGTGCCGGCTTCCCCATGCTTCCGTTTGGAGAACTTCGTGCAGTGAAGGTGATCATTGATCGGCTTGAGGAAGTCGAAAGCCTCACGCTACGAGCAATCGGGTCCGCATGAGTGCGTACCGGGCCAACTTCTATGATATCACCACCAATAAGATCATATAAGAAATCGAGATCGAGGCAGATCGTTTCCCTGGTTCCACCCGTGAGGGCTGAGGGAAGCCGTCGCTTTCGCTCACGCCGACGCGTGATAGCACTTTTCAGCCGCGGCTGCCCGGAACCCGACAGCACCGGGTCCTGTCTTTAGATGGCTGATTCAACGTCTGAGGTCCACATTGGGATCTCGCTGAACATCGCCCCGAAGCTCACCGCCTCTAACTTGCTTTCCCCACCGAGCGGTAGAGCCCTTTTGTCAGGACAGCATGCGAATCGCCCTCCCAAGGCACCTTAGCCCGGCAGCAAGGACTCGGCAGCTACCGGACGGGATACCCTAGCACCACCTGAGGCTATCGAAGCGTTGCAAACACGCCAACCTGCTGATCGCAGGAAGGCGTGAAGGCTGACTAGCAGTGCGATGCGCCCCGTTCGGCAACGAGGCTGCAAAGTTAGCGAGCCATGGCGCCTGGGCGTCGAAGCACTACGCTTTCGCCTTCCGTTTCGCTGGAGTCTTTGTTGCTGACACTGCGGTCGGCTTGCGCCCCAGCCCGGCGGCCTTGGCGAGCGAGGATCGCTGGGCCGCGTAGTTTGGCGCAACCATGGGATAGTCCGGCTTCAGTCCCCATTTCTCGCGGTATTCGTCCGGAGTGAGCCCGTAATGGACAGCCAGGTGCCGCTTCAGCGATTTGAACTTCTTGCCGTCCTCGAGACAGATGATGTGGTCCGCTGTCACTGATCTCCTGGGATTCACCGCCGGTTCCTGTTTCGGTTGGTCGGTTGCGGCTGGCTGGCCGATTCCTGACAGCGACGAATGAATCGAAGCAATGAGATCCGGCAGTCCGGAGGCGGGGAGGGGATTTTTGCTCACATATGCCGAGACAATATCCGCGGTCAGTCCAACCAGATGATCACTCTGCGTCTGGTGTTGTTCGTCCAAGGTATTCGCTCCTAAGTACCGATTAAAAGGCGTCCCCCCGCTCGCGAGCCGTTATGTACTGCAGTTTCTGCGGCTCGCCAATGGAGTTGCGGCATCACGGTCGAAAAATCTCAGATGCTTGTCGGTCAGTCGGGTGATCGGAAACCCATTCGGTTGAATAGGCTGACCTACCGGCATCTTCGCCCTTGCCGATTTTTCGTATTTCAACTGAGACGCAAGTGATAGAAACATGCGAGTCTTGATATTCGGCTAGAGCGATACGTTCACTTCGCGATCAGAATTCGTATGCAGCGTTGTTGCTTCGAAATCCATGTAACAACGTGTCAGAGGTAGCTTTTGGCATCAATAAAATCATGCTGCACTAAACAAGGGTTCAAACCGTGGACAAGAATCGGCTAGGTTGGACTTGAACGACGAACATAGTGGAGGGGCAGGTGGGCGCTCCCAAGCGAATAGCAGTGTTTCTCGACGGCACCTGGAACACCGTCGGAGACAACACAAACGTATGGCGGCTAAAGTCGCTTTGCGATCCGGCTGATCCTGAGCAGGCGGTTTACTACAGCGTTGGGGTGGGCACTCAACTGGGCGAGAGGATCCGCGGCGGTCTTTTCGGCTATGGTCTCGATCACGAGATTACGGATGCCTACAAATGGCTTGTCGACAACTATAACGAGGGCGACCGCCTGTTCATCTTCGGGTTCAGTCGCGGCGCCTACACGGCAAGAAGCTTATCTGGCTTCATATCGAAATGCGGTCTCCTAAAGCCAGGATCGCCGCTGTCCATCAACCAGCTCTACGGCCGTTATCGCCGCAGGACCGACAGGACGATCCGGGAACTGATCCAGAGCATCGAGAGCGGAGCGACCCCTCAAGCAAGCCTGGTGCTCGAGGAATCGTGGCTGCTTCGATATTCAAGCCCTATCACCATCGACTTCATCGGCGTCTGGGACACGGTGGGGTCCTTGGGCGTTCCCGTCGGCATGAAGCGCAACGTCGCGAAATACCGGTTCCTCGATACTCATCTGAGGCTAAGCAATACCAATGCCTACCATGCCTTGGCTGTCGATGAGCACCGCGCTTCCTTCACTCCTACGCTTTGGACCAGAACAACCGCTGCCGGGGCAAACCCCGCACCAGCCAGGCCTATCGAGAATGTGGAACAGCGCTGGTTCGTGGGCGCCCATGCCAATGTTGGTGGAGGCTATCCCAGCGATCTGCTGGCGCAGGTCCCGCTAGGTTGGCTGATGGCGAAAGCCGCAACTCATGGGCTCAAGTTTCGCGGGGTGGTCGAAACCGATCAAGCCAATGTCAATTCGCCAATAGCGGACTCGTATGCGGGCTTTCTAGAGGGCATGTATCGGTTCTTCAGCCGCCGTTACTTCCGACCGATCGGGGCGGAAGCGTCCGTCGGCAGTACCGCCACAACTTCGACAATCAACGAAACGATCGACCGGAGCGTGTTTGACCGTTGGCGGACAAACCCGTCATACAGGCCTCAAAACCTGGAGGCCTGGGCCAGCCGAAACCGAGTGGACCCGTCGGAAATCACTCATTCCGTGCTGGCAGCCGATGCGAATGTAAAAGTGCCGGACTAGCCTGCGCCAGAACAATGGTTAGAGGCGAGGCTTCCGGCAGCCGAGTTCTGGTCGGGGCAGTACTGGCGGCCGGGCGGCCACATCCTGGCCGGCAGCGTGGATGAAGTTCCTGCTTGTCCCGCCTCCTCTTTGATGCTTGAGCTGCGGGGAGCGTGTCCCTGTTCCGGCGGCTCGGCGACCTTCTGTGCCGCGCTACCACACCCGGTCTGGACTGGCATCAGGCCGCGTCCGGCCTGTGTATCGTCTTGACCTCCTGGAAATCCTCGAGGCCGAACTTGCCGCCTTCGCGCCCATTGCCGGACTGCTTATATCCGCCGAATGGGCTGCCATATCGCAGCGGCGCGCCATTGATGTGCACCATCCCCGCGCGCAGCCGGGACGCGACCCGCTCTGCCCGGGCAGGGTCTCGTGTCTGGATGTAAGCGACAAGACCGTATGAGGTATCGTTCGCGATTTCGATCGCATCTTCTTCCGTGTCGAAGGGCAAGGACCGGGCCGAACACTTCCTCGCGTGCGATGCGCATCGCGTTGTCAACGTCGGCAAAAATAGTCGGCCTGACGAACTAGCCTTGCATCACCCCATCTGCGGGTCAAGGCCGCGCAGCAGGACATCGATCAGGATGGAAGCGGACGGGATGGTGAGCCGCAAGGTCCATCCGACCGTGCCGCCTCAGGTCGAGTATGGCCTGACGGAGTTAGGCAGTTCCCTTGCCGTACCGATCATGCAACTGGCTGCATGGGTCCTGGATCATCGGGGGGCAATCGAAGCCCATTTGCGTTCCACGACAAAGAGACAAAGCACGTGCGGAAATAGTCCGGCAGCTTTCCCCGCCGTGCCGTGCGAGCTGCATGTGTGCTTCCGGGGTTATGGACTTGGCTCAACGATGTTCTGCATTTTTCCGGCGTCCCGCCGCGGAGGTGCGCCGAAGAGGCGTTTGTACTCTCGGCTGAATTGCGAAACGCTCTCGTAACCGACCGCGTAGGCCACGCTCGCCGCCTCCGTATGCTCCGTGATCAGGCGCCGACGCGCCTCATGCAGGCGGATTTGCTTCTGGTACTGGAGCGGGCTCAAACCCGTAATCGCCTTGAAGTGGCGATGGAACACCGATTCGCTCATGCCGGCCACCATGGCCATGGCCTCGATGCTCAGATGCTGTGCGTAGCGCTCGCGAATCCATGCCATTGCCCGCCGGATATGTGACAGGCGGCTGCCGGTGCCGGCGATCTGCCGAAGCAGCGCGCCCTGTGGTCCCATGAGGAGGCGGAACATAAGTTCGTGCTCCCTGTGACGTGCCATCACCGGAATCTCACTGGGGTGGTCCAGAAGTTCCGCGAAGCGCCGCCAAGCCTCGATCAGTGCCGGCCCTGCAGGGCTAAATCCAAACCCCTTATCCATCGGCAATTCCGGCATGCCGCCCATCTCCACGAGCAGCGCCGAGATCACCCCCGGATCGATGTAGAGGTTGATCGCGACATAGGGCTGCTCGGCCGAAGCCTTGCTGATCTGACCCATTGCGGCGAGTTCGGCTGCCACCACCATGCAGTGTCCGGCGCCGTACTCCAGCACCTGGTCGCCGATGAAGACCTGCTTGGACCCTTGCAGCACAAAGCAGACAACGGGGTCGTAGACCAACCAGCCGGGCTCGGAGGGTCGGTCGAAGGTGCTGACGCTGACCCGCGGCATTTTCGGTTGCGGCTTGCCGGCATGGCGCAGGACGACGGCTTTGAGTTGCGCAAGATCGGTCATGAGACGATCTGCTCCCCTTCGCCTGGAACCGTCAAGCAATCGGCAGGATCAGGCAATGAATCACCAGAATCGAGCATCGCCCAGTCGGCCTCTAAAAGCCACATTGGTGCGACATATGCCAAAGGACATTCACGATGCAGCAGCGCAAGCTTGGCCGCCACGGCCTCACGGCCGGTGCCATTGGTTATGGTGCCATGGGTACGGCCATCGGCTATGGCCCCAGCGACGACAAGGAATCGATCACGGCCATCCGCCGTGCCCATGAACTCGGCGTCACCCACTTCGACACTGCCCGCATGTATGGCTGGGGCGAAGGCGAGAAGCTGCTCGGTATTGCCCTGCGCCCGATCCGCGACCAGGTGACGATCGCAACGAAATTCGGCTTGACGGAAAGCTACGCTCCCGACTCCCGACCGGAAATCATACGCCAGGTCGTGGACTCCAGCCTCAGGAATCTGGGCGTCGAGACCATCGATTTGCTCTACCAACACATCCCCGACCCCAGCGTCCCAATCGAGGACGTCGTGGGCGTAATGCGGGATTTTGTCCAAGCGGGCAAGGTGAGATATCTCGGCCTGTCCAACTCGGACGAGGATACCATCCGTCGCGCCAGCGCTGTCGCCCCTATTTCGGTGCAGCAATACCAGTACTCAATATTCGCCCGGGATGTAGAGCCGCTCCTGCCGGTCCTTGAGGAACTGGATATCGGTCTGGTGGCATACTCGCCGCTGGCGCGTGGTTTCTTGACTGGCCACGTAACATCTCGCGATCACTACGCCGACGACGATTTTCGGCAGAATCTCGGGTGGTGGGCGCCAGGGAATTTCGGCAAGAACATAGAGATCGCGCAGGAGCTCACATCACTCGCTACCGCCAAAGGCGTCAGCCTCTCTCAGCTTGCGTTAGCCTGGCTGCTGGCGCGAAAGAACTACATCATTCCCATCCCAGGTTCTCGCAACCCAAAACGTGTGCAGGAGAACACTTTGGCTGCCGAACTCCTGCTGACGGATGCCGATCTCAAGCGCATTGACGAGATCGCGCCGACCGGGGGCGTCGGTGGACGTGTTTGGGGTGAGTAGGATCACCCCGTAGGAAGGGTGTTTTCAAGTCCGCGCATCTGCGTCTGGAAGGGTTGGGTATCTGGAACACATGAAGCGCTGTGAGCTGCCGAGCCTGCTCCTTTCCGCTCCGGAAGGCACCGACATACGATCACCTGTATGGGTTCATGGAATGGCTTTAGCGGAGCTTGTTTCGAGCCATAGCTTCACAGATTGGCTTTGGGCATGGGCTTGATGTCAAGTTTGGAAATTATAGCTTATGGATTTCTCGTTTTCCAAAAAAATGAAATTATAGATTGATTATTTAATAAGAGGTACACACATTGCAGCTATGAATGAATTTTTTTTTGGCCGCCGAAATGATGGGTAGGGCCGAGAGTTAAGGAAAAGCTGCATGGTGCTGAGAAGCGCTGATATTTTATTCAGGGACGAAACCGCCGGTTCGTTGGTTGAGACCGCCAACGGCGGAACACGCTTCGCTTACCATCCGGACTGGAATAAGGGCGATATCGCCTGCTGCCTGCCTTCCGCGCAACGCGAGCATGAATGGCAGGTTGGTCTGCATCCATTCTTCCAGCACCTTGGTCCGGAGGGATGGCTTCGTGAACAGCAGGCCCGGTCGGCGCATGTCGTTGAAGAAGACGATCTCGGGCTGCTGCTTCGTTACGGCCGCGACTGCATCGGGGCGGTCAGCATTCGGCCCTCGGAGGATGCCGAAAAATTTCCCGAAATCACCGAGGCGACGGCCACTCCGGGACGTACGGTCTCAGGCGTCCAAAAGAAGCTGCTCGTGACCAAGGACGAGGAAGGCAGGTTCGTTCCCGCAACTGCTGCGGGAGCGGCGCCCTACATCGCTAAGTTCAATTCCGACCGGATAGGTAGCCTCGTTCGCAACGAGCTTTTGAGTCTGAGATGGACAGCCGCTGTTCTCGGGGAAAGGGAAGCCACGGCGTTCACAACGTCTTTCATCGCGGCCGTCGATGACACGGCGCTCATTGTTACCCGTTTCGACCGCAAAGCCAACGGCGGGAAGCTGCGTCTGGAAGACTGTGCGCAGATCCTCGGTAAACCGAAGGGGCAGGATTATGCAGGCAAGTATGATGCGGCCTATGAGGATATAGCGGCGATCATCCGCCGGCACTCCTCACGCGCGCCGATCGACCTGCTGAGGTTTTTCAGCCGACTGATCGTGTTCACCCTGATCGGAAACTGCGATGCGCATCTGAAAAACTTCTCGCTGCTGGAGACGCCGACGGGACTGCGGCTATCTCCTGCCTATGATGTGGTGAATACTGCGCTCTATGACGGATTCGACCAGACCCTGGCGCTGTCGATCAGTGGCCAGAAGGTTCACCTGGACGCAGCCAATCAGGCGGTTTTTCGCGCTTTCGGCAGGGAGATCGGCCTCCCGGACAGGGCAATTGACCAGACATTCAAGCTGTTGAAGCGCCAGGTGGAGAAGGCTGCATCCATCATCCGTCCGCCTGACGCCGAGCCGCCGGACGGCTTCGTACACAGGTTCAAAGAGATCGTGGACAATTCATGCCTGAGAATACTGGAACCATAGCTCCACTCGCGTGGCAACGATTTGTCGAAGAGGCCGTACGCCGTCGCAAGGCGGAGGGCCTGACGCAAAAGGAACACTCGGCGCTCGCGGGCGTAAGCCATCCCACGATGGCGGCGTTCGAACGCGGCGAAACGACCCTAACGCTTGCCAAGGCGCTCGATATTCTGCGCGTGGTAGGCTTGGTCGATGAGCCTTCCGAACAAGATTCGCAAGCTCGATTTGTGCGAGATGCGTTCGAACGCTGGCGCGAACTGGTTTCTCCGCTCCCGCAGGATTCGCCGGCGCGCTTCCCCAATGGCTGGTATCGGTTCGACTACTGGCTTGAGGGCGAGCTTAAGACGTTGGAACTGTCCGCCTTCGAAATTATTCTGCAAAACGCTTTGGTCAGGAAGACGGGTTGGCCGCCTTTCTGGATTCCGGTGCGAGAAGCCGTCAAACCGTACGAGATCAATGGCCTGATCGAATGCTGGCTTCCCCCCGAAAGCGATGACATCAAGCGCGGGTTTGGCGGGCCGGCATTCTGCGATTTCTGGCGCGCCGCGCCGTCGGGACGCATGTTCCTCATCCGCGGCTATCAGGAGGATGGCGAGGAAACATTCCCTGCCGGAAGCATCCTCGATACGACGCTTCCCCTATGGCGCATGGGCGAGGTTTTGTTGCATGCGCAAAGTCTTGCCGCGCTGCTGCGGAAGGGTCCGAGTAGCTCCGTGGTGGTCCATTTCCGCGCCATGTTTTCGGGGCTTGCCGGCCGCGTCCTGCGATCGTGGGCAAACCCGCTGAGCGATCTGCTTGTCCAGGGCCACCCCGCTCGAAGCGATGAAGCGGTATTGGAGGCAACGCTCCCCGCCGATGCCATCGAGGACCGACTGGCCGAGTACCTCACGCCATTGCTTGCGTCACTTTACGACAGGTTTGGCGTGGCCGGCCTCTCGCTCAACCGCGTCGAAGCCGAGGTGCACCGGCTGCTCAACAGCTCTGTCGGCAGACAACGCGCATTGGCCCAGGCGCGCCCGGAGCCTCTTGGGAAACAGAGGTGATCGAATTTTCATCCGTCACACCTGCTGGGTGGGGGGGCGGGTGATCGCCTGGCGCAACCCACGCCTCGTCCTGGACGCCGACTTGTGACATGGCGGATGCGCTCCCGTAGTGAACGTGTCAAATAGAACCCCACGAGTGTTTATCATGAGCCGATCGACGCCGCGCAGCCACCCGATCTAAAGCCTTGAACGGCGTTGGGGACGTCGAGCAGGTCGTCCGCCGGGACCGGCAAAGGATATACGCTCGGCGTCAAAGCCGATCATTGGATTGGATCGTAGGGCAAGCCCCGGCGGGTTGGCGGTACCGCTGAGGATCTTGCCAAGGAAATTACCTCCAGTCTGGCTGGAAGCGCGCGCCGGTTGGCGCGGAAGGACCGACGGCTGCATACTGATGCTACCTCTATCACCTTCCCCTGGGCCAAGGCACGGCGGCGGATCTTTGCAATCGTCTCCAACGACACATCCGAGGTACTTTGCTTGCTCCTCATCAAGGGTTGCGTTGCAAAAAAGACGGGGCTCCCGCTGCAGTGATCACTTAGTGGCGGGGAGGACCAGGTCGGGCGATATCAACTGCGGTAGCTAGCAACGCAATCCGACGCGCCCTGTCGCCTTTGTCGGGTCCTCTACACAGAAGCTTTTTGGTCATCTGCTGTTTTGCCTTACGTTAAACCGCTGAAAAGAAAATACGAAATTTTTTATTCGACCCCATCAGCCAAGTTGGCACGAGTCTTGAGACCCTTCGGTGCGAGGCGGCGAGAGCTGCCGATCGGCATTCATGTCGCGGGCAGCCGCGATGAATGGAACGAAGGAAGGAAAGCTACATGTCAGGTCTGCGTCAGATCGCCTTTTACGGCAAGGGCGGCATCGGCAAGTCCACCACCTCCCAAAATACACTCGCCGCCCTTGTCGACCTAGGGCAGAGAATCCTCATCGTGGGCTGCGACCCCAAAGCCGACTCCACCCGCTTGATCCTGAACTCCAAGGCGCAAGATACCGTGCTGCACCTTGCGGCAAAGGAAGGTTCGGTGGAAGACCTCGAACTCGAGGACGTGCTCAAGATCGGCTACAAAGGCATCAAGTGCGTGGAGTCGGGCGGCCCCGAGCCGGGTGTCGGCTGTGCCGGCCGCGGCGTCATCACCTCGATCAACTTCCTCGAGGAGAACGGCGCCTATGACGATGTCGACTACGTCTCCTACGACGTGCTCGGGGACGTGGTGTGCGGCGGTTTTGCGATGCCGATCCGCGAGAACAAGGCGCAGGAAATCTACATCGTCATGTCAGGCGAGATGATGGCGCTCTATGCCGCCAACAACATCGCCAAGGGCATCCTGAAATACGCCCATTCGGGCGGCGTGCGACTCGGCGGCCTGATCTGCAACGAGCGCCAAACCGACCGCGAGCTCGACCTCGCCGAAGCCCTGGCCTCCAAGCTCAATTCCAAGCTCGTCCATTTCGTGCCGCGCGACAATATCGTCCAGCATGCCGAACTCAGGAAGATGTCGGTAATCCAGTATGCGCCGGACTCAAAGCAGGCCGGGGAATACCGCGCGTTGGCCGAGAAGATCCATGCCAATTCGGGCCAGGGCACCATCCCGACCCCGATCACCATGGAGGAGCTCGAAGACATGCTGCTCGACTTCGGCATCATGAAGACCGACGAGCAGATGCTTGCCGAGCTTCAGGCCAAGGAAACGGCAAAGGCGGCCGCATTGTAACGAGCGTTGTCGATATGAGGCGCTGCCTTGACTGGCGCGTCTTTGGAACAACCGCGCCTCACCGGCGAGGCGTCACGCGAACTTGAAAGGGGTCCCATGAGCCTGGAATACGAAAATGACGGTGCTCTTCATGCGAAGCTTATCGAGGAGGTGCTGTCGCAATATCCCGACAAGACGGCGAAGCGCCGCAAAAGGCACCTCAGCGTCGCAAAGAGCGGCGAAGAGGTCGGCGAGGAAAGGGACGTCCTTTCCGAATGCGACGTCAAATCGAACATCAAGTCCATTCCTGGGGTGATGACCATTCGCGGCTGCGCCTATGCCGGCTCAAAAGGCGTGGTGTGGGGTCCAGTCAAGGACATGGTCCATATCTCTCATGGCCCGGTCGGCTGCGGGCAATATTCCTGGTCGCAACGTCGGAACTACTACGTTGGTACGACGGGAATCGACACCTTCGGGACAATGCAGTTCACCTCCGACTTCCAGGAGAAGGACATTGTTTTCGGCGGCGATAAGAAGCTGGAACAGATCATAGACGAGATTGAAGAACTGTTTCCGCTGAACAACGGCATCACCGTGCAGTCCGAGTGCCCGATCGGGCTGATCGGCGACGACACCGAAGCGGTTTCACGCAAGAAGGCCAAGGAGCTCGAAAAGACGATCGTGCCGGTGCGCTGCGAGGGCTTCCGCGGCGTCTCCCAATCGCTCGGTCACCACATCGCCAACGACGCGATCCGCGACTGGGTCTTCGAGAAGAAGGACGTCGAGTTTGAGGGCGGCCCGTACGACATCAACGTGATCGGCGACTACAATATCGGCGGCGACGCCTGGGCTTCGCGCATCCTACTCGAGGAGATCGGCCTGCGCGTGGTCGGCAACTGGTCGGGCGACGCAACGCTTGCCGAGATAGAGCGTGCGCCGAAGGCCAAGCTCAATCTCATCCATTGCTACAGGTCAATGAACTATATCTGCCGGCATATGGAGGAAAAGTACGGCATTGCCTGGATGGAGTACAATTTCTTCGGCCCCTCCCAGATCGAAGCCTCGCTGCGCAAGATCGCTAAGCATTTTGGGCCGGAAATCGAGGAGAAGACCGAGAACGTCATCGCCAAGTACCGGCCCTTGGTCGACGAGGTCATTGCCAAATACCGGCCGCGGCTGGAAGGCAATACGGTGATGCTCTATGTCGGCGGCCTGCGCCCCCGTCACGTCATCACAGCCTACGAGGACCTAGGAATGGTGATCGTCGGTACTGGCTATGAGTTCGGCCACAACGACGATTATCAGCGCACCGCCCATTACGTGAAGAACGGCACGCTCATCTATGACGACGTGACCGGTTACGAGTTGGAGAAGTTCATCGAGGGGGTTCGCCCCAACCTCGTTGGCTCCGGCATCAAGGAAAAATACCCGGTGCAGAAGATGGGCATTCCGTTTCGTCAGATGCACTCCTGGGATTATTCGGGACCCTATCACGGCTATGACGGCTTTGCCATTTTCGCCCGTGACGTGGATCTTGCCATCAACAACCCGGTCTGGGGCCTCTACGAGGCGCCTTGGAAAAGACGTCCGAGCCGAGGGCGGGCAATGGCTGCCGAATAGAGACCTGCCCCTAGCCTTGTCTTCCCAACGAGACGTGAAACCGGCGGCCCCCGTAGTCCGCGACCCGAAACGTTTTTGATGTCCCTGTCCCGCTCGTATGGCGCGGTCAGATGCAAAAAGAGGTCACCACCATGCCGCAGTCGGCCGAAAAAGTTCTCGACCACGCGCCCCTCTTCCGCGAGCCGGAATACAGACAGATGCTCGCCGAGAAGAAGCTGAATTTCGAATGTCCGCACCCAGATCAAGTCGTTACCGATCAAGGTGAATTCACCAAGACGTGGGAATACCGCGACAAGAACCTCGCCCGCGAAGCGCTTGTCATCAACCCCGCCAAGGCCTGCCAGCCGCTCGGCGCGGTGTTCGCGGCCGCAGGCTTCGAGCGAACCATGCCCTTCGTCCATGGCAGCCAAGGCTGCGTAGCTTATTACCGCTCGCACCTGTCGCGCCACTTCAAAGAGCCCGCTTCGGCCGTTTCCTCCTCGATGACTGAGGACGCGGCGGTGTTTGGCGGCCTGAAGAATATGATCGACGGGCTCGCCAACACCTACAAACTCTACGACCCGAAGATGATAGCCGTATCGACCACTTGTATGGCCGAGGTCATTGGTGACGACCTGCACAGCTTCATCGAGAACGCCAAGGAAGAAGGCTCGGTCCCGCGCGACTTCGACGTGCCCTTCGCCCACACGCCGGCCTTCGTCGGCAGCCATGTCGACGGCTATGACGCTACGGTCAAGGGCATTTTGGAACACTTCTGGAAAGGCGAGGAGCGGACGGAATCTGTAGGAACCATCAACCTCATTCCGGGCTTCGACGGCTTTTGCGTTGGCAACAACCGGGAACTAAAACGCCTGCTCGATCTGATGGGGGTGTCCTATACCTTCATCCAGGACGCCTCTGACCAGTTCGACACGCCGTCAGACGGCGAATACCGCATGTATGACGGCGGCACCAAGATCCAGGACGTAAGGAATGCGCTCAACGCCGAAGCGACGCTTTCGCTACAGCATCACAACACCCGAAAAACGCTGGAATATTGCGAGGAGGTCGGCCAGGCCACAGCCTCGTTCCATTACCCGCTAGGTGTCCAGGCCACCGACGAATTCCTGCTGGAGATCTCCGCGATTTCCGGCAAGGAAATCCCCGAGGCAATTCGCCTGGAGCGTGGCCGACTTGTTGACGCCATGGCGGATAGCCAATCCTGGCTGCACGGCAAGAAATACGCGATCTACGGCGATCCAGACTTTGTATACGCCATGGCTCGCTTCGTCATGGAAACAGGCGGCGAGCCGACGCATTGCCTCGCCACTAACGGCACTTCGGCGTGGGAAGCCGAGATGAAGGAGCTGCTTCAATCCTCGCCCTTCGGCAAGGGCGCTCAGGTCTGGGCGGGCAAGGACCTGTGGGCGATGCGATCGCTGCTCTTCACCGAGCCCGTGGACCTTTTGATCGGCAATTCCTATGGCAAGTATCTGGAACGCGACACCGGCACGCCGCTGATTCGGCTGATGTTTCCGATTTTCGACCGGCACCATCACCATCGCTTTGCGCTCATGGGCTACCAAGGCGGGTTGCGCGTCCTGACGACGATCCTCGACAAGATCTTCGACAAGCTCGATCGCGAGACAAGCGAGACGGGGGTGACGGACTTTTCTTATGACCTCACCCGCTAAGGCACGTCTGCTGAAATTGGAACCGGTTTCGGGGCTAAGACGTGCGTGAAACCAAAAACCTAAAGCGCGCGGAGCGAATCTGAAAGATCGCCACGCGCTTTAGGACCGGCGGCCGGCTTTTCGGTGAGGCCGGTCGCAACCTGAGGGGCTTTGGAGGCCGGCGCAATGTCTTCGCTCAACGCCAAAATCCAGGATGTCTTCAACGAACCTGCCTGCGAGCAGAACCGCGCCAAGGATGCCAAGGCGCGCCAGAAAGGCTGTTCCAAGCCGCTGACCCCCGGAGCGGCAGCCGGCGGCTGTGCCTTCGACGGGGCAAAAATCGTGCTGCAGCCGATCACCGACGTCGCGCATCTCATCCATGCTCCGCTCGCCTGCGAGGGCAATTCCTGGGACAACCGTGGCGCGGCTTCCTCCGGGCCGACGCTATGGCGCACAAGCTTCACGACCGATCTTAGCGAACTCGACGTGGTGATGGGGCAGGGCGAGCGGAAGCTTTTCAAAGCGATCCGCGAGATCAGCCAAATTTACGCGCCGCCCGCGATCTTCGTCTATTCGACCTGTGTGACGGCACTGATCGGCGACGACATCGAGGCCGTGTGCAAACGCGCGGCGGAAAAGTTCGGACTGCCGGTGGTGCCGATCAATGCGCCGGGCTTCGTCGGCTCCAAGAATCTTGGCAACAAGCTTGCCGGCGAAGCGTTGCTCGACCATGTCATCGGCACGGTAGAGCCGGACGATGCCAGCCCTTACGACATCAATATCCTGGGGGAATTCAACCTCTCCGGCGAATTTTGGCTGGTGAAGCCGCTCCTTGATCGGCTGGGCATCCGGGTGCGCGCCTCAATTCCGGGCGACGCGCGCTATCTCGATATTGCCTCAGCGCACCGCGCGCGCGCGGCCGTGATGGTTTGCTCGACGGCGCTCATCAATCTCGCCCGCAAGATGGAGCAGCGCTGGGACATCCCGTTTTTCGAGGGCTCCTTCTACGGCATCACCGACACTTCCGAAGCGCTCCGGCAGATCTCTCGACTGCTCGTCAAGAAGGGTGCCGATCCGGAGCTCCTCGGCCGCACCGAGGCATTGATCGCTGAAGAGGAAGCGATTGCCTGGAAGAAGCTCGCGACCTACCGCCCAAGGCTCGAAGGCAAGCGCGTGCTTCTCAACACTGGCGGTGTGAAGTCCTGGTCGGTCGTCCATGCGCTGATGGAGATCGGGATCGAGATCGTCGGCACCTCGGTGAAGAAATCGACGCTCGAAGACAAGGAACGCATCAAGCAGATACTCAAGGACGAGAACCACATGTTCGAGACCATGGCAGCGCGCGAGCTCTACGCCATGCTCTCAAAACATGAGGCCGACATCATGCTGTCGGGCGGGCGCACGCAATTTATTGCCCTGAAGGCCAAGACGCCTTGGCTCGATATCAACCAGGAGCGTCACCAGCCCTATGCCGGCTATGACGGCATGGTGGAACTAGTGCGCCAAATCGATCTGGCCATCCATAACCCGATCTGGCGCCAGGTGCGGGAGCCGCCACCGTGGGACTGCCAGGCCGCCGTAGAGGACGAACCGCTGAGCACGAAGAGTGAGGCAGCGACCGTCCAGACTTTCAAGAAATTCGCCGGCGCGACGGCCGACGATTTCGGCGAGTGTTGAGGAAGCCGATGGTCCGCATCCTTCCCCAAACCAAAGCCGCGGCGGTCAATCCGCTGAAGTCATCGCAGCCGCTCGGTGCCGCCCTGGCCTTTCTTGGGGTCGATGGTGCGATGCCGCTGTTCCACGGCAGCCAGGGATGCACCAGCTTCGCATTGGTGCTGTTCGTGCGGCATTTCAAGGAAGCCATCCCTCTGCAGACCACCGCGATGGACGAAGTGGCGACCATCCTTGGCGGGGCAGACCATCTGGAAGAAGCCATCCTCAATCTCAAGACCCGCACAAAGCCAAAGCTGATCGGGGTCTGCACAACGGCGCTAACGGAAACCCGAGGCGAGGATTTCGCCGGTGATATCTCCACTATCAGGCTAAAGCGCGCTGAAGAACTCGCCGGTACGGAGGTCGTGCTGGCCAACACGCCGGATTTCGACGGCGCGATCGAAGAGGGCTGGGCCAAGGCTGTCACGGCGATGATCGAAAGGATCACGAGGCCAGGCGAGCAGGCGCGGCAATCGAAGAAGATCGCGATCCTGCCTGGCTGGAACCTTACTGTGGCGGATATCGAGCATTTGCGTGAGGTGGTTGAAAGCTTCGGCCTCGAGCCGGTGATTGTGCCTGACATCTCCGGCTCGCTCGACGGTACGGTGCCCGACCGTTGGGTCACGACCACCTATGGCGGTGCCAGCGTCGAGGATATCCGCGAGCTTGGCACAGCAGTGCAATGCATCGTCATTGGTGAGCATATGCGCCGTCCGGTCGAGACGCTCTACCGGCTGACCGGCGTGCCTTACGTGCTGTTCCAGTCGTTGACCGGATTAAAGAGCACTGACCGGTTCGTCTCGCTGCTGTCTGCAATTTCGGGCGCGGCTGTGCCGGCCGGGATACGCCGTCGCCGGGCGCAGCTGCAGGACGCGTTGCTCGACGGACATTTCCATTTCGGAGGCAAGAAAATTGCGATCGCTGCCGAACCAGACCAGCTCTATCAACTCGCCACGTTCTTCGTCGGCATGGGCTCCGAAATCGCGGCGGCGGTCACCACGACCCATATGTCGAAAGTTCTGGCGAAAGTACCGGCGCAGTCGGTTCAAATTGGCGATCTCGGCGATTTGGAAACTCTTGGCGCCGGCGCCGATCTTCTCGTTACCCACTCCCACGGCCGCCAGGCGTCGCAGCGCCTTGGCATCCCGCTCATGCGCGTTGGCTTCCCGATTTTCGACCGGCTCGGCAGCCAGCACAAGCTCACAATCCTCTATCAGGGGACCCGCGACCTGATCTTCGAGGTTGCCAACCTTTTCCAGGCGGACCGGCATGCGCCGACGCCTGAGGCGCTTGATCCATTCCGCCACCGAGAAATGCCAGATGAGCTCCGTTCGTCGCCTTACGCTCGTCACTGACGAGGTTCACGCATCAACGCCGCTCAGGCAGGCCGGCGCTTTGCGCGTCGCGATCGCCACGCAAGACATGAAGAACCTCAATGCCCATTTCGGGTCGGCCAAGCGCTTTGCTGTCTACGACATCACACGTGAGGAGTGGCAGCTTGCCGAAGCCGTGGCCTTCGACGACGTTTCCGACGAGAGCGGGAAGCATCGCAGCGAGGGCGATGATCGCATCACTCCGAAGGTGGAAGCGCTGAAGGGCTGTCATCTCCTGTTTTGCCTGGCTATCGGCGGACCGTCGGCAGCCAAAGTTATTTCGGCAAAAATCCATCCGATCAAAGTGCCGCAGCCCCAAACCATCCAAGAGGTGCTCTTGCGCACGCAGACGATGCTGAGGACGTGTCCTCCCCCCTGGCTGCGAAAGGTGCTGGTCCAGGCAGGGGTTGCTGAAAAGAAACCGTCCTTCGATGACGAGGACTGAAAATGAGGAGTAGGCGAAATGTTTGACGCCGCGCTTAGCCCTGTTGCCAACGAGGACGAAGCGGCCCTTGCCACTCCGTTCGTCAGATGCCTCGTGCGACTGATCCGTGCCCAGGATTCCTATGGGTCATGGGAAGGCAAATCGGACGTCGAGCTCTTGGGCGACTTCATCATCACAAAGGAAAAGCGCCGTGCGATCCCGATCATCGGCGATCCCGATCCTGACGTGCTGTGGAGGCTCGACATGTTTTACACTGCCGTCGGGCTCGCGATAGAGGAGCGCTCCGGCCTGATGGCGTCGCCCATGATGGAGCTGAGCCACGAGGGCTTCGGGCGCGTCCTATTCACGGCCGGGCGGTTGGTCGTTCTGTCGAAGACGCTGCGCGACGTCCACCGGTTCGGCTTCGAGACGTTATGGAAACTCGCCGCGGCCGGTACGAAACTCGCCGGCGATGCGACCGCAGCGATTGAAGCCTATCCCGAGGTGGCACGGGCCTGATGGAGCCTCTGTCGGAGCATGGGGATCATGCCAGTCCTTGAGGACATATCAGGGCCGGCCCACCCAACCGAGGCGGTCGAGGCCGATTTGGTTCTTGGGATGGCGCCGATGAAGCCACTGGTCCTGATCTGTTCGCAAGACACGGAGTTGTATCTGTTCCTCAATCACATTCTGGGGGTGGACGGCTTCACGACCGAGCCGGCTGGGGGCGTCAAGCAAGCACTTGCAGCGGCCGATGAGCGAGCACTTCAGGCAGTCGTGCTGGACTGCAGACCAGAAACCGCAACGGGCTCCACACTCTGCGCCAGGCTCAAGAGGGAGCCGCGGACCGGCGGCCTTCCCGTTATTGCGCTGATAGCGCCCGGCGCCGAGAACCAGCACCTCGATCTCTTGGAGGCAGGCATTGACGAGAGCTTTGTGCGGCCGATCAAGCCGGCCACGCTGCTTGACTGTCTGCGGACGAAACTGGCGCTGCCGAGGCCTGGTTCAAACGGGGTCGAAAACGGCAGCTGGCTCTGCTGCGGCGGCCTTGAGATGAAGCTCGATGCCTACCGAGTTCGCGGTAATGGTCACGACATCCATCTCGGACCGCTCGAGTTCAACCTGCTGCGGCATTTGCTTGAGGCTCCTGGCAAGGTCTTCAGCCGAGACGAGCTGATCGAGGCGGCCTGGCCGGACAATATCCACATCGGTGCACGCACCGTCGACGTCCATATCAGCCGGATCAGAAAGGCACTGAAGGCGGCCTCGCCCGGAAGCGTCATTCGTACCGTCAGATCGGCCGGCTACTCGCTGGAGAAGTCGGATGGCTGAATGGCGTGCCGGTTTGGTGCCAGTTCCCATCCGCGCAAGCCAAGTCCTTACGGCCCCGAAACACGGCCTGCAGGTACGATGACATACCCGGAAGCGGTCACATGGCCTTCAAAAGCGTACTTTGTGTGACGGGGTCTGACCACTCCGATGAAGACGTCAGGATAGCTGCCGGCTTGTGCGCCGAGGTCGGTGCGTATCTTTCGGTACTGATCATGGCGCCTCCACCGCTAGGCGATTGCGTCGCCGAGTGGCCAAGGCAATCCGCAGCGGCCATTGCGAGACTGGAAAGACAATATCGGCAAATCGAGAGATTTTCACACGACATGGCCATTCTGGAAAAAACATCCAGGGACATTCAAAAACTGCTGAGAGCCATGTGGATTTGCTATGACGTCGATACCGACTACTGCGATCACGCCAGCGTCGGTGACGCGGTGCGACGGCGGGCGCTCTGCAGCGACCTCACTGTCGTTGGCCCAGCAGTTCTAAACGACATCAATCTCGGGTCTCTTGTTATCAACGGCAGTCTGTTCGATACCGGAAAGCCGGTGCTCGTGGTGCCGAAGGATGCTGAGGCGACTCTGTCGCCGCGGCGTGTGCTGGTCGGCTGGGATTCGCGCGTCGAGGCGTCCCGTGCGGTTGGCGAAGCGCTGGATTTGCTAGCCGCTGCCGAGGAAGTTCGCGTCACGTTAGTCGATCCGGAGGTGACCTCGACCGCAAACGGCGTGGAGCCGGGAGCCGATATAGCTGCCTATCTTGCGCGGCATGGTGTTCGGGTGTCAGTCGACCGGCTGGCGAGCGCCGGCAAACCGCCGGCAACGGTGCTGGCGCAGCACGCAATCGACACGTCCGCCAACATGATTGTCATGGGCGCTTATGGCAGCCGGCGGCTGCGCGAGCGGCTCTTCGGTGGCGTGAGGAGATGGATAGAAGAAAAGCCGTCATTGCCGCTGTTTTTGGCGCGCTGACGCTTCCGAGGGTGCACCGATGCCGTTCGAAGCTATGCTTCCCCGCGTCACCTGCCTTGGTGCCAAGTCGGCGAAGGTTAGGCGAGGGGTTATGGGCGGCACGCACACGGAGCGGCCTTTGCAATCGCAAATGCCGGGATCTGCCACCGGCTGAGAGACCGTAACGGCACACGCTCAAGCCGACAAGAAGCGGACGACCATGACGATCTTGGTCATAGCCGGTGCGATCATCATGTCCCTCCCTTCCTCGGGCCGGCATACACATTGAGTGGTCCGTGGCCTGGCTTTTTCCCGGCGGCGCGGAGCGCGTGATCCATGTCCGAAACCTGACAAGGGCGGCGAACATGTCGGGTTCAATACAACAGGCCACCTTGGGCACATGGGCGGTTTTCGAAGCGATACCATACGCCTGCTGCGCGTAAGCGCACTGGCACGGCCTTTGCTGGTTGAGATGCGGCAACACTGGATACGGCAAGAGTGAGTAATGGCTAGGTGCACGTCAGATGCCCGAGACGAGCGATGCTTCCCTTTCCTGAACCCGTGTGCCCCCTCGCCACGAGGGAAATAAGCGTGCGGGTAAAGTCGCAACCTTTGGCAATAGCCTTGGAGAGCAACGTGGCATTGCAGATGGAGTCACTGGCTCCCTCGATCAAAGTCGAGACCTGGTTGCGTGGCGAGCCGCTTTCGAGTTTCCAGCCCGGCAAAGTGTACGTTGTCTCCTTTTGGGCTACTTGGTGCGGACCGAGTGTGGCGCTGCTGCTCGATCTGGTGGAGCTACAAGAGAAATACAAAAACGGCGGACTTGAAGTCATCGCAATAGCGGCTGACGAAGACGCTTCCTCGGCCGATGAGGCCCGAACCAAGCTGGACGCGTGGTTGACCGACAAGTGCTCGGATCTCAACTATCGGATCGCGTTCGACCCCACAGGCAAAATGAACAAGTTTTGGATGGAGCCCAGCTTTTCTGTCGGGCTTCCGACCTCGTTCGTGGTCGACCGGGACGGCCGCATCGCCTTTGTCGGTCCTCCCAGGCAGCTCGATGAGGTTTTGCCGAAGGTGCTTTACGGCAGCTGGCGCGCCAGCGATGAAGCGAAAGCCGCCGATATCGAGCGGATCGCCAGAAACGGCGCAATAGCGCGCGAACAGGCGTTGAGAAAGCCGATCAATGACAGATTTTGGGCGGCAGTGAAGCTAGAAGATTGGAAGACGGCGCTCTCGGCGATTGAAGAGGGCATCGCCTTGGTGCCGGACGACATCAATTTCCGCCTGGCCCATGTGCATTTGGTGCTTCACAAAATGCACGACATGTGGACCGGCGTCCCCCTCATGCGCGAATTGGTTCGCGACGCGATCGAAAGAAACTCCGAAGATTGGATGCTTGCAGCGCTAGGGCAACTCTTCGGTCCGACGCAAGACCATTCGCGCTTTCCGTCTGCCGAGCGCTTCGCGATGGGCAAAGAGCTGTCCGAACACATCCTGGCACTCAATCCGCCGCAAGGCGACCGCCCCAAGTTCCGGTCCTATTCGGCGGTGGCCAGATATTATTACGACAGCGGCAAGAAGGATCGCGCGATCGAGTTGCTCAGGCTGGCACTGAAGTCGCTTGGCGGTCCAGACTCTGCCTCCGACGATCTAAGACAACATCTCCTACCTGATTTGCTGCAGGCCTTGGCTAACTACAAGGCCGGGAGGACTGTTACAGCGCTCTTTGCGCAGCTCAGCAAAGTAATTTCCCGGGGAAGCCATCGCGCGACCGGCCGGGGAAAATTCATAAAAAGGGGCGTCAACCTGAATGTTTACTGGCCAGTTCGTCCATTTCCCTGGCGTGACCGCAGCAAGTAGGCCCCATGCAGCGTCGGTTGGATCCTTTGCAACACTTTCAAGGCGCGGATTTTGCGATGATCGTCGGCCCCATCGCGGCGAAAGCGATGTTGGACCCGAAGCCGCCCAGAAGCTCTCGCGCTCGAAAATGCGTCCAAGGTCGGTCAGCGGGACATCGATTGTGTGGACATGCCTGCCCCGAGCCGCGCGTCGGCCGCGCACGTGCGCCCGAAGCAGGCGCTGCCGAGAAAGCAAATCGTGTTTTGAGGAAGAGGACTAGAAGAATGTCTGACGCCGCGGTCTGCGCTGCTGTTAGCGAGGACGAGGCGGCCCTTGCCACCCCGTTTGTCAAATGCCTCGTGCGGCTGATCCGTGCTCAGGAGCCCAGGCATGGGCTATCCCAATCCCCACGCGCTGTGGAGGCTCGACATGTTTTACAGCGCCGTCGGGCTTGCGATTGCGGAGCGTTTCCGCCCGGTGATGTCGCCAATTGTGGAGGCCAAACACTTGAGGCTTTGGGTGCGGGCTTTTCGGCGCCAGGCGTTGGGTCGTTCTGTCCGGAGATCCACCGGTTCGGCTTCGAGACGTTCCGGCAACTCGCGGAGGCCGGTACCAGACTGGTCGACGATGCGACCGCAGCCACCGAAGCCAGTCCCGAGGTCGCGCTGGCGTGAAGGAAGCCGTTTTCGAGGAAGTGATCATGTCTGACCTTGAGGAGTTGCAGAAGAAGGTCCGCAAGCTGCAGTCGCGTGCGGGAACCGCGAAGATGGAATTGCACGACCTTGCCGAGGACCTCCCGGTCAACTGGACTGAGATCAAGGCGGTTGCAGAAAAAACGTTCGCCGTTTTTGCCGAGTGGGACGCTGCCAAGAAAGATCTCGCTTCGTTGGAGAATTCGCGATGACGAGCACGTTCGTCACCCGCGATGGCTCCAGATGGATGCCGCAATATCTCACCGCTATCGATGGCACCACCTGCATTGGCTGCGGACGCTGCTTCAAGGTTTGCTCGCGCGAGGTCATGCACCTTTACGGCGTCGATGACGCGGGCGAAATCCTCGGCCCCTGCGACGGTGAAGACGACGATTTCGATGGCGAGCTCAATCGCATGATCATGGTCGTCGACCATGCCGGCCGTTGCGTCGGCTGCGGAGCCTGCGCCCGCGTCTGCCCGAAGAACTGCCAGACCCACGTTGCGGCCGACAAGGTCGCTGCGTGATGTGGCGGACAAACCAGGAGAACGGCGTTGCCCTTTAGATTCTTTTGTCGCGCCCTATGGCTGATCCTGTGCAGCAACGCTGTGATTGTCTACTTTGCCTCTCATTCCATCCGCACGGTAGTAGTCACAACGCTGGCTTGTTCGCTGCTCCTCCAGGTAGGCTATTTCGCAACCGTGCTCTTTCTGATCTGGCGGTATCGCTGTGCTGACAGAGCTTGCCAGAGAGCCGAGCATTTCGCCGGTAGCAAGGAAGTTGGACACAAGTTGCCCGACTATGATGAGGTCGGGAATGAGTCTTCAGATGAGCCTCCGCTCTTTCCGATGGGCGGCATGTGGCTGCTGCACTGAGACGCGATGACGTGATCAAAGTCTGATTCACGCCACTTCGGATCAATCATGAACAATGGGTGGATCCTTCAAGGAACACTATGCTTGGTGGGGTCGACGGCGACCCGATTTGGTCGTGTTATTCCCGGGAGCAGGTCACTCGGTCCGATAGGTATTGGTAGCCTATCGGCACGTCGGCATGCCCGGTGCTGGTCCCAATGACGAATGCGGCGCTGGAGCCAGCCTAGTGATGAAGCCCTTCTGAAACGGCGGACAGCGCAGCTGACCTCAGACCAAAACACGCGCCCTCAAAACGATGTGAACAGCCAGTTTCGGCTCGTTCACGGATACCCGGAGAGAACATGCTGGAAAAGTTCGAGCGTTATCCGCTCACCTTTGGACCGACGCCCATCGAAAAGCTGGACCGGCTCAGCAAGCATTTAGGGGGAAAGGTAGAAATCTACGCCAAACGCGAGGACTGCAACTCCGGTCTCGCGTTCGGTGGAAACAAGCTGCGCAAGCTCGAATACATCATTCCCGATGCCATCGCGTCAGATGCCGATACGCTTGTCTCGATCGGTGGCGTGCAGTCAAACCACACGCGAATGGTGGCCGCGGTCGCCGCCAAGATCGGCATGAAATGCCTCCTGGTTCAGGAGAGCTGGGTTCCCCATGAGGACGCCGTCTATGATCGGGTCGGCAATATTTTATTGAGCCGCATCATGGGAGCAGAGGTGCGCCTGGTCGAGGAAGGCTTTGACATCGGCATACGCCACAGTTGGGAAAAAGCGCTCTACGAGGTCAAGGCGAGTGGCGGGATACCCTATGCGATCCCAGCCGGGGCTTCTGTTCACCCGTACGGTGGCCTCGGCTATGTGGGGTTCGCGGAGGAGGTGCGCGCTCAGGAGAAAGAGCTGGGGTTTGCGTTTGACTTCATCGTCGTTTGCACGGTCACGGGCTCGACGCATGCCGGCATGCTCGTCGGCTTTGCTCAGCACGGTCGACAACGCAATGTCATCGGCATCGACGCCTCTGCCACTCCCTCGCGAACCAAGGCGCAGGTGCTTAGCATTGCCCAACATACTGCAGAGCTAGTCGATCTCGAAATAGAACCGGTCGAGGATGATGTGGTGTTGCTCGAAGGGTACGCCGGCCCGTGTTACGGCATTCCCTCCGACGGAACGAAGGAGGCGATCCGCCTATGTGCGCGACTCGAGGGTATGATTACCGATCCCGTTTACGAAGGCAAATCGATGCAAGGGTTGATCGACCTCGTTCAGAAAGGTTTTTTCGCCGAGGGATCGAGGGTTCTTTTCGCGCATCTCGGCGGTGCGCCGGCGATCAACGGCTATGGTTATACGTTTCGCAACGGCTGACCCGGGCGCGACGCTTCAGCAGCGACCCGGTTGGGAGCCGCCGCGCCGGCTGCCGGCTGGGGAGCCGATGCTTCTGGAGCGGCCGGCGCAGTCGCCCGTGGATATTGCCATGGATTTATACAGCTGACGACGTCGGTGGGGCGCCGCCCAAATTCCGGGATCGCGTTGGCCTGCATCACGTGCGGTTCCCAGATGCATCACTCGGCCTGGCGGGCCGGGTTGCCAGCGCATTCCGCCCGGGTCGGCCGGGGCGGGTTTGATGATGAGATCATGAAGACAATCACGAGCGCATTTAGGGTGTCCTTGACAGGACGTCCGTGATCTCTTCTCCGGGTTTCACCGCCCGGGTGCGGGGCTGAGGATCGAGCGACTGCAAACCCACGGTGAGCGCGTCCGACTATGGGACCTCGTCCGCGATAGCTTTATCGACACTTGGTGCGGAGAACGTCTCAACTCGATATCGCGCCCCTCATCTGAAAATGGGATTTTTCCATGAACGGATTCGTCCTCGGCCGGCTCCCCTACGTCAAATCGCGTCGATCGCCCCGTCAGCGCCTGTCTATAGAGGAGCTGGTTGCAGCGCACAGGAACAAAGGCCTGACCCGGCGAAGTCCCGGACATCCTCGGGCGCAAAATCATCGCAGCTAAGTGTGAGGGCTGTAAACGCCGGCTGACATTATTGAGTTTCAGGACCTGACTGAGGTACTTGAGGTCGACGTCTGCCAACTGCTGGCGCAAGTACGTCGCCACCGCGATCGCTATTGGGCACCCATATTGGTTGAGGTCGCGTCCTGTCGCCTCAATCGGCCGAGGCTGGGAGCCGTGGACTTTGGCTTTGTTCACTCTGCTCAAGCCACGATATGCGAAACGATCCGCTCGGGACGGTTCTACGGTCGCGTAGGAAACGGACATCCAGGTCGCGGTAATGAGCTCACGAATCAAGCGGCGTGCTGGGTTACAGCAGGGGCTTGTACTTCGAGCGCGAGAGTTCGCAGCCTCTTTCGTTCTTCATCATGCCTGTTGCCAATGCCGCTTCCACACCGGCGCCAGCAACGTAGGTGTCTGATGTCCTGAGGCTGACCCGCGGCGAATTCACCATGACCGGGCGTTCGCCTCAGTCTAAATGCCTGCCTGGGCAGGGCATGCATGGATGCGCAACCCGGGCTCTAGCTCAGATCGAGGGGGATGCGGCAGACATCATGATCGAATGTGAGTCTTCTGGTTCGACAGCGGCGACAGTGTTGTCATGCGCAAGCTCGGCGCAAGGGCTTGGCTCGCCTTCATATTGGCCGTCGGCGCGAAGCTCAGCGCAGGCACGACCGACACGCCGATCTAGGCTTGTGTCCAGCTGTCGCAAAAGCGTGTTTGGATTTTGTGCGCCCAGCGCCCCGAGGCCCTGTTTCCAAACGAGATAAACCACTGCCAGCGAGTATGCGACCTGCATGAGCAAAACACACAGGCCAGCTTGCACAAACACGGCGGTGAACGACCCGGTCAGGCAATAGGTGGCGATCGCGAAAACAGCCAAAGTGCCGATTATGCCGCTGACGAATCGGGCTGCGGCCATTTGCTCAATCCCGTCTTTCGCTTGCCGAACCCTCGGCTGGTTGAGCGGTGTTTTTGAAGAGTAGGACCAAATAGTCTTCGCATGAGCCATTCCCCTGGCATCGCACGCGCGGCAGCTGAGACCGCTTCGGGTGCAATGAGGCTATCGAGGGCCCGGCACTCGCGAAATGACCCCAACGCCGGTGAATTGAACCGCGCCGCGATCCGAAAACAAGGTGACCGTCCGGAGCAAGCACGCGAACCACATTTTCGAGCGGCGCTCGCAGTTCCGCTATGCCCGGGGGATGGCAAAGCACGTCGGTCCCAACAATAAGGTCGAACAACTCCCTGACTGCGCTGGGTTCGTCCTCGCAGACCACCCAATCGATGTGCGAGAAATTCTGCATGCGCAGGCGCGTCAGACAAGGCGCTTTCGGCTCGACATTCATGGCAGTGAGCCGTTCGCAATGCGGCGCTAGCTGTTCCGTGAAAGCCCTGGTCCCGCACCCGACCTGAAGCCCGTGCGTTACGGGGCCCTCGCAAAGTGCGAGCCGCAATAACTGCCTGTTCCAGTGGCGCTCAAAGGTGCTCGCGTCGATTGGCCCAGGATTGCTCTCGGCCAATTCCAAACATAAGGCTTGATGATCGTCATGCGCCAATGATGTGCCCTCCATCATCTTTGCGCGCATTAGGCCAAGGCTGCATCAGCGGGATCTGTCCCCAGCGGGCAACCTGGGGCAGCATGCGGCATGCGAAGTGGCTTTATATTCCCGGTAAACGCCGAACCTAACGGCTTCGGAGTCAGAGATTTGTTCTCCACATTGTCTTTTGCAGCGAAGAAGAGGCAGGATGGCCAATAGATGGTCTGCGGGCCATGGGTCTTGTCGGGCAGTGCGACCCGGAAGCGGAGTGCGTATTGTCCAATGGCGACAGGGGGAGGGGCGAGATCTTGCCCCGCCACAAAGAGCGTCCTAATCCACCGTACCTCAGAGCGCACCAACGGACCTCCTACGGCCACTTCCTGAAGCACGGGACAGGCTCTTTCGCTTGCCATCGACTTATCGGCAGATATCGGAGCCTTTTATAGTTTATACCTGTCGATCGGAACAATGGATTGTTTGGATATAAAACATCGACGCAGTGGATGTCTGAGCGAGCACTTCGGGAGTTCACGCAGGGCCACGTAGCATCGCAATTCGGAGCCCTCCGGTCTCCGCTCCCACGGCCCAACGTTCGGTTCCGCCGAGCTATGCCATAAGCCCGCGTCGCTGCGGCCAAGCCCGACGGTTGCTGGCATCGTGGAGGCTTGACCCGCAAAATCTTGCGGATCCCGCTGATGGGCAGCTCCGGGACCGCCATCGACAACGCTGCATACCCTGGATGAGGAATCGATAGCACGATGCCGCCATGGCCCTCACGTGCCCCGGGTTGAACCTTCTGGGCAATCTTCAGGGTTAAACCTGTCGAGTCCATGCGCGCCTTGAGTATGTTCATAGCGGGGCCGCGTCTATTTACCTAAGTACGGCTCGGTTCCTCACCACAATATCCCGAGCGAAGTTTTGTACGGCTTCTTGCCCGCGGCCTTATCGGGCTCCAGTTCCGCGGCCATTGATTTGCCTGGTGGTCAAATCGCACGCTCTCTTTCGCCGGTTCGGCAAGTCGGCGCTTTGTCAACGCCATCTCCGCACCTGCCGCACGCGATCACACACGCCTGCCCCAGCAGATGCGGGCGATGACGAGAAGGCCGTTGGAGCGCCGCCAAGCCATCTCCAGGAGGACCTCGACGATGGCGCCACCAATCGGCACCACGCTTTGCAGATGACCAGTTTGATACCGCGCAAGCCTCCGCCCTTTAGCAGTGACCAAGCATCTTCCAAGCTCTGCGGTGCGGCGGCCGACCTGTCGACGGCGAGAACTTCGCCGCCGCACAACCCGGCGATGCGGATCGCACCCATCTACTGAAATAGGGCAGGGCTCGCTCGCGTGCATGCAGTCGTCAGGCCCTTTGTGAGAAACACGACAGGATCAGCTCGAAACAAACAGTTTAGCTCCGAGACAAGAGTGCCTCGGAAGCGAAGGATGCCGTTTCCCAATGCTCTTCTCGTTGGCACGACAAATGCAATGCTGTTGGCAGAGCGTTCCGGAGAGCCAGTGATGAGCAGTCATCTCAGGCACAAACGACGGAGCCCACGGTATGTTAGACACTAGGAGAAAACATGATGACAAACGTGCGGTTGGTTGCGGCACAGGGCGCCACAGCGCTTATGGTCCTTATGGGAGTGAGCCCAGAGGCCTTGGCGGCAGACCCTGTGCAACCCTACATCGCACAGGACCAAGAGACGCTGGAGGCGCCGTCCCCATGGCAGATCCGCATGCGCGCGTTAGGAGTGAAAACCAACGATTCAGGTTACGTCGGCGGGATCGCCGGTTCCAATCTCTCCTATTCAGACACAATAACCCCGGAATTCGACATCTCCTATTTCTTCACGGAAAACATCGCTGCCGAACTCATACTTGCCACCACCTCCGCCAAGGTCGACGGCACCGGAGCGATTGGACCATTGGGCAACGTCGGAAAGGTATGGGTGCTGCCACCCACTCTCACGCTGCAATATCATATTACCCGGTTCGGGGCCTTCCGACCCTATGTCGGAGCAGGCCTGAACTACACCGTCTTCTATAATCAGAGTGTCGGAAGTGCCGATGCTCTCCATGTGAAGAACACCTTTGGGGCCGCGCTGCAGGTCGGCTTCGATTACATGCTGGACCGGCACTGGGGCGTCAACTTCGATGTCAAGAAGCTTTTCCTTCAACCAGATTTTGCCGTCAAAGTGGCTGGCACCGATCTAAGGGGCAAGGCCAAGCTTGACCCTTGGCTAATTGGTGCGGGCCTGACATACCGCTTCTAGTGGGTGGCCATGTGAAACCTTCGCACCGACTGGCGAAACGCCCCGATGTAGCTGCGACGCCGACATTCTGACTTGGGTGATATGTCGCCAGCAACCGAGCCTATGTGCAACTTTGTTCAATGAGGCACCACGTGCAGAGCCCTACGATGAACACCGACGTTTTCGCGGCTTACGAATCTAACGTTCGTCGCTACGGCCGGTCCTTTCCCACGGTCTTCAAGAGGGCCCTTGGAGCGACAATCTGGGACGAGGCCGGTAATCCATATATCGATTTCCTCGTAGGGTCGGGCGCCCTCAATTACGGTCACAACAACCCAAAAATTATGGCGCCGGCGATTGAGTATCTCGTCGGCGAGAACATTCTTCTATCGCTCGATATGTATACCTCGGCAAAGCGTGAATTCATCGAAGCGTTTGTGGATTCGATCCTGAAGCCCAGAGGTCTTTCCTACAAGATACAGTTTCCTGGGCCGACCGGCACAAACGCCAACGAAGCAGCGCTGGCGCTAGCACGAAAATATACCGGCCGCTCCAGTGTCATGGCATTCACGAATGCGTTCCATGGCATGTCGCTTGGGTCTCTGGCGGTTTCGGGTTCGGCATCGACCAGGGAATTGGGGGGTGTGGCTCGCCACGATGTGATCCGCGTCCCATACGACGGATATCCGGACCAAAAGTTCGACTCCGCCAGCTACATAGACTTCGTATTGGGCGATCCAGGGAGCGGCATTGAAAAGCCAGCAGCTATCATTCTGGAGACCATTCAGGCGGAAGGCGGAATGAACACGGCGTCAGCTGCTTGGCTTTCAGAAATCCAGCGCATTTGCCGCAGGCACGGTGTTGTCTTGATCGTCGACGACATCCAGGCGGGTGCGGGACGAACTGGCGAGTTCTTCTCATTCGAGTTCGCGGGTATTGATCCCGACATCGTATGCCTCTCAAAGTCCCTAAGCGCATCAGGTAGCCCGTTCTCCATCGTTCTGATCCGCCCCGACCTGGACATTTGGAATCCGGGAGAACACAGCGGGACCTTCAGAGGCAACAATCTCGCCTTCGTGACTGCAGGGGCTATGTGCAAATTGTGGTCCGACACGCAGTTTATTGCAGGCGTTGAGCGAACAGCCGCCAGACTGCAAGAACACCTGGATAGCCTCGTTGCCAAATATCCCGGGTGCATCGAGCAAAAGCGCGGCCGCGGTCTGATGGCCGGCCTCAAATGCCGTTCACAGGCCGCTGTCGGCCGGGTGCACGATGTCGCATTCGAAAATGGCCTGCTAGTCGAATCGTCAGGACCAAATCGCGACGTGATCAAAGTCCTACCTCCGATCACCATCACCGACGACGAACTCGATCATGGCATCGCCATCCTGGATCACGCATTAAAGGAGCAAGCCGATGGGCACTAACCAAGCATCTCGGGCGCCGGCGATCTCGCCTCCTACAATTATGGAACGAACCGGCTCAATCAGCACGGCGGAAATCATCTCAGTCCTGAAAGGTGAGATCACCGCTCTGCACGTCAAACAAGCTTTCAGTACGGAAATAGCCGAAGAAATCACCGCGAACTTTGTTGACAGCCCCGGTCTCGGGGAGCGTAATGACGGCGTCCCCGGACAATATGTCGGCGCATCCCACTACAGGAAGGATGCAGCTGCGTATTTCGCAGAGTCAGAAACGGCGCGCACGTACGTCGATGCCCTTTTCGGCAGTTTGGTTGATCCGGTCCGAGCACTATTCGACGCGTTGAAACGCGAGCTTCAAAAACAGGGCGTTGAATTGCGGCTGGCCCGTTCGGAGCACGGTCAGGCTAATGTTTGTCGCGCTCTCAGTTGGTCTGGCAGCGGCACATTTTCCTTGGACCCACATGATGACGTCGCTCAAGTGTTATGTGCTGGGAACGATTACGACCTTTCTGCGGTGGCGCACAACACCGTCGCAGCGCTCAACTTCTATCCTAGCATGGCCGAGCAGGGTGGCAATCTGCGGCTCTGGTATCACAAGCCGACAGTCACTGACCGAAAGTCGCAAGGTGTAGAGACCACGGGATATCCCTATTCGGCTGCCTATCTTCAAGACATTCCTTCTCGGGAATTCCAGCTCAAGGCCGGGGACATCGCTCTGATCGACGGCGGTTTCGTCCACGGGGTCACCGGTCAATCAGGTAACGGAAAGCGGCGGTTGGTACTCAATAGCTTTTTCGGATTCGCGCGGCCGGATCTCGTTCTGTGGTGGACCTGAGGGTTCGTCGACAAGGACGCACTGATTTGCACAATAGTGAACGTATCACATCCGTCATAGGGGTTAGGTGGTTTCAGACAGACCTCGGGCTTCGAAAGGCCGACACTATCCTGATCCCCCGTTTTGATGCTTCCGACCTGCGACGCGTTGTACACCTCGCTCCATCGAAAGGAGTCTGGTCGGCGGTTCTGTGCGTCGTTTCGCGGGGGGCGGGTCTTTCAATGTCAGCGCCACCACGCGCTCGGCTACTTGCGGTCGGCGGCGGAATTGAGTGAGGGTCGCGTCTTGCCGCGCAACAGCTTCGAAGCCCTCAGCCGCGAAGCGATCTTGCCAGCGTCACATGCGGGTCTTGGGCTTGCCGGTTTGCCGCATGATTTCGACAGTGTCGATGCGATCGGTGCGCTCATCAGGATGATTTCGGCCCAGAAGTCGTCGCCCAGCCGCAAGTTTTGCCGGTCGAGCGTCGTCGATGAGGAACACAGCGCGCTGGTCGGTGGCTTGCTCTGCGACGCATTGCGATCGTGCATCAGAGCAGCAGGCGCTGGCGATCAATCGAAGAGACGGTGAGCGAGATTCCTGTGCCCGCATCGGGCAGACTCGCGTACACGCCGCCAAAGGAGAATTCCAAACAGGACCCGTCTGTTGAGTGAAATCACTAGCAGGTGAGTTGCGAGAAAATACCAAGATTATGTTGGCTTCGATCGCAGTGTAAAATCGGTCGATACATGATGTCGAATTGGCCTATGCGCGCGCCATTATCATGCTGGTTAGCTGTGCGCCGCGCGGCTCTACTTCAGAAATACAAGATCGGACGGTGCTCACATCGGGTTGGTGGCTGCGCCACCGGCCGCCATCAGCACTCAATGGCGGTTCACGAAGGCGGCAATCGCAAGCGGGAATATGGTGTAGATGAAAAATGCAGCGAGTGAAATGGAACAGGAAAAGGAGGTGCAGCGTCTGATCAGCAAAAGGACGCAAATCTTCAAATGATCTGTGAGGCTGTTGAAACACCAGATTCGTTGCTAGTCTCGATCATCGAGCAGCGATCAGTCAGGCCGGTCGAGCAGCGGGTTATCATCTTGACGCCGGCCGGCGAAGACATTTGGTAATTGGTCAAAGGCGATATTGGTGGTGACGGTGATAGAGCTGCGCTCGCAGTCGACTGATCAGCTGGAACAGTCGGCGCCCAAAGACCATACGAATCGCAAATAGCTGCGTTCGGCGAGAATGAGGAGTCGATTTGGCCAAAATGCGCTGGAATTTAATCGAGCGCGGTTGGTTCATAGTACTTCGGCCGTCACAGTTCGCCGACCGCCCCCGCTCAAGGCTCCGATCTATGGGCCCCGCGCAAGCGGCATCACATAGTGATTGCTCCCTTTAGGGCCTATCTTCGTGAGCGTGTCACGCGTATCCCGGTATCACCGGCAGCTGTCCTTTCCTGGAACTACAGGAAATCGGCTACGACAGCGGCTACACGGACTTCCTGCGCGACATCCGTCCGACGGCGTTGGGCCCAAGCTCGACCAGACCGGTTCAGGCCGCCTAAAGCCGATCGCCGGGCATCAAGGCGCTAACTGACTTTTCAATCGGGATGCGCCTAGTAATTAACATGTGACGCTAGAACATTGCGAACAATTTTACAATTGCGAACAGTGAACGTAACGTACAGTTAACTTAATATAACGTTAAGCACCGCGTCGATGTGATAGAGCTTTGGCGGTGCTGGCAGCAGATGACTATGCGAACAGCCGCAGCCAAAGCAGCGGGCAGATGCAAGTGACTACGTCGAGCGCAAATGGTTGCGGAGCAGAAGCTACGCAATGCCCACCGATCACTCGGTCTCTCAACTTCGAGGGTTAACACGCCGGGTGTCCGACTGGTTTTCTTTCATGGCAACGATGCAGTTCCAGAAGGCAGCCAGAGAGGCGTTTGCGGTCGAATTTGGCCAATTTCTCGACCGAATTGATGGGACTACTGAACCCAAACAGTTGTTCGATCTGTTATGTGCTTTTGCCTTGAATCTTGATTGCCCGTGGACCGCCTATGGCCCCCTTGCACCCGACCCAAACTTTCTAAAGCCATTCCAACGCGATCTGGCAGTCATGCTGAATTATCCTAATGGATGGCAGAAACGCTGTTTCGAAATGGGTTATGACCGGATAGATCCAATAATCAAAGCGCTTCGAAGGCAGGCAGGCGCCTTTCAATGGAGTGACATGTACTGCGACGCAAGCACAACCGAACACGAACGGCGCGTTCTCGATGAGGCTGCAGCGTTCGGCTTAAGGTCAGGCATAAGTGTTCCACTGCACGGCCCCGATGGCAGCGCTTGGGTCGTCAGCTTTGCTCAATCCGAGGGGCTGAAGTTCCAAAATAAAATGATAACTTACTTGCAGGTTGCCGCGTTTCATTTCCACCTTAGGGTTTCGAAGTGTTCGAATTGGAGTGATATCCAGGAAATTCCTAACCTCACTCCAAGAGAAAAGGAATGTATTCTGTGGACGGCAAGAGGAAAATCATCGTGGGAAATAGGACAGATCTTAGAAATATCTGTAAATACGGTTAATTTTCATATTAAAAACGTAAAGGAAAAATTGAACGCTTCTAGTAGAACGGTCGCGGCTATAAGAGCCATAAACGTCGGAGTTGTCGAATTGTAAAACGAGGCATCGAACATCGTCATGCCGAAAGTCAGGAGCGGTCATCATGGTTCCCGAGCGAGAATCGGTAGCCTTTCGTTCATGCGATTGAAAAACGAGGGTCGCGCGTTGGGCCAAGTTGATCTCTTCACGCAAGCATGGCCCAGCCATGGGAGGGTATAGCGGAAGGTTGTCGAGCTTATCTTAGCTTAGACGAAGTACACGTGGCATTCGCGGAGGTGGGCGTCGTACGGGCGAGGCCAGAGTGTCTGGGGTCGAAATTAGTCCGACTTTTGGCTGTGAAGGCTGGACAATATGGCGCCCCCGCCTGATCCGGAGGCGGTCGGGCGCGCGCGTGAAAAACAGCCGACGGAACGCGGTCACGTTGGCGCAATTGCATTGGCGCGGACTGGCCGGAGGCTAGGGACATGGTCCACAAGGCTATTCCCGCGCCGAAGCCTGCGCCGATGCCTTTTTCGCCAATTTGGTTGATCCGGTCCGAGCACCATTCGACGCGTTGAGGCGCGAGCTTACCGCGCGTTGAAGCTTACCTAGCGCGTCACCGCGTCATAGTGGTGGACAAGAGCCTTCGCACTATCGATCAGGACCCTAGAGAGCTTCGCCTGATTCCCTGCCCCCGATCAGCAGCTGATGCAACTCGGCCAGCGCCGCTATGGATACGCGTGGCGCGCCGAGCGTCATTCCGGCACAGATGGCGGGATCAAGCATCCACACGGCCACGACGATGACCACGCCGGGCGCCGACGCGTATGCCTACGGCAAAGGCGAGAAGCGCACCGAGATCATCGATGGACGCGCCCGAACGAGCTACGGCTATCGCAAGCCGCTTGAGGAGTGGGAGGTTCCCCTGAAGGATCACCGCGACAGCTACATCGGCTCGGCCGAGTTCGAGCGGAACCAGAAGCAGCTTGCCTTCAACAACTATGCCAAGATCGGAGGGGCGAAGTCCGGCCGAGGCGGACGGGCGCTGCCGGCTGGGCTACTTTCCTGTGGACGTTGTGGGCGCCGTTTGATGGTAAGCTACTTGGGCGGTCCGCCGGGTCAGCCCGTCTACCGCTGTGATCGTCCTAACCTGATGCTCGGGCTGCCCCGGTGCTTCACGTTCGGCGGTCTCCGTGTCGACGCCGCAGTCGCCAAAGAGCTGCTCCGGGTGGTCGAACCAATGGCGATCGAGGCGGCAGTGGAGCCCGGACGGAGTTACGTGGAAGGTCGCAGTGAACAGCAGCGCATCGTGGAGCTCGAGCTGCAACAGGCTCGGTATGAGGCCTCGCTCGCGGAACGGCGCTACGCTGCCTGCGACCCTGATAATCGCCTCATTGCCGCGCAGCTCGAGAAGGGCTGGGAGACAGCGCTTCGTCGCGTCGAGGCGTGCGAGGCACGACTGAAGGCGGCGCGGGCGCCCGACCCGGCGGCCGCTCTGCCCGACTTCGCCAGGCTAGCTGAGGATCTCGATGCCGCGTGGAACGCACCGGGCGTGACCATGCGCGCTCGCTAACGACTCCTCGGCGCGCTCGTCACCGACATCCTTGCGGACGTCGACGAAGCGACGCGCGAGGTCGTGCTGACGATTCATTGGCGCGGCGGCCAGCACTCGCAATTGCGGGTCCGCAAGCCGAAGTCGGGCGAGCATGGGTGCACCACTTCCGAAGACGCCCTGGAGGTCATCCGCAGCATGGCGGGGCGCTGGGCCGACGACCACATTGCCGCGTCTCTCAACCGGATGGGTTTGCGCACCGGGCAAAACAAAACCTGGACAGCCAAACGGGTGAGCTCAATCCGCCGTGTCAACGGAAACGATGCGTACTTTTCGGCCGACAAGACCAGCGAATGGCGCACCATGACGGAAGCGGCCAGGGAGCTGAACGTCACGAACCACACCATCCGCCGCCTCATAAAGGAGCAAATTCTCCCCGCCCGTCAGCTTGTCCGGGGTGCGCCATACCAGAGAGGCTGTCAGACCTGCAGAGCGAGGTGGTTCAGACCGCGCTGAGGCGCAAAGAAGCTCCGTGTCCCACGGATTTCCAGAACCAACTTCCAATGTTTCAAGGCACTTGAGAGAGGGATGCACAATGAACGCATCGTCCCAATCGGGCGCAGGGCTCGCTTGACGGCATCGTGTCCATGGCGACGCGGCCGTCTTCGAGGAACAGGCACAATGATGGGCAGCGGCTCAGGCCATAAGGCTTTTGCCAAATCACTCTTGCCAGGAATGCCGGTCGTTTCGATCCAGACACGGAATTCCCCGATCTTTGGTTTACTATGCTTCTGACGCGCGGCAAGGATGGCATCGGCATTCAGGCGATCCAATGGCAGGTCGTCGTCGAACTTCGAGACCAGGATGTAAGCCAGAAGGCCGGCGCCAGCCATGCTGCCTGGTATCAGACGGCTGGGCGACGCCTGCTGCCCCGCCTGGCGGTGAACTACGCCTCTATCTGCGCGGCGATCATGTCGAGGATTTCGCTTGTGTCTTCGCCCACAAGACGCGTCCGCGTATCGCACAAGGCAATTCGCGAGCGCACGGAACTCGATCCCGGTGTGCCATACCGGGTTCACTCTGAGCCACGGGCATGTCCACGGAAGAACATGGGACCCGCCGACGGCAACAAAGGCCCTTCCCCAGCTCTCGCCGCCAGGTGTAAATCTGCTGCCGTGTCACATCATGCCGCTCGGCAACCTCAGTCCCAGTCGCCAACCACATGGCGATGTCGAGCTTCTTCCTATCACCCCAGCGACGACGCCGTTCGGCACCAAGAATCTCGACACGCATCGCAAAACTCGCACAAGACACATACAAACGACGTCGTTAAACACGTCTTATAGGCCATCACGACGATGTCAGGGAAGGCGGTGACAATCAGGCGACTACGAACTGGTAGATCGAGTTGCATTTGAATTGAACCTGGCATCCCGCTTTATCCGTTTGTTTTCGCCGCATTTTCCACTTGGTTGCAAAATGCTGCAGAAAACTGGCGGCGATTTTTTGTGTGTCAGTCCAGGGTGCACGCCGGGTGAGCGCGTAGCAGATCGCCTCGGCACTTCGGATTATCCGAAAACCTTGCCTAGTCTATAGGGCCTTTTTCCCGTGCTCGAAGAACCTCGACGATGGCCGCGGACGTTTCCCGACGCAGCGCAACGCGGCTATTCTGCCGCGGACCTCGTCCTCAACCTCCCACAGTTTGCTCGTGGCTGTGACCGAGACCGTCGCAACCGACGAGATCCCACTAATAGACAGTTCGTACGCTTTAGCCGTCGTTCAGTTGCGGGAGACCCGGCTCGGCGGCTGCATCCGCTGTCGGAATCCGGTTCGGAGAAGAGCTGAGGCGCGAATGCCCATTTTTCCTTTGACGCGTCGGAAGTCAATCTCCGTAGCCGCTTGGCGTCGGCGCCGCATGACTTCGGCGGCAAGGCGATTCCATCCGGGCGCCGCGCTGACCTCGCTTCAGGCAAGATCAGCCTACCAAGAGTGGTAGGTGCGGTTCGCAATAACATATGAAACACTACCGACTGCGAATGGCAAACCAAACTGCAGCACCGGAGAATGCCCCCATGAGTGAAATGGAATTGATCGACAATGTCATTCCACCTACGGATGTCATCAAATGCACAGCGCGCATCGGTGCTGAAATCAGGAATGTCAGACTGTCGGCCGATTTACCGGATCGGACCATCGCTGCGATAAACGGCTTGATGCTTGAGCACAAGGTCATTTTCTTTCGCGACCAGGGTCATCTCGAGGACGCTGAGCAGGAGCGCTTTGCTCAGCGATTCGGGAAGTCCTCGCCATATCCGGAGGGAACGACGCCGATTTTCGACATTGATTCCGCCCATGGCGATATAGGGGCTGATGTTTGGCATATAGATTGGTCCTGCATGGACGCCTATCCCAAGATCGCGGTGCTGCGAAGCGTTGTGATCCCACTGGTCGGCGGCGACACCGTGTGGTCAAACACGGCGGCTGCATATCTCGACTTACCTTTGCCGCTGCGACGGCTTGCCGACGAGCTCTGGGCTATTCACAGCTTCCCCGGGTCTTATCTCAGGTCTTCTACCGAGCCGCATACTGGCCCGATAATCGAGACAGAGCATCCAGTCGTACGCGTCCACCCTGAGACTGGCGAGCGCACGCTTGTGCTCGGCGTGTATGTTGCGCGTTTCGTTGGTGTCTCCAAATATGACGGCCAGAGGCTCTTCGACTTATTTGAATCTCATGTCACCGCGCAGGAAAACACGGTGCGCTGGAAGTGGAAGCGGGGTGATGTCGCGATCTGGGACAATCGAGCAACGATGCATTGTGCGACCAAGGATTACGGTGACCAACGCCGGATCGTTCGTCGCGTAACCATCGAGGGCGAGGTGCCCGTCAGCGTCGACGGCCGGCACAGTGTTGCGCGATCTAAGTTTATCCAGCCAGCGACGGCGGCAAAGGTCGTCCAGACCGTACTTCAGAGTGAAGGTCGATCGCCCCCGCGGTAGGCTGAATTCGGATTGGTTCCGGGAAATCCGGAGCCTGCCATATGCTTAGCGAGGGCGAAAGTTGAAACAGAACGGCGTAATTTTCACCGGCTTGGATACGCAGAAGTTGCGGAACCGAACCACAACAGGGCAAATCTTTGAGGTAGATGGCCAATGTCCTCAGCTATTCCACTGACTAGAGTTCCGATCCCGAGATCCGAGTACGAGCGCAGGCGTCTCAACGTGCTGGAGGCAGTGGCGAGCCCGGGCTAGACGCACTCGTAGTGACTGCCTACGGCCATCTTCGCTATCTCAGCGGATACGATGGCAGTGGTGGATGCTTCGCACCTTTTGAACTTGGCTGTTGGAACCTCGCGCTTGCAGATGTCGATGCACTTCAGGCGCAGCTTCCCGACTTAAAGATCGCTGACGCGACTCGGCTGGTTTCTTCGGTGGGAGCGGTGAAGGGCGAGCTAGAACTTGAGTGCATGCGCGACGCAATGCGCATGACAGATTTGGCAGTGCGAACCTTTCAAAGTTCGCTACGGGAAGGTGTTACCGAACTGGAGATGACAGCGACTATGGCGGCCGCCGTCAGGGCAGAAACCAGCAACGCTCGCGGGGAAGTCGGGCTTTCTTCCGGTACCATATTGTTCGGGGAACGGACTAGGCTGCCTCATGGTCCGCCATCTCAGCATCCAATTAGAAAAAACGAACCAGCTTTTCTGCATCAAAACACGAATACACCGTAGGGATGGTCCGGTGCGTTGGCCGAGGAGGTCATTGATGCCCTCGTTGCCGCGGTTAAGCCGGGCACCTATGGCCTGGCACCTATGGCCTGCTGGCGGTTTTTCCGCGGTTAAGCTAGCATACCTTGCTCCTCGAACTCGACGAGGCTCAGATAGCCCAGTGTCGAGTGCCTTCGCCGAGGTTGTAGAAGCGCTCGATATAATCCAACATTTCCGCCCCTGGCGTCACCCTCGCTCTGTAGACCTGCGGGCCGTCCGCTCGGTTTTCAGCGACGAGAAGAAGCTCTCCATTACTGCATCCCAGACATTGCCCGACCGGCTCATCGAGCGGCTGATGCCGTGGTCGGCAATCAGACGCTGGAACTGTTCGTGGTGTATTGGATGCCTGGTCGCTGTGGTGCAGCAGGCTGTCCGGCCTGCCTCTGCGCCAGATCGCCATGATCAGGAGGGCGGTGACGAGCTGCGCCGTCATCTCCGCCTTCATCGCCCAGCCGACGACACGACGAGAGAATAGATCGACCACGGCGCCAACGTAGAGCCAACCTTCAGCGGTCCAGATGTAGGTGAAGTCGGCGACCGACTTCTGGTTGACGCCGATGCCTCGAAGGCGCCGTCAAGGAGATTGTTCGACACTGTCGGTCTCCCACGTCCTTCGGCAGTCCGCGGCGCCGAGGCCGGGCACGCAGACCATTCCCCTACATGAGCCTCTCGATGCGATGCAGGCCAAAGGAGAGACCCTCGGCCAGCACGTTCATGCCAGACGCGCCTGGTGCCACAGGTTCGGTCGCTACTCTTGAAGCTCCGGTCGATCGCCGTCACCAACACTTCATCGTGCCGAGGAACTGGGGCTGGGAGAGCCAGGCATGGACGCCTGAGCGGGACACATCCAGCGCGTCACACAGGGTCGTGTCCCGCGAGGTGGTGTAGCTCGGCGGTAGCGAAGCCGCTCGCGAGCGCGCCCTCAATGGCGCCGTAGCGAGTGAGCGGCGCAGCGGTGGTCATCGATGTTCTTCCGTTAGGGTCGGGTTGCTGACACCAACCTGATTCGAAGGAACCACCGATGACCGACGACATGATGAACCTGCGCGCGCTCGTGGAGAAGACCCCCGATGCCGATCTCCTGCGCGAGATGATCGGCTTTGCCGCTGAGCGTCTGATGGAACTGGAGGTGGGTGCCGCGACAGGCGCCGGCTATGGCGAGAAGAGCACGGTGCGGACCGCCCAGCGCAATGGCTACCGCGACAGGGATTGGGAGACCCGGGCCGGAACGGTCGAGCTGCGCATCCCCAAGCTGAGGAAAGGCTCCTACTTCCCCAGCTTCCTAGAGCCTCGCCGCATGGCTGAGAAGGCGCTGACTGCCGTCATCCAGGAGGCCTACGTCCAAGGTATCTCGACCCGCTCGGTCGACGACCTGGTTAAGGCGATGGGCATGAGCGGCATCTCCAAGAGCCAGGTGTCGCGGCTGTGCGAAGAGATCGACGGCAAGGTGAAGGCCTTCCTCGAACGGCCGATCGAAGGTGACTGGCCGTATCTTTGGATCAATGCGACTTATCTCAAGGTTGCGCCGCGGCGGCCGCATCGTCTCGGTCGCCGTCATCATCGCGGTGGGCGTGAACACCGACGGCCGGCGCGAGGTGCTCGGCATGGAGATAGGCACCTCGGAGGCCGAGCCGATCTGGACGGAGTTCCTGCGCAAGCTCACCCGGCGCGGCCTGCGCGGGGTCAAGCTTGTCGTCTCCGATGCCCATGAGGGTGCGCTGCCGCGTCCACTTCATGAGGAACGTGCTGGCGCATGCCGGCAAGAGCGGCCGCCGCGTCCTTCATCGCCACCGCCTTCGCGCAGGAGACGCCCGAAGCCGCCAGTGCCCAGTGGCGCGCCGTCGCCGACCAGATCAGGCCGAAGGTGCCGAAGCTGGCCGCCATCCTCGACAACGCCGAACCCGACGTGCTCGCCTACATGACCTTCCCGAAGGAGCATCGGGCCAAGCTTCACAGCACGAATCCGATCGAGCGTCTCAACGGCGAGATCAAGCGCCGAACCGAGGTCGTCGGCATCTTCCCCAACGACAACGCCATCCTCCGCCTCGTCGGCGCGCTGCTGCTCGAGCAGAACGATGAATGGGCCGTGCAGCGGGCCCGCTACATGACACTGGAAACCATCAGCCAGATGAGCGATGATCCCCTCATCAGCCTGCCCGCCGTGGCACGCTGATCAGCCCGGCCATGCCGGAGAGCACGGCGACCAACGCCGTCAGCTACACCACTTCCTGAGACACGATCTCACACAGCCATGCCACCGGCCAGATGTTCCGGTGTCTCGCGATGAAAGCGAATCTCATGTCACTTCCCGCGCGATGTAGGCTGGGGAACTTTTTTAGGATGTCGCGCTCCGCCTTCAGCTCAGTATTCGTCGACAGATCGCGCACCCATTTGCGCAGCAAGCCGCGGATGTCGTTCTCGATCGCGATGGCCTTCTCCTGCAGCAGCTTTCGAGGCGTGAGCACGGCGCGGCGCTGCTGGCTCGTCACTGTCTTGGCGTGCACTGGGGCGGAACAGCTTGACCCGCATCATCTGGATATTGCCGCGCGCATCGTTGCGGTCGGACTTGTTCATCTGCGCCTTGAGCAATGTCTTAGTCTGGCGGGTCTCAATGCACACTATGGGCAAGCCTGCTTCGGCCAATACGCTGAATAGCCTCTGTGACAACGGTCCAGCTCCAACCCGATCCGGACCAGTTGCCATGCGGAGGCCTGGAGCGTTGCGACCGGGTTACGGCGCCTTGCGTCTCCGAGGGGACAAACGGCCAGGGCTTCCGCGCCTATGAATTTCGATTCTCGACCACCGCAAGGTCAATGGCGTGCCAAAATCCTCCCGGCGACAGTGAGATACGTTCGCCTGACATGCAGTATCATCTCGGCTGAATGATTTGTTCAATTGTGACAGGATGCGGCTCTTATGACGTCGGATTCCGCTTCCGGTAGACCACACGAGGCCGCAACCAATGGCCCTCGTCGAGCCGTAGGTCCTCATAATCGCCTGCGGGATCATAAGTCATGCCGATCTTCTGCATAACCCTTTGGCTCGGTGCGTTCTCCTTGGCGGTGACAGCTAAGACCTCGGGTAGACCGATTGACCAGGCGTAGTCGAGCCACTCCCGCGCGCCTTCCGGCGCGAGCCCTTTGCCCCAATGCTCCTTTGCGAGCATCCATCCGATTTCGACGGTCCGATGGCTGGGATTTGCCGCCTGCACCCACTCTGAGAGGACGCCGAGCCCAATCAAACCGATGAGCTCTCCGCTGCCCTTCAGTTCCGCTGCCTGAAAATGGAACCCCTCAGTCCGAGCGCGCTCGATGGCAAGGTTGATCCTGACATTAGTTTCCTCAACCGTTAGCACTTTGGGGTAGAAACGTCTGACGTGCGCATCACCGAAAATTCGCGCCATCGGACTTCGGTCTTTGTCTTCCAAAGGGCGTAATATGAGACGTTCAGTTGCCAGCCTCATTTGTCAACAGACCGATATGGGCGAAGCGCAAAATGCCTCCTTGGCCCACTTCGGAAAATGCGCCGCCGGGACCGAGTAAAACTGGTCGGGCACTCTGGTTGACAGCCCTCGAAGTTGCAGGACCGCTGTTGTCGGCAGGTTTTCCATAGTCTCGCTCCGCAGCCATTCGCGCTGATGTTGTCGCTCGTGCACGGGTGCATAAAGTTACCGGTCGCAGGATTGCGCTCGAGCATCATCTGCGCTGGCAGCACCGAAAGCTTTATCACCTGAGCGCACCACGTCTTGTTAAGTTTTCGTGATAAATGCAGATTTATGTCCTTTGTGCAGCAGTGACCCCTATGCGGAATTTACTTTCACTGTGGGGGATAGGTATATGGTTGATGTTGCCTTCAATTGAGAGGAGATGGCCCCTACGTTTGTTGAAGGCCGTCTTTCCAAAGCCGATGCGGAGCGACATACGGTGTAAAGGAAGGTAGTGAAGCGCTTGGTGGAGCGCCTTTCGTACGACCGTTCCTCGTGGCCGAAGATGAGTCCGAGGCGAACCGAGGCCTCGGTGGCAACGCAATCGCCGCGCCGATACGCTTTGACCGTTTCGCCGCCCAGCGCTCCGGGGCACTAGGCTAAAGAAAGGGCCACCAAGTGGCGCGGATTGTCGAAGCGGCGGACATCGCCGACTTCACTGACGAAGGTGATGGCAACGATGACGGACACACCGCGCAGTGCCTGATAGCCCGTCACCGCCGGCGCCATCGATCAGCCGGCACCACTCCGGCCAACTGGGCATCGAGCCGCTCCAGGCGAGCCTGCGCATCGTTGATGACGTCGACCTAGTCCTGGAAGACGATCTGCTGGGCCGGATGATCGAGCTTTCTGCGCCGCCAGCGAGCGGGCATGGGCCGGGCTCCAGTGCTTATGGCCGCTAAACACCTGGCAATGGCGCAGCAGGAACGAATGCAGCGCCTGCGCTTCTTATGCAGGTCCTCGCTCGCTGCTGCACACACCGTCGCCAGATGGCGCACCACCTCGTGCACGGTGTCGGGAACTCAGACGCCGATCAGTTCGCCGGCCCGCAACAGCGTCAGGCTGACAGCATCTCGCCGGTTCGTCTGACGCGCCCGCCCGCAAGTTTGGGTCTTGATCAAACGTCTAGGCGCATCAACTCTTATCGATGCCAGCGGGATGTTTCAGCGCCAAAGACGACAAAGTCAACTCTGAACTGGCCTACATGGAGCACGCAGCAATATCGTTCTCCCCACCTACCTTTGGCTACTTAACTCTTTACTTACCTATTCCATCGATTGCGGTCCATAATACTATGACAGCTTATTTGACGTCATCACGTTCTTAATTCTGTCTTGGGACAATATAGAGCATCCCAGATCATCGGGCCACCAATCACCTATCACAATTTCTGATGCATTGATGGAGCGAAGTCCCATGGGCGCACGCAGTTCGGCCTCATGCTTCGGGCAAATCATCCAACCAGCAAGCGCCATCGAGGTATGGCCTCGAAAAGATCTTTCCGACCTTCTCGGGTGCCTTGTTTTGATGGTATCGCATATAGATTCGATCATCGCCTGCAAGGTCAAGGATCTCGATCTTTCCAGTGTAATGAGACATGATGTATTTAAACGTTTTTTGGATTCCGCTGAGTCGCTGGTTGATGCCGCTCGCAATTTGTGTTCCGCGGCGCAGCGAAACCTGGAAGTGTGAAGCGCCTTTCACCGGCCTGGCCTGAAAGAGGTAATATGGACGGACACCCATTTGATGGCACTTGGCGAAGGTCGCTGCCAAGATCTCCGGATCGTCGTTAACTTTTGCGAGAAGCACGGACTGATTGAGAAACTGCACACCCAGTGCACGCAAAGAGCGAATGTTGCGCTCCGCGTCTACCGAGATTTCACTGATGTGGTCGAAATGTGTGACGACCACCGAAGCTTTGCCCGATTCGTGGATCCGTTGGAACAAAGCCGGTAGAGCGGGATCCTCGAACCGCTTGGGCTGGTAGGCGATTGCCTTTGTACCGAAACGGATCGAGTCCAAATGCGGGATTGGCAGCAGATGGTCAAGAATCTTGTCAAGCCTGGCGGTGCTTAGCACGAATGGGTCACCTCCAGAAAGCAATACATTTGTCATCTCAGGATGATTGCTAATATATCGAGCAATCTGGGTGAAGTCAGTTGCGATTTCATCGGACTGCTTGCCAACGAAGCGTTTGCGAAAGCAATAACGACAGTATGAAATGCAACGATCCGTAACCAGCAACAACCCGGTTTGGGCGTACTTGTGCTGCATTCCCGGTATGACCGTATTGTCGTGCTCGCCGCTCGTATCTAGTTTGCCAGAGCTCACGAACTCCTCGAACGATGGTTCGGTAATGTACCTGAGTTGGTCGTAGTAGCCACTATTCATGACTTGTTCGCGGTAGAATTTTGTGACTTGATAACGCGTGATGCCATTGCATTCCAGCTCGCCTTCTGTAACGACCCGCGTTCCCTCGAGGAACTTCATGATCGCTGTTCGAGCCCGCAGTTCCGAGTTTGGGGGCGGGCAGACGGGAGACGCTGCGGCGGCCGCCGGCACGTTCAGCTCATGTTCGCTCCGGCTCTGGTCCGTGCAAACAGCAATCCTTACCTCCGGATCCCGCTCCGTATGGTTCGTTCGCGTACGTTTCATTTAGACCCCCAAGTTGGAGACTGCGAGAGTACCGTGACCGTAAACGGGACCTTCGCCATGTCGCCTGCAACCGGCGTGCCGCCGAAGAGATTGCGAGGGAAGGAGGAGCAAGGCCAGTCTTTTGACGATGTAGTCGCGGAAGACTTGTACATCAGTGTGTCAAGTTCCGAACATGGATGTCGTCAACCGAACATAGCTGGCATAGAGTGCTGTGACGCGGTCCGAGCGAGTGCGGTTGAACGAATACCGCACGATCCGGTCCGCTGATCGCGTGGCTGATTGCAAGCTCCTTTTCGGCGTATCCATGTTCCTGCCGGCTTTGTGGCACTCTTCACGCTTAACACAGCAATTCGCATGTTACCGTTCCGGACGTGGGTGCCTCAATGTAATCGACGCAGTATCTTAATCAGGGCTGCCTCATCAGCTTCCAGATCACCGTAAGCTCCCATGGCATCGCCGGAATATGAGGCGAGAAACACTCGTAGGTGAGTCCGGCTTTGGTGCGCTGACATTTTCAGCGGCCATCGACGAACCTCGCGATTTTGGCTCGTCCGGGATGCTGGGCACATATTTCGGGCTGATCCCGAGGAAGCATCCCTGGCTTGACGGGGCGCATTTCCAAGGTCTGCGACTATGGGGCGCGTGTGACGCTCTAGAAAGCGGCCAACGTGATGCTGACGCGCCCCGTCAAGAATCGGCTTTGAAGCCTTGGGCGCTTGCAGTGGCGAAGCTGGCCTGAATGCGAAAAGCCGTGGCTATAATAAATCCTTCAATTAATTTTACAGAAACTTTGTGAGACCGGAATCTGGACGGTGGTAACCTTACCTCAACATCTGGTCGAAGACGAAAAGACCGATACCCGTTTTCCCTACGTAACGCCGGAGTTAACAATGAAAGAAAGAGCGCTCATTCTGCTTGAAGGCCACAGGACTGTCGGGCCTCTATACATAAAAGCAGCTCAGAGTCTTGGTATTCATCCAATTACCCTGGCAACGAATCCAACTCAGTTCGACTACCTTGCGGCGAAAGGGCTTGAGGCCGCCCGTGTAGATACAGACGATCTTGGTTCGTTGGTCCGCGAATGCTGCCGACTACATTCGACATATGACATTGCTGGCATTACTGGCTTTTCGGGCCTGGACGAGTCGATTTATGTGACAGTTGGCAAACTCTGCCGGCATTTTGATCTGCCAGGACCGGACCCGGCATCCATCGAACGATGCTGCGACAAATTCGTTCAACGTCAACTCCTCGCGGCAGCCGGCATTCCAATGCCTGCTTATCGCTTGGTAGCGGATGCGACGGAGGTGGAAAGCTCTGCCGCGGAGATCGGCCTACCGGTGATTGTTAAGCCAGCCGTGGGTAGCGGCAGCTGCGGTGTCCGATTGTGCCGCAGCATCGGCGAGGTGGCCGATCACACGGCTTATCTGCTGGCGAAGGAGCCGACAAGGGGGGCTTCGCCCAGGATACTGATCGAAGAATTCGCCCAGGGCCCGCAGTATAGCGCTGACACAATGGGAACTGAGGTTATTGCAGTAGGTGCTGCGGACTTCGACTGCTCACCCCAGTTCGTCGTTCGCGGCAGCATCTTTCCGGCTCCGCTGACTGACTTCGAGCATGAACGCATTGCCAATGTTTCACTGAGCTGTTTGCGCGCTCTCGACCTTGGCTGGGGACCAGCGAACATCGAATTCCGCTGGACGAAGCGTGGACCAGTCGTCATTGAAGTAAATCCGCGTCTTCCGGGTTGGACGACTCCCCGCCTGATTCAACTGGCTTACGGTATCGATCCCATTGCCGAGCACCTCAAGCTAGTAATCGGCGAGGAATGGGATTTGCGCACAAAGCATTCGCAAACCGCGGCCGCTCGGTTCCTCGTTCCTGCAGCCGACGGCGTCCTCGACTGGATTGAGGGCGACAGTCTGGCGGTTGGCTTACCAGGTGTAACCGAGGTCAAATTGTATGTTGAACCTAATACAGTCATCGTCAGAAAAGGCGATTTCCGAGACACCATGGGACACGTCATGGCCGCCTCACCCACCCATGCTGAGACGGAAGCGATATTGCAGCGTGCCGTTGACTTAATTAGTTGGTCGATCACACCCCTTCCGACCGTTCTGAAAGCGAAGCGCTTTGCGGCCCCTCGCGTTCTGGCGAACAGGGCAGGATCCTGATGCAACGAGCCGATAGCGGGATCGACAGCAACTCGACACCAGAGTTCGCGCTTCTTCATGTGGGGCACACTTACGCACCGCCCTGCGGTCTCCATGGCGAACGCTGATGCCGACAGGCCTTGCCGATCGAAACCCAGTTCATCATTATCTCGCCAATCCTGACCACTGCAACCCCCGACCGGATCATCAGGAGAGGCATCAGCGGATTACGTGCAGTCAGTCTCCCGCAGCGGGGTGCTGAGACGACGATTCAAACTTATGAAGGAGTATCGAGCCGGTATCGACAATCAGCTGCAAGGCTGATGCGATGAAACGGTTATCGACACCTTGGACCCGCGCGCTGTGATGCGTTTAACCCGGTTCCAACTCGCGGCGCCGTCAACGGGGATGTCCCGTAGGATGTTGGATTTGTAGGTGAGGTAGGCGTTGCCCGCCTTAGTCCATAAGCGCGGGGTGTCGAATACGCACAACGCCATGACGAATCTCATCATGCTCCCAGGGCCCCCACGCCAGTGGACGATGCGTGAGGTGATGAACGCGATGTTCTAAGTGCTACGGGCCGGCTGCACCTGGCGTCTGCTGCCCAAGGATTTCCCGCCGAGAAGCACAGTCTACGGCTGGTTCTTGCGCTTTCGCCGAAGGCCTGTTCGAGACGATCAACTATCGCCTGGTTATGAAAGACCGCGAGTGGGTCGGCCCGAGAGGCCAGCCACCTCGGCAGCGGTGATCGACAGCCAATCGGTCAAGACGGTCGAAGCCGGCGGCCCGAGGGGCTATGACGCCGGCAAGAAGATCAAGGGCAGAAAGCGCCACGCCATGGTCGACACGACGGACGGGCGCTGGTGATCCAGGCCCACCCAGCCGACATCCAGGACCGGGACGGCGCCGTGCCCCTGTTGAAGGCCTCGCGAGGGCCGTTCCCCTTCGTCGAACTCGCATTTGCCGACAGCGCCTACAATGCCGAGCGCGTCAGAGAGGCCACCTCGATCGCCATCGAGATCGTCAAGAAGATCGCCAATCAGGTCGGTTTCCAGGTCCTGCCCAGGCGCTGGGTGGTCGAGCGCCTCTTCGCCTGGATCAACTGCAACCGAGGCCTCGCCAAGGACATCGAGGCGACCATCGCCTCGGTCCAGGCCTTTCTCTACGCCGCCGCCGTCATGCTACTCACGCGGCGATTGGCGGGAGCGTCATGAGCTTCGAGTCGGACATGAAAGCCCCGCCACTGCTTCCGCAGGTGGACGCGGCATTTCCAAGTCCGCGGTTTCCAGGCGGTTCAAAGCCCCGACCCGAAGCCCGGCTTGATGAATGGATGTCCTCGGATCTGTCGTAGCTCGACCTGCTTGTGATCCAGATTGATGGGCTGGATTTGGACGAGCTACTCATCGTGGCGGCAGTCGGTTTCGATGCTGAGGGCCACAAGTGTGATCGAAGGGGCGACTGAGAACTCGGAGGCGGTGCTCGACAGTCTCATCGATCGCGGGATAGATCGAAGTCTGTCGCCTCTTCGTAATAGGGGCTGACCAAAGGCGATCTGCAGGACCTTCAGCGTGGATACTTCCCATCCAGCGGTGCCTGATCTATTGTGCCTGCCTCTGGATTATGTCGACTTGGGAGTAGAATCCGACTATGGGCGAGGATCGCTGCGATGGGGTCGGCATAATCACGGCGGGCCTGACGGATGGTGCAAATTCCTCTTCTTGCGAAGAAGGGGAGTTGCTTTTGTGTCAACTGATCCGTTTCGCGTTCGCGTCCAGGGCCCACTTGCTCTATCTGCGGCTGGGTTTGCTGGCGAACCTGCCCGACAGGACTGTACGTAGGTCTCCGCTCTCGAGCAGATGCGGTTGCTGGCGCGATTGAGCCGCGGGTTAGCCTGGAGGGGGCGGACCTGAAGGACTTGGATGCGAGCCATCTTGATCGGTTTGTCCGCACCCGTCGCGCAGCTTGCCAGCAGTTCCGCTCGATCAAAGCATTGCGGCCAAGACTACGCCATTTGCGCGCACTCGGCGTGGTGCGGCAGCCATCGCCCCGTGCACCGGACGATCCGGTCGATGAACTGCTGGAGCGATACCGACGCCACCTGACGGATGAGCGCGGCTTTGGGGAAGGTGACGGCGATCGGCTACGCCCACGTTGTGCGCTCCTTTCTGCGCCATCGATTGTCGTTCGACGGGCTGGCCTTGGACCTTGCGGGTTGGCCGCGACCGACATCGTCGCCTTCGTGGTGATGCATTGCCCTCAGTTGGGTCGCGGCGCGGCAAGCCTGACAGTGACGGCGCCGCGATCGCTGCTCGCAGTCCTGCATGTCGAGGGCCTCATCGCGCGTCCTCTTGCCGCTTGCGTGCCCTCGGTCGCCATCTGCCGATTGTCCAGGCTGCCAAAGAGACTGGATCCCGATCAGTTTGAGCGCCTTCTAGCATCCTGCGACCGCGGAACGTCGCTCGGTTGCCGCGACTTCGCGGTCTCGCGTCTCGGCTTGCGGGCGGAGGGGAGTCGCCAAGCTCAAACTCGATGACGTGGATGGCGATCCGGCGAGATCCTCGTGAAGGCAAATGAAGCCGCATCGAACACCTTCCCTTGCCGGCCGACGTCGGCGAAGCGGTGGCTTATCTGCCCACGGCCGTCCCCGGACTGCTCAGGGCCGGACTATATTTGTGCGCGTCAAGGCGCCCCTTGGTGCTCTCTCAGCAGTGGCGTGTCGCAAATCGAGGCTGCCGCCGGTCGCCACGCCGGACTCGGCCAGACCGGAAGTTGGGCAGGTCCTGCGCCATCGTCGCGCCCTGATAACGGCGATCTATGCCATGGTTCACCGGGGAGCCCTGCGAACGATCGCCCACCCCTGGCTCCGCACCAAGTTGCGCAAAACTCGATGACGTACACTTTGCCGGGCTGGAGATTGGTGAGGGGCTCGCCACGCAGCCAGGTCTTCACCTTGATCGAAGCAGCCGGTGACTCCATCTGCAATGCCATGTTGCTCTCCAAGGCTATTGCCACGGGGCAGCGTGCGCGCGAGGTTATTTCCCTCTAAGCGAGGGGCATCACGGGTTCAAGGAAACGGGAGCATCGCCCGTCTTGCACTGCGTTAGCCAACCTTTACTCAGTCTTGCCCTATCCAGTGTTGCCGCATCTTAACCAGCAAAGGTCGTGCCAGTGCGTCCTGTGCGCAAGCGAGAAATCGGTGCAGCCGTCCTCAAGCGGCGACCCGTATGTGAGTTTGACCGGGCTCGATTGACCGAGCCATGTCACGCAATCGGGCCCGCTCTGGATTCTGCAGCCAATAGGAGGAACACGATGCTCCAACGCCCCTCTTACCTCAGCATCGCCATGCGAGGCTGCGATCAAACAAGTAGGCAACCAGAAATAGCGTCATGCGTAGTGCATGGTGTTCCCTCGATCGCCACCTGCTTCCTGTCGCTGCGCTCAACAACCAGGATCACCGACGCCGTAGCGGAATCGCGCTATCACATCATCCAGTGATACGTCCATGGCCCGCTCTAGATTCGCCCAATAATACTCGGCACTAGCGAGTAGCTCCTTGCTTTGGTCAGGTGCGCGTTCAGCCTTCCAGTACCTGATCAACGCGAGCATGGTAAGCCGCGCGAGAGCCGCAACTGGCAAAAGTGGAAGTTCTGACGCGTTTAGCGGCTGGCTCTGGTTGTACCCGGCGACAAAGGCAAACGCATCCTGCCAAGGGTGATCCTGAGAGCGGCCGATCAGATGCGCGACGGTATTGGCGGGATCAAAGATCACCGCGCTATGGACAGCGTCTCCAAAGTCAAGTATAGCCTTCACGAAAACATCGCTGTGCGAATCCACAACAACATTGTTTGGAGCGTAGTCACCGTGGATCACTTGCATTCTCAGACTAAGCAGCCTCGGCAGCACGCCTTCTTCGAAGAGCCTGAAGACCCTTTGAGCCAGTAGTCGGTGCTTGGGGTGTGGCGCGTACTCGACAAGTCCCGTCCAATGGAGAAAGTGCCTAATATCGTAAACTAAGCTGCGCGCGGCAGCCGGATGCTCAAATGATCGCAGCGCGACGTTTAGTCGCCCGAGCATGTCTCCTGCCTTAGTTAACTGCTCAACGTCGGCCTCCATTTGCTCCCACAGCAGGCCTTCGACAAAGCAAAAGACACTGAGTGTTCGGCAGAGTCCATCCCCCACGTCGATTGGAACGCTATCTCTTCCGTCAAGAGTGCGTTTGATCCGCTGTACCGGCAAGGCGTGGGCGGCATCGTCAAGATATCGCATCGCCTCAATCTGCAACGCCGTAACTGGTTCAGGTTCGTCGGACGGTGACACCTTTACGAGGTATTCATTTGCTTTGACTTTAAGCCTGAACGTATGACCCTTTTCGCTGCCCAATCGTTCAACGTGTCCACCAAGCCCATAGTGCCTCTCAAGCACGTTTTTCAACAGCACGGGATCGATGGGTTGGCTTGATGCAAGAAGGCTGCTCTCTTCTAGGAGTCGTTTTAGCACCGCGCCGGGTGATTTGTTCATGTTACTAGCTTCCTAAAGCTGCTGTTTCGCTACGATGGCAAAAGTCTCAAGGAGGCGGCTCACATCGGCAGCGGTGAAAGCGACTGGAGGTCTCACTTTCAACACATTACTCGCTCGGCCGGTCCGGCTGATCAGAACGCGACGATCGCGGAGGTTCTTGATGATGCTTTCACAACGATTGGGATCGGGCTCAAGCGTCCTTCTATTCTTGACGATTTCTACTCCAAGGTACAAGCCGCTGCCTCTGATTTCCGCAACATAAGGAGAATCCCGTGTTAGCGCTTCAAGTCCTGCCATTAACGTGGCGCCATTGCTGGCAACGCGTTCACGCACATTCTCCTGCTCGAACACATCAAGCACTGCGGAAGCCGCAGCTACAGAAATCGACCGGCCACCCAGTGTATTGAAGTAGCTGACCTTCTGCCCAAATTCGTCAGATACCTCCGGGCGGAAGACGACGCCAGAGATGGGGAAGCCGTTCCCCATCGCCTTGCCCATCGTAACGATATCGGGGATCACGGCGTGCCGACTGAATCCCCACATCGAATCTCCGAACTGAGCGAATCCCGATTGAACCTCGTCAGCAATGTAGAGACCACCTGCGGCATGAACCTCGTCGACCATTGCCTGCATAAAGCCAACTGGGTGAGTAAAAATGCCGTCGGATGTGAACGCGGAATCGGCGATCAAGGCTGCTAGTCTGTATCCATGCCGTTCGAGATCAACAATCGCGGAACGCACCTGATCCCGCATAAACTCCTCGAGAGAGCGTTCTTTATCGCAGAGCCTTGGGTCAGGAGCGGCAATGAGTCGGACATTCGGTCCGAGCGCGGACCCTTCCCCGAGCATTGGGGAAAAACTCGCGACCTCACGAGTGCGACCGTGAAACGCCCAACGAGTAGCAATGATACCTTCGCCGCCTGTATGAAATCTCGCGACACGAATCGCGAGATCGTTTGCTTCCGATCCAGTGCAGGGCAAGCTTAACTTCGACAGCTCAGCTGGGAATGTCGCAAGTAGACGCTCAGCATAGGCAACAAGTGGCTCCTGGGGGTACCGGGTATCTACGTTGACTGCAGCCATCTGGCGGCAAACTGCATCGACGATATGCTTGTGCGCGTGGCCAACACCCGGAACGTTGTTATACGCGTCGAGATAGTCATTGCCGTCGCCATCTATTAGGTGGGCACCAAAGCTCGAGGCAAACTCCACCGGAATCGTCTCCGAAAACTGGTAGCCAGGACCGAGCACTGCGTTCCGGCGTCGAATGATGTCTCGAAGTCTTTCAGGCAGGTGGCTGAAACCGGTCGCGGCCGCGAGATCGGTGTGGTTCGGGCTCATCTCAGCGTGACAGTAAACGGTCGAAGGAAATCACCGAGATTTTCGTCAGGTCAGATACTGTCTGGCGAAAAAGAGCAACGTCTCGCGTGAGATTGATGGGCCTTAGCTGAACGCGGGGTGTTATAATCGCGTTAGCTGTTGTGAAAAAGCATAAGTTCATGAGAGTGTCCCTAGGCCTGCTTTAGTCCCATCCTCGATTGGCAGTAGACAGCCCATAGCCGCGGGATTCCAATTCAGTTTCCAGATTGTCGTCATCTTGCGACAAGATGACGGTACGGGGCGGCGGTGGCTGGAGCATGCGAGCGGGTGAAGCGCGCCGCAGGTCGGCCCGCGATCCGCCGGCGCCGTTCGCCAGCGCGCTGCGCCCGATACTCGACGACCGCCGTTTACTCTGCAATGCCCTTCCAAAAATCTGGATCAATGCTGCGCGAAGATTGGGTGTCGTGGGTTCAAGCACACCCATCGTGAGATCAGGGGATCGCATATGGTTTTTGGGGGACTTGAAGTTGGGCTGAGAAGGGATGTTCTCGTTGTTTGCGCAAGGAGCGCAAACAAGCGCTGTCGCGGCTGAACGACTATGAGGTGGCGCCCAGCCACGACACCTTTTCGCGGCTGTTGAGGCTGCTTGACCCAGAGACGTTCGGACGTGCTTTCGCCGCCTTTGCCGCAGGCTTCTCGCGGGCATGCCACGAGGTGGTCTCGCTTGATGCCAAGGCGCTGCGGTGAGGCTATGAGACCTTGCGGCTAGCCCGCCACTGACGGTGTCGGCCTTTGCCATCGAGACGCGGCTGTGTCTGGCGGTGGTGTCGCCGGGCAAAGACGAAAACGAGATCGAGGCAGCTTTCAAATCTCCGAGATCAGTTCACACCATTCCCTTTGTATTTCCGGCCGCAAGTATTTTTAGCCGCTGAAGAGGCCGGCTTGGACGAGCGAAGCGCTCGAGTCTGGGTTCTCGATTTTATATGGGTGTTGAAATCCGCCAGATGAACATCGAATTGAAGCAGGGATTCACGGGCCGCTTGTGCACGACGTCCGGCAATTAATGCCCCCAGCACTTCCGCCACTGCAAACGCGGGGGTCATCGTGTGAATGAATGAGGGGCTTTCGGTTTGGACTAGGACGACGTCGTCGGCGACTCTGGCGAGTGGAGCGACCTTACTGTCGGTAATGGCGACAATGGGAATGCGACGATGATGCGCATATTTTGCGAGATCAACCGTTACGCGAGTGTAAGGGAACACGCTTGTCGCAAACAGCACATCCTCTCGGGCGGCACGAGCAAACGCATCCGTTCCCGTGCCGGCCACCGCATCGAGCAGGACGGATTTTTCCCCGATCATGGACAAGATATAATGCAGATGCCAGACAATCGAGTGGCTCGATCTAAGGCCGATGCAATAGACGCGTTTGGCAGATGCAAGGCGCCGCGCGCTCGAAACTATAGCGTCAAGTTGGGTGGGTTCGGTCAGATGGACGATTTGCGCCGCGTGTGTTTGAAGAATCTCGCGAGCGAAACCTTGGTCGCCCTTGAGTTTCTGGGTCACTACTTGCGCGTCAGCCCTTCGTGCGAAACCCACATCGCCGCTGCGAACCGCGTCAGCGTACATTTGTCGAAGTTCTTCGTAACCCTCGAGGCCAACATGCTTGGCCAGCCTTGTCATAGTGGCCGGGTGTACCCCGGCCAAGCGCGCTTGATCTCGCATTGACAACAGCGCAACGTCATGTGGATGATCGATAATGTAGCGCGCCGCCAATTGGAACTGTCTCGACATTGTATCGAAACCGGTAACCAATTGCTCCGAGAGGGGTCCGTCAGCCATCACAAAGACGTAGCGATATGTGATGACTTATGCAACACGTGTTCCTTCGTTTGCGACAGGTTGGCGTACCCGTTTCACTTCCGGGGAGGTCTTTGATGAGACCGAACTAGGCTACCATAGCTCATGCCAGGCCTGACGCAGCGCGGCGGCATCAGCGCTGCGAAGCCCGACGTGTTGGAGAGCTTTCGCTACACCAGCGACTAACTCGGCATTTGACTCGGCCAGACTCCCGTCGGCAAGCCGGCGGTTGTTCTCAAATCCGACGCGTATATGTCCGCCGAGCAGAGCCGCCGCGGTCACGCAGGCGGTTTCGCGTTCGCCGAAAGCGCACACGCTCCAATGTGCAAAACGCGGCTTAGCCGCATCGATGAACGGCAACAGGTCGGCCGGACGCGATTTCTGACCCGGCGTGTAACGGCCGAGTACGAAAAGAACGGGAACATCGTTCCACGGGATCATCCCTCGGCGGTGGTACTCCTTTAGACGGAACGCCTCGTCCCGATCGTAAAGGATGACCTGCGCCAGAATTTCCTCCGCGCGGATCCAAGACAGCAACGATGCGAAGGCGAATTCGTGAGTCTCGGTCGGGACCAATTCGCGCAACGCCAAAGAAACGGCTTGCGGTCTGGTTTCCTTGATGACCGCGATCTGTTGCTCCGGAGTATAGCGACCTAGCGCTTCACTCGTTACTTGGATAATCATTTCGTCGCCGACCACTTTACCGATGGCTTGTATGACCTCGCGATATGCCGCGGCATCGAGAAGATGTCCGCCGTCTCGGTCCCGAACGTGGACGTGGATCAGGCACGCGCCCGCTTCGAGGCACTCCTGTGCCGTTCGCGCCAGTTCAAAGGGCCCGAGCGGCAGGGCAGGATGGTCGGCTTTATTCAGCCTGCCGCCGTTGGGTGCGACGCAAATCGCTGTCGGCTGTTCAGCATCGCTCATTTCACGCCGGCTCCTTTTTCCACGAAGAGTGAACGCGCAAACGCCCCCCAGCTTGGTATAACTATCAATGATCCATGCAGAACGTAATTGCAAGCGAATGAAACATCCGTTGCTAATGACATTCAGTTCACGATATATGACGATCACCCGCGCCTCCGGGGCAGGATCATGGTCAGCACTCGGGCGGTTGGGCCGCATTCGCCTCCTCGGTTCGGGAAGTGATCCGACCGGTGCATAGAGGAAATTATGAAACATATGTTGCGCGAAGAATCGAGTTCGATTAGTATCGGAGCTGGACAACGCGACTTATCGTTCAGTTGGCAGGCCTATCAAGCATGAGACTTCCATGAGCAAAATTTTGCATCGCTCGATTCACGCCGACCTGCCGGTCGCTGTTGGCGGTCGTGGGATCGAGTTGTTTGACGCCAATGGCAGGGCTTATATCGACGCATCTGGAGGTGCCGCCGTTTCGTGCCTGGGTCATAACCATCCGGACGTGCTGGCGGCATTGCATGCTCAGCTCGATAAACTTGCCTACGCCCATACGGGTTTCTTTACCACTGAAATCGCAGAACGGTTGGCGGATCGCCTTATATCGGATTCGCCCGATGGTATCGACTATGTTTATTTGGTCAGCGGAGGCTCCGAAGCGATGGAGGCCGCGCTGAAAATGGCGCGTCAGTACTTTGTTGAGAAAGGAGAGAGTCAGCGCAGGCACGTCATCGCACGCCGTCAAAGCTACCACGGCAATACGCTGGGCGCGCTGGCAACTGGCGGCAATGAGTGGCGCCGGGCTCAGTTCAGGCCACTGCTTGTAGAAACTCACCACATAGCGCCATGCTACGTATACCGCGGTCGGTTAGCTGCCGAGAGCGAGCATCAATACGGAGAGCGCGTTGCAAACGAGCTCGAGGCGAAAATCTTCGAGCTCGGATCCGATAAAGTGATCGCATTCGTTGCGGAAACGGTCGTTGGCGCGACGTTAGGCGGGGTGCCAGCTGTCGACGGCTACTTCAAGAGAATCCGCGAAATCTGTGACCGCTACGGAGTTCTCCTGATCCTTGACGAGGTGATGTGCGGCATGGGGCGCACCGGAACGGTGCACGCATACGAACAGGAAGGCATAGTGCCGGACCTGATCGCGGTCGCCAAAGGATTGGGGGGTGGCTATCAGCCCGTCGGCGCGGTACTTTTGGGCCGCCATATTTACGACGCCTTCGCTACAGGGTCGGGCTTCTTCCAACATGGCCATACGTACATGGGGCACCCAATGGCCGCGGCTGCCGCTCTCGCGGTGCAGGACGTCGTCCGAGAGCATGGCCTCCTCAACAACGTTGTCCAGATGGGGAAATTGCTCAATCGTCGGCTCCAAGAGCGCTTCTTTAACCATTATCATGTCGGTGACATTCGCGGGCGGGGCCTCTTCCGGGGAATAGAAATTGTTGCCGAACGCGGGGATAAGTCGCCGTTCGACCCGGCGCGGAAAGTCAATGCCACCATTAAAAGAGAAGCCATGACGCGCGGGCTGATGGTGTACCCGATGGGTGGCACGATCGACGGGGTGCGAGGTGACCACATCCTGCTGGCGCCCCCTTTTATCGTCAGCGCTAGCCAGATCGACACGATCGTGGAGCGTTTGGGCGATGCGGTGGACGCTGCGGTCGCTCGCAGCGTTGCCTGACAAGAGCGAACTTGCGCCAGATGTCTGGAATAACGCAATGCGATATCACTTCTTAAATGCCCGGTGAAGCTTTCAATTACCCGCATCGTCGGATTGATCCAATGGAGACACCGAAGCGATGTCGTGCAAGCGGGTCATGCCGCGGCAGACGACCCTATTGCCGCGAGGCGGATCATGGTTGCGGGCGAAATAGCCGCCAACCATGGATTTGCAGCAGGTAAGCGGCGTGCCGGGTCGTTGGAAGCCCGGTCGCGTTCGAGACGCGACATCACAGGATTCTTAGACAACATCGATCATGAGTTGCTGCTTAGGGCTGTGCGAAAGCACACCAAATTCCCGCGGATTGCACTCAATGTCGTGCGTTGGTTGAAAGCTCCGGCGTCGATGGCAGATGGCAGCTTGCTTGCCAGGGACAGGGGAACGCCGCAGGGCGCGGTCATTTCGCCACTGCTGGAAAACCTGTGCATTACGTGTTTGACTTGGCTCGAAACGGATCCCCCGGCGTGACGTTCGAACGGTATAATAGATGCATGACATCATCTGCCGCTGCCGCATTGAACGACAAGCTATGGCTCTCCGGGCGATGCTGCAACGCCGGTTCACCGCATACGGATTGATGTAGGGTCAGCCGCGAGTGGACCTCGCCAAGGCCATCCGCTGCAGCCTCAATCGCTGGGAGGCGGTCTGCGGTTTCAAGGTGGCTTGTCGAGATGACCAACGATGCCGCCGAACGGGTGATCCGCCCGCTGACGCTCGAACGACGCTACTGGAACTTCCTCGACTTCGGACTCCGGCGGCGAGCGCGCCGTCGTCTTCCACGCCCTGATCGTCACTTCTTAATGCCGACCGCCGAACTATGCCGAGCGGCAGCGTTTCCGCCAGGTTCGGCATACTAACCGCGCCAATTGAGCGCACGGAGCACGATCAGCTTTTTTGACGGGAATATGTTTCAGTGCCGTTAACATTAAGTATTCTTCGTAAGTAAGTGAGAGCGTGCGGCGAAACACATAATAGTAAACGGATTGGACGCATACAATAATGGATTGTTAGAGTGATTGTTGTTAAATGTAATACTCGAAGTTTGAAAGCTTACGATATAAACGTGTACAGTGGTCCTTTAGTATAAAGGTCTGCATGCCGGCAAGTTCATAGACGATTGCTCGCATGTTCCTTCCCAGGAGGGGCGCGCGGCGTAGAATACTGGGTGCCCTTTTATCGATTACCTTCTGAGGCACCGAGCTTTGCGTCCATTAACCCTGTCAGGTCGTCTGCGCGTCCAAGTTCGGAGTGGGCAGCAAGAGTCCGCTCCATCTGTACTTGCCATGCGGTAGAATGTCGCCGCGCTACCGGAAGGCGCAAAGTCACTTCCGACTCTGGCGGATAGAGGTTCCGAAATACCGCCTATGGGCGACATCCAGAATGCGATTGATCAAGCTTGAGTAGCTGTGTCCGGCCGCATTGGCGGCCACCCAGTACGAGAACCCCTTTGCGAGGAACGGATTGGCGTTGATCTCTAAAACAAAAGGCTGGCCGGAGCGGTCGATCCGGAGGTCGACACGAGCATAATCACGGCACTGGCAGGCGCGGAATGTCGCAATCGAAATATCCCGCAGGACCCTAGCTAACCTGCTCTCGATCTCGGCCGGGCAAATCTTCGCTACTGCCGCAGCCGCCATGTATTTCGCCTCCCAGGTCATAAGACGCATTGCGCGGTCACCGAAGTTTTGCTCGACAAGAGGCAATACATCGGGTTCTCCGTTTCCAAGCAGCGGAACGCTTATTTCCCGCCCCTCGATGTATTCTTCAACAAGCGCTGCCTGCGCATACTCTTCGACAATCACTTCCACCGCCCGCTTTAGCTCAGCAGGTTCATGAATGAGCTGCAATCCGAGGCTGTCCCCCTCCCGAACCGGCTTCGCCACCACTGGAAATCTCAGGTCGCCGATATTCTCATAGCCTCGGTGCATCACCCGAAAGTTCGGTGTCGGCACACCGCTGTCGCGGATGAGTATCTTGGTGACGACCTTGTCGTTGGCAAGCTCATGTCCCAGCGGGCTCGCTCCTATGTACGGAAGGCCGGCCATCTCGAGCATGGCAGGAACGTGGGAGAAACGCGACTCGCCCTGAATTCCACAAGCTATGTTGAAGACGAATCCTGAAGGGCGGGCCTGCGAATCGGGCGGCATGAACCGCTCTAGCGTAGCCAGCATGCCTTTATCGCCCTCACACAGCAGCACCTCGTGGCCGCCCTCTTGTAGCGCCGCCACCACATTCTCTTGGAGCGCCGCCACCACACCATCGCGGTCCCACTCTGGCAAAGGCTTCGGCTGCCGGCCGAACCGGTTAATCACCCCCGTAACGTATCTGTTCGTAACAACGGCTACTCGCATGAGCTACTCCTTTGATGTTTCCTCAGATCTGTGTTCGGTGCCCTGCGTAAGCACTAGGACCACCTGCTAGAAGTCTGACGAAGCCTGTCATCAGGACCATATGCGTCGCGGGCACTGACGTTGCCGACGGTATATTGCTGCCCAAGATGCCGCCGGTCCGCAGAGACACCGCGACGGCCCCGTTAGAATTGTACTTGGCTACGCATTCGCAATTGGCATGCCACGAAAGGTGTGGCGAGCAGGGAGCGCAAAAACAGGGGGAATCCTTGGCCAGCTTGATACCAGTGCCCTAGGGATGTCGGGTACTGAACACAGAATGTCGCCAGTCGGACGACGGCTTTGATGATGCGTAGTACGACATATATGAATCCTGAAGCGCGACGGCTACTTGTATTCCAAGCCTGGCGCCGGTGGAGCGGACTATCAGGAAACTAGCTGTGCACCTATTAGAAACTCGGGGTAATAACCACCGGTTCAAGACACCGTGGTGAAGGCCTGGTTGGTATCGGAACCCGACATAACGTGGTAGTCGGGAGCGTCGAACAAGGCGAATACATACGCAATGCGTTGGCACGTCGATTCTTTGAATCAGTGTTGACAAATCGAGTCGCCAATGTGTTGCGCAACTTCGCATTGAGAGATCGGGATGCCACTCTTCGAATGCGCAGGGTTCCCTCGTCGCAGATGGCCTTCGCCGTAAAACGGGCCACCCATCTACGATATTACGACTTTGCCGGCCCGCTCTCGCGGCTCGCCAAGCCCGCTCTGCCCTAGCAGTCCGCAGTCTGCCATTCTACGCCTCGACTGACAGGTTATTCCGACAGTACCGCCATCGCGTGACCAGATGTGATCAATCTGAAAACTGCATTTTACACGAGCTGCCGCTACGTTAGATTGGCTACACCTGAACATGATTGGCTTCCATACATTCGGAACACCCGATAAATCAGTAGGGGAGAGGAATATGCGGTTAAGCAGAAATGAGATGAGGGGAAAAGCCCAAACGGTGCTGGGTTTGGTTGATCCTGCGATGCTAGGCCAGACGCTGATGCACGAGCATCTCTTCTGGGACTTCATAGATCCGAGTTGCGAGGATGGAACCATCACCGCCGGTCCGGACCCGCGCGACTACTGGAAGTTATTGATGGGCGGCGCCCGCGATCCGCGCGACATGAGGCAGAAAGATCTTGGGGTGGCTGCTCGCGAGGTGGCGCGGATGGTCGAGGCAGGCGGCGGGACAATCGTCGAACTGACGATTGGTGGCATCGGGCCTGACCCTGAGCGCCTGGTGCAGGTGTCGCAAGAGAGTGGCGCCCATGTCGTGATGGGGTGCGGTCACTACGTCGAGGAGTACCAGGATCCTGCTAATCACGGTCGAACTATCGAGAGCTTCGCCCGCGAGATGATTGATCAGATCCAACTGGGTGCCTGGGGAACCCAGGTGAGGGCCGGTATCCTTGGTGAGATAGGCTGCCAATGGCCGTGGACCGATCTCGAGAAGCGTGTGCTGGCGGGCGCAGTCATCGCCCAGCAGGAAACCGGGGCGGCCCTGACTATCCACCCAGCCCGCGATGAGGGCCACCCGTGGATGCTCATCGAGTTCCTGCGGGAACATGGGGCCGATCTTTCGCGTACGATTATCGACCATATCGACAGAACAATTTTCGATGATGATCGCTTATTCCGCCTAGCGGACTCCGGCGTCGTGCTGGAATGGGACCTATTTGGCCTGGAGAACACATATTACGCGCTTGCGGATATTGACATGCCGAACGATGGCATGCGAATCCAGACGATCAGGCGTCTAATTGATCGCGGACATCTCTCCCAAATCGTGATTAGCCACGACATCTGCAACGCCATACGGTTGGCTGAGTTCGGCGGGCATGGCTACACCCATATTCAGCAGAAGGTTCTTCCCCATATGAAAAAGCGCGGCTACTCCGGGGATGAGATTAAAGCCATCATGATCGATAATCCGCGCCGATTGCTCACCTTTATTTGAGGGGACTGCGCTACATATCTTCGTCACGCTTCGGCTCGCGTAGTCTTACGTTCAAGCCGTTCAAGCTGTTCGGTCAGAGTGTCGATTTGGTCGGCAAGAACCATCAAGGCGAAGCGTGCCACCGCAGGCAGGCGAGCGTACATCGCCCTACACGATCCTGGCTCATGCCACCTTCGCCGGGTCGGCAGCTGCGATGATACCCAATTCGGACAAGTGAGCGCGCACGCTTGGCCAGACCACCTCTCATCGCATGGAGATGCTGAGTGCCGCGGCCCGTCATTTACTAGATCCTGTTCATCTGCCTCGAGTTGATCCAATCCAGGATCGAAAGTTACTACCGTAGGAGCAAGGTACGATGATCGTCGGCAGCATGGTTCAATCGAAGCGCCTTAACTGACATCAATTTCACCGTTTGCAAAGGCGAGCGCGTCGTTATCTGCGGTCCCTCCGGATCGGGCAAGTCGACGCTGTTGCAATCGGCTTGAGGTTCTCCAAAAGGGTGAAATCACCATTGACGGAGTCAGGTCAGGACAGCAGCAGCGTGTCGCGATTGCCCGCTCCCTCTGCACGGAACCTGCCATGATGATCTTTGATGAGCCGACCTCCTCGCTCGATCCGGAAATGGTTGCGGAGGTGCTCGAGGCAATGACCGGCTCTCGCGCGCGACGGCATGACCATGGTCTGCGTCATGCACGAGATGGGGTTCGCGCGCTCCGTTGCGGACCGAGTGATCTTTATGGATTCGGGGCCTCATCATCGAAGAAGGTAAGCCGCACAAGGTTTTCATTAATCCGCGGCACGAAAGAACGAAGCTCTTCCCCAGCCAAATTTTAAGGCGCTGAATAAGTATGAGTAACGGCTGGTTGTTGACCGTAACGAAAATAAGTTAGATACCGATATTTATCGAGGTCGCGTAGTCGAGGAGACCCTATAATGAACGCAGAGTCGCTGCCATTTGAATTGACAGAATACCGGGCGCGTCTTGAGAAAACGCGCGTTGCAATGGAGAAGGCGGGGATCGACCTCTTGGTCGTTACGGACCCATCTAACATGGCGTGGCTTACGGGTTACGACGGCAACGCTTTCTATGTGCCTCAATGCGTAGCTGTATCAATGGAAAAGGACCCGCTCTGGTTCGGCCGCGGTATGGACGCCAACGGATGCCGCCGGACCACCTACTTGAGTGAAGATCGAATAAGATCGTACGAGGACCATTACGTCCAGTCCGACACGCTTCATCCTATGAGCGTTCTTGGGCAAACAATCGATGAAGAGGGGTTGGGCTCATCAACTATCGGTGTGGAGAAGGACAACTACTACTTCTCCGCCTTGTCGTTTGAGGTTCTCTCCGCGGCGCTTCCGAACGCAACGTTCAAAAACGCTGACAGACTTGTCAACTGGGAACGTATCATAAAATCAGAACGAGAAATTGAGTATCTACGTGGTGCTGGCCGAATCGTCGAAGCGATGTACCAGCGCATTTCCGAGGTGCTCCGCCCTGGCGCAAAGCAGTCGGATGTGGTTGCGGAGCTAACACATGCGGGTACCCGCGGTGTGGGAGAGTACTGGGGAGACTATCCAGCGGCCGTACCCAATATCGGGGCTGGCGCTGACGCCGCAGCTCCCCACTTAACGTGGAGCGACCGTCCAATCCGACCTGACGAAAGCATTTTCTTTGAGCTCGCGGGTGTTCATAAGCGCTATCATTGCCCGCTCGCGAGGACGTATTACCTCGGCAAGCCGATCCCTCAGATCCTCGACGCTGAAAAGGCGGTACTCGATGGGATGCAAGCTGGTCTCGAAAAGGCCCGGCCTGGCAACCACTGCGAAGACATCGCCAAGGCATACGTTGGTCAACTAGCTCGCCACGGCTTAGCCAAAACGGGCCGTTCTGGCTACTCTATAGGCCTCGGCTATCCACCCGCATGGGGCGAGAATACCGCCAGCTTCCGAGACGGCGATAAGACCGAGCTCCGCCCCGGAATGACCTTCCACTTCATGACCGGCCTTTGGTACGGAGATTGGGGCGTCGAAATCACTGAAAGTATTCTGATCACAGGAGGCCAGGTTGAATTCCTCTCGAAAGTTCCACGCAAGTTGTTCGTGATCGATTAAGACTGTCGATGAGAGGCGGCGTTGCCGGCAAAGATGTCTCCATATTCCGCTAAGTTACCCCGATTCCGGCCCGACGACAATCTGCTGGATTTCGGCTCGGGAATTTTGCGGAAACCTCGTTATTCCTCAGACATTTACCGTGACAAGTCAGAGCTACTCGGCATAGTCGGGCGGTAGATAGTGGCGCAGTTCGTGGATCCGCTGCCCTCGCGATCCCGGAGCGCCTGGCAAGCGGATCGATCGAATGATCTGCAGGAAGACTGTTAGTACTGTCAGATAAGACGGCGTTCCCTGATGTGAAATGAAAAGCGCATCGCTCTGAAGTGCTCCCCCTCTTTGGATCGCCCCGAGGCCGGACCTTTAGGGGTGTCTGGCTCAGTTGGCAGAAGCCGTCGATGCGCCTTCGTGAGCCATATCGGCGGCTTGTTGCCGATGGCGCCGTGGGGCGGACGGTATTGTACAACTCGACGACAGAACACTCACGAGACCGGTGTTGAGCGCGAGCTTCTTTATCCATTTAATCCCTGGCTGGTCGGCAGGTCCATATCCACGAAGTGATCGAGACGGGTGACCGGCAGTTTACGGCGGCAGCCTCTCCGGGCGTGTGTCGGGGTTGGAGGTTTCGGCCTGGATGTGCGACCGGATAGTCAGGGCAAGGTGGTGCATCACAGCGTAAGCGATGCACCAAGGCACCTTGCAATAGCCCGATGAACGTGGAGCTTTCGCGCCATGACATTGGAACATTCGAGGGGCGACATGGTCGCCGAGTTGGGCGGTGCCGCGGCGGCACAAGATTGTGCAACGGTGCCCGAGCGCGCGCGCCAACGGAGGCTGTGGAGTTGCACCGAGAAGCGCGCGTTGGTCGACCTGACGAACGCGGCGGGATCGTCGGTGACCGAGGTCGCGCAAGCGTTCGGCGTCGCTCCGTCACAGCTCTATGCGTGGCAGGCAAATGGCCGTCGGCGAGCTCGATGCCGACCAGGCGACGGCGACCTTCGCGCGGATCGAGGTGAACGATCTGCCGGAGGTCGAACGCCCCGTCGCCGATTGCCCCGACCCGGCCGGCAGAATCGTCGTGGCCTTTCCGAGAGGCGCGCGTTTGCGGATCGACGGCTGTCGATCCGACAGCGCTGCGTATCGGCCTGGCGGAGTTGACCAGGTGATCACGGTGGCGCCGACGGACCGGATTTATCTGTGCCGCGGTGAGACCGATATGCGCCGCGGAATCAACAGCCTGGCGCTCATGGTGCAGCAGGTGCTCGCGCTCGACCCACACGCGGGTGCGATCTTCTGCTCCGCGGACAATGGTTACATCATCAAGATTTTTGGCGCATGATGACCAGGGTTGTGTCTTTTTACAAAGCGCCTTTCCGAGGCTTGTTTCGTCCGGCCGAATCACCAAGGATCAGGTGACTGTGTCACTCACCAAGGCACAGCTTTCGCTGCTTTTGGACGGCATCGACTGGCGCCGGCCGAACAAGATTTATCGACCCCGCCTGGCCGGCTAAATTCGGTCGTTTGTCATTGATTTTGTGTCGATTTTGCTTCCGTAAAGGAGGTCTTTCGGGTATGTAGTTTGGGTGTCGGAACAAGCTCCCTCAATCGCTGATTTCCCCGCCCGGATCGCCTTTCTGGAAGCGACCGTTTCTGCCCCGGGGACATCGCCATCGCCGAACGGGATGAGCAGATGCGAAGAGAGCGCGCCGAGGCCGCACTTCGCATCCAGCGCCTGCAGCTGCAGATCGATCGCTTCAACCGCAAGAGCCTTTGGTCGCTCGTCCGAGAAGCTCGGCCAGATGCGGCTTGAGCTCGAAGATCTCGAAAGCGATTTGGCCGTCAACGAAGCCGATGCCGAGCTGCCCATCGTCGCTGACACCGACAAGGTCCGGGGGTTGCCGGTGCGCAAGCTCAATCCGAACCTACCGCGCAAGCGGATCGTTCGCGGGCCGTCGTGCGCATGCTGCCCGGGCTGCGGCGGCGCCCTGCGCGCCATGGGCCAGGATCGCGAGGAGATGCTCGATCTCGTCGCCCAGGGCCTGGCAGGTCATGGAGACCCATTCGACCCAAGTACAGCTGGCGGATCTGCGATAAGAGGCCGTCTTGAAACTCGACCGCAATAGGGGGTGGATAGCCGGTTTCAGATGTGACTCCAAACGGTTGTCGAAGCCAGTTTGGAGATTCTCATGTGGACGCCGGCCACCCGTCGGCAGCATAGCCGCGATCACCTGCGTTACGGAAGCGACTTGACCGATGCCGAGTGGGAGATCATCGCCCCGTTCATGCCACCGCCAGCGATGACAGGGCGCCCGCGCCAGTGGACGATGCGTGAGGTGATGAACGCGATGTTCTAAGTGCTACGGGCCGGCTGCAGCTGGCGTCTGCTGCCCAAGGATTTCCCGCCGAGAAGCACAGTCTACGGCTGGTTCTTGCGCTTTCGCCGAAGGCCTGTTCGAGACGATCAACCATCGCCTGGTTATGAAAGACCGCGAGTGGGTCGGCCCGAGAGGCCAGCCCCTCGGCAGCGGTGATCGACAGCCAATCGGTCAAGACGGTCGAAGCCGGCGGCCCGAGGGGCTATGACGCCGGCAAGAAGATCAAGGGCAGAAAGCGCCACGCCATGGTCGACACGACGGACGGGCGCTGGTGATCCAGGCCCACCCAGCCGACATCCAGGACCGGGACGGCGCCGTGCCCCTGTTGAAGGCCTCGCGAGGGCTGTTCCCCTTCGTCGAACTCGCATTTGCCGACAGCGCCTACAATGCCGAGCGCGTCAGAGAGGCCACCTCGATCGCCATCGAGATCGTCAAGAAGATCGCCAATCAGGTCGGTTTCCAGGTCCTGCCCAGGCGCTGGGTGGTCGAGCGCCTCTTCGCCTGGATCAACTGCAACCGAGGCCTCGCCAAGGACATCGAGGCGACCATCGCCTCGGTCCAGGCCTTTCTCTACGCCGCCGCCGTCATGCTACTCACGCGGCGATTGGCGGGAGCGTCATGAGCTTCGAGTCGGACTCTAAGATCATTCAGGCGCCGGCACCGCCAAGTCCATTACACGCGGCAAGCTCAGCTATGCCGCGCTCGCCCACATCATGATGGCGAAGCAGCGGAGGCCAGGCAGCACGTCCAGGCCACCATCGCGCAGCGGGTTGAGCAGCTTCTCGAAGCGGTACCATTTCACCAAGCCGGACAGCCGATCGAGCGGCGATGAGCCACCAGCCAGCTTGCTCCTCCGCCAGGCTCAACTGACCCGTCTGCTTCACCGCCATTGCGATTCCCTCCGAGCTTCCGTCTCAGAGAATCACAATCAGCCAATTACGCAACAGGCCCCTGGTAGGGAGAGTTGCCACACCAAGTCGATCCGCGTCGGCGCAGGCGGCATCATGCTGCCCAACCATGCGCCGCTGGTGATCGGCGAGCAGTTCGGCACGCTGGCGGCGCTCTTTCCCGGCCGCATCGACCTTGGACTCGGCCGCGCGCCGGGCACCGACTTGCTGACCGCGCGGGCGGCTGCCGGCGGCATGCGCGATCACGACGGATGTCGCGGCGCTGGCGCTGCCCGGCGTGTTGTGATGCTCGGCCAGCCAGTAGCGCTTGTAGCCCAGGCGCTCGGCATGGCGGGCGAGGTCGAGCGAATTGGCAAGCGACTGCGAGGCGGTGCTGCCCTGGGTGACCGGCGACAGGTCGAGAACCGAAAGGGCGGTCATTGGTCAGATCTCCACGATGTGTTTTGGCGCCCCAATCGAAGCTGTTGGCCGGGCGAGGGCCAGACCGTGCCGGTCTGGATTCTCGGCTCCAGCCTCTATGGCGCGCAGCTTGCCGCGCTTCTCGGCCTGCCTTACACCTTCGCCTCGCATTTCGCGCCGGCCGAGCTCCACCATGCGCTAGAGGTTTATCGCACGCGGTTCCAGCCCTCGGCACAGCTCGACAAGCCCCATGTAATGCTCGGCCTCAACGTCTCGGCCGCGCCGACGGATGCCGAGGCGAAGCTCTTGTTCAGCTCGCTGCAGCCTTCGTCAATCTGCGCAGCGGCCGGCCTAGGCAATTGCCGCCGCCGGTCGAGAATTACGACGATCTCGACCCGATGGCCCGAGCGCAGCATCGAAGTTGCTGCTGAATGGCGTGACAAACACGTGTCATAGGCCATCATGACGACGTCAGATAGGCGGTAACAATCGGGTGGCTAGGATCAAGACGGCGATTACGCTCGGAAACCCTCTTTGGCCTTGCGAGCGTCGCCATGCTCGCGCTGCTGCCGTCCGCGATAAGCTGGGAGGAGGACCTTCGCTTACGGCACGCTCATGGCCGGCTTCGGGATAGGTACTGTTTTTGCTGGCATCTTCAACAAGTTCAGACGAAAGGGGCGGCGATCCTCCTGTTCCCAGCTGGGCGCCTGGACCATGGCACAAACCCGTGGCTCGCCTCGCTTGTGGGCGAGCAAAGTCCGCAGTCTCGCGGTCAGCTTGTCGGTCTTGGCCCGCCGGCGACGGGCGCGAGGTGGCGATTGAGGCGGGATCGACGATGTAACTCTCGATCGCTTCTGCCTCATCCAGAACCCTTCGAGCCCAGTCTCCTTGGATCACAATAATGGGAAAGCGCCGACCCGTTCGCGCTTGCGCGTTCTCCCGAAGCTGCGCGAAACGCTCCAGAAGCTCGGCGATGTCGCCAGCCTGCCACCACATGCTTCGACATTCAGGCTCCGATGCCCCCGGGGCCAGCCACGTGATCAGCCAGTTCGATCGGCTCAGGTCCAGCGAGACAAATCGCGCCAAAATCGGTGCGGATGGCGGTCGGTTCCTCGGTTCGGCGGTCGGCTACAATATCCACGGTCGTTTCCAGAGAGAGTCGGTGGGACAACTCCACTGTGCCAGAGAGCAGATCGCTATCCGGCCCGCCCATGGAACCTGACAGTCCCCGGATTTGCTCCGCGCCCCCACCGCGACCTACGCAAGAGAGGGCGAATCCAAATGGGTGAGCTCCTCGATCAGCAACATGTCCGATGTTCTAGCGAACCCCCCGCTCCAGCGCCACCACGACGCCTCATGTCGCTTTGTCGGGTCCATGACACAGGCTTATCGAAAAATCGTTAGTTGACCACAGGCCAAATCGCTGAAATGCGATCACAAAATACTATCTCCGGCTCGATCAGCCGAATTGGCACCAAGTTTGCGACGTTGGTTGCGAGGCGATAGAAGCTGCCGACTGGCATATAGTCGTAGCTAACATCGCGTTGAAGGAAGAAACATGTCAGGTCTGCGTCGGGAAATATTCTATGGGAAGAAGGGATCGTTAGACCGGCAATGCCTGCGACCCATGATAGGCCAACCTGCGCCTGACCGCCTCCTCCGTGTGGCGTGTGATGACCGCGATCTCAGTCATCATTGCCGATACCATCTGAAAGCCACTCTTGGGGTGATCATACCAATTATTGCAGTCGCGCAGGCGCAGTGATCCATAGCCGAAAGAGGAACCGTGTAGATGAGAAAATTCGTTGCCGCCAAGCTTCATTGTATCACTGTAACCGACGCGGATTTGAACTATAACGGCTCAATAACCTTGGATCCAGAGCATTGCCAAGAGGTAGGGATTCTTCCAATGGAATTCGTTGAGATCTGGAATAAGGCTTCAGGCGCGCGAATCAGTACGTACGTCATTTACGGGGAGCGAGGTTCTCGTTGCTGTGTGCTGAACGGCGCCGCTGCTCGCACCTGCCAGGTCGGGGATGAGATAATCGTTTGCTCCTCCGCATACATTGAGGAGCATCAGATGGCAGAGATCAAACCGCGAGTACTGACGTTTCACCGGGACAATTCTGTTCGCGGCCGCATGTTCTACGATGGTTGGATCAACGAAGATGGAACAAAGGCGTTCGCGATTCGTGACGGGTCTCCTGATGGTAACGCCTAAAAAGGATCGTGTCTCAGGAAGTGGTGTAGCTGACGGCGTTGGTCGCCGTGCTCTCCGGCATGGCCGGGCTGATCAGCGTGCCACGGCGGGCAGGCTGATGAGGGGATCATCGCTCATCTGGCTGATGGTTTCCAGTGTCATGTAGCGGGCCCGCTGCACGGCCCATTCATCGTTCTGCTCGAGCAGCAGCGCGCCGACGAGGCGGAGGATGGCGTTGTCGTTGGGGAAGATGCCGACGACCTCGGTTCGGCGCTTGATCTCGCCGTTGAGACGCTCGATCGGATTCGTGCTGTGAAGCTTGGCCCGATGCTCCTTCGGGAAGGTCATGTAGGCGAGCACGTCGGGTTCGGCGTTGTCGAGGATGGCGGCCAGCTTCGGCACCTTCGGCCTGATCTGGTCGGCGACGGCGCGCCACTGGGCACTGGCGGCTTCGGGCGTCTCCTGCGCGAAGGCGGTGGCGATGAAGGACGCGGCGGCCGCTCTTGCCGGCATGCGCCAGCACGTTCCTCATGAAGTGGACGCGGCAGCGCACCCTCATGGGCATCGGAGACGACAAGCTTGACCCCGCGCAGGCCGCGCCGGGTGAGCTTGCGCAGGAACTCCGTCCAGATCGGCTCGGCCTCCGAGGTGCCTATCTCCATGCCGAGCACCTCGCGCCGGCCGTCGGTGTTCACGCCCACCGCGATGATGACGGCGACCGAGACGATGCGGCCGCCGCGGCGCAACCTTGAGATAAGTCGCATTGATCCAAAGATACGGCCAGTCACCTTCGATCGGCCGTTCGAGGAAGGCCTTCACCTTGCCGTCGATCTCTTCGCACAGCCGCGACACCTGGCTCTTGGAGATGCCGCTCATGCCCATCGCCTTAACCAGGTCGTCGACCGAGCGGGTCGAGATACCTTGGACGTAGGCCTCCTGGATGACGGCAGTCAGCGCCTTCTCAGCCATGCGGCGAGGCTCTAGGAAGCTGGGGAAGTAGGAGCCTTTCCTCAGCTTGGGGATGCGCAGCTCGACCGTTCCGGCCCGGGTCTCCCAATCCCTGTCGCGGTAGCCATTGCGCTGGGCGGTCCGCACCGTGCTCTTCTCGCCATAGCCGGCGCCTGTCGCGGCACCCACCTCCAGTTCCATCAGACGCTCAGCGGCAAAGCCGATCATCTCGCGCAGGAGATCGGCATCGGGGGTCTTCTCCACGAGCGCGCGCAGGTTCATCATGTCGTCGGTCATCGGTGGTTCCTTCGAATCAGGTTGGTGTCAGCAACCCGACCCTAACGGAAGAACATCGATGACCACCGCTGCGCCGCTCACTCGCTACGGCGCCATTGAGGGCGCGCTCGCGAGCGGCTTCGCTACCGCCGAGCTACACCACCTCGCGGGACACGACCCTAAAAAGATTTTGAGCTCGCTGAATTCACGGAACCGCCTAGCCATCTTATGCACCTTGGGAGAGGGTGGCGTATGTAGCTTAAGGCGTAATTTGAGGTAGGCGGCGGTTCCTAATCGGATGGCGGCCCGCCGCTGAACGGCGCCTCCGACTGGCCGACCAGCTTGCGGCTACGATCCACGTCCTCCTCACCCGCACAGGTAAGGCGCGCCACGACCGACATCCTGCGCGCCGGCATATTTGCGGTCGGCTTCGGCTATCAGGAGTGCCAGCCATCTTGATCGGATGCGTACCGACCCGGCCCTCAGGCTTGCCTGCGGACGGTTGTCCTACAGCTGGCTCGACCTGTGCTCGCAGTGCGTGGAGACCCTGCCCGACCTCAAGATCGTCATTCGGTTCGGCGATGTGCTGGTCGACCTGTGGCTGTCGACCTATGCCGCATCGCCCGAGAGCGTGACACTCGACATCGACGATACGCTCGGTGTCTCATGGCCATGAGTTGTCGCTCTTCAACGCGCACTACGACGAGCGCTGCTTCCTGCCGATCCATGTGTACAACGCCGCTACCGCCGCTTGGTCGCCATGAACGTGCTTCCCAGCAAGATGCCGACAAGTGCATATGCCGCCCGTTTAGTCTCATGTTCCCTGTCAAGGTTGAAGGGAAGAAGCTCGCCTGCTTGGCAGCTTTCGAAGCGGTCGGAGTGGCTGAAGCCGAGCAGGGCGGGGGCCGGGTAGTGGCCTTCCGTGTCTTCGTCTCGGGCTGTCCTCGGTCTGGAGAGGGGGCGTCGGGCGCATCGGCTCGGCCACACAACTAGCGACGGGAGTTCCTATCGTGTGGCACCGCCCACCAGCACTGTGCAACGGGTAGGGTCGAGACCGGCTTCGTCGGCGAGACCTCCCGGCCGATGGCGCACAAGAAGGCGGCCATCTCGCGTGCGATCGCAGCCAAACCACCGGCGGCTTCTTGCCGGCGGCGCTGAGGCGCAGAGCCGGCCGCCCCTTCCTGACAATATCACAGACAGCCTTGGGCAGCCCATCCAGCCGCACCCTCAGGGCCTCGCTGACCCTGGCGGGATAGCGATAAGTCCATCGCGCTTCGACCTGGCGCGGCTGGCGCGTCGATTGCCGGCGAGCGTAAGGCTCGACCGGCGAACCGTCACCGGTCGAGCGCTCCAAGGGACGCCGCCGATAAAGCCCATCAACTCCGGCCGCGTATCGAAGCGAGGCACATCCCCAATCTCGCCGCAAAGATCCCTGCGACTAAGAACGAGGGGCCGCACATGGCCTAATAGGCATCGACGACCCGCGTCATGGACTAGGTAGTACGACGGCGCGCAACTGCTCAGCCAAGCGGTCTAGTCGCTGAGCCGCACCCTCGACCGCGTCGATCTTCTCCTCCACTGCATGCTCGAAGCTCCTGGGGGGCAACCCATCGCCGGTGCGCCACTGTCCAATGACCGCCATTCTCGTTAGATCCGCCCATGGCGCGGTAGGAAGGAAAGTAGCTACTGGCGTTTGCGGCGCAGGTCATCAGCGGCAGCTTCCCGAGCCCGGATGCGCGGCGACAAACAAGGTGAGATTCCGTCTCATCCAGATTGTCGCGCTTCTCTATTCGGCGTTTTGAAGTCAAGCGCTTTCAAGCTTTCCACTTCGCCGGGGCCTTGATGTCTTTCGCGGGTCTTGCTTCTCTCCGGGATCGGCACGGGGGCCTTCCCACCATGGGGTAGAAGAATGAGGTGGAACAAATCTATAGCTCGTCCTGATCGCGATAGCGATATGCGATCGGTACTAGCGCGACAGCGAACTCACCTCATCCATCGTCCGCGAAGGACATCTTTCCACTGGCAAGTGGAACTTGTTGTCTCCTTCCTTGATCGCCTTGGTCAGGCAGCCGGCGTAATTTCTTTCCTGGTCCAGCGGAACTCTGTGCCGTCCACCCACATGCGATGCATGATCACGGCCAGCCGACGTGAAAGCGCGACAATGGCTTTTTGCCGCCCACGCCGCTTGGCCACGTTCATTGCCCAGGCTTTCAGCCAAGACCATTTTTTCACATTGGCCAGCAGGACCTGCGCGGCTTCGTAGAGCAAAGTCCGCATCATGCCGTCGCCACATAGCGAGATGCAACCGATGCGGCGGCTCTCGCCCGATTGGTTCATTGCGGGCGTTAGCCCCAGGATCGGCCCCACCGCTTTGGAGTTCCTGAACCGCTGAGGAATGTCGATCGTCGCGGTATAGGCCAGCGCCACGACAGGGCCGACGCCCGGAATCGTCATCAGGCGCCGACAGACCTCGTCATTCCGGACGATCGTCAGAAGTTTGCGGTGCAGCGTCGCAAAGTTCTCTCGCAGCTTCCGGCGCGCATCAAGCAGCGGCTCAACAATTTCGGACAGATCGAAATGTCCTTTCACGAGTTCGCAAATGCGCGCCTCGAACTTCACCGCGCCGACCACACCGACCTTGAGACCGAAGTTGCGCAGTAGGCCGCGCAGGTCGTTCTCGATGGCGAGAGCCTTTTCTCGCAGCAGCTTGCGTGCCGTCAGCAGCGCTCGGCGCTTCTGACTGGTCATCGTCTTGACGTGCACCGGCCGGTACAAGTTGACGCGCATCATCTGGGCGATGCCGCGCGCATCGTTGCGATCGCTCTTGTTCGGCTGCGCCTTGAGGAACGCTTTGGTGTGGCGGGTCTCGATGCAGATCGCCGGCAAGCCAGCGTTGGCCAGACCTTCGAACAGCCATTGCGACAAGGGCCCGGCCTCAAGCCCAATCCGCTCGATCCGCAAGGTCGGATCCTTGAGAACCGCGATGAGGTCATCGGGATGGCTGACGACTTTCACCTCGCGGCAAATCTTGCCGGTCTCGTCGACAATGCAAACAGAGGTCTCTTTCACAGAGACATCCAGTCCGGCAAATGTTTCATGCTGCGCTTCCTTTCCTGATGCTTGTGGCTGTTTGGACAGACCACGTTCTATCATCAGCTCGAAGCGCAGCACCTACTATGCCTCTTCATCAAGAATGGGGCACAAGCCGAATACCCCATCTATACCCGGACCAGATCGCGGACAACTTGGTGGACCACGTCCGGCGCCCATACCCCGATCAGTTCGCTCGCCCGATGCAGTCGCGCCAGCGTTATAGAGTCCCGCCGATTGGTCTTGACGCGCTCGCCCGGCCCCTTCGAGATCAGGGCCGGCGCAACCACCATGCAGCCGTGTCCGAGATCGCGAACTTGCCGGCACGACCCGTAACCCGTCGGCCGGGCTTCGAAGCAGACGTGCAGTCGATCATACTTTCCCAGCCTCGTAATCGTCCGCTCGATCGCCGCAGAACTATATTCGACCTCGACGACAAATCGGACTTCGACGGTGCGGCCGCCTACGCGATCGCAACCTTCTTCTTGGCTAATCAAACGCAACAAACGCTTCGCTACACTCTCCCTCCGTGCCTGAGGATCGGCTAGGCCCCTCCGAGCAACCTCGTCTTTCATCGCGCGAAAGGGCGGGCCACCGATCTCAGTCCCTGAACATGACCTAGGAGGTAACATCACTATCGGATTAACGTGAATACCGAACTCATACCGCCAGGAACGCTGAGCGGTGTGAGGAACAGTCGCCGGACCCCATCTAAGTTCCAGATGACAATGATATCGATTATGTTCTTGCCGGTTCAGCTTCAGGTGCGCCAGATTGGCGATAGGTAGCGGCACCAAGTTCGGTCCGGGAATGAGCATTGCCGAGCCCATGAACCATAAATAATTGGGGATGTCGTATGAACAAGCTTTCGATGGTGATTACAGCTGCAGCATCACTAGCAGTTATATCCGTGGTTTCGACCAGCGCGGCCAGTGCTGGGGCCGTGCTCGATAAAGTGCTCGGCACAAAGACGTTGACCGTGGCGACTTCCGTGGGCTGGCCCCCTGCTTCGTTTGTAAACGACAAGGGCGAGCTCGACGGATTCGATGTGGACGTCGCCAAGGGCGTCGCGAAATATCTTGGCGTGGAGGTTAAATTCGTGACGCCCGATTGGGATATCGTCACTTCCGGCAAATGGGAGGGCCGTTGGGACCTTACCATGGGTCAGATGCTGCCAACTAAAGAGCGCGCCGAGAAATTCGATTTCCCGGCCCGGTACATCTACTCCAACACGGTCGCCGTCGTTCACAAGGATAGCAAGGCAACCAAGCCTTCGGATCTTGATGGCAAGGTGGTTGGAGCCACGGCGGGATCGGTAGATGAATTCTATGCCAAGCATACGCTTGAAATTTACGGCGCTCCGCCGGTCCAATACCAATTCACGCCGAGCGAGGTGAAGAGCTACCAAGGCGACTTAACTGCAAAGGACGACCTTCGCCTCGGCGATGGCGTTCGTCTTGACGGCATCGTCTTCGACGAGATTTCGACGAAAAACGCGATCAAAGCCGGCTATCCTATCAAGATCATCGGAACGCTCTTTTCCTGGGGCGGCGCGATCGCCACACTTCGCGGCGACAAGGAATTCAGCGATAAAATTGCGGCCGCCATCCAGAGCATGAGGGATGACGGCACGCTTTCCAAGATGTCGATCAAATGGTACGAGGCCGATTACACCATCGCAAAGTGAAGCTCGTGAGGATGGAGCGGTCAAACCGCGCCATCGTTAAAGGACATCTCATGCTTTACCAGGACACAGTTGAATCCGAAGTACTCGTCCATAAGCCATGGTTCATCGCCGTGATCTTTGCGGTCGTGCTCTCTGTCTTTCTTGGGATCGATCTGACGGGTACCGCTCTGGGTGAGCTTGTGCGGCCGGTCATCGGGGAGCCGCTAGGGAGCGGTCTTTACGGGCGCTTCGCAATCGCCTTTTTGATTGCGGTCGTCTTCTGCCTCAATTTAGTGCTCATCGGTTTTGTTCCGCTGAAAGTGCAGATCGGCGTTGTTTGGGTCGAACTGCTAGTATTATTTATTGTTTTCATTAAAGTATTCAATCTAAATCTGCATTTTATTTTAGATAAGCTTCCTTTTCTAATAGCGCAAGGGGTGATGACGACACTTTATATTTCGGCGATATCATTGGTTTTTGCATCGATTATAGGAATTGCTGCTGCCATAGCGAAGCTATCAAGCAACGGCTTTGCTTACGGTATCGCTAGCTTTTATACCTCCTTTTTCCGGGGCCTGCCACTTCTGATGCAGGTTTATCTGATCTATCTCGGTTTGCCGCAGCTGGGCATCGTCCTGAATGCCGTGCCATCCGGCATATTGGCGCTGTCGCTGTGCATCGGGGCGTATATGACAGAAATCTTCCGTGCGGGCATCGCCAGCATCGATCGCGGTCAGTGGGAGGCATCCCGCTCCATGAGCTTCGGCTTTGGCCTCACGATGCGCAAAATCATCCTGCCGCAGGCGTTTCCTGTAATCCTTCCGCCGATGGGGAACATGTTTATCGGGATGCTGAAAGACAGTTCGCTCGTTTCGGTCCTCGGCGTGTGGGAGCTCACATTTCTTGCTCGTACGCTCGGCCAGCCAACCTTTCATCACTTAGAGATGCTGATCACTGCCGCGATCATCTATTGGATTCTGTCCGTTTGCCTCGAGCTGATTCAATCCCGGATCGAGCGCTATTTTGTTAGGAGTAAGGTGCGATGACCGTGGGCAACATAAGTCAACTGAAGGGCGGTCAGAACCTTGCCAGGACGTCTGCCGATGCCAAGCATATCGAGTCGGGATCGAATCGGAGCTTATTTCGGCAGGAGCAAGCGGCGGTGATCGCGGACAAAGTAATTGAAGCGAAGAACGTCTCGAAGTGGTACGGCGCCTTCAGAGCGCTGACTGACGTGAGCCTCACCGTCCGCAAAGGTGAGCGCGTCGTCATCTGCGGCCCTTCTGGATCGGGAAAGTCGACGCTGATCCGCTGCTTCAACCGGCTCGAGGCGCACCAGGAGGGCGAGATTACCGTTAATGGGATCAGGTTGCACAGCAAGATGCGCAACGTGGCTGAAGTTCGTCAGAACGTCGGCATGGTCTTCCAGAACTTCAACCTATTTCCGCACATGACGGTGCTGATGAACTGCATGGCCGCCCCGATGTGGATCAAGGGTGTACCGGAGGCCGAGGCAAGGAAGCTGGCCCTAAAATTCCTCAAGCGCGTGCGCATTCCGGAGCAGGCTAACAAATATCCGGCTCAGCTCTCCGGAGGACAGCAGCAGCGCGTCGCAATTGCACGTTCCCTCTGCATGGAGCCAGCAGTCATGCTCTTTGATGAGCCGACCTCATCGCTCGATCCGGAGATGGTTGCCGAGGTGCTCGAGACGATGACCAGTCTGGCGCGCGATGGCATGACCATGATCTGCGTCACGCACGAGATGGGCTTCGCGCGCTCGGTCGCAGACCGAGTGATCTTTATGGATTCGGGCCGGATCGTCGAAGAGGGCACTCCTCACGACTTCTTCACCAATGCACAACAGGAAAGAACAAAGATATTCCTGAGCCAAATACTTTCGCACTGATCGTCAGTACCAACTAAAGGGATATTGAAGGTTAAATGTACCTAGAGTCTTTCAGTTATCAAGAGGATAGTGTGCACATAGATGCAATAGTTCAGGACCTACTTGTTCGCCAGGACGAGATTGTGGATAGACTTTGTGCCTTTTTGCGCTTGCCAAGTGTAAGTACAGATCCTGCGTTTGCAGGAGGGATGCTCGCTGCGCAAACATTTCTGGTGGACTGGCTCAAGCGCATGGGCTTAGACAACGTCCAGCTACTCGATGGCGGCGGACACTCTGCGGTTTACGGAGCTTGGAATGGGGCCCCGGGAAGGCCTACTTTGCTCATCTATGGACATTATGATGTCCAGCCGCCCGATCCCCTAGAAGCTTGGATAACTCCACCTTTCGAACCAACCCTCCGCGATGGACGGGTCTACGCGCGCGGTGCATCTGACGTAAAAGGCTCGACTGCAATCGCGCTCGAAACCATCGCAGCCTTTCTGAAAGTCCGGGGCGCCTGCCCCGTGAACGTCAAAGTTTTTTTGGAGGGAGAGGAGGAAACCAACAGTCCAAGTTTGCGCGCAATTGTTGAACAGTACAGGGACTTGCTACAGGCTGATGGAATGATCTCCGCTGACGGCGCGCGAGCGCATTGCGAAATTCCGACGATTAATGTCGGCTCGCGCGGAATTGTCGAGTTTGAGATTTCAATTCGAACAGCCAACAAGGACGTTCATTCTGGTCGCTACGGGGGGGCGATCCGGAACGCCGCACATGAGATGGCGAGGATCATCGCTTCGTTACATGACGATGTTGGTGGGATCGCGATTCCGGGACTGATGGCGCCCATACCTTCCCTCGACGCTCGGGCTGAGACCGCAGCATTTCCTTTCGACGCGGCCGCTTTCGTTACGGACGTTGGAGCGCGCGCACATGGAGAACAAGCCTTCTCGGTTCGTGAGCGGCTAACGCTTCGACCGGCCTTGGACGTAAACGGAATGTGGGGAGGTTACACCGGATTCGGCGGCAAAACAGTGATCCCAAGCACCGCCCATGCTAAGCTGTCGTTGAGAACCGTACCCGGACAGGACTCCGATCAAGTATCAAACGCACTTAAGACTCACCTGCGCGCTGTTTGCCCCCCGGATGTTGAGTTCTCGATCGACGACCTGGGAACTGGGAGCGGCGCCTTCAGCCTTCCTACCGGACACCCACTCGTGCTTGCCGCCAAGAAAGTCTTGTCCGAGGCGACCGGTCAAGAGCCGGTACTTGTGCGACTTGGCGGGTCCATCCCGATCACAGTGATATTCCAAGAGTTGCTCGGGGTTCAGACGCTAATGTTCGGTTTTGCCCTTCAGGACGAGGATATTCATGCGCCCAACGAATTCTTCCGGTTGACCTCGTTGGCGGAAGGTCTTTCTGCATGGCCAAGGTTGCTGGAGAAAGTTGGCGAGCAAAGCGCCGATGAGTTTCGGTCAATGGCCACAGCGGCCGAGAAGGGCTAATGTAACCGTCCGCCAAAACGAAGGAAATACACGGAAGGTGTCGTTGAGGGCACCGCGGTTCATCGACAAAAAGGTCAATCGACAAGGGGCCGGTATCCTCCGTGCAGGTGTGATCAGAATAACTATCTAAGCAGAAATTAAGCAACCTAGTCGTGACGGCGCATCTGGGAATACTCACTGAATCGCGGGGGTTCCGATATCGACATCGCGACCGCTATCCCGAAGCACCTAGGCGTGCAGGTTAATGTCCGGCTTTGCGCTTCAGGACGAGGATATTCCTGCGCCCAACGCATTCTTCCGGTGGACCTCGTCGGCGGAAGGCCGTTCCGCGTGCCGAGGCTGCTGGAGCAAGTTGACGAGCAAAGCGCCGATGATTTTCGATCGACGGCCACAGCGGCCGAGAAAGGACATTAATGCAGGAATTAATCATTCCCGTGCTGCCGAGGCAAATCCTCGCTTTTGTATTCGTGTGAGGTCAGTGTGATGGGAGAAGAGGGCCTGCAGCCACCGCTTCCTCGGGCTGAACCACGGGTCAGGGTCCTTCATGGCGACGTCACAATAGATTCTTATGGCTGGCTTCGCGATCGGGAGAGGCCTGACGCTCGCGCCTATCTGGAAGCCGAGAACAGCTACGCGGAGCAGGCGACAGCTCATCTGGCAAGGCTTAAGGCGGAACTCATCGCTGAGATCGAAGGTCGTCAGCCTTGCGAAGACGGCCCGCCAGCGTTCCAGGTGGGGCTTTTCGAGTATTTCCAAAGACAAGAGTTGGGCTTGTCGCATCCTGCGTGGTGGCGTCGGCCAGCAACCGGAGGCTCAGCCGAGCTTGTCCTCGACCCGAACGCGATACCTGGAGCCGAGGTGTTCTATTCGCTCGGCGTCTTCGAGCCGAGCGACGACGGGCGTTACCTGGCATTTAGCTTTGATCTTATCGGCAATGAGAGCTACGAATTTGCGGTCCGGGACATGGCCAACGGCCGAGACGTCTGGCGCGAGTCATGTCGCGTCGGGCGGGTCGTATGGGCTACCGACAATCACACGCTCTTTTTCACGCGAGAGCGCACTGACCGCAAGCAACACGATCACATTGTCCGTTTGGACGTCGAAGTCGGGAACCCAGAGGTGGTGTTCGAAGAGGCCAACGAGCGATTGGAGGTGTTGATTCGCCGTTCTGGTAGCGGTGCTTGGTTATTCATCGACGTACTTACGACCTGGGACTTGTCCACTCCCGTTCAGCGCGGCGCTGCAGAGGTATGGTGTCTTCCTGCCCACGAGCCCGGAGGCAGGTGGTGCCGGATCATAACGCGGGAACTCGGATACGAGGTCTTTGCCGAGCACTGGGACGACACGTTCCTGTTCCGCGTGAACGACGCTGGACCGTACTGGCGTCTCGTTCGTGCGCCGATAGGTGACCCGTCACCGTCGTGCTGGAAGGAGGTCGTTCCGCATCGATCGGGCGTGACCATCGAGGAAATCCATGTGCTCGACCAGCACTTGGTTCTTTTGGAGCGAGAGGGCCTCCGCCCACGCCTGGTCTCGCGTGACAGAAGCGGGCAGGTTGGGGCCACGATCATTCCCGATGAGCCGAGTTGCACTCTGAAGGTGGGCCTATCAGCAGGTGGTAGCTATTCGGTCGCCCGGCATCCGTTCCGAAGCTCGAAGATTATCTACTCGGTTAGCTCGTTTGTGACGCCGGACACCGTCGTCGAGCATGATCTCGTCCACGACCGACCGACGGTCCTATACCAGGCCCGCGTTCCAGGGTATGACCGAACTCAATACGTGGCAAGGGTCGTCATGGCGGAGGCAGAAGACGGGGTTCAGGTCCCGATTTCGTTGGCCGCGCGCCGCGATCGAACGAGCCCTGGGCCGGTTGTACTGCGTGTCTATGGGTGTTACGGATCATCGAGATGGCCGTCGTTCATGACTTGGCCCTCATTCATGACTGCTCGCTTGAGCCTGCTCGACCGCGGGGTTGCATTCGGTTGGGTGCATGTGCGGGGGGGGGGCGAGCTCGGACGCCTATGGCACGAGGCGGCTACCCGCGATCGGAAACGTATTACACACACAGATCTGATCGCCGCTGCCGAGGGGCTAGTTGAGCGGGGGATCGCCACCCGCGACGGAATCGTAATCGAGGGCGCCAGCGCCGGCGGGGGTGTTGTGCTTGCCACGGCTGCCTTGCGGCCCGACTTGTTCCGCGCAGTGCTCGCTGAGGTTCCGCTCGCCGATATCCTGGATACCGAGATGGGATTCACGATGCCGTACGCGCTTCAGGAAACGGCGGAGTATGGGGACCCCCACATCGCCGACGACTATCGGTACCTGCGCAGCTACGATCCGTACTACAACCTCGGCCCGGATCGGCCACTTCCGCCCACGTATATCGACGCCGCCTTCGATGACGGCCAGGTGCTCTTTTACCAGCCCGCTCGCTATGTGGCGCAGCGTCGGTCTTGCGCGGGCAATCGCGACCCTAACCTTGTATTTCGCATGCGGATGGTAGGCGGCCACAGCGGTGCTTCACATGGGCCTAGCGTAGCCGAGGAAAGAGCATTTCGAATGGCTTGGGTGCTCGACCATCTCCAACGATCGAGCGGCTAAGCCCCTGCTCACGGCTCGAAAGCTGCTGCAGGGTAAGCATCCGAGTTGCGCCGCCTCTTAATTTAGGAGGTGTCGGATTTTGGCCTGACTGTCCTTGTTGACGTCAAAAAAGAGCAGTGCGGAATTGGATCGCCTTGAGGTTATCGCGACTGGTCGTTGTCGCCGTTTTAGCAAAGAGATGAAGCTCCAGATCGTTGCCGAGGGCTATTCGGAGCCGGGATTTTGTGCGGCCACGGCGCGGCGTCATGGCATTTCGCGCTTGCAAATCTACGAATGGCGCCGGCTTGCACGAACGTGGCAATTTGAGCTGTCGGGGCGCGCTGAGGGTTTTGTCTCCGCGGTGATTGTTCCGGAGACGAGGCTGACGAGCAAGCCGGCGTCAGGTAGCGGGCGTGTGGAAGTCGTGATTGCGAAGGCCTCGAAGGCGCGGTGGATCCGATGATGGGCATGCCCGTTCCTCCTTCTTGGCTTAGTCTAAGACGGAAGTTGGCGGGCAATAGGACATCTACTGATCCGCGCTCGCGCGCATCCGGGAAAGTCGCGAGGGGCGGCCATGTAGCACTCAGCCCAGGGTCTATCGGGCGGCTTGCCTGCACCTTCGTACTCCCGGTGCCCCACGTCCCGGATGGGCTCTCACCATAACACTGTTCCAAAACAAGAACCGCAGGGACAAAAGGCACAAAAGACCGCATACCGGATAATGGCCAGGTCGAGGGTATGAACCGCACCATCAAGGATGCCACCGTCAAGAACCCCGCCAGAGCAGGAGAAACATGGATAGGCCGAAAAGGAGATGCGATCAGCTCCGCAATCAGAGAACCTCATCTAGGCGGCCCAACGAGGGCCGCTCTAATTCAGGCAGTGCGCCTCCAAAACCCTTTTTCCATCAACCCTGTGTCTTCCCCATCTGAAAACGCGATGGTACCCTCCAGAACTTTATATTGGTGAACTCAATGCCAAGCGTCGCATACTAGAGAGATAGTCGAACCGAAATGCAACCGTTCGTCAACGCCTCCAAAATAACGAGCAAGTGAAGTGCAGATCAAAGACGTCCTTCTCGTGCCTGGCGCTGGCGCATTTTTCTATGATGACCAGGCTGCCATCAGGGCCGGCGCAATCCAGGACGGCTTCGTATACATCGGAGAACCTGTAACACCCGGGTTCACGTCCATTCGCATTCCAGCATTTTCGCTCAGCATCGGGCTCGTCCTTGGCGACGACACTGTTGTTTGGGGCGACATGATGGGCGTTCAGTATTCTGGCGCTGGCGGACGCGATCCTCTGTTCGACGCCAGCCAGATCTCAGTATTTACATCACGCGTCGTCGTGCCGCGGCTTCTTGATGTCGACGTATCTCGGTTTCGTACTTCTTGCGCAAAGGTTTTTAAGCCTGTCGAACGTCAGCGCTTACCAAGCGCCGTCGAATATGGTGTGAGCCAAGCGCTGCTTCGCGCAGCAGCCCATCTGCAGCGCAAGACAATGGCGGAGATCATATGCACAGAGTTCGATCTGCCGCTGCCGACCTTCCGCATCCCAATTTATTGCCAGAGCGGTGACGCTCGCGAAATCAATGTAGATAAAATGATCATGAAGGGAGTGGATGTACTCCCCCATGGCCTAATCAACTCGCGGCAGAAATTCGGGGTCAACGGCCAGACTTTCATGGAGTTCGTCAGGGGGGTTGCAGCGCGCATACGTGATTTCGGCCGCCCGGGATATCATCCGGTCCTGCATTTCGATGTGTACGGCTGGATCGGCCATGAAATCAGCCTGGAGCCGCAACAAATCGCCGACTTCATCTGCAGGGTTGCCGACAGTGTTCCCGGTTTTACGCTCAACGTCGAGTCGCCGGCAGATTTTGGTTCGACGCAGGCTCAAATTGAGAATTACGCCAAGATCGTATCGATTTTGGACAGCCGGGGTTCCGACGCACGCATTGTGGTGGATGAGAGATGCAATACGCTTGAGGACATTCGACTCTTTGCCGAAGCGAAGGGTGCGCATCTCGTGCAAATCAAGACCCCGGATGTCGGCTCATTAGCAGACACAACACGCGCAGTTCTCGTCTGCAAGGCGAATGGTGTAGGAGCATATGTCGGGGGAAGCTGTACCGAGACAGATCTTTCCGCTCAAGCTTCTGTCCACGTCTCGATGGCAACCCAAGCCGACATGATGCTCGCGAAGCCCGGAATGGGCGTCGACGAGGGATTTTCCATCGTTGGGAACGAACAGAACCGGTTGCTCGCGATCCTGAACCGTCGAGCAACTGAAAATGTTAGGTGAAAAGCGCGGTGTGTCACCAATGCAAAATAGCCTTGAGGGGATCACAGTTATTGCAGTGGAGCAGGCAGTGGCCGCGCCTTATGCGTCCTCTCGCCTTGCGGATGCCGGAGCCCGGGTTATCAAGATCGAGCGGCCGGAAGGGGACTTTGCCCGAAGCTATGACAAGTTGGTTCGAGGGCAGAGCGCTTACTTCGTCTGGCTCAATCGGGGCAAAGAGTCAGTGTGTCTAGACCTGAGGTTGGAGGCGGAACGCAAGGTCCTCGACACGCTCATTGCCGATGCCGACGTCTTTATCCAGAATCTGAAGCCGGGCAGTATCGAAAAATTGGGCTTCGGGTCTGCTGATCTGCGCCGACGGTTTCCGCGGCTGATCGCCTGCGATATCTCGGGTTTCGGGGACAAAGGGCCCTATTCCCATTTGAAGGCTTATGATCTCATCGTCCAGGCCGAAACCGGTCTATGCGCAATCACCGGCAACCAACAAGGGCCCGCGCGGGTAGGGGTCTCGGTGTGTGACATCTCGGCGGGCATGACAGCGCATAGCGCCATTCTTCAGGCCCTCTATCACCGCGAGGTCACCGGGGAAGGCACCAGAATCCAGGTGTCACTGTTCGATGCCATCGCCGACTGGATGAATGTTCCGGTTCTGCAAAGCGACTACAGCGGCTATCGCACCGTACGCGCCGGCGTGAAACACCCCTCGCTAGTGCCCTATGGCGCTTATCGTTGCGCTGACGGCAAAGAGGTCATCTTTTCGGTTCAAAGTGACCGTGAATGGATAAACTTCTGCGAGAAATTCCTGAAGCAGCCGGAGCTTACACGCGCACCTGGTTTTGCCGATAACATGGAGCGCCTCGGTCACCGAGCACAGCTTGATGAGGTGATTGAGAGGCGCTTCTGTGAACTCTCCTGCAATGAAGCGATGCGGGAGCTCGAGGCCGCCGGCTTGGCATATGGCCGGCTAAACGAAGTGGTGGATGTTTCAAGCCATCCACACGTTCGGAGAGTTAAGGTTCGCACTCCTGAAGGAGTTGTAGACACAATAGCGCCGGCGGCTATCTTCAACGCCGAGCACCCCTCGCTACGCCCGGTCCCGGCTCTTGGGGCTCATACTGAGAGTGTCCGCGAGGAGGTTCTGGGGCGTTTGCGCAAAAGAGCCGCGTCAGCGTGAGAGCGCATCTGAGCTAGGTCGGTGCGCACGCCATTTCCAAAGAGCCGGTGCACCTCGCAACCTTTCAGTACGCCGGCCGCCCGGCAAGGGCACTGGCGCCATCCTCGCCTGAATCGACCGCAGAGGCAACTCCATGATCACGGACACCGTCCCGGCCGTCGAAAGCGCTACGTATGTACCGCGCTGGAGATCCCTGCTCTTCGTTCCCGCCCACATTCCGCGATTTGTGGAAACGGCCCATGAGCGCGGTGCAGATGGCGTCATTCTCGACCTGGAGGATTCCGTTCCTCAGGATCAGAAGGCCGGGGCAAGGCGGCAGCTTCCTGAATCCGCGGCAAAGGTAGCCCGCAAGGGCGCATCTGTTTTGGTGCGCGTAAATCGTAGTCTGCGTGCCTTGGCCGCCGATCTCGATGCCGCCGTGATCGCAGGCGTTGACGCACTTGTTCTTCCGAAGACGGATTCGGGAGAGTGGATATTGGAGATCGCGCATGCGGTTTCAGAACTTGAACGAGAACGAAATCTTCCTCAGGGGCGCATCCGGTTCCTTGCCCAGATCGAGACGCCGGGCGCTTTGCAAAGGCTCGCGGGCATTGCGTCTGCGCATCCCAGGATGGTCGCGATGGCCCTTGGTCCTGAAGACTTTAGTGCCGCAGTTGGCGGCGCCCCGGAATTCGACCTTCTTCTGGCCCCAAACCTTTCCGTTCTTTTTGCTGCTCGTGCGGCCGGGTTGCTCCCGATGGGCTTCGTAGGAAGCATCAGCGAGCTCTCGGACACCAGTAAGCTTCGCGAAGCCGCTGCGCGTGCACGGCGGCTTGGCTTTGCCGGAGCCTTGGCGATCCATCCGACACAGGTGGCCATATTCAACGAGGCTTTCTCGCCAGGCGCTGAGGAGGTCGAGTGGGCTCGCGCTGTTGTTGGAGCGGAGATCGATGCCGCCGCGCGCGGGCTATCGGCATTCTCGTTGAATGGTCGGATGGTTGATCCGCCAGTGGTGCGGCGCGCATATGAAATCCTGAGCCTGACCGGTGACAACTGAACTACCTCCTCTCAACGGTCCGGCTGGGGACGTTCCCTGGTTTCCGCAGCAAGTATTACTTGCGGCCCATCTCGTTTCGAGATAAATGCGAGGGACTGGGGGAAGTTGCCCCTCGGTTGGGTTAAGCCGTGGATATCAGGCAGTTAAAATACTTTGTCGGCGTGGTGGAAGCCGGCAGTTTCACGAAGGCCGCTTCGCTCCTGCATGTCGCTCAAAGCGCGCTTAGCCTCCATGTGCGTCAACTGGAGGAAGGGTTCGGCACTCAATTACTGGTGCGCGACAGGACGGGCATCAGTGTGACGGCCTCCGGAAGCAAACTGCTTGAGCGGGCGCGCACGATCCTCAGGGAAATTCGACTCACCGAGATGGAACTGACCAACACGGTGGCTTCTCCTGCCGGAGAGGTGACCATCGGCATTCCGTCCGGGGCTGCGCGTGTCCTAAGCGGTCCGCTGCTTGAATCGGCAAGAGGCGAGCTGCCGAGGATCTCTCTCAAGATGATCGAGGGCATGACGGGACCATTGGAAGAATGGATGGCTGCGGGCCGCTTCAATTTGGCTGTCCTCTACCGCACTGCCGAAAGCACAGGACGGATGACGGTGTTGGCACGCGAGGAATTTTACCTAGTCGTGCCGCCGGGTGAACCGCCTTTCGAAGACGAGATACCGCTCGCCGACCTGCATGCTTTCCCGCTTGCGGTGCCCATGCGCAACAACAATGTCAGGCGTTCGGTGGCCGATGTGGTTGCGCAGCACGGTTGTGTGCTTGACGTCAGATTCGAAGTCGACTCCCTTTCTACGATCATTGACATGGTCATGGAAGGAAAAGCGTATTCTATCCTTGCCCCGTCGGCCATTCAGAGGGAAGCCTCTCAGGGACAGGTCCGGACAGTCAAAATCATTGATCCAGTGATTACCCGCTCCGTTGTGCTTGCCGTCAACCCCAAAGATGAGCAATCTCCCGCTGTCTCTGCTGTCCGCAAGCTGATAGCCAATGTCACCCGGACATTAATCGAGAGCGGGCAGTGGCCGGCCACTGCTCCGGACCGGGCTTAGCATATCCGTCAAACCGAGTCCCAGTGCGCTTCCACGGCAGGCCCGAGCCGGACATCAATCTCGATTCAAGATGGTTTTGGGCGACATTCCATATTTGACCCGACGTGACCATCGCGATGAGACTGCGAAGAAGTGGGCCCATGGTCGGATATCGGCTGGTCTCGCATTGGCAGAATACTCAAGCGGAGCATGGGATGTCCAACGCCAATAGCTATCAGCTTTTCATCAATGGCAGATGGCGAGCCGGTGGCAGCGGAGCCACTCTGCCGGTCATCAATCCGGCGACGGAGATGGTATTTGCCTCGGTCGCTTCGGCGACGATACCGGATCTGGATGAGGCCCTCGCTTCGGCAGAGCGCGGCCGCAAGGCCTGGTCCTCACGGCCTGCAAAAAATCGTGGCGAGATTCTCGTAACAGCCGCCAAAATTCTGGCAGCGAAGGTTGAAGCGGCGGCTAGGGACCTGTCAGCAGAACAGGGAAAGACGATTGCCGAAGCGACAGGTGAGTACGCGCGCGCTGTCGAAACGCTGGAGTGGAACGGAACGCACACCGAAGAGCTGTCGGCCCCGATTGCGATGGGCCCGAACCGGATGATCGTCCCCGAGGCCCTTGGCGTCGTTGCTGCCTTTACGCCTTGGAACTATCCCGCCGTTCTCATCGCCCGCAAGCTCGCCCCTGCTTTGGCAGCAGGCTGCCCGGTGATCCTCAAAGGGGCTGAAGAGACACCTAGCGCCGCAGTTCACATCGTCGAAGCCTTGCAACAAGCGGGTATTCCGGACGGCGTGGTCAATCTCGTCTTTGGCGTGCCGGTGCAAATATCCCGCCATCTCCTCAGCTCGCCGATCGTGAAGGTCCTAACGTTCACGGGCTCCACCGAGGTTGGAAAACAGCTTGCCAAGCTCGCCGCCAATAACTTGCAGCGATGCATCCTCGAGCTCGGCGGGCACTCCCCGGTCGTCGTCTGCGAGGATGCCGACCTGGCCACGGCCATACCGGCAATTTCGGATTATAAGTTCGAGTGCGCTGGCCAGAGTTGCAATGCGCCCAGCAGGATTCTCGTCGCGCGGCCTCTTTATGGGCAATTCCTGTCCCGGATGACCGAAGTCGCTCGCAAGGTCAAGATCGGCCCACCGGACGATCCGGCGACGGAGATGGGTCCAATGGCAAACGGACGGCGAATCGAGGCTATGGAGCGCCTGGTCCAGGATGCGGTCGAGCGCGGCGCCACCGTCGAAACCGGTGGCACCCGCCTGGGCCAACCGGGTTTTTACTGGCCTCCAACCATCCTGACCGGCGTGCCAAAGGATGCCAGAGTGCTTCATGATGAGCCGTTCGGACCGATCCTCACCGTGGCGCCGTTCGACACGATCGAGGAAGCAATCGAAGAAGCCAACGCCACGGACTATGGCTTGGCCGCCTACTTCTTCACCGGCGCTGACGATATCAAACGGGCGCTGATCGGCGGTCTTTCGGCCGGCGCTCTTAGCGTAAATTATCTCAAAGGCGTGTCTGCGGATGCGCCGTATGGAGGCGTTAAGCAGAGCGGGTATGGATACGAGGGAGGCGAGCAGGGGGTGCGGAGCTTCCAAAGCCTGAAGCTGGTCAACGGGTTCGGTTCATTCGGATGAGATTTCGTGAATAGGACAAGATCGACCATTGCCGGGGAGGATATCGCAAAGAGCGTCGCAGACGCCCTTCAGTACATTTCGTATTACCATCCCACGGACTACATCCGGCACCTTTTGCAGGCGTATGCGCGCGAGCAAAGCCTGGCGGCAAAGAACGCCATCGGACAGATCTTGCTCAACTCTCGCATGGCGGCCTTCGGGCGGCGCCCGATCTGCCAGGACACTGGCCTCGTAGTTGTCTTTGCCAAGGTGGGCATGGACGCCTGCATCAAATCAGCGGCCAGTTTCGCTGACATCGTGAATGAAGGCGTCCGCCGGGCATATCTTGACCCGGACAACCCGCTTAGGCCGTCGATCGTCTCGGATCCGCTTGGCGGGCGGGTGAACACGCAAGACAACACGCCGGCAGTCGTCCACGTCGACCTCGTGCCTGGCAACCGCATTGAGATCACCATCGCGGCAAAAGGCGGCGGATCCGAAAACAAGGCGCGCTTCGCCACCCTGAATCCCGGTGCGTCCGTTGCCGACTGGGTGGTCGACACCGTTTCGACGCTGGGCAGCGGATGGTGCCCACCTGGCCTGATCTCCATCGGAATCGGTGGCAGCGCTGAAAAGGCGATGCTGCTTGCCAAGGAGGTCATGAACGAGCCGATCGACATGTCGGAATTGATATCGAGGGGGCCATCATGTGCGGAGGAGGCACTGCGGATCGAGCTTTATGAAAGAATTAACGCGCTGGGCATTGGGGCTCAGGGCCTAGGCGGCCTGACCACGGTCGTTGACGTTAAGGTTGCGACCTATCCCACTCACGCCGCCTCCAAGCCCGTCGCGCTCATTCCGCAATGCGCGGCCAACCGGCACCTGAAGTTTATCTTGGACGGCACTGGACCCGTAAGTTTTGAGCCGCCTGACCTTTCCGATTGGCCCCAGATCGGTCATGAGGACTTGCACACAACCGGCGTCCGCCGGGTCAATCTCGATGCGCTCACGAAGGAAGAGACGGCATCGTGGCGCTGCGGGGAAACCCTTCTTTTTTCCGGGAAGATGCTGACGGGCCGTGACGCCGCCCACAAGCGAATGGTCGAGCTGATCGATGCCGGCAAGCCGATCCCGGTCGATCTGCAGGGACGCGTGATCTACTACGTCGGACCTGTCCGCGCGGCGAGGGGTGAGGTCGTCGGGCCGGCCGGCCCAACAACCTCCAGCCGTATGGACGGTTTTACTGAAAAGATACTCGCCCAGACTGGGCTATATGCGATGGTCGGCAAAGCCGAAAGGGGACCGGCCGCTATCGAGTCGATCGTCAAACACAGGACGCCCTATCTCATCGCAGTGGGTGGTGCAGCCTATCTGATTTCAAAATCGATCAAGGCGGCGCGGATCGTAGCCTTTGAAGACCTGGGCATGGAAGCCATCCATGAATTCGAGGTCCAAGACATGCCGGTCATCATGGCTGTCGATGTCGAGGGAAACTCCATTCACGAGTCTGGGCCGCTTGAGTGGCGTAAGCGCATGGCGGCCGACAGCATCGCCCGCAGCATCGGCGTTTGAGTTCTTCCGGGGCTGCGCGTTCGCCGAGACTCTCGCGCCGAATTGGCCGCGATGGTGATGCAAACTGCATTCTGGAGTTCAGCTCCTCGGCAAGAGCGGCCTTCAAGTCGCCGCTCGTCGCGAAAATGCCCGGATGTTAAGAGTGGTTCGACAGATGGTCATGCGAATTGATGCCTGGTGCTGTCAGGAGCCAATCAGCCAAGCACCGCCAGTGCCGACAAAAGCCCCATCCATTTACGCCCAGATCGGTGCCGACAGCCGATCCTCGCACTGTGCCTTGTCGCCCGCGCAAGCGAGGGCAATGCCCAACCGTTCTGCACCCCTTCTGATTGGATCCGCGATCAGTCAGATGACGTACATCAACTTCACACTGACGTTGTCGGCCCGGAGACAGAATTCCCGCCAAATTCGCTTGCTTCGATTGATATAAAGTTTCGGCGACCAATCGACAACACTTGAGAGCAACAGATCATGAAGTCGAAGCCTGATCCCTCGCAGCTGTTAGATGCGTGGGATATCCGGATTCTTTCAGAAATCCAGTTGGATGGTCGAATTTCAAAAAGCGAGTTGGCAAAGCGTGTTCACCTTTCGGCGTCGGCCTGTTCGGAGCGCCTCCGCCTACTCCAAGCCGCGGGCATCATTGAGGGATTCTATGCGCGACTGAGTCCAGCCCTCATGGGGGGCACTATCTCTATAATGGTTGAGGTGGTTTTGGACCGCCACCGTCTCGAGGACCAGTGGCACTTCGAGGCTGCGATCCAACAAGTTCCGGAAATCCTGGACTGCTGGGCTATCGGGGGGCGGATCGACTATCTGATGCGCGTTTCATCTCCTTCCATGGCTGCGTATCAGGATTTCATGGAGGGATTGCTGCAGGCAGGCTTGGGTATCAACCAATACTACAGCCTTGTCGTGACGAAGCCAGTGAAGGCCAATTCACCAATTCCGTTGTCCTCCTTCAAGCGGAGATGAGCCTCTGGTTGAATTCGTCGGTAATTAGTCTCGATTCCGCGAATTCATCGGTCAAATACGCACATTTCCGCGAAATTCGATTGGCCGGTGCGCATATAAGGAGCCAGTCGACCGAGTGTTCCGCCACAGTTTTTCGGGCGGAAAGCAACGAAGCGTCTGAGCAGTCTAGTCGGAGAAAAAGTTCTCGCCCAGGATTTAAATCTCAGAAGCACATCATTGCCACGAACCGTTGACCGGCAACCCTGCGACAAGCTCACACAGCGAGAATATGGAGACCGACTATGGCTGGAAGACCCGACGACCCCGGAAAACGACCGCCAGATAATCCCGGAAAAGGACCGCCTCACGAAGTGCCTCCTGGGCCGCCTCACGGTGTTCCGCCGGGTCCGCCTGATCCGCCTGCACCCCCGCCGCGCAAGGTGGGATGAGAGGATGGTTGATCCCGATCCTTCCATGACGACTCCGGCGGGGCCAGTTCCCCGCTGGGAGAAGCGTTATCCGGGGCGGCTCAAATACGAACTCGACGCGCTGCGCGCTGCCGGGATAACGCCTGAGATTGACAAGCCGGCCCTCGCTGCCGGGCGATTGTCTCTCACAGTCGACTGGCCGCTCGATACGGCGACCACCCTTCGGCTGCAGGCTGTCTTTCCCGACGCCTACCCGCACTTTCGCCCCCAGGTTTTTCTGCTCGCCGGCCTTGATCCCCCGCCTGCGCGCCACCGCAGTCCTCGCGAGGGCAATCTCTGCCTGCTCGGCCGCGACACGCGGCAGTGGACACCGGGCTGGTCGCTTTGCACGTTGCTGCAAAAACAGCTCGTCGATGCCGTGCGTGACACCGGTGAGGAAGACCCGCAGGGCGAGCCTGCCGAATACTGGTGGAATAACCTTGGCAGCGATTCCGGATCTTATTGTCTGATCGACAGTGACTGGAATCTCGCCAATGCGTCGCATGGCACCCTGCATCTGCGTTACATCCATGATCAGACGCTCAAAGTGCAGGCCGAAAACGGTACAAGCCGCAGTCCGGCGGTCAGGGCCTATGTCGAAGAGGTTCGCGATGAGGATGGCCAAGTCCTTCACCAATGGGCGGGTCCGCTCCCCGCCGATCTGGCCGACGCAAAGTACCAACTCGAAGTCCCGTGGGTAAGATCAAAAGACACGATCCTGCCCGAACCTCAGCTCGGCGCACAGCTGAAAAAGCTCCGGCAAGAATACTCATGGCTCGAACGTGCCCGGCCGCGAAATTACGGTCCGGGTCTTAAGTTCGATCTCCGCGCGCTTGTCTATCCGAGCGAGCTTGCCTTTAACGAAACGGGCCTCGGCTGGTGCTTCATCATGCTCTTCGGTCATGTCCAAGGCTTTGAGCCGAAGAGGAAAAAAGCCCCCAAACCGCTGCACATCACCGCGTTGCCCGTTTTTCGCGCCGGACCAGGCGACATTGGCTGGCGTGTTCCGGCCGTTGCCTCCCTCAGAGACAAGCGGATCCTTGTCGTCGGCGTTGGCGCCGTCGGCGCACCGGTGGCGATCGAACTGGCCCGCAACGGATGCCGCACGCTTGATCTCGTCGATCATGACGTTATCGAGCCGGGAAACACGATCCGTTGGCCGCTGGGTGCAGCCGTCTGGGGACAGGGCAAGGCATACGCGTTGCAGGCCTTTCTTGGCCGCCAGTATCCGGCAACTGAAGTCCATAGCCATCCGCATTTCATAGGTATTGCGGCGCAGGCTATGAGCGATCCGGGTGACGACGATATCCTCGACACGCTCATCAAGGACGCCGATCTCGTTATCGATGGCAGCGCTTCGCATGGCGTTACAACGCTGCTCGATGAGCGCTGCCGAGGCGTAGGCGTTCCCCTCATAAGCTTGTCCGCTACGCCGACGCTGGACGGCGGCACCGTGGTCCGGCACGTCCGCAAAAGCGGCTGCCCGAACTGCCTTTTGCACGCATGGCACAAGCACGAGATCGAACCTCCGCTAGGACAGGATGCCGGTGATGAGGCCCTGATCCAGCCGGCAGGGTGCGGAGAGCGCACATTCACCGGCGCTGACTATGATCTGCAGGAACTTTCGTTGCAGGCGGTGAGGCTGGCCATCGATACCCTCTCGGTTAAGGCGGCCGAGGGTTCGGTCGTGCAGACACTCAGCTTTGTTGACGACGGACAGGCGCGCTGTCCGCCGCGCTGGCGTGTCGAACCGCTGCCAAAACATCCGGACTGCCGGGGCGGGCATTGATGTTTCCGGATGTCGACGTCTGGCTGCCTGACATCGTGGCTCAGGAATGTGCGATTGAAGCCGACAACAAGTTCCCGTTAGAGACGGGCGGCACTTTCATGGGCTGGTGGTCGAGTCTTGATACGGCCATGATCACCGCCATGATTGGTCCGGGACCTGGCGCGCTTCACGAGCGCTTGCGCTTCCAGCCGGATCAGCAATGGCAACTCGAGCAGATTGCTGCCCACTATGAGTGCTCTGGCCGCCGCGAGACTTACCTCGGCGACTGGCATAGCCACCCCGGCGCTTCGAGCGGCGCCCTTAGTTGGACCGATCGCGGTGTCCTCCGCCGCGTTATCACCACGCCAGAAGCGCGCTGCGCACTGCCACTGATGATGATCCTATGGGGTTCTTCCGGGACATGGCAACTGACAGCGTGGCGAGCGCAAACGGTGCCGCGTGTGATGCTCTGGGACAAGCTGCATCTCGATCCGGTGCAGATAAGGGCTTTTTAGAAGCTACGCATACGCAGGCAGATCTCAGCGGCGGCTTGGCATCCGCTTCGTTCACGCGACGTCTGGCGGGGGACGCGTGGAGCGGTCCGCCCGATGTCTTGTGCTGAAGCAGGTTGAAGTCGTCGAAACGACCGCGCCCGCCGGCGTGGCGCCGTAGCATTGGCTGCTCCTGACCCCCTATGCGGAACCAGCTCCGCCCAAGCCTGGCAGATCGTCTCCTGTACTACGAGCGCGGGCTCGAGCCGTTCTCCCGATCGATAAAGATCCAGGGCTTGAAGAGCAAGAAGGGCAATCAGGACAGATGGAAGCGTCTCTGCCGTGTGAACACCAGGGTCGTGCCTTGGCAAGCCCACCCAAATCTATACGAAAAATCTAAAGCACGTCCTGAAATCGTAAGTCGATCGTGTGTGAAGAGGGGACCTTTGCTGCCCGATGAGGAGACTGCGGGCGGTCTACTTGAGCATGGTTCCCCTGCCGCGCGACTCTGCGATCCCAAGCCTCCGTAACCCTGCGAATCTGCTTTAAGAGTAGTGGCAATCCTGAATAGCCCAGGGCGTGCGCCACGAGCGTGCGCGTCACCATGCCGCCGAACATGTTCTGGCGAGACGACGAACACATCCGGAAGTTCCGTTTGGCTGCTGGTTGGGGCCTTCGGACAGCGTCTCTCGTAACATAGTGACCCAGGGGAAAGCCGTACCTTCGCAGCCATCCGCCGAGAACAGACGGCGGCGGCCGCAATGATCCCCTTATCCGCCTCAAAGAGAAGGTAAGCTCCAGAACCTTGGTTTTCACTGCGTTCGAGGCCGATTTTCGCGAATTCGTCGGCTAAAGAGGCGCATTCCCGCGAAACTCGAAAGGTGTTTGCGGATATCTTGTTTTCAATTGGCGGCTGGGTGGGTGTCTTCTGCCTGCTGCTGGCGAGGAGAGGAACCATGAGCTTGAGCAATTTGGGGACTGAGGAACTGCGGGAGAAAGATCGAAGCTTCGTCTTTCATCCGTCTACGCACTTGGCCAGTCACAGCCGCGGCGAGACGCCAAACCGGATCATGGCCGGTGCAGAAGGCGTGTACATCTGGGATACTGACGGGCGAAAGAGCCTTGACGGTTTCGGTGGTCTCTATTGCGTCAACATGGGATATGGATGCACGGAGATCGCTGACGCGATTGCCAAGCAAGCCCATGAACTGCCGTTCGCACATGTCTATGCCAGCCAAGGCACTGAGCCCGTTGCCCGTTTGGCGGAGGCCGTTGTTGAATATTTCGGTCAAAATATGCGAAGGGTCTATTTCGGCCTTTCGGGATCAGATGCCAACGAGACCAATATCAAGCTGGTCTGGTACTATAACAACATCCTCGGGCGCCCTGAAAAGAAAAAGATTATCTCTCGAAATCGCGGCTATCACGGTTCCGGGCTGGTAACGGGAAGCCTGACCGGCCTTCCGTTCTTTCACAAATTCTTCGACCTTCCGCTCAATCTGGTGCGTCATACGACAACGCCACACCACTATCGCCAAGCGCGGGACGGCGAGAGCGAAGAAGCCTTCTCCAAGCGCTGCGCCGACGAACTTGAAGCCCTGATCCTTGCCGAGGGGCCAGAGACGGTTGCGGCCTTCATAGGGGAGCCGGTACTCGGAACCGGCGGCATCGTTCCGCCTCCCAAGGGATATTGGGCGGCTATTCAGGCGGTGCTCGACAAATATGACATCTTGCTGATCGCGGATGAGGTCGTCTGCGGATTCGCGCGGACAGGCGAGAAATTCGGATCTCACCTTTACGGCATGCGTCCGGACTTCGTCACGATAGCGAAGGGTGTGAGTTCAGCCTACCTGCCCATCTCCGGTTCGATCATCGGGGATCGCGTCTGGTCGGTCTTGGAAGAAGGAACGGAAAAGCACGGCCCGCTGGGCCATGGCTGGACATATTCTGGGCACACGCTCTGCGCGGCGGCCGCCCTTGCCAACATCCAAGTACTTAAGGAAAGAAACATCCTGGAGCATGTCCGGGATGTCGGCCCGTACTGGCTTTCGCGTATGAAGGCGGAACTGGAGGGACATCCTATTGTCGGCGAAGTTCGCGGTGTCGGAATTCTGTCGGCCGTGGAGTTGATGCGAGATCCCAAAGCGCGCGTGCCGTTCGAGCCCGAACTTCAGGTCGGCGTGCGGGCCGCTGCTGCCCTGCTTGACAATGGTGTCATCGGCCGCGCCATGCCACATGCGGATATCCTAGGATATGCGCCACCTCTCATCATCACCAGGGAGGAGGTGGAGATAATCGTCGACGCGACGGCGAAATCGATCGAAACCACCTACCGGGCACTCAAAGCTGAGGGCGCAATATGATCCTGGCGGTGGCTGTCGGACCGGCAAGACCACGATCACGACAGTAGGCCAATCGGCTCAATAAGATGCCGGCGTCGACTTGGGGCCGACACGTAAGGGTAGGTCGGCGACAAACGTTTTTTCGCAGCTCCGCCGCGGCTGTGCCGATCTCCCTGGATCGCTCCCTTTCCGCGGCGAGCCCTGCCGGTTTCCTCCCGACCGGCAGGGCGCCTCATGCCAGCGTTGCCATGCTGGCGTGTTTGTCTCATTCAATCGACACAACCCCGAAAGGGGGGAGGGTGAAATCTGAATGCAGGAGGTTTTCGAGACATTCCTGGAGCGGCTGACTGAAAGTGTCGATGAGACCGACTTCCGCGAAGCCTTCGCCCGTGCAGCGCAGGAATACGATCTTCTTCAATTTGCCTACCTTTCGTTGCCACCAAAAAACTCCGGTAAGCCAAGGCTCATCTCGAACTATCCGCCCCGCTGGACTGGCCATTATGAGCTAAACCGCTATCACACGATCGATCCGGTCATCCTGCAGGCGCAGTGCGGCGGATGCCCGTTTCTTTGGGGTCTTGAGCCCAGCCAAACCGAATTTCTGAATGCCGAGCGGAAGCTCTTCGCAGAGGCGGCCGAATTCGGCATAAGCTGCGGCTTGACGGTTCCGATCATCGATAAGCGAGGCTGCTTCGCGGCAGTGACTTTCGCCGCGGACGGGCCCAAACCAGCCTTTGTGCGCGTCACAAAGCGCTACCGGCAGATATTGCTGTGCATGGCGAGCTGCTTTCACATTTATGCGCGCCGCAAGCTTTCGAACGATCGGATCGTCAATGGGGTGCAATTGACGGCCCGCGAATTCGAGTGCCTTCAGTGGGCTGCGAAGGGCAAGTCTGCCTGGGCGACAGGCCGCATACTTGGGATCGCACGACGAACCGTCTCCTTTCACCTCGACAATGTCCGCGAAAAGCTCGGAGTGGAAACAACCAGGCAAGCCATCGCGCTGCTGGGCGAATCGGATTCTTCGCGTCACTGATGCGTCGCTGTTAGTAGTGCCGCCGCACAGGCTGTCTTGGCGAGGCTGTACGCCTCCAGCGCTATTCACTAGGCGCCATTCTTCGGTCAGAGGCCTGCTTTCATTTCCGTTCCCGTGACGGCTCGGCGAGGACCGGGCTGGGACTGATTCATCGTCTCATCGTGAAAAATGCCTGCTGTGTCGGCACGGAACATCCGCCCGACAATCGGGTGCACCGGGCATAGCTCTTGGCCGTTGGCTACGCGGACTCTCCCTCGAGAAAGCCGGCCGCCCGCGCCGTTATGCAGCTTCCGAAGAGCCAACCAAACAACATTCTACCTGTGCGACTGCACAGGCTGTTTCGACTTCCGTCTTGGTCTCCAATCGCAGGGTCATTCTTCTCGACGAGGCCCATATGATCCTGCTGCTGATTGCACCCGAACGGTACGACGATTTCGCCGATGACCTGCATGCCATGCACCGTCTGCGGCATCGCGTCTTCAGGGAGCGGCTTGACTGGGACGTGCGGACCACCGGCGGGTATGAGACCGACCGTTTCGATGCGCTCAAGCCCCACTACCTGGTGCTACGCGGCGATGGCATTGACGGCTGCGTTCGCCTGTTGCCGACGACCGGACCGACCATGCTTCGCGACACGTTTCCAGTTCTGCTGGACGGAGAGGCGGCGCCTGAAGATCCTCGCATTTGGGAGAGCAGCCGCTTCGCGCTCGACTTGCCGCCGACCGCACCAAAGCGGGCGAGCGGGATTGCCGTGGGCACTTACATGCTCTTCGCCGGCATGATCGAGTTCGGACTGTCGCGCCGCCTCAGCCGGATTGTCACCGTCACGGATTTGCGCATCGAGCGCATCCTTCGGCGAGCCGACTGGCCTCTGCGACGCCTCGGCGATCCACGCACGATCGGCAACACGCGCGCCGTCGCCGGATATCTCGATGTCTCCGCAACGAGCCTGGACGCCGTGCGGCGCAATGGCGGCCTTACCGGCCCGGTTCTCTGGTCCCCGGTGCTGCACCAGGCTGCTGATGCTTGATGGCCAGCTCAATGCGTGGGAAGCGGGTCGTCAGTTTCGAAGAGCGCAACGCCACTTGGCCGGATTGGTGGGATGAAGCGCCATACGACCACACCGTTGAGCTTACCCGGCGGGGTTGGGCATGGGAATTCTTGCGACGCAATCCGGCATTTCAGCATGATCTCGCTCATGCTCTGAATCATGCCAGCTATACGGGAACACGGCCATCGCTCGCAATAATCGAATCGGGCGTCGATCTGTCGCGCTGGGGGGCGCTGTTTCGCAAGTTCATTGGGACACGACGCGGCCGTCTTCTGGTCGCCGCGTCGTTGCCCACAAGTCCTGCCGGTCATCGCCCATGCGGCACCCACGGGGTCGGCGACGCCGCCATTGATGCCACCACCATGCCATGCGACGCTGCTGATCCTGGCTGAAGGTGCTCAGTACGTCCTGCTCGAACACGCCGGCCGGCATCTGCAACTCGCCGTTTCCGGGGCGAGTGTCCTCCGCCCGGTGCTCATCCACACCGACGCGATCTGGCCGGCCGCCGATTTGCGGCATCGCCTCTGGGCGCTCGAATGCCTAAACGTGCTCAACGCTCATGGTCGATTGCCGAAACGGTTGTTCCGGCCAGAGGCGCGGTGCCGGCGCCTGCGCTTCGTTCTTCGCGCCCTCGACGGTTCGCTCGCTGGAGCCTCCTATCGCGACATTGCCGAGGTGCTGCTCGGTCAGGCGCGCGTCCACGCCGACTGGGCTGATCCTCGGGACCACCTGCGTGACCGCATCCGTCGCGCCGTTCGCCGCGGCAGGGCGCTCATGAACGGCGGCTACATGAGCTTCCTCGTTTAATTAAGTGCTGAATTAGATGAACGTCAGCTGGCAAACAGTTCCTTGTAGCCGGTCGTAATGAACCAGTTCGCCCGGTCGAGGTGGCTTCTAGCCGCGTTTCGGGCGCGTTCCGGTTCGCGCTCGGGATCGATGCCTAGGATCAGCCGTGCCATTTCCTCGTAGCTGTCGTTGTCGGCGGCCGCGTCCAGAAACCGCATGTAGACCGTGAAATTTGCCTCGTCGTAAGCCGTGAGGCTGTCCGACCAGGGAACTTCGTCGACTGTTTCATGCTTCATGGCGCACCTTCGAACATTGTCATCCAGCGAGGCGGGACGCCTTGTCAGAGGCACCTCACAAGCTGCTCTCGAGCGCACATATAGCGAATAGGAACGATCATTCCTAGAACGATAGTTCCTGTTCTGTCCGTATCGCGGCATGGATCTTAAGGAGGTCATGGCGATCAACTTGCGTCGTTTGCGCCATGATCAGGACCTGACGCAGGAAGAGCTGGCAGCTCGCGCCGAGCTTAGTATGCGTTACGTGGGCTCAATCGAACGCGCCCAGGTTTCGGCGAGCGTCAGTGTGCTCGGCCGGCTGGCCACCGCGTTGAACGTCGATCCCTGTGACTTGATCAGACCACGGCAGAACTAGAAGCAATGCTGCTTGCATCCGGCAGATCGATTCAAAGCCGCCCGGTACTCGTGTGCGTCGTTATGGGCGGCAGCGTCCAGTCATGTAGATCGTGGAATTTGCCTGGTGGTACGCTGTCCGACAAGGGAACTTTGTCGACTGGTCTCATGCTTGACGGCGGACCTTTGAACATCGTCATCGAGCGCAAAGCGGGAGCGGCTTTGTCATAAGCGCGCCGAAGGCGCTCCCTCGACCCCGATATGCGAATAGGAACGATCATTCCTAGAGCGTTCTTTGTCGTTCTGTGCGTATCGCGCCATGGATCTCAAGGAGGTCATGGCGATCAACTTGCGTCGTGTGCGCCATGATCAGGACCTGACGCAGGAAGAACTGGCAGCCCGTGCTGAGCTCAGCATGCGTTACGTGGGCTCAATCGAACGCGCCCGTGTTTCCGCCAGCGTTAGCGTGCTCGGACGGTTGGCTGCTGCGTTAAACGTCGATCCCTGCGACTTGATCAGACCGACGCAAAAATAAAGAATTGTTCCTATTCGCTTTCTCGAATCGTCATCCGCGAACTTGGGCCGTCTCTCCGCCAGATCGGCCGCCTACAGGTGGGCTGATCTCTAGGCTCACGGTGGAAATGCGTGACGCACCAGTCGTGGTCTGCCTTGACAGCCGTCCACCCAGGTCAATGTGTTCGAGTTAAACATTGGACTGTCTTCCCGCCATTTGAGCGAGCGGGACATGGAAACGTCGAGGGTTAGCGGCTCACCTGAGATGCCCACGCAAGCTCGTTGCGCTGGTCATTGAGAACATCAGAAAGATCAAGAACGGCTCGATCTCATGCTCGCTCAGGACGTGGGGCGTTCGCGACGGCTAGCCGCGGCCACGCAACCATATCAAAGTGCCCGCCACTCCCGCACGCGCCACAACGTGCCGCCTTCATCGGGCGAAACATAGAAGGCGCAGACATAAGGAGCCTGGCCAAGATGACAGTGCCGATGCTATTCGCGCCCGGCCCGCCACTCCCGCAGTGCCAGGTTGAACCGAGCCCCCACTTCGACAAGCGGCCTTGGCGGCAACTTTTGCGGCTTGTCGAATGCTTGGAAAATTTCCCCGAGCGCAGACCGGTGACCGACGACGAGGTCCGCAGTTGCGATGCCCGCGGCCGTGGCCTTGGTGCCTCCTATGCCGTTGCACACGCAGGCGCAGAAAATACGGTCTTCCAACTCGCCGAACAGCGGCACCGTGTTCCAGGTGAGGGCCATGGCGCCCGCCCAGCGGAACTGGAATTTCAGATGTCGAAGTTCAGGAAAGCGGTCGGTGAACTTGCGATCGTGAAGTTTGCTCGCGCCTTTCATCGAGCTCGCACCAACTTCGATGCTGGGGATGTAGCTATAACGCGATCGGATGAGGATCCTGTCCCCTCCAGCCCCGTTGATCCGTCTCACCGTCGTGCCCATCGGCGCTGCCGGCGTTGCTCCCCATTTCCTCAGCCCGCCCAGGACCGTTGGATCAAACGGCTCGGTCAACGATGCGTAAGTGAAGACATGTAGAAGTTCTCCGCTTCCGAAACCGAAGCTTTCAGCATGGCCGTTCGTCGCCAGGATCACCTTGTCGGCTCTGATCTCGCCCTTTGGCGTCTTCACAATGCAGCCGGTCGGGGAGGTTTCGATGGACAGTGCGGGCGTCCGTTCGAATATCTTGACGGACGATCCTTCAAAGAAGTCGGCGATGCCCCTCACCAGCGCAACCGGTTGGATCATGACAGCACCTGGAGTAAAGAGGCCCGATTTGAACGAACGCGTGCCCGTCACGTCGGCGATCGCGGCCGCGTCAAGGAGCTGATGCGGTTCGCCCAATGCCTTCAGCTTGGAAGAATATGTCGTCAGATGTTCCTTACCGGCATCGGTTATGGCCACGCTGTACTTGCCGCTGGGATCGAAGACATCCTTGTCCCAGCCATTCGTGTTTGCCAGCCGCGCGTAGAGCTGGATGGCGCTTCGCGCCACCATTATCTCGTTACGGCTCTTAGTGGCGGCGTCTACCCCGAAATTGCCCGACGATATGTCGTGCGGTAGGTCGATAAGGAAACCGGAGTTACGGCCACTGGCACCATTGCCGACGACATCAGCATCGATGACCGCCACGGAAAGGCCCGGATCGAGCTCAGTCAGTCTTGTCGCCGCGGCCAATCCGGCGAAGCCGGCGCCGATAACGACCACATCGGCCGTGATGGCGCGATCGAGCTCAGGCGTCGGCGTCCTCGGAGGAAGCAGCGCCGCCCAGCCTGGTTCCACACCATGCGCCGGCAGCCGGCGGGCGCGAAAAGTCTTGGTCATCGTCACAAGGTTTCTTGCGCAACCAGACCGGCCAGAGCGTTTCGAAGCGCCGCGATCCGATCCGAGGACAACGATCCGAACGGTTTTCGCGCCACGCCGCAGCCATAGCCGGTGAGCTCCGCCGCCGCATACACATGCTGGACGTAGTCCCCCTCCCAAAGCAGAGACATGAGCGGTTCGAGCTTGCGCCAGATCGATTGGACATCGTCCCATCTTTTTTCTCTGGCAGCCCTGGTGATCGCAACGCAGGTCCGGGGTGCTATGTTGGCGCCACCCCAAATCAATCCGGAGCAACCTGCAAGCAGGGAGAAAGGAACGAGCGGATCGGCTCCGTTTATAACACCGAGACCGGTGCCGATCAGTCTGACTTGGGAGATCAGGTCGCCACTGCTGTCCTTAACGGCCTGGAACTCGGGCAAGTCGCAAAGCATCCGCAACAGGCTGGGCGTAATCCGCACGCCAACGGCCTGCGGCACGTTATATCCGATAATCGGCAGTCCTACCTTTGCGACATCAGCGTAAAATGCAAAGATGCTGCCGTCATCCGAGGGACCTTCGAAAAATGGCGGCAGAATCATCACACCATCGGCGCCGACATCCTTGGCGGACTGCGTTCTTGCCACGACGTCAGCCGTGAGCAATGCCGAAGTCTGAGCGATCACTTTGGCTCGCCCGGCCACCACACGCGCACCGCGCTCGATGACGGATTTCGATTCCTCAGGCGTCAGATAGACATGCATGCCTGTGCCGGAGCTGAACACGAAGCCATCGACGCCGGCGGCCAGATAGCGCTCGATAAGATCCTCCAACCGTCCAAAATCGACATGACCGCTCGCATTGAATGGGGTCGTGATCGCCAGATTGAGACCAGGAAAAGCAAACGTCGACATTTCAAATCCCTTCGTCGGAGCTCAGATCGACCCAGAGGGTCTTGGTCTGGCAATACTGATCGTGCGCGTGGATGGACTTGTCCCGGCCACCAAAGCCCGATTGCTTGTAGCCGCCGAATGGCGTGGCGGCGTCTCCCTCTCCGTAGCAGTTGACCGTGACCGTACCTGCCCTGATCGCGCGCGCGGCTCGAAGCGCCCTCGTGCCATCGCCGGTGAAAACTGAGGCCGCAAGGCCATATTCGGTCTGATTTGCGAGCGAGACTGCTTCTGCAAGCGAATCCACCGGAATTACAGAGAGGATCGGCCCGAAAATCTCTTCGCGAATATGTTTACCCCAGTGGCGGGAGAATTCGATAATCGTCGGTTCGATCGTGGTTCCACCGACGATGTTTCCACCAGCGACGATCTTTCCGTCATTCTCCAGATAGCCACTGACCTTCTCGAAATGAACGGTCGAAACCAATGGACCGATGCGGGTCTCGGGGGCCAGTGGATCGCCGACGATCCAGGTCTTTGCGACCTCCGCCAGCTTTTGAAGCAGCCGGTCCTTCACGGCCCGATGAACAAACAGGCGCGAAATTGCCGAGCAGTTCTGGCCAACGTTCCAGAACGCGCCGTTGCAGACATGAGACGCCACGGCATCAAGATTGCGAACGTCGTCCATGACGATACAGGGGTTCTTCCCACCCATTTCGAGGACCACTTCCTTCAGGTTGCTCTCTGATGAGTATTTGAGGAAGCGCCGGCCCGTTTCGGTCGAGCCGGTGAAAGAGACTGCGTCGATATCCGCGTGACGACCGACCGGTTCTCCGACGTCGGGACCATCGCCGGTAACGACGTTGAAGACACCAGCCGGGATTCCGGCGTCCAGTGCAAGCTCAGCGACCCGCAATGTCGTCAACGATGTCTCTTCCGCAGGCTTGACCACGACGGTGCAGCCCGCCGCAAGCGCTGGGCCGATTTTCCAGGCAAGCATGAGAAGCGGGAAGTTCCACGGCAAAACGATGCCCACGACGCCGATCGGCTCGCGCACAATGAGACCAAGAGAAGAATCGTTTGCCGGTGAGACCTGGTCGTAGATCTTGTCGACGGCTTCGGCATGCCACCTGAGACTGTTGATCGCCTCCGGCACGTCGATGTTGATGCAGTCGGTAATAGTCTTGCCGCTGTCAATGCTTTCCATCAGCGCCAATTCGAGTGCATTTTCCTCGATGACGGAGGCCAACCTCAGAAGTGCCTGCTTGCGGTTGGCCGGTGTCAGCTTTGACCAGCGACCATCCTCGAAGGCCTGCCGCGCAGCGGCAACCGCTCTGTCAACGTCGGCCGCGGAGCCCGAGGGGAGGTCAGCCAGAACCTTGCCTGTCGCCGGATTGATGGTGGGATATGTCTTGCCGGAAATGGCGGCGACCGGCTTTCCATTGACGATCATGCTGGTGGGCAACCTGATGGATTGCGCCTGTGTCTTGTAGTCGACCGTGCCGTGCATTCCCATTCTCCTCTGGTGTCTTCAGTGAAGACAAAATTTGCCCAGCGTTTGCTCTCCACGCCAGGTGAGGGCACCGCTTTGAAGTCCGACAGTCAGTCCACCTTGCGGGTCGGTCGTCCCGCGATCGGATAGCCACCTCCCAAGCTGCATCGGGGCTGCGGATGCAGGCTCAGTCCTCCTCGAACGCCGATGCCGAGCCGATCGGCAAAGCTGGTTCAAGCGAGAGCAACGAGGCCTATCCTATAGGCAGCAGGCACCCTTACTTCAAATGAGTATTAATCGGGGTCGGGATAACCAGGAGTCATGGAGGTTCGAACGCCTTTGAGCTTGCGTCCACGTCGATAGCGAATGTCGTGGTCCAGGCATCACCTATTCGCTGCCGGAAGCATCGTGCCACGGGAGGCGGATCGACGAGCGGGGCGACCGGCATGACTGCCGGTCTTCTATTCTATTCGTCATTTGCTGCCGGAGAGCTCAATGAATACCGGACGTGCAAATCGCGACCCGGGGCTCGCGATCAGCCCGGCGGGCCCGCCAGTTGCCCTATAGCCTATAGGAGCAGGGGAGGCGGGCCGTGTGGCGCCATTCGATGCACTGTTGCGACTGAAAAAGCCAGTCGCCGCCGGTATCCTCCACGTCCGGCCGACCTGAGCTTCGATTGACCGGCGCCGGTTTATTCAGGTCGAGTACCTTGACACCATGACCTGTCGTTATGGAGGGCGCGCACAAAAACTGATTTGCGCAAGATTGCATTATCGCTGAGCATGAGAACGCAAGCACTTCAAGTGCCAGTCTGTCCCTAAGCTTATACCCATGGGGTGCCGTTGCTTGGGAGGCGGGCCAGGACTCCGACAAAGCAACCAGTCGGAGGAAAAAAGAAAGAGTGCCCCGTGCATGGCGCCCGAGGATCTAGGGAGAACGAAATGAAATTCAAGATTGCCGTTGCAGCGCTCGCGATAATGGCCAGTGGTACCTTGTCGGCCGCCGCCGAACAGGTGAAGTATGGTTGGATCGGTGGCGTCAACGAGGAACTCTTCCAGGGATATGTCGTCAGGGATGGTCTGCGACAGCTGGGATTCGACGTCGAAGAGCAGCCCGAGCAGGTCCAGGTCACACTTGCCTATACAGCGGTAGCCTCCGGCGACCTGCAGTTTTATCCGGCGTTTTGGACGCCGCTGCACGATGCCTTCTGGAAGGGCGCCGGCGGCGCCGACAAGCTGATGCCGGTCGGCACGCTCGTGCATGGCGACATCCAGGGATATCTGATCGACAAGAAGACGGCCGATGCGACCGGCATCAAATATCTCGAGGACCTGAAGGATCCGGAAAAAGCCAAGCTGTTCGATATCGACGGCAACGGCAAGGCGGATCTGTTTGGCTGCGACCCGGGTTGGGGCTGCGAACGCATGATCGAGCATCACCTGGATGCATACGGCTTGCGCGACACCGTCGAGCACAAGCAGGGCGGCTATTTCGCGATCATGGCCGATGCGATCCAGCGCATCAAGGACGGCAAGCCAACGCTCTATTATACTTGGATCCCCGGCTGGATATCCGGCGTCCTGCTCCCAGGAAAGGACGTCACATGGCTGAACGTCAAGACGACCTCGCTTCCTGATGGTCAGACCGGCAGCACCGAAATCAAGGGCCTCGGCAACCTCGGCTTCCCGGTCAACGACACGAAGGTGATGGCGAACACCGAATGGCTGAAAGCCAATCCCTCGGCAAAGAAGTTTCTGGAGGAGCTCTCCATCCCGGTGAAGGATGTCACCGCCGAGAACAAGCTGATCTACGAGGGAGAGAAAAATCCCGATCAGATCGCCAAGCATGCCACGGACTGGATAGCTGCCCACAAGGCCCAGTGGGACAAGTGGATTGCCGACGCCAAGGCCGCGAAGTGACGCGATAAGAGGAGGGTCGAGCGCTCGCCCGACCCTCCTCTCTACTCTCATTTGCGCATTTGCGCGAGGCACGCGAGCGCAAACGCAGCGCCACATGCCTCAGCGCCGATAGACTTCCCGCATCAGTTGGCGGGCGCCGGATAGCAAGAAAAGCAGGCCCCAGACCAGGATGAGGCCGGGCGCCTGCACCCCGACAGGAGACCGTTTGGAATGAACTATCTGGATAGATTTTCCCTGGCGGGCAAACGCGCCTTTGTCACCGGCGGCGCTCGCGGGATCGGTCTGGAAATCTGTCGGGCTCTCGGACAAGCGGGTGCGGCCATTGTTCTGGCCGATCTGGGTGAAGAGGCAGCGCGTTCGGCCGCCGAAGGCCTGGAGCGCGAAGGCCTGGAGGTCTGCTATCGGATCGTCGACGTGACGAAGTCCGCCGATGTCACCGCGCTCGCCGAGGAGCTTAATGCGCAGCGCGCCGTCGATATCCTGGTCAACAATGCTGGCGTCGGCCCCAAGGCTGAGGCGCTCGACACTCTCGACGAGGTGTGGTCGAAAACGATGAACGTCAACTCGGACGCGCCCTTCTGGTGTTCGCGCGCTTTCGGCCGTCACATGACTGCCCGAGGCTCCGGGAATATCGTCAATATAGGGTCAATGTGCGGCCTGATCGTAACCCAGCCTCAAAACAATACCTGCTATATCGCGAGCAAGGGCGCGCTTCACATGATGACGAAGTCGCTGGCTTGCGCCTGGGCGAAATTCAACGTGCGCGTAAACGCGGTCGCACCTGGCTACATAGCCACGGACATGCTCGACCGTTTCAAGACCGACAATGCGGTGTGGTACGACCGCTGGATTGAACAAACCCCACTGGGCCGCATGGGTACCCCGCAGGAGATCGCCTCGGCTGTGCTCTATCTCGCAAGCGAGGCTTCGAGCTACTGCACAGGTACGATCCTGTCGGCCGACGGTGGCTACACGTCATTGTAGCCGAGGGAAAGGGCGACAATGTCCCAGCGGGTTGTTTCGTTGATGCCTGCAGCGGGGCTCAAGGCAGCCGATGCCTCTCAGGCCGAAACTCCAAGGCGATCGACGCCAGATGAAGCCTTCAGACGCTTTGGTGAAATCCATCAAAGACCGTCGTGTCTGGCAGACAATGTTCCAGCGGGCGGATGTTAGAGCGCACGCACACCAACAGGTTCTCGAGCGGAGGTAATTGATGTCGAACATTCTGCCGCCTCAGATGGCACGCAAGATGTACGCCGACATGTTTCGGATCCGGCAGTTCGACATCAAGGTGGTCGAGCTTGTCGACGATGATCTCATTCCCGGCAGCTGTCACGAATATTGCGGGCAGGAAGCCGTCGCGGTCGGGGTCTGCAGCGCACTGACGAAAAAGGACATTCTGACGAGCACCCATAGAGGCCATGGCCATACGCTGGCCAAGGGAGGCGACGTCGGCAAGATGTTTGCCGAGCTCTTCGGCAAGTCCGCCGGCTACAACAAGGGCCGCGGCGGTTCCATGCATATTGCCGACTTTTCCCTGGGCATTTTCGGTGCCAACGGAATCGTGGGAGCGGGGGCTCCAATCGCCTGCGGCGCGGCCCACAAGTTCAAGGCAGCCGGCGAGCCGCATGTCGCGGTGTCTTTTTTCGGCGACGGGGCCATCAATCAAGGCGTCGTTCACGAAGCGATGAACCTTGCGGCGATCTGGCGCCTGCCGGTCATCTTCGTCTGCGAGAACAACCTTTACGCAATGACCACCCCGCTTCGCGACGTGACAATTCTGGAACTTTATGAGCGCGCGCAATCCTATGGGATGGCGAGCACCAAGGTCGATGGCATGGATGTCGGCGCCGTATTCGATACCACCTTCTCCGCTGTCGAGCGCGCACGCGCCGGTGGGGGCCCGAGCTTCATTCAATGCGACACCTACAGGTATTTTGGCCATTACTCCGGCGAACGTCACATGAAGACGACCTACAGAACCCAGCAGGAAATCGATGAGTGGAAGAAACGAGACCCGTTGGATTTTTGGGCCGAGCGCCTGATCCAGGGCTCGATCTGTTCCGCGCAAGACATCGAACGCATGAAGCGGGAAGTCGATGAACAGATTGCCGAGGGCGTGGAGTACGCCAGTCAATGTCCAGCGCCTTCACCGCAAGATGCACTGGAGCACATGTACGCCGTCAACTATCCCTATACGCCGGCCCAGGGAGCAGAGCAGTGAGACAGCTTCGTTTCCTCCAGGCCATGAATGAGGCCTACCGGCAGGTGATGGCCGAAGACGAATCCGTGATGATCCTGGGTGAGGACATCAGGGGCGGCATTCGCGGCGAGACCAAAGGCTTGCATGCCGCCTTTGGCGACGATCGGGTCCTGGACACACCAATTTCGGAAGCCGCCTTCACCGGTTTCGCCACCGGTGCCGCGCTGGCTGGTCTGCGCCCGATCGTCCAGTTCCAGGTCCCGTCCCTAATCTACGTAGCCTTCGACCAGCTGGTCAACCAGGCAGCGAAGATGAGGTTGATGCTGGGTGGCCAGGCTGATCTGCCGGTTACGTACACGATCATGGTTTCCGGCACGAGAGGCGGCAACGCAGGTCAACATTCCGACAACCCTTATCCGTATCTGGTGCACGCAGGCTTCAAGGTCGTGTGCCCCTCAACGGCATACGATGCCAAGGGGCTCATGATACAGGCGATCCGAGAACAGGATCCCGTCGTCTTTATCGCGTCCGCGATGTCGCTGCCTCACAAAGGCGAGGTGCCGGAGGAAATCTATACGGTGCCGCTGGGCAAAGGACAGGTCAGGCGCGCTGGAACAGACGTGACTGTTGTGGCTGTCGGACATCTTGTGCCTGAGGCGCTCGCAGTGGCCGAGTCCTTGTCAGAGAAGCGCGGCATCAGCGTGGAAGTCTGGGATCCCCGCACTCTGCTGCCGTTTGACAGAGACGGCCTGCTTGAGAGCGTGCGCAAGACCGGACGTGTTGTCATTTACGACGACACGAACCGCAGCTGCGGCTACGCCTCCGAAATCAGCGCTATTCTGGGCGAACATGCCTTTTCATCTCTGATTGCGCCCATCAAGCGCATCACGCGTGCTGACATCCCGCTACCCTACAATCCCGACCTCGAAGCTGCGGTCTTGCCTTCTCCAATGCAATTGGAACAAGCGATCTGCTCTGTATGGAGTTATTCGAAATCATGATCGGTATCAAAATCCCCAAGATGGGCGCGGCCACAGTCGAGGTCGATCTCACCAAATGGCACGTTTCCAAAGGGTCGACCGTCTCGCCCGGCCAGATCATAGCGGAAGTGGAATCCGAAAAGACGACCATCGAGATCGAAGTGCAACATGCAGGTGTCATAGAGGAAATCTGCGTCCCCGAAGGCACCTCGACTGAGGTGGGTGTGGTCATTTGCCGGCTTCGTCCAACCTGATCCATTGGCGCGGGTGCACGACGCGACGATCGGGCTGCTGCAAGCCACGATCTCGGCGGCAGCCTATAGCGAATAGCGGACACGGTTCACACGTCATGCTGGATCGTGCGTGAGGCGCGGCGTCGCTAGACTGCCGTGGGTGCCGCATCGAAGGCCCTCAACAGCTTGGCATCAGTTGCGATCGGAGTTGGTATGCAAAGGCCTGGTCACACCGCGCTAGTTGGGGGACTTGACCTCAACGATCACGTGGCAATCATCACAGGGGCGGCCGGCGGCATCGGAATGGCAACTGCGCGGCTCTTTTATCAAGCGGGCACAAAGTTGATATTGGCCGATCACGATGAACCGGCCGTGTCAAGCTTTGCCTCAGAGCTCGATGCAACGCGAACGCGGGTAATACCCGTGGCGTATGATGCAACCAAGCCATCCGACGCCGATGCTCTTGTTTCGCAGTGCATGAGCCGGTTCGGGCAAATAGATCACCTGGTTCCGGCTGCCGGGATATTTGAAGACCACCCGATAGAGAAAATGACAGACGAGCAGTGGCGACGGACAATGTCGGTCAACCTCGATGGTGTCTTTTATGTGTGCCGGCGAGCAATCCCTTTCATCAGGCCTGGTGGAACTATTGTGACGATATCATCCGGTGCGGCACACTCCGGATCGCCTGGGCACGCGCATTATTCGGCGTCGAAAGGGGGCGTATTGGCTTTTACCAAATCATTGGCGAAGGAGCTGGCCCCGAAAATTCGAGTGAATACCGTCTCTCCAGGCACGATAGACACGCCAATGGTCGAGGAATATATGAAAAAACACGGTCCTGAGTGGATTTCCAGGACCCCGGCGGGCCGCATTGGGACAGTTCTGGAAGTGGCGAACGCTGTTGTGTTTCTTTGCAGCGGGGCCTCAAGTTATACGTTCGGTCAGGCGATCCATGTCAATGGCGGGTCATATATGGGCGGCTAGTGGTCTGTAAGCCTCAACTTCTGAAAATGGGCTGAACGATGCCAGTCACACGCGGCGTCGACACAGCTGGTGGGCCAAGAGTCATTTAGCCGATTGCCGGGCCACAGTGCAGGAAATCTCCAACGCATCCAGAGGCGTTGGCACCAACCGCGTCAGATCTGTTGCATTGGTTTCCAGGAAACCGGCCGCCGCTGCAGACGAAATGGACATCAGCATCGGCTGCTGGAAGGGGAACAATGGCTGGGCTGAAAGCCGCGCGCGCTCTTCCTCAAAGCTGCTAGGCTGATAGGTAGCAGCAATTTTCCGTGCGAGATCCGGAGCCGAAAATGCAGCAGTTCCCGAAAGCTCGTAACAGCAGTTGGCATGGGCAACGGGATCACTCAACACAGTCACCGCCGCTTGGGCCAAATCCGTTCTTGCGACAGCCGAAACCCGACCGGTACCGAAAGGCGTGGTGATCAACCCGCCACGAGGCGCCAAGAGATCACCGATCAGTTCTGCATAAAGACCGTTGCGAAGGATGGTCCATGCCATGCCGCTTGTCCGAAGCTCGCGCTCGGTCCAGCGATGGGCTAGGGCAAAGCCCAGATGATCACTAGCATGGGTGAGGCTCGTATAAACAACCTGCCTCACCCCTTGAGCGCGGGCAGCGGCTAAAACAGCACCATGCCTACGCATCACGCAATCGTCTTCGGCAGAGCCCGCCGAAGTCATCAGCAAGGTCTCGATTCCACTCAAGTCAAATGTTTCGGGTCTGTCGAAGTCGATCTGCCGGTCAGCGCTAGCCGCTCTGCTGGCGGTTAGAATGGCAACGCCTTTTTGCCGTGCCCGTGTTACGATGTGCGACGCCAACTGGCCCGAGGCTCCGGTGATGAGGATCATGGCTCTTCCTTTCGTCGATGTGTGGCACCCAATCCCATCTTCGGGGTTGGGGGTTTGGTTCAAACCATTGACGCGAGATGGGTCGGTTGTGCCAATCAGCGGCATCTCATGGGAAACGCACCGGCCATGAACGATGATATGCCGACGCTGAGCAGTTGGCCATCTCCTACCGGCAATCCGGCCCTTGCCCGTTGAGACGGCGGCAAGGTTTGTCCATTGTGGCATTCTGGCTCTGGACGACCTAGCGAAACGACCCGGTCGCTCGTCTTGAGGTGATCGACTTGCGATGCAAATGAGGGGCGCGGGAAAAGTCAACCAGAGGCACGTGAACGCATCCGCTGAGCCGGTCGAGACGCTCGACCATCATCGCCGCGCTTAATGGCGATAAGGGCATCGGATGCTACTGCAAAACTGCTTGCAAGAGCAGTGTAAAGGTCCCTCCCAGCCTCGGTAAGAGCCATGCCGGACGTTGCCTCCAAAAACAGCGGGGCACCAAGCTCTTCCTCAATGATTTTAACCTGTCGACCGATCACTTCCACCGTCACGCCAAGGTCGCAAGCTGCTCGGTGGAAAGAGAGGTGGCGAGCAGATGCCTCGAACGCCTCGAGAGCAGCGAAAAATGCGAGATCATAACATCGATGGGTCATTGAACACGCCAGTCGACGGGCAGCGAGCTGGTGGCCATTTCGTCCTCTGTGTCTACAAGTTTGCGACCGCCGCCAGTCCACAGGTATTCCAATCCAGTGACGGCATCTTGATGGCGCTCCTGCAAGTTGCGTGCCGACCATTAGGACTGGCACGGCTGCCGCACCAAACTCTCTATTCCCGACAGAGCGAAGTCCTCGGCTATGTTGGAGGGGTGCCGACATCTTTGTCCGACCTGGGACAAACTTGTGAGCTTGGGAGCGGGTCAGCCTGAAAGGCCGCCGGCGCGCGCTCTCAACGGGCCTGTGGGGGGCGCCGGAGCGACCGGTGATGGTGCCATCTGGTAAGATCTGCGTCGAAGCCAACTGGCTTTTTCAGAATGTCGAGGGCTTATTTTGTCGGAATGCCGCGATTGTGGAGAGACGGGCGCGAGATGATCGGCATTGAGACCGCGCGACTGAGGGGATTTCGTCGCGGCAGGCGGCTATGGCGAGAAGAGGGCGTGCGGACCATTCTGCCCGACAGACAGAGCTTAGAAACGAGCGGGTGAGTTGGCGCCGCTGCATTTTGAGAAGGGATCCTGTAGGCTCATGCCATCCTCAGTCGCTTGCAGAGGGCAATTGCTGACATGATAAGCTGCCGTCGAAAATTTGCAGAAGGCTCTTTGCCACATAATCGGGAGCACTGTTCTCCTCTTCGCACACGCGACCATTGAAACCGGTGCTTACGAGAACCGCATCGAGCCCGGCGGCCTTCGCGCCCTTTATATCGGTATCGATCTGATCGCCCACCATCAAAAGACGATCGGTGCCGGCCCGAGCGATGCTCTCCTCGAAAATCGCTCTTCCAGGCTTTCCCATGAACTCCGCTGTTATAGGAGGAGCTCCGAAGGGTGCCAGCCCAGCTTGAAGCATTGGCCCTATTATGCCTGGTCCAAATACGAGAGAGCCTTGCCCATTGGGATAGATCTTGTCCGCGTTTGCGATAATCAAACGGGGCATCTCGCCGAGCTCGACCAGCCGGCATTGGAAAGTGGAGAGAATGTGGTCGGCAGCTCGTTTGAAATCGAAGCCTTCGTCATCGAGTACGACCAGCGTGTCGAATGTCTCGCCTATGTCGGCGCAATGAAGATTTGGGTGTTGGCCAAAAACCTGATGTGCAGCATGCGCGCTTCCGAGGTAGGAAACTTGTCGCCCAGATGCCAACTCCTCGAGCACGCGACGCCGTGCGACACCTCCTGCTGACACGATACGATCGACCGCCGGGATCGGAAGCCCGGCGCGGCAAAGACGCGTGAAGATTGCCTCATTCGATCCACTGCTGATATTGGTGACTATGTAATATGGTGGGCCGAGCACGTTCAGTGCCGCCAAGAGATCGGCAGCACCAGGAAGAGCGGTATTTTCGCTGATAAGCGTTCCTGTCGCATCGAACAGTATAGCCTCGTAGCAATTTGCCAAAGCTGAAGAAGGACACTGAGGCGCCGGCAGCCGGTCGGCGATGTCGGTCGCTCCGGCCTTTCGAGTATTGATCATGATTCGCCGTAAGCCAGTTTGTGACTGGGCGCGATTATCTTTTTGGACATTGTGCCGGCCTCGCACATTTGGCTGTAAGCCCAGTCTAGCCACTCGCATAGCACCGCCAAGTCATCAGCCTCGACCGTGGGGCCGGCCCATATTCGAAATCCTGGTGGGGCATCACCATAACTCCAGATGTCCAAAGCAGCGCCTTCCGCTTCGAGGAGCCGGATCATGCCGCTGACGATCTTGGCACGGTCTTTCTCCTCGCTGCCGCCCGGCGGCTCTGGTGAAAGCCTAAGAGTAATAGAGCAGCTGGAGCGTGCTGCCGGATTGGCGCAAAGCCAATCGATCCAAGAAGTAGCCTTCACCCAGTCGGCCATCACGGAATAGTTGTCGGCAACCTTGTTCACAAGCGCAGGCAATCCACCGCACGCTTCGGCCCAGTCGAGCGCTGAATGGATATCTTCAACCGCGAACATACTGGGCGTCGAGATCGTCCTGCCGCCAAAGAAGGCACTGTTCACTGATCCGTCGGAATTGTGTAGCCTCATTAGCTTGGCTACAGGCCTGCCTACGCCTGCCTTCAACCGACCCTGCGCCCTAGGGGAGAGTGCGATCATACCGTGGCCACCCTCGCCACCCAGCGCCTTCTGCCATGACCAGCACAGAGCATCCACGCGGTCGACGTCGATGTGCCTCGTAAATGCGGCCGAGACGGCATCCGCGATTACAAGACCTTCGCGATCCCGAGGGATCCAATCGAGATCGGGTGGGCAAACGCCACTGCTGGTGCCGTTCAGCACCACAACGATGTCGTGATCCGCATCGATCCCGCTGGTGTTCGGAAAATCTCCATAGCAACAGCTGTGCCGCCTTTGAGGAGCCAGGGCCAACGCATCGATCTCATGTGCCCAATAGTGTGAGAAACTGTCTGACAAGAATGTCTCGACTGGAACTGGACCGAGTAGATTTTGCAAGGCCATGCTGCAGGCCCCAGTGCCCGAACCGGGCACGATTCCACAGAGCCAGCTATCGGGCAGCCCAAGCAAACAACCCATGCGCGTGATTACCGCCGCGAGCCTTTTTGCACCCTCGGAGCTCCTGTGGCTTCGCCCCATGTAGCGCAACATGGCCGGGTGAACACTCCAACCGGGATGTTTACGGCAAGGGCCAGATGAAAACCGGGGATCGCTGGGAAGAGCCGAAGGTTTCCCTGCTGCATGTGCCAAACTCATGGATTCCTCCGGACTGCGAAGACCCGCACCCTCAACGAAGCTATCAACGATCAGGTGATGTCTTGTTCCGTCAACGCCGACAGCTTTTCATCGACGAAAGTTGCCCTTTCGTCAGCGCTCAAGCTTGAAAGTCGGCTGATGATCGTTGCGTCGGTTCGCGTCCCGCCGGCACGAAGCTTTTGAACATAGGTCGGATGGATAGAGTTTGAGCCGGCGAACTGATAAGCCGCGCTGCTGCCCCAGCCATGCTGCTTGCGGAGCGGATCGAAGTGACGCAGCACGTGTTCAAGGAGTCCTCTTTCCATGGACGGATCTAGACCGGCAAGCATCGGCAGGAGTTGCTCACTGGCTGTGTTGCCTGCCCCGCGGCCCATGCCTCCCATGGTGCAGTCTATCCAGCTCGCTCCTGCCATCGCGGCTTTCAGCGAATTGACCAGCGCATACCCGCGATTGTCATGGCCGTGGAAGCCAATCGCAGGTTTAAGTCGCGCTGCAAACCTACTGACAAGGGCCTCAACTCGGATCGGCGTCATCGAGCCAAATGAATCGGCGATGTACAAGACCTCAACGGTTTCGACTTGTTCTGCCTCTTTGAGGCACGTCTCAATCTCGACTGCGTTGGCAGCGTCGATTTGCATGAGATTCATGAACACGCGGAACCCCCTGCGAGACAGCTCGTCGCAAATCTTCCCGGAGGCAGCCAAGTTCTTGTAATGCGTCGCTATACGAATGGTCGTGATAGCACCCGGCTCCAGTCCTTCTGTCAGGCGGCTGACGGCCAGGGGCAGCGGCAGTTCACTCGCAAGCACATCCTTGGCGTCCATCATCACACATGCTTCGACCAAGAGAGCAGCCGCCACCTTTCGGGTCTTGCTGCTCGTCAGATTGGCAAAGTATCCGTGGTTCTCGGGCTTTCCAGCTAGCCCAAGTTCTACCATTTGAATCGGAAGAGTGTTGATGATGCCGACATAATCTGACACGAGATCCGGTGGGAAATTCCAATCGGTGTAATAGCCGCCGTCCCTCAACGTACAGTCTAGGATGCTTAAATCACTTCGCTCTATGTTCGACATCATCAAATCCCGGCTAATCCATGGATGCAGAAGATCTAGTCAGCTCGCCGCATAACCCCCATCGACATAGAGAATCTCACCCGTTACGAAGGAGGCGGCCGAGCTCGCAAGGAAAATGTACGGGCCGAAATATTCAGTTAAGTCTCCGCGGCGTTGCATAGGCGTGAGCGCCAAAGCGCGGCGCTGATAAGAGCTATCGATATTTTGGTGTGCGCCATCCATGAAGTTATTTATGAATCCAGGCGCAACAGCGTTTACGCGAATACCTTTGTTGGCCCATTCCACCGCCAGGGTGCGCGTCAACTGATTCACCCCGCCCTTGGTTGCAGCATAGACGGCGAGCCCAGGGATTCCGAGCGAACCGGCGACGGAGGAAGTCATGATGATGCTGCCGCCCCCTTGATCGAGCATCGCTCTGGCGGCGAATTTGGCACAGTAGTAATAACCACGCAGGTTCGTATCGACGATTTCGTCCCATTCCGCCTCTTCGTAGCATTGTGCTGGCTTGATGATGTCGATACCGGCATTGCAGATCATCACGTCGATGCGCCCAAATCGGTCGACCGCACCACTGATCAGTGCCCCGCAATCACCGTGCGACTGCACATCAGCGCGAATAGCGCAGACGTTGATCCCCAGGTGCGCGAGTTCCGCCTCGGCTTCGGTCAATTCCTCGCTGTTGTGTGACGAAAGAACTATCGTCGCCCCCAACTTTCCAAAGCACGTAGCGAGTGACTTTCCCAGACCGCGGCTTGAGCCTGAGATGCAGACCACCTTGCCATCAACGCCGAAGAGCTCTCGATATCCTTCAGGGCCAACGCCGGAATTAGGGGTTGTGTGGGTCATAATGGATCGCTCACTTCTCCGCTTTGGTGCAGACCAACGTCCCGGAAGCCAAGCTTGGCGTGAAGGGCACCGCCAGACGCCACGTTAACCGGGTAGTTCTCACGTTTGAGCCATCGCGAGCCCTCGGATGGACATTGAATCGATTGCAATAGGTGATCGCCCCGTCTGCATTGGCCTCCCATTCAACAGATCCTGATGCGTGCCCGTTTGTTCAGACTGTTGCGCTTAGACCCCCGTCAATGACGATTAGGCCTCCATTGACATAAGAGGCACGGGCGCTAGCCAGGAATGCAGCAACTGCCGCGAAGTCGGAAGGGTGGCCGAGGCGTCGGGCGGGCGTCCTGTCCTCAAGGGCACGGATGGCCTCCGCGTGGTCTCCCAAACGATTGGCTTCATGAATAGCCGTGCTGTGTGCTCCAGGGGCGAGCACGTTTACGGTGACACTCTCCCCCGACAGTTCCTGAACGAGGGCGTGGCAGTAGGGCACCAGTCCCGCTCGTGCGACACCCGACAGCACGAAATGTGTTGGTGTGCGAACGATAGCTTCGGATGCTAGCATTAATATTCGTCCCGCCGGTGAGAGACGCAGATACGGCAAGGCGGCGTTAATCAGGTTTACCGATGGCAACAGCACCCGATCGAAGGCATTGTCAAAATCCTTAGACTTCATGGCCGAGGGTGGCCCGGCAGGGACGCCTCCGCAATTCGTCACCAAGATGTCGATACATCCAAAATGTTGCGCTGTTTCTGTAATCCAGGCCGTTGTCTCCGCGCAGTCGGTAACGTCGGTCGGGCGTGCCAGCACTTCGGCGCCTGCTGCGAGCAGCCGATCGGATGCTCTTGACAATCGCGTCGGATCCCGCCCGCAAATGGAAAGGCGACAGCCCTCGTTGGCCAATTCCTCAGCGGTTGCCAAACCTAAGCCGCTGGACGCGGCCGCTACCATTGCCACCTTGCCGCCAAGCCCTAAATCCATTTCATGTCCTCTTTGGTGCCATCGCAGACATCCCAGCATAAGTCGTGCCAATCCAAAGGCTGTGTAGAACAAGCGGAATAGCGCTGCCGATCAAACCCGATGATGTCGGCTTCCGGACACTTGTGTCGTTATCATGCAGCCTCTGGCGGTTTTGATACTGCTCGCATCCTGTCCAATCGAAGTGCTGCCAGTCCGCGAAGACTACCTTCCCAGCATTCAATGTTCCGCGGCAAGCGGGCAGGGGCGATGTCGGCAACAAAGACCGCGCATGAATAGCCTACTCGCGCAACAGTAGGCCGGTCTCGCCGGTTGCCGTCGCTTGCAGGAGCACTCCGGTCAACACGGTCTATCGTGCAGCGGCCACTTGGCAAGCGGCAACTTGTGAAGACCAACTGCCGAGCGCGTGAAACCGCTCCTCATCTGTTGTGAGTTACGCGATTTTGAAGGAGCAATATGGCTCGCCGCCTCTGACATTCTGTAGGCCTTGACGTGTCCACGACATTGGTTGTCAGCCAAGCTCTCGTTTGAAGCCGGCCCAGACAGCTGAAAACGCGGGAAAGACGGTTTCTTCGACATATCCGTCAATTGGCATGAGTTTTGATGCTGCGTTTGTGATCGCCAGCAAGCCGCGAATGGTCGGACGCGCCGATGACGAAGACAGCAAGAAAAGGACCTTAGATGAGCAGTACGGATCCAAAAGCAGCGGCAGAGCAAGCCGCACGAGAGCGCATCAGGGTCTCTCATGCGCTCAACGGCGATTCCGTCCGCTTGGCTCAACTATATCGCGAGTGGGCGAATACGTTCGATCAGGATCAGGTCCGCGTCGGGTACTGCGGGCCTGCGATTGTGGCGGAGTTGGCAGGAGCCATGCAGAACGCCTATTTGGATGGGCCGCGAAATGCCGTCCCGATTCTGGACGCTGGCTGCGGAACAGGACTTGTCGGGGTGGAGCTGAATCGCCTCGGCTTCGGGTTGATCGACGGGTTCGATCTTTCCGAAGCCATGGCTGAAAAGGCCCGGCAAACGGGCATGTACCGTAATGTCCGCGGCAATGTCGACCTCAACGGACTTGTCTCCGACTTCGCCAGTGCAAGCTATGACCTAACCGTCTGCTGCGGCGTGTTCACGCTCGGGCACGTTCGACCTCATGGATTGCGCGAACTGGCTCGCATCACCCGCCCAGCAGGCTTCATAGTTGCAAGCACCCGCAAGAGCTACGCGGACGCGACGTCCTTTGAAAGTGAGGTGCGGCTCCTCCAAGATGAAGGTGTCCTCAGGCTGGTCCAATGTCTGAAGAATGGTCGCTACCTCGAGCAAGAGGACGGACACTACTGGGTTCTGCAGGTGCCTGCGACCGCATCCAGAACGGTCTGTTCGTGAAGTCGTTGATACACGGCTCAACCGGGCAAACTCACATGCCTACGGGAAGATTTTCTTGTCGGCGTCCCTCGGGCGCGTTTGCATGTGTGCCGGGCCCTTCCGGCCGACGCGCCAACCAAAGCTTGACCTTTGAGTAGATTTGACGGGGCGCGCGTCGAATGACGGATAGGGTGTCAATGAAGGACAGATCGCTGGATGTGCGCGAGGAAAAACTAATGTGGGGCCAACGATATGAATGCTGAGATGGTCTGGCGCGCTCGGCACTTGTCGAGAAGAGCCAAAGTGACGTGAGCGTTTGCCATAAGGAAAGAACGAGTGGGTGGGCTCACCGCAGAACTTCTACGGGCGTTAAGCGCCCTCCTGGAATGGGTGAAGTTTGATTATGGATGCCAAAGGCGCTCAGCGGCTAGAGACTTTCCGCAGGATGCTCAGCATCCGGCTGTTCGAAGAAGAGGGCACCCGTCAATTCGATAGCGGCAGCGTCCCTGGTTGGTTCCACTCCAGCGCGGGCCAGGAAGCTACCATCGTGGGGGCATGTCTCGCACTGCGAGATGACGACGCCATGACTGGAACGCATCGTTCGCACGGGCACCCGATAGGCAAAGGCGCGAGTCTCGACGCGCTGATGGCCGAGCTGATGGGCAAGGTGAGCGGCATCTGCAAGGGTCGCGGCGGTTCAATGCACTTGGCGGACCAGTCGGTCGGCATAATAAGCGAGTCAGGTATCGTTGGAGGCGGTATCCCCCTTGCCACTGGGTGCGCCTTCAGTGCCAAGTTGCGCGGCTCCGATCAGGTCAGCCTCTGCTTCTTTGGCGACGGGGCGGTCAACCAAGGTACATTCCATGAGAGCCTCAACATGGCGTCCCTATGGAAGCTTCCCGTCATCTACCTTTGCGAGAACAATGGTTATGCAATGATCACCTCGGTGGCCGAAAGCCACGGCCAACCCGACATCGCAATACGCGCGGCGGGCTACGGCATGCCGGGGGTGACTGTGGACGGACAGGACGTGCGCGCGGTGTTCGAGGCTGCGGCACAAGCGGTCACGCGAGCCCGCGCGGGAGGCGGGCCAACTCTCATAGTAGCAAACACCTATCGGTTCGATGAGCACAACGTTGGCTTGGCGATACCCGGCCGGCCCTATCGGTCGGCCGACGAGGTGGAGGCGTTCATCCGCGATCGAGATCCGATCTTGCTATACCGAGCTTTGCTACTCGGCGAGGGGGTGAGTGAAGCGTGTCTGAGCGCAATTGAGGAGGAAGTCCGGGATGCGGTCAAGCAGGCGGTGGAATTTGGTCTGCAAAGCCCTATGCCTCGTCCCGAAACCTTACCTAATTACCTCTTCAACTCGCTGCCAAGTGATTACAGCATTGTAGGTACGCTCGAGGGGAATTGTTCTAATGGAAGCTGACGTCCACAGAGATTGCGCGACCGCCCATGTGCATGTGCGGATGTCGTATCTCGAGGCGCTCGTACAAGCTCAGCTGGAGGAGATGGATCGTGATCAGCGCGTCGTCTTACTGGGAGAAGATGTCGCTGCCCACGGTGTGACAAGACTGATTGAACGCTTCGGCAAAGATCGTGTCTGGAGCACCCCAATTTCAGAAGGCAGCTTCACCGGACTGGGTATTGGGGCCGCCATCAATGGGTTGCGACCGATAGTAGACCTCTCGGGCGCCAGCTTCGTTTATCTCGCCTCGGATCAAATCATCAACCAGGCGTCGAAATTGCGGTATATGACCGGAGGTCAGATCGAGATTCCGATCGTATTTCGTTGCTGCATGTACTGCTTGGGTTCCGAGGCTGCGCAGCATGCCGATCGACCCTATCCGCTCTTCATGAATGTGCCCGGTCTCAAGATCATCAGTCCCACCTGCGCCGCCGACATTAAGGGGCTCATGAAATCAGCCATTCGCGACGGCGATCCGGTGCTCGTCTTCGAAGACACTCGCCTGTGGTCAGTCATCGGCGATGTGCCTGTTGACCCGAACCATCTAATCCCGATTGGAAAAGCGGACATTAAGCGGGAGGGAGAGGACGTAACGGTTGTCGCGATAGCGGGTGCCGTTCTGCCCACGATGCACGCTGTCGACGCGCTCGGCAAGGAAGGCATTTCGGTCGAAGTGATTGACCCACGTACCTTAAAGCCCCTCGATTATCGCACCATCATAACCTCAGTCGCAAAGACTGGACGAGTTGTGATCGTCGAGAATGGGCACCGCGTCTGCAACGTTGGCAGTGAGATCGCCGCGGTGATAGCGGAGGAAGCTTTCGAGTTTTTGAAGCGGCCCATCATACGCCTGAGCGCTCCGGACATTCACGTTCCCTTCAGCCCGAGCCTCGAGAAGGATTTTTATCCCACGAGGGATCAAGTCATTGCTGCAGTGCGCAGATTGACCTGAGGGCCGTAGAAAGGTCGGTTAGCTAACCTCGACGGGACGTTTGTCGACGTGTGTTAAACCCAACGAAGTAGGCAGAAAGGCGAGAATTGGACGCCTTGACGTATACGGGGGAGGTTGCAATGAAAGCCGAGCGTTCTTCCCATGAGTTCGAACTGACCGGCAAAGCGGCGCTTATAACCGGGGCAGGGCGTGGTATCGGCCTGCAGATCGCCCTTACTCTGCAACACGCCGGCGCAGCGATAATCCTTACTGGTACCAATGAGGCGCGTCTGGTCGAGGCTGCAGAACGGTTTCCCGTGAAGCCGCGGATTTATCAGCTCGACGTCAGGGATTCGCGGGCCGTACGTAGGCTCGCCGCTAACATTGCCCCTTGCCCAGATATTCTTGTCAACAATGCCGGGATATCTCGCGCCGCCCCGACGCATCAGACCACTGATGAGGATTGGCAAGCGGTGCTCTCTGTGAATTTGGATGGGGTCTTTTATTGCAGCCGCGCGTTCGGATCCCTGATGGCGGAGCGTGGGTCGGGCACAATTGTCAATATCAGTTCAATGTGCGGCGCGATCGTTACCCGACAGGAACACGTCGTCACAGCCTACAATGCAAGCAAGGCGGGGGTGAACATGCTTACCAAGACACTCGCATGCGAGTGGGCGGGATCAGGTGTCCGAGTGAACGCTGTCGCTCCTGGGTTCGTACAGTCTGAGGTCCTCGATCATTATCCAAAGAAAGTGGTCGATGCGTGGTGCGATCGGACTCCCCTGCGCCGCTTGGGCCAGCCGCACGAGGTGGCATCTGCGGTTCAGTTTCTGGCTAGCGATGCCTCAAGTTACATTACGGGAGCAGTTCTGGTCGTGGATGGGGGCTATACCTGTTGGTAACGTCGCTGGCGCAGTCGAGACATTGTCTGCCAAAGCCAGGATGAGCGCTCCCAAGGCGGCTGGTCTGGGAGTTCACGTTTGGCGAAGCCCGGCGACTTGGCGAAGCGGCGCGCGGCTCCGACCGTCGGTTCACATCCTGAAACGAGAAATGCTAGATATGCACCTGAACTGGCCACGCTACCTGGAGTGAACGCCGGGCGATGGAGACGGGGAGCTTGGAGCCCGGTCGATGCCGCAGGAGCCGCTTACGGACGAAAATGGCAGCGAATGCCAAGGACAAGCTGTTCGCGAATTGGTATGCGAGCTACCGCGCCGAGCCTCTCAATGATCGTCCAACGACGCTTGTCGCCCCTTCACCATTTTTGCCAAGCGCTGAATGTATCGGGCCCCTCTGGGGCGCGTTGTTGGCCAATGCCCGAACGGTTGGCGGCGACCGGCACGGTCGCGTTCTCCAAACAGTTACCAAGTGCTCGTCGTGCTGCTGCCCGATTGCGCCGCGCATCGGCCATACGCGCTCCAGCCCCCGCCCTCCAGTAAGCGCCACCCTCACCCGCTCCATACTTCCGTTGCGCATGCCCGCGAACACCGGTGCATTGAGCGCGATACAGGACAGGACGAGCGCCAGGAAGCCGCCATCGCGCAGATAGCGTTCGGCGCCCCGCCCAGAAGGGGAAGGACATCGGCGAGCCAGGCTTTGGGGTTGGCGTCGTTAAGCCGCGCGGCCTTGATGAGGATCAGCGTGGCAACCGCGGAGTCCACGCCACAATCGAACCCGGCGAAGAGCCAAGCTCTTCTTCCGCAAGCTACACCGCGCAACGCTCTTTGGGGTGCATTCTTCGTCATCCAGTTCCTGTTTCCATCTGGCAGTTTTCAAGCCAACCATGTGGGCTCCAGACCGGCTGCAATTTAAACTGGTGGGGCGGCGTTCAGGCGGGCCCGATAACAAGCGGTTATCGGAGGCCCCAGAAATACTCATTTGAAGACCTGAAGCTTAGCAGATTATCTGGCACCTCCGCCGCCAGCAAAGCCTTGCTCAAGAATGTGAGGCACACCTCATCCAAGCTGCGATGTAGATGAACCCTTGGGTTGCGGGTTCCCAGGGGGCGAGCCCGCTTTCACCCGTGGAGGCGAGGGGTCGCACAGCGTTTTGCGTATCAGGCAATCAGGGAGTGAGCATGTGTCGATACCGCGACGAAAGGGGTTCTGGACTATCATAGGCTTGCTGGCGGTACCGCTATGGGCTCTGTGGCCTCTGATGGCGGTAATTGCGAGCGATAGCCTCCCGACATTTCAATTTTCGGCAATCAACTATGCGGTAGCCGCCTTGACGTTGTATGTGCTTTCGAGACGTCGGGCATCCAAGGCACGGATGATCAATCAGCAACTGGTATCCATCTTAATGGTGGCCCTGGGGCTCTTGGTTGGAAATGTCCTTTTCCTTTACTCGCTGAAGTTCATTGCGCCCGCCCAATCGAACGTCATCGTCTACCTCTGGCCGGTTATCCTTGTCGTACTTGCCACTGCGTTGGGGCTGATGGCGTTTTCCCCAAGGCACATCATGTCCGTGCTGCTGGCTCTGACCGGCGCAGTGCTGGTCATCGGACCTGATCTCGCGACTGGATCGTGGATAGGGGTAGCCTTGGCCTTTGGAAGCGGGTTCTCTTGGGCCATCTTCTGCGTTTATCGAATATGGCAGGGCCCCGACGCACCAGACGCTCTAATCGCCGGGCTGACCGTCTCGTCCATAACGGCCATCATTATACATTTCATGATCGAGACGACGACTCTGCCGACATCCCTGAGCCTTTTCGGCGTGATCTTCACCGGCATCTTCCCGCTGGCGGTCGGCAACCTCTGCTGGGACTATGGGTTGCGCCGGGGTGACAAGGTTGTTCTTGCGGTCTGCGCTTACGCTACTCCACTGGTCAGCATTTTGATCCTCGCCGCGTTCGGTCGTGCCCAGCTCACGGCAAGTATTCTCGTTGGCGCAACCTTGATCGTCGGCGGGGGACTCGCCTCTTCGCGCCAAGTTAGAAGCTTCTAGCCACGCTTGCTGGCGTGCTCGGCTCACCAATCGAGCCGGCAGTTAAACGAAGAAGGGCTCAGGCTTCTCTATGGCCTGTTTGGCACCCGCGATACGCGCCGGGACTTGCCAACGCGCGAGCGCAATAAGCACCTGATCAGCCCCGACAGGCTGACGGATTACAGCCGTAGATCTGACGGAAGCATTTTGAAAAATGCGAGGCCGAGGCAAAACCACAGGCAATGGCTATCTCGACGATCGGCAAGTCTGTCTGCTGGATCAGACGCTTTGCGCGGGCAAGCCTCAAGGTCATATAATAGCGCATGGGGGAGGATGAAACGCAGCGCGCGAACAGCCGCTCGATCTGACGGCGCGAGCGTCCGACGCATCGGGCAATGTCATGCAGGGGAAGTGGATCCTCCACATGCTCCTCCATGATGCGGATTATATCGGCAAGTGCCTTTGAGATGACCGTCTGGCTGGCGGTTATCGTCCATTGCCGGTCGGATGCCGAGCGCCAGTGCCCGGCCGTCGTATGTCTGCAGACCGCTAGTGCTACATCCTTGCCGAGCTGCTCGCTGATCATGTCCATCACCAGATCGAAGGAGGCAAACTCGCCGGCGCAAGTGGCCAATTGGGCTTCGCGTACGAACAGGCGGTCAGTTACCAGGAGGCGCGCAAATGTCTCGGCAAGGGCCGCCCGCTTGTCCCAGTGAATTGTACAGGCGCTGTCATCGAGCACCCCGCATTCAGCCAGCAACCATGTCGCCGTGCCCAGCGCCACTAGCGGCGTCCCGTATCGCTTGCACAGACGAAGTACTTTGCTCAAGCATGCCGAGGCCTGACGCTCGACGCGCTCGCCGGCACAAACGATGACCATGCTGGGCCCCTTGCAGGCCTGGATGCTTTCGGCAATTCCTGCAAAATCGCCGGCAACCGCAAGGTTTAACCCGCTGGCGCATTCAACCGATCCTCCGTCAGGACTTACAACCGTCCATTCGAAGAACCGGCGTTCGGCGACCACATTTGCAAGGCGCAGCGGCTCTATGAAAGAAGATAGGCTGAGTTGGGAAAAGCCCGGAAGCGCAAGGATGCTGACCCGAAACACTTCGTCACGACCGTCGATCTGCGGTCGACCAGCGTGCCACCCCACGACGCGCGAAACATCCCCTGCTAAAAAGGGCGCATTCATCAGATCACAGGTCCTCTTGATGGCGATCAGTGGCTCGGCTCGCGGAACGCCGACGCTTTGACCGTCGGCTAGCCCCGTGCGTTATGCCGGCGCTTCATGAAATCCTTGGCGGTCTCGACCGCCACCGCGGCGTCGCGGCAATAGGCGTCGGCCCCGACGGCCTTGCCGAATTCCTCGTTGAGCGGCGCGCCGCCGACCAGCACGACATAATCGTCGCGGATGCCCTTTTCCTTCATCGTGTCGATGACGACCTTCATGTAGGGCATGGTGGTGGTGAGCAGCGCCGACATGCCGATGATGTCGGGCTGGTGCTGCTCGATGGCGTCGAGATATTTCTCGACCGCATTGTTGATGCCGAGGTCGATGACGTCGAAGCCGGCGCCCTCCATCATCATGCCGACGAGGTTCTTGCCGATGTCGTGGATGTCGCCCTTGACGGTGCCGATCACCATCTTGCCCTGCTTCGGCGCGCCAGTGGCGGCCAGCAGCGGACGCAGGATGGCCATGCCGGCCTTCATGGCGTTGGCGGAGAGCAGCACTTCCGGCACGAACAGGATGCCATCACGAAAATCCTCGCCGACGATGCGCATGCCTTCGACCAGCGCTTCGGTCAGCACCGTGTAGGGCTGCCAGCCGCGCTCCAGAAGGATGTTGGTGCCTTCCTCGATTTCTTCCTTCAGTCCGTCATAGAGGTCGTCGTGCATCTGCTGCACAAGCTCCTCGTCGGAAAGCTCGGAAAGGATGATCTCGTCGTCGGCCATGTCGGGCTTGCCTCATCGTTGGTCGAACAAGAAGGTCGGTACCCCATTCGCTGGGGTACCGACCAGGCTTCCGGCGAAGCCTTGGGAGTTGATTGACTCACGCCACCGAAGCAGATCTTTTTACAGTGCTTGACCTTGTTGCCTCTTTGTCGTGCTGTCTCTTCCGCTTGTGTCGAGCAGCCTACCGGCGCGAAGATGCCTGCCGTCCGGAATGCGCTCCCAGGCAATGACTTTTATTTGTGTGACCAGATACGCTCCAACACGCTCAACCTATGGCTCGAACTATACCCCCATCGGCCTGCCTGATTGAGATCATTGATATCGATCGCTGCCATGCTATAGAGAAAAGGAAGAGGCGCAATTTACTTTTTGTCGGGACCGGTATAACAATTTGTCATGTCGAAGGACTATCGCAGGCTTCCATTGAGCGCCCTTCGGGCATTTGAGGCCGCGGCACGGCATTTAAGCTTTACCAAGGCTGCCAACGAGCTTTCGGTTACCCAGGCCGCAGTCAGCCGCCACATTCTGACGCTGGAAGACCATCTGCAAGTCCAGCTGTTCAACCGCGGCAACCAGAAGGTCTCGCTGTCGGCTCCCGGAGAGGAGCTGTTCGAGGCCGTGACGCTGAGCCTCGGGCATATGGCGGCGGCCTTCGACAGCGTGCGAAGGAGACAGAAGGCGCAGCCCCTTACCGTCGGTATGCCAATGTCTTTCGCGACCCTGTTCATGAGCCGCCGCATCGGCGACTTCGTCGCCGCAAATCCCAAGGTCGATCTCCACCTGGTCTCGCTCGAGCGCAGTCCGGCGCCGGCCACAGACGGTTTTGACGTTTCAGTGGTCATGGGACATCTGCCGCGCCCTGGCTTCACCGCGACCGAACTCTTCAGCGAGGAGGTCTTTCCTGTTTGCAGCAAAGCCTACGAGCCCCACTCGCCGCAAATCCTGACCCCGGCTGATCTGGTTAACGAGGTGCTCCTGGTGATGGACGACCAGCACTGGTCCGCCTATCCGTGGTCGCCCTTCGATTGGGTGCATTGGCTGGAGCAGTTCGGGGTCTCGCCTTCGTTCAAGCGCACCATCACCTTCAACAACTATCCAACCATGATGCAGTCGGTAATCAGAGGCTACGGCATCGGCCTGGGGTGGCGTCATCTGGTGAGTGACTATGTCAATGAAGGCACGCTGGTCAGACCTCTCGGGGAAAGCTATCTCACCGGCAGAAAGCATCATCTGGTGATTCCGGACACAGCGGCCGGACGCGAAGATGTCCAGATCTTTCGAGACTGGCTGATCGCCGAGGTTAAGGACCTCAAGCCTGCCGCGCCTGCGCCAAGTGCGGAGTTCGTCGGCGCCGCGCGCGCGCTGGATCACGAAGCGCCAGCCGCAAATTCGAAGGCGCCCGCAGGATAACATTTAGTCGGCCGCGTATAACTATTTCTTCGGTTGTTTTGTCGCGCCCGCGTGACTAGCGTTCCTTGAAGTGACAGGGCCACAACTCGCGATGTGGACCCCTGGCGGGAGTGAGCGGACCAATGCGACGCATGCAGCGACTGTTCTAGCTGTTGGGCAGCAGTGCTGCGCCTGCAGCCAATCCGTCTGCTTTTGGAGAAATCAAGGCGGCGTGGCGCCATCCAATAGGCGGTATCCAGAAAGCGCTCGATAGTCGTTTCTGGTCGAAAGGAGCTTTCGTTGAGTCTGGCCGATATCTTAGATCCATTCAAGAGCTGGCACTTGCCCTTCAGTCAGTGGGTTCAGGACGTGTTGACCTGGGTGGTCACCAATTATCGCCCGCTGTTCCAGACCTTGAAATGGCCTTTCGACAAGTTGCTCACGGCTTTTAGTGTCGGGCTAAACGGCATACCGCCGCTTGTCACCATCGTGTTCGTCGGCCTGATTGCCTGGCAGATCGCCGGCTGGCGTCTGGCGCTCCAGGTGGCGGGCCTGTTGGTGGTTGTCGGTCTCCTCGGCATTTGGGGTGAAACGATGACGACACTATCTCTCGTCTTCACGGCAGTGGTCTTCTGCATGATCGTCGGGATACCGCTCGGGGTGATTGCCGGTCGCAGCGAGCGCGCGGCGGCGATCTATCGGCCGATCCTCGACACAATGCAAACGATCCCCTCGTTCGTGTATCTCGTGCCCGTCGTCATGCTGTTCGGGATTGGCAATGTGCCAGGCGTGATCGTGACGATCATCTTTGCACTTCCACCCGTCATCAGGCTCACCGCTCTGGGCATCCGGCAGGTCCCTGAAGAAGTCGTGGAAGCCATGCGCGCCTTTGGAGCCACCAACAACCAGCTTCTGTTCAAGGCTCAGTTGCCGCTGGCGCTGCCGAGCATCCTTGCGGGCGTCAATCAGACGTTGATGATGTCGCTTTCAATGGTCGTCGTTGCGTCGATGATCGCCGTCGGCGGACTTGGCCAGATGGTCCTGCGCGGAATCGGTCGGCTGGATGTGGGCCTCGCCGCGACCGGCGGGATCGGCATCGTTATCCTTGCCGTCATCCTTGATCGCCTGACGCAAGCCGCGATGTCGCGACGCAGACAGTTCGGCCATGTCGCCTGGTACAGGCGGGGACCAGCATCCGTGTTTACGATGATGCTCAGACCTTATAGATCCCCCGCCACGCAAGACTGGAAAGCGACCGGCGCCGAACTCCTCTCTACAAACAAAGGGGAGCGACTATGAACGGCCCGCTTAACGTGGAACCTCTGTCGCTGCGCCTGGCCCCGCAAAGGCCACTTCTATCAACGGGAAACTGGCTGCCAAGGCGAAACAAAAGCACGCTGGTTCGCCCGCCATCAGCCGTTGTTCGGCCGGGCGAAACTTCTCAATAGTGGAGCTTACCTTTGAAAGCGCATTCCGTTGAATTCAAAGACGTCTGGAAGGTCTTCGGGACGGGCTCCAAACTCGATCTCGCGAGCGTCCAGCGCAACGATCTTTCCAAGGCTGCGCTCCTTGAAAAATATGGCTGTGTCGCAGCTGTTGCCGGTGTCTCCTTCAAGGTCGAGGCAAGTGAGATCTTCTGCGTTATGGGGCTGTCTGGAAGCGGCAAGTCGACGCTGGTCCGTCACGTGAACCGTCTGATCAAACCCAGCTCCGGCCAGATCATCGTCGGCGGCGAAGACATTAACCAGAAATCCGAAAACGAGATGCGCGAGCTGCGCGCGCGTACCATGGGGATGGTCTTTCAGAACGTCGCGCTGCTTCCCCATCGCACCGTTCGCGACAACGTCGCTCTCAGCCTGGAACTGCGAAAGGCAAGCGTGCGGCAGCGCCGTGAAATCGCGGAGGAAAAGCTCGAGCTCGTCCAGCTTGCCGGCTGGGGTGACCGTTACCCCGATCAGCTTTCCGGCGGAATGAAGCAAAGGGTTGGTCTTGCGCGAGCGCTGGCGGCCGATCCAGCGATTTTGTTGATGGACGAACCCTTCTCGGCCCTTGATCCGCTCATTCGGCGGGAATTGCAGGATCAGTTCAAGGCGCTGTCGACGAAATTGGGAAAGACCACGCTGTTCATCACTCATGACCTCGATGAGGCGGTCCGGCTCGGACACCATATTGGCGTCATGAAAGACGGCAAGATGCTTCAGATCGGTTCGGCCGACGAGATACTCGGCAGCCCGAATGACCCCTATGTCGAAAAATTCGTCCAGGGAAGCAGTCGGTTGAAGCTTCTTAAGGCCGAGACGGTGATGTTGCCCCTCGAAGAGTTCAAGACGGTCGGGCAGGGCCAGCCCTTAGCCGATGCTCCGCGGCTAAGACTGGATACGCCGATCGAGGAACTGCTTGGTCTGTCCAATCGAAATGGCAACACTCCCATGGTCGTGGTCGACGGTAGCGGGCTCGATGTTGGTGTGATCACCGCATCGTCGATCCTGCGCGGCGTGCATGAGCGTCTTTAATAGAGTCGCTGTCGGCTCCACTGTTTGCCGTCGCTGTTGCCAATGATCGGCAAGGGGCAATGCAGGCGCCGGATCCGCCCGCGGGAGGGACTAGGAGTTCCTCGTTCGTTCGGCTTCGACCCCCGCAACAGCGATCGTAGAACTCTTCAGGTCGAAGCTCTCGCACGGCTTTGAAGACATACCAGTCTGGTTCCTGAGCTCGGAAGCCTTTCGTTTCGTTGCCCGCACCACACTGGAGCTCGGTGGGCCGTCCAGCAGCCTGGTCTGCACGCCGCCTTTTTTGGGCGCTAAGGTTCTGAAACTTGCATGAGAGCTGGGCGCCAACCGATGCGCCGCCGGCACAGGCTTGGCGTTTTTAAGGCCGGGATCTTGCGTGAGGGATGATGTGGGTCGGGTACGCTCATAACCTCAGTTCATAAGTTACATTATTTTTTATTGGTGGTTCGCGTGATCACCGGGCCGTATATTGCCGATTTATAATTAGGGATCAAAAAATGTCGTCGAGATCAGGCGGCCGAGGCGCTCGGCAAAAATTGCGTTCTGACAGAACGGTTACTTTCCTGCCGCCGCTTGACCGCGGATTGCCTTATATGGATTTGCTGAGCCAAGAAGACTTGCTTCGGCTTCATAATATATCCATGCAGATTCTGGAAGAAATAGGGATCGAATTCCGTGATGACGAGGCGGTCGCGCTTTGGCGCGCGGCTGGCGCCGACGTCAACGGCCAGCGCGTGAGGATCGACCGAAATCAGCTCCTGGAGCTTGTTGCTAAAGCTCCCGAAGCATTCACCGTCGTTGCCAGAAATCCGGCCAAGACGATCAGCCTGGGCGGCAGGAGGAGCATCTTCGTTCCGGCCTACGGATCGCCGAACGTGCTCGATCTGGAGGGCAGGAGGCGGAACTCGACAATCGCGGATTTCGTCAATTTCGCGAAGCTCGCCTATCAGGCGCCAGCAATCCACATGACAGGCGGTGTACTGTGCGAGCCGATGGACGTTGCGGTCCCCAAGCGCCACCTGCATATGAACTACAGCCTGATACGCTATTCCGACAAGCCGTTCATGGGTGCGGTGACCTCGCGTGAGAGGGCGGAAGACACGATCGCCATGGCCAAGATCGTCTTCGGCGATGAATTCCTCCAGGACAACACGGTCCTCATATCGCTTGCTAATTGCAATTCCCCGCTGGTTTGGGACGCAACCATGCTCGATGCAGTCAAGGTCTATTCCGCCAACAACCAGGCCATGATATTCGCTCCGTTCGTTCTGGGCGGCGCCAGCACCGCGGCGAGCACCGTAGCGGCGGTTGCGCAGCTCAACGCGGAGGCTCTTGCCGGCATCGCCTTTGCGCAGCTGGTGCGGCCCGGCGCGCCTTGCATCTACGGCCAGTGGCTGGCGACGGTGTCGATGAAGAGCGGCGCGCCGATGGCCGGCACGCCCGAAATCTGCCACATGAACTTGCTGGTCGGTCAATTGGCCAGGCACTACAAGCTGCCCTGGCGCTGCAGCGGCAGCAACACGAGCTCGAAGCTCGTGGATGCCCAGGCCGGTTATGAGGCCGCGCGCAACATGTACGGCGCGCTTATCGCCGGCGCGAACTTTGTGCTTTCCACGACCGGTTATCTCGAGGCGGCTTTGACCCAAAGCTACAGCAAGTTCATGCTCGACGCCGAGCAGATGGTGATGTTCTACAAGCTGGGACAGGGTATCGCCTTGCGCGAGATTGACGAAGCGATGGATGCGATCCGGCAGAGCGAGCCTGGGTCTCACTATCTGGGAACGGAGCACACGCTGAAGAATTTCGAGCATGCCTTTTTCGTCCCCGAATTGATGAACCATGACAGCTTTGAGCAATGGTCCTTCAACGGTTCCAAGGATGCCAACACCCGGGGACTCGAAGCGGCTGTTCGGGCGCTCAAGGAATATGAGGCACCGCCCATCGACGAAGCGATCGACGAGGCGCTTCTGGACTTCATAAAGCGTAGGGAGAACGAAATCGGCGATGCCGTGCTCTAGCGCGGTCGGCGATGCCCCGGTGCCCGCCGCGGCGACGTGATCGATTATTCGGGGATTGCGAGGAGGAAGCCGCAGGGTGCCCGTCTGGAATGGAAATTTTCTTAGGTACTGGCCCGGACGGCCTCGGGCCCCGGTGATACAGGCGGGATCAGGCCCGCCCATCGAATGACGAAAGCCGATGAACGCACCACCAAACATAACCGCTATCACCTCACCGGTCCGGCTTGACGGTCCGACTGGCGGCTGCTCGATGGAGTTGCTGGTTCTGGTTTTGCCAGGGTTCTCGCATCTTGCGCTGCACGCCTTCCTCGAACCATTCCGCATAGCCAATACGGTGTCGAGATCGGAGCTGTTCCATTGGCGGGTGGCAGGGCTCGATACCCGTGCCGTCCAGGGTGCCAACGGCATCTCGATCGCCGTGGACACGGCAATCGGCAACCAGCAAGCTTCGCAACCTAAGCCGGATTGTCTGGCGGTCGTTGCCGGTGAACAGGTGGAACACCAGTTCACGCCACAACTCAACAGCTACTTGCGCACGGCTGCACGACACGGTGTACCGGTGACCGCCGTCGGAACAGCGACGTGGCTGCTCGCCCAGACCGGTCTTCTGGCGGGCACGCGATGCACGATCCATTGGTCCCGGCTTGCTGCCTTCTCCGAGGTGTTCACCCAGCCGCGAATCCGGGACACTCTCTTCATCAGGGACGGTCAGTTCTCGACCTGCGCCGGTGAATTGGCAGCCTTTGATCTGGCCATCGATCTCATTGCCAGCCACGCCGGCGCCTTCATCGCGCAGGAGGTTTGCCGCCACGCCATTGTCGATGGCCAGCGATCCGGATCAAACCGCCAAACAGGACCATCCGGTGTCGCATTTGCAGGCGTGAGCGAAAAACTTCTGATGGCCATGAGGATCATGGAGGAAAACATCGAGTCCCCGCTCGCCATGTCTGAGGTGGCACGACGGGCTGGCGTCTCGCGGCGGCAACTGGAACGCTTGTTCTCCACGCATGTCGGCATGCCGCCGGTGCGTCAATATCTGCGCATTCGCGTCGATCACGCCAAACGTCTGATCGAGGGCACACGCTTGCCCATCACTGACGTCGCGATCGCATGTGGCTTCATTTCACCGTCGCATTTCGCGAAGTGCTTCAGAATGTTCAATGGCATCACGCCTCAAAAGTGCCGCGCAATGGTTCCGGCTTGGGTGGGGCGTGGCCTCGGCTAGACTCGTAATAGTGCACCTCGAATTGAATAGCAGATGCGTTCCGCAAGCGGGAGGTCGGCGAGATCGAAGCATGCCGCCTCTAGCGCGTCGATCTGGATGCGGACACTGTTCTGCCTCACGTTAACGATACTCCCTGAGGACCGAGCGTTGCCTCATTCATTTATTCCGGGCGTTATGCCCTGGCCCGTCAAATCCCGGCCCCGGGCAGATGGCCCAGCAGTGTGTGTTGACCAGCATGGTCCGCGTCGGATCAGAAGCTCACGGCCTCGATGCAACGTCAGCGCACTTTGCGGGACCTGGCCTTTCACCGCGGCTTAAGCTGGGTCTTGCGACCAAGCCCGTCAGAACGCGCGCTCAGTGATGCTCGTTGCGCAGGTTTTGCGCGGGGAAAGCGTCTCGGTAAAGACGCAAAAAGTGCGAGGACGTCGTCAATGATCACTTCGATCCGTCGATAGACATATCCTCAAGCTTGTTCCCTCAGCCCTTCTGCTCCGGCCGACTGTCGGTCGAAATGGGACGCAATTCGAATACCTGGGAACCCCGATGAGATTAACCACAGAGCTTAGTCAGATAACATTTAGTACTGTGATACATAACTTTTTATCCGGTTGCTGGTTTTTGCCGGTCAGATAGCTTTGCGTTAGGTAATCACTTTGGCAGGAAGCCGATCTGACAACGTGGACGGTCGCCACTCGTAGCTATCTTTCAGGTGGACGAAGTGGATATGGAGGCGGCGGTGGTTGTGCGCCGGAAGTTGCCGACAGCGGAAATTGGATCTGGTCTACGACTTGTAATCAGCCACTATGAAACACTTGGAGGTCCTCTCGCTTAACCGCGGTATCCGGGATCACCCAATATTGCAGCAATAGGCCCGGGGTCCGCGCCCGCGTCGCTAGTGTCCCTAGGCAAAGCGGCCCGGACTAGGATTACGGCCTACGCCAGCGCCGCTTCATCTCCAAACCGGATGATCTCTATACACAAACTGAATTTGACGTAAGTCTCTGACCGAATGCTGACTAGATAAAAATCAATGGGAGCGATCATGAAACACACCGTGGACAATGTTAGCCGCCGGTCCCTTCTCAAGACTGGCGCCGCGATTGGCGGCGGGATCGTCGCGGGCGGTCTGCCGTTGTCGCAGGTCATATGGGCAGCCGAGGGCAAGGTGCTCAGGGCGTGTTCAGATGGCGACATCACCAAACTTGATCCCGCCTTCTACAACCGCCAGGTGGAAGTGGACGTTATGAGCTGCATCTATTCGAAGCTCATACGGTACAAGCCGGGTTCCGAGTGGGGTTGGGAACTGGACGCCGCAGAACACATCGAGCAGGTCGATCCGACACATATCCGCTTCCGAATAAAAAAAGGTATCAAATTCACTGGCGGTTATGGCGAAATGACCGCGAAGGACGTGAAGTTTTCATTTGAACGCATATTCAAACAAAAGTCCTTTCTTGCACCTCAATGGGGCTCGCTAGATCGTGTTGAGTTGGAGGACGACTATACTGGCGTCTTGGTATTCAAGACGCCGTTTGTACCAGTTTGGCTCCTTTCGCTGACCGACGCTACCGGTCACGTCCTTTCCGAAGACGCGGTAATGAAGGCAACCAAAGACGGTGGCGATTTCGGCCTCAAGCCGCCGGCGTTTTCCGGCCCTTACGTGCTCGCCGACTGGAAGCCCAGCCAATACATAGTTTTGACGCGCAACCCGGAATGGTCGGGGCCGAAGCCGGGCTTTGATGAAATCCGCGTTGTGCCGGTCGACGACCTCAAAGCCCGAGAACGCGCCTATCTAGCAGGCGATGTGGATTTCACCTCTATCAGTCTCGATTCGCTTGCCGGCTTTAAGAGCAATCCACCGCCCAACACCAAGGTCGAGGAATGGCCCTCCCTTTGGTACTACTGGATCGGCATGAACATGGACCATCCGAAGCTGAAGGATGTCAATGTCCGCAAGGCGATTCAGTGGGCTATCAATGTGCCGCAAATTCTGGATGCGGCATTTGCGGGCCAGGTCAATGTGGCGACAGGCACAATTGCTCCGGGACTGGTCGGGCACCGCCCCAAGGCGCTCGTTCCGCCTGAGGGCGATCTGGCAAAGGCAAAGGAGTTTCTGGAAAAGGCCGGCGTGAACAATCTGAGCCTGAGTATCGATTGTACAAACGACAGCACGAACACAACTATAGCCCAGACGGTACAGGCACAATTGTCCCAGATCGGGATTACGATCGAGGTCAATGCCCGAGATAACAGCACATTCTGGACGCTTGGATCGGAATCGCAGGGCGAGCGCTGGAAGGACCTGCAGCTTATCGTAAATGGGTTCATCGGCCTTCCGGACCCGAACTACAACACTAACCCATTCCTGCAAAATCAAGTGGGCATCTGGAACTGGGAGCGCTTCCGTAGCGCCCGTTACGATGAGCTTGCAGCCAAGGCAAATACGGTGGAGGACCCGGATGCCCGCGGGAAACTTTACCAGGAGATGCAGGACCTGATGGAGGACTCCGGATGCTACCGGTTCCTGACCAATGGGGCCAATCCGATTATGTATCGTACCACGGAGATGCTGGCCTCAACGCGGCCGGACGGGGCCCCGCTATTTTACGATTTCCAGCCAGCCTAGGCCCTGCGGTAGGATGTGGCTCTATCTCCTCAAGCGCACCGTCCTCGCGGTCGCAATCGTTGCTACCGCGATGACGCTTGTGTTTTTAATGATCCACGCCGTGCCCGGCGATCCAGCAATAACTTTGCTCGGCCCAAGGGCATCTGCAGAGATGATTGCTCAGATACATCGCCAATTGGGCCTCGACAAACCTCTTGCTGTCCAGCTCGCTCTCTTTTTTGGCCGGGTGTTCCATGGCGATCTCGGTTTCGACGCGTTCAGCCAAAGGCCTGTTAGGGATATAGTTTTCGAGCAATTGCCCTATACGATCGAACTGATCTTCGTCTCCATCTTGTGGGCAGTCATGATCGCCGTGCCACTTGGCTGCTACTCTGCCATAAGGCGTAACTCCATAGTCGATCAAGTAACCGGCATCGTGACGGTCGCAGCGATCGCAATTCCTTCCTTCGTTGTGGCGGTCTACGCGCTGCTGTTTTTCGCGGTGACCTTGCGCTGGTTGCCAGCGATCGGAGCCGGCGGTGGATTCAAGGATGGCCTCATCTATCTCATCCTCCCGGCCTTCGCCGTAGGTCTCGGCTGGGTCGGCTATATCTCCCGATTGGTACGTGCATCCATGCTTGAGGTCCTGGGAGAAAATCACGTGCGGATGGCTCGCTCCTTCGGGATCTCGGAATGGCGCATCGTTGCCCGCTACGCACTACCGCTTGCTATTCTGCCGACGGTCACCATCCTCGGCGTCGGTATCGCATGGCTACTTTCGTCCGCCGTCTTTATCGAGGTGGTGTTCGCTCGGCCGGGCATCGGCAAGTTGATCGTGGATGCAGTCAACACCCGCAACTATCCGATTGTTATGGGGGTCGTGCTCGTTACCACGTTCCTTATCGTTGCAGCCACGACGCTCTCCGATCTTGTCAACGCATTCCTCGATCCGCGAACGCGGGAAAAGCTCTGATATGGTAGGTCTCGAGATTACCCGGCCCGAACCCAACGATGCGGCGGCGACAGGCAGCTTTGACACATTTTTGCGGCAATTCCTCAAGAATCGCCTAGGCGTGCTAGGAGCCGCCCTCGTTGTGCTCGTCTTCGCGAGCGCGTTCTTCGCTCCCCTGATTATCACGCATGATCCGATTAGAATTATGGCTGGACCTCGTCTGGCGCCTCCGTCATTGGATTTCCTGCTGGGCACGGACCAGTTGGGCCGCGACACGTTCTCGCGCGTCATCATGGGCGGCCGCATCCCGCTCATTGTCGCTTTTGCCTCTCTTGGCAGTGCGTTGGCGACTGGCATCGTGCTTGGTCTCATTGCGGCCTTTGGGCCACGTTGGCTGGACAATCTGCTCCTGCTTATCTTCGACACGATTCGTTCGTTTCCGGGCATCATCTTCGCGCTCGCGGTTATCGCTTTGCTGGGCTCAAGCTTGGTCAGCATCATTTTTGTCATCGCAATAACGTCGGTCCCGATCTACGCGCGCGTCCTGCGCACGCAGGCCCAGGCGCTTCTGAGCAGTGAGTACATAGCTGCAGAGCGCAGCATGGGCGCAGGCACGACCCGCATCCTTGGGCTCCATGTTTTACCTAATGCGATCGGACCGCTTCTTATACTGGTGAGCATGGATGTACCTGCCGTCATCGCTTGGGAAGCAGGGCTCAGCTTTCTCGGGATGGGAGTCCGGCCACCGACACCTGACTGGGGAGCGGTCCTCAACGATGGTTACAGTTATATAAGCCAAACCCCATGGCTGGTGGTCGCTAGCGGCATTCCGATTGTCCTCGCAACGCTCGGCTTCACATTTCTCGGCGAAGCCCTACGAGACATTTTTGATCCCAAACTGCGGAAAGAGCTATGAGCAGCGACGATCTGGTACAGCAAACGTCCGCTCCGCCACTTCTTGAGATCCGTGGCTTAAGTCTGGATTTCGCCACGCCGCGCGGGCGTGTTCATGCCCTTCGCAATGTTTCGCTCCGCGTCCCGGCCACACAGGTAGTTGGCCTAGTCGGCGAGAGCGGGTCCGGAAAGTCAACGCTCGCGTACGCAGTGATGGGCCTCCTGTCTGAAAATGCAGACGTGAAAGCTGGCAGCATCCTCTTCGAAGGTAAAGACCTACTCCAAATGCCCGTCCGCGAGCGCCGGATTCTGCTAGGCGATCGTCTCTCGATGATTTTTCAAGATCCGATGACTGCGCTTAATCCGGTTCGGACCATCGAAAGCCAGATGATCGACATCCAGCACAAATATCGAGGGGACCGAAGCGAAAAGCGCGATCGTGCCCTCAAGATGCTCCGCCGGGTCGGAATCCCCGACCCGCAAAGCCGGATAGGCGCGTATCCTCATCATTTTTCTGGCGGCATGCGTCAGCGTGTTTGCATCGCCATGGCACTGCTTGTGAAACCTGCGCTCCTCGTCGCCGACGAGCCAACCACTGCGCTTGATGCAACGCTGGAAGTGCAGATCATTCATTTGCTGAAGGATCTGCAAGCTGAGATTGGTTGCTCAATTCTCTTCGTCTCCCACCATCTCGGCGCGGTGGCTGAGTTGTGCGACAGGGTTGCAGTTATGTATGCGGGCGAAGTTATGGAGGAGGGTGCTGTCCGAGATATATTCCACAATCCTGCTCACCCCTACACGCGTGCGTTGCTGGACTGCGATCCCGGGCGAATGAAGAAAAGCACGCGCACTTTGCCCACCATTCCTGGCGAGGTGCCTAGTCTGCTCGGCGCCAAGGTGGGATGCATCTTTCGCACCCGGTGCTCCCATGCCTTCAATCGGTGTGCGCAAGAAAGCCCGGCCGAGCACCGCGCTGGCGTTGACCAGCTCTCGCGGTGCCACCTCCTCGACAAAGAGCGGTTGGCATTGGCATGAGCGCGCCTCTTCTTCGAGTCGAAGACCTACGCGTACGGTTCCGCACCATGGGTCCGCTGAAGGCACTTGCAACCAAGACGCCAGCCCCCTTCATAGACGCAGTATGTGGAGTGTCTTTCGAAATCCGCAAGGGCGAGACTCTCGCCCTTGTCGGTGAAAGCGGCTCAGGCAAATCCACCATTGCCCGCACCCTAATCGGCCTGCAGAGGGCTGTAGGCGGCAGCATCAAATTCGACGGGCGGGAAATTGAGGAACTCACCGGGGCTGAACGGAAGCCATACCTGCGCCGCATGGCGATGATGTTCCAGGATCCGGTCGGCTCACTCTCGCCAAGGCTGAATGTTAAATCGCTCCTGACGGAGCCCTTTCGCATCCACGGACTGAAAGGTCGAGAAGCCGGAAATGAAGTCGAGCGCCTCCTGCGCATGGTCGGCTTGCCGTTCGACTTGGCTCGTCGCTATCCACACCAACTTTCCGGCGGTCAGGCCCGGCGCGTAGGCATCGCTCGTGCACTTGCTTTGAGTCCCGACTTGATCATCGCCGATGAGCCAACCGCAGGCCTCGACGTCTCAGTGCAAGGCGAGGTGCTCAATCTTCTCGCGCGACTTCAGTACGAACTCGGCATCGCGATCCTGATTATAACGCACAATCTCAACGTCGTCCGCCATATGACCGATCGAATGGCTATCATGTATCTCGGCCGCTTCATAGAAGTCGGTTCGACCGAGCGTATTTTCGAGCATCCGCGACATCCCTACACCGAAGCATTGCTTGCCGCCAATCCAGAGCCTGATCCGGACGCGGTTCTTAATCGGATCGAGCTCAAGGGGGAGGTACCCAGCCTACTGCGGCGGCCATCCGGCTGCGAGTTTCACACCCGTTGTCGCTACGCACAGGATATTTGCTGCCGCGTGTCCCCCGAATCTTCAACAAGTCCGGATGACGCGGAGCACAGCTTCAGATGCCATTTCCCGCTCAAGCGTGAAATCAGTTCTGGCCTATTTCGTTCGCACCCTATCTCGACCAAAACCAAATGCTTGTAAAGCTTGGACCGGTCCTGCTTGGCCGCGACGTGAGGTTTAGGCCAAGCTTGATGAAGCGGAAGCGGCAAGGTTGGTCCAGGCCCTCGCGTGAATTATAGACTAGTAGGGAGGGGTGCCGCGCAACGTGCTGTCGCCTCGCGGGCTAAAGTTCGCGACGCTGGCGATGGTAACGCGAGCCTTGTTGTACAAAAACTCGCTTCTGGCAAATCGGCCGCGTTTCTCATGCCCTCTACTCGGCCACGACCAGATAATCTTTAGTACGTCAGCACATAACTTTTTCGTCTGTTGTTTCTTGTTTTTCAAGTCGTTAGCCTCACTTAAAGACCATGGCTCGAGCGAATGTCCGCTCTCGGGAAACTGTGGGATCACGGTAATGGTTATACTTGGGATCAGCGTTCTTATACCTTCAGTCGTTGAGAGTTGAGAGTAGGGAGGTTGCATGAGCAATATGGAGAAAAAATATATTTCGAAGACTCTATTCGCGGTCGATGGGGAGGATAGCTCAGTGCTTCCTGAGCGTGGAACTATGCCTGCGGTGGCTGATGCCAGCGCCTCGTCGGCGAAGGCGCCCACAGGTCCAAGCAAGGTGCGTGAGATCGAGAACATTTGGATTCCGATGTCAGATGGCATCAAGATCGCCGCGCGCGTGTGGCTGCCGGACGATGCCGAGCGTAATCCGGTGCCAGTGCTCATGGAGTACATTCCCTATCGCAAGCGCGACAGCAGGCGACTTCATGAAGAGACCTTCCATCCATACCTGGCCTCGTTTGGATATGCTTGTGTGCGACCGGACATTCGTGGGTCTGGGGATTCCGAAGGTCTGCCGATGGACGAGTGGGTTAAGCAGGAACAGGACGACGGCGTCGAAATCATTGCCTGGCTTGCTAAGCAGCCCTGGAGTTCGGGCAAGGTCGGGCTCTTTGGGATTTCCTGGGGCGGGTTCAGCGCTCTGCAGGTGGCTGCTCGCCGTCCACCTGAACTTAAAGCCATCATAACGGTTTGCTCAACAGACGACCGCTATACTGACGACACCCCCTATACCGGTGGCATGATAATGGAGGATGCGATCGGAACTCCATGGGGTCTCTTCTACCCCGCTTCTTGTGCACGGCCTCCGGATCCGGAAATCGTTGGCGACCGTTGGCGCGAAATGTGGATGGATCGCCTCAACAACCTCGACTTCTATACAGCGAATTGGCTTACCCACCAGCACCGCGATGATTTCTGGAAGCAGGGGTCGATTAGTGAGGACTATGGTGCCATTCAGTGTCCCGTCTATGCGGTAACCGGCTGGTTCGATGCATACCGACGTACGGTTCCGCGCATGCTGGCCAACCTCAAATGTCCGCGCAAGGGACTTGTCGGTCCCTGGGGTCACCAGTATCCGAATGCAGACGGTCCTGGGCCGGGGCCGGCGATAGATTGGCTATCCGAGTCGTTGCGCTGGTGGGATTATTGGCTGAAGGGTATCGACACCGGCATCATGGACGAGCCGATGTACCGGGTTTGGATGCAGCAGGAACCGGCAATGCGTGGCACGCACCAGCCTCCTGAGCAATGGGAGGTTCCGGGCCGATGGGTGGCCGAGGAGAACTGGCCTTCCTCACGCATCGAAACGCGCAAATTCTACCTCACCCGAAATGGGTTGGAGAACAATGCCGATGCTGAAACGGTACGTGTTCTCGCCCCTTTGCAGACGGTCGGCATAACCGCGCCCGGCTGGTGGTGGAGGAGCGCCGAGGAAGCTCCTGCGGATCAGCAAATTGATGACGCTCGATCCCTGACGTTCGATTCCGAGCCGCTCGACCGCAGTATTGAAATTCTCGGCGGACCCGTGGTCACACTTGATCTGACCGTCGACAAGCCGGTTGCGTTCCTGGCGGTTAAACTCAACGAAGTCGATCAGACGGGTCGTTCAAAGCGAGTGGCTTATAACGTCTTGAATTTGACTCACCGGGACAGTGACGAATTCCCCCAACCGCTAGTGCCGCATAAACGCTATCGCATACGCTTGGCTCTGCAGGACTGCGCCCACGTTTTCGAAGCGGGCAAGCGCATTCGTGTTAGCGTGGCGACTTCTCATTGGCCGGCCTACTGGCCTTCGCCGGAGCCCGTGACCCTGACGTTGTTCGCCGGTCGGTCCGAGCTCGACCTACCGGTACGACCACCAAGAGCGGAAGACCGGGAATTGAAGCCTTTCGGACCGGCCTTTGTACCAGAACCGACGTCCGGACGGACCATTTTAGAAGAAGCGCCGAAGCGAACCAGAGACGCTGAATGGGATGCCGCAACGGGCAAACTTACGATACGTTACGCGAGCGGCAGCGGGAAATACAGGATTGATTCGATCGGCACTGAGTTGTGGTCGACAGAAAGCGAGATAAAGGAAATACTTGATCACGATCCAACTAGTGCCAAGAGCGACGCACAATTCAACACATCCTATAAACGCGGCGATTGGGAGTGCCGCATCGAGAGCCGCCTAGCTTTTAGCTCGACCAAGCGCAATTTTATGTTCGTAGGTGAGATTAAAGCCTTCGAAAACGATACCGAAGTGTTCGCCAAGACCTGGGATCGAACAATTCCACGTATGCTAGTGTGACATCCATCATGGATGACGCAGGAGGATCGCAGAAGTGACTGAACCTCTTGGACGCGGCGCTGGAAGTACCTCTTGAAGGGCAGGTGCCAAGGCCTATGACTCTGCCGAGTGTGTGCATGTCATCGGCGCTGCCCGCTCGGCTCGAGCGCTGCCCCACGAGTTGCAGCTCTAGAGCCGGATGAGACTACCGGTCATATCCTACGTTTGCGAACCAGTTTGAGCACTCGCGCGTGACGCGGTTGAGTGTCTCACCGATCGCTCAGCAGGAGGATAGTCAGCCCTGGGGGCGAATCATTCAACTTGGCGCTGGCGATCAGGCTGTAGAGAACGGCAGCGCTTTGTCCGCAGCGATCGAACCGGAGAACAGCTAATTTAGAACCTTCTACCAGAGGAACCTGCGGTCTTCCTCTATGTCGGGCAGAAAGTTGAATTTTTGTTGCAGCTGGCACGCACTTTATGGGCGCGCCATGTCGCCGCGAGCCACGGAGCTGCGCGTCGGCGGAGAGGTCGTTCTCGCCGAAGCGGCGCCCGGCGAGGTCGTCGTCGTGGCCACGTGGCCGCCCGTTCCGCTATCTGCGCCGGAATGGCGCTTGGGCGCGCATATCCATAACGGCGCTGGCCGAGTTGCATCAGCTGCTGATTGATCAGAGAAGTAGGCGAAGCGCTCCGGGCGATTTGAACAGCGTCCAGTGAGCAAAATGCGAAGCCCGCCATCATTGCCGCTACCGCGCCACGCCAACCCGGGATTCCGTTCGACTCCCGAGAACTCCAGAGAAATTAGCACCTCGCATCGCCGGATAGCAGTCGCCCGCGTTTACCGGTCTGGTGTTGGAGGCCGCCAGTATGGCGCGGCGATCAGGATGAGACGAATCTCACCTTGATTGTCGCCGCGCCCGCCAGCGTCGCGGCCGAGGAGCGTGACGATGACGAGCGCCTGATCACCTGTCAGCCGCGGTGTTTGAAGCGCAAGGCGGTCGTGTATGTTCGGCTGCCCACTCACACCCAGGTTGAGCACCTTGAAGGTCAGCGACGCCAGTATGAGCTCGTCCGCGTCGCTCAAAGCTGGGTTTCCGCGAGATCGAAGTCATCGATGACGATCTCGGCAGCTCCGCCTGCGATGGAGCGGCCTTGCTTCGCGTTTGGTGGCATTGCTGTGCACCGGGGAAGTTGCGCCTTCGAGAAGGAGTTCGATCTCCTCGATGGGGGTACTGCGCGTTCGCCAGTCAGTCAGATTTCGAGCAAAGCGCTGCACGACGGCGGCTTACGCGAATCCGTCCCGACCGGAGGACGATCACGCTGCCATCTCCGCCGCATCTTCGAATTGCGACGCTTGGCAGTGGTCGCTCTCCACCCGGCGCAGTGCTCATTCTCTTTCAATTTGAAGGGGTACTATAGACCAATCGATCATTTTGACGGCACGCTGGAGTGCGGCCTCGGTCTCAGGAAGGCTGAGCGTAGCGGCGATGACATATCCGAGACAGTCCCGGTAGTCGCCTTTCCTGACGATTGGCATCTTGGGCTCACCATACAATTTGACCTCAGTGACACCTGGCACAGCAGCCGCTTGACTGCCGCCAGTGATCCAATCGAGGATGCCATCGCTATCGGGAACTAAGTTTCGCGCAGCCGCAACCTTCGAATGCCTGCTACGCAAATCCCATTGGTCACCGATGACGAGCTTAATGTGTTCGGCGACGAGATCGACACCGTAAGCCTGCTGAACCAGTTGCGGATCCGGCCAACCTGGCATACGAGGATTGACTTCGACGACAACCGGGCCACGCCTAGTCCACCGGAGTTCAATATTCGTTGGCCCCCAGCCGAGGTCAAGAGCACGCAAACATTTTTGCGAAACCTCAGCGATGTGCTCACGCTGGTTGCTAGTCACCGGGGCCGGAAAGACCCACTGGCGAAACACAAAACGTGGTGGCGGGTGAAGGTGAGCAGCTTCGATCCCAATAATCTCGTCTCCCATTATTTGAGCAGTATATTGCTGTCCCTGTACGAATTCTTCGACGAGTATCCTGGGCGACGTTCTCCACATATGCATTCCGCCCAATAGGTAGGTCAGGTGTTGCGCTATCTCATCCGCAGTGCAGCACAAACGGACACCAACGCTGCCGCTTCCTACGGCGGGCTTCACAACCACCGGTAGTCCGATCTCCGCGGCAGAGCTTTCAACCTCCGCCGCATTCTCTGCCAAGCGATAAGAGGGCACTGGAACACCGGCCTTTGCTAGAAACTCCCGTTGCTCGAATTTATTGCAACACCGTTCAATAGATCCTGGGTTCGGTCCCGGTAGACCGAAATGGCGGCATAGCTTGCCAACTGTCGTATAGGTGCTCTCCACAGCAGACGTGATGCCAGAAATGTCATAGGTCGTACGCAGCCGAGAACATTCGGCGATCAGCGCATCGAGATTTTCTGTGTCGACACGGATTGCCTCGATGGCTTCCGCCGCAAGATGGTCGTACTGACCAGGATTAGCCGAGAGGATAATTGGATGAAGGCCAAGTCGTCGGGCCGCCTGGACGTACAACCGCATGTTGCTTGCGCCTTCTATCAGTATGAGAACTCTTTTTCCCACTGCTTTTCACTCCGCGTCGCGTGCTTGCTGCGCCCCTTGCGTAGATCGGAACAGTCTTCTTGGTCCCGGCCAACCCCAGGCCATGAAAGGAGTACCATCGTTGGCGGCCTGCAGGTGCAAAGATTCTGTGAAGTTATTGAAGTGCCCGTTGTGGCCGCGTTGATCACCGGCGGTGGGGCGCCGGCGTACCAAGGGAATTTGGAGAATTATTTCGACCTGCAAAAGGACCCAGCTAATCCATGCGGAGTGTCAATGACCTCTTCTCGGTCACAATTGCGGCCTAGAAGCAGCGCCCGTGTGTTTGGATGACCCGGATCGTGGAAGAGTACCGCAAGGCACCCCCGGCCCGACGTCGAATCGTTCGGCCACGGTCTTGGTTTGTGACCGTCGGTTCGGCCGTCCCGAGACGACGGCCGGCCTTGAATGGGGCTCTCGCCTGGGCGTCAGGCGCTGAGTGTGGGCTGGACGTTGAACCAGATAGGTGAAATCGAGTTCGGACAGTCCCGCGCGGAGATCGCTGTCGGCGCCATATCCAGCGTCCGACAGAACTACGCCAGGCGCACAACGCCTCGGCTCTGGCTCTTGATCAGCGAAGCGCTCCCTGCGGCTTGGCCTGGAACGTGATTTCTGCCGGGGTCGTAGCCTTCGTGCGTTGGTCCGGATTCTCCGCCCAGGTGGCGGAGGTACAATTGGGTGGGCGATGGGAAGGTGCGTCATTGACGATGGTAGGCTGAGCGCAATCTGACTGTTGTTATGATTGCCCAACTGGCCGCAATATTGATGCGACGCCACTGAGTGCTCGCCTTCCTGGGAATGTTCGCGTCGTCGACGGTCAACGTGCGGATCAGTCCATGCTGCTCGATCCGTGGAGGTACTCAGGCGCGAACCCGCGCCAGCAAGGCGGCATCCGACCACAGCGCCTGTCCACGAAATGCAGCAGGGACTGATGCTTGACCACCCACGGCAGCGCCCCGACTGCCGTGAACGGCCCCCGCGCTCTTGGGCTCCATTGGCATCCGAAGACCGAGCAATTCTTTCGCCGGCTCATCTCGGTCGGCGTGGTCGATCAACCCGATCAATGCATCGACACAGGCACCACCTGCGGCGTCAATTTCGGAGATCCTCAAGCAGCGCGCTTACCCAATCGCGAACCGGCACGCCAACACTCCGCAATCGGCGTTAATCACCTAGCCGCCGCGACTTTCTGACCCTAACACCAAACCCATGTCTTGCAACCGCAGCCTGCTGGCGAAGTCCGTCAGCGGCTCCAAGAAATTCTTTGCGGATGCCGGCAATCGCGTCGCAGGTACACCCCAGCTATGCCTCCGTCTCGGTAAGCTTGGACCTATATTCCTCATCCAAGATGGCGGGCAAGGGAATCTTCTTGGTTCGCGCGCCGTCGACGGAGATCATCTCACCGCTGACGAAACTCGATTCTTGGCTGACCAGCCAGAGCACGGCGTTAGCGATTTCCATTGGGGCGCCAATTCTACCGGCCGGATGAAGATACCCCAGCTCACGCTCGATCAGTTTTCGGTCCGGATGCATCTCGACATAGGCCCGATTGAGGTCGGTGTCGATCCAGCCGGGGCACACGGTGTTGCAGCGGATGCCGTCCGGTCCGAGATCGACTGCCAGCCCAAGCGTCAAACCGTGTACACCAGCCTTGGTGGCCGCGTAGGCAGTATGCCAGGGGTTGACCATGTAGCCCTCCACCGACCCGATATTAACGATCGCACCAGAGCCGGCGCGCCGCATCTCAGGGACAACATACTTGGCCATGAGAAATGGTCCACGGAGATTGACCGCCATAATCCTGTCCCAATCTTCGGCGGTCTGGTCATCAATCGACTTGTGCATGACCATGCCTGCATTGTTGACCAGGATGTCAATCCTGCCGAACCTGTCGAGCACCCGGTCTACGAAGGCAAGAATGGATGCCTCATCTGTAACGTCCAAAACAAGAAACGAGAGTTTTCCTGCGTTTGTGGTATCAGCGCGTCCCTGAAGCAGGTCACCGACGGCGACCACACAACCTTCCTCCGCCAGCCTTTCAGCGATTGCACGTCCAATCCCCTGATTGCCACCGGTGACGACGGCAACTTTGCCCGCTAGCCGATTACCCATGAATTCTCTCCTATCCAGCTGTGAAGCCGCCGTCGATTGGCACCGCGACGCCTGTGATGTGTCTTGCGTCGTCGCTTGCGAGGAAGACGGTCAGGCTCGCGATTTCCTTCGGGGTCGCCACGCGACCCTGAGGGTTGGAATCAATATTCCGTTGCAGGACCCCAGCTGCAGTGACCGGAGTCCTGTGGGCTGACACAAGCATGGGCGTGTCAACGGCGCCCGGGCAAACGGCATTAATGCTGATGTGCTCTTTGGCGTGATCCAGGGCCATGGCTTGCGTCAGTGAAACGACTGCGCCCTTCGACGCGCAATATGCGACAAGCCCTGGACAGCCAACCAATCCGACGTTCGAGGCGATGTTGACTATGCTGCCCCCACCGGATGTCCTCATGGCCCGGACCGCAGCGCGGCTGAAATAAAAAACGCCGCTGACATTAGCCTCGAAAGTCTGGCGCCACTCGCCATCCGATGTCTCGACGGCGTTTCCACGCCGGATAATGCCCGCGCCATTCACCAGGACACTAACTTTTCCGAACCTCTTCACGGTGGACTCAATCACCTGATCGGCAAACGCCGAGTCGGCCACATCACCCAGCATCAATTCAGCTTGGCAATCGTGCTTCTGGACCGATTGAAGTACCTTCTGGCCCCGCACTCGGTCGCGGCCGACCAGCATTAGCGCTGCACCTGTCGCGGCGAAGGCTTCTGCTACCGCCGCCCCGATCCCCGATGTCGCGCCCGTGACGATAACTGCCCTATTTGAAAGCGTCATGAATGCCCAGCCAAGTAATGGGGCCCGGCGTGTTTTCGTCGGCCCACCTTCCGATTGAGTCGGCATAGCGCCTGGGCCTTCCCTCTCGCAAGCGTCCAAAAAATCATGCGGCGAACAAGCTAAAGTTATCGCCGTGTTCCAAGCCGGTTCAAACCAGCGGTCATCGGATCTGCCGATCACCGGATAGTCTCCAGCAATAACGCAATATGCGGAATTCGCTCGCCATCTTGAATTCCCATTTTGCTGCAGACCCTTGAGGTGCACCCGCGCGCTCGAAATAGGGTTGGCCGCCTTCACGAGGGAACGGGATACCAAGCGTTCGGGCAGAGGCAAGAAGTCCAAAGCGAAGACAATCCCTTTCATTGGTCCTGATCTATTTCCACTTCGCGCGGTAGACGGATTGACGCACGCAAGGTCTAGGCCAACTCGAACAATTGACTTCAAAAGCTGCTTGGCGGATATCGCAGGTCGGCTGAGATTGGGATTGCGCTGGGCCGTGTCGCTAATGGTGTTCCTTGTGAGGCCGATAGCGATCCGTTGATGCCGCGGACCTTCGCGGTTTCAGTCCCACGTTGTTTTCACTTTCGGGTTCTGGCTACTCGACGGACCCGTTCACGCCTCTCACAAGGCACGACTAGCCCCCCCCTCTTCCATCAGCTGCTTTAGGCAAGCTGATATTCCTTTGAGGCCAGCAACGAGCTGGCCGAGAGGGAAGACTGTCTGCGATGGCGCATGGGTGCTTCACGGGCGCCACCCGCCGCAAAGTTGCGATTGAATACGTCAATCTGAGCCTAGATCCACCCCTCCTGCGCGGATTGGAGCTGTTGACATTGTCGAAGGCGCTCGGAGTTTTCAAAAGGCCTAAAAGCAATGCCTGGCCCTAGCTGCCGCATAGAGTTGCCAACCACCTCAAGGCCTCCAAGGGCAAACACTCCACGTGATTGCGGAAGTGGCGAACCGCCGACTTTCCTGAAGACACCAGCCGAATGCCCCAAGACCTGAAGGGCTTTTCAGGAGTTTCCGGGCGGTCATGACCCCTGGTTATCGGCCGGCGACTAATACTCATTTGAAGGGCGCAGCCCGTCAGCGTTAACTCAAGCCAGAAACTTAGGGCAGGCTCCAGCCGGTTCGTTGGAATGGAAGGGCAAAAGTCAAGGGATCTCTGGAGCGCTGAAGCACGCAAGGCAGGGGATAGGACAGCATGAAGATAAGGCGCATCCGGGTATTCATGAAGAGTCTACCGGTTCCCGGAGGGAAGGTCACAGTAGGACAGGCAACGCTTGCAGCCCTCGATTCCACCATCATCCAGATCATATCCGATTCAGGCGTGGTCGGCTGGGGCGAAACTTGTCCGATTGGTCCGACTTACGCTCAGAGCCATGCCCTTGGGGCCCGCGCCGCAATAATGGAAATGAGTCCTGGTCTTATAGGAGCCTCCATCAACCCGGGACTGCTGCATCGCAAGATGAACTCACTGCTTAACGGGCATTCTTATGCGAAGGCCGCCTTTGATATTGCCGCGCACGATTTAATTGGCAAGCATACGGGAATGCGGGTAGCGGACCTGCTGGGAGGCGCCACGACTGAGCGTGTTCCATTCTACTTCTTTATCGGCGTTGGCGATGCTGATGAAGTGGTCCGGTCCGTCAAGGAGGCCCAGGCCTCGGGATACGTTCGCATTCAAACAAAGATCGGCGGCCGTCCTGTCGATCAGGATATCGAGGTGATCCGAAAGGTCGCGGAGGTCTTGAAAAAGGGCATGCGCTGGGCTGTCGATGGCAACAGAAACCTGACCATGCGCGACGCAATTTTGCTCAGCCAGCAATGCAGGGATATTCCATTCGTTCTTGAGCAACCCTGCAACACGCTGGACGAGATCGCCGCGATACGACCGGCTTTGCAGCATCCAATCTACATCGATGAAAGTGGCCTTGACCTGAGCACTGTCGTCCAGGCAGCCGGCAATGGCCTGTGCGATGGCTTCGGAATGAAGGTGACTCGGATTGGCGGGTTAAAGCCGATGGCTGCGTTCCGAGATATCTGCGAAGCTCGTTCGCTGCCGCATACCAGTGATGACAGCTGGGGAGGAGATATCACAGGGGCGGCTTGCGTTCATATTGGCTCCACGGTGAGGCCGAATTTGTTCGAGGGCTGCAGCTGGGTCAACAAAATCTCCGAGGAAAGTCACTACGACCCAATTCACCCAATTTCCGTTACGGACGGTCACGTTTTGCTCCCGACCGGCCCGGGCCTGGGACTGGAAGTCGACGAGTCCATGGTTGGTACACCAATTGCAGAATTTTGAGCGTAGCCACGTTTCAAACGCACGATCCAGCGGCATAACGGCCAAGGAGTTAAACATGCCCGTAATTCACGTCGAGACATTCAAGACGGATGACGACAAGAAGGAGAACCTGGCCTATGAAATCACAAAGCTGTTCTGCGACAAGATGAACTTGAGGCCGGAGCAGGTCCACGTGGTGTTTGATGAATACGAGCCAAGCAACTGGGCTACAGCTGGCAAGCTCTGGTCGAGGATGTGATACGCTACAGCATTTACTGTGCAGAAATTTGAAGCCTCCTTCCGTCGTTGCAGTTGAGGGGGCCTATTTGGACAAGTCTTGGCCTTGGCATCGCGTAGCGCGGCTCATCTTGTGATTACCTCTGCAGGTTGGCACGGTATGCCATCGGTCAGGAGCCGCGCACCCGGATTATGCATGGCTGCCAAGCAGTTTCAGTCGACACAGCCTTGATAGCCGCTCGCGTCACCGGCAAGCCAAGCCATGAATTGTGAATCGATTATTGGTTACCTCGCGGCTCTATGCTCCGTGACGTCATATACCCCGCAAGTCTGGAAAATTATCAGGACGCGGGATACCGATGGCATCTCAGCCCCGATGTACGTCATCAACGTCGTGGGATTTGCGTTGTGGCTCACCTTCGGGATACTGAAGAATGAATGGTCCCTCATCGTCACCAACGCTCTGATCCTGTTACTTTCAAGCCTCATTCTCCTAATGACGCTTCTTCCACGCGCGAAAAAGGATGCTGTGGCCGACGTAATTGATCCAGCTATTCCCCGCACACATCGGTCCGAGGAGGGGACGCCTTCGGGTGATTCCGAAACCAGGTGATAACCTGACCTGGTTTGGAGGCTCTGGTCGGTTGACAGGTCCTTCTGCGAATTGGGCAAATCGTCAGGCCTGCATTCTCTCGCGAAGCGCACGTGCTGCAGTGACCATGTTGACGAGGGAAGGGCGGACCTCCTCCCAATTGCGTGTTTTGAGGCCACAGTCAGGGTTTACCCACAGTTGCGCGTCAGACAAGCGTTCGCGGGCAAGCGAAAGGAGGGCCGAAATCTCGGCGACTTCCGGAACACGCGGCGAGTGGATGTCATAGACTCCGGGACCGATTTCATTCGGATATTTGGAACTCGTGAAGGCGTCCAGCAGTTCCATCGCCGAGCGCGATGTCTCAATGGAGATTACATCCGCGTCCAGCTCAGCGATCACGCCGATGATCTCATTGAATTCCGAGTAGCACATATGAGTGTGGATTTGAGTCGCGTCCTGTACACCGGTTGAAGCGAGCCGAAAGCATTCGACTGCCCAGTCGAGATAGAATTGCCGGCCGCATTTGCGCAGCGGCAGGCCTTCGCGAAACGCCGCCTCGTCGATCTGGATCATCTTTGCGCCAGATTTTTCGAGGTCCGTCACTTCATCGCGAATGGCGAGCGCGATCTGGCGACAGACCTCAGCGCGGGATAGGTCGTCGCGAACAAAAGACCAGTTAAGAATGGTCACTGGGCCCGTCAGCATTCCCTTCACCGGCTTTTGCGTAAGCGACTGAGCGAACTCCCACCACCGCACCGTCATCGGATTTGGGCGCGACACGTCGCCGAAGATGATAGGGGGACGCACGTAGCGCGACCCATAGCTCTGCACCCAGGCATGTTCGGTGAAGGCGAAGCCGGAAAGTTGCTCGGCGAAATACTGGACCATGTCGTTTCGTTCGAACTCACCATGCACCAGCACATCCAGCCCAATCTCCTCCTGCCAGCGAATAGCAGCCTCGGTCTCCTTCTTCAGAAAGGTTTCGTAATCGACATAGCTGAGCTGGCCCCTCCCATGCGCGGCACGCGCCTTGCGCACCTCAGCCGTCTGCGGGAAGGATCCAATGGTCGTCGTTGGAAACCGCGGCAGGCCGAGCGCGCGAGCCTGAACCCTGGAACGCTCGGCAAATGCGCTCGTTCGTTGCTTCATGGCGCCGTTGATGCCGGCGGTTCGCCCTTCTACAAGCGGGTCGTGGATCTTCGAAGATGTTGCGCGAGCCGCGGCGGCATCAGCAGAAGCTTTCAACTCGTCGGCCACCGCGCCCCTCCCTTGGGACAAGGCCCGAGCCAGGATCACCAGCTCGTCGGTCTTTTGGGCCGCGAAGGCGAGCCACGATCTGAGGTCCGCATCGAGTGCTGTCTCCATGCGCAGATCGATCGGCACATGCAGCATCGAGCAGGAAGGCGCTATCTCGACGCGGGCCAGGGGCCAGCCGGCGACGACCGGCTTGATTCGGTCGAGAATGGCAGTGAGGTTCGCGCGCCAGACATTGCGGCCGTCGATCAGGCCAAGCGAAAGCACCAGATCCTTAGGTGCGAGGCGACCAACCGTTTCCAACTGCTCGGGAGCGCGCACGAGGTCTAGATGCAGCCCGGCTATCGGCAGAGAAATCGCGGTCTCGAGATTATCTCCCAACGGCCCGAAATAGGTAGCCAGCATGATCTTCAGCTCGGGCGCCACCGTCGACAGCTGCCCATAGGCAAATTCAAACGCAGCTCGTTCGTTCGGGTTTAGATCCAGCACAAGCGCCGGCTCGTCGATCTGTAGCCAATCGGCTCCCGCGAGCTTCAACGTCCGCAGGAGTTCCTCGTAGACGGGCAAAAGCCGTGGCAGGAGCGCGATGGTGTTGAATCCTTCGGCACGTGACTTCGCCAGCTTGAGAAAAGTGACCGGTCCAAGGATGACTGGGCGTGTGTGAATGCCCAACGCCTTAGCCTCGAGGAAGTGATCAATGGGTTTCGTCGACGAGAGGGTAAACGTCTGATTATCCTCGAGTTCCGGCACGATGTAGTGATAATTGGTATCAAACCATTTGGTCATTTCCATCGCGGTTAAGCTGTGTCCATCAGCATGCTGGTGACGAGCGCATCCACAATGCTCCGTCTGAGCTTGGCCGCCGCGGGCCATGGCGAAATAGGTATCGAGTGGGACCTCGCCCCCGTTCCAAGCATATCGGGACGGCACGGCGCCGACCATGGCTGCGGTGTCGAGTACATGGTCGTAGAGCGAGAAGTCGTTGGACGGGATTTTCGAAACGCCGCGATCATGCTGCTCCTCCCAGCTAGCGGCACGGAGCGCCTTCGCCATCGTGAGAAGCTCGGCGCCACAAGATTTTCCGGACCAATAACTTTCAAGCGCGAATTTCAATTCTCGCCGACGACCGATTCGTGGGACACCGAGCGTTGCTACAGGAATTTGCTGAGAGACAGTCATGCCATACCCCGATAGTTGGGGCGTGGGACAAGGAGGGCGCCAATAGCCCGACCCGAAACGCCAAGCTGCCGCGGCCCACCGAGACACCCCGCCCGTGGACAATGGTTCGCCGTGGCAGGTCTCCTGGCTCGCGGGTCATAGCCTTTACCCGTCTTCCCGAGGCGTTCGCCTCAGTGACATGAGTGGGATTGGCTCGCCGCTAACAGTTGCGGGGGCAGCGCCGGCATCGCACCGGCTTCCCTCTTAGCTCCGCTGCGGCAACGCCGTACGGAGAACCACGGTGACCCAGACAATCACAAGGGGTGCTGTCTGTCAACGCCGCATAAAGAAATGTTTATGTCATTATGCGAATGTCGCTTGTAATGATGGGCTATTTTCGGAGAGTCGTGCAGGAGCAACAAAGGAAGGGTTTGATCGTCAACATGTTCATTTCGGCACTCGGTAGGGCAGACTGGCTAGATGAAGCCATTGCTTGCCGCTGCCGGTGACTGGCCAAATCAGCAAATGGGCGCTGTTCGGAGGTGTGCCGGACCGAGCCGGTTTTGGTTGGACCTATCGGGCGTGAGGGCAGGGCGCCGCCAGCACAATTGCGTGGCTAATCGCATACTGCAGGACGCGAATGTGGGCATCGGCACGCCGACTGATATCAAGATTGCCTGAACTGCCCTGTCAAATGGCGCCAGCTCATCTCTGAGTTCCTGCAATTAAAAGCGCCAGGGGGAAACCGCACTCTACGAAAGGAGATGGGAAATGGGACATTTCGATTTGCCTGTCTTCGGTAAGGCAGCTTTTACCGGGAGCAGGGCAGCTATTTCTTGGCACGCCCCTGAAGCAGTCCAGCCTGCTCGGCTTCGCGGCGCAGATTCTGGCGCGGCCGCGGACCGATTTGCTGGATCACCAGGCCGGCCGCCAGCGAGCCGAGATCACCGCAATCTTTAAGGCTGCGCCCGGTCGTGTAGCCGTAGAGGAAGCCCGCGGCATAGAGGTCACCGGCGCCGGTTGTGTCGACCAGTCCCCTGGTCTCCATGGCCTGGATGGTAACCGTCTCGTCGCCGCGCACGATCACCGAACCCTTTTCCGAACGGGTCACGGCGGCTATTCTACAATCTTTGCGTATCGCCGCCAGCGCGTTCTCGAAGGAGGAGGTCTGGTAGAGCGACTTGATCTCGTGGCTGTTGGCGAAAACGATGTCGACCTTGCCCGAACGCATCAGCTCCAGGAATTCATCGCGATAGCGGTCGACACAGAAGGAATCCGACAGCGTCATGGAGACTTCGCGCCCGGCCGCATGTGCCAGCCGCGCGGTCTGCCGGATTGCTTTCTTGGCGCGTGGCGGATCCCACAGATAGCCCTCGAAATAGGTGACCTTGGCGCCGGCGGCCTTGTCTGCCTCAACATCCTCCGGTCCGAGCTCGACGCAGGCGCCGAGATAGGTGTTCATCGAGCGCTCGCCGTCCGGCGTGACGAAGATCATCGAGCGCGCCGTCGGCGGTTCGCCCTGGAGCGGCCTGGTGTCGAAGGCCACGCCCTGGGCGTGGATGTCGTGGGTATAGATGTCGCCGAGCGCATCGTTCGAAACCTTGCCGCAGAAGGCGGCGCGGCCACCGAAGCTCGCCACGCCCGCCGCCGTGTTGCCGGCACTGCCGCCCGAAGCCTCGATGGCGGGCCCCATGCGGCTGTAGAGCAGCTCGGCGCGGCTTGTGTCGATGAGGTTCATCGCGCCCTTAACGATGCCATTGGCCTCCAGGAAGGCTTCGTCGCATTGGGCGATGATATCGACAATGGCATTGCCGATGCAGAGCACGTCATATTCCGGCAGCAAGATCTCTGGCACGAACGGGCGCGGGTTCGGCCGGCTGGTGTGGGCGTTTCGAGCGCAGATTATCTGGCGTGGAGTCCCTCCGGGCTGCGACTCCTGCGTCGCGCCGCAAGTCGTTGGCTCCGCCGGTCCTCTCCCAGGTGAATTCAGGCTCGTCACGGCCGAGGTTCCGATAGATCGCGGTAGGAGAACAAGCGGCCCCCTAGCGACTTTGATTTCAACCAGATCGTGAACATAGGCCTACCATTCACAGCGACTTGGAACTGCTAAGACTCTGCAAATTTGTTTGAAGGGTCTGTTGCAAGGCTCTGTCGAAAACGCATGGGATTGGCCACGTGCGAGCAGGCAGTGGACCAACATACCGTTCGGCCGGAGAATCCGAGGGAGTCGGCTGACAGTGCCACGCGAGCGTGCGGTATCAAGCGCCTGTTTGACCGGTTTGCGCTCCGCCTATGCTAGCCGTGATTGGATCAAGCACGCTTAAGGCAGGTGGTCGTATCCGTCTTATCCCGGCAGAGACAAAGCGCGAGGCCGAGAATGTTTGCCCTCACGTCACAATGCGGCTGGCAAGGCCGACACACCCGACCAGTGCGACCGTGTTCGTCTATCTCACTTCAAGCAGCAGGGCTGTGGGAATCGCTTCCGCTGCTGGCGCTCAGTGCCCACCTGATTCTTCTTAGATGCAAGCCTGTCCGGGCGTTGGGAAAGGCTATTCCAGACAGACGCTTTTTTCTAAGCTTTTTGTGGCTCCAGATTCGAAGCGTAAGATCTCCACTGGTTTAATCCCGAGCCTCTACAGCATCTCCTACTTTAGCTCTACGCCAGCGACGTCGATCGAACGGGAACATAATGTAGTCGCGCACGGTGAGCGGCTCGGGTTGGTTTCGCATGCCAACCTCCGGCCACTCATTCTTTTTTGGCCAGTATGCAGTTAGAAAAATCGTGTCCCAAATCGTTGTAAAGAAGCCATAGTTTCGATGCCGGTGATGCGCTTCCATCGAGTGGTGAATGCGGTGGAATTTGTTGTCGCCAATGATGTATCGAAGCGGCCCAAGATTGATGCGGGTACTGGAGTGCGAAAGATGGGCCTGAAAGGTGATCAGCGTCATGGCCACAATGGGCACTACGCCAGATTCAAAATGGATCAGAGCGAGTGGTAGTGCGACCAAGGCTGCGTAAACGAGTGGCTCGGTGATGTGATGATTGCAATTCCATGCCGTCAATTCGCGGATCGAGTGGTGAGTCGCGTGCAGGCGCCAGAGGAATGGAACAGCATGCTGAGCGCGGTGCATCCAATAGTAGAAGAAGTCGCCTGCAATCGCGACTAAAACTCCCGAAAGAACCGCCAATCCACTGTTGACGATCGCATTGTCGGAGTGAAGCATTCCGAAATTGATCGTTACGAGCGGCTTTATTCCTATCCAAGCCAGGCCAACAGCGAAGAAGTGCCAAACAAACGCGCCGAGTCCGAGCCGAATAAGCCAATTCCGCACGCCGCGAACATATGAGGCAAGACTGTATCGATAAGCCGGAAAGGTGAGTTCCAGCGCGGCGCAAATGGTAGCGAAGACCACAACCAACTCGAGCGATTTCACGAAAATCTGGGTTATCTGATTAAAATCGAGAATTTGCATTTGTTTGCTCCGGCGAATCGTTCAAAATGCGCCAGCTTCAGGTCGGATCTTCGAGGCGGTCATCTTCGTCATCAGGGCGAATCCAATAGTTATGAATCTCCAGCGCCGCCCGACAAATTCGAGCTCGGCAGCCGAATCTATACCCGCGCAGAACGTATGAATTGCACGGTGGTCGGCCATGCAACTTGCGTTTCGCTGCGCATCCAAACGGTGATTATTCCGCCGGCACGGCGGGGCACCGCGGGAGCGGACTATGCGAGGTTCTCCCGGATTGGTAAAATTGATTGTTTGGATAAGCCGTATCCATTTCCCAAATGAGTCGGAGAAGCAGAGGAGCGACGTGGATTGTCCGCCTGAGGTTGCAAGCTATGCGCCATTGTGTTGCGGCGGCGACCCGCTATGGCAAAAGAACTTTGTGAACCAGCAGCTCGGCGGGTCGGGCGTTGTTGAGGTTCATCGCGCCCTTACTGAGGCGATGATTTCGGCGATGGCATTGCCGATGAAAAGCGCATCAACGTCTCCGCAACAGACCTCCCGGCCTTCTGCCATGCCGGCTGCGCGAGGTCTGGTCATGACATGGTGTTCCGCTTCCATTTTGCGTTGGCTCTCAAGGGGCGGCGAGCCCTGCCTCGCGCCGCAAGTCGTCGGCTCTGTCAGTCCTCTCCCAGGTGAACTCAGGCTCTTCACGGCCGAAATGCCCATAGGTCGCGGTCTTGCGGTAAATCGGGCGTAAGAGATCAAGCATCTTGATAATGCCCTTCGGTCTGAGATCGAACAGCTCAAGAACGAGCCGCTCGATCGTTCTTTCCTCAATCCTTGCGGTGCCGAAAGTGTTGACCATGACAGACACCGGACTTGCCACGCCGATCGCGTAAGCAACCTGCACCTCGCAGACGTCCGCAAGGCCGCTCGCCACGATATTCTTGGCGACATACCGGGCGGCATAGGCTGCCGAGCGGTCAACCTTGGACGGGTCCTTGCCCGAAAAGGCGCCGCCGCCGTGGCGCCCCATTCCACCATAGGAATCGACGATGATCTTGCGTCCAGTGAGGCCGCAGTCGCCGCGCGGCCCACCGACTACGAACCGACCCGTTGGGTTGACCAGAATTCTGATGCCTTCCGCGTCCAGGTCGGGCGGCAGAACCGGCTTTATGATTTCCTCAATGACGCCCTCGCGGACCGTCTCCTGCGAAACCTGCTCATCGTGCTGCGTCGACACGACGATGGTGTCCAGGGCGATAGGGCGCAAACCCTCATAGCGCACCGACACTTGCGACTTCACGTCAGGACGCAACCAGCTAAGCTCTCCTGCCTTGCGGACATCCGCCTGCCTTTTCGTCAAACGGTGGGCGAGCTGGATTGGCAAAGGCATCAGCGTGTCGGTCTCGCGGCATGCATAGCCGAACATGAGGCCCTGATCTCCCGCTCCCTGTTCGAGGTCCTGCCCCCGACCTTCGTCAACGCCTTGGCTAATGTCGGGCGACTGCTCGGTGAGGGCATGAACGACTGAGCAATGCCGGCCATCAAAGCCAACGGCCTCATCGTCGTATCCAACATCAATGATCGTATCGCGGGCAACCTGGCTGTAGTCGACATTTGCGTCGCTGGTAATCTCGCCGGCCAGAACGACTGTCCCTGTCTTCACCAAGGCTTCACATGTCTTCACCAGGGTTTCACAAGCGACGCGCGCCTTCGGATCGAAGCGGAGCACCGCATCGAGGATAGCATCCGAGATGTTGTCGGCCAGCTTATCCGGGTGTCCCGCGCCTACCGATTCGGAAGAGAATACGAACTGCCTAGCCATGAAATGCCTCGCGTCGGATGTTAGAGTTGCGTGGGCGCGTGCTCGAGCTGCCTTACCTGTCGGTGATGCCTGGCACCTCGAACGCCGCGCACAACTCGGCAACGTTTCTTCGCACGCCGGCATGAAGATCTTCGTCGTCTGGCCGCCGGAGAACGGAGTCAATGAAGCCGGCAATTTGCACCATTTCCCCCTCGCGCATGCCCATTGACGTCACTGCCGGCGATCCCAAGCGAATTCCGCTCGTAACCGCCGGGTCGCGCGGATCGCCCGGCACCATGTTAAAGTTCGCAATGATGCCCGCCCTTGCTAATCGCTCGGCATAGGCCTTGCCGGACAGTGGTCGATCGCGCAGATCAAGGATGAGCATGTGATTGTCGGTCCCGCCGGTGACCAGGTCATAGCCTCGCTCTAGCAACGCCTGGGCCAGGGTCTTGGCATTCTTGACGATCTGTTGGCCGTAGCTACGGAAGGACGGGGTCGCGGCTTCTTGTAAGGCGACCGCTAGCGCAGCGATAACATTCATATGCGGCCCGCCTTGCAGGTGAGGGAAGACCGCGCGATCTATCCGCCTGGCTAGATTGTGTTTGCTCTTCGGATGATACAGAGCCTGATAGCGATCTTCCTTCTTGGACAAAATGAAGCCACCGCGGGGGCCGCGGATCGATTTGTGCGAGGTGCTGCTGACGACGTCGCAATGGCGCACGGGGTTCGGGTGTACTTCTGCAGCAATCAGGCCGCTGATGTGCGCAATGTCGGCTACAAGGTAGGAGTCCGCCTCCACAGCGATTTCTGCCATTGCCGCATAGTCAAAGAGACGCGGATAAGCAGTTCCGCCCACCCAAATGAGCCGCGGCCGTTCCCGCTTGGCTGTCTCGCGCAAGCGGTCATAGTCAATTTGCTGCGTTGTTTCGTGCAGCCCGTAGGGGACTCGTCGATAGTCAGTTCCGGAAAAGTTGATGGCCCAACCATGGGTCAGATGCCCCCCTTCCGGAATGGGCAAGCCCATGACTTTGTCGCAGGGCTTCAAAAGCGCGCGGTACACAGCCTGATTGGCCGGCGAGCCGGAATAAGGCTGGACGTTGGCGTGTTCGCTGCCAAATAGTTCCTTCAAGCGCTCAATGGCGAGGTTCTCAAGCTCATCGACGATCTCGTTTCCCGCGTAGTAGCGCGCACCGGGGTACCCCTCGGCATACTTGTTTGTGAAAATCGACCCGGTCGCTTCCAGAACTGCCGATGAGGCAAAGTTTTCAGAAGCGATTAGTTTGAGCGTCGTGCGCTCCTGTCGCTCTTGTCTCAGAAGCAGTTCGTGAACACGGCTATCAACCGCGGCTAAGGAAGAGCGCTCGCAAGTGTCGGGCTGCTCGATGGCGAGATCGGCGGAGTTGTCCATCGTGGGTTCGCGCTCCAATTGGATCAATCTATTTCGCGATTAGGCAGGCTGCCCCCTTCGGCTGCTCGTCTCGTATCGCTTCGAGTCGTTGTAGGTCTCGTTCATGATGGCCATCGCAGTGGGGCAGGAGATCGACTAGTAATTGGATCAGACCGCCGTCCTTGCCTCGTGCTTTGAGTTGATAGGAGCGCCACGGACGTTGTTCGTTGCAACAAAGAAAGTCCGCTCTGGCGAGTAGCCGGACATGTCGCACAACGCGATCGCGACGTAGATCCAAAATGTCTGCCAGCTCGCAGACAGTTAGGTCTGCATGCGCGCAAAGGCCCAGGATTCGAAGGCGATCAAGATGCGCTGCCGTCCGTAAGCGACTGACCAGTGTCATCATTGTTCAGCATCATCGAGCCATATGGAAAGACTGGATACTCTTTGCATTGAATTTGCCATCTGGCGCTCTCCGCAGATGCAGCAGCTTTCAAACCAAATTGTTCCACAACTGGACACTCTCGGTGCACGCAAGCAGACGTATAATTAGGACGAGCGCTCTTGTTGCCATGGCCTGTAGCCATAGATTGGGTCCAGTTCGGCGGTCGGAGATCAGGGGAACCGCGGTATTGAATCCTCTCACTGACCTCAGACGTTGAGATATGCTATCACCCACAGCGATTTCTGGTTGCTAAGTGTCTATGAACTTCTTTGAAGAAACTGTTGCAACTGCTCGCCGAGATGCCGGTCAAGATGGGTCGAGCCGCATGGTTTCAAGCCAACGGGGCGGCATGGTGGGGATTCGAAGGATGCCAGACATCCTTGGGTCGAAGTGCACCGGCTGGGGTGACGCGGCCTGCGCCATTGATGGCGTGAGCTTAGAAGACCTGCTCGACAGGATCGAGGCCAGCCGTCGCGACAGCGCTGAGATGTGCTCTTAGGGTATGAGAGCGCTTGGTATCCTTGGCTAGGCTCCAGGCAAAGTGCCCGTCGATGCCACTTCGAATAGGTCGAGCAGAATTGCCACCCCGACGCCGCAGGCGGTCACGATGAGGCCTGCCATGAAAGTGCGGTTGGCGCGCACGTAGGCGCGGCGTCGCAGCGAACTCATGTCGAGCAACATCCATAGCGCCCGCAACTGCGATGCTATCCCGACCAGGATCGGGATCACTGCGAACAGGTCGTAAAATTGCCACGGCACCGGGTTTGCCGCCCAATGTGTGACGAAACCCAGTGAAAACGCCAGCAATATGCCGACGACGGTGATTGTGCCGTTTCGGAAGACGGTCTCGATCGGTTCTTCCTTGGGATTATGCTCGTCCAATCGCCTCTCTCTGCAGGTCTGCGCAGTCATCACACAGCATGTGAACTGATCTATGGATCCTCCGAAGACTGGAGTTTGCCGACTTCAGGCTAGTGGCGTCATCGGATTCATCCGTGAGCCCATCTCTTGATACGAGAAAGAAGCAAAACTAAGTCGGCATGGACGCGCGATGCTGACGCCGCAGCGTTTGCCTGTCTTACGTGAAAGGCTGGTCAGCCTGCTCGCAAGATCCATAGGGCGGGTTTCTCTAACTCATCGATAGCAGCGGAATTTTGAATTATCGCCTGAGACTCGGTGCCTCAGTACGGGGTCACAATGCCTTGGCGGAAGGTGAGGGGCTTTGCCCCGAGCTCTGACAGAGGCGCGGTCTTCCGAGGTTCAGTGTGCGCGCGCCTGCCCCGCTGATCCTTATCCGCCAGCCCTCATTCTCGGCGAAGCGAAGCGGTTCAGGAAACCTGAGTTCCAGATAAAGAGAGGTGGGACTACTACTTGGCCGGATTGCGAAATGGCGCCCCCGGTGGCGCCAGACCCTTGCCCGCAAACCCGGTGCAGGAGCCTCCGGTTGAATCCTTCGGCAGCGCGCTTGGCCAAGCTCTCCTTGAACCAAGGTTTCACCGCCATTTCCCCGATGACCAGGCGACGCTGGAGGCTTGCGTGCTGTAAGTGAACAGCTCGCGACCAGCCTGCAGCGGCCTTTAGCCGAGAGCGACGACCTTTATCTCCAGCCATAGGGTGCTTGGCTCCTGCCGATTATTGTCCGCTTAACCGAGGATCATTCACCGAATACCAGCCAGCGCCACAAAAGCGGTCAGGATCCAGATGCTTTCGTCACGAGGCACCGGCCGCGAACATGATCCTCAAGGCGAAGCACGGGCGACTATCGCGAGTCCGATCCAGCTTTCGAAATCTTCTCGAAAATAAGCCGCTTGCCTTCGCTCACGCTCTCCTCGAGCGACTTCTCACCGGCCAGATGCGCGGCTATCGCGCTCGCCAGCATGCAGCCCGTCCCGCGCATCGATCCTGCAAGCCTGGGCACGTCGAAGCGGATGGACTCCTGTCCGGAGCTCAACAGGACGTCCGTTGATCTGGGTCCCGTCGTATGGCCGCCCTTGATGAGCAGCGCCTGCGGCCCGGCCGCAAGCAATCGTTCTCCCTGCCGCAGCGCATCATCGTCGTCCACGGCCAGATCCGAGTCGGTCAGGATCGCCAGCTCGACGAGATTTGGCGTGACAAGACGGCAAAGCGGCATGAGATCGCGCTTCAAGACTCCGACCGCCCCCGGTTCCAGCAGTTGCCTGCCCGACGAGGAAGCCAGCACCGGATCGAGGACTGCCGGTATCCGCGGATTTTCGCGCAGTACGGCGGCAACCGCCGCGATGACACGTCCCGTCGAAAGCATGCCGATCTTTATCGCCGACACGCTGTTGGCCCGCAGCGCCGCGCGCATCTGATCGGCGACCAGGCCGGGCTGCATATGGTGGACTGCCGTGACTGATTGGTGTGTCTGCACCGTCACGGCGGTAACGGCAAGACAGGTCCGCAGGCCGATCGAGGAAATCGTCTCGATGTCGCGCGCGATCCCGGCGCCTCCGCTGGAATCCGATCCGCCGACGACAAGCACATGCGGGTCTCGGTTCAGCGCCATCGCGCCGTCTTTCCGATCCAGTCCCTGGTGCGCGCCTCGGGATCCGGGTTCAGCGTTATGTCCGTCACCACCGCGGCGCTGTCGGCGCCGGCCTCGAAGACGCCGTCGAGCCGCTCGGGATTGAGGCCGCCGATGGCGACCAGCGGAATGGGTGCGACAGCGTCCTTCCACGCGCGAACCCTTTCGAGCCCCTGCGGCGCCCATTTCATCTTCTTCAGGATGGTCGGATAGACGGGACCCAGCGCGACGTAGTCGGGCCTGGCTGCCAGGGCGGTTGCCAGTTCGGCATGATCGTGGGTGCTCAGTCCGAGCCTGATGCCGGACGCCCGTATCTCCGGGAGGTTGGCGGCCTGCAGATCCTCCTGGCCGAGATGGACGAAGTTGCAGCGCTCCTCGATCGCCAGCCGCCAATGATCGTTGACGATGAGCTGGCAGTCGTGTCTTGCGCACAAGGCCTTTGCCTTGCGGATTTCCGCGCGCAGCCTGTCCTCGTCCTTGTCCTTGATGCGAAGCTGCACCAACCTGACGCCGAGCGGCACCAGCCGCTCGATCCAGGCCGCGCTGTCGACGATCAGGTAGAAGGGATCGAGCTTCATGAAAAAACCGCCCTGCCGATTGTAGGCGTCGATGGCACGGCGACGTCGCGCGGCTCGAGCAGTCCCGAACCATACGCTTCCCGACCGGCATCGACCGCCTTGCTGAAAGCCCGCGCCATGCCCACTGGATCGGCAGCCTTGGCGACCGCCGTGTTGAGGAGCACGGCGTCAAAACCGAGCTCCATGACGGTTGCCGCGTGCGACGGCCGCCCGAGCCCCGCATCCACGATCAGCGGAACGCCGGGGAAACGCCCGCGCAACGAGCGCAGCGCCATGATGTTGACCGGTCCGAGCGCCGAACCGATCGGCGCGCACCACGGCATCAGCACCTTGCAGCCCGCCTCGAGCAGCCGCTCCGCGACGACGAGGTCGTCGGTGGTATAGGGGAATACGCTGAAGCCGTCTTCGCACAGGATGCGTGCCGCCTCGACTAGGCCGAACACATCGGGCTGCAGCGTGTCGTGGTTGCCGATCACTTCGAGCTTGATCCAGGACGTGCCGAAGACCTCGCGCGCCATCTTCGCGGTCGTCACGGCTTCCTTGACCGAATGGCAGCCGGCGGTGTTGGGCAGCACCCTCACTCCGAGCGAGCGGATCAGCGACCAGAATTGTTCGCCGGCCCTGCCGCCAGCCATTTCCCGGCGCAGCGAGACGGTGACCACCGAAGTGCCAGACGACTTGACCGCATCGGCAAGGATCGCCGGCGAAGGGTATTGGGCGGTGCCCAGTAGCAGGCGCGAGGCAAGCTTTGTCCCGAGAAGATCGAACATCGGCTAACCTCCCTGCATGGGCGACAGGATTTCGATCCGATCACCGTCATTCAGCCGGAATTCCGCCCGTTCGGCCGCAGGCACCACGTCGCCGTTCAGCGCGGTGGCGAGCCAGCCGCCCTCATAGTCGAGCTCCCTCAAAAGGGCGTCGAGCGTCGTAGCCTTGGCCTCAAGCGCTTCGCCGTTGACGATCAGCTTCATTGTCAGACTCCAGATTGGCAGATGAATTGAAGAGAAGGCTGGCAGCCTGATCGGCCATGGCCGGTGAAAGCAGGAAACCGTGCCGGTAGAGACCGTTGACCGTGATCGTGCCATCCTTCCGACGCATCACGCGCGGCAGATTGTCGGGATAGGCAGGACGTACGCCCACCCCTGTCTCGACGATTTCGGCCTCGCCGAACGCCGGATGGACCGCGTAGGCCGCATTGAGGAGTTCCATCAGCGAACGGGCGGTGATCGGTCCGTCGTGGTCGCTTTCGATCATGGTCGCGCCGACCATGAAGTGATGATCGGCCCGCGGCACGATATAGATCGGGTGGCGCGGATGGAGGAGACGCACTGGCCGGGCCAGCGAGACCTCGCACGTGTGGAGGAGCAGCATTTCACCGCGCACCCCGCGTAAATCGTCGTCGGTTCGCGCGATGCCCGTGCAGTCGATCACCTGATCAAAGCCGGAAAGCGCAGCCTCGCCCGCCTCGAAAAGAAAGACGACGCCCATCGCTCGCAGTTCGCCGGCGAGGGCCTCGAGCGCCCGGCGGGGATCGAGGTGGGCTTCGCCGACAAAGAACAGGCCCTGGCGAAAGCGGCCGGCAAGGTCGGGTTCGAGGGCGGCAATCGTTTCCTCGTTGACGGACTCATAGGCACGCGTTCGAGCCGCAAAGCGGGCAAGCTCGAAGGCGTCGCGCGCATGGGCAACGACGAGAGTGCCTGCCCTTGTCACCAGCCCGGGCAGTGTCCTTTCCCACCAGTCGGCCGAGGTTTTGCCGAGGGTGACAACCGCCTCCTCCGCGCTTTCGCGTTCGCACCAAGGGGCGAGCATGCCGCCAGCCAGCCAGGAGGCATTGCCGCCGATCTGGCTCCGGATTTCGGCAACCGTGACGGACGCACCCCGCGCGGCCAATTCATGGGCGACGGTGAGACCTGCCACACCGGCACCTTTAACAAGAATGCGGCGCATGGCTCAGCGCGCCCCCCGATCTTCCTTCGCCCGGTCTTCGTGCGATAGGGCCTGTTTCTCCGCCCCGGGCGTTTCGACCGGCATGTAGAGATCGCCGCCGGCGCGGTATTTCTCCGCCATCGCCGCCATCCCCTCTTTCTGCGCCTCGGCCCGGATGTCATGGGAGATGCGCATGGAGCAGAATTTCGGTCCGCACATGGAGCAGAAATGCGCCACCTTGTGCGCTTCCTTGGGCAGGGTCTCGTCGTGGAACTCGCGCGCCGTTTCTGGATCGAGCGACAGGTTGAACTGATCCTCCCAGCGGAACTCGAACCGCGCCCGCGACAGCGCGTCGTCGCGGGCCTTTGCCGCCGGATGCCCCTTGGCGAGGTCTGCGGCATGAGCGGCGATCTTATAGGTGATGACACCGGTCTTGACGTCGTTGCGGTCTGGCAGGCCGAGATGTTCCTTCGGCGTCACGTAGCAGAGCATGGCCGTGCCGAACCAGCCGATCATGGCGGCGCCGATGCCGGACGTGATGTGATCGTAGCCCGGCGCGATGTCCGTGGTCAGCGGGCCGAGGGTGTAAAACGGCGCCTCGCCGCAGACGGCAAGCTGCTTGTCCATATTCTGTTTGATCTTGTGCATGGGCACATGGCCGGGGCCCTCGATCATCACCTGGCAGTCCTTTGCCCAGGCGATCTTCGTCAGTTCGCCAAGCGTTTCCAGCTCGGCGAATTGCGCTTTGTCGTTGGCATCCGCGATCGAGCCGGGGCGAAGGCCGTCGCCGAGCGAGAAGGAGACGTCATAGGCTCTGGCGATGTCGCAGATTTCCTCGAAATGCTCGTAAAGGAAGCTCTCCCGGTGATGGTGCAGGCACCATTTGGCCATGATCGACCCGCCGCGCGAGACGATGCCCGTGACCCGGTCAACGGTCAGCGGGATGTAGTGCAGCCGCACGCCGGCATGGATGGTGAAATAGTCCACGCCCTGCTCGGCCTGCTCGATCAGCGTGTCGCGGTAAACCTCCCAGCTGAGGTCCTCGGCGATGCCTCCGACCTTCTCCAGCGCCTGGTAGAGCGGCACGGTGCCGATCGGCACCGGGGAATTGCGCACGATCCATTCGCGGATGTTGTGGATGTTGCGGCCGGTCGACAGGTCCATGACCGTATCGGCGCCCCAGCGGATCGCCCAGACCATCTTTTCGACCTCTTCGGCCATCGACGAGGTGACGGCGGAGTTGCCGATATTGGCGTTGATCTTCACCAGGAAATTGCGGCCGATGATCATCGGCTCGCTCTCGGGATGATTGATGTTGGCGGGGATGATCGCGCGGCCCCGCGCCACCTCGTCGCGCACGAATTCCGGCGTGACGAAATCCGGGATCGATGCGCCGAACGCCTCGCCGTCCTGTTGCAGCCTGCCGCGCAAGATCTCGCGGCCGAGGTTTTCGCGGATGGCGACGAATTCCATCTCGGGCGTGATGATCCCGGCGCGCGCATAGGCAAGCTGCGTCACCGCCTTGCCGGCCTTGGCCCGCAGCGGACGGTTGCGGACAGGAAATTCCGGCGTCAGCCGTTCGCCTGTCGCAAATCCGTTGTCCTCCGGCCTGACGTGGCGGCCGTCATAGGCTTCGATATCGCCGCGCGCGGCGGTCCAGTCCCGGCGAAGCCGGGCAAGTCCCTTTTCAATGTTCGTTTCGATCGCGGGATCGGTGTACGGGCCCGACGGGTCATAGACCGTCACCGGCGGCTCGCCGGCTGTCGGGTGCACGCTGATCTCGCGCATCGGCACCCTGATCTGCGGATGGATAGTGCCGGTCTTGTGGATCTTCCGCGAGGCGGGCAGCGATCCCGTCGAAACGGTGGGGGTCAAGGCATTCATTTGAGGCTCCTTTGCTCAGCTGCATTGGAGACCCAGTTCTGTGCCGGAAGGATGTAGGACGCTTTGGTCTGCCTGCTCGACACAGGTCTTCGGGCATGTAGTCCCGCAAAGCGCTTGCACCGTCCCTACGCCAGTATGAACTGGATCAGGTTCAACGGGTCACTGCGCCGCGAAAGCCAGCAGTATCTCAGCCCCTTGCCGGGACTCCCCTGGTGAATGCTTCAAGTTGAACGGGCTGTCCTCCTGTTGTCAAGCGCATATGCCGGCGGCGACCGGCGCGATCGATTTAAACGTCAGTGGAAAAACGCGCCCAAGTGACGGCGACAAATCACTCCCGGCACAAACCGCAGGGATAACGAAATTGCCAGACCGTCGGAAAGAAGCTCGATCGCATGATGATCACCCCGTCAATCGGCACCAAAGGTTTTCACATCACATCGGTGGGCTGCGCCGCATTCGGCCGACCAAAAAGTATGAAAAATGGTCCTGCTGCCTGAAAATTGATTCTGGCCGGACACGCTTCCGAAATCGGATACTCAAGCACGCTGGAATGTCGATCGCAAAGCATTCCGCTATCGATTCAAGAAAACCACTTCAGATACAAATGCGGCGGGCACCGCATGTTATATAATGGCCCCGCTTATCGGCGCGAACGACCTGCGCTGCGCGATGCGGAAATCCTCACCCCGACCACCAGTCTCTTCGCGACCAGCCCGGACCGGCGGGATGAACGGCTATCGGCTCAAGGATCTGGCGCTACGAAGGCGGTGCTTTGTGTGGGCAGTCGCTCATGGCCTCGGTTTCGCACAATCGGGCCGCTGAGATGCAACTTTTTTCATCCGCTAGAACGAGCGTTGGAAACGCAGTATGCCGCCGACGCTGTTCTTTTTGTCCGCCTTAGTCCAGTTAACCTTGGAAGGGTCCGCCATGCCGACGCCGAAGTCGCCGCAGCGGTCATAGTCGACTTCGGCTGTAACCGTGAAATCTGGAACGAGCGTATAGGCGACATTCATAGCGACGCCATAGTTCTTGAGCTGATCACCCGAGACCTGAAGATTGAACGAAGTCGTCTCGTTGAACTTGTAAGTGGCGCCAGCCCAGAAAGCCCAGTTGCCGCCCCAAATTTTATAGAAGCCGCGACCATGAGCGTCGATTGCGTTAGCGGAATCATCATTGAGCTTGCCAATGGAGCCGAAACCCAACATTCCGAATAGGGACAGATCGTCGGTGACATTAAGGTCGACGCGGACCTTACTGGCTACCGCTTTGTAATTGCTATCATAAGCAACAACCCCGGTGATCGCGCCCCAGTGTTGTGTGTATTTCACACCGCCGACTACGTGTGGAACGTAGCTGTCGATTGTGCCGGCCGCGCCTTTGCCTTCTTCAAGCGAGACCACGGCTGAAAATCCGTTAGCGGCATCGAAGTAGTACTGGACGACGTTGGTTTCGAACTCACCATAGGGAACGAGCAGCTGATTGAGCACGTTGCCAGGATAGCCGATAAACATATCGAATGCCGACCAGTCCTTGCCAACTCGGAAGTCACCAAGCTGAATCCAGGCGAATGTCAAGCTGAGGTCTTTGTTGATGGCATAGTTTTGACTGTCCGGACCCGGATAAGCATTGCGGTTTCCAAAGTCCATATGCGTCTCGGTATAGGTCTTCAACGTGCCGAGCTCGGTTTCCTGATTGGTCCAGGTCTTCAGCGCGAAGCGGGCATTCTTTTGCCAAGTAGCGTTGGTGCTGCCGTCGTCGTGGTCGGTTGCCTTTGCGCCTTCCAAAGAGCCGACGTCACCTAAGCCGATGTCGTAGCGGATGTAACCGCCGACGCGCAGGCATGTTTCGGTGCCTGGGATATAAAAATAGCCTGCGCCATAGACGTCGCAGATCTTGACGTATTCTCCCGCGTCTGGCTCGGCGACGATGATCGCGTCGACGGCGCGGGCGTCGGAAACTGCGAGCAGGGTCGCAGCTGAGCCGAGAAGAAGGCCCATTGTGTTCATTCTTGATCTCCGTTCAAAGGCAAAAAAATGGCAGGACGCCAAAAGCGAACCTGGCCCCCCCGGACTAACAACGACGAGCACGGCGCTGCGCCTCTTCCGGTCTGACGAGCCCGGCACGAGATGGTCCAAGAACAAAGGCGATGGTGACTAAGTCATATTCTGAAATAATAAGCCGCTGTGCCTATGTTACTTTCTGCAATACCGCATGAGAAATTCAGCATTTCAGAGCCAATCGCCACAGTCATTTCCGCCAGTTGTGGGCAACCTCACAACGGCTTCCAGAGCTGACTGCGCAAATGACGTGCCATCTAGGCGACGCAGCTGCGATTTGACGCTCAATGTGCTGGCGGACCTTGGTTTGCGCTCCCTTCCTGTTTGCCCTGGAGATCGAGCCGAGCAAGAAAAGGAAATGTTTTCGATATGGTTCGTGTGTTCGATACGCGACAGGTTTCGTTCAATGGCGACAGCATTTGTTTGCTGAGCGCCTCGACATCGAGAGACCATGCGGCCGCACCGCTCGGTATATCGGGCCGGGTGCGCACGACGCCGACATAATAGTCACGAGCGAGACCGGGCATGCTATCCTTGCAGCTTGGCCCGGGCGGCGAGCGTCATCGTTAGGCCGGAGACCACCGTCGGCGAGGCGAAGCTGGTCAGCTTCCGTTGCAATCTTTCGATGGGGAACGACGAGATCGGCAGCGACGGTGTCGGATCAAGCAACTGCGGGGATTTCGAACTGCTCGGCGATCGAAGAATTAGGGATGAAAGCAACCCACGCCGACCCTCGCGCATCACGTGAACCATTTCGATGTCGGACCCGCCTTGAAGCAACCGACGACGTGAAAGCGAGCAATAGCTGCATCCGAGCCTTTAACCACCGGTGGTTTTGCTCGATGGACTATCCAGGAACCGGTTCCGGCAAATCGAATGGCTCAGCTATCAGCGGGGTCGACCCTGCAATCGACGTGTCGTTCGTCCGTGGTGGTCCTCAAAGGCGCCGAAGTTGCCGACGAATAAGCGGCGGTTGGCGTAACATCGTCGAACGGACTGACATAGCGCAAGGACGGAGGAACGCGCAGCGGTAAGGATGGCAGTTATCAGCATAGGACGGTAACTGTTGCAGACCTCAACACTGACAAGATATCGCCAGGCCCGCCTGCCTTGGTACACCATCTATCCGACAGTTCCGGACTTCTCTGAGGCGGTCGGCGCCGAGGCTTATAAGGAATGGCTCAGGAAACTGCCGGCTGACGATCCGGTGTCACTCTATCTCCACGTTCCGTTCTGCCGATCCAGGTGCTGGTATTGTGGCTTCCCTACCGCCATCGCCCGCCATAATGCGCCGATCCTCAATTATCTGGCGATGCTGCGTGAGGAGATCCGTTTGGTCTCGGAGCAGGCGCCACAGGCGCTACCCGTGAAAGACGTGCATTTCGGCGGCGGAACGCCGACACTCATTGGGTCAGCCGAGTTCCTCGCTTTGATGAAATTCCTGCGACGCCGCTTCGCTCTCGATAAGACAGCTACGATCGCCGTCGAGATCGATCCACGCACATTCACGGGGGAGATGGCCGAAGCTTTAGGAGAAGCTGGCGTGACTCGCGCGAGCCTCGGCGTCCAGACCTTCGATCCCATCGTTCAAAAGGCGATCAACCGGGTCCAGAGCGTGGAGCAGACGGCGGCTGCCGTCGAAATGCTGCGCCGGCACGGAGTAAGCCGCATTAACTTCGACCTTATGTTCAGTCTCCCGCATCAAACGGTGCAATCCTGCGTCGAGACCGCGAGGGCGGCAGTCGCCATGCGGCCCAACCGGCTTGCGGTGTTCTGCTACTCGCACATTCCGGCCCTTATAGAGAACCAGCGCCTCATCGAGGAAGCATCTCTTCCGGATAGCGAAGCTCGCGCCGAACAGGATGCAGCCGTGGCCGTGACCCTGATTGCCGCCGGCTATCGCGAGATCGGGCTCGACCATTTCGCGTTGCCGGACGACGAGCTCGCGCTTGGTCAGAAAACCGGGCGCCTGCGGCGCAACTCCCTCGGTTACTCGGCCGACACCTGCAAAACTCTAGTCGGTTTTGGCGCGGCGGCTATTGGCCGTGTCGGCGAAGGATACATCCAGAACGAAGTTACACGGGATGCCTACATGCAGCGTATCGCAGTTGGTCGTCTGGCGACGTCAAAGGGCTGGCGCCTAACCGACGACGACCGGGTGAGAGCTGCAATCATCGAGCGACTAATGTGCGATCTCGAGGCCGATGTGCCGTCAATTTGTGCCGCTCATGGATCTGATCCGATCCGTTTTCTCGATTCAACTGAACGCTTGGCGATTTTGGCCGAGGACGGGATAGTAGACGTCGAAAATGGTCGTATTCGCGTAAGGCGGCAGCATCGCTTTGTACTTCGCGCGGTTGCTGCCGCATTCGATGCTTTTCTCGACCGGGCTGCTCCTTAACGAGAGGCGCGAGTGCGAGGGTAAACAGCGCAACTGTGAACGGCCGAGACCGAGCGCCGCCCACGTGCCGACCACCTTTGACTTGGCAGGGCGTGGCATGCTGCTGGGCGCAGCGATGTGACCTTCGTCCGACTTCGTTGACTGGGGTTGAGGGAGCATGCGTTGCCCGCGAGCCTCTTGGTTGCCGCTCCATCCACGAGACTCAGCCATTTGTGGCAGTTGAGGCCGAATTCGATTATGCCGCTTCTTTCAGGACTATGCGACTGGCGCTGGCGGTGCTTTTTCAGTTGAATTTGATGCTCGCCTGCGCGAACACGCCGTAGCGCTCAGCCTCCCAATGCAGGCGCTGCGGTCTGCCACCACCCGCCGTTTCCTCGAAATGAGCGGCGCCAGTCGATGTCGCGCGCCAATAGCGGGTGCCGATGCCGATATTGAACAAATCCGTGACCTTGTAATTCAACATTGCCTCGAGCTGGACGCCATGCCCGGTGCCGTCTTCGGGTTGGGGATTGATCTCGGGGCGCAAATGGTGCTGATCTTTGCCGTCAAGCCGCGTGAACAGCACCGCAACGTCACCAGAAAGACTGAGCCGTTCGGTGAGTTGCGTCTGCCCGGTCAGCCCGAGTCGCAGCGAATGCCAATCGTTATCCTGGCTGATGCCGACCGTATTGGTCGCAATGGCTGGCACGCAAACCTCCGGGTTGGCCGCCTGCTGCTCGCAACCGGCGGCGTGGTAGCTCTCGTTCCAGAAATTGTAGCCGACAAGAGCACCGATGCGGTAGCGCGGCGTGTCCCAGAAATTGTATCCGAGATCGGCGGTGAAATAGGAAATGCGGCCGCTTTGTTGATCGGACAACGTGTTCGAATAGATGTGATTTTTAAGCTGGAAATCCTCGTCGGTAAGGGAGCCCTGGGCGATTCCGCCCGCACCGAGAAAACCCTTGATGAAGATGTTAGTCGGATTGTGGGTCGCGTTGAAGAAGACTTCGCCAGAACGCGCATCCAGATCGTTGTATGTGAGCCGCGAGACCAGAACAGCGCCGTGGGTGCCGTAGAGGTCCTTCGATGCTTTGCCGCTGCTGTACCAGTAGCGCAGCCCGCCCTCGAATGAAAAGACCGGGGACTGAGCGCCGGCGACTGCCGCCGGTTCGGTGACCGCCGGAGCGTCGGCAGCGGCGGCACCGACGGACAGACAGCAGAACGCGATATATGTCAAAACCACTCGCCGCATCGGCAAATTTCTCCTTTTGTGTTGATTTTCCGGTCCTGTCGCGGGACATGCAGAAATTGACCAGGTCGGTCAGACTGCAGAGTTGGTCTCCAGGCAAGAGCATCATGCTCAGAAAGTGCCGGGCAGGCGCTTGGCCCGGCTGCGGTTTTGCAATGCTGCCGCTGCTCCATCAGAGGTCTGCTACCCTGATCCCGGGAGACAACATCGTCCACATTGCGACACCCTCCGCGTGAGGCGTTTAGCGACACCCGAAGCAACATGCGTGCCAAAGACCGGAACTCTTTAAATGCATGGGAACTCGATTGCGGCATGTCCGACATTTGTCGCACCTCGGACAATGCCAAAGGATCCTGTCGCAAATTCCCGGTGAGAAGGTTGAGGAGCCATGCCGCGGAAGCCCCTCGCTTGGATCCGGGCTTCCCCGCCATGACACGCCCGCTCGGTGCGACCAGCGGCGCCGGCTGTATCTGACTGGTGCTGTGTCTGCCGGGACAGGTTCTGGGTGCCGATTATTCGAGCGCGCCAGGATCGCCTGTTGGCTTTGATTTACAGCAGTCCACGTCTGCCACCATTCTAGAGCATGATTGTTGCCGCTCGCGTCTCCAAACCGTGACTTCCCGCTCGCGAACGTCAACGAGGCATCTCGCGTCTTCGGCGTCCCGGGCAGATATGAAAGAACCCTCGACGGGTTTCCTTCAAAATTCTGCAAGGAATTCGACAAAATAGCGACACGCTTGCGCCGCAAGCCGCGCAAGAGTTGGTAACTGATTGAAATTCAAGTATCAATGCATCTGGCGCGACTTTTGCTCTCTGCAGTTTAACATGCGTTATATGACTATAACGCGTGCGCGGTCTAATTTATTTAAAGGCGCGAAACAATCCGGAATGGAGCAAGACAATGACATGTACTATGGCGGCAACGATCTTCCTTATGGTTTCGACATTGACTTTCGCATTGGAAACAAAAGAAGCCAACAGTTTGCGGAGCCTGCATTGCTGGGCACATCAGCACGCATCCGTGGCAGCCGCAAAAATGCGCACGTCCCCTCTGTCAAAGGAGACAGTGGATGCTTCTTTCGTTTCATATCGTTGCCGTAAGTTGAATCCGTCCTGCCTGATGTGACGTGCGTCTAACAACTATGAATGCCAGACCCAATAGGCGTCAAACATCTATTTGGCAGTGCTTAGCGTGGTGCCGGACCGAACCTTGGTCTGCCCTTCCGCGACGAGCTTCAAGCGTCCCATTGCACAATCACAGGAGGCATGACCTTCGAAAATTCTCCTGAGTCAGTCCACCTCTTGAAACATGAAAGGAACAAAATCAGTTCGGCATGCGCACGCGATGCCGCAATAGTCTCGCGAACCCCATTCTGGTCCCGACAGCCTGAATCGGGGGAGGCTCTCGCAATCTGTCTGTTCTAAAGGAGAACGAAATGACGTTCCGTCCATTGCATGACCGTATCCTGGTCCGCCGCATTGAGGCCGAGGAGAAGACGGCCGGAGGCATCATCATCCCCGACACCGCCAAGGAAAAGCCGCAGGAGGGCGAAGTCATCGCTGTCGGCCCAGGCGCCCGCGACGAAAGCGGGAAGCTCGTGCCCCTCGATGTGAAGGTCGACGACCGCATCCTGTTCGGCAAGTGGTCCGGCACCGACATCAAGCTCAATGGCGAGGACCTGCTCATCATGAAGGAAAGCGACATCCTGGGTGTGATTGACGTTTCGGCGCCGGCCAGGCAAGCCGCGTGACCGAAATCGCGCGACACAAACAATCAACAAGAGCTGCCTATTCGCAGGAGTGAACCAATGGCTGCCAAGGAAGTGAAATTTCATTCTGATGCCCGCGAGCGCATGCTGCGCGGTGTAGACATCCTCGCCAATGCGGTGAAAGTGACGCTCGGTCCCAAAGGCCGCAATGTGGTGATCGACAAGAGTTTCGGCGCACCGCGTATCACCAAGGACGGTGTCACCGTCGCGAAGGAGATCGAGCTCGAGGACAAGTTCGAGAACATGGGCGCACAGATGGTGCGCGAGGTCGCCTCCAAGACCAGCGACATCGCCGGCGACGGCACGACCACCGCTACAGTGCTGGCGCAATCGATCGTAACCGAGGGCGCCAAGGCAGTCGCGGCCGGCATGAACCCGATGGATTTGAAGCGCGGCATCGACAAGGCGGTGGAAACCATCGTCGCCGATCTAAAGGCCAAGGCCCGCGAGGTGACGAAGAACGACGAGATCGCTCAGGTGGGCACGATTTCGGCCAATGGCGACGAAGAGATCGGCCGCTTTCTCGCCGAGGCCATGGAAAAGGTCGGCAACGAAGGCGTCATCACCGTCGAGGAAGCCAAGACCGCCGAGACGGAGCTCGAAATCGTCGAAGGCATGCAGTTCGATCGCGGCTACCTGTCACCCTATTTCATCACCAACCAGGATAAGATGCGCGTCGAGCTCGAAGAGCCCTATGTGCTGATCCACGAGAAGAAGCTCGCCAATCTGCAAGCCTTGCTACCGTTGCTGGAGGCCGTGGTTCAGTCCGGCAAGCCGCTGCTGATCATCGCCGAGGACGTCGAGGGCGAAGCGCTGGCGACACTGGTGGTCAACAAGCTGCGCGGCGGACTGAAGGTGGCCGCCGTCAAGGCGCCGGGCTTCGGCGACCGCCGCAAGGCGATGCTGGAGGATATTGCCATCCTGACCGGCGGCACGGCGATCAGCGAGGACCTCGGCGTCAAGCTCGAGAATGTGACGCTGGAAATGCTCGGCCGCGCGCGCAAGGTGGAGATCGAGAAGGAGAACACCACCATTGTCGACGGTGCCGGCCACAAGGACGAAATCAACGGCCGCGTTGCTCAAATTAGGGTGCAGATCGAGGAGACCACTTCCGACTATGACCGCGAGAAGCTGCAGGAGCGCTTGGCCAAGCTTGCCGGCGGCGTCGCAGTGATCCGCGTCGGAGGCTCGACCGAAGTGGAGGTCAAGGAGCGCAAGGACCGCGTCGACGACGCGCTGCATGCCACCCGCGCGGCGGTCGAGGAAGGTGTCTTGCCGGGCGGCGGCGTGGCACTACTCAGGGCAGCAGGGGCGCTCGACAATGTCGCTGTCGACAACCCCGACCAGAGGACTGGCGTCGAGATCGTGCGGCGCGCCATCGAGGCTCCCGCCCGCCAGATTGCCGAAAATAGCGGGGCGGAGGGCTCCATTATCGTGGGTAGGGTTCGCGAGAAGCCTGAGTTCGGCTATGGCTGGAACGCCCAGACCAACGAATTTGGCGATCTCTTCAGCCAAGGCGTGATCGACCCTGCCAAGGTCGTACGCACCGCGCTGCAGGACGCCGCTTCCGTGGCCGGCCTGCTCGTCACCACCGAAGCGATGGTGGCCGAGAAGCCTAAGAAGGACACTCCCGCCCCGCCGATGCCGGGCGGCGGCGGCATGGATTTCTGACGAGGCTCACCTTTTTTCTGTGGGAGAGGGCGGAGCTACCTTACCAATGGTCCATTCGCCCTCTTCCAAGCGTCGATTCCGCCCTCGATGTGGCAGGCTGACGTGAGGCCCTGATCCTGGGCGGCCTGAACCGCCATGGCCGAACGCTCGCCGAAGGCTGCCGCAAGCAAATGACCGATTGGGCGGATCAAGATGCTACCGCGTGGACCAATATGGCGACGGGAAACAAGCGCATTGGGTCACGCTTGCGTTAGGGAAAGTCACGCCCGGGAAACGAGCGCAGGTATTTCCAAAGCCTCATTGGCCCCATCATGGATTGAGAAACTGTAACGGCCATATGCGTCAAGATCGACCGAGTAGCTCAGGCGGTCGCGTATGTGGTTGTCTTGGTCGAACGTGATGATCCGCGGCTTCAGCGACGTGATATGCGCTTCGTTCAGGTAGATGGAGCTGCAGACGATGATCGGGTCGCCAGGCTGGCAGGTGCGGGCGGCAGCACCATTGAGAATGCAGCATCGTGATCCACGCTCGCCGAGAATGACATAGGTCGAAATCCGCGCGCCGGAATTCTTGTTCCAAATTTCCACGAATTCCATCGGCAGGATCCCGGCTGCCTCGCAGTGATCAGGATCGAGCGTTATCGAACCATGGTAGTTGAGGTTTGCTTCGGTGACGTGGATGCCGTGAAGCTTGCCGGCGACTATTTTTCGCATTGGTCTGTTGTCCTCATCCGTCTCGCATGACTTGATGTCTTGTCGGCAACGGCCGCTTGGCTAAATTCCAACCACCAGCGCGCCGCCGCTCAATCCAGCACCTGCCGCCGCCAGGAGTATTTTCTCGCCGGCCCGGAATGGCTCGTTCTGGTTGGCGAGCGACAGGGAGAGCGGAATCGTCGCGGCGGACGAGTTGCCGTATTCGGCGATCGACTTAACGATCGCATGATCGGCAATGCCGAGGTTTCTGCCGACCGCGTCGAAGATGCGGGCATTGGCCTGATGCGGGACGAAGCGGTTGATCTCTTGCGGCTTCAATAGGGCCGCGCCCAGCGCCTCCTGCGAGCAAGCGGTCATCATCTCGACGGCCTTGCTGAACACTTCACGGCCGTCGGTGATCGTCATCCGGGTCTGCTCGATATCGAGACCATCGTGGAACGGTCTGTTGCTGCCGCCTGCGGGGATCTGGATCAGGCCGTAGCGCGAACCGTCCGAGTCCACCGAGGCGCCTAGAATGCCGCGATCGTCATCCTCGCACGGACCGATCACCACCGCGCCAGCGGCATCTGCGAACAGCACGGCACTGGCGCGCTCGGCCGGATTGATGCGGCGGCTGAGGATGTTGGCGGCAATGACAAGCGCCGGCCTGCCATGCAGGCGTGTGAACCCGTCGGCGAACATCAGCGCATAGATGAAGCCGGCGCAGGCGCCGGTCAGGTCGATCGCCCCGGAACGGCTAAGGCCGAGCCTGTGCGCGACCAGCGGCGCGCTGGGCGGTAGCAGGTGGTCGGGGGTCGAGGTGGCAAGCAGCAGCAGGCCGACATCGGCGCGGTCGATGCCGGCATTCGCCAGCGCCATGTCGCCGGCCTGCGCGGCGAGGCCAGACAGCGTGTCTTCATCGGTCGCCCAGAAGCGTGAGCGGATCCCGGTGCGCCGCTCGATCCAGCCCGGCTCGAGGCCGAGATTGTTCTCGATCTCGGCATTGGCGACCTTGCGCCCAGGCGCATGATGGCCAAGCCCGAGGATGCGGGACGACCTGCTCATGGCTTCGAGCCGAACCGTTCGCCGGCCTCCGCGATGGCGTCATAGAGCCGGTCGAGCTCGTCGCCGGTGATGCAATAGGGCGGCAGCAAATAGAGGACATTGCCGAGAGGACGCACCAGCAGTCCCCGCTCGAGGAAGAAGGCGCGCAGCTTCGGACCGATCTCGGCAAGATAACCAGATGACCCGGTACGCAGATCGAGCGCCGCTATCGTGCCGGTAAGCCGGCAGTCGATGAAGCAGGGATTGTCGCGAAAGCGGCGAAGTGCCGCGGCCTGCAGCGCGCTCAAGGCGGCGATCCGCTCGGCGACGGGCTCGTCGTTCCAGATCTCGACATTGGCGAGTGCTGCCGCGCAGGCAATCGGGTTGGCCGTGTAGGAGCTCGAGTGGAAAAAGGTCTTCTTCCGGTCGAGCGAATAGTGGGCCTGGAAGATGGCATCGGTCGCCAGCGTCGCGGCGAGCGGGATGGTGCCGCCGGTCAAGCCCTTCGAGGTGCACAATATGTCGGGCGAGATGTTCGCCTGCGCGCAGGCGAACATGGTTCCGGTGCGTCCCCAGCCGGTCATCACTTCGTCGGCGATCAGCAGCGTGCCGAAGGTTTCGGCGATCCTCTTCAATTCGGTCAAAACCCAGGCCGGATACATCAGCATGCCGCCGGCGCCGAGCACCAGCGGCTCGACGATCAGCGCGGCTGCCCGCTTGTCGCGCGCGACAGCCTCGAACCGATCGAGCGTTTCCTGCTCGCGGCCGGGAGCCGGGAAGGGGATGGTGTCGACCTCGAACAGCAGCGGCTCGTAGGCGGCGTTGAACACGCCGCGCGCGCCAACGCTCATCGTGCCGATGGTGTCGCCATGGTAGCTGTGCTCCATGACGACGATGCGCGAACGCGGCGCGCCGATATTGCGGAAATAGCCAAGCGCCATCTTGAGCGCCACCTCGACCGAGGTCGAGCCGCTGTCGGAATAAAACACCCAGTCGAGCCGCGGCGGCGCAAGGTCGACAAGCGCGCTGGCGAGGCGCTCGGCCGGCTCGTGCGTGAAGCCGGCGAAGATGATCTGATCGAGGCTCGCAGCAGTCGTCTCGATGGCCCTGACGATGCGCGGATGACGGTGGCCATGGGTGACGACCCACCAGGACGAAATGGCGTCGAGGATGCTCGTGCCATCAGCCTTGTGGAGGTAGGCACCCTCCGCCCTGACGATCTCCGGGATCGCCGGCTCGAGGGCGTGCTGGGTGAAAGGGTGCCACACACGGGACCGGGACATCACTGATCCCCTGCAACCGGCGCGAGATCGAAGTTGGCAATCATCGCGTCCTTCAGTGTTTCATCCGTTAGCGGATTGAGGAAGGGCAATCTGCCGAGTTGCGGCACGCCGCTGAATTCCGTGATCGTCCTTTGGTTGTCCGCCATCTCCTTGCCAATGAAGACTATGCCGAGGAGCGGGATGGAGCGCGCTCGCAGCGCCTCGATCGACAACAGTGTGTGATTGATGGTGCCGAGCGCGGTGCGCGCGCACAAGATGACGGGCAGTTGCCATTCCCGGAAAACGTCGATGAATTTTGTCTGCCGATTGAGCGGCACCATCAGCCCCCCAGCACCTTCGATGATGAGCGGACCAGGCAAGTGTGGAAGCGAGAGCTTTGCCGCCTCGATCGCGACGTCGTCGATTTCGGCGGAACGGTGCGGCGAAAGCGGCGCCCTCAAGCGATAAACTTCCGGCAGCACGCGCCCGGCCGGTAGCCCGGAAAGGCGGGCAACGACCTCGCTGTCCGTCTCCTCGTCGAGGCCCGATTGTACCGGCTTCCAGTAGAAGCCGTCGAGCACGCCGGCGAGGCCCGCTGAAAACACCGTCTTGCCGATGCCGGTGTCCGTCCCGGTGATGACAATGCCTGCGGTCATGGTGCTCTGGTCATGTCGCCATTCTTCGGGTTTCGGCCAAAGCATCGACAAGCGCATCCATCATTGCCGAGGTGGCGGCTTCATCGACATTGAGCGTCAGCGATATGCGCAGGCGCGATGTTCCCTCCGGCACCGTCGGCGGCCGAATGCCGCGAATGTCGAAGCCGTGTGCTTGCAGTTCCGCCGCCACCGCCATGGTCCGCCTGACGTCGCCGATGACAACTGGCTGGATCTGCGTCCCGCTGGCCCTTACCCCGCAGCGCTCCGCAAATTGACGGCCAGCGAAAGCTACGCGCTCATGCAGATCAACGCGGCGCATCGGCTCGTCGACGAGCACTGCGAGCGCTTCACGCGCGGCCACGGCCATCAGCGGCGATGGCGCGGTGGCGTAGATGAATGGCCGGGAGCGATTGACGAGATAGTCGCACAGCGTCCTCGGTCCGGTGACGAGCGCGCCAGACGCGCCGAGCGCTTTGCCGCATGTGTGGAGCGCAACAATATTGTCGCGGCCTTTGAAAGCGGCAGCCAACCCCCGGCCATCCGGCCCCCAGATGCCGGTAGCGTGAGCCTCGTCGACGACGATGAACGCCTCGTTCCGATCGGCGAGCGCGATCAGGCTCTCCAACGGCGCGCGGTCGCCATCCATGCTGTAGAGGCTTTCGACAGCGATCCAGATCCGCCCCATGCCGCCACTGGCGCGCCAGCGCCTGATTGCATCCTCGAGGGCGTCGGCGTCGTTGTGCACGACCGGCACGAACTCCGCGCGCCCGGCGCGCGCACCTTCATGCATGCTGGCATGGGCAAGCTCGTCGAGAACCAGCAGGTCGCCCTTCTGAGGCAGGGCGGTCAGCAGTGCGAAATTGGCGATGTAGCCGCCGCCGAAGAAGAGCGCGCGCTCGGCGCCGAAGAACGCAGCCGCGTCGGCCTCCAGTTCCTCATGCTCCGGTGCGTTGCCGCGCAGCAGCCGCGACCCTGTGGCCCCCACCGGGGTTCCGCGGGCAATGGCCGCCGCAACCGCGTTGCCAAGCCTCCCGCAGCTGGCAAGCCCGAGATAGTCGTTCGACGAGAAGTCGAGACCGGAGCGCGGAGCAAGCCGCCGTAGCCGGTCCTTGCGCGCCAGCCCCTGCAAGGTCGCCTCATACCGGGCGAGGGGAGGCCCGTTCATTGCGCCTCGAGTTCCATCGGCTCGATGCCAAGACGCCGGAACAGAAGCGTGTCCTTGTCCTCGCCGGGATTTTCCGCCGTCAGCAGCGTGTCGCCGACGAAGATCGAATTGGCGCCGGCAAAAAAGCACAACGCCTGCATCTCGTCGGTCATGGCGGTGCGGCCGGCCGAAAGCCGGACACGCGATTTCGGCATCATGATGCGCGCCAGTGCGATCACGCGCACGAACTCTATCGGCTCGATCGGCGTGGCTTCGGCAAGCGGCGTGCCGGCGACCGGGATGAGCATGTTGATCGGAACGCTTTCTGGATGCTCAGGCAGATTGGCCAGCGTCACCAGCATGTCGATCCGGTCCACCTTCTCCTCGCCCATGCCGACAATGCCGCCGCAGCAGACCTTGATGCCCGATTGGCGAACGTTCTCCAGCGTCTCGAGCCGATCGGCAAAGCTGCGCGTGCTGACGATCTCGCTGTAGTAGCGTTCCGACGTGTCGATGTTGTGGTTGTAGTAGTCGAGCCCCGCCTGCTTCAGCCGCGCTGCCTGGTCGAGGTCGAGCATGCCGAGCGTCATGCAGGTCTCCATGCCGAGCGCCTTGACGCCTTCGACCATGGCGACCACCGCATCCATGTCGCGCGGCTTGGGATTGCGCCAGGCCGCACCCATGCAATAGCGGGTGGCGCCGGCGTCCCGCGCCTTGATCGCCTCGGCGATGACGCGGTTGACTTCCATCAGCTTCGAGGCCTTCAGCCCCGTTTCGTGATGCGCCGACTGGCTACAATAGCCGCAATCCTCCGGGCAGCCGCCGGTCTTGATGCTGAGAAGCCGGCTGAGCTGGACCTTGTTGGGATCGAAATTCTGACGGTGAACGGTATGTGCCAGGAAGAGCAGATTGTTGAAAGGTGCGTCGTGAAGGGCCCGAGCCTTCTCCAGGGTCCACATCCCGCCATCAGCGCATTGCGTCCGTGGCATCGTCTCAGTCGGATCGGTGTCGTGCATATCCGTCCTGCTTCTCAGCTTCTTTGCTTGCCGTGACTCTTCGTCTGATTCATGCCGGTTTGATTGTCGATCCCCGACCGTTTCGCTGCGGATCATGTGTAATAGTCCAGTCCGATATCGAGAATTGGCGCACTATGGGTCAGCCAGCCGACGGACATAAGGTCGATGCCGGTGGCCGCGATGGCTGGCGCCGTCGTGGCTGTGATCCTGCCCGACGCCTCAGTGATCGCCCGGCCGGCAACAATGATCACCGCCTGCCGAAGCTTATCGAGCGACATGTTGTCGAGCAGGACGGCATCTGGGGCGAGCGAGAGGGCTTCTTCCAACTGGGTCAGCGTGTCGACCTCGACTTCGATCTTGACGAGATGGCCGACGCTCTCTCGCGCGCGCTTGATGGCGGAGCGGATGCCGCCGGCAACCGCAATGTGGTTGTCCTTGATCAGCACGGCGTCATCGAGGCCGAAGCGGTGATTGGCGCCCCCGCCGGCGCGTACGGCGTATTTTTCGACAGTCCGCAACCCGGGGGTCGTCTTACGGGTGCAGGTGACCTTGGCGCGGTGCTCGCAAATCGCTGCGACAATCGAAGCGGTTGCCGTGGCAATGCCACTGAGATGACATAAGAAATTCAGCGCCGTGCGTTCAGCGGTGAGAATGGCCCGGGTCGGACCACTTACCGATGCAATTATCTCCCCTTCCGCGACTTTGCTGCCGTCCGCCCGGTTTACGTCCATCTTGATATTTTGGTCGATCAACCTGAATGCGAGGCTCACCAGATCGAGCCCGGCGACAACCCCGGGCTGGCGTGCGGCAAGCACTGTCGTGGCGTGGTGATACTTCGCTACGGTCGCCTCGGTGGTGACGTCACCGGCTCTGCCCAGGTCTTCGAGAAGGGCTGACCGTACCAGCGGCTCGAGCATAATTGCGGGAAGCGGTGACAGGTTCATCAGGTGGTGCTTTCCAGCGTTGGCGAGTGTGCCAGTTCCCGCGCTGCGGCCAAGGCGGCTTCGAGAGTGATTTCGGACCGTCGCGCAACAGCCGCATGATGGGGAAAGTCCTCGCGGTAATGAGCGCCGCGGCTCTCTCGGCGCCGCAAGGCGGAAATAGCAATCATCAGACCGACAGCCGCCGGATCGGATGCCGCGGCCTCGCATTCGGCGAGCGGCAACAACTCCTGAGCGGCTGCTTTTAAAGCTTCGCCATTGCGCACGATGCCGAGCGCGCGCGACAGGGAAGGACGCACACGTATCGGATCTGGCGATGGATAAGCGCCCGCAAACATTGGCTTTGTTCTGCGAGCAGGCGTTCCGGCCACGCTTTCAGCGACCCAGCGCGCGCACACGACGGCCTCGGTCAAGGAATTGCTGGCGAGCCTGTTGGCGCCATGCAGTCCAGTCGAGGCAACTTCACCACAGGCCCACAACCCCTTGACCGACGTCCTACCGGAGCCGTCCACAGCAACACCACCCATGTGATAGTGCTGGGCAGGACGAATGGGAATGAGAGCGCGCGCGGGATTGATGCCGAATTTACGACAGGCAGACGCGATTGTGGGGAAGCGTCGTTGAAATTCCGGGCCAGGGCGTTTGCGCGCGTCGAGGAAAACCTGATGGCCGCCAGCCAGATGGCTCCAGACTGCGCGGGCAACGACGTCGCGTGGCGCAAGTTCGGCGCCCGGCACGCCATCAAGGAAGCGCCGACCCGTCTCGTCGACTAGGACAGCACCTTCGCCTCGAACAGCCTCGCTGACCAGAGCCATGGGGCGTCGCCGGCACTCAAGCGCGGTCGGGTGGAACTGGATGAACTCGAGGTCGGCAAGGACAGCTCCCGCGCGGGCCGCAAGTGCCAGGCCCTGTCCGCAACTGCCCGAAGGATTGGTCGTATCGAGAAAGAGCCCGCCGATCCCACCGGTGGCAAGGACGACCCGCCGTGAGCCGAAGAAGACAGGTCCCAGCGCGCAGCTCGCCCAGACGCCTCGGATGGCATTCTCCTTGACCGCCAGTCGGCGCGCTTCCACGCCCTCTACGACAACGATCGAGGGTGTGGAGCGCACGGCCCCAATCAGTGCACGCATGATCTCACGCCCACTGCCGTCGCCATGCGCATGAACGATGCGACGCCGGCTGTGCGCGGCCTCCAATCCGAGGCACAGTGGTCCTTTCGGCGTACGGTCGAAGGGAACCCCAAAGCGCGCAAGCCCTTCGATCGCCCCTGGCGCGGCTTGGAGGATGCGGCTCGCCATGTCTGTGTCACACAGACCGTCTCCCGCGGCGAGCGTGTCGGCCAAGTGCAATTGCGGATCGTCGTCTTGACCGAAACTCGCAGCCAGCCCCCCCTGTGCCGAGGTGCTCGATGTGTCTGCTCCCAAGAGCGTCCTGGACAAAAGAAGCACCGGCTCCGGCGCCAATTGAAGCGCGGTCATCAGCCCGGCTATTCCGCCGCCGATGATGATGGGCCGCCCGGAGAAGCTGCGGATATTGGCGCTCAAATTGCCAGCATCCGTTCGACCGCAAGCCGCGCGCGTCCGGCTATTCCCGGCTCGATGGTTACGACATGGCGGTTTTGCTCAAGCGCCGCGCGGATGTTGGCAAGCGTGATCCGCTTCATGTGCGGGCACAAATTGCAGGGCCGGATGAACTCGACATCTGGATGCGCTAACGCGACGTTGTCGCTCATCGAGCATTCCGTCATCAGCACCACACGTGGCGGCTTTTGCTTTTCGACATAGTCGCACATGGCTGCCGTCGAACCGGAAAAATCGGCCTCGGCCACGACCTCGGGCGGGCATTCGGGATGGGCCAGCACGCTCACGCCGGGATGGCTTTCGCGCAACTCGCGGATATCGGCCGGCGTGAAGCGCTCATGCACCTCGCAATGGCCTTTCCAGGCGATGATCTCGACGTCGGTCTGGGCGGCGATATTGTGGGCCAGATATTCATCCGGCAACATAATGACCCTGGGGGTACCAAGGGATTCGACGACCTTCCTGGCGTTGCCCGACGTACAGCAGATATCCGACTCGGCTTTCACTTCGGCCGACGTGTTGACATAGGTTACGATCGGCACGCCGGGATATCGCTGGCGCATCAAGCGGACATCTTGTGCCGTGATCGAGTCAGCTAGCGAGCAACCAGCCCAGAGATCGGGTATGAGGACCGTCTTGTCCGGATTAAGGAGCTTGGCCGTTTCGGCCATGAAGTGCACGCCGGCCAGCACGATGACCTGCGCCTCGACCGTCATAGCCTTGCGGGCGAGCGCCAAGCTGTCGCCGACGATGTCGGCCACACAGTGGAAGATCTCGGGGGTTTGATAGTTGTGGGCCAGGACGACGGCATTGCGCTCGCGCTTCAGCGCCAGAATGGCCTCGATATCATCGCTGAAAGCCGCCCATTCCCCCGGCGGGATGACGCGCCAGACGCGTCGATACAGAGAGGCGGCCGAAGGTAACGCCCCGCTCATCGGCGCCTCCCCATTTATAATCCATTTGACTATAAGGAGTATATATCTAGGTTGACTACAAGCCTGTCAACCCCGCGCGACCGGCAATTTTGTGCCGACCATCGCCGTTTCGTCGAGGACCGCATGGCGGAAACGATAGAGCCTTGCCGGTCGCCCGCCCGTGTCGACGGAAGTCTCACCGGTCTCCTCGACCAGCTCCTGCTGCTCTATGAGGCGACGAAAATTGGGCTTGTTGATCAGCCTGCCGGCGAGCGCCTCGACGGTTCGTTGCAGCTGTAACAGCGTAAAAGATTGCGGCATCAGCTCAAAGACGACCGGCCGATATTTGATCTTGGAGCGCAGTCGCGCGATGCCCGTCGCCACGATGCGGCGATGATCGGCAACCATGGACTTGCTGGGCACCAGCGATGGCCGCGTCGCATCGCGTCCGCTTGCCGCCTCTTGGACCAGCCCTGCTTCGTAGACCAACTCATAGCGCTGAAGCGTAAGTTCCTCGTTCCAATGGCGGTCGTCGAAGCCGAAGGCCTTCGCCGCCCGCTGCCGACGTTCGCGTCGCATGGCCGCGTCGCCGGCACTATCTGCCCATTCAATCAAGCGGGGCCGCAATACGTCCAGCACCACCGGCGGTGCGCCGGAGCGGTGATCCTCCCATGGAAAATATTCGTACCAGCTTCGCCAGCCGCACTTGGACGAGTCCGCACCCTGTTCCTTGCGCGTCAGTGCCAGATAGCTGATGGAGATGGCGCGCTGCCGGCGCTCGCCGCCGATGCGGTCTCGATCTGCGAAGGTGTAGAGTTGTTCGATGTAGCCCAGCGGATGGCCGGTCTGCTGCTCGACCCACCCTCTCAAACCGGATTGCAGCGATCGGTGCTCAAGCGCAAATGGTCCGGAAGGCAATGTGTCCGCCTGCCCGATTGTGAGGACACAGGGTTCATTGCCGGATACGGCGACGACAAAGGCGATCAGGTCAACTTTGGCTTCGTCCGCCGTGACGGCGGTTCTGTGTTTCCTTGTTCCTTTTGCCTGATTGTCCATGTTCGCGAAGTGGTTTGCAGGCGCTCGGCGCCTTAATCGATTTAGTTTAAGCACGGCTGTCTGCACGTCAACAGCGCGCAGCTGCACGGCCAATTTTTAGCTCTTCGCACTTGCACAAAAACATGCCAAACGCGACACCTGCGGTGGGTAACGCTGCGGAAGGAAGAATGCCTTGAGCATAACTGGCGATTCAAAGGCGATTACACCGACCGATATTCGGGCGCGTAAGGGCGGCGTCCCGCTCGTCTGCCTCACGGCCTATACGACGCCGATTGCAAAGCTGGTCGATCGACATTGCGACATCGTTCTTGTCGGCGACAGCGTCGGCATGGTGCTGCACGGCCTGCCGTCGACGCTCGGCGTCACGCTCGACATGATGATTCTGCACGGCAAGGCGGTGCGGCGTGGCCTGGAGCAGGCGCTGTTCGTCATTGACTTGCCGTTCGGTTCCTACGAGGCAAGTCCCGAGCAGGCGTTCCGCAACGCGGCTCGACTGATGGCGGAGACCGGTTGCGCGGCTGTCAAGCTGGAGGGCGGCGAGGCGATGGCCGCTACTATCCAATTCCTCGCCGCTCGTGGCATTCCTGTCATGGCCCATGTCGGCTTGACGCCGCAGGCAGTCAACGCCTTGGGTGGTTACCGCGTGCAGGGCAGGGGAGAGGACGCCGCACGGATCAGGCGCGATGCGCTGTCGGTCGCGCAAGCCGGCGCCTTTTCGGTCGTGCTTGAAAAGATGCCAGAGCACCTCGCGCGGCGGATCACTGGCGAGATCGAAATCCCCACTATCGGCATCGGCGCCTCACCGGCCTGCGACGGCCAGATCCTGGTGAGTGACGACATGCTCGGCCTGTTCTCCGCGTTCAGGCCGAAATTCGTCAAGCGCTACGCAGAGCTCGGCGATCAGGCCAGCGCCGCGATCGCGGCCTATGCGGACGAAGTGCGCAGCAGGCGCTTCCCCGCCGCCGAGCACGTCTTTGCCGACGCGGCCAAGGGGGCCGACGTAGGTCCGGCAGGAATCGGAGGAGCGGCGTGAGCGTGCCGATTGCCAGGACCGTTGCCGGACTTCGCCAAATACTCGCCGGGTGGCGCCGAAACGGCGCCAGCGTTGCCGTCGTGCCGACCATGGGCGCCTTGCATGAAGGGCATTTGAGCCTCGTACGTGCCGCGCTCCAGACCGCTGATCGTGTGATCGTGACGCTGTTCGTCAATCCGAAGCAGTTCAACAGTGCCGCCGACCTTGCCGCCTATCCTCGCACGGAAAACGAGGATGCCGCAAAGCTCGTGCCGCTGGGAGCGCATCTGCTCTATGCGCCGCATGGCGAGGAGATGTATCCGGCAGGCTTTGCCACGACGGTTTCGGTGTCCGGCGTTAGCGAGGGCCTGTGCGGTGCTTTTCGGCCGGGTCATTTCGAGGGCGTGGCGACTGTGGTGGCCAAACTCTTCCTGCAGACAGGCGCCGACTTCGGCTTCTTTGGCGAAAAGGACTTTCAGCAGCTTCAGCTCGTCAGGCGCATGGTACGGGATCTGGATATTCCAATTACCGTCGTTGCCTGTCCGACTGTCCGCGAAGCCGACGGTCTTGCACTGTCATCGCGCAATGTCCGGCTTTCGCCAGCCGAGCGCGCTGTTGCTCCCAAGCTGCCATCGGTCTTGAGTGAGACGGCCGAGCTGCTTGCCCGCGGCTCACCCGTCCTGTCAACGCTTGCCGCAGCGCGCGAAGCAATTCTGGCTGCAGGCTATCGCGAGGTCGAATACCTGGAACTCTGTGACGAGGCAGAGCTGCGACCCACGACACTCCTTGAGCGACCGGCACGCTTGCTTGTCGCGGCCTGGCTTGGCGGCACTAGGCTTATCGACAACGTCGCAGTATCACCGGTTGGTTCAACGGATTAACGAGGTTCTCCGCGTTGCATAGCAGTCTTGAAAGAGGCTTCTTCAAGGTAAGGCTGGACACAACGGCGGTGATGACTGTGAAAACGTCGCGCGCATTGCATCGGCGCGGGGTCGTTTAGTCCAAGGCTATGACTTGGTATCGAAGCGAGATTCGCGGAGGTCACGCAAAGCGCAAATGCATCGCGTATTTGAAAACTTCGTCGAGCAACTGTCTGCAAGTGTAGATACTGTCGATCTGCATGAGGCCATGGCGTGCGTCGCCGCCGGCTTCGACTTCCCGCTCTTTGCCTATTTCAGTTATCCGTCGGTATCCGGCGACGCCCCGCGATTGATCTCAAATTACCCCTCATCCTGGACATCACTTTACCTGCAACAGCGCTACCACGATCTTGATCCGGTCATCCTGCGTGGGCTGCAGGGCTGGGATACCTTTGATTGGGGCGTGGAGCTCGGTCGACAGTATCTGCCGACTTCGCAGCAGCAAATTCTGGAGAGTGCGGCTGAGCTTGGCATCCGCGGCGGATTGACGATATCCATGCACGATCATCGCGGCCGTTTTGCTGCCCTGACCTTTGCTTCCGACGAGTCACGTCCGGCTCTTTTGCAGTCATTGGCACGTTACGAAAAAGCACTGCAGTTGATGGCTATCAACTTTCACATCCATGTCAGGCACAGGCTCGCCGACGATCGCGTGGTGGACGGTGTAACGCTCACCCCGCGGGAGTTCGAGTGTCTGAAATGGGCGGCGCGCGGCAAGTCGGCTTGGGATATCAGCCAGCTACTCGGGCTCTCGAAGCGCACCGTGACCTTCCACCAGGAAAACGCCAAAGCAAAGCTTGGCGTTCGAACGACCAATCAGGCCGTTGCGCGGCTAGCTGCCTCAGGGCGGGCGAGATCCTAATTCTTCTGCCACGATAGCTGTAAACGTCTACAGGCTGCATTGCTGTCGCCTTTGCCCTCCGATGACGGCAACACATCCCGCACGGAGGCGCGACCATGATGCAGCTGATAACACCGGCCTTTTACGGCGAGTTCGCAAGCGAGCTCAAGGAGATGCACGGGCTCAGATATCGAGTCTTCAAGGAAAGACTAGATTGGGAAGTTGACTCCAAGGACCAAATGGAAGCGGACGCGTTTGATGGCTACATGCCTGTCTATCTGCTTCTCAAGGGATCCGATTGGCGAACTTGCGGTTGTGTGCGTCTTTTGCCCAGCACCGGACCCACAATGTTGCGCGATACGTTCCCTGTGCTGCTGGGTGCTGACATTGTGCCCTCGACGCCTGACATATGGGAGAGCAGTCGTTTCGCGCTCGATCTTCCTTCCTCCGCGCCCAAGGCAGCCGGCGGGTTGGCGCAAGCAACCTACGAGCTCTTTGCCGGCATGATCGAGTTCGGCTTGGCCAATGATCTCACCCGGATCGTCACGGTGACCGATACGCGCATGGAACGGATCCTTCGCCTCGCAACGTGGCCATTGTCACGCATCGGACAACCCAGGCCCGTCGGCAACACGCAGGCGGTGGCCGGATTTCTCGAGATTTCCCAATCGAGCCTTTTGCGCATCCGCGACAGGGGACGTCTGAGCGGACCGGTCCTGTGGAAACCGGTTCTAGGCGTTTCGATATAGCGCGATTGCGGGCGCCTGAGCCGTGACGAATGCACGCCTGCTCCAGGACGCCACGGCCGCTCGCGCATTCTGGCCGGACTGGCGTCGTCACGAAACTTACCACTACACGAGACGATTGCCGCGTACGGGCTGGGCCTGGGAATTTCTTCGGCGCAATCCGCAGTTCCAGCGCGATCACGCCAAAATGGCAGCGCCCGCCTCCACTGTCGGGGCCGGCGGTACGAATGTAATCGAGCTGACGACGGGATCACTTTTCCTCAGCCAATGGAGCCTCCTTTTTCGCCGACGAGCCAAAATTGGACGCCACGTCGGCAAGGGTCTTCTGGGACCCGCGCTACTGCGCCCGCGTCCTGCGAGCGGCCGCCGAGCCGGCTGATCTCGATCACGATTTTGAACCGCTTGATCTTGCCTCGCTCGCATGCGGCAAGGACATCCTGCTGACGCCGGCCGATGTCCAGCAAGTTTTGCTGAGACAGGACTGCCGGGCTCTGCAGATCGCCGTTTCCGGCGCCTCCGTTCTGCGCCCGTTGCGGCTATACGTAGACGCAATCGTGCCGCCGCGGCACTTGAAGTTCCATGTCGCTGCCCTTCAGTTCCTCAACGACATCAAGTGTAGCGGCCGCCCGGCAGCCGCTTGCTTTCCGCCGGAACCCCGCGGCGGACGCCTGCGTATCGTGCTCCAGGCTTTGGATGGTTCGCTTGCGGCAGCATCCCATCAGGAGATCGCCATTGCGCTGTTCGGGCGAGGACGTGTCGAAGAAGACTGGGCTCATCCGGGCGGCCATCTTCGCGATCGAGTGCGGCGCGCCATCCAGCGTGGCCGATACCTGATGGGCGGGGGTTACAGGCATTTTCTGACGTAGCCACTGTGATCGCCTCGTAAGGCTTGTTCGACAGGCGCGCAGTGACGTGTGCATTGCCGGTGAGGTAATTGTGCGTTGCACAAAAGTTGACGCGCGGCTAGCGTTCTACCGCTGCGGGAATCGGGCTTGGGTAATACGGGACGAAGCAGTCAGGACCAATGCTTCGTCGATAGTGCATTCATACGCTGAGGATCCTGATGACAGTTACGAAACCCGACAAAGCCGATGCTGCAAGCCTCGAGGCGATCGCGCGAAATGGCAGTATTCTACGTCGCATCGCGGTACGTATTCCGACCTATCTGTCGGATATTCGCGAGAACCCAGCGTGGCTGCCGATGTTCGTGCTCGCCCGGACCATGCCGGCACGCAGACTGCACTGGCGTGGTGCAAAGCCCGTTCGAGCGAAGAAGGTCCAGGACACGATGTTTGCCGGCGTCAATCGCCAGGACGTTGTGGACGCGCTGCAGTCGGATGGACTTTTTTCCGGTCTCGTCTTGCCGAAATTTATCCATGAGGAAATCGCAGCTTTCGTCCGGTGCACACCTTGCTTTGGCAATTTCGATCGCCGTCTCGAATTCATGCCGACGGAGCATGAGCAGGCTGAGGCTCGGTTCGGCGTTCCGTTGCTCAGCGGCCACTATTTCGAGCGCATTCTCGCCTGCAAGGCGGCACTTGCCATCCAAAACGACCCGCTGCTCACGGATATCGCTGCACACTATCTCGGCGGCCAGGCGAAACTGATCACAACGCGTGTTTGGTGGAGCTTCCCCACAGGGCAGGCTTCCGACGCCGACAAGAACCTGGCATCGCTAGGAAAATACCACTTTGACCTCGACGACTGGCGAATGTTGAAGTTCTTCTTCTACCTGCTGCCGGTCGACGAGGGCACCGGTCCGCATGTCTACGTCCGCGGCAGCCACAAGCGCCGCGCGCTCAAGCACCAGCTGACGCTTCTCGTCGGCCACCCCGCGGAAGAGGTTCTCGACGTCTATGGCGAGCAAAGCCCCGTGACTCTTACCGGAGAGGCGGGGCTTGGCTTCGTTGAGGATCCTTTCGGCTTTCACATGGGCACCGTCCCGGCGCACACGCCGCGGCTGATGATGGAAGTGGGCTTCGGCGTTTCGCCGCCCTCGCGCCGACGCTTCCACGGCGAGCCCGTTATTCGCTGATTTCGAAGAAGTCCCGAGACAGCTTTTCCCAGACCGAAGACCAGTATCTCGCGGGCAAATAAGCAACGGCCCCATCCCGGAAAAATCCCGTTTCCGCCGCATGGTGCCGTTGCAACTATTTTTCATGCCTAGGCAGTCCACCTCGCGAAGACCCCCCTAGGACGCCGGCGCAACGAAACCCAATCGACTGATAAAGCTCCGGTTTCTGCGCTTTGTGAGCTGACAAACTTGTCCAGAAATTGGCTCTTGTGTACCCGGGTTTGGCTGCCGACACGGCCTTGCATTCGCGCACCGCTATTACGGCAATACGAAGGGCACCGGGACGCTGTTGGGTTGACTATGGGTGTCGGAACCGCGAAAAGGGACGCGCTCTTCGTGAGTGGCGTGCGCCGGCGGTCTAAACCCCCCAAGCCCCCCGCCAGACCGCCGGCGCGCTTCTAGGAATGTCGAGGAGACCGCGCCCAAGGCACCTTGTCCGACTATGCTTGATCGGATTCTCAATCGGTGTAACCGTCGCATGCGGCTCTACTGGCGAACTAATCCTTGCGCTTCCTCAAGCGAGGAAAGCCGATCACCATGAGTGCGTCAGTTTGGTGTTTGTCCACCTGCCGTCTGCGATCTCGTGTCCACGTCGCCGAGTTAAAAGTGGAAGCTCCTGTTGATCGAAAAAGGGCAGGCCGGCTTGGTGCCCTTTTGTCGGCTCCTTTTTTGCTTCGTTCGAGTTTTGCCCCGCGTCGGGACGCTCGACTTCCGACAAGAGGAGGCGATTGAGCTCGATACTCACGCCAAACAACTCAGCGCGGTAAGCTCCATCCCGGGGAGCTAGGACGCAGTCAGACTTGCGCTTGCGAACCGCCTGTAGACTTGCTCGAAGCCAGCTAGAGACTTGATCTAAACGATCCAGCAACGATATTGGCGCGCATTCGCCTAGTTGCTCGCCGCCATCGCTTTGGCGCGATCACCGCAGCCGTTTCGAACACAACAGTCACGCCGACAATGTCGGCACCGGATGCCACAAAAAGTCACAAGATGCATTTCAGCAAAACGCTAGCTGACCAGCATATGTCCGGCCTTTCGCAACGCGTCCAGGAAGAGAGTGGCATGGCCGTCGACATTAATCTTGGCCTGCATCGAGAGGGGCATGCTGGTCCAATTCTCCAATGGCGCAATGAAACCCGAGAAAATTCCACCGACAATGCAATGGCGGATAACAGAGCCTTGTCTGTCCAAAGCCAGCACGCCGGTCCGGTCGCTTGGATATCGTATGGCCGCGATCCGCTGCACCGCCGCGTCACCGTCGACCCGCACGTCGAAAAGCAGGATACCGCGGCTCCTGGCGGCTATCGCCGCAGCTTTTTCAGTGAAGCTTAAAGAGAGTGAGCGGGCGCTTTCGACCGCCATCTGGAAAACCAGCGAATCCAGTTCATGCGCAGCCATGGGGGTAATTGCCCGCAACACAGGAGTGATTGCAACCGACCCAAACGGCTTGTTCACAGATGTCGGCCCACGGCCGATCATTTGGTTTGGTTGACGATCGGCCATCGATCGACGGCGTGCTCCGATTCGAACCGATCCTGAGATGGAAGACGCGGGGTGTTAGCGTTGGCATCGGCTCGGCGGCTACGAACTCCGTTCGCTTCCATCGTCCAAGCTAGGCACTACTTGGCGCTTGATCGAAGCGTCGAGAATCTTGGTTCCGAAGGTCCTGGCCTGCCTCAGAGCCTATTTTGGCACGGCTTCGAAATGCGGTGAATTGGGCCGGTTCGCAGCTTAGTGTTTCTTGCAGGCTGGCCGGCCTGAGCACAGCGGTGCGTCAGCGCATCAACTTCGTCCCGGTTCACAAACGAGACTCCGTAGGGTAGTGGGAGCGCAGAGAAATCTCCGGTCGCAGCCTACCCGGTCAAAACAGGAAACCCCACCATGAAGACTCTCGTCGTCTGCTCCGGCGGATTGGACTCCGTTTCCCTTGCTCACAAGGTGGCAGCGGAGCAAGAACTCGCCGGCCTCCTATCGTTCGATTACGGCCAACGGCACAGAAAGGAATTGGGCTTCGCTGCCCTTTGCGCGGAGCGACTGAGGGTTCCACACCGAATCATCGACGTTCGCGAAATCGGCAGCGGCCTTTCCGGCTCCGCGTTGACCGACAATATCGACGTGCCCGAGGGCCATTACGCCGAAGACACGATGAAGGTCACGGTGGTGCCGAACCGAAACGCCATCATGTTAGCCATCGCCTTCGGCTTCGCCGCCGCGCGCAGCGCTGACGCGGTGGCGATGGCCGTGCATGGTGGTGATCGTTTCATCTATCCGGACTGTCGGCCAGCCTTCATCGACGCTTTCCAGGTGATGCAAGACCGAGCGCTCGACGGCTACGGCAACGTTCGTCTTTATGCGCCTTATGTGAATCTCACGAAGGCGGACATAGTCGAGGATGGAGCTCGACACGGCACGCCATTTGCGCAGACCTGGTCCTGCTACAAGGGCGGCGAGCGCCACTGTGGGCGATGCGGGACATGTGTCGAGCGGCGCGAGGCGTTTGATCTCTCTGGCCAGGCAGACCCCACCGATTACGACGACGCCGACTTCTGGCTCGGCGCGTTGCGCAGGAGGGGCGTGTAATGTTTCGCATCACCAAGGAATTCCACTTCTCGGCCTCCCATCAGCTCACGTCCTTGCCGCCTGATCACCAGTGCGCCCGCCTGCACGGGCATAACTACATCGTCGAAGTGGAGCTTTCGGCAAAGGAACTGAACGAGCACGGCTTTGTGCGCGACTATCACGATTTGGCGCCCCTCAAACGCTATATCGACGATAACTTCGACCACCGTCATCTCAACGACGTACTGGGACATGAGCAGGTCACGGCGGAATGTCTGGCCAGACATTTTTATGAATGGTGCAAGGCACGCCTGCCCGAAACCTCGGCCGTGCGGGTGAGCGAAACGCCGAAAACATGGGCGGAATGCCGGCCATGACCGATACGCATCCCGCAATCCGCGTGAGTGAGATTTTCGGGCCGACGATCCAGGGCGAGGGCGTGCTCATCGGTCTGCCGACGGTCTTCGTAAGAACCGGCGGGTGTGACTATCGCTGTTCCTGGTGCGACAGCCTGCATGCGGTGGACAACCAATTCCGCCATGAATGGGAGATGATGTCCTCCGACGCGGTGTGGCAAAACGTGGTCGCGCTTTCCGGCGGCCGCCCGTTGATGGTCTCGCTGTCAGGCGGCAATCCGGCTATCCAGCCTTTCGGTGCGCTCATCAAGCGAGGCCATAATGAAGGCTACCGATTTGCGCTCGAAACCCAAGGTTCCGTGGCCAGGGAATGGTTTGCCGACCTCGACGTGCTGGTCCTCAGTCCAAAGCCGCCGTCAAGCGAAATGACCACCGATTGGGAAGCTGTCGAGGCGTGCCTCCAGGCGGCACGGGACAAGCCGGAAATCGTGCTCAAGCTCGTTGTTTTCAACGAAAGTGACTACGCCTACGCGAAAGAGGCCGCCGCGAGATTTCCGCGACTTCCGATCTATCTGCAACCGGGCAATCATACGCCGCCACGTCCCGGAAATGAAGACGCGCCTGTCGACCTTGACGGAATAACAAAACGTATGGAGTGGCTGGTTGATAGCGTGACCCGTGACAGATGGTTCGAAGCCCGCGTGTTGCCACAGCTGCACGTTATGCTCTGGGGTAACAAAAGAGGCGTCTAACCAGCGCCGACTGGGGCGACGGCTCGCCCCGCGTGGCGAACGGCGGTCGCGGCTGAGCAGATCGCGTGAAGCCCGCTCAGGGACTGGGGCAGGGCGGAAAAGCCGTCATAGAGGAACCGCCAGCGGGTGTCCGCGTCGAATCACCATAAGCCCACAACTCCTGTGCCACGGAACTGCAGGGCAATCGGATCAAACGCGATGGCTCGGTTTACGCTCAAAATGCTCAGACTGCAGCTGAGTGCCTGGCCGTTCCGCTTTCGAAATATTTATCGAACTTGACCGCAATGCTCCTCACGAAGGGACGGTTTTCCGCCGGCACGACGAAACTGTCTCCTTGGAGTTCAAGCAGTCGAGCAGGATCCTCAAGGGCGATGGAGCTTGCCTGACGAAGGAGCCTTTGGCCGGCTTTACCGAAGCTCTCCACCAGGTCGATCGCCGAGAAAGCGAAGTCGCACATCAGTCGCTCGATGATCCAGCCCCTCACGCGATCGTCTTCCGAAAATGCTATGCCACGGACGGCGGCCAACTCCCCATCTTCCACCCTGCGCCGATAATCGCCGGTCGAGGTCATATTCTGCACGTAGCCCTGGCGAAACCGGCCGATGGATGAAGAGCCAAGTCCAATTATCGTCTCGCAGCGATCCTCGGTGTAGCCTTGAAAATTGCGATGCAACGCCCCCGCACGGGCCGCTATCGCCAATGCATCGCCCGGCTTTGCGAAGTGGTCGAGCCCGATTGATTCGTAGCCCTTATCCTCGATCGTTCGCGCGGCAAGTCGCGATTGAGCAAACCGCTCCGAAGGACCGGGGAGCCATGCCTCATCGATCATCGTCTGATGTTTTTTGAACCAAGGCACGTGAGCATAGCCGAACAGCGCCATCCTGTCCGGTTCCAGGGTCAGCGCCTGCTCCACGGTGGAACGCACGCTCTCGCTGCTTTGATGCGGCAGGCCATAGAGCAGATCAAGATTCACGGAATCCACTCCCCGGGAACGAAGCCCGTCGACGACTGCCTTGGTCTGCAAAAAGCTTTGCTCGCGGTTGATCGCCTTTTGTACTTTCGGATCGAAATCCTGCACGCCGAGGCTCGCCCGCGTCATGCCGATTTGGGCAAGCGCGTCGAGGCGGGCTCCGTCCATATCGTTCGGATCGATCTCGACGCTGATCTTGGCATCGTGAACAAAGTCGAAATTGTCCCGCAGCGCCTTTCCCAATATCACCATATGCTGCGGCCTCAGCATCGTCGGCGAACCGCCTCCCAAATGAACCGCGCGAACTCGGCCCCTGCCGCTGACAAGGCGGCCAACCGTCGCGAACTCCGCATGCAGCGAACGCAGATATGCGGCCACCGGCTCATAGTGCCGCGTGTGTTTAGTGTGGCACGCGCAGAACCAGCAGAGCCTGTCGCAATAGGGAATATGCAGGTAAAGCGATATCTCGCCGCCGCCTTCGAGCGCCTCTAGCCAGCCGCGGTAAACGACAGCATCGATACCCGCATGGAAATGCGGCGCGCTCGGGTAGCTGGTATAGCGCGGGACGTTCTCGCCCAGTCTGGCAGCAAGTTCCGGTCGCATGTCGTGGTCCACCTGTTTGCGTTGCCGTGGACTGTGGACTCACAGGCGAGGCAGAACCCTGATTTCGGTCAGTCTCCAGCACGACAAACTGCCGCAAGGATTTTTCTACCGTCGATTGTTATCGTGCCGGCGGTTGGGCCGGGCGAGCAGATCGGGAGAGCGATCAAATGACAGTACGGCACGACATTCACCATTCCGGCATCCCCGTTTATTGCTTGTCTTGCCAGGCTCGGCAACGCGGCCTCTGCAGCGCGCTCGATGCAGATCGCTTGGCCAAGCTCGCCAAGACTTCGTCGCGGCACAGGGTCGAAGCGGGCGTCCAGCTGATCGGCGATACCGAGGCCGTAAACAGCTATTCAAACGTGCTCTCGGGCGTGGTGAAGCTGACGAAGAGCCTTTCCGATGGCCGCCAGCAAATCGTCGGCCTCCAGTTCGCGCCGGATTTTCTGGGACAGCCCTTCAAGGTGAAAAGCGCAACCCATGCAGAAGCGGCAACGACTGTCTCGCTGTGTTCGTTTCCGAAGGCGGCAATCGAACAGATGATCAAGCAATCACCGGAGCTCGAGCATCGTCTGCTTAAGCAGACGCTGTACGAACTGGACGAGGCACGCGAATGGATGGTGACTCTGGGCTGCAAGACCGCGCCTGAGAAGGTAGCGAGCTTTCTTCTTATGATCGCCCGCAATATTGGCTCCAGTGTTGGCCCGACGGCCACATCGACGTGCTTCGATCTGCCGCTGACGCGTGCCGACATCTCTGATTTCCTTGGAATTACAAACGAGACGGTGAGCCGCCAGCTGACCCGACTGAGAATGGACGGGGTGATCCGGATCGAGAACAACCGCCATGTCACGGTAGACAACATGAGCCGGCTGGAACAGCGTTGCGGTGGGCGCGGGCCGAGGCGCAACCGCCACGTCAACAAGATCTGAGCGGCTGATCCTGCCTCGCTTACCGTGGCCCGGGACTTGCGGGATTTCGCCTGGGCCGCAACTCTACCGTTGGCCGCCGGCTTGTTGTTGTCCCTTCAACGATGTGTCGACAGGTCTTGTTCATCAACCTGCGGCGCAACTTCTGTCGTCTCGGCGGCCATGGACGACTCCGGCCCGTAGATCACGTCGGTGAACCGAAAGCGCCCATGTTTGACGAACGATTTGCGTCGATCTGACCGATACACTTCCGATGTCCTTGATCACACGCAGGATGCACCGCCGATCCCACTCATACCATTTGGCGCATGACACCGCAGTTCACACGGGTACAGCAGACTAAAGACCACCCATGCAGAGATATTTCATCTCAAGATAATCCTCGAGCCCGTGGCGTGACCCCTCACGTCCGATGCCCGATTGCTTCAAACCGCCAAACGGCGCCGCCTCAGATGACATTCGTCCGGTGTTGATACCGACCATGCCATATTCGAGGGCTTCGGCCACGCGCCAGACCCGCTTGAGATTGGAAGCATAGAAATAGGCGGCAAGCCCGTAGATGGTGTCGTTCGCCGCGCGTACCACCTCGTCGGGATCATCAAAGCGGATGATTGGCGCCAGCGGTCCGAAAGTCTCCTCTTGGGCGATCTGCATCGTACTGATCACACCGGTGATCACCGTGGGCTCGAAAAATGTCCCGGACTGACCGATCCGGTTGCCGCCGCAACGGATCGTAGCCCCTTTCAACACAGCGTCGCTGACATGAGCTTCGATTTTCCGGAGCGCATGGATGTCGATCAGCGGACCGATCGCCACGTCCGCTTCGAAGCCGTCACCAACACGCAAGGCCTGCACCAGCTCGGCGAACTTTTCGGCAAACACATCATGCACACTGGAATGGACGTAAAGCCGGTTTGCCGAAACGCAGGTCTGGCCGGCATTTCGAAACTTCGCTTGGATTGCGCCCTCGACGGCGGCATCGACATCCGCATCATCGAAGACGATAAAGGGTGCGTTGCCGCCAAGCTCGAAGCTGACTTTCTTGATTTGTCCGGAGCATTGCCGCATTAAGAGCCGGCCGACCTCCGTCGACCCGGTGAAACTGATCTTGCGGACCTTCGGATTGGCGCAGAGTTCGCGTCCGACTCCGTCGCCTTCCGACGCATAGACCAGGTTGAGTACGCCGTCCGGGAAGCCGGCCAGTCGGGCGAGCGCGAACATGGCGCCGGCAACGAGCGGCGTTTGCTCGGCGGGTTTCAGGACGACTGTGCAGCCGGCGGCAAGCGCCGGAGAGATCTTGCGCGCCACCATCGAAGCGGGAAAGTTCCAGGGTGTGATCGCACCCACAACTCCGATCGGCTGCTTGATCACCAGCATCCGACGATCCTTGGATGGCGCTGAAATGGTCTCGCCATAGATTCGGTTTGCTTCCTCGGCATACCATTGCAGATAGGCCGCGGCATGGGCAATTTCGGATTTCGCCTCGGCAAGCGGCTTGCCCATCTCGGCCGTCAGGATCGCCGCGAGATCATCGCTGTGTTCGAGGATCAGCTGGTGCCATTGCCACAGGGCATCGGAGCGCTCGCGCGCGGTGAGACCCGCCCAACATGCTCTCGCGGCGTCCGCCCGATCGATCGCCACGGCGACATCCGCCGTCTCCATGTCGGGAAGCTCTGCCAGAAGCTCACCGGTGGAGGGGTTGTGAACCGCAAAGCGCCCGGCGCCACTTGTGGCGCTGAGGTGGGGGACGGATGCCAGATCGAAGAAGAGCGCGGGGTTCTTGAGATGCCCGGTCAGTCGCTGCGTCAGCGTCAAGGGTGATCCTCCTAATGGCTTTGAAGCTTGCCGCAATCTCTAGCCGGTCGTCCTGAAAACGCCAGCACCGAAGCGATCCTTGCAAGGATCGTTCCGGTTATGGAGCGTGATAGGTGACCTGCGCGGATCAGTCGACCGCGATAACGGCTCCGATCTCGATCTTGGCCCCCTTCGGCAAGGCCTTGACCTCGTAGCAGGCCGGGCTGGGAGCCGAAAAGGTGCTGGTCATCTTCCGGCCTCTGGACGGCGCAAAACACACGAAATAACCGCTGACCAAGCTCACGAATCTGTGCTCGAAACGAGCAAGGACGAGAACAGATCCGCATGATATTTCACGATTTGAAGCATTCTTCGATGACCGCTTTAGACAATTCGGCCGCAGTATCCTAAGGCTGCTGCGCGTCCCGGAAGCGGCATATGCGATGCCGGCCTGCGCCAGATCGGCGCCGTCCCTTCGGCCGTCTTCGGCGGCTTCTCGCCGGAAGCGCTCGCCGGCCGCATCATCGACTGCCAGTCGACCTTCGTCATCACATGCGACGAGGCGTGCGCCGTGACAAGCCGGTGCCGCTGCCACATCTCCGCCTGCCAGCAGGTCAATATCAGCAAGGTACTGGGGCGACGCACCGGCGGCAAGACCGGCGGGGCGCCGGGCCCGGATCTCTGGTAGCACCAGGAGATCGCCACGGTAAGGCCGAGTGCCCACCGGCAAAGATGAAGGCGCAAGATGATCCGCCGTCGCACCTATGTCGTGCGCATCTTCGCCGCTGCCCGCGCCTGGTCAGGGGCGCTCGCCGTCGAAACCCACGAGAACTGGATGGAAGCCAAGCGCTAGATGACCAGCTCCATGCTGCCCTTTTTGCAAAACGTGACGCACATCAACCTGCTGCGTTTCCTCGTTCAACTGCCACCGTCTGATCGCACCTGAAGCAAAAATCGCGCTGCTCTGACATGGATCAGGGCAAACAGGCCGCGACTGCGCAATTTATGCGCTGCGGATTTGGCGTCCGCCGGAATTTCCAGATCGGGACTGGCAATGAAATTCGGCACCGAGATCGTCCTTCTAAGCCTGTTTGCTTTCGCAGCCGTGGTGGCTGCCGGCTTCGGCGTGGATGAGCCTTTTCGCCAGCACATGTGGGTCCTGTTCTTCGCCTTGGCTGGATTCAATGCGATGCTGATGCGCAACACCGAGTTCAAGCCGGCGGTTCCGATCGACCCCGCAGCTTACATGGATGGACCAATCCGCTACGGAGCCATCGCCACGGTATTCTGGGGCGTTGTCGGCATGCTGGTGGGCGTTGTCATCGCGCTTCAGCTTGCCTACCCGAATCTCAACGTCGGGCCCTGGTTCAATTTTGGCCGCTTGCGGCCGCTGCACACTTCCGGCGTCATCTTCGCTTTCGGCGGCAATGCGCTGATTTCCACGTCGCTCTACGTCGTCCAGCGCAGCTGCCGCGCCCGGCTGTTCGGCGGCAAGCTCGCCTGGTTCGTCTTCTGGGGCTACCAGCTCTTCATCGTCATGGCCGCCACCGGCTATCTGCTGGGCATCACCGAAGGCCGCGAATATGCCGAGCCGGAATGGTATGTCGACCTCTGGCTGACGATCGTCTGGGTCGCGTATCTGATCCTTTTCCTCGGCACCATTCTGAAGCGCAAGGAACCGCATATCTACGTCGCCAACTGGTTCTACCTGTCCTTCATCGTCACCATTGCGATGCTGCATGTCGTCAACAATCTGTCGATGCCGGTCTCGTTCCTCGGCTCGAAGAGCTACTCCGCTTTCTCGGGTGTTCAGGACGCGCTGACGCAGTGGTGGTACGGCCATAATGCGGTCGGGTTCTTCCTGACGGCGGGCTTCCTCGGCATGATGTATTATTTCGTGCCAAAGCAGGCGAACCGGCCGGTCTATTCATACCGGCTGTCGATCATCCACTTCTGGGCGCTGATCTTCCTCTATATCTGGGCCGGACCGCATCACCTCCATTATACCGCCCTTCCAGATTGGGCGCAGACGCTCGGCATGGCGTTCTCGATCATGCTGTGGATGCCTTCCTGGGGCGGCATGATCAACGGCCTGATGACCCTCTCCGGCGCCTGGGACAAGCTGCGCACCGACCCGATCATCCGCATGATGGTAACTGCCATCGCCTTCTACGGCATGTCGACCTTCGAAGGTCCCATCATGTCGATCAAGACGGTCAACTCGCTGTCGCATTACACCGACTGGACCATCGGCCATGTCCACTCCGGCGCGCTCGGCTGGGTCGGCATGATCTCGTTCGGCGCGATCTACTACATGGTACCGAGGCTCTGGAATCGCGAGCGCCTCTATTCGCTGCGCCTCGTCACCTGGCACTTCTGGCTGGCGACGCTCGGGATCGTCGTCTACGCCGCGGCCATGTGGGTGTCCGGCATCATGCAGGGGCTGATGTGGCGCGAATACGACGAGCAAGGCTTCCTGGTCTACTCCTTCGCCGAAACCGTTGCCGCTGTGCATCCCTACTACATCATGCGCGCGGTCGGCGGCGCAATGTATCTGTCCGGCATGCTGATCATGGCCTGGAACATCACCAAGACCATCTTTGGCTACCAACGTGAGGAGGATTCGATGCCCGGCTCCATCTCCGCCCTGAAGCCCGTGCGATCAGGAGCCAGAAAATGGGCTTGATGGACAGACACGCGGCCATTGAGAGGAACGCCACGCTGCTGCTCGTCGGGTCCCTGCTCGTGGTGACCGTCGGTGGCATCGTCGAGATCGCCCCGCTCTTCTATCTCGACAACACGATCGAGAAAGTCGAGGGCATGCGCCCCTACTCGCCGCTCGAGCTCGCCGGACGCAACATCTATGTGCGCGAGGGATGCTATCTCTGCCACAGCCAGATGATCAGGCCCTTCCGCGACGAGGTCGAGCGCTATGGCCACTACAGCCTGGCGGCCGAGTCGATGTACGACCACCCGTTCCAGTGGGGCTCCAAGCGCACAGGACCTGACCTGGCGCGCGTCGGCGATCGCTACTCGAACAGTTGGCACGTCCAGCATCTCACCGATCCGCGTTCGGTGGTGCCGGAATCCATCATGCCGACCTACGCCTTCCTGAAAGAGAGGCCGATCGAGGTGAAGGATTTCTCCACGCAGCTCGTCGCCAACCGGCGCGTCGGTGTCCCCTACACCGACGACATGGTCTCGCACGCGAACGCCGATCTGATGGCGCAGGCTGATCCCAACGTCGACACATCAGGCCTTGAGGCCCGCTACCCGAAAGCCAGGATCGGCGACTTTGACGGCGACCCGCAACAGGTGACCGAAATGGATGCCCTGGTCGCCTATCTGCAGATGCTCGGCACACTCGTCGACTTCAACAACTACGACGACGCCGCCGGCTACCGCTAAGGAGAACCACGATGGACTACAATTTGATGCGGGAGTTTGTCGACAGCTGGGGCCTGCTCGCCATGGTGCTCTTCTTTGCTGGATGCGTTGCCATCGCGCTCCGACCGGGCGGTCGCGGCCAGGCTGATGAAGCCGCCCGAATTCCCCTCAAAGACGACTGATCATGAGCACACAGTATATCGATGAATTGTCGGGTGTCTCGACGACCGGTCATGAGTGGGACGGTATCAAGGAACTCGACAACCCGCTTCCTCGCTGGTGGGTGGTCATTCTCTACATCACCATCGCCTGGGCGCTCGGCTACACCATCGCCTATCCGGCATGGCCGATGCTGAGCTCGGCAACAAACGGCGCGCTCGGCTATTCGAGCCGCAACGAAGTCAAGAAGGAGTTGGCGGCGGCAGAGGCTGCCAAGGCCAAGTATGTCGCGGCTGTGAAATCGAAAACCGTGTCGGAGATTGTCGCCGACGACCCATTGCGCGAGTTCGCGGTCGCAGCCGGCTTTGCGGCGTTCAGGGTCAATTGCGTGCAGTGCCACGGCTCCGGCGCGCAAGGGTCGAGAGGATTTCCGAACCTCAATGACGACGATTGGCTGTGGGGCGGCAACGCCGATGAAATCCAGCAGACGATCACCCACGGCGTCCGCTTTACCTCAGACCCCGACACGCGTGTGTCGGAAATGCCCGCTTTTGGCGACGTCATCACGCCTGAGCAGATCGCCCAGGTCAGCGCCTACGTCGCCAGCTTGTCGGGACCCGTCAGAAACGCCAGCCTGATCGAGCCCGGTGCCAAGGTCTTCGCGGAAAACTGCGTCGCTTGTCACGGTGAGAACGCAAAGGGCAACAGAGAATTCGGCGCACCCGATCTGACTGATGCGATCTGGCTCTATGGGCCGGGCGAGACGGCCATCGCCGCCCAGGTCCGCGCGCCGAAACAAGGCGTGATGCCGGCCTGGATCGGGCGTCTCGGCGAGATCAAGGTCAAGGAACTTGCAGTCTATGTCCATTCGCTTGGCGCTGGAGAATAGGAACGGCGGCCTATTCTCGGCCCTCCCCCCCGCCAAGCGACGAGGCCCGGCGAGAGCCGGGCCTCGACCATATTACGGCATCCCGCGATTGACCTTCATCAACGCGACGCCGCTCGCCATGCCGCAAAGCTTGCTCAACCGTCGGCCAGATCCGATGGTCGGGCGTCGGCCGCGAAAATCGTCGCTGGTGACCGGAGCTTCTCGTGCTTGATAAAAAGCCGATAGAACGGCTCGAAGCCGAAGCGGTCAACTCCGCCAGGATACGACAGCCGCTCTATGCCGCGCGCAAGAAGATTTTCCCCAAGCGCGCCTTCGGCCGCTTCCGTCGGTTCAAATGGCTGGTGATGGCGCTCACGCTCGGCATTTACTACTTGGCGCCCTGGCTGCGCTGGGATCGCGGGTCGTTTGCCCCCGACCAGGCCGTGCTGCTCGATCTTGCCAACCGCCGCTTCTACTTCTTCTTCATCGAGATATGGCCGCAAGAATTCTACTATGTGGCCGGCCTGCTGGTCATGGCCGGCGTCGGCCTTTTCCTGGTCACGTCGACGGTCGGGCGAGCCTGGTGCGGCTATACCTGCCTGCAGACGGTCTGGGTCGACCTGTTCCTTGTCGTCGAGCGCGCCGTCGAAGGCGATCGCAACGCCCGTATGAAACTCGACGTCGAACCATGGACCGCACGCAAGCTGGTCCTGCGTGCATCCAAGCACGCCATCTGGCTGGTCATCGCGGTGGCAACCGGCGGCGCCTGGATTTTCTATTTCGCTGACGCGCCGACACTGCTTGGCGAAGTCGTGACCGGCACGGCGGCGCCCGTCGCCTACGCCACGATCGCCGTGCTCACCGGCACCACTTATGTGTTCGGCGGACTGATGCGCGAGCAGGTCTGTACGTACATGTGCCCGTGGCCGCGCATCCAGGCCGCCATGCTCGACGAAAATTCGTTGACCGTGACCTATAACGACTGGCGCGGCGAGCCGCGTTCACGCCATCCCAAAAAGGCCTCGGCCGCCGGACAATCGGTCGGCGACTGCGTCGATTGCAAGGCCTGCGTCGCCGTCTGCCCTATGGGGATCGACATTCGCGACGGCCAGCAGCTGGAATGCATCACCTGCGCGCTCTGCGCGGACGCCTGCGACGGCGTCATGGACAAGCTCGGCAAGGAGCGCGGGCTGATCTCCTATGCGACGCTTTCCGACTACAACGCCAACATGGCCACAGCGATGGCAGGCGGTACCCGCCCGATCGATCCCGCACTCGTTCGGACTGCCGGCGGCGCTCTGTCCGACAAATTGGCGCATTTCCATCCCGGCAAGATCTTTCGGCCGCGCACCTTCGTCTACATGGGCTTGTGGTCACTGGTCGGCATCGGACTGCTCTATTCGCTGATGACCCGCAACCGGCTCGAGGTGAACGTGCTTCACGACCGCAACCCGCAATTCGTGACGCTCTCCGATGGATCCATCCGCAACGGCTACACCGTGAAGCTGCTCAACATGACCCCTGAGCCGCGAACCATCGTCGTCACGATGCAGGGCCTGGAAGGCGCGCAAATGAGCCTCGTTGGCTCTGACCTGCCTGCAGGTCGTTCCTTCGCTGTCCCGGTCGAGCCCGACCGCCTGAAAACGTTGAAAATCTTCGTCCGCCAGCCCCTCAGTCAGATCCAGGACCAGACGCAGACCTTCACATTCATCGCAAACGACAAGGCCGGTTCGGAGTCGGACCGATACCTCGCCACCTTCAACACGCCGGAGACGACCAAGTGAGCGCAAAAACAGAACGACCTCGCGCATTCACCGGCCGGCACATGTTTTTCATCGTCTTGGCCTTTTTCGGCGTGGTCGTCAGCGTCGATGCGCTGATGGCGATGCTTGCCAATACAAGCTGGACCGGCCTCGTCGCCGAAAACACCTATGTGGCGAGCCAGGAATTCAACAAGAACGCGGAGGAGGGCCGGGCTCAGGCGGCACTTGGCTGGAAGAGCCGCTTGACCATTGCCGGTGGCGAGGTGCGCTACAGCCTCGCCGATGCGGCTGGCAGGCCCATCGCATTGCATGGCGTCAAGGTGCTCTTTCGTCATCCCGCCTACGAAGCTGAAGACCGGTCCATTACCTTGGCTCTTGCCTCCGGCCAGGAATATGTGGCCCGACATACGCCCCGCAATGGCGTCTGGATCATTGAGGTGGACGCGGACGCAGATCTCGCGAAGCCCTATCGGGAAGTTCGCCGTGTCATCATTTCCAATGGGGCCTTGCAATGAGTTGCTGTGCACCCGGCGCCGAGATGGATACTGGCAGAGTGAAGCCAGACCTGCCCTCAGATCAGGAAATCAGGCTGGCGAGCCGCCGTCTTGGCAACGGCATCATTCAGACTGACCTGACGGTCCCGACGGTCCACTGCGGTGCCTGCATCCGGGCGATCGAGACGGCACTTGCAGATCTCGACCGCGTCGAGACGGCCCGCGTCAACCTATCGACGAAACGGGTGTCGGTGCGATGGCGCGAAGGCGAGGCGCCGCCGATCGTAGCCACGCTCGAAGGACTGGGCTATGCGGCGCATCTGTTCGACCCCGACGGCGACGAAAAGGACGGGACACTGTTGCAACTGGTCCGAGCAGTCGCGGTCGCAGGCTTCGCGGCGGGCAATATCATGCTGCTCTCGGTCTCTGTCTGGTCGGGCGCTGAAGGGGCAACCCGCGATCTGTTCCACTGGGTCTCTGCGCTGATCGCCATCCCGGCGCTTGCATTCGCCGGCGGCATCTTCTTCCAGCCGGGCTGGAATGCGCTGCGACATGGTCGCATGAACATGGACGTCCCGATCGCCGTCGGAGTTTCGCTCGCTTACGCGATGAGCCTTTACGAGACAGTCAATCATGGCGAGCACGCCTATTTCGACGCGTCGGTATCGTTGCTGTTCTTTCTGCTGATCGGCCGGACGCTGGACCACGTGATGCGCGAGCGGGCCCGAACCGCGGTCAAGGGCCTGTCGCGGCTTGCTGCCCGCGGCGCCACGGTGCTGCGCGAGGACGGTGCACGCGACTATCTGCCGGTCGACGAGATCGAACCGGGCATGCGTGTGTTGGTCGCCGCTGGCCAACGGATACCCCTCGACGGCACGGTCGTCCGGGGCTCATCGGATCTCGATTGCTCACTGGTCTCGGGCGAGAGCACACCACGAAATGCCGAGGCGGGAGAGATGGTCCAGGCCGGTATGCTCAACCTGACCGGCCCGCTGACCGTCGAGGCGACTGCAGCCGCCAAGGATTCCTTCCTGGCGGAAATGGTCCGTCTGCTGGAGGCCGCCGAGGGCGGCCGCGCCCACTACCGCCAGATCGCCGACCGCGTCGCCGCGCTTTATGCGCCAGTGGTACACCTGACGGCGTTCGCGACGTTTCTTGGTTGGATGGCCGCAAGCGGGGACTGGCACAGGACGATGACGATCGCCATCGCCGTGCTGATCATCACCTGTCCCTGCGCGCTTGGGCTTGCGGTGCCGATCGTCCAGGTCGTCGCCGCGCGAAGACTGTTCGACAACGGCATCATGGTCAAGGATGGGTCGGCTCTTGAGCGCTTGGCGGCGGTCGACACGGCTGTGTTCGACAAGACGGGCACTCTGACGCTGGGAAAGCCCCGGCTCGTCAACAGGTCATCCATCGATCCGGCTATGCTGGCCATCGCCGCCGCGATAGGCGCGCATTCCCGTCATCCGCTTTCGCAGGCAATCAGCGGCCTGGCGAGCCCGGCCGGACTACCGACATTCAATGACGTGAGAGAGCATCCGGGTTTCGGCATCGAAGCGACAGCCGCGGGCAACACCTGGCGCCTGGGCCGGCGGGGATGGGCCGGGTGCAAGGGTCAGACCGGCGCCGAAGGCAAAGCAGGCGCAACAGTGCTGACCCGAAACGAAAGGATCGTCGCATCCTTTGAATTCGAGGACGCCTTGCGGGCGGATGCGGACACGGCCATTGCGCAGTTGAAACATGCCGGGTTGACGGTGGAAATGTTGTCCGGCGATACGGCCGTGGCATGCGCCGAGGTCGCCGGCGCGCTACAGCTTGACCGTTTTAGCCCCGCTCTCGTTCCGTCAGGAAAGGTCGAGCGGATCATGCGGCTGACCAATGACGGTCACCGGGTCCTCATGGTCGGCGATGGTCTGAACGACACGCCCGCCCTGGGCGCGGCACATGTCTCGATCGCCCCGGCCACCGCCGCCGACATTGGCCGCAATGCCGCGGATTTCGTATTCCTTCGCGAGAGCCTGCAGGCGGTACCCCTTGCCTTGGACGTCTCGCGGAAGGCCCGGCAATTGGTCCGCCAGAACATCGCTATCGCAACCGTCTACAACGCCATAGCCGTGCCGATCGCCATCCTTGGACAGGTCACTCCGCTGATCGCGTCCATCGCCATGTCCGCCTCGTCGTTGCTTGTCATTGGAAATGCGCTACGCCTGCAAGGCTTTGCAGGTAGCGAGGTCACGACGACTGTTTCGTCAACGGGCTCAGGCATTCGCGCACCAGTGCAGCCGTCATGACGATGCTCGCCTACCTGATACCGGCAGCTCTGTTCCTTGGCGCGCTTGGGCTGTCCGGCTTTCTGTGGGCTTTGAGCAGTGGTCAATATGAGGATCTTCAAGGGGCAGCTGAGCGGATCCTCATCGACTGCGACGACGATCCGGAATGCTGACTCGATCCCGCCCGCGCCTGCCGGCTTTGCTCTGGCTGATCCAGATCAAGGCTATCTGCTCACCGGCAAGTTACCTCCACCAATGTCTCAAGGGAGAAAGCATGTCTAACGCACAGTTTGGTCGGCATCGTCAGCGAACCGCCGGGATGAGAAGCCCGCTTGCTTGCTGGCTGGCTGGCCGGATTGGCGCAGACAAGGGCTCGCCCTATCGGCTGCGTTCCCGGCTGCATCCCTCGTTGCGGATTTCTGCGGATTTTCATGCCCAGCGGCTTGAGGCGATACGGCGCGTACTGGTGGCAAGGGTGATCGCTCCACGGCTTGTGGCTCAATTCAACCAGCATCTCACGCAGATGGCCGACGCGATGGCGGCGCGCTGATGGCCGACTGCGACGATAGTTTCGACATCATTGTCGCAGGAGCCGGTCCGGTCGGACTTTCCTTCGCTGCAACGCTTGCAAAGAGCGATCTCAAAGTCGCGGTGGTTGAACAGCAGACTTTAGAAGCGCTGGCGAATCCGCCTTTTGATGGTCGCGAGATCGCGCTGACCTATGCCTCGATCAGGATCCTTCGCGAGCTCGGCGCCTGGGACGCCATCTCCGCTTGTCACAAATCACCCCTACATGGCGCGCGCGTGCTCAACGGATCGAGCCCTTTCGCTCTGTGTTTCGATCCTCCAAGAGGATCTGCAGAACCGCTCGGATATCTGGTCCCAAATTGTCGGATCCGCGACGCCCTGTTCAAGATCGTCCGCTTGAACGACCGTGCCCAGCTGCTATGCGGCCACTCGGTCGTTGGTGTAACCAACAGCCACAAAGGAGTGGTCATAGAGCTTTCCGACGGCAGGCGGTTGGGCGCTCGGCTTCTCGTTGCAGCGGATTCGCGGCTATCGCGCACGCGCGACCTGCTAGGTATCGCGGCCGATATCAATCGGCTTGGCAGCTCGATGTTGATTTGCCGGGTGAGGCACGAGCGCGCGCATCACCAGGTCGCAATCGAATGGTTCGATCACCATCAGACGATAGCTATGTTGCCGTTGATGGAAGGCGTGTCGTCGCTGCTTCTCACATTGCGCGCAAACGAGGCCAATAGACTTCTCGCTTTCGAAGACGATCTGTTCCTGATGGAATTGACGGATAGGTGTCGAAAGCGGCTCGGAAAAATGACCCTGGCAAGCACCCGCCATGCCTATCCGCTGGTGACGACCTGGGCGCACAGGTTTTGGGCCCCGAGCGCCGCACTCATCGGCGACGCTGCCATTGGCATGCACCCGGTAACTGCGCATGGCTTCAACATCGGCCTCAGCGGCCAGAATCGACTCGCCCGCAGAATCCTGACCGCGCATCGCGACTGTCGCGACATTGCCGATCCCGAACTCCTCCGCAGATACGAAGGCTGCCTCAGGCTGTCAGCGGCACCGCTCTATCATGCTACAAACCTAATCGTCGGACTCTATTCAGGCGAGCACGCAGCGGCACGGCTTGCAAGGCATGTGGGGCTTCGATTTGCTCAACATTTCCCCTTTGTCCGCTATGGCATCTCGGCCATGCTTAGGCGGTGAAACAGCTCATCACGAGCACGACGCCTTCGGGATCATTTCCCGCCGCTCGGCGGTGACGAAGCCGCCCGCGAGCCGAGCCCTTAACGGCGCTGAAGCGAGCGCCACTGCAGCGGAGGTCGCTACCGAACACCACCGCCCTATCGAGCCGCACCAGGTTTCTGGACGTCACCATCGTGAGCCCCCGACTCGAGTTGCCCCCACCGGTTCCCCGCTACCGCAGCGGTGAGACACGACGCTTCAACCTCGGTTCGGCTTTGCATTTTCACCTCGGTCTACGCAATTCGGACAGAGTCCGTTGCCTCTCCGACACGCCGTTTGTCAGCCTTCTGACAAGCATGTGCAACGCCGCTGGTGATTGAACAGGTTCTTGGCTGGTTTCCCGTTTGGTCCGGCAATTGCTTGGACAAAAGCAACCTATGTGGGCACGCACGAGCAGGAGCGCATGACAGCCTCGCCAGTCAATCCAAACTACGGCGGCGCGTCCATCCGGCCAATATTTCTACCGCATCCGCGGCAAGGTCTGCGGTCCTCCGACATCTCTGTTGAGCCGTGCCTGCCAGATCGTCGCTCACCTGGCCGAAAAGAGGACTATTCCCTGCGCTCGCCGTGACCGCAAACCGGTTGGCCGATGCCAGGCATACTCGCATCGCGCCCATGCACGGCGTTCACGATCCCATATTTTTGTGAAACGAAGGACAACGACATGCTGCTTTCTCAAGAGCCCGTGAGTGGTGGAACACGGGCTTTTTCGCAACGGCGAGGCGCACCCAATCGGACAACAGCAGCGGCCCGCGGTTCAGGGGCGATGAAGTCAAGCTCCCGTATCGATGTGCCGGATGAAAAAGCCCGTGATCGTGCAAGGCGCGTCACCTTCAAGGCCCTCACCACTTCTTGTGTCTTGTTGTCGGCGCCATCGTTCGCTGCGGACGGGAGAGGCCCATTTTATTTCGACAACGGGAACATCGCGGCTTTCGGCGAAATCGGTCTGGCCGATATCAGAGCCCAGAAATTTGTCTACTGGAACCACGACGACTGGCACCATCACAAGGTCAGCCAGCTGGATTGGAAGAGCATAGAGGTTACTCTGCTGACGTTTGGGGTGAACGCACGTATCGATAAGGAATGGAGTTTAAAGAGCAGATTTGATGTCGGTATTGGCGGCGACGGGCACCTGCTCGATCGCGATTGGGCCAGCAAGCTCCATGACAGCTGGAGCGGCCGCGCGGTTCTGCCCGACACCGACCTCGATCACTATTTCGCCGGTTCGATCGAGGTTGACCGGATCGTCGCCAGCAATGACACAGGCAGTCTCGCGCTCGGTGCCGGCATGCGCTATACCGACGTCAAGTGGACAGCCTATGGGGGATACGGCACCGAATCGAGCGGCGATCCGCTCTTTCGCGACCTCCACCCGATCTGGGCGGGGGACCATAAAGTCATCACCAATCGGCAAAAAATTCCGGTTGGTTTCGTGAGCCTGAGCGGCGAACAAGTCCTCGGCGACCTTAGCATCAGTGGCGGCGTTCGAGCTGGCCTGAGCATCGGCTTCGAGGGCATAGACGACCACTGGGGAGAACATCGCTTTTCCGACGATCTGTACACAGCGCCGACGATGGGAGCCGATATCGCCGTCAGTTACGCAGTAACGCCATGTGCCTCGCTCTATCTGCGCGGGTCCTTCGATCGGGTGTTTCACACCGGCGGCGACGGACAAAGCTTCGACACTGCCAAGGGGCAGATCGAAGGTAGGTTCAAAGATGCTGTCGGGGCGACGTTCCAAGCCATGTCCGTCTCCTTTGGTTTGAAGGCCACCTTTTGAGTATGCTGAGATGCACCCTTGCCGAAGCGCCGGAAGAGCCGAGACTGCCATGGGCACTCGATTGCTTCCAGCCAATGCCTGAGCCGAAGCGGCACGCTCGCCGAGCGACGTGTGCGCGATCTCTGGGCGCCGGCGCGGTTACGCCGTTGATTGTCGGGCGGTGTTTATCCATGATCGCGCCAGCGCCGACGGCGTTGCCAAAGCCCGCTGCCGACATTCGATGACAGCAGGATCGTTCACAAGAGGCTGTTGAATTGCGGCCACGCTTCACATAGCTCCGGCTGCAATCGGGGATGGTGTCTGGCGGGCCGATAAGGTGGCCCACAGCAACAAACCGCACTTCATTGCGAGGCCCCGCGGTTCCGGGGCGCTGCAAAGTTCGGATTTGCCGTAATATGCGGCGCGGACATAACCCGCCCGGATCTTCATCGGCAGCGCGCTTCGCTGGGCGAACTCAGGACAGCGAAGCCGCCAGATCTTCGAAACACTCGAGATGGGGGCTCGAGTCCTCGTCCAAGACGCCATTTTCGGGCGGCAATTCCCTGGCAAGCCTTTAATGGATCATGCTGCACGTCTCTTAGCTGCGTCATCCTCGTCGCCCCACTGGAGCCGGCCGGGCCTCCCGACCGCCGGTTCGATAATGATGATCGCCTCTGGAGAATGGTTCTTGTTGTCGAGCGCGGCAGTCTCCACCGACTTGCCGTGTTCTACCTTTTGCCAATGGCCGGGACGCGGCCGAGCGATCTCGTGAGCATCGCAGGCCTGCGCGACATGTTGATCTCTGACGCCATACAGCCTTGCGATCTCGGTCATCGGTTTCGACCAGACCAACTCATGAAGCTCGGCACGCGTCATTCTCAGCACGTTTCTTCCTCTCGTATCAGTCATCAGGATGCCAGCCTGCCTGTCGGCATGGCTATATGCTCCCCTGCCTTAACTGCACCATATGAAGATTTTGTGGGTGCGCTCGGTCGCACCATCTATCCGTCAGCCTATCGATGTTCTCGTCGCATAGCGAAGCATGCCATCCTATGGATGAAGCGTGGGGAAAACAGAAATTGCCCGGTTATCATGTTTCCGGCGCGGAAGCTTCCGACCGATTGCGAGAGCCGAATTGCTGAATTGAATTCGGGTATGTTCGCCCCCCGACATCTCTCCCTCGGGTCGAACCGCCCGTCGCGGCGCTGGTCCAATCCGAACCTTGCTTCAACGTGAGGGGCGTCGCTAATCCTCATGCAAACGCATCAGAACCAAGAGTGCCCAGTTCGAACGCCGCCTGCAAATTTGCATGCCGAGCGCCTGAGACAATCTTTCAGTTAATCCTGCCGCCCGGACCTTGTGCTCCGAATGAGGCAGTTGTGACCCGCCGCGCAGTCTCTCGCGGCCGCGGCTGTGAATGACGGTATCGTGATTTCCTCGTTTGAAAAGCGTCACGGTCGATGCCGTGCGTCAGCTAGCAAATAGTTCCTTGTAGCCGCTCGTCACCATCCAGTTCGCGCGGTCGAGATGACTGCGAAGGACCTTGCGGGCGCGTACCGGTTCAAGGACCGGGTCGATGCCAAGAATGAGCTCGGCCATCTCCTCTTCGCTGGCATTGTCGGCGCAAGCATCCAGAATCCTCAGGTAAATCGTGAAGTGCTGTCTGTCGTAGGCCGTGACGGTGTCAGACCAGGGGACCTCATCGCTCAGGGTTGAGCTCGCGGTCTCATCTTTTCCCGTCGATCGATTCATGCCTGCTGCGAACCTCGCCTGTTGAGCGGTGGATCCAATAACATATCCCAAAATGGGATTATCCGAAACCGGGATTACTCGCTCAGCCGGTCTTTACCCGACCGGTTCGCCTACATGCCCAAATCCCTTCGATCGCCCCGCCACCAGCGGTTCCTGGCTCAACTGGTTTCGCTGCGTGCGGCCAAAGGTCTAACCCAGGCGCAGGTGGCTGAGATGCTTGGTCGTCCACAATCCTTTGTGGCCAAGTATGAAGGAGGAGAACGGCGTCTGGATGTCATTGAGTTTCTCGACGTAGCTGCGGCGCTTGACGCTGACCCCTGCAAGATTCTGTCCAGCCTGCGGTCCTAGCCGGCACGCAAAGCCTGACGACATGCCGGGCGGGCAGAAGTCTGTCGTTCGGCAGACGCTTCATGCTGCCTTCGCAACGGCCTGATCGGCCTAAGAACGAGCGGATCACAGAACGCTTGAGCCATGCTCTATTGAGCAGGCCTTGCGCCAGACGGGCATTGAAGGTGACACGGAGTTGCTTGAATTCGCTCTCGCGAATCTCGCGCTCGAAGACAATTTAGGCGACCATGAACAAGCTTGGGGGAACCATCGGTCCAGACATCAAACTCGGCTTCGATTGAGGTCTGAGTGTCAGAATTCGATGGTGATGTAGCCCTTCGCTCCCTCCTCGGCTTTCAAACCAAAATACTTGCTCGCCGACCTGATGATCGTGCGTACGGCCTTCCGGTTCGACGGCGTCAAGGCACTCCTGGGTTACGAGATCGGCCTGCTGATAATGCGGACCCTGCGGAGACCGCGGAACTACTGTTCACGCAGGTGTTTGACTACGAGGTTGTCCTCATGGTGCATGGCCGCTCATGCGTGGGGCCGCAAGATCTCCTGGACGAAGAACTGATTTCCGTGCCTGTCCCTTTGGAGCGCCCGGACGTTTACATGCGATTCCTTGTTCCGGCGCACTGCTGGCCCCGTCAGCATCGCACAGCCGAAACCATCGACCTGATGCTGCAACTGGTCTGCGCGGGCAGGGGCGTGACTTTCTTCCCGATTGGCTGCTCAACGAGGACGCTTCCGGACTGCCGATACGCGCACTGCGGCTGGGTGATACCGGCTTCAGAAGAGCATCAATCTCGGTGTAGGGCGCGGCGAGGAGACGACCTCCTCTATCGACGGCTTCCTGAAGCTTGCCCGAGAACTGGACACTCGCCCTTGCCAAACGGTGCCCCGGGATGCCCGATGTCGGCGGCATCATGCCCGAGCAAGTGGTAGCTGCTCGGCGGACGCACGAATCTCTTACCGCCGGGCTTCAATCCGGCATTGGCAACACGTCGGCATGCTGAAGAGGAGCGTCCTTGATCCAGATCCGGGCGCCCTGCGGGCCTGTCATTGCTTGAAGCGGTTCGCCTGCCGGCAACCTTCCCCAACTCTGCGGCTCCAGTTTCTCATCTCCGACAGCGAGGTTGCCGGACAGCACAAGAAACTCGAGGCCACGGCGATTTTTGACCGTTACGGAGGAGTTGGCCTGCCAGTCCTCGATCGAAACACGTTCCTTGTCTTCGTTGAACAGGACACGTGCTTTTCCGACCCCCTTGCGCAACGGTGCTGCTTCACCCTCGCCAGGCTGACGGACGATTTGCACATCATCGCCCTTACGGAACTGCCAAAGACGCACGAAGATCGTGCACCCGTCTTGGGATGCCGGCACGTGGGAAGTGCCGGGCGGGTTACGGAAATAGCTTCCCGCCGGATAGTCCCCATGCTCGTCCTGGAACGTCCCCTCAAGCACGAGAATTTCCTCGCCGCCGGCATGGACGTGGCGGGGAAAGGCGCTGCCCGGCGCGTAGCGCACGATCGAGGTCGCGCGGGCGACCTCGCCCCCAATGCGATAGAGCATGCGGCGATCGACGCCCGCGGCGGGACTCGGTACCCAGTCGAGCCTGGCCGCGTGGACGATCACAGGTTTCGTGAGGTCTTCATTGATGCGCATTGGGCTGGTCTCCCATTGTCAGGACTATTCGGAACTTCACATCGCCAGATCTCATTTTCTGGACCGCTTCCGCAGCCAGCTCCAGCGGCATGGTCTCGATCATCGGCCGCACTCCTGTCAGCACGCTGAAATCCAGCGTCTTCTCGTTTTCGAACGGCGATCCCGTAATGGAGCCGATGATGCCACGTTCGGCCCCTACCAGATATCCTGTCGAGACCGGCAGAGGATCCTTGCCGACGCCGAGCACGACAAGACGGCCCTCCGGCGCAAGGGCAGGCATGATCGCGGCGACGGCCGCTGAATCGGCGGTCGTCGTCAGGATGGCTTTCGCGCCGCCCATGGTGTTCAGAACACCGGCTGCGTCTTCCTTGTTCGCGTCGATGTAGCGATGGGCGCCCAGTGTCATCGCTTCCGCTGCAATGTCTTCGCCGCGTCCCACCGCCACCACCCGCAATCCCATCTTGCGGGCATATTGCAGCGCCATGTGGCCGAGGCCGCCAATGCCCAAAATTGCGACAGTATCGCCCGCCTCGGCGCCCGACTTCTTCAGCGCGTTAAACGTGGCAATGCCCGCGCACAGGATGGGTGCTGCTTCTTGCGACGATAATTCGTCGGGGATGGAAATGAGGCCTGTAGCGCGCGCGATCATCATTTCGGCATAGCCGCCGTCGCAGGTGGAGCCGACTGTGGGCTGGTTTCGGCAAAGGTTGAAACGGCCGCGGCGGCATTCGCCACACTCGTTGCAATGGCCGCCGAGCCGGCCGACGCCGACACGCTGTCCGATTTTCCAGATCGAAGGTGTGTTTTCGCCGAGAGCCACGATGCGGCCGACCACCTCGTGACCGGGAACGCGAGGCGGCTTCAGCGTCGGATCGGCCCTGTCGATGTCGCTGGGGTCTGCGCCGCAGACGCCGCAAGCTTCGACGGCGATCAGCACTTCATTCGCCTTTGGCGCAGGCGTTTGCCGCTCCACCAGTTCGAGGCTTCCCGATGCGATCTGCATCGCCTTATAGGCTGCTCTCATGGCGTTTGTGCTCCTTCATTCAATAGCGGGAATGAAACTTTTCCCTTCTGTCGGTTGACCAGGCTGTCGGCGGCTCGTTCCCCCGCCTCGACGGCGCCAGCCAGATAACCGGGGTCGCGGGCGGCGGTTTCGCTGCCCGCCAGCGTGATCCACTCTCTCCAATCGCCATCCACCCACTCTCGCCGTCCGCCAGTTGGATGGCCGCTGGCTGCCTGATCCAAAGATGTCGCCGTCAGTGGATCGGCAGCCCAATCCTTGTAGAGCGTCGCCGTCGGCTTCAGTGCGCCCGGGCCGAACAACTGCCCAAGTTGCGCGACCGCAGCCCCGATGACGGCGTCGCGGCCAGCCTGCCTTCTGTACGGCGCAGGGACGCCGATGAAACCGAAGAGGGCAGCCTTGCCTGACGCGGTGGTGGCATCATGGATTTCGACGAGCGGGCCAGCCAGGCTCTGCGCCGCCCCTGAAAACCCTGCAGCACGCCAGAAGGGCGTGTTATAGAGAGCGAAGAACTTGGCATGCGGGGCCATCCAGGTCGGCGTGTCGCGCCACAGCCTCTGGAATGACCCGTCCGGCGCGGGATCGAATTCAACCGTCTCCGCCAGCAGTCGCGGCGGCAGCGCGAAGATTACATGGCCGGCCTCTATCTCCTCGAATGTACCGTTGGCAAGGTTGAACCGGACTTTCACGCCCCCGCCGGTTCGCTCCACGCGGGTCACTTTCATTCCGAGGCGGATGCGGCCCTGCGGCAAACGCGCTGCCAGCGCACAAATGATCGAGCCGCTGCCGCCAACGAGCCGCATGGATGGCGGTTCCTGGCGCATCGTCCGATAACGCTCGGGTTCAGTTTCGCGAGAACGCTGAAACAGCATGGCGCCGTCGGTATGCTGGGGAAAGAACTCAAGCTCCAATTCGCGCGCGAGCTGGCTGATAGCGGGATGCATATCGGGCCAGAACCAAGAGGGGCCAAGATCAAAGCCGTCGACCGAAGCCTCACCTTCTGGATCGGCCGTGAAGATGCGACCGCCCAGACGATCCCGCGCCTCGATCACGGCAAAATCGCAGCCGGCGCGATGAAGGCGATAGGCAGCCGTCAAGCCGGCGAGCCCAGCGCCGACGATCAGAATGGTTTGTGATGTCGAATGATTCATCGCAGCAGCCGAGCGTGTAGAACCGGTCCTTCTTTTTCGCGTCACGCCACAGCGTTAGATACGGATTTCCGGCAAAGCCGCGAGCAGCGGCATCAGCCCCATGACGACATCGTCGTTGAACATTGTGCTTTCGAGATAGGCCGTGGCGTGCTCGACATTGGTGAATTGGTGGAGCACCTGGACGTCCTCGTCGCGTACGAGGAGATCCTCGGATACCGCACCCGCAATCCGCGACAGGAACGGCTGCTCATATTTCTGATGGACGCCGGCGGCAGCGGGGCGGTTGTCGGGAGCGATCCGCAACGTGATTTCAAGGTAAGCCATGATCACCCTCTAATGATGTCTGCAGCGATCAGCTGGTTTGTCGATACCCAGCATCCAAGGAGCATTCTCAAGCGACCGAGGACGGTGCCTCCTACGTCTGATTGCCGCTGAACGGCCGCCCTGACAAATGAGAGTTTCTTGCTGGCGACAAAGAAAAGCTTTGCCGGACGGCACAGTGATCGGTATGAAGGCAAGGGAAGTGGCTGAACCTGATCAGGGATCGACCGGGTTTGCTTCCTCTATCAGCCAGCGACGGAACGCTTGCAGTTTAGGCAGCGAAGCATATTCCGAACGATAGACCACATAGTAAGCCAGCTTCGAAGGGACTTTGACGGCAGGAAAAAGGCGCTGCAGTCGTCCAGCCGCGAGATCGTCGTGTGCCAGGATGCTGCGCGCCAGAGCCACGCCTCGCCCTTCGACCGCGGCCTGGAGCACGGCAGCGGAATTGTCGATCCTCATGCCCCTCTGCGGCTGGCCCTCGAGCACACCGGCTGCCCGCAACCACATGTCCCAGGTGACGAAGCCGATTGCCGGATCGACGGAGAGGTCGTGGATGAGCGTGGTTCGCGTGAGATCGGAAGGTTCGATCAAAGCTTCCCTGTCAGGGAAACCGGGTGAGCAGACCGGAAAGACCTCTTCATCCATCAGTTTCTCGGCAACCAGCCCTGGCCAATTTCCGTCTCCGTATCGGACGCCTATGTCGATTCCAAGCGCCCTATAGTCGAGAAGCTTCAAGCTCGTCTCTAGCCGGATGTCGGTTTGTGGGCATTTGGCCTGAAATCGATCGATGCGCGGAAGCAGCCATTTGGCAGCGAAGGCCGGGCTGACTGTGACGTTGAGGATGCCGCTGGTCGTAGACTCGCGAAGCCGTTCCAGGCCGACCCCGAGGCGATCGAGTCCGGCACGGATGTCCGGAAGCGCGCGCTCTGCACCTTCGGTCAGGGTGAGTCTCGCCTTTCCGGTGACGCTGCGATGAAACAGCGGCATGCCGAGCCAGTCCTCGAGTCCGCGAACCATCTGACCAACGGCAGCCGCGGTCACATTGAGCTCTTCGCCGGCCCTTGAAAAGCTCCCGTGACGCGCGCTGGCTTCGAAAGCGCGGAGCGCGTTAAGGTAGACAGCTGATCTTGTCTTCACGCGAGCTTCTCATCCACTTTGCGCTTCTGCTGACAGCACCGCTGCTTTCGCCGACCACCGTCACCGACCAGACTTCTCTCAGCAGAGGCCAGGCGCCGGTGTTGCCAAGAGGAGAAGGCGATGCAGATTGGGTCGAATGTCCACGTCAGCGTGCGGTGGCGGTTCAAAATGGAACGACGCGACGTAGAGGGATGTCCGCCCTAATTTTTCTTACCCCGGGTAGCCTGGAAAGGACTTCCCGGTGGATCTCTTCATAGCCCCGAATGTCTTTCACGGAGACAAATAGAAGGTAATCGGTCTTGCCGCTCACCGCGTAGCATTCTTCGATTTCAGGATGTTTTCGAAGAGAATCTTCGAAGCGCTCGACCGTGAGTGAGCTTACGGCTTCCAACTCGATCCGGACCGGGATTTTGCTACCGGTTGTCAAATTTTTCTCCCCGTTTTTCCAACTTGAACACCTTACGGAGCCCCCGCCGTTTCAGTGGGATCGAGCCGCGGTCAGACAACCGCTGTGACGGCTTAAGGAGTACCCAAGCGTCTTTATCGATTCCAAACTGCCGGCCCAATAATTACGTTCACGCTTTCCAGCCGTCCACCTCCTGTCAAAGTTGTGAGACCCTCTCGTATAGCCAGGCCCACCTGGCTTGCAAGTCGCCCTACCCGACCACGCGCTGACCTTCGCGCTCAGCCGCCAGCGGATCAGCCACAATCCGCGCGAATTCACATCGACGACCTTGGCCCCGGGGCGATGTTCAACTGGGTAACTCCTGGCCTTTCTGGCGCGCGCCATGACCGGTGATGATGAGAACTCACGGTTTACGCTATAGCCCCCCGTTGAACTCGCTCCAATGGGCGCTTTCGCTACGGGGTTTGGGTGCATCGGCGTGACGATCCTCTCGCGGCACTGCGCCGCCAGTGCGGAATGGCAGCCGTTTGAGGTTGGTGAGGGCAGGACCGGCTGCTCGCCGGATGCGGACACGGCCCCGGTCGGGGCCGTGGGCTATCTCTCTCTGACTGCCCATTGTGGCACCGCCTCTGCGGCGTTAAGGACGAGCGGTCCCCCCAATTTTGCCGCCGGACGCTGAAGCGCCCGCCAACAAAATCGGCCCCGCACGCCGCGTTGCGGTCGCTAAAGCGATCCTTGACCCCTCGATGCGCCGGTGCGGGCTCCTTCCGTCAGAGAACGAAAGGAGATTTCCATGACACATCGCAACATCGTCACCATGGATGGCGGCAGCTCAGAATACTGGCGGCAGCGCAAGCAGGGCTTCCGTCTCATCCGCGAGGCGGAGTGGGCGCTTTCGCGCCTGGAGCGGGCGCCGATGTCCACGGCGGCTATGACGACAACGGCGACGTCATCCCCATCGAAAACCTGAGGCCGTATTTCGACACGGAGAACGCGATCCGGGCGATCGAGGCGAACGAGACGGCTGTCGGCATCCTGTCGCGCAACGTCGTACCAAGATCGGCGACTATCAGGTCAAAGCGGTGATCCGGGTGCTTCGGGATCAGGACCGCGACTAAAGTCGAGACGAGAGGCGGCATCCGCCGCCTCTTGTCCTATATCGGCACCACGGTGGCTGGCGATCTCCTTCCGGCCCAGCCCGATGGGCGCCATGCTGTGGCCCGCGCGACGCCATGGCGAAAATATTGCCGGCTGCACGATCTTGGGGCCAGGATCGTCGTATGTTCTGCGTCGGCGATCCGACCTCGGGCACGCCGACGCCGCGCAGGCACGCGGCACTCGGCCTTCGCAGCTCGGTACTGAAATGGCGCTCCGAGGACACTATACAACGCCGAACGCTAGTTTTCAGAACGGAGAAACGGGATGGATATCGCAGCAATTTTTGGTCAGATGTTCCAACATCTGCCGGACTCGACCAAGTGGATGGCAGCGGCAGCACTCTTTTTGTGGATGATGGCCAGTACTTTGTTCCTGATAGCACGCGTTTGCACGGACGAGCGGGTGCAACAATTCGTTCTGATGATAGTGAAAGGCCTGCGTATTCTGCTCGACGAAATAAGGAGGCTAGATGTTTCCAGGTATCCGCCTGGACCCCCCAACCGTTTCCAGCGCGCCATGTCGCTTGTCTGGTCTGCCTGCATTTTCATGACCCTTCTCACGCTGTCGCTGTTTAGCGGCGTGTTCGGGCTGTGGCTGCTCTTGCTGGTGGCGACGAAGGACCACTTGCTACAGTCCCTGAGGCTGGAAGGCATCGCTATGGGCTTCTTCATGTGTTGCTACACCTGGTGGGTCTCGATCTTCCTATTGGATGAATTCAAGGGTTGGCTAAGTAAGCGGTAGCTTCAATGTCAGGAGAGTGCACGAGGGCGGAGGCCGTCCTCCATAGGAGCAATGCCGCGCCGGATTTCGGCCATCGGGGCCGAGGAGCTCACCGCACATGCTGTCCACCGTCGCTGAGCTCTTTAAGGACGGCTGGCTCAAGAGGCCGGATGCGCTGACCTTGCGCGTATGTTTCTGCACCGGGTGGCCGGACGGAATTTGCTGAGTCCCAGGCAGAAGACGCTTCTGGCGCAAATGCAGCTTGGCGAGGTTTTCCGGCTTCAGTCACCACTGTGTCAGTGGGCTGGAGAACGTCCGCCGCAATGATCGTCACCACCTATGCACTGGCATTGGCGCCTGGCGTCAGCCACATGGGATCTGTTTCGTTCCGATAACCGGGTCTCAAGCGCCTAAGCAATTGCTCGGCGCCCGCGCGCCCGAAGGCGCGCGCCGGGTGCTCGTGAACCGAGCCCGCTTTTTCTTCGCTTGGCTCAGGCGGTCTCGGCCATTCGGCTTCGCCCCCTGGCGCGGCAGCCCTTGCGGGCTGTGACGGTCGCCGCCCTTCGGGACGGCGCTGTCTTTTTTGGTTGGCCTTCCCGTCGGCGCGGAGTGGGCGGCTCTCCCTTCTAGGCCCGCCGCGGCGGCCCGCAACCCTTCGCGTTCCGCTCAGGGTCCTCCACTGGCGTTGCGGTCCTGCGGATGCCGGCCACCTCTGACGGCCGGCCTTTCCGGTCGTTTTCGCCGCCCACCCCGCTTGCGGGGATGGGCGCGGCGAAGATTGGCGAGCGGAGACAAAATCATGCGCAAGACCGGCAAACGCAGCGCTAGCGGAGAAGTTGGCGGCAATCAAGGCGAGGCGCAAAGGGCGAGCCTTTATTCCGAGATCACCGAGCGCATCATCGCCGATCTGGAGCGCGGTTGCGTGCCTTGGGTCAAGCCTTGGGGGAGCGCCAAGGCAGCCCTTGGGCTGCCGAAGAATGCCGCCACCGGCCGCACCTATTCCGGCATCAACATTCTGATCCTTTGGGGCGCGGTGATCGAGCACTGCTATCCCGGCCAGCACTGGCTCACCTTCCGGCAGGCCCTTTCCCTTGGCGGCAATGTGAAGAAAGGCGAGCACGGCACGACCATCGTGCATGCCGACCGCTTCATCCCGAAGACCGAGAAGGAACGCGCCAAGGCCGAGGACACCGAGCCCCAGGCGGTGCCTTTCCTCAAGCGCTTCACCGTCTTCAACGTCGCGCAGTGCGAGGGCCTGCCCGACGAGCTTTACAGCCAGCCCGAGCCGCTGCCCGAACGCGAAATCATTCCCCAAGCCGAGGCGCTTATTCGGGCCAGCGGTGCCGACATCCGCATCGGCGGCGATCGCGCCTTCTACATGCCGAGCGCGGATTACGTGCAGCTGCCGCCGCAGCCGGCGTTTTTCGAACAGGTCAACTATTATCGCACTGCTCTGCATGAGCTTGGCCACTGGACCGGGCACCCGAGCCGGCTCGCGCGCGATTTGTCCGGCTCGTTCGGCACCAAACCTTACGCCCGCGAGGAACTCACCGCCGAGATCAGCGCAGCCTTTGTCTGCTCGTCGCTCGGCATCGAGCCGACCGTGCGCCATGCCGACTACATCGCCTCGTGGCTCAAGGTTTTGCGTGAGGACGACCGCGCCATTTTCCGCGCCGCCAGCTTTGCCTCGAAAGCCGCCGATTTCCTGTTGGCGTTTCAGGCCGAGGCGAACGCCGCGCCGCATGAGGGGATCGCGGCATGACGGCGCGCGATCCTAGCAAGCCCGCGACAGAGCCGACCCCGGAAGGCGAGCAAATGCTCATCCCCGGCGTTCGCCCGGTCACCACGCGCGACCGGCTTGAGCTCGCTTTTGCTGCGCCAATGCGCCCGCGCGCGCCGCAAAAGCCGCTCGATATCGGCCTCTTCGATGAGGCCAAACGCAACCAGCTCGACCTGTTCTGACACAGATCGACCAGTTTCTCACAAGGAAGTTTGCCATGATCCTGATCACCGACGAATTGCGCGCCCGACTACTCGCTAACGGCGCGGCAGAGGTCGAAACCGACCATGTTCCGGTCGTCAAACTGTTCAATCCGACAGGCTCGGCGACTTGGCTTTTGACCGAGCTCGACGCCGACGGCGACACGCTGTTCGGCCTTTGCGATCTCGGCTTCGGCTTTCCTGAACTCGGCAGCGTCAGCCTTGCCGAACTTCAAAGCGTCAAGGGTCCCCTCGGCCTCGGCATCGAGCGCGATCTCTATTTTCATGCGCACTTTCCGCTGTCGGTCTATGCCGAGGCCGCGCGGCTGTCCGGCCACATCACCGAGGCCGAGCCGCTTTTGCGGCAGGCCGCCGCCGCGCTGTCGATTTCCCTTCCCGAGCTTCCGCCCGACCGGGCGGAATGACCGCGCCGTAGTGCGCAAAACCACCCCGCCGCCGCTCGGCCTCCGGCCTCGCGGTGGGGCTTTTCAAGCCCAGACAAAGGAGAAGAACCATGCAGCTTGCCCACGTTTCCATCGAGCAGTTGAGCGTTTCCGCGATCAACATGCGCCACTCAAAGCGCGCCCCCGACATTTCCGATATCCTGCCTTCGGTCCGCGCGCGCGGCGTGCTGGTGCCGCTGCTGATCCGGCCTAACGGATCGCCAGACACCTTCGAAATCGTCGCCGGACGGCGGCGCTATTTCGCCGCCAAAACGGTCGCCGACGAGCGCGGCGAGGCCGACCCCTTGCCCTGCGCCATCATGGAGGACGGCGACGACGCCGACGCGTTGGAGGCTTCGCTGATCGAAAACATCGCCCGGCTCGATCCCGACGAGGTCTCGCAATGGGAAACATTCACCCGCCTCATCAAGGAGGGGCGGGCGGTTGCCGATATCGCCGCCACCTTCGGCCTCACCGAGCCTCAGGTGAAGCGCGTCCTGGCGCTCGGCGATCTGCTGCCCAAAATCCGCGAGGCTTATCGCCGCGAGGAGATCGACACCGAGACCGTGCGGCATCTCACCATGGCCTCAAAGGTGCAGCAGAAGGACTGGCTCACACTCTTCGCTGATCCGAACCAGCACGCACCGCGCGGCTGGCAGTTAAAGCAGTGGCTGTTCGGCGGCCAGTCGATCTCGACCAAGGTGGCGCTGTTTCCAATCGAGAATTATGGCGGCCTGATCGTGTCGGACCTGTTCGGCGAGGAGAGCTATTTCGCCGATGCGGACCTCTTCTGGCAAAAGCAGAACGAGGCGATTGCCGCCAAGCGCGACGCCTATCTTGAGGCGGGCTGGGCGGAAGTCGTGGTCCTCGAACCCGGCCAGTATTTCCACGCATGGGACTACGAAAAGACGCCAAAGAAGAAGGGCGGCAAGGTCGTCGTCACCGTCTCGCAACGCGGCGAGGTCGAGTGCCACGAAGGCTATCTGTCGCGCAAGGAAGCGCGCCGCGCCCGCGCAGGCGGCGAGGCCGGCGAGGCAGCCGAAACGCCGGCAAAGCCGTCGCGCCCGGAACTCAGCGGCCCGATGCAGAACTATGTCGACCTGCATCGTCATGCCGCCGTGCGCACCGCCTTGCTCGACCACGCGAGCGTCGCGTTGCGCCTGATGGTGGCCCATGCCATTGCCGGTTCCCCGCTCTGGACGGTGCGGGTCGAGGATCAGCGCGCTGCCAACGCGGCGATTGCCGAAAGCGTTGCGGCAAGCAGCGCCGAGGCTGCCTTCGCCGCCAAACGCCGCGAAGTTCTGGCGCTGCTCGGCTCGATTGATGAGGACGGCACCGTCGCCGGCGGCCACGGCGACGACTTTTCCCTCGCCAGTGTTTTCGCCCGGCTGCTGGCGCTGTCCGACGACGATGTGCTTCGCGTTCTGGCGCTGGTCATGGCCGAGACGCTTTGCGCCGGCAGCGCCATCGTCGAGGCGCTCGGCAATCATCTTGGCCTCGACATGCGCGGCTATTGGCAGCCGGACGATGCTTTCTTCGAGCTGTTGCGCGACAAGGAAATCGCCAATCGATTGCTCGCCGATGTCGGCGGCAGCCACGTCGCCGAAGGCAATTCATCGGAGAAGGTGAAGACGCAAAAGAAGATCATCCGCGACTTCCTTTCCGGCGAAAACGGCAGGCAAAAAGTCGACGGCTGGCTGCCGCGCTGGCTGGCTTTCCCGGCCTCCGGCTACACGGATCGCGGCGGTTTCCGCACCGCCGATCAGTGGGCGAAGGTCCAGCCGCTGTTCGTGTCTGAGTGATCCTGTAACGGCAGGCGGCGGCGATTGGAACGCCGCCGCTCGGTCCGCCTGCCGGGGCTGTATCGACAGCTCGGCAAAGTCCAGCGCCGAAGCCTTTGCCGCCCCGGTTCTCGGCTGCGCGCACCACGACGGACCTCTCAAGGCACCCGGCCAAGGTCGTAAGTCGGCGCCTGCTGACTGCGCACGATTGCGATTGCACGGCACCGCCAAACATCTTCATTCCCGTCCTCGCCATCCCGACTGCTTGGCTGTGAGCGACCGCGTCTTCAGCCTGTCTCGTTTGCTCACGCCAAGACCATTCCCCTGCCGCTGGCTTGGTGACCTATGGGCGGATCCGGCCCGCCCGAAACCCTCGGCCGTCAGCTTTTTTCCCCGCCGCCTGCGGCGGCTCCTCGCGCCGCTTCGCTTCAAAAAAACTGCCTGCTCGGGTCCTCCGCTGCCGCTTCGGCCTGAAGGTTCGGGCGGGCCGGACGCGCCCATCACGGTCCGCCATCGCAGGGGAATGGTCCCCGGCGAGAGCAAAAGGAGACTTCGAAATGACCGCGATCGGATACGTCACCAAGCAGGACAACGGCGGCTACAAGGGCCAGCTGAAGACGCTCAGCGTCCGCGCCGACATCGCCATCGTGCCCAATCAGGCAAAGAGCGCCGACACCCATCCCGACTTCCGGGTGCTGACGCAGGGCGTCGAGGTCGGTGCCGGCTGGATCAGGACCGGCGAGGCCTCCGGCAAGGACTATGTGAGCCTGTCGATCGCTGCCCCGGAGTTCGGCCCGAGAAAACTCTACGCCAATCTCGGTCGCGCCGCCGGCCAGGATGACGACGACACCTACGCCATCATCTGGAACCCGGCCGACTGATCGGCCGCCGCCAAAGCCCCCGCGCCGCCACCGGCGCGGGGCCTCTTCAAGGCCATCCAGCCCGCCTTGAGGGGCGGCGAAAACTCACGACCCACTCTTCGCCGGTCCCGCAAACGTCCCCACTCACCGATCCTCGCGTCCTCTCCTGAACCGATGCGAGGATCATCATGGACGACGAAAACGAGCGCGCCGCCCGCGCCAAGAAAGGCAGCCCGTTCCTCAACACCGCGCAGGCTGCCTTCTATGTCGGGCTGTCGCAGCGCACGCTGGAAAAGATGCGGCTCAAGGGCGGCGGCCCTCAATTCAGGAAGCACGGCCGCTTCGTGCGCTACCACATCGACGATCTCGACACCTGGTCGAAAGGCCTGCCGCAAGCCTCTGAATCCGCAAAGGATCGTGACGGAGGCCGGTCATGATGGCGCGGCCTTCTCTTCATCTGATGGGCAGCCGTTTGCGGCGCAGCCGCGCCCGCAAGACGGTTGCCGCCATGGTTGCCGGCCTTGGCTTGATCGGCTTTTCGGCCTTGGCCAGCCCGACGCCCTTGCTGGTGTGGAACGCATCGGCCAGCGCGCCAATCGGGCTCTATGGCCTCGGCCTCGGCGCGGTTCACAGCGGCGATTTCGTGGCTGTCCGCTTGCCCAAAATGGTCGCCGCACTTGCCGACCAACGCGGCTATCTGCCTCGCAACGTGCCGCTGGTGAAGCGCATCGCGGCACTGCCTGGCCAGCATGTCTGCGCCTTCAATGACGTCATCATCACCGGCGGCGAGATCGTCGCGCGCCGCGTGCCAACTGACCCGCAAAGCCGGACTTTGCCGTGGTGGAACGAATGCCGCCCGCTTCGTCGCGACGAGGTCTTCCTGATCAATGGCGAGGCTGCCGGCTCTTTCGACAGCCGATATTTCGGACCGGTTCCGACCCAAAACGTCATCGGGAGGCTCGTGCCGCTATGGACCGAGTAACCCTCCTGATTTTGGGCATGGTGTCGATTGCACCATGCGCCTGTTCCGCCGCAATCGGTGCGCAGCCGGCCGTTCTCTCCCAAGGTCCGCAGCTGGCAAGATGGCAGCCGCACGTGACCGAGGCAAGCCGGCGTTTCGGCATTCCCGAGAGCTGGATTTATGCCGTCATGGATACCGAAAGCCGTGGCCGGACGACTTTATACGGCCGGCCGACCACGTCGCGCGCGGGCGCCATTGGCCTCATGCAGGTGATGCCTGGCACCTATGCCGAGCTGCGCGCCGCGCTTGGTCTCGGTGTTGATCCGCACGACCCGCGCGACAACATCTTGGCCGGCACCGCCTATCTGCGCGCCATGTATGACCGCTTCGGTTTTCCGGGCCTTTTCGCCGCCTACAATGCTGGACCGGAGCGCTACGAGGCGCATGTCAAGCGCCGCCGGCCGCTGCCGAAAGAGACGGTTTTGTATCTCAAACAGCTCGAGGCGGCAGGGCTTTCGGCCGACGATATGGATGGATTCCGAGGCAAAATCCATCGCCAGAACGCGCCGAAAATCCGCTCCGGGCGAGGGTTGTTTTTCCTGCGGGACGGCGTTTCTCCAAGCAGTTCGAGCGGCGGGATTTTGGTGCCGCTTGGGTCGGGGCGGACGGGATCGGCGCGGCCGGATGGCAGGTGAGGGTGAGGGTGCTTCTCGGTCGTAAGCGTCCGGTCGTTGCACGTCGCTCAACTCTTGACAGAGTTTCCGACTTCCCAAGCCCAGGGCAGGAGTTCATCGAGCCGGTTTACCGGGTGACCGTCGACCATGCGGATGAGCACATCGCGCAACCAGGCATACGGCTCGACGTCGTTGAGCTTGCAGGTTTCGATCAACGAGCACAGCACTGCCCAGCGATGACCACCGCCGTCGCTGCCCGCGAAGAGATGGTTCTTGCGCCCCAGACTGATCGGGCGGATCGCGCGCTCGACCGGATTGGTGTCGAGCTCGATGCGGCCGTCGTGCAGGAAGCGGGTCAGGCCATCCCAGCGCGAGAGCGCGTAGCGGGTGGCTTCGGCGAGCGTGCTGCGACCTGGCAACAGCGGCAGCTGTGCCTCGAGCCAGACCCGCATGGCGTCGACGATTGGTTTGGAGCGACTGCGCCTGGCTGCAAGCCGATGCCCCGGCGATTGGCCTCGAACATCGGCTTCGACGGCATAGAGTTCGCCGATCCGTCGCAAGGCTTCCACGGCGATCGGCGCGCTGGTGGCCTGCGCCACGTCGTAGAACTTGCGCCGCGTGTGACTCCAGCAGGCGGCCAGAACGATATCTCCCTTACCGGTAAGGCGCTCGAACCCGGCATAGCCATCGACATGCAGAACGCCCTTGAAGTGCTCGAGATGAGAGACGGGACGCTCGGCTTTGCGATCCGGCGCAAACAGGTAGACCGCGGCCGGTGGCTCCGGTCCGCTCCATGGCCTCTGCTCGCGGGCGTAGACCCAAAGCCTTCCCGTCTTGGTGCGGCCGCGCCCTGGATCGAGCACCGGGACCGGTGTGTCATCGGCAAAAAGATGGTTCGAGGCGAAGACGCTTTTGGCGAGCCGCTCGTGCAGGGCTTCCAGCCACCAGCAGGCGCCGCCGACCCAGCCGGCGAGTGTCGAACGCGGAAGCTCGACGCCATTGCGGGCGAAGATCTGCGACTGCCGATAGAGCGGCGTGTGATCGCAATATTTGCTGACCAGGACCTGGGCGAGCAGCGCCGGCGTCGCCAATCCGCCGGCGATCGGCCGCTCCGGAGCAGGCGCTTGCACCACGGTCTCGCACACGCGACACGCATATTTTGGCCGCGTCGTCCTGATCACGCGAAGCTGTGCTGGTACCCAGTCCAGCATCTCGCTGACACTTTCGCCGATGGCATGCAGTGTGCCGCCGCAGCACGCGCAGATCATGTTGTCGACATCCACCAGAACGTCCTCGCGCGGCAGATGATCGGGCAGTGGCTTGCGATGCGACGGCCGCTCGGCCGATGGCTTGCCTACGAACGGGCGGCTCTCCTGAATGCGGGCGATATCGGCGTCGAGTTCTTCCAACGCGAGCGCAAGCTGATCGGGATCGAGGCGCTCGGAGCTGCGGCCGAACTGCGTCCGCTGGAGCTTTTTGATGATCGACTGAAGCCGTTCGATCTCGCCGTCGCGGCTCTCGACGGCAGCCGCCATGTCGCGCACGAGACGTTGAAGAAGAGCTGGATCGGATGGCAGGTTTTCGAGATCGACCAACATGATCGATTCTATCACAAACAGCACCGGAACCCAAGGATTCCGGGCTTCTTTACGACAATAGAAGTGCCGCTTTCAGCCCGCCAGCATCGGTCGCCAGAAGCGCTCCGGCGCGCGCCAGTCGATACCCTCGATGAGCATCGCGAGTTGTGCCGGCGACAGCGCCACCGAGCCACCAGGCTCAGCCAGGCGCGGCCACATGAACTGTCCGTGGTCCATCCGCTTGGTGAACAGGCACAGTCCCGTTCCATCCCAAAAAAGGATCTTCAGGAGCGAGGCATTCTTGCCGCGGAAGACGAACAGATGGCCCGAGAACGGATCCTTCTTCAGATGCTCCTGGATCAGCGTGGCGAGCCCATCGAGCCCTTTGCGCATGTCGGTGTGACCCAATGCAAGATGCACTTTCACGCCCGCCGGAACGACGATCATGATGCCTTCTCCTTGCCGGCCAGATGCCGCTTGACCGCAGCCGAGGTGGTGCCCGCCGGTGCGAACACGCGCCGCCCATCGTCCAGTTCGATCGCCACCATGCCGTCCGGCGGTCGCACGAGATCGCGCAATGCTGCTAGCGTCGGCAGCTCATTGTCTGCGCCGTCGGTAAGCACCACCGTTGCTAGTCGCGGCGCCTTGCGGGCGGTCAGGCCGAACTCCTCGCGCCAGCGGAACACCATGCTGGTGGCAATCCCATGCCGGCGGCAAACCTGCGCCACGGCGACGCCGGGCTTCTCCGTCTCCTGCACGATCGCCTGCTTCTGTTCGTCGCTGAAGCTCCGCCGGTGCGATCGCCCATCCACCGGTTCCGGTGTCAAGCGATATGCGCGTCGCGCGCAATTAGCAGCGCTGCTTAATTGGGCCCGGGCACTCGGATGAAGAAGCGATCGCCAGTCCATTTCGTTGCCGGATTCCTCCAGGCGATCGCGCCAGATTCGCAGCGCATGTCGCGACAGCCCGAGCGCGGCGGCGTACTCGGCATGACCCATGCCACTCCAGTTCAGCGCCTCGACATGCATGCTCCAGAACGCCCGAAGCGCGATCGGACCGCTGTCCGTGCGCTTGCCGTAGCGATAGCGCGGCCGCCTTTGGGGACGCTTCTCCTGCGGCGTCTTGCGCTGGCGTCCGGTCTTCTTCCGGCGCAAATTCTGCAGCTTTTCCGCACGTTTGCGCAGGTCGTCGCTGCTCACCAGATGGTGCATCCACAGATCGAAAGACCTGATCGAGAGATCGCGCTGGCGGCAGAATTCCTGTGCACTGAGATTGCTGCCGAGCCAGCTCGCGACCTGCGACGACCAGTAGGGACTGTTGGCCTTGGCCCAGGAGCGGCGAGGCGCCATCCGAATATCCTCCACAAACCGAAGGAACCCGACATGACGCGAGATTGCACTACTTCAAATATGTGCAGGGACCGGACGGTTACTCTCGGTCGGGAGGCCGGCCGGGAAGCGGGGTGGCGAAGGCAAGATAAAGACACCGCCTCCGCGAGGCGGGTAAGTGTTTGTCTGCACATCGTTTTTCCGGGAGGCACCCTCCGGCGTTAGGAGAGCTGATCAGCGCAAGCCGTTGATGTGATTCATGAATAGCGGGAGGCTGCAGTGCAAGATGACGAATTCAAGCCGAGGCTGGGGAAAATCGGCTCGCGCGGTTCTAAGGCGGGCAAGCGCTTCGCCGGCCAGGTTCGGGCAGCCATCAACCGCGCCGGGGGCAGGACTGGCCGTGGCGGCCGATTCACCGGCAGCCGCACAGGGCGTGGCGGGGCGGCTGCCGCGGTGCTGAGAGCGCGCGATCGTCATGCCGCCTTCCGCCAGCGGCGAGTGATGGTCAAGGCACGCTTCGTCAAGCTGGCCGGCAAGGGCGTTGACGGAGCGCGTGCGCATCTCCGATATCTGCAGCGCGACGGCGTCACCCGCGAAGGTGAGCCCGGTGCGCTTTATGGCTCCGACAGCGACCGCGTCGATGGTAAGGCGTTCCTTGATCGTGCCGACGGCGACCGGCATCAGTTCCGCTTCATCGTCGCGCCCGAAGACGGCATCGAGTATGACGACCTCAAGCCCCTGACCCGGCGCCTCATGACGCAGATGGAAGAGGACCTCGGCACGAAGCTCGACTGGGTTGCCGTCGACCATTTCAACACCGGTCATCCCCATACCCACATCATCGTCCGCGGCAAGGACGATCGCGGCGAGAATCTTGTCATCGCGCGCGACTACATCTCGTCTGGCCTGCGCGAGCGCGCGGCCGAACTGGTCAGTCTCGACCTCGGTCCCCGCACCGATCATGAAATCGAACAGCGCCTGCGCCAGGAAATGGAGCAGGAACGCTTCACCAGCATCGACCGGCAGCTGCTGCGCATGCGCGACGACGACGGACATGTCTCGCCGGACGGCCGCGACGCCTTTCGCCAGACGCTGCACCAGGGCCGCCTTCGCAAGCTGGAGCGCATGGGCCTGGCCGAGGAGCTGGGCTCTGGCCGCTGGCGTCTCGACGGGGAGCTAGAAGAGACGCTGCGCCGTATCGGCGAGCGCGGCGATATCATCAAGACCATGCATCGCGAGCTGACTGGCAAAGGGCTCGCCCGCAGTGCTGCCGACTATGTGGTCCATGACCGATCTGAAATGCCGCCCCAGCCTGTTGTTGGCCGCGTCGTCGCGCGTGGGCTGGCCGACGAAATCAACGACCGCCATTTCCTGATCGTCGACGGCGTCGACGGCAAAAGCCACTACATCGATATCGGCAGGGGCGAAGCCATCGAGCCAACACCCGAAGGCTGCATCGTCCGGGTCTCGCCGAGGAACACCGAGCCGCGACAGGTCGACCGAGCGATCGCCGAGATCGCCGCAGCCCGTCAGGGCCGCTATAGTGTCGACATTCACCTCAAGCATGATCCGTCCGCTACCGAACGTTTCGCCGAAACCCATGTGCGGCGGCTGGAGGCAATCCGCCGCACCACCGGCGGCGTCGAGCGCGAGCCGGACGGGACATGGGTCATTGCGCCAGACCATCTCGAACGCGTCGCCGATTACGAGCGTCAGCGGGCCAGGGCCGAGCCGGTTGTGGTCGACAAGCTCTCGTCAATGCCGCTGGAGCGGCAGGCCGGTTTCGACGGCGCCACCTGGATCGATCGCGAGTTGGTTTCCGATACGCCGGAAACCCTACGCAACTCCGGCTTCGGCCGCGACGTAAGGGAGGCGCAAAGCAGCCGGCGGCAGTGGCTGATCGCGCAGGGCTTGGCGCAGGAGGAGCAAGACCGGGTCGTCTATCGCGCCAACACGATTTCGATCCTGCGCCAGCGCGAGCTGAACCGCGTCGCCGGCCAGCTGTCGGATGAACTTGGATTGTCGTATTCCGAAGCGAAGCCTGGAGCTCGGGTAGAAGGGACGCTGCGCCGATCCGTCGAGCTCGCCAGCGGCAAGTACGCTGTCATCGAGAAGTCGCGTGAGTTCACGCTCGTGCCATGGCGGCCCGTGCTTGAACGACATGTCGGTAAAGAGATCTCCGGTACCGTGCGCGGAGAGGGGATTTCCTGGACGGTAGGCAGACAGAGGAGCGGACCTAGTGTATCGTAGCTTTCAGTTGCGGCCCGTCCGTGAGGTGCGAAAGGACGCCGCCCTTTACGTCAGGCCAGATCGTAGGTAGGAATTTCGCGGGTTGAAGATGGCGCCGAGCCTCAACCGGCTCGTCCATCGACTGCAAATGTACGCTATGCGGAGGCATTCAATCGCCAGGTAGCAAGGAACGCACCCCCTCCGGAGGGCGTTTTCGGTGTGGATCCAATTAGGCAGGAAGCGAGGGGTCGTGATCAATGGCGCGGCAAGGAAATAATCCGAAGCGACGCGTAGTCGAGCACGGAATGCTCTCGCCGCAGCAAATTTGCGCTCTGGCCGATGCTGCGGTGTATGTTGGAAGTGGCCACCATAAACGCTATCCCCTGGACTACGGCTTTGAACGCACGAACCCAATTCCCACCAAATCTTTGTGCGACATGTTGCGGCCCATCGTACTCGCCGAAGCAGAGCAACTGATGGAGAGGGGCATTCGCGCCGGTATGGTCAGTAACTACGGTGAAGGCTTTCCCAAATATATCTGGATGGTGGATGACGCCGGCATCGTCTACGAAGCTAAGTGCGATCGCAACGCGCCTGGCCGTTACCACGGATATCCGCTCGACCATGACAAAGACGTGCGGGACTACATATTGAGCGAATGGAAGCGGCGATGCCAGTAAATTGGCGCATCGAAGTCGAATGGGAGTCGTTGCAGGGAGCCTCGGCAGAGGAGCAGGCTTGCTTTGGGGCCGTCGGAATATCTGTTAACAATGTGTGGCTTACCGAAGGTCACGATTATCTTGCCAATCGCCTGCGGACCAAGCCTTATCTCTCCAGCTACCATCTTGCTGAATGGTTTGCATGGAATTGGTGGAGACTGCGGTGGGAGCCTCGTGCTGCTTCCCATGAGTGGGGGCAGACGCATCAGATGTCATCCATTGGCCAGGGCTACATTTGGCCGAACATAACCATCTTCTCCGACGGAGAGCGCACGGCCCTTGTTTCGACGCCATCTCCTGAACGCTCCGACACGCCATTCCGCTATATCTCCAATCACTTTGCAGTCCTTCCAGCAGGTCAGTTTGTGGCTTCCCTTGATGAGTTCTTTTCCCAGATATTGGAGCGCCTTGACGCAGAGCAGGTAACTGGATCGAATTTTCATACGATCTTCAAAAGTCTCCAAGAGGAGAGATCGACCCCGCAACTCGCGGCCCGGCGAAAGCTCGAAGCGCTTCTTGGCGTCGAGCCTGACGAAGCCGATCCTGTGGTGCTTAAGCAATTGCTTGCGGACTCGGAAGAAGTAAGTCCCGAAGCTATTCAGGAGTTGGCGGCTGGCCATGCAAACACAGGCGTGGCGCCAACCGTGAGAGAACTGAAGGCACTGGCGCAGAGGAACGGCTACGAAGCTTGGTCTAGGGACGCGGTTCGGCTGCGCGACCATGCAGGTCTTGTTCCTTCAGGCAGTACTCCCGCCTGGCTCATTGGCACGCAGGCGGCACGCGCTCTTCGCGAGCAGGAGCGACTGGACGGTCGTCCAATCCCGGACAAAGAACTCGCGGCACTCGCAGGAACGTCAATTGATGCCCTGGAGCCTCGTCAGGGGCGCCTTGCTGATTTTTCATTCCTCGTCGAGGATCAGAAGGAAGCCGGCCATCTGGTGCTTCGATCAAAATGGCATGAGGGAAGGCGTTTTGAGCTTGCCCGATTGCTAGGCGATAGGTTACTGGCACCGCGCTCCAACCGTCTATTTCCCGCGACGCGTGCCTACACTTACAGGCAGAAAATGCAGCGCGCCTTCGCCGCCGAATTTTTGAGTCCGTTTGACGAAGTTGAAACGATCCTGCAAGGCGACTACTCGTCGGAGGGGCAGCGTGACGCGGCAGAGCACTTTGGAGTGTCGCCTCTCATGATCAGGACTCTGCTAGTCACGCATAACCGTATTCCATCGGCGGACTTAAGTGAGGACTTCGATCTGGCCGCCGCATGAATCATGCGGACGTGTGAGTAGGCCAATTGGTTCCGTCTGCGCCTCTCTGGGGACGCCCTATCTAGACCCGACCGGCTTGGCTCGATCTTGCGCATGGACCCATCGTCTACTCCATGTGTCGCCCGATCTCGAAGCAAATTTTAAGCAAGCTTGTTGGCAAAACGGCCGAACTCGTTTTTATGCACGGACATTACTTGCATTCTGCCTACAGAAGCGGGTACCCCTATGATTCAGAGGGGACTGGTGGGGAACGTTATGAAGTTGGATCGAGCACTTATCGATCAGGCTGCGGCACAACACAGCGTGAGCCCCGACGTCCTCGCCGCGCTACTTGAGCTTTCAGCTGAATTTCCTGACATGGCTGCATGGGGTGCAAAGGCACGCCTTCTAAGGCGCGTGACGGAGATCATTGAGGCAGCGGTCGAGGCGCAGAACTCGTGAGATTCTTGCGCCTCGAAGTCCAGGATATGTTCGCCTACCGCAATTGCAACCGGATCGATTTTGCCGAATGCACTCCCGAGAAGAACATCGTCGTCGTCTCCGGGCGCAACGGAGCCGGAAAAACCAGCCTGCTCAACGCAATTAAGCTTCTGTTCCTTGGCACTCGATCGGAGGTCATGCGGCGAATCCGGGTAGGCGATGCACCGCTCAATCCCAAGCAGTTCATGCTCGGCGTCCCTGGGCGGTGGTATGGCGTGTTTCCGTATGACGAGCGTCGAGATGGCGCTTTAGCGCGGGTCGCGCTCTATTGGGAGGAAGGTGGCGCATCCTATTCGGCAGAACGCCAGTTTACGCTAGCGCGCGGCAGAAACGACTTCAGCGAAAGGTTGCTGGTAGCCCGCAACGGACGCTTCTTTGGTGAGGAGGATGCCGAAGCTCGCCTTGAGACCTTGTTGCCGAACGAGGTGGTTCCATTCTTCTTCTTTGACGGCGAACAGATTCAGTCATTAGCGGATGCAGATGTGGGCCGAGAAAGCGTCGAGATTGAGCGATTGCTAGGGTTGTCCTTTCTCAATGACATTGACCGTCAATTGGAGGTCTACGTTCGCGAACGGCGTCGTGCAGGGCTGCCCGAAATGGTTCGATCCCGCATCATCGCGTTAGAGGGCGAACAGAAGAGCGAGGAAGCCCGTGCAGAGAGCGCGCGCCGCCTGCGGGTGGCTCTCGAAGAGGAGATTGCAGATATCGAAGCTGCGAAGGCTCGCGCCGAAGAAGCCCGCAACAAGCTTCGCAGTGGACTATCCGAAGACGAGCGCCGTAAGATGGAGGTGCGGATTGCCAATTTCAGTCGTCAACGTGAAAGCTTGGCGGCTGAGATCGCGAGCAAGCTCCCTGTGGAGGCTCCCTTTCTAACAAATCTGCCGTTAGTTGATCAGGCCTTTCGCACGATAGATGACCAGCTTAAGTCTGGCGCTGCGGCGGGCTTGGCAAATCGGCTGCATCAAAATTTGCCGGTCGGTACGATCACCATTCTTCACGACCTAACGCCACGAGTTACCTTGAGTGCCGCTCAATCTCAGGCCTTGAAGGAAGGCGTTACGCAGCTTTTGACGGACATGGGTGTGCCGGCGGATTCCTTTGAACATCCGCTTTTTGCATCGGTAGCACCAGCACTCCGACAGCAATTGCGAGATCGTTTTTTGACATGGCAGCAAGGAGGTCGAGATACAGTAGCCGCCCACGCAGATCTGCTGCGACAGATGCGCGCCCTCAACTCGCAACAGCGTCAAGCGCAACGTGAGCTGGATGAGGCTGACGTCGTTTCGGAGGAATCTAAACGTCGCTTTGAGCAACTCTCGAACGAGATAGACGCCGCGGAAGGCGAGATACGTCGCCGTTTGCAGGAAATCGTTGTCCATGAGCAGGATGAGAGCAGGGCATCTCGCGCGGTGGCCGCGCTGGCTGATCAGATTCGCGCTGCATATGAAGAGCACGCGGATGTGCTTCGTGAGAACAAAGCCTATGTCACCTCGCGCGCAGTGCGCTTGGCTCTTCATGCTTATCGGGAACGACGGCGTGCGGCCATTCGCTCATCTGTTGAGGACCGACTCCGCGAAAAGATTGCAATACTGCTGGCTCCAAGCCAGCTGATCAAATCGGCTTCACTTACCGACAATTTCATCATGACATATCAAGACGAAGAGGGCGAAGACGTAGCGCGTCAATCGATCTCAGCAGGTATGCGGCAGCTGGTTGCCATGGCAATGTTGTGGGCGCTCAAAGAAGAAGCCAACCGTCCTTTGCCGGTAATGATCGATACGCCTCTCGGCCGCATCGACCGGGAAAATCGTAACCTCCTCATGAGCGACTATTTTCCAGAGGCAGGCTATCCTTTGGTTCTATTGCCAACCAACACCGAATTTGGTGAGCACGGCTTCGATCAGCTCGCCCCACACATTTCGAAGCGCTATGAAATTCAGAATCAGGGCGGGCGCACGGCAACGATCGTCGAGCAACCCGTCACGCGGGTGCTCTGATGGACGACATCTTTTTCAGCCCCGAGGAGAGAGACTTTTTCGATGCGGTCCTTGCAAAGGGCCTCTTGCAGCCACAGGGCTATTATTGGTCGGTCTTGCGGTTCGCACTTGCACTGTCGCTGCGCATGGACGGAATGCCTGATGAACGTTACAGCAGGGCTAAAGGCTCAGGTCGAAGCGAGCTTCATCTTCAACAGCTGACCGGTCGCGGCACTGACAAGGACTATGACGACGCGGTACGCTTGATGTTGTCCATCAAGCATCATACCGACTTGTTCAAAAGCCAGTCCGAATATGTCGAGCTGGCGCAGCGCCATTTCAGGCGTGGCCTAGAAGCAATGATGCGCGCGTGGCAGCCGGGCCGTGATTTCCACGACTATCTGCTCGATGAATTGTACTTCAACGCCGATAGCGCCACGGGGCCCTCAGATGATCAGATCATGGCTGCACCCAGTGAAGACATGCTGAATCAGGGTTTGACGGCAATCGGTGTGAAAGCGGCGCCTGCAGGCCCGCCAGTGAGTGGACCACGACTCACCCGTTTCCCGCTTACGCTCGGAGGGGTCGAAGATTTTGATCGGCTGCGGCGCGGTCTGGAAGATCTCTCCTTCACGCTCGGCCTTGGTTCGGCCAGCGTTACCCTGGTGCGCGAGACCGGTGAACGGCGCGTCACCATTGAGATCCCTAGACCAAGTGCAACTTGGCATGATGTCAGTTGGGAGGACGTCGTTCCCTACCTCGAGGGCAGACCGGAGGCCCTGCCAGTTTGCCCAGGCGTCGACGTCTTGGGAGTCCCGTTTCTGTTCGATTTGGCTGAGGCACCACATCTCTTTGTCGCCGGAGCGACCGGCAGTGGCAAAAGCGTCTGCCTAAACGCGCTCATCCTGTCGCTGCTTGCGTCGAAGCGACCCCCGACACTGGTGATGATCGACCCTAAAGGCCTCGATTTCGCTGATTATGATGGCTGCCCAGGTCTCTGGGATGCCCGCGTCATAACTAACATGGACGAGGGGGTGCGGGTCCTGAATGCCATGGTCGAAGAGATGGAAAGTCGATCAGCGATTCTACGGCAATACAAGGCCCGTAACATCGCAGAAGCGCAGGCCGCCGGCGCCGCCCTCGACCGAATCGTCATATTCGTGGACGAACTAGCAGATTTCCTCATCGGCAAGAGTGGTGCCCAGGATCCGCTTATCCGGCTAGCGCAGAAGGCGCGAGCGAGTGGGATCCACCTTGTCCTGGCCACCCAGCGGCCAGAGGCAGCGACTTTTCCAGGGCTCTTGCGCTCAAACATCCCCAGTCGGATCGCGTTAACGGTACAAAAGGCATCGGACTCGCGGATTATTCTCGATGAAGCCGGTGCTGAGAACCTACTCATGCGCGGCGATATGCTCATCCGAATCGCCGGTCGCGATACTCGCCGCGTTCATGGCGTTCGCGTTGCGCGCGACGACATTTTACGCGCCGTACAACAAGCAGGGTTGAAGCTGTGACACCATTGCGACCGACGCATTTCGCGCTTGCCGGCCTGACCTTGTTAGACGTCGGCCCACTTAGGGGCACCACTTCTTTGAGCTTTCTCACAGCCGAGCAGGAGCCGGCGAATATCTACCTAGTTATGGGGCCAAATGGTGGTGGTAAGACCACACTGCTGGAGGCCATTGCATCCGCCATGTCCATGCTTGGGAGCATCTCCCATCAGCGCTATGGCATGATCGCGCTCGATGAAGGGCAAGGTGGGGTTCAGCTTGATGCACTCGTCCACCTTGATGATGGACGAACCGGAGAAACGTTTATCGTCTCAATCGTGCTTGGCGCCCCCGGATTGCTGAAGAACTGGAAGGAACCGGATCTCCAAGCGGTGAATGCCTCCGCTCAGCTTGTCTTGCGCTATGGCATCAGGCCAGGTGCCAGCATAGTCGAGCGGATGGCGGATTCAACTCCGCAGGCAATCGCCTTCGCTGACGCGGTAATGGCTGAGGTGGGAGAGCCCACCAGAAGCCTATTCGGAAGTGGAGCAGCGTTTCCGACAGTGCTCTATTTCCCATCAGATCGCGGTATTGCTCGCAGCAACCATGACGGACGGGTGATCACACGACCGGACCAACTGAGCTACGCGCCGGTCCACACTTTCGGCGTCGACGGCACCACCTGGGCAAGCTCACTCGACAACCTTTTTGTCTGGTTTGCTTGGCTGGGTGACGGTCGAGAAGAGCTCTGTCGGGAGATCGTCAATCGGTACGTATTTCGCGACGGCAGCAAGGCCCTTCTAGAGGTCGATCGTGAGCGTCTGCGTGCGCCGGTTTCGATCGACGGGACGATCGAACATGGGCTCGATCAGCTGAGCAGTGGCGAGCGCCAGCTGGTGCAGCTGTTGGTGCGCATTGCCAGTCATATGACGGCAGCGACAATCGTTTTGATCGATGAGACTGAGCAACATCTTCATCTGGTGATGCGCCGGCGCCTGATCACTCTGATTAAGAACTGGGCGAAGGAGTATCCTGGGCTTAACTTCTATCTAACGTCGCATCAGACGGATTCTCTGCGCATCGTAGCGCCAAAGGTGCCTGAGGAAGGCTTGCGCAAATTTGGCTGTCTGGTAAGGCCTCGGTTCAAGGCGCCGAAGTGATGAGTAACGTTGCTTCCTTCGACGAGTTCGAAAATGATCTTCAAATCGACGCCCACAGCCGCGGCCTGCCACGAGTCATCTTAGAAGGACCGACGGACCTGTGGCTGTTTCGAGACGTTTGGTTTACCAACTACCTGGCGAAGTTCGAGTTCATGACCGCAAATCGGTTGATGGAGGCGGAAGGCTGCACCGCGGTACCATTGGCGGTGGAAAAAAGTTGGCACGAGAACATTCCGGCGTTCGGCATCCTGGATCGTGATGTCTATTTTCGCCGCAAGAAGTGGGATGCGCTCTACGAACGTGAAGAGACGAGATTTCGCGCGTTTGAGGCTGATGACAAGCTATTCGTGTCTGAGTTCTGGGAGATCGAGGCGCATCTCATTCTACCGGAGATGCTCCAGGGCTGGGTCATAGGCTGCAGTCGCGATCCTATCGAATTTGGGCATTTGGCCACCCAAGCGGTGGGCCGCAGTCTCGACGAGTGTGAGGTGCTGTTTGAGGCGGCGCCTTATCTGGCCGCCATGCATTTCGATGGGAAGGCCGCCAAGGAGACGTTTGGCGAGCTTCCTCTCGAACAGGTGCGCGAGATTTGTGCGAATAGGATCGAACGGTTAAGCGATCCGGCAAAGGAACAAGCAAGGTTAGTAGCCCAACTTGTGAACGCAGTCCGGGATGAGGCCCCAGACAATGCGGCGTTACGGTTACGCTATTATCTCAAATTCATCGACACCAAGCGCCTGCTCGACAGACTGCGGGCCGCGCTTCGCCTTCACCCAAGTCGAGATAACCACAACGTGCTAGCAGCGTTCATGCATCAAAAGGCCGAAGAACCGGCGGAGTTCGCGCGTCATTTAGAGCTGCTCGTCCGGCGTCTGGAGGCTATCTGACAAGTCGGTACGATCGTAGCCAAGCAAGAAGAACGAAAGTGCTCTCGCCTCGCGGTTGACGAACTCACACTGGGTTTTCACGAAACACAGGTGGCTGGCATTCTGGCATGTTCTCGCGGACGGCTGCTTACGGCACCGTCATGGAACGTACGAACTTCCACGCGGCCTCGCCAGGTAAGCGATTAAAACCTCCGAGCCGGGCGCGGTGATGCGACAGCTTTGCGGGATGTCGCCCGGTCAGCTTGACGGGCAACGAACGTATCGAAGTCACTCAGACTCGCTTTCCAGTCGTCCCAAAGCAGGTAGATACCCCGATTCCAATGTGCTGCAACGAGATGTTGCAGTTGGGCCTTATCGACTGCGTCTGGTACTGCGTGCTGAACGATAAGTGTGATCCAACACGCAAGATCAGTGCCAGTTCCAAATAGGTTCTCTCCCCTGATCGGCTTGCCAAAGCCGGTAAAGCTGGTTTCCAGCTTCGGGACTGGAGCGATCCCAAGCGAACGGCCAATTGCTAGTCTAGCCGGTCCATATCGGTGAGGGAGACCGAGTAATCGCTGGAACCGGCTGTTTAGTTCGTCGGCAGGCTTGCCGGTGCGGAACTCCGTGCGGACTAGCTCGATGAGACTCAAGCTCATGCCGAGGCTCCTTGCTGACGCGAAGCCGGGTGATGAGCGGAGCGCCCGCCCTCGTGAGTTAGCTGAATGACAGCTCCTAGCCTAGGCCGCAAAAGGTCCAGATATCGAGAAGACAGTTCAGCGGGCTGAGAAAGGAAAACGATTTGTCGCTCAAGGCTTGCGAAATAGCGCAAAACGCGCTCGCGGTGGTCATGATCAAGCCGTGCTAGCGGAGTGTCGAGGATGATTGGAAAAGGCGCACCAATGGTCGCAATCGCCGCCATAAGCGCGAATGCGAAAATCTGACTTTCACCGGCACTTGGGTCAAGCTCACGCAAATCTCGACCGACATCGTCGAGCATTGAAACTTTTCCATCCACGCCGATCCGAATCTCGGAAACTACGCCCTTATGTGCCATAGCGCGATATCCGCGGGTGATTTCAGCAGATAGCACATCAAGATTGAGGGGGAACAACCGCTCAATCAGGGTCGCAATTATGCGGCTGACCGCATCCGCACGGTCGGCGCGCAGCAACAACGGCGCATCGGCATCCAAGTTTGACCGGGTTTTCGCGAGTTCTCGATCTTTCGAGGCGAGTTCAGCGCAAACCGCATCGAGCGAGCGTGCGAGGGAGCGGGATTCTTCCTCGAGCGAACCAATCACAGCTTGGATCTCGCGAAGCCGATCCGCGAGCCGCTGCGATGCCTCATCTGTCCCGCGCTGATCGGCTATCTGACGATCGACTGCCGCTACCGCTGCATCCGCCCGCTCTGCTTCTTGGGCCATCTGGGCAATCGCTTCCGCACCGAGGGTTTCGATTGTGCGCAATCGCTCGTCGACCAGGTGTCGGTCAGCTTCGCCTAAGTGGGTATGGAGACGCTCAGAACCAGCGGTATCTTCATTTGACCAAACTTCAGACCAAATCGCACGCAATCGCTGCTCGAACATGGCCCATTGCGCCGGCTTCAGTCCGGCACGCTCGAGCTCGTGTCGCTGACCCAACCTCGCCACTATATCGCGATAGTGGCTGTCACTCACAGAACGGGTAAATTCCCGCTGCTCGACCGAAGCATCTCGGGCGATCTGCTCGCGAGCCGCTTGTCGCAGATCTGGCCCCGCCAGGGCAAGCGCCAGATCAAATGACAATGTTTGTCGCAGGCGATCTTGTAACGCATCTCGGACGCGCCCTCGCTGTTCGCGTTCTTCGAACAACCGTTTGAAACTTGCATAGCTATCACCGTGCAGCGAACCGATCCGTGCGACCGTTTCGTCCCGCTCGGCGCGAAGCGGGGTGAGCGCCTGTGCGATTGCATCTAGCTTGGTTGTATGGTCCCTTGATTGTTGATTGAGATCGGCTACCAGGCGGGTGAGCTCATCGAGTTGGTTTCCAGTACCGCCTTTTAACTGTCTGCGGCTGTCACGGGCGTACGATTTGAGGTCGTCGCTAAGTTTCCGAAGAATGGGGATGCCAAGCGCATATTGCAGAGCCAAGCGCACCTGTTGATCGAGGTCAACTCCTGCGAGGCGATCAAGATGTTCGCCATCAAAAAGGAAAAATGGCGCCAGACGAGCCGGTAACAACCTACGTGCTACAAGGTCGCGGACCTCGGATGCCAACTCATCGCCGTGGGGCAGCGGCACCAGATCTTCATTGGGGCCTTCCCAGATGCGAACTTCTTCATCTGCCCGACGATGACGGCCAGTGCTGGTAAAATACCAAATCCGCTGGATCGCAAAGCGCACGTCACCGTCATCATCAAAAGTCAGCTCGACAGAGGCATTGCTATCCCTACCGCGAACCCCTTGATATAGAGCCCGTTCAAGAAATGCGTCATATCCGACATCCGGACGCCCGCCACTCGATGCGCGGCCAACCAAGCCAACGCCCTCGCGGCCGTACAGGCAAAGGATGATAGCTTCTAGGAGGCTGGTCTTGCCGTACCCATTACTACCTTCGATTATCACGACGTTACGGTGAGCCGACGGCCGCTCGAGGTTTAAGTCTAGAGAGGGAAATGCCTTCCAGTTCCGCAGCTGGATATGCGTTAATCTCACTGTGATTCGTCCGGCCAATCGCTAAAAGCGGCATCGATCGCTTCGAAGATGCCACGGCGACGCAACATACCAGCGAACTCTTGTTCAATGACGATCAGTCTGTCGAGCAACGCCGGATCAATAGCTTCGGCGGAGCATGCCTCGCGCACGATCGCCTCGGCTCCTGGCGCTGTGAACAGCCCTACGTCTCGAATCATGCGTCCGCTGCCGATGGTTGGTTGGAAACTGCTCGGGTCGCGTCCTCTGCCCAGATTCTTTTGATTTCGATAATCTCCTGATCACTGATGAGCGGCTCTCCGACTTTCGCCTGCACCTCAAGCAACTCTGCAAGGATGAGACGTCGGGCTTCAAAGGTGAACGGGCCTGGAATGAGCGATCCGTCGGCGAGATGGGATGCGACACCCGATCTGCGCCGGGCCATGCGCATATCCGGGTCTGTGCGGAGCGACGCCAAGCGATCGCGAAAATCCATCAATGGCTCAAGATGAGCATTTCCAGATTCGACAAAACCTTCCATGCTGTGATCCTTAACCACTACCGTGCAGGTCCAGCAGCCGAAACGAGACGAAGAAGTACCGCAGGATGGGGCATCATCCTTGTCGAGCACAAGCGGGCACTCACCCCCCTGCGCGTTGCGATACAGAGTAACAAGCTGGCGATGAGTGCCACCCCATGGCGGGCGCCGCTGCAACAAGAGCTGCCAGACTTCATCGGTGGTGAAATCGACTATCGGACGAAATACCAGGCAACCAGATAGCGTGTTGTGAGCGTTCAGGCGCTCGCCGTTTGAGTAGCGAGCGACGCTCATGGCCCTGGTGGCGGATTCTTGTCGCCGCACCCCCAGCAGCAAAATGGCCTGACCATTTTCGTCCACCACAGAGCGGATGTATTCCGAAGTTGGTTGGATCTTCATTCGGTCGGTACACCAACGGAACGATCTGGTCGGGGACGGATACCCGCGCCCTATTAGGTTCACCCAGAACGTCTGGTCCTGCTTGGGCGTTGTTTTTCTGACTGTCAGAGGAAGGCGCAGGCCCGGGATGACGCTACGCATGCGGTCGAGAATGGCGCTGAGATGGTTGGCGATCAGTGGGGCCTCGACGAGAGTATCATTGGCAACGATGTGAACAGGGCGGCTCCGTTCGCTCGGCGGCAGTTCCAGCAGCATCTCAAACACCAGCTGCGCGACAAGGGTACTGTCCTTGCCGCCCGAAAAGCCGATGATCCACGGATAGTTATGCTCTGCTCGATACTCGTCGAGAATGTCACGACGGGCCGCCTCGAGCTTGTCGCTGAGGCTGTCTTCGATGGTGGCCATCATTGTAACCACTACAGATCCTCCATTGCTGTGTGGCGAACGGAACAGAGTCGTTGCACTGCAGCGATCAATATTTCTGCCGCCTTATCAATCTCCGCGGGCGTCGTCGAGCGCCCAAATCCGATCCGCACTGCGCCTTCGATACGGTCCTGGTCGTTTGTCAGCGCTGAGATCACATGAGAGGGCTCAATTGATCGTGTCGTGCAGGCCGAACCCGAGGACAATGCCAGCCTCTCGCCTACTGTCATCAGCAGGGCTTCGGCATCGACGTCGCGAAAGCTAAGGTTCAGATTTCCGGGCCAACGTCGTTCAAGCTCCCCATTGACCACGAAACCGAGCCTGGCATCACCAAGCAAAGTAAGGAGGCGATCGCGAAGGCTTCGCAGCCGGCTGCGTTCGCTTTCCATTTCTTGGCGCGCGAGCCGGGCGGCCGCGCCGAATGCGACGCACAATGCGGTGGGCACTGTGCCCGCGCGCAGCCCCCCCTCCTGGCCGCCGCCGTCGACTAACGGCGTGAATTGATGCCGGAGCGACCGGCGGATAAATGCTGCGCCAATACCCTGCGGCCCGTAGAGCTTGTGCGCAGATAAGCTGAGCAAGTCGATATTCATTCTAGCTACGTTGAGCGGTATTTTGCCACCGGCTTGCGCCGCATCAGTGTGGAAGAGCGCACCATGCTGACGGCACAGACGGCCAATGCCTTCAATCGGTTGTTCGACACCGATTTCGTTGTTGACTGCCATGATTGATACTAGCCCAACATCCGGGCCAAGCGATCGCTCGATGCTCGCGAGGTCGAGAATGCCCGACGACGGAACTCCAAGAACGGTAACGGAAAAGCCATCGCGTTGAAGACGCTGGGCAACCTCGATAACCGCCTTGTGCTCGGTGGCACAGGTCACAATCCGCGGCCGTCCCGCCGCAGCCATGAGCGCGGCAGCTCCCTTCAGCAGCAAGTTGTTCGCTTCAGTTGCGCCAGAGGTGAAGATCATTTCGCGCGGGTCTGCGCCGATAAGCGCCGCAACCTCACTTCTGGCCGCAGCAATCGCATTGGCGGCGCTCCGCCCGAATGCGTGATTGGTGGCGTGGGGGTTTCCCCACCGCTCGCTGAAATACGGCAGCATCTCCACGAGAACACGTGGGTCGACCGGTGTGGTCGCTTGAAAATCAAGGTAGATAGGCGCTTCGCTTTGCATCGCTACATCCTAGCACGCTGGCCCGCGCTGGCGCGCGCTTTCTGGCCACCGTCAGAATCTTTCTGTGGGCAGCGTTGATCCGGGGCATTAGCCGGACTCGGGTCATAATTTATCGAAGACCGAACCCATGCGGGGGCTGAAAAGGCGGTCGTAAGTCCTTAGAAGGAAGCTGTCTGTCATTCCAGACACGTGGTCGCAGATCACCCTTATGGGGTCGGCACTCGCACGGTAAAGATCAAGCGTGTCTTTAGGCAGGAAAGCTTCCGGTTCGGACTGAAGAACCTCGAAGACCGAGACCACCATTCGCTGGCCTTTGAATTCCAGGTGTTGCACGGCAGGGCTGAGGATTACCACGTTGTATACGACCTTTTTCAGTGCTTCGAGAAATTTCATTGCCGCCGCTGCCATGGCCGCACGGTAGCGGACCATCGGCTCCTCGAGTCCGTCGACCGTGTCGATAAGGCAATTTGCTATGAAATATCCGACGATTCGACTGATTGCATGTTTTCGGTTTCTACCATCTCCGAAAAGCATATCGACGAACCCGCCATAGACGTCGTTTGCAAATTCGGTTGGATACGTTCGCTTCAGTCGATCGAGATGAGATGCGCAAGCTTCTTCCGGCACGTATTGTCGGAACTCGTTCTCGCTCACCAGTTTGAGAGCCAGAGCATCCTCGAGATCGTGAACCCCAAACGCGATGTCGTCGGCCAAATCCATAATGCTGCAGTCAAATGACTTGTGAAGGGGTTGACCGTGCTTGCCTGCAACCTGTTGTACCGACGTAAATAGCTCACGGTCAGTTTCTGTGAGTGGCTCCAAGATCCACTCCACCGCGTCCTGCTCACCGTCCATATAGCACTTTGGGGGTTTTGACCGCTTGCGATCGATTAGTGTGATCGTCGAGGTTCCGGGACGAACGTCCGGGGCAAGTTGCGGATTGGCGGTTCGGCTGAATGGTGCTGGATACTTCAGCGCACCGAGCAAAGTGCGACGCGTCAGGTCCGCTCCGTGTGTTTTTGAGAATTTTTCCAGCTTGGTAAGTATCCGCAGGGTCTGTCCATTGCCTTCAAAGCCACCCTGCATTCGCATGCAATAATTAAGTGCGACTTCGCCGCCGTGGCCAAACGGTGGATGTCCGAGATCGTGAGTGAAACCAACTGCCTGAATCATGGCCAGGTCAGGAAGGTATCTCGTGGCCGCATGACCATCATTGTCGTGTCGCAGCTGCCTAGTGATGCTCGCGGCGAGTTGTGCGACCTCGAGCGAATGCGTCAGCCGTGTCCGATAGAAATCGCTGTCACCAAGGTTAAGGATCTGGGTTTTGCCCTGAAGTCTCCGGAACGATCCTGAATGCACGACGCGTGCATAATCTGCGTCGGCCTCGCTGCGGGCATCCCCGTCATGCAATTTCCATCCGCTGCGACGTTCATTCCACACCATAAGCGCTCGCTATTTACCCCATGAGACCTCGAAGGCCAACAAAAAGCCTTGCCAGCTGCCGCAACTGCTCAGCCGCAACTTTTGGCTTTAGCCCCCGACTGGATTCCATATCAGATAGTGGTCACCAAACCTTAACGGAGCCGCCGTGCAGTTCCGAGTGAAAGTCTATGACATGCAGAGATACGCCTGCCGCGCATCTGCGCCGTTCGCGATTTGAGCACTCGGTCCGTCCATCGCACTCAGTGGTATGTAGGATGGATACCATTTCCCACCGCGCAGAGCGACATTCGCAAGCTTGTTCAGAACAGCGGAGCCAGCCCATGACGCCCACCAAGCTGCTGATCGGGCAGATCGCTGTGGTGTTTGCAATCGTCATCCTAGGCGTCTGGGCGGCAACACAATGGTGCGCCCATATGCTTGGCCATCAGCCTCCACTCGGCGGCCCCTGGTTTGCGGTGGCTGACTGGCGGATCTACAAGCCGTGGAAACTATTCGAATGGTGGTTCCATTTCGACGCCTATGCGCCTGAGGTCTTTGACAAGGCGGGCGCACTCGCCGGCGCCACCGGGTTCATGGGCTGTGCCGCTGCTATTGCAGGCTCGCTTTGGCGCGCCCGGCAGCGCGGTTTGGTCACCACCTATGGCTCCTCGCGATGGGCAGCGGCCCGGGAGATGGACAAGGCAGGGTTATTTCGGCCTGCCGGCGTTTTCCTCGGCAAGCTCAAGGACCGCTATCTGCGCCATGACGGGCCGGAACACGTCATGGCCTTCGCCCCGACACGTTCGGGTAAGGGCGTTGGGCTGGTCGTTCCGACGCTTCTTTCCTGGACTGGCTCGGCTGTCATTCACGACATCAAAGGCGAAAACTGGCAACTGACCGCCGGTTGGCGGTCGAAGTTCTCGTATTGCCTTTTGTTCAATCCAACCGATCCGAGGTCGGCGCAGTACAACCCGCTACTGGAGGTACGCAAAGGCTCGAATGAGGTCCGCGATGTCCAAAACATCGCCGACGTCCTCGTCGACCCGGAAGGTGCGTTGGAGCGGCGCAATCATTGGGAGAAGACCAGCCACTCACTCCTGGTTGGTGCCATCCTGCACGTGCTCTATGCCGAAGAGGAAAAGACGCTCGCCCGCGTCGCCACCTTCCTGTCGGACCCGCAACGCTCATTTGCCGCGACGCTGCAGCGGATGATGACCACCAACCATCTCGGCTCTGCGGAAAAGCCTCTGGTACATCCGGTCGTGGCCTCGGCGGCGCGCGAGGTCCTCAACAAATCTGAGAACGAGCGTTCAGGCGTTCTCTCGACGGCGATGTCGTTTCTCGGACTGTATCGGGATCCAACCGTGGCCGCGGCAACATCAGAGTGCGATTGGCGCATCGCCGACCTCATGGATGCTGAACGGCCGGTGTCGCTCTATCTGGTGGTGCCGCCATCGGACATTTCTCGGACCAAGCCGCTGGTGCGCCTGGTCCTCAACCAGATCGGCAGGCGGCTGACAGAACGGCTCGAGGGCGACCCGAAGAAGAGCCGAAAGCATCAACTGCTCATGATGCTGGACGAGTTCCCCGCACTTGGAAGGCTCGACTTCTTTGAAACAGCGCTAGCCTTCATGGCGGGGTACGGCATCCGGGCATATCTCATCGCGCAGTCCTTGAACCAGATCTCCAAAGCCTATGGAGAAAACAACGCCATCCTCGACAACTGCCATGTGCGCATTGCCTTTTCCTCCAACGATGACCGTACAGCCAAACGCATTTCGGACGCCCTCGGCACCGCGACGGAACTGAGGTCCATGCGCAACTATGCGGGCCATCGCCTGGCCCCTTGGCTTTCGCACGTCATGGTGAGCCGCCAGGAAACTGCCCGACCGCTGTTGACGCCGGGCGAGGTGATGCAGCTACCAAGCTCCGCCGAACTGGTGTTGGTTTCGGGGTTGCCGCCGATCCGCGCTCAAAAGCTTCGCTACTACGAGGACCAGAATTTCACCGAGCGGGTGCTGTCTGCGCCGGTGCTGCGCGACGGTCCCTACGCGGACTGTCCTGCGCCACGCGCCGATGACTGGGGCGGACAGGTGCGGGGGTTGGATCGTCGGCTTGCCGCCGAGGACGAGACTGCTGGCGCCCCACTCGAAGACGAGGGCGGCGTCCAGCAGCAACGTCATCCAGGCCTGCTCGAAGAACACACGGTGGAGGCTAAAGAGGCGGACCAGGACGAACTCTTCAAGTCCGCCGACGATGACAGTGAGGCGCCAGCTGACAAGCGAGTCATGGATCGGATTTCGACTGCGGCCCGCGCCTATGGCATCAACGAAGGAAGGGGCGACGACAAGCACATCGTGCCCGGCTTCTGAATGAACTCTGCCGCTCCAGCGTATCAAGGCGTAGATAACGCCCATAAACGATTTCGGTAATCTCGACGATGTTCGTTCCCGCCGCCGGCGCATCAGCGCGGGTAACACGGAACGCGCCGCATGAAGCTTCACCGAATTCGTCACCAGTTTCTGCTTGAGCCTGCGTTGAGCGAGAAGCTGGATAGACTCAGCCGCAATCCCTCGACCACCAAATCGGCGATCGTGGCGAAAGCGGTCGAGGCCTTCATCGAGCTACGTGGCGAGAACGAGCTCGACCAGCGCTATGGCAAGCGACTCGACCATCTTTCACGCGACCTCGATCATGTCAGGCGCGATGTCGAAATGATCCTGGAGAGCTTGGCGCTCTTCATCCGCTTTTCCATCACCCTTCATGCGCACACGCCTGTGCCCGATAAGGCAACGCAGGCGGTTGCGCAGGAGCGCTTCGACAAGTTCGTCGAACAAGTCGGTCGGCAGATCGCGTCCGGCAAACGCTCGTTTCGCAACGACGACCGCAAGGGAGGGGAAGGATGAGTTCCCATCCGGAGGCCGACCTTCGCCGCCGCGCCATGCTGCGCACGGCCATGGGGCCGGCGATCACCGAGGCACTTGCCGATCCATTAGTTATCGAGGTGATGGTCAATCCCGACGGGGCGCTGCGACTCGACCGGTTAGGCGAAGGCCGGGTCGAAACCGGTGTGCATATGCATCCTTCCGAGGCGGAGCGGATCATCCGCCTGGTCGCTTCCCATGTGCGCGCCGAGGCGCATGCGGACAATCCGATTGTCAGTGCTGAGCTGCCGTCGGGCGAGCGCTTCGAAGGCCTGCTCCCGCCTGTTGTGCTGGCGCCATGCCTTGCCATCCGCAAGCCGGCCGCAAAACTCTACACCCTGGCCAACTATGTCGCCGACCGCTTCATGCTGCCGCCGCAGGCCGATGCGCTGAAAAAGGCGGTCCGCGAGCGGCGCAACATCCTGGTTGCAGGCGGCACTTCGTCGGGGAAGACAACGCTTGCCAATGCGCTCCTTGCGGAAGTCGCCGAATGCGACGAGCGGGTGATTCTGATTGAGGACACGCGCGAACTGCAATGCTCCGCGAAGGACTGCGTTGCCTTGAGGACGAGGCGGGGTTCGGTCACGCTTGCCGATCTCGTTCGCTCGACACTGAGGCTCCGGCCCGATCGCATCATCGTGGGCGAAGTGAGGGGCGCGGAAGCCCTCGACATGCTGAAGGCATGGAACACAGGGCATCCCGGCGGCATCGCAACGGTCCACGCCAATTCGGCGCGCTCGGCTCTTTATCGCATTGAGCAGCTTGCCCAGGAAGCCGTCGTCACCGTTCCCCGCCGGCTCATCGCCGATTCCGTCGACCTGATCGTGTTCATCGCCGGTCGCGGATCATCGCGCCGGATCGAAACGATAGCCGAGGTCAACGGCCTCGATGGCAGCGGCGATTACGCCGTCACCCAACTCACGCTTCCGCAACTCCAGCAGCTTTGAAAGGTCTCCTTAATGCGCAAGAAGCTTCGCTTTCTTTCGTCCACCTCGTATGCGTTTCTGCTTACGGCCCCGGCCTACGCGGCCGGTTCAGGCATGCCGTGGGAACAGCCGCTGCAGCAGATACTGGAGTCGGTGCAGGGGCCGGTCGCCAAGATCGTTGCCGTGATCATCATCATCACCACTGGCCTTACCCTTGCCTTCGGCGACACCGCCGGCGGTTTCCGCCGATTGATCCAGATCGTCTTCGGCCTATCAATCGCCTTCGCGGCATCAAGCTTCTTCCTTTCCTTCTTCTCCTTCGGTGGCGGGGCACTCGTCGGATGAGCAGCGGAGAGCAGCATATCGAAGGCTTCGAGGTTCTGGTCCATCGGGCGCTCGCCGAACCGATCCTGCTCGGCGGCGCGCCCCGAGCCGTAGCGATCCTCAATGGGACGGTGGCCGCGGCCGTCGGCCTTGGCTTGCAGCAATGGATTGCCGGACTGGTGCTCTGGATAGCCGGACAGACGCTCGCGGTCTTAGCCGCGAGGCGCGATCCGGATTTTGCCAGCGTGCTTGTCCGTCATCTTCGTCACAAGGGTTGGCTTGCATGCTGAAGCTTTCCGAATACCGCGGCAAGGCCGACCGACTTGCCGATCATTTGCCATGGGCCGCATTGGTCGCGCCCGGAATTGTGCTCAATAAGGACGGCAGCTTCCAGCGGACGTTGCGGTTCCGTGGGCCCGATCTCGAAAGCGCGACGGAAGCCGAACTCATTGGCATCTGCGCGCGGGCGAACAATGCGCTGAGACGGCTCGGCTCCGGTTGGGCTTTGTTCTTCGAGGCCGAACGGAGCGAGGCGTTAGGATACCCTTATTCGCGTTTCCCCGATGCCGCGTCATGGCTGATTGACGAGGAACGGCGCGCGGCTTTCGAGGGCAAGGTCGCGCATTTCGAAAGCCTCTATCACTTGACCTTGGTATTCCTGCCGCCGCCGGATAGACAGGCGCGGGCGGAAAGCGCGCTCGTCGACTCCCATAATTCGGGAAGTACAAGAGACTGGCGCGCGGAACTGGCGTGGTTTCGTGATGAGACTGATCGCGTTCTAGATCTGCTGTCGGGCTTCATGCCCGAGGTGCGCGCGCTCGATGATGCTGAGACGCTGACTTACCTGCACGGCACGATCTCGACCCGTCGTCATCCGGTCGCCGTGCCAGAAACACCAATGTATCTCGACGCTGTCTTGGTCGATACGCCGCTCACAGGCGGCTTCGAGCCGATGCTGGGCGAACAGCATCTGCGAACCCTCACTATCCTCGGCTTTCCGAACGTCACGCGACCCGCGATCCTCGACACGCTTAATCACCAGGATTTCGCCTATCGCTGGGTGACACGCTTCATCCCGCTCGACAAGACGGAAGCCACAAAGACGCTGACGCGGTTGCGCAGGCAATGGTTTGCCAAGCGCAAATCGATTGTTGCCATCCTGCGCGAGGTCGTGAGCAACGAACCGGTGCCTCTCGTCGACAGCGATGCCGATAACAAGGCGCTCGATGCCGACGCAGCACTGCAGGCATTGGGCGGCGATCATGTCGGCTTTGGCTATCTCACCACGACGGTGACGGTGTGGGATCAGAGCCGTGAAGCCGCCGCGGAAAAAATTCGCGCCGTGGAGCGGATCGTTAATGGCCTGGGTTTCACCACGATCCGTGAGAGCATCAATGCGGTCGAGGCGTGGCTCGGCTCGCTGCCTGGGCAAGTCTATGCCAACGTGCGTCAGCCGCTCGTTCACACGTTGAACCTTGTCCACCTGATGCCGCTGTCGTCCGTGTGGGCCGGTCCAGCGGACAACGAGCATCTTGCCGAGGTCACCAGTGATCACGCGCCGCCGCTTCTTTTCGCCGAGACCAGCGGCTCTACTCCATTCCGGCTTTCCACTCATATCGGAGATGTCGGTCACATGCTGGTCGTCGGCCCGACTGGCGCCGGCAAGTCGGTTCTGCTTGCTCTGATCGCTTTGCAGTTCCGGCGTTATGCCGGCGCTCAGGTCTACATCTTCGACAAGGGCAATTCGGCTCGTGCGGCAACGCTTGCCATGGGCGGCGAACACCATGCGCTCGGCGCGGACGGCGCGCTTGCCTTCCAGCCGCTGCGCAACATCGACGATCAGGCAACCCGCAGCTGGGCGGCTGAATGGATCATCGGCCTCATTGCCCATGAGAACGTCACCGTCACCCCGGAGGTGAAGGAGGCGATCTGGTCCGCGCTCACCAGCCTTGCCACCGCGCCGGCGCAGGAACGCACGCTGACCGGCCTGTCGGTCCTGCTTCAGTCCAATGCGCTGAAGTCCGCCTTGATGCCCTATACGCTCGACGGCCCCTTCGGCCGGCTGCTCGATGCCGATGACGATCGGCTGGCCATCTCGGATGTGCAGTGCTTCGAGACCGAGGAGCTGATGCACAACCAGGGCGCCGTACTGCCGGTGCTCACCTATTTGTTCCATCGTCTCGAGGAGAGGTTCGACGGGCGGCCGACGCTGCTCATGCTAGATGAAGCCTGGGTCTATCTCGACAACCCGCTCTTTGCAGCCCGCATCCGCGAATGGTTGAAGGTGCTGCGCAAGAAGAACGTGTCGGTCATCTTCGCCACCCAGTCGCTTGCCGACATCGCTGGTTCTTCTATTGCGCCCGCGATCATCGAGAGCTGCCCCCAGCGCATTTTTCTTCCCAATGATCGTGCGGTCGAACCACAGGCGCGGCCCGCCTATGAGCGCTTCGGTTTGAACGAGCGGCAGATCGAATTGATCGCCCGCGCCACCCCGAAGCGGCACTACTATCTGCAGTCGCGCCGCGGCAACCGGCTCTTCGAGCTGGGCATGGGTCTCATCACCATCGCTCTTTGCGGCGCGTCCGATCCGACCTCGCAGACCCTCATCAACACCGTCCTGTCCGAAGACGGGCAGGGCAGTTTTGTCACCCGCTTCCTCAAAGCGCGCGGCCTCGCCTGGGCTGCCGAGCTTCTCCAGCAATTCCCTCAACCAGACACGGAGTAATCGTCATGATGGGACGCCGCTTTTTCACCAGCCTGATCACCATTTCCCTGATGGCCAAACCGATGGCCGACTACATCCAACCGGCCCATGCCCTTATCGTGTTCGACCCGTCTAACTACATACAGAATGTGCTGTCGGCGGCACGCGCATTGGAGCAAATCAACAACCAGATCCAATCGCTGCAGAACCAGGCGACTATGCTGCAGAACATGGCGCGCAATCTTCAGCGTCTGGATTTCTCGTCCGTCGGCCAGCTTACCGGCTCGCTCCAACGGATCGACGGTCTGATGAGGCAAGCGAGCGGCCTGAGCTTTGATCTCGACAAGCTCCAGGACCAGTGGCGCCAGCAATATCCGGAAAGCTACGACGCCACCATCAAGGTCAGCGATGTGGCGAGCGCCGCGCGCGAGCGCTGGCAGAGTGCCATGCAAGCATTTCGCCAGACCATGAGCGCTCAGTCGCAGATCGTTGAGAACGTTCGCGCCGACGGCGACCTGCTTACCGATCTTGTTAATCGCAGCCAGGGTGCGGCCGGTGCGCTTGAGGCAAGCCAGGCCACCAACCAGCTGATCGCGCTGTCGACCAAGCAGCAGTTGCAGATCCAGACGCTACTTGCGACGCAGTTCCGGGCCGAGGCCGAGGATGCGGCGCGCAAGGCGCAGTCCGAGGAAGCCGCCCGCGAGATGACCAAACGCTTCCTCGGCAGCGGCACCGCCTATCGCGGCAACTGATCAGCAGTTCTTCACGACAACGAGGAAGGCGGCAACATGAATGACCTGGGCGTCATCGATCGCTTCATGGAGACTTTTACCCGCTACATCGACAGCGGGTTCGGTCTGCTTTCGGGCGACGTCGCCTTTCTCACCACCATTCTGATCGGCATCGACATCACGCTTGCCGGCCTGGTCTGGGCGTTCGGTGGCGAGCCCAACATCCTTGGCCGGCTTCTCCGCAAGGTGCTCTATGTCGGCGCCTTCGCCTTCATCCTGAACAATTTCAAGAACCTCGCCGACATTATCTATCGATCCTTTGCCGGTCTCGGCATCAACGCTTCGGCCGGCAATCTGTCCGCCGACGCTCTCCTGCGCCCCGGCCGTATAGCCGCGACCGGTTTCGAGGGTGCCTGGCCGCTGCTCGATCAGGCGAGCCAGCTTCTGGGTTTCCCCGAAATCTTCGGCAATGCGCTCACCATTTTCGTGTTGCTTCTCGCCTGGTTCCTGGTCCTGATCGCGTTCTTCATTCTTTCTATCCAGCTCTTCATTACGATCCTGGAGTTCAAGCTCACAACGCTGGCCGGCTTCGTCCTGGTGCCCTTCGCGCTGTGGAACCGTTCGGCGTTTCTGGCCGAGCGTGTGCTCGGCAATGTCATCTCGTCGGGCATCAAAGTTATGGTGCTTGCCGTCATCATCGGCATTGGTTCGACGCTTTTCGGCGAGTTTGCTTCTGCATTGCAGGGCAAGGAGCCGGACCTGGCCGCTGCCATGTCGCAGGTGCTGGGCGCGCTGGCGCTGCTTGGACTCGGTATTTTTGGGCCGGGGATCGCTTCGGGTCTTGTTTCCGGCGCGCCGCAGCTTGGCGCAGGTGCGGCGCTCGGGACTGCCGCGGCGGCCGCCGGTTCCGCGCTCGTCGCCGGAGGTGCTGCGTTTGCCGGCGCGCGCATGGCGACAGGCGGCAGTCTCGCCGCCGTCCGTGCCGGCACAGCCATGGGATCGGCTGCCTCCACGGCTTGGCAGTTGGGGCGTGCAACTTCGTCCGAGTCAGGCCCCTCCGGCGTAGCTGCCGGCCTGCAAGGCGTTGCCGGTGCCGCCGGCGGCGCGGCGATGCAGAGAATGCGATCCGCTGCGGAAAGCGTCCGGCGCAGCGCCGATGCCGGTCGCGATGCTGCTTGGGCCGCAACCGGCGGCACGCCGACCAGCTCGATGTCTGGAAGCCCTGCCACTGGGGTCCCCGCCGCCGCGCCGGCCTGGGCAAGGCGTCTGCGTTCCGAACAGACCGCGCGTGCCCACCGCCATGCCGCCACGCAGGCCGTGCGCGACGGAGATCGCGGCGGAAGCGGCGCCAATCCCTCTCTCAATGACAAGGAAGACTAGATGCTCTTCAAGCGACCCGTTCAGCGTTATGGAAAAACGCCCGAGCCCCTAACACCTTACCAAAAGGCCGGCCAGATCTGGGACGAGCGCATCGGCACGGCGCGCGTCCAGGCGAGGAGCTGGCGCCTGATGGCGTTTGGCTGTCTGGCTCTGGCGACCGGGCTCTCCGGCGGCATCTTGTGGCAGTCGATGCAGGGTCGCGTTGTCCCTTACGTCGTCGAGGTCGACCGCTTTGGCGAGACGCGCGCCGTCGCGCCGGCGATCCAAAACTACCAACCCGACGATGCGCAGATCGCTTGGCATCTCGGGCGTTTCATCCAGAATGTCCGCTCTATCTCCACCGATCCAGTTCTGGTGCGGCAGAATTGGCTGTCGGCCTACGACTTTGCCACCGACCGCGCTGCCCTGTTCCTGAACGAATACGCCAAGGCGAACGACCCGTTCGCTCAGATCGGCACGCGCAGCGTGTCGGTGCAGGTGACCAGCGTCGTCAGGGCTTCGGACAACTCGTTCCAGGTCAAATGGACCGAACAGGTCTTCGAGCGCGGCAGCCTCGCCACCTCGACGCGATGGACCGGGATTCTCACCATCGTGCTCCGCCCGCCAACGAACACCGATCAACTACTCAAGAATCCGCTCGGCGTCTTCATCAACGCCATCGACTGGTCGCGTGAACTCGACAGCGCCGCACCCACATCCGTTTTCCCAAAGGAGCCCGCCAATGACAAATAGAACCCAATCGCTCCGTGCCGTGCTGGTCCTGACTATGTCGGCCGCGGTTCTTTCCGCCTGCGCTTCGAAGCCGGTGCCGCCGCCGCAGATTTTCTATGACGCGGCTGACTTCAAAGCGGCGGCGATCGAGAAGGCGCCGGATAAGCCGGTCAAGGTCGTCGAGGTGCCAAAGCCCCTGCCGCTGCCCGGCCAGTTGCAGCCTGCGCCCGGCAAGGCCGTCGAAGATAAGAGCTCCCCTGAAGATCGGGTCGCTGATGCCAATAGAGCGGCGACGCAGCAGCCCACCAAGTTTGGCTACGTCAACGCGGTGCAGGTCTACCCCTTTGCCGATGGCGCGCTCTACCAGCTTTATGCCGCGCCGGAACGCGTCAGCGATATCGCCCTGCAGCCAGGCGAGAAGCTGACTTCGGTGTCGGCCGGCGACACCGTGCGCTGGGTGATTGGCGATACGACCAGCGGCTCTGGTGACGATCAGCGCATCCATGTGCTGGTAAAACCCTTCGCGTCGTGGCTTACCACCAATCTGGTGATCACGACGGATCGGCGAAGCTACCATCTGCAGCTTCAAAGCACGGAGAAGACCGCGATGGCGGCGATCTCCTGGACCTACAGCGAGGATCAGATCATCGCGCTGCTGCGCCGCAACGCTCAGGCCGAGGCGGTGACGCCGGTGGCATCGAACGTAGCCCTCGAAAACATTCGCTTCCGCTATTCGATCAGCGGCGACACACCGCCCTGGAGGCCGACGCGCGCCTTCGACGACGGCAGCAAGGTCTATATCGAATTCCCGCGTCGTATCGATCAGGGCGAGGCGCCCCCGCTCTTCATCATCGGTGCCGACGGCGACAACCAGCTCGTCAACTACCGCATGCACGCCAACTACTACATCGTCGACCGCCTATTCGCCGCCGCCGAGCTCCGCCTCGGCGCCAAGCAGCAGCAAGTGGTGCGCATCACCAGGAGCGATGGCCGGCAACCGCCGCGGCGGGTTTCGCTGTTTTCGCGGTTCAGCAGGTGAGGGGAGGCTCATGATCGACACCTCTCATCCTAATACTTCGCCGAAACTTGATCCTGAGCAGCTGCAACTGCGGGCCTCGCCCCGTCGCGCTGTGCGCTTTAGGCGCGGCATAATCGTCGCGATCGCGGCTGTTGGCTCCGGCATCATTCTCGGTGTCACCATGATGGCGCTGCAAGGACCGGCGCTGCGTCTGAAGCAGCAGGCCGAAGAGCTTTACAACTCCGACCGCAAGCCAATGGCCGAGGGGCTCGAGGCGCTGCCCAAAGACTATTCCGGGATCAAACCGAAGATCCCTGTCCTTGGGCCGCCGCTGCCCGGCGATCTTGGCCGTCCGATCCTCGAGCACCAGCGACAGCTTGGCATCGCGCCCGGCCAGGAGGTATCCGCCGAAGAGCAGCGGCTTGCCCAGCAGGCGATTGAGGCGCGCGAGTCGCAAGTCCTATTCCGGATCGAAAACCGGCTCGGGGAAACAGCTGCTACCGACAATGGGCAAGAAGCGCGTCCGCCATTCGATGGAACGCCGCCGCAATCCGATGCCGCACGCGCGCCGGCGTCCGTAGCGCCGGCCGAAGGCGATCAGAACAACCAACAGCGCAAACTCGACTTTGTCAGCCAGCGAAGGACAAGCGGGATCTACAATCCACATGCGCTACAAACGCCAGCTTCGCCTTATCAGCTGATGGCCGGCAGCCTGATCGCCGCAAGTCTTATCACCGGCATAAATTCCGACTTGCCGGGTCTGGTTGTCGCCCAGGTCACAGAGAATGTGCATGACACGGTAACCGGGAGCATCTTGCTCATCCCACAGGGCTCTCGTCTGATTGGCACCTATGACAGCGTTGTGGCCTTCGGACAAAGGCGCGCACTACTGGTCTGGCAACGCATTGTCATGCCCGACGGTTCGTCAATCGAAATCGACAATCTGCCCGCGACGGACACTGCCAGTTATGCAGGTCTTGAGGACAAGGTGGATTTCCACACCTGGCAGTTGATCAAGGGCGTCGCGCTGGCCACGTTGCTGGGCGTCGGCACCGAGCTGAGCTTCGGGGAAAACGAAACCGATCTGGTCAAGGCTATCCGGGAATCCACTCAGCAGAACGTCAGCCGAGCCGGCCAACGCATGACAGAGAAGAACTTGAATATTCAGCCCACCATCACCATCCGTCCCGGCTGGCCGCTTCGCGTGATCGTGCACAAGGATATCATGCTGCGGCCGTATCAGGGCTGAATCGGAGTAGCGTCATGGCAAACCTGAAATTAGGGAAGCTTCCCGACCGGACGCCTTCCAAGATTACAATCACTGTCAACGCAGAGCTAAGCCAAGCGCTCCAGGACTACGCGGCGCTTTACCGTGAAACTTATGGCGAGACGGAAACAGTGGCTGAGCTCATCCCATTCATGCTGATGGAATTCCTGGAGAGCGACCGGACGTTTGCGAAGGCCAGGAAAGGAGGTTGGAAGAGCGAAACGCCCACCGCGGGTCTAAGTAAGTCGTGACCATGAGACGAATAACGTGGATCAAACGCGCCTCGGAAATTAACCGGCCAGGAGACCAATTTCCGTGTCGCCGGCGGGCGGCAATGGTCAGCATCATTCCCGATGCGAACTCCACCGGCGTCAGCCGGTACGATGCCACCGCCCGACAAGATCATGTGGACATGCGGACGGTGCGTCGTGTCTGACCTTTCGGGATACGCGCCGATTGAGCCGCTGCTCGATATTACTGGCGCCCATCCCGCGCAGTGGGTTTGTTCTTCGGCCCCAAAGCGGCAGCTTACCGAACAACCAAGGCGCGTGATCGCAGACGAGAGGGATACTGTGATCGTCCCTTGCCCTCCAGCGATCCGAACTGCTCAGCGCCCGCGCAACGCCGTTGCGCAAATAGCTCCATCCCGATAAGGCCGCCTATTCACAACTTGTTAGGCAACAACTAACGAATCCCCTAGGTTTGTCGTCTGCTTGTCATGGCTTCACCTTCTCAGGAGTTGGGGCCTCCCATGAACCAGCGCGTTAGACAGAATGGATCCCTTATTTACTGTCGCTTGCAGGGAGACGATTAAGCAGTGCGAACAGTGAAAGTTCGGTACGCGGATCAAATTCGAAATTCGTCACGGGATGAATTTCCCACGCGGACCCTGGTTTCAGTTCCTCGGGTCCGACCGGCCCAGTGCCGGAACTAAGATCCACGGGATGATCGCTGTCGTAAAATGCTGACCCCGTTACTCTTACTAGGACGGGCGTTACAAAAAACAGATATCTCCCCGATCCGGGTACTTCATTATGCCCAGAATAAAGTGGCCACTGCTGCTCGAAATACGCACGGGTGACCTTAAGTTTTTGCTCACTTTGGCCCAGTCGCGGGACGCCGCTGATTTCGACGGTTAGACGGCATTCCGGCTTAATGCACCCGCTATCCTGAAGGATGAAATGGTAATCGTTGTCATCCTCCTTCTTCGCTGCGACGAGATATGCAGCGACCGTTACATTCCGGTTTTCAGCGTCCACCCGAACTTGATCGCATTTCTTGGAGATCAATCCGGCCTGCATCTCAGCGTCGGTTGGATGCGAAGCCTGATATGACTTAACTGTAAGATTGTCCTCTTCAATTGGCGCCTCCGCGATGCGCGTCTTGGCAACCTCCCTACTCGTTCCGTGAAAGGTTTCGCCGTCGTTGTCGCGTGGCACCGGCGTGCATGCAGCAGGCAGAACCGCTTCAAGACCAAATGCACCATTTTCCTCTTCGTCCGCCCAATCGCTACGCACTATAGTTGTAACGGTCCGGCCATTGGGAGCCACATGTTCTTGCCGGTCTGACCCAGCCTCAGCGTCAAGTTGAAGAGCGTCTAACACTTTCGGCGCTGTTGTGATCTTCAGCACTTCGCGCCCGGCGCAAAAAACAACTGCAGGAGTGCTCGTGATCATTACGCCGAGAATTATGAGAATCCAGGCCGAACGAATGGATCTCACGCTCTCCTCCTGAATGCCACGCGGTGCCCTTGCTTCATGTTTGCGGCCGCGAAACTAACTGTTGAGCAGCCGATATGCAGATCGGCTTTGACGCGCGCAAAGTGAACTACAGAGCCTTTATCTCGAATATCACGATCGGACGGCCCGGGGCTCGTACCCGGCAACCTCAGAGCACATCGCAATCAACCGCGAGAAGTTGAGGTATGTCTGGGCCATCGTATATTGTGAGGGAAGCGTCGTTGCTGTCCCATTTGATGTGGGTTTCCTCTTTATAATAACCACCAACTCCTACTACAAACGGACCTATGAAAAATCCTGCGGCACCACGAGTCTGTTCATAGAAATAATGATAGTCACTCTGTTGAAACCTCACTGTCACTCTAGGCTTATAGGCCACTATGTATCGAGCGGCCCGGAAGTTAAGGACGCCGTCAGGTCCAAAAATACCGGTCGTTTTGGAAAGCCTTTCCATCTGAGAGCCTGATGCAAATGGTCCTTGCCGATAATTTTTCAAGGCTATTGGATTAAACCAGTCTCCAGGCGAGAATTCGAACATCGCTACTTGGGCATCGAACCCAAGGAAATATGCCTCATGAGTGGTGTCAATGTGTATTGTGATGCGTTGGCCACCCGCTATAATGCCAAAGAATCCAAATCCAATTCCAACAGCGCCAGCAATCTCCGTTTTGCTATAGTCGTACGTATCTGATTTAGCTGTAATCTCAAAAGTTGTATTTGCCAGTTTGTTGGCCTTCGCATCCCGCAGCCAATCTGGAAAACTGGCATTTATCTCATATGGGTATATTTCTTTCATCTGATCAGGCAAGGCATCCGACGCTTTCGGCGTCTTGATCCTTTTCTTTGCGAAGGCGTTAAACCTCAATAGAATATCTTTAATTAACGTTTCTTGGCCAGCATAAGCCTTCTGAAGCCAATAATAGGCCTGAGCGTAACTGGTATTTATTACTCCTGTGTCAGCGTCCAACGCCGCATTGGCGTACTTGGCGTACCACTCATCCATGGTGAGCCATTTGCTGGGATTATTTGGAAAGTGCCTTTTCTGCCAAGCGTCGTAGACGTCCCAGCGGTTTGAATACCTTTGCAGCAATTTGAAGTGCGCCTGCTGGGCCGAATCTGCCGCTTCTAGCGCATCTCGCGCCTTTTTGGCTGCACCTTCGTCAACGACGGGCGCCGCTATATCTCGTATAAAGGCCGAATACGAATCGGCAAAGCTCGCGGCCGACGGTCGGCGGGAGACGCCAATTAGCGGCATATCGTTTCCAGCTGCATACAAGTAGTAGTCGGAATAATCTGGATCATCCCACCGGACGGGCTCCGGGATCGTCACTAGTTGAAGGTTCGCCCATTTTTCACTTCCTGTGAATTTTGCCCGTATGGCTTCGGCGTAAACCTGCCAGGATCGATCGATTAGCTCGCCAGAGCCTGGCAAATCCAGCAATGGAGATATCGATAGGGAGCGTTGTTGTTCAACATCGGCGTTTAAGATCGCTTGCAAGCGAGCGTTTTGCAGATCGATGCTGTCTTTAAACGCCTTCACAGTTTGATCATCAGCTGACGAAGTTTGCGCGTCACTTACATGAGACAAAAAGGGCAGTGCGGCAGCGCCACCTGCGAGGCCCAATACCTGTCTACGCGGAAGTTTCATCGTTAAGTCCTCGCTGGTGCGTTAAAGTTGTTGCAGTTCCGTGGCCAATTGACCGAGGTCACCGTAGGAGATCGCCAAGAAAAATGCATTCCCAATACATGCTGTCGACCCATGCGTCGGGTCTTGCCACCCGTTCCCAAGTCCATTGGAAACGGTTGCCGGAGGGGCGTTCCGGTGCGGGGCACGTCGAGAGTACGGCCGCTCTCACGCCGGCTGTTGCTCCGACGTTCAAATACTGGAAAAAGGGATTATCGTTGGTTCTAGCGGTTAGAATGGCCGCAGCCTGGTTTACTTTGCTAGGATCAACCCCAAGTTTTCTCGCTAAAAGAATGTCCACTCCAACGAGATGTTGTGGATACCCCGGGTCGTTTACCGCTGCCGCTCCCAATAGAAAATCACCAAGAGGTCGCAAAATATCGGTAGGAAGCCCCAATTCTCGCATCGTTCGTCGGCAAAGAGAGCCATCGACGCCTATTGTCTGTGCTACCGCCTCAAGCCGAACACAGTCGGCCGGGCGAAGTGTGCAGCGCTTGTCGACGTCGTCAGAGCAGAAACGGAGCCAGCCATACTGGAAGCACTTGCCTCCGATTTTGGTGAGGCAGGGGCGATGCGATTCGATCCAACTAAGCCAGTGCGAAAATCTCACTTTGTCACCGGTGCGAAGGACGTATAGAAGCACGCCCAATGATTGATCCGGGGAAAACGATACGTCGTACCGTGTAGCCTCCATGCCGATGCGACGAGGTGAACGCCACCAACGCCCATCTGCACTTTGTGAAAGAGCAACGGCATCGCACCCTGCAGCTTCGCCCGCCGAGCACAGCAATCCGTTAAACAACGTCATGTCGCCGTCGTCGCAATCTTGTGGATGTCCCTTAACTTCCTTAGAAGGGAAAAGAATAGAGGAGCCCGCACACAAGAATGCGTTATTACGCCAGAATGTATCACGGGTAGCTAAGTCGTCTGCGAAGGTGGACGAAGAGCTAATTAAGCTTGAAGAAACAAGCGCCGCGCCACACAACATTAATGTTATGGCGGCGGAAAGGGTAAGACCAGGAAATCGCATTGCCATAGCAATCCCCATTCCACCAGTGGAACGTGAGGGGGCGCAAATTTTAGCTCCGAGAAATATATCATTAATACTATCTCGTGAGTCAAGCGTGAATCTGGCTTGGACCCCAAGACTTGGGGGGCGAGGAGCTTTGGCCATTGGCGATGAAATGACGATTCGGACATTGGTGGCCCCGGAGTCCAAGGCGGGGCGAACTCTGTCTGATCGCGGCCCTAAGGTCATTGTGGAAGCTGGAAACCTGAGACTTCAGTGTCCGTGACGGGTATCACTGCGCTACTTGAGGCGCACGGCCCTTGGGTATCCGGAATGGGCTGGACCAGGCGACAAAGCTCCGTCCTGATACTACGTCAGATTAGCTTTTAGGAAACTCAGCCTCGCCCTCTTAGACGGATCCAATGTTTATGTTTGACGCGGGCTGTGGAAGCACCTCGTTGTCTGCCCTGCCGTGAGCGAGCAACCTCGGGTGAGTCCCACCTGCCCTGGTAGTTAGCAACCGCGTCTGCATCGAGCTTTCCGATGGGCGCCTGATGGTGCACGTTACGGTGCTGTTTCGGTCCTAGACTAAAACAGCAATCGGCCTCGCTCACTCCACTAGCACATTATGAGTGAAGTCCCAGATCGCACTTTACTTTGCCCAACGCGCCACGCGAGATGTGATGTCGGTGCTTCGTTAAAAGGGCGCCGTTTGGATCCGTCCGGCTTATCGGCAATTTCGGCGCCAAAGGAAGGGCTTCCGAGGGTGGTCGTCTGAAACGATGTTGTCAAGAATGTGCATACGGCGACAGCGGCCACATTGTTCAACCCATTTCAACTGCTTGGCAGCCTGACGGTATTTATGACGGCATGAAGCTGTAGGTACGTATAGGAATCACAACAGAATCAACGTCGTATGGATTGAGTTGATCATCGAGTGGGAATGATTTTGGCTCATCGCTGATAAACCGTTTCGAGCGTCAGGCCTGGGATCGTCTGGACACATGGCCGCTGTTCCAGGAAGGGACCGGGCTCGGCAGGGTGCCTGCGCGGTCCGTCAGCTTCGTTCTCCGGAGCCTCGCATTTCCTCGATTTCTTCCGGCTCTTTGTCGTCCACTTCGGCGATCTCGTTGCGAGCCTTATCGTTCGCCTTGATCAGCTCATCGAGTTTCGCCTGGAGGGCTTGAGTGTCGCGATGCTCGGCCCTTTGGATAAGCAGCGTCATTGCCCAGGTGATCAGCGTCGCGGCGCCGTGCCAGTCAAGCGTTTCCCGTTCAAGGACAAGCCAACAAACAGTGTAGCCGCCCAGAATCAAAAAGGCCGCTGGCCGGGACGTCAACGTGCCGACCTTGGTCAGTGTTTCTCGGAGCTGCAATGTCGCCATGCCTGCGAACGGCTGAGAGCAATGCGGGTTCCCGCCAGGCGGTTGGCGACGCGAGGTGCGATGCCTCCCTGCGCGCCGCCGAGCCAGGGTAGGCTTACTTGTTAAGTCCGTTGGCCATGTCCAGATGGTGCTGCAGATGCGGCAATGTCGTCCCTGCCCATGCCTTCAGATCGGCCTGTTCCCCACCCTCGCTGTAGCGCTTGAAGAGATCGACCGCATCCTTGTGCGCATCGACCTGATCGGAGTGGTACTGCTTGGTGAAGTCATTGCCCTGCAGCGCCTTCAGATCGTTGAGTGTCGACTGCTGCTTGTCGGTCATGGCCGTCGGAAGCGTGGCCTTCACCTTTCCGCTGGTCACGAGGCCCTTGAGATCGGCCGTGGTCTTCTCGTGGTCGGCAACCATCTGCTTGGCAAACGCCTTCGTCGCATCGTCGGACCGTTCGAGCGCCAGCTTGCTGGACTCGATCTCGAACATGTCGCTGGTGGCTGCTTCGGTAACGAAATCCTGCGTCGACGGGGCAACGCCCAGAACTGAATTCACGCCGGTCTTTTCCGTGGTCGAAGTCGATTGGGCCATGGCCGGCAATGCAAGCATAACCGCTGCGGCCGTCAGAGCGAACGTTTTCATCGATTTGTCTCCGTTGTGGCTTCCCAACCGAAGACAAGCTGGTTTGTTCCCTGCACCAAACAGGCCTATAACCCCAGGGAATGTTCCACGTCTCCTGATCTACGCAGAACGCCGTCTCCGTGGTTGAGTGCTTCGGGAGCGTGGGTGTAGCGATTTTGCGTCGCCCGCCGGTAAAGCTCGCCCGCGCTGAGCGATCTGCCATCGACCGGCTCCCTCAATCTCGCGGGATGTTCGGGCTCCAACCATCCATCGATCCGCTCGTTCTTCGCGGTCTCGGATTAGCGGGAACGTCGGCGCCAGGGCCCGGTTATCTCGCTGCAAGGAGATGCCCATGAATGCGACGAAGGAATTCCTGCGCAGTTGGCTGGAGGAGAATGTCGGCAATTTGCCTGCCGACACCGAAATCAGCGTTCCGATGCTGGCGCAGCAGTTCGAGCAGGACGCCGACGCCGCCGGCTACGGCCGCGAAGTGCGGGAGCAGGAGGTCGGCAACATCGAAGACGCCATCCAACGCGCCCTTGATAGAACCGGGAAAGAGAATGGGGAGACGGCCCCGAATTCCGATGAGGAGAATTCGCTGGCACCGGTTATCGACGCCCTGGAGGATTCCGAGCCAGAGAATGAGACGCCGGACGAGGCCGAGCGTCTGCGGTGAGGGTCAGCCGCACGGAACAAAGGCTGACGCCAAAGGTTTGGCTCCCGATTCATCCACGGCAGCCATGCGATCGAACAGAGGATACGATGACAAAGTCCCCCGGAAAGAGTGATCCTGCCGCGTCCGGATCAAGCGGTCAGGCGAAGCGGCAAACAGAGACATTGCCGGACCAGGACCCCGCGGAAGGATCGCGCAAGACGGTGGATCGCGAGTTGAATCGGCAAAAGCGCTCGCCTGATGCCGAAGATCGAAAGTGCGGGCGACAGGCGTTGCGCGATCAGGTCGAGGAAGAGACGGAACTGCCTCAGAAAGGATCGGCCTGATAGCGAGCCGCGCTGCCACCGCTGGAAATGCCGCCTGTTTCCATCACCGCTCCTTACCATGACAGCAAAGCCCGGTCGAAACCTGCTTCTGCTGCTAGCGGCCGCAACAATCGTGCTGGCGCTCTACAACAATCTTCTTGCGAGGCGGGCGTTGGCTGCGCGCCCGCCCGGGCGCTTTGTCCACGTCCGCGGGACGAAGCTCCATTTCCTGGAAGCGGGCCGTGGGCAACCATTGCTGCTCCTGCACGGCAACGGCGCTTCGGCGGAAGACTTTACGACAAGCGGCATCTTCGGGAGAGCCGCCGCCAGATATCGCGTGCTTTCCTTCGACAGGCCCGGCTTCGGCCTGAGCCCACGCCCCGCCCGCATACGACCTTGGGCCGCCGGTGCTCAGGCCGACCTCATCCACGACGCGGCCGCGAAACTCGGCATCGAGCCCTATTTGGTTGTCGGGCACTCATGGGGAGCCGCCGTTGCTCTCGAGATGGCGCGTCGGTATCCCCGATCCGTCGCCGGTGTCGTCGTTGTCGCTGGCTATCATTATCCGCCGCCAAGGCTGGCGCTTGCCATCGCGGCGCTGCCGGCTATCCCGCTGGTCGGGATGGTTTTGCGTCACGCCATACTGCCTTCGTTGGTCAGGCTGAACTGGCGCTGGGCGATGGAGAAGATATTCCACCCGGCAGTTGTCGCGACGCCTTTTGCGTCAATGACAAGGGGGTTGGCGAGCCGCCCCTCGCAGCTGCGGTCCATCTCTGCGGAGTCGTTCCTGATGCTTGCCTCGGCACTGTTGCCAAATCGTCGATATGCCGACATCGCCATTCCTGTCGGGATAGTTGCCGGCGCCGGCGATCAGTTGTTCGATGCCAAGGCCGAGGCGCTACGGCTGCACGCCGAGATAGACCACTCGCTGGTCGATATCGTCCGGGACGCCGGACATATGGTGCATCAAAGCAAACCGCAGGCGGTTATGGCGATGATCGACAAGATTGACGCTCTCGCGAGCGTTGCCGCCCCGGTTTCTGAGACTTCTATTCGACTCTCCGGTCCCTAAGACACGCCGGCGTCTCCTTGCAACGAGCCATCCGGCCGGGAACCGGACGGCCGCAGCAGGCCAGCGCATAAGTCCCGGATGGCTTGTGGCAGGACCTCGAACGCGTAGCCCAAATGCAATCTTTCAAGCGGCGTGTGGTAATCGCGTCCCCATGGACCGATATTGATCGTCGGCACGTTGGCGAGACCCTGTCGCATCGGCCAGCGTACGCTGTGGTTCCAGGCAGGCGTGTTGCGGGCAACGATATCGAGCGAGGACTCGGCTGCCTCGCCGAAAAAGCTCATGTCCGAGATTCCGGCGAAATAATCGGCGCAAGCGATGGTGGTGCCATACCGCTCGGCCGAGTCGCGCGCAATTTGCATGGCCACCGTTTTTAGTCGCGCAGCCGCCGGCGTGCCGGAAAGATTCGTTGGAAGATAGGGTATCGAGCCAAAACCGGTGACGATCGCCGGACCGGGGAGGCGGCTCAGCCCCCAGGCTTCCTCAGTGATCAGCCGGCATTTCTCCGGCAGTGGAAGATCGCCGTCAGCGATCGAGGCGGAGTACGCATCGAGCCTGTCCTTATCCCCTGCGCCAAGACGCCTGACAAGCGTCTCGAACCGGTAGAGCGGGACGGCATTTGCGAGATTTTCGATACCGCCCTGAGCCTGGCTTCGGCGTTTGAGTTCGCCCAGTAGGTTCGATACGGCTTCCGCACAGAGCCGGTCGAAGCGGTCGAGTACTTCATCCGGTGTGCGGTGATAACTCAGCACATTGAACGTGGCGAAAGCGGTTGCGGGCGTCGTGACGTCATAGCCGGCCTTTCCGTCGCGAATGCCGAGCAGGCTGGGCGGGGTACCGGGCAAGGAGCCGCAATGGTCGGTCAGCTCGGTTGCCCATTCGACATGCGCGGCGATGGAAGAGGCGAGTGCCGCCGCGTTGATGCCGTTCAGCGGGAAACCGCTATGTGTCGGAACGCCAGCCACATAAGCGGTCGGAAGCAGTTTGCCGACTGTCCCGAGCGCGATGATACGCCCTTTCGAGCCGTCGCCGTCATCGGCAATCGCGTCGAGATTGACTGCCGCGACAAGATCGAGGCCGTGCTGCTCATAGATGCCGGGCAGCGCCTGGGCCGCCTTGCGGGCGCCGGCTGAATTGTTCTCTTCATCCGGCACCGCGATGAACAACAGGTTGCCCGCGGCATTGGCGGTTTCAGCGAAATCCGCGCATACCGCCAACCCGGCGGCGAGACCGGCCTTCATGTCCAGCAAGCCGCGCCCGGCCAGATACTCGCCGCTTTCCAGATCAGCGCGGGCCAGGCGGGCGGCCGGCGTATCGGTGTCCGCCAAGGAATTGCGCAAGGCGCGCGTCAAGGCTTCAGGCCGCGTGGCCAGCTCTTCCAGCTCTCCATAGTCGCGCGTGGCCACCGTGTCGTAGTGACCGGTCAAAAGCACGGTCGAGCGGCCAGTCCCGCGCAGCAGCATCGCCACGCAATGCCGGCCGTCTCCAGGCTCGACCTCGATCGTCCAGATATCGGCACGGCGGAAGGCGGGATCTTCCCGCAGCTGCGCCGCCAGCCATGGACCGAACGAAGCTTCGCCCTGCGTGCCGGTGACGCTCTTCTGTTCGGTGAGCGCGATTGCCCAGCTTCTGGCGCGCTCAGGCAATGTCTTGGCAAGCTCGCGGTTCATGATCGTCCCGACAAAGTTGAAAGCTCGCGAAGCCATGTCCGGGAACGGAAACCGGCCAGCTTCGATGCTCCGGATCCCGAGTACCGAGGAACTTTCCCGTTGCTGCGAGCTTTATCATCGTGATTTCAAGCGATTGCAACGAGGGGAAGATGTTGCGCACCGTTGTCCGGCCGAGCCGGGCCTTTCTGGCCCTGCTGGCGTTGGCGGTCGCCTCCTGCTCCTCGTCCGAAACCGTGGAGCAGCAATCGAAGCTTGCTGCCTCGACGGCCCAGGCGGCAGTGCTGGTGAATGATGCCTGGCTCGCCGGCGCCGCGCCCTCACGCTACGCATCCTCCGCCTTGCAATCCTTTGCCGAGACGCTCGCCGACGCCGGCCGGCAGGTGGAATCGGCGTCGCCGTCCGACAAGGCAAGGCGGGACGCGGTGGCGGAGGCTCTCAGCCGATTGTCGGACGCGGCAAAGCGGGCCAAGAGCGCGGTCGAGGCCGAACAGCATGCCCAGGCCGGCCAGGCGCAACAGGAGCTTCGCGTCGCGCAAGCCGACCTCGCTACAGCCTATCGACAATATTTCTCGCCGGGCCGATGAAGAAGCTGCTCGAGATCTCGCTCGGTGTCGTCACCAGCGTGGGCGGCTTCCTTGAGGTCGGGTCGATGGCGACGGCGGCACAGGCCGGCGCGCTGTTCGGTTTCCAGCTCATCTGGGCGGTGGTGCTCGGCACGATCTGCATCATCTTTCTGGTCGAAATGGCGGGCCGCTTCGCTGCGGTCAGCCATCACACCATCGCTGACGGCATCCGCGAACGGTTCGGCTTCAACGCGTTCATCTGGCCGCTGCTCGCGACCCTGCTGGTCAACTTCCTGGTGCTTTCCGCCGAGATCGGCGGTGTTGCCGTTGCCGCCGAGCTTGCAACGGGGATCAGCTTCCGATGGTGGGCCTTGCCGGTCGCATTCCTGGCGTGGCTGCTGCTGTGGAAAGGCACGTTCGGTCTCATCGAGAAGGGGGTGTCGATGCTTGGTCTCGTCACCCTCTGCTTCGTCGTCGCTGCCGTGATGCTCCGGCCCGAATGGAAAGAGGTGGCAGTTGGCACCGTGCCCAGTCTGCCGCACCATGACACGGCAAAATACTGGTTCATGGCCGTCAGCATTCTCGGCGCCTCGATCTCGCCTTACCTCTTCATGTTCTATTCCTCGGGCGCGATCGAGGATCAGTGGGACAAGAGCTATCTCGGCACCAATCGGGCGATTGCCGGGCTCGGCATGAGTTTTGGTGGCACGATCTCCGTGGGCGTTCTGATCGTGGCCGCGCTCGTGCTTGGCGCCCATGGCGTCACCGAAGTGGACGACTATAACCAGCTGCCATTGATGCTGATCCCGATATTCGGCTTCTGGGGCTTCGTCCTTTTCGTGGCTTCGCTGGCCATCGCCTGCTTTGGCGCCGCGCTGGAAGTGGCTTTGCAGCAGGCCTATCTCGTCGCACAAGGGTTCGGCTGGACCTGGGGAGAGGATCTCAGGCCTCGCGACGATCCCGGTTTTAGTCTGGTCTACACGCTGACGCTCTTCCTCGCAGCCGTTCCGATTGCGCTCGGTCTCGATCCGTTGAAGCTCACCATCTTCTCGATGGCGCTGACAGCGGCCAGCCTGCCGCTGACCGTCGTGCCATTTCTTTTCCTGCTGAATGACGACCGCTATGTCGGCGAGCACCGTAACGGCGTGGTCTCCAATGCGGCCGTGATCTTCGTCATCGCGCTCGGCTTCGTGCTGGCCGTGGTGACCATTCCGCTGCAGATATTCGGAGGCACCTGATGCAGCTGCTGCGCGATATTCTGGACAAGCAGGTTGTCGATCGCGAACAGGTCAAGATCGGTAAGGTGGACAGCATCGTCGCCGAGCTGAGGCCGGGCAAGCCACCAAGGGTCATCGCCGTTGAACTTGGCTCGATTGCGCTGGCGCGGCGGCTTGGTCCGGCGCCGGGACGATGGATGGCGAAACTCGCGGCGAGACTGAGCGGCAGGCGGCAGGCACGGCCGCACCGGATCGTGTGGAACAAGGTGCGCGACATCGGCGTCGACATCGAATTCGACATTGACGTGCGCCGCACCAGGATCTTCGCCTGGCAGGACTGGCTGCGCCAACATGTCGTCGGCCGAATTCCGGGAGCTTGAGGATGGCGGCCGTGCATCTCGATCACCTTGCCGGCAGGCGCGTGTTTTCCGAGCAGGGCAGGAGCATCGGCTATATCGAGGAGATTATCGCCGAGCAGGACGGCGGCGATCTCGTCGTCACCGAATTCCATGTCGGGATCTTCGCCGCGTTCGAGCGCTTGTCCGCTTCGACCATCGGCACTGCACTGCTCGACTTTTTCGCGTTGCGGCGGCGTGAAGGCCTTTATCGCATTCCCTGGGACAAGCTCGATATTTCCGATCCGACGCGCCCCAGGCTGCTCTGCCCCGACGAGGAGCTTGCCGCCTTGAAGGCGCAGCCCGAGGGCAAATGACAATTTGCTAAAAAGCTGCTCGTGCAGGGGAACATCGCAGCCGGCGCGAAGTTCGGACTGGCATCGAGGAGGCTGCGCCATGAACAGTGTCATTTATCTCATCGGTCTAATCGTCGTCGTGCTCGCGGTGCTTTCCTTCCTCGGCTTTCACTAGGAGGCACCATGCAGCGCGAGAATGATCGGGGCCGCGAGCCCGCCGACTTTGCCAAGGCAAAGGACGAAGTTTCCGACCGGATCCAGCAAGAAACCAAAAGCGCCGGCGAAGCGCTCCACGATGCCCGCGACGACGTTGCAAGCAGGGCCGGAGCCTATGCCGCCGAAGCCCAGCAGGCCGTCGCCGAAAGGGCCGAGCAGACGCAGCGCGACATCGGATCGAGCCTGTCCGCCTTCGGCGGCGCCCTGCGTGCCGCGAGCGATCACCTGGCTGGCAGCGACCAAGGCGCGGCCTCGAAATTCATGCAGGATGCCGCGAGTGGGCTTGAACGGCTGTCCTCCTCGTTGAAGGAGAAGCCGTTCGGACAGGTGCTTGAAGACGTTCAGGCCTTCGGCCGCCAGAATCCTGGAACGCTCCTTGCCGGCTCGGTTCTGGCGGGATTGGCACTCGGCCGATTCATAAAAGCTTCGCCGCCCGGAACGCGCCACCCGACGCAGAGCGCGGCCAGGCCTGAATATCCCAGCCAAACCGGAATGGGAACGAGCGCCGGCCGGGATCAATCTCAAGCCAACTGGGGTTCCGACGGCGGCATACCGGGCAAGGCAGCGGAGCTGAAGAAATGAGCACTCAGGACAATCCAAGTCTCGGCACATTGGTCGCCGATCTGGCGCAACAGGTGAGCACGCTCGTGCAAACGGAGGCGAGGCTCCTAAGGGCGGAAATCTCGGAGAACGCGACCAAGGCCGGCGCCGGCGCCGTCGAGGTGTTGGGCGGCGCGATATGCCTGCTCGCGGCGCTGCTGGTTTTGCTGCAGGCGCTCGTCATCGCCCTGGCCCGCCTTGGTCTGGGCGCCGGGTGGTCCGCCTTGCTCGTGGGTGTGGTCGTGGCCGTGCTTGGCGTGATCCTGTTGCGGACCGGCATGGCGAGCATGGCGCCTTCCGAGCTCGCGCCGGACCGTACACAGGAACAGCTCAAGCGTGACGTGAACGTGATCAAGGAACAAGCGAGATGACAGAGAGATCCGCAGCCGAGCTCGAACGCGAGGCCGAAGCGACGCGCGCAAGAGTGGTGGCGACCGCCGACTCCATTCGCGACAAGATGACCCCCGGGCAGCTCTTCGACGAGTTCACCGGGCTTTTCAGAGGCGGCGTGGCCTCCGACATGCTTCACAACCTCAAGACCCAGGTGCGGGATAATCCGTTGCCGCTGACGGTGATCGGCGCGGGCCTGGCCTGGCTGATGTTGGGCAGCGGCACTTCCGCCACCTCGGCTGGTACCGATGGTGTGACCCGGCGCGGTCCTGGCTTCGGCCATGGAGCGTTCGGCGCTGGAATGGCTTCGAGCGCATCGGATGCGGCAGGCTCTGTTGCCGAAGCCGCCAGCGGAGCGGCCGGAACCGTTTCGGAAATGGCAAGCGAAGCAGCTGGCACGGTGTCGGACATGGCGACCAGTGCGGCAGACAAACTCGCCAATTCGGCGGCGGCTACGGCCGATTTGGCGGCGAGCGCCGGCCGTTCGGCGCATAATCTGCTTCAGGATCAGCCTCTCGCTGCGGCCGCCGTCGGCCTCGCTATAGGAGCTGCGATCGGCGCCATGCTGCCCCATACGGAACTCGAGGACGAGCGATTGGGTGCTTATCGCGAGAGGCTTCGGGAGAGTGCCGAAGAGACTTTGAAAGAAGGCCTCGACGCTGCAAAGCAAGTCGCGGCCGAAGCTTACCAGACGGCGAGCGACGAAGCCGGGCGGCAGGCCTCGAGCGAGGGCACGCTGGCCGACAAGGTCGGCGGCGTCGTCAAAGCCGCAGCCGACAGGACCGACGAATCGGTGCGGGAGAAACTCTCCGGTTCCGACCCGTCGTCGTCCCGGAAATCGTAGACGTCTTTCAATACGTTCAAGGAACAATGCGCGCCACCCTCGGTTCGAGCGCCAAACTGATGGAGATACCGCAATGGCTGAATCGCGCGAATGGCTTGTTCAATGGTTGAGGGACGCTCATGCGATGGAGGAACAGGCCGAGACGATGCTGTCGGGCCAATTGAGTCGGATAGACAGTTACCCGGAACTCAGCGAGCGAATTCGCAGCCATCTGGAAGAGACGAAAGAGCAGGCCAGGCGGCTGAAGACCTGCCTGGATGGTCTTGACGAAGGGTCCTCCATGCTGAAGGACGCAGGCGGCAAGCTGACCGCAACCGCGCAGTCGATCAGCGGCGTCTTCGCCGGCGACGAGGTCATGAAGGGCTCTCTCGCGAGCTACACGTTCGAGCATATGGAAATCGCGTCCTACACGATCCTCATCGCCGCGGCCAATGCGGTGGGCGAAGCCGAGATTGCCCGCGTGTGCGAACAGAACCTGCGCGAAGAGGAAGCCATGGCCGAGTGGCTGAAGGACCACCTTCCGCAGGTCACCCAGACGTTCCTGACGCGTGCGGAGGCAGACAGCGACAGCGCCAAGCGCTGAGACGACGATTAGAGCGGTTCCAGGAGAAGTGTGAGCGTTTTCCGCCCGGAATTGCCTAAAACAACGAGTTCCAGAGCGGTTCGGCAAACCGCCTCATCTTCTTGTTTTGACTTAGTTGCGGGACGGAACCGCGGACGAGCGGCTTGCCTGCTCTGCCTATTCGTCATTCTCATCCTGGAACCGCGGTGATCTTGCACGCGGCTTGCGACCTCGGTCTCTGCCGATCATCTCAGCCCGTATAGGTAGGCCGCAATATCGCGCGCCTGCTGCTCGGTGATCCTCGTCGACGGCATGGCGGTGTGGGGGTTGATTTCCCTTGCCGAGCGGATCCAGCGGATCAGGTTTTCCGGATTGTTGGCCAGCACGCCGCCGATATAGACGCGGCCGGCGAGGCTGCCGTCGAGGCGCGGCCCGACCTGGCCTTGCGCGCCCGGCACGCCGGGAATGGTATGGCAGCCAGAACAGCCATTGGCGGTCATGATCGGAATGGCCCGCGCGCTCACGCCCCCGGTCGCCACATCCGACTCGTGCCGGACGCGATCGCGCCGGTCGGTCCAGAGGGCCGCCGCGGTGCCGACCGCGGCGAGCAGCAGGATCGCGGCAAGGGCGCCGCCGATAAGCCTAGCCAGGTCGGAGCGCATGCGTTTCCTCCCTGGTTCCGCTGTTGCTTATCCAGAGGCCGGCGAGCAGCAAGGCTGCTCCGCCATAGATGAGCCCGGCCGGAACCCACATCACCAGCCCGGCGAGCTGCTGGTCCTCGATGGGGCTCAGGCCCCAGAGCGCGGCGCCGGACGCATTCGCCGGATACCAGAGTTTGGGCGATACCAGCAGCAGCACGCCGAGCAGGCCGGTATGCAGCGATGTGAAGAAAAGATGCATGACGGAGCTGCCATAGGTTTCCTGTCGGCCAGAGCGCGGCAGAAGCGCCCACCAGAACAGCAAGGCAGTGCCGAGGAAGCTCGCATGTTGCGCATAATGCAGCACGCCCTGCTGCAGCGCTGCCTCGAACAGCGCGGGGATATGCCAGACCCAGATCGCTACTCCATGAAGCACCGTCGCGCTGAGCGGGCGAGCCGCAAACGCCCAGACCGCCTGCAGCACCTTGCTGTGCGTCAGTTTCCCGATCCGTCGGCGAATGGTGGCCGGCAATGCCCATATCAAAGCCGCGCCGGGGCAAGCGGCGACAAGAAGTGGCGCCGCCACGGCCATCAGCAACTCGTGCTCGATCATATGGGCTGAGAACACACGTTCGCCGAGCGCATGAATCGGGCTGACCAGCGCTCCCGTCAAGACGCCCCAGCCGGCCGCGAACAACAGAGCCTGGCGTATCCGCTCGGGCCGGCCCCGACCGCTGCGGCGCCATAGCCGGCTTGCGCCGAGCGCATAAATAAGCGCGAGCGCTGCCAAGGGAAGCGTGATGGGAAACGCCAATGTCCATCCGGCCTCCGGCGCACCGGCGCCATAGCAGATCGAGGTCGAGAAGAACGCTTCGAGGCTCATCGCAAGCACTCGTCGAGGATGAGCGCGGCGCTGCCCTGCATGACGATCACGAGGGCGAACAGCAGCGCCGCGAGCATGCCGAGATCGGCGACGAAACGCTCGGTGCTGCGGGTGCGCTCCGGCTTGAAGGCGGCGCCGCCCTGCTGATTCGCCCGCCATGACAGCGCGCCGCCGAGCAGCGAAAATATCGCAAGCAACAGTGCCACCGGTAGCACGACCTGCACCTGGCGATTGCACTGCCAGTGCACCAGCGCGTAGTTCAGCTGCGTGGAGATTGCCCAGGCCAGTGGCCCCGACAACAAACCACCCCAGGACGTGCCCAGCCGCAGCGCGCGCATCTCAGCCTAACCTCGGTAGCCAGTAAATGAGCAGGTAGATCGGGATCCAGGTGAGGACCACGAAATCCCAGTAGAAAACATTGTCGCCGACATCGCCGAACCGCCGGCCGCTATAGCCATGGTGCGTAAACATCAGCACCATCAGAACGATTGTGTCGCCGACATCGGTGATCAGATGCGTGGTGTGGAGACCGAGCAGCACCCAGAGCATCGAGCCGTAGGCGTTCGTGTCCCAATAGACGTTCAGCGCCGGAAACTCGAACCAGCGCACGATGAGCGGCGCGACGCCGAGCAGCGACATCACCACCATGCCGATCCGCACGGGCCCGATCGCGCATTCCTTGGCGTAGCGGTTGAGCATATGGTTCGGCACCAGGCTTATGATGAGAAGCAGCGTCACGATCGTTCCCGGCCAATGGTTGGGCTGCGGAGCGCTCAGACGCCAGTTAGGCCACAGCGTCGCGAGATAGAGATAGGCCCCAGCGGCCAGTGCAAAGCCGGTGCCTTCCAGTGCCATGAAGCCAAGCGTGCCCCACCAGGTCGGGCTGCGCGGACCATGTCCGAAGGTCGGGAGGCCGGAAAGATCGACGGCGGGACGCTGGTTCATTCCTCGTCCTCCGGATCGCCTTTCGGCCAGAACCAGCCGATCAGGGTAACGGCGATCGGCGCGGCGCCCCAGACGATCGCCCAGGGCGTGAAGATCGAGTAGAGGAAGGTGCCGCCCACGGCGATTGCCGCCAGCAGCGGCCAGATGGACGGCGTCGCCGATTTTTCGCGGATGTCGGGATGGGCCTCCGCCACTGTCGAGATGATCAGTTCGCGAGCATCGACGCGAAGGCCGGTCGCAACGGGAAGCGCCTCGCGCTCGGCCCAGAGCGGCTCGACATTCGTCACGACCGGAATGCGCGCGAAATTATAGCTGGGCGGCGGCGAGGACGTCGCCCATTCCAGCGTGCCGGCGTCCCAGGGATTGTCGCCGGCCGGCGCGCCCTTCAACGCGCTGTGGACGAGGTTGAAGGCAAACAGCACGAAACTCAGGAAAAAGAGCACCGCGCCAGCGCTGATGAAGAGATTGATGTTCCCCCAGCCAAGCTCGGCCGGATAGGTGTAGACCCTGCGCGGCATCCCCCAGAGACCGACGATGTGCATGGGGAAGAAAGCCGCGTTGAAGCCGATCAGGGCGAGCCAGAAATGCCAGCGCCCGAGGCGCTCACTCATCATGCGGCCCGTGATCTTGGGGAACCAGAAATAAGCCGCGCCAAGCAGCGGAAAGACCGCGCCGCCGATCAGCACGTAGTGGAAGTGAGCGACGACGAAATAAGTGTCGTGCACCTGCAGGTCGAGCGGCACCGAGGCCAGCATGACCCCGGTGAGGCCGCCGATGACGAAGATGAAGAAGAAGCCGAAGACGAACAGCAGCGGCGTGCGGATCACCGGCCTGCCGTCCCAGAGAGTCGCCAGCCAGCAGAAGATTTGAACGCCGTTGGGGATGGCGATCATCATGCTGGACGCGGTGAAGAAGCTGGCGCCGAGCTTGGGCAGCCCGGTCGCGAACATGTGGTGAACCCAGAGGCCGAACGACAGGAAACCGACGGCGATCAGCGACAGGACCAGACCGAGATGGCCGAACACCGGGCGCCGGGCGAAGGCCGGGATGATGGCGGAGACCATGCCCGTTGCCGGCAGGAAGATGATGTAGACTTCGGGATGGCCGAAGAACCAGAACAGGTGCTGGAACAGCAGTGCGTCGCCGCCTTCGGCCGGGTTGAAGATGTGCGTGCCGACGAGCCGGTCGAGGATCAGGAAGGTCGAGGTGATCATCACGGCCGGCATGGCGAAGACGACGACGAAGGACGTGACCAGCAGCGACCAGACGTAGAGCGGGATCTTGTCGAGCGACATGCCGGGCGCACGCTGCTTGAATATGGTGACGATGGTCGCGACGGCGACCGCGAGCGAGGACACCTCGGTATAGGTGATCATCTGCGCCCAGACATCGGCGCGCTTGCCGGGCCCGTATTCCGGCCCGGACAGCGGCACATAAGCGAACCAGCCGACATCCGGCGCCATCGAGAGGGCGAAGGACACCCAGGCGAAAAGGCCTCCTGAGACATAGACCCAGTAGCTGAAGGCATTGAGGCGGGGGAAGGCGATGTTGCGGGTGCCGACCATCAACGGCACCAGATAGATGCCGGTCGCCTGGACGATGGGGACGGCGAACAGGAACATCATGGTGACGCCGTGCATCGTGAACAGCTGGTTATAAAGATCCGGGCCGATCAGGCCGCGCTGCGGGCCCGAGAGCTGGATGCGCATGACGACGGCGTTGAGCCCGCCCAGACACAGGAACAGGAAGGCGGTGATCAGGTAGCGCCGTGCGATGACCTTATGGTCGACGCTCGACAGCGCGCCGATGATGCCGGGGGGCGTGCGCCACGTCCGCGTCAGCCAGCGATGCAGGCTGGCGTCATCCATGCCGGTGTCGCGCGGTCCGTCGCGCTCTGGCGCGACATCGCCTTTGGCGGACGCCTCGCGCTCCGGTGGCAGATCGCGTTCGCTTGTGAGATCCGCGCTGCTCATTTCAGCCCCTCGAGATAGGCGACGATGGCGTTGAGCTCGTCGCCGCTGAGATCGACCACCGGCATATGCGAGCCGGGCTTCACGCCCTGCGGGTCGGCTATCCAGGCAGCGAGATTGCCGCGGCTCATCGTCAATGTTCCGGCCGCGAGCGTCTGCCTGCTGGCAACATGGGTGAGATCGGGCGCGACGGTTCCGCCCGCGGGCGTGCCGCCGATCTTGTGACACATCACGCAGGGGCGTTTCAGGAAGAGATCCTCACCGGTCTTGGCCTCGTCGCTTGTGGGCGCGGCGGCCGGCTGCAACTGGTCGTTCCACCAGGCCTCGAATTCTGCGCGCGGCTCGGCGATGATGAAGGTGCCCATGTTCGCGTGCTGGGCGCCGCAGAACTCGGCGCATTGGCCCCGGTAGACGCCGGGCTTGTCGGCCTTGATATCGAGCACATTCATATGGCCGGGGATCAGGTCGAGCTTGCCGGACAGGCTCGGGACCCAGAAGGAGTGGATCACATCCGTGGAGGTGAGAAGAAGCCGCACCGGCTCGCCGGCGGGAATATGGATCTCGTTGGCCGTGGTCAGGATGCGGCTCGGCGTGGCATCCTCGTAGCGCACTTCCCACCACCATTGATGGCCGGTGACGCGAATGGTCAGCGCTGCGTCGGAGCCGATCGCGGCAAGCGTTCTATTGGCGAAGAAGCTAAGCAAGGTCAGCCCGACCAGGATCACGGCGGTCAGCCCGACGGCGGTCATCACCACGCGCAGCTTCCGATTGTCCGCGCCGGCGTCAAGCACCAGCGGCTCCAGGCGTTCTCTCGATCGCATCATCAGCGGCACGGCAAGGGCGGCCATTACCAGCACCCACACCACTGCGCAGAGCCCGGTGAAGAACCAGATCAGCCATGCCAGCTCGCTTGCTGCCGGGCCCTTCGGGTCGAGCGCCGATTGCCAGCCTGCGCATCCCTGAAGAAACAGGGCGATTGCCGCGGCGAACGCAATCGAGGCCAAGCGTTTCACGGCGACTTCCCCAGCGTGGCGGCATCCGGCATGCGGTTTTCCGAGGGATGAACCATCATGTCGTCATTGCGCGACGGCGCGGCGGACGAAGGCGCGTTGCCGCTCAGCGAGCGAACGAAGGCCGCAAGCTCCCAGATCTGGTCGTCCGGGATCTTGTCGCGGAAGCTAGGCATGCCGTTCGGACGGCCGTCGCGGATCGTGGCATGGATGCTTTCCATCGAGCTGCCATAGATCCACTTTTCGTCCATCAGCGCAGGGCCCATGCCGCCGCCGCCATTGGCATGGCATCCTGAGCAGTTGAACCAGCCAAACAGGCGCTTGCCTTCGCTCAGATGAAAGGCATTGGCCTCGAAGCTCGCCGCCTTGTTGTCTGTCGGGGAGGGCCGCTGCCCGCCGGGTTCCAGAGTTGTCACCGGTGTCGGCTGCTCGCCGGAGCCGAGCGCCGATTGCGGGCGCGTGTCCCGCTCCTCGCGCTGGCAGGCCGCCACCGCTAAAATCGCCAGGAGAAGCATGGCCGCGGGTTTCATCGCAACGGGCTCCCGGCCATGTCGAGAAGCGGCACGCCATATTGCGTCAGAACCGCGTCGATCTCGGCCTTGTGCCGGGCGAGCGCGCTGTTCACTTCGCTGCGCAGCGCATCGTCCTCGCGCCGAACGCCCATGGAGATGTCGTACATCAGCGGCAATTGGGGGCCGTCGATGCGAGGCGTAACCGGCGTTATCCGGAGCGGCACCTTCTGCTTATTTGCGAAATAGCCGGCGAGCGGACCCCAGACCACCGCTAGATCGATCTCGCCGCTCGCCACCGCTTCGACGATGCGCGCTGGAGGATTGGGAGCGGAGTAATCGCCATAGACGGGGTAGCCGATGAGATGCCCGACGACACCGCGGCGGCCAAGCGCCTGGACAGGAGGCGAGTTGGCGCCGTCGTCGCCAATGAGCTGAACGCCGATACGCAACTCGCGCAACCGCGGGTCGTTGAAGGAGGTCACGTCCGGACCCTCCTGGCGCGTCACGAAGACGTAGGACGACCGGTAATAGGGCCGGGTGGTGCGCAGCATTTCGAGATTGGCAGGCGTGCCGGGCACGAGATCGCAAAGTCCCGCCTTCAGCGTGTTGCGCACGAAGCCGCGGCGCTGCGCCCACCAGGTGTAGGTCAGCCTGGCCCCGAGATCGTCGGCAATGATTTGCGCGATCCTGTTCTCGAAGCCCTGACCGGCCGCATTGGAAAAGGGCAGATTGTTCGGGTCGGCGCAGACCCTGAGTTCACGAGCGCCGGCGGTCGCCGGCAAGAGCAGCAAGGCGAGCGCAGCGATGCCGAGCGCGATCCGCGGGAAGAATTTCCGTGCTACGCCGTGGATCAAGCAGAGCACATCAGGGGAGACGGAACACATAAAGCGTGCCTCCCGCCGTGGTCGCGTTTTTCAGGTCCTTCATCGCGTTGACGAAACCGAGCGCGGCGGTCGCATCGCGCGGGTCGAGGTCGCCCGAAACGATGGCGCCGGCCCAACCGCCGACGCCGGACAGGATCGCCACATATTGGTGTCCGTCAGGGCCGCGATAGGTGATGGGCTGGCCGATAATGCCCGACGAGGTCTTGAACTGCCAAAGCAACTCGCCGGTCTTGGCGCTCACCGCCTTGAACCAGCCTTCCATCGTTCCATAGAAGACAACGTCGCCGGCGGTCACCACCGCGCCACTCCAAACCGGAAAGTTCTCCTTGAGGCTCCAGGCTGGTTTTTCCGCCGCGATATCCCAGGCCGTGAAGGCGCCGCGATTGCCGCCCGGCCCGGGGATCATGCGCACGTTCATCCCGACATAGGGCGTGCCGGCGATGTAATTCACCTCGACGCCTTCTTCGTCCATGCAAAGATTGTTGTGGGGGATGTAGAGCAGACCGGTCTTTGGCGAGAAGGCGGAAGGCTGCCAATCCTTGAGGCCCGATGCGGTCGGGCAGATGTCGCGGACGACCTTGCCGGTTCCCGTCTGCTTGTCCGGGTTTTCGATCAGGCGGCCGGTCTTGAGGTCGACGCCCTTGCTGGAATTGACGGGACCATAGGGTTTTGCGGACAGGACCTCGCCGGTGGTCCGGTCGAGGACGTAGAGGTAGCCGTTGCGTTCCGGCCGGACCAGCACCTTGCGCGGCTTGCCCTGCCAGTTCATGTCGAGCAGGACCTGCTCGTTGATGCCGTCATAGTCGTGCAGGTCGTGCGGGCTCCACTGATAGAACCACTTCGCGGCCCCGGTGTCCGGGTCGCGGGCAAAGATGCCTGACGTCCATTTGTTGTCACCGGGCCGCAGGTCCGGATTCCAGGGGCCGGGATTGCCGGTGCCGTGGAAGATAAGGTTGAGATCCGGATCATAGGAAATCCAGCCCCACATATTGCCGCCGCCGATCTTCCAGGCTTCCGGCGGCCATGTCGTGACGCCGAGGTCCTTGCCCTTGTCCATGTCGTAATGGGGCTTGAAATCCGGGCCGATCAGCACGTCCTTGTCGGGTCCGGTGTTGTAAGCCGTCCACACGACATGACCGTCGCCGGCGTCGAGCGCCTTGACCCAGCCGCGTACGCCCATCTCGCCGCCAGAATTGCCGACCAGCACTTTGCCCTTCACCGCAAGCGGCGCCATGGTGATGGTTTCGCCGATGTTGATGTTGCCGATATGGGCGTTCCAGATCGGCTGACCGGTATTCGCATCGAGCGCGATGGTGTGGCCGTCGAGCGTGTTGAAGAAGATGCGCCCGTCCGCGAAGGCCGCGCCGCGGTTGACGACGTCGCAGCAAGCAACCCCTTGCGCGGCGGGCTCCGGATTGGGCTCGTATTTCCACTTGATCGGCGCGCCGGGCTTGGAAAGGTCGAGCGCGTAGACGATGTTGGGAAACGGGCTCACGATGTACATCGTGCCGCCGACCACCAGCGGCGCGGCTTCCTGGCCCTTGTTCACCCCGGTCGAGAAGGTGAAGGCGACCTGCAGGTTCTTGACGTTGCCTTCATTGATCTCCGCGAGCTCGCTGTAGCGGGTCGAGGCGTAGTTCTTGGCCGGCATCGTCCATTGCCCGTCATCGGGCGGCGCGGCCGCGGCAGGCGGTGAGATCGCAGGTGCCGGCGGCGGTTCCGAAGCGGCTGTCAGCAAAGGAACGCAGGCCAGCAGCATGGCTGCAAAGACGCCGAGATGTTTTCGGGACGCCGACGATTGCCTGGTCAGCGGAGCGTCGCCGCTGGATCGTGCCGGTTGCGCTGCTTGCTTCATTTCGGCGTCGAACCTCCGACGCCGGAACCGATCTCCGCCGCAATGTCGGCTTCGTGGCCGGCACAGAGCGGGTGACCCCAGCCGGAGGCGCTTTTCCCACCGGGATCGAGATCGTAGATGATGGCGTCCTTGCGGTTGGGATTGACGCCCGCCGGGACCTTGTCGAAGCCGAGGGCTGCGCGAACGCGCCAGGCGACATTGTGATCGGCGCAGGAGGAATCGCCGCTGACGCCGAGGCCGCCGACGATCGCCTTGCCGTCATAGAGGGCCAGGCCGCCGCCGAACACGACGACGCCTCCGATCGGCTTGCCAATCAGCGGGTCGTTGGCGCTGCCAAACGTCTTGGGGTCGCCGGCGTAAGCCGCTGCCTGATTGACCGGATTGGTGGCTGGCAGGCCGAACAGCGGCCCGCCCGGCTGGACCCCAGCATAGAGATTGGCTGTCGAAAGCGCCATGTTGGCCAGGCTGAGCCCATTGGCCGTGTTGGCCTTCTCGGCCGCGATCAGCCGGCTGCCGGGCCATTGCGCGTCAACCGTCGGTCCACTGAAGGCAACCGCGCAGACGGTGCCGTCACGAGCGACGATCGCCGCCCATTCATTGGTTTCGAACCCGCCATTCGCCGGCCCGCCGCTCGCCTTGACATTGGCTTTCAAAGCCGAGAGCAGCTTGTCGTGATCGGCCGGACAGGGCGCTTGCGCGCGGGCAGTGCCTTGCTGCATGGAGCCAAACGCCAGGACAAGGAGGCCCAGAGCTAGTGACAAAAACCGACGATGAGCCATGACCTGAAAACGTTTGTTGATGTTACCGAACTGACAATCGGTCGCTTTGTTCCTCGATATCGGGAAGGTTTGCACCGACGAGGTTGGCTGGCCGAGGCAACTGGATCGCGGGAGGAATCGGACGAAGCCGAACCGGCAGCAGATCGCTTCGTCCATCACGGCTGTTTGATACGCACGCCCGTTTGTAACTGCCGCCGGTTTGCGATCTTGCCGGTTCCGGGACCCAGATGAACGATCGGCGGCTTGGAGAGCTTGCGCTATCCGTTCCCTGCGACTCCGATGCATCGGGGCTAGGATTCTGAACACAAGACCGATCTGGCCGTTACAGGAAGATGCTCGTCGATGTCCTGCAGTTCGTCGGCGGAACCCTTCTGGTCTGGTTCACGCTTCGCGACGTCTTTGACACCGTCGTTGTGCCCGGCGAGAGCCGGGCGTCCCTGCGTCTTGCAAGCCGGATGGTATTCGCCGGTTTGTTCGGGCTGCGCCATACGCGCAGGCCCGGCGCCGCCATTCCGGCAGCCTTCGCGCCTTTCGTGCTGGTAGCGTCCTTCACCGGCTGGATGCTGCTTCTCATTTTCGGTTTCGGGCTGATGGTGGATGCCTTGAGTGGTTGGTATCGGCCCGCGGTCCCGACTTTCTCCCAGGCAGTGTTCGTCGCGGGAAGCAGCTTGGTCACTGTCGGCCTCATTGAGACGGACGCCACAGGTCCTGCCCGATGGGTCAACATCGCGGCGGGATTCTGCGGCCTGTCGGTCATGACCATGGCCGTCACTTACCTGCTTCAGGTGCAGACCAGCATCGGCAGGCGTGACTCCGGCATCCTAAAGATCACCACTGCGTCAGGCGATCCGCCATCCGCGGTAGCGCTGCTGGAACGCTATGCTTCACTCGGTTGCAAGGATGAGCTGGAACAGGTTCTCGTAAAAGGCAGGGACTGGTGCGCCGAGGTGCTGCAGAGCCATGCATCGCACCCCTTCCTGATCTATTTCCGATCCGTGGAAACGGGTGCGGGGTGGCCTGCCACTCTCGCCGCGTTGTTGGACCTTGCCGCCATTATTGAGGCGATCGATGAGCCCAAACTGCGCGGCAAGGCTATTCTGCTGCGGGAGGAAGGCACTCACCTGGCGGACGAGCTTAGCAAATTGCTTCGGCTCGACATCGATCGCCCGGAAACCGACAACGAGGTGTTGCAGCAGGTCCTGGAACGTGCTGCAAGGGCGGGGTATGGAACTCCAAACCGGGATGGCTTGGAGCGACTGGCCTCGCTAAGGGAACGCTATGCCCCAACTGCGGAATCTTTGTCGCGTCATCTGGGCAGTCCGCCCGCGCCGCTTCTGCCGAACGACCGCAGTTTGCCACGTGACGACCCGGCGTAGCTTCCTCGACGTTCACTCACATTTCGCTGTTGCCAATTATCCCGGCCTCGCCCTCGGCGAGATTGGTGACGTGCGAAGCTTTCGAAGCGAGCAATCGAACGACAGGCTTGCCGGAGCCGTCCTGTCCAAAGAATGCGATCCCCGCCCCCTGCAATACCTGGCGCATGGCAAGTAGTCTTTCCGCCGGCGGCATCCGGCCCCCGCGCTCGAATTCGCGAATGCTCGCCTCGCTCAAATCACATTTCGCTCCAAGCCGCACCCGCGGCCAATTCAACAGGGCCCTGGCTGCTTTTACCTGCTCTGGCGTTAGAGGAGTCACGAAACGTCTCCGCTGCTTCTGGATCCTGCCTCGAACTGAAAGTTCAAGAACATGTTCCCCAGCAAAATGCTTATCGGGCCGCAGCCCCTTGGAACAACGACGATCACCTACCGTTCGGGGGGATGAAACAGCTTCTTTCAGATTTCGCGGCAATGGCGCAGCCGGGTTATTGGATTGCCCTCGGACTTCTCGTCATCCCCTACGGGGTGGGCGTGTTTTTCCTTGTGAGGGTTTGCCACTGTATGTGACTGCGTACCGTGGTGCGATCACAAGCCCGGCCCGTCGAACGCCAACACGGTGACTTCATTTGGCCGTGGCCATCAGTGGCACTGCATCTGCCACGGCGCGCCTTGCTTCGTGTCCTTCTAGCCGAGGCGGCGTTTCGGAAAGCAGAACTGCGCGAGCTGGCATGCCCTGGCATCCCGCTGCCGTCCGCTTCAAAACGTCCTTCGTTCGGAGGGCGATTACTTTAGCACCAGCCGATATAACAGATCAGCCGGCGCCCTGTATCTAGTCCGTGCCCCCGCCGGTCAGGCCCGGCTCGTGGGCACCCCCCGCTTTCGAGCCGGGCCGCTTTCCGATCGGCTGGTTATCGATCCGGACTGGTTATCGGTTTTGGCGGTCTTCGCGCACAACGTTGTAGAGAAGCAGCCCCGCCATCAAAGACACGACGGCGCCCACCATGTCGTGGCCGGTTAGTCCCGAACAATACACGAACGCAAATGCCAACTCGGCCATGGTTCCACCTGGGTGTGTAAGATACTTGCTGAGAGAACCCTTAGGGCAAGCTAATGTTCCTGACCGTCAGCGCCAATCCAGGCAATGTGGCGCCCGTCGGGCGCTCTCGCATTTCGGGCAGGGCCATTCATGCAAGCGGGTTCGGGATTCACAACGGGGATTATGCGCCCGACCCGGTACCGTTGGCCGCGCGTTCGGAAGCGCCGATTGCCTCCTGGACCCGCCTACCGGAAAGCGCGTGACATCTGGTCGGTGAGCGGCTTCAGCAGATAGGACCAGACACTGCGTTGGCCTGTGCTTATATGAACCTCGGCCGGCATGCCGGGCTTGAGGACCTTCGCATCCCTCAGGCAACCGGCCTTGTTCTCGACGCTGATGCGCGCCGAGAAATAGGAGAGTTGGCGCTGCGGGTCCTTGATCAGGTCCGCGGAAATCCACTTCACCGCGCCCTGGCAGGCGGGCGTCGTGCCGGCATCAAAGGCCGGGAAACGGATCGAGACCGGTTGACCTGGCTGAATGTCATCTACCCGCGCAGGGGGAATGAGCGCGTCGACGACAAGATCGTCCGCATCGGGGACAATCGTCATCAGCAGTTCCCCGGGAGCGATTACACCGCCGATCGTGTGGACGGTGGATTGCTGTATTGTTCCCGATTGCGGGGCGCGGATTTCAGTTTTGGTGAGCTCGTCCTGAGCCACGATCCTGCGTTCGTCGAGCTCGGTCCGTTTAGCCTCCGTTTCGCGCAGCTCCTTTGTCACTTCGCTGCGCCTTTGCTCGTCAAGCTGCAGAACCTGCAACTCGGTTTCGGTGATCTTGACCTGAGCTTCCGCAACAGCCGCCGCCAGTCGTCCAGACTCGCCTTTGGCCCGTGTCGCGTCCAATCTGACGTTGCTGAGCCTCTCCTTCGAAACCAGTTTCTTGGAGTAGAGCGCATCCACATCGGTGAGATCGCGGCCTAGCAATGCAGCGGATTCGTCCATCGCGGCCTGCTGTGCCTTCAGGCCTTCGAGCTGTCGCTGGATTTGCTCGGTCTGGCTGCGAAGAAGCGTTTTTTGGCCCGCCAATTCCGAAGCCCGCGTCTGGAGCAAGGCGCGCTCGCCGTCGACCAGTGCCACCACGCTTGGCTTGTTCATCTCCGCCTGAAGAGCGGCTGGAAGCTGCATTGTCGTCAGCCCCTGACGCTCCGCCTCCAGACGGGCAAGCCGCGCTGTGGCGCGGTCGAAATCCTCGCTGATGATCTGAAGGTTTGCGCGTGCCAGCGTGTCATCCAGCCTGACCAACACCTCGCCTGCCCGAACATGATCGCCATCCTGCGCGAAGATGCCGCTGATCGTGCCGCCGGCCTGGTGCTGCACCTTCTTGGTGTTGCTTTCGACCACCACGGTCGCGGGGGCAATCACGGCACCGGCGATCTGGGTCAAGCCGAGCCACAGCCCTCCGCCTACCACCAGCAGGCAAGTCACCGCCAGGCCAAGAGCCAGGCTCGGGCCGAGGTTGCCTGGGGATGCCACTGCCTTCGTACCTGCCGAGCGCGGACCGGCATCGAACCAGGCGAAGGATGGCAGGAAGGCAAAAACGCGAGGCAGGACGTCACGCATGTCCGCTCACGCCTCTTTGGGTCGGAATGATCGGACGATTGGTAGCGGGAGCGGGCGGTCGCGCCATGGTTGCCAACACCTCCTCGCGGGAGCCAAACGAGCGGACCATGCCGTTGGCCAGCACCAAGACCTGATCGATGTTGGTGAGCGCGGACGGGCGATGTGCGACAACGATTACGATGCCGCCGCGTTGACGCACGGCCAGAATCGCCCCGGCGAGCGCGGCGTCACCTTCGACATCGAGGTTCGAGTTAGGCTCGTCCAGAACAACGAGGAATGGCTCGCCATAGAGCGCCCTGGCCAGGCCGATCAATTGTCTCTGGCCTGCCGACAAGGCCCTGCCTCCTTCGCCGATGCGGGTTTGAAAACCCTCCGGCAGATGCATGATCATCGAGTAGACGCCCGCGGCCCTCGCGGCTGCGACCACGCCCTTGGGGTCGCTCTTGCCGCCGAACCTCGAGATGTTGTCCGCGACCGTTCCATCGAAAAGCTCAACATCTTGCGGCAGATAGCCGATATGAGCGCCGAGCGAATGCGGGTCCCACTGATCGAGAGGTGCCCCATCCAGCCTTACTTTGCCGTTCAGCGGCTTCCAGGCCCCGACCAATGCCCGCACCAGCGTCGTCTTCCCGGAACCGCTCGGACCCACAATGGCCATGCCCGCGCCGCTGGACAGTTGGAAACTTACGTCGAGCACGGTCGGCTTTGGCATGCCGGGCGGCGCCACCGTCAACCTCTCGACCGTCAGCCGCGTTTGCGGCCGGGGCAACTCCATGGGTTCGGCCGGGTCCTCGAAGGTCTCGAACGTTGCCCTGAGCTGGAAATAGCTATGCCGGGTCGCCAGGAAGCTCTTCCAGTTTGCAATCGCCGCATCGACCGGCGCCAGCGCGCGGCCCAGCAGTATCGATGACGCAATGATCACCCCAGGCGACGCTTCGCCGCCGATGACCAGGTAGGCGCCGAGGCCGAGGACCGAAGACTGCAGCGCCATCCGCAGCGCTTTCGACAACGAGCTCGTCCCTCCTATGATGTCGGAGAGCCTCTCCTGGTGCGCCAGGTAGCCATGAACGATGTCGCCCCAGCGCCCGGCCAGTCTGGAGGAGAGGCCCATCGCGTGGACGACCTCCGCATTGCGGCGGCCGGACTCGGCAAGGGCGCGCTGCGAGATCATGGCTTCGGATGTCAGCCTGGCAGGCCTGCGGCCGAATATCTCCGCGACCGCGGTCAGCGCAACCACCGCAAGAGCGCCGATCGTGGCCAGCACGCCGAGCAACGGGTGCAGCATGTAGATGATCAGCAGGTAGAACGGGATCCAGGGCGCATCGAAAATGACTGTCGGCCCGGATCCCGAAAGGAAACCACGCAGATGGTCGAGATCCCGCAACGGATCGAGCCGGTCTGCTTCCCGACCTGCCTTGAGCGGCAAAAGCACCGATATCGCGAATGCCCTTTGGTGAAGATTTCGGTAGAGCCGGCTGGCAATACGGACCAACAGGCGAAGCCGTATGAAATCGAGCAGCCCGTAAGCCGCGTAAAGGCCAAGCATTCCAATCGTCAACCCGACGAGAGTCGGAACGCTCTGGGACGGCAGCACCCGATCGTAGACCTGGAGCATATAGAGAGACCCCGTCAACGCCAGAAGGTTCGTCACTGCGGAGAAGAGCCCGACTCCGGATAATCCCGTCGCGCAGTCCGACAGCGCGCTACGCAAAAGGGAAGACAATTCTTGCTTGGTCTTCATGGCCTCTCGTTCTTCACGCGGACGTGCCGCGTGGCTTTCTTGGCTTGGGCCAATATTGGAAACCCCTGCTGTTGGAATGATGTCACGCCCGGGCTGAATTCCCGCGAAGACCCGAACATGAGACGCTGCTAAGGTATTCGAACTTTAATCAAAATGAAGCAAAATCGTGACGACTTGCGTGCTCGCCAGCGCGCAAAAATGGTGAAATCCGGGGATAACCTTAGGGAAACGACCTGGTTGGAGGTCCGGCTTTTCTCGAACCATCTTGCTGAAAATGTGGAATTTTCTTCCACGCGATGTTCGTCGATCACGCAAGCGGATCAATTATTTTGACCGGCGAAATCTGTATGTGATTTCTGTCTAATCTACCTTTCGTCTAGGCAGGCGCTGTTGGGGGCGTTGCCGACAAGAAGGGACAACCATGGCAACTCTTCACTATGCGTCCGGCGGTTCGGCCGCCGAAGTTGCGACCGCTGGATTCAATCTCGCAGACGTTCAGTATCTTTCCCAGGTGAATGCGCTTCCCGACGGAATGAAGGGACTGGTCTATCTCAGCGCCCATGACGGCGTCACCCAATCGTTCATCGACAAGGTAACCCCTTTCCTCAACAATCCGAAGGTTTTTGGATTCTTCCTGATGGACGAACCGGATCCAACCGGAAAATGGGGGACTTATGCCAGCGCTGCAAATCTGAAGGCGGAATCGGACTGGATCCACTCACATTTTCCGGGCGCGAAGACCTTCATCACGATGATGAACATGGGGTCTTCCACCAATCCGGATTTCACCAACACCTACAATCCGGCAAACACCGGCATCGACTATTACGGTCTTGATCCCTATCCGGTGCGCACCGGCACAACCACCGTCGACTACAACATGATCGACAGGGCCGTGGCCGCGGCCGTGAAGTCCGGCATCCCGATCGACAAGATCATTCCCGTCTACCAGACATTCGGTGGGGGCGGCTGGGAAACCGACACGGGCGGAAAGCACGTCATGCCCACCACGTCGCAAATGCAGACGATGATGGACCACTGGGCCAAGCTCGTGCCGTCGCCGGCATTCGACTACGCCTATGCGTGGGGTTCGCAGAATGGCGACACCGCGCTTGAGAATTCACCGGAACTGCAGGCGTTGTTCCGGCAGCACAATGCCAGCTCGACCTCGTCGGCGCCGCCGGCGACCACTGAGCCGACCCCGCCGCCGACCTCCGCGTCTACCCCGCCAACGTCAAACCCGACGCCGCCGACAACGAGCACAGATCCCTCCCACAACGATCACGTGATCCAAGGTGGCAAGGGCAATGACACTTATCACGTCAACAATGCGCACGACAAAGTCATGGAAGCCAACGGCGGCGGCTTCGACAAGGTGATGGCCTCGGTCAGTTATGCTCTGTCGGCCGGCTCGCATATCGAGCAACTCACCACCTCCAGGACAGGTGGCAAAACCGCCATCAATCTGACAGGCAACGAGTTCGGCCAGACGATCGCCGGCAACAACGGCGACAACAAGATAAATGGCGGCGGTGGGTCGGACCTGTTGAAGGGCTATGGCGGTCACGATGCCTTCGTGTTCAACACGGTGCTCGGCCCGAACAATATCGACAGGATCGCCGACTTCAACGTTTCGCGAGACAAGATCTATCTGGACCACACCGTGTTCGCAGGGCTTCAGAAGGGAGTGCTTGCAGCCGGCAGTTTCCACGCCGGTCATAGCGCACATGATGCGAATGACCACATCATCTACAACAGCACGACAGGTGCGCTCTCCTTCGACAGCGATGGCCTTGGCGGCCATGCGCAAGTCCAGTTTGCTAGCCTCTCCCCACATTTGTACCTGGGCGAAAACTCCTTTCTTGTGACCTGACAAAGGCCCCACCGATAGGAGCGCCCGCGCTCCTATCGGCCTGGCCGGGAAACCGGTCCTCCATGCCATTCCTGGAACTCGCAAAACCAACACGGCCCGGCCCGTTGGCCTCTCCTCTGCGGTCTTCAATTACCGCTCCCCAGGACCGATCTGCTTCCCAACTCAGTCAACTCTCGCGTGTGCCGCTTGCCTGGCTCCCACCCTTTTCTCGAATCTGCGGAACATTTTCCCGCGATCGAGGTTTTCACTGGCTGGGACAAGGACGCGGGAGGACGGCATGCCAAGCTACGAGGTCGAGGAGATTTTCGCCGGAAAGGTGATTGTCTCGCACAAGATCGTCGCGCCCACGCCCTTCCGAGCTGCAAAGCTCGCAACCAATCGGGACGTTACCCTGCGAAATTCCGAGGTTCGATGGATCCGGGTCTTTGAAGAAGACAGGCGGCACCGGGCGTATGAATACACCGTCATCGAGCGACCGCAGTTCGTATCGCGCGCTGGGCCATCATAAAGACTCGGCATCGGCATTGCGTTAGGGCCAGGTTTCTCGGAGGAGCCATGCCGTGGCTCCATTTTCTGCATTCGATAGCAAAACACCGCTCGTTCGGTCGGCAGTAAACCGCTTGGACGATGCTCGTCGGACCCGCATTCGTTTTCAATACCAGTTACACTGACAACGGCACCGAACCGCTTGGTTCCCTCATTCGAACGGACGAGGACAAGTCCAGGGGCCGTCCCTAGCTTTGATGGTCGACTGACGCATTCCTCGCAAAGACAGCGGGCCATGAAAGACTATCCAAGTTCCAGCCATGTTGGGCAGCTGGTAGACCGCAGCTTTTGGGGAGTGGCTAAATGAAGCCGCACCTCGTCTGCGTCGGCGGCGAAGATCACGCGCTGCGAATTCCATTTCTCATGGAGGTGCGTGAGAGGGGCTTCCAGATCACTGCCGTTTCGACCTGCGACGGCGCCTCATTCCTAAGACATGGCATAGCGCACGAGCGCTATGGCTTCGACCGCTTCAGCAATGGCAGCGGGAAAGTGGGCACGATCAGCACGTTGCGTAAATTGATGGCCGAGTTGCGCCCCGACATCGTGCAGAGTTTCGACACCAAGCCCAATCTCTTGACCCCGCTCGCGGTGCGAGGGCAGGTGCCGGTTGTCCGCACGATCAACGGTTTGGGTTGGACGTTCTCATCGCTTTCGCCGCGCGCGTTGATGCTTCGGCCGATTTTCTGCGGCCTGCAGTGGCTGGCGTCGTTCTGGACGGCCGCGACGGTGTTCCAAAACCACGACGATCGGACGTTCTTCGAAAGGTATCGGCTGCTCGGGCATGGCGAAAAGCGTATCATCGCCGGGTCCGGCATCGACATTGGCGCATTCGCGGCTGCGAGGCACCTTGGGCCGACGCCCGCGACGATGCGCCAGGAACTAGGGCTTCAATCGGCCGAAGTCGTGATGTTTGTCGGCCGATTGACCCGTCAGAAGGGCATCCCGACCCTTCTCAAGGCCGCACCGAGAGTTCTCGCCAAAAGGCCGAATGCGCGCTTTGTGTTGATTGGGCCTTGGCAATCCGAAGGACCCTTCGCCGTCGAAGAATCGGAAATTCGGCGGCTTGGCGCAGATGTCGTCGTGTTGGGAAAACGTCAGGACGTTCCCGCCCTTCTGGGTATGGCCGACGTCTTTGCCTTTCCAACCGAATACCGCGAGGGGATTCCGCGCGTGTTGCTGGAGGCGGGGCTTGCGGGCGTGCCCATCGTAGCCTCGAGAATGCCAGGCTGCACCGATGTCGTCCAGGATGGATGGAACGGCTATCTGGTTGCGCCGCGCGATCCCGACGCATTGGCGGATCGCATCATCGACCTGCTCTCGGATCGCGAGCGCGCGAAGACAATGGGTGCTCGTAGCAGTGCGCTCGTCAGAGAGCGTTTTGCCCTTCCGGGAGTGGTCGAGCAGTATTGCGACCTCTACGGGAGCGTCCTGGCGGCTCAGGCCAGAGGCGGTCTTGCACATTCCGCGTCGGCGAGCCGTATCGCCAAGCGCCGATTGGGCGAGGCGCGCCGATGATGAGAGATGTATTGCTCGCTGCGGGCGTGGCCTTGTCCTTCGCCTCGCAGATATCCGTGCCGGGCTTGCCATTCGGTTACGGCGAGCTTTTCCTGGTGTTCTGGATCCTGCTGTCGGTCGGCCGGATACTGGCAGGCGGCCCGATCGAAGCGACCCCGGCCTTTCTAAAACTGGCGAAGTTCTGGTTGCTTCTGTCGCTGACTTTGGCGATCGGCACCGTCGTCGGCTACTCCACCACGGTGCTCTACCTCACAGGGCTGTCGCACGATGCGATGGCCTATGCGCTATTGGCGAGCGTCACCTGTCTCGCCGTGCTGGAGCCCGATGCCGAGTCCCGGCTTCGGCGCAGCGCCTGGTGGGTGATCGCAATCGCTTTCGGCGCCTTCATGGTCCAACTCGGACTTGCCTGGGGTTGGATCCATCAATCGGGGATAGATCCCTGGTATTGGGATCGCTTGCGCGGCTGGTCGGAAAACCCCAACCAACTTGCGCTTTATTGCGCGGTCTTCGGCCCTCTGGCTCTGCACCTTGCGGTGACCACCAACAACCGCTGGGCCCGGCTCTTCGCGCTCTCAAGCCTTATCCCGATCTTCTATGTCGGACGGCTGACCAAGAGCGACACCTATCTCTACACGACCGTTCTGAGCGGCCTCGTCTTTCTTGGATTGCGGCTCCGCGCGTGGTTCGCATCCGGTGCAAACGGAGCCACGCTTGCCCGGCAGATTGCGCTTTTGCTGATTGTCGGCGCCATTCCGTTGGCGGTCGCGGTTGCGCCCTATGCCGTTGCCGAGGAGAGCAGCGTGGCGCAGTTCGCCAAGAGCCTTACCAAGGATGGAGGCGGCGAAGCGACCGCGGAGACATTTGACTTGCGGGTCTTTCTGTGGGGCGAGGCGATCGAGAAGGGGCTGGAGTCGTGGTCGCTCGGCCTTGGTCCAGGCCCGCACCTGGAACGCCCGCCGGTCGCGGACAGGCAGTTCCTGGAGCGACCGTTCGAAGCCCACAACACAATTCTCGATCTCTACCTCCAGGGCGGTCTGGTAGCGGTCCTCGCCTTGATTTGGATCGTCGGATCGGCCGCCATGTCCGCTTGGCGCAGCAGGTTCGACGCGCTTTCGGTGCTTCTCGCGTCTGTGGTCGTCTTCAGCATGCCGCATCTGATCATCCGCCATCCGATCGTGTGGTTCGCGCTGACGTTCTGCCTTGTTGCGGGGATGCGTCCCGAGGTCCGGTTGCGGCCTCAGCATGCAAGCGTAAGGGTAGCGTGATGTGTGGGATTACTGGAATTCTGGTCCCGCCGGGGCAAATGGACCCGAAGTCGCTTGAGGCGATTGGGCCTATGACAAGTTCGCTTCGGCACCGCGGACCGGATGGCCAGGGGCTGTGGGTGGATCGCGACGCCGGGATTGCCTTCGGCCACCGGCGGCTTGCCATCGTCGACCTGTCGAGCGCAGGGCAACAGCCGATGCGCTCCGCCAGCGGCCGCTACGTGATCACCTTCAATGGCGAGATCTATAATTTCCGCGACCTTCGGCGCGAACTGGAAGCCCGGGGCCAACAGTTCCGTGGAACCGGCGATACCGAAGTCCTGTTGTGCGCCATCGAGACATGGGGTCTTGAGTCTGCCTTGGGGCGCTGCGCGGGCATGTTTGCCTTTGCGCTATGGGATTTGAAGACCAAGACCCTTCACCTTGCCCGGGACCGGATCGGCAAAAAACCACTCTACGTCGCCCTAGCCGGGCATGCCTTGGTTTTTGCGTCGGAGCTCAAGGCAATCAGATGCTATCCGGCCTTCTCTCCCGAACTCGATCTAGGCGCCGCCGGAGCAATGCTTTCGAAGGGCTGGGTGCCGGAGCATGCATGCATCTGGCGGAATGCGTTCAAATTGCCGCCCGGTTCCGTGCTCTCGATCACGTCCACGGATCTCGCACAGGTGGGCAGCGCCGCATCGCTTTGCCAACGTGTCGAGCACTGGTGGTCGCTGGCCGAAATTGCCACGAAGGGCCGCGAGGACCCCATTGAGGGCAGTGACGACGATGTCACCAATCAGCTCGACGAACTGCTTCGGCTCGCGGTTCGTGAGCGGATGATCGCCGATGTGCCTCTGGGCGCCTTCCTGTCCGGCGGGATCGACAGTTCGACGGTTGTGGCTCTGATGCAGGCTCAATCCCGAAGCGCGGTGCGCACTTTCACCATCGCGTTCTCGGAGGGAGGATTTGACGAAAGCGGCTATGCGGCCGATGTGGCAAAACATCTGGGCACGGATCATACGGAGCTTCACCTTTCGCCTGAGGCGGCACGCCAGGTCATCCCCGAGTTGCCCCGGATATGGGACGAGCCATTCGCCGACGAGTCCCAGATACCGACTCTGCTGGTGGCGCGGCTCGCCCGCCAGCATGTGACGGTCGCTCTGTCGGGCGACGGTGGCGATGAATGCTTCGCCGGCTATGGTCGCCACTTCATGGCGGATCGGCTGAAGCGCCAGCAAAGTGTTCCGCTCGCAGTGCGGCGCACGGTAGCCACGGGCCTGGATTTGCTGGCCCGCGCAGCACGCCAGGATATTCTGGACAGGCTCCCGCTCGCGGCAAATGTGCGCCACGCGCTGCGCAGCGACCGGCTCAACCGGTTCGCCGGCCTGCTCGGCGCAAGGCATGAAGATGAATTGTATCAGCGGTTGGTAACGTCACCGACCGCGAGCCTCACGCGACATGATCAGCCTTCGTCGATCGCCGCGCCGAAACTCGACGGACTGCTACCGCGCGTCCTCTACCACGACATGGCTGGCTATTTGCCCGGCGACATACTGGTGAAGCTGGATCGCGCGACCATGGCCAACGGACTTGAAGGCCGGTGTCCGTTGCTTGATCACAGGGTTGTCGAGTTCGCCTGGCGCCTGCCGTCGGATGCAAAAGTGCGCAACGGCAAAGGCAAGTGGATCCTTCGCAATCTCCTGCGTCGGTATCTTCCGGACCGGCTGATCGACAGGCCGAAGCAAGGGTTCGACGTTCCGGTCGGCGCATGGCTGAGAGGTCCCCTGCGGAGCTGGGCGACCGATCTTCTCACAGAGATACGGCATGATGGCGACGTGCTGGACGGCGCCAAAGTGGACGATTGCTGGCGCGATCACATGCGGGGGCAGGATCGCTCGCGCGAATTGTGGCCCGCCTTGATGTTCCAGGCATGGCGCCATGAGGCAACGCGTGCGCCAATCGCGACGTCGTCGCGCGAACTCGACATGGCAGGAGTATGAAATGGCAGGTTCCGCCGTCAGCCGAATGAAACTTCCGCAAACCGTTTCCCAGCCTGCTCCAACAGTTGTCGAGCACAGGGATCGCATCCGGCCGCGGCGCGAATACGACCCACCTACGCCCACGCACGAACTGCTGGCGGCCCTGGCAAGAAGAAAATGGTTGATCCTTGCCTTTGCGCTTGTCGGTGGGGTGCTCGCGGCTCTAGCCGGCTTGGCCCGACCGGTGATGTTCGAGGCGACCAGCCAGTTGATAATCGACCCGCCGGCGCGCAGTTCCGTTGCTCCAGGCGGGTCGTCGGCGCAGGACCTTATCGATTCCAGCATCGATGATCACATCACCATGCTTTCGTCTCAGGGCCATCTGCGCCGCGTCGCGGCGGCATTGCACGACATGGAAGGCGCCACGGGGGCGCAAGGTTCGTCAACCGGAACGTCCGAGCCTAATTCAACTCCTGCCTCGATAGGGTCGCGTGCTGCAGAGATCATCAAGCGACTTTGGCCGGACAGTGGGCAGGACGCGATCGATCCCGACCTGAAGCTTTTGAGAAACAGAATACGAATTGGGCAGGAACTGCGATCGAGGGTGATCTCCGTTGCCTTCGCGGACGAAGATCCGGAACGAGCCGCCAGGGTCGCCAATACATTTTCCAAAGTCTATATCGACGAACTCGCGAAAAGGCGGCAGGCCGAAGACAGGCTGGAACTCGATACAGTGGTCGCCAGTCTGCCCGCCGTGCAAGGCGACCTCGTTTCGGCGACCGATCGGCTGGAGAAATACAGGCTGAGCCATGGCGCCGTTGATCAAGGCGCGGCTGACAATGCAGCCAGGGAAAGGGCTGATCTCAGCCAGCAGATATCGATGTCCAACGCCGATCTCACGGCGATGGAGGCGCGCCTTAAACATATCCAGGATCTTCGCAAACAGGGTGCGCCAATCGCCTCCCTGGCCGAAGCCATGGGCGCACCGGAGCTTGTCGACCTTGCGGCCCGCCAAGCCAAGACGCCGGCGGACAAGGAGCTGAGCGCGAGGATCGACACCGAGATCCAGCAGGGCCTGGCGAGCGTCGAGACGCAGGTGAACACCTACCGCGCCCAGGTCAAGGCGCTGGAAGATCGCAAGGATGTTCTCGATGTCGTCGTGGCCGACACGGCGAGCCGGCTTTCCGGCTTGCGCGCGCTCGAACCCCAGGTCAACCTGCTAACCCAAAGATACAACGACCTCCTTAGTCGGCAGCAGGATCTGACGCGGCGCATCGCCGCTCCCTCAGCAGGCGTCTCGATCCTTTCCCCGGCATGGCCGCCCGCCAAACCGCAGACCTTGCCGCCGATCTTCCTGGTGCCTCCGGGGATGATCGCTTTCGCCATATTCGGCGCAGCCTTCGTGCTGTTCCGCAACAGGTTCAATCGCGCCCTGCGCGGCGAGGCCGAGACCGAAGCAGCGCTCAGAATTCCTTGCATCGGCCTCATTCCTGAACCCGGCAAGATCGTCATGAGGCAGCTGCGGCAATTGATTCTGGATCAACCCAGATCCACTTACAGTCGTGCCATCACGTCGCTTCTGGTTAGCGCGGCACCAAACCAGGCCAGGTTGCGTTCCCCACATGCCATCTTGGTCACGTCCAGCCTGCGCCATGACGGTGCGAATGAACTCGCCTGGAGTTTGGCGTTGGCCGCTACTCGGTTGGGTGGCCCGGTTCTTTTGATCGATCTGGAACCTACGGACCATCAACTCACGCAAGAATTCGTCCGCCAGGGCGGCGGGCCGAAGGCTCACCGGTCGTTCGGCGATTTTATCCGCAACCGCTGTGCTCTGGAGGATGCGATCGTGAGTGTGCCTGGTGCGGGCGTCGACCTGATGACCGTTGCGCCGGCCGAAGATTTGCTCGAGCTTCTGGCACGTGCAGACAGTCTTGAATGCAGGGATGAACTCCAGGCTGCATACAGCCTGGTCATTATCAACGGGCCATCCGGCCTTGCCGGCCCGGAAACAAGGTTCCTGACGAGTTGGGCGGACGCGATCCTTCTTGCCATCCGATGGAACAGGACGCCGCGCGACATCGCCCGCGGCGTTTTGGAGTTGCTTCAAAGGGACGGCGCGAGCTCGATTCCGATTGGGAGCGTCCTGACCCGAGTCAATCTGAAACGACATGCCAAATATCGGTTCGGTGACAGCGGGGACTTGTTGCTTGCGCGGATACCGTGAGTCCAGTCGCGCTATGTCGAGTGTTGAACCGTGATCGTCGAGCTCTTCGGTCCGCCAGGTTCGGGCAAGACAACCTTAGCCCACGTTCTTGCCAGCCGGTTGCGCGAAGACGGATACCGTGCCGAGGTTGTCCGCAGCTACCGACCAGCGATCAGATCCGGAACGCTTGATCTGGGCGTCCTCCTGTTCGTATCGAGGATCGTTTCGGCGACCGTCTCCACGGCTAAGGTGATTTTGTCCCGACGGAACAGCGGATCCATTTTATCGAAGTCCCTGCTGATGCTCAGAGCGATGCCGCCGAAAAAGCCGATCTGGCGTGCCCGGATTTGGCAACAAATACTGAAGCTGTCGCACGCCTGGGAACGAGCTAAGCTGACCCATGATATCCTCATCTTCGATGAGGGTTACGTTCAGGCGGTGGGATCCCTCGCATTGCTCAACGGGAATGCGGACAAGACCGTTCTCGAAACGATGCTGGGCGATGTGCCGGTGGCGGATCTCACGATCAGGGTTCTGGCGCCGCGAGCGACTGTCGCGGCTCGTCTTCGCCAGCGCATGGAGCGTGAGCCTCCGGCGGAGCGGCTCTTCGAGGCCGATTTCGAAGTTAATATGCGTTCCTTGAGCGTCTTCAAGACGATAAGCGATATACTTGCCATGTCAGGGCGAGACGTCGTTTGCGCCAAGACTTCAAGCCAACGTTCCACAATGAAAAGCACGCAAGTCGTCGAGCGGGCGATCATTGCCAGATACATTCTGGGCACAACGGATGGTGAGCACCGGCGGGTCGAGCAGCCATCCGAAACACTGGGACTCTACGGGCCGTAGGCCGCCATAGTATTGCCTTCCAACCTGATGATCCAACTCCGGAAAATGCAGCTGATACGCTGGCAGGGCCGTTGCCCGCCAACCGGGCTTTGCGACATCCGCCATCCACGTTTCATTTCCCCGCCATGGATCGAACCGGCGTTTGGATGCGCGCCATCATTCAGGTGAATGATGGCGAGGTACGACGGCCCCCATAGGCTCCCTTCCAGTCGTCAGCCGTTTCTCGGAATCGCGAAGCAATGTCCTACAGCGACTTTCTGAGATCTAGGGAGGGGCGGATAACAGCAAGCCCGATCGGCAAGATCGTCCGCGCGGCGGGCGGCGTTTCAGCAATGGCGATTGCGGGGCAACTCACCCTCGTCGCCACCATTCCGATATTGGCCCGCCTCTATTCACCTGCCGATTTCGGCGTCTTCACGATCTATCTCTCAACGGTGAACATACTCGGTGCCGTCGCAGCGCTGCGCTTCGAGCCCTCGCTCTATGGGGTCAAGGAAACCGAGCAGACCTACGTCACCGTAAAGCTCATCGTGCTGGCGGTATTGACGACCGGTGTCCTTGCCTTTGCGGTCGGGCAGATGCTTTTGGGTCTGGCGCCCGCCCAGCTCAGACATCTGTTCTGGCTCGTTCCGATCGGCATGAGCGGCGCCGCGCTCGTCGAAACGATGAATTGCTGGGCCTTGCGGGCGGGACTATTGCGCGATTTCGCTCTCGGCCGGCTGATCCTGCCGGCCACCATGGCGCTGCTGCAGTTGGCTTTTGGCTTCGCCCATCTCGGAGGCGAATCCATGGTGCATGCCCATGTCCTCAGCCAATTCATCTTTCTCGTCTTTCTGGGCCGTCGGATTCTGAGTTGGGACGACCTGTGTGGGATTTATCGAGCGCCATGGAGAAGCGCCCTCGAGAAGGCAGTCAGGGAATACAAGTTTCCCCTGTTCGATATCCCCGCGACCCTCGGCAGCTATGCCATCAACAATCTGCCGGCAATACTGGTGGGTTCCTTGTTTGGAGCGGCTTTCGCCGGTTACCTCGGCGTCGCGACACGGCTGGTGACAGGACCCATCGTGCTGATAGCCACTCCGCTGAGCAATGTTTTCGTCGCCGAGGCGAACAAGAGCAGCGATCGCAGGCATATGCTCGGCGTCGCGCGTGGCCTCCTCATCCTTGTCACGGGCCTTACCGCGCTGCCGATATTGGCGCTTGGCCTGGCTGCCCCGTACCTCGTCGTCCCGCTCCTGGGTGAGGCCTGGCTGCCGACGGCACAAATCATGACTGCTCTGGCATTCATGGGCGCGGTGCAGGCCTTGTCGACACCGCTCAGTGAAGTTCCTGCCCTGTTGCGGCGGCAGGAGGTGCGGCTGGTCGTCGACGCAACGCGGATGGTGCTTGTCTTCGGTCCGCTGCTCGCCGGCGCCAAGGCGGGGTGGGAACCTATCGACGTCATCTACCTCATGGCCATCGGCGGGATGGTCGGATTTGCCATCAAAACCGCGGCCTCACTGTACCTTCTGAAGCGGGACATCGAACCGGCACAGGCAACATTGTCCAGTCCGTATCCAATCGCGAGGAAACAGCACGATGAAGCTCCAGTTGAGTAGCGACGCGCGTCCTGAGGGATCTGTGCCGCCGCTAGAGCCGATAGCCGGCGGCAAAAAAGAGACAAATCTGTCGGCGATTGGCCCCGTGGCCAATGTCGCTCATGCTGCCGACGCATCACCCGCGCGCCCATTCATTTCGGTTGCCGTTCCGACGTTTCGCCGGCCGGACACCATCAGGCGCACGATCGACAGTGTCGTCGGGCAGGACTTTTCCAGCTGGGAACTTGTCGTCAGCGACGACGAAGGATCAAAGGGGTCGAGTTGGCCTATCTTGGAAGAGTATGCGCGATGCGACCCGCGCATCCGCATCGTCGAAAACATGAGGGGCCAGGGGCAGGTGGAGAACACCAATAACGCCATGCTTGCCTGCACAGGCAAGTGGATAAAATTGCTGCATGACGACGACTGGTTGGCCCCGGGAGCTCTGAAGAGGTTTGCCGAGATCTCGTTAAAGTATCCGTCGGCTGCGTTCATGACCTGCGCGGCGCATGTGGTCGAGGAAAACCGGATCGTAATGCGGTCGGATCCGCCGGAGCAAAACCGGGTGTCGCTCTATTCGAGCCAGCAGTGTCTGAGAGACCTCTATCTGGTACGAGTGACCAGGAGCCTTGGCATCATCCCTTCGACGTTGCTGATCAACGCCGCCGTGATCCACGCCGGATGCCAGATGCGCGCACACAAATCCATCCCGGCCGGCGTCGATCAATTGTTCTTTGTCGATCTGGCCCGTTACGGCGAGATGGTGGCAATCAACGAAGGGCTGATCTTCTATGATGCGACACACCATCCGAGCATAACGACCTCGAAGAGCTACGAAGACGTGGATGAGGTCACTCTTGCCGTCAAACAGCTCAATTGGCAACTGATCGAGGATAGAAGAGGTCTCCCGAAACCGGAGCCGCTTTTGCGTGCGCTGCGGGTCGCTCGCATCCCGGCCAGGTTCCGACATCAGTCCTGGCGCACGACAATGCGAGACGCCGTGCAGATCCTTCGGCCATCCGTGATGAAGATCGCGAACCAGTATGCCCTGGAATACCTGTTCAGGATCCGACCGAAACTCGGCGCGCTGCGCACCCGTAAACGCTGATATGCTCGTTAGGTGCCGAGGCCTGGGCGAGGAATTGCGTTCGTACCCGCGGGCCAGCTCGACACCGCCACCCTGCGCGAGCCGTTAGGCGTCATTGGCGTCGAGACCTCATTTGGCTGATGCCGTAGGAACAAAGGCGGCAAGAGAATGGAGCCGTCCGCGGGTCCATGAACCGTTCGGGGCAGACCGTGCAGCAAGTGGTGCGCGCCCTCGGAAAACCCAGGCGCGCCATAAGGTTCTGGTTCTACGGCAGCACCGAGATGCGCCCGAGAAGAGCGACCAATTCCGCCTGACGCCTTGTCTCTGTCTTGGCAAACAGCGAGGCGAGCTGGGTGCGGATTGTGGTTCGGCTGAGCCGGCTGCGCTCGGCAATTTCCAAAGGGGCATCGCCACTCGCCAAACGCAACGCCAATTGCGTTTCGGCGCCGGTCAATCCGAACATTTTCCGCAGGGTCTCCGGATTGGGCCCGGTTCTCGGCTGGCGATCAAGAAGCGCGACGATGACCGACCCATCGGGGGTGACAACGCCTTCTTCCGTCATGATAACCGGCCGGTCGCCGGCGTTGCGGATAACGATCCAGGACAACGATCCAGCAGCAAAATGGGCCGGCACGCCAGCTATCAGATTCCTCAGCGCCGCAGATAGATCGCCGGGTGAATCCAGGGAATCCGCACAGGCCCCGAGGATGGTTTCGGCGGCCGCATTCCATTCAAGCACTCTCTTTGCCTCACCCAGCACAAGCCACCCGCAGCCAATGCGCTCGAGCATACCGGTTATGGAATTAAGGCACGGCCGCACGCATGTACCAGCTGCGATTGGCCTGGTGGCTGTACGAGAGGCGCTTCGCGCGAAGGTAGTCGTTGTTCTGCTGCCGGCTCCGGCCGCTCCCATGCCGAGCCTTGCCATCGGCCTCGTTTCATTTCGCCCGCTGACCAGATTCATGGAATATCTATCCTTGTTCTCTATATCTCGGCTGTCGGCGCTTGACGGCCGACAGCCAGACGATCGGGTGTAGGCAGCATAAGACCTTGGTTTTTGGCGGTCTGAAAAGTAAGCAGACGTACTAGCTGCGCGCTCGACGGCGTAACCTCAACGAGCTAGACCTAAGGTAGTAGTTAGGTCGGATGAGGTTGTGGAGGAGATCTAACCTGCCCCCAACACACTTGGCCTCGATGGCTGTCCTGGTCGCTACGCTGCTCTTTGAGGTGGCTATCTTCCTCACGGGCGGCACGGACCCAGCCTTCCTCGAATTTGTTCCGGCGATCGTTGTCGTCGCTTTCCTGGAAAACCGGCTGGTTGCGATCGGATCAACGCTTTTGATGGCGGCCGCCGGGTTGGGCGCCAGGGTAATTGTGGGCGGCCAGTCCCCAGCCGATGAGTGGGTGCGGGCCATCCTGCTTGGGCTTGCCGGGGGGATGATCGCCTTCCTTTTTGATCGGTCCAGGCGAAGCCTACAAGCCGCACTGGACGTCAAGCTCGCTGCTGTCGAAGCTGCAGGGTCGCGTTACCGCCGAGCTTTCGAACGCGCTGCGCTGGGCTTTGCGACGGCGGACGACAGAGGAAAATTGCTGTGGCTGAACAAACGCCTCAGCGTGTTGCTTGGTTATCCCGAAGACGATCTTGTCGGGCGGCGCATAGACGAGCTTGTCCATCACGGTGACCAGGCGCTGCTCAAGAGTTCGCTCGCCGCATTGACGTCCGAAGTGCCGTGGTTCAGCTCGGAAGTGCGCCTGATCCGAAAGGACGGCAGCACGCTCTGGGCTTGGTTGACGCTTTCTCTTTCTGCGTCGGATACGGTGCCGTCGGACAGTCTTTTTGTGGTGGTGGATGACATCACCGAGCGGAGAGCCGCCCGCGAAGCACTCGTAGCCCAAAACGAATGGCTCGATCTCGCATTGTCCGCCGGCCGGTTAGGCACCTGGAGAATAGACTATGGCCAGGATGCCATTTCGGGCTCGCGGCAGTTTTGGGAGATTCTTGGGTTGCCTCCGATGGCATTCCGCCCTCTTTCCGATCTGTCCTCAATCGTTCATCCAGCGGACTGGGATAAGCTCGCAACGCCGCCAGGAACGAACCTGCGGGCAGCCAATTACGACGTGGAGATTCGCCTTAAGCGCCCCGACGGTCCAGTCCGTTGGATAGCCCTGCGAGGACGCGAGGACGGCCGAGACCAGCGCATTGGCATCGCCGCGGATTTGACCGAGCGGCGTCAAACGACGCTGCTGCGCGCGGCGGTAAGAAAGCAGGAAACCCTGATGCTTGAACTCCGCCACAGGTTCAGCAACCTGTTCCCTGTCATCACCGCGATCGTGAAGATGCAGGATGCGCCGGAAGGCAACATCGTGAAATTCAAAGAAACCCTGGTCGAGCGAATTCGCACGCTCGAGGCGACGCACATGCTGCTCACGCGCGGTGCGGATGGATCATCCAGCATTCGCGAGCTGGTCGTTCAGGAACTCCAGCCCTTTTCGAATGACGGCAAGACGACAATCACGGGGCCCGACATCAAGATTTCAGGCGGAACGGCGGAGAGCTTTGCGATGATCATCCACGAACTCACCACCAATTCAGTCAAGCATGGCGTGCTAGGCGACGCTGAGGGTAGGGTCGAGGCACGTTGGGCTTTCGCTTCAGGCGGGACAGCCGAGGTGATCGTATTTGACTGGATAGAAACGGGCCGCCGACGTGCGGCTCCGATCAAGCGCCACGGTTTCGGGTCGATGGTCCTTGGGGTCGACGGAACGCCCCTTGTCGGTCATTCCTCGCAGTTCGAAGTCAGGGAGGATGGATTTCGATATTCGCTTCGGCTGTCGCCAAAAGAGATTCAAGCCTAGAGCGTCACCGTTTCACGGAAACGGCGAACCGCTCTATCTCTTTGTTTTTACGCAATTCCAGACGGAAAACCGCTCACATTTTCCTTGAATTGCTCTAGCTCACACGGTCCCCAGCCAGGTCTTTATCAGAACTGCCGCTTCCGTTCGGTTTCGAACTCCCAATTCCCGCATGATTGCCGCAGCATGGATCTTCGTCGTAGCCTCTGCGATATCGAGATCTCGCGCTATCTCTTTGTTGGAATAACCTTCCGCCATCAGCCTTAGGACATCCTTTTGCCGGGATGTGAGCCTTTCGAGAGCGCCGGCGCCGGCGCTGCTGCCGTGACGGACCTCGAGCACCTGATCGTGTGCTCCCAAATGTCGGGACAGGAGCGCCGGTACGTAGATGCGGCCTGCCAGGATTTCCTTGACAGCCAGCACGACCTCGTCGTCGCTTTGGGATTTCACGATATAGCCGTGCAGCCCCACATTGAGAGCGGTCAGGATTTCGGAGCGGGAATCGTTCCCGGAAACAATCGCAAACCGCGTATCCGGGTAGGCCACCAGGACATCGCCGAGCACTTCCTGAGTGAAAAGCCCCGGCATGTTCAGATCGAGCATTGCGAGGCTGACGCACTCGTGTTCGGCAAGGAGGCCGACCACGGCATCGAAGCACGCGGCCTCAAATATCTCGACGTCCTCAATGCCAGCAGTCAGCGCCGACCGTAAGCCACGCCTATAGAGACCGTGATCATCGGCGATGACAATTTTGTACATTGTACCCCAACGCACATACTTTCGGCCCGGGGACTAGGGCACGCGTCCAGAACGTTTTGCCTATAGGACCAATTCTGTGACGATGCGGGACCTGTCCGCCAAACCGGAACCCAACAGAGATGCGCCTCTTCCGATCGAAAAGTTACTCTGCGTTTACCATAATGCAAAGTCGGACCTTGGTCCCTGACGATAGCGGCGTTCACGCCTGGCGCACGCTCCAGCCAGTCTGCGTGCCATCGTCGCTCAACTGAATGCGCCATTCGAACGCACGACGACAGGCCGGCAGGCTAAGGGTATCTCTCGCTCAATTTCGGAGTAAGTCCGGCAGGTCGGGTGGCAGGAGCCGCACGATGGAGGTTTCCGGACGCTGGGATTCGGTTGTTGGCCTGTGTCGGCCGTGTGCGCAGGGAGTGAGTGTCCTATGAAAGCGGTTATCCAATGCGGTGGAATGGGGATGCGTCTGCGCCCATTCACATCGGTTCTGCCAAAGCCTCTGATGCCTATCGGTGCCCGGCCGGTGCTTGAATTGCTGCTCAAATGGTTGCGGCGCAACGGCATCGAGAACGTCTACGTCACGACTGGCTACCTGGGTCATCTGATCCGCAGCGTGTGCGGCGACGGTTCGCAATGGAACCTCAAGATACGCTATACGCAGGAAATGGAACCGCTCGGGACCATCGGCCCGCTCTCTCTGATCAGGGACGAACTGGACGAACCATTTCTGGTCCTGAACGGCGATGTGCTTACCGATCTGAGCCTCAGCCGTTTCGTGGCGGCGCATCGGGCGCACAAAGATCTGGTTACGATCGCGACGGCGGCGCGCGTCACCAAAATGGACTTTGGCGTCATCGACGAGGTCAATGACACCGTCCAGGTGTTTCGCGAAAAGCCTGCGCTCACGCATCTGGTGAGCATGGGAATCTACTGCATGAACCCGGCGGTCCTCCAGTTCATTCCATCGGGCATCCCCTTCGGCTTCGACGATCTCATGTTGCAAATGCTCCAGGATGGGCAGGTCGTGCACGTCTACAAGCACGAGGGGCTTTGGCTGGACATCGGCCGCGTCGAAGACTTCCAGAAGGCGCAGACGATTTCCTGGGAGGAGCAGTCGGCTTCGATAGAGGTCGCCGCGGCCGCAGCCTGAGCCGATTTCCAGTTGCGAGAGTCACCGGGAGGTTGGGATGCTCTTGGTTAGTGCTCCCTTGTTGGGTGTGCCGGAGAAGGCTGCCTTGTCGAAAGTAATCGACAGCGGCTGGCTGACGATGGGCGAACGCGTCAGGGCATTCGAAGAAGCCTTCGCCGCAGTGCACGGCGCCGACGATTGTGTGGCCGTCAGTTCCTGCACCGCGGCCCTTCACCTTATTCTCCATGGACTTGGGATCGGACCCGGCGACGAGGTTCTGGTCCCTTCGTTGACATTCGTGGCGACCGCGAACGCAGTCTTGTACGTGGGCGCCAAGCCGGTCTTCGTCGACATAGAGTCCGAGGACGTGCCTCTGATGTCGATCGAGGATGCGGAGGCAAGCTGCACTTCCCGCACCAGGGCGGTTATCCTCGTCCATTTCGCAGGCTATCTGGCAGACAAAGAGAAGTGGCAGACATTCGCAAGCGTGCGAGGGCTCTACATTATCGAGGACGCAGCGCATGCTCCTGGCCTGAAGGAGGTTGGGACCTTCGGTGCGGGAGCGGCATTCAGCTTCTACGGCAACAAGAACATGACCACCGCCGAAGGCGGCGTGGTCATCACGCGTGACCCCGACCTGCGGGAGAAAATTCGCCAGGCGCGTGGCCACGGGATGACCACCGGCACGCGGCAGAGGCTGAACAGCCGTACGCCGCAATATGATGTGACCATGCTTGGCTTCAACTATCGCATGGACGAGATGCGGGCCGCCATCGGCTTGGTTCAGCTTCGCAATCTGCAGGAATGGAATGAGGTCAGGCGCGTCCTCGTCACACTGTATCGACGCCTCATCGCCATGCGCTGTCCCGCCGTATCGATGCCGTTCGCCGAACCGCGCAGCTCTGCCTATCACATCATGCCGATCCTGTTGCCCCGCTATGTCAACAGACAAGAGGTCATCGACGAGCTGCGCACCCAGGGGATACAGACGACAATTCACTATCCGCCTGTGCATCAAATGACGCTCTACCGCGAGCGCTTCCCCGGCGTTCACCTGCCGCGCACTGAGGACTTCGCCGACCGCGAACTGACCATTCCGCTGCATCCGCAGATAACATCTCCCGTGGCGGAAGCAGTCGTGGATGCCCTGGCATCCGCCCTCAACAGCTGCGTCCGGCCGGGGGCAGCGGCATGAACGCATTCGACATGCCCATTGGCCGGCTTGCAATGCGCTGCGTGAGCCATGGATTTTGCCGGCGCGCCATCGACATCATTGCCGCATCGCTTGGCCTCGTCGTCCTGTCACCGCTAATGCTGCTTATCGCAGTGGCGCTGTTGGTCGAAGGAGGCAGCCCAGTGCTTTTTGTTCAGCCTCGCATCGGCGCCGGCGGTCGACTCTTCCGCATGTACAAATTTCGAAAATTCCATCCGCAGTGCGGCGCCACGGGACTCGCGCTGACGCTTGCGAACGACGCCCGGATGACGAGGGTAGGCAGGTTCCTCGCTTTCAGCAAATTGGATGAATTGCCGCAGTTGTGGAACGTCCTGAAGGGTGAAATGGCGCTGGTCGGCCCGCGCCCGGAAAGCCTGTCTTTCGCCGAGTGCTTCAGGGACGGCTACGAAGCTGTGTTGCAATACAAACCGGGCCTGTTCGGTCCTGCTCAGATCATGTTTCGCCATGAGGCTCATTTCTATCCTCGAGATATCGAGCCAACCGTCTTCTACAAAGAGGTCCTGTTTCCGGCAAAGGCGAGGATCGATCTTTCTTATTATGGCCGCCGGACAATCCTCTCGGATGCGGCGCTCATCATTCGAGGTGTTTTCATCGTTCTCGGCATGACTGCGGACCGTTCGACCGGCGCTTGAGCCGTTCGAAGGGTCGCCGCAGCATTCGCCGGGTTAAGGCCAGGGAGCGAGGGCTGTCAGGAAATGACCTACCAGGGAAAGAGGGTTTTGGTCACCGGGGCGGATGGATTCATAGGATCGCATCTGACTGAAGCTCTGGTGCGCGGCGGGGCCGATGTGACGGCATTGGCTCTCTACAATTCGTTCGACAGCCACGGGTGGCTGGATGATCTGCCTGACGAGATCCGAAGCCAACTCAAGCTTGTCCGTGGCGACATCCGCGACTGTGCCTTCCTGAACCGGATCGTACGCGGCCAAGCCATCGTGTTTCATCTCGCGGCCTTGATCGCCATTCCATACTCCTACGCAGCCGCCCAGTCCTATGTGGAAACCAACGTCCTGGGTACTGTGAATGTGCTTGAAGCCGCCCGCCAGTGGGACACCGAGCGCATTGTGCACACCTCGACCAGCGAGGTGTATGGCACGGCTTTGACCATGCCGATCAACGAAACCCACCCTCTGCAGGGCCAGTCGCCCTACTCAGCCTCAAAGATCGGAGCCGACATGATGGCGGAGTCCTATGCCCGCTCGTTCGATGTTCCGGTCGTGGTGCTTCGTCCATTCAACACATTCGGGCCACGGCAAAGCGAACGGGCGATTGTTCCGACCCTCATCAGGCAGGCCGTCGACCCCAAGTGCCAGGCCATCATGGTGGGGGATACGAGTCCGGTTCGCGACCTTACCTTCGTCGAAGACACGGCCGCAGCGTTTCTCAGCGCAGGCTCCGCCGAGCTCGAATTCGGCCATGCCTATAATGCCGGAAGCCAGCGTGCCGTGACCATTTCCGACGTGCTGGATCTTGTGCTGGAGTTGAGCGGCTCCAGCAAGCCGGTCCATCGTGACGAGAGCCGGCTGCGCCCGCAAAATTCCGAAGTCCGGGCACTGCTGGCGGATTCATCCCGGCTTGAGAGCGCAACAGGATGGAGGGCCCAAACCGACTTGCGAGAAGGCCTCAGACGAACCGTCGCGTGGTGGCGGGCGCGCCTGACCGAGGGCCGAGTACGTCATGAGATGAGCTACATGACATGAGGTTTCCCGCGCTTTCCGCCGCATTGCTGCTGGTTTGCGTTGCCGCGCTGCTTGGCCTGCGGACAGCCGGCGGTCATGGAAGCAACGACTCTGTCGGCTTCATAGCGCCGGTGCCGATGGATTTGCCGGGATATCTTCGTCCAGCCACCGATCCCGCATTCGGCACGAGCATCGTTCGCATCACCAAGCCTGGTGCTCTCGGAAATGGAGTCTTTTGCGGACCCAAATATTGCAGCCACCGCTATTCGAGCGCTCAAGCCTGGAACGCGGACCAGACATTGCTTCTCCTCGACAATGGCTGCAACGGAATGTGCTTCCTCGACGGGCACACCTATAAGGCCCTGTTTTGGCGCAAGAAAGGGGGCGAGTGCGAGTGGCATCCCCGAAACGCCGAATTGATGATCTGCGTTCAGGACCGCGCGGTCTCCACCTGGGCGCCCCGGACCAATCACGAAGATATCCTTTTCACATCGCCCGACTATCACGATCTGCAATTCGGTCCATCGAAGGGCAATCCCAGCCGGGACGGTAGCCGCATCGCGGTCCGCGCTGTCCGCAAGGACGGCGCGGATGTCGTTTTTGCCTATGATCTGAACCAGCGGCAGAAATTTCCGGACATCGACCTTGCTCAGGTGCCCGGGACGGCCAGTTCCTGCACGATCTCGCCGCTCGGAACATATATCCTGTGCTTCGAAAATCTACCGGATGGGACAGAACAGCGCGCCATCTTCACCGTCGACGGCACCTTGCATCAGCGATGGACCGACAATCATCGTCCAGGCCATGGCGATCTGACGGTCGACGCGGACGGCAGCGAAGTCTATGTCGGCATAAGCAAATCCGACCCGGACAAGTTCCAGGTCATCAAGCGCAGGCTGTCGGACGGGAAGGTGACCTCCCTGACCGCGTACGGCGAGGCGGAGCATGCATCGACGAGGGCCATCGCCCGGGGTGAGTGGGTTTTCCTGAGCTATGGCGGTGACCCGCACGAGGTATCGGCCAATCCCGGCTGGGCTCCCTATGCGCGCGAGGTCATCGCCCTTCGCATCGACGGCAGCGGCGCCGTCCGTCGTGTCGTGCAGACGCGGAACCCCCCTTCCGACTACTGGAGCGAAACGCATGCCTCGCCCTCTCCGGACGGCTCCCAGGTGATCTGGTCGAGTAACTGGGGCGTGCCGGGCGGCCCGGTCTATGAGTTCGTCTCGCGGCTCGATTGGAGCGAACGCCAAAACCCCAAGGAGGTTGTTGCCAATGACCAGCCTTAGCCGGTTCTCCTTCGCGCTTCTTGCAGTCTGTGCCATGACGTCCATGGCCGTGGCGGCCGAGACATCGACCTACCGGATTTCGCCCGGCGATACGGTCGAGATCGGAATAACGTCCATTCCCGACCGGACGCAGCGTGCCGTTGTTCAGATGGATGGCACGATCGTGCTGCCCGAAGCCGGCACGGTCTCCGTCGGCGGTCTGACGCCACCCGAATTGCAGAGCCGTATGCAAACGATCCTGCCGACCAAGATCTTCCATATCCGCATGCCCGACGGCCGCGAACAGATGGCCGTCGTAAGGCCGAGCGACGTGACGGCGATCATCGCAGAGTACCGCCCGATTTACGTGACCGGCGATGTTCTCACCCCCGGACAGCAGGCCTACCGTCCACTGATGACCGTGCGCCAGGCGATCGCCGTGGCCGGCGGCTTCAGCCTTCTGCGGGCGCGGACCAACCAGCCAGGCCCCGATCCGACGGATCTGCGGCGCGATTACGAGATGATCTGGGGAGAATACACCAAGGATTACTTCCACAGCGCGCGCCTGCGGGCCGAGCTCGACAAGCAGGAAAGCTTCGACACGCAGCCCCCGCAAGGATCGCCGCTTTCGCCATCGCTCGCGGCGGGCATAGCGAAGGCTGAAGCGGAAGCGCTCAAGCTCTCCCTGGATAATTTTCAGCAAGAGCAAAGCTTTGTCGAAAAGGGCGCCAAGGATGCCGCAGCGCAGATCGAGACGCTGATGAAGCGCGCGCAGGATGAAGCGGATGGCGTCAAGGCCGATGAAGAGGATCTGGAGCAGGTCACCAAGGCGTTCAAGGCCGGCAACCTGACGAACAATAGGCTCGCCGACGTCCGGCGCGCCGTCCTGCTGTCGTCCAGCCGGGCGCTGGAAACATCAGTCGAGCTGATGCGGACACAGCGTCAGCGGGAAGACTTTGCCCGGCAGCTCGAGCGCAACGAGAACCAAAGGCGCATCGGTCTGCTGAACGAATTGCGGGACACCGAGGTTCGCCTGGCCGACATCGGCACAAGGCTTCGCGCCGCGAGCCAGAAGTTGCAGCCCGTGGGCGCGACCGCCGCGCCTCTGTCGATTGCCGGCGAAACGGTTCGGGCCCAGATGACGATCGTTCGCAATGTCGATGGGCAGTGGCGCAAGCAGGCTGCGGACGAGGATGCCGAGGTGGCGCCGGGAGATACGATCGAGGTCAGGTTCAGCAACGAATTGGAGAGCGCGGCGGCACAATAACGCCGGCGCTTCTGCACCATTCGGCGAGCGCTGGATCCGGTTGTGGAGGCAAGTCTTGAGCCAGGACATCGATGTCGCGGACGCCTATAGCAGAGGCAGCGCGGTCTTCATGGGAATGGAGATGCTTGTCGCGTCCGGTGCGCTTGTTCCAAGACCGGAGACGGAGTTGTTAGGCTCGACAGCCGTCGACCTGTTGCGTCAGATGAACCTGCCGGCGCCGCGCGTGATCGACATGTGTTGCGGGGCCGGCAATCTCGCCTGTGCGATTGCCCATCAGGTTCCCGCGGCGCGGGTTTGGGCAAGCGATCTTACCGATGGATGTGTCGCGGTGGCGCGCCGGAATGTCGCCCATCATGGGCTGGCCGATCGGGTGTCGGTTCACCAGGGCGATCTGTTCGAAGCTATCTCCACGCTGGTGCCTCAGGGTTCGATCGACGTCGTCGTTTGCAATCCGCCCTACATCTCTGAGAAACGGCTTGAGAGCGACCGCTCTCACCTGGTCGCTCTCGAGCCGCGCGAGGCGTTTGCGGCCGGGCCTTACGGCATCGCCATCCACATGCGCGTGGTGAAGGACGCTTTGCTGTATCTGCGGCCCGGCGGCGTCCTCCTGTTCGAGGTTGGCCTCGGCCAGGACCGCCAGGTCGGCAGCCTGCTGGAGCGCAGCAGGAGCTATGAGAGAATTCGCGCCGTCACCAACTGCGCCGGCGAGGCGCGTGTGGTGCTTGGATACGCCAAGCCGCAGCCTTGAGCGCCTCGCAGATGGAGCTCATCCCCTCTTGCGCGCGATGAACTGCGCTATGCCCTCGATGGAATCGAGGTTTTCCGGGAGCAGCTCGCTGTCTTCCACGGCGATGCCAAAAGTCTCTTCGATGAAACCGATGATTTCGAGCACGCCGGTGGAATCGACGATGCCCTGATCGAGCAGCGATTCCGTGGCGCTGAGCGATTTCACGTCGGCGATGTAGAAGTTCGAAGCCAGGAAATCGCGGATCTGCCTGGTGTAAATGTCGCCCGCAGGCTTCGTGGCCAAAAAATTATCCATAACCCACCCTCCGATAAAGCTAAATACTGTCCGTGCCGTTCAACAGGCGCTTACGAAAGAGCCACCTTCTTGAGTTTCCCTGTATCCGTCCTCGGCAGGCTGGGCACGATGACGATGGACTTTGGGACCATGAAGTTTTCAAGCCGCTTCTGGCATTCCATCTGAAGCTGCCGCTCGCCGACAATGTGACCTTGCTCGATCACGACGAAAGCCTTCACGGCCTGGCCGAGAAGCTCGTCAGGCACGCCAACTACGGCAGCCTCCTTGACGCCCGGGATGTTCACCAGCACGTTTTCGACTTCCTTCGGCGCAACCTTCTCGCCCCGCGATTTGATGATCTCGTCGCCGCGGCCGATGAAATAGAGGTAGCCCTCCTCATCCATCCGGCAGTAGTCGCCGGTGTAGAGCACCTGCTCGCCAGGCAAGGGGCCGGGCCTGAGCTTCCTGGCGGTTGCTTCCGGTTTGTCCCAGTAGCCCTTCATCACCGTCGCGCCGCGGATGACAAGCTGGCCGACGGTCCCAGGCTCGACCCGTTGGTCGTTGTCGTCGACGATCCACATCTCGGTGTTCGGGATCGCGATCCCGACGCTCAGAGGCTTCCTAGCCAGGTCTTCCGGCGGCAGATAGGTGCAGCGCTTGCACTCGGTGAGCCCGTACATCGAATAGATCCGGGCGCCCTTAAACAGGTCCCTGAGCATGGTGATGTGCTTGAGCGGCAGGGCGGCGGCGGTGTTGGTGACATAGCGGATGCTCGAGAAATCGTGATCCTTCAGCGACTTGAGCTCCGCCAGCGAGGCGAAGATCGTGGGCACGCCGGGGAAGCCGGTGATCTTCTCGTCCTTGATGACCTGAAGGATCTGCGCCGGAAAGGCGAAGGAGCGTTCGAGAACCAGCCGGGCACCGGTGCGAAACGCCATCAGCATCTGATAAAGGCCGTAATCGAACGCGAGGGGTAAGACGTTGAGAATGACCTCGTCTTCGCGAAGCTCCAGATAAGAAGCAATCGACGTGCATGCGGCCGTCATGTTGCGGTGTGTCAGCATCACGCCTTTTGGCTCGCCCGTGGATCCGGACGTGTAGATGATGGCGGCGAGATCGATGTCGATCGATCTGCGCGTCGGTGCCGCGGGACTCCTCGCGGCCGCCATTTCCCAGCGTACCGCATGCGGCAGCTGGCTGAGTTCGTCGTCCCCGATCGGCCCGGACACGATCACTTGGCGCAACGAGTGACAATTTCGCGCCGGCTCGTTGAACACAGAGCGCAGATGCTGGTCGGTGATCAGCGCCGCCGGCCGGCAATCATTCAGCAGGTAGTCGAGCTTCTCGCTTTTTGTGAGCGGGTTGACGATGCTCACGACTGCGTTTGCCTTCAGCACCGCCCAGAAGCTGACAACCGTCTCGACCGTGTTGTCGGCGAAGATCACCACCCGATCGCCGCGTTGCACGCCGGCTGCTGCCAGAGATTGTGCGACCCCGTTGGAACGCTCGTCGATTTCGGCGTAGGTGACGCGCCGCCTGTTGCAGACCAGCGCCACCTTGTCGCCGAGCCGGCCGGCCGAGTGGATCAGGTAATCATGCAGGAGCGGTACGGCGCCGTGGATCATGCCAGCTCCCTTTCGCGATGCTCGTAATCGACATCTATGCTGAGATCCGGCCTTGTCGCGCCGGCAGGACGGCTTGCGACAAATTGCTGGTGCAGAAGCTGCGTCGAGAGCACACCGACCAGGGCCATGTTGTCGGAATTCGACATGTCGCCCTCGCCGGTTCGAGCCCGGCACTTTCCGACCAGCCGGCTCACCGACTGGGGATCAAAGACGCCGGCCGCCCGCACTGCCGTCTCGGACAGGGCCTCACCAATATAGGCCGGCGCACCGTGGGCAAAGAAACTCATCGCATTGGGCGCCCGGTAGGGCTGCTTCTTCCGGGCGACAACCTGCGGCGGCAGGATCGGCGCCGCAACGCGCTTCAGCACGTGCTTCTCGTCGAGGCCGCGCAGCTTGTAGGAATCCGGAAGCGCATTCGCCAAGGTAACGACATTGTCGTCGAGGAAGGGAAAGCGGCCCTCGATGGAATGGGCCATCAGCATCCTGTCGCCCTGCGAGGAGAGCAGGTAACCCGACATCAGGGTTCGGATCTCTATATATTGGTCCTGGGCGAGGGGACTCCAGCGCAGAAATTCGGCCGGCAGCGTCGAGATCAGTTCGCTCACGGCATCGCGGCTTTCGGAGGCAGCCCGCATATCGGCGCAGAACAGGCGCTTGATGGCAGCGGTCGTGCGCCAGCGCGTGTCATGCGCAAATCCGGCCGTGGCGTGGGCCTCAATATTGCGGCCGAAGAACTGGCGAGCCAGTGCCTGCTGATGAACCGGCGAGCGCGAGAGGTAAGGATAAAGCCGCTCGAGCAAGCGGGCGCGCCTTGTCGAGGCCGGCTGGCGTCCCCAGAAGCGGCGTACCTTGCCTTCGCGGAACAGGTCGTAACCCGCAAACATCTCGTCGGCGCCTTCGCCGGTCAGGACGACTTTGATGCCGCATTCCCGCACGAGCCTTGACAGCAGGAAGAGCGGCGCCGGCGCGGTTCTGAGGATTGGGCGCTCGGTGTGGCGGATCACCTCGGGAAAGACTGCGGCTATGTCGCTGCGGGAAACGACCATTTCGTGGTGCTCGCTGCCCGTCGCGTCTGCGACGAGTCGCTGGAATTCGGTCTCGTCATATTCGGCATCCGCAAAACGCAACGAGAAGGTCTGGAAACGCTCGCCCGCGAAGCGCCTTCCGAGGGTGGCGACAAGGGAGCTGTCGAGCCCGCCTGACAGATAGCAGCCAACCGGCACGTCCGCCTGCACGATCCGCAAGGCCGTGGCGCCTTCCAGCATCAGCCGCACTTCCTCCACCGCCTCGTCCAGAGAGCCGCCAGATCGCTCCTCGTCCCGGTCCTGGATTTCCGGAAAGCGCGGTTGCCAGAATGGGTGTTCTCGCGCCGCGCCCTTCTCATAGAGGCGCACGTGTCCGGGCGGGAGTTCCCGGATGCCCTGGAACACGTTCTGCGGAGCAACAGCCGTCCATAGGGTGAAGGTCTGATCGATGCCAGCCGGATCGAACGCACGCGAGATAGCGATCTCGGCCGCGAAAATGGCTTTGACTTCGCTGGCAAAGAACAGGCGGCCGCCATGCTCGCAATAATGCAGCGGGCAAATGCCGTAGCGATCGCGCGACAGCACCAGCCGGCCTATAACCGGATCCCAGATCGCCAGCGCCCATTGGCCATTCATACGCTCGAAGGCTGCCTGGCCCCACTCCCGATAGGCGTGCAGGACGACTTCGGTATCACTGCGGGTGCGGAACCGATGCCCGAGGGCGAACAGCCGGTCGCGCAGCTCAAGATAATTGAAAATCTCGCCGTTGAAGACGATCCACGCAGGGCCATCGACGTCGGCAAGGGGCTGCTGCCCGTGCCGAAGATCGACGACCGACAAGCGGGCATGCGCCAGCCCGGCGCGTCTGTCGCGATAGAGCCCCTGTTCGTCGGGACCGCGGTGGGCAAGCGCGCCAGCCATGCGCAGCAGCGCTTCGCGCGAAGGCGGTTCGGCGGCGTCGTTCAGCGCCAGTATTCCGGCGATCCCGCACATCGGCCTCAATCCACATCCATCGGCACGGACGGCAAAGGCCGGGCATGCAGATATCGGGCTGCCCGGCGCTTCGCTTCGATGTCCTTGAAGACCTTCTCGACCTGATCCCCGGTGAGGCCCGCGGCGGCCGCTACCTCGTCGGCGCATAACCCATGGTTGACGCCGTAGAGGCATAGATCCGTCAGGTGGTAAGGCAGCGCGAAGTAGAATTCCTCCTGGCTTTGCGCCATGGAGAACGTGTCGGTGGTCGGCGGCCTGCGGCGGATTTCCTCGTCCACCCCGAGATATTCAGCCAATTGGTAGACCTGTGTTTTGTACAGGTGCACGATTGGCATGACATCGGCGATACCGTCGCCTTGCTTGACGAAGAAGCCCTGGTCGTATTCGAGCCGGTTCGGCGTTCCGGCAACAGCGTAGCCGAGGCGATCCGCATGATAATATTCGGTCATCTTGCGGATGCGCTGCTTGTAGTTGGTCGCGGCGACGATCTGCAGATAGGCCGTGAGGGGCAGCCGAACCGTGTTGACCTTGCCCGCCGGATCCTGGACCGTAAGACGGGTGATGTTCAGCCCCTGGCTCTCCAGAACCGAGGTCAGCACCAGCTTGCATTTCCATCCTTCATCATACTCTGGAACGACGGCGCGGATGGCCTCGATCTGCCGGCGATACGCACCGATAGCATCGAGCGCCGGGGCGATGTCTTCGACCACGGTATCGATGCCGAGCTGGGCGGCGACGACGCGTCCGAGCCTTAGCGAATCTTCCGAGGAGTCCCGCTCCGGCATGAAGAGCCCCAGAACCTTGTCCTTCCCGAAGGCGCGCACGCACAAGGATGCGACGACGGAACTGTCGATGCCGCCCGACAGCCCGACCACCACGCCGCGCCGCCGAAGCGTGCCCAGAACCTGCTCGCGCATCGAAGACACGATGCGGTCAGCCTCCGCTGCCGCGTCCAACGCCAGCACTTCCCTGGTGAATCCCGAGATCACGCTGCTTGGCCCTCCAATTGCAGGGACTCGGCCCGCGTATATGTTTGCAGGACCGCCTTTTCGATCAGCGGACGGTTGGTCGCGACGTGAGGCTCCACCACGAGATCGATGTGAGTGCCCACGATCGGGATCACCTGCAGGTCGCGAAACACTTGATCCCATCCGATGGCGCGGGACATGCCCGGACGTGCGCAGCGAAACAGGGTCCCTTGGATCGGAAGCATGGTCTTGGGCTTTTCCAACCAGCGGAAAAACGCCTGCGCCCGCAACACTTCCTGCAATTCCAGCTTGATCCGGAAGCACGCCCCATTGAACTGGCCTTCGGTGTAACGGTCGATGGCGCGCGCGAGATGGCTTTCGTAACCCAATCTGACCGCAATCTTCGCCAGGGCACGGCAGGCGACGCGCTGGAACGATATGCGGTTGGACCGCAGCCGGCGCACTGTACGGGTGATGGTGTCCCATAGGCGGCTGCGCTCGCCTTCAAGGCTTGTGTCGAGGATGCCGATGAACTTGACCGACCGCCCGGCTTGGAGCAGGCGCACGGCGACCTCCAAGGCGACCGCGCCTCCGAGCGAGTGGCCGAGGAGCCTGATATCTCCGGATGGCTGGGCGCGGTTGATTTGCTGGACCGCGGCGTCCGCCATGCTGGCAAGGTCGCTCTGTCCGCGAAGGATGAGAGCGAGGCCGGGATATCTGACTGGTATCACCTTCGCGGTTTTTCCCATGGCGGAGGCAAAGGCGGCAAGGCTCGGACCGTAGCCGACAGATCCGGGAAACAGGAAAAGCAGCGGCGGGTTATGCTCGGGAGCGGCTTTGCCGGATGCAACTGCCTGCGCCGCGACGACGGCCTTCACCATGTCGCTCGCGCTCATCTCGACGGTGAAACTCTCAAGACCGAGTTCCTGGCCGATGAGATTCTCGATCTCCATCACGTAGTGCAGCAGCTTCAGCGAGTCTCCTCCTGCCTCGTCCCACCTGCCTACAACCACCGGCGTGTTGAGAACCTTGCCCCATGCTTTCTGTACCACCTTGGCGACCGCGGAATCGGCATACGAACCGGCGGGATCGGCGGCGGTGACCGGCCTCCTGGCGAGGATGTCCATTTTACCAAGTTTGACGAGGTCGATCTTGCCGCCGTCGAGGCAGGGAATCTCGTTCACGCGGTGCAGCCGCACGGGCCGCAGCGCTGGAGGGAGCGTCTCGGCAATCAGCCGGCGCAGGTCCTCCACGAAATCCGGACCGGCCTCGTCGCCCGGAACGGCGAATGCGACCAGTTCAGATGCCTCCGTTACGATCGCCACAGCGTCCTGAACCGATGCAGCGGATCGCAGAACTCTTTCGAGTTCGGCCGGCTCGATGCGTCGCCCGTTGACCTTTATCTGCCGCCCCTTTCGGCCAACGATCCTCAGCAAACCATCATTGTCCAATCGTACGAGATCACCGGTCGGAAAAATACGCTCGCGCGGATTGTCGGGGTCCGAATCGACAGGGATGACGGCGCCATTCTCCCAATGCCCCAGCAGGACATAGGGGCTCTTGATCACGAGCTCTCCGGTTTCTCCGGGCGGGACGACCCGTCCCTCGTCATCGACAATCGAGAACGCGATTCCTGGCAAAAGCCGCCCGACCGGCACGTCGGGCTCGGTGTTCTGGGAGGCCGATGGCACGAACCACTGCGATCCCGTCGTTTCCGTGGACGAATAGCCGATCTGGACGAGGCACTGCGGCGGGACGGCTTTGCGCAGAAGGGCGATGTCGGACCACAGCACTTTCTCACCGCCGACTCGGACGACCCGTAGCGATTTGAACGTCTCCGCGCAGGCATCCGCCATCAGCGTTCGAAGCAAGGCGGGTACGACGTATGTGACGGTCGTGCCCTGGTCGTGCATCCGCGCGCGGACGCCGCGCAGCCCGACTGCCTCCAGTTCAGCGAGCTGCAAGGTGGCCCCGGTGAGGACGGCCGCCAGAATCTCTCTGCAGCCGGCTATCGTCGCGAGGCCTGCCAAGGGGAGAAAAACATCGTCCGAATTGATGTGGCACGCTTCGACATATTGCTGCACGCGCCACAGCAAGCTGCGCTGGCTGTTGACAATCCCCTTGGGGCGCCCGGTGCTGCCTGAGGTATAGAGAATGATGGCCGGTGCATCGACCGAAGGCTGGGGAAGGGGCGTTGCCAATAGCTCCCGCTCAGACGCTGAACTCGCGCCCATGTCGATCCATTGAATGTCCGCAGGCAGATCGCTTGGCCTATCGCCGATACCCAGCATGGCCGAAAGCTGGGCTGCCGCCACAATCTCTCTGATACGGGGACCGGGATCTCTCGCATTGAGCGGAACCGAAATCCGGCCGGCTGCCATCGTGGCGAGCATGGCGACAACGCTCCAGACCGAGCATGGCTGGCAGATTCCGACCGGCTTGCCTTCGGCAACGGCATTCGCGACGCGGCGGGATAGAATTTCGACCGCGGCGCCGAGCGCCGAATAGGAGAGTTCGTCCGCGCCGTCATTGATGGCGATCTTGCGCGGATGTTGCCGGGCGAGGGTTTCCAGCCGGGGACCGATCCCCATGTCCGCAAACCCGGCTGGCAAAGGTAGATATGGCCGCAGGACAGGTCCGCCCCGGTCCAGGGCATAATCGCGCACCTCTGCCCACCTTGGCGGCCCCGGCGGAAGAGAAGCCTCATCAAGGTCCTGGTCCGCTGCTTGTGCATTCACATATGCCGGGAGCATGGCTTGCCTGAACTAGAGATGACGTCCGGTTATGGCTCTGCGCAAGAGATGTTTCATCGATCATTCTGATGATGCTTCCGGTGACAAAGAGAGGCGAGGGTAGATACGGGTGTGAATCGGGTCACAGCTTAACGTTAGGGATATGCCGTGGCATCAAACAGGCCTGTTCTTGTCACCGGCGCAGCGGGTTTCATCGGCTTTCATCTGTGCCGGAGACTGCTTTGCGACGGTTGGCAAGTTGTCGGGCTCGATTCCATGAGTGAATACTACGACGTCAACCTGAAGCAGGCTCGACTCGATCAGCTGGAAGAATTTCCGCATTTCCGGTTCGAACATGCCGATCTCGCCGACCGGGACCGCGTCTCGGCACTCTTTGCCTCGGTTGATCCGGAAATCGTCGTCAATCTCGCAGCCCAGGCCGGCGTTCGTCATTCGCTCACCAATCCCTACGCCTATGGCGAAAGCAATCTGAGCGGATTTCTCAATGTCCTGGAAGGGTGCCGGCAGGCCGCGGTCGGCCACCTGGTCTATGCATCCTCGAGCTCGATCTATGGCGGCAGCACGCGAATGCCGTTCTCCGTTCACGATTCCGCCGATCACCCGCTCAGCCTCTACGCCGCCAGCAAGAAGGCCAACGAGCTGATGGCGCATAGCTACAGCCATCTGCTGCGACTGCCGACGACCGGGCTGCGGTTCTTCACCGTTTACGGACCATGGGGGCGGCCGGATATGGCCCTGTTCATCTTCACCAGGGCCATACTCGCGGGCGAGCCGATCGAGGTCTTCAACCATGGCAACATGCAGCGCGATTTCACCTATATCGACGACATCGTCGAGGGCGTGGTCCGTATTATGCAGCTGCCTGCGACAGCAAATGTGGAATGGAACAGCGCCGCGCCTGACCCCGCGACCAGCAATGCGCCCTTCAGGATCCACAACATTGGCGGCAGCTCGCCGGTCGAGCTGAACCACCTGATCGAACTGCTCGAGGACGCGCTGGGCAAAAAGGCGAAACGCAACGGCATGCCGCTCCAGCCAGGTGACGTGCCCGCGACCTGTGCGGACGTCAGCTCACTTGAGCAAGCGACCGGCTTCCGGCCGAAGGTTCCGATTGAGATCGGGGTTCGGCGTTTCGTGGAATGGTATCGGGAATTTTATCGGGCATGATCCGGACAGCTCCTGTAGCCCGATGCAGTCGCAGTTGGCGACACCGACCGAGATAAGCCTCCGCAACCGTCCAACGTGGCAAGATCATGCGGAACAACGGGAAGGCTTGAGTTGTCCCACGGAAAACACAATGAAATCAATCGCCTCAATATGTCCGCCGGGTCTGCCATTGTCGTTATTTATCAATACTTTGTAGGGTAGTTCGCCAACAGGTTCGTCAAGCATCGGCTTGCGCGTCACCAGACGCACGACTCGGTCCATCCCGTGCACCGCCAGCCGCACCTGCGATGCCTTGCGCGAATAGAGTTCCCGCATGATCGATACCGTCGTGCCCGAATACATTCATGAGCTGCCTGTTTGAGGCCTCGGCCTCCGCCAGATAAACGCCGAGCGAGTTCCGCAATCCATGCAGGGTCAGGCCCCTTCGGAAGACCCGCAAGCTTGCACCAATGCGCCATCATTCCAGTCAGCGACTTGGCGGAGAACGGCTCACCTTAGCCGTTGCCCAGAACGGTCTCGCCGCGCCTCTCGACAGCATTCGGATCTCGGACAGCATCGGTGTGCTCGGCACGAAAAGTCGTTTGCCGCCTATTCGTCCTTTGTTCTTGGCCTGACGATATCAAACCCGTCGAAGTGGCGCTCGATTTCTTCGCCGAAGTGCCAAGCGCCTCCAGTCGCGCGCTCGGTCGTCGAGGAACATTCTTCCCTCCGCACTCTTCGGGAGACGTTTCTCGGGATCGTGACATGTCGATACTTGGATGGATTCTTGGCCGCCGGCTGGCCAATCAGGAATGGTCGCAGCGCAAGATCGGCGTTTTCGAAGGCGTGCCGGCCATGGGCCTCGATGGGCTGGGTTCCTCGGCCTATGGTCCGGAAGCGGCACTCACCATCCTGATCCCGCTCGGCGCGGCCGGCCTCGGCTATATCGGCCCGATCATGGGCGCTATAGTCGGCCTGCTCGCCGTCCTTTATCTTTCTTACCGCCAGACCATTGCGGCCTATCCCAGCAATGGCGGCGCCTACATCGTTTCGCGCGAAAACCTTGGCCGCAATGCCAGCCTGCTCGCTGCTTCTGCGCTGATGGTCGACTACGTGCTCAACGTTGCCGTCGGCATCTCCGCAGGCGTCGGCGCGCTGGTTTCGGCGCTACCCTCGCTGCACTCCTACACGCTGTGGCTTTGCCTTGGCATCCTGCTTCTAGTGACGATCGTCAACCTGCGCGGCACGCTGGATGCCGGGAGGCTGTTTGCGTTGCCCACCTATCTCTTTGTGGCGAGCTTTCTGGCGATCCTTGCGATAGGTGTCTGGAAGACGAGCCTATCGGGCGGTCAGCCGTCGCCGGTGATTCCGCCGCCGCCGCTACCGCAGCAGACCGGGAGCGTGAGCCTGCTGCTCTTGATGCACGCCTTCGCCAGCGGCTGCACGGCGATGACCGGTGTCGAGGCGGTCAGCAACGGCATGACCGCCTTTAAGGATCCACCCGTCAGGCACGGCCGCCGCACATTGGCGGCGATCTGCCTGATCCTGGGGCTCCTGCTCGGCGGTATCGCCTTCCTGTCGGCACGCTATCGCATCGGCGCGATGGACCAGGAGAAGGACGGCTATCAAAGCGTTCTTTCGCAGCTTGCGCATGCCGTGGTTGGCGACGGTATTTTCTATTACATCGCCATCGGCAGCCTGCTCTGCGTGCTGGCGCTTTCGGCCAACACCAGCTTCGTCGACTTTCCCCGCCTTTGCCGCATGGTGGCTGAAGACGGGTATCTTACCAGGCCCTTCGCAATGGTCGGTCGCCGGCTGGTTTTCTCTGTCGGCATACTCTACCTCGGACTGACCACGGGGCTGCTGCTGGTGGTGTTTGGCGGCATCACCGACCATCTGATCCCGCTCTTCGCCATCGGCGCCTTTCTGACCTTCACGCTGTCGCAGACCGGCATGGTGCTGCATTGGGTGAGGGCGTTGCGGACGGAGAGGGGTCCGAAGCGCGCTGGCGATCGCATGCATCTGGCGATCAATGCGCTCGGCGGCGCCATCACCGCCGTGGCGCTCGCCGTGATCGTCATCGCCAAATTCAGGGAGGGAGCCTGGATAACGGTGATCGTTATTCCTCTGGTTATCCTGCTCCTGCGGCTGGTGCGGCGCTATTACGACCATCTTGAGGCCGCTTTGCGCGAGCCCGGAAAGCTCAATCTCGGCAACACTCAGCCGCCTGTGGTTCTCGTCGTGACTCAGCGATGGAACAGGATGGCGGACAAGGCGCTCTCCTTTGCCTTTCAGGTGTCGAAAGATGTCATTGCCGTCCATGTGGCGCGTCTGTCGGGTGGAGAGAGCGACGAAGAGCGCGCAATTCGTGGGAGGTGGTCGAATGATGTGGAAGCGCCGGCGAAGGCGGCTGGCCTGCGCCCGCCCCGCCTCGTTCTCCTGAATGCCGACTACCGGCTGATGTACGAGCCACTGCTGAAGGAGATCGGGGTGCTGCGAGAGGAGTTCGGTGGCCGCACGGTTGCGGTGCTGCTTCCCGAGGTTGTGCCGCCCAATTGGTGGCAGTACATCCTGCATACCCATCGCGCCCGCCGACTGCACGCCAAACTGCTCGAGTTCGGCGGATCGGACATCGCGATCATTTCCATGCCTTGGTATGTCGAGGAACCGAGGATCGAAGCGACCCATTGAAATGTTGCCGCTCCCATCGATGGAGCCCCCTTGGCCAAAAGTTTCGGCCGAACGATGGAAACAGGAACGTTCCTTTTTCTCAGGCATTTTCCCTAGTCTGCATCTCATCCACTCCTGTTTGCTGGGTCCGGAAAATTGTCATCTAGAGAGCATAATTTGTCGAACCCTGACGGCGGTGAGATCTCCGTCGTCGATCTTATTCCTGCCTTGCGGGCCTTTGCGCGAACGTTCTGTCGGGCGCCCGACGATGCCGACGATCTCGTGCAGGAGACATTGGCCAAGGGACTTGCCAACCTGGACAAGTTCGAGCCGGGCACGCGCCTGAAGTCCTGGCTCTTCACGATCATGCGCAACACCCATTACACGCGCATCAAAGCCGCCGCCAGGGAGGCTCCTGGGTTGCTTGACTGCGCCTCCAGCCGGCCGATTTCGGAACCGTCGCAGGATTGGTCCGTCCAAAGCAAGGAAGTGCATCAAGCCATCCAGAAACTGCCGTCCCATCAGCGTGAGGTTCTGGTGCTGATCGGTGTGCTGGGCGTAAGCTACGAAGAAACTGCTGAGATATGCGGTTGCGCGGTCGGCACCGTCAAAAGCCGTCTCAATCGTGCTCGTGCCGGTGTTCTTGAGTTCCTCGGGGAAAGCTCGCCGCGGGCGCTGATCGAGCGACGACGTCAATTTTCGGACGACCATTGGGATACCGAAGCCGCAAGACGCTAGAGCAGCGCCGAGAGTATGAGCGGTTTTCCGTCCGGAATTGCGTAAAAACAAAGAGATAGGGCGTTTCGGCATGAAACAGTGCAGCATCCTTGCCGGCGACGTCTTCAGCCGCGCTCAGCCGTAATATCGCCTTTGCGCTTTTCGATCAGCGCGTTCTGCAGTTCGAGTGCAAGCCTGGTCAGCCGGTCAGGGACCTTCTCCCGCTCGATGGCGATCAACAGGGATGCGATCTCCTGGTCCAAGCTCTGGATTGCCTGGGCGCACAGATCGCGCTGGCTCCTGCGAGACATTGCATTCTCTTAACAATAGAGGGCCCCTTCAGAACTCACTGAGTCATACTCGACCGTCCTTTGCAAGGCGTTCGCCGCAAGCTGTGGGTTTCCGGATCGCTGCCTTCGGATTTCGTGGCAAGAGGCGATCCGCGAGCATGCGCTCAATCCTTCGGGAGACGGTTCGCTGCGTGGTCCTGGTACTGATCGGATTTGACCCGGTTGCCGTCCAGACCGCGTTGCTCGGTATGCTGCTTCTTGTCCCGATTCGACAAGATGTCGTTCTCGCCGACCATGTCCTTTGCGAGCGTTGTCTTCGCTCCGGTTCCGGAGCTCTTGCCCTGGCTGCCGCGGCCCATATGCTTCTTACCGCCGGACGCCATTGTTCTTCTCCCTGGTCTGCCTGCGTGAAACTGTCCGGCGACCAAACTGCTGCTCGCGCGTTATGTTCCGCCGTCACGGCGGATAAGGAAGGCCGTGCCGTCCCAACTGCCGAAAGGCATTTCGCCGTCAACCAAGACTTCCATGCGATATGCACGGGCAAGACGTTTGATATCGCGGGAATCGATGTCCGATGTCCGATAGGAATAGTTGAGGACTGCCGCCATTCCTCCTGGCCGCAGCACACGCGCGATCTCGCCGAAATGCCGCTCGGCAACACCGGCAAGCACCAGGTAAGGAAAACTGTCGAGAGCCAGCACGTCGTCGAAGCTTTGATCGGCGAAGTCGCCGAGATCCATGCCCGAGGTCAGGCGGAATTCCACGTTGGCGACGCCGGCGCATCGCCGACGCGCGATGGCGATCATCCTGGGTGAGATATCGATGCCGACGATACGTTCCGCCATGCCGCCAAGCGCATGTTCGAGGCGTCCGATGCCGCAGCCGATGTCCAGTATGTGCTTGCGGATGCCGAGGATGCCGTGCCGTTCCAGCCACGAGGCAATCTCGCCGGTCGTGGCCGAAAGCCTGTCCTCGTCGCCAAGCGACGACAGTTGCACGCTGGCTGCCGGGGAGATGGCCGCCGCCCGATCGAAGCCGCCGGCCAGCCGCTCGATGGTCATGGCGGCCGTTTCGTCGTTGGCACGGTCATGAGACACGCAGGCAGCGGTCCTGCGCACGTCGTCGAAGGCCGAGGGCCTGTCCCGAAGTCTCGTGGCCAAATGTTCCAGCCAGCATCGCTCGGGAGCCTGGCTCGGGCGCATGTCGAGGGCGATATTCGCCAATTGCGCCGCGCTGGTCGACTTATCCACATAGACGGCCAATCTGGCCAGCGCGTTGTCGACGGAGAGGCCGTCGGCCATGCAATCCTGCAGCAGGCGTCTGGCAATCGCGCCGGTTTGCCTCGCCATGTTCACTGCGGCGCGCTCCGGGTCCAGACCTTCTGCGCCGTCCAGCGGTCTTTTGCGCCCCAACCGTATTTGTAGCTTTCCCGGCCGCGCAGGAAATCGAACTCGCGCGCGCCTTCGTGGGCGGCTCCCGCTATGGCATGGCCGATCAGAATCGCGCCGGGGCTTTCGTCGGCATAGGCCGGATCGAAACCGCCGAGATAAGCATAGGCTCGATTGCGATGATGAAATCCGTAATAGGCGCCGACGATGGCATCGCCGATCTGGATCGTCAGGCATCGGGCCAGGCCGCTATCGGCAAGTCGTGGCAGGGCCTTACGGTGAAATTCCACAGCCATGTCGGACAGCACGCCCCCACCATGACCGACCCAGCGTGCGCCATGCAGTCGGACCAGCTCATCGAGAAATATCTGCGGATCGGACTCGTTCCGGCTGACGACAACGGCGCCTCTACGCCGGGCGGCTCGCTCGGCGCGGCGCAACTGGCGTCTTCGTCTCGCCGGAACCGAACGGGCCAGAGTTCGATCGCCGTCGAGCAGGAGCACGGGACAGGCGGCGTGCGCCATCGCTCGGCTTTCTTCGGTATTCGGCAATTCGAGCCACATCGATAGGGCATCGGCCGAGAGGTCAGGCTGGATCCATTGCGACCATTCAAGCGAGAGCACCGCGTCGGCAATGGCGGCGCCAGCCTTCGCCTCCAGCTCCGGCACGCACAGGATATCGAGGTAGTCGCTCAGCGAAATCCCGATGGGAAGCAGGCGCTGACCGCGATCATGCCTTTCGACATAGAGCGGCGCCAAGCCGGCGAGGGCGTCTCCGCTCCACACTGCAATGGCCGCAAGGTCGCCGGGCGCGAATGTCTGCCACCAGGGAATGAGCCAGGCGGGAGACTGGAACGGCGTAGCCGAGATGCTCAGCCGCCAGAGCTGCCACCAATGCGGCTCCAGATCCACGAACGCTCTCGCATCACGGATGATCTCGGTGCGCAGACCGCTCATCAAGCGGTTCCCAGCAAGGCGCGACGGGTGCCAAGCTTCGCCAGTGCTTCGTAAGCATCCATGTAGGATGTGATCATGCGCTCAAGCGAGAAGCGGCGGCGCGCTTCGGCCCGGCATGCCTCGTGGTCCAAGGCTCCGGAAGCGATGATGGCCTTCGCCATTTCCTCGATGTCATTGACCAGGAATCCGGTCCTGCCATGCTGGACGACATCGGGAAGGGCGCCGTTCGGGAACGCGACGACCGGCGTGCCGCAGGCAAGCGCCTCCATCGCGACAAGCGAGCTTGTCTCCGGGGCAAGGCTGGGAATGACCAGGCAGCGGGCGGCGTTGAGCAAGCGCCGCTTGGCGCAAAACCCGAGTGGCCCAAGAAAACGCCGCTGCCGATCGAGCCGAGGACGGACCTCATCGGCGAAATAGCGCAGATGGGTCTCATAAGGATAGACTTGGCCGGCGATTGCCAGGGAGACGCCCGCGCGCTTGGCTGCCTCGATCGCGAGATGGACGCCCTTCTCCGGGCAGATGCGGCTGAGCACCAGCGCGAAATTGCGCCGCGACCGGGGCTGGTTCAGTGCAGCGATGTCAACGCCGTTTGGAATAGGCTCCGCCAGTCTCGACCCTGCCGGAGCCGTCCTGTGCTGCGCCTGCGAGACCGCGTGCACCCACAAGTCCTCGCGCGATGGCGCAAGCACCTCGGGCGGGTACCAGCCGAGTGGCAGGTGCAGTGTCACCAGGGTAGGACCATCGCCAGGCAGATAGGCATCGAAATCGATCCCGTGGAGGTGAACGACGTCGATCGGCCAGCGCGCCCGGGCGGCTGCTATCGCATCACGATGCGCTTGATGGGCACGCTTCTTCGCCGCCTCGTCGAGCACGCCTGTTTCGGCTGGTGTTTCCACCAGGACGCCGGCCGTGCTTGACCCTTGGCAGGCGACGACAATCGAACGGTGGCCTTTCTCAACGAGCGCCCGATCCAGCGCCGACAACACCTGCTCGGCCCCGCCGACCGCATCCGGCCCGACGGGCGCGAGAGGGTAGGCGACGTTGAGGACTGTCAGTGTCATCGCTGGTCGAGCCGGGCCTCACCATGCCGCCGACACACGTTGCATTTCTGCCATGTCGTCGCCAATCGCGGGAGCGTAGCGTCGGATCATCGCCGCGCAGAACTCGGCGAATTCCTCGGGGATCTGGGGCGGGCTGGTGTGATGAGGCTGAAGCCCGCGATGTTCCGGCGTGAAGCAGAAGGTGACCGTGACGTTGAAGTCGGCGAGCGCTTCCATCTGTCTGTCGAACCAGTCCAGCGCATTCGGCCGAAAACTGTCGGCCCAGGACAGGCCGGTGCGCAGATGGGTGACACCCAGCCGTTCCATCCAGGCCACGGCGTCGTCCAGCCGATGGTCCTCGTAATGAAACCACTGGACCAGGCCCATTTGCGGGGTATGGCGCACGAATTCCTCGAGCGCCGGCTTGGGCGTGCCGTCCTCGCGAAGCAGGCCCATGTAGAAATGCCTGTAATAAGACGAACCTTCCGCTTCCCGATGGCGCGTTGTCGCCTCCCACGAACGCGGAAGATCATAGAGGCTGTACCACTGCACCCGCGGCGCGATATCGAGCAGCAGCTCGGCGGTGCGGCGCAGGCCCCAGAGCTGGATCTCCTCGGCGCCGAAAGTCGAGACGCCGACTTCGCTGACCCAGATCGGCAGATCGGTGACAGCGGCAATCTCGCCAAGCTTCTGCGGCCATTCATGAATCTGCCAAAGGTTCCAATCGAGCGGGAAGCCATGCACCGCGACAGCGTCGACATGGTCGAGCACGCCGAAATCCTTCATGCGCGTCATGAAGCCGGCATCGATCGGCGAAATGCCGCCCAGCACCTTTGTGAGGGCGGGATTCTCCCGATAGATCGCATCGGCCGCCAGGGTTGCCATTGCGGCGAAACGGCTCCAGTCCGGATCGAGCTCGGGATCCCAATGCGATTTGTTGTTCGGTTCGTTCCAGAGCATGGCAGCTTCAATCATCGGCCTCTCCTTTCGCTGGATAGACGGCGGCGCCGTCCGCCGGCTTGCCGGCCGCGCGGCAGAAATAGACCTCGTCTTCAGGGTGAAGCACGATCTCGAAGCCGGCGCTGCGCAGCATCGCTTCGGTGCAGGCGCGATTCGGGATCCACCAGTTGGTGGGGTCGTCCGCATAGCGATGCTCGATGAAGTGCAGTTTCGGAAATTCGTGCTGATCGAAGAGGTCGCGTGTCCAGAAATGGTAGTTCTGCTCAAGCGGGAGGACCTTGCCGCTGCCGCGCTGCATCGACTGGAAGATCATCAGGTCGCTCGCGACATGCGCGCGGATCAGGTCGAGCGCCAGCAGCGGGTGGCGCAGGTGGTAAAGCACGCCCATGAACAGCACGATATCGAAGCGCTCGCCGAGCGATGCGACGTCGTAGACCGACAATTCCCTGAACTCGATGTCGCAGTCGGCGATCTCGGCGGCGAAGCGCGCCTGGGCGAGATATGCTTCGTCGAAGTCGATTCCGAGCACGCGATCGGCCCCACGTTTCTTCATTTCGATCGAGTAGAAGCCTGCGTTGCAGCCGATATCGAGCACCGACTTGCCCGAGAGGTCAGTCGGAATGGCATCCGCGAATTTGCGCCATTTGATCAGCGGGTAGTTGCCAAGGAAATGATCGGGAGCGGTCTCCACGCCCGCCAGTTCCATATTGTGAAACCACGGCCCTAATGCGTCGATGCGGCGACGTATTTCCGTGCTGGAATGCAGCATGGCTAAGCTCCTTCGCCTGGAACGGTTGGCACTGCCGAACGGTCCTGCGATGCGAATATCGTCAGGGTCAGATCATCGACGGCATCATTGCTTTCGAGCAGCCTGAGCGCCGTGCGGTAGCCGTTGAAAGTACCGACATCGACATAGGCAGTCCCGGCCTTGACACCGTAGGCTTCGCCTCCGCCGTCGAGATAGGCGTTGACCAGAGTGCCGAAATACTCGTCGACGCCGTCGCGCTGGCGCCAAAGCGCAGCAAGCTGATGGAAGATACGACCTGGCATCTTGAAGGCGCCCCAGACCCAGTTTGTCGCGGCGTCTGCTTGCTTGACCTGGATCTGCTCGACCCGCCCGTTGCCATCGAGCACGACGGCGTCGAACAGTTCCGGGCGATCGACCGGAAACATCAGGAAGGACAGCCGGTCGTCGGCCAGATGGCAGAAGCCGTCTTCAGGAAACCAGATCGTGTCGGGCAGGCCTATCAAGACCGTTTCTTCCGGCGTTACGAGCGGCGCGGCGCGGAAGATAGCGTCGCACAGTCCAACCGGAGACGGCTGCGCCACGAAGATTGCCGCGGCATCGCCATAGCCGGCGGCGTAATATTCAAGGATGTCCGACTTGCCGGAACCGATGATGAAGCAGATGCGGTCGACGCCGTTGCGCACCATCCGCCGCACCAGATATTCGCTCACTGCGCATGGGCGCTCGGTCTGCCCGTCGAGCCGGCTGCCGACCGGCAGCAGCTCCTTGGAAAAGCCCAGCGGCTGAATGCGGCTGCCGCGACCGGCGGCAGGCACGATGCCCAACATCAGACGACTTCCTCCATTGTCCCTCTCGCCTTGGACGCGAAAGCGTCGTTCAGGATTCGGTCGAGTTCGGCGGCACGATGCGCGGATGTGTGCTCGTCGAGGACGCGCTCCCTGGCGCGGCGGCCGAGCGTCGCGATCTCATTGTCGGACAGGCCAAGCGCAGCAACGACATCGCCGGTGCTGTGCGCCAGAAGGATATCGCTGCCCGGCGTGAAGAAGCTGTCGAGGCCTGCCCAGTTGTCGGAAATGATCGCGGCGCCGCAGGCGGCTGCCTCGAACAGACGGCCTGACGGGCACCAGCCCTTTCGCGCCATCGACTCGCGGGTGACGTTCAGCGTCAGGCGCGAGGAGGAAAAGAAGGCAGGGTGATCGGCGGGCGGCAGATGCCTGACGAAAAAGATATTGCTGCTCCATGGGAAGTCCTGCGGGTACTGCGCCCCGCCGATGATGAAACGGCGGTCCGGAAGCCGGGCGGCGGCAGCGACGAGCAGTGTTTCCACGGCTTTCTGCCGGTCCTCGGCATAGGTACCGAGATACGACAGGTCGCCGGCAAATTCGGACCTTGGCTGCGCCGGCCGGTGCCGGTCTGGGTCGACATGGCCGTAGAGCGGCAGGACATGGCGCACGCCCAGGATGGACCTCAGCGCATCGATGGCCGGCCCCCCGGTATAGCTCAGGATCAAGTCGAAATCGGACAAGCTGTCCGGCTCGAAATAGGCTGGATGATCACCTCGCTCGATGCTCGCCAGCGTCACCGGTGTATCGAGGTCATAGAACACTTTCAGCCCGCGACAGATATCGTTGGCGAGCCGCGAGGCCTCGATAGCGTCTGGGCAATAGGAGGTGACGATGACGACGGCGGCCTGCCGTATCGCCGTCTCGGCCGCTTGGCGGATATCCTCCCAAGCCGGGTAGAGAACGACATCGCCGCCGTTCAATCGGTCGATGTCCCTGGCGCCGGCATAGTAGGGTGTGTCGCGCTCGAAAAAGGTGATCGACCAGCCAAGCGGCGCCAGCGCGCCAATCAGTCCGCGCCAGAGCGTGGCATGTCCGTTGCCCCATGAGGAGGTGACGGCGAGACCGAAAATAACCATGCGCATCGGTTACCGCTCCCGTCAGGCGATTTCGTTTAAACGAATCAGCTTGGAACCCCAGTCGCCGTGGACGACCGTTGTGATGGAGGCCGGCGCGATATCGAAGCGAAAGCAATCGCCGAGTTGCAGGCCAAGGATCGCGCAGACAGCCGCCTTGATCACATCGGCATGGCTGACAAGCGCGATGCACTGGCCCTGTCCATTCTCGCGCAATGCGTCCATCAGGCCGATCATCCTGTGCTGGACATCCAGCATGGTCTCGCCGCTCGGCGTGCGGGCGCTCTGGCGTTGGTCGTTCCAAAGTCGCCAGCTTGCATCGCCGTTCAGCTCTTCGAAGGTCTTGCCGGACCACTCGCCGAAGTCGATCTCGTCGAGTTCCTTGCAGATCGCGATCTTCTCAATCTCGCAAGCGATGGCGATCGGCTTCGCCGTTTCGAGCGTGCGCTCGCGCGGACTGCTGAAGATCGCGGCGAGCGGCTCTCGCGCCATCCGCCGCGCGAGCTGGAGCGCCTGCGCCTGGCCGGCTTCGCCGAGGCGAACGCCTTCGAGCCGCCCGGCCAGGTACGAGCCGACGTGATCGTGCGCCGCATGGCGGATGAGAAAGAACGTGGTGGTCATTCGGCGGCGTCCAGCATCGGCTCGTCATTGCCGGCGATGAAGGCGAGCGTGCGCAGGCGCGCCTCTGCGTCGGTGAACTGCTCCGGCGGCGACTTCATGAAGTAGCTGCTAGGGCCGGTGAGCGCGCCGGCGATGCCGCGGTCGAGGGCGAGCTTCGCGCAGCGGACAGCGTCGATGACCACGCCTGCCGAGTTGGGCGAATCCCAAACCTCCAGCTTGAGCTCGGCGTTGAGCGGCACCCCGCCGAAGGTGGTGCCCTCGACCCGGATATAGGCCCATTTGCGATCGGTCAGCCAGGGGACGTGGTCGCTGGGTCCGACATGGATGTTGCCGGCCTCAAGCGGGACATCGAGCTGGCTGGTGACGGACTGCGTCTTCGAGATTTTCTTCGATTCCAGCCGCTCGCGCTCGAGCATGTTGAGGAAGTCGGTGTTGCCGCCGAAGTTGAGCTGATAGGTGCGATCGATGCGCACGCCGCGTTCGCGGAAGAGATTGGCGAGCAGCCGGTGCACGATGGTTGCACCGACCTGGCTCTTGATGTCGTCGCCGACCAAGGGAAGGCCGCGGTCCTCGAAGCGCTTACGCCATTCCGGTCGTGAAGCAATGAACACAGGAATGCAATTGACGAAGGCGCAGCCGGCGTCCAGTGCGCATTCGGCATAGAAGTGCGCAGCCTCTTCGGAGCCGACCGGAAGGTAGCATATGAGCACCTCGGTCCCGCTTTCCTTGAGCCGTGCGCTCACGTCCGCGACCGGTTCACCCGACTCTTCGATCTCATCGCGCAGATATTTGCCGATTCCGTCCATCGTCGGGCCGCGCTCAACGCGCACCCCGATCGGAGCGACATCGGCGAAACGGAAGGTGTTGTTGGGCGCGGTGTAGATCGCTTCCGCCACATCGCGCCCAACCTTGTTTTTCGCAACATCGAAGGCGCAGACCACCTCGACATCATCGACATGGTAGCCCCCGAGATCGGCATGCATCAGTCCGGGGATCGGCTCGTTGCCATTGGCGTGGCGATAGTAGGAGAGACCTTGCACAAGGGATGATGCGCAGTTGCCTACGCCGACAATGCCGATACGAACTTTCTTCGACGTCACGAAACCACTGCCTCTTTTAAGTTGGAGGTAAGTTCCTCGCCGCCGAACCGGGAGCGGCCTCGAATGTTCCTTCGCGCCGCGAAAAATTGGTGAGCCTGATTGCGGATCAAACAGGCGCCGTTTCGCGTTGGCGGCCAGACAGCTAGGCAGGAGCCGTATGATCGTCTTCGGCGACCACAAGCGAACGCATAGCGCAGAACAGCTCCGGAAGGCTGTCTTGGCCGCGGCTGGAGCTATTGGCGATCTGCCTGCCGGCCTCGAACGTCACGCTGCTGTGGTCGATCTATTCGTCACCGCCTCTGAACTTCTCCAGGGCCTCGCCGATGCGGAATTCGACATAACAGGCCTCGACAGCAGTTCGTCGAGGCAGAAGCTGGGGTCGGAAATTCTCGTCGAGTTGTCGCAGGAAGTGCTGCGGTCCTGGCAACAAAAATTTGCTCGAAGCGGAGCGCTGGATGAGGCGCTGCTTGCAAAGCTTGCCGCCATCGACTGTGGCAGCGCAATAACCACCGGACCGGCTGAGGGCTATGCGCTCTACGCCCTCTACCCGGAAACCTATCTGCTTGCGGCGCTGGGGTCGGGACTCGACGCGAACACATGCGTCATCGGCATCCGCAGCATCGGTCTCGGCCTAGCGGCGGTGGTCGCCGCCGCCCTGAATGCGCCGCCGCCTATCAGCCTTCGACCGATCGGCCATCCGTTTTCCCGGCACATAAGCGCCGCATCCGAACTCCTGCGCTCTTGGCTCGACAGACCGCAGGCCAAATTTGCCATCGTCGATGAAGGTCCGGGCCTCTCCGGCAGTTCCTTTCATGCTGTCATTGCCTGGCTTCGCCGGCACGGCATCGGCTATGAGCGCATTCATCTGTTCCCGAGCCACCGCGGCGGGCCGGGCGCGCAAGCTACTGCCGAAACTGTCGCTGCCTTGTCGCAGTGCCAAAGTCATGTCGCGGATTTCGAAGACGTCTTTGATGGCGCGGTCAGCCCCGGGCTGCGGGACTGGATAGGACAGTTGCTCGGCAAGGCCGACGTCGAGCTTCATGAAATTTCAGGCGGCGCATGGCGCGAAGTTCTTTCAGTGCCGACCACCGCTTGGCCCCCGATATTCCCGGCATTCGAGCGGCGCAAATTCATGGCGTTGACCGGCGGCGAGCGCTGGCTGGTCAAGTTCGCAGGTTTCGGCGACGCCGGCCAGCGCAAGCTGCGTACGGCCAAGGCACTCCACGAAGCGGGCTTTGGCGCTCAGCCTGCCGGTATCAGCCACGGTTTCCTGGTCGAGCGCTGGATCGATGCCGGCAGGCTGGACCGGGCAGGGCTGCCCAGAGATATGCTGATCGACTGGCTCGGCCGCTATCTCGGCTGGCGCGCCGCCAAGCTGCCGACCGACGAGGCCGGCGCGTCGCCGGAAAAGCTTGTCGACATGGCCGTACAAAACTGCAGGGAAGCTTTGGGGGAAGGTCAGGCCCAAGCATTGGCGGGTTGGTTCGCCCGCTACCCGCCACAGCCCGTGCTGGGGAGGATCGAGATCGACGCGCGCCTTCATCCATGGGAGTTTCTGGTTCGCCAGGACGGGACCGTGCTCAAGACGGATGCCGTTGACCACTGCCGCTCGCACGACATCGTCGGCTGTCAGGATATAGCGTGGGACATTGCAGGCGCGAGGGTTGAATATGAGCTTTGCGAAGCCGAGCTTACGCGGCTCATCAAAGGCATCGAGGCAGAAATGACGCGTGCCGTCGATCGTTCCCTGGTCGAGCGCATGGAGCCCTGCTATCTCGCGTTGCAGCTTGGCCTGTGGACGATAGCCGCACAGTCTGCGGAGGGCCATGATCGGGTGAAGGCCATTCAGGCCGCTGACCGTTACCGGATCAGGCTTTCGCGGTTCACCGAGCGCTTGAAGACTTGATCAGTCCAGCCTGCGCAGCATGTCGGCTTCCTGTTCCAGGATGGTTGCCACTTCCTCGCGTTGCAGATGCGTCATCATCAGGCTGACGCAGCACTCGAGATAGGTAATGGAAGCCCTCCGCAGGAATGCGGCCGTCTCCACCGCCGCCATCTGCTCTATGTCCTTGACTGATCGCTTCGACTGCACAGTTCTTCCTCCATCGCGGTTGTCATGCCCAACCGCGATGTCGGTTGGTTGTTCCGCCCCGGTGAAAAGATGCCGCTGCTTCAAAGCTGCAGGTTCTGCAGCTTTCCTCCACCCGCTCTGTCGATCGCAACCACGGGCTCGATCGCCAGATCGTCGATATTTGAAAAGTAGGCGATCGTCTGCAGCAGGCCTTGCTTTAGGGGCACCTCGGGCGACCAGCCGAGGAGCGCCTTTGCGCGGCCTATGTCGGGGCGTCGGCGGCGCGGGTCGTCCTGCGGCAAAGGCAGGTACTTCACGGGCGATCTGGTGCCGGTCAGTTCGCGCACCAATCTTGCCAGCTCGAGGATCGAAAACTCTCCGGGATTGCCGAGATTAACCGGTTCGCGCGGATTTGGATCGACATCCATCAGGCGGCGCAGTCCCTCGACCAGATCCGTGACATAGCAGAAGGAGCGGGTCTGTCGGCCATCCCCGAATATCGTCAGCGGCCGCTTCTCGATCGCTTGCATGACCAGGTTCGAGACGATGCGGCCGTCGGCAGGGTCCATCCTTGGCCCATATGTGTTGAAGATGCGGGCCACGCGAATATCGGCCATAGCGGCTCGCAGATAATCGAAGCAGAGCGTTTCGGCGGCGCGCTTGCCCTCGTCATAGCAGGCTCGCGGTCCCGTGCAGTTGACATGGCCGACATAGTCCTCGCGCTGCGGATGCTGTTCCGGATCGCCATAGACTTCGCTGGTCGACGCCTGCAGGAAGCGGGCACCGTTGCTGGCGGCGAGCTCCAGAAGATTTAGGGTCCCGATCACACAGGTGCGTGTCGTGTGGATCGGGTCGGCCTGATAACGAGGCGGCGATGCCGCGCAGGCCAGATTGAAAACGCGATCGACAGGTTCGCCGAGCTCCAGCGGTGTGCAAACATCCTGTTCGATCAACCTAAAGCGCGCCAGGCCAACCAGCGAACCGATGTTTTCCATTCTGCCAGTGAGAAAATTGTCGACGCAGATCACGCGATAGCCGTCATGCAGCAGCGCCTCGCACAAATGCGAACCGAGGAAACCGGCACCGCCGGCAACAAGCGCCGTCCGTGTTTTTTCAGCCCTTTTTGATCGCCGCATCTCGATGGTCTCCTGTCTGTCACTCATGCTGCACTTTCGACGTCCAGATCGATCGCCGGACGCGTTCCAACAAACGGCGTCAGCGCCGAAATGAATTCACGTGCCCGCGCCATGGCGGTATGTCTTGAAAGCACCGCCTCCCGCGCTGCCCTGGCCAAATCGAGCCTTGCCCGCTCGGATTTGGCGCTTAGGATCTCCTCGACATCTGCGGTGCTTGCCGCCGTCTCGATCGCCGATTCCGGGAAGAAATCATCGAGCCCGGGCCAGCGGTCGCTGATGATCGGCGTGCCGCAAGCAGCGGCCTCGAAGAGCCGCACGCTGGGCGACCATCCGGCGGCAATCATCGATGCCCGGGTAAGATTCAGCGTATAACGCTGGCGGCTGTAGAAGGCGGCATGCTCGGAGGGCGGCAGGTGCTCGATCCGCTCGACATTTCCCGGCCAGGCGATGTCGGACGGATATTGCGAGCCGGCAACGACGAAGCGGCGGTCCGGCAGGCGCCGCGCAGGCTCCAGCAGCAGCGCGTCGAGGGCGGGCTGCCGGTCCGCGCTGTAGGTGCCAAGATACCCAAGGTCCCATTCGATCGCGTTGCTGGTCCGATGGTGACGCTTCGGATCGACGGCGCAGTAGAGCGGCTCCGTCCGGCGGGCGCCGAACTCCGACTTGAGGCGCTCCAGCGTCGGTCCGCCCGTGAACGAGAAGTAGATGTCAAAATAGGAGATTTGCCTGCGGGCCAGATAGTCGCAATCATCCTCGGCAACCCGCGCCAGCGTCACTGGCGTGTCGATGTCGTAGAAGCAGAACTGTCCGGTGCACACCGAAGCAAGGCCGTCGATGATCGCCCTGCCTTCCGGTACGAAGGAGCCTACCACCACCGCGTCGGCTCGCTGCAGCTGCCGCTGGTAATTGCGCAGCAACTCCGAGGTCGTCTCGTAGTAGTGCAAGTCGCAGAAATCAGGGTCGCGCAGGTCCCTGTGATGCGCGTACCAGGGCACGTCGCGTTCGAGGAACGTGACGCGATGGCCGAGCTCGCTGAGCGCGCGCAGCAGTCCTCGGAAAGTCGTCGCGTGGCCGTTGCCCCAGGATGAGGACAACGAAAGCCCGAGGAAAACGATGTCGAGCGGTCTCGTCATTCCGCAGCCTCCATTGCGCGGCGCTCGAAATGCGCCTTGAAGATGTCGTCCACCAGCTGGGCTCTCAGCGTGTAGGTATGCTCGGCCAGAACGCGCCGCAGTGCTGCCGTGCCGACCGCCTTTGCCCGTTTCGGCGTCAGCGTGCGCATGATCTCTGCGACATCGGTGCCGTCCCGCGCGACCAGGATCTCTTCGCCGGGCGTCAGGAACATCTCGACGCCGAGCCACGCGTCGGTGATTAGGCATGCACCCGCGCCGGCCGCTTCGAAGACGCGCGTCGCGGGCGAAAAGCCGTTGGCCGCCATGCTGTCGCGGCTGATGTTGAGCACCGCCTTCGGCGTCACGTTGAAGGCGTTGTGATCGCGCGTGCCGACATGGCCGAGCCACGACACATTTGCGGGCAAGGGCTTGTCGCCCCAACCGGAGCCGCCAAGCAGAAAGCGCTGGCTGCCGAGCCCGCGGGCCGGATCGAGGAAGAATGTGTCGACACGCGCCTCACGGTCGGGCAGCCGATTGCCGAGGAAAGCCAAGTCGCAGGCAAAGCGCGGATTTGCGGCGACCGGATGATGCGTCTCAGGATCGAGCGCGTTGTAGATCGGCACGCATTCCGCCGCGCCCAGCGCTCGATAGTCCCAGACCACCGGGTCACCGCCGCCATAGGTCAGCACGATGCCGATCCTCTTCAACGCCTGGTGCAACGGGTGTTCGCCGTCGTTGCGCAACTCGCTTAGGGTCGCCGGTGCGTCGACATCCCAGAAGACTGTCAGCGCGTCGGGGCGGGCATTGTCGAGAACCGCACGCAGCAGCGCATCGTCTTCGAAGCCGACGCCGCTAGCCTTGACCACGACGTCCGCCTGCGCGGCGCGCGAGGCGACCTGCATCAGCGCATGCGAGGTCGGCTCGTAGACCACGACGCTGCACCAGTCAGGCGCCTCGATGTCGCGATGCTTTTGCCGATCGTAGACGTCGGGCTCATAGAAGACGATGTCGTAGCCGCGTTGCGACAGTGCCTTGAGCAAGCCGCGGTAGTAGGTGGCTGCGCCATTCCAGTAGGATGACAGAAGGCTCGATCCGTAAAAGGCTATCTTCATGCCGCGGCCTCCCTTGCAGGCTTGATTTCGGCCGCCGCGCGATTGCCGCATGCGGCCAGGATGTCGAACAGCTCGTCGGCGCGGTGCCGGCAGGTGTGCCGCGCCAGGATGGTTTCCAGGCCAGATGCGGCCAACGCTTCTGCACGCTGACGATCGTTCAGCACATCGCGGAGGTGTCCTCGCATCTCGGCCCCGTTGCGGGCGAACAGGAAATCGGTGCCGGCGCGGAACAGCCCTTCGACATCCGACCACGGCGCCGAGATCAGCGGAATTCCGCAGGCCAGTGCTTCGAACATGCGAATGGTGGGAATGCCAGGCAAGGTCTCCCGGTAAGGCCTGCGGGGGATGTGCATGGTGACGCTATGGCGAGCGAAGGCCTTCGGCACATCGGCATTGGCAATCCAGCCTTCATAGCGCAGGCCAGTATCCGCGAGCGCGGTGATTGCATCCGACGGATAGCGCACGCCGTGCACAGTTCCCGATAGTCCATGCGCTCTTGCCGGCTCGATCAGGAACTCGGCGATCTCGGCGCTGCGTTCATCGTCGCCCCAATTGCCGATCCAGACGAGATCGGAGACTGGCTCGATATCCGGGCAAGGCTTGAACAGCCGGTCGTCCGCGGCCTCATGCCAGGTGAACACCCGCTTGCCCCAGCCGGCGCGAAGATAGCTCTCCCGCAGCACTTCGCCGAAGACCAGCACCCCGTCATAGTGCTCGAGCTCGAGCGCCGCTATCGCCTGTGTCGCCGATACGGCGCGATGATGAGTGTCGTGGAACAGTAGCGTGAAATTGCTCAGCACACGCGCCTGTCCGATGCGCGCGACAAGATCCTTGTCCGTCCATTCGTGGACGATCACGACATCCGCGCCTGCCAGCCAAGCTTCGTGCTCGAAGCCAGGGGCATAGGCCACTACTCTCAGTTCCGGAAAATCCTTGCGGAAGCGCTCGATCGCAAAGGGGCCTTGCTCGGCGAGCAGGTTCGATCGGCTCCAGCCGTCGATGGGCTCGAGCGCGACCACCTCATGGCCGCGCGCGGCAAGCTCGCGCATGATGCCGCGCTGAAAATGCGCGTTGCCGTGATTCCAGTCCGAAACTGCCGAATGGGTGTAAAATAGAAAACGCATGGTCAACGCCCCGTTGCGGTCAGCGCCGCTCGGTCGTAGACGTCGCGCATCGCCCTCACCTGTTTGCCCAGCGAGAATTTGCGTGCCTGCCGCGCGGCGCGCCTGCCCAGCTTGCGCCGCAAGCTTTCATCGTGGGACAGGTTCTCGATGCAGCCGGCCAGCGCATGTGGATCGCGCGCATTGAAGAACATGGCCGCGCCGTCCCAGATTTCACGGTAGGTCGCGATATCGGCGAGCACCAGCGGCGTGGCCGACAGCGCAGCCTCAAGGGCGGCCAGACCGAAAGGCTCGTAGATGGAGCTCGAAACGAAGATGCCGGCTCGCCTCATCAGCCGACGAACTTTGCCGTGATCCATCGGCCCGAACGAGATGCAGTTACCGAAACGGGCGCACTGTCCGTCAGGCCCGGCGAGCGGACCGGCGACCTGAATGGGCCAGTTGCAGAGCGCGGCGGCGGCGTCGAGCGATGCCGCATTCTTGCCCTCGTCCCACCAGCGCGCAGCGGCGAAGACGAAAGGCTCGCGCCGCCCCGGCCTCGGGCCGGGCAGGGCGCCATTATGGACGACGCCCAACCCTTCGATCGCGCCGTAGCAGGTTTGGAGCATCTCGGCATGGCTTCGGCTCGGAGCGACAACCACGTCGGCGCGATCGAGTCCAGCCCGGTTGCGATCTCGCTGCCAGGACCAATCGTCCGCCGGCGCCTGCCCACGCACCGCGTGCAACCATGTCGCCACGCATGAATGCGAGACCGCGACGACGGGACAGGCCAGATCGAGCCCGGCCGCTTGCGCCGGTGCATTGAGATGGATGAGGTCGATCGCATAGGTCTGGACGAGGGTTTGCAGTTCGCCCCGCAAGCTGTCGAGATCTTTTTCGTCGCGCGTCATCCAGTCCGGCGGGCATTTGAGCCAAACCAGCGTGGCGAAAGACCGCGCCTCCCGCGCCTGCTCCGGAGAAGGTTCCGGCCCCAGCCCGGCGAGCACGATGCTGTCGCCTCCGGCCGCCAGCTCGCGCGCTAGATCGAGGCAGTAGCGCCAGACGCCGCCGACGGCGTCTGTCGTCATCAGGATGCGCCGTGGACGATGGATCAGTGACTGCAGCATGAGGATTCCAACTCAGCCAGCGCATGCGGGCGCTGGTCCTGGATGTCGCTGAAGGAGCGGAAGGAGGCGAGGTAGTGCTCATGCGCGCGTTCCCAGGCGAGGTCGTCGGGTTCGCCCCAGAGTTCGCGGTAGCTGGGAGAGCTCGGATAGGGATAGAGCGGCACGGGCTCGTTCGCCCAGACGCCGTGGTCGATGAGGTGCTTGCGCCAATAATCCACCAGCGCCGGATCGTCCTCGACCACGCCGATCAGATTGGCCTGGACGAAAGGCACGTGGCGACGGGCGTCGACCAGAAGCGCGGCCAGATCCTCGGTGTCCAGCCGGCAGCGCTTGGCGAGCATCGCGCGACCCTCGACGGTCAGGCTTTCAAGGCCGGCCTCAATCGAGACGCAGCCGGCTTCGCCGAGCAGCCGGAGCAGTTCCGGCTTCCACAGGTCGATGCGTGTCTGGATGCCGAATTGGACGTCGCGATCCACCAGCGCTTCCAGCAGCGCCTTCTGCGGCAGGAAAATCTCGTCGATAAAGTAGATGTAGCCGACGCCTTGCGCGATTAGCCCGTCGATCTCGGCGACGACGGCGTCGTGATTTCGGCGCCGGTAGGCATCGCGAAAATCGATCTTGGCGCAAAAGCTGCAATTGTAAGGGCAGCCCCGCGAGGCCTCTACCTCGGCGCCGGCGCCTCTCTGGACGGGATCGAATCTGTGATGATGATGGCCATGCGCCGCGATCCAGTCGGACGGCCAGGCGAGCGCCGGGTGATCGACGAACGTGCTGGCATGAACGCCGCCATTGCAGGCGGGTACGTCGCCTTCCAGGCGGGCCGTGTGCGCAACCCCGCCCCAGTCGTCTTGCCGCGCGAGCTCCGCCACCACCTCCTCGCATTCGCCGCGCACGACGAGATCGGCGCCCAGCTTGCGCAAGGTAGGGCCCGGGGTCGCCGAGCCATGCGGTCCGACCGCCACCGTGCGTCCGCCGCGTCCGGCGAGATGGTTGAGGAACTCCGCCGGCACGCGCAATTCCGGCGGCGCGCAGCGCCAGAACAGGTAGGTCGGCGCGGTGGTCACGACGGTCATGTCGGGCCGGAAAGCCGCGACGCTTTCGGCAAGAGCCTCGTTGTCGAACCCCTGCAGCAAACCGTCCAGCATCAGCACATCGTGCCCTTCGGCCTCAAGCATTGCCTTTGAATAGCCGAGCTCCAGCGGCAGATGCGGCTGACGGCAGCCGAAATAGATGCTGTGCTCGTATGTCCAATGTGGGTTGACCAAGGCGACTTTCATGCGACGTACCTCGTGGCTTCGGGACGCGATTGGAGCCGATGCCGCAGCAACCAGCTGGCGAGATCGCGGACGCCTTCGCGCCATGGAATATGCGCCTGCCAGCCGATGGCGGCTTGCAGCTTGCGGGTGTCCGCGATGAAGAAGGGCTGATCGCCGATGCGCTCGCGGTCATAGCGGATCGCGATTTCGCTGCCGGTCATATCGGCGATTTCCGCCAGCAGCACGCGCAGGCTGACCGCGTTGCGCGGGCCGCCGCCCAGATTGAATGCCTGGCCCTTGAGGTCCTCGATCCCGGCAAGCACGCCGCGATAGGCAGCCACGGCATCGGATACGTGCAGGATGTCGCGCACCTGCCGGCCATCGCCGTAAATGGTAATCGGCTGGCCGGACAAGGCGCTCAAAAGAAAATGTGCGACCCAGCCCTGGTCCTCGGTGCCGAACTGGCGCGGCCCGTAGATGCAGCTCATGCGCAGAACCGCTGTCGGCAGTCCGTAGGATTTGGAATAGTCGAGCACATACTGATCGGCCGCGCCCTTCGAGCAGCCATAGGGGGTGCAGAAATCGAGGCCGACCTTCTCATCGACACCGCTCCTACGCACCGCCTCGTCAAGCGGTTCATAGCGATCGTCGGCTTCTCGCACCGTGATCTGGGGCAGGCTGCCATAGACCTTGTTGGTGCTGGCGAAGACCACGGGAATTCCGGTATCGCGGGCAACTTCCAGCACGTTGAACGTGCCCTTGAGATTGATGTCGAAGTCTTGCGCGGGATCGGCGAGACTGGTCGTCACGGCTGTTTGAGCGGCGAGATGGAAAATCGCCTTTGCCGGCGCCAGTGCCGTGGCCAATGCGCTGAGGTCGCGTATGTCGACGATTTCGGCGATCAGCCGCTCGCCATGCTGTTGCGCCAGCCAGTCGAGATTCTGCTTGACGCCTGCACGGCTGAGATTGTCGACGACCAGCACCGTTTCCCCGTCGGAAAGCAGGCTGTCGGCGAGATTGGAGCCGATGAAGCCGCTGCCGCCGATGACGGCTATCGGCTCCTTGCGAGGGTGGCGATGCACTCGGGTCATGAGACCAATCCTCGCTCTTCCAATTCGCGCCGCATGTCGGCGCCCCGGTCGATGACGACGCTGTTGCGAACCCAGGCCGCGAACTCGCCAAGCGAATTTTCCAGTCGATGCTTTGGCTCGAAGCCGAGCAGTTCGCGCGCCTTGGCAATATCGGCGAAGCAGTTGCGGATATCGCCGGAGCGCGCCTTGCCGAGGATTTCGGGCGGGCGCTTGGGGATGCCCATCGCCTTGGCAAGAAGACGGGCTACTTCGCTGATCGAATAGGCGTGGCCGCTGCCGATGTTGATGGCATGTCCGGCTGCCTGGCGTTGCTCCAGCGCCAGCCGAAACGCGGTGGCGACATCGCGCACATGGACGAAGTCACGCTTCTGCTCGCCATCCTCGAAGATCGTCGGCCGCTTGCCGTTGGCGAGGCGCGAGGCGAAGTTCGCGAGAACGCCGGTATAGGGATTGGAGAGCGCCTGTCCGGCGCCGAAGACGTTGAAGAGGCGCAACGCCACCGCGTCGATGCCATAGGCCTGCCCGAAGATCAGCACGGCCCGCTCCTGAGCATATTTTGTCAGCGCATAGATCGAGGCGAGATCGGGCCGTTTCTCCTCGTCGGTGGGAATCGGCAACAGCACCTCGCCCGACGCGGATTTGAGGTTCCACAGACCGTCCCTGATCTCGGCAGGCTTGCGGCGCGCATTGTCAATCCGCTGCCCGTCCGGAGTCCGGTAAAGGCCTTCGCCGTAGATGCTCATGGAGGACGCCACCACGATGCGTTCGACCGGATGCTTGATCAATGCCTCAAGCAGCACCGCGGTGCCGAGATCGTTCGCGCCGACATAGCGGGCGATCTCGTACATGGACTGGCCGACGCCAACCTCGGCCGCCAGGTGGATGACCGCGTCGACGCCCGATACCGCCTCGACGACCGCATCGCGGTCGCGCACGTCGCCCTTTATCAATTCGGCTCCAGTCGGAAGACTGATGGCTTCGGCGCCGTGCACCTGGTCCACAAGCGCATCCAGCAGGCGCACCTGATAGCCATGTTCGGTGAGTTCCTGGGCGACGTGGCGGCCGATGAAGCCGCAACCTCCCGTAACCAATACGCGTTCCACGATGACTCCCTTGCGGATTTTGCTTCGGCGCCCCGAACTGCGCGCTAAAAGGTTTGTTCCCTGCTTCAACAAAGTTCCCGCCGCGGGAGCTTAGGCAGCTCGGACAAGGGCTCTGCACCCGCTGGAACATTGCCTGCCGGTTGCTGTTAGGACCGCTCACCAACCCTCGCTGCGAGAAAGGGAAATCCATGTCCGAGGCCAAGACGACCACCGATCATGACGAGATCCGGAAATGGGTGGAAGAACGGAAGGGCCGCCCGGCCGTCGTCCGCACGAAAGGCGAGGGCGGCATCCTGCGCATCGATTTCGGCGAGCCGGAAGACGCGTTCGAGGCGATCGAGTGGGACGAATTCTTCCGCATTTTCGACGAGAATGATCTCGCCTTCCTGCACCAGGATGAAGCCGGCGGCGGCGGAACGAGCCGCTTCAACAAATTCGTCGAGCGGAGCCGGAAGAGCTGACGGCCGGGGATAGCGTCAGGGCTTCGTTGCAGGGAGAGGAGACCATGCAACGGCGCCGCGACAACCGGCCAGGCTGCGGCATTTCTTCGTCCCGCTCAATCGAGCGGCTTGTCCGTCGGCCTGGGCGTCGGCCTGGCCTCGCGGCGCCGGCCGGCGTTGCGGTTGGCAACCCGGTTGTCGAGCGGCGAGGACGAGGGCTGCCGTGCACCGGCGGTCTTTGGCGCAGTTGGTCTCGCGCCCGCATCGCTGTTCTGCGCATCGCGACGTGGATGCGGAAGCCCTTCGGGATCCGGCGAATTCACTGCGGGCTTGGAGGTGCCTTTCGGTTCAGTCATTGCGAACCTCCCTGGTTTGGGTTGACGACGACACTACAGCGGCGCCCGAGATGCACGCTGCATCATCCGTGCGGGCGCATAACCACTTTGATGCAGCCGTCCTGCTTGTCGCGGAATGTCTTGTAGAGGCTGGGTCCGTCTTCAAGGCCGGCGCGGTGGGTGATGACGAAGGACGGGTCGATCTCCCCGCTCTCGACCTTGTGAAGGAGCGGCTCGAGATAGCGCTGGGTGTGGGTCTGGCCCATGCGGAAGGTCAGCCCCTTGTTCATCGCCGCACCGAAGGGAAGGTGATCTACCAGGCCGATATAGACGCCGGGCACCGAGATGGTGCCGCCCTTGCGGCAGCAATAGATCACCTCGCGCAGCACATGCGGCCGGTCGGTGCCGAGATAGACGGTGGCCTTGGCCTTGTCGAGCATGGAATCGGATGTTGCGGTGGCATCGGCCTCGGTGCCGACGCAGTCGATGCAACTGTCGGGGCCGCGACCGTCGGTCATGGCCATCAGGGCATCGTAAATATCGGAATTGCTGAAATCGAGCGTTTCCGCCTTGCCGTAGTCGCGCGCCATGGCGAGCCGTTCCGGCACCTTGTCGATTGCGATGACGCGGCCCGCGCCGAGCATCCACGCGCTCTGGATGGCAAACTGGCCGACCGGTCCGCACCCCCAGATGGCGACGGTGTCGCCTTCCTGGATGCCGGCGTTCTCGGCCGCCATGTAGCCGGTCGGAAAGATATCGGAGAGGAAAAGCACCTGCTCGTCATCGATGCCGTCGGGCACCTTGATGGGGCCGACATCGGCAAACGGAACGCGCAGATACTCGGCCTGGCCTCCCCAATAGCCGCCGACCAGATGCGAATAGCCGAACAGGCCCGCGGGCGACTGGCCCATGACCTTGGCAGCCTGCTCGGCGTTAGGGTTCGACCGGTCGCAGAGCGAGAACAGGCCGTTCTGGCAGAACCAGCACTCGCCGCACGAGATGTTGAAGGGCACGACGACACGATCGCCTTTCTTGAACCTCGTGTGGGCGCGGCCGACCTCCACCACTTCGCCCATGGTTTCGTGGCCCAGCACGTCGCCTGATTTCATCGTCGGCATGTACCCGTCCATCAGATGCAGGTCCGAGCCGCATATGGCGCAGCAGGTGACCTTGATGATGATATCGCGGTCGTTTTCGATCGCCGGATCGGCGACCTGATCGCAACGAATGTCGCCTTTGCCATGCCATGTCAGGGCTTTCATCGGAATTGTCCCTATGAATTGTGGGTCTTATTGATGCGGCGGAACTGACGCTGAGCGGGAATGTTCCCAGATCATTTTCAGCCCTCTTTTGCCGAGCCCGGCTCGGCCATCTCGCGGTGCTGTTCGGCCAGCGTGCCGGCCGGCGTGACATGGGCGGCGGCGACCTGCATCTTGTTCTTCCAGCCGCTGACGACCTGTTCTTCGCCGGCCATCAAGGCATCGTAGCCGGCTTTCGCCACATCCGCGGGGTTGTCCTTCTCCTGCGTCCCGACCTCGGTGTCCATCATGTCGGCGCGCTCGAAGAAGCGTGTCTGCGTGGCTCCCGGCATCAGGACGGTCACGCTCACGCCGCTGTCTTTCAGCTCGTGGCGCATCGCGATGGCGAAGGAATCGATGAAGGCCTTGGTGCCGTTGTAGACGGCCTGGAACGTACCAGGCATGAAGCCGGCAATGGAGCCGGTGAACAGGATCCGGCCTCGGCCGCGCTCCACCATTTTGCGCCCGAGCTTATGGGCGAGATAGACGGTGCCGGTGATGTTGGTGTCGATGACGCGGCGTGCCTTGCTCCAGTCTTGGTCGACAAAGCCTCGGCCCAGGCCGCGCCCCGCATTGAGGAAAAGAAGATCGATGTCGCGATCGCCGATTTTGGCGATCAATCTGTCGGCGCCGTCCTCGCTTGCAAGGTCGGCCTCCACTGCGTCGACCGAGACGCCATGTGACTGGAGCGCCTCGGCGGCCTGCTCGATGGCAGGCTCATCGGCAACAATGACGAGATCGTAGCCGTCCTTGGCGCAGAGTTTCGCGAGCTCCTTGCCGATGCCGCTCGAGGCGCCGGTGACGACCGCCAATTGCTTGTTTCCCATTCGATCCTCCTGGGTGGTTCGGCCGAACATCCGGTTTGACCGAATGTTCCTCGGGCGGGAGGATTTCGGCCAAGGAGGATTTGCGCGGTCGATTGCAATGCTGTTGGCCGAGGGAACCGCGAGGACACTTCGGCTATTGGATCAGCAAGGAGCAATGGCTATGGGACTCTTTACCGACCTGAATAAGAAGCTGACCGAAAACCTCTATGCCCATGGAAGCTATCTGAGCGATCCGAGCGCCGACCTGCCGCGGCGGGTAGAGGAAACGGTCGATCTGCTGATGCCCTTCGTGAAGCCCGAAGCGCGGGAAACGGTGAGGCTGCAGATCCTCGGCATCATCCACGAGCATATCTTCGACGAGGAGTGACTCCGGCGATCGCATGATCCCGGAGGCACTACCCCGCCGGGCTCTGTCACCCCGAACGTCCGGATCCGCGCTGCTTTTCGGCTTCGCGGAGCACCCGCACAATGGCGTCCACTGGAGAGGGGTGCGTTGTCGGCTGTGCTTTCCAGCGCCACAGATGGCGAAACAAACTTCTCAAGCTTGGCATCGCAACAACCTCCTTGCGCTATCAAACCTCGGGCGGCGAATGTGGTTCCTTCCATGCCTAGCGCAAGGTTGCGGCGAACAGAAAGGCGATTGCGGCCAGGATAACCAGCGCTACGATGACCAGGACCGGGCCGTTCCTGCGCGGCTCCAGGCCGGGCGCGTTCTCCGGCGGCCGCATCGCATTGGCGAAACTCGCCTGGTTGGTGAAGTTCGGCTTGCGCGGCTCGGCCGGAGCAGAGGAAGCCGGGGCAGCGCCGGCCTCGGCGTCCGCTTCCAGCGGCGCTGCTGCCGGATCGAATCCGGGCGTCTTGTCCTGTGTCCTGCCGGCCTGGATTTCGCCGTGAGCCTCGGCGGATGTGCGTTGCTTGGGTGACATTCGGCGCTTCCTTTTTCCCAAAACCGGCATCCGGCCTCGCTGTTCCAATCCAGCCAAGTTCTGCGCGTTCACCGCTCGGGCGGAACTTTCGGATCGGGGAAGCTTTTTATCTTCGGTAGCAGGACACGGAGGCAGGAATGCAAGTTCTCGACACAACCGTACATGCAAATCCCAAAGGCGCGACGGTCGAGTTTCTTGGCGAGGGCGGGGAAAACATCGCTGTCACCATGGTTGTGTCCGACCCATTGCTCGGCGACGCCGCGCTTATCGATCGCGCCAGAGAGATGATGCTTCAGTGTGCCGCGTTCGGCGGCGCCACGGAACGGGACGGGCCGGGCGGGACGGTGAACGCAGGCCGGCCTGAGATCGACGGGTCAAGCGATAGAGGCCAGAGTCCGTACACATTCGAATATCGCGAGGGCGGCAGTGTGAGGCGGCTCGAGGGCGTCGAGTTGCCGGACCTCGAAGCTGTTCGCCATGAAGCGCTTCGCTCGGCGATCGATCTGCTCGACGATGCGGCTGAGCCTCATCAAGACGGCTGGGCGGTTCGGGTTCGCGGCGGCGACGGCGCCGTCGTCGTGTCAGTCGATTTCGAAGAAGCAAGGCAGGAAAAGGCAATGGCCGCAATGTGAGGGAGCGGCCGCATCTGTGAAAGGTAATGATGATGAATTCCCTCATGTCGCTGCATGCGCTTGCGCGGTCACGAGGCGACGGGCTCAGACCGGAGTTTCTTCGCCTGTTCGAGGCGCGGGCTGCCTTGTTAGGCCCCGACGTTGTAGAACTCCGTTTCGACATGGAGCAGGCAGGTCCTAACCCCATCGGCAGCGCCGCAACCAAGCCGCAGAAACATATCTTGCGTTTTCCCCGCAGGCATAACGGGAATGGTTGCGAGCCGAATCCGGGAAGGGTCATCGTACCCTGAAGGAGGCGGAGATGCGTGCGCCCTTGGCACTGATCGTCGAAGACGAGTATCTAATCGCGTCGGATGTGGCGAATGGCTTGAAGGAGCGCGGTTTCGAGGTGGCCTGCGTGGCGTCCGAGCGGGCAGCGACGGCTTGGCTGGACGACCATAAGCCGGATCTGGCTATCATCGATATCCAACTGCTCGACGGCCAGCGGGGCGTCGCCGCCGCCCGCCTCAAGGAAGCCGGCGTGCCTTTCGTCGTCCATTCGGGTTACGATCCCGAGTTCCAGTCGCCGATCTTTCACGGCGCGCCTTATATGCCCAAGCCGGCACCGATCCCGCATTTGGTCGAATTGGCGAGCCAACTGATAGGCGAGCGCGCCGAACCATAGACGAGCCCATTCAGCGAACTCAGCCGATGTCAGCCTTGCGCGGCGCGACCATCGCGAAATCGCGACACCGCCTCGATCAACGCCTCGTAGTCGACTGGCTTGGTGAGCTTCGGCGTGTCGCGAAACCTGTCGGGAAAAACGGTGACGCTGTCATAGCCGGTGAGGAAAACGAAAGGGACACCGCCACGCGCCAAATGGTCGGCCAAAGGGAAGCTTCGCTCGCCTCGGAGATTCACATCCAGCACCGCGCCATCCAGCGCGATGCCGTCGATATTATCCAGCGCCTGCTGAATCGTCGGCGCCGGTCCGACCACGGCACATCCGGCACCGGTCAACTGATCGGCGAGGTCTTGTGCGAGCATAAACACATCCTCGACCACGAGGACATTGAGGCCCGACAAAAGGCTGTTTGTATTCATTTCCTTGCCAACACAGCGAGAATGCTACTGGCCCCCACTTGGCGCCAGCGGAATATCTATGTCGCATTCAACTCCAGAGCGCTTAAACCTTAGCTCCACCTTTCCCCCCAACTCATACTCTAAACTTTGCTGGATGAAGCTTGTTCCGAAATTCCGCCGCGGCGGCTCCTCGACGACAGGCCCGCCGATTTCCTTCCAGTGGATCGACAGAACGCCGGTTTTGTTGGTGTTCCATGTCACGTCGACGCGGCCTTCCTCCGTCGAGAGCGCGCCGTATTTCGCTGCATTGCTGGCCAACTCGAAGAACACCATGCCGAGCGTCGCGGCCGCGCTTGAGCCGAGCCGCAACGATCTTCCATGGATAACGATATTTTTGCGCAGGTTGCTACTGTAGGGCGACAGGACCGCTCTCAGCAATTGCTCTAGATCGGTATCTGTCCAGTTGTAGGAAGACAGCACTTCGTGCGTTCGGCCCAATGCTTGCAGTCGCTCCTGGAACGAAGTGGAAAAATCGCCTATCGAGTCCGATGTGCGCACCATGCGCGACGCCAGCGCGTTGACCGTGGCCAGGATGTTTTTCACGCGATGCTGCAACTCATGCAGCAGCCTGTCCTGGCTGCGCTCCGCCTCCTTATGGTGCGATATGTCGACAAGGGCCGCGATCGCGCCGCGCACCCTACCGGATTCGTCGAACAGCGGATTGGCCGACATCATCACGTCGGTGATCGAGCCGTCCGTCCGCGCTATGCGAGCTTCATAGCCGGGAACGGCCTTGCCCGTCCGCATTGCCGTGTGCAAAGGCTGGTCATTGGTCCTCACCGGGACGCCCTCGATCAGCAACGGCAGTTCTGCCGGGACTGCCGTCAGCTTGCCGTCCGTGATACCGCGGCCGGCGAGTTCCGCCGCGCGACGATTGGCGCGGATCACCTCGCCCTCGCCGTCCTCGGCGATGAAGATGCCCACCGGCACGAGATCCAGCACCGTCTCCAGGCTTTCCAGTCGGTTGCGCAAGTCATGGGTGAGGATGCCAATCCTTTCCTCCGCCCGCACAATCTGGGTGACGTCGACGAAGGTGACGACAACGCCGGCTATGACATTGTCGACCGTACGGTAAGGCAGGACGCGCATGATGTAGCTGCTGCCGCTCTCTGCGCCCTCGATCTGCCGCTCGATCGTGCCCAGCCGGCGTAACACCTGCTCCATGTCAGCCTGCAAGCCATCGGCAGGGAAGCGGGGGCGCACATGGGCAAGCGGCCGGCCGACATCGCTTTCGACCAGCCGGAACAGGTCGCGCGCCGTCGGCGTGAAGCTCTTGATGCAGAGATCGCGGTCGAGGAACACGGTCGCGATCTGCGTGCTTTCCAAAAGGTTCGACATGTCGTTGTTGGCGCGGGTGAGCTCGTCGACGCGGATGTTGAGCTCGGCATTGACCGTCTGCAGTTCCTCGTTGATCGACTGCAGCTCTTCCTTGGAGGTTTCCAGTTCCTCGTTGGACGACTGCAGCTCCTCATTGATCGAGGACAGCTCCTCATTCGAGGATTTCAGCTCCTCATTGGAGGATTCGAGTTCCTCCGTCGTCACTTGCAGCCTGTCCTTGGTCTCCCTCAGCTCCCTTTCGAGCTGGCTGACATTCGCGCTCTCGACGTCATCGGTTGTGTGTACCGGCTCGTCCTCGATTTCCGGCTTGATGCCGCCGACATCGCGGAAGACCAGCATGTAGAGCGGCTCCGCTCCACCCTCGACCGGCAGCGGCTGCACGGCGAGGCTGATGGTCTGGCGTCCGCCATTGGTGCCGACGGCGATCTTGTTCTGGACCGCTACGTGTCCTGTACTGACCGCCTTGTGCAGCGCTGCCCTGAGATCCATGCGCAGGCCGCGCCTTGCCATGGAGAAGACGTTGTGGTCGGGGGCGCCGGCGGCCAGCTCGAGATATTTACCGGTGCCGCCGGAACTGTGCATCAACTCGCCGGCGGCGTTGACGACCACATAAGCCGGTGAATAGCGCTCGACCAGCAAACGTTCCGCGACTTCCTGCAGGGTGCCGGTCGTTGCACGGGGGCGCGCGCTCGGAACCGCCTGCCTTGCCGCGGCCGCGAGCGGGAATTCGGGGAGACGTTGCGCGGCAACCCCGCTGCGCTTCTGGAATATGCGGCTTGCCTTATCGACCGTAGCGAACAGGCGTCCGTGGCGCGTGACATTTTCGGACGAACCGAGAAAGAGATAGCCGTTGTTGCGCAGCGCGTAGTGGAAGATCGGGACGATCTTTTCCTGCAGCTCCGAACCCATGTAGATCAGAAGGTTGCGGCAGGCGATCAGGTCGAGCCTGGAGAAAGGCGGATCACGCAGCAGATTATGCGCCGAGAACAGACAGACTTCGCGAAGATCGGACGAAACGCGGTAAGTGCCGTCCTCGCGCGAGAAGAACTCCTTGAGCCGCTTCGGCGTGATATCGGTCGCGATCGTCGCCGGATAACGCCCCGCTCTTGCCACCTCCAGGGCGCGCTCGTCGATGTCGGTTGCGAAGATCTGCAGATTGGGCGAGGCAGCGCCGCGCGGCGCGTTCTCCTTCATCAGCATGGCGATCGAATAGGCTTCTTCGCCCGTCGCGCAGCCAGGCACCCAGACCCTTATCGTTTCGTCCGGCCGGCGGTCCTCAAGCAGCCGGGGAATGACCATCTTCTCAAGGACCTCAAAGGCGTGCTCGTCGCGGAAGAAGCTGGTAACGCCGATGAGCAGATCCTGGAACAGGAGATCCACCTGCTGCGGCTCGTCGCGCAACCGCTCGTAGAAGACGGTCGGATCGTCGATCTGCAGCACCTGCATGCGGCGCTGGATGCGGCGAAGGATGGTGTTGTCCTTGTAGCCGCTGAAATCGTGGCCGGTGCGCATGCGAAGCAGCGCCGCGATGCGCGAAAGCTGTTCGGCCACGTCACGCTTGCGGCGGTCGCGCTCGCTTTCGTCGCGGTTGGCGTGACGAAAATAGCTGATCAGCTTCGCCGCCATTTCTTCGGCGGGCAGCACCATGTCGACCAGGCCGGTCCGCACGGCGCTGCGCATCATGCCGTCATATTCGGCGCTCTCCTGCGCCAGCGTTAGCCCACCATGCTCCTTGATGGCTCTCAGCCCGATAGTGCCGTCGCTGCCCGTTCCGGAAAGGATGATGCCTGCCGCATGCTCCGACTGTTCTTGGGCCAACGACGTGAAGAAGTCGTCGATCGGCATCCGCTTGGCGCGCGTGGGGGCCAATTTGGCAACGCGAAAACGCTGCCCGAGCACGGTCACGGAGGCGCCGGGCGGGACGACGTAGATTTTGTCAGACTCGACTTCCATGCCCTCGGAGGCGGTTTGCGTTTCGATCGTCGTTGAGCGCTGGATGATACTGGCGAGCACGCTTTCGTGCTCGGCGTCGAGATGCTGGATAACGACATAGGCAAAGCCGCTGTCGGCCGGCACTTCGGGGAAGAACTTCTGCAGTGCCGCTATGCCGCCCGCCGATGCTCCGATGCCGATGATGGGAAGCGGCGCGGGCTCTCCCGCGCCTTCAGGCGAGCTATTCCTTGCCTTCCTTGTGCTTGCCTTTCTTGCCGCCTTCGCCATTGCCCGCCACCCGCGCCTGCCTGCTCTCCAGGATGCGCTCGATGACGGCCGCATCCGCTTCATATTCCTTCGCACGCTCGCCGAACTTATTGGCAAGTTCGGAGCGACGCCGCGTCTTTTCGCGCTCGGCCATTCGCCGGGCAAATTCCGCCCGTTGCTGATGCGAGCGCAGCAAGCTCCACAGGATCTCGTCCGCCTCGATCGCCTGCGCTTCCATCACCGCGTCGGCGGTGAAGGCGTGCCCGGTATGGCACCGATAGCGCAGCATGTCACCGTCTTCGATCTCCCACAGCGGCCCGTGGCATTCCGGGCATGTAAACACCGACAATTCGCCAAGTCGATCCACTTCTTTCATGGTTGAATGCTCCTGCGCGGCAATCGCCGCCTCCAATCTGACAGCCGGCGGGGCCGAGAAGGTTTCGCCGGCCGGCTCGACGGCCAACTTTGCCAGCAAAGCACCGATATCCGCAGCGGGTAGGCAGTGGTCGATCTCGACATAACGCAACGCGCTTTCCACCATGGAAGGCACCAGGGCGTCTTCGGGATGCTGGACCACCGCCAGGCCGCCGACCGCCTTGATGGCCCTCAACCCGGCGGTGCCGTCCGAAAGTGCACCCGACAGCAGCACGCCGACGACGCGAGCGCCGTAGCTCAGTGCCGCCGAGCGGAACAAGGGGTCGATGGCCGGCCGGGCAAGGTTTTCGCGTGGGCCCCGCCGCAGCATCATATGGTCGTCATGAAGAAGAAGGTGGAAGCCGGGCGGGGCCACATAGATGCAGCCGGTCCTGAACGCTTCGCCGTTTTTGACGGGCTGCGCTTTAAGCGTGCCCGCCCTGTCCAAAATCTCAGGCAGGTAGCTTACCTGGCCGACATGCACCACGACGAACACGGCGGCCGGCAAATCGGCCGGCAGATCGCTGACAATCTGCCTCAACGGTTCGATCCCGCCCGCCGAAGCGCCGATGACGATGACGTTGTGATTTTTCGCTGGGCCTTTGATAGGGGCCATTCCGCCACGAGCCTCCAGATTGGCTGTAAGAACCGTTCCGTTGCGGTTATGGCGCCATCGCGGTTCAGCGACCGGTCAGCTGTTTAACAATGCAATCTGCGCGATGTTCCATTTGCTGCTGCCCCACTTGAATCGCTGCTGCGGCGACCATTCGCCGGCTGTTCCAAAGTGCCGACGGGTTTTTCTTTCGCTGGAACAAACATCGGCATCAGCGCTTAGGGCGTCGCGGTCATGTCCGCTCTTGGTGTCCGGTGCGAAGACCCGTTGCCGTTTTCCTCCCACGGCGACGGGTCTTCTTTGCGTCGTGTAAACCCACGGTGACGAGCTACGCGCGCGATCTTATCGGCTTGATAGCGAGCGATGCGAACCCACACTCCGCTGGGCGCGGCTGCTCGAAGAACGATCTTCCCGATGGCCTGGACCTCGTCGCTCGAATCCCTTGATGGGGAATGGCTGGAACATAGGAGATCGCTGGCAGTTGGGGTTCGCTTCAGACGCCGTTGCAGGCGTCTGGTGAAGACGGGTGGGCAACACCTCGTCGGCCCGCGCCTGTCCCTCGCAGGCGTGGGCTTCGGTCACGGCAGATTTGCCGCGCCACGGTGCGGGATGCACCGCAAGAACACAGGAGACAGCAATGAAGCATCAGACGTCATACGAACTGCAATCGGTAGCGGTCGTCGACCGGCTTGGATTGATCCCCCTTGCAACGAGAAGGCAGCGGATCGAGCGGTGGGCGGAACTGCTGGAACGCAATCCCCTGCGCTGCCTGTCTGCGCTGACGGGCACCGAATATGTCGATCCTGAGGTCCGTGAACGGGTGCGGGCGGACGGATCGCCGCTCGCGGTTGCGTTCGATGACCCGCTGCTGCGCGCGGCCGGGTTGCAATCGGACACCTATGGCGAGGCGAAGCGCTTCTTCGAACTTTCCGATTGGCAATTGCATGACGTGGTCTGCAGCTGCCATGCCGGCGCGACGATGCAGGCCAGTTGGGCTGCTGCGCGGGTTCGCCGGATCGTAGATGGCAGCCGAATTCTCGCCTGGCTCAGAAGCCGCTTTACGCATTGAGGAAGACTGGTCGTCCGGCGAGCGCAGGTCGCCGGCGGCTCTGTTGCCTATGATCAATGCAGCAAGGAGGCTCCGCGCAGCTGCGCTATCCTGCGCATGATGGTGTTCAGCCAGTCGGCGATGGACGAGCCCTCCGGCCTCTTGTCCAAATCCTCAAGCGCCTGTTCCAAAGTATGCTCCACAAGACGATCGGAAGCGCCGGCATCGTCCAGCAACAGGCGCGCGGTGAGCCGGAGCTTGGGCAGCAGCGCGACGACGTCCTCCATCGGGGATGCCGGCTGCGCAATAGTCACTGGCTCTGTGGAGGGTTCCTGGAACAGCGCATCGACGACGGCGGCGGGGCTCGACGACTTGCTCAGGCTACTTGCAAAACGCAAATGCTCGGGGATGGCGATCTCGTCATATCCGCTGAAGAAGACGAAAGGCACGTTGCGCAGCATCAGTTCGTCCGCAATCGGGAAAACCTTACGGCCGTGCAGGTCGATGTCCAGGATCGCGGCCTCAGCTGTCTTTGCATGCTGCTCGGCCTGCTCCACCGTCGCCGCCGGCCCGAGGATGATGGCCCCCAAGTCGGCGAAGAAGGCCGCGAGATCGCTAGCGAGCAGCCACTCGTCTTCCGCGATCAAGAGGTGAAGTCCCCTGAGGTTTCGCACACGAGTTCCTTCAGTTCGCGTTCCGACGTGGTGAGACCGCAGTCGTAGAATCGTGCCCTGCCGACAGCGGCGCGCATGACAATGAGGTCGCAGGGAAGCCAGATGTAGAACGCGGCGGCAGGTGAACTGTTCCGGCCGTTCGCCGCATGCGCTTCGATCCATCCGACACGCATGGAACCATTCCGCCGGCCTGCGGTTCGGCACGGGGCGGGAGCTCGACCAGGAACATGATCATGACATCGCACGGCGAAGCTTCCAGGGACGACAACGAGCACGAGAATGCCGAACGTGTCCGCGACCTCGCGGAAAGAGCAGGAATTCCAAGCGGATTGGCGCTGGCGCTGATCCTGAAATACGGCAACGATCCGGAGGTGCTCGATCGCGAGGCGGCAAAGCTGAAGCGCGATGCGGAGAACGCCGGCAGATAGGAGCAGGAGCTGCCTCGTGCTGGCCGACCCGATGGTCCTCATCCTGATGTATTTTGTCCTGCCGGTTTGGCTGATCGCGGGCTTTGCCGACTGGCTCTGTCATCGTGCGACCCATATCGAATCCACGACCGGCGCGAAGGAATCGCTGATCCACCTCCTGATGTTCGTCGAGGTCGGCATTCCATTGCTTGCCGCCATGTTCCTCGAGGTGAACGCCCTGGTCATCGCTGTTATGATCGTCGCTTTCTTCGTCCATGAAGCGACGGCGATGTGGGATGTGCGCTACGCGACCACGGCGCGCACGGTCGGCCCCATCGAGCAGCATATCCACAGCTTCCTGGAAATGATCCCGCTGATGGGCCTGGTCAGTGTCGTGTCTTTGCATTGGGGGCAGTTTCTGGCGCTGTTCGGAACTGGAACCGAAAGGGCGCGCTTCGATCTCGCCTGGAAGCAGGAGCAACTGCCGGTGACATATGTCGCCATCGTCATGCTCGTCATCGCGCTCTTCGAGTTGCTGCCCTATGTGGAGGAGTTCTTCAGAGGCCTGCGCGCCAATGCAGGCCGGCTCGTGCCCGCCAAGGCCAGGCGGCGCGAGGCCGGCGATACCGCCATCCGGTGAGGTGTACGTCCTCTTCTCAGCCGTTCTGGTCGATCGCGTGCGGCGATGGCTGCTGGGCACCGCCGGCAGGACGCCCGCCGTTCTGGCCAGCCCAAACCCAGAGGGCGACCAGAACGATCACCAGAATGCCGAGCCCAATTGCAATAGGACGCATCCCCGGCTTCATCCGCCTGGCCGGTTGGCGGCCGGGTCCGAGCCGACCCCAACCGCGGGATCGGGCGTCACCGGACCGCGCTCGGCTTCCGAACCTTCCGACTCGATCTCCTGGACGGCCTGGTCCCAGTGTTCCTGCTGGCGGCCCTCGGGGCGGCCTTCCCGCTCCCATATCTCGTGTGCGCGTTGCCTGATGCGTTCTTCCCTGTCCATGCCCGGCTCCTCTTGCGGCTGAGTTGTACTGCCCGCGCCTAATCGAATGCCGGGAGGTTTGTTCCCTTGGCAGCTTGGCTCATGCTGCGCGGAGATTGGAACGCCGTCCTCGCACCGTTGTTATCTTCCATCCAACCGGAGATGAAATCATGAAGGACATCCAGAACCGCCGCGAGACGGGCGCCAGGAAATATCCGGCGAACACCGATCCGGATCCGAGCGAGGAATTTTCGCAGGACGCCGCCAGCAACGACAGACCTCACGTCGATCCAGGCCTCAGCCGCAAACAGGGGGAGGTCGAGGACAAGACCCATCAATCGGACGGCCGCAATCCGCCGCGGCAGCCGACGCCAAGCCCGGCGACCGAAAAGAGCTCAGGCGCTGGCCCGGCAGTCGCAGAACATTCCAAGGACGCCAAAGCGCCCCGGAGCGGGCGTCAGCCCGGCGCGTATGTGAAGGAATGAACCGCGCCGCCGACGTCGTTGAATATTGCTGTGACTTCCAAGTTCGAGACTGGTCGCCGTCGATGATCCGGCGGCGGATGGTGAGGCTCTGGGACGTCTGAAGCCGCCGCAATCATGGCGGATCGGCTTCCCTGACGGCGAATGTCCTGACGAGCCTGCTCTGCGTCCTGCTGACAGCGGGACGTGGCCGGCCAGCCGTGTCGCAAGACGACCGGACGCCCGCCTTCCAGGCGGGCGTCCGGTCGCGTAAAGGCTAGGGTTTACTTGTTGCAATTCTGCGTGTCGGACGTGGTGTTCCCGCTTGCCGTGTTGTTCTGGATGTCGTTTCCGGCTGCGTCCTTGCACCGGTCGCCGATGCCGCCGGACCCGTTTGTCGTCGTGCTGTTCGTGGCGTTCGGGTCGACCGTGCCGCCATTGCCGTTGTTGTTCATGCCGTTGGTCCCGGTCGTGGTGCCCGTGTTGTTGGCGCCGGTCCCATTGCCGGAACCACCGGAACCGCTCGATTGGGCCATTGCGGATGTAGCCAGGACAATTGCGACAGCCGAAGCCGAGAGAAGCTTAATCATGGGGATGTCTCCTGTTTGATCGCCTGATTGCGATACGTTTCAAACAAGAGACTCCTGCCAATGTTCCGCTTGAGCTATGCACGAGTTGCAATTTGTTTGCTGTTTGTTTGTGGAAGATGCAACGTCTTATCTACCATAAGAACGAATGGAATTACTTGTTGGTACGCATCTTCTGGCGTGGGTTGATTCCGCCTGCCTCGGTGGTGTCGTTTTCGACATCTCCCTCGACGGTGTTCTCACCGTGCTCCAGTTCGTCGCCTTCCTTGATGGTGCCCTTGGAGGTGCCGATGCCAGGATCGTTCCCCAGGTCGGCGTTGCTCGGTTTTTTCGATTTCGGGTGCTGGTTTCCGCTCATGGACGTTCCTCGCTGTATCTTTCCAAACCGGAGGTGGCGCTGAATGTTCCGGCGTCAAACGCCGAATGGATAGGTTTCGGGTACGCCTTCGGCCGCGTGCTCGGGTCCGAGCGGCGTGACTGCGCTGGTTTCATCGAACCAGACGAAGGCGTCGAACTGCCGCGCAAGCGAAGCGTCGGCATAGTGGCTGTGCAACTCTGTTTCCGGCCGGTAGATCACGCCGATGAAGCGCTCCAGACGGCGCTCGGTCAGACGGTCGCGCAGCTTCGGGTCGCGCCCGAGGTCAAGCAGGAACCGGCCGATGCCGGCGTCGTGGCAGAGCCGCTCGTAGCTGTCCTCGCGCGAAGGCCGCACCGACTTGATTTCCATCTCGCCGTCCCAGTCGGTCGCCGCGGCGACAGTGCCTGCATGCGTGCCGAAACCGATGAGCGCCGCGGCATCGCCGAAGCGCTGGCGGCAGAGCTGGCCGATATTCACTTCCTCGCGCGAGATTCCCATTTCGGTGTAACGCGCATCGCCGATATGGGAGTTGTGCGCCCATACCACGGCTTTGGCGTTCGGTCCCCGCGCGTCGAGAATGCGCTCCAGCGTTTCGAACATATGCGTGTCGCGCAAATTCCAGGACTGAGATCCGCCATAGTACATGGTGCGGTAGTAACGCTCGGCGGAGGCAATGAGCCGGGCGTTCTGCGCGGCATCGAAAAGTTCCTCGCCGTCCTCGCCGGCATGATCGAGCTGCCTTGCAAGCATGTCGCGGCATTGTTCGAGGACAGCTTCCTCGCATTCGCGATAGCCTTTGGTCAGCGCGGCCCGGGCATAGGTCGACGGTTCGGTCTGCCACGGCGTCAGGCAGCCATAGCGCTCCCGCGCAACCTTTGCCGCTTCCGGGTCGACACGGTCGAGATAGTCCAGGACGGCGGCGATCGAGCCGCGCATGTTGTAGATATCGAGGCCATGGAAGCCTGCTTGCGGCTGGAACGCCTTGACCTTGTCATTGTGCCCGCGCAGCCATTCCACGAATGCCGCGACGTCGGTGTTGCGCCACATCCAGGTGGGAAAGCGCTGGAACGGTCGGGCGGCGCCGGACGAGGCGCCGCGGCCGCGGACATAGCGGTCGATCGCGGCGGCATCGGGCCAATCGGCCTCGACCGCAACGATGGTGAAGCCGTGCCTCTCGATCAGCCTTTTGCTGATCGCCGCGCGCGCCCGGTAGAATTCGGACGTGCCGTGGCTGGCCTCGCCGAGCAGGACAATCCGCCGGTCCGCGAACCGGTCGAACGCTTCGGCAAAGGCGGGATCGTCGAAGTCGGAAAGCGGCTCGGCCGCTGCCGCGATCATCTCCGGCAGGCTGCGCGGGCGGGCAAGCGGTATCGCGCGCGCAATTCCTGGGCGGCTCTCCTCGCGCCAGCCCTGTTCGCCGATCAACGGGACGAAGCGCACCCCGCCGAAATCCTCCTCGCTGTAAGTCGATGCGCCGGTGCGAGTTACCTTGAGCAGCCGCTGTTCGTCCGGATCGTCGCCCACAGGGATGACCAGCCTGCCCCCGACATCGAGCTGCTGCTGCAAGGCTAGTGGGGCGCCCGGTCCGCTCGCTGCGACCACGATGGCATCGAAGGGCGCCGCTTCCGGCCAGCCTTTGGTGCCGTCACCGGTCCGAACGTCGATGTTGCCATAGCCTAGCTTTTGAAAGCGCCGCCGTGCTGTCTCGGCCAACGCCGCATGCCGTTCGATCGTGTAGACATGGTCGACGATGCGGCTCATGACCGCGGCCGCGTAGCCGGATCCCGTGCCAACTTCGAGCACCTGGTCGCCCGGGCGGATCTGCGCCATTTCCAGCATGAAGGCGACGATGTAGGGCTGCGATATGGTCTGCCCCTCCGCAATCGGCAATGGTCCGTCCTCATAGGCGAATTCTTCGTAGCCAGGATCGACGAAGGCTTCGCGGGGGACCTCGCGCATCGCCGCCAGGATTTCCCGATCACGGATGCCGCGACGACCGAGATGAACATCGACCATCCGACGGCGCTCGCGGGAAAGATCGAGCATCGGAATTCTCTCCTATTCTCCCGCCTCCATCATGGTCTTGGCAGGCTCGCGGGCGACGTTTTCCTCAATCTCGCCGTGGCCCGGACTCTGCGGCAGCGCCTTGCGGAAGTTCTCAGCGTAATCAGGTGGCATTTTCGGCGGCATCATCGGTTCATAGGCGTCGACCAGGGCCTCGATGATCACCGGGCCGCTGGTGGCGAACGCCTGGTCAAGCACGCGCTCGACATCATCCGCCCGCTCGATGCTGAAGCCTTTTCCGCCCATCGCCTCGGCGGCCTTGGCGAAATCGATCGGCTGCAGCTCGCAGCCGAATTGCGGGTTGCCGAGAAACATCATCTGTTCCCAGGCAATCTGGTTCAGCATGTTGTTCTTGATGACCAGGAGTTTCAACGGGATGCCATAGCGCACCGCCGTGGAAAACTCGCCGAGCTGCATGGCAAGACCGCCATCGCCGACGATGGCCGCGATCGGGCGGCCCGGAAAGGCGATGCCTGCGGCGATCGCATAGCTGAGACCGCAGGACATGGAGGCAAGCGCGCCGGAAACGCCGAAAGCTTGCCCCATGCGCAGATCGACATGGCGCGCGGCGAGTTCCGTGTTCTGGCCGGAATCGGTTGCCAGCACCGTGTTTTCGGCGAGGCGTTCGCCGAAGGCGCGCGCGATGCGTTGCGGCTTGAGCGGATGGGCCGAGCCGTCTTCGGACTGACGCATCATCTCGCGCCATTTTTGCATCGAGTTCCGTGCGGTTGCCAGGAACGCGCCGTCGTCCTTCTGCTTCAATCGCTTATTGAGGGCGCGCAAGGTTTCGGCCGCGTCGCCGACCAGCCCGGCCTCGACGGGGAAGCGCAGTCCGATACGCTGCGCGTCGCAATCGATCTGGACGCCACGGGCTTTGCCTGGTTGCGGATAGTACTCGATATAGGGGAAGGTCGATCCCACGATGAGGATGGCGTCGCACGTCTCCATCGCCTCCTGCGACGGCAGCGTGCCCAGAATGCCGATGCCGCCAGTGGTATAGGGATGGTCGTCCGGCAACACCGCCTTGCCGAGCAGCGCCTTGGCGATCGGCGCCTGCAGCAGCCGCGCGGTCTCTTCGAGCTCCGCCGCCGCGCCGATCGCCCCGCGTCCCGCCAGGATCGCCACGCGCCCCGCGTCGTTGAGAAGGGCCGCTGCCTTGTCCAACTCCGCATCTTGCGCGAGACAGTGAGGAGCGAACATGTCCTGCGGCGTATGTGCCGGCCGGTTGCGCTTGGACCGTTTGGCCGCGTCGGCGGGCTGTTCCTGGATATCGCTGGCGATGGAAAGATGCGCCACGCTCTTGCGGGCGAGCGCCGTACGGCAGGCGAGGCTCGCCACGTTCTCCATATGCGCCGCGTCCGAGACCTGGACATTGTAGACGCTGACGTCATTGAAGACGCGGGTGAGATCGACGTCCTGCTGCGTGAATGTCTCGATGAGATCGTGAAACTGCATGCCCGTGATTGCCAGCACCGGCGCCTGGTCGAGCTTGGCGTCGTAGAGGCCGGTCAGAAGGTGGGTGCCGCCAGGGCCGGACGTCGCAAGGCACACCCCGAGCCTGCCGGTCCATTTGGCGTAGGCGCAGGCCATGAACGCGGCCGATTCCTCATGCCGCACCTGGACGAAGGATATCCTGTCCTGGTTTTTGCGCAGCGCCTCCATGACGCCGTTGATGCCGTCGCCGGGAAGGCCGAAGACGACTTCGACATTCCAGGCAATCAAGGTGTCGACGAGGATTTCGGCTGCATTGGGCATGGCGAGGCTCCGCTGTTGCTGCCCGAACCAGCAAGGTTGCGGTTGGTTCCCTCATTGAATCGGACCGGGCCGACGGCCACAGGGAACCAATTCGACTGCGCATCCAGTGTGGTGCCTTTGAGGAGGCGGCTGAAGAAATTCCTGGCCGACCCCGACAGCGGAAGGGAAGTTCGCCGCTCCAGCGGACGGGCGAAGCAGGAACCTTTTCTCCATCAGTGGGTTAGTGAGCAGGCATTAACCCATGTTAGGGCGCGGCCGTGGCACGAAAGGTTCGAGAAGCACTGAGATCGGAACAGGAACTGTCCGAGACAACAAAGCCAGAACGCGAGACGATCGTCGCGTTGGAGATGCTGATAGTCGAGGACGCGCCTTCTCGAATGCTGGAATTGGCGCGAAAGCTCGACGCCGCGATTGCGTTGCATGCGCAAAAGTCCCGTCCGAATTGACTTTCAACTGACGACGTCGCGTGGCGACATCGCGCCAACCCGGAACAATTAGGGCGGGCATCTGTTCGCCTGTGAAGACTTGCATGGGCAATCGGATGAAGAGCCTCATTCAAAGCCTGATGGCCGAGTTCCTGCCGCGCTGGTTGCGCCGAAAATCTCGCAACCCGGCGCCGAGAGAGGTGCTCGCTCGCGCATCCTTGCGAGCGGCGCCAAACCGTTCCCGGGCAAGCGGAACGGGGGAAGGGTCGGACGCCGTTCCGAGATAGCTCAAGCCAGGGTCTGCCCCGCCGTACCGGCTGGAACATTCGCCCCGATTGCTCGTTCGGCAACATCATTTCAGCGAGCACAAGGGACACCGATTATGCCGAAAAAAGCTTCGCCGGCCGACGCTACAGCCGTGGCCGAGATTCATGACCAGAAACTTGTCCGCGGCAATGGCGGCGAACTGCATCAGACGGCCGAAGGCGATGCCGAGGTCTTGACGACTGCGCTTGGAACTCCGGTTTCCGATGATCACAACACGCTCAAGATCGGCGAACGCGGTCCGACGCTGATCGAGGATTTTCATTTCCGCGAAAAGATCTTCCATTTCGATCATGAGCGCATCCCCGAGCGCGTAGTCCACGCGCGCGGCTACGGCGCCCACGGCTTCTTCGAGACGTACGAGTCACTCGCAAAGTACACCAAAGCAGACATCTTCCAGCGGCCCGGCGAGAAGACCCCGGCCTTCGTTCGTTTCTCGACCGTCGCCGGCAGCAAAGGGTCGTTCGATCTGGCGCGGGATGTACGGGGCTTCGCCGTGAAGCTCTACACCAAGGAAGGCAACTGGGACCTCGTCGGCAACAACATCCCGGTTTTCTTCATCCAGGATGCGATCAGGTTTCCGGATATGGTGCATGCCGTTAAAGAGGAGCCGGACCGGGCTTTTCCGCAGGCGCAATCCGCGCATGACAATTTCTGGGATTTCATATCGCTCACGCCGGAATCGATGCACATGATCATGTGGATCATGTCCGACCGCGCCATTCCCCGCTCCTTCCGGTTTATGCAGGGCTTCGGCGTGCACACATTCCGTCTCGTCAATGCCAAGGACGAATCGACCTTCGTCAAGTTCATCTGGAAACCGAAGCTGGGCATGCAGTCGGTGGTCTGGAACGAGGCCGTGAAGATCAACGGCGCGGATCCCGATTTCCACCGCCGCGATCTCTGGAACGCCATCCAATCCGGCGATTTTCCGGAATGGGAGCTGTGCGTGCAGCTCTTCGACCAGGATTTCGCCGACAGTTTCGACTTCGACATTCTCGATCCCACCAAGATCATTCCAGAGGAGGTCATCGAACCGTTGCCGGTCGGGCGCCTTGTTCTCGATCGGATGCCGGAGAACTTCTTCGCCGAGACCGAGCAGGTCGCCTTCATGACGCAGAACGTGCCGCCGGGCATCGACTTCTCGAACGATCCCCTGCTGCAGGGACGCAACTTCTCCTATCTCGACACGCAGCTCAAACGCCTGGGCAGCCCCAACTTCACCCACCTTCCCATCAACGCGCCGAAATGTCCGTTCCATCATTTCCAGCAGGATGGCCACATGGCGATGCGCAACCCGGCCGGCCGCGCCAACTATGAGCCGAATTCCTGGGGCGAGGGACCGCGCGAGGCGCCTAAGCGGGGCTTCCGCTCTTTCGCCGATGCGGAGGAAGGACAGAAGGTCCGGTTGCGGGCGGAGAGCTTCGCCGATCACTACAGCCAGGCCCGGCAGTTCTTCATCAGCCAGACCGAGCCCGAGCAGCGTCACATAGCAATGGCTTTGACGTTCGAACTGAGCAAAGTCGAGACGCCGGTCATCCGCGAGCGGATGGTCTCCCATCTGCTCAACATCGACGAGACGCTGGCGACAACGGTTGCCGACAAGCTCGGCATCAAGACCATGCCGGCGCCCGCCGACGCGGCTGTGCCGACACGCGACGATCTCGAGCCATCGCCTGCGCTCAGCATCATCAACAACGGGCCGGACAGCTTCAAGGGCCGCAAGATCGGCGTGCTCGTCAGCGACGGCATCGATCCCGGCCTTCTGCAGGCGATAGGGGATGCGGCGCAAGCGGAAGGCGCCAAGGTGGAAATCGTGGCAGCCCGGGTGGGCGGTGTCGAGGCTGGCGACGGCAGCTGGATCGAAGCCAACCACATGATCGACGGCGGACCGTCGGTTCTCTTCGACGCGGTCGTGCTGCTCGTTTCCGAGGAAGGCGCCGAGATGCTGTCCAGGGATGCTGCCGCGAAGGACTTCGTGTCCGACGCCTTTGCGCATCTGAAGTTCATCGGCTTCGTCGCGGATGCCGGGCCTCTTCTGGCAAGCGCCGGGGTAGCGGCCGATGCGGACGAGGGGCTCATCGAGCTCACAGACGGCGGTTCCGCACGCTCGTTCGTCGAGGCTTGCCGCAAGCTGCGGCTATGGGCGAGGGAAGGTGCCGTCAAGCTCTGACGCTTTCATCCGAAACCCAGGTCTTTTGCCGGAACATTTGGAGCGCATGCCGGTTCGAAAGAAGATCGCCCTCCCTCCAGCGATCCGGGTCCCATCAAGGCCCATGGCCCGTTGCCGCAGCAGGCAACGGGCCTTCTTCGTATCCGGATATTCCATTGCGGCGAGCCTCCCGAAACAGGGCGCAATGGGAACAAGCGGGATGTCTTCCGGGTTTCGTTCGAGAGAGGAAACCGTCTACAGGAGGCCGCGATGAGCGAGGCTATGACGACCTCAAATCACGAAGTGATCCGAGCATGGATCGAGGCGCGCGAAGGCAGGCCTGCCGTCGTCGCAGCGCCGGGAAAGGCCGCGACGCTGCGGGTCGATTTCGGCGCGAGCGATGAAGATCTTACGCCGGTAGAATGGGAAGATTTCTTCAAAGTCCTGGACGACAACAACTTGGCGTTCGTTCACCAGGACATGACCCCGGAAGGCAGCATCAGCCACTTCAACAAATTCGTTCCGCGCGAATAGGAGCCGGGACATCCCCAGTTACTGAACGCCCGGCATCTTGCTGGCGTCCCGAGGGTTCTTGGTGACGCCGGCGGCCGGCGAGGTGTCCTGCGGCGCATTCCCGCCCTGGTTTTGTTCGGGTGTGCGTTTGAGGGGTGCTGTTTGCCAGCCGTTGCCGACATAGACGAAGGTCCAGTAACAAAGCGCCATGACCACCAGCAGCAGCAGAAGCGGCAAAAGCACCCGTTTCATGCCGAACTCATGATGGGCTTTGCTGTTGCACCGCAGGCGCCGACGACGCTCATGCTTCCCGCCGTCGCGCGGCCTCGCGCTCGACATCCTCGGCCGAATAGTCGCCGGCAGCCGGGTCGAAGGCTGCCCATCCGCCCGCCTGGTATTCGCTGCGGCGGTCGGCGATGTTGACCGACGCGGAGCTGCGAAGAACTTCCTGGGCTTCCGAGGCCAGGTCGTCCTCGACGCGAGCCGTCACCAGCGTGCCGCCGCGGCGGACGCCTTCGGCATAGACATGCGCATCTTCCTCCGGCACTCCGGCATCCGTCAGGCTGCCGATGATGCCACCCGCGGCGCCGCCCACAATCGCTCCGGCGACAGCGCCCGCGGCTGTTGCCGCCAGCCAGCCAGCCGCGACCACCGGCCCGACGCCCGGTATTGCCATGGCGCCCAGGCCCGTTGCCAGGCCGCCGGCGCCACCCACGACCGCGCCGATGCCGGCGCCGCTCGCGGCGTCTTCGGCGGCCGGGGATTGCGTGTTTCGGTACCAGCCACGGGCGTTGTTGGCCATGATGCTTATATCGGATGGCGGGACGCCTGTGGACTCCAGCGCGCCCACGGCGTCAGCGGCGTCGTCATAGTCGTCGAACAGCGCGGTGATCGTTTGCATGTCGGTTCTCCTATCTATTGTTGGCCGGCAAAGACGTTGCCCTGATAGTCGAGCGCAACGGAGGTGCCCTTGCCGTCCTTCGTCGCCTGGCCGCGCCAGACGCCTTGTTCGTCCTTGGCGAGTGCCGAGACGTCCGCATAGCCGGCATCCTGGATGCGCTTTTTCGCCTGCGCTTCGGTGAAGCTGTTCGCGCCGGGGACAGGAGCGGGTGGCTTGGGCGTCGATGCCGATTTGACCGCCGGCATGCCCGCGCTGGCGCCGGCGATCTTCTCGATCATGTCCTGATGCATCTTCAACGTCGGCAGCGTCTCCGCCGCGAAAGATTTGAGGGCGGGATTGTCTCCATCCTTGGCGTACGCCTCGAACAGGCCGACTGCGTCCGCATGCGCCTTGCGCTGCATCTCGACATAGGGCTGGTCCAGTGAGGCCGTCGTGCCCTGCAAGCGTTCCAGATCGCTCTTATGCTCGGCGTCGGATTGCGTCGGTACCTGCAACTTCTGCTCGCCGGCGATCTTCTGCAGCTTGGCGTTCGCGGCGCCGTGATCGGCAATCATCCGCTTGGCGAAATCCTTGATCTGCTGATCCTTCGCGTTGTCCTGCGCGATCTTGCTCGAATCCACTTCGAACATTCCGCCGATTGCTGCCTTGTTGACGAAGGTCTGCGCGTCGTCTGCAGCGAAGGCCGGAAGGGCAAGCATCAACGCGGCGGCGGTCAATGGAATAAGCAATATCGGCTTGCTCATAGTCCCTGGCTCCTTTGCTCCTTGGTGGGGCCGAACCGCCATTGCGGGCCTTTGTTCCCGGATAGGCTGTTGGCGGTCCCCGCAAAAAATGAAACCCGCCAGGCCGTGACCTGGCGGGTTCATCATCGATGGACAAGTGCGGCGGCACGCTAGTCCCACCCGCGCTCAGGCATTTGGCTGGCGCGGTCAGGCACCCCAGCTCTTCGAGCATCGCCGTGTCTTCAAGAAGAATAAAACCATTCGACCTGAGACGCGTGACGCTTTCAAAAAACCAGGCGCGTCAGGCAGCCTCCGCCGCCACGTTGACCGCTCCTTCGGCAAGCTCGGTGAGCGCGGCGTCCGTCTCTTTCTCCTCGTTGAGTGTCTTGTCGAGCAAGGTGACCGCTTCGGTCAGGCCGAGTTCCTGCGCCCATGTCTTGAGCGTGCCGTAACGCGAGATCTCGTAGTGCTCCACTGCCTGGGCGGCCGCCAGCAGACCAGCGTCAAGCGACGGCGAACCCTTATATTCTTCCATGATCTCGGCGCCTTCCTCGGTGATCCCCATGATGGCCGCGCAAGTCTTGCCCGCGGGCTTCTTGTCGATGACGTCGAAGACTTCCTCAAGGCGCGCAACATGTTCCTCGGTTTGGTCGCGGTGCTTTTCGAACGCTGCTTTCAGTGCCTCGTCCTGAGCTGCCTTGGCCATCTTCGGCAGTGTGGTCAGGATCTTCTTCTCGGCGAAATAGATGTCCTTGAGCGTGTCGTGAAAGAGTTCATTGAGACCTTTTTTCGAGTCTGATTTTCTTGCCGGCATAATGCGCCCTCCTGGTGAGTGTTGATGGCAACCAACTTCATGCCGGGCGACTTGTTCCACATAAAATTTTTCTCGCATGGGAAGCCGAAACATCATTTGTAGTTGCGCGCGGCAAGAGGCCCCCGCCGCCGCAAGCTCTCCTGTCGAAAAGCGCGGCAGATGCCCGGCTGGATGGAACGGATAGCTCCCGATCGAGTTAGCGGCAGACAAGTGATCGGGACATTCACAATGGAATCTACTGCCGAAAATCTCTCACCCGAAATCGCCGAGCGGGAACGGTGCGCGGCCATGGCCGAGGCGCAGGCGATGGAATTCGAGCGCAACAAGATGTATCCGATCGCACGGGCAATGCGCGCCTTGGCCCGCCGCATCAAAGAGTCCACCCTGTCGCGGGATTTCGATACGCGAACTGCTTCTCGCGATATCGGACGCGCCGCGGTTTAATGGCAAAGTACTTTGGCAGCGCTCTCACCGATCTCGGCGAAGGCCGTCCATATTTGCGTAGACATGCAGCAGATGTTCACGCCGCCAGGCCCTTGGGCGGTCGAATGGCTGCCAATGATCCTGCCACAGGTCCACAGGCTGGTGCGCAAGCGACCTGAAGCCACGATCTTCACCCGGTTCATCCCCGCGCGGAATCCGGGAGAGGGCCACGGCCAATGGAAGCAGTATTATGAGCATTGGGCCGACATGACGATTGCAAGAGCCGGCAAGGAGATGGTCGAACTTCTGCCCGAGCTTGCCATCTACATCCCGCCAGCGCGTCTGTTCGACAAGCCGATCTATTCACCCTGGCTGAGCGGCGAACTGGCTCGCGTGCTTCAATCCGAAGGCGTTGAGGAGATCATCGTCAGCGGCGGCGAGGCCGATATGTGCGTCCTGGCGACTCTGCTTGGCGCCATTGATCTGGGCTATCGAACCATCCTTGCGGAGGATGCCATCTGCAGCACGTCCGATGAGGCCTACGAAAACATCCTGAAGCTCTTCACCAAGCGCTACTCCCATCATGTCGAGGTGGCGCCGGTGGAGGCCATTCTTGAATGCTGGCATTGACCGCACGGAGATGTCGACACCGGCATTTTTGCCGGGATCGCTCGTTGGTTCTGCGAGAAATCTCACTGCAAGCTCAGTTTGGTCGGCGACCGCGCACATCGCGTCCCGATGCGCGGGCTCGGGCCGCAAGCGTCCGATCGAGCCCGCCCGCTCATCCTTCACCGGCGGGCTCTGTTCGTCGGTGGAACGAAAGCCGAATCCGGGAATTACATACAGGCATCTGAACATTATTTGCAGGAGGAAGAAATGGGACGAGGTATTCTGCTCTGGCTGCTTGGCGTTCCGATCCCGATCATTATCCTTTTGATGCTTTTCGCCCGTTAGGAGCCTGATGATGACCAATGCCTTTTCCGCGGCCGATGAACCAGCCGCGATCGAAACGTCGAGTTCAGCGGTCAGTTGGGGTCCCATTGTGGCCGGTGCTTTTGCGGCAGCCACCCTTACGGTCATCCTGATGCTCGTCGGCTCCGGGCTTGGGCTGACCATGATGTCGCCCTGGGGCAACAGCGCCTCCCTGACGACATTTGCGGTCTCGACCGCGATCTGGCTCGTCGTCGTGCAATGGCTCTCATCCGCGCTGGGCGGCTATATCGCCGGCCGGCTTCGCACCAAATGGGTCAACGTCCACACCGACGAGGTGTATTTCCGTGATACCGCGCATGGCTTCCTCGCTTGGGCCTTGGCTACCTTGCTGGTGGCGACCGTTCTTGGTTCGGCGATATCGGGGATTGTCGGCGCAGGCGCACAGGCCACGACCGGCTTGTTGAGCGGCGCCGCCGCCGGCGCGGCTTCGCAGGCCTCGTCGGCGCAGTCGCCATCCGCCAACGACCTGGCCGGATACTTCGTCGATTCACTGTTCCGGCCGGCCGACAACGCAGCGGCTGCGGCGCCTCCCGCAGCTGGCGCGCCCCAGAACAACGCGGACATCGCGGCCCAGGCATCGCGGATACTTGCGGTCGGCGCCGCGAACGGGGAAATGAGCGCGGACGACAAGGCTTATCTCGCCCGCCTGGTAGCGTTGCGCACGGGTCTTCCACAAGCTGATGCGCAGAAGCGCGTCGACGACGTCCTGGCGCGGGTCGAGGACGCCAAGAACAAGGCCAAGGCGGCTGCCGATAAGGCTCGCAAGGCAAGCGCCACGACTGCGCTGGTCGGCGCTTTGTCTCTGGTGATCGGCGCCTTCATCGCATCCGTCGCCGGAGTGCTTGGTGGCCGTCAGAGGGATGAGGACGAGGCTCGCTTTTTGCAAACCGGCTGATGGTATCGCCACATCTGGGCCATTCCAGGAAAGTGTGAGCCGCTTCCCTTTCAGTGCATTGGCAGCGCGGCAATTCAGCCCCGATAATCCGTGGTGCTACTGGATGCCGATGGCCTCGAGCGGTATGACCGCTATGAAATTGAGACCGCTCGGAGCGATCCGCAAGTCCACCGTCGCTCCGAGTTCGTAAGGCAAGGTGTGCTCCAGCACCTCAAGGCCGAAGCCGCGCCGCTCAGCGGGCCTGAAATCATGAGGACTGCTTTCGGTCCATGCGAAGCGAAGCGTGTCTTCTTCCAACTGCCATTCGATGTCGGTGCGGCCCGCGCGACTTGAAAGTGCTCCGTACTTCAGTGCATTCGTCGCCAATTCGTGAATGACCAGCCCCATTGTCTCGGCGGCCTTCGGCGCCAGAGCCACGGGCGGGCCTTTGATCGTCAGGTTCTCGCCTTCCCGGCCCCCTGCGGCGCGCAATTCTTCCGCGACGATCGACGCCAGATTGATGCTGATGGACGGGCGGCGCGTGATGGCTGCCTGCACGCGGGCGAAAGCGTTGATGCGGCCCTCCAGATGAGCCGCCGCCTCGTCCAGCGACTGGCTCTTTTCCATCGTACGCCGAATGATCGAACGGATGACGGCCAGCGTGTTACGCACATGATGCTGCAATTCAGCGAAGCGCGCCTGCTGCCGATCCTCGGCTTCCCGCTGACGCGTGATGTCCTGGCCGACGCCGCCGATATGGGCGACCTTTCCCGTTTCATCGCGCATCGGAAAATCCGCATCGCGCAGCCAGCGTATCTCGTTGTCGGCCGGCCGGCATATGCGATATTCGAAGGTTGCGCGTTCGCCCTCGCGGATGCGCTCGATCTGGCCCAGCACATGCTCGCGATCTTCGGGTACGATAAGATCGATCCAAGTGGCGAAGTTGTCGCCCGCCAAGGCCTGTTCACGGCTCATCCCGTAAATGGCATCGAAGGCGGGCGTCAAGTATTCCCACTGCAGCGTCTCGGCGTTGCGGATCCATAATACGTCCGAGGCGGCCTCTCCGAAATCCCGCAGGTTCTCCTCGCTCTCTCGCAGTCGAGCCTCCGCACGCGCATGCTCGCGCATGGCCGCCTTGACATCGGCCAGGCCGCGTTCAAGCGGCTTCTTGGGCGGGCCCTTGGACATCACTCCTCATTGGCATCGAGATGCCTGCCTTCGCGATTGAGATGCAGATAGTTGGGATTGAAAAGGGCGACGTCCTGCAATGCCTGGAGATCGGGAATGGTGAGCGTCCTGTCCTTCAGCACAATAAGGTTCGAAGCACGCAACTCCTGCAGCGTCCGATTGACGTGGACCGTCGACATGCCCAGCGTCTCGCCCAACTCCGTCTGCGTCAACGGAAATTCGCAACTGCTGTTGGTTGTGCAGCCGGCAGCTTCCAGCCGAATGAACAACTCGCATAAGAGATGCGCCATCCGCTCCAACGCATCGCGCTGGCCGAGGTTGACCGTCCACTCGCGCTGGATGGCAGCGGCGACGAGCGATTCCCACCACAGTGCCTGGGTGATGCGCGGATACCCGATCGTCATCTCGTCGAAGGCCGCGCGCGAAATTTCCGAAATGACGACCGGCGTGATGGCGCCGATCGAGTGGTCCATTTCCTTGAGGATGAAGACGTTGAGATCGCACAGATCGCCGGGGAGGAAAAACGCAATGATCTGCCGGCGCCCGTCTTCGAGGGTCTTATAGCGGCAAGCCCAGCCCTCGTTGATCAGGTTGATGAATTCAGGCTTCTCGCCTTCGTGGATAATGTCTTCTCGGGCGGAGAAGCGCCGGACGCGTTGCGCCGAGATTTTGACCAGCATCTCCTTGTCGGCATGCGAGAGCCGGGTGAATTTCTCGAGCTTGCGGATCAGAGGTCGCCTCATCCTTATCCTCTTGTCCCGTGATACACAGAATGATCCGGCAATGACCTTACCTATGTTAATGTCGAGCATGGGCAGCGACTCCCCTCAAGGGAGGCAGACCCGTGGATAAGAAGGTCGCCGGTGCTCTGTCCTCGGGATGGAAGAGGAGTATTCTGCCACAGGATATCACCAAAGCGCTCGCTGCGCTCGGTCTGCCCTCTCGCGACCGGCAATGAAGCGATGGAATTGTCGGTCGGATAGCGTCGAGGCCGGCATCCTCAATCTGGACCTCACCGGAACCGTCGACTTTGCCGCCACGGACGAATTGCCGCGACGGGGCTGCAACTGGTTTTCGCACCGGCTACGGCGCGAAAGTCACAGGCTTGAAAGAGCCCTTGCGATCCCACGGAACTGGCGCGTCACATATCGAAAAATGACACGCCGGCCATTGGCCGGCGCTTTCCGACGCTGAACGTTCGTCGCCGGGTCAGATGCTCATCAAGTCGAAGCTCACCGCATGGCCGTGCTTTACGGCCGATCGCGCAATCATGTTGCTCAATTGCGGGCTCTCGATCGAGCAATCCGGCATCACCGTCAAGATGGCACGAGTGGCCGCGGCCACCGACACCGGCGAGCGGTGCGAGGGGCGCGTTTCCATGTTATGTTCGATGAGTTCGTTGAGCCGCACAGGATGATATTTGATCACGCCGCAACCTCCCTAAGCTGCGCTTTTACAGTCTTGCAGTTGATAATTGCGCTCGGCTTCGCGGCCACGCATTAACCCATGAGAGGAAGGCGAAAATTCTTTGGAAGCTTCGGCGCGGCACGGGTCCGATCGGCAGAAAGGGCCCGCCTCGCCTGGGGGTAGAGTTAGGCGGGCCCTCCGGCTCGCTATGGTTGCCATCGTTGGTTAAGCCGGGGTTGAAATCTATCCGAACCGGAAAGAGTCGCTTTAACCTGAGTTACTGTTCGGAGGCCTGTGCCGAGCGCAGACATCTTCAGCGACGCGGGCGGACCCGGTTGAAAGGGCGCCTGGGCTCACCCGCAATACGCTCTGCCGAGCAATAAGAAGAACAAAATGATCTCCGCTCCGAACGCTATGGCTTTTTCACGGCTGTCGCGCGTCAGCTGTGTCCGATCCGGCAGTGGCGATCAAGGATATCGTCCCGTCGTTTTACGAAGATCTCCATGAGGGCGAACCCTGTCCGCCGGCGTTGATCGAGGCCTTCAGGCAGGCGTTGCGGGATCCGGAGCGCGAGGAAACGGACGCAAGTGCTGTCTGAGTATGCGCCGCCATTGAGATTTCGCGACGCTGAGCCATATTCCTTTCCGCTCCGAAATGGATCGGCCACTGAAATTCGTGATGCCAGTATTGGAGCGGGAGGCTGGATTGCGGAAAGATGACAAAGGAGTCATCCGCCGCGTCAATTTGGCGGTCGCCCAGAGGCAGCAAAAACGCTCCTAGGGTGACACGGTGTTTGGAGGAGCACTGGCTATGATGGGAGGACCTGATCTCGGCGGCCGCACTGTGCTGGTCGTGGAGGACGAATATTACATCGCCGTCGAGGCGGCGCGGGCGTTGCGATGCGCCGGCGCCGAAGTCATCGGGCCATGTCCGTCCGATCGGGCTGCAAGGGCTGAACTCGAAGAGCGGCGCCCGCATGCGGTGCTGCTCGATATCAATCTCGGCCCCGGGCCGTCATTCAGCCTGGCCGATTCCCTCAAGGATATCGGTGTCCCGTTCGTTTTCATCACCGGCTACGATGAGGAGGTGATTCCCGACCGGTTCGACGACATCGAACGGCTGCAGAAGCCGGTACAACTCCGGCAAATCGTCGGCGCCATTTCCAAGGCGCTGGGAGACGCTTAAATGCAATAAGCAGCCTTTGGCGTTTTTGGATGGCTGCCTGAGATCGACAGCGGCTTTGGAAGCCTCTGTCCGCTCTGGCGAAATGCTCAAGCCGTCGACATCAACAGCCTATGTCAAGGCGGTGCCGCAAATCAGGGGGCAACGTGGATCTGGCCTTTGTGCCTCACCTAGGCCACGCCCGGACTGCACTCTTGTGTCACGGACGACATGGCGGGCCGGGCTGTGCCGGGTCCTCCCGGATGAAACGCCGGTCCTCGTAGCGGTCGAGCAATCCGGAGTGGATCGGATCGGCAAGGCTGCGAGACTTCATATAGACATGTGCCAGCGTGCTAGGCCGGCCTACGGCAGGATCGATCTCGATCAGGATGCGAAAGTTCCCGGGCTTGCCGATTGACTCGATGCTATCCAGCTTCGCCAGGACGCATTCATCCACGGTATAAAGCTCGCCGCTGACATGAAAGCCGCACCCGGGCTCATTGAACATCATCGGGGCGAAGCGCGGCCCTGCGATCAGCATCGGATATCGCTGTTTGGTTCGGCACAGACCGACAAATCGCGCGCCCGACATGCCTTCATCGTGGAGCGGAAAGCCTCTTTTCAAAGTGCCGAACACGAACACGTTCTCGGCCGTCGGTCGGCTGGACATCTCAATTGACGGACTGTGACAGGCGGCGAAGCCTGTCGCGCTCATCGAGATGCGCGCGTTGGTTTTGCTCAAGCAAATCCAGGAAGTGAATGGCCTCGCCGGCCGGCAAACCCTTGGCTTCCAGATCGGAGATGATCGTGCGTTGACGGCGGATATGCCGTTGCCCGACACGGACATGCCTTTCAGCCACACGGATTTCGTCGGCAAGGGTCATCCAGGGATGACCACCCGAACCGGAACCGATTTCGCCGCCGGCACATGGGCTTTTTCGGCTCGGTGCCAAAGCGGGATGAGGGGATTGAGTTCCGGATAGTAACCCGCGCAATCTCCGGGCGGGATTGAGTAGCGCGTCACACGCAGGCCGCGCACGCGACGCTCGACACCGTCGGTTGCCGCGGACTCCAGATCAACCATTTCTCCTTCATGGAGTCCCAGCCGTTCGATGTCGTGCTCGTTCATGAGCACCACCATCCGCGTCCCGTCGATGCCGCGAAGGCGATCGTGGTAGCCGTAGATGGTGGTGTTGAACTGATCGTTGGACCGAACCGTGATCAGCGTCAGCACGTCCGATTGTGAGACGTCGATGTCGGGATCCGTCTCCAGCATCGTCGGCGGCTTGAAGTTGGCCTTCTTGTTCGGTGTCTGCCACACGCGCTTGGAAGCCTTGATGTCGCGATGAAAGCCCCCTGGCATCAGGAAGCGTCTGTTGAAGTCCTTGAAATGGTCCGGGAAGCAACGTTCGATCTCATTCCTCACGCGCGAATAGTCGGCCACCCACTCATCCCATGGGATCGAGCTCTTTCCAGGCACCGTAGCCTTCGCAAGCTCGGCGATGATCTTTGGCTCGGAGAGCAGTTTGGGTCCCGCCGGCGGGCGATAGCCGAAGGAACCATGGATGCAGGCGGTGGAATCCTCCATCGAGACATGCTGCTCGCCGGTAGCCTGCAAATCCTTCTCGATCCGTGAAAGGCAGGGCAGCAGATAGGTGACGGCTCCCGGTATCAGGTGACTGCGGTTGAGCTTCGTGGCGATCTGGACATGCAATCTGAGGTGCCGCCAGGCGTCTTCGACAAGTCCGGTTTCCGGAACGGCCCGAACGAAATTGCCGCCCAGACCGATGAATGCCTTGACCGAACCGTCGATCACGCCTTCGCATGTCTCGACGGTATCGCGGCCCTTCTCGCGCGGCGGCTCGAACTTGTAGAATTCGGCAAACTTGTCGAGCGGGACAAGTTCCGGCTTTTCGGAGATGCCGACGGTCCGTTGGCCCTGCACGTTGGAGTGGCCGCGAAGCGGCGAGACACCGGCGCCCGGTTTGCCGATATTGCCGCGCATCAGGAGCAGATTGCAAAGCATGTGGACGTTCTCGGTCCCGTGCCGGTGCTGTGTCAGGCCCATGCCGTAATTGCCGATGACCGCCGAGGCCCTGCTGTAGATTTCGGCCACATGCTCGAGATCGGCGCGCGTGATGCCCGAGCGCGCTTCGATCTTTTCCCAGGACGTGCGCCGCAGATACGCCTCGAACGCATAGAAGCCGTGCGTGTGCTCCTCGATAAAAGCCGTGTCGAGGACGCGCGGCGCGCCGGCCTGCTTCGCCGCGTCGTCGAGCGCCAGAACTGCCTTCGCAATACCGGTCATGGCGGCGATGTCGCCCCCGCCGCGAATCTGGAAGAAGTCGCTCGACATCCTGGTGCCGGGCCCCGGCGAAAGCATTTCAAACGGGTCCTGCGGATTCTTGAATCGCTTTAGCCCGCGCTCCGGCAGCGGATTGAAGGTGATGACGGGTATGCCGCGCTGGCGCGCTTCCTCGATCGGATGAAGCAGCCGCGGGGCGCTGACGCCGGTGTTGTGGCCGAAGAAGAACATCAGGTCGCAATGGCTGAAATCCTCCAGTTGCACGGTTCCCACGGGCGAGCCGATGGATTCGGGCAGGCCGACCGAAGTCGACTCGTGACACATGTTGGACGAGTCCGGCAGGTTGCACGAGCCGTAGATGCGCGCGAACAGCTGATACATGAACGATGCCTCGAGTGAGGCGCGGCCCGAGGTGTAGAACACGACCGATTTCGGATCGAGCTTACGGAGCTCTTCGCCGATGTCGCGGAACGCGGCCTCCCACGAGACCGGTTCATATTTGTCGCTGACTTCGTTGTAGCGCATCGGCTCGACCAGCCGGCCCTGCTTTTCAAGATCGTGATCAGGCCAGTCCAGCAGTTCGTTGACGGAGTGGGCGGCGAAGAATTCCGGGCCGCAGCGCCGTTTGGTCTGGTCCCAGATCGTCGCCTTGGCGCCGTTCTCGCAGAATTCGAACGGCCGTGGCTCGGCGGGCTTCGCCCAGGAGCAGGAGACGCACATATAGCCGTCGGCCTTGTTCTGCTTGAGCAGCGTGCTCCAGATGCCGGACATCAGCAGCCCTTCGCCGCGTGCCTTGCGGATCAAGGACTTCAGCGATCCCCACCCGCCGGTTGGATGGTTGTATTTGCGGATTTCGACATGGTCGGTGGTGGAGGGATTCATGGTGGAACTCGGCTGGCTATCGCTTGGATGTTCAACCTTTCGGGGGGCAGTATGTTCCGCCGCACCGAGAGGGCGGCGGTGAGGTGCGGCTTTGCGCGAAATGAAGCCGCCAGGCGTGCTCAAGCCGCCACCGAATGGTGGGCGGTCTCCATTCCGACAGCGGAACAGTCGACCCTTTCACCGGTGGCGCATCGCCGGCGCGCCTGCTTGCGGAGCACAGTACCGGTCGCCTTCTAGACCTCGTCGAAGCGGCTACCTTCCTTGGACGGGTCCCTCGACAGGACGCGTTCTTCTTCGTCATCAGGCAACGCTTCATCGCTGTCCTGGAAGGGGTTGTCGTCATCCTCTTCCGGGAGGTCGCCTTCCGCTTCGGCATCATCCTGCGGGTCGCCGTTGACTGCGACGCTGTCAGGCAGGATTCTGCCGCCCTCCAGAGCATCCCAGTCCTGCTGTTCGATGGTCGGCGCTCCGGTTTCGCCGGTCTTTGCAGGCCGCTGTTTGTCGCGCGGGTCCATAGCGTTCTCCATTGCTGACTTCGAGTGAAGAACCTTTCGCCGAAACAGTTGTTCCGCTTGCTATGCTTCGGCTGATCCTGGCCTCCACCTCGTCGGCATGCGGGGCGAGGCCGACAAGTTCCGTGCGCCATTCGGCGTCGGTCCCGAATGTCGCCGGCATGCCGGCCATGATCCTTTCGCTGACGCGCTGCGGCTGCGAAAATTTTCGCACTGCGCCGCTATCGGCGGCTAAGTCGCTCTTGGAACTGTTCTTTCCCACGCCGGTTTGGGTATCGAAGCCCGATCTGATCCGCGCCTGACCCAGCCTGAGACAGAGAGACGTCCATGTTTCACATCGGCATATGGATGCTGGTCGTTGCCGGCGTTCCGGTGGTTCTGATCTTGGTCTGGATGTATTCCCTCGCCAGGCGCCGAAGCGCACGAGCGCGCAACAGAAGGCGGCCGGGGAATGGACCACATGGCGGCCGGATGAGCTAGCGGTTCCAAGCATTGCATAAAGCCTGCGGCCTCCGCACAATCACCCTTGGCCAAAGCATAGGTGATGACCTCGTCGCCGACCCTTGGTTGCGGATCAAGTCGAGACCCGCCGTCGCTAACGGTCACCATTCTGTGATTCAAGCGTCCGCTCGGAACCTTGGCGGCGAAAGCACCGTTAAGGGCCGTCAACTCTGAGTTTGCCTTCAGCAGAATCGGCGAGGGGATGCCGCAGATCTTCTCGAAAAACGCCAATGGCGTTGCGCGCTTTGTCATCTGGGGAAGTTGTGCCGCTCTGCTGATCGCCGCCGCGATCGGGACAATTCTGCCCCGTTCAGACCTTGTAACGGGAGTAGGTGAGCCATTGGCGCAACCGGTGCCGTTCAGTCACAAGCACCATGTCGGCCAGCTCGGCATCGACTGCCGCTATTGCCACAACGGCGTCGAGACGTCCTCTTCGGCGGGTCTGCCCGCCACCGAAGTTTGCATGACCTGCCATTCGCAGCTTTTCACCAACGCCAACATGCTGGCGCCGGTGCGCGCAAGCCTGGCCAGCGGCAAGCCGATCGAATGGCAGCGCGTCAACAGCGTGCCCGACTTCGTGTTCTTCAACCACGCGATCCACGTCAACAAAGGCGTAGCCTGCGAGACCTGCCATGGCGCGGTCGATGACATGCCGCTGACGCGGCGTGCGCATACACTGAGCATGGAATGGTGCCTCGGCTGTCATCGCAATCCCGGACCCAATCTGCGTCCGCCGCAGGACGTGTTTCTGATGCACTGGCAACCGCCTGCGGACATCGATGAGATCAGGCGGCAACTGATCGGCATGCTCGACATCCATCCAGAGACGATGACGGATTGCTATGTCTGCCATCGCTGAAAGAGGGCCAAGTTTCGGCATCGACGTCGCGGCCCTGCGCAAACAACTTGCAAGCGGTCACGAGATGTGGCGCAGCCTCGACGAGATTGCCGGCACGGCCGAGTTCCGCCGTTTCGTCGAGACCGAGTTCCCGGCAATCGCGGAACGCCTGCCGGCAAGGCCAAACCGGCGCACGCTCCTGAAGCTGATGGGCGCCTCGCTGTCGCTTGCGGGGTTGGCGGCCTGCAGCAAGGCGGAAAGCATCGTGCCCTATGTGCGCCAGCCGGAAATACTCATTCCCGGCAAGCCCGTTTACTACGCGACCACATTGTCCAGCGATGGCTTCGGCATCGGCGCGATCGTTGAAAGCCATGAAGGGCGGCCGACCAAGATCGAGGGCAATCCGGACCATCCGGCAGCGCGCGGCGCGACCGACGCCGTGATGCAGGCAGCGGTGCTGACGCTGTTCGATCCCGACCGCTCGCGCACGCCTCTCAAGGATGGTCAGCCGGCATCCTATGGCGACTTCCTCAAGGACATGGCGGGGCTCTTTTCGCGATGGATGGCGTCGCAAGGGCAGGGCGGCGCGTTGCTTCTCGATGCCTCCACGTCGCCTACGCTCCTGGCCCAGATCGACGCGCTGCGGGCACGCTATCCGAAACTTAAAATCTACCGCCACGACCCGTTGGCGATACCGGCGGCGGCAGATGCGTCACGTGCACTGTTCGGGTCGGCACTGACACCGGTCTACCGCTTCGATCGTGCCGAAACGATTGTCAGTCTCGATGCCGATTTCCTCGGCGAGGGGCCGGGCCGGCTGGCTTACGCGCGTGACTTCGCTGCGCGCCGACGTGTGCGCAGCCCGAACGACCGGATGAGCCGGCTCTATGCGGTGGAATCGACGCCGACAATCACCGGGGCCGCTGCCGATCATCGGCTTGCGATCAAGCCAAGCGGGGCCGAAGCCGTGGCCGCCGGATTGAACGCGGCGTTGACCGGTCAAACCGGGGGGGCCGGCTCGCCGATCGATCCGGCCTGGATGGCGGCGTTGGTCGACGACCTGAAGGCGGCAGGTCGCAACGCGTTGGTCATTGCGGGAGCGCATCAGAGTGCCTTCGTTCAAGCCGCAGCTTTGTCTGCCAATGCGAAGCTTGGCGCGCTCGGCAACACGGTCGAGCTGATCGAGCCGCCGGATGCATTGCAGGTCGATGGCGATCTGGCCATGCTGCATGAGGCAATCGGCGATGGCGCGATCGACACGGTCGTGGTGCTGGGCGCAAATCCGCTGCATACGGCCACAACGAGGCTCGATGCGCATAAGGCGTTCTCCAGCCTGAAGCTGCTGGTCCATCACGGACTCTACCGCGACGAGACGACATTCCTGGCGCACTGGCATGTGCCTTTGGCGCATGAGCTCGAGAGCTGGAGCGACGTGCGCGCTTATGATGGCACCGCCTCGCTGGTGCAGCCGTTGATCAGGCCGCTTTACGACGGCAAGACCGTGCATGAGCTGCTTGCCGTGCTTGGTGGCCAGTTCGAGACCGATCCGCTGTCGCTCGTCAGGCAACATTGGGCAGCACTCGATGACGATGCCTGGAAGATGGCGTTGCGTGCCGGTGTTCTACCGGACAGCCCTGCCAAGCCAGTATCGGTCACCGTGCCACCGGACCTGGGCGGCCTGAGACCCGCCGCCAACGCTGCCGATGGCTTCGAAATACGCTTCGTCGCCGATCCATGGCTGCGCGATGGCCGTTTTGCCAACACCTCGTGGCTGCAGGAACTGCCGCGGCCACTGACCAAGATCGTCTGGGGCAATGCAGCGCTCGTCTCGCCCACGACTGCCGAGCGATTGAAAATCGAAAACGGCAAGATCATCAACGTCGCATTGAACGGCGCGGACATCGATGCGCCGGCGTGGATCGTGCCCGGGCATCCGGACGAGAGCGTGACGCTCTCCTTCGGTTTCGGGCGCCAGGCCGGTTCCGTTGCCGCGTTGGCGGAAGGCTATGACGCATTCCGTTTGCGCAGCGGAGCGGAATGGGTAGGGACCGGTGCTGCGATTACGCCGCGCGAGAACAGCGTGCGGGTCATCACCACACAGCACCACCAGGCGATGGAGGGACGCGCGATCATTCGCCATGCTTCGCTCGATGCCTTCCGGCGGAACCCGGATTTCGTGCGCAAGGACGCGCCGCCGGCGCCGACGGAATCGCTCTATCCCGATTGGCGTTACGACCAGGAAGCCTGGGCGATGGCGATCGATCTTTCGGCCTGCATCGGCTGCATGGCGTGCGTTGCGGCTTGTCAGGCGGAGAACAACATCGCGCCGGTCGGGCCGGAGGAATGCGAGCGCGGCCACGAGATGCATTGGCTGCGGGTTGACCGTTATTATGCCGGGCCGCTCGACGCGCCCGAGACCTTCTTCCAGCCGGTGCCCTGCATGCATTGCGAGAAGGCGCCCTGCGAAGTGGTGTGCCCGGTCAACGCCACGATGCATACGCATGACGGGCTGAACGCGCAGGTCTATAACCGCTGTATCGGCACGCGCTATTGCTCGCAGAACTGCCCCTACAAGGTGCGGCGCTTCAACTTCCTCGACCACCAACCCTTCGATAAGGACGACGCGGGTCCGGAACAGGGCGTGCACAATCCGAACGTCAGCGTGCGCTCGCGCGGCGTGATGGAGAAATGCACTTACTGCGTCCAGCGCATCAGCGCCAAGCGCATCCAGGCGCAGATCGAAAATCGCGACATCGCCGATGGCGAAGTGGTCACCGCCTGCCAACAGGCCTGTCCGACCCAGGCCATCACTTTTGGTGATCGCAACAGGAAAAACGCAAAGGTCGTTCGGGAGAAAAGCGCGCCGCAGAATTACGCGCTGCTGGAGGAGCTGAACACACGGCCGCGCACCACCTATCTCGGCAAGATCTCCAATCCGAACGGCAGGCTTGCCATGCCCGGCGAGGCGAGCGATGGCTGAAGCGAGCGCGAACAGCCCGGCCGTCCTGCGTGGCCGCCACGATTTTCCCGAGATCAGCGGGCGCATCGGCTCGATCGTGCTCAGCGGCCGCCTGCCACGGCATTTCTGGACCGCGTTCTTCCTCTGCTTTCTGCTCGTGCTGCTCTTCCTCTACTCGATCACCTATCTGATCGCGGTCGGCGTCGGCGCTTACGGCATCGATATCCCGGTGGCCTGGGGTACCATGATCTCCAATTTCGTCTGGTGGATCGGCATCGGCCATGCCGGCACGCTGATCTCGGCGGTGCTGCTTTTGCTGCGCCAGCCATGGCGGGCCTCGATCAACCGCTTTGCCGAAGCCATGACGCTGTTTGCCGTCGCCATGGCCGGCTTGTTCCCCATCCTGCATCTTGGACGCCCGTGGTTCTTCTACTGGCTGCTGCCGCTGCCCAATGTGCATATGCACTGGCCGCAATGGCGCAGCCCGCTGGTCTGGGATTTCGCGGCGATCGCCACCTACGCGACCGTCTCGCTGCTGTTCTGGTATTTGGGCCTTCTGCCCGACTTGGCGGTGCTGCGCGACCGTGCAATGTCGAGGCCGGCGCAGCTCTTCTATGGCATTTTGGCGCTCGGCTGGCGCGGCTCGGCATTCCATTGGTCACGCTACAGGATAGTCTATTTCCTGCTTGCTGCCCTGGCCACGCCGCTCGTCATCTCGGTGCATTCGATCGTCTCGCTCGATTTCACCTTCGCGATCACGCCCGGCTACCACTCGACGATCTTCCCGCCTTATTTCGTCGCCGGTGCGCTGCTCTCCGGCTTCGCCATGGTGCTCACCATCGCCATTCCGCTGCGCTGGGCGTTTTCGGTCCAGGATATGATCACGCTCAGGCACATGGACAATGCCGCCAAGCTGATGATCGCCGCCGGCATGGTCGTGGCCTATGGCTATGTCTCGGAAGCATTCTTCGCCTGGTATTCAGGCGAGCCCTATGAACGCGCCATGATGGCAGAGCGCGCGCTAGGTCCGTATTCGCCGTTGTTCTGGACGATGCTCGGCCTGAATTGCGGTGTGCTGCAACTGCTTTGGTTCAGGCGCATCCGCCGCAACATGCCGCTGCTGTTTGCGATCGCCATTGCCATCAACATCGGCATGTGGATAGAGCGCTACATCATCGTCGTGACAGGGCCGAGCCGCGATTACCTGCCATCCGCATGGGGCGAGCAGTCGCTGACCTGGCTCGATTTCGGCATCCTGTTCGGCTCGATCGGCACTTTCTTCGCGCTTGTCTTCCTGTTCATCCGCATCCTGCCGGCGATCACCATATTCGAGGTCGAGGAATTGGCCGAGGAGGAGGGCAAGCTCAGATGAGCCTCTACGGTATCCTGGCGGCGTTTGCCGATCCCGAAGCGCTCGTTGCGGCGGCGCGCGGCATGCGCGAGCGTGGCTATCGTCGCATGGATGCGTTCTCGCCGTTTCCGATGAAGGAACTGGATGTGATATTGGAGATCCCCAAGACGCGCCTGCCCTGGGCCGTGCTCGCCGGCGGTATTGCCGGTGCTGCTCTCGTCTATGCGCTGATCTGGTATTCGGTCGAAATCGACTACCCTATCAATGTCGGCGGGCGGCCGCTGCATTCCTGGCCGCCTTTCGTCGTCATCGCCTTCGAGGCCGGCATCCTCGGCGCAGCCTTCGCCGGCTTTCTCGGCCTGCTCGCGGCCAACGGGCTGCCTCGCTACCATCATCCGATCTTCAACGCCGAGAGCTTCAGCTATGCGCGTGGAGGCAAGTTCTATCTACTGATCGAAGCGGCGGATCCGAAGTACCGCAAGGGCGTGACCAAGGGGCAACTGACGCGGCTCGGCGCCGAGGTCGTCGAGGAGGTCGAGGCGTGAGCGCCCTGCGCGTCGCGATCATGTTCGGCGCGCTGCTCGTCGCCGGCTGCCGGCAGGACATGGAGGACCAGCCGCGCTACGATCCGCTGGAGGCGAGCAACCAGTTCGCCGACGGTATGTCGGCCAGAACGCCGGTGGCGGGAACCGTGGCGCGCGACACCGATCTGACGCCGGTCCCGGACAGAATTCCCTATCCAATCACGATCGAACTGCTGCAGCGCGGCCAGCAGCGTTTCGACATTTTCTGCTCGCCCTGCCACGGCCGCACCGGCGACGGCCGCGGCATGATCGTTGAGCGTGGCTTCCCGGCGCCGCCGAGTTATCACCAGGACGCGTTGCGCAAGGCCTCCGACCGGCATTTCTACGATGTCATCACCAACGGCTATGGCGCCATGTATTCCTACGCGGCGCGGGTGCCGCCGCAGGATCGCTGGGCGATCGTCGCCTATATCCGCGCGCTGCAATATTCACGCGACGCTCCAGTCGCCGAACTTCCGCAAAGCCTGCGCGCGCGGCTCGAAGCGGAGGCATCGCCATGAGCCGCCTCGAGCAGGGCTTTGCGGTCGTCGGCATCGCGGGTCTTGTCCTCTGCGCCCTTGGCGCGCCGCTCGATGCCAAAGCGATGCTGGGCGCCTGGCTCGCGGCGGCTCTCTTCGCGCTCAGCCTGTCGCTCGGGGCACTGACCATTTTGATGGTGCACGGGCTGACCGGCGGACGCTGGGGCGAGGCGGTCCGTCAGCCTTTGCGGATCATGATCGCGATGCTGCCGTTTGCGCTCGTCTTGCTCCTACCCGTGCTGATGAGGCTCGATCTGGTCTTTCCTTGGGCTGGCGCGGACCCGGCGATGCTTTCTGAGAAGGTTCGTGAGAAGCTCGCTTATCTCAACGTGCCGTTCTTCCTGCTGCGCTTCGCCTTCTGTGCCGCAATCTGGCTCTTCCTCACTTGGATTGTGCTCGATGCGACAGGCGATGAGACCAGTTCGAACCACCGCAGCGGCAAAAGATTCGCTCTTGGCCTCATTCCTCATGCGCTTGCTGTCAGTGTCTTTTCGATCGACTGGATGCTGTCGCTCGAGCCGGAATTCACCTCGACAATCTATGCACTCTGCGAAGCGTCGGCCGAAGTTGTCGGAGCATTCGCCATGGCGATTTTGATCCTGGCCGCAAATCGGGCGGTCGAGATCCTGCCGGGCGGAGACGAGGAAACCACGTTGAGCGAAGACCTTGCCAACATGCAATTCGGCTTCGTGCTGACCTGGATCTATCTTGCGTTCATGCAATGGCTGGTGGTCTGGGGCGGCGATCTGCCCGATGAGATCCATTGGTACGTCATCCGTGGCGACAATGGCTGGCAATATCTGCTTTATGTGCTGATTGCGTTGCAGGTGGCTGCCTTTGCCGGCCCGCTCAACCGGGGTCTGAAGCGCAGCCATGCCGGTCTGGTCTGGCTCGCCGGAACCACACTGGCCGGCCATTTCGCCGATGTGTTCTGGCGAATCCGCCCACCGCTTTTCGTTGGCGGCCCGCTGGCGCTATGGCATGACGCCGCTGCCTGGATTGGAGTGGGCGGACTGTGGTTAGCGCTGTTGCTCTTCCTGCTCCACAGGCCGGACAGGATCGTCTGGTGGAAGCGGGAAATTGCCCATGGCTAAGGCGCAGCGCCATCCCGAGACACGCGATGTCCAGCCACGGGTGCTGCTCGCCTTCGGTGGCGGGCTGTTGGTGTTTCTGGCCCTGGCCGCGATCGGCATGAAGCTCGTCTTCAACACCACGCCAAGCTGGCTGCCGCAATCCGAGAACGCCAACCCGGCAGCTCCCGATTTGCAGAGCGCGCCAAGGCAGGATCTCGTCAACTTCCGCGCCGAGGAGGACCGCCAGCTGAAAATGCTTGGATGGGTCGACCGCAATGCCGGCATCGCACGCATTCCGATCGACGACGCCATGTGGGCAGTGGTCAGCAAAGGGCTGCCAGATTGGTCACAGCCGGGTGCCACAGCTTCGGAACCGAACGATTGCAATCTGCTCTCGGCCGCGGCTCCACGAACGCCTCAGGCCGTGAAATGCCAGTTGCAAAGCGGCGGGGCAGGGCGATGAGAAGCCTCCTGGTCGCTTTTTGCCTGCTTGTGGCCGGCGCGGCCCCCGCCGCCGGGCGACCGACATTCGATCCGAAGCTTGGAGCGCAATTGACTCTGGACCGCGAATTGGTCGACGCCGGCGGCCGGAAGCAGACGCTTGGCGAAACGCTGGGCGGCCATCCGGCGTTGGTTATCTTCGGTTACGACAAATGCCCGAACCTGTGTGGCGTCACCCAGCAGGCCGTCGCCTCCGACCTGAAGAAGACCTCGCTTGACGCGGCGGATTACCGCGCGCTGTTCATCTCGATCGATCCGGAAGAGACACCGGCCGACGCAGCCGCGGCGCAAGATGAGATCGCCTCCGCTGCCGGTCCGGCAGGCCTTCCCGCCTGGCGTTTCCTGACCAGCCGCGATGGCGCCGGCGCTGCGCTCGCCAGCGAGGCCGGCCTCACTTTCGATCGGCGCAAGGGCATCGATCAGTTCGTCCATCCGATCGCGGTTATCGCGCTCACACCGTCAGGCCGAATTTCACAGGTGCTGCCGGCGCTGACCTTCACGCAGCGCGACCTCGAGCTTGCGCTGGTCGAAGCGTCGGAAAACAGGCTCGGGTCGATCGCCGATCACATCTTCCTGCTCTGTGCCGGGTTCGACAGTTCGAAAGGCCAGTATACGCCGGCGATCTGGGCGGCGCTGAAAGTGGCCAGCCTGGCAACGCTGCTTGGCCTCGGCGCAACCGTACTCTGGCAGAGCTGGGGGAGGGCCAGGTGAGCTTCGGCATCCCCTTCTTCCCGCAGGAAGCATCATCGGAAGCCGGCCAGGTCGACGCGCTTTTTTATACGCTGCTCGTTTTTTCAGTCGTTCTCGGGCTGGCGCTTACCGGTCTCGTCGTCGGCTACGCCGTGAAATACCGCGTCGGCTCCAAGGCGGATCGAACGGGCAAGCGTTCCCGCAGCCTGCCGCTCGAAATGAGCTGGACGATCGCCAGCCTGGTCATCGCCTTCATCTTCTTCGGCTGGGGCGCGGCGCTTTTCGTTCGCCGCGACCATCCGCCGGCTGACGCGCTCGAGATCAACGGCATTGGCAAGCAGTGGATGTGGGAGTTCAGGCAACCCGGTGGCCAGCGCGAGATCAACGAACTGCACGTCCCCGTCGGCAAGGCCGTCGTCGTGTCGCTCGCCGCGCAGGACGTCATCCACTCCTTCTACGTGCCGGCCTTCCGCATCAAGCAGGACGCGGTGCCGGGCCGCACGACGCATATCTGGTTCGTCGCCACCGAGCCCGGCCGCTATCACTTGTTCTGCGCCCAGTATTGCGGCACCCAGCACTCCGAAATGGGCGGCTGGGTGACGGCGATGGCGCCCGAGCAATATGCCGCGTGGCTGAACAGCCAGGGCGAAGGCGAGACGCTAGCCGCGGGCGGCGAGAAATTGTTTCGCGCGCTGGGCTGTTCCGGCTGCCACGGCGCGAGCAGCAAGGTGAGGGCACCGGCGCTCGACGGCATCTTCGGCCGACCGGTGGCGCTCGACAATCAGCAGACGGTCATCGCCGACGAGCGTTACCTGCGCGACTCCATCCTCAACCCGAAGAAAGAGATCGCCGCCGGCTACGAGCCGGTCATGCCGAGCTTCGACGGCCTCATCGACGAAGGCGAGCTGCAGATGCTGCTTGCCTACCTGAAGTCGCTTTCCCCGCAACCAACGGCTGGAGCCAGGCCATGACCAACGCGGCGATGCCTGGCACTTATCTCGGAGAGGGGAGCGGACCTCGCGCGTGGCTGCTGACCACCGACCATAAACGCGTCGCGTGGCTCTATCTCATTTCGCTGACGGCCTTTTTCTTCCTCGGCGGCGCCATGGCCGTGCTGATGCGGATCGAGCTGGCGACGCCGGCCGGCGACCTCGTCTCCGACGATGTCTACAACCGGCTGTTCTCGCTGCATGGCATCATCATGGTCTGGTTCTTCCTGGTGCCGTCGATCCCGGCGACGCTTGGCAATTTCCTTTTGCCGCTGATGATCGGCGCGCGCGACCTCGCCTTCCCGCGGCTGAACCTCGCCAGCTGGTATGTATTCATCTTCGGCAGCCTGTTCGCCTTGTTTGCGGTGGTGGCCGGCGGCGTCGACACCGGCTGGACTTTCTACACGCCGCTGTCGACGCTCTATGCCAATGGCTGGGTCTCGACCGCGGCCTTCGGCGTCTTCATCGTCGGCTTCTCGACAATCATGACCGGCATCAACTTCATCGTCAGCGTACACACGCTGCGCGCGCCGGGACTCACCTGGTTTCGCCTGCCGATCTTCGTCTGGACGCTCTACGCCACCAGCCTGGTCATGGTGCTGGCGACCCCGGTGCTCGCCGCCTCGCTGATCCTGATCGTGCTGGAGCGCGTCTTCGGCATCGGCATCTTCAATCCCGATCTCGGCGGCGACCCACTGCTCTTCCAGCATCTCTTCTGGTTCTACTCGCACCCGGCCGTCTACATCATGATCCTGCCGGGCATGGGCGTGGTGTCGGAAGTGCTGCCGTGTTTCAGCCGCCGGCCGCTGTTCGGCTACAAGGCGGTGGCGATCTCGTCGATGGCGATCGCGGTCTTCGGCTTCCTGGTTTGGGGGCACCACATGTTCGTCAGCGGGCAGTCGGCCTATGCCGGCGTGGTGTTCTCGTTCCTGTCCTTCTGCGTCGCGATCCCGTCGGCGATCAAAGTCTTCAACTGGAGCCTGACGCTGCGCAAGGGCGAGATCAGCTTCGAGACGCCGATGCTCTATGCGCTGTTCTTCCTGGCGCTGTTCACCTTCGGCGGGCTGGCTGGACTTTTTCTCGCGGCGCTCGCGGTGGATGTCCATGTCCACGACACCTACTTCGTCATCGCGCACTTCCACTACATCATGGTCGGCGGCATGGTGACCGCTTATATGGCCGGCCTGCATTTCTGGTGGCCTAAGCTGACCGGCCGCATGTATTCGGAAACGGCGGGGCGGATCGCGGCGACCGTCACCTTCGTCGGCTTCAACCTGACATTCTTCCCACAATTTGTGCTGGGCTTCGACGGCATGCCGCGGCGCTATCACACCTATCCGCCTGAGTTCCAGTTCTGGAACGTCTTGTCCTCGGCAGGCGCGGTTGTGCTGGCGATCGGCTATCTGATGCCGTTGTTCTATCTAGGCTGGTCGCTGTTTCGCGGGGTCCGCGCGCCCGACAATCCGTGGAACGCCACCGGGCTCGAATGGCAGACGGGTTCGCCGCCGCCGCCGCATAATTTCGAAACCATGCCGGTCGTGACGCGGCCGGCCTATGCCTATGACATGAAGGGGCTCGAGCACGAGCGCTTCAGCCCACACCGGGAGGAAGCAGCGGGATGAGCGGCACGGAAAGCATCGCTTTCGACACGCCCCAACGCGAACGGCGCGCCGACACTTTCGCCATGTGGGTGTTCATCGGCTCCGAAGCGATGCTGTTCGGCGCGATCTTCCTGGTCTTCCTTGTCGCCCATATCGATTTCGGACCTGCCTTCGCCGCCGCCTCGAAGCGCCTTTCGCTGCCGCTCGGCACGTTCAACACCGCGGTGCTGATCACCAGCAGCTTCACCATGGCATTAGCGCATATGCTTGCGCTTCAGAGACGTTGGCGCGCCACGGTCTGGGCGCTGGTCGCGACCGCGGCGCTGGGCGCGTGCTTCCTGGTCGTGAAGGGAATCGAATACGGCAAGGAAATCCGCGAAGGACTGGCGCCGCTTCTCGGCCTGCCGTTCACTTATGCCGGGCCGGATCCGACCCATGCCGAATTCTTCTTCGGCCTCTATTTCGCGATGACCTCGCTGCATGCGCTGCACCTGATCGGCGGCATCGTCGTCATCGCCGGCATGATCGCGCTCTGGCGGACCGCCGGCCCTGCCAACCGGCTGCGCCGGGTGGTGGCCGTCGGCCTCTACTGGCATTTCGTCGACATCATCTGGGTGTTCATGTTCCCGGTCCTTTATCTGATCAACCGATGAGCGAATTGCGCAAACTCACCTTCGCCTATCTCGGGCTGCTCGCGCTGCTGGCGCTGACGGTCGGCTCATCCTTGATCGATCTCGGCGGTTTCAACGTCGCGCTCAACCTGGCGATCGCCGCTGCGAAGGCTGCCCTGATTGGCCTGCTATTCATGCATCTGACCGGGACGTTGCCTCGGCTTGCTGTTGCGGCCACCGGGCTTTGGCTGATTATCCTATTCGGATTGACTGTGATCGGCCGGTAGCCCGCGCCAGTTTCCAGATCGTGATGGCGTTTCGTTGAATCGCCCTCACGATCTAACTCTTTGTTGGAGCATGATCTTTCTCCGAAAACCGGTTCCCACTTTCGGGGTCATGCTCTAGGCAAACACGCCCAGAAGCCGCCATTCAGTTGCCGGCCAATTGCGGTCGATAGCCACCGATCCCAAGGCCTTTTGTGTATGATCGCGCGTGTGCCGCGTCACGTCATGCCCGATGCCATTTGTGGGTGAAGCGCATCTCCGTTCAAACCCGAGCGTATATGATCGCCCCTGCTCACCGCTCCAGGCAGATCGCCACGCCCTGGCCGCCGCCGATGCAGAGCGAGGCGAGGCCCTTCCGCGCATCACGGCGGATCATCTCGTGAAGCAGCGTCACCACGATGCGGCAGCCGGAGCCGGCCAGCGGATGGCCGAGCGCGATGGCGCCACCGCTCAGGTTGATGATGCCCTCGTTCCAGCCCATCTCTCGGTTGACCGCAATGGCCTGTGCGGCGAAGGCTTCGTTGATTTCCATCACGTCAAGGTCGGCCGCGCGCCAGCCGGCTTTGTCGAGCGCCAGGCGTGAGGCGGCGACGGGACCGAGACCCATGTCCATCGGCTCGACGCCGGCGGAAGCGTAGGACGCGATGCGGGCGAGGGGCGTCAGCCCGAGTTCGGTCATCCGCGCCTCCGACATCACCAGGACCGCGGCGGCGCCGTCGTTGAGGCCGGATGAGTTGCCGGCCGTGATCGTCCCCGCCGCATCGAAGACCGGCCTCAGCCGGCCAAGGCCTTCCATCGTGGTGGTGGGATTGGGGTGCTCGTCGCGCTCGATGACGACATCGCCTTGCCTTGTCTTGATCGACACCGGAACGATCTCGTCGTCGAATCTGCCGGACTGGATGGCGGCGTCCGCCTTTTCCTGTGAACGCAGCGCGAAACGGTCCTGTCCCTCGCGGGTGATCCGGTAGCGCTGCGCCAGCGACTCGGCGGTAACGCCCATATGCACCTGATGGAAGGCGTCCCACAGCCCGTCGGTGATCATGGAATCCTTGACGGTGCGGTCGCCCATGCGGATGCCGGCGCGCACACCGTCGATGAAATGCGGCGCCGAGGTCATCGAATCCTGCCCGCCGGCGATCACGCAATCGGCGTCGCCGCAGCGAATGGCTTGCGCGGCGAGATGGATCGACTTCTGGCCAGCGCCGCACACCTTGTTGACGGTCATTGCGGGAACGCTGACCGGAAGGCCAGCCTTGAGCGCGGCCTGCCGCGCCGGGTTCTGCCCGGCGCCGCCGGTCAGCACTTGGCCCATGATCACCTCGCTGACGGAATCGGGCGCGAGCTGGGTATCGGCAAGCATTGCCTGGATAAGCTGCCCGCCCAGCTCCGCCGCCGACAGGCTGGCGAACGCGCCATTCAGCTTGCCGATGGGCGTGCGCTTGGCGGCAACGATATAAACCGCATCCATTTCCGATCCTCCGCACGTACGATCCACACAGGCGGGATCGCCGCTTGACATTCTGGTTATAACCAATAATCATGAAATGCGTCGGCAGGCAAGGTCGCGGCATCGAGCCCGGCCTGCGTTGCGGGAGGAAATCCATGTCATCCGTGCTTTGGACGCCGGCGCCGGCCGCGTTCCAATCATCCAACCTTGCGCGCTTTTCGATGGCCAACGGCTTCGACTCGCGCGAGTACGAGGCGCTGCATCGCTGGTCGATCGGTGATCCCGGGGCCTTCTGGCGGGCGGTGTGGGATTTCGCCGAGGTCGTCGGCGATCCAGGCGCGATCTCCTTCCTGCGCGACGACAATGCGCCGATGACCGGGAGCCGCTTCCTGCCGGAAGCAAAGCTCAATCTTGCGGAAAACCTGTTGCGTGGCGACGGCGAGAGGGTCGCGGTTATCGAGGCCGACGAGGGCGGCCATTTCCGGACCATTACGCTTGGCGAGCTGCGCCGGCTCGTCGCTAGGACGGCCGACGGCCTGCGCGCGGCCGGTATCGGCAAGGGCGATTGCGTCGGTGGCATCCTGCCCAATCGCGTCGAGGGCCTCGTCGCGCTTCTGGCGACGCTCTCCATCGGTGCCATCTGGTCGTCCTGCTCGCCGGATTTCGGCGCCACCGCGATCGTCGACCGCCTCGGCCAGATTGGCGTCAAGGTGTTGTTCGCCGCGCCGCGTTACCGCTATGCGGGGAAGGAGCACGACATTTCCGGCAGGCTGGCCGAGATCGTCGCCGCGATGCCGACGGTCACGACGCTGGTGCTGACGGGCGAGCCGGGCTTTCGGCCAAACTGCGCGGCGGATTGCATTTCGTTCGACCATTTCGGCGGCGACGCTCCGCTCAGCTTCGAGCGCGCGCCCTTCGACCATCCCGCCTATGTGCTCTACACCTCCGGCACGACAGGCGCGCCGAAGGCGATCGTCCATCGCGCCGGTGGCGTGCTGCTCCAGCATCTGAAGGAGCACCTGCTGCACGGCGATGTTCGCCCCGGCGACGTCATGAGCTGGTACACCAACACCGCCTGGATGATGTATCACTGGTTGATCTCAGGCCTCGCCTGCGGCGCGAGCGTGGTGCTCTATGACGGCGCGCCGATCCTGAAATCGGCCGATGGCCTCGACCCCAGTCCGCTATGGACGATGGCCGAGCGTGCCCGCGTCACGCATTTCGGCACCAGCCCGAAATATCTGGCCACGCTTGCCGCCGAAAATTACGCGCCGGGGCGCCTGCACGACCTTTCGCCGCTGCGCTCGCTGCTGTCGGCCGGCGCGCCGGTTTCTCCAGCGCAGTTCGACTGGGTCTACGAGCATGTGAAGCGCGACATGATCTTCTCCTCCATTTCCGGCGGCACCGAGATCATCGGCTGCTTCCTGCTGGGATCGCCGATCCATCCTGTGCGGCGCGGCGAGCTGACGGTGAAGGGGCTTGGTCTGGCAGTCGCGGTGATGGACGAGCGCAATGCGCCGGTGATCGGCCGCCAGGGCGATCTCGTCTGCACCGAGCCCTTCCCGTCGATGCCGCTGACCTTCTGGGGCAAGGACGGCGACGAGCGCTATCACGCCACCTATTTCGCCGCGCGCCATGAGATCTGGACGCATGGCGACGTGGCTGAGATGACCGCTTACGGCTCCGGCGTCATCCACGGTCGCTCGGACACGACGCTGAAGCCCGGCGGCGTGCGCATTGGCACGGCGGAAATCTATGCCGCCTGCGAAAACTTTGCCGAGATCGAGGATTGCCTGGTCTTCGGCGCGCCGGTCGAAGGCGACGAGGAAATCGTGCTCTGCGTCAAGCTCAATGACGGCTATGCGTTGACCCCAGAGCTTGCCGCGCAAATCCGCGGCGCGATCCGCGAAGGGGCCTCGCCGCGCCATGTGCCGCATCGCATCCATGCGGTGCAGGCGGTGCCCTATACGCTGAACGGGAAACGCGTCGAGGGCGCCGCCCGCACCACGTTCGAAGGCAAGCCGGTCAAGAACATGGCTTCGCTCGCCAATCCGGCATGCCTGGAGGAATACCGCACGCTCGACCGGAGCAAGGCGGCATGAGCCGGCCGACGGGAGCGATCGTCGGCATCGGCGAGCTGAGGCCGCAGCGCCTGACCAGCGGCGTGACGACGCTGGAGATGATCGCCGAGGTCTCGCGCCTGGCAGTGCTCGATGCCGGGCTCGAGCCGGCGGCGATCGATGGGCTGCTGGTCGGGCCGCAGGGCGGCGAGACGCCGCAGCATGTGCCGGCAACGATTGCCGAATATCTCGGGTTGGCGCCGACCATGGCCAATGTCGTGGACCTCGGCGGCGCATCCGGCGCCGGCATGGTCTGGCGCGCGGCGGCCGCGATCGAGGCCGGCATGTGCGAGACAGTGCTGTGCGTGCTCGCCAACAACCGCGAGCAGACGCTGCCCCGTTCTCCCAACCGCAATCCGATCCGCGAGTTCGACGTGCCGTTCGGCGCCTCGGGCGCCAACATCTCCTATGCGCTGCTGATGCAGGCGCATATGGCCGCATACGGCTCGACCGCGCGGGACTTCGCCCTGATCGCCGCGGCCGCGCGCGCCAATGCGCAGCTCAATCCCGACGCCATCTTCTTCGGCAAGCCGGCCGATGTGGAGGCGGTGCTGGCCTCGCCGATGATCGCTTCGCCGCTGCACCTCCTCGAAATCGTCATGCCGGTCGCCGGCGGCGAAGCGGTCGTCGTCACCTCGGCCGAACGCGCGCGGTCGTTGCGAAAGCCGCCCGTGCATCTGCTCGGCGCCGGCGAGAAGGTCACGCACCGCGCGGTCAGCCAGGCGCCGAGTCTCACCTCCGGTCCGTTGAAGAGCGCCATGGCGCGGGCCTTCCAACAGTCCGGCACGCGGGCCGATGAGATGGACCTTCTGTCGCTCTACGATTGCTACACGATCATGGTCGCGGCCACGATCGAGGATGCCGGCCTTTGCGCGCCGGGCGAGTTCGGCGCGTGGCTCCACGACCACGACCTTTCCCACAAGGGCGACAAGCCGCTCAATACGCATGGCGGCCAGCTCGGCTTCGGCCAGCCGGACCTTGCCGGCGGTATGACCCATGTCGTCGAGGCGGTGCGCCAATTGCGCGGCGAGGCGGGGGAACGCCAGATCGGCAAGGCCCGGCTCGCGCTGGTCACCGGCAATGGCGCGACGATGAGCGAAGCGACAGCGCTCGTGCTGGGAGCCGCCTGATGTCCGTCGATCTCGACACGCTGAAAACCCCTGGCCCGACGATCACCGCGCTGACCAAGCCATTCTGGGATGCCGCCGCCGAGGGCCGGCTGAAAATCCAGCACTGCGAGGATTGCGGCAAGGCCGTCTTCTATCCGCGCCCGATCTGCCCGCATTGCTGGAGCAAGCGTCTGGTCTGGAAAGACGCATCGGGCAGGGGGCGGCTCAAATCCTTTTCCGAGGTGCACAAGCCCGGCCATCCCGGCTGGCTGCCGGCAGCACCCTACGTGGTCGGCCTGGTCGAATTGGCCGAAGGCCCGACGATACTGAGCTTCATCTTGCCCGGCACACGGCCGCTACAGGTCGGGGACATGCTGCTTCTTGCTCCGACCGCCATCGGCGGCCGTGTCCTGCCGGCCTTCAAACCAGTCGAACCCAGAGCAGAGGAGAAGCCGCAATGAGCACCGAAACGAAGGACGGTTGGGTTGGCGTGGTGAAAGGTCGTCCGCAGGTCGGCGCCTTCGCCGAGCGCACACGGCGCACGAGGATGAGCGACATCGAGGCCTTCACCGAGATGACCGGCGATCGTAATCCGCTGCATTACGACCGTGCGCTGGCCGAGAAGTCGGTGTTCGGCAAGCTGATCGTCCAGGGCGGCGTGACCTCCGGCATCCTCAACGCGCTGGTCGCCGAGGATCTGCCCGGCCCCGGAACCGTGTTCCTCGAAGTGGCCTGGAAGTTCGTCAAGGCCGTCGGCGTCGACGAGGAGATCACCGGCCGCGTGGAGGTCAAGGAAGTGCGCCCCGACAAGCCGATCTGCAAGATCGAGACCAGCGTGCGTAACGGCCAGGGCGAGCTTTGCCTAACCGGCACGGCCACGGTGTTCACCGTTCCGCTGCAAGGCGCGTGAGCCCGGTGGACAACGGCCGGCTTGGCGTTGCGGCCGACGGCGAGCGCTGGCGCGTGCTGTCGCTGCTTTGCCTGGCGGTCGTCCTGTCGCTGACCACCTGGTTTTCGGCGACCGCGATTCTTCCCGAACTGAAGCAGGAGCTGGCGCTGGGCCCGAGCGCCGAGGCGTGGCTAACCAATGGCGTTCAGGTCGGCTTCGTCATCGGCGCGCTGGCGGCGAGCCTGGTCAACCTTCCCGACCTGGTGCGGCTCAGCCGACTGATGGCGGCGGCGGCGCTTGTCGCCGCTTTGGCCAACGCGACGCTTCTGCTCCATCCCGGGCCGGGCGGCGTGATCGCCGCGCGCATCGTCACTGGCGCGGCGCTTGCCGGCGTCTATCCGCCGGCGCTGAAGCTGGTCGCCACCTGGTTCACCCGCGACAGGGGACTGGCGCTTGGGGCGGTCATCGGCGCGCTGACTGTCGGCTCGGCGCTGCCGCATCTCTTCCGCGCGGTCTCGACCGCGCTCGACTGGCGGCCGGTGGTCGCAGCGGCAAGCGTGGCCACCGCGGCCGGCGCGCTGCTCTTCCTGTTGTTCGCGAAAGAAGGGCCCTATCCCTTCGGCAAGGCGGTGTTCGAGCCCTCGCGCATCGGCCAGGTGTTCCGAGAAAAGCCGCTGCTCCTCGCCAATCTCGGCTATCTCGGTCACATGTGGGAGCTCTACGCCATGTGGGCCTGGCTGCTCGCCTACACGCGCGCGGCCTTCGAGGCGCAGGCGATCGGAACCGCCGCCACCGCCTCGCTCGCGACTTTCCTTGTCGTCGCCTCCGGCATCCTTGGTTGCCTGCTCGGCGGCTATCTGTCGGACCGCATCGGCCGCACCGCCACCACCGCCGGCATGATGCTCGTCTCGGGAGGTTGCGCCCTGCTGATGGGCTTTCTCTTCACCGGCCCGCTCTGGCTGTTCGTGCTGGTGGCCATTGTCTGGGGCGTTTCGGTGATCGGCGATTCGGCGCAATTCTCCGCCGCCGTCACCGAGCTTGCCGACCGCCGCTTCGTCGGCACGGCACTGTCGGTGCAGCTCGGCGCCGGTTTCGCGCTGACGGTGTTCGCCATCTGGCTGACCCCACGCTTCGCCGACTTCATTGGCGGCTGGCGCTGGGCCTTCCTGCTCCTGGTTCCCGGACCACTTCTGGGAGTGGCCGCCATGCTATGGTTGCGAAACTTGCCGGAGAGCGTGAAAATGACTGGCGGTCTCCGCTAGGGAGGCGCTGCCGCTCATCTGAGTCGCGGCAAATGAATTGCGGCAGGACCGGATGGAACAAGCAACCAGAACGCGCGGACGTCCTCGTTACGATCAGGAAGATGCCGAGGCGGCCGAGGCCTTCCGCTCGATCGGCTCCAAGGTCCAGCTCAACCGCGACGAGGCGGCGCCGCTCTGGGTGCAGTTGCGCAACCAGGTCGAGGAAGCGATCAACACCGGCCTGCTGGCCGCCAATTCGCGCATTCCTTCGGAACAGGCGCTCTGCGATTTCTTTGGTGTGTCGCGTCCCGTCGTGCGCGCCGCGATCGGCTCGCTCTCCAACGAAGGCCGCATCATCAAGATGCCGCGCAAGGGCATGTTCGTCGCAGCACCCCGCGAGCATGTCGACTTCATGACCGCCAATCTCGGCGTGTTCGACGACCTGACCGCCAAGGGCCACAAGGTCTCGACCCGCACGCTGGAGATCTACCGCTGCCCCCCGAGCGAGAAAGAATCCAAAGTCTTCGGCATTCCCGCCAGTGGCAGCGTGGTCCGCATCAGCCGCGTCTACATGACCGATGGCGCGCCGATCACCATGACGCGCATCAGCTTGCCGGGACATCGGGTGCCGGGTCTGGAGAACATCCTGTCGGAAAACCAGTCGATCTTCGGCACCATCCGCGCCGTCTTCGGCCTGACGGTGAAGCGCGCCGACCGCTGGCTGCGAGCGGCCCTTCCCACCAAGGAAGAGGCCGATCAGATGGGCGTCGCCGCCAACACGCCGCTGATCGAGATCGAGTCGATCGCCTATGACGCCGACGGCGCCGCCCTCGAATATTACGAGGCCTTCTACAACTCCTCCGTCGCGCGCATCCACATGGCGGTCGAGCAGCCTTCGGCGACCGTGAACGGTGTCGACCGCACCTGAATTGGGCCTATCAAAAAAGATTCTGTTTTCTGGTTATAACCAGATTGACGGACCCGGGAAGCTTCTGTAACGTCCCTGTCATGGGGTCGGGAGGAGCCTGACCCCGGAGGCATTATCAGGACCGGTCGGCTTGCGGCGCTGCCTCGGCGGCGAGGGCGAAGTTTTGCCCGCGATCGAGCCTGTCCTGATGGAGGATGTGCATGGATTATCGGTCGCAATTCGACCTGACGGGCGAGGTCGCCGTCGTCACCGGCGGCGCCAGCGGGATCGGTCTCGAGGGCGCCAAGGCGCTGGGGACTTGCGGCGCGAGGGTCGTCCTGCTCGACATGAATGCGGAAGGACTGAAGGCTGCTGCGGATGAACTGCGGGCCGCTGGGGTCGCAAGCGTCGAGGGCCGCGTGCTTGACGTCACCGATCCGCAAGCCGTCGAGACGATGGCTGCTCAAGTCGCCGCGGACTTCGGCAAGGTCGATATCCTGGTCAACAGCGCCGGCATCGCGCGCCTCAACACCGCGTTGGATACGCCGGACGAGGAATGGCGCCTGGTGATGGATGTCAACGTCAATGGCGTCTACTGGGCTTCGCGCGCCTTCGGGCGTTCGATGGTCGCCCGCAAGAAAGGCTCGATCGTCAATCTGGGCTCGATGTCGGGTCTGATCATCAACCGCCCGCAGACGGCGCCGTCCTACATGGTAAGCAAGGGCGCCGTGCACATGATGACCAAGGCGCTCGCGGTCGAGTGGGCGAAATCCGGGGTGCGCGTCAACGCGCTGGCGCCGGGCTATGTCGGCACCGAGATGACGCTGAAGATGCGCGAGCGTCCCGAACTCTTCAACACCTGGATCGACATGACGCCGATGGGGCGCTTGGGCACGCCGCAGGAGATCGCCTCGGCGATCCTGTTCCTGGCGTCGCCAGCCTCGAGCTACGTCACCGGTGCCATCCTGTCGATCGATGGCGGCTACACGGCCTGGTAACGGGGCGGACAAGGATTGGAATATCGCATGACCCTTTCGGACCTCGAGGCGCGCCAGGCCATCATCGATGCCTGCATCGAGATGAACGCGCTGGGCATCAACCAGGGCACATCCGGCAACATCAGCCGGCGCCATGGCGAGGGCATGCTGATCTCGCCGACCAGCACGCCCTACGACACGCTGCAGCCGGAAGACATCGTATTCATGGGCTGGGATGGCGAGGTCGATGGACGCCTGCCGCCATCGAGCGAATGGCGTTTCCATCTCGATATCTTGAAGGCGCGGCCCGAGGTCAACGCCGTCGTCCACGCGCATCCGACCTACTGCACGACCATCGCCATCATGGGCCGGAAGATACCAGCGATCCACTACATGGTCGCGGTCGCCGGCGGCAGCGACATACGCTGCGCGCCCTACGCCACCTTCGGCACCGCGGAGCTTTCGGCGCATGCGGTGGAGGCGCTGCGCGACCGCAAGGCCTGCCTGCTTGCCCAGCACGGCATGATCGCCGTCGGATCGAGCCTTGCCCAGGCGATGTGGCTGGCCGTCGAGGTCGAGACGCTGGCGCGCCAGTATCACGGCGCCCTGCAGATCGGCGAGCCGCCGATCCTGTCCGACGAGGAGATCGAGAACGTCATCAAGCGCATGGCGAGCTACGGCCTGCGCGACAAGGACGCCGCCGCCTAAGCGGTGGACCATGGTTTCGCATATCCTCCGGGAAGGCCCGGAGCGATCAACAAGGGAGGAAATGAAAATGACCAGATCCATGAAAGGCCTCGTCAAGGCGCTCGCCCTGGGGTTGGCGGCGGCTTGCAGCCTTGCCGCCGTCGCCGGCGCGAACGCCGAGGAGCTTTCGCTGAAGGGCAAGCGCATCGGCGTCTCCGCTATCGGCACCGACCATTATTGGGACCTGATGGCGTTCAAAGGCATCCAGGACCGCGTCAAGGAGCTCGGCGGTGAAGTCATCGCGCTCGACGCCGGCCGCAAGGACCAGCAGCAGATCGCGCAGCTGCAGACGCTGATCGCGCAGAAGCCCGACGCCATCATCGAGCAGCTCGGCAACCTCGAGGTGCTGAACCCGTGGCTGCAGAAGATCCGCGACGCCGGCATCCCGCTGTTCACGGTCGATACCGCCACGCCGCATGCCATCAACAACACCACCTCCAACAACTACAATATCGGCGCCGAGATCGCCTTGCAGATGGTCGCCGACATGGGCGGCAAGGGCAATGTGCTGGTCTTCAACGGCTTCTACAGCGTGCCGGTCTGCAAGATCCGCTACGACCAGCTGAAATATGTGCTGACCTCGTTCCCGGATGTGAAGATCGTCGAGCCGGAATTGCGCGACGTCATCCCGAACACGGTGCAGAGCGCCTATTCCAACGTCACCGACATGCTGACCAAGTCGCCCGAGAAGGGCTCGATCGGCGCGGTCTGGGCCTGCTGGGACGTGCCGCAGATCGGCGCCACGCAGGCGGTCGAAGCCGCCGGCCGCAACGAGGTCAAGACCTACGGCATCGACGGCAGCCCCGAAGTCATCAAGATGGTGATGGATCCGAAGTCGTCGGCGGGCGCCGTTGCGGCGCAGCAGCCTTATGAGATCGGCAGGACCTCGGTCGACAACGCCGCCAAATATCTGGCCGGCCAGAAGGTGCCGCCGTTCACTTTCGTGCCTTCGGTGCTGATCAACAAGGAAAATGCCGCCGAAAAAGGAAAGCCGTTCCTCGACGCCGCCGAGAAGGCCGGCGTTAAATAGGACGGAACGAAACGACGGGCGGCCCGCCTATGCGGCTGCCCGTCACATCCAACCGGGATTGACGGCTATGCAGACAGCAAAGCATGACATTGCTGTATCGATGACGGGCATATCGAAACGGTTCGGTCCGGTGCGCGCGCTGGAAAACGCGAACCTCGAGATCGTGCGCGGCTCGATCCTCGGCCTTGTCGGCCAGAACGGCGCCGGCAAGTCGACCATCATCAAGGTGCTGGCCGGCATCATCAAGCCTGACAGCGGCTCGATCGTCATCAATGGCGAAACCGTCAGCGCGCTGACGCCGGCTTCGGTCGAAAAGCTCGGCGTGCACTTCATCCACCAGGACCGGTTGCTGGTGCCGACCGCGACCGTCGGCGAAGCCGTGTTCCTCGGCCACGAAATCGGCCTCGGCCCGTTCGTCAGCCGCCGCGCCATGGAGCGCCGCGCGGCCGATTTGCTGAAGCGGTTCTTCGGCATGGAACTGCCGGCGGGAACGCTTGTGAAAGACCTGACCACGGCGCAGCAGAAGGTCGTCCAGATCACCCGGGCTCTGGCGCAAAAGGCGTCGGTGCTGGTGCTTGACGAACCGACAGCGGCGCTCGTCAAACGCGAGGTCGACAGCCTGTTCGGGGTGCTGCGCCGGCTGCGCGACGACGGCATCGCGGTGGTCTTCATCTCCCACTACATGCAGGAGATCGAGAAGCTCTGCGACCGCGTCACCGTCATGCGCAACGGCACCGATGTCGGCACGGTCGATCCGCGCCAGACGCCGATCGACGAGATCATTGCGATGATGATCGCCCGCGATGTCGGCGAGATGTTTCCGAAGCGCTCGGTCGAGCTTGGCGCGCCGGTGCTGGAGGTTTCCAATCTGCGGCTTGGCGGCAGCTTCGAGAATATCGGCTTCAACGTCCGCGCTGGCGAGATCGTCGGCCTCACCGGCCTGCTTGGCTCCGGCGCCAAGGAAATCGTGCAATGCCTGTTCGGCCTCAAGACCGCCGATGGCGGCCAGGTCAAGGTCGAGGGCAGGGAGCTGTCGCTGTCGACGCCGGTCAAGGCGGTGCGCGACGGCATCGCCATGCTGCCGGAAGACCGCCGCGCCCATGGTGTCGCGCTTGGTCTTTCGGTGCGCGAGAACATTTCGCTCGCCAGCCTGCGCCGCTATTCCAAGAACGGGTTGGTCAGCCGCGGCAGCGAGAATCAGGCAGTGGACGGTCTGATCAAGGAACTGTCGATCAAGACGCCGCATCGCGACGCGCTGGTGCGCGAGCTTTCCGGCGGTAATCAGCAGAAGGTGGCGATCGCCAAATGGCTGAGCTGCCAGTCGCGCGTCTATGTGCTGGACGAGCCGACGGTCGCCGTCGATGTTGGCGCCAAGGTAGAGATCTACAATCTGTTGAACCGGCTGGCGGCCGAGGGCGCTGCGATCCTGCTTCTGTCCTCCGACCTGCTCGAGCTGATCGGCGTCTGCGACCGCGTGCTTGTCGTCTATCGCGGCAGGCTTGCCGGCAGCTTCTCCGGTCCCGCGATGAACAGCGACGCGCTGCTGGCGGCTTCGTCCGGCGCGCGCTCGAACACCGATGGAGTGGCCGCATGAGCGCGAGCGTTCTCCACACCGAAGTCGGCGTCTCCGACGAAAAGCAAGCAGCCGCCAAGAGCGCCGGCCGCCGCTTTGGCGCGCTCGTCGTGCGGCTTGGCGCGATCGCCGCCTTCGCCGCGATCATGGCTTATTTCGTGATCTTCGCACCGGGCTTCACCTCAACCTTCAACCTGATCAACGTCGTCGAGCAGTCGGCGATCCTGGGCGTGCTCGCCTATGGCATGACGGCCGTCATCATCGGCGGCGGCTCCGATGTCACCGAAGGCGGCATCGACCTTTCGATCGCCGCCAATATGGGGTTGTGCGCGGCGGTCTATGCCACGCTTCTGTCGATGGGCTATGGCGATTTCCTCTCAGTGCTCGCGGCGATCGCCGTCGGCATGGCGGTCGGCGCGCTGAACGCCCTTGCCGTGGTCGGCCTCGGCATCCTGCCGCTGCTCGCGACGCTTGCCGTGCTCAATGTGGCGGCCGGCATGGAACTCACGCTCACTCAGAACACGGTCGTCGGCGCATCCTCCCCGCTGCTCGGCGTGCTGGTGTCGGGCAGCTTCCTCGGCATCTCCGCGCTTGCCTGGGCGTTGATCGTCTTCTCAGCTGTTATGATCGTGGTCGTCCACGGCACGTCGTTCGGTCTCAGGCTCTACGCGGTCGGCGGCCATCCCGAGGCGGCGCGCGCGGCTGGCATCAGCGTGCCGTTCTACGTGTCATTCACCTATGTTCTCAGCGGCTTCTGCGCGGCGGTGGCGAGCATCCTCACCGTCTCGCGCCTGTCGGCCAGCACGCCTGGCTCCGGCGAGCTGCTCCTGTCGGTGCTGGCCGCAGCCCTGCTCGGCACCGTTTTCTCCCGCCGCTTCGTGCCGACCATGGGCGGCACGCTGCTCAGCGTGCTGTTCATCGGCCTGCTCGCGAACGGCTTCCAGCTGCTCAACGTCTCCAGCTACTGGGTCAACGGCGTGCAGGGCGCGCTGATCCTGCTGGTTGTGGCGATCACATCCTTTGCCCGCGGTTCGGAGGGTTCGCGATGAGCGTCTCGGCCAACGACAACACCGCCAAGGCGAGCCTGCGCGGCTTCCTCGCCAAATACAGCGTGCTCATCGCCTTCGCGGCCATCGTCATCTTCTTTTCTGCGGCGAGCCCGACCTTCCTGACGCCGGCCAACCTCTTCAACGTGCTGGTCAACAACGTCGTCATGCTGGCGATCGTGGCGCTGGGTCTCACCATTGTCATCTCGTCGGGTGGCATCGATCTGTCGGTCGGCGTCTCGGTCGACATGGCAAGCATGATCTTCGTCATGCTTCTGGCCGCCGGCTACAGCGGCGTCGTCGGCGTCGCGGGCGGGCTCGGCGCCGCGCTGATCGTCGGCGTGCTGAATGCGATCCTCATCACCAGGCTCAACATCAGCCCCTTCCTGGCCACGCTCGGCGTGCTCTTCATCGGCCAGAGCACGCAGCAGCTCGCGACCAGCGGCGGCCAGCCGATCTATCTCACCAGCGGGTATGCAGCAGACCAGTTCAACGCCATCGCCCGCACCGCCTTGTTGGGGATACCGACTCCGGTCATCGTGCTGATCGTCCTCGTCGTCGCGGTTCATGTCCTGCTGCATCGCTCGGTGTTCGGCCGCTACGTGCAGGCCATGGGCGCGCAGCCCGGCGTAGCCTGGTATTCCGGCATCCGCGTGCCGCGCGAATTGTCGATGGTGCATGTTTTGTGCGCGCTGCTTGCCGGCGTCACCGGCATCCTGCTCTCGGCGACCGTGAAGTCCTACGTGCCGCTCTCCGGCAACGCCTTCCTGCTCGATGCGATCGGCGCCACCTTCATCGGCACGACGCTGAGCCGCGAGCGCAAGCCCTCGGTCATCGGCACGCTGCTTGGCGTGCTGCTGCTCGCCATCGTCAAGAACGGGCTGCTGCTTGTCGGCTGGAATTTCTACTGGCAGCAGGTCGGCATCGGCGTGCTCGTCTTCCTGGTGCTGGCCGCGAGCTTCGGCCTGCGCCGCGCCGCCCATTGAGTTCGAAAGGTCAAGTCAACCATGCCCCAATACGACGTCAGCTCGATCGGTTTCTACGTCCTCGACATCCTGGGGCGGCCGGTCTCGCGCATCCCCGAAGGCGGCCGCGCCGACTATATCGAGGAGATCCGCATGACCGTCGCCGGCACCGCCGGCGCAACCGGCATGGACTGTGCCATTCTCGGCCTGAAGACGCGCGCCGTCACCACGCTCGGCACCGACGATATGGGCGACTGGTTTCTCGCCAAGCTGAAGAAATACGGCCTGGAGACGAGCCTCGTGCGCCGCGACGGCAGCGTCCAGACCTCGTCCACCATCCTGCCGGTGCGGCCGAACGGCGAGCGCCCCGCCTTGCATGTGCCGGGCACCGCCGCCCTGTTCGAGGTCGCCGATGCCGATCTCGATGCCGCGCTCGACGCGACCGTCGTCCATGTCGGCGGCACCGGCCTCTTGAAGCGCTTCGACGGCGAACCGACCGTCAAGCTTCTGAAGCGCGCCAAGGAGCTTGGCCGCGTCACTACCTTCGATCTGATCCAGGCGACGCCGGAGACCTGGAAGCTGGTCGAGCCATGCCTTCCTTACATCGACTATTTCGTGCCCAGCATCGACGAAGCCGGCGAGATGGCGCATGACCGCGATCCGGCCCGCGTCGCCGCTTTCTTCAAGACGAGAGGCGTGAAGAATTGCATCCTGACGCTCGGCGCCGGCGGCGTCCATGTCTCGCCCGAACATGGCGAGGATTTCCATCTGCCTGCCTTCGAGGTCCAGGTCTTCGACACCACGGGCTGCGGCGATTCCTTCACGGCCGGCATTATCGTCGGCATCGTCAAGGGCTGGGATTTGAAACAGTCCGCGCGTTTTGCCAGCGCGGTCGCCGCCAAGGTGGCGATGGGGCTGGGCTCCGACGGCAAACTCGTTTCATTCGACGACACGATCGCGGCGATGAATTCGCTGCCGGTCAAGACATCAAAGGTGGAAGCAGCATGACCATTCTTCCTGAGGCCAAGGGCAAGACGGCTCTCGTCACCGGCGCCAGCCGCGGCATCGGCAGGGCGCTCGCGAAAGGCCTCGCCGAAGCCGGCTTCGACGTCGCCATCACCGATCTGCCCTCGCAGGCGGCGGAACTCGACGTCACCAAGGGCGAGATCGAGGCCGCCGGCCGCAAGGCATATGTCTATACGATGGATGTCAGCAAGAAGAAGGACATCGAAGCGACCGCGCAGGCACTGCTTGAAGCGGCCGGCAGCATCGACGTGCTGGTCAATAATGCCGGCATCCTGAAACCCAGCCTGCTGCAGGATCTCGACGAGGCCAATTGGGACGCGCATTTCGACGTCAACGCCAAGGGCGTGCTGATGATGTGCCAGGCGGTGCTCCCGCATATGCGTGCCAGGAAGTCGGGCAGGGTGATCAACATCGCCTCCATCGCCGGCCGGCAGGGCGTGCCGACGCAGGGCCACTACGCCGCGACCAAGGCGGTGGTGATCACGCTGACTCGCGTGCTAGCGCAGGAAGTCGGCATGGACGGCATCACCGTCAACGCCATCTGCCCCGGCATCATCCTGACCGAGATGGGCAAGAACAATCTGGGCAGCGAAGCGGCGATCCGCCATTGGGAGGAGGTTGCGGCGCTGAAGCGCCTCGGCGCGCCCGAGGACATCATCGGTCCGGTGCTGTTCTTCGCCTCCGATCTGTCGGCCTTCGTCACCGGCCAGGCGCTCAACGTCGACGGCGGTATCTACTACCACTGACGCTCGTAGCGGGGCCTGCGCTACAGCCGCGGCCCCGCGACCATCCTGGCGACGCGCGCCATGTCGGCGCTCATCTCGCGGTCGTCGTCGAGCGGGGCGACGAGCGCCCGCACGGCCTCATAGCTGCGCCGCGGACCTTCGCCCATCGAGTCCAGCACGCCGCGCAACTCCACGCCGGTGGCGGCGAAGATCAGCTCCATCGCCACCAGGTAGCGCAGGCGCTCGATGATTCCCGCCGTCTTGGCCACCACGCGCGGCGCCATCGACGACTGGTCTTCGACGCCGTCGGAGATGGCAAGGGGGCTGAGCGACATTGGATTGGCGAGGTGCCGGATTTCCGCCTCGAGCGCGGCAACCGGCTTCTGCAGTTCGGCGTATCCCTGGCGGCTACCGCCCCGGGCCGACAGGAAGCGCGGCAGTTCCGCCACCGTCGGCGACATCAGCTTCATCGAGCGGTTGGCGGTGCCGACCGCGCAATGCGCCAGCGCCTGGCCGAGGCTTTCCCAGGTCAGCGTGAAGGCGGTGAGGTCGAAATTGCCGTTGGAGACGACGCGCTCGGCCTCGGGCAGGATGACCGGATTGTCACCGGAGTGGCCGAGCTCGATCTCGGTCGCCAGCTTCGCCTGCTCATAGGCATGCAACAGGCCGCCCCACACTTGCGGCACGCAGCGGAAGCTGAGCGGATCCTGCAGTCGCCGCGCGGCATTGTCCCGCCACAACCCGCTGCCCGCAAGTTCCGCCCTTAGCCGCGCGCCGATCTCGCGCTGGCCGAAGGCCGGCCGCGCCGCCAGCGCGTCCTCGTCGATCGCCTTGAGCGACGCGCGGAATGCCTCGTAGTTGAGAGCGACAGCCGCCAGCGACCAGTCGACCAGGCACGCGACCTCTTCGAGCGCCAGACAGGCCGTTCCGGTCGAAAGACTGTTGGCGACGATGATGGCGTGGCCGTCCTTTTCGCGCAGGTCGAGCGGCTCCAGCCCGGCGAGCTTCAGCGCCTCGGCCGACGGCATGATCCGGCCCTGATATTCGCTCTCGCCGTCGCCGCGCAGCGCCCGCGCCAGATGGCCGAGCGGCGCGAGGTCCGCGGCGCCCACCGATCCCCAGCTCGGAATGACCGGATGGACGCCGGCGTTGAGCGCGGCGAGCAGTCCGAGCACCACGCCCTCCGAGGTGCCGGTGCCGCCCGCCGCCATGCCGCAGATGCGTGCCACAATCAGCGCCCGCACCGCCTCGGTGGGCAGCGACGGGCCGGCGCCCATCGAGTGGCTGAGCGGCACGCTGTGCTGGAAGGCGATCAGGTCGGCCTCGGCGAGCGGCGTGTCGACACAGGCGCCGAGCCCGGTGGTGACGCCGTAGAGCGGCTTGCCGAGCTTGGTGAGATGCTCGATTAGGGCGCGGCTTGCGCGGATGCGGCGCATGGCTTCCTCGCCGAGCACGAGCCGGGCATTGCGCCGCGCGATCTCCGCGACATCTTCCGTGCCGAGCGGCCTGGCGTCGAGGACGATCACTCTGGCTGTCATAGGGCTTTCCTGGGCCTCCGGGAATGGCGGCCGAACGAATGCAGGATATCCGGCATCGGAGCCGGCCATTGTCGAAAATCCGCCGTCGCGATTGCCGTTATTTTTCGGCAGTCCGGATAGGCGGCAGGGCGGCGAAATTTCGGCGCCGATGTCACATCGGGCCAAGCCTCGCTCGTCTTGAGGTCGGAAGCAACGAAAGGAACCGACCATGACTGTCAGACTTGACCCCCTTGCCGCCGCCCCTTCGCTGATGAAGGAGTGGCAGCGCGCTTCGCTCGCCATTTCCGGCAGCCTCGATCCGGCGCTTGCCGAGCTTATCGAGATCCGATCCTCGCAGATCAATGGTTGCGCCAACTGCATCAACATGCATTCGACCTATGCCCGCGAGCGCGGCGAGACCGAGCAGCGCATCTATCTGTTGTCGGCTTGGCGCGAGGCGCCGTGCTATACCGATCGAGAGCGCGCCGCGCTCGGCTGGACCGAAGCGCTGACCAGGATTTGCGAAGGCCATACGCATGAAGCGGCCTATGAAGCGCTGAAGCCGCATTTCTCCGAGGAGGAACGCGTGAAGCTCACATTGATGATCAACATAATCAATGGCTGGAACCGCATCGCTGTCGGCTTCGGCGGCTTTGTCGATCCGGCGGCCATCAAGGCATCCAACAAGGCGGCTGCCAACAAGGCTGCCGCGGCTTGACACCGGAGCCGTCCTTTACGGGCGCGGCGGCGGAATTCGAACCGCTGCGCCCGAAGCTGATGCGGGTCGCCTACCGCATGCTGGGCTCTGTCGCCGATGCCGAGGATGTGGTGCAGGAGGCCTTCATCCGCTGGATGCGGACCGAGCGCGCCGAGGTGCGCCAGCCCGAGGCGTTCCTGCGCCGCACGGTAACCAGGCTTTGCCTTGACCAGCTCAAATCCGCGCGCCGTCGGCGCGAGACCTATGTCGGCCCGTGGTTGCCCGAGCCGCTTGTGGAGGAAGACGAGGCGGAGGACGTCACCTTGCCGCTGATGCTGGCGCTTGAGCGGCTTTCGCCGCTCGAGCGCGCCGCCTTTCTGCTGCATGATGTGTTCGGCCTGCAGTTCGAAGAAGTCGCGGCGGAGATCGAGCGCGAACCCGCCGCTTGCCGCCAACTCGCGGCCAGAGCGCGTGAGCATGTCCGCGAGGCGCGGCCGCGCTTCAAGGTCGAGAACCAGCGCGGGCTGGAGATCGCCGAGGCCTTCTTCAACGCGTCGCGCAGTGGCGACATGAAAGCGCTCGGCGCGATGCTCAGCGCCGACGTCACCGCCCACGCCGACGGCGGCGGCAAGCGCCCGGCGGCGACTGAGCCGGCGCTCGGCTTCGAGGCCGTCATGACGCAATACGCGGTCGTGGCGGCGTGGCTGAAGGACAATCCCTCGACGCTCATCCGCTACGGCTTCATCAACGGCCTGCCCGGCTTCGTCACGCAGGAGGTCGATGGTGAGCTCCAGACCACGGCGCTCGACATCGAGGACGGCAAGATCGCGGCGATCTATGTCATGCGCAACCCCGACAAGCTGCGGCATCTGCATCAGCTGCAATAGAAGCGGGAAAGGGGAACTTTTGCTCCGGTGGCGATTTTGGATATGCTGCGGATCCAAATTGCCAGAAGGTTGCTGCCATGACGAAACACTTTGCAATCACCGCGCTCATGCTTGCCGCCGCAGCCGCGATGGCGGGTCCCGCTGCCGCCGGCGAACATCATTACCGCGTTGTCGAGCATGAGCGTTATGTTCCGGCCAGTGACGACATTATCGAGACGCTGTTCGGCGGTCCGCGCTACTACGACCAGCAGATGACCAACACGGCGGCGGGCGCCTGCGCGTATCACCGCGTCGGCCCCGACGCGAATGCGGTGAACGACATCAACGATCACTATTGCGGGAAGTAGATTCCGAGCCGGCGTCCCTCGGGCCGGTTCGGTCAGCCTCGACCCTTGGCGTTTATGGGCCCAGCGGACCTATCGGGGTCGCGGGGGATGATTGTTGTTGGCTGAACCGGCCTCCTCGGAAGATCGGTCGTATCATGAGGGACGGCATCGCACACATTCGATAAAAATATTGTATACAATAATAAAGAAAGATGTTGACAATCTGTCGCGGTCGGTTTCCCTTACGCTATACGCGCAGCCTACGAGCAAAACACAAAGCGCGATAACCAAGGGGAACTGAAGCTATGATCAACCGTCGCTCGACTCTGAAATCAATGGCGCTCGGCGCCGTCTCGACCCTGGCGCTCGCCGCTCTCGGCATTTCTTCCGCGCAGGCTGAAAACAAGGAACTGAAAATCGGCTTCGTCGGCGTCACCAGCGGCCCCGCCGCCGCCTGGGGCACCTCGAACGTGCGCTCGATGCAGACCCGTGCCGCCTGGATCAACGAGACCGGTGGCGTCAAGATCGGCAACGACACCTACAACATCAACATCGTCACTTTCGACGACCAGAAGGACCCCAAGCGCGCCATTGCCGGCATGGAGAAGATGGCGCAGGAAGGCGTCCACTATGTCGTCGGGCCGAATGTCGATGACGGCGCCGCCGCGGTCCGCCCCGTCGCCGAGGCCAACGGCATCATTTACTTCCCCTACGCCTTCCCCAAAGCGCTTTACCAGAAGCCGGCCTCCAATGCCGTGCTCGGCATGATCGCCAACTATCAGTCCGGTCCGGCGATCTACAAATACCTCAAGGAAAACAAAGGTGTGAAGAAGATCGCCTTTGTCGCGGCCAATGAATCCGATCCGCTCAGCCAGCGCGACAGCGGCGTCGAGGCGGCGAAGGCGCTCGGCCTGGAGATCGTCGCCCAGAACGACACCTACCAGAACGACACCCGCGACTTCACCCCGGTGCTGACGCCGATCGTGGCGCTGAAGCCCGACCTGCTCGTCCTGTCGGGCGTGGCGCCCGCCAACGCGCCGCTCCTCATCCGCGCCGCCCGCGAGCTCGGCTATGAAGGCCTGATCTCGACGGAAACCGCGCAGGACGCCAAGGTCCTGGAAGAAGGCGCCGGCGAGTACGCCAACGGCTTCATCTCCGTCGGCGGCGCTTCGACGCCGGAGATCGCCTCGGACGCGATGAAGGAATTCGTCGCCCGCTACACCAAGATGTTCGGCGAATATAACGACGAGTCCAACACCAAGGTCTATGCGCTCGAATACATCATCGAGACCTTGAAGGCCAATCCTGCGGCCATCAACGACGTCGCCGAATTCAAGAAGACCATGGACACCTTCTCGGCGCCCAACCCCTTCCTGAAGGGCGACGCGAAGCTCAGCTATGTCGGCACGACGTCCTTCGGGCAGAAGCGCCAGCTGTCGGTGCCGATGGTGGTGAACGAGTACAAGGACGGCGCTTTCCAGACGCTGTTCGTCGGCTCCGTCGACTAGCGTTACCTTCGGGCGTCACTCCCTCCAGCTTGCCGCGGGGTCCGATAGACCCCGCGGAAGATCGAAGGTATCCATGGAACAGGTCATCGCCAACGGATTGTATCTCGGTGCCCAATACGCGCTGATTGCGTTGGGGCTCACCTTGATCTTCGCCCTGATGAACGTGCTCAACTTCGCCCACGGCCAGATGTATGTGCTAGGCGGGTTCATCACCTACACCGTCTACGGCCAGCTCGGCCTGCCTTTCGTGGTCGCGCTGCTCGCCTCCGGCGTCACGCTCGCTATCATCGGCGCGCTGATGGAGAAATTCCTCTTCCGCACCGTCATCAGGCGCAGCCATCGCGAGGAGAGCACGATGCTGCTCGCCGCCGCGACCGCCTTCTTCTTCGATGCCGTCATCCTGCTTCTCTTCGGCGAGAAGCAGCGCGGCGTTCCCAAGATCGTCAAGGGCGTCTTCAACGATGCCGGCATCATCATGCCTTACGACCGCATCGTCGTCGGCGCGCTGGCGATCGTCTTCATCGCCGCTTTCGTGCTCTATATGCAGTACAGCCGGGTTGGCCGCGCCATGCGCGCGCTCGCCCAGGACCGCGTCGCCGCCCAGCTGATGGGCGTACGCGTCGACCGCTATTCGATGATCGGCTTCGCCATGGGCGCCATGCTGGCGGGTGTCGTCGGTGGGCTCCTGGTCACCATCACCGGCGTCAATTCCGGCATCGGCGGGCCCATTTCGATCAAGGCCTTCCTCATGGTGATGATCGGCGGCGCGGGCGTCGTCGGCGGAGCGATCGCCGGCGGCTTCATCCTCGGCATGATGGAATCGGTTGGCCTTACCGTGCTGCGCGAATATGGCGACGTGACCTATCTCGTCATTTTCGCCGCCCTGATGGTGTTCCTGTCGGTCCGTCCCAACGGGCTGATGGGCAAGCCGTGGGGTTGATCGCGCCATGACCCGCAATCGCAGCACCAGGATCGCCGCGGTCGTCGCTTTCCTCGCGATCGTCTTCATCGCTGTGCCGGTCGCGATCTCGTCGAGCGGCCGCTTCGACCTCTATTACACGCTGACCTCGGTGGCGCTGCTCAGCATTGCCAGCGCCGGCGTCTGGCTCACCTTCTACATCGGCCGCATCAACATCGGGCAGGGCGCCTATGCGCTGATGGGCGGCTACGTCTCGGCCATACTGGTGATGAGCCATGGCTGGTCGTTCTGGCTGACCTTGCCGGTGGCCGGGCTTTTCTGCGCCGCTGCCAGCGTGCTGATTGGCCTGCCGATCCTGCGCCTGCGTGGCGTCTATTTCGCCATGGTCACGCTGGTGCTGACCGAGGTGGCGCGACTGCTTGCGCTGGCGCTGCCGATTACCAACGGCGCCAAGGGCATCGTCAGCATTCCGCTGCCCGGCGCGTTGTCGGTCTTCGGCCTGACGATCATTCCGGATTTCGCCACGCTGCAGAATTCGCGGCTCGCCTTCTATCTGCTGGCGGTCACGCTGATGGTGGTCTGCTTCGCGGTCATGTACCGGCTCGTCAATTCGCGCATCGGCAGGCTTTGCCAATCGCTGCAGCAGAATGAGGAGCTGGCCTCCTCGATCGGCGTCAACATCGCCTGGCTGCGCGTCATCGCCTATGCCGTCTCCTCCTTCCTCGGCGGCGTTTCCGGCGCCATCTTCGCCGCCATCTCCCAGTCGATCTACCCGTCGAGCTTCACCGTTACCGATTCCGTCAACTTCATGCTGAACTGCTTCCTCGGCGGCCTCGGCTATGTGTTCGGTCCGATGCTCGGCACGCTGGTGCTCTATTTCGGCTGGGACCTTCTGTTCCAGACCGGCGAGTTCCAATTGCTCATCTATTCCGGCCTGATGATCGTCCTGATGCTGGTGCTGCCCAACGGTCTGCTCAGCCTTGCCGAAACGACCCGGAAGAAGGGTTGAGCCATGGCCGAAATGCTCGAGGTCTCCGGCATCACCAAGCGCTTCGGCGGTCTGGTTGCGGTCAACAACGTCTCCTTCTCCGTGCGCGAGAAGGAGATCCTGTCGGTGATCGGTCCGAACGGCGCCGGCAAGTCGACGCTGTTCAAGCTGATCTCGTCGTTCCTCAGGCCGACCACCGGCGAGGTGCGCCTGAAGGGCGAACGCATCTCCGGTCTCGCTCCGCACATCGCCGCCCGCAGGGGCGTGGTGCGCACCTTCCAGGAGACCACGATCTTCAAGAACATGAGCGTGCGTGACAACGTCATCATCGCGCACCATCCGCGCTCCAGGGCGAGCCTCCTCGGCTTCTTTCTCGGCACCGGTACGGCAAAGGCCGACGAAGCGGCCTTCGGCCAATCCGCCGACGAAATCCTGGCGCTGCTCGGCCTCTCCTCGCTCGCCAATGAGACCGCCCGCAACCTGCCGCATGGCCATTTGCGGGCGCTGGGCATCGCCATCGGCCTGGCCACCAACCCTTCCATCCTGCTGCTCGACGAGCCCTTCGCCGGCATGAACCACGACGAGACCATGCGCATGGTCGAGATGGTGCGGCGCTTGCGCGAGCGCGGCCTGACCATCCTTCTGGTCGAGCACGACATGCCGGCCGTGATGAAGATCTCGGACCGTCTGGTGGTGCTCAATTTCGGGCAGAAGATCGCCGAGGGAACGCCGTCGGAAATCCAGGCCGACGAGAAGGTGATCGAAGCCTATCTCGGCAGCGAAGACGAGGCGATCGGCTTATGAACCAGATCCTGAACTTCGCCAATGTCGAGCTCTACTACGATCACGTCTATGCGCTGAAGGGCGTCTCGCTCGAGGTCAATGAGGGGGAGACCGTCGCGCTGATCGGCGCCAACGGCGCCGGCAAATCATCGATCCTTCGCGCCATCACCGGCCTGCGCAAGATCAGGTCCGGCGAAATCCAATACAACGGCAAGCGCATCGACGGCGCCGGGCCTGACGAGATCGTCAAGATGGGCATCGCCATGGTACCCGAGGGCCGCCGCGTCTTCCCCTTCATGTCGGTCCGGGACAATCTCCTGATGGGCGCCTTCACGCGCACCAGCAAGGCCGAGATCGCGGCGACGATGGAGATGGTGCTGGGGCGCTTTCCCCGACTCAAGGAGCGCTTCTCGCAGGCCGCCGGCACGATGAGCGGCGGCGAGCAGCAGATGCTGGTCATCGGCCGCGCCTTGATGGCGAAGCCGAAGCTGCTGCTGCTCGACGAGCCGTCGCTCGGCGTCGCGCCAAAGCTTGTCCAGGACATCGCCCGCTCGATCGTCGCCATCAACCGCGACGAGAAGGTCAGCGTCCTTCTGGTCGAGCAGAATTCGCGCATGGCGCTGCGCATCTCGCAGCGCGCCTATGCGCTGACCACCGGCAGTGTCGCTCTGAGCGGCAATTCCGCCGAATTGCTGACCGACGACCGGGTCAAGCGTCTTTATCTCGGCGGCGAGATCTGAGGCTGATTTAATGCGCATTCTCGTCATCAATCCCAACACCACCCAATCGATGACCGCCAAGATCGGCGAGGCTGCGGCAAGCGTTGCGTCCGAGGCCACCCAGATCGTCGCCGTCAATCCGGCCGACGGCCCGCCGAGCATCGAGGGTTATTTCGACGAGGTCTTCGCCATTCCGGGCATCATCGCGGAAATGGGCAAGGCGCCTGCCGATGCCTATGTCATCGCCTGCTTCGACGATACCGGCCTCGATGCCGCCCGCTGCGCCACCGAGGCTCCGGTGATCGGCATCGGCGAGGCGGCGTTCCACATGGCGAGCCTTGTCGCCGGCAAGTTCAGCGTCGTCACCACGCTTGCCCGCTCGGTGCCGGCGATCGAGCACAATCTGGCGAAATACGGCCTCGCCTCGCGCTGCGCCAAGGTGCGCTCGTCGGACGTCGCCGTGCTCGAGCTCGAACGTCCGGGCTCGAATGCCAGGCACCGGATATCGCAGGAGATCGCGCGCGCCATCAGCGAGGACAAGGCCGAAGCGATCGTGCTCGGTTGCGCCGGCATGGCCGACCTTGCGCACAGCCTGTCCGAGGAGCATGGCGTTCCGGTGCTGGACGGGGTCGTCTGCGCCGTCACGCTGGCCGAGAGCCTGTTCAAGGTCGGTTTGAAGACATCGAAGATTGGCGGCTATGCCGCGCCGCGCGGCAAGCGGTTCGCCGGCATGTTCGCGCCGCTGTCGCCCTCGCAAGCGGAAATCGTTTAGGCATGCTCCATGCCGCCGGACGACCGGTCGGCGCCGGGCAGGTGGGATTGACCGCCGCGCGAGCGATACTAGATTGGGCGGGCTGCCGGCGATTTGGGGGCAGATCGGGCCATTCGGGCCCGCGCATTGAAAGTATGTTGACGGTACTCAGGGAAGAAGATCGAGACGACAAGCCGGCGGCGCGCTGGTCGCCGATCTACTATGGGCTGAGGGATGCCATCGTCAGCCACCGCCTCGCCCCGGGCACCAAATTGCCGGAGGACGAGTTGGCCTCGATCTATTCGGTGAGCCGCACCGTCGTGCGCGCCGCACTGCAGGCGCTTGCGCATGACCGGCTGGCACGGCTGGAGCCCAATCGCGGCGCCTTCGTCGCGCAGCCGTCGAAAATCGAGGCGCGGGAAGTGTTCGAGGCGAGGGCGCTGATCGAACCAAAGGTGGCGGCGCTCGCCGCCAGGGCGGCGGTGCCGTCCGACATCGCGCAATTGCGGGCGCATCTGGAGAAAGAGCACGAGGCGCTCCATGACGGCCGCGACAGCGACGCCATCATGCTGTCGGCGCGCTTCCATGTCGGCATCGCCGAGATCGCCGCGCATTCGGTGTTCACCAATTTTGTCCGCGACCTCGTCTCGCACTCCTCGCTGATCATCGCGCTTTACTGGAAGCGCCGCGACGCGACCTGCGAGAAGCATGCGCACCACGCCCTGGTCGATGCGATCGAGGCCGGCAACAGCGCCGACGCTGCTGCCCTGATGAACAGCCACCTGGTTGACCTGCTTTCCGGCCTCGACCTCACCGACAAGGTGGAGAAGTCGGACAGCCTGGCGGATCTGCTGCGCGCCTAGCGTGAGGCGGTTCAGCTTGATTGCCGGACCGCCCCGCGAGTGCAGTTAAGCCGCGGCCGCTCGCGAATAATCCATCCGCTCCAGATCGGCGATGAGGCCGGGTCCGGTCGGCTGCCAGCCGAGATGTGCGCGCGTCCACTCGCTCGACGCCGGCATGTCGAGGCCGGCGAACATGGAAAGCCATCCGAAATGGTCGGCCGCTTCTTCCTGCGACAGCGAGACCACCGGCACGTTGAGGCCCGCGCCGATCACTTCCGCGATCTCGCGCATCGGGATGCCTTCCTCGGCGACGGCGTTGTAGCGTACGCCGGCTTCCTGCTTGTCCAGCCCCAAACGGTAGAGCTTCGCGACATCCAGCACATGCGCCGACGACCACCGGTTGCGGCCCTCGCCGAGATAGGCCGACACGCCCTTGGCGCGCGTTTGCGCGATCAGCGGTGTGATCAGGCCCTGCTTCACCGTGTCATGCACCTGCGGCAGCCGCACCACCGACACCTTGACGCCCTTCTCGGCCATCGCCTGGCCGGTAAGCTCGGACAGGATGCGCGGATTGGGATGGTCAGTGTTGAAGATGTCTTCCCGCGCCGGTTGTCCGTGTTCGGCAGAGCCCATGCCCACGCCCGACGTGATGATGAGCAGCCGGTCGGAGCCGGCGAGCGCGCTGCCCAGCGCTTCGATGGCGCGCTTGTCCTTCTCGCAATTCGCGACGAAATTCGAGAAATCGTGGTCGAAAGCGGTATGGATCACCGCATCCGATTTTGCCGCGCCGTCGCGCAGGCTGTCGAGGTCTTCGAGATCGCCGCGATGCGGCTCGGCGCCTGCGGCGACAAGCGACCGCGCGCCGGCATCGGAGCGGGTCAGGCCGAGCACCTGATGGCCGGCGGCGAGAAGCTCGGGCACGATCCTGGAACCGATGAAGCCGGTCGCGCCGGTAAGGAATACACGCATGGGAAGGTCTCCTGTGGTTGTTCGGAGGCCTTATTTGCGCTATAACTCATTCTGTTAAAGTAGTGATCTTATCATGGTATAATTGCCAACAGGATAGCGATGCCTCAAGAGATTGCCAACAAAGAGACGACCAACAAGCTGGGCACATTTCTTCGCGATCGCCGCATGCGCCTCGATCCCGCCGCCTTCGGCTTCGCCACGGGGCGTCGGCGCACGCAAGGGCTGCGCCGCGAGGAGGTGGCGCAGCGCGCCAACATCAGCCCGACCTGGTACACCTGGCTGGAGCAGGGGCGGGGCGGCGCGCCGTCCGCCGATGTGCTGAATCGAATCGCCACGGGCCTGATGCTGACCGAGCCCGAACGCGAGCATTTGTTCATGCTGGGTCTCGGGCGGCCGCCGGAAGTCCGCTACAAAAGCGTGGATAGCGTGACGCCGCGCCTGCAGCGCGTCCTCGATGCCTTGGACCCCAGCCCAGCGATCATCAAGACCGCGACATGGGATGTGGTGGCCTGGAACCGTGCCGCCGCGGCGATGCTCACCGACTATTCCAAGCTGCCGCGCGAGCAGCGAAACATCCTGCGCCTGATGTTCGGCAATCCCCGCGTGCGCGACGCGCAGGACGACTGGCAGAGCGTCGCGCGTTTCGTGGTCGGCTCCTTCAGGGCGGATGCCGTCCGGGCCGGCGCCGGCGCGGAGGTCACGGAACTCGTCGAGGAGCTTTCCCGGGCGAGTCCGGAGTTCGCGGCGCTCTGGCGCGATAACGAAGTCGCGCCTGCGCATGGCGAAGGCGTGAAGCGCATGCGGCATCCCGAGATCGGACTGATCGAGCTGGAGTTTTCTGTCTTTGCCGTTGACGGCCGGCCCGAGCTTGGCATGATCGTCTACAACCCCGCGACGCCCGCCGACGCTGAGCGCATCCGATCCTTGATCGAATCCCGCGCCGGCTGACTGCGTGCCTCTCAGGCTCTCGCCGCTGCGCGCCTTGGCGCCTGCGGCGGTGGCCGAGGCCGTCGAGTTCGAAGGCCCGATGACTGAGGCTGCCCGCAAGGCCGACGCTGGTGGACAACGAGTTGCTGAGCGGTACGGCGCGCGATCGCAGGGCCGAGATCGTCCTCGATCAACGCCAGCGCCAGATCGATACCGGCCGAGATCCCGGCCGACGACGCCCTGAAGCGTCAGCTTTGCCGCCTCCTGCCCGGGCGCTTCGGGGAAGCATCGACGCCGCTGGGCTGTCTTGCGTGATCGATGAAAGCGCGCAGTTTGGGCAGCACCTGGTGCCTTTCCGGGTAATAGAGGAACACGCCCGGCGTGGTCACCGCGAAGCGGCCGAGCAGCGCCTGCAGACGCCCGTCGGCGATCGGCGTCTCGGCGATAGGACCAGGCACCTGTGCCAGCCCGACACCCTGGATCGCCGCGCCGAGCAGCGAGGGGTAGTCATGCGCGATCAACGGTCCCGAGACGATCGCCTCTATCGTCTTGTTGCCGTCGACGAAGGACCAGGGCGCGACCGAGCCGTTCGAGCGGCGCAGGCGCAGGCAGGCATGGTCGCGCAGATCCTCGATGCGCTCGGGCGCCGCGCGCCGGCGCAGATATTGCGGACTGCCGACGACCACCATCGGGAAGGAGGGCGTCAGGCGAACGGCGACCATGTCGGGCGCGATCAGGTCCCCCATACGGATGCCGGCATCGAATCCCCCGGCGGCGAGATCGGCCAACTCGCCGCTGGCGACGATCTCCAACTCGATCTCGGGATAGGCCTGGCAGAAGGAGGCGATCATCGGCTCCAGCAGCACCGGCACCACGGCCGGCGGCACCGAGAGGCGCAACAGCCCCGCCGGCCGCTGGCCCATGCCGCGCGCGATCTCGCTCGCGGCGATCAACTCCTCGAAGGCCGGCCGGGCACGCGCGAAAAATCTCTCGCCGGCTTCGGTGAGGCCGACGCTGCGCGTCGTGCGGATGAACAGCGCAGCACCTATGCGCGCCTCCAGCGTGCGTATCGCCTGGCTGATCGCTGACGGGGTGACGGCAAGCTCGGCCGCCGCCTTGCGGAAATTGCGGTGCCTTGCGACGCTCAAGAAGGCTTCGACGCCGTCGAGCGCGCCATGCCTGACTGTGAAGTTCTGCTTCATGACCCATCGACATTATCGCGGATAGCGGTTCGCAGGAAGCGCCCGTATTTCTGCCGTGACTTGGAAGCCTGAAGGGAAATGGCAATGACAAATGAACTCGATCGCGTGCGCGATCACTACCGTGCGACCGGCCTCACCGATCGGTTGAAGACCACGCTGGCGGTGTTTGGGCCTGAGCAACAGCGGCTGAAACCCCAACAGTTGGCGACTCTTGACCAGTTCCACACCCGCGGGCTCGCCGCGACGGCGGAACTCGCCGATCTGGCCGTCATCACCGCCGACATGTCGGTGCTCGATGTCGGATCGGGCGTCGGCGGGCCGGCTCGCTTTCTTGCGGAGACCTATGGCTGCCAGGTGACGGGCGTCGACCTCAGCGAAGCTTTCGTCGAGGCCGCGCGCTACCTGACCGCGCGAACCGGGCAGGACGACAAAGTGTCGTTCGAAACCGGCAGCGCGCTTTCTCTTCCCTTCGAGAATGGCCGGTTGGACGCCGCGCTGTTGCAGCACGTGGCGATGAACATCACCGACCGGCCGCTGCTCTACCGCGAGATCAGGCGCGTGCTGAAGCCTGGCGGAAAATTCGCGACCTTCGACGTCGTGCTGAAGAGCGGCGATCCGCTCTATCCGGTTCCGTGGGCGAAGACGCCGGGCGAAAGCTTCCTTCTGACGGCCGAGGCGACCTGCGAGGCGATCGAGGCGGCCGGCTTCGGCACGCTCGTCCGCCGCGACGACACGGCCATAGCCAAGGCCTGGTTCGCCGAGCTCCGCGCCTCCGGCCCGCCGCCTTCGCTCAATCTCGGCGTCGTCATGGGGCAGGGGTTCGCGGAGCTCGCCACCAATCTCGGGCGCAATCTCATGGAAGGACGGCTGGGCATCCTCACGGCGGTGTTCGAAGCCGTTCCGGCCAAAACTTCATAGGAGGTTAAGATGTCACCGGCGGTGATCTTCAACATCCATCTCGCGCTGGGCTACGTGCCATGGCTGCTTTGCTTCGCCGCTTATATCTGGCCGAGGCTGAGGTCGATGGAGCCGATTGAGGCGCAGCGCGCCATCGCAACGCTGCACAGCTTCCGCTTCTTCGGCCTCGTCTTCCTCATCCCGGGCGTGGTCGGCCCCGAGCTTGCGCCTGGCTTCGCAGGCTTCGCCGCCTATGGCGACTTCGCCACCGGTCTGCTCGCCATGCTGGCGCTGCTTGGCGTGAAGCGGCCCGCGATTTTCTGGCCGCTCGTCGTCGCCTTCAATGTCGTCGGCGTGGTCGACCTTGTCGGCGACTACTATCACGGCGTGCTGCTCGACCTTCCGGGGCAGGCCGGCCAGTTGGGCGCGACTTACGCGATCCCGATCATCTACGTACCGCTCTTGATGATCACGCATGCCGCGGCCTTCTATCTGCTGGCGCGTTCCAGGCGCCATCAGCCGGCAACGGCCTAATACATTGGGTTTGCCATATGCTTCGGCGCCGGCCATTCGCTCGTGATCTCCGGCTGCACCGGACGTTCCAGGTAGGTGGACAGCACCACATAGCTGCGCGTCGAGGTGACGCCTGGCGTATCGTAGAGACGGGCCAGCAGTCCTTCCAGCGCCCGCGTGTCCTCGGTGCGCACCTTGAGCAGCATGCAGGTGTCGCCGGCGACCGTGTGGATCTCCTCGACCTCCGGATATTTGGAGACCGCCATCAGTTCCGGTGTCTTGCCCCAACCCCTGGTATCGATATGCACGAAGGCGAGCAGCGGCTTCTTCACCGCCCTCGGATCGATGAGCGCCGCTGTGGCGCGGATGGCGCCGCTGCGCTTCAGCCGTTTGACCCGCTCATGCGCCGCTGGCGGCGACAGGCCGACACGCTCGCCGAGCTCGGCATAGCTGACGGTCGCGTCCTCGACGAGAATGCCTAATATCTTTCGGTCGATCGGGTCGGCCTCGCGGGCCGGATGCTTGTTCCGCTGAATGTCATCTGTTTCTGCGTCCATATGGAAAATCTCCATTGCTGCGGAATTCAATTCGGCCATTATGACGATATGCCGAACACTGATCAATCAGCAATTATAACTGAGGCGCCGCGCGCGCCGATCCCGGCCGCCGCCTATCTGCTGACCGGCTGCATTGCCGTCATCGGCTCGAATTCGCTGGTTCTGGGACCCATCGCGCCTGCCGTCGCGGCGTCGTTCGGCGCCAGTGTGCCGGCGGTGATGACGGCTGCCGCCGCCTTCGGCCTCGGCACCTCGGCCAGCGCGCTCTTCCTTGCCCGCTACATCGACCGGATCGGCGCGCGCCGCATGCTTCAAGGCGCATTGCTGTTGCTGGCTTTGGCGCTGGTCGCCAGCGCGCTCGCGCCGACCGTCGCGTTTCTTGTGACGGCCCAGCTCGTCGCCGGTGTTGCCGCCGGCATCGCCATGCCGGCGATCTATGCGAGCTCGGCCGCGATCGCTCCACCCGGCCGCGAAAGCGGCACCATCGGGGTGGTGCTGACCGGCTGGACGCTTTCCATGGTAGCCGGCGTCTCGCTGTCGGCCGTGCTCGCCGATCTGATCCACTGGCGCGCTGTCTTCGCGGCCGTCGCGCTGCTGGCGGCAGCGGCCGTTGCCGGCCTGGCGATGAGCTCGCTGCATGACACCAGGAAAAGCGGCCCCGCGCCGTCGCCGCTCGGCGCGCTCGCCGTTCCCGGCATCCTGCCGCTGCTCATTGCCTGCGGCGCCTTCATGACCGCCTTCTATGGCGTCTATGGCTATCTCGGCGATCATCTCCACGAAGCCCTCGGCGAGCCGGTCAGCGCCAATGGCTTGGCGGCGGTCGCCTACGGCCTCGGCTTCGGCGCGGCGGCCTTGCTGGACGGCGTCATCGACCGCCTCGGCGCCCGCCGCGTAATGCCCTTCGCCTATCTGCTGGTCGCGGCCGTCTATGTCGCGATCGCGCTGGCGAGCACCGGCTTCGGTCTCCTGCTTGCGACGATCGCCGTCTGGGGCCTCGCCAACCATTTCGGCCTGAACGTGCTGGTCATGCGCCTCACCGCGCTCGACCCGTCGCGGCGCGGCACCATCATGGGACTGAACAGCGCGGTCACCTATCTCGCCGTCACCGTCGGCACGGCAAGCTTCGGCCCGCTCTACACGAGCCTCGGCTTCGCCAATTGCGCCCTGATCGCCGCGGGACTGATGCTGGTGGCGGCGGGCGCAGCGACGTGGCGCTCAGTCGGTCCTCGGTAACAGGCCTGCCCCACTCTTCATTTGCGGCCGGAAAACCGTTTCGCGCTTTTCTCGGAATTGCTCTAAGGCTGACTTGCGAACCGGAGTCGCAGCCGATGAAGACCAGTCTCGAGATCACCGCCGAGCCTTTGCCGCAGGATCTCGCTTTCCTGAGCGGGAACCTCACCGCCTTCAACGATGCCGATGTCGGCGCGTCGGCCCGGAAGCCGCTGGCGGTTTTCGTGCGCGACGAAACCGGCGCCATCGTTGCCGGCATATCCGGCTACACCGCCTGGGGCTGGCTTTATGTGCAGTGGCTGTGGGTCGACGAAAAGCTGCGCGGAAAAGGCGTTGCCGCCGATATGCTCGACGCGGCCGAACGCGAGGCTGTTGCGCGGGGTTGCCACGGCGCCTGGATCGACACTTTCAGTCCAACCGCTGAGAAGGTCTACGAGCGCCAGGGCTACAAGCCGTTCGGCGAATTGCCGGATTTCCCGATCGGCCGCCGCCGCGTTTTCCTGCAGAAGAGGCTGCCTTAGAGCAATTCCAGGAAAAGTGTGGAGCGGTTAGGCTCGGCGTCTTCGCCGTAGCCTTCCGTCGGGAATTGCACGAACAAAGACTCTATCCGGCGAGCTTTCCGCCGCGCAGCGGCTCGGGCGCGCCGGTGGTGCTTGGGAAGCTGATCGGCAGGCCGCGCAGCACGCGCACTGCGAGGAAAGCAAAACATTCCGCTTCCACCGCGTCGCCTTTCCATCCAAGCGACTCGGCCTGCACCACCTCGACGCCGGCGCGACTTTCGAGCATTGCCATCATCGTCGGGTTGTGGCGGCCGCCACCGCTGACCGCCAGCCGCTTCGGCCTGCGCGGCAAAAGGTCGAGCGCCTTGCCGACGGCCGACACGGTGAAGGCCGTCAGCAATGCTGCGCCATCCTCGGCGCTCAACCCTTCGGCCATCGCGGCGGTGAAGTCGAAGCGGTCAAGCGATTTCGGATAAGGTTTCGTCAGGTAGGGATGCTTGAGCAGCTTAGCGAGCCGTTCCTCATCGACCTCGCCGGCGGCAGCGAGCCTGCCGTCGCGGTCCATCTCGCCGAGGCCCTTCGCCTTGATGAAATCATTGACCGGCGCATTGGCCGGACCGGTGTCGAAGGCGACGATATTGTCCTTGCCGTCCCACCAGGTGATGTTGCCGACACCGCCGAGGTTGAGCACGGCGGTGTCGCCGCTTGGGTCGGCATCCCTCAGCAGCGCCGCATGATAGGCGGCGGCCAGAGGCGCGCCTTGCCCGCCGGCCGCGACATCGGCCGAGCGGAAATCATAGGCGACCTTGGTGCCGAGCAGCGAGGCCATTAGTTCGCCGTCACCGAGCTGGCGCGTGCGGCCGATCCGTCCCGGCTGCGGCGCGCGGTGCAGCACCGTCTGGCCGTGGAAGCCGACGACGCCGATATCGGCCATGCGCATCCCCTGGCTCTCGACCAGATCCTTGACCGCGGCCGACTGCGCCCGCGTCAGCGCCTCCTCCGCTTCGCGAAAGATAGCGGGTTCCGAACCTTCGAAATTCCAGACGCGCGCCTGGCGCAGCGTCTCTTCGAGCAGGGCGCGGATCGATTGCGGGTAGGGGGCGAGCGTGTAGGTGCCGGCGTCGGCGATGCGCTCGCCGTCCGTCTTGATCAGCGCCACGTCGATGTTGCCGTCGAGCACCGTGCCGGTCATCAGGCCGACGGCCCAGATTGGTTCCATGGTCTTGTCCCCGAATCGTCGTCCAACCACGTGTCGGACGGATCGGCGCGGCAGGCAAGTCTTTCGCCGCGGCTAGAGCAATTCCGGGAAAAGTGTGAGCGGTTTTCCGTCCGGAATTGCGTGAAAACAAGAAGATAGAGCGGTTCGCCGCTCCCGTGAAACGGCGAGCCGGTCTATGCCGGCGGCCTTTTGCGCCAAAGGACGAAAATCGAGCAACCACATTCTTGCCTCTTGCCGCCGAAGGCGCGAGCCTGGGGCTCCGACATCGAGCTATCCGGAGGAAAGGCCATGGCAGCCAATGTTGCAGTGATCGCAGGCGCCGGCTCTGGCCTAAGCGCCTCGCTGGCGCGGCTTCTCGCCAGGGAGGGCTTCCGGGTCATCCTCGCCGCCCGCAACGTCGACAAACTGACCGCGCTCGCCAAGGAAACCGGCGCGCAGGCGGTGGAAACCGACGTCTCGGACGTCGCTTCCGTCGAGCGGCTATTCGAGGCGGCCGACAAGGCCGGCCCGCTCGAAATCGCCGTCTTCAACGCCAGCGGCCGCACGCGCGGCCCGATCGCCGAGCTCGATCCCGAGGCGGTCAAACAAGCCCTGCTTGTCGGCGCCTATGGCGGCTTCCTGGTCGGCCAGCAGGCGGCGCGCCGGCTTCTTGCGCGCGGCTCCGGCTCGATCCTGTTCACCGGCGCCACGGCGAGCCTCAAGGGCTTCTCCGGCTCGGCCGGTTTCGCCATGCCGAAATTCGGCCTGCGCGGGCTGGCGCAATCGATGGCGCGCGAGCTCGCGCCGAAGAACATCCACGTCGCGCATTTCATCATCGACGGCCAGATCGAGCCGGCTGGACAGGCGCCCGAGCCCGACCGTCCGGATCGCCGCCTCTCGCCCGACGCGATCGCCGAGACCTATCTCGCAGTCCATCGCCAGCATCGCAGCGCCTGGAGCTTCGAGGTCGAGCTGAGGCCCTGGGTCGAGACCTTCTGACGATCCCGCCGCAGCAACCGTAAAACAGCGCGCCCGGCCGTGGATGGTATTTTTAGAAAATTCGCATATATTGATGGCATTTTAGCGATCTGCAATGTAAAAAGGCGAAAAATAAAAGATACCTTTACTTAACTTCGGCGTGCATACTGCGAGTTGGTCAGAATTGTTGTCCGGCTCTCCTGCGCGAATTGAGAATGGGCATGCCGCTTACACGTCGCACGCTGTTTGCAGCCGGAGGCGGAGGGCTGCTGATCGCGCAAGCGCAAGCTGCGGCCACGCCGGCCCAGGCGCAGGACGGTCCAAAACCCATCGTCGGCGACAACAAGCTGCGCATCGCCATGCCGGCCTTCGCTTCGGATCCATTCTTTCCGGCCGACGGCTCGGGCGACAAGGGCATCGACGTGGACCTTGCGCGCGGCATTGCCGCGGAGCTTGGCGTCGAACCGGTGTTCGACCGGTCCGCCGTGACCTTCGACGCCATGGTGCAAAAGCTGACGTCCGGCCAGGCTGACCTGGCGATCGGCAAGCTCAGCCGCACCCTTCAGCGCGGCCGCTCTATCCTCTATTCGCGGCCCTACGCCATGCTGCACCAGGGGCTGCTCGCTAACCGCGTGAACCTGGCGCGCATCACGCAGGGTAAGCCGCCCGAACAGATCATCCGCGATTTCTCGGGCGATCTCGGCGTGATCGAAGGCTCGTCCTTCGCCACCTATGCGGCGACCACTTTCCCGCACGCCACGATCCAACGCTTCGCGGGCTGGAATACCGTCATCGACGCGATCCGCAACGGTACGATCGACCTCGCCTATCGCGATGATTTCGAGATCAAGAAGCTGATGGTCGACGATCCGTCGATGACGGTCGTCGCGCGCTCGATCACGCTGACCGACAAGGTCGACACGATCGCGGTCGGCATTAACCCCGCCAATCCGCATCTCGCGGCCTTCGTCGATCTCTATCTCGATCTTGCGCGAGGCCAGCAGGTCCTCAACACCGACGAGATCATCGCGCGCTACCGCCAGGGGAGCAAAGCCTGACGATGGCCGTCTCCGATGCAGCCGCACCCATGCCTCTCGATTGGCGCCTGGCGGCAAAGCGCATCCTGCGCTCGCCGTTGACAACGATCATCATGATCCTGGCCGGGATCCTGTGCGGACTCTACTACCCGGCTTTTGCGCATGCGATCAGCCCCGTCGCGCAGGTCTATCTGAACTTCCTCAAGATGGTCGTCCTGCCCTATCTGGTCTCGTCGGTGATCTTCTCCATCACCGCGATGGTCCAGGATCCGAAATCGGTCCGATATCTCGGCAAGGTCGGCATAGCGGTGCTGGTCGTGTCGTTCCTCGCCGTGCTGGTCAGCGGCACCTATTCGCTAATCCTGAAGCCCGGCCAGATCGAGAACCCGCAATCACGCATCGAGCTCGGCGAGTTCATCAATTCGCAAGGCAGCGTCTCCACCGATCTCGCATTCCCGTTCCAGCCCCCGCCGTCGACCGGGGATCCGAACAGCGGACATTCGATCTTCCTTGATCTGGTGCCGAACAACGTCTTCAACGCGCTGGCCTCTGGCCAGACCATCCAGGTGCTCTTGTTCTGCCTGCTTTTCGGGCTGGCGATGGGCAAGATTCCCCAACCCTCGTCGCTCAGCCTCTCACAGGCGCTCAACGCGGTGTATCGGGCCTGCACCGTGCTGACCAACTGGTTCGTCTGGGGATTGCCCTTTGCGACCTTCGTCCTGATCGCCGACCAGACCGCGTCGACCGGCACCAAGCCGCTGATGCTGATGGGCGGCTATCTGCTGGTTATGGGCCTCTCCTGCCTGACCTTCCTCGCCGGAGCGTTCGCCGTCATCGCCATACGCTCGCGGCGAAGCTACTGGGCCACGATCAAGACCCTTCAGCCGCTTCTGATGGTGGCCATCACGACGCGCTCCACCGTCGCCTCGCTGCCGTGGGTCATCAATCTTTTGAGCGAGCGGCTGCGCTTCAACTTGGTGGTGGTCGAGCTGCTCGTGCCGCTGCAGGCGGCGCTGCTGCGGACCGGGCCGGCGCTGGTCTACACATCCGGCGCCCTGTTCATTGCCCAGCTCTACGGCCATCCGCTGGCGATCCCGGATCTCTTGCTTGTCGGCGTCGTCTCCGCGCTTCTGGCGCTTACGACAGGCGGCATGGGCAGCCTGCTCATCCTGTCGCAGATGTCTATCGTCTGCGGCTATCTGAAGCTTCCCTTCGAGGCGGCGTTCGCCTTGTTCGTCGCGGTGGACGCGGCCGTGGACACGCTGATGACGCTGTCCAGCGTCTCCACCGTCGCGGCAAGCACGGCAATGATCGCGCCGAGCCATCGGGAGGCGGCGCAGAGCGCTGAAACCGTCGCGCAAGAGCTCGAAGCCGAGCCCGCCCGATGATCGACGACGGCATCCGCCCGCAGCTCGGCATCATCGGCGGCCTCGGGCCGCTGGCGTCGGCCGACTTCTACTTCAAGCTGACGCGGATGACCGAGGCGCTGCGCGACAACGAGCATGTGCCTTGCGTCATCCTCAGCGTGCCGCAACTGCCCGACAGGACCGAAGCGATCCTGGCCGGCCATGACGGACCGCTGGCGCCGCTGCAGGCCGCGGTCTCGACGCTCAACGCGCTCGGCGTCACCTGCATCGCCATGCCCTGCAACACCGCCCATCACTGGTACGACAAGTTGGCGGCAAACTCGTCAGCCGAGATCATGCATATCGGCGACGCGGTGGTCGCGGAGATCCGCCGTGGCCTCGACCGGGGCCGGGTCGCTAACCTCGCAACCCGGGGCACCCTGGTTTCCGGCTTCTATCAGCACAGGATGACGGCGGCGGGGTTCGACCTCTGCCTCCCGCAGGAGGCCGAGTTTCAGGAGCGAGTCGACAGCGCGATCATGCTCGTCAAGGCCGGTTCGATCGCAGAGGCCGCGACCGAGACCGAGCGCGCGCTTCATCTCGCGCAACGGGCCGGCGCCGACGCCGCCCTGCTTGGCTGCACGGAACTGTCCGTCGTGGCGGCCAGCCTCGGCGATACGAATGGGCTGGTCGTCATCGACAGCAATGCGGCGTTGGCGCGGGCCAGCCTGCAACGGTTGGGCTATTCTGTACAGGAAGCGCGAGGCCTGCCCACCGTTTCATCGCTGCCGGCAGACGGCCGGCCGTCCTTGCATGTCGCCCGGCGGGCTTCATAGGCGCGCAAGCGTCCACCACCTGACCGTCGATATCCGCTTACCAGCAGCCGATGTTCTCCAAGTCACAAAATCTTTGAGAGAATATTTTCCGCCTCTCGTTTGAGAGGAAAAGCGCTTCTTTGCCCAATGAGGCAGCATTGGTGATCCTGAGATCAAGGCTTCGCATCCCGCCAGGCCGCAATGATTTCAGGGACGCAAGGAACGCATCATGTCCGACGCTTCAAATTCTCTCGTTACGACAATCACCAGGCGCGCCGGACTGGCGGCACTTCTCGCCACGACATTGGCCGTCATCGGCCTGACCGCGCCGTCGCCCTCCTTCGCCGAGGACAAGAAGTCGATCAAGGTCGGCATCATCAGCGGCGAGGATGAGGATGTCTGGCGCGTCGTCACCGCTGAGGCGGCCAAGAAAGGGCTGACGATCGAGACCGTCGTCTTCAACGACTACACCCAGCCCAACGAGGCGCTGGAGCGCGGCGAGATCGACGCCAACGCCTTCCAGCACAAGCCCTATCTCGACAACCAGATCAAGACGCAGGGCTATCACATCGTGCCGGTCGGCTATACCGGCGTCTGGCCGATCGGCCTTTACTCGAAGAAGCACGCCAAGGTTGCCGACCTTCCGGAAGGCGCGGTGATCGGCCTGCCCAACGATCCGTCCAACGAGGGCCGCGCTCTGCACGTGCTGGAGCATGAAGGCCTGATCAAGCTCAAGGACGGCACCGGCATCCTGGCGACGACCGCCGACATTGCGGAGAACCCGAAGAAGCTCGAGATCAAGGAACTCGACGCCGGCATCGTCGGCCGCTCGGTCGACGATCTCGATGCCGCCGTCGTCAACACCGACTGGGCGCTGAAGAGCGGCCTCGGCCCGGAAAACCGCATCGCGCAGGAGCCGGTGGCCGACAATCCCTACCGCAACTTCATCGCGGTCAAGGCCGGAAGCGAGAACGAGCCCTGGGTGAAGACGCTAGTCGCCTCCTATCAGAACGAGACCGTCAAGGCCGAGTTCGACAAGGTCTACAAGGGCACCGGGATCAGCGCCTATTGATCGGGGCCTGGCTGGCGGAAACGGGCGGCCCGCTGCTGAGCGGGCCGCCGTCGCGTTTGCGCGGCACTGAAACGGACATAGAGATGAACCAGCATGTCACGACCGAACGCGCCGACCCGGTCCACATCCAGCCGACCGGGCGGGAAGATGTCGTCCGCCTCGTCGGCCTGAAGCGCAGTTTCGGCGCGACCGCGGCGCTCGACGGCGTTTCGCTTACCGTCCGCAAAGGCGAGATCCTCGGCATCATCGGCCGCAGTGGCGCCGGCAAGTCGACGCTGATCCGCTGCCTGAACGGGTTGGAGCGGCCGGATTCCGGCGAGGTCTTTATCGAGGGCCGCGAGATCGGCCGGCTGGGCGAACGCGACCTGCAGCCGCTGCGCCGCCGCATCGGCATGGTGTTCCAGCACTTCAATCTTCTGTCGGCCAAGACCGTCGAGGACAATGTCGCCCTGCCGCTCAAGATCGAAGGTCGCCCGCGCGCCGAGCGCATGGCCCGCGCGGCCGAGCTGCTGCAGCTCGTTGGCCTCTCGGAGAAGGCCAAAGCCTATCCCGCCTCGCTGTCGGGCGGGCAGAAGCAGCGCGTCGGCATCGCCAGGGCGCTTGCCGCCCGACCGGCGCTGCTCTTGTCGGACGAGGCCACCTCGGCGCTCGATCCGGAGACGACGCGCTCGATCCTCGCTCTGCTGAAAGATATCAATTCCAGGCTCGGTCTCACGATCCTGCTCATCACGCACGAGATGGAGGTGATCCGCTCCATCGCCGACCGCGTGGCGGTGATAGACGCCGGCCGGATCGTCGAGGAGGGCGCCGTCTGGCAGGTCTTCGCCGATCCGAAATCGCAGATCACCCGCAGCCTGCTCGGCGGCATCCGGCCGCAATTGCCGCTCGAGATCGCGGGCCGGCTGGTTCCGGGCGCAGGGGCGGAAACGATCCTGCGGATCGATGTGGCCGGCGAGGCTGCGCACAGTGCTTTGCTTTCCGATCTTGCCGTGGCGGTGCCAAGCCAATTCCGCCTCGTGCACGGCGGCGTCGATCATGTCCAGGGCCAACCCGTCGGCACGCTGTTCCTGGCTGTTGCCGGCGCTGAAGCCCCGCATCTTGCGCGGGTGACGACATTCCTGAAAGACCGCGGCGCGCGGGTGGAGGTGCTTGGCCATGTCGCCGGTCCTGTTTGAACTCCTGCTCCGATCGATCTGGGAGACGGTGCTGATGACCGGCGCGTCCGGCCTTATCTCGCTGGTCTTCGGCCTGCCGCTCGGCCTTGCTCTGGTCGCCACCGATCGCGGCGGCATCGCCGAGAGTCTGTGGGTCAATCGCATTCTCGGCGCTATCATCAACGGCTTCCGGTCGGTGCCTTTCATTATCCTTCTGGTGGCGCTGATCCCGGTGACGCGGCTGATCGTCGGCACTTCGATCGGCACATGGGCGGCGATCGTGCCGCTGTCGATCGCCGCCACCCCCTATTATGCCCGTATCGCCGAAGTCTCGCTGCGCGAGGTCGACCACGGCCTGATCGAGGCGGCGCGCGCCATGGGCGGCAACCGCTGGACGATCATCCGCGAGGTGCTGGTGCCGGAGGCGCTGCCGGGCATCGTGGCGGGGTTCACCGTGACGCTCGTGACGCTGGTCGGCGCGTCGGCCATGGCCGGCGCCATTGGCGCCGGCGGCCTCGGCGACCTTGCCATCCGCTACGGCTATCAGCGCTTCGAAACCAGCGTGATGGTCGCGGTGGTGGTCGTGTTGATCGTGCTCGTCTGCGGCATTCAGTGGCTTGGCGACCGCCTTGTCGCTCGTCTGGATCATCGGGGATGATGTGCGGCATCCGAACGCAATTTGCCGCAAAAGCCGGGAATTGAGCGCCGGCTTGCCCCGTTTGCAGTGAGATTGGTCGGTGTGTTTCTTCACCAGCAATGGCGCTGATGTCATCCTGTGGCTGGGGTTACAAGTCTCGCCAAGAGGAGCCTGTCCATGCCCAGAATAATTCCGGTGCTTGATCTCGATCGTCTGGAGCAAGGCCCGTCGGAGCTGCGGACGTTTCTTTTCGATCTTCGCACCGCCGCCCGCGATGTCGGTTTCTTCTATCTGAGCGGCCACGGCATCACCCAGCCGGAGATCGACGCGGTGCTGGGCGCCGCGCGCAGCTTCTTCGCCTTGCCGGAAGCCGACAAGCTCGCCATCGAAATGGTGAAGTCGCCGCAGTTTCGCGGCTATACGCGCGCCGGCGGCGAGCTGACCAGGGGCAAGGCCGACTGGCGCGAGCAGCTCGATATCGGCGTCGAACGCACGACCATTGCGCAAGGGCCGGGCGTGCCGGCCTGGACGCGGCTGCAGGGCCCGAACCAGTGGCCTGCCGCGCTCCCTGATCTCAAGCCCGCGCTGCTTGCCTGGCAGGCCAAGGCGACCGACGTGGCGATCCGGCTGCTCAAGGCCTTCGCGCTGTCGCTCGACCAGCCGGAAGACGCCTTCGACCCGATCTACCGCGGCGAACCGAACCACCGCATGAAGATCGTGCGCTACCCCGGCCGCAATGCCACCGGCGACGACCAGGGTGTCGGCGCGCACAAGGATGGCGGCTTCCTCACGCTTTTGCTGCAGGACGAGAACAAGGGCCTGCAGGTCGAATATGACGGTAGCTGGGTCGACGTCGACCCGATCCCGCGAACGCTTGTCGTCAACATCGGCGAGCTGCTCGAACTCGCCTCGAACGGCTATCTCAGGGCTACCGTGCATCGCGTCGTCACGCCGCCGGCCGGCGTCGAACGGATTTCGGTGCCGTTCTTCTTCAGCGCCCGGCTTGACGCCACCATCCCGCTGCTCGATCTGCCCGAGGAGCTGGCGGCCGAAGCGCGCGGCCCGGCCAGCGATCCCGACAATCCGCTCTTCCGCAATGTCGGGACCAACGTACTGAAAAGCCGGCTGAGGTCGCATCCCGACGTGGCGCGGCGTCACTATGCCGACCTTCTGGAAAAAGCATCGGTCGCCGGCTGACAAAAGCTGATAAGTGAGCGAGATTTTTTCGTGATTTCGGTCCTTTTTGGAATTCCGTTCGTGGAAAATACACCGTTCAGGCCCCAAATAAGGGGCATCGCTCGGTGTTTTCCTCCCATTGCGCCGAGCGATGTTCCCCTCTGAAGGTTATGACCTTCATTCTTGGCCGGGCCGCTTTCGCGCCCGGCCTTTTTCTTTCAGCGCTGGGAATGCAGCGATCAGATCGCCGATACGCTCGGCCTGCACATGAATTGATCCCTTCATCCGCTCCGGCCCCGTCGGCGGCCCTCTGCTCGAATTCCGCTTGCTCGAACCTCAAGCGCATCCCTCGCCATCCATCCTGACATGAATGCGCGAACCGCTGTGTTACGGTGCTGATAATGTTCACGGCATCCGCTCGGGCCTGCCGCAAAGCCAAGAGGAGAGTTCATCACGTCCAGGATCAGCCGTCGCGCCTTGCTTTTTCATTCCGGCTGCGCTGTCGTCGCCTCGACCGTTGCAGCGGACGCTCACAGCGCAAAGGCACTGAAACATAACCGGCAACCGTCCAAGGACCTGATCGCCCTGATCGAGGCGCACAAGACAAGCTACGCAGCGTTCGGCAAGCTCGTCCACAAAACGGGCAGCCATAGCCGCGACCATATCGAGGCCGGCCGAGAGGAGGAGAGGGCGCTGCTGGCCATCTGCGCCTATCGGGCGGTCAAGGAAGGCGACCGCTTGGCCAAGGCCCGATATCTCTTAGAGATTGAGGCGCGCGGCGAACTCGATCTGCCAGAACACATGCAAGCTCTTCTGCGCTCGACAATGTGGACGGTGTGAGACTTTCAGCCGCATAGGCGGTCGAACCCGGAATGTCCGCGATGATGCAGAGTTTGGAGCCGATCATTCTGGCGATGCTGTTCCTGTCGAAGGGCTGACGCGGTTCGGTGATGCAGCGACTGAAATCGGCGTAGAATTAGTTCATCATCTTTGGCAATCCCGCCGCCAGCGCATCGACGGTCAGCCGCACTTTCAGCGGCAGGTGCGGCGTCTGCAGCCAGAGCGCATGGCAGTCATAGAGATAGTCGCCTTGCTCAGGCAGCAGGCGGACCAGTGTGCCGCCCTCGATGCGTTCACGCACCAGCCAGTATGGCAGCCAGGCCAGTCCCAGGCCGTCGGTTGCCGCATCGGCGATGGCGTCGAGGTCGTCGAGCCGCAGCCGGCCGGCGGGCACGATCTCCGCGACCGAATCCTCGTCGCGAGGAAATAGCCATGGTTGCAGCGCCTGGCCGAGCCGCCGGTAGATGATCGCCTGATGGCTGGCGATGTCTTCGAGTTGAAGCGGTCGGCCGAAGGTTTCGATGTAGGACGGCGAAGCGCAGACGATCATGCGCTGGCGCGCGACGCGGCGCGCGACGATGCCGGCCCTGTCATCCAGCGTGCCGGTGCGGATCGCCAGGTCGAAACCGTCATCGACGAGATCGGCGAAACGATCACTGAGCGACAGGTCCAATTCCAGCGTCGGTTAACGCCGGGCAAGCGCGAGCAGGATCGGCGTGACGCAGTGGCGGCCGAAATGCGCCGGCATCGTCACGCGCAGCTTGCCGCGCGGCTCGGATAATTGATCGGCCGCCAGCGCGTCGGCGGCTTGCGCTTCGGCCAGCACGATGCGGCAACGCTCGTAATAGGCGCGCCCGAAATCGGTCAGGCTCTGCCGGCGCGTGGTGCGGTTGATGAGGCGCATGCCGAGCCGCTCTCCGAGGAAACGGACATGCTTGCCCACCATCGGCCCCGACAGATCGAGCGCCGCCGCGGCGGCCGCGAACGAGCCGAGATCGACGGCCTTGACGAACACATCCATGCTTTCGAGGCGATCCATATTCAAAACCATTCGTTTCGACTGTTCTGCCCGCGCGCCCATTTATCGCTCCTCCAGGTCTCTGCATAGTCAATTCTATCGGTTTGTTTTGAGATTGCAGGCATGGCAAGGGTTGTTCGCTTTCACAGTCATGGCGGTCCAGAGGTGCTTCGCATCGTGGACATAGAAGTTCCGCAGCCAGGCCCCGGTGAGATCCGGATCCACGTCAGGGCGCTGGGCCTGAACCGCGCCGAGGCCTCGATGCGCAACGGCTCTTACATCGAGAAGCCGACGCTGCCGTCGGGTCTCGGCCTCGAAGCGGCGGGGGTCGTCGAGGCGGTGGGAACCGGCGTGGAAGTCTTCGCACCGGGCGATGCGGTCAGCATCATCCCGCCGCGCTCGATGGCGCGCTGGCCGGCCTATGGCGAGCTCGTGAATTTTCCAGCCGAGCTTGCAGTAAAACATCCGCCGTCGCTTTCATTCGAGGCCGCCGCCGCGACATGGATGCAATATCTCACCGCCTATGGCGCGCTGATCGACGTCGCCCGCCTCGGTCGCGGCGAGCCCGTCGTCATCACCGCCGCGTCGAGCAGCGTCGGGCTCGCCGCGATTCAAATCGCCAACAGAATTGGCGCCGTCCCGATCGCCGTCACCCGGACATCGGCCAAGAAGATAGCGTTGCTCGATGCCGGAGCGGCGCATGTGGTGGCGCTGGCCGAGGAGGACCTCGAGGCGCGACTGAAGGCAATCGCGCTGCATGGCGTGCGCGTCGTCCTCGACGCGGTCGGCGGTCCAATCTTCACGCCGCTGACGGCCGCGATGGCGCGCGGCGGCATTCTCATTGAATATGGCGGCCTCAGCCCCGAGCCGACGCCGTTCCCGCTGTTCGAGGTCCTTGCGAAGACGTTGACGCTGCGCGGCTACCTCGTCCACGAGATCACCGGCGATCCCGCCCGGCTCGAAGCCGCCAAGGCCTTCATCCTCGATGGCCTGGCCTCAGGCGCGCTGAAGCCGATTGTCGCCAGGACGTTTGCGTTCGAGGAGATCGCCGAGGCGCACCGTTTTCTGGAAGCAGGGGAACAGTTCGGCAAGATCGTGGTGACCGTTTGAGGCTCGCCTCGGCCGGAAAAGCGACTATCCGCTTGGCAAGCGGGGCTGCCTCGGGCCAAACTGATCAATCTGCATGCCTGCCTCAAGGAGACTTCGAAGATGACCGCCAACGTTTTTTCCGGCTGCATGCCGGCGCTGATGACGCCTTGCACCGATGACCGCCAGCCCGACTTCGACGCGCTGGTGCGCAAGGGGCGCGAACTGATCGCTGCCGGCATGTCGGCCGTCGTCTATTGCGGCTCGATGGGCGACTGGCCGCTCTTGACCGACGCGCAGCGCATGGAAGGCGTCGAGCGCCTGGTAAAGGCCGGCGTCCCGGTAATCGTCGGCACCGGCGCGGTGAATACCGCCAGCGCGGTGGCGCACGCTGCCCATGCCCAGAAGGTCGGCGCGCGAGGCTTGATGGTCATTCCGCGCGTTCTGTCGCGCGGGCCGTCGGTGACGGCGCAGCGCCACCACTTCAAGGCGATCCTCGCCGCCGCGCCCGCCCTGCCGGCGGTGATCTACAACAGCCCTTATTACGGCTTTGCCACGCGCGCCGACCTCTTCTTCGCGCTGCGCGCCGAGCATCCGAACCTGGTCGGCTTCAAGGAGTTCGGCGGCCCGGCGGATCTGCGCTACGCTGCGGAAAACATCACCAGCCGCGACGACGAGGTTGCGCTGATGATCGGTGTCGACACCGCCGTCTTCCATGGCTTCGTCAATTGCGGAGCGTCCGGTGCCATCACCGGCATCGGCAACGTGCTGCCGAAAGAAGTGCTGCATCTGGTCGGCCTCAGCCAGGCCGCGGCGAAGGGGGACGCCGAGGCGCGCCGGCTGGCGCAGGAACTGGACGCGGCGCTTGCCGTGCTGTCCTCCTTCGACGAGGGCCCGGACCTCGTGCTCTATTTCAAGCACATGATGGTGTTGAAGGGTAATCCCGAATACAAGCTGCACTTCAACGAGACGGATGCGCTGAGCGACAGCCAACGCGGCTATGCCGAGCAGCAGCTCAAGCTGTTCGACGCCTGGTATGCGCAGTGGTCGAGGCAGCCTGTCATGGCAAGATACGCGGCCTGAGCCGGCGATCGCGATCGCAAGATCTTCGGCGATCCAACTGGCCGGTTTGACAGGCTGCACCCGTGCTCGGCCAAAGGCTCAATAGGCCGCGGCCGAGCCGGGTATGGCCTGAAGGCGCTCGATGTCCTGACGGGGCGGAGCGCCGAACAGGCGCCGATATTCGCGACTGAACTGGGACGGGCTGTCATAGCCGACTGCGAAACCGGCCGTGCCGGCGTTGGCCCCGTCGGCCAGCATCAGCCTCCGCGCTTCCTGCAGGCGTAGCTGCTTTTGATATTCCAGCGGGGTCATGCGCGTGATCGCCTTGAAGTGAGCATGAAGCGACGACGCGCTCATGCCTGAGGCCGCGGCAATCTCGTCGATCCGCAATTGCGCCTGGAAGCCGTTCCGAATCGTTGCGATCGCGCGGCTCACCTGGTTCAGGTGGCTATCCACGGTTCCCATTTGACGAAGCGTTGCGCCATGCGGACCGGTAAGCAGACGGTAGAGGATTTCGCGCTCTATCAGCGGGGCCAGAGCATCGATGGTTTCGGGGCGATCGAGTAGCTTCACCAATCGGCTCGCGGCATCGATCAGGTCCGGGTCGCTTGGATAGACCGCAAGCACAGGCAAGTCCTTTTCCCCAAAAGCCCGCCGCTCCGTCACAAGCAGGTCGGCAAGTGCCGCGAGGTCGAAGTCGATCTTGCAGCATAGATATGGTGCGGCCGGACTGGCCTCGAGAACATGGCCGACCAGAGGCAGGTCGACCGAAACAAGGAGATAGCTCGATGCATCATAGACCACGTTCTGGTCTGCCAGCGAGACGCGTTTCGACCCCTGGGCGATTATGCAAAGCGAGGCTTCATAGACCGCCGGCACCGGCGCGCTGGGCTGGTCGGCACGAATGAGCGTCAGCCGGGGTATCGCGGTGCTTGAAATGCCCGGATTCCTGGTATGCCGGGCAATCAGCCCGGCCAGTTCGGTGATTTTTCCCATGCCGCATAAATCTGCATCGCGTGGAATGTTGCAAGGCTAGTTCGCCTGATTTGGAGGATTGTGCAAACTCTTCGGACAATCACGCTACCGGTCTTCGCCTGTGCGGCGCCATTTTCCATCCCGTCACCGCAAGCCAAAAAGGAACGATCATGACGGGACTGAAAGACAAGGTTGTACTCATCACGGGCGCATCGAGCGGCATCGGCGAAGCGACGGTGCGAGAGCTTGCCGCGGCCGGCGTCAGGCTGTTCATCGGAGCCCGACGCGCCGAACGTCTGAAGGCGCTGGCCGGGAAAATCGGTGAACGCGTCGCCTGGCGCGAACTGGACGTAACGAATGCCGAGAGCTTCGACGCTTTCGCCGATGCCGCTCATGCCCGATTCGGGCGAATCGATGCGCTGGTCAACAATGCCGGCGTCATGCCGCTGTCGCCGCTTGCCGCCCTGAAACGCGACGAGTGGGCGCGCATGGTAAACGTCAACATCTTCGGCGTGCTGAACGGGATCGCGTCGGTGCTGCCGCGCTTCGTCGCGCAGAAAAACGGCCACGTCGTCAACGTGGCGTCCGTCGGCGCGCATCTCGTGCTGCCCACCGCGGCGGTCTACTGTGGTACGAAATATGCGGTGTGGGCGATCACCGAAGGCCTGCGGCAGGAGCACGACGACATCCGCGCCACGATCATCTCCCCCGGCGTGACCGCGACCGAATTGGGCGACGACATCAGCGACCCGCACGTGGCAGCGGCTTTGAAAGAGTGGCGGCAAAAGTCGCTGACGCCGGACGCCATCGCCCGTGCGATCCGCTTCGCGCTCGAACAGCCTGACGGCGTCGACGTCAACGAAGTGATCGTGCGCCCGACCGCCGCCAACATGTAGAGGCTTAGCCTGCTTGGTCGGCTTGCGGGCGAGGAACTCCGCGCATGCCACGCAGGAGCGGGTGCAAGCTGTCGGCGGGGATCAGTTCGCCCTGCACCACCCGTGCGCACCCGCTCCCGCAGCTCCTTGGCGCCACGTCATACTTGCTTTTGAACGGCAGCGATTGGCAATGAACAGGCCGGAGCTTGTTGCCGGCCTGGTCGCACGCTCGGCTCAGGCGGCCTTGACCTTCAGCTCTTCCTCGCCGCGCACCATCCTGGTCACGCCGGCGAAGTCGAGCTTGCCGGAGCCGAGCACCGGCACTTTCGGCACCACGCGCACTTCGGCCGGCACCATCAGGTCCATGGCGCCGTTGGCCTTGGCGAAGGCGAGGAACTCGGCGCGGGTGGCGCCGGAAGCTTCCGTGATCAGGATCAGCTTCTCGCCCTTGCGCGCGTCCGGCAGCGTGGCGACGGCCGACGGCGAGCCTTTCCACAATTCGCCCGCCAGCGCCTCCACCGCGGCAAGCGAGACCATCTCGCCGCCGATCTTGGCGAAGCGCTTGGCGCGGCCGCGGATCGAGATGAAGCCCGCATCGTCGACGGTGACGACATCGCCGGTGTCGTGCCAACCATCCTTCAGCGGCTCGATCACGCCCGGATTCTCGGCGCGCAGGTAGCCGGCCATGACGTTGGGGCCGCGCACGAAAAGCCGCCCGCCTTCGTCGACGCCCGGCACCGGCTCGAGGCGGTACTCCATGCCGGGCATGATCTTACCGACGCTGCCCGATTTGTTGTACATCGGCGTGTTGATGGCGATCACCGGCGCGGTTTCGGTCACGCCGTAGCCTTCCAGGATACGCAGGCCGAACTTCTCCATATAAGTCGTGCGCGTGGTGGCCTTGACCGGCTCGGCGCCGGCGAAGCAGTAGCGCACCGATCGGAAGTCGTAAGGATGCGCCGTGCGGGCGTAGCCGGACAGGAACGTGTCGGTGCCGAAGATGATCGTCGCGTTCGACCCGTAGATCAGTTCCGGCACGATGCGGTAGTGCAGCGGCGAGGGGTAGAAATAGACCGGCACGCCGGAAATCAGCGGCAGCACCGTGCCCGCCGTCATGCCGAAGGAGTGGAAGATCGGCAGCACGTTGAACACCTTGTCGCCCGAATGGAAGTCGATGCGCGAAGCGGCCTGGGCCGCATTGGCCAGGATGTTGCGGTGGGTGAGCACCACGCCCTTGGGCGTTCCTTCCGAGCCGGAGGTGAACAGGATCGCCGCCGGATCGTCGGCCTTGCGCGCCACCCGCGGCGTCGCCTTGCGCAACAGTCCAAGCAGCTTGTCCTTGAGGCCGATCGTGGCGCGCAGATCGTCTAGCCAGACGATGTCGACCGAACGGCCGATCTCCTCGACCACCGGCCCGAGCTTTGCCTGCTCGACGAAGGCGCGCGAGGTGAGCACGGTCCGCACCTCGGCCGCCTTGCAGGCCGACAGGATGTTCGCCGCACCCGCGGTGAAGTTGATCATCGCCGGCACCTTGCCGGCCGACATGACGCCGAGCAGCGTGGCGCAGGAGCCGTTGGCGTTGGGCAGCATGATGCCCAGCGTCTGCTGTCCGTCATAGAGGTGCTCGAACTTCTCGCCGAGCACGGCGGCGGCGGTTAGCAGCTTGCCGTAGCTCAGCGAACCGGTGACGGGATCCTGCACCGCAAGCTCCTTCATGCCGCGTTCGTGCGCCGTCTCGATGATCTTCTCGAGCACCGTCTTGCCGATGTCCTGGGTGCGGAAGACGAGGTCCGACATCACCTGGTAGAGCGCCGAGCCCGCGGCGGCGCGACGCTGGCGCCCCTTCAGTTCCTGCGCGACTTCGAGCTTCACCGGCTCCAGGATGGTCACCTTGACCTTCGGGAACAGGCGGCGGCGCACATGCTGGGAGGAGAGCCGTGAGAAATAGCTCGTCTCCAGCCCCTCGATGCGCACCGGCACCACCATCGAGCCGGTCTTGTCGGCGACCATGGCGGCGCCGTCATAGACCTTCATCAGGCCGCCGGTGACGGTGATGCGGCCTTCCGGGAAGATGACCAGCGGATCGCCGCCCTGCACGATCTTGATCAGCGTTCGGGTCGACATCGGCTTGGCCGGATTGAGCGGCAAGGCGCGAGCAAGCTTCATGAACGGCTTCATCCACCACGCTTGGGCGATCGTGTAGTCGATGGCGAAGACCGGTTCCTCGTCGGTCAGCGTCAGCGCCAGCGGACCGTCGAGAAAGCTGACATGGTTGAGCGCCAGGATCGGCGCCTTGCCGGCCGCCTTGAGGTTGTCCAGCCCCTCGACTTCCAGCCGCAGGAAGGCGCGGAACAGGATCGAGACGAAATCGCGGAACGGATTGGTCGGCAGGAATTTCAGCATCAGCCAGGCGGCGACGGCGTTGGCGACGACGAGGCCGAACAGGATGCCCGCGATGGAGACGCCCGCCGCCTGGATGGCGGCGACGAGGATGCCGCCGACGGTCATGAAGCCGGCATTGACGATGCTGACCGCAGCAACGACGCGGGCGCGGCGAGCTTCCGGCGACCAGGCCTGCACGGCGGCGAAGGTCGGCACGACGAGGAAGGCGGCGGCGATCGCCATGCCGGCGAGGTCGATGGCGACGCGGATGGTGTTCGGGCCGGCAAAGAAGGCGGCAAGCGTCTCGGCCTGGGGCGAGGGCTGCATGCTGCCGATGGTCCAGGCGAGGTGCAGGCCGAACAGCGCCATCAGCGCGGTGCCGACAGGCGCGGGCAAAAGCACCATGCGTCCCTGCGACATCCAGGCGGCGATGGCCGAGCCGATGGCGATCGAGACGGCGAACACGGCGAGATAGGCGGTGACGGCGATCTCGTTGCCGCCGAGCGAATCCTTGATCAGCGACGGCAGGATGGACAGTACGATGGCGCCGACCAGCCAGAACCAGGAGGTCATCAGGCCTGCGCGCCAGATGCGCATGTCGGTGCGCAATTCGGCGACCTGCCGCCAAGTCGAGCGGAAGATGTTCTTGTCGATAGTAAGATTGGGAGCGGCCGAACCTGTCGAAGGGATGTAGCGGCTGACGAACCAGCAGCCGACGGCCAGGGCCATCATGATCGGCCCGAACACCGCAACCCCGATGCCGTCGGCGGAGACGACGCCGCCGGCAATGGTGCCGCCCAGGATCGCCGCGAAGGTCGCCGACTCGATCCAGGCATTGGCCTTGGGCAGTTCCTTGCGCTCGAGATGATCCGGCAGGATGCCGTATTTGATCGGCCCGAACAGCGCCGAGATGATGCCGAACATCAGCAGCGCGGTCATCAGCACCGGGATCGAGGACAGCGCGATGCCGAAGACGGCGACGGCGGCCGCGGCGATCTCGGTGAATTTCAGCCGCCGCGCGATGAGCGCCTTGTCGAAGCGGTCGGCGATCTCGCCGCCGAGTGCCGAAAGCAGCAGGAAGGGCGCCATGAAGACAGCGCCGGCCAGCGTCACCAAGGACGCGGCCTGATCCTTCGCCAGCGTGAAGAGAATGAGGAACACCAGCGTGTTCTTCAGGAAATTGTCGTTGAAGGCCGAGAGGAATTGCGTCCAGAAGAGAGGCGCGAAGCGCCGCGACATCATCAGATGGGTGTTCATGGCAATTTCCATTGGGCAAGTCCGGCTGGCAACCCGATTGGACTGAGCGGACACTTGCGCGTTTGAGCCTTGTTTATCGGGAAGCGGTTAAGCTTCGTTACTGCGATTCAATCCAATCCATTTGTTTCTTGTTCTCGGCGCCTGGAATCTGTCGTCCATGATCGGTCTCCAGGCCTTCGAGGCACCTGACTGTTTGCGGGCTTGGCTGTGGGCGAGCATCGATATGATCCTTTCGTTTCAGGGTGAGTGTGGCTCGGCGCGGGCTTGTTTCAGGTCGGATGCATCTCTTGAACATCGTTCAAGTGTGCACCATAGCACATTGTGAACATCGTTCAAGAGGAGAATGAACGACGTTCATGTCTGTCCAGGCATGGTTAACAAAGCGAACAGGCAGGTTATGGAATTGCTGGACTTGTCTTCAGGCGGCCCGCACCGGCGCGGGAGCAATCAGGTGAACCCTGCTCAGTTGGGCTTTTCGCTGATCACCTCGAACCGCTCAATCGTGCAATGCTCGGCGACCACGCCCAGCACGTCGGTTGAAGGCTGGTCCGCATCCGGCTGCTTCCATCGGATTTGGAACGAGAAAACGAAACGGTTGCCGCCGGCGTTCTCCATGCTGACGAGGCGGGCATCGTAGCCGAGTGTTCGTATCATGCCATCGAGGTCGGGCGGCGAGTTGTTCGGCCATGAGACGGAAAGCATCGCCTTGTGGTCGCGCGAAATCTTGAGATCGACCCATTTCAGCCCCTGCAGCGTGACCAGAGTCAGCACCGTCGCGATCGCGCCGAGGCCGTATTGGCCGCCGCCCAAGGCAAGGCCGATCATGGTCATGATCCACATCGTGGCGGCGGTGGTTACGCCGGTGACGAGATCGCCCCGTCGCAGGATCGCGCCGCCGCCGATGAAGCCGACGCCGGTAAGCACGCCGAGCGGAAATCGCATCACATCCATGCGCACGAAGGAGCCAGGCCCTTTGCCGGAGACGTCGAGAAGCATGTTGGCCTGGATCATGGCCACGCAGGCCGCCAGACCGACCAGTATGGTCGTGCGCAGCCCGGCGGAATGGCCTCGCGCTTCCCGGTTCAGGCCGATGAGAAAGCCGGCGAGCAAAGTCAGCAGCAGCCGCCCGACAAGGTCCGGCCAGGTCGGATGAAGCGGCATGTCGCAGCAAAGCGGGTCTAACATCGTCTCGACAGGGCGGTGACAAGTCGCCGCGCCTCAATTTCGTCTGCGACGTTCAACTGGCGGAGTCGGCGATAGTTCCTTGCCCGAAGTCCGGGCTCGCGGTCGGTGCCCTTCAATGAGCCGCGAGGCTAACCACCAGCGTCAGCACCACGATGCCGACCAACCCTGCGATGAAGATGATGCGTTGCGCGCGCGTGCGCAGGATGATCTCGCCCTGCCGGGCATTCTGACCGGAGAAGACCGGCCCTTCGCGGTCGCGATCCTTGCTCATGAGTTGCTCCTTCCCTTTGGATGGATCCGGAAGGTCTCTGAGCAGGAACCAACTTATCGGCTTGAGGTTCCTCGCCGTTTCGGCGGGCGGATATCCGCGACCGGGATCGAACCGGTCGCGGGCAATGATCGGCTCAGCCGAATTTCGGATCCAGGCTGCCCGACTTGTAGCGTTTGGCCATTTCGGCCAGCGGGATCGGCTTGATCTTCGGCGCGTTGCCGGCGGTGCCGAACTGCTCGAAGCGCTCCTTGCAGAGCTTCTTCATCGCCGCCATCGCCGGCGTCAGATATTTGCGCGGGTCGAACTCCGACGGGTTCTCGGTCAGCACCTTGCGGATCGCGCCGGTCAGCGCCATGCGGTTGTCGGTGTCGATGTTGATCTTGCGCACGCCATGTTTGATGCCGCGCTGGATCTCCTCCACCGGCACGCCCCAGGTCGGCTTCATCTGGCCGCCATATTTGTTGATGATCTCCTGCAGCTCCTCCGGCACCGAGGACGAGCCGTGCATGACGAGATGCATGTTGGGCAGGCGGCGGTGGATCTCCTCGATCACATTCATCGCCAGCACCGCGCCGTCCGGCTTGCGCGAGAATTTGTAGGCGCCGTGGCTGGTGCCCATGGCCACCGCCAGCGCGTCGACATGCGTGTCGCGCACGAACTGTTCCGCCTGCACCGGATCGGTCAAGAGCTGGTCGTGGCTGATCGCGCCCTCGACGCCGTGGCCGTCCTCCTGCTCGCCGCCGCCGCTTTCCAGCGAGCCCAGCACGCCGATCTCGCCCTCCACCGAGACGCCGCCCCAATGCGCCATGTCGACGACGCGGCGCGTGATGCCGGAATTATAGGCGTAGTCGGCCGGCGACTTGCCGTCCTCCTTCAGCGAGCCGTCCATCATCACCGAGGTGAAGCCGTACTGGATCGCGGTGACGCAGGTCGCTTCGTTGTTGCCGTGGTCGAGATGCATGCAGACCGGGATGTCGGGATGGATCTCGACCAGCGCGTCGATCAGCTTGGCCAGCACCACGTCATTGGCATAGGCGCGCGCGCCGCGGCTGGCCTGCAGGATCACCGGCGACTTGGTCTCCTCGGCCGCTTCCATGATGGCGAGCCCCTGTTCCATGTTGTTCATGTTGAAGGCAGGCACGCCATAGCCGTGTTCGGCGGCATGGTCGAGCAATTGTCTCAGTGTGATGCGAGCCAACGAATAGTCTCCCGTATCTGGTTCGAGCCCTGTTCAAAGAGGCCGCCCGGGCGGGCGGTCCGTTGCTTCTGGCCGGAATCCCGTCGGACCGCAACAGTCTGCGGGCCTGCACGGCGCAATTCTTGTTACAGCCTGTAGAGGCGCACTGGTGCTATGTCCGGCTGCCCTGCCTGGCCGCGAGCGAAAGCCGCACATCTTCCTCCGCGCCGTCCAGCAGGGCAATCAGGGCCTTGCTGGTGGCCGCGGGATCGCGCTTCTCGATGTTCTCGGCGATTTCCTGATGCAGCCTCAGCGAATGGCTCTGCCCGGCCGGATTGTCGTCCGAAAGCCGGAAGCTGATGATCAGCGCCGTCTCGATCAGGGCCGCCAGCGAGCCGATCAGCTCGTTTCCGGACATGTGCAGGATGGACTGATGGAAGGCGAGGTCGGGAACAGCGAAGCGCTCGCCGTCGTCGCCCGCCTTTTCCATTTCGTCCAGGATGTCCCACAGCTCGGCTATCTGCTCGGGCGTGGCGCGCTCCGCCGCCAGCGCTCCGGCCATCGGCTCGATGGCGCGGCGCAGCTCGAACAAGGAACGCGCGTCCTCGGCCGTCGCCCGCGGCCCGAACCGCCACATCAGCACGTCCGGGTCGAGGAAATTCCAGTCCCGCCGCGGGCGCACCCGCGTTCCCGTGCGCGGGCGCATCTCCACCATGCCCTTGCCGGCCAGAACCTTGATGACTTCGCGCAGGCCCGTGCGGCTGGCGCCATAGGAGGCGCTCCAGTCGTCGCCGTTCGGCAACTGGTCGCCGGGCGTGAATTCGCCGCTGACGATGCTTTGGCCGATCTCGTTGAGCAGCCTGCCGTGCAAGCCGGTGTTGGACGAGCCGGCCATGAACGGCGTCATCCGGAGCATCCGGGGGCGGCTGGCGCTAATCTTCATACTATTCCCATTATTCATATGATTGTCACGTGCGCCCCCTAGTAAGCACACCGTTGAACAAGCAGCCAGAGCCGATCGACAAAATTCCGCGCAACCGCACCTCAAGAACCACAAAAATCTGGGTTTCTGACATCGCCGGCGGCGCCTCCCGTCGCCGCTCGATGTCGTGCGCGCAATCTTGTCGACGAGCCATACAACAGGAACGCGACAAAGATGTCTTCCTTGATGACTACCCGCGCCAGCCAGACCGCCGCGAAGCGAACGGCAATAACTTGCATTCTCAAAACCACCGCCTCCTGCCTTCTTGTGACCGAATTCCTCGTCATGGCGTCGCCGGCTTTTGCCGTGGAACCGTGGATCATGGTCGAGAAGACGACCTTCACGGGTGACACGATCGTCTCCAAGCAGCAGGGTGTGACGACGGACGGAACGAACTGGTATTTCTCCGGTACCAATGTGCTGGAGCGCACCGACAAGAACTATAATCCCAGCCTGCAGGTCTCGCCGGCCATCCCGGATGTCCTCAAGCTGCCGTCGCAATATTCCGATATCGGGCTAAACCACATCGGCGACATCGATTATGCGGATGGCTATCTCTACATCTCGCTCGACTCGAGCCAACGCGACCCGGTCACCGGCGGCAAGTACGAGAACCCTGTCTTCGCGGTCTACCGGGCAAGCGACCTGAGTTTCACCGGCCAGGCCTTTGCGCTCAATCCGCCGCACGGCATCCATGACATCGCGAGCTGGGTGGCCGTCGATGCCAAGAACGGCCTCGGCTACGGCATGGCCTATGAGAACGCCACGGAAATAACCGTCTACAATCTCTCGGACTGGAGCTTCAAGGAATACATCCCGTTGTCGCACACCATCGACCAGGCGCAGGGCGGCAAGCTGCTCGACGGCTGGATGTATTTCTCCACCGACAATGACGACAAGATCATCTATCGGGCGAACCTGAAGACCGGCGAAGTCGAGAATCTGGGCAACCTGAAGATCGACGGCGAACAGGAAGTCGAAGGCCTGTCCTTCAACATGACCAAGGACGGCTGGTCGATGTACATCCTGAACCGGGAAGCGCTGGAGGGGAATCCCGACGAGGAGGCCGTCGGCTTCTATCGCTACCTCCGCCCTTACGGCAACGCGCTTTCCGGTGAGGTCCATGCCGACATCATGGGCGCGCTTGTCGACGACAGCCGCTTCGCGCGGGATTCGGCAAACCGCCGGCTTCGTTCGGCCTTCGATGCTGATGACGTGTCCCTCACCACAGCGGCCATCGATGCCACGGGACTGCATGCCGCGCCCGCCACGGCCGGCGGCATCGTGATCTGGAGCGAGGCGCTTGCCATGACCGGCAATGCCAACGGCTCGGGCAATGCCGCCGGCTTCGACCGCACGACCGCCGGCTTCGTCGGCGGCGCCGACATTCCTCTGGCAAGCTGGCGGCTGGGCGTGCTCGCCGGCTACAGCCGCACCAATTTCGACGTCAGCGACCGCGCTTCCTCCGGTTCCAGCGACAATTACGACCTCGGCCTCTATGCCGGCACGCAATGGGGAGATTTCGGCTTCCGGGCCGGTGCGATCTATGGCTGGCATGATATAAACGTCAGGCGCAACGTCGTCTTCCCGGCTTTCAGCGAGTCCTTGTCCGCGGGCTACAGGGCCGAGACCGCGCAGGCCTTCGGCGAGCTCGCTTACAAGCTCGACACGAGCCTGGGGGCGTTCGAACCTTTCGCCAATCTGGCCTATGTCCATCTGGACGCCAACGGCTTTGCCGAAACCGGCGGCGCCACCTCGGCTTTGACCAGTCAAGGTGCGTCGAGCGAAAACACGTTCTCGACGCTGGGCCTGCGCGCCTCGACCCGGTTCGGGACGGGCATGACCGCCCTGCATGGCATGCTCGGTTGGCAGCACGCCTATGGCGATGTCCAGCCGGCAACGACGCTTACCTTCAACACGGGGGCGTCCTTCGCCAGCGCCGGCGTGCCGATCGCCAGGGACGCATTGGCGCTGGAAGCCGGCTTCGATGTGTTCCTGTCACCCAAGGCAACGCTCGGCGCATCCTATTCCGGCCAGATCGCCAAGGAAGCCCAGGGACACACCTTCAAGATCAACTTCGACCTGAAGCTGTAGGGCCGAAGCATGCCGGGCGGGTTTGCCCGCCCGGCGGCTCTTTCACGCAGCGATCTTGGCGCGCGCGGCGAGGATCTCGACGCAGGCTTTCGCCGCTTCCTTGCCCTTTGCGGTGAAATGCTCGTGGAAGAAGCGGTGATGCTCGGCGCTGTCATGGTAGTTGTGCGGCGTCAGCACCGCCGACAGCACCGGCACGCCGGTCATGAGCTGCACGTTCATCATGCCGTCGATCACGGCGCTCGCCACGAAGTCGTGCCGGTAGATGCCGCCATTGACCACGAAGGCAGTGCCGAGGATCGCCGCATAGCGGCCGGTCCCGGCGAGCGTCTTGGCGTGCAGCGGGATCTCATAGGCTCCCGGCACGTCGAAGACCTCGACCGCAAAGCCGCCGAGCGCGGCAAGCTCCGCTTCGAACGCCGCCACGCACTGATCGACGATATCGGCGTGCCAGCGCGCCCGGATGACGGCGACACGACGGAGTGTATGGTCTTTGAGGAGATGCTGATTCATGGGTCCTTCCTTCCGTTTCGAACCAGAATCAGGACGCACGACGCAAAAAACCGGCCCGCGCGAGCAGACCGTCTCCTGCGTACGTTCTCTTCCATCCGGACTGTAACCGTCGGCTCCGGAATCGCACCGGATCTGCTGACCCTTCCGATTGCCGGAAGGCGCTCGCGGGCTTGAGCCGAGGCTCTTACCGCCGGTGGGGACTTTCACCCCGCCCTGAGAACATTAACGCGGGTTTTATGGGAGAGGAGGGTAGCGCTGTCAATTGGCGATTGACTACCCCCGCTCCGGGAACATTGCCCTCAGCCCCTCGCGCGAGGCTTTCGCCACACCGCGCTCGGTGATGAGCCCCGTGACCAGCCGCGCCGGCGTCACGTCGAAGGCTGGGTTGGCCGCCGGCGTGGCATCCGGCGATACCCGCACCTGCGCGACCTTGCCGTCCGCCGTCTTGCCCCAGACCAAGGAGACCTCGTCGCCGGAGCGCTCCTCGATCGGGATTTCCTTCAGCCCGTCGGCCACGGTCCAGTCGATGGTGGGCGAGGGGAGCGCGACATAGAAGGGCACGTCGTTGTCGGCGGCGGCCAGCGCCTTCAGATAGGTGCCGATCTTGTTGCAGACGTCGCCATTGGCCGTGGTGCGGTCGGTGCCGACGATGACCATGTCGATATCGCCATGCTGCATCAGGTGGCCGCCGGCATTGTCGACGATCAGCGTATGCGGCACGCCGTGCCCGGCCATCTCCCAGGCGGTCAGCTGGGCGCCCTGGTTGCGCGGCCTGGTCTCGTCGACATAGACATGCACCGGAATGCCGGCCTCGGTCGCCAGATAGATCGGCGCGGTGGCGGTGCCGTAGTCGACGGTCGCGAGCCAGCCGGCATTGCAATGGGTGAGGATGTTGACGGTCTCGCCCGGTTTTTTCTTCGCGGCGATCTTCCTGATGATGGCAAGCCCGTTCTCGCCGATGGCGCGGTTCAGTCCGACATCTTCGTCGGCGATCTCGGCGGCCCGCCTGTAGGCTGCCTCGGCACGCTCTTCCGGCGCGAGCGGCTTCAGGTGCCGCCGCATCTCGTCCAACGCCCAGCGCAGGTTGATCGCCGTCGGCCGGGTCTTGTGAAGCGTCTCCCATACCGCGTCGAGCGCTTCGTCCGACGGATCCTCCATCATCTGGATGGCGACGCCATAGGCGGCAGTGACGCCGATCAGCGGCGCGCCGCGCACCCACATGTCGCGGATGGCGGTGGCGATGCCGGCAACGGTTCCGATCTTTTCGATGCGGAACTCATGCGGCAGCCAGCGCTGGTCGATGATCTCGACCGACCGCTTGTCGCCGCTGAGCCAGATGGTGCGGTAATGGCGTTCGCCGACGTTCAAAGGCTCTTCTCCTGTTCGATCAGCGCGGCGAGATTGTTGACCTCGTCGATGCTGTGGATCTGCCGCCGGTTGACGGCGATGTGGCGGCCGAAGCGCAAAGCCTTGGCCTCACATCTGGCGCGCAGGTCTTGATCGGCAATGGTCTCGAAATCGGCATTGTGGGCGAGGCCGAGAATACGCCGGTGCACCTCGATGCCGGCGAAGCCGAGCAGGTCGGTCCAGATGGAATGCAGCACGTGGTCGAGCGCCTGTTCGGCGCCGAGCTGGTCGCCCTGATCCTCGAACAGGCTCTTCTGGTAGAGGATGCCGGTGCGCTCGGTGCGCCACAGATGCGCGAACTCGGCGCGGAAGGTGGCCCAGGTCTCTGCCGTGACGCCGAGCAGATAGGCGCGCATCGAGTCCCTGCCGCTTTTCTCCTCATGGCCGCGCTGCGAGAAGAAGGCCATCCAGAAATTGGCGAGCAGCATGCCGACATCGAAGGCGATCGGACCATAGAAAGCGAACTCCGGATCGATCATCCGGGTCTCTGTGTCGGTCACCATGATCGAGCCGGAATGCAAATCGCCATGCAGCAGCGTCTCGGCATTGGCAACGAAGAGATGCTTCAGCCGCTGCGCTTCGACCTTGAGGTCGCGGTCGGCGCGCAATTCGGCCACCAGGCCGTCGAGCTGCGGCGAGGTGTGCCGGTTCAGCTTGGCGTCGAAATAGGGATCGGAGAACACCAGGTTCTCGGTGATGTCGCAGAGTTCGACATTGTCGGCGAACAGCGCCAGGTCGGCCTTGCGCTCTTTCGTCGCCATCGAGAGATCCGAGCCGCGGAACAGCGTGCGGGCCATGAACAGGCCGATGTCGCGCGCGATGTTCGGCAGCTCGCGGCCGTCTATCAGCGCGCGCCTCAAAATGACGTGCGGCGGCGCCAGATATTCCATGACGATCAGCGCCTGGGTCTCATCGAAATGGTAGATCGCCGGCACCGAGCCGGGCGCACGGGCTTCCTGCCTGGTCAGCGCATGATATTCGAAGAACGAGCGTTTGAGCGGCAGCGGCCAGCTGTCGCCGACCAGCCGCACATAGGGCAGCGCCTGTTTGACCACCGCGGCGCCCTGGTCGCCCTCGACGATGAAGACGAGGTTGAGGTTGCCGTCGCCGACCTCACGCACCTTCCAGCGGCTGACATCGCTGCCGATGCGCTCGGTCAGGGCCGTGGTCCCGCCAAGGCGTTTCGGCAGCGTTTCCACCGACAATGCTTCGAACTTCCCGGTCATGCTCTCCCCTCCTGCGCGTGGTTTCCGACGATAGCGGAGCCACGGCGGCGGGGCCAAGCTAGGAAGCGCTCTGGCAAATGTCAATCGTGTTGACAATTGCCGAATGAGCCCATAGCGTCACGATCCGGGAGGAACGGATGGGCGCAGATGCCGTGTTCCATGTGGAGGGCCTGAGGAAATCCTTCGGCCAGAACGAGGTGCTTGGCGGCATCTCGCTCGACCTCTTTGCGGGCGAGGTGACGGTGCTGATGGGCGCCAACGGCGCCGGCAAGTCCACCCTGGTCAAGATCGTCAGCGGTGTCTACGAACGTGGCGCCGGCACGATGCGGCTCGCCGGCAAGGCCTTCGATCCGCAGACCCCCGCCGAAGCCATCCGCGCCGGCGTCGTCACCGTGCACCAGAACATCAATGACGGCGTGGTCGCCGACCTCGATGTCGCCACCAACCTGACGCTCGACCGGCTGAGCGGCAAAGGTGCGTCGTTGCTGTTCAAGCCGGCCAATGTTCGGGCCGAGGCGAGGGCGGTTGCCGACCGCATGGGCCTCGCCCTCGACCTCAAGGCGCGCGTCAGCGACTTGTCGTTGGCCGACCGGCAGATGGTGGCCATCGCGCGGGCCATGGCGCATCAGCCCAAGGTGCTGATCCTCGACGAGCCGACCTCCTCGCTGTCGAGCGCCGAGGCCGACCGGCTGTTTTCGCTGATCGACCGGCTGCGCGGGCAGGGCGTCGCCATCCTCTATATCTCGCATCGCATGTCCGACATCAGGCGTCTCGCCGACCGGATCGTGTCGATGCGCGACGGCGTCGTCTCCGGCGTCTTCGACAAGAAGCCGCTCGACTATGAGGGCGCGGTCAACGCCATGCTCGGCCGCAAGATTCATCTCGAACGGGTGGTAGCCAGAAGCTCGGCGCGCGCGGTTTTCACCGCGGAAGGCCTGCAGCTCGCGCATGGAGCAAAGCCGATCTCGATGACGCTCGGCGCCGGCGAGGTGGTGGCGATCACTGGCCTTGTCGGCGTCGGCAAGACGGCGCTTGCCGAAACGCTATTCGGTGTGCGCCGGCCGCTCGCGGGCACCATGCATATGGACGGCAAGCCCTACGCGCCGAGCTCGGCGCGCGAGGCGATCGCCGCCGGCGCCTTCCTCGTCGCCAAGGACCGTGCAGCGAGCGGCATCGTCGGCGGCTTCAACATCGAGCGCAACATCAGCCTGCCGTTCCTCAAGCGCATGTCGGGCTTCGGCGTCATGAAGAAGCGTGCCGAGCGTGCTGTCGCGCGCCGCCAGATCGACGAGCTGGGCATCGTCTGCCGCTCGGAGAAGGACGAACTGTCGGCTCTGTCCGGCGGCAACCAGCAGAAGGTGATGGTTGCGCGCTGGATGTCGCAGGCTTCGCGCCTCTTCATCCTCGACGAGCCTTTCCAGGGCGTCGACATTTCGGCGCGGCGCGACATCGCGGCCAAGCTGAGGGCGAGCGCCGACGGCCGCGCGACGCTGATCTTCGTCACGGAGCTCGACGAGGCGTTGGAGACCGCCGACCGCATCCTGGTGATGTCGGAACACACGATCGTCGGCGAGCACAGGAACGCCGATATCGATCTCGATCGGCTGCTGGCGCAAGTGGCCGGCGGGCCGCTGCATGGTGCTGCGTGAGATCGTGCGGATGACGAGACTTGGAGTGCAGGCATGAGTTCCAGTTTGGCGGAGAGGGCAACAGCGCGGGAGCGTTCGATGACATTGCGTGACTATGCCATCCGCTACGGCTTCATCGTGCTGCTGGTCGGGTTGATCGCCTATTTCGCGATCGCCGCCGACGGTTTCGCCTCGCCGCAGAGCGCTGTCTTCATCTTCCAGTCGGTGGCCATCACCGGCGTGTTGGCGCTCGGCGTCACCGCGACGCTCGTCGTCGGCGGTTTCGACCTGTCGATCGGCTCGGTCGCCACCAGCGCCATGATGGCGGCGTCCTACGCGATGGTGGTGCTGGAGCAGAACGCCATCGTCGCCGTCATCGCCTGCCTGGTCATCGGCGTCATCGTCGGCCTGATCAATGGTTGGCTGATCGTCTATATGCGGGTGCCCGACCTGCTGGCGACGCTCGGCATGATGTTCCTGCTGCTCGGCCTGCAGCGCATCCCGACGGAAGGCCGCTCGATCGCCACCGGCATGACCATGCCCGACGGCTCGGTTGCCAACGGCAAGTTTTCGGAAGCCTTCCTGGCGCTCGGCCGCCACCGCATCGACTTCTTCATCCCGAACCTGATCCCGGTCTCGGTGGTGGTGCTGGTCGTGCTCGCGCTGCTGATCTGGTTCTTCCTCGAATACACCCGCTTCGGCCGCATGATGTATGCCGTCGGCTCAAACGAGAGGGCTGCCGAGCTCGCCGGCGCGCCTGTCAAGGCATACAAAATCTGGGCCTACGTGATTTCGGGAGTTTTTGCCTCGATCGGCGGGATTTTGCTCGCTGCCCGGCTTGGACGCGGCGACATCGCCTCGGGTAATAATCTCTTGCTCGACGCTGTCGCCGCGGCGCTCATCGGCTACGCGGTGCTCGGCGCCGCCAAGCCCAACGCCTTCGGCACGGCCGTCGGCGCGGTGTTCGTCGGCGTCCTGCTGCAAGGCCTGACGATGATGAACGCTCCTTACTACACGCAGGACTTCGTCAAGGGCGCGGTGCTCGTCGTCGCCCTTGTCTTCACCTTCGCCCTTTCCGGCAGGGGCAAGAGATAGTTTCGACCGGGGCATTGAGAACAGAAAACGGAGGAAAAAGTGAGCATCACAAGAAGACTTTTGGGGAAAGCGGCACTCGGCCTCGCCGGCGCGGCGCTGCTGATGCAGGGCACGGCCCTGGCGGCGGACAGGCCGGCGCCGTTCGACAAGCCGGGCGTCAAGATCGCGCTGGTGCGCTACCTGTCGACCGGTGACTTCTTCCAGGCCTATCTGTCGGGCGTCGAGGCGCAGGCCAAGGCGCTCGGCGTCGACCTCCGCGTACTGGACAGCCGCCAGGATGCCGCGCTCCAGGCCGACATGGTCGACCAGGCGATCGCGCTGGGCGTGCAGGGCATCATCATCCAGCACGGTCTGACGGAATCGATGAAGGACGCGGCCCAGCGCGCGGTGGATGCCGGCATCAAGGTCGTCGCCTTCGACGTCAATGTCGAGAACCCGAAGATCCCGCAGATCGAGCAGTCGGACAAGGACCTCGCCAGGCTCGCGCTCGAGCAGGCAGTCAAGGACAATGGCGAAAGCTGGAAGGCCGGCTATGTCTATGTCGCCGGCATCGCCCCGCTCGACCGCCGCAACGAGACCTGGGTGGACGTGAAGAAGAAATATTCGGGCATCAGCGAGGTCGCGCAGTTCGGCACGCTCGACAATCCGATCGCCAATTCCGTCGCCAACCAGGCTCGCTCGGTGCTGCAGGCGCATCCCGACATCAACGTGATGTTCGCCCCCTATGACGAGTTCGCCAAGGGCGTGAAGATCGCCGTCGATGAAGCCGGCCTGAACAAGAAGATCAAGATCTATTCCGCCGACATCTCCACCTCGGATATCGCCGCCATGCGCGAGCCGGACAGCGCCTGGGCGGCCACCGCCGCCACCAACCCGGCCGTCGTCGGCCAGGTCTCGGTGCGCGCGCTGGCGCAGTTGCTTGCCGGCGAGGATCCCGGCCACAACGTCATCGTGCCGCCGACGCTGATCACCCAGAAGGAACTGATCGACAAGGACATCAAGAACATGGAAGACCTGTCGGCCAAGCTGCCGCAGTTCGCCCATGCCGATGTTGCGATGCCGGCCTGGATGCCGAACCCGAACGCCAAGTAAGGTCCGGGCAGCCGGAAAACGAAGAGAGCGGTCCAACGGGCCGCTCTCTTTTGTTGCTGTTCAGGCCGTTCCGGCCTCACCGCTGCCAGAAGGGCAATTTGGCGATCTCCGCCTCGACCTCTTCTCTCGTCAGTCCGATATCGTCGATCAGATGCGGGTTGTCCGTCGCCATGCGCTTGAGCGCAAAGCGGAAATAGGCCTGCTTGCGGCGTTCGGCGATGAGGCTGCGCAAGGCTGAGAGGCCGTGGCGCCGGCGGCCCTTCATCTCGGCCGGACGCGCCGCCAAAGGTGCGAAAGGCACAAGGATATCGTTCATGGCAACCTCCATGCGGTAGAGGGTTTTAGGACCCACGACCTGATTGAGATTGCAGTGTGCCGCAGCCGGCTGGCGGCGTAATTAAGCCCTCCCAAATAGTTCTCAAAACTTCCAAATCGGTCAGAGCGTTTCACCGTTTTACGGTGACGGCGAAAGGCTCTATCCCTTTGTTTTTACGCAATTCCGGGCGGAGGGTACGGCGAAGTCGCCGAACTTAACCGCTCACACTTTTCCTGGAATTGCTCTATAGATCGCCGCATGCAGGGATCGCGCTTTGCTTTCGGACCGTTCGTCTTTGATCCTGGCGCGGGAACGCTGCTCCGGGGCGATGTTCCCGTGGCCGCCGGCCATCGCGGGCTGAAGCTGCTCGAGGCGCTCGTCGCGCGTCCCGGCGAAATCCTGGCCAAGGGCGAACTGATGGACGCGGCGTGGCCGGGCACCGCCGTCGAGGAAGGCAATCTCACCGTCCAGATCGCGCAGCTCAGGAAGCTGCTGGGTCCGGCAATCGGCGGCGGCGAGTGGATCGCCACGGTGCCGCGCGTCGGCTATCGTTTTACCGGTGCCGTTGAACAGTCCGACGCCACGCGCAAAACCTTGCCGCTGCCCGACAAACCGTCGATCGCCGTCTTGCCCTTTGTCAATCTGAGCAATGATCCCGAGCAGGACTCTTTTGCCGACGGCTTGACCGAGGATTTGATCACCGATCTCTCGCGGATCCCGGGCCTCTTCGTCATCGCGCGCAATTCGGTCTTTGCCTATAAGGGCAAGGCGATGGACGTGCGCGCCATCGCCGGCGAACTTGGCGTGCGTTACCTGCTGGAGGGCAGCGCCAGGCGCGCCGCGGGGCGGGTGCGCATCAATGCGCAATTGATCGATGCGCTGAGCGGCGAGCATCTCTGGGCGGAGCGTTTCGATCGCGGCCTGGAAGACATCTTTGCCGTTCAGGACGAGGCGACCGCCAAGATCGTGGAGGCGCTGCTCGGGCGGCTGCGCGCGCCGCCAGAGCGCAATCGGCCGAAGAATCTCGAAGCTTATGATCTCGTCGTGCGGGCACGCAAAATGTTCGACGAATCGCCGCAGATGGCGCGCGAAGCGCATCTGATGCTGACACGCGCGATCTCGCTCGACCCGGACTATGCCGAGGCCTATCGCTGGCTTGCGATGAACCACTGGATGGGATGGGTGCATTGGGGCGAGCCGTTCGAGCCCGCCCGCAGCATCTCCCTGGAACTGGCGCGCAAGGCGGTGGCGATCGATCCCAACGATGCCGGCTGCCGCTGGGTTCTGGCGAATCTCCTTGCCTATGAACGCGATTCCGAGCAGTCCGAGGCGGAATTCGCCAAGGCGATCGAGCTCGACCCGAACGAGGCCGATATCTGGGCGACATTGTCCGATATCGACGTGCTGGGCGGGCGTATAGACGAGGGCCTGGAACACATCCGCAAGGCGTTCCGGCTGAACCCATTTCCGCCGAGCTGGTATTATCTGACGCTGGGCCAGGCGCAGTATGCGGCCCGCGACTATGAGGCCGCCGTCGAGACCCTGCGCCGCGACGAGACCTATCGCACCAGCTCGCGCCGCTTCCTCGCGGCAAGCCTGGCGCAGCTCGGTCGGCTCGATGAGGCGCGCACCGAGGTCGCGCTGTTCCTCGTCGGCAATCCGCATTTCTCCACGCAGCGCTGGGTCGCGACGGAGCCGTTCCGCGACGATGCGACGCTTGAGCATTTCGTCGACGGGTTCAGGAAGGCAGGTCTTCCGGCGTAATGGCGCGACGCGGCCGACTGATCGCTGCGAGGTTTCACTCCTCGGATTTTCACCGGCCGGCGCGCGCCAGCCCATGCGCCACCAGACGGTCGATGACCTCCGGATAGCTGACGCCGCTTGCCGCCATCGCCTTGGCATACATGCTGATGTTGGTGAAGCCGGGAATGGTGTTGAGCTCGTTGATCAGGAAATTCATGTCCGGCGTCAGGAAGAAGTCGACGCGTGCCATCCCGTCGCAGCCGAGCGCTCTGAACGCTCTTTTGGCCATATCCCGCATGGCTTCCTCCACCTTCGGCGGCAGTTCGGCTGGTACGATCAAGGCGGCGCCGTTCTCGTCGATGTATTTGGCGTTATAGTTGTAGAAGCCATGGCTTTTCGCGGGCACGATCTCGCCTGGACGCGAGACGAAAAGCTCGCCTTCGGGGCTTTCCAGCACGCTGAACTCGATCTCGCGGCCACGAACGAATTCCTCCGCCAGCAGCTTGCTGTCGTGCTGGAACGCTTCAGACAGCGCACGCTCGAATTCCTGGCTGGCGTTGACCTTGGCGACGCCGACCGACGAGCCCTGCCGCGCTGGCTTGATGAACAGCGGCAAGCCAAGCTTGTCTTCGAGGTCGGCAAGCGACGGCCGCGCAGCTTCATCGATCGTCACCGAGCGCGCGACAGGCACGCCTGCCGCCTTCAGCAGCCGCTTGGCGATGTCCTTATCGAGGGCCGTGGCTGAACCGAGGATGCCGCAGCCGGCGAGGGGCACGCGCGCCACTTCGGCCAATCCCTGCACCGCGCCGTCCTCGCCATGCAGTCCGTGCAGAACCGGAAACAGGATATCGATGGCGGGAAAGTCGTGGGCCGCACCGCCGCCAGGGATCGCCAGCATCCGCCCATGCCCTCCCGGCACAAGGCAGAGCTGCGTGCCGACGGATGGCGTCGCCAACGCGCCGTTCTCGAAGCTGCTCAGCAGCCACTGCCCTTCGCGCGTCACGAAGATCGGAACGGCATCGTATTTCACAGGGTCCAGCGCGGCCATGACGTTGGCCGCCGACAGCAGCGACACCTCATGCTCGGCGGAGCGCCCGCCGAAGAGCACACCGATACGAAGTCTTCTCGCCGCCATTTGAAGCTCCACCAACGATCAAGGTTGGAGCTCGCATGCGAAACACAAGGCGCCCCTTAAGCTGGCCGACCAATACGCGAAGGATTGGAATGGATTTTGACGGGTTTGAGCAGTTCTTCAGCAGAAAGGTGAAAGGCCTTGCGCGGAACCGAGTCGATAGGGATGGGGGCGATTCGTCGTTTTCGCGATGAACCGCCCCAGGAGCGGGATACTTCTGTCTGGTCAGCGCAGCGCCGCCGCGATGTTGCCGCCGTCAACCGTCGTCACGTCCGCCGTGGTGCGTTCGGCCAGCGCCTGATGCAGGAAGGCCTGCGCCACGTCGTCGGCCGTTACCTCCTGCCCGAGCAGATTACCGGACATGTATTCCTTTTCCGAGACGCCGCGCGCGCCGGAACGGCTGGCGATCATGGCGTCGGTCAGGAGCCCGGAGCGGATGCGATCGGCATTCACCGCATTGGAGCGGATGCCATAGGCCCCGTAGTCCAGCGCATATTGCCGGGACAGGAACAGCGTCGCCGCCTTCGGAATGCCGTATGCGCCGAATTTCGGCCCGGGATTGATCGCCTGCTTGGAGGTGTTGAAGAGGAGCACGCCGCCCGTGCCCTGTTCCAGCATGATACGCACCGCGTTCTGCGCCGCCGAGTGATGGGCGAAGAAGTTGAGCTCGAAGCTCTTGCGCAAAGTGGCATCATCCAGTTCGCCGATACGGCCTTCCCAGGCGGCGCCCGCGTTGGAGACCAGGATGTCGACGCCGCCATAGACGGCGACCGCCTTGTCGAAGGCGGCGCGCATCTCGGCCGGCTTGGTGATGTCGGCAGCGACGCTGATCGAGTTGTTGCCGGCAGCCTTTGCTGCTTCCGCTGCCTTGCCTGCGTCGAGGTCGACGATAACGGCATGCGCGCCATTGGCGGCGAACAGCTTTGCGGTCGCGGCGCCGATTGCGCCGGCGCCGCCGGTGACCAGCACGACCTGGCCGGTCAGCGGCTTCGGCTTGTTGGAAGCGAGCTTCGCCTGCTCCAGTGACCAGTATTCAAGCGGAAACAGATCGGCCTTGGAGAGCGGATGGAAATTGCCGACGGCCTCGGCGCCGCGCACCGCTTCGATCCACATCTCACCGACATCCGACGCGATCTTGGCATCCTTCAGCGTGCGGCCATGGCCGAACATGCCTAGCCCCGGCACCAGCGTCAGGCGCGGCATCGGGTCGAGCATGGTGCGCTTGACGTCGTCCAGCGCGTCATTGGTCTCGAAATAGGCGGTGTAGTCCTTGACGAAGGCCTCGACATGGCTGCGCACCACGGCCTTGTAGTCGCCGAGCTTGTCGGCGTCGGGCGCCGGCACCGCCATCGGCCCTGTCTTGATGCGGATCGACAGGTCCGGCGTTGACACGCCGCGGCCGGCATAGTCGGCGATCTTCGCGGAATTGATGAAATCGACGATGGCGTCGGAGGTGCGGAAGTCGCTGATCATGCGGTCGAAGCGGCCTTCGCCCCGCGCCACGGCCACGGCGCCGCGCAGCGTCGGCGCGATGTCGCTGGGCTTCGCGAGCTTTGCCGGCAGCGCGGCCTTGGCCGCCTGCGGCTTGCCGTTTTTGGCGACATAATCCTCGGCCACAGTCACGTAGTGGATCATGCGGTCATAGGCCTGCTTGGCGTCGTCGCCGAAGGTGAAGATGCCATGCTTGTCGAGGATAAGGCCTTCGACGCTGGGGTCGGCGTCGAAGACTTCCGCCGCCACCTTGGCAAGGTCGAAGCCCGGCTTGATGTAGGGCACGTAACCCATCTTGTCGCCGAACACGGTCTTGATCAGAGGCTTGCTGTCCTCCTGGTCGACAATGGCGAGGATCGCCGTCGAATGCGTGTGGTCGACGAATTTGTGCGGCAGGAAGGCGTGCAGCAGCGTTTCGACAGAGGGATTGGGGGAGGCGGGATCGATGAGGTTGGAGCGCTGCAGCGCCACCATGTCCTCGTCGGAGAGCTTGTCCAGAGAGCGCGCCTTGAGCAGCGCGCCCATCTTCACCGCCGGCAGGCCTTGCGGCTCGATGACGGCCATGTCCCAGCCGCTGCCCTTGACGCACAGCACATCCCATTCGTCGCCGAGGAGATCGGTGGCCCTGGTCTTGCAGGAGGTGTTGCCGCCGCCATGCAGCACCAGCCGCGGCTCGCCGCCGAGCAGGCGGGTCGTGTAGACGCGTAGCGCAAGATCACGGCCGACGCCCTTCTTGGCATAGTCGGCAACCATCTTTTCCGCGTCGGCGTCATTCCAAAGGTTCTTCATGTCGATCTGTCCGATACTCGTCTTTTTTGCTCATGAACAGAAAGCCGCGACGCCTGTATGACAGAAGCGGCGTGAGGATTTTTCTATGAGGCCTTCTTGCTTGCCGCGCCGGCGTGCTGGAGGAGACGCTCGGCCATATGCGCGCCGACCACCAGATGCGTGCAGAGCCCGCCGGCAATGGCCGCAAGCAGCGGCTCGAACTTGGTGTCTTCCTGCACCACCATCAGCCGCTTCCCGATGGCGCGCAGCGAGGCGAGCTCGGCGGAGATGACGCGCCGGTTGTAGCTGCAGTCGAGCACTTCGCCCTCTGCGTCGATGATCTGACCGGCGATGACGCCGGCGGCACCCTGGCTGCGCAGCGCCTCCATCTCGGCCGGCGACAGCGCGCCGCATTTCACCAGATGGCTGTCGGCATCGACCGCGCCGACGGAATAGAGCGCCAGGTCGCAATCGGCGATGCCGGCCAGCTGGTCGCGGATCACCGGCTCGCCGCGCAGGCTCTTCGCCAGCTCTTCCGTCGACAGAACCAGCGGCGCATAGAAATTCAGGCCCTTGGCGTTGAGCCGCCGCGCGATCTCCATCGTGCATTGGTCCGGCCGATAGGAATAGGGCGCGCCGAGATTGCCGCACAGCTGCACCACGGTGACGTCCTGCAGGTCGGCAAAGGACATGATGTCGGCGATGGTGTAGACCGTGCGGCCCCAGGCGACGCCGATGCGGTCGCCCTTCTTCACCAGCTCGAGGAAGACGCTCGCCGCAAGCACCGCGATATCGGTCGAGGGATCGGCGAGATAGGCGTTCTCCGGGGCGATCCAGACGGCGTCGAGCCCGAAGGCATCTTCGACCTTGCGCGCCATGACATCGTCGGTGAAAAGCTGCGTCGAGGTCGAGATGTTGACGATGCCGGTCTCGCGTGCCTTGCGCAGATACATGGCGACCGATGCGCGTGAAATGTTGAGCTGGCTCGCCACTTCGTCCTGACGAAGGCCGTGCGCATAGTAAAGCCAGGCGGCCTTGTGGATGAGCTGTTCTGCCGGTCTGATCGCCATGCCGCCTCCTCGGCTGACATTAGTCACGGCTCTCGACAAAAGTCAAATTTGCATGCGGGAGCCGAGTTCACCTCGCGGCGCGTCTCAATCCGGATCGCCATTCTAGCAAGCCGGCGCAACATAGTATTTTCAGCCGCGGAAGGGGATAGCGTGGCGGCGGGCCTAAGGTTAGAAAGCTCGAAAAGAACATCGGGGAGAACGGGATGGCCAATCCCTACGAACAGGATCTCGACAGGAACGCCGCCAACCACCAGCCGCTGACGCCGCTCACTTATCTCGAGCGCGCGGCCAAGACCTATCCCGAGCACATCGCCATCATCCATGGCGGCCAGCGCATCACCTATCGCGATTTCTGGCGCCGCTCGCTGAAGCTTGCTTCCGCGCTTGCCAAGCGCGACATCGGCAAGGGCGACACGGTGACGGTGATGCTGTCCAACACGCCGCCGATGCTGGAAGCGCATTTCGGCGTGCCGATGACCAGAGCGGTGCTGCATTCGCTGAACACCCGTCTCGACGCCGCCGTCATCGCCTTCCAGCTCGACCATGCCGACTCGAAGGTGCTGATCGTCGACCGCGAATTCTCGGGCGTCGTCAGGCAAGCGCTGGCATTGGCCAAGGTGAAGCCGTTGGTCATCGACTATGACGACCCGCACTATGCGGCCGACGCGCCCTATCCGAAAGGCGAACGCATCGGCACGCTCGATTACGAAGATCTTCTCGCCGGGGGCGACGAGGCTTTCGCCTGGTCGATGCCTGATGACGAGTGGGACGCCATCTCGCTCAACTACACTTCCGGCACGACGGGCAATCCGAAAGGCGTCGTCTATCATCATCGTGGTGCCGCGCTGATGGCCTACACCAACACCATCCATGCGGGCATGGCCAAGCACGCGGTCTATCTCTGGACGCTGCCGATGTTCCATTGCAACGGCTGGTGCTTCCCCTGGACCTTGGCCGTACAGGCCGGCACCCATGTCTGCCTGCGCTGGGTGCGGGCAAAGCCGATGTATGACGCCATCGCCGACCATGGGGTCACGCATCTCTGCGGCGCGCCCATCGTCATGTCGGTGCTGATCAACGCGAAAGACGAGGACAAGCGCCAATTCCCGCAGACCGTTACCTTCAACACCGCCGCGGCGCCGCCGCCTGAGGCCGTGCTCTCCGGCATGGCCGATGCCGGCTTCGCCGTCACCCATCTCTACGGCCTGACCGAGACCTACGGCCCCGCCGTCGTCAACGAATGGCACAATGAGTGGGATGGATTGGAGAAGGGCCTCAAGGCAGCGAAGAAAGCGCGCCAGGGCGTGCGCTATGCCGCGCTCGAGGGCCTGACGGTGATGAACCCCGAGACGATGGTGGAGACGCCGGCCGATGGCGAGACCATCGGCGAGGTCATGTTCCGCGGCAACATCGTCATGAAGGGGTACCTGAAGAACCGCAAGGCGACCGACGAGGCCTTCGCCGGCGGCTGGTTCCACTCCGGGGATCTGGGCGTCATGCACCCCGACGGCTATATCCAACTCAAGGACCGCTCCAAGGACATCATCATCTCGGGCGGCGAGAACATCTCGTCCATCGAGGTCGAGGACGCGCTCTATAAGCATCCGTCGGTCGCCTCCTGCGGCGTGGTGGCGCGCGCGGACGAAAAATGGGGCGAGGTGCCGGTCGCCTATGTCGAGCTCAAGCCCGGCAAGACCGCGACCGAGGCCGAGATCATCGAGCATTGCCGAGGGCTGCTCGCCCGCTTCAAGGTGCCGAAGGCGGTGGTGTTCGCGGAAATCCCGAAGACGTCGACGGGCAAGATCCAGAAGTTCCGGCTTAGGGAAATGGCGAAGGGGACGTAGTACGGCGTGGCGAAGAAGCCGACGTTGGCGGGACAGCGCCCCCCTCTGTCCTGCCGGACATCTCCCCCACGAGGGGGGAGATTAGATGTCGCGCCCGCTTTCGCCAATTGTCGACGTTGCAGGAATGGCGCCGGCGCCGAACCTGCTGATCTCCCCCCTCGTGGGGGAGATGTCCGGCAGGACAGAGGGGGGCGCGAAGGATCGCTGCGCTAGAGTTTGCATTCCTCATCGCCCATCACCTGCACCCTCGCAACTGTCACCATCTGTCACCAAATTATACGCGTACGTCGATTCCGCGTTGACTCCTCGCTGCTTTCGTTTTACGAGTGACGAAAATTGAAATTCGTCACTCATCAAACGAAAGCCGCCATATCCGAAGCCGCCAACATCGTGGCAGACCCCGCCAGACAGGAGAATGTGACCCGCATTCTCGACTGCGCCGAGCGGCTGTTCCGCCATTACGGCTACGGCAAGACCAACGTCGCCGACATCGCCCGCGAGCTCGGCATGTCGCCGGCCAACATCTACCGCTTCTTTGCCTCCAAGGTCGAAATCCACCAGGCCGTCTGCGGCCGCATGCTCGGCGCCAGCTACAACATGGCCTACGAGATCATGCATCTGCCGATCAGCGCCGAGGAGCGGCTGCGCCGCTACATCCATGCCCAGTACAAGATGACGCTGGAGGTCATGCTTGACCAGGAGAAGGTGCATGAAATGGTCATCGTCGCGCTGGAGCGCGACTGGGGCGTCATCGACGCGCATGTGAACAGAATCCACGACCTCTATGCCGAGGTGATCCGCGAGGGCATCGAGGCCGGCGAGTTCAGGGAGCAGGATCCGGAGACGGCCTCGCGCTGCTTCGGCGCCGCGACCGTCATTCTGTGCCACCCGCAGATGGTGGCGCAGTGCCTTGCCAAGACCAACCGGGCGATGCCCGACGAACTTATCGACTACGCCATCAGAGCCTTGAAATAGCCGTCGCCCCGCCGGGCGCGGTTTCGACAAATCATCTCCAGTTCGGGAGTGCTAAGGTGTCTTTGTCCAGTTCCATCTTCCGCAGGCTGCCGGCTGCCGGCCTCCCAACCGCCGCCGTCATCGCGGCAGTGCTCGGCCTTGCCGGCTGCAGCCAGGAGAAGGCCGAGGTCGTCCAGGAAGTCGTCCGGCCGGTGAAGGTTGTCGAGATCGGCGAGGCACAGACGACCCGTCAGCTCGACTATTCCGGTTCGGTGCGCGCCCGCACCGAGATGAATCTCGGCTTTCGCATCGCCGGCAAGGTCACCGAGCGCCTGGTCGACATCGGCCAGCATGTGAACGAGGGCGACGTGCTCGCCCGCATCGATCCCGCCGACTACGAATTGTCGGTGAAGAGCGCCGCGGCCAGCCTCGACGCCGCCGAGCGCCAGGTCGAGACTGTCGACCTTGCCAGGAAGCGCGCCGAGCAGCTCTATGCCAAGAATTTCGCGCCGAAGTCGCAGCTCGACCAGGCGCGGCTGACCTACGACCAGGCGGTGGCGACCCGCGATGCCGCCCGTTCGACGCTGGCCCAGGCGCAGAATCAGGTTCAGTACGCCGATCTGAAGGCCAGCAAGAACGGCATCGTCACCGCCATCTCCGCCGATGTCGGCCAGGTGGTCGCCGCCGGCACGCCCGTCATGACCGTCGCGGTCGATGGCGAGAAGGAAGTGTCGATCGCGGTGCCGGAGATGGACATCGCCGGCTTCCATCCGGGCAAGGAGGTCAAGGCAAGCTTCTGGTCTGACGAGGGGCTGACGCTTGAGGGCAAGGTCCGCGAGGTCGCCGGCAGCGCCGATCCGCAGTCGCGCACCTTCGCGGTCCGGGTCTCGCTGCCCAATGATCCGCGCGTGCTGCTCGGCATGACCGCCAATGTCCAGGCGACCGTCGGCAGCAAGGCTGAGCTCGTCTCGATCCCGCTGACCGCGATGACCGAGAAGGACGGCAAGCAGATCGTCTGGACCGTCGATCGCGCCTCCGACACGGTGCATCCGCGCCCGATCAAGGTCGCCAGCTTCACCGCCGACGGCGTCGCCGTGGCCGACGGCCTGAAACAGGGCGATGTCGTGGTCGCGGCCGGCACCCAATTCATGACCGACAATTTGAAGGTCAAGCTTTCCAGCGACGCCCAGCAATCCGCCTCGGCGGAGAGCGACGTCGCGACCACCAGCAGCCTGCGCTGATGCTTGTCGCCCAAAAGTGCGAAGCGGTTTTGGGAGAACGACATGCATCGAACTAAAACCTGGAGTCAGGCGTAACAGACGCTTTCCCGCTCTCGCTGCGTCGAGCCGCGAGCCGGGGAAGGTATGGGTTCCGGGCGGCGACGCCCGATCGTGAGATGCCGGCATGTTGGCTTCCCCCCGCAGCAGTGCCGCGTCCAGCGCGATTTGCGAGTCTCTCTCCGCTTGAGGGTCTCGCCGCCCGGAAACCCGACCGAGAATTCACGGGCGATGCCAGGCGTGCATTGCCGGCCAATTGGACTGGACTTGTGCCATGACCACGACGGATAGCAGCACTGAAAAGCGGCCCTTCAATCTTTCGCGCTGGGCGATCGGACATCCGAGCATCGCTCGCTTCCTGTTCGGGCTGATCATCCTGGCCGGCGCGCTCGGCCTGATGCGCATGGGCCAGAAGGAAGACCCAGACTTCACTTTCCGCGTCATGGTGGTGCAGGCGATCTGGCCGGGCGCCTCGATCCAGGACATGGAGGACCAGGTCGTCAACAAGATCGAGCGTAAGCTGCAGGAAACGCCGCATCTCGACTTCGTGCGCTCCTACACCCGCGCCGGCAGCGCCATCATCACGCTTCAGATCAAGGGCGACACCAACGCCGAGGAGGTGAAGGACGCCTTCTATCAGGTGCGCAAGAAGGTGGGCGACATTTCCAGTGAGTTGCCGCAAGGCCTGCTCGGTCCGTATTTCAACGACGAGTTCGGCGATACTTTCATCACGCTGCATTCGATCAGCGGCGACGGCTTCACCTATCCGGAGCTGAAGAAGTTCGCCATCCAGGCGCGCGACATGCTCTTGACGACGCCCGGCGTCGAGAAGGCCGTCATCATCGGCGACCAGCCGGAGAAGATCTATATCGACGTCTCGTCAAAGGCGTTGGCCGAGCGTGGCCTGACCATCCTCGACCTGCAGAACGCCGTGAAAGGGCAGAACGCCGTCGATCCGGCAGGCTCCGTCGACACCGGGCTGCGCTCGGTGCGCATCTCCGTCGAGGGCGACGTCACCAGGGCCGCCGACATCCGCGAGCTCAGGCTGCGCTCCGGCAACCAGGTGACGCGTCTCGGCGACATCGCCACCGTCTCTTCCGGCCTCGAGGATCCTTACGAGCGGAAATATCGCTTCAACGGCCATGAGAGCGTCCAGGTTGGCGTCGTCATGGCCAAGGGCTTCAACGTCAGGGATGTCGGCAAGGATGTCGAGGCGACCTACCAGCGTTTCGAGGCCGGGCTGCCCTATGGCGTTTCGGTCGACCAGATCTCCGACCAGCCCGAGGTCGTCAAGGATGCCGTCAACGAGTTCATGGAGGCGCTTGGCGAAGCGCTGCTCATCGTGCTCGTCGTGTCGTTCCTGTCGATCGGCTGGCGCTCCGGCCTGGTGATCGCCATCGCCATTCCGCTCGTGCTCGCCGCGACATTCGCCATAATGTACGAGATCGGCATCGACTTGCAGCGCATCTCGCTCGGCGCGCTGATCATCGCGCTCGGCCTTTTGGTCGACGACGCCATGATCGTCGTCGAGATGATGGAACGAAAGCTGGAGGAAGGGCTGGTCAAGATCGAGGCGGCGAGCTTCGCTTATACCTCGACCGCCTTTCCCATGCTCACCGGCACGCTGATCACCACGGCGGGCTTCATCCCGGTCGGCTTCGCCGCATCCACCGCCGGCGAATATGTGCGCACGCTGTTCTACGTCGTCGGCATCGCGCTGGTCGTGTCGTGGTTCGTCGCAGTCTATTTTACGCCGTGGCTGGGCTACATGATCCTGAAACAGCGCAAGCACGCCGGCACCCATCACGATGTCTTCGACACGCGTTTCTACCGCCGCCTGCGCGCCACCGTCACCTGGGCCGTGCGCCACCGCATCATCGTGCTGGTGATGACGCTGGTCACCTTCGCCGCCAGCCTGTGGGCCTTCCAGTTCATCCCGCAGAACTTCTTCCCGCAATCCTCGCGCCCGGAAATCCTCGTCGATCTGTGGCTGCCGGAAGGCACCTCGATCAAGGAGGTCGAGAACCAGGCCAAGGCGCTGGAATCAAGGATGATGGACGATCCCGACAAGCGCTTCATCGCCACCTATATCGGCGAAGGCGCGCCGCGCTTCTTCCTGCCGCTCGACCAGCAGCTGCGCAATCCGAACTTCGCCCAGCTCCTGGTGATGGCCAAGGACGAGCCGGCGCGCGAGCGGCTGATCGTCAAGATGCGCGGAATCCTCGCCAAGGACTTCCCCTCGATCCGCGGCAAGGTCGACCGTCTCTTCCTCGGTCCGCCGACCGGCTGGCCGGTGCAGATGCGCGTCATGGGTCCGGACCGCAAGGAGGTGCGCCGCATCGCCGAGGAGGTGAAGGCGAAGTTCCAGGCCAACCCGCTGCTCGGCGCCATCCATGACGACTGGCTGGAGCCGGTGCCGGCGATGAAGCTGGTGATCGACCAGGATCGGGCTCGCGCCCTTGGCGTCACCTCGCAGCGCATCCGCCAGATGCTGCAGGCGACCATGTCCGGCGCGCCGCTCGACGACTTCCGCGACGGCGAGGAGACGGTCTCGATCGTCGCCCGCGAGCCGGACGCGACCCGCCATCTGCTCTCCTCGGTCGACTCGGTCTACATCCCTACCGACTTCGGCGGCTCGGTGCCGCTGTCGCAGGTGGCCAAGGTCGTGCCCGTCATGGAGCAGGGCATAGAGTGGCGGCGCGACCGCCTGCCGACGATCAGCGTGCGCGCCACGCTGCCGGACGGCGTGCAGTCGAACGACGTCGTCACCAAGATGTACAACGACATGAAGGACCTGCGCGCCGGCCTTGCGCCCGGCTACAAGATCGAGATCCAGGGTGGCGCCGAGGATTCGGCCGAGAGCCAGGCCTCGATCGCGGCCAAGGCGCCGATCATGCTCGCCATCATCGTCGTGCTCCTGATGGTCCAGCTGCAGCATTTCGGCAAATCGATGCTGGTGCTGGCCACCGGTCCGCTGGGCATCATCGGCGCCGCGGCGGCGCTGCTGATCAGCGGCGCGCCCTTCGGCTTCGTCGCCATCCTCGGCGTCATCGCGCTGCTCGGCATCATCATGCGCAATTCGATCATCCTGGTCGACCAGATCGATCAGGATATCGCGGCCGGCATGGAGCGATCGGAAGCGATCGTGGGTGCCGCCGTCCGCCGCTTCCGGCCGATCATGCTGACGGCACTGACCGCCGTGCTGGCGCTGATCCCGATCTCGCGCGCCGTCTTCTGGGGGCCGCTCGCCTACGCCATGATGGGCGGCATCCTGGTCGCCACGGTGCTCACCATCCTGGTGCTGCCGGCCGGCTACGCCCTGTTCTTCGGCCGCGCGCCGAAGAAGGCCCCGAGCGACGAGCAAGCGCCCGAACCGGAGACGGTCGAAGGCATCGAACGGCCGCAGCTGGCACTGGCCGCGGAATAAAAATAGACGTGGCAGCCTGGGTTCATCCGCCATCGGTGAAAGCCGGTGGCGGATGATCCGCATCGACGGTCTGCCGGCCGAAAAATGCTCCGCGGCAAGGCTTCCGCAAAACAGAATTCCTTTTCAGCGGCGCGACGCAGGCCGATCCTGTGCCGATATCGGAGCGGCAACGCTCGTCATCGCTGGATCCTTCCCTATGTCACACAAGCGGCAATTGCGGCTTGGCGCCTTCATGCGCCCCGTCAGTCTTCACACCGGCGCCTGGCGCTATCCCGGCGCCTATGCCGACGCCAACTTCAACTTCGCGCATCTGAAGCGCTTCGCGCAGACGCTCGAGGCGGCGAAGTTCGACGCCTTCTTCATGGCCGACCATCTGGCCGTGCTCAACATGCCGATCGAGGCGCTGCGGCGCAGCCATACGGTGACGTCCTTCGAGCCGTTCACGCTGCTGTCGGCGCTCGCAGCCGTCACCGATCACATCGGCCTGGTCGCCACCGCCTCGACCACCTTCGACGCGCCGTATCACATCGCCCGGCGCTTCGCCTCGCTCGACCACATCAGCGGCGGCCGCGCCGGCTGGAACATCGTCACCACCTCCAACCCGGACGCGGCGCTGAATTTCGGCCTCGACGAGCATGTCGAGCACGACGAGCGCTACCACCGGGCGCGCGAGTTCTACGACGTCGTCACCGGGCTGTGGGACAGCTTTGCCGACGACGCCTTCATTCGCGACGCCGAAAGCGGCCTCTACTTCGATCCATCGCGGCTGCATGTGCTCGACCACAAGGGCGAGCATCTGTCGGTGCGCGGTCCGCTCAACATCGCCCGTCCACTGCAGGGCTGGCCGGTCATCGTCCAGGCCGGCGCGTCCGAGGCCGGCCGGCAGCTGGCGGCCGAAACAGCCGAGGTGATCTTCGCCGCCCATGCCGATCTCGCGGCCGGCCAGCGCTTCTCTGCCGACGTCAAGGGCCGGGCGCAGAAACTCGGCCGCGCGCGCGACGACATCAAGATCCTGCCCGGCGCCTTCGTCATCGTCGGCGATAGCGTCGAGGAGGCACGCGCCAAGCGCGCCAAGCTCGACAGCCTCGTTTACTATGAGAGCGGCATCGCCTCGCTGTCGATCGCGCTCGGCCACGACGCGTCCGGTTTCGATCCGGACGGACCGTTGCCGGACATTCCGGAGACCAATGCCTCTAAAAGCAGCCGCGAACGCGTCATCGAACTTGCGCGCAATGAAAGCCTGACGGTTCGCCAGCTGGCGCAACGGCTGGGCGGCTATTCCGGTCTGGCTTTCATCGGCACCGCCAAAACGATCGCCGACGAGATGGAGGAATGGCTGCTCACCGACGGGTCCGACGGCTTCAACATCATGTTTCCTTATCTGCCCGCCGGGCTCGACGATTTCGCCGAGAAGGTGATTCCCGAGCTGCAGCGGCGCGGAATCTTCAGACGGGAGTATGAAGGCTCGACGCTGCGCGAGAATCTCGGCTTGAAGCGTCCTGCAAACCGGTTCTTCGAAGAAGCGGCCGTCCGCAAGGCCGGCTGATCTCAGCGTCGACAAACTCGCCAAAAGAAAACGGACGCGCCGAGGCGCGCCCGTCTCTTTCAGGTTGCCATGTCAGATGACGAACACCCAATTGGCGATCAGCATCACGATCACGCCGGCGGCGAGCGTCAAATAGGGCAGCATGCCCGCCTTCTTGACCGAGAGGTCTGCCCCCGCCATGCCGAGGTCGGCCAGCATGTGCTCGGGGAACTTGCCGCCGTCCTGGATGTAATGGCGGAAGCAGAACACCGGGATGATCAAGGCCGCAGTGATCAGGCCCGCCCACAGCGCCATCGGGTTCCACACCTTGGCGCCGGCGCCCATGAAGACCGCGTTGACATAGGCGAAGACGGCGCCGATGCCGAGCAGCCAGGTCGGCGCCTTCCAGGGACGGTTGATGTGGCCGTTGTCGATGCGGTGGATCCAGCCCGCGTTGAGGTTGAGGAAGTTGAAGATGATGTAGCCGCAATTCGATACGGCGAGGATGAAGAAGAAGCTCGTCGCGTCGGCCGAAGCGATCGCCAGCACGATCAGGTTGAAGCAGAGGTCGGTCCACATTGCCCGCGTCGGCGCGCCATGCTCGTTGACATGGCTGAGATAGCGCGGCAGCCAGCCGTCGACCGAACCCTGGTAGAGCGTGCGCGAGGAGCCGGCCATCGCCGTCATGATGCAGAGCACCAGCGCCAGGATCATCAGCATGACCAGCAGGCTGTGGATCAGCTTGCCGCCCCCGACCATGCCGGCCAGCGCGTCGGCGACGCCCGAGCCGTCGACGATCGGCGTCGCCAGCATGCCATTGAGACCCAGCACGCCCTGGAAGGTGAAGGGCACCAGGATGAACAGGAGCATGCAGAGCAGGCCGGAGTAGAAGATCGCCTTGAAGGTGTCGGTACCGGGGTTCTTGAATTCCGACGTGTAGCAGACCGCGGTCTCGAAGCCGTAGGTCGACCATGCGGCAATGAACATGCCGCCGAGCGCCAGCGTCCAGCCAGCGATGTTCCAGGAGCCGGGATCGGGTGCATAGGCGGCAGCCAGCGGCACCAGCGGCGAGAAATTCGCCCAGTCGATCTGGCCGGTGAAGATCGGCACGACGCCGACGATCAGCATCGGAATGATGACCAGCAGGCCGATATATTTCTGCACATTGGCCGTGCCCAGGATGCCTCGGTGCTGGATGGCGAAGATGATCAGCATCAGCACGGCGCCGATGAAGAAGGTGGCGTTGAAGGTGAAGGACACCGGGCCAAGCGTGTGGCCCCAAAGCGACCATGTGCGGATCGCCGGCGTCGCGGCGGCGGTCACCGCGGTGATGGCGTCGGCCGGTGCCGTTCCGGCATGCGCCGCGATATAGGCAATCACTTCGGGAGAATTCTCGGTGAAGATCGGCACCGGCGCCAGCGCGTTGAGGATATAGGCTGCCGCGATCGAGCAGCCGAGCGACAGCACCGGCGACCAGGCGAACCAGTTGCACCACACCGACAGCGGCGCGATGAATTTCGAATAACGCAGCCATGCGGTGGCGCCGTAGATCGAGGCGCCGCCGGACTTGTTCGGAAACAGGCCGGCAATCTCCGCATAGGTGAAGGATTGCAGGAAACCCATGATCATGGACACCGTCCAGATCAGGAAGGCCAGCTTTCCCGTCGTGCCGGCAATGCCGCCGATCGAGAACAGGACCAGTGCCGGAACGCCGCTTGCCACCCAGAAGGCGCCACGCCAGTCGATATGCCTGAGCAGCTTGCTTTCGACAGGCTGCTCCAGGGCCGTGCTTATCGTGCTCATATCTTGTGTCTTCCCCTTTTTTCTGTTCCCCGCCGGCGACGCTTCGGCTCTCGCGAAGCTTGCTCCCCGGCCAATCACCGTCGACCCGTCGTGTTTCCACTCAGTCGTATTTTTTTCTTTAGAGTGAAGATTGATCCGACGCGCTTTCGCGTCAAGCGTTTTGTGGATGTCATGCACATCACGCTTGCGAAACATGCTCTCCCCCTTCTCCCCAAGCGGAGAGGGCAAGGGTTGCCGCTATCAGGAACGAGGCTTGGTCTTCTGCGGATCGTAATGCGCGAAGGCCACGACGCGTGCCGGCAGCCGCTTGGCGTGGCCGTCGAGCTTGCCGATCTCGACCTCGGTGCCGATCTCGGCATGGGTGACGTCGAGCCTTGCTAGCGCGATGTTTTTGCCGAGCACCGGCGAGCGCATGCCGGAGGTGACGATGCCGATCTGGGCGCGGCCGACATGCACGCAGTCGCCATGGCCGACCGGGATGTTGGCGTCGATGTCGAGGCCGACAAGCTTGTGCTGCGGATGCTCCTTACGCCGGATCAGCGCGTCGCGGCCGATGAAGTCGTCGGCCTTGGTCTTCAATGGCACGGTGAAGCCGATGCCGGCCTCGAACGGATCGGTCTGGTCGGAAAACTCGTAGCCGGCGAAGATCAGCCCGGCCTCGATACGCACCATGTCGAGCGCCTGCAGGCCCATCGGCTTCAGCCCGTGCGGCTGGCCGGCTTCCCAGATCGCGTCGAACACTTTTTCGGCGTCGCGCGGATGGCACCAGATCTCATAGCCGAGTTCGCCCGTATAGCCGGTGCGCGAGACCACGACCGGCACGCCGTTGCCGCCGCCGATGCGCGCAACCGCGAAGCGGAACCATTCGAGCTCGCCGATCGAAGGCTGCACCGGCGAGGTCCAGACGACTTCCTTCAAGATGTCGCGGCTCTTCGGCCCCTGCACGGCGATGTTGTGCATCTGGTCGGTTGACGAGCGCACCAGCACGTTGAGGCCGAGTTTTTTTGCCGTCTCGCGCAGCCACTCGCCGGAAAGATCGTCGCCGCCGACCCAGCGGAAATTGTCCTTGCCGAGTCTCAGCAGCGTGCCGTCATCGATCATGCCGCCATGCTCGTAGCACATGGCCGTATAGACGACCTGGCCGACGCCGAGCTTCTTGACGTCGCGGGTCAGCGTGTATTGCAGCAGCGCTTCGGCATCCGGTCCGGTGACCTCGAACTTGCGCAGCGGCGACAGGTCCATGATCACGGCATCCTGCCGGCAGGCCCAGTATTCGGCGATAGGGCCTTCCTTGGCGAAGGAATTGGCCAGCCAATAACCCCTGTATTCGACGAAGTCGCGCGTGTGCTTGGCAAAGCTCGAATGAAAGGCTGTCTCGCGGGTCATTTTCGGTTCCGAGTCGGGCTTCATGCGTCTGGCGATCGCTCGCGAGAATTTGTTCTGGCCTGAATAGGTCCGCACATGGATGTCTGTGAGGTCCCAGCCATTGGCGGGCGTGGTGTCGTCCGGGCAGGCCGAAGACACGCAGACGATGTCGGTCAGCGCGCGCAAGAGCACATAGTCGCCCGGTCGCGACCACGGCTCGTCCGACACCATCACGCCATGCGCGTCGATCGCCGTGTTGAAGAAGAAGTTGATCGCCATCCAGCCGGCGCGGGGCGTGACACCCTTGTCGACAAGCGCCTTGTTGAAATTTTCCGAGCAGTTGGTGTGACCGGGATAGCCGATGTCGTCGTAATATTTGGCGGCGCAAGCGAGCGCGAAGGCGTCGTGCCGGCCGCATGTGTCCTGCACCACCTCGACCAGCGGCTCCATGTCCTGGTCGTAATATTTCGAATGCAGGCCCGGCATCGGATAGGCCGAGCCCATCAGCGTGCGGGTCGTCGTCACGTCGAGCGGCAGGTCGCGGCCCTTGTCCAGCTTGCGCGCTGAAAAGCACTGGAAATCGGTGCATTGCCGGCCGTCGACGTCGATGATCTGCAGGTAGTCGCCAGCCTTGACGAAATAGGATTCGGCGGTCGCCGAATGCACCCTGAGATCGAGCACCGGATCGGCGAGCGGATCGGCAAGCTGGCCTCTCGTCTTCAGCCGGATCGTCGCTCGTCGCACGATCACGGTGAGCGGCGTCGCCGTGTCGTGACCGTCGACCAGCATCGGCCCGCCGGGAGCCGCGATCAGCAGCGCGCCGTCGCGCTGCACGGAAAAACTCTGCTCGGTCCCGGCGGGCGAGGCGCCGCCGAATACGCGCACGGCCTTCGGCTGGTCGAGTTCTACCTTGCGGCGCGCGAGGCTGAGGCGCAACGCCGAAAGGCTGTCATCGCCCTCGGCGAGGAGCGCCTTGATGCCGGCGGCGTTGCTGTTCGACCGTTCGCCGAAAATGCCGGGATCGGTCGCGCCCGACTTGTCCCAGGCCAGCAACTCGCAGGGCTGCCCGCCCTCGACATTGGTGACGCTGACGCTGTCGCCGGCTTCGATATCGATCAGCACCGCGCCATTGCCCTGCACGGTGTAGCGTTCCACGCCTGGCGGCAGGCTGATCTCGCCGGGGCGCAGGATCAGGCTCGGGCGCGGCGGTCCGGACAGGACGGCAGGGTAGGGCGATTGGCTCATCTCAAACCCTCCTCCGAGCGAGAAACAAGTTTGCCTGTGTGTAAAATTATTTTCGCTGAGAGAATAGCAGGGGGAATGCGTTTGGCAAGCACTGGCTCCACCTTCTCCCCTTGTGGGAGAAGGTGTCGCCGAAGGCGACGGATGAGGGGTGCTCCAGGGAAAGCCAGCGTCTCACTCCGCTGGAACACCCCTCATCCGTCTCGGCGCTGTCGCGCCGATCCACCTTCTCCCACAAGGGGAGAAGGGAAGGGCGCGACGCTACGCCAATTCCTCGGAATGGCCGATCGTGACGCCATATTCCGCGGCCGAGTCCAGAACGGTATGCCACAGGCTCTCGGCAAAAGTTGCGAACACCAGGAGATTGAACACGGCCCGGCCATCGCGATCACCACCGCGCCACAGCGTGACGCTGGTGTGATCCATCGACGTGGCCGCCGCCGCGCCCACACCGAACACATCGGGATGCAAATCGATCGACGACAGCTTGGCGAGCATCGCGCGCGCCTTGTCGCCGGACACGCTGATCAGCGCCCGCGCGTGCGACTGGTCGGAAAGCGAGGCCGAACCGGCAAAGACAGGGCCGAGCGCCTCAATCGAATGCTTGGCACCCTTGGACAGCACGAGAAACTGGTCTGGCCCCGACCAGATCAGCGTCGCATCGGCCGCAGCGACCGCCTTGGGCGTTTCGGGCGCGGCAACGCCGAAGCGCGCCTTCGCCGCCTTCGCCGTCTCGCCGGCCTTGCCGCGCCGCGCCATCACCTGCACGAGATCGAAATTGCGGATCTCCGTCAGGCTCACGCCGGCGTCGCCTTGCGCGCCGTAAGCGCCGGCGACCAGCGCTCGCTCGAGCGGGCCGCGGATGTCCCAGGAAAAATCAGCCACGCTGGCGCCCTCCATCCGGATCGTAGAAGACGGAATTGCAGAGCTCGACATCATAGTCCTCGCCGCGCAGCGGATCATGCGCGCGCACGATCTCGCCGATGCGCTCGCGGCCGCGCTCGACAAGACCTAGCCCGATCCATTGGTCGAGCACCGGCGAGAAGCAGACCGAGGTGATATAGCCCTGATCGTTGTCGGGGCCGGGCGTCTCGCCCTTCGGGATGATGTGCGCGCCGGAGCGCAGGCGGCGTGCCTTGTCGGTCGGCTTGATGCCGACGACCACCTGTCGGTTCGGCGCGACAAGCGCCTCGCGGCCGGCCATGACGCGGCCGATGAAATCCTTCTTGGTCGACATCATCTTGCCAAGGCCGAGATCGCCAGCGGTCGTGGTGCCGTTGAGCTCCGGCCCGGCGACATGGCCCTTCTCTATGCGCATCACGCCGAGAGCCTCGGTGCCGTAAGGCGTGACGCCGAACGGCTTGCCGGCAATCATCAGGTTGCGCGCCATGGCCTCACCATAGCGCGCCGGCACCGAGATCTCGAACGCCATCTCGCCGGAGAAGGAGATGCGGAACAGCCGCGCTTTCAGGCCGCCGCGCAGCTTGACCTCGCGCGCGCCCATGAAAGGAAAACCTTCGTTCGACAGGTCCTCGCCCGGATCGACGATCTCCTTCAAGAGGTCGCGGGTCTTCGGCCCGGCGATCGAGAACTGCGCCCACTGATCCGAGACGGAAGTCAGCTGCACGTCGAGCTCGGGGAACAGCACCTGGCGGCAGAATTCGAGATGCTGCATCACCAGCCCGGCCTTGGCCGTCGTGGTGGTGAGGAAATAATGGTCCTCGGCCAGACGCGAGGTCGTGCCATCGTCATAGACGATGCCATCCTCGCGCAGCATCAGCCCGTAGCGCGCCTTGCCGACGGCAAGGCTGGAAAAGGCATTGATGTAGACGCGGTCGAGGAAGGCACCGGCATCCGGACCATGCACGTTGATCTTGCCGAGCGTCGAGACATCGCAGAAGCCGACGCCTGAGCGCACCGCCTTGACCTCGCGGGTCACCGATTCCAGCCAGTCCTTCTCACCGGGACGGGGATACCACTGCGCGCGTTTCCAGAGGCCGGTGTCGACGAAGATCGCGCCCTGTTCGGCCGCCCAGTGATGCGACGGCGTCAGCCGCGTCGCATGGAAATTCTCGTCGCGGTGATGGCCGGCGAAGGCGCCGATGGCGACCGGCACATAAGGCGGCCGGTAGATCGTCGTGCCGGTCTCGGGGATCGACTTGCCGGTGACAGCGGCCATGATGGCGAGGCCGGCGACATTGGAGGTCTTGCCCTGGTCGGTCGCCATGCCGAGCGTGGTGTAGCGCTTCAGGTGCTCGACCGACTCGAAACCCTCGCGCTGCGCCAGCTCGACATCGGAAGCGGTGACGTCATGCTGCTGGTCGACGAAGGCCTTGCCCTTGCCGGCGACGTGCCAGAGCGGCGTCAGCGAAAAAGCCTCGTCGTCGGCGACCGGCATCGATCCGATATTGCCGCTGTGCCCGGTATCGCGGGCCGCGGTAGCGCCGGCTTCGAACCCTTCGCGCAGGCAGGCGCCAAGCCCGAAGGCGCCGTTGGCAGCGCCCGCGGCGACCATGCCGGGCGGCCCACCGTCCGGAACGAAGGCAGCGATGTCGTCGCGCCATTTCGGCCGGCCGCGATGGTAGGAAGTAAGGCCTACCGCCGGGTTCCAGCCGCCGGAGACGGCAAGCCCGTCGGCTTCGACCTCGGCGCGCGCGCCACCGGTCAGCGTGACGGAAATCTTGCGCACGCCGCCCTTGCCGCCGTCGACGCCGGCGACAGCGCCGTGCAGCACCGGAAAGCCGTTCTTGCTCGCAAGCGCGCGATGCGCCGGCGAAACGTCCGGCCGCGCATCGATCACGGCCGCCACTTGCAACCCGGCGGCGATCGCCGTTTCGGCGGTGCGCCAGCCGGTCTCGTTATTGGTGAACAGCGCGATGCGCCGCGCTGGCTTTGCTGCGTAGCGATTGATGTAGCTGCGCATGGCCGACGCCATCATCACGCCCGGCGTGTCGTTGCCTGCGAAAACGATGGGACGTTCGATCGCGCCGGCTGCGACGACGCAGCGCTTGGCCACGATCCGCCACAGGCGCTGACGCACCTGATGCTCCGGCGGCACCGGCAGATGGTCGTTGACGCGCTCGATCGCGCCATAGGTGCCGCCGTCATAGACGCCGAACAAAGTCGTGCGCGTCATGATGCGCACGTCCGGCATGGCCTCGAGTTCGGCAAGCGCGCGGGCGATCCATTCGGCCGCCGGCGATCCGTCGACCGTGCCGCCATCGGCGAGCAGCCGCCCGCCAAGGACGAAATCCTCCTCGCACAGGATGACGCGCGCGCCGCTGCGACCGGCGGCGAGGGCTGCCGCCAGGCCCGCCGGTCCGGAACCCGCGATCACCACGTCGCAATGCGCCCAGGCCTTGTCGTAGCGGTCGGGATCGGAAACGCCCGCTGCGCGGCCAAGGCCGGCGGCGCGACGGATCGCCGGCTCGTAGATAGCCTCCCAGAATTTCGCCGGCCACATGAAGGTCTTGTAGTAGAAGCCGGCGACGAAGATCGGCGCGAACAACTGGTTGACCGACATGACGTCGAAATTGAGCGACGGCCAGCGGTTCTGGCTGGCGGCTTCCAGGCCTTCATAGAGCTCGGCCGTGGTCGCCTTGGTGTTCGGCTCGCGCCTCGCGCCGCTTCGCAATTCGACCAGCGCGTTGGGTTCTTCCGAGCCCGCTGTCAGGATGCCGCGCGGGCGGTGATATTTGAACGAACGGCCGACGAGCTTGACACCGTTCGCGACGAGCGCGGAAGCCAGCGTGTCGCCCTTGAAGCCCGAGAAGGTCTTGCCGTCGAAGCGGAAGTTGAGCGGTGCCGAGCGGTCGATGAGACCGCCATTGTTCAGCCGGTTTGCCTGATCGCCGCGCATCACGCACCAACCTTGGCGGCGCCAGCGCCAGCCGCTGGCTCCACGGCCGAAATCTCATGCGTCAGCGTGTTGCGCGTGACCTTCAGCCAGGCGCGGCAGCCGCCGCCATGGTACCAGTGCTCGCTCATCACGCCGGCGATGTTGTCGCGCAGATAGACGTAATCGTAGACGGCATCCTCGCCGGCATCGGCCGCGGGACGTTGCGGCTTGGCGTCGCCGAGATAGGTGAACTCGCCGAGCTCGCGTTCGCCGCAGAAGGGACAGGTAATACGCATGGTCTTCTGGCGGCCTCAGTGCAGGTTCGGTTGGGCGCCCTGGCCCTTCTCGTCGATCATGGCGCCGCGCTGGAACCGGTCGAGGCGGAAGAGCGCGGCCTCCTTGTGCGATTGATCGCGGGCGATGAGATGGGCGAAGACGAAGCCCGAGCCCGGCGTTGCCTTGAAGCCGCCATAGCACCAGCCGGCATTGATATAGAGGCCGTCGACCGGGCTCTTGTCGATGATCGGTGAGCCGTCCATCGACATGTCCATGATGCCGCCCCACTGGCGCAACAGCCGCACGCGGCCGATCATCGGGATCAGCGCCATGCCGCCTTCGCAGACATCCTCGACCACCGGCAGATTGCCGCGCTGTGCGTAGGAATTGTAGCCGTCTATGTCGCCGCCGAAGACCAGCCCGCCCTTGTCCGACTGGCTGACATAGAAATGCCCGGCGCCAAAGGTCATGACATTGGGCAAGAGCGGCTTGATCGCTTCGGAGACGAAAGCCTGCAGCACATGGCTTTCGATCGGCAGGCGCAAGCCGGCCATCGCCGCGACGCGCGACGAGGAACCGGCCACCGCCATGCCGACCTTGCCGGCGCCGATCTTGCCGCGCGATGTCTCGACGCCGGTGACCTTGCCGTCGGCATCGCGCGTGAAGCCGGTGACCTCGCAATTTTGGATGATGTCGACGCCGAGCGCGCTTGCGGCATGCGCGTAGCCCCAGACGACCGCATCGTGGCGGGCCGTGCCGCCTCGCCGCTGCAGCAGCCCGCCTTGCACGGGGAAGCGCGCATTGTCGAAATTCAGGAACGGCAGCATTTTCCTGAGCGCCGCCTGGTCGAGCAGCTCGGCGTCGATGCCGTTGATGCGCATCGTGTTGCCGCGCCGGGCGAAGGCGTCACGCTGCGCGTCGGAGTGATAGAGATTGAGCACGCCGCGCTGGCTGACCATTGCGTTGTAGTTGAGGTCCTGCTCCATCCGCTCCCACAGCTTCATCGAAAGCTCATAAAAGCCGGTATTGCCTGGCAGGCCGTAATTGGAGCGGATGATGGTGGTGTTGCGGCCGGCATTGCCGGAGCCGATCCACCCTTTTTCGAGCACCGCGACATTGCGGATGCCGAACTCGCTGGCGAGGAACCAGGCGGTGGCGAGCCCATGGCCGCCGCCGCCGATGATGATCACGTCGTAGCGGTCCTTGGGCGCCGCGTCGCGCCAGGTGGGCTGCCAGTTCTTGTGCCCGGAAAGGGCGGCGCGGGCGAGCGAGAAGATGGAGTATTTCATGAAGTCATTCCAAGGCCGCTCGCCGTACGCCCGACATCAGATATCCAGCGTGTGGTCGCGCTCCCACTGCGTGAAGTGCGACGCATAGGAATTCCATTCCTGCTGCTTCAGCTTTAGATATGCCGACGAAAATTCCTCACCCAGCGCCGCCTTGAGCGATTTGTCGTTGTCGAACTCACGCAGCGCGTCGAGCAGGTTGAGCGGCAGTTTCGGCGCATCCGTCACGGTATGGCCGAACTGGTACATGTCGATGTCGTAGCGCTTGCCGGGGTCGGCCTTCGAGCGGATGCCGTCGAGGCCGGCGGCGATGATGACGGCCTGTAGGAGATAGGGATTGGCGGCGCCGTCCGGCAGGCGCAATTCGAAGCGGCCGGGCCCGGGCACGCGCACCATATGGGTGCGGTTGTTGCCGGTCCAGGTCACCGTGTTCGGAGCCCAGGTCGCGCCCGAGATGGTGCGCGGCGCGTTGATGCGCTTGTAGGAATTCACCGTCGGATTGGTGATCGCGGCAAGCGCCGAGGCATGCTTCATGATGCCGCCGAGGAAGTTCCTGCCCTTGGCGGACAGGCCGAGCTCTTGCGAATTGTCGGCGAACACATTGGTCTTGCCGGTCTCGTCCCACACCGAGATATGCGCGTGGCAGCCATTGCCGGTCAGGCCCTGGAAGGGCTTCGGCATGAACGTCGCGCGCAGGCCGTGCTTCTCGGCGATCGACTTGACCATAAACTTGAAGAAGGAGTGCTTGTCGGCGGTCGCCAGCGCGTGATCGAAGGTCCAGTTCATCTCGAACTGGCCGTTGGCGTCCTCATGGTCGTTCTGGTACGGGCCCCAGCCAAGCGCCAGCATATGGTCGCAGATCTCGGCAATGACGTCGTAGCGGCGCATCACCGCCTGCTGGTCGTAGCAGGGTTTCGAGGCTGTGTCGTATTCGTCGGAGATCGCCTTGCCGTCGGGCGAGATCAGGAAGAACTCGGCCTCGACGCCGGTCTTGACATGCATGCCGTCGCGGGCGGCTTCGTCGATCACCCGCTTCAGCGTGTTGCGCGGCGCCTGGTCGACGAGCTTGTCGTCCATCACGCAGGTGGCCGCCACCCAGGCGACGTCTTTCTTCCACGGCAATTGGATGACCGAATCCGGGTCCGGCACCGCCAGCATGTCCGGATGCGCCGGCGTCAGGTCGAGCCAGGTCGCGAAACCGGCGAAACCCGCCCCGTCCTTCTGCATGTCCGCGATCGCCTGCGCCGGCACCAGCTTGGCACGCTGCCCGCTGAACAGGTCGGTGTAGGAGATCATGAAATATTTGACGCCGTTCTCCTTGGCGAATGCGGCGAGATCGTTCCCCATTATAGTTCCTCGCTTATGTGGTCTTGGAAGTTTGTCTTAGAAGCCGTTCTTCCCCGGTATCCAGTTGGTGCCGGCCAAAGGTACGCCGGCCATGGCGGCAGCTTCGATCGAGAGCGCGACGAGATCCTCGGGCTCGAGATTGTGCAGGCTGTTCTTGCCGCAGGCGCGGGCAATCGTTTGCGCTTCCAGCGTCATCACCTTGAGGTAGTTCGCCAGCCGTCGTCCGGCCGCGATCGGGTCGACCCGCTTCATCAATTCAGGGTCCTGGGTGGTGATCCCGGCCGGGTCGCGGCCCTCATGCCAGTCGTCATAGGCGCCGGCTGTGGTGCCCAGCGCATTGTACTCCGCCTCCCAGCGCGGATCGTTGTCGCCGAGCGCGACGAGCGCCGCCGTGCCGATCGACACCGCGTCGACGCCAAGCGCCAGCGCCTTGGCGACATCGGCGCCGTTGCGGATGCCGCCGGAGACGATGAGCTGCACCTTGCGGTGCATGCCGAGGTCCTGCAGCGCCTGCACCGCCGGCCTGATGCAGGCAAGCGTCGGCTGGCCGACATTCTCGATGAACACTTCCTGGGTCGCGGCCGTGCCGCCCTGCATGCCGTCGACCACGACGACGTCGGCGCCGGCCTTCACCGCGAGCGCGGTGTCATAGTAGGGGCGGGCCCCGCCTACCTTGACGTAGATCGGCTTTTCCCAGTCGGTGATCTCGCGCAATTCGAGGATCTTGATCTCGAGATCGTCCGGGCCGGTCCAGTCGGGATGGCGCGAGGCCGAGCGCTGGTCGATGCCCTTAGGCAGCGTGCGCATCTCGGCGACGCGGTCGGAGATCTTCTGGCCAAGCAGCATTCCGCCGCCGCCTGGCTTGGCGCCCTGGCCGACCACCACTTCGATGGCGTCGGCGCGGCGCAGGTCGCGTGGATTCATGCCATAGCGCGAGGGCAGGTATTGATAGACCAGCGTCTTCGAATGGCCGCGCTCTTCCTCGGTCATGCCGCCGTCGCCGGTGGTGGTCGAGGTGCCCGAAAGCGTGGCGCCGCGCCCCAACGCTTCCTTGGCGGGACCGGAGAGCGAGCCAAAGCTCATGCCGGCGATGGTGATCGGGATCTTCAGCTCGATCGGTTTCCTGGCATGGCGCGTGCCCAACACCACACTGGTGTCGCAGCGCTCGCGATAGCCTTCGAGCGGATAGCGAGAGATCGAAGCGCCGAGGAACAACAGGTCGTCGAAATGTGGCAGCTTGCGCTTGGCGCCGGCGCCGCGGATGTCATAGATGCCGGTCGCAGCCGCGCGGCGGATCTCGGAAAGCGTGTAGTCATCGAAGGTCGCGGATTTGCGCGGCGTCGTCGGCGGGTTGCGGTAGGTCATCTTGCCTCAATACGCGTCGGCGTTATCGATGTTGAAATTGTAGAGCTTGCGGGCCGAACCGTAGCGCTTGAACTCCGAGGCCTTGACGCCGGTGACGCCGGCCTTGTCGAGCAGGCCTTGCAGCAATTCGATATGCTCGGGCCGCATTTCCTTGGCGATGCAGTCGGCGCCGAGGCTTTCCACCTTGCCGCGCACGAAGAGCCGTGCCTCGTAGATGGAATCGCCCAAGGCATCACCGGCATCGCCCAGCACCACGAGGTTGCCGGACTGCGCCATGAAGGCCGACATGTGGCCGATATTGCCGTGCACGACGATGTCGATGCCCTTCATCGAGATGCCGCAGCGCGAGGAGGCATTGCCCTCGATGACCAGCAGGCCGCCGCGACCGGTGGCGCCGGCATACTGGCTGGCATCGCCCTTGATGACGATCGAGCCCGACATCATGTTCTCGCCCACGCCAGGGCCGGCCGAGCCATGCACGGTGATCGTCGCGCCGTCATTCATGCCGGCGCAGTAATAGCCGACACTGCCGCGGACATCGATGCTGACCGGCTGGTCGACGCCGACGGCGACCGAATGGCTGCCCTTCGGATTGAGCACCTCCCAGGCGGTCTCGTTCGAGCCGGGCGTGAGCTGGTGCAGCGCCTGGTTCAACTCGCGCAGCGAATGTTGCGAGAGGTCGAACACCCTCGCATGGCCTTGCTCGCGCTCAGCCTTCGACATTGGGGTTGCCGGCATCAGCTCAATGCTCCCAGAAATAGACGGTTGCGGGCTCGGGCTCCCAGACCCGCGCATTGTCGATGCCGGGCAGCTTGGTCAGCGCGCGATATTCCGAGCCGAAGGCGACATACTGGTCGGTCTCGGCCATCACGGCGGGCTTGCACGCGATCGGATCGCGCACCACGCCGAAGCCGTTCTTGGTGCCGACCACGAAGGTGAAGAAGCCGTCGAGGTCGGAAAGCGTGCCTTCCAGCGCCTCGCCGAGATTCTTGCCATGCGCCATCCGGTTGGAGAGATAGGCGGCCGCCACTTCCGTGTCGTTCTCGGTCTCGAAAGTCATGCCGTCGCGGATCAGCTCGCGGCGCACATTGTTGTGGTTGGAGAGCGAGCCATTGTGCACCAGGCACTGGTCGGCGCCGGTCGAGAAGGGATGCGCGCCCATCGTCGTCACCGCCGATTCCGTCGCCATGCGGGTGTGCCCGATGCCATGTGTGCCGGTCATCGCGCGCACGCCGAAGCGTTCGACGACGGCTTCGGGCAGGCCCACTTCCTTGTAGATCTCCACGGCCTCGCCGGCACCCATGATGCGGATGTCAGGCCGGAGCGTCTGCAGCGCCTCGCGCGCGGCGTCGACCTTGTCCGGCGTGGTCCTGATCACCGCATGCGTGGACTTGACCGCGACGCTCACCGGCGCGCCGATCGCCTTGGCGAGCTCGGCGTCGAGGCCGCGGAAATCGCGATCGGGCTTCGGCGACTGCACGGTGATCTTGGCTTCATTGCCGGTGGCCGCGCCATAAATGGCGATGCCGGCGCTGTCCGGGCCGCGGTCGCTCAGCGACACCAGCATCTCCGACAGCATCGCGCCGAGTTTCGGCTCAAGCGCCTTGTCCTTCAAGAAAAGTCCGACGATTCCGCACATGCCAGCCTCCGACGTTTTTTGGCTCTCAGACGATGTACTCAATGAGCGAGCCGAATTCAATTGGTATGAAAGAAATTTTCCTGTGATTACATATTTGACGCCGCATTGCCCTCGGCACTATCGCTGTCCGGGCGCGCCTTGTGAACCCAGATCGCATGTCGGATGCGCGCGATCCGGTAGGCGTCGAGGATCGAGAAGGCATAGATCAGGAAGCCGCCGGCATGACGGCCGATGAAGCTGGCGTCGGCCGGCGCCATCTTGGTCGTTATCCAGCCAAGGATCACCATGAAGAACAGGAACTGCAGGCCGCGCGCCGGCACGCCGAGCATGACATGGCCGCTTGCCGGCAAAACGATCGCGGCGCCGAGCACGAGATAGGGATTTATCGGGACAGGGGTGGCGGTTCCGTCGCTCATGCGGCCTGCCTTTCGCGCCGGTTGATGGCTTGGCGAAGTGTCGAGGCCGCCTCGAGCAACCGTTCGATCAAGGCCGGATCGATCCCGGCGTCGCCGAAGGCTGCCTGCCGGAACACGCCATAGCGTGTGCGCTCGGCCTCGGCCAACAGCCATACGATGCGTACGCCCTTCGGCGTGATCAGCAATTCCTTGGCGCGGCTTTCGGCAAAGATTTCTGTATGCGCGGCGATCAGATCCTGCGGGAAAGCGACGCCTCTGCGGTCCGTCCTCAGCACTGCGTCGGCGGGAAAGCCGAGCACCTTGGGCAGCGTGTGCGGCAGATGGTCGAAATTGGAGAATGTCGTCGCCGAATTCGGCCGCATCATCATGTCGAAGACACCCGGCACCGCGACCGGCTCGGTGATCGAGACGCTGAGCCAGCGCGTCGGCAGCTTTCGCGTCGCGAGCGTGTCGACGATGGTGCGCAACTGAACGCGTTGACCGTTCCACGTACCGGCCCAGGTGACGACGCCGGCGGCGCCGTCGGAAATGTCGGCGGCATCCGGAACGATGCTGCGTACGCTCGCCATATCGGCGGCCAAGGCCGCCTTCGCCCTGTTGCGGCTGGCGCGTGCCAGCCAGGCAATATGACCAGCGACCCCCAATGCGATCGCCCCGGCAAGCAGTACTGACGTCAGTTCCGACATTTCGACACGCCACGGCCCGCCGTCGACAGGCGGGCCTTCACTCCACTCAATAACCCTGCGGCTTCGGCCACGGCATCGAGAACTGGTCGCCGCGCCGCACGAACTTGTAGCGGTAGAAGTGGAACCACAGCGAGATCAGGAAATAGAACACCGTCATCGCGATCAGCTGCGAGCCGAAGCCGAGGAAGATGGCGAAGAACGTCACCATGCACAGGCAGAAGAGCACAATTGCCGGCAGGGGATGGAAGGGGTGCGTGTAGCCGCGGCGAATCGTGCCCAGCGGCCACTTCTTGCGGAACATCATGATGTTGATGCTCATGAAGGTGTATTGCAGCACGCCCGACAGGATCGAGAAGGTGATCGCCTGGTTGAGGTCGGCGATGAAGGCGAAGGCCAGCGCGATCGGCAGCAGGAACAGGATCGAGCGATAGGGCGTGCGGTATTTCGGATGCACGGCCGAGAACCAGCTCGGCAGGTAGCGGTCGCGGCCGAGCGAGAACCAGGCGCGCGCCGCGTCGTTGATGCAGCCATTGGCGGAGGCAAGCGCCGCCAGCAGCGTCGCGATGAAGAGCAGGTTTTCCAGCAGCGGGCTGCCGGTCAGCTTGCCGGCGTCCCATAGCGGATAATAGGTGATGCCGAGATATTCCCAGGGCATCAGCGAGGCGCAGACATACCAGGTCATCGCCGCGGCGATCAGAAGCGTGATCATGCCGGCCATGGTGCCGTAGGGCAGGGAGCGCGCCGGCGAGCGCACTTCCTCGGCCGCCTGGGTGGTGCCCTCGATGCCGAGATAATACCAGATGCCGAACTGGAAGGCGGCGATGACGCCGATCCAGCCATAGGGCAGCGCATTGCCGGGCGTGACCAGCTCGTTGAGCTTCAGCACCGCGCCTTGCGTCCATGGGCTGACGGAGAAGAACAGGATGACGATGGAGACATAGGCGATCGCGGTGATGACGAAGTTGACGTTGAGCGTCATCAGCACGCCGCGATAGTTGAGCCAGGCGAGCACCACGATCGTGGCGGCGATGAAGGAATTATGTGTCAGCCCCTCGACGCCTGCCTTGGCGACGATGGTGTCGCCGAGCAGGATCGCGTCCGACACTTCGAGCATGGTGTAGGCGAACACCAGGAACAGCGCGACGTTGAAGGCCATCAGCGGCCCGACGATGTGCTTGGCCTGCGCGTACTGGCCGCCGGCGGCGGCGACGGTCGACGTCACCTCCGAGTCGATCATGGCGACCGAGGTGTAGAGCAGCCCGACGATCCAGCAGACGATCAGCGCCGCGAGCGCGCCGCCCTTGTCGGCGGAGAAATTCCAGCCGGTGAACTCGCCGACCAGCACGATGCCGACGCCGAGCGCCCAGACATGCGCCGGGCCGAGCACCCGCAGCAGCGAAACCCTGTCGCCGTGGATCGTCGTGGTTTGTCCCGTATCAACCGCAGCCGTCATTGCTCAGTCCCCACTCAGATCCGGTGCTTTTCGGAAACGGCTTCAAGCTCGCCTTCGCGCGAGGATGTCAGCACGGCTTCGGAATAGGTCGTGTCAACCTTGAACCAGTCGTAGAGCATCCACGCCGCAAGCACGACCGAGATGCCCCAGCAAATGTAAGACAGTCCCATCCACATGATGTTATCCCCGGACTATTGGTCGTCGTCGAAGGTCTATTTGTCGTCGAACTTCTCGTTGATGACCTCGCGATATTCCTTATCGGAGGCGCGGAACAGGAAGACGAAATAGGCGATCAGCACGATCGCCATGATGATCAGCGTCGGCCAGTCGATGATGTAGTGGAAGCGGTTCTGGATGATGTCGTGCGCCGTCTCCGGCGTATAGCCGAGCTTCTCCCAGATCGAGGCCATCGTGGCGTTCTGGCCGAGCGCATCCCAGGTCTTGGCGTCGAGCGGATCGATCGACTTCGCCGCCCCGGCGAGGCCGAGCTTCAACGGCAGCCACAGCGCCACGAAGATGGCGACGACCACGACGGCGATGTCGAGGATCTGTCCGGCCTTGTTCTGCTCCGGCGGGATATAGCGGGCCATGATTTCTTCCTCAGGATTGACGGTTGCGGGCCGCGTCGGCGTTCTTGATGTCGAGTCCGTAGATGAAGTCCTTGTCTTCCTTGTAGTGGTTGAGCATGGCGAGGATGGCGGCGGTGTTGAAGATCAGCACCGCCGCGGCCGCGATCGCCACCACGAGCTTGATCCCGCCATCGGGGATATAGACCCAGGTCATCAGGAGGACGAAGAGGATCGTCGCCCACAGGCAAACGATCAGAAGCACGGATCCGCGCACGTCGGAACGGTACAGCGCTTCCACGCGCTGCTGCAGGTCGGACATCGTTTTTCCCCTTCTGGCGACGTCCGGCCCCGAAATCGACCGGGCGTCCACTCTTTCTAGAGAGTGAAATTTTTTTCATAAATTCCGACCGATCTTCGGAATTGTCAAGCCGGATTTACGCACCGTAAGGCGTTTGTCCACGGGCAAGAAATTTGCCTGACAATGAAATTATTTGCTTCAAGGGGATTGCAGGGCTTCGCCGTTTGCGGTCAATATTCGCCCAAGCTCCGCCACCAAGCAGGAGCAGGGAACAGCAACCGCTTAAAGCGACCTAGATTGCACGGAGGACGATCGGATGACGGCATCCTGGAGATTCTCGACCCTGGCGGATCGCCATCGCGCGCTCGGCTCGAAGCTCGAGGACTGGAGCGGCATGGGCACCGCCTGGACCTATGACAAGGATGCCAACGAGGAATATATCGCGATCCGGACCAAGGCCGGGCTGATGGATGTCTCCGGCCTGAAGAAGGTCCACATCACCGGCCCGCATGCCTCGCATCTGATCGACCTAGCCACGACGCGCGACGTGGAGAAGATCTATCCCGGTAAGTCGGCCTATGCCTGCATGCTGAACGAGGCGGGAAAATTCACCGACGACTGCATCCTTTACCGCATCAGCCCCAATTCGTGGATGGTCGTGCACGGCTCGGGGACCGGCCATGAGGAGCTGCAGCGCGCTGCGATGGGCCGCGATGTCTCGCTGCGCTTCGACGACAATCTGCACGACCTGTCGCTGCAAGGCCCGACCGCGGTCGACTATCTCGCCAAGCATGTGCCCGGCATCCGCGACCTTCCTTACTTCCATCACATGCAGACGCAGCTCTTCGGCTTCCCGGTGATGATCTCGCGCACCGGCTACACCGGCGAGCGCGGCTACGAGATCTTCTGCCGCGGCCAGGACGCCGGCACGATCTGGGATCGCATCCTCGAGGAAGGCAAGAGCGCCGGCATCATCCCGTGCCGATTCACCACGCTCGACATGCTGCGCGTCGAGAGCTACCTGCTCTTCTACCCCTACGACAATTCGCAGAAATATCCGTTCGAGAACGAAGGCCCCGGCGACACGCTGTGGGAGCTCGGCCTCGACTTCACCGTCAGTCCCGGCAAGACCGGTTTCCGCGGCGCCGAGGAACACTATCGCCTGAAGGGCAAGGAGCGCTTCAAGATCTATGGCGTGCTGCTCGAAGGCAAGGAGCCGGCGGATGAGGGCGCGCCGGTGTACCGCGACGGCAAGAAGGTCGGCGTGGTGACCTGCGCCATGTATTCGCCGCTGGTCGAGAAATCGATGGGCATCGCCCGTCTCGACGTCGATTGCGCGGTCAAGGACACCAAGCTCGAGATCCGCAACAGGAGCGGGTCGATCAAGGCGACGGCGCAGCCCTTGCCGTTCGACGATCCGAAGAAGACCAAGCGCACCGCCAAGGGTTGAGGCATCATCAGCGGGGAGGCGTTTTTAAGGCACCAGAGCATGATTCCGAAAAGTCGGAACCGGTATTCGGAAAAGGTCATGCTCCAACTGATCTAAGGAAGAATGGCAGCCAAGACGATCATCAGCCGGCCCATTTACGGAACGCTCTCTCCGCAGCCCGGCAAACATCATCTCTTCATCGCCGATGCCGAAGGCGCGCTGGCGATCACCGACATGGCCGGCAAGGCTCCGCCCGGCTTTTTCGACGGCGCCGAGATCGTCTTCATTCCGGGTCCCGAGGCCAAACACATCGCGGCCCTGGAAGCATTGAAGCCGGCGCAACTGCACATCGCGCCGTCCTTCGCCAGCCTCCTGCCGCGTCTCAAACAGACGCTGACCAACGCGCATATGGGATTGCGCCTCTATCTTGCCGGCACCGAAGGTCTGATCGGGCAGGCGATGCAGGCAGCACTCGAAGCCGGCATAGACCATACCTCTATTGAGACCGAGCATCGCGGCTCGTTGGCGCGGCGCATGCAATGCGTGCACTGCAAGGGCATCACCGAGAATGTGACGACGCAGCCGGCGCTCTGCTCGCATTGCGGCCTGCTGCTTCTGGTGCGCGATCACTATTCAAGGCGCCTCGCCGCCTTCCAGGGCGTGTGCATCAATGCCGAGGATCGCTCCGAGATTCCTCCGATGGAGGAGATTTTTCGATGAGCACCGGCACCACCACGCTCGACGTCGTCGTCAGCGACGTCGTCCCGGTCAACGAGCTCGTCACGCGCTTCCATTTCCGCCGCCGCGACGGCGGGCTGCTGCCGACTTTTTCCGGTGGCGCCCATGTCGTGGTCGAGATGCGCGACGGCGACCGCACCCGGCTCAATCCCTATTCGCTGATGGGCTCGCCGCTCGACACGCGCGAATACACGATCTCGGTGCGCCGCGACGATGCCGGCCGCGGCGGCTCGCTGTTCATGCACCGGCAGGTCAAGCCCGGCCTGGAGATGGTGATCAGCTATCCGGTCAACCTGTTCTCGCTCGATCTCAGGGCGAAAAAGCATCTCATGCTGGCCGGCGGGATCGGCATCACGCCCTTCATGGCTCAGACGTCGCAGCTGGCCGGCGCCGGCGGCAATTTTGAATTGCATTACACCTGCCGCACCGCCTCGCTGGGCACCTATGCCGATGTCTTGCAGCAGCGCTACGGCAGCCGCGTGAAACTCTATCACGACGATCGCGGGGAGCGCATCGATCTCGACCGGCTGTTGTCCTCGCAGCCGCTCGGCACGCATCTCTATGTCTGCGGCCCCGCCGGCATGATCAACTGGGTGCGCGATCGCGCGGCTAGCCTCGGCTGGCCGCTGGAAACCGTGCATTTCGAGCATTTCGCGGCGCCTCAGCCCGGCGCGCCTTTCGACGTGACCTTGGCCGTCAGCGGCAAGACGATCCACGTCGGCGAGCAGCAGAGCCTGCTTGAGGCGATGGAAGCGGCCGGGGTCGATCCGCCCTATCTCTGCCGTGGCGGCGTCTGCGGCCAGTGCGAGACCAATGTGATCTCCTCCGACGGCAAGTTCATCCACAACGATCACTGGCTGAGCGAGGAAGACCATCGTTCCGGCTGCAAGATCATGCCTTGCGTCTCGCGCTTCGAGGGCAAGTCGCTGGTCCTGGAAAGATAGGAGACGTCAATGGGCATCACCTTTCGCAAGGAAACCTTTCGCGACGACTATACCTTCCGGAACAGCCCCGACCACATTCGGCGCTTTCCGTTTCCGTTCAACGAAGACAGCTATATGTACGCGGTCAACATCGAGCCGCATGTCGTCGGGCCGAAAGGTTCAGTGCTTGAAAACCTGATCGACGTCGACGAGCACTATGTCGCTGAGATGCAGGACCGCGCCTTGGTGCTGGCCGAGGATCCGCTGCGCTGCCAGTCGCTGCCGCACATGACGTTGGCGGGTTGGGATCTGCTAGAGCTTCTGATGGAGCAGCAGGCGCTCGGCTATCCCGAGCATTTCACGCTGGAGCGGAACGGTGACCGCTGGCGCTGGATCAACCGTCCCCTCGGCATCGACGATACTTTCACCTTCGGCGACACCTCGACGCTGCCCTACGGCCCGATGGAATACATCACCCGCCAGAGCCAGGGCGATTTCTGCATTCTCGACCAGCGCGACGGCAATCTGTGGATGGATGCCGGCATGGTCACCACCCAAGCCGATTGGTCGCTCGATTTCGACATCGGCATGAACTTCTTCGAATGGCACGCGCCCGTGCCGCTGGCGCATGAGAAAGGGATCTTCACCCGCGCGCTGAAATTCCTCACCAACATCCAGCAGGGCAAGCCGGCAAGGCGCCTCAACTGGACGATGACCATCAATCCGCGCCTCGACACCAGCCCTGAGAACTATCACAAATGGGGCCCGGACCGCGCCACCGTCACGCCCGAAAATGTCGGCCAGAAAGTGCATCTGCGGGTCGAACTGCAAAGCTTCTGGCGTCTGCCGCGCTCCAACGCCATCGTCTTCCCGATCCGCTGCTACCTGATCAAGATGGACGAACTGGTCACCCAGCCGAAATGGGCCCGGCGCCTGCACCGCGTCATCCGCGACCTGCCGGAAGAGCTCGCCACCTATAAGGGTCTGACGCGGTATCGTCCGACGCTGGTGGAATGGCTGTCGAAGCTGGATGACGGCAGTCCGACCAGCCCGGGTTTCGGGCCGGACTAGGCGGACTCCCCCTCATCCGGCCGCTTCGCGGCCACCTTCTCCCCGAGGGGAGAAGAGGTGGGGGCCGGCGCCGACAATCTCCTCTCCCCTCGGGGAGAGGTCGGATTGCCCCGAATTGCTCTTCGCAATTCGGCCTTGGCAATCCGGGTGAGGGGGCTGCTGCAATCCGATTAACCAGCGCTGTTCTGCGGATAGCAGATGATCGACAGATACCGCATCGGCAGCTGCGTCAGCTCTTCCGGGCCGTGCGGCGCGTCGGCGTCGAAGAACAGGCTGTCGCCCGGCTTCATCGGGTAGAGATTGTTGCCGTGCCGGTAAACGACCTCGCCTTCGAGCATGTAGAGGAACTCCATGCCCGCATGCTGGAAGGTCGGGAACACGTCCGAATCCTCGGTCAGCGTGATGAGATAGGGCTCGACGACGACACCGCTTGTGTTGGCGCCGATATGGCCGAGCAGATTGTACTGATGGCCGGCGCGCGTGCCGCGCCGCTCGACATCGACGCCTTCGCCCGCCTTGACGAAAACGGCGCTGTGCTCTTCCTCGAAGCGGCGGAAGAAGGCCGTCACCGGAACACCCAGCGCCCGCGACAGCGCCTGCAGCGTCGTCAGCGACGGCGAGGTGATGCCGTTCTCGATCTTCGACAGCATGCCGAGCGAGATGTCGGTTGCGGCGGCAAGATCGGCGACGGTGATGCCGAGCTTCTTGCGGAAGGCGCGCACCTCATGGCCGATCGCCACTTCGAGCACCTTTTCGCGCGTGTCGCGGATGGCATGCGGGTTCTGCGTCAGCGGCGTGCGGATCGTGCGCCCGTCGGCCGAAACGCGCTTCGGCGCCGCCTTGCCCTTGGCGGCCGCAGCGGAGGGCTTTTTGTCAGAAGTCTTGTTTGCCATGTCGCCCCCGAATCCGCGGATTTATTTCACTCAAGGTGAACATATTCGGTGGCGATACGAAAGCGCAACCGCCACGGCAAGCCGACGTATGTCGCAGCCGCGCCTCGCCCGCATGGAGCCGTCGCTGCCTTTGCGCAGAAAAACCGTTTCACGCAAACGCCGTTGCCGCAGATGTTTGTTGACAGCACCGAAGACCCAATTACTGTCACTGTGAGTGAAAATTGTTTCGTGAGAGCAATTCCAGGAAAAGCGCCGAACGGTTTTCCGACCGGAATTGCGTCAAGAGAAAAGTTGAAATCAAAAAGAGGAGGGCCCGCAATGCAATCTCGTGTCGCCGTCATCGGAGCCGGGCCGTCGGGCCTGGCCCAGCTGAGGGCCTTCAAGTCAGCGGCCGACAAGGGCGCCGAGATCCCCGAGATCGTCTGCTTCGAGAAGCAGAGCGACTGGGGCGGCCTGTGGAACTACACTTGGCGCACCGGCCTCGACGAGCATGGCGACCCGGTGCATGGCTCGATGTACCGCTATCTGTGGTCGAACGGGCCGAAGGAATGCCTTGAATTCGCCGACTACACCTTCGAGGAGCATTTCGGCCGGCCGATCGCTTCCTATCCGCCGCGCGCGGTGCTGTGGGACTACATCAAGGGCCGGGTGGAGAAATCCGGCGTGCGCCAATGGGTGCGGTTCAACACGCCGGTGCGTATGGTGACCTACTCCGACGAGACCGGGAAATTCACCGTCACCGCGCATGACCGCACCAACGACGTCACCTATTCGGAAGAGTTCGACAATGTCGTCGTCGCTTCCGGCCATTTCTCGGTGCCCAACGTGCCCTTCTTCGAGGGCTTCCCCACCTTCAACGGCCGCATCCTGCACAGCCACGATTTCCGCGACGCGATGGAATTCAAGGGCAAGGACATCCTGATCATCGGCCGCTCCTATTCGGCCGAGGACATCGGTTCGCAGTGCTACAAATACGGCGCCAAATCGATCACCTCCAGCTACCGTTCCAAGCCGATGGGCTTCAAATGGCCGGAGAACTGGAAGGAAGTGCCGCTGCTGCAGAAGGTCGTCGGCAAGACGGCGCATTTCAAGGACGGCACCACCAAGGACGTCGACGCCATCATCCTGTGCACCGGCTACCTCCATTCCTTCCCGTTCCTCACCGACGACCTCAAGCTCAAGACCGCCAACCGCATGTGGCCGCTCGATCTCTATGAAGGCGTCGTCTGGGAGAAGAATCCGAAACTGTTCTACATCGGCATGCAGGACCAGTTCTACACCTTCAACATGTTCGACGCGCAGGCCTGGTACGCGCGCGACGTCATGATGGGTCGCATCAAACTGCCATCGGCGGAGGCGATGGCCGCCCACAGCGCCAAGTGGCGCGCCCGCGAGGAGACGCTGGAGGATGCCGAGCAGATGATCTGGTTCCAGGGCGACTACACCAAGGAGCTGATGGACCAGACCGACTATCCGGGCTTCGACGTCGAGGCGGTCAACCGCACCTTCATGGAGTGGGAGCACCACAAGATGGAAAACATCATGACCTTCCGCGACAACGCCTACCGCTCGCTGATGACCGGCACCATGGCGCCGTTGCATCACACGCCGTGGCTGCAGGCGCTCGACGATTCGATGGAGAGCTATCTAGAGGTGAAGGGCGTCGCGGCCGAGTGACGCTCGCCGTTCCAGCATAGCCACAAACAGAAGGGCAGCCCAGCGATATGCTGGGCTGCCCTCGATCATTTTGGGCTTACGGTCAGAAATACCCGTCCGACGCCGCCGTCGCTTCCTTCGGGATCTCCACCCCGTCGACCAGGATCTTGTCGACCAGTTCGTGATGGAAGCACACCAGGCCCTTGATGCGCTCGGCCTCATGCACCGGCTCGGGATAGTACCAGACGAGGTTCTCATGCCGCTTCTTCGGCGTCGTCACGTGGTAATAGTTGGAGATGCCCTTATAGGGGCAGCGCGAGATGTAGCGGCTGGGCGACAGCATATCGAGCCGCGTATCCGAGATCGGCAGGTAGTGGCGCACCGGGTGGCCGGTCTCGAACAGGAACACGCCGCGCCGTGAATCGGCCACCTGCTCGCCGTCGAGGATCACCTGCACGCGCCGCGACGAGGGCAGGCAGTCGACGCGGCGGAACGGGTCGCGGGCATGGACGAAGATCTCCTCGTCTTCTTCATACCAGTGCGTCATCTTCGGCCAGTAGAAGGAGATGTAGTCCTGGATCGGCGGGCAGCCCTTGACCGGATCGAGGTAGCGCCACGCGCCGTCCTCGACCAGCGTGATGCCGGTGTTCAAAGAATAATGCGTGGCGACGCCCTTGAACGGGTCTTCCGTCGTCGTGCGGCTCGGCAGCAGGAACTCCTCGCGCACGTCGCTCATCGGGAAGTAGTAGACCGGCAGGTGATCGCTCTCCTGGAACACCAGCGCCTTGGTGGTGTCGGCGACGATCATCGGCCCCACCTGCACCCTGATCCGCTTGGGCGAGGGCATGGTGAAGGCGACATAGCCCGGTTCGAACTCGTACTGCACGATGTTGTCGAGGATCGGGAAATGCGGCCCGCGGCCGCGCAGATGAGGCTTGCGAATGGTCGTCGTCCTTTTCTCGTCGTTAGCGGCCGGATTCTTTCTCGCAACCATTGTCATGACGCCACCGACACACGGTCGAGCAGCAGGCCGGCAGCGATCGGCGGCAGGCCGCTGACAGTCTTGCGCACCGGCACCAGCAGGTCCGGGAAATAGCTGAAGATCACCGGCGTCTCGTCGAGCAGCAGCTTCTGGATGTCGGAAGCGGCCTTGCGCTGGGCATCGATGTCGAGCGCCTTCAAATAGCTGTTGACCAGCCCGTCATAGGTCGCGTTCTTGAAATGCGCGGCGTTCCAAGGACCGTCGCTGACCAGCGGGCTTTTCAGGAACACGTTCGGCACGCTGCGATGCGCGTAGTCGGTGATGCCGAGCGGGCTGTCCAGCCAGTCCGACTGGCCGAACACCGCCTTGCCGTAATATTTGTCCTGGTCCTCGATATTGAGCGAGATGCGCGCGCCGATCTCCTTGGCGAAGTTCTGGAAGAGCTGCGCATAGCCGGGGATGTCGGAATAGCGCAGCGTCGTCAGCGTCATGTCGAAGCCGCTGGCCAGGCCCGCCGCTTCCATCAGCTGCTTGGCCTTGGCAATATCTTGCATACGCTGCGCCACCGACTTGTCGGTGGCGGGGAAGGCTGGCGCGAACGGGCTGTCATTGCCCGTTGCGGCCATGCCGCGGCAGAGCCCGTCGACCAGTTGGGAACGGTCGATGCACAATGCCAGCGCCTGGCGCACGCGCTTGTCGGTGAACGGCGCCATGTCGCAGCGCATATGGAGCTGGCGATGCGCGGTGGAGGCTACGCGCAGCACCTGGATGTCGGGATTGCCGAGCACCACCTGGCTGACGTCGAGCGGGATCGCATCGAGCACGTCGACCTCGCCCGCCTGCAGCGCGAGAATCCGCGGCTGCACGTCGGCGTAGAACTTGAACTCGAGCCGGTCGGGCAGTGCTTTCTCGCCCCAATAGACGGGGTTGCGCACGAAGCTCGCGCCGACCTTCGGCGTATAGCTTTCGAGCCGGAACGGACCGGTGCCCTCGAAAGTCTTCTCGTAGTTGCCCTTGTAGCTCGCCGGCAGAATGACGGCGTTGTAATTGTCGATCGACACCGAATAGGGGAAGCTGCCATTCGGCGCGTCGAGATGGAATTCGACTGTGTGGTCGTCGACCTTGCGCGTGCCGCCCTTCGACAGCAGGCCCTTGAACACCGACAGCGCGTTGGACGGGCCGTTCGGATCGGCAAGGCGGTCGAAGGTCGCCACGACGTCGTCGGCCTTGAAGTCCTCGCCATTGTGGAATTTCACGCCCTTGCGCAGCTTGAAGGTCCAGACGCTGCCATCGGCGTTGGGCGACCAGCTCTCGGCCAGCACCGGCTTCAGCGTCAGGTCGGGCTGCGTCACACACAGGAACTCGGACGTCTGGAAGGCGAGCTGGTAGCTGCCGCTGTCGTAGAAAGTCACCGGATCGATGGCGCCGCCGGGCACGGCGACGCCGGCGCGCACAATGCCGCCCGGCTTGCCTTCGGCCCGCGCCTGCTGAGCGCCAAGGCCGATCGCGGAAGCGATGCCGCCGAGGAAGGGCAGCGACAGGCCGAGCACGCTGCCATGGCGCAGGAATTCACGCCGGCCGATCCTGCCGGCGAGCAATTCGTCGATAGCGGAATTTTCGATTGCGCCGAGAGTTTTGCGAGCGGCGTCGATCGTCCTGAAATGCTTCGGCATGGCGGCATTCCTTGTTTGTCGCGGGGGCTCAGGCATTTAGGCCACTGTTGACCGCGACCGGAAAGCGATATTTTTTGATCGGAGCCATCGAAATTTTCGATTGCAGGCCACTGAAAGGCGGGAGCCATGGACACCGAGAATCTGCGCAGTTTCCTGGAGGTCGCGGCGCATGGCAGCTTCACCGTCGCCGCCCACCGGCTGAACCTTGCCCAGTCGACGGTGAGCGCGCGCATTCGCGGCCTGGAGGAGCAGTTGGGTCGCAAACTGTTCGTGCGCGACAGCGACGGCGTCACGCTGACGCCGGCCGGCCGGCAGTTCCTGCCGCATGCCTCGACGATCACCCGCACCTGGGAGCAATCGCGCCAGGACATCGCCGTTCCCGATGGCTACGAAACGCTGCTCAGGCTCACCGCGCCGGCCTATCTTTGGGACAGCATAACCTCGCCATGGATCGACTGGATGCGCGCGAGGCGGCCGAACGTGGCGCTCAGACTGGAAGGCAGCTTCCCCGATCTGGCGGTCGACCAGATCGCCGAGGGCCTGCTCGACATCTGCATCCTCTATCTACCCAAGCCGCATCCGGGCATCGTCTATGAAACGCTGGCCGTCGATCAGGTGGTTCTCGTCCAGCACACGGACCAGCACGGACCGTGGACGGACAACTACATCCTCATGGATTGGGGGCTGGAGTTCCGCGTCGAGCACGACCGCGCCTTTGCCGGCATGGTGAAGCCAGCGATATCGGCCGGGCTGGTGTTCATCGGCTTGCAGCACGTCCTGTCGCAGAAGGCCGCTGCCTATCTGCCGCTGAGCGCGGTCAGCAGCCATATCGACCGCAGCGAGCTGAAGCGCGTCGAGAACACGCCGGTTTTCCAGCGTCCGATCTACCTTGCCTATCCGGAGAACCCTGCCTCTTCCGATGCGCTCGACGTTGCGCTCACGGGGCTGCGCACGCTCGCCAGGAACCTGTCGAGCGATCAGGCTTTCGCGGAGAGCGACCGCGCCTTTAGTATGGCAGGCGCGGCAGCGTTCTGATCGCGATCACGCAGGCTCCATGGCCTTCGGCTTTTGCAGCCTTGCCAGCTCGTCGTAGGGGATATGGCAGCGGATGGTGTGCCCCGGCTGCGCCTCGGTGAGCTCAGGCTCCTGCGTCTCGCAGATGGCGCCGATCTTGCGCGGGCAGCGTGTGTGGAAGACGCAGCCCGTCGGCGGGTTGGCCGCGCTCGGGATCTCGCCGTCGAGGCGGATGCGCGAGCTCTCCGTTCGATCGAGCTTCGGCACGGCCGAGAGCAGCGCTTCGGTATAGGGATGATGCGGTCCGGAAAACACCGCTTCCGAGGGCCCGAACTCCATGATGCGGCCGAGATAGAGCACCGCGATCTTGTCGGAGAGATAGCGCACCACGCCGAGGTCGTGCGAGATGAAGATGTAGGAGACATCCTGCTTCGACTGCAGGTCGGCCAAAAGATTGAGGATCGCCGCCTGCACCGAGACATCGAGCGCCGAGGTCGGCTCGTCGCACACCACGATGCGCGGATCGCCGGCGAAGGCGCGCGCGATCGCCACGCGCTGTTTCAGCCCGCCGGAGAGCTGGCGCGGCTTGACCGCGAGATGCCGGTCGGTGAGCCGCACCGAGCGGACCAGCTCTTCCAGGCGGTTGTCCAACGTCTTGCCGGTGAGCCCGCCCAGCCGCTTCAGGGCGCGGCTGAGGATATGCCGGATCGAATGCGAGCGGTTGAGTGCCGAGTCCGGGTTCTGGAAGACGATCTGCACCGCCTTGACCTGGTCTTCCGAGCGGCTGGCAAGCCGTGGCGCGAGCTTCTTGCCCTCGAGTTCGATCGAACCGCCATCGTCGGGCGGGACGAGGCCGAGCAGCAGCCTCGCGAAGGTCGTCTTGCCGCTGCCGGATTCGCCGACCAGCCCGAGCGTCTCGCCGGGCCTCAGGCTGACCGAGACGTCCTTCACCGCCCGCAACGGACGGCCGTGGCTGGCATAGGTCTTGTTGAGCCCCTCGACCTGCAGCACAGGCGGCGCCTGCTTCGGCGTGACGGCAGCGATCTCGGCGGGCGTGGCGCGCGGCAGAGACTGCGCCTTGTCGTGATAGTGGCAGCGCGACAGCCGGCCGTCGCCGACCTCATAGAGCGGCGGCGGCTCGGCGCGACAGCGTTCGGTGGCCAAAGCGCAGCGGTCGGCGAAGGCGCAGCCGACGATGTTGGAACCGATGCCGGGCAGGAAGCCGGGGATGGTGTCGAGCCGGCCCTGGTCCTTGCGCTGGCCGCCGCGCGGCAGGCAGCGCAACAGCGCCACAGTGTACGGATGGCGCGGATCGTTGAAGACGTCCCTGGTTGAGCCTTCCTCGACCAGCATCCCGGCATAGAGCACGCCGACGCGGTCGCACATGTTGGAGACGACGGCGAGATTGTGGCTGATGAACAGGATCGAGGCCGACAGCTCGCGACGCAACTGGCCGATCAGGTCGAGCACCTCGGCTTCCACGGTGGCGTCGAGGCCGGTCGTCGGCTCGTCGAGGATCAGCATCGAGGGGTCGTTGGCCAAAGCCATGGCGATCGCCACACGCTGCTGCATGCCGCCGGAAAGCTGGTGCGGATAGCGCAGCATGACACCAGCCGGATCCGAGATGCGCACCCGGTTCAGCATGGCGAGCGCCTTGTCCTCGGCCGCCTGTCCGGTGATGCCGGCAAGCTCGAAGATCTCGGTCAGCTGGCGGCCGATGCGCAGCGACGGATTGAGCGCCTTGCCGGGATCCTGATAGACCATCGACACGCTGTCGGCGCGGGCACGCCGCAGCGCTTCCGCATCGAGCTTCATGACATCCTTGCCGTCGAGCGCGATCGAGCCGCCGGTGATGGAGCCGTTGCGCGGCAGATAGCGCACGACCGACAGCGCCACGGTGGATTTGCCGCAGCCGGATTCGCCGACCAGCCCGTAGGCTTCGCCGGCTTTGATGGTCAGGTTGACGTTGCGCAGCACCGCGCGGTTGCGGCGGCCGACGCGATAGGCGACCGAAAGGTCCTTCAGCTCGAGTGCGTTGGTTGCTTGCCTGGGGTCAGTCATTGAACGCTCCATGCACGCCGTCGGCCACCAGGTTGACGCCGATCACCAGCGAGGCGATGGCTAAAGCGTCGAACAGCACCGTCCACCAGAAGCCGCCGCCGATCATGCCGTAATTGGAGGAAATCGACAGGCCCCAGTCGGGCGAGGGCGGCTGGATGCCGAAGCCCATGAAGGAGAGCGTGGCCACCGCGAAGATCGCATAGCCCAGCCGCACCGTCGTCTCGACCAGGATCGGCGGGATGACGTTGGGCAGGATCTCGACGAACATCGTGTGCAGTGCGCCTTCGTGGCGCAGCTTTGCCGCGGCCACGTAGTCGAGCTCGCGTTCGGCAAGCACCGCCGAGCGCACCGTGCGCGCGATGATCGGCGCGAAGCTGAGGCCGATGACGACGATGACCGTGACCTTGGACGTGCCCAGCGCGACGATGGCGAGCAGCGCGATGATCACCACCGGGATCGCCATGAATGCCTCGAGCACGCGGCTGACGATGTCGTCGACGATGCCGCGGAAATAGCCGATGACGAGGCCGAGCGCGGTGCCGGCGATGGTGGCGAGGATCGTCGCCAGCGGCGCCACCGTCAGGATGTCGCGCGAGCCGATGATGACGCGCGAGAAGACGTCGCGACCGAGCTGGTCGGTGCCGAACCAGTGATCGGCCGCCGGCGGCGTGAGTGCGTTGATGATGTCGCTCGCCAGCGGGTCGTAGGGGACGAAGTGCTGGCCGAAAAGCGCGCAGACGATCCAGAAGACGACGATGCCAAGCCCGGTGAGGAAAGTGCCGGACCTGGAGAGCGAATGCAGTACCTCGCCCCAGGGGCCTCGCTCTGTGGCAACGGGCGTCGGCAGGCTGGCGGGCGTGTCAGTCGCGCTCATTGCTCTGCTCCCAGCCGGATACGCGGATTGAGCACGGAATAGAGGAAGTCGGCGACGAAGGTCGCCACCGCATAGACGATGCCGATGGTCAGGATGCCGGCTTCGAGCATTGGGAAATCCTTGCCGCGCGCGGCGGTGAAGATCAGCGAGCCGATGCCCTGGTAACGGAACAGCGTCTCGATGACGACCAGGCCGCCGATCAGGTAGCCGGTCTGGGTGGCGATCACGGTGATGGTCGGCAACAGCGCGTTGCGCAGCACATGACGCCAGATCACAGTGCGCCACGGCAGGCCCTTGAGCACCGCGGTGCGCGTGTAGTCGGAATCGAGTGCCTCGATCATGCCGGAGCGCGCCATGCGCGCGATATAGCCGAACAGCACCAGGAACAGCGGCAGCGACGGCAGGATCAGGTAGTAGAGCTGGGTGAAGAAGCCGGCGCCTTTCGGCCAGGCGGCGGCGATCGGCAGCCAGCGCAGCCAGACGCCGAAGATCAGGATCAGGATGATGCCGGTGACGAACTCGGGCAGCACCGTGACCGACAGGCCGCCCAGGCTGATGATGCGGTCGAGCGGCCGGTTGACGTTGAGCGCGGCGATCACGCCGCCCAGAATGCCGATCGGCACCACGAGCACGAAGGCGACCAGCGCCAGCTTCATCGAATTGCCCAAGGCATCGATGACGAAGGGCGCCACCGGGGCGCGGAAGACATAGGACGTGCCCATGTCGCCCTGCAGGAAGTTCCAGATCCAGCTTCCATATTGCACAAGCAGCGGGCGGTCGACGCCGAGCGAATGGTTGAGCGCATCGACGGCGCGCTGGTCGGCAAACGGTCCAAGAATGGCGCGCCCGACATTGCCGGGCAGCACCTGACCGCCAAGAAACACCATGACGCTGAGCAGGAACAGCGTGACGAGCGACAGAGCAAGGCGCCGGACGAGGAAGGAGAGGATGGCGAATACTCCTGTTGGAGCCGGCTCTCAAAAAAGAGAACCGGCTGTTTGAGGATTGTTCTTCTCTCCCGCCTAGCCTTTCGACGCCTTTTCGAGGAACAGCTGCGACATGGCGGTGGGCTGCACGCCCGCCACGCCCTTCGCAGTCGCCGTCAGGTAGTCGTAGAAGTAGCCGAAGACCACCGGCGTTTCTTCGAGCAGCAGCTTCTGGATCTTGCCGGCGGTGGCCTTCTGCGCCTCGAGGTCGAGGGCCGCGATATAGCTCGCCGCCATCTGGTCGTAGTCCTTGTTCTTGAAGTGTGCGGCATTCCACGTGCCGTCGCTCTTCAAGGGTGCTGCCAGATAGACGTTGGGCACGCCGCGGTGGCCGTAGTCGGTGATGCCCATTGCCGAATCCAGCCAGTTCGACTTGCCGAACACGGCGTCGCCGTAATAGGCGCTCTGGTCGAGGATGTTGAGCTCGAGCTCGATGCCGATTTCCTTGACCCAGTTCTGGATGAGCTGCGCGTATTCCGGGATTTCCAGATAGCGCTCGGTGGTGAGCGTCATCTTGAATCCCTGGGCGAGGCCGGCCGCTTCCATAAGCTGCTTGGCCTGGGCGATGTCCTGCTTGCGCTGCGGCACGCTGGTGTCGGTCGATGGATAGACGGCGGCGAACGGGCTGTCGTTGCCGAGTGCGGCACGTCCCTTCATCAGGCCGGCGGCGAGCTTCTCGCGGTCGAGGCAGAGCGCGATGGCGCGGCGCACGCGGGCGTCCTTCGTCGGGCCTTCGTCACAGTGCATATGCAGCTGCTGATGCGCCGACGACTTCAGGCTGATGATCTCGACATTCGGATCGTTGAGGACCGCGACGCCAGCCAGCACCGGCATCTGGTTGATGATGTCGATCTGGCCGCCCTGCAGCGCCAGGATCTGCGGCTGGATGTCGGTGAAGAAGGTGAATTCGGTGCGGTCCGGCAGGGCCTTCTCGCCCCAGTAGTCGTCGTTGCGCACGAAGGAGGCGCCGACCTTGGGCGTGTACTTCTCGATCTTGAACGGACCGGTGCCGTCGAAGCTCTTTTCATAGTCGCCCTTGTAGCTCGCCGGGATGATGACGGCGTTGTAGTTGTCTGACGACAGCATGTAGGGGAAGTTGCCGTTCGGCGCATCGAGATGGAATTCGACGGTGTAGTCGTCGACCTTCTTCGAAGCGCCCTTCTTCAGGATGCCGTTGAACACCGACAGCGCGTTGGACGAGTTGGCCGGATCGGCCAGCCGGTCGATGCTCGCCACCACGTCCTCGGCCTTCATCTCGCCGCCGGAGTGGAACTTCACGCCCTTGCGCAGCTTGAAGGTCCATACCGAGCCATCGGTGTTCGGCTTCCAGCTTTCCGCCAGGGCGGGTTTCAGCACCAGATCCGGACCGTCGACACAGAGGAATTCGGCCACCTGCTGCATGACGAGCAGGCCACCGGCGTCGGCTATGGTGACCGGATCGATCGCCGCGGCCGGCACGCTGCTGCCGACGCGGATGGTGGCGCCGGGCGCGCCGGCGCGCGCCAGCGAGGGCGCCGCGCCGAACCCGGCCGCCATGCCGATGCGGCCGAGCAGCGGCAGCGACAGGCCGAGCAGGCTGCCGTGGCGCACGAACTCGCGGCGGCTGATGCGGCCGTCAATCAGGCCGTCGATGAGGTGGTTTTCGAGTGGCGTGCGGCCGCGCCGCAGCAGATCGAGAATGCGGTAGTTCTTGCGCATGGGTCCAGGCCCTTTCCCCAGTTGTTGTGGTTGGCGAGTGCATTTACGAGTGCCGTGGAGTTCTCCGGTCCAGGCACTCGGTATCGGTCGATGTACAGTAGCATGCGGTTCCGACCGGTCCATCCGCTCGTTGAGACGGAAAAGTCAGATTTTCTTGATGAATTGTCTGTCGGCCAGGCGACTTATGGCCGCCTTTTTCCAGATAAGTCCTGCTAGCTTTTCGACATCCTCCTAATTCAACGGCAGTCTGCGGTAGGTCCCGGGCTTTTCCGGGTCGTGATATTTGTTGCAGGGTCCGTTTTCGACGAAATCGCGATGGCAGGCGGCAAGCCGCTCCTGCGACAGCGTGACCCCGAGGCCGTGGCCTTCGGGCACGGGCACAACATTGTTCCTCGGCGAAAACGGACCTTCCTCGATGATATCGTTCGGCTGCATGCGGAACAGCGACTGGTTGGGCTCCCGGATCCAGCCGAGCGCGGCGCACAGATGCAGGTAACAGGCGCTGCCGATGCCGGTGTCGCCGCTGTAGCACCAGTAATCGATGCCGGCATGCTCGCAGGCGCCGACGAAGCGCAGCATGCGGTTGATGCCGCCATGTGCCGTCGGGTTGCCGACGAAGGCGTCCGGCACCTTCAGCTCCATGGCGCGCGCGATGTCGATATTGTGGGTCGAGAACGGGATCGAGGTGTGGCGGCGTAGTTCGCGCATCTCCTCGACGGTCGCCACCGGGTCTTCCCAGTTGCGCACGCCGAGCTCTTCCAGCGGCCTCGCCAATTGCCTCGCGGTGGCGAGCGAATAGGCTTGGTTGGAATCGATGCGGATCATTGCGCCGTCGCCGAGCCTTTTTCGGATCAGCTCGACCATTTTCATCGAGACCTTCGGATCATGCGTCGAGAACTTGCCTTCGAAGAAGGTCGTGCCGTGCCGCTCGTTGAGTTCGACACAATAGTCGGCGACGTCTTCCGGCGTCTTCTCGCCTTTCACCCTGGCCCCATCGCCGCGCAGCGAGAAATAATCGGTGAAGGGGATGTCCTTGCGCACCGCGCCGCCGAGCAACTGATAGAGCGGCTGCTTCCAGGCCTTGCCGCGCAGGTCCCACAGCGCCATCTCGATGGCGCCGAACGCCATGATGCGGGTGCGGTCGTTGATCGACTGCACGCCGCTCCAGAAGGGCAGGCAGACTTCCTCCGCGCCGGCGATGTCGAAGGCGTCGCGGCCAATGAGTCTCGGCGCCAGCACGTCGTTGATGATGGCGGCTGCGCCCGGCGTCGGCGCCTCACCGATGCCGACGAGCCCGTCCTCGGTCTCGACCTCGACGATCGTCGGCGAGAAGCCGTCGAGCTCGCCGAAGACCCAGACATAAGGCGCTTCCAGCCTGTAGTTGATCGGGGTTGCCTTGACGCGCCTGATCTTCATATCAGCCGATCTCGAAGAAGGGTTCGCCGAGCAGGCTGGGATCCACCTCGATGCCGAGGCCCGGGCCGTCGGGGATGCCCATATGACTGCCGGTCACCGGCGGTGCGTTCCTGGCCGTGCGCACCGTCACCCATTCGTGGAAAGCGATGGCGTGCAGCCGGCGCTCCGCCGGCGTCGACAGCGACAGATGCGCCATGGCGGCGGTGTCGATCTCGGCACCGCCCGTATCCTCGACCGTGATCATGAAGCCGAGATCGACGGCGGCGTCTCGGATCAGCCGGGTCTGCGTCACGCCGCCCAGCCGCGAGATCTTCAGCGTCAATCCGTCGGCGGCACCTCGGCGGTGGATTTCCAGCATCTCGCCGAGCGACGTGACAGATTCGTCCAGCACCATCGGCTTGTCGAGCATGCGGCGCACCGACATGTTCTCATCCAGTGTCGTGCAGGGCTGTTCGAACGTGTAGTCGATGCCGCGCGTGGCGTCGGCGAACTGCCGCGCCTGATAGGGCGTCCAGCCGGCGTTGGCGTCGCAGAAGATCACCGTGCCCTTCGGCACGGCGGCAGCTACCGTCATCACCCGCTCGATGTCGTCATGCACATTGCCGCCGACCTTGACCTGCAGGCGCCGACAGCCTTCGGAAATGATCCGCTTGGCCAAAGCCGCCATCTGATCAAGCGTGCCGTGGGTGACGACCCGGTAGGTCTCCGCCATGTCGCTCTCGCGGCCGCCGAGCATGGTCACCAGCGGCACGTCGGCCGCGCGTGCGGCGAGATCCCAGCAGGCCATGTCGAGCGCCGACTTGATGTAGGGGTGGCCCTTGAACACCGTGTCCATCAGCCGGCCGATGCCGGCAAACCCACGCGGATCCTGACCGATGAGGTGCGGTGCGATTTCCGGCACGCCCGCGCGCGCTCCCGCCGGGAACGCGGCCGAGTAGAAATTGCCGAGCGGCGCCATCTCGCCCCATCCGGTCACGCCGCTGTCCGACGTGATGGCGACGATCACCGCGTCGAAGCAGTCGGCGACGCGCCCCTTCGACATGCGGTAGGGCCCATCCACGAAGGGCTGGACCACGTGATAGGCCTTGATGCTCTTGATCTTCACTTTGCCGTCCGTCTGTCAGTTCTTCGACGCGCGTTTTTCGAGGCCGCGCGCATAGGCGAGAAGCTCCTCGAAATCGAGGTCAATATGCTCGCGCGCATGGCGCTGGGCGGCGCGCATGTCCGAACCCTTGAGCAGCGCCACATAGGTTTCGTGCACATCCTCGGCCGGCACGGGTTCGTTGCGCGCGCGCTGGTGCAGGGCGAAGTACATCTGCAGCCGGCTGGTCAGCCGTTGCCAGGTTTCCAGCAGCACCGAATTGTCGGCCCATTCATAGATCAGGCCATGCAGCTGCAGCGCCGTCTCGATCTGGCGCGTGGTGTCCTTTGCCCGTGTCGCCTGCTTCACCGCTTCATGGCGGCGGTCCAATTCGTCGAAGAAGCGCTGGTCGCGCTGCGGCCAGGCAAGCTCGATGGCGAATTCATCGAGCACCTTGTTAAGCGAATAGGCGTCGATGATGTCCTTGGCGGTGACGTCGACGACGAAGGTTCCGGCATAGGGAATGCTGGTCAGGATGCCTTCCTGCACCAGCTCGCGCATCGCCTCGCGCAGCGGCGCGCGGCTCACCCGCATCTGTTCGGAAATCCTGAGCTCGTTGAGTTTCTGCCCGGGCTCCAGCTGGCCGGTCAGGATGGCGCGCCTCAGCAGGGCGACGATCTCCGCCCTTCGTGTCGTATCCGCGATCGGACCGAAATCCAGCTTTGCCATGCATCGCTCCCAAAAGGATGTCTGCAAGACAAGCAGATTGTCGACAATCTAACAAGAGCTATTTTAAGCTTTAGGTCGTCGATGCAGAGACTGTTTCGAATTCACTCTGGCGAGTCATATGGTGGTGGTTTCGAGAACCGGAGCGCAGCGCGCAGAAAACGCCGGGAGATGGCCGCCGGAGTACTATTTTCAAACAGTCTCAAGCCGCGCGGCCGTAGAAGCCGATCCGCTCCTCGTCGGTGAACATCACGCCGGGGCGCTCGTAGTAGGAGAACACCGCGATCATGCGCTCGCGATTACCTTCGACGGTGGTGACGCGATGCGCGGTGTTCTTGCCGCGGAACACGTTCAGCGTGCCGGCCTTGATGCGCAGGATCTTTGCCTCGGGATCGCGCCCTTCGAGCAATCGGGCCACGCCGTCGTAATTCGGATCGTCGTCCGAGCGCAGGTCGGTGCGATACTCGAAGTCGCCGCCGCGCTCCGGCGCCTGCAGCAAAAGGGTCGTGGTGAATTCCGAACGGTCGAAATGCCAGTTGAGCGCTTCGCCGGCGCGGTAGCCCATGACATTGGCGCGGGCCAGCGGGTCCTGCATGACGTAAAGGTGCGGCTTGTCCATCGTCGCCGCAAGGAAGCGCACAAGCGGCTCGTATTCGTAGATCGAAAGCACGGTGCTGCCGGGGATCTGATCGGCGCAGACCGTGTGGCTGATCGTCTCCACCTTGCGCAACGCCGGATGGTCGGGGGCGAGCTCCGGGATCGACGGCTTGAAGTAAATGTTGTGCATGCGCTTGTGGACATGCGAGCGCGTGTCCATCACCGGCCGGATTTCGGCGACGGCCTTCTCGGCAATCCCGGGGCGCAGGAACCCTTCCAGGTTGAACATGCCGCTTGCCGAGAGCGCGGCCTTGGACTCGTCCACCAGATGCTGCCATTCAGGGCTTCCCTCGCGGTTCAGCGGGTAGCGGTCCAGGTCGAGAATGGTTTCGATCATAGTGTCCTCCAAAATCTGAATGCCACTACACGCCAAGGAAATCTTTGCCGCAACGCGGAAAATTGTTAGGCTTCGACAAGAAAAACTTTCGAGGATGACGTGGAAAAGCTTCTGCCTTTGAACGCGATGAGAACCTTCGAGGTGGCGGCCCGCGCCGGCAGCTTCACGCTTGCCGCCACCGAGCTCGGCGTCTCGTCGGCCGCGGTCAGCCAGCAGATCCGCAATTTGGAAGACTGGTTCGGCAAGCAGCTCTTTGTGCGCAATGGCAACCGTATCGCGCTGACCGATGCCGGCCACGCCATCTATCCGCAGACGGCGCATGCGCTGGGCGAGATCGCGGCGGTCGGCCGGCGCATGCTGGAAGGCGGCCTGCGCACCCGCCTCGTGGTGAGCGTGCCGTTCTCGCTTGCCGAGCTTTGGCTGGCGCCGCGATTGGCCGTGCTGCTCGACGGCTTTCCGCAAATGGCGATCGATGTCCGAGTCGAGGACGATCCTGTCGACGTCGTGCGCCAGAACATCGACCTGCGCATAAGCTACGGCGATTATCATTATCCGGCGCTGAAGATGGTGCGGCTCATCCATGACGAGGTGCTGCCGGTCGCATCGCCGGCATTCTGGCAGCGTCACGGCGATGGATCCGCCGACCTCGCCGATATGCATGAGAGCCATTTCATCCACACCAACTGGGGCCCGAACTACGCCTCGCATCCGAGCTGGGCGGACTGGTTCGCCGCCGCCGGAGGCAACCGCGCGCCCGACCCGTCGCATGGCCGCCGCGTCGGCCTCTCCAGCCTGGCGATCGGCGCCGCGCGGCTGGGGTTGGGGATAGCTCTGGGGCAGAAGGTGATGGCGAGTGTCGATATCGAAGCCGGCCGATTGATCGCATTGTCCTCGGTCTCCGTTCGCCTGGGCCAGCCCTATTGCGCCTTCATGCTGCCCGCCAAGGCGGAACGCGCTGATATCGCCGCACTCGTCGAATTGCTTGCAGGCAATCCGGCGAAACTGCACGTAGGGCCGGCGTAGGGGAGCCGTCTGAGACCCATGACAAAACGGCGCCCTCGACGTGGGTGCCGAGGGCGCCGTCGGACCGGAAACTGATGGGGGTTATCAGCTGGCCGGTTTCGGTTGCGGCAAGGGAGAAACCGGCATTCCGGGTCCGATCTTCTGCAGATTGCCCGTGATCACCTGGTCGGTCTCGGAGATGCCGGAGGTCACGGAAATCAGGTCGCCGTCGGTCGGCCCAAGCGACACCAGCTTCTGGTCGACGGTGTTGCCCTTGCCGATGACATAGAGGTACTTGCCGAGCTGGCTGGAACCCAGCGCCACCTGCGGCACCATCAGCGTGTTGGGCTGCTCTTTCACATGCAGCCGCACCCGCACATACTGTCCAGGCAGCAGCGTGAACTTGGCGTTGCCGATCGTGGCGCGCGCCGTGATCGTGCCGGTCGAGTGGTCGATCGTGTTGTCGATGAAGGTAAGTTCGCCCTTCTGGCTGGGCTGGGTCTCACCAGGCAACAGCACATCGACGGCGATCGGACCATTGGCCTTCGCCTGCTCGATCTGCACGAGGTCGGTCTCGCTCGGATTGAAGGTCACATAGATCGGGTCGAGCTGCACAAGCGTGTTCAACACCGTGCCGGCGACGCTGACCAGCGTGCCGACCGAGGCCTGGTTGCGGCCGATGCGTCCAGAGAAGGGCGCCTTGATCTCGGCATAGCCGAGATTAAGCTCGGCCGTCCGCACGGCCGCCTGGTCGACGGCGAGGGCGGCCTGCGCCGTGCGCAGATTGCTGGTGCGCTGGTCGAAACTGTCCTTGTCGAGATAGCCGGCCTTGGCAAGGTCGGTGCCGCGGCCGAGATTGGACTTCGCATATTCGAGCGTCGCGGTATCGCGCTGCACCTGCGCCTTCGCCTGGTCGAGCGCGGCCTGATAATCGTCGGGCGCGATCCGGTAGAGCAGGTCGCCCTGCTTGACGTCGCTGCCGTCGGCCGCCGTCTGCTCCTGCAGATAGCCTGGCACACGCGCCTGCAGCGTGATGCTGCGGATCGGCTCGACCCGCGCGGCGTAGTCGAGATAGATCGGCAGCGTCTTCTTGACGACATTCACCACCGGCACCGGCATGACGAAGGCCGCCGGCGCGGGCGCGGCGCCCGCCGTGCTGCTGTGCAGGCCGAAATTGCCCATGTCGAGCAGATGCACACTGGCCACCGAGATCGCGCCGAGCGCGACGGCCGTTCCCAAAGCGATTTTCCATCTACGCATTTTGGTCTCTCCAATCCTATTCGGCCGCCTGGGCGAGCGGCTGAAGCGCCGGCTCGGCGGTCGGTTCGATTTCTTTCGGCTGAGGGGCGTCATGGTGCCCCTTGGCTGGTTCCTTGTTGCCGCGGCGCTCGCGCAACTGTTCGATCACCGCGTAGAAGACGGGCACGAAGACGAGCGACAGGATGGTCGCCGCCACCATGCCGCCGAAGACGGTGGTGCCGATCGACTGCCGGCTGGCCGCGCCCGCGCCCGTCGCGAACATCAGCGGCAGCACGCCGAGGATGAAGGCGAAGGCGGTCATCAGGATCGGCCGCAGCCTCAGCCTTGCCGCTTCCATCGCCGCTTCGACGATGGTGAGCCCTTCCGCGCGCCGGCGTCTGGCGAACTCGACGATCAGTATCGCGTTCTTCGCCGCCAGGCCGATCAGCATGACGAAGCCGATCTGCGAGTAGACGTCGATCTGCATGCCGCGCAGCAGCAGCACGATGAAGGCGCCGAACAGAGCGAGCGGCACGGCGAGCAGCACCATGAAGGGCATCGCCCAGCTTTCATACTGCGCCGCCAGGATCAGGAAGACGAAGACGATCGCCAGCCCGAACACGACCGATGCGATCGATCCCGCCTTGAGCTCCTGGAAGGTGATGCCGGTCCATTCGTAGCCGAAGTCGCGCGGCAGGACATTCGCCGCCGCCCGTTCCATGGCCGCCACCGCCTGTCCGGACGAGAAGCCGGGAGCGGCGCCGCCATTGATCAGGGCCGAGGCATTGTTGTTGTAATGCGGCACGGTCTCCGGTCCGACGATCGGCACCAGCTTGCCCAGCGTGCTCAACGGCACCATGCCGCCCGACGCGTTGCGCACATAGAGCCTGGAGATGTCGGTCGCGTCGGCGCGCGCGTCCTTGTCGGCCTGGATGGTCACGCGGAAGGTGCGGCCGAACAGGTTGAAGTCGTTGACGTAGAGCGAGCCGAGATAGATCTGCAGCGTGTTGAAGACGTCCGGCAGGTTGAGGCCGAGAAGCTTGGCCTTGCTGCGGTCGAGGTCGTAGTTGAACTGCGGCGTCGAGGTCGAGAAGGACGAGAACAGCTGCTGCGGGTTGAGCTCCGGCTGCTTGCGTGCTTCCGCGATCAGCGCCTGGGTGACGTCGTTCAGCGCGGCGCTGCCGCGGCCCGAGAGGTCCTCGACCTGGAACTCGAAGCCGCCGGTGGTGCCGAGGCCCGGGATCGACGGCGGATCGAAGGACAGCGCGAAGGCTTCCGGGATCTGCAGCAGCTTGTTGCGCACCTCGGCGACCAGCTTCGAGGCGTTCTGGTCGGGTCCGCGCTCGTCCCACGGCTTCAGGATGGCGAATTCCACGGCCGAGTTCGACTGCGCGGCGCTGGTGAGGAAGTTCAGGCCGCTGATCGAGCCGACGATGTCGACGCCAGGCGTATTCTGCAGGATGTCGCGCGCCTTCTGCGCCACGGCGTCGGTGCGTTCGAGCGAGGCGCCGTCGGGCAGCTGGATGACGACGAAGAAATAGCCCTGGTCTTCGACCGGCAGGAAGGTCGAGGGCAATTTCTGCCAGACGAAATAGGTGGCGACGAGACCGGCCGCGAACAGGCCGAGCATGATCCAGCGCAGCCTGATCAGGATGCGCACGCCATGCGCATAGGCATGCGACAGCCAGTCGAAGCCGGCGTTGAACCAGCGGAACAGCACGAACTGCGTCTCGCCGCGATGGCGAAGGAAGGCGGCGCTTAGCGCCGGCGAAAGCGTCAGCGAATTGAACGCGGAGATGCCGACCGAGATCGCGACTGTCAGCGCGAACTGGTTGTAGAGCCGGCCCGAAACGCCGGGGATGAAGGCGACAGGGACGAACACCGCCATCAGCACCGCCGTGGTGGCGATGATAGGCCCGGTAACCTCGGCCATCGCCGCGCGCGTTGCGGCCAGCGGCTTCAGCCCTGCCTCCAGCTGTCGCTCGACGTTCTCGACCACGACGATCGCGTCGTCGACGACGAGGCCGATCGCCAGCACCATGCCGAGCAGCGAAAGCATGTTGAGCGAGAAGCCCAGCATGTACATGATCGCCAGCGTCGCGATCAGCGAGACGGGAATGGCGATGGTCGGGATGATCGTGGTGCGCCAGCTCTGCAGGAAGATGAACACCACCGCCACGACCAGCACCAGCGCTTCGCCAAGCGTGATCAGCACGTCATGCATCGAAGCCGACACGAAGCGCGTCGTGTCGTAATGCATGGCGTAGCTGACGCCCTTCGGGAAGCGCTGCGACAGCTCCTGCATCTTGTCCTTGACCCGCTGCTGCAGGTCGAGCGCGTTGGAGCCGGGCATCTGGTAGACGGCCAGAACCACGGTGGGGTCCTTGCCGAAGAAGGCGGAGGACGAATATTGCAGCGCGCCGAGCTCGATGCGCGCGACGTCGCGCAGCCGCACGAGCGAGCCGTTCTGCGAATTGGCGCGCACGACGATGTCGCCGAATTCCTTCGGGTCGCTGAGGCGGCCGACCGCGTTGACCTGCATCTCGAAGGCAGTGCCGGCCGGCGCCGGCGACTGACCGATCTTGCCCGCCGCCACCTGCACGTTCTGCTCTGCGATCGCGTTCTGCACATCGACGGCGGTGATGCCGAGATTGGCCAGCTTGTCCGGGTCGAGCCAGACGCGCATCGAATAGCGGCGCTCGCCGAAGATCTGCACGTCGCCGACGCCGGGCAGGCGCTTCAGCGGATCGACAACCTGCAGATAGGCAAGGTTGCTCAGCGCCACCGGATCGACGGAGCCGTCCGGCGAGGTGAGATCGACGATCAGCACGAAATTGGGGTTCTGCTTCTTGATCGTCACACCGCCTTGGTTGACGATGGCCGGCAGGGAGGACGCCGCTTGGCTGACGCGATTCTGCACGTCGACCGCCGCCGTGCTCAGCGGATAGCCGACATCGAAGGTGATGGTGATGGTGGACGAGCCGTCATTCGAGCTCGTCGACGACATGTAGGTCATGCCCTGCACGCCGTTGATCTGCTGCTCGAGCGGCGTGGTGACCGTATCGGCCACGACCTGCGCGCTGGCGCCCGGATAGTGTGCGCTGACCACGACCTGCGGCGGCGTGATGTCGGGAAACTGCGAGACCGGCAGCAGGAAATAGGCGATCGCGCCCGCGAGCACCATGATGATGGCGATCGCCGACGCGAAGATCGGACGGTGGATGAAGAAGTTTACCATGATGCGGACGCCTCGCCGAACGGCTTTGCGAAATGGCGCAGGCGCCGGGCCCGGCCGGAGCCGGAATCCTGCAGGAAGGATGGCAGGACTTCATCGTCCGGCGCCTGTTCCGCCGCGCGCTGGCGCAGCAGCCGTTCGAAGGCCTTGGGGTCGATCCCATCCGCCTTCATCACCAGCCGGATCATTGGATCCCGGATGGCTTCGTCGATCGTCAGGTCTTTGCGCTTTTGCATAGGAGTGGCTCCTTGCTCGGCCCGCATCGCATGATCACGGACCGCTTTTTCTCGTTTTTCACCGGCCGAAGCCGCATGACAGGCAGGTTTTGCGTCCTATTTCACTCTGGCAGGGCTATCGGAGGCCTTGTCGTTTGACGGAGAGTGATATAGGTGTTACCAGTAAGTAACATGCTGGAAGTTACAGACCGGTAACACCCTAGTCAAGAGGTGGCGACGGTTTTTTTGGAAACGACGAAAGGAGATCATCATGACTGACGGCGTCGCGGAGCGTTCCCGTCCCCGGGATCGAATCCTGGAGACGGCGCAGGACATGTTCCACAAGCACGGCATCAAAGGCGTGGGCGTCGACGCCATCACCGAGGCTGCCGGCACCAACAAGATGACGCTTTACCGTCATTTCGAGTCCAAGGACGAATTGATCATCGAATGCCTGCGCGCCACGGCGGCGAAGGCTTCAAGGATATGGGATGAGTTCGAGGCCAAGCATCCCGGCGACAAGCTCGCCCAGTTACACGCCTGGGTCCAGAAGGCTTCGGAATTGCTCAGCGCCGACAGCCGCGGCTGCGACATGGCCAATGCCGCCGTCGAGCTCACCGAAACCGATCACCCGGCCAGGCGCGTCATCAAGGAGCTGAAGGAAGCCCAGCGCGAGAAGTTGGTTACGCTTTGCCGCGATGCCGGTATCGGCCAGGCCGAGCTTCTGGCCGACACGCTCTCGCTGCTGCTCGAAGGCGCGCGCGTCTCGATGCAGAGCGTCGGCGCCGAAGGCCCGAGCGCGCAATTCGTGCGCATGGCCGAAAGCCTGATCGCCTCGTTCCGGGCGCGCTGATCTCTTCGCCTCGTCCTGATTCTGCTATGCTGTCCCGGAAACGGGGCGCTAGACGATGGGTCAGGCAAGTTTTCCGGAGATGTATGAGCGCTGGCTCGTGGGTCCTCTCTTCCGCCCTTGGGCCGAAGTGACCTTCGAAGAGGTCAAGCTCTCTCCAGGCCACCGTGTGTTGGACATCGCCTGCGGCACGGGAATAGTTGCCCGCGTTGCCAGGGAACGGCTCGGTGCCGCCGGATATGTCGTCGGCATCGACATCAACGCCGATATGCTTGCCGTGGCGCGCACCATGGCGCCAGACATCGATTGGCGCGTAGGCAATGCCGGCGCGCTGCCCCTCCATGTAGGAGAGCAGTTCGACGCGATCGTCTGTCAGCAGGGGCTGCAGTTCTTTCCCGATAAGCCCGCTGCGGCGGCGCAGATGCGGCGCGCGCTGGCGCAGGGCGGCCGGTTGGCGGTTGTCACCTGGCGCTCCGATGAGGAAATCCCATTCTTTCGAGAACTCCGCCGCGTCGCCGAGCGATTCCTCGGTCCAGTCGTGGACCTGCGCCACAGCTTTGGGAATGCGGCGCTGATCGAGGCGCTGCTCCGGGACGCCGGCTTCCACGACGTTCGATCAAGGACTATATCGCGCAGGATACACTTTGAGGACGGGGCGCCGCTCCTGCGATTGAACACGATGGCGCTGGTCGGCATGAGTGCTGCCGGCAAGGCAATGGCCGATCACGAACGCAAGCGTGTCGTGGAGGATATCGTGAGCGGGAGTGCGCCCGTCCTGCAGTCCTACGCCGATGGATCTGGAGTCGTTTTCGAACTCAGCTCCAATCTGGTGACAGCGAGAGGCTAGGTGTCTAGTCCCGGAGTGTGGGGGAATCAGTCAAGCTGATCCTTCATTCAGGGATGAGCTATGGGACAGATACTCCACGGCAGCGCCACGACCACGCACGCCATCCGAGCAGCGATACAGCGATCGGAGGCTCCGCTCAAAGAACTCGCAGCGCAGCACGGTCTAAATCAGAAGACTGTCGCCAAGTGGCGAAAGCGGGCCTTCGTCCATGATGCGCCGATGGGTCCGAAGATTGTACGCTCCACCGTTCTGACGGCTCAGGAGGAGGCGATGATCGTCGCCTTCCGCAAGCATACGCTGCTGCCTCTGGATGACTGTCTCTATGCGCTGCAAGCGACAATCCCGCACCTGACGCGGTCGTCCTTGCATCGTTGCTTTCAGCGCCACGGGATCAGCCGCCTACCCGAGGTCGCCGGCGACAGGCCGGCCAAACAGCCCTTCAAGCGCTACCCGATCGGCTATTTCCACATCGACATCGCCGAGGTTCGAACCGAAGAGGGTAAGCTCTACCTATTCGTGGCAGTGGATCGGACCTCGAAGTTCGCTTTCGCTCGGCTGATGCAGAAGGCGACCACAGTCACTGCAAGAGCTTTCCTCGACGAATTGGTCGAAGCCGTCCCCTACAAAATCCACACCGTGCTCACCGACAATGGCATCCAGTTCGCCGACCTGCCCAAGAACCGGAATGGCCCTACCGCGCGTTGGCGCGGCCATCCCTTCGACCGGACCTGCTGGAGGCATGGCATCCAGCACCGTCTCACCAAACCCAACCATCCATGGACCAACGGTCAGGTCGAACGGATGAACCGAACGCTAAAAGAGGCAACTGTCCGGCGATATCACTACGAGACCCACCGACAACTTGAAAATCACCTTGCTGCCTTCCTCAACGGATACAACTTCGCCAGGCGGCTAAAGACCCTTCACGGCCTTACACCTTACGAAGCCATCTGTGCGGCATGGGCCAAACAGCCAGAAAGGTTCCGGCTCAATCCCGTCCACTTGACCTCGGGACTGAACACCTAGAGCAATTCCAGGAAAAGTGTGAGCGGTTTTCCGTCCGGAATTGCGGCAATTCAAAGAGATAGCGCGTAGCTGGTCAGCATCAGATGGGCTGGCTCCGCCTTTGGCGCAAAGAAAAGCCCGCTGCCGGGAGGAGGAGGCAGCGGGCTTCGATTTCGAACACGGCACGGGAGGAGGTGTACCGCATTCACCGTCGGTGTCTGGGAGGAGGAAGACATCCGACAAGTGAATAGATACGAGCTGCCCAACGATTCGGCAATTGCGAAGCGTGCATAGCTGCTGTGCAGAATTGCGGCATCAATCGTCAGACAATTCGCGAACCCCTCGGCCAGCTACTGCACCGGCACATTTTCCTTGAAGATCAGTCGCGGCTCGATGAATTTCTTGGTCAGATAGGGCGCCGACGAGGCGATCGAGCCGAGCAGGCGGATCACGGACTGCTCGGCGATCAGCCGCGCATTCTGGTCGATGACGACATCGGCGAGATCGTCGACGAGATAGCGGCGCGTTTCCTTGGTCAGGTCGTGGCAGATGAAGACCGGCTTCCTGCGCGGCTTGGCTTCCAGCAACGCCTTGGCGACGCCGGAGCGTCCGGCCCCGACGCAGTAGATGCCGAGCAGGTCCGGTTCGTCGTGCAGCGCCTTGATGGTCGCGCGGTAGCTGGCATCCGGCTCGTCGTTGATCTCGACAGCGCTGGAGACGGCGAGGTCGGGAAATTCTTCGGCGAGCACCGAGCGAAAACCCATCTCGCGTTCCTCGTGGCCGCGATAGGAGCGCGAGCCGACCACCATCGCCAGATGCCCGGTGCGGCCGCCTAGGAAGCGGCCCATCAGCAGCGCCGCCGTGCGTCCCGCCACGCGATTGTCGATGCCGACATAGGCCGAACGGGGCGCGGCCGGCACATCGGAAATCAGCGTGACCAGCCTGATCCCGGCATCGACCAGCTCGCGCAGGATGTTGCGCGTGCGCGGGTGGTCGACGGCGATCACGCCGACGCCATTGGCCTTGAGCGAAAGATTCTCCACCGCGCCCTGGAGCGCGCCGGGCGAGATGCCGGCAAGGTTGTGGATGCGGCAGGAAGTGACCAGCGGCAGGCGCGCCGCGTAATCCTCGATGTGGTGGGCAAGGTCGGCCATGAAAGCATTGGAGCCGATCGGCAGGAAGAATTCGAGATGTGCCGGCTTCGACGGCAGCACGACCTGGTCGAGCGTCGGCAGATAGCCGAGCTGCTTGGCCGCTTCCATCACCCGCTGTCGGTTGGCCGCACTTGCGCCCGGACGGTTGTTCAGCACCCGGTCGACGGTTGCGGTCGACAGGCCGCAACTCCTGGCAATATCGGCCACGGTGGCTTTCATGGGTCCAGTCATAGGATTTGATCCGAGCCCGTGTCAGCTAAAATCAGCCATGTGCTTCCCGGCCGTCGGAAATCGCGTCGCGGATTTCCTTGTCCGACATCCCGGTGATGACGCGCTCCACCTCGGCGACCGTGGTCTTCTTCGGGTCGATGTCGTCGGCCACCACCTTGCCCCGGCGCATCACCACGATGCGGTCGACCACCTGGAAGACGTGGTGGATGTTGTGGGCGATGAAGATGCAGGAATGGCCGGAATCGCGGGCGCTGCGCACGAAGCTCAAGACACCTTGGGTCTCGGCGACGCCGAGATTGTTGGTCGGCTCGTCGAGGATGATGAGATCGCTGTCGAAATGCATGGCGCGGGCGATCGCCACGGCTTGCCGCTCGCCGCCCGACAGCGAGCCGATCGGGGTCGTCGGTGGGATGTTCTTGGTGATGCCGACTTGCTTGAGAAGGTCGCGCGCCACCGCGTTCATCGCCTCCTGGTCCATGCGGTTGAGGAAGCGGGGCGGCTTGATCGGCTCGCGCCCGAGGAACAGGTTGCGGGCGATCGACAGCTGCGTGACCAGCGCCGAGTCCTGGTAGATCGTCTCGATGCCATGCGCGATGGCGTCGCTGGTCGACCGTAGCGTGACCTTCTCGCCGCGGATGAAAATGTCGCCGCTGGTCAGCGGGACGGCGCCCGACAGCACCTTGATCAGCGTCGACTTGCCGGCGCCGTTGTCGCCGAGCAGGCCGACGATCTCCTTTTCATTGACGTGGAAATTGGCGTCCACCAGCGCCTGCACGCGCCCGTAGGACTTGCGGATGTTCGTCATGCGGATCAGAGGCTCGGCCATCGTCTTAAGTCCCCGCTTGGTGCCGGCGTTCGAGCCACGAGTGCAGCGCCATCATGCCGAGGATGATCGCGCCGATGAAGATGTTGTAGGCGAGCCCCGGCACGCCGATCAGCACGATGCCGTTGCGCATCACGCGCAGGATCAGGATGCCGAGGACCGTGCCGATGATGGTGCCGCGCCCGCCGGTCAGCGCCGTGCCGCCGATCACCACCATGGCGATGACCTCTAGCTCGTAGCCCGTGCCGCTGTTGGGGTTGGCCGCGGAGGTGCGCAGCGACGAGATCACGCCGGCGAGCGAGGCCATCACCGCCGAGAGGACGAACAGGCCGACCTTGACTCGGTTGACGTTGACGCCGCGTGCACGCGCCGCGTTCGGATTGCCGCCGGCCGCCTGGATCCAGTTGCCGGTGCGGCTCTGCGTCAGCACGTAGCCGAGGATGATCGCAGCACCAATGAACCAGAACAGCGAGGCATAGATGCGGAACGGGCCGACATAGAAGTCGCCGACCAGGACGTTCGCCAGCCAGCTGCTTTCGGCGCTCCAGGTCCGCTGCGGGAAGCCGTCGGTGATGAACAGCGCCGTGCCGCGCACGACCAGCAGCATGCCGAGCGTCACCAGGAAGGACGGGATCTTGAGCTGGGTGACGAACCAGCCATTCACCAGCCCGATCAGCGCGGCAACGATCAGCGCGATCAGCAGGCCCACCTCCAGCGAGGTGATGCCGCTGTTGTAGAGGGTCCACATCAGCACCGGCGAGAAGCCGAACAGCGAGCCGACGGAAAGATCGAATTCGCCCGATGTCATCAGCAGCGTCATCGCCAGCGCGATCAGGCCGAGCTCGACGGTGAAGGCCAGGATGTTGGAGATGTTCTGCGGCGACAGGAAGTCGGGATTGATGCCCCAGAAGACGGCGAGCTCGACGACGAGCAGCACCAGCGGGCCGAATTCCGGGCGCGCGATCAGGCGTTGGACGAAGGAACGGTTTTCCATTGAACCCGCGACGTTACGGCCGGCCTGCCTGTGAAGGCGGGCGCGGCGGGACGGGAAAAGGCGGCCGCGGCGTTGCCGTCGCGGCCGCACGGATCAGGATTATTTGCCGGACAGGATCTTGTCGTAGACGCCGGCGGTATCCTTCTCATAGAGCGCGCCGGTGATGACGTTGAAGCCCGGGGGAATGCCGGCGGAGGCCATCGCCGCCATAGACAGCGCGATGTAGCTGGTCGCCTGCGGATCCTGCCACTGCGCGGCGTTGACATAGCCGTTCAGCACTTCCTGCGTGGTGTCGAGCGAGTTGCCCCAGCCGACCACCGGGATCTCGCCCGGCTTGACGCCGACCTGGTCGAACACGCGCTTGATCGAGCCGGTGACGAGGTCGCCAAGGCCGATGATCGCCTTCACCTTGCCCTTGTGAGCGGTGAGATAGTCGACCATGCGGTTGATCACTTCGGCCTGGTCGAGCGTCGCTTCGGTCACCTCATAGGTGATACCGGCCGGCCCAAATACGCTCTTGATGCCTTCCTCTTCCTGCACGCCATAGGTGGCGCCGGGAACCTCGACGGGCATCCAGACGAAGTCGCCTTTCTTCACCAGGCCCTTGTCGACCAGGTATTGCGCCCAGTGCTTGCCGAAGGTGACGTTGTCGCCGCCGACATAGGCGTTGAAGTTGGCCTTCGGATCGGGTGTGTTGAAGTTGATGATCGGGATGTTGGCCGCGCGCGCCTCCTTGGCGAGCTCGACAAGGCTGCCCGGATCGGGGCTGGTGGTGACGATGCCGTCGGCCTTGGCCGAGATGGCGGCGCGGATCGCCTCCTGCTGCGAGGCAACGTCGCCATTGTGGAAGGACGTGTTGACCTTGTTGCCGGTGTCGCTCGCCCACTGCTTGGCGCCGGCCAGGAAATAGGTCCAGACCGGATCGGCCGGGCCGCCATGCGAAATCCAGTAAAACGTCTTGGCCTGCGCCATCGCCGGAATGGCGAGCATGGCGATCAAGCCAAGGACGAGCAGTCTTAGCCGCGAAAGCATTCGATTCCTCCCATGTTGAAACTCTCCTCCTGGATCGGCGCGACGCGGTCCTGGACCGCGTCTCCTGCCGGCGCCGACCGGAATGTCTAGAGCATTCTCTTTTTCCGGCGCTGGCAAGCCTCCATCGCCAATGGATGTTGGGTGAGGCGCGCGCGCCATCAGCAATCCCATCAGATTGCATCAGTCGCAATGATATTTTCGGGGGCGAGCGGTGCCGTCGCCCATCATGTTGCGTGACGGGCTTTTGACGGCATCGCTTGTGGTGCAACGCTAGATAAGATCGGCCTTCGCCAGGTCGCGCATCAGATGGCTGGCGCCGTACGTCCAGTGCGGACAGTCGGGCGACAAGCGCACCCGGTTGGTGAGCGCGCCGAGCTTTTCCGACGAGATGGTGACGATGTCGCCTATCCTGTGGGTAAAGCCCTTGCCCTTCTCGCCGCGATCCTTCGACGGCACGAACATGGTGCCGAGATAGAGCGCCAGCCCGTCGGGATACTGGTGATGCGGCCCTATTGCCGCCTCGACCAATTCCTCCGGCGAGCGGCTGATTTCCGCCATCGAGCTTGAGCCCTCCAGCGAGAAGCCGTCCTCGCCCTCGACGCTCAGTCGTACGGTGGCGCGCTTCACGTCGGCGATGGAAAAGGTCTCGTCGAACAGCCGGATGAACGGTCCGAGCGAGGCGGAGGCATTGTTGTCCTTGGCTTTGCCGAGCAGCAGCGCCGAGCGCCCCTCGACGTCGCGCAGGTTGACGTCGTTGCCGAGCGTGGCCCCGACGATGCGGCCCGAACTGTCGGCGATCATGGCGATCTCCGGCTCCGGATTGTTCCAGGTGGAGACCGGATGCAGCCCGACATCGGCGCCGAAGCCGACGGACGCCATCGGCTGGCATTTGGTGAAGATCTCGGCGTCCGGACCGATGCCCACTTCCAGATATTGCGACCAGGCGCCGCGCGAAATCAGCTTGGCCTTGATCTCCATCGCTTCCGGCGAACCGGGCTTGAGCTTCGACAGATCGTGGCCGATCAGCCCGGCGATGTCGGCGCGGATGGCGTCCGCCTTTTCCGCCGAGCCTCGCGCCTGCTCCTCGATGACGCGCTCGAGCAGGCTGACGACAAAGGTGACGCCGGAGGCCTTCACCGCCTGCAGGTCGACGGGCGACAGCAGGACGGGTTTCGCGGCGTCGCGTTTGGCCTCGAAGCTGTTCGCGGCAATGTCGGCGAGTGAACCGATAGGCTTGCCCTTGGCCGAGCGCACATAACCGGTCGGATCCTTCAACTCGCAAAGGTCGCGCACCGTGGGCGCCGCGTGCGAGGTGATGTCGATGACCTCACCGTCACGCACCGTCACCACCAGCGGGTGGGAAGTGGCGCTGGTCTTGGCGCGGCCGACAAAAGTTCCATCGGCGGGCAGGCGGGTCGGATCGGTCATGGCATCATTCCTCTCGATTGTCGCGCGGCACTTTCCCCGGATTTCGCGGAAAGGTCTATCCCGCCAGCCGCAAGATTTATGGCCGTCCGTGTGCTGTCACACCGCCACGGCCGAACTGGCCCATCGAAGCGCTCTTTCAAATCCATGAAATCGACAATAGGATTTTCACGAAGCTTCAGCGCGTGGGTGACCTCTTGGCCGCAGCCTTTTCCGATCCGATCTGGCAAAAACCGCAAACGGCGCCGGCGTTTCGGTCCGAACTGTCATCGGGCGGCACGCTCGATGCCGTCGTCGTCGGCGGCGGCATCATGGGCCTGTCGTCCGCTTTGCACGCGGCGCGCGCGGGCCTTTCCGTCCAGATTCTCGATGCCGGCGCGATCGGGCAGGGCGCTTCGGGCCTGAACGGCGGCCAGGTCATCCCCGGCCTCAAATACGATCCGGAATGGCTGATCGAACACTTCGGCAAGGAACGCGGCGAAGCCCTGGTCGCGTTCGCCGCCTCGACGGCCGATGCCGTGTTCGATGTGATCCGCGACGAGAAGCTGGCCGTGCCGTTCACGCGCAATGGGTGGATCCAGGCGGCGCACACCGAGACCGCGCTGAAGGCGGCGGCGAACCGCGATCGCCAATGGCGGGCGCGCGGCGCCGACGTCAAGCTGCTCGACCGGGCTGGGATCGCGGCGATGACCGGCGCTAGGGGTTATCTCGGCGGCTGGCTCGACCGCCGCGCCGGCGTTATCGACCCGCTATCCTATACGCTCGAGCTCGCCCGTGTCGCCTCGGCCGCCGGCGCCAAGATCGCCGAGCAGCGGAAAGTGGTGAAACTCAGCAAGGAAGCCGGCGTCTGGCGGATCTCGATACATGGCGGCGCCGAACTGCGCGCCAGGTCGGTCCTGCTTGCTACCAACGCCTACACGGATGGCCTGCTGCCGGACCTCGCGCAAACAATCGTGCCGCTGCATTCCTTCCAGATCGCCACCGCGCCGCTGCCGGCGGAGCTTGCCGCAAGCATCCTGCCGGGCGGCCAGGCCGTCTCCGATTCCCGCCGCATCCTCGTCTACTACCGAAAGAGCCCCGACGGCCGGATGGTGCTTGGCGGACGCGGTCGCATGGCGCTGCCCTCGAGCGCGGCCGACTGGGCGCATCTCGAACGCGCGCTCATCCGCCTCTATCCGGCGCTTGCCGGCATCGCCATCGAGAAGCGCTGGTTCGGCCGCGTGGCGCTGACGCCGGATCACCTGCCGCACCTGCATGAGCCGGAAAAGGGCCTGCTTGCCGTTGTCGGCTGCCAGGGCAGGGGCGTCGGCCTGATGAGCGCGCTGGGCAAGCGCATGGCGAGCTACCTTGCGAGCGGCGATGCCGGGCAGCTGCCGTTTCCGCTGTCACCGATCAAGCCGATCCCGTTCCACGCTTTCCGCCAGGTCGGCGTTGCCGCCGCGATCACCTGGTATCGCGTGCTCGACGCATTCGAGCGCTGACGCCAACGCGTGCGGCGCACAAGCGATTCAGCTTGACAGCTTCATGAATATGAAAAAGCATTAGACAATTTCAGAATTCCGACGGGGAGTGCCCGATAGGCAATCAGATGTCGACCATCGTTGCAGCACGGTCCTTGCCGGAAAACCGCATCTCGCCGGTGTTCCGCTTCGCCATGCTGCTGCCGGGCGGGCTGGTCACCTTCTTCCTGATCCTGTTCGCGCTCGGTCTGGTGGTGTTCCTCGCTTTCAGGGGCAATGACGGCTCGCTGCTCGGCGTCGGCCTGACGGCGGAGAATTTCATCACCGTCGCCACCGACCCGCTCTACTGGACGGTGACGCTGCGCTCCCTGGTCATTGCCGGCCTCGTGACGCTCGCCACCGTCGTCACCGCCTATCCGGTCGCCTATTACCTTGCCTTTCATGCCGGGCGGCGCCGCAACCTTTTGCTCTTCCTGGTCACGCTGCCCTTCTGGACCAGCTATCTGCTGCGCGTCTTCGCCTGGAAGATCGTGCTTGCCTATAGTGGCGTGCTGAATTCCGCTTTCATCGAAAGCGGCCTCTGGAAGGAGCCGACGCTCGCCTTCCTCAACACGCCGGCCGCGGTCGTCGTCACGCTCGCCCACGCTTACGCGCCCTTCGCCATCCTGCCGATCTATGTGGCGCTGGACACGATCCCGAAATCGCTGCTCGAAGCGGCTTCCGATCTCGGCGCGCGGCCCTTCACCAGCTTCCGCCGGGTCGTGCTGCCGAATTCAATGCCGGGCGTGCTGGCCGCGGCGCTCGTCGTCTTCGTGCCGACGGTCGGTGATTATGTCACGCCGGCCATGGTCGGCGGCCCGGCCAGCACCATGATCGGCACGCTGATCCAGTCGCAGTTCGGCAAGGCCAATGACTGGCCGTTCGGCGCCGCACTGTCCGTTTGTGTCATGCTCGTGATCCTCTGCGTGGTGCTCGTCGCGCGCGGTGCCGACCGCAGATTCGGCAGCCGCACATGAGCGCCCGGGCAGACACCAACAGCGACGGCCGCTGGCTCGGCCTCTATGTGCTTGCCTATCTCGTGTTCCTCTACCTGCCGGTGCTTTTGATCCCGCTCTTTTCCTTCAACAATTCCATCCAGGCGGCCTTTCCGCTGCAGGGCTTCACGCTCGACTGGTATCGCACGCTCTACGGCAATCCGGCGCTCTCCGGCGCCCTGGCCAACAGCCTTGTCATCGGCGTCATCGCCGCCTTCGGCGCGACGCTCTGCGGCATCACCGTCTCCTATATGGACCTCTACGGCCGCTCGCCGCTTGCCGCCGCCATCAGCGCCATTGCCCGGCTGCCGATCCTGATCCCCGGCGTCATCGTCGGCATTTCGCTGTTGATCCTGGTCAACCTCATCGGCCTCGGCCCTTCGCGCGTTTCGATCGTGCTTGGTCATATCCTCGTCGCGCTGCCGACGACGGTGGTGGTGATGCGCAGCCGCTTCGCCGTCATTCCGAAAACCATTCGCGAGGCGGCGCTCGACCTGGGCGCCTCCGACTGGACGACGTTCCGGCGCGTGATGCTGCCGCTGAGTGCGCCGGCGGTGCTCTCGGCCTTCATGCTTTCTTTCCTGATTTCCTTCGACGAGTTCATCGTCGTCTTCTTCCTCGCCGGCACCGAGCCGACGCTGCCGCTCTACATCTGGAGCCAGCTGCGCTTCCCGCGCTCGCTGCCGACCGTGATGGCGCTGGGAACGGTGATCCTCGCTGTCTCCTTCGTCATCGCCGGCTCGGCCGAAATCCTTCGCCATCGCGGCCTCGGCGCCGCGCGCCGCAATCCAGCCTGAACGACAACAAAGAAGAGGAGAACGAAAATGACATTCCACCTGAAATCGATCACCGGACACAAAGTCCGGGCAGGCCTTGCCGCGTTTGCCTTGGCGCTGTCGTCGACCGTCGCCCTGGCCGCCGACAAGCTGCAATATTTCACCTGGTCGGGCTATGAGCTGCCCGACTTCAACAAGAGCTTCCTTGCCGCGCATCCGGACGGCGTCGAGGCAACGATCTTCGGCGACGACGATGATGCGTTCACCAAGGTCAAGGCCGGCTTCCGGCCCGACATCGCGCATCCCTGCTACGACAAGGTGGCGCGCTGGAACAAGGAAGGCCTGCTGCAGCCGATCGACACCAAGCGCATCAAGAATTGGGATTCGATCTTCCCGGTGTTCAAGAACCTGCCCGACCTGCAGGCCGGCGACGGCAAGGTCTGGATGGTGCCGTGGGACTGGGGCAACACCTCGATCCTCTACCGCACAGACTTGGTGAAGAACCCCGAGGCGAGCTGGAACCTTCTGTGGGACAAGCAATATGCCGGCCGCATGGCGACCATCGACGCCGTGCACGACACGCCGATCGTCGCCGCCCTTCTGGCCGGCGTGAACCCCTTCGACATGACGCCGGCTGAGATGGACAAGGTGGCCGAAAAACTGCGCGAGCAGCGGCCGCTGCTCTCCAGCTACACCACGGACATGACCTCGGTCGAGCAGGCGCTGGCGAGCGGCCAGCTGGTCGCCGCCATGACGTGGAACGCGTCCGCCACCTCGCTCAAGAAGCAGGGCGTGCCGGTCGAGTTCATGAAGCCGAAGGAAGGGATGCTCACCTGGGCCTGCGGCTTCGTCATGCTCAAGGACGCCAAGAACGTCGATCTCGCCTATGACTTCATCAACAGTCGGCTCGACGCCGACTCGGGCAAGTTCCTGATCCAGTCCTACGGCTATGGCAGCTCGCTCTCGACCGCTTTCGCCGGCGTGTCGAAGGACGAACTCGACAAGCTGCAACTGCCGGCGGACCCGGACGTGATGCTGAAGAGCACCATCTTCACCGGTCCGATGAAGCAGAATGACGATGTGGCGAAGATGTTCGAGAAGGTGAAGGCGGGCGGCTGAGCGCTCTTACCTTCTCCCCTTGTGGGAGAAGGTGGCCGCGAAGCGGCCGGATGAGGGGTGCTCCAGGGAAAGCCAACGTCTCACTCCGCTGGAACACCCCTCATCCGTCTCGGCGCTGCGCGCCGATCCACCTTCTCCCACAAGGGGAGAAGGGGGAGCTTGGCGGCGCTGCGCCGCACCAGTGAAGAGACTGAGCGAGGACCATTGCATGGATGCTTTCGACGAAGCGGCGACAAAGCCGAGGGACGATGCCGACATCCGCGTCGGCCGGCGCGTGCGGGCGCTGAGGCTCGAGCGCAAGCTGTCGCTGGCCGAGCTTGCCGCCAAGGCCGGCATCTCCATCGGCGCGCTGAGCCAGATCGAGCGCGGCATGTCATCGCTGCGCGTCAAGGTGATCTGGCCGCTGGCCGCCGCGCTCGACATCGAGCCGTCGGCGCTGATCGCCGACGGCAACGAGGCGGTCAACGATCTCTATTGCGTGCGCGCCGACAAGCGCCGTTCCATTCCGGTGAAATCCGAAGGCATCGCCAAGGCGCTGCTGTCGCCTCCGGCGGCGACGCTGACCGGCATGCTGGTCACGGTCGAGGCCGGCGGCGGCACGGCCGAAGCCTACGCCCATGCCGGCCATGAATTCGGCTTCGTGATGACGGGCGAGGTCGAGCTGGTGGTCGACGCCACCACCTATGTGCTGAAAGCCGGCGACAGTTTTGCCTTCAAGAGCACGCTGCTGCATGCCTTCCGCAATCCCGGCGCCGAGCGCTGCCAGATCGTGTGGGTCAACACGACAAAACCGTCCGAGGTTCGCGATGGCGCCTGACGCCTCAGAGCAATTCCAGGAAAAGTGTGAAGCGGTTTTCCGTCCGGAATTGCGAGAACCGTTGGTTCGGCTGCAGAGAGTCTCGAAGGTTTTTCCGGGCGGCATTGTCGGCCTCGACGCTGTCGACCTCGATATTGCCGCGGGCGAATTCCTGACCTTGCTCGGCCCGTCCGGTTGCGGCAAGACGACCAGCCTGCGCGTCATCGCTGGCTTCGAGAGCCCGACCGGCGGCAGCGTCCTGCTGGAAGGCCGCGACATCACCGGACTGAGGCCCTTCGACCGGCCGGTCAACACCGTCTTCCAGGACTACGCGCTGTTCCCGCATATGGATGTCGCGGCGAATGTCGGCTTCGGCCTGTCGCTGCGCAAGCTGTCCGGCACCGAGCAGGCCAAACGCGTCCGCGACGCGCTCGACATGGTGGGCCTCGCCGACAAGCTGCATGCCCGGGTCTCGGAATTGTCCGGCGGCCAGCGTCAGCGCGTCGCGCTCGCTCGTGCCATCGTCTGCGAGCCGCGCGTGTTGCTGCTTGACGAGCCGTTGTCGGCGCTTGATGCGCATCTGCGCGAGCAGATGCAGGTCGAATTGAAGCGGCTGCAGTCGCGGCTGGGCACCACTTTCGTGATGGTCACGCACGACCAGACGGAGGCGCTGTCGATCTCCGACCGGATCGTCGTCATGAACAAGGGCCGCATCGAGCAGATCGCGCCGCCGGCCACCCTCTACGACCGGCCCGCGACGCGCTTCGTGGCTTCCTTCATCGGCACGATGAACCTTTTGCAGTCACGCTTTGTCGGTCGTGACGGCGAGCGCCTGCGCTTCGCCGCGGGCGAACTGCCGCTGGAAGCCACCTCGGACAGCGGCGAGACCCCGGCCGCCGGCGACACGCGCACCATCGGCGTGCGCCCGGAAGATCTTCTGGTTGCCAGCGAGGCCGTGGAAGGAAGCGCGCCGGCGCGGGTCAGCGGCGTCGTCTTCCACGGCCGCACGCTGCGCCTCCATGCCGAGCTCGGGCAGGGGACCCCGATCGTCATCGACGCTCCGCGCCGTGCCGACGGTTCGCAATTCAGCGTCGGCGACGTGGCGCATATCAGCCTGCGTCGCGGCGCCAATTGCCCTGTGCTCTCAAGCTGACGCGACTGGCGCATCACGACGCCTTGGCGAAAAAACCCTGATAGTCGGACTTGGCCTGCAGCAGGCGCAGGATGTTCTCGCGCGAGCCGCGCACATGGGCGCGGGCGCGCTCGCCGGCCAAAGCGACGTCGCCGGCGCAGATCGCGTCGACGATGCCGGCATGCTCCTCGCGGGTGAGCTTCCATTCGTCCAGCCACAGAAGCTCCGTCCAGACATATTGCTGGCATTTGTCGAGGATGCCGCAGAGCATGCCGTAGAGCATCTCGTTGCCGCCGATCTCGGCGATCACCCGGTGCAGATCGATGCCGACCTGAAGCTCCTCGAATTTTTCCCTGGTGCTGCGGTCGGGAATCGCCGCCAGCCTTTCGCATTCGGCAAGCATCTCGCGTAGTCTCGCCTTGTCGGCGGCCGTCGCGTTGGCCGCCGCGAGCTCCGTCGCGCGGCCATCGAGCAGCTCGCGGATGTCGAAGGCTTCGCGGAACATGGTGATGTTGAATTCGGCCACGACGTAGCCCTGGCGCGGCCGCCCGATCACCAGCCCGTCGCGCTCCAGCCGGTTGAAGGCTTCGCGCACTGGCGTGCGGCTGACCTTCAGGCGTTCCGCGATCTCGTTCTCCGTGACGCGGCCGCCCGGCGGGATCTGGCCGGTGATGATCAACGCCTTGAGCTTCTCGAACACCGAGTCGCGCAGCGTGTTCTTTCTTTCCTTCAAACGCCCCGCCTCCAACGGTCAGTCATGGAATCGCAGTCTAGTGCCTTTTAGCGCCTGCTTGAACAGATCCTGTCTCGGCGCGGCCGCTCCGAAACTGCCCTGCTTCTGCACACCAAAAAACCGATACCCCGTGTTGACATCGGCTTCCGGCGAATTACACTCAAAATTGTATACAAATTCGCATACCAAATCAACGATAACGGGAACACCGGTTGGAGAAGCGAAAATGACGAAGAGACTTTGCATTCACGGACTGGCGATCGCCGGGCTGCTGGCTTCCGCCGCCGTTCCGGCGTCGGCCGCCGACACCATCACGGTCGCCTCATGGGGCGGTACCTATCAGGAGGCGCAGACCAAGGCCTTCTTCGATCCGACGGCCAAGGAACTTGGCATCACCATCAAGCAGGACACGACCAATGGCCTCGACGACGTGCGGCTGCAGGTCACCGGCAATGCCGTCAAATGGGACATCACCGAGCTCGGCGCCGACGAATGCGCGCGCGGTTCCAAGGAGGGCCTGTTCGAAAAGCTCGACTACAACGTCATCGACAAGAGCGGCATCAACCCCAAGCTCGTGCATGACGACTGGGTCGGCATCTCCTACACCTCCGTCGTGCTGATCTATCGCACGGACGTGTTTGGCGACAAAGGCCCCAAGACCTGGGCCGACTTCTGGGATGTGCAAAAATTCCCGGGTCGCCGCGCGCTTTCCGGCAGCCAATCGACCGAAACGCTGAGCGTCGCCGCTTTGGCCAAGGGCATTCCGATCGACAAGGTCTATCCGGTCGACATCGACGGCGCGCTGCAATCCGTCGACAAAATCAAGGGCCATATCGACGCCTGGTGGACCTCCGGCGCGCAGGCCATGCAGCTCGTCAAGGACGGTGAGGTGGACATGGCGAGCATCTGGAACGGCCGCGCCGGGACCTTGAAGAAAGAGGGTGCGCCCGTCAGCTTCTCCTTCGACCAGGGTGTGCTCACCGCCGACTGCATGGTCATCCCGAAAGGTTCGAAGAACAAGGACATCGCCATGAAGGCGCTGGCCAGGTTCGTCAGCCCCGATCTCCAGGCCAACCTGCCGCTCTATGTCGACAACGGCCCGGCCAACGAGAAGGCGTTCGAGACCGGCAAGATCCCGCAGGACCGGATCAAGGACATCAATTCCGCACCCGAGAACGTCAAGAAGCAGGTGCTGCAGGATCCCGCCTTCTGGCGCGATACCCTCGTCGAGGCGACCGAGAAATTCAACAACCTGATCCAGCAATAACGTCGTCGGAGCGGCGTCCGCGAGGCGCCGCTCCGCATCGTTCGCGAAACATGATCCGGAGTTGAAGGAGATGCTCTTGTCTCTCGCGCAGTCCGCGCTTCCCATCGGCATCAGCGGCATCGACAAGCGCTTCGGTGCTGTCTCCATCCTCAGCGATCTCAGCCTCGATGTCGCGGCGGGCGAATTCCTGACGCTGCTCGGGCCGTCCGGCTCCGGGAAGACGACGCTGTTGATGATCCTGGCCGGCTTCGTGCGGGCCAATGCCGGCTCCATCAAGGTCGGCGGCGAGGAGATCATCACCATGCCGCCGCACAAGCGAAACATCGGCATGGTGTTCCAGAACTATGCGCTGTTCCCGCATATGAACGTCTTCCACAACATCGCCTTTCCGTTGAAGCAGCGGCGCGTGCCGGCGGCTGAAACCGCAGAACGCGTCGAGCGGGCGCTGGACCTCGTGCAGCTGAAAGGTCTCGGCGAGCGCCGCGTCGACCAGCTCTCCGGCGGCCAGCGCCAGCGCGTGGCGTTGGCCCGCGCCATCGTCTTCGAGCCGCGCATCGTCCTGATGGACGAGCCGCTGTCGGCGCTCGACAAGAGCCTGCGCGAGCACATGCAGATCGAATTACGCAATTTGCACCGAAGGCTCGGCATGACGACGGTTTACGTCACGCACGACCAGCGCGAGGCGATCACCATGTCGGACCGCATCGCCGTCATGAATGCCGGGCACATCGAGCAGATCGACCAGCCCGAGGCGCTCTATGCCAGGCCGAGGACGAAGTTCGTCGCCGGATTCATCGGCGAGTCCAACTTCGTTCCTGTCGAGAGCCGCAACGGCAGCGTTTGGTACGAGGACAGGAAGCTTCGCATGACAGCGGCCGCGCCGACCGCCGGCCGGCACCTGATGGTGGTGCGGCCGGAAAAGTTGCGCCCTATCGCCGGCGAACCCGCAGGCGACGTCAACGTGTTGCCGGCGACAGTCGGCGACGTCATCTACCAGGGCGACAGCTTCCTCTGCTACGCGAGGCTCAAGGACGGCCGGCAGCTGACGTTGCGTGACTATTGCCGTCCAGACGTCCTGGCGAAACTGCCGTCGCCGGGCGAGCCGATCACGCTCGGCATCGATGCGCAGGACGTCGTTCTGGTGCCCGATCAATGAGCGTCGTGTCCGCCAGTCTCGATCATGTCGGCCAGCCCGGTGGGGCGCTGAATGCCGATGCCTTGCGCGCAGACGCGCGACGGGAAGCGCGCGGCCTGCTCGCGCTTCTGTCGCCCGGGCTCTTCCTGGTCTTCGCCGTCATCATCGTCCCGATCGGCTGGCTGTTCTGGCTCTCGCTGTTCGACGAGAACGGCCAGCTCAGCGCTTCGAACTATGCGCGCTTCTTCGAGCAGGCCTCCTACATCAAGACCTTCGTCACCACCTTCAAGGTGGCCTTCACCGTCACCGGCGCCTGCGTGCTCTTCGGCTACCCGCTGGCCTATATGCTGTCGCAGCTGCCGCGCCGCGCAGCCTCCATCTGTCTGATCTTCGTCATCCTGCCGTTCTGGACCTCGGTGCTGGTGCGCACCTATGCTTGGCTGGTAATCCTGCAGCGCAAAGGGCTGGTGAACACCTGGCTGATGGATCTCGGCGTCATTTCCCAGCCGCTGCCGCTCGCCAACAATTTCGCCGGCGTGGTCATCGGCATGACCCACATCATGCTGCCCTTCCTGGTGCTGCCGCTCTACGCCTCGATGAAGACGATCGACGTCGACTGCCTGCGCGCCGGCATGAATCTCGGCGCCAGTCCGGCCGCCACTTTCCGCCAGATCTTCTTCCCGCTGTCGCTGCCGGGCCTGGCCTCGGGCGTGGTCATCGTCTTCGTTCTCTGCCTCGGCTTCTTCGTCACTCCGGCGCTGATGGGCGGCGGCAAGGTCATCATGTGGGCGATGCGCATGGAGCAGACCACCAGCCTCTATTCCAACTGGGGCGCGGGGGCGGCGCTCGGCGTCGTGCTGCTCGCCGTCACGCTGGCGCTGCTCGGCCTGTTCCACCGGCTGCTCGGTGCCCGCGCCACCGGTGTGTGGAGTGAACGATGAGCATGGAAAACGCCTTGCCCATCTCGCATCGGCAACGCCTCTGGCTCTATGCGCTCGGCGGCCTCGTCATGCTGTTCCTGATCGCCCCGTCGGTGATCATCGTCATCATGTCCTTCTCCGGCTCATCGCTCTTGCAGTTCCCGCCGCAGGAATGGTCGCTGCGCTGGTATGAAAGCTATTTCGGCTCGCTCGAATGGCGCGACGCCACCGTCGTCTCGATCAAGGTGGCGGTGATGACGGCGATCGTCGCAACGCTGCTCGGCACTGCGGCGGCCTACGCCATCAACGCCCGAACGCTCAGGCTAACCGGCTTGATCAACGCGCTGCTTACGGCGTCGTTGATCATCCCGGTCATCCTGATCGGCATCGGCACGTTCTTCCTCTATGCCCGCGTCGGCCTCAACAACACGCTGACCGGCCTCGTCATCGCGCATACCGTGCAGGCATTGCCACTGGTCGTGCTGACCGTGCTTTCGGGACTACGCTCCTATGACATGAATCAGGAGATGGTGGCGCGCAGCCTGGGCGCCGGCCGCTTCTCCGCCTTCGTTCAGGTGACGATGCCGCAAATAAGATTCTCCATCGTCTCTGGCGCGCTGTTTGCCTTCATCACCTCCTTCGACGAGGTGGTGGTGTCGCTGTTCATCTCGGGCGGCGAAACCACGACGCTGACGCGGCGCATGTTCAACGCGCTGCGTGACCAGATCGATCCGACGATCGCCGCCATTTCGACTTGCCTGATCGTGCTATCGATCGTCTTGTTGTCCGCCGCCCAGCTTTTCGGCCGCGGGCGTTGAATTCAGGGATACCAAAACCAGCATGCGTGACTTCCAGTTTCCAGGCCGCTCGCCGGTCCGCGCCACCGAGGCCATGGCCGCGACCTCGCATCCTTTGTCGACGCTTGCCGCGATCGACATGTTGCGCTCCGGCGGCAATGCCATGGACGCTGCGGTCTGCGCGGCTGCGGTGCAGGCCGTGGTCGAACCGCAATCGACCGGCATCGGCGGCGACTGCTTTGTGCTCTATTGTCCGAAAGGGCAGGGCGAGGTGATTGCCTTCAACGGCTCGGGCCGCGCGCCTGGGGCGGCGACGGTCGACTGGTATCTGGACAAGGGCTTCAATGAACTCCCGAAGCAAGGCCCGCACGCGGTCACCATCCCCGGCGCCGTCGACGCCTGGTGCCGGTTGTTGGAGGATCACGGTCGCAAGGGCCTGGCTGATGCGCTCGCGCCGGCCATCCGATACGCGGAAGAAGGCTATGTCGTGCACGACCGCGTCGCCTTCGACTGGCAGGACCCCGAGACCGACCTGTCGGCGGACGAGGTGGCAACGCGCATCTTCCTGCCGGGCGGCAAGCCGCCGAAAGCTGGCGATGTCCACCGCCAGCCGGAGCTGGCGGAGACCTTGCGCATCATCGCGAAAAAAGGTCGCGCCGGTTTCTACGAAGGCGCGGTCGCGGAGGACCTCGTCGGTCGGCTCCGCGCGCTTGGCGGCCTGCATACGCTCGATGATTTCGCCGCCACGAAGGGCGATTACCGGACCCCGGTCAGCACCTCCTATCGCAGCTACGGCATCCACCAGATGCCGCCCAACAACCAGGGCCTGACCGCGCTTCTGATGCTGAACCTGCTTTCGGGCTTCGACCTCGGTACGCTCGATCCCGAGGGCGCTGCGCGCCTGCACCTTGAGATCGAAGCCGGCCGGCTCGCCTATCAGGATCGCGATGCGTTCTTCGCCGACCAGGATCATGTCGACGTGCCGGTCAAGGCGCTGCTCTCCGCCGCCTATGCCGACAGCTTGCGCGCCGCTATCGACCCCGAGCGCGCCATGACCCATCTGCCGCGTCTCGATCTTCCGGGCAGCGACACCGTCTATATCAGCGTGGTGGACCGCGACCGCAACGCGGTGAGCTTCATCAACTCGACCTATTATTCCTTCGGCAGCGGCGTCGTCGGCCCGAAGACCGGCGTGGTGCTGCAGAACCGTGGCTCCAGCTTCCGCCTCGATCCCAAGCACCCGAATGCGATCGCGCCCGGCAAGCGGCCGATGCACACGATCATGCCGGGCATGATGACGAAGGATGGCCGCGCGATGATGCCCTTCGGCGTGATGGGCGGCGGCTACCAGCCCTTCGGCCACGTGCATCTTTTGACCAACATGATCGACTTCGGCATGGACCCGCAACAGGCGATCGATGCAGCCCGCGTCTTCTATAACCACGACGTCGTCGAGGCCGAGCGAAGCGTGCATCCCGACGCCGTCGAAGGCCTGTGCCGGCGTGGTCATCGCGTCGTTGAGCCTGACCATCCGCTGGGCGGCGGGCAGGCGGTGCTGATCGATTGGGAAAAGGGCACGCTGACCGGCGCGTCCGATCCCCGCAAGGACGGCCTGGCGCTCGGCTATTGAGCAGCGCTGGACATCGGCCGATCGTTCGAAAGATAGTTTGGAACCATGACAAACAGCGAAAACGCCACAGGTCTCGCCCATCGTCTTGCCCCCGGCGCCGACGACGCGCCGGCCATCGCCGCGCCCGAACGGGCGGCCCTCTCGCATGGCGGCTTGCGCCGCCTGATCCGCGATACCGTGGCGCGGCTCAACGCGCTTGGCATCGGCCGGGGCGATCGCGTCGCCATCGTGCTGCCGAACGGTCCGGAAATGGCCACGGCCTTCATCGCGGTGGCGGCGGCCGCGTCCACCGCGCCGCTCAATCCGGCGTACCGGTCCGACGAGCTCGATTTCTATCTGAGCGATATCGGCGTCAAGGCGATCCTCGTCCGCAACGACGAGGCAGGTCCCTCGGTCGTAATCGCTGAGCGCCTCGGCATTCCGGTGCTACGGCTGGTGGTGCCGGAAGGCGCGCCCTCCGGTGTCTTCGCGATCGAGGGCGATCCCGTCGGACTACCAGTCGCATCAGGTCTGGCCGCCGATGGCGATGTCGCGCTTCTCCTCCACACCTCCGGCACCACGTCGCGTCCAAAACTCGTGCCGCTCAGTCACGCCAATCTCGCCGCTTCGGCCGCGCATATCGGCGCGACGCTCGGCCTGACGCCGGCCGACCGCTGCCTCAACATCATGCCGCTCTTCCATATCCACGGCCTGATCGCGGCGGTGCTGTCCTCGCTCGGCGCCGGCGGCAGCGTCTTCTGCACGCCGGGCTTCAACGCGCTGCGTTTCTTCCCGTGGCTGTCCGAAGCGAAGCCCAGCTGGTACACCGCCGTGCCCACCATGCATCAGGCGATCCTGCCGCGCGCCGCCCGCAATCCCGAGCAGCTCGCCGAGGCGAAGCTGCGCTTCATCCGCTCTTCCTCGGCGTCATTGCCGGCGCAGGTCATGGCCGAGTTGGAGAAGACCTTCGGCTGCCCGGTCATCGAGGCCTATGGCATGACCGAGGCGGCGCATCAGATGGCGTCCAATCGCCTGCCGCCCGGACTGCGCAAGCCCGGCAGCGTCGGCGCGTCGGCCGGCCCGGAAGTCGCCGTCATGGCGCCGGACGGGCGGCTGCTCAAAGCTGGCGAGATCGGCGAGATCGTCATTCGCGGCCCCAACGTCACCGCGGGCTACGAGAAGAACCCGGAAGCCAATGCCAGCGCCTTCGCGCATGGCTGGTTCCACACCGGCGACCAGGGCGTGCTCGACGAGGACAACTACCTGCGCGTCACCGGCCGGCTGAAGGAGATCATCAATCGCGGCGGTGAAAAGATCTCGCCGCTCGAGGTCGATGACGTGCTTATGGACCATCCGGCGGTGGCCCAGGTCGTCACCTTCGCCATGCCGCATGACAAGCTCGGCGAAGAGGTAGCGTCGGCCGTCGTGCTGCGCGAGGGCCAGAGCGCCACCGAGGCCGACATCCGTGGCTTTGCCGCGACCCGGCTCGCCGATTTCAAGGTGCCGCGCAAGGTGGTCATCCTCGACGAGATACCAAAGGGGGCGACGGGCAAGCTGCAGCGCATCGGACTCGCGGCCAAGCTAGGTCTCGGCTGATGCGCATCACTGTGTTTGGCGCCGGCGCGATCGGCGGCTACCTTGCCGCCAAGCTGGCGATCGCGGGCAATGTCGATCTCTCGATCGTGGCGCGCGGCGCGCATCTGGAGGCGATCAAGGCCGACGGGCTGCGCCTGATCGAGGACGGCAAGGAAACGGTGGCGCAGGTGAGGGCTGCCTCCCGCGCGGAGGACCTTGGCGCGCAGGATTATGTGGTGCTGGCGCTCAAGGCGCATTCGCTGGCGCCGGCGCTTGACCAGATAGCACCGCTGCTCGGCGAGGGGACGGCCGTCGTCACCATGCAGAACGGCGTTCCCTGGTGGTATTTCCACAAGGCCGGCGGCGCGCTCGAGGGCACGCGGCTCGACGCGGTCGATCCAGGCGGCGCGATCTGGCAGCGCATCGGGCCCGAGCGCGTCATCGGCTCCGTCGTCTATCCGGCCGTCGAGGTCGATGCTCCAGGCCTGATCCGCCATGTCGAGGGCACGCGCTTTTCGCTGGGCGAGCCTTCGGGCGAAAAGAGCGAGCGAGTGACCGCGCTGGCGCGCGAAATGGTCAAGGCCGGGCTGCAGGCGCCGGTGCGCGAGGACATCCGCTCGGAGATCTGGGTGAAGCTCTGGGGCAACCTCTCCTTCAACCCGATCTCGGCGCTGACAGGCGCCACGCTTGCGGCAATCGTCGCCGACGAGGACACGCGCGCGGCCGCCCGCGCCATGATGCTGGAGGCGCAGGCGATCGGGGAGAAGCTCGGCGTGCGCTTCCTCATTCCCGTCGACCGGCGCATCAAGGGCGCCGGCGATGTCGGCGAGCACAAGACCTCAATGCTGCAGGATCTCGAGCGCGGCCGCCCGATGGAGATCGACGCGCTGGTCACGGCCGTGCAGGAACTCGGCCGGCTGACCGGCCAGCCGACGCCGACCATCGACACGGTGCTGGCGCTGGTGCGGCGCCTGGCAATCGAGCGCGGGTGTTATTGACTTCATAGACGTAAAGATCGTCCCCTCTTGACTCTTGCCAATGTTCCTGTTTTGTTCTCGTTAAAGGCTTAACAGGAGCGTTCTCAGCCGAACGAGTACGGATGTCTCGGCAGCAAGAGTTTGATTTCGGCATCCCGATTCCCCCACTGCAGCCGAAGCGGCCGGACCGGGTGTTCTTTGCGGTGTTTTTGCAGGCAAAGGATCGTGCCGCGTTTTGGTCGTTGCAGAGACATCTATGTGATCTCAATGGGATAACCGGGACGCTGCTGCTGAAAGAGCGATTTCACGTCAGTCAACAGCATGTGGGTGACTACAAAAGGCTTAGATCGAAAATCGAATTCGCGGCCAAGCGAGCCGGCCAAATGGTTGAAATGCCGGCGTTTGAAGTCACGTTTAGCCATGCCGTAAGTTTTCCCGGGCGCGCGGCGGCAAAAGGCAGGCCGCCATCGCGTCCGTTCGTGCTTTTGGCAGACGATGGGCCGGTCTGCGAACTCAGCCGGTTGATTGGCGTTGCGATGAAGGCAAATGGTCTCAAACCGGCGGATCATTTCGTTCCGCACATGACGCTTGCCTATGACGAGAAATTCGTCCCCAGGCAGCCGATCGACCCAATCGGCTTTGTAGCAAGGGAGTTTGTCCTCATTCACAGTCTGCGCGGCCTGACAATCTACAAGGATCTGAGCCGCTGGCCGCTGATGGCCGCGCCATCCTGACACGAATTGTCACCTGCGGAGCGCCGCACCGCTGGCAGGCGAACGATCAGTCCCTACTTGATGTCTTGTCCAAATTGGGAGGAAATCATGAACACTGCGGAAATTGCCAAGGATTTCACCGAGCTCCTCAAGAAGGGCGACAGCCACGGTGCCGCCGCGAAATACAATGCCGACGACATCGTCAGCTACGAAGCCATGGAAGGCCCGATGGCCGTGTGCAACGGCAAGGAAGCCGTCAAGCAGAAGGGCGAGTGGTGGGAGGCCAACCATGAGGTTCATGGCGGTTCGGTCGAGGGGCCCTACGTCAATGGCGACCAGTTCGCCTTGCGCTTCAGCTTCGACGTGACGCCCAAATCCACCGGCGAGCGCGTCAAGATGGACGAGGTCGGCCTCTACACGGTCAAGAACGGCAAGATCACCGAAGAGCGGTTCTACTATTGAGCCTTACTGGGCTCTGGAATGTCCTTCGCACCACGATTTAAAAAATCAGGCATGGCGGCCTCGGATGATGCCCTGGCCGCCATGCCAGCTTCTCAAATCGTCTTCACATAGGCCGCCAACTGGTCGGCCACCGTGCCCCAGCCGTCGAAGAAACCCATCTCCTCGTGGCTGTCGCGCGTTGCCTCGTCGCGGTGGATGGCGGTGGCGGTGTAGCGCGTGCCCTTGCCCTCGGGTGTCAGCGCGATGACCGCGGTGATGAAGGGCTCGCCGGATGGCCGGTAGCCCGGCAGCAGCGCGTCGGTCCATACCAGCCGCTCGTTCGGCACGATCTCCAGGTAGCAGCAGTGACGGTCACTGACCTCCTTGCCATCGGGCGATTGCATGCGCGTGCGGAACAGGCCTCCGGGCCTGAGGTCGATCTCGCAATCGGTGATGACCCACGGCTTCGGCGTGAACCACTGCTTGACATGCTCCGGCCGCGTCCAGGCGCGCCACAGCAACTCGCGCGGCGCGTCGAGGAAGCGCTCCAGCGTCAGGTCCAGTTTCGGGTTCGGCTTGAACGGATAGCTCACGTTTCACTCTCCTTGAGGCTCATCACATAGGCGTCGAACTGGTCGAGGCGGCGCTCCCACAGCGCGCGCTGTTCGGCGAGCCAGTTTTCGGCAAGCTTCAGCGGCTCGGGCGAAAGGCTGTAGGTCCTGACGCGTCCGGCCTTTTGCGACTGCACCAGCCCGCAACCTTCCAGCACCTTCAAGTGCTCGACGAAGGAGGGCAGCGCCATGCCGAAGGGCTCGGCCAGCTCGCTGACCGAGGCAGGGCTTCTGTTCAGCCGCTCCACCACGCGCCGGCGTGTCGGATCGGCCAGCGCGCGAAAGATGCTGTCGACGGGCGGCGGGTTCTGGCTTGTTGTCTGCAGGCTCATAGCTGTTCCTTCCGCGACCGTCCGGCGGTCGGGCAATCTTTATGGAGAAATACTTAGGAAAAAACCTTAGTATTGGCAAGAGCCAAATCGCGCCGGAGCAAAGGCGCTGGCAAAGCCTGTAGGGCCGGCCTAGGCTTCCGCCGGATTCGAATCTCCATCCGAGAGAGGCCCGCCTTGACCATCACTATGTACGGCATCACCACTTGCGACACGATCAAGAAGGCGCGTGTCTGGCTGGAAAGCCATGACGTGCCCTATCGTTTTCATGACTACCGGGCCGAGGGGATCGAGGCTGGCAAGCTGAACGGCTGGGTCGGCAAGGTCGGCTGGGAGAAGCTGCTCAACAAGGGCAGCACCACCTTTCGCGAGCTGCCGGAGGCGGACAAGGAAGGGCTGGACGAGAAGAAGGCCAAGAAGCTGATGCTCGCCAGGCCGACGATGATCAAGCGGCCGGTGCTGGAGGTGGGGGACCGGGTTTTGGTGGGATTCAAGCCGGAGATTTACGAGGAAGCGGTGAAGTAAGGGCGGGACGCCAAAGCTGCCAATCTCCCCTTGTGGGCTACGGCATACATGGCAGCTTGGCGTATGCATCGTCTAATGTAGCGCTGGTCGACCCCCACTCCGTCTCGGCTTCGCCGAGCCACCTTGTATCTACACGAGAGAGATTTCGTGGGATTGAAGCGGTTGAGCCAAGGTCCGGCCGGCCAGCCGGACCTTGGCTTGGCGAAGTCGCCCGTACCACCTGAGGTTACAGCCGCGGGAGAGCTTGGGATCTTCGCCTTCGTCACGCACGACCGAACAGTCGCTTGGTTCCAACCGTACGTACAAGGCAGGTTACCGTGAACAGGATCATTTGTGGAGTTGATGTTTCCAAGGATTGGCTGGACGCGCATGTCTGGCCGAGTGGGGCGATAGAGCGCTTCGCCAACGATGCAACGGGGATCGCAGCTCTTTGGCTGTTCTGTCGCAGCCACGGCGCGGCCGTTGCGGTGATGGAGGCATCGGGCGGCTATGAGCGGCTTGGCTTCATGCTTTTGTGGGCGCACGGCATGCCATGCGCCCTGGTCAATGCCAGAAGCGTGCGGCGCTTTGCCGAGGCGATGGGCTATCTGGAGAAGACCGACCGGATCGACGCTGCTGTCATTGCCCATTATGGCGCAGTCAAGAAGACGGCTCCGACCCCACCGCCCAGTAATTCCCAGCAGCGCCTTGCTGCGCTGGTTGGGCGGCTTTGCCAGGTTGTCGGCGATGCCACCATCAACAAACAGCGCAAAAGCGCCGCACGCGATGCCGTGGTATGCGCCAGCATCGAGGCCATGCTGGCCTTCCTCAAGCGCGAAGAGCGGCGTCTGGAAGGCGAGATCGCCTCGATGATCGACGACGATCCACTGTGGGCCAAGCTGGGGTCGGCCTTTCGTTCGCTCAAGGGTGTGGCTGGCCGCACTGTTGCCCGCCTGATGGCCGAGCTGCCCGAGATCGGCCTCATCTCCAACAAGGCCATCACCAAGCTGGCGGGCCTCGCCCCTATCGCCAACGACAGCGGCAGGCGCGCCGGCAACAGGCATGTGCGCGGCGGACGAGCCGGACCGCGTGGCATCCTCTTTGTCGTCGCGGCCATCGTCGCCAAGTTCGATCCGCATCTCAAAGCGTTCGCTCAACGGTTGCAGCAGGCGGGAAAGCCCAAAATGCTCATCCGCATCGCACTCGCCAGAAAACTTCTCGTCATCCTCAACGCAAAAGCACGCGACGCGAGAACCGAGTTCGCAAATGCAACTTGACACGCCAGATAGTCGCTCTCCCCCGATCGATGGGGGAGAGGAAAGGCGCCAAGCTTTTTGCCGTCAACGCTCGTCCGCAAGGCTCCCTTCCTTTCCCTCCGGAGGGGGGAAAGGTGGCGCTGCGAAGCAGCGACGGATTGGGGGAACCACGTGGCAATCAAGCCTCGGCCTGGTCCGTTACGCCTGTCACACAAGACGAGGGGAGATGTCAGGCAGGACACAGAGGGGGCGAAGGAACGCTACGTCTCGATAATTATGCGTGGGCTTCCAAATACCCCGCCAGCGCCACCGCATTGTTGTGCGCCTCGTCATGCGCGCCATAGAGCAGCGTCACCTTGCCTTCGCGCAACAAGCCACGCAGCTGCGCCAGCGCCTCCTTGTTGGCGTCGAGCTCGGCCCGGTACCGCTTCTGGAACTCGGCCCAGCGCTCCGGCTCGTGTCCGAACCATTTGCGCAGCTCGTCGCTCGGCGCGATCTCCTTCAGCCACAGCGTCAGTTCGGCGTCCTTCTTGCTGACGCCGCGCGGCCAGAGCCGATCGACCAGCACCCGCTGGCCGTCGGCTTTCGCCGCCGGCTCATAGACGCGCTTCACGGCTATGTCGAAGGCCATCCTTTCTCCGTCGGCGAAGAGCTGTTACGCCCACTCGCCCTTCCGCATCACCGGCACGCGGCTGCCGTCCTTGGCGACGCCGTCGATGTCGATCTTGTCCGAGCCGATCATCCAGTCGATATGGATGAAGCTCTTGTTGCCGCCGCGCGTCGATATCTCGTCCTGGCTGAGCGAGGCGCCGTTGACGAAGCATTTCGAATAGCACTGGCCAAGCGCGATGTGGCAGGCGGCGTTCTCGTCGAACAGCGTGTTGAAGAACAACAGCCCACTCCGCGAGATCGGTGAGGAATGGGGCACCAGCGCCACTTCGCCGAGGCGGCGCGCGCCCTCGTCGGTGTCGAGCACTTTCTTCAAGACGTCCTCGCCCTTCGATGCCTTGGCCTCGACGATCCGTCCGCCCTCGAAGCGCACCGAAATCTCGTCGATCAGCGTGCCTTGGTAGGAAAGCGGCTTGGTCGAGGAGACGTGGCCCTCGACGCGCCTCGCATGCGGCGTGGTGAAGACTTCCTCGGTCGGGATGTTCGGATTGCAGGTGATGCCGTTCTTCGCCGTCGAGGCGCCGCCCATCCATTCATGGCCGTCCGCCAGTCCGACGGTGAGATCCGTGCCGGGTCCTGTGAAATGCAGCGCGTGGAAACTGTGCTCGTTTAGCCATTTCGTGCGCTCGGCCAAGGCGGCGTTGTGCGCCTTCCAGTTGCCGATCGGATCCTCGACGTCGACCCGCGAGGCCGAGAAGATCGCGTCGGCGAGCTTCGCCACCGCGACGTCGTCCGGCTCGCCCGGAAAAACCTGGCGAGCCCAGGCCAGGTCGGGATAGGCGACGATGTTCCAGTTGATGTCGAAGCCGGTGATCTTCTCCAGTGCCGGCTGATAGGCCATCGAGTTCGCCTTGTTGGCGCGCGCCACCTTGGCCGGATCCTGCGACGAGAGCAGCGACGGGTCCTCGCCGCGCACCGCGAGCCGCGCCGCATTGTTGGAAAAGGCTTTCGCCATGCCTTCGTAGAGCCAGCCGGCGGCGCGGTCGAAACCGGCATCCGCACCGTAGCGGAAGCGCGCCAGCGTGATCTCGTCGTCGTTGAAGATCGGTGTCACCAGCCCGGCGCCGGCCTTGTAGGCGTGCTCGACGATGCGCCGCGTCAGCGGCAGCGCCGCGATCGACGAGGTCAGCACCAGGTCCTGACCGGGCTGCAACTGCAGCCCGACCTTGACGGCGACTTCGGCCAACCTGTCGAGCTTCACCGGGTCGATGCTTGCCGAAACGCCGCGCGAATGTGTGGTCATGATCCTGCCTGCCGTTATGTTGGGGTTCTCACCCTTACATAGACCGCAGCGATTGGCCTTTCCACCGCGATCGACTGGGCCTGCTCACGAAGCTGACGGACCGCGTTGTCGAAAAATACGCAGCATTGAAGATGCGCAGCGGTCAGGCCGCGCTGTCCAGCGCCCGGAACTGCGCCATGGTCGCGTCGATCTCCTCGCGGATCCAGGCCTTGAAGTCGCGTACCTTGCGGCTTTCGCTCTTGGTGGCCGAGGTCACGAGCCAGTAGCCGAGCCCGCTGTCGGCCCTGATGCCGAAGGGCGCGACCAGCCGGCCGTCGGCCAGCGCGTCGGCGGTCAGCAATTGCCAGGCGAGCATCACGCCATGGCCGGCGATCGCCGATTCCAGGCACAGCATCGGATCGGTGAAGCGCGCGCCCTTCTGGAAGGTGACGGGCTCGACGCCGGCCGCCTCGAACCAGCTGTCCCAGCTGAACATCGCCCGCTCGTCGGTGATGGCGCAGGTCTGCGCCAGATCGCCGATCGATTTCAGTTTGGCCGCGATCGAGGGCGCGCAGACAGGAAATACTTCCTGCGCAAGCAGAAGCTCGGCGCGGTCGCCCGGCCATTTGCCGTCGCCGAGCCGGATGGCGATATCGATGTCGGAACGGTCGAGGTCGGCGACCCTGGCCGAGGCGTCGATGCGCAGAAGCACGTTCGGATGCCGCGCGAAATGCCGCGACAGCCGGGGCAGCAGCCATTTCGAGGCGAAGGCCGGTGCCACCGAGACGACCAGCGTGCACTCATTGGCCTCGTCGGCCAGCGCCACCGCCTGCGCGAGCTCGCGGAAGCCGGCGCTGAGCCGTGCCGTGAAGGCGGCCCCGAACTCGGTCGGCACGAGCCCGCCTGGCGTGCGCTCAAACAACGCCTGTCCCAGCTGCTTTTCCGCGCGTTTGACCTGCTGGCTGACGGCGCTGACCGAGACGTTCAGTTCCGCCGCCGCTGCCGCTAGTGATCCCAGCCGGGCGACGGTTTCCACGGCGCGCAGGCCGTTGAGATGGACGCGGTTCAGCATAGCCATTCAGTTTTTCTAAAGCGCATGGATCGAAATCTCAATTGAAACCCGCCAGAAAAGAGCAGAATTTAACGGGCATTAGCCTTAAGCCAGGAGTGATCCGATGAAGATTTTATCCTTGCTGAAAGGGTTTTCCGGCACCGAGGCGAGGTCGCGCGACGACGGCGAGATCGCCCGCTGGATCACCGATCCGCTGTCGCATCCGGTGCTCGACACCATGTCGGAGCGTGAGCTCGGCGACATACCGTTCCGGCTGACGGCTGGCCGCACCGCATACGAAACGATGGGCGTGGCTGACCGCTGAGGTGATTGGCCTGTTCGACGGCGCTCCCCCTGATCAGGCCGCGTCGCGGCCACCTTCTCCCCGTGGCGGAGAAGAGATGGCGCCGGCGCTGAAAGGCTCCTCTCCCGACCGGGCAGAGGTCAGCCGAGCGAAGCGGAGGCTGGGTGAGGGGACGTCTACGTGATGGGATGTAAGCTGGCCTAACGCAAGCGCATTGTTTCGCGGGCGCACACTCTTATTGTGCGCTGCAATGAACGCCGTCTCGCCATCTCCCTTGCGTCTTGCCCTCGCCGGCATGGTCGCGCTTGCTGTCGCTCAGGGCATCGGTCGCTTCGTCTATACGCCGATCCTGCCGGGCATGATGGAGGGGTTGCACCTGACGCCGGCCGATGCCGGCTGGATCGCTTCCGCCAACTATCTCGGCTACCTCATCGGCGCTTTGGCCGCGGCCGGCGGCTGGGCGCATGGCCGCGAGCGTATGCTGATGTTCGCCGGCCTCGCGGCAAGCGCGGTACTCGCGGCCCTCATGGGTCTCACCGAGACGATGGTCGCCTTCCTCGTGATCCGTTTTCTCGCCGGCCTCGCCAGCGCCTTCGTCATGGTGTTCATGGCCTCGATCGTCTTCAGCCATCTGGCGGAGGCCGGCCGGGGCGATCTGCAGGCGCTGCATTTCGGCGGCGTTGGCCTGGGCATTGCTGTCTCCTCCGCGCTGCTGGCGACCCTCGTCTCCGAGCACGCGGATTGGTCCGCCGGCTGGCTCTGGTCCGGAGCGCTTTCGGCGGTCGGCCTTGTCGTCGTCATGCTGCTTGCAGGCTCGACCACGCCGGCCAATGGCGTCGATGGGCCCGAGCCGGCGTTGCCGAAGGACAGGTCCCTGGCGAAAATGATCGTCGCCTACGGACTGTTCGGCTTCGGCTATGTGGTCACAGCCACGTTCCTGGTCGCCATCGTCCGCCAGGGCGGCGGCGGGCGGGTCTTCGAGGCAACCGTCTGGATGGTCGCCGGTCTTGCCGGCTTCCCCTCGACCTGGTTCTGGCAGAAGCTTGCCGGCCGCATCGGGCTCTACGCCGCTTACGCGGCGACCTGCCTGATCGAGGTGGTCGGCGTCACCGCCAGCGTCCTTGTCAAGGGTGCCGCCGGACCGCTGATCGCCGCCGTCCTGCTCGGCGGCACCTTCATCGCCATCACGGCGCTCGGCATACAGATGGGCAGGCAACTCGCGCCGCGGGCGCCGCGCCGCATCTTCGCGGTGATGACCGCCGCCTTCGGCCTCGGCCAGATCGTCGGCCCCATCGCCGCCGGCTTGCTCGCCCAGGCCTCGGGCAATTATACCCTGGCCTCGATCATGGCGGGCGCCGCGCTGCTCGCCTCCGGTGTCATTGCCTGGTCGGCCGCGCCAAAATCGCCATGATTTGCGGCCTTGTTCGGGGCCGGGCATCGGGCAGGGCATTTTCTTTCCCCCTAATGTGTGACCTTATGCCCGCCGAACAGCAACGCCGCTGATTTGCGGTCAGACCGAGGAAACCCGCCACAGTGTTCGTATCCTTCTTCCCGCAGCCGAAGCTCTTCTTCACCTCGGCCGCCGTCTGGAGCCTCGCCGCGATCCTGTTCTGGTTCTTCGGCGGCGAGCAGTTGGGCGCCGTCTTCGGCCTGCCGCCGGCAGCGGCCGGCACGCCGCCCATCATCGGCATCGCGGTGCTGTGGTCGAAGCCGTTCCTCTGGTTCTACATCTACTTCGTCGCCTGCGTGGCGATCTTCTATGCCTTCTGGAGCTGGTACGCCCCGCACCCCTGGCAGAACTGGTCCATCCTGATGACCGCCGTCATCCTGTTCTTCATCTATTTCAACGTTCAGGTCTCGGTCGCGGTCAACAATTGGTATGGCCCGTTCTTCGACTACGTGCAGGGCCTGATGTCGGGCACGGGGAAATCGACCGACTCGGAATTTTACATAGGATTGGCCGATTTCTCCTGGCTGGCGCTGGTCGGCATGAACGTGCAGGTGGTCAACGCCTTCATCGTCAGCCACTGGATCTTTCGCTGGCGCACCGCGATGAACGACTACTTCATGGCCAACTGGGGCCGGCTGCGCCACATCGAGGGCGCCTCGCAGCGTATCCAGGAGGACACGATGCGCTTCTCGCAGATCATGGAGGATCTCGGCTCGACCTTCGTCCAGTCGATCATGACCCTGATCGCCTTTCTGCCGGTCTTGATTCAACTGCAGGCCCACATCACCGAATTGCCGATCGTCGGCGCGATCCCGCAGCCGCTGGTCGTTGCCGCCTTGGGCTGGTGTCTCTTCGGGACGATCTCCGTCATGGTGGCGGGTCTCAAGCTTCCGGGCCTGCAGTTCCGCAACCAGCGCGTCGAGGCAGCCTATCGCAAGGAACTCGTCTACGGCGAAGATCATGCCGACCGGGCTCAGCCGGCGACGACGGCACAATTATTCGCCAATGTCCGCCGCAATTATTTCAAGCTCTATTTCCACTACATCTATTTCAACGTGGTTCGTTACACCTACCTGCAGGCCGACAACATCTTCTCGTTGCTCATCCTTGGGCCCTCGCTGGTTGCGCATAAGATCACGTTCGGTGCCCTGAACCAGATATCGAACGCGTTCGGCAAGGTGACGAATTCGCTGCAGTTCCTACTGAATTCCTGGTCGACGATTGTCGAGCTGCAGTCGGTCCACAAACGTTTGCGAGCCTTCGAAGCGACGCTGCAGGGCGAGCAACTGCCGATTATCGATCAGCACTATCTAGAACGCGAGCAAGCTGGCATGCGTCCCGAAGATCAGCCGGCGAGCTAGGGTGTGGCTATGTCCGGTCAGCCGCCCACGCTCGCCTGCGCCTGGCCGGCGCGCTGGCGCGTGACATAGTCGCGGAAACTGATGCATTCGACTTGCTGCATCACGCAGACCTCGCCGGCGAAGCGCTCCAGCGCGCTCCAGTAGGCGCCGTTATTCATCAATGTGAAGTGGAAGCCGAGTTCCAGCGGCAAGCGCTTGCCGTTGTACTGGGTCTCGAAGGCCGCTCGGAAGGCTTGGTAGGCACGCTCCGTGAATTCACTCGCCATGGCCGGCTTCTCGGCGCCGCCTGAGTGGCGGACATAAAGATTGTAGTCCATGGCGACCACGGGCTTCGCCTTCGGTCCTTCTGGGATAAGCGGCAGGGCGAAGCGGGTCGTGCCGTTCAGGGTCGGCGGCATGATCGGGCCATTCGAGACGCCGCTGGCGTCATACTGGAAGCCGGCTTGGGGCAGGGCCTCGTAAAGTGCGGCGTCGGTCGAGAGATAGGGCGCGCGGAACCCGACCAGCGCATGATGCGCGAAATCGCGCCAGCCGGCCGGTTCCGGGATGCCGTTGATCGTATAGGCATTTTCGAAAACGCGCCGGACCGAAGCAAATTCGGCCAGCCAGTCGGCCTTGCTCCATGCCTTGCCGTCGAAATGGCCGCAGGCATGGCTGCCGATGTCGTGGCCCTCGGCTGCGGCCAGCCGGACCTGCTCGAGCCGGTCCGCGACATCCTGTTTCGAGGCGCCGAAGCCGACATTGGATTTGCCGGCGGCCTTGCCGGGGCCGGCATAGTCCTGCCGCGTCTCCGGCGAGAGCAGGAAGACGCAGGACAGGAAATAGGTGAAATGCGCGCCCGTGCGCTTTGCCAGCGCCCGGCTGCGTTCCCACTGGGAGATCTCGCGGGCGGCGTCGAACGAGATCAGCACCACTTGCTTGGGTTTGGCCGGCGAAACGGCTGGCGATTTCGGCGGATCGGCGAAGGCGGCATTGGCTGAGGCGAGCGAGGCGAGACTGAATGCAAGGACGCGGTACGAACGAAGCATTGGCAACCTTCCGGCGGGAACGTCTCCCGCTGATCGGAAGCCGGCTATCGCTCAATTGTGGCACGGGTGCGATCCCGGCCGGCTTTGAGGCAGCGGGGACTCCGCGCCGATTTTCCGGCCCGCCCCCTTCCATGCCGACAAAATTTCGCTAAAACGCGGGGCTCAAGAAGCGCCCCCTTCCGGGGCAGCAATGGTTTTTGATTGATGTCGGACGACAGTTTTATCCGCGAAGTCAACGAAGAGATTCGTCGCGAGCAGGCCCAGGCGTTGTGGGATCGTTTTGGCCCGGCCATTCTCGGCATCGCCATCCTGATCGTGCTGGGAACGGCGGCCGTCGTCGGCTACCGCTACTGGGACGAGAGCCGCGCCAACCGTTCGGGCGACGCCTTCTCGCAGGCCCTCAAGCTTGCCAATGACGGCAAGAACGACGAGGCGATCGCCGCGCTCGATCAGCTGGAGAAGGACGGCTACGGCGCTTATCCGCTGCTTGCCCGCATGCGTGCCGCCACCGTCAAGGCCGACAAGGGCGACGTCGACGGCGCGGTCAAGGATTTCGACGAGGTCGCCGCCGACAACGCCATTCCGGCCGGCATCCGCGACATCGCGCGGCTGAGGGCAGCGCTCCTGCTCGTCGACCACGGCTCCTATGCCGATGTCTCCAGCCGCATCGAGGCGCTGACCGCCGACACCAATCCGCTGCGCCATTCGGCGCGCGAGGCGCTCGGCCTTGCCGCCTGGAAGGACGGCAAGTCGGCGGATGCGCTCAAACTGTTCGACCAGATCTCCTCGGACGAAGCCGCCCCGCGCAATGTGCGCCAGCGGGCGCAGCTGATGTCCGAGCTGATCCGCGGGTCGGGCAACGCCTCGTGATTGCATGTCGCCCAAAAGTGCGCAGCGGTTTTGGGACAAACGACATGCAAAATAAACGGTAGACTGGATGGGCTTCAAAGTCGCCATCATCGGCCGGCCTAACGTCGGCAAATCGACTCTTTTCAATCGGCTGGTCGGAAAGAAGCTGGCGCTTGTCGATGACACGCCGGGCGTGACGCGCGACCGCCGCGTCCATGCGGCGAAACTCTACGATCTTCATTTCGACGTCATCGACACCGCCGGCTTCGAGGACGCGGCCGCCTCGACGCTGCCCGGGCGCATGCGCCAGCAGACCGAGATTGCCATCCGCGAGGCCGACCTCATCTTCTTCACGGTGGACGCCAAATCCGGCCTGATGCCGGACGACCGCACCTTCGCCGAGGTGGTGCGCAAATCCGGCAAGCCGGTCGTGCTGGTCGCCAACAAGGCCGAGGCGCGTGGCGCGCAAGGCGGACTGCTGGAGGCCTGGGAACTTGGCCTCGGCGAGCCGATCCCGGTTTCGGCCGAGCACGGCCAAGGCATGCCCGACCTGCGCGACGCGGTGGTCGAAGCGCTTGGCGAGGAACGCGCCTTGGGCGAGGACGGGAAAGACGATGGTGGCGAGATTGCCGCCAGCGAGGTGCTGATCGGCGAGGACATCGCCGACCCGGATGCCGAGCCCGCCTATGACGACACCAAGCCGCTGCGCATTGCCGTCGTCGGCCGGCCGAACGCCGGCAAGTCGACGCTGATCAACGCGCTGATCGGCGAGGAGCGGCTGCTCACCGGTCCGGAAGCCGGCATCACGCGCGATTCGATCTCGGTCGATTGGGACTGGCGCGGCCGCAGGATAAAGTTGTTCGACACCGCCGGCATGCGGCGCAAGTCGAAGGTGCAGGAGAAGCTCGAAAAGCTCTCGGTACAGGACGGCTTGCGCGCCATCCGCTTCGCCGAGATCGTCATCATCGTGCTCGATGCAACCATCCCCTTCGAGAAGCAGGACCTGCAGATCGCTGACCTGATCATCCGCGAGGGCAGGGCGCCGGTGATCGCCTTCAACAAATGGGACCTGATCGACAACCCGCAGGAGCTGCTGGCCGAGCTGCGCGAGAAGACCGAGCGGCTCTTGCCGCAGGTGCGCGGCATCCAGGCGGTGACGGTCTCGGCCGAGACCGGGCGCGGCCTGGACAAGCTGATGGAAAGCGTCATCAAGACGCACCGGGTGTGGAACAGCCGCGTCTCCACCGGCAAGCTCAACCGCTGGCTGGAAGGCATCCTCGCCCATCACCCGCCGCCCGCCGTCGCCGGCCGCCGGTTGAAGATCAAATATGTCACCCAGGCGAAGACGCGCCCGCCGGGCTTCGTCGTCTCCTGCTCGCGCCCGGACGCGATGCCGCAATCCTATGTCCGCTACCTGACCAACAGCCTGCGCGAGGCCTTCGACATGCCCGGCGTGCCGATCCGCATGGCGCTGCGCACTTCCGACAATCCTTTCGCGGGTCGCGCCAAGAAGCGGTGATCTTCGGGAACTCGGTCTCTCGTCATCCACGGGTCTACGCTCCGCTTCGCGTCGCTCCGCCCGTGGATGACGAAAGTGTGGGGCTTAAGCAGCCTCTCGCAACCCGGCACCGGTTCGCGCCCCCTCCGGCAGCGTCTCCAGCGCGGCTTGCAGCAATATCTCCGCCAGCCGCGTCGCCACCGGGTCGAGCTCGGCGTCCTTCTGGTGCAGGTGAAGCGCCATCATCGGCAGCGCCGGAAGCCCCAACACATCCGGCGAGATCGCCCTGACATTGGCGGGCAGGCCGATATCGGTGCGGATCGTCAGGCCGAGACCCGCCGCCACCGCCGCCCAGATGCCGCCGAGGCTGGGGCTGGAGAATGCCATGCGCCAGGGCATGCCGGCGCGGTCGAGCGTTTCGGTCGCGACCGTGCGCAGGAGGCAAGGCGCCTCGAACACCACCAGCGGCAGCGGCTCGCCATCGCGCGGAGCGGCCTCGATCGGTTTTGCCAGGCCGATCCAGCGCGCCGGCACATCGGCGACATGCCGGCTGTAGGGCAGGCTCGTGCCGTCATGCCAGGCGAGCGCGATATCGAGATTGCCGGACAGGACACGCTCGGCCAGGTCGTGGCTGCGCCCGATCCGCGCCTCGATCCGAACCTTCGGATGGGCGCGGGCGAAGCGGCCGAGCACGTCCGGCAGCACGGCCTCGCCGAAATCCTCCTGCAGGCCGAGCCGCACCCAGCCTTCCAGCTCGACATCGCGGATGGCGGAAGCCGCCTCGTCGTTGAGCTCGATCAAGCGCCGCGCATAGCTGAGCATGGTCTCGCCGGCTTCGGTCAATGCCAGGCCGCGCCCCGCCTTGCGGAAGATCGGCGTATCCGCCTGCTCTTCGAGCTTCTTCAATTGCGCGCTGACGGCGGACGTCGAGCGTCCCAGCCGTTCGGCCGCCTTGGCGAAGCTGCCCAGCTCCATGCCGGTGACGAAAGTTCTGAGGACATCGAGATCGAACGTGACGCGGCGCATGGGATCATCCTGATTTTCAGGATTGTCTATCAAAAACTTCCTGATTTTATGGATGAAGCTATGGCGTTACATCCGGTCCGTCAAGCCGTCAGCCGGTCGCAACGGGAATGAACCATGTCCGCCATCGTCACACGCAGCGATTGCCAACGTCCTGATGCAGCCGCCGGCGTCGCCGCCCGCCGGGTTTTCGCCCCCAACCATCGCTGGAAGGTGCTGGGCATCGGCGTCGCCGCCAATGCCGGCTTTTCCGCCACCTTCTCCGGCATTCCGGCAACCGCGGTGGCGATGCGCCAGGGTTACCAACTCGACAATGCCTCGCTGGGTCTCGCGCTCGGCCTTCTTGGCCTCGGCGTGGCGCTCAGCGAGCTGCCCTGGGGCGTGCTCACCGACCGCTGGGGCGACCGCCGCGTGCTCCTGACCGGGCTCGGCGCGACGGCCGCATGGCTTTTCATCATGGCGCTGCTTGTCGTGCCGACGAAAACGGCCGTTCCTGGCGTTGCGCTGCTTTCGGCCAGCCTGCTCGTCGCCGGCCTGCTCGGCGGCAGCGTCAACGGCTCCAGCGGCCGCGCCATCATGGGCTGGTTCGGCGAGGGCGAGCGCGGCTTTGCCATGAGCATCAGGCAGACGGCGGTGCCCCTCGGCGGCGGGCTGGGCGCGCTTGTCCTGCCTTCCCTGGCGCTGACTTTCGGCTTCTCCGCGGTCTTTGGCCTGCTTGCCGCAGTCTCCGCGCTCTCGGCCTGGTTTGCCTGGCGTTGGCTGCACGAGCCGCCGGCGGAAAGCGGCGGTTACGCCGCCACCGCCGCAAGCGGCCCGGCGCCCTTGCGCAACATCGAGGTGTGGCGCATGTCGACCGCCATCGGCCTGCTCTGCTTCCCGCAGGTCGCGGTGCTGACCTTCGCCTCGGTCTTCCTGCATGACTTTGCCGGCATGGGCACCTTGGTGACCAGCGCGAGCCTTGCCGCCGTGCAGACCGGCGCCATGGTGATGCGCGTCTGGAGCGGCCGTTTCACCGACCGCCACCGCAACCGCCGCCCGTTCCTGAAGTTCTGCAGCGCGTTGAGCGCATTTGCCTTCCTGGTGCTGTGGCTGCTGGTGATCGGCGCCGCCGGCGCGCCGTGGCTGCTGGCGCTGCTTCCGCTGATGGTCGTCGTCGCCGGCATATCCGTCTCGGCCTGGCATGGCGTCGCCTATACCGAGCTTGCCACGCTTGCCGGCGCCGGCAACGTCGGCACCGCGCTCAGCCTCGCCAACAGTTTCGTCTTTGTCGGCTTCTGCCTGGTGCCGATCGCCATCCCCTGGATATTGGTGGCCTTCGCATGGCCGGGCGTATGGCTGGCGGCGGCGGTCTGCGCGGCGCTCGCCTGGCCGATCTTCCTGCGACAGGCCTGATTCAGCCGAAGCCGATGCATCCGCCCAGAGCTTGATTCTTCATCGGCCCCGCCGTGAAAATTGCAGGCCGGCTTCCCTCAAACATGAAAAGAACATGATCGATGTCGTTAACCCCGCATCAAGGTTAATGCTTCATTTTGGCTCTCCGGGGTCAGTAGCGTTCTGGAGAGTTCCGTGCATCGACGCGTTTCAATGCGGCTTGCCGCCGCCGCCGTTGCGAAAAGACGTTCCTTCCTATCTCCTTTGGTGCTCGGGCTCGGCATTTGGATCGGCTTTCCGTCGGCCGTCGCCTACCAGGACATGGCAAGCCTGATCTCCGGCCTGGAATCGACCAACGTCCGCTGGAACGCCTATATCGAGAAATCCGCCGCCGGCTCGGTTCATGCCGCCGAAATGCCTTTCGTCGATTCCACCGCCACCGGCTCGCTCTCCGGCTCCGGCGTCAATCTGCCGGGCGTGGGCACCGTCGCCTTCCGCGGCAAGGGAAATGCCGTCGGCGCGACGCCCGATGAGGATCGCGTCGTGCGCGCCGACAAGAAGGGCCGCCTCGTCCAGGTCTCGCCGGTCGCGCCGCCCAAGAATTTCAGCGCCGGCTCGATCTTCGAGCGCACCTCATCGCTGCTGCGTCCCGCGATGGACAGCGGCCTGAAGCTCACCTTTGCCAAGCCCGGCATCAAGGGCAAGGAAATCCAGATCGCCCAGGCCTTCCATCTGCGCGAGGACAAGAAGCCGGATCCGAATCTGCCGGCGGCGCTCGTCGCCCTCGTCAACAACGACAAGCCGGACATCCTGGCCACCGCCTATGCGCAGTCGGCGCCCGACTACGCCAAGGCGTCGCCTTTCGAGGCGCTGCTGCAGGACGATCCGAACGACGGCCGCTTCATCCCGCCGATGGGCAAGGGCGATCACGCCTGGATGCAGACTCCTTTGCCGGCGAGCGTCTTTTCCAAGCCTGAGCAGGCCTGCCTGGCCAAGGGCATCTATTTCGAGGCGCGCAGCGAGCCGGTGCGCGGCCAGGCGGCGGTTGCCCAGGTGATCCTGAACCGCGTCCGCAACCCGGCCTATCCGAAGACGATCTGCGGCGTGGTCTACCAGAACGACGACTGGTTCAACCGCTGCCAGTTCTCCTTCGCCTGCGACGGCAGGAAGAAGACCATCACCGACCAGGCGTCCTACAAGACCGCCCAGGAGGTCGCCATGGCGGTGACCGCCGGCAAGATCTTCATTCCCGAGGTCGGCTCCTCGACGCACTACTATGCCAACTACGTCCATCCCGGCTGGGCGCGCGCCATGCAGCGCATGACCCGGATCGGGCTGCACATTTTCTACCGCACCTATGGCGGCGGCTGGAGCTGAGCCGCCTAAAACGACGCTTCCGACGGTCCTTCTTCCGGCGCCCGGCGCGCCCCGGCGGACGCGGCTTGTCGCGCGGATTCGCGCCGTCACCTCACGCGGGCGTGAAGGGCACGATGTCGCACCTCGATAAATCATTGATTTGATTGCCAAAAATACATCGCTTGGAAGTTCGGCCCGTGGCTTGACGGGCGCGGACCCTCTAACTATGTTGCCGGCGACTTTAGAAGCGGACGGACGGCAATCGTCTGCCCGGGCAGGGGGGTTGCGATGGCCGACAAAACCGGGCCAGACGGAACCGGAGAAACCGGCCGCGGCAGGCAGCCAGAAGCCACCATCCGCGACGACGAACTTGAGCGCCGCCGGCGCGATCTCGAAGCATCACTTGCGACGAGACGCACGGACCGGCTCGAGGGGAAAGACGAAGCGAAAGCTGCGACCGGTTACGGTCAGGCACTGAAACTGTCCAGCGAGTTCATCGCTGGAGTGGTGGTCGGTGTCGGCTTGGGCTGGATCATCGACTGCTTGGCGGGAACAGCGCCTTGGGGTCTGATCGTCGGCCTGTTGCTGGGCTTTGGCGCAGGTATACTGAACGTCCTGCGCTCGGCGGGACTGGCATCCGAATTCGGCCAGAGCGGCAAGCCGCGCGAACCGAAAGAATGAAGCGGGGCGCCGCAAGGCGCTGAAGTGAACTTAAGAAGCCGGTTGTGGCTTTGACGGGGATTTAAAGTGGCTGCTGCTGACAAGGTCGATCCGATCCACCAGTTCCAGATCCATCCGATCATCCCGCTGCATATCGGCGGCTACGACGTTTCGTTCACCAATTCCGCCCTGTTCATGGTCGTGACGATCGTGCTGGCCTCGGCCTTCCTCTATATGAGCACCGCCAGCCGCGCGCTCATTCCGGGCCGGCTGCAGTCGATCTCCGAAATGGCCTATGAATTCGTCGGCAACATGCTGCGCGATGCCGCCGGCAAGCAGGGGATGCAGTTCTTCCCGCTGGTGTTCTCGCTGTTCATGTTCGTGCTAGTCGCCAATTTGATCGGCCTCTTCCCCTATTTCTTCACCGTCACCAGCCACATCATCGTCACCTTCACGCTGGCGATCCTGGTCATTGGCACCGTCATCGTCTACGGCTTCGCCAAGCACGGCTTGGGCTTTCTGAAGCTGTTTGTGCCGCATGGCGTGCCGGGCTATCTCCTGCCGCTGGTGGTGGCGATCGAAGTCATCTCCTTCGTCTCACGCCCGGTCAGCCTCTCGGTTCGTCTTTTCGCCAACATGCTGGCCGGCCACATCACGCTGAAAGTGTTCTCGGGCTTCGTCGTCAGCCTCAGCGCGCTAGGCGCCGTCGGCATCGCCGGCTCGGTTCTGCCGCTTGCCATGGCGGTCGCGCTCTCCGCGCTCGAACTGCTGGTCGCCTTCCTGCAGGCATATGTCTTCGCGGTGCTGACCTGCATGTATCTGAACGACGCCCTGCACCCGAGCCACTGATCGATTTTCACCGGCGCCTCGGCGCCAGCATACCCAACGTACCAACTGCAACGAACAAGCAAACCACAGGAGTTTTGAAATGGACGCAACTGCAGCAGCTGCTATCGGCGCTGGTATCGCCTGCATCGGCATGGGCGGCGCGGGCATCGGCCTCGGCAACATCTTCGGCAGCTACCTCTCGGGCGCGCTCCGCAACCCGTCGGCTGCCGACGGCCAGTTCGGCCGCCTGATCTTCGGCTTCGCCGTGACCGAAGCTCTGGGCATCTTCTCGCTCCTGATCGCCCTGCTCCTGGTCTTCAAGTAAGATTGAGAGCTGACGAAAGGGGCCGCGCGGTGCGGCCCCGTTCCATGGACAGGGGAATGAGATGTTCGTGACATCTGCCTATGCGCAAGAAACAGCGCCGGCCGCGGCCGAGGGCGATACGCATGCGGGCACTGCCGTGCCTGCGGCGGAGCATGAAGCGTTCCCGCCGTTCGATGCCAAGACCTTCCCGTCGCAGATCCTGTGGCTGGTCATCACCTTCGGGCTCTTCTACCTGTTCCTGAAGCGTGTCGTGATGCCGCGTCTTGGCGGCATCATCGATGTCCGCAACGACCGCATCACCCAGGACCTCGACCATGCCGCAAGGCTGAAGGGCGAGGCGGATGCCGCCGTTGCCGCCTATGAGCAGGAATTGGCGGAGGCCAAGGCCAATGCCAACAAGATCGGCCAGCAGGCGAACGACGCCGCCAAGGCGCAAGCCGAGGACACGCGCAAGAAGCTCGAGGCCGAGCTCGAGAAGAAGCTTGGCGAGGCCGAGGCGAGCATCGCCTCGATCAAGGCCAAGGCGATGAAGGAAGTCGGCACGATCGCCGAAGACACCACGTCGGCCATCGTCGAGGCGCTTGTCGGCGGCAAGACCGACAAGTCCGAGATCGCGGCCGCGGTCAAATCCGCGAGCCGGTGAGGAGCGGGATCATGGACGCCACATCACTCGCCACGCTCTGGGCCACAATCGCCCTGCTCATCTTCCTCGGCGCCGTCATCTATCTGAAGGTGCCGGGCATGCTTGCCAAGTCGCTCGACGCCCGTGCTGCAAAGATCAGCGCTGAGCTCGAGGAGGCGCGCAAGCTTCGCGAAGAAGCCCAGCAGCTGCTTGGCCAGTATCAGCAGAAGCGCAAGGAAGCCGAGAAGGAGGCCGCCGACATCGTCGCCGCCGCCAAGCGCGAGGCTGAATTGCTTGCTTCCGAAGCGGCCAAGAAGACCGAGGACTATGTTGCCCGGCGCACCGCGCTTGCCGAGCAGAAGATCAGCCAGGCCGAGCGCGAGGCCGTCAGCGAAGTGCGCGCCTCGGCCGTCGACATCGCCGTCGAAGCTGCCCGCGCGCTGCTCGCCGCCAAGGTCGATGCCAAGGCCGGCGCCGACCTGTTCAAGTCGGCGCTCAACGACGTCAAGGCCAAGCTGAACTGAGCTGGTTCGGAAGCCACTAACATGAAGCCGCCTGGGCAACCCGGCGGCTTTTTTGTTGGCGGAAAGGCAGGGCGCCTGAACTGCTGATCTCACCCAAACTGGGCCACGGCATGCACATTCCAAGCGGCTGGTCATTGGCGATAGCGTGCATGGCAGTCTGGCGCATGCATTGTCTTATGTGCGCTGGTCGACCCCCCACTCCGTCTCGGCTTCGACGAGCCGCCTTTCCCCCGATCGACGGGGGGAGGAAAGGCGCCGAGCTTTTGCCGTCAACGCTCGTCCAGCAACGCTCCCTTCTTTTCCCTCCGGAGGGGGAAAGGTGACACTGCGAAGCAACGACGGATTGAGGAATCACGTGGCAATCAAGCCTCGGCGCGATCAGTCACGCCAGTCACAGAAGTTGGGGAGATGATGCTACTCCAACCCGGCGAAGCTCTCTTCTTCTTCCGCCACCTCGGCCGCACCGAGCCTGAACGGCGCGAACGAGGCCCGATGCAGCCTTGCGACCGGCCCATGCGCCTCGATCGCGGTGCGGTGCCGGACCGTCGCATAGCCCATATGCACTTCGAAGCCGTAATGCTCGTGATGTCCGCCGCAGCCGCACATCATGCGGTCGCGCATCACCTTGGCGACGATCGAGGCGGCGGCGATCGACTGCGAGCGCTGGTCGCCCTTGATCAGCGCCCGGCCTTCGCAAGCAAGCCCGGGCGGAACGTCGCGGCCGTCGGCCAAGGCGAGTTTCGGCTGCAGCGACAGGCCCGCGGCGGCGCGGCGCATCGCTTCCAGGCTTGCTTTCAGGATGTTGCTGTTGTCGATGCCTTCGGCGCTGATCGAGGCCATTGACACGCTGAGCGCCGAGCCGAGGATCTTCAGGAACAGCGCCTCGCGCTGCAAATGGGTGAGGCGTTTGGAATCGTCCAGGCCCTCCGGGATGTTGGCGGGGTCGAGCACCACCGCGGCGGCCACGACCGGGCCGGCAAGCGGGCCGCGGCCCGCTTCATCCATGCCGGCGACCGGCCACAGCCCGTCGGCCATCGCCTTCGTCTCGATCGAGAAGTCGGGCTTCTCGACCATTTCAAAGAGAAGCGGAGAATCGGAACGCGCGCGAGCCATGGTGCGGCGAGGTTCGCATCGGCTCCGATTCTCCGCAAGTCCTTCCGGGTCGGATGGGGCGTCGGACCGGGAAGGCACCGTCTCACGGCCGGGGGACAAGGGCCGGAGGGATTCTTCAAAGGGACTGCACCTCCGGACGGAAATTCGCTTTGCCTGGAAGTGCTTGGCGCCGGCCCGCATGGCCGGCTTTGATGTCAAAGCAGCATCAGCTGCTCGCCGGCGCCGGAGCCTGCGACGAATTGGTCGGTGCGAAGCTGCCGTCGCTCGACATTGAGGCCGAGCCGCTTGGCGGCGATCTCGAAGCGCCGGCCGATCTGCCAGGCATAGGGACCGGCGCCTTTCATGCGCTTGCCCCATTCCGAATCGTAATCCTTGCCGTCGCGCATCGAGCGGATCAGCGACATCACATGCCGGTAGCGGTCCGGATAATGCCGCAGCAGCCAGTCCTTGAAGATCGGCGCCACTTCGAGCGGCAGCCGCAGGATGACGTAGCCGGCCTCCCTGGCGCCCGCGGCTCTAGCCGAATCAAGGATGCGCTCCATCTCCGGATCGTTGAGGCCCGGGATGATCGGGGCCACCATCACCGATGCTGGAACGCCGGCGTCCGAAAGCTGCCTGATCGCCTCCAGCCGCTTCGTCGGCGTCGACGCGCGCGGCTCCATGGTTCTCGCCAGCATGCGATCCATGGTCGTCACCGACAGCGCCACCTTGGCAAGGCCGCGCTCGGCCATGCGCGACAGGATGTCGATGTCGCGCGTCACCAGCGCCGACTTCGTCACGATGCCGACCGGATGGCGGCGCGCCTCCAGCACTTCCAGGATCTCGCGCATGATCCGGTATTGCTTCTCGATCGGCTGGTAGGGATCGGTGTTGGTGCCGATGGCGATGGTGCGCGGCTGATAGCCGGGCTTAGACAATTCCCGGTCCAGCATGCGCGCCGCATCCGGCTTGGCGAACAGCTTCGATTCGAAATCGAGCCCTGGCGACAGGCCCATGAAGGCATGCGTCGGCCTGGCAAAGCAGTAGACGCAGCCATGCTCGCAGCCGCGGTAGGGATTGATCGAGCGGTCGAAAGAAATGTCCGGCGACTCGTTGCGCGTGATGATCGTGCGCGGCTTTTCGACCTGCACTTCCGTCTTGAACGGCGGCAGCTCCTCCAGCGAGTTCCAGCCGTCGTCGAACACATGCCGGCTGACCGGCTCGAACCGGCCGGACGGGTTGATGCCGGCCGAGCGGCCTCGATTGCGGTCGGGCCGCACGCGCATGCCGCTCTGCTCGATCATCGCATTTGCCATCTCGGCTCGTCCTGCTCCGAAAGCGGCAATGTCGGCGCGTACGATCTGTTCCATTTTCGCCCTCTCCCAGGGACTGTCGGCAGGCTGTCGAATCGCTCTGTTCATGAAACTATTCCTATTTTGCCGAGCGGAACAAATCAAGAACTTTTTCACCTGAAGCGCGGAACTGGCGCATCGCCGCACTTTCCGCTATTCGGCTGAAATGCTCAGCGTTGTCATCGAAACCAGGAACGACGAAGAGGGTCTTGCCCGCACGCTCGCCTCTCTGGTCGGCGGCGCGGTCGAAGGCGTGGTCCGTGATGTAATCGTCTGCGATCAAGGCTCGACCGACCAGACGCATCGGGTGGCCGAGCATGCAGGCTGTCACTATGTGACCGGCGGGATCGCCGTGGGCATCGGCCAGGCCAAGGGCGATTGGCTGCTGCTTCTGGAGCCCGGCGCCCGGCTGGCCGAAGGCTGGATTGACGAGATCGTGGCGCACACGGCGAAGCAGACCATGCCTGCGCGCTTTTCACGCGCCCGGGCCGATCGCGCGCCTTTCCTGGCCCGCGTCTTTTCGGGCAACCGGGCGCTGGCCGAGGGCCTCGTCATCAGCAAGCGCCAGGCGTCGGCCCTGGCAAAGAGCGCGCGCGGCGCCGAAGCCCTGGCGCGCGGCCTGGCGACCAGGCGGTTGAACGCGGAAATCTGGGTGGCGCCGCCGAAGTGATGCAGGCTCCGCCTTCTCCGCAGGGGGAGGGAGGACGACTCGGTTCCAGCCCGGTCAGATCCCTTGAATTTCGACAGGCATCCAGTTGCGACGGCGCCTCGCCAGGCGCTGCTCGCGCGTTTCGGCATCGAACCGGACGGCGATCGGCTCGCGCGAAAACCGCTCGCGATCGTCAAGCGCGTTGACGATGACGACCGCTGTGGCGTCGCTTCCCTCACCGGCGATTGCCGCGACATACACGCCGCAGTCGCGGCAGACGAGATAGTCGGCGGTGCGCAGCCCAAAGCGGTAGACCTGCAGGCGCTCCCTGTCCGCGACCGAAACGACCAGCCTGCCGTTCGGGTCGGCGGCCGCGCGCGAGCCATGCCGTATGCAGAAGGAGCATTGGCAGGCGCGGATTTCCAGCGCGGCCGGATCCAGCGCGGTGGAGAAGCTGAGGCGGATGTTGCCGCAATGGCAGCCGCCGCTGTGAACGGTCATGGCGGATTGTCCCTTGTTCGCGGCACAAGGTACTTTGCCGGTGCCGGCTTCGAAATGGCTGCTCGCAGGCGCCAGCGCAATTTCGCCTGCGAACCGGATGCCGGCCGCTCACTTTGCCTGCGGTTAGGAGACGGGCTTGGCGCCGCGCCGGAGATGCTCGTCCAGCCGCGGCATGATCTCGACGAAGTTGCAGGGCATGTGCCGGTAGTCGAGCTGCGCCTTGATGATGCTGTCCCAGGCATCCTTGCAGGCGCCGGGCGAGCCCGGCAGCACGAATACGAAGGTGGCGTTGACGACGCCGCCGGTCGCTCGGCTCTGGATCGTCGAGGTGCCGATCTTGTCGTAGGAGATGCGGTGGAAGACTTCGGAAAAGCCGTCCATGCGCTTTTCGAAGATCGGCTCCAGCGCCTCCGGTGTCACGTCGCGGCCGGTGAAGCCGGTGCCGCCGGTGGTGATGACGACGTCGATGTTTTCGTCCTTCGACCAGCCGAGCACCTTGTCGCGGATCTTGTCGCGGTCGTCGGTGACGATGTCGCGCGCGGCAAGCGTATGGCCGGCTTGCGCGATGCGGTCGGCCAGCGTCTGGCCGGATTTGTCGTCGGCGAGGCTGCGTGTGTCGGAGACCGTCAGCACCGCGATTCGCACCGGGATGAAGGGCCGGCTCTCGTCAAGCTTCGCCATCGCTCACCTCCATGCTGCGCGTCGCGGCGACGAACCAGCCGGGATGGCGCGCGCGGATCGCGATCGCCGCGCGCTTGGCGACATTGCCAGTCTCGAACAGGCCGAAGCATGTGGCGCCCGAGCCGGACATGCGCGCGAACGCCGCGTCTGCACGCTTGAGCGCTTTCAGCGCTTCCTCGATCGCAGGTTCGAACGAGCGGGCAGGGGCCTCAAGATCGTTGCGGGTGGTCTCCAGCCAGTTGCGCACGGCGTGGAAGTCGAGGCGCTTCGGCAGCGGGGGCAGCGCCTCGTTGTCGCGGCTGGAGAGCGCCTTGAACACGTCCGGGGTCGAGACCGCGACGCCCGGATTGACCAGGACGAGGCCGAGGGCCGGAAAGGCGGAGAGCGGCGAGACCTCATCGCCGATGCCGCGGGCCACAAGCGGCTTGCCCTTCAGGCACATCGGCAGGTCGGCGCCCAGCGAAAGCCCGATCCGCGCCAGCGAAATGTCGTCGATATCGAGCTTCCAGAGCCGCGCCAGGCCGTTGAGCGCCGCCGCCGCGTCGCTGGAGCCACCGCCGACGCCGGACGCGACCGGCAGGTTCTTCTCCAGCCTGATGGCGACGGGCGGTGCATGTCTCGCGCCAGCCTCCCGGCGCAAGGCATCGCGTGCCTTCACCACCAGATTGCCGTCGTCGAGCGGCAGGCCCGTGGCATAACGGCCGGATGCGGAGAACTCGTCCTGCTCAGCCGGTTCGATCTCGAGCCGGTCGCCGAAGCGGGCGAAGACGGCGAGGCTGTCAATCAAATGGTAGCCGTCGGCGCGCCTTCCGGTGACATGCAGCGCCAGGTTGATCTTGGCCGGCGCAAGCCATGTCCGGACCTCTGTGCCGGGCTCCAGGATATCGGCTGCTGGCGAGATGGGATCAGTCCTTGGCGAGACGGTATTCGCCGGTCTTCGGATCCTTGACCAGCGTGCCCATCGTGCCGTTCGCCGCCTGTTTCTCGGTGCGCCGGATCTTGGCCGTCACACGCTCGGCCTCGCGCACGAAAGCGCGGTAGCCGAAATAAGCGGCGGCGCCGACAACAGCGAAGAAAATGATCTGCGGCATCTCTAAAACTCCTCCCGCGTTCTCGCGGCAAGGCCGGCCGAATGGGTCGGTCAAGCGGCCATGCTAGCCGCAATCATGTCTTTTTCAAAGCCCGAAGCGCGCCCACAATGCGCGCTCTTCCGCCGCATCGAGGACGCCGTTTGCGGCGGCGGCGGCGATATCGGGCGCCGAGAAGCGCGAGCCGAACAGGCCGAACCGGCCGAACAGACCGCGCGGCGCGGTGATCAGCTTGAGCTGCGTCTTGTCGCCGAAGCGGGCCTTAAGCACGCTGCGCATATCGCCCAGCGCATCGACGAGGCCGAGTTCGAGGCCTTTCTTGGCGGTCCAGAACAGGCCGGTGAACAGGTCCGGATCGTCCTTGAGCTTCGAGCCGCGCCGCTCCTTGACGAGGTCGATGAAAGTCTCGTGCACTTCGAGCTGGAGCGCCTTCAGCCGTTCGACATCCTCCTTCTTCTCCGGCTTGAACGGATCGAGCACGGCCTTGTTCTGGCCGGCGGTGTGGACACGTCGCTCGACGCCGATCTTCTTCATCAACTCCGGGAAGCCGAACGAGGCCGAGACCACGCCGATCGAGCCGACGATCGATGACGGATCGGCAAAAATCTCGTCGCCGGCGACCGCGATCATGTAGCCGCCGGAAGCCGCCACATCCTCGACGAAGACCAGCACCTTCTTGTTCTTCTCCGCCGCCAGATCGCGGATGCGCTTGAAGATCAGCCGCGACTGCACCGGCGAGCCGCCCGGCGAGTTGATCGAGATGGCGACCGCCGGCGCGTCGAAGCCGAACGCCTTTTCGATGACGCCGGCCGTCGAGGCGAGCGACAGGCTCGGCCGGAACTGGCCGCCGCCGGCCATGATTGCGCCTTGCAGCCGGATGACCGGAATGGTGACGACTGTCGAGCGCCAGGATTTCGGCAGCAGGCGGTTGAAGAGGCGTTTCACGAACGGGTGTCTCCGGTGGAGTGCAGAAGGAGCAATCGGTTAAGTCGGTAATGTCTCTCGGGCGCGACGTATCTTGCTTTGGCATGTAGGAATTCGCCGCCTAACGGCAATGCCGCATCGCGCGCCTGGGATCAATCGCCGAACAGCGACGCCAGGCCGTTGTTGATCATTTCCGCCCGCTCCGCCGGCGCGTTGCCGGACGGCCCGTGCAAAGTGAACGGCGGGCGGATCGACAGTTTTCCGCGCGCCCCGAGCGCCGCCCTGACGACGACGCGTATCGCCGCCACGTCCGGCCGGGGATGGACGCAGAGCATCTCGGCATCGCCGAAGCGCCCTTCGATCGCGTCGAGGATGGCGACGAGCTGCTCGGGTCGGGCGATGACGGCCAGCCCGCCGCGCGGCTTGACGACGGCGGCGGCGCTCCTGATCCAGCGCTCGAACAGCCCGTCCTCGCCGACATGCGCCTGCCTGCGCAGCGCGTCTGGTGTCGAGCGGTCCTCGGCCGCGTTGAAAGGCGGGTTCATGATGACGAAGTCGAAGGAATTGTCGGCAAGCCCGGCTTCCGCTCGCGCCCGGCCGGTCAGCGTCACGTCGGCCGTCAGCACCGAAGCGCGGTCGCCGAGATGCGCGTTGCCCGGATGCGAAAGCGTGGCGGCGGCGAATCCCGCCATTTCGGTCGAGCGCTCGACGAGCACGGCCCGCGCCGCCGGACAGCGCGACAGCACGGCCAGGGCGGCAGCACCAGCGCCGGCGCCGAAATCGGCGAGCCGGCCGGAAAAGCCGGACGGCACGGCCGCCGCCAGCGTCATGGCGTCCATGCCGGCGCGATGACCGCCCCGGCTCGGCTGCACCAACCAAAAGCGTCCGCGATGGAAGGCGTCGACCGTGTGCGCCGGCGTGTCCGGGACGGGGGCGGGGCTGACTGCCATTATTTCTGGCGGATCTCGTTCTCGATGCCGGCATCCTTGAGGATGCGGCGCGCCGCGTCGGCCTTCTCGGCGTCTACCATGACACGCTTCTGCAAAAGGCCGATCGACCCTTCGAGCACGCTCATATTCTGGTCGGCGACGAAACAGGCGATGCCGGCATCGCGCATCAGCGATTCGACAAAGGAGATGACGACGGCGTCGTTGGTGCGGACAAGCTCGATCATGGAATGAAAATCGCAGGTTGCGGGGTTCGTGTAAACGTGCCGGTGGACACACCGTCCGCGGAGCCGCGCCAATTCGCCTCTTGCCGTGCCCGGTTGTGCCGCCCTAGAGTCGAGTTGGGACTAAGGGTGCCGTCGTGCGCGTCAATTGAGACGGGAGTGATTGTGGTGGGAGTCGTTCTCAACATCGAAGGCAAGCGGGAACCCGCTTCCATCAAGGATCTGATCGATCTGACGGCCGCCGACATGGGCCGTGTCAACGAGCTGATCCTGTCCAAGGCCGGCTCCGACGTCGAGATGATCCCGGAGATCGCCAACCACCTGATCTCCTCCGGCGGTAAGCGGCTCAGGCCCATGCTTACGCTGGCCGCCGCGCAGATGTTCGGCTATTCGGGCGAAGGCCACGTCAAGCTCGCGACCGCCGTCGAGTTCATGCACACGGCGACGCTTCTCCATGACGACGTGGTCGACGAGAGCGCGCTGCGCCGCGGCAAGAAGACGGCGCGCATGATCTGGGGCAACCAGGCGAGCGTTCTGGTCGGCGACTTCCTGCTCGGCCAGGCCTTCCGAATGATGGTCGAGGTCGGCTCGCTGGAAGCCCTCGACATCCTGTCGAGCGCCGCTTCCATCATCGCCGAGGGCGAGGTGATGCAGCTTGCCGCGGCCAAGAACCTCGACACCACCGAGGACGAGCATTTCGCCGTCATCAAGGCCAAGACCGCGGCGCTGTTCTCGGCCGCGGCCGAAGTCGGGCCGGTGATCGCCCTGGCCTCGCGCACCGACCGCGCCGCGCTGCGCTCCTATGGCATGAATCTCGGCCTTGCCTTCCAGCTCATCGACGATGCGCTGGACTATGGTGGCTCCAGCAAGGATCTCGGAAAGAATGTCGGCGACGATTTCCGCGAGGGCAAGGTGACGCTGCCGGTGATCCTCGCCTACCGGCGTGGCACCAAGGCCGAGCGCAGCTTCTGGAAGCGCGCCATCGAGGAAAACGTCACCGACGATGCCGGGCTCGAAAAGGCGATCGGCCTGATGGCCCGCCACGGCGCAATAGCCGACACGATCGGCCGCGCCCGCCATTTCGGCGAGATCGCCCGCGACGCGCTGGCGCCGCTTGAGGCGACGCCGCAGAAATCGGCGCTGATCGACGTCATCGATTTCTGCATCAGCCGGGTGAATTGAGCTGACTGCCTTACAGGCATTTTGCCTCGCATCCGCCGGGCAGGGGCCTGTGAATCCCGCGCCGTCCATCTCGACAAGGGGCGGTCGGGCAAATTATCTATAAAATATGGCCAGCACAGAAGACACGATCGCCGTCCGTATCAGCAAGGAACTGGCGGACCGCATCATTTCGGGCGCCATCGAGCCCGGATCGCGGCTGCGCCAGGATCATGTCGCCGAAGAGTTCAACACCAGCCATGTCCCCGTGCGCGAGGCCTTCCGGCGCCTGGAGGCTCAAGGGTTGGCGATCAGCGAGCCTCGGCGCGGCGTGCGCGTCGCCGCTTTCGATCTTGGCGAGGTGAGGGAGGTGGCCGAGATGCGCGCGGCGCTCGAGGTGCTGGCGCTGCGCCATGCCGCGCCGCATTTGACGGCGTCGATCCTCGACCTCGCAGAGGAGGCGACCAAGGCCGGCGACAAATCCCGCGACGTGCGCTCCTGGGAAGAGGCCAACCGCACCTTCCACCGGCTGATCCTGGCGCCCTGCAACATGCCGCGCCTGCTTTCCACCATCGACGATTTGCACGCGGCGAGCGCGCGCTTCCTCTTCGCGGCCTGGCGCTCGGAGTGGGAAACCCGCACCGACCAGGACCACCGAGCGATCCTGAGCGCGCTGAGGCAAGGCAACACCGAATCGGCCGCCGCGACGCTCGGCCGTCATGTGCAATGGATCGGCCAAAAGCCGGTCAAGACCGCTTCCGGCCGGACCCGCGACGCTTTCGCCATAGTGGGGTAGCGCAGGCTGGTGCGATTGGTCGAGAACTCGTCACTTTAGGGCGGAGCAAGGAGCGGAGCGACGCGCGCAGACGTGACGTTGAAGCTTTGCACCGGTGCAGAACGCCCCTTGTCTGCATCGTTTTTGCCCATTTGACCTGGATCGCGGCATGGATTCTCTCCGCGTCCGCTTCGCTCCCGCTCCGACCGAACCCGCGGGCTTGCCATCCTCGCGAAAATATGGATTCGATAATAGATGAAGTTCAGAAATTATCTATAATCCAACCAGGAAACATACCGTGAGCAACGCAGCCGTTTCGACCTACAAGCCCTCCTTCAGCCCGCTTCGCCTGCATAGCCGTTCGCTCGCCTGGCGGATCGGCGCCGTGATCATCGGCTCGTTGTTCCTGGCGCTGTCGTCCTATATAGAGGTCCCGATGGTGCCGGTTCCGGTGACCATGCAGACCTTCGCCGTGACGCTGGTCGGCGCGCTCTACGGCTGGCGTTTCGGCGCGCTCACCATCGCCGCCTGGCTGGTTGAAGGCGCGGCAGGCTTCCCGGTGCTGGCGGGCGGGGCTGCCGGTATCCAGCATTTCGTCGGTCCGACCGGCGGCTATCTCTTCGCCTTCCCGATCGTTGGCGCCGTCGTCGGATGGCTGGCCGAGCGCGGCTGGAACGGAAATCGCGTCATGCTTGCCTTCGCCGCCATGCTGATCGGCAACCTGCTGTGCCTGGTGCTTGGCACCGCCTGGCTTGCCGTCATGATCGGCGCCGAGAAGGCCATCACCTTCGGCTTCCTGCCCTTCATCGTCGGCGGCCTGCTCAAGTCGGCGCTGGGCGCGGTGACGCTGAAGCTCTTCTCCACCGATCGGGCGGAACAGCGCGGCCGCTCGTCCGGGACGCGATGACCGTCAGGCTGCGCGCCCATCATCTGCTTTGCCTGCTGACCTATGTCGGCAAGGGCTACTCGCCCGCCTTCACCGCCAATTACGACAAGGTGGTGAAGCGGCTGGGCGAGGGGGTTGTGATCGTTTCCGGTCCCGACGACATCTGCGCCCCGCTGCTCGACGAGCCGGAGGCGCATTGCTTTGGCGAGAGCGCCGCCGAGCGGGACGGGCTCGCTGCGCGTGATGTCGGCGCTCTTCTCGGGCGGCCGATCCGGGCCGGAGACCGGCTCGTGCTGGATGCCTCGGCACTGGCAGGAATGCGGAAGGCTTTTTCCGCCGGGCTGACGCGCCAGGCATGCTCCGGCTGCGAATGGTCCGGCCTGTGCGACGCGGTTGCCGCCAGCGGATTCAGCGATACCTATCTGTAGGCAATTCGATGCCGGCATATCGGCATCCCGGCTCCGCGCAGAAGTTTTTCGCTGGCGCGGCATCGTTTTTTAAGCCGGATGATTGCATTGTGATTCGCTGCGGATTGAAGCTCGACCCCAAAAAGGCCATGCTTTGACCGGAAAAGATCGAGTCTGTGGGCGGTCCGCCAAGGGCGGGATCGCGTCTGGCTGAAAGGGATACGATGCGGCAAGGACGTGCGCGCTGGCTGATGAGGCTGGCATTTTTGGCCGGTGTGGCGCTTTGGGTGCTGCCGGTCCAGGCCAAGGAAGATGCCCAACCGCTGCAGATCACATCTTTCTCGGGCGCCTATCTCGCGGCCCATATCGCCGAAAGCGACAACGATCTCGACGACGCGATCGCTTACTACAAGCAGGCGCTTGCCTTTGCGCCGAACGATAAGGATCTGCAGCAAAGCCTGATGCTGGCTCTCGTTGCGCAAGGCCGCTTCGAGGAATCGCTGGTCTATGCCGACAAGCTGAAGGAAGTGCCGGACGTCGAGCGCTTCTCACGCCTGGCCCTGGCCATCGATTCCTTCCACAAGAAGGACTACGTCAAGGCGCAGTACTGGCTGAAGCTCTCGCTCGAATCCGATCTCGACCGGTTGCTCTCCGGCGTCATGAACGGCTGGGCCATGGAGGGCGCCGGCAACGCGTCCGAGGCGATGGAGTCCATCGACAAGCTCAAGGGTCCGGACTGGTTCGGCCTGTTCAAGTCGTTCCACCGCGCGCTGATCGCCGACGCCGCCGGCTTGAACGACAAGGCCGATGCGATCTACGCCGCCACGCTCGCCGACACCACGGCCGGCGGCTCCGCGCCCGAAACCTGGATGCGCAATGCCCAGGCCTATGCCTCCTTCCTCGCCCGCAAGGGCGACAAGTCGAAGGCGCTGGCGGTTTTGAACCAGGCCGAAGCCTTCGCCCCGGGTAAGCTCGAGATCACCACGCTGCGGGACCGCATCGCCAAGGGCGACAAGATCGAGCCGCTCGTCGCCGGCCCGGCCGACGGCGCCTCCGAAATCCTGCTTGACCTTGCGACCGCGCTCAACCGCGGCGGCGGCGAGCCTTTCGTGCGGCTCTACCTGCAATACGCGCTGGCGCTGAAGCCGGACAGCGATGCGGCCCTGGTGCAGCTTGCCGCTGTCGCCGAGCAGCTCAAGGACGGCGAGGGCGCCATCGCGCTTTACCGCCGCATCCCGGCTTCCTCGCCGCTGAAGGAGCTTTCCGACCTGCAGCTCGGCCTGAACCTCGCCGATCTCGACAAGCACGACGAGGCGATCGCCCATCTCAAGGCCTATCTCGACAAGCACCCGGACGACATGCGCGCCTATCTGGCGCTTGGCGGCGTCTATGGCTCGAAGGAAGATTTCCGCTCGGCCGCCAATCTCTACGATAAGGCCGTCGAGCAGCTGAAGGCGCCGACCGCCGCCAACTGGAACATCTTTTACCAGCGCGGCATCGCCTATGAGCGGCTGAAGGAATGGCCGAAGGCAGAACCTAATTTCCGCAAGGCGCTGGAATTGCAGCCCGACCAGCCGCAGGTCATGAACTATCTCGGCTATTCCTGGGTCGACATGAACATGAACCTCAAGGAAGGCCTGGCGATGATCCAGAAGGCCGTGGATCTCAGGCCGAACGACGGCTACATCGTCGATTCGCTGGGCTGGGCCTATTACCGCATGGGTCGCTTCGACGACGCCGTGCGCGAGATGGAGCGCGCCGTCTCGCTGAAGCCGGAAGACCCGGTCCTCAACGACCATCTCGGCGATGCCTACTGGCGCGTCGGCCGCAAGCTCGAGGCTACCTATCAGTGGACCCAGGCGCGCGACCTGAAGCCGGACCCAGACGTGCTCGCCACCCTTCAGCAGAAGCTGCTCAAGGGCCTGCCGCCCATCGAATCCAACACCGCGCAGGAAACCCCGAAGGTGAAGCCGGAGCCGACGCCCGCGCCGAAGGGCTGAGCTTCGATCCTGATTGCCGGCGGGGCCCTTCGGAGCCCCGCGTTTTCAAAACATCTTCCGGTAGACGACGAACCCGGACTTCTCGCCGACCTTGTCATAGAGCTGCATCGCCGTGTGGTTCGTCTCATGCGTCAGCCAGTAGACGCGGTTCGCCCCCGCTTGGCTGGCGCGTTCGTAGACGCCTTCGATCAGTGCCCGGCCGACGCCCTGGCCGCGCGCGGCCTGCGTGGTGAAGAGATCCTGCAGATAGCAGCTCGGCGCGATCGACGTCGTCGACCGATGGTAGAGATAATGGACGAGGCCGAGCAGGTTGCCCTCGCGTTCGGACACCAGCGCATGCACCGGCTCATAGGCATCGAAGAAACGCGACCAGGTCATGTGCGTGATCTCGCCGGCGAGTGCCGTCGGGCCGGAGCGCCCGTAAAACGCGTTATAGCCGTCCCACAGCGGCAGCCATTGCTCGTAATCCTGCCTTGTGACGGGTCGGACGGTAAGTTGACCGGACATAACGAAATCTCTGTCGTTGACGTGGAACGGAGCAAAGGTTGGCCGCCGCTCGACCGCAATGGGCCAGCCGGCCGCAAAGCTTTCCGCCTTGCCGGATGCGAGCCGCCGCCTTGACGCTTGCCGGCCCGGCAACTAGGGAAGCGTCATCCTGCGCTTGCCGAGGCCGCCGTGACCATCGAGATCCCCGTCCACATGCATCCCAGCCGCTCCTTCCAGGGGCTGATCCTGACCTTGCACAACTACTGGGCGGATTATGGTTGCCTCATCCTGCAGCCTTACGACATGGAGGTCGGCGCCGGCACTTTCCATCCGGCCACCACCTTGCGGGCGCTCGGCCCGCTGCGCTGGAATGCGGCTTACGTGCAGCCTTCGCGCCGGCCAAAGGACGGCCGCTACGGCGAGAACCCCAACCGTCTGCAGCATTATTACCAGTATCAGGTGATCCTGAAGCCCAATCCGCCGAACCTGCAGGAGCTCTACCTCGGCTCGCTGCAGGCGATCGGCGTCGACCCGCTGCTGCACGACATCCGCTTCGTCGAGGACGACTGGGAGAGCCCGACGCTGGGCGCCTGGGGACTCGGCTGGGAGTGCTGGTGCGACGGCATGGAAGTCTCGCAGTTCACCTATTTCCAGCAGGTCTGCGGCATCGAATGCGCGCCGGTGGCGGGCGAGCTGACCTATGGTCTCGAACGGCTCGCCATGTATGTGCAGGGCGTCGACAATGTCTACGACCTGAACTTCAACGGCCGTGAAGGCGCCGAGAAGGTCACCTACGGCGACGTCTTCCTGCAGGCCGAGCAGGAATATTCGCGCCACAATTTCGAATTCGCCAACACCGCGATGCTGCTGAGGCACTTCGAGGACGCCGAGGCCGAGTGCAAGGCGCTGCTCGATGCGGGCACGCCGAAGCCCAGCGACAATCTGGCGATGCACCGCATGGTCTTTCCGGCCTACGACCAGTGCATCAAGGCAAGCCATGTCTTCAACCTGCTCGACGCGCGCGGCGTGATCTCGGTCACCGAGCGGCAAAGCTACATCCTGCGCGTACGCAACCTGGCCAAGGCTTGCGGCGAGGCGTTCCTGAAGACGCAGGCCGGCGGAATGGCGGCTTAAGGGAAGGCTGCAGCTTTCCCGCTTGATTCCCTATTTGTTCCCGTTTAGGTTGCAGCAACTTACCAAGGGGGAGCAGGCAGCGTGGGCATTTTCAGAAATTTTTCGACGAGCACGAACTGGGTCGTCAGGCTGCTGTGCATCGGCATCGCCGTCGACGTGATCGCCGTACTTTCAGGCCTGTCCGAGATCTGGCTGCTGAACGATATCGATGCCGGCACCTATGACTACGATGTCACGGCAGCGGCCAGTTGGAACGACAGCCGGCAAGGCGCGATAGGCATCGCCCAGCTCGTTCTCTATCTGGCGCAGGCCATTATCATTCTTAGCTGGATCCGCCTGGCCAACAGGAACGCCAGGGCGCTTGGCGCCCGCGACATGCAGTTCACGCCCGGCTGGGCGATCGGCTGGTATTTCATCCCCATCGCCAACCTTTGGAAGCCTTATCAGGCGATGTCGGAGATATGGCGGGCAAGCAGCGGGTCTGCCGACTGGAAATCGGCCGAGACGTCCGGAACGCTTCAGGGCTGGTGGGCCGCCTGGCTGGTGGCCAACGCGCTCGGTCGGGTCTCCTTCAGGCTCTCCATGAAAGCGCAGGAAATTCCGGAACTGAAGAACGCCTCGATTGCGACCACCGCTGCCGATGTTGCCAGCGTTGTGCTGAGCCTGCTTCTCCTGGAAGTCGTGAAGGAGATTTATCGGCGGCAAACCGCCTGGTCCGCCGCCCCTCCGGCAATGCCTCAGGACAGCGCCGGCTTGCCTGAAACGGCATAGGCCACCGCAGCCGGGACATTCAGCCCGCTCGATCCATCGATCGTGCGCATGGCCTGCCTGACCCCCGGCATGGCGATCGCGCCGTGCATCTGCGCGGCGAAGCAGGCGCTGAGCGCCAGGATCTGCAGGGTTCTCGATGCCGTCTTCATCGTCGTTCAGCCAATAGGTCTCTGCCTGAGCGTGTGTCGCTTCAGCGCAGCGTTCGGTTCATGGGATGGTCTGCTCCAAGGACGGACGACCTCGCTGCGTCCCGACAGCGGGCCGAAAAATTCCGCGAAATCGATCGACGAGGCGATCTGCTGGCGGGGTGACAGCGGCCGGCCGAGTTGCTATGCGCTTCTACCTCCCCCTTGATGGGGGAGGTCGCCGCGGAGCGGCGGGTGGGGGTGACTGGCGCTTCCCTATGCCAAAACTTGACCGTTTCAAGTTGCAGTCCGCACGAAGGCTTCGCGCCTCGATGACAGACGAAGAACGACTGCTGTGGCGGCACCTGTGGCGCATCCCGGTCGAAGGAACACATTTCCGCCGACAGGCGTCTGTGGGCGCCTATTACCCCGACTTCTTATCCCATCGGCTGAAATTGATTATCGAGGTGGATGGCTCCCACCACAGTGCCGATGATCAGCTGCGCCATGATGAAGTTCGGACACGGTGGTTCGAAAGCCAAGGCTATCGCGTCGTCCGCTTCTGGAACCATGAGATAAAAAACGAACTGGATTCCGTGCTCGATACAATTTATGCGGCGGTGGAAGAACGGAAATCACACCTGCATCTGCGCGATGGTGCCGAAGGTATTGGCGGCTGAGAGGCCGCCACCCCGCCCCGGCGCTACGCGCCGACCCTCCCCATCCAGGGGAGGGTGGGGAGCTTAACTATGCCCGACCTGCTCTTGGAACTTCGCTCCGAGGAAATCCCCGCCCGCATGCAGCGCAAGGCTGCTGGCGACCTCAGGAAGATGCTGACCGATGGTCTGGTCGAGGCGGGTCTCACCTATGAGGCGGCGCGCGAATATTGGACGCCGCGGCGCCTCGCGCTCGACATCCGTGGCCTGACGGCGCGCTCGAAGGAGATCCGCGAGGAGATCAAGGGGCCGTCGACCACGGCGCCCGAGCAGGCTGTGCAGGGCTTCCTGCGCAAGGCCGGCCTGTCATCGATCGCCGAGGCGCATGTCCATTCCGATCCGAAGAAGGGCGACTTCTACGTCGCTCACATTTCGAAGCCGGGCCGGGCGGCGGAAGAGATCATCGCCGAACTGGTGCCGGGTATCATCAAAAGCTTCCCCTGGCCGAAATCGATGCGCTGGGGGCCGGCCTCGGCGAAGCCCGGCTCGCTGCGCTGGGTGCGGCCGCTGCAGTCGATCGTCTGCACCTTCGGACCGGAGACCGAAGAGCCGGTCGTGGTCGATTTTGAGATCGACGGCATCCGCGCCGGCAATGTCACCTACGGTCATCGCTTCCACGCGCCGGGCCCGATCACCGTGCGCCGTTTCGACGATTATGTGGCGAAGCTGGAGGCGGCCAAGGTCGTGCTCGATGCCGACCGGCGCAAGGAGATCATCCTGGCCGATGCCCGCAACATCGCCTTCGCCAACGGCCTCGACCTCGTCGAGGATGAGGGCCTGCTGGAGGAGGTCTCCGGGCTGGTGGAATGGCCGGTCGTGCTGATGGGCGAGTTCGAGCAGGATTTCCTCACCATTCCGGGCGAGGTCATCCGCCTCACCATCCGCGCCAACCAGAAGTGTTTCGTCACCCGACCGCAGGGCGCGGGCGAGGACCTGTCGAACCGCTTCATCCTGGTCGCCAACATCGAGGCGAGGGATGGCGGCAAGGAGATCGCCTACGGCAACGGCAAGGTGGTGCGCGCCCGCTTGTCCGATGCGCTTTATTTCTGGAAGACCGACCAGAGCGATTTGCCCGACCTCGACCAGCTGAAGGAATCGGCGGCGAAGTTCGACCTCGATCTGAAGAAGCCGCTCGACCAGCGCATGGCGCGGCTCGATCATCTGAACGTCACCTTCCATGCCAAGCTTGGCACGCAAGGGCAGCGGGTGGAGCGCATCAAACGGCTGGCCGAGGAACTGGCACCTGTCGTCGGAGCCGATAGCGCTTTAGTCGCCAGGGCGTCGGTGCTCGCCAAGGCGGACCTGCAGACCGAGGTGGTCGGCGAGTTTCCGGAACTGCAGGGCGCGATGGGCCGCAAATACGCGCTGCTGCAGGGCGAGCATGCATCCGTGGCCGCCGCTGCCGAGGAGCATTACAAGCCGCAGGGTCCGTCCGACCGCGTGCCGACTGATCCGGTCTCGGTTGCCGTCGCGCTTGCCGACAAGCTCGACACGCTGACCGGCTTCTGGGCGATCGACGAGAAGCCCACCGGGAGCAAGGATCCGTTCGCTTTGCGCCGCGCCGCGCTCGGCGTGGTCAGGCTCCTCACCGAGAACCGTATTCGTCTGGCGCTGACGTCTATTTTCGCCAAGGCCTTCGCAAATTTCAAAGGCGGGGCGGATCAGTCGTCAGACCTCCTGGCCTTCTTCCACGATCGCCTCAAAGTCTATCTCCGCGACCAGGGCGCGCGGCACGATCTGATCGATGCCGTCATCACGCCTCGGTCCGACGACCTGCTGCAGATCGTGCGTCGCGTCGAGGCGCTGGGCTCCTTGCTCGACACCGACGGGGGCAAGAACCTGCTCGCCGGAACCAAGCGCGCCGCCAACATCCTGGCCGCCGAGGAGAAGAAGAAAACGCTGGTCGCCGAGGATGTTGAGCCGGCGCTGTTTCGCGAGGAAGCGGAAAAGAAGCTTTTCGCCGCGGTGAATCAAGCCGAGAAGGAAGCCGGCCAAGCAATTCAAAATGAAGATTTTTCCGCCGCCATGCTGGCGCTTAGCGCGTTGCGCGAACCCGTTGATTCATTTTTTGAGGGCGTTCTCGTGAATGATGAGGACCAGGCCGTGCGCGCCAACCGCCTGGCGCTGCTCGCCCGCATCCGCGCCGCCACCGATCAGGTCGCGGATTTTTCAAAAATCGCCGGCTGACAGCTCGAAAAATCGCACGTTCGGCACTGCCTGCATCCGTCAGGATGCGGGCATGCTTGAACAATTCGGCGCCCGAAATTTAATGCGCCGGAGCCGGCTTACAGTCATACGGCGATGACTTCCGCATGGGACAACAAGGCGTTCCCAAACCACGGAGGCATGCCATGAATTCCGTTGACGATATCGACCTGATTGAAGAGACCCCGGCCGCCGCCGAGGGCATCGAAGCCGCTTCCGAAAACCTCCTCGACCATGCCGCTGCAGCGGTCGAATCCGCCGATCCTTCCGAAGACGACGAGGAAGAAGGCGATGACGAGGAAGCCACGGCCTCGACCGACGATGAGTCGGACGACGAGGATGAAGATGACGACGACGGCGAGGACGCCGACGACGAAGCCAAGGCCTCGGGCGACGATGAGTCCGACGAGGAGGACGAAGATGGCGACGAGGATGAAGACGAGGCCGATGAGTCCGACGAGGACGACAAGGAAGAAGCTGCCTGAGCTGTCTCCTGTCGTCTGAAGCATGAAGGGCGACGCGTTACTCGTCGCCCTTTTCGTCAGGCTCGTCAATCTTCCGAGAAGATTGACCCCGTCAATCTTCTATGATGCCGACCCGCACGCTGTCCGGATAGACGTCGACCTCGATCAGCGGCTCGCCATTGACGATGGCGCGCCGGGTCGAACTGCTCATGGCGCCGCCGCGCTCCAGCCAGCGCTGCAGGTCGGCCCGCGAACCGTCGCTGCGGAACCAGCGATCGTCCTGGTCGTCGCCGTCGCGCCGGTGGAACTTGTGCCAGTTGGCGCGGTCCTGCCGCACCATCTGCGCCGCGCTGCTCAGCGGATAGCCGTCGCTGGCGCGATGATCGCGATCGGAAATCCGCGCGACGTAGGAGCCGAGCATGTCGTCGGCCTTCGCCGTACCCGCGCCCAGTGTCATCGCCGCCACCAGTGCGGCAACGGCCATTGCTTTCGTAACGTTCATGAAACCCCCTTTTGAAACGCCGGCGCCATCGTGCCCAGTCCCGATGACGGGAATCGGACAGAGTTAAGCGCCTAGCACATAGAGGCGGTATCCAGTGTGATCTACATCGCCTTGCCGACGCGCGGCAGGGGCTGGCCATTTGACGGCTGTGCGTTGGCCGTCGCGGCCGGTTTGTCGCCGGTTTTGCCGTCGCCGTTCGAAGCAGACGCTGTGCCGTTGGCGGGCGTTGCCGGCGAAGTGCCGTTTGCCGGCGCGGCCGCGGTTGCCGGTGCCGCGGGCTTGGCCGCCGCGGTCGCCGCAGGCGTTGCGAAAGCGCCGCCGACAACGCCGCCGCGGATGATCATCGGGGCCTGCTGGTGCCTGGACTTTTCGGGAATCGCCGCGACCTTTTCGTCGGTGACGGCGGGCATGGGATCGCCCAGCGCTATCATCGACGGCGTCGAGGCCGCGGACAGCTTGGCCGGCTCGATCGCATTCAGCCTGACCACCGAAGGCGTCGAGCTCGATGGTCCGACCACGACGATCGACGAGGCATGTGCCGCGCCGTTCATCGCCAGAAGACTGATACCGAACGCTTCAAGCAGACGCATCACAACAACTCCCAAGCCCGCAACCGCATAGAACCCGCACCTTAAGGCCGCCAAATTGAAGCCGGCTTGCCCGAAAACTTAACATTTTAGGGATTGATAAATCGCCAATGCCCGCCCTTGCCCGATGGAAGCCGTCGTATTACGGGACCGGCATGTTTGAGATTGGTGGCGAATTTGGCTGAGATACTGGCGGCCGGCGAGGCTATGGAGCAGGCATTGGCGCTGCTCGAAGGCGGCGACGTCGTCGCCATCCCCACCGAGACGGTTTACGGCCTGGCGGGCGATGCCACCAACGGTGTTGCCGTGGCGCGCATTTTCGAGGCCAAGGGCCGGCCGCGCTTCAACCCGCTGATCGCTCATGTCGCAAATCGCGCGATGGCGGACCGTATCGCCGGCTTTGATCCGCTCTCGGCAAAATTGGCCGAGGCCTTTTGGCCAGGCCCGCTGACGCTGGTGCTGCCGCAGCGCGCCGATGGCGGCATCCATCCGCTGGTCACCGCGGGGCTGGATACCATCGCGCTGCGCATGCCGCGCGGCTTCGGCGGCGAACTGATCGCGCGGCTCGGCCGGCCGCTCGCCGCGCCCAGCGCCAATTCTTCAGGCAGGATCAGCGGCACGACGGCGCAGGCCGTCGCCGCCGACCTCGGCGACAGGATCAAGCTGGTCGTCGATGGCGGCGCGACGCCGGTCGGCCTGGAATCGACGATTCTCAAGGTCGAGAACGGCAAGCTGCGGCTGCTGCGTCCGGGCGGCATCGGCGCCGAGGAGATCGAGGCGGTGGCCGGCGCGAAGCTGTCGCGCGGCGCCGCTGGCATCGAGGCGCCGGGCATGCTCGCCTCGCATTACGCGCCCGGCGCCGCGATGCGGCTCAACGTCGGAAAGATTGCCGAGGGCGAGGCGTTGCTGGCCTTCGGCCGCAACCGCGCCGAGGGCTGGGAACGGGCCGTTGCGCTGCGCAACCTTTCCGAGGGAGGCGACCTGCGCGAGGCGGCCAGCAATCTGTTCGCCTTCATGCACGCGCTCGACCGCAGCGGCGCCGCGACAATCGCCGTCGAGCCGATCCCGTTCGAGGGCCTGGGCGAAGCGATCAACGACCGGCTTGCCCGCGCCGCCGCGCCGCGTGACAAGACCGCTTGAGCCTATCTCTTTGTTTTGATGCGATTCCGGGCGGAACCGCTTCGCACTTTTCCTGGAATTGCTCTAGGTTCTGACCCATGAACGATCAGCCCTTCGACCTCGACCCCGCCGTCATCGACCGCTTCGCGGCCATCGTCGGCGGCAAATATGCCTTGCGCGACCAGGCCGACATCGCGCCTTACATCACCGAGCGGCGCGGCCTCTGGCACGGCCGCACATCGCTGGTGCTGAGACCCGGCAGCGTCGAGGAGGTGAGCCGCATCATGCGCCTCGCCACCGAGACCGGAACGCCGGTCGTGCCGCAGAGCGGCAATACCGGGCTGGTCGGCGCCCAGGTGCCGGACAAATCCGGACACGACATCGTGCTGTCGCTGTCCAGGCTTAACCGCATCCGCGAGATCGACGTCCTGTCGAACACGGCGACCGTCGAGGCCGGCGTCATCTTGCAGACGCTGCAGGAAGCGGCCGACGCCGCCGACCGGCTGTTTCCGCTGTCGCTCGCCGCGCAAGGGTCCTGCCAGATCGGCGGCAATCTTTCTTCCAACGCGGGCGGTACCGGCGTGCTTGCCTATGGCAATGCGCGCGAGCTCTGCCTCGGCGTCGAGGTGGTGCTGCCGACCGGCGAGGTGTTCGACGATCTGCGCAAGCTGAAGAAGGACAACACCGGCTACGATCTGAAGAACCTCTTCGTCGGCGCCGAAGGCACGCTCGGCGTCATCACCGCCGCGGTAATGAAACTGTTCCCGAAGCCGAAGGGCAGGGAGGTCGCCTTTGCCGGCCTGCCGTCGTCCCCGAAAGACGCGCTGTCGCTGTTCACCCTGGCGATGGACCGCGCTGGCGCCTCGCTCACCGCTTTCGAGCTTATCGGCAGAAGGCCCTACGATTTCACGCTTAAGCACGGGCAAGGCATCACCAGGCCGCTGGCCGACGACTGGCCGTGGTATGTGCTGATGCAGGTTTCTTCCGGCCGTTCCGAAGAGGACGGCAAGGCGCTGATCGAGGAAATCCTTTCAGCCGGCCTCGAGCAAGGCATCGTCGGCGACGCGGTGGTGTCGGCAAGCCTGGCCCAGGGCGACGCCTTCTGGAATTTCCGCGAGACGCTTCCCGAGTGCCAGAAGCCGGAGGGCGCCTCGATCAAGCACGACATCTCGGTGCCGATCGCCTCGATCCCCGAGTTCATCGAAAAGGCGGCCGGCGTGGTGGAAGGCGTCTGCCCCGGCGCGCGCGTGGTCTGCTTCGGCCATATGGGCGACGGCAACCTGCACTACAACATCTCGCGTCCGGTGGATTGGCAGGACGAGCCGTTCCTCGAGCTCTATCATCCCATGAACAAGGCCGTGCACGATGTCGTGCGCTCCTTCCACGGCTCGATCTCGGCCGAGCACGGCATCGGCCAGCTGAAGCGCGACGAACTGATCGCCACGGCGCCGCCGATGGCGATCGATCTGATGCGCCGCGTGAAGGCGGCCTTCGATCCGGCCGGCATTATGAATCCCGGTAAGGTTATCTGATCCTCACCTCACCCGGCGGCCGGTCGCATTCCGATAACCATCGCCGAGATCAGCAAAATTTAACCGACTTTCTTAAGCGCGCCGGTAAGAAGCGAGCGCTAATGTTTCTTCCCATAACGAGGCCGGAAAAACCGGCCCTGAGAGAACCGGAAAAACGGCCCTCAGGACTAACAGGGAAGACATCGATGAACACTGGACTGAAGCCAGTCTGGGCCGGGCGCAACATGCGTCTCGACCCGTTTCGCCTGCCGCAGATGGTGAGCTATGCCACCCGCGACGACTATGGCGACGTGACCTTCACCATCGACCAGCGCGGCGCCGTCATCCGCCGTGTGCTGGAGATGAGCGGTGTGCCGGCGATCATCGCGCTGCCCGCCAAGGCGTTCCGCGGCGTCGCCGCCCGCGCCATGGAAGATCCGGACGGCAACGTCACCGTGACGCTCGAGCTCCTGCACAATGATCCGATGCTGTCGGTGCCGCTGCTGGTCGCCGATGACCTCGAGGACGTCGCCGCGGACTGGCGCGCCTGGGCCGACGCCTATCGCCTGCCGATGCTTTTGATCGAGGCCGATGGCATCGCCCGCACCCTGGAAGAATCGCTCGGCGCCGCCATCAAGGCCCTGCCGCCGCAGGAGCGCCGCAAGGGCCGCGTCTCCACCATGCGCCGCCCTCGCTTCCTCGCCCGCCGCAAGGCCGGCAACCTGGGCCTGAGGCTCGTCATCGACGGCCAGGAGATTATTGCGCGGGAGTAGTGCGACGCCCTCTCCTTCTCCCCTTGTGGGAGAAGGTGTCGCCGAAGGCGACGGATGAGGGGTGCTCCAGGGAAAGCCAGCGTCTCACTCCGCTGGAACACCCCTCATCCGTCTCGGCGCTAACGCGCCGATCCACCTTCTCCCACAAGGGGAGAAGGGAAAAGCCCCGCTACACCAGCGGCTTGAGCCATATCCACACCGAGCCGCCGATCAGGCCGAGGAAGATCAGCCAGCCGACCTGGTTGTTCGACTTGAACAGCTTCAGGCACTGGTCCGGATTGTTAATGTCGAGCCGGATGATCTGGCGCGCCATGTGCGCGCCGGCGGCGATCAGGCCGGCCAGCGCCACGATCGGCACCTGCGCCGAAGCGAAGGCGATGGCGAAGCAGATCAGCGCGCCGCCATAGAGCCCGGTGAGCCACATCTTGGTGTTGTCGCCGAACAGCCGCGCCGTCGAGCGTACGCCGACGATGGCGTCGTCTTCCTTGTCCTGATGCGCGTAAATCGTGTCGTAGCCGATCACCCACAGGATCGAGCCGATATAGAGCATGATCGCCGGGTCATCGATGTCGCCGAACTCGACCGCCCAGCCCATCAGCGCGCCCCAGGAGAAGGCTAAGCCCAGCACGAATTGCGGCCAGTTGGTGATGCGCTTCATGAACGGATAGACTGCGACGATCGCGAGCGAGGCGATGCCGAGCGGGATGGCGAAGCTGTTGAATTGCAGCAGCACGGCCAATCCCACCAGCGCCTGGATGATGACGAAGGCCCAGGCCTGGCGGCGCGTCACCTTGCCGGCGGGCAGCGGCCGCGAGCGCGTGCGCTCGACCCGGTTGTCGATGTCCTCGTCCGCGAGATCGTTGTAGGTGCAGCCGGCGCCGCGCATGGCGACGGCGCCGATGAAGAACAAAAGCAGGTACCAGGGCGCCGGAAGCAGCGTCAGCAGCGGGTCGGTCGGGCGCGGATAGGCGCCCGCGGCAAGTGCGGCCGACCACCAGCAGGGCCACAACAGCAGTTGCCAGCCGATCGGCCGGTCCCAGCGCGCGAGCTGCGCATAGGGCCAGAGCCAGCGCGGCAGCACCCGGTACACCCAATGGCCGCTCGGCGCATCGGCGACACGGCCCTGGATCGCTTTCGACTGGACGGTTTCCATCATGTTGAAGTGACAGTCGCGGGTGGCGACGTCAAGCGGCCGCGGTGTCGCTCAAGCAGTGAAAACATCGTGACCGGCAAACCATGCCTTGGCGACGTCGATGAAGGCCGTGGCCGCCTTGGACAGGCGCTGGCGCGTGTCATGCGTCAGGATGATGCGCTGCATCGGCAGCGGGTCGGAGAGCGGCTTCAAGACCAGCGGCAGGCCGTCATAGCTGCGGTCGCCATGGGGCCTCGTGTAGCTGACCGCGACGCCGAAGCCGTTCGCCACCATGGACCTCTGCAATTCGAACGAGCTCGTCGTCGCCCGGGCGATCGGCGACAGGCCGCGGCTGAGGAAGAGGTCCAGCATGTGCTGCCAGCTATGCGGCTGGTCGGTGGTGATCAGCGGATGCTGGGCGAGCTCGGCCAGGCTGACGGCATGCTTGTCCGCAAGCTCATGGCCGGAGGGCAGAAGGGCGTGCGGCCGCAACTCATGCAGCAGGATGCGCTTGAAATGGCCTGGAAGGCCGAGATCGTAGGTGAGGCCGAGATCGACGGCGCTGTCGGCGAGCCGCCGCCCCAGCGTCTCGAAAGTCTCGTCGCCGATGACGACGGTGACGGCCGGGCAGCGTTCGGCAAAGGCGCGCATCAGCGCCGGCGCGAAATAGGGCGCCAGATCCTCGAAGCAACCGAGCACCAGCTCGCCGCCGATATCGGCGTCGCGCGAACCGAGCGCCGCCAGTTCGTCCGCCTCGCCCAGCACCTGCCTCGCCTTGGCGACGGCCCTGCGGCCGAAGGACGTCAGCGCGACGCCGCTTCCCCGCTGGCGCACGAACAGTTTCTGGCCAAGCGCCTCCTCGACATGGTCGATCGCCACCGAGATCGACGGCTGCGACACGTTCAGCGCCTGGGCTGCCGCGGTCACGCTGCCATAGCGGGCCACGGCAACGACATAGCGCAACTGGGTGAGCGTAAACTTCATAGATAAAAACTATGAGCGAGATGACAAGTTATTATTTTACGCGATGTCTGACGCTTGCGATAGTCAGTCACCAACTGAGGAAAAGCGCCATGGCCAGCCCGAAGATCGATGCCTCGACGATTGCTGATTACCAGCGCGACGGCGCGGTCTGCATACGGGGCGCCTTCAAGGACTGGGTCGACGTCATTGCCGACGGCATCGAGCGCAACATGCAGAACCGCAGTGCCACCGCCTCCGACATCGCCGGCGGCAAGGGCAGCTTCTTCGACGATTACTGCAACTGGGAGCGGATCCCGGAATTCGTCAGGATCGTGCGCGAATCGCCGGCCGCCGAGCTCGCCGCCGCGGTCATGCAGTCGCGCAGCGCGCAGTTCTTCCACGATCACGTCCTGGTCAAGGAGCCCGGCACGCAGAAGCCGACCCCCTGGCACCAGGACATCCCCTATTACTTCGTCGACGGCAGCCAGACGGTGAGCTTCTGGATTCCGATCGATCCGGTGAAGGAAGCGACGCTCAGGCTGATCGCCGGCTCGCACAAATGGGAAAAGATGGTGCTGCCGGTGCGCTGGCTGAACGACGACAATTTCTATGCCGGCGAGGGCGACTATCTGCCGGTGCCCGATCCCGACAATGATCCCTCGATGAAGGTGCTCGAATGGGAGATGGAGCCGGGCGACGCCATCCTGTTCGACTTCCGCACGGCCCATGGCGCGCGCGGCAATTTGACCTCGGCCCGGCGCCGGGCGCTGTCGCTGCGCTGGGTCGGCGACGACGCGCATTATGTCGAACGCCCCGGCCGCACCTCGCCGCCCTATCCGGGCCACGACATGAAGCCCGGCCAGAAGCTGCGCGAGGACTGGTTCCCGGTCATCTACCAGAGCTGAGCTGTCCTCCGGGGTCGTTTCTCCCGGCCGTCGGAGGCTCGGGACATGTCCATCGGCCTTGATGAGGTCCATGTTCCCGTGCGCAATTGGCGCCAATTTGCCAAGACGCCTTGACCCGCCGCCCGCGGACCAATAGCGGGTTCGGGGAGACGATCAGCAAGAGGTGGCCATGAACGTTCTTCTTCTCGGCTCGGGCGGCCGCGAACATGCGCTCGCCTGGAAGATGTCCGCCTCGCCGCTGCTGACGAAGCTCTACGCCTCGCCCGGCAACCCGGGCATCGGACGCGTCGCCGAACTCGTGAAGCTCGACGTCGCCGACCATTCCGCCGTCGCGTCCTTCTGCCAAGAAAAGAAGATCGACCTGGTCGTGGTCGGCCCGGAAGGCCCGCTGGTCGCCGGCATCGCGGATGATCTGCGCGCCTGGGGCATCCGGGTCTTCGGTCCGTCAAAGGCCGCGGCAAGGCTCGAGGGCTCGAAGGGCTTCACCAAGGATCTTTGCGCCAAATTCAACATTCCGACCGCCGCCTATGGCCGCTTCGGCGATCTCGCCTCGGCGAAAGCCTATGTCGAGAAGACCGGCGCGCCGATCGTCATCAAGGCCGACGGGCTTGCCGCCGGCAAGGGGGTTACCATCGCCATGACGCTCGATGAGGCGAATGCCGCGCTGGAGGCGTGTTTCGACGGCGCCTTCGGCGTCGCCGGCGCCGAGGTTGTGGTCGAGGAATATCTCACCGGCGAGGAAGCGAGCTTCTTCTGCCTGTGCGACGGCGCTACGGCGCTGCCCTTCGGCACCGCGCAGGACCACAAGCGCGTCGGCGACGGCGACACCGGGCCGAACACCGGCGGTATGGGCGCCTATTCGCCGGCGCCGGTGATGACACCCGAAATGACCGAGCGCACCATGCGCGAGATCATTGAGCCGACCATGCGCGGCATGGCCAATCTTGGCGCGCCCTTCGCCGGCATCCTCTTCGCCGGCCTGATGATCACCGACAAAGGGCCGAAGCTCATCGAATACAACACCCGTTTCGGCGACCCCGAATGCCAGGTGCTGATGATGCGGCTGAAGGACGACCTGCTCGTCCTGCTCAACGCTGCCGTCGATGGCCAGCTCGCGCATATGTCTATCCGCTGGAGCGACGAGACGGCATTGACCGTGGTGATGGCGGCAAGGGGTTATCCCGGCACGCCGGAAAAGGGCTCCGTCATCCGCGGCCTCGACGAGGCCGAGCGTGATGGCGCCCAGATTTTCCACGCCGGGACCGCCATCAATGGCGGCGCGCTGGTCGCCAATGGCGGTCGCGTGCTCAACGTCACCGCGCTCGGCAAGACTGTAGGCGAGGCCCAGGCGACGGCCTATGCGGCGATCGACCGGATCGACTGGCCGCAGGGCTTCTACCGCCACGACATCGGCTGGCGCGCCGTCGAGCGCGAGAAGGCCAGCGGCTGATATCGGCTGGCGAGTGCCGGAAAGTCAGCGCTTGGCGCTGTCGAGCGTGGTCGAGGCGGTGCTGACCGGATCCGCTGCGGCGAAGGCCGCGTCGATCTGCTCGGGCGTGCGCTGTCCGGAGCGTTGCCAGGCGACATATTGCACGATGCCGAAAATGGCGCGCCGCGGCACCGTCTTCACCACCGGCATGCGGAACCCGTCGCGGAATTTCTCCCAGCGCGCGCCGAGCACGGCAACCATTTCCTCCACGGTCGGCGGCGTCGCCACATCGGCATAGGTAATCGTGACCTTGCCGGCGAGGGCTTTTTCGCGCGGTATCGGCACCGGGATCGAGGCAAGGTAGTCGGCCGGCACGTCGAGCAGCCCGCCGAAGGCCCATTGCCGGCGCAACTCGTCGGCGCTCATCGGCGCGACGCTGACATCGATGTCGTTGGGCGTGCCGGGCACGCGGTAGGGGCAGGAGAAATGGCCGCAATTGGCCTGCGCCGAGAACTGCCAGAGCGCATAACCCTGCCAGTTGCCCATCGGGAAATGCACGTCGATGTCCGGCTTGTAGCGCGCATACCACAGCGGCAGCCGCGACAGGAGCCGATACTGGTAGCGGTTGTCGGCGATATACTGGGCGGTCTTGCCGTTGACATAGAGCACCGGGAAGCGGCCGAGGCGGCGATGCACCTGGCGCACGAATTCCTCGGCGTCGTCCAGCGACATCCATTGCGTAGGGTCAATGCCTTCAATGTCCAGGGCCATCAGCTCATCCGGCGCCGGCTCGGCGAAATCGATGAAATTGTTGGCCTGCTCGACCGGGTTGCCGGGACGGGCCAGGTGATAGGCGCCCCATTTCAGGCCGAGCGCCTTCGCCACGACCTTGCGCGTCTGGAACAATTCACGCGTCACCGCATAGCGCTTCCACTGCGCCTTGCAGAGTTTGACGTCCGCCTCTGCGCCGAAGCAGACATAGGGCGGCGGCAGCCCGTCGGACGCCTTGTTGATGAAGCCGGCGATGCGCTTGTCGGTGACGAGCTGCTGCCAGTCGATGGAATTGTATTCGTAGGCGTCGATCACCAGCGGGCGGTCGGCATTCTTCCACGGCTCGGAGAAATCCGAGGCCTGTGCCGCCGTGCCCAGCGCAATCGCCGTAGCGAGAAGCGCCAGGCGGCGAAGAGGGCGCGCCGGCTTTTTCAATCAGGGTGTCCCCACTGACCAGTGAACGATCCTGAACCGCTATGGTTAAGGAATTGCTTTCAAAACATCGGCTTGCTTCGGTCCGCGTCGAAACGTCAAAAAAGTATCGGTCGGGTGGACAAGCCGTGGTGGCAGGCGCTTCAATTGCCGCCTAAGCTTTCAACCACGGTGGCCAGTGGGAAGACACGGACCCGCCTGACGAAGCGCAGCAACCGGTCAAAAGACCGGACCCGCGCGGGGAGGAAAATGAAGATGAATCCGGACCTGGAAGTCGTCCAGATCAGACAGGGAGAGTCGTTCAAGGCCTGGGCCCACGGCTACCCTTTCCGCACCGTGCGCTGGCACTTCCATCCCGAATACGAATTGCATCTGGTCGTCGCCACCACCGGCCGTTATTTCGTCGGCGACTTCATCGGCGAGTTCGAGCCGGGCAATCTCGTTCTCACCGGGCCCAACCTGCCGCACAACTGGGTCAGCGACGTGCCGCCGGGCGAGACCGTGCCGCTGCGCGGCCGTGTCGTGCAGTTCTCGGAGGAATTCATCGCCGGCGCTTCCGCCGCCTTGCCCGAACTTGCGGCCTGCGCCGGTATCCTCGAAACCAGCCGCCGCGGCGCGCTGTTCTCGCCGGCAACGGCCGAACTCGCCGCGCCTTTGCTTGCGGAGCTGACCGAGGCGCAGGGCGTGCGCCGCCTGGCGCTGTTCATGGCCGTGCTCGACATCTTGAACCGCGCCGGCGATGTCCGCACGTTGGCCAGCGCCGGCTATCTTCCGGATCCCTCCGGCTTCATGTCGGCCGGCATCAACCAGGCGCTCGCCTACATCAACTGCCACCTCACCGAGCCGTTCAGCGAAGGGACGCTTGCCGAGATTGCCGGGCGCAGCCCGAGCGCCTTCTCGCGCAGCTTCCGCCGTCACACCGGAATGGCGCTGGTGCAGTATGTCAACCGGCTGCGCATCAACCTCGCCTGCCAGCTTTTGATGAGCGAGGCGCAAATGTCGATCACCGAGATTTGCTACGCCGCCGGCTACAACAACATCTCGAATTTCAACCGCCAGTTCCTGGCGCAGAAAGGCATGTCGCCTTCGCGCTTCCGGGCCTTGCTGGCTGAGAACATCAACGCGGAGATTGCCGCCTAACAGGGAGGAAGCGGGAGGAGCTCAAAGCAATTCCAGTCCGAAGATCTTTCGTCAGGAATTGCACCAAACAAGGAAACATTCAGGGAAGGAAAAACGCGGGGTGCAGGGCACCCTGTGCTGGGGTTCGTTTGCCCGAAATCCAGCACGTTCAGGAGGATGTCCGCGTGGCTTATCGGGATCGAGTGATCCCCGGCCGCCGTCATACTCCTCGCAACAGTTCGACATGCAGTCAAGGCCTGGCGCGCCGTCCACCGCGCGGGTCCTCGTGAAACCATTTCTCGAAACGGAGACATTCGAATGACCAGACATGCTTGGAAATCGCCGTTTGCCTTGAAACCGACGATCGCCGCCGTTTTCGCCGTCTCGCTGCTCGGCAGCACCGCGGCATTCGCGGACACGGTCACCGACGCCACGGTGGCCTTCCTGATGCCTGACCAGGCATCGACCCGCTACGAGCAGCACGATTATCCGGGCTTCGTCGCGGAGATGAAGAAGCTCTGCCCGGGCTGCAAGGTGATCTACCAGAACGCCGATGCCGACGCGGCGCGCCAGCAGCAGCAGTTCAATTCGGTGATCTCGCAGGGCGCCAAGGCGATCGTGCTCGATCCGGTCGATTCAACCGCCGCCGCCTCGCTGGTCAAGCTGGCGCAGAGTCAGGGCGTCAAGGTCATCGCCTATGACCGGCCCATCCCGACGGCGCCCGCCGATTTCTACGTGTCCTTCAACAATGAAGGCATCGGCAAGGCCATCGCCGATTCGCTGGTCGGGCATCTCAAGGCGCTCAAGGTCGACCCGGCCGGCGGCGGCCTGCTGCAGATCAACGGCTCGCCGACCGACGCCGCTGCGGGCCTGATCAAAAAAGGCATCCATGAGGGCCTCGACAACAGCGGCTATCCGATCCTGGCCGAGTTCGACACGCCGGAATGGGCGCCACCGAAGGCCCAGCAATGGGCGAGCGGCCAGATCACCCGCTTCGGCACCAAGATCCTCGGCGTCGTCGCCGCCAATGACGGCACCGGCGGCGGCGCGATCGCGGCCTTCAAGGCGGCCGGCGTCGATCCGGTTCCGCCGGTGACCGGCAACGACGCGACGATCGCGGCGCTGCAGCTGATCATCGCCGGCGACCAGTACAACACCATCTCCAAGCCGAGCGAGATCGTCGCGGCCGCCGCGGCCAACGTCGCCGTCAAGCTGTTGTCGGGCGAGACGCCGAAGGCCGAGATGACGCTCTACGACACGCCTTCGCAGCTCTTCACGCCCGCGGTGGTGACACAGGAGAACCTCAAGGCCGAGATCATCGACAAGAAGATCAACACGGCGGCCGAGCTCTGCGTCGACCGCTATGCCGAGGGCTGCAAGAAGCTCGGTATCACCAACTGATCAAGTGGCATCCGGCCGTCCCTCGGCGGCCGGATGTCCAACGAAAGACTGTCAGGAAAGGCGGAGCATGAGCGAGAGTTTTGAAAGGTCAGCTTCCGTCGGCGAGCTGGTGCTCAGCCTGCGCGGCATATCGAAGAATTTCGGCGCCGTCTCGGCGCTGACCGATATCGATTTCGATGTCCATGCCGGCGAGGTCGTAGCACTTGTCGGCGACAACGGCGCCGGCAAGTCGACGCTGGTCAAGATCCTTGCCGGCGTGCACCAGCCGAGCTCGGGCACGATCAATTTCCGCGGCCAGCCGGTCACGCTCCCCGACCCGCGCGCGGCGCTGACGCTCGGCATCGCCACGGTCTTCCAGGATCTGGCGCTTTGCGAGAACCTCGATGTGGTCGCCAACATCTTCCTCGGCAACGAGCTCAGCCCGCTGCGGCTGGACGAGGTGGCGATGGAGATGCGCGCCTGGACGCTGCTCAACGAATTGTCGGCGCGGATTCCCAGCGTGCGCGAGGCGGTCGCCTCGCTGTCCGGCGGCCAGCGCCAGACGGTCGCCATCGCGCGCTCGCTGCTGCTTGAGCCGAAACTCATCCTGCTCGACGAGCCGACCGCCGCTCTCGGCGTGGCCCAGACGGCGGAGGTGCTCAACCTCATCGACCGCGTCCGCGCGCGCGGCCTCGGCGTCGTCATGATCAGCCACAACATGGAGGATGTCCGCGCCGTCGCCGACCGCATCGTGGTGCTGAGGCTCGGGCGCAACAACGGCGTCTTCGAGCCCGACGCCTCGAACCAGGACCTGGTGAGCGCCATCACCGGCGCGTCCAACAACGCGGTGTCGCGCCGCGCCGAGCGCCTGCGGGCAGAACGCGATCACAGCGCACAGGCGGGGGAGCAGCGTCCATGACGGAGCAAGGCAATTCGGCTCCCCTGGCGCTCGACCGCGCCGATGCCCGGGTGAAGCATGAAGCCGGCATCGGCGGCGCGATCAGCGCCTTCCTCGACCGCGTGCGCAGCGGCGATCTCGGCTCGCTGCCGGTCATCGTCGGCCTCGTCGTCATCTGGACCGTGTTCACCAGCCTCAACCCGGTCTTCGTTTCCAGCAGCAATCTGGTCAATCTCCTGTTCGACTGCTCGACGGTCGGCGTCATCGCGCTCGGCATCGTCTGCGTGCTGATGGTCGGCGAGATCGACCTCTCGGTCGGCTCGATCAGCGGCTTCGCCTCGGCGCTGGTCGGCACGCTCTGGGTCAACCAGGGCTGGCCGGTTGCGCTCGCCATCTTGGCCGCGCTGGCTTTCGGCGCCCTGATCGGCTCGCTCTATGCGCTTTTGTTCAACCGGCTCGGCATGCCGAGCTTCGTTTCGACGCTGGCCGGCCTGCTCGCGGTTCTGGGCATGCAGCTTTACATCCTCGGCTCCACCGGCTCGATCAACTTGCCATACGGCTCCGCCTTGGTGGATTTCGGCCAGTTGATGGTGATGCCGAAATGGGTTTCCCACACCTTGGCGGTTGTCCCAGGCCTGGCCATGCTGGTCACAGGACTTCGCACCGTCACGCGCCGCCGCGCGGCCAATCTGTCGGCACCGTCCGTGGCTGGGCTCGTCCTGCGTGTCGTTGCCATAACCGTCGGCCTCCAGCTGATCGTCGCCTACCTCAACCAGTCGCGTGGCATCCCGTGGATGTTCGGCCTGTTCGTCGGCCTCGTCGTGGCGATGAACTATGCGCTGACCCGGACCAAATGGGGGCGTTCGATGACCGCCGTCGGCGGCAACCGCGAGGCGGCACGCCGCGCCGGCATCAAGGTACGCGCCATCTATCTCAGCGCCTTCGCGCTGTGCTCGCTCTTTGCCGCGCTGGGCGGCGTGCTCGCGGCGGCGCGGCTTGCTTCCGCCAGCCAGCAGGCCGGCACCGGCGACGTCAACCTGAACGCCATCGCGGCCGCCGTCATCGGCGGCACCAGCCTGTTCGGCGGCCGCGGCAGCGCCTATTCCGCGCTGCTCGGCATCATCGTCATCCAGTCGATCGCCAGCGGCCTGACGCTGCTCGATCTGTCCTCGTCGCTTCGCTACATGATCACCGGTGCCGTTCTAGCCATCGCCGTGATCGTCGACTCCCTAGCGCGCCGTTCCCGTGCTTCGCACGGCCGCGCCTGAACAGTTCAAACGAGAAGGGTACACATGGCTCAAGATCTTTCGGGAAAAGTCGCCGCGGTCACCGGCGCGGCATCGGGCATCGGCCTCGAATGCGCCAGGGCGATGCTTGCCGCCGGCGCCCGCGTCGTGCTGGTCGATCGCGCCGAGGACAGGCTGAAGGAGGTCGTTGCCGAGCTCGGCGACGGCGCGATCCCGCTGGTGGTCGACCTCACCAACCCCGCCAGCGTGGCGACCATGCTGCCCGGCATCCTCGACAAGGCCGGCCAGCTCGACATCTTCCATGCCAATGCCGGTTCCTATGTCGGCGGCGAGATCCTCAACGGCGATCCCGACGCGTGGGACCGCATGCTGAACCTCAACATCAACTCGGTGTTCCGCTCGGTGCATGCGGTGCTGCCGCATATGGTTGGACGCAAGACCGGCGACATCATCGTCACCAGTTCGATTGCCGGGCTCGTTCCCGTGGTCTGGGAGCCGGTCTACACGGCCTCCAAGCACGCCATCCAGGCCTTCGTCCACACGCTGCGCCGGCAGGTCGCCAAGCATGGCCTGCGCGTCGGCGCCGTGGCGCCGGGGCCGGTCGTGACGGCCCTGATCAGCGACTGGCCGAAGCAGAAGCTCGAGGACGAGCTGGCGGCCGGCGGGCTGATGCAGCCGACAGAGGTCGCGGAAGCCGTATTGTTCATGCTGACGCGACCGAGGAATGTCACCATTCGGGATCTGGTGATCCTGCCGCAGAGCAACGATCTATAGTCAGTAGGAATTGGGCAGTAGGGAATAGGGAAAAGAAGCCATTGCCCCCGGCAGTCCAACACTGACCATCTCCTACTGCCTACTGCCTACTGCCTACTGCCTACTGCCTACTGCCTACTGCCTACTCCCCTATCTTTGAGGTCCCCCCATGCCCTCTCACTTCCTCGGCATCGATGTCGGTACCGGCAGCGCGCGCGCCGGCCTCTTTGACGAGCGCGGCGATCTGCTTGCTTCCGCCAAGCGCGATATCGCGCTCTTCGTCGAGCCCGGTGAGATCGCCGAGCAGTCGAGCCGCGACATCTGGCAGGCGGTCTGCGCCAGCGTGCGCGAGGCGGTTGCGAAGGCGGGCGTCGATCCCCGGGAAATCGGCGGCATCGGCTTCGACGCGACCTGCTCCCTGGTGGTGGTCGGCGATGATGGACAGCCTTTGCCGGTCGGCCGCTCGGGAGAAAGCGACAGGAACATCATCGTCTGGATGGATCATCGCGCCCTCGACCAGACCCGGCGCATCAACGCCCTCCGGCATCCGGTCCTCGACTATGTCGGCGGCGTCATTTCGCCGGAGATGGAAACGCCGAAGCTTTTGTGGCTGAAGGAGAACCTGCCCCAGACCTTCGCCAAAGCGAGGCATTTCTTCGATCTCGCCGACTATCTCACTTGGCGCGCCACCGGCAGCCTTGCCCGTTCGGTCTGCACGCTCGCCTGCAAATGGACCTATCTCGGCCACGAGCGGCGATGGGACGAAAGCTATTTCCATGCCGTGGGGCTCGGCGAGCTTGCCGAGGAAGGTTTTGCCCGCATCGGCACCGATGTTGTCGATCCCGGCACGGCGCTGGGCGCCGGTCTGACGGAAGCGGCGGCCGCTGAATTGGGGCTGGTCGCGGGCACGGTCGCCGCCGCCGGGCTGATCGATGCCCATGCCGGCGGCGTCGGTACGGTAGGCGCCGCGGGCGACGCCGGCACTATTTCCTCGCGCATGGCCTATGTGCTCGGCACCTCGGCCTGCACCATGGCAAGCAGCAACGGCCCGGCCTTCGTTCCAGGAGTCTGGGGCCCCTATTATTCGGCCATGGTGCCTGGCTTATGGCTGAGCGAGGGCGGACAGTCGGCGGCCGGCGCGGCCATCGATCTCCTGGTGCATTTTCATCCGGCCGCGGCCGAGGCTGCCGCGCGCGCCGCGGCCGACGGCAAATCGCTTGTCGATTGGCTGGCGGCGGCCGCCACCGCGGCTTCGCCCGATTTGTCGGCCGCCGCCACACTTGCGGGCAGCATGCACGTCGTGCCCGAATTCCTCGGCAATCGTTCGCCCTTGGCCGATCCCGATGCGCGCGGCCTGATCGCCGGGCTAAGCACCGACCGTTCCGTCGAAAGTCTCGTCGGTCTCTACGTGGCCGGACTTTGCGGCCTCGGTTACGGCGTGCGCCAGATCGTGGCTGCGATGGCGTCCTCCGGTCTCGCCGTCGACACCATCGTCATCAGCGGCGGCGCCGGACAGTCGCCGCTGGTGCGCCAGTTGCTTGCCGACGCAGCCGGCCTGGCGGTCGCCGCGTCGCAATCGCCCGAACCGGTGCTGCTGGGCGCCGCCATGCTCGGTGCGGTGGCATCCGGCCGCTATCCTGACCTTTCCACCGCCATGCCTGCAATGTCCCGGCTTGGCGACGTTTTCAGGCCTGCGACCGGCACCGTGCGGACGTGGCATGACAAGCGTTACGAAGCCTTCCTGGCGCTGCAGGCGGTGGGCCGCAACATACGCTGAGGGATCGATCAGCGCCTGAACAGCGACGGAACCTCGAACGGATCGGGCGCCGGCTCTTGCGGCAACGTGCCTTCGGCCCTGCGCTTCTTGTGATGCGCGAGCGAGCATTGCGCCGAGCACAATAGGCCGCGATCGGTCCAGTAGGCGGCGCCTTCTTCCAGCATGCCATGATAGTATTGGAAGCCCGGTGCCCCATAGGGCAGGCCGCATTCGATGCAACGATAGGCGTCGGGTCTGGCAAGCATGGGGTGTTCCGGTTCGCTTTGGTCCGCAATCGACGGATCATACCAGCCGGTTGCAATTCGGCGTAGAAGTTTTGAGCAGCAATTGCTTCGCGCCCCTCCACCCGTGGATGACGAAGCTCAGATGTGTTCGCTCCGCCCATGGTGACGACCTCTACACAAAATCCGCGTGACAAAGTTTGACGTTTACGTAAAAAGAAGGTGCGAACCGACGCATGGTTTCGCTTCGGCCATGCGATTACGGTTGGCTGGAACGGAGGAGGAGCAGATATGTATCGCGCGCCGGTCGGGGATATCGCCTTTACGCTCAAGCACGTAGCGGGGTTGAAGCCGGCGCTTGATGCCGGCACTTTCGGCGATCTCGGCGAGGATATTGTCGACGCGATCCTGGCGGAAGCCGGGCGCTTCGCCAGCGAGGAAGTGGCGCCGCTCTATAGGATCGGCGACGAGCATGGCGCGGTGCTTAAGGACGCCACCGTCACCACGCCGCCCGGCTGGAAGGAGCTTTACCGGCGCTGGATCGAGGGTGGCTGGAACGCGCTGTCGGGTCCGGAGGAGTTCGGCGGCCAGGGCCTGCCGACCATGCTCGGGGTCGCCGCTCTCGAAATGTGGAACTCCGCCGCCATGGCCTTCGGCATCGGCCCGACGCTGACCATGGGTGCGGTCGAGGCGCTGGACAAGCACGCCTCGGCGGAACTCAAGGCCAAATATCTCGCAAAGCTCGTATCGGGCGAGTGGATGGGCACGATGAACCTGACCGAGCCTCATGCAGGCTCGGACCTCGCGGCCCTGCGCAGCCGCGCCGAGCCGGTCGGCGACGGCACCTATCGCATCTTCGGCCAGAAGATATTCATCACCTATGGCGAGCATGATTTCACCGACAACATCGTGCATCTGGTGCTGGCGCGGCTTCCCGATGCGCCGGCCGGCACGCGCGGCATCTCGCTGTTTCTGGTGCCGAAATTCTTCGTCAACGACGACGGCTCGCTTGGCGCCCGCAACGATGTCTTCTGTTCCGGCCTCGAGCACAAGCTCGGCATCCATGCCTCGCCGACCTGCACCATGATCTATGGCGACGGTTTCCAGGGTGCGACGCCCGGCGCCGTCGGCTGGCTGATCGGCGAGGAGAACAAGGGGCTGGCCTGCATGTTCACGATGATGAACAACGCCCGCCTTGCCGTCGGCATGCAGGGCGTGGCGGTGGCCGAGACCGCCACCCAGAAGGCGATCGCCTATGCCAATGAGCGCCGCCAGGGTAAGGCTTCCGCCTATTCCGGCTCCGGCATGGCGCCGATCGTCCATCACCCCGACGTGCAGCGCAACCTGCTCACCATGCGGGCTCTGACCCAGATCGCTCGCTCGATCAGCTATTCCTGCGCCCATGCCATCGACCGCGCGCGTGTCGGCGAGGGCGAGGCAGCGGCGAAATGGCACGACCGCGCCAGCCTGCTGACACCGCTCGCCAAAGCCTTCTCCACCGATGTCGGCGTCGAAGTCGCCTCGCTGGGCGTCCAGGTGCATGGCGGCATGGGGTTCATCGAGGAGACGGGTGCCGCGGCGCTTTATCGCGACGCGCGCATCGCGCCGATCTATGAAGGCACCAACGGCATCCAGGCGATCGATCTCGTGGCGCGAAAGCTGCCGCTCGGCGGCGGCGAGCATGTGCATTCCTATATCGGCGAATTGAAAGCGGTGGCGGACGCCGTGCGCACCTCCAACATCGACGGTTTCGGCCGCACTGCCGACAACCTCGACCGTGCCCTTGCCGATCTCGACGAGGCGACGCGCTTCCTGCAAAAGCTCACGGGCGAGGGCAAGGCCGACGCCGCGATGGCCGGCGCCACGCCTTATCTGCGCCTCATCTCGCTTGCCGCCGGCGGCGCCTATCTGGCGCAGGGCGGGCTCGCCGATCGCAGTCGCATCCCGCTTTGCCGCTTCTTCGCCGAAAATCTGCTCGGCGAGACGCGCGCGCTCAAGGAGCGCGTCCTCGACGGCGCAGAAAGCCTCGCCGCCGCCGGCAAGGCGCTGATTTCCGCTTAAGCATCCTGACGTTCAAAGGACCAATCGTGACAGACCATATCCTCGTCGAGCGCCAGGGCGCCGTGCAGATCATCCGCATCAACCGCCCCGACAAGAAGAACGCGCTGACCCGCGCCATGTATGCGAAAATGTCGGCAGCGCTCGCCGAAGGCGATGCCGATCCGGCGGTCCGCGTCCACGTCTTCCTCGGCGTTCCAGGCGCCTTTTCCTCCGGCAACGACCTCGCCGATTTCCTGGCCATCGCCACCGGCGGCGAGGGCGGCAACGAGGTCTGGGATTTCCTGATGGCGCTGGCCAAGTCGCAGAAGCCGATGGTATCGGGCGTCGACGGCATCGCGGTGGGCATCGGCACCACGCTCAATCTGCATTGCGACCTGACCTTCGCCACGCCGCGCACGCTCTTTCGCACGCCCTTCGTCGATCTCGGCCTGGTGCCGGAGGCCGGCTCCAGCCTCATCGCGCCGCAGCTTCTCGGACGGCAGGGCGCCTTCGCGCTGCTCGGCCTCGGCGAGGGCTTTTCGGCCGAGCGCGCCAAGGCCGCCGGCCTGATCTACGAGGTCGTCGCCGAAGACGCGCTGGAAGGCGCGGTGCTGGCGGCCGCTAACGGCATCGCCGCCAAGCCGCCGCAGGCGCTGAAGATCGCGCGCGACCTGATGCGCGAGCCGCGCGCGGAATTGATCGCCCGCATCGAGGTCGAGAGCCAGCATTTCCGCGAGCGGCTGACCTCCGAAGAGGCGCGCGCCGCGCTCACCGCTTTCATGACACGCAAGAAGGGCTAAGCCCGCCGCAAGCTCAAGGATAAAGCCTGGTCTTGTCCCAACCACCGGCGGCGTTGCGCGAGAATACCACGCGGTCATGCAGGCGGAACGGGCGGTCGTGCCAGAATTCGATCGTTTGCGGCACGATGCGGAAGCCCGACCAGTGCTTCGGCCGCGGGATCTCGCCGATCGCGTAGCGCGCCGTGTATTCGGCCACCGCCTTCTCCAGCGCGAAGCGGCTTTCCAGTGGCCGCGACTGTTTCGAGGCCCAGGCGCCGATGCGGCTGCCGCGCGGCCTCGTCGCATAATAAGCGTCGGCCTCGGCGTCGCTGACGATCTCCACCGGTCCGCGCACGCGCACCTGTCGGCGCAGCGATTTCCAGTGGAAGCACATCGCCGCCTTCATGCTGCCAAGTATCTCGCGGCCCTTGGCGCTCTCGAAATTCGTGTAGAAGACAAATCCCTTTTCGTCGAACCCCTTGAGCAGCACCATCCGCACATCCGGCATGCCGTCGGCGTCGACGGTTGCCAGCGCCACGCCGTTGGGATCGTTGGGCTCGCTCTGTGTGGCGTCTTCCAGCCATGCGGCAAACAGCCGAAACGGCTCCGCCGCTTCGGTGAAGTCACTGCTTGTTAACTCGGTTTCGTTCATAGTTTTCCAAATTTTTAACATTGCGGGAGGAGTTCGCCGATTGTCGCGTATCGCGCAAGCTTTTGACAGCGGGCAATGGAGCGCTATCGCTTCAGCCAGCGCCAAGGCTGCGCTGTTGACGTTGGCGCTTCCTCTTGCCGCCTGCGGCGCCGGCGGCTTTAGCCTGGAAAAGGTCGATGTCGACCGCTCGATCGTCACCTCCAGCACGCCGTCCTCGCCTGCAGCGCCGGCTACGGCCGACCAGGATTCCGACCAGACCACCATCGGCAACGCTGTTTCATCCGCCGACATCAAGGAGCTTGGCGGCCAGCCGGTTCCATGGGCCAATGCCGGCACCGGCTCGCGCGGCGCCATCACCGAACTGGTGGAGCTGAAGGACGGCGGCCTGACCTGCCGCCGCTTCAGCGCCACGCGCGAGAGCTTCGACGGCGTCGCTCTCTATAAGGGCGAGCTGTGCCTTGCCGGCGCCGGCGGCTGGCGCATGCAGGAATTCAAGGCGCTTTGACTTCAGGACGTCCTGAAATTCGGGCACTCTGAGTTTTGCGCGCTAATTGCCCTTGCGCTACTGGAATTTCTTCCTATGCGAGCGCATATAGGGGGCGACCATAAATCCATTCTCTCTTGCAGGCAGGAAGCATGCGCGACCCCTATGAGGTGCTGGGCGTTGCCAAGAACGCATCGGCCAAGGACATAAAATCGGCTTACCGCAAACTCGCCAAGAAATATCATCCGGACCAGAATCCGAATGATCCCAAGGCGAAGGACCGTTTTGCCGCTGCCAATCAGGCTTACGAGATCGTCGGCGACGAGAAGACGCGCGCCGCCTACGATCGCGGCGAGATCGACGCCGATGGCAAGCCGAAATTCCAGGGTTTTGAAGGCGCGGCCGGCGGCGACCCGTTCGCCGGTTTCCGCCGTCAGCAGGGCCCGGGCGGCGCGCATTTCGAATTCCGCACCGGGCGTCCGGGCGGCGATCCGTTCGACGGCAACAGCGATATCTTCAGCCAGATCTTCGGCGAAGCCTTTTCCGGCGCCCGCGGCGCCGGCAGGGCCGACCGGCGTCAGCCGGTGCAGGCGGCCGACCTCAACGTCACCATGGATATCAGCGTCGAGGAGGCAGCCACGGCCGATAAGGTGACGGCGATGTTCCCGGACGGCCGCAAGGTGGCGGTCAAGCTGCCGGCCTATGTCGAGGACGGCCAGACGATCCGCCTGAAGGGCCAGGGCGAGCAGGGGCCGGGGCAGCCGGGCGACGCGCTGGTCAAGATCCATATCCGCCGCCATCCGCGCTACCGCATCGAGGGGCGCGACCTGCATGTCGATCTGCCCGTCGATCTGGCTGACGCGGTGCTCGGCGCCAAGGTGGCGGTCGAGACGCCGACCGGCAAGCTCGCGGTCAACGTTCCGGCGTGGTCGAGCTCGGACAAGGTTCTGCGCATCAAGGGCAGGGGTCTGCCGGAAAAGGCCGGCGGCCATGGCGATCTCTATGCCCATGTGCGGCTGATGCTGCCGGAAGGCGGCGATGCTGAGCTTGAGGCCCTGATGCGCCGCCGAAAAGGCTGATCGAGGGAATTTTGTTCCTGTTACAGTGTCTTTTGGGCGCTTGAAGGGGCTTTGTGCCTGTGCGATAGGGCTCTCCACAAAGCGGATATTCTTGCGGAGAGCTTGCACATGGCAGGTGGACAGGGCCTGATGGCCGGTAAGCGGGGCCTGATCCTGGGCGTCGCCAACAATCGGTCGATCGCTTTCGGCATCGCCAAGGCTTGCGTCGATCACGGCGCCGAAATCGCCCTGACCTATCAGGGCGAGGCCTTCAAGAAGCGCGTCGAGCCGCTTGCGGCCGAGCTCAACGCGCATATCGCGGGCCATTGCGACGTCACCGATCCGGAAAGCCTCGACGCCGTCTTTGCCGACGTCGCCAAGCATTGGGGCAAGCTCGACTTCCTCGTCCACGCCATCGCCTTCTCCGACAAGGACGAGCTCACCGGCCGCTATGTCGAGACCACGCGCGACAATTTCCTGCGCACCATGGATATTTCGGTGTTTTCCTTCACCACCATTGCCAAGCGCGCCGAGCCGCTGATGAGCGAAGGCGGCTCGCTGTTGACGCTGACCTACTACGGCGCCGAGAAGGTGATGCCGCATTACAATGTCATGGGCGTCGCCAAGGCAGCGCTCGAGGCCAGCGTGCGCTATCTGGCCGTCGACCTCGGCGCCAAGAAGATCCGCGTCAACGCGATCTCCGCGGGCCCGATCAAGACGCTCGCCGCCTCCGGCATCGGCGACTTCCGCTACATCCTGAAGTGGAACGAGTATAATTCGCCGCTGAAGCAGACGGTGACGCAGGAAGAGGTCGGCGATTCCGGCGTCTACTTCCTGTCCGACCTGTCGCGCGGCGTGACCGGCGAGGTTCATCACGTCGATTCCGGCTACCATGTCGTCGGCATGAAGGCGGTCGACGCGCCGGATATCTCGACAGTCAAGGACTGATCCGCTCCGCTTGCCCCTTCGTCCCAGGCCCTGGCCCGACCTCGGAAGACCTGATGTATCCGCTCGCCTACATCGCGCGCCACGGCCAGACGGATTGGAATGCCGAGCACCGCCTGCAGGGCCAGGCCGACACCGACCTCAACGATTTTGGCCGCGGGCAGGCGAGGCTTAACGGCCGGCGGTTGGCTGAGCTCATCGGAAATCCTGCGAATTTCGATTTTGTCGCCAGTCCGATGCGGCGCACGCGCGAGACGATGGAATTGATGCGCGAGGCGATGGGCCTCGATCCCACCGCCTACCGCACCGATGCGCGCCTGGTGGAGATAAGTTTCGGCGACTGGCAGGGCTTCACCTTCGCCGAGCTCGAGCAGCGCGCCCCCGGTTCGACCGACGGCCGCCGCCACGCCAAGTGGGATTTCCAGCCGCCCGGCGAGGGGGCGGAAAGCTATGAGATGCTGCTGGAGCGGATAAAGCCATGGTTCGCCGAACTTCGGCAGCCCACCGTCTGTGTCACCCATGGCGGCGTCATCCGCTGCTTCTTCCGCCTGGTCGTTGGCCTTTCCAAGCAGGAAGCCGCGGGCCTCGATGTCCCGCAGGACCGCCTGCTGCGGCTGGAGGGCCGGAGCTTGGAGTGGCTTTAACAAATCGCCACCTGGCAAATTCAGGTCAGGCCGAGTCGAGAAGGGTGGATTCCGAGAACCGGAGCGGAGCGTACTTTCAGTACGTGAGCACCGGAAGCGCAGGAAGCCGCCGTTCGCAGGCCGGCCTCACCTGAATTTAGTTCTGGTCGCTGTCGGGCAACTGCATATCCGTCACGACATTCTCGCCATTGGTCACGTCATAGGCGATGACGATATCCATTCCGGGCTTGAGCGAGTCGATGTCGGTCTCGGCGTTGAGCTTGTAGGCCTTACCGTCGTCAAGCGTCAGCGTCAGCGTGTCCTTGTCGACCTTCTTGATCAGGCCTTCGGTCTGGCCGGCGAACGCGGCGGCGGTGGAAATTAGCAACATGGCGCAGGCAGCGCCAATCAGGGTACGCATCGTCGTCCTCTTTGGGTCATTGCGCCGGCTCGTCAGCGGCGGGTCCTCAACGGCGGATGGGAAGAGAGCAGAAACCAACCGAATGTGTCAAAACTAAATCCGCCAGATCACAGTTTGATGCAGCCGTTTGACCACTGTGGAAAACGCCAATAGAAGGCAGCCGTAACCGGTTTCTTACCGGGCAGGGCGTATTCTCATGTCTCACAACACATTCGGCCATCTCTTCCGCGTCACCACATGGGGTGAAAGCCATGGCGCCGCGCTCGGCTGCGTTGTCGACGGCTGCCCGCCCGGCATCCGGTTCAGGCGCGAGGACATCCAGGCCGAGCTCGACCGGCGCCGCCCCGGACAGTCGCGTTTCGTCACCCAGCGCCGAGAGCCGGACGAGGTCAAGATCCTGTCCGGCTTCATCCTCGACGAAGACGGCGAGACCATGATCACAACCGGCACGCCGGTGTCGATGCTGATCGAGAATGTCGATCAACGTTCCAAGGATTATGGCGAGATCGCCCGGCAATACCGGCCGGGCCATGCGGACTATACCTACGACGTCAAATACGGCCTGCGCGACCATCGCGGCGGCGGCCGCTCCTCGGCGCGCGAGACGGCGGCGCGGGTCGCCGCCGGCGCGCTGGCCCGCAAGGTTGTGCCCGGCATGACGGTGCGCGGCGCGCTGGTCTCGATGGGCGAAAAATCGATCGATCGCGCCAACTGGAACTGGAATTTCGTCGGCGATGCCGGAAACCCGTTCTTCACCCCGGATCCGGCCTCGGTTCCGGTCTTCACCCAATATCTCGACGGCATCCGCAAGGCCGGCTCCTCGGTCGGTGCGGTGATCGAGATCGTCGCGGACGGCGTGCCCGCCGGCCTTGGTGCGCCGATCTATGCCAAGCTCGACCAGGACATCGCATCCGGCCTGATGTCGATCAACGCCGTCAAGGGCGTCGAGATCGGCAACGGCTTCGAGGCGGCCCGCATCACCGGCGAGCAGAACGCCGACGAGATGCGCATGGGCAATGACGGCAAGCCGGTGTTCCTGTCCAACCATGCCGGCGGCATCCTGGGCGGCATCTCGACCGGACAGCCGATCGTCGCCCGCTTCGCCGTCAAGCCGACCTCCTCGATCCTGACCCCGCGCCGGTCGATCGACAAGGACGGCAAGGATGTCGAGGTGATGACCAAGGGCCGCCACGACCCGTGCGTCGGCATCCGCGCCGTGCCGATCGGCGAGGCCATGGTTGCCTGCGCCATCGCCGATCATTATTTGCGGCACAGAGGACAGACAGGGAAGGGAGTAGGGCAGTAGGGCAGTAGGGCAGTAGGTTCATGCTGCCGCCCGCAGCCCGCCAAAACTTTTTCCTTTCCCCTACTCCCTTACTGCCCTATTCCCCTACTCCCTTGCGAGCGAGGCGAGCACTTATGCCCTACGACCAGAAAAAGATCGTCGAAGCGATCCGCGCCTTCGAGCGCGGCGAGATCGTCGTCGTCATGGACGATGACGGGCGCGAGAACGAGGGCGACCTGATCGTTGCCGCCGTGCATTGCACGCCGGAGAAGATGGCGTTCATCGTGCGCAACACCTCCGGCATCGTCTGCACGCCGATGCTGCGCGAGGACGCCAGGCGGCTGAACCTCGCGCCGATGGTGGCGGACAATGACTCCGCCCACACCACCGCTTTCACTGTCAGCGTCGATTTTAAGCACGGCACGACGACGGGCATTTCCGCCGACGACCGTACGCTGACCGTGCGCAACCTCGCCAACGGCAATGTCGGCCCATCGGATTTCGTACGCCCCGGCCACATCTTCCCGCTGATCGCGCGCGAAGGCGGCGTTCTGATGCGCTCCGGCCATACGGAGGCCGCGGTGGATCTCTGCAAGCTTGCCGGCCTGCCGCCGGTCGGCGTCATCTCCGAGCTGGTCAATGACGACGGCACCGTCAAGCGCGGGCCGGAAGTGCAGGCTTTCGCCGAAGAGCATGGGTTGAAGCAGATTTCGGTGGCCGACCTCATCGCCTATCGCCAGCGCAAGGAAACGCTGGTCCAGCGCGTCGCCTGTTCCGACATCGACACGCCCGGCGGCAAGGCGCAGGCTTTCACCTACACGCTGCCATGGGATTCCATGCACCACCTGGCGGTCGTCTTCGGCGACATACGCGACGGCGAGGAGGTGCCTGTGCGCCTGCACCCGGAGGACGTCGTGACCGACGTCTTCGGCACCAGCCACCGGCTCGACGGCATCATGAAGGCGATGGGCGAGCGCCGGCGCGGCGTCATCGTCTATCTGCGCGAGGGCTCGGTCGGCGTCGCGCATCAGGAGCGCAAGCGTCCGCAGAGCGGCGACCGCGAGGACCACGAGGAAGCCCGCCGCCGCGAGAACGAATGGCGCGAGATCGGCCTCGGCGCCCAGATATTGAAGGACCTCGGCATCTCCTCGATCAACCTGATCGCCTCGCGCGAACGCCACTATGTCGGCCTCGAGGGGTTCGGCATCCATATTGCCAGGACCGAGATTCTGTAGACATTCGGGGCAATAGGATGAGCTTCGAGGCATATCTCAATTGCTTTGAAAATGGTGAGGAAAGCTATTTCTCCACCTCAATCGTCGAGGATACCTTCGCGCCTTTCATCACCAGGCGTGAAACTGAATTCTCATGCTGGGTCGTCACCTATGACGATACCTCGTCGGCCGACCTCTACCTCAATCTGGACCCCGGTGATGCCTCGCGATGTTCCGGCTTCACCATTGCGCGGCCGCCGGATGATCCGCGCCTCTACGATGCGCTGTGGAAGATACTGCGCGTCACCAGCTCGGTCGTTTGTTGCGCTGGAGAGTGCCCGCCATTGGTCGGTTGGCGGGAGACTATGCCTCACTTGAACTCCGACATGGTGGAAGCCCTTGGGACCCCAGTTGTCGTTTCAAGCGGCGGCGAGATCAAGGAATGGCTCGAAAAGTCATAGCGTCCCACGTCACTCCGCCGCTATGACCGCCTCGCCCCGGTCCACATCGCAATCACCCGTCGCCAGCCGGCATTGGCCGGCAAGCACGGTGATCAGCGCGATCGCGCCGGCTGCTACGGATACCCAGAAGCCGTTCTGCGGTCCGAAAGTGTCGACCATCCAGCCGGCGGCGAAGGAGCCAAGCGCCATGCCGATGCCGATGCCGGTCGTCACCCAGGTGATGCCCTCGGTCAGCATCGCCGGCGGCACGTGGCGCTCGATCAGGCCGAAGGCGGTGATGAAGGTCGGCGAGATCGCGACGCCGCTGACGAAGACGGCGAGCGCCAGCGTCGGGACCGTGTCGACGAACAGCAGCGGCAGCGTGGTGAGCGCGATCACCGTGACCGCCACCGCCAGTTGCCGCTGCAGGGGCACCTTCAGGCTGAGCGCGCCGACGACGATGCCGAGCACGAAGGATCCCAGCGCATAGACGCCGATGACCAGGCTCGCCGCCTCGGGCTGGCCAAGCGCCTTGGTGATGGCGACGGTGGTGACTTCCGTCGTGGCGAAGGTCGCGCCGACGAAGATCAGCGCGAAGGTGATGATCTGGACTGGGCGCAGGCGGATCGCTGAACCGGCCGCGCCATGCTCGGCCGGGCGGATCGGTGGCTCGGAGGAACGCTGCAGCAGGAATGCCGCCGAGCCGAGCGCGAGCAGCAATGTGCTGACCACCATGCCGGCCTCCGGAAACAGCGCCGCGCTCAAGCCCACCGACAGCGAGGCGCCGGCGACATAGACCAGCTCGTCCGCGGCCGATTCGAAGGCGAAGGCGGTGTTGAGTTCCGGCCGGTCGCGAAAAATCTCGGTCCAGCGTGCCCTGACCAGCGCCGGGATGCTGGGCATGGCGGCGGCAAGCAGGGCGGACAGGAACAAGGTCCAAGCCGGCCAGTGCTGGTTGGCCGCAACGATCAACGTCGCGAAGGCGAGCACCGAGACCAGTGTCATGGGTGCTGCGATCGCCGTCTGGCCGCGCCGGTCCACCAGCCGCGACACTTGCGGCGAAAGAAAAGCGTTGACCAGCGCATAGGTCGCCGAGACCGCGCCGGCCAGCCAGTATTCGCCATGCGTCTGCGACAGCATCGCCACGATGCCGATCGGCGCCATGGCGATCGGCAGGCGCGCCATGAAAGCGGCCGTGGCGAAGCCTTTCGTGCCAGGAGCCCGAAAAATGTCCGCATAGGGGTTTCGCATGATCAAGCTCCTCGACAGGGCTGAATACCACAATTACATACGTCGCGTATGAACATCAGATAATTCATACGCCGCGTATGTCAATTGGCATACGGCGCGTATGTGAATAAGGCCAGAGCCATGCACAGACCGCGCAAGGAGATGATCGCCGAGACGCGCGCCAAGCTGATCGCGGCCGCCCGCCATGCCTTCGGCACCATGGGCTATGCCGAGGCCTCGATGGACGATTTCACCGCCTCGGCCGGTCTCACCCGCGGCGCGCTCTACCATCATTTCGGCGACAAGAAGGGGCTGCTGCAGGCGGTGATCGCCGAGATCGACGGCGAGATGGCTTTGCGGGTGAACGAGGTTGCGTCGAAGGCGCCGACCCGCTGGCAGCGTTTCGTCGACGAATGCACCACCTATATCGAGATGGCGCTGGAACCGGAAATTCAGCGCATCATGTTCCGCGACGGCCCGGCGGTGCTCGGCGACCCGGCGCAGTGGCCGAATGCCAGTGCCTGCGTCGCCTCGATGACCGAGCATCTGACCAGGCTGCAGGAAGAGGGCGTGGTCGTCGCCGATGTCGATCCCGAGACGGCCTCGAGGCTGATCAATGGCGCCAGCAGCCAGGCCGCGCAGCGCATCGCCAATGCCAAGGATCCCGAGGCGACGTCGAAGAAGGCGATCGCCGCCTTCAAGCAACTGCTCGAGGGCTTGCGCAAGAAGACTTGAGCGCACGCTTGGGTAACCAAGCCACCGTGTTGTGCACCGGTTTCAGGCCGGTGCAACCCTGCCGCGATTGACAATCAGCAGGGCGAGCGCATCCTCCACCGCCATCTCTTGGGGTTTGGAGAGTCGGGCCATGTGGGACTTCAGCATTGGCCGGTCGGTGTCCATCATGATGCGGACATGGCCGTTCATCGTCTTTCGCATGATCGTTTATTTCGGCATCACGGTCGCCTACATCATGGCGACCGGCACAGGGGCCAGCGTCGGTTACGGCGTCGGTCACATCTCGACCGATCCGGATGGCCCGATGTCCTTCGCGCTCTGGGGCGGCGTGGTCGGCTTCGGAATCGTCTCGATCGCCGTCTACTGGATCCGCGAATACATCCTCTATGTGCTGAAGGCGGGTCATATCGCCGTCATGGTGCATCTGATCGACGGCCATGACGTGCCCGACGGCCAGAACCAGATCGCCTATGCCAAGGACGTGGTCACCCAGCGCTTTGCCGAGGCCAACATCCTTTTCGTCGTCGACCAGCTGGTCAAGGGCGCCATCCGCGCCATCACCGGCCTGATCGGCGGCATCGCCGCCTTCCTGCCCATTCCGGGCCTGAGCGGCATCGTCAGCTTCATCAACACGGTCATCCGCATCTCGCTGACCTATGTCGACGAGATCATCCTCGGCTACAACATCCGCATCAATTCGAGCTCGCCCTTCGAGACGGCGCGGCAAGGCGTCGTGCTTTATGCCCAGAACGGCAAGCACATGGTCAAGAACGCCGTCTGGCTGGCGGTGATCATGTGGGGCGTGTCCTTCGTCATCTTCCTGTTGATGCTGGCGCCCGCCGCGGCGATCCTCTGGGTCATGCCCGGACAATTGGCCGGCTGGGCCTTCGTGCTGGCGATCGTCTTTGCCTGGGCCTTCAAGGCAGCATTCATCGAGCCGTTCGCCATCGCGTCCTTGATGCAGGTCTATTTCGAAGCCATCGAAGGTCAGGCGCCCAGCCCCGAATGGGACACGCGGCTCGCCGAGGCCTCGTCCAAATTCAGGGAACTGCGCGACAAGGCGCTCGGCTCCTTCGGCGGCGGCTCGCGTTGGGACACGCCCCGAGCGGCTTGATCAGCTCAGGATTTCGACGGCCCGGCACCGAGACTCGCGATCGCCGATTTGAGCGGCGCTTCGCCGGCGCCGCGAAAAGTCTCGCTCATCACCAGTTCGGGCAGCGGCAGGCGCTTGCCCCAGCCATGCGCTTCGAGGTCCGGCTTCGGGGCGAAGGCGGAGACGCGGCCGACGCACAGATAGGCGATCGGCGTGACATGCTCCGGGATCGACAGAAGCCGCTTCAGCGCCTCCGTTTCGATGATGCTCACCCAGCCGACGCCGACACCCTCGGCGCGTGCCGCCAGCCAGAAATTCTGCACCGCGCAGACCGTGCTGTAGAGATCCATCTCCGGATTGTGCCAGCGCCCGAGCGGCGAACCCTTCGAGCGCTGCCGGTCGCAGGTGATGCAGAGATTGAGCGCGCTTTCGCATATGCCTTCGAGCTTCAGTTTCCGGTATAGCGCCTGCCGCTCCGCCTCGATCGCCGGCAATTCCTGCTCGCGCGCGGCGAGGAACAGATCGCGCACTTGTCTGCGCCGCTCGGCATCGCGGATGACGATGAAATTCCACGGCTGCATATAGCCCACCGACGGCGCATGATGCGCGGCGGTGAGAAGCCGCGCCAGCACGCAATCGTCGAGGTCGTCGGGAACAAAATGGCTGCGCACGTCACGCCTGGTGAACATCGCCCGATAGACCGCGTCGCGCGCCAGTTGGTCAAAGTCGTCGCCGCTCGCGGCGATCGCTGCTGCCGTCATCGCTTTTCCCCTTGCGACAAGCAGTCCTCCGCCTGACCAAGCGGAAGACCGTGTCTGCCGGGCCGGTCTTCTGGCTCGGGATCGTCCCGCCCCGGCGCCTTCCCGTCATCGACAGTGGCGTTTGCCGGCGCGGTCCCCCTCACAGCGTTGGGCACGCCACGGAGTTCAACCGTGTTCCCGATTCTCCCGCGTCGCGGGCACCAGGCAGCGAAGTGACCTTACCGCGAAGTTGGGCACCCGCCAATGGCGCGGACGACATGGGCTTGCGCAATTTCCCCAGCCATTCGGCTTTTCAAACATGGTCATTGCGGCCGCGGGTGCCTAGATTAGGCGCCATGGCCACACGTCTCTACACGCACCCGATCTTCCTCGAACACCTCACGCCGCCCGGTCACCCCGAGCGGCCCGACCGCCTGCGCGCCATCGAGCGGGTGCTGGACGACGAGGCGTTTGCGGCGCTCGACCGCGTCAAGGCGCCGGAAGGCGACGAGAAAACCATCCTCTACGCGCACCCCGAGGCTTTCGTCGAGCGCGTGCGCGCGGCGATTCCTGAGAGCGGCATCGTCTCGATCGATGCCGATACCAGCGCCAGCCCGAAAAGCTGGCAGGCGGTAGTCACGGCGATCGGTGCGGCGAACGCCGCGGTCGACGATGTCTTCGAGGGCCGCGCCGCCAACGTCTTCGTCGCCGCCCGTCCGCCGGGCCACCACGCCGAAAAGACCACGGCAATGGGTTTTTGCCTGTTCAACACGGCGGCCATCGCCGCCCGTTATGCGCAGAAGAGGCATCAGGCCGAGCGCGTCGCCATCGTCGACTGGGATGTCCATCACGGCAACGGCACGCAGGACATCTTCTGGGACGATCCGTCGGTGCTCTACTGCTCGACGCACCAGATGCCGCTTTATCCGGGCACCGGCGCGAAGAGCGAGACCGGGGCCGGCAACATCGTCAACGCGCCGCTGGCGCCGCAGACCGGCAGCGACCTGTTCCGCGACGCTTTCCTGTCGCGCGTGCTGCCGTCGATCGACGCGTTTGCGCCGGACCTGATCATCATTTCCGCCGGTTTCGACGCGCATCACCGCGATCCGCTGGCCGAGATCAACCTGACCGAGGACGATTTCGACTGGGCGACCGGCCAGTTGATGGAACGCGCGGGTCGCCACAGCTCCAACAGGCTCGTCAGCCTGCTGGAAGGCGGCTACGATCTGCAGGGACTGGCATTTTCAGTCGCCGCCCATGTCGGGCGGCTGATGAAGGGATGAATGATGGCTGATGAAGCTAACCAAGACGTCAAGGCGATGAGCTTCGAGCAGGCGCTCGACGCGCTGGAGAAGATCGTCGATGATCTGGAGCGCGGCGACGTCCCGCTCGATCAGTCGATCAGGATCTATGAGCGCGGCGAGGCGTTGAAGGCGCATTGCGACCGGTTGCTGAAAGCGGCCGAGGACAAGGTCGAGAAGATCAGGCTGTCGCGCGACGGCAAGCCGGTGGGAACGGAGCCGTTGGACGCGGAATAATTCGGGTGGCAGAGCAAGCAGGTAAGGAGTTCAAGCCATGTGCCGCAACATCAAGACCCTGGCCAATTTCGAACCGCCGGCAACCAATGACGAAGTGCATGACGCAGCGCTGCAGTTCGTGCGCAAGCTGAGCGGCACGACGAAACCGTCGAAGCGCAACGAGCACGCTTTCTATCATGCTGTGGAAGCGATCGCGGCCGCCGCGCGCGAACTCATCGATTCGCTCGAAACCAGCCAGGAACCGCGCAACCGCGAGGTCGAGGCCGCCAAGGCGAAGGCCAGGTCGGCGCTGCGTTTCGCCTGAGGGACAGTTATGAGCTTCTTTCCCGGAAACGACCCTGAGCCCGGCGATGCCTTCGCCTGCGACCAGATCGAGCTGATGGTCGTTCCCAACGCCAAGGACATCGGCGGCTTCGAGGTGCGCCGCGCCTTGCCGACGGCGAAACGCCGTCTGGTCGGGCCATTCATCTTCTTCGACCGCATGGGCCCAGCCATCCTGCGCGCCGGCCACGCGCTCGACGTGCGCCCGCATCCGCATATCGGCCTTTCCACCGTCACCTATCTGTTTGACGGCAAGATCAGGCATCGCGACTCGCTCGGCACCGAAATGGTGATCGCGCCCGGCGACGTGAATTTGATGACCGCCGGGCGTGGCATCGTTCATTCCGAGCGCACGCCGGAAGAGCTGCGCGGCGCTCCGATGTCGGTCTCCGGCTTGCAGACCTGGCTCGCGCTGCCCGATGGCAAGGAAGAAATCGCCCCGGTCTTCGCCAATACGTCGGTTGCCCGATTGCCGCAGATCGACACCGGGGGCGTCAGCGGCCGCGTGGTCATCGGCGAATTCTCAGGCCTGCGCTCGCCCGTCGCGACCGCGTCGGACACGCTTTACGCCGATCTCAGGCTGGCCGCGGGCGCCAGCGTGCAAATTCCGGCCGATGCCGAGGAACGCGCCATCTACACGCTGGAAGGCGAAGTCTCGATCGCCGGCGATGTTTTCCCGGCCGAGCGGCTTCTGGTGTTCAAGCCGGGTGAGGAGATCGTCGTCTCCTCCGAGCGCGGCGCGCATTTCATGCTGTTCGGCGGCGCTTCGCTTGGCTCCCAGCGCTATATCTGGTGGAATTTCGTCTCGTCCTCGAAGGAACGTATCGAGCAGGCCAAGCAGGAATGGAAGACGGGCCGCTTCGATATCGTTCCCGGCGACGAGGAAGAGTTTATTCCGCTGCCTGAGAACTAGGAATCGCTCAACCTGCGCGTCACCGACACGCATTTACATTCGCCCGCCGGCGGCCTATTCCGCGCATGATTATGGCGCAATCTGCTGGTAGCGCCGTGTTCGATCAATTGAGGCAGGACGCGCCCGAGTGAAGCCAGACACGCCGCTGCTCGACAAGGTCCGCATTCCCGCGGACCTGCGGATGCTCGATGAGAGCGCGCTGCCGCAGCTTGCCGCGGAACTGCGTGCCGAGCTCATCGACGCCGTGTCGCAGACGGGCGGCCATCTTGGCGCCGGTCTTGGCGTCGTCGAACTGACGGTTGCCCTGCATTATGTCTTCAACACGCCGCAGGACCGGCTGATCTGGGACGTCGGCCACCAGGCCTATCCGCACAAGATTCTGACCGGCCGCCGCGACCGCATCCGCACGCTGCGCCAGGAGGGTGGCCTCTCCGGTTTCACCCGGCGCGCCGAGAGCGAATACGACCCGTTCGGCGCCGCGCATTCCTCCACCTCGATTTCGGCCGGCCTCGGCATGGCGATGGCGCGCGACCTGTCGGGCGGCCGAAACGATGTGATTTCCGTTATCGGCGACGGCTCGATGTCGGCCGGCATGGCCTTCGAGGCGCTGAACAATGCCGGCGCACTCGATGCCCGGCTGATCGTCATCCTCAACGACAACGACATGTCGATCGCGCCGCCGACCGGCGCGATGAGCGCCTATCTGGCGAGGCTTGCGTCGGGCAAGGCCTATCTCGGCCTGCGCGATTTCGGCAAGAAGCTGACCTCCTATCTCGGCAAGCGCGCCGACCGCGCCATCACCCGGGCGGTCGAGCATGCGCGTGGCTATGTCACCGGCGGCACCTTGTTCGAGGAACTCGGCTTCTATCACATCGGCCCGATCGACGGGCACAATCTCGAGCACCTCATCCCGGTGCTGAGGAACGTGCGCGACAACGGCAAAGGTCCGGTGCTGATCCATGTCGTGACGCAGAAGGGCAAGGGCTACGCGCCGGCGGAGGCAGCGGCCGACAAATATCACGGCGTCAACAAATTCGACGTCATCACCGGGGCGCAGGCCAAGGCGCCGGCCAACGCGCCCGCCTACACCAAGGTCTTCGCCGAGAGCCTGATCCAGGAGGCGCGCGAGGACGACCGTATCGTCGCCATCACAGCCGCCATGCCGAGCGGCACCGGCCTCGACCTGTTCGGCGAGGTGTTCCCGAAGCGGACCTTCGATGTCGGCATCGCCGAGCAGCACGCGGTGACCTTCGCGGCGGGGCTCGCCACCGAAGGCTACAAGCCCTTCGCCGCCATCTATTCGACCTTCCTGCAGCGTGCCTACGACCAGGTCGTCCACGACGTGGCGATCCAGAAGCTGCCTGTGCGCTTTCCCATCGACCGCGCCGGCTTCGTCGGCGCCGACGGCGCCACCCATTGCGGCGCCTTCGACACCACTTTCCTCGCCTCGCTGCCGGGCTTCGTCGTCATGGCGGCGGCCGACGAGGCGGAGCTTCGCCATATGGTGCGCACCGCCGCGTCCTATGATGACGGCCCGATCGCCTTCCGCTATCCGCGCGGCAACGGCGTCGGCGTCGACATGCCGGAGCGGGGCTCGCTGCTCGAAATCGGCAAGGGCCGCATCCTCAAGCAAGGAACCAAGGTCGCGCTGCTTTCCTTCGGCACGCGGCTGCAGGATTGCCTGCTCGCCGCCGAGGAGCTCGGCGCCGCGGGTCTCTCCACCACCGTCGCCGATGCCCGCTTCGCCAAGCCGCTCGACGAGGATCTCATTCGCCGGGTCGCCCGTTCGCACGAAGTGCTTGTGACCGTGGAGGAGGGCGCCATCGGCGGCTTCGCCAGCCAGGTGCTGCACTTCCTCGCCCATCAAGGCCTGCTGGAAAGCGGCCTGAAGGTGCGCCCGCTGGTGCTGCCGGACGTGTTCACCGACCACGCCAAGCCCGAAAAGATGTATGCCGACGCCGGCCTGGACTCGGTCGGCATCGTGCGTACCGTCTTCGCGACGCTCGGCCATGGCGTACAGGCGCAGCGCGCCTGAATCAGAACGTCAAGACGCTGAATCAGTTTGCCGGCTTTCGGATATAAGCGTTTGTTAACGCTTCCGTTTGGCCGTTCGCTTACCCTGTCTCTTGGCCGATTTTCAACGGCGCCCTGCTAAGACCTTGGTCCTAAGGCAGGGGATAAGAACAATGAAGGCGTTCCTTTGCGGCATGGCCATTTTGGCTGCCATGGCCGCGCCGTTGGCAGCCGAAACGCGTTACGACCGCAACATCGAAAAGGCGGCGAGGGATATCGTCGCCGGCAAGATGGGCAACATCCGCGGCGGTTTCACCTACAAGCAGAGACCGCAGTTCGTTGTACTACCGGATGCCCCGCTACCCGTGGCGGTGCCGGCCGAGCCGCCGCGCAAGGAAGCCTCCGGCAATGATGGCCTGACACCGGCCGTCGAGCGCCAGGTCTCGCGAACCGTATTTTAGAACCACATATCGCGCACGCAACGCCCATCCCGCGGCAGGTCGTCGAATGTGTCGAGGCCGTCGAAATGGTCGATTGGCAGGTCGGCGACTTCCTCGGGCGGCGCCAGCCTGACATTGACCGCGATGCGCGTGCGGCCGCTCTTGCCGGAACGCAAGCCGCGCCAGGCGACCACACAGGCGCAGGTCGGGCAGAACAGGATTTCCAGCGCGGGTTCGGCCACCTCGGGGCGTGTGTAGGACTTCAGCGGCCCGGCGACGCGGATGCGCTCGTCGACATAATCATAAGCCCACAGCGTGCCGTAACGGCGGCAAAGCGTGCAGTTGCAGGCGGTGATTCCGCCGGGATCGCCTTCCAGCGTCCAATGGGCGGCGCCGCAATGACAGGTCCCCTTCAGCATTACCTCCTCCACCGACCGGCATGCTCCAGTCGGCATTCTGCAGCCTCTTGCGTCATATTCAAACCCATTGCGTTCGCGCCCGGCTTTCGCCAATGAAGGCCGATGGGTTCCCCTTTGCCATCAAGCCAGCGCCAGCGGCTCGACGAATTGCTCGTCGGGCGCGGTCTGTTCGCCAGCCGCTCGCGCGCCCGCGACGCGATCGAGCGCGGCACCGTGACGGTCGACGGCGCGATTGCCCGTAAGCCCGGCCAGCCCGTTGGGCCGGACTGCGTTGTCGCTATCGACGATCCGGCGCAAGCCTATGTGTCGCGCGCGGCCCTGAAACTGATCGCCGGCCTCGATCGTTTCGGCCTCGATCCTTCCGGCAGCGAGGCGCTCGATATCGGCGCCTCGACCGGCGGCTTCACTCAGGTGCTGCTGAAACGCGGCGCGGCGCATGTCACGGCGATCGATGTCGGCCACGCCCAGATGCATCCCGAGATTGCCGGCGACCCGCGCGTAACGGTGATCGAGGGACTGAACGCCCGCGATCTGAAGGCCGCCGATCTCGGCGGCCGCGTTCCCGGTTTCCTGGTTTGCGACGTCTCCTTCATCTCGCTGAAGCTGGCGCTGCCGCCGGCGCTGGACTTGGCGGGCGAGGGCGCCAAGGCAATCCTTCTGGTCAAGCCGCAATTCGAGGCCGGACGCGAGGCGATCGGCAAGGGCGGCCTGCTCAAGGATCCGGGCGATGCCGAGCGCATTGCCGGGAATTTGCGCGATTGGCTTGCCGACATTTCCGGCTGGCGCGTGCTGGGACTCCACCCGTCGCCGATCGAAGGGGGCGACGGCAACCGCGAGTTCCTGCTTGCCGGCATCAAGGACGCAGGACCATGGCGATGAGCACACGCTTCACCATCGCGAGGCTCGGCTCGCAGGGCGACGGCATTGCCAATGCGGAGGGCGAGGAGGTGTTTGTCCCGTTCACGCTGCCGGGCGAAACGGTCACGGCCGCGCGACAGAAGGATCGCGCCTCGCTAATGTCGGTGCTGGAAGCCTCGTCGCTCAGGATCGATCCGGCCTGCCGCCATTTCACCGAATGTGGCGGCTGCGCGCTGCAGCATTTCGAAGCCGAAGCCTACCGGCAATGGAAGCGCGAGAGGGTCGTGCAGGCACTGAAGGCCAAGGGCATCGCTTGCGAGGTCGCTGCGCTGGTGCCCTGCGCGCCGCACACCCGCCGCCGCGTCACTTTCAGCGCCAGGCGCACCGAGGCCGGCATGCTGCTCGGCTTCGTGCGCGCGCTATCCTCAGAGATCATCCCGATCGAGGAATGCCCGATCTCGCTGCCGGCGATCGTCTTGGCGCTCGATAAATTGCGCGCCCTCGCCGGACTGGTCTGCGCCACGCCGAAGGCGTTTCACATGACGGTGACCGTCACCGCGTCGGGCCTCGACATCGCCGTCCATGATGCCGGTAAGCTTGGCGACCAGCAGCGGCGCATCGCGTCGAATTTCGTCATGGCCGAAGGTCTGGCCAGGCTTTCCGTCGATGGTGAGATCGTCGTCGAGCCGAAGAAGCCGGTGGTTCAGTTCGGACCGGTCGCCGTCGCGGTGCCGCCCGGCGCTTTCCTGCAGGCGACGGAAACCGCCGAGCAGACGATGGCGGGCCTCGTCGGCCAGCATCTGTCGCGCGCCAAGAAGGTCGCCGACCTGTTCGCCGGCTGCGGCAGCTTCGCGCTTCGGCTGGCGGCGAAGTCGGAGGTCCATGCCGTCGAAGGCGATGCGCCGGCGCTTGCCGCGCTCGACCGTGCCTACCGCTTCGCCAGTGGCCTGAAGCGGGTGGCCAGCGAACGCCGTGACCTGTTCCGCCGGCCGCTGACCTTCAAGGAGTTGAACACCTTCGACGGGCTGGTCTTCGATCCGCCGCGCGCCGGCGCCGAGGACCAATCCAAGCAGATCGCCCGCTCCGACGTGCCGCTGGTCGCCGCCGTCTCCTGCAATCCGGTGACGCTCGCGCGTGATCTGCGGATCCTGATCGATGGCGGCTATGCGCTGAAGAGTGTCACGCCGATCGACCAGTTCCTGTGGTCGCCCCATGTCGAGGCCGTGGCGCTACTGGAAAAGCCGAGAAGACGGCGATAGCTCGCGGCCGGGGCTCGCGTGAAAACTGTGAAGCCTCCGATGAAATTGCGCCCTAAAGCCGCCTTTTTGCAGGGTCTTAATTCCGCTGGTAGGGAAAAATTCCTGCCTCTCCGGCGTTATCGCGCTGGGCGAAGGGCGGACAAGGATTGCGGATTGCAATGCGCTCGCTTCGGAAAGTCATCGGTCTTGTCGTCATTCTCATCGCGTTCGCCGTCGCGTCCACGACCGGCGCTCTTGCCCAACAGCAGAAACGTCTCGCATTCGTCATCGGCAACGCCGCCTATCCGTCGGATGCGCTTGCCACCTCCGCGAATGACGCCGGCCTGATTGCGCAGACCCTGCAGGCAGCGGGATTCGATGTGGTCGGCGCACGTGATGTCGACCAGGAATCCTTGCGTGGCGCGCTGCGCGATTTCCTTGGAAAGGTTTCCGCCGCCGGTCCGGACGCGACCGTTTTCGTGTACCTTGCCGGCCGCGGCGTGCAGTTCGAAGGTGAGAACTATTTCCTGCCGGTCGACGCCCAGATCGCCAATCCGGCCGACGTGCCGCTGCAGGCCTTGCGGCTCTCCGACATCACCAGGTCTCTGGCGGGACTGCCGGCGAAGGTCAATATCGTCGTCCTCGACGCGGCGCGGCCGAGTGCCCTCCCGAAAATGAGCCAGCCGCTGGCCAGCGGTCTCGCGCTGGTCGACCCCGACCCCAACATGCTGATTGCGTTCAACACGGCGCCCGGAACGGTTGCGCCGGAAGGCAAAGGCCCATACGGCGCCTATGCTCAGGCACTTGCCGAGATGATACGCGAAGCCGGCTTGTCGCTTGACGAGGTTTTCGACCGCACGCGGCTACGTGTGAACGAGGTGACGCAAGGCGCCGAAGTCCCGTGGGACGCCTCGAAGATCAGCGCGCCTTTCGTCTTCTTCGAACGCGCGCCGGACGCGCCGCCGCCGAAGGTGTCCGAGGCCGAATCCCGGGCCAACCGGACCAGAGCGATCCGCGATTTCAATGCGCATGACGCCTATGTCGCGGCACTCGATCGCGATACCATGGGCGGTTATGAGGATTTCCTCGTCGCCTATCCGCACGATCCGATGGCCAAGCGCGTGCGCGCCATCATCGCGGCGCGGCGCGAGGCGATCACCTGGCGCGAAACGTGGCTGCGGGATACGCCGGAGGCTTATTGGTCTTACCTGGAGCGCTATCCGCATGGGCTGCATGCCTGGGACGCGCGCCGCCGGCTCGAGCATTTCGACGCCGAGCTCGAGCCGCCGCCGAGCTTCTCCGTCATCGTCTATGACGTGCCGCCGCCTCCGCCGGAGGAAATCGTCTATGTCGACCGTCCGGTGCTCTATTTCGACGATCCCGATTTCGATTTCGAGCCGCCGCCCCCGGTCGACGTGATCTTCCTGCCGCCGCCCCCGCCGGATTTTGTCGTGCTGCCGCCGCCCCCGCCGCCGGTCGATGTTTACGTCCTGCCGACGCCGGTCTTTGTCCCCGTGCCGGTCTGGGTCAGGCCGCCGCGTGACATCGTGCCGCCGCCGAACGACATCATCTTCAACAACATTCACAACACGACCGTCATCAACAACGTCAACAACACGACGATCAACAACGAGCCGGCCAATCAGGCCGGGCAGCCAAACGCCAATGCACCGGGTGGCCTCACCACCGGTCAGAAGATGGCGGTTGGCGCGGGCGCCGCCCTGGCGGCCAAGGTGGCGCTGCCGCCGTTGCTGCAGAAAAGGGCAGTGTTGTTCAAGCAAAATCAGGGCGGCCAGCCGCTGAAGCCCGGCCAGGCTGCAACGCAGGCCCAGCAGCCGGGCGCGGCCGCGCAACCGCTGAAGCCCGGCCAAGCTGTCACGCAGGGCCAGCAGCCGGGCACGACGCCGCAGGCGAGGACGATGGGCAAGCTCTCGACCGATCACGCCTTGCCGGGAGCTGACGGCAAGGCGCTGCCGCTCGTCAACGGCAAGCCGGCGCTCAACGGCCAGAATGCGCCCAACAGGAAGGTGCCGGGCAAGCAAGGCACGGCGAGTGGCAACCAGCAGGCTACCGGGAATGCCGGCGCCCCCGTTACGGGCAGCGGCCAACAGAACGGAGTTGTCGACAATCAGGGCAAGAAGGGCAAGTTCCGGAAGCTGCCGACCGTCAACAGCGCGCCGGGCGAGAAAGGGCAGAACGCCCAGCAGAGGTTCGGGAAGAACAACCCAAATGCGTTGTCCGGCCAGAACGAAGGCAGGCCGAGGAAGCTGACCCGCAAGGATCTGTCGGCAGGCCAGACGGCTGTCGGCCCGAGCGATCAAGGCTCGGTCAATGGAAGCGATAGAGGTAAGAAGCTCCGCAAGCTTCCGACGGTCAACGGGGCGCCGGCCGAGAATCGGCCGAGCGTGCAGGAGCGGCTCAGGAGAAACAATCCGAGTGTTTTCTCCGATCAGAATCAAGAGTCCGCCAATGAAAACAGGAAGCTCCGCAGGCTGCCGAACGGCGAAGAAGGTTCTGCCGGCGCGGGCACCGACCTCCAGCGCAAATTCAAGCAGGAAAGGCCGAACGTGCAGGTGCTCAGGCCGCAAAGGCCAGAGTTCCAGGCGCAGCCAAAGCCTCGGATGCAAGAGAGACGCCTGCAGCAGTTGAGGCCTGAGCCTCAGATGCAAGAAAGACGCTTGCAGCAGCCGCGGCTTCAGCCTCAGATACAGGAACGGCGCCTGCCGCAGCAGCCCAAGGAGCAACCGCCGCAGGGAAACAAGAAGCCGACCTGCGGGCGTCCTGGCGAGCCGCCCTGCCAGCAGTAGGCTCGTAGCAGGCCGGGACGGCAGCTCTTCGTTGATGGGCCGGCCTTCCTGGCCCATCAGTCCGGGGATCAAGCGACTACGGCCCGTGGCGCGCCGATCCGCCTGAGGCGGGCCGAGCGGGCGAGCAGGCAATGTCAGTTTACGAGCTTGGAGACAGCCGTTTCGCCGTGCCGCCGCGCTGGTTGAGCGAAACCCAGACATTCGGGTTCTGCTGCGACTGTCGTTTCAGGAAATAATAGCCGGTGGCGTTCCACGGCCGGATTTCGTCGACGAGATTGTCCAGCACGAGATCGCCCTTGTCGGTCTTCACGGTCAGGATCGTGTGGCCCTCGTTGTGCAGGTCGCGCACCACCGTCATCAGCAGCGCCTGCCGGGGAAATCCCGCTTCCTGGAGAAGCTTGCGCTTGTAGAGAGCGTAGATCTTGCAATCGCCCTTGCCGTCCGTCGGATAGTCCCAATGGTCCATCATCGTGCCCCAGTGATCGTAGTTGCTGACGGGCGTGATGGAGCGGTTCGCCTTCTGGTTTATCCGCTTGAGGATGCTCATGTTCTGCGCGGTCAGCTTGACGCTCGCGGCGGGCAGGGGGGGCACCTTGCACTCCTTCGGCCGGCGATGACAGAAATCGAGCCAGCCATACGGCACGCTGGTGCTGGCGCCGACGGTGGCGGAACTGGCAGATTGCGCCGCCATTCGCTTGAACCATGTCGACTGGGCCGCCGCGGCAGGGCCTGCCTGCAACGACGTCGCACCAATCAACGAAACGAAACCAAGAAGGAAAGAAGAGGTCAGGACGCCAGGGGAACGCTGCATTTTGCCGACACCACCGCAACGAGAAGACTGGCGGCAGGCTAATGCGCAAACGTCCGCCCCGCCAATTAAACAATTAATAATGTCCTAACACGATTGTGTTCACTTCAAGGTGGGGGGTGCACTCAAACCGGAATCAACCGCTTGGCGCGCGCGGGATGATTGCTGGTCAGGCAGCGACCGATAGCGTTTGTATAAATCGGCAGCAGCACCTTACCTGTGTAAGAACGAAGGTATCGGGCCAGGGTTCAAACCCTGGTGCCGCCCACCGTCATCTGGTTCATCCTGAGATGCGGCTGGCCGACGCCGACCGGCACGCCCTGCCCGGCCTTGCCGCACATGCCGATGCCATTGTCGAGCTGCATGTCGTTGCCGACCATGCTGACGCGGTGCATGGCATCCGGCCCGTTGCCGATCAGCATCGCGCCCTTGATCGGCTGCGTCACCTTGCCGTTCTCGATCATGTAGGCCTCGGTGCAGCCGAACACGAATTTGCCCGAGGTGATGTCGACCTGGCCGCCGCCGAAGGAGACCGCGTAGATGCCGTTCTTGACCGAGGCGATGATCTCTTCCGGCTGCATATCGCCCGCGGTCATGTAGGTATTGGTCATGCGCGGCATCGGCTGGTGCGCATAGCCTTCGCGGCGGCCGTTGCCGGTCGCCTTCATGCCCATCAGCCGGGCGTTCTGGCGATCCTGCATATAGCCGACCAGTTTGCCGTCCTCGATCAGCACATTGCGCGCCGAAGGCGTCCCTTCGTCGTCGACGGTGAGCGAGCCGCGCCGCTCGGGGATGGTGCCGTCATCGACGACGGTGACGCCCTTGGCCGCCACTTGGCTACCCATCAGGCCGGCGAAGGCCGACGTCTTCTTGCGGTTGAAGTCTCCTTCGAGCCCATGGCCGACCGCCTCGTGCAGCATCACCCCCGGCCAGCCGCTGGACAGCACGATGTCGAACGTGCCCGCCGGCGCCGGAACCGCTTCCAGGTTGACCAGCGCCTGCCGCAGCGCCTCGCCTGCCGCGTGCTTCCAGCTTTCCTCGCTGACGAACTCGCCGAAGCTCTTGCGGCCGCCCATGCCGTAGGAGCCACTCTCCTGCCGGTCGCCGCTGCCGACCACGACCGAGACGTTGATGCGGACCAGCGGGCGGATGTCGCGCACGATCTGGCCGTCGCCGCGCACGATCTCGACATGCTGCCAGGAGGCTGCGAGCGAGGCCGTCACCTGGCGAACACGCGGATCCTTGGCCCGCAGCCAGCCGTCGATCTCCTGCAACAGCTTGGCCTTGGCCTCGAAGGACGGGGAGGGGATGGGGTTCTCGTCACCATAGAGATGGCGGTTGGTGCGCGCGGGTGCCCCGGCCAATGTGCCGGAATAGCCGCCCTTGACCGCCGAGACGGCATCGGCCGCGCGCAGCAGCGAGGCTTCGGAAAGATCGCTCGAATGCGCGTAGCCGCTGGCTTCCCCGGCCACGGCGCGCAGGCCGAACCCCTGGTCGGTGTTGAAATTGGCCGTCTTCAGCCGGCCGTTGTCGAACATCAGCGCTTCGCTTTCGCTGTACTCAAGGAACAGCTCGCCGTCGTCGGCGCCCTTGATGGTGTCGGCGACGATCTCTTTGACGCGATCGTCGGAAATGTCGAATTGGCCGATCAGGCTGTTCATGGCAGATCCATTCGTGGAAACAAAATCGTTCTAGAGCATGATGCCGAAAAGTGTGTAGCGGTTTTCGGACGACATCATGCTCTATCTCCCTGGTTCTAGGGGATGTAGGCGCGAAGCCGCCGTCGCACAATCGCCAACCTGGATGAAGCCGGTTATTGCGTCGCCGTCACCCGCCGCTCAGGAAGTTCTTGATGTTGCCGGTCATCGCATCCCAATTGGAAAACTGTTCCTGGAGATTGGCTTTGGTGATGCCGCCGGCGAAAGAGACGTCCATCTTGAAATTCGAGCCGTCGCCCGAATAGGCCTTCACCCAGCGGTATTTTGCGTTCCAGGCATTGGCCTGCTCGGCGGTCAGCGGGTCGGTGTAGCCGGTCGAGAATTGCAGCGACTTGCAGTTCTCGTGGTCTTCGCAGCCATAGAAGTAGATCACGTATCTGACGCCCTCGATCCGCCCGGAAATCATCGGATCGCCATTGTCGTCCCTGCCCATCCTGGCCGAGCCGAAACCTTTGGCGATATCGAGGATGGCCGCCGGCTCGGGCTTCTGGAGGATTTCATCATCCTCGGCCCGCGCGGCCGAAACCGCGGCGACCAGCACCAGACCGGTGAGGGAAGCGGGGAAATTCGCGCGCATTGAACCTCCTGGCCGCCAAACGCGCATTCGCCACCAGGCCTCGGCGTCAGGGGCGGCGCATGGGCAAGAAGATCAAGGTAGGGCGGCGAAACCTTCCGCAAAGCCCTTGAGGTCGACGGGGATGCCGATGCCTTCCTCGGGTGTCTGGAAGACGATGAACGTGGCCGAGGTGCCGCTCTTCAACGTGTCGAGCAGCGGCTTTTCGAGGATCACCTCCGCGTAGCAGCCGTCCTGGAAGCAGCGCACGAAATAGGCGCGGCCGATATCCTTGCCGTCGACATTGAGGCCGAGTCCGTTGGGAAGCAGCACGCCGAGCGGCGCCAGCACGCGCAGGATCTCGGCCTTGTTGTCGGCCGTGCGCAGCACCACGACCGAAAGGCCCATCTCGGGACGGTCCTCGGCGACGACGTTCTGCATCATCACGCATTGTTCGGAGGTCGCGCCCGCCGGCGTGTCGCAGATGATCGACCACGCGCCATGCGTCGACTTCACCGTGCCGCTCGGCGGCGTGGCATTGTTCGGCTGGGCGGCGGCGCCAACGGCTATGCCGACGCCGAGCAAGGCAAGGGCAAGAACGACCTTCGCCAAGGTTCTCGAAAGCCAGGAAGTCATGACGGCTCCATTGCGAATCACGGCACTTTAAGCTGCGCCGGGGCCAAGTAAAGGACGAGACCGTCGCTGGCCCGCCCCGATACCGGCAATTACGTGCTTTTCCAAAGCAAATTCGCCCTAATTGCGACCATTGCGCATGGAGCGCGCCAGGGGCTGAAGACCGCCTTCGGCCTGCGCGCAAAAATGCCGCACGGTTTCCTCCGCTCCTTTCTTGCGGAGGGAAATAGAGTATGGTTTGAACCACCCTAGGGACAGACCGGGATTCCCAATCCCGGCAGCGTCCGTTATTGGTGCGACCAGATCGCGGGAAGCGGGAGACGAGAGGGCGATGAGGAAATTCCTGGCAAGCGCTGAATTCTTGGCAGGTGCGGCAGCTTCGGCCGTGCTCTTCTCCAGTGCGGCGGCCCGTGCCGACCAGCCGCGGGAATGGGAGGTGAGCTTCCAGGCGCCGGCGACCGACATGATGCGGCAGATCGAGCGGTTCGGGAACTACACCATGTGGTTCATCGTCCCGATCACCATCCTCGTGCTGCTGCTTCTGCTGGTCTGCATCGTCAGGTTCCGCGCCAGCGCCAACCCGGTGCCGTCCAAGACCAGCCACAACACGCTGATCGAGGTGATCTGGACCGTCGGCCCGGTGATCGTGCTTCTGCTCATCGCCATTCCCTCCTTCCAGCTGCTCACCGCGCAATACACCCCGCCGGAAGAAGCCAAGCTCACCGTCAAGGCGACCGGTAACCAGTGGAACTGGGATTACGAATACCAGGTCGACAAGACCTTCTCCTTCAACTCGGCGGTTCTCCAGGATGCCGACCGCGCCAAGGCCGGCAAGGAAGATCGCGCCCTCTATCCGCGCCTGCTGGCGGTCGACAACGAGCTGGTCGTGCCGGTCAACACCATGACCCGCGTGCTGATCACGGCGACCGACGTCATCCACTCTTTCGCCGTGCCGTCCTTCGGCATCAAGATGGACGCCGTGCCCGGCCGCACCAACGAGACCTGGTTCAAGGCGGAGAAGGAAGGCCTCTATTACGGCCAGTGCTCGCAGCTCTGCGGCAAGGACCATGCCTTCATGCCGATCGCAGTCCGTGTCGTGTCCGACGCGCAGTTCAAGACCTGGCTGGAGACGGCCAAGACCGACGTGCCTGCCGCCAACAAGGCGCTGATGGCCGAGATCGATGGTACCAACAAGGTAGCGGCCGCCGGCAACTGATGTCGCGGGTTAGCAAGATTTAGGGAACGGAGCGGAACATGGCAGAGGCTGCAGCTCACGATCACGGCGACCACAGGCCGCATGGCTGGGTCCGCTGGGTCTACTCGACCAACCACAAGGACATCGGCACGCTTTACCTGATCTTCGCGATCATGGCCGGCATCGTGGGGGGCGCGCTCTCGGTTGCCATCCGCATGGAGCTGCAGGAGCCTGGCATCCAGATCTTCAGCGGCCTGGCACAGATGGTCTACGGCATGCAGGGCGACGCCGCCATCGACGGCGGCAAGAGCATGTACAACGCCTTCGGCGCCGCGCATGGCCTGATCATGATCTTCTTCATGGTCATGCCTGCGCTCATCGGCGGTTTCGCCAACTGGATGGTGCCGATCATGATCGGCGCGCCGGACATGGCCTTCCCGCGCATGAACAACATCTCCTTCTGGCTGCTGCCGCCAGCTTTTATTCTGCTGCTGTCCTCGATGTTCGTTCCGAGCGCGCCCGGTGCCTTCGGCGTCGGCGGCGGCTGGACGATCTATCCGCCGCTTTCGACCTCCGGTCAGCCGGGCCCGGCGATGGATCTCGCGATCCTGTCGATCCACATCGCCGGCGCATCGTCGATCCTCGGCGCCATCAACTTCATCACCACCATCTTCAACATGCGCGCTCCCGGCATGACGCTGCACAAGATGCCGCTGTTTGCCTGGGCCGTGCTGATCACCGCTTTCCTGCTCCTGCTCTCGCTGCCGGTCCTGGCGGGCGCCATCACCATGCTGCTCACCGACCGCAATTTCGGCACCGCCTTCTTCGTGCCGGACCAGGGCGGTGATCCGATCCTCTTCCAGCATCTGTTCTGGTTCTTCGGCCACCCCGAAGTGTACATCCTGATCCTGCCGGGCTTCGGCATCATCAGCCATATAGTCTCGACCTTCTCGAAGAAGCCGGTGTTCGGCTATCTCGGCATGGCCTACGCCATGGTCGCGATCGGCGCCGTCGGCTTCATCGTCTGGGCGCACCACATGTACACGACCGGCCTGTCGCTCGACACGCAGCGTTACTTCGTGTTCGCCACCATGGTCATCGCGGTGCCGACGGGCGTGAAGATCTTCTCCTGGATCGCCACCATGTGGGGCGGCTCGATCTCCTTCAAGCCGCCGATGCTGTGGGCGCTGGGCTTCATCTTCCTGTTCACCATCGGTGGCGTCACCGGCGTCCAGCTGGCCAATGCCGGCCTCGACCGTTCGCTGCACGACACCTATTTCGTGATCGCCCACTTCCACTACGTGCTGTCGCTCGGCGCCGTGTTCGCCATCTTCGCCGGCTGGTACTACTGGTTCCCGAAGATGACCGGCTACATGTACTCGCCGGTGATCGCCAACACCCATTTCTGGGTCACCTTCGTCGGCGTCAACCTGATCTTCTTCCCGCAGCACTTCCTCGGCCTCGCCGGCATGCCGCGCCGCACGGTCGACTATCCGGACGCGTTCGCCGGCTGGAACATGATCTCGTCCTACGGCTCCTACATCGCGGCCGTCGGCGTTGCGATCTTCCTTTACGGCGTGTTCGAGGCTTTCCAGAAGAAGCGCGTCGCGGGCGCCAATCCGTGGGGCGAGGGTGCCACCACGCTCGAATGGCAGCTGCCTTCGCCGCCGCCGTTCCACCAGTGGGAACAGCTGCCGAAGATCAAGTAAGCAGCGTCCCGACGCATACGAGGCCGCCGGCATGCCCGGCGGTCTTGGCCAACGGAATGATGGACTTAAGTACGCATGGCCCTTGCCGAAGACAGATTGACGGAGGAAGCGGGCTTTCGCATGTCGGAAGCGACCGCGGGCGACTTCTTCGCCCTCCTGAAGCCGCGAGTCATGTCGCTGGTGGTCTTCACGGCCTTTGTCGGTCTGGTCGCGGCGCCAACCGCCATCAATCCGCTGATAGCGCTGGTCGCCATCCTGGCGATCGCCATCGGGGCCGGCGCCTCGGGCGCGCTCAACATGTGGTATGACGCCGATATCGACGCCGTGATGACCAGGACCGCCGGCCGCCCGGTTCCCGCCGGCCGCGTCGCGCCGGGCGAGGCGCTGAGCTTCGGCCTCGTGCTCTCCGTGCTGTCGGTGATGACGCTGGGTGTCTTGGTCAACTGGCTGTCGGCCTCGCTGCTTGCCTTCACCATCTTCTTCTACGCCGTCGTCTACACCATGTGGCTGAAGCGCTGGACGCCGCAGAACATCGTCATCGGCGGCGCCGCCGGAGCCATTCCGCCGGTGATCGGCTGGGCCGCGGTGACTGGTTCGGTCAGCCTCGAAAGCGTGATCCTGTTCCTGATCATCTTCCTGTGGACGCCACCGCATTTCTGGGCGCTGGCTCTCTTCAAGTCCGACGACTACGCCCGCGCCGGCATCCCGATGATGCCGAATGTGGCTGGCCATGCCTCGACCCGTCGGCAGATATTCACCTATGCGCTGATCCTGGCGCCGGTCGGCGTGCTGCCCTGGGCGCTCGGCTATACCACGGCCGGTTATGGCGTCGTTTCCGCGGTGCTGGGCCTCGGTTTCGTCTGGTATGCCTGGAAGGTGCTCGCCATGGCCGATGACGACCGCGCGATGAAACCTGCCAAGGCGCTGTTTGCCTATTCGCTGCTCTATCTCTTCGCCATTTTCGCCGCCTATCTCGTCGATTGCGTCGTCGGGCGCGCGCTCATGATGGGGGGAGTATGATCGTGGCCGATAAGAACCTCGAACTGGTCACGTTGACCGAGCGCCAGCAGAAGGCGCGCCGCAGCCGTTCCGCGGCCATAGGTCTCGCCTTGGCCGCCTTGGTCATCATCTTCTACGTCGTCACCATCGTGCGCTTCGGCCATCATGGCGCGAGCCTCACCGGCTCCGGCCTGCTGGGAGGCGGCTGATGAGCGGCGAGAGTGCCAAGCACCGCAACAAGGTCAACAACGGCGTCGTTGCTGCCGTCTGCCTCGCCTTCTTCACCGGCATGGTCGGCATGGCCTATGCGGCGGTGCCGCTCTACAAGATGTTCTGCCAGGTCACCGGCTACGGTGGCACCACGCAACGCGCCGAAAAGCAATATGCCGGCCGTGTGCTCGACCGCGACATCACTGTCCGCTTCGACGCCAACACCAACGGCATTCCATGGCAATTCGAGCCCGTCGCCCGTTCCGTGACGATCAAGATCGGCGAGACGGCCCAGGCGCATTACAGCGCCACCAACAGTTTCGACCGTCCCATCACCGGCCGCGCTTCGTTCAACGTGCAGCCCGAAATGGCCGGCGGCTATTTCAACAAGGTGGAGTGCTTCTGCTTCACCGATACGACGCTGAAGCCCGGCGAGACGCTGGACATGCCGGTCGTGTTCTATGTCGATCCAGACATCGTCAATGTGCCGGAACTCAAGGACTTGAAGACGATCACCCTGTCCTACACGATGTTTCCGGTCGAAAAGAAACAGCCGGTCGCCTCCTCGGCGCCGGCCGCTGGCAACAGCAGCAAAGTTCCAGATTCCGAAGCAAGCCTCGGGGGTTGATATGGCAGACGCGCACGCAAAACCACAACACGACTACCATCTCGTCAACCCGAGCCCCTGGCCCTTCCTGGGTTCGGTGGGCGCGCTGGTCACCGCGATCGGCGGCGTCTGCCTGATGCAGTATCTGAAGGGCGGTAACTTCCCGGTCTTCGGACACAACATCGCCAATCCGTGGCTGTTCTTCATCGGCATGATCATCGTGCTGTACACGATGTTCGCCTGGTGGTCGGACACCATCAAGGAAGCGCATGAAGGCTATCACACGCGCGTCGTGTCGCTGCATCTGCGCTACGGCATGATCATGTTCATCGCCTCCGAGGTGATGTTCTTCGTCGCCTGGTTCTGGGCCTTCTTCGACGCCAGTCTCTTCCCCGGTGAGGCGAACCAGTATGCCCGCACCGCCTTCACCGGCGGCGTCTGGCCGCCGAAGGGCCTGGAGGTCCTCGATCCGTTCCATCTGCCGCTCTACAACACCATCATCCTGCTTCTGTCGGGCACGACGGTCACCTGGGCGCACCATGCGCTGCTGCATGGCGACCGCAAGGGCTTGATCAACGGCCTGGTGCTGACCGTCGGCCTCGGCATGCTGTTCACCATGGTGCAGGCCTACGAGTACATGCACGCTCCGTTCGGCTTCCGGGATTCGATCTACGGCGCCACCTTCTTCATGGCGACCGGCTTCCACGGTTTCCATGTCATCATCGGCACCATCTTCCTGCTGGTCTGCCTGGTGCGCGCGATGCGCGGCGACTTCACGCCGAAGCAGCATTTCGGCTTCGAGGCGGCGGCCTGGTACTGGCACTTCGTCGACGTGGTCTGGCTGTTCCTGTTCAGCGCCATCTATGTCTGGGCCTCGAGCGGCGCGCTGATCGAAGGCCATTGAACTGAAGGCCTTCGAAATCCAACGGGCGGCTGCGGCGACGTGGCCGCCTTATTTTTTGGAGCGAAAGGGTCTAGGGTGCGGACATGAACGAAGACAAGGCGATCTGGCCGCCCATCGATCCGATCTCGGCCGGCCTGCATGGCCGCTGCCCGCGCTGCGGCGAAGGCAAGCTGTTCTCCGGTTTCCTTACCGTCGGCAAGCGCTGCTACAATTGCGGGCTCGACTATTCCTTCGCCGATGCCGGAGACGGACCGGCGGTCTTCGTCATCCTGATCATCGGCTTCATCGTCGTCGGCCTGGCGCTGTGGATGGAGGTGACGCTCAGCCCGCCGCTCTGGCTGCACTTCCTTTTGTGGATACCGCTGGCGCTGGTGCTTTGCCTGACGGCGCTGCGCCTCATCAAGGGCGTGCTGATCACCTTGCAATATTCCAAGAAGGCCGCTGAAGGCAGGCTGGAATCCAACAAATGAACGAGACGAACAGTCTGGCTGCCGGCCGTTCGCGGCAGCGCTCGGCGTTGCTCCTCGGTCTCGGCCTCGTCTTGTTCACCGTCCTGATCGGGCTCGGCACCTGGCAGGTCCAGCGCCTGCATTGGAAGGAAGACCTGCTCGCGACCATCGACAAGCGCGTCCATTCCGCACCGTTGCCGCTGGCCGATGTCGAGAGGGAGTTCGCCGCTTCCCATGACGTCGACTACACCCCGGTGACGGTGACCGGCACTTTCCTGCACCAGGGCGAACGGCACTTCTTTTCCACCTGGCAAGGCGACAGCGGCTTCAACGTCTACACGCCCCTGCAGCTCGAGGACGGCCGCTTCGTGCTCGTCAACCGCGGCTTCGTTCCCTACGACCTCAAGGATCCGGCCAAGCGACAACAAGGCGAAATTGCCGGCAAGGTGACGGTGACCGGCCTCGCCCGCAATCCGCTGCCCGCAAAGCCGTCGATGATGCTTCCCGACAACGACGTCGCCAAGAACATCTTCTATTGGAAGGACCGCGACGTCATGGCGGCGACCGCCGGCCTGCCGCCCGGTTTCGTCCTGGTGCCGTTCTTCATCGATGCCGACAAGACGCCGAATCCCGGCGGCCTGCCGGTCGGTGGCGTCACCATCATCGACCTGCCGAACAACCACTTGCAATATGCCGTAACCTGGTATGGGCTGGCTGCCGCCCTTGCGGCCGTGCTGATCCTGAGGTTGCGCCGCCCCGCGAAAGAGCCGTGAGCGCCGCCGCTCTTGACAGGGCAGGGGTGCGCACCTCATTTCGCGTCCAGCCCTACGACTTAACCGGCCAGAATTCATGATTGAGAAAAAGCCACCGCTGACGATCAGGCTCTGCCAGCCGCGCGGCTTCTGCGCCGGCGTCGACCGCGCCATCCAGATCGTCGTGCTGGCGCTGAAGAAATACGGGGCGCCGGTCTATGTCCGCCACGAGATCGTGCACAACCGCTATGTCGTGGAAGGGCTGCAGAGCCTCGGCGCCGTGTTCATCGAGGAACTTTCCGAAATTCCGCCGGAGCATCGGCAGTCGCCGGTGGTCTTTTCCGCGCATGGCGTGCCGAAATCGGTTCCGGCGGACGCTGAGGCGCGCAATCTCTTCTATCTCGACGCCACCTGCCCGCTCGTCTCCAAGGTGCACAAGCAGGCGATGCGCCACCAGCGGCTCGGCCGCCATGTGCTTTTGATCGGCCATGCCGGTCACCCGGAAGTGATCGGCACGATGGGGCAGTTGCCAGAAGGCGCCGTGACGCTGATCGAGACCGAGGCCGACGCCGCGCGCTTCGAGCCAGTCGACGCTTCCGCGCTGGGCTTCGTCACCCAGACGACCTTGTCGGTCGAGGACACCGCCGGCATCATCCGGGCGCTCCAGGAGCGGTTTCCGCAACTGCATGCGCCGGCCGCCGAATCGATCTGCTACGCCACCACCAATCGCCAGGAAGCGGTGAAGGAGACTGCGGTCGGGGCCGATCTCTTCCTCGTCGTCGGCGCTCCCAATTCGTCCAACTCGCGCCGCCTTGTCGAAGTGGCGGAGCGTGCGGGTGCGACGATGTCGCTTCTCGTGCAGCGCGCCGCCGAAATTCCGTGGGATGAGATCGCCGGGATCAGGACGCTTGGTCTGTCGGCCGGCGCCTCGGCGCCGGAGATCATCGTCGACGAGATCATCGACGCCTTCCGGCAGCGCTTCGACGTCACCATCGATCTGGCCGTCACGGCCACTGAAACGGAGGATTTCCCGGTGATGCGGGTGCTGCGCGATGTCGAACTGACGGCGGCCGACATGGCCTTCGTCAACGGAGCGGCGTGAAACCGCATGGCCGTCTACACCGACGTCAACGAAGGCGAGCTGACCGCGTTCCTCAAAGCCTATCCGGTGGGAGAACTGCTCTCTTACAAGGGCATCGCCGAAGGCACCGAGAATTCCAACTTCCTGGTCCACGCCTCGACCGGCTCCTACATCCTGACCCTCTACGAGAAGCGCGTCGACAAGGCCGACCTGCCGTTCTTTCTCGGCCTGATGGGCCATCTCGCCAGGAAGGGCATTTCCTGCCCGCTGCCGGTGACCGCGCATGACGGCACCGTCATCGGCACGCTGGCCGGCCGTCCGGCCGTCATCATCACCTTCCTCGAGGGCCTGTCGCTCAGGCGGCCGACCGCCGCGCACTGCGCAGAGGTCGGCAAGGCGCTCGCCGGCCTCCATCTTGCCGGCCAGGATTTTCAGATGCGAAGGCCGAACGCGCTGGCGATCGACGGCTGGCGCAAGCTCTGGGCCGCTTCGCGCGACCGCGCCGACGAGGTCGAGCCGGGCTTGGCGGCCGAGGTCGATGCCGATTTCAGGGATTTCGAGCGCAGCTGGCCTGCCGGCCTGCCGCAGGGCATCATCCACGCCGACCTGTTCCCGGACAATGTCTTCTTCCTCGGCGAGAAGCTGTCGGGGCTGATCGACTTCTACTTCGCCTGCGACGATCTCTACGCCTACGATGTCGCCACCTGCCTCAACGCCTGGTGCTTCGAGAAGGATTTTTCCTTCAACCTGACCAAGGGAGCGGCGCTCCTTTCCGGCTACCAGTCGGTGCGGCCGCTCTCAGGCGACGAGAAGGCGGCGCTGCCGACGCTGGCGCGCGGCTCGGCGCTGCGCTTCATGCTCACGAGGCTCTATGACTGGCTGACCATTCCGGATGGCGGGCTGGTGATGAAGCGCGACCCGACCGAATATATCCGCCGCATGCGCTTCCACCGCGCCATCAAGTCGCCATCCGAATACGGGCTGACATGAACAAAAAGGTAGAGATTTTCACCGACGGCGCCTGCTCGGGCAATCCCGGGCCGGGCGGCTGGGGCGCGGTGCTGCGCTACAACGGCGTCACCAAGGAACTGTCCGGCGGCGAGGCCGAGACCACCAACAACCGCATGGAACTGCTCGCCGCCATCACGGCGCTCAACGCGCTGAAGGAGCCTTGCGCGGTCGACCTTTATACCGACAGCAAATACGTCATGGACGGCATCTCCAAATGGATTCATGGCTGGAAGAAGAACGGCTGGAAGACCGGCGACAAGAAGCCGGTGAAAAATGGCGAGCTCTGGCAGGCGCTCGACGAGGCCAACCGGCGCCACAAGGTCACCTGGTACTGGGTGAAGGGCCATGCCGGCCACCCGGAGAACGAACGCGCCGACGAACTGGCCCGGCAAGGCATGGCGCCGTTCAAGCCGAAGCTGGCAAGGCCCGCGCCGCTTGCGGAGGCCTCAACGCAGAAAGGCGCTCCGGCAAGAAAGCCTGCGCCCAGACGGTCGACCCAAAGTTATTGAGAGTTTGACGACTTCTCCTGTCATCGGATCAGCAGCGCCGTCGAGAACATGCCAAGCGCGAACACCGTGTGCGCCGCGAGATTCAGCGCGCGCACCTTCGTCGGGTTGGGGGTCTTGGATGCCGCCCAGCCGGCGCCCATGCCTGGCGCCAGCAGGAACCAGCCGGCTCCGACGGTGACGATGCCGAGGATGAAGGCCGGCAGGAAGGTCGGCGCCGCCAGCCAGCCGGCGCCCGCGAGCACCACCAGGATCACGCCGTATAGGATGCCAACGAGATAGTGGAAGGCCCAGCCCAGCGCTTTTTCATGCGCATAGGGCGCGGCCTTGCCGATATCGTCATGAAAGACCCTCTCCGGCAGATGCCGGACCCAGCGCCCGACCATGCCCCAATTGGGCAAGGGCTGGCCGATCGTCTTGTTGAGGATGATCGCCCAGATATCCATGAACACCGTGGCGCCGATGCCGATCGCCACCGCGCGCCAGATGGTGTCGAGCATCAGAGCATGATCCCGAACCGGAGGTCAGCGCACGCAAAAAGTGGGAACCGGTTTTCGGACAAGATCATGCTCCAACAAAAATGAGATCAGGATGGCGGGTCAACGAAACGTCATCCTGATCTAGAGCTGCTCGAGGATCTTGGCGGCGCCGCTCTCGTTGACGCCAGGCTTTGTCTCGACATTGAGCGCAGTGACCTTGCCGTCGTCAACGATCATCGAAAAGCGCTTGGAGCGCAGTCCCATGCCGGCCGCGGAAAGATCGTTCTCCAGCCCCACGGACTTGGCGAAATCACCGCTGCCGTCGGCGAGATAGAGGATCTTGCCTTCGCCGCCCGAGAAGCGCGCCCAGGCGCCCATGACATGCACGTCGTTGACCGAGACGACGGCGATCGTGTCCACGCCACGCGCCAGGATGGCGTCATGGTTTTCCAGATAGCCCGGCAAATGGTTGTTGCTGCAGGTCGGCGTGAAGGCGCCGGGGACGCCGAAAAGCACCACCTTCTTGCCGGTGAAGATCTCTGTGCCCTTTATGTCCTTCGCGCCATCGGCGGTCATCGTCTTGAAGGTCACGTCGGGCAGTTTTTCGCCAACCGAAATGGTCATGGGGAGCCTCGTTTACGGGAGATGGGAAGAACCGGCATCTTCGATATCGGACAGCGCGGCTGCCAGCAACCTCTCACAGCAAGTCCAGGAAAAGTGCGCAGCGGTTTTCCGTCCGGAATTGCGGCTAAAAAAACCGCTGGATCAGGGGAAAGGCAGCAACCCGTCCACCGAACCCTCTGCGCTGGTCAGCGTGTAATAGAGCCCGCCACCGGTCGGCGTCGCCGACGGCCGGTCGAGGATCGGCACGGTGAAGACGAGCTTGCCGTCCTTCTGGCTGCGCACCGGCGCGCCGAACATGTAGTCGCGCTCGCCCGCGATGAAGAAATCGACGGATTCCGGGTCACCGGGCGACTGCGCCTGGACGACAAGGGTTTCATGGTCACCGGGCAGCACGCTTATGCCGAAATCGGGCCGGGCCGGGGAAGGCAGCGTGGCAAGCGCGGTCTTCACCAATGCTGCGTCGGTCGCGTTGTCGGGATCGGAGCCGGGGTCGACGCTGAGCCGGGTCTGGACCGGAATGCAGATCGTCTCGCAGATGCCAAGGAAGACATGGGCGTCGATGGTCGCCGGCTGGCCGGGCGAGGACACAGTGAAGGTCACCGGCAGCGACACCGGACGATCGTAGCCGGCCCATTTGCCGTAGCCGTCGTCATGCCGCTGCGGCGGCGGGAAGGACAATTGCGCGTCGGCGATGTTGCTGCTGCCCGATATGTCGAGTTGCGGCGGCACGCCGGCATCGCCCGGATCGCGCCAATAGGTCTTCCAGCCTGGCTTCAACGCGATGTCGAGCACGCCGTGGATCTTGCCGGCGTCGTCGGGCTTGCCGGTGGTCACCAGCCGTACCTTGCCGCCTTCCGAATTGTACCAGATCGAGGAAGAGGCCTCGGCCGGGGGGCTTGCAGCCCACCCGAAAACGACGCCGAGAACCAGGATTTTCATGTATCGCATGCGGTGATTTGACCGTCCGTTCTTGGCCGCGCAATGACGTCGTCAGGCTCTCGGTATCATATTTGCGTGACATCGGGGACCGTCACCATCTTTTCGGCGCTGCCGAAACGCGTTACGCTCGGGGCCATGGACTTGCTGCGCCACAAGAAGGCGGCCGCCGGACGCGGCTTCCTCGACGACCAGTTCCTGATTGCCATGCCTGGCATGAAGGACGACCGTTTCGCGCGCTCCGTCATCTACATCTGCGCCCATAGCGACGAGGGTGCGATGGGCTTGATCATCAACCAGACGCAGCAGATGCTGTTTCCGGACCTGCTGGTGCAGCTCGGCATCATGAACGAGCAGGAAGCGATCCGCCTGCCGGCGCACACGCGCGATTTCGTCGTGCGCAATGGCGGGCCGGTCGACCGCAGCCGCGGCTTCGTGCTGCATTCCGGCGACTATCGCGTGGAATCCTCGCTGAACGTCTCCGACGACATTTGCCTGACGGCAACCGTCGACATCCTGCGCGCCATCTCCACCGGGCGCGGCCCGCGTCATGCGCTGATGGCGCTCGGCTACTCCGGCTGGGGTGCCGGCCAGCTCGAGAGCGAGATCGCCGAGAACGGCTGGCTCACCTGTCCGGCGACGCAGGAACTTCTGTTCGACGCCGATATCGAGCGCAAATACGACCGCATCCTGGCCTCGATCGGCATCGACCTGGCGCATTTGAGCGCAGCCGCCGGGCATGCTTGATCCATCGCCGACATAGAGGCCGTTTCGAAACTCGCTCATGCGAGTCATATGGTGGTGATTTCGAGAACCGGAGCGGAGCGTGCTTAACGCACGTGAGCACCGGAAGCGCAGAAAGCGCCGCCAGATGGCCGCAGGAGTAGAGTTTCCAAACGGCCCCTAAGCCTGGGTCAGCGGATACTGCTCCCGCAGCGTCTTCAGCACCTGGTCGCCGGGCATCGGCGCGCCGAACATGAAGCTCTGGACATATTCGCAACCCATCTGGCGCAGCTCCAGCGCGTCGCTTTCGTCCGAAATGCCTTCCGCCACGACCGAAAGCCCAAGCTCATGCGCCATGTTGACCATGGATTTGAGCAGCACGGCGCGCTTCGGCGTCGCGTCGTCAACGAAGCTCTTGTCGATCTTGATCGTGTCGAAGGGGAAGCGCGTCAGATAGGAGAGCGAGGAGTAGCCGGTGCCGAAATCGTCGAGCGAGAGCCCGATGCCGAGTTGCTTGAGCTTGGTCAGCACATGCGCGGTCTGCTCGGGATTGTCCATCACCAGTGATTCGGTGAGCTCGAGCCGGAAGCAGCGCGGTTTCAGATTGGCGCGCGCGATGACGGAGCGGACGTCGCTGACCAGGTCGCGGCGGATGAGCTGGCGGCTGGAAAGGTTGACCGAGACCGACAGCGGCGCGTCGCCGATCTGCTTTTGCCAGGCGGCCAGGTCCTCGGCCGCCTGCTGCATGGCGAACAGGCCGAGCTGGACGATCAGCCCGCAATTCTCCGCCACGGGGATGAAGTCCCCCGGTGGGATCATGCCGCGGCGCGGATGGTCCCAGCGCAGCAGCGCCTCGAAGCCGGCGACGCTGCCGTCCTCCAGCCGCACGATCGGCTGGTAGGCAAGCGTGAACTCGCGCCGCTCGATGGCGCGGCGAAGGTCGGATTCGAATTGCAGCCGGTCGGTGCCGACGGTGCGGAAGGCAGGCCGGAACGGCTCGATCCTGTCGCCGCCGAAGCGCTTGGCCTGGTGCATGGCAAGCTCGGCGTCCTTGACCATGTCCTCGGCGGAGGTCTGCGCCGTCGTCCAGGTGATCAGGCCGATCGAGGCGGTCAGCACGATCTCGCGCTTGGCGAAGGTGATCGGATTGTTGATCGCGTGCTTGATGGCGTCTGCCATGGCCGCGATGCGGGCCGGGTCCTGCTCCGAAAGCAGCATCAGCGCGAACTGATCGCCGGCAAAGCGCGACAGCGAATCCTTCGGCTTCAGGAGCCGGTGCAGCCGGCGGGCGACGGTCAGAAGGATGGTGTCGCCGGCGGAAATGCCGAGGCCGTCATTGACCTGCTTGAAGCGGTCGATATCGATGATGAAGACCGTTGGGCGCACCTTGTCCTCGGTGCGGGCGATCGAGATGATCGCCTCCAGCCGGTTCATGAACAATTCGCGGTTCGGCAGGCCGGTCAGGTTGTCGTGCACGGCGTCGTGCAGCAGCCTTTCCTCGGATTTCTTCTGCTCGGTCACATCGACCATGGTGCCGACGCAGCGGATCACCTCGCCGTCGGAGCCGATCACCGGGCGGGCGCGCAGCGAGAACCAGTGATAATGGCCGTCGGCGCCGCGCAGGCGGAAGTTCTGCGCCACCTTGCCGCGGCGGTGCTCCAGCACGACGTCGAGCGTGGTGCGGAAGGTGTCCCGGTCGTCGGCATGCAGCACCGGCAGCCAGTTGCGGGCGGCACCGCCGAGGCTGTTCGGCGCAAGGCCGAGCTGCAGGCTGATGTCCGGCTTCGTCACCACGCGGTCGCGCAGCACGTCCCAGTCCCAGACGATGTCGCCCGAGCCTGCGACGGCGAGCGCCTGCCGCTCGAGGTCGGAGAACAGGCCCTGATGCGCCCCGCCGCCGGCGAAGGCGTGCTGCATCACGGTGAAGCCGATCAGAAGAATGATCAGGATCAGACCGCCGCCCAGCGCGGGCTGCGCGATGTCATTGTCCAGCATGCCGGTGATCGCCATCCACGACCCGCATAGCCAGAGCAGCACCATGACCCAACTTGGCACCAGCATGATCGCCCGGTCATAGCCGCGGATGCCGAGGAAGATGATCAGGCCGAGGCCGGTGAGCGCGGTGGCAGCGAAGGAGATGCGGGCGATGCCGGCGGCGACCGCCGGATCGACGATGGCGACGCCGGCGATCAAAAGCAGGCCGAGGATCCAGACCAGCGCGCCATAGCTGAAATGGCCGTGCCACCGGTTGAGGTTGAGGTAAGCGAACAGGAACACCACGAAGGTTGCCGCGAGCGCCACCTCCGTCCCGGCCCGCCAGATCTGCTCGTTGCCGGGCGATATCTCGATGATCTTGTTGAGAAAGCCGAAGTCGACGCAGATATAGGCGAGCACCGCCCATGCAAGCGCCGCGGTCGCCGGGAACATCGAGGTTCCCTTGACCACGAACAGGATGGTCAGGAACAGCGCCAGAAGGCCCGAGATGCCGATGACGATGCCGCGGAACAGCGTGTAGGAATTGACCGAATCCTTGTAGGAATCCGGCTCCCAGAGATAGACCTGCGGCAGCTTCGGCGAGGCGAGCTCGGCGATGAAGGTCACCACCGTTCCGGGGTTCAGCGTCACCCGGAACACGTCGGCGTCGGGACTTGTCTGGCGGTCGAGCGCGAAACCTTCGCTGGGCGTGATCGCCGCGATACGCGTCGAGCCGAGGTCGGGCCAGAAGATGCCGGAGTTCACCAGGCGGAAATGCGGCGCGACGATAAGCCGGTCGAGCTGCTGGTCGGTGGTGTTGGCGAGCGCGAAGACGGCCCAGTCGCCGCTCGAGCGCGCGTCATTGGCCTCGACCTCGATGCGCCGCACGATGCCGTCGGGGCCGGGCGCGGTCGAAACCTGGAAATTCTCGCCCTGATTCCGGTAGATCTCCACGGCGCCGGAGAGGTCCAGCGCCTTGTCGTCGCGCGCAATCTTGATCGGCTCGACGGCGAAAGCGGGCATCGCCGAAAAAAGCGTGGCGACGATCATCATGATGAGGGCGAACAGCGACGCTAATCGCGGAGAATTCGTCACAGTCAGCCCTTCGTTCCATCGCCCGGCGGATCGTCCGCGATCCGGGCGTAGAGATAGTGATCCTGCCAGATGCCATTGATCCTGAGATAGGATCGCAGAAGTCCTTCGCGCCGGAATCCGGCTTTTTCAAGCACACGGATCGACCGGGCGTTTTCGGGAATACAGGCAGCTTCGATCCGGTGCAACCTGAGCGTATCGAAGGCGAAGCGCGACACCAGCTTGACCGCCTCGGTCATCAGACCGCGGCCGCCGAAGCGCTCACCGATCCAGTAGCCGATATGGCCGCTCTGCGCGACGCCGTGGCGGATGTTGCCGAGCGTGATGCCGCCGGCGAGCTTGCCGCTCGATTTTTCGAAGATGAAGAAGGCGATGGCCGTGCCTTGCGCGTAATCCTCGCGGTAGCGGCTGATGCGGAGCCGCCACGCCGTGCGCTCGAGCTCGTCCGGCTGCCAGCGCGGTTCCCAGGGTTCCAGGAAGGCGCGGCTTTCGCCGCGCACCGCCGACCATTCGCGGTAGTCGTTGGTGAGGGGCACGCGCAGCGTGACCTTTTCGCCTCTCAGTGCCGGCAGGTCGCGGCGAAAGAAAGGGAGCGCGAACACGGCGCTTGTAGGGTCAGACGGCGAGCCGGCGGGCGGTCGTCTGCGGACCCGCAAGCGATTCGAGGATCGCCTCGTAGGGCGCAAGCGTGCCCACGGGCCCGACCGCGGTGAGCGTCGGCTTGGTCGAGAACAGCCGCGAGGAGAGGTCGGTCAGCCGGTCGACTGTCAGCGCCGAAAGCCGCTCCATCAATTCCTCCTTGGCGATCGGCCGCCCGAACAGAAGCAACTGCCTGGCAATCTGCGAGGCCCGGCTGGCCGGGCTTTCGGCCGACATGATGAGGCCGGCGCGATATTGCGCGCGCGCCCGGTCGAGCTCTTCCTGCTGGATGCTCTCGCCGGCCTTCTGCAATTCGTCGATGATCACCGGCACCAGCTTGGCGATGTCGCTCTGCCCGGTCGCGGCATGCACGCCGAAGATGCCGGTGTCGGAAAATCCCCAGTGGAAGGCATAGACCGAGTAGCAGAGGCCGCGCTTCTCGCGCACCTCCTGGAACAGCCTCGACGACATGCCGCCGCCGAGGATCATCGACAGCACCTGCGAGGCGTAGAAGTCGCGCACATGGTAGGCGCGGCCCTCGAAGCCGAGCACGATCTGCGCGTCCATCAGGTCGCGGTCCTCGCGGAAATCGCCGCCGACATATTGCGCATATTGCGGGATGTTGCCCGCCGCCTTGGCGCGGAAGCCGCCCAGCTGTTTTTCCACCTCGCGCACGAAATTGTCGTGCTTGATGTCGCCGGCCGCCACGATGACCATCCGCTCGGCGTCATATTGCCGCTCGATGAAGTCGTGCAACTGGCTGGAAGTGAAGGACTTGACCGTCTCCGGCGTGCCCAGGATCGAGCGTCCGATGGTCTGATGGCGAAAGGCCGTTTCGGTGAAGCGGTCGAAGACGATGTCGTCGGGTGTGTCGTGCGCGGCGCCGATCTCCTGCAGGATCACGTGCTGCTCGCGCTCGAGCTCGTCGGGATCGAATTCGGACTCCTGCAGGATATCGGCCAGGATGTCGACCGCCAGCGGCACGTCGTCGGAAAGCACCCTGGCGTAGTAGGAGGTCGTCTCGACGCTGGTGGCGGCGTTGATCTCGCCGCCGACATTCTCGATCTCCGAAGCGATCTCGAAGGCGCTGCGGCGCTTGGTGCCCTTGAACGCCATGTGCTCGAGCAGATGGGCCATGCCATGCTCTTCGTCGCGCTCGTTGCGGGCGCCGGACTTGACCCAGGCCCCTAAGGCAACCGATTCGATGCTTGGAAGGGTTTCGGTGGCGACTGTCAGGCCGTTCGACAGACGGCTTACCTCAACACCCATATGGCAAGTACTCCTTAACGCGCCGCCCGCGAGTGGCGGCTCACGTAATCTTCCACCATTTTCAAGTCGGATGGAAGTATCGTGTATTTTTCGTCGGCTGTCATCAAGCCGCCTAGCCATGCGGGCAGGGCAGGGGTCACGCCGCTCGCGGCCTCGACCGCGGCCGGGAATTTCGCCGGATGCGCGGTGCCGAGCACCACCATGGGCACCGGACCGGAGGCGTGGGAAGCGGCGACATGCACGGCCGCCGCCGTGTGCGGATCGAGAAGGTAATTGCTCGCCTCCAGCGTCGCGCGGATGGTGGCGGCGACCTCCTCGACGGTGGCGCGGCCGGCGTCGAATTCGGCGCGGATGCGCTTGAGCTCGCCTTCCTCGATGGTGAAGGCGCCCGACTGCTTCAGACCGTTCATGTAGCGCCTGACCGTCTCGGCATCGCGGCCGGCCGCCTCGAACAGCAGCCGCTCGAAATTCGACGACACCTGGATATCCATCGACGGCGAGGTCGTGGCGAACACGCCCTTGGTGCGGTATTCGCCGCTTGCCAATGTGCGCGCCAGGATGTCGTTGTCGTTGGTGGCGATGATCAGCCGCTCGATCGGCAAGCCCATGCGCTTGGCGGCGTAGCCCGCGAAAATATCACCGAAATTGCCGGTCGGCACCGTGAAGGAGACCGGCCGGTCCGGTGCGCCGAGCGACAGCGCGGACGAGAAATAATAGACGATCTGGGCCATGATGCGGGCCCAGTTGATCGAATTGACGCCCGACAGCGACACCTGGTCGCGAAAGCCGTGGTCGTTGAACATGTCCTTCACCAGGCCCTGGCAGTCGTCGAAATTGCCTTCGACCGACAGCGCATGGACGTTGGCGGCGCTCGACGTCGTCATCTGCCGCTGCTGCACTGGCGAGACCTTGCCGTGCGGGAAAAGGATGAAGATGTCGGTGCGGTCGCGGCCGGCGAAGGCGTCGATCGCGGCACCCCCGGTGTCGCCCGAGGTCGCGCCGACGATGATGGCGCGTTGGCCGCGTTCGGCAAGCACATGGTCCATCAGCCGCGCCAGCAACTGCATCGCCACGTCCTTGAAGGCCAGCGTCGGGCCGTGGAACAGCTCGAGGATGAAGGTGTTTTTCCCTGTCTGCACCAGCGGGCAGACGGCCTCGTGCCGGAACGTGGCATAGGCTTCGCGCACCAAGCGCTCGAAGACGGGCGCCGCGATCTCGCCGCCGAGGAACGGCGTCAAGACGCGAATGGCAAGCTCGGGATAGGCAAGCCCGCGCATAGCGCGGATGTCGGCGGCGGAAAATTGCGGCCATTCGCGCGGCACGTAAAGCCCGCCGTCGCGCGCCAGGCCGGCCAGCACCGCGTCCGAAAATCCGAGCGCGGGCGCTTCCCCGCGGGTACTCACATATTGCATCGTCAAAGGCCCATTGCTGCCGGTCGCGTCATCCACGGCAATTGGTTAATTTTCCGAGCCGGCTCAGTCGCATTTTTGCCGCGCGGTTGCTATACGTCACCGGCTTTGTGAGAGGGAAGTGCAGTTTCATGGCGTTTTATTCGGTCAACCGTCGACTTGTCGCGGGTCTGGCGCTTGCGGGCTTTATGCTTGCCGCCGCCGGCTGCCAATCGAGCGACAATGGTATTCTGAACCTCGGTTTCGGCAAGAAGACCGATCCGACTGCGCCGCCCCCGCCGCAGGATCCCAAGATTCTCGCCAGCCAATTGCGCGCCTATTGCCCGAAGGTGACGCTGCGCGACGGCACCGCCTATTTCAACACCTATGCCAAGGGCGCCACGGCAAAGCCCAAGAAGAAGAAGCTTGATCCGGCGGCGCAGGCCGAGGCCGAGGCGGCCGCCGCGGCTGCCCAGACCGGCCCCAACGGTCAGCCGATCGATCCGGACCACGATCCATCGAAGATCATCTACCAGGCCTCGATCACCGATGTGACGCGCGATTGCACCCATGCCAACGGCCAGATGTCGATGAAGATTGCTGTGGCCGGCAAGGTCGTGCCGGGGCCGATGTTCGCGCCCGGCACCGTCACCATGCCTATCCGCATCGCGGTCCAGCATGGCGACGAAGTGCTTTATTCGCAGTTGCATCCGTATCAGGTGCAGGTCACCGACCCCTCGGCCGCCACCCAGTTCGTCTTCGTCGACAACAATGTCGTGGTGCCGGAGCCGACCGCGCGCGACTACCAGGCCTATGCCGGCTATGACGAGAACACGCCGGCCGCCACCACGGACAAGTCGAAAGGCAAGCGGAAGAAGCGTGCTCCGGCGACGAATTAAGATCTGCGCTCATCGACGCCCGATCCTGGCTTGACGGGCAGCTACTCCGGCAATCCAGCTGCCTGTAGCGCGCTGCCAAGGGCCTGCGCGAGCGCGGGCGCGCAATTGACGCCTGCAAACTGACGGCTGTAGCGAAAAGCCGGCTGCAACTCGCGCACGCGAGCGGCGGCCGCCTTTGCTTCGTCCAATCGGCCAAGCTTGGCCAGCGCGGCGGCCAATTGCACATAGGTGATGCTATGCGCGGGATTGGCTTGGACAGACTTGTAGGCCGCACGGCAAGCTTCGTCGTAACGGCCGCGCAACAAATGGCTCATCGCCTGGGCGTCGAATGCGGCCCAGGCCCAGGAATCGAACGGGCTCAGCCGCAAACCCTGCCTGCTCCATTCTATCGCTCGTTCCGCTTCACCGCTCCATCCGAGAATGACGCTGCCAAGGATGTAGGTCAGCGCCGATGACGGGCTGATGGCAAGGGCGGCTTCCAATGCTGCGAACGCAGCGGCGCGATCATGCGCATCCATTCCGATGGAAAAACCCGCCCATGTCAGGGCTAGCGCATCATCCTGTCCATGGACAAGGGCCGCCCGCGCGTGGCGGATCGAAGACGCGCGGTTGACCTCCTGCAGGCCGGCACGAAGGAACAGGCAATGATGACACATCGCGGCATTGCCATGCGCCAGCGCATAGGCCGGCTCGAGGGCGATCGCACGGTCGAGAAGCGCCAGCGCCCTGGTCACCTGCTCCGGCATGCCTGAATCCACGTCAGGCTGGGCCTGCAGCACGAGATCATAGGCATCGAGACTGTCGGGGCGCTTGCGCCTGACACGTTCGATTTCGGCTTTCCGCACACTCGGCGCAATCGCGCCAACCACTGCCAGGGCGATCTCGTCTTGGAGCGCAAAGATGTCGTCGGAACTGCGGTCGTAGCGCTCGGCCCAGACATGTACGCCGGTCGAAGCATCGATCATCTGCGCGGTGACACGCACGCTACCGCCGGCCTTGCGCACGCTGCCTTCGAGCACATAGCGAACGCCAAGCTCGCGGCCGACCTGCTTCACGTCGACGGCGCGACCTTTGTATGAGAAGGTCGAGTTTCGCGCGATGACGAACAGCCATTTGACGCGTGCCAGGCCAGTGATGATGTCGTCGACCATCCCATCGGCAAAATACTCCTGCTCTGGGTCGCCGCTCAAATTCGAGAACGGCAGGACGGCGATCGAGGGCTTATCAGGCAAGCTCGGCGCCGAGGCGCCGCCGGTGGTGGCCGCGGCATCGGGAACATTGGCGGCGACGGCTGGTCCGACATAGCGGTACCCACGGCGCGGCAGTGTTTCGATCCAGTCCGCGACATTCGCCGCGTCGGCCAGTGTCCGGCGCAAGGCTGCGATCTGAACCGTCAGATTGTTATCGGCAACCGCCGATCCGCCCCAGCCGGCTTCGATCAGTGCATCCTTGGACACGGGTTGGCCCGCGTTCTGGATCAGCAGCCGCAGCAGCGCGACGGCGCGCTGCCCGAGCATGGTCGGCTCGGCCTCATGAAAGAGAATGCCCACCTCCGGATCGAGGTGAAAAGAGCCAAAGCGGTAAACGTCGCCACTGACTGTCATGGGAGTCTTTTAGCAAATTTTTGGCAACGGATTCACGACTTTCTGGCGTGAGCGGCCGATCTTGTTTCAACGCTTGCCGCAAACAAGCGCCCTGTCAGAGGAGGATCACATGAGCGCTGATGCCGTCATCCGCATGCCCGACGAGAAGAAGGGCGTCATGCTGCGTGGCCACCCCATGGCTTTCCTCGTCACCGATGAAAATACCAGGCATACGAGCATGTTCGACTGGACGATCCCGCCGAAGTTCGCCACCGGGCGGCATGTCCACCGGGTGCAGGAGGAGACCTTTTACCTGCTCGAGGGCGAGTGTGAATGGCACGTCGGCGACAGCACGATCCGTGCAACGCCAGGAACCTTCCTGTTCATCCCGCCGGGAGTGCCGCACGACATCACCAATGTCAGCGAAAGACCGGCGCGCGTGCTGATGACCGTCTCTCCGCCCGGCCACGAACATTATTTCGAAGAGCTTGCCGAACTGGCGGCGCACGGGGCGCCGGATCCGAAAGCGCTCGCCGAGCTGCGAAACCGCTACGACACCGACCAACTGTCGACGCTGACGACGCGCGCATAGGCGCGATCTTCGGCTCTAATCTAGGCGTCTTCCGACCACTCCGACAGCGCGGCGATCGTGCTGCTCAGTTCCGCCCAGCGCCGGATGACCGTTTCGGCGCCCGCCTCGGTCAGCGCATCGGCATGGCCCGGATAGCTGTGCCCGGCGCCGGTGAAGCCGATGACGCGCATGCCGGCCGCCCTGGCGCCGGCGATGCCGTGCACGGAATCCTCGATGACGAAGGTGTTCTTCGGGTTCGCGCCGAGCTTTTCGGCGGCATAGAGGAACACGTCCGGCGCGGGCTTGGTCTTCTTGCTGGGTATGTCCAGCCCCGAAAAGATGCGGCCGGCGAAGAACGGCAACAGCCGCACCTTCTCCAGCATGAATTCGACCCGCTCGGTGCGCGAATTGGAGCAGACGGCGCGCGGCGCCGTGACGGCGGCCACCGCCTCGCGGGCGCCGTCGATGATGCGCACGTCGCTGCGCAGCTTGCGGTCGACCAGTTCCTCGGCGCGGTCGATCAGTGAGGCCTGGAACGGAATCTCGGACTTCTCCTCGAGCCGCAGCATGATGTCCTTGAAGGTCAGCCCGGCATAGGTCTCGAAAATCTCTTCCGCCGAGATCTCGAATCCGGCCGATGTCAGAAGCTCTGCCTCGACCCGCGCGGCGACGATTTCAGAATCGACGAGCACGCCGTCGCAATCGAAAATGACAAGATCTGGCTGGGGCATGGGCAATCCGAAAACGTTGGGGGAGGGCCCGATGGGCTCAAGCGGCGCGGCATACACCAATGGGCCGGTCCACGCAAACCTCCGCAGCCGGGCCGCAGGCCTTCACCGAATGTTTACGCTGATCGGTAACCATAACGGAGAGTAAAACCGTAACGCGTTCCTTTGGGTGTTTCGATGTCAGCCGTGCGTCTTCTCGACGAGCTTTCCCCCGCTCCCCTCAAGTCCGAATGGCTGGACACGATCCTGAAGGGCGATTGCGTCGCCGCGCTCGACAGGCTGCCGGAAAAGTCGGTCGACGTCATCTTCGCCGATCCGCCCTATAATCTGCAGCTCGACGGCGACCTGCACCGGCCTGACCAGTCCAAGGTCGACGCCGTCGACGACGACTGGGACCAGTTCGAGAGTTTCGAGGCCTATGACGCCTTCACCCGCGCCTGGCTTCTCGCTGCGCGCCGCGTGCTGAAGCCCAGCGGCACCATCTGGGTCATCGGCTCCTATCACAACATCTTCCGCGTCGGCGCCCGCATGCAGGATCTCGGCTTCTGGATCCTCAACGACATCGTCTGGCGCAAGACCAACCCGATGCCGAATTTCCGCGGCCGCCGCTTCCAGAACGCGCATGAGACGATGATCTGGGCTTCGCGCGACCAGAAGGCCAAGGGCTACACCTTCAACTACGAGGCTCTGAAAGCCTCGAACGACGATCTGCAGATGCGTTCCGACTGGCTGTTCCCGATCTGCACCGGCGCAGAGCGCCTGAAGGACGAGAACGGCAACAAGTTGCATCCGACGCAGAAGCCGGAAGCTCTGCTGGCCCGCATCATGATGGCCTCGACCAAGCCGGGCGACGTGGTGCTCGATCCCTTCTTCGGCTCCGGCACCACGGGCGCCGTCGCCAAGCGCCTCGGCCGCCACTTCGTCGGCATCGAGCGCGAGCAGGCCTATATCGACGCCGCCAATGAGCGCATCGCCGCGGTGCGTCCGTTGGAAGACGCCGATCTGACTGTGCTTTCGGGCAAGCGCGCCGAACCGCGCGTCGCCTTCATTAGCCTGATCGACAACGGCCTGGTGGCGCCGGGCGCCACGCTCTACGACGCCAAGAAGCGCTGGGCGGCGAAGGTGCGCGCCGACGGCACGCTGGCGATCGGCGACAGCGCCGGCTCGATCCACAAGATCGGCGCCGAGGTGCAAGGCCTGGACGCCTGCAACGGCTGGACCTTCTGGCATTATGAGCGCAGCGGCGGCCTCACCCCGATCGACGAGCTGCGCCGTATCGCGAGGCTCGGCATGGAGCGGGCAGGGGCCTGAGCGGCTGCCCGCTCTTGAATCAAGACTTCAACGGATCGCCGCAACCGATTCAGTTCAAGCCGCAATCCCGAGCCGTTCAAGGTCCGCTCTAAGCGTCCCGGCATCGGTGAACAGCACCGCTTGCCAGCCGGCGGCCTTGGCGCCGTCGACATTCTTCTGGCTGTCGTCGATGAACAGCGATGCCGCGGGATCGAGCCCGAACGAAGCGACGTGGTGGTCGTAGATGGCGCGGTCCGGCTTGATCAGGCCGATATCGCCGGAGACGGTGACGCCGCGCGGCTTTTCCAGGAACGGAAAACGGGCCCGAGCCTCGCGGAACGTATCCGAAGCCCAGTTGGTGAGCAGCGTCACGTCGTGGCCGTCCTCGATCAGGCCCTCCAGCAGCGCGACGCTGTCGGCATAGGCGTGCGGCGCCATCTCGTGCCAATGGCGGCGGAAGTTGCGGATGTTCTCGGCGTGATCAGGATGCTCGGCGATCAGCAGCGCCTCGGCTTCTTCCCAGGTCCGGCCGCGATCCTGCTCCAGATTCCACGCGCTGGTGCAGACATTGTCGAAGAACCACTTCCGCTCCCGGGCATCCGGGATCAGGCGGCTGAACGGGATGTCCGGATCGTAATGGATCAGCACCTTTCCGATGTCGAACACGATATGGCGGATTTCGGTCATTGCATGCCTTTCAGTGCGAGCTCCGTCTCTTGGTCGCGCCCGGTATGGCCGCCTCGATTACCTTTTTCATGACGGTGGGCAGCGCTTCCCCCGAAATTTCATGGGCCAGCGACCAGAAATGGCCTGCGGGCGCGTCGCCAGTGAAGTGGGCATGGAAAACATCGAGTTCGAGCGCGAAATGGGTGAAGACGTGCCCGATCCGCCCGGCGAGACGCCAGTCGGCTGGAAAGGGCGCGGCTTCGGCCGTCGTGGCGCCGTCGACCCGCGCCGTCCAGCCTGTGGTCGGCACCTCGGTCATGCCGCCGAGCAAGCCCTTCTCCGGCCGCTTGCGCAGCAGGATGGCGCCGTCGTCGCGCTCGGCGACGAAGGCGGCCCCCTTGCGCAACGGCTTGTCGTCCTTCGGCAGGCGGACCGGGAAACGTTCCGGATCGCCGCTGAGAATGGCGCTGCAATCCTCGCGCACCGGGCACAGCATGCAGCGCGGCCGCTTCGGCGTGCAGATCGTCGCGCCGAGATCCATCATCGCCTGGGCGAAATCGCCGGGCCGGGTCCGCGGCACCAGCTTTTCGACCAGCGCGCGGATTTGCGGCTTGGCCTCGCTGAGCGGCGTTTCGATCGAATAAAGCCGGGTCACGACCCGCTCGACATTGCCGTCGACGACGGCGGCCGGCCGGTCGAAAGCGATCGCCGCGATCGCCGCCGCGGTGTAGGCGCCGATCCCCGGTAGTTCGCGCAGGCCCGCCTCGGTGTCGGGAAAGCGGCCGCCTCGCTGCGCCACTAGGTCGGCGCAGGCCTTCAGGTTGCGCGCCCTGGAATAATAGCCGAGCCCGGCCCAGGCCTTCATCACGTCCTCAGCCGGCGCCGCCGCCAGCGCCTCCACCGTCGGCCATTTCTCGACGAAGCTGCGGAAATAGGCCTTCACCGCCTCGACCGTGGTCTGCTGCAGCATCACCTCGGACATCCAGACGCGATAGGGATCGGGCCTGATCCCGCGCGCGAACGCGCCGGGCGTGACGCGCCAGGGCAGGTCGCGGTGATGCGCGTCGTACCAGGCGAGCAGGCGGGCAGCGATGCCCGTGTCCTCGGACGCGGCGTTCTGTGATGCCTTGCGGGTCTGGTCTAGCGGTGCCATTGCTTGGATGAAGCTGGGACTGGAGAACGCACATGGCAGGGAAAAGCCCCTTCGGCAATCCCGTTCCGGTGAGCGATCTCGCCACCGAGATCCTCGATCCGGTGCTGAGGAAGCGCGCCGGCATCTCGATCGGGCTGGTGCAGTCCTGGGAAGAGATCGCCGGGCCGCGCCTGGCCACCCATTCGCGGCCGGAGAAGATCCAGTGGCCGCGCCGCCTGCACGAGGACGATCCGTTCGAGCCGGCGACACTGATCATCGCCTGCGAAGGCATGGCGGCGCTGCATCTGCAGCATGAGGCCGGCGAGGTCATCAACCGCGTCAACGCCTTCCTGGGCTTCAATGCGATCGGCCGCATCAAGATCCTGCAGAAACCGGTGCTTTCGCAGAAGGCGCGGCCAAAGCCGGCGCCGCGACCACTGAGCGAAGCGGAGAAGTCGAAGCTTTCGCATCTGGTCGGCAAGATCGAGGATGACGGCCTGCGCGCATCGCTGGAGCGGCTTGGCGCCACGATTATGGGTGAAAGGAAGCGCAAAGGGCCGTAAGAAGCGTCATGAATGCGTCACCAATCTCGCGCATTCGTGATACTGACGATCAAGTTTCGCGATTGGATTGGGGATCGCGATGCCTTAATTCGCGCCAACTCTCGCCTTTTCTAGCCCTTGCATTGCAAAATCCAACCGATATCAGGTGATTCGCATGAACCGTGCCCCGTTTGGCAATAGCTTGTCCCGCAGAAACGTTCTGACCGCGCTGGCCGCCGTTCCCGCGGTCGCGCTGCTCGCGGCATGCAGCGACTCCGGCGAGCAGGCCAAGGCCGCCGACGTGAAGCCTGCCGACCCGTCGACGCCGGCCAAGCCGGCTGCCACCCCGGCCGCGGTTCAGGTGCCCGAGGCGCAGGGCACCGTCGACATGGCTGAACTTCTCAAGCCCGGCGCATTGCCCGACAAGCAGCTCGGCAAGGACGACGCCAAGGTCACCATCGTCGAATACGCCTCGATGACCTGCCCGCATTGCGCGCATTTCAACGACACGACCTTTCCTGAGTTGAAGAAGAAGTATATCGACACCGGCAAGGTGCGTTACATCCTGCGCGAATTCCCCTTCGACCCGAGCGCCGAGGCCGGCTTCATGCTGGCGCGCTGCTCCAAGGACAACTATTTCGCCATGGTCGATGTGCTGTTCAAGCAGCAGCCAAGCTGGGTCGGCGTCAACAACACCAAGGAAGCGCTGCTGCAGATCTCGAAGCTGGCCGGTTTTACACAGGAGTCCTTTGAGTCCTGCTTGACGGACCAGAAACTTCTGGACGATGTGAGAGCAGTCCAGAAACGCGGAGCGGACGAGTTCAAGGTCGACTCGACGCCGACCTTCTTCATCAACGGAAAGACCTACAAAGGGGCGATGTCGATTGAGGAAATGTCGGCCATCATCGACCCTCTGCTCTGACATCCAGGCCGCGCCGAAGCGGTCCGGCTTCGGCGTCATGGCCTGTAGTGTAGGGCGGCGCGAATGAAATTTTCGCGCCTTCGTCTCCTCGGTTTCAAATCCTTCGTCGAGCCCGGTGAGTTCGTCATTGAACGCGGGCTGACCGGCATTGTCGGGCCGAACGGCTGCGGCAAGTCGAACCTCGTCGAAGCTTTGCGCTGGGTGATGGGCGAAAGCTCCTACAAGAATATGCGCGCGTCCGGCATGGACGACGTGATCTTCTCCGGTTCCGGGACGCGCCCGGCGCGCAACACGGCCGAAGTCACGCTTTTCCTCGACAACACCGACCGCACGGCGCCCGCCGCATTCAACGACGCCGATGAGTTGCAGGTGTCGCGCCGCATCGAGCGCGAGGCCGGCTCGCTCTACCGCATCAACGGCAAGGAAGCGCGCGCCAAGGACGTGCAGCTTCTGTTCGCCGACCAGTCGACCGGCGCGCGCTCGCCTTCCATGGTCGGCCAGGGCCGCATCGGCGAGCTGATCCAGGCAAAGCCGCAAGCCCGCCGCGCGCTGCTGGAAGAAGCCGCCGGCATTTCCGGCCTGCACACCCGCCGGCACGAGGCGGAGCTCCGGCTCAAGGCTGCCGAGCAGAACCTCGAACGGCTGGACGACGTCGTCGGCGAGCTGGAGGGCCAGATCGATAGCCTGAAGCGCCAGGCGCGACAGGCCTCGCGCTTCAAGAACCTGTCGGCCGACATCCGCAAGGCGGAAGCGACGCTTCTGCATCTGCGCTGGACGCTGGCCAAGACCCAGGAAGGCGAAGCGCGTTCGGCGCTCGCCGTCGCCACCACGCTGGTCGGCGACCGCGCAGCCGCCCAGATGGCGGCCGCCAGGGAGCAGGGCATCGCCGCACACCGCTTGCCGGATCTTCGCGACGCGGAGGCCGCCGCCGCAGCCGCCTTCCAGCGCCTGTCGATCGCCAAGACCCAGATCGAGGAAGAGGCCGGCCGCATCCGCGCGCGCCAGACCGAGCTCGAACGCCGCCTGCAGCAGCTCGACGCCGACATCGCCCGCGAGGAACGGATGGTGCGCGACAATGCCGACGTCCTCGAGCGCCTGCGCGCCGAGGAAGCCGAGCTCAATTCGGACAATGCGGGCGCAGCCGAACGCGAGGCTACGACGCGCGCGGCCTTCGAACAGGCCGGCGCGACGCTGTCGCAAAGCGAGGCAAGGCTTGCCGCGCTGACCGCCGAGCGCGCCGAGGCGGCCGCCTCGCGTCATCAGATCGAGCGCACGCTGCACGAGACCGCGGAGCGACGCGACCGCTTTGCGCGCCAACTCGCCGAGGTCGATCGCGAGCTCTCCGACATCGTCGCGCGCATTTCCGGCCTGCCCGATCCGGCCGAAAAGCGGCTTCTGGTCGAGGATGCGCTTGCCCGGCTGGAAGAGAGCGAGGCCGGCACTATTGCCGCCGAGCAGGCCGTCGCCGAGGCGCGCGCGGCCGAAAGCGCCGCCCGCCCGCCGCTGCAGGACGCCAGGGCGGAACTGGCGCGGATCGAGACGGAAGCGCGCACGCTGGCGAAGATCCTCAACGCCACCAGCGGCGGCGATCTTTTCCCATCGGTGCTTGAGCAGATCAGCGTCGAGCGCGGCTACGAAACCGCGCTGGGTGCGGCCTTGGGCGAGGACCTCGATGTCCCGCTCGACCGCAGCGCTCCTGTCCATTGGGGCGAAAGCGCGATCCAGCCTGGAGATGCGGCGCTCCCGGAAGGCGTGAAGAGCCTTGCCAGCGTCGTGCGCGCGCCGGCGCAGCTTGCGCGCCGCCTCGCCCAGATCGGCATCGTCGATGCCGCCGACGGCCGCCGCCTTCAAGCGCTGTTGGCGCCCGGCCAGCGGCTGGTGAGCCGCGATGGAGCGTTGTGGCGCTGGGATGGCCTGACCGCAAGCGCCGACGCCCCGACCGCCGCCGCCCAGCGGCTGGCGCAGAAGAATCGCCTGGCCGAGCTCGATGCCGAAGCCGTGCAGGCGACGCGCGTCGTGCGCGAGGCGGAGGAAGCGCTGGCGCGCGCCGAACAGGCGATGCGCCAGGCAAGCGAGGCCGAGCGCAATGCGCGCCAGGCCGGACGTGAGGCCCAGCATGCGCTGGATGCCGCCCGCAACGCGCTGGCCGAGGCCGAGAAGGCCGGCGGCGAGCTGGTGAGCCGCCGCGCAGCCTTGGACGAAGCCCGCGCTCGCATCGTCGAAAGCCATGAGGAGACCCAGGCTGCCCTCCTCGAAGCCGAGGAGATGCTGAAGGACGCGCCGGATCTAGGCGATCTCCAACTGCAGCTCGAACAGGCTTCCGCCAATGTCTCGCGCGACCGCGCCACGCTTGCCGATGCGCGCGCCGTGCATGAAGGGCTGCGCCGCGAGGCCGAGGCGCGCATGCGCCGGCTGGACGCCATCGGCGCCGAGCGCAGGAATTGGGTCGAGCGCGCCGAAAACGCCTCGACGCAGATCGCCGCTCTCGGCGAGCGCAAGGCCGAGGCCGAAGCCGAGCGCGAGCGGCTGGCCGACGCGCCGGACGAGATCGACGCCAAGCGCCGCGCGCTCCTAACCCAGCTTTCCGAGGCCGAAGCGCTGCGCAAGGCAGCAGGCGACCGCCTGCAGGAAGCGGAAAACCAGCAGGCAGAGCTGGATAAGGCCGCGACCGCCGCCATCCAGTCGCTCGCCGAGGCGCGCGAAACCCGCGTCCGGGCCGAGGAGCGGCTGACAGCGGCCGACGAGCGTCGCGCCGAAGTCGAGGCTCGCATCCAGGAGGCGCTGAACACGCCGCCGCATCTCGTCATCAAGCATACCGGGCTCGAAGCCGACGATCCGATGCCCGACATGGCCGAGATCGAACGCCAACTCGACCGGCTGAAGATCGAGCGCGAGCGGCTGGGCGCCGTCAATCTGCGCGCCGAGGAAGAGCAGAAGGAATTGTCCGAGCGGCTTGAGACCATCGTTTCCGAGCGCGAGGACATCATCGAGGCGATCAGAAAACTGCGCCAGGCCATCCAGAGCCTCAACCGCGAGGGCCGTGAGCGGCTACTGTCGGCCTTCGAGGTGGTCAACGGCCATTTCCAGCGGCTGTTCTCGCACCTGTTCGGCGGCGGCACGGCCGAGCTGCAGCTGATCGAGTCGGAAGACCCGCTGGAAGCGGGCCTTGAAATCCTCGCCCGCCCGCCCGGCAAGAAGCCGCAGACCATGACGCTCTTGTCCGGCGGCGAGCAGGCGCTGACGGCGATGTCGCTGATCTTCGCCGTGTTCCTCACCAATCCGGCGCCGATCTGCGTGCTCGACGAGGTCGACGCGCCGCTCGACGATCACAATGTCGAGCGCTTCTGCAATTTGATGGAAGAGATGGCGAAGACGACCGAAACGCGCTTCGTCATCATCACCCACAATCCGATCACCATGGCGCGCATGGACCGGCTGTTCGGCGTCACCATGGCCGAGCAGGGCGTCAGCCAACTGGTCTCGGTCGACCTGCAGGCCGCCGAGGCGATGCGCGAGGCGAGCTGAGCTCGCCTTTCTCAGGATTGCACGACCAATCCTACTTTTCCGGAGCGGTCGCCGGCGCCGTGTAGCGCCTCCGCACGGCCTCGATCACCAGCTTGCGGCTTTCGTCGGCCGACAAGGACCTGTTCTTCTCCGCCTCCGCCGTTTCCCGGGCGAGGTCCTTGTCCCTGATCTGTTGGCGGAACCATTTGGAATAGTCGCCGGCGCGCAAATGGTGCTCCCATGTCTTGTCATCGATGCCTTCCGCCATCTGCGCGAAGATGATGAGGTTATGGGCCCTGAGGTTCATCGCCTTCTTCGGCCCGGTGAAATAGAAGCTGCCCGCCTCGTCGAGCTCGCCTTCGGCATATTTGCGGCTGTGCCGCTTCAGCGACTGGTCGGGCTCGATCGCCTTGACCGTGATCGGCTTCTTGCCGTCGTGCGGGCGCCAGAACAGCACCCGGTCGCCCTTGGGCGATGGAATGTCCTTTGGCGCCTGGAGCCCTGTTTCCTTGCAGAAGGTCTTGATCACGCCCTTCGCCTTGGGCCCAAGCGCGATCACCGCCGTCACGAGGCCGAGGGCATCGGTCGAGATCGCTTCGGGATGGACGGTGATCAGCACAGTGCCGGGCAGCTCTATCGAAAGCACGGATCGCGTGTCTCCGCGTCGCTTGGGCATCAGATGATGCGCCTCGTCGATGATCAGCCAATGCGGCCTTGCCGTGCGATAGCGGACATTGCCGAGGCCGGGCAGCAATTCTGCGAAGAAGTCGGGCCGCTCGTCGACCTTCAGAGCCAGGCCGTTGACCACGACATTGGTCTGCGGTTTCTCGACCAATTCCAGCAATTGTTCCTTGTTCGGCGCGGTCGAGCCGTTGCCCAGCGGCACCGCGCCTTTCAGTCCGTCATAGTCGCCCTCGGGGTCGAAAATGCAGAATTGCAGACCCTTTTCGACCAGCCGCTCGGTCAGCGCCGTGGCTAAGGTCGATTTGCCGATGCCCGAGCTTCCGGCGATCAGCACCGTTTCCATCGGCGACAGATAAATGTCCTTGCCGCGCGAGGTTCCGAGCAACACACCGCCCAAACGTTTCTTGGCCAGCAGGTAATCGTGCTTGATCAGTCTGCGGATCAGCTCCTCCACGCCCTTGCCGCGCGCCTCCTTGGTGACGAGGTCGGCGGTTTCCTTGACTGCGGGCAATGCGTTGGCCACCGCAACGCTGCAGCCCGAGGCCCTGAGGAAGGCGTGGTCGTTTTCGGCATCACCGACTGCCACGACATTGTGCGGTGACAGTTTCAGGTCGTCGAGCGCCGCCGCCAGCCCGGTCGCCTTGTTGATGCCGGAAGGCAGGATCATCACCGCGCCCTTGTTGAAGATGATCTCCAGCTCCAGGCCGAGCTTCTTGATGACGTCGAGCACGGTGGCCTGATGCGGTTCCCATGTGGCGACGATCGAGCGGCCGACCGACAGCGGCTTCACGCCGCGCTTCTTCAGCCTGTCGACGAGATCCGCGGAAGGCGAGGGCGAGATCGTGCGCTCCTCCTCGCTGGCCGGCGTGTAGATCAGTGCGCCGTTCTCGGCGACGACCTTGTCGAACAGGGAAAGTTCGGGAAACACCTCCTTGAGATCGGGCAGCTCGCGCCCGGTGACCAGGATGAGCTTTCGCCCGGATTTCTTCAGCTTCTCCAGCGCCGAGATCGTGCTGGCCGCGACCAGCCCGTCATGCGCCAGCGTGCCGTCATAGTCGGTGGCCAATGCCATGAAATACATCGGTTGAACCTCTCCGCTGGCTGTTGTGTCCTGGCCCGCCTGCAACGAACAACGCCTGCCGCCGGAAAAGGTTTAGGCTGAGGCTCCGCTTCGCGGCGATTGCCCAGTCTCGCCCAGTTCACGACGCATAAAACCGCGCCGCCCAGCGGAATAGAAGCGTGCGCTGGTGGGAACCCTGTCAGCAGGATGACGTTCGGTCTTAACGAGATTGCTTCTGCACACGCGCTAAGACCGGAGTGAGAGGCCGATCCGATGTATGTCTGTCTGGAGGTCCTGACCGTCGTCCTCGTGGCGGGTGCGATGGCTATGGCGCTCGCCCACGCGCTGGAGTTGCCGGGCAAATTGCGGCTCGGCAGGCAGGAATATTTCGTCGTTCAACGGATCTACTATCCGGGTTTTACGATCGGAGGTGGCGTCGCCGAGGTAGGCGGGATCGTCACCACATTCGCGCTGATGCTGACGTCGAGCGGGTCTGTCCGGTTTTGGCTGATCGCCAGCGCCTTGGTCGCGCTCCTCGCCATGCAGCTTGTCTTCTGGCTTATGACCCAGCCGGTCAACAAGCATTGGCTGCAGGAAGTGGAATTGACCTCGCCGGCGAAACGCTTCTTCGGAACCGAAGGCGCCGCGGGCAGCCGGCCCTCGCAAACGCAGGAGTGGACCGTACTCCGCAACCAGTGGGAACTCTCGCACGTCATCCGTGCAGGGTTGGCGATACTGGGCCTGATTCTGCTGACCACAGCAATCGCCATCCGAGGCGCCTGACATTCGTTCGGCTGCTCGACCGACCCGTGCAAGGTTTTCAGACGACAGGAGCGGTGGTCAGGTCGATATCTTCTCGAAGTTGGCTGCGGCGCCAGGGTTCGAACCTGGGAATATCGGTACCAAAAACCGATGCCTTACCGCTTGGCGACGCTCCAGCAGGCGGGCCGTGCCCGCTGCGCGCGGCCTTATAGCACGAGGCGGCGCAAAGCTCATTGGCCACGAAGAGCCGATCCGCCCACTTGCCGCGCTGCGACGCCTTCGCTACTGCCATTGCATGGCAACGCACAAGCTCATCAACACCACTTGGCACAATGTCCTCGGCACGATTGCACCGGCGCTCACAATTGCATCCGGCGATGTCGTGATCACGGAGACGCTCGACGCTCGGGGCTTCGACAAGAACGGAGCCCGACCGGCTCAAGGTCCAAACCCAATGAACGGTCCGGTCTTCGTGACGGGAGCCGAGCCTGGTGATGCGCTCCGCGTGGATATCCTGCGCATGGACCCGATCCGTTCTTCCGGCTGGACGATCTCGTCACTGGCCGCAAACGTCGTTGAGCCGGAGGCTGCTCGTGGACTGCCGGCACGAGATACAGTTACCTGGCGGATCGATCTGGAATCGCGAAGTGTGATGTTGCAGGAGCCGCCCCCAGGTCTCGAACACTTCATTTTGCCGATCGAGCCGATGATCGGCTGCTTTGGCGTGGCGCCATCGATGGGCCAGGCTTTCTCCACCGCGACAAGCGCAGAGAATGGCGGCAACATGGATTACCGCGGGTTTCGGCCCGGCGCGACCGTTTGGTTTCCTGTTGCCGTGGAGGGCGCGCTCTTCTTCGCCGGCGATTGTCATGCGGCGCAGGGCGATGGGGAGATCGTCGGAACCGGTATCGAAACCTGTTTTGAAATCGAGTTTCGATTGACCGTGGAGAAAAACAGGCGGCTGGCATGGCCTCGCGGTGAGAACGAGACCCATATTTTCTCAGTCGGCAACGCGCGGCCGCTTGATCAGGCCCTGCAGCACGCGACAACGGACATGCTCAACTGGTTGACCAGCGACTATGGCTTGTCCGCCGAGGCCGCGTCTCATCTGATGGGCCAAGTTGTCCGGTATCACGTCGGCAATGTCTTTGACCCTGCCTACACGATGGTTTGCCTTATCGAAAAGCGATGGCTTCCGAAGCCGGCCTCCGCCGGCTGAGAGCAACTCCGTGAGCGGTTTCCCGTCCGGAATTGCGCCAAAAAGGTAGGGGTGCCGTTTCCGTGAGCGCAAGCCCAAGCCGCCGCGCCGGTGGCAAGCATTTGGCTCCGTCCGGCTGGCCAGATTTGCGTGATGGCAGTTGGCTGGGGCGCCAGGATTCGAACCTGGGAATGTCGGTACCAAAAACCGATGCCTTACCGCTTGGCGACGCCCCAGCAGGCGGGCCGTGCCCGCTGCGCGCGGCCTTATAGGACGAGCCGGTGGAAAGCTCAATGCCGGGAGATCAACTAAATCGGCGGCGATGCTGGCCGTCATTCCGGCCGGTTCGCCGCCTGTCGCCAGCGGTGGAGCGCAAGCCACGCGCTGTGTGGCAACTCGCCGCTGTGCCGGCACGGCGGCGGTTCACCTCAGGCTCTCGGGAAGCAGGCGATCATCCCACCTGTGCCCTTGCCACGCGTGCGCGGCAATCCTCCAGAACGGCCACAAGCGTATCTTCGAAGGGATGCTCCGGCACCCAGCCGAGCAAGGTCCGGGCGCGGGTCGCCTCGCCGACGATGCACGGCAGGTCACTTGGTCGCAGCCGCAGGGGATCCTGCTCCGTGACGATCTTGGCGCTGCTCTGCGCGAGCAGCAGATCGAGGATGTCACCCATCCGCCAGGACACGCCGGATGCAACGTTGAAGATGGTGTTCGGGGTAAGGTCGCGGCTGTTCGAGACCGCCCGGGCATAGGCGTTGGCGATGTCGCGCACATCCAGGAAATCGCGCCTTGCATCGAGATTGCCGACACGGATGACCGGCGGAGCCAAGCCTGCTTCGATCCGCGCGATCTGCATGGCGAAGGCCGGCACGGCGAATGCCTCGGTCTGACCCGGGCCGGTATGGTTGAAGGGACGCATCCGGAGACACTTCAACCCCCGGCGTGAAAGTGCGCCGAGCGCGAGGTCGGCCGCGGCCTTGGTCGCGGCGTAATCGTCGATCGGAGCAAGCAGCGTGCTTTCGTCGAGCGGCTGCCCGGTTTTCGCGCTTTCGCCATAGACCAGGCCCGACCCGACATGGACCAGCCAGCAGTCCGGAGCCTTGTCGAGGATGGCATTGGCCAGGCTGAGCGCGCCGTCCACATGAATGCGCCACGTGTTCCGGGGGTCGGCTTGGGCGGCATCCGGGGCCGCGACCGCCGCCAGGTGAATCACGTGGGTGGGCCGGTGATGGGCAACGGCACCCTGGACCGCGGCCGCGTCGGTCACGTCCAACTCTTCGACCTGGCCGAAAGCGGGATGCGGACCACCATCCTTGGAGGTTGCGACAACGGCAACGTCATCGCCGCAAATCCTGCGCAGTGCGGCGGCCACATAGGGGCCGACGAAACCGTTGGCGCCGGTCAGCAAAATTCGCATGTTGGTGTCACGAACCATGACGCATCGTCCGTAGGCGGATGCATTGCGTCAAGTCACGGACCCGGAAACGCAAGAGCTTCCTTTCAACGCCTGGCGGCCGAGTGGCGCACGAGATCGGCATCCACCATTTCGCGGATCATCTCTTCAAGCGAAACCGTCGTCTCCCATCCAAGCTTTGCCTTGGCCTTGGCCGGATTGCCGAGCAGGATTTCGACTTCCGCCGGCCTGAAAAGGTCAGGGTCGATGACGAGATGGTCGTCCATCTTCAGCCCCACATGCTCGAAGGCGATCCTGCACATGTCGCGCACTGTCGTCGTCCTGCCGGTGGCGACGACGTAGTCGTCGGGCTGATCCTGCTGCAGCATTAGCCACATGGCACGGACATAGTCCCTGGCATGGCCCCAGTCGCGCTTGGCGTCGATATTGCCCAGCCGCAGCTCCCTTGCCAGGCCCTGCTTGATGCGCGCCACGGCGTCAGTGACCTTGCGTGTCACGAATTCGATCCCGCGCAGCGGCGATTCGTGATTGAACAGGATGCCGCTCGAAGCGTGGAGGCCGAAACTCTCGCGGTAGTTGACGGTGATCCAGTGACCATAGACCTTCGCCACCGCATAGGGGGAGCGGGGATGGAAGGGCGTGGTCTCCGACTGCATCGGCTCCTGGATGAGGCCGTACATTTCCGACGATGAAGCCTGATAGAAACGCGCTCCCGGGATCTCGAGGCGCAGCGCCTCGAGAACATTGGTGACGCCGATCCCGGTGACGTTGCCGGTCAGTATCGGCTGTTGCCATGAGGATTTGACGAATGACTGTGCGGCAAGGTTATAGACCTCGTCCGGCCTTACGTCGCGCATGGTCCGGGTCAGACCCGACAGGTCCATGAGGTCGCCATCCGCGATCCGCACGTCGTTCTCGATCCCCAGCCATTTCAGGCGTGCGGTGTTGACCTCGGCTGTGCTCGACCGTCGAGCCAGTCCGTGGACGCTATAACCCTTTGAAAGCAGGAACTGGGCCAGATAGGCGCCATCCTGCCCGGTAATGCCGGTTATCAACGCTGTCTTTGTCATCGCTGCTCTCGGGGATCGAGCGAGATCTGGGGCGCCAGTCCCCGCTGCTCTAGAGCGGGCCGCGCCCCAAGCCTGCGGCAGTAGCCGACGCCGATTTCGTTACAAGGCTTCTCAATCATCTGCCAGTGCTGTATCCCGCGCCCGTCCCAATGCGATTGCCACAATTTCGCTCGCCCTGTCGGGGCTGGCGGCCTCGGCGTAGCAACGAAATTCGGGAGCGTTGCCGGAAGGCCGCAGATGGATGATCTCGCCGCTGGTCATCCGTGCCCTAAGGCCGTCGGTCTCATCGACATCCGAGATGGTGCCGAAGGGCGCGAGGAACCGCCGCAGCGCGTCACGGTCGGAGAGCTTGCACATCAAGCCGCGCGATTTCTCGACGGGGAAGTTCTCGAGCCGCTCGCTGGCGCAGACCGGAAGGTTCCAGCTTTCGCGCAGGCCGGACAGCGATTTGCCCGTCGATGCCATCGTGCCCAGCACAGCCAGGATGGGCAAGAATGAATCCCGCGTCGGCAGCGCGGACAAGATCCTGCCGTTCACCAGGCAATCCGACCCGAGAAGCACCCCGCCATTGGCTTCGAAGCCAACGACGATGCCGCCTGCCTGCCGCGCCGCGTCCATTCCCTCTATGACGAAGGGGGATCCGACCTTCGTTCTCCTGACGCAGAATCCGAAAGCCTCGGAGATCCCTGAATTGGAGGTGACCGGCGTCACCACGACGTCGGCCTTGAGGAACAGCGCGGTGGCCAGCCCGATCAGGTCGCCGCGGAACAATTCGCCATTTTCGTCGATGATGAGAGGCCGATCGGCATCGGCATCGGCGGAGAGCACGGCGTCGAATTTGAACTCGCGCACCCAGTCTTTCACCTTCGCCATCGTGTCGGGGCCGACGGCCTCCGTGTCGACGGGCACGAAAACCTCCGTTTTTCCGACGGGAACGACATCCGCGCCATCCCTTCGCAGGACCTCCACCAGCAGTTCCGCCGCAACCGTGCTGTGCTGGTAGACGCCGAGCTTCATTCCAGAAAGGGCGCCAGGGGGCAGGATGCCGCCGACGCGGGCTCGAAAGGCCGCGAGCGCCTGTTCATGGCCGGCTTGCCAGTCCGCATAGGTCGGCGGCCAGGGATATCGATCCGACAGCTCGGCGACATGAGCGGTGATCGCGGCCTCGTCCGCCTTGTCGATCTCGCCCTTCGGCCCGTAGAACTTGATGCCATTGCGGTCGGCGGGGATATGCGAGCCCGTCACCATCAGCGCCGCGGCGCCGTGCAGGCGGGCATGGAAGGCAAGCGCAGGTGTGGGAATGGGGCCGCAATCGACCGGCTGGAAGCCGCTCGCGGCCAGCGCCGCCATGCAGTCTTCGGCAATCGCTTGGCTGCTGTCGCGCAGATCGCGCCCGACGAAGACCTTGCCTTGCCGAAAGCCAGTCGACCGCAAGCGCTGCGCAAAACCCTCGGCATAAAGTCCGCTTGGCCGTCCGACCAATTCGGAAGCCAGACCCCGAACACCGCTTGAGCCGAATTTCATCAGTCTGTTTTTGCTGTTGGAGGTTGCCGCCGTTCACTGGAATGAGCCCGGCTGCCCCCTGGCTGTCAACAGCAAAACAACCTGAAATCTCGACTTCCCTAGTGTCCCCAAACGGCCAGTTCGTTGCCGGCCGGATCGGTGAAGTGGAACCGCCTGCCGCCCGGAAAGGAAAAGATCGGCTTTACGATGGTGCCGCCGGCGCTTTCGACCGCGTCCAGCGTTTCCTCGAGGTTTTTTGAGTAGATGACCGGGAGCGGCTTAGCCGGCGCTTCGCCGGCATCTGCCTGGAAGCCGCCGTCGAGGCCTTCGGCAAAGGCGGAATAGGTCGGGCCATAATCGGTGAACGACCATGAAAACGCGGCGCTGTAGAAGGATTTGACGCTGTCCAGTGTGCCGCCCGTCGCCGGCAGTTCCAGATAGTCGAGTTTTCCGTTGAGTTTCATCACGCTACTCCACTATGTTCCCGTTATGTTCTATATTGCAGCGGCCACTCCGGCAAGTCTTTTTGACGCAGCTTTGCTTAATCGATTGTAGTAGCGGCGAGGGCTGGTCCGTGCCTTGCCTTTCGCAGTGCAGCATCCTATCGCTCGGTTGCGAAGGCGGGGAACCGGGCCGTGGCCCGGCTGTTTCTATCTTCCACGAACTGGAGGGCAAGCATGACCAAGTGGGTTTACACCTTCGGCGACGGCGCCGCCGAAGGCCGGGCCGGCGACCGCAACCTTCTCGGCGGCAAGGGTGCCAACCTGGCCGAGATGTGCAGCCTCGGGCTGCCGGTGCCGCCCGGCTTCACCATCACCACTGAGGTCTGCAACGCCTATTACGCCAATGGCCGCGCATATCCCGATGGGCTCGAGGCGGATGTCCTCGCGGCTCTCGACCACATCGGACGCATCACCGGCCGCCGCTTCGGCGATCCGTCGAAGCTGCTTCTGGTATCCGTCCGCTCCGGTGCAAGGGCTTCCATGCCTGGCATGATGGATACAGTGCTCAATCTCGGCCTCAACGACGAGACAGTCGAGGCTTTGGCCGCTGATTCCGGCGATGCGCGTTTTGCCTATGACAGCTATCGCCGCTTCATCCAGATGTATTCCGACGTCGTCATGGGCCTCGACCACGAAGTGTTCGAGGAAATCCTGGAGGACGAGAAGGCAAGCCTCGGCCACGAACTCGACACCGAATTGACGGCCGCGGAATGGCAGGGCGTGATCTCGCTCTACAAGGCCAAGGTCGAGGAGGAACTCGGCAAGCCGTTCCCGCAGGACCCGCACGAACAGCTCTGGGGCGCGATCGGCGCCGTGTTCTCAAGCTGGATGAACAACCGCGCCATCACCTATCGGCGCCTGCACGACATCCCGGAAAGCTGGGGCACGGCGGTCAATGTCCAGGCCATGGTGTTCGGCAATATGGGCGACACGTCCGCGACGGGCGTCGCTTTCACGCGCAATCCCTCGACCGGCGAGAGGCAGCTCTATGGCGAGTTTCTGGTCAACGCCCAGGGCGAGGACGTGGTGGCTGGCATCCGCACGCCGCAGAACATCACCGAGGCGGCGCGCATCGCCGCTGGCTCCGACAAGCCTTCGCTGCAGAAGCTTATGCCGGACGCCTTCCAGGCTTTCGTCGATATCTCCGACCGGCTGGAAAAGCACTACCGCGACATGCAGGACCTCGAATTCACCATCGAGCGCGGCAAATTGTGGATGCTGCAGACCCGCTCCGGCAAGCGCACCGCCAAGGCTGCGCTGAAGATCGCCGTCGAGATGGCGAAGGACGGGCTGATCACCAAGGAGGAGGCGGTCGCTCGCATCGATCCGGCCTCCCTCGACCAACTGCTCCATCCGACCATCGACCCAAAGGCGGCGCGCGACGTCATCGGCATGGGCCTGCCGGCCTCGCCGGGTGCGGCCACCGGCGAGATCGTCTTTTCGTCCGCCGATGCCGAGGATGCCAAGGCGCAAGGGCGCAAGGCGATCCTGGTGCGCATCGAGACCAGCCCGGAAGACATCCACGGCATGCATGCCGCCGAAGGTATCCTCACCACGCGCGGCGGCATGACCAGCCATGCCGCGGTGGTGGCGCGCGGCATGGGCAAGCCCTGCGTGTCGGGCGCCGGCTCGCTGCGCGTCGACTATAAGGCCGGCACGCTCATCTCGATGGGCCAGACCTTCCGCAAGGGCGATATCATCACCATCGATGGCGGCAACGGCCAGGTGCTCAAAGGGGCGGTCGCCATGCTGCAGCCGGAGCTCTCCGGCGACTTCGCCGCTATCATGGAATGGGCCGACGCCGCGCGCCGCATGAAGGTGCGCACCAATGCCGAAACGCCGCTCGATGCGCGCATGGCGCGCTCTTTCGGCGCCGAGGGCATCGGGCTTTGCCGCACCGAGCACATGTTCTTCGACGGCGACCGCATCGTCGCCATGCGCGAGATGATCCTGGCGGACGCCGAGAAGGACCGGCGTGCGGCGCTGGACAAACTGTTGCCGATGCAGCGCTCGGATTTCCTCGAACTGTTCGAGATCATGGCCGGCCTGCCGGTGACGATCCGCCTGCTCGACCCGCCGCTGCACGAATTCTTGCCCAAGACCGAGGCCGAGCTTGCCGAGGTTGCGACCGCGATGAATGTCTCGGCGGACAAGCTCCGGCAGCGCACGGAGGCGCTGCACGAATTCAATCCGATGCTCGGCCATCGCGGCTGCCGGCTCGCCGTCTCCTATCCGGAGATCGCCGAGATGCAGGCGCGCGCCATCTTCGAGGCGGCGGTCGAGGCCGGCTGCAAGGCCGGGGCGCTGGTGGTGCCGGAAATCATGGTGCCGCTGGTCGGCCTGGTGAAAGAGCTGGAATACGTCAAGGCGCGCATCGATGCGGTGGCGCAAAGCGTCATGCAGGAGACCGGCACCAAGATCGATTACCTCACCGGCACGATGATCGAATTGCCGCGCGCGGCGATCCGCGCCCATGTCATTGCCGAAGCGGCCGAATTCTTCTCCTTTGGCACCAACGATCTTACGCAGACGACTTTCGGTATCTCTCGCGACGATGCCGCGTCCTTCCTCGAAACCTACCGGCAGAAGGGCATCATCGAGCAGGATCCGTTCGTGTCGCTCGATGTCGACGGCGTCGGCGAGCTGGTGCGGATCGCGGCCGAAAAAGGCAGGACGACGCGGCCCGCCATCAAGCTCGGCATCTGCGGCGAGCATGGCGGCGATCCGGCCTCGATCCGTTTCTGCGAGGAGGTCGGCCTCGACTATGTGTCGTGCTCGCCCTACCGCGTGCCGATCGCCAGGCTTGCAGCCGCGCAAGCTGCGGTAGCGGCTGGGAAGGGTGCAGAACGGGCCTGACGGGCCAGGGCAGTTCCAGGAAAGTCTGAGCGGTTTTCCGTCCGGAATTGCGTCAAAACAAGAAGATGGGCATTTCACCGTTTCCGAGAAAGGGTGAATGCCTGAAATGCCCTGGGCGAGCAGCGTTCCGATACCTTACGGTTTTGTATGCAATGTCACGCAAACGTGCGCGTGACGGCCCTGAATCTCGACACCGTTTCAGGGGAGTTTCCGACACCGGATTTATTGGTGCCAGAAACCATGCTGCAGATTTCCCCCACCGCTTTCCGATCGATTCTGATCGTGCAGACCAAGTTCATCGGCGACATCGTCCTTGCCTCGGCGCTGGCCAAGAACCTGCAGCTTCAATATCCCGGCGTCAGAATCGTGTTTCTCTGCGAGGCGCATTTCGCCGGCTTCCTGACGGGTCACGGCATTGCCACCGAGGTCGTCCCCTTCAGCCGTGCCAAGATGCGGGGTTCGCCGCTCGAGCGAGGGCGCGAGCTCTTCCGCATGGTGCGGGCTTTGCGGCAGCACCGCTTCGACATGACGATCGACATCACCGATTCCAAGACCTCGCGGATCATTTCCGAACTGGTCAACGCTCCGGTCAGGGTCGGCTATTCTCCGACGGAACGGCCTTTGCGCTGGCATGAGCGCCAACCCGCCAACGTCCGGATGAAACCCTACGGATTCGGCAAAAAACATTATCTCTATCGCTATTTGTCTCCGCTGGAGGCGCTTGGTGTCGCCCTGCGCGTCAGGGCTCCGGCCATTCGACCGTTGCCCTTCGAGACGACGCGCGCGCTGGCGCTGCTTGCCAAGCACAAAATTCAGCCAAACGCCTTTATTGCCGTTCATGCCGGCGCAAGCTTTGTGGGCCGGCGCTGGCAGCCGGAGCGCTTCGCCGAAGCAATCGACAGGATCGCGCGGGAAACCGGCCTGCGGGTGGTTCTGGTCGGCGGGCCGGACGAGGGCGAGGCGACCGACAAGATCATCGCGGCGGCAAAGACGTCTGTCGTCAACCTGGCGGGCATGCTGCGGCTGGAAACCCTGCTGGCGCTGCTCAAGGAAGCGCGGTTGTTTCTCGGTAATGAAAGCGGGCCCATGCATATAGCGGCCGCGGCAGGCACGCCGGTGGTGGGCCTGTTCGGCCTGACCAATCCGGTCCGTTGGGCACCGGTCGGCGTGCCGAGCGTCTCGCTCAGGCCATCCATGCCTTGCGACTGCGTCGGCGGCGACCTGTGCCGCCGGACCGATCCGAGCAAGGCATGTTGTGTCTGGCGCCTGGATGTCGATCCGGTCGTCGAGGCCGCGCTGGAGCTCCTGGCGCGCACAGAGATAGCCCTGGAAGCCGCGGTTTGATCTCCGCGGGAACGCCCGTCGGCCGCGTCGCGCTTCTCGGAGCAATTCCAGGAGTCTGGTCCACGGCCTTGCCGTCTTGTATATGAGAGCCACGTGAAACACGCGCATGGCGGCTCCACATGTCGACGTCTCAGCCCAGCTTTGTGGACTCCGACCCGTCGGGCGCCCGGACACAGGTGTCGCAGCTGGGCTCCGACCTTCTGCGGTCGATCCTGATCCTGCAAACGAAGCACATTGGCGATCTCGTTCTTTCCTCAGCGTTGGCGAGGAACCTGCAGCTCGAATATCCCGGCGTTCGCATCGTCTTTCTCTGCGACGGCCGCTTCGCCAGCTTCCTCACGGCCAACGAAGTCGCCACGGAGGTCGTGACATTCCGCCGTTCCTATATGCGTGGCACGCCGTTGCGGCGCGCGCAGGAGCTTGTTCTCACGCTTCTTGAGCTGCGTCGGAACCATTTCGATATGGTCGTCGATATAACCGATACGAAGACGTCGCGCTTCATCTCAGGACTGGTCGGTGCCCGGATTCGCGTTGGATATCACCCGTCCGAAAGACCCTCGCGTTGGTTCGAGCGTCAACCTGTCAACGTCAAGGCGAAGCCATTCGGCTATGGCGGGCAGCACTTTCTGTATCGTTATCTTTCGCCGCTGGAGGCGCTTGGCATAGAGCTGCGCGTGCGGGGTCCCGACATCCGGCCGCTGCCGCTGGAGACGACGAAAGCCTTGGCGCTCCTGGACAAGTTCCACCTTCGGCCGAACGCCTTCGTCGTTGTGCATGCCGGGGCAAGCTTCCCCGGGCGTCGCTGGCAGCCCGAGCGCTTTGCCGCCGCAATCGACCGGATATCGGCCGAAACCGGTCTGGACGTCGCTGTGGTCGGCAGCCCGGACGAGAACGAGGTGGTCGAAAAGATCTTGGCGTCTGCGAAGGCTCGGATCGTCAACCTTGTCGGCGTGCTTCCGCTTGAGACCTTGCCGGCGTTGTTCAAGCTGGCGCGTTTGTTTCTCGGCAACGACAGTGGCCCCATGCACATGGCTGCTGCGGTCGGCACTCCCGTCGTCGGCCTGTTCGGCCTGCAGAGCCCGGTTCATTGGGGACCGGTCGGCGCGCCGAGCATCGCCGTGCGCCCGGCCATGCCCTGCGACTGCGTCGGCGGTGACCTCTGCGAACGGCCCGACCCCAACAAGGCGTGCTGTGTCTGGCGCTTGGATGTCGATCCGGTCGTCGAGGCCGCGCTGGAGCTCTTGGCGCGCACGGAGATAGCCCTGGAAGCCGCCGTGTAAGGCGAAAGCAAATTTTCGCGATTGCTGTTTTTGCACTGTCTGCCGTCCCGATTTTCGCCTAGATGCCGATCTTGTAGAGACACGTTTTTGGCGCGGCATGGAGAATGCGCGAACGTGACGGTTTGGAACGGATGATGGGCCTGCTTCGAAATTCCCTTTGCGCGATGGCACTGTTGCTGTTCGCGGCGTCGGCGGGCAATGCCGCGACGCTGCTCGAGCCGACGTTGCATCTGAAGCCGCAGGGCGTTGAAGGCGGCGGTCGCGTCGCACTGACGCTCGATGCCTGCGGCGGCAAGACCGACACAAGGATCCTTTCGGTGCTTGTCGACAACAAGATACCGGCGACAATCTTCGTGACCGGCATCTGGCTGAAGCGCAATGCCGAGGCTGTCGAGATCATGCGGGCGCATCCCGACCTGTTCGAACTGGAAAACCATGGCGGCCGCCACATTCCGGCGGTCGATACGCCGCGAAAGATCTACGGTATCCGCAGCGCCGGCAGTCCAGGCGCCGTGCAGGCCGAGGTCGAATCCGGCGCCGCCGCCCTTGCCGGGGCAGGCGGGCCGGCGCCAAAATGGTTCCGCGGCGCCACTGCCGAATACAGCCCTTCGGCGATCGCCATGATCCGCAAGCTGGGCTTCAAGATCGCCGGCTTCTCGATCAATGGCGATGGCGGCTCGTTGCTCGGCGCCAAGGAAACGGCGCGACGCATCAGCGCCGCCAAGGATGGCGACGTCATCATCGCCCACATCAACCAGCCGACCCATGCGGCCGGCGAAGGCGTGGTTCAGGGTCTGCTCGCCTTGAAACAGAAGGGCATGACCTTCGTGCGCCTGGACGACGCCGAGGGTGTCGGCAACGACGGCACGACGGACTGAGGTGCCATGATATTCAGGTGAGGCCGGCCTGCGAATGGCGGCTTCCTGCGCTGCCGGTGCCCACGTACCCAAAAGTGCGTTCCGCTCCGGTTCTCGGAACCCACCATTCTCGACTCGACCTGACCTGAATCTCAAGGCGCCTCCGGCAGGTCAACAAAGACTCAGCCCGGTTTGGCTTCGACCGTCACCTTGTTCGTGTAGAACGCGCCGTGATTGCGGATTTCGGTCATCTCGTCGAACGGTTGTTCGTAAGCCCACATCGCGTTCGTGCCGGCTTCGCCGGCCGGCTGGACGCTCCAGTAGCTGACATCGCCCTTGTACGGGCAATGCGTGGAGTGCTCGGTGCCGGAGAGCTTGCTGAAGTCGATGTCGTCGAAGGGGATGTAGAAGGCAGCCGGGTAGGGCGGTTCCAACAGCACCTTGGCCCGGGTCGAGCGGGCAATGACCGTGTCGCCGGCGCGCACGGTGACGCTGCCGCGATAGGGTTCGACGGTGATCACCTTGTCCGGGTTACGCTGGAAGCCGGGGGCGGGGTTGGTGGGCTTGTCCATGAATGGTCTCCTGGAAAGGTGAAACGCTCTCGGGAAGACTTACATGTGTCGGCCAAGCATATCGCGCAAGCGCGCAACCTCGCTTGGCGCCATCACCATTCATTGAACGTCTGTTTTTCAGTCGTCACGCGGCCGTCTTGAAAGCGTCCATGAGGCCGGCATAGGCAGCGGCAATGCCCGCGACGGGATTGGTGCTGCGCGCCGCGGTCTCGACCTTCAGCGCACCGCCGCTGGTCGGCAGCGTGAGCAGCAGGAACTGCCGGTTGCCGGCATCGCCGATGCAGGCGGCGGCGACATGTTCGCCCTCGGTGCCGTTTTCAACGCGCATCTTGAACAGCAGCGTTCCGCCGACGGCCTCGAGCGCGCCGCCGACGACCTCGGCAAATTCATCTTCGGAAACGGTTTTGGTGTCCGGCGTCAGATCATCCAGACTTTCGGCAAGCGTGCTTTCGAGGGCTTTATCGTCGAGCTGCGCGTCCATGCGAATCTCTCCATTCGCCAATTTCACCCAGCCCATTAATGAAACTTAACGGCGACGATGGCCGGATTATGGCGGTTTTCCCGGTTCTTCGATCCATCCGTGAGCTTCGACTTATGACGGCTGGACAAACCGACGGTTCGTTCCACAATGCGTGAAACAGATGACGCGAAAGCGCACAGGGGAGGAACTGATGCTTGGATTGATGCAGGAATGGCCGCTGCTTTGCCACAAGCTGCTCGACCATGCCGAACGCCAGCACGGCAGCCGGGAAATCGTGTCACGTTCGATCGAAGGTCCGATCGTGCGCACCACCTTTGCCGAAATCCATCGCCGGGCGCTCAAAGTGGCGCAGCGGCTGGAGCGTGACGGCTTCGTGCTCGGCGACCGCATCGCGACCCTCGCCTGGAATACGGCCCGCCATATCGAAGCCTGGTACGGCATCATGGGCATCGGCGCGATCTATCACACGCTCAATCCGAGGCTTTTTCCCGAGCAGATCGCCTGGATCATGAACAATGCCGAGGACAAGGCGATCTTCGTCGACCTGACCTTCGTGCCGCTCCTGGAAAAGATCGCCGGCGCGGTCCGATCGCTGCGGCGGGTGATCGTGCTGACCGACCGGGCGCATATGCCCCAGACGTCGCTGGCGAATGCCGTCGCTTACGAGGAATGGCTGGCAGAGGCCGACGGCGCCTTCGCCTGGAAGACCTTCGACGAGAACACCGCCGCCGGCATGTGCTACACCTCAGGAACGACGGGCGACCCAAAGGGGGTTCTCTACAGCCATCGTTCCAACGTCCTTCACGCCATGATGGCGGCGATGCCCGACGCCATGGGCCTGTCGACGCGCGATGTCGCCCTGCCTGTCGTGCCGATGTTTCACGCCAACGCCTGGGGGCTCGGCCAGAGCGGGCCGATGATCGGCGCCAAGCTGGTGATGCCGGGCTGCAAGATGGACGGCGCCTCGATCTATGAGTTGCTCGATACCGAAAAGGTAACGTTCAGCGCTGCCGTGCCGACCGTCTGGATGATGCTGCTGCAATATCTGGAGGAGACGGGCAAGAAGCTGCCTTATCTGAAGAAGGTCGTGATCGGCGGGGCGTCCTGTCCGCGCGCCATCACCGCAAAATTCCAGGACGACTATGACGTGCAGGTGGTGCATGCCTGGGGCATGACCGAGATGTCGCCGCTGGGCACGCTCTGCACCTTGAAGCCGCAATATGAGACGCTGACCGGCGAGGCGCGGCTCGATATCCAGGCCAAGCAGGGTTTTTCGCCCTTCGGCGTCGAGATGAAGGTGACCGACGACGACAACAACGCGCTGCCCTGGGACGGCAAGACCTTCGGACATCTCAAGGTGCGCGGCCCTGCGGTGGCCCGCGCCTATTATGGCGGCGCCGGCGCCGAGCAGTTCGATGCCGACGGCTGGTTCGACACCGGCGATGTCGCCCATATCGACGCCAGCGGCTACATGCAGATCACCGACCGCGCCAAGGACGTCATCAAGTCCGGCGGCGAATGGATATCGACGATCGATCTCGAGAACCTCGCCGTCGGCCATCCGGACGTGGCGGAAGCGGCAGCCATCGGGATCCCGCATTCCAAATGGGGCGAGCGGCCCTTGCTCGTCGTGGTGAGCAAGCCCGGCAGGAAGCCGAGCAAGGACGACATCCTCACCTTCATGAGCGGCAAGGTGGCGAAGTGGTGGATGCCCGACGACGTCGCCTTCGTCGGCGAAATTCCGCACACCGCCACCGGCAAGATCCAGAAGACCAGTTTGCGCGCCCAGTTCAAGGACTACCGCCTGCCGACGGATTGACGAAAAATGTTCGATCTTTCGGCTTCAAGCCCGCGCCAAAAACCTCTAAGTCTCGGTTCGGACTGGGGTAATGCGGCAGACGATGGCTACAATTCCTGAACGACAGACGTCGAGGGCGGCCGGCTGGTCGCGGCGGGTCGGGGCATTTTCTCTCGTCCTCTTGCTCACCGTCGTCGCCGCCTACAGGCTGGGCCTCGTCGACACGCCGCCTTTCCTGTGGGTGCTGGCGGTCGTGGCGTTGCTGGCGGCGCTTGCCCTGTTGCTGGCGGGCCTGGCCCTCTCGCGGGTCTGGAGTTTCGGCGATCGCGGCGGTCGCGACCTCAGCGTCGGCGCGCTGCTGGCGCTGCTGGTGCTGGCCCCCTACGGCGTCGCGGTCTACTGGGCGACGATCTATCCGCCGCTGCGCGACATCTCGACCGATCTCGACGATCCGCCGGCGCTGGACACAAGCGACCGCACCGCCGACATGAACGAGCTGTTGCCGCCGACGCCGGGCGAACAGAGCCTGCAGGCCGATGCCTATCCGTTGGTCAACGGCCGCAGCTACAATCTGCCTTTCGAAACCGTGGTCGACGCTGTCGAAACTGTGCTCGACCGCCGCGATTGGCAACTGACGGCGCCTTATCCCGACATCAACGGGCAGAGCGAGGCGACGATCAATGCGCTGGCCAAGGGCTTCGTGCTCGGATTGCCGGCCGACGTCGCCATCCGCGTCACCGACGACGGCGATCAGGTGATCGTCGACATGCGCTCGGCTTCGCGCTACGGCCGCTACGACCTCGGCGACAATGCCGCCCGCATCACGGATTTCCTTGCCGAGCTCGATCAGGAGGTCGCCGGGCAGGTCGGCGCGGCGCCGGCCGAGTGATCATCCGGCAGGGCTGAAAATACCGTCGATCGCCGGATCGCCTTCGGTGGCAATGAGGCCGCGCGCGACCAGATCCTCGAGATGGGCAAGCACCGAAAGCGCCGCGGCGCCGTGCAGTCGCGGGTCGGTGTCGCGATAGATCGCCGCGACCATTTCCTTGATGGTGCGGTCCCCGGCCCGGATGCGCTCGAGGATTGCCCTTTCGCGCATCTTGCGATGGGTCTTCAGGCCGCGCATGAACCTGCCCGGTGCGGTCACAGGTCCGCCATGGCCCGGCAGCAGCAAGCCATCCTCGCGCGCGAGGAGCTTATCGAGGGAACTCATATAGTCGGCCATGGCGCCGTCGGGCGGCGCGACGATCGAGGTCGACCATGCCATGACATGGTCGGCTGAAAACAGGGTGCCGGTTCCCTCCAGGGCAAAAACGGCGTGGTTTGCGGTGTGGCCGGGCGTCAGCACGGTGCGGATGGCCCAGCCGTCGCCCTCGGTCAGCGCATCGTCGGCCAGCGCGACGTCGGGAACGAAGGCGAGATCGGCGCTGGCGTCGAGCGGATTGACCTCGCCGATGCGCAAAGCGCGGGCCGGCCGATGCGGGCCTTCGGCGAGCGTCGGCGCGCCGGTCAGCTCTTTCAATCGTGCCGCAAGCGGCGAATGGTCGCGATGCGTGTGGCTGACGAAGATATGGCTGACCGGCCGGCCGGCGATCGCCGTGAGCAGCGTTTCGAGGTGGGCGTCGTCTTCCGGCCCTGGGTCGATCACTGCCAGCGTGTCGCAGCCGACGAGATAGCTGTTGGTGCCGTGGAAGGTGAAGGGGCTCGGATTTCTGGCGGTGATGCGCAGCACATCCGGCGCAACCGCAACCGCCCGGCCATAGGAGGGATCGAAGCTGGTGTCGAATTCAAGGGCCATGCCGGCGTGCTCCGTTGCAATGCGGCAAAATGATTGCCGCCCGATGCGGAAGCCAATATAGGAAAATCAAAGCCAGCAAATCAGCCGTCCAGCAAATCAGCCAGAAATGGGGAAGACCATGGCAACTGCAACCACGATGCGTCCGCTTGTTTCTCTCACCCTGCCGGATCGCGGCGCTGCTCGGCTCGCGACCCAGCTTTTCCTGGCGCTTGCCGGAACCCTGCTGCTGACGCTTTCGGCCAAGACCAAGGTGGTGCTCGGCCCGGTCGACATTTCGCTGCAGACGCTTGCCGTGCTGTTGATCGCCTCGGCATTCGGCCTGCGCCTGGCCGTCGCGACGCTGCTTCTCTACCTCGCCGAGGGTGCTTTTGGCTTGCCGGTCTTCCAGGGCACGCCGGAAAAGGGCCTCGGCATCGCCTATATGCTGGGCTCGACCGGTGGCTATCTTGCCGGCTTCGTGGTCATGGCGGCGATCGCCGGCTGGGCCGCCGATCGCGGCTGGGACCGCAATCCCTTCAAGTTGTTCGGCGCCATGCTGACGGCGGAAGTCATCATGATGGCCATGGGCTTTACCTGGCTGGCGATCCTCATCGGGCCGGAAAAGTCCTGGCAGTTCGGCGTGCTGCCCTTCATCGTCGGCGACCTGATCAAGGTGACCCTGGCCGCCAGCCTCGTGCCGGCCGTGTGGTCGCTGCTCAAGCGCGGCTGAGCCAGATCGGCAAAAAAAGGGCCGGCGGGCGGCAAGCGCTCGCCGGCCCTTTTTTGTGGCGCGGTCGGATTTCGCTCGAAACTGCCGCATGCCGGATGGTAGAAAGGGGTGAAGTAGCGTCGGGAAGCAGTCGAAGCCGACATTGACAAGCCGGCGCCCGAAACCTAAGCACGGGCAACTTGGCGTCGAGGCGGGGGCCGCGGTAGTTCAAGGAGAGCTTGTTGAAAGGAATTATCCTTGCAGGTGGAAGCGGGACGCGCCTTTATCCACTTACATTAGCGGTTTCTAAGCAGATACTGCCGATCTACGACAAGCCGATGATCTATTACCCGCTAAGCGTGCTGATGCTCGCGGGGATTCGCCAGATCCTGGTCATTTCAACTCCGCGCGACTTGCCGGTTTTCCAGGCGTTGCTGGGCGACGGTTCCGAATTCGGGCTGGAATTGTCCTATGCCGAGCAGCCGCAACCCAACGGCCTCGCCGAGGCCTTCATTATCGGTCGCGACTTCATCGGCAAGGACAACGTGTCGATGATTCTCGGGGACAACATCTATTTCGGTGAAGGCCTGTCGCATCTCTGCCGGGCTGCGGCTCGCCGTGACAGCGGCGCCTCGGTGTTCGCCTATCATGTCGACGATCCGGAGCGTTACGGCGTAGTTTCGTTCGACAAGGCGACCGGCAAGGCCTTGACGATCGAGGAAAAGCCTCAGAAGCCGAAATCAAACTGGGCCGTCACCGGCCTCTATTTCTACGACAACAGGGTCGTCGACATCGCCTCGACGATCCGCCCTTCCGCGCGCGGCGAGCTCGAGATCACGGCGGTCAACAACGTCTATCTCGAGCGCGGGGAACTGCAGGTACATCAGCTCGGCCGCGGCTATGCCTGGCTCGACACCGGTACGCATGACAGCCTGCATGAGGCCTCGTCCTTCGTGCGCACGATCGAGCATCGCCAGGGCATCAAGGTCGCTTGCCCCGAGGAGATCGCGTTCGAGCAGGGCTGGCTCGGTGCCGACAAGGTTCTGGAGCGCGCCGCGCGGCTCGGCAAGAACGAATATGCTGCCTATCTGCGTCGGCGGGTGGCCGATCTGATGGAGGAACGCGGTGCTTGAGGTCAGGCCGCTCGGCCTCGATGGCGTGCTGGAGATCGTGCCCAAGCGGCATGGCGATGCACGCGGTTTTTTCAGCGAGACCTGGAACGCCGAACGCTTCGCCGAAGCCGGCATCGACCTCGCTTTCGTGCAGGACAACCATTCCTATTCCGCCGTGGCCGGCGTGCTGCGCGGGCTGCACTACCAGCTGCCGCCGCGCGCGCAGGACAAGCTGCTGCGCGTCGTCAGGGGCAGCGTCTTCGATGTAGCGGTCGACATCCGCCGTTCTTCGTCCACTTTCGGCAAATGGGTGGCGCTGGAGGTGTCGGCCGAGATGGGCAACCAGATACTGGTGCCGAAAGGCTTCGCGCATGGTTTCGTCACGCTCGTGCCGGATACCGAGGTGCTCTACAAGGTGACCGACACCTACTCGCCCGAGCATGACCGCTCGATCCGCTTCGACGACCCGGCGATCGGCATCGAATGGCCGTCGCTTCCCGGCGGCTTCCAGCTTTCGGACAAGGATCGCAACGCGCCGCTGCTCGGCTTGGCGGAGGTGTTCGCGTGAGAAGGGACGGCGGCATGAATTTCCTGGTCACCGGCGGCGCCGGTTTCATCGGCTCGGCCGTGTGCCGGCATCTGTGCGCCAATCCGGCCTACCGCGTCACCAATCTCGACAAGCTCACTTATGCCGGAAACCTCGCATCGCTGCGGCCGATCGAGAACGCGCATAACTACCGCTTCGAGCAGGCCGACATATGCGACGAGCGCGCGGTGCTGGAAATCTTGCGCCGCGACGACATCGACATCGTCATGAACCTCGCCGCCGAGAGCCATGTCGACCGCTCGATCGACGGGCCCGGCGCCTTCATCGAGACCAACATCGTCGGCACCTACCGCATCCTGAATGCGGCGCTGGAATACTGGCGCGGCCTGTCCGAGGAGCGCAAAGCCGGCTTCCGCTTCCATCATGTTTCGACCGACGAAGTCTTCGGCGACCTGCCTTTCGACGGCGGCATGTTCGTGGAGGAAACGCCTTATGCGCCGTCCTCGCCCTATTCGGCCTCGAAGGCGGCCTCCGACCATCTGGTGCGGGCCTGGCATGAGACCTATGGCCTGCCTGTGGTGCTGTCCAATTGCTCGAACAATTACGGTCCCTATCATTTCCCGGAAAAGCTGATCCCGCTGGTCATCCTCAACGCGCTCGACGAGAAGCCGCTGCCGGTCTACGGCGCCGGCGCCAATGTGCGCGACTGGCTGTTCGTCGAGGATCATGCGCGGGCCCTGGAACTGGTGGCCACCAAAGGGCGGCCGGGCGAGAGCTACAATGTCGGCGGCAATTCCGAACGCACCAATCTCGGCGTGGTCGAGGCGATCTGCGATCTGCTCGACCTCAGGCGCCCGCGCGCCGGCGGCAAGCGCTATCGCGAGCTGATCGCCTTCGTCACGGATCGCCCCGGCCATGATCGCCGCTATGCGATCGACGCCTCCAAGATCGCGCGCGAGCTCGGCTGGACGCCAAAGGAGAATTTCGACAGCGGCCTGGCGAGGACCGTCGACTGGTATCTCGACAACAAATGGTGGTGGGGGCCGATCCGCGAGCAGCGCTACGCCGGCGAGCGGCTGGGCCACGGTTCAGTCGCGAAGAGCCAGCATGGCCCGATCGAAAGCAGCCCGGCCGGGGACAAGGCTGAGAGCAGGAAGGTGACCACGTGAGGCTTGCCGTCACCGGACGCGAGGGTCAGGTTGCCGCGAGCCTGGTCGAGGCGGCGCGGGGCCGCGACGATGTCGAGGTCGTCGCCGTCGGCCGGCCGGCGCTCGACCTTGCGCGGCCCGGCACGGTGTTCGCGGCATTGGAAGCGGCAAGGCCCGACATCGTCGTTTCCGCCGCCGCCTACACTGCCGTCGACCAGGCCGAGGAGGAGAAGGACCTGGCCTTCGCGGTGAACGCAACCGGCGCCGGCAAGGTGGCCGAAGCCGCGGCGAGGCTCGGCGTTCCCGTCATCCACCTGTCGACCGACTATGTCTTCGACGGCACCAGGGACGGCGCCTATGTCGAGACCGACCCGACCACGCCGCTCGGCGTCTACGGCGCCTCCAAGCTCGCCGGCGAAGCGGCCGTGGCGGCGGCAAACCCGCGCCACCTCATCCTGCGCACGGCCTGGGTCTACAGCCCCTTCGGCAAGAACTTCGTCAAGACGATGCTGAGGCTGGCCGGGGACCGCGACGAGATCGCGGTCGTCGCCGACCAATGGGGCAATCCGACATCCGCGCTCGACATCGCCGACGCCATCCTGCATGCGGCGGCGAGGCTGGGAGCCGACAGGAATTTCGCCGCCTTCGGCGTCTATCACCTGGCGGGCGAGGGCGAGACCAACTGGAGCGGCTTTGCCCGTCACATCCTCGACACAAGCAAGGCGTTTGGTGGCCCGCACGCCAAAGTGCGCGATATCGCGACGAGCGACTATCCGACCAAGGCCAGGCGCCCGCAGAATTCGCGGCTGTCGAGCGCGAAGTTCGCGGGCGTGTTCGGGTGGCAGGCGCCGCAGTGGCGGGAGGCGACGGATAGCGTGGTTGCTCGCCTATTGGACAATGAGCGGAATTTCGGTCTTTGCTTGGGACACGGCAGCTTGAACCCGTTGTCGAGCCCAGCGCCAAGCGGTTCGATGCCGCTCAAGGACAACATTCAGCAATGAACAAGCCGACCAGCTTGCCGAAGAATCATAGCTCCGAAGCGGACGCGAAATCAACGAATGTCGATAGGCGATCGCTTCACCGGCTCTACGATTCCCATGAGGGCAAGGTTTCGGACAAGTGGTCGATCTATCTGAACGAATACGGGCGAATTTTTTCGAAATATCGAAACCGGCCGGTTCGGGTCCTCGAGATCGGTATTCAGAATGGCGGCTCGCTTGAAATATGGGGAAAATACTTTCCGCGAGCAAAGGTCATTATTGGCTGCGATATCAATCAGAATTGCGGCCAGCTGACTTTTCGAAAGAAGAAGATTAGCGTTGTCGTCGGTGACGCTAACACCGACGAGGTCGAAAAAAGAATCATCGGGAGATCCGATGCGTTCGACATCATTATAGACGACGGGTCGCACAGGTCTTCCGATATTGTGCGAAGCTTCGCGCGCTATTTTTCTCACCTTGCGGACGGTGGGACATTCGTTATCGAGGATCTGCATACCAGCTACTGGAAGGACTTCGAAGGTGGCATCTATGACCCGCTGTCCTCGATGTCGTTCTTCAAGAGATTGCTCGACCTGATCAATCACGAGCATTGGGGCCTGGACCGTAGTCGAACGGAAGCGCTGGCAGCGTTCGCTGATGGCTATGGGGTCGCATTCGATGAACATTCGCTGGCGTCCATTCACTCCGTCGAGTTCCTGAACTCCCTTTGTGTCGTGACCAAACGCCCTTCCCAGGAGAATATCCTGGGCCGCCGTCATATAAGCGGCAAGATCGCCGCCGTTGAGCAAAACATGCTTCATCTTGAGGGCACAGCTTTGAGCGCTGTTGGGCAAGCTGAAAACCCGTGGTCGTTAAAGTCGACGACGATGGAGGAGGAGATTGTACGCAATCGAGAATTGATCGAGCGGCAAGCTGAGGCCATCGAGACCCTCACCCGCGATCTTGCGGGATCGCAGGCGCAAGTTCAGGCCGGAGCATATGCGCTGCAGATGGCTAATGCGGACCTTCAGGCGACAGGGAAGCAGCTGAAAAAGGCAAACACAGACCTTCAAGCAATGGGAACGGAACTGGAAAAAACGAATGCGGCTCTCGTGGCACGCTCCGAAGATATCGCCGCATTGAAGCATGAAATCGAATTGATTCGCGGTTCCCGCATGTGGCGTTATGGATCGTTCGTGCGAATGCTTACGTCACTTTCAAGCAAGGCCACGCTTTTTTCGGGGCGGACTGTTTCGCTACATGCGCTCCATGAAGCGCAGCTGAATTCTCATCGCCTCACCCTGACAGGTAACCGATATCTCGCCAAAATTTGGTCGGCCCTTTCGCAATCAAGGCTGAAGACGGCTGACAAAAGGTCTCAGGACCGAAGTATAGCCCAGGACAGTAAGGCGACGATGGGCATTTATCTGGATGTCGATTTCTATCGAAATAACTATGCCGACCTCGCTCATATGAGCGACGAACATCTCCGTGATCATTTTGTGAAACATGGCGCACAAGAGGGGCGGTTAGGCGCACGCATATCGTTACGCGAACACTTTTTGGCTGAAGTGAAATCAAATCGCTCCATCCTCGAAATCGGCCCATTCTGCAACCCGCAAGTAACTGGCGAGCATGTTAGGTATTTCGACGTTCTTGACAGCCAGCAATTGGTCGCTAGGGCCGAGCAAATCGGGTATCCGATAAAGGCTGTTCCACAAATTCACTACACTTCGGCCGAGGGGGATCTATCAGCGGTTTCCGATACGTTCGCTGCGGCAATCAGCTGTCATTGTATCGAACACCAGCCCGACTTGATCCGCCATCTTCAGCAGGTGGCGAATGTCCTGGATGACGGTGGAAAATATTATGTGATCGTCCCGGATAAGCGATATTGCTTCGATCACTTCATCCCCGAATCCACGATCGCAGATATTTTGGACGCGCACTTTTCGAAGCGCGGAACACACCGCCTCGCCAGCGTCATCGAACATCGCGCGCTCACTGTACATAATGATTGTGTTCGCCACTGGCAGGGTGACCATGGTATCCCGCTGCAGTCTTCAGAAATTGTAAACCGCGTGCGGACTGCGATTGGTGAATACGAGCAAGCGGATGGTGGCTATGTCGACGTCCACGCTTGGCAGTTCACACCGGAGGGCTTTCTGCGCGACATCCAGGCATTGTACGAACTCGGTTACTCGCCACTGCGCCCGTCAAGAGTGCATGCGACACCGCGGAACCGAAATGAGTTCACAGCTATCTTGTCCCGCTAGGCACGGTGCAAAGCGTTCCTAAGCTGTAAGTCGTAGCCTGCTCCAAGAAGCCAGCTCACGGCGAGGAAATCGATTTGTTCTTTCGTCAACTGCGGTAGTTTTTCGGCTTGCCCGATTTGAACAGTCGCCTCGGTATCTTCAACATTTGTCTTTCCTTTTCACAGGATACCGTTTGCAACCTTGAGCCTGCTCAGTACGGACAGGTGCAGCGAGTCTCCCCGCCGTTTGAAATCGGTCATGATTTCGTCGAGATGGCCCTCATGGCCGGTTTCCAGAAGGGCCTGTTCGATTTCGTCTGCGGAAAACTGCCGGCGGTAAAGAAGATCACGCTTCACGATGGGGCAGGCCAGATATTTTCGGTAAAGAAATCCTCCAGTGTGGATCTGGGAGCGCAGCCCAATTCTTGAGACAAGTTCGTCAACACATGCCGACTTGGGTAAGCGGAGAAAATGCGTGTGTGGGAACCGGATCGCGCCGGGGTATAGTTTGATGAGACCGGTGTAATCATCCTTGCTCAACGTCGAGAGAGCAGGCCGCAAAGCGTTTGGCTTGTAGATGATGTCGATGCTGGAAGCAATCGGGATCATGGCGCGGGAGAGGCCGATTTCTCCGGCTTGGATCGCCCATAAACGAGAATTTACCGGGAGATAACTGGTCCAAAATCGCTGAAACTTTTCACTGCGGAACAGGTCGCCGCTGACGGCAAAACAAAACGACTGGATGTGATAGGTGAACTCCCAGTTTTCAAATGTGCCTATTATGTCTGCTTCTGACGTTATCATGCGTCTAAAGAGATCAGTAAGCCCACCCTTGAAAAAATAGGTACTGTCGTTGAGGTAAAGCAACCGCGACAGGGCGATGTTGCTCTTCGCAAGGTAGGTCGTGGCATCCTTGTAGCCGCCAATATCAAAGCCGGAATTGTCTCGGATGATGATAGATCGTGTATGCCCGCTAAGATAGGCGAGTTGATCTTCACTCAAGTCATGGTTGATCACAGCGACGATATTAATGCCGGCTTCATTCAGCGATTCGAGCGCGTTTTGCACGTACCAGGAAAATCGCTTCGGCTGCCAGAGCAGGAAAATCGCATAGATTCCGCCAGGATGCGCGCGCGCTCCCTCGTGGACGGACTTTATAGACGGGCGCGATGGAAACGGCCGACAGCAGAGCGCCCGCAAGACCTTGATGTCATGGTACAAGAATTTGACGATGCGTTTGGCGACCGAAAACGCCAGAGCGCGTGCATTTGAGTAAAGACCCATATGTGCGGAAGTTCCCTAAAATTAAGGCCCGGTCTCTATCTGAGGTCTGAATGCTAGGCAAATCGCAGCCTAAACCAAACTCTTGCGGTGCTCGGCAATTAAAGCCTCACTTCCCGCAGCTCTGCCTCGGCCTGCTTGATCAAAGCCATATCGGTGACAGGCAGGCGCGCCGCAGACTTCGACAGAGTGACATAGAATTCGTGCATGCCCAACTCACCGATGGCATGCTTGTGGAAGCCGGCCTCGCCTGATTTGATGTAGCCGAGGTCTCGCAGCTTCTTCACTAGGAATCGGAAGGATGACGGCGTGAACTGCCAAGCGTGCGCGTCGTGATAGTCAGGCGTCGACTGCGCCATCTCGAAAATCTGCCGGGCTTCCTCGGAGCTTTTCACTAGGTCGACGCCATTCAGATCGGGCGTAACCCATATGCCGTGCCCGTCCTTCTCGCAGAAATAGGAAAAATGATCGTATAGGACACCGGCAGGATGGCGCTGACGCTTCTCCGCGTAAGCTTGCAGCGCCTGTCCGACTGTAGTCAGTGGGCGCAATACATCGAAACAGAAGCGTTTGTCAGGCACTGCAAGCACGAGCCTGCCGGAGGGCTTCAACAGCGTTTCGCAGTCCTGTAGAAACCGCACGATGTCAGTGACATGCTCGATCACATGTGAAGCAAAAACAAAGTCGTATCGCTCTGTCCCTCCGATGATTTCAGCCATGCTGCGACCATCGGAAATATAGTCCACTTCCTCAATCTGGAATGCATTGTCGCGGTACTTCTCACGTAATGTCGCGGCGTCGGCATGGTCGATCGTTTCGACATTGTAGCCCTTGGCTTTCGGCAGAAACGGATTATAGCTCGGGCCGACTTCCAAACCGAAGCCGGTCGGATCAAACATCGAAAGCAGTATTTCGTCTCTGTTCATGGGCTGCGAGCATGCCGCAACAGGTACGCGCGCGCAAGTGCAGCGCCGACAAAGGGACTCGCTAGAAGGGCCTGAAGACAATCAACTTTTTTGTCATCGTCCGAAAGGGATGCAGCCGAAACCGATGCTGAACGACTTTGGCTGAAACTGGAAGACTGATTGGTAGCGAGGACATCATCGGTCGAGCGGTTCATCTCAGTGGTCATATATCGAATGCGTGGCGTCAGCTTCCGAGCATCCGGCCGGTACGCTGTCAGTCTTCAGCTTGATGACCTTGCCGCGCTCGGTCGCTAAAGCTAAGAAGAGAGTGAGGCCCGAGAAGGCCTACGGCAGTGGCTGCTTGAGATAGGTGTCACTTTCGGCTTCGGAGAATAACTGCGGCAATGCCGCAACCACTCAAAAGCGGGTGAGTATCGATGCGTTGCGACCGCCGCTTGTAGAGCTTCGCACCCTCCCCTCCTGTTGCTCCGCATGCCAACCGTCGATTGCTGGGTTGCGCAATTCAGCGTGCTGTGCGAGGTGCCAACTACGCCAAGGCAAGATGCAGCTATTCAGGGTCAACGGTGTTGAATTGATGTCGACCGACGCTCGTACAGATTCTATCAGCCGTTCAACTCCCGTCTCCCTAGTTGCTTCCGTTGGGCCGATCACGCTCTTCCTAGTAGCGCTCATCCTGACGGCGCAGGCGAGAGGTGTTCCTGATAATGACTATTGGGACATTTTCTCTCCAATGGTCCGAGCGCTCGACGAGTTCCCAGCGATATCCGACCTTTATGCAAGATCGAACGAGCATATCGTCGCCGGTGCAAAGCTCTTCTATCTCTTGAATTTCCGTCTTTCCAACGGGGACAATTTCGGTCTCTCAGCTATTACCGCTGTCTTCTCGCTTATTATCGCTGTCGCTCTTTCGTATGCACTCTCGTTCTCCATGAAATCCAAGCTTGAAGCATTTGTTATAGGGATAGCCACATCGCTTTTTGTGTTCAGTCCATTCGCTGCACACAACTTCTTTCTTGGCATGAGCGGGGTTGCCTGGATCGGTGCAAATCTCTTCACCGTGCTGGCTGCACTGGTTTTTTGGCAATCGGCCGAACACCAGAAGCCGTACGGTTATCTCATTGCCGTAGCTTTGGCTGCCATTGCTGCGCAATTCTACAGCACAGGCCTTACTGCATTGTGCGCAATCGGGATCCAAGGATTCTGCTCGGACAAGACGAGGCGGCTTGGTATCGCGATTTTCGTGCTAGGCGTAGCCTACTTGATTATGATCGCTTTGCTTCAGCATGTCCCCACGCAACATGGTGCTCGCAATTTCAATCCGATGCAGATTGCTCTGTTCTGCTTCACGTTCATCGGTGGCGGCATCGTAACTTCCGAGTCCGCCGCTATTCCACTTGGCATCATCGCAATTGTGATAGCCTCCCTGATTGCGGGATTTAGAATTCTACGGCCTGACGAGAGCAGCTTTCGATCAGCCTTTTGCGTTGCGATCATAGCATATGCGGTCATGACGAGTGGGCTGGCGGCAATTGGTAGATCAAATGTGTGGGGTGATGCGGCAGCCTTAGCGAGCAGGTATGCAACCATTCCTGCGCTTTTCTGGGTGGGATTGTTTGGAGCAGTCTTTTGCCTCTTCCGGCAGACCGCTTTTGGTCGCCGGTTCTCGATCGCGATGTTTGCCGCCGCAGCCGCGCTGATAGTGGTGAATGGCACGCCGCGGCTGGCGGAGGCTCTCGCTAGGGCCGAAGGAAAAGACATTGCAACGTTGGCGTTGTCCCTTGGTGTCAAGGACCCCGACCTCATGCAATACGTTACGCCAGTGCCGGATCAGTACTATGCTCTCGAGGACTATCTGAAAAAGTTCAATCATGTCCCCTTCGACGGAAGGGATTTTGGCTGTCCTTCCCTCGGAATGCAGATAGGAATATCCAGCCAGTCGGACAGCTTAGTAGGTTACATCGATACCGTATCCAAAACGCAAGACTCGCAGTGGGCGCGTGTTTCCGGCTGGGTGGCGGACAGTTCCGACAACCGGCCACCACTGCTTGGCAGCGATCTCATCTCCACTTATAGCTGCATTGCTCTCTTCGATGACGATGGAACGGTCATAGGCCTGGGTTTGGGAGGGATGCACCGGCCGGATGTGGCGAAAGCTCTCGGGCGGGCACGTGATGACTATGGCTGGTCTGGCTACGTTGATCTCCAAATCCTCTCTAGCCAGCAAAATCCTCGATCGATATATGCGGGGGTGGCTACGCCGTCTGGTTGGGCAAAGTTGCCGAAACCAATTGAAATTGGATCGAAGCTTTGAAGACTGCCTATGTAAATTCGGTGAGGTTCGCTAGAAAGATAGCAGAGCGCAGCGGGCTGCTTGCGCGCTTGGAGCGTTCAGAAAGTCGCAATGTTCGTTGGGCGAGAAGTCTATTCGGCATTTACGATAGCGCTGACCTTGTTCAACTGGATATGCCATGGTGGACATTCGCCGCGATTGATGCCGTGGAAGCTTTTCTGTCATCGCGTAATGGCTTGGCCCAGGTCTATGAGTTCGGAGCCGGAGCCAGTACAGTTTGGCTGGCAAAACGATGCGGCTCGGTCTATTCGGTCGAGCACGACGCTCCGTTCGCGCGAGCGATGAGCAGCATGTTTGAAGCCTATTCCAACATTTCAGTGCTTGTCGTGGAGCCAACGGCAGCTTCCCCTTCCTCCAGGGCGAGGTCCAACCGGAAAGGATATAAGGAAAGTGCTTTTGATCGGTACGTCTCATCAATTGACCGGGTTGATGGTTCATTCGATCTTATTGTGATCGATGGTCGAGCCAGGATTTCATGCCTTGCAAAATCTATCGACCGCCTTGCACCAGGCGGTGTGATATTGTTCGACAATAGCGACAGACGTGAATATCGCGACGCTATCGATACGTGTGGGCTACAGGAGCGGGTGACGAGGGGGCTCGCGCCAGCGTTGCCTTTTCCCAGCCAGACCTCCTTGCTGACCCGGAGGAACTGACATGCCAAGCGTTTCGATAGTGATACCCGTAAAGGACGAGCAAGATACCGTTCGCGAGTTGGCCGCTCGGATCAAGGCGGCCTTTGAGCGTATCGACGAGACGGAAGCCTCACTCAAGGAGATTGTTTTCATAGACGATGGAAGCCGGGATAATACGTGGAGTGAAATCGTAAGTGCAACTCACGCTTCCCCCTCCGTAAAGGGTTTCCGCCTTCGGCGAAATTTCGGCAAAGCTGCCGCCCTACAAATGGGCATATCAAATGCCTTGGGCGACATCATCGTCACCATGGACGGAGACCTTCAAGACGACCCGAAAGAGATCCTTCGCTTTCTCAAGGAAGTTCGGGCTGGTGCTGATGTCGTCTCCGGGTGGAAACAGGTGCGCCATGACCCGCTTGGCAAGACACTGCCGTCCAAGCTCTTCAACAGGGTAACGGCGAAGGTCTCCGGGGTTGACTTGCACGATTTCAACTGTGGCTTCAAAGCGTACCGCCGAGAGGTTTTCAATGACGTCCGCCTCTATGGTGAACTACATCGGTTCATTCCGGCCCTTGCTCACGCAATGGGGTTCAAGGTCGCCGAGATTGTGGTTCAGCACCATCCTCGCCGGTTCGGGAAGTCCAAATATGGGTTCGGTCGCCTGCTGAAGGGTTTCTTGGATCTGCTTACGGTCGTGACCATCACGAAGTTCAACTCGCGTCCAGGCCACCTATTTGGAGGTCTGGGCGTTGCTGTCTTCGCGATAGGGTTTGCGATATTTCTTTTTCTATGCGTGCGATGGTTTGGTGGAGAAGCAATCGGTGGACGTCCGTTACTGCTTGTTTCCGCGCTCTTGATGATCGTGGGGGTGCAGTTCACGCTCTTCGGTATGGTCGCTGAGTTGATTGTTGCTACACGTGGCGATAGTCGCGACAGGAATATCGTCGCCGAGATTGCAAATTGGGAGAGTCAACCCGTCGCGAAGCCGGCCGGCGCTCATGTCAAGCTCTAAGATTCTTCGCGTTGGTGGTGGTCTTGTTGCTGTGGTAGCAGCGATTTTTGTAGCGCGCTCGGTCTACGGCTACGCCGATCAATTATCTGAGGTGATATATCGGCCGCAGTTTATTGCTGTAGTCGTGGCGGGCACGATTGTTTACGCTTTGTCGCTGCAGCTTGTTGGTCTGGCCTGGTTCAGTCTCTTGGCGTCGGTCGGAGAGAATGCAATCGCGCCGGTCCTTGCGCTTCGCATTTTCGCGCGCACTCAAGTTTACAAATATCTGCCAACCAATGTGATTCATCTCGTCGGTCGATTTGTAGTGGCGTCTCGGTATGACGCTTCGAAGGACGCGCTGTCCTATGCGCAGATGATGGAAATCGTCCTAATGATATTTGCCGCGGGAAGCGTTGCGATGATTTTTTCCTATTCGTTCGTCCGTAGGGTCGGGGAGGAGTACGGATTTAACCCCGATGTTGCGTCTTCGGTTTATATCATCGCCGGGGCGGCTGTATTTTTACTCGCCTTCGTCGCGGCTGCTCGATATTTTAGGTCTCGCCAGAGACGCCTCACCATTTCAATGGTTGCACTCAGCCTTGCCTACTATATCCTCTTCTTTCTGGCCAATGGCTTGATCTTCTCCGCCCTTGTCCAATCGCTTTACGGACAAACGACCGAATGGAAGATGACCATCGGAATATCCGCGGCCGGCTGGTTGCTAGGTTTCGTTGTGCCGGGGGCGCCTGGCGGTTTAGGCGTCAGAGAAGCAGTTTTCATCGCAGGTCTTTCGACTGCCGGCATACCAACCGCTGCTTCGACCACGGTTGCAATAACACATCGGGTTGTCACCCTTTTGGGTGACGTTCTCCTTGCAGTTCTGGAGTTCGGGTATCAAAGATGGATCGCCAAATCTGTCTAGTCTGCGAAAGGGACAACTGCCGTTACGCGTCCACCTCTCAGGCGGCTTCCATTGCCGCCATCGTCATCGACTCCACCCGGCCATGGCGAAGTGTCAAAGTCTTCGTGCAGACACGTTCGATCAGGCTCTGATCGTGACTTGCCAGCACGATAATGCCGGCCTTCTCCGCCAGTTCGTCCATGCGTCGCTTGGCCTTTTCCTGGAAGGAAGCGTCGCCAGCGCTGATCCACTCGTCCATCAGAAGGATCTCGGGCTCAAGCGCGGTTGATGCAGCGAAAGCCAGTCTTGCAGCCATGCCTTGGCTGTATGCTTTGAAGGGCAGGTCGATGAAATCGCCGAGCTCGCTGAAGGCGATGATCTCTTCCATCTTCTCTTCGATTTCGGCTTCGGTCCAACCGCTGATCAATCCTCTCAATACGATGTTCCGGCGGCCTGTGGCTTCGGGGCGAAATCCTATGTTGATATTGAAGAGGGCATCGACTTTGCCATTGATGACGATGCGTCCCCCAGAGGGTTCATAGATTCCGTAAAGCACCTTCAGCAGGGTCGTCTTGCCGGCTCCATTCGGACCGACCAGACCCAACCTATCACCCGCCTTCAACTCAAAACTGATCCCGTCCAGTGCTTGGACGAACTGCTTTCTTCCGGAACTGGCGATTCTGCCACCCGTATCGCTCATGCGTCGGTCTGGCGCAGAAAGGGTTAGCTTTTCGTGCAGCTTATAAACCAGGCTGACGTTATCCAGCTTAATGGAAACCATTGGACACTCAGATCATGAAGACGACCTGCCGGCGATATCTGCCAAGCAGCATCAATGCAATAACCCATGCGGCCAGCGTGAAGGCACCGGTTAGAGCGAAATCGTGTCCCGGAAACTCGTCGCTGAGGATGGGATGGCGTACAACCTCCAAGAAGCTCGTGAATGGATTCCAGTTATATGCATAGGTTTGTATCGGGTCTTGCCCGTTGTTGACCCAGAAGACCGGCGTGAAGAACATGCCAACCCTCATCAGGTTGCCGACTATGAATTCGCTGTCAGGGAAAAATGCGCCGGTAAACGCGAAGATTGCAATGATAGCTGGAGTAGCCAGCAGAATCAGAAGCAGCCCCCCAAGCGACCACAGCCATGCCGTCGTGAGGGCCGGTCCACTGATCAGCAGAATGACTATGCATCCGGCAATGGCATAGCCCGCCCGAATCGCTGACTGCACCGTCAACCGCATCACATAGACGAACAAGGGCAGCGTCGTGCCTTCGATGAAACTCTGCTCACGTTTGAACAGCGACACGCTCACGGTTATGACCTCCATGAGATAGAACCATACCATGAGGCCAATCGCGACGTAGGCGGAATAGCCCGCCGCATCCTTGCCGGCGGGCTGGAATACGAAGACGAAGGTGCCTACGAAGGCGAGATAGTTGACCAGAAGCCAGAGTGGTCCGAGCGTGGTTCGCCGGTGCTGGTCACCAATATCTTCGTGAGCGAGGGCAATCCATACCCTTCGCAGCTTCATCGCCCCGAAGATGTCGTCGAGGGCGCCGTTCAGTACCGAAATCATCGATGTGGTGCCACAATAGCTGTTCTGGTGATTTGTCCCTCGCCCCACACGACCGCCGTGCACTCTCTTTCATAGCCATTGCGACAAGCTTATGGCAGCGCGCTGCGGCTTAGTGAAGCCGGATCGTCAAACCGTGACATTTATTAGCTTTCCCTGTTGAGTGCCCGACAGTTTTCGGAACGACTGACAGTCCGGTCTGAGTTATTGCGCTTGTAATCAAATCATTCGCACAATCGGTATCCCCCAAAAACCGCTGGCTCTCTCGCCCGCTCCGGGCTAATGCGGTAGCCGGGTGACGGAGCTTGGGGGTTTTGCAATCTAGAGTGGCGGCGGACGAGGTTTTTCGCCATTCTGGTAGCATCCCACGCCTGGAGTTCAGTACTACCCAATGACCGCCTATGTAGAAGCCGTATCGGAACTTCGACCGAGGATGCGGCGCGCCATCATCATGGTCCAGGATCTCGTCATGGTCCTGGTCGCGGTGGCTCTTAGCCTCATCCTGTCGCAGTCGCGGCTGTCGTTCGACGCGTTCTCCTCCGGCGGGCTGGCCTGCTGGGCGCTCATCGTGCTCATCGCCCATTTGCTGTTTCGCTTCAGCGGCCTCTACAACACCGTCTGGCGCTTTGCCTCCACGCCCGACTTCTTCAACATCCTCAAGGGCTGCGGCAGCCTTACGGTGGTCCTCTATCTGGCCTCGCTTGGCTTCCGCTTCTTCTTTCAGCCTGTCATGGGCCTCAACGAGCGCCAGTTCATCGTCTTCTTCCTGGTCTCCTTCACCATCATCTCGGCGCCCAGGCTCTATTATCGCTTCCTGCGCGACGGCGCGAGCTGGCGCATCCTGCGCCGCGCCGCCGGCGACGTCTCGACCAAGCAGGCGCTGTTCATCGGCCGGTTGAGCGAGGCGGACGTGATCGTGCGCTTCACCCGAACGGCCCAGCCCGCCGAATACGCCATCGCCGGCATCATGGCCACCGAGAGCGACGCGCCGCTCGGCACGCAGATCCAGGGCGTCCCGGTCGTGGCGCTCAGGCCGCGCCTGGTCGAGGTGCTGGAAGACTATGTCAAGGGCACGCAAAGCCTCGACCTCCTGATCTTCGGCCAGGGGGTCGAGCGCGACATCGAGGACTATGCCGAGCTGGTGCGCGTCGCCCGCCACAGCGGCATCGGCGTCGTCCAGTTTTCCGGCCTGTCGGAACTGGGGCAGGGCGGCAAGCTGGTTCTCGATGCCGTCGAGATGGAAACCATCATGCGCCGCTCGGCGGTCGCCACCGACACCGCGCGCATCGGCGCCTTCGTCGGCGGCAAGCGCGTGATGGTCACGGGCGGCGCCGGCTCGATCGGCCGCGTGCTCGTCAAGCGCGCGCTGGAACTGGGCGCCGAGGCGGTGCTGGTGGCCGACAATTCCGAGTTTGGCATCTTCCAGCTCGATCAGCAGACCAATGACGGCGACCGCGAGCGGCTGACCAGCCGTATCGTCGACGTCACCGACCGGCCTCACATGACGCGCCTCGTCACCGAGTTCAAACCCGCGATCATCTTTCATGCCGCGGCGCTGAAGCACGTGCCGCTGCTCGAGGAGAATTGGGAAGCGGCGATCGAGACGAATGTCTTCGGCACGCTTGCCTGCGCCGAGATCGCCGCCGAATGCGGGGTGCCGCAGTTCCTGCTGATTTCCAGCGACAAGGCCGTCGACCCGACCTCGGTGCTGGGCGTCACCAAGCGGGCGGCCGAACAGATCGTCTCCTCGCTGCATGAGGCCCAGGCGGCATCGCCGCCGCGCGCCGGGGCGGTGAACGGCCATGCCGGGGGCACCAGTTTGCGTCATTCGGGCACGAAGTTCATCGCCGTGCGCTTCGGCAATGTCTTCGGTTCCAACGGCTCGGTGGCGACCATCTTCCAGGCGCAGATCGAGGCCGGCGGTCCAGTCACCATCACCGACCGGCGTATGACCCGCTATTTCATGACCGTGGCCGAGGCCGTCGATCTCGTCATCATGTCGGCCGCCGATGCCGAGCAGCGCCGGGGCGCGGACGACTACGCCATTTACATGCTCGACATGGGCAAGCCCGTGCCGATCCTCGAAGTCGCCGAAACCATGATCCGCATGGCCGGCAAAAGCCCCTACACCGATATTCCGATCCGCTTCACCGGCATCAGGCCCGGCGAGAAGCTGCACGAGACGCTGCACGCCGAGAGCGAGGAGGTGGTCAAGCTCGACATCGCCAAGATCTTCGGCCTCAGGACCGGCGTCGTCGAATGGCCCAGGATCGAGGCGGTCTTGCCGGCGCTGGTGGCCGCCATGCACGATCGCGACAAGGCCGCGGCCCTTGCCATCCTGGCCGGGCTCTACAGGGCGGAAGAAGACGAAGCCATTGGCGGCCTGCGCGAAGAGGCGACGCCGAAAGCGGCCGGACAGGTCGGCTAGGCATGTCTCCCGAAAGTGGAAACCGGTTCCGGGATAAAGGCATTGACAAAATCAAAGACATAAAGCGGCTATGCGCTTTAGACCTGTGCCGTGCGTCCGCAATTGGCTATCGAAACCCGTTCAAGCACCTTGCGGTCAAATGATTCCACAGCCGTGACCAGAAAAGATCAGCGTGTGGCCGTTCTCATGGGCACGAAGGATGGCGCGGCCTATATCGGCGAGCAATTGGAATCCTTGGCTTTGCAGTCGTGGCCGCGCGTCGATCTCTGGGTCTCCGACGACGGCTCGTCGGACGCCACGACCGCGATCGTCGAGACGTGGCGGCCCCGCTGGAACAAGGGGTCCCTCACGCTTTTGCAAGGCCCGCGAAGGGGCTTCGCCGCCAATTTCCGATCGATGATCGTCGATCCGCGCATCGAGGCCGACTACTATGCCTTTTGCGACCAGGACGATATCTGGGAGCCGGATCGGCTGGAGAGCGGCATCCGCTGGATGGAGGGGGAGGACATGGAAACGCCGCTCCTGTTCTGCTCGCGCACGGCAACCATCTCGCAGACCGGCGTTCCGGTCGGCCACTCGCCGCTCTTTCGTCGCCCGCCGTCCTTCCGAAATGCATTGGTCCAAAGCATAGCCGGCGGCAACACCATGCTCTTCAACCGCGCGGCGCGCGACCTTCTGGCGAAAGCATCGGCCAGATCCGAGTTCGTCAGCCATGACTGGTGGGCCTATCTCATCGTCACCGCCGCCGGCGGCAAGGTCCGCTACGAGCCGCGACCGCTGGTCAGATACCGCCAGCACGCGGCAAATCTCGTCGGCGCCAATGTCTCGTGGAAAGCGAGGCTTTCAAGGCTGGGACGCCTGTTCAAGGGCCAGTTCGCCACCTGGACGGACAGCAATTTGCGCGGCCTCGCCGTCAACCGCGACCTCATCGCGCGCGACGCAGCACTTTGCCTTCGCCTGTTCATCAGGGCGCGCAAGGGCAATGTCTTCAGGCGCTTCGGCCTGCTTAGCAAAAGCGGTGTCTACCGGCAGACATTCATGGGCACGCTCGGGCTCTACGTCGCTTTCCTCTGGCGCCGGATCTGAGCCATGACGGCAAAGCGAGCTCTCGACCTTGCGGTCGCTGTTCCGATGTTGGCGCTGACGTCGCCCGTCCTGCTTGTCGCAATGCTGGCAATCCGGGCAACATCGGCCGGCCCGGCCATCTTCTCGCAGATCCGTGTCGGACGGGGTGGAAACCTCTTTGCGTGCCTCAAATTGCGCACGATGTATCGCGCAACGCCGTCCTTGCCCACGCACGAGGCGCCGGCCGATTCGGTCACCGCGGTCGGCAAGGTGCTGCGCGCGAGCAAGATCGACGAACTGCCGCAGCTCTGGAACGTCCTCAGGGGCGAGATGAGCCTTGTGGGACCGCGCCCGTGCCTGCCGACGCAAGCGGAACTGATCGAACGGCGCAAGGAACTGGGCGTGCTTGCAGCACTTCCAGGCATCACGGGGCTGGCGCAGATCAAGGGGATCGACATGTCCGATCCGAGACTCTGCGCCGAGACCGACGCGGCCTATGTCGAAGCCGCCTCGACCGGCCTGGACCTCAAGATATTGCTGGGCACATTCTTCCGCATAGGTTGACCGTTCACGGATGCGGCGGGCCGCTTCCCTGTCGTGCCAGTTCCTCAAGCCGGCCGAGCGTATCCGTTTCCCGCTCCCAGCCTTCCGCGGCCAGCAAGGACGAATCGCAGACCTGCGTCGCCACCAGAGCCTGCCAGGCGGCCTGTCTGCCGGCGAGCGTGGCCAGTATCCGGAACGGCCAGGCTGGCATGGGCAGAAGCCGGGCGGGCCGGCCGTACCCCCGCCGGAACGCGGTGATGATTTCGGCCATCGCAACCGGCGAAGCGTCGCCGAGCACATAGATCGGGCGCGGCGGTGCGGGACGGGTCAAAAGATGCGCTACGGCGCCCGCCACGGCATCATGCGAGACGAGCGAACGAACCGCCGTCAGAGCGGCTGTCGGCAATGGCAAGCTTGTGGCCGCGAACCGCATCAGGCCGCGCAGATTTCCCTTCATGCCTTCGCCATAGACCGGCGGCAGCCGCAGCGCAGTCGCGCCGTCGCGCCCCGCCGTTGCGAAAGCCTCCAGCATTTTGATCTCGCCTTCGCGCTTGGAGCGCCCGTAGGCGCATTGCGGGGCAGGGGTCGTGGCTTCGTCGATCGTGCCGCTGAAGCCGGCGCCCACCACGGCGCGGATCGAGGAGAGATGAATGAAGCGCCCGTCGGTGTGCGCTGCGGCTGCCTGGGCGAGCCGTCCGGTCAGCGTCGCATTGACCGTCTGGAAGTCGGCCGCGCCGGCACCGCGGTCATTGTTGAGAGCCGCGCAATGGACGACATGCGTCACGTCGCGCATCAGCGCCAGAAAGGCTTCCTGCGGCGCACCAGCGCCGGGCAGCGCGACGGCATCGTCCGCGCCTGCCAGCCGTTGCGGCAGGCGCGAAGCGATCCGTATGTCGAATCCGGCTCCGCGCAACCGGCCGACGACCCGGCGCCCGATAAAGCCTGTCGCGCCGGTGACCAGGACCTTCATGGTTGCCGGCTGGAGCCCGGCGCCACCGCAGGCGCGTCTTTGCCGGTCGGCGCCACCGTCCGCCCGGACGCAAGGTAGGTTCCCGAAATCAGGAACACCATCAGCGTCGCGTCGAGGATATCGTGGCCGACTAGGATGCCGGTCATTCCGCCGGTGAGATAGATAATGACCGCGACGAGGATCATCGTCGCGCCGAATCGCTCCACCGGATTGACGCTGCGGCGCAGCGTCCTTGCCGCGTTCCATGCGGCAACGATGAAAATCGATGCCAGGGCCAGTGCCCCCAGCAGGCCGGCCTCCACCATCGCGGTCAGGAAGCCGTTGTGAAAATGGCTGAAGCCCGCGCTCAGACCGAACTGCTCGTGAAAACCCTGCTTCATCAGCGCCCGGCTGGCCGAGATGCCATGGCCGAAAACCGGCATCTCGCGAACCGCGGCAAAGCCGATTTCCCACATCGCCACGCGCAGGCCGAGCGCCGTCGAATGGTCGCCATTGGCGTTCAGCGCATCCCAGTCGCTGACCAGGAAGTCGGTTCGATCCATGATGACGCGGGAGCCGATGGCGGCGATCACCAGGGCGACCACGACGCCGATCACCGCGAACCGCGCCATACTGGCGTTGGTGAACCGGCGCCGATTGACGAGAAGCACGACGATGCCGGCAATCGGCACGGCGACCCAGATCATGCGCGACGCCGAGTAGACGACCGCCAAGGCTCCGGCCATCGCCGCCAGGACCAGCAGCTTCCAATGTTTCTCGATGCCCGACAGCGCGCCGGCAAGGCATAACATGACGGCAAGGCAGGTCGTGGTTGCAAAGACGATCGCGTTTCCGGCGCCGCCCTCGGCCCTCATGCCGAGCCAGTGATACTGGAATACGGCGATCGCCAGCGCGCCAAAGCAGGCTGCGGCGCTTGCCAGGATGGCGATGCGTGCCAGCGCGACCTTCTCGGTAATGCTCCAGGTCGAATAGGAGATCGGGAAAAGCAGGAAGGTGATCAGCGGCAGGAAAAACCGCAGATCGGCGGCCAGCGTGCCGTTGACGATCGAAGCGAGAACCATGGCCGCGCAATAGGCGTAGATCGCCGCGGTCAAGGCGAGCATCGGCCCGTCGATGTTGAAGCGCCGCCGCTTTATGGCGAGCAGCAGCACGGACCACACGCCGCCGGCATTGAAGGCGATGCTGACCAGCGATCCGAGCACCGGCGGCGAAAAAAAGCAGACGATCGAGAAATAGAAATTGATCTGGGCGGGCGTGAGGTGGCGCCGGAGCTTTGTAAACGGGTTCAAATGCTTGCTTCGCAATTTCCAGGTTGCGTCCGGATCTCCATCGAGCCAGCCAAAGGCCGCTTCGCCGATCTCCGTTTGCCGCGCCTTGCCCGTTCCCCGAGCCCGTATAGCGGCTGGCGCCGTCCTGCGATAGTGCGGTCGACGCTGTCCGGCAGAAAAACCGTCGATCTGGCGAAGATCGGGAGCTTGGAATTTTCCGAAGGCCACGGCCTTTCCCCGCTTCCGCATTTCGACGACTCTGGCAGGATTTTTCCGCTTTGCCGGCAATGCTTGGAAAATTCGTTCTATAATGGCCTCGTGCCGCGCGGGTCTTGCATTGTTATCGGCGGCGCCGATCTGTTAGAACGCCCGCACGAAACAGTTTGTCCGAAGTGAAATTTGCGCCCGGGCGGCATGGAATTGCGCCTGCAATGCAAGGTTTCCGCTCGACGGCACGAGAGAACGCTCGACGCTCCATGAATATCGCGCTCACGCATCTGCAGCGGCTCGAGGCCGAATCCATCCATATCTTTCGCGAGGTCGCTGCGTCTTTCTCCAAGCCGGTGATGCTCTATTCGGTCGGCAAGGATTCTTCCGTGCTGATGCATCTGGCGATGAAGGCTTTTTATCCTGCCAAGCCGCCTTTTCCCTTCCTGCATGTCGACACCACCTGGAAGTTCCGCGAGATGATCGCCTTTCGCGATCAGATGGCGCAGAAGCTCGGCTTCGACCTTTTGGTCCATGTCAACGAGGATGGCGTGCGCGAGGGCATCAATCCCTTCGACCACGGCTCCAACACCCACACCCATGTGATGAAGACCGTGGCGCTACGCCAGGCGCTCGACAAATACGGCTTCGACGCAGCTTTCGGCGGCGCCCGTCGCGACGAGGAGAAGTCACGCGCCAAGGAGCGCATCTTTTCCTTCCGCAACGCCCAGCATGCCTGGGACCCGAAGAACCAGCGGCCGGAAATGTGGAAGATCTTCAACACCCGCATCGCGCCGGGCGAGTCGATCCGGGTCTTTCCGCTGTCCAATTGGACCGAGCTCGACATCTGGCAGTACATCCTGCAGGAGAACATCCCGATCGTCCCGCTCTACTTCGCCAAGGAGCGGCCGGTGGTGGAGCGCGACGGCATGCTGATCCTGAAGGATGACGACCGCATGCAGTTGCGGCCTGGCGAGACCATCGAGAACCGCCTCGTGCGCTTCCGCACGTTGGGCTGCTACCCGCTGACCGGCGCCATCGAATCGGAAGCCGATACGCTGGAGGCGATCGTCGGCGAGATGCTGACCGCCCGCACCTCCGAGCGCCAGGGCCGCCTCATCGACCGCGACGAGGCCGGCTCGATGGAAAAGAAGAAGCGCGAGGGTTATTTCTGATAATGCGCCACATCATGGCCAAGAGCCTCGCCCCGACCGATCAGATCCGCGACTACATGGCCGCGCAGGAAAAGAAGTCGCTGCTGCGTTTCCTGACCTGCGGCTCGGTCGACGACGGCAAGTCGACGCTGATCGGCCGGCTGCTCTCCGACACCAAACAGATATTCGAGGACCAGCTTGCCGCGCTCGAAAAGGATTCGCGCAAGCACGGCACCACCGGCGACGACATCGACTTCGCGCTCTTGGTCGACGGGCTGGAAGCTGAGCGCGAGCAGGGCATCACCATCGACGTTGCCTATCGTTTCTTCGCCACGCCCAAGCGCAAGTTCATCGTCGCCGACACGCCCGGCCATGAGCAGTACACGCGCAACATGGCGACGGGCGCCTCGACCGCCGATCTGGCCATCGTGTTGATCGACGCGCGTCAGGGCGTGCTGCGTCAGACCAGGCGCCATTCGATCATCGCTTCGCTGCTCGGCATCCGCCACATCGTGCTTGCGGTCAACAAGATCGACCTCGTCGGCTTCGACAAGGAAGTGTTCGACCGGATCGTCGCGGACTATGACGAGTTCGCGCGGGAACTGGGCTTCGTGAGCGTCGTGCCGATCCCGATGTCGGCGCGTTTCGGCGATAATGTCACCAGCGGCTCGGAGCGCACGCCGTGGTATTCCGGACCGTCGCTGATCGAGCATCTGGAAACCGTGTCGGTCGACGAAGCGGCCGTCGAGTTGCCGTTCCGCTTCCCTGTCCAATACGTGAACCGGCCGAATCTCGATTTCCGCGGCTTCGCCGGCACCATCGCCTCGGGCATCGTTTCGCAAGGCGACGAGGTCGTCGTCGCGAAGTCCGGCAAGGCGTCGCGGGTCAAGCGCATCGTCGCGCAGGGCGGCGACCTTGAGCAGGCGGTGGCCGGCCAGGCGATCACGCTCGTCCTCGAGGACGAGGTGGAGGTGTCGCGCGGCAACATGCTGGTGTCGCCGGCAGCCAGACCGCAGGTCGCCGACCAGTTCGCCGCCAACATCGTCTGGTTCGACGAGCAGGCGCTGCTGCCCGGCCGTTCCTATATCCTGCGAACCGAAACCGATCAGGTGAGCGCCACCGTCACCGAGCTCAAATACCGGGTCAACGTCAATGATTTCGCCCATGAGGCGGCGAAGTCGCTCGACCTCAACGAGGTCGGCGTCTGCAACCTCTCGACCCGCGCGCCGATCGCTTTCGATCCTTTCGCCGAGAACCGTACGACCGGCGCCTTCATCCTGATCGACCGCATCACCAACGCCACCGTCGGCGCCGGCATGATCCTGCATTCGCTGCGCCGCGCCGAAAACATCCATTGGCAGTCGCTCGATGTCGGCAAGCGCGGCCGCTCCGACCTGAAGAATCAGCGCCCGGCGGTGTTCTGGTTCACTGGGCTGTCCGGCTCCGGCAAGTCGACCATCGCCAACCTTTTCGAGAAGAAGCTGTTCGCCTCCGGGCGCCACACTTATATCCTCGACGGCGACAATGTCCGTCACGGCCTGAACCGCGATCTTGGCTTCACGGACGCCGACCGCGTGGAAAACATCCGCCGGGTCGCCGAGGTGGCGAAGCTTATGGCCGATGCCGGGCTGATCGTCATCGTCTCCTTCATCTCGCCATTCAGCGCCGAACGGCGCATGGCGCGCGAGCTGATGGCCGAGGGCGAGTTCGTCGAGGTGTTCGTCGATACGCCGTTCGAGGAATGCGCTCGCCGCGATCCGAAGGGTCTTTATGCGCGCGCCCTGAGCGGCGAGATCAAGAATTTCACCGGCGTCGATTCGCCCTATGAGGCACCGGAGAACCCGGAAATCCATCTGAAGACTCTCGGCAGGAGCCCGCAGGAGATGGCGGAAGCGCTGGAACACTGGCTGACCGAGCGCGACATTGCCGAGGAGCAGTATGACAATGGCGGCGGCATCTGACGACGAGGCGATGCTGGGCGTCTTCGAGCGTCTGGCATTGGAGGCGGGGCGCGAGGTGATGCGCGTCTTCCACGAAGGCGGCGCCGTCGACAGCAAGGCGGACTCTTCGCCCGTCACGGAAGCCGACCGCGAAAGCGAGAAGATCATCCTGGCCGGCTTGCGCGCCGCCTATCCGGACATCCCATGCGTGGCCGAGGAAGAGGTGGCGGCGGGCATCGCCACGCCCGACCTTGACGGCGCCTTCTTTCTGGTCGATCCGCTCGACGGCACCAAGGAATTCGTCAACCGCCGCACCGATTTCACCGTCAACATCGCGCTGGTCCGCCACGGCGTGCCGGAAGTCGGCGTCGTGTTCGCGCCGTGCACCGGGCGCTTCTTCAGTGGGCGGCCGGGCAAGGCTGAGGCGCTGGAGGTCGATGCCGATTATCGCATCACCGAACGCCGGCCGATCAACGCGCGCGAAGGCGGCACACCGCTCGCGGTCGTGGCCAGCCGCTCGCACAACACGCCGCAAACCGAGGAGTTCATCCGCGATCTCGGCGCTGCCGAGATCGTCTCGATCGGCTCATCGCTGAAATTCTGCCTGCTCGCCGCGGCGGAGGCGGACGTCTATCCGCGCTTCGGCCGCACCATGGAATGGGACACGGCGGCAGGCGACGCGGTGCTGCGCGCCGCCGGCGGCATGACCCGCACGCTGGACGGCGAACCGCTTACCTACGGCAAGCGCAACCAGGTAAGTGACAGCGATTTCGCCAACCCGCATTTCATCGCCACGGGGAAGAGCGCGCCTTAGGGTTTGGTGATTGGCCGCTAACCATGCTTCGTCATCCTAGGCGGAGCTAGGAGCGAAGCGACGCGCGCAGACCCTAGTTTAGGTCCATGCCGTTACGCTAACGCATTGCAACGGTTACAGAATTCTACTCCGCAGCGCTTTCGGATGCAGGTCACGGCATGAATCCTCGGGTCAAGTCCGAGGATCACGAAGATATTATTTAAGCCGCCGCGACATGCGCCGAGTTCGATCCGATGTAATTGCGGATGGTCTCGATGATGCGGTCCTGGTCGGCTTCGCTAAGATAGGCGTGCATCGGCAGGCAGAGGATCTGCTTCGGCAGTTCTTCCGAGACGGCAAGTCCGGTCGGCGTGCGTGGAAAATGCTTGTAGGCGACCTGCTCGTGCAGCGGCTTCACGTAATAGATCACCGATGGAATGCCCTTTTCGCCGAGATGGGCCTTGAGCCCGTCGCGCTTCGGGGTCTCGATCGCGTACTGCGCCCAGGCTGAGCGGCCGTGACCCAGATTGCGCGACGCCTTGACGACGTCGCCGAGGCCCTTGGCATAGCGGTCGGCGACCACCTGGCGCGCCACCATCTCGTCTTCGAGGATCGCGAGCTTCTCGATCAGGATCGCCGCCTGCAGCGTGTCGAGGCGCGAATTGATGCCGACGCGGACATTGTCGTATTGCGTTTCGCCCTTGCCGTGGAAGGCGAAGGAACGGAGCTTGTCGGCCAGCGCGCCGTCATTGGTGAACATGGCGCCGCCGTCGCCATAGCAGCCAAGCGGCTTGGCGGGGTAGAAACTGGTCGAGCCGACATGGCCGAAAGCACCGCACATGGTGCCGTCGGCGGAACCGCCCATCGACTGCGCGGCATCCTCGATCACCAGGAGGTTCTCGCGCTTGGCGATCGTCATGATCGCGTCGTAGTCGGCGGCAAGGCCGAACAGGTCCACCGGGATGATCGCCTTCGGCTTCAGCCTTCCTTCCTTCTTGATCATCGCGATCGCCGCCTCGAGGCTGGCGATGTCGATGTTGTAGGTATCGCGGTCGACGTCGACGAAGACCGGCTCGGCCTTGGCCAGCGCCACCACTTCGGCCGTCGCGGCGAAGGTGAAGCTCGGCACGAACACAGCGTCGCCCGGGCCGATGCCGGCGGCGAACAGCGGCAGGAGCAGCGCATCGGTACCGTTGGCGCAGGCGACCACATGCTTGACGCCGATATAGGCGGCGAGCTTGTTCTCGAATTCGGTGACCTGGGGGCCGAGGATATAGCGGCCATCCTCGACCACCTTGTCGATCGCGGCCTTCAGCCGGTCGCGGATGCGTTCGCGCTGCGCGCCAAGATCGATGAACTGCATGTCGGCCTCAAAATGCCAATAATCCGGCCCGCTGGTATCAGACTTGGCCGGCACGAGAAAGCCGGCCAGTGGCAAGGCCAATTGCGCAAGTGTCGCAGCCTGTTACCGCCTTTTGCCGGCGCACTGCCCGAAGAAGCCGGAAAATCGGGCTAAGACGAGCGTTTTCAACGCCTTTTATCGCGCCGTTCCCTTTTTTGGAAACATAAAGTGATCGCTTGGAAGAGCCCTTTCGGCCAATCCGGACAACGTTCAGGCGATTTCGTGCCGCCATGGCGGGTTGGCGCCGGCCCGCGACACCGTCACCGCCGCCGCCTTGGCGCCGAGCTCCAGCGCCTTGCGGATAGCGTCCTCGGAGAGGCTGCCGATCGCTGCCTTGGTCAGCAAGCCCTGTTCATGCAGCGAGGCAAGGATGCCGGCGTTGAAGGTGTCGCCGGCACCGACCGTATCGACCACCTTCACCTTCTGCGGCATAACCGTGACCTTGTGCGCCTTGCTGTAGCCGACGGCGCCTTCGCCGCCATGGGTGACGACGATCAGTTTCGGTCCGCGATCCAGCCAGTTGCGCACCACGTCCTCATGCGAGCCCGCCTCGTCGAACCATTTCAGGTCCTCGTCCGAGAGTTTCACGATCTCGGCCATTGCCATCATCTCGCGAATGCGCCTGAGATGCTTGGCCTTGTCCGGGATGAAATTCGGCCGGATGTTGGGATCGAGCATCATCACGCGGCTTTCGTGCTCGCGCCGCATGAACTCCTCATAGGCCGATCCGGCAGGCTCGGAGATCAGGCTGATCGCGCCGAACAGCATCGCCTCGATCTCGGCGCCGAGCTTCGGCAGGTCCTCGATGGTCAGCATGCGCCCGGCGGTGTTCTCGTCATAGAATGTGTAGGTCGCCTGGCCGTCGGTGAGCCGCACGAAGGCGAGAGTCGTGGGCTTTGGCGACGTGTGCGCATAGGTGGAGCTAACCTTGCTCGCGCCGAGCGCCTCGCGGAGCTGGCCGCCGAACAGATCGGAGGAGAGGCCGGAGAAGAAGCCGGCCGGAGCGCCGAGCCGGCCGAGCGCGATCGCCGTGTTGAACACCGCCCCGCCGACATAAGGCGCGAAGGCCGCTTCGCCTTCCGTGGTCGTGCGCGGCAGCATGTCGATCAGGGCTTCGCCACAGCAGAGGATCATGTCGTCTCGGTCTCCGGCGGATGGATAACGCCCTTGCGGATGATGATGTTGGCAAAGAGCCTGGGTTCGCTGGTCGCCACGATCGCGTGCGCGGCCTTGACGCGTGCATAGAAGTCAGGCCCGGCCAGCGCAACCACCTTGTGCCCAGGCGCGCGCCTGGCGCAAACCGCTTCCATCTCGCGATGCACGGGGTCGGCCAGCGCCGGATCGCCCTTCACCGAAGCACGGAACAGCGCCTCCGGTACCGCCTCGTCTACCGGCAGCACGCTGAGCACGGCGTCGAGGACGGGAATCAACTGGTGGCCGTCCGCGCGGATCAGCCGCCGCGCCTGTTCCTCGGCCGGATAGTTGCCGTCGACGATCGCGATCTCGTCGCCATGACCCATGGCCCTGAGCGTCGCCAGGAACTGGGGCCCGAGCAGCGAGGGGATGCCGATCAGCATGTCAGGCGCCCCCGGACGTGTTCGGTCCGATGAGGAAGCGCTCGGAGAGCGGCAAGCTGGCGCCACCCATGGCGCGTGCGTGTATGCCGACCGTCCCCTCGCGAACGACAGGCAGCTTCAGCCCTTCGGCGTCGATGGTGGCAATCGCTTCCGTCACGGCATCGACAAGACGGCGCCGCACATCCAGCGGCATCCAGCCGTCGATCACCGCCGCCTCGAAATCGATGACGGACGAGGCCGCGACGATGGCATAGGCGAGCGCGCGCGAGGCGCTGGCGATCCACTCGTCGAGTTCGGCGCCGATCTCTCCCCATTCCTGCGGCGAGGTCCAAAGGTACGAGCCGTCGATGCCCTTGGCGGAAAGCGCCCGTTCCAGCATCGCGATCGACGCGACGTCGATGAGTTGCGTCGGCTTGCCGTCCGGCCCTGGCACCGGCATCGAGCCCAGCGCCCCGGCATTGCCGTTGGGCCCGCTATAGAGGCGGCCATTGAGCACGATGCCGCCGCCGGCAAAGGCGCCGATGTAGAAATAGACGAAATCGCGCGCTCCGCCTGCCCGCCCGAAGACGAGTTCCGCGCCGCAGGCCGACGTTGCGTCGTTCTGCAGGTAGACCGGAAACTCGCACTGCGCCTGGATGTCGGCTCGGATGTCGCGATGGCGCCATTCGTCCATGATTTCGCGCGGCGCGCCGGCCGTATCGGCCCAGTTCCACAGCTCGAACGGCATGGCGATGCCGAGCCCGGCAATGCGCTTGTCCTGCGCCGGCGTCAGCTCGCTTCGCATCGCCTTGATGCCGGCAGTGACGAATTCGACGGTCTCGCGCGGCGCCGGGTAGCGGTAGGAATGCTGCAGCATGCCGCGCACATTGCCGAGGAAGTCGATCAGCACGAGCTCGGCCGAGCGGCGGCCGATCTTGAGGCCGATGAAGAAGGCGCCTTCCGGGTTGAGCGCCATCGGGATCGAAGGCTGGCCGATCTTGCCGCGCAGCGGCGCCTGGCGCACGAGCAGCTTGTCTTCCTCGAGCTCGCGCATGATCACCGACACCGTCTGGGCCGACAGGCCGGTCACGCGCGCGATGTCGGATTTGGCCAGGCTGCCATGCTGGCGCACCAGGGACAGCACGAGCCGCTCATTGTGGTCGCGCATGCCGCTCTGGTTCGTGCCCCGATGCAGCCGGCTTTCAAAAGCCTCGGGCGAACCGTGCCTCGCAATGCCGGTCTCCACCCTGTTCCTCCCGTCTGTTTCCCCGCGATGCTTTTCGTTCAGAATGAGTGAACAGCGCAAGAGTGTCAATAATAAATAAGAGTGATTTAATTATTGACAGCCGTTCTCTCCTGGTGTTTTTTGAGGTGTGTCCACGCTGGGAGAAAAAGGTGGATGCGCTCGAGACGCCGGGTGGCCGGCGTCCGCAACAGTTCCATTGGGAGGAAATCGTGACCAAGAAATCACTGCTGAAGTCTACCGTGTTTGCGGCCGCGGGCTTGGGGCTGATGGCGTACGCTTCGTCGGCATCGGCCGCCGGCGTCGGCGCCTGCCTGATCACCAAGACCGACACCAATCCCTTCTTCGTCAAGATGAAGGAGGGCGCGACGGCCAAGGCCAAGGAGCTTGGCGTCGATCTCAAGACCTATGCCGGCAAGATCGACGGCGACAGCGAAAGCCAGGTCGCGGCGATCGAAAGCTGCATCGCCGACGGCGCCAAGGGTATCCTGATCACCGCGTCCGACACCAAGGGCATCGTGCCGACGGTGAAGAAGGCGCGTGACGCCGGCCTGCTGGTGATCGCGCTCGATACGCCCCTCGATCCCATCGATGCCGCCGACGCCACCTTCGCCACCGACAATCTCGAAGCCGGCAAGCTGATCGGCGCCTGGGCCGCCGCCACGCTCGGCGACAAGGCCAAGGACGCCAAGATCGGCTTCCTCGATCTCACCCCCTCGCAGCCGACGGTCGACGTGCTCCGAGACCAGGGTTTCATGATGGGCTACGGCATCGACGTGAAGGATCCCAACAAGATCGGCGACGAGGTCGATCCGCGCATCGTTGGCCACGATGTGACCAACGGCAACGAGGAGGGCGGCCGCAAGGCGATGGAGAACCTTCTTCAGAAGGACAACACCATCAACGTCATCCACACCATCAACGAGCCCGCCGCCGTCGGCGCCTATCAGGCGCTCAAGGCCGTCGGCCTCGAAAAGCAGGTGCTGATCGTCTCGGTCGACGGCGGCTGCCCGGGCGTGAAGTCGGTCGCTGAAGGCGTGATCGGCGCCACCTCGCAGCAATATCCGCTGCAGATGGCGGCGCTCGGCATCGAGGCCATCGCCAAATACGCCAAGGACGGCACCAAGCCGAAGCCGACCGAAGGCAAGAACTTCTTCGACACCGGCGTCAATCTGGTGACCGACAAGCCGGCCAACGGCGTGAAGTCCATCGACACCAAGGAAGGCCTCGCCAAGTGCTGGGGCTGATGCCCGCCTGAGCGCACAAACCTTGCGGCCGGGGGCTTGATCCCCGGCCGCATCGGGTGGACGATGCATTTTCGTGAGCGCTGATAAGCTCGGCGACAGACCGGAGTGCGCAAACGCGGCACGGAGCCATGACAAGTTCCGTGAGACGGGAGGAGATATGTCTCAAATCCAGGAATTCGAGAAGGTTCTCTCGGGCAGCGACACCAGCGTCGCCGCCTTCGAGGAGCATGGCAAATCGTTTGTCAAGCGGGCCCAGCATTTCCTGCACTCCACGCCGGCGGCGGTGCCGCTGATCGTGCTGGTGCTGTCGATCATCATCTTCGGCATCGCCATCGGCGGACGCTTCTTTTCGTCCTACACGCTGACGCTGATCCTGCAGCAGATCGCCATCGTCGGTATCCTGGGCGCCGCCCAGACGTTGGTCATCCTGACCGCCGGCATCGACCTTTCGATCGGCGTGATCATGGTGATCTCGGCCGTGATCATGGGCAATTGCGCCATCACCTACGGCATGCCGACCATCCTGGCCGTGCTGCTCGGGCTTGCCGCCGGCGCGGCCTGCGGTCTGCTCAACGGCCTGCTCGTCGCCTACATGAAGCTGCCGCCTTTCATCGTCACGCTCGGCACCTGGAACATCGTCATGGCGACGAATTTCATCTATTCGGCCAATGAGACGATCCGCGACGCCGATGTCGACGCCCAGGCGCCGTTGCTGCATCTGTTCGCGCTGAGCTTCAGGGTCGGTTCGGCGGTGCTGACGGCCGGCGTCATCGCCATGGTCCTGCTGGTGATGCTGCTCTGGTATGTGCTCAACCACACCGCCTGGGGGCGCCATGTCTATGCCGTCGGAGACGATCCCGAGGCGGCCAAGCTTTCCGGCATCCAGACCAAGTCGGTGCTGATGGCGGTCTACACGCTTGCCGGCCTGATCGCCGCCTTCGCGGCCTGGGTCTCGATCGGCCGCAACGGCTCGATCTCGCCGTCCGCCGCCGTCACCGACTACAATCTGCAGGCGATCACCGCGACGGTGATCGGGGGCATCTCGCTCTTTGGCGGCCGCGGCTCGATCCTCGGCACGCTGTTTGGCGCCATGATCGTCGGCGTCGTCTCGATGGGTCTCAACATGCTGGGCGCCGATCCGCAATGGAAAGTCCTGCTCACCGGTGTGCTGATCATCGGCGCCGTGGCGGTCGACCAGTGGATCAGAAAGGTTTCGGTGTAATCATGAGCCAAGTGCCCGTTCTTACCGCGCGCGGTCTCACCAAGCGCTACGGCCGCGTGACGGCGCTCAACAACTGTGACTTCGATCTCTATCCGGGCGAGATCCTGGCGGTGATCGGCGACAACGGCGCCGGCAAGTCGACGCTGATCAAGGCGATCTCCGGCGCGGTGATCCCCGACGAGGGGACGATCGAGCTCGACGGCAAGCAGGTGCTGTTCCGCTCGCCCATCGAGGCGCGCGAGGCCGGCATCGAGACGGTCTATCAGAACCTCGCTTTGTCGCCGGCGCTGTCGATCGCCGACAACATGTTTCTTGGCCGCGAGATCCGCAAGCCGGGCCCGCTCGGCAGCTGGTTCCGGATGCTCGACCGTCCGGCGATGGAGAAGCGCGCCCGCGACAAGCTCACCGAACTCGGCCTGATGACCATCCAGAACATCAGCCAGGCGGTGGAGACGCTGTCCGGCGGCCAGCGCCAGGGCGTGGCGGTGGCGCGCGCGGCCGCCTTCGGCTCGAAGGTGGTGATCATGGACGAGCCGACGGCGGCGCTCGGGGTCAAGGAGAGCCGCCGCGTGCTGGAGCTGATCCTCGACGTCAAGAAACGCGGCCTGCCGATCGTGCTCATCTCGCACAACATGCCGCATGTCTTTGAGGTGGCCGATCGTATCCACATCCATCGGCTTGGGCGCCGGCTCTGCGTCGTCGACCCCAAGCAGGTTTCGATGTCGGACGCCGTCGCGCTCATGACCGGCGCCAAGAAGCCGCCGGAGGATGCGCTGGCGGCCTGATCTCCAGGATGGATCAATTGCAGCAGGCGGGCCGGCGACCCGACGCTAAATCGATTGAACCCATGCTGCAATGCGATAGGATGGACTGGGAGAAACGGCGAAAGCCGGTATGATCAGGCCAACTGAACGAGAGGCGAAATGACATCCGCCATGACGATCGAAGTCCCTGTCCTCGACAATCCCGATCCCAAGACCCTCGCCGAAGAGGTCTTGATGTCGCTCAAATACCGGGTCGGCAAGGACACCACCGTCGCCACACCCTATGACTGGCTGACGGCCTCGATCAAGGTGGTGCGCGACCGCATCGTCGACCATTGGATCCAGGCGACCAAGGAAGCCTACGACCAGCAGGAAAAGCGCGTCTATTACCTTTCGCTCGAATTCCTCATCGGCCGCCTGATGCGGGACGCCTTCTCCAATCTCGGCCTGATGGAGAACATGCGCGAGGCCCTGTCCTCGCTCGGCGTCGACCTCGATCTCATCGCCGGCCTCGAACCGGATGCGGCACTTGGCAATGGCGGCCTCGGTCGCCTCGCCGCCTGCTTCATGGAAAGCATGGCGACCGTCGACATCCCCGCGCACGGCTATGGCATCCGCTACGCCAACGGCATGTTCCGCCAGGAAATCCAGGGCGGCTGGCAGGTCGAGCTGCCCGAGACCTGGCTCGACCACGGCAATCCCTGGGAGTTCGAGCGGCGCGAGCGCTCCTTCGAGGTCGGCTTCGGCGGTTCGGTGGAGTCCATTACCTCCAAGGACGGCCGGCTCGAACGCCATGTCTGGAAACCCACCGAGCATGTGCTGGCCGTCGCCTACGACACGCCGGTGGCCGGCTGGCGCGCCAGGCGCGTCAATACGCTGCGGCTTTGGTCGGGCATGCCGATCGACCCGATCCTGCTCGACAAGTTCAATGCCGGCGACCACATCGGCGCGCTGGCTGAGAGCAACAAGGCCGACGCGCTGTCGCGCGTGCTCTATCCCGCCGATTCCCACATGGCCGGGCAGGAACTGAGGCTCAGGCAGGAATATTTCTTCTCCACGGCCTCGCTGCAGGACATCGTCCAGCGGCATTTGAGCCAGTATGGCGACCTGAAGTCGCTGCCCGACAAGGCCGCGATCCATCTCAACGACACCCACCCCGCGGTCGCCGTGCCGGAGCTGATGCGCCTCCTGATGGACGTCCATGGCATGGATTTCGACCTTGCCTGGGACATCACCAAGCGCACCTTCGGCTACACCAACCACACGCTATTGCCCGAGGCACTGGAAAGCTGGCCGGTGCCGCTCTTCGAACGGCTGTTGCCGCGCCACATGCAGATCGTCTACGCCATCAACGCGCAGGTGCTGCTCGAGGCCCGCGCCACCAACCAGTTCTCCGGCGATCAGATCGCCCGCATATCGCTGATCCAGGAAAATGGCGACCGGCGCGTGCGCATGGGCAATCTGGCCTTCGTCGGCTCGCATTCGATCAATGGCGTCTCGGCGCTCCACACCGAGCTGATGAAGGAGACGGTGTTCGCCGACCTCCACAAGCTCTATCCCGACCGCATCAACAACAAGACCAACGGCATCACGCCGCGGCGCTGGCTGATCCAGTGCAATCCCGGCCTGACCGCGCTTGCGCGCGAGGCGATCGGTGACCGCTTCATGGACGATATCGAGAAGATCAAGGATCTCGATCCGCTCGCCGACGACGCGGCCTTCCGCGAAAAGTTCGCCGGCGTGAAGCGTCAGAATAAGGCGCGGCTCGCGAACCTCGTCGCCGATCGGCTAGGCATCAGGCTCGACCCGTCGGCGCTGTTCGACATCCAGGTCAAGCGCATCCACGAATACAAGCGCCAGTTGCTCAACATCCTGGAGGCGATCGCGCTCTACGATCAGATCCGCTCGCATCCCGAGCGGGATTGGATGCCGCGCGTGAAATTCTTCGGCGGCAAGGCGGCGCCGAGCTATCACAATGCCAAGCTGATCATCAAACTGGCCAACGACGTCGCGAAAGTCATCAACGGCGATCCCTCGGTGCGCGGCCTGCTGAAGGTCGTGTTCGTGCCGAATTACAATGTCAGCCTGGCCGAGGTGATGATGCCGGCCGCCGACCTCTCCGAGCAGATCTCGACCGCCGGCATGGAGGCATCGGGCACCGGCAACATGAAATTCGCGCTGAACGGCGCGCTCACCATCGGCACGCTCGATGGCGCGAATGTCGAGATCAAGGAACATGTCGGCGACGACAACATCTTCATCTTCGGCCTCACCACGGCCGAAGTCGCCGAGCGGCGCAACAACGGCTACAATCCGCGCGGTGTGATCGAGGCCTCGCCCGAGCTGTCGCAGGCGGTGTCGGCCATTTCCTCCGGGGTCTTCTCGCCCGACGATCCCGGCCGCTATCGCGACCTGATGAACGGCCTCTACCAGAGCGACTGGTTCATGGTGGCGGGCGACTTCGATTCCTACGCCAGCTGCCAGCGCGAGGTCGACGCCGTCTGGCGCAACAGCCCCGACTGGTACGCGCGCGCCATCCGCAACGTCGCCCGCGTCGGCTGGTTCTCGTCCGATCGCACGATCCGCCAATATGCGAAAGACATCTGGAACGTGCCCGTCTGATATGATTGCATGAGGCCACGAGCAATGTGGTCTCGCAGAAAACAACATAGTGCCCGGGGAGGGAACACCGCCTGATGAGGAAGCCGCGCGCGACCGCTGCGACAAGCGGGCCGGACGGACTGGCGCCAGCCGGCGATGTCGCGGCGATTGTCGCCGGAACGCATGGCGATCCATTCGCGGTTCTGGGCGTGCAGGAGGCCGGCAAGGGTTTCGTCGCCCGCTGCTTCGTGCCCAATGCCGAGTTCGTCACCGCCTACACGCTGACCGGCAAGGAGATCGGCGAGCTCTCCCGACGCGACGACGCCGGCTTCTTCGAGGGCAAGATCTCGATCCGCAAGCGCCAGCCGCTGCGCTATCACGCCAGGAATGCCGGCGGCGACTGGTGGCTCACCGATCCCTATTCCTTCGGCCCGGTGCTTGGCCCGATGGACGATTACTATATGGCCGAGGGCTCGCATTTGCGGCTCTTCGACAAGCTCGGTGCCCACATCATCGATCATGAGGGCGCGACCGGCGTGCATTTCGCCGTCTGGGCGCCCAATGCCAGGCGGGTCTCCGTGGTCGGCGCCTTCAATGACTGGGACGGCCGCCGCCACACCATGCGCGACCGCAAGGACACCGGCATCTGGGAGCTGTTCATCCCCGATCTCGTCGCCGGCCAGCCCTACAAGTTCGAGATCATCGGGCCCGACAGCGTGCGCCTGCCGCTGAAGGCCGACCCGTTCGCCTTCGAATCGGAGCTGCGCCCGGCGACGGCTTCGGTGACCGCGCCGCCGATGGCGCATCAATGGGGCGACGAGGCGCATCGCAATTACTGGCAGAAAGCCGATCCCAGGCGCGAGGCGATCTCGATATACGAGGTCCATGCCGGCTCCTGGCAGCGCCGCGACGACGGTACCTTCCTGTCCTGGGACGAGCTCGCAGCGCGGCTGATCCCCTATGTCGTCGACACCGGCTTCACCCATATCGAGTTCCTGCCGATCTCGGAGCATCCCTACGATCCGTCCTGGGGTTACCAGACCACCGGTCTTTATGCGCCCACGGCCCGTTTCGGCGATCCCGACGGCTTCGCCCGTTTCGTCGACGGCGCGCATCGCGCCGGCATTGGCGTCATCCTCGACTGGGTGCCGGCGCATTTCCCTGTCGACGAGCACGGGCTGGTGAAGTTCGACGGCACCGCGCTTTACGAGCATGCCGACCCGCGCCAGGGTTTCCACCCGGACTGGAACACCGCCATCTACAATTTCGGCCGCCGCGAGGTGGTGTCGTTCCTCGTCAACAACGCGTTGTTCTGGGCCGAGAAATACCATGTCGACGGTCTGCGCGTCGACGCGGTCGCCTCGATGCTCTACCTCGATTACTCGCGCAAGGCGGGCGAATGGATTCCCAACGAGAAGGGCGGGCGCGAAAACCTGCAGGCCGTCAGCTTCCTGCAGAAGATGAATAAGGAACTTTACGGCCACCACCCCGGCGTGATGACGATCGCCGAGGAATCGACCTCATGGCCGAAAGTGTCGCGTCCCGTGCATGAGGGCGGGCTTGGTTTCGGCTTCAAGTGGAACATGGGCTTCATGCATGACACGCTGGAGTATCTGTCCAAGGAGCCGATCTACCGCAAGCACCACCACAACGACATCACCTTCGGCCTGGTCTACGCCTTCTCTGAGAACTTCGTGCTGCCGCTCTCGCATGACGAGGTCGTGCACGGCAAAGGCACGCTGCTGCACAAGATGGCCGGCGACGACTGGCAGAAGTTCGCGACGCTGCGCGCCTATTACGGCTTCATGTGGGGCTATCCAGGTAAGAAGCTCTTGTTCATGGGCCAGGAATTCGCCCAGCGTCGCGAGTGGAGCGAGGCGCGCGCGCTCGACTGGAACCTTCTCGAATGCGCGCCGCATCGCGGCGTCTGGCAGACGGTGCGCGACCTGAACTATCTCTACCGCTCGCGCCCGGCGCTGCATGCGCGCGACTGCGAGCCGGAGGGCTTCTCCTGGCTGATCGTCGACGACCGCGACAATTCGGTCTTCGCCTGGCTGCGCAGCGCGCCGGACGGCAACCCGATCGCCGTCATCGCCAATTTCACGCCGGTGCCGCGCGAGAACTATCGCGTGCCGCTGCCGAGGGCGGGAAAATGGCGCGAAATCATCAACACGGATGCCGCCGACTATGGCGGCTCCGGCATGGGCAATGGCGGCATGGTCGAGGCGAGCGGGGAAGGGGGCGGTATATCGGCAACGATGCTTCTGCCGCCGCTGTCGACGATCATGCTGGAACTCGTCACGGACTGAAGCAGATGATGTCTCATCCTGCCCTTGCAACGGTCCGGGCAGCTTGTTTGGGAGGGTAACAAATGGCAGAGATCAAACGAACCCAGCCGCTGGCACGCGATGCCATGGCCTATGTGCTGGCCGGCGGCCGCGGCAGCCGCCTCAAGGAACTGACCGACCGGCGCGCCAAGCCCGCCGTCTATTTCGGCGGCAAGACGCGCATCATCGACTTTGCCCTCTCCAATGCGCTGAACTCCGGCATCCGCCGCCTCGGCGTGGCCACCCAGTACAAGGCGCACTCGCTGATCCGTCACCTGCAGCGCGGCTGGAACTTCCTGCGGCCCGAGCGAAACGAAAGCTTCGATATCCTGCCCGCATCGCAGCGCGTCTCGGAAACGCAGTGGTACGAAGGCACGGCCGACGCCGTCTACCAGAACATCGACATCATCGAGGCCTATGGCCCGGAATACATGGTGATCCTTGCCGGTGACCACATCTACAAAATGGATTACGAGCTGATGCTGCGCCAGCATGTCGACGCCGGCGCCGACGTCACCGTCGGCTGCCTGGAGGTGCCGCGCATGGAGGCGACGGGCTTTGGCGTCATGCATGTCGATGCCAAGGACAACATCATCGCCTTCGTCGAAAAGCCGGCCGACCCACCTGGCATCCCGGATAAGCCGGAATTCGCGCTCGCCTCGATGGGCATCTATGTCTTCAAGACCAAGTTCCTGATGGAACAACTGCGCCGCGACGCCGCCGAGCCCGGTTCCAGCCGCGACTTCGGCAAGGACATCATCCCCTACATCGTCCAGCACGGCAAGGCGATCGCCCACCGCTTCGCCAAGTCCTGCGTACGCTCCTCGCACGAGGCCGAACCCTACTGGCGCGATGTCGGAACCGTTGACGCCTATTGGGAAGCCAATATCGACCTGACCGACGTCACGCCCGAGCTCGACCTTTACGACCGCGATTGGCCGATCTGGACCTATGCCGAATTGAAGCCGCCGGCAAAGTTCGTCCATGACGAGGACGGCCGCCGCGGCGAGGCGATCTCCTCGCTGGTGTCCGGCGACTGCATCGTCTCCGGCGCCTCGCTGCGCCGCAGCCTGATCTTCACCGGCGCCCGCATCAATTCCTACTCCAAGCTCGAGGAAGTGGTGATGCTGCCCGACGTGACTGTCGGCCGCAACGCGCGCCTCAAGCGCGTCGTCATCGATCATGGCGTGCAGATTCCCGAGGGGCTGGTGGTCGGCGAGGATCCGGCGCTCGACGCCAAGCGTTTTCGTGTATCGGAAAAGGGCATCTGCCTGATCACGCAGGACATGATCAACAAGCTGTCGACCTAGTTGGGTCGATCAGCAAGCTGTCGACCTGATCGGGTCGACCGGCAAGCTGACGACTTGATCAACAGATTGTCACTTTGACCTGTCACGTTGAGATCGGAATGTGGAGCGCATGCAGGTTCTGTCGGTCACGCCCGAAATCTTCCCGCTGATCAAGACCGGCGGGCTTGCCGACGTGACCGGTGCCCTGCCGATCGCGCTGGCCGGCAAGGGCGTGGCGATGCGCACGCTGGTTCCCGGATATCCTGTGGTCATGTCGGCCTTCGCCAAGAAGAAACCCGTCTACCAGTACCCGCTGCTGCAGGGCGGCAAGGCTGCGATCCATGCCGTCAAGGTCGGCGACCTCGATCTCTTCGTGCTCGACGCGCCGCATCTCTTCGATCGCCAGGGCGGCCCTTACGGAACCGCTTCCGGCGCCGACTGGCCGGATAATTGGCGGCGCTTCGCGGCCTTGAGCCAGGTCGGCGGCGACATCGCGGGCGGCGCGATCTCCGGCTACCAGCCCGACATCGTGCATGCGCATGACTGGCAGTCGGCGATGACGCTTGCCTATATGCGCTACGGCAAGGCGGTCGGCGTGCCGTCGCTGATCACCGTCCACAATCTCGCCTTCCAGGGCCAGTTCGGCGCCGGCATCTTCGGCGAGCTCGGCCTGCCGGGCGTGGCGATGCAGCTCGACGGTGTCGAATATTACGGCGGCGTCGGCTTTCTGAAGGCCGGCCTTCAGGCTGCCTGGGCGATCACCACGGTGAGCCCGACCTATGCGCAGGAAATCCGATCGCCGGAATTCGGCATGGGCCTCGACGGCCTCATCAACATGCGCGCCAGCGACCTCTACGGCATCGTCAACGGCATCGACGTCGACATCTGGAACCCTCAGACGGACAAGCATCTGGTCGCCAATTATTCGGCCGAAACGCTTGCAGCGCGCGCCAAGAACCGCAAGGCGGTCGAAGAGCGGTTCGGCCTGGAGGCGGACGGCAGCCCGATCGTCTGCGTCGTCAGCAGGCTGACCTGGCAGAAGGGCATGGACATCCTGGCCGCCGTCGTCGACGGTATCGTCGCCGCTGGCGCGCGCCTCGCCATACTGGGCTCGGGCGACGCCGGCCTCGAAGGCACGCTGCTTGCAGCCGCCGCGCGCCATCGCGGCCGCGTCGGCGTCGTCGTCGGCTATGACGAAGGCCTTTCGCACGTCATGCAGGGCGGCTGCGACGCCATCATCATCCCGTCGCGCTTCGAGCCTTGCGGGCTGACCCAGCTTTACGGGTTGCGTTATGGCTGCGTGCCGGTCGTCGCCCGTACCGGCGGCTTGGCCGACACCATCATCGACGCCAACGAGGCCGCCTTGTCGGCCGGTGTCGCCACCGGCTTCCAGTTCGCGCCCAACAATGGCGGCGCCATGCTGCATGCCATCCAGCGGCTGGTCGAGCAGCATGCCCGGCCGGCGGCCTGGGCCTCGATCCAGCGCCAGGGCATGAAGGCCGATGTCTCCTGGGACAAGAGCGCCGAAAAATACGTCGAACTCTATCGCTTGCTGCTTTCCAAAAGGGCTGCCTGAGGCATGATCAAAACCGTCTCCACCAAACCCTATACCGACCAGAAGCCGGGCACCTCCGGCCTGCGCAAGAAGGTGCCGGTGTTCCAGCAGGAGCACTATGCCGAGAACTTCATCCAGTCGATCTTCGATGCGCTGGACGGTTTCCAGGGCAAGACGCTGGTAATCGGCGGCGACGGCCGCTTCTACAACCGCGAGGTCATCCAGAAGGCGATCGCGATTGCCGCCGGCAACGGCTTCGGCAAGGTGATGGTCGGGCAGGGTGGGATTCTGTCGACGCCCGCCGCCTCCAACATCATCCGCAAATACAAGACCTTCGGCGGCATCATCCTGTCGGCCAGCCACAATCCCGGCGGCCCGCATGAGGATTTCGGCATCAAGTACAATGCCGGCAATGGCGGCCCGGCGCCGGAGAAGATCACCGACGCGATCTTCGCCAAGTCGAAGGAGATCACGAGCTTCAAGATCGCCGATATCGGCGAGATCGACATCGATACGATCGGCACGGTCAAGGCCGGCGACATGACCGTGGAGATATTCGACCCGGTCAAGGACTACGCCGAGCTGATGGAAAGCCTGTTCGATTTCGAGGCGCTGCGTAAGCTGTTCAAATCGGGCTTCCGCATGCGCTTCGACGCCATGCACGCGGTGACCGGACCCTATGCCAAGGAGATTCTCGAACGCCGGCTCGGCGCCCCGGACGGCACCTGCCGCAACTTCAAGCCGCTCCCGGATTTCGGCGGCCATCACCCGGACCCGAATCTGGTGCACGCCAAGCATCTTTATGACGAGATGATGGGGCCGAACGCGCCGGACTTCGGCGCGGCCTCGGATGGCGACGGCGACCGCAATTTGATCATCGGTAGAGGTATTTTCGTCACGCCGTCGGATTCGGTGGCGATGCTTGCCGCCAATGCCAAGCTCGCGCCGGGCTACAAGGACGGATTGAAAGGCATCGCCCGCTCGATGCCGACCAGCGGCGCAGCCGACCGCGTCGCCGAAAAGCTCGGCATCGGCATCTATGAGACGCCGACCGGCTGGAAGTTCTTCGGCAACCTGCTCGACGCCGGCATGGCGACCATCTGCGGCGAGGAAAGCGCCGGCACCGGGTCCAATCATGTGCGCGAGAAGGACGGGTTGTGGGCCGTGCTTCTGTGGCTGAACATCCTCGCCGCGCGCGGCGAGAGCTGCAAGGACATCGTCACCAAGCACTGGGAAACTTACGGCCGCAACTACTACTCGCGCCACGACTATGAGGAGGTCGAGAGCGACCGCGCCAACGCGCTGGTGGACGAGCTGCGCGCCAAGCTGGGCTCGCTGCCCGGCACGACCGTGCGCGGCCTGAAGATCGCCAAGGCCGACGATTTTGCCTATCACGATCCGGTCGATGGCTCGGTGAGCGAGCATCAGGGCATCCGGATACTGTTCGAAGGCGGCTCGCGCGTCGTGCTCCGCCTCTCCGGCACCGGTACTTCGGGTGCGACGCTGCGCGTCTATATCGAGCGCTACGAGCCGGACAAGGCCAGGCACGATCTCGACACGCAGGAAGCGCTCGCCGACCTCATCGCCGCCGCCGACGACATCGCCGGCATCAAGAGCCACACCGGCCGCAACAAGCCGAGCGTGATTACTTGAGGGTGCAAGAGAAGGCTCCCCCTTCTCCCCTTGTGGGAGAAGGTGGCCGAGCGAAGCTCGGACGGATGAGGGGTGCTCCAGCTTGGCGAAAACCGACGCCTGAAGCACCGGCGCCTCATTCCTTCCAACGCCCCTCATCCGTCTCGGCGCTGCGCGCCGATCCACCTTCTCCCACAAGGGGAGAGGGGAAGGCGCGCGCATGACCCTCGGCGCCACCGTCACGCCCGAAGGCATCCGCTTCGCCGCCCGGTCCTCATCGGCGCGGCGCCTCTGGGTTTCGCTTTTCGACGACAGCGGCGCGCGCGAGATCGATCGGCTGGAGCTCAAGCCGGAAGGCGAGGGCGTGCATGCGCTCCTTGTCCCCGGCCTTGGTGGCGGCACGCGTTACGGCTTTCGCGCCGACGGCGATTATGCGCCGGATCGGGGCCTGTGGTTCGATCCGGACAAGCTTCTTACCGACCCCTATGCCGTCGAGATCGACCGTCCGTACCAATATCATTGGCGGCTTGCCGCCAAGCGCAACGAAGGCGCCGACACGGCCCCGCTGATGCCGAAGGCGATTGCGCGTTCGATGCCCAAGCCGGTGCTGGCCGAGCCACCGCTGTTTCTGCCCGGCGGGCTGATCTACGAACTCAATGTCCGCTCCTTCACCAGGCTGCATCCGGAGGTGCCGGAAGCGCAGCGTGGCACCGTCGCGGCGCTCGCCCATCCGGCCATCGTCGAGCACCTGAAGCGTCTCGGCGTCTCGACCGTGGAACTGATGCCGGTCACCGCTTGGATCGACGAGCGGCATCTGCCGCCGCTGGGCCTCGGCAACGCCTGGGGCTACAATCCCGTCACCTTCATGGCGCTCGACCCGCGCCTGGCGCCCGGCGGCCTCGAGGAGTTGCGCGACACCATTGCCGTGCTGCGCAAGGCCGGCATAGGCACCATCCTCGACCTCGTCTTCAACCACACCGGCGAGAGCGATCGGCTTGGGCCGACGCTGTCGCTGCGCGGCCTCGACGCGCTGTCTTACTACCGGCATCAGCCGGACGGCAGGCTGGTCAACGACACCGGCACCGGCAACACCGTCGCCTGCGACCATCCGGTGGTGCGCGAGATGGTGCTCGACACGCTGCGCCACTTCGTCCGCTTCGCCGGCGTCGACGGCTTCCGCTTCGATCTGGCGCCGGTGCTCGGACGTGTCGACGGCGCTTTCGATCCGGAAGCGCCGCTGCTCCGGGATATTGCCGGCGATCCTGTGCTCGCCGGCCGCGTGCTGATCGCCGAACCGTGGGATATCGGACCGAACGGCTACCAGCTCGGCAATTTCCGCCCGCCTTATCTGGAATGGAACGACCGCTACCGCGACGATGTCAGGCGCTTCTGGCGCGGCGATGCCGGCGCGATCGGCGCTTTGGCCACTCGGCTTGCGGGGTCCTCCGATATCTTCTGCAGGGAGGACCACCCAGTCAGCCGCACGGTCAACTTCATCGCCGCGCATGATGGCATGACGCTGGCCGACATCGTCGCCTATGAGCGCAAGCACAACGACGCCAATGGCGAGCAGAACCGCGACGGCCACAACGACAATCTGTCCTGGAACAACGGCGCCGAGGGCGAGACGGGCGACGGGACGATCAGCGTGGCCCGTTCCAGCGACCGGCGCGCGCTGCTCGCCACGCTCTTTGCCTCGCGCGGCACCATCATGCTGACGGCCGGCGACGAGTTCGCCCGCACGCAGAAAGGCAACAACAATGCCTATGCGCAGGACAACGCCATCACCTGGCTGGACTGGGAAGGCCGCGATCGGGCGCTCGAGCAATACGCATCGTCGCTCGCCACGCTGCGCCGGGCCTTTCCTGCGCTGACGGATACGCACTTGCTGACCGGCGAGCCGGCCGATGGATCGGAAATCCCCGACGTGGCCTGGCTGACCGAGACCGGCGCGCCGTTCGGCGAGGCCGACTGGAACGATCCCGGCCGCCATCGCCTCGTCATGCTGCTCGGCGACAAAGAGGGCCGCCGGCTTGCCGTGATGATCAATGGCGACCGCCGGCAATGCGTCTTCACCTTGCCGGTGCGGGAAGGCTTCGAATGGCTCCCGGCGGTCGATCCGCACCCGGTCGATCCTGCGCGGCCGTTACCCGGCCGGAGCGTCGGTTTCATGATCGAGCGGCGTGCCGCTGGATCGCGCAACAAGAAGGGCTCGTGATGGTTGGCGACAATTCCGGGCAAGGGACCGAATGGTGGCGCGGCTGCGTCATCTACCAGGTCTATCCGCGCTCCTTCCAGGACACGACCGGCAACGGCAGCGGCGACCTCAACGGCATCACCGCGCGGCTCGCCCATATCGCGTCACTCGGTGTCGACGCGATATGGCTGTCACCCTTCTTCAAGTCGCCGATGGCCGACATGGGCTACGATGTGTCGGACTATCGCGATGTCGATCCAATGTTCGGGACGCTGGAGGATTTCGATGCGCTCATCGCCGAGGCGCATCGGCTCGGCCTGAAGCTCATCATCGACCAGGTGATCTCGCATTCCTCCGACAGGCACGAATGGTTCATCGAAAGTCGCGCCGGCCGCGACAACGCCAAGGCCGACTGGTATGTCTGGGCCGATGCGAAGCCGGACGGCAGCGCGCCCAACAATTGGCAATCGCTGTTCGGCGGCCCCGCCTGGGAATGGGACGCCACCCGCCGGCAGTATTACATGCACAATTTCGTGGCAGCGCAGCCGGATTTGAACTTCCACAACCCGGAGGTCCAGGACGCGCTGCTCGACACCGTTCGCTTCTGGCTGGAGCGCGGCGTCGACGGCTTCCGGCTGGATACCGTCAACTACTATGTCCACGACCGGTGGCTGCGCGACAATCCGCCCTTGGCGTCAAGCGTCGCCGGCACCAACGGTTCCACCAGCACCTACGGCTTCCAGGAGCATCTCTTCGACAAGACACGGCCGGAGAATCTCGACTTCCTGAAACGCTTCCGCGCGCTGCTCGACGAATATCCGGGCCGCGCCGCGGTCGGCGAGGTGGGTGACGAGGAGCGTTCGCTGCAGACGCTCGCCGCCTATGTCTCCGGCGGCGACAAATTGCAGATGTGCTACACCTTCGACCTGCTCAGCCCGCAATTTTCCGCCGCCCATGTGCGCGGCTGCGTCGAGGCGTTCGAGACGACCGCCCCGGACGGCTGGGTCTGCTGGGCCTTCTCCAACCATGATGTCATGCGCCATGTCAGCCGTTGGATGCGGCCCGGCGAGAACCCGGACGCAGTGGCCAAATTCTCGATCGCGTTGCTGTCATGCCTGCGCGGGTCGATCTGTCTCTACCAGGGCGAGGAACTGGGGCTGGAGGAAGCCGATCTCGCCTATGAGGACCTGCGCGACCCCGTCGGCATCCGCTTCTGGCCGGGCGTGAAGGGCAGGGACGGCTGCCGCACGCCGATGGTCTGGGAAGCGGAGGCCGAGAATGCCGGGTTTTCGACGGCCAAGCCCTGGCTGCCGGTGCCGCAAGCGCATCGCGCCCGGGCGGTCGACATTCAGGATGGCGAGGGCGGTTCCGTGCTCGCGGCCTATCGATCGATCCTTGCCCTGCGCAAGCATCATCCGGCGCTGATCGCGGGCTCCATCCGTTTTCTCGAGGCCGAGGGCGATGTGCTGGCCTTCATCCGCCTGCAGGAGGACGAGAGATTGCTGTGCGTCTTCAACTTCGCCGCGGAGCCGGCAAACTGGGTGTTGCCGGCCGAGATGGGGGATGTAGAGATAACGGCTTTTGCCGTTGATGTCGCCGGCGTTCTAACCGGTGTCGTCGAGGAGAGCGCGGTGGCGCTGCCGCCACTGGGCAGTTTCGTCGGCAGGATTGGCTGACGGTGATTTACTGGACGAGCACCGAGCGGCCGCAGCTCGCGCCGGTCACCCGGACGTCGGCCTCTCCGACGCGTACGCCAAGCGCCCCAAGAACATTGTAGACCAGGCTGTCGACTGGCGCGGTCACGCCGTTGAGCAGCGTCGTCACCGCTGGCTTCACCGTGCCGAGCAGGGCGGTCAGATCGATGCCTAGGCCCAGCGCATTGATCGAAAGCGTCAGGTTGTTGACCAGCGATGTCGTCAGCGACTGCGTCAGGTTCTTCGTCGACACCGTCTTGGTCGCCTTGTTGGCGATGTCGGTGGCGTTGTAGGTCAGGTTGGTCGGCGTCATGTTGGTGACCGAGAAGGCCGACGAGCCTGTCACCTGCAGCACCGGGATGAGCAACGGCTTCAGGTCCGCAATATCGGCGTCGGAGAATGATTGCGGCTTGGTGAAATCCGCGAAGCCGCTTGCGCTGCTGTTGGCCAGATGGGCTGAGACCACGCCCGGCTGCGCGACGATCGAAACCTTGATGCTGGAGGGGCCGGTCGGGCAGCTGATATCGGTCAGCTTCGCTTCGGCATAGGCCACTTCGACGTTGAGCGGCAGGTGGACGGCGACAAGACTGGTGCCGCCGCCGAGATTGGGATTGCCAAGTGTCACGTTGGCGTTGAGCTTGATGCGGGTCTGCGCCGTGCGCACGACGGTGCCGGCTTCTCCCACAGCCAGCCAGGCCGAGTTCTGCATCGGCTCGCCGATGGCGATCGCAAGCGTCGTCGATGCCAGTCCCGGAATGGTGGCGCCGAGATCGACCGCCACCTGGTTCGTGCCGTTCGCCAGAGCGGCCGCCGCGGTAAGCATGCTGAGCGCGCTGGAAGTCACGTTGAGCCCGGCCGGCTTTTGCCCGAGGCCGAGATCGCCGACGGAGCCGAGATCGATGAGGGTGCTGAGCGGAATCTTGACGGTGTTGGTGGCGCTGGAGGCCATGGTCTGCAGGGCGATCTTGGCGGTGCGGTCCAGCCCCGGCACATTGGCCATCGCGGTAGCGATCTGGCCGATCGTTGCCTTGGAGGCGAGCACGTCGGAATAGCTCACACCCGTCAGGTGCAATTGCGTCGCCAGCGCATCGGTGAAGGAAAGAATGTCGACATCGGCCGACACCAGCGAATTGTAATCCATCACGCTGAGCGAGATGCCGTTGCCGCCGAGAAGGCCGCCGAGAAGCGCGTTGAGAATGCCGCCGTTGAGGCTGGCAAGCCGCGAGCCGACCGAAAAAGCCGCTTGCGGCTGCGCGCTGGCGATTGCCGTCGTGCCGAGAGTGGGCGGCGCCATGATCGAGCCGGCGAAATAGAGCGTGCCCTGCTTCTTCAGCGACACCTGCACGGCATTGTAGGGCAGCTTGCCCGCCTCGAACCGGCTGCCGGCGGCAATGGTGCTGACGCCCGTGTAGCGCCCCGGCACGATCTGGACGACCGCCTTGGTGGCGGTTGGCGCCACGGTGGTGCCTTGTTGCTGCACGGCGACCGAGGTGATGCCGTTGTCGGCGAGCGTCGCCAGCACCGCCTGCTGGGCATTGGTGATGTTCGAGGCCGCGGTGATGGCGGCAAGGTCGACGATCAACTGCGCGGCCCGGCGCTCGTTGTACAGTGAGCCTTCGTCGATCGCGAAGGCGGTCAGCGCCAGCGCCACCGGCGTGCATAGCGCCGTCATGACGGCGAAATTCGCGCTACGGTCGGCGAGCAGCTTCCGCGTCGCCGCAATCAATCCCCCCTTGGCCCGCATCATATCCCTCCGACGCGGATCGTCGACTGGCGCTGGATCGTCGTGCCCGGCAGCGGCAGCGTCTTGAACAGGTTCCAGATCGGCAGGTTGCGCGCATCGTAGGTGACCGAAACCACGAATTGGCTGCCGTCGGAGACACTGTCCTGTGCGTTGACGGTCAGCTTGTTGGGATCGACGAAGGGATAGCCCGAGACGTCGTGCGCGATGAAATCGGTGACCAGCGCCTGCCGCTCGGTCTGGTTCAGGCCGGCAATCGCCGTGCGCGCCGCGTCGGCGGCGATCTGTTGCACGGAGTGGCTGGCGCCGAAATAGATTCCGTATGCAACCATGCCGAGCAGAAGCAGGATGAAGATCGGCGCAAGCATGGCGAATTCGATTGCCGACGTGCCCGTGGCGTCAGCCCGGAAACGACACCACGAAACAAGGAATTTTCGGTTTTTCAGCATGATGCGGAGAATGCCAAAACCTGCCTGCAAAAACAGAAAACGCCTCGAACAACCGGCAGGTGTGCCAAGTTGAAGACAAGCTCTAAGCTTTAGGTTCCGCTGTTTTAGCGTGATGACGCTCACTTTGCGTCAAGCAGGCAATGGTTGAAATAAGATTTGCCTCTGTCTAGTCTCCTGCCACCAGCCGCCGGAAGGGACCGGCGGCACGCCTGAAACGGGGCCGTTTCAACGGTTCCGGGGTGTCAAAACTTAAAAAAGGCGCGGCTGAGGGGCTGCGCCGACAGGGAGAACTTCATGCTGAAAAACATGCTGAAGGCGACGGTGTTCGCCACCACCATGGCTCTCGCGACCGGGGCCTTCTATACGCCTGCCTTCGCCGAAACGGTCTACAACCGTGGCGCCGCCGCCGAGGCGGAGACGGTCGATCCGCACAAGACGTCGACGGTCTACGAGGCCGATATTATACGCGACCTGTTCCAGGGCCTCGTCATGCATGATCAGAAGACGAACCTCATTCCGGGCGCCGCCGAGAGCTGGACGGTGTCGGATGACGGCACCGTCTACACCTTCAAGCTGCGCAAGGACGGCCTCTGGTCCGACGGAACCCCGGTGACGGCAGACGACTTTGTCTATTCGTTCCATCGGCTGGAAGATCCCGCCACCGCTGCGGAATATGCCTCGATGCTCTATCCGGTGAAGGGCGCCGAGGACTTCAACACCAAGAAAGGCAAGGCCGAGGATATGGGCGTGAAGGCGATCGACGCCAACACGCTTGAAGTCACGCTGAAGGCTCCGACGCCCTATTTCCTGGAGATGCTGACCCACCAGGCGACCTATCCGGTCAACAAGGCTTCCATGGACAAGCTCGGCGCCGACTGGATCAAGCCGGGCAAGCTGGTTTCCAACGGCGCCTACACGCTGGCGGAGTGGGTTCCCAACGACCACATGAAACTGGTCAAGAACCCGAAGTTCTGGGACGCTGCCAGCGTCAAGCTCGACGTGGTCAACTATATCCCGACCGAGGATCGCTCGTCGGCGATGAAGCGCTTCGAGGCTGGCGAACTTGACAGCTATGGTGACCTGCCGACCGAACAGCTCGCCGATCTCAAAACCAAATTCGGCGACCAGGTCCGTGTCGGGCCATATCTCGGCACCTATTATTATGCGATCAAGACCGATAAGGCGCCTTGGGACAATGTCGAGCTGCGCAACGCCATCTCGATGGCGATCGACCGCGACTTCCTGGCCGAGAAGGTCTGGCAGAATTCCATGCTGCCCGGATATTCTATGGTGCCTCCGGGCATCGAGGGCTACACGCCGGCACTGGCCAAATATGCGGACATGCCGCAGATCGACCGCGAGGACGAGGCCAAGAAAATCCTGGAAAAGCTCGGCTACACGCCCGAGCACCCGTTGAAGATGGAAATCCGCTACAACACCTCGGAGAACCATAAGAACACCGCGGTCGCCATCCAGGAACAGCTGAAGCCGCTCGGCGTGGAGGTGACGCTTCTCAACACCGACACCAAGACCCACTATAGCTTCCTCGAGCAGAAGGGTAACTACGACGTCGCCCGCGCCGCATGGATCGCCGACTACAAGGATCCGGAAACCTTCCTTGGCATCTCGCGCAAGGCGAGCGGCAACAACTACTCGAACTACAACAGCCCTGCCTATGAAGCCGCCATGGACAAGGCGGCCGCTGCCGGCGGCAAGCCCGAGGAGCGCATGAAGGACCTCGCCGCGGCCGAGCGCATCCTCGTCGACGATGTCGGCGAGATCCCGCTGCTCTACTACAGCTATCACGACATCGTTTCCTCGAAGCTGCATGGCTTCGACGACAACGTCATGGACATTCATCCGTCCCGCTTCATCTCCAAGGACTGACAAGAAACCTTGGCCGTGCCGCCGCTCCCTTTTGGGGAGCGGCGGTCGCGGTCTGTCGTCGTGCCGGGCCGAAAGTCGAGTTGGATTTTCAGGCTACCCGGTGCGAAGATCAGAAATGCCGGCGCGCCACGGATCTTCGACTGGAGAGCTGTCGCCCTGGCTGAAGCGGGGCGCCGATGCTGCGTTATGTCTTCCGGCGGTTGTTGACCGCCATTCCCACGCTGTTCGTCATCGTGACGGTGGCGTTCTTCCTGATCCGCGTCGCGCCAGGCGGCCCGTTCAATCAGGAACGGGGCCTGAGCCCTGAGATCAGGGCCAATCTCGAAGCCCAGTTCGGCCTCAACGATCCGCTCTGGCTGCAATATCTCCACTATCTCGGCAATCTTTTGCGCGGCAGTTTTGGTCCGAGCTACAATCTGCCGGATTTCACCGTCACCGAACTCTTCGCCAAGGGCCTGCCGATCTCGGTGCAGATCGGCACCTCGGCGCTGGTGCTGGCGCTGCTGTTGGGCTCGATTCTCGGCACTATCGCGGCGCTCAACCAGAATAAAATAGCCGACTATTCGGTGATCGCTCTAGCCACGGCCGGCAGCACCATCCCGACCTTCGTCACCGCGCCGGTGATCCAGCTCGTCTTCGGACTTTCCTGGAAGCTGCTGCCGATCGGCGGTTGGGGCGACGGCGCCCTCATCAACAAGGTCGGCCCGGTGTTGACGCTGGCCTTGCCGCAGATCGCGATCGTCGCGCGCCTGATGCGCGGCTCGATGATCGAGAGCCTGCGCTCGCACCACATCCGCACCGCCCGGGCGCTCGGCCTTTCCGACTGGTCGGTGGTGGTCAAGCACGCGCTGCGCGGCGCTGTCCTGCCGATCGTCTCCTTCACCGGTCCGGCGGCCGCGTCACTGCTCACCGGCTCGATCATCGTCGAGACGATCTTCTCCATCCCCGGCGTCGGTCGCTATTTCGTCGATGCCGCGCTCAACCGCGACTACACGTTGGTCATGGGAACCGTGGTGGTGATCGCGCTCTTCACCATCGTCTTCAACCTGATCGTCGATCTCCTCTACGCGGTGGTCGATCCGAGGGTGCGCTATGACTGAGCTCGCCGTCGCCGTACCCGAGCCGATCGTCGGCCGCTCGCTCTGGGGCAATGCCTGGGCGCGGCTCAAGCGCAACCGCGCCGCCATGCTCAGCCTCTATTACCTGGCTTTCATCGCCGTCATCAGCATTTGCGGTCCCTGGGTCGTACCGCATGAATACACGACCATCTATGGCGACTATGTGCGCATGCCGCCGAGCCTCTCGGCCTATCCGAAGCCCGACATGATCCAGGGCGCGCTGAGCGACGCCATCAAGCGCATGCGCGCCGACATCAAGGAATGGCACCAGGACGGCAATCGCATCATCGTCACCGTCACCTCGACCAAGCCGATCGACGACCGCAACGTCCGCTATCTCGACCGCTCCGACGCCTTCGACGACACCAGGATCGAGAACAAGTCGCCCGACGGCCTCGAAGTGACGATGAGCTCGGCCGTGAAGCAGCAATATTTCTTCTTCGGCACCGACAACACCGGTCGCGACCTGCTCTCTCGCACGCTGATGGCCGGACGCATTTCGCTCGCTATCGGTCTGCTTGCCGGCGTCGTGGCCGGCGTCATCGGCGTCATCTACGGCGCGACCGCAGGCTTTGCCGGCGGCCGCGTCGACGAGGTGATGATGCGCATCGTCGACGTACTTTATTCGCTGCCCTTCATCTTCTTCGTCATCATGCTTGTGGTGTTCTTCGGCCGCAACTTCGTGCTGATGTTTTTAGCGGTGGGCGCGGTGCTGTGGCTCGACATGGCGCGCATCGTGCGCGGCCAGGCGCTGTCGATCCGCAGGCAGGAATATGTCCAGGCGGCGGAGGCCATGGGCGTCGGCCAGCGCGGCATCCTGCTGCGCCATGTCATTCCGAACCTCCTCGGCCCGGTCGTCATCTACATGACGCTCTTGGTGCCGCAGGTGATCATCCTGGAGAGCTTCCTCTCCTTCCTTGGCCTCGGCGTGCAGGAGCCGATGACCAGCTGGGGCGTGCTGATCTCGGTCGGCGCCAAGAACATCGGCTATGCCAACTGGCTGCTCCTGTTCCCGGCCTTCTTCCTCGTCTCGACGTTGTTCGCGCTGAATTTCGTCGGCGACGGCCTGCGCGACGCGCTCGACCCGAAGGATCGATAAGATGGGGAGCGCTGACATGGCCGCCGAAACGATCCTCAGCGTCAAGGATTTGCGCGTCCGCTTCCAGACCCTCGACGGCACGGTCGAGGCCGTCAAGGGCATCAATATCACGGTCAATGCCGGCGAGACGGTCGCCGTCGTCGGCGAATCCGGCTCCGGCAAGAGCCAGACGATGATGGCGGCGATGAGCCTGCTTTCCTCCAACGGCGAGGCCACGGGCCAGGTCGACTATCGCGGGCAGAACCTTCTGACGATGACCAAGAGCGAGCTCAACAAGGTGCGCGGCCGCAAGATCAGCATGATCTTTCAGGAGCCGATGACCTCGCTCGATCCGCTCTACACCATCGGCAACCAGTTGATGGAGCCGATCCGGCGGCATCGCGGCCTGAATGCCCAGGCCGCGCGCGAAGAGGCGCTGAAGCTGCTAAGGCTGGTGCACATCCCCGATCCCGAACGGCGGATGAAATCCTATCCGCACGAAATGTCGGGCGGCCAGCGGCAGCGCGTCATGATCGCCATGGCTTTGGCCAATGATCCCGACATCCTGATCGCAGACGAGCCGACGACCGCGCTCGACGTCACCATCCAGGCGCAGATCCTGATGCTGCTGGCCGAACTGCAGCGCAAGCTCGGCATGGCCATCGTCTTCATCACGCACGACCTCGGCATCGTGCGCCGTTTCGCCGACCGCGTCTATGTCATGCGCCAGGGCGAGGTAGTAGAGGAGGGCGCGGCGGAAGCGCTCTTTGCCAATCCTCAGCACGCCTACACCAAGATGCTGCTCGCGGCCGAGCCGACCGGCAGCAAGGCGGCGCCGCCGGCCAATTCGCCGGTGCTGCTCGAAGGACGCAATGTCGAGGTCGTGTTCAAGATCGGCGGCGGCTTTCTCGGCGGCGAGCCCCTGATGCTGCGCGCGGTCGACAGGATCTCGATCCGGCTGAAGCGCAATCAGACCATCGGCATCGTCGGCGAATCCGGTTCGGGCAAGTCGACGCTCGGCCGCGCGCTGCTGAGGCTCTTGCCCAGCGAGGGCGTCATCCGCTTCGGCGACCGCGATATTTCCGAAGCCGACCGCCGGGCGATGCGGCCGCTCAGGCGCGAATTGCAGCTCGTCTTCCAGGATCCGTTCGGTTCGCTGTCGCCGCGCATGACCGTCGGCCAGGTGATCACCGAGGGGCTTCTGGTGCATGAGCCCTCGCTGACAGGCAAGCAGCGCGACCAGCGCGCCGTCGAGGCGCTGCGCGAGGTCGGCCTCGACCCCAACGCCCGCAACCGCTATCCGCACGAATTTTCCGGCGGCCAGCGCCAACGCATCGCCATTGCCCGCGCCATGATCCTCATGCCGAAAGTGGTGGTGCTGGACGAGCCGACCTCGGCGCTCGACCGCTCGGTGCAGAAGCAGATCGTCGAGCTCTTGCGCAAGCTGCAGGCCGACCACGAACTGTCCTACCTCTTCATAAGCCACGACCTCGCGGTGGTGCGCGCCATGGCCGACTACATCATCGTCATGAAGCAGGGGAAGATCGTCGAGGAAGGCCCAACCCAGGAGATCTTCGACAATCCGCGCGAGGCCTACACGCAGACGCTGATGAACGCCGCGATCGATTCGACACGATTCAGAATGAGCGCCTGAAGCCGGGGCGAGCCTGGCCTCGCTCGCCTCAATGCGCGGATGGGCACCTCTGGCTGCGCGTCGCGACAATCACCTGCTGCTGTTGCTGCAGGCGTTCGATCCGAGCGCTTTCGCGATTGGCAACCACCGTCTTCACACGTTCGCCGCCGAGCAGCCAGTTCGGTACACTGGTGTTGGCGACCTCGCCGCGGGCGATCGCGGTGCGTGAAATATCGGTCGCGGTCTCGCCGACCGCATTGTTGAGCTCGGGGCAGTTCATCTTGTCGTATTTCGTAGGATTGATCGACGCGGTGGTCGACGAGCAGCCTGCCGCCAGAAGCAGCGTCGCGATCGAGATGGGTATGCGCTTGAATGTCATTCTCTCATTCAGTCGCTCTGCGGACTCCGCGCTCCACAAACCCAGGACAATACACCATTAGGTCAAAGTAAGGGCCGGCTGTCGAGCGCAATAAGCGGCAGTAGCCAATCGGCTCACGGCCCGACGATGAAAAGTCAACGAGGCGCGGGATTGCAAGCGTCCAAGTGCTTGTTTTTTCTGGTCGGAGTGGCAGGATTTGAACCTGCGACCCCCTCGTCCCGAACGAGGTGCGCTACCAGACTGCGCTACACTCCGTGACCAGACCGCGGGCTTATAGCTGCCGCTTTCCGATCCTGCAAGCGTCAATGACAGCACTTCTGTCGCATTTCCTTTCTTTCGCGAAGCTTGCCCGAATGGCTTAGGATTTGGCTGCCGGGTAAAGGTGGGCTTAAAGGCTTTTGTCGTAAGTCCAGGGCATCGGAGCCGGACGTTTGACAAGGTCGTTCATGAGCCACCGCATCGTCAGTTTTGTCATGAGTGGCGGCGTCGGCTCGCGGCTGTGGCCGCTGTCGCGCGAGGACAATCCCAAGCAGTTCCACGATTTTTCCGGCGACGGCTCGATGCTCGCGAAAACCTTGCGGCGCTTGGCAGCGCGGCCGCAGGGCGAGACGCCGATCTTCCTGATCGCCGCGGAGCGTCACGCCGAGCGCGTCCATGCCGACCTTGCGGGCATCGACCTCGGCGGCGGCGGGCCGCTGTTCGAGCCGACGGGGCGCAACACGGCGGCCGCGGTGGCGCTGGCCAGCCTGCGCACGCTCTCCGAATATGGCGACGAACTGGTTCTGGTGGTGCCGTCCGATCATGAGATTTCGACGGCCGCTCAGTTCTGGCAGAGCATCGAGGCGGGCGCGGGCGCGGCAAATGCCGGGCGGCTCGTGGTGTTCGGCCTCAAGCCGACTCAGCCCGAGACCGGCTACGGCTATATCGAGGTCGGGACCGGCAGGGACGGCGTCTTCGACGTCTCGCGCTTCGTCGAGAAGCCCGATCTCGCCACCGCGCAGGCCTATCTCGACGCCGGCAGTTTCTACTGGAACACCGGCATCTTCCTGTTCCGCGCCGGCGCCATGCGCGACGCCTTCGCGGCCTATGAACCGAAAATCTGGCAGGCGACGCAAGCCGCCTACGAGGCTGCGACCAGCGATCTGTCCGGCCTCTACATGCCGCTGGAGCTTTATTCCGCGATCCCGTCGACCTCGATCGACTACGCCATCATGGAACGCGCGAAAGACATCGCCATGGTGCCGGCGGGCTTCCGCTGGAACGATCTCGGCTCCTGGCAGTCGTTGCTGGACGTCGGCCCGTCCGATGGGCAGGGCAACGTCATCGTCGGAGATGTCGTCGCCATCGATTGCGAGAACTCCTATATCCGCAGCGAAGGTCGCCTGCTGTCGGCCATCGGTATGAAGGACGTCGCCATCGTCTCCACGGCCGACGCCACCTTCGTCGCCCCTGTCAGTCATAGCCAGCACGTCAAGAAGATCGTCGAGCAGTTGGAGAAATCCGGCCGGCTGGAAACGCGGTTCACGCCGGCGCATGACCGCGTCATCGAGAGCGGCGCCTGGCGGCGGCGCGTGCGCCACTGGCTGTTCGAGGAGACGCTGCCGCTGTGGTCGACGGTCGGCGTCGACGAGCGCCATGGCGGCTTCCACGAGGCGCTGGGCTTCGACGCTTCGCCGCTGATGAAGCTCAAGCGCATGCGCACGCAGGCGCGCCAGGTCTACGCGTTCGCGGTCGCCAAGGAGCGCGGCTGGGACGGCCCGGCCGACCGGCTGATCGCGCATGGCATCGACTTCATGGCGGGGCAGGGCCGCACGAAGCGGGGCGGCTGGGTGCGCACGCTCAACATCGACGGCTCGGTCGCCGATCCGGTCGAGGACGCTTACGATCATTCCTGCGTGCTTCTGGCGCTGGCGCATGCCCATATGTCGGGCCATCCCGACGCGTTGCGGCTCGGCGAGGAGACGTTCGCCTTCCTCGATGCGCATCTGGAAGACGCCCGCATGACCGGCTTTCTGGAAACCTCCGACGGTGCGGAAGAACGGCGTTCCAATCCGCATATGCACCTGCTCGAGGCCTTCCTCGCCTGGCACAGGGCGACCGGCGAGCGCGCCTATCTGCGCCGCGCGGCGCGCATCATCGACCTTTTCCGCAGTCATTTCTTCGATGCCGAAAGCTGGACGCTGGGCGAATATTTCGACGAAGGCTGGAAACCGGCCGCGGGCGAGAAGCGGAACTGGACCGAGCCTGGCCATCATTTCGAATGGGCCTCGCTGCTGGTCGATTTCGCCGCCCGCAGCGGTCAGGGTGAACTCACCGCTTTCGCCCGCAAGCTCTATGCCTCGGCCGTTGCCAATGGCCTCAACCGCGCCACCGGCCTTGCCTATGGCGCCGTCTCGCGGCAGGGCCTGCCGCTCGACACGGTCTCGCGAAGCTGGCCGCAGGCCGAGGCGATCAAGGCGGCGATCGCGCTCGACGGCTCGGGCGGGCCGGACCTCAAGCCCGAGATTGAGGCGCGCGTCGGCCGCCTGTTCCGCTGGCATATCGACCCGGCGCCGCTCGGCCTCTGGATCGACCGCATCGACGAACGCGGCCGCTCACTGGCGACCGAAGTGCCCGCAAGCATCTTCTACCATCTGGTCTATGCGCTGACACAGTATTTGGACGGGACGGCGGGCAGCTCTCAGTAAGGCGCCGCCACGTCCCCCGTCTCGACATAAACCGCCTTGAGCTGCGAATAATGCGCCAGCGCGGCCAGCGAGTTCTCGCGGCCGATGCCGGACTGCTTGACGCCGCCGAAGGGCATTTCGACCGGGGTCAGATTATAGGCGTTGATCCAGCAGGTGCCGGCCTGCAGTTCGGCAATCACCCGGTGGGCGCGCGGCAGGTCGCGCGTGAACACGCCGGCCGCCAGCCCGAACTCGATGTCGTTGGCGCGCTCGATCACCTCGTCTTCGCTATCGAATTTCAAGACGCTCATCACCGGCCCGAAGATCTCTTCGCGCGCGATCCGCATCGTATCGGTGACATTGGTGAACACGGTCGGCTCGATGAAGAAGCCGCCCTCGAAACCTTGCAACGAGGGCACATTGCCGCCGCAGGCGAGGCTCGCACCTTCCCGCTTGCCGGCTTCGATATAGGAGACGACCTTCTCCTGCTGCGCCTTGTTGACCAGCGGCCCCATCTGCGTTTCGGGATCGAGCGGATCGCCGATGCGTATTTTTTTCGTCCGCTCGACCAGCCGCTCGACGAAACGGTCATGAAGGCCTTTCTGCACGAAGACACGCGTGCCGTTGGAGCAGATCTGGCCGGTGGAGTAGAAATTGCCGAGCATGGCGCCACCGATGGCGTTCTCGAGATCGGCGTCGTCGAAGACGATGAGCGGCGACTTGCCGCCAAGCTCCATGGTGGCGTGCTTCATCTTGGAGCCGGCGAGCGACAGCACCTTGCGCCCCGTGGGCACCGAGCCGGTCACCGAAACCTTTGCCACGACGTCATGGCCGACGAGGCCGGCGCCGACATCGCCATAGCCTTGCACGACGTTGAACAACCCGTCGGGCAGGCCGGCCTCCGAGTAGATCTCGGCCAGCGCCAGCGCCGACAGCGGTGTGTTCTCCGAAGGCTTGAATACCATGGCATTGCCCATGGCCAGCGCCGGCGCCGACTTCCAGCCGGCGATCTGGATCGGGTAGTTCCAGGCACCAATGCCGACACAGACGCCGAGCGGCTCGCGGCGCGTGTAGGCGAAAGGCCCGCCGAGATCGATCATCTCGCCATTGAAGGCGGCGACCGCTCCGGCGAAATATTCCAGGCAGTCGGCGGCCGAAGGCGCATCGGCCACCAGCGTTTCCTGGATCGCCTTGCCGGTGTCCAGCGTTTCGATCCGCGCCAGATCGGCGTTGCGCGCGCGCAGAATGTCGGCGGCGCGGCGCAGGATGCGGCCGCGCTCGACCGGCTTCAGCCGCGCCCAGGCCGGCTGGGCGGAGCGGGCCGCCTCGATTGCCAGCTCCAGAACGTTCGGCGTCGCCGAATGCAGCGTCGCGATGGTTTCGCCGGTCGCGGGATAAATCACCGGCAAAGGCGCGCCGCCTTCGTCCTCGATGTAGCGGCCGTTGACATAATGCGATGCCGTCGGCTGAGCGCGCATGGCTTATCTCCGTTCATTGGTCGCTGGGCGGGGAGGGCGCCCGCCTCGACAATGCCCTATCGGTCCGCCACCTGCCAGCGCGGATTGATCCAGGGTTCCTGGTTGGATGGCGCCAGCGGCGTGCGGCCGAGGATATGATCGGACGCCTTCTCGCCGGTCATGATCGACGGCGCATTGAGATTGCCGTTGGTCACCCGCGGGAAGATCGAGGAATCTGCGACACGCAGCCCCTCGACGCCGATCACCCGGCATTCCGGATCGACGACGGCGGTCGGATCGTCGGCGCGGCCCATCCGGCAGGTGCCGCAGGGGTGGTAGGCGCTTTCGGCATGGTCGCGTATGAAGGCGTCGAGCTCGTCGTCGGTCTGCACATGGCTGCCCGGTGAAATCTCCTTGCCGCGAAAGCCGTCGAAAGCCTTCTGGCCAAAAATCTCGCGTGTCAGCCGGATGCAGTGGCGGAACTCGCTCCAGTCGTCCGGATGCGACATGTAGTTGAAGCGGATCACCGGCTTCGTCTTTGGATCCGGCGAGCGCAGCGTCACTGAGCCGCGCGACTTCGAGCGCATCGGCCCGACATGCGCCTGGAAGCCGTGCGACTTCGCCGCCGCCTTGCCGTCATAGCGCACCGCCGCGGGGATGAAGTGGTACTGGATATCCGGGTAGTCGACGCCGGCCTGCGAACGCACGAAGGCCGCGGCCTCGAAATGATTGGTGGCGCCAAGCCCGCTCTTGAAGAACAGCCACTGCGCGCCGATCAATGCCTTGGAGAAGGGATTGAGCACGGAGTTCAGCGTGATCGGCCTGGTCGATTCCTGTTGGATGTAAAGCTCCAGATGGTCCTGCAGATTGGCACCGACGCCCGGCCGGTCGGCGATAACCTTTATGCCGTTTTCCTGGAGATGCGCGCCCGGGCCGATGCCGGAGAGCATCAGGATTTTCGGCGAGTTGATCGACGATGCCGCGACGATCACCTCACGCCGCGCCTTAACGACCTGAATCTTTTTGTTAGCTTCGATCTCGACCCCGACGGCGCGTTGATTCTCGATCACCACGCGCCGCGCGAAACCTTTGAGCAGGCTAACATTCTTGCGTTTGAGAGCCGGCTTCAGATAGGCGTTCGCAGCGGACCAGCGGCGGCCGCCCAGAATGGTCTGCTCCATCGGCCCGAAGCCTTCCTGCTTCGAGCCGTTGTAGTCGTCGGTGAGCTCGAAACCGGCCTGGCGGCCGGCCTCGACAAAGGCACCGTAGAGCGGATTTTTCCGCGTCCCGCGCTGCACATGCAGTGGCCCGCCTTTGCCGCGCCAGCCATCCTCGCCGCCCTCGGAATCCTCCATGCGCTTGAAGTAGGGGAGCACGTCGGCGAAGGCCCAGCCGGCCGCACCCTGTTCGGCCCAATGGTCGAAGTCATGCGCATGTCCGCGCACATAGACCATGCCGTTGATCGAGGAGGAGCCGCCGATCACCTTGCCGCGCGGCGTGGCAAGCACGCGGCCGCCGAGATGCGGCTCCGGCTCGCTGGCGAAACCCCAGTCGTAGAGGCTCATGTTGAGCGGGATCGACAGCGCCGACGGCATCTGGATCAGCGGCCCCATATCGGTGCCGCCGAACTCGATGACGATCACCGAGTGCTTGCCGTCCTCCGACAGGCGATAGGCCATGGCCGAGCCGGCGGAGCCGGAGCCGATGATGACGAAATCCGCTTCAAGCATCGTTCATATGCGCCATAAAATCGGCGAGCGAGACATTGCCGCCGGTTGCAACCACAAGGACCGATTTTCCCGCCACATCCACCTTGCCGCCGAGAAGGGCGGCGAGCGATGCGGCACCCGAAGGTTCCAGCACCAGCTTCATCCGCTCGAAGGCGATCTTCATCGCCCGCCGCACCGAGGCGTCGTCGACGGTGACGCCGCGCACTCCGGCGGCACTCACCGCCGCGAAGGGCGCGTCGCCGGGCTTGCGCGCCATCAGCCCGTCGCAGATCGATTTCGGCCCGATCGGCATGGTCTCGATCGCGCCATGCGCCAGCGAGGAGCCCATGCCGTTGAAACCCTCCGGCTCGACGGCAATGATCTCGGTCCTGGGCGACAGATAATGGAAGGCGAGCGAGACGCCGCCGATCAGCCCGCCGCCGCCGACAGAGCAGAACACCAGGTCGGCATGCGCCTTCTTCGCTGCCAACTGTTCGAGCGCTTCCAGCCCCGCGCCGGCCTGGCCGGCGACGATCTCCGGATCGTCGAAGGGATGCAGCAGGGTGAGATGCTCGGTCTCGGCGATCTCGCGCGCCTTTGCAGCCGCAACTTCTTCGCGGGCGCGCTCGCCATGGTCGGTCAGCACCACCCGCGCGCCATAGCCGGCCGTCGCGTCGCGCTTGGCGGCTGGCGCGTCGATCGGCATGACGATGGTGACCGGGATGCCCAGCGCCTGGCCGGCGGCCGCCAGCCCTTGCGCGAAATTGCCGGAGGAATAGGCCACCACGCCCTTCTTAGCTTCATCCGGCGTAAGCCGGTTCAGCCGCCAATAGGCGCCGCGCACCTTGAAGGAGCCGGCCCATTGCAGCGACTCCGGCTTGACGAAGACGCGCGCGGCGCCGGTTTCCCTGGCCAAAGCCGCAGACTCCAGCAGCGGCGTCAACTGCGTGGCCGCCGAGGTGACGGCATAGGCCCGCTTCAGATGATCAAGCGTAGGGACGAGAATGTCTGCCATCATTCGCCTCTCGGATACCGTTTGCTCTCCTCGAGATTGTCGAGGTTCATGTGATTGCGCATGTAGCGCTCCGACGCTTTCTGCAGCGGCTGGAACTCCCATGGGTAGTAAGCGCCGTTGCGCAGCGCCGGATAGATTACCCAGCGGCGCGCCTGGCTTTCGCGCACGGCGGCGTCGAAGCTCGCCATGTTCCAGCGTGCGCGGACTTTTTCCATGAAGGCTGACACCAGGTCGGCGTAAGCGGGGCTGGCGGCGAGATTGTCGAGCTCGCGCGGATCGGCGTCGAGGTCGAAGAGCTGCGGCGGATCGAGCTCGCAATGGACGAATTTGTATTTGCCCTCACGGATCGCCACCATCGGCGCGTAGGAGCCTTCGGCTGCATATTCCATCAGCACCGGCGCCGAGCGCTCCTTACCGCCGGCGAGCGGCAACAGCGACTGGCCGTCCGTCCATGGCGAAATCGCACTCATGTCGATGCCGGCGAGGTCGCAGAGCGTCGGCGCCACGTCGAGATTGGAGACAGGGGCCGTGATCAGCCCGGCCTCGATGCCCTTACCGGCCATCATCAAAGGCACCCGCGCCGCGCCCTCGTAGAAGCACATCTTGAACCACAGGCCGCGCTCGCCCAGCATGTCGCCATGGTCGGAGCAGAACAGCACGATCGTGTCGTCGAGCATGCGCGTGCGCTTGAGAACGTCCAGAAGCTCGCCGACTTTGTCGTCGAGATAGGAGATGTTGGCGAAATAGCCGCGCCGCGAGCGGCGGATCTGCTCCGGGGTGATGTCGAAACTGTCGTAGTCCGATGCCTTGTAGAGCCGCTTCGAATGCGGGTCCTGGCTATCATAGGGGATGAAGCCCACCTCCGGCTCCAGCACCGGGCAATCCTCGTAAAGGTCCCAGTATTTGCGCCGGGCGACATAGGGATCGTGCGGATGCGTGAAGGAAACGGTCAGGCACCAGGGGCGCCGGTCCGCATCATTCGACACGCGGGCGAATTCATAGAGCTTCTGCGTCGCGTGGAAGGCGACCTCGTCGTCATACTCCATCTGGTTGGTGATTTCGGCGACCCCGGCGCCGGTCACCGAACCCAGATTGTGGTACCACCAGTCGATGCGCTCGCCGGGCTTGCGATAGTCCGGCGTCCAACCGAAATCGGCGGGATAGATGTCGGTGGTGAGACGCTCCTCGAAACCGTGCAACTGGTCGGGACCGACGAAATGCATCTTGCCGGAGAGCACCGTGTGATAGCCGGCGCTGCGCAGGTGATGCGCATAGGTCGGGATCGAGGAGGCGAATTCCGCGGCGTTGTCGTAGACCTGCGTGCGCGACGGCAGTTGCCCGCTCATGAACGAGGCGCGGCCCGGGGCGCAGAGCGGCGAGGCGGTATAGGTGTTGGCGAAGCGCGCCGAGCGCCGAGCGAGCGCCTTCAGATGCGGCGCATGCAGGAACTCGGCCGGGCCGTCCGGGAAGAGCGTGCCGTTGAGCTGATCGACCATGACGATCAGGAAATTGGGTCGCCGGGTGGTCAAGGCAGGCTCCGTCCATTGAGCTTGGTTTCGAGATAGTCTTCGATAAGCGCGATGGCGCTCTGAGCGTTGGGGGTGCCGTCCTTCAGCGCGCGACGGATGTAGAGCCCGTCGATCAGCGCGGCGGTCGCTTCCGCCACGCGGTCGGCCTCGTTCCGCGGCAGAATGCCGGTCAGCCCGCTCATCAGGTTCGAATGCAGCCGGCGCGCGTAAATGCGCAGCAGCCGCCGCAGTTCGGTCGATTTCTGCGCCTCGACATAGAAGGCGAGCCAGGCGGCGATGATCTGAGACTGGAATTGATCGTCGGAAAAGCTGACGGCCACGACCGCCGAGACGCGCTGGCGCGGCGTCGCCGCAAGGCTGAACGCACGCCTCGTGTCAGTGTTGAGCTCGGCGAGGATGTGCCGCATCGTCGCGAACAGCAGCTCGTCCTTGGCGCCGAAATAGTGATGCGCCAGCGCCGACGACACGCCGGCGCGGCCGGCGATCTCCGACATTGTCACGTCCAGCGATCCGCGCTCGCCGATCGCTGAAATCGTCGCATCGATCAGCGCCTTGCGGCGCACTGGCTCCATTCCGATTTTCGGCATTTTGGGGGTCCGGTTCGAGTCGAGATTATTTTTTATTGACTCATCAATCAATAAAAAATCGACACCGGGATCAAACGATCCTGCCGTTCTGGCCCATGCCTTGGGCTGGAAAACAGTTCACCATTGAACAATATTGAATCACGTGCCGCGAAGGATCGTGCTAGGCTGCGGCGCAAATGGAGGCTGCCATGACCGCATGCATCGTCGGCTGGGCGCATTCGCGCTTCGGCAAGCTCGAAGGCGAGACGCTGGAGGGCCTGATCACCAAGGTTGCCGTCGAGGCGCTCGACCATGCCGGCATCGGCCCCGACGATGTCGACGAGATCGTGCTTGGTCATTTCAATGCCGGCTTCTCGCCGCAGGATTTCACCGCGAGCCTCGTGCTGCAGGCCGACGACCGGCTGCGCTTCAAGCCGGCGACGCGCGTCGAGAATGCCTGCGCCACTGGCTCGGCCGCGGTCCGGCAGGGTATCCGCACCATCGACGCCAACGCCGCCCGCATCGTGCTGGTAGTCGGCGCCGAGCAGATGACGACGACGCCTGGTCCCGAGATCGGCAAGAACCTGCTCAAGGCCTCCTACCTGCCGGAAGATGGCGACACGCCGGCCGGCTTTGCTGGGGTCTTCGGCAAGATCGCGCAGGCCTATTTCCAACGTTATGGCGATCAGTCGGATGCGCTGGCCATGATCGCCGCCAAGAACCACAAAAACGGCGTCGACAACCCCTATGCGCAGATGCGCAAGGATTTCGGCTATGAATTCTGCCGCCAGGAGAGCGAGAAGAACCCGTTCGTTGCCGGACCGTTGAAGCGTACCGATTGCTCGCTGGTCTCGGACGGCGCCGCGGCCCTTGTGCTTACCGACACGGCGACGGCGCTGAAGATGCGCCGCGCCGTGACCTTCCGCGCCAACGAGCATGTGCAGGATTTCCTGCCGATGTCGAAGCGCGACATTCTTTCTTTCGAAGGCTGCGAGCGCGCTTGGGAGCAGGCGCTGAAGAAGGCCGGGGTCACGCTCGACGACCTTTCCTTCGTCGAGACGCATGACTGCTTCACCATCGCCGAACTCATCGAATACGAGGCGATGGGCCTTGCCAAGCCAGGCGAGGGCGCCAGGCTGGCGCTGGATGGCGCGACGGCCAAGGACGGCCGCCTGCCGGTCAATCCGTCCGGCGGCCTGAAGGCCAAGGGCCACCCGATCGGCGCCACCGGCGTGTCGATGCATGTGCTGACCGCCATGCAGTTGACCGGTGAGGCCGGAGGCATCCAGGTTCCGGGCGCCAAACTCGGCGGCATCTTCAACATGGGTGGTGCCGCGGTCGCCAACTACGTTTCCATCCTCGACCGGATCAGGTAGAAGCGGCCCGCATTAAAAGCGCCCCAGGGCGCGTGCGGGAGGCAGCATGTCCAATCCGGTTCTGGTCGAAGTCACGCGCGGCGCGGTGGTCGAAAGCAGGCACCGCGGCGCGGTTTCGGTCTTCGACGCCGACGGCAAGCCCGTCTGGGAGATCGGCGACACCGACCGTCCGGTTTTTCCGCGCTCGGCGGTGAAGGCGATCCAGGCGCTGCCGCTGGTCGAATCGGGTGCTGCCGACGCTTATGGTTTCGGCGACCGCGAACTGGCGCTGGCCTGCGCCTCGCATTCGGGCGAGCCGGCCCATGTCGAACTGGCTGCGGCGATGCTCGCCAGGGCCGGCCTGGACAAGACCGCGCTCGAATGCGGCGCGCATTGGCCATCGAGCCATGCCGCCGAAATCGCGCTGGCTCGCGCCGGCGGTGTGCCCAATGCTTTGCACAACAACTGCTCCGGCAAGCATTCCGGCTTCCTCTGCACCTGCGTTCATGCCGGCATCGCGCACGCTGGCTATGTCAAGGCTGGCCACGCGCAGCAGGAGATGGTGCGCGACGCCATGCAATCCGTGACTGGCGCGGCGCACGGCGTCGACAACAGCGGCATCGACGGTTGCTCGATCCCGACCTATGCCGTGCCGTTGAAGAGTTTTGCGCTGGGCTTTGCCCGCATGGCGACGGGCAGAGGCTTTTCGCCCGAGCGCGCCAAGGCCGCGAAGCGGCTGCTTTCGGCCTGCATGGCGGAGCCGTTTCTGGTCGCCGGCACCGGCAAGGCCGACGTCGCGCTGATGCAGGCCGCGCCCCGCCGCATCTTCGTCAAGACCGGCGCCGAAGGTGTCTATTGCGCGGCCTTGCCCGAGCTCGGTCTTGGCATCGCGCTCAAATGCGACGACGGCGCCGCCAGAGCGGCCGAAGTGATGATCGCCTCGGTGCTGGCGAAGCTGCTGCGCGATGATGAAGCGGTAGCGGCAAAGCTCACCCAGCTCGCCCATCCTGCAGTCGAAAGCCGCGTCGGCGCCGAGGTCGGCTCGCTGCGCCCGACGGCGGCGCTCAACTAGCGCACGGACTTGCTCACCCGCATCGGCCTTGCGGGTGAGCCCATGACAAAAAAATGTTCTAGTTTCCGTGACTGTCAAACGGCCGCCGGGTGCTGACCATGCTGGAAGCGGACAAGGTGTTTGCCGGGTCGATCCCGGAAAATTACGACCGCCATATGGTGCCGTTGATCTTCGAGGCCTATGCCGCCGAGACCGCACGGCGGGCGGCGTCCTTCTCACCTTTAGCCGTATTGGAAACCGCCGCGGGCACCGGAGCCGTTACCCGCGCGCTGGCGCCACGGCTTCCTTCAGGCGCAAGCTACGCCGTAACCGACCTCAACCAGCCGATGCTCGACTATGCCGCTTCGCGGCAGGGACCGGACAGCCGCATCACGTGGCGCCAGGCGGATGCGTTGAACCTCCCCTTCGACGACGCGTCCTTCGACCTCGTCTGCTGTCAGTTCGGCGCCATGTTCTTTCCCGATCGCGTGGCGGCCTACCGCGAGGCGAAGCGGGTTCTGAAGCCCGGCGGACGTTTCCTGTTCAGCGTATGGGATCGCATCGAGGAGAACATATTCGCAAACGACGTGACGAATGCTCTGGCAACGATCTTTCCGCACGATCCGCCGCGTTTCCTGGCGCGCACGCCGCATGGCTATCACGACAAGGATCTGATCCGGAGCGATCTAGCTGCCGCTGGGTTCTCCGACGTGACGATCGACACCCGGGCCGAGCAGAGCCGCGCATCCTCGCCGCGGGTTCCGGCCATCGCCTATTGCCAGGGAACAGTGCTCCGCAATGAGATCGAGGCCAGGGAGGCAGGACGATTGGCATCCGCGACCGACTACGCCGAATCCGTGATCGCTGACAGGCACGGCCGCGGTGAGGTCGCCGCCAAGATCCAGGCCCACATTATCGTCGCTGCGGCCTAGCTCACCTTGTTCCGCTCGACGGTCAGATGCGCGTAGCCGGTGTCGGTTGACTGGGACAGGTCCCCGGTCACCGGATCGGCCCAGCGCTGGCCGATGATGGCGCCATTGCTCGCTCCCTCGATGACATTGTCCGAGATGACGGCGCTGCCGGACCCTTCGACGACCGAAACGACGATGCCGGTGCCTGCCTTACGGATGATGTTGCCGGTCGCCACGACATTGCGCAGATAGGGGCCCCAGCCGAGCTGCATGCCGTAGAGCGGCGCGTTCTCGACGACGTTGCCGGAGACGGTTGTGTCAGCCTCGGCGCTGATGCCGACGCCGAAGCCCGGCGGATCGGCGGTGTAGGGACCGGTGGTCGAGAGGTTGCGCACGATGTTGTTCGAGCAGACCGCCATGCGGCCGCCTTCGTTGAAATTGACGATCGAGATGCCGTTGGCGGCTCCGTCGACCAGATTGTTGCTGAGGACCGCGCCTTCGAAGGAGAATTCCGAATAGATCCCGGTCTCGCCCGAGCGCGAGCAGGTGTTGCCGGTGATCTGCAGATTGCTGGCGCTGTTGGCGCGGATCGCGGTGAAGGCGCAGTCGGAGACGACATTGCCGGAGATGATGACGTTGCCGGCGCGGAAGGCGTTGATGCCGTTGCCGTTCTGGCCGGTACCGCCGCTGCGCGCGCCGATCCGCTGGACGCGGTTGCCGCTGACGATGGTGCCGTCCTCCGCCGCCTGCCAGCGATGCACCAGGATGCCGCCATTGGCGCAGTCGGATACGCTGTTGCCGGAAATCTCCAGCCCACCGGCCTCGACCGAATAGATGCCGGCGTCCGCCGCGCCCGAAATATCGCAGCGGCCCACCCGGCCGACGGCATGCTCGAGCGCCAGCCCGTTCTTGCCGCTGCCGGTCACCTGGCAATTGTCGATTGTCAGATGGCCGACGCGGCGCAGGTCGAGCAGCCCTTGCGTGTAGTCTGCCAGCCAGCGGTTGGCGCCGTCGAACACCAGGCCGCTGAGCTCGATATGCTCGGCCTGTTCGGCCATCATCAGATGGCCGTTGCCGCCATAGACGATGCGCGTCGCGCCGGGCACGCCCGACAGACGCACGCGGCCAGGCAGCTTCAGGTTGGAGACCTGATAGGTGCCGGGCGGCAGGAACACCGGCTGGTCGCGGTCGCTGGCCTCAGCCAGCATCCTGGCGAAAGCCTTGCTCTGGTCGTCGATTGCGCCCGGCTGCACGCCGATCTCGGTCGCATTGATCGAGCCGCGCATCGCTGCCATCTCAATGCCCGGCAGCGACTTCGCCGATGCTTTGCCCGCGAAGACGCCGGCGACGGCAAGGCCAACGGTCCGGGCAAGCAGCGTTCGTCTGTTCAACATCGGCACAGGTCCTGGCGTTTCGCCGTGCACGTCGCAGGAATCGTGCCAGGGCAGGCGCTTTGCCAAATCGCTTGTGCCGTCGCCCCGCCAAGCCTAAGTTCACTTTATGAGCAGAGCTTTTACCCGCGAAGAAGACAGCGAAAACGCCATTGCCGGCGTCGGCGAACGGCCTATCAGCACGCACCGCAATCTGGTGACGGAGCGCGGCCTGGCGATGATCGAGGACAATCTCGCCGACCTGCGCGACATATTGGCCAAGGCCGAAAGGAAGGGCGACCGCGAACGCATCGCGGTTGTGTCCCGCGACCTGCGCTATTGGACCGCGCGACGCGAGAGCGCGGAGCTTTCCGTGCCCGAGCCGGGCAGCGACGTGGTGCGCTTCGGCATGGGCGTGACGCTGGAGGGCGACGACGGCAAGAAGGTGCATTGGCGCATCGTCGGCGAGGACGAGGCCGATCCGTCCAAGGGCAGCATTTCCCACGTCTCGCCGATGGCCGTGGCGCTGTTCGGCAAGAAGGTCGGCGAGGTCGTCACCGTCAACGGCAAGGAATGGGAAATCGTCAAGCTCTCGGACAAGGCCGAGAACTAGCAGCCAAGCCTGCTTGCCAGCTGCAGCAATTCAGCTTCGTATTTGTCCATGATATCGCGAGCGGCGTTCATTTGCCGTTGGTGGTTGTCGTGGCGGATCGGCTTTAGAATGACGCCGTCGTCGGTTTCGACGATCTGGAACTCATCGCCGACTTGAAGGGTCGAGCTGTCAAGCATTTCTCGGGGCAGAAGCAAGACGCCCGATCCGTCCTCAAGCCTGTGGGTGGTTGTCTTGAACATCATCGCGCCATGGTTGCATGCATTTTCATAGAACAACCTTTTGGCCAAATCAGCAAGCCCTCACTGAGGCGCCAGCAACCGATCCATCAGCCGGTTCGCCGCTTCCGGGATGACGGTTCCCGGCGGGAAGATTTCCGCAGCGCCCGCCGCCAGCACCGCGTCATAATCCTGCGGCGGGATGACGCCGCCGGCGACGATCAGCATGTCGGCGTGGCCGAGCTTCTTCAGCGCATCCTTGAGCTCGGGGATCAGCGTCAGGTGCCCGGCTGCCAAAGATGACGCGCCGATGATGTCGACCTTGTGCTGCACCGCCAGCTTCGCGATCTCGTCCGGGGTCTGGAACATCGGCCCGACGGTGACGTCGAAGCCGAGATCGGCGAAGGCGCTGGCGATCACCTTCTGGCCGCGGTCATGGCCGTCCTGGCCCATCTTGGCGACCAGGATGCGCGGCTTTGCGCCGGATTTCTTCTCGAACGCCTCGATCTTCTCCTGCAGCGGGTCGAGCGCCGGGTTGTCGCCCAGAGCGTCGCGGTAGACGCCGGAGATCGTCTGGACCGCCGCCGTGTGGCGGCCGAACACTTTTTCCAGCGCCAGCGAAATCTCGCCTACGGTGGCGTTGGCGCGCGCGGCGCGGATCGCGAATTCGAGCAGGTTCTCGTCGCCTTCGGCCGCGCGGGTCAGCGCCGCCAGCGCGTCCTCCAGCGCCGCGACATCGCGCGTGCCTTTGAGCCGCTGCAGCTTCGCCAATTGCCTGGCTTTCACCTCGGCATTGTCGATCTTCAAGACATCGACTTCGATATCGGTCTGCGGCCGGTGCGCGTTGACGCCGACCAGAATTTGCTCGCCGGAATCGATGCGCGCCTGCGTGCGGGCCGCCGCTTCCTCGATGCGCAGCTTCGGAATGCCCTTTTCGATCGCCGCCGCCATGCCGCCGAGGCCTTCGACCTCCTCGATATGGGCGAGCGCGCGCGCCGCCAGATCATGCGTCAGCCGCTCGACATAGGCCGAGCCGCCCCACGGATCGATCATGCGCGTGGTGCCGGATTCCTTCTGCAGGATGAGCTGTGTGTTGCGGGCGATCCGCGCCGAATGGTCGGTCGGCAGCGCCATCGCCTCGTCGAAGGAATTGGTATGCAGCGACTGCGTGTGCCCCTGCGTTGCCGCCATCGCCTCGATCATCGTGCGGGTGATGTTGTTGTACGGGTCCTGCGCCGTCAGCGACCAGCCGGACGTCTGGCAATGGGTGCGCAGCGACAGCGAGCGCTCGTCCTTCGGCGCAAAATTCTTCTTCATCAGGCTTGACCACAAGAGCCGCGCGGCCCTGAGCTTGGCGACCTCCATGAAGAAGTTCATGCCGATCGCCCAGAAGAAGGAGAGACGCGGCGCGAAGCGGTCGATGTCGAGGCCGGCAGCGACGCCGGCGCGCGCATATTCGATGCCGTCGGCGATCGTGTAGGCAAGCTCGAGGTCGGCCGTCGCGCCCGCCTCCTGCATGTGGTAGCCGGAGATCGAGATCGAGTTGAACTTCGGCATGTTGTGCGAGGTGTAGGCAAAAATGTCCGACACGATCCGCATCGAAGGCTTCGGCGGATAGATGTAGGTGTTGCGGACCATGAACTCCTTCAGAATGTCGTTCTGAATGGTTCCGGCCAGATCCTTTTGCGCGACGCCCTGTTCCTCCGCCGCGACGATGTAGAGCGCCATGATCGGCAGCACGGCGCCGTTCATCGTCATCGACACGGTCATCTCGTTCAGCGGAATGCCGTCGAAGAGCTGACGCATGTCCAGGATGGAATCGATTGCCACGCCGGCCATGCCGACATCGCCGGCGACGCGCGGATGGTCGCTGTCATAGCCGCGATGCGTGGCGAGATCGAAGGCGACCGACAGGCCTTTCTGGCCGGCCGCGAGGTTGCGACGGTAGAAGGCGTTGGATTCCTCGGCTGTCGAGAAGCCGGCATATTGCCGGATCGTCCAGGGCTGCTGGACATACATGGTGGGGTAGGGGCCGCGCAGGAAGGGCGGCAGGCCTGGATAGGTGTCGAGATTGGCAAGCCCCTTGAGGTCGCCTTGCGTGTAAAGATGTTTTACGGCGATGCCTTCCGGCGTCATCCGCTGGCCCTTGATCTCGACCGGCGCGCCACGCGGCGCCGACCAGCCGATTTGGCTGAAATCCGGGATCATGATCCGGCTCCGATCGACTGATCGATGCGCACCGGAAAAAGCGGCTCGCATGTCGCAACGCCTTCGGCCAGGGCCGGACGCCGCTCCTGCGGCAGGGTCTCGACCGGGCGCTCGCTGCCGACGCGATACAGCGTCGTGCCGACGATGCCGCGTTCGCCCGAACGGTAGGCGCCGTTGCGCTTGGCGGCGGCAGCCTGGACGCGATTCTGGATATAGCCATGCTGCAGGCTGGCGAGCACGCCGCCCTCCGCCTCGATGCGCTGGAATTCTTCCCAGGCAGCAGCGCAGAGATCGTCGGTCAGCGCTTCGACCGCGCCGGAGCCGCAGGCGGGGTCGGTGACATGGCCGAGATGGCTCTCCTCGGCCATGATGAGCTGGGCGTTGCGGGCAATGCGGCGGGCAAAGCCGGCCGGCAGGCCATGCGCGATCGTGTGCGGCAGGATCGAGATCGAATCGGCGCCGCCGGTCGCCGCCGCGAAGGCCCCGATCGCCGTGCGCAGGATGTTGGTCTCCGGATCGGCCATAGTCATCATGCGGTAGGAGGTCTCGGCATGGATGCTGGCGGTCGAGGCCGGAATCGAGCAGGCTTCCTGGATGCGCGCCCAGAGCTTGCGCAAAGCCCGCACCTTGGCCATCGACAGGAACTGGTCCTGGTCGACGCTGAGCGCGAAGCCGATATGGGGTGCCGCATAGACCAGCGGCTGGCGTGCCTTCTCAAACATCTTGAGATAGGACACGACCGAGGCCATCATCGTGCCGAGCTCCTGTGCCTCGGTGGCGCCTGCATTGTGGAACACCCGCCCGTCGGCCTCCAGCAGCACGCCCGGCACACCCATCGAGAAGAAATGCGCGAGCGACTGCGGCATCGATTCCTGCAGCGCCTCGATCGAGGTGCGCAGCCGCCCCGTTCCGGCGAAGATCGCCGCCGGGTCGATGCCGAAGGAGAGGTTGAGCTTGGTCGGATCGGAGCGGCGTTTGCTCAGGAAAGCGAGCAGCCAATCGGCCACGGCGCGGCTCCAGGGATGCGCGTCGATGCGCACCTGCACGCGGTTGAGGGGCACGCCGTCGAGCACCCTTTCCAACGCTTCCGCGGTGCGCGGCAGGCCGTAGCCGAAGGCGTTCGGCGCGCCCTCGAAGACAAGCGACAGGCCGGTGGCGCCTTGGGCGATGTCTTCCAGGGCTTGCTCGCTGGCCCGGGCGATGTCCGGGTCGTCGACACGCTGGCTGACGATCCAGGGCGCGGTCGGATTCGTGCGCGGCAATGGGTCAACGGCCGTCGAGCGTTGGCTAAGCGGCTCGATGCGGATCCCGTCATCGGTATGGGAGACGAGCTTTTCCTCGAAGGAGCCGCCGGCAAGCGCCTTTTCCGCCAGCGCCCGCCAACGCTTGGCGTCCGGGTTCGGAAGGTCGACATCCTTGGTCAAGGCGCCGGCGCCCATCGCTCTCCTCGCTTCTCGGCCGCATCAGCCGGTCCAGCCAATCTAAGGTCAGGAACCGGATATCACAATGCGTCATCCAGCCGGTTCTTTCCCGGCCAGCCAATCGATTGCCAAACATGCGCGCAATCCGCAAGCGCCAACGGCCAAATTCGGACGCGCCGCAAATCGATGCTGGGCATTGTCGCATGCGGCTGGCGTTACTATACCTCCGGATGAGGCCCTTGAGCGGAACAGACTGCGGAGACCTGACAATGGTTGACGAGACCAGCATCTTCATCGGCGCCAGCCGCAAGCCCGACGATTCCTATCAGCGCGCCGAAGAGCTTTTGCTGCGCTACGGCAACCGCCACGGCCTTGTCACCGGGGCCACCGGCACCGGCAAGACGGTCAGCCTGCAGATCCTGGCCGAAGGCTTTTCGAACGCCGGCGTGCCTGTCTTCTGCGCCGACATCAAGGGTGACCTTTCCGGCATATCCATGATGGGCGAGGCCAAGGATTTCCTGGTCAAGCGCGCCGGCGAGGTGAAGCTCGATCCCTACCAGTTTCAGGAGTTCCCGGTCATCTTCTGGGACCTGTTCGGCGAGCAGGGCCACCCGATCCGCGCCACCATCTCGGAAATGGGGCCGCTGCTGATGTCGCGGCTGATGAACCTCACGGAAGCGCAGGAGGGCGTCATGAACATCGCCTTCCGCATCGCCGACGAAGAGGGACTTCTGCTGCTCGATCTCAAGGATCTGCAGGCGCTGCTCGCCAACATGGCCGATCGCGCCGACCAGCTCAGCGCGCGCTACGGCAACGTCACCAAGCCGTCGGTCGGTGCCATCCAGCGCACGCTCCTGGTGCTCGAGAGCCAAGGCGCCGCGAACTTCTTCGGCGAGCCGGCGCTGCGCATTGCCGATCTGATGCGCACGACGCGCGACGGCCGCGGCGCGATCAGCGTGCTTGCCGCCGACAAGCTGATGATGAATCCGAGACTCTACGCCACTTTTCTGCTGTGGCTGATGTCGGAGCTCTTCGAGGAGCTGCCCGAGGTTGGCGATCTGGACAGGCCGAAGCTGGTCTTCTTCTTCGACGAGGCGCATCTTCTGTTCGAGGACGCGCCGAAGGTGCTGATCGACCGCGTCGAGCAGGTGGTGCGTCTCATCCGCTCCAAGGGCGTCGGCGTCTATTTCGTCACACAGAACCCGCTCGACATTCCGGAAAAGGTGCTGGCCCAGCTCGGCAACCGCGTCCAGCACGCGCTACGCGCCTATACGCCGCGCGAACAGCAGGCGGTGCGCACCGCGGCCGAAACCTTCCGGCCCAATCCCGATTTCGATTGCGCCACCGCCATCACCCAGCTCGCCACCGGCGAGGCGCTGGTCTCGATGCTGGAGGACAAGGGCGTGCCGGCCATGGTCCAGCGCACGCTGATCCGCCCGCCATCCTCGCGGCTCGGACCGATCACGCCCAACGAGCGCCGCAAGATCATCGCCGAGAGCCCCGTCGCCGGCCAATACGACGAGACCGTCGATCGCGAATCGGCCTTCGAGATGCTGCAGAAGAAGGCCAAGGAGGCGCAAGACGCCGAGGCCCAGGCACAGCAGCGGAACAGCGGCGGCTCGCGCTGGACCATCCCCGGGTTCGACGATGTTTTGGGAACATCGGGCCGCCGGTCCTCCAATCGCCAGACCGTGGCCGAAGCCGCCATCAAATCCGTGGTGCGCTCGGTCGGCTCCTCCGTCGGCCGCGCCATCGTGCGCGGCATCCTGGGGAGCTTGGCGCGCGGGCGCTAGGACCGCGGCGGCAACCGTCCGCTGTCCTAGGCCGTCAGATCTAACAGGCGATCATCCAATCGGGGCATGGCCGCCGTCGCTGGAGGCGATGCCTCGGCGCGGCCTCCGGCCAGCGTGCGCGCCGCAACATAGAAAATGCCGGGGCCGGGCGTTATCGCGAGCAGGAACGCCGCGGCGAAATACAAGACGAACGGGGTCAGGTCCGGCATGATGGGCTCGTAAGGCGTTGCGTCTCAAACCGGGATGAGCGGCGCGACCTCGCGGTCCGATGGACGGTCGCTCGATGACAGCCCCGAAAAGACGCCGGCGCGATCGGCGGCATTGCGGTTCTGGCTCATCTTGCGCTTGCCTTCGAGCCGCGTGATCGGCATGCGCAGGCCGACGATGCCCTTCAGCTGCGACTGGATGAAATCCGCTGGCGCGTCCGACACGGCCCAGGGTGCCGAGCGTTCGCCCTCATGCAGGTTGGTCAGGCGAGTCACGACCTCAAGCAGCCTGTCGGCGTCCTCGAAGAATTCGATCGGCCCCTGGGCGTGGACGGCAACGTAGTTCCAGGTCGGCACGACCTTCCCGGTCTCCTGCTTGGTCTGATACCAGGCCGGCGTCACATAGGCGTCCGGTCCCATGAACATCGCCAAGCCGTCGCCCACCGCCGGCACGCGCCAGTGCGGGTTTGCCTTGGCCACATGGCCGTAGATCACGCCATGCTCGCCTTCGTTCTCATCCAGCAGAAGCGGCAACGGCGTCGCCAGCGGGCCTTCCGCCGTGGCGGTGACCAGGACTGCCAGTCGCGCGGCGCGGATCGTGGCCGTCAGGCTCTCCTTGTCGTCGTCGCGGAAGGCGGGCGGTATATACATGGCTAAACTCCTTGCGGCATAAAATGCCTGAAGTCCGGCCTGCTTGGAACATCCGCTCCTGAAAGTTTTGTGTGGTCCAGTTGGGCTGCGGGTTGAAACCAATCCGGCCCGCCCCGGATAACCGCTTCTCGCCCCAGTGCCGGCTGCGATGCTGGCCACCATTTTTTGGCCGAGCACCGCTGATCGGCTGATGCATGTCGCCCAAAAGTTTGCAGAGGTCTGGGGACGACATGCACAGGACAAAGGCTCAAAGCGCATCGCGTCTTGAGCGCTAGAAAATCTCGTTGGTGAGTTGCTTCACCGGACCGAGCAGGATCGAGCCCGTCGGCACGCCGTTGTCGATCGGGATCGCCTTGCGCTCCGGCATGTCCTCTTCCGGCGCCCCGACATTGGCCGTCACTATGACCGGGGTCTTCGTGGGCACGCGGTCGTAAAGGTCGATGATGTCCTGATTGATCAGGCGCACGCAGCCCGACGATACCGACTTGCCGATCGACCACCATTCGGGCGAGCCGTGCAGGCGGTAGAGTGTGTCCTGGTTGCCCTGGAAGAGATAAAGCGCACGCGCCCCGAGCGGGTTCTTCAGGCCGCCCGGCATGCCGCCATTCTTGGCGCTGTATTGCGTCAGCTCCGGCTGGCGGGCGACCATCTCGTCCGGCGGCGTCCATTTCGGCCATTTCTGCTTCCACTGCACGACCGCGTCGCCCGACCATTCGAAGCCGGCGCGGCCGAGGCCGACGCCGTAGCGGATCGCCTGGCCGCCCTCGCGCACCAGATAGAGGAAATGGCCGGTGGTATCGACGACGATGGTGCCCGGGCGCTGTCCGGTCGGATCGGGAACGATCTGGCGCAAGAATCTGTGATCGATCTTGTTCACCGGGATGGCCGGCAGCTCGAAGCCATTGTCCGACATCGCGCCATACATCGTCTCGTAATCCCCGAGCGGCGGCTCGACATAGGTGGGCGGTGGCGGCTGGATGGGAGCAGGGGCTGGACCGGTGGTGGTGCAGGCGGACACTGCGGCCGAAGCAGCGCCAAGGGCCGTGAAATTGAGGAAGCCGCGGCGGCTGATGCGGAAGGAAGCGTCTGACATGGTTGCCTTTTCTAGGTCTTAATTCGCAAGAAAGCATGAATCCGTGGGCAGGTCGCCGAGGCCATTCATAACAGTCGGCGGCGATAGGCGGTTCCAATTCTGGCCTGAGGGTGGACAGAAAAAGGCGAAGCTGTGACCGTGCTGCCGCTGTTGCGCTGCAGCAACAGCGAGGTCAGGGCGATTCGCCGCTTCACCGAACCGCCCTTTCTTTTGTTTCGACGCAATTCGGGACGGAAACCGTCTCACACTTTTCCCGGAATTGCATCAGACACCCGCCAGAAGGCCATCGAGCGAGGGCAGAATGAGACCTGGCGGAAAGTCGCGGTATTCGTCCGGCTGGTTGGTCCTGTTGATCCAGACCGTGCGGAAACCGAATTTCGCCGCGCCGGCGACGTCCCAGCGGTTCGACGACTGGAACGATACCGCGCCCGGATAGAGCCGCCAGTTGGTGACCACCATGTCGTAGACCGACGGGTCGGTCTTGAAGCGCTTGACCTGGTCGACCGAGAACACGTCGTCGAGGATCTGGTCGAGCGCCGCGGATTTGACCGCCGCGTCGAGCATTTCCGGCGAGCCGTTGGACAGGATCGCGAGCTTCGCGCCCGAGGTCTTGAGCGCCTTCAACACGGCCGGCACTTCCGGGTAGCAATCGAGCCGCCAATAGGCTTCGAGCAGTTTCGTCCGCAGCGCCGGATCGGCCGAGGGCACCTTGCGCAACGCAAAGTCGAGCGCCTGCTCGGTCAGTTGCCAGAAGTCGGCGTATGAGCCCATCAGCGTCCTGACCCAGGAATATTCGAGCTGCTTGGCGCGCCAGATTTCCGACAGCAGCTGGCCGTCCGGGCCGATCTCGCCGGCATGGCGGCGCACGGCGGCATGGACGTCGAACAACGTTCCATAGGCGTCGAAGACATAGGCCGCATGATGCATGGAAGGAGTTTTGCGGCGGCAAGCCGCGCCGTGCAAGTGCTGATTGCCGTTAAGTACCGCTGGCCTCAACGATTTTCGGCCATGTCGGTTGACGCCGGCCCTCAAAGCATCGTCCTATGCCGGCCCGAAATCACTTACTTGGACGGCAAACATGACACTGGCGGCGGCGGCGCAGACCGCGACTTGGACCTATGTGGACGGCGACTGGTATGAAGGCAATGTCGCGGTACTGGGGCCGCGCAGCCATGCCATGTGGCTCGGCACCAGCGTCTTCGACGGCGGCCGCTGGTTCGAAGGCGTCTCGCCCGACCTCGAGCTTCACGCCGCTCGCGTCAACGCTTCCGCGACCGCGCTTGGCCTGAAGCCTTCGATGACGACGGACGAGATCGTCGGCCTGACCTGGGATGGTCTGAAGAAATTCGACGGCAGGACGGCGGTCTATATCAGGCCGATGTATTGGGCCGAGCATGGCGGCTATATGGGCGTGCCGGCCGACCCGGACTCGACGCGCTTCTGCCTGTGCCTCTACGAAGCGCCGATGATCCCGCCATCCGGCTTCTCGGTCACGGTCTCGCCGTTCCGCCGCCCGACCATCGAGACCATGCCCACCAATGCCAAGGCGGGCTGCCTCTACCCCAACAATGGCCGCGCCATCCTGGAAGCCAAGAGCCGCGGCTTCGACAACGCGCTCGTGCTCGACATGCTGGGCAATGTCGCCGAGACCGGAACCTCCAACATCTTCCTGGTCAAGGACGGCCATGTGATGACGCCGGCGCCGAACGGCACGTTCCTGTCGGGCATCACCCGCTCGCGCACCATCAACCTGCTCGGCGACTACGGCTTCAGGACCATCGAGAAGACGCTGTCGGTTCGTGATTTCCTCGAAGCCGACGAGATCTTCTCGACCGGCAACCACTCCAAGGTCGTGCCGGTCACCCGCATCGAGAATCGCGACCTGCAGCCCGGTCCGGTGGCCAAGAAGGCGCGCGAGCTCTATTGGGAATGGGCGCATTCGGCGTCCGCCGCCTGAGCAGCCGGAGCGTTTTTCCGTTTGGAGGAACGGCGAACCGCTCCATCTCCTTGTTTTGCGCAATTGCGGGCGGAAAACCGTTTCACACTTTTCCCGGAATTGCTCTAAAAAGTCGCTCGGCGCTCCATTCCGGAGTTGCCCCGATCCATTCCAGACCTATCTTAGCTCGGTAGTATCACCGGACTTTTTTCCTCGAGGGAGTACCATCCATGGCTTTTGAGTTGCCCGCTTTGCCCTACGACTACGAGGCCTTGCAGCCTTACATGTCGAAGGAGACGCTGGAGTATCATCACGATAAGCATCACAAGGCCTATGTCGACAACGGCAATAAGCTGGCCGCCGAGGCCGGAATGGGCGACCTGTCGGTCGAAGAGGTCGTGAAGCAGTCCTTCGGCAAGAATGCCGGGCTCTTCAACAACGCCGCCCAGCACTACAACCACATCCATTTCTGGAAGTGGATGAAGAAGGGCGGCGGCGGCAACAAGCTGCCGGGCGCGCTGCAGAAGGCTTTCGACAGCGATCTCGGCGGCTACGACAAGTTCAAGGCGGATTTCATCGCCGCCGGCACCACCCAGTTCGGCTCGGGCTGGGCCTGGGTCTCGGTCAAGAACGGCAAGCTCGAAATCTCCAAGACCCCGAACGGCGAGAACCCGCTCGTCCATGGCGGCTCGCCGATCCTCGGCGTCGACGTCTGGGAGCACTCCTATTACATCGACTACCGCAATGCGCGGCCGAAATATCTCGAGGCCTTCGTCGACAGCCTGATCAACTGGGACCATGTCCTGGAGCTTTATGAAAAGGCCAAAGGCTGAGCGATCTTGATGAAAAGCCCCGGTTCGCCGGGGCTTTTCTTTTGCGGCAGGAGAAACCGCAAGCCAGCCGGCAAAATCGTCACGGCGCCGGGGAATAATCCCGCTGTCGTGCCCGTTAACACGTAGTCCCGAACTCTCTTCATCCACGGAGCCAATTGAATGAGAAAGCTTGTCATCGCCATCTCTCTGCTCGCCTTCGCCGGTTCGGCCGCCTATGCCGATCCGATCAAGGATCGCCAAGCCCTGATGAAAGAGCGCGGCAAGCTCGCCGGGCAGATCTCGAAGGTGGTCAAGGGCGAGACGCCTTTCGATGCCGCCGCCGTGCTGGACGCGCTGAAGGCGCTGCAGGCCAATGCCGAGAAATTCGATGTCGATACGCTGTTCCCGGCCGGCTCCGATAAGGGCGACACGACAGCCGCGCCGAAAATCTGGGAAGACATGGCCGGCTTCAAAGCTGCCGAGGACAAGTTCCTGGCCGATACCAAGGCCGCGGTCGCTTCGCCGCCGGCCGACGCCGATGCACTGAAGGCTCAGCTCAACACGCTGGGTGGCGATTGCGGCACCTGCCATCAGACCTACCGGATCAAGAAGAGCTGATCGCCTAGATGGCCTGGCTGAGGAAGCTTGTCGGCGCCGTCATCGTGCTTGGCGGCGCCGCGGCCGCCGCAGGCTGGGTCCTGTCGGCACCGGTCAGGCTGGACGCCGGCACCGTCGCGCAACTCGGCTCCGGCGATGCCGCCAAAGGCAAGCGCATCTTCTATGCGGGGGGCTGCACCTCCTGCCACGCCAAACCGGGCGCCCAGGGCGACGCCCGCCTCGAACTCGTCGGCGGTCTGGAGCTCAAGACGCCGTTCGGCACCTTCGTGCCGCCCAACATCTCGCAGGACCGGAAGGACGGCATCGGCGCCTGGAGCCAGGAGGACTTCGCCAACGCCATGCTGAAGGGCGTCTCGCCTTCCGGCGAGCATTTCTACCCGGCCTTTCCCTATGCGTCCTATGCGCGCATGAAGCCGGCAGACATCGCCGACCTCTATGCCTTCATGAAGACGCTGCCGGCGGTTGCCGGCAAGGCGCCGGACCACAAGCTGTCCTTCCCGTTCACCATCCGCCGCGGCATCGGCCTGTGGAAGCTTCTCTACCTCAGCCCGGACCCGGTGATCGCGCTGCATGGCGGCACACCGGACAAGGTTCTCGCCGGCCGCTATCTGGTCGAGGGACCCGGCCATTGCGGCGAATGCCACACGCCGCGCGATTTTGCCGGCGGCGTCAAGAAGGGTGAATGGCTGGCGGGCGCCGTCGCCGCAGAAGGCTCAGGAATCGTGCCCAACATCACGCCCGAGGGGAAGAGCATCAAGAGCTGGTCGGAAGCAGATATCGCCAACTATCTCGAGACCGGCTTCACGCCCGATTTCGATTCCGTCGGCGGCGCCATGGTCGAGGTGCAGAAGAACATGGCGCAACTGACCGCCGACGACCGCGCCGCGATCGCCGCCTATCTGAAGGCGATCCCGCCGCATCCCAACGGCTACCCGGCGCGCAAGCCGGCGAGCTGACCTTTTATCTTACGGGTGCCGGTCGCCCAGGAAATCGAAGCCGTTTTCGAAGAAGTGATTGTAGTCGCAGGTCAGTTCCTCGCCCGGCGCGATGTCGCGTAGCGCGTATGTTTCCTCGGGCGAGGAGACGTCGCAGTTCGGCTCGTCCGCGTGGTTCATGTAGCGCGCATCATCTGCCTCGAAGACGATGTAGTTGGGGTCGCGCCGGTCCGGATAGGAATAGCGATCGAGATAGGACTTCACCGGCCCGCTCTCGCTCTCATACGTGTCGACAGGAATGCGCCGGTCGAACCTTGGGTCGAGCTTCCAGATCAGCGTGCCCTTTGCGATGCGGTGTTTGGCGAAGACGCCAATGCCCTGGATGGGCGATTTGTCGAGATAGACGTCGACGAGCAGCATGACGAACCTTGCGAATGAGCGGTCGGCGCGGTCCAAGGACCACGTCCAAAAAACAGAGCATTGCGTAACGCGCGCCCTTGTCAATTGCGAGTGGAAAATCAGGCTTTGCCTGTCACTTTCAAGGCATAGGCGTAAATGTAGGCGATCTCCTCCAGCCGCGAGAACCGGCCCGAGGCGCCGGCGTGTCCGGACTCCATGTTGATCTTGAACAGGACCGGATTGCCGCCTGCCTTGCGTTCGCGCAGCCGCGCCACCCATTTCGCTGGCTCCCAATAGGTGACGCGCGGATCGGTGAGGCCTGCCAGCGCCAGGATCGGCGGGTAGTCGAGCGCCTCCACATTGTCATAGGGCGAATAGGCCGCGATCGTCTCGTAGTCGGCGGCGGACGCGATCGGGTTGCCCCATTCCGGCCATTCCGGCGGCGTCAGCGGCAGGCTGGCGTCGAGCATGGTGGTGAGCACGTCGACGAACGGCACCTCGGCGACGATGCCGCCGAAAGCTTCCGGCGCCATGTTGGCGATCGCCCCCATCAGCATGCCGCCGGCGGAGCCGCCCTGCGCAACGATGCGGTCATGCCGGGTGTAGCGCTCCGCGACGAGATGGCGGGCGCAGGCGATGAAGTCGGTGAAGGTGTTCATCTTCCTTGCTCGCTTGCCGTCCTCGTACCAGCCATACCCTTTGTCCTTGCCGCCGCGCACATGCGCGATGGCATAGACGAAGCCGCGGTCGACCAGCGACAGGCAGTTGGTGTTGAAGGCGGAGGGCACCGTGATGCCGTAGGAGCCGTAGCCGTAGAGCAGGCAGGGCGCCGAACCGTCCAGCGGCGTGCCGCGATGGTAAAGCAGCGAGATCGGAACCAACTCGCCATCGGCTGCCGGCGCCATCAGCCGGCGCGTGACATAGTGTTCGGGATCGTGGCCGGAGGGCACTTCCTGCGTCTTCAGGAGCACGCGTTGGCGGCTGCGCATATTGTAGTCGAACACCTGCGCCGGGGTCGTCATCGACGAATAGGTGAAGCGCATCGTCTCGGTGTCGTATTCGTAGGAGCCGGAGAGACCGAGCGAGAAAGCTTCCTCGTCGAAGGAGATGAAATGCTCCTCGCCGCTGGCGCGCTCGCGCACCACGATACGCGGCAGCCCGTCCTTGCGCTCGAGCCTGACCATATGGTGCTTGAAGCCGAGCACCGAGAGGATCAGGCGGCCCGGCTCGTGCGGCACCAGTTCCTGCCAGTTGGCGCGCACCGGGTTGTCGACCGGCGCGGTCATGATCTTGAAGTCCTTGGCGCCGTCGGCATTGGTGAGGATGAAGAAGATGTCGCCGCCTTCTTCCAGGTCGTATTGCACGCCGGTCTCGCGCACCGCCACCAGCTTCGGCTCGGCCGATGGATCATTGGCCGGCAGCAGGCGGTATTCCGAAGTCTCGTGGTCGTTGATGCCGATCATGATCCAGTCATTGGCGCGCGTGCCGCTGACATCCATGAAGAAGCCCGGATCGGTTTCCTCATAGATCAGCCGGTCGTTCTCTGTTTTGTCGCCGAGCGCGTGGAAGAAAACTTTCGACGGGCGATGATTGTCGTCGAGACGGGTATAGAAGAAGCCGTCGCCGCCGGCGTCCCAGACCCCGCCGCCGCCCGTATCCGGAATCTGGTCGGCAAGGTTCTTGCCGCTCGCGAGATCGCGCACGCGCAGCGTGAAGAATTCCGAGCCCCTGTCGTCGAAGGCCCACAGCAGCTTCTTGTGGTTGCCCGAATGGTCGACGCCGCCGAGCCGGAAATAGGCCTTGCCCTCGGCCTCTTTGTCGCCGTCGAGCAGGATCTCCTCGGCGCCGCCGTCGCGCGGCGTGCGGAAATAGCGCGGCTGCTCGCCGCCTTGCCGGAAGGAAGAGCCATAGGCATAGGGGCCATCCTTCATCGGCACCGTCGAATCGTCTTCCTTGATGCGACCCTTCATCTCGGCAAACAGCTTGCCGCGCAGGTCTGCGGTGCCCGCCATCAGCGCCGCCTGATACGCGTTCTCGGCCTCGAGATGGGCGCGGATGCGGCCGTCGAGCAGGGAAGGGTCACGGAACACGGCCTGCCAGTTGTCGGCCCGCATCCAGGCATAGTCGTCGCTGCGGGTGATGCCGTGATGCGTGTCGGAAACCGGGTGTTTCTCGGGCTTCGGCGGGCTGGCGGCCGGGAAGGCGGAAGTCAAGGCGGAAGCTCTGGTCATTACGTCTCGCTGCGGAATTTGCTTGAATGACGAATGAACACGCCGCTCAGCGGCGGTTCAAGGGGCGCGGCTCAAGATGGTCTACAGAAGCTAAGTCGAAGGGGGAAAGATGAAATCCTGTGTCTCTACCGCAATGTCCGTCGCCGTCCTGGCGGCGGGTCTGGCTTTTTCCAGTCAGTCTCATGCAACCGTCTTTGCCGCCTGGCAAGTGGTGGGGGTGCCGTTCGGCGATACGCTCAATGCGCGAAAGTATCCGTCCAACGCATCGCAGAAACAGGCCGCCTATCCGAACGGCACCGTGCTGCAGATGACGGGCCGCTGCACCGGTGGCGTGAACCTGCTCGACATCGCCCGGCAGCCGCAATGGAAGCAGCGCCAGGCGATCCGCTATCGCTGGTGCGAGGTCTGGCACGATCCGGCGCAGAATGGTCACTTCGTCGCCGGTTGGGTCTATGGCAAATATATCGCGCCTTACTGATGAATTCCGTCGCAAAGCCTCGTCGGCTCCAGCCGCCAAGGCGAGATTCTTGCGTTTCGCTGCGCTGCAGGATTCGTTGTGCTGGCACAGCAGGCGCCCAAGCATTGGCCAAGCATTGAATGTCGTGCCGAGCGGCGATCGGATGTCTAACATGCGGATGACGTAGCGTCATGGCATGCTGGTCTGGCCAGAAAAATCTCGCGAAGTTACATGGTGCACAAATTTTTGAAGCTGAATCGGCAATATTTGATGAATATCGACCAATATAAGTCAACATGCGAATTGACTTACTTGCGCGGTGGCTCCATTAAGATAACCCGACGCGAATCGCAGGCCTTTCCTGAATGAAATTCGCGCGATGCCCGATCCAGAAAAAGGGCGCGGTTTTAGAAACAAACTCTCGTTGGGGCCTTAGCACTATGGAAATCGTCGAAACACCTTCGAAAAACGGTGATGCGCTGATCGAGCTGACCGCCGATGTCGTCGCCGCCTATGTCAGCAACAACCCGGTGCCGGTCGGGGAACTGCCAAACCTTATTGCCGACGTCCATGCAGCGTTGGGCCGCGTCGGCGGCTCGCCGGAGCAGCCGTCGGCCGAGAAGCAGAAGCCGGCCGTCAACCCGAAGCGCTCCGTCCATGACGACTATATCGTCTGTCTCGAGGACGGAAAGAAGTTCAAGTCGCTGAAGCGGCATTTGATGACCCACTACAATCTCACGCCGGAAGAGTACCGTGAGAAGTGGGGCCTTGACGCCAACTACCCGATGGTGGCCCCCAATTATGCGGCCGCCCGCTCGCAGCTCGCCAAGAAGATGGGCCTGGGCCGCAAGCGCAAAGGCCGCTGACGGGCTTCTGCTCTTTCAAGCAGTTCGGCGGCGCCCTTGCGGCGCCGTTTTGCTTTAAAGATCTGAGATCAGGCGGTCTGTTTCAGCGCCGCTTCGGCATCGCGCTTGATGCGCTTGACCATCGAGCGCAGGCCGTTGGCGCGCTGCGGCGACAGATGCTCGTCGAGCCCGAGTTCCTTCAGCGTCGCTTCGGCATCCGTGCCTTGGATTTCGCTTGCACGCCTGCCTGAAAACAATGCCAGCATGATGGCGACGAGGCCGCGCACGATATGGGCATCGGAATCGCCCTGGAAGCTGATCACCGGATCGGCGCCGTCGCCCCGCTCGGTGGTGAGCCACACCTGGCTCACGCAGCCGGGCACCTTGTTCGCGGCCGTGCGTTCCGCCTCGGGAAATGGCGGCAGGCCTTCGCCAAGCTCGATCACATAGCGATAGCGGTCCTCCCACTCATCGAGCAGGGAAAAGTCGTCGCGGATCGTCTGGATCGGGGTGATCATTGCCCGCATATAGTGACCCGGCACCGCCGCGTCACGGAAAAAGAAAGACGCCGCGGGCGTCGAGAGGTCGGACGGGCCCGCGGCGGAGAGCAATTCCAGGAAAAGTGCATAGCGGTTTTCCGTCCGGAATTGCGCCAAACCAAACAGAGCAATTCCAGGAAAAGTGCGTAGCGGTTTTCCGTCCGGAATTGCGCCAAAATCAAGAGCCGAGCGAACGCCCGGAAGAATTCAGTTCTTCGCCGTCAACATCACCGGAATGTTGACCTTGGCGGGCAACACAATGTCCTCGGCGACGCTGCCGGTGGTCGTGACGGAGCCATCCGCGCCCTTCGTCTCGGGCGTGCCTGCCTGCCCGGACTGCCCGGACTGCTTGTCGTCGATCATGGCCGCGGCGATCTTGGCCGTTTCCTTGGCGCGAACGGTGATGGTGTACATGGCCGATTTGCCGGTTTCGCAGACATCGGGCTTGCGCTCGCAGAGCCCGGCAATGTCGCCGACCGCCTCGCGCGCCGCAAACAGCGCCTGGATCGGCCCGACGCTCTGCTCGCCGTCCTCGCCCGGGCCGACGCCAAGCGGCAGCGCCAGCAGCACCAGCGAAAACCAGAAAGCCATCCTGATCAGAAAGCCCATCTTACCAACCTCTCATCCGGGATGGATGACGCATCCATCCGTGACGGATCATGCATCCCTGGCATGACCTCTTTTATAGGCCGATCATGGCACGGTCACGCAAAGGACGGCTTGCATCGAAGCCGCCAATTTTCCTCAAATTTTAGGCAAATTCGAAAGGAATTGGTTTTGAAATGCAATTGACTCGAAGCTCATCCGCCATGGTAACTTTACGATAACCATATATCACACTGTAATTACACGATTTTCTTATGGGAAGAGGTTAGCCGGATCAAGTCGTGATCCGTTTTGGCGCAGGCCTCGCGGCTAACCCGCCGTTTACCATGGCGGCAACTCGACGTGCTTCGCGAGGCCGGCATCACAATATTTGCCTTGGGGCGGTCGCCGGCCCCGCCAGCCTTATCCATTCCTTAAACGCTGGATGCGAGTTTCAGGTCATTGATTGAGTCACCTGCCAGGCAGGGTGTTTTTACGACCGGGTACGCGTGCGTTGAGTTCGATTTCAGCCAGATACGTTCAATTGCCCGGCGCGATATCAGCCGGCTGCGAACGCATGGTTCATCCGACCGTGACGGGTGAGACCGAGCGCTTGCGCCAGCGCCGCTTCATCGGCGTCATGTTTGCCGCTCCGTTCCTGGCTGCGGGCGCCGCGGTCACGCTTGTCACGTCCAGCCTCGGCGCGGCCGTCACGATGGCGGCGATCTTTGCCGCTTTCGGCCTATGCTGGTTCGCGGCGCTTCTGGTGGCGGCTACCGGTCACATGGCGTTCGCCAGCCGCATGGCTGTGGTGCTGGCGGGCCTTGCCCTCGCCGGAGCTATTGCCGCGGCGGGCGGGTTGGCCTCGCCTGTCGCTTTGCTTGCCGCCGCCTTGCCGGTCGAGACCTGGTGGGTCTCCGGAACGCGGCGGGCCACGTTGTCAGGTGCCTTGGCGGCGGTCGGTGCGATCGTGCTTCAGCCCCTCGCCAGCCATGTCCTGCCATCGGGCGAAATCGCAGCCTGGCATTGGCTGCTGCCGCTCACCTGGGCGCTGACGCTGGCACCGCGGGCCGCCGCCTTGGCCGATCCGGCAGACTCGCGGCTGACCGAGCCTGCCGCCGATCGTCTTGAGGACGTCATCGACGCCGTCGTGCTGCGCCTCGCGCGCCAGGGCGACGTGCTCGACGCCTCCGCCAAGGCGCGTTCGATCCTCAGATTGGCGCCGGAGCTCTTGCTCGGCACCGGCCTTTTCGACCGCGTCCATCTTTCCGATCGCGTCGCCTATCTCACAGCTCTGGCCGATATGCGCGAGGGCGCGCTGAAGCGCCGGCTCGACCTGCGCATCCGGCTGCCGCGCGAGGGTTCGAGCGCGGCCGACAATTTCCGCCCGTTCAGCCTCGAGCTGCTGCGCGGCCACGCCGATCGCGACGCCTTCACCCTGGTCCTGCGTGAAAACGACGATGTCGCGGCGCTGCGGGAGGAGCTTGCCCAAGCGAAGGAGGAGGCCGCGACCGCCGAAGTGGCCAAGGGCCGCTTCCTTGCGGTGGTCAGCCACGAGCTGCGGACGCCGCTCAACGCCATCATCGGCTTCTCCGACATGCTGCTGCACGAGATGTTCGGCGCCTTCAAGGACCCGCGCCAGAAGGAATATGTCGGTCTGGTCAGGGAATCCGGCCAGCATCTTCTGTCCGTCGTCACCTCGATACTCGACGTGTCGCGGATCGAGGCGGGCGCCTATGCGACCGAACTGGAGCCGTTCCGCTTCGTCGAGGCGGTCGACATGTGCCGCTCGATGATGCGGCCGCTGGCCGACGCCAAGGGCATCGTTCTTGCCACGCAGATCGCGCCGGATGCGGGCGAGATCAATGCCGACCGCCGCGCCGTACAGCAGATCCTGATCAATCTCGCTTCTAACGCCGTCAAGTTCACGCCCGATGGCGGCAGCGTGGCGATCGGCGCCAAGCGCGTCGGCTCGCGCCTGCATTTCTGGGTGAGCGACACCGGCATCGGTATCGCCGCGGAGGACATGGGCAATCTCGGCAAGCCGTTCATGCAGATCCAGAACGACTACACGCGCCGTTTCGAGGGAACCGGGCTCGGCCTGTCGCTGGTCAAGGGCCTGGTCGCGCTGCACGACGGCACGATGTCGATCGAGAGCGCGCCGGGTGAGGGCACGACGGTGACGATCGGCCTGCCGGTGAACGGGCCGAAGCGGCATTCCGGGGCGCCTTCCGGCGTGCTGGCCATGCCGGCGGCGAAGCCGAAGGGGGACAGAGATGGGGAGGGAAATGGCTCGCTCCGCAAAACGGCCTAAGGTCGTCGAACCCGAACGCGGCGTCCTCGCCGAAGGCGCTGTCGCGGTCGGTCAGCTGATCGCGAGCAATCCGGTCTTGGTCGGCGGCTCGACCGCCTTCCTGGTGACGCTGTTCTATGTCTCGGCCAATGCGCTCTGGTATCAGCCTTTTCCGCATACCGGCGCCTTCTTTGCCACCCGCAGCATCGAGAATTTCCCGCACACCGTCTCTAACGAACCGGAAACCACCATCAACATTGTTCGCCAGGCGCCGGCGCAGCCTGCCGCCAAGCCGGATCCGGTCGTCCAGCAGGTGCAGGGCATTCTGAAGGATCTCAATTTTTATGACGGCACGGTCGATGGCCTCACAGGCCCGGCCACGCGCAAAGCGATCCAGGCCTATCAACTGAAAGTCGGGCTGCCCGGCTCGGGCGAGATCGACGGCGCGTTGCTCGACCAGCTTGGCGCCCGCCAGACGACGGCAGCCATTCCCCATCCGGCGCCGCGGCCGGCCGACGGCGTGGCCGTCCCGGCCGCCAAGCCGCCCGTCATCCCGGTTTCCGCCCCGGCCGATGGCGCCACGCAATCGCCCGATGCCCGCATCGTCAAGATCCAGGCCGGCCTCAAGGCTTTCGGCAACAATGATATGCAGCTCGACGGCAAGGTCGGCGCGCGTACCAAGGCCGCGATCAAGGAATTCCAGGCGCTCTTCGGCCTGCCCGAGACCGGCGAGCCGGACGAGGCTGTCTATGTCAAGATGCGCGAGATCGGCCTGACGAACTGAGCCCGGCATCGATCGTTTCGGTTCCTCCATCCTTGCTGTAAGAAACCGCGCATGACATCCGGAACCTTGCCATGCGCGTGACCACCGATCTCTGGGTCTCGGCCCTTGTGCGCCGCGTCTTCGGCGCCGGCGGCTTTGCCGCGATCGTCAAGCGCGGCGCGACCGAGGCGGGCGCAGTTTTCGTGCTGTCGCGCGGGCGTCTGGGGGAGGTGGCCCTCTATGGGCCGGCGCCGCAGACGAGCTACGATTCGGCTGATCCCGACGAGCGCTTCTTTGCCCTGCTCGATTCAAGCGACGACGGCTCGGCCTTCGATGCGCGGCTGGAGCGGGAAAAGAAATTCGACCCCGACATCTGGGTGGTCGAGATCGAGGCGGGGACCATTCCGGTCGAAGAGCTTCTTTTAGTGAAGGCCGACTAGGCCGTTTCATGGGCCTGGAATCGCCGTGACTGCAAGAACGCCGGCCGCAGGCCAAGGCAGGGCAGAAGCTTCATCATGCCGCTTCCCCGTTCTGGACGGGAAACCGGGCGGCGAAGACTTCTTTGGCCGCAAACAGCCCGTTGAGCGTCGCGGGAAAGCCGGCATAGACCGTCATCTGGATGATGATTTCAACGATTTCGTCCTTGGTCAGCCCGACATTGAGTCCCGCCTCGATATGGACTTTCAGTTGCGGGGTCGCGGTTCCCATCGCTGTCAGCGCCGCGATGGTGGCGATCTCACGGGAGCGCAGATCGAGACCGGGGCGGCTGTAGATGTCGCCAAACGAGAATTCGAACACGTAGTTCGCGAAGTCGGGGGCAATGTCAGCGAGGGCGGCAATGACTTTGTGGCCGGCTTCGCCGTCGATTTCAGCGAGCGCCCGCTTGCCGCGTTCCAGCCGGCTTTCGCTGATGTTCGGGGATTGATGCGTCATAGTCCTTCATCCTCTGTTTCACGCCGGCATATCCAGCGATCTTGGTATCGAGGACGAGAAGGCAGGCTTGCAGTTTGGCCACATGCGCACGGACACGCTCACGGTGCTGCTTGAGCAGCGCGCCGCGCTCCGCTTCCGTGTCGACGCCGCGCTCCCGCAAGGCCGCGTAACGCAGCATTTCCCGAATGGGCATCCCGGTCGTTTTGAGGCGGTCGAGAAATTCTATCCAGGTCAGGATTGACGCGTCGTAGTCACGTTGGCCCGATTGGTCCCTGTCGGCGTGGGGAAGCAGCCCGATCCGCTCATAGTAACGGATAGTGTAGGCAGACAGTCCCGAACGCTTCGCCAACTCGCCAATCTTCATCAATGCCATTCTTTCGTCACGACGCGCAGAAAGCTACGAGTTAGAGCGCACTCTAAGTCAAGAGGCGTTGTCACTTTGTCGTGTCGCGGAAATGCCAAGTCTCGCGGCGACATCGGCTCGTTGATTGCGAAAAAACAAACGCTAAAAGCGCGTCGCCCGGGTTCCTCCAGCGCGAGGCGTCTTTAACCCGATCAGGAAGCCTTGAGGCTGGAGGTCGCCTCGTCGCTGTTCGAGGCTTCGCGGCTCTCGATGTTCACCGCATCGGGAGCATTGTCGCGGATCGCCCGCGACAGGGTCTCCGCTTTCCAGGCGCGTACCTTGTCGAGCGCCGCCTCCCGGTGCAGAAGCCGGTAGCGGTCGAGGAAGAGCCGGATCGCCTGCGGATGCGGGAACTCGCCGGGATAGACCGCGACCGCGATCAGGAAAGCCCTGTCTTCGCTGAGGTCGAGGGCGCGCAGCGCCGCAAGCAATGCGCCATAGCCCGACTGCCCGGTCACCGAGCGGGCCGTCGCGAAGTCGATCCCCAGCGCGTCGGCAAGGGCGGTCTGGAAGAAGGCCGCGTTGCCGGTCAGCGCCGTCTCTCGCAGCTTCACATAGGCCGGTTGGCCGAGGAAGGTGTTGTTGACGTCGGCAGCGTCGCCGGTCGGGCGCATCATCGACCGCAGGCGGCGCCGCGCGTTCTCCGCCGCTTCGCCGGAGGCGGGACGGTCGGTGTCCGCCTTGGCCACGGGCTCCGGTTTCGGCGTGAGCTTGGTGACCGTCTCCGGCGGCCGCGTCTTGACCAGCGTCGGTCTTTCCAGCGCGCGGATCAGGTCGGCGATCGTCGGGTTGAGGTCCTTGCGGCGCGCGATGGCGCGCGCGTGCGGCAGCCCGTGCCGGCCGATCAGCGCGATAAGGTCGATGTCGCTCAGCGCGTTGGAGCGGGCGAGCAAAGGGGCGACGATCTCGACCGGCTCCTCGGCCAGCCGCCTGACCAGCGCGGTCGGCGCGTAGTCGCATTCCGAAAGGGCGGCGGCGACATAGCGGCGCGACTCGACCGAGACCTCGTCGAACAGCGGCAGCGTCAGATCCTCGAGCTGGGCGATCTCACGGCGCGAGGGGCGCGTCAGCGAGCAGAAGGCCGACACGGCGGCGCGGAACAGCCTTTCGGCCTTTCGCGCTTCGGTCCGGATAGCGATTTGCCTGAAATCCGAAGATGACACGGAGGATACGCCCGACACTCGACACAATCCCGAGCCGCGCAATCCGGCAGGACCGGTCTCGCGCTTCAGGGAAAACAAACATCAAATTAGCCGCGATCCGTTAGCGCTCCGTTAACCCTCTAGGTTCCTTAATCGACTTTGGAGGCGTTGCGTTGTGCTCCGGTCAAACCGAGAGGAATGCGCGAACCATGGGCATGGTCCTGTCTTTTGTGCCGCGTGCGGCACCTGTAAATCGAGCAAGCCACGACACCACGCCGGCGGCGGTCATCATTTTCCCCGGCGTCCGCTATGAATTGCGTCCCCAGGCCGATGCGGCCCGGCCGGACAGCGGCTCCGACAGGCCAGGTTCTCCGCCACCTGCCAAGCCGCATCACTGATCGGATCGTTTTCTCAATAGTCCTGCAATTCGCAGGCGCTCTGCTCGAGGAAGCGCGACACGATCGGCTTCCAGCTCTCGTCCGGCACGAAGGCGCGGACGACGAAGATGCCTTCCTCGATCGGCGCCTCGACGAAGATAGCGCCCTGCAGATCCTCCGGAAGGTCGCGCCGCACATCGATCATCTGCGCGGGCGTCAGCACCACCGCATCGAGCTTCTCGCCATTGGCGTTGTGGTCGTTGAAGGAATAGATGTTGTGGCCGCTGCGGTCGTAGACCGAGGCCGACCAGAACGGCACGTCGCCCGGCGCCCGGATCCTGACCAGCCCGTCCGAGAGATCGAACCGGCAGGCGGCCGCGTAAAACAGCGGATCGACCGACTTCACCACCGGCGCGCCGCCGGCCTCGGCGTCCAGCCGCGTCATCTTGTAGAGGTCGGATGCCATCGCCAGCCGCGACCAGGCATCGCGTTCGGAAAATTCCGGCACCAGGAACAAGACGACGATATGCACGATGCCGGCGCCGATGAGGCCGAGGATCAGGGCATGCAGCAGCCTACGCATTGCAGCCCGCCTTCAGGATGCGCGGCAGCGTGACGTCCGAGAGGCCGGTGCTCGAGGCGATCGGCGTGTCGTAGAAGGTCAGCACGAAATACATCTTGCCGGAGCCGCCGGTCAGCAGCCAGTTGCCGGGAGCGGGGCGGTTGCCGACGGAAATGACGACCGAATTGTCGGGCTGGCGCAGCACTTCGTAGGATTGCAGCGCCGACTGCCTCGGCTTGCCTGTGTCGATCACGCCAAGCGACTGGTCGGCGGCATAGAGCGTCCAGAAGCGGGCGGTGGGATAACCGCCTTCGATCGTGTAGGTGCATTCGCGTTTCAGCGGCTCGCCGGCATCGTCGCGCTCGGCGACGAAGGCAAGCCCCTCGGCCTGCCCAAGCGCCAGCACGCCCTCGCGTGCCACGCGCGCCTTGGAGTAGGGGTCGGCGTTGAGCGTCCCGACTTCGGGGAAAGCGGTCCATTGGCCGATGCGGATCGCGCCGATGCCGTCCTGCGCATTGAGCGCATACCAGACGCTGTAGCCGCCAAGCCCGATGGCGATGGCAAGCGAAAGCAGCGTCAGGATGGCGTTCTTGAGCATGAGAGCCGCAACAGAGGAGATTGCCCGGGATATCGCGGCGCGGGGTGCCGTGGCAAGCCGGCTTCACGTAAGCGCCACCCTAAAGCGCGTCGCAATCTTTCAGATTCGCTCGATGCGCTTTAGGTTTTGATTTACGCACGTCTTCATCCCGAACCCGGTTCCCACTTTCGGGAGGCATGCTTTTAAAGCGCCGAAAGCGTCTCCGGCAAAGCGGGGGCGTTCAGTACAGGCGCGGCCTGGAAAGCCTTGGTCATGTCCCGCAGCGTCTGGCTGGTGCGGCTGGACAGCACCGGCGGGCGTTCTGCCTCGGCCTGCGCCGCCGCCGCGTCGGCTTCCTTCTTCGCCGCTTCCTCGGCCTTGGCCGCGACCTCCGGGTCGACCCACGGATGATCGAGACCCGGGATCGGCTTCAGGTCGATGTTCTGGTGCGCATAGACCATCAGACGCTGCCAGACCATCGCCGGCAGCGTGCCGCCGGTCATCTTGTTGGTCGGCGTGAAGTCGTCATTGCCGAGCCAGACGGCGGCCGTGTAGTTGCCGGTGAAGCCGACGAACCAGGCGTCGCGATAGGATTGGGTCGTGCCGGTCTTGCCGGCGACGACGATGTTGGGAAGCTGGGCGCGCCGCGCCGTGCCGATCGCCGGCACCGCCGCCAGCATCGTGTTCATGTATTTCAGGGCCTTTTCCGACAGCACGCGGTGCGGCGGCGGCGCATCCTTGGCCCAGTCATAGACCACCTCGCCAGTGCGGGTGACGAGCTGGGTGATGCCGTGGCGGGAGCCAACGAAACCGTTCTGGGCAAAGACGCTGTAGCCGGTCGCCTGGTCCATCACCGTCATGCCGGACGTGCCGAGCACCATGGTCTTGTGCGATTCCAGCGGCGATTCGACGCCCATCGATTCCGCCATCGCCTTGATCGGACCGATGCCCAGATAATCCTTGGCAAGCCGCACCGGTACGGTGTTGATCGACTTGGCGATCGCCGTGAGCAGCGTGACATTGCCGGCCGAGCCGCCATTATAGTTGTGCGGCGACCAGCCGCCCCAACTGATCGCGCCACCCGAAACGACCGAATCCGGCGTGAAGCCGTGTTCCATCGCGGTGGCGTAGACATAGGGCTTGAAGGAGGAGCCGGTCTGGCGCAGCGCCTTGGTGGCGCGGTTGAACTGGCTGGCGCCGTAGTCGCGGCCGCCGACGATGGCGCGCACCGCGCCATTGGTCTCGATCACCACCACCGCGCCTTCGGTGACGTTGTATTCCTTGCCGAATTGCCTCAGATGGAACTCGACCGACTCTTCCGCGGCCTTCTGGATGTTGGCGTCGAAAGTGGTATGGGCGACCAGCGAATGCTGGCCAGGCTTGGCGATCTTCTTCACCTCGTCGAAGGCCCAGTCGAGGAAATAATCCGGGCTCTTCTGCTCGCCGCGGTCGACGACGTCGGCCGGATGCAGCCGCGCCTGCAGCACCTGGCCCTCTGTCATGAAGCCGGCGTCGACAAGATTGGACAGCACCACATTGGCGCGGGCGCGGGCCGCCGGCAGGTTGATATGCGGGGCGTATTTGGTCGGCGCCTTGAACAGGCCGGCCAGCATCGCCGCCTCGGCGAGGCTCAGATCCTTGACGCTCTTGCCGAAATAGAAATCCGCCGCTGCCTCGATGCCGAACGTGCCGCCGCCCATATAGGCGCGGTCGAGATAGAGTTGCAGGATCTCCTTCTTGGAAAGGTTCGCCTCCAGCCACAGCGACAGGAAGGCTTCCTTGATCTTGCGCTCCAAGGTGCGCTCGTTGGACAGGAACAGGTTCTTGGCGAGCTGCTGCGTGATGCTGGAGCCGCCCTGGACCACGGAATTCGCGCGCATATTCTCGAAGAGCGCGCGCGACAGGCCTAGGATGTCGATGCCGTAATGGTCGAAGAAACGCCGGTCCTCGGTCGCCAGCACCGCCTTGATGACGATGTCCGGCATCTCGTCGACCGGCACGGAATCGCGCTGGATGATGCCGCGCTGGCCAATCTCGTTGCCGTAGCGGTCCAGGAAGGTGACGGCGAAGTCGCCCTGGTTGCGCCAGTCGCCGGCGGTGATGTCGAAGGCCGGCATGGCGAGCGCCAGCAGCACCACGAAGCCGCCGGCGCCCATGGTGAAACCTTCGCTCAGCACCTCTATGATGGCGCGGCGCCAGCCATGCACCCGGAAGCGGCGGGAAAAGATGGTCGCCGCTTCCCAGAATTCACGCGCCTTGAAGCCGATCTCATAGAGCGAGGAATCAAGCCACGCGTCGACGGCCAGAGCCGCCGAGGCGATCCGGCCTCTTCTCTTGCGTGGTTTCGAAGGACTTGCCATTCCAGACTTCGGCCCCAATGCGCTTTCGCCCGAAAACAGCATGCGGGCAGTTTCAGGGTGGCGCCCCCGTCAAATTATTCGACCATTTTATCACCGCCCACAAGGGCGGCGAAGCCACAGCCCAAGCTTTGTTGGAAATACGGTGGCCGTTGGCAGCCGATCTCAATCACCGCGACGCGATGAAACGCATGAAATGCGCCACATCCGCCTCTGTCGGCTCCTGGCCGGTGAAGGAGCGCAGATAGGCGGCGAGATGGCTGACGCGCGCCTCTACCGGTTCCTTCAGGTCGAGCACGTAATAGCCGATCTGCATGTAGTACAGGACGCGGGCGCGGATGAAGGCGTCTTCGCTCTCATAGCCATGCCGGCGGTACATGTCGCGTATGGCAAGCAGGCGTTCCTCGTCGGCCTTGTCGATCATGCGCCGCACGTCGTCGGAGCGCCTTGCCCATTCGCGGACGGCGAAATCGAGCCTGGGATCGAACAGGCGCTCGTCGGCCCAGCATTCGAAGACGTTCATCACACCCATGATGATGGTATCTGCCGGCCGGCGGGCACGCTCGACGATCGCCGTGGTGTTGGTCTCGTGCCAATGCTTGAGCAACTGGTCGAGCAGGTCCTGCCGGCTTTCGAAATACCAGTAGAAGCTCGAGCGCGAGACGCCGAGCCTCTGTCCCAGCGTCAGCACGCGCACGCTCTCGATGCCGTCTGAAACCAGCGTCCGCAACGCGAGGTTTATCCAGTCCGCGCGGGTCACCTTGATATTGCCGGGCGCCGGCTCGTCCCGGGGAGCGGTCATGGTCATGACCGAACAAGTGGCACGGCACGGGCCGCAGCGCAAGCTCTGGACAGAAGTGTCTAGACACATATGTCCAGGAGATGTATCGTCAGAGCCTCCAACGAGAGGGAGAGGGCTCGTGAAGTCGCATTACCGGGCAGTGGTCATCGGAGGAGGCGTGGTAGGCGCCTCGGTGCTTTATCACCTCACGCGTTTTGGCTGGAGCGATGTGGCGCTGATCGAGCGCGCCGAGTTGACGGCGGGCTCGACGTGGCACGCGGCGGCCGGCTTCCACGCGCTCAACGCCGATCCCAATGTCGCGGCTCTGCAGGACTACACGATCAAGCTCTATCGCGAGATCGAGGCCGAGTCGGGCCAGAATGCCGGGCTGCACATGACCGGCGGCGTCAACATGGCGAGCGACCCGCAGCGCTGGGAGTGGCTGAAATCGGCCTGGGCGGTGTTCCAGTCGGTCGGCATCGAGACGGCGCGGCTGGTGACGCCCGAGGAAATCAAGGAAATCTGTCCGATCGTCGATGTAAATGGCGTGCTGGGCGGCCTTTACGATTCCAACGAGGGCCATCTCGATCCCTATGGCACCACGCACGCCTATGCCGGCGCCGCGAAGAGGCGCGGCGCGGACGTCATCCTGCGCAACCGCGTCGTCGAGCTGAGGCAACGCGCCGACGGCGGCTGGGACGTCGTCACCGAGAAGGGCACGATCGTCGCCGAGCACGTCGTCAATGCCGGCGGCCTGTGGGCCAAGCAGGTCGGGCTGATGGCCGGCGTCGACCTGCCGGTGACGCCGATGGAGCATCATTATTTCGTCACCGAGGACATTCCGGAAGTCGCCGCCCTCGACAAGGAGCTCGGCCTTGCCGTCGATCTCGACGGCTTCTCCTACCTTCGCCAGGAGCGGAAGGGCGTGCTGCTCGGCGTCTACGAGCAGAACCCGAAACATTGGAACATGGACGGCGCGCCCTGGGACTACGGCATCGAACTGATCCCGGAGGATATCGACCGCATCAGTCCCGAGCTTGCCAAGGCCTATGAGCGCTTTCCCTGCCTGGCGAATGCCGGCATCCGCAAATGGGTCAACGGCGCCTTCACCTTCACGCCCGACGGCAATCCACTGGTCGGCCCGGTGCGTGGCTTGAAGAATTATTGGGTCGCCTGCGGCGTCATGGCCGGCTTCAGCCAGGGCGGCGGCGTCGGCAAGTCGCTGGCCGAATGGATGATTTATGGCGAGCCGGAAGCCGATATCTTCGGCATGGACATCGCCCGCTACGGCGCCTTCGCCGCCAACCGCGAGTATCTCAGGCAGACAACGGGCCAGTTCTATGCCCGCCGCTTCGTCATGACCTTCCCCAACGAGCGCCTGCCGGCGGGCCGGCCGCTGAAGCGTCCCGGCGCCTATGACGGCATGAGCGCCGCCGGAGCCGAATGGACGGCGTCGTGGGGACTGGAGATCCCGGCCTATTTCGCGCCGATGGGCTTCCGCGAGGAGACGACGCTGAAGCGCTCCAATGCCTTCGACATCGTCGGCGACGAGGTGTTGCAGGTGCGCCGCGCCGCCGGCCTCGTCGATACCACGGCCTTCTCGCGCTACGTCGTGTCAGGCCCCGGAGCAGAGGCGTGGCTCGACAGACTGCTCGCCTGCCGGCTGCCGAAGCCCGGCCACGCGAAGCTGGCGCCGATGCTTGGGCCCGACGGCAGGCTGAAGGGCGATCTCACCGTGCTCAACTGGGGCGGCGGCGAATACTGGATGATGGGCTCCTATTATTTGCGCGAATTCCACATGCGCTGGTTCGAGGCGCATCTGGCCGACGGCGTCAAGGTTGCCGACATTTCCGATGCGACATCCGGTTTCCTCGTCACCGGCCCGAATGCGCGAAAGATCCTCGAACGCACCACGCATCAGGATCTCTCCGCCGAGGCGATGCCCTTCATGGCTTGCGGCGTGTTCGACATCGGCATGGTGCGCGCCAGGGTGGCAAGGCTGTCGATCGCCGGCGAACTCGGCTTCGAGATCAACTGCCCGGCCACCCTGCATTCGACCCTGCGCGAGACGCTGCTTGCCGCCGGCGAAGACCTCGGCCTGGCCGAGATCGGCTATTACGCGCTGAACTCGCTGCGGCTGGAAAAGAGTTTCGGCATCTGGTCGCGCGAATTCACGCAAGGCTACACGCCGGGTCAGACTGGGCTCGACCGCTTCATCGCTTTCGGCAAGGGCGATTTTGTCGGCCGCCAGGCGGCGCTGGAAGAGCGCGAGGCGGGTGTTTCGCGGCGCATCGTGACCCTGGAGGTCGACGCTGTCGACGCGGATGCCAGCGGCTTCGAGCCGGTCTGGTCGAATGGCCGGCGCGTCGGCTTCGTCACCTCCGGCGGCTATGGCTATACCCTCGGCAAGAGCGTCGCCCTGGCGTTGCTCGATGACGATTTCGCCGGGGAGGGCACCGAACTTTCCGTACACATTGTCGGGGTCGAACGGCCGGCGCGCGTCATAGCCGCCTCGCCCTACGACGCTGAAGGCAAGGCGATGCGGCAATGAGGAGGAACCGCCATGATTGACGAGGCCGCACGTGATCTCCGGCGCGAGCGCCGGCGGGGACGCACCGGCGAGGCGGGCAGCGAGTCCAGCCGTCATCCGAACTACCGATCGCTGAAGAACCCCTTCCTGCCGCAGCCGATCTTTTCCAACGATCAGGTCGCGGCCATCCACGCCGCCGCGCTGCGCGTGCTGGAGGAGCTCGGCATCAAGGTGCTGCTGCCTGAGGCCCGCGCCATCTACGCCAAGGCCGGCGCTTTGGTCGACGAAGACAGCCAGATGGTCAGGATCGGCCGCGACATGGTCGAGGCTGCACTTGCCTCGGCGCCGCGCTCCATTCCGGCACTTGGCGGCGACCGCTCGCGCGACCTGACGCTCGAGCTCGGCTCGATGGCCTTCCTGGCCGGCTCCGGCGCGCCCAACGTCACCGATCTCGAGCGCGGCCGCCGGCCGGGCACGCTCGCCGCCTTCGAGGAATTCACCAAGCTGATCCAGCATTTCGACGTGCTGCACATGCTTGGCCCCTGCGTCGAGCCGCAGGACATCGACAACCGCTTCCGCCACTATGCCGTCAACCGGGCGCAGCTGACGCTCTCGGACAAGTTCCCTTTCGTCTTCGCGCGCGGCACGCCGCAGGTCGAGGACGGTTTCGAAATGATCCGCCTGGCGCGCGGCCTTTCGCAGGACGAGTTCCGCGCCGGCGCCCATTGCTACACCGTCATCAACACCAACTCGCCGCGTCAGCTGGATATCCCGATGGCGCAAGGCATCATCGACTTCGCCAAGGCTGGCCAGGTCCTGGTCATCACGCCCTTCTGCCTGGCCGGCGCGATGGCGCCGATCACGGTTGCCGGCGCGCTGACCTTGCAGCATGCCGAGGCGCTGGCCGGACTGACGCTGGCTGAGATGGTGCGGCCCGGCGCGCCGGTTGTCTACGGCTCCTTCTCCTCCAATGTCGACATGAAGTCCGGAGCCCCGGCCTTCGGCACGCCGGAACACATCAAGGCGACGCTGGGGGCGGGGCAGCTTGCCCGCTACACCGGCCTGCCTTGGCGCTCCGGCGGCGGCAGCGCCGCCAATGTTTCCGACGCGCAGGCGGCGCATGAGACGCAGTTTGCCCTGTGGGGTTCGGTGCTGGCCGGCGCCACCATGTGCATCCACGCTGCCGGCTGGCTGGAAGGCGGCCTGAGCGTCTCCCTGGAAAAGCTGATCACGGACATCGAGGCGCTGCAGACCATTGCCGAGCTTTGCGCCGCGACGCCGGGCGATACCGATGCCATCGGCTTCGAGGCCATCGCCGAAGTGCAGCCCGGCGGCCATTTCTTTTCGGCGGCGCATACAATGGCCCGCTACCGCACCGCCTTCTACGAGCCGCTGGTCGCCGACTGGTCGAATTTCGGCAACTGGACGCAATCCGGTTCGAAGACGGCGACGGAGCGTGCGACCGGTCTCTGGAAGCGGATTCTCGCTGACTTCCAGCCGCCGGCCTCCGCTGCCGACACCGCGGGCCCGCTCGATGAGTTTATTGCGAAGCGCACCGAGGAGGGCGGCGCGGCGCCGGTTTCCTGATTTGTCGAAAACGTAATAAATTCGAGACCTTCGCCCTTCACGTTATAGTCAAAACGATTCGCGATCTGGCATCGGAGCGCGAGCGCGGCTACGTTGGCCGCGACGCGGAGACAAGTATTGGCGATGGACGGTAGATGACGGCGCCTGGCGATTTGATGCAGGCCTTGTTCCTGAGGCTGAAGACCGATGCATCGCTGTCGGCGCTGCTCGGCGGCGCGGGCCTGCTCGAGCGCGCCGATGCCAAGGCCGCCTATCCGCATGTCACCTACGGCCGCACCAGCGCCTTCGATCTCGAGACAGGCGCCGACAATGACAATGACCAGCTGGTCACCTTGCACATCTGGTCGAAGGCCCAGGGCGAGGCCGAGACGCGCTTGATCATGGACAGCATCAAGGCGCGTCTCGATGGCGCCGCGCTGTCCATTGGCCCGCGCGGCCAGACGCGCCTGTCGCTCGAGTTCGCCGAGGCGCGTTATGACGAGGACCTTGCGGTCCATCACGGATTGCTGCGCTTCCGCGCCTTGACGCAGGAGACCGCCTGAGACGCTAGAGCATGAAGCCGAAAAGTGGGAACCGGTTTTCGGAAAAAGATCATGCTCCAACAAAGAGTTAGATCGTGAGGGCGATTCAACGAAACACCATCACGATCTAACGGCCTCACAGCTGCGCCTGGATCGCGGCCTTGTCGATGACCGACCATACTTCCCTTATGCGGCTGTCATGGAACTCGTAGAAGACATTCTCGGCGAAGGAAACGCGGTTGCCGTGGATCGGCAGGCCGAACAGCACGCCCTTGGGATGGCAGTCGAAATGCAGGCGCGCCGCCACGCGCGGCGGCTCGGAGATCAGAAGCTCGATGTTGAAGCGCAGGTCGGGGATGGCCTCGAAATCGCCTTCCAGCATGCGGCGATAGCCAGAAAGCCCGATCGTCTCGCCGTTATACTGCACCTCCTCGCCGACGAAACGGCCGAGATTGTCCCAATCCTGGTCGTTCAGGCAGGCGATGTAGCCCCGGTAGAGATCGGCAATATCGTCACGCGTCATCGTATCCTCCCATGGCCGTCCGGCGTTCTACACCAGTTAGCGCAGGGCGAGGTAAAGGCAGGCCAAAAAGCGTAGCGGATCGACTGTTTTTCCGGCTATGAATTCGAAGCCGGGTTTGAGGGAGCCTCGGCATCGGCACGCAGGGGGATGGCGGGCATGAATTTTCGATTGTTCACCGTTCATTTCACGTTCAGCCCATATGCGTTAGAACCGTGATCATGAAAAATCTTGGCTCTCACCTCCGCAAAGCAGTGCTGGCGCTTGCCGCGGCCGGCCTCTTTGCGTCGCAGACGACGGCAATGCCGGTCATCGACCCGTCGGTCGACCAGCCGGTCGTGCTTGCCGCCGGCGATTGCTACGCCATCGGCCAGCAGGTTGCCGCGCAGAACGGCGGCACGCTGGCCAAGGCCTCGCAGGCGACGCGCGGCGGCCAGCAGGTCTGCGTCATCGTCGTGCTCGTCCCCGGTAAGGATGGACAGCGTCCGCGCCGCTCGGAAATCGTCGTCCCCATGGGCTGACCCCTATCGTTTCCCTGGCCGGCGGAATCGGCCTATACGTCTACCAGCAACAGGCTTCAACCCATGCGCGTGCTCGTCGTCGAGGATGACAAGGATCTCAACCGGCAATTGGCCGATGCGCTGGTCGATGCCGGCTATGTGGTCGACCGCGCCTATGACGGCGAGGAGGGGCATTTCCTCGGCGACACCGAGCCTTACGATGCCGTGGTCCTCGATATCGGCCTGCCGCAGATGGATGGCATCAGCGTCGTCGAGCGTTGGCGCCGCGGCGGCCGCAAGATGCCGGTGCTGATCCTCACCGCGCGCGACCGCTGGAGCGACAAGGTCGCCGGTATCGACGCCGGCGCCGACGACTATGTGACAAAGCCCTTCCATATCGAGGAGGTGCTGGCCCGGGTGCGGGCGCTGATCCGCCGCGCGGCTGGCCATGCTTCGTCGGAGCTCACCTGCGGACCGCTGCGTCTGGACACCAAGGCGTCCAAGGCCGATGTGGACGGCGTGCCACTGAAGCTCACCTCGCACGAATTCCGGCTTCTCGCCTATCTCATGCATCATATGGGCGAGGTGGTGTCGCGCACCGAGCTGGTCGAGCACCTCTACGACCAGGATTTCGACCGCGATTCCAACACCATCGAGGTGTTTGTCGGTAGGCTTCGCAAGAAGATGGGCATCGACATGATCGAAACCGTGCGTGGCATGGGCTATCGCATGCGTGAGCCGGAGGCGTGACGCGGAACCGCTGAAGCCAACGATGGGAGCGTGGCTTTCCAGGCTGCGGCTCTGGCCGCGCTCGCTGACCTTTCGCGTCATCGCCTTTTCGACCATCTGGGCGATCCTGACGCTGGTCGTCATCTTCACCCTTATCACCACGCTTTACCGCCAGGCCAGCGAGCGCGGCTTCGACAGCCTGCTTTCGGCGCATCTGTTCAACCTGATCGGCTCCGTCGGCATTTCCGACAACGGCGCGCTGACCGGTTCGCCCGACCTTGGCGACCTGCGCTTTTCCGAACCGAATTCCGGCTGGTACTGGTCGGTGGAGCCCGCCTCCGAAGGCGTGCATGGCGAGATCCACTCCTCCTCGATGACGACCTCTCTCCTGTCGCCGAGCGTCGCGGAAGTGCCGTTCAACGCGAACTTCCAGCGCAGCTACTCGATGGAAGGCATCAAGGGCGAGCAGCTCGAAGTGTTCGAGAGCGAGTTTGTCCTCGACGCCAAGAACCGCGCCGCGCGTTTCCGCGTCATGGGTAACCACAGCGAATTGGAGCAGGAGATCGCCAGCTTCCAGCGTCGCCTGCTCACCTATCTGTCGCTGTTCGGCGTCGGCATGATCGCCATAAACGCCATCGCCATCTTGTTGGGTCTCCAGCCTTTGCGCCGGGTCCGCAACGCGCTGGCCATGGTGCGCGAAGGCACCGCGCAGCGGCTCGACGGCAGCTTCCCGGCCGAGATCGAGCCGCTGGCCAACGAGACCAACGCGCTGATCGAGAACAACCGGCGCATCGTCGAGCGCTCGCGCACGCAGGTCGGCAACCTTGCCCATTCGCTGAAGACGCCTTTGGCCGTGCTGATCAACGAGGGCCGCGCGCTCGGCGGCGCCAAGGGCCAGCTGATCGCCGAGCAGGCTGCCTCGATGCAGATGCAGGTCGATCATTATCTGCAGCGCGCGCGCGTCGCCGCGCAGCGCGACAGCGTCGTCTTCCGCACCCCGGTTTCACCGCTGGTCGAGCGCATGGTGCGCGTGCTGCGCAAGCTCAACCCGCAAACGCGGCTGACGCTTTCGCTGCCGTCGGCCGAGATCGTCTTTGCCGGCGAGCGCGAGGATCTCGAGGAACTGCTCGGCAATCTGCTCGACAACGCGATGAAATGGGCAAAGAGCGCCGTTGCCGTGACGATCGCCACTATTTCGGGAAGCGGCAACCTGTTTGAAATCGTTATAGAGGATGACGGTCCGGGCATTCCCGAGGACAGCGCGCGAGAGGTGTTGAAGCGTGGCAAGAGACTGGACGAGACGAAGCCGGGAACGGGGCTTGGCCTTGCCATTGTCGCCGACCTCGTCAACGAGTATGGAGGCTCGCTGGCGCTGGAACGGTCCAGCATGGGCGGCTTGAGGGTGGTGGTGAGATTGCGGAGCCTTCAGTGATGTTTCCTATCGATTTTCGTGCGGCCGCCAACGGCCAAATTTCCGACAAATATCAACACTATGGCGATGAAAACCTCCTGATGGCGCGCCCCCTGCCCATCCAGTTCCGTCCCGCTGAAGAGAACCGGTTGCCGGCATGAAGATTCGCGTCGCGCTCGTTTCCGCCCTGCTCGCCGTTTCCGGCTGCACGACGCTGGGCAGCGGTGGTCCGACCTCTCCTGTCACACCTGCTTCCACGCCGCCGGCCGGGGGCAAGGTATCGACCAGCATCGTTTCGGCCATGAATGGTGGGCTTATCGGCGGATCGATCGGCTCGGGTCTCAGCGATGCCGAAAAGCGCAAGGGGCTGGAGGCGGAGTACAAGGCGCTGGAATACAACACCAGCGGCCAGAAAGTGACGTGGAAGAGCGACAACTCCTCGCATTATGGCGAGGTGACCGCTGCCCAGCCCTACCGTGTCGGCTCGCAGGACTGCCGCCAGTACATCCACACTGTCTATACCAGCGGCGCGGGCGTCACCGCGCGTGGCACCGCCTGCCGCAACGCCGACGGCAGCTGGACGCCGCTGACATAGCCGACTGGAAGACAAGCCGGGCCTGCCTAATTATCTGCTCGGCTTGACTTCGATCAAGGCCAGGCGGTGCCCGCCGTCAAAGCGTCGCATGATGGTCGTGTTGGCAGGGCAGGGCTCTGCCGTTATTGGAATAGGCATGCTGTTCTGGGTCATAGCCGCAATCCTCACGCTGGGCGCCAGCCTTGCAGTGCTGTTGCCGCTTACTGGCGGCATGAAGAGCGTGTCGCCGGACGGCGATCACGATCTCGAAGTCTATCGCGACCAGCTTTCCGAGCTCGACCGCGACATGGCGCGAGGCCTGATCCAGCCCGGTGAGGCCGAGGAGGCGCGTGCCGAGATCGGCCGCCGCATCCTGCGTCTCGGCGCGGCTGCGCAATCCGGCGCGGCAACGCCCAAGCCCTCGCGCAGCGCCAGATGGGTCGCCAGCGTGGCCGTGCTAGCAGTTCCCCTGCTGAGCTGGGGGCTTTACGGCATGCTTGGCTCTCCCGATCTGCCGTCGCAGCCGCTCGCCGAACGTCTGGCCAAGAACCCGGCCGATTCCTCGGTCGACGAACTGGTCGCCCGCGCTGAAGCCCATCTCGCCGCCAATCCGTCGGACGGCAAGGGCTGGGACGTGCTGGCGCCGATCTATCTTCGGCTGCAGCGCTTTGCTGACGCGGTGACCGCCTACCGCAATGCCATCCGCCTCGACGGCGACAGCGCCGTGCGCCAGTCGGGTCTGGGCGAGGCGATCGCCAGCGCTGCAGGCGGCATCGTTTCGGCCGACGCTCAAAAAGCCTTCGAGGCGGCCCTGAAGCTCGATCCGGCCAATGCCAAGGCGAATTTCTACTTGGGCGTCGGCCTCGCCCAGGAAGGCAAGAAGGCCGAGGCCGTTGCCGCCTGGCAGAAGATGCTCGGCCAGCTCGCGCCGGATTCGCCTTGGCGCAGCGCCGTCCAGCAGGCGCTTGCCGAGGCGGGAGGCCCCGCAGTCGCCGATGCCGCGCCGGCCAATGGCCCGGACGCGCAGCAGGTGGAAGCCGCGCAGCAGATGTCGCCGCAGGACCGGCAGGCGATGATCGAGACCATGGTGGCCGGGTTGGACGACAAATTGAAGCAGAATCCCCGCGATGAGGAAGGATGGATGCGGCTCATCCGTTCCTATGTCGTGCTTGGCAAGGCCGACCAGGCGCGCGACGCGCTCGGCCGCGCCGTCGCCGCCTTCGGTGCGGACAGCGCGCAGGCCAAGAAATTCAGCGCCTTCGCCGCCTCCCTCGGCGTGACGGCGACGGAGTAAGGCAATGACGCGCAAGCAGAAGCGGTTGTCGGTGATCCTGGCGGGGCTGGCGTTCCTCGGGGCCGCTGCCGGGCTCACCTTCTATGCGCTGGGACAGAAGGCTTCCTATTTCTACATGCCGGCGGAACTGGCAACGGCAAGCGTCCAGCCCGGGCAGCGCATCCGCCTTGGCGGCCTCGTGGAGAGCGGCACTGTCATGCGCGGCAATGGCGCAACCGTGGCCTTCTCGGTTACCGACACGCAGAAATCCGTCAAGGTGACCTACACCGGCATCCTGCCCGATCTCTTCCGTGAGGGGCAGGGCGTCATAACCGAGGGCGCTTTCGGGCCGGACGGGGTTTTCGTCGCCGACAGCGTGTTGGCCAAGCATGACGAGCGGTATATGCCGAAAGAGGTCGCCGACGGCCTGAAGGCCAAGGGCGTCTGGGTGGAAAGCAAGAGCCAGTAATGGTTGAGACCGGACATTTCGCGCTCGTCCTCGCCTTCGCGCTGTCGCTGGTGCAGATGCTGGTGCCGCTGGTCGGCGCCCGCACCGGCAACCAGCGGCTGATGGCGGTCGGCGGTCCAGTCACGGTCACCGGCTTCGTGTTGACCGCGTTGTCCTTTACCGCCCTCGCAAGCGCCTATGCCGGCTCGGACTTCTCGGTAGCGAGCGTGTGGGAGAACTCCCACTCCCTGCAGCCGATGATCTACAAGATCACCGGCACCTGGGGAAACCACGAAGGCTCGATGCTGCTGTGGGTGCTGATCCTCACTTTCTTCGGCGCGCTCGTCGCCGTCTTCGGCAACAATCTGCCGGCAAGCCTGAAGGCCAATGTGCTGGCCGTGCAGGGCATGATCGGCGCCGCCTTCTTCCTGTTCATCCTGGCGACCTCCAATCCGTTTATCCGTCTCAATCCCGCACCGATCGAAGGCCGCGACTTGAACCCGATCCTGCAGGACCTCGGCCTCGCCATCCATCCGCCGCTGCTCTATCTCGGCTATGTCGGCTTCTCGATCTGCTTCTCCTTCTCGGTCGCGGCGCTGATCGAGGGGCGCATCGACGCCTCATGGGCGCGCTGGGTACGGCCCTGGACGCTCGTCGCCTGGATGTTCCTCACCGGCGGCATCGCCATGGGTTCCTATTGGGCGTATTACGAGCTCGGCTGGGGCGGCTTCTGGTTCTGGGATCCGGTCGAAAACGCCTCCTTCATGCCGTGGCTCGCCGGCACCGCGCTGCTCCATTCGGCGATCGTCATGGAGAAGCGCTCGGCGCTGAAGATATGGACGCTGCTCTTGGCAATCCTAACCTTCTCGCTGTCGCTGCTCGGCACCTTCCTGGTGCGTTCCGGCGTGCTCACCTCCGTGCACGCCTTCGCGACCGATCCGGCGCGAGGCGTCTTCATCCTGTGCATCCTGACCTTGTTCATCGGCGGCTCGCTGGCGCTGTTTGCGCTGCGCGCCTCGCAACTGACGGCAGGCGGCCTGTTCCACCCGATCTCGCGCGAAGGCGCGCTGGTGCTGAACAACCTCTTCCTCACCACCGCCACTGCGACCGTGCTGGTCGGCACGCTCTACCCGCTGGCACTGGAGGCGCTGACCGGCGGCAAGATCTCGGTCGGTGCTCCCTTCTTCGACCTCACCTTCGGTCCGCTGATGCTGCCGCTCTTGGCGATCGTGCCGTTCGGCCCGCTGCTCGCCTGGAAGCGCGGAGACGTCATTGCCGCCTCGCAGCGGCTGATGGCGGCCTTTGCGCTCGCGACCGCCGCGATGCTGGTCACCGGCCTGTTCATCGATGGCGCTTCGGTCTTTGCAGCACTCGGCGTCGGCCTTGCTGTCTGGCTCGTCGCCGGCGCGCTGACCGACCTTGCCGTCAAATCCGGTTTCGGCTCCGTGGCGCCGGCCGTGATGCTCCGCCGCCTCGCCGGTCTGCCGCGCTCGGTCTTCGGCACGGCGCTTGCCCATCTCGGCCTCGGGCTGACCTTGCTCGGCATCGTCGCCACGCTCTGCTTCGGCACCGAGAAAATCCTCACCATGCGTCCCGGCGAAACCGTGGAGCTCTCCGGCCACACGCTGCGCTTCGAGGGACTCACCCCACAGAAGGGTCCCAACTTCACCGAGGATCGTGGCCGCTTCCTGCTGATGTCAGACGGCAACGCCGATGGCGAGATAACCTCTGCGAAGCGCTTCTATCCGGTGCGCCAGACTGTGACGACGGAGTCCGGCATCAGGACGTTGGGCTTGAGTCAGCTCTATCTGTCGCTTGGCGACGAGAACAATGACGGTTCCGTCGTCGTGCGGCTGTGGTGGAAGCCGCTGGTGACGCTGATCTGGGGCGGCGGGCTGGTGATGATGGCGGGCGCGGCGATGTCGCTGCTCGACCGCCGCCTGCGCGTCGGCGCGCCGGCAAGGCGGCGCAAGCCGGCCGCCGTCGTGGCCAGCCCGACATGAAAACGAGATTTTCGCTCGCCTCGCTGGCACTGCTGCTGGCGCTGTTCTTCGCCGGCACGGCACAGGCGGTGAAGCCGGATGAAGTGCTGCAGGACCCGGCGCTGGAGGCGAGGGCGCGGGCGCTCTCGGAAGGCCTTCGCTGTATGGTCTGCCAGAACCAGTCGATCGACGAATCCGACGCTGATCTGGCCCGCGACCTGCGCGTCCTCGTGCGCCAGCGCCTCGTCGCCGGCGACAGCGACCAGCAGGTGATGGACTATATCGTCTCGCGCTATGGCGAGTTCGTGCTCTTGAAGCCGCGCTTCAGCCTGCGCAACGCGCTTCTGTGGGGCACGCCGGTGCTTCTGCTTCTGGCCGGCGGCCTGTTCATCGTGCTCAGCGCCCGCTCGCGCCGACCGGCACCGACCACGCTTTCGGCCGACGAGCAGGCGGCGCTCGACAAGATGCTGCGCGATTAACGCAGGTTGGCTGAGACCTGTGCGCCGTCGTTATCCACGGGCGGAGCAAGCAGCGAAGCGACGCGCGCAGACCCGAGGATTCATTCCGTGACCTGGCCGAGGGATGCAGCGGAGCAGAATTCCGCACGGCAGCAACGCCTTGGCGTAACGGAATGGATTCCAGGGTCTCCGCGACGGAGCTTCGCTCCTGCTTCGCCCTGGAATGACGAACTCCATCAACATTACAAAACTTTCATGTACCGGAAATGGCGCCGTAATGTGCGGCTCTCTAATCCTCTTGCCCGAGGATGCTTCGCCTGAGCGCATCCCTTCGAAAGAGGAAACGAAATCCCATGAATATTGCCCCCAATTCATATTCCCTCACCCGAAAGCGCCTGATGGCCGCCGTCGCTTCCCTTGCCGTTGTCGGCACGGTCGGCGCGGGCATGCTCGCAACCGGCACCGCCCCCGTGCTGGCCGATGCCGTGCGCGTCGAAGCCCCGCAGATGCCGAGCTTCGCCGATGTCGTGGAGCACGTCTCGCCGGCGGTCGTCAGCGTCAAGGTCAAGGCCAAGATCCAGCCGACCGCCGATGACGGCTCCGACGATCAGGATGGCTTCGACAACCTGCCCGACAATCCGCAGCTGCGCCGCTTCTTCAAGGAATTCCGCGGCTTCGGCGACCAGGGCGGCCAGTTCGGCATGCGTCGCTTCAACCACCGCGACCATGGCAATGGCCAGCCGCGTCCGATCGCTCAAGGGTCGGGCTTCTTCATCTCCGAGGACGGCTATCTCGTCACCAACAACCACGTCGTGTCGGAAGGCTCCGATTTCAGCGTCGTCACCAATGACGGCAAGGAGCTCGACGCCAAGCTGATCGGCACCGACCCGCGCACCGACCTTGCCGTGCTCAAGGTTGATGGCGGCGGCAACAAGTTCACTTATGTGGACTTCGCCGACGATTCCAAGGTCCGCATCGGCGACTGGGTGGTTGCCGTCGGCAATCCGTTCGGCCTTGGCGGCACCGTCACCGCGGGCATCGTCTCGGCTCGCGGCCGTGACATCGGCGCCGGCCCCTATGACGACTTCATCCAGATCGACGCTTCGGTCAACCGCGGCAATTCGGGCGGTCCGACCTTCAACCTCAACGGCCAGGTGATCGGCATCAACACCGCCATCTTCTCGCCGTCGGGCGGCAGCGTCGGCATCGCCTTCGACATCCCGGCCTCGACCGCCAAGCAGGTCGTCCAGGATCTGATGAAGAGCGGTTCGGTCCAGCGCGGCTGGCTCGGCGTCGAAATCCAGCCGGTCACCTCCGACATCGCCGAATCGCTCGGCCTGAAGTCGGACAAGGGCGCGCTGGTTTCGAGCGCCCAGGATGGCGGGCCGGGCAAGAAGGCGGGCATCGTCGCCGGTGACGTCATCACCCAGGTCGACGGCAAGGATGTCGCGTCGCCGAAGGAGCTCGCCCGCATGATCGGTGCGTTCGCGCCGGGCAAATCGGTCGACGTCACCGTCTGGCGCAACGGCAAGAACGAGACGGTCAAGGTCGATCTCGGCACGCTGCCCGCGAGCGACAAGCAGGCCTCGAACGACGACAGCAACAAGCAGTCGGCGCCCGCCGCCAAGGCCGACACGCTTGCCGATCTCGGCCTGACCGTGACCAAGGCCGAAAAAGGCAAGGGCCTCGTGGTCACCGATGTCGATCCCGACAGCGATGCGGCCGACCGCGGCATCCAGCCCGGCGACGTCATCACCTCGATCAATTCGAACGAGGTGAACACCACCGACGACGTCTCCAAGGCGATGACCGATGCCGCCAAAGCTGGCCGCAAGGCCGTGCTGATGCAGATCACCCGCGACGACTCGAACCGCTTCGTGGCGCTGCCGGTCGGCAAGGGCTGAGGCATCAGCGTTCAGATTTTCCCTGCGGCGGTATCAACACCCCCGAGCCACCGCCGGGAAAACATGGGGCCGAGCACGTAAGTCAGTCACCGTGTTTCGCTCCTGGCGGCAGCGGGTTTCCCATCACCCGCTGCCGCTTTAACATAAGGGCTATGAGCCATGACTGCCTCTCAACCTTCCAATGAAATCGCGTATAACGGCTCCATGAAGATTCTCGTCATGGAAGACGATCGCGAGGCGGCGGATTACTTGCAGAAAGCTTTCGCCGAAGCGGGCCACACCGCCCATGTCGCCGGCGACGGCGAGACCGGCTTCGCGCTCGCCGATGCCGGCGATTATGACGTAATGGTGGTCGACCGCCTGATGCCGCGCCGCGACGGCCTGTCGGTGATCGCCGCCCTTCGCTCGCGCGGCAACACCACGCCGGTGTTGATCCTGTCGGCGCTGGGCGAGGTCGACGACCGCGTCACGGGCCTGCGGGCCGGCGGCGACGATTATCTGACCAAACCCTACGCCTTTTCCGAATTGCTCGCCCGCGTCGAGGTGCTGAACCGCCGCGCCAGCGCGCGCGAATCCGAGACCGTCTACAGGGTCGGCGATCTCGAGCTCGACCGGCTGTCGCATTCGGTCAAGCGCGCCGGCCGTGAGATCACGCTGCAGCCGCGCGAGTTCCGCCTGCTCGAATATCTGATGCGCCATGCCGGCCAGGTGGTCACGCGCACCATGCTCCTGGAGAATGTCTGGGACTACCATTTCGACCCGCAGACCAATGTCATCGATGTCCACGTCTCGCGCCTGCGCGGCAAGATCGAAAAGGGCTTCGACAAGCCGATCCTGCACACGATCCGCGGCGCCGGCTACATGCTGAAAGGCGGATAAGCATGATCCCGAAAAGTGGGAACCGGTTTTCGGAACAGATCATGCTGCAACAAGGGGTTAGATCAGGATGACGATTCGGAAAATCGTCATCCTGATCTAAGAACCCGTTATGGCATTGTCCCTGCCGGCCATCATGAAGACGACGGCGGCCCGGCTCTCGGCGCTTTATCTTCTGCTTTTCGCGCTCTGCGCGGTGCTGCTCGTCCTCTACATGACGTCGCTGTCGGCGCGCATGCTGACCGCGCAGACGCAGGAGACCATCAACGACGAGGTGCTGGGCCTTGCCCGCGCCTATCAGCGCGGCGGCCTGCCGGTGCTGGTGCGCGTGGTCGAAAACCGCTCGCGCCAGCCAGGTGCCAACCTCTATCTCATCGCCGACGCCAATGGTCAGATCCTGACCGGCAACGTGCAGAGCCTGGAGCCGGGGGTGATCGAGACCGAGGGCTGGACGACGCAGCCCTTTTCATACCAGCGCTTCGGCGAGGGTGAACTCGACCGGTTGCGCAGTGGAGCGACCGACCAGCCGACGCCTCAGGCTGGCGACAGCGGCAACACTCCCCAGTCCCAGGGAGAAAAGGGCCACAACGCCATCGCGCTGGTGCTGAGGCTGCCCAACCAGATGATCATGCTGGTCGGCCGCGATCTCGGCGAGCCGGAGCGCTTCCGCGCCGTCATCAGCCGTGCGCTGACACTGGCGCTGGGCATGATGGGGCTCGGCGGCATCCTGATCTGGTTCTTTGTCGGGCGCGCGGCGCTCAAGCGCATCGACAGCGTCTCTGACGCCAGCCGTCGCATCATGGGCGGCGATCTCAGCGGACGTCTGCCGGTCACCGGCGCCGGCGACGAATTCGACCGGCTGTCGGAAAACCTCAATGCGATGCTGGCCAGGATCGCAATGCTGAACGAGGGGCTGAAGCAGGTCTCCGACAACATCGCCCATGATCTGAAGACGCCGCTGACCAGGCTGCGCAACCGCGCCGAGGCGACGCTCGCGGGCAGGCACAAGACGGAGGATTACCGCCAGGCGCTGGAAGGCACGATCGCGGAGTCCGACCAACTGATCAAGACGTTCAACGCCATCTTGATGATCTCGCGCCTGGAGGCCGGCTATTCCTCGGAACAGACCGGTCCCGTCGATCTCGCCGCCACGGTGCGCGACGTCGTCGAGCTCTACGAGCCGGTGGCGGAGGAAGCGGGCGTCGCGCTCGAGGCGACCGTGCCCGAGGCCTTCACGATCAACGGCAACCGCGAGCTGATCGGCCAGGCTTTGTCCAACATCGTCGACAACGCCATCAAATATTCGACGGACGCCGCCGAGGCGCCGAAAGTGCGCGTGGCGTTGGAGCGCGCCGGCAACGAGATCAAGCTTACCGTCACCGACAATGGCCACGGCATTCCCGACGACGCCGATCGCGCCCGCGCCACCGAACGCTTCGTGCGCCTGGAAAAGAGCCGCTCGCAGCCGGGCTCGGGCTTGGGCCTCAGCCTGGCCAAGGCAATCATGACTTTCCACAACGGAAGGCTTGATCTTTTACCCGCCGATCCCGGATTGTCCGTGGTCATGAGTTTCCCGCAGCGGGAGACGCATTGAAGCAGGTCGCGTGAGAAAGGATTCACGCGACCTGCTTTAAGCTTTTGATTTAAGCATGTCTTTGTCCCGAAACCGGGCCCACTTTCGTGAGACAGCTTTAATGGCGCGGATGAATGGCGAAGAAGAAAATCGAATCCGAGTTGCGGCTTAGCCCGAGACTGGCGCTCCAGCCTCTGGACGCGGAGCATGCCCGGCGCGAATTGTCGGAAATCGCCGATGCCGCCGAGGAAGAGGAGCTTTCCCGTCTCGCTGCCTTTCTGGCAGGCGAGGGGCCGCTGCAGGACCTGCTGGCGGCCATCTTCGACCTCTCGCCCTTCCTGCGCGATGTGGCGCGCAGGCGGCCGGCAATCCTCGAGACGCTGTTCGGCGGGACGGTCGAAGCGCGGCTCGCCGCAATCCGCGCGGCGATCGGTGGCGCGCCCTTGGCGGACGATGCCTCGGAGCCTGGCCTGATGATGGCGCTGCGGCAATGGAAGACCGAAGCCCATTTCCTGATCGCGCTGGCCGATCTTTCGGGCGAGGCGGAGACCGCGGTGACGGTGCGCCGCCTCAGCGATCTCGCGGATGCCTGTACCAACGCCGCCGTCGATTTCCTACTGCTCGACGCGCACCGGCAAGGCAAGCTCAAGCTGCCGAATCCGGCGGAACCGGCCAAGGATTCTGGTTGGATCCTGCTCGGCATGGGCAAGCTCGGCGCGCATGAGCTGAATTTTTCCTCCGATATCGACCTCGTCGTCTTCTTCGATCCGGAGGCGCCGGCCGTCATCGATCCGCTCGACACGACCGAGCTGTTCTCCAGGCTCACCCGACGTCTCGTGCGCATCCTGCAGGATCGCACCGAGCACGGCTATGTCTTCCGCACCGATCTGAGGCTGCGCCCCGATCCCGGTTCGACACCGCTGGCGATCCCGGTCGAGGCCGCGCTTCGCTATTACGAGGCGCGCGGCCAGAACTGGGAACGCGCCGCCATGATCAAGGCGCGGCCGGTTGCCGGCGACCTTGCCGCGGGCGCGGCCTTCCTCAAGGAGTTGCAGCCCTATGTATGGCGCAAATACATGGACTACGCGGCGATCGCCGACGTCCATTCGATCAAGCGCCAGATCCATGCCCACAAGGGCCACGGCGAGATCGCCGTGAAGGGCCATAACGTCAAGCTCGGCCGTGGCGGCATCCGCGAGATCGAGTTCTTCGTTCAGACCCAACAGCTCATCGCCGGCGGCCGCTTCCCGGAACTGCGCGGCCGCGAGACGGTGCCGATGCTTGCAGCGCTCGCTGCGCGCGGCTGGATCACCGCCGACGCCCGCGATGCGCTCACCCTGCAATACTGGTTCCTGCGTCGCGTCGAGCACGCCATCCAGATGGTGGCGGACGAGCAGACGCATATCCTGCCGGAAGAAGACGAGGAGCTGAAACGCATCGCCCTGATGCTGGGCTTCGCCGGCGAGGCCGACTTCACGCAGGCCTTCCGCGCCTCGCTGCAGCAGGTCGAGCGCCACTATGCGGCGCTGTTCGAGACGGCGCCCGAGCTTTCGGCCGGTATCGGCAATCTGGTCTTCACCGGCGATGTCGACGATCCGGACACGCTGCAGACGCTGCATGGCCTGGGCTTCCACCGGCCGAGCGATATCTGCCGCGTCATCCGCGGCTGGCATTTCGGACGCTATCGCGTCACGCAGTCGGCCGAAGCGCGCGAGCGGCTGACCGAACTGACGCCGGCGCTGCTCAAAGCATTCGGCCAGACGCGGCGCGCCGACGAGGCGCTGATGCGCTTCGACGAGTTCCTCGCCGGCCTGCCGGCCGGTATCCAGCTTTTTTCGCTGCTGCAGTCGAATCCGGCGCTGCTCAAGCTGATGGCGACCATCATGGGCGCGGCGCCGCGGCTGGCGGCCATCATCACGCGCCGCCCGCATGTCTTCGACGGCCTGCTCGATCCGGCGCTGCTCACCGAATTGCCTGACCGCGCCTATCTCTCGGCGCGGCTCGCGGCATTCATCGAAGGCGACCGCGCCTATGAGGATGTGCTGGATCGGCTGCGCATTTTCGCTTCCGAGCAGAAATTCCTGATCGGCGTGCGCCTGCTTGCCGGCTCGATCGATCCGGCGCGGGCGGGCCGCGCCTTCTCGGATCTCGCCGACCTCACCATAGAGGCGGCGCTTAAAGCGGTGATCGCCGAATTCGCGCTGCGCCATGGCAGGGTCGCCGGCGGCAGGGTGGCGCTGCTCGGCATGGGCAAGCTCGGCAGCCGCGAACTCACCGCGGGCTCGGACGTCGATCTCATCCTGCTCTATGACCATGATGCCGACGCCGAGGACTCCGACGGCGAGAAGCCGCTGGCGCCTTCGCATTATTACACCCGCATGACGCAGCGCCTGATCGCCGCCGTCTCGGCGCCGACCGCCGAAGGCGTGCTCTACGAGTTGGACCTGCGCCTGCGCCCCTCCGGCAACAAGGGGCCGGTCGCGACCCATATAGACGCGTTCAAGAAATATCAGCGTCAGGATGCCTGGACCTGGGAGCACATGGCGCTGGCACGGGCCCGCGCCATCGGCGGCGACGCCGAGCTCTGCGCCGAGCTCGATACGGAAGTGGCGGCGGTGCTGGCGCAGCCGCGCGATGCGGCCAAGGTGAAAGCCGAAGCCGTGGACATGCGGGCGCTGATCGAGAAGGAGAAGCAGCCGCGCGACCTCTGGGACATCAAGCTGATCCCTGGCGGGCTCATCGATCTCGAATTCATCGCCCAGGTCGCTGTCATCACCGGCAATGTCGAGACCGGCCGCCGCGTCACCGCGACGGCCGACATTCTGGCGCGGCTGGCCCCCGGTTTCGCAGGCGGCGACGTCCGTGAAGAGCTTGGCGAGGCCTATCGGCTCTATCAGGCGCTGACGCAGATGATCAGGCTTTGCCTCACCGGAGAGTTTCAGCGCGACGATGTTCCTCCGGGACTCTCGGACCTGCTTCTTGCGGTCACCGACCTGCCCGATTTTACCGTGCTGGAGGCACATCTAAAGGAGACGTCGCGGAAGGTCAGACAAGATTTCGAGCGTCTGCTTGGCGCGGCGCCGAAACGCGGGATGAACTAAGCCGCCGCCTTCACCGTCGGCGGCGCTTTCTTCAGCGGAATGCGCACCGATACGATCGTGCCGACGCCTTCGGTCGAGCGGATCTTCAGCGCGCCGCCTTGCAGCTCGGCCAGCGAGCGCGAGATGGCGAGGCCGAGGCCCGAGCCGGTGTGATTCTTGGAGAACTGGTTCTGGACCTGCTCGAAGGGCCGGCCGAGCTTGCTCAACGCCTGCTTGGGGATGCCGCAGCCATTGTCCTCGATGGTAAGCAGCAGCGCGCCAGACGTGTTGCGCGCCCTGACCGTGATCTTGCCGCCCTGTCCGGTGAATTTCACCGCGTTGGAAAGAAGGTTGATGGCGATCTGCTTGATGGCGCGGCGATCGGCGTAGACCCGCATCGTATCGGCAATGCGCGTCTCGACATTGATCGACTTCTCCGCCGCCTGCAGCGAGATCACCCGCACGGTCTCCTTGATCAACGGGCAGAGGTCGATCTCCTCGCGGTCGAGCGAGAACTGGCCAGCCTCGATCTTCGACATGTCGAGTATGTCGTTGATGACGCCGAGCAGGTATTTGCCGCTGCCGTTGATGTCGGTTGCGTATTCCTCGTAGCGCTCCGAGCCGAGCGGCCCGAACAGACCCTGCTGCATCAATTCGGAGAAGCCGATGATGGCGTTGAGCGGCGTGCGCAGCTCATGCGACATGTTGGCCAGGAACTCCGACTTGGCGCGGTTGGCCGCCTCGGCCCGCTCCGTTTCCTTCATGTATTTGCGGTTGAGCTCGACCAGCTCGCTGGCCCGTTCCTCTTCGGCGCGACGGGCGAGGCTGAGATCGTGGATCGTCGCCATCAGCCGGCGCTCGCTGTCGACCAGCTTTTCCTGGTGCAGCTTGATCTGGGTGATGTCGGAGCCGACCGAGACGATGCCGCCGTCGCGGGTCCTGAGCTCGTTGACCTGCAGCCAGCGCCCGTCCGCGAGCTGGCGCTCGAAGCTGACGCCGCCCTGCGGCCCGTTGGCGTTGGCGAGCCTGCGCTCCGAGGCGAAGGCCAGCATCCGCTCCTCCACCGCCTCTCGGAGAATGCCGGGCACGACGTCGCGGTCCGACAGGCCGTTGTCCTTCTGGAACTTCGAATTGCACATGATCAGCCGCTCGGCGGCATCCCACAGCACGAAGGATTCGTTGATGTTCTCGATCGCGGTCCTGAGCCGCATGTCGGCTGCTTCCGAGCGCAGCGCCAGGTGACGCTGCTCGGTGACGTCGACGGCAATGCCGATCAGCTGGATTTCCGGCGCTTCCGGATCGATGACCTGGGCGCGGGCCCGCATCCACACCCATTGGCCATCGGCGTGGCGCATGCGGAACACCTGGTCGATATGGTCGATCTCGCGCTCGACGATGCGGTTGGCGAGCTCGAAGAGGTCGCCGTCGTCGGGGTGGATGATCTCGTCGACCTCGCCGAAGGAGAGCATCGTATCGCAGGGCTCGTAGCCCAACATTTCGTACATCGAGCGCGACCAGTACATCTTGCCGCGCACCATGTCCCAGTCCCACAGCCCGCAGCGGCCGCGCACCAGCGCCATGTCGATGCGCTGATGCGCCTCGAGATAGATGCGATCCGCCGCCTGGGCACGTGCCGCTTGGCCGAAATAGGCGTAGAGGATGACGATCAGCACGCCCGCCGTCAGCACGAACAGCGTGACGTTGAGCGACATCGACTTGCGCCAGCTGTCGAACACCGCTTCCTGCGGCACCAGAACGGCAGCTGCATGTTTGCGATCGCCGCTGAGGCTGACGGCTGCGAACCAGTCCTGTCCTGAGATGCTCACATCCATCACGCCGGCACGGTCGCCGAACATGAACAGCGGCTGGCCACCCAGCACCAAACTGTCCAGCGTGCGGCCCTGCCAGCCCGTCGACAGCGGCGAGACGGCGATGACCTTGAAGTTGGCGTCGGTAATGGCGAGCACATGGGCGCGGCTCATGGCGCCCTGGCGGCTGGTATTTTCCAGGAGGCTTACGGCGTTGGCGCCGGCCGCTGTGGGGTCGGCGGTGATGGCCTGCGCCATCTGGCCGGCGCCCAGCGCCAGCACGGCCTTGGCGTCGCGCTCGATCTCGTCATGCTCGTTCATCAGCGACAGAAAGCGCACCGCGGCGATGACGATCAGGAAGATGATGATCAGAGCCGGGATCGAACGGCGCAGAAAGGGCTCGGCGGCCAAGAGCCGCTGATAGGCAGGTTCGGCGATCAGGCGCGTATTGCCGGCAAGTCCATCGTTCCTTGCCTTGCGACGCGCAAAAGCCTTCCCTCCGGGCGCGCCCCACGCGTCCGCCTTGGCCATAAATGGCACTCCCCGATCTGCCGTATCTACTGGATGATCCGGTTACGCCGCACGCCCCGAATCGTCAGTAAAGAATCAAAGGTGATTCGCCTTGTCCAGAGGGCCGGGCGAAAAAGATTAAAAGTTGATTGAAATTGCGGCTTTTTCCCTTCTCCCCCTGTGGGAGAAGGTGGATCGGCGCGCAAGCGCCGAGACGGATGAGGGGTGTTCCAGCGAAGTGAGACGTCGGCTTTCCCTGGAGCACCCCTCATCCGTCGCCTTCGGCGACACCTTCTCCCACAGGGGGAGAAGGCAGAGAGCGCTACGCCAGCGTCCGCTCCACGATATCGCGCAGATCCGCGGACAGGTTCTCGACCTTGGCCATGTCGAGCAGCGCCTGTTTGGCTTTGGCCTGGCGTCCGGGCTCCAGCGAGCGCCAGGACCTGAGCGCCGTCGCCAGCCGCGCCGCGACTTGCGGGTTGCGCTTCTCCACCTCCAGCACCGTCTCGGCGAACAGGCGGTAGCCTTCGCCGTCGGGACGGTGGAAGCCGGTCTGGTTGGCGCTGGAGAAGGTGCCGATCAGCGAACGCACCCGGTTCGGGTTGGCGATCGAGAAGGCCGGATGCCGCATCAACTCGCGCACCTTGTCGACGGTCTTCGCGCCCGGCACACCGGCCTGGATCTGGAACCATTTGTCGAGCACCAGCGCGTCGCTTCGATAGCGCGCCTCAAAGGCCGCCAGCGCCTCCTCGGCCTCGGCCCTGCCCGGATGGCGATGCGCCAGCACGGCAAGCGCCGCGGCGCGGTCTGTCATGTTGGTGGCGGCGTTGAAGTGCCTCGCGGCAAGGGTGGCGCCTTCCGGCAGCAGCGAAAGATAGTCGAGCAGGATGTTGCGGAGCGCCCTGCGCCCTGCGCTCGCCGCGTCCGGGCTGAACGGACCCTTGTCGGCAAGGTTGTCATAGAGCGCCGAAAAGGCGTCGCTGTTTGCCTCGGCGATCGTCCGCGCCAACGCCTCGCGCGCGGCAAAGATGGCGTCGGGGTCGATGCCCTTGCCGATGTCGCGGGCAATGTCGGCTTCGCCGGGCAGCGTCAGGGCCAGCGCCCGGTAGGCAGGCTCCAGCGCCTCGTCGCCGGCGATCCTGCCGGCAAGCTCGGCGAGGCGTCCTGAAAAGACCGGCGCCTTGCCGCCGAGCACCTGTCGGAAGGCGGCGATCAGGGCGTCGGTCAACAGCGTGTTGAATGCCTGCCAGCGCGAGAAGGCGTCGCTGTCATGCGCCGCGAGGAAGAACTGGTCGTCCGCCTTCTGCTGCACCGAAAGCGTGATCGGCGCCGAGAAGCCGCGGTTGAGCGACACGACGGGCCGCTCGGCGACACCGGTGAAGCGCACCATGTGCCGGCGCTTGCGGATATGGATGACGCCGTCATCCACCGTTGCGCCCTCGACCGAATCCCAAGCGACAGGCTTGCCGTCGGCGCCGACAAGTCCGAACGCAAGCGGAATATGCATCAACCGCTTGCGGCTTTCAGACGGCGTCGGCGGCACCGACTGCTCGATCTCCAGCGTGAACTCCTTGGCGGCGGCATTGTGCGCGGAGCTCACCGTCAGGTTCGGCGTGCCCGCCTGATGGTACCAGAGCGCGAATTGCGCCAGGTCGCGGCCGGAGACATCCTCGAACACTTTGAGGAAATCCTCGATCGTCGCGGCTTCGCCGTCATGCCGTTCGAAATAGAGGTCCATGCCGGCGCGGAAGGTTTCCGCGCCGAGGATGGTGCGGATCATCCGCACCACTTCCGAACCCTTCTCGTAGACAGTCGCCGTGTAGAAATTGTTGATCTCGCGGTAGCGCCGCGGTCTGACCGGATGCGCCAGCGGTCCCTGGTCTTCCGGGAACTGATGCGCGCGCAGCGTGCGCACCTCCGCGATGCGTTTCACCGCCCGCGAGCGCTGGTCGGCGGAGAACTCGTGGTCGCGGTAAACGGTCAGCCCTTCCTTCAGGCAGAGCTGGAACCAGTCGCGGCAAGTGATTCTGTTGCCGGTCCAATTGTGGAAATACTCATGCGCGATGATCGCCTCGATATTGGCGAAGTCGGCATCGGTCGCCGTCTCTTCGTCGGCCAGCACATATTTGTCGTTGAAGACGTTGAGGCCCTTATTCTCCATAGCGCCCATGTTGAAATCGGACACGGCGACGATGTTGAAGACGTCGAGGTCGTATTCGCGGCCGAAGGCCTCCTCGTCCCATTTCATCGAGCGCTTCAGCGCATCCATCGCATAGCCCGCAAGCCGCTCCTTGCCGGGCTCCACATAGATGCCGAGTTCGACCTCGCGGCCGGACATTGTGGTGAAGTTGCTCGCCACCTTGCCGAGCGCTCCAGCCACCAGCGCGAAGAGGTAGGAGGGCTTGGGGAAAGGGTCATGCCAGACCGCGTAATGCCGGCCGCCGTCGAGCGCGCCGCGTTCGACGGGATTGCCGTTGGAGAGCAGCAGCGGCGCCTCGTTGTGCGGGGCTTCGATGCGCACGGTGTAGACCGACAGGATGTCGGGACGGTCGAGGAAGTAGGTGATGCGGCGAAAGCCCTCGGCCTCGCATTGCGTGCAATAAACGTTGTTGGAGCGATAGAGGCCCATCAGTGCCTCGTTGCGCGACGGCGCGATCTCCGTCTCCAGGCGAAGTTCGAAACGTCGCCCTGCCGGCGGCTTCAGGATCGTCAGCCGGTCCGGCGTCGCCTCATAATCGCTGGCCTGCAGCAAATGGCCGTCGATGGCAATGCCGAGCAGCGTCAGCCCGTCGCCATCGAGCACCAGCGGCGCCGAGGCGGCGATGCCCTCGCGCCGCTCGATGGTGAGCAGCGCGGTGACATGGGTTGCATCCGGCGACAGGCGGAAGTCGAGGCTGGTCCTCGGGATGAGATAGTCGCTGGGGCGATAGTCTTCGAGCCTGAAGACCTGGCCGGTATCGGTACGCATTCCTTGGGCTTTTCCTGTCGATTTCGGGCGGAGGGCCAGCGTGGCTGGTCCAAGAATTTGAGGTGCGCGCTCTTTACACGAAACGGCCACTCGACAAAACTGCGGCATAGATTGTGTTTCGCAATTCCGGACGGAAAACCGTTACACACTTTTTCTGGAATTGCTTTTGGCCTATTTCGCGGCTTCGTTCTCCGACCATCACCACGAGGCAAGATGACCGTCGATCATGCCGTCGGCCACAGCGCGCTGCGCGGCATCACTCTGAAGATCGTCTCGGTGACGGTTTTCGTCGGCATGCAGACCTGCATCAAGGCGGCCGGCGACGTGCCCGCCGGGCAGATCGTCTTCTTCCGCTCCTTCTTCGCCATCTTCCCGATTGTCGCCTTCCTGGCCTTCAAGGGCGAGCTCGCCACCGCCTTCACGACCAGGCGGCCGTTCAACCATATCGCGCGCGGCCTTGTCGGTGTCGGCGCCATGGGGCTCGGCTTCTTCGCGCTGACCAGGCTGCCGCTCCCCGAAGCGATCACCCTGAACTACGCCCAGCCGTTGCTGGTCGTTGTGTTTTCCTCGGTCTTCCTCGGCGAGACGATCCGCGTCTACCGCTGGAGCGCGGTCGCGGTCGGTCTTGCCGGCGTGCTGATCATCTCCTGGCCGGAACTGACGCTGCTCAATTCCGATCAGGGCCTCGACGATCAGGAGGTGCTGGGCGTCATGGCAGCGCTGATCGCCGCGGCGATCTCCGCGGTCGCCATGCTCCTGGTGCGCAATCTCGTGCAGACGGAGAAGACGGCGACCATCGTGCTGTGGTTCTCCTCGACGGCTTCGGTGCTGTCGCTTTTCAGCCTGCCTTTCGGCTGGCAGGCGCTGACGCCGCTGCAGGCGGCACTGCTCGTTTTTGCCGGCTTCTGCGGCGGCCTAGGCCAGATCCTGATGACGGCGGCCTATCGCCATGCCGAGGCCTCGGTCGTGGCGCCCTTCGAATACACCTCGATGATCCTCGGCGTCGTCGTCGGCTTTTTCGTCTTCGGCGACGTGACCTCGCTCAACACACTGATCGGCGGCCTTATCGTGGTCGCCGCCGGCATCTTCATCATCTGGCGCGAGCGGCAGCTCGGCCTGGAGCGTACCCGCACCAGGACGGCCGCGCCGCCGCAGGGGTAAGGCTACGAGGCTGACACTCGTTCCTTCGCCAGCTGCACCAGCACAGCGCGAGTCTGCTCATCGGCCGGGAAAAAGGATTCGATCGCGAGCTCCGACAGCGTGACGTCGAGCGGCGTGCCGAACACGGTGATCGTGCTGATGAAGGAAAGCACATGGTCGCCATGCGCGAGCCTGAGCGGATGCACGATGCCGCTCGGCTCGACCGGCGCGGGGCGCCCGCTCTTCAAGCCGGGCGGATAGGCGCGCAGCTCGCGCTCCAATTCGATCAGCACCGCATCGCCGGTCGCGTCGCTCAGGTGCTTCAGCCGTTCAAGCAGATGCGCGCGCCATTCCGCCAGATTGACGATGCGCGGAGCGACACCGCCTGGATGCAGGCTGAGCCGCAGCACATTGATTGGCGGCTGGAGCAGCGACTGTTCGGAAATATCGGCCAGGAATGGAGCGATCGCGGCATTGGCTGACACGAGATCCCAGTGCCGGTCCACAGCCAGCGCCGGAAAGGGCTCGTGGCCCTTGAGTACGGTCTCGACGGCGGCCATCGCCGGCGCCAGCGTGGCGTCGGTGAGTGGCTTTTCGCTGAAGCTCGGCGCGAAGCCCGCCGCGAGCAGCAACTGATTGCGCTGACGCAGCGGGATCGAGAGCTGCTCGGCCAGATGCAGCACCATCTCCCGCGACGGCTGGGCGCGGCCGCTCTCGACGAAGGAGAGATGCCGCTGTGAGATATCGGCCTCCATGGCGAGATCGAGCTGGCTCATGCGCCGCCGCGTGCGCCACTCGCGGATCAGGCTGCCGGCGGAGGGTTCGGATGTGGTCATGGAGGGATGAGTAAGGCGACGGGCGAAGCGTTTCAATTACCTGGGAGGTTATTGGCAACCTCACCGTTGGGATTGGCGAGCGCTGATGACGGCCAATCTCCCCCACGAGGGGGGATCAGCTATTCGCCAAAGCCCGCAGCTTCGCCTTGACCTCGAGAAAATCCCGCCAGGCCAGCTTCTTGTGCGCCGGCGTCCGTAAGAGATAGGCCGGGTGCAGCGTCGGCATCGCCGGAATGGCAATCCCGGACGCCGTCGTGTGCACACGCCAGTTGCCTCGCAGGCGCAGGATGCCCTCGGTCGTGTTGAGCAGCGTCTTGGCCGACGGGCCGCCGAGATTGACCAGCACCTTGGGATTTACCAGCTCGATCTGCCTTTCGATGAAAGGCCGGCAGATTTCGGTCTCGTGCGGCGTCGGCGTGCGGTTGCCTGGCGGCCGCCACGGGATGACATTGGCGATATAGGCCGAGTTCCGGTCGAGGCCGATCGCCGCCAACATGCGGTCGAGCAGCCGGCCGGAGCGGCCGACAAAGGGCAGGCCTTCCAGGTCCTCGTCACGACCCGGCGCTTCGCCGACCAGCATTAGGTCGGCGTTCGGATTGCCGTCCGCGAAGACCAGGTTCTTGGCGGTGAATTTGAGGTTGCAGCCGTCAAAACCGGCCATGCGCTGGCGCAGTTCATCGAGTGTCGAAGCGCTTGCCGCGAGCTGCCGAGCCGCAGCCGCCTGTGCTTCGTCGGGAACGGCCGCAGCCGCCGGTGCCCGGGTGGGTGCGTCCGGGATGTTGCTGGCGTCGAGGCCGGAGAAGGGCGCCGGCGGGTTCTCGACTCGCTCCGGAGCCTGCTCGGATACCGCTCGGCTCTCGGGCGCGGCTTGGCGGCGCGGCGCGGCCGGCGGCCGCTCGGCGGGCCTGCGTTCGGCCGGCCCCCGTCCAACTGGCATCGCTGCCGCTTCGGCGAATCGGTTGATCGGCGCGTCCTCCAGCGCGTCATCGACGCCGGCGCTCGCATAGAAGGCGAGCAGTTCGGCAATCTCGGCTGGTGTTCTGGGGGAGGCGGCAGTCATGGCGCCACCATCGTCCGCACGGCGAGGTTTTGCAACCGTGGAGAGATCAGCCAGTTGGAATCCTTGGATCCTGCACGATGTAGAACGTCCAGCGCGGCGTGTAATCGGTGATCAGGAAATCGAAGGTCGCCGTCTTCAGCGGGTCGATCTTGCCGTTCTTGAACAGCAGCCGGTCATAGGGTTCGAACCGTCGGTCGAAATCGGCGAAGTTGCTCGACCAGATGTTGTCGGGCGTCTTGTTGCGCTGGTCGAAGGACAGGCCATCGCCGAATACGCTAGGTTGGTCGAGGATCTCCTGCAGCTCGAACTGGAACTCCACCCAGGGGAGCGCGCTGTTGTTGAGCACGTCGATGCGCATATACATCACGCCGTTGGCGACCTCGCCGGCCTTGCCGAAGGGCTCGATCGGCTTGGTGGCGCGAATGGTCAGCGTCACCGGCGTCGCCGTGTTCAGCTCCTCCTTGATGACCAGGGGATCTTCCTTGGTGCCGATGCCGGAGGCGCCGGTGATGCGGAAGCCGCCCAGCTCGTCGGAGAAGGAATAGGCGCCGGTCGCCCATACCTTTACCGGATCCGCCCGGACTTGCGTGGTCAAAAGGGCCGGCAGGCTCAAAAAGAGGAGCGGAAGAACCGCGCGCCAGGCCGCGCCTGGCGTGAAGAGTAAGCGCTTCGGTGGAAAGCCGGGCGGCTCTGGGCTGCGCATGTCGCGAAGTATTGCCGATAACCAAGCCGTCGAACAATTAAAAACATCCCGGCGCCGCCTGGCCTGCCAACCAATTGGCGCTGGCCTATGCTTGGCCATGGCCTGTGCTGCTGCCTTTTCGTAGGGAAACCGCGACTTTTTGTCGAAATCGGCGTTGTCACGTCCGCGCCGGTTTCGCGTCGCGAATTGATGCGCTATGCAGCGCATGAGCCAGCACAATGCGAGAATGCGGCAAGCTATAGAGGGGCCGATGAGCGAAATCGAACGCGAAAGCATGGAATTCGACGTGGTGATCGTCGGCGCCGGTCCCGCCGGCCTCGCCGCGGCTATTCGTCTGAAGCAGCTCAACCCCGACCTCTCCGTCGTCGTCCTGGAGAAGGGCGGCGAGGTCGGCGCGCATATCCTCTCCGGCGCGGTCGTCGACCCGATCGGCATCGACCGGCTGCTGCCCGGCTGGCGCGAGGAAGAGGGTCATCCGTTCAAGACGCCTGTCACGGCGGATCATTTCCTGGTGCTGGGCCCAGCCGGTTCGTTCCGCCTGCCCAACTTCCTGATGCCGCCGTTGATGAACAATCACGGCAACTACATCGTGTCGCTCGGCAATGTCTGCCGCTGGCTGGCGACCAAGGCCGAGGCGCTGGGCGTGGAGATCTATCCGGGCTTTGCCGCGGCGAGCCTGGTCTACAACGACGCCGGCGCCGTAACGGGCGTCATCACCGGCGACATGGGCGTCGAGAAGGACGGCACGCATGGCCCGGCTTACGCGCCCGGCATGGCGCTGATGGGCAAATATGTGCTGATCGGCGAGGGCGCGCGCGGCTCGCTCGCCAAACAGCTCATCGCCAAGTACCGGCTTGCCGATGGCCGTGAGCCTGGCAAGTTCGGCATCGGCCTCAAGGAACTCTGGCAGGTCAAGCCAGAGAACCACAAGCCGGGCCTGGTGCAGCACTCCTTCGGCTGGCCGCTCGACATGAAGACCGGCGGTGGCTCCTTCCTCTACCATCTCGAGGACAACCAGGTGGCGGTCGGTTTCGTCGTCCACCTGAACTACAAGAACCCCTATCTCTCGCCCTTCGAGGAGTTCCAGCGCTTCAAGACGCATCCGGCGATCGCCGGGACCTTCGAAGGCGCCAAGCGCATCGGCTATGGCGCGCGCGCCATCACCGAGGGCGGCTGGCAGTCCGTGCCGAAGCTGTCTTTCCCGGGCGGCGTGCTGATGGGCTGTGCTGCCGGATTCGTCAACGTGCCGCGTATCAAGGGTTCGCACAATGCGGTGCTGTCCGGCATGCTCGCGGCCGAGCATGTGGCCGAGGCGATCGCCGGCGGCCGCGCCAATGACGAGCTTGCGTCCTACGAAGAAGCCTGGCGCGGCAGCGACATCGGCAAGGATCTGAAGAAGGTGCGCAACGTCAAGCCGCTATGGTCGCGCTTCGGGACCGTCGTCGGCGTCGGCATTGGCGGGCTCGACATGTGGCTGAACACGCTGTTCGGCTTCTCGCCTTTCGGCACGCTGAAGCACGGCAAGGCAGACTATGCCACCCTCGAGCCGGCCTCCAAGCATCAGAAGATCGCCTATCCGAAACCGGATGGCGTGTTGACCTTCGACCGTCTCTCCTCGGTGTTCCTGTCGAACACCAATCATGAGGAAAACGAGCCGGTGCATCTGATCGTCGCCGACATGGCGCTGCAGCAGCGTTCGGAGCACGATGTCTTCGCCGGCCCGTCGACCCGCTATTGCCCGGCCGGCGTCTATGAATGGGTGGACAAGGACGGCAACGCCGCCGCCGATCCGTCGGCCAAGGACGTGCGCTTCGTCATCAACGCGCAGAACTGCGTCCACTGCAAGACCTGCGACATCAAGGATCCGAACCAGAACATCAACTGGGTACCGCCACAAGGCGGCGAAGGCCCCGTCTACCAGGGCATGTGATCCGCTCCGACCGGGCCGTCTCGACCGCCGCTCCAACAAAGCCGGCGAAGGCCCGGTCTACCAGGGCATGTGAGCCGCTCCTCCGATCCGCAACCATCCGCGGGTCGGGTTCCTTACGCTTGAAATTGCAGCCGGCTTATAGTTCCTTCTCTGCGGATAAGGAGCAAATGGCCATGCGCCTGGCGGTTCTTACATGTCTCATCATGCTCGGTGGCCTGTGCGGCGGTGCCCCGGAGGCACTGGCCGGCACCAAGGTGCTGGTCACGACCCGCAGCTATGACATCGCCGGCGCGACGGGCGCCGCGCTGGTCGAAGCGATGAACCGTAAAGGTCCCAAGCACGGCTTCATGACCCGTGCCATCGCCGACACCAGCTACGTCGTGAACTGGAAGCTGGACGTGGACCGCGCTGACGGGATGTGCAGATTGCGGGGCGCCGACGGAACGATGGAACTCACCTACACTTTTCCTCGCCTGGCTTCGCCGCCGAAACCCGAGCTCGAGCGGCGCTGGCGTCGCTTCCTCGCCGGCGTCCGCGCCCACGAGCACCATCACGGCCGCATCGCCAAGGCCATGATGCGCGCCACCGATAAGTCCATTGCCGGCCTGAAGCTGGCCGACAACTGGTTCTGCACTGCCACCCATCGCGAGGCCAGGCGCCGGATCGACACCGTCTACGCGCAATATGAAGCGAAACAGAACGCCTTCGATGCGCGCGAGCATCGTGACGGCGGCCATGTCGACCGGCTGGTCAATGCATTGATGGGGAAGAACTGAAGCTTCGGTCGTTCGCTTAAGAAACAGAGCGTCAGCCCTGCGGTCTGTCCGTCGCCTCATTCGCCGCCAGCGCCGACTTATGCTCGTCCTCGGGCGCGTCGCTGGCGGGCGGCAGCGTGAATTCGACCAGCACCGGCAGATGGTCGGAGCCGGTATCTTCCAGCCGGGCAGACGACAGGATCGTCACCCCGCCCTTGCTGAACACCTGGTCGATCGGCAGGCCCGCGTAGCGGCGCAGGACATCGGGCAGCGTGCGGTGGATCCAGGTCGGCCCAGCCGACGGCATCAGCGTCATGCCGCTGAGCCGCGCCACCCGTCGCACCGCCGCGCTCCACGGCACGGCATTGCAGTCGCCGGCCATGATGGCGGTCTCGCCGAGCCCGGCCAGCGGTTCCGCCAGCTCGCCGATCTGCCAGGACTGTTCCTTCGGCCACGGCCAGCTCAGATGGATCGCGGCGACGTCGACGGGGACGCCGTTGAAATCGATCGTGGCGGTCGCCATCGCGCCGCGCGGCTCGCAGCGCGGCGCGGTGCCGGCGGCGAAGGGACGGCGCGAGAGCAGCGCGACGCCGAATATGCCGTTGGGGTAGTCGCAAAGGATGCGGTAGGGATAGGCGCCGGCAATATAGCCGAGCTCCTTCGACCACATCCCCGATACTTCATCGAGCGTGATGACGTCCGGATTGGTCCGGCCGATCAGCGACAGCACCTTCTTCGGCGTCGGATTGTTAAAGCGCAGGTTCATCTGCAGCAGGCTGTAGACCATTCGGTCGGCCGGCTTCGCGACCGCCTGCTGCGTCGACAATCTGGGCAGCGCGCTCGTCGTCGTGGCGAAGCAGGCGATTGCGAAGACCAGCGCCGCGACGGCCTGCAGCCGATACGGACCGGCAAGCAGCGCCAGCGCGAGCAGCACCGTCAGCACGCTCAGATGCATGCGGAAATGCGAGAAGGAATCGAAAGCCGGATGCAGCGCGCCGAAGAACCCGGCCAGCAGCGCGGCCGAGCATGCCATCATCGCCAGGAATGTCAGCTGAGCCATCATGCTCAAGCGCGCGCCGCCCGTAGTCATCTGCTCCGACCCGCCCAGGATATTTCACCGTTTAACGGAACGCCGAAAGGCCCTGTATCTGTTCCGACGCGATTTCGAACGGAAACCGCTCGCGTTCTTCCTGAATTTGCTCCAGCCTTCCGTTCTGACCGCTTATCGGCCAAATTGCGGCCCGAGCAAGACGACGGATTGCCTCGCCGGCGGCTGGCCGGCACGGGCCTACTGGAACGCTGTCTCGGAAAAGCTTCTGAGCTTGCGCGAATGCAGGCGCTCCATCGGCATTTCGGCGAGCTTCTCCATCGCCCTGATGCCGATGGTGAGATGCTGCGCGACCTGCCGCTTGTAGAATTCGGTCGCCATGCCGGGCAGCTTCAGCTCCCCATGCAGCGGCTTGTCGGAGACGCACAGCAGCGTCCCGTAGGGCACGCGGAAGCGGAAGCCGTTGGCGGCGATGGTGGCCGATTCCATGTCGAGCGCGATGGCGCGCGACTGCGACAGACGTTGCACCGGTCCGCGCTGGTCGCGCAGCTCCCAGTTGCGGTTGTCGATGGTGGCGACGGTGCCTGTGCGCATGATGCGCTTGAGATCGTAGCCGGACAGGCCGGTGACTTCGGCGACCGCTTCCTGCAGCGCCACCTGGATCTCCGCCAACGGCGGGATCGGCACCCAGACCGGCAGGTCGTCGTCCAGCACATGATCCTCGCGCACATAGGCGTGCGCCAGCACGTAGTCGCCCAGCGCCTGCGTGTTGCGTAGGCCAGCGCAATGGCCGAGCATGACCCAAGCATGCGGCCTCAGCACAGCGATATGGTCGGTGATCGTCTTGGCGTTGGAAGGCCCGACGCCGATATTGACCATGGTGATGCCGCCATGGCCGGGTTTCTTCAGGTGATAGGCCGGCATCTGCGGCAGGCGCTGCGGCGGCGTGCCTTCGCTCGGCGAGCCGGCTCCCGCCTTGGTCACGACATTGCCCGGTTCGACGAATTCACTGTAGCCGCCTCCACCGCCCTCCATCAGTTCGCGAGCCCGGGCGACGAATTCGTCGATATAGAACTGGTAATTGGTGAACAGCACGAAATTCTGGAAATGCTGCGGGCTGGTCGCCGTGTAATGCGTCATGCGGTGCAGCGAATAGTCGATGCGTTGCGCGGTAAACGGCGCCAGCGGCCGCGGTTCGCCGAACGCCACCTCGAAGGTGCCGTTGGCGATCTGGTCGTCGGTGCCGTCGAGATCCGGCACGTCGAACAGGTCGCGAATCGGCCGCTTGATGCGCTCGGCGGCCGCGCCATCGACATAGGTGCCTTCCAGGAAGGCGAAATGCAGCGGGATCGGCGTGGTCGATTCCGACACCGTCACCGTCACGCCATGATTGCGCATGATGAGCCGAAGCTGTTCGACGAGATAGTTCTCGAACAGTTGCGGCTGGGTGATGGTGGTGGCGAAATGCCCCGGAGTCGGCATATGGCCGTAGGCTTGGCGCGAGTCGATCTGCGTGAACGAGGTCGTGGTGACGCCGATCTGCGGATAGAACGCCCGGTAGCGCTTGCTCTCGTCGCCGCCCGCGGCAAGGGCCGCGAAAGAATCGCGCAGGAACTTGGTGTTGCGGTCGTAGAGCGTCTGGAGCGCCGCGACCGCCTTCTTGGCGTCGTGGAACTCCTGCTTGCCGAAGGGCTCCGGCATGACGACCGATTCGATGGCTTGGGGGTAGATTCGCTTTTCCATGGCCCAATATAGAGATTTGGAAGAGCGGTTGGGAGGGGGAGGCAGGCGTCAAGCCGCCGCAACCGTCGTTTTTCCTCGGTGGCGCGTTACCCACGCTGCAGGCTGATCAGGAGTACAAAGCCCACGCTGGTGTTCTTGTGCGCCGGCGCCTCGATCGTGTGGCCCGTATCGGCCCGCATCACAGGCACCGCCAGCACCGGCGCGGCGAGCAGCATCAGGATGAGGGTCGCCCGCGGCAGCAGCCTGAGGATATTCATTGCGGTGGCGGCGAGGCGGTTCATTTTGGGTGTCCCGATTTTTAGCGAGGTCGATGTTCAGCTTTGTCGTTTCGGCCCGTCACTTGGTTCACGGAGCCGAGAACGAAGCCACGGGCCGTTCCCACAAGCGAGACGAGTGGCCGCCTCCGGCCACCAGGATGGCGAAGAACATGCCGAACAAGCTCATCAGCAGGCAGACGATGGTGAAGCGACGCGCAAGCATTTCCCTCTCCTTCAATGCGGGAGAAAATGCCTGACGGCCTCTGAACCGGTTCTGAGACCGGTATTCATCTGCGGTTCAAATTGATTGACGAGGGCTTGAAGGGGCGCGGGAGGCCTGGTGCGGGTCAGCGAAAGCGCCGACCCTGCAAAAGAAAACGGGGCCGCTTGGGCCCCGTTCGCACGATCCGGGATTGGCGGTCAGAGCTTGTGCCAGGTCTGGCTCTTGCAGATCAGGCCGCCGAGCACGCAGCCGCTCATCTTGAGCGTCGTGCCCGTAAGGGTCGCCTTGCCGGAATAGGTCTTGTCGTTCGCGGGGTCGGTGATTGAGCCGGCATATTTGTTGTCGCCGGCCGCCTTCAGAGAGCCGATGGTCTTGCCCGCATATTTGCCGGTCTTGAGCGTGATGGAGAACGAGCCGCCGCCGCCGATCGTCGCGGTCTCGCCGGATTGCGTCTTCCAACTGCCTTCGATCGGGTCGGCCCACGCTGCACCCGCCATGATCAAGGTGGCCGCCAGGGCCAGGCTCATCTTTCGAAACATCGTGTCCTCCTCCCAATGGGCATACGGCGGGCTCCGGTCCGCCTTCCAGTCCCTTACGCAAAGGTAAAGCTAATCCAGCTCCGGCCAAAACGAAAGCGGTGCCGCCACGGAAGGTTGTAAGGATTTTCGCGCCGGCTATCGCCCACAATAAACGAAACCGGAAAAGTGCTTCCGTTTCCGTGGTTAGCGAAGTCTTGATTCAGGTCGCGGCAATTTTCATCGAATTTGATGCAAAATGGCCGAAAAGCTGGATTCTCATGCTTAATGAATTTCCGCGTTTACCTCTTGTTTTAGCTTTGTTTTCCTCAAATTAAGCACGCCATTTAACGACGGATTCAAGGCCAGGCTTCATCCTCGAAAGCATCGAAAGAGCGGCTCGCCCCGAGGGACACCAAGGGAAAAAGGAGGCAGCTCTCGGGAGTCAGACAGGGGATTGAAATGGCACGCTTTGAAATGCTTGAAGACGGCTTCGGCGCCATGGGGGCAACTGCCCAGGCCGACATTCTTTTCGAACTGGGCATGATGTATGCGACCGGCCGCGATTGCGAGACCGACGTCGTCGCCGCCCACAAATGGTTCAACATCGCCGCGATCAAGGGATCGGTCCGCGCCGCCGAGCTACGCTCGGAACTCTCGGCCACCATGTCGAAGGTCGAGATCGCCACGGCGCTGCGCGAAGCGCGCGAATGGATGACGATGCACTGATCCGGCGGACGCAGGTCCGAAGAGTTTCAGGGGACAAGGCCGCGACAAGACGGCCGATCAACAAGAACAAGAATGCAGAGGGCGAACCTGCCCGACTGCGCGACAAGACAGGGAAGCGAGTGGGTTTCAGGCGCGGGGGCGTCTGGGGAACTCGACTGCAAAAGCCGCGACCGGCCGAAATAAGGCCGGCGCGGCTTTTTGCATTACGCGGGGTAATCACGAGGCACGTGGCCCAAGCAATCCTGGTCGAAATGAACCAAAACCTTCCGAATTGTCCTCTCGACAGTTTCAGCGAAGGGTGAAATTGTCCCGGCTCTGTGAACGAAGCGCGGCCGGGTGGCCATGCGCAAGTGGAGGAGTTCTTATAGTCATGAAAAAATTGGGTATTTTGAGCGCGGCCGCATTTGGCCTGATGATGAGCGCGCCGGTTGCCTTCGCCGACGACATCACCATTTCGGTGGTCGGCCCGATGACCGGCCAGCTCGCCACCATCGGTGACCAGTTCAAGCAGGGCGCGCAGGCTGCCGCCGACGCGATCAATGCCGCCGGCGGCGTCAACGGCTCGCAGATCAAGCTCGACATCGAGGATGACCAGTGCGATCCGAAGCAGGCGGTGTCGGTGGCCAACCGCATCGTCGCCAACGGCGTCAAGTTCGTCGACGGCCATGCCTGTTCGGGCTCGAGCATTCCGGCCTCGGCCGTCTATGCCGAAGCCGGCACGCTGATGATGAGCCCCGCCTCGTCCAACCCGGTGCTGACCGACGCCGCCGCCAAGGCGGGCTGGCCGACCATCATGCGCCTTTACACGCGTGACGACGCGCAGGGCGCCTTCATCGGCCCGTGGATCGCCAAGAAATATGCCGGCAAGAACGTCGTCATCCTGCACGACAAGAGCGCCTACGGCCAGGGCGTCGCCGATGCCGTGAAGGCGACGATGAATGCCGGCGGCCTCAAGGAAGTCGACTACGAAGGCATCAATGCCGGCGAGAAGGACTATTCGGCTCTGGTCACCAAGCTGAAGGAGCTCAAGGCCGACGTGGTGTATTTCGGCGGCTACCATCCGGAGGCGGGGTTGATCCTGCGGCAGTCGGCTGAGCAGAACGTCAAGTTCCAGCTGATCATGCCGGACTCGATCGCCTCGCCGGAATTCTGGCAGGTCGCCGGCCCGGCCGGCGAAGGCACCATGTTCGTCTTCCCGTCGGACCCACAGGCCAAGCCGGAAGCGAAGGACGCGGTCGCCAAGATCAAGGCCGGCGGCTTCACGCCTGAAGGCTTCACGTTGTTCTCCTATGCCGTGATCCAGGCCGTGGCCGAAGGCGTCAAGCGCGCCGGCAGCGACGATCCGGCCAAGGTCGCGGAGGCGCTCAAGGACGGCAAGCCGATCAGCACCGTCGTCGGCGACGTCATCTTCGACGAGAAGGGTGACCTGAAGAACGCCAGCTACGACATCAACCAGTGGCACGACGGCAAATACGCGCCGATCAAGCCGTAAGTCGGTTCTGCAGCTATCGAGGAAAATGGCCGGGCTCGTCCCGGCCATTTTCTTTAAATCAGGTCCGATTGTCCTCGACATAGCGCACCAGCACCGTGCCGTCGCTGACCTGCGCGCCTTCGGCCGCGATCTCGGCGATCACGCCGTCATGCGGGGCGGCGATCGTATGTTCCATCTTCATCGCTTCGAGGATCAGAAGCGGCTGGCCCTTGATCACGGCATCGCCCGCTGCGGCCCGCACCAGCTTGACCAGCCCCGGCATCGGCGCGCGCAGGCTGCCCGAAGCGGCTCCGGCTTCGTCGGCCTTGGCGAGCGGATCGGGAACGGTGAAGGTGTAGCCCATCGCACCTTCGAAGACGGTGACATGGCCTGGCCAGCGGACGGCGCGCGGCATGGTCCTCAGGTCATGCGTGTTCACGGCGTCATGCGGCGCTTCCAGCGCCACCTGGAAACGGCCGTCCGGCCGTGCCGAAACCCTGGCAAGGATGTTCTCCTCGCCATGGCGCAAGCGGATGCGGCGCGCGAGCGTGTGGAAATGGGCGTAGCCTGAAAGTGTCGACCAGGGATCGGTGTCTGGACCCGGCGCGCCGGCGTCCGTCGCGGCCAGCGCCGCGGCTGCGATCGTCTCATCGCCCGGCGCGGGAACGGCGGTGAGCGCTTCCTGGTGCCGGCCGATCAACCCGGTATCGACATCGCCGGCGGCGAAATCGGCATCGGCGGCGAGCGCCGCCAGGAAGGCGGTGTTGACGATCGAACCGGCCACTTCCGTCCGCGCCAGCATCTCGCGCAGGGCATTGAGCGCCGAGGCCCTGTCCTTGGCATGCACGACCAGCTTGGCGATCATCGGATCGTAGAAGGGCGAGCTCGCATCGCCGGCGCGTACGCCGGTCTCGATACGCATCTGAGCTCCTTCCGGCGCCGCTTCCGGGAATTTGAGATGATGCAGCGTGCCGGTCGCCGGCAGGAAGCCCCTCGTGGCGTCCTCGGCATAGAGGCGCGCCTCGAAAGCGTGGCCGGCAAGCGCGATCTCGCCTTGCGTCTTCGGCAGTTTTTCGCCGGAGGCGACGCGCAGCTGCCATTCGACGAGATCGACGCCGGTGACCATCTCGGTGACGGGGTGTTCGACCTGCAGCCGCGTGTTCATCTCCATGAACCAGAAGCGGTCGGCTTTCAGTCCTTCGGAAGCATCGACGATGAATTCGATGGTGCCGGCGCCCGAATATTGGATCGCCCTGGCGGCCTTCACGGCCGCTTCCGTCATTGCCTTGCGCAGCGCTGGCGTCATGCCGGGGGCGGGCGCCTCCTCGATCACTTTCTGGTGGCGGCGCTGCGCCGAGCAGTCGCGTTCATAGAGATGCACCGCATTGCCGAAATTGTCGCCGAACACTTGGCACTCGATATGGCGCGGCTTGTCGACATATTTTTCCACGAGCACGCGATCGTCGCCGAATGCCGCTTTCGCTTCGCGCCGCGCTCCGGAAAGTGCTTCCGAGAAATCGTCGGGGTGGTCGACGCGGCGCATGCCCTTGCCGCCGCCGCCGGCGCGCGCCTTGATCAGGACGGGGTAGCCGATCTCACGAGCCTTGGAGGCAAGCAGCACGATCTCCTGCGCTTCGCCGTGATAGCCGGGCACCACCGGCACGCCGGCCTTTTCCATCAACCGCTTGGCGGCGTCTTTCAATCCCATGGCGCGGATCGAGGCGGCGGACGGGCCAATGAAGACAAGGCCTGCCGTTGCCACCTGATCAACGAAGTCTGGATTTTCCGACAGGAAACCGTAGCCGGGATGGATGGCCTCGGCACCGGTGGCGAGTGCCGCGGCTACGATCCTGTCGCCGCGCAGATAGCTTTCCGCGACGGGCGAGGGGCCGATATGCACCGCTTCGTCGGCCATCTCGACATGCAGGGCCTTGGCGTCGGCGTCGGAATAGACGGCCACGCTGCGCACGCCGAGCTTACGGGCAGTGCGGATGACGCGGCAGGCGATCTCGCCGCGATTGGCGATCAGGATCTTGCTGAACATGGAGCCTCCCGGTCTTGCGTCGGGCGGCGCCAGTCCTGCCGGCACCGGCCTATTTCGAAGCGGCGATGGCGCAGCCGCCGCTCGCCGTGTTGAGTCGCCACCTTTTCAGGCCGCCCTGGCAGTTGCGCAACGCGATATCCTCCGCCGCCTTTTGCGACGGTGCGTTGAGCGCCTTGCCGCAGACGACATAGAGGTCCATCACGCGTGTGTAGAAAGTTGTTGCATAGGCCGAGTGGGCGCTCGCCGCGACATAGGACCTGTAGGCGCTGGTGCATTGGTCCTTCGGATTCATCGACAAAGGCGGCGGAAAGCGTTTGTCGCCCACGCTGCCCGCCAAGGACCCACCTGCCTGGGCGATAGGTGCCGAGAGCAACAGAATCGGCACAAACAACGAGACGATCGACTTGCGGAAATATTCCAAACTCATGTCCAGCCCACCCCAATTCCCCAATGCAGGCTGAGCAATACCGAATATCTGTAGTTTCCACCAGCGGCATCCTGGAGGTTCCAATTTGCCTGTATTGAGAAATCGGTTGGTCCATAAGTTCAGCTTTCCGAGATACCAGCAACGACCCGACGGTACACCTCCGCCGTGTGCTCGTCGAAACAGCAGAAAGTAACAACGTCCGGCGCTGGGTGCTGCCGCAGAAAGTTGCTTACGGTACCGACAGCGATCCCAGTCGCCTGGTCTTTTGGATAGCCGTAGATGCCGGTCGAGATCGCCGGGAACGCTACCGTCCGGCATTCATGGTCGAGCGCAATTTCGAGCGAGCGCCGGTAGCAGGAGGCGAGCAGTTCGGCCTCGCCCTTGCCGCCGCCTTGCCAGACCGGACCGACCGTGTGGATGACATAACGCGCCGGCAGCCGGTAGCCTTTGGTCAGCTTGGCATCGCCGGTCTCGCAGCCATGAAGCATGCGGCATTCGGCAACCAACTCCGGCCCGGCCGCGCGATGGATGGCGCCGTCGACGCCACCGCCGCCCAGCAGCGAGGAATTGGCCGCGTTGACGATGGCGTCAACCGCGAGCCTTGTGATGTCGCCGGTGTGGATGCGGATCCTGTCGCCGAGAGCGCTCATCGTCACATCCTGAACACGCCGAACTTCGTCTCCTCGACCTCCGCATTGAGCGCCGCCGAGAGGCTGAGCGCCAGCACGTCGCGGGTCCTGGCCGGATCGATGATGCCATCGTCCCAGAGCCGCGCCGAGGAATAGAGCGGATGGCCTTCATGCTCGTATTTCATCAGGATCGGCTTCCTGAACTTCGCTTCCTCTTCGGCGCTCCATGCGCCGCCCTTGCGCTCGATTCCTTCACGCTTGACCATGGCGAGCACCGTCGCCGCCTGCTCGCCGCCCATCACCGAGATGCGCGCGTTCGGCCACATCCACAGGAAGCGGGGCGAATAGGCGCGGCCACACATGCCGTAATTGCCGGCGCCGAACGAGCCGCCGATGATCACCGTGAGCTTCGGCACCTTCGCCGTGGCGACCGCCATCACCAGCTTGGCGCCGTCCTTTGCTATGCCGCCGGCCTCGTATTTACGGCCCACCATGAAGCCGGTGATGTTCTGCAGGAAGACCAGCGGAATGCCGCGCTGGCAGCAGAGCTCGATGAAATGCGCGCCCTTCAGCGCGCTTTCAGAGAAGAGCACGCCGTTGTTGCCGAGAACGCCGATCGGCATGCCGTGCAGATGCGCGAAGCCGGTGACCAACGTCGTGCCGTAATTCTGCTTGAACTCGTCGAACTCCGAGCCGTCGACGAGACGCGCGATCACCTCGCGCACGTCATAGGGCTGGCGCAAATCCGTCGGCACGACGCCGTAGAGTTCCCGCGGATCGTAAAGCGGTTGAATCGGCTTCCGCAGATTCAGGCTTACGGCCTTGTTTCGATTGAGGTTTCTGATGATACGCCGGCAAATCGCCAGAGCATGCTCGTCGTCCATGGCGTAGTGGTCGGCGACGCCGGAAAGCCTGGTATGGACATCGGCGCCGCCGAGTTCCTCGGCGCTGACATCCTCGCCGGTCGCCGCCTTCACCAGCGGCGGGCCGCCGAGAAAGATGGTAGCCTGGTTGCGCACCATGATCGTCTCGTCCGACATCGCCGGCACATAGGCGCCGCCCGCCGTGCAAGAGCCCATCACGCAGGCGATCTGCGGGATGCCCGCCGCCGACATGTTGGCCTGGTTGTAGAAGATTCGGCCGAAATGCTCTCGGTCCGGGAAAACCTCGTCCTGGTTCGGCAGATTGGCGCCGCCGCTGTCGACCAGGTAGATGCAGGGCAAATTGTTCTGGAGCGCGATCTCCTGCGCCCTGAGATGCTTCTTCACCGTCAGCGGATAATAGGTGCCGCCCTTCACCGTCGCGTCGTTGACGACGACCATCACCTCGGTGCCCTCGACGCGGCCGACGCCGGTTATGATGCCGGCCGCTGGAATGTCCTCGCCATACATCGACCACGCAGCGAACTGGCCGACCTCGAGGAAGGGCGAGCCGGCGTCGAGCAACTGCGCCAGCCGCTCGCGCGGCAGGAGCTTGCCGCGTGAGACGTGACGTTCGCGCGCCTCGTCGGAGCCGCCGCGCTCGACGCTTGCCGCCTTCTCGGCGATGTCGGCGACCAGCGCCCGCATGCGCTCCGCATTGGCGCGGAAGGTGTCGGAGGAGGGGGAGATCTGGGTTTGCAGTGTGGCCATGGTCGGTTCCTATTGCTCGGTCACGACTTGCAATGTGCCGTCTCGCCGCTCGAAGACATATTCAGACAGAAGGTCAGGCTCATCTTGAAAAACCTTCGTGATCAAGGTGTGGGCTATCCGAATCGCGTTGGGCAGACGCTTGTCGAAGACAAAAACGGCGTCGCGCCGTGGAATAGCTATGAACACTCCATTGGGAAACTGAGGCTCAAGCAGAGCCCAGAATTTGTCGGTCAGCAGAAGGGCGGGCGAGATGGCCTCATCACCTTCCACGGTGAAGATGGATATGCCTTCGCGAATTTTTTCTTGCTTGACCTGCGGAATCTGCTTGTCGATGTTTTCCAGGGCAAGCTGACGAAGCTGTGCCAAGGAACGGCCTCCGACCTCGGAAATCGGCATGCTGGCAAGCGATTCCTCTGCATCGATCTGGTAGAGGATCACGACATCGCCAGCGAGATTCTCGTAGACAGGACCTTTGCCGGGCGTTGCGTCGCCTTGGAAGCCGTCTAGGTGCTCGCGGGGTCGAATATTCGCAATTAAGCGGTCGGCTTCGAAACCACCTTCGGTATCGGTTAGGACAAGAACGTTCAAGAAACGCTGGATCTCGGCATCGGCTTCATCGGCGGGCAGTTCGCGAAGGCGACCAAGGAGGTTGGTGACGTCCACTTGAAGATTCTGGTCCTTACCCGGGCGCACTGTCGTCACGCTGAGCCGAGCCGGATCTGCGGGATCAGGAGTAGCCTCCTTGACGCGGCTGTCTTCCTTGAGTCTCGAGATGACTTCAGCCCGCAGCGCCGCGGCATCCTTGAACCCCGGCGCGTCAGAATGCGCCATCGCTACAAATCCGGACAGTGACATAGACGTGACAACAGCCCGTGCTATTGCCCTGAGATGTTTTGGCGGCCTTGGCATTTTTAACGTAGCTCACACCCCCTCCGCCATGATCTCGCGGCCGATCAGCCAGCGGCGGATCTCGCTGGTGCCGGCGCCGATCTCGTAGAGCTTGGCGTCGCGCAGCAGCCGTCCCGCCGGGTAATCGTTGATATAGCCATTGCCGCCGAGAAGCTGAATGGCGTCGAGCGCCATCTGCGTCGCCTTCTCGGCGGCGAAGAGCACGCAGCCGGCGGCGTCCTTGCGCGTGGTCTCGCCGCGGTCGCAGGCGGCCGCCACCGCATAGACGTAAGCCCGCGCTGCGTTCATCGTCGAATACATGTCGGCGAGCTTGCCCTGCACCAGCTGGAACGTGCCGATCGGCTGCCCGAACTGCTTGCGCTCGTGCACGTAAGGGACAGTGACGTCGAGACAGGCCGCCATCAGGCCGATCGGTCCGCCGGAAAGCACCGCCCGCTCATAGTCGAGACCCGACATCAGCACCTCGACGCCGCGCCCTTCCTGATGCAGCACGTTCTCGAACGACACCTCGACATTTTCGAAGACGAGTTCGCCGGTGTTGGAGCCGCGCATGCCGAGCTTGTCGAGCTTCTGCGCCACCGAAAAGCCGGCCATCGTCTTTTCGACGATGAAGGCGGTGATGCCGCGTGAGTGACGCTCCGGATCGGTCTTGGCGTAGACCACCATCGTTCCGGCATCGGGGCCGTTGGTGATCCACATTTTCGAGCCGTTGAGCACGTAGCGGTCGTTGCGCTTTTCGGCGCGCAGCCGGAGCGACACCACGTCCGAGCCGGCGCCGGGTTCCGACATCGCCAGTGCGCCAACCGTTTCGCCCGAGCAAAGGGCAGGCAGGTACTTTTCCTTCTGCGCCGGCGTCGCCCAGCGGTTGATCTGGTTGACGCAGAGATTGGAATGCGCGCCATAGGAGAGACCGATCGAAGCGGAAGCGCGCGAAATCTCCTCCATCGCCACGACATGCGCGAGATACCCCATGCCGCTGCCGCCGAAATCTGGATCGGCGGTGATGCCGAGCAGGCCGAGCGCGCCGAGCTCGGCCCATAGATGCGCGGGAAACTCGTTGGAGCGGTCGATCTCGGCCGCGATCGGCGCGATCCTGTCCTGGGCGAAGCGCCGCACCGTATCGCGCAGCGCCTCGATATCCGGATCAAGTCCGAAGCTGAGCGTGTTCGTGTACATGCCGTTCCTCCCTGCGCACGCCCCGGTCTTCGCGGGAATCATGCCTTAATCAGAGTGCCACGGCGTCCCCGGCGCGCCCGGAAGGGCGCGCGGTGCCATGGCTGATTGTCGCGCCGACCAGGCGCATTGTCATCGAAAGATATGATGCCGTGACTTCGGTGATCGACAGCCGATCGCCCGGCCGGAACCAGACGATGACGCCGGTCATCATCTGGATCAGCGCCATGGCGGTCAGGCCTGTATCGTCGATCTCGAAAACGCCGGCCTCGGCGCCGTCGCGCAGGATCTTGCGCAGTTCCTTTTCGTAAGCCGTGCGCATCTTGAGGATCTGCGTCAGCCTTTCATGCGAGAGGCTGCGCAATTCCATGTTGGAGACATGGGTGGCGTGACGTCGCTCGATATGGAAGGCGATATGGTTTTCGACATAGGCGGCGAGCTGGCTCACCGGATCGGCGTTGGCCGGCCGCGCCGCGTTCCAGGCCTCGATCAGGCCTTCCATATGCTCCCGCATCAGCGTGAACAGCAGATCCTCCTTGGTTGGAAAATAGCGGTAGAGCGCGGCCGCTTGCACGCCGACCTCCGCCGCCAGTTGCCGCATCGACATCGCCTCGTAACCTAGCCGCGCGATCAGGCTGACTGCCGCTTCGCGGACGGCCGCCTCGGTCTTTTCCCCATCGGAACCTGTAGTGCGCGCCATGCTTGCCTCCGGCGGCATTAATAAAACGAACGTTCAATTAATTCAAGATGCGTCATGCACTTGCCCCCGCTAGGGTTGGCAGGGCGAGATGAGGCTAGAGCATGATTCCGAAAAATGGGAACCGATTTTCGGAGAAAGATCATGCTCCAACAAAGAGTTAGATCGTGAGGGCGATTCAATGAAACGCCATCACGATCTAGACGATGATCCTGAAATCCACGGGCGCGTCGTCGGCCGCTTCTTCGGTCTCGACCTTCGAGACAAGCGCGCCCCGCGGCCGTTGCCACAGGCGTTCGATCATTGCCGTGACGGCGCCATCGGCGCCGGCAATCAGCGCGGTGACCGAGCCGTCGCGCTCATTGCGCACCCAACCAGTCAGACCGAGACGCATGGCTTCGCCGCGTGTCCAGACGCGATAGCTTACACCTTGCACCGTACCGGAAACACGCGCCCGAACGGCTCTTTGCTCGCCTTGCATTGCCTGTCTTCCGCGTTGCACTCGGCGGAATCTGGCACAGCAAAGGGCAAAGGCAACAGGGGTTCGTTCAGTTCCCCCGCGCCGCCGCCAAAGCGCCCGGCAGTTCCTCGGCGAAGATATCGAGCTCGTGGTCTAGGCCGACGCTCACCCTTATGCAGCGGTCGAGCCGTGGCGCCATCGGCTTGCGGATGAACAAATCGCGCGACAAGAGGTTCTGCATCACTTTCAGCGCGAAGGCGCCGTCACGGCCGCAGTCGATGGTGACGAAATTGGTCGCCGACGGCAATGGATTGAGGTCGTTCTGCCTGGCGATGGCTGAGATGCGCTCGCGGCCTGCCGCGACCCGCGCCACTACCGAGCGCAAATAGTCCTGGTCGGCAAGCGCCTCGAGGCCGGCGATCTGCGCCATGCGGCTGACGCCGTAATGATTGCGGATCTTCTCGAAATCGCGGATCACCTCCGCCTCCGCGACCGCATAGCCGCAGCGTATGCCGGCCAGTCCGTAAGCCTTGGAGAAGGTGCGCATGCGGATGAGGTTCGGCCGCGAGACATCGATCGCCGGAAGAGCCGAGGCCGGTCCCAATTCGCCATAAGCCTCGTCGAGCACCAGCATGGTGGTTTCCGGCAGCGCCTCGATGAAGCGGACGACATCCGGCGCCTCCCACCAGCTTCCCATCGGATTGTCGGGGTTGGAGAGATAGACCAGCGGGGCCTTTTCACCGACGACCTTGGCGAGGAGTCCATCCAGGTCCTCCTTGTCGTTGGCATAGGGCACGGTCACCAGTCGGCCGCCGACGCCGGCGATGTGGAAATTGAAGGTTGGGTAGGCGCCGAGCGAGGTCACGACCGCGTCGCCCGGGGCGACATACATGCGCGCCACCAGGCCGAGCAGGCCGTCAATGCCTTCGCCGACGACCACGTTTTCGACGGCCACGCCGTGATGAGCGGCCGCCGCCACCTTCAGCTCGTAATTGTCGGGATCGCAATACATCCACTGGTCGCGCGCGACGCTCTCCATCCGCGCGATGACGCGTGGCGAAGGCCCGAAACTGCTTTCATTGGCGCCGATGCGGGCGCGGAAAGGGCGCCCGCGCTCGCGCTCCTGCGCCTCCGGCCCGACGAACGGCACCGTGGTGGGAAGCGCGCCGATGATCGGCGTGAGGGAGGGGCGACGAAGCATGGCACAGGCTCGCGTGAAGGGGCATTCTTGCTAGCGTGACAGATAAGTGGGCGCAAGCTGGATTGAAGCCGCTCCGCGTTCTTGCCGACGCGGACGAGTCGAGCAAAGGGACGTTGCAAGCAGACTTCGCGCGTCGAGGTTGGACTGGATTCCGCCGGGGCTTTTTGCTAGCAGACGCCATGAACAATCGTCTACCGCCTGCCTGGTCCAAACATCTAAAATCCGGCGCTGCGCCGAAACCCAGATGGCCCCAGCCAAGTCCGCCACAGCCAGGTCCCTGGAAGACAAATTCGTTCGCACGCGCGCCGGCCGACGACGCGTTGCTGAAGAAAGCCTATGAGCATCAGCAAGCCAAGCGGCTTGATGAAGCTCAGGACCTGTGTTTGGAGGTGCTGGCGCGAACGCCAAACCATCCGCTGGCTCTCTATATCATGGGTACGGTTTGTCTGGGCTATGACGACGAGGCGGCTCTTCGCTATTTCGCGCGTGCGGTCGCCGAGGATCCTGGAAATCCGTATTACCATCTCAGCTTTGGCGAGGCCTATGCGAAGCTGAGCGAATTCTCGGCCGCCATCAAACACATACGGTATGCCCTAGAAATACAGCCCGATCTTGTGGAGGCGCTGTGCGCCCTGGGGCGTGTTTATACCCAGTTCGACAAACCCGACTTGGCATTGCCACTCTATGAGAAGGCGCTGAAGATCAACCGTGACCATTCCAAGGCGCGGACCGGAATGGCTGCTACGCTCACTGGTCTTGGGCGTATGGACGAAGCCGGCGCCTATCTCAAGGAGGCGATCGAACGACGCGTCGACGCCCCGGCTGCCTACTACGAGCTCGTGCAGAGCCGGAAGTTTACCGAAGAGCCTCCGGAACTCCAGTCGATCCTTCGCGAACTCGGCAGTCCGGGGCTTAACGCGGAGGCCGTGCAGAGCCTCCACTACGCCGCCGGCAAAGTGCAGAACGATCTCAAGCGCTACACGGAAGCATTCGATCACTTCAACAAGGCCAAGCAGGCCGCCGGCTACCGGTTCGATATCGATCAGTATCGTCGGTTCGTGGACTCGATGATTGAGCTCTTCACGCCCGGTCTGTTTGCTGCCGCATCCGGCTTTGGCAATCCTTCCGACCTCCCTGTGTTCGTCGTTGGCATGCCCCGCTCCGGAACGACGCTGACGGAACAGATCCTGGCCAGTCATCCCGGGGTTCACGGCGCGGGAGAACTTGAAAAACTAAGACGGGTGGCAAACGCAATCGGCCTCAAATCGTCGGCTGAAGATCTGAGCAAGCCCGTCAATTCCCTTACACCGGAACTGACCAGGACGCTGGCCGAAGAGCATTTGTCCTACCTCAGGGAGCGGGCGTCTGCCGCGCTCCGAATCGTCGACAAGCAGCCGCATAATTTTGAGCTGATCGGCCTTATCGCCTTGCTCTTTCCCAATGCGCGCATCATTCACTGCCGCCGCGATGCCATCGACAATTGCGTGTCATGCTATGTCCTGCCCTTCAGCCCGGCACACAGCTACAATTCGGACCTACGGGCACTCGGCCTGTACTACCGGGAATATGATCGCTTGATGCGTCACTGGAACGAGGTTTTCCCAGGCCGTATCTTTGAAAATCGCTATGAGACACTCGTCGAGGATCAAGAGGCACAGTCGCGCCGGCTCATCGGTCATCTCGACCTGCCCTGGGACGACGCATGCCTGCGCTTCTTCGATAGGGAAGGGGCGGTCACCACGCCCAGCCGCTGGCAGGTTCGTCAGCCGATCTACAAATCGTCCGTGAAGCGCTGGAAGAATTACGAAAGCGAGATCCAGCCTTTGATCGAGGCCTTGGGCGATCTCGCTGACATTTGACTTGGATCACGGGCAGGCGGGGCGCCATCTCGCCGGAATTTAAAGCTTTCCACCACGCTGTGCCCCATTGCGGCTTCCACCACAAGCCACGCAGCGGTTTTGGGACATCCATCAAGCAGAAAAGAAAACCCGGCGGTTGCCCGCCGGGTTCTCCTGTCTCCCCAGAAATATCTGGCCTTAGAAATCGCGCTGGAAGCGGATGATCGCGCCGACGGCGTTCTTCTTCGTGGCGCCAGCCCAAACGTTGCCGTGGTCGATAGCATCCGAGCCGACATGCTGGTAGTCGACTTCGGGCGTGATCGTGAAGCCGGGAACGACGGTGTAGGCGACGTTGGCCGCGATGCCGTAGTCCTTCCACTCATCACCCGACACCTGGAGGTTGAACGACGCCTTGTCGCTGAACTTGTAGGTGCCGCCGGCCCAGAAGCCCCACTTGCCGCCCCACGGCTTGTAGAAGCCGCGACCGTTCGCAAAGTCGAGTGCGGACGTGTCGTTAAGCTTGCCCTCGCTGGCGTAGCCGAACATGCCGAACAGCGACAGCTCGTTGGTCACGTTCACATCCAGGCGAACCTTGCCCGAGACGTATTCGTAGTTGCTGTCATAGGCGACGACGCCGACGATATCACCCCAGCCCTGGGTGTACTTCAGGCCGCCGACGATGTGCGGAACGTAGCTGTCGATCGTACCGACGCCATAACCATAACCTCCCGTAATATTGGGGGTCTGTGCGCCGCCGCCGGAACCTTCTTCGAGAGAGGCCATCGCCGAGAAACCGTTGCCGGCGTCGAAGTAGTACTGAACGACACCGGTCTTGAACCCGCCATAGGGAACGATGGTGTCGTTGACGACGTTGCCGGCGTAGCCGACGAACGTATCGAAGGCCGATTCGTCCAGGCCGACCCGCAGGCCGCCAAGCTGGATCCAGGCGAAGTGCATGTCGAAGCTGTTTTCAGCGCTGTTGCCATCACCATTGTCGAACGGGTGATTTTGGAAATTCATGCGCGTTTCGGTGTAGGTCTTCAACGTGCCGAGTTCCGTTTCCTGGCCGGTCCAGGTCTTCAGCGTGAAGCGGGCGTCCTTGTACCAGGTGCCCTGGTTCTTGCCGGTGACGACGTCGTCGGCGCGTGCGCCGGTGAACGTGCCAACATCGCCGAAGCCGGCGTCATAGCGGACATAGCCGCCGATGCGCAGGCAGGTCTCGGTGCCCGGGATGTAGAAATAGCCGGCGCCGTACACGTCGCAGATCTTGACGTATTCAGCCGGTTCCGGCTCGGCGACGGTCACCGCGTCGGCGGCGCGAGCACCGGAAACTGCGACCAGAGCCGCAGCTGAGCCGAGAAGAAGGCTCTTGATGTTCATTTTCTGACCTCCAGTCAGAATCGACTGGAAGCGATAGCGTCCTCGGTCGAAATCGCCATCAATGCTTTGTTATTGCTTTCTTTTTCGCCCTGCCCGGCGAAGCCAAAGCTATTGCCCGGGCGATTGCGCGTCCGGTTGTCGATGTGCGATGGAGTTCGGATGAAGTCGCCGGGGCTTGGCTCGAAAGGCCGCGCAAGTCCCGATTCGCCGCTCATGATCCGATGTCATGCCGGCTGTCGCAGCTGCGGGCCGAAGGATTTTTCGGCGATTATGGCGCCGGCTTGTTGATTGTGCCCGCGCTTTTCTTTATCCAGCGGCGCGACGGAGAGGTGGCCGAGTGGTCGAAGGCGCTCCCCTGCTAAGGGAGTAGAGGTCAAAAGCTTCTCGTGGGTTCGAATCCCATCCTCTCCGCCATCCTCCCCCGCGCCGCGCGACAAACCTTCCTCACAAGTGGCGATTCTGCGGCAACCGGTTGGCGGCCGACTCGCCGGCGCGCCGCAATTGGGCCGACCCATTGCCGGATTCGCCCGGATTGAGCGGCCTCGAGGGCCTCGATGGTTAACGAGAGCTTTCTGAGTGAGGCCAAATCGTGTCATTTGTGCAACAACGCCCGGCGATAGCGCCCGGACAGCCCTCGCGGCGACACGATCGTGGTTGAACGGCGCCGGCTCATGGGTAATGTCAGCTTCGAAGGAGCGGCGCGGTGCGCATCTTTTTCGGTAGTGGGGATGGGGCAGGGAACGCTGTCCTTCAGCAAAAAATACCCAGACCCGTTTTTTAACTTTTGACTGGAGGTCAGAAAATGAACATCAAGAGCCTTCTTCTCGGCTCAGCTGCGGCTCTGGTCGCAGTTTCCGGTGCTCGCGCCGCCGACGCGGTGACCGTCGCCGAGCCGGAACCGGCCGAATACGTCAAGATCTGCGACGTCTACGGCGCTGGCTACTTCTACATCCCGGGCACCGAAACCTGCCTGCGCATCGGCGGCTATGTCCGCTATGACGCCTCGGCTGGCCAGGAAGGCTCGTTCACGGGCCGCGGTACCACCGACGTCATGGACGGTGACTCGCAGCGTTCGTGGTCGAAGCGCGCTCGTTTCGCGCTGAAGACCTGGACCGGCCAGGAAACCGAGCTCGGCACCTTGAAGACCTACACCGAGACTCGCTTTGACTTCCTGAACGGTGCTACTGACATCAACGCTCACTTTGCATGGATCCAGCTCGGCGGCCTGCGTATCGGCGCTGACGAATCGGCCTTCGATACCTTCACCGGCTACGCCGGCGCGGTCATCAACGATACGATCGTGCCTTACGGCGGCTTCGACACCAACCTGATCAGCTACACCTTCGACGCCGGCAACGGCTTCTCGGCCATTGTCTCGTTCGAAGAGGGCAACTCCTACGCCGGTTACAACTTCGCCGGCAGCGAGCTCATCGATAGCTACATGCCGCACGTCGTCGGCGGCGTGAAGTGGACCCAGGGCTGGGGCGGCATCAGCGGCGTCGTCGCGTACAACAGCAACTGGGAAGAGTGGGCCGGCAAGGTTCGCTTGGACGTGAACGTCAACGACGCCTTCTCGCTGTTCGTCATGGGCGGCTACGGCACCGACGACAACGCTCCGCGCAACTTCTACAAGGTGTGGGGCGGCAACTGGGCTGTGTGGGGCGGTGGCACCTACAAGTTCAACGAGAAGACCTCGTTCAACCTCCAGGTTTCGTATGACGAAGCCAAGGAGTTCGGTCTTGCCGCGAACGTTGCCTACACGATCGTTCCCGGCTTCTCGGTCATCACCGAACTTGACTGGGCTCATAACGACCACGACAACAACGGCTACAACTGGACCGGTATCCCGGACGGCAAGAAGAACGCCCTCGGCGGCTTCGTCCGCTTCCAGCGCGACTTCTAAGGGCTGGTACTCGACAGGTAAAATCCGGCCCGGGCGCATTCACGCCCGGGCCGTTTTTGTTTTCGCGACTGCGGCAATTCAAACGAAAGGATGGGGGTGAAACGATAAGCTGATCGGATCTGTTGGGCGATCTGTGGGGTCCGCAATGCGTGGACGAGGTCGTCGGCAAGATTCGAAAACTCTTGAAAGGACACTCCCGAGCGGTTAGGGCTGGTCTCTTAACCACAGGGGGTGTGGCTAAAATGTCGAACGAAGCGGTTCAAGAGGGTGAGCCCTCTGGTCATTTTGCGGTATTTTCTTCTCAGAATTCGAACTTTCGGTACACCTACAACAAGATCAGAGAAGTAAAATCGTATAGGGTCGGGGAGCTCTTCGCAGCTTATCGAGATATACTCTGGGATGACGGGCGGCATAAATACAATGTCAGCTCTTTCATCGGTGAAATAGACGAGATCCTTCTGGGAGAGCGTTTCAGCACCTTTGACCAGAACACCCTGGACAATCTTATCGGTACATTGCGCCAGCGCGGCAACAGCAATGCAACCATCAATCGCAAGATGGCTGCCCTCAGCAAATTGCTGCGTAAGGCGCATAAGATGGGAGATATCCACAGCCTGCCCGAGTTCCGCCGCCAGAAGGAGCGGGCGGGACGGATTCGTTTCCTCGAAAGGGACGAAGAAGCAAGGCTGTTCGCGGCGATCAGGAGCCGCAGCGAGGATGCCTACAGGCTTTCCGTCTTCCTTGTCGACACCGGCTGCCGTCTCGGCGAGGCGCTCGGCCTGATCTGGAACGACATCCAGGAGCATCGGGTCTCTTTCTGGATCACCAAATCCGGCCGCAGCCGCACCATTCCGATGACCGAACGCGTCAAGGAAGTCATCAAGCTTCCGCCGAGTACGGAAGGGCGCCGGCCGAAAGGCCCGTTCACCAAGCTGACGCAGGCGCAGTACCGTGCGATCTGGAACGAAGCGAAGGCGGAAGTCGGTCTCGGCGCCGACGAGCAGGTGGTGCCGCATATCCTGCGTCACACTTGCGCTTCACGTCTCGTCCAGGGCGGTATCGACATAAGGCGCGTCCAGATGTGGCTGGGCCACCAGACATTGTCGATGACCATGCGTTACGCGCATCTGGCCACCAACGATCTCGATGGCTGCGTCGTCGTTCTGGAAAAGCCGCGCGGCGATGAAGCCTCGCCGCGGTCGGCGGAGAACTCCGTGTTCGCGTCGCCCCTCACCACGCCGACCTCCGCCCCATCGTCTCGGAAAGCGAAAGGGTCGGAACCGGTCAAGACGTCCCGCAAACGCTCGAAAGGCGAATAGAGCAATTCCAGGAAAAGTGTGAGCGGTTTTCCGTCCGGAATTGCGTAAAAGCAAAGACATAGGGTGTTTCGCCGTTTCCGTGAAACGGTGAAACGCGCTAGGCCGGTCGGATCGGCCTCGCTGAGGGATAAAAATCTATATTTCGTGATAAAGCTCGATGCCGATATAGTCTCGAGCTTTACTTTTGTTTGACTTGATTTTCTTCTCGATCGAGAAACGCGGCGATCTTTTCCGGCAAATTGCCGGTTTCGAGTAAGGGCGCGTGGCCCTGGCCTTCGGCGATGATCGATTCCATGCCGGCATGCCGCTTCTGCATCTCGTTAAGCGTTGCCGTGGAAAGCAGCTTCGAGTTCGCGCCGCAAATGGCAAGCAACGGAATGGCGGCAAGCGCGTCGAACTGCGGCCACAGATCCGGCAGCGGCTTGCTGAAGTCGATGCCGGCCAGCGTGTCGACCAGGGCCGGATCGAAATCCGGCACCCAGCCGGCTTCCGTCTCGCGGCAGATTGCCCGGACCATCCGCGCCCAGTCGGCGTCGGTGAGCGCCGGGAAATCGGCGCCATGCACGCGCCGCTGCGCATCCACCGCCTCGGCGAAGGTCCTCGGTTTCGGCGCGCGGTCGAGATAGGCGCGGATATGGGCGAGGCCCTCCGCCTCGATCACCGGGCCGATGTCGTTCAGCACGATGGCTTTCAGTGCGGCGGGCTTCAACGCCCCGAGCACATGGATGATCAGCCCGCCGCGTGAGGTGCCGATGAAGGCGGCCTGCTCGATGCCGAGCGCGGACAGCCCGGCAAGCACGTCACCGGCTTCGACCCCGACATTATAGTGGCCGATATCGGGATCGTGGTCCGATTGCCCGCGCCCGCGATAGTCGATGGCGACGACCTTGCGCGGGTTCTTGGCCCCATTGGAAAGGTAGAGGGCCAGTTCGTGGAAGTCGCGCGCGTTGCGCGTAAGGCCAGGCAGGCAAACGACCGGCATGCCCTTGCCATTCGCCTCACCGTAGATCCGGGCGTGGAGGTTCAGGCCGTCAGGCGCTGCGTAGAAAAAGTCGGAAAAGCCTTCGTCGCTCGCCATCGGAATACCGCTCCTCGCTGGGGTGGCCGACAGCTACAGGCGACGGCGCGGATCGTCAAACACCCTTCCCTTCTCCCACAAGGGAGAAGGAAAGAAAGCGCTCAACTGCGTCCGTTCACAAGGTCCCCCACGATGTCGTATTTGCCCGAAATACGCATCTTGTAGACCTCGTAATTCTCCATCACGCGCTGCACGTAACTTCTTGTTTCCGTGTAGGGAATCCGCTCGATCCAATCGACGACGGCGTCCACGTCCTTGCCACGTGGGTCGCCGTATTTCGCCACCCATTGGGCGGCGCGGTTCGGGCCGGCATTGTAGCCGGCGAAAGTCAGCACATAGGAGCCGCCGAAGCGGTCGAGCTGCTCGCCGAGGAAAGTCGAGCCCAGCGTCGCGTTGTAGCCGGCATCGCTCGTCAACCGTGCTTGCGAGAAACTCATGCCGGCCTTCTTCGCCAGCTGCTTGGCTGTGCCTGGCATCAACTGCAGCAGGCCGCGCGCGCCGGCGCTGGAGATGGCGCCGACATTGAACTCGCTCTCCTGGCGCGCGATGGCGTAGGCAAGCGCCTTGCCGGACCCCGAAATATTGGCCGAATCGGGAATGACGCCCAGCGGATGCGACAGCGCGCCAACATCGATGCCGCGTTGGGCGGCGATCTTGCCGACCTTCAGCGCCATGAAATGATTGCCCTGCTTTTCGGCCAGCACCGCAAGCAGCGCCAGTTCGCCCGGGCTGGTCAACTGCCCGGCAAGGTCGCGGTAGAGCGTTTCGGCATAGCGGTCATAGCCCGCCTCCTGCAGCCGCTTGATCGCGGCGACCGCCTCGCGGCCGTCGAAGCTCTGGCGGTCGGCGGCGCTCGGTTTGGGGTAGACGATGTTGAGCGTCCTCAGGCCCACGCGCTCGCCCGCGAGCTGGCCGTAGAAGGTCGTGCCGTAACCGGCCGCGCGCGTGAAATAATCCTTGGCGCTGCCCGGACCGCCGACTTCCGCCGCGCGGCCGAGCCAGTAATAGGCGCGCGACAGCGACACCGGTCCCTGCGCGAGCTCGGCGATGCGCTTGAAGTGGATGGCGGCGGTCGCCGGATCGTTGAGGCCGCGCAGCGCGTACCAGCCGGCATGGAATTCAGCCTCGGCGGCATTGGCCGGGCTCTCGGCCGCATGCATGGAGACGATTTTGTAGGCGGTCTTCATGTCGCCCTGATCAACCAGCTCGCGCGACAGTACGCGACGCTCGACCCACCAGGCATCGGGGTCGACCAGCGCGTCGCGGTCGGTCGGCGCCTTCATCACGACAGCGGCGGCATCGGCGAATTTCTGCTGCTTGCGCAGATATTCCGCCTCGGCGAAGAAATAGCCTGCCGAGCGCTGTGCCGCAGGCACCGCCTTCAACAACTTGGCGGCGTTCTTGTCGCCCTTGTCAGCAGCCGCCCACGCGTCCGCCAGCGGCTGCGCGCCGGCGAGGCCGGCGACCCGCAGCGCCGAGGACGGCCGGTCGGCATAGAACATGCGCTCCATGCGGTAGCGATGATCGGCCGCCGGAATAAGCGTGCCGAACTCCTTGATGATTGCAGCCTCGTCCTTGGCTTCCAGCTTCTCGGTGCGCCAGAATGGCACCAGCACCGATCGCGCCGCCGCCTGATTGCCCAACGCCACCTGCGAGCGGGCCAGGATGATGACGCCCTCGGGCGTCAGCGGCTGGCTGCGACCGAAGGCCTGCACCACTACCTGCGGTGGCGGGTTCTCGCGATAGAGCGCGCGCTCGCTGTTCTTGCGCAGCGCGATCGTGCCCGGCCACCCGGGCAGCATCTTGGCGGCGTCGGCAATCTCGCCGCTCGGCACCTTGTCGCCGCCGTAGAGCGCGATCGCCCACGCCAGGATGTGCCGGTCGAGTGAAGTGGCAGGCAGCGTATCGCGCGCATTGCGCGCGCCGGCAATGTTGTTGGCGGCGAGCGCGTCGAGCCCGCTCTTCAGTTGCGCTATATCGGCGGACTGAGCGGTGGGGCCGGGCGCCTGCGGTGCATCAGGAGCCGGGATCGAGGCCGTCACGCGCGCGTCGACGCTGCCGCCGATCGCCATGCCTGGCATCAGCGCGACGATCGCGCCCAAAAGCGCGAAGAGATGAGGCCGCCTCGTCGGCATTTTACGATCCTAGCACATTGTCAGCAGGCGCGGGCACTGAGAACCCGATGCGAAGCCTAAACTTAGGTCGTGAAGGGCTCGTAAACAAAAGGTTATCGAGGCCGTTCGAATTGCGCTTGCTGGCACCATGGTGATCCTTGCCGATGAACAATGTCGAGACTATGGTGCGCGGCTTCGCTTTCGGTTAGAAGGCGCGCAAACAAGATACCGACGCATGTCGCCCAAAAGTGGGACCGGTTTTGGGATGACGACATGCATAAACAAAACGAAGTTCCAAGGAGTTTGGACGATATGCTGAGAGGCTCGCTCACCGCGCTCGTGACACCGTTCGAAAAGAGCGGGCGCTTCGACGAGAAAGCCTTTCGCTTATTTGTCGAATGGCAGATCGCCGAGGGCACCAAGGGCCTCGTCCCGGTCGGCACCACCGGCGAGTCGCCGACGCTCTCGCATGAGGAGCACCGCCATGTCGTGAAGGTCGCGATCGAGGTGGCCAAGGGCAGGGTGCCGGTCGTCGCCGGCGCAGGCTCCAACAACACCGAGGAAGCGGTCGGCCTGGTGAAATATGCCGAACAGGCCGGCGCCGATGCCGCCCTTGTCGTCACGCCTTATTACAACAAGCCCACCCAGCGCGGCCTTTATGAGCATTTCGCCGCCGTCGCCCGCGCGACCAGGCTGCCGATCATCATCTACAACATCCCGCCGCGCTCGGTGATCGACATGACGCCCGAGACGATGGGGCGCCTGGCGCATGACTTCAAGAACATCGCCGGCGTCAAGGATGCCACCGGCAAGGTCGAGCGTGTCTCCGAGCAGCGCATGACCTGCGGCAAGGATTTCATCCAGCTCTCCGGCGAGGATGCTTCCGCGCTTGGCTTCAACGCCCATGGCGGCGTCGGCTGCATCTCTGTGACGTCCAACGTCGCGCCGCGGCTCTGCGCCGAGTTCCAGGAAGCCACGCTCTCCGGCGACAGCGCCAAGGCGCTCGAGCTGCAGGACCGGCTCTTGCCGCTGCACAAGGCGATCTTCATGGAGCCCGGCGTTTCGGGGTCGAAATATGCCTTGTCGAAGCTGGGCAAGATCGAGAACGTGGTGCGCTCGCCGCTGGTGACGGTCGAGCCCTCGACCGCGGAAAAGATCGACGCGGCGCTGAAGCACGCCGGCTTGATAAATTAGGGATGAGGCGCCACCTCTCCGCATTATGAATCAAGTCAAGAAAGCCGACCCCAACAACAGGACGGTCGCCGAAAACCGCAAGGCGCGTTTCTCTTACGAGGTGCTCGACACGATCGAGACCGGCTTGGTGCTGACCGGCACCGAGGTCAAGTCGCTGCGCCAGGGCCAGGCCAACATCCAGGAGAGCTACGCTTCGGCCGAGGGTGGCGAGATCTGGCTGATCAATTCCTATCTGCCGGAATATCTGCAGGCCAACCGCTTCAACCACGAGCCGCGCCGGCGCCGCAAATTGCTGGTCTCCAAGCGCGAGATGGCGAAACTCTCCCAAAGCGTCGAGCGCGAGGGCATGACGCTGGTGCCGCTGAAGATCTATTTCAACGATCGCGGCCGCGCCAAGCTGCTGCTCGCGATTGCCCGCGGCAAGAAACTGCACGATAAGCGCGAGACCGAAAAGCAGCGCGACTGGTCGCGCGAGAAGGGCCGGTTGCTGAAGGAGCGCGGCTGAGCTTTCGGGCCGGCCGCACCCGGTCGCCTGAAAAAAGCCGCCGGCCGGTTCTCTGGTCCGGCGCATACGCGCCTTCCGACGGGGGATGGTCTTGGGTAAGCGGATTGTTCTCTGGGGCCTTGCGGGCGTGGTTGTCGCCTGTGCCGTCGCGGCGGGTGCATTCTTCTGGTTCCGTGGCTTTTCTCCGGATCGCCAGGAATTCCCGATCCGGGGCATCGACGTTTCCCACCATCAGGGAAAGATCGACTGGCGACGCGTCGCGGCCGACGATGTCTCCTTCGCCATCATCAAGGCGACCGAAGGCGGCACCCATGTCGACACCCTGTTCGCCACCAACTTGCGTGAAGCCCGCGCGGCCGGCCTGGCGGTCGGCGCCTATCATTTCTTCACCTTTTGCCGACCCGGCGCCGATCAGGCGAGGAACTTCATTGCGGTCGTGCCGCGCGGCGAGCCGCTCTTGCCGCCGGTGGTCGACATCGAATTCGGCGGCAACTGCCCGCAACGGCCATCGCCCGAGCAGTTGAACGCGAAGCTTGCCGCTTTCCTCGGCCCGGTCGAGACGGCGTTCGGCAAGCCGGCGATCTTCTATCTGACCGACGAGGCGGCCGACGCCTATTCCCGCAGCATCATGACCCGTCAGCGCTGGCTGCGTTCGCTGGCGCTGAGGCCGCGCGAGAACGACTGGATCTACTGGCAATATCACAATATGGGCCGCGTCGACGGCATCGAAGGCGATGTCGATCTGAACGTTCTGAAGGGCAGCCGCGAGACGCTGGCGGCGTTGTTCGCGCCGACGCCTTGAATTACAGGCCCTTTAAGTGTCTGCCGTACCGCAGAAGGCTCACGATCCTCCCGGCGCCGCTGCATTGAGGCGTTTGCCGGCAATACGTCCTCCGATCGCCGATAAGCCCATCCCGGCGGCCATGATCGCGATGGCTGCGAACTGGATCGCCGTCGGCGTTTCGCCGAGCACGGCCATGCCGACAACCACGGTGGCTATCGGTATGCCGGGCAGGAACAGCGATGCCGTCTGCGGCCCCAATTGCTGGACGATATAAGTATAAAGAAACATGGCCGCCGCGCCGGCCAGGATCCCCTGGACCACGATCTGGCTGATGATCTCCGTGGCTGCCGCGGCATGGATATGGCTTGGCGCGAAGACATAGAGAACCGGCAGCGGCAGGCACGACAGGAGCACCACCGCGGCCGTCGCCGTGACGGGATCGGCATGCCAGCGCCTGACAAGGACGGCATAGGCCGAAAACATCAGGCCCGATCCGATGAAAAGCATATCGCCGAAGAGAACGCCGCCGGTGCCGGCGCGTGCCGGCGCGACGAACAGCGACAGGCCGGCGATGATCGCAAGGACACCGATGGTCCGTTGCCGCGAAGCGCCGTCCTTGAAGACGATGCGTGACAGCAGGAACGAAAAGAAGACGATCGACGCTGGACACAGCGCAGCCGCATGGGCGGCGGGAGCATAAGTCAGTCCGCAGTTGATGATCAGCGGATAAGGCAATCCAGCCAGCGCCGCCAAAACCAGGGCCCGTTGCCAACCAAGCGCCCTCATGCTCGCGAAGCCGCCGCGCCAGACGATCGGCAGAAAGATCGCCCCCGCGCCGCCAAAGCGCAAGGCGGCCAGATCCGTCGCCGTGAGGTGCTCCCGGAGGCTGAAGCGGGCGGCGACGAATTGGATAGCGTAGATGCCGATCATGGTCAGGCCCGCGATGATCGCCAGCCTGGACTTTCCTGAGTCTCGCGCGTTCGCCATGTCCTGCCGCCGTCGTGACATCGCCGCTGAAGATCATCTCCGCGGAATGCGATGCAGGCACAGGCTATTGCCGAAAAGCCTGTGGTAAAATACGCTCTTTCATCGAAACTCGAGTGAAACTCGTAGATTTAAGGCGGATTTGGCGTGAATGCTGAAGCAAACGATCTCGACGCGGTCGACCGCAATCTTCTTCGGCTGCTGCAGGAGGATGGGCGCCGCACCACGCTTGATCTCGCAACCCGTGTGGGACTGTCGCCGACCGGCACCAGCCTGCGGGTGAAGCGGCTGTTTCGGGAAGGCTACATCACCGCGGTCAGGGCCGTGCTCAATCCGGCAAAGATCGGACGCGGCACGCTCGTCTTCATCGAGGTGCGTCTCGATCACACGGCGCCTCATATTTTCGAACGCTTCGCCGAAGCGGTGACCAAGGCGCCCGAGGTTCTCGAGTGCCATATGGTCGTCGGCGGCTTCGACTATCTGGTAAAGGCGCGCATCTCGGAAATGGCGGCCTATCAGGATTTCCTGACGCGGGTCATTCTCGCGCTGCCGGGCGTGAAAGAGACGCACACTTACGCCTCGATCGGCGACGTGAAGCCGGACGCGCTGCTGCCGGTATGAGTGGGGGGCGGACCGACGGGAAGCCGCTTGAGTCTAGCTCTTCAGCAACGTCGCGATCTCGCTGAACACGTTGACGAACATCTCTTCCGTCAGCACGCCCGTATTGGTGTTGTAGCGCGAGCAGTGATAGCTGGAAAACAGCGTGACGCCGCCGGCTTCCTGGCGTCCGCCATGGCGGAACGGCAAGGCGGCGACGCGCCCACCCAGCGCCCGCACCGTCGACTGATGCGCGATCGAACCCAGCGTCAGTATGGCGCGCAAGTTGGGGAAGCGCTCGATCGTCGGCTTTAGAAAAGTCCGGCAGGTGGCGATCTCGGCGCCGACCGGTTTGTTCTCCGGCGGCACGCAGCGCACCGCATTGGTGACGGCGGTGCCGACAAGCTCGAGCCCGTCATCCGGCCTTGCCTTGAACTCGCCGCGCGCCAGGCCATGCTTGATCATCGTGCCGTAGAGCAGGTCGCCGGCATAGTCGCCGGTGAAGGGTCGCCCCGTTCGGTTGGCGCCGCGCAGGCCCGGCGCCAGCCCTACGATCAGGAGTTTGACCGAATTCTCGCCTTCCGGGGGCAGGAAGGTAGGTACCGGCGCGTTGAACCAGCCCGGCTCGCGCTCGCGCCAGGCGGCGATGAAATCATGCAGCCGCGGGCAAAGCGGACAGTCGCGGCTGGGTTCGGGGGAGGGCGCGGCGCTCAAGGCCGCCGCCCGTCAATAATCGTCCTCGTCGACTTCGGCGGGTTCCGGCCGCCGCACCGGCCGCTCGGATGGATCCCGGCCGACTTCGCTCTTCAGCGTCATCAGGTCGATGAAATGGTCGGCCTGGCGGCGCAGGTCGTCGGAGATCATCGGCGGCTGCGAAGCCATGGTCGAGATGATCGACACCTTGCGGCCGCGCCGCTGCAGCGCCTCGACCAGCGTGCGGAAGTCGCCGTCGCCCGAAAAGATCACATAGTGGTCGACGACGTCGGCGAGCTCCAGCGCGTCGACCGTCAGCTCGATATCCATATTGCCCTTGATCTTGCGGCGGCCGGTCGAGTCGGTGAATTCCTTGGCGGGCTTCGTCACCACCTTGAAGCCGTTATAGTCGAGCCAGTCGATCAGCGGCCGGATCGAGGAATATTCCTGATCCTCGACCAGCGCGGTGTAATAATAGGCGCGCAAAAGATAGCCGCGCTTCTGGAAGCTCGACAGGAGCTTGCGGTAGTCGATGTCGAAACCCAGCGCGCGGGACGTGGCGTAGAGATTGGCGCCGTCGATGAAAAGAGCGATCTTTTCACGGGGATCGAACATTGAAAAACATCCCTTTCGAAAATTTCTGTCGTCTAAAAGCGTTTGACGAATAGGTCCGACAAATGGACCCTGATACCGTCACATCCGAGATAACGCGCAATTTATGGATATCCAAGGGCAGGCCTCGCATTGCAAGCAATTGTGATCGCCACTATGTGAGCCGCATCATGGCGTGGCGCGATGATGAGCCGGGCAATGGCCGGCCAAGCTGGCGCCGGCGCCATAAAGCTTGTATTTCGCCCGCGCCCGCGTTATGGAGCGCGCCAGCTTTCCATCAAATCCATCGCATGAAAGGGGCAGTCCATGGCCCGCGTAACCGTTGAAGATTGCATCGACAAGGTCGACAACCGTTTTGAACTCGTGCTGCTCGCCGGCCATCGCGCCCGCCAGATCAGCCAGGGCGCACAGATCACCGTTCCGCGCGACAATGACAAGAACCCGGTCATCGCGCTGCGCGAGATCGCCGAAGAAACGCTGTCGCCGGACGACCTCAAGGAAGATCTGATCCACTCGCTGCAGAAGCATGTGGAGGTCGACGAGCCGGAGGCCGAGGGCGAGGCGATCACCGACCAGACCGGCGCGACCGCCGTCGCGGCGGACGCCGACGACGCCGAGGAGAACATCGCATTCGACCGCATGAGCGAGGAAGATCTGCTCGCCGGCATCGAAGGCTTGGTGCCCCCGGAAAAGAGCGACGACTACTAAGAGCTTTTGACAATTCTGCTCAGCCGGTTGTTGAGCGGATTCTGAAAAAGCTTCCGAGCGCGCCTGGATCAAGCATCCGGTACTTCCGTCTCGTAAGTTTCGTGGCTATCTATGAGATGCGTCGCACGCCGGTGCGGCGCATCAATCATTTCAGCACCGCGAGATCCCGCCCATGATGCGTCAGTATGAGCTTGTCGAGCGCGTGCAGCGCTACAAGCCTGACGTCAACGAGGCGCTGCTCAACAAGGCCTACGTCTATGCCATGCAGAAGCATGGTCATCAGAAGCGCGCCTCGGGCGATCCCTATTTCTCGCATCCCCTCGAAGTCGCCGCCATCCTCACCGACATGCATATGGACGAGGCGACCATCGCCGTCGCGTTGCTGCACGACACGATCGAGGATACGACGGCGACCCGCGCCGAGATCGACGAGCTCTTCGGCCCCGAAATGGGCAAGCTGGTCGAGGGCCTCACCAAGCTGAAGAAGCTCGATCTGGTCTCCAAGAAGGCCGAGCAGGCCGAGAATCTGCGCAAGCTTCTGCTCGCGATCTCCGAGGATATTCGCGTTCTCCTGGTCAAGCTTGCCGACCGCCTGCACAACATGCGCACGCTCGACCATATGCCGGAGTCCAAGCGCCTGCGCATCGCCGAGGAGACGATGGACATCTATGCGCCGCTGGCCGGGCGCATGGGCATGCAAGGCATGCGCGAGGAGCTGGAGGAAATCGCCTTCCGCTACATCAATCCGGAGGCCTATCGCGCCGTCACGGCAAGGCTTGCCGAGATTTTCGAGCGCAACAAAGGCGTCCTGCAGGAGATCGAGACGGCGCTGTCGGGCTTGTTCGAAAAACACGCCATCAAGGCGAGCGTGAAGAGCCGGCAGAAGAAGCCGTGGTCGGTGTTCCGCAAGATGGAGGCCAAGGCGCTCTCCTTCGAGCAGCTCTCCGATATTTTCGGCTTTCGCGTCATCGTCGACACGGTCGACGACTGCTACCGCGCACTCGGCGCCATTCACACCACCTGGTCGATGGTGCCCGGCCGCTTCAAGGACTACATCTCGACGCCGAAGCAGAACGACTACCGTTCCATCCACACCACCATTGTCGGGCCGTCGCGCCAGCGCGTCGAATTGCAGATCCGCACCAAGGAGATGAACAAGATCGCCGAATATGGTGTCGCTGCGCATTCGATCTACAAGGATACAGGCGGCAAGATGAACGGTGCCGCCCATGCGATCTCCAGGGAGACCAACGCTTATGCCTGGCTCAGGCGCACCATTGAGCAACTGGCCGAGGGCGACAACCCGGAGGATTTCCTCGAGAACACCAAGCTGGAGCTGTTCCAGGACCAGGTGTTCTGCTTCACGCCCAAGGGCATGCTGATCGCGCTGCCGCGCGGCGCCACTCCGATCGACTTCGCCTATGCCGTCCACACCGATGTCGGCGACACCTGCGTCGGCGCCAAGGTCAATGGCCGCATCATGCCGCTGATGACGGAGCTGAAGAATGGCGACGAGGTCGAGATCATCCGCTCCAAGGCGCAGGTGCCGCCTGCCGCCTGGGAATCGGTCGTGGTCACCGGCAAGGCGCGCGCAGCCATCCGCCGTGCCACCAAGAACGCGATCCGCAAGCAATATTCCGGCCTTGGCGCCCGCATCCTCGAACGCGCCTTCGAGCGCGCCGGCAAGACCTTCACCAAGGAGAGCCTGAAGCCGGTGCTGCACCGGCTGGCGCGCAAGGACATCGAGGACGTGCTGGCTTCCGTCGGCCGCGGCGAGTTGAGCTCGACCGACGTCATGAAAGCGGTCTTCCCCGACTATAAGGACGAGCGCGTCACCGTCGCCCCGCCCAAGCCGCGCGAGGAGGGCTGGTCGAAGATCCGCAACGCCGCCGGCATGCTGTTCCAGATGCCCGGCACGCGCGCCGCGCGCAAGGGCAAGGAGCAGCCGCGCGACGGCGCGGTGCCGATCCGCGGCGTGCGCGGCGACCTGCCGGTGCGCTTCGCTCCTGAAGGCGCCGTGCCCGGCGACCGTATCGTCGGCATCATCCAGCCCGGAACCGGCATCACCATCTACCCGATCCAGTCGCCGGCGCTGCAGGCCTTTGACGACCAGCCCGAGCGCTGGATCGATGTGCGCTGGGACATCGACGAGCGCACCAAGGAGCGGTTCCCGGCGCGCATCTCGGTCACTGCCATCAATGCGCCCGGTTCGTTGGCCGACATCGCCCAGGTGGTGGCGTCCAACGACGCCAACATCCACACGCTGTCGATGATCCGCACGGCGCCCGATTTCACCGAGATGCTGATCGACCTCGAGGTCTGGGATCTGAAGCATCTCAACCGGCTGCTGTCGCAGCTCAAGGACAATTCGAGCGTCAGCGACGCGCGGCGTGTCAACGGGTGAATAGCGAACAGTGAATAGAAGGTGCTTTCACTACCACTCACCACTCACCATTCACCAAGGGGGACCGAACAATGAACACCGACGAAGTGCTTGGCATTTTCCGCGAGGCCGGCGCCGTTCTCGAAGGGCATTTCATCCTGACGTCGGGCCTGCGCAGCCCGGTCTTCCTGCAGAAGGCCCGCGTGTTCATGCATGCCGACAAGACCGAGCGTCTCTGCAAGGCGCTGGCCGAGAAGATACGCAAGGCGGTGCCCGGCAGGATCGACTATGTCGTCGGCCCCGCCATCGGCGGCCTGATCCCTGCTTATGAGACCTCGCGCCATCTCGGCGCGCCGGCGATCTGGGTCGAGCGGGAAGGGGGCGAATTCAGGCTGCGCCGCTTCGAGATCGCCAAGGGCGCGCGCGTCGTCATCGTCGAGGACATCGTCACCACCGGCCTGTCGATCCGCGAGACCATCGATTGCCTGCGCGAGCTTGGCGCCGAAGTGGTGGCGGCAGCCTGCATCATTGACCGCTCGGCCGGCAAGACCGATGTCGGCGTGCCGCTGGTCGCGCTCGCCGAATATGAAGTGCCTGCCTATCCCGCTGACCGCCTGCCGCCGGAACTTGCCGCCATTCCAGCCGTTAAGCCGGGAAGCCGCAACATCTGAACCCGCAATGTATGAAAGCAAGCAGTTGCGCGCGCCGCTTGTCTCTCTCTGGCCGCGGCCCGCTTCGGGGCAGCGATGATCGCCGGTATCGACCATTTCGTGCTGACGGTCCGCTCGGTCGAGGCGACCTGCGACTTCTACGAGCGCGTGCTTGGCATGCGGCGGCTCGATGAACCGAACCGGCCAACCGCGCTTTTGTTCGGCTCGCAGAAGATCAACCTGCACGAAATCGACCGCACTTTCGAGCCGAAGGCGAAGGCGCCGACGCCCGGTTCCGGCGATTTCTGCCTCGTTGCGGCGGTGCCGCTTGCCGAGGTCCAGGCCAGCCTCGAAGCCAACGGCGTGGCGGTCGAAGTCGGTCCGGTCTTACGCACCGGCGCGCGCGGCCCGATGATGTCGGTCTATTTCCGCGATCCCGACGGCAATCTGGTCGAGGTCAGCGAGTACCGGCTCGACTGAGGTCGAGCCGCATGGCGCAGCGCCGGTCCAAAGCCATGCCGTGCTCGGCCTCGTCGCCGAGCAGGCTGGCCAACCGTCCGTCGATCTCGGCGCCTTCCAGGATACGAAAGCCGAACTTGCGATAGAAGGGCGCATTCCAGGCGACGGCGCGAAACGTGGTCAGCGTCACCGCGGCCAGACCGCGGCGCCCGGCGTCCGCGACCGCCCGTTCGAGCAGGGCGCGGCCGATGCCCTGGCCCTGCCGGTCGAGGCGCACGTCCAACTCCCAGACATGCAGCACATCGTCCTCGGTCCCGGCGCTCAGGAAGCCGACCGGCCGGTCCTTCCCATCCGCGGCAATCCAACATGCGCCTGCGGCGATCAGCCCGCGGTGTCGCTCGACGCTGACATTGTCGCCGTCGGCGAGCCACGCCAGTTCCGGAATGGCGCGGAACGCCAGTCCGGCCGATTGCTCGATCGCCGGCAATGCCTCCGCGTCCTCGGCCCGCGCCGGTCGAATGGTGATCATTTGCTCCGCATCTCGGTTGTTTCCTCAGTTTCGCCAGAATGACGGCCTTGTTACAGCCTGCGGCAGACCATCGCGGCGGCGTTTCGTTGTTACGCGGCCTGCCCGTCTCTATATCAAAGACTGTTGCCTTTCTGCGCCATGGAAGCGCAAGATATGTGTGGCGCGTCCCGGTGGGCAGGGGCAGCGCGTGTTGGACCGGGAACTGGAACAGAGTGCTTTTTCGACGCCGAGAGCCTGATGGCCTCCTGGAGCGGGTGCGTACTTATCTATGGCCGCGCCGCTCGTTCTCGCGTTCCGTGCAGTATTTCTCCAAACGCATCCTGCGGCTGAAGGCGACGCCGCATTCGGTCGCCGCCGGGGTCGCCGCGGGCGTTTTTGCCTCCTTCTTCCCGCTTGGCGTTCATTTCGTGGTTGCCGCGGTGCTTTGCTGGGTGATCGCCGGCAATCTGGTCGCGGCTGCGCTCGGCGCGGTGTTCTTCGGCAATCCGCTGACCTCCCCGCTTTTGTGGGGCGCCTCCTGGGAAACCGGCAAACTGATCCTGCGTCAGCATCTGCCGAGGCACGGGCCGCCTGAGCATCTTGGCGAAATGATGCACAAGCTCTCCTTCGACAAGCTCTGGGCGCCTGTTCTGGAGCCAATGCTGATCGGTGCGGTGCTGCTTGGCTTGATCTTCGGACTGGTGTTCTACGGCATCACCCGCTGGGGCATGACCGCGTTTCGCGAGCAACGCCGGAAGCGCACGGCCGAGCGCGCCGAGAAGAAGGCGCGGCAGGGCGGGCGGGAAGTGCCGGCGGAATGATCATCGGCATCGGCAGCGACCTGATCGACATCAGACGCATCGAAAAGTCGCTGGAGCGGCACGGCCAGCGCTTCGTCCAGCGCATCTACACCGAGGTCGAGCAGGCCAAGTCGGAAAAGCGTGCCGCCCGCGCGGCTTCCTATGCCAAGCGCTTCGCCGCCAAGGAGGCTTGCGCCAAGGCGCTAGGCACCGGCATGGCCGAAGGCGTGTTCTGGCGCGATATGGGCGTGGTCAACCTGCCGAGCGGCGCGCCGACCATGGCGCTGACCGGCGGCGCCGCGGCCAGGCTGGAGAAAATCCTGCCGAAAGGCCACCGCGCGCTGATCCATCTCACCATCACCGACGATTTCCCGCTTGCTCAAGCCTTTGTGATCATCGAGGCAGTGCCCGCCGAACAAGCGCCACATTGATTCCATCTGACCACCAGCGGCATGACGTTGCCCAGCGCGCGCCAAGACTCTATACCAACATCGCACAATCGAGGACGACATGAGCGTGGCTGAAAAATCGCAGAAGAAATCCGGCGGGCTTGGTGAAACCTTCTCCGTCATCATCCAGGCTCTGCTGCTCGCGCTCGTCATCCGCACGCTGCTTTTCCAGCCCTTCTCCATTCCGTCCGGCTCGATGCGGCCGACGCTGCTCGAAGGCGACTATCTCTTCGTCACCAAATGGGCCTATGGCTATTCGCGCTATTCGCTGCCTTTCGGTCCCGATCTCTTCTCGGGCCGCATTTGGGGCTCGGAGCCCAAGCGCGGCGACGTGGTGGTGTTCAAGTTCCCTCCGGATCCGTCAGTCGACTACATCAAGCGCGTCGTCGGTCTGCCCGGCGACAAGATCCAGATGAAGGACGGCCAGCTCTTCATCAATGACGTCGGCGTGCCGCGCGTGAAGACCGGTCAGATCGACAATCCCGACGTCACCGAGGAAAACCGGCCGATCGACGTCTATCGCGAAACGCTACCCAACGGCGTCAGCTACGACACGCTCGACATCAATTCGGATTCGATCGGCGACAACACGCGCGAATTCGTCGTGCCGGCCGGGCACTATTTCATGATGGGCGACAATCGCGACAATTCCTCCGACAGCCGCTTCGCCGTCGGCTTTGTGCCGGCCGAGAACCTCGTCGGCCGCGCCAACCTCATCTTCTTCTCGATCGCCGGCAAGGCGAGTCCGCTGGAAATCTGGAAGTGGCCGTCGCTGATGCGCGCCGGGCGCCTGTTCCATTTCGTCCACTAGAGCGATGGCGGCCAGCAAGCGTTTGACCGCCGATGCCCTGGCCGAAGCGCTTGTCGAGCGTACCGGCCATGCCTTCGCCGACCGCCAGCGCCTGCAGCGGGCGCTGACCCATGCCAGCGCACGTTCGACCCATGCCGGTGTCGACTACGAGCGCTTCGAATTCCTGGGTGACCGCGTTCTCGGCCTCGTCGTCGCAGACATGCTGTTGGCCGCCTTTCCCGATGCCGCCGAGGGCGAGCTGTCGCTGCGCCTCAATGCGCTGGTCAATGCCGAGGCGCTGTCCCAGATCGCCGAGGAGATCGGCCTCCCGGAGTTGATCCGCGCCGGCTCCGATGTGCGCAATCTCGACGGGCGCAAGCGCACCAATCTGCGCGCCGATGCGCTGGAGTCGCTGATTGCCGTGCTTTACCTGGACGGTGGCCTCGAAGCTGCCCGCGCCTTCATCCATCGCTACTGGCAGCCGCGCTCGCAGGCGATCGGCGCCGCGCGGCGCGACGCCAAGACCGAATTGCAGGAATGGGCGCACCAGGCAGCAGCAGGCGCCGTGCCGGCCTACCGCGTCGACGGCCGCGAGGGGCCGGACCACGATCCGCTCTTCACCGTCAGTGTCAAGGTCGGCTCTTTCGCTCCCGCGACCGGCAGCGGCCGCTCCAAGCGCGAGGCCGAGCAGGCCGCCGCGGCTACTCTTTTGCTGCGCGAAGGCGTATGGAGCGCGGCATGACAGAAATTGAAAACCCTGAAGCCCCGCCGACGCGCTCCGGTTTCGTCGCGCTGATCGGCGCGCCCAATGCCGGCAAGTCGACGCTGGTCAACCAGCTGGTCGGCGCCAAGGTGTCGATCGTCACCCATAAGGTGCAGACCACCCGCGCCATCGTGCGCGGCATCGCCACGCATGACAACGCGCAGATCGTCTTCGTCGACACGCCAGGCATCTTCAAGCCGAAGCGGCGGCTGGACACCGCTATGGTGACCACCGCCTGGGGCGGCGCCAAGGATGCCGATGTCGTGGTGCTTCTGATCGACGCTGAGCGCGGCATCAAGGGCGACGCCGACGCCATCCTCGACCGGCTGAAGGACGTCAAGCAGCCGATGCTGCTCGTCCTCAACAAGGTCGACCGCGTCAAGCCGGAGACGCTTCTGGCTTTGGCCGCGACCGCGAACGAACGCGTGCCGTTCAAGCGTACCTTCATGGTCTCCGCGCTCACCGGCTCCGGGTGCAAGGACCTGCTCGATTATCTCGCCGAGACGTTGCCCGCCGGCCCCTGGTACTATCCGGAAGACCAGATCTCCGACCTGCCGATGCGGCAGCTCGCGGCCGAGATCACCCGCGAAAAACTTTATCTGCGGCTGCATCAGGAGCTTCCCTATTCCTCGCATATCGAGACCGAGAAATGGGAAGAGAAGAAGGACGGCTCGGTGCGCATCGAGCAGGTCATCTATGTCGAGCGCGACAGCCAGAAGAAGATCGTGCTCGGCCACAAGGGTGAGACGATCCGAGCCATCGGCCAGGCCGCGCGGACCGAGATCGCCGAAATCCTCGAACAGAAGGTGCATCTCTTCCTGTTCGTGAAGGTGCGCGAGAACTGGGGCGACGACCCCGAGCGCTACCGCGAGATGGGGCTGGAGTTTCCGGGGTAGGCCGGGCAAGCCGCGCTCGTCCACGTTGTGGCCAATTGGACGAAGCGCAACGGTGCGGGCCGAAAGGCCGCCTAGCGCCAAGAGCTAGCCGCTGATGGGCCCAAGGTCTTGCACCCGGCTTACAGGCTGTGCGCAGGGGAGCCAATTCCCTTGCGATGTCGCCCCGCCTACGACAGGATTGCCGCAGCTGGAGATTACCCTATGACGCAGGATAACTTGCGACCCGACCACCCGACATTCCACACTCCGCCCGTGCAATACCTGAACCTGGACCCGTCGCTTTATGTCCGCGATGATATCTGGCAGCAGGAACGGTCCAACATCTTCGCGCGCACCTGGCAATTCATGGGGCCTGTCGCCTCGGTCGCGTCGTCCGGTCAATACCTTGCCATCGACATCGCCGGCACGCCGATCTTCGCCATCCGCGGCCGGGACGGGACCTTGCGCGGATTCAAGAACGTCTGCCGCCACCGGGGGGCGAAACTTCTGGCCGATGGCGCGGGCAAATGTGGGCTGATCGTTTGTCCCTATCACAAATGGTCCTTTGCCGACACCGGACGGCTGGTGCAGGCCCCGTGGTATGGCAAGGATCCCGCGATCATCGCCGAGGACTGGCCGCTGGAGACGGTGCAATTGTCCGAATGGCGCGGGCTGCTCTTCGCGGCACTCGACCCGAAGGAAAGTCTTCTGGATCAACTTGGCTCTCTGCCCGCCGAACTGGCGGACGAGCCGTTGGAGAGCTATGCCGCCACCGATCAGGCCACTGTCAGCTTTGCGGCGAACTGGAAAATCTACACCGACAATTTCGTCGAAGGCTACCACATCCCCGGCACGCATCCCTCGTTCTACGCTGCCATCGACTTCGAAGCTTTCCAGACCACCGCCCATCCCGGTTATGTCCGGATGACCGCACCGCCAAAAGACGGTCTGTTCTATCGCGGCAAATGGCTTTGGATGTGGCCGAACTGGACGCTGTCGCTTTTCGATGGCGGCATGAACGTTAGCCGGATCAACCCGACCTCACCACATCACACAGACCAGCACTACTATTTCTTCTTTGCCGACACCTCTGCAGAAGCATCCGAGAGCAGGGCGAAATCCGTGCAAGGCACCCTGGCCGTGGTACGCGAGGACTACACTATCTGCGCCGATACGCACCGCAACTATGCCGCAGGGGCCTATAGCTCCGGCCCGCTTTCGGGGCGGCATGAGCGGGGCGTGCAGTATTTCCAAGAACGGGTCGCTGCGGCACTGGGACTGTGACCACCACGGCGCCGAGCGCAGCCGAAGGAGTCAGCATTCCTGCTTGATCAAATTTTGCCTGAACGTCCGGTTGGAGACGCATTGCTGCCATTCGGGAGCGACCAATGAAGGTCTCCAACGAGCATCAAAGCCGACAATTGGCTGGCGGGCTGCTCGTGTCCTTGATTTCACCGCTCAACAGGTGAAAAGCTCAAGCCCATGGAATGGCGCGACGAGGGAATCGTTCTCGGCACCCGCAAGCATGGCGAAACCAGCGCCATCCTCGAGGTGATGACGCGCGCGCATGGCCGCCATCTCGGCCTGGTGCGGGGCGGGCGCTCGCGCAAGCAGCAGCCGGTGCTGCAGCCCGGCAACCGGGTCGATCTTCTGTGGCGGGCGCGGCTCGACGAGCATCTCGGCGTCTTCCAGGCCGAGGCGATCGAGATGAATGCGGCGCGGCTCATGGACAGCGCGGTCGCCGTCTACGGCCTGCAGACCATGGCCGCGCATCTGAGACTCCTGCCCGAGCGCGACGCCCATGGCGGGCTTTACGAGGCGCTTGCCGTGATGATCTCTCATCTGGGCGATGCCGATGCCGCGGGCGAGCTGGTGGCGCGCTTCGAGCTGCTCATCCTCGATGAGCTGGGCTTCGGCCTCGACCTCAGCCAATGCGCGGCGACCGGCACCAGGCAGGATCTCGCCTATGTCTCGCCGAAATCCGGACGCGCCGTGTCGCGCGAGGCCGGCGCGCCCTGGCACGACAAGATGCTGGCGCTGCCGGCCTTCCTCCAGCGCGGCTCCGGCTTGCGCGCCGACGCGGCAGCGCTGGAAGACGCGTTCCGGCTGAGCGGCTTCTTCTTCACCCGCCATGTCTATGAGCCGCGCGGCCTCGAGCCGCCCGACGCCCGCGCCGGCTTCCTCGCGGCGCTGCGTCGGCATCATGCCGCGGTGAAGGCGATTGTCGGCGAGGCAGGATAGAGAGGCAAGCGCCTTAATCCGCGCCGCGCCGCTCCAGGAGATCATCGAGCATGGGGCGCTGGCCCTTGAGGATCTTGACGCCGGCTTCTGGCAGAGAAAACCAGCCGGCTTTGTCGATTTCGGGGAACTCCTTCATGCGTCCCGATTTCGGCGGCCACTCCATGGTGAACATATTGCTCCTGACGGCATTTGCATCGATATCCGCCTCGACGCTCCATGCAATGACGATCTTGCCGCCCGGCTGCTTGTACCTGCCGAGGGGGCGGAAATCGCCGTCGATGGCGATGCCGAGTTCCTCCTCGGCTTCCCGTTTGGCGGCTTCGAGCTCGTCCTCGGCGTCGCCGATCAATCCTTTCGGGATCGACCAGGCGCCTTCATCCTTTCTGGCCCAGAACGGCCCGCCGGGATGGACGAGCAGGAATTCGAACACACCGGCAATGCGCCGGTGTATGAGCAGCCCCGCACTTCGCTGCGGCATCGGTCACCTCGCGACATTTTTCTTTGTTCGCGCGAGAATAGCACGAGTATTGCGCGGACGAGGTCACGCAATCTCGTCTGAATGCCGACAGCCTCGGCGGCACGCCATTGGATAACCGGGCAAGTTGCTGGCAATCGGCCGTGAAACATGCTCGATCTTGTTAGCCGGCCCGATTTGTTAGTCGCCAAGACGCTGATTTGCGCCAGTCGTCCCATTGCCGCATTTGTTGGCCACGACTGGTCTGGTTTTGAGGGAAACCGCCATGTTTTTCAGCCTGATCGCCATTGCCGCCGTCATAGCGCTTTTCGTCATCGTGTCCCGACAGCAGAACCGCATCGCGCTGGTCGAGCGCGAGCTCGGCGTCCTGCGCGGCTTGGTGCAGGGTGCTTCGCTGTCCCCACACAAGCCAACGGACGCCGCGCAGAAAGGTCTTCCCGAGGAAGCAGCCGGGGCGCCTGCAGCGCCATTGGCTGATGGCACAGCTGTGGCCGAGGAGGCGACACCCGAGGTCGCCGAAAGCGAGACCTGGGCCGGGCCCTGGACGAAGGGCAAGGCTGCCCCTGCGCAATCCGCCGGGCCGATCGAACCGGCGCAACCGGCCACCGTGGCCGAGACACCCGCGGCAGGGTCGCCCGCGCCCGCCAAGGCGGCGGGCGAGACCGATGTCGAGACGGCGCTGGGCACGCGCTGGGCGGTCTGGGTCGGCGGCATCGCGCTGGCGCTAGGCGGCCTGTTCCTGATCCGCTTCACCATCGAGGCCGGCGTCTTCGGCCCCGGCGTGCGCCTGACGATGGCCGGCATCCTCGGCCTGGCGCTGATTGCGGGCGCCGAATTCATCCGCCGCACCGGCTTCAAGGTGCCGGTGCAGGGCGCTGCCGGCGCCTATATCCCCTCGATCCTCACGGCGGCGGGCGCCTTCATCCTGTTCGGCACGGTCTACGCGGCGCACGGCATCTATGGCTTCATCGGTTCGGCGACGGCCTTTGTGCTGCTTGGCGTCATCGGCGTCGCGACCATTGGCGCTTCGCTGGTGCACGGCTTGGCGCTGGCCGGCATCGGTCTCGTCGGCGCGATGGTCACGCCGGCGCTGGTCGCCTCGCAGGCGCCCAATCCCTGGGCCTTGTTCGTCTATCTGGCGATCGTGCTTGCGGCCACCGCGGCAACCGCCCGCATCCGCGACTGGAAGGCGCTGGTGGCCGCCGCGTTCGTCGGCACCGGCATCTGGACCATTCTCTACATGATCGACGCGCCGGACGTGAACCTGGCCGCCGTCCTGTTCATCAGCCTGGCGACGCTGGCCGTGCTTGCCTTCGTCTGGCTTGGGCTTTTCCTGCATACTGGCCGCGACGCTGCGGCGCGCGGCGTCGACTGGCCATCGATCGTGCCGGGCTTCTTCATCGCCCTGAGTGCGCTGGGCCTGTCCGTCGATCCGGCTTTTGCCAGCGCCGGCGATGCCTTGCACGGCGCCGTCCTGCTGGTTGCGCTGGTCGCGGTGGCGCTCTACCGGCCGCGCGCGCTGCCGCTGGTCTTCGCCGCCGGCATCGCCACCGTGCTGATCTATCTCGGCATAATCCCGCCCGCCACGATCGGCGCCAATGCGCTCGATGTCGGGTTGGACGCCCAGCCCTTGGCGTCGTCCGACGCGCTGACCTTCCGCATCGGCGCCGCGCTTGGACTGATCTTCCTCGCCGCCGGCTTCTGGGCCGCGCGCCGCTTCGCCGCCACCGCGCCGCGGCGCGCGGCCTGCTGGGCGGCCTGGGGCGTCATTGCCCCGCTGGTGGTGCTGACCGCGCTGTGGCTCACCTTCGGCGATATCGATCGCGACCTCGGCTACGCGCTGCCCGCGCTGTTGCTGGTGCTGACCTTTGGCGCTGGCGGCGAGTGGATCGCGCGCGCCGAGGAGCCGCCGTTGACTGGCGGCCCGGCCGTGTCCTTCGCGCTTGCCGGCGCCGGCGTCGCCGGCCTGCTGATGCTGCACATGGCCTTCGGCTCCGGCTGGACGACCGTGCTGCTTGGAGCCGCCGCGATCGTCCCGGTGCTGACCACGCGCCGGCGCTCCTACCCCGTGCTTGGCTGGATCGCGGTGGGTGCGGCGGTCGCCGTGCTCGGCCGCGTCGCCTTCGACCCGACCATCGTCGGCGCGGCGTTTCTCTCCCGGACGCCGGTCTTCAACTGGCTGCTGCCCGGCTATGGCGTGCCGGCACTCGCCTTCGGCTTCGCCGCCTGGCAGCTCGCCCGCACCACCAACGGCCGGCCGCGCCTTGCCATGGAAGCGGCATCGGCGTTGTTCGCCCTGCTCACCATCGCCATGCTGGTGCGCCACGCCATGCATGGCGGCGTCATCGACACCGGCACGGTCACGCTCGCCGAACAGGCGATCTATACGCTGATCGCGCTTGGCGCCGGCGCCATCCTCGTCGCCATCGACATGCGCGCGCCGAGCTCGGTCCTGCGCTATGGCTCGATGGCCGCCGGCGTGGTCTCGGCAGGCTTGATCGCGGTTCAGCATTTCGTGGCGCTGAACCCGCTGCTGACGGACGAGTCGACCGGCACGATCCCGGTCTTCAACCTCTTGTTCCTCGCCTATCTGTTGCCGGCAGTAGCCGCCGGTGCGCTGGCCCTCTATGTCCGCGACAAGCGCCCGCGATGGTATTCGGCGATGCTGGCGCTGATCGCCGCGCTGCTTGCCTTCGCCTACGCCACGCTCTCGGTGCGCCGCCTGTTCAAGGGCGAGTTCATCGCCTTGTGGAGCGGGCTCGGGCAACTCGAGACTTACACTTACTCGGCGCTCTGGCTGGTCATCGGCGTGGCGCTGCTCACCGCCGGCGTCTGGTTGAAATCGCAGGTGCTGCGCATAGCGTCCGCGGTGCTGATCGCGGTCGCGGTCGTGAAAGTCTTCCTCTTCGACATGTCGGAGCTTGAAGGCGTGCTGCGCGCGCTCTCCTTCATCGGCCTCGGCGCCGTGCTGATCGGTATCGGCCTGTTCTACCAGCGGCTGCTGACGCGGGCGGCTAGGGGCAGGACCGAAAACTTGCCGGAAACAAGCGGATAGCCGGGAATAAACCGGCCCGCGCCAGCGTTATTCACGTGCTTGGGTAATCGCAGCGGTTCGGCCGCTTCGCGCTGACTGCTTGCGCCGCGCCGGGAAGGCGCGTTCTATCGGGATGGAAAGCGACCTCGAAACAAGGTCATGGACGACAAGAAGGCAGCGATCCTGAGCGAAATACCGCGGTTGCGGCGCTATGCGCGCTCGTTGCTGCGCGAGCGCGATTCCGCCGACGATCTCGTCCAGGATTGCCTGGAGCGGGCGCTTGTGCGGCTCGACAACTGGCAGACTGGAGAGAGCCCCCGGAGGTGGCTGTTTACGATCATGCATCACTTGTTCATCGACCAGATGCGCAAGGTCAACCGGCGCGGCGAGGCGGCGATGCTGCCTCTCGAAGCCGGAGAAGCCCAAGCCGCGCCCGCCGATCAGGTCGAGACCATCGCCTCGCGCGAGATCATGGATGCCCTGCAGGCGATCAGCCCCGATCGCCGCGCGGCATTGGTGATGGTCGCCATCGAGGGCTTTTCCTATGCCGAGGCCGCCAACATCCTTGGGGTGCCGGCCGGCACGCTGATGTCGCGCATCGCGCGTGGCCGCGAGGAATTGCGAGGATTGCTCGACGACACATCGCGCCGACGCTCGATAAGGATCGTCGAGAAATGACCCGCCGCGATTTCTCCGAACGCGATATCCATATGGCCCTCGACGGCGAACTGCCGGGCGAGGAGCGCATGGCCTATGACGCTTGGCTCGAGGCCAATCCCGAAATGAAGGCGAAATCCGCGCGCTACATTGCCGACCGCGCCGCCATGCGCGCCGCCTTCGCGGGCGTGATGGACGAGCCGGTGCCGGCGAGATTGCGGCAGGCGGTGTTTGGCGAGGTGCCCGTCAAGGCGCCGGCCTGGCGATCGCGCTGGTGGCTGTCGGCTGCCGCGGCCGTGATGCTCGCGGTCGGCGGGCTCGGCGGCTATGTCGCCGGAATCGACAGCATCGCCCGTGACGAAGGCGACGACCAGCTTGCCGAGCAGGCGATCGCAGCCCACGTCATCTACGCCGCGGAAAAGCGTCACGCCGTCGAGGTTCCGGCAAGCGACAAGGATCATCTCCAGACCTGGCTGTCGAACCGTGTCGGGTTGAAACTGGTGGCGCCCGATCTGGCGGCCGAGGGCTTCGATCTCGTCGGCGGCCGGCTGCTGCCGGCCGGTGACCAGGGGAAGGCGGCGATGCTGCTTTATGAGGACGCCAAGGGCGAGCGCATCTCGCTCTATGTCACCGCCGAATCGTCGGAGACATCCAAGGGCACCTACGCGGCCAAGGCCGGCGGACCGGAGGCTGTCTACTGGCTGGACAAGGGCTATGCCTGCGCGGTCGTCGGCTCGTTGCCGCCCGAGCGCCTGTCGGATGTCGCAAAGAGCGCCTATGGCCAGCTCGTGGCCGGCATATCGAGCTGAATCGCCTGCGTTTTCGGCGGCCGGCAGTCCTTTGGACGGCAATTCTGTTCAAACGCTAGAGCGTTTCATAGCTTGATTGAATCGGAGGGGATTCCCGCTCGGCCTGATTTGTGATTCAAGATGCTGGCTGGATAGGAGGCCAGCATCTGATGGTTCGACCTCTTTCCGATGATTTACGCGAGCGGGTTGTTGCGGCGGTTTTGAGTGGCGAGAGCCGCCGGTCGGCCGCCAAGCGGTTCGGTATCGCAAATTCGACAGCCGTGAAATTGTTGCAGCGTCATCAGGCAACCGGCTCGGTGGCGCCGGGCAAGATGGGTGGCCACCGTAAGCGGGTTCTGGAACCGCATCGAGCCTTCATCGTGGAGCGGATCAACCAGACCTCTGATCTGTCGCTACATCGGCTGAAGGACGAGTTGGCCGCGCGCGGGGTCAAGGTCTCGCACAATGCGGTGTGGCAGTTCCTGCGCCGCGAAGGGCTAAGCTTCAAAAAAACGCTGTTCGCCCTTGAGCAGGCACGTGCCGATATTGCCCGTCGGCGCCAGCGATGGCGATCCTGGCAGGCCGGCCTCGATCCCCAATGCCTGGTCTTCATCGATGAGACCTGGATCAAGACCAACATGGCTCCCCTGCGCGGCTGGGGGCCGAAGGGCAAGCGGCTGCGCGGCCTGGCTCCACATGGTCATTGGCGCACGCTGACTTTCCTCGGCGCGCTGCGCTGTGATCGGCTCGCGGCACCTTGCGTCTTCGACGGACCGATCAACGGTCAATGCTTCCGCGCCTATGTCGAGCAGCAGCTCATCACCGTGCTGAAGCCCGGCGACATCGTCATCATGGACAACCTGGGCAGCCATAAGTCGGCGGCCATCAGGCAGATGATCAAAGCCGCTGGCGCCAGGCTCTGGTACCTGCCGCCCTACTCACCGGACCTCAATCCGATCGAGCAGGCCTTCGCCAAGATCAAGCACTGGATGCGCCAGGCGCAGAAACGCACCGTCGAGGACACTTGGCGACACATCGGCCACCTCGTCGAAGCCATCGAGGCAGCCGAATGCAAGAACTACTTCGAAAACGCCGGATACGCTTCCGTCAAAACATGAAAGACTCTAGGCCCTCTGCTGTCGCCGCGGAAGCTGTCACAATTCGGCCCTAATCAAGGAGCGATAGCGCTTGATGGATACTGCCGCTTCGGCCAGTATTCGCGACGCATCCACCGGGGCCGTTTCTTAAACCCAATCGAGGTTCTCCCAAGCCCGCATGCCTGCCGAGATCCGCAAGGCCCGCGCGTCAGACGTCGATGACCTCGCCGCCATCGAGAAGGCTGTTTTTCCGGGCGACAGGCTCTCGCGCCGTTCCTTCCGCCAGTTCATCGAACGCGAAACCGCCGAGATGCTGGTGGCCGAGAATGAAGGCCGCGTCGCCGGTTATGCCGTGGTGCTGTTCCGCAAGGGAAGCGGCGTGGCGCGGCTCTATTCCATCGCCGTCGGTCCCTTCTTCGGCCGTCTCGGCATCGGCCGGCTTCTGCTGGCCGCCGCCGAGGAAGCGGCCTTCGAGCACGACCGGCTGTTGCTGCGCCTCGAAGTGCGCGAGGACAACCAGCGCGCTATCCGCATCTACGAAAAAGCCGGCTACCGGAAATTGGGCCGCGAGCCCGATTATTACGAGGATGGCGCGACGGCGCTGCGCTATGAAAAGACGCTGCGCGGCGACACGCCGACCGCGACCAACGTGCCGTTCTACCAGCAGACCTGCGAGTTCACCTGCGGCCCGTGCTGTCTGATGATGGCGATGGCCAATTTCGACCGTGGCTTCGTGCCCGACCCGGTCATGGAAATCCGTCTGTGGCGCGAGGCCACCACGGTCTTCATGATGTCGGGTCCCGGCGGTTGCGAGCCCTTCGGCCTGGCCGTCGCCGGCTATGAAAGCGGCCTTGCCGCCGAGATATTCGTCTCCTTCTACGGCGCGCTGTTCCTGCAATCGGTGAGGAGCGAGGACAAGCGCCGGGTGATGGAGCTTGCCCAGGTCGATTTTCGCCGCCGCGCCGAGCTTTACGGCATCCCTGTCAACTACCGTCCGTTCGGCATCGGCGACATTCGGAACGCCTTGGCCGAGGGCAAGCTGGTGGTGGTGCTGATCAGCGGCTTCCTGATGTTCGGCAAGAAGGTGCCGCACTGGGTGCTGGCCATCGGCGACGATGGCGACCATATCCTGATCCACGACCCCTGGGTCGAGGATGAGAGGCAGGAAACGATCCTCGATGCCGCGAACATTCCGGTGCCCTACGACATCTTCATGAACATGGCGCAGTTCGGCCGCGACGGCTTGCGCGCGGCCATCACTCTGGGAAAACGCTGAGACAATGACCTGGGTTATCCTGACAGGCAGGCAGAACGACATCGATCAGGTGGCCACACCTCACAAGATCATCACCAACCGCGATTATCTCGCGCATCCGGCGCTGTTTCGCGGCCAGCGGCCGAAAGTGATCAACCTGTCGAACAATTATGGCTACCAGAGCCGCGGCTACTATGCCTCGCTGCTCGCCGGCTCGCGCGGCCACCGGGTGATCCCGACGGTTGAGACGATGATCGACCTTTCGGAGCGCAAACTCTACGAGCACGCGCTGCCGGAGCTCGAGCTTGCCTTGAACAAATGTCGCAAGGATCTCGGCGGGGCGTTTCCGGCGAAGGTCGCGATCTTCTTCGGCATCGGACCGTCGAAAGTGTGGGACCGTTTCGCCAAGCTGTTGTTCGACTGGTTCCGCGCGCCGGCGCTCGAGGTCCATATTAAGGACAGCGCCGAATGGGCCTCGATCCGCAAGATCGGCTTCCTGCCGCTCGCCCGCATGACCGAGGATGAGGAAGAGTTCTTCCTGCAATGCCTGGACACCTACACCAATCGCGAGTGGCGCGACACCAAGGGCCGCACGCCGGCGCGCTATACGTTCGCGACGCTGGTCGACCCGCATGAGGAATTGCCGCCGTCGGAAATCTCCTCGCTGCGCTATTGGGCAAGGATCGCCGAGAAGATGGGCGTGGAAGTCGAGCCGATCACCAGGAAGGACCTCGCCAAGCTCGCCAATTACGACGCGCTGTTCATCCGCGAGACCACGTCGATCTCCAACCACACTTATCGCTTCGCGCGCCGTGCTCAGCAGGAAGGCATGCCGGTGATCGACGATCCGCTGTCGATGATCCGCTGCACCAACAAGGTCTATCTCAACGAGCTGATGACCTACAACAAGGTGCCGGTGCCGCCGACGGTGATGATCGCCGGCACGTCCGACTTCGAAGTGGCGGCGCAGACGCTGGGCTTCCCGCTGGTGCTGAAGATCCCGGATTCGTCCTTCTCGCGCGGCGTCAAGAAGTGCGAGAGCATGGCGGAGCTCACCAAGCTTGCGACCGAATGGCTGGAAGATTCCGATCTCCTGATCGCGCAGAAATTCATCCCGACCGAATATGATTGGCGCGTCGGCGTGCTCGGGGGACAGCCGCTGTTTGCCGTGCACTACCTGATGGCGAAGAAGCACTGGCAGATCGTCAACCACAAGTCCAGCGGCAAGCCCGACCAGGGCGGCATCAAGACCTTCACGCTGAAGCAGACGCCGCCGCATGTCGTCGAAACGGCGGTGCGGGCGGCAAAATGCATCGGTGACGGGCTCTACGGCGTCGACCTCAAGGAAACCAAGGACGGCGTCTTCGTCATCGAGGTCAACGACAACCCCAACCTCGACCATGGCTGGGAGGATTCCGGCGAGAAGGACGAGCTCTGGGTGCGGCTGACGCAGTGGTTCTTGGAGCGCCTGGAGAGGCCGGAGAAGTAGAGGGGAACTGAGGAACTGAAGAACTGAAGAACTGAAGGGATTAGGAACTGATGGACTGATAACGCAAGGGTGGTTCCGCCAGACACTTCAATTCTTCAATTCTTCAGTTCTTCAGTTCTTCAGTCCTTCAATTCCCCAATTCCCAATCACTCAAACCGAGGGAAACGAATGCTGTTCCTAGTGATCGAGGACTTTCACGGCGCGGACCGCAAGGAAATCTACCGCCGCTTTCGCGACAAGGGCCGGCTGAAGCCCGACGAGCTCGTCGTCCACCACTCCTGGATTGCGGCCGACATGAGCCGCTGCTTCCTGCTGGTGGAGGCCGACGACGTCACGATCCTGCAACGCTGGGCCATCGAGTGGAACGACTTGGTCGAGTTCGAGATCGTTCCGGTGGCGACGAGCAAGGATATGGTCGCGGCTCTGGCGCCGCATCTGTGAAAGCCCTCTCGGCGCGTAGCTTCCGGTCTCCTCGTCAAATGACCGCTATCGCGTCGACCTCTATCAGGTAGCCCGGGGACATGATTGCCACGCCGACGATCACATTCGCCGGCTTGTGATCTCCAAACAACGAAATCTGCGCGTCCTCGATGATCGGAACGTGCTCATCGCGGTCGTAGTCGACGATGTAGACCGTGATCTTGCAGACTTGGTCAGGCCGGGCACCGGCAGCGCTGAGCGCCCTGCCGAGATTGGCGAATGCCAGGCGCACCTGCGCGGCAAAATCACCATGCCCGACGAGCTTGCCGCTTATGTCTTCCGGCTGCTGACCCGAGATGAACACCAGCTTGGATCCCGTCGCGACGACCACCTGCGTATACATCTCCGGAACCGGCAGATCCGCCGGATTGATGAGTTCGAGCGACATCAAAGATCTCCTGTTACTGCGTTTGACTGAAAGCAAGGCGGGCAACGACGGTAGTGAGGGCTCCGCCGCTGTGATTCCCTGAATTAGTCCGTTGATGACTGGGTGCCGAGCGCCGGTGAGTTGACCGCGCGCACGCATTCCTCGACCAGCCATTCCCGGAACGCGCCCACGACATCGCGTCTTGCGCTGCGTTCGGGGATCGTCAGGCAATAGGGTTGGCGCAGTTCCAGGGATTGCGCGGCAGCAAGCACCAGTCTGCCATCCTCCAGCGCCCGGGCGCAATAGATGCCTTGCGCCAGCGCCACGCCCAGCCCCGAAATGGCGAGGTCGAGCGCCGCCCGCGATGAGTTGGCCGACAGGCCGCGCTGCGCGGTCCGGCCGGGCTCGATGCCGGCCGCCTCGAACCAGTTGCGCCAGGTTGGAAAGGAAGCGCCGGTCGGTCCCCAGTCGGTGTGGATCAGCGGCATGCCGACAAGGCCGTCGGATCCCGTCGCTCCGGCCAGCGTCGGCGCGCAGACGGGATAGACGGCGTCCCTGACGATCTCCTCGGTCGGATGTTCCCGATAGTGCGGACCGTAGGAGAGGCGGATGTCTATCAATTCATGATCGAACGGCACCGGATCGTCGTCGCCTCTCAGCGATATGTCGGCGGCGCCATGCGATGCGACGAAGCCGGCGAGCCGCTCCGAAAGCCAGCCCATCGCCATGGAAGGTGGCACCGAAATGACGAGCCTCGGCCGGAACGCGCCGCCGCCGACATCACGCGCGACGCTGCCGATTTCCCGGAAGGCCATGCTGAGCCTCGGCAGCATCTCCACCCCGGCCTCGGTCAGCACCGCGCGCCGGTTGACCCGGTGGAACAGCTTTCGCCCCATCTGTTCCTCGACGGTGCGGATAAGCTGGCTGACGGCGGCAGGCGAAATCGACAGCTCCTCCGCCGCGGCGGCAAAGCTGCCCGTGCGCGCCGCCGCTTCGAAGGCCTGAAGTCCGCGCAAGGAGGGAAGAGCGACCATGGCAATCCAAAAGATAAGCTTACCTTATCTGTTTCGCAGAAATCCTCGTTTTTCGAAAGGTTTCTTTCTGGGTACCATGGCTGCATGAACGCAATCGATCATCACGAAACCGTAGACCATCGCCAGGTGATAGCCTCGCTGACCAACGAGGAGCGCGGCCGGCTGACCGGTAAATCCGATGGGCCGGGCCTTCTCCAGTTCGCGCTCCATCTCGGCGCGATCGTCGTCCTTGGTGCGCTGATCGCGGCACGAGTGCCGTTCTGGCCGGTCCTGATGCTGCCGCAGGGCGTCCTGATCGTCTTCCTGTTCACCTTGCTGCACGAGACCGTGCACAGGACGGCGTTCGAAACACAGTGGCTGAACGATGCGATTGCGCGCTTCTGCAGCCTCATGATCGCGCTGCCGGCCGACTGGTTCCGCTACTTCCACTTCGCCCATCACCGCTTCACCCAGGATCCCGAAAACGATCCGGAACTCGCCTTCCCAAAGCCCGAGACGATGCGGCAATATATCGTCCACGTCTCCGGCCTGCCGGTATGGTGGGGCCATTTCAAGACGCTCTACTCCAATGCAATGGGGCGCTGCCGCGACAGTTACGTGCCGCCGAAGGGTCTGCCGAAAGTGAAGGCCGAGGCGCGGGCGATGATCGCCTTCTATGTCGTCCTGCTGGCGCTCGCGGTCTGGTTCAAGGCGTCGGTGCTGCTCACTGTCTGGATCGTGCCGGCGCTGCTCGGCCAGCCGTTCCTGAGGCTTTATCTGCTGGCCGAGCACGGCCGCTGTCCCTTCGTCGCCAACATGCTGGAGAACACCCGCACGACGCTGACCAACTGGTTCGTGCGCAAGCTCGCCTGGAATATGCCTTATCATGCCGAGCACCACGCTTATCCCGGCGTGCCGTTCCACCGGCTGCCTGAATTCCACCGGCTGATCGAGCGGCATCTCAAAGTGATCGAGCCCGGCTATGTGAGCTTCCACGAGAAATATGTCGGGGCGCTACGCTGACGGAGCGCCTGCTCAGCCCGACTGGCGCTGCAGCGCCTGCGAATGCAGCAGCCGGCCGATGTCGGACGCCTTGCTCGGCACGCCGATCAGGTAGCCTTGCGCCTCGCCGCAACCGGCCTTGCGCAGCATGTCGAGCTGCGCTTCGGTCTCGACGCCCTCCGCGGTGACGGTGATGCCGAGCTCGGCGCCGAGGCCGATCACCGTGCGCACGATCGCTGCCGTGTCTCGCCTGTCGAGGTCGCGGATGAAGGAACGGTCGATCTTGATCTTGTCGACGGGGAAGCGCCGGAGGTAGCCGAGCGAAGAATAGCCGGTGCCGAAATCGTCGAGCGCGATGCGCACGCCAAGGCCGCGCAATTGGCTCAGCGTCTTCAGCACCGCGTCGCTTTCGTCCATCATCACCGTTTCGGTGATTTCGAGCTCCAGGCGGTTGGCGGGCAGCCCGGAAAAGGCGAGCGCCGAGATCACGCTGCGGGCGAAGCCGCCGCTTTTGATCTGCGCGGCCGAGACATTGACGGCCATGCGCATGTCACGAGGCCAATTGGCGGCGACGTTGCACGCCTTGCGCAGCGCCCAGTCGCCGAGTTGCACGATCAATCCGGTCTCCTCGGCGGCGGGGATGAAGTTTTCCGGCGATACCAGGCCGCGCGACGGCGAGCGCCAGCGCATCAGGGCTTCCGCGCCGACGATTTTGCCGGAGCCGATGTCGAGGATCGGTTGGAAATCCAGCTCGAATTCGCGCTTGGAAAGTGCTGCTTCGAGATCGGCCTCGAGCGCCCGGCGCTCCCGCATCAGCGCATCCATGCCCGGCTCGAAGAAGCGATAGACGTTGCGGCCTTCGCTCTTGCCCCGGTAGAGCGCCATGTCGGCATTGGTCAGCAGCGTGTCGGCGTCGCGTCCGTCGCCAGGATAGACCGCGATGCCGAGGCTCACGCCCACATGCATTTCGCGCCCCTTGTCGCGATAGGGCTTGCCGACGATCTCGACGATGCGCTTGGCGAGCTTTTCGGCGTCGGCGGCGCTCTTGATGCCCGATTGGATGATGGCGAACTCGTCGCCGCCGAAGCGCGCCACCACGTCCTTGCTGCCGCGCACTGCATGCTGCAGCCGCTTGGCGACGCATTTCAGCAGCCAGTCTCCGGCCGGGTGGCCGAACGTGTCGTTGACGGCCTTGAAGCGGTCGAGGTCGAGCGAGAGGATCGCCAAGGGCTTGGCATTGGCCTCGCCAAGCGCCTGATCCAGCTTTTCGCGAAACATCGAGCGGTTGGGCAGATTGGTCAGCGTGTCGTGATGCGCAAGATGCGTCATGCGCTCTTCGACACGGCGCCGTTCGGTCACGTCCTCGAAGGTGGCAACCCAGCCGCCGCCGGCGAGCGGACGGCGCGAGACAAACAGCGTGCGGCCATCGACGAGTTCGCGATAGCTCGAGCGCGACTGGCCAGCCTCCAGGGCCGCCTTCGTCTTCCCCACCTCGATGTCGACTTCGACGGGCATGAAGATGCCGAGAGCAACGAGTTTCGCCAGCATCTGACCGTGCGTCATGCCGAGCGGGAAATCCGCGGCCTTCGCGTTGCACAGCTCGAGGAAGCGCTGGTTGCGCACGATCAGACGGCCCTCGGCGCTGTACATCAGCAGGCCTTGCGACATGTTGGCCAAGGCAGCGTCGAAGCGGCGGTATTGCTCTTTCAGTTCGGCTTCAGCGCGCCGCTGCTCCGTCACATCCTCGTAGATTGACACCCAGCCGCCGACGGCGATCGGCCGGTGCGAAATGACGATGATGCGTCCGTCCGACAGGATTTCCTCATAGGTCGAAGGCTTGGCGCCGTCGATATAGGGCTTGCGGATGGCATAAAGCTCGCCGGCGCTCTGCGAAGCGATGCCGATGTCGACGCTGTGCTGCAGGATGTCGAAGAAGGGAATGCCTGGCTTCACCACTTTGGCGTCCAGGCGGAAGATGTCGATGTAGTTGCGGTTGCAGATAATCATCCGCTCGTCAGCGTCGAACATGCACAGCCCATGCGACATGTTCTCGACAGCCGCCGCGAAGCGCTCGTTCTGGGCCCGTAATTCTTCCGCGATCCGCCGTGCCGGACCAATAGCGGCCGTTCTTCGCTTGCCGGCGGTGGAGGCCGTCTTGACATGAGCGCCGGGCATGAGCACGCCTTCGGACCGTGACCGAACGCAATACTGTCCCGGTAGCCGGTTAATTTAGCGTTCTTATGGGACTGAATTTACCACAAGTGAAGACTGGCGCTTGGCCTCCAGCGCCTTGAACCGCTTCAGAAAAGCCGTTTGCGCCCAGGTCACGGATTTTGGCGTGAAGTCGAAGCGGTCGGCGGAGAAGCCGCGCGGCCGGCCGAAGTATTCGGTCGCCTCCGCCGTCGAGAAGCCGGCCAGCAGCGTCGCCTCGTAATAGGCGGCGATCTGGTCGGCGCGCTTGATGTCCTTGCGCAGGGCCGCATTAAGCTCCGCCGGCAGAGAGAAACGCAGATGGATGGCGCGTTGCAGGCGCAATTCGCAGTCCTTGTAGGAGCCGCCCATCACCGATTTGAACGGGGAGATCATGTCGCCGATGACATATTCGGGTGCATCGTGCAGCAGTGCCGCGAGCCGCGCCTCGGCCGTGGCCTCGGGCGCCAATTCGCCGTAAAGCGCTTCGACCAGCAGCGAATGCTGCGCGACGGAGAAGGCGTGATCGCCGCGGGTCTGGCCGTTCCAGCGCGCCACGCGGGCAAGGCCGTGCGCGATGTCGGCAATCTCGATGTCGAGCGGCGAAGGGTCGAGCAGGTCGAGCCGCCGCCCCGAAAGCATGCGTTGCCAGGCGCGCGGCGGCGCCCCGGCGCGATCGGCCGCCATCAGGCCTCCTCCGCGCTGACCGCTTCCTGCGGGAAGGAGAATTTCGCCCAGGCGGGTATGGCTAGTGTCACAGGAACGTCGCCGGCCATGATGGTTTCACCGGCATCGACTGCCGTCTTGACGCGGTCGATGCGGGCGATCGCAAGACCGGTTCGGCCGCTGACAGTTCCGAGCACGCCTACCGGCCGGCCGGCAACGGTGATCTCGATACCGGTCGCGGGCAGGGGGCTATCGGCCGACGCAATCAGGACACGGCGCCGCGCGGTGCCGCGATGCTGCATGCGTGAGACCACTTCCTGGCCGATATAGCAGCCCTTCTTGAAGCCGACGCCGCCGGTCTCGTCGAGCAGCACGTCATGTGGGAAGGCGTCGCCAAGCTGGTAGTCGGAGCCGCTTTCTGCAATGCCGTAGCCAATGCGCATGTTCAGCCAGCCATTCGGGTCGCCACCGTCCCGCGCCTCGCCGCCATAAATGCGCCTAACCGCGATATCTTGGAACCGCGTGTCGACAAGCGCGCTTGAATCGGAAAGTGAGGCGGTTGAATCATCACCCCACGCGACAGTGACAAGCACCTGATCCTGCTTAGCAATCTCGGCCTTCGCCCTTAGCCGGTAAAGCATCAGCCGGCGCACGAAATCGTCGACGATCTCGGCCCGGCATTCCAACTGGAAGCCGCTGTCGCCGGCGCGCGAGATCAGGAAATCGAACAGGATCTTGCCCTGGGGCGAAAGCAGCGCACCGGGCTTTGCCTCGCCGGGCTTCAGCGTATCGAGGTCGGTCGTGAGGATGTTCTGCAGGAAGTGCTCGGCATCGGGGCCTGACACGGAAACGAGCGCGCGGTCTTTGATGCGGGCAAATGGCATGAGCGTAAATCGGCCTGATCTTGCAAAACGTTTGGCCATTACGTAAGCCGGCCACACTCCCCCCGCAAGAGATTGGACCTGTCCATGGCAACCACCTTCGACCTCATCCTGACAGGCGGCACCGTGGTCAACCATGACGGCGAGGGTCGGCGCGACGTCGGCGTGAAGGGCGGACGCATCGCACGGATCGGCGATCTCAGCCAGGCTTCGGCCGGCGAAACCATCGACTGCACCGGCCTGCACATCCTGCCGGGCGTCGTCGACAGCCAGGTGCATTTCCGCGAGCCGGGGCTGGAGCACAAGGAGGACCTGGAGACGGGTTCTCGCGCGGCGGTACTGGGCGGCGTCACCGCCGTTTTCGAGATGCCGAACACCAATCCTTTGACCACCAGCGAGGCCGCGCTTGCCGACAAGGTGCGGCGAGCCACGAACCGCATGCATTGCGACTTCGCCTTCTGGGTCGGCGGCACGCGCGACAATGCTCGCGATGTCGGCGAACTGGAACGGTTGCCGGGAGCGGCCGGCATCAAAGTGTTCATGGGCTCGTCCACCGGCGACCTTCTGGTTGAGGACAACGAAGGCGTCGCGTCGATCCTGCGCAACACCCGCCGCCGCTCCGCCTTCCACTCCGAGGACGAATTCCGCCTGCGCGAACGTCTCGGCGAGCGTGTCGAAGGCGATCCGTCGTCGCATCCCGTCTGGCGCGACGAGGTCGCGGCGCTGCGCTGCACGGAGCGCCTGGTGCGCATCGCCAGGCAGACGCGTGCGCGCATCCATGTGCTGCACATCTCGACGGCCGAGGAGATCGTCTTCCTCGAACAGCACAAGGACGTCGCGACTTGTGAGGCCACGCCGCATCATCTGACGCTGACGGCGGACGACTATGCCAGGCTTGGCACGCTGCTCCAGATGAACCCGCCGGTCCGCGCCGCCCGCCACCGCGACGGCGTCTGGCATGGCATTGGGCAAGGAATCGTCGATGTTCTTGGTTCCGACCATGCGCCGCACACGCTGGCCGAGAAGGCGAAGACCTATCCGGCCTCGCCGTCCGGCATGACGGGCGTTCAGACGCTGGTGCCGATCATGCTCGACCATGTGAATGCCGGGCGGCTCACCCTGCAGCGCTTCGTCGACCTTTCCAGCCACGGTCCGCAGCGCATCTTCGGCATGGCCAGGAAAGGCCGCATCGCCGCCGGCTACGATGCTGACTTCACGGTCGTCGACCTGAAGCGGCGCGAGACCATCACCAACGCCCAGGCCGGTTCCAAGGCCGGCTGGACGCCCTATGACGGCAAGCAAGTGACGGGCTGGCCGGTCGGCACCATCGTGCGCGGCGCGCGCGTCATGTGGGAAGGCGAGATCGTGACGCCGGGCCAGGGCAGGGCAGTCGAGTTTTCCGAGGCGCCGCCGGTTTAAAGCGCTCAATCCCCGGCGACGAAGAACAGCCACTGTCCCGTCGGCGTGATGCCGACGCGGTAGAAGATGTAGGCGCCGAACTGCTTCATGTCGTCATAGTCGCTGGCCGTGACCAGCTTGAACAATTCGACGCGCTGCCTGGGATCGAGCTTGTCGAGCGGCAGCGCGAAGAAATACGGCCAGACATAGAGCTCCTGCGGCGTGCCGGTGTCGACATGCACATAGCCGGCCGAAAGCACCTCTTCCAGGATGGCGAGGATCTCCTGGCCGTCGCCGTCGCCCGAGAGGCCCTTGAGGAAGGTGACAGGGTCGCCGTCGATGTCGCCCAGCGACAGTTGCGTCATGGAATCGCCCTTGCCGATCAGCGGCCTCAGCTTCTCGATGTCGCCGCTTTTGCAGGCCTCGATGATCAGCCCATGCATGCGCTTGACCGGTTCGGGAAGCGTGTTGAGGTCGTAGACGACCGCGGGCGGCGGTGCGTCCGGATCGGCGCGCGGGCTGGTGATGCCGCCATTGGCCGGCGGCGTTTCCGGTTCCTGCTTGTCCGTGTCGTCGGCCGGCTGGCCGCCGTCCACGGGTTTGGTGCCGGGCGCCTCCGGCACCGGCACGGTGGCGCCGGGTGTGGCGCTGTCGCTATTGGCGGGCGGGACGACCGGGGAGGGCAGGTCCTCGCGCTGGATCTCGCTCAGCGCGTAGGAAGGCGTGCTGGCGAGGCAGAGCGGCAGCGCCAGGCAGGAAGCGGCGATCAGGATGCTGAGGGCCTGCCCGCGCGGCCGGCCTGACATCGAAAATCTCACCGCATGCCTCTCCATTGTTATCCGGCCTGATCCGAGCAGCGCTCTGAGCAATCAAGAGCACGGGCATGATGCCCAAACGGCGCGCGCCCGTCAAAAGTCACTCTCAAAAAGTCGCTATCGAAAAGGGAGCTAGAGCAATTCCAGGAAAAGTGTGAGCGGTTTTCCGCCCGGAATTGCGTAAAAACAAGGAGATAGAGCATTTCGCCGTTTCCGTGAAACGGTGAAATGCTCTAGGTGTTCAGTCCCGAGGTCAAGTGGACGGGATTGAGCCGGAACCTTTCTGGCTGTTTGGCCCATGCCGCACAGATGGCTTCGTAAGGTGTAAGGCCGTGAAGGGTCTTTAGCCGCCTGGCGAAGTTGTATCCGTTGAGGAAGGCAGCAAGGTGATTTTCAAGTTGTCGGTGGGTCTCGTAGTGATATCGCCGGACAGTTGCCTCTTTTAGCGTTCGGTTCATCCGTTCGACCTGACCGTTGGTCCATGGATGGTTGGGTTTGGTGAGACGGTGCTGGATGCCATGCCTCCAGCAGGTCCGGTCGAAGGGATGGCCGCGCCAACGCGCGGTAGGGCCATTCCGGTTCTTGGGCAGGTCGGCGAACTGGATGCCATTGTCGGTGAGCACGGTGTGGATTTTGTAGGGGACGGCTTCGACCAATTCGTCGAGGAAAGCTCTTGCAGTGACTGTGGTCGCCTTCTGCATCAGCCGAGCGAAAGCGAACTTCGAGGTCCGATCCACTGCCACGAATAGGTAGAGCTTACCCTCTTCGGTTCGAACCTCGGCGATGTCGATGTGGAAATAGCCGATCGGGTAGCGCTTGAAGGGCTGTTTGGCCGGCCTGTCGCCGGCGACCTCGGGTAGGCGGCTGATCCCGTGGCGCTGAAAGCAACGATGCAAGGACGACCGCGTCAGGTGCGGGATTGTCGCTTGCAGCGCATAGAGACAGTCATCCAGAGGCAGCAGCGTATGCTTGCGGAAGGCGACGATCATCGCCTCCTCCTGAGCCGTCAGAACGGTGGAGCGTACAATCTTCGGACCCATCGGCGCATCATGGACGAAGGCCCGCTTTCGCCACTTGGCGACAGTCTTCTGATTTAGACCGTGCTGCGCTGCGAGTTCTTTGAGCGGAGCCTCCGATCGCTGTATCGCTGCTCGGATGGCGTGCGTGGTCGTGGCGCTGCCGTGGAGTATCTGTCCCATAGCTCATCCCTGAATGAAGGATCAGCTTGACTGATTCCCCCACACTCCGGGACTAGACACCTAGTGCTTCAGCCGTTCCGGCTCGAACGCGCCGGCGATCACTTTCTCGCGCATGCGGTCGAGCAGCGCCAGCGCCGAGGTCTCGCCATTGGCGCGCAGCATCTCGCCGAAAGCCGTCTCCAGTGCTGCCTCGGCGATGATTTCCGGTTCGATGCCAGCCGACAGGCCTTCCGCCCAAGCTTCGCTGTGGCTCTCCACGGCGGTCAGGCGCTTTTCTTCCCTGACCAACGCGTCGATGTCGCTGACACCATGTTCCATTGCGATGTCCACCTTCTGCAAGCGGCGATCCGACCGATGGATCCGGCTTGGTCTGCCAGTTCGTCCGCAGCCTCACTTAAGTCTTTGTAAATGCGACATTTTTGCGGTCGAAATCTACATTGTCGGCGAGACTGCCCTCAATCGATGCCGAGCTTAGCCGATTAGACCGGCTTGCGGCATCAAAACCTTCAGTTTGAGTTAATTCCGCAATTGCACGCTAACGTTTCATTAACACTGTTGCGCAAGCGCAACACATGATTGCACCAGACCGGGACAGGAGACAATAAGGCACCTCACATTGACGCCGATTGCGGCAAAAAATCTGCGTAAAACCTCGCCGCTGGCCGAGCCGGGCTCAATTCCCGTAGCGGGAGGCGATGTCGCGCGACAGCGTCTCGCCTTCCTTCATGTAGCGGGCAATGGCCTCGGTCGCCGAAGGCGTGCATTGCGTATAGATGCCGCTGAAGGAGCGATAGCCGCGGTTGAACGAGGCAATGAAGCGGGCGCGCCGGTCGGGATCGGGATTTTCCGACTCGAGCAGCTTTTCCATCTGGACCCGCCACTGGTCGCCCTTCTCGCCGCAGAGATTGCGCAGGAAATGCAGCGATCCGAGCACTTCGGCCAGCCGCATCAGCCCGGGCTCGAAAGGCGCCTCGGCGGCGCGCGCCGGAAGTGGCGCCGCAACGATGCTGACAGCGAGGCATGCGGCGAGAAAAGCGGAGGCGCGGGTCATCAAAGCCTTGCGATGAAAGGGCAGGGCTTTGTGGCGAAACATTTTGGCGTCCGCAAGGCCGTTCTGGACGCTCACCGCCTCGCGCCTTGCGACGGTCCGAGCAACTCCTCGGCGACCGAGAACACGTCGCCGGCAAGCGGCATCCCCGCCATCTCCGCCAGCGTGTAGAATGCCGCGGTCTCGGCGTCGTCGTTTGCCACGGGCTCGCCGCCTGCATAGGCGGCGCCGAACACTGTCAGCAGATAATCGACCGCGTGGTTTTCCGCCTGGCCGTCGATATGGATGTCGCGCAAGGGGCGATAGTCCGTCGCCTCGAGCCCGGTTTCTTCCAGCAATTCGCGCGCCGCCGCCTCAGCCAGCGTCTCGCCCGGCTCGACCTTGCCGCCGGGATAGGCATAGAGCCCTTGCGATGGCGCCCGCGCACGCTTGACCAGAAGCACGGTGCCGTCGCGCACCACGGCGACGGAAACGGCCGGTATGATCTTGCGCTGTTCCATGCGTGCCGGTCTTTCTGCAGCCTTTTGTGGACCGATTGGGCGAATCCAGCTTTAGCCGTTGCGGCGCGGCGGTTCCATCGCCACTTTCATGGCCCGTCAATTGATGAGCCCAGATCCATGTGCGGACGCTTTGCCCTGACCGCCACGCCGGACCAGACCGCAGCCTTTCTCGGCGTTGCCGAACTCGAGGAATTTCCGGCGCGCTACAACATCGCGCCGACGCAGCCGGTGCTGATGGCGCTTGCCGGCCCGGCGCGGGAACCCGGCTCGAATCTGCCCGACCGCCAGGCGATGCTGGTGCGCTGGGGCCTGATTCCGGCCTGGGTCGAGGACACCAAAGCGTTTCCGCTGCTCATCAACGCCCGCGCCGAAGGCGTGTTGCAGAAAGCCTCCTTCAAGACCGCCATGCGCCACCGCCGCGCTCTTGTGCCGGCATCGGGCTTCTACGAGTGGCGGCAGTCGGGCTCGGCCAAGGGTCAGCCCTACTGGATCCGCCCGCGGCGCGGCGGCGTGGTCGCCTTCGCCGGTCTGATCGAGACTTACTCCGAGCCTGGCGGTTCCGAGATGGACACCGGCGCGATCATCACCACCGAGGCCAATGCCGGCATTGCCCATATCCACGATCGTATGCCGGTGGTCATCGAGGAACGCGACTTCGCCCGCTGGCTCGATTGCCGTACGCAGGAGCCGCGCCACGTGCTCGATCTGCTGAAGCCTGCGGAGCCCGATTTCTTCGAGGCGATACCGGTTTCCGACCTTGTCAACAAGGTCGCCAACACAGGGCCGGAGATCCAGGAGCGCGGCATCGTTTCGCTTCAGGCCGAAAAGCCCAAGCGCCAGAAGCCTGGCGCGGACGAAAACCAGATGAGCCTGTTTTAAAGCATTCCAGGAAAAGTGTGGGGCGGCTTTCCGTTCGGGATTGCGTCGAACCGTCCAACAGAAGGCTGCCTCGAAAGGCTGCTTTGGGGCCTTCATCTCCAGGGCGCCCTTGGCGCCCTCATCGCCAGCGTCCCCGTCGTCGGGGACCGTGGCGGTCTTGCCTTTTCAGGCAGCGCGCGGCGAGACGATCTTCTGCGCGGGCTTCTTCTTCTTCGCGGTATGGAGAAGGGCGGCGACGATGGCCGCCGGGCCGATCGCGCGGTAGTGGCTGGCGAGGGCCGGCTGCGTTTGTCGGTTCTGTTCCTGCTTGCTGCGAGCCATGATTCTCTTCCCTGGTAACAGTTTCGTGTTCAGCGTTTGGCGGCCGATTCCGACCAAATCGTGACATCTGGCGGTCTAGCCGGCGAATGTTTCATCACTGTGCCGACATGTTTAATAAAATGTTTCGGCCTGTTTTTACCTGTGACCCAACGACATCTTTCCTAAGGCGAGCGACTTGACGGCAACACCTGCCGGCGCGATAAAGCCGCCCATGAAAACGTCTTTCGCCATTTGTGGCATTTGCATTATTGGCTAGCCTCGCGCTGGTCCGGACGTTTTCGCTCATCTTTCCCCAGATCGGAAAAAACGCCCCGGCCAGCAGGCTGGAGCCTGATTTGCGTCTTGCGCGCGGACCTGGTTCCAGTGAACCCAAACCAAGGAACCGGGACCGCATGTCTGACGCATCGAAGGGCCTCAGCCTCTACAATACGCTGACGCGGACGAAGGAGCGTTTCGTTCCGATCGATCCGCGCAATGTGCGCATGTATGTCTGCGGTCCGACCGTCTATGACTTTGCCCATATCGGCAATGCCAGGCCGGCGATCGTCTTCGACGTGCTTTTCCGCCTGTTGCGGCATCTCTACGGCGAAAGCCACGTCACGTATGTGCGCAACATCACGGATGTCGACGACAAGATAAACGCCAGGGCGCTGCGCGATTTTGGCGATGAGATCGCGGCCGGGAAGCTCTCGCTCAACGATGCCATCCGCAAGGTCACCGAAAAGACCGCCGACCAATACCACAAAGATGTCGCGGCACTTGGCTGCCTGCAGCCGACCTACGAGCCGCGCGCCACCGAGTTCGTCGCGCCCCGTGTCGACGGCAAGGCCGACATGCTGTCGCTGATTGCGCAGCTCATCGAGCGCGGCCACGCCTATGTCGCCGGCGGCGAGGTGCTGTTCGACACCGCCTCGATGCCGGACTATGGCGAGCTCTCCAAGCGCAATCTCGACGAACAACAGGCCGGGGCGCGCATCGCCGTCGACGCGCACAAGAAGAACCCCGGCGATTTCGTGCTGTGGAAACTGTCGAGCCCCGAAGAGCCCGGCTGGGAGAGCCCGTGGGGCAGGGGTCGCCCCGGCTGGCACATCGAATGCTCGGCCATGTCGGCCGCCTATCTGGGCGAGGTCTTCGACATCCATGGCGGCGGGCTGGACCTGATTTTCCCGCACCACGAGAACGAGATCGCCCAGTCGCGCTGCGCCCACGGCACCAAGGTCATGGCCAATGTGTGGATGCACAACGGCTTCCTGCAGGTCGAGGGACAGAAGATGTCGAAGAGCCTCGGCAATTTCTATTCGATCCACGAGTTGCTGGAGACCGAGACCTTTGGCGGTAGGAAATGGCCCGGCGAGGTGCTCAGGCTGGCGATGCTGATGACGCACTACCGCGAGCCGATCGACTTTTCCGTGCGCAAGCTGGAGGAGGCGGAAAACACGCTCCGCAAATGGAAGCGCGCCGCCGATCTTGCGCCTGCGGCGGCACAAGAATTGCCGGGCGAGGTGGTGGAAGCGCTATCCGACGATCTCGCCACCTATACCGCCTTCCAGCGGCTGACGCAACTCGCCGGAGAGGCGGTCGAGCTTGGCGGCGATGCCGGCAATGGCGCTGCCGCTTCGCTGAAGGCAGCGCTGGCCTTCCTCGGCTTCGATACGGGCGCGGCCAAGGTGGACGAGGCGGCGGTGGCCAAGGCAATCGCGGATCGTCTGGCGCTGATCGCGGCCAAGAACTGGGCCGAGGCGGATCGCATCCGCGACGAGCTTCTGGCGCAGGGCGTGCAACTGAAGGACGGCAAGGATCCCGCGACGGGCGAGCGCGTGACGACCTGGGAGATCAAAAGGTGAGGGTCGATGCCAGCGAGACAGGACTAGAGAGGACGACGCGAGGCGCCCCCCTCTGGCCTGCCGGCCATCTCCCCCTCTTGGGGGGAGATCGGACGTCGCGTCGGCTTTCGCGAATCACCGACGTTGAAGGCCGGGCGCCGTCGCCGAAGCTGCTAATCTCCCCCCTAGAGGGGGAGATGTCCGGCAGGACAGAGGGGGGCGCCTCGCGGTGACCCATCATCTTGTGTCCGCCACCAACCGCAGCAATGCGCGCAAGATGCGCAAGGCAATGACCGACGCCGAACTGAAGTTATGGAACGAGATCCGCGCGCATAGGCTTATGGGCCTGTCATTTCGACGCCAAATGCCCATCGCGGGCTACATAGTTGACTTCGCTTGTCCCGCCAGGAAGCTGATTGTTGAACTGGATGGCTCTCAGCATGCTTCGCCCGAGGTTGCTGCGGCTGATGCGGTGCGTGACGCAAAGCTCGAAGCTCTAGGCTGGACCATCCTGCGCTTCTGGAACGACGACGTGATCCGCGATATCGACAATGTCTGCCAGCATATCGTCATCGTGGCCGGCCTGGCGGATGCGCCCGCGCCACAAACGGAGGAGCTCGTCCCGTGATCGATCATCTCGGCATAAATGTAACCGACTTCGAGACATCCAAAACGTTCTACGACAAGGCGATGGCGCCGCTGGGGGCATCGCTGCTCTACATGGTGCCCGAGCAATATACCGGCGGCGCCAAGGTCGGCGGCTATGGTCGCGACCGGCCGGTGTTCTGGCTGAGCGACAGCACGGACAAGCCGAAATCCACCCAGCACATCGCCTTCACCGCGCGCAGCCGAGCCGAGGTCGACGCGTTCCATGCGGCAGCGCTCGCAGCCGGCGGCAAGGACAATGGCGCGCCGGGCCTGCGCCCGCATTATCATCCGAACTACTACGGCGCCTTCGTCTTCGATCCCAACGGCAACAATGTCGAGGCGGTCTGCCATGACCCAGAGTGAGCCCCTGAAGCAGCCTATGATCGGGAGCGTGTCATGAGCCTCGACAACAGGCCAATCTACACCGGCGGCTGCCAGTGCGGCGCCGTGCGCTTCCGCGTCGAGGGCGCGCTGGGCGACGCCTCGGTCTGCCATTGCCGCATGTGCCAGAAGGCGAGCGGCAATTTCTATCTGCCGCTGGTTTCGGTGCGCGGCGCCACGCTCGACTGGACGCGCGGCGAGCCGAAGCGCTTCCGTTCGTCCAACGCCGCCTGGCGCGGCTTCTGCGCCGAATGCGGCACGCCGCTGACCTTCGAGGCGCCCGACGGTATCGCGCTGGCGATCGCCGCCTTCGACGACCCGACCGGCATCGCGCCCACCATCCAATGGGGTGTGGAGGCGAAGCTTCCCTATGTCGATGGCATTCCGAAACTGCCGTCAGAGGAGACGATGGAAGATGTCTCGTCGGCGCCGTATCTCGCCGAGCTCGTCTCCTATCAGCATCCCGATCACGACACCGATCAATGGCCGCCGGAGGAAAGACCATGACCGATGAAGTTCGAACCGGCGGCTGCCAGTGCGGCGCCGTGCGTTTCCGCGTCCACGGCAAGCTTGGGCGCCCGTCCATCTGCCATTGCCGCATGTGCCAGAAACAGTTCGGCAATTTCTTCGGCGCGCTGGTGACGGTGCCGAAGGACGGCGTCGAATGGACCCATGAGGAACCGAGCTATTTCCAGTCCTCGGTCAATATCGACCGTGGCTTCTGTGCCCGCTGTGGCACGCCGCTGACTTATCGCCAGCCCGGCGCGCTGGAGATCGCCATCGGCGCCTTCGACGACCGCTCCGACCTCGCGCCGCAGATCCAGGTGAACTACGCCGTGAGGCTGCCCTGGGTGGAGAAGATCTTCGAGGCGCCGATCCTCGACGATCCCGACTTCTATAGGCGGCAGGAGCAGATCATCTCCTTCCAGCATCCCGATCACGAGACGGCCAACTGGCCGCAGCAGGGCTTGAAACTATGACGATCCAAGGCAGTTCCTTGCGCTCGCTATATCCCGAGATCGAGCCGTTCGAGTCGGGCATGCTCGATGTCGGCGACGGCCACACCGTCTACTGGGAACGCTGCGGCACCAGGGGCGCCAAGCCCGCCGTGTTCCTGCATGGCGGCCCGGGCGGCACCATCTCGCCGAAACACCGGCGGCTGTTCGACCCGAAGCTCTACGACGTCGTCCTGTTCGACCAGCGCGGCTGCGGCAAGTCGACGCCCAACGCTTCGCTCGAGGCCAACACCACCTGGCACCTCGTCGCCGATATCGAGCGGCTGCGCGAGATGGCTGGCTTCGACAAATGGCTTGTCTTCGGCGGTTCCTGGGGCTCGACGCTGGCGCTCGCCTATGCCGAGACGCATCCGGAGCGCGTCAGCGAGCTCATCGTGCGCGGCATCTATACGCTCACCCGCGCCGAGCTCGAATGGTATTACCAGTTCGGCGTCTCGGAGATGTTTCCCGACAAGTGGGAGCGGTTCGTGGCGCCGATCCCGCAAGCCGAGCGCGGCGATATGATGGCGGCGTACCGCAAGCGGCTGGTCGACTCCGACCGCAAGGCGCAGGTGGAAGCCGCCCGCGCCTGGAGCATCTGGGAGGGCGAGACGATCACGCTGCTTCCCGAACCCGAGACCAGTGACCCGTTCGCCCAGGACGACTATGCGATCGCTTTTGCCCGCATCGAGAACCATTACTTCGTCCACGCCGGCTGGCTGGAGGAAGGGCAGCTTTTGCGCGACGCCTGGAAGCTGAAGGACATTCCCGGCACCATCGTCCACGGCCGCTACGACATGCCGTGCCCGGCGAAATATGCCTGGGCGCTGCACAAGGCTTGGCCGAGGGCGGATTTCCACCTCATCGAAGGGGCAGGGCACGCCTATTCCGAGCCGGGCATTCTGGATCGGCTGATCCGGGCGACGGATAAATTTGCAGGGAAATAGTAATGCACGTTCGCGCTCCACAGTGAAGGAGCGCGGCATTTCGAGCTACTGCCATGACAAAGCAACGCCTCTACCTCTTCGACACCACCCTTCGCGATGGCCAGCAGACGCCGGGCATCGACTTTTCCGTCGAGGACAAGATCGCGATCGCGAAGCTGCTCGATGAGTTCGGCATCGATTATGTCGAGGGCGGGTATCCGGGCGCCAACCCGACCGACACCGTCTTCTTCCAGAAGAAGCGGACGGAGAGCGCGAAATTCGTCGCCTTCGGGATGACCAAGCGGGCGGGAGTCTCGGCTTCCAACGACCCCGGGCTGGCGGCGCTCGCGCAGTCGAAATCCGACGCCATCTGCTTCGTCGCCAAGAGCTGGGACTATCATGTCCGCGTCGCGCTCGGCTGCACCAATAAGGAGAATCTGGAGTCGATCAAGACCTCGGTCGAGACGGCCGTCGCTGCCGGCAAGGAGGCGATGGTCGACTGCGAGCATTTCTTCGACGGGTTCAAGGCCAATCCGGCCTACGCGCTGGCTTGCGCCAAAATCGCCTATGAAGCCGGCGCGCGCTGGGTGGTGCTGTGCGACACCAATGGCGGCACGCAGCCTTCGGAAGTGCGCGAAATCGTCGGCAAGGTCATCGCCGCCGGTATCCCTGGCGACCATCTCGGCATCCACGCCCATGACGACACCGGCCAGGCGGTGGCCAATTCTCTGGCCGCCGTTGAGGCTGGCGTGCGCCAGATCCAGGGCACGCTGAACGGCATCGGCGAGCGCTGCGGCAACGCCAACCTCATCACCATCATCCCGACGCTAGCGCTGAAGCCGGCCTTCGCTGATCGCTTCGAAACCGGCATTTCTGCCGAGGATCTGACCGGAATATCCAGGCTTTCCCGCGCCTTCGACGAATTGCTCAACCGCGCGCCGGAAGCGCAGGCGCCCTATGTCGGCTCCTCCGCCTTCGCCACCAAGGCCGGCATCCATGCCTCGGCTTTAGCCAAGGAGCCGGCGACGTATGAGCATGTGCCGCCGGAAGCCGTCGGCAACCGCCGCCGCGTCATGGTATCCGACCAGGGCGGCAAGGCCAATTTCCTCGCCGAGCTGAAACGGCGCGGCATCGAGGTGCCGAAGGACGATCACCGGCTCGACTCCCTGATCGCCGTCGTCAAGGAGCGCGAGGCCGAGGGCTACGCCTATGAAGGAGCCGACGCGTCCTTCGAGCTGCTTGCCCGCAAGACGCTGCACGGACTGCCGGAGTTTTTCAACGTCACCTCCTTCCGCTGCATGGTCGAGCGCCGCTTCGACGCCAACGGAAATCTCAAGACGGTGTCCGAAGCGATCGTGAAGGTCGAGGTCGACGGCGAGGAGAAGATGTCGGTGGCCGAAGGTCACGGCCCGGTCAACGCGCTCGACATCGCGCTGCGCAAGGACTTGGGCAAATACCAGAGCGAGATCGTCGATCTCGAGCTCGCCGACTTCAAGGTGCGTATCCTTAATGGCGGCACCGAGGCCATCACCCGCGTTCTGGTCGAATCGCACGATTCCACCGGCGCCCGCTGGTGGACGGTCGGCGTGTCGGAGAACATCATCGACGCCTCCTTCCAGGCGCTGATGGATTCGATCGTCTACAAATTGATGAAGAACCGCGAAATGGCGGGGCTGGTGGCGGCGGAGTAGGGCTCCTTCCCTCGCCCCGCAAAGCGGGGGCGAAAGAAACAGTGCCCCCTTGAACCATCACCAAAAGTCCGTTGATCCATCATAATTTTGTGATGGTCTTGGGCGGTCCGCTGGGCCATAGCGTTGGGCCATGGTCACCGCTACAGCCGATCTCGATCAAGACGCCAAGGGCCGCCGTGGCTTCCTTCTGGCGCTTGGCGCCTATTTCCTCTGGGGGCTCCTGCCCTTCTACATGAAGGCGGTTGCGCATCTGCCGCTTGCCGAGGTGATCGCCAACCGCGTCGTCTGGTCGGTGCCGATCGCGGCGGCGGTGCTCATCTGGGCCGGCCGCACCGCCGACTTCAAGGCGGCGATCCGCTCGCCCAAGAGCCTTGCCATGGCCGCGCTGACGGCGATTCTGATCTCGATCAACTGGGGCATCTATGTCTGGGCTATCGCGGTCGGCCGCACCGTCGAGACGGCGCTCGGCTATTACATCAATCCGCTGGTGGTCATCGTCGTCGGGGCGGTGCTGCTCGGCGAGCGGCTCGACCGATTGCAGATCGTCGCGGTGGCGCTGGCGGCGATCGCCGTGACGGTGCTCACCGTCGAGGCCGGCAAGCTGCCCTGGGTGTCGCTGGCGCTCGCCTTTTCCTTCGCTGCCTACGGCTTCTTCCGCAAGACGCTGCCGATCGGCCCGAGCCAGGGTTTCCTCCTCGAGGTCCTGCTGCTGTCGGTGCCGGCGCTCTGCTATATCGTCTACCTGGTCGCCACCGGCCAGGACCATTTCATATCCAGCACCGGTTCCGACACCGCGCTGCTGATCGGCTGCGGCCCGATCACCGCGGTGCCGCTGCTGCTGTTTGCCTTCGGCGCCAGGCTGCTGCGCCTGTCCACCATCGGCATCATGCAATATATCGCGCCGACCATGGTGTTCCTGATCGCCGTGCTCGTCTTCGACGAACCGTTCGGCACGACGCAGGCGATCGCCTTCGCGCTGATCTGGACGGCGCTGGCAATGTACAGCTGGTCGATGTTTCGTGGCCGAGAGGTTCGCCCGGCACCCGCAACAAGATAGGCGGGTGGGCAGCGGGTTTCCGTCTGAGCTTGCATTGAGCAGGGAAGGGGCGTCTGATGTACGTTCTGCATATCGGCAACAAGAACTATTCGTCCTGGTCGCTGCGGCCATGGCTGCTGATGCGCGCCCTCGACATTCCCTTCGAGGAGCGGCTGACACCATTCCCGAGCGGACCGAGTTTCGACCTCTACCGGCAATTCTCGCCAAATGGACGCGTGCCCTGCCTGGTCGATGACGGCTGGGCGGTCTGGGATTCGCTATCGATCGTCGAATACCTTGCCGAACGCCACAAGGGCGTCTGGCCGGCTGACGCCAGGGCGCGCGCCTGGGCGCGTTCTGCCGTTGCCGAGATGCATTCGAGCTTCACCGCGATGCGTAACGACTGCCCGATGAACTGCGGCGTCCGCGTCGCACCATTACCGATGTCCGACGCGCTGAAGCACGACATCTTCCGCATGGGAGATCTATGGAACGATGGCCTTGCGCGTTTCGGCGGACCTTTCCTGGCCGGCGACCGCTTCGGCGCGGTCGATGCCTTCTTCGCTCCCATCGCATTCAGAGCGCAGTCCTATGGTTTGACTTTCGAAGGTGAAGCGGGCGCCTATCCGCGGCGTCTGCTCGACTTGCCGGCAATGCGCGAATGGTACGCGGCCGGACTTGCCGAGACCTGGCGCGAACCCGGCCACGAAGCCGAAGTCCGGGCAGCGGGCACGATCGTCGAGGATCTGCGGGCAAACGCGTAGGCCCGATTGCCTCAGACGCGCCCCAGCCGCCGCACGACCATATAAACGATCGCCGCGATGACGACCGAGATCATCGTCACCACCCAAAAGCCGTGCGGCGTGTCGACCAGCGGCAATCCGCCGACATTCATGCCGAACAGGCCGGAGATGATGGTCATCGGCAACAGCACCGCCGTCATGACGGAAAGGATATAGAGCAGCTGATTCGATTGTTCGGTGAGCTTCGCCATCAGCTCGTCCTGCAATAGGCGCGTGCGCGCCTGCAACTGCTCGCCGTCGTGATGCAGCGTGTGTGCCCGGTGCGAGAGACGTGTCGCCATGTCGTTGATCGGGTCGGGAAGCTCATTGCGATGCGAATGGTCCAGGTGGCGGAAGAGGTTGGTGAGCGTCGCCATCTGCCGGTGGATGAGCACCAGCTGCCGTCGCGCGTCGACCAGCGCCTGGCGCTCATTGTGCCATGCATCGCAAACGATGCGGTCCTCGATGCCGTCGAGCGTGTCGCCCATCTTGTCGAGCTCGGCCGCCATGCCGTCGAGCGACTGGCCCATCACCGCCTCGATCAGCTCGGCCGGCGTGCGGAATTTGCGCGTGCCGCTCTCCACCAGCTTGCGGATCTTGTCGACCGATTCCAGCGGCTGCTTGCGGGCGCCGACCAGCATCCGGTCGTTGAAGGCGAACCGGAAATGGGTAAGCCCGCGCGCCTCGGCGAAATCGTGCCTGAGGTCGGGCAGGTCGCCATAGAGGAAGTCGTCCTCGAAATCGATCTGGCAGCCATGGCTGGGCGACAGGAAGGCGTCGCGCACCGGCGCCGGCAGGGCCTGGTCGGCGCCGATCTCCTGGCGGGCGCGCATGTCGGTGATCTGGTAGCTGCGCCAGCTCCAATGCGCCTCGGCGGGATCCTTGGTGCGGGAACCGTCGGCCTTGAAATGATAGATGAAGAACAGCCCATGCTCGTCCGGCAGATAGGGCGAGAGATCGGTGCCTTCGGCGGGGAGGGCGATGTTCATGGCGGCTTCGCCGGGTCTTGATGCGGTCGGGGTCGCGGGGGCGGCCAAGCCCTGTTTCTAGCATGCGCCAGCCGTGTGGGTGTGACAGTTCGATGACGGCTGGCGCCCGCGGTCTCAGGTTCCTGATTTCATGCGTCTCAAAAAATTCTTCCGCGGCCCGGGAATAAACCCCGGGCCTTCCGGGTCTTGGCTGTAGCGAGGCCATCCTCCCACGGCACGCGTCAACCAACCCGGAAGGGCTACGCATATGTACAGAACCGTCTTTACCGCTCTCACCATCCTTCTTGTCACCGGCAGCGCCTTCGCCGGCAGCGAGCGCTTCCCGTGGGCGAATGGCGGCCAGCAGGCCGTCGCCATCGACGCCACCACCACCGCTTCCATCATGAAGCTGGACATGGACCGCCATGACATGAAGCCGGTGGCCAAGATCGCTGCGGAAGAGCCCGGCCAGGGCATCTGGGGTCGCTGAGCAGGCGGAACCGAAAGGTTCTCGTCCAGGAGGTCAGCAGTTGAAGGCTTCGGTTCCGGCAGGGATGGCACGCCCTCGCCGTAACCAGGCCAGAGACGCTGATCTCCTCGGCGCCAGCCGGCCTTCAGTCGGATCGGCCGGCTCCGGCTTCCGCAGCCGGCGGAGGGCAGCACCGGGCCCTCCGCCATTTTCTGTCGCATCGCCTGAACTGCAGCCACTCACAGCCATGAAGAGGAGATTTCTGATGTTCAACATGACACGCCGCATGGTGCTCGGATCCGCCGCCGCCGCTGCCGCCTTCGGCATCGCCGGCAAGCTGGAATTCGCGCCCGCGGCTTACGCCGAAACCCCGGTCGAGCCGCTGGTCGGTTTCTATAAATACAAGGTCGGCTCGCTCGAGGTCACCGCCGTCTATGACGGCATCTGGCGCAAGCCCCATGACCCGGCCTTCATCAAGGACGTGTCGGTCGAGGAGACCAAGGCGGCACTCGCCAAGGCGGGGCTGACCACCGAGTTCATGCCGATCCCGCTCACCGTCGTGGTACTCAAGATGAACGGTCGCACCATCATGATGGACGCCGGTTCTGGCGTCGGCCAGTGGCAGGCCAATGCCACGCACCTGCCGGCCAACATGAAGGCCGCCGGCATCGACTACAAGGCGATCGACACCATCATGATCTCGCATTTCCATCCGGACCATGTCTGGGGCCTGATGGAGAAGGGCACCAACGCGCCGGTGTTCCCGAATGCCGAGCTCATCGTCAACGCCACCGAGTACAATTGGTGGACGGACCCGAGCCGCCTCGCCAAGCTGCCCGAGGGCCGCAAGCCGGCGGGCAAGCGCATCGCCGAGAACTTCCCGAAATGGAAGAACTGGAGGCTGGTCGACGACGGTGCGGAAGTGGTGCCCGGCATCCGCCTCATGGCGGCGCCCGGCCACACGCCTGGACATTCCGTCTACCATGTCGATGCCGGCTCGGAGCAGTTCCTCGTCTCAGCCGACACCATGTACGTCCCGGCGCTGCTCGCCCCGCATCCCGAATGGCAGGGCAGCTACGACCAGGACGGTCCGATGGCGATCGCCACGCGCCACCGGATCATCGACCAGGTGATCGCCGACAATGTCCGCATCTGCGGTTCGCACTTCCCGTTTCCCGGCACAGGCAGCTTCGTCAAGGACGGCAACGCCTACGCCTTCACCCCAACCCAGATCTGATCTCGAATCGGATCTTAAACAGAAAGCGACAACTCAAATGAAACACGCACTTTTCGCGGTGCTCGGCGCCATTGCGGTCTTGACCGCGGCCCCGATCGCCATCGCCGTTCCGGCCTATGCCGTGGACGACATCGAAGGCGCCGACGCGCCGGACCTGACGGCCGTCAAGGCCAAGATCGAGGCCAAGGACTACAAGGGCGCGCTGGCCGACCTGCGCGACCTCGCGCAGGACACCCAGCAGGCCGACGTCTACAATCTGCTCGGCTTCACGCTGCGCAAGACCGGCGACTACCAGACTTCGCTCACATACTACACCAAGGCGCTGGAACTGCAGCCCGACCACAAGGCCGCGCATGAATATCTGGGCGAGCTCTATGTCGAGACCGGCGACATGGCCAAGGCCAACGAGCAGTTGGCCTCGCTGCAAAAACTCTGCCCGTCGGGCTGCGAGCAGCTTTCCGACCTCAAGCAAGCCATCGACACCAAGGTGACGAAGTAGCACCGCCCGTTTCCTCGCCCCGCAAAGTGGGGAAAGGGTGGCCGCGAAGCGGCCGGAGAGGGGGCCCGGCGCTGACCTTGCCCCCCACAAGTAACGGCTTTTGGGCGCCACGGCGGTAGCGCCCGAAAACCGGAGCCGGCGTTCCTCTCCCTCGCGCCGGCTCCGACCTTTCAACATCGAGCAGCTGCGAGCGCGCGTCCATCGGCGTGGCGCCCCCGCTCATTCCAGGACGCGCGTTTCCAAAGATTGGAGCCGACGATGACACCGACCGAACTAGCCGAAAAGCTTCACGCCAGGGACGTGGTCCTGCTTGCGGGCCGCCTGCTTCTGTCCCTGATCTTCGTACACGAAGGATTGGAATTGGCGACCCATTTCGAAGGCGCTCAGAAGGCGATGGCGGCGCTCGGCGTCGGCACGCCGCTGCTTTTGGCCACCATCGCGCTGCAGCTTGGCGCCGGTCTTTCGGTCGCGCTCGGCATCCTCGCGCGGCTGGGCGCGATCGGGCTCGGCCTGTTCTGCCTGATGACGGCAAGCCTCTTCCACACCAATTTCGCCAGCCAGAACGAATTGCTGCATTTCGAGAAAGACCTCGCGATTGCCGGCGGCATGTTCATCCTCGCGCTCGCCGGTTCCGGCAGGCTGTCGGTGGACAGGGTGCTGGTCGGCCTCGTCAAGGACACCAAGATCGATCCGCCCATCGAGCAGCATCTGTCGGTGGGGGAGACGAGCCTGCCGGTTTGAGGCGAAGTCCGCCTTCACAACGCGCCCGTGATCCGGCCATCGGAGCGTCATGGACCCAATTATCTGACAAATCGGATGATAATGGACAGGCTCTGCTTGGTGCGGTAACACCGACCGGTTGTTGGCAAACCAAAATGGGCCGGACAAGTGGCAGGCAACCAGACCTCGTCGGTGACGGACGAGATTACCAACAGTCTCGGTCGTGAGATTCTCGGCGGGCTGTTTCCGCCCGGCGCGACCTTGCTTGGCGAGGAAGAGATTTGCGCCCGTTTCGGCGCCAGCCGCAGCGCCGCCCGCGAAGCGGTGAAGATCCTGTGGGCCAAGGGCCTGCTGCTCACCCGCCCGCGGCGCGGTTCGCGCATCCGGCCGCTGAAGGACTGGAATTTCCTGGACCCAGCGGTGCTGGGCTGGCTGCGCGCCAGCGCGACACCGCGCCAATTCATCATCGAGCTTCTGGAAGTGCGGTTGGGCTTCGAATGCGAGGCCGCGGCACTTGCCGCGGGCCGCAACGATCCAGACGAGATCGCCGCCATTCGCGAGGCCTTCGAGGCGATGCGCGCGGCATCCTTGGGCCAAGGCGATCCGGTGTCGTCGGATGCGGCTTTCCATGAAGCGGTGCTTGCCGCCACCGGCAACCGCTTCTTCCTGCCGCTCTCGGCGCTGATCCACACCGCGCTGCAATACAGCGTGCCGACCACCAACGCGCTGTTCGGTCACCCGGTCGGCGACCTCGACGCGCATGGCGAGGTGCTCAAGGCCATCGAGGCCGGCGATGCCGACAGGGCGCGCAAGGCCATGCACGACATGCTGAGCGAGGTGCTCGCCCGGGTGCGCGGCGCCGTCGAGCTGACAGGCGCCGCTTGAGCCAGTCAGGCAGGCGCGCCGTCACCAACCGGTGCCCGGCAGCATTGGCGCTCAGGCCGCCGCTGGCCGTCTCGGCTTTCGCAGGTTCTTGACGCCGGCCATCTCGACGAAATTGGTCGCCGACTCCCAGAGATAGTCGCCATAGAGGAAGGGCGCGAAGTCGCTGGCGCCCTTGATCGGCAGCGGCGCGATCTCGGCGTCGACGCGCGGCTCGTAGAAGAAGGGGATGGAGTAGCGCGCCGTCTTCGGCGCGATCACGCGGTGGCGTGTCGCCTGCACCACGCCGCCTGTCCAGCGCTCCAGCAACTGCCCGAAATTCACCGCCAGCGTGCCGTCGGCGGGCGGCACGTCGATCCATTCGCCGGCATGGTTCCTGGCCTGCAGGCCTTCGACGCCGTCCTGCGCCAACAGTGTCACGAAGCCTGAATCGGCATGCTCGCGGCCGATCACCAGCCGTCGCTCGCCCTTGTGCATGACCGAATATTCGGGCTTCGACAGGTCGACCGCGCCGTCCTCGGTGCGCAGCGGATAGCGGATCAGCCTGAGCGTCGAGATGCCGCCCTGGAAATGGCCGTCGAAAATGTCGTCCTCGAGCCCGAGGCTGCGCGCGATCGAGGCCATCAGCGCCGCGCCGACCTTTTCCATCGAGCGATAGTAATGCGCTGCCGCCGCCTTCCATCCCGGAACATCGCTTTCGGCCGGCAGCGGCGTGCGCTCCAGCAGCGGATCGTCGGCTGCGAATTCGGCGTCGGCATGGGCGATGTCCGGCCCCATGTCGATGCCTTCCTTGTAAGATATGGCGGTCGGCTGCAGCGGGAACCAGCCGCGATAATAGTTCGATTTCGACGGGTCGAAATTCCAGCGCAGCAGCTTCTCTTTCTCCGCGTCCGGCAGCTCGAAGATCTTCAGGAGCTCGCCGCGCCGCTGGCGCGTCAGAAGCTCCGCGCCCGGAAAACCGCGCACGGTCATGAAACCGATGCCGGAGGCAGCAGCGAAGATCTGGCGGTCGGCTTCGTCGCGGGCAGGCGAGGGCGGGCCGAACAGCGGCGCGATGTCGATGGCGGGAATGGTCTCGCTCATCTCATGAGTCCTTGCAAGGGGTGCGAACCGGCATACCGCACTCAAAGCCATCGACAAGGGCGAGGCAAGACGCAAAGCCATGCGGACCTGCGCCTGGCCTATGATCGTGGGGGACGTGTCCTACACTGCCGTGGAGATTGCTTGCACCAGAGCAGAAAGGCGTCCCTGCGCCGTTGTTCGGGGCGATACTCTTGCGGAGGCTCAGCTCGCATGTTGAAACCTGCTGGCGCTAGTTCCAGCCCGGCCTCGGCACGTCGCCGCGTTCACATCTTTGCGAGCGGAAATTATGCCGGCCCCCGTCTATTGCGGCACTCAATCGGTGTTGCGCAGCCGCACCCGGCAAACCGTTGCATGCTGTCGACATGTCCTCGTAAGGCCTTGTCGCCACTTGTATAAAGCCGGCGATCTCCTCCAATTCACCGCACGAATTGGCAGCGGAATCGTGCCGGGCGTTTCTCGTTATTTGAAACAGTAACAAGACCTAACCCATTAAATTCATTACAGGAATTTAATGTATACCGGAATTGCGCGCAAAAATTTGCCTGCCTATGCTGCGGCCAAATCCCGCCCGGGCGACGGCTTTGGCACGCCGGTGCGGTGAGCTGGCAAAGCTGCAGGCGCCTCCCTGATGCGGCTCGAAGGACAGGTGACAGAAGTGGACGACGAAGTCGTCAGTCGGCGCAAGCGCCGCAACGTGCCAGCGCCCCCCAGCGAGCCCCTGACCGAGGTCCGGCCGGTGGCCGTGCGCCGGTCGCGGCGCGGCTGGATCGTTGCGCTGCTCCTCGTTCTGACGGCGGCCGGCGTCGCGTTCTGGCTGCATCCCGTTCAGGTCCGGCAGGAAGCCGGCCACCGTGGCGGCGGCCGTTTCCGTGGCGGTGGCGATCTCGCGCAGCCGGTTGCCGTGGCGCCGGTGACGAAGGCCGATATCCCGATCGTGCTCGAGGCGCTGGGCACGGTCACGCCGCTTTCGGCCGTCACCGTGCGCGCGCAGGTCAGCGGCCAGATCACGCAGATCGCCTTCACCGAGGGCCAGAACGTCAAGAAGGGTGACTTCCTCGCCCAGATCGACGACCGCACGCTGACCGCCTCGCTGCATCAGTGGCAGGGCCAGCTCGAGCACGACCAGGCGCTGCTTGCCGATGCCAAGCTCGACCTCGACCGCGACCTGAAGCTCACCTCCAACGCCATCACCCAGCAGGCGGTCGACCTGCAGCGCGCCACCGTTCAATCCGACGAGGGGACCGTAGTGTCCGACCAGGCGCAGATCGAGGCCGTGCAGGTCAACATCGCCAACAGCCATATCACCGCGCCCGCCGACGGCCGCATCGGCCTTCGCCTCGTCGACCAGGGTAACTATGTGACGCCGGGCGACAGCACTGGCATTGCGGTGATCGCCGAGATGCAGCCGATCTCGGTGCTGTTCTCGCTGCCCGAGGACAGCCTGGCGCAAGTGCTGGAGCAGACGCATGGCAATACCGGGCTCAAGGCCACTCTGTTCGACCGCAACGACACCAAGCAGATCGCCGAAGGCACGCTGCAGACGATCGACAATCAGATCGATCCGACCACCGGCACGGTGAAGCTGCGCGCCGTTTTTCCCAACGCCGACGGCGCGCTCTATCCCAACCAGTTCGTCAACGTGCATCTGCTTGTACGCACGCTGACCGGCGTCAGCGTGCTGCCCAATGCGGCCATCCAGCACGGCGCGCCGGGCACCTTCGTTTATCAGCTAAACGACGACAGCACCGTTTCCGTGAAGACCGTTACGCTCGGGCCAGGCAACGCCACCGTCACGCAATTGCTCTCCGGTCTGGCGCCCGGCGCCAAGGTCGTGGTCGACGGCGTCGACCGGCTGAAGGACGGCGCCAAGGTCACCGTGCCCGACAATAGCGCCGCGCCGGCCGTCGGCGCCACGACTTCGCAGCCGCAAGCCGGCTCGGGCAGCGCGGCCGGCGGAGCTCCGCCCGTCGCTGCCGGCAACACCGCAACCACCAATTCCGGCGGCGCTCCCGCAGCCTCCAACGGCCAAGGCAACGGTTCGGCAGGCGAGGGCCCGGGTGCATCGGGCGACACGTCAGGCCAAAAGCATCACCGCCGCCACGACGGCAATGGCCGCCGCCGCAACGGCAATGCAGGCGCTGCAGGCGATGGCGGCGGCGGCTCCGGCGAAGGCCAATGAACACGCCCGGCGGTCTCGTTTCCGGCTGGCTGAACCCGTCACGGCCGTTCATCCTGCGGCCGGTGGCGACCACCCTGATCATGGCCACCATCTTGATCGTCGGCATGATCGCCTATCTGTTCCTGCCGCTCTCGGCCCTGCCGGAGGTCGACTACCCGACGATCCAGGTGCAGACCTTCTATCCCGGCGCCAGCCCCGAGGTGATGACGACCTCGGTCACGGCGCCGCTGGAACGCCAGTTCGGCCAGATGCCAGGGCTGGAGCAGATGTCGTCCGGCTCCTCCGCCGGCGCCTCGGTGATCACGTTGCGCTTCAGCCTCGACCTCAGCCTCGACATCGCCGAGCAGGAGGTGCAGGCGGCGATCAACGCATCGGGCAATCTCCTGCCGGCCGACCTGCCGGCACCGCCGATCTACGCCAAGGTCAATCCCGCCGACGCGCCGATCCTGATCTTGGCAATCACCTCTGGCACGCTGCCGCTGACGCAGGTCGAGAACTATGCCGAGACGCGGCTGGCGCAGAAGATCTCGCAGCTTCCCGGCGTCGGCCTCGTCTCGATCAGTGGCGGCGAGCGGCCGGCCGTGCGCGTGCAGGTCAAGCTCAAGGCGCTCGCCGCCATGGGCCTCAACATCGACGACCTGCGCACCACCATCGGCACGCTCAACGTCAACACGCCGAAGGGCAGCTTCGACGGGCCGGCGCGCTCCTACACCATCAACGCCAACGACCAAGTCGCCGATCCTAAGACCTATGCCGACATGGTCATCGCCTATCGCAACGGCGCGCCGGTGCGGTTGGGCGAGGTGGCCGACATCGTCGAAGGGCCTGAAAATTCGAGGCTGGGCGCCTGGGAGAACCGCACGCCGGCGATCATCCTCAACATCCAGCGCCAGCCGGGCGCCAACGTCATCCGCGTCGTCGACGGCGTGAAGGCGTTGCTGCCGCAGTTGCGCGCCGGCCTGCCGGCAGCGCTTAGCGTCGAGCCGCTGACCGACCGCACCACCACTATCCGCGCCTCGGTCGACGACGTCGAGTTCGAGCTGGCGATGGCGGCGCTTCTCGTCGTGCTCGTCACCTTCCTGTTCCTGCGCAACATCCCGGCGACGATCATCCCGAGCCTTTCGGTGCCGCTGTCCCTGGTCGGCACCTTCGCGGTCATGTATCTGTGGGGCTTCAGCCTCGACAATCTGTCCTTGATGGCGCTGACGATCGCTTCCGGCTTCGTCATCGACGACGCCATCGTCATGATCGAGAACATTTCGCGCTTCATCGAGCATGGCGACGACCCGGTAACCGCCGCGCTCGAAGGCTCGGCCCAGATCGGCTTCACCATCATCTCGCTCACCGTCTCGCTGATCGCGGTGCTGATCCCGCTTCTGTTCATGGGCGACGTCGTCGGCCGCCTGTTCCACGAATTCGCCATCACCTTGGCCATCGCCATCGTCATCTCGGCCATCGTCTCGCTGACGCTGGTGCCGATGCTGTGCGCCAGGCTTTTGAAGCCGCCGGCCGAGCGCAGACCGGGGGCGCTGGCGCGCTGGAGCGAAGGCGCGTTCGATGCGGTTGCGAACGGCTATGCCGCGGCGCTGCGTTGGGTGCTCGACCGCCAGGCGCTGACATTGCTGGTGGCGGTCGCGACGCTGGCGCTCACCATCTATCTCTACGACGTCATCCCCAAGGGTTTCTTCCCGGTACAGGACACCGGCGCCATCTCCGCCATCACTCAAGCCGCAGGCTCGGCCTCCTATGCCGACATGGCGGCGCACCAGCAGGCGCTGGCCGATGCGATCCTCAAGGACCCCGATGTCGCCAGCCTGTCGTCCTTCATCGGCGTCGACGGCCAGAACATGACCGCCAACAGCGGCCATATGCTGATCAACCTGAAGCCGCGCGACGAGCGCAAGGATGACGCCAGCGCTATCATTCGGCGGCTGGCGCGGGAGACTGCCGGCGTCACCGGGATCTCGCTGCACATGCAGCCGGTGCAGGACCTGACGGTCGATTCCACGATCAGCGCTTCGCAATACCAATATGTGCTGCAGGATTCCGATCCGGTCGAGCTCGCCGCATGGACGGCCAAGCTCACCGACAGGCTCTCGGCGCTGCCCGAGCTTGCCGACGTCGCGAGCGACAGCCAGCAGAGCGGGCTTGCCGTCGACGTCACCATCGACCGCTCCACCGCCGCGCGTTTCGGCATCACGCCGGCAACCGTCGACAACGCGCTTTACGACGCCTTCGGCCAGCGCATCATCTCGACCATCTTCACCCAGTCGAACGAATATCGCGTCATCCTCGAAGCCGATCCGTCGGTCGGCCAGGCGCCGGCTTCGCTCGGCTCGATCTATCTGCCGTCCTCGGGTTCCGGCCAGGTGCCGCTGTCGGCTATAGCCAGCATCAATGTCCGCCAGGCGCCGTTGCTGGTGAACCACCTGGCGCAATTCCCGGCAGCGACCATTTCCTTCAACCTCGCCCCTGGCGTCTCGCTCGGCGACGCCACCGCGGCCATCACCGCCGCCGAGAAGGACATGCAGCCGCCCGCCGGCCTGACCACCGGCTTCCAGGGTGCCGCGCTTGCGCTGCAGAGCTCGCTCTCCAACGAATTGCTTCTGGTCCTGGCGGCCGTCGCCACCGTCTATGTCGTGCTGGGCGTGCTCTATGAGAGCTTCATCCACCCGCTGACCATCCTCTCGACCCTGCCTTCGGCCACCGTCGGCGCGCTGGTCGCGCTGATGCTCGCCGGCCATGACCTCGACGTCATCGGCATCATCGGCATCGTGCTGCTCGTCGGCATCGTCAAGAAGAACGCCATCATGATGATCGACTTCGCGCTGCAGGCCGAGCGCCTGCAGGGGCTGGGTCCGCGCGAGGCGATCTACGAGGCGTGCCTGCTGAGGCTGCGCCCGATCCTGATGACGACGTTCGCCGCACTATTCGGTGCGCTGCCGCTGCTGGTCGGCGGCCTGGCCGGCTCCGAGCTGCACCAGCCGCTCGGCATCACCATCGTCGGCGGGCTGATCGTCAGCCAGGTGCTGACGCTGTTCACCACGCCGGTCATCTACCTTGCCTTCGACCGGCTGACGCGGCGCGGCGCCGGCGTCGCCGAAGCTTCCACCGGCGGGTCCGCGCCGTGAACCTCTCGGCGCCGTTCATCGCGCGTCCCGTCGCCACCACGCTGCTCGCGATCGGTCTGGCCGCGGCAGGGCTTATCGCCTATTTCAACCTGCCCGTGGCGCCGCTGCCCAAGGTCGATTTCCCCACCATCTCGGTCCAGGCCTCGATGGCGGGCGCCAGCCCCGACACGATGGCGACCGATGTCGCGGCACCGCTGGAGCGCCATCTCGGCCAGATCGCCGGCGTCTCCGAGATGACCTCGCGCTCGGGCACCGGCTCGACCAATGTCGTGTTGCAATTCGACCTCGACCGCGACATCAACGGCGCGGCGCGTGATGTCCAGGCGGCGATCAACGCCGCGCGCGCCGACCTGCCGTCGGACCTGCGCAGCAACCCGACCTATCGCAAATACAATCCCGCCGACTCGCCGGTGATGATCCTGGCGCTGACCTCGCGCACGCTCACCCCCGGCCAGCTCTACGACGCGGCCGCGACCGTGCTGCAGCAACGCCTGTCGCAGGTCGAGGGCATCGGCAATGTCGACCTCGGTGGCTCCTCGCTGCCGGCCGTGCGCGTCGAGCTCAATCCCGGCGCGCTGTTCCACTACGGCATCGGCCTGGAGGATGTGCGCGCGGCCCTTGCCTCGGCCAACGCCCGCAGCCCGAAAGGCTTCGAGGAAGACGGTGCGCTGCGCTACCAGCTCTACACCAACGACCAGGCGAGCCACGCCGCCGACTTCCGCGATCTGGTCATCGCCTGGCGCAACAATGCGGCGGTCAGGCTGCGCGACATCGCCGATGTCGAGGATTCCGTCGAGGACGTGCGCAATCTCGGCCTCGCCAATGGCGAGCCGGCGGTGCTCCTGGTGCTCTACCGCGAGCCCAACGCCAACATCATCGACACCGTCGACCGCGTGCGCGCTTTGATCCCGACGCTGCAGGCCTCGGTGCCGGCCGATGCGCGGCTCAGCATCGCGACCGACGGCTCGACCACCATCCGCGGCTCGTTGCACGACACCGAGCTGACTTTGGTGCTGGCGGTGCTGCTCGTCATCCTCGTCGTGTTCTGCTTCCTGCGCGACTGGCGCGCGGCATTGATCCCGAGCGTCGCGCTGGTCGTCTCGATCCTCGGCACTTTCGGGGCGATGTACCTGCTCGGCTTCACGCTCGACAATCTGTCGCTGATGGCGCTCACCATCGCCACCGGCTTCGTCGTCGACGATGCCATCGTGGTCTTGGAAAACATCACGCGCCATATCGAGGACGGCATGCCGCGCGGCAGGGCAGCACTCGTCGGCGCCAGGGAAGTCGGCTTCACAGTGCTCTCGATGAGCGCCTCGCTGGTCGCCGTCTTCCTGCCGATTCTCCTGATGGGCGGCATACTCGGCCGCCTGTTCCAGGAATTCGCCCTCACCTTGTCGCTGTCGATCGCGATTTCGCTGGTGCTGTCGCTGACGGTGACGCCGATGATGTGCGCGCATTTCCTTCGCCCGGGCGCGAACCCCTCGGCGAGGCGCTCGTTCCTCGCGCGCTTCGGCGAGGGCGTCTTCGAGCGCGTCCGCGCCTTCTATGGCCGTTCGCTTGCCTGGTCGCTCGACAATGCGGAAATCATGCTGGTGGTGCTTTTCGCGGCCATCGTCTTCAACGTCTACCTCTACACGGTGGTGCCGAAGGGCTTCTTTCCGCAGCAGGACACCGGCGAGCTGATGGGCGGCCTGCGCGCCGACCAGGCCATTTCCTTCCAGCTGATGCGGCAGAAATTCGAGCAGCTGGAAGCGATCCTCAAGAGCGATCCGGCGGTCGAGAACGTGGTCGGCTATATTGGCGGCCGGCAGACCAATTCCGGCTTCGTTCAGGTCGCGCTGAAGCCGAAGGGCGAGCGCGCGCCGCTGCAGGTCGTGTTGACGCGGCTGCGCGCGCAGCTCGGGCAATTGCCGGGCGCGCAGCTCTTCCTCAATCCGCGCCAGGAGATCAGGGTCGGCGGCCGCCAGAGCCTCGCGACCTATCAATACACGCTGCAGGCCGACACGACTGCCGATCTCGACCAATGGACACCGAAGCTGGTCGATCTGCTGAAGCAGGCGCCGGAACTCACCGACGTCAATTCCGACCGCGACGAGGCTGGGCTCGAAACCAACATCACGGTCGACCGCGCGAGCGCGGCGCGCCTCGGCCTGACCCCTGCCAGCATCGACGCCACCCTCTACGACGCCTTCGGCCAGCGCCAGGTGTCGACCATCTTCAACGCCCGCAACCAGTACCATGTCGTCATGGAGGTGGCGCCGCGCTATCTGCAGGATCCGAGCGCGCTGAACGGCATCTATGTCAGCACCTCGGGGGCAGCGGCCAGCGGCACGCAGCAGACCAACGCGCTGGCCGGCAGCCTGACGGGTTCGCTGCGGAACCAGGCGACCAACGCCATTGCCGTCACCGGCCATGGCAGCGCCTCCAGCGGCGCGGCGGTCAGCACCGCGGCCGAAAAAATGGTGCCCTTGGCTGCCTTCAGCACCTACGGCCCGGCGACCATGCCGCTCTCGGTCAGTCACCAGGGCCATTTCGTCGCCACGACGATCTCCTTCAATCTCGCCGATGGCGCGACGCTCGGCGACGCTTCCGCCGCGATCGATCGCGCCATGGCCGAGCTCAAGATGCCGGTCTCGATCCACGGTTCGCTGGCCGGCACGGCGCTCGCCTTCCGTGCCAATCTGCTCAACGAATTGCTTCTGATCGCCGCCGCCTTAGCCACGATCTATGTCGTGCTCGGCGTGCTCTACGAAAGCTACGTGCACCCGATCACGATCCTGTCGACGCTGCCCTCGGCGGGCATCGGCGCGCTCTTGGCGCTCATCGTCACCGGAATGGAGTTCGATGTGATCTCGCTGATCGGCATCATCCTTTTGATCGGCATCGTCAAGAAGAACGCCATCATGATGATCGACATGGCCTTGCAGGCAGAGCGGCTGGAAGGGCTCTCGTCCCGCGCGGCCATCCACAAGGCGAGCGTCCAGCGCTTCCGGCCGATCATGATGACGACTTTCGCCGCGCTGCTCGGCGCGCTGCCGCTGGCGCTCGAGACCGGCACCGGCGCGGAACTGCGCCAGCCGCTCGGCGCGGCGATCGTCGGTGGCCTCATCGTCTCGCAGCTCCTGACGCTCTACACCACGCCGGTCGTCTATCTCTATCTCGACCGGCTCAGCGCCCGCAGCCCGTCGCCCCGGCTCGCTCCGGCGGGGTAATCCCGCTCACGCGCCGGTAATACGCCGGTGCACACGCTCCAGGCTTTCCGCGAAGGCCTCGAACGTTCCCCGCTCGGTCAACTCGCGCAACACCTGCTCGTTGATGCCGCCGCGCGTCGCATAGTCCTGCGCAAGATGCATGAAATCTTCGTCCGGCGCCGTGTCAGGCGCATTGGCCAGCGCCTTGAAGATGCTGGTGATGTAGTCGCGGGCCTTGTCGTCCGGAACGCCTTGGCCGCGCGTCCAGGCGTGGATCGTGTCGAGATATTTGAAATAGCTGGCATAGGTCGCGGTGACGACGCTGAGCGCGTCGAACTCGGCCTCGTCCTCGACCTCGATCACCCCGCCCAACCTGCCGAAGAAGGCCGCCACGACCGGGTCCGGCGGACAGATGAGCGTCGCGCCCTGCAGGCGCGCGATCATCGGCATCGGCAGCGCCTTGCCGACATGCGCCGCCGGCGCCACGAGGCCGGCGATCTCCTCGCGCGAGATCGTCGCGATCAGGCTGACGACGTGATGGTCCTTGCGGAACCGCAGCTCCTTCAGCACCTCGCGCGCGATCTGCGGCCGTACCGCCAGCATCACCGTGTCGCACTGGTCGAGCACGGCCTGGTTGTCGGCGGCAATGCGCACATCCGCGAAGCGCTGGGCAAGCGCCGCGGCGATCGCCTCGTTGCGCGGCGAGACCACCACCGGTGTCGTCTCGCCCGGCAGTGATTTCAGCCCGGTGACGATGGCCGAACTCAGCGCGCCTGTGCCGACAAAGCCAAGTTTCATGGAAGTGTTCGCCCTGCTTCGGATTGCCATCGACAATAGCGACGGCTTCTTCTTCGGCAAGAGGAGCGGGGCTGCGATTACGGCCCCGAGGCGATGAGGCTGCCGGGCGGGGCGACAGCCTCGCTTGAAGCCTGCTCAGCGCTTCGGCCCGAACCCCGGGTAAGGGTTGAGCGGCACGATCGCCGCGACGTCCATCATGCCGGCTTCGATCAGCGGCAGCGTGGCGAGGTGGGCGCGCACTTCGGCGTCGTCGGCCGCCTCGAACATGATGCCGGTGCCCGGAACGTCGCCGCGGTTCCAGATCTGGCGCACCGCGCCTTGCACGTAGAGCGTCTTGCGCTGTTCGGACTCTGGCGGGAGCAGCGGCGCGAAATCGGCGTCGCTGAACTTGTTGGTATTGCGGGTGAGCAGGGCAAAGAACTGCATGGCGGTCTCCTTCTGGCCGGTTGATGCCGCGAGATATCGCGCCGGCTGGTCAGACTGTCCAAGACTGATTAGGTTAAAGTTAGGACCTTTGCGGACTGAGATAGGAGCGAAGATGCTCGACCTGCGCCAGATCAGATATTTCGTCGCCGTCGCCGAGGCCGGCAATGTCGGCCGCGCCGCCGAGCAGTTGCACATTTCGCAATCGCCCTTGAGCCGGCAGATCATCCAACTGGAGGAGCAACTCGGCGTCGCGCTGTTCGAGCGCGCGAAGCAGCGCGTCCACCTCAATGCCGAGGGCAGGGCCTTCCTTGCCGAAGCGCGGGCGCTGCTTGCCAATGCGGCGCGGCTGGAAGAACTCGGCCGGAACCTCGCCAGCGGCGCCGCCGGCAGCCTGGCCATCGGCTATGTCGAGGGCGCGGTCCATTCCGGGCTTGTGGCCGCGATGCTGAAGGATTTCCGCCGCGCGCGGCCGGATTTCCATCTGCAGTTGCGTAGCCGGCGGACGGCGGCGCAGTTCGAGGACTTGAAACAGCGCGTGCTCGATCTCGGTTTCGTCTATTCGCCCGCGCCCAAGGGCGATCCCGATCTTGAAAGCATGCCGGTGCGGCGCGAGCCGTTGGTGCTGGCGATGCCCGAGGGCGACCGGCTCGCCGACGTCTCGGACATCGTGCCCGGCCAGCTCGACGGCCGCGTCTGGATCACCGTCGTGCGCCAGCCCGGCGACACCAACCGCGCGCAATTCCTGGCGGCCTGCCTCGAATCCGGCTTCATGCCCGACATTGCCTATGAGACGAACGACCCGTTGACCTCGCTTGGCCTGGTCAGCGCCGGCCTCGGCCTCGCCACGGTCCAGGAAAGCCTTGGAAGCGCGGCACCGCCCGGGGTGATCTTCCGCGACCTCCCCTGGTTCAAGCGCAGCGTGTCGATCCATCTGGCGTGGCGCAGAAACGATCGGCGGGCGGTGATTGGGGATTTGAGGAGGGCAGTAGGGCAGTAGGGCAGTAGGGCAGTAGGGCAGTAGGGCAGCGGTTCTGAGCACCATCCTTGGCATTCAAACATACTGCCTTACTGCCCTACTCCCTTAAACCTACATCTTGTCTATCACCGACTGGACGCCTTCCGTCGGCGCATCGACCGACGAGCCCGCGACCATGATGGCGGCGACGATCGCTTCCGGGTCGTCGACCACCAGCGGCTTGACCCTATGCGCGGTGTGGATGAAGCCTTCCTCGGACATATGCTCGATCAGCGCCAGCATCGGGTCCCAGAAACCCTTGACGTTGGCGAACACGATCGGCTTGCGGTGATGGCCGAGCTGCGCCCACGTCATGATCTCGACGATCTCCTCCACCGTGCCGATGCCGCCGGGCAGCGCCACAAAGGCGTCGGATTTCTCGAACATGCTGTGCTTGCGCTCGTGCATGTTGTCGGTGATCAGCAATTCATCGAGCTTGTCGAGGGCGGTCTCGGTCGCTTCCCTGTTGATCAGGAAGCGCGGGATGATGCCGGTGACCTTGCCGCCGGCCTTGAGCGCGCCATCGGCGACGGCGCCCATGATGCCCTTGGTGCCGCCGCCATAGATCAGGCGCAACCCGGATTTGGCAAGCGAGCGGCCAAGCGTATGGCCAGCCTTGATATAGGCCTCGTCGCGGCCCGGAGACGAGCCGCAATAGACGCAGACGGATCGAATCGTGTTCATGGCGATGATTGGTGATGGGGACGGTTGGCCGGGTCAAGCCCGCGAGCGGGCTTTTTCTTGTGAGCATGGAGAAAACACGCTAGACCGGGCGTTAGGTGGCTAAGGGGGCAACACGGAATTATGGCTATCAATCCTTCAAAGGCGTTTTTGTTCGCGACGGGCGGCGTTGTCGCCATCGCGGCGGTCGCCTACGGGTCGGGCGCGCTCGATCCTTACATCAACGACCAGAAGCCGGCGCAGGTCGCGGCGCTGCCGCAGGGCGATGCGAAACCGGCCGGATCCTCAAGCACGAGCACGGAGGCGCGCGTGCCTCAGGCTCCTTCAAACACGATGGCGCCGGCCAACACCATGGCACCCGCCAATAAGATGGCGCCGGCCGACAACGCCATGGCGCCGGCCAACACGATGGCATCCGCCAACAACGCGACGGCCCCGGCCGCGACGACGCCCGCTCAGGCGCCCGCCGCCGCCGGGGGACCGACGCTGCCGACCTTTGATGTCGTGCGCGTCGAAGGCAACGGCTCGATCGTCGTCGCCGGCAGCGCCGCGCCCAACGCCAAGGTCGAGATCCTGAATGGCGGCACCGTGCTCGGCTCGACCGATTCCGGGCCCGACGGCGCCTTCGCCATCGTGCTGGACGATCCGCTGAAGCCGGGCGACTATACGATCACGCTGCGCCAGACGGTCGGCGGCATTGCCGTCGCCTCGGCCCAGACCGCCGTCGTCTCGGTGCCGCAGAGCCCGACGGGCCAGGTGCTGGCCATGGTCGAGGAGCCGGGCAAGGCCTCGCAGTTGATCACCGTGCCGCAGGCCGAGACCAAGCCGGCGGCCCCGGCCGCGAGCGATCAGGCCGCTGCGCCCGCGGCCCAGGCTCCGACTGCGACCGCGCCGGCGCCGGCCGCGCCGGCCGCAGCCGGCACGGCGACCGCCGCCACCGATCAGGCCGCTGCTCCAGCAACCGCGCCGGCCGCTGCGGCGGAGCCCAAGATCGCCGTCGAAGCGGTTGAGATCGACGGCAGCAAGATCTTCGTCGCCGGCACGGCCGATCCGGGCCGCAAGGTGCGTGCCTATGCCGATGCCATCCTGCTCGGCGACGCCAAGACCTCGCCCGACGGGCATTTCCTGATCGAAGCGACGCGCGACATTCCGGTTGGCAGCTACACCATCCATGTCGACGGGCTGGACGATGACGGCGTCAAGGTCGTCGCCCGCGCCGCCGTGCCGTTCGAGCGCGAGCCCGGCGAGTCGATCGCCGCCGTCGCCCCGAATGAAACAAAGACCGGCGAGGCCAAGCCGGCGGAGACCAAGCCAGCACAGGTGCAGGGCGCCGGGTCCCTGGCCACGCAAGCCAAGCCGGGCGAGGCGGCCAAGCCTGCCGAGGCCCCTGCAAAGATCGCCGAGGCGACGCCTTCGACCGACGTGGCCGAGACGGTCGCGCCGAAGCTCGAACATGCCGATGGCTCCGTCATCATCCGTCGCAACGACACGCTCTGGCGCATCTCGCGGAGGGTCTACGGCCATGGCGTGCGCTATTCGACCATCTACCTCGCCAACAAGGACCAGATCCGCGATCCCGACCGCATCTGGCCGGGCCAGGTGTTCAAGGTGCCGTCCAAGTCGAAGGAAGGCGAGGACGCCGACATGAAGGCCATGGGCGAGCAGATGACCACGCCGAAGACGGAGTAGCGATTTCGTCATCCTAGGGCGGAGCTAGGAGCGAAGCGACACGCGCAGACCCTAGGATGACGAACGCGAATGGCGGGTGCCTCGCCCCAAACTCCCCATCCGCCTAGCTTGCCCCATGCCCGTCCATCGTCTATCGGCGATGGACGATGACCGAATCCTCCGAAATCCGCTGCAGCGACAGCCACGCCATGGCGCTCCGCCTGGCGGCGCTTTCGCATCCGGCGCGCATCGAGATCTTGAAGCGGTTGTCGGTCAGCTCCTGCTGTTCGTGCCGCGAGGTGGTTGATCATCTCGACCTCGCCCAGTCGACCGTTTCGCAACATCTGAAGGTGCTCGTCGAGGCGGGGCTGGTCCGTTTCGAGGCCAACCGCCAGCGCTCGCGCTACGCTGTCGACCACGCCGCGCTTGCGGGCGTCTCGGCCTCGCTCACCCAACTCGTCAACTCCTGCTGCCCCCCACCCAAAAGGCAAGACTAGTGGCCGAAAAAACCGTATCCGCCGAAGCCGGCACCCTTGCCACGCTGCGCAACCTCTGGCCCTATATGTGGCCGGCCGAGCGTGCCGATCTCCGGGCCCGCGTCACCTGGGCGACGCTGCTCCTTGTCGTTGCCAAGGTCACTCTGGTCGCCGGCCCCTATTTCTTCAAATGGGCGACCGATGCGCTGGCCCACGCCTCCAAGACGCCGCCGCCGCTGCCGGCCTTCCTGCTGGCGCCGGTTATGCTGGTCATCGCCTACAACGTGCTACGGCTGGTCCAGCTCGGCTTCAACCAGCTGCGCGACGCGCTGTTTGCCCGCGTCGGGCAATATGCGGTGCGCCAGCTCGCCTACCGCACCTTCGTCCATATGCATGAGTTGTCGCTGCGCTTCCATCTCGAACGCCGCACCGGCGGTCTGTCGCGCATTATCGAGCGCGGCACCAAAGGCATCGAGACGATCGTGCGCTTCATCATGCTGAACACGGCGCCGACCATCCTCGAATTCGCGCTGACGGCCGGCATCTTCGCCTTCACCTATGGCTGGAAATATGTCGCGGTGGTCGCCGTCACCGTCTGGCTCTATGTCTGGTTCACCGTCAAGGCCAGCGATTGGCGCATCTCGATCCGCCGCGACATGAACGACAGCGACACCGACGCCAACACCAAGGCAATCGATTCGCTGCTCAACTTCGAGACGGTCAAATATTTCACCAACGAGCGCATGGAGGCCGAGCGCTTCGACCGCTCGATGGCGCGCTACGAGATCGCCGCGACGAGGACCTGGACCTCGCTCGGCTGGCTGAATTTCGGCCAGGGCCTGATCTTCGGCCTGGGCACGGTCATCGTCATGTGCATGTCGGCGCTGGAGGTGCAGGCCGGCACGCAGAGCGTCGGCGACTTCGTCTTCATCAACGCCATGCTGATCCAGCTTTCGGTGCCGCTCAACTTCATTGGCTTCATCTACCGCGAAATAAGGCAAGGCCTGACCGATATCGAGCACATGTTCGACCTGCTCGACGTGCCTCAGGAGATCGTCGACAAGCCGGATGCGAAGCCTTTGAAGGTCGGCCCCGGCAAGGTCGAGTTCCGGGACGTGCATTTCTCCTACGACCCGAACCGCAAGATCCTGAAAGGTGTCTCCTTCGAGGTGCCGGCGGGCAAGACGGTGGCGATCGTCGGCCCGTCGGGCGCCGGCAAGTCGACCATTTCCAGGCTTCTGTTCCGCTTCTACGACGTGCAGCGCGGCCAGGTGCTGATCGACGGCCAGGATATCCGCGACGTAACGCAGGAGAGCCTGCGGGCCGTGCTCGGCATGGTGCCGCAGGACACCGTGCTCTTCAACGACACCATCGCGTACAACATCCGCTACGGCCGCATCGGCGCCAGCGAGGAGGAGGTGCGCAAGGCGGCCGAGCTCGCGCAGATCGGTCCCTTCATCGACAAGCTGCCGGAAGGCTACCGCTCGATGGTCGGCGAGCGCGGGCTGAAGCTGTCGGGCGGCGAGAAGCAGCGCGTGGCGATCGCCCGCACCATCCTCAAGGCGCCGCCTATCCTGATGCTCGACGAGGCCACCTCGGCGCTGGACACCCAGACCGAGCAGGAGATCCAGGCCGCGCTCGACCTCGTCAGCAAGGGCCGCACCACCATCGTCATCGCCCACCGTCTGTCGACGGTGATCTCGGCCGATGAGATCATCGTCTTGAAGGACGGTCAGATCGCCGAACGCGGCACGCATGCCGCGCTACTCGCCAAGCACGGCCTCTACGCCTCGATGTGGGACCGCCAGCGCGAGGCGACCGAAGCCGAGGAGCGCCTGCGCATCGCCCGCGAGAGCGACGAGTTGGGGGTGATTGTGAGGAGAAGGACGTCGGAGGTGAGCTAGCGCCTTCCCTTCTCCCCTTGTGGGAGAAGGTGGCCTCGCGAAGCGAGGTCGGATGAGGGGTGTTGGAAGGATCACTCCGAGGCAAGACTAAGCGCTTGAAGCATTTATTCCTTTCTCGTCCCATTCCTTCCAACACCCCTCATCCGTCTCGGCGCTGACGCGCCGATCCACCTTCTCCCACACGAGGAGAAGCGAAGGTGAAAATTCCCGCTTGACCTCAACTTAGCTTGAGCTTGCAAACCGTCTCCGAGCCACCTGCCAGGCAAACCTTCCAAATCGGAGACAGATCGAAATGAGCACTCAAAACCACCGCACCGGCAGCGTGTTCCGGGTCGACAAGTTCGTCGTGCCCGCGCAAGCGCGCGACGAAATCCTCAGCAAGGCGAGGATGACGCATGAATTGCTGCGCCGGCAGGAAGGCTTCGTGCAGGATTTCCTGCTCGAGCAGTTCTCCGGGCCGGGCGAGTTCAACATCGTCACCGTCGTCGAATGGGAAAGCCAGGAGGCCATCGACAAGGTGGTGCCGATCGTCAAGGCCGCGCATGAGCGCATCGCCTTCAGCGCCCAGGAAACCATCGCGCGCCTCGGTGTCAAAGCCGACATCGCCAACTACCAGCGCGTGCCGGAGGTGTAGGAGGTTATCCGAGCACAGCGGCGCCCAGCCGATGGGCGCCGCTCATCCTTATTCAATAGATCCGCCAAAGGGCTTTTATCTCCAACGGCTACTGATATTGTCTCGACAGAAATAGTCATCCATTTATTTTGGGCTACGGAAAATCTCGATGTTCGGGTTCTTCTCGCGCAAATCCAAAGAAACATCCGAGAAGAAATCACAAGCCGAGGATAAGCGAGGCGGCCTCCTCGTACCTCTGGTTGTCGTGCCTCGTTCAAAGATCGAACCGGCCGACGAAGAGCCATTTCATCTTGTCTTCGCAGTCATGCAATTCGTCGTGACGATGGTTTCCAAAGGACTCTATCGCTATCCGGAGATCAACCCTAAGGCGTTGCAGGTCTTTCATGCGGATCAGTACTCCTTGGAGGTGAAGAACGGCGGCCATAGCCAGTTCATCCACAATGCAGGCGGCGAAATCGACACTATGATTGCCAACGCCAGAGCCGGACTCAGCGCGTGTGGGGCAAAAGGGCAGCTGGTAACTTTGGAAAAGATGTCAGCCTGGATTGCCAAGCATCCTGACGAAGCAGCGAAACAAACGGGCTTTGAGGGTGGTCGCGACGATTTCCTGGATACACTTGATGATGCATTCTACGAAGCCGAGGACGCGATGCCGATGGAGGATTTGCTCGCGCGTTGGATCGCTTCTTGGCCCGATCTGCAAATTGTCGATGATGACGATTACAATGCTGCCATTGACCGACTGGTGCTGGCAAACCCCCAGCGCGAAGGCAGGCTTCTTCACGAGTCCGTTAGCAAACTGGTGCGTCAGATGTTGAGCCAGCGCGAAGTCGGTGCCGGCCTCGCCTGCGCAACGATATCGCCATCGGAGATCAAACTGGGGTTCGGCATGGCGAGGATGCTGGACGTCGAAGGCGAAAAGCAAATGGTCTTACAGCTGCGTACCGATGCCAACGAGCTCCGGCTATGCGCCCCAACAAAGACACACGTCGCGGTTTATGAGTACATCCCCGCTGAAGATCCTCCAGTAATCCGGCCGGCTGAGAACCTATTGGGAGCTAATGCACCGAGTGTCGGGGCACTGCTTGGACGTGCGGAACAGTCGGAGATTGAGACAGTGATCCAACTGTCTGAGCAAAATCATGCTCCTGTCGCTGTCGACCTTCTGCTACGCAAGGCTGGCTTTGACCCGCTAGGTGCCATCGTTTCAGCTAACTCGGTGGCGCAAACCGCGGAGGGGCCAGTTGTGAATTGGATGGTGCTGGCGTCTGACCGGACCTTCCTGTCCCTGTCTTCGCCAAATGGCAGTGTGCTCTTGTGTGGCGAGGATTATGAAAAGCTCGCCGAGGCTACGATGCCTGAACTCGGCGCGCACTTTGATCGCTCCGCTGCCGCCCGGTAATTACCTGCCCGCGTTCGCAGTATCCGTGCCCCGCCTATCCTCCCCATTGTTGCGTTGCGGGGAGGGGGGCTTTCCGCTATTGAGGCGCAACCTGAAACAGGGACCGCCCCCAGCCCTATGACGCTTCTCGACTCGGTCAAGAATACGTTCGTTCCGATCCATCGCGAAGGCTATCCCTTCATTGCCGCCTTCGCCGCGGCAACGCTGTTTCTCGGCTATTTCTCCTCGGTCCTGTTCTGGATCGGGCTGATCCTCACCGCCTGGTGCGTCTATTTCTACCGCGATCCCGAGCGCGTCACGCCGGTCGACGACCGGCTGGTGGTGAGCCCGGCCGACGGCGTGATCTCGGCGGTCGGACCCGCCGTGCCGCCGAGCGAGCTTGGCCTGGGCCCGGGCGAGATGACCCGCATCTCGGTGTTCATGAACGTGTTTTCCTGCCACATCAATCGCGCGCCGGTGCGCGGCCGGATCACGCGCATCGAGCACAAGCCCGGCAAGTTCCTCAATGCCGAGCTCGACAAGGCAAGCGCGGAGAACGAGCGCAACGGCCTTGTCATCGACAGCCCGAACGGAACGATCGCCGCCGTCCAGATCGCCGGCCTTGTGGCGCGCCGCATCGTCTGCTGGGCAGAGGCCGGCGGCACGATCGCCATCGGCGAGCGTTTCGGCCTCATTCGCTTCGGCTCGCGCGTCGATGTCTTCCTGCCGTCGAATGCCGTGCCGCGCGTCGCGGTCGGCCAGACGGCGGTCGGCGGCGAGACCGTGCTTGCCGAATTCGGCGGCACGGCGGTCACGCCCCTGGTCAGGATTTCCTGAGCGTTGGGCGCGCCGTTCAAGAAATTCGAGGCCCATGCCAGCGGTGGTCCGCGCATCCGCGAGATCCCGATGCGCATGGTGCTGCCCAACCTGGTCACGGTGCTTGCCATCTGCGCCGGGCTTTCGGGCATCCGCTTCGCCTTCGAGAACCGCTTCGAGATCGCGGTGGTCATGGTGTTGCTCGCTGCCTTCCTCGATGGCATCGACGGGCGGCTGGCGCGCATGCTGAAGGCCACCTCAAAATTCGGCGCGCAGATGGATTCGCTGGCCGACATCGTCAATTTCGGCGTCGCGCCGGCCCTGGTGCTCTATGCCTTCCTGCTCGACCGCGCCGGCTCGCCGGGCTGGATCGCCGCACTTCTCTTCACCATCGCCTGCGGCATGCGGCTTGCCCGTTTCAATGTGCTGGCCGACGATACGGACCAGCCCGCGTGGCAGAGCGAATATTTCGTCGGCGTGCCGGCCCCGGCGGGCGCGGTGCTGGTCATGCTGCCGCTCTATCTCTATTTCCTGCGCCTCGGGCTGGAACCGACCCGCCTGGCTGCCTTCATCGCCACCGGTTTCACCGTGCTCATCGCCTTCCTTCTGGTCAGCCGCCTCCCGGTCTATTCGGGCAAAAGCGTCAAGGTGCCGGGCGACAGGGTGCTGCCGGTCATCCTCGGCGTGGTGCTCTATATCCTCTTGCTGATGACCTATCCCTGGTACACGCTGACCGCTTCGGTCGCGGGATACTTGCTGTTCCTGCCGTTTTCGGTGCGCGCTTATTCGAAGCGGGCCATGCGCGAAGGCGAGAAGGTGCCGCCTTCGGATATCGGGTAGCGCGCCTACGCCGCCGCGCTCAATCCCAACCTGTCGATCGCCAGCTTGCGCGCCGAGATGTAATCCGTCTTGCCGGAGCCCAGCACCGGGATTTCTTCCACCTTGATGATGTCGTTTGGCACCATCAGCTCGGCAGCGCCCGCCTTCTTGCCGAACTGGCGCAGTTCCTCGGCACTGGCGTCGTCGGCGGTGGTGACCAGAACGATGCGCTCGCCGCGCCGCTTGTCGGGCACCGCCACCGCCGCGTGGCGCTCTTCCGGCCATAGCGACTGCACCAGCATCTCGACGGCGCCCAGCGACACCATCTCGCCGGCGATCTTGGCGAAGCGTTTTGCCCGGCCGCGGATGGTGATGAAGCCCTCGCGGTCGATCGAGACGATGTCGCCGGTGTCGTGCCAGCCTTCCAGCGGCTGCAATTCGCCGGGACGGTCGGCGCTCATGTAGCCCATCATCATGTTCGGCCCGTCGAGCCACAGCCGGCCGCCCTCGGCGATGCCTTCGACCGGCTCCAGCTTCATGCGGATCGCCGGCAGCGGCCGTCCGACCGTGCCGTCGCGGCCGTGGATGGCGGTGTTCACCGCCACGACCGGCGCGGCCTCGGTCAGGCCGAAACCTTCGACGATCGAGGCCTGGAAGCGGTCACGGTAAGTGCGCCGCGTCTCCGGCTTGACCGCTTCGGCGCCGGCCACGACGAAGCGCAGGCTGGAGAAGTCGCCGTCCTTGGCGGTGCGGGCATAGTTGGCGAGGAATGTGTCGGTGCCGAACATCACCGTCGGCTTCACCTTGCGGGCGATCTCGGGGATGATCTTGTAGTGCAGCGGCGAGGGGTAGAGGAACAGCTTTATCCCCAGCACCAGCGGCAGGATGGTACCGCCGGTCAGCCCAAAGGAGTGGAACGCCGGCAGCACGTTGAGCAGGGTGTCGACCGGCGAGACGGAGACGCGCGCCTCGGCCTGCATGACATTGGCGAGCAGGTTGCGGTTCGACAGCACCACCGCCTTTGGCGTGCCTTCCGAGCCGGAGGTGAACAGGATGACGGCTGGCTTTGACGCTTGCTGCCGCTGCAAAGGCAAGCGCCACAACAGTGCGGCCGCGACCTTGTCCAGGGTCGTCACGCTGGCGCGCACGTCTTCCAGCCACAGCATCTTGGCGCCACCCGCCTCGACCGCGGCGACGATGTCGTCGATGCCGGCCTTTTCGATGAAGGCACGCGACGAGATCACGGTGCGGATCACGGCGGTGCGGATCGCCGCGGTCACGCTCGCCGGGCCGGCGGTGTAGTTGATCATCGCCGCCACGCGCCCCGCCGAGATCAGGCCGACGAAGGTGAGCACCACGCCATTGGCGTTGGGCAACAGCACGCCGACCGCTTCGCCGGGCGCCGTCGCCGCCTCGAAATGGCGGCCGAGCACGCGCGCGCCGATGAACAGCTTGCGATAGCTGAGCGAACCGGAGATCACGTCCTCGATGATCGGACGCGAAGGGCCGATGCGATCGGCGGCGTCGCGCATGGCGAGGAACAGCCCGCGGTCGAGGTTGGCGCCGTAGAGCCGCGCCTCGGCGAAACGGTCGAACAGCGCGTTGGTGTTCGAGGCCATGTCGGGATTGCGCGCCACCAACTCGGCGATGGTCATCGGCTCCAGCACGCTCACCGAAAGCCGCGGGAACCAGTGGCGCGGCGCCTTCTCTTCCGGCGTCAGCGACACCGGCAGGTCGCGCGTGCCGGCGACGAAGATCGGCACGATGCGGGCATCCGCCTGCATGGCGATGCGGGTGATGGCGCGAAACAGCCGGAAGGATTTGACGTCCGGCTCGACATTGTCGGGCAGGTAGACGGCGAGCCGTCCCTTGCCCTTCAGCACGCGCACCAGCCGGCGGCTGACGAAGACATGCTCGGCGTTGAAGGCGATGGTGCGCGCAAGCTCGCGCCATGGTTCGAGCCAGGGCGAGCGCGCCGAGGCCCCGTCCAGTATATGCAGCGTGTCGTCGGGCAGCAGCGACAGCATCAGCGCCGGCTCGATGCGCGACTGGTGCCAGACCACATAGATCACCGGGGTCTTGGCGCTGCGGGCAATGCGGATGCGGTTGTCTGCGATGCGGTAGGCGAGCTTGAACGGTACATAGAGCAGCGCCTGGGTGAAGCGCAGGTCGAGCCGGAACCTTTCGATCACCGCAATCAGCAGCCAGGCGAACATAAGGCCCGCCAGCAGCGCCAGGGTCAGGATCATGCCGCTCTCTCCCAGTCTCCTCCAGGGCGCGGCTCTTGAGCGGCCGCTTCGGTGGCAAAGGGTAGCGGAAGCGCGGGCAAGGTCAATGTGGGGTGATGCACGGCATCCCCTTCTCCCCTTGTGGGAGAAGGTGGCCGAGCGAAGCTCGGACGGATGAGGGGTGCTGGAAGGATCGCTGCGCGGGAGAGTAAGCTCCTCAAAGCATTGAATTTTCAAGGCCGTGTTCCTTCCAGCACCCCTCATCCGTCTCGGCGCTGCGCGCCGATCCACCTTCTCCCACAAGGGGAGAAGGGGAAGACGGCGCCTATGCCGCCTTCAGCCTGCCGCTGATGAAGCGGAACTCCTGGCTCTTGCCGCCATAGCCATAGGCGGCCGCCGGCACCTCGTGCACGAAGGCGTAGCTTTCCTCATGCACGCCGCCCAGCAGCCGGCCGAAAGCCTCGAAGATCGCCGTGAGATAGGCTTCCAGCTCGAGCTTCGTATTGGTTCCGTCGACCACCTTGATGTCCAGCCAAAACGTGTTGGTGCCATGATCGGCCAGCGACTTGCCGCCCGCGAACCAGTGCTGCGGATCGATGTAGTTGACCGCAACCGCGGTGATGGTCGGATCCTTGCGCAGCTCCTTGGCGGTGATCTCGGTGATGTCCCTGGCGATGGCGGCGGATAGCTTGGCGTCCGGCCTGCCGGTGAGGCTGATGTTGATGATCGGCATTTTTGTCTCCTTTGGTTGGGGCGTCTCGCGCCTTCGATGAGAAGATCATGTCATCAGCATGCATTCAGAAAAATCGAATTGTTTTTGAGAAATGATTCGATATCATCGAAGTGTGGAAACGCTCGATCCCGACCTTCTGAAAACCTTCCTCGCCTTCGTCGATGGCGGCTCGCTCGCTAGGGCCGCGTCCACCGTCGGCCGCACGCCGTCGGCGGTGACCGCGCAGATGCAGCGCTTGGAAGAGATCGTCGGCGAGCCGCTGCTCATCCCGCAGGGCAGGGGCCGCGCGCTGACGCCTGCCGGTGAGGACCTCATCGGACATGCCCGGCGCATCCTTGCCGTGCACACCGAGGCGTGGCTGGCGCTGAAGGGCGCGCGCGCCGGCGGCCGCATCGCCATCGGCACGACACAGGATTTCGCCGACCATGGGCTGCCGGACTTACTCAGAGCCTTTGCCGCCAGCCATCCGCGCGTGAGGATCGAACTGCGCGTCGGCCGCTCCCTGGAGCTCGGGTCGGTGCTGCAGGCGGGCCAACTCGACCTCGCAATCACCATGCGCCATGCCCCCTCGCCGGATGAAGTGGCGTTGATCAGCGAGCCGATGCTTTGGCTCTGCTCCGAAAAAGGCCTGGCGGTGCGGCAGGAAGCGGTGCCGCTGGCGCTGCTCGATCCCTATTGCGGCTTCCGGGAAGCCGCGCTCAACGCGCTCGACGCTGCCGGCCGCCGCTACCGCATCGCCGCCGGCAGCGCCAGCCTTGCCGGCCTGCGCAGCGCGGTCAATGCCGGCATCGCGCTGACGCCGCGCACCCGGCGCTTCGCCCATTCCGGCATCGTCGAGGCGTCCGCCGATTTCGACCTCCCTCCGCTGCCGGTTGCCGATTTCGCCATCCGGCTCGGCCGGGAAGCCGCTCGCCCGGCGCGGGATCTGGCGGAACTGCTCGGCGACGGCCTCGCCCTGTCGTCCTGAACAAAATCGCGGCGGCTTTTCCCGGGAATTCCCCAAACCGAACAATTCGCAAAGAAAAAGCCGACCTTTTTGCGGGTCGGCTTCTAGTCGGACGGGTCGAGGGGTTTGGGGGGACTTGGGGGGTGACCCGTCGATCTAACAATGCCTGAACCGGATGATGGTTCCGTGACTGGCAAAATATTTTTAGGGGGCCGCCGATTTCGCCTTCAGCCAGTCGCGCCCGGCATGGGCAAAGACCGCGCAAAGCACGATGGCGCCGCCGACGACGCTGGCCATGGGTGGGACTTCACCCAGGAACAGCAGCGCAAACAGGATGGCGAACGGCACTTCGGCCGAGCCGAGCAGGCCGGATTCGGCGGCAGGGATGAGCCGCGAGCCTTCCGTCCATAGGATCGAGGCCAGCGCGAAGGAGCAGCCGAAAGTGGCAAGCAGCACCACGTCGCGCGTCGAGACGGCCAGCGGATCGGTGACGAACCAGCCGAGCACGAAGAGCAGGAAGGCTGAGACCGCGCCCGCCCAGACGACCGGGGAGTCGCGAAAAGCGCGCACCATGATCATGTAGAGCGCGCTGCCCGTGGTCATCAAAAGCGCCAGCCCGTCGCCGAACAGATGGCCGCTGCCGAGGCCGGCGCCCACCATGATGGCGACGCCGCACAGCGACACCGCCGCGGCGACCATCGTCTGCAGCCGGAATCTCTCCCGCACCAGAAGGAAAGCAAGAAGTGCGGCGATGAAGGGTGAGGTTGCGTAGATCACCGCGACATTGGCGACATAGGTGAATTTGAAGGCCGAAATGAAGGCGATGCTGGCGGCAGCACCCTCGACCGCGAGCAGCCAGCCGCGCCAGCCGAGTTTCAGGCTCTCTCGTCCACCCGAGCGGCGCCGCCGCCACAGCACATAGAGCGCGATCAGGATCGAGCCGAAAAAACCGCGCCAGCATGTGATCGTCAGCGGATCCGCATGGATCGACTTGGTCAGCACGCCGGTGAGTGCGAAAGCGATGGCGGATGCCGACACCAGGATGATACCGAGCGTGCGCTCGGCCGCCACGTCGGTGGCAGGCGTAAGCTTTTCGGGCATGTCGAGCGTATCCGTCATGGCGCCAGCCTATCCAGTTGCTCCTGACAGCTCTCTGTCATGAGGCGTGCTCCCGCCTGCGGAAATGCTCGTTGCCGACGATGAGCAGGCCGGCGCCGACGATCAGCGCCGCGCCCATGAACACTTCCGTGCGCGGCACGTCGCCCCAGATGGCGTAGCCCAGCGCGAAGGCCCAGACCAGCGAAGTGTATTCGAAGGGTGCGATAATCGACACCGGCGCGCGCTTCATGCCTTCGAAAAGCACATATTGCGCCACCCCGCCGAGCGCTCCGACGCTGACAAGCAAAAGAAGCTGCCGCCCGTCGGGCATGCGCCACCACAGCAGCGCCGGCACCGCCGAGAAGAGCAGGAAATAGAAATTGTTGAGCACGAGCTGGATCGTCGTACGCTCCTGCAGCGCCGTCTTGCGCAGGAGCACCACGGCGACCCCCCAAAGCACGGCCGCCGCCAGCACCAGAAGCACCGGCATGGAGAGGCCGAGCCGCGTCGGATCGCAGGCGATGAAGACGCCGACGAAGCCGATGAACACCGCCAGCCAGCGCAACAGCGGCACCGTCTCGCCCAGGATCAGCACCGACAGCACGGTGACGATGATGGGTGCCGCGTAATAGATGGTGGTGAGCTCGGCGAGTTGCAGCGAACGCGCGGCGTTGTAGTAGCAGAGCCAGGCGGCGAGCGTGAAGGCGCTGCGCACCAGCATCGGCTTGACGATCGGGGAGTCGACCGTGTCGGCGAACAGCCGTTTGCCGCCGATCGCGCCGCAGGCGAGGAGCACGGTGATCGAGCGGACGAACATGATCTGCCAGACCGTCATGCCGGCAACCAGGAGCTTGATCGAGGCGTCCTGCGCCGAAAACAGGAAATAGGCGGCGGCCGTGAACAGGATGCCGGCCAGCACCCTTTCGCGGCTTTCGAGGACGACGACTTCGGCCATTCGGTTTCTGCGTGTTTGCGTGAAGCGGTTCCGCCTCAGTCGGGACCGTTGCTCCAGCTATACGGGCGAAAGCTTGCACGGCGCTGCTCCAGCGCGGCGCTTGCGTTGGCGCAGGTCGTTGCCGGGGCCGGTCGAGGGCTACTGCGTCGCCTGGAAGAGCTCCGATGCCGCATCCTTCAGCGCGCGCCGCCCGTCCGGTCGCAGATACATCATGTGGCCGCCCTCGACGACGTCGAGGCGGATCGGCTTGGCGTCGCCGAGAGAGGGAAGCTGATTCACCAGATAGCGCGAGGCGAGATAGGGCGTGACGAGGTCGGTATAGCCGTTGACGATGACCACGCCGAGCGCCGGGTTGAGCGAGCGCGCCCGCTGCAGGTCGTTCATCACGCCTGCATAGCCCTGGCCCGATGTGCCGTAATCCCAGTTGCGGCTGATCTCGCCATTGAGCAGCCGGTAGCTGACATCGGTGCGGTAGTTGAGCTCGTCGCGGGCATAGGCGACGAAGGCGGAAGTCAGCGCCGGAACGCTGCGGTCGAGCACCGGGTCAGGGCCGGCGTCATGCGCGCTTTGCGGCGCGATGTCGGCGGTGCCGATGGTGGCGTCATAGGGGCTGAGCACCTTGCCCGTGGCGCGCTGGAATTCCTTGGCGAAGAGGCCGATGGGGACGCGGGCGAAATTCCGCTGGACGAGGTCGAGCGGCAGGCCGGTGACCTCCGACACGCGCCCGCTAGCGAGCTTTCCTCCTTGCTCCAGCCCGCTGTTCAGCGCTGTCAGGTAATCGCCGAGCGCGTAATGCTCGACTTCGGCCAGCCTGTCGCGCAATGCGTCGCCGCTGATGCCGTCGCCCTTGAGCCGCGTTGCCGCCAGCGAAGGCAGCTCCAGCGCCCAGTGCAATTGGTCGAACTGGTCGGGCCGCACCAGCATGAACTCCAGCGCCGGCGAGATCAGCACGATGCCGCTGGGGCTCGAGCCCACATCCTCCTGCAGCGTGCGGGCAAGCAGCGCGGCGCGAAAGCCGCCATAGCTTTCGCCGGCGAGATAGAGCGGCGATCCGGTGCGGCCGTTCTGCGCCAGATAGAGCCGGATGAAGGCGCCGACCGAGCTGGCGTCGGCATCGACGCTCCAGAATTCCTTCGGCTCGTGCCCCGGCGCTTCACGGCTGTAGCCGGTGCCGACCGGATCGACGAAGACGAGATCGCTCATGTCGAGCCAACTGTCGGGATTGTCGATGAGCTTTTGCGGCGGCCGCCGGAACTCGCCGTCGGTTGCGGTCTCGACGATGCGCGGTCCGATGGCGCCGAGATGCAGATAGGCCGAAGCAGCACCGGGGCCGCCGTTGAAGACGAAGGTGATCGGCCGATCCTTCGCCGGGGCGGGCGATTGCTGCGTGTAGGCGACATAGAAAATCTCGGCCGTGACCTCGCCCTTGCCGGACAACAGCGACAGCGTGCCGGCCTTGGCCTGGTAGTCCAGCTTGCGCCCGCCAAGCGTGATCGAATGCTCGGTCACTTGTGGCGGCGGCAGGAGCGACAGCACGCCGCCTTGCGGTGCCGGACGCTCCGGTGCTTCGGCGGCGAAGCTTGGCAGTGCGAGGGCGAGCGCCAGGAAGGCGAGGGCAATGAGCTTGGATCGCATGAGAGCTCCGCTTGGATGGCATCCGCAAAAGTATGGCCGGGGCGGCAGATGTCAAAGGGGGCGTCTCACGACTTGGCTTCCTCGCCCCCGCCAACGGCGGGGAAGAGGTGTCCGCGAAGCGGACGGAGAGGGGGCCTTCATAGGGCGCTCCCCTCTCCGTCTCGGCTTCGCCGAGCCACCTCTCCCGATTTCATGGGGCGAGGAACCCAAGCTGGAATTATGTGCTATCTACCGTCAAAGACGTATCGGAAGGACAACCCAATGGACGCAGCCGCACTCAAGGCCATGCAGGCTCCGCTGAAGGACGCCTATCGCGACGACGCCGCCAAGGCGCTGATTACGCTGAAAGCCCGCGGAACGCTCGACGACCAGTCGATCGCCTGCAAGGTGGAGACGGGCAGGGCGCTCGCAATTGCCGGGCTTCATCCGGCCACCGGCGGCTCGGGCCTCGAGCTCTGCTCGGGCGATATGTTGCTCGAAGCACTGGTCGCTTGTGCCGGCGTGACGCTGAAAGCGGTGGCGACGGCGCTGGAGTTCAAGCTCGGCAACGCCACTGTCGAGGCCGAGGGCGACCTTGATTTTCGCGGCACGCTCGGCGTCGCCCGGGACGCGCCGGTCGGCTTCCGCGAGATAAGACTGAAATTCGACCTCGACACCGACGAGCCGCAAGAGCGCATCGATTCGCTCATGAAGCTCACCGAGCGCTACTGCGTGGTGTTCCAGACGATCAACAACAAGCCGGCGTTGATCGTGAGCGCGGGGCGCTGAAGCGCGACGCCCTCTCATCCGGCCGCTTCGCGGCCACCTTCTCCCCGGTGGGGAGAAGAGCTTGGCGCCGGCACTGACAGCCTCCTCTCCCCACCGGGGAGAGGTCAGCCGAGCGAAGCGGAGGCTGGGTGAGGGGAAATACCCGCTACTGCGCCGACGGCGTCTCCGCATCCCCTTCGTCGGTGAAGGGCGAGGCGCTCGGCACGCATTGCACGGCCCAGCCCTGCGGCGTCGGCTGCTTCTGATATTCGGTGATGGCGTTGGTGCACTGCTCGCGGGTGTCGAAGGTACTGGGCAGCACCACCATGCCGCCTTGCGGGCCGGCGATCACCAGATACCAGACCAACGCTACGCTGGGAGTGGCAGCCATGGGTATTCCTCACTTTGCTCGAATGTCGGAGTCGGACCGATCCTAGCAACTCCCTCGGCACGGCGAAAGCAGGGCGGCGGCACACGCTTTCCCCGGCCCGTTCACAGACCCGTGAACAGACCGATCGGGCTTCGGGCTCACTCGACTGCGAAGCAGTAGAACAGGCCGTCGCCGCCGGTGCCCTTGAGCGCCTCCTGGCTGCAGCCGCCCCGCGAGGCATGCGAGGAATTCCACGACTTCGCCGCAGCCGAATCGTCGAGCCCCGTGCGGTCGTGATGGCCCATCATGGCGGCACCCTCGGCGCCGCTCATCGTCCAGTCGCCGCAGGTCTGGTCGGCGATCCTGGTGCCGTCGGGCTTGGAGCCGGTCAGCATGTCGTGCCGGTTGGGCGTATCGCCGCGGCCGTTGACCGTCTCGCCCTTTTCGGTCAGCGCCGTCTGCTTGGTGATCCCGTTGGCGTCGCTGTGCAGCGAGGCGACATCGTCGGCGATCTTCTCGCCCTTGGCGTTGAACCACGGACCCTTGCCGATGCGGTCGCGCGCATCCTCGGTGCTGGAGGAAAGATAGGCATGCCAAGTCTTGCCGGTGACGCCGGCCGCTTCCGCGAGCGAGGTGCAATGCGCATCGGCGCCTTTCAGTCCGCCCAGATCGGCGCCCTTGCCAGAGCCGACGCTGGTGACGAAGAAACTCATGGTCTTGTCTTGCGAGAGGGCTGCGCCAGCGGATGCGGCAAGTGCCGCGACAGTGGCGATGGCGGCAACGAGAATGGGTCTACGCATGTCGGTCCTCCGGTTTCGAATGCCTTGCATTCGAAGAACGTTGCCGGAGCCCGGTTTAATCCGGTCTGAGCTTCTTTATTCCGGCTGCCGGTAGGCGACGAAGCGGTTGTGCTTGGCCTGGAAGATCAGGCCGCTCTCCTTCAATTCCGGGCTTGCCAGCGGCACGATCCGCCTGGCGATCTCGGACGGATGCGGCAGCGTCTCCGGATCCTCGCCGGGCATGGCCTGGGCGCGCATTGCCGTGCGGGTCGCGCCGGGATCGGCGGCGTTCACCCTCAGCGGCAGGCTTTCGGTCTCATGCGCCCATGAGCGCATCATCGTTTCGACCGCGGCCTTGGAAGCCGCGTAGGGCGCCCAGAAGGCGCGTGCCGAATGCGCCGCGTTGGAGGTCATGATGATGGCGCGGCCGGCGTCGGAGAGCCTGAGCAACGGGTCGACCGAACGGATCAGCCGCCAGGTCGAGGTGACGTTGACGGTCATCACCTTCTCGAACGTCTTGGCCTCGACATGGCCGATCGGCGAGATGACGCCGAGCACGCCGGCATTGGCCACCAATATGTCGAGCTTGCCCCAGCGCTCGTGGATCGCGCCGCCCAGCCGGTCGATGCCGGGCATGTCGGTCAGATCGAGCGGCACCAGCGTCGCCTGGCCGCGGCCGTCGGCCTTGATCTGGTCGTCGAGCTCTTCCAGCCCGCCCACCGTGCGCGCCACCGCGACCACATGCGCGCCGGCCGCCGCCAGCTCCCTGGCGATGAAATAGCCAATGCCGCGCGAGGCGCCGGTTACGACCGCCACGCGGCCGGAAAGGTCGAGAGTCATTTCAGGAATTTCCGTAAAGTGCGATTACGACCCGCCGCTCGCCAGCAGCGACAGCGTGCGCACATTGTCGTGGCCTTCGAAGTCGAGCAGGCGGGTGGGATACTGTCCGGTGAAGCAGGCGTCGCAGAATTGCGGCTGGTCGTTGTCGCGGCGCGCTTCGCCGACGGCGCGGTACAGTCCGTCGATCGAGAGAAAACCGAGCGAATCGACGCGGATGAATTCCGCCATCTCCTCGACCGACATGCGCGATGCCAAGAGCTTCGACTTCTCCGGCGTGTCGACGCCGTAGAAGCAGGACGCGCTGGTCGGCGGCGAGGCGATGCGCATATGCACTTCCTTCGCGCCGGCATCGCGCACCATCTGCACGATCTTCTGGCTGGTGGTGCCGCGCACGATCGAATCGTCGACCAGCACCACGCGCTTGCCCTCGATCATGCGGCGGTTGGCGTTGTGCTTCAGCTTGACGCCCATGTGGCGGATCGAATCGCCCGGCTGGATGAAGGTGCGGCCGACATAGTGGTTGCGGATGATGCCGAGCTCGAAGGGAATGCCGGCGGCCTGTGAGAAGCCGATCGCGGCCGGCGTGCCGGAATCCGGCACCGGCACGACGATGTCGGCCTCGACCGGATTTTCCTGCGCGAGCTCGGCGCCGATGCGCTTCCTCACATCATAGACGTTGCGGCCTTCCACCGAGGAATCCGGCCGCGCGAAATAGACATATTCGAAGATGCAGAAACGCGTCTTCTGCGGCTCGAACGGAAAAATGCTCTCGATGCCTTTGGAGGTGACGACCACCATCTCGCCAGGCTTGATGTCGCGCACGAAGCGGGCGCCGATGATGTCGAGCGCGCAGGTTTCGGAAGCGAGGATCCAGGCGCCGTCGAGATCGCCCAGCACCAGCGGGCGGATGCCGAGCGGATCGCGGCAGCCGATCATCTTCTTGGCCGTCATCGCCACCAGTGAGAAAGCGCCCTCGACCTGGCGCACGGCGTCGATGAAACGCGAGTTCAAATCGCGCTCCTTGCTGGTCGCGACCAAGTGCAGCAGCGTCTCGGTGTCGGAGGTCGAGGAGAAGATCGAGCCCTGCTTCTGCAGGGTGCGCTGGACGGTGAGCGCGTTGGTGAGGTTGCCGTTATGGGCGACCGCCAGGCCGCCCTCGGCGAGTTCGGCGAAGAAAGGCTGGATGTTGCGAAGGCCCGCGCCGCCTGTGGTGGCGTAGCGCGTATGGCCGATGGCGCGGTTGCCCGGCAGGCGGTCGAGCACGTGCTGCTTGGTGAATGTGTCGCCGATCAGGCCGACATGGCGCTCGACATGGAACTGGGTGCCGTCATAGGAGACGATGCCGGCCGCTTCCTGGCCGCGATGCTGCAAGGCGTGAAGGCCGAGTGTAACGATGGCGGCCGCGTCCTGCCGGCCGAAAATGCCGAACACGCCGCATTCGTCATGGAAATGGTCGTCGGCCTCGGCGGAAAGGACTTTGCCTTCGTCTGCCGTTGAGTCTGCCATCTGGTGCTCAAGCTCCGCTAAAGCTGCCATATAGGGCCATCGCCGGCTGAACGCAACGCATGCTGTCAGGCATTCGCAAATAGGTGAGGGCAGGCCCGGAGGCCTGCCCGAAATTAGTTTGCCGGGGCGGGAGCGGGGGCCGGTGCCGGGGCGGGCGCCGGAGCAGGTTCGTTGTCGGCGGGCGCCTCGCCCTCGCTGTCGTCCGGTGCCGGCGCGTTGTCGTCACCGGCGGCAGGCGGCTCAGCCGCCGGCTGGTCGGTGGTGGCCGGAGCGCCGGCCTGCGGCGTGCCCTTATGCGTGTATTTGTTGACGAGTTCCTCAGTGTTCTCGGGCAACACGCTTTCGAGCTTGGCGCCGATCGTCTCCAGCAACGGCCGCGACTTGGCGTTGGCGATCCAGGCGGGCGCCTTGGCGCCGGCCAGCCAGTTGAAGAACAGGAGCGCCACCGCGACGACCAGGATGCCGCGGGCCGCGCCATAGAGGAAGCCGAGCGTGCGGTCGAGCGCGCCGATGCGCGAATCGATGATCCAGTCGGCGAGCTTCATGGTGATGACGGAGACAACGATCAGCGCGATGAGGAAGACGATGCCCGCGGAAGCGGCCATCGCGATCTTGTCGTTGTCGATATAAGGCTGAACGTAGGGCAGGACCGGCTTGTAGAAGAAGAACGCCGCCGCCGCCGCCGCCGCCCAGGAAACCACCGACAGCACTTCGCGGGAAAAACCGCGCACCATGGCGAGCATGGCTGAAACCAGGGTGAAGCCGACGAGAATTCCGTCAAGCAGCGTAATCGGCATGATCCTCGCCCCACTTCCTGTCTTACGGCCCGACGAGCCGCATCACTCATCGTCGTCGGCACGGCTGCGCCGTGAGCCGGCTATGCGCGCCACAAGGTCGGCAAGCTCGGTGGGCTGGAACGCGCCGGCCCCGATCCCCCCGGCAACTTCCTCGCTGCCGAGCGGCAGCACCGCGCTTCCAAAGCCCAGCTTTTCGGCTTCCTTGAGGCGCTGTTGTGCATGCGCGACCGGCCTCACGGCGCCCGATAGGCTGATTTCGCCGAAATAGACGCAATCGGCGGGAAGGGCAAGACCGGTGAGCGACGAAACCAGCGCGGCGGCGACCGCGAGATCAGCCGCCGGCTCCGAGATCCGGTAGCCGCCGGCGACGTTGAGATAGACGTCGTGCTGGCCGAAGCGCACGCCGCAATGCGCCTCCAGCACGGCGAGCACCATCGACAGCCGCGCCCCGTCCCAGCCGACGACGGCGCGGCGCGGCGTGCCGAGCGAGGAGGGCGCGACCAGCGCCTGTATCTCAACCAGCACCGGCCTTGTGCCTTCCATGCCCGCGAAAACCGCGGCGCCCGGCGACTTTGCGTGGCGCTCGCCGAGGAAAAGCTCCGACGGGTTGGAGACCTCGCGCAGGCCTTTGTCCGACATCTCGAAGACGCCGATCTCATCGGTCGGCCCGAAACGGTTCTTCACCGTGCGCAGGATACGGAAGTGATGGTTGCCCTCGCCCTCGAAATAGAGCACGCCGTCGACCATGTGCTCGACGACGCGAGGGCCGGCGATCTGGCCCTCCTTGGTGACATGGCCGACGAGCACGATGGCTGCGCCTGTGGATTTCGCGTAGCGGATCATCGCCTGGGCGGCCGCCCGCACCTGGGTGACGGTGCCCGGCGCCGAATCGGCAAGATCGGTCCAAAGCGTCTGGATGGAATCGAGGATGACGAGGTCCGGCCGCCTGCCGTCGGCGATGGTCGCCAGTATGTCCTCGACATTGGTTTCGGCGGCAAGCTCGACAGGCGTCGAGGCGACGCCGAGGCGCTGCGCGCGCAGCCTGATTTGCGCCACGGCCTCTTCGCCCGAGACATAGACGATACGGTGGCCTTTCGAGGCGAGCGCCGCCGCCGCTTGCGTCAAAAGCGTCGACTTGCCGATGCCCGGATCGCCGCCGACCAGCAGGGCCGAGCCGCGCACGAAGCCGCCGCCGGTGGCGCGGTCGAGCTCGCCGATGCCGGACACGATGCGCGGCGCGTCCTCGATGTCGCCGGCCAGGCTGGTGAGCACCACGGCGCGGCCTTTTCGCGCGTTGCGCGTGTTGGCTGGTCCCGAGCCGATGCCGCCGGCGGTGCCTTCCTCGACCAGCGTGTTCCACTCACCGCAGGCATCACATTTGCCGGCCCAGCGTTGGTGCACCGATCCGCAATTCTGGCAGATGAACTGAACGCGCGATTTGGCCATCAGTTTATTGATTCCAAGAGGTATTTCTGGCGATCCCAATAAACCGGCAAGGCCTCATCAATCGTGTCAAAATGAGTGCGGGGCTGTCCATTGCTCTGAGCCCAATTGTCGTATGCCGACCAGCATGCATACCTGAATAAACCGACCGCCAAATCGTTCTCACGCCTGACTTCTTCGTGCAGTGTTTCCAACAAGCGTCCAAGTGCGAAGGAGAGACGCTGATTCTGAAGCAGGTGCATGAGAAGAAATGCGCACCCGATCGCGGCGATAGACGTGTCGTAGCGAGACTCCACTGACCAAAGGGCCAAAACGCCCAATAGATCCTCAATGTCCGAAGGGGCTCCCAAGCGCCAAATCCGATATAGGCCTGTCACCGCCGCGGCCCGGGCGTAGTCGTCAGTTTGCTTGGCAAGGAATTTCCTCACCAATTTCACATTCTCGGCTGTCGGATCGCTCGAATAGCAGAACACCAGCAAAGCGGCGTGCGACTCCACCTGAGAAGTTGATCCAAATGACTTCAGGTAATCAGTAAGTTGAATGCGCTCCTCTTTAGAGATTTCGTACCCCTCAAACTTCATCCGCTGATAGATGTCGCTGAAATCCAATCAGCCACTCCCAAATCAAGAGATCACTCAAACCTCTCCGGCAGATGGTGCTCCTCGGCCAGATCGGAGAACCGCGTGAATTCGCCGTGGAAGGCGAGGCTGACGGTGCCGGTCGGTCCGTGGCGCTGCTTGGCCACGATCACCTCGGCCTTGCCGCGCGCCTCGTTCATCTCGTTTTCCCACTTGACGTATTCCTCGGTCCCGAGCTTCGGCTCCCGGTTCTTGAGGTAATATTCCTCGCGATAGACGAACAGCACGACGTCGGCGTCCTGCTCGATAGAGCCGGATTCGCGAAGGTCCGAGAGCTGCGGGCGCTTGTCGTCGCGGCTTTCGACCTGGCGCGACAGCTGCGACAGCGCGATGATCGGCACGCCGAGTTCCTTGGCAAGCGCCTTGAGGCCCGTGGTGATCTCGGTGATTTCCTGCACGCGGTTCTGCGAGGCGCGCGCGGAGGAGCCTTGCATCAGCTGGATATAGTCGATGACGATGAGGTCGAGGCCGCGCTGGCGCTTCAGGCGCCGCGCGCGGGCGGAGAGCTGCGCGATCGAGATACCGCCGGTCTGGTCGATGAACAGCGGGATCTTCTGCATCGTCTGCGAGCAGGCGACAAGTTTTTCGAAATCCATCTCGGTGATTTCGCCGCGACGGATTTTCGACGACGAAATCTCGGTCTGCTCGGAGATGATGCGGGTGGCGAGCTGTTCCGACGACATTTCCAGCGAGAAGAAGCCGACGACGCCGCCATTGGCGGCCTTGAACGTGCCGTCGGCCTGCTGCGCCGGCACATAGGCTTCGGCGATGTTGAAGGCGATGTTGGTGGCAAGCGATGTCTTGCCCATGCCCGGGCGGCCGGCGAGCACGATCAGATCGGAGGGCTGCAGGCCGCCCATGCGGCGGTCGAGGTCGCGCAGGCCGGTGGAGATGCCGGACAGGTGGCCATCGCGCATATAGGCTGCATTGGCCATGTCGACGGCGGTCTTGACCGCATCGTTGAAGCTTTCGAAGCCACCATCGTAGCGGCCGGTTTCAGCGAGCTCGAACAGCCGACGCTCGGCGTCCTCGATCTGCTCGGAGGGCGACATATCGACCGGCGCGTCATAGGCGATGTTGACCATGTCCTCGCCGACGGTGATCAGCGCGCGGCGCGTGGCGAGGTCGTAGATGGCGCGGCCATAGTCGGTGGCGTTGACGACGGTGACTGCTTCGACGGCAAGCCGCACCACATATTGCGCCACCGTCATGTCGCCGACCTTCTCGTCGGCCGGCAGGAAGGTCTTCAACGTGATCGGCGTCGCGATCTTGCCCATGCGAATGAGCTCGGACGCGACCTCGAAGATGCGCCGGTGCAGCGGTTCGTAGAAATGCGCTGGCTTGAGGAAATCGGAGACGCGGTAGAAGGCGTCATTGTTGACGAGGATCGCGCCAAGCAGCGCCTGCTCGGCCTCGATGTTGTTCGGGGCCTCGCGATAAAGCGGCGTTTCCGCCGCGCCGAATTTCAGTGCCGCCTCTGCCATCATATCCCCGATTTCGATCCCGCTTTCCTCGATACCAGAACGGGACAGGCCGGTGCTGACTTAAATGCAACACTCAGTTTCGAACCGGCCTTGATACTCGCGATTCACAGCCAAATTTTCTCGTGGAAAGAATGGTCATTGACTCGAATCGAAGAGGAAAAAGGATAGCCCTTCACACGAGAACAAAACAAGAAAATTCTATCCCAGCGCGTCGCCCCAATCCGCCCGCCGCGCCGCCTTGAAAACCTCGCCGTCGCGCTTGCTGAACAACTGCTCCTCCGCGCTGCCGTCCGGCTGGCAGAGTTTCAACATCACCTTGCCGGAGCCGCCTTTGGGCGGCGCAAGCACCCGCGCGGTGCGCGCCGGTGCCGGCTGCCGGGAGGCGGCGAGGTAGATGAACTTCTCGTCCTCCCACGGCACGTCGGCTTCCTTGACCAGGCGATGCAGGCGCGAGCGGGCGACGCGGCGCGAAAAATGGCACCAGTCGGGCGGCGCGAGCGGGCAGGGTGCCTCGTGCGGGCAGGGCGCCAGCACGTGGGCGCCGGCGTCGATCAGCTGCCGCCGCGCCGCAAGGATGCGCTGCCAGCCGGCGGGCGTGCCGGGCTCGACCACGAGCAGCGTGTCGCCGGTCAGTTGCCAGAGGCGGCCGACGAGCTTCGGCAGCGAAGCCGGCGCGACCTCATCGAGTACATAGGCGATGCCGACGAGATCGGCGGGCCTGAGGTCGTCGAGATCGATGGTGGCGTCACCGGCGACCCATTCGGTGCCGGCGCCGATTGTGCCAGCCGCGAGCGACTGCCCGACCTTGCGTACAGCGGCGCTTGCTTCGACCAGAACCGCCTGCTCCAGCTCCGGCCAGGTGTCTGTCGTGGCCCAAAGCATGGTGCCAGGCCCGGCGCCGATGTCGAGCAAGGTCCTCGGCTGGAAATCCGGGCGCGCACCGGCCAGCGCATCGAGGCTGGCGCGGACCGCGGCATAGGTGGCTGGCAGCCGCGTCGCCAGATAGGCCTTGACCGCCATCTCCTCGCCCATATGCAGGCGGCCGTCGCGCAACTCGGCGCGGTAACGTTCGGAAAGCGTCCGCGCCGCCTGCTTCAGCGCCGCCAGCGGCACCTTGTCCAGGAGGCTGTCGACGCCTTGCCGGAGCAGGGCGGGCAATTCCACCTCAGGCTCCCTTGGAATTGAGGAGATAGAGCATGATGTCGTCCGAAAACCGCGTCACACTTTTCGGCATCATGCTCTAGGCGCCAGCAGGATGACAGAGGCGCCGGCGATGCAGATCGCCGCGCCCGCCAGGTCCCAGCGGTCGGGGCGCACGCCTTCGACCAGCCACAGCCAGCCGAGCGAGGCGGCGATGTAGATGCCGCCATAGGCGGCATAGGCTCGTCCCGCCGCGTCGGTGTCGACCAACGACAGCAGGAAGGCGAACAGCGCCAGCGAGGCGAGTCCGGGGAGAAGCCAGAGCGGCGATTTCTCCAGCCGCCACCACGCCCAGAACGAGAAGCAACCGGCGATCTCGGCCAGGGCGGCTGCGATATAGATGAGGTAGGTCATGAAAAAGGTCTCGCGAACGAGACCTTTTCACGGCGTCAGGCCGTAATGGCAAGCGGCATTGCGTTTCTATTCAACCTTCTTGCGGCGGGTCGGCTTGGACGGGGCAGGCGCGGCCGGCTCCTTGTGGCCGATGTCGCGCAGCTCCAGCGCCTTCTCGCATTTGGCCATGTAGTCGCGCGTCATCGGCAGCGTGTCGTTCTTCTTGGCGATCTGGAACTGGAAGATCACCAGGTCCTGCCAGCGGAAGGCGGCCTCGGAGGCGGCGAGGTAGAACTCCCACATCCTGCAGAAGCGCTCGTCATAGATCGCCTTCGCCTTGTCGCGGTTGGCGGCAAAGCGCGCGCCCCAATGCTTGAGCGTATCGGCGTAATGAAGCCGCAGGATCTCGATGTCGGTGACGACGAGGCCCGACTTCTCGATCGCCGGCAGCACCTCCGACATCGCCGGGATATAGCCGCCGGGGAAGATGTATTTGCGGATGAAGGCGCTGGTGGCCCACGGCACGCCGGAGCGGCCGATGGTGTGAAGCAGCATGACGCCGTCCGGCTTCAGAAGCGTCGCGGCCTTGTCGAAGAAGGTGCGGTAGTGGTTGACGCCGACATGCTCGAACATGCCAACCGAGACGATGCGGTCGAAGCGCTCGTTGATGTGGCGGTAATCCTTGAGGTCGAAATGCACGCGGTCCTGCAGCCCCTGCGCATGCGCGCGGTCGGTGGAGACGCCGTGCTGCTCCGTCGACAGCGTCACGCCTTGCACATCGACGTCGAAAGCCTTGGCGAGGTAAAGACCGAGGCCGCCCCAGCCGGATCCGATATCGAGCACCGTCTGGCCGGCCTTGAGCCGGAGCTTGGCGGCAATGTGGCGCTTCTTGGCGAGTTGCGCCTCGTCCAGCGTCATGTCGGGCTGTTCGAAATAGGCGCAGGAATACTGCATGTCCTCGTCGAGGAAGAGCTTGTAGAGCTCGCCGGACAGGTCGTAGTGCCGCTCGACGTTGCGGCGCGAGCGCGAGGCGGTGTTGATCTGCTGCAGCCGGCGGAAGGCGTGGCGCAGGCCCTCGATCGCCTTCGACCAGGTCACGTCGATGCCGCTTGAGCCCATGTTCTGGAACGCGATACGCATCAGGCCGAGAACGCCGCCCTCGAGGACGTCGAGTTCGCCGTCCATGTAGGATTCGGGCACCGCCAGCATCGGGTCGAAGGTGATGGCGCGCTCGGCATGCGAGGTCCTGATATGGATATGCACCGGCTCGCCGCTGCCGTCGCCGAACTTATGCGTCGTGCCCTTCGGGCCGGTCACCTTGAGGTCGCCGACGCGCACCAGGCGTTCGAGAACGTGTTTCAACAGGATATTCATGACCAAATGTCCCCTCAGTCGGATCACCCGGTAATCGGACTGGAATGCCAAGCGGAAGTGCCATGGCGTGTCACCCGCGTCCAATCGACGCGCCACGCTGTAATGTGCACAAGATATAGGGCGTCGAAAAGTTCCTTTTGGCACAAAAAAGCCCGGGTCTGAGACCCGGGCGTTGGTCCAGAAATCCTGGACGTAAGCGAGCCGAAGCGATGGCTTCGCAGATCAGCGCTGGAGATCAGGCGTTCTCTTCGCCGCCTTCGAATTCGGCGTTCGGGTCGAAGAAATTCTCCGGCCGGGCGTTGTCGTTGATGTCGTCGCCATAAATCGCTTCGGCGGTGGTCAGCGTCTCGCCCTTGGCCTGGCGCTCCGCCTCGTCGGCCGAACGGGCGACGTTGAGCGTCACGGTGACCTCGACTTCCGGATGCAGCGCGATTGCCACGTTGGAGAGGCCGATGGTTTTGATCGGCTGGTTGAGCTCGATCTGGTTGCGGCTGACGGTAAAGCCTTCGGCGGTCAGCAACTCGGCAATGTCGCGGGTCGACACCGAGCCGTAGAGCTGGCCGGTCTCGCCGGCCGAGCGCACGACCACGAAGCTCTTGCCGTCGAGCGTCTCGGCAATCTTGGAGGCCTCGGATTTGCGCTCCAGGTTGCGGGCTTCGAGCTGGGCGCGCTGGCCTTCGAACTTCTTCTTGTTGGCTTCGTTAGCGCGCAGCGCCTTGCCCTGCGGCAGCAGGAAATTACGGGCGAACCCGTCCTTGACCTTGACGGTCTCGCCCATCTGGCCGAGGCGGGAAATGCGCTCGAGGAGAATGACTTCCATGGTTTCGTTCCTTCGTCTGCGCGCCGACCGTTCGATCGGCGCTGAATGAATTGGAACAGGTCAGGAAGCTTGGCGCGGCGTCGCCGCTCTTGTCGCTGTCCTGCCTGTCTTGGCAGTTAGAGGCTGTTCGCCCCAACTCGGGATTTGACTTCAACCCTTCGCGACGCCCGTCGCCCCGAGATGGAAGCGGGCGGCGAGCCGCCCGCTTCGGATTCTCGCTTAGCGGACCACGTAGGGCAGCAGGCCGAGGAAGCGAGCGCGCTTGATCGCCTTGGCGAGCTCGCGCTGCTTCTTCTGGCTGACGGCGGTGATGCGCGAGGGCACGATCTTGCCGCGCTCGGAAATGTAGCGCTGCAGCAGGCGCACGTCCTTGTAGTCGATCTTCGGCGCGTTGGCGCCGGAGAACGGGCAGGTCTTGCGGCGGCGATGGAACGGACGCCGGGTCGGGATCTGGTTGATGTCGACCATTATTCTGCACCTCCTTCAACGCTTTCGCGCGGACGGCGCGGACCACGGTCGCCGCCGTCACGATCGCCGAACGAACGCGGGCCGCGGTCGCCGCGGTCGCGGTCGCCGAAGGAACGCGGGCCACGGTCGCCACGATCGCGGTCGCCGAAGCCGCCGCGCTCGGAACGCTCTTCGCGCTTCTGCATCATCGCCGAAGGACCTTCCTCATGCGCCTCGACCTTGACGGTGAGGAAGCGGAGGACGTCTTCCGACAGGCCCATCTGGCGCTCCATTTCGTTGAGCGCGGCCGGCGGGCAGGTGATGTCCATCAGCGTGTAGTAAGCCTTCCGGTTCTTCTTGACCCGGTAGGTGAGGGACTTCAGTCCCCAGTTCTCGATCCGGCCGACCGAGCCGCCATTCGCGGTGATGACGCCCTTGTACTGTTCGACAAGCGCGTCAACCTGCTGCTGCGACAGGTCCTGCCGGGCAAGAAACACATGTTCGTAAAGAGCCATTATGTCTTTCTGCCTTTCTTCGTTTCTCTGTCCGGCCCTCGCGGCTAAGCCTCTGCAACTTGTCTGACCCGGCGGAGCGGGGAAGAAAGGAGCATCGCGAGACGGTCGAGAGCGGAGACACGGGAGGCTGGAAGCGCTTCTGGCTTCGTGTCGTGGTCTGAACGACCACGGCCCTCCGTTCAGCCCCCAGCAAGGACCGGCAGATTGCGCGCGTCTATACAGCAATTTCCAGCGAACGCAAGGCCACGTAGTGCCTCGGCCTTAAGAGGGCGCTGTTATCGAAGCCAGGAAAAGCGCGGTCCTCTAAAAGCAAGTCGCCGAGTAACGACATCCGATCGGACCTATGCGCGGATCGATGCGACCTCAGTATAAAGATTAGCTTCTCCTAATGTGCTATAGGCAAAATGTGAGGGGCTGAATTCCATGGGGCGGATGCAACGTCGGATCGCCTTTATGTGCCTTATCCTGGCGGGCGACGCCGACGCCCATAGCTGGTATTCGGATAAGACGGACCCTGTTCTCAATCTCAAATGCTGCGACGATCGCGATTGCCATCCTGTCGCGTCAAACGATGTCAGATCGACCAGGCAGGGCTATTACGTCAAGCAACCGACGCCTTACTCTCGGAACGATCCGCCTACAGGCGAGTGGTTCATTCCATGGAACCGCGTGCAGGCTGCGCCCGATGACCAGTATCATATCTGCGAAAATCTCTACCCGACATTCCGGGTAGGCAGATATCGAATGAGATGGACGTGCTTCTTTGCACCGCGGGCGACGGGTTCGATTTCAGACTGATGCACCGCCAAGGTCGGAAGCTGCCTGCATGGCGAGAGAAGCGCCGCAGCTTTCGGAAAAACGCCAGCGCCGCCGGATTGTCGATTTTATCGATTTTCCAGTAATCAGGCTTTAACTACCTCAAGAAGTTGTATCCGGTTGTAACCAGCCGTTTATCAGAACGGCGCATGAGAGGCGCGCGGGCCGCAAGGCGGCAGGCAATCGGGCAATTCCAGGGGTAGGGAATGCTTCTCAGGCGGTTTTGGCGCTCAAGGCGCGGCAATTTCTCATTGATGCTGGCGGTGGGCGTGCCTGCCATGCTGGGCGCGGTGGCGTTTGCGACGGACGTCTCGACGCTGATGCGGGCAAAAAGCAATCTGCAGAACGCGCTGGACGCGGCGAACCTCGCTTCCTCGCATCTGGGCGACGCCGAGGTGACGCGCGCCGACGCCTTCAACCGCTATTTCCAGGCCAATATCGCCAGCCATGACGAGCTTTCCAACGCGAAGGCCACGCTGACGGTCGACAGGGGCGTCAACTTCGTCAAGACCAGGGCCACCGCCTCGGCGGACGTCAATCTCAACTTCTCATTCCTGTTTGGCGCCGAAAAGCATATCAGCGTCGACGCTTCGGCGGTCGAATCCAACAACCAGCTCGAAGTCGTGCTGGTGCTGGACAACACCGGCTCGATGGCCGGCGCGCGCATCGGCGCGCTGCGGACGGCGACCAAGTCGCTGCTCGACTATCTCGAAGCGGCCAAGTCGCCGACCCGTTCCGTGCGCGCCTCGCTGGTGCCCTTCGTCACGGCCGTCAACGTCAATGGTCCCGAATTCGACCCGTCCTGGATCGACATGGACGGCAAGTCGTCCACCAACGGCGTCAATTTCCCGGTCGTCGACGGCAAGCGGCCGAACCATATGGCGCTGTTCAGGCAGCTTGGTCAGAAGGGCGGCTGGAACGACACGGGCTGGAAGGGCTGCGTCGAGGCGCGGCCAGGCGCTCTGAACATTTCCGATACACCACCGGACCCCTCGAGGCCCGACACGCTGTTCGTGCCCTATTTCGCGCCGGACGATCCGGATGTCGCCAAGAAGCCCTCGGCCTCCTACGGCAATTCGTCAACCGGCTACAACAATTCTTATCTTGACGACAGCATCAACAAAAATTGGCTGAACCGGAATATACTTGGCATAGATCTCAGCGGCCTGCTGACGGGCGCGCTCAATGCGCTGCTGAGCGCGGATTTGAACACGATCGCAAAATACGTCGCCTCGACCAACACTCTGATTACCGAAACCGGCAGCACGATCACCATCGGCCCGAACCGCGCCTGCCCAACGCCGATCATTCCCCTGACCGACGACTTCAACAAGCTGCGTCTGGCGGCAAGCCAGATGAGCGAATGGAACGGCTCCGGCACCAACGTGTCGGAGGGCTTGAGCTGGGGCCAGCGGGTGCTGTCGCCGCAGCCGCCTTACACCGACGCCGCCCCTTACAAGACGGCCGGCGTCACCAAGGTGGTGATGCTTTTGACCGACGGCGAGAACGTCGTCTACGGCGCCTCGAACACGCCGCAGAAATCGGACTATACCTCCTATGGCTACCTTGCCAGCGGCCGTTTCGGCTCGAGCAACCAGACGACGGCGGCGCGCAACGTCGACGGCTGGACCAAGGATGTCTGCACCCAGCTGAAGAACCAGGGCGTCCAGATCTACACCATGGTGCTGCAGGCTGACACGGCGGCCAACCGCTCGCTCTACAGCGCCTGCGCTTCGGACCCGAGCGACTATTACGCCGTCGAGGACCCCGCCAAGCTCCCCAACGTGTTCCAGACGATCGCCAACAAGTTCTCCAGGCTGCAGCTTACCAACTGACGGGGTAGGCGCCGCGGCATCAGACCGGGTCACGACGGAATGGGACGGGCACGACCTGTTTGAAGATTGCAACGCCCCTCCGGAACGTCGGGCCTCGCTTTTAACAAATGTAGCAGCGGTGCGCTGCGTCTGTGCGCATGATCAAGTCCTCGCCCCTGGCGGGGTCGAGAGACCAACCACCTTCACCCGCTGGCTTCGGCCAGCGGGTTTTTTGGTCGCCACAGCAAGGGGGCCTTGCCCATCTACAGGAGGGAAGGGTAGGCAATCCTCGGTCGCCTTGGCCCCACCTGTAGGTTCAATTGCCGGCGCCTCCTAGCGCGGCCTGGACAGCCGCCAGTAGGGAAGCGGGAGAGTAAGGTTTAACCAGCCACCCCAAGGGTTGCGCAGCCGCTGCCCGAGCGCGCACATGCTGGTCCGAGTGAGCTGTGGCAAACACCGAACGCAAACCGTAGGCCTTGAACAACTCCGTCGCGGCCTCGACCCCATCCATCGCGCCGGCAAGCCGGACGTCCATAATGACCAAGTCTATCCGGTTCGCCGCTGCAGCGTTCAAGGCTTCCTCGCCCGAACCGACGACCACCACCTCGAAGCCAGCCCCGGCCAGGGTGCTCTCTATCTCAAGCGAGATGAGGAAATCGTCCTCGACCACCAATATACGGGATGACGGAGCTGCGCCGATCGGTTCGGCCGCGAGAATGGATTTCGACAGCGATGGAGGGCGGTTGGACGAGGGAGCAAATTCAGTCATCGAACGTCGTCCGGCAGCTTTGAGGAATGTCGGCGCGGTGAAAAACGAACGCTGCAGCGTGTTTTCGGGATCGTGGCGACGGTAAACTCACCATGCAACTGCCGCGCCAGGCCCTGCACCAACTTCAAGCCTGACGAACGGTCGCGAACCGCCGTGATGTCGAAGCCCGGGCCGTCATCTTCCACAAAAGCCTCGAAGCTTTCGCCATCGTGCTTCAGACCGGCCAGGATCGTGCCGGATCCTTCCCGGTTGCCGTATTTGATCGCGTTGGTCAGAAGCTCGTTGAGGATAAGCGCCAAGGGCATGGCGACGTCGTTGGAAAGCTCCGCGTCGTCGGCCTCGTATTCGATGCGGACTTGGTTGGGCAATATCTGTCGTATCGTGTCGCAAACGGCGCGGAAGAAATCCCGCGCGTTGAACTCGGTTGAATTGACCGTGCCGTACAGGACCTGCTGAGCGGCTGCCATTGCCGCCACCTTGCTGCCCGCCTCGCGAAGGATCTGCCGCGCTTCGACATTGGAGGTCCTGCCGCCGGCCAGGTTAAGCAGCGACTGCAGCATGTGCATGTTGTTCTTCACGCGATGGTTCAGCTCGTTGAACAGCAGGCGCTGCTGGGTCTCAGCCTGCTTTCGTTCGCTGACATCGACGAGCATGTTGATGCCGCCGACGATCTTGCCGGTCTCGTCACGAAGAGGCGTCGGATATGGGATGAAAGGAATGCGCACGCCGTCAGGACGCTCGGCGACGGCCTCCACGTTCCGTATCTCGCGCCCCTCCTTGAGAGCTATCGCCATTGGACATTGATCATGCGGCAGAGGCGTGCCGTCTGGCCAAAACAGTTTCCAGGTGACGCACCATTTGTCCCTGCCGATCTGCGGAACGCGTCCGGAAAGCTCAACGGCAGCCTCGTTGAAGAAGGTTATCGTACCCTCGGCATCCGTCGTGTAGATCGCCGCCGGAATAGCCGCCAGCAGATCCCTCAACTGCCGCTCGCTGGCACGCAGCTTGGCTTCGGCCGCCTTGCGGTCGGTGATATCGCGGGCGATTTTGGAGGCGCCAATTATCCTGCCTTGACTATCACGTATCGGAGAAATGGTCAGCGAGATGTCAATAAGGCTACCGTCCTTGCGGCGACGCAAGGTTTCGAAGTGATCGACAAGCTCGCCACGGCGTATGCGGCCGATAATCTCCGGTTCTTCGCCAAGTCGGTCGTCCGGAATGATCATGGTTATGTGCCTGCCGATCGCCTCTTCGGCGGTGTAGCCGAACAGGCGCTCGGCACTGGCGTTCCACGATTTGATGATGCCGTTCAGGTCCTTGCTGACGATGGCGTCGTGGGAGGACTCGACGATGGCAACCAACTGGCTGGCGGCACGCTCGGTCCTCTGCCGGGCAGTTTCGAGCCGAACCCGATCGATCGCGAAACCCAGTTGGCGCGCGACCGTCAGCGCGAACCGGATTTCGGAGTCCGCAAACGCGTGCGGGCGGTCGTAGTAGGTCATGAACTTGCCGAGCAATTGCGTTCGGGCGGTGATGGGAATGAACGCGAGCGCCGCAATGCCTTCATTTTGCACGGTGGCCTTGAGATCGGGCGGCAATTCGCTTTGTGCGACATCCTCCAAGGCGATCGGCTCAGGGTCCAGCGCGTCGCGGGACCACGGAGAATGCCCTTCCACCGCCTGCCTGTAGGTGTCCGACAAACCCCGCGAGGCGGCAAATTTGATGACGCCGTGCTCATCGAAGAGAAGAACGGAGGCGCGATCGGCATGCAGCGCCTGCATAATCGTGCTAAGCGCTATCTCGTACACGTCTTCCAGATCCGCCGCTCGCTGGAGCCTGTCGGTGAACTCGTAGAGCGCTGCCTGCTGCTCCAGGTGCCGCACCAGGGCTGCCTCGGCCTCCTTGCGCGCCGTGATATCTTGCTGCACCCGCACCGCATGCAGGAAGCGGCCTTTGGCGTCTCTCACACTCGACGACGTGACCGCGACCCAGATCCTTGTCCCATCCTTGCAGATGAAATGCTTCTCATGACGATAATTGTCGATCTCGCCTCGCACCTGGCGCTCGAACTGCCGCCGATCGGCATCGACGTTTTCCGCCAGGGCCGGATCGAAAATCGATCTGCCGATCAGTTCCTCGGCTGAATAGCCGAGAAGACCGGCCAGATGGCCATTGACGCGCGCCAGCTCGCCATTTTCATTGACTTCGGCGATACCAATTCCGGCATGCTGATAAGTAGCGGCGAGCCGCTGCTCTTGTTCTTTCATGATGCCGTCGGCTCGACGCCTGTCCGTGACGTCGTGAAAACAATTGATCGCCCCAACGACCCGCCCGTCATCGTCTTCGACCGGCTCGATGTGAACCATTGCCCAGATCGTCGAGCCGTCGGGACGTTCCACTTCAGCTTCCACGCCTCTGATGGGAATGCCGGTTCGCAACACCGTGGCCATCGGTGTTTCATCGGGGCCGATCTCGCGCCCATCGAAATAGAGCTTATGCGATCCGCAATAGAGTTCGCCGTCCGACCCGACTAAGGGCGTCCGGCCCCACAGGTCGATGGCGCGCTTGTTGAACCACAAGAGATGCCCTCGCGCGTTGCACGCGTAAATCGCGATCGGCAGCTTTTCGATGAAATCAGGAGCCGATTGTAGGATCGAGACGTCGTGCGGCAGAGGAATGAACCTCTCGGGATCTCCGAAATTTCCGATGCGCATCCACCCTTCCCGCTCAGCAAACCATCGGCTGCAACGCGGTCAAACGGAGTTGGTTCCCAAGCAACCTCGGTTAACATGCGACGCTTGTCTTACGGCGTCGGGCGACCGATCGGGCCGAAGCGATTGATCGTCTCATCCTCTAGTCTGGGCGGACCGTCATCTACCGTCCAAAGATCGCATTCCCGCCGCGCGGGCCTTTTGCTGACCGAGTTTGGTCGCCAACGTCGCTCGCGATTTCAACATCGCGCAACTCAACTCGTATGCGCGACGAGCTTGTCCACAGTCTCGGGGAAGAAGTCTGGCGCCGAGTGGCGCTTGCCGAACATCATGTCGTACTGGATGAGCCGGAAATCGTTGATCTTCGGATCGATCTGTTTCTGCCTCGCCCAATCCGGCGTCGCTGCGCCCGCGGGCGACAGGAGCAGGTTGCGGTCGACCACCCGGTAATGCTCGCGCAGCGCGCCGAGGAAGCCGGTGTAGTAGGGGTGGGTGATGCCGGCCGTGGTCAGGATGTGGTAGGGCAGGAAGGCCGGGCTGACCGAGCCCAGGTTCTGCACCGGGCCGGAGCGGTTCGACCAGATGACCAGCGGCGTGTCGTGGTGCTCGAGCGCGGCGTCGGCGTTCGGCTCCTTGCGCGGCGCGACATTGTCCTTCAGGAAGCCGGTCTCGACATAGACGGGTCCGAGCGGCGGCAGGTGGTCGCCGAAGAAAGCGATGATGGTCGGCCGCTCACGCTTCTTCGCCCAGTCGATCAGCCGCAGCAGGCCGCGGTCGGCGTCGGCCGAGCCCTCGGCATAGGAAAGCAGCGATTCCCGCGCCCAGGAGCTGATCGGCGCGTCGACCGAATGCGTCGGATTGTAGTACCGGTAGGGCTCGTAGGGCCCGTGGTTCTGCAGGCTGACGGCGAACAGGAACACCGGGTCTTCGCTGGCGTCCGCCTCTCGGATGATCTCGTCGGTCATCGCAGCGTCGGAGGCCAGAGGCCCACGCTTCTCCATCGGCGGCAACGTCTCTTCCGAGCGGAAGTCGTTGAAGCCGAAATCGGCATAGACGGCGCCGCGGTTCCAGAACCAGTTGGTGCCGGGGTGGATGGCGCGCGCCCTATAACCCTCGCTCTTCAGGAAGGTCGCCAGCGAGGGCGTCGGGGTGCGCACATATTGCTGGTAGGGGATCGAGCCGGCCGGCAGGAAGGCGTTCGAGAAGCCGGTCAGCGCCTCGAATTCGATATTGGCGGTCATGCCGCCGAATTCGGGCGAGAACATCGAGCCGGAGCGCAGGGCGCGCACCGTCGGGATCGGGTCGGGCTTGATGCTGACGCCGGGCAGTTGCGTCGGATCCCAGAAGGATTCGCTCATCACCACGACGATATCCGGCTTCTCGTCCGGCACCGAAGCGGCGACGTCGGGGCGCTGGATCGCGTCCATCGTCTTTTGCGAATAGCCGGGGGGCGCCGAGACATGCGCCATCGGCACGTTCATCGCGAAGGCCAGCGCAAAGCCGTTGGAGGCATAGTTCTCCTTCTGGTCCCACATGATAGGGATGATCTGCAGCCGGTCGCGCGTCCACGAGAAGGTGGCGTAGTCCATGATCGAGACGAAGAAGGCGAGCAGCGGCACGGCAAGCGCCAGCCGCGCCAGACGGCCTTTGCGGCTGAGGATCGGCACACGCCGGCGCCAGGTCCGCCAGCAATAGACGAGCAGCGTCAGGCCGCCGATGATGGCCGCGGCCAGCATGATGGCCGTCCACGGCCGTTCGCGCACCAGAAGCGGCATCAGCGCCACGATCTGGCGGGCGAACAGGAAATCCGTCGGATAGAGCGGGTCGCCCAGATAATGCGATTTCTGGTGGCCGACAAAGGCAAGCGCCAGCGTCAGCGGCGCCACGATCATCAGGCTCTGGTGGCTGCGGCCCAGTATGGCGTCAAGTCCGACCAGCACCAGCGCGAAGACGACGATGGTGGTCCAGCCCGGCTTGAAGGGCTGCAGGAAGAAATCGACCGTGCCGAAGAAATCGCCGCGCACGATCCATTCGATCGCGAAGACGAGCAGGCCCGCCGCCAGAACTGTAGTCAGGCCGTAACGTACGGTCGGCCAGGCTCGTCCGGGCAGATAGCCGGTGGACGGATCGTCTTCCAAAAAGCCCGGCACGGGCTTGGCCGCGCCTTTTCTGATCCTTGCCACTCTGTTTTCCCCCGGCCCACGCAACACGCCTTCCACGCCCGTCACGCTTCTGTCATCGAAGTGTCACGCAAAGCTAGCGCCTGTGGCGGAAATAAGAAGAGCCAGCAAACCAAACGTGAGCGGTTTTCATCAGGTGTGATCGCCAAAAAGCCTTTCGGAACAGGGAGTCGGCTACCTTTTCCGGCTGAAATGAGGGCCGAAGAGGCGCCCGCGGGCTTGACTTGGCCGTCCGCCTTGCGCCAGAGGCAGGGAAAAATCAGCCTCTGGAGTGACTTCAATGGCCGTCGCATTCACCTTTCCGGGACAGGGCAGCCAGGCCGTCGGCATGGGCAAGGACCTCGCCGATCAATTCCCGGAAGCGCGCCGCGTCTTCGAGGAAGTGGACGCCGCGCTCGGCGAAAACCTGTCGAAATTGATCTGGGAAGGGCCGGAAGAGACGCTCACCCTGACCGCCAACGCCCAGCCGGCGCTGATGGCGGTGTCGCTGGCGGCGATGCGGGCGCTCGAGGCGCGCGGCTTCTCGTTGAAGGACAAGGTGGCCTATGTGGCCGGCCATTCGCTGGGTGAATATTCCGCGCTTGCCGCGGCCGGCTTCGTTTCGGTGGGCGACGCCGCCAGGCTTTTGCGCACCCGCGGCAACGCCATGCAGGCTGCGGTGCCGGCGGGCGAGGGCGCCATGGCTGCCATCATCGGGCTGGAGCAGGCCGATGTCGAAGCGGCGTGCTTGGAGGCGGCCAAGGGCTCCGTCTGCCAGGTCGCCAACGACAATGGCGGCGGCCAGCTGGTGATTTCGGGCGCCAAGGCAGCCGTCGAACTGGCGGCTAGGCTGTGCACCGAAAAGGGCGCCAAGCGGGCGCTGATGCTGCAGGTTTCGGCTCCCTTCCACTCGGCGCTGATGGCGCCGGCGGCCGAGATCATGCGCGAGGCGCTGGCCGGTGTGGCGAAGCAGGCGCCCGTGGTTCCGGTCGTCTCCAACGTGACGGTGACGCCGACCAGCGACCCGGACGAGATCGCCCGCCGCCTTGTCGAGCAGGTGACCGGCCGCGTGCGCTGGCGCGAGACGGTGGAATGGTTCGGCGCCAATGGCGTGTCGACGCTTTACGAGGTCGGCGCCGGCAAGGTGTTGTCGGGCCTGGCGCGCCGCATCAACCGCGACATCGCCACCGGCGCCATCGGCACGTCGGCGGAAGTCGAGGCGGCGCTGGCGGAGTTGGGATGATCATCAAAGCTTGAACTTTCAGCCTTAAGGCGATACGTGAATACATGTATTCACGGAGGTCTCCATGCCGACATCCATCCGCCTGGCACCAGAGATTGAAGAACGCCTGGACTTTCTTGCCGCCAAGACCGGCCGCAGCAAAGCCTATTATCTGCGTGAACTCATTGAGCGCGGGCTCGAAGACGTGGAGGACTATTATCTTGCTGCCGAGGTGCTTGAGCGGATCAGGCGAGGTGAGGAGGATGTCGTAAAGAGCGAGGATTTCTGGCGTGGCCTGGACGCTTGAGTATGCTCGTTCGGCTCGCAAGTTTGTCGAGAAACTAGACCCGCACACACGCAACCGCATCCGCGATTTCATCGAAAACCGACTTGCCGAGCTCGACAATCCGCGTGAGCTGGGCAAACCACTGAAAGGTCCGTTGGCGACATTCTGGAGATACCGAGTTGGGGACTACCGGATTATCTGCGATGTGCAAGACACGCGGCTGGTCATTCTTGTTGTGACGATCGGCCATCGAGGCGACGTCTACAGATAGTCCGGCACCGTGATCCGTCCGATTGAAAGGGAACAAAATGTTCGAACTGACTGGCCGCAAGGCGCTCGTCACCGGCGCATCTGGGGGCATCGGCGAGGCGATCGCCAGGGTGCTGCACAGCCAGGGCGCCATCGTCGGCCTGCACGGCACCCGCGTGGAGAAGCTGGAGGCCTTGGCGGGCGAATTGGGCGACCGCGTAAAGCTGTTTCCGGCCGATTTGACCGACCGCGACGCGGTCAAGGCGCTGGGACAGAAAGCTGAGGCCGAGCTCGAGGGCGTCGATATCCTGGTCAACAATGCCGGCATCACCAAGGACGGGCTGTTCGTGCGCATGTCCGACGCCGATTGGGACTCCGTGATCGAGGTCAACCTCACCGCCGTGTTCCGGCTGACCCGCGAGCTCACCCATCCGATGATGCGCCGCCGCCATGGTCGCATCATCAACATCACCTCCGTGGTCGGCGTCACCGGCAATCCCGGCCAGACCAATTACTGCGCCTCCAAGGCCGGCATGATCGGCTTTTCCAAGTCGCTGGCGCAGGAGATCGCCACCCGCAACATCACCGTCAACTGCGTCGCCCCGGGCTTCATCGAATCGGCCATGACCGACAAGCTCAACGACAAGCAGAAAGAGACGATCATGGCCGCGATCCCGACAAGGCGCATGGGCACCAGCGCCGAGGTCGCGTCCGCCGTCGCCTATCTTGCTTCCAATGAGGCGGCTTACGTCACCGGCCAGACCATTCATGTGAATGGCGGCATGGCGATGATCTAAGGGGGGTGATGATCCAGGGGGAGGTCGGGACCGGGCGCCTGTGAAAACAGCCATTTCGGCTTGGACGCCCGTCATTTTTCGTGTAATGCGGCCCGCAACCCGGCGGTTCGGGCAAAAACCGGTCCTGTGGCGTTGCGTTGCCCGCAAGACCATCTTTCAGCTTGATTAGCGGCATTCCGCCCGCTAACGAAGATAGACAACTTAAGACGAGGATTGCCCCAAATGAGTGACACCGCAGAGCGCGTCAAGAAGATCGTCATCGAGCATCTCGGCGTCGATGCCGACAAGGTGACGGAGCAGGCGAGCTTCATCGACGATCTGGGCGCGGACAGCCTCGACACGGTCGAACTCGTCATGGCGTTCGAAGAAGAATTCGGCGTCGAGATCCCGGACGATGCCGCCGAGACCATCCTCACCGTCGGCGACGCCGTGAAGTATATCGACAAGGCCTCGGCCTGAGTTCTTTCGCAGGCATCACCGGGGAGGACCTGCGATGAGGCGTGTCGTCGTCACGGGCCTTGGCCTGCTTTCGCCGTTCGGCATGGGCGTCGAGCACAGCTGGCGGGAATTGCTGTCCGGCCGCAGCGCCTGCCGTCGCGTCACCGAATTCGAGGTGGACGATCTTGCCTGCAAGATCGCCCACATCATCCCGCGCGGCGACGGCTCGAACGGCACCTTCAATCCGGAGGCCGTGCTCGAGCCGAAGGAGCTGCGCAAGATCGGCGACTTCATTCTCTACGGCATCGCGGCCGCCGACGAGGCGCTGGCCGATTCCGGCTGGAAGCCTGAGACGCATGAGGACCAGTGCGCCACCGGCGTGCTGATCGGCTCCGGCATCGGCGGCATCGACGGCATTGCCGAAAACGCGATGATCCTGAAGGATCGCGGCCCGCGCCGCATCAGTCCCTTCTTCATCCCCGGACAGATCATCAACCTGGTTTCGGGCCAGGTCTCCATCCGTCACGGCCTGAAAGGCCCGAACCATGCGGTGGTCACCGCCTGCTCGACCGGCGCGCACGCCATCGGCGACGCGGCCCGGCTGATCATGTGGGGCGACGCCGACGTCATGGTGGCAGGCGGCGCCGAGGCGCCGATCACCCGGCTGTCGATCGCCGGCTTCGCCGCCTGCCGCGCGCTCTCCACCGAACGCAACGATGCGCCGGAGACCGCTTCGCGTCCCTATGACCGCGACCGCGACGGCTTCGTCATGGGCGAGGGCGCCGGCGTCGTCGTGCTGGAAGAGCTTGAGCACGCCAAGGCGCGCGGCGCCAAGATCTATGCGGAAGTCACCGGCTATGGACTGACCGGCGACGCCTACCACATCACCGCACCCGCCGAGGACGGCGACGGCGCCTTCCGCTGCATGACGGCGGCGCTGAACCGGGCGAAGCTTTCGCCGGCCGATGTCGATTACATCAATGCCCATGGCACCTCGACCATGGCCGACACGATCGAGCTCGGCGCGGTCGAGCGGCTGGTCGGCAATGCCGCCTCGAAGATCTCGATGTCGTCGACCAAGTCGTCGATCGGCCATCTTTTGGGCGCCGCGGGTGCCGCGGAAGCGATCTTCTCGATCCTCGCCATCCGCGACAACGTCGCTCCCGCCACCATCAATCTCGACAATCCGGAACGCGAGACGGCGATCGATCTCGTGCCGAACAAGCCGCGCCAGCGTCAGATCGACGTCGCGCTGTCGAACTCCTTCGGCTTCGGCGGTACCAACGCCTCGCTCGTGTTCCAGCGTTACAATGGCTGAGTAGCACCGGAGCAGCCGCACGGAGAGTGCGCGGTTTCACCTCCGGATTTGCTCGGAGACAGACTAATCGGCAGTCCGCCAACTGCCGTCATTTTTGCCAAATTCGCCCCTAGCTTTTCGGCGGGGGATTCGTTGCAAGATCAGACGGCAGGGCGTCATGAACACTAATCCGAGTGACGGGGAATTCGGACGGCAAGGCGCGCAAGGGCCGATCGTGCCCAAGACCGCGGCCGAGGCGTTGCGTCCGGAAGCCGGCACGCCGCCGCCGTCGAAGCGCTCGCGCGCCTCGCGCAGCCAGGTCGTCGTGTTCCTGAATTTCTTCCTCTCCCTGGTGATCCTGGTGGTGCTCGCCTCGGGAGCGGCGCTCTATTTCGGCATGCAGGCTTTCGTCGAGCCCGGTCCGTCCGCCAATGGCGACACCTTCATGATCAAGCCGAACACCGGCGTGCAGGAGATCGCCGACCAGCTCGAGCGCCGCAGCCTGATCAGCGATGCCCGCATCTTCCGTCTCGGCGTGCGCGCCACCGGAAATGAATCGGCGCTGAAGGCCGGCGAATACGCCATCAAGCCACGCGCCTCGATGCGCGACATCATGGAGCTCTTCAAGAGCGGCAAGTCGGTGATGTACTCGCTCACCATTCCCGAAGGGCTGACGGTCGAGCAGGCGCTGCAGCGCGTGGCCGAGCAGGAGGCGCTCACCGGCGACATGCCGGCGACCTTGCCGCCGGAGGGCAGCATCGCCACCGACACGCTGCGCTTCACCCGAGGCGCCACAAGGCAGCAGATGGTCGACAAGCTGATCGCCGACCAGAAGAAGCTGGTCGAGGACGTCTGGTCGCATCGAGCTCCCGACCTGCCGATCGCCAACATCAACGACTTCGTCACGCTCGCCTCGATCGTCGAGAAGGAAACGGGCAGGAGCGACGAGCGCTCGCGCGTCGCCGCGGTGTTCCTCAACCGCCTGGCCAAGGGTATGCGGCTGCAGTCCGACCCGACCATCATCTACGGCCTGTTCGGCGGCAAGGGAAAGCCCGCCGACCGCCCGATCTATCAGTCGGATCTCGACAAGCAGACGCCTTACAACACTTACCTGATCAAGGGCCTGCCGCCGACGCCGATCGCCAATCCGGGCCGCGCGGCGCTCGAAGCGGTCGCCAATCCGTCGAAGACCGACGACCTCTATTTCGTTGCCGACGGCAATGGCGGCCACGTCTTCGCAGCGACGCTGGAAGAGCACAACCAGAATGTCGCCCGCTATCGGGCGCTGCAGAAGAAGCAGGCGGATACCGCCGCCAAGGCTTCCGGCCAGACGACGGCGCCGGCCGCTCCCGATGGCAACGCCGACGGCAATGATGCCGGCGACAATGGCGGCGGCGAAAACGGTGACGCCGGCGGCGACGCAGCGCAATAAGCGCAATGCATGTCGCCCAAAAGTGCGCAGCGGTTTTGGGACCACGACATGCATCAAGAGAAGCATGTCGCCCAAAGTGCGCAGCGGTTTTGGGATAACGACATGCATCAAGAGAAGCATGTCGCCCAAAAGTGCGCAGCGGTTTTGGGACAACGACATGCATCAACAGAAGCTTGTCGCCCAAAAGTGCGTAGCGGTTTTGGATAACGCCTTGCACCTAGTCGAAGCACGCGTCCTTTGACGCGGGGCCGCATTCATGTTTTTAGGGGGCGCCGGCCGATCGTCCGGCGATTTCTGGGGCGCGCAGCGCTGGGCGACACGTGCCTTGGCTGCGACATGGGGACGACAGGGTAATGAGCCTGCAGAGCATGACCGGTTTTGCGCGGTCCGCCGCCGAGAGCGACGGCACCTCGATCGCCTGGGAGGTGAAATCGGTGAACGGCAAGAGCGCTGAAGTGAGGCTGAGATTGCCGCAGGGATTCGACCGGCTGGAGACGCCGGTCCGGCAGACCGTTCAGAAGCGTTTCGCGCGCGGCAATTTCCAGGCGACGCTGACCGTTGGCCGCGCCGCCGCAAGGCAAACCCAGCCGGTGGTCAACGAGGCCTTCCTCAAGGACCTGGCGGGGCTGGCGAAGCGTTTGCAAGAGCAATTCGGCACCCAGCCGGCCACCGCCGACGGCCTGCTCTCCCTGCGCGGGGTGCTCGACGTTCCCGAGCCGATAGAGACCGAGGAGGAGCGGGCGGCCCTCGATGCGGCGATCTTGTCGGCGCTCGAGGCGGCGCTTGGCGGGCTGGAACAGGCGCGCCGCGGCGAGGGCGCGGCACTTGGCGTACTGCTTGCCGGCCATATCGACGCCATCGAGGCGCTGACATTGAAGGCCGAGGCCGATCCCTCGCGGGAGCCCGCCGCGATCCGCGAGCGCATCGCAGAGCAGTTGCGTCTGCTGATGGATGCCTCGGCCAATCTCGATGTCGTCCGGCTGCACCAGGAAGCGGCCTTCCTCGCCACCAAGGCCGACATCCGCGAGGAGATCGACCGGCTGAAGACACATGTCGCCTCGGCCCGGGCGCTGCTCAAAAGCGGCGCCGCCGTTGGCCGCAAGCTCGATTTTCTCGCGCAGGAATTCAACCGCGAATCGAATACCTTATGCTCCAAGTCGAACGCCGCCGCGGTCACCGCGATCGGGCTGGAGCTCAAGGCGGTGGTCGACCAGTTTCGCGAGCAGGTCCAGAATCTGGAGTGACGGGAATGGTTGCCAAGGAGCCGACGGCCGCCAGGGATCTGGGGTCCCGCATTCGCCGCCGCGGATTGATGCTGGTGCTGTCGTCGCCGTCGGGCGCCGGCAAGTCGACGATCGCGCGCAACCTGCTGGAAAAAGATTCAAGTCTGGAGTTGTCGGTATCCGTCACCACACGGCCGCGCCGCGGCTCGGAGATCGATGGCGTCCACTACCATTTCACCACCATGCGCGAATTCGAGCGGCTGCGCGATTCCGACGCGCTGCTCGAATGGGCGGAGGTTCACGGCAATTGCTATGCGACGCCGCGCGAGCCGGCGGAAATCGCACTGGCCGAAGGCCGTGACATGCTCTTCGACATCGACTGGCAGGGCGCCCAGCAGCTCAAGGAGAAGATGCGCGCCGACATCGTCTCGATCTTCATCCTGCCGCCGTCGATGAAGGAATTGAAGGCCCGCCTGAAGCGGCGCGCCGAGGACCAGGAATCCGTCATCGAGACCAGGCTGAAGAACGCCCGCCTCGAGATCGAGCATTGGAAGGAATACGACTTCGTCATCGTCAACGACGATCTCGACCGCGCCTTCGCCGAAGTCCGCGCCATCGTCACCGCCGAGCGGCTCCGGCGTGACAGGCGGCCTGGCCTGTTCGACTTTATTTCGGGATTGCTGGACGAGAACACGGGGTGAGCCTTTCCCTTCTCCCCTTGTGGGAGAAGGTGGATCGGCGCGATAGCGCCGAGACGGATGAGGGGTGTTCCAGCGGAGTGAGACGTTGGCTTTCCCTGGAGCACCCCTCATCCGTCGCCTTCGGCGACACCTTCTCCCACAAGGGGAGAAGGGAAGGGCGCAGCTACACCGCGTTCGTCAGCCTCACAAACTCTTCCACGCTGAGCGTTTCGGCCCGCCGCATCGGATCGATGCTCGCCCTTGTCAGCAGCGCCTCGCCGCCCAGGCTCTTCACGCTCTGCCTCAGCATCTTGCGGCGCTGGCCGAAGGCGGCTTCGGTGACGCGGCCGAGCTTTTTTGCGTCAGCGGGCAGGGGCGACGAGCGCGGCACCAGATGCACGACAGAGGAGGTGACCTTGGGCGGCGGCGTAAAAGCCTGCGGCGGCACGTCGAAAGCGATTTTTGCTTCCGCGCGCCAGCCGGCCAGTACGCCGAGCCGGCCGTAGGCATCGCTGCCGGGACCCGCGGTGATGCGCTCCGCCACCTCGCGCTGGAACATCAGCGTCATCGACTGGTAGAAGGGCGGCCAGTCGGCCACGGTCAGCCAGCGGATCAGCAGCTCCGTGCCGATGTTGTAAGGCAGGTTGGCGGCGATCTTGACCGGCCCGCCATTCGCAGCGCCGGCAAGTGCGGCAAAATCCGTCTTCAGCGCATCGCCGGGGATGACCTCGAGCCGGCCGGGATAATGGCTGGAGACCTCTGCCAGCGCCTCCAGGCAGCGCTCGTCTCGCTCGATGGCGATCACCCGCCGCGCGCCGTTGAAGAGCAGCGCCCGCGTCAGTCCGCCCGGGCCCGGACCGACCTCGATCACGGTCGCCTCGCCGAGGTCTCCGGCCGCGCGCGCGATCTTGCTTGTCAGATTGAGGTCGAGCAGAAAATTCTGCCCGAGCGCCTTCTTGGCTTGCAGCCCATGCCGCTCGATCACCTCGCGCAGCGGCGGCAATCCGTCGATCGTGCTGCGTCCGTTCAAGGGAGCCTCATGCGGCGGCCCGCCGTCCGCTGTCGGCCAGCCGGCGCGCCAGCCTCAGCGCGGCGATCAGGCTGTCGGCGCGCGCTATCCCCTTGCCGGCGATGTCGAAAGCGGTGCCATGATCGGGCGAGGTTCGGATGAAGGGCAGACCCAGCGTCACGTTCACCGCCTCGTCGAAGGCCAGGGTCTTGGCTGGGATCAGCGCCTGATCGTGATACATGCAGAGCGCCGCGTCATAGGAGGCGCGCGCGCGCGGATGAAACATCGTGTCCGCCGGCAGCGGCCCGGTCGCGTCGATGCCTTCAGTCTTCAGCATCTCGACCGCGGGGGCGACGATCGCTGTATCCCCGGAACCCATCGCTCCGCCTTCGCCGGCATGCGGGTTGAGCCCGGCGATCGCAAGTCTCGGCCGGGCGATGCCGAACCGGCTCTTGAGATCAGACGCGGTGATGCGCGCGGTCGCGGCGATCAGCTCCGTCGTGAGCATCCTTGGCACGTCGGCCAGCGCGATATGGATGGTGACCGGAACGGTGCGCAGATCAGGTCCCGCCAGCAGCATCACGGGCATCACATCCCTGCCGGTGTGGCGCGAGGCCAGATGTGCCAGATATTCGGTGTGGCCGGGAAAGCCGAAACCGGCATCATAAAGCGGCTTCTTGGCGATTGGGCATGTGACTATCGCGGCGGCGCGGCCGGAGAGGCAGTCCGCGACGGCACGGTCGATCGCTTCGATGGTGCCGGTGGCGTTGGCCGGGTCCGGTTCTCCGGGGCTGTCGACATGGCGCGCATCGAGCGGCACGACGGGCAGGGCCCGGGCAAAGTGGTGCGCTGCCTGGCCCGGCAGCGTTTCGACAATCGTGATGTTTGCGCCGACCAGGCGCGCGCGGGCTTCGATCAAAGCGGGGTCGGCGATGAGATAGAAGGGCGGCACGCCGGCGCTGTCGCCCGCCTGCCAGGCGGCGATAGCGATCTCGGGTCCGATGCCCGAGGGGTCGCCGACGCTGAGCGCAAGCGGGGCATCGGTTTTCTGTCCGCTCATGCGAACTCGCGGATCGGACCGCTGACGCAACGGCGGAGGAGGGACTTGTTGCGGTGTCGCGGCACGCTTGTCGCTCTAGCGTTCGACGATCTTGGCCTTCTGGCGCAGCTCGGCGACGTATTTCTTGCTGAGCTCTTCCGCGTCCTTATCGTTGCTGCCCTCGGCCTGGAACACCATCTGCGCGGCCTTGTCGTCGGAGACCTCGCGCGAGGAGCAGACGCCGATGAACTCGACGCCACGCTCGGTCTCGCGGGTCGGCGTGGCGCCGCCGGTCTTGGTCGCCTTGATCTGTTCGGCCCAGTCGGACGGCAATTGCGGCGCCAGAAAGCGGCCGAGATCGCGCACGGTGACGTCGAGCAGGCCCTTGGCGAACTCGCGCGTGGTGTTGCAGCCATTGAAGCGGGCGCGCATGGCGTCGGCTTCGCGCTTGCGTTTGGCGAGCGTGGCGGCGCGCTCCGATGCCGGCACGACGAAGATCACCTGCTGCAGCATGTATTCCGTCGCCGTCGGCTTGGTGCCGCCCTTGTCGAGCATGCGTCGCACGGCGTCCTGCTCGGTCACCGAGCCGCCTTCGCCGGAGCGGTAGCGCGCGCCGAGCGCCTGGTTCCACGCCATCTGGGCGCGGATGAATTCCTTGAAATGCTCCTTGGTAACGCCCGATTGCGCCATGATCGCGTCGAGCCTCGCCAGCGGCATCTTGTTGCCCGACGCGAAGCGCTGGTAGGCGGCGTCGACCTGCTGGTCGGTGATGCGGATGCCGAGCCGCTTGGCTTCGGCCAGCCGCAGCGTCTGGTCGATCATCTCCTCTTTCGCATCGCCTTTCTTGTGCTGCAGCTTGAAGAAGGCGGCGCGGTGCGCGATGTCGCCGGTGGTGATCGGTATGCCGTTAACGATATACTTGATCTCAACGGCGAAAGCAGGCTGCACAACAGCCGTGACCGGAACCGTGATCGCCGCAACCAGAAGCGCGAAGCCCGCTGAAAACAGGTATTTCCTCATCTTGCCTTCCCAATTTTTCCCCACCACGACGGCGCCGCGCGTCCTCCGAACGCCTGCGCGATGCAGCCGACCCCATGCCCGTCTTATGCGGCGAAACGATGTCGCCGGCGCATGGCCCTGACAATCAGGCCCATTTTCGAAGGAACCCGCTCCAAATCAAGACCAAAGCCCCACATCAGCGCCCCAGCCGGCGCGCGGCTCGCGGCGGAGCGCTTTCCGCCTGGTCACTGGATGGTATCGACAGCGCTTGTTGACGAACCGAAATCGCCGAGCGTGCGGAACGAAAGGTTGAAACCGATGTTCTGCGACACTTCCTTGGTGACGGTGTCGCGCGTCTGCGAATACGTCATGATGTAGGTAAAGCAGGAATCGTTATAGGCGAAGCCGACACCGTCCTTGACCAGCACATTTGTCTGGAAATCGTAGGTGCCGGTGCCGAACAGCCGCCAATTCTGCGCCAGATGCGTGGAGGCGCCCAGCGTGAGCTCGTGGCGGTCGGTGGTGAAGCCATAGAGCGGCTGTGCCTCGATGAAGGCATATTTGGCGCTGAGCGATATCGGCAGGCTGGAATAGGCAGCCTTCACCTCGGCGCGCCTCACCTCGAACGTCTGCTCGTCGAAACGACCGCTCAGCGAGCCGGAGAAGCCGCTCGGGCTGTTGAAGCCGACAAGGCCGACATAGTCCGAGGTCCGCTTGTCCAGGCCGGACTCGGCCCCGGCATTGACGAGATCGGGCGCGGCAAAGGAGTTTTCGCCGGCGAGCTGGTAGGACTGGCCGAAGATGGCGTTCGTGCCCCAGCCATTGTCATAGGCCCCCGAGTAGCGGAAGCCGACATTGGCGCGCGTGCCGCCTTCGATCCGGTCATAGCCGGAGAATTTATCGCGCTCGAACAGCGTCGTGGCGTCGAAGACGAAGCTCTGCGCGTCCTCGTTCGGGATGGCCAGTCCGCCGACATACTGCTCGTTCGGACGAACGAAGACCTGCGCCGTCGGCTCCAGGACATGGCTGGAACTGGGCATCGAGAACAGGAGCGGCCAGCGCGCCTCGAGGCCCAAGGTCGCCATGTAGCGGGCGAGCGAGGAGCGCATGTCGGCAGTAGTGTCTATCGCCGGATTGGCTGCCATCTTTTCGATCTCGGTCAGCGACTCCGAATTGGCGTTGACATAGCCGGCGTCGCCGCGGAAGGCGAGCAGTGGCGTCAGCTGCAGGCCGCCATCGGTGGTGAAAGTGCGCTTCCATTCGGCTTCCGCGCTCAGTCGGCTCGACTCGCCTTCGATACCGCGCACGTTGTTGACCGAATTCGGGTCGCCGGGGTCAGCCAGCACGGCGTCCAGCCGGTTGCGGCTGATCACGCGCGCGTTGACGTTGAACGACAACTGGCCACCGGCCACCGACATGTCGGGGATATAGGCGTAGTCGAAGGACGGCAGCACCCAGGGCTGCTTGGCGGAGCGCGACGTCGGATCGCTAGAGAGCGTGTCTTCCTGCACCTCGAAGCGCATGGCGCGGACGTCGAAATAATTGCGGTCGCTCAAGCCCGTCAGATAGATCGACGACTGGTGGACGAGGTCGCTGTAGCCGTCGATATTGTAGGTGCGCGAGAATTCCTTGTCGGTCTGCAGCAGCAGGTCCCAGCCGAAGTTCCAGCGCTCGTTGATGGCGAACTGGCCCTTGGTGCCCATCATGCCGCGGAACTTGTTCGGATCATTGGCTTCGCCGGAATTCACATTGTGGATGCCGGAATCGATGAACGCGGCGGGATCCTGCTGGTTGATGCCGGCGATCTTCAGCGTGTACTGGCCGTTGTCGAAGCGCTGGCGCCACTCGGCCTCGCCGAGGAAACCCTGCTTGGTATAGCCGCTGCCGGTGACGGTCAGGTCATAGGTCGGGGACAGGGCGAAATAATAGGGGACTTTGACGCCGACGCCGAGATGGTTGTTGTAGACGATGCCGGGGATCAGGAAGCCGCTCTTGCGCTTCACCGTCGGGTCGGCGATCTCGAAGGCCGGCAGGTAGGCGAGCGGGAACCCGAAGAACTCGAAATTCGAGTTCTCGAAGCGGACCGTCTTTTTCTCGCCGTTCCAGATGATCTTCCGCGCTTTGACGCGCCAGGTCGGGGCTTTGTCCGGCTTGTCCTCGCAAGGTTCGCAGGCGGTGTAGACGCCGTTGTGGAAGGTCGTGAGCACGCCGCCCATGCGCTCGGCGCTCTCGGAGGCGAAATAAGCCTTGTCGACCGTCTCGACGCGCAGCGCGTTGAGAAAACCGTCGGCGAAATCGTCGGTGATGTCGATATGGTCGGAATTGATCTTGGTGCCGTCGCTGTTGATCAGCTCGACGGCGCCGCTCGCGACGAGCCGCTTGGTGTCGCGGTTGTACACCACGCGCTGGGCGACCAGCTTGTTGCCGCCATAGTCGATCTGCACGCCGCCGACGGCCGTCACCGTATGCTTGTCGTTGTCATAGACAAGCGTATCGGCGGCCAGCAGCATCTGCGAACCGGACGGGACGGGCTTGGCAGTAATCTGCTGCGCCAGCGCGGGTGCCATCGGCACCGCGCAAGCGAACAGACATGCCAAAGCGGTCGCCCCATAGAGGCGTGCCAAACCGGCCTGCCTATGGCTGCGCAAAACCGCCTCCCTCACTAGCCGTCTTCCTTGTATAGCAGAAATGTCACCCCAAAGAACATAGCCACGACAACCGGAACCCATGCAGCCACCACCGTAGGCACGAATCCGGCGACACCGAATGCCTTGACCAGTACCGAAACGACATAAAGCAGAAAGCCGGCCACGACGCCACCCAGAATCATCGTTGCCGACTGCCCCATTCGCGCAAATCGCATTGAAACTGTTGCGGCAATTAGCGTCATGGCCACGAGAAGGAACGGCAACGCCACCAGCGAATCAAATTGCATGGCGAAGGCGTTGGCCTTCAACCCGAACGAGCGGGCGACCTCGATCTTGCGCGGCAGCTCGTAGAAGGGAATGGTTTCCGGGCGCGCCAGGCGCTCCTGCACGAATTCCGGCTTGAGATTGGTCGGCACCTTGTCGGAGGCCAGTGCCTGGATATTGCCGCCCTTGAAGACCTTGACGTCCTGCAATTCCCAGTAGCCGTCGCGCAGGAAAGCCTTGGCGGCATCCTTGCGCTCGGTAATGTTGCCCTGCTGGTCGAGGATGAAAAACACCGAATCCGCCATCTCCAGCCCCTGGTTGAGGATGGCACGGGCGCCGATGATGGTGTCGCCCGATTCGGTCTTTTGCCGGAGCCACGGCGTGACGTTGGTGGTGACGGCATTCGACTTGCCGGCCCTGAGGTCGTTCTCCATCTGCTCGGACCAGGAAAATCCATGCGCGGCGATCGGGTTGATGATGGCGACCGACAACACGCCGAACATCAGCGCGCCGACGCAGCAAGGAAACAGGAACTGCCAGGCCGACACGCCTGCCGAACGCGCGATGACCAGCTCGTAGCGGCGGTTGAGCGACACCAGCGTCGCCATCGCCGAGAACAGCCCGACGAACGGCACCGTTTGCAGCATGATCATCGGCATCCTCAGCGCCGAAATGGCGAAGGCTATGCCGTAGGTGAAGCCGGGCAGCCCGGTCGTGCGGCCCGAAAGCTCGGTGAAGTCGATCAGGAACACCAGCGCCAGCAGGCCCAGGAAGAACCAGAAGGTGATCGACACGTAGCGGAAGAAGAAATAGCGGCCCAGCGTCCAGCCCATGGTCAGGCTCCCTGGCCCGAGGTGCGCCGGGCGAGCCAGAGCTTGAATGTCGTCCAGTTTTCGCCGGCGCGCTTGGCAAGGCCCGTCAGCCAGTCGGCCCAGCTGACCGGCAATTCCATGGTGCGGGACGAGACGATGAACCAGATCGAGACTGCCGAGGCGATGAGCGGTATGCCGTAGAGCAGATAGACATAGTACCAGACCTTGTCGGCTTTACCGGCGGCGAAGAAGCCCAGCCACCGCACGAAAAGCGCGATCGCGATCGCCGTGATCAGCGGATTGATGCGCGCTTCGCGATGCGAGCGCGCATCGCCCGCCACCGCAAGCGCGATCAGCGCGAACACCAGCGAGTAGGACCATTCGGCGAAGCGCTGGTTGAGCTCCGCGCGGTAGCTGCCCGGTTCGCGCTGGAACATCTTGTCGTTGGGATCCGGGTTGAGCAGGTATGCCGTCGTGCGGTCCTTGGGCAAAAGCGTGATGTCGTTGGCCGCCGACATGAAGGCCGACATGTCGAAGGCGTAAGAGGTGAAGCGGATGACAGAGAGGTCGCCGGTCACCGATTTGCGGTTGATGACGCCGTCATTCATCATCAGCACCTTCTCGTCGCCCTTTTCGACGATGCTGCCGGTCTTGGCGTAGTAGGTGAGGCTGGCGCCTTCCTCGCGCGAATCGGCGACGAAGATGCCGCCCAGCCGGTTGCCGGGAAGGCGTTCGCCGACCTGCAAATAGAGGCCCTCGTCGATCTTGCGGAACGTGCCTTCCTGAATGATCAGCGACACGAGATCGGCGCGCGAGGCCGCCACCAGCTGGCGGTTCTTCTGCCTGGCATAGGGGTCTATCGCGTTGTCGACGATGAAGGAAAAGGCGCAGGCAAAAGCAGCCAGCAGCAGGATCGGCCGCGCGATCGTCCAGCGCGAGGCGCCGGCGGCGCTGAGCACGGCCAGCTCCGAATCGGTGTTCATCGCGCTCAGCGTCTGCGCCACCGCCACCACCAGGGCGAACGGCACCACGATCGGGATGATGGAGGGGATGATGAGCGCCGCGACCTCGAAGAAGGTCAGCGCCGATTGGCCGTTGTCGGTGACGAGGTCGATCTTGGCCAGCACCTGCGTCGTCCACACGATCGCCAGCGTCCAGGCCAGCGCGGCGAGGAACATCGTCAGCGCGCGGCGCATGATGTAGCGTTCAACGACCTTCATGAAGGCTTTTCTCGATTTTGCCGAACGGCATCATGCCCGCCGACAAAGTAGTGATCCGGCGACGCCTGCACAACTGGGTCATAAGCGGCTCGCTCCGGATTGTCGCCCCATGCCGCGTGCCCCGGCGCGGCGGAGTGTCCGCGCCAATGGATAAGAAATGCAAAACATTGATGGTTAACAGCAGGTTACGGCAGAGAGCTAACGCTGTGCCGAGGCGAATCCTTTGTCTATTGTGGTGCTGATATAGACTGCGATTTCGGCCAAAGTCTTGCCAAATGGCTCAAAACGACCAAATGTCGCGCACGCTTGCCGAACCTTTGCCGACACCCCGCCTCCATCCCGAAAGCAGGACCTTATGACGTCGAGACCTTCCATCTCCTTCGCCAAATTCGCCGCGCCGAAAAAGGGCAGCGTCTTCGTATTCGCGGCCGATGGCGGCGGACTCGGCGAGGCGGCGAAGGCCTGCGATCCGGCCGGCGCGCTTGCGCGTGCCTTTCCGGTCGCGGATTTTTCCGGCAAGTTCGCAAGCTCGGCCGAAGTGCTGGCGCCGGAAGGAACGTCTGTCGACCGGCTTGTGGCGATCGGCGCCGGCAAGGTTTCGAGCCTCGATGACAATGGCTGGCAAAAGCTCGGCGGCGCCGTTGCCGCTGCGCTGCGCAAAGCGACCGAGGTGGCCGTCATTCTCGATCTGCCCGATCTGCAGCCTGATGGCCGCCAGGCGGCCAGCGTTGCCGCCGGCATCCTGCTGCGCACTTATTCCTTCGACAAATACAAGACCAGAAAGGACAAGGAAGACGGACAATCCGATTCGAAGGGGGCCGACGCCAAGAAGGCCGAAACGGCGAAACCCGCCAAGATAACCATCCATTGCGCCGACCCCACGGCCGCGAAGAAGGCCTTCGCCGGCGAGGAAGCGGTGGTGGATGGCGTTCTGCTTGCCCGCGACCTCGTCAACGAGCCGGCCAATGCGCTGGGCCCGGTCGAATTCGCCGATCGCGTCAAGCAACTGGAATCGCTCGGCGTCGAGGTCGAGATCCTGACCGAGAAAGAGATGAGGAAGCTCGGCATGGGCTCGCTGCTTGGCGTGGCCCAAGGATCGCCGCGCGGCGCGCGCCTGGCGGTGATGCGCTGGAACGGCGGCAAGGCCAAGGACGCGCCGCTTGCCTTCATCGGCAAGGGCGTCACCTTCGATACCGGCGGCAATTCGATGAAGCCGGCTTCAGGCATGGAAGACATGAAGGGCGACATGGGCGGTGCGGCCGCCGTCACCGGGTTGATGCACGCGCTGGCCGCGCGCAAGGCCAAGGCCAATGTGGTCGGCGTGATCGGTCTCGTCGAGAATGCCGTCGACGGCCATGCCCAGCGCCCCGGCGACATCGTCACCTCGATGTCGGGCCAGACGATCGAAGTGTTGAACACCGACGCCGAAGGCCGCCTCGTGCTCGCCGACGCACTCTGGTACGCCAACGACCGCTTCAAGCCGAAATTCATGATCAACCTAGCAACGCTGACCGGCGCCATCATGGTGGCGCTCGGCCAGCATTATGCCGGCCTGTTCTCCAACAATGACGAGCTCGCCGGCCGGCTGTTCGGCGCCGGCCAGGCCAGCCAGGAGCGGGTCTGGCGCATGCCGCTCGGCCCCGAATACGACAAGCTGATCGATTCCAAGAACGCCGACATGAAGAACATCGGCGGCCGCTATGGCGGCGCCATCATCGCCGCGCAGTTCCTGCAGCGCTTCGTCAAGGACACGCCCTGGGCGCATCTCGACATTGCCGGTACCGCGATGGGCGCGCCGTCGAGCGAGATCAACCAGTCCTGGGGCTCGGGTTTCGGCGTCAGGCTGCTCGACCGACTGGTGCGCGATCACTACGAAGGGTAGGGGATGGCCGACATCCTCTTCTACCATCTGACCGAATCGACGCTGGAGGAGGCGCTGCCCGGCCTGCTCGAGCGCAGCGTCGAGCGCGGCTGGCGCGCGGTGGTGCAGACAGGTACCGAAGAGCGCCGCGACGCGCTCGACCAGCATCTGTGGACGTTCCGCGACGATTCCTTCCTGGCGCATGCCACCGACCGCGAGGCCTATCCGGCCGAGCAGCCGATCCTGCTCACCACGGGCGAGGGCAACCAGAACGCCGCGCAGATACGCTTCCTGGTGGATGGTGCAAGTCCGCCCGAGCTTTCCGGCTACGAGCGCGCCGTCTTCCTGTTCGACGGCCATGACGCGGCTCAGCTCGAAGCCGCGCGCGGCCATTGGAAGACGATGAAGGAAGCCGGCCACGCCGTGACCTACTGGCAGCAGACGCCGGATCGCCGCTGGGAGCGCAAGGATTAGCGCTTCTTCGCAATCGAACTGCTGCCACACCTTCGGCGGCGGTCGCACCAAGACGTCCGGCTCCCGCTCAACCCTTTGCCAGCGCCGACAGTTGCTCCAGAGTTATCTTGTGAACCAGCGGATCGGCGTGCCGGTGCGCCAGCAGCCATTCGCCGTTTTCACGTCGGAAAACCAGCGTCACCCTGAGCGGCCATTCTTGGTCCAGGCCACCGACCTTGCCATGTCCCCATTCGATCACGGCGAGCACCGCCATGTCGCCCGATGCGTACGCTTGCACCAACTCCATTTTCACTCCGCCGTCTTGAAAGTAGCTGGCCAGTTCGGCCAGGTGCGAGGGGCTTCTGTCGAAGCCCCTCGAGAACGGACCGCCGAAGGGCTGCATCAACGTGAAGTCGGGGGCGATCTCGATCAGGTCGAGATAGGTTTTCATGTCGCCACGCATGAACGCCGCGCTGGCCGCCTCCGCCCGTGTCAAAAGCTCCTTCAGAGCTGCATCGTCGATGGCCGCTTGCGGCGCAGCTTCGCTCAACGCTGCCTGCACCGCCAGCGGCAAGGCAAGCGGTGCCGCCAGCGCCAGCCGCCTAGAAACGGTTTTCCTGCGGGCTTTCCTTCCAAGCGGCGCGCTGGCCTTGCCGGTTGTGTCGCTTAATTTGGACATGGGAAATCTCCTCAAATTTGAAAGTGGATACCGGCGGCGCTCAGGCCGTCCGACCGATGCGCTGAGGGATCTCACTTCAATCGAGATGAATCCAGTGATATGATTTCAAGAATATGCTGCATCAAATCGATCTATCTCGCGCCGATCTCAACCTGTTGGTCCTGTTTGAGACTGTCATGGAGGAACGCCATGTCGGCCGATCGGCATCGCGGCTCAACCTGTCACCGTCGGCGGTCAGCCATGGCCTCGGCCGGCTGCGCGGCCTGCTCGGCGATCCGCTGTTCCTGCGCACGCCGAGGGGCGTCGTGCCGACCTACCGCGCGCTGGAGCTTGCCGGGCCTGTCGCCGAAATCCTGGCGCGGGTGAGAAGCGTCGTCGCCAGCGCCGAGCCCTTCGATCCCAGCCGTTCCAGCCGCCGTTTCGTCATCGGCGCGCCCGATGGCGCCTCGGCGGTGTTCCTGCCGTCGCTGCTCGAAGTTCTGCATCAATTCGCGCCGGGTATTGACATCGGCATCCGCCAGCTGCTGCCGAGGCAAGGAGAGACGTCGCCGTTGCCCGCCTGGAGCGACGTCATCGCTGAACTTGAGGCAAGAATTATGGATGTCGCGGTCCTCCCGATCGGCGACGTGCCCGAACGCTTTCTCCGGCGCGCGCTCTATGAAGAGGATTTCGTCATCGCCATGCGTGCCGGACACCGGTTCTCGCTGGCCCCGAGCATCGAGGCATACTGCGCCATGCAGCACCTCGTCGTGTCGCAGACAGGCGACGCGCACGGGTTCGTCGATATCGCGCTCGCCGCGCGGGGTCTGTCGCGGCGCATCGCGCTCACCGTACCCAATTTCATGTTCGCGCTTGCCGTGTTGGCCGAGACGGATTTTGTCTCGGCGCTGCCGCGTCGTTTCGTGGCCAGGCATGCGCGCCGCTTCGGTGTGATCGCGGTCGATCCTCCCGTGACGCTACCACCTTTCCAGATCACCGCCGTAGTGCCGAAGGTCGCGATGATGGACGCTGGCATTGCCTGGCTCGTCGGCCAGTTGGAGCAGGTCGGATCGGCGGTCGATCCATCTGGCATCACGGCCGGCTGATCGACTTCGGAGTCGCAAACGCGGCGCTTCATGGGTTAAATAGGGCCAAGCTCACGCGGCGGGGGGAGAATGCAGGTCAGGATCGTCGGAACCGGCAGGGCGGTACCGGCTGAGCGGCTGACCACGCGCTCGCTGGAGGAGCGGCTCGGCCTCGGCCAGGGCGCGCTCGAAGCCGCGACCGGCGTCCTCGAGCGCTATGTGTGCAGTGCCGAATCGCAAATTGATCTCGCTTGCGCCGCGGCGACGCTTGCGCTCGAGGAAGCCGGCCTCGATGCAAGCGCGGTCGACCTGATCGTCGGCGGCTGCGGCGTGCCCTACCAGCCGCTGCCGGCAACCGCGCCCCTGGTTATGCAGCGCCTTGGCCTTGCCGACGGCTCGGCCGCCGCCTTCGATGTCAACAGCACCTGCCTGGGCTTCCTCACCGCTTTCGAGACCGCGGGCCGCATGATCGAGGCCGGGCAATGCGAGACCGCCCTGGTCTTCTCGTCCGAAGTCGCCTCGCGCGCCTTGCCATGGCAGGACGCGCCGGAGACCGCAGCACTTTTCGGCGACGGCGCTGCGGCAGCCGTGTTGCGCAAAGCCAAGCCGGGCGAGGGCAAGGTGGCGGCGAGCCTGATGCGCACCTATCCATCGGGCTGGGAGGCCTGCGGCATAGGTTCGGGCGGCACGCGCTTCGACTTCCGCAAGGAGCAGGAGGCATTCGCGGCACACAGCCTGTTCCACATGGATGGCAAGGAGTTGTTCCGGCTGACCTCGCGCCATTTCAACGCCTTCGTCGCCGCTCTGCTCGAACGCGCCGGTTGGCGGCATGGCGATGTCGATCTCGTCGTGCCGCACCAGGCGAGCCCTTTCGCGCTCGCGCATATGGCGCGCCAGACCGGCTTTGCGCCGCAGAAGCTGGTCGACATCTCCGCCCGCTTCGGCAACCAGATCGCGGCCTCCATGCCCTTCGCGCTGGATGTCGCGCGCCGCGAGGGTCGCGTAGCGACGGGCATGAAGCTGCTCTTCCTTGGTACTTCCGCCGGCGTCTCCTTCGGCGGCATGGCATTGGAGGTCTGAGCATGGCCGTGCTCGTCACCGGCGCCAGCGGTTTCCTAGGCTCCCATGTGCTCGAGAGGCTGGCGGCATCGGGCACGCTGGCGCTCGGGCTCGGCCGTGACGAAGAACGTTGCGTGGCGCTCGAAGCCTTGGGCCATCGCATCATCTGTCACGATCTCGCGCAACCGCTCGACGAGGCGCTTGACCCCAGGCTCGCCAGGGTCGAGCGGATCATCCATTGCGCGGCGCTCTCGTCGCCCTTCGGACGCCTGGCGGATTTCGTGACGGCCAATGTCACGGCGACGCGGAACCTCGTCGATTTCGCCAGGCGGCGGGGCGTCGGCCGCTTCGTCCACATTTCCAGCCCGTCCGTCTGCTTCGCCTTCCGCGACCAGCTCGACCTTAGAGAGGACGTGGCCTTGCCGGAGCCGGTCAATCATTATGCCCGCACCAAGCGCGAGGCGGAGACGATCGTGCTCGGCCAGACCGATATCCATCCGGTAGTGCTGCGGCCGCGCGGCATCTACGGCAAGGGCGACCGCGCGCTGCTGCCGCGCCTGATCAAGGCGGCCAGAAGCCGACCGCTGCCGCTGTTTCGCGACGGCCGCGCGGCCATCGACCTGACCCATGTCGACGATGTCGTCGAGGCGGTCATGGCGGCGCTCGCGGCACCGGTCGAGGCCGAACGCCAAATCTTCAACATCTCCGGCGGCGAGGTGCTGCCGGTCCGCCGCATCGCCGACGACGCCTGCGTCCGCGCCGGCCTGAAGGCGCGCTGGCGGGCGATGCCGTTGTTGCCGGCGATGCTGGCGGCGGGCTTGATGGAAGCGGTGGCGCTGCGTCTGCCTGGACGCTCCGAACCGCCGGCCACCCGCTATGGGCTGGGCCTCTTCGCCTACGCGCAAAGCCTCGATCTTTCCAAGACGAGACGGGTGCTGGGCTGGGCGCCGAAGATTGCGTTCGAACAGGGACTTGACCGCACTTTCGCCGGCGGCTGCGCGCCATGAAGCTCGTCTTCGCCAACAGCGCCTGGGTGAGCGCCGCCGAGCGGTTGATCCTGCGCGGCGGCGCCTGGCAAAGCGTCAGGCTGCGCGTCCGCTACGGGCTATTTTTTCATGCCGTTGCCGGGCCAGTTCTGGTCGATACCGGCTACACGCCCGAGGCGCTGAGCGGTGAGCGGCGCGGCCGCATGCTGCGGCTGTACGGTGGGTTGCTCAAACCTCAGCTCAACCCCGACGCGCAGGTCCTCCCGGTGCTGCGGCGTTTCGGTCTGTCGCCCGATGATATCAGCACAATCATCGTCACCCACTTCCATGCCGACCACATTTCGGGCCTGTCGCTGTTCCGCAACGCCCGCTTTATCGCCAGCGATTCCGCCTGGGCGCGGGTCAAGGCGCGCAGCCCGAGGCAGAATATGCGCCACGGCGTCTTCACCGAGCTTTTTCCTGTCGATTTCGAAGCGCGGTTGGACGCTCTGTCCGCCAAGCCGAGCGTTGCAGCGCGTGGCAGCATGCCCGGCGGCGCCGATCTCTTCGGCGACGGCAGCGTGATCGCGGTCGATCTTCCCGGACATGCCGACGGCCAGTTCGGCCTGCTGTTCAATGCCCTCGACCGACCGCTGCTCTACGCCGTCGATGTGCAATGGCTACTCGCAGCCTTGACCGACAACCGCACACCCGGCTTTCCGGCCACCTTGATCGCCGAGGATGCGGCGGCGATCGAGCCGACCAGCGCCATGCTGCGTCGCTTCCTCGCCTCTGGCGGCGAGGTGATGCTCTGCCATGATCCCGCGCCGACGCCCTATGACCTCGCGCCGGAGGATTCATGAACGCGCTGGCGGAGGCGGCAGGGTCTTTCACCCTGACACGTTGGGCTTCGCGCAAGAACCGTGCGGATTTCGAGCGCTGGCAGGCAACTGCCCTGCGTCGCTTCCTCGACCGCGACCTGCCGCGCGCGCCTTTCTATCGAAAAGCGCCGGCTCAACTTGCCGATCTGCCGGTGACCGACAAGGCTTTGCTGATGGCGCGCTTCGAGGATTTCAACATCCACCGTCTGACCGCAACGCAAGCCTGGGCGGCTATGGCTCGTGACGGCCGCGCCGGCGCGCTCACCGTCGGCGCCAGCACCGGCACCTCCGGCAATCGCGGCCTGTTCGTGATTTCGGAAGCCGAGAAATACCGGTGGCTGGGCACGATCCTCGCCAAGGCGGCGTCCGATCTTCTCTGGCGCGGCATCCGGGTCGCCGTCATCCTGCCGCAGAACACAGGGCTTTACGACAGCGCCCGCAAATCGCGGCTGATAAAGCTCGCCTTCTTCGACCTGACCTCGGGGCCGGAAAGCTGGCGCGGCGCGCTCGAAGCCTTCGACCCGACGGTCATCATCGCGCCGCCAAAAATGCTCCGGCATTTCGCGGCCGAGAACTTCCAGCTCCGGCCGAAGCGCGTTTTTTCCGCTGCCGAAACGCTCGATCCGGTCGACCGTCCGGTTATCGAGGATTTCTTCCGGCTGCCGCTCGATCAAATCTACATGGCGACGGAAGGCCTGTTCGCCGTGACCTGCCGGCAGGGCGGATTGCATCTTGCGGAAGACTCCGTCTTCTTCGAATTCGAGCCTGCGGGTGAGGGGCTGGTGACGCCGCTGGTGACGGCTTTTCGTCGCCGGACGCAGATCATGGCGCGCTACCGGATGAACGATCTGTTGCGCTTGTCCAAAGGACCTTGCCGTTGCGGGTCGCCGCTGCGCTGCGTCGATGAGATCGTCGGCCGCATGGACGATGTCTTCCGGCTTGCTTCGCCGGACGGCCCGATCCTGGTCACGCCCGATGTGCTGCGCAACGCCGTGCTCAAGGCCGATCGCCGCATCGACGATTTTCGCCTCGTCCAGACGGGGCCGGACAGGGTCGAGCTCAGCCTTCCGCCAACGTTCGCGGACGACGCGGCGGCTGCCGCTCATCAAGCGGTGCAGGCGTTGCTGGACGCGCGAAAGGCGGTCGCCACCGTCGTGCTCGTCCGCGGGCCGCTGCCGCTGGAAACAAGCCGCAAGCTGCGTCGCGTCGAATGCCGGCTGGAGCAGGGACGATGAGCGGCGTGGCAACAATGGAAAGGCCCTTGCAACAGGCCGACCGGGTCGAGAACAAGCCGGCAAAGGTCGAGGCTTTTGTAGGGCTTTTCAACGAGATGCCGGTTGGCGATCTCATCGCCAACCTCAAGACGAAGATCGAGACGTTCGAAATTGCCGGTCGGGTTTTTCCGCTGACGTTGAACGACGCCAATGACACTCCCAACTGCTATATCTGCTGTCCGACCAGCGCCTATATCGGGTATGCGATGGACGAGACGCGCAACTTCGCCGCCCATCCGCTGCTCAAGCGCGCGCTCAACGCCCTCATCGTGGCCTGCGCGCCGCTGGTCAGGGCGAGCGGCCTCGACCGCCAGGCGCAGGTCAACAACTGGCTCTATTCGACCAATCCGGTGCCGCTGCTCGACCGGCCGACAGCCGTGTCGTTGCGTTCGGCCTTGACCGCCCGTTTCCCCGGTCGCGCCATCGTCATCCGCTCGTTGAACGATATCGCCGATCCGGCGACCATTGCCGCGTTGAAGGCCGAGGGGTTCCGCATGCTGGCGGCGCGACATATCTACATCTTCGCCGACCGCAGCGCATCGCCCGCCATGACCCGCGACATGAAGCGTGATCGCGCCCGCCTGCGCGCAACGCCGTTCGAGCGGGTCGGCAATGACGATTTCACCGAGGCCGATTATGTCCGCGCCGAGCAGCTCTACGCCATGCTCTATCTCGACAAATACACGCCGCTCAATCCGCACTACACGGCACGCTACATCGCCGAGATGCACCGGCGCGGCATCATCAGCCTGGCGGGGCTACGCAGGCCGGGCGGCGAGCTGGTCGCTGTCACCGGCCTGTTCGAGAACGGCCGCACGTTGACCCAGCCCATCGTCGGCTACGATACAAGCCTGCCGGTCGCCGACGGGCTCTACCGCATGATGATGGCGATGGCGCAGGACCACGCCACGGCGCGCGGCCTGTTCTTCAACATGAGCGCGGGCGCCGCCGGTTTCAAACGCCGGCGCGGCGCGGTCGCCGCGATCGAATACAACGCCGTCTATGCCGGGCATCTTGCGCTTCGCCGGCGCTTGGCGATCCGTATCATGGAGGCCATGCTGGCGCTGGTCGGCATTCCGCTGCTCAGGAGGTTCGAACTGTGAGCGAGCGCCGCGCGGAAGCTCACTGGCAGGCGGTGGCGCTGTCCGCCGATATCGGCAGGCGGCCCAAGCGCATCCTGTTCGACGGCGAGCCTGTGGTGCTGTTTCGCTCGGGGCAAGGCTTTGCCGCCCTGTTCGACCGCTGTCCGCACCGGTTGGTCGAGCTGTCGACCGGCAAGGTGGTCGGCGGCGAGATCGAATGCCCCTATCATGGCTGGCGTTATGATGGCGAGGGCCGCTGCACCGCGATCCCGGGCCATGTCGCCGCCATGCCGCATTACCGGGTCCGCCGCTACGCCGCGATCGAGCGCGACGGCGTCGTCTTCATCTCGTCCGGCACGCCCAAGGACGAGCCTTACCTTCACTGCATGCAGGGCAAGGACATCATCGTGCGGCGGGTGCGATCGTCGACTCAGTCGACGGTCATCGACGCGGCGGAAAACATCCTCGACGCCACCCATACGCATTTCACCCATAAGGGCCTTCTGCGCGGCCTCAGCTCCAAGCGCCATCTGGTGCGGGTCGAGGTGACGGGCGGCGAGGGCTGGGTCGAGGCGAGCTACACCGGCGAGGACCGCCAGCAGGGCCTGATCAGCCGGCTCCTGGAAGGCGAGCGCGCGAAAACCATCGGCCGCTTTCGCTATCCCGGCATCGCCGAGCTCGAATATTGGGGCAAGGACGGGCTGGCTCTGGCCACCACCTTCCATCTGCGCCAGGCCGACGAGCGCACCGTCGAGGGCGTCGGCTGGCTGATCGGACGGCGCCAGGGTCTGCTCGGCGAGCTGAAGGCGCTGGCCTTCAAGCCGCTCTTCACCATCGCGCTGCACCAGGACCGCCGGGTGCTGAGATCGGCGAGCGACAATGCTCGTTTCGCGCCGCAAGCCTTGCCGGTCATCGGCCCGCTCGATTTCCTGCGCCGCGACATCGCGGCGATCATGGAGGGGAGGGTACCGGACGCGGCGAGCGAACCGAAGGTGCATCAGATCGAATTGTAGTTTTTCGCTCTCGATATGGCTAGGTCGCGTTCCTTCACACCCCCCTCTGCCCTGCCGGGCATCTCCCCCGCAAGGCGGGAGATTGGATGCCGCGACCGCTTTCGCCAATCATCGACGTTGCAGGAAAGGCGCCGCTGCCGGAGCTGCTGATCTCCCCCCCTCGCGGGGGAGACGGCCGGCAGGGCAGGGGGGTGCTGTCCCGCCGACCTCACCCATCAGGCCCGTTCCACTCAATATCGCGCGTCGATGCCGCCTGCAGGCTGATGCGTTCGCGCAATGCCAGGCGGGCAACCTCCGCCAGGGCCGTCCACTGCGCCCCGATCGGCGCTGAATCGCCCGGCCAGTCGAGCAGTTCCTCGCCCTCGCGCATCGCCTGGCGAAAGCGGGCGAGCCCGCCCGAACGCAAAGCCGCCGGCAATCCATAAATCCACATTGCGAGCCGCACCGTTTGCGGCGCCGTAACATCGGGCGCGACTTCCGCTCCATCGCCGAAAACCGCGTCCACGAAGCGCGCGGGATCGCGGAAGAAATGCAGGCCGCTCACCGCGCGTGGATTGCATTCGAGCGGCAGCACGCGGCCGCCCGGCTCGCGCATCAGGTCGAAGGAGATCTGCCCGGTCCAGGCCGTGCCCGCAACGATGCGCTCGACCAGCTCACGCGCCGCCTCGTCCTCGACCCGCTCGAAGAAGATGCCGGCGCCCATGCCGGCACGATAGGGTGAGCGATAGAGCGCCAGCGCCTTGAGCCTGCCGTCCCGCGCCACAGCATAGGCGCTGATCTCCTCGCCCTCGACAAAGCGCTGCGCCACCCAGGGCGTAGCGGGCGAGGGGGCGATCGCATCGAGGAAATCCGGTGTCGGTCGCAGCAGAACATGGCTGGCGAAGCGCGACCAGACCGGCTTGAACACCAGGTCGCGCGAGCGGGCACGCATCGCCTTCAGGTCGTCGCGGGAATTGAGAAGCGTGGTTTCCGGCACCGCCAGGCCAAGCCGTTCGGCGAGCCGGATGAAGCTGTGCTTGTTGTGGACCTGCTCCAAAAGCTCAATACCGGGGGCGAACAATCGCGCCGGCATGGTCCTGCCGCGCCAGGCAAGTGCAAGGTGAAAGACTTCCTCGCAGGTCGGGATGACCAGCTCGACCCCTTCAGCCCGCACCAGCGCCTCCACCGCCTCGGCGTAAGCCTGCGGTTCGAAGCGCGGCGGCGGCAGCCGGTGGTAGCGCGAGCAGGCCTTGCTCGCCGCCGCGATCGGCCGGACCGGCGTGTCGGCCAGGATCACCCTATGGCCCGCCTCATGAAGAAGGCGTGCCAGATGCAGCGCCACCGGCGCGCGCGCCCCCGTGATGAGGATGGATGTGATCAGGATGGATCTGTCAGCCTTCGGCATCGGTCATTCGCGGTCGTTCCGTCCGCGAAAACCGTTGCGCGAAATCGCTCCGCCAGGCAATTGCGCTGTTCACGCCAATCCGGCTGGCGCGCTGCATGCGGGGTGTCGACTACAGCTTCGCCTTGAAGCGTTTCACCTTCCTGCTGGCGTAGTCGCCATTGCGCAGGTCCGATTTGCCGTAGCGATTCCTGAACTCATACCAAGCTCCCCCGGGAGACTTGCGCTGGTAGATCACCTTGCCGGCCTGGCGATGCTCGAAGCAACTCAAGGATGGCTTGGCGCCCCATGAACCGCGCCAGGTTGCCCGGAAACACATTTTGCCCTGGCCGGGTATGAACCAGAGACCCTCGCCATAGCTCTTGCTGCCCTCCGTGGACCAGGCGGTAAACTGCCGCTTGCTCACCGCGAAATACGCGGCGCCATGGTTGCCCCAACGCCAGGAACGGTTCTTGTAGAGCTGGTAGATGCCCTCATCGGAGACTGCGGCGGCCGTCGCCGCACGATCGTCGATCTTGTTCGCCGTCTTGGCCATCGCGGCTGCCTGCGGGCCGACAACAAAAACGGAGCAGGCGAGCGCCGCACCGAGCCAATTTCCCAACACCCTGTTCACGATTTTACTCCGCCACTGATTTACGCCACGCCTTGCACCGGCCCCCGAAGGCTTCCCCTGGGAGCGATCCTTGTCAAACTGGAAAGCTGGAGCCCGTCCCTGTCCAACAGGGGCGGGCATGGCCTGCCGCCCGTTACGGCAGGACGTGCTGGGTTACACGCCAGTCGGGCAGGCCGTAGCCGCCCAGCCACGGCCAGACTTCCTTCTGGTTGAAGTAGACCACCGAGGTCAGGGCCGGAAACTCGGCATAGGACTTGCGCGAGTCCTCAGCCCATTTCGACACGTAGTCTTGCTTTCCGACATAGCCCAACTCGGCAACGATGACCGGCTTGTTGAATTTCGCGACACGGTCATAGCCTGGCTTCAGCGTCTCTTCGAAGGTCCGATCGCGGCCGACCTCGTCATTGTCCTTCTTCTGCAAGCCGAACACCGACAGGCCGATTACATCGACATAGTTGTCGCCGGGATAGTATTTCTCCAGGCCTTCGACGCCCTTGGGCGACCACATGTATTTTGCCGCCGGCGCGGCCTTGCGGCACACGTCCACCTCGCGCTTGTAGGCGGCGATCCAGTCCTTCGGCGCCCAGTTGGCCCAGGTGAAGCGGCCGTTCTTGTCTTCCATCTCTTGCGCCCAGCGGATGGTGACCGGGCTCTTCATCTGCCCGACAAGGCTGCAGATCGCTTGCATGTTGGCGTCGTATTTGCCGCTCAATATGCCGTCGCGCAGTTCGGGCGGCGTGATGCGCCAGTCCTTCGACCATGTCCAAGGCTCGATGGTGATCAGCAGGGAACGGCCCCGTTGCTGCGCATAGGCGTCCGCAAGCGGTAGCGTCGACAGGTCGACGTCTTCCCAAGGCAGGAACAGTTCCTCGATGGTGGCTGACTTGTCGTTGCTGAAATCGCCGTAAGGATCGTAGGAGCCGAATGCCGACGCCGCCGAACTCGTCTTGATCGGATCCGTTCTCGTCTGCGAACCCGCCGACGCTGGCAAGGCCACGCCGGCGATAAGCGCCGACACAAGCGCGGTTGCTGTGGAGAGTTTCATACCCGCCTCCCATGAGCTTCGATGTCCCGCCGGACCTTTGAAGCTTGTCACGACGCGCCGACTGAAGCCGGCACCCAAACCCAAATACCGGTTTGCCGACGTGAAATGCGGGTTTTCAGAGCGACTGGAACTGGCACCTGTCACGCCGTGCCGTCCACTATTGTTGTCTCTTTCGACCTTATACATAGGCCCCGAGACGAGGTCGCCGCGATACTCACAAATTCGCGTCAACGTTACGATATTAACCCTTTCTCATATAAGAGCCTATGCTCGGCGAGAGTCAAGCGCAATTAACCGTTACTTAACCTTACCGCCGCCGGCATGGTTAACCGGAAGGATGGTTTGCGTTGGCCCTAGCGCTTCACGCAACCGGCGCTGCAGCTGCGCTCCGACGGTGAACGTCGTCGAGGCCATGATTGGTTAACCACTTCTCAACCAGCGTGGTTAATGAAACGCTAATTCTGTTGACTCTGCATTAGCTTAAGCTGATTCTATCGCGGGAATGAATGGGGTCGGCCGGCTTAGCCGGGCGGGTTGGCGGGCAGTATGGGCGTATCTGGGGATGCCGGCGTTGTCGGCGGTAAAACGACGTCAGCGGGCAGGGCTGGCGAGGTTTCAACCGGCCATGGACCCAAGGGTCCTTATCTCGTGCCGGTGCTCACGCCGCGCCAGCAATCGATCCTGCGGCTTGGCCTCGCTTTTTGGTTCGTCGCGCTGGTTTTCTTCTGGTCATGGTGGCTGCGGCCCGCGCATATCGATCATGTCGGGCCTTTTGCCTTCGCCACCATCGTGCTGGCGTGGCTGACCTTGATGCCGATGTATTTCCTGCTCAACGTCCATGCCTCGAGGAAGTCGTCCAAGCTGCACACGATCCCCAAGCGCTCGCGCGTCGCCATGGTGGTCACCAAGGCGCCGTCGGAGCCTTTCGCGGTGGTTCAGCGCACATTGGAGGCGATGCTGGCGCAGGACTATCCGCACGACACCTGGCTTGCCGACGAGGATCCAACCGAGGCGACGGTTCGCTGGTGCGACGCGCATGGCGTGCTGATTTCCACCAGGCGCGGCCGGGAGGATTATCACCGCAAGACCTGGCCGCGCAGGACCCGCTGCAAGGAAGGCAACCTGGCTTTTTTCTATGATCAGTACGGCTATGAACGCTACGACTTCGTCGCGCAGATGGATGCCGACCATGTACCGTCGCCGACCTATCTGAGGGAAATCCTCTATCCCTTCGCCGACCCCGGCGTCGGCTATGTCTCGGCGCCCAGCATCTGCGACAACAATGCCGACGAGAGCTGGGCCGCGCGGGGGCGGCTGTTTGTGGAAGGCATGCTCCACGGCCCCCTCCAGTCCGGCTACACCAGCAACGGAGCCCCGCTCTGCATCGGCTCACATTATGCCGTGCGCACCGTTGCGTTGCGGCAAGCTGGCGGGCTGGGCCCTGAACTGGCCGAGGACCACTCCACCTCGATGCTGATCAGCGCCGCTGGATGGCGCGGCGTGCATGCCATCGACGCAATCGCGAATGGCGACGGTCCGCAGACCTTCGCCGACCTGGTTACTCAGGAGTTCCAGTGGTCCAGGAGCTTGACGACCATCCTGCTTGAATACACGCCGAGATACCTGTCCAAGCTCAGCCCGAGGCTCAGACGACAGTTCGTATTCTGCCAGCTCTGGTATCCCATGTTCGCTTTGTTCGCGATGGCAACCTATGCCATGCCGATCTACGCGCTTTTGTCGGGCAACAATTTTGCCAACGTGACGTATCCGGAGTTCCTTTTCCACTATACGCCAAGCGCGGCCATCCCGATTGCTCTGGTGATCTTTCTAAAGAGGTTAGGTCTCTCGCGTCCATTCTCGGCGAAGGCTATCAGTTGGGAAGGGACGCTCTTCCATTTGTTCGCGCGCTGGCCATGGGTGATGGCAGGAACGCTGGCGTCGGTTCGCGACTATCTGACCAAGTCATTCGTCGATTTCCGCGTCACTCCGAAAGGCAGCGGCCCAAAACACCTTCTGCCCGCTCGCGTCATGGTGCCATATGCCCTGCTTGCGGTTGGTGCTTCGTTGCCGGTGCTTCTGGTGGAGCATCCTGCAAGAGCCTTCGGTTTCTACTGGTTCGCCGCGTTTAATGCGACGATCTACGGACTGCTGGTCGTGGTGATAGTTGGCAAGCATCTGACTGAGAACAAGATTTCGCTGCGGCAAAACGTAGGCAAGTTCGCGCTGCAAGGATCGCTCGCCGCCGTTGCCGTATTGGTCCCGCTGGCAGGATTTTACGACCGCGGGCTGCAAGGCATATATGGACTGCAGCAGGGCGCCGGCCTACGCATCGTCAAGGTTACGTATCCGGTTTCCGGTGCAGGCCGTGGCGAACTCGGAAGCCAAAGGTTCGTCCTTGATCTCGGTTGGGGTGAATGAAGCCTCTAGAGCCGAATGAACAGTCAAATGGAATGCCCGAAGACAGCTGTCGTTCATGGTTCAAATCCTATTCGGCGGATCGCTTCTTTGATGATCGTCGTCGCTCGGCGAATGCCTGCGAGTGGTCTGAACGCGGCGTTGGCGCTAAGCCCCGGCAAGCGGGCATCCCCTGCGCACCATGACGCCTAACCCCGAGTACCGGCCGCAGATCGACTCGCTGCGAGCCGTTGCCGTATTCGCGGTCATGTACTCGCACTTCTGGGATGATGCCTCCCCCTGGGGGCATCATGGTGTCAGGCTGTTTTTTTATCAGCGGTTACCTGATCACCGGTATCTTGATCCGCTCGAAGGAAGCGGTCCGATCACAGGGCGCTCTTGGCGTCATCCTGGTCTTCTACCTGCGGCGGGCCCTGAGAATTTTCCCGGCATATTACATGATGCTGGCCTTGGCGGCCGCCTTCTTGCCCGAGGTCCGGACATCGTTGCCCTGGCACGCTGCCTACCTCTCCAATGTCTTGTTTGCGCTAGACGGTAACTGGGACCCCTGGCCGCTCGCTCATCTATGGAGTTTGAGCGTCGAAGAGCAGTTTTATTTGTTTTGGCCGCTGCTGATCGTCCTGAGCCCCGGCCGGACATTGATCCCGATGCTGGTTGGGATCATCCTTGCGGCGGTCGCGTTTCGGGCAGCTATTGTTTTCTATCTTCCGGAAGGGCCGGCCCGCTATGTGCTGACGCCGGCCGCGTTTGATGCTTTGGGCGCCGGCGCCCTTCTCGCGGCGATCGAAGCGTCCCATCGACTGACCGATGTACTGCGGTGGAGACTGGCGATGGCAAGCGTCGCGGCCGTCGCCATCGTGGCGGTTTCATTCACGCTGCAAGCGGCCATGTTCAATTTTGTACTCGGCGACTTCCTGACGGTCGTACCTTTGGTCGCTGTCGTGAGTTGGGCCAGCGCAGGTGCCAAGGGCCAGATCAAGCGACTGGCAGAGAACTCCGTCGTGCGATATCTGGGTCGGATCAGCTACGGGATCTATCTTTATCATTTCCCCGCACTGGCCGTCGTCTTCCTGTTCTGCGGATCCTTCGAGATGCAGTTTCCTCCGCTCGGTCCGATCCGGTTCGTGATTGCGGGTCTGGTCACGGTCGCGGCTGCCGCGGCCTCATGGCACTTGTTGGAACAACCGTTGAACAGCCTGAAAGCGAGACTGTCCTACACGGCACGCCGGCCGGAAATTGATCGTCGGCTTGGACGGCAAGGGCGGCTGCCGAAATAAACGTTCGCATTTTAATAATAGTCGATCGAGCCGGTAAAGATCGCGCTCATCATCTCGTTTGCACGAATTTTAATAAGTCGCCTCTAATATTAAGCCACGATGCGAATGGCGGCGAGCCGTTCGCACGGCGCGGAAGCCAAGGAAAGAGAAAATATACCGCGCGAGAACAACGCGTATTTCCTGGCAGGGGACGACAATGAACGATTTCATGAATGAAGCGGCGGCTGTCGGCAAGAGATATGCTTGCGCCATTGCCGCCATTGCACTGGCCTCGATCGTGTCTGGCTGCCAGAGCATGGACATGACGAAGACCAGCTCGATCAGCACCGTCCCGGCGGCCCACACTGCCGCAAAGAAGGTGCAATACGTCAAGAAGCATCGGCTGCATCGCGTTCACCGCAGGTCGCTGACGCAAATGTCCAGTGTGACGCGCGTCAGGGAGGAGGCCTATGCCGCCATTGTGCGGTCGCAGCCTGTTCGCGGACCGCGGCCCGTAAAGATTTCCTACAGCGTGGGCAGCGTCGGTCCGTTGCTTGGCCACTCGCCGTGGATCTGCGGCCCGAGTGGCTTCGGTCAGCGCTCGGCTTGCAGGGCGCGCTAACCTAGACAACCGCTATCGCCGGGGGCTTGACTGCGGGGGCAAGAGGAGGGACGCGCGCCGAGGGCGCGCTGCCTCTTGCATTCCGGTCGTCCGCGCGTCGCTATGTTGGTCGACCGGCCGCCGTGGGACTACTTGCGGCGCGGCGTCGCCTTTTCGCCCGCGGGCTTGCTCGGCCAGTGCCAGCCGTCGCCCTCGCCATGCGCGGGCTGTGGCCGCGCCACATAGGCGAGCGCGCCATTGGCCTCCAGATAGACGCGCGACAGCATCTCGGCGAGCACGCCCGACGTCACCGCCTGCAGTCCCGCGATCACCAGGAAGAAGCCGGTGATCAGCATCGGCCTCGTGCCGATATCCTGCCCCCAGAAAACCTTGATCGCGAACAGATAGGCCAGGATCAGCGAGCCGAGCACGCCGAGCACGATGCCGATACCGCCGAAGAAATGGCCGGGCCGCGTTCGATAGCGCAGGAAGAAGAACATGAAGACGAGGTCCAGCACCACGCGGAAGGTGCGCGAGATGCCGTATTTCGACTGGCCGTGGATACGCGCGTGATGCGTCACCACCTCCTGGGCAATGCGGCGCGGCGTCGTCACGGTCGCGAGCCATGCCGGGATGAAGCGGTGCATCTCGCCATAGAGCCGGACGCTGCGGATGACGCTGCCGCGGAACACTTTCAGGCTGCAGCCATAGTCCTTGAGCTTGACGCCGGTGACGCGCGCGATCAGCCTGTTGGCGATGCGGGACGGCAGGCGGCGCAACCAGAACCCTTCCTTGCGGTCCTTGCGCCAGCCGGCCACCAGGTCGAGATCCTCGGTCAGCAGGCGATAGACCATGCGTGGGATGTCGAAAGGGTCATTTTGCAGGTCGCCGTCGAGCGTCGCGATGACGTCGCCGCGCGCGGCGTCGAGACCGGCTTGCATGGCTGCGGTCTGTTTGTAGTTGCGCACCAGCTCCACGCCGTGCACATGCGGCCCGTATTGAGCCGCCAACCGGCGGATCTCGGCGGGCGTGGCGTCGGTGCTGCCGTCGTCGACCAGAACCACTTCCCAGGGTTGGCTGTAATTCTCCATCGCCTGATGGATGCGGACAAGCAGCGGCTCGACATTGTCGGCCTCGTTGTACATCGGAATGACGATGGAGAGCTTGTGCTCGGGCATGACGGCGCCCTCGGGCAGTCCCGATGAGGGGATGGGAAGCACGTTCATGGCGGTCATTTCCTTGCCGGTCCCGCCGCCGGGCTCTCCGGCAGCGTCGATTTCGAGGGGAACAGCCAGGCGATCGCACCGGTTGCGACCGCCGAGCACAGGATGAAGAGATGCAGCGCAAGCGCCGCCTGCAGGCCGTCCTTCATGGCGATGCCCGAATAGAGCAACGCCGCGGCGGCGCCCGCCTCATAGGTGCCGAAGCCGGCGACGCCCTGCACCGGAAGGATGGCGGCTGCCTCCGCGCCGACGGCGCCGGGGAAAGCCGTCTGGAACGAGGTGCCGAGCAGCATGGCGAGCAGCCAGCCCTGCACGCCTAGCTTTAGCGCCCAGTTGGCGATCGTCCACCACCAGCCATAGCGCGAGCGCCCAGTCGCCTCGGTGAAGATGTCGCGCAACTTGCCGAACTTCGAGACGATCCTGCCGCCCGCCGTCCAGTTGTGCGGCGCGCGCGCCCAGCGCGGCAGGTACCATGCGGCGGCGATCAGCGCCGCGATGCCGGCGGCCCTCAACGCCGGATGCAGGCCCGGCCAGACCAGACAGGCGAGCACGCCGACGACGAAAGCGTCCTGCAGCCTGAACCACAAAAGCGAAGCGCTGGCGCGCACGATCGAGACGCCGAACACCTGGCGCAGGAGGATCGGGAAGGCCGTCTCGCCGCCGCGGAACGGCACGATATTGATCATCGCATTGTGGATCAGGATGACGCGCAGCGTTGCGCCGAAGCGGCCGTTGACATCGTCGCGGAACTCGTCGCAGACGCGCAGCGCCCTGAGCACATAGGTGACGAACAGTGCCGCCGCGACCGCCACGAAGGCGCCGGGCGTGATCGAGGCGAAGGCATCGCCGACCATCTTCCAGCGCTGGTCGCTGGCGAGCCATGCCAGCAGCGCCAGGGTGACGACTATCGATATCGCTCGCTTCAACCCATTCTCCGATGACGCCACCGCCGCGTTGCAGCGGCTTATCCGGTGGCTCGACAATTCACGCCTTTGTCCGCGGATCGCTTCGCCGGCGCGCTCGAAATGCCGCGCCGTCACGGGCGCGTGATCCTATAGACCAGCATCGTATCCGAATCCACAAGCTTGGTTGCGATCTTGTCGAGGCGCTCGATCACCCGTCATCGTGTTCGAAGGACCGTTGCCAGCGGCAGCAGCCTCCGTTCGTTTCCCCGTGCCAGTCATGTGGGCCGCCCTCCGGCCGAAGCTATTCCGGCGCCAGCAATTGCCAAACAATGTCGGACTATCACAACATTGTAATATCCCTGCTTAACTAATGGCTTGTGGTGATCACTTGAGCTTCGACTCGGTTGACATCGCGCTGCGCGCGGCTGTTAATAGGTCTAAGGGCGCTGATCGCCCCGCCTAGGGGCCGGCGGGGCTCGGCCATCGTGACGGCTCGCGGAAAGCCCGAAGGAACATCTTCCAGATCATGGGTCCTCGGCCCCACCATATCGGGTCGAGACGGGGGTAATCGATATGCGTACGTGCATCGCAACGACAGTTCAAACAACCTCGCCACGCGAACCGGGTCGACCTGCGTTGAGCAGGGCCGATCGGCTTGCGAGGGGCAGCTGGCTGGTTCCGATCCTGGTCGCCTGCGGCCAGCTTGCTTTTGGCGGCCCCGCCAGCGCGGCCCCGGCGAGGAACAGCGCGCCGGTCGAGGCAGCCGCCAAGCCCGACATTGCTCCGACGGCTTTCGAGTTGCAGCTTCTCTACGCCGACCGCACCTGGAACTGGAAAGACGGCGCCGCCTATTTCGGAATGGACAGGCGCCTGCATGCCTGGACGAAAGGGGAGGATTCGCCCGCCGTCGGCGAGGGCCGCTGGCTGGTGACGGAAAAGGGCAAGATGTGCATGGAGCTTGCCTGGCGCTCCAAGACTTATTCCACCAAGCCGCAGCGCACCTGCTACAGCCACCGTGTCGATAAGGGCAATATCGAGCAGCGCAAGGACCCTGACGGCACGTGGTATGGGTTCAAGCACGCCAAGGACGATCCCGCCGACGAGCACCGGAAGTTCGAGGCGGGCAACACCAAGGGCGCGCAGTTCGACGAGACCCGCAAACTGGTCGACAGCAAGAGCTGAAGCTATTCCAGGGAAAGTGTGAGTTGGTTTCGGCGGTCTCGCCGTGGAATCCGTCCACATTGCGCTCGCGCAACCGGCCGCCAAAATTGGAGGCTCGCTGAGACGGCCTTAGCCGAACTCAGCGAGCCCACGCCCCGACGCATTACTCACAGGGCCGACCGTCGGCCTCGTGGGCCGGCGTTTCTGATTGACGTTCGCGCCGCGCGGCGCGCGCAATGTGCGCGCCGCGGCGGCCGAAACGCCGGAATTGGGCAAGGCCGGGCCGAGCCCGAAGAAGGGGGCGGCCGTCCTCACGATGGTGTCGATGTCGGAAAGCTGCGCCACGAAGCCCAGCTGTTCGCGGGCAAGGCTGGGGTCGGCAAAAAGCCCTGCCGGATCACCGGGGCGGCGCGCCTTGTACACGGCCGGGACCGGCCGCGATGTGATCCGCTCGACCGCGTCCATGATCTGCCTGATCGAGACCCCGCGACCGGTGCCAAGGTTGACCGCAAGGCTTTTGCCGCCGGCCTCCAGATGCAGCAGGGCCTTGAGGTGCGCCCGGGCGAGGTCGCTGACATGGACGTAGTCGCGCACGCAGGTGCCGTCCGCTGTCTCATAGTCGGTGCCGAAAACCTCGATCGCCTCGATCATGCCGGACGCCGCCATCAACACCCTGGGGATGAGATGGGTTTCCGGGGTGTGCCATTCGCCGAGCTCGCCGTCGGGGTCGGCGCCGCAGGCATTGAAGTAGCGCAAGATTGCGTATTTCGTGCCGTAAGCCGAGGCATGGTCCTTGATGATCTGTTCGCCCATGAGCTTGCTGCGGCCGTAAGGGCTGATTGGGTCCTGAGACGAGGTCTCGCGCACGGGGAGCGCCTCCGGCATGCCATAGGTCGCGCAACTGGAAGAGAAGATGATATTGCCGATGCCGTTTGCCCGTGCGGCCTCGAGCACGGCGATCGTCCCGGCGACATTGACCGAATAATAGTCCGCGGGGTCGCTGACCGACTCGCCGACATAGGCAAGCGCGGCGAAATGGATCACCGCCTGCGGCCGGTGGATTGCGATGGCTCGCTCGAGCGCGCCGCGGTCGCGGATGTCGCCGACCACCAGCGGCCCCCAGGCCACCGCCTGCTCGTTGCCGCGGCTGAGATTGTCGTAGACCACGGGCAGATAGCCGGCCGCCGCCAGCTGCTTGCAGGTATGGCTGCCGATGAAGCCGGCGCCGCCCGTTACCAGGATGGGGCGGGCACTCATAGCGCCAAAGCCTCGCCGGAGGACAAATGGCCGCCACGTGAGGTTCCGGGCTGCCGGCGGCCCAGCAGGGCTTCGAAATAGCCCGCGGTATAGGCCAGCCCCTCGCTCAGCGGGACCTTTGGCTTCCAGCCCAGCTGCTGCTCGGCGAAGCTGATGTCGGGCCTGCGCTGCCGGGGATCGTCGACCGGCAACGGCCTGTGCACGATCCGCGAGCGGGAGTTGGTGCAATCGAGAACGAGCTCGGCCAGTTCCATGACGGTGAACTCGCCGGGGTTTCCGAGATTGACCGGATGTTTCGGCGCCGTCGGCGACCGCATCAGCCGAACAAACCCTTCGATGAGGTCGTCGACATAGCAGAAGGAGCGCGTCTGCGTGCCGCTGCCATAGACGGTGATATCGTCTCCGCGCAGCGCCTGGACGATGAAGTTGGACACCACGCGTCCGTCATCGGGCTGCATGCGCGGCCCATAGGTGTTGAAGATGCGCGCGACCCGGACATCGAGGCCGTAAGTTCTCGAATAGTCGAAGAACAACGTTTCGGCCGAGCGCTTGCCTTCGTCGTAACAGGCGCGTGGGCCATGCGTGTTGACGTTGCCGAAATAGCCTTCGGGTTGCGGATGCACCAGTGGATCGCCATAGACCTCGGAGGTCGAAGCCTGGAATATCTTGGCGTTGTGGCGCCGGGCGAGTTCCAGGAGGTTGATCGCCCCGAGCACGCTGGTCTTGAACGTGTGGATAGGATCGGCCTGATAGTGGGGCGGGGAAGCCGGGCAGGCGAGGTTGTAGATCTCGTCGACGACGATATCCGTCGGCAGGGCATCGACAACGTCGTGGCTGATGCAGGTGAAAGGGACGTCGCGCGCGATGCCGGCTAGATTGGATTTTTTGCCGGTGTGGAAATTGTCCAGGGCGATGACTTCGTACCCGTCCGCAAGCAGTCGCTCGCACAAATGAGAACCCAGGAAGCCCGCTCCGCCGGTGACCAGGGCTCGGCCACGATCGATGCCCTTTCGACCCGATCGTACCGGCTTCAGAACTTTGATGACCCTATTCATGGCAACCCCGTACGCACACACGCTACCGTTCCGGGACGGGGCCTTGCCCGACCAGGTTATAAAGTCGGTTCCTCCGCATATGCGGAGGAGCCAGCACTGATGTGCGTCATAATTTTCTGAGTTCGCGGGGCTGTTGCTCTACGGCTTGTCTCTGCCGCTTAAGCGTCCTTGCGCCCCTAAATCGCGATCCACGAGTCGGTTGCCACCACCGCAGACTGCTCGCCCAAATTGCACACCCAACGCATATAAAGATATACCCGTATCGCGGGTAGTCAACTAAATTAGCGTTTTGTTAACCTCACGCCTTTGCGAGCGGTTAACGATGACAGCTGCTTACCGGCTGGTCAGCGGCGAAGCCTTTGTCTTGGGACACTTTCGTAACCGGAGCTGTATTCATCGAATTGCGGAAGAATGTCGAAAGCAGCCTTCGACGTCATTCTTCAAGCCTCCAAGCAACGCCATCATGACGCGAGGTCGAGATTGCGCGCCGCGTCTAGATGTTCTCGGCGAGTGCCCCGGAATTTCTGGGGAAGCAGTGCGACTGCTGTCCGAAGCCGCTTGGGCCGCAAATGAAAGCAGCGTTCCCAAGATAAGGATTGTCCCCTGTCGCAGGAGCGGGGCGAGGCAGGTTCCCTGTCTGGGCGAGCCGGCTGGGCTTCAAGTCGATCAAGGCGGCGTTGCCGCTTTGCGAGACGCTGAATGAAGTCGACGGGCCAAAGTTGAAGTATTGGCAACCGGAAGTTGCCAACAACGCACTTAAAAGAAAAAGGCGGGGTAAGGCCTTGATCGGGATGCAGAAATTGTTGTTGGGGCAGGACCCGCCTAAGGCGCTATAAGCCGTGAGCATGAGCTAGCGTCCCTCGAGTGCGTGGCGCCTATGTTCGAATCATCGATTGCCACCCACCTGACTCATTATGGCAAACCTAATTAATTTAGCGATAGCGGTTTGAGCGCGTCCACGGTTTATCCGCGCCGCAAGAGGGACAGGACGGCTTGATGGCCGCAGGCGCCGCGATTCCGTCCGACGATGGATGAGCGGAGGGTGGCTGGCGGCCAAACAAAATGGCCCGCCGTGACGCGGGCCATTTTGTCGCCTCCGGCGTGTGACGTCTGTCTCTTATTCTCCGCCCATCTCCTTCTTGAAGGTCTCGAAATCGACCTGCATGCCGTTGAAGATGGTGCTCCAGTGACGCGTCAGCGCCGCCATGGCGACGGCCTCCTGGATCTCCTCGTCGGTGGCGCCGGCGTGCTTGGCGTTCTCGGTGTCCGACCAGATGCAGTAGCTGCAGGGGATCTGCGCCGCGACCGCCAGCCAGATCAGCGACTTCTCCTTCGGCGTCAGCGCCGTCTTGTCGCTGAGCTCGATGGCCTTGACCTCGGCCCAAGCGCCGGGCAGACCGGCCTTCGGGAACTGTTTGACGAAGCTCGGCACGCCGCCCATCGTCGACTGGATATCCTTGAGGGCGGCGTCGTAGTCATCGGCCCGGGTGGGCGCGGACGCCAGCACGGCGGCAAACACGGCAGCGGCGGCAACGAGCGAGGCGGAACGAAGGCAGGAATGCACGGTTGAGACGATGCGAATGACCGACATGATGTTCTCCTCTGGTTTTTGTTAGCCTTACGATGTAAGGTATGTGGAAGATGAACCTTACAGTGTAAGTTGTCAAGCGCCGCCATGGATGCACCGAGCAAAAAAAAGCGAACCCGCGGAAAACTCTCCCGCGAGATGATCGAGGATGCCGCCTTCGAGGTCATCGAGCGGGAAGGGCTGTCCGGCTTCTCGATGCGCAAGCTCGCCGCCAGGCTCGGCTGCGAGGCGATGAGCATCTACCACCACTTCCCTTCCCAGGCGCATCTCTACGAGGCGCTGGTCGACCGGCAGATGAGCGGGCTCGTCATTCCCGACGACAGCCTGCCCTGGCGTGAACGGGCGCGTATCGGCATGCAGGAGTTCCGCCGTGTCGCGACTGAGCACCCGGCTTTCGCGCCCTTCATCGTCGTCTACCGCATGAACTCGCCGCCCTGCCTCGCCAAGCTCAACGCCATCATCGGCCTGTTCGAGGACGGCGGCTTCGGCCCCGAGCTCAGCGCGCGCCTGTTCCGCGCCGCCGGCTATTATCTGATGGGCGCGATCCTCGACGAGACGGCCGGCTACGCCAAGGGGCCGTCGGCCGTCACCACCGTCAGCGACGAGGAACTGGCGCGCGACTATCCGAGCGTCATGAAGGCCGCCGCCTATTTCGGCGCCGCCGGCTTCGACAAGACTTTCGAACTTGGCCTGGAAATGTTTCTGGACGAGATGGAGCGCGTCCGCGAAGCTGCCCGAGACGAAAGCCGCTCTTGAGAAGGGCGGACCGCCGAACAAGACAGCCAGGGTTCGAATGCGTTTTCTCTTTGTCCTTCTCCTCATCGCCGGTGCCGCCGTCGGCATCTTCTATCCTTGGGCGATGAGCAATTTTTCAGGCCATGCGATCGGCACTTACCGCGTCTATGAGGGCGGCCGCTTCCGGCCCGTCACCGTGCAGCTCGCCGCAAGCGACGCGCCGGTGCGGGTGCTGGTCGACCTGACGGCGCGAGCCGAACGGGTCGCCGGCCAGCAGCGCACGGTGCTGACGCTGACGGCGGCGAGCGGCGGCCGCACGGCGCTGGCCTCGGCGCTCTCCTTCAACCACACCGACAATCCGCGCCAGGCCAGCCCGCAACTGCCCGACAAGATCTTTCGCGACGAGGCCGGTATCATCAGGACCGTCACGCCCGGTCCTTATGTCTTCACCGTCGGCCCCGGCGATGCCGACGGCATCGACATGCGCGTGGTCGATCTCATCCTGCGCGCCGGCACCGGCTCGGTCGACGAACGCGCTGAGCCGGCCGGCTATACGCTGATGGGCGTCGGCCTTGCCGGATTGGTGCTGTCGCTGGTCTTCGGGCGTCGCGGCGGAGGCCATCCGCAAAACCCCAATTCGCAGCCACCACCGCCGCGCTGGGGCCGCGGCGGCTCACCGGGCTAGGCGCGCATGAATTATCGACACGCCTATCACGCCGGCAATTTCGCCGATGTCGTCAAGCATGCCGTGCTCGCGCGCCTCGTCGAATATCTCAAGCAGAAGGACAAGGCTTTTCGCGTTATCGACACCCATGCCGGCATCGGCCGCTACGATCTCGCTTCGGTCGAGTCCGGCAAGACCGGCGAGTGGCAAGGCGGCATCGGCCGGCTCACCGAGGCGAGGCTCGAGCCGCAAGCGGCGGTCCTGCTTCAGCCCTATCTGGAAGCGGTGCGCGCGCTAAATCCCGACGGCGGGCTCAAGCATTATCCCGGCTCGCCGCTGATCGTGCGCCATCTCCTGCGCAACCAGGACCGGTTGACGGCGGTCGAACTGCATCCCGAGGATGCCGTGCGGCTGAAATCTGTCTTCGCCGGAGATTTCCAGGCGAGGGTGATCGAGCTCGATGGCTGGCTGGCGCTCGGCGCGCAACTGCCGCCGAAGGAAAAGCGCGGTCTTGTCCTCATCGATCCGCCCTTCGAGGAGGAGGGCGAATTCTCCAGGCTCGTCGAGGGCCTGCGCAAGGCGCACCGGCGCTGGCCGGGCGGCATCTACGCGCTCTGGTACCCGATCAAGGACCGCAAGGCGGTGACGGCCTTCCGCGCGGCGCTGAAGGAGGCCGGCATTCCGAAGCTGCTCGACATCGCCTTCGAGATCCGGCCCGCCTCGGACGAGCCCAGCCTCGACGGCAGCGGGCTGGTTGTGGTCAATCCGCCCTATACGCTGGAGAGCGAATTACGGCTGTTGCTGCCGGCCCTGCACAAGGCGCTGGTTGTCCGGCAGCCGTCGCGCTGGACCTTGGAGTGGTTGGCCGGCGAGTAGGGCGCCCGCTTTCGCTCAAGCCAGCGCCGAGGGCGTCACGCCTGTCAGCCGCCGGCTTTCGCGGATCAGATGCGCCTGGTCGGCATAGCCGGCCTCGATGGCGAGCAAGGCGGTCGAGGCGTCGCTTTGCTGTCGGTGCAGGCGCCGGTAACGGTGGAAGCGCAGGATGCGGTCGAGCGTCTTCGGGCCATAGCCGAAGGCGTCCTCGAAACGCCGGCGCAGCGTCCGCTCGCTCATATGCAATTGGCGTTGCAGGAACGGAACCAGCGGCGTTTCCGGCGGCAAACCTTTATCGATGACGTCGAAGGCCAGATCCATCTGCGGGTCGAGCGCGTCGCGTCCTTGCGTCCACGCTCCGATCGTCTCTTCCAACTGACGAACCAGGTCGGCAAGGTTGCGCGTCGGCCCGATGCGGTCGGAAAGCTCCCGGCAACGCGTGCCCCACAAGTCTTTGAGGTCCAGCCGTCCGCCGACGATCTCGCCAGCCGGCACGCCCAGCCATCCGGCGGCGGCGCCCGGCCGGAAGCGGAAGCCGATAATCACCGCGCCGGCCGGCGGCGTCTCGATCTGCGGCTCCTTGTCCGGCCCGGCCACGCGGAAGCGGCCGTCGATCCATTGCAGGTCGATGGTGGCGTCCGGCGTGATGACGATGGGTGGAACGGCGCGCTCGTCCATGCGGTGGACCCAGACCGCTGAGAAGGCGCCGGCCAGGCCGCCAGCGGCGGGCCGCTCGCGAAAGAAGCCGGTGGTCTGCGCCAGGACCGGTTCCATTCTCTCTCCGATCTGCTCCGGCCCTATTGCCGGATCGGTGCGAAGCTTATTTTGGCCGAAATGTTCAATGCCGGCCACGTCATCCATGGCAAAACGGACGGAACTTCACGGCGCTTCACGCGCTCGCACCAGACCGCATCCGTTTGCGACGGTGGTCACGAATATAGAAAGGAGTGAGAGAAATGAAAGCTCGCATCACGGTTTTGACGCTCGGCGTCGACGATCTCGAGGCCTCCCTCAAATTCTATCGTGACGGCCTCGGCCTGCCGACCGAAGGCATCATCGGCCGCGAATTCGAGCATGGCGCCGTCGCCTTCTTCGCCCTCGCCGGCGGTTTGAAGTTCGCCATCTACGAACGCGCCAACATCGCCTGGGATGCCACGGTGCCGCAAACCGGCCGCAGCCCCACCGAATTGACCATCGGCCACAATGTCGGCAGCGAGGCTGAGGTCGACGCCGTGATGGCCGAGGCCGTCAAGGCCGGCGCGCGTGTGGTCAAGCCGGCACAAAAAACCTTCTGGGGCGGCTATGCCGGCTACTTCCAGGATCCCGACGATCATCTGTGGGAGGTCGTCTACAACCCGGCTTTCGTTCCCGAGGATTAAGCGAAGCAAAGCGCGCCGTCGGCAGGAGGCAGCCATGCCTGTTCAAACCATTCAAGCGCTTGGCGCTCTCCTGATCGGTGGCGTGTTCGTCTTCGCCGGCATCGAGCATTTCCTGAAATTCGGAGCCATGCGCGACTATCTGGCCGCCCAGAAATTCCCGGCTCCGGCCTTGATGCTGGCCGCCGGTTCGGCGATCGAGGTCGTTGCCGGTTTCCTGCTTGCCGTTGGCATAACCCGGCCCTTCGCCGCGGGCGCGCTGGTCGCCTTTACGCTGGCGACGAACCTCATGCTGCTGCGTTTCTGGGCGAGCGATGAGCCCGAGCGCCAGGTGCTGCGCAACGCGTTCCTGATCAACATTGCCGTCGTCGGCGGCCTGCTGCTTGCCGGGACGTTTTGAGGAATTGGTAAGTCCGCAACGAAGGCTTGCGGAAACCATTGTTTTCGCAACCGCTTGACCGCCGCCAAGCGAATCCGCACAGTGCGTGGAACCGACCTTGAGAGGCTGTCATGACTCGCTTCGCCCATTCCGCCCTTGCCGCGCTCCTTGCGCTGTCCACTCCCATTGCCGCTCCGCTGGGCTTCGGCCAGGCGGCGCAGGCCGCCGACCTTTCCGTCTACAGTGGTGACGATGGCAGTGTCTGCGGCGAGGCCTGGGTGCTGAACAAGATCACCGACCGCTTCTCCTATCAGGTGCATCACGTGCCGCATCTGCCGGACGTCGCGATCACCGATTTCCGCAACATCCGCCAGCATCGCTACGAGCCGGCGAGCGACGAATGGCCGATCGGCCGGCACTATTGCCGCGCCACCGTCAACCTCTCGGATGGCCGCGACCGCTCGATCTTCTACCTGATCGAGGAAGGCCAGGGCTTTGCCTCGATCGGCGACAATGTCGAGTTCTGCGTCTCGGGCTTCGATCGCTGGCTGGTCTATAACGGCCGCTGCCGCGTGCTGCGGTAAGTTCGTCGGCCTCATAGACCGTTGGTTGGCGCTCTGCGGTGCCCTTGTGGGGGAGATGCCCGCCAGGGCAAAGGGGCCACTGTCCCGCCGACCTATCCTAAGCTGGCTCCACCGCCAGCCCTCGCAAGCAGCAGCGCGCGCTCCTGCTCGTTGCCGGTCAGCTCGGCGGCGCGGCGGAATTCGGCGCGGGCTTCCTCCATCCGCCCGAGCCTCGCCAACAAGTCGCCGCGCACCGTGGGCAACAGATGCGAGCCCTTCAGTCGCGGTTCGTCCCGCAGTGCATCGGCGATGGCCAAGCCTTGCGCCGGCCCGAATGCCATGCCGGCCGCGACCGCCCGGTTGACCTCGACGATGGGCGAGGGGACCGCCAGCGCGAGCGCCTGGTAGTAGGCGGCGATCGCAATCCAGTCGGTGTCGGCCGCGCTCACCGCCCGCGCATGGCAGGCGGCGATCATCGCCTGCAGTTGATAAGGACCTGGCGTCGGCGTGAGCGCCATCGCGCGTCTCAGCCCGTCGAGGCCGCGCCGGATCAGCGACCAGTCCCAGCGGCCGCGATCCTGGTCGAGCAAAAGGATGGGATTGCCCGCTTTGTCGGTGCGGGCGCCAAAGCGCGAGGCGCTGAGCTCCATCAGAGCCACCAGGCCGAGTGCCTCGGGCTCCTCCGGCATCAGCGCAGCCAGCAGGCGACCGAGGCGCATTGCCTCGTTACCGAGATCGGCGCGCAGCCAGTCCGGTCCGGAGGAGGTGACATAGCCTTCGTTGAAGATCAGATAGATCACCTCCAGCACGGCGCCCAGGCGCTCGCGCCGCTCCGGACCGCGCGGCGTCTCGAAGACGATGCCTGCGTCGCGCAATGTCCGTTTGGCACGCACGATGCGCTGGGCGACGGTGGCCTCCGGCACCAGGAAGGCGCGCGCGATCTCCGCCGTCGACAGTCCGCCAAGCATGCGCAAGGCAAGCGCCGCGCGCTGCTCTGCCGGCAGCACCGGGTGGCAGGCGGTGAAAATCAGCCGCAGCAGGTCGTCGCCGATATCCTCATCGAGCGCGGCCTCGATGTCGGGCACCGCGCGCTCCAGCTCGGCAAGATCGACCGCCAGCTCGCGTTGCTTGCTGTCGAGCATAACCGTGCGGCGCAGCCGGTCGAGCGCCCGATTGGTGGCGACCCGCGCCAGCCAGGCGGCCGGGTTATGCGGGATGCCGTCCCGGGGCCAGCGCTCCAGTGCCGTCAGGAAGGCATCCTGCACGACCTCCTCGGCCAGCCCGACATCGCGAAGGGTGCGGGTGAGCCTGGCGGCGAGCCTTGGTTGCTCGATCCGCCAGACCGCTTCGATGGTCGCGGTTGTAGTCAACTCTTAAGCCTGCTGAATCCTTCGGCCGCCTTCTGGACGTCCTCGGGAAAATCGCTCATCTCCTGAACGCGGCGGACCTCGATAACGTCGTTCTCCCCGGCGGGGCAGCGGCGGGCCCATTCGATGGCCTCCTCCCGCGACCGTACGTCGATCATCCAGTAGCCGCCAAGCACTTCCTTGACCTCCGCGAACGGGCCATCGGTGACGGCCGGCTTGCCGCCTTTGAAAGATACCCGCGCGCCAACAGACGGCGGATGCAGCCCATCGAGCGCAAGCAAAATGCCGGCTCGCTTCAGCTCCTCATTGTATTTCATCATCGCCTCCACCGCCTCGGCACTCGGCATCACGTCGGGAGCCGCGGTCGCATAGCCGCCAGGGATCATCAGCATCATGAAGCGCATGGATATCTTCCTTTCGATTGGTTGCTTCGATCCTACGACGAACGAGGATCGCCTGAATCGACAACGGTGCAAAAATTAGTTCGATCTGTCCTGGGCGCCGTACCGACCGCGGGACATCGCAGTCGTCACGCCCGCATCCCTTGGCCGGACAGATAGGCGCAGATCAACTCGCCGAGTTGCCTGTGCAATTCCGGCGCGTCGAGCATGTTGCGCCGTGCCGCGTTGTGGATCACGCCTTCGACCGCCGAGGACAGCACGCGCGCCATCGTCTCGGTATCCTTGCGACGCTTGCGGTACTGCGCGACGGCCGCGGCGTAATGTTCGAGATAGCGCGCCTGGAACGAGGCATGAGCGGCGCGTGAGCCGCGGTCGCCGGGCGCTTCGTCGAGCAGCACCTGGTGCAACGTCGGATGGATCGAGTGCGCATCGATCATGCCGCGCACCAGCTCACGCGCGAATTGCTTGAGCGGCTTCTCCTCCGCCGACGCTTCGCGAATCACCGAAAGCACATGATCGAAGTGACGACGCCGGATCGCGTCGACCAGGGCCAGCTTGTCGGGAAAATATTGATAGAGCGAGCCGATGCTGACGCCTGCTGCCTCCGCCACCTTGTTGGTGGAGAAGCCCGCCCAGCCGAGCTCGCTCAGAACGTGAGCCCCGGCTTCGATGATCGCCTCGACGGTGGCGATCGAACGCGCCTGGCGCGGCTGTTTGCGCATGCGTGCGGCCGGCTTTGCAATGCGAGTAGACATGCTGGCCCGTCTCCCGAGAATATAAACAGGATACTCACATTCATTTCACCAACGCAAATGGGGCTGAAACGATGAGTGCGAAGACCTTGCTGAAGGGTATGCTTGCCTATCAGGCCTGGGCGAACGATGAGCTGATGGAGAGGCTTGCCGGGATGGACCCGGCGAGCGACGCCGGACAACGCCACGCCGCGCTCCGCCTGATGAACCATATCCATGTCGTGTCGCGGATCTTTGCCGCGCAGCTGAAGGGCGTCGCCCATGGCTATGCGAGCGACAATACGCCAGGCACGCCCGAACCGCGCGAGCTGCGCGGCGCGTTGGCCGAGGTCGATCGCTGGTACCTCGACTATCTGGAAATCGTTTCGGAGCAAGGGCTTGCCGACCGGGTCGCCTTCGTCTTCACCGACGGGGACAAGGGCTGCATGACAAGGCAGGAGATGCTGACTCATGTCGTCCTGCATGGCAGTTACCATCGCGGCGAGATCGGCCGCATGCTGACGGGGATCGCGGTCTCGACGCCTTGGGACACCTATGCCGTCCATCTGCATCGTTCCGAGCCCGCACGCCGCCTGCAGGGCGAAACGCAAGCCGGCGGAGATTGGCGGCAGCGATAGAATATGAGCTCTAAGCTCACTTTCAAGTGAGTAAGCTTTGATCGCCTCGCCTGGCCGGTTGATCTGTAGATGTTTTCGCTGGACAAGATGAAGCCGGCGTTCGGCGGTGCGTTCTCTATTGTGAGCACTCTGCTCACATTGTGATATAAGGTTCCGCTGTGGACGGATGGATGATCGGGCGATAGAAGCCGGGCGAAAATCTGGCGCCTGGGTCATCACTTTGAAAGTGACAGATTCGCTCACAATTTTTCCATGAGATGCATCTTTGTGTAACCAAAATTCAATAACTGAAAATCATTGTGTTGCTTCGCTGGCTAGACAGTCGCGAGTCAGATATGCATAGACACGCCGGGTCACTCACGACCATCGGCAAAACGCAAGGGGCATCGCATGGCAAAGACGACAACCAAGGCGCCGGCGGCGAAAGCGCCGGCAAAGAAGCCGGCAGCTAAGGCTGCCGCGAAACCTGCAGCAGTGAAGAAGGCAGCGGCGCCGAAGGCAGCCGCCAAAGCTCCGGCCAAGGCAGCAGCCAAGCCGGCGGCCAAGGCCGCGGCAAAGCCCGCCGCCAAGGCAGCGGCCAAGCCGGCTGCGAAGGCAGCAGCCAAGCCCGCCGCCGCCAAGAAGCCGGCAGCGAAGGCAGCGGCCAAGCCCGCCGCCAAGGCTCCGATGAAGGCCGCCGCCGCCAAGGCGCCGGCAGCCGTGAAGAAGGCAGCTCCGGCGAAGAAGCCGGCCGCCAAGAAGTAATCGCGAAGCTTCGCCTGGCCGGCCCAAACGGGCGAGGGCGGGTGTTACCCAGGCACCCCTTTCGCAGTTCGGCGACAGAGCGAAGTCGGAGCATGCGCTCCTCCTAAAGCTCTCGGAAATTTTGCTGCCAGCAAAACTTCCGGGAGCTTTTTTATTGGCGCGCCTGCGCCGGCAAAAACATTGGCAGATCTGGATCGGCCTGTTGGCCGTTGCCCTTCGGACGCTGATCGGTCAACAGTGCCGCAAACAGCTGGGAATCCGATCATGCCGAAACTGCTCTATGCTTCCACGTCCCCCTACAGTTCGAAGGTCCGCATGGCGGCCGCCTATGCCGGGATCGCCATCGACCTCGTGCCGGTCAAGACGGAGGACAGGCCCGCCGACCTGATCTCGGCCAATCCGCTCGGCAAGATCCCGGTGCTGGTGCTGGAGGACGGCCGCTCGATTTATGACAGCCGCGCCATCACCCAGCATCTCAACCGCCTGTCGAAGAACGCGCTGTTCCCGCGCAACCCGGACAAGCGGCTCGAGGCGGAGGTTCTGGAGGCGCTTGCCGACGGCATCTGCGACTGCGCGCTGTCGATGGTCTATGAGCGGCGCACGCGGCCGGAGGCGATGGTCTATCAGCCTTGGCTCGACCGGCAATGGACGAAGGTCGCCACGGCGCTCGACCTCATCAACGCCAACCCGCCGAAGCTGCCGAAGAAGATCACTGCCGGCCACATGGCGCTGCGCGCAACGCTTGGCTATCTTGCGCTGCGCTTTTCCGGCCAATGGGAAAAGGGCCGCGGACGGCTCGTGCGCTGGGCCGCCAGGTTTGATGAGAAGTTTCCGGAACTGAAAGCAAGCGTGCCGGGGTAGTGCGCCTTCTCCTTCTCCCGCACGGGGAGAAGGAGAGGCCGCGCTTGAACCCCGTCCGCTTCCATGCTTGCCTGACATCACCCAAGTCGGAGTGCTGAGCATGGCAAAGCTCTCAACCAATGTCGCGCCGGACCCGATGGTCGCACGCCTGCGCGCCGCCCTCGGGCAACGCGCCTTCACCGAACAAAAAATGTTCGGCGGCACCTGTTTCATGATCAACGGCAACATGCTGATCGGCACCTCGAAGCGCGGGCTTCTGGTTCGTGTCGGCAAACAAGCGCATGCGGCTGCCGCCGCACGTCCTCATGCGAGCACGATGGAGATGGGCGGGCGCTCGATGGAAGGCTATGTTCGCGTTGCGCCGGAAGGCACGACAACCGATGCCGATCTTGCCTTCTGGCTCGACCACGCGCTGGCTTTCGTCAAGACGCTGCCAGCGAAGGCAAAGGCCAGACCGCCGAAGCGGTCGACATGATGGCCGGCTGCACAAAAAAAGCCGGGCGCAAGGCCCGGCTTTTCCGTGTCGTGGCTTCTAACGACTTAGAACTTCATACCGACGCCGAAGGTGACGCGGTTGTCCGAAGACTTGACCTTGCCGGTGTCGCCGAAGTTCTTGCTGCCGTAGTCGGTGTAGCGGTACTCGACGCGGCCGAACACGTTGTCCGTGATCTTGATGTCGGTACCGGCGCCGGCCGTCCAGCCGAGCATGCCCTTGTTGTCGTGCACGCCTGTGACGCTGTCGTCAATCTTCTGGTCCTTGGCAGCGAGACCGCCCGTGCCGTAGAGCAGGATTTCGGGGGTCACGGCATAGCCGAGGCGGGCGCGCAGCGAGCCTTCGATGCCGGTCTTGGCCGAAAGGCCGTTGTCCGAACCCTTGGTGCCGTTGTAGCCGAGGTCGGCTTCAGCACCGTAGACGAAGTTGTCCTGCTGCCAGTTGTAGCCGCCGAAAACGCCGCCGATGAAGCCCTTGGTCTTGGCGTCGACGCCGGGGGCCTTCACATGGCCGCCGAAGCCGTAGCCGAGATTGATACCGGCATAGGGGCCGGCCCAGGAAGCAACCGGAAGCTCGGCAACCGGAGCGGGAGCCGGCGGCTCTTCGGAAACCACGTCGGCCGCGAAGGCGGTACCAGCAAAGGCGAACAGCCCGAGCGCGGCGGCGAGCGGCGCAAATTTGGGATTGGTCTTCATTATATACTCCTTAAGCCACAAGACACTTAGGCTTGCTTGTTCATGAAACGCCCCGGCCCGTCCGGGGGGATAAACGGGCTTGGCGCTTAACGGTTCCAAATGTCGTGCTGAAATGCGGCTGAAGCGAACCTGAACTTGGGTCATTCCCAGGCGCGAATGAGGCCGAAAAGTGACGTTGCATCTTCGCAACAGCGAATGTCAGCAGGCCAATCATGTTGCGCCGCACACCGCTTGGTTCAAGGGGTCCAGCGACATATATTGCCGTTAACGGTGCCCCGAATCCGGCGGGGCGCATCCGCATCCGGGCCGCTTCGCCACATTCCTGCCCCAGGTGGAAATGGCATTTAACGCTTGGCCCGTCATATTGTGCCGGCTTCCCGGAATCGTGAAGCCGATTGAGGATTGACACCATGAGACAAGCCGCGGCCGTCGCGCTGGTGACGGGTGGAGCAAGGCGGATCGGCAAGGCGATCGTCGAGGACCTGGCCGCCAATGGCTTCGCCGTCGCCATCCACGCCAACCGGTCGAGCGGCGAGGCCGAGGCGCTGGTGCGGAAGATCACGGGCGAGGGCGGCCGCGCCGCCGTGGTCGCCGCCGACCTCACCGACATGGATGCCGTCGGCGATCTTGTCGGCAGGGCGCAAGCCGCGCTCGGCCCCGTCACGCTCTTGGTCAACAACGCATCCCTGTTCGTCGACGACCGCGTGGAGGATTTCGACTGGCAGGCCTGGGACCGCCACTTCGCCATCCATGTGAAGGCGCCGGCGCTTTTGGCGCAGAATTTTGCCCGCGCTTTGCCCGACGGCGAGGAGGGGCTGATCGTCAATATCATCGACCAGCGCGTCTGGCGCCCGACGCCGCGCTATTTCTCCTATGCGCTGTCGAAATCGGCGCTCTGGACGCAAACGCAGATGCTGGCGCAGGCGCTCGGGCCGCGCATTCGCGTCAATGCGATCGGACCAGGCCCGACCTTGAAGAACAAGCGTCAGGGCGACGACGATTTCGAAAGTCAAGTCGAGGGCCTGATCCTGAAGCGTGGCCCGCAATTGCCCGAATTCGGCGCCACGATCCGCTATCTCTGGCGGGCGCGCTCGGTGACAGGCCAGATGATCGCGCTGGACGGCGGCCAGCATCTTGCGTGGCAGACGCCCGATGTGACAGGCATGGTGGAATGAGTCCCGCAGCCCAAAGACACAAAAGCAACGGAACCGCCGACGACCTGCCGCCCGATGTCGATCTCGACATCGAGGAGGAGGCGGCGGAGGAGATCGTCGAGCCGGAGCCGATCCCGACCGGCCCCGATGTCGCCTTCACGGCCATCGACTGGACGCCGCACGCCGGCGACGCCGACGGCATGGTCGGCGCCGAGGTGATCCAGACCTTCGTCAAGCGGCTCCCCAACCAGCCTGGCGTCTATCGCATGATGAACGCGGCCGGCGACGTGCTCTATGTCGGCAAGGCGCGCAGCCTGAAAAAGCGCGTCACCAACTACGCGCAGGGGCGTTTCCACACCGCCCGCATCGGCCGCATGGTGCGCGAGACGGCGACGATGGAATTCGTCGTCACCCGCACCGAGATCGAGGCGCTGCTGCTCGAGGCCAACCTCATCAAGCGGCTGAGGCCGCGCTTCAACGTCTTGATGCGGGACGACAAATCGTTCCCCTACATCTTGCTCACCGGCGACCATGTCTCGCCCGGCATCTACAAGCATCGCGGCGCGCGCTCGCGAAAAGGGGACTATTTCGGTCCCTTCGCCTCGGCCGGCGCGGTCGGCCGCACCATCAATTCGCTGCAGCGAGCTTTCCTGCTGCGGAGCTGTACGGATTCTTTCTACGAAAACCGCACGCGGCCCTGCCTGCTCTACCAGATCAAGCGCTGCGCCGGTCCCTGCACCGGCGAGATATCGCATCAGGGCTATGCCGAACTCGTCGCCGAGGCCAAGGATTTCCTTTCCGGCCGCAGCCAGAAGGTGAAGACCGAGATTTCCGCCGCCATGCAGCAGGCCGCGGAAGAGCTCGATTTCGAGCGCGCCGCCATTTATCGAGACAGGCTTGCCGCGCTCTCCCATGTGCAGGCGCATCAGGGCATCAATCCGCAGACGGTGGAGGAGGCGGACGTCTTCGCCATCCACCAGGAAGGCGGCCAGACCTGCATTCAGGTCTTCTTCTTCCGCACCGGCCAGAACTGGGGCAACCGCGCCTATTTCCCCAAGGCCGATCCGGCGCTGGAACCGGCTGAGGTGCTGGGCTCGTTCCTGGCGCAATTCTATGACGACAAGCTGCCGGCGCGCACGCTGCTGCTCTCGCAGGCCGCGCAGGAGCAGGAACTGCTCGCCGAGGCGCTCTCCACCCATGCCGGCCGCAAGATCACGATCTCGGTGCCGCAGCGCGGCGAGAAGAAGGACCTGACCGATCACGCGCTGCAGAACGCGCGCGAGGCGCTCGGCCGCAGGCTGGCCGAGACCTCGACCCAGGCCCGGCTGCTCAAGGGTTTTGCTGACACCTTCGGCCTGGAAAAGCCGCCGGTGCGCATCGAGGTCTACGACAACTCGCACATCATGGGCACCAACGCGGTCGGTGCCATGGTCGTCGCCGGCCCGGAAGGTTTCGTGAAGAACCAGTACCGGAAGTTCAACATCCGCTCGACCGAGATCACGCCCGGCGACGATTTCGGCATGATGCGCGAGGTGATGCAGCGGCGCTTCTCGCGACTTCTGCGCGAACATGGCGACGAGCAGAAATCACCGGCCTCGGAAGACGCGGAAGCCCAGGATGCCGGTGAGGAGGATCTGGTCACCGGCAATGGAAGCTTCCCAGCCTGGCCCGATGTCATCCTGATCGACGGCGGCCAGGGCCAGATGACGGCGGTGCGCCAGATCCTGGCCGATCTCGGCATCGAGGACAGGGTCGTCGCTATCGGCATCGCCAAGGGCCCGGATCGCGATGCCGGCCGCGAGCGCTTCTTCGTCAAGGGCAGGGACTCCTTCATGCTGCCGGTGCGCGACCCCGTGCTCTATTTCGTCCAGCGCCTGCGCGACGAGGTGCATCGCTTCGCCATCGGCTCGCACCGCGCACGGCGCAAGAAGGAGATGGTGAAAAGCCCGCTCGACGAGATCGCCGGCATCGGCCCTGGCCGCAAGCGCGCCCTGCTTCACGCCTTCGGAACCGCCAAGGCGGTTAGCCGCGCCGCGGTCGAGGATCTGGTCAAGGTCGACGGTATTTCCGAACACGTGGCGAAGCTGGTCTACAATCATTTTCATGAGAGCTGACGCGCTCGCGCGAAGGGACGTCCCGAAGGGGGGCCTCACGCCGGCCCTCACGCCATTTTTCCCTGTCCAATCGAATCTCGACAGTTGACCCCCTACATTGGCTTCTGATTTGAGTACGTCTGGCGGAGGAGATTTCCCGAGACGACATGGTACAACGCGCGTTCAACCTGCCGAACATCCTCACCTATGCCCGCATCGTCGCGGTGCCGTTGGTCGTGCTGTGCTTTTTTCTTGAAGGACATCTGAAGTCGTCCGACTTCGCCCGCTGGTCGGCGCTGGTCATTTTCCTGCTCGCCTCCATTACAGATTATTTCGACGGCTATTTCGCGCGCGCCTGGCAGCAGACCTCCAACATCGGCAAGATGCTCGACCCGATCGCCGACAAATTGCTGGTCGCCACCTGCCTGCTTCTGCTTGCCGCCGACACCGACCGCCATGGCGGCATCGCCGGCTGGTCGCTCTGGGCGGCGATCATCATCCTGTGCCGCGAGATCCTGGTGTCAGGCTTGCGTGAATATCTGGCCGCCTTGAAAGTCTCGGTGCCGGTGACCCAGCTCGCCAAATGGAAGACCACCATCCAGATGGTTGCCATCGCCTTCCTGCTGGTCGGTCCGGCCGGCGACAAGATCTTTCCGCTGACCACCCAGCTCGGCCTCGTGCTTTTGTGGGTCGCGGCCCTCGTCACGCTCTACACCGGCTATGACTATTTCCGCGCCGGGCTCAAGCACATCATGGACGAGTGAAGACAATGTCCACGAAGCTCATCTATTTCGCCTGGGTACGCGAGCGGATTGGCAAGCCGGAAGAGGACGTCGAATTGCCTTCCGGCATCGAGACGGTAGCCGACCTGCTGCGCTGGCTGAAGTCGCGCGGCGAGGAGTATGAGAACGCGCTGCAATATCCCGACGTCATCCGCGTCGCGATTAACCAGGAACATGTCGGCCACCGCGAGAAGATCGCCGGCGCGCGCGAAATCGCGCTGTTTCCGCCGATGACCGGGGGCTGAGATGGCCGGCGCGATCGTGCCCGCCATCCGCATCCAGCGCGAGGACTTCGACGTCGCCGCCGAGATCGCCGGCCTGACCAGGGGCCGTGCCGATATCGGCGCCGTGGTCACATTTTCCGGCCTTTGCCGCGACGAGCAGGGCGCGTTGTCGGCGCTCGAGCTCGAGCACTATCCCGGCATGGCGGAGGCCGAGATCGGCCGCATCGCCGCCGAGGCGGCTGAGCGCTGGCCGCTGCAGGGGCTCACCGTTATCCATCGCCATGGAAAGATCGCGCCAGGCGAGAACATCGTGCTGGTGGTCGCGGCCTCGTCGCACCGCCAGGCGGCCTTCGAGGCGGCGAATTTCCTGATGGATTATCTGAAGTCGCGCGCACCCTTCTGGAAGAAGGAGCACCGCGCCGACGGCTCCGAGGGCGGCTGGGTCGAGGCTAAGGAAGCTGACGACCGCGCCGCGGACCGCTGGAAGAAACAGGGCGAATAATGCATGTCGCCCAGAACTGCGCAGCGGTTCTGGGGCAACGACATGCATCAGAAAAACTCCCGTTCGGCCATCGAACGACCGCAATCCTTCCCAAGCCTGCCGGATGGTTTGATTTGCTTGGCGGAGCAGGGTCATGCTGGACCGCATCGCGGAGTTCTTCATCTTCGGGCTGGTGCCGCTGGTTGTCGGGGTGTTTGCCGTGCCGGAAGTGACCAAGGCCGGCGAGAAGACCGTTGCCGGCGAGGTGACCTATCGCGAGCGCATCGCTCTGCCGCCCGATGCCGTGCTCGTGGTCGAACTCGCCGACGTCTCGCTGGCCGACGCGCCGGCGACCGTGATCGCCAAGCGCAGGATAGCGCCCACCGGTCAGGTGCCGATCAAATTCGACATCGGTTTCGACCCCAAGGCGATCCAGAAGGGCCGGACCTACGCTCTGCAGGCGCGTATCATGGTCGGCGAACGGCTGATGTTCATCACCGGCACAAGCCACCAGCTCGATCCGCTGGCCGGCGGTCGTCAAGGCATCGTGTTGAAACGGGCTGGTTGACCGCGCCGCTGCAACCGCCTAGCCTCCCCCGAAAATGGGGATGGGGTTCCCCCGAAAACCGCCCTTATGGCTGATGACTCCTGCCAGGCGTGCTGTTGCGCGGCAGGGTTTGTTTTCCCGCTCGTATCATGCCTGATTTCGTGAGGTGATTCCGGTGCGGAATCGCGTTTGGAAAGGCATTGAAGCGATGACCCTTGCGGCGTGCGCCCTGGTCCTGATCGGCGGTTTCCTCGGCGGCATCTCCCGCTTTTTCCTGTCCGGCGTGGTTGGCCGCGGCGTCGGCGAGACCTTTCCCTGGGGCACGCTGGCGGTCAACGTCTCTGGCGCCCTTGCCATCGGTGCCTTCGCCGGCGCGGCGCGTTCGGTCGGCGGCGTCTTCGCCAGCGATCCCGTGCGCGACCTGGTCGTCGTCGGCCTGTTCGGCGGCTACACCACGGTGTCGTCCTTCTGCCTGCAGACGCTGAACCTTGCGCTCGACGGCGAGGAACGGCTCGCCGCCTTCAACGTCGTCGCTTCGGCAGCGCTGTGCGTGCTGTTCGTCGCCCTCGGCTTTTGGGCGGTCGTCTGGGTGGTTGGTTCAACCACCTGGGTGGCTGGTTCAGCCAATTGGGTGGTTCATTCAACCGCCGTGGCCGCAGGCTGAGCGATGGCGGACAGGCAGACGGCGATGCGGCTTTATCTGGCGGTCGGCTGCGGCGCGGCGATCGGCTCACTGGCCCGCTTCCTGTCGGGCTACGTTATCGTCTCGCTGCTCGGCCTGAACGCGCTGTGGTCGACCGCTTTCGTCAATGTCGTCGGCTCCTGGGTCATCATGGCCTTCGCCACGCTGACCGGGCCGGACGGCCGCCTGATGATCGGCCAGTCCGGACGCAATTTCGTCATGGCCGGCTTCTGCGGCGGGCTTACCACGTTTTCGGCGATGAGCCTCGACACCTTCCTCCTGCTGTTCGAGGGCGACTGGCCGCTGGCCGCCGCCTATCTCATCAGTGTGGTCGCTCTGTCGCTGGCCGCCGCATGGCTGGGTTATCTCGTGGCGTCCAGGCTCAACCGTTTGCCGGTCGGCAGGCGACCAGGCTAAAACGTGATCAGGGAGAAGAGAACATGGAACTTCCCGCGCAATGCGCGCTGCTCAGGATCTTCTTCGGCGAGGACGACAGAGCCGCTGACGGCAAGCCGCTGCACGAGGCGATAGTCATCAAGGCGCGCGAGGCGGGCATGGCCGGCGCCACGGTGCTCAGAGGTCCGCTTGGCTTCGGCCGTTCCAGCGTGCTTCACACCGCCAAGATCCTGCGCCTGTCGCAGGACCTGCCGATCGTTGTCGAGATCATCGACGCGCCGGAGAAGATCGATGTGCTGATCCCGGCGATCAAGGCGCTGACCAGCAAGAAGAGCTGCCTGATCACCAGGGAGAAGGTCGAGGTCATCCGCTACGGCGACGGGGATTGAGCCCGCCGTCGCCCATCACCCGCCACGAAGCCTGCGGCCGATCGTCCTTTCGTCGAAGATACCGGCCGAAAAGAGTTTCATGGCCTCTATCGCCAGGTCCGACGCCTCGGAACTGCCTATGACGATGCCGCGCTCCTCGCAGACCTCGTCATAGATACGCTTCAACAGGGCGAGGTCGTCCGGATAGGCAACGCCACTTTTAGAAACATGAGGCTTGATCATGCTTCCCTCCCTCAGTTCGGGCGGAAGCGCGGTGGTCGCTCACAGTCGGCGACGCCCAGTGCTATTTTGTCGCCGATGTCGATGAACCTAGGGCAGACGGCGGATGCGACCACCCGTTTCGAACAAAAACGGCCCGCTCGGGCGGGCCGTTCTGTGAAGCTCGGTTTTTGCGCCTCAGCCGACGATCTCGGTATCCGAGAACCAGTACTTGATCTCCTGCGCGGCGGTTTCCGGCGCGTCCGAGCCATGCACCGAGTTCTCGCCGATCGACAGCGCGTGCACCTTGCGGATGGTGCCCTCGGCGGCATTGGCCGGGTTGGTGGCGCCCATCACTTCGCGGTTCCTGGCGATGGCGTTCTCGCCTTCCAGCACCTGCACGATGGTGGGCGCCGACGACATGAATTCCACCAGCTCGCCGAAGAACGGGCGATCCTTGTGGACAGCGTAGAAACCTTCGGCCTCGCGGCGGCTCATCCATACACGGCGCGATGCGATGACGCGCAGGCCGGCGTCCTCCAGCATCTTGGTGATGGCGCCCGTCAGGTTGCGCCTGGTCGCGTCGGGCTTGATCATGGAGAAGGTGCGTTCGATCGCCATAGGGTCGTCCTTGTTCTGGGAATGGAAATTAGGGTGGCGGGCTCTATACAAGCCGCCCGGCGGCTTGCCAAGGGGAGGCTGGTTCTGGTCAAGGAGAACCCTTTGCGGGATAATTAGGCGGCTGCGAAAATGCTTCGCGCGGAAATCCGGGGCGTTGCGGCAGCGGAGCGAAGGCGATGAACCGGCCTTGTCTCAGGCGGGGGGATATCCGCGGTATCATCATCGTGGCCGCGGTTCTTGCCGCGATCGTCGTCGGCGAGCTGCTCTTTCCACGGCTGGGGCAGCAGAGTTTCGGCTTCGGTCCGGAGTGGCAATGTGTCCGGATGGAAAAGGGCGACCCGATCTGCGTCAAGCTGGTAGAGAAGGACGGGCCGGCCAACGAGCGCCGGAAGTAGGTGCTAAAGCTCAACCTCTATGGTCAATGTCGGCGTATCACCGGCCTTGAGACCTTCGCGCAGGCGCACCGGGGCCTTGAGCGGCAACAGCAGGCTGCCGGAGGCCCTGTCGGGGAAGAGCGAGGTCTGCCACCTCGTCTTGCCGATGCTGGCCGTGACGCCGAGCGAGCCCCAAGGGCGCGCCAGTCCCGCCATGGCCTCCTTGATCCGCGCCGCGACGTCCGTCGGCAGCGTCACGAAATGCCAGCCGCCCTTGCCGGGGTAAACCCAGATCTTGGCCCGCATCTCATAGCGCAACATAGCATTCCGGCTCGCCGCGTTCACGCCGCGGCCGCGACCTGCCGGCCGATCCCGCCATGCAGGTCGAGGCAGCGCTCGAACCAGCTGACGATGCTGTCGCTGTCGTCAAGCAGCTGGAAAGGCGAGGCGATGCGGCCCCATTGCAGCGCGCCGAAGACGATGTAGTCGGCAAACAGCGGCGAGGCTCCGCCGATGAAGGGCTGGTAGGTGAGCATCGAGCGCAGCGGCTGCAGCGAGGCGCGGAAGCCGACGAGCCCGGCATCGCGTCCGGCAACCACCTCTTCCAGCCGCTTGCCATAGCGCCGTTCACGATCCTCGCGGAAGTAGCGGCCATTCGCCTCGTCCTGCATCCCATGCAGGTCGGTAAGGGCCACCGTTGCGATGTAAGGATGAATGGTGAGTTGCGACCAGCGTTCGATGAAGCGCGCCATCGCCTTGCCGCCTTCGCCGCCGAACAGCGTCGGCCGATCCGGATAGGCTTCGTCGAGATAGAGCGCTATGGCGAAGGAATCGGCCACAACGCGGTTCCCGTCGCGGATCACCGGCACCGTCTTCGATACGCCGCCTTCCACCTTGGGCACTTCGAGGAAGCGCGTCGGCACCTTGGTCGCGGCGAGCCCCTTATGGGCCAGCGCCATCTTCGTCTTCCAGCAATGCGGGCTGAACGGGCGTTCGGTGTCGTGGCCGACGAGGTCATAGAACAGAATGGTCATTACGGTTCCTGCGGGTTACGAAGAGCCGGGATTCGTTGTGACCCGGATGGAAGAATGAAACAGCATTTCATGATGTTTGCGGCCTACAATCAATGGGCCAACACACGCATCTATGATGCCGCCGCCGATCTCGACGAAGAGGAACTCGGCCGCGACGTCGGCGCCTTCTTCGGCTCGATGCTTGGTACGCTCAACCATCTGCTCGTCACCGACCGCATCTGGATGAAGCGCTTTACGGGCGAGGGTGATGCACCCTCGAATCTTGCGACAATCCTCTATCGCGCCTTCCCTGGCTTGCGCCTGGCACGCGAGGCCGAGGATAGGAGGATCGTCGACTGGGTGGGCGGCATGACCGACAAGGCGTTCACCGGACGTTTTGCCTATATGACGACCGACATGCGCACCGTCTCGCAGCGGTTGGCGCCGGCGCTCAGCCATCTTTTCAACCACCAGACCCATCACCGCGGCCAGGCGCATATGTGCCTTACCGTGCTCGGCAGGCCCTCGGTGCCGCTCGACCTGATGCTGTTCCAGCGCTCGGAGGAAGGCCGCGCCTACGCTTGAGCGAAGCCATCGCCCACGGCTTTCCGATCGCCGATCGTCGATCAGGCTCAAACATCAAGGAAAGCTTGTATATCCTTTTTAAACAACGAATTTTTCCCCGAAAAATGGAACCCTGACCGGGCCCGTTCGTATTCCCCTTGTTCCCTCTCGCACAGGCATTCGCACGGACACGGCACTCCGGCGATGCGGTTGCGGAAAATATGGCAACGAAGGAGAACGCCATGAATGGTATCGTAGAAAAAATCGCCGGCACGTTGGTCGGCGGCTTGACCCTTCTCGCCGTGCCGGCCAATGCAGCCGGTCTCGACATCGGCTTCGGCATCGACAACACCGGCGTCGCCGCGGGCAGTTTGAGCGGCGCGGGGAGCGGAGCGGGCTCCTCGATCGGCGGTTCCACCGGTCTCGGCACGGGCTTTGGCAGCAATATCGGCGGCGTCGGTGTCGGCGGCACCGGCAGCGTGAGCGGCACCGGCGGTTTCAACGCCGGCACCAGCGGGTCGCTCGGGGGCGCCACCGGCACAACCACCGGCACTTCGTTCGGCGCGACGGGCGGCATCGGCGGCACAGGGACCGTGGGCGGCACCGGCGGCTTCAACGCCGGCACCAGCGGCTCGCTCGGCGGCGCCAACGGCGCGACCACCACCGGTACTTCGTTCGGCGCGACGGGCGGCATCGGCGGCACCGGCAGCGTGGGCGGCGCCGGCGGCTTGAACGCCAGCAGCAGCGGCTTGCTCGGCGGCGTCACTGGCACGACCACCACCGGCACCTCGCCGGGTGCGACGGGTAGTGTCGGCGGCACCGGCACTGTGAGCGGCGCTGGCGGCTTGAACGCCAGCAGCAGCGGCTTGCTCGGCGGCGTCACTGGCACGACCACCACCCGCACCTCGCCCGGTGCGACGGGTAGTGTCGGCGGCACCGGCACTGTGAGCGGCGCTGGCGGCTTGAACGCCGGCACCAGTGGGTCGCTCAGCGGCACCACCGGCGCAACCACCACCGGCACCTCGTTCGGCGCGACGGGCGGTATCGGAAGCGCGGGCACTATGGGCGGCTCGGGCAGCACGACCGCCCATTAAAGCGGTTCAGGAAGAGGCAGGCCGCCGCCGTGGGCGGCTTGCCCGTCGTCTCATCGCGCAGGGCTTGCATTGAAGCCAATGTATTAGGACTTCGTTTGCGCTCCCGCTGCACAATGGGCCCAATTGCAGTGGGAGCAATGACATGCGCATCGATTTGTCCCCCACGAGTTGGGGCAGGGTCGTGGCGGTCACCGTCGCCGGCACCGCCTTTTTCATTGCGGCCGCCTTCTTCGTCGATTCCTTCAATTTTCCGTCGCTGTCGCGGCAGGCGTTGCTCTGGGCCAAGCTCACCGACCTTTTCCTGCCGCTCGTCCTCGGCGGCTCCTTCCTGTTCTTCCTGATGTGGAAGATGCGCCAGCTGGCGATCGCCCAGAAGGAACTCAGCATCGTAGCCGCGACCGACAGCCTGACGGCCGTCTTCAATCGCGGCGCCTTCTCGATGCTGGTGGAAGCCTATCTGGAGCAGGCACGCAGCCATGACGTCGCCGATTCCGGCGCGCTGCTGATCGTCGACGCCGACCATTTCAAATCGATCAACGACCGTCTCGGCCATGATTGCGGCGACCAGGCGCTGAAACTGATCGCCAGCACGATCCAGGGGCAACTGCGCGGCGCCGACATTGTCGGCCGCATCGGCGGCGAGGAATTCGCGGTCTTCCTGCCGGGCGCCGACGCGACACGCTCCTTCCTGGTCGCGGAATCCATCCGGCTGCGCATCCGCGAGGCCGAGTTCGCGCCCGGCGGTCAGCCATGGCCGCTCTCGGTCAGCATCGGCGGCATCGCCTTCAGCGGTCCAACCACCTATCACGACATGTTCCAGGTCGCCGACAGGCATCTCTACAAGGCGAAATCGAACGGGCGCGACCAGGTGAGCTTCGAAAGCCCGCGCGGTGCGCCGTCGGGCGACGTCGTCGGCACTATCCACTGAACGGCTGTTCTTTCGGCACCATGGTCAGCGCCGGCAACGGTCCGTTCATCCTTTGGCGGTTAGTGTCGGAGGCTGGCTTCAGCCGATCCGTGAGCGACCGTGTTCGATCTCATAGACTACAAGGCGGTGCTGGTCATCGCCCTCATCTTCATTCCGCTCGAGCAGCTCCTGCCGCTGCATGCCGAGCAATCGGCGACGCGCCGGCATTGGCTGAACGACGTCTTCTATCTACTCTTCAACGGCATCGTCATCAAATTCGGCATGCTGCTGGTGGTCGGCGCCGCGATGCTGGCGGTCCGGCGTTTCTTTCCCGAGGCGCTTCCTGCCGCCGTGCAGTCACAGCCTTTGTGGCTGCAGGCGGTCGAGGCTTTGCTCGTCGCCGACATAGGCTTCTACCTTGCCCATCGCGCCTTTCACGCGGTGCCGTTCCTGTGGCGCTTCCACGCCATCCATCATTCGATCGAGGAGATGGACTGGCTGGCCGCCCATCGCGTGCACCCGGTCGACCAGATCCTGAGTCGGCTTCGTTCCTGCCGCTCTTCGCGCTGGGTTTTTCGGACGAGGCGGTTCTCATCTACGTGCTGATCTATCACTGGCAGTCGGTGTTCATCCACTCCAACACCCGCATCAAATTCGGGCCGCTGAGATGGCTGATAGCCTCGCCGCAGTTTCATCACTGGCATCATGCCAATGACCGCCAAGCCTATGACAAGAATTTCGCCGCCCAGCTGCCCGTCCTCGACCTGATCGGCGGCACCTTGTTCATGCCGCCACATATGCCGGAAAAATACGGTGTCGACGAGCCGGTGCCCCAGCTCTATCACCGGCAGCTCGTCTATCCCTTCGTCAACGCGGCCGAGTCGGCCGCGCCGACCGCCGAAGCCTCGCCGGCGGCCTCCAAGCCGAGATGACGATGGAAATGCCCGCCATTGGATGAAATGACCTGCGGATCAGCTTGTCAGGCGGCGAAGCCGCCATGTCCACGGGCCACGGGCTTGACCGAGACGGCCGGCTGGTCCGAAGGCCAGAGCACGCCGGCTGTCGCCGCGAAGGTGATCAGCGCATCGCGCGCGGCCTCGACCGAGATTTCTCCGCTGCGCGCGGCCTCGCAGGCCTTCACGGCCGCGCCGTAGCTGAGGCGCCGGCGTGACGGCGGAAACTCGGTCAGGAAATCATGCATGTCGAAAAGCGAGGCGATCATGCGCTTGTGGCCGGCGCCGACGCTGAGAGCGACCGGGGTGAAGAACGTCCTGTCGTACATTCGGACCTCTCGAGATGGAAGGATCGTGGCAGGGCCGCCACCGCTCCGGTTGGGTAGACGCTCGACAACGCGGCTCGTGCCAACTGGTTCCAGGCCGGTCGCCAGATGGCTGCTGGTCAACGTGCAACAACACATGCGTGGCTTGCCGACGAGCAGGTTTCCGGCGTGATTGTTGTGATTAGTTGGGGAGATTGTCGAAGCGATCTACTAGATAATCTGTCGATGTCGCACCGGATCCATCGCCTCTGACCACACGAACCATAGCGACCCGATTGCCCGGTGCGACGCCTGTCACTGGCATGCATCTGCCGATCAAAATAGTGCCTTGAAGGCGGGCGGGCAGGGCGGCCGTACACTGCTCCATCCCGGCATAGATGGCGGGCCGCGTGTCCACCATGTGGCAGGCCTCCATCTGCGCGCTGCAGGAAAGCAGGATCATGGCCACTGTTGCCGGTTCCATCCTCACGACCCGTTTTAAGCGATCTCACGGATATGTCTTCAAGCGGCCAGGCGAAACCGGGCCGTTCCGACAACGTCTATCCCGGCTCCTGGTTGCGCTTGTGCCGACCGCTATTTCCACATGCCGCGCATGCGAGCGCCGAGATCGACCTTGACGCCTGGCCGCTGGCGCGGGTCGTCCTTGAGCGCGGCACTTGCCCAGGACGATTGCTCGAAGGCCGAAAGCATCGAGGCCGGGATGAAGCGGGTGCGCGAGGCATAGACATGGCGGTCGCCGCGCGCCGCCTGGTTGTGCGGATAAAAACGCTGCGGCACCACCAGATGCAAACTGTCCTTGGCGCGAGTCATCGCCACGTAAAGGAGCCGCCGCTCCTCCTCGATGTCCTCCTTGGTGCCGACGCCGAGATCGGCGGGGATGCAGCCGTCTACCGTGTTGAGTACGAAGACGTTCTTCCATTCCTGGCCCTTGGCCGAGTGGATGGTCGACAGGATGAGATAATCCTCGTCGCGATGCGGCGGCCCGGCCTGGTCGCTTGTGGCGTCGGGCGGATCGAGGGTGAGCTCGGTCAGGAAGCGCTCGCGCGACGGGTAGGTCGAGGCGATCTGCTCAAGCTGGATGAGATCGGCGCGGCGCGTGACCGCGTCCTCGTGGATGCGCTCCATATGCGGCTCGTACCAGAGCCTGATCCGTTCCAGATCCGCCGGCCACCTGGCGCCGGCGCGCAGGCCGCTATAGATGTCGAGGAACGCCGGCCAGTCCTGAGCGGCGCGCTGCGGCGGGCGGAACCGGGCAAGGCCCAGCGTCTCGTCCAGCGACGTCGCCATCGTCTCTACGATCTGCGAGGCGGCGGACGGGCCGATGCCCGGCATCAGCTGCAGCACGCGGAAGCCGGCGACGCGGTCGCGCGGGTTCTCGGCGAAGCGCAGCATCGCCAGCATGTCCTTCACATGCGCGGCGTCCAGGAATTTCAGCCCGCCGAACTTCACGAAGGGGATGTTGCGGCGCGTCAGCTCCACCTCCAGCGGTCCGCTGTGGCTTGAGGTGCGAAACAGCACCGCTTGCGCCTTCAGCGCCGTGCCGGCCTCGCGTTCGGCCAGGATCGCCTGGCAGACATAGTTGGCCTGCTCAGCCTCATCGCGCACGCTGACCAGTTGCGGCTTGTGCGAGGACCGGCGCTCGGTCCACAGATTCTTGGTGAAGCGCTCGCTGGCCTCGCCGATCACCTTGTTGGCGGCGGCCAGGATCGTCTCGGTCGAGCGGTAATTGCGCTCCAGCATGACGATCTCGGCGCCTTGCGCGAACTGCTTTGGGAAGTCGAGGATGTTGCGCACTTCCGCGGCGCGGAAGGAATAGATCGACTGCGCGTCGTCGCCCACCACGGTCAGCCCGGCGCCGTCGGGCTTCAGCGCCAGAAGGATCGAGGCCTGCAGCCGGTTGGTATCCTGGTATTCGTCGACCAGCACGTGGTCGAAGCGGCTGCCGAGATGCGCGGCGATCTCCGGCTCGGCCGCCATCTGCGCCCAATAGAGCAGGAGGTCGTCGTAATCGAGCACGTTCTGCGCCTGCTTGGCCTCGACATAGGCCGCGAACAGCTCTTTGAGCTGGTCCGCCCATGCCGCGCACCAGGGAAAGGCCGAGCCCAGCACCTCGCCGAGCGGCGCCTGCGCGTTCACCGCCCGCGAATAGATCTGCAGGCAGGTGCCTTTGGTCGGGAAGCGGCTTTCGGTCTTGGAGAATCCCAGCTCGTGCCGGGCAAGGTTCATCAGGTCGGCGGAATCCTCGCGATCATGGATGGTGAAGGCGGGATCGAGGCCGATCTGCTCGGCATAGTCGCGCAAGAGTCTTGCGCCGATGCCGTGGAAAGTGCCGGCCCAGGCGAGCGCGTCGGCGATGATCGCCGCGTCGCGCCCCAGCACCTCGCCGGCAATGCGCTCGACCCGCTTGGCCATTTCCGCTGCCGCGCGGCGCGAGAAGGTCATCAACAGGATGCGGCGCGGATCGGCGCCCTTAACGATGAGATGCGCGACGCGATGCGCCAGCGTGTTGGTCTTGCCGGAGCCGGCGCCGGCGATCACCAGAAGCGGTGCCGCCACCTTGCCGTCGCCATGCACCACCGCCAGCCGCTGCTCGTCATTCAGCCGGGCAAGATAGGCAGGTGTCTCGAATGACGAATCACGAGCGGCGATGTTCATCGCCCATCAAGCATCGTTTCCGCTTTGTTCGCAATAATTTCCTCGCCCGCGCGAGCGGCGAGAGGTGGCCTCGAAGGGGCCAGAGAGGGATTACCGCTTCGGCTCGACCCCCATCGCGGCCGACTGCCGCCGCAGCCTGCGCCTTTCGTCACCCGGCATATCCAGCGGCGCGACGTTTCCCGGTACCTCGTCGATGATCCTAACGGCGACGCGATAGGCGGTGTAGGCAAAAAGGCCGGCAAGCAGAAGGCGGACCATGATCAGTTCCTCGTTGCGTTCGATTGGCTCGGATTTCAACCGGACGCGGGCCACTTGGTTCCGGCTGTCCACGCAACCAAACCGCCACCGCCTCGTTTGCCCTCATGAAAGGGGCGAACGAGAGGAGGTCGTCATGAAGAAACTTCCTGTGCTGCTGGCTCTTGCGGCAGGGCTCGTCCTCGCCGCCTGCGACAACAATGTGCAGCCCACCAAGGCGCCGGGCGATGAAGTCAACCAGAACCCTCAGGTCGACAAGAACCCGGTGCCGAAATCGACCACCGGCGGAGACCAGCCGGGCACGCCGCCGAAGCAATAAGCATGTCTCCCGAAAGTGGGAACCGGTTTCGGGATAAAGAGATGCGTAAGGTCAAAACCTAAAGCGCGGTGGAGCGAATCTGAAAGATCGCGACGCGCTTTAGGGCAGGATAGGTCGAGTTATCGCCGGGCCGAAATGAAGAAGGCCGGCGCTGCTTGGGAGGAAGCTGGGTAGCGCCGGCCAAGCGGGAAAATCAGGCCCGCCGCACCATCCAACATAGCTGAGTCTCGACCTTGCGTCATGGCGTGATCGCGCTAGCCGGCTACAGTTAGCGGAAACACCCGGAACTCCTCAAGCTGCGCGAGTGGCGCTGCTAGAGCAATTCCAGGAAAAGTGTGAGCGGTTTTCCGCCCGGAATTGCGTAAAAACAAGGAGCTAGAGCATTTCACCGTTTCCGTGAAACGGTGAAATGCTCTAGGCCAGCGCCGCGCGGCCCTGCTGTCCGCCGGCAATCTCGATGTCGAGCTGGCGCTGCGTCAGCGCCGCTTCGGCCATGATCCACTGCTTGAACAGCTCGACCTTGCGGGCGCCGAGCGCCTTGATGGGGCTGACGAAATACCAGCCCGCGGTGTTGGGATGGTGGACCGCGAAGGGAGCCACCAGCCTTTCGGCGCGGATGTCGCTTGCCATATAGGCGCGGTTGGCGACGGCGAAGCCCATTCCGGCATTGGCCGCTTCGTAGGACATCATGCAGCTGTCGAAATAGACGCTTCTCGTCTCGCCCAGCACGAAGCTCGCGCCGGCGAAGCCCAGCCACGACTGCCAGTTCTGCGTGCAGGTGTCGGAGTGCAGCAGCGTGAAGTGGCGCAGGTCCTCCGGCACCACCTTCGACAGCGGCTTGTCGCCCAGCACCTCATGGAAGAGCTTGCGGCTGCACACCGGCGTCAGGTCTTCCTTGAACAGCAGCTCCGAGGTGAGGCCGGGGAAATTGCCGTCGCCGTAACGGATTTCGAGATCGTATTCGGAGGTCGAGAATTCGTGCGTGGCGTAAGAGGTCGACACCCGCATCTCGATCTCGGGATATTGCTGCTGGAACGCCGAAAGCCGTGGAAACAGCCAGCGCGCCGCGAAGGTCGGCAGCACGCAGATCCTGAGCACATGCGCCTGCGATTGCCCGGTGGCCTCCATGCTGGCCGCCACGATGCGCTCCAGCGCCTCGCGCACGCGCGCCACGTAGGTCTCGCCCTCCGGCGTCAGCGACACCGCATTGCCGCCGCGCTCGAAGATCTTGAAGCGCAGCTGGTCCTCCAGGCTTTTCACGCGCTGGCTCACGGCTGAAGCGGTGATGAACTGCTCCTCGCCGGCGCGCGTGAAATTCCTATGCCGCGCGGCGCTCTCCACGATTTTCAGCGAGTTGAGGTTGACCTGACTGAGCTGGCGCACGGCGTTTCGACCTTAAGCTGGGCTTAAGCTACCACTAGCATTCCTAAATTTACAGGGGTAGGCGTTTAAATGACTGTTAACCAAGTGTTGCCCTCACCTTGGAGAAAGTAGAATGAACGCCCATACAATTCCCGAACTACGCTGTGCAATGAGCCGCGAGGCCATCATTGGTCATGAGACGGCCTGGAAAGTGTCGGGGTTCGGTGTCGCCCAGTATCGTCACGGTTACGACCCCGCTCTGCTTGCCGCCATCGAGGAAGCCGCCCTGAAATTGAAGGCCAGCCATGCTGTGCACAAGCATCTCGACCTCACCTTCATCACCGGCGCCGACCGCTATATTCCGGAGATCAAGGAACTTTTGCACGACAAGCTGCGTCTGGAAAGGCTGTCCGACATGATGGGAACCAAGCTGGAGCCCTATCCGCTGTCGATCGTCGGCTCGACCGTCACCTTCATGAATCCGAAGGACGGCGCGGTCGAATGGCATTGCGACGGCGTTCCGGTGACGGAGCTCATTCCGCTGTCGATCAGCGATCCGCTCATCGGCGGTCACCTCGAAATTTATTGCGACGATTCCGAGACCGGCCGCTCGATCCTGGAATCCGGCCGCGACCTGCCGCGCAACAAGATCATGCGCATCGACCACAAGATGAATTACGCCACGCTCGGCCAGTTCCTCGGCGTGCTCCATCGCACGGCGCCGATCCAGCTCGGCGAACGCGTCACGCTGGTGCTCAACCAGCGCTCGGCGACCAAACCCTATGTCGATGACAACCGCATGTTCTACCTCGCCGCCGACAACGACCATGACCGTGCCTGGGTGAACGAGCTGGCAGAGGATGTCTGGACCAACCAGCTGCCCGCCTATCGCCGTCATGCTGAGGAGCATCCCGTGCCGAAGCCGACGGCGGAAGCGGTTTCTGGCGGGGCGAGGGAGTCTTGGTAGTGACCAAGGATCCGGTCGAGCTTCAGCCGCCTTCAGCGTCGCTGAGCCTCGGTTCGGTCGTGCCGGAAAGCCAAAGCCGTTCCAGCGCGGCCCTGGGGGCGGCGCTCGCCTTCGCCCTCGGCGCCGTGGCGCTGTGGGCGACCAACGCCCTCGTCGGCAAGACGCTGCTTGCCCTTTATCCGGTGTCGCAAGTGCAGTTCCTGCAATTTTGCGGCGCGGCCCTGGTGTTTGCGCTGATCCGGCTGACCAGCACCTCTCCTTCCCCCTTTGTGGGGGAGGGTGGATCGGCGCGCAGCGCCGAGACGGATGAGGGGTGTTCCAGCGAAGCGAGACGCTGGCGATCCCTGGAGCACCCCTCATCCGACCTCGCTTCGCGAGGCCACCACCCGGGGGCGAGCCACGGGTCTCGCCCCGTCCTTCGGACCCCTCGAGGGGAGAAGGGGACGTCCGCGCTCGCCTACCTCGTCGGCTTCCTTGGTCTGGTCGGCACGATGGTGCTGCAATATATCGGCTTCGCCTCGATGCCGGTCATCGAGGCGAACCTCGTCGCCTATACCTGGCCGCTGATGACCGCCGCGGCGGTCATCCTGCTTGGCCGACCGCGCCGTCCGCTGCTGCTTGGGCTGGCGGCGGCGCTCGGCTTCGTCGGCGTGGCGCTTGTGATTTCCGGCGGCGGTGCGCAGAGCTGGTTCGAAGGCAGCTTCGTCGGCTATCTCGCCGCCTTCGGCTCGGCGCTCTGCATGGCCTTCTACTCGCTCATGGTCGGCCGCCTTGCCGTGGCGCCGGAGCGTCTGCTTTTGCCCTCGGCGCTAACCGGCGTCGCGCTCACCTTCGCCTGGTGTCTGCATGACGGCGCCGTGCGTCCGAGCGGCGCGCACCTTCTGCTCGGTCTCTATCTCGGCGCCGGTCCGATGGGGCTCGGCTACTACTTCTGGTCGCGCGCGGCAAAGCTCGACCACGGCGGCAGGATAGCGGTCGTCGCCTATCTGACGCCAATCGCTTCCACGTTTCTGCTGACCTTGTCGGGCGAAAGCCTGTCGATGACGGCAATTGCCGGCGCCGTCCTCGTCATTGGCAGCTGCGTCGCGGTCGGCATCGAAGGTACGGAGACCAGGCACGATGTCCAAAATGGCCGTTGACGAGGACGAACGCCGCGCCTGGCAGGAGGCGCACTGGCTGGTCAGGGAGTTCGGCGCCGAGGCGCCGCTCTATGCGGCCATGAAGGCGGAAAAGGCCATCGAGCAGAAGGATTTCGGCCGCTGCGCCCGCTGGAAGCGCGTGCTGGAGATCCTCGCGGACAAGCCGGCCGCGGAGCTCAGGCGCGGTGTCGCCGGCAGATGAGTGATTTGCCACGAGACCGCCGAATCGCACATCGTTGACTGTCCGACCGGCGGATTATCGTTGCCGTGCCAGAACTTGGCGTGAACTTCGATTTTTCAGCAACTCCTACCGCAAGTCGAAGTGCTACAGCCCTTTTTACGCATCAAGGCGGGCAGCCGGTGCTATAAAGCGTTGGCTATAGCTATTAGAATTCCTAACTTGCACGTTTCCAGTCCGTGTAGAAACATCGACCGGTATTGAGTCTCGTAGCTTTACTGACTCTGGACGGTCCGTTGGGGGACAGGTCCAATTCGATACACCGACGAAAGTCTTAAAAAGAGCTGGCGATTTGAGGCCGGCAGAAGGTGAAAAAATTGTCCAACATCGACGACAAGACTGCAATCGAACTGACCGCCGACATTGTCTCGGCCTATGTCGGCAACAATCCGCTCCCTGCCTCTGGCCTGCCTGACCTGATCGCCAGCGTCAGCGCCTCGGTGCGCAAGCTCGCCAGCAGCAGCGTTGTCAAGGAAGCGGTGGCGCTGACACCCGCCGTCAATCCGAAGCGCTCGGTTTTCCCCGACCACATCGTGTGCCTCGAGGACGGAAAGAAGTTCAAGTCGTTGAAGCGCCACCTTGCGACGGATCATGGCCTGACGCCGGATGAATACCGCGCGAAATGGGGCCTGCCCGCCGACTATCCGATGGTGGCGCCGAGCTATTCGGCGACCCGCTCCGCGTTGGCCAAATCGTCCGGTCTCGGCCGCAAGCCGGCCGGCGGCGATGCAGCCAAGGGCAAGCGCAAGACCAAGGCCTGAGGCATGGTGCCTGCAACGGGGGACGTCGCGCCAACGCCATGGCGCGAGCGTCAGGCTGCCCTCGGCGATTTGCGCCGCCGGGTGGCCATCCAGTCCTCGGTGGGCGCAGCCGACGGCGTCAGGGCGCGGCGCATCCTGTTTGCCTTGGGTGAGCCGCCCGCCGACCTACTTGACGCGCTCGACGCGCTCGACCGGTTCGAGCGCGCGATCGTCGAATGCGACGATCCGTCGGTCATCGAGGCGCGCAGGCTGAACTGCCTGGCTATTCTGGACCGCCTTGCGGCGAGCGGTCAGCCGCGCGCGAGCTGTTAGGCAGTTCCAGGAGAGCGTGAAACACTACAGCTAGAACGCTATCGCGCAGGCGCCGATCTAAGCGCTCACGCTTTCCTGGGATCTAGCGGCTGGCCTGAGAGGGCTTGACCGGCCGGGTGCGTTTGGGATCCTGCTCACCGGCAAGGCTCTGCGCCTCGACTGCTGTCATTTCAAGAAGATAGACAAGCATCTGATAGCGCGTGCGCGAGAGCATTTTCGCCAGCTTGCGCGTGATCTCCGCGACATATCTCAACGTTCGTAAATCGCTGGGCGCTCCATCCATCGTGAGCTCCTGACACGGCCAAGTTATTTGGGCCAAGTTACGGGGACCAAGTTATCGTTGGCGCCCACTCCCGACTCACGGCGCGTCTACAGATTTGCAGGTTTGCGATAAAACTGAAATCAATTTTTGATAAGCATCATGCTTGGCTTGCAAGATTTTGCCGTCCTTTTTTGGTGGCATCGTCGCTTGCCCCGCTAATATTCAGCCAAAACCAAACTTGCGGTTGTCTTGCCGCGCCGGGTTGATTTTCCGTTGGGGCATGTTGATCACCGCAGCACGTGCGGCGCGTGAGCCGCGCCGCTCAGCCTTTGTAAGCAGAGCAGAACCCCGGAGGGTTGTCTTTGCCGATCATGGCGCAGCCGCGCTTGATCTCGTCAATCATCATGCTGCAGGCATTCTGCCCGTTGCAGGGCGGATTGGTCGCCGGCGACACCTGGACGCACTGCGAGACATACTGGTCCGACTTGGCCTTTCCGGCGGATTGCACGCATGGCCTCGTGTCGTTCTGACTGGCCTGGGCAGGGGCGGTTTTCGCAGGCGCGGCGCCAGCCGTCGCAGGCGCGGCCTTGGGCGTCGCAGGCGCGTTCTTCGCGGGCGCGGCATTGCCGCCGCCTTGCGGCACGCAGGAGAGGTCGCCTTCCGGGCATTGCAATTGGTGCTGCAACTGCGCCAGCCGCACCTTGGTCAACTCCGTCTTGCAGGTTTCGACCAGGGTCGAATATGCCGAGCCGTCGGCATAGGGCCGGGTGCGGAAGGCGCATTCCTTGTCGCGGAACGGGATCCAGGCGCGCTGCGCGTCGCGCAGGCGCTTCAGGTCGGCGGGAGCGAGACGGCCAGCCAGCGCCTTGTAGACCGCGTTGAGCCCCGCGTCCGCCGAAGCGGCATTCGCGGCCGTGCAGGTGGCAAGGTCGGCCTGTGTCTTCGCTGCCACGCAGTCGATCGCTGCCGCACGGGCCGCGGGGGCGGTGAGAAGCATGGCCAGCCCGGCGGCGACTTCGAAAATAGCGAGCGCCAGCGAGTTTGAGAGGAGCGTGGTCTTGCCCGACATCTGATCTGCCCTTTGTCTGAATCGCCCCGCCCTTTGCCAGCATAGGTTGAGACGACAGCCGCGATCAACGCCAAATCCGTAACGTGGCAAGCAAAGTGTAACCGGCGCGGATCGGCCACGGCAGGGAAGCGCCCAGCCTCGGAACGGTGATCCGCCGCGGAGGCTGGAAGGGCAGGGCTGTCCTGCGGGAGATTGCTAAAATGCCGTCCCGGAATCGATCTGGATCAGCAGGTGTTCCGGCTCCCGCATCTCTGGCCTGATCGCAATCTTTCCCATTTGCGGAGAGGTTGGTTGGGCCTGCGGCACACCCGCGACGGCAGTTTGAGCGGTCTGATCCTCGAACAAAACTACCTGTGTCGCCAGCGCGGTAGTCGTGGCAACCTGGCAGAAGATGAAGGCGAGGGCGAGATAGCGGATCACGGGCCTCCGAACGCTTTGGCCGGCAACTGGTTCCGGGCCGTAAGGCTTTTACCGTCGGGTCCGCGGCCGCACATGTCGAGCGCCGCCAGGCGCTGGCTCTTGCGAAGCGCCGATCTCCCGTGCAAAAGCCCGCTCATGCTTATCATCAACGACCTTACGCTGCGCATGGCGGGGCGGCTGCTTCTCGATCATGCCTCGCTCACCCTGCCGGCCGGCACCAAGGCCGGTCTCGTTGGCCGTAACGGCACCGGCAAGACCACGCTGTTCAAGGCGATCACCGGCGATTTCCCCTCGGAGACCGGCTCTATCAGCCTACCGAAGAACACGCGCATCGGCCAGGTGGCGCAGGAGGCGCCCGGAACCGAGGAGCCGCTGATCGAGATCGTGCTGAAAGCCGATGTCGAACGCCAGGCCTTGCTCGAAGAGGAAAAGACCGCGACCGATCCGCACCGCATCGCCGAGATCCATACGCGGCTGGCCGACATTGACGCCCATTCGGCCGAATCCCGCGCCGCCACCATTCTGGCCGGTCTCGGCTTCGATGATGCCGCGCAGAAGCGGCCGGCCTCCTCCTTCTCCGGCGGCTGGCGCATGCGCGTGGCCCTCGCCGCTGTGCTGTTCTCCGAGCCCGACCTTTTGCTGCTCGACGAGCCGACCAACTATCTCGATCTCGAAGGCACGCTCTGGCTGGAGAATTATGTCTCCAAATATCCGCACACGGTCTTGCTGATCTCGCACGACCGCGACCTTCTCAACCGCGCCGTCAACTCGATCGTCCATCTCGACCAGAAGAAGCTCACCTTCTGGCGCGGCGGCTACGACCAGTTCGAGCGCCAGCTCACCGAGCAGCGCGAGCTGCAGGAGAAGAGTCGCGCCAAGCAGGAAGCGCAGCGCAAGCATATGGAATCCTTCGTCGAGCGTTTCCGCGCCAAGGCGTCCAAGGCAAGGCAAGCGCAGTCGCGCCTGAAGGCGCTGGAGAAGCTGAAGCCGATCGCCGCGGTGGTGAACGACACGGTGCGGCCATTCTCTTTTCCGGAACCGGTGAAGACGGTCGCCTCACCGATCGTGGCGCTGAACGGCGTGAATGTCGGCTACACCGAAGGCAATCCGGTCTTGAAGAAGATGACGCTGCGCATCGATGCCGACGACCGCATCGCGCTGCTTGGCGCCAACGGCAACGGCAAGTCGACCTTCGCCAAATTGCTCGCCGGCCGGCTGAAGCCTGAGACCGGTTCGATGACGATCGCGCCGGGCCTGAAGGTGGCGATCTTCGCCCAGCACCAGCTCGACGATCTGCGCCCCGAGGAAAGCGCTTACGAGCATGTGCGCCGGCTGATGCCGGATGCGCCGGAAGCCAAGGTGCGCGCTCGCGTCGCCCAGTTCGGCCTGTCGACCGAGAAGATGAACACCGCCGCCAAGGACCTGTCCGGCGGCGAGAAGGCGCGCCTGCTGATGGGTCTGTCAGCCTTCGAGGGCCCGAACCTCTTCATCCTCGACGAGCCGACCAACCATCTCGACATCGACAGCCGTGAATCGCTGATCCATGCGCTCAACGATTTCCCGGGCGCCGTCATCCTGATCTCGCACGACCGCCACCTCCTGGAGGCGACGGCGGACCGGCTGTGGCTCGTCAAGGACGGCGCGGTCAATCCCTATGACGGAGACCTGGAGGACTACAAGACGCTGGTCACCGGGGTCTCCTCCAACCGCCGCGAGCAGAAGGAGGCCGACAAGGCCTCCAAGGCCGACCGTCGCCGCGAGGCGGCCCAGCGCCGCGCTGCGCTGGAGCCCTTGGCCAAGGAGATCCGCGCCACCGAGGCGCTGATGGACCGCATCCGCAAGCGCATCGACCTGATCGAGGACGAGCTCGCCAATCCGGCCGTCTACGAAAAGGATCCCTCGACCGCGACGCGGCTTGCCAAGGAGCGCTCGCAACTGGCGCATACGCTGGCGCTGAACGAGGACAAGTGGCTGGCGATGTCGGCGGAATATGAGGAAGGGATCGCGGAGTAGCGCGTCTTTCCTTCTCCCAACATGGGGAGAAGGAGGGAGCCCGTGGCCCTACACCTCGTCCCCAAAACCCGCTACACACCCCTGCATGAACCAGCACGCCAAGCTCCGGATCGGCCATTCGGCCTGTCCGCACGACTGCCCTTCCACCTGCGCGCTCGAAGTCGAGCTGCTCGACAACAATCGTATCGGCCGCGTGCATGGCGCCAAGGCGAACAGCTATACGGCGGGCGTCATCTGCGCCAAGGTCGCGCGCTATGCCGACCGCGTCCATCATCCCGATCGCCTGCTGAAGCCGCTGGTGCGCGCGGGCGGCAAGGGCGAGGGCATCTGGAAGGAAGCCTCTTGGGAAGTCGCGCTCGACCTTGTCGCGGAAAAATTCATCGCGGCGGAAGAGAAATACGGCTCGGAGACGGTCTGGCCTTATTTCTACGCCGGCACGATGGGGCTGGTGCAGCGCGACGGCATCGAAAGGCTGCGGCACGCCAAGAAATATTCCGGCTTCTTCAGCTCGATCTGCACCAATCTGGCCTGGACCGGCTGGATGATGGGAGCGGGCGCCTTGCGCGGTCCCGATCCGCGCGAGATGGCGAAGTCCGATTGCGTGGTGATCTGGGGCACCAATGCCGTGGTGACACAGGTCAATGTCATGACCCATGCCATCAGGGCGCGCAAGGAGCGTGGCGCCAAGATCGTCGTGATCGACATCTACGACAACGCCACCATGAAGCAGGCCGATCTCGGCCTGGTGCTGAAGCCCGGCACCGACGGCGCGCTCGCCTGCGCCGTCATGCATGTTCTGTTCCGGGACGGCATGGCCGACCGCGCCTATCTCGAGAAATACACCGACGATCCGCGCGGGCTGGAAGAGCATTTGCGCAGCCGCACTCCGGAATGGGCGGCCGCTATCACGGGCCTGAGCGTCGCCGAGATCGAGGCTTTCGCAAGGCTGGTGGGCACGACGAAAAAAACTTACTTCCGCCTCGGCTACGGTTTCTCGCGCCAGCGCAACGGCTCGGCCAACATGCACGCCGCGGCCTCGATCGCCGCCGTCACCGGCGCCTGGCAATATGAGGGCGGCGGCGCCTTCCATTCCAATTCCGGCATCTTCAAGCTGAACCAGGATGTGCTCGAAGGCACCGCGATGCGCGACCCGAACATCCGCTATCTCGACCATTCGCGCATCGGCCCGGTGCTGACGGGTGCCGAGGACGCGCTCTATGGCGGCCCGCCGGTGACGGCGATGCTGATCCAGAACACCAATCCGGCCAATGTCGCGCCCGAGCAGCGGCTGGTGAAAAAGGGTTTCCTGCGCGAGGACCTGTTCACTTGCGTCCATGAGCAGTTCATGACCGATACGGCCAAGCTCGCCGACGTCGTGTTGCCGGCGACGATGTTTTTGGAGCATGACGACATCTACAAGGGCGGAGGCAACCAGCACATCACGCTCGGCCCCAAGCTGATCGAGCCGCCGGAAGGACCGCGCACCAACCACTACGTGAATGAAGAGCTCGCCAAGCGACTGGGTGTCGGCGACCGTCCGGGCTTCGGCCTGACCGAGCGCGAGCATATAGACATCATCCTCGGCAAGCGCGGGCTCGGCAGCTTCGACAGTTTGAAGGCTGAGAAGTGGGTCGATCTTCAGCCCAACTTCGACGACGCGCATTTCATCAACGGCTTCGGCCATGCCGACAAGAAATTCCACTTCCGGCCCAACTGGACCGGGCAATCGGCGCCCAACCGGCCGCCGAAAAGCATGGGCCTGTTCGGTCCGGTCGAGCGGCTGCCCGAATTCCCCGACCATGTCGAACTGATCGAAGTCGCGGACGAGGAGCATCCGTTCCGGCTGGCGACCTCGCCGGCGCGCAACTTCCTCAATTCCAGCTTTGCCGAGACGCCGGTGTCGAAGGCCAAGGAAGGCAGGCCCGAGCTGCTCATCCACCGCGAAGATGCCGCCGCGCTCGGCATCGAGGATGGCGCCCGCGTCGAAGTCGGCAACCGGCGCGGCGACGTGGTGCTGCACGCAAGGTTCTTCGACGGCGTCAAGCATGGCGTGGTGATCGCCGAAGGCATCTGGCCGAACAGCGCGCATGAACGCGGCGAGGGCATCAACGTGCTGACCGGCGCCGATGCCCCGGCACCCTATGGCGGCGCCGCCGTCCACGACAACAAGGTGTGGCTGAGGGCGCTTTGACCAACCCGGCTACTTCGCCGCCTGCGCGTCCAGCGCCTTGATCTCATCCACGGCGGCCTTGCGCGCCGCCGCATCGACACCGGACGCGCCCTTGTCCTTGGCGAAGGCAATGAGGGCCGCGCGCGTGTCCTCGTCGCACCCGTCCGAGCCTAGGCTGTCGATGCCGGCTTTCTTGGCGGCGGCGAGCACGGAGTCGCAGGCGTCCGGCGCGAAAGCGAATTGGCCCATGATGGCGCCAAGCGTCAGCGGGTCCTGCAGGCGCGGATCGTCGCGGATCGCCTGGATGGTGGCGCTGCCCACCATCTTGGATTTGCGGTCCTGCGCGATCTGCGTCAGGTCGAAGATGAACTCGAATTCCGGCTTCTCGACGCCCTCGGGCTTCGACACCAGTATATCCAGCGCGTATCGTGTGATCTCCTCGGGCGTCACCACCGAGCGGATGGCGCGCGCCTGATGGTAGTTGCGCACCAGCACCCAGCGCGAGGGCAGGTCGCCATAGCGGGCGAGAATGCCGAGCTGCTTGATGGCTGCCAGCTTTTGCTTGTCGGTCTTGGCGGCCTGCGCCTGGGCGAAGACCTTGTCGCGGATGCGGTTGACGATATCCGTGTCGAGTCCGCCCGGCGCCGGCGCGGCTTGTGGTGTCGCGGTTGCGGCTTGCGGGCTGGGAGCATCGCCAAGCGGGCCTTTCGCGTCGACCCAGGCGGCCAGCGCCTTGCGCGCGTCAGGGCCGAAATAACCCTTCGGCTCGCCGGTGTAGAAACCTTCGCTCTTCAGCGCCATCTCGATAGCGACGCGAATTTCGTCAGGCAGAGCCTTGCCGACGCCAACAAGGTTCTGGTCGTCGAGGCCGGCCGGCGCCTCGCGGAAAGCATCCATCACCGCGGCTGCGATCGCCGCGTTTCCAGCGCTGGAGGCCGGTCCGGAAAAGAGGCCGCTCAGCTCCATGTCGGCGTCGTCGGCGCCGAACACGCCGGCGCCCATCCTGCCGATGCCGTCATTGTAAAGCGCGATGCGGTTGGTGATGCCTTCGCGCAACGTCACAAGATGGTCGAAACTGTCGAAGGTGAAGGCGTTGGCGAGCTTGCTCTTTGCCTTGAGCGAGCCGAGCCGCGCCGCCTCGCGCCAGGCATGCAGCCGCTCGCGCGGGTTCTTGTCGACGCCGACACCGTCGGCATAGGCATCGCCCAGCAGCACCATCGCCTCGACGCTGCCCAGATTGGCGGCGTTGATCAGCATCGCGGTCGCCTTCTGGTCGTCCTGCGGATAGACCGCGCCTTTGCGCAACAGCTTCGCTTGCAGCAGATAGGCCTGCTGTTCCTTCCTGGCTTCGCCTTCCTCGATCAGCGCTTTCAATTGATCGTCGCTCAGCCCGTCGTCGCGGCGCGACGGCCTGTAGCTTGTCGAATCGAGATTGGCATATTGCGTCGAGGCGCAGAGCCAGAGCGCTTCGCGGTCGCCACCGTCCGCCAGCGGTTTCAGCAAGGCGCGTGCCGCATCCTCGTTCTTGAACTGCTGATCGTCCGACAGCTGCAGCCGCGCCAGCGCAAGGGCAGCACCCGGTTCGCCGGCCTCGGCGGCATCGCTCAGGCGCTCGATGAACAGGCCCGGATTGTCGATCTGGACGCCGTCATAGTCGGGAAGCAGCTTCGCCAGCCTGATGGCGGCGTCGAGGTCCCAGGAGGCGTTGAGCAATTGGATCGCTTCACGCGGCTGGCGGCCGACGAATTTGCCGTCGAGCAGCAGGCCGGCGAGCATCGGCCCTGCCTCGGCGACGTTCTTGGTGGCTGCACGCAGCATGGCGATGGCGCGCTTGCCGTCGGCCGGGCCGCCTTCGCCCTTGGCCAGCATGTCGGCCAGCATCGGTACGGCATCTTGATCGCTGCCGACGCGCGCCTCCAGCAGCTGCCTGGCCTTCGTCGCGTCTTGCGAAGTTCCACGGCCCAGCCGCAGCGCCTTGATGTAAGCCAGCGCCGATCGTCCGGAGCCGTTGGTCCCGGCCTGGGAATCGGTCTCGACGGCATGAAAGGCCTTTTGCTGCTCGTCGCTTGTGAAGCCGTCTTCCGCCAGCGTCGTCCGCGCAATCAGCAGCGGCATGGCGGCGCGGAACTGGCTGTCCCATTCGCCCGGCGACTGGCCTTGGGCCGGCGCGTCGATGACGCGTTGCGCTGTCTCGACCACCTTGCGCGCGTCGCGGCGCAGCAGCGGCCCTTCGATATACTGACGCAGCAGCGTCTCGAGCGCCGTTAGATGACCGGCGGCGCCGGCCTTCTGCAAGGCATCGAGCGCCATCGCTCGTGTGACCGGCAGTGGACCGGCATCGGCGCTGTCGTGCCGGTGCACCGAATAGACCTCGTAGAGCAGATAATTCGCCTCGGGACTGCCGCCGTCGGCGATGAGCTTGATCTGCGGCAGGAGAAAGGTAAGCCCCGGCTGGTTGAGCGCGACCTGGACCCGCAGCCATTCGAGCGTCAGCCGCTTTTCCTGCGGCGCGCCGAGCATCGCCGCCTGGCATTTGTCGGCCAGGGTCTTGAGCTTGCTCAAGTCGAAGTCCTGCGGGAAAAGTTCGCCATACTGGATGGGCGGTGCCTTGGCTTCAGGATCGAGCGGCACGGAAGCGCCGCGATCGCAGACACTGATCGCTTCCGCGAGCGCGGCCTTCTTCGCCGCATCGTCTGCAGCCTTCTTGGCCGCGTCGTCGGATTTTTCGGAAGGCGCCTGCGCCCCCAGGGCCACTCCGGCAGGGGGCGTCAAGGCGAGGCAGGAAAGAACCAGGGCATGCACTGGCCGCAGCATGAGCGTTCCCCCTCGGATTTCGGTCCGGGCGCAGCCGGACACACAGGCGCTAAATTAGCATGTCACGTCAGCGGTGATGAGTGTGACGCTTCACATTCGCGTATAGTTCGCCCTTGTCACGTCCCGATGTCGTGGCCGGCAGTCGTTTGAATCACTTTGCCAAGTCGGCGTGCTAGAGGATTGTTCCGACTCGAGCTTTCGACAAGGATCGCCATGCCGTACCCGCTCAGGATAGCCATCGCCGGCGCGCTAGGCCGCATGGGTCGGCAGATGGCAGAGACGATCGCGGCGGACCCACGGCTGGAACTCGTCGCCCGCTTCCATCGGCCGGGCAGCACGGGCGAGGGGCTGGTCGAGCGCGATGAAGCGCTGGCGCTTGCCGATGTGGTCGTCGACTTCACCACGCCGGCGGCTTCCGCCGAATTGGCCAAGGCGTGCGCGGCACGCGGCGGTCCGGCGCTGGTCATCGGCTCGACCGGTTTTGACGTCGCTGAGCTGGAAGGCATAGCGGAAGCGGCGAAGGAGATCGCCATCGTTCGCTCAGGCAGCTATTCGCTGGGACTGAACATGCTGACTGGGCTGGTCGAGCAGGCCGCGAGGACGCTTGGAGCCGACGATTGCGACATCGAGATCTTCGAAGCGCATCACCGCTTCAAGGTCGACGCGCCATCGGGCACGGCGCTGATGTTGGGCGAGGCGGCGGCGCGAGGCCGCGGCGTCAGGCTGGACGATGTGGCGAAGCGCGCCCGCGACGGCCTCGTCGGTCCGCGCAATGCCGGCGAGATCGGCTTTGCCGTTGCGCGCGGCGGCGGCATCGTCGGCGAGCACAGCGTGAGCTTCCTAGTTCTTGGCGAGACGCTCACGCTCTCGCATGCCGTCGGCGACCGCTCGATGTTCGCGCGCGGCGCCATCGCGGCGGCGCTCTGGATCGCCGGCCGATCGCCGGGCGAGTATGACATGCACGATGTGCTGGGCTTCACCGCCTCGTGACCGGAAAACCGAGCCGGATTTTGTTCCGCAGCCGTTAAAACGGCTGAAAGCCAGCTGAAAGCTTGGCCATGCCATGACGGTTTTGTGGCGTTCGCCACATGAGCGGCTGGGAGTGGCCGCAAGGAGGAAATGCGGCGCGCCGCGCCGCCCAGTGGAGGAAGTTACGTGACCCGTTTCATCTCTAAACGCGTCCTGCGCTCGGTGGCGCTTACGCTTGCCATGGTTGGCGCTGGCGCATCGGCGGCCTCGGCTGCCGACAAGATCACCATAATCGTCGGCGGCATGGAAAAGCAGATCTATCTCCCGGCCGTGCTCACCCAGCAGCTCGGCTATTTCAAGGATGAGGGCCTGGACGTGGAGCTGGTGAACTCTCGCGCGGGCGTCGAGGCCGAGAATGAATTGCTGGCCGGCGCCGTGCAGGGCGTCGTCGGCTTCTACGACCACACCGTCGACCTGCAGTCGAAGGGCAAATACATCCAGTCGATCGTGCAGTTCAGCCAGGCGCCGGGCGAGGTCGAGCTGGTCTCGGCCAAGCATCCGGAAATCAAGTCGCCGGCCGACTTCAAGGGTGCGACGCTCGGCGTCACCGGTCTCGGCTCCTCGACCGATTTCCTCACCCAGTATCTCGCGGTCCGCAACGGCCTGAAACCCGGCGATTACACGCTGCTTCCGGTCGGCGCCGGCAACACCTTCATCGCCGCCGTCAAGCAGGACCAGATCCAGGCCGGCATGACGACCGAGCCGACCATCGCCAAATTGCTCCAGACCGGCGAGGCCAAGGTGTTGGTCGACATGCGCACGCCTGAAAAAACCAAGGAAGCGCTGGGCGGCGACTATCCGGCGGCCTCTTTCTACGTCCAGTCGAGCTGGCTCGAGGGTCACAAGGACGAGGCGCAGAAGCTCGCCAATGCCTTCGTCAAGACGATGAAGTTCATCGCTAGCCATTCGGCCGAGGAGATCGCCGACAAGATGCCGAAGGACTATTACGCCGGCAGCAAGGACCTCTATGTGCAGGGCCTTGCCGGCGGCAAGGCGATGTTCACGCCGGACGGCCGGATGCCGGCCGACGGACCGGAGACGGTGCTGAAGGTTCTGTCGACGTTCTCAAAGAGCCTGCAGGGCAAGCAGATCGACCTGTCGAAGACCTACACGACCGAGTTCGTCGACGCGGCGAAGTAGCGCCGGCAGGCAAGGGCGGGCCGATCGGTCCGCCCTGGAAAAACAAGAGCTTGCGCCGGCCGTCTGAATCAATTCGGCAGCGGCGCCTTTCCGGATGCCGAGCCGAGTCAGGCCCCTGAGCTTGACCCGCCGGCATCCCCGCGCCACCGCAACAGGAGTGTGTCATGCAATCGCAGACCATGGCGGCCGAGAAACTGTCTCCCGCCGCGCCGCCGGCCGATGCCGCCATAGCCATCGACGATGTGACGCTGCGCTTCGTCACGCCGGACGGCCACATGATGACGGCGATCCGCGATTTCACCATGACGGTGGCGCGCGGCGAATTCGCCTGCGTCGTCGGCCCGACCGGCTGCGGCAAGTCGACGACGCTCAACCTCGTCACCGGCCTGCTCAGGCCCACCACCGGCAATGTCCGCGTCATGGGCAATCCGGTCACGGACATCAGCCGCGATATCGGCTTCGTCTTCCAGGCCGACGCGCTGTTTCCGTGGCGCAGCGTCATCGACAATGTCGCCGCCGGACCGCTTTTCCGCGGCACGCCGAAGCAGGAAGCCTACGACAAGGCGCGCGACTGGATCGGTCGCGTCGGCCTTTCTCGTTTCGAAAAGCACTATCCGCACCAGCTCTCGGGCGGCATGCGCAAGCGCGTGGCGCTTGCACAAACCTTCATCAATCAGCCCAAGATCCTGCTGATGGATGAGCCCTTCAGCGCGCTCGACATGCAGACCCGCACCGCCATGCAGGATGAGCTCCTGGGTCTATGGTCGGGACTGAAGTCCTCCGTCGTCTTCGTCACGCATGATCTCGAGGAAGCGGTGGCCCTGGCCGACAAGGTTTATGTGCTCACCGCCGGCCCAGGCACGGTGAAGAGCGTCTACCGCATCGACCTGCCGCGCCCGCGCGTCATGGCCGACATCCGCTACGACCCGAAATTCATCGAGATCGCCAAGGTGATCTGGAACGATCTGCGCGAGGAAGTGCAGCTCGGCCAGAGCCGTGGCCTTCAGACCGGCCATTGAGAGGAGAAACCGCATGACCGCCATCTCTCCGACCGATCAAGCCGCCCGCGCGACCTCGATCGTCGCCGCCGAAGCGCAGGCAAGGGCGCGGCTGCGCAAGCGCCACGCCTTGGTCATCGGCCTGCGCCTCACGATCCTCATCGTCTTCCTCGGCCTTTGGGAACTCGGCGCCGATTACAACGTCATCGACCCGTTCTTCTTCTCCAGCCCGTCCGGCATCTGGGAGCAGATCTGGTCCTGGGTTACCGAGGGCACCTCGCAGGGGCCGCTCTGGCTGCAGATCTATGTGACGCTGGAGGAAACCTTTCTCGGCTTCGCCATCGGCGCCGTCGGCGGCATCGTGGCGGGCATCATCCTCGGCCGTAACAAGCTGCTGGCGGACGTCTTTTCAATCTACATCAAGATAGCGAACTCGGTGCCGCGCGTGGTGCTTGGCTCGGTGTTCATCATCGCGCTCGGGCTCGGCATGGCGTCCAAGGTGGCGCTGGCTGTCGTCATGGTGTTCTTCGTCGTCTTCGCCAACGCCTTCCAGGGCGTGCGCGAGGCCGACAGGGCGATGATCGCCAACGCCCGGATCCTCGGCGCCTCGCCGATGCAGATCACCACATCGGTCATCATTCCCTCGGCGATGAGCTGGATCCTCGCCAGCCTGCATGTCTCGTTCGGCTTCGCCCTTGTCGGCGCCGTCGTCGGCGAGTTCCTCGGCGCCAAGCAGGGCATGGGCCTCCTGATCTCGACGGCACAAGGCGCCTTCAACGCCAATGGCGTCTTCGCGGCCATGATCATCCTGGCGGTGATGGCGCTGGTGGTGGAATTCCTGATCACTCGCTTCGAGAACTATGTGGTGAAATGGCGCCCTGCGCCGTTCAGCGAGCAGGGGACGTGATCAGGCGGCGGAGTTTTTTGCCGCAGCCAGCGGCAGCCGCACTTCGACCTTGAGCCCACCCGCGGCGGCGTCGCCCAGCGTGACGCTGCCGCCGGCATTCTCGACCACCTCGCGCACGATTGCCAGGCCGAGCCCGCTGCCTTCCTCGGTCGCGCCGGCAATACGGTAGAAGCGCTCGAAGACATGCTCCCGCTCTTCCACCGGGATTCCCGGTCCGGCATCGCTGACCGTGAGTTCCGCCTCGCCATTAGCCGCGGCCAGTCTCACCGTAACGCTGCCGCCCGATTTGGAATAGCGCAGCGCGTTGTCGACCAGGTTGACGATCATCTCGCGCAGCATTGTGCCGTCGCCGATCACCGGCACCGGTCCATTCTCATCGAAACCGAGGTCGATGTCGCGCCTGATCGCCGCCGGCGCCTGCGCTTCCAGCACCTGGCGAGCGGCTTCGGTGAGGTCGATCAAGTCGGCGCGCGGCCGCCGGCTGCCGGGTTCAGCCCTGGACAAGGTAAGCAGCTGTTCGGCCAACCGCGCCAATTTGCCGGAACTCGCCTGCAGCGCCACAAGTGCCTCCTGCCGCTGGTCGGCCTTGGTCTCCCGCAAGGCGTAGCTCGCCTGCGTCGACAAGAGCGCCAGCGGGGTGCGTAACTGGTGGGCGGCATTGGCGATGAAGCGCCGCTGCGCCGCCATCTGGGCCCGCACGCGCTCCATATAGGCGTTGAGCGCCTCGATCAGCGGCCGGATCTCGCTCTGCGCGCCTGAAATCTCGACCGGTTCGAGGTCGCTGCGGCTGCGCGAGCGCACCGCGTCGCGCAACCGGATGAGCGGCGTCAGCCCACGACGCAGGCCGAGCAGCACGAACACGCCCGCAATGGCCACGAGCGCAAGCTGCTGGGCGAAGGCGCTGAGCCACAGGCGCTTCACCATCGCGTCATGGCCTGCGAGCGTGACGCCGACCGTGACCTTGATCGGTGAATCCGTGCCGGCGCCGATCACCGCGTGGCTGAGCGTTGCCAGGCGCAGCGGGTGATCGCGATAGGAGGCTTCAATGCTGCCGCGCTCCGGCGCCACAGGCAGGTCGGGATAGCCGGTCAGCAGGCGTCCGCCGGCAGTCTCGACGCGATAATAGACGCTGTCACGGTCGCCGGTATCGAACATCTCGATCGCCGCCGGTGGCACGATGGCGTCGAGCGCGCCATCGGCCATCGCCACCTGCTCGGCGATGGCACGCGCCGAGCCGATCAGCATGCGGTCGGTGACGAGGTCCGCCGTCGCCATGGCGTTGCGATGACTGGTCCATAGATTGATGGCGGCGAGTCCGGCCAGCGGCAGCACCACCCAGGCCAGCAATTGCAGGCGAAGGCTGCCGATCCGAGGCCTGCCGATCCTCATGGAGCCGGATCGTCGTGGCGCAGGAGATAGCCGAGGCCGCGCAAGGTTGCGATCTGGACTCGCGATCCTTCGAGCTTCTTGCGCAGCCGGTGCACGTAGATTTCGATGGCACTGGGGTCGGCGTCGGTCTCGAAGTCGTAGATCGCGGTCGATAGTGCTGCCTTGCTCACGGTGCGCCCGGCCTTCACGACGAGTTGTTCCAGCACGGCGTGCTCGCGTGGCGTCAGCGACAGCGTCGCGCCGGCGAGCGAAAACAGGCGCGTGTTGGTGTCGAAGATAAGATCGCCGCAGGCAACGACGGGCGCGGTGCGGTCGTTGGCGCGGCGCAGTTGCACGCGGATGCGGGCTTCCAGCTCCTCGATCTGGAAGGGTTTCGCCAAATAGTCGTCGGCGCCTTCGTTAAGGCCCTTGACCCGGCCGTCGAGGCTGGCGTTGGCGGTAAGCACGATCACCGGCACCGGGTTGCCGCGCGCCCGCAGCTTTTTCAGCACCTCCATTCCGCCCATGCGGGGCAGGGCAAGGTCGAGGATGATCAAGGCATGGTCGCCGGCGGCCAAAGCATGCTCGACATCCTGGCCGTCATGCACGACGTCGACGACATAGCTTGCCTGGCGCAGCGTCTTACCCAGCCAATCGGCCAGTTCGCGATTGTCCTCGACAAGCAGGAGCCGCATCGTTTGTCGCTGTTTCCTCCCAACGGCACCGGCCTTCGCCAAGAGCAGCGGGCGGCGTCCAAATTGGTCCCTGAGGCAACCGATAGTATCGATCGGTCCGCAAGGCAAACGTGGTTTCCCGGCGGTCGCCACCCCGGTCATGGCGTTTGCCGAGCTGCTTGTTAACCCGTGCAATCGATGAAACCGAACCGTTCGGTTCAATTAATGTTGACGGTTCGTGTAGCCTAGGTGAACACCGGGAGCCTATGTCAGGGGGCTGCGCTTGATGGCGATCGCTATAAGTATTTGATAAGGAAAGATAAAAATGCGACCGCTGCCTCGCTCATGTAATTTCAAGATCGAACCGAACGGTTCGGTTCACAACTTTTCGTGATTGGAAATGGCAACAGGGCCGACCCATTTGGGGGTGGTCCGAGCGACGCGAATTTCCATCAAGGCACGCCACTAGACGGACACGACTTTTGAAATCTGGAGTACCTAAAATGAACAAGATTGCTTTTGCCGCCGCTGCTTTCCTCATTGCCACGGGCAGCGCTTTCGCCGGCAGCGACCACTTCAACCCCAACGATGCCAACCAGTCGGCCGTGACGGCCCCGGCGGGCAACGTCGATCGCACCGTCACCGGTTCGATCAGCAAGTTCGAACAGCGCTTCATCAAGAATGCGCCCAGCTCGAACCAGCAGGAATCCGGCCAGGGCCTCTGGGGCAACCACTAAGCTGGTTCCAGTCCCGACCAGACCATCAACCCAATCATCAACTTTGAATTTGGAGTAACTCAAATGACCAAGATCGCTCTTACCGCTGCCGCCCTGCTTGTCGCCACTGGCGCCGCTTTCGCCGGGTCGGACCACTACAATCCAAATGAAGCCAACCGGCCGGCCGCTTCGGTCGACACCTCGGTCACCGCTTCGATCAAGAAGTCGGACGCCAATGTCCAGAAGCCGGCGGCTCAGGCTCCTGCCCAGGATCTGTTCGGCAACCGCTGAACGGCCTGATCTCCCAACACTTCAAAGCGGCGGGTTTGTCCCGCCGCTCTGTTTTTCTACAGCCGCCCGCCCTTGAGGCCGCCTTTGCCGGGTTGATCAAGCATGGATCACGAAGCGGTGATGCTTGTAACGGCGCCCTCTGTGCCGTCGAAGTGGGAGCAAGGGCCGATAGACGGGGCCGATGCCAGAAAATTCAAGCGAGTGGAGCGAGCGGGCGGCACCCGGGCGATTGTCCGAGGCTGTCCCATGCCGATCCACCAGGTCATCGGATCGCCAATCACGCCCGACCAAACAGCCCAACCCGAAACCAGGAGTTTTTGAAATGACCAAGATAGCTCTTACCGCCGCCGCCCTGCTTGTCGCCACTGGCGCCGCCTTTGCCGGGTCGGACCACTACAACCCCAACGAGGCGAACCGGCCGGTTGCTTCGGTCGACACCTCGCTCACCGCGTCGATCAAGAAGTCGGACGCGAATGTCCAAAAGCCGGCCGGCCAGGCCGAGCCCCAGGATCTGTTCGGCAATCGCTGAGCGGCCTGGTCTTCCAAGACGCTGTTCCAAGACCTTGAGCGGCGCGCTTGTCCCGCCGCTCTGCTTTTCTACAGCCGGCTATGGCCGGTTTGAATTGATCACAAGGATTTATCATCACAAGCATTTGTAATCGTTCCTCTTTTTTCGGGCGAAATCCAGGCCGAGCGTGCTGTGGTGGCTGAAAGACGGACGCGCCGGGAATAAATCCCGGCCGTCGCGGGTCTTGTCGGCAGCGGGGCCATCCTCCCAAGGCCACCGCCCCGACGAACCAGATGAACAAGGAAAACCGAAATGACCAGGATCGCTCTCACCACTGCTGCAATGCTTCTCGCCATGGGCTCTGCCTTCGCCGCGAGCGACCACTACGACCCCAATGACGCCAACCGGCCGACCGCCGCTGTAGACAGCAGCCCCACCGCTTCGATCCGCAAGCAGGAGGCTGCCAAGCCGGCCAGTGTCGACGCCTCCATGACGACCGGCCCTGCCGGCTCCAAGGCTTGGCCGGACCCGGGCCAGGGTATCTGGGGCAACTGATTTTCACGCCTCGGATATGTCACAAAGGACGGCGGACTTGTTCCGCCGCCCTTTGTCCTTTGTATTGGGCGGCAAAGAAGCGCCTTCCTTGCAGGGAGTTGGCAGCGCCGCCTACGCTAAGTCTTTCGGCCTGATGCAATGGGTGAGCCGGGCGCCGCGAAAGTCGAGGTCCGCCCAATCCTCGTCCAGCGTGAAGCGGGCGAGTGCCGCCGTCGGAAACTTCGCTTCGATCTTCTTGAAGACGCTCTCATCCGATCCGGCGCCAGCCAGCCGCAGCGCAAAGTGCTGCAGGCCGGGATTGTGGCCGATCACCAGCACACTGGTTGCCCTGACCTGCCGCACGCGCGCCAGGATGGCGCCGGCGGCCGCCTCATAGAGCTCTTCAGCGAATTCCGCCGACACATGCTTCGGCAGTTCCTGGGCGACCAGCCGCCAGGTGTCGCGGGTGCGCAGCGCCGGCGAGACCAAGGCCAGATCCGGCAGCCAGCCGCGCCGGGCGAGCTCCCGCCCCATCAGCGGCGCCGTCTTCAAGCCGCGTGGGGCGAGAGGACGGTCGAAATCGGCAAGTGCCGGATCGTCCCAGCTCGACTTGGCGTGGCGCAGGATTAGGAGTTGTTTCACGGGCATCGATCAGGACCAGGGAATCTCGGCGTTGAAATTCTCGCCATGCCTACCACCGTACCTCGCCCCCGTCTCGACATCGAAGGCTGCGGCCAGCGCACCGAAGACGAAGAGGCCTACGCGATGCTCGCCTCTATCCCATTTGACGGCGATGTCGGCCGCGGTGATCGACCAGGCTCCTGAACGAATATGGATCATGCCGACGATCGGCCCGGCTGTTTCGCCCTTGGCCTCGCATAGGTAAAAATAAGCTGTAGCGCTCTGCGGGCCGTCGGTCTCGTCATACTCGAAGACGCCGGCGAAATCGCCTTTGCTACGGACCGCGCTGTCGAAGATCTCCAAGGGCGACAGATCCTGACAGGTTCAAACTAAGGCGTGATCCGCGCCAACTGTTCGAGGTCCGTCTCCTCGCGCAGCGGGTCGGGTGCCATCACCACCGAAGTGGCGTTGTCGGCGTCGTCGGCGAAGTGGGCGAGCACGGTGTGGCCCTTTTCCATGCGCGCCTTGCCTTCGGCGACCAGACCCAGCGCCAGCGGATAGAGCCGGTGCTCCACCTTCAGCACGCGCGCGGCAAGCGTGTCCTCATTGTCGCCGACCATCACCGGCACGGCGGCCTGCGCGATGATCGGCCCGTCATCCATCTCGGGCGTGACGAAATGCACCGAGCAGCCATGGATGCGAACGCCGGCGCGGATCGCGCGCGCATGCGTGTCCAGACCCTTGAAGGCCGGCAGCAGGGCAGGGTGGATGTTGACCATGCGCCCCTGCCATTTCTCGACGAGGCCGCGGCCGAGGATGCGCATATAGCCGGCGAGCGCGACGATGTCGGCGCCGAAGCCGGCAAGCGCGGCGTCGATCGCGGCGTCATGAGCGTCCTTGCTTGGATGGTCGGCGCGCTGGATGACCTTGGTGGCGATGCCGCGCGACTGGGCTATGCCGAGGCCGGCGGCGTTGGCGCGGTCGGAGATGATGCCGACGATCTCGGCCGGATAGGTTGGGTCGCTGGCCGCCGCGATCAGCGCCGTCATGTTGGAGCCGCGTCCCGAGATCAGGACGACCGTGCGTTTCCTGCTCATAGGCCGATCGAGCCCCTGTAGATGACGCCGGCGTCGCGGCGCGGCACGATGCGGCCGATCGGCGTCACTGTCTCGCCGGCTTCCTGCAGCACCGCCGCGACCTGCGCAGCCTGGCCGGAGGCGACCGCGAGGATCATGCCGATGCCGCAGTTGAAGGTGCGCATCATTTCTTCCGGCGCGACGCCGCCGGTCCTGGCCAGCCACGAGAACACCGGCGGCGCGTCGATCGCCTCGAGGTCGAGCTCGGCCGAAAAATCCTTCGGCAGCACGCGCGGGATGTTTTCCGGGAAACCGCCGCCGGTGATGTGGGCGAGCGCCTTGATGCCATGCGTGTTGCGGATCGCTTTCAGGATCGACTTCACATAGATGCGCGTCGGCTCGAGCAGCGCCTCGGCGAGGCTGAACTCCTCGTTGAACGGCGCCGGATCGCTCCAGCCAAGGCCGCTCGCGGCAACGATCCGGCGCACCAGCGAAAAGCCGTTGGAATGCAGGCCGGACGAAGCAAGGCCGAGCAGCACGTCGCCCTCGACGATGTCGTCGGTCGGCAGCAGCTGGCCGCGCTCGGCCGCGCCGACCGCGAAACCGGCAAGGTCGTAGTCCTTGTCGTGATACATGCCGGGCATCTCGGCCGTCTCGCCGCCGATCAGCGCGCAGCCCGCCTGCCGGCAGCCTTGCGCGATGCCGCCGACGATCGCAGCGCCCTGCTCGGGATCGAGCTTGCCGGTGGCGAAATAGTCGAGGAAGAAGAGCGGCTCCGCCCCCTGCACGACGATGTCGTTGACGCACATGGCGACGAGGTCGATGCCGATCGTGTCGTGCTTGCCGGAATCGATGGCGATCTTGAGTTTGGTGCCGACGCCATCATTGGCGGCGACCAGCACCGGATCGGTGAAGCCGGCCGCCTTCAGGTCGAACAGCCCGCCGAAGCCGCCGATCTCGCCGTCGGCGCCCGGCCGGCGCGTCGCGCGCACCAGCGGTTTGATCTTCTCGACCATCAGATTGCCGGCGTCGATATCGACGCCCGCCTCGGCATAGGTGAGCCCGTTCCTGCGCTTGGCCTTGTCGCCTTTGCTCATCGTCGGCTCGTCCCTGTTTGTCATTGCGGGCTCTTCGCATGAATGGTTTCGGGGAGCAAGGATGACGGCTATCCCAGCCGACAAAACCTTGGAAAGTGGGCGAGGCGCCGGAGCTGCCCCGCTACTTGCGCCAATCTTCCATCTCCCTCATCTTTTCTCAACAAAAGACACGACGGGACCTCACGTGACCCTTCCCAACATGATCACGATCATGCGGCTGCTGCTTGTGCCCGCCGTGGTGCTGGCCATGCTGCAGTCGCTTTGGGGTTGGGCCTTCGCCGGATTCCTCGTCGCCGGCATTTCCGATGGCGTCGACGGCTTCATCGCGCGCCGCTGGAACCAGTCGTCCCGCCTCGGCGCCTACCTCGACCCGGTCGCCGACAAGCTCCTGCTGGTCTCCGTCTTCGTCGTCATGGGCTTTGCCGGCGAACTGCCGCTGTGGCTGGTGGTGACCATGGTCTCGCGTGACGGGCTGATCGTCTGTGCGGTGCTCCTGTCCAGCGTGATGAGCCATCCGGTCGAGGTGAAACCGCTCTTTGTGTCGAAGGCCAACACCGCCGCGCAGATCGTGCTGGCGGCGCTTGTGTTGGGCGAACTTGCCTTTTCCGTGCATCTCGGCCCGCTGCGGACGGCGCTCATATTGCTGACCGGGGTCTTGACCGTGGCTTCGGCCGCGGCCTATCTCGTGGCTTGGCTAAGGCATATGAGCGGCTATGGCGAAGGCTCCCGGACGAGCAACTCCCAGAACGACAGCACCAAGTCCGGCGACATCAAGTCGGGCATCGGCAAGTCGGGCGGCCCCAGCACGGACGCCTGAGAGCGATGGCGCGGTGATCGCCGCCGCCGACAGCTCCGGTGGGCTTCGTCGCCAGGTCTTCTTCTGGTTGGCGACGGCCGTCCTGCTTGCGCTGTTCCTCTATGTCTTCTCGGGTATCCTTCTGCCGTTCGTGGCCGGCATGGTGCTCGCCTATTTCCTCGACCCGGTCGCCGACTGGCTGCAGCGGCTTGGCCTCTCGCGCCTCATGGCGACGGTGGTGATCCTGATCGCTTTCATCGTCGTCGTGGTGCTGGCCTTCGTCATCCTGGTGCCGGTGCTGGCCACGCAGATGGCCGATTTCGCCCGCAAGCTGCCGGAATATCTCACCCGCCTGCAGTCGCTGATCACCAGCTTCGACCCGAAATGGCTGGAACAGCGTTTCGGCGTCAACGCCGCCGGCCTGCGCGACGGGCTGAACTCGCTCTTGACCTCCGGCTTCAGTCTGCTCACCACCGTCTTCACCTCGATCTGGAGCTCGGGCGTGGCGCTGGTCTCGGTGGTCAGCCTGTTCGTCGTCACCCCGGTTGTCGCCTTCTACATGCTGCTCGACTGGGACCGGATGGTGGCCGAGGTCGACGGCTGGGTGCCGCGCGACCATGTCGAGACGGTGCGCGCGCTCGCCCGCGACATCAACACCGCCACCGCGGGCTTCGTGCGCGGGCAGGGCACGCTCTGCCTTGTGCTCGGTGCCATGTATGCCACGGGCCTGACGTTGACCGGCTTGAACTTCGCCATCCTCATCGGCTTCTTCGCCGGGCTGATCTCCTTTATCCCCTATGTCGGCTCCTTGACCGGGCTGGTGCTCGCCGTCGGCGTCGCCTTCGTCCAGTTCTGGCCGGACTGGACCATGGTGGTCGCCGTCGCCTGCGTGTTCTTCGTCGGCCAGTTCATCGAGGGCAACATCCTGCAGCCGAGGCTGGTCGGAAAGAGCGTCGGCCTGCATCCGGTGTGGCTGATGTTCGCGCTGTTTGCCTTCGGCGCGCTGTTCGGCTTCGTCGGCCTCTTGATTGCCGTGCCGGCCTCGGCGGCGATTGCCGTGCTGGTGCGCTTCGCTATCGGCCGCTATCTCGAATCGCCGCTTTACAAGGGCCACGCCACCCAACCCGCGCCGCCATTGCCGGCCGATCGCGGCGGCGGCCACCGCTCGAATCGGGGCTGAAATGGCTGCTCAGCCAGCAGATACGCCGCGCCAGCTGCCGCTCGATCTCGGCCATGGCACCGGCTATTCGCGCGACGAGCTCGTCGTCTCGGGCACCAATGCGCAAGCGGCATCGCTGATCGACCGCTGGCCGGACTGGCCGTCACCGGTCGTCGTGCTGGCCGGGCCGCCGGGCTCCGGCAAGACGCACCTCGCCCGGATCTGGCAGGATCGAGCGCATGCCGTCGCCATCGATCCCGGCCGAATCGGCGAGCACATAGCCGCACTCGGCGACAGGCCGGCGCTCATCGACGACATCGACAAGGCGGCGATCGACGAGCCTGGCCTGTTCCACCTGATCAACGCCGTGCGCGGCGCGGGCTCGACGCTGCTGCTCACCGCGCGGCGGTTCCCCTCGGCCTGGCGTGTCGCGCTGCCCGATCTCGTCTCGCGATTGAAGGCGGCGGCGACGGTCGAGATCCACGAGCCCGACGACCTGCTGCTCGCCGGCGTCATCACAAAACTCTTCGCGGACCGTCAGGTCGAGGTCGAGCCGCATGTGGTGCAATATCTGGTGCGCCGCATCGAGCGCTCGCTTGGCACCGCCATGCGCGTCGTCGAGCGCCTCGACCGCGCAGCCCTCGAACGCAAGACGCCGATCACCCGCGCGCTTGCGGCCGAGACCGTCAGCGCCATGGACGAGGGGCAGGGCGAGTTCGATATCTAAGCATGTATCCCGAAAGTGGGAGCCGGTTTCGGGATAAAAACATGCGTAAAATCAAAAACTCGCTTGGAGCGAGTCTGAAAGATCGCGACGCGCTTTAGGGCTGTCACGCCCATAGCCCGGCCAGATGCCGGGCCAAAAGATACACGCCCGTATGCGCCGCGATGTAACAGGCGGCAACAAGGACGAAAACCATCAGGCCGGCGGACCGCGATCGCGCGACGCCGCCCGCTCTCTTGCTCGGCCGGTTGTTCCAGACCCAGAGCGCAGCGCACAGGATTGCCCAGACCACCATGACCGGAACCGCGAAGCCGTAATAGGCCAAATAGGCTGGGCCGATCAGCGACAGCACCGCCTCGACAACAGGCATGGAATTCCCCCTTTTGTTCAAAGTTTAGACCGGCGACAAAGCTGGAAGCGAGGAGATTGTTCGCGCCGCGCCCCGGCAGAAACCGGCTCGCATGGCCGGGCACGACGATAAGCAAGGCTCATCGGCGGGCACGTGACATCGAAATGATGATGTGCTACATTGGTATCAATGAAATCGGTATGATATCAATGGCTGCTGTTACGGTCAGAAACCTTCCGGAGGAAACGCATCGTGCCTTACGGGTGCGCGCGGCCATCAATGGCCGCAGCACGGAGGCGGAAATCCGCGCCATTCTTGAAGCCGCGGTTCGGCCGGAAAGCCGCGTCAGGGTAGGCACCCTATTGTCTGCCATCGCTCGCCGATCGGGCGTGACGAACAAGGACGTCGAAGCACTTGAACAAGCCCGTCAAAAAAGCCCGGCTGAGCCGCTGAAGTTCGAATGATCCTGTTGGACACCAATGTCGTTTCGGAGGTGATGAGACCACAACCTAACGCTGCGGTCCTGGCTTGGCTGGACGAGCGGGTAGCCGAGACGCTCTATCTGTCCAGCGTCACCGTGGCGGAAGTGCTGTTCGGCATCGAGGCCATGCCTGCCAGCCGGCGCAAAAATGCGCTGGCCGAAGCCTTTGGCGGGATTTGTGCAGTCTTCGATCAGCGCATCCTGGCCTTCGACGCCGAGGCGGCGCGCCACTATGCCGGTCTCGCCGTAAAGGCGAGAGCCGCCGGAAAGGGGTTTCCCGTGCCTGATGGATACATCGCAGCCATCGCCGCCGCGAAAGGCTTTCAGGTCGCGTCGCGCGACACGGCGCCGTTTTATGCGGCCAGTGTGTCCGTGATCAACCCGTGGGAGCCCGCAGCCTAGCTTGTCCCATTCCGGAACAGCCTTTCCGGCATCGCTCTTGCAAGGCAGACAATGCCGGTTGATCCCGGTCCCGGTCGCGTTCCAGATCGGGTTGTAGGCTCGCCGGGCTCGAGGTGTTGGGGTTCTCGCCCGGCGGGTTTACCGTTCCAGCGGCCAAACGGGCTAGGTCCGCTTTCCCTTCAGCCTGTCCCGCAGCCGGCGCAGTTGCCGCCGCCACCATGGCTTCGGCTTGCGCGGGACCAGGACCATCTTGCCGTCGATGACGGCGTCGTCCACCCAGTCATGCACCCGCATGCGCCAACCGGCGGTGACGCGGGCAAGCAGGGGCAACGGATCCTCGCCCGCGATGCGCACCAGGGCCGGATCCTTCAGCGCGAGACGGAAATCGAAACCCTGGGCAAGGAGCGCGCGCAGGAACACGATCTGGCGTCGCATGCGGTGGAAGTCGGTTCCCTGTCCATTGACCATCGTGCGGGCGCCGATCCACTGATGGAGACGGGCGCCCCTTAATGTTTCGGCGGGCGGCCGGAAGGAAACCTGTTGGCGCCCGTCCTCGATGCGGCTTGTCGGTGTCAGCGGATACCAGAAATCGAGCGGCGCGCGGATCGGAACCCTGACGCTGGCGCTGGCGAGCGCGGCCTCGGTCGCGCCGCGCCGGAGGCAGATCGCGCTTTCCGCCGTGAACCCCAGTCCCGCAAGCGCATCGAGCAGCAAGCTTCCGCCACCCATAGCGAAAGCTGCGTTGATGCGGTCGCTCAGGAGGGGAGACCACAAGTCGCGCGGCACCCATGTCAGCCTACGTCTGGCGACATCCACGACGACGATGATGTCGGCGTTGGCGTCCCAATTGTCCCTGTCGAGGATTGCTACGACCACGGCTGCCAAGCGAGACCTCCTCTGGCCGGAATGCAGGACGCCAAGACCGGCTTGGTTCTGTCGAGAAGGAAGCGATGGTCGGAGTGGCGTGATTCGAACACGCGACCCCCTGATCCCAAATCAGGTGCGCTACCAGGCTGCGCTACACTCCGACGCCCCGCGCGTATAGGGGTCGCACGCCTGGAAGGCAACACAAAAACGGAGATCAAAAGCGACCGTTCGATTCAGCGCTTCTGGCCGGCGATCTTCCTGGCGATCGCGGCGCCTTGGATTCTTGCATTGGCAAAGCAGCCGCGAATGCTCGGCCGCATGCCGGTGAACCAGAGCCCGGGGAGCTGCGGATCGTTCGCGGCGCCGTTGAACAGCGGTACGCCCTTGGCGTCGAGCACGCCAAGCCCACCCAGCATCGTCTCCAGCCCGGTGCGATAGCCGGTGGCCGCGATGACAATGTCGGGCGCGATCGTCTGGCCATTGTCGAGCACGACGCCACCGGGCCTGAATTCGCGCAACTGCGGCACCACGATGATGCGCCCGGCCTTGATGGCTGCGACCGCGCCATCGTCCGCGGCGATCGCCGTATAGTCGGAACCGAGCCGGCTGGCGCCGCCCGCCGGGGCAGGCGGCAGGCCGTATTTCGTCAGATCGCCGAACACCAGGCGCTGGGTTGCCGCCATGGCCGCGTCAGCGAGCCTTGTCGGCAGGCTGGCCATGAGCGGCGATATGCGGTGCACGGCGATCTTGCGGATGCGTTTGGGCAGCAGCGAAGGTCCATTGCGTGCCGAAAGCCACATCTGGCCCGTCTCGACGCCGGAAAGATGGTTGAGCGCGTCGAAGCCGGAATTGCCGGCGCCGACCACCAGCACCTTCTTGCCGGCATAGTCGCTTGCCTTGCCGAAATCGGCCGAGTGGATGATCGATCCCGAAAAATCCTCCATGCCCTTCCAGGCGGGAATGAAGGGTTGCCGGTCGCGCCCGGTGGCTATCACCACATGCCGCGCCGCCATCACGCCGGTATTTGTCCGCAGCAGCCAGTGATCGTCGCGAAATTCGATCTCGTCGACCACGACACCGAAGGCGATCGGCAGCCGGTGCGTTTGGGCGAAATCGTTGAGGTGACGGATGACAGCGCTGCGATGCGGGAAAGCCGGGGTCCCTGCCGGATAAGAAACGCCGGGCAATGCGGAGAGGTCGCGATGCGTGTTGAGATGCAGATTGTCGTGGCGGCGATGCCAGGGTTCGGCCAGCCGCCCCTCGCGCTCCAGGACTTGCACCGTCACGCCGGCCCCGGCCAGTGCGTGCGCGGCGGCAAGCCCTGCGGCGCCCGCGCCGATGACAATCGTGCCGTCCAATATCGCTGGCTCGCCGACCCCCGACGGCAAGACTTTCGCTTCCGCGCCCATTCGTGTCTTTATCGTCGTCATCATGCCTTCAAGTGGCACGATCATGTATCTGACATATGCCGCCCACCGGCCAAAAGGAATAGGCGGCTGTTGCAAAAACCTCCGGCATTGTGTCGCGGATTTTACAAGCGCCGGCTAATGAGCCGGGTCGGCATGGCGATGCACCAGCTTGAAGGCGCCGTCCTCCAGCCGGAACACTTCCGTCACCCGCAAGGTCATCTCGGTCGCCTCGCCGTTCCTGCCCATGCGCGTCTTGGCATGCTGCAGGCCGGTCCAGAAGGCCAGATCGCCGCTCGCTGAAGCCTGCAGCACCTCCAGGTCGGTGCTGCCGCCCTTGTGGAAGCTCGCGGCGTCGCGCTCGTAGCGGCCCGCAACCGCCTCGGCGCCTTCGAGATGGTCGCCGCGCGGCGAAAAGAACGTCGCCGGCCCAGCATGGGTGACGATCGCCTTCAGCGAAGTTGCATCGCCGTTGACATAATCCTCGGCGATCTTCTCGCGCTGCTTCATGAAGGCATCGAAGGACGAGCCGCCGGGATGCACCTTCCTGATCCAGCTTTCCAGGCCGGCCATGAAATTCTCGAGGAAGGCGGCGGTATCGGCATTGGTGACGGCGCCCTTGTCGTCGAGCAGTTCCGCGACATTGCCGATGTAAGCCTCCGGCTGCTGCATCACCGGCATGTCCAGGAAGACGAAGGTCTGCCGGAGGGCCTGGTTGGAGCCGAAAGCGCCGATCTTGCTAGGGCTGACGCTGACGACCCCGGCGGGCAGGCCCTTGAACACGCTCTTGCCCGACGGCCGCGAGCCGACATCGAGCGCATTCTTCAGACAGCCCGGGATCGAGCGGTTGTATTCCGGGGTGACGAACAGCGCCGCGTCGCATTCGCGTATCGCCGCGCGGAAGGCCGACCACGCCGCTGGCGGGCTGTCGCCGTCCAGATCCTCGTTGTAGAGCGGCAGCTCGCCGATCTCGACGAAGCGGCAGCGCACCGAATCCGGCGCACGGGCGGCCAGCGCCTTGGCGATCTTGCGGCTGAAGGATTGGGCGCGCAGGCTGCCGACGAGCACGGCGAGCTGCAGGACGGCATGTTCGGTTGCATCGGTCATGGCGAAACGTCCGTTTTGCTGGTGGCTCACAGGGAAGGCCGGCACGGCTCGGCCGCCCGACGTTTCGATAATGTCGGCAGCGGAGCGAGGTTCCCTTGCGCCGGCGTGCGCCCGAGGCGCTTGCGGCCTTGCCGCCGCGGTGATTGCACAGTAATGACGGGTTGGCGCGAGTTTCAGGCTCCCGATGACCCTGGAAACGGCGCTGAACAACGGTACCCGGTCTTCGGGCGGCAAAGAGGTGGTCATGTCCGCGCGCATTTTCAGTCCAGCCAAAACCGCGATGCAGTCCGGCAAGGCCAAGACCGGATATTGGGTGCTGGAATTCGATCCCGCCCAACGCAAGAAGATCGACCCGCTGATGGGCTACACCAGCTCGGGCGACATGCTGAGCCAGGTGAAGCTCACCTTCGACACGAAGGAAGAGGCGATTGCCTACGCCGAGAAGGAAAAGATCGCCTACCGCGTCGAAGAGCCGAAGGAAGCCAAGCGCCGGCAGATTTCCTATTCGGACAATTTCCGCTATGACCGCAGGACGCCCTGGACGCACTGACTTCGAGTCCTGCCCCACGCGGCATGAATGACCAGCCGGCTCGGCCGGCCGACGGTCCCGTAGCTCAGCTGGATAGAGCACCGGCCTTCTAAGCCGATGGTCGCAGGTTCGAATCCTGCCGGGATCGCCAATCTACTCAATGGCTATCGGATCCGGCTGACTCTGAATCTAAACCTTCGCCAAGAGATCAAACTCCACGAACGCCCGCACTTTGGCGGAGCGAGGCGCGTATCATTCCGCGCGAGCGCTGGCAGCAGGGCATGCGCCGCCCGAAATGCGCATGATAATTCTCGGCGGCTTCAACGACGGCTGGATCTGTTTCCGCGATCCCCATGCCCTAAGACGCCAAGGAAGGATTGGCATCGAAGAGGCAATTGGCAAAATCGCCGGGAGGCCTGCCGTGCCTGACAGCTGCCGACTTAAAATGACCACCTATCCCGCTGGCGCCATAGATCCATAGGAGTTCGCCACAAGCGATACCAACCGGCTCTCCTTATTTGCTCGGTTATCGGAGCCTCCCCGTACATCTTGAAGAATTGCAGCACGCGCGGGCTGGCGAAAGCCTTTTTCCCACGTGTGTTGTAGTCGCTGACCGGAAGGCGGTGCCGACTGACAATCAGCTCATTTCGCGAGAGTGCGACGCCGATGCAGAACTGCTCTGGGGCATCGGTTTTGGTCAATTCGCGTACGGCCAGCATCGCGGAATAAGCGTCGGTTAACGATCCGATATTGGCACGATGAATGCCCAGGATTCCGCTTTGCCACATTGGTTCGTGGCCTGTCAGGGTGTAGTCTCCGATCTTGATGCCCTTGCCTGTGAGAACGGGGTAAAGCCGATGCTCGCCCTCGCATTTACGCATGAAGGAGCGAGTCGGCGAAATATGTTGGAACCCTCTGGAGGGATCGACATAGGGATAGTGGTCGGAGTCCATGAAGATGAGGCGGTCCGCCCGCTTCAGGATTTCGATCAGGAAAGCAGCTTTGATGCCGAAATGATAGCGCCAGCCGAAAGACATCAGCTCTTTCTGGTCGGCGGTTATGATCATCGTCTCGATGGGATATCGGCGAACAAGATCGGGCCTGTCTGTTGCGATGATTATTTTGGCGCTTGGGCAATTGTACAAAAGCTTAAGTGCACTAAGCAGTGCGCCAAAATGATAAACCTCGTTATCGCCATAGACGATATAACCAAAAACGTCGTTCATTCGATCAAACGGGAGAGTGCCTGAGATGCTCCCACTACCAACACGCGCAACTGCAATCCACCCAAAAGTTCCCAATGTGGGGCGAGGGACTGATGGATTGGTCCCTTGCGCCTGTCCAAAGTTTCTTGGTTGATGGCTCGACCGATCCAAGACTACGTCGCGGGAGCGTTGGGGAGATATCCAAATGTCTGCGCTGTCCAAATGGCTGAGAGACGCACGTTCCAAATTGCCGGAACACGTGAGGGTCGGCCGCCATACCTACGGCGTGACATGGCGAAAGGTCCTGTTTCCCTCGAAGGACGCCCCGCTGGAAATCGGCGCCTTTTGCTCGGTTGCCGGCCAAGTGCTCTTCATATGCTCCGGCCAGCATCCGACCGGGAGCGCAACTTCGTTTCCGATCTACAGTCGGTTGCTGAAGCAGCCCGAGCCGATTGCAAATGGCGGCAGGCCGGGTGGCGTTACCGTCGGCAATGATGTCTGGATCGGCAACGGCGCCATGATTTTGCCGGGCGTCGAGATCGGCGACGGCGCTGTCGTCGGGGCAGGGGCGGTGGTCACGAAGAACGTGCCTCCTTACGCGATCGTCGGCGGCTCCCCGGCAAGGTTGATCAGATACCGCTTTTCGAAGGACATCATCTCGAAACTGCTTGCCATTCAATGGTGGCGTTGGGACGACGAGAAGATCAAGGCCGAGGCGGCCATCCTAACCGGTCCCATAGAGGCTTTCGTCGAGAGGCATTCTGTGGCAGGCACGCGACGAAATGACGGCAGCGGTTAGCGGAACGATGAAGTCGTGTTTCTTCCTGGCGACGGATGCCAACTACTTTCCCTATGCCTGCCTCACAGCGCGCCGGATACTGGACGTCTCCACGCCGATCGACGGCTTTCTGCTCTACACCGGTGCGAGCGAACCCGATCTTGAAGTCGCCCGCCGCTTGTTGAAAGGCAGAGTCAAACTGGTGGATGTCACGGACTTCATGACGAATTTCGGGTTTCGTTTCGGGACCTACAGCATTGCCGCTTACGTTCGGCTTTTCGCCGACCGGTTTCCGTTTTTCGAGCCGTATGATCGCATCGCATACACGGACTGCGACGTTCTCTTCAACCGAGACATCAATGACCTGGCTGGACAGCCGCTGCGCGCCCCGCTGCTCGCCGCGCATGACGACTATATGTATTTCAGGCCTTCCTACCGGCAAAAGCTCAAGCTGGCGCCCGGTGCGCCATACTTCAATTCGGGTGTCGTCGTCTTCGACATGAACGCGGTCCGCGAGAATGCCCTGCTGGAGCAAACCCGAAAGACCGCCATTCAAGGCAAGATGAACGACCAAAATGCGTTGAACGTCGTCTTCGAGGGCAAATGGCAGACGATGCACCCGAACTGGAATCTGCAATCGCTGGGGACGAGGGAGTTTCGCTTTTCCCAAGCCTGGGCCAGGCATTTCGCCGGCGGCAAGCCGTGGGGCAGCCAGGTCGGAGTCGAACTGGAGGCGCTGAGCATCTGGCGCGACCTGGCAAAGGGTACGCCCTGGCGCAAGCCGTTCGAGCAGCGCATACCCTTCGAGCGCGGCGTGATGAAGCGCTTCTTCCGCCGTTTCGACGTCGTTGCCGGCCTTTTCGGCAAGGATATCCAGCGCCGCCGCGCCAGATATGACGGCTCGAAGATGCATCGGATCTACGCCCGGCAGGCTGAAGAAGGCGCACTGGCGGTCCAGTTCCCGGAAGTGCTCGGCGGCTTTGGCTGAACCATCCGCCGCCGCGCCGCTGTGGATAGTAACCGCGCGTTTACCACGTCCCGGTGCTCGTGTTGCGGCCTGCCGCCAGACTCGCCGAAATGGAGCTGCCTGAACCCGTCAGGCAACCCCGAAGCCCGGCGGCCGGCGTTTTCATATACCCACGGGACGCGTGCTTGAACGCGTTCCAAGTATGCGTCGGCCGTCACCGCGCCTCCATTGAAAAGGCATGCCCGCCGCGGCAATGGGAAACCGCGACGGCTTGGTGACGCCCCTCACAGGGCGCCATGGGAAAATCGAGGCTTCGCCAGCAGGCCGGCGACCTTGGCCGCCTTGCGCAGGGTCTTGCGGGCTTCGACCGGGCTGCGTAGGCCGTCGAGCGCGTCGCGGCAGACGCGGCTCGCCGAGCGCCAGGCGCCATCGCGCGCCTGTCTGGGCCAGCGCTGGTCCAGGCATTCCATCGCCTCGAAGCAGCTCGAAACCTTGCGCTGGCCGTTTGGCTGGAAATCGATCACGACCGGCTCGGAAAACCAGACATCGTTCATCACTTCCTCCGTTCTTATGATCGTCTTTTGAGCAAGCAATCGGCGCTGGATGGCGCCCTATGCGGCTCCGCGATTGCGGACCCGCGCGTTAACCAATCACCGGGCCTTAGGTTCCGAAGAATTTCAAGAGTTGGGGCAGTTGCGGGAAAATGTGAGCGGCTAGGCTCGGCGCCTTGAGCCTAGCCTTCCGCCCGGGATCACAAAAACAAGGAGGTAGAGTGATCGGGCAGCGTCCGGACGAACTCAGGCGTCGGCCAATCCGCGATTGCGGACGTTGAAAAAATCGCGTGACCAAAGTCACTGCCACACCCTCACGGGCGGCGCTAATGAACCCGGCAGGCTGATGAAACGCGGGAAGACCTCTCATGCTTATCGCCGTGCTCGCATCCACTATGACCGTCGCCACCTTAATGGCGACCGCTTTCGGGCTCTACGAGGAAGCGCGACTGAACCGCTCGCACGCTGAGGCGGATCATGCGCGCGCGTTTCGAACGGAGCGCCGGTTTCCGGTCAAATGGCGCGATCGGTAGGCCCGTCACCGCCAGGCATGTTCACGCCGCTTCTACTGGCCATGTGCATCTTTCGGGCCGGAATCCTGTTGTCTCCGGCGATGCTGGCGGTGCTGGTCCTTTTATGGCTTTACTACCGCTAGAGCGTTTCACCGTTTCACAGAAACGGCGATCCGCTCTATCTCCTCTTTTACGCAATTCCGGCGGAAAACCGCTCACACTTTCCTGGAATTGCTCTAGGCTGGCCTATGGAGCGCCAAGGCCCGCCATACCCTATTCCACCAGCACATGCGCCTCGCGCGCGGCGACGATGAAGGCCTCCCTGGCGTTGTCAGCCGCAACGTCGCCGCGGATCGCCCGGCGGCAGGCGCGCAAGGCCGCGCCATGCAGTGCGCTGCCGGCATCGCGCCATTGGCCGGTCAGCAGTTCGACGGCCTGTTCGGCGTTGGATATGTGGCGGATCGAGCCGGAAACCCCGACGGCCACTTCGACCGGCCTGGAAAACCATCCCTGGATCATCGTTGAAACCTCCCGAACTATGTCGGACCACGATATATTTTATCGTAGAGCTGCGCCTCGAAGCGTCAACTTAACGTGAAGCCGTTTCACGAAGGCGGCTCAGCTTGCTCATCGTCCAAGCGGCTTCCGTGAAAGCTCGATCAATTCCGCCTCGTCGGTAATGCCCGCCATATAGTTGGCGATGATGCGCGATGCGCGCGCTTCCTTCTGCTCGGCAGTCTCGCCTTCGAAATTGCCGTTTTCATAGACACGGCCAAGCATGGCCGTCTCGTCGGGGTTGAACGTGTTGCGTACGACGGACATGGCTTCCTCCTCCAGCCCGGCCCCTCTTGCCCGGCCAATATTAGCACGCTTCGAGATTGGGAGTGAGTCGCGGCAACATCGTGGCCGAGGTCTCTTCAACCGGGCACGCCGGTTGCTGTGCTTCCTTGGCTGCGGCGGCCACTGTTTTGCCGGCCTCGTTATATTCTTGCCGAATGAGCGCTGCGCTGATACGCATTAGCAGTGCGGAATTTTTCCGAGTCTCCATTGACTTGAGCCCAGAAAAGCGCCGCGCATTTTGTCCGAGACCAGCAACCCCGACGTGGTGGCAACCGGGTTACGAAGGGGTTCTGGTCGAAAAAGAAGCAGGGCAGGTCCCGTGTCCAAACCGGGGCAGGCTCAACAACGCTCTGGAACTCTGAAGCCATTGCCCCCATGGCCTTCGGAAGAGCATGAACCACGGGGAAATCGATGGTTACGAAGAAACTTACCGCCAACGCAGAAAGCGCGGCAGCCTTTCTTGCGGTGATGGGCAACGAGAAGCGTTTGCTCATCATGAACTACCTCGCCGAGGGCGAACTCTCGGTCGGCGTGCTCGCCGACAAGGTCGAACTCAGCCAGTCAGCGCTGTCGCAACACCTGGCCAAACTGCGCAGGTTTGGCCTTGTCGAAACCCGCCGCGATCGTCAGATGGTCTATTATTCCTGCAAGTCTTCGGCAGCGCGCGAGCTTCTGGCGCTGCTCGACGGCCTGCTGGCCATGGACAAGCCGCTTGCCGGACCGGCAAGGCAGGCTTTGGTCGAGAGGATGCGGCGGCCGCAGGCTGCCTGAACGGACTGCAACGCGCGGACGAGGCCGGGGGGCCTTCGTCCGGCGCGGCGCCTCGACGGCGCAGACTGCGTAGAAGCGGGCCGCATCGCGACGCCGCCCGCGTTTTCTTGCATCGCTCCTGCCATGCCGCTCGCGGAGCGGTTCATCACGTTTGTTTGAGAGGCGATGCTTCGAAGCCGGATATTTCCTGTAACTAGCCGATGATAAATGATTTTCTTGTGCTGATGGATGCCCGGCCCAGCCGAAGCTTACGGATTTGTAAGTCGCCCGGCCGGCCACTGTTGGCTAAATTTCGGTCGATCCACACCCCCGGATCATCACGGCGCCGAACTTCCACTTCGGCCCGTAAGAGGCTCGCCGCTCCCGGCGGGCCTTTTTCGTTTTGACATTCCCGTGCCTTGCCGCGCTCACCAGGGGCGATTACCGGCTTGATGTCGTTGGTTCCTGTCCGACAATCTGGACACCCGATTCCCTGTCACCTATCGTTTCGTTTGGTTTGCATTGCGCAATGTGCACGCCGGGCTCCCGATCCGCGAAGCGGCGGGCAGCGTGGCATTCTTGATCTTCGGGGCTGACGATGTTCGATACGCAGAAAGCCAGGGCCGCTTCGCGCCTGTTGGTGACCCATTGGGACAATGGCACCCGTCTCGATGCGATACCCGAGACGGTGCGACCGCAAACGCGCTCGGAAGGCTATGCCGTCCAATCGCATGTGATGGATCGCTCGGCGGCTCCGCTTTTCGGATGGAAAATCGCCGCCACCAGCCTGGCTGGGCAGAGACACATCAACGTCGACGGTCCGATGGCGGGGCGACTGCTGGCGGAGAAGGCGGTCGAGGTCGGCGGAGCCGTCTCGCTGGCGACGAGCAGGATGCGCGTGGCCGAGATCGAATTCGCTTTTCGCTTCGGCCGCGAGCTGAGGCCGCGCGCGGAGCCCTATGAGGTCGCCGAGGTGATGGATACCGTGGCAACCCTGCACCCGGCGATCGAGATACCGGACTCGCGATACGACGATTTCTGCGCGGTCGGCGCCGCCCAGCTCATCGCGGACAATGCCTGCGCCAATCTGTTCGTCATCGGCGAGGCCGTGGAAGGCGAATGGCGCGATGTGGATCTGGCGAAGCACCCGGTGGTTGGGTTCGTCACCGGGAAGTCGCGCCACGACGGATCGGGAGCGGCCGTGCTGGGCGATCCCCGGATTGCCCTTCAATGGATCGTCAACGAATTGTCGGGCCTGGGCATCGCGCTCGAGCCGGGGCAGGTGGTGATAACCGGCACCTGCGTCAAGCCGATAGAAGTCGAGCCCGGCGATGAAGTCATCGGTGACCTGGGCAGGTTCGGCCGCGTCTCGGTCCGGTTTGTCTGATCAGACCTTTGCAGCGCGCTGCCTTGTGACGACGCTGCGCACGGCGAGCACCAGCACGGTGATAATGATCAGGATCACCGAAAGCGCCGCGATCGCCGGATCGATGTTGTCGCGCAGGCCCATCCACATCAGGCGGGGGAGCGTAATGGCGTTGACCGAAGTGATGAACAAGGTCACGCCGATCTCTTCCCAGGAGAGCACGAAAGAGAGCAGCGCCGCGGTGACGATGCCGAACTTGATGTTGGGCATGATGACGCGCGTCGCGCGTTCCCACACGGTGGCGCCGAGGCCGCGCGCGGCAAGGTCGATGCGCCGGTCGAGCTGGCTGAGTGACACCAGGATCAGAACAGTGGCGAACGGCACCGTCATCACCGAATGCGCCATGGCGACACCCAGCCAGGTGTCGTAGCCGAAGAACGAGGTTAGGCCCGATACCGAGGTGAGCAGGAAATAGAGCGTCACCGCCGAGACCACCGGCGGCACCACCATCGGCAGCAGCACGAAGCCGACAAGGGCGGCGGTGAAGCGCGGCTGGAACATCCACACACCGAGGCTGAAGGTCAGCGCAAGCGCGGTGGAAAGGATGCTGCTGACGACACCGATCCTGAGCGACAGCAGGATCGAATCTAGCCAGCGCGGATCCTCGATTAGCGAGCGGTAGTGGCGGAGCGACAGTTCCCCGGTCGGCATGGTCAGCATGCGGCTCGGCGTCAGTGACACCGGGATGACCGCAAGCAGCGGCATCAAAAGGAACAGCGCCACCAGCACGGCGAGGATCAGCGAAACGGGTCCGGGACGGTAGGTCGGCATCGCGCTACACCAATTGTTTCGGTTTGACGTAGCGGAACAGAAGCGCCATCAGCGCGCCGACGAACACCACCAGCACGACGCTGATTGCCGCGCCAAGCCCCCAGTCCGGGCTCTGGAAGATGCGCAGGTAGATCAGCTCCGCGATCATTACGGAGCGGCCGCCGCCGAGGATCGCCGGCGTGACGAAGAAGCCCAGCGAGAAGACGAAGGTGATCAGCGCCGAACCGATGATGCCGGAGCGCGTCATCGGCACGAACACCGTCCAGAAGGTGCGCATGCGGCTGGAGCCAAGCCCGCGCGCCGCGAGCAGCACGCGCTCGTCCAGGCTGCGCATGGCGGACGCCAGCGGGAACACCGCGAAGGGAATGAGGAAGTGCGACATGCCGACGATGACGCCGAACTCGTTGCGCACCAGGGTCAGCGGCTCGGAGATGAAGCCGATCGATTGCAGCCATGTGTTGATCAGGCCGCGATTGGAGAGCAGCGCCACCCAGCCGAAGGCGCGCGTCAGCACCGAGATCCAGAACGGCACAAGGATGCAGAATTCGGCAAGCACGCGCTGCACCGGGCTGCCGCGCACCCAGACAACCGTGATCGCATAGGCGGCGGTGACCGAAACGATGGTGACGATCGCCGCGATGCGCAGCGTGCGGATGAACACCGACTGCACCAGATCGTCGGTAAGCAAGGCGTGGTACTGGCCGAGCCCGGGCGTGGGGAGCGTAAAGCTCCACTTCACCACGCCGAGGAAGGGCCAGGCATAGGCAAGGATGAGGAACAGGAGCAGCGGCGCCATCAACAGCGCCGCGCCCATCCTGTCGGAGAGGGTCCCTCTCATCGGTTTGAAAGTCTCGGCCCGATCAGGCCGAGATGATCTTGGTGTATTCGTCGAGCGCGGCGCCGTAGTTCTTGGCGTACCATTCCATGTCGAGCGGGATCTGTTTCGACATGTTCGCCGGATCGACCGGGTTGATGCGCTTCTTGTCGGCCGGGATCAGCGCGTCGGCCGCCGGATTGGCGGGGCCCTGGCCGAGCTTGTCGAACATCACCAGTTCCTTCTGCGGATCCTGAGTGCTGGCGATGAATTTCATCGCCGCTTCCTTGCCGCCGGGATTGTTCTTCAGCACCGCCAGCGCGCCGGGCGAGATCAGGCCCTGGTCCCAGATGAACTTGATCTGCCCGCCGGAGTCCTGCTCGATCAGCGAGGCGCGGGTTGACCACACGATCGCCATCGAAGCCTCGCCGTTGAGCAGCACGCTCTGGCTCTCGGCGCCACCGCCCCAATAGGAGACGACGTTTTCCTTGAAGGCGGCGATCTTGTCATGCGCGCGCTTCAAATCCAGCGGATAGAGCGAGGCCGGCGCGACGCCGTCGGCGAGCAGTGCGGCTTCCCAGCTCGACACGCCCCATTTGTAGAGCGAGCGCTTGCCGGGGAATTTCTTGACGTCGAAGAAGTCGGCCATGCCGGTCGGCGCATTGGAGCCGAATTTCTGCGAGTCGTAGGCGATGACATAGGAGAAGAAATAGGTGGACGCGGCATATTCCCAGCCGAAGCCCGGCCGCATCTTGCTCTTGTCGACGATCTTGTAATCGATCGGCTCGAGCATGCCCTGGCCGCCGAGCGTGATGGCCGAGAACGGATCGACGTCGACGAGATCCCAGGTCGGCGCCCCGCTCTTGAACTGCGCGGCGATCGCGCCTTCGGTCGGGCCCGAACCGTCCATCTTGACCGGGATGCCGGTGTCCTTGGTGAAGGCCTGGCCGTAGGCCGCGTCATAGGCCGTGATAGCATCGCCGCCCCAGTTCACCAGCACCAGGCCTTTGGTCTCGGCCTGAGCGCCGGTCGAGCGCAACAGCATCGGCGTGCCGGCGAGCACGAGGCCCGCGAGCTGCGCGAACTGGCGGCGTGAAATCTCGCCGCGCTTGGTCCGCTCGGCCAGTGATTCGATGGTCTGTTTCGTCGTGTTGTTCGTCATGTCAGTTCCCCTTGTTGTCGTTGATCTGAACCGGAAGCCGGTGCGGCGATGTCAGGCCGCGACGGCGCTCTCTACTGTCCTCCGTCCGGAAGGAGGAAACCTTTTTCGGCCGGCCATGTCAGCCAGACGGAATTGCCTTTGCTCAAGGCCGCGGCCGCGACCTCGTTCGGCACCGAGACGGTGACCTTGGCGCCGTGGCGCGTGGTGAGGTCGAGCTTGGTCGCGGCACCCAGATAGGTCGAGGCGACAGCGGTCGCGGCGACGCCGTTCTGATTGTCCGAGGCTTCCGGCGCGATCGACATGTCCTCGGGGCGGATGGCGAGGATCGCGTCGCCTTTGATCGCTTCCGCCTTGCAGCGCATGTTGACCGCGCGGTCCTCGCAGAGCCCGGTGGCGCCATTGTCGGCGGGGCGCACCCCCTTCACCGGCAGCATGTTGATCTCGCCCAGGAACTCCGCGACGAAGCGGTTGGCCGGCCGGTCGTAGACCTCGTCCGGCCTGCCGACCTGCAGGAGCTTGCCGTGATTGAAGATCGCGACGCGCGACGACAGTGCCAACGCCTCGCTCTGGTCGTGGGTGACGAAGACGAAGGTCGTGCCGGTCTCCTGGTGCAGCCGCTTCATCTCGGCCTGCATCTGGCCGCGCAGGCTCTTGTCCAGCGCCGAGAACGGCTCGTCGAGAAGAAGCACGCCCGGCTCGAACACCAGCGCGCGGGCCAGCGCCACGCGCTGCTGCTGGCCGCCGGAAAGCTGTGCCGGCAGCTTCTTCTCATGCCCCTTGAGGCCGACGCGCTCGATCATCTCGCCAACGCGTTGCTTGATCTCGGCGGCGGATTTCTTGCGCACCTTGAGCGGGAATGCGATGTTCTGTTCCACGCTCATATGCGGAAACAGCGCGTAGCCCTGGAACACCATGCCGGCGGCGCGCTGCTCGGCCGGCCGGTTGGTGATGTCGACGCCGTCGCTGAAAAGCTTGCCTTCGCTCGGCTGGACGAAGCCGGCCAGTATCATCAGGAAGGTGGTCTTGCCGGAGCCGGAAGGTCCAAGCAGCGTCAGGAACTCGCCGCGGCTGATATCGAGCGACAGATTGTCGAGCGCCCGGAACGAGCCGAAGCTCTTGCCGATCCCGTTCGCTTTGATTTCTGCGGCCCGGCCGGGTTGCTGCATCCTGGCTCTTTCCTCAGTTCCCGGATGAAATCGTAGGCATGGCTGCGGCTCACCGCAACCGAATAGTTTTCGCCTGATCGGCAAATTTGATTCACGGGTGCCGAGGAACGGCGACCGGGAAACGCCGATCTCAATATTTAGCCAGGCTGCTCTCCGACAGCTTCGCCCTCAACCAGTCGCCGAAGGCATTGAGCACCGGGTGCCCCGCCTTGGCGTGCTCGAAGACGAGGAAATAGGATCGCGGCGACGGGACGGTCGCCTCGAACGGCTTGACCAGCCGGCCTTCGCTCAGCGCCTGGCGGCCGGTCAGCTCGTCGCCCAGCGCAATCCCCTGGCCGGCGATCGCCGCCGAGAAGACGAGATTCATGTCGGAAAAGAAGATGCCGCCTTCGGTGTCGGGATTTTCCACCTTGGACAGCGCCAGCCAGCGCGCCCAGTCCTCGGTGTCGGAAAGATGAAGCAGGTTGGCGCGCAGCACGTCAGCGGGTTTGGAAAAGCCGCCGACCTTGTTGAGCAGTCTGGGGCTGCAGAGCGGCGTGAAGGAGACTTCGCACAGCAACTCCACGGCCCGGTTCGGCCAGTTGCCGACGCCGAAGGCGATGAAGGCGTCGGCGTCCGGATTGCTGACATCGTCGAGCCGCCGCGGCGTGAGCACGGACAGCGTCACGTCCGGATACATCTGCTGGAACTCGCCGATATGGGTGCACAGGAACATCGAGGCGAAGCCCGGCGGGCAGGATATGGCGAAAGAGCCGCCGACCCCGGCGCCGCTGTTCTGCGTCCTCGCGTCGCCGAGCACGGTCAGCGCCTTCCTGACATCGGCCGCGTAGCGCTGGCCGCGCGGCGTCAGCGCGACGCCCTTGCCGATGCGCTGCAACAGATCGAAGCCGAGGTCGCGTTCGAGCAGCCGTAGCTGATGCGAAACGGCGCTCCTGGTGAGGTGAAGCTCGTCGGCGGCGCGCCACACGCTGCCATGACGGGCAAAACTGTCGAGGGCGCGCAGCGCCTGCGTGGACGGTATTCTCAAGAGGCCTCAGGTGAACCGAATTTGCACGAGCCGGGAAAACATATCACTTTTTGCTGAGCCGCTTCACTGCTTTCTTTGAGGCATGGACAAACCGGTGACGACCTCGGCGCAGGAAACCGCGCTTGCCACGATCGACAGCATCCAGCCGCTGCTCTCGGCCTGGACGCGCACCATCTTCGATTTCGGCGAGACCGCGTGGCGCGAGTACCAATCGGCCGCGTGGTATGTCGAGCGGCTGAAGCGCGAGGGCTTCTCGGTCGAGGAAGGCTCGGGCGGCATGCCGACCGCCTTCTGCGCCCATTGGACGAATGGCGACGGCCCGGTGATCGGCATGTATGGCGAGTATGACGCCGTGCCCGGCAACTGCCAGGATGCCGCGACGGTGAAACAGCCGCGTCCCGGTCTAGGCTTCGAGGCCGGCGGCCACACCGATCCGCATTCGGGCCTCGGCATCGGCAGCCTCGGCGGGTTGCTCGCTACCAAGGCGGCAATGCAGGAGCACGGCATCAAGGGCACGCTGCGCTTCACCGGCGAGCCGGCGGAGAAGGTGAGGGGCTCGAAGCCGATTCATGCCGCCAAGGGCTATTATGACGGCCTTGCCGGCATGATCTCCTTCCATCCCTTCTACATGCTGCCGCTCTGCAACACCGCGCGCTGGGACACGCATTGCGGCGCCGCCTATTCGATGATCTATCGCTTCGTGTGCGACGAGCCCGAGAACTGGACCCGCGCGGCAAGCGACGGCGCGCCGATCCCGCAGGCGCACTCCGCGGTCAGGGCGCCCGGCGCCAATGACGCGCTGATGATGATGTACATGGCCTCCAAGGCGTTGCGCGATTCCATGCTGACGCATCAGGGCGGCTGGTCGATCAGCGAAGCGATCCTCACGGCAGGCCAGGCGACCGCCGACAATTTGCCGGCCGGTCTGGCCGAGATCCAGTACATGATCCGCGTGCCGACCATTGCAATGGCCGAACAGGTGACAGCAGTGCTCGACCGCAACGCCGAAGCCGCGGCCAGGATGAGCGGCTGCCGCTACGAGCGCCACTGGGTGTCGAAGTCGCGGCCCGGGCTCGCCAATCACGCCATGGCCGATATTACCTATCAGGCACTATCCACTGTTGGCGCGCCGCAATGGAACGAAGAGGCGAGGGCGATCGCCCGCGAGGTCCAGGTCAATGCCGGCGGCGAGGCGACCGAAAATCCGTTTATCGATGAGCTGGAACAGCTGATTTCGCCGCAAGAGGCCGAAGCGATCTTGCGCCGCGATCTGCCGCCGTCGCAAGTGAATTCCACTTCCGACGACTACACCGACATGAGCTGGCATGCGCCGACATCGCGTTTCTACATCGCCCGTCCGGCGCTGCGCGCGGCCGGCGGCCACACCTATCCGGCCTGGGCGATGAATGCGCTGGGCGGCATCCCCGCCACCATCGATCCGATGGTCACCTGCGCCGCCAAGACGGTGGCGCTGACGGCGCTGCGCCTGCTGGAAGATAAGGCCGCGCGTGACGCCGCCATGGACGAGTTCGTCAGGCGAACCGGCGGAGGGGTCGGCGGCTCGAACTGGATCGCGCCGCTTTGCGACTACGAGCCGCCGATCAACTTCCGCTGGCCGGAATATGTCACCACGCCGCGCGGGCGCGATTGGTGGATCCCGGCCGCTTCCACAGCATGACCGATCAACAGAACAGTCCAGAGGAGAACACCATGACCGTCCATGACCGCATCGTCGCCGAGCCGTTCTCGCTGCAGCGCCGCAACCCCAACGGCGGCACCAAGCCGCTGACCGCCTGGGGCTTCGCCAACGAGACCGATGTGCTGACCGACGTGCTGCTCGGTTCGCCGAACTTCCTGCGGCATCTGTCGACCAGCTCGCTGTCCAGAAAACATCTGCGCGAGGCGCCCTGCAACATCCAGATCGCCCAGGCGCAGCACAAGGACCTCGTGGCGGCCTACGAGCATTTCGGCGTCAACATCCACTGGCACGAGCCGACGCCGGAACTGCCGATGCAGGTCTATTCGCGCGATTCCAGCGTCATGACGCCTTACGGCGCCTTCATCACCGCCATGGCCAACTGGTGGCGGCGCGGCGAGAACTACGCCGCCATCCGCACCTATGAGAAGCTCGGCATCCCGATCTACGACATGGTGACGGCCGGTACCTTCGAGGGCGGCGACTTCAACGTCATCGAGGACGGCGTCGTGCTGATCGGCTGCGGCGGCGCCCGCACCCAGGAAGAGGGCGCCCGCCAGGTGAAGGAATGGTTCGACAAGGAAGGCTGGGAGACGCGGCTCGCCTTCATCGACGAGTACTATGTCCATATCGATCTGATGGTGGTGCCGATCGCCGAAAAGCTCACCGCCGTCTGCCTCGCTTGCACCGAGCCCGGCATCGTCGACTGGCTGAAGGGCAAGGGCCACGAGATCATCGACGTGCCCTTCCAGGACACGATGGCGCTCGGCTGCAACTTCATGTCGCTCGGCAAGGACAGGGTGATCGCGCCGACCTCCAGCAAGACGCTGATCGGTCAGCTGAAGGCGCGCGGCTTCGAGGTCGCGGCCGTCGACATGAGCGAAATCTCCAAGACTGGCGGCGGCATCCATTGCATGGCGCAGGCGCTGAAGCGCGTGCCGGCGTAACGGGCTTTCAAAGTCCGAAACCACCGAAGGGGAACACCTGTCCTCCTGGCCGTCAGGCTAGGAGGACATTTCTTTTTGCAGGCGCGGCATGTCAGGAGACTTCGTTATATCCGTTCCGATCATCCTGGCCCTGCGCTAGGCTTCCGTCAGCCGAAACAGGATTGCCGCAAAGATGATCGTCCAGGCCTGCATCAACGGCGCCCGCCCCGCCGATTTCCATCCCGCATTGCCGCTCGATCCTGAGGCCATGGCGCGCGATGCCGCGGCCTCGATCGCGGCGGGCGCGGCCGAGCTTCATGTGCATGCGCGCGGCGCCGATGGTAGAGAGAGCCTGGCGCCCGAAGCGATGGACAGGACGGTCGCGGCGCTGCGCCTCGCCTGTCCGGGCACGCTGATCGGCATCTCCACCGGCGCCTGGATCGAGAAGGACGATCTGCGCACCCTGGTCTCCATCTCCGGATGGCGCGAACTGCCCGACTATGCCTCGGTCAATCTCAGCGAGACGGCGGCCCCCGTCGTCATGGAAAGCCTGCGCCAGCGCGGCATCGGCATCGAGGCCGGCCTGGCATCCATCGCCGACGCCGAGCGGCTGGTTAGCCTCGATCACGGCGGCCGGGTGCTGCGCGTACTGATCGAGATTTCCGAGCAGGCGCTGGACGAGGCCTTTGCGGTGGCGGACGGCATCGAAAAGGTGCTGGGGCGCGCCGGTATCAGGCGCTCGACCCTACTGCATGGCGAGAACGCCACTGTCTGGCCATTTGTCGAGCGCGCGGCGGCAAGGAAGTTGTCGACGCGAGTCGGGCTGGAGGATGGCAAGGAATTGCCGGACGGTAGCGTGGCGGACGGCAACCCGGCGCTGGTTGCTGCAGCTGTCGGGATTTATCGCGGCGCGTAGCAACAGCCAATCTCCCCCGCAACGAGGGAGATCAGCAGTTCCAGCTTCACTGCGTATCCGCGTTGGCCCTCAACTCGGCGCGTTTCTCGTCCGACACCACCGCAAGGTCCAGAACCTTCTGCAACCCCGCCGCGTGGCGGAAGGTCGGCTCGGTTTGCGCGCCGCTCTTCACCGCCTCGACGAAGCGCTGGTAATTGGTCGGCACGGAGCCTGCGTCGAGTTCCTCCCATTTGGCGTTCTCGACATTGCCGCCGATACAAGCCTTTAGCATCGAGCCGTCGAGATTGTGCACCACTTCGACGGCGCCCTTGTCGCCATGGATGCGCAAGCGCAGTTCGTTGATATGGCCGGTGGCCCAGCGGCTGGCATGCACCACGCCGAAGGCGCCGTTGGCGAAGTCGAGCGTCATGGCGAAACTGTCATTGGCATCGAGCTGGTATTCGCCGATGCGGTTGCCCGGCGCCTTGTCGAAGGCGCGCAGCCGGCAGAACACATGGTCAACGTCGAGCGCCGCGCCATAGCTGGCGAAATCGAGGATGTGGATGCCGACATCGCCGAGCACGCCGTTGGAGCCATGGCCGCGCGACAGCCGCCACAGCCATTTCGGATCCGTGCGCCAGTCGCCCCAGAATTTCGACACCAGCCAGCTCTGCAGGTAGGACGCCTCGACATGACGCACCGTGCCGATCTCGCCGGCCTGCACCATCTGGCGCGCCTTCTGCAGCGCGGCGACATTGCGATAGGTGAGGTTGACCATGTTGACGACGCCGGCGGCTTCAGCCGCATCGGCCATCTCGCTGGCTTTGCCGAAATTTTCAGCTAGCGGCTTCTCGCACAGCACCGGCTTGCCGGCGGCGACCAGCGCCATGGTGGTCGGATGGTGGATGCGGTCCGGCGTGACATTGGCGACCGCGTCGAAATCGCCCCAGTCGAGCGCCGCCTCCAGCGAGGTGAAGCGCTTCGGGATCTTGTAGGCGTCGGCATATTCGCCGACGCGGGCCGGATCGACATCGACCGCACCGACGATGTCAACGCCCTCGATGGCGCCGAAGCGGCGGGCATGTTCCTGCGCCATCCACCCGGTGCCCAGTATCAAAAGCCGCATCTTTTGCTCCCTCCGAGCGGTTTGGTTCGATTCAATCATGAGATGCGACTGTGACCCAGGCGCTGTGTCCGCGCAATCCCGGGCGAAGCGGGGAGGCGCCTTTTTAACGGAAGCCGGCCTCGCCATGCGCATGCAGCTTGGGCCCGCGCTCCTCGATCGGCTCCAGCGCCTTCTCGACCGGCACGTTCGGCGCATCGAGAATGGCGGGCTTCGAGCCTTGCGGGTTGTGCGCCCACTTCACCGCGTTGCGCAGTACTTTCTGGACTGTCGCATCGTGATAGGTCGGATAGGTCTCGTGTCCGGGGCGGAAGTAGAAGACATTGCCGGCCCCGCGCCGGTAGGTCAGGCCCGAGCGGAACACCTCGCCACCCTGAAACCATGAGATGAAGACGGTTTCGAGCGGCTCCGGCACGGCGAACTGCTCGCCATACATCTCCTCGTTTTCGAGTTCGAAGAACTCGCCGACGCCTTCGGCGATCGGATGGCTGGTGCTCGTCACCCACAGCCGCTCGCGCTCGCCGGCCTCGCGCCATTTCAGCGTGCAGGGCGTGCCCATCAGCCGCTTGAAGACCTTCGAGAAGTGCCCGGAATGGAGCACGATCAGCCCCATGCCTTCCCAGACGCGCCTTGCAACACGCTCGACCACCTCGTCGGCGACCGCGCCATGGTCCTTGTGGCCCCACCAGACGAGCACGTCGGTCTCGGCGAGGCGGGCTTCCGGCAGGCCGTGCTCCGGCTGCTCCAGCGTGGCCGTTGAGGCGGAGATCGCCTTGTCCGCATTCAGCGCCTTGGCGATGGTCGCGTGCATGCCTTCCGGATAGATGCCGGCCACCACCTCATTGGTCCGCTCATGGATGTTCTCGCCCCAGACGACAGCGCGAATTGTCATGAATTGCCTCGTGAGTGATTGGGAGCCGCCCCGCGTCATAGATAGCGCCTTCGCCCGGTATTGAAAGCGTTTTTGGAGAGCTTGGTTTCTTTAGCGCGGTGTGAAGAAAGGGACTGAAGAGAGCGGCGCAACACCATACCCGCCCAACCCTCAGTTCTCTTCACCCATCCTCTCCATCAGCCATCTCGCTGCGGCTTCGGCGCCATCGGCGCGGATATCGCCGGCCACTTCTCGGGCACGAAGCCCGACCTTTGGCGCCAGCGCCACCTCCAGCGCCGCCGACAACGACTCCGCCGTCGGCACCGGGCCGTCAAGCGCCGCGCCGATACCGAGCTCTGCCACCCGTCGGGCCCAGTAAGGCTGGTCGCCGATTTGCGGCACGATTACCTGCGGCGTTCCCGTCCGCGCGGCGGCGGCCGTGGTGCCGGCGCCGCCATGATGGATGACTGCGGCGACGCGGCCGAACAGTGCCTGCTGGTTGACCTCGCCGACGGCGAAGCAATCGTCGCCGTCGTCGACGGGGGCCAACTCGGCCCAGCCCTGCGCGAGCACTGTGCGGAGGCCCTTGGCGCGGATCGCGTTGACGGCCGCGCGGCCGGCTTCGCTCGCGACCGATATCGAGCCGAAGCCGACATAGACCGGCGGCGGGCCTGCATTGAGGAAAGCTTCCAGCCCGTCGGGGAGGGGCCGTTCATCCGGCAGGATGAAGGCGCCGGTCTGCACGGCGTCGATCAGGTCCGAGGGCAGCCATGGCCCCAGCGTCGGATCGCAGGCGAGCAGGACGGGGTTGCCGTAGACATAGTCCCGGACATTCTGTACCGGGGGCAGCCCGAGCGACACGCGGTGGCCGTTGATCGCCTCGCCGAAAAGGGCGTTCTTGGTCCGGATGTCGATGTCCCACAATAGCCGGTTGTCGGTCACGCCTGCCGGCAGCGGGTGGCTTGGATATTCATGCGGCCGGTTGTGCGGCGAGGGCAGCCAGATCGGGCAGAACGTGCCGAGCATGTAACATATGCCGCGCTGCTCCGCGACGAGTCGCGCGGCGGCGCAGGACGGGAATAGGCCGAACGCCACCACCGCGTCGCAGCCTTCGGCAGCCGCGCTCAGCGCCTCATATTGGCTGGCGACGATCGCGGCGGCCTGGCCGGAAATGAGCCTGGCTCGGTCCTCGGGCGAGGCCGACCGCGACCGGTTGATCATTTCCTTCGCCCATTCGCGCACCGGCGCGAAGGCCGGCGTCAGCGGCAAGCCGGCGCGGGCCAGAAGGGCGGCAAATTCCCCGTCGGCCGGCGCGCTCACTCTGGCCTCGACGCCATGCGCCTGCAAAGCCGCGCCAAGCGCCGCCAGCGGCTCCACGTCGCCGCGCGAGCCGTAAGTCGATAACAAGATCCGCATTCCATGCTCCGTCGTCGTTTTTCGGAGCGGCGTTGATACGCCACGGCCTGGGGCTTGCCGCAAGCCCGGGCTGCGCCATATCTACATCCTGGGAAAGGTCGTTATCGCTTCCTCGGGTGAGAGGTCGCGACGGTTGCCATGGTTTGAAACGGCGACGGCAAACGCCCGAGCGCCTCTTGGCTACCAGGCCTTCCGATCAGCAAGTGGGGATCGATAAAAGCCGGCGACCCGTTCGCCGGCCGGTGAGGGTTTAACCTTGGCGGCCTTCCTGGGCGACCTGGGTGGGGGACCTTGTAAGCCGCGGGACGACGACAAGGCGCTTGATCTTGCCCTTTTTGTAGGCGGCAAGGAAGCGGTGATAGTCCTTGAAGACGACGCAGCCATTCGACTCGGCCCGACCGCCGCGCAGCATATAGGTGTGCGCAAGCAGGCCGTTGCGGCCATATTTGTTCCGGCCGCTGGTCGGCGTCAGGCGTATCGCCTCGACGCCGTGAAAGCGCGATTCTCGGATCGACAGATTGTAGGTGTCGGGCGGCGTCGGGCCGACATTCTTGCGGTCGACGAAACGCGGCTGGTCAACCATCGAACCCAGGCCCGAATGGGCCTCCAGCCTCGAGCCGTCGGGCATGTAGACGGTTCTCGCCGAGATATCGTATACGGCGACGCCATTCCCCGTGGAGGGACCGTTGAAAAGATTGCGGAAGGCGCTGCCCAGGCCGCCGCTCTCCGGCGTATCGGGCTTGGCATAGGCGAGCATCTCGGATGCCTGCGCCTTGCGCCTGCCCGGCTTGGACTCGGCAACCATAGGCTTCGAGCCCGCCACACCTGGCAGAGCCTGGTCGCCGCTTCTCGGGGAGGTCGCCGTCGGCCAGCCTTGAGCGGTGTCGGCGGCCGTTGGCTGCGGCTTGGCCTTGGCGGCCTGCGGCTTGGCGGTCTCGGGTTTCTGCGGCTTGGCCGCGCTCTGTTCGGGCGCCTCGGTGGCGCGCTGGAGCGTGGTGCGCGGGCGAAGGCCGGGCACGGCGATCGTGTCGGGCAGATCGTCTTGCGGCGGCAGCGAGGCAACCTGATACGTGCCGTCCTGGCCGTTGTCCGGCTTGCCCGCCGGGGCGTCGCTGTTTTGCAGCGCGACGGCGGTCGGAACGTCAGCCGTCTCCGCCGGCGATATGTTGGCGAGTGCGAGCGCCAGCTCGGAAGCGCCGGCGATTTGGGCTGGCTGCGAACCGAACCGCTCTTCCGCGGGGGCGCCCGGCAACGCGCCGCCGAAGCGGCTCGCGGAAGGCAGGCTGGCGAGCATGAACGGCGCCTTCTCGGCACGTGCAAAGGCCTCGGCAAGCTTTTGCGGCGAAAGCGCCGCGCGCTTCACCACGCCGTCGAAACGATCGGCGGCTCCGGCGGCCGAAGCCAGCACGACCTTTTCCTGCGCGACGCTGTCGGGCGCCGGCAGCTTGAGGCGCGCCATTTTGCCGTCGCGGCCTTCATTCTTCAGCTTTTCAAGAGCTTGGCCGTTATGCCTGAAGCTTGTCGCGAGGCTGAAGCAGCCGGTGTCGCAGCCGCCGATGAGCGAGCCTGCCTTGTAGCCGCCCTTGCCGACAAGGCGCGGCGCCCAGGCATTGGCAATCTGCCGGCGCTGGTCGCCAAGCGCGATGTTGCGCGGCGAAAGCAGGCCTTGCGGCAACCCATTGGAAGCGGCGGTCAGCGAGGTGCTCACCGAATAGAGCCCGGCCAGCGTGGCGAAGGACCACAGGGCGAGGGCGGCGCCGACAGCAGGCACCACGACCCAACGATGACCAGACTTTTTCGAAGTTACCCCCCCACGAGGAGTGTCACCCCGGTTTTTCAAACGCAAAAACGCCATACGACCACTCTCAATCGGCATGCCGGTTTGCGGACCTGGCACCCGTCACGATCACAGTTCGCCGGTGCCCCCTGCACCTTCACGCGTCTGTTGCCGATTGATTCAAAAGATGGACAAAGATGGTTAACCAATCCCTCCACCAATCGCCGATTTGGCGACGGTCCATACGAAAAAAGAGCCCTCCATGGTCTTCGCCACGGTAAAAATGCTCTCCCTCACCCGCTTTGCTGCCCGTTTTTCCGGCATCTGTCAAGAAACCGTGAACACCGGAACCGCAACATCTTCAGCCGCCTAGAGGCGGATTTGGGTCAAAATGCGACCGGACGCCAGGCAGTGGAACAAGCCAACCAACAATGCAGTGGGCCAGCCGGCAGACCCGGCAGTGGGCCTTGCGCCTCAGCGATCACCCCAAAAAAAGTCATCTGCACCGGAGGGCAGAAGCGACGGAACGAGGGGAATTCATGCATTGCGGAGCTTTGTCGCCGAGGTGTGAAATTGCTTCTGGCAGGCGGCCGCGACCGCGCTGGTGCCTTCAGCGCGTTTTGTCCGGTCCATCGGCGACACCGGCGCGCACGCCGCATGCTACCACGACACGGAACTGATCCATCGCGAGTTGGTGGCGCAGGCTCAGTTGCTCCGCGCCAGGTGTGCATCGGCCAAGCGAGGGACGGTTTTCGTCTTGCCGCTCAGCCGCGCTCCCAAGGTGAGCGCCCGCGGAAAATTGCGGGCGACCGCCTCCATCAATGCTGCGCCGCCGGGCCCAAGGGCCAACCGGGCGAGGGCGTCAGCGGCATGAATGCGCGTCGAGAACAGGCTTCTCCAGGCCGCCTCATAGCGTCTGCCGGCCGCCTCGCGTCCTCTCTGCCCGTTTGCCGCCTCGCTCAATTCCATGGCCAGGAGCCAGCCGGACTGAAGCGCCATCGATATGCCTTCGGCGATGATCGGATGTGACTCGCCGGCCGCATTGCCAACACGGAAGATGTCCTTTGCGTAGCCACGCCGGATGCCTGGACGAATAGGGCCGGCGGCAAGCCATGGACCATCGAGACGCGCTTGCGCCAAGGCTTCCCGCGCGCCCCGGCATGTCGCTGCGATATGATGCTCGACGGCCTCGGCAGCGGAGACATGGCCGCCTCGTTTACCGGCGCAATCGCTGCGCAACCGGGCGAGCACATCACGCCTAATGCAGCAGGAGAGAGACATACGGCCATCGTCTGCGAGCACCATGCCGCCATAGCCGCCGGGGAATGTCAGCAGCGGCATCAGGTCGGGTGGCAGAGACGATCCGGCGAAATGCGCCTTGAAGCCGAGCAGGTCCGCCGGGCGATTGACCTTTCCAAGCTGGCTCGGTAACGGCCCCGGTTCCCACGAGCCATGTGCGGCGACGACCACCGGTGCGCGCAGCGTCGTCGCCTCGTCGCTGGAAACGCCGCCTTGAGCCTGAATCCGCACTGCCTGCCGCGCGCCGTCGCGTTCGATGGCGACGGCGCTGCAAGGCTGGAACATTTCAACCCCGGCCGACCGGGCCGCGTCGAGCAGCAGCGTGTCCAGTATGTCGCGGCCGAGCGCGCGGCCGAAGGCGTCCCTTGCTGCCGGTCCGGATCGCGCGCCCGGCATCGGCGCCTCGACACAGGTGTCGCCGGCAAAAAGGCCGACCCGGCGTATTTCAGGACCGGCCTCAGCGCGCCAGGCATCGCCGATCCCCAGTCTGTCGAGCAACTCGAGGTTGCTTGCAGAGATGTATTCGCCGCAAACCTTGCGGCGCGGAAAGGCACGCTTTTCCACGATCGCGACGGCCCATCCGCGCCGGGTGAGCGCCAGCGCCGCAGACGCGCCCGCCGGACCGCCGCCGATGACGATCGCATCGTGGGTGGGCGGCCGCCTCATGCCGCATCCCCGGCGGGCATTCGCGCTTCGCCAACGAAGACGTGCGAGAAAGGCCCAGCGTGCCGCTCCTCGATCGGACTGCCGCCGGCGGCGCTCCAAAGGTCGGAAATCTCGCCGTCGCGAAAGCCGGCGCGCACGCTTTGGACGGCATCATGCCTGGTCACGTCGTTGACGCCGATTGCCGGCAGAAGCCGGGCGGCGGTCAGCGCGAAACCTGTCCTCAGCGGCTCGGTGGCCAGGATGAGCGGCGCCTTGCGTTGCAGCAGCGAAAACAGGCGCAGCAGTTCGTCGTCGTCGAAATGATGCAGGAACAGGTTGACGGTGATCGCGTCGAAGGGCCAGCCGCCCGTGTTCCTCGCCGCCTCCTTCTCCGCCCAGTCGAAGACATCGGCGGTGACGGTTTCGAGTCTCCATCCCAGCGCGGCGAATTCCGCCGCGAGCCTCGGCGTGGCGAGACCGACGCGGTCGAGCATCGTCAGTTCAACATCGCGCCAGTCCTTCGCCACGCGCCGCGCCACCTTCAGCATGAAGGTGCCGTCGCCGGCGCCGATCTCCAGGATGCGGCAGGGCGGCTCAGGTAAAAACTTCCGCATAAGCGCGGCCATGATGGGCGCCTGGAACATCAGCGCGTTGATGCGGGCGAGATCACGGCGCGAGCGGCGCGCCCGCGCATCGTCGGCCGAGAGCCCGTCCAGGATTTCCGGAACGAGGCTGCGCTGGGCGAGCGCACTCATGAGACGGTCCTGAACAGCATGGTCTCGGCCGTCAGCCCCGGTCCGAACGACATGCCGCAGCCAAGCAGGCCGCCCGGCTTCTTCAGCATCTCTTCCATCACGAACATGACGGTCGGCGACGACATGTTGCCGTATCGGCGCAGCACCTCGCGCGACGGCTTGAGCGCGGCGGGCTCGAGATCGAGCGCCCTTTCGACAGCGTCGAGGATGGTACGGCCGCCGGGATGAATGGCCCAGAGGTCGATCGCCTCCGGCGACCGGCCGCCGAGGATGTCGTCCTGCCGGTTCCGCAACGCCTGCTGGACTGCCGCCGGCACCTGGCCGGAAAGCACCATGTCGAAGCCGTGGTCGCGGATATCCCAGGTCATCAGGTCGCGCTGCTCGTCCGCTACGGCGCAGCAGAAGGAGTCGAGCTCGATGCCGGGCGGCTCGGCGGTGACGAGCGTCGCCGCGCAGCCGTCGCCCCACAAGCAGAAGGACAAGAGCTTCTCCAACTCGGTGGTTTCCCTCAGGTGCAGCGTGCAGAGCTCGATATTGACCAGAAGGACCCTGGCCTGGGGGGCGGAACGGACGATGTGGCGGGCAAGCTTGAGGCCGTTGACCGCTGCGTAGCAGCCCATGAAGCCGATCATCGTGCGCTCGACGCCGTCCGGCAGGCCGCAGCGCCGAACCAGGTCGAGGTCGATGCCAGGCGCGGAAAAACCGGTGCAGGAGGTGACGATGAGATGGGTGACACGCGATGCCTCGTCGCCGAGATGGAGACCATCGACACCGTTTTGCGCCAGGACGGGCGCAGCTTTGCCGAACATCGCCATTCTCGCGGCCGTTCCGGGAAACGCGCCCCGCTTGAAGGCTCGGGCAAGGTCGGCCGACGGTCCTTCGGGGTCGAGAGCAGGCGCAAAGCATGAAAAGCGATGCTCGATACCGGCGAGACCGGCCATGCGTTCGAATATCCTCCTGCGATCGGCGGTCAGCATCGAGGCCGCGTAGGCTAGATAGAACTGGTGGACCTCGTGCTCCGGAACCGCTGTCGCGATCCGGTTGATGTAAGCGTTGGCGGACATGTACTGCTCCCTGGGCTTCGGGCGCGCTCGCGCTGTTGCCGGAGGGGTTCCTTGCTCATAAGCGCCCGGGCGCCAGGCTCTGAGCGTTGCCTGTTCGATAAACGTTTCGGAAGACCTGCTTCTTCCACAGAGGCGATCCCGAACTCAAAGGTTTGCAAGGGATGGCAGGCAAATCGAAGTGTTACAGCCTTTTCCAAACCCATGGACTGCGGGCCGATCATTTGCTGCCCTGTACCGCTCCGGGCACGATCAAGGCACCCTGGTCGCGCTCCGAATATCTGAAGCCGATAAAGAACAAGGCGACAATGACGAGGCAGATCGCCAGCACCGTGGCGAGGATCCTTCCAGGGTTTTCGGCAGGCGGTTTCTCTTCCATGGCGGTTCGCCTCGCATATTAACCCCGCGAGAGCGGCGAGGGTTCCGGACTCCGAGCGGGTCGTCGGACACGCGTGTTGGCGATTCAGCGAGACGCCATCGCAGTCTGATGTGGCGGCGCACTGTTTCCACTCATGCCAGATCAGCCGCATGACGATGGCGTCGAAGACGGTCAGGACGAGCAGGCCGGGAATGCGCGTAGGAGTAGCGATAGATCTGGTAGGCCATGAAGGCGCCGAGCGCGACCAGCGAGCTTTCGACACGAAGGTCCTGTAGGACACCGCCTCCGGCTCGATGGGCGCGCATCACAAAAGTGACGCGCTCGACCCGCTATATGCTAGGCTAGATACCGCCAAAACAGGGTTCATCGTTATGGATGCCAGGGAATTGCAGGCCATAGGTGATACGCTGATGCGCGTCGTCACCCCCGATATGAAACCGAAAGACCTGCTCAAGGCGGTGCGAAAGCTGCATCCGGATGCCAAGAAGAAGGATATCGCCCGGGCGGCCTTCCACGCCATCATCGCCAACGCCGACCAGGATCTCGGCAAGTCGCGCAACCTCCAGGCCTTCGCGCTTGCCGAGCGTACCCAGCAATCCGAATAAATTGTCGCGAATTGTAGTGTCGGGCTTGCCAGAACGTTAATAAGCGATTTCTAATTTAATGGCTCAGCCGGCAGCTAGCCCCAACCGGTAATGAGCCCATGACCAAAAACCTCGGCAATGCCAAACCCAGCGCTCCCGCCAAGGAGATAAACCCCTCGCTGTTCAGCAAGGCCGCGCCGGCGCTGTTTCCGCTGGTTGTCGCGGCGCTCGGCTATCTCGTCGGCCGGCATTTCTTCGGCTTTTGACGCGGCCGGCGTTCGGCGTGTTCCTTGCCGGTAGGTCGAAGCACACTGGTCGTGTGGGCCATGCCCTTGCAGCTTTGGTCCTAGGGCCTAGGTCGTTCTTGTCCTTGGCTGGGCCCGAGCGCATGCTTATCACAGCCGGCGGCCTCGCAAACTCCGGTCAGGCCCGGCCGCCGAACCCAGTATCACCCCCCAAGGCTGCCGGGCCGCCAACTTTCCGAATTCGTCCGCACTCATCAGGCCCAACTGCCGGATCGCGCCATCCGCAGTTCATCCGGACGCTTTCGAAATCAGACCGAACGTCACAGCGAAGTGGAATTCCGCTGCTCAAAGATGCCACGGAATGTCTGCTCCGCTATGCTCGCTTTATTCGCGGGCCTTTCAATTGTGCTGAATAAAGGCGAGCTGCTTTGTACTAAACGCCGATAAGCCGTACTTTTCGGCAACACCAGGCGCGCTAGATCATATTGGGAAGGAATTAGGCAATTTCTTCGAGCGAAGATCAGGAGCTGTATATGGTAACCAGCGAACCAGACAGTGTCCGCGTAAAAGCCGTCAATGGCCAATGGATCGTGCGCGTCGTCGATGGCGGTAGGCTGACGCAGCAAGTGTTCGATATTCACGCGCAGGCCGAGATTTTTGCCGAGGAGGAACGGCTGCGATTGGGATTGCCTGGGGAGCCGCCAGCCGAGGAGCCGACCGAGCCATTGCCAAGCGGGCGGACTGGCTGACACCTGCCCACGCGGGATTGCTAGCTGCGGCGCCCGTTACCCCAGATGCTCCGCCCTGAGCCGCTCTCTCATCCGCTCAAGCGCCGGCTCGCCGCCGGCCGCGAGTTCATCCGCGATCCGCGCGAGCTTGTCGTCGGCTCTGCGATGTTTGCTGCCCCAGGCGCCCAGCGTCGCCAGCACCGGTAGAAGGTCGATGCCGGCTTCGGTCAGCCGGTAGATCGCCTTCAGTGCGTGCGTCGGGTCGCTGCTGCGCGTGAGGATGCCTTCGTCCTGCAGTGTCTGCAGCCGTTCGGCGAGCGTGCGCGACGAGATGCCTTCATCGGATTGCAGGAACTCGCGAAAATGCCGTTTCCCGGCGAAAGCAAGGTCGCGGATGATGAGCAGCGTCCAGCGGTCGCCGAGCAATTCGAGCGAGAGGTTGATCGGGCAGCCGGACCTTCCCTTGGTCGACATTGGTACGGTTCCATTTTTAAATCACTTTACCATTGACACCGTTCTTGTCTTGCGTCAAATGATTTCAAAAGTAAATCACTAGCGAGGGGACCGGTATGAATCGGCATGCCATCCGCACGATCGTGGTCGTCGGCGCAACCAGCGAAGTCGGCGTCGAGGTCTCGGTCAGGCTAACCGGGGCAGGGCACACGGTGCGCGGTGTCGCCCGCAGCCTGGGCTTTGCCCTCGACGATCAGGCGGCGCTCGATGCCGCCTTCTCGGGCGCCGACAGCGCTTACGTGATGATCCCCTTCGATGTCACCGCGCCCGATCTGCATCGCTTTGAGGACGATGTCGGCGCACGGCTGGCCACCTCCATCGCCAAGGCAGGCCTGCGCCGGGTCGTGCTCCTCAGCGGCCTCAACGCGCATCTCAAGATGGGCACCTCGCTTGGCGCTGCGCTGATGGAAGAGCGGCTCGCAGCGCTGGACCTGGAGGAACTCGTCTATCTGCGCGCCTCCTTCTTCATGGAGAATTTCGTCAAGGGCATGGGCTTCGTCGAGCAGGCGGCGTCCGGCGTCTTCGCCTCGCCCTTCCGTGGCGACCTGCCGATGCCGCTGATCGCCGCCAAGGACGTTGGCGAGCGCGCCGCCGAGCTATTGATCGCCGAGCATTTCCCGGTCCGGCGCGTTGTCGAATTGCACGGCGGCGGCCGCTACACGCTCGAACGGGCCACCACGATCCTGGGCCGGGCGATCGGCAAGGTTGTCACCTATCATCAAGCGCCGTTCGCCGATGCGCGGGCCGGCATGGTCGCCAATGGCATATCGGCGAGTTTTGCCGATGCGCTGGGCGAAACAGCGGCAAGCTTCAATCGAGGCGAGCGCTGGGCGCTGGAAGCCCCCTCTGCCGAAAATGCCACGCCGACAAGCTTCGAAGCCTGGGCGCAGGCTTTCGCCCGTTCGCGCGCCGCGGCCTGAGCCTTCACAGGCAGCCAATTCCTAACGAGGGAGACCGGACATGAAAAAGCTCATCCTGCAGATGCAGATGTCGGTCGACGGTTTTGTCGGCTCCGACGAGGGCCATCGCTGGCAGCTCTGGGAGTGGGGCGACGACAGCGCCTGGGACGAGGGGCTTAAGCAGGACTTCAACGCCGTCTTCACGACCGTCGACACTATCCTCTTGAGCCGCAAGATGGCTGAGGAGGGCTATCTGACCCATTGGGGCAATGCGGCGAAGAAATATCCGCAGGATCCCTTCTATGCCTTCGCACGACGCATCGTCGAGGTCGAGAAGGTGGTGGCGAGCGACAAGCTCGAGGCTTCGCGCTGGGAGCGCACGCGGGTCGTGAGCGGCGACCTGCCGCGCGAGGTGCAAAGGCTGAAACAGGGCGAGGGCGGCGACATCGCCGTGTTCGGCGGGGCCGGCTTTGCCTCTGCGCTGATCGCCGCCGGCCTCGTCGACGAGTTCCAGCTCTTCATCAATCCGGCGGTGCTGGGCAGCGGCCGCCGCGTCTTCGGCAAGGGCGGCTTTGGCAGGTTGAAGCTCCTCGGCTCGAAGCCCTATGCTTGCGGCATGGTGGTGAGCCGCTACGCGCCGGAGCGATGAGAGGCGGCAATCGAGACCGTGCTACGCTGATTCAATCCGGCAGCGCGCCCTGCTAACTGCCTGTTTGGCCCGGGCTTTCTCGGATCGGCTGGGAGCCTCTTCCGGTGACCAGCCGCAGGTGGCCGGCTGGCCGACCGCGGCCAGGCTGCATGATCGTTGCCCGCGGCGACGAACCAGCGGGCCTCACGCGATGTCAGGCCGATAAGCACCCGGCCGGCATATTCCGCCGGCGCCCCATTGCCCGCATCGAACATCGCCCAGCTGCTCCCGGGAGGCTCCTGCACCGCGACGAACCTCATCGGAGACTCCATCCGTGAAGAGACGGGCAAGATAGCAGGCGCGGCTTGGCGTCCCTATGACGTGGCTCACATTGGCACACATTTGCGGTGGATAGCAGAGTTCCGGGCGGGAGCAGACTTTTATGCCGCCTTGGCGGTCGTTCACTGCCCCGCCTGATCGGCGTCGGTCAGCGTGCCGAGGAAGGCGACGATGTCGTCGATCTCGGCGTCGGTCAGCGCCGGCTTGTCGCCGGGTTTTCTGCCGTTGAACGGCGGATCGGTGTTGAGATTCGGCCAGTAGGCTTTTGGCAGGTCGTCGAATTTGTCGACCGTGCCGTCGGCCTTTTTCGGATACCAGCGCGCGGGATCGCTGTCGCGGCTGGCGTAGAAGGCGACCGCCTCCCGCAGCGTGTGGAAATAACCATTGTGGAAGAAGCTCTTGCGCAGCGCCACGTTGCGCAGAGTGGACGTCTTGAACAGGCCGCAATAGTCGGCGCGGCCCTTGAAGTCGGTGCGCAGCGGACCGCACAAGCCGAGGTCGACATAATTCGGATCGGCATTGGCGGGGATTGCCGGATTGCGCGGCACGGCGATCGCGATCAGGCCGTAGTCGGTGAATTGCGGCGGCTCGCCGTCATTGGCCGGTTCGCTCAAATGGCAGCTCGCGCAATTGCCCTTCGCCTCATCCTCGAACAGCATGCGGCCGCGCAATTCCTGCGCGGAAAGCTGTGCCTTGCCGGCGAGGAAGGCGTCGTAGCGGCTGGAATAGGGATAGAAATCGGCGCTGCTTTGCTCGAAGGTGCCGAGCGCTTCCAACGCGGCGTCGAAGGCGTCCTGCGGATGATCGAAGACATCGGCGCCGAACGCTGCCTTGAAAGCGTCGGCATAGGGCGCCTTGCGCAGGCTGGCGACCACGGCGCCCTCATCCTTGTTGCCCATCTCGAAGGGCGACAGCAGTGGAATCCTCGCCTGGTCCTTGCCGTGGTCGGCGCGGCCGTCCCAGGTCAGGCCTCCGGTCGGGCCGTTGTCGACGCTCTCGTCGCCTTCGTCCTCGGAGTCGTAGAAATGTTCGGTGAAGGCTGGCGCCTGCAGGTAGCGCAGCGACGGCACGGCGCGAACGCCGGGTCGGTCGAGATTGGCTCCGCCCATCTCGACCGGCGAAGCCGAGGCCGGCCCGAAGGCGTGGTTGGGATCATGGCAGGACGAGCAGGCCTGCTTGCCCGAGGCCGAGAGAGACGGATCGAAGAACATCTGCCGCCCCAGCGCCGTCAGCGCGTCGGCGCGGGCATAGGCTTCCTGGCGCGACATCGGGCCGGGATGGACGCCGGAAGGTTCCGCGGTGTTGGCAGGTGCGGTCAGGCCGACGATCGAAGCTGCCAGAAGGGCGATCGCGCGGTTTTTTTTCCGTCCCAACGTCTGCGGCGACATCGTTGATTTCCCTCGCCCGGTTTCGTTCACGACGTAAGGCCCGATTTTCGCGACGTAGGGATCAAGTGCAACGGATTGATGACTGGCCGTCTCGCTCACGAAACCGTGTTCGGACGCGACAGAACTGTCACATAGGTGACAAGGCGCCGAAGTAGCTGGGCATCAATGCAGCTGCATTCCTGCATTGCCGTCCTCCAGCCATTCCCAAGCCACGAGGCATTTCCCGATGACCCGAACCTTTCTCTCACTTTGCCTCGCCTCCACGGCGCTGGCATCGTTCTCCGCTGCTGCCCAGGCGGCTCCTCCCGGCTATGACAAGATCGACACCGTCGTCGTCATCTACGCCGAGAACCGCAGCTTCGATAACCTCTATGGAGGCTTCCCCGGCGCCAATGGCCTGGCTAACGTTTCGCCCGAGCAGGCGCGCCAGCTCGACCGCGACGGCAAGCCGCTTTCCGAGCTGCCGCCGGTCTGGGGCGGCTTGACCGGAAAGGGTGTGACGCCGGCGGTGACGGAAGCGCAGAGCGCGCATCTCGCCAACGCGACCTTCGCCATCGACGATCCCAAGGGATTCAACGAGGGTACCAGCGTCGTCACGCACGATCTCTGGCACCGCTTCTACCAGGAACAGATGCAGATCGACGGTGGCCGGAACGACAAGTTCGTCGCCTGGGCCGATTCCGGCGCGCTGGTCATGGGCCATTACGACGGCTCCAACCTGCCGATGTGGAACGTCGCCAAGAAATATGTGCTGGCCGACAATTTCTTCCAAGGCGCCTTCGGCGGCTCCTTCCTCAACCACTTCATGCTGGCTTGCGCCTGCGCACCTTATTATCCGAATGCCGATACCAGCCCGGTAAAGGGCCAGATCGCCGCCGTCGAAGCGGATGGCGTGACGCTGAAGCCGGCCGACAATTCGCCGGCCTCTGCGCTGAGCGGCGTGCCGAAATTCGCCAGTGACGGCGCCATCACGCCCGACTTCTATGCTGTCAACACCATGCAGCCGCCTTACCAGCCGAGCGCCAACAAACCGGCCGAGGGCGGCGACAAGGCGCTGGCCGACCCGGCTGCACCCACCACGCTGCCGCCGCAGCACGAGATCACCATCGGCGATCTATTGTCGCTGAAGGGCATTTCCTGGGCCTGGTATGCGGGCGCCTGGCAGGCGGCGCTCGACGGCAAGAACGCGACGCCGGTGCCGAACTTCCAGTTCCACCACCAGCCCTTCAACTATTTCGCCGCCTATGCGCCGGGCACCGCCGCGCGGGCCGAGCATCTCAAGGATGGCGGCCTCGACGGCGTCGAGTTCATCAAGGCGATCGACGACGGCAAGCTGCCGGCCGTCACCTTCTACAAGCCACAGGGCAACCTCAACGAACATGCCGGCTATGCCGATGTGACCTCGGGCGACCAGCACCTGGCCGACCTCGTCGCGCATCTGGAGAAGAGCCCGCAATGGGCGCATATGCTGGTGGTCATCACCTATGACGAGAATGGCGGCTTCTGGGACCATGTCGCGCCGCCCAAGGCCGACCGCTGGGGCCCAGGCAACCGGATCCCGGCCTTCATCATCTCGCCCTATGCGAAGATGGGCATGGTCGACCACACGCAGTACGACACCACCTCGATCCTGCGCTTCATCACCAACCGTTATGACCTGCCGGTGCTGCCCGGCATCGTCGCCCGCGACAAGGCGCTGCGCAACAACGACCAGCCGCCGATGGGCGATCTGACGGCGGCGCTGGATCTGACGAAGTAGCGTTTCAGGACTTGGACTCCTCGCTCATGAAATGGGGAGAGGGGTCCGCGAAGCGGGCGGAGAGGGCGCCTTCGTAGAGGCGCTCCCCGTCTCGGCTTCGTCGAACCACCTTTCCCCATTGCATGGGGCGAGGAAACGCCATTCGCCTACGGCCTGCGTCGGCGATTGCCTCAGTGAATTCACGTCCGCTATTGATGCTCATCCCGATCGGACGGAGATTATACGATGGCGGAACTGAAGGTCAGAACCCGCAACGCCGGCGCGCTTGCCGTCTTGCCGCCGGGCGGCCTGCCCACGGTGACGACGCCCACCGGCGGCATGGTCGATGTCGTCACCCAGGTGAGTGCTCCGGGCTTCAGCCCACTCGACCTGCTCTATGCCTCCTCGGCCGCCTGCATGGTGCTCAGCGCCCGCATCGCCGCCACCCGCCTGGGTCTCGCCGACCGGCTCGGCGAGGTGAAGGCGGGGGTCACCGGCGACAAGGCGAAGGACGAGCCCTCGCGGGTCGAAACCTTCCACGTCAAACTGGAAATCACCGGCGACCTCGATACAGCAACGAAGCAGCGGATAATCGCCGACGCCGAGGACATCTGCACCGTCTCCAACACGCTGCGCGGCGCGCCCGCGCTTCACGCGACGTTGGGGTGAGGGCGATGGCGCATCTTTCGCCGATCGACTACGCGACCGCCTCGGACGACATCCGCGCGGAGCACGACCGCGAGCTGGCGCTCCGCGGCCGCATGACCAACATGAAGCGCATCCTGCTCCACTCGCCGGCCGCGCATCGCATCTACGCCGAATGGTTCACGCTGCGTGACCTTCTCAAGCCCACGCTCGACGACCGCGCCATCTGGCTGTTCTCGAAGGCGATCGCCGAGACGATGCGCGCCGAGATCCCCGTGACCTTCTTTCGTCGCGCATTGATCCAGAGCGGGCTCGATCCCGATGCGATCGAGCCGACGGTCGACGAAGCGCTGTTGATCAAGTTCGGGAAGGTCGTCGCGGCGAACGCCAACGCCGTCCCCGACGAGACCTGGGCCGCGCTCAAGGCGCGCTATGACGAGACGCTGCTGGTCAACCTCACCGCCTTCGCCGGCATCATGGCGGCGACCTGCGTGTTCACCAATGCGGTGAAGGTGGACCTTGATCCGGAGCTGGAGAGGTATCGCAGAAAGGGTTGAGGCCGAAATCCTTCGCGCCCCCCTCTGTCCTGCCGGACATCCACAAGGGGGGAGATTGGCTGTCGTTGCCGCTTTCGCCAATCGCCAGCGTCGCAAGAAAGAGCGCCGCCGCCCAAGCTGCCAATCTCCCCCCAAGTGGGGGAGATGTCCGGCAGGACAGAGGGGGGCGCTGTCCCTCCAGCTTCTCCAATGGATCTCACTCACCTCCGCAGGAATCGGGTGGCAGATGCACATCCTTCGCCCCACTTTGATGGCAAGCAAGGAGGCGCACCCATGACCATCCATTCCCTCGACACCAAACGCGCCAGCCGCTCCGCTGAAGCCCGCGTCGCCGCGCAAGACTGGCGCAACCTCGTCTCTGACCTCAACGCCCATGGCTCAGCCGTCATGCCCGGCCTGCTGTCAGCGGGAGAATGCGCCGACATCGCCGGCCTCTATCCGCATGAGGAGCATTTCCGCAGCCATGTGGTGATGGCCCGCCATGGCTTCGGCAAAGGCGAATATCGCTATTTCAAATACCCGTTGCCTGACCTGATCGAGGGTCTGCGCTCAGCCCTCTATCCGCGCCTTGCCACCGTCGCCAATGATTGGAACGAGAAGATGGGCGTGGCGCTTCGCTATCCCGCCGATCACGCCGCCTTCCTGAAGCGCTGTCATGACGAAGGCCAGACGAGGCCGACGCCGTTGCTTCTCCAATACGCTCCCGGCGACTTCAACTGCCTGCACCAGGACCTCTACGGCGCGCTCGCCTTTCCGCTGCAGGTGGCGATCCTGCTGTCCGAGCCCGGCGAGGATTTCACCGGCGGCGAGTTCGTGCTCACCGAGCAGCGCCCGCGCATGCAAAGCCGCGCCGAAGTGGTGCCGCTCAAGCGCGGCGACGCGGTGATTTTTGCCGTGCATAACCGGCCGGTGCAAGGCAGCAAGGGGTACTATCGCGTCAACCTACGCCATGGCGTTAGCCGGCTGCGGTCGGGGCGGCGGCATACGGTGGGCATCATCTTCCATGATGCGCAGTGAGTAGGCAGTAGGGGAGTAGGGCAGTAAGGCAATAGGATTTGCGGCTACGGTGCGATCAGGGGTTCCCTTATCCTCCGTATTCCCCTATTGCCCTACTCCCTTACTGACTTACTCCCCTAAAAACATGATCCGTCTCGAAAATATCGGCAAGCAGAACGGCCGACAGATCGTCTTCATCGAAGCTTCGGCCGCCTTGCAGAAGGGCGAGAAGGTCGGGCTGGTTGGCCCGAACGGCGCCGGCAAGACGACCTTATTCCGCATGATCATTGGTCAGGAGCAACCCGACGAAGGCCAGGTCTCGGTCGATCGCGGCGTTACCATCGGCTATTTCAGCCAGGATGTCGGCGATATGGGCGGCTTGAGCGCCGTCGCCGAAGTCATGGAAGGGGCCGGGCCGGTTAGCGCGGTCGCCGCCGAGATGCGTGAGCTCGAGCACGCGATGGGCGATCCCGAGCGCGCCGACGAGATGGACGCCATCATCGAGCGCTACGGCGAGTTGCAGCATCGTTTCGAGGAACTCGACGGCTATGCGCTGGACGGCCGCGCGCGCGAGGTGCTGGACGGCCTCGGCTTTTCGCAGGAGATGATGGACGGCGACGTCGCAAAACTGTCCGGTGGCTGGAAGATGCGCGTCGCGCTCGCCCGCATCCTGTTGATGCGGCCCGACGTCATGCTCCTCGACGAGCCGTCGAACCATCTCGACCTGGAAAGCCTGATCTGGCTGGAGAAATTCCTGAAAGACTATGACGGCGCGCTGCTGATGACCTCGCACGACCGCGAGTTCATGAACCGCATCGTCTCGAAAATCATCGAGATCGACGCCGGCGCGCTCACCTCCTATTCCGGCAATTACGAATTCTACCAGGAGCAGCGCGCGCTGGCCGACAAGCAGTTGCAGGCGCAGTTCGAGCGCCAGCAGGCGATGCTGGCCAAGGAGATCGCCTTCATCGAGCGCTTCAAGGCGCGCGCTTCGCATGCAGCGCAGGTGCAGAGCCGGGTGAAGAAGCTCGACAAGATCGACCGCGTCGAGCCGCCTAAACGCCGCCAGACGGTGGCCTTCGAGTTCCAGCCTGCGCCGCGCTGCGGCGAGGACGTGGCGACGCTGAAAGGCATCCACAAGGCCTATGGCAGCCGCACCATCTATTCGGGCCTCGACTTCCAGATCCGCCGGCGCGAGCGCTGGTGCGTGATGGGCGTCAACGGCGCCGGCAAGTCGACGCTTTTGAAGTTGGTCGCCGGCGCCTCCGAACCCGATGAGGGCTCCGTCGCGCGGGGTCCGAGCGTCAAGATGGGTTATTTCGCCCAGCACGCCATGGAACTGCTCGACGGCGAGCGCACCGTCTTCCAGACCCTGGAGGACAATTTCCCGCAGGCCGGCCAGGCGCCGCTAAGGGCGTTGGCCGGCTGCTTCGGCTTTTCCGGCGACGAGATCGAGAAGAAGTGCCGCGTGCTTTCGGGCGGCGAGAAGGCGCGGCTGGTGATGGCGCTGATGCTGTTCGATCCGCCCAACCTTCTGGTGCTCGACGAGCCGACCAACCACCTCGACATCACCACCAAGCAGATGCTGATCGAGGCGCTGTCTCAATACGAAGGCACGATGCTCTTCGTCTCGCACGACCGCCATTTCCTGGCGGCGCTGTCGAACCGTGTTCTGGAGCTCACGCCGGATGGCATCCACACCTATGGCGGCGGCTACACCGAATATGTCGCACGCACCGGCCAGGAAGCGCCGGGGCTGAGAGGGTAACGACCGCTTCTCAGCCGAAAAGTTTCGTCACAAAGCCACTGAACCAGGCGTGCTGCGCTGCATGGTGGGCTTCCATCAGCCGGTCCTGCTCGTCCCGGTCCTGCGCGCCGAGCGTTCCATAGGGCGCGCCATGCCGTTCCTGCCAGCGCCGGAAGCCGGCCGGACCTTGCTCGGCATGGAACTGCAGCGCGTAGGTCTTGTCACCGATCCGGAATGCCTGGTTGGGGAAGGTCTCGCTTGAGGCGAGGTGCACCGCGCCAGCCGGCAGGGCGAAAGTATGGAAATGGTTCTGCGGCAAGAAGAGCGGCCGATCGAGAAAGTCGCCGGCCTCGGCCGTCGGCGTGATCTCGAAATAGCCGAACTCCCTGATGCCGCTTGCCACCGGCCCGACATCGGCGCCGAGATGCCAGGCGATCTGCTGCGCACCCTGGCAGATGCCGAGCAGCGGCAGGTCGTTGTCCAGGCAATGCTCGATCAGCGCGGCTTCGTGATCGAGGAACGGATGCTTGTCGGTGTCGAAGACGTTGAACGGGCCGCCATAGATCACGGCTCCGTCGACATTTTCGAGATCGATCGCCTCGCCCTTGAACGGCAACGCCGTCGTGACCGCGTGGCCGTTCGCCTCCAGAGTCGTCTGGACATGATCGTCGCCCGGTTCTTCCGAGTGCCGGATCAGAACGATGCGTTTCATCGGAGGCTCCTGCCGCTCATTTAAGCGGGAACCACGATAAAGCTTAGCGGGGTGCTGGAAATGTACCAGCGTCCAGTTCCGACTGGACGCTGGTAGGCTGCACAAGCGCGCCGCTGGCGCGCTTAACCCTTCGCCAAGCCGCGATCGATCAGTCGCGCAAGACGCGCCGAGAAGGCCTTGGCGTCGGCCGGCTTGTCGCCGTCCAGCACCCGCGCTTCGTCGTAAAGCAGATGCGCGGCGTCTTCCTTGAACGCCTTGTCGTCGTCACCGAGCTTTGCCAGCGCCGCCACGCGCTCGTGGCGCGGGTTGATCTCGAGGATCGGCCTGGCCGCCTTGTCGAGCCGGCCGGCAGCGTTGAGCAGCCGCTCGAACTGGCGGTCCGGGCCATGCTCCGGCGCGACGAGACAGACGGCGCTTTCGGTCAGCCGGTCGGAGGCCTTCACGTCCGACACCTCCTCGCCGAGCGTCGTCTTCACGAAAGCCAGGAAGGCGGCAATGTCCGATGAGGTCTCGGTGTCCGGCTTCCTCGCATCGTCGAGCAGCGGGATGTCGGCAAGCTCGGCCGCGCCCTGTGTCACCGATTTGAACGGCTTGCCGTCGAATTCCGGCGTCATCGTCACCCAGAAACTGTCGACCGGGTCGGTGAGCAGCAGCACCTCGATGCCGCGCGCGCGAAACCCTTCGAGCTGCGGCGAAGCCTCCAGCCGGGCGCGGTCGTCGCCGGCCATGAAGAAGATCGCTTTCTGACCTTCCTTCATCGCCGCCACATAGTCGGCCAGGCTACGCCAGCCTTCGCCCGAAGCGGTCGAGCGGAAGCGGGCAAGCTTCAGCAACTGCTCGCGCCGCTCGTAATCCTCGTAAAGTCCTTCCTTGAGCACCACGCCGAAATTCTCCCAGATCTTCGCGTAGGCTTCGGCATCGTTCTCGGCGGTTTTGGCAAGGTCGCTGAGCACGCGGTTGGTCACGCCCTTGCGTATCGCGGCGAGCAGGGGGCTTTCCTGGATCATCTCGCGCGAGACGTTGAGCGGCAGGTCGGCGGAATCGACCAGGCCGCGCACGAAGCGGAGATAGCGCGGCAGGAGATCGGCATCGTCGGTGATGAAGACGCGCCGCACATAGAGCTTCATGCGGCCCTGGCGGTCCGGGTCGAACAGGTCGAACGGCCGCGACCCGGGCACGAAGGCGAGCACGCTGTATTCCTGCCGGCCCTCCGCGCGGAAGTGGATGGTCGAGGCCGGCTCGTCATACTGGCCGGCGACGCTGCGGTAGAAGTCGGTATATTCCTCCGGCTTGATCTCGCTCTTCGGCCGGACCCAGAGCGCCGTGCCGTCGGCAATGTCCCGCGGCTCGGCGCCGGGTTTTTCGACCAGCGTGATCGGCACGGGCACATGGCCCGACTGCGACTTCGCCAGCCCTTCGAGCCTGTAGGGCGCCGTGTAGGAGGAGGCGTCCTCCATCAGGTGCAGCACGACGCGCGTGCCGCGCTTGGGCGCGGCCTCGAGCGGCGCCGGCGCGATCTCATAGGTGCCCTTGCCGTCGGACGACCAGCGGAAGGCCTCGTCGGACCCGGCCTGGCGGCTGATGACGTCGACCCGGTCGGCGACCATGAAGGCAGAGTAGAAGCCGACGCCGAACTGCCCGATAAGCTGCGTGTCTTCCGCCGCCTTGCCGGCCTCGACGCGTTCCATGAAGGCGCGCGTGCCGGAGCGCGCGATCGTGCCCAGCGCCTCCGCCATCTCGTCGCGGCTCATGCCGATGCCGTTGTCCTCGACGGAAAGCTGCTTATTGTCAGGGTCGGCGGCGATCGTGATGCGCGGCTTCGGATCGTCGCCCAGGAGCTCGGGCCGGCTCACGGCCTCGAAGCGCAGCTTCTCGCAGGCGTCTGCCGCGTTGGAGATCAGCTCGCGCAGGAACACATCGCGGTCCGAATAGACCGAATGCACCATCATGTGCAGCAGCCGCGAGACATCCGCCTCGAATGTCCTGGTTTCCGTCGTCTTCGTGTCAGTCGTCATTCAAATTCCTGCGTTGTTCGGTTGTGCGCTGCCTGAACGGGCGGCTTCAATTTCAGCCATTGTTGCTTGTGGATGCGCGCCGTCCCAGCGCTGCGGGCGCCAGCGAGATCATATCCGGCGCCAGAATATCGTTGCGGCGGGCGAAGGCAACAAGGGTGGCCCGCACCGTCTCCGCGTCGATTTCGCCGGCAATGCCGGCTTTGCAGGCGTTGAGCGCGATCGCATGCGCGCTGCTCCGGCTCGTGGCCGGCCAATCCTGCAGCAAGGCATAGGCCTCCGCCACGGTCTCCAGCCGCACCGGCAAGCCGATGCCGACGAGCACCGTGACAGGCTCTTCAAAACGGTCGTGGTTCATCGTCCGAACCCTCTTTCGCATGTATGACCATGGCGCCAGGGCGAAGCGCCCCGGACAGCGCATGCCGGCGCGGGTAGGGCGGTTGCAGGACGACGCCATTCGGCCGCGGCTGGCTTGTGCCGGGGAGAGCGTGCCCAACCACGCCCGCCGGCGCGAAGTGCGCCACTGAACTTTGCTGGTTCAGGCGCGGCGGCGGCAGCACGCTATGCGCCTTGGCGAGGGCCTCAATCCAGGCGGCGACCGCCAGCGGCACCGGCGCGCGCCCCTCGATCCAGCGCGTCGCATCGGTCCTGGAACAGCCAAGCTCCTGCGCAAGGTCGGCAGCTTCCCATCGCAAGGTTCTCAGGCATTCCCGCAAGCGTCCCGCAATCATGGCGATCGTGTTCCCCGTGCAAGCGTCTCATCCCGTCTCTGTGCAATTGGTGGACCCCGCCCGCGAAGGCGGGGCCGATCTCGCTCAGCTTCGCGCGGATGTTTCGGTGGCCGACACCTGCTGTGCGGCAAGGAACATCAGCGTCGAGGCGACGGTCCGCCGGCTCCATCCGGCGGCTTCGGCCGCGTCGAGCAGGCCGGCTAACAGCGGCTTCAGCGCGCTTCGGCATTCGGCTTCATAGGCAAGGAATTCGCTTGCCGGATGCGTCGGCGCCGGAATCGAACCATTGCCGCTCATCATGTTCATGAGGGCCTCCCATTGTTCCTGGTGAGGTGCCCGCTCCCATTTGGGAGCGGGCTTTCCGTCAGCGCCTCAGAAGTCCATCCCGGCGCCGGCCGGCATGGCCGGGGCGGCTTCCTTCTTCGGCTTTTCGGCCACCATGGCCTCGGTGGTGACAAGCAGTCCTGCGACCGAAGCCGCATCCTGCAGCGCGGTGCGCACCACCTTGGCGGGGTCGATGACGCCCTGCTTGTAGAGATCGCCGAACTCGCCGGTCTGGGCGTTCCAGCCAAAGGCGAAGTCGGTCTTCTCGCGGAGCTTGCCGACGATGATCGAGCCTTCCGATCCGGCATTCTCGGCGATCTGGCGCGCCGGCGCCTCGATCGCGCGCCGCACGATATCGACGCCGTATCTCTGATCGGGATTGTCGACTGCAACCGCGTCGAGCGCCTTGGCCGCCCTGAGCAGGGCAACGCCGCCGCCCGGCAGGATGCCTTCCTCGACCGCGGCGCGCGTGGCGTGCAGCGCATCGTCGACGCGGTCCTTCTTCTCCTTGACCTCGACCTCCGTCGCGCCGCCGACCCGGATCACCGCGACGCCGCCGGCGAGCTTGGCCAGCCGCTCCTGCAGCTTCTCGCGATCATAGTCGGAGGTGGTCTCCTCGATCTGCGCCTTGATCTGCGCGACGCGGCCCTGGATCTCGGCCTTCTTGCCGGCGCCGTCGACGATGGTGGTGTTCTCCTTCTCGATCGCGACCTTCTTGGCGCGGCCGAGCATCTCCAGCGTGACGTTCTCCAGCTTGATGCCGAGATCCTCGCTGATGGCCGTGCCGCCGGTGAGGATGGCGATATCCTCCAGCATGGCCTTGCGACGGTCGCCGAAGCCCGGAGCCTTGACGGCGGCGACCTTCAGGCCGCCGCGCAGCTTGTTGACCACCAGCGTGGCCAGCGCCTCGCCCTCGACATCCTCGGCGATGATCAGCAGCGGCTTGCCCGACTGGACCACGGCCTCGAGCACGGGAAGCAGCGCCTGCAGGTTGCCGAGCTTCTTCTCATGGATCAGCACATAGGGCTCGTCGAGCTCGACGCGCATCTTGTCCTGGTTGGTGATGAAGTAGGGTGAGAGATAGCCGCGGTCGAACTGCATGCCTTCGACGACTTCCAGCTCGGTCTCGGCGGTCTTGGCTTCCTCGACGGTGATGACGCCTTCGTTGCCGACCTTTTCCATGGCCTCGGCCAGGAAACGGCCGATCTCGGCATCGCCATTGGCCGAGATGGTGCCGACCTGCGCGATCTCGTCGTTTCTGGTGATCTTGCGGGCGTTGGTCTTGAGTTCGGCCACGACCGCATCCACCGCCTTGTCGATGCCGCGCTTCAGATCCATCGGGTTCATGCCGGAGGCGACGGCCTTGGCGCCTTCGCGAACGATCGCCTGGGCAAGCACGGTGGCCGTCGTGGTGCCGTCGCCCGCGAGATCGTTGGTCTTCGAAGCGACTTCGCGGACCATCTGGGCGCCCATGTTCTCAAACTTGTCCTCGAGCTCGATCTCCTTGGCGACGGTGACGCCATCCTTGGTGATGCGCGGGGCGCCGAAAGACTTGTCGATGACGACGTTGCGGCCCTTGGGGCCGAGGGTCACCTTCACCGCGTCGGCGAGGATGTTGACGCCGCGCAGCATGCGCTCGCGGGCGTCGGAATGGAATTTGACTTCCTTGGCAGCCATTGGATCACTCCTTTTAGGCAGTTTTCATTGACTGGGTTGTGGTTCGGTGGAAGCCCCGGTCAGGCAGCTTTCTTCAGCGTCGCGGCCTGCTCGATCACGCCCATCACATCGCTTTCCTTCATGATGAGCAGGTCCTCGCCGTTGAGCTTGATCTCTGTGCCGGACCACTTGCCGAACAGGATGCGGTCGCCAACCTTCACGTCGAGGGGTACGAGCTTGCCGCTCTCGTCGCGGGCGCCCGGGCCGACGGCGATGACCTCGCCTTCCTGCGGCTTCTCCTTGGCGGTGTCGGGGATGATGATACCGCCGGCCGTCTTCTCTTCGGCCTCGATGCGGCGGACGAGCACGCGGTCATGCAGTGGACGGAACGTCATATCGTTCTCCTTCAGGACAAACAGATTGCGAGAGGTTCCTCCGCTCCGGACCGGCAGGACCGGAGCGGGGCACGCGACCCTTTCGGCGTCGCGCGCATGACGAGCTAATTTTGCCTTCTTCTACTTTCAAGGGGGTGCCGAAAAATTTTTAGCACTCTCGATCGCTGAGTGCTAGCGTACTGAAAACATGCGGTAAATTGGATCGCGTAGACAAAGGAGAGGCTTGAATTCGCGCGTGAGCTGAACAAAATTATCGGCGCCTGGCGGTGCCCGGACCGCTGGGAATTCGAAACCGAAACAAGGAGTTTTTTGGAGACGGAGGACAGAAATGGACCGACAGACGCTTTCGCCGATCATTCCTTCCCTAGCTCCCGAAATATCAGACCTTTCGCTCGACCGGCTGCTGTCGCCGGCCAGCCATTTTCAGCACCCGCAGGAAGTGCTGGAGGACGGCTCGCTCGACATTTGGGAAAAGCGGGCGATCCTTTCGTCCTGGGCATCCGACGCCTGCGCCGTGGAATCTATGCCGGCGCTGCGCCAGCCACCGGGCACCGAGCGGCCGGTCTCCTTCGACGACATCATGGATGCGCTGCGCCGGCTCGATGCGCTCGCCCCGTCGCCCAGCTACGCTGCCGATGACGACCACCGGCAGTTGATCGACCGGCTGAGCGCGTGAGGCGCAGAAGACGATGGCGAATGCGGTCAGCAGGGAATTCCGCCTGCAGATGAATGGCTACGGCTTAACCACCGCCGAGATCCATTATCATCTGCCTGACCATCCCAGCCTGCTCCAGCTCTATGTCTGGCAGGACTATGATCTGGCCCCGGATTTCCCCGCGCTGAGGGGCTTTCTGGGCTTTTGGGAACGCGAGCTGGCGGGCGCTTTGCATTCTGTTCGCGTCGCTCACCATCGGCTCATCAGGCCGTCGGAATGGCGGGCCGTTGACGGGATCATCGCGATCCACTGAAGATCAGCTCCCCAAGGCGGCCGTGTTACACGGCCGTCTTCATTCATCACTTGCCTGCCTGCATGCAGTCGAAGGGGTGACTTTTCACGACCTTCAGGGCGGCTTGGGGGCTGGCCCTTGACGTCCCGGCTTTGAATTCCCAGATCGATTTTGCCGGTGCTTGAGAGACCGGCGAGGTCAAGGAGCGCTGCTTCCTTGGCGCTCCTCGTATCTATGTTGCTCAATGGAGGATGTAGCTATGAGAACCACCTTTGACTTCAGTCCCCTGTTCCGGTCGAGCATCGGCTTCGATCGAATGCTGAATGCGCTCGAAACGGCAAGTCGGCTCGAGACGGTCGACAACTGGCCACCTTATGACATCGCCAAGACCTCGGAAGACGACTATCGCATCAGCATGGCGGTGGCCGGATTCTCGCAGGAAGAGCTGGCCATTACCCAAGAGCACAACATGCTCGTGGTCTCGGGCCAAAAAGCCGGCGAGGACAAGGGCGAGTACCTGCATCGCGGCATCGCCGGCCGCGCATTCCAGCGCCGCTTCGAACTGGCCGACCATGTCAAGGTCGTCGGCGCCAGCCTCGTCAATGGCTTGCTGACGATCGATCTGAAGCGTGAAATTCCGGAAGAGATGAAACCGCGCCGGATCGAGATCGCAGCCGACAAGGCAACGCTCAAAGGCACCACAAAGAAGATCGAAGCCGAGAAGCAGGCCGCCTGAGGGCCTTCCTGTGAGCGCATCCGCGCTAGGCGCTGGGCACTTGCCCAGCGCCCGGGAGCTTTTCGAGTCGATGAACAGAAAGGAGCAGAGCCATGAGTGTCCGTGATCTGATTCCCTGGGGCCGGAGCAACAGCAACCAGCTTCCGAGCCTGTTCCGCGATAGCGAACGCGATCCGTTCCTGTCGCTGCATCGCGAGGTCAATCGCCTTTTCGACGATGTCTTCCGCGGCTTCGACAGCCGGTTGCCGACTTTTGGCGGTGCCTCCGCTCTCGGCGCCGGTTGGCCGAGCGTCGAGATCTCCAATGGCGAGAAGGAGGTCAAGGTGACGGCCGAGGTGCCGGGCCTCGAGCAGAAAGACATCGAGGTCCTGCTCGACGACGGCGTGCTGACGCTGCGGGGCGAGAAACGCTCCGAAACTGAGGACAAGGATAGGCAGTTCTCCGAGCGCTATTACGGCCGCTTCGAGCGCCGCATCCCGGTCGGCTATGAGATCAAAGAAGACGAGGTGGATGCCCGCTTCAGGAATGGTGTGCTGACCGTCACCTTGCCGAAGAGCGAGAAGGCGCAGTCGCAGGTCAGGCGCATCGACATCAAGAGTTGATGCACCGACGCGGGGGGCGGCCGAGCGCCTCCCGCGTCGCAATCCATGAAAGCCACGGCTATTGACTGCCCGCGCGGCGCAACTCTTCGCGGTCGCTCGGGGCGGCCGGGGATATAGAAATTCATGCGACGGGAGCTTCAATCTTCCGTCCGAAAGTCTTCGCATCGGTCATGTGAATGATGACAAGCAGTGCGCTGTCTTTCCCTGTTGCGGTGCGCGCATTCAGCGTCAGGCCAGAGGGAGAAGATTAACATAGGTTAGGAGCGGAACAGCAATCACCTGGCAGCGGATCCGCATAAGATTGGGCCCGGCGATAACCTTAATTTTGGTTTCCTTGGCACAGGCTTCCCGAACGGAAGGTAAAGAGATAGATTAGCAATTTATTAAGTACGCGTGGGGCGTGAGTAAGGGATGTGCCGTGATGAATTTCAAGTCTCTGATCAAGCGGGCCGAGGACGTCGATAAGGAATTTCAGGACCTCCAGTCGGATCTGGCGGAAGCGTTTGAGGACGTTCTGAAAGACGACGAACGGCCGCCGTCGGAAGACGACGCCGTTGCCGGCCAGGAACTGGTGGCAAGCGACGAGAATCCGCCCGAAGAGCAGCCCCAGCCGGCTTCATCGCGGTTGACGCCCCATACCCAGACGCGGCTCGCCGCGCTGGAGGCGGTCGCCGGGCTTTTCCGCGACGGGCAGGGGCATCTGCAGGAGATAGAGGCGAAGCTGGCGGAGATCGCCACCACGCATCATATGACGCGTGAGGTCCTCAACGTCTTCCATCGAGACGTGTTGCGCTCCAACGAGTTGGAGCTTGCAAACCTCGCTCTCACCGCCGAGCACAAGGCGCTCTCGGAACAGTTGCTGGACGCCGCCCGCAAGCAGCGCGAGCGTGACGGCGCGGCCGAGGCCTGGCAGCAGCGCGAGGCGAGCCTCGTCCAGGACCGCGAGCACCTGCGCTCGGCGCTGGCGGCCGTGCGCCTGGAACTGGTGGAGATGAGCAATGAGAACGCCAGGCGCGAGACGGAGTTCGGCGAGATCGTCAAGGCCTTGACGGCCAAGACTGTCGAAGTCGACAGGCGCGGCGCCGAGAACAAGTTGCTGCGCGAAAAGCAGGTCGGCCTCTCGGTTGACCTGGAGCAGGCGCAAAAGCGCGAGGCGGAGGCCCGCCACAAATTCGATGAGTTCGCGGCGACTCACGCCAGCGAAACCGCCCATATCGCCGAGCTGATGGCGCAACTCGGCAACCACGAAAAGGAAGAAACCCGGCTGCAGAAGGCGCTGGAGGCAACGCAGGCCAAGCTTGCTGAAACAGCCGAGGCGGCGCGGATCGCCGAAAGCGACAGCGCCGCCGAATTGGCGCGCAGCCAGGCGGAAATGCGCGGTCTGCGTGCCGAAATCCAGGAGTTGCAGTCGCGTCTCGACAAGGTCTCGACGGACAATGGCGAGGCCACGGCCGAGATCACCAGGCTGAGGACGCAGCTGAACGATGCCGTGACCGAACGCCAGATCGCGGAGGAAAGGCTCGCCGTTCTCAAGGAGGAGAGCGACGCCGACAAGAAGAACCTGTCGGTGGTCACCACCAACCTCTCACAGCTTTCGCTGCAGCAGGCGTCCGAGCAGATCCAGCTCGATATCCAGAAGCAGGAATGCGAGGATCTGCGCGCCGAGGTCGAAGCGCTCAATGCCCGTATCCGGGAGTTGCTGCCTTACGAGCGCCTGCATCGGGTGACCGATGCAAGGTCGCGCAAGGATGCCGCGCCTCAGGCCAACGGGATCATCGCGGAAACGGTGCGCCCCGCGCCGCGGCGTGTCCCACGGCGCAACATGCGGGCCAACGCGGGCTGAGGAACCCCCGCAGCCCGGAATGCTTCGACGGGCTATTTGCCTGCCATGCCGTCGGCAAGGTCCTGCGCCTGCTTGAGCAGCGCCGGGAAGGATGGATCGCTGGGCAGGTGCTGAGCCATGCAGGCACGGTAGTCTGCGTCGCCCTTTTCCCAGGCGGCATTGGCAGGATCGGAAGCCTGCGGATCATCCTGATCCGAGCCCTGATCGGCCTGCTGGGCTTTCTGCGCGGTGGCGTCGGCGGCCGCCCAGATCGAATCGCAGGCCGCGATCTTCGGCACGGCCGGCGAGGCTGGCGCCTCGGCGATCATCACGCGGTCGCCTTTGACGATCGCCACCACGACATGCTGGTCGTAGATCGGTCCGACATCCTGTGTCCAGCCGCCGAGCCGGGCGATCGCCATGTCGGCGCCGTCGGGCTTCTTCAGCGGAAAGTCGAGCGTGCCGGAGAACGCCGCATCGCTGCCGATGGCCTGGGTGTAGAAGCCGTCGAGCTTCAGCGCCGCGCCGATGTCGGCAGGGAGCTTGAAATCCGCTTCCGTCTCGGCCGATTTGGATTTGAGCCAGCGCTCGGTCAGCCCGCGCGTCGAGACGACGATGCTCGGGCCCTCATCGCTCTGGGCATAGCGCAACCCGTCGAGCATGCCGTAGCCGATATCGGAAGCGTTGAGGCTTTGAATGTTCATGGTGCCGGTCGTCGGAAAATCCTTGACCGTAAGCGGCCCGAGAATGGCGTCGAGACGCTGCTTCAGGTCGGCCAGCGCCTTCTCGTTCTGGGCATCGATGGTTTCGATGTCAGCGTTGGCGTTTGCCTGCGCCGCGATGTCGGCAATCGCCTTGTCGCGGGCCGCGACATAATCGTCCTCCGGCGAGGCGGCATATGCCGCGCTGCCCGCCAGTGCAAAGAGAAGCGTTAAGACCAACCGCATGCTGCAACCCCAAATTAGCGATCAAATGCCCTTGGCAGCCATCGCCCGACTTGGCGGCTTTTGCGTGGCGGAAATCAAGGCGGGGCAAATCTTTATTCCGCCTTGCGCTTCTCCACCTCGGCCTTGCGCAGCAGAAACCGCTGGATCTTGCCGCTCGGCGTCTTCGGCAGCTCGCTGACGAACTCGACCTCGCGCGGATAGGAATGCGCGGACAGCCGCCTCTTCACATGCTGGGCGAGTTCCTCGGCCAGCGCTTCGCTGCCCTGGAAGGCGGACGCCAGCACCACAAAGGCCTTGACGATCTCGGTGCGCTGGGCGTCGGGCACGCCGACGACAGCCGCCTCGTTGACCGCCGGATGCTCGATCAGCGCGCTCTCCACGTCGAACGGCCCGATGCGATAGCCGGACGAGGTGATGACGTCATCTGCGCGGCCGATGAAGGAGACCGAGCCGTCCGGCTCATATTCCACCGTGTCGCCGGTGCGGTAGTAGCCGCCCTCGATCGCCGGCGTCTCCGCCTCATGGTAGCCGCCGAACCAGCGCAGCGGTGAGTTGGCGATATCGACGGCAAGCACGCCCGGCTGGTTGGGGCCGAGCTCGTTGCCTTCGTCATCCAGCACCACCATGCGGTAGCCTGGCATGGCGAAGCCGGCGGAGCCCGCTCGGACAAGGTGCTTAAGCCCGTGATGGTTGTTGACCATCATGCCGTTCTCAGTCTGGCCGTAATGATCGTGGATCGGCGCGGCAAGATGCGCGTCGAACCAGCGGATCACTTCCGGGTTGAGCGGTTCGCCGGCGCTGCTCACCACGCGCAGCTTCCCTTTGACGCGCGCGGCCGCTTCCGGTCCCTCCGCCATCAGCAGGCGGTAGGCCGTTGGCGAGCCGGCAAGGCTGGTGACGCCGAGGCGCTCGATGATGTCATAGGTCGATTTGGCGTTGAACGCGCCCTCGTAGAAGGTGGTGGCGATGCCGAGCAGCAAGGGTCCTGTGATGGCGTAATAGAGCCCATAGGCCCAGCCGGGATCGGCGATGTTCCAGAAGATGTCGTCGGGACGAAGCCCGATCGCGTCGCGCATATAGGTGCCGAAGGCAAGCAACGCGCTGAGCGGCACCGGCACGCCTTTCGGATGTCCTGTCGTGCCCGAGGTGGACATCATCATGAACAGGTCTGAGCCCTGGCGCATCATCGGCTCGCAGTCGGGGGAGGCGGCGGCGAGCGCCGCGCGGAAATCGATGTCGCCTTCGGGCAGCGTCTCGCCGGGGGCGAGAATGGTGGCGATGCGCGGATGGTTGTCCACCTCGTCCAGCTTGCCGCGGTTGGCGGGATTGGTCACCACCAGCTTCGCCTTGCTGTAGCTCAGGCGATGCTCGACCGCCTTCGGTCCGAACGCGGTGAACAGCGGCTGGTAGATTGCGCCGATCCGCCACGTACCGAGGATCAGCGCCACAAGCTCGGGAATGCGCGGCAGCATGCCGGCCACGACATCGCCGGGGCCGACGCCGAGACTTTTGAGCAGGCTGCCGACTCGGCCCGACATATCGGCAAGATCGTCGAAGGAATATTCGCGCAAATCGCCGGCCGCCGAGATCGCGCGCAGCGCCAGCCGGTTTTGGCCGGTATAGCGGCCGCAACACTCGACATAGGCGTTGATGCCGGTGGCCGGATCGCCGTGGAGGCGCGCGATCTCGTCCTCTATGCGGAAGCGCTCTACGGCATCCTCATAGCGCGGCAACGCCGCCGGCGTATCGGTCATGGCAATCCTCCCTTTGGCGGCGGTCATCTCCCCATGATCGCCGCCGAGGGAGATTGCCCGAAAAGATGGCGCTGGTCGATTGCGGCGAAAGTCGTGGCAGTCAAGCAAGGCCGGGCTCCACGACAGACGGCTGGCTTCCGCGGCGTTAAACGTTTCCGATCAACAAGCTGGACCCGATATCGGAATCAGGACCTGAACCGCCTAACCGCGCTTCCGATAAAGGCTGAGCGTTATGTCCTTGCCGACGCCCGCGGGCGCCAGCATGAAGTAGTCATAGGTCGCCACCTTGCCGCTTGGCCCGACCAGCCCCTTCGACCAGATCGAGGCTTCCTCCACCCGCATCTCCGCCCATTGGCGCGCGAAGTCCGGGCTTAGCGCCTTGAGCGGGTCTAGCACGGCGCGGATGTCGGCCGCCGACGCATAGCCGACGGTCGCGGCGCGGAACTGACCGATAGCTGAGCGAGCCACAACCTCCCAGTCGGCAAACAGCGCACGCCAGGCCGGGTCGAGGAAGAGCCGCTTGAGCAGATTGCTCTTCGTTGGCTCGTCGGGATCGAAGCCGCCGAACAGATCTGCCGCCTCGTCGTTCCAGGCAATGAAGTCCCAGGCGCGGTTGAGCGCATAGGCCGGATTGGGCGAGAGCGTGGCGAGCAATGCGGCAATGCGCGGATCGGGCGAGGGGCCTTCGGGCGCAATCGCCGCGGGCAGCCATTCCGGCTTTGCGAGCTTGAACAGATGCTGACGCTCCACCGGCAAGAGGTCCAGCACGTCGGCCAGCGCATTGAGCACTGGAGCGGAAGGGTTGGCCTCGCGGCCCTGTTCCAGCCATGTGTACCAGGTGGCGCTGATCCCGGCGAGCAGCGCGACTTCCTCGCGCAGCAGTCCGCTTGCGCGTCGCCGCGTGCCGGTGCGGATGCCGTGCAGGGACGGCTCGACGCGCTCGCGCATGGCGCGCAGGAAGCGGCCAAGTTCCTTGCGCCTGTCCATCTCGGCGGTCCGTTCCAGCATGGTCGTGCCTCGAAAGGGGTAGCACCGCTACCAGCAGTGCCGCTCATCTTGTACCACCTTGCTACCAGTATAGATGAGGTGGCGCATCCCACAACCGCGCCGCGCCGCGCCGGAACGCGGCGCCAGACGGAGGATTCCGCAGATGAATGCACTGAAGAACATCAGGAACATCGACTACACCGTCCTCTTCGCCCGCGACATGAACAAGATGCGCCGCTTCTACGAGGACGTGATGGGCTTCGCGGTTCATTCCAGCCTGGGCGAGGGCTGGACTGCCTACCAGGTCGGCTCGTGCATGCTGGCGCTCACCGAGCGCGGACTGATGTTCAATGACGCGCCGACGCCGGCGGGTGCTCTCTCGGTGCAGCTCGCCTTCCGTGTGACGCCGGGCCAGGTTGACCAATGCGCCGACACGTTGCGCGATAAGGGGGTGGCGATCGTAAGCGAACCGACTGACCACCCTTGGGGCCACCGAACGCTGTTCTTTCGCGATCCCGATGGCAATGTGCTGGAGATCTATGCGGACATCTAGCCTGGCGGCAGTTGAATCCCCTGCGCCGCCATATGCCGCTTCCAGCGGTTGCGCAGCTCTCCCGGCCGGCAGCCGATGCGCTCGTCGAGAAAGGTCGCGGCCGAGATCCGGTCGGTGCGGAAATGGCGGAAATCCTGGCGCAGCTCGCACCAGGCCGCGAGCAACCGCACAGTCTCGGCATAGCCGATCATGGTCGGCCAAATCACGCGCTCGCTCTCGTCGCCCTGTTCGTTGCGGTAGCGGATCCGGATCTTGTGGCCCTTGCGGGTCGAGGCCCGTACCTTCGCGATGTCGAGCCCGTCTGGCAGGCTCGCGCGGCCGAGCGGCGCGCCGACGGTTGGATTGCTGATGAAGGGGCGCAGCCGTTCGGGCACGACGGTGGCGATCTTGGCGATCAGGTCGCGCGCCGCGCCGGCCAGCACGGCATCGCCCTTGTCGGCCACCCATTGCGCGCCGAGCACCGCCGCCTCCAGCTCGTCCGGGGTCAGCATCAGCGGCGGCATGTCGTAGTCACGGTCGAGTACATAGCCGAGGCCGGCCTCGCCCCGGATCGGCACGCGCTGTCCGACGAGATCGGCGATGTCGCGATAGACCGAGCGGCGCGAGGTTTCGAGCTCTTCGGCGATCCGGCTGGCGGTGATCGGCCGGCTCGAGCGCCGCAGGATCTGGATGATCTGGAACAGTCTGTCGGCGCGGCGCAAGGCATGTCTCCTGTTGCCACTATGCTGGCAGCAGGCCTGGTCCACAAGCCGGGCAGGGGCGCCTGAACGGGCGGCCGAGGAAGAAAGTCTTCGCGGCCAGCCAACGGAGAAGACCAGAATGAATTTCGTTTCGACCCGCATCATCACCGGCGACGTGAAGCGGCTCGTCGCCTTCTACGAGGCGGCGACGGGTATCAAGCTCACGCGCTACACTGAGGATTTCGCCGAGCTCGTCACGGAGGCCGGCACACTGGCGATCGGCAGCACCCGCACCTTGCAGCTCTTCGGCGGCGACGATGTCGCAAGCCCGGCGGCAAATCGCACCGCCATCATCGAGTTCCGCGTCGCCGATGTGGATGCAGAATATCGCCGCCTGGGCGGTCTCATTGAAGGCGCGCTGGTGCAGGCGCCGACGACGATGCCCTGGGGCAACCGCTCGCTGCTGTTTCGCGATCCCGACGGCAATCTGGTGAATTTCTTCACGCCGGTGACGGCGGAGGCGATCAGGAAATTCGAGCGGTGAGTTAGCCGGCACCCGACGCGACAGAAGGCGGCGTGTGACAATCCGGGCGGCGGCAGTGGTTGACCTCGCCGCCCATACAGCCGATATCGCGCGCAAATCTGTCCCGGGACCTCGATGACCACCGATCTTGAACAACCGGCCGCCGACACCGCCTGGCAGGACGACGTCCGCGCCGGCGTGCGCCATGTCCGCGACCTCGCCCCGCTGCCGCTCTCGCCGGCCGAGCGCGCCGCCGCCCAAGAGGCCGCGGCCGCCCACAAGGTGCGCGTGCCAAAGCCCTATCTCGACCTGATCGACTGGAGCGATCCCGAGGACCCGATCCGCGCCCAGGTGATCCCGTCGCCGGATGAGCTGGTCGCCACGGAGGGCGAGCTCGACGATCCGATCGGCGACCATGCCTTCAGCCCGGTGCCCAGGCTGACGCACCGCCATGCCGACCGCGTGCTGCTGTTCCCGACCTATCAGTGTGCCGTCTATTGCCGCTTCTGCTTCAGGAAAGAGTCGCTGACCTCCATCGGTCGCGGCTACACGCGCGAGGCGCTGGAGCCGGCACTGGCCTATATCGCAAGCCATCCGGAAATCCGCGAGGTGATCCTGACCGGCGGCGATCCGCTGTCGCTGCCCGACAAGGCGCTTGCAGAAATCCGTGCCCGCCTGGAGGCGATCCCGCATCTCAGGCTGCTGCGTATCCACACCCGTGTGCCCGTGGCGTTGCCGTCGCGCATCACGTCCGGCCTGGTAGAGGCGCTGCAGGGCCGGCTGATGGTGACGGTCGTCACCCACTTCAACCATCCGCGTGAGCTTACGCAGGCGGCCGAGGCGGCTTGCCGTGTCATGCGGCAGGCGGGTTTCGTGCTGCTCAACCAGAGCGTTTTGCTGAAAGGCATCAACGACAAGGTCGAGGTGCTGGAGGAGCTCTGCCGCGAGCTGATGTATAGGCTTGGTGTAAAGCCCTATTACCTGCACCACGGCGACCTCGCGCGCGGCATGGCGCACCGCCGCACCTCGATCGCCGAAGGCCAGGCGTTGGTCGCCGAACTGCGCCGTCGGCTCTCCGGCATCTGCAATCCGACCTATGTCATCGACCTGCCGGACGGCGGCGGCAAGGTTCCGCTGGCGGCGAGCCATATCGAGGGCCGCGCGGGCGGCCCCTGGCTGATTCTTGGCCAGGACGGCAAGCTGAGGGAATATCGCGAGGTGCTGGTCTGAGAGTGGGGTTCCCTCTGCTCAAGGCGGCCCGGCAGCCTGTTGGGGGCAAACTTGCCGACCGCCGGGCCTAACCGACGGGTGGGTGGCCACCCGCCGGCTGCGATCAGCGTGGGCCGAGGCTGTCAAAACTGCACCATGTGAATGAAGGATCGCGTGCTTTTATTCCTCCGTTTGCACGATGCGGCGGGATGGAAACGGCGCGACACTGCAGTTGATCCTGTTGGATCATCAAAGTCTGCAACTGAGAAGTCCCCAGCTAGGTCCCTTCTAGCGATCCTTGAGCCTCGCCTGCCTCTCCCCGGGGCATGCGGGGCTCTCCCCTTTATGCCGCGGGTCGCAACATTGCCCTCTTCCCGTGGGAACTGGAGCCGGCACTCCGCATTCTATGAGCGGGGACTGAAGGAGCATTGCGTGAAGGCTTTGTTGGGAATTGCTGGCGGCTTCGTGCTGACCTTGGCCGTGTTCGCCAGCGGGCTCGCCTTCGCCACGTGGCTGCTCGCCGCCAAGCCGGTGCGCCAGGCAACGCCGGCGATCGGCGTTTCCGAGCTCTGGACGAAGGATGCGCAGCCGGTCGATCCGCAGAAACAGAACCTTGAACGCATTCCCGCCCAGCAGGCGGCGGCCACGCCGGCCAAGGCCGGCGAACCGGGCCTGAGCGAGTCGACCAAGGCGGATGGCGGAACGCAGACGACGGCGCTCGCTACGCCAGCGCCGCCACTGCAGCCATTGCCCGGCGTCTCTGGCCCGGGCCAGCCCGCGCCGCCCGCCACCGGCGGGCCCCAGCAGCCGGCCGCGGTCGATCAGGGCGCGCAGCAACAGCAACTGCCCGTCGCCCATTTGCAATGGTGCGCCGCTCGCTATCGCAGCTACCGCCCGGCGGAAAACAGCTACCGCTCCTACAGCGGCGAGCTGCGCCCCTGCATTTCACCTTATTACGAGCCCGGTGGCGGCCGCACCGCCTCGACCGAAGCCGGCCAGAATGAACAGGCGGCAGCGAACGATCGGCCGGACGCCATCGCCGACCAGATGAGTGACGACCAGGCCGAGATGGAGGGCTATGCTCCGTCCTCCGGTGGCTACGCCACCACCTATGGCGGCCCGCCGGAAGAGATTTCGCCCCAGACATCTGGTCGCCCGGTGTCGGCCGACCACGTCGACTACTGCTTCAGTCGCTACCGCTCCTACGATCCGCGCGACAACACCTACCAGCCCTTCGACGGCGGCCCCCGCCGCCAGTGCGAGTAGCGCGCCTCTTTGAGGCGCTCCACACTCTCGCGGCCGCGAGGCAGCGCCCGGCCGCCAAGGGCTGCTTTGCCCTCATCAGCCCTTCGGGCTCCTTCGCCCCGCTGTACGAGAAGGCTTTGCTAATTCAGCACCCTGCCGTCGATCTCGGCGACACTCCGTGTCCCGGTCAGCGCCATGGTGACCGACAGTTCCTTGCGCAGGATCTCTATTGCTGTCGCCACACCGGCCTCGCCGCCGGCGCCGAGGCCATAGACATAGGCGCGGCCGACGAGGCAGGCGCGGGCACCCAGAGCCAGCGCCCGCATCACATCCTGGCCCGAGCGCACGCCGCCATCGAACAGCACTTCCACCTGCGAGCCGACGGCCTCTGCTATCCTGGGCAGCATCGAGATCGTCGAGGGCGCGCCGTCGAGTTGCCGACCGCCATGGTTGGAAACCACGATGGCGTCGGCGCCGGCCTCACAGGCACTGCGCGCATCGTCGGTGTTGAGGATGCCCTTGAGGATGAGCTTGCCCGGCCAGACGCTCCGGATCCATTCGACGTCGCTCCAGTTCAGCGTCGCGTCGAACTGGTTCGCCACCCAGTCCGCCACCGCCCGGACGTCGTCCTCGCCCCTGAGGTGGCCGGCGAGGTTGCCGAAGCCCCAGCGCTTTGCGGTGAGCATGCGGGCCGCCCAGGCCGGATGGCTCGCTATGTCGAGGATGGTGCGAAGTTTCAGGGCAGGCGGCACCGAAAGCCCGTTCCGGATATCCGCATGGCGCTGGCCAAGCACCTGCAGGTCGACGGTGAGCACCAGCGCGCCGCAGCGGCTGGCGATCGCCCGCTCGACCAGTGAGCGCACGAAACCGCGATCCTTCATCACATAGAGCTGAAACCAGAATGGGTAGCCGACGGCATCAGCCACGTCCTCGATGGAGCAGATCGACATCGTGCTCATCGTGTAGGGAACGCCGGCGGCCTTGGCGGCGCGGCAGGCGAGGATTTCGCCATCGGCCCATTGCATGCCGCCGAGACCGATCGGCGCCAGCGCCACCGGCAGCGCGACCTTCTCGCCGAGGATCGTGGTTGCCGTGTCGCGCTGCTCGACATCGACCAGCACGCGCTGCTTCAGCATGATGCGCTCGAGGTCGGCGCGGTTGGCGCGCAGCGTCTGCTCGGCGTAGGAGCCGGCTTCGAGATAGTCGCTGAAGACGCGCGGCACCCGTCGCCGCGCCGCCTGGCGCAGGTCTTCGATGCAGGCCATCCCGGTCATCAGCTCCGGCGCGGCCGACACCGCCCTGAATTCGTCGGGCAAGGTCACGATGCCTGTCGGGACATCGAGCACTGTCGGGACCACTCGTTCCATCGCCATCCTCCCTTCGAATATTAGCAAATGCTGATCATTGAAGGCTGCGCCGTCCCTGATGTAAATTCACTTGTGAGTATACTTATCGACGGTAGCGCTCATGCCCAGAGCATCCGACGCGACCAGGCCCGTGATCCTGCAGGCGGCGTACAGGCTGTTTCGCCGCCGAGGCTTCTTCCGCGTCGGCATGGAGGAGATCGCTGAGGCCGCCGGCGTCACCAAGCGCACGCTCTACTACCATTTCGACAGCAAGGACGCGCTGTTGACTGCCGTGCTCGCTTCGCAGCACGAGCGCACCTTCGCCGATTTCCAGAACTACGGCATCGAGCTGTCGGGCGGTGCCGACGCGCTGATCGACAAGCTGTTCGAGGGATTGGTTAAATGGTCGTCCAAGCCGCACTGGGCCGGCTCCGGCTTCACCCGGCTGGCGATCGAGCTCGCCGACCTCTCCGGCCATCCTGCACGCTCGATCGCGCGCCAGCACAAGGCGTTGATGGAAAAGCAGCTGGAAATGCTGCTTGCCGGAGCCAGGATACCGTCGCCGAAGGAGAGGGCGCGCGAGCTGTTCGTGCTGATCGAGGGAACCATGGTGATGATCCTGATCCACGGCGACCAGAGCTACTGTACGGCGGCGGCGGACGCGGCGAAGAGGTTGATGGCAGTTGGTTCCCCGCCCTCTGGCCCTTGAGAGGTGCATGATGAGGCGCGCTGTCCCGCCGACGCATGCTGATTTCCTTCATAAGGTTCGATACGTTCCAGAGACCAAGCTGAAACACACCCTCCCTACAACCGGCATGCCCGCGAAACGCTCGAGCTGGATGGTCTTGCATCCCGGAACTCAGGAGCATGCTGCGATGACACCCGATCAGATCAAGCTTGTGCAGGAGAGTTTTCGCGAAGTCGTCCCGATCAAGGAGGCCGCCGCGGCTTTGTTCTACGAGAAGCTGTTCGCCCTCGACGGCAGCCTCAAGACGCTGTTTCGCGAGACCGACATGAAGAAGCAGGGCGCCAAGCTGATGGCCGCGCTGGGCTTCGTCACGCATGGGCTGTCGCGCGCCGAGACCATCCTGCCTACCGTCCAGGACCTCGCCCGGCGCCATGTCGGCTACGGCGTCGAGGAGCATCACTATGCGACCGTCGGCCAGGCGCTGATCGAGACGCTCGATGCGGGCTTGGGCGAGGCTTTCACGTCGGAGGTGCGCCAGGCCTGGACCGCCGCCTACGGCCTGCTGGCGAGTGTGATGATCGCCGCGGCGCGGGACGTGCAACTGGCTGCTTGAAGGAGCGCAGTTCCTCTCCCCCATTTCACGGGGCGAGGAAAAGAGCCTTCACCCCACGACCTTCCCCGGATTCATCACGTTACCCGGATCGATCAACGCCTTGATCGCCTTCGCCAAATCCCGCTTCACCGAATCCGCATGCCGCTCATAGGCGTCGCGCTTCTCCAGCCCCACCCCATGCTCGGCCGAGAACGAGCCGCCGGCTTCGCGCAGGCCGTCATAAAGCACATCCTCGATCGCCGCGTGCCGCTCATGCGGGACCGGCCCGTCGCAATTGATCGAGATGTGCGGATTGCCGTCGGCGAGATGGCCGTAGACGTAAGGGGCGTAGGAAGCGTCGAGCGCCTTCAGCCCCGCCTCGATGCGCGCCACATAGGCGTCCAGCGCGCCGCCCGGCACCGACACGTCGAAGGAGGGCACCATCGGGTGCGCGCTCTCGATTGCGGCGGTCTCCTCGCGCAGCCGCCACATCGCTGCGGCTTGCGCCTCGGAGCTCGCGACCAGCCCGTCGATGATGCCGACCTCGTCCCAGATCGCCGCCAGCCCATCCTCCAGCGCGCCTCTCGCCGCCTCGACACTGTCGGCGCCGAGCCCCAGCACCAGAAGGCAAGGCGCATCGAGCGGCAGGCTGCCCGGCGCATAGTTCAGCGCCCGCTGCATGAGCGACGCGAAATTGCGCCACAGGATCTCGGCGGCGGAAAGCCGCGCGCTGGTCGAGCCCAGGAAATGCCGCACGATGCGCTGCGCGCTTGCCGCATCCGGCACGCCGACCAGCGCCGTGGCGCTGGCGCCTGCCACCGGGTCGAGCCGCACAGCCACGCGGGTGACGATGCCGAGCGTGCCCTCCGCGCCGATGAAGAGATGTTTCAGGTCGTAGCCGGCGCTGGTCTTCAGCACCCGGGTAAGATCGGAAAACACCCGCCCGTCCGGCAGCACGGCCTCCAGGCCCAGCACGCGGTGGCGCATCGTGCCGTTGCGGAAGGCCATGATGCCGCCGGCATTGGTGGAAACCATGCCGCCGATGGTGGCGCTGCCGCGCGCGGCAAGGTCGATGCCGGGGTCGAGCCCATGCACCGCCGCAGCCTCCTGCAGCGCGCCCAGCGTCACGCCTGCCTGCACGATCGCCACCCGCGCGAACGGATCGATCTCCTCGATCTGGTTGAGCCCGCCGAGATCGCAGATCACCTGACCGGCGGACGTCGCCGCCCCGCCTGCCAGCCCCGTGCGCCCGCCCTGAGGGATAAGGCTGATGCCATGCTCCGCGCAGAACTTCACCAGCGTCGCGACGCCCTCGACATCACGCGGCCGCACCAGCGCCGAAGCGCCGAAATTGCGCGCATCGAAACCGGGATCGCGGGAGGCGAGTTCGGCGGCATCCCAGATGGTCGCGGTGGGGAGGAGGGCGGGGAGGAGGGGCATGGGGATGACTCTATACTCCCCGATACGAACTCGACAAACATCGACCCTCTCGTCAGCCTCCTTCGCGTTTCGCACCTACGGATATCGGGACACTGGCAAGTTCAGTATCGATTTCCTATGCTGATTCTGCTTGTCGTTGACGGATTTTCGGAATGGTGCGGTGAATCCGCAATTTTGCTAACCCTGTTGCTTTAGCGGCTTCTTCATCGAGGAGTTTCACCACAGCATTGATCCATGCTGCTTCCGGTTTCAATACGTCCTCGACGCGAGAGCCTTTGTAACGCTCCTGCAATGCTCTTGATACCCAATACCAGTTTTGCTTTGGCGAGCGCATCCACGCCGCAACGAAGGTCTTTGGATCAACGGCAGCAAGAATTGGAATGGAGCCGTATTCAGGGTTACCCTTGTGAGTATAACAAATCTTTTCGAGGAAAAGTTGGCCATCCGTCTCCAAAATTTTCAGCAGTTCCGGTATCCGTTTCGGAAACTCTGCCTCAAGCGCTTTTCCCCGCGCGCGCAGAAGATGATCAAAAACACTTTGGAATTTATCCCGATAGTCATCGGTAACCCAATAGCTTACGCCGTAGGCTGAATCACCGAAATCATCGTACCAGTCCCAATCCGGTCCTCTCGGAGGCAGTCGACCAGAACTTAGAAGGTCATCAATGTATTCTATGCATTCTTGCGTAACTGTTTCGATGTCCTTGCTTGAAATGCCTTTGTTGGCCATCATCATGCGCAGAGAGAAAATATGGAGTATTTCTCCGGAATCTGAAACCTCTCGTTTGTCGAATTGTTGCTCCATTTTGGCCAAGCCGGACGCAACAATTTCATCATCAAGCTTATCAAAGCTGCCTACGATCTGCCACGGGGCGCTCTGGGATTTGATAAAGTAAGAGCTAGCGTTTAAAGATGCCTGAATTGTTTCTTTATCAAATCTGCCTTCAACTAACATTTCGTTTAGAGCGTGATCTTGGAGTAGTGTGCTAGTAATATCTACGGAGGTATACTTATTGTTGGCTGACACGATGCGAGGTTGCTCGTTAGCTCTTTCATTCTCGCTATTGCGCCCTAACTCGTAGCTAAATTCCTTCTCCTTGCGTTTGTAGAGGTCGGCGGCTTTGAGGTGGCCAGCTCTCAATTCGATATTAAGAGCGCAAAAGAGTCGAACGAGTTCAACCATTGCGGGATCATTCGCAAGATGCTGCTCGCTTAGCGTCTTGCCTAGGCGAGCAAGGTCTTCAACGACATGTCGCAAAATTCGAAGTGATTGAATACCTGATTCGGAGAATACGCCGATAATATTTCCCCGCTGGACAGCGATGAAGTTTTTCTCAGGGCCGGCCAACAGCGAAGAATGAAACTTATCGAAGGCGTCCTCAACTCGTGGGTCGACACGAATTGTCTGGCCGAATATCTTTTCCTTTGCTTCTGAGAATTCATCCGTCAATTTATTATCATGCGCTATCACGATAACTCTGCAGCCATGATGCTCAACATACAGGTTGATAACGCCGAGCGCCTGCTTCACATCTAAGCCGCAGCGTTCAAGGTCATCAAATATAATCGGTTTCTCTTTGCTGACTTGCTGGCGCAATAAAGCTCCTACTAAGCCAGATGTTATACCATTAAGAGCAAGCGAACCAATTCCGGATATTTCGGCGGTTGTCTCTCCGATACTGCTTGCAATTCGCTTAACGAAAGCCTTTCCTGGGAACATTGCAGCATATACCGCAGCAACGACATCTTCAGTGCTATTCAGGCCAAAGAGGCTGACATAGAATGCTTGGTCGTTCGGAATCGACTCTCGAACTTGAAATGTCTTCCCAGTTCCCCAGTCGCCTGTGACGAGGACCGCATAGTGCGGCTCACTCAGGGAGCGGTAGTAGTTAAGATAATCCGCCAAATGTGATGGATGCTTCGTTGGCTGCTCAGCCGCCTTCGGCAACGCCTCGTTCGTGGCCGGCGCAGCTTTGGTGTGCTCTGAATCCAACCCAAAAATGACCTTAATTAGATTCCCGAGATCAAATGGTCTTACCATCTCTTACCGCATCTCGCTCAGCTAGTCTGCAACAGGAAGGATACCCAATTTGCCAGCTGCTAGGGCGGCTCATTGAGTTCTTCTATTTGTATGCCGTGCAGACAATCATCTGCCACCGTATCGACCCCTGAGCGGGGGTATGTTGGCTATGGTTCTGTGATGGGAGTTGAACGCCTTTGTTTGAAGCAATCTCATCGCCACACCCCTTGCAGCGATAGATACCCGCATCGGGTGGTGTTTCGCCCGGTTTCCATTCTTTGTCGAAATTGTCATGCGTATTCTTGCTTAGGAACTGTTCATATTTGTACCAAGCCATTGCCGGTCCCCCCAAAAAATGAATGGAATATTCATTCACAGCCACAGGTTCGAGTCGAGGGCAGAAATCGGCTGTATGCTTGATTATTTTGATAAGGCGACTGTATCTGTATCTGGAGGGAATTGATAATTGAGTCGGCAACTAGCCCGACACATTTCACGGGCTGCGCCTTTGGCCGTCACAGACCATCTGTTCCGCCCCTCGCATCCCTCAACCCGCCCAAACCGAGCACCCAACCTTCTGCCCGGTCGCCGCATCCCGCACCAGTTTCGCATCCACCCGCTTCAACCCAACCTGGTTGGCCCTCACCTCCCTACTCGCGAGATAGGCCGGGTCGCCCACTTCCCAGTGGTAGCGTGTGTTGGCAGGCGCCCGCTTCCAGGTGAATTTTGATAGGTAGGCCACTTGGCCCGGTGTAGTGTCGGCAAAGCGGCAGTCGATTGTCGCCGGCATCATGCCCTTCGCGCTCATGGCGCTGACCACCTTGTCGGCGTCGGCCGTCGTCAGCCATTGGTCGATGCTGCTCGTCCGGTATGCGTCTATGCCTGCCTGCTGGTGCGTCATGCAGCCCGCAAGCAGCATCAGCGCTGCCAGTGTCGTGCCCGCCTTGCCTGCTCGCTTGCAGTCTTCCCGATCGATGCCCATGCCCGTCTCCTTGTCCCGAAAAAGTGGAAAGTCCCGGACGGGATGGTGCTTGGCTTGGCATCTCCGGTATATTAGCCGCTTCACATGCGCGACTGGAGCGAGGCTTGACCGTTCTATCTGCTTGCGCGGGCAGGGGGAGCGATCGCGCCTGGGACGATGTCGGTGTTCTGGGCCACCTTGATACGCCAGCCGGACTGTTCCTTCTTCACCACCAGAAGCAGGATGCCCTCCCGCGTTCCGGCTGGCGAGCCGTCGGGGGCGGACGCGCCGGTCAGGGTCCATCTGTAGTGCACCGATGCCAGGCCCGGAGACAGCTCGACGACGGATGCGGCGGCGCCCTCCAGCCGGCTGTCGCGAAACATGGTCTCATGCGTCGCACGGTGCGCCGCTTCGATCTCGGCCCGGTTCTTCCACCACATGCCCACGACATTGACGAAATTGGCGTCCTCGCAAAACAGTGCCGCGAAGTCGTCCATGTCATGCCTGTTCCAGGCATCGGCGAACGCGGCCGCAACGTCCTCAGGTCTGCTGATCTCCATGACATGATCTCCCTTGCTTTCCGCCAGGCTGTGGTGGGACGATAGCGGCATCGGCGGGCCCTGTCACCGCGTTGCCACAGAACTTAGCCGCGCCACTTCCTTAACGGCCTCGATCCCCAAAATTAACCTTTTGTTAACCATTCGCCCGGCACCCTTTAACCATTGAGTAAGGATTCGCCCGGACGTGACCTTCGCCGCCCCCCTGCACAACAAATCCATCCGCTTTCGCGCCCGTTCCTTCGTCGCCTTCACGCTGACGCCGGAGGCGCCGATCGCCGACTGGCTGGAGGGGCTGGATCGCTGGATCGCCAACTCGCCGGGCTATTTCAACGGGCGCCCGGTGGTGCTGGATCTCAACCTCCTGCAGCCGGGGCCGGAGGAGATTGGCGCGCTGGTCGGCGTGCTCGGCTCGCGCGGCATCCGCGTCTATGCCATCGAGCTGGAGGGCGCCGAGCTCGGGCCCGAGCTGCCGCCGCTGCTCGCCGGCGCCAAGGAAGCGACCGCCGAAGGATTGCTGGGTCGGGCCGCGCGCAAGGCGCGGGCCGAGGAACTCGAAGCCGCCGCGGTGGAGCGGGCGGAGGCAGAGCAGGCGGCCCAACCCGCCGCGGAGCCGGCGCCGGCGGACGTTTCCCATATCGAGATGTCCGGCGACGAGCCGGTGGATCCCGAGCTGGCGCGGCTGGAAGCGGTCAGGATCGAACCTGCGCAAGCCGCAAGCACTGGCGCCGAGCCGGCGCTGCCTTCGGCCGGCACGCTGATGATCAAGGCGCCGATCCGCTCGGGACAGTCGGTCTTCCATCCGCATGGCGACGTCATCGTGCTGGGCTCGGTCGCGTCCGGTTCCGAAATCGTCGCCGGCGGCTCGATCCATGTCTATGGCACGCTGCGCGGCCGCGCGATCGCCGGCTCGGAAGGCAATGTTTCGGCACGCATCTTCTGCCGCAAGAACGAGGCCGAGCTGCTCGCCGTCGACGGCTGGTACACGACGGCCGAGGAAATGGAAGGCGTCTCGCGCGGCAAGGCCGTGCAGGCCTTCCTCGACAATGATGCGCTGTGCGTGGTGCCGCTGGGCTGACGCGCAAGCTTCGGACCGGCTTCGCGTGCGAGGCTGACAGTGCATGTCGCCCAAAAGTGCCCAGCGGTTTTGGGAGAACGGCATGCACCAAGAAATGACAATCCCGCCGTGCCATGCACGGACCAGAGAATAAAAACCGCCAACGGAGGCTGGATGAATATGGGCAAGGTAGTCGTGGTCACATCGGGCAAGGGGGGCGTCGGCAAGACGACCTCGACGGCTGCGCTCGGCGCCGCCGTGGCCAAGACCGGCAAGAAGGTGGCGCTGGTCGATTTCGACGTCGGCCTGCGCAACCTCGACCTCATCATGGGCGCCGAGCGCCGCGTGGTGTTCGACCTCGTCAACGTCATCCAGGGCACCGCGAAGCTCTCGCAGGCGCTGATCCGCGACAAGCGGCTGGAGACGCTCTATCTGCTGCCTGCCTCGCAGACCCGCGACAAGGACGCGCTGACGGAGGAGGGCGTGGCGGAAGTCATCGCCCGGCTGCGCTCGGTGTTCGACTATGTCTTCTGCGACAGCCCGGCCGGCATCGAGCGCGGCGCCCAGCTTGCCATGCGCTTCGCCGACGAGGCCGTCATCGTCACCAACCCGGAAGTGTCGTCGGTGCGCGACTCCGATCGCATCATCGGCCTGCTCGACGCCCGCACCATGAAGGCTGAGCAGGGCGAGCTGATCCAGAAGCACGTGCTGGTCACCCGCTACGACGCGGCGCGCGCCTCGCGCGGCGAGATGCTGTCGATCGACGACGTGCTGGAGATTCTCTCCACCCCGCTGCTCGGCATCATCCCGGAAAGCCAGGATGTGCTGCGCGCCTCTAACCTCGGCTCCCCTGTGACGCTCTCGGAGCCGATCAATTCCGCCGCGAAAGCCTATCTCGAAGCGGCAAGACGCCTGGAGGGCGAGGACCTGCCGGTGGTCGTCCCCTTCGAACGCAAGGGCTTCCTCGACCGGCTTCTCGGAAGGAGGGCCGCATGAGCATCCTCGACCTCTTCAAGCGGCGCACCAGCGCGCCCGTGGCGCGCGAGCGGCTGCAGCTGCTGCTCGCCTATGAGCGCCAGAGCCGCGGCCAGCCGGATCTCGTCTCCATCCTGCGCGAGGAGATCATGGCGGTCATTGCCAAGCATGTGCAGATCGACCAGGACTATCTCCAGGTCTCGATGGACCGGGGTGCTACCATGTCGACGCTGGAGATCGACATCCAGATCCCCAACAAGAGCGCCGTGCCGCTCGCCATGGCGGGGTGATCTTTTACCCTCCCCCTTGTGGGGAGGGTCGATCCGCAAAGCGGATCGGGGAGGGGGCTGCGCCAACCCTTCGTCATCCTAGGGTTTGCGCGCGTCGCTTCGCTCCTTGCTCCGCCTTAGGATGACGAAGGCGCAAGGCCGCCGTCCCCCTCACTCCGGCCGGTACAGCTCATCCATGCTGCGCGCCGCGAGCTCCGCGAAAGGTGCCTGCTTCTTCACTCTTCCATGGTCCAGGATAACCAGGTCGTCGCAGAACGAGATCGTCGAGTGGTGGTGGCTGATGACGATCGTGGTGCGGCGTCCGGCGCGTGACTTCAGCGTTTCCACGATCGCCGCCTCCGAAAGCCCGTCGACCGCGTTGGTGGCCTCGTCGAGGATCAGGATATCCGGATCGCGCACCAGCGCGCGGGCGAGCGCGATGCGCTGCCTTTGCCCGGCCGACAGGTTGACGCCGCGATAGCCGACGACCGTCTGGTAGCCCTGCGGCAGGCGTTCGATGAATTCATGCGCCTCGGCGAGCTCGGCCGCGCGCCGCGCTTCCTCCATGCTCGCCCTGTCCTTGCCATAGGTGATGTTGTCCAGGATGGTGCCGTCCACCAGTTCCAGCTCCTGGCTGGCCAAGGCGATATGCGCCCGCCAGGCGACCGGGTCGATCTCGCCGAGCGCGGTGCCGTCGACGAGGATTTGTCCGCCGTCCGGCTCGACGAAGCGGCACAGCAGGTTGACGATGGTCGTCTTTCCGGCGCCGGAGCGGCCGATCAGCGCGGTGGAGCGGCCGCTTCTTATGTCGAAGCTCACCGCATGCAGCACCGCCGCGCGCTGCTCCTCATTGGCATAGCTGAAGCTAACGCCCTGGAAGGCGATTCTTTCTCTTAAAGTGGCGAAGGGCCGGCTGCCTTGCGGCGGCGCCGGCTTTCCCGTCGGATCGAGCAGCCAGTTCACCTCGTCCAGCGAGCCGGAAAGCCCCTGCAATTGGCTCCAGGTCATCTGCAGCGCCCTGACATGCGGCTGCAACCGGTAGAGCAGGATGAGGAAGGCGGCGACCAGGGGGAAGCTCAAGCCCGCGAGCCAGGCGCCGATCACCACCGCCAGGAACAGCATGGCGTGCAGCACTTCCGTGAGCGGTCCCAGCGCCCCCTGGCGGTTGGCGAGCTGGAAGGCCGCCCGGCGCACGCTGTCCGATGCCGTCTCGAATGCCGCCTTTTCGCGCTCTTCCTGGCCGAAGATGCGGATCAGCCGGCCGGCATGCACAAGGTGCAGCATCCGCGAGGCCAGGGCGCTGTTGCGCGCCGTAACGCTGCGGCTGGGCGCCTTCAGATGCGCCGACAGCGCCATATGCGCCCCTTGCACCAGCGCCAGCCCGATCATCACCAGAAGCGTCATCTTCCAGGAGAGCAGCAAAAGGAAGCCTAGCAGGATGAGTGCGGCCGAGGCGCTGACGATCGAGCCCAGCATTGCCTGGACGGCGTCGGAGGCGCGCCAGGATTCATTGGAAATGATGTTGAGCAGGCGTCCTGGGCTTTCCCTCAGGAAGAAGGGATAGCCGACCTCGAGCAGCCGCCCGGCGAGCGCCGCGCGGATTGCCTGGCCGGCCTTGCCATAGATGTGAGCCGTGAGCACCGAGTTGGCGAAGGCAAGCAGGTTCTTGAGCAGGATCGAGCCGAGAATCGCGGCCGCAATCGCGATCAACCGCTCGCGCTCGCCAAGCCCCGCGCCAACCTTTTGCAGCAGCGCCGAGAAGCCGGCCATGCCGGCTGTGTCGCCATGCCCCATGATGATGCCGAGCAACGGGATGATCAGGCCGATGCCGAAACCTTCGAGCGCCGCGCTTGCAAGCCCGAGCGCGACGACGATCGGCAGCAGGCCGAGCTGCCGGCGGCCGAGCGCCTGGCGCAGCATCGACAGGGTCGGCCGCTCGCTCACGGCGCGCTGGCCTCCACGCCGGCCTCCGGCGTTTGCTGGGCGCTTCGCGCTTGTCGCGACGGATGTCTGGCCAGCACCAGAAACGCGAATTTTGCCGCGCCCGCGAGGTTCATCAGAACGATCGGCCAATGCGACAGGCCGAGATCGCCATCGAATCTGGGGCCGCCGGCAAGCTCGCGCAGAGCGGCGCGCGCGGCCCAGTAGAAATGTCGCAGCAGCCACGGCGCGCGACGTAGATGCTTGAGGCAGAGCGCACCGTTGCCGAAATGATAGTCGCGATGTAGACGGTCGATCGCCTCGCGGTTGCGCCGGCCATGATGGTGGAAGATCGTCATGTCGGGCACATATTCCACCGCCATGCCGGCAAGCATCGCCCGCACCAGATAGTCCGTGTCCTCGGCCGAGCGCAGCGCCCCGCCGGCGCCGAAGCGCTCGTCGAAGGGACCGATCAAGGCGGCGACCTCGCGGTGCATGGTCATGTTGCAGCCTAGCACGAAGCCCCCCGGATGGACGGCCCGCGTCAGCACTTCGCGCTTGTCGCAGCGTTTGATGGTGAAGGGCAGGTCGCGCGCGTCGCCGATCTCGACGCGGCCGCCGCGGATCAGCCATTTCTCGCCGCTCGCATAATGCCGCTCCAGGTCGACGAGGTAGTTGCCGTCGAGGCGGCAGTCGTCGTCGACGAACACCAGTACCTGCCCGCGCGCACGCGCCAGCCCCGCATTGCGCGCCGCCGCCAGCCCGGGGCGGGGCTCCGAGATTGCGGTCAGGGCGATGTCAGAGATGGCGGCGGTCGACGAAAGATAGCTGGCCGTGCCGTCGCGCGAACCGTTGTCGACCACCACCAGCTCGGCCGCGAAGGCCGGATGCGCCCGGCAGGCGGCGCGGATCGAATCGATGCAGGCCTCGAGCACCGCGAGGCGGTCGCGCGTGCAGACAATGAAGGAGACCGCCGGCCGCTGCGGCCAGGGCGGAGCGGGCAGGGCCGGGCGAACATTGCGCGGCAGCCGATGGCGCTCGACGTTCATGCCGCCTCCACCCGATAAGGCGCGAGCACTGATGCGGCCGGGGCGGATTTGAGGCGGTAGGCGACCCAGTCGGCGCGTTTGCCGGCCCACATCGAAGCCTGGCTCAGCCAGGGCGCCCAGGCGCCGGGGCGGAGCGCGTATTTCTCGCGGCGGCGGATCGCGTTCCACTTCCCCGTCAGCGTCAGCAATTCATGCGCCAGCGCCGGCCGCTCCTCGTCATTGACGAGCTGGTAGAGGAAATAGAACAAGTTGAGCGCGCCGGCCTCGAAGCTCGGCCTCGTCGTATCGGGAAGGGCGGCGATCCGCTCCTCAAGCGCACGGATGAAAGCCGCTGCCCGGGCCACGGTGTCGGAGGTGACCGTGTCGCCGATGGCGCGCAGGGTCGCGCCATCTTCCGTCAGTCCCTCGCTCTCCAGATTCTCGCAGACAATTCTGAGGTGCGTGCGACGCATCTCCTTGCTGTGCAGGCTGGTCACGCTGCCGGGATGAATGCGGTAGACCAGCAGGCTTTCCGGGATCAGCGCCGTCGGATAGCGCTCGGCCAACCTCCGGAAAAGGTCGAAATCCTCGGCATGCCGGTAGAAGCCGTCGTAGTGGAGGTCGGCCTCGCCGATGACCTTGCGATTGTAGACCACTGTCGGATGCATGAAGACGGTGAAGAATTTCGACAGCACGGGCAGGCTGAGACGGAACACCGGATCGAGCCGGCCCCGGGCGATGCGGCCGTGCAGCAGCGTGTCTACGAGCGCGCCACAGAAGCCGAGCTCCGGTCGCGCGGCGAACAGCGCTGCCTGGCGCGACAGGCGCCAGGGATAGGCGAAGTCGTCGGCGTCCATCCGCGCGACCAACTCGCCCCGCGCGACCTCCAGTCCCTCGTTGAGGCTGGCGACAAGCCCGCGGTTTTCGCGCGAGATTATGGATACCCGGCTGTCGTCCCGGCGGCAGCATTCGAGGATCTCCAGCGACCGGTCGGTCGACCCGTCGTCGATGGCGATGACTTCGATCCTGCCGTAGTCCTGCCGCAGGATCGACTGCACCGCAGCGGCCACATGGGGCTCGGCATTGTAGACCGGCAAGAGCACGGAGATGAGAGGTGCCGCGGTCATGGCCGGCTCTGGTCCGTTGGCCGCAGATCGAGCGGCGGGAGGGCGCCGAACCCGCGCTCCTCGCGCGCGCCGCGACGACGCGACGGCGCGACATAGGGGAAATAGCGCTTGAGACCGTTGAGCGGTTTCTCGAAAAACATCCAGGAGAGCGAGGCAACGGCCAGCGTGGCGGTTCCCGCGACAAGGAACCGCCCCGGCCCCTGTTCCGAGACGTTGACCGGGATCCATGACTGCGCCCTGACGGTCAAGGCGAGAAGGATCGAATGATAGAGGTATACGCCGTAGCTGATGCGGCCGAGCCACAGCAGCGGGGGGAGTTCGGCCAGCCTGCCCAGCGTGCCGCGCAGGCCGGTCGAGCATGCGGCGACGATTGCCAGCATCGGCACCAGCGGCAGCATCTGCACCAGCGCCCAGCGCGGCCACTCCCAGGCCGAATTCGCCGGCCCGGGATCGGACCGGACCACCAACAGGAACACCACCGCCAGGGCCGGCCAGCAGAGCCGCACCCATTGCGGCGCATCTGCGCCTCTGGCGCGGCGCACGGCAAGCAGGGCGCCGCAGCCAAGGGCGTCCATCGAGGCCGGAGGCAGCAGGTCGCGGGCAAGCGCCGGGCTGGCGGCAATCGGCCCGTAGAGCCGGTAGGCGAGCGAGAAGGCGATGACGCCGATGGTGATCGCCTCGATATGTCGGCGCGGTGCCAGAAGCACGATCAGCGGCCAGACCAGGTAGAACTGCTCCTCGATGCTGAGGCTCCAGAAATGGCAGAGCAGCCAGGGCGTCCAGTCGTTTTGCCGCGCATACCAGAAATTCGAGAGGTAGAGCGCATGCCAGGCGAACGAGGCCCTGGATTGCTCCGAGGCAAACCACACGAGCCCCAACACGGCGAAATAGGGCGGGAATATCCTGAGCATGCGCCTGGCATAGAAGGAACGCAGCGCCGCCCCTGCGGCGAATGCCTCTGCGTCACGCGCATCGAGCAATAGCCGGGTGATAAGGAAGCCGGAGAGCACGAAGAACAACCTGACCCCGAGATGGCCGACGAATGACGAACCGCCTGGGGCGAAGAAATGCGAGTAGAGCACCAGCGTCACGGCGACGGCCCGCAACGCGTCCAACTGAATGTCGCGCGCGTTCGCCATCAGCGGCATCCGCTGTGCATGGCCCCGCGAGCGCTGTCGTTGCGGCTCAGCGGAATGCCCATCGGGGTCAAGGTAACGGCATCCTCCACTGTGTACCCGCCAAGGGTTTCTCGCGGTCCATATTGCAGCGCAACACAAAATGCCCGCGGCTTTGAAATAAATATGTGATGGGCCGTGGCGGGAGTAATATTTATGCCGGTGAAGTTATTCGCCGAGATGCCCAATAGTCCTATGTGTTTATGGGCAGTTAGTCTGATTTTTTTAGGGATTTATCGTAGGTAGTGTTTGCATAACGGCCCGGCAACCAGAACGAGAACGTTGAAAGCATCGAAACCGTCGGCCTTTGTACCTTCCGAATATATTCGAAACTCCACAAAAAGCGTGTTGGATTCAAGGCTTTGTGCGGTGCGGCAGGCGGACGCCTTGCCCCACCATCCGCCGGCTGGTGCCTCACGACAGCGCCACCGCGAGGCTTTATCTCCCCCGAACATATGGAGGGATGGAGAACAAGTGACGTCGACGCCGATTGCAAAACCGGAGACGCATCTCGGTGCCATGCCCGTGCTTGGCCTGCTTGGCGCAATGCTGTCGGTGCAGGTGGGTGCAGCCTTTGCCAAGGGGCTGTTCCCGGTCCTGGGTTCGGAAGGCACGACCATGCTGAGGCTCGCCATCGGCGCGCTGATGCTGGCGGTGGTGCTGAGGCCCTGGAAGGTGCTGCCCTCGTGGAAAAACCTGCCTTGGCTCGCCGCCTATGGCGTCACGGTCTGCGCCATGAACATGCTGTTCTATGCCGCGCTCCAGCGCATTCCGCTCGGCATCTGCGTGGCGCTCGAATTCACCGGGCCGCTGTTCGTCGCCACGCTCGGTTCCAGGCGCCTGCTCGACCTTGTCTGGGTGGCGCTGGCCGTCGTCGGCATCGTGCTTTTGTCGCCCTTTGCCGGTGTGAGCCGCGGGCTTGATCTGCTGGGCGTGGCGCTGGCGCTGGCGGCGGGCGCCTGCTGGGGGCTCTACATCATTTTCGCGCAGAAGGCCGGTGCCGAGCTCGGCGTGCGCACCTCCGCCTATGGAATGGCGATCGCCGCCGTGCTCGCGCTGCCTTTCGGCTTTAACGCCGCTCAAGCCTACCTCACCGACCCGCATGTCATGGCGGGCGCCGCGGTGGTCGGCCTGTTCTCCAGCGCGCTGCCCTTCTATCTGGAAATGCTGGTGCTCGCCCGCATGCCCGCCAAGGTCTACGGCATGCTGGTCTGCCTGGAGCCGGCTGGCGGCGCGCTGACCGGCTTCCTGTTTTTGCATGAGAAGCTCAGTCCTTTGCAATGCGCTGGCATCGCCGCCGTCATTGCCGCCGCCTTCGGCGCGGCGGTTGCCGCGCGGCGGCCGGTGCCGTTGCCGGCTTGAGCGCGCCTTGCGAACATACCGCGAGCGCGAATCGCGTTAACGGCTTGGTCGGCCTGGAAAAATGTTCCCGCGACGGAAGCGTCCGACCACATCCGGTGGTTGAAATAAGACTTAGGTCCTACAGCAAAACGCAATAAGTCCGAGTGGACAAGACAAGGGTCGTGGGCCACTTCCTTATGACCTGCTGATTGGGGATGCTCATGCTGCGACATTGCCGGTGGGGTAGCTCGGCCGACGGGCTGAAGGGCTGGCATGGGGAGAGCGGAATGCGCTTGGAGCGCAGGGGCTGCAGGCTGGTCTTGCGAGCGCTGATTGCGTTGGCGCTTGTTGTCGCGCCTTTCAGTCTCTCCGTCGATGGTTTGGTCGTGACCAAGGCCTATGCCGGTAAGGGCGGCGGTGGCGGTGGAAACGGCGGCGGTGGAAATGGCGGTGGCGGCGGCAAGGGTGGTGGAAACGGTAACGGGGGCGGCAATAGCGGGAATGGCGGCAATTCCGGCTCGGCCGGCGGCTCCAATTCCGGTTCGGCCGGTGGCTCGAATTCCGGCAATGGCGGCAACAACGGAAACGGCAATAGCGGCGGCAACAACGGAAACGGCAATAGCGGCGGCGACAACGGAAACGGGAACAGCGGCGGCGACAACGGAAACGGGAACAAGGGCAAGAACAGCAACGCCAGCGCGGCAAGCACCGCGGATGTCGATGATCATGTGAACGCCCTGACGGGCGACAAGGTTGAAGCCACCCGCACCAAAATTGAGGTCACGCACCGCAATGGAATGAAGGAGAAGATCGAGAACGGCCGGTTCAGGATGGAAGACAAGTACGGACGCACCATCGTCGACCGCAAGGCAACCATGGCCGATCTCAATCGCCTGAAGAGTTTGTGAGACAAAGTTTGTGAGAGCGAGGTTTTATCGGGATTAGATCTTAAGGGACCGAAGGTCAGCGCTGCAAAATCAGGTTGCCACCTTTTGCTTCGTCTCTGCGGTCCTGATCGTCTTGCGGTAGAATTTGGCTACTCACCTTACCCCCGCCTTCGTGCGGGGGTAATTTTTTAAAACTTGGCGATGTCCGCCGCCTGCGACATTGGTCAGTCACGCCGGCGGAAATGGTCCGACCGGTCGGGGCATGGGTCGTGGGCCGCTTTCGTCTTCTGCCGGAATGTGAATCCTCGCCTGCGTGAAGACACCGGTCGCGCCTCGACCGTGCGCGCGAGCGGAGCTTCGGCGTGCCGAAGCGGGACCGAACGAGGAGAAAAGATGCAAAACCTTCCTGTCAGCAAGCTCGTCTGGCTCGCCTTGCGCGCTTCGACCGCGCTGGCTCTCACCATCGCGCCCTATCATCTGACGCTCGACGGCGCCAGGCTGGCCCCATCGGCTGCCTATGCAGAGGGCGAAGGTGGCGGCGGCGGCGAGGGTGGCCATGGCGGCGGCGGCGATGGCGGCCATGACGGAGGCGGTGACGGCGGCCACGACGGTGGCGGCGACGGCGGCGACCACGATGGTGGCGACCATGACGGCGGCGACCATGACGGTGGCGACCATGACGGCCAGGGTGGCGGTCATGATGGCGATGACGACGACGGCGCCGAACACGATCATGGCGAAACCGCCGACGATCAGGGCGATGACAATGATGATCAGGGCGAAAACGATGAGGGCGCCGCTGCACCTTTGATCTCGCCTAACTAGACCATGACGGCGGCCAGGTCACTCAGGATGGTCTGGTTTGTCCTGCGCGTGTCGAGCGCGCTGGCGCTGGCGCTCGCGCCATGGCACGTCACCTTTGACGGCGTGCCGGGAATTGCTGCCGCCACGGCCCATGCCGGCGGCAATGGCAATGGAAGCGGCAACGGCAATGGCGGCAACGGCAATGGCGGAAACGGCAGCGGCGGCAATTCGGGTTCCGCCGGCGGCTCGAATTCCGGTTCCGCCGGCGGCTCGAATTCCAGCAATGGCGGCAACAACGGCAACAGCAATGGTCAAGGCGACAACGGCAACAGCAACGCCGGCGGCGGCAACCCCAATGCCGGACCTGGCAACAACAACGGCAAGGGCAATACCAATCCCGGCAGCAAGAACAGCTACACCAACGCCGCAACCGGCGACACGCTCTCGATCGACGGCGATAAGGTTACCGTCGTTCATCGCAACGGCATGAAGGAGCAAGTCCAGAACGGTCGTTTCGAGATGAAGGACGCGCAAGGCCGCACCATCATCAACCGGCAGGCGACCGAGGACGACGTGTCGCGCCTGCTGAACTTGTGAGGGGATGGGAACTGAGGAACTGGAGAATTGAGGAACTGAAGAAACCGAAAAATTAAAGAGAGGGGTCCCTCTCAGCTCTCCAGTTTCGTTAATTCTTCCTCAGTTCCTCTAATTCCTCTCCCTCGCCTCATGCATCAGCAGCGCCGCTTCGGTGCGGTTGCGCACGTTGAGCTTGGCGAGCACCCTGGTCATGTGATGCTTGACCGTCTTCTCCTGCAGCGACAGCCGGGCGGCGACCTCCTTGTTGCTCAGCCCCTCCGCGACCAGTTTCAGGATTTCGGCCTCGCGGCCGGTGAGCTGGGCTAGCGGGTCGGGCTTGCTGCCGGTGGGCTGCAGAAGGTCGGAAAGCAGCCTGGCAGAGAGGCTCGGCGATACGTAGCTCTGGCCGTTGGCGACATCGCGCAGGATCTCGGCCAGCGCCTTGGAGCCGACGCCTTTCAGCACATAGCCGCGCGCGCCCGCCTTCAATGCCTGGGCAACGTCGGCATTGGTCTCAGAGACGGTGAGCATGACGACCTTCTGCTCGGGCATCGCTGCAAGGATGCCGGCCAGCGCATTGAGGCCGCCGCCCGGCATGCTGATATCGAGCAGGAGGATATCGGGCGTGCTGGCGCGCGCCAGCCTTTCGGCGTCTTCGGCGCTGGCGCCTTCGCCCACGAGCTCGAAGCCGCCTATTTCGCCGAGGCTGCGCGCCACGCCCTCGCGAAACAGGGGATGGTCGTCGACTATTGCGATACGGATGGACGTGCTCACGGTTGCTCCTCGACAGACAAGGTGATCACCAGTCTTGTTCCTCCCGGGCCGGTCAGCGTTTCGAACTGACCGCCTATGCTTTCGATACGTTCTCTCAGGCCCGCAAGTCCAAGGCCCTCGCTTCGGGCCGGATCAAAGCCGGGGCCGGTATCCACGACCTCGACGAGGAGCTTGCCGCCCTTTGTCGTGGCCCTGACTTGCTGGCCCTTGCCCTTGCCGTGCCGGAAGGCGTTGTTCAGGCCTTCCTGCACGAAGCGATAGATGCTGATCTTTTCCGAGGTGCCGAGTTCCGGCAAGCGCTCGGGCAGGGTTAGCAACACTTTGGTGTCGGTCCGCCGTTCGTGCTCGGCCACCGCGAGCCGCAAGATGTCGGCGATGGCCTGCGTCTCGATCTGCGGCAGCACCAGACCGTTGCAGATGCCGCGTATCTCGCGCATCGCTTCGCCGAGCGTCTTGTGGATGCCGGCGATCTCTGCCTCGCGCAACGTGCTCGATGTGGTCGGATCGACCAGCAACGGGCTGTCCATCCGGAGCGCCGCAAGCGCCACCAGTTGCGCCGGCCCGTCATGCAGGTCGGCGCCGATGCGCCTCAGATAGCGTTCGTTGATGGCGGCGGCGCGGCGCGAGGCGCGCTGCACGCGCTGGCGCAGCGACGAATTTTGCGCCAGCGCCGCCTGCAGTTCGGAAACCTTGGCCTCGAGCGCGGCCTGCTGAGTGACGATGGTGCGGCTGCCGCGGAAGACAATGCCGGAGAGCAGCGCCAGCGCCGCCGCCGTGGCGCCCGCCACCACCAGCCACGTCCATAAAAGGGCCGAGTGCAGCGATTCCTCGAAGTCGCCGGACAATTCGTAGAATTCGGTCACGGCCACGACCTCTCCCGACCAGGGCTCGCGCACCGGGTTGTAGATTTCCAGCAGCGGAACGCCCATCGACCGCTCCTTGTCATCTTCCTCGTCTTCGAGCCTGTTGTATTTGACCATGACGTTGCCGGCGAATGCGGCGATGAGATTGGCGTTGGGCTTGATCTGCCTGCCGATAAGGCCGGCGTCCTTTGAGTAGAGGACTGTGCCGTCGCGCCGCCACAGCTTGAACGACACCAGCCTTTTCCCAAGCGCACCCTGGCCGAGCGTCTCGTCCAAGGCCCGCTTGACCGTGTCGTCGAGTTCCTGGCTCTTGCGCATGTCCGGCAGCAGCGGCGCGATCACGCTGTCGACATAGAGCGCGGTGGTCGCGGCTGAGTTGTGCAGCACGCCGTCACGGATCTGCGATGTCACCCACAGCCCGACCACGAGCATCACGGCAAGAAGGCCGATGCCACCCGCGATCACGAACTGCCAGGCCAGTGAGAGCCCGCTCCAGATTCGTGCAAGACGTTTTAAATACCTCCCAAACATCGACACCGCTCACCCGCCCGTCCGGGAGAGTATAGGCGAGGGCAGGCAATTGCGACACCGACCTTGGTCCGTGCCCATGGGGAAGGTTAATGGTGGGCGATTTGCCGGCCCGCAGCGGCGTGCGCCCCGATTCGCGGCCGGGGGGCTCATGCTTCCCGACGGCAAAAGCCCGCGCCACCCCTGTCGACGGGGAAGACGCGGGCGGGTTGCCACCTGGATTTGGATCATCTCTTGCGGCTCTGCTATGCAGAGACAATCACCAATTAGGCCTGAGGTCCACACCAAAAGAACATATGCTTCGGCGGATACAGCGCTACACGGAGGTCGATGCCGACAGATGTCGGCCGTTTCACCGTCGTCTGTTCCTTCGTTGTGGTTCCAAATATAACGACCGGCCCGCTCGGAACTCCGCGTCCCGTCGGCCGCTCCATCCCGACATAAGCCGCTGGGGTCGCGGTAAGATTTGCACCCAAAAGAAGTCAGGCCAAGCTGTTGATGGGCTGAACAACCGCCGCATATATAACGGGCTAAAACCTTGCGGGTCTTGGCATTATGGACGCCGGCACAGACAAGAAAAAAAGAAATCAGCGGTTGTCGATCTTTGAGCTCGAGGCGCTGCGGGAAGCGTTCAGGCAGTCTGTTCGTGAGAACGATGTCGTGGAAGCGGAATGGGCGCAGCACGCCGAGCTTTTCGTCAAGAAGACAGTGCAAAAAGGCAGCCGTCTTACGGAGGCTTGACGGTCGGGCGCTCCGACGCTGGGTGGCATTCATGGGCGCTCCGGCCGGTCGGACCATTGCGTTGGCGCATAGGACCTCAGCAACAATTGCGGGCGCAACGGGAAATGGACACTCTAACCCCGCGCCGGCTCCCCCCAAGGAAACCCAATGGTCGGCGCTTTAGCCCGGCCTGCCTGTCAAAGAGCCGTACTCTTTTACCGCCAAGGCAGGCCGGGCTACCCCACCGCTGTTTCGGCATCCTTCATGTTCGGCACCGCTGGAGACACGGCGCGATTTAAAGAACGCGCGTGTGGCGGGCGTATTACCGCGCGGGAACGCGAGCGAGTCCCCTCGCGGACGGGACACGCTTCAGGACGGGCTGCGTCCGGTCGTCCTTCCTCGACGGAACGAAAAGCGGGCAAGCGCGTTTTCCGCCGCGATGTCGAGGATCTCTCATCATCATAAGGCCGAAAGGCCTTTCCAGGCCTCGGTTGCCGAGGCCGAGCGCTTGGCGCGGGCACAAAAAAACGCCAGGCTGAAGGACCTTCGCATCCACGCTTCGTGGCTGGTGCTCGATCCGCAGGCGCACTTCCAGGAGGAGATCGACTGTTCGGCGTTGCTCGGCGACCTGCCGATTCGAAAGGTCGTCCGCGAGGGCTAGATCCTTGCGGCTTTCAGCCTCAGGTCGCCTGTAGTCGGGCCGCGCCATCCTCGCGCGATATCTCGACCAGCCGCGCGACCGCCCATGGCGTAATGAGCGCGAAGAAAGCTGTGATATCGAGGAAGATCGACCACGCCAGATCGAACCCGCTGTGGTCGTAGCAGACTGCGAACTCCATCACGCTCGATTCCTTTTTGACCTGCCCGTTTGCGCATGTCGCTTCACGCGTTCCCACTAGCATGGTCCTGATTTACACCAATTACAAGTCATGGCTAATTTAGCTGCCGGGAGGGTGAATGCTGACGCGTGAGCTGTCACAACGGCTGAAGCAGCTAGGCCGGCTTCGGCCAGAACAGCCAGGTGAGCGCCACCGCCGCCATCGCCCAGAGCGCGAGCATGAAGGCGAGCCCGGCCTTGCTCACCGGCTTCTCGCGTCGCATGGCTTCTTCGCGGAATTCCCGCATCAGATCGGCCGGGACCAGCTTGACGGCGAGCATGATGCCGACAGGCACGATCAGCAGGTCGTCCAGGTAACCGATGACCGGGATGAAGTCCGGGATGAGGTCGACAGGGCTCAGCGCATAGGCCGCGACAGCGCCCGCGGTGGCTTTTGCATACCAGGGAACACGCGGGTCGCGGGCGGCAATCCAGAGCGCCACCACGTCGCGCTTGATGTTGCGCGCCCACTGCTTTGCCGCATCGAGCATAGGCATGCCGCCAATATACGGGTGCGCCGGGCTTCAAGCCATCTGAGAGCCGTTCAGGCGCAATCCTTCAATTCCACGACCTCGACGCCGAGGCGGAAGGCCTGGCCGTCGGCATAGGAGCGCGCGTGCTGCTCGGCTTCGAAGGGGAAAATGAGCGTCGTGCCATAGGCGGTGACGCGCACCGTCCACTTCTGGCCCTTGACGAGTTCAACGCCATGAAGTTTCGCCGTAACCATCTCACCCTCCTCAGATCCGGCACTTCAGCGACATCCGCATAACGTCGCGAAAGTCATTTGAATGCAAATAATCCGACCCAATCGTGTCGTTGCGGTGTCGATTCCGACATTGGGTCGTTTGCGTCCGTGAAATGGTTCACCGACAGCATCGCTTTCTTGCCTCCGGAGCGGGGCCGGCAGCCTGGAACCGCGACGGCCTCGGCCGGGTTAGAGTCCGGTTCACAAGGAGACCGCCATGATCCGCAAGCTGAAATCCGGCGAATACCGGCTCTATTCACGCAAGATCGATCCCAGGACCGGCAAGCGCCGCAATCTGGGCACCTTCAAGTCGCGCGAAGCCGCCGAAAAGCACGAACGCGAAGTGCAATATTTCAAGCGGCACTAGTTAGTTTTCGCCAAGGGGTGGCGATCGCGTCATCCGTGCGGTGTCGGCGGAGTGCGCGGGCGCGGGTGGCCAGGCACGTTGGAGCCGATATGGTCGAGATCGCAACGTCGCGTGATCATCTCGACCGAATTGGTGTCGACGCTTACGCGCCCCAGCACCTGTATGGTCGTGCGTCCGAGATCCTCGTCGACATGGACAACCTCGCCCTCAAGCCTGAGCTTGTCGCCCACCTTGGCATTGGGCTCGACCATCGAGTAACTATGGCTGTCGCCGTCGAGCGTCAGCATCACACGGTCCTTGACGCGCTCGGTCACCGTCGCGACCACCGCTACCCTATCCCCTATTTCGACAACAACGGGCCGTATCATTGCGGCCTCCTTCCTGCTCCGTGCGGCTGTTGGCCGGGAGCCAATTGGCTGACGACATGACTGTTGCCGCCCGTTGCTGAAATAAACGGGAAAACAAGTCTTTGGTTGCCTCTGCGCCGCGTCCCGGCATGGCCCGGCCGATCCGCGTGAAGCAGGATTTCGCGGCAGACACCGCGTCCGGTCGCCGTGACTAGGCGAAGCCATCAGATCACCGCACGCTGATCAGCGCGGTGCCGGCGATGGCGAGAAGCGCTCCGGCCCAGGCGGCCGCGGTCGGCCTTTGCCCGCTGCGCAGCCACACCATCGGCAGGATGATGACCGGCGTCATCGAGGACAGCGTCGAGATGATGCCGACATGGCCGGTGCGCAGCGCGGCCATCAGGCAGGACATGCCGAGCGAGGTGCCGACGAAGGCGGAAAGCACGGCAAGCCCCACCGTGCCGAACTGGACGGCCTCTCGCTTGCCTTTGCCGAACGGAGTTGCCGTGAGCGCGATAAACAGGATCACGGCGAGGCCCGAGCGCAGCGCCATGGCCGTGAACGGCTCGACGCCGGCGGCCATTGCCGGTCGCGCCAGAAGGGTGCCGATCGCCTGGCCGAGCGCCGTCGTCACGCCGAGCACGATGCCTGGTCCGAGGCGCCCGGTGAGCGGCGGGCCGGGCACGGTGCTGACGGGCACTGTGGAAGGAGTGACGACTGGCATGGCCGGCGCCAGGTCGCCGCGCTTGAGGAAGCGTCGCGGCATGCCGATGGCAAGCACGATGCCTGCAAGCACCAGCGCCACGCCCAGCGCCTGCCAGCGGCTGACGGTTTCGCCGAGCACCAGATAACCGAGCGCCAGCGCGAAAGGCGAGGTGAGCGAGAAGAGCAGCGCCGTGATGCGCGGGCCGACCGAATAGATGGTGGCGAAATAGGTCGTGCTGGCGATGCTGATGCCGGCGAAGCTCGATCCCGCAAGCAGCCAGAACTCCCTTGGTCCGATCGTGTGCCAGCCGCCGATCGCCAGCGACACCGAGCCGGTCATCACGAAAGTCGCGAGCATCTGCCACCGGGCAAGCTGGAGCAGGGGAACGCGCCCCTTGAGCTCGCTGAGGAACATGGAGCTCAGCGCGCTACACATGGCGGCGGTGACGGCGAAGGCTTCGGCGGCGAACATGGCTGGCGACTGCGAATCCGGGAGCCGGACAATTGCCGATGCTTACGCCAGCACGAGGCCCTCGGCTAGGCTGTGCGGGCTCGCGGTCCGCCCAAGACCGCCCAACTGGCCCCGATCAGCGCTGCGATGGTCGCGAGAAGCACCGCCAGGCTCGGCAGGTGCAAGAACACATTCCGCCAGCGTGGCTCGACGACCGCACCGGTGCTGAAGGCCTCGCCGCTATACTGACAAAGGATCCAAGAGGCGCCGCTGCGCACCATGTCGGCATCGATGTCGGAGATCAGCGCCTTCGCGTCGCCTGCGGCTGTGGGCATTGTCGCCATATAGGCGAGCAGCGCCTTGGCGGTGGCGAGATAGGCGTGGCTGCATTCGTTGAACGGGCTCTCCTCGTCGCCGAGGCTGCCCGGCATCAGCCCCCACAGGCAGTAGGTGAATTGCAAATTGCCGTGATTGTAGAGCCGCCGGAAGGTCGGGTCGGTCAGGGTTTGGCGCTGGGCAAGGTCGAGGATATCGCCGCGGTAGCGCGCGATCACCGCCATCTGGCCGTGGGTGAGGCTGGGGATCTGGATGCCGGGCGGAGGTGGGGCCGAGGAGCCGCTATGAGCGTGCGCGGATGTGGCCGGCGTTGCCAGCAGGGCGGTCGCCAAAAGGAAATTGGCCGCCAGGGCGAGGAACCTTGGCGGCCGACGCATGCGATTTCAGGCGTAGCGGCGGGCAGGCCCGCGCTGGTCGCGCAACGCGACCACGCGCTCGGCAGCCGCGCCGAAGCCGAGCCCGACGACGGTCCACAGCACCAACTGGATGCCGAGCGATGCGACCCGGAACTGCCAAAGCACCGTCGCCGAGAAGTTCTCCGGCACCTCGTTGATGTCGGGCAGGGCCGCCTTCACCAGCGCGAAGACGACGAGGAAGGCGAGCCCAGCCACGATCGAGGCATTCCAGGCGCCGAGCCTGTTCCAAAGCCGCTGCGCCAGCCCGACCGCCGCCACCATCGCCGCGATTGAGACCACGATCATGATGAAGAACAATTCGGTGCGGTAGGCGATCGTTTCGGCATTGCCGACCGCCGGCGGGTTGGCCGGATATTTGAGGCTCGGAACCACGACTACGGACAGGAATCCGAGCAGCGCGATGAGCGCCGAGGTGCCGCGCGGGCCGAGCGAGCCCAGCCGGCCATAGGCATAGGCAAAGACCAGCGAGAACAGCCCGCCGAGAGCGGCGCCATAGACCAGCACGCCGGTCGCTAGGCCAATGCCGGCCTGCGTGGCGCGGCTGACCATTTCGGGCTCCGGCGCCTCGCCGGCCGCCTGGGCCTGCTGTTCCTCGAAGGCGATTGCCTTGTCGACCTGCGGCTCGCCATAGACGCGGGCGAAGGCGAATGCCAGAATCCCCGCGACCAGCCCGACAAGCATGCCGCGCAGCAACAGTTTTCCGACCATGCCAGAGTCCCTTCGAGCAATCCCGGGAGAAATTCGAAGCGTTTCTCCGCCCGGAATTGCGTTAGACCAAAACTCAGAACGGCATCAGCGATGCCGAACTGCTCGAGAGCAATTCCAGGAAAAGTGTGCAACGGTTTTCCGTCCGGAATTGCGTCAGACCAAAACCTAGGACGGTTCAGCCTTCGCTGAACCGCTCCTAGTGGCAGGGGAAGCCGAGCAGGTGGCGGCCGTCATGCACGAACTCGTGCACCGCCGTGCCCCTAATCAGCGACGTCGCGCCTTCTTCCGCGCCGACGAAATAGATCATCAGCATCAGCATCAGGCCGGCGAAGATTGCCCAGGGCAGAAGCTCGCGAACGGGAATCGCAACCGGGCCGTAGGTCGGGGCGAAGGTGGTGTCGGACATTTTGACCTCCTGTGGGATGCTGCGTCCCGTTGATCCAACGATGCTGCGAGATAAGGCCTGACTTTCGGCTGGTGCCGATCACAGTGGCGCGACCGTGCCGGACTCGCACCGGCTTCCAATCCCGTATAGCGCTAAAACACTTGTCAGCACTTCGTTCGCCTGTCAACGACATGTAATGGCCAACGCGGCTTCGCGCGGCCGAAATTTCACTGGACCACGGAGTTTTGGGATGTTCGCCCGCCTGACGATGATCGCAAGCGGCGCGACGCAGGCCACGCGCAAGGGGCGCTTTCCGAGTGACGAGGCGCCGGAGCCGTGGGCACTCGATCACGCAAGCGTGCTCGCTTCGTCGCTGCGCCGGGCCGACCGTGTCTGGACCAGTCCGGCGCTTGCCGCGCGCAGAACGGCCGAGGCGCTCGGCCTGGACGCGACGGTCGAGCCGCTGCTTGGCGAGCAGGATTTCGGGCGGTGGGCCGGCAAAGGCTTCAAGGAGGTGCAGGCCGAGGACCCGAAAGGCATGGCGGCCTGGCTTGCCGATCCGGACGCCGCACCCCACGGCGGCGAGTCGCTTGCCGCGGTGGCCCGACGCGGCGTCGCGCTGATGGAGCGCTTGGCCGCCGAGAGCGGCCACACCATCGCGCTCACCCATGCCGTGCCGATCCGCGCCGCGATCGTGCATGTGCTGGGCGCGCCTCTCTCCGCGATCTGGAAGATCGACATCGAACCGCTGTCGCTCACCGAATTGCGCAGCGACGGCCGCCGCTGGGCGCTGCATGCGAGCGGGGTCGCCGCCCGCGCGAAATAGCGCTGGAAAAGCGCTCGTCGGCCGACGAGCGGCCGCCGGCGAAGACGAACCCTGCCGTTTCAGCAATCGCTAACGGAACGGAAACGCCTCGCTGCTATGGTGCTGCCTCGTGGCGAGGAGAGCCTTGCCTTAGGAGCCGCCGGATATGGCCAATTATCCCGAGACCGAACGCCGTCTTCATGCGCGCGAATTCGTGCTCAAGGAAGCCGCGATCATTGCCGGTGGCGTCAGGATCGGCTGCTCGGTCAGGAATCAGCACGAGCAGGGCGCGGAGTTGCGCGTCGCCGCCGATACGGAGCTCCCGGAACGCTTCCTGCTCGAGGTTCCGGCCGACGATACGACCTATCGAGCCTTGGTGCGGTGGCGTCGAAACGATCGCGTCGGCGTGGCGCTCTACAGCAACGCGCCGAGGAACTGACTACCCGGACGTCTCACCAATTCGTCACTTCACCTGGCCGCACGTGCAACCGGCATGCATGGAACGCAACCGCCGCGAGCCCGTTCATTGCTGCCGATCAACTGGGATTCGCGTATGAGCAGGACAGCCGTTTGGGTGGCGCTGATCGCCATCGTTCTCGTAGGCCTCTATTTGTTGGAGGCCAACGGCATGATCCGGTTCTAGAAGCAGCGGCGCCGCTCGTCGCCATTCGCAAGGTCAGCAGCAGCGGCTCTCTCCGCAACACGGCTTTCCCGCGGCCGCCTGTTCCTTCAGCCAGCGGTCGCGCGGCTTGCAGCTTGCCGGTCGTGGCGAAAGCTCGACCTCGATGGCGCCGCCAACGACGCTTGGCTGGGCCGCGCGGTGCAGTTCCATCGGGCGGACGCCGTCGCTGACCTCGAAGGTCAGTTTCGCCGACTGGTCGAGGGCTACGTGATCCGAGACCTTGCGGATGATCGCCGCGAACTTGCCGGCCGGCATATGGATAGGCCCGCCTTCGTCCACGTCCCATAGCTGGATGAAAATCTCCGACCAGGATTCCGGATTGGCCTCGCAATCCAGCGCCGAGAACTGCCCCGCCTTCACCTCGGTGACATGATAGCCTGGTTTAACCGGCCGTCCGTCATAGCGGAACACCAGCGGCCGGTCCTTATGATCGGCCAGCGCGCCCAGCAGGTCGCCGATGGTCAGGTCGGCGGGGTCGATCGGGACAGCGTTTTTGTGATTGTCAGAAGACAGCATGTCGGCTATTCCTCATTTCAACATTTCAAGGATTATTGAAACGTGGATGAACGTCAAGCCCTGATCGCCTTTGGCGCGCTGTCGCAGGAAACCCGCTTGCGCCTGTTGCGCTTGCTGGTTGTTGCTGGACCGGAAGGCATAGCCGCCGGCGCGCTCGCCGAGCAGGTCGAGGTCTCGCCCTCCAATGTCAGCTTCCACCTCAAGGAACTCGAACGGTCCGGTCTCGTCACCGCGCGGCGCGACGCTCGCTCGATCGTCTACAGCGCCGAATACGACGCGCTGTCGGGGCTGATCCGCTTCCTGATGGAGGATTGCTGCTCGGGCCGCCCGGAAATCTGCGCGCCGGCGCTTGCCGCACCTTGCTGCAGGCCGGGCGAGGGGAGCCAGCAATGATTGTTTTGCTCCTTGCCCGGCCAAGGGCCAACCGATGAACGGTTTCGATCCAGCGCGCCGCTTCGCCGCCGAAGCCCTGGGCACCGCCCTGTTGGTGGCGACGGTCGTCGGTTCCGGCATCATGGCCGAGACGCTGACGCATGACACCGCGCTGGCGCTGCTTGCCAACACGCTCGCGACCGGCGCCATGCTGGTGGTGTTGATCACCGTCCTCGGGCCGATCTCGGGCGCGCATTTCAATCCCGCGGTCTCGCTGGTGTTCTGCCTCAACCGGTCGCTGCCGGCCCGCGATCTCCCTGCCTATCTGGTCGCGCAGTTTGCCGGCGGCATTGCAGGCACCATCGGCGCGCATCTCATGTTCGCCCGGCCGGTTCTGGAGATTGCGACGAAACCGCGGACCGGGCCGGCACAGTGGTTCTCCGAAGGCGTCGCGGCATTCGGCCTTGTCGCCGTCATTCTCGCCGGCCTGCGCTTCGAGCGGCGGGCCGTGCCGTGGCTGGTCGGGCTCTATATCACGGCGGCCTATTGGTTCACCGTGTCCACGTCCTTCGCCAATCCCGCCGTTGCCGTGGCGCGCTCGCTCACCAACAGCTTCTCCGGCATCAGGCCGGTCGATTTGCCAGGCTTCATCGCCGCCGAACTGCTCGGCGCGCTGATCGCCTTGGCGCTGATGGGCTGGCTGCTCAAGTCCGAAACCGTTCAGCAATCCCACCCACTGAAAGCAGAACCATGACGGTCACGATCTACCACAATCCCGCTTGCGGCACCTCGCGCAACACGCTCGCCATGATCCGCGCCAGCGGCGAGGAACCGGTGGTGATCGAATATCTGAAGACGCCGCCTAGCCGCGAACGGCTGCGCGAACTGATCGCCGCGATGGGGATCTCTGCGCGCGATTTGTTGCGGGAGAAAGGGACCCCTTACGCCGAGCTCGGTCTCGCCGATCCGAAATGGAGCGATGACGAACTGATCGATTTCATGCTCGCCCATCCGATCCTGATCAACCGGCCGATCGTCGAGACGCCGAAAGGCACCAGGCTATGCCGTCCATCGGAAGCGGTGCTGCCGCTGCTCGACAATCCGGTGCGCGAATTCATCAAGGAAGACGGCGAGAAAGTTGCTTACTAGTTGGCCTTTAGGGCGCCAGATGCTTCATGAAGTAGATGGACGCCCTCGGCTTGCCGAACGGGTCGACAAAATGATGCGGCACGACGCCGACCTCCCGCCAGTTCATCCGCCGATAGAGCCGCTCGCTCGCTCCGCCCTCGGCTGTGTCGAGAAGCAGCAAGGAGCGCTTCCTCTTCGTTGCTTCGTCTTCGACTGATGCCATGAGCGCGGAGCCGATGCCTTGCCGCTGGAAGTCTCGATGAACGAGCAGCATGTAGACCTCCGCCCGGTGCAGCGCATTCGGTTCCGGCGACAGATAGAGCTGGACGGTGCCGACGAGGTTATCCTCGAGATAAGCGCAGATCAGGAGGCGTTCCCCGGCCGCCAGCGAGGGGAAGATGCCTTGCCAATAGGACCGGGCTTGTTCGGCATCGAACGGCAGGACGAAGCCGACGAGCGCCCCATCCTCTATGCTCTGTATCAAGAGCCCGGCGAGGGTGTCGAGTTGCGCGTTTGCTCCGGCCTCGTCGATTACCGCGATACGCATTTGCTTCCCCTTCGAGGCTCGATTGATAATGGGCTTTGAGCAATCCGTGAAGGCCGAAGCGCCCGCGCCTGTCCAGCGCGACCGTCATGTTCTCGTCGCGGCTCTCGGCATCACGCAAATCCTTGCCTGGGGATCGTCCTATTATCTGCCCGCCGTGCTTGCCGCGCCGATTGCCGAGGATACCGGCTGGTCGCTCGCCTCGGTCGTTGCCGGGCTGTCCTGCGGGCTGCTGCTTGCCGGGCTGGTCTCACCCGTCACCGGACGGCTGATCCAACGCCACGGCGGCCGCCCGGTACTCGCCGCGAGTTCGCTTCTGCTGGCTGCCTCGCAATCGCTGCTGGCGGTTGCAACCGCCTATCCCCTTTACCTGATTGCCTGGCTGCTCATGGGCCTTGGCATGTCGAGCGGCCTGTACGATGCCGGCTTCGCCGCGCTTGGGCGGCTCTATGGTCAGGGCGCGCGCGGCGCCATCACCAACCTGACGCTCTTCGGCGGCTTCGCCAGCACGGTCTGCTGGCCGCTCAGCGCCTTCCTCGTCGAGCATGGCGGATGGCGCATCGCCTGTCTTTGCTACGCGGCGATCCATCTGGCGATCTGTCTGCCGCTCCATCTTTGGATGATCCCGCCACCTCCGCCCGTGGCGCCCGCGCCGGTGAAGGACAGGTCGGCAGAGGCGTCGGCCACGGGCGGGACGCGGGCACGCTTCATTCTGCTGGCCTCGATCCTGACATTGGCCGCGATGATCGCATCCATGCTCTCCGTCCACCTGTTGACTTTGTTGCAATTGCGCGGCCTGGGCCTGGCGACCGCCGTCGGCCTTGGCGCATTGGTCGGCCCGTCACAGGTCGGCGCGAGGGTGGCGGAACTGCTGATCGGCCGCAACCGCCACCATCCGATCTGGACGATGCTGACATCCGTATCGTTGCTGGCGGCGGGGATCTGGCTGCTCCTGGCGAGCCAGACGTTCATTGCGCTTGCTTTGATCCTTTACGGCGCTGGCAACGGCATCCACACGATCGCGCGCGGCGCCCTGCCGCTCGTGCTGTTCGACCCGCGGCAATATGCGGCGCTAATGGGCAGGCTCGCGACGCCCAGCCTCATCGTCCAGGCGGCGGCCCCCTCGATCGGAGCGCTGCTCCTGGGCATGGGCGGCGGCAATCTTGTCCTGATCGCTCTCGCGGTTGCCGCCACGGTCAATGTGGGGCTCTGCGCCTGTCTCATCGGGGCAGTGCGCCGATAGCTTCGTCTGACGGCCCTGCAGTTCGGCCGAACTTTACATTTTTGTAAATTGCCCCTGGTGGCCGGTTCACGATACGGCTGGCCGGCGGCTCGGTCGCTCATCCACTTGTTGGGCAACAGCACTCCCGGATGAGCGGGTCGAGCCGCATTCAACTTGGGAGAACGCTATGATTCGCAAGGTTTTGGTTGCAGCTTCGGTTGTTGCGCTTTTCAGCGTGCCGGCATTCGCGGCCACGCAGTATTGGGTGGCAAAGGACGCCACCACCAAGAAATGCTCGGTGGTTTCCACGAAGCCCGACGGCAAGAAACTGACCGACGCCGGGACGAAGGCCTATACGTCCCAGGCCAATGCCGAAAAGGCGCTGAAGATGCTGAAGGACTGCAAGTAAGTTTGCTGTCCAAAATCTGCGCCCGCTTCGGCATGCCGGAGCGGGCTTTTTCTTCGCCGGGACTACCTATCGCTGCGTTTTTTACGAGTCGACGCATGTCGCGCAAAGTGCGCCGAGGTTTGGCTGAGCGACATGCATCGAACACGACTTAAAGCGAGGAGTGTATCTGAACGGTCGCGACGCGCTTAGAAACGGAAGTTCACGAAGGCTTTCAGCGTGTGGAAAGCGACGTCGTCCTTGATCGTCAGTCCCTCGCCATTATCGAGTATCTGCTTCGAGCCAAGGTCCACATAGGCGTACTCGGTGCCAAAGGAGATACGATCGGTGATGGCGTGCTCGAGGCCTGCGCCGATCGTCCAGCCGGTGCGTGTCTGCTCCTCGTTGAACACGGTCGTCCCGCCAACGGTCAGCGTCTGCTCGGTCTTGCCGAAGGCAAGGCCGCCATGGCCGTAGATTAGCGTGCGGTCCCAGGCGTGCCCAAGCCGCGCGCGCACGGTGCCGAGATATTTGAGGTCCACTTCGCCATTGAAGATCTCGGTGCCGTCCACCGAGGCCGTGACCGAAGCGCCGTAGCTGGATGCGGCAATGTCCGCCACGGCACCGATCACCCAGCTGTTGTCGAACTGCCAGTCATAGCCGGCCTGGACGCCGCCGAGGAAGCCGCTCGCGGAAATCTCGAACGCGCCGTTGATCGGCGGCGGGTTTCCGTCGGCAAAGATCTGCCGCGAATTGAGGTTCATGTCGCCCACGGCAAACGAACCGAATCCGCCGAAATAGGGCCCCGTCCAGTTGAAGCGCTCCTCCGCCGGAGGCGTCGGGGCTGCTTCCGGGGCGAGCGCATCGGCCGCGAAAGCGCTGCCGGCGGCAAGAACGATCGCCATGGCGGCCATGGACGTGGGTATGATCTTCATCGGATACGTTCCTCGTTGGATTGCCAGTTCAAAATTGCGTCCATATTCATCCCGCTCATGCATGAGCGGGTCTCCGGGGCCGTCAGCCAATTTGCGAAGACATGTCCGCTCACTGCGGACGTGAAAATCGAGTACCGCCCCTTCAACGCACCGCTAGCAGAGAAAATCCGGGTGCGTGTGGCGAATACGGAAGTCAAAATTGCAATAACGGAACAGTTGTTGTTCCGGAATTTCAGTCTTGCAAATTTGTCACACTTAACTCACTTTGAGAAAGCTGAGAGACCATTTTGGACCGGGCTCGAACTAGGCGGGAATGAGGGTCTCAAGCGCCAGCGGACAGGCAAATGCCAATTGCGGGCATGCGCCGTCCAACTCCGGGCGGTCTTCGACAGGGAGCACGATGCCGAGCGCTGATCGGGTGGCTACATTCTCGGCCAACGACATTCCCGAAGATCATCGGGATGAGTTCATTCGCGATTTCTACGGTCGCATCCAGATGCGGTTGGATATCACGCCGCGCGCCGACACACCTCTCGAATTCTCGGCCCGCACCCTGATCCTGCCTGAGATGAATCTCAGCAAGGGCACCGTCTCTCCCATGGTGTGGGAGCGCAACAGCGCGTTGATGGCCGACGGCAACGACGATATCATCCTGTCCTGGAACAAGGGCGGCTACCGCTTCACCATGCCTGGGCGTGGCGACTTCAGCACCGATCCCGGCACCGCCGCTATCTTCCCGATGGACCGCCGCTACTCGGTCGTCAGCGAGGATTCGCAATGGACGATGGCGCTTCAGTTCAAGCGCTCGCTGCTGGCCCCGCTGGTGAAGAACCTCGACGATGTGCGTCCCGACAGTCTCGGCCGCACGCTGCCGGCCCACCGGCTGCTGTTCGATTACCTCTGGTCGCTGCTGCACATGGAGGAGCCCGAGACGCTCACGCCTCTCGCCTCCCGCCATATCACCGATCTTCTTGCCGTCTCCTTCGGTGGCATGGAGGCCCATACGCATCCCCCCGGTGTCCGCGCGGCCAGGCTCGCGGGCATCAAGCAGCACATCGCCCGCAATCTCACCGATCCCGGGCTCACCGCCGGGCAGGTATCGCGCAAGTTCGGGATCAGCGAGCGCTATGTCCGCCAACTGTTTGCCGGGGAAGGCACAAGCTTTTCCGACTATGTCAACGGCGAGCGGCTCGCCTATGTTCATAGCTGCCTCACCGATCGACGGCAGTTGCTGCGGCGCATCTCCGACATCGCCTTTGAGGTCGGCTTCAATGAGCCATCCACCTTCTATCGGCAGTTCCGGCTGCGCTATGGCATGACGCCGACGGAAGTGCGGGCTTTGACCGAGAAGGCCGTCAATGGCTGAAGTGTATGGCGATCGTTGCCTGTCCGGTGCCGCGCAGCCCGCAGTCGCCTACTTGTCAGCCGCCAGCGTCTCGTTGAGCACGGCGGCTAGATGCAGGCCGCCGAGCGCGAGCTGCTCTACCGCCACCGGCGAGAATTTGTCGAAATAGGCCTGGTCGAGGATCACCGCGTGCGGGTTGTCGGACTTGATCACCGTGCCCTTCGGCAGCGCGCGATAGGCGTCTTCCGCCTTGTCGTGGCATTCGGCCAGCCATTTTTCCGGCGTCTGGTCGGTGGCCGGCATGGCGGGCAGATGCGGGATGACGTCGGTCTCGAGATCGAGCGCCACCTTGCCCCAGTCATAGTATTTGAACAGGATCAGGCTTGAATCCCACACCGCATGAAAGGTGGTGAGGTCGCGATAGGTCGAGCCGTCCGGCTTCGGCCGGTAGACGTTGAAGCTCACCGTCAGCGTGTTGCCGCCCTGGTCGCCCTGACTGCCATCCAGACGCTCGACGCAATGCAGCGGCTGCGACAGGTCGCCGACCAGATGGATGACGAAGGCCAGCGCCCGCCAGCGTTCCTCGTCGCTCCTCGCCGGATCGGCCAGGATCTTCTCCTGCGCCGGCAGCGCCCGCATCAGGCAGACGCCGAAGCTTGCATTGTCCTTGCAGTCGCGCATCGGATCGTAGGCGGTCGTGCTTGCGCTCGCATCGCCGGGTTTGGAGGCGAGCGGAATGTCGATGAAATGCCAATTCGACGTCTCCTTGTGGTCGGCGCGATAGTCGTCGGCCCAACTCGCCACCGAAGCCAGCGAGACGGTGGCCGGCGGCTTGAGCTTCAGATGCGAGCGCAAAAGCTGCTCAATGACGTCATAGGCGTTCTGGCTGAGCCGATGCTGGGCGATCTCGGCGATCACCGCGTGCCCTTCCTGGCCCCAGGCCCGCGCCTGGCCGCACATCGTCCCACCCGTCACCGTTGTCGCCAAGCAAAATGCCGCCGCGGCTTTCCACGTCATCGCCCTGCCTCCTTCGGGTTTTCGATCCGGAAAATACAATGGAGGCTTGTGACAAGGACATGAACAATCTCACGAACGCGAGATTGGCGGATATGTTCGTCAGGCGTGCGAACAGCTTTGGCGCGCCGGCGCAGGAAAGCCCGGGCCGGCGGCTCGTCCAGCCCGGGCTCTTCTTTCATTCACGATGGCGAAGCGCCTCAGTCGCGATGTTCCGGCATGGCCTTCAACTGGTCTTTCGTCCAACTGGTGACGGCATGCACGTCGCCGTCCTCGTCGCGCATGAAATCGAGCTGGCTGGCGGTGACGGCCACCGGCTTGGCGCCGATGCCGAGGAAGCCGCCGACATCGATGACCACCTGGTTGCCGTGCAGGTGGTCGACCGAGCCGATCTTTTCGTCATCCGGGCCGTAGATGGTCGCGCCTTCGAGAATGTCCGGCGTGAGCTCGGCGCTGGTCAGTCTTACGTGGCTGCTATGGTCCATGGCGCATCTCCTGTGGCTATACAGGGGATGAACCGCTGATCGGGCCGAGGGTTCCGCCGAAGCAGCGAAATGCGAGCGCTGCTCAGCGAAGCGTTGCCCATCCCGTCACAACGATGAGGACAAGCGTGACCAGCGCGCCCGAGACATAGAGGATCGTCCTGACGTTGCCGCCCTTGGCGGCCTCTCCGCCGCGCAGGTAGATGACCATGTGGACGAGGCGTATCGTCAGATGAACCCAGACAAGTACGGCGAGCGTCACCGGCCCGACGCCGGCCATCATCGCCAGCACCGCAGGCACGACGAAGGGCGCGAGCGCCTCGACCGAGTTCATGTGGACGCGGTCAATCCGGTAGAGCGGGTTGTCGTCGTCCGCCGGAACGACCGGGCCCGAGAGCTTGCCTGCAAATCCCTTGGATGAACCGGAATAAACCGCCAGCGCCACCGACATGAGACAGAGCGCCAACACGCCGAGGATGCTCAGCCAATAGGTTTCCATGTTCCGCTCTTCCTCATCGTCGCTGTAGCTGTGTCGCCGCGGTCGTCCGCCGAAGCAGGCCGCTGCCGTCACGCAGCCTGGGAAAAAAGCGCCTGGTACCGCTGCAGGTAAAGCGGCCAGCCCTGATCGCTGTCGACGCCGCCGCGCACGCTCTCCCAACCCTGGCCGTGCCGCTCGATATGGCGGTGCTCGATGTCGACACGGGTGCGGTTTTCCGCCTCAGCCGTGAAGCGGACTTCCCACTCGCTGGTCTTGGCAAGGTCAGTTTCGATCTGCCAGCGCGGGCTGATGTCCCAGCTTAAGAGCAGTCGGTTCGGCGGCTCGTAGGCGAGCACACGGGCGAAGCGGCATTCCGAACCATCGACGCCGCGGTCATAGACATGGCCGCCGACTTTGCGTTCGAAGATCGTTTCCGCGATCGGCACGGTGAGCAGGTTATGCTCGCGCGGTTTGAAGCTGCCGAAATCCTCGGTGAACACCTTGAAGGCGCGCGCGATCGGCGCGGCGACGACGACTGAGTGTTTCACGGGCGCGGGCGCCGGCTGCTTGATCATGTTTCTTCCTCCGTCGGTTGCTCGACAATTTGCGCGTAGGCCGCGAGCGCCTTCACCCAGAACTGGTCGATCTCCGCCCGAAACGCCGCGAGGCCATCCGGATCGATGCGATAGATGCGTTCCTTGCCCGAACGCGTGTCGGCCACCAGCCCGGCATCCTTGAGCACCTTCAAGTGCTGCGAGACCGCCGGCCTTGTTACCGGCAAAAGTTTGGCCAGTCCGCTGACCGAGCTGGGCCGGTCGACCAGCAGTTCGAAGATCGTGCGTCGCGTCGGGTCGCCGAGCGCTATCCAGTATTTCGCGTTAGTGGCCACTAACGCGAAAGCTAGATCGAGATGTCGGCCCTGTCAACCCGGAGGGAGGGCGCACGCCAAGCACTGGCGCGGGCGCACGTGCCCTGGGCATGCCCGTGGTTCTCCGTGAAGCTCGGATAGCTTGGTTGCCGGCTCGTCAGCTGCGCCGCTTTGCCTTCAGGCTCCGCGCCGCTTGCTCGATCGCCGCTCGGTCGTTGCCCAGCCGGTCGAGCAGCTCCTGTGCCTCGTCGCCCGAAATGCCGGTGCGCATGGCAAGCGCCTCCACTGTCAGCACATCTGCGCTGTCGATCTCGCGCGTTTCGGGCAGCGCATCGCCAGCCGTCAGCTGCAGCGCCGCCTCGCGGTCGATCTCCATCTCGGCCTGATGCCAGTGCCGTTCGTGATTGCCGAGGATGCCGCCTTCGCGTTGAAAGATCTCATAGGCGCGTTGCCTGATCTTCTCGGTCCGATCATCGTCCATCGCCGTTCCTCCTTGCGTGTCCCAAGAACGCAGGATGAGGCGGAACGATCCGCGTCGTTCGCGAAGTGAACGCCGGCGCAATTCCAGCTCTCGACTGCGCTGGCTGGCACGTCGCGCTACGGCCCGTATATCGCCACCGCCTTACCGAACATGCCGGGCTCGGGCTTCACGCCGAGCCCAGGCCGCTGCGGCACCGGGATGTGGCCTTGCTTGATGGCGATCGGATGCTTCTGGTCGAAATGGCCCTTGATGTATTCCTGGGCGATCCAGGCGCCTTCCATGCGGCGCGGCTCCACCGTTGCGGCCAGATGGACGCAGGCCGCGGCGATGATGTCGCCGCCCCAGGCGTCGTCGCAACTGTGCGGCAGCGAGCGGATGGCGCAGAGGTCGCGTACGGTCGTCATCTTGGTCAGCCCGCCGAGACGCGTCACCTTGAAGCCGAAGCCGTCGGCGATGCCCATGGAGATTGCCCTCAGCACCGCGTTCTGGTCCTCGGTGCTCTCGTCGAGATAGACCGGATGCGTGACGCGGCCTTTCAGCGTCGCGATCTCGTCCATGGTGTTGCAGGGCTGCTCGAACACGAAGGGGATCGCCTGACAGAGCCGGTCGAGGTGGATCGCCGCGGCCACCGTCAGGCCCCGGTTGCCGTCGACCGCCAGCCGAGCCTTGTAGCCGACCGCTTCCCAGACCTTGTGAACGACCGCGACGTCCTCCTCGAGATTGCGCCCGCCGACCTTGACCTGCAGGCGCGGATAGCCGGCCTTCACCTTGTCGGCGGCGATCCGTGCCGTCTCGTCCGGCGGCCCGACGATCAGAGAGTAATAGGCCGGCACGCGGTCGGTCAGCGCGCCGCCCAACAGCGTCGAGACCGGCACGCCGAGCTTTTGGCCGAGCAGGTCGAGGAACGCCATATCGAAGGCGGCCTTGGCATAGCCGTGCCCGCTGAGCCGAGCGTCCATCTGCTTGGCGAGCAGCCTGATCGAGGCGACTTCCGCACCGATCAGCGCCGGCGCGATTTCGGCGATCGCGGCGCGGGCGCCGAGCGCATGATGCGGCTGGTAGACCGGCCCGATCGGGCAAGTCTCGCCCCAGCCGGTGAGACCGTCATCGGTGACGATCTCGACCAGCGTCGAATCCAGCGCATCCACATCCGCGCTGGCCATGCGGTAGACGCCGTTCTTGACCGGCAGCAGCGCCGAATAGACGTTGATCCGGTCGATCCGCATAGGGGCTTCCCTCCGAAGGACAGTTTGGCAACGGGGTCTTTGCAGGCCCCGCCTGTTACATCCGCGCCCTGGCCGAGGTCGGATCGTAAGGCGAATCCGCGATCACCTGCGCCGTCTTCCATTCGCCGAGGATCGCCACGTCGAGCTTGGTGCCGGGCCTGGAAAACCGCTCGGGCAGCAGCGCCAGCGCCACGTCATGTCCCAGCGCATAGCCATAGCCGCCCGACGTGATGCGCCCGACCAGCTTGCCGTCGCTGTAGAGCCCTTCATGGGCTAAGGTGCTGGCGCCGTCAGTGTCGATCCTGAGCGTCACCGAGCGGCGCTGGTCGTTGCGCTCCTTGTATTTCAGCACCGCGTCGCGCCCGACGAAATCGCCCTTGTCGAGGCGGATGAAGCGCTCCAATCCGCTCTCCAGCGCGTTGAGCTCGGGGTTCATGTCGCGATACATAGCGCGATAGGATTTCTCGAGCCTGAGCGATTCCAGCGCATGCAGCCCGACCAGCCGCATGCCGTGCTTCTCGCCCTGCCTCAGGAGCGCCTCGAGCAATTGCCGCTGGTAGGGCAGGGGATGATAGAGCTCCCAACCCAACTCGCCTTCATAATTGACGCGCAGCAGCCGAACGTCGCTGGCGAGAGCCACGTTGCCGATCTTCACGCCGAACCACGGGAAGCTTTCGTTGGAGAGATCGATCTCGGTCAGCGGCTGCAGCACCTCGCGCGCCTTGGGTCCGACCACCGTGAAGCAGCCGCGTTCGTTGGTGACGTTCTTCAGTCTCACGCTGCCGTCGGCGGGAAGCAGTCTGGACAAATCGTCGAAATTCCAGCGCTCGGCGCGCGGCGTCGAGATCAGGTAGAACGAGTCGGCCGCCAACCGCGCCACCATATATTCCGCCTGCACGCCACCGCCCGCGGTTAGGTGATGCGCCAGCGTCACCTTGCCGACCGAAGGCAAGCGGTTGGCGATGATCCTGTCCAGCCAGGCCGCCGCGCCAGGACCTGACACTTCGAACTTGGTCATCGGCGTCATCTCGACCAGGCCGACGGCGTTGCGCACCGCCAGCACTTCCTCGCCGACGAGGTTGCCCTTGGGCGTCCAGCGCCAGCTGTACTGGTCCTTGGCCTCGACGCCGTCGCGCGCGAACCAGTTCGGCATCTCCCAGCCGTTGAGCACGCCCCAGACTGCGCCGAGCTCGGTCAGCCTGTCATAGGAAGGCGCGGTCTTTTGCGGCCGCGCGGCGGGCATGTCCTGCCCGGGATATTTCTGCTCCGCATGCGTGCCCCAGGCCTCGCGCACCTTCTCGCGCGTCCATTCCTTATTGGCGTAATCGCCGAAGCGGCGCGGATCGAGGTCGGAAGTGTCGAGGCTGTTGCCGCCCTCGACGATCCGCTCCGACAGATAATAGCCGATCGTGCCGCCCCACAGGATGCCGCCCGGCACGCCTTCGGCGAGCCAGACATTGGGTAGGCCCCAGGCCGGCCCCATTAGCGGCAGTTCGTCCGCCGTCATCTGGAAGGGACCGCGCACATTGGCCTTGATGCCGACGCGCCCGAGCGCCGGGACGAGCCGCAAGGCCTGTTCCCAGTTCCACGACACCGCCTCGAAATCCTCTTCCAGCAGGTCGGCGCCGAACCAGGAGGGAACGCCGTCCTCGGCGAACAGCTTCAGGTTGGCGGTGCGCTCGTAGGGCCCGAACATCAGCCCGTCGCCTTCCTCACGTAGATAGCCCTCGAAACCCTCGTCGCGCAGGATCGGCATTTCGGGCCGGCCGGCACGTTTGCGCTCCACCACTTCCGGCACCGCTTCGGTGATCCAGTACTGATGCAGGATCGGGATCGCCGGGATGTCGAGGCCGAGCAGCGCGCCAGTCTGTCGCGCGTAATTGCCGGTGGCGCAGATCACATGCTCGCAGATGATGTCGCCCTTGCTGGTCTCGACCAGCCACTCGCCGGAAGCGGTCCGCTTGAAGCCGGTGACCTCGGTGTTGAGATAGACTTTCGCGCCGAGATCGCGCGCGCCCTTGGCCATGGCGTGGGTGACGTCGGCCGGCGCGATATGGCCGTCATCGGGATGGTAGAGCGCGCCGAGCATTTCTTTGTTGTCGAGCAGTGGCCAGAGCTTTCGCGCCTCGTCGGGCGTGAGCAGCTGCGCCCGCATGCCCTGCACCTCGGCGACACTCATATAGCTCTTGAATTCGTCGAGCCGGTCCCGCGAATTGGCGATGCGCAGCTGCCCGCATTTGTGCCAGCCGACCGGCTGCCCGGTCTCGGCCTCGAGACCCTCATAGATCTCGATCGTCTTGTTGATCATCCGCCCGACATTGATGTTGCGGGCGTAGGAGGGGATCAGACCTGCCGCGTGCCAGGTCGAGCCGGCGGTGAGTTGCGTGCGCTCCAGCAGCGCCACGTCGGTCCAGCCGCGCTTGGCCAGGCCGTAAAGAATACCCGCGCCGACGCATCCGCCGCCAACGATCACCACCCGCGCATGTGTCTGCATCAAATCACCGGTTTCGACTGTTCAGAGCAAAAGTGCCGCTGAAAGCTACAGGCGGTGGTTGGCGCTGTAACGTCTTCAAAAATTAGGGGTGATGATAAATTGAGCTTATGCAGCGTTCTTCAAGAAGGCTTAGGTCTGCGGCGCTCATCGGGTTTGCCCCTCCTGCGCGGCTTCGTCCTTGAAGTCGACCTTCGTGCCCGGCTTGACCATGGCTGCCAGGTCCTCGGCGTCCCAGTTGGTCATCCGGATGCAGCCATGCGAGTAGGTGGTGCCGATCTTGCCCGGGTCGGGCGTGCCGTGGATGCCGTAGCTCTCGATGGAGAGGTCGATCCACACCGATCCGACGGGATTGTTGGGCCCCTTGGCGATGGTGAAGGGGCGCTTCGTCTTCACTCCCTTGAAGGCGAATTTCGGATTGTAGTGATAGGTCGGATTGTGCACCACGCGCTTGACCTCGGCGGTGCCGCTCGGCGCCGGCTTCTCCTCGCTGCCGATCGAGGCCGGATAGACCGCAATCGCCTTGCCCGAGGCATCGAGGGCGCGCACCTGGCGCGATGCCTTGTCGACCTCGACGCTGGCAATCTGTGAAGGGGGATCGCCGCGGCCGACATCGGGCACCACCAGGGTCGTGCCGGTCCTGCTGAATCCCGCGCGGAGGTTGAGCATCCTCAGCAATTGTTCGCTGACATGGAACCGCTCCGCCAGCTTCTCCCGCGCGTTGCGGTAGCCGAGGTATTTCAAGCGCGCCATGCTCTCCATGCGAAGCGGAATGCGCCTGGTGAAGGGGCCGCGCACATCCTTGGCCGTGACTTCGTATGTCGTCAGCACTGGGCCGGCGAAGGTTGCCGCGAGCTTATCCCAGGTCTCCCGCGTAAGCTTGCCGTCGGAAGGCAGTCCGTTCGCTGCCTGGAAGGCCGCGACAGCCTTGGTGAAGCTCTGCGAAAAACGGCCATCGATCAGGCCGGGCGAGAAGCGGGCGCGATCCAGAAGCACCTGCGCCTTGAGGACCATGGGACTGACGCCCGCTGGTTCGCCTTCGCTGAATTGCGCCTGATTGACGGCGTCGGGCTCCAGCCTCGCTGCCTGCGCGAAGCCGCATGCCAGTGCCAGCGTCACCGCGAGCGCAACAAGAAGCCTGATCATCGACGTCACTCCGCGACCGCGACAAGGACCTGTCTCTATGACGCGGCAGTCCTGATCTGGTTCCTGTCGATAGCGGACAGAGCGAAGATCGCCGCGAGTGCTTTGCCGGCGGCGATCGCGGCTGAAGACGAAGGAGGCGGCGTTGGCGGCCGCCTCCTGCACATCAGACATGTTTCGGCTGAGCGATTCCCGGAATCGGCGGGATGGCGCCATCTTCGATGAGGATGTCCTTCTTGCGAGCGAAGGCGACGAAAACACCCCTCGCTGTTTCCGCATCCACATCCCCGGCCAGGGCGGCCCTGCAGGCCCGGATCGCAGCCTTCTGCTCGGGGCTGTTGCCGCACCAGTCGATGACGAATTGATAGGCGTCCGCCACGGTGTTCAACTGACGCGGAAATCCCAGTCCTACCCAGACGCGAATCGGCTTTTCAAACGGTTTGGCGAACATCGCGAATCCTCCTCGATCCGCAATCAGACGGTCAGCCCGCCACCTTTGCCGCCTTTGCCCACCATCCAGGGCAAGGTGGTGCTCACGTCTTCCTGGATTCTGGCGGATTTCGCGAAACCGCAAAACGCCTCTCTGGCGGCGGTCAGCGGAAAGCCGCTGTCGAATGCCCGCTGGCAGGCGCGCAGAGCCGTTTCATAGATCGGCCCGCGTCGGTTCCTGGGCCATTCATAGAGAAATTCCAGGGCGTCTTCGAGGCAGGCTATTTCCTGGATGAGGCTGTCTCCGCTCTTGACGAAAACAGGGCTGTCGAACATCCGATCGTTCATAAGATCCTCCAAGTCGAACGAACAATTAGAGTTGAAAAGGGCGGGAATCGCAGCGGGTCCGCGCCATCATGCGATATGGGTTTATGGGTTTAAGTCGTCAAGGACTCGGCGGATGCAGTCATGTCCCATTTCCGGTCCGATGCTGCTCGGTTGATCAACCGGCATCCAAACTGGCGGTGGCGGCCTTCTCACCGACTGGAGTTGAGCTTCTGGATACGCCCCTTGTCCAGCCGGAACACGCCGTCCGTACCGCCTTGCTGCTCGAAGTCGGTTTGAAGCTCGTCCCAAGTGCCGAGATACGCGCCGCACTCGGCGCAGTGGATCGGCGTTGCGGGTTGGGCATCGGCCGGGATGTGCAGACGGATGGTGCCGCAAAAAGGGCATTCCAGTTTGTGATCCAGATACTCGCCAGCCATTTTGCAAAGCATCGCGCAACAAGCACGTCTTCGCAAGCGGCGAATTTCGATGAGCTTTGCTTCAGCAGGCTCGATCTGCAAAGCCGCCAGCGCAAGACGCCGGCGGAGATCCGGCAGGCATGCGTCGCATTCAGCCGGTCACACGCGGCTTGAGGCAGACGTTTGCAGACGCGCCTTTATAATTCGGGCTTCGCGCAGAAGCGACGGACGGTCGCGTCCTACCGCCTTTATCAGCCTTCTGGCTTGAGCATCCGAGATGCCGGTTTTTTGCTTCAGCAGAATGACGAGCTGCCTGTCGTCAATTCGACCATGGGAACTGCCTTCACCAGGTTCAGTCATATCAAAGATCCTCCTTCCAACCGAACTAGAAGGACCATCGAAAGTTTCAACACGGCTTTGCTTGGTTAGCCGCTCCGCGGTGAAATTATCTGCCGAGCGGTCTACGTGATAGCTCCGCCAGCTCCCGCTCGTCGGTGATCCCCGCCATGTAGTTCGCAATGATGCGCAAGGCCCGCCGCTCGCGCTGGTCTTCGGTTTCATTGACACCTGCGCCGAGTTCAAGCACGCGGCCAAGAAAGTTCACCTCGTCTGGCAGAAATGCGCCTTTCGACAATCTCGTGATCGGCATGTCTCCTCCTCCGTGCCCCAGCCCAAAGGATACCCGGCCGGCGGGCATGTTCGTGACACAACGGCCGCCGACCGGGACTGCCAACCCCAACGTTTGGCGCGACCATCCTGCATGTTTGTAGATGATCCGCTCTAACCCAGGTGAATCGGATCAGGAAAACTCTTCGTGCGCTAAAGCTGCGTATGCAGCTTGCTCGCAAGCCAATCAGTAACTTTCTCGGTCAGTGGGCGCGCCTGCCACTCCGCCAGGCTGATCTGCCGCGACCGGTTCAGGTCCTTGTTAAACAAGTCGATTTGCGTATGCGCAAAATCCCTGCCGTAGACATTGAGGCTGGCTTCGTCGTTCAGGCGCAATGAGCGCTCGTCCAGATTGGTGGAGCCGAAGCTCACCCAAACGTCGTCGACGATGAGCAGTTTGGGATGATACATCGTCGGCTGAAACTCGTAGATGCGCACGCCCGCTTCGAGCAGTTGCCCCCAGAAATGGCGCGAGCCTTTTCGGACGATGGGCACGTCGGTCAATGAATTGGGTACGATGACGTCGACGGCCACGCCTCTCTTCCTGGCGTCGAGTATCTGCTGCAGCGCGATTTCGTCCGGCACGAAATAGGCCATGCCGATGCGCAAATGATCCCTGGCCGCTGCGATCGCGGCCAGCATCATCAGCTCCATGTTCTCGGAGCCGTTCGGTTGTGATGAAAGGATCAACTGGGCGCTAAGCGCACCTGCGGGTTCGGGTCGTGGATAGAACTTCTCTCCTTGCAGTGTTTCGCCCGCGGTCTCTAGCCAATTCTCGGCGAAGGCTGCCTGGAACGCGCCCACGGATGGCCCTTCAATCCGATAATGGGTGTCGCGCCACTCGTTCGGATTGCGCGCATCGCCCAGCCAGTTGTCCGCGATGCCGACCCCGCCGGTGAACGCGACCCGACCGTCCACGACGAGCAGTTTGCGGTGGGTCCGATTGTTCACACGGTCAAGCGTATACCAGTAGATCGGCCGGTAGCGCTCGAACCGCACCCCGGCGCCCGTCATGATGTGGATGAGGTTCTCGTCGAAAGGCAAGCTGCCAAGCCAATCGACAAGCACTCGGACCTCGACGCCTTCGCGGGCTTTCGTGGCCAAGGCGGTGGCGAACTGATAACCGACCGAGCCCGACCAATAAATATAGGTCTCCATGTCGACACTGGTTTGGGCCGCGCCGATCGCTTGCAGCATCGCCGGAAAAATCTCATCGCCGTTGACCAGGGTTTGCACAGCGTTCCGCTCGAACATCTGCCCTTGCGAATAGCTGCTCATGCTGCGCACGAATTGCGGGTCGGTCGCATAGAAACGATGCGGAACGATCGTGCGGATGACACGAGGCTCGGGGGTCAGGTTTACCGCGGCCAACGTGACAACCGCGGCGGCGACGGCTACGGCGACATATTTGAGGATGTCGAGCCAATAGCCGGCGTTGCGCCGGGCAGCGAATGTTCTGCTGGCCAGCAGCGCTCTAAAGCCCTGAGCCTTCACGTCTTTCGCCTGCGGTCAGTTTCTCCCAACAGCAAGAATGTTCGACCGTGATTCAGGTTCCCGGCTGGCCTGCGCGGGGCTCCGGCCAGCGCTCGGTAAGCCGATCCCTGGCCCGCCGCCGCCATCTACCGAGCTGGTGCATCCTTTGCGAGCAATCGGCGTTGAACAAGATCATTCAAGGATGGTCTTGCATGGACATCAAGCTGGAACAGGCCGTAGCCGAAGCCTCGCCGGAGGCCGACATGCTCGTGAACAGAACCGCCCATTTCGTGGAAGAGTGGATCGATGAACATAAAGCCGAACCCACGGCGTCGATGCCGACGGAGATAGTCGCCGCCGAATTGGCGGAGCGATGTATCGCTGACGCTGAAAGCCAAGGCATAGAGCCTGATGAGATCAGCGAGGAAGTGGGCGACCTGAAGGAATACATCGCCGAGACCGTGCTGGAAGAGCAACGCGATTACGGCGGCGAAGATCACGGGTCGATTGCGCCTGTGCGGCCCAGCGCTGGAAACGGAGAGCCGAATGCCGAAATTCCGCTTTGAGTTCCTCGAATCCGCGGCGCGGCCGCCGATCCAACTCGAGATGGAAAATCTCGAAACCGCGAAAGCCGAGGCCAAACGGGCTGCCAGGGAAGCCATGCTTGACGGCATTGCAGCGGGATCGGACCCGACATCCTGGGTGACCAAGATCTACGACGAGGCCGGCTATCTGGTGACGACCATCGAATTCCAGGATCTGGTGTCGGAAGCCCGGCGACCCGGTCGGGCGGACGAGGCCGCTGAGCCTGGTGTGATGCGGTCAGGTTAAGACCTGACATCGGGGGCTATCGCGATAGCGTCAGGCCGTCACGTGGGCCTAGTCGTCGCTCTTGTAGGTTTTCGCGGCTTCCTCGATCTTGCGCCAATCGTTGCCGTAGCGCCGCACAAGTTCCCGCGCCTGCGAGGCTGATAGACCCTGCGTCTCGACGACGTGCTTCACTTCCGTATCTTCGCCCTTCAGCGGGCGTGAGCGCGGCCGATTGGCGGGTCTGGCCGTTGCCGTCTTTTGTCTCGCCATGAAAGCACCCTCTGTCGGATCGGTATCAACCGCAGAGCCGAAGGAAGGTTTCCTGGAGCCGACGCGTCAGCCCGGCCCAATCTCGGAAAACAGCCAGTCGCGAAACGCCTTCACCTTGCGCTGGCGGATCGCTTCCGGCGGATAGACCAGATAGAAGCTCGACACCGCCTTCAGCGCGTGATCGAACGGCCGCACCAGCCTGCCGGAGGCGAGATCGGCGGAAACCAGCATGGTGCGGCCGAGCACCACGCCTTCGCCCTGCACGGCGGATTCCACCGCGAAAGTGGCGGAATCGAAGGTGAGGCCGCTATTCGGGTCGACGCCTTCGACGCCGGCGCTGGCGAGCCACGCCGCCCAATCGATGCGATAGCCGTCGCGGATCAGCGTGTGGTGCTTGAGATCCTGCGGGTGCTTGAGCGGATGCGGGCCTTCCAGCAGCTTCGGGCTGCAGACCGGAAACACCTCCTCGCCGGTGAGGAACTCCGCGGTCAGCCCGTGATAGTGGTCGGCGCCGTAGCGGATGGCGACGTCGATGCCGTCGCCGCGGAAATTGGTCAACCTGCCGGTGGTCGAGACGCGCACATCGATGTCGCTATGCGCGCGATGGAAGCGATAGAGCCTCGGCACCAGCCATTTTCCGGCGAAGCCGTCCGACGTGCTGACGTTGAGCGTCGAACCCGACTGGCGCGAGGTCGCGGTTTGCGTCGCCAGCGCGAGTTGGTCCAGCGCCTCGCGCACGGCAATCGCATAAGGCTCGCCGACCGGGGTTAGTCGCACCGAACGCGTCGCGCGCTCGAAGAGCTGCACGCCGAGCTGATCCTCCAGATGTTTTATCGCCCGGCTGATTGCGCCATGCGTGAGGTTGAGCTCATCGGCGGCTCTGGAAAAATTAAGGTGCCGGGCGGCGGCCTCGAAGGCGGGCAAGGCGTTGAGAGGCGGCAGTCGGCGGGCCATGGCGAAGCCATTTGTGAGTTATGGTAACAAATACTTGCCAAACTTTGGTTTGTCCGTCGAGCTTTTTCCAGCCAAAAATCCTCACAGAATTTGTGATCAACACTCACCTAAAAACCTGCGAGGACACTATGGCCACCGTTCATCCCTTCCTCTGGTTCAACCTCGATGCCGAAGCGGCGCGGGATTTCTATCTCTCGGTCTTCAAGAACAGCCGGACGCTCGGAGCGATCGAGTTCACCGACAAGCCGCACGCGATCTTCGACTTCGAGCTCGAAGGCCAGCGTTTTACGGCACTCAACGCCGGCGGCGTGCCGCCCTTCAACGAGCGCATCTCGCTTTACATCGAGACGAAGGACCAGGCAGAGACCGATTATTTCTGGAACGCGCTCACTGCCGGCGGCGGCTCGGAACAGCCCTGCGGCTGGCTCAAGGACAAGTTCGGCGTCTACTGGCAGGTCATCCCGAGCGAGGCCTTGCGCCTGATGAACGACCCGGACCGTGAAAAGGCCGGTCGGGCACGCCAGGCGATGTACTCGATGAGGAAGATCGTCCTCGCCGACCTTCAAGCGGCCCACGGAGGCCGCGCCTGAGCTCAATGTCCCGATTGAAGAACGGAGAAGACCCATGACCACTCTCGCAGGAAAGAAGATCGTCGTCGTCGGCGGCAGCTCCGGCTTAGGTTTCGGCGTTGCGGCCGCGGCGCTCGAAAACGGCGCCGAGCTGGTGATCGCCGGCCGTTCGGCGGACAAGCTGAGGGCCGCAGCGAAGAGGCTCGGCGGGGCAGGGCGCGTGACGGCCATCGCCGCCGATATGGCGAACGAGACCGACGTCTCCCGCCTGTTCGAGCAAGCGGGCTCCTTCGATCACCTGGTGGCGACCGCCGGCACGCCGCCGCCCAATGATCCGATCGGCGAAACCGACATGGATTTCGTGCGCGGCTTCGTCGACGGTAAGCTGATCGGCGCGGTGATGCTGGCCAAGCACGCCCTGCGCACGCTGAACAAGGGCGGCTCGATGATCTTCACCTCCGGCATCAACAAGGACCGCCCGCCTGTGCCTGGCGGCTCGGTGGTTTCGGCGGTCGCCGGTTCCTTCACCTATTTCGCCCGCGCGCTCGCGCTGGAACTCGCGCCGACCCGCGTCAACATCGTCTCGCCCGGCTGGGTCGACACCGAGATGTGGGACGAGATCGTCGGCGAGGCCAAGACAGGTTATTTCAACGAGATGGGCGGCCGCATTCCGGCCGGCAGGATCGCCAGGCCCGCCGACATCGCGCCGGCCTATCTCTATCTCATGCAGAACGAGTTCATGACCGGCGAGACCGTCCATATCGACGGTGGGCAGCGGCTGGTGTGAGCGGGCAGGGTCGGACCTCTGGCTGGGGATCCCGCCTCACTCCTCGCCGTCCACAAGGACCGGGCGTCGCCTTCCAGACCTTCCGGGCAATGGCGTTTCCCGGGGCACGCTAATATACATGACGCTCGACTGAGCAGTGCCTCCGCCTCGTCGAGGAATGCCATGCGAAGGGTCATCGCCACGGTAATCTGCATCGCCGCCGCGACAGGCGCTGGAGCCCATGACTGGTACGAAAACAAGGTCGATCCGGTAACGAACTTCAAGTGCTGCGGCGGCAGGGATTGCCGCCCCATACCGGAGTCCTCGGTGCAATCCAGGGCCGACGGCGGCTACCTCTATCTGCCCGATAGTTTCAACATCCCGCGAGAGCGCGTGCAGGAATCGCCGGACGGCCGGTACCATATCTGCGAGAACAACTACGTCATAACCAACCAGCCCTATCTGCGCTGCTTCTTCGCGCCGCGGCCCAAGGTCTCAAGGTTGGTCCCTCGCTAGAGCGGTCTGCCGTTTCACGGAAACGGCGGACCGCTCGTTGCAACTTCCGTCCCCGCGCAAACAGTCGCTTCTCGACTACGCTTAGCTCTGTAGATCGATACCCTCCGGCAGACGTTCGCCCTGCGCGTATCCGAAATAGTCCATGATCTCCCGCGCTTCGCCTGCGTCGAAGCGGCAGGCCACGTTCGCCGGCAGCCCGGATCGCCAGCCGCCCCTATAGTCGGTGATCGGCTGGTTCACCTGGGCGTGCCGGCGAGCCGAATGCGGCGTGCGCACCGCCTTTTCCCGCCCCCACACGACAGGCTGGTGGTGATAATTCAAAATGCCCGGGTCGAAGGTCACGCCGATGAAGCGGCATAGTCGTTCGATGGAAAGCGCGGGCGATTCGATGAAGTCCTCGTAACGCCACAGGATACTTTCGCCATTTTCGATACGCGCCATCGAAGCCTTGCTGTCGGCCATCCATCTTTGGAAAGCCTTGTCGAAATCGCCTTCGTAACGCTGCCCGAGCGAGGTCACGATGTCCCTGCCGTCGCGCGTGACGACGATAAAGCGCGCGCCCGGAATCGTCTCGGCAATCTGCCTCGTATAGTGGATATGGTTCGGGGTCTTTTCGACCCAGACGCTGCGGCGCGAAATGGCCGCCTGCAACAAAACCACGCTGAGCTTGGTCCATCGCGCCCCTTTGTTTGAGACAAACGCGCTTGTCTCGCGGCGGATGGAAAAAATCTCCGGATGCGAAGCCAGTATCCGGGCGAGCAAAGTTGACCCTGTATGCCCGCATCCACAAATGAATATTGAAACCTTGGGCTTCGGAAGAAGCCGTACCACACCCCTATTCACAATCTTGATCTCCCCCGAGGATTTTAATCAATCCTCTTCTTCCGGGGATTGCAATAGGGAATGCTTAGATACCGTCGATGACGAACAGATAATTGCCATGGCCGCTATGGCCTGCAGGGGCAGGGCCTCTCGGTGGCATTCAGATCGGCTGGGCGAATCCTGCGGCAGGCGGCCCGCGGCAGGCCCGCATCAATTTCTATGCCGCAGCGCCTCGACGATCACCGCCATCGCCGGCGAGAGCTGCCGCCGGCTCGGATAGTAGAGGTGGTAGCCCGGAAAGGGCAGGCTCCAGTCGTCGAGCACGATTCTGAGCCTGCCCGCGGCGACGTGTTGGCTGACGAGGTCTTCCGGGACATAGGCGATGCCGTGGCCGCTCAGCGCCGCCTCGACCATGGGAATGGTGGTGTTGAAGGTCAGCTGACCGTCTACCCGGACCCTGAGCTCGCGGCCCTTCTTCTCGAACTCCCAGGCATAGAGCCCGCCGAAGGTGGTCTGCCGCAGGCTGATGCAATCGTGTCCGACGAGATCCTGCGGAATTTTCGGAACCGGACGGCGCGAAAAATAGTCCGGCGAGGCGACGGCCACCAGCCGCCAGTCGGGGCCGATGCGCACCGCGATCATGTCCTTGTCGACGCTCTCGCCAAGACGCACGCCGGCGTCGAAGCGCTCCTCGACGATGTTGCGCATGCCGTTGTCGCTGTAGAGCTCGACGCGCAGATCCGGATAATCGCGCAGCATCGGCTCGAGCTTCGGCCAGACGATCGTGCGCAGCGCATGGTCGGACAGCGTGATGCGCACCGTGCCCGCGGGGCTGTCGCGGAAGGCCACAAGGCTCGAAAGGTCGGACTCTATGCCTTCGAAGCGCGGGACGAGCGACTGGTAGAGCCGCTCTCCCGCTTCCGTTGGTGCCACGCTTCGCGTCGTGCGGGTGAGCAGCCGCACGCCGAGGCGCGCCTCCAGTTGCTTGATCGTATGGCTGAGCGTCGACTGCGATGTGCCAAGCTCGGCCGCCGCCCTGGTGAAGCTGCGCTCCCTGGCGACCGTCAGGAACCACAGCAAGTCCTTCAGATCCTCACGCTGCATGGGATACCATCCTGGCTCGGCCGCTCGATCAAGCTGCGGCGGTTCGTAGCCTCCGCTCGCGAATTCATATCAAGAATGGATAAGTCCATGCAGATTGCAACGGCTAATCCAGATAGTGCCGGTGATTTATATAGCCGCCAGCGAAACGACTGGAGGGCTCGACCGACGGGCCGCGGCACATGGACACGACCTATCCTTCGGGGCGGGATTTCTTTTCCATGCTGCCGCTCCATCTCGCCATCAGCGGCTACGCACACAATGAAAAGGTCGCTTACCTGCCGCGCAGGCTGACCGAGGAGGGCAGCGGTCCGTTCGGCAATAGCGGCGCTACGACCCTTTGCTATTTCATGCCCTGGGGCAATCTGGCGATGTTCTACGCCGATTATCGCCATCCCGGGTTGATCAGGCTCGGCCGCTTCGACGACGGTGAACAGGCGCTGCACATGCGCGGCGAGTTCCCGCTTCACATAGAACGCATCTGAGGACGCAAAAGGAGATCATCATGGACATTCTTCGCGCAGGCTCGAGGCCTTCCGGCAAAGGTCCGGCCAGTTGGTTCACCGGGACGGTGCGGATCGATCCGCTCTTCAACCCCTTCGACCCCGGTCGCGTGCAGGGCGCGCAGGTCACCTTCGAGCCGGGCGCCCGCACCGCCTGGCACACGCATCCGCTGGGGCAGACGCTGATCGTCGTCTCCGGGCTCGGCCGCGTGCAGCGCGAAGGCGGTCCGGTCGAGGAGATCCGGCCCGGTGACGTCGTCTGGTTCGCGCCTGGCGAAAAACACTGGCACGGCGCGTCTCCGGAAACCGCCATGACCCACCTTGCCCTCCAGGAGGTCAAGGACGGCAAGGTCGTGGACTGGCTGGAACATGTCAGCGACGCCGATTACGGCGCCTGACACGATCGACGAAAGGAGAGCAAGAAATGCTCGCAACCGTTCTTAACAAGCCCGGCGACATCCGCTGCGAGGAAGTCGCCGACCCGAGAATCTTGCGGCCGACGGACGCCATCATCAAGCTCTCGGCAAGCTGCATCTGCGGCTCGGACCTTTGGCCCTATCGCGGGCTGCAGCCGGTCGACGGGCCGATGCATATGGGCCATGAATATTGCGGCATCGTCGTCGAGGTGGGCGCAGAGGTGCGCACGGTTCGTCCCGGACAGTTCGTCGTCGGCTCCTTCTGCCTTTCCGACAACACCTGTCCGCATTGCCGCTTCGGCTTCCAGTCCTCCTGCGAGCAGCGCGAGTTCATGAGTGGCGCCCAGGCGCCCTACGCCCGCGTGCCGCTGGCCGACGGAACGCTGGTGGCGACGTCCGAGGTTCCGCCGGCCGAGCTTATCCCTGACCTGCTGGCCGTGTCGGACGTGCTCGGCACCGGCTGGTATGCGGCCGACGCAGCCGAGGTCCGCGAGGGATCGACGGTGGTCGTCGTCGGCGACGGCGCGGTCGGCCTGATGGGCGTGCTCGCGGCCAGGGAGATGGGCGCCGAACGCATCATCGCCATGAGCCGGCACGACAGCCGCCAGAAGCTCGCCCGCGAGCTCGGCGCCACCGACATCGTGGCCGAACGCGGCGAGGAAGGCATTGCGCGCATCAAGGAACTGACCAGGGGCGTCGGCGCGGATTCGGTGCTGGAATGCGTCGGCACGGGAGAATCCTTCGACCAGGCGCTGGCCTGCTCGCGGCCCGGCGGCACCATCGGCTATGTCGGTGTGCCGCATGGCGTGAGCTTAGACGGCCAAAGGTTGTTCTTCGGCCAGAAGCGCATGCTGGGCGGCCCGGCGCCGGTGCGCCGCTTCCTGCCCGACCTGATGGACCGCGTCATCAAGGGCAGGATCAAGCCCGGCAAGGTCTTTGATCTCAAGCTGCCGCTGGCCGAGGTCGCCGAAGGCTATCGCGCCATGGATGAGCGCCGCGCCATCAAGGTGATGCTCGAAGTCTAGAGCAATTCCAGGAAAAGTGTGAGCGGTTTTCCTTCCTGAACTGCGTAAAAACAAAGAGATAGAGCGGTTCGCCGTTTCCGCGAAACGGTGAAACGCTCTAGGCGCCGGCCCGGCTCCGAACCGTCTCAGGGCTCGGGGACCACCGCCCATAGTGTCTTCGCAAACCCGCGCTTGTCGAGTTGCCACGACTTGCCGGCAACCGCCGCCTTGCCGTTTTGACATTTGTAGGAATAGACGGCGTCGTGGCCTGTCGCGAAGGCCGGCACGGTGTCGTCGTTCGGGTTGGTCTTGCAGAATTCGTCCGCACCCGGATTGGCGCGCGCGGTATTCATCCTGGCGCAAGGGAGGTTGGCACCGACAAAGCAGACCAGCACCTTGCCGTTCATGCAGCGATAGTTGGCCTGGGTCTGCAATTCCGATTCCGCCGGCGTGGCCTTTGCGTCTGGAAACAGCTTCTTGAACGCCTTGGCCGTGCCGCCGTAAAGCTCATGCGAATAGGGGCGGACCGTGTCGTCGTTCTTCACTTGGCGGCAGAGTTTGTAGAGGTTCTGCGCGAGCGCCGCGTTAGTGGTCGCGGCCGGCGTCGCAGCGGATGCGGGCGCCGCGATCGCGCTGACGCCAGCGGCAACGAAAAGGGCCGACACAAGAAAGCCGATTGCCGAAAAGCGAAATGCAGTCATCGTGATCTCCTTGGACGGACCGGAGCAAAACGCGCAACAAGCCGTTAGACCAGACGGTGACATTGCAGGAGCGGCAAAGATGGCGCAATCCGTCGACAAAAAGGAACCCCTTACCTTCCGCTTCGCCGATGACGGGCTGGTGCCCAACCATCCGCGCTGGCCGATGCTCGTCTATCCCGGCGCGGTGCCACTGCCGGACGACGTCGATCCGGCTGCCGTCTTCGAGGATATTTTCGGTGCCAATGGCTGGGGCGGCAGCTGGCGCAACGGCATCTATGGCTTCGTCCACTATCACTCGCGCATCCATGAGGTGCTGGGCATCGCGCGCGGCTACGCCGAGGTCCGCTTCGGCGGCGACAAGGGCAAGGTGCTGGAGGTCAAGGCGGGTGACGTGGCGGTGCTGCCGGCAGGCACAGGCCACCAACGCCTGTCCGGCTCGGCCGACCTTCTGGTGGTCGGAGCCTATCCGCCTTTCGGCACATACGACCTATGTCGCAGTCCGGAGCAGCATGCCGAGGCGCTGCGCACCATCCCGACGGTGGGCCGGCCCGACAAGGATCCGCTCTATGGCAGGGACGGGCCGCTGCTGAAAGCATGGAGCGAAGGCTGAAATGGCAAGGACCGTTGCCATCGAGCATCTGACGCTCGACGGCGTCTTCCGGGCGCCGGCGCGTGCCGATGAAGACATGCGCTACGGTTTCGGACATGGCGGCTGGGGAATTCCAGGCAGCGCCCCGCAGCTCCCGCCTTTTCGGGCCCGGACAGGCGCCTCGGCGCTGAAACTGTCCAGCCAGGTTACGACCGCCACGGGCGTGGCGATCCTCATTTTATGCATCCGACGGCAAGGCCGCGGCGGAGCGGCCGGAGTAGAACTGGGACGCGCCATCCCTGTCTACGGATAATGTGTCTTCTTCGGCGCGTAGGTTGACGGGTCGAAATCCAGTTCCTTCGGCAGCGGCTGGCTCGAGCACTGGAGATGTATCTGGCGGGCGAGCAGCCGTCGCTGCTGTTGCTCGTGCTCCTTGGCGGCTGCGACGAGTCCCATGCTGTAGGGGCCAACCAGCACGCCGTAGCCCCAGCCGGGGTGTTCCTTCTCGCGGGCGGCGTAGTCCGAAGCCGCTGTGCGGGCCTGCTGGCATTCCGGCGACGCCCATTTCGGATCCTGCTGCGAAAGCGAGGCGCCATAGTCGACCGGAGAGGACACGCATCCAGCCACTGCCGCGCTCAGCGCGACGATCACCGCAATTCTCATCGTTTGAGTCCTCGCTAATTTAGAGCGGAGACTACACGGAACGCACCTTCGCACAAGCGAGAAGGTCTCGAAAGCGGATGGAAGAACCGACAGCCGCATCGCCGCGCTTCGAGCCGATTTTCGGATTCTTTTCTGCGCTCCGTTCCGTTTCCACCCGCCCATTCGTCCTTGGTTCGTCCACCAAAAGGAGAGAGCCGCAATGGCTGGAATGGTCGTTATCTATAAGCAGCCGGCTGACGCGAAGGCGTTCGACAAGCATTATTTCGAAACTCACATACCGCTGGCCAAGAAGATCCCGGGTCTGAGGAAATATGAGGTCAGCCAAGGGCCCGTCACCGTGGCCGCCGGACCATCCGATGTCTACTTGATCGGGGTGCTGCATTTCGACGATCTCGGCGCGATGAAAATAGGAATGGCGAGTCCGGAGGGAAAAGCGGCGGGCGCCGATCGCCGGCTTTACGCACCCGATGAGTCGGGTGTTCAGATTTTCCTTTTCGACAGCATGGAAGTCTGAGCCCCCGCCGCAGCTCAAAATTTCCGGCTGAGATAGGCCGACCCGCCGAGACCGAAGCGCCACTCGGCTTGCACGCCTTTTGTTAGGCCGATCCTGCGTCCGCTGAGGATAGCGGCCGGATCGGTCTGCGAGCGCGCGAATTCGAAGGGCGGCGCGGCGAGCGAGAGCCCGTTATGCGAGCCGTCGATACCGAGCGCCTGGCAGAGCTTGCCGGGGCCGGAGCAGAGCAGGCGGTCATTTTCGGTGCCCCGCCGCTCGCGCATCGCGGCGATGCCGGATTGCGGCTGGATGGCCCGGATCAGCACGGCGCTGCCCGGCAGGCACACCGCGTTCAGGCACCAATGCAGGCCGTAGGAACGGTACACATAGGCCGTGCCGGGCGCGCCGTACATCGGCGCGTTGCGCGGCGTGCGGCCGCGAAAGCTGTGCGAGGCGGGGTCGTCGGGCCGGTATGCCTCGGTCTCGACGATGACGCCGCCGATGCCGGCAAGTGCAAGCGCCCCGCCGATCATCTCGCGCGCGACGAGCGTGGCATCGCGCGCAAAAAAATCGCGCAGCGGACCGGATCCTGCGCTAGGCCGCATGGCGGTGGATGCTGATCGGAAGGGCCATCTTCAGCGTGGAATCATTCAGCCGAGCAGGTTGCGCGCCGTGCGCATGAATATTCTGGAGCCGATCGGGATGAGGTCGTCCGGGAAGTCGTAGTCTGGATTGTGAAGCGACGGATGCCGCTCCCCGGCACCGAGGAAGAACATCGCCGACTTCGCATTGTGGCCGAAGATGCCGAAATCCTCGGAGGCGCGCATCGGCAGCGCCTCTTCGCTGCGCGCAACGCCTTCCTCATCGAGCGCGCGGTTGAGGTGCTCGACCGCATCCGGCGCGTTGACGCTGGCGACGAAGATTTCGTGATAGTCGAAGCGCACCGAGAGCCTGTGCTTGGCGGCGATCTTCGCGCCAAGCGCTTCCGCGGCGGCGACCTGCTCGGCCATGCGTTCGTCGCGGCGGGTGCGCAGCGTCGCCCACACCTCCGCATAGCCGGGCGCAATGCCGAACACGGCTTCGCCCATCGCGCAATGGGTGACGGTGACCATGCCGAAATCCTCGTCAGTGGAGGTTCCGCGTCCGAGCGCGGGCAGCGCCGGCATCAGCTCGCTCACCGCCGGCATCGGCGAGATGCCGGTCTCCGGCATCGAGGAATGCGCGGTCTTGCCTTCGAGCACGATGCGCATGCCGCGCGAGGCGCAGTTGACGGTGCCGGCCTTCAGCCGCACCTCGCCGAACGGCACGCCCGGCAGATTGTGCAGCGAGAAGGCAAAGTCCGGCTGGATCTCGCCAAAGCGCGGGTCGGCGACGACCCCGGCCGCGCCATTGCCGGTTTCCTCCGCCGGCTGGAACATCAAGACGACGCGCCCGCGCGCCGGCCTCTCGCGCCCAAGCTGCCGGCCGAGCGCCGCCAGGATCGCGGTGTGCCCGTCATGGCCGCACATATGCGACTTGCCCGGCACCTGCGAGGCATGCTCGACACCCGAAAGCTCCTCGATCGGCAGCGCGTCGAGCTCCGAGCGGAACAGCACCGTCGGCCCGGCCTTCCCGCTATCATAGACCGCAGCCACGCCATGGCCGCCGAGCCCGGTCAACACCTTGTCCGGCCCCGTATCGGCGAGGAAGCTCACCACCTCCTTCGCGGTCTTTTCCTCCTCATTCGAGATTTCCGGCTGCCGGTGCAGCTTGCGTCGCCATTCCGTGAGCTCGATGAGGTCGCGATTGGTTAGGGTCATGATCTTCCAACTCCACTAGCCATCGAGCCACACAAACACGACAGGATTCGCCCGTGCCGTGCCATGCGGACCAATTCCGGTAGTCCACTGGGAATTTCCGTTCAACGGCTAAAGAACTTCTCGGTCGGGCCGAGGCTCCATGCCTGATGGGCTATTCCGGCAGTCCCGCCGCCCTCAGGGCGCCGGTTACATCGTCGATGATTTCAGGCGCAATTCCGACCGCTTCCGACCAACCGCCGATGGTGAAATGCGGGTCGAGCGCCATCAGCCGCTTGGCCGAGACCTTTGCCTCATCGATCCGTCCAAGCCGCGCCAGCGGCGCCGCCAGCCAGCCATGCAGGATGCTGAAGCCCGGATTCATCTCGACTGCCCGGCGGCCGGCGGCGACCGCCTGCTCATGTCGGCCGGCCAGGAAATTGGCAAAGCCGATAATGCCTTGCGGCACGCAGCTCATGGCGTCCATCGGGCTGAGCCGCATCGCCTTTTCGCACCAGTCGATGGCGCGCGCTGCGTCGCCGCCATAGGCCACCGGCACGCAGCCGAAGGCATAGACGAAAGCGCAGGAGGCGCTGAGCGAAAGCGCTGCAGCAAAGGCCTCGTCGGCCAGCCCGCGGTCGTGCTCGACCAGGCCGATGGTGAAGCCGGCCAGGGCCAGCGCCATCGCGTCGCCCGAGCCGTGCTCGATCGCCGCGTGGGCATGGCGGGCCGCCTTGTCGCGATGCTCGGCCTTCAGGCCGCCGCGGATGAACAGCGTCTGGTGCGCCCAGGCGGCGAAGCCGTGCGCCAGCGCATAGGTCGGCTCTATGGCGAGGGCCTGGTCGAGCAGTGGCAGTCCCTTGGCCGCGCCCTGAGGCATGAAGGTGTAGACGTCGGGAAGCGCCCGCAACAGAAGATCATAGGCGTCGAGGCTGTCGGGGCGCTTGCGCCTGACACGCTCGATCTCGACGCGACGCAGGTTGGGCTCGATCGCCGCCACCACGGCGACGGTGATCTCGTCCTGCAGCGCGAACACATCGGTAAGATCGCGATCGTAGCGCTCGGCCCAAAGATGGCCGCCATCCTCGGCGTCGATCAACTGGCCGGTGATGCGCACGCGGCTGCCCACCTTGCGCACCGAGCCTTCCAGCACATAGCGCACGCCGAGTTCCCGCCCGACCTGCTTCACATCCACCGCGCGGCCCTTGTAGGTGAAGCTCGAGTTCCGCGCGATGACGAACAGCCAGCGGATGCGTGATAGGCCGGTGATGATGTCCTCGACCATGCCGTCGGCGAAATAATCCTGCTCCGGATCGCCGCTCATGTTCTGGAAGGGCAGCACGGCAATGGAGGGACGACCGGGAATTTCGGGGCAGGGGGCAGCTTGCTCCGCCGTGCCGGCACCCTGCGCGCCGCCGTCCTCGCGCACCGTGCCGACGAAGCGCAGCCCCCTGCGCAGGATGGTGCGGATCAGCCGCTGGTCCTCGCCATTGTCGCTGAGCGCGCCGCGGGCGGCATTGATGCGGCTGGCCAAGGTGGCGTCGGACACGATCCGGCCCTGCCAGACGGCGTCGACCAGATCGTCCTTGCTCACGACCCTGTCGCGGTTGCGGATCAGATATTGCAGAAGATCGAATACTTGCGGCTCGACGGCGATCAGGTCGTTGCCTCGGCGCAATTCGCGCCGGTCGCCGTCCAGGGCAAAGTCCTCGAAATGATACGCCAAAATCGATTGCTCCGGGCCGCGCCGTGAATATGCGGACACTCTAATCGCGTCGGGCATGCAAAATCAAAGCGATCTCAAGGGAAAATCAAGAGGTCCTGAAGGCCGCCTGAAAGCGAGCTCGGCCTCTCCGTCGCATAGTTCTCCTGCAAGCAACGCAAACAAACGCTTTTGAAAAGGAGAACTCAAATGTCTACCGCTGCAATCATCGCTTCCGCCGCCTTGGCCCTCGGCGTCGCCGCCGGAACGGCAAGTGCCCAGCCTGCGAAATCCGTCGTCCTCGTCCATGGCGGCTTCGTCGACGGTTCCGGCTGGGAGGGTGTCTATAAGATCCTCAAGAAGGACGGTTACGACGTCACCATCGTCCAGAACCCGACCACATCGCTCGCCGACGACGTCGCCGTCACCAAGCGCGCCATCGCCGCCGCCAAGGGCGACGTCATCCTGGTCGGCCATTCCTATGGCGGCGTCGTGGTCTCGGAAGCCGGCACCGATCCTAAAGTGAAGAGCGTCGTCTACATCGCGGCCTTCGCCGCCGATGCCGGCGAGTCGGTCTCGAGCCTGATCGCCAACCCGCCTCCCGGCGCCGCGGTGCCGCCGATCCTTCCGCCTGTCGACGGCTTCCTGATGCTGGACAAGGCGAAGTTCGCCGCTTCGTTCGCCGCCGACGTCAGGCCCGAGCTCGCCTCGTTCATGGCCGACTCGCAGGTTCCGTGGGGTGTGGCCGCGCTTGAAGGCAAGGTCACCAAGCCGGCCTGGAAGGTGAAGCCGTCATGGTACCTCGTTGCCACCGACGACCACATGATCCCGCCGCCGGCGCAGCGCCAGATGGCCGGCCGCGCCAAGGCGACGACGGTGGAAGTGCCCGGCAGCCACGCCGTCTACGTCTCCAATCCCAAGGCCGTCGCCGACCTCATCGAAAAGGCGGCAGCCGGGACGAAGTGAACCGCATACGGACCACCAAATACAACCCGGGCGCCTGGCGGCGCCCGGGTTTTCTGTCCACTGTGCGTCGCCAATCGCAAAAATGCGACGTAAACCGCTGAAATCCTTAACACGATTTTCATCCCGCTTGCCTACCCACTAGGGCATGGACAGGCATGACGAGCGGCTGGCGGCGGGTCCCTCTTCCGGGGGACGCGGCGGAGCCGTGGACGCAGGCATCTTGCGCGACCAGCTTGCGGATCTGAGCAAGGGCGTCTTCATCTCGATGCCCATAGGCACGGTGCTCTCGGGCCTGATCCTGGCGGTGCAGCTCTTGTCGGGCGGCGGCCTTGCCGCGGTGCTGTGGTTTATCGCGATCGCCTTGATCAACGGCGCGCGGGTCGTGCTTGCCGTCGCCCAATCAGGCGCGGCCGACGACAGGCCTCAGGCGGTGGGCGCCCGGCTTTCCCTCTATGGCCTGCTGGCGCTTGCCTCGGGCATCGCCTGGTCGTTTCTGGCGCTGCTGAGCGACGGATACACGACCAGCCAGGCGCCGCTCTATCTCATCGTGCTTGCCGGCACTGCGGCCGGTTCGGTCACCTACGGCAACTCCTACGCACCGGCTTCGATCAATTTCGTCACCCTGCCGCTCCTCACCGCCGCCGGTTTCGTCCTGGCCAGGGGCGGCGTCGAAAACTACGTGCTCGCCTTCACGATCCTGCTTTTCCTCGGCGGCATGATCAGGAGCGCGCTGCTCGGACAATACCGCTTCCGCGAAACGAGCCGTCTTAAATACGAGGCGCGCGAATTCGCCGCCGAGATGGAGCGCAACTCCTGGCGCGACCCGCTGACCAACCTGCTCAACCGCTACGGGCTGGAACAGGCCATCGCCAAGCTCGGCCTTTCCGACGGCCCGTTCGTGGCCATGCTGATCGACCTCGATGGCTTCAAATCCGTCAACGACACTTACGGCCACACCATCGGCGACGGCCTTCTGGTCAAGGTGGCGCGCCGGATCGAGGACCACGCCCCGCAAGGCGCTACGATCGCGCGCATCGGCGGCGACGAATTCGTGCTGCTTTTCTCCGCCGTCAGGTCGCAGCAAGCGGCGGGCGCGCTCGCCTCCGCCATCATTGCGGCGATCGCCAATCCGGATCCGGAGCTGAACTCGGTGCGCGTCGGCGCCTCGATCGGCATATACCAGGCGGAAAAGCCGCAATTGACCGAGATGCTGCTCAAAGCGGATTTCGCGCTATACGCGGCCAAGCGCGGCGGCCGGAACGAACACTGCCTCTTCGACGCCGGGCTGGACGCTGCCCTGGAGCGCAAGAACCGCATCGAACGCGATTTGCGTGGGGCCATTGAAACCGGCACTCTTTGTTGCTGGTTCCAGCCGCTGGTGCGGCTCGACACCAACGCGGTCGTCGGCTTCGAGGCGCTGCTGCGCTGGCATCACCATGTCCATGGTGCCATCTCTCCGCCCGAGATCGTCACCGCCGCGCGTGAAACCGGGCTGCTTTCGCTATTGACCGAGACGGTGTTCTTGAATTGCTGCGCCATGATCGGCGAGCTCGTGACACACGGGCGCCGCGATGTCCGTGTCGCGATGAACCTCTCGCCGCGCGAGCTCGAGGCCGGCAACGTCGACGACATGATCCTGACCGGCCTGAAGACGAGGAATGTGCCGGCCGCCATGCTCGAGATCGAAATCACCGAGGAGGCGCCGGTCGACCGCGACCGGGTCGACGAAAAGGTCGGGCGCCTGGCCGATGCGGGCATATCGATCGTGCTCGACGATTTCGGCACCGGCTTCTCGACCCTGGTGTCGCTCAAGGACAGACGCATCCGCAAGATCAAGATCGACAAGGATTTCGTGCGCGACCTGGCGAAATCCGTCGAGGACCAGGCCGTGGTCGAGGCGGTGATCGGCCTCGGCCGGACGCTGGGCATCGAGGTGATGGCCGAGGGCGTCGAGACCGACGCCGACCGCATGATCCTGCGCTCGCTGGGCTGCATGATCGGGCAGGGCTATCTGTTTTCGGCGGCGCTCCCGATGCCCGACGCGCTCGCCTTCGACGTCGCCTCCGAGGCGCTTTTCGAGCCGCTGCGTAGTTCCCGTGGCGGCAACGCCGCTTAGAGGGAGCCTGCTTCGGCACGCGGCACGATTCCGCCAGATCAATCGTGTACGGCAGCGCAGCCCCCGCTCCGTCCCGGCGAAGTCGAGACGGCCCTCGGCGATTGCCCTGCTGGTCCTACAGGTGAAACCTTTTGATTTTTGGGCCGTTGTCGCGCGATGCCCCCGGCCAAGCGCAAACTGAAACCGGCTGACAGAGCCACACCGCGCGCCACAAACAAGCGTCCGGTAAAGCCGCGCCAGGTGAAGCAGCGCGGGGAAGCGAAGCCGCGCGCGGATAGGACGCTGGAAGACAAGGTGCCGGACAAAATTCCGGATGCCAAAGTTCCGGATGCCAAGGCGACGGAGGACAAGGCCCGGCGGCGCAAGCCACAGACCGACGAGAACCCGCCCAAAGAGAAAGCACCCGCCGATGCCGCGCCGGAGGCCATCGGTCATGCCGGGTCGCCGCCGCCCGAGGCCGCCGAGCCCGGTCCCGCGCTTTCGCCCGAGGAGGCCGAGCGCGCCCGCAAGAAATACCTGCTCAGGCGCTTCTGGATCAGCGGGCGGGGCTATTGGGGTTTGCGTGGCGACAAGCTCGCCTGGCCGCTCACGATCGGGCTGCTCACGCTGATCTGCGTCAATGTCGGTTTTCAGTACGGCATCAACCGCTGGAACCGCGCGATCTTCGATGCCATCGAGCAGCGCGACGCCCACACCGTCTATTGGCTCAGCGCCATCTTCCTGCCGCTGGTCGCCGGCAGCATCAGCCTGGTCGTCGCGCAAGTCTACCTGCGCATGACCATGCAGCGCCGCTGGCGCTCCTGGCTGACCACGGCGGTGATCCAACGCTGGCTGGCCAGCGGCCGCTACTACCAGCTCAACCTCGTCAAGGGCGACCACGCCAATCCCGAGGCCCGCCTCACCGAGGATCTGCGCATCGCGACCGAATCGCCGGTCGATTTCGTCGCCGGCGTCCTCAACGCTTTCCTGTCGGCCTCGACCTTCATCGTCGTCTTGTGGACCATCGGCGGCGCGCTGAGTTTTACCCTTGGCGGCTCCACAATCACCGTGCCCGGCTTTCTCGTCGTCACCGCGGTCATCTACGCGGCCATCACCTCGACCTCGATGTTCGTCATCGGCCGCCGCTTCGTCCAGCTTTCCGAGGACAAGAACCAGGCCGAAGCCGAGTTCCGCTACGTGCTGACGCGTGTGCGCGAGAATGGCGAGAGCATCGCGCTGCTGGGCGGCGAGGAAGAGGAGAACGCCGGCATCGACCGCACTTTCGCCGGCGTGCTCGGCCGCTGGGCGCGGCTCACCGGCCAGCACATGCGCACCACGCTGGTCTCGCAAGGCTCCAGCCTGTTCGCGCCGGTGGTGCCGGTGCTTCTATGCGCGCCGAAATTCCTCGACGGCTCGATGAGCCTTGGACAGGTCATGCAGGCAGCCTCCGCCTTCGCGCTGGTGCAGGGCGCGTTCGGCTGGCTGGTCGACAATTATCCCCGGCTCGCCGACTGGAACGCCTCTGCCCACCGCATCGCCTCGCTGATGATGTCGCTCGACGGGCTGGAGCGCGCCGAGAAGAACGACCGGCTGGGCCGTATCCAGCGCGGCGAGACCGAGGACGGCGCCATGCTCAGCCTCAAAAATCTTTCCGTGACGCTCGACGACGGCACCTCGGTGGTGAAGGAAACCGAGGTCGAGATCGAGCCTGGCGAGCGCGTGCTGGTCTCGGGTGAATCCGGCACCGGCAAGTCGACGCTGGTGCGCGCCATCGCGGGGCTGTGGCCCTGGGGCAGCGGCAACGTCGATTTCCACCCGGGCAAGCGCCTCTTCATGCTGCCGCAGCGCCCCTATATCCCGTCGGGCACGCTGCGCCGCGCCACCGCCTATCCGGCCGCCGCCGACAACTGGAAGACGAAAGAGATCGAGGCTGCCCTCGACAAGGTCGGCCTTGCCTATCTGAAGGACCGGCTGGAGGAGGAGGCGCCGTGGGACCAGACGCTGTCGGGCGGCGAGAAGCAGCGCCTGGCCTTCGCCCGCCTTCTGCTGCACGCGCCCGACATCGTCGTGCTCGACGAGGCGACCTCGGCGCTGGACGAGAAGAGCCAGGACAAGATGATGCAGACGGTGATCCAGGAATTGCCAAGGGTCACCATCGTCAGCGTCGCCCACCGCGCAGAGCTGGAGGCGTTTCATACGCGAAAGATCACGCTGGAGCGGCGCGAAGGCGGCGCGCGGCTGGTCAGCGATGTGGAGCTGGTTTCGAGGAAGCGGAAGCGCGGGCTGTTCCAGCGCGCGCTGTGGGGGAGCGGGGTCAATGGCAAAGGGTAGGGGAGCGCCGTCCGCGACCTGGCACAACCTCCGCACCGGCCGACAAGCTTGACGCCGTCCGGCACGGCGTCTGTAATCGCGGCGAACCCCGCCGACAGGAGGACGCCACCCATGGAAAAGATCATCCTCGACTGCGATCCGGGGCACGACGACGCCATCGCCATCCTGCTGGCGGCCGGCAATCCAAACATCGACCTGCTCGGCATCACCACGGTTTCGGGCAACCACAATGTCGAGAACACCACGCGCAACGCGCTCTCGACCTGCACTGCCTACGGCATCAAGGTGCCGGTGGCGAAGGGCTCGCCCGGTCCCTTGGTCAGCGACCAGGTGCTGGCCGTCGAGATCCATGGCGAGACCGGGCTCGACGGCCCCGAGCTGCCGCCGGCCTCCTTCGATCTCGACAGGCGCCATGCGGTCGACTTCATCATCGACACCGTCATGGCGCATGAGCCGAAAACCGTCACGCTGGTGCCGGTCGGCCCCTATACCAACATCGCGCTCGCCGCCCGCAAGGACCCGCGCATCGTCGGGCGGGTGAAGAAGGTGGTAGCCATGGGCGGCAGCTTCACGCGCGGCAACATCACGCCCGCGGCAGAGTTCAACGTCTATGCCGATCCCGAGGCGGCCGACGTGGTGTTCCGCGCCGGCTGGGACGTCACCATGGTGGGGCTCGACCTGACGCACCAGGCCCTGGCCACGCCCGAGTTGCAGGACAGGGTGCGCGCCGTCGGCGGCCCGATCGCCAAGTTCATCCTCGACATCTGGGAGTTCATCGCGACCACCCATGGCGGTCTCTTGCAGATCGCATATCCCGCCGTCCATGACGCCTGCTGCGTCGCGGCCATAATCGACCCGGGCGTCTTCACCACCGAGAAGGCCGATATCCGCGTCGAGACAGCCGGCCGCTGGACCAAGGGCATGACGGTCTGCAATTTCGAGAAGATGGGCGGCATGCGCCATTTCGGCGGCACGTCGAGCGAGCAGGTGAACTTCCGCCACACCGTGGCGATGAAGCTCGACCACCGGAAATTCTGCGACCTCATCGTCGACGCGCTCGAGCGGCTCGCCAGCAAGAAGGCATGAGCCGCCTCGCACTTTCAAAACGGGTATAAAACAGTCGGGCGGGCGCCTGGGCGTAGCCTTCCGTCCAGAATTGCGTAAAAGAAAATATTGGCTCGGCGGTTCGATGAAGCGCCGAACCCCCTTTCGAAAGGCTGCCGGGAGCTGCAGCCGCGGAAGAGCATCGAGACGGATGTCGGTTGGGAGCGGCCGATCCGCTCGGGCGAAAAGGAAGGGGTGGCGGGAATGGAGCGCCGAGCCCGCGCGTTCCTGCGGCATTACCGGCGGCGGGCAAAGGAGGACAGGACATATTGAAGGGGGTTGCGGTTTTAACCGAGGGAAGAAGCGGTTCGAACTGGCTTGGAAGTCTCACCAATGCGACGGGCATCATGGGCCGCTCAGGAGAATGGCTGAAGCAGCTCCATCTCGGTCCGGAGCCGCGCCGATACGATGTGCTCGAGGAGACGGTGATCCGCGAAGCCTCGACCGCCAACGGCCGCTTCGCCATCAAGGTGTTTCCGCGCCATCTGAGCTGGTCGAAGGGCAAGTGCGGCAAGGACTTCCTGCTGGAAGTTCGAAAGAAAAGCGATCTGGGCTTCATCCTGCTCGAACGCCGCGATCGGCTGAGGCAGGCCATTTCCTTCTACCGCGCCAGCGTCTCGCTCTTATGGACGAGCCGCGACAAGGGAGCCGAATCGCCCGTTCCCTACAGCTTCGCCGGCATCAGCCAGGCCTTCTTCCAGATCGAGCAGAGCTATGCGTTCTGGCGGGCCTATGTGGATCTTTCGCAATTGCACCACCGGCATTTCTTCTACGAGGATCTGTTGCCGGAACCGAGGCCCTACCTCGAAGCCGTCGCTGAATTGCTCGATGTTCCGGCGCCGGCAACCGTGCCGGTCTCTCAACTCAGGATCCAGCGCGATGACCTGACCGAGGATTGGGTGGCGCGCTTTCGGCAGGAGGCCGCGATGAAAGGCGCCATCGAGGCGATCGAGGAGGCGCCGGTGCCGCGCACGCTGGAGAATTTCGCCCGCATCGCCATGAAGCGGCCTTTGAACAGAAGACGGTTCTGACCAACCGCGCTCTGGCGACCCGCCGGAGCGCGATTCGATACGTTGCTCGCCTCACAGCAAGAACGTCTGCCGGTCGCGCAAGGTCGTCGCGATGGCGGCGATGCCGGTCTCGATCTCGCTCTTGCTGGCGAGGATCGCTTCGGCCGCGGCGCCCTCGACCAGCGAGCGCAAGAGCTCCGCCTGGCCCACCAGCACCGCATCCTTTTCGGCGAGCGTGGCGAGCGTCGCGGCTTCCCGCCGGTAGCGCTGCGCCATGCGGTCGTTCTCCGGCACCGGCTGGTGACGGATCAGCCCTTCCAGCCCGCCCACCTCGCGGCCGAGCCGCTCCAGCGCCTGGGCGTTGGCGACGACGGCCGGATCGGGGAAGGGATTGGCCCGGGTGGGCGGCGCGATGTTCTCGCGCCGGTAGCGGCTCTCGGCCGCGTCGAGCCCCGCGCGTGCCCGGCCAAGCAGCGAGCACGCCATCTGGCGCACCCGCTGGTCGTCGGCACGCAGCTGGTTCTCCTGCCGGTAGAAATTATAGCCGTAGCCGTAGAACAGGTTGATCCCGACCTGCGCCAGCAGCCCGGCCTCGTAGAAGCGGCTCATCTTGTGGCGCCCACTTCGTCGCCCAGCGGGTAGAAGCCTGTCGGCTGGCCGCCGATCTGGAACGCACGCCGGCAGCCGCATTGGGCGCCGACACCAGGCCTTTGTCCGCCATGCGCAGCGCCAGGTAATAGCGCACCGCCTCGATGGGGGTGAGGCCGATCGCTTGCAGCGAGATCAATTCGCGCATGCGCTCGTCGCGCGGCATGATCAGCACCTTGAGGTCGTTCAGCATGATGCCGTAGACCTTCAGGAAATCGGTGAGATGCGCCTTCACCGCCTCGCGCACGTCGCTAATGCGCTCGTTGACGTTCTCCATCTTGGTGATCTGGATGATCTGGTTGATCGCCTGCTCGATGGCCGGCCCGGCATAGTCGGCGATCTCCTTGGTGTCGATCACCGAGCCCGCGAAGGGCATGTGGGTGATGAGGTCGAGCGCCTCTTCCTTGCTGTCGATGTGGATATAGTAGTCCACCACATAGGACATCTCCGCCATCTCGGCGCTGGTCGCCACGCCCTCGTTGCGCACCAGGAGCTTCGAGCGGTTGATGTAGATGACCTCGTAGACCCAGGGCGACGAGCCGCCGAAGAAGCCCTGCACCACCGAGCCGACCAGCGGCTTGTCCGGCGTCTGCAGCGCATATTGCCCGGTCTCGTAGACATTGAGCACCGCGCCGCGCGATTTCAGGATGCAGAAATGGTTGCTTTCCACGGTGAGCAGCGAGCCCGAGACGATGCTCTCGTCGACGATCTTCATCGCGACCGTCCTGGTGCCCAGCGCATCGGTGCCGTCGCGTTGCAGAGACGTGATGACCTGCCTGGTGATTGCCATTTTCATTCCCTCGCTTGGTTGGAGGCACGCCCCGCGCGGGCCTCAAGGATTTACGTTTAAAAACAGAGAGTTGGAGCGGATAGCCGATTCAAGATGCGAGCCGCGTTAACGCGGCGAGCAGAGGCCCTTGCCCCTGAAGGATTGTTGGAGCCGCGCGGTGCGGTCCGTCCGCTGCCGGTAGCCGCCATCGCCGTCGAGCAGGTATCTGGCCCGCTGCTTGCCCTGCGCCTGCTTCCCCTGCGCCTGCCGGCCTGCCGTCTGCCTGGCCGCCGCCTGCCTGATCGGCTTCAGCGCCTCGGCCGCTTTGCGCTCGATCTCCTTGGCGACACCGGAGTCCTGCAAGGCGCGGCTGACCGCCTGGCCGAGCAGTTCCCGCCCTGTCTCGCCAAGCAGGGCATCGCCAAGCAGGCCTTTCTCGCCCAGAAAACCTTTCTCGCCGAGGAAGCTCGACACCGCCTTGGCGACATCGCCGACCTCGTCGCCTTCGCTGTCGTCGTCGGCATCGCCGGACGGCGCGGTCCGGAGCGCGGCGCGCCGGCCGCCTTTCGGCCGCACATTTTCCCGTCGAGCGCCTTTCGCCTCGCTTCGCCCCTTGGCGAACCATTGCCAGGCGACGAAGCCGAGCGCGAGCAGAAACAGTAGATGCGACATGCCGAACCCCCGCTGGAAAACCGCCAAAACGCACTCGGACTGAGGGAGAGGGCAAAGCAGACCTGTCACGCGCCCTCGGGCTGGCGCCCGGGTTTGCGTGTTGGTGTTGGGCGTGCCGTTTCGACCGGCACGCTCTCGCCGTGATTGCCCGCTTCGAAGATGCCGGAACGCGCCCGCCTCAGCGCGCCTTGCCGCCCGCTTCCGGGCGCCAACGACCACGCCAGAGGCGTGTCAAAGCCCGTTCCGTCGCCGCTCCCCCTCCATCCCTTGCCTCATTTACAAAGACGTCTCGTTCGCCGGACGGGGCTGTCCGGGAAATCTGGATGGCATGCTGCATCGTTGATAAGCGAAGTCTGAAATGGCGGCCATACACATTGTCGCGAGCGGCGGGCGGCCGCCCTTTTCCTCGCACGCGCAGAGAGGGCAGAGGAGATTGTCGGCATGAGCGCCAGTCTCTTCTCCCCGACGGGGAGAAGGTGGCCGCGTAGCGGCCGGATGAGGGGCAGCGCCGGCGTCCGCGATCGCGCGCCAACCACCCCGATGCTAAACAGTCTGTAGAGCGGCCAGCCGTTTCCAGGAAACGAAGAACCGCCTAGAGTTCCGCTGCGTATTGGAACCACCAGGGAGCGGAGCACGCGATGAAAGACGTCAGGCAACTCGCCGAGATCGCCAGCTATCACGCTCACATCTATTACGGCGACGCGGCCGAGCGCCGGCAGGCCGAATGGCTGCGCGAACGCATCGGCGAGCGTTTCCGCGTGCGCCTCGGCAACTGGCGCGACGAGCCGGTCGGCCCGCACGAGCAGGCCATGTACCAGGTCTCCTTCGCCACCGAGATCTTCGCCACGCTGGTTCCCTGGCTGATGCTGAACCACGGGGGCCTGAGCATCCTCATCCACCCCAACACCACCAACCCCAAGCGCGACCACCTGATCGACCCGATCTGGATCGGCCGCCCACTGCCGGTGAAGGGCGAGGTGCTGGGCGAGGAGGACGAAGCGGAAGAGGCTCTGGAGGTGAATACGGCGCCGACGCTGGGGGTGTGAGGGGGTCTCTAACTGGCCTCATTGGGGTTGTTTCAGGGGCTGGAGTGGACTCCAAAAGCTATTTCGAGTTGGTCATACGTCAGCAACGTTATGGTGTGGCCTATCCGTTCTGCAGCAAAGCTCATTGGAACAGTGTGGGCAAAGACCAGAGCGCCACCCATCCGCACGTCGCGGAGCTTAAGATGGGATTGAAACGCAACTGCGTTGCCCTGTGCAAGTTCCATTCGCTTGAGGTGCTTGCCAAGCAGGTCCGGGCGGCCTTTTTCATCCGCCTTGCCTCGAAATTTGTAAAGTTGCTTGGCAATTTCGCTGGAAGTTTTGGCGAACTGAAGATCCTTGCATTCGAGGAGCATAACGCGCCCGTCCGAATGCCATGCCAGAACATCGATGTCGCCGGGGTCCTCAGATAATTTGCGGCCAAGAACGTGTGAGAATTTCGCACCTCGTTTTGCTTGCCATCCGAGTTCCTTTAGGCGCGCGACAACTCGCTCTTCAAACTCGGCCGCTTCTTTCGCAACGATGTGATCTCGCCAGCTTCGCATCTCTTTCGTAGCAATAGAACTGAGATCATACTGACCATGGTAGAAATTGTGAAGCTGGACGCGGAAGGCATCCCGGATCATGCCTGGCGCAACTAACACGTCTGATTCAGCGGACGGTTCCAGACGAAGAATGGGCCGTTGCACGACAGACAATCGCCGCCTGAACCGCCACGGCTGTCTATCCTGATCGGTGTAAGGCGGTGGGATATTCTTCCAGCCGTCACGCGGTCGCAGCTCTACTGACGAGATAAACTGTTCCGCAGAATCGACATGTTCAGCGAGGTAGCGAAGCAGTTCCGATCTGGGCAATATCTCCCAGGCCTGCCCCGTCTTGAAAAGGCGATTTTCCAGCGCTTCGAGCGCCGTGCGGAAATCCTTCAGGGATATGCCCATTTCCGCCTGCCATGCGGCCACGAAACGCTCGTCCGTTCGGTTGTTTGCTTGTTCTTCGGTGACCAGTTCAGGATCATGCAGCAATTCTGAATAGTCGCGGCGGCTTCGGTCGATCCGATCGCTGACGAACGATTCACCCACCGGCGTTACGATGGCGTCGAAGAATGATACGTCGATCTGCACCTCGCCGGCTGGCGAGATGCGTATTTCGGGTCGCATGCCCTCGTAGCGAATGGCATCGGAATAACCGCCGAGGTGATGGATCATCATCGCGAGCGCCATCAGATTGGACAGGTCAAAATCTGCAACCTCGAAGCCGGCATCCACCGGACATTCACAAAGTGCGGCCTCCAAAATGACACGGCTTGCAAACCCCGTGGCGTTTGCTTTCAAAATGCTCTCGTAAATCTCTTGGCGGGATTCCTCTGGATTGGCCGAAAGGTCGAGGACAGCGCCTGAGGTCCGCTCCCACCGGGACTTGTCGATGATGGACGCTTCGTGATTTTCTATGACTCGGCGAATGAGTGCGCGTCGCTCGAACTGCCTCAGATACTCGCAAAACATTTCCTCTGCCGCCGTTGTGATCGCGTTTAGCACCCTAGTGCACTCGTCGCGTCCTTTCACCGTGCCGCCCGGTCGCGGGAGCCCATGCCAGCCAAGTCCCAAGCGAATGGCAGCATCATCGAACTGGCTAATTTTTACTACCTTCTGCGAAACCGATTCTCGTACATGATCACGGAAGTCCTGAGGCGCGAACGCATGTAGTTGCCGCGCCTCGGATGAAGGAACGATTTCACACAAAAGCTCAGCAATGCCTACTTTGACCTCTTCTGCAAGAGTAACAACTTGCGTAACGAAAGCTTCTATCAAACTAACTTCCGAAACATTGTCGCGGTGAGAGAGACCGTGAAAGAACGGCAGTCCGATTTCGGTAGTGATGACATACCCGTTGTGATCGCAGGACGAACGGATGGCGGCCTTTAGGTCGTCTACCGACGGTGGGCTGATCTCCTCAGATCGGATAACCGGCCATGCGGGAGTAATAAGCTTCCATGTCAGAATATCCGGGAGATTTGGTAAGCGCTGCGCAAGAATTGGGGCAAGGCGCTCCATCCAAACCATCTGCATTTCAAAGATAGGGTAAAGATGCGAGCGCTCCGCAGAGGGGATGGTTTCGAGCCACCAGGTTCGACGGCCCGATCTCCATACCCCACGATAGCGTAGCGCTCGGGCGTCAACATGCGAGACGTAGATCCGTTGTACATTCTGGGGTGAACGTTTACCGCCATCCTTGCGGCGGACTATCAGCACATTGCCTGCTGCATCGCTGACTGCGTGCTTGTCGAAGCGAGCATGGTGCTTAGTTCTGAGCCGCAAATGCGCATTAGTTGGCACCATGAGCGTTGCTCTCTCCGTGCCATCCGGCATGGCCTCATGTGGCACGACATGACCTCTGTTGTCGTACGCGAAGCCGATACGAGCAAGGAGCCCATTTATCGCTAACAATGGAAAGCCCATATGTTCCGCTGTAATTTCAGCCAAAAGGAATTTCAACAGCTCGGCAATATTGAAGTCGTGCCGCCACCCGAGCACATCGAGATCGTAGCTGCTAATACCTTCAACTAGCCAATTGATAGGCCGGGTAAACTTTACAAGTTGTCCGCGACCGAAGCCGCACAACACGACTAGTGTAAATCCAAGTTTGAAGCCAGGCCGGTTTCGAACGTCGTCAGCTGCTTTGTGTATCGTTTGCTGGAGCTCCGCCTGCGCCTTCTCACTAGATGGCCCAGGTCGGCTGAAACCAGTTTCATGGAAGCCGGCGAAGTCATCCGTCAGGAGGACGAGTTGAAACCACAACCCCGGCTGAAACTCGACGGGCTCAGAGGGAACCACATACGAATCTCGCTTCATTTCCGTAGGAGGAATGCCGATATTCGAAATTGACGGGTTCAGCGAGAGTTCGTCAGTCTGGGCAACAAGCAGGCCGGTCCAGAGTGCGAACATCGCTCCGGCCTCCTGGCAGGTCTCTATCACAGCTCTGCGTATCGCAACTCCCATAGCAGAAGGCAGCGCAACGACGATTTCATCTTGGAAATCGATCAACGGTCGCCTTTCAAGCCAACTGTCGCCATCGCCGCCGAAGCCTACGTTGCGCTGTGTTGGCGACAAACAAAACCGCTCAAGGGCTCGCCAGCTAACGCCCGCATCGGCCAGATCGCCGCTCGAAAAGGTAACACGCGCCGCTAGTGTCTTCATGGTCGGAAGATGATCTAGGGGCAATGCATCGAGACCATATTCACCACCACAGCAAAAGGCCGCCAGTTCTGAACGGGCGCAGACGAGGTCGGATAGCAAAAGCATCGCTAGGCAAGCCTGCTTGAGCGCGGCATACACTCCATGGTCGGGCATATGCTCAACGGCCGTCAGCATATGTTGCAGATGATGGCCGTTAGCCTCCGCCAGCCCTTCGAGTATCCGGTAGTTTCGTCCCTGCATGTGCACGCGCGCTACAAACACGTCCTCGGCCGCATCCTCCATGTGCGCGAAAGCTTGCCCCACCTGCTTGAACCATCTCGCTGCATCCTGCTTATTCGGCTTCTTCTTTCCGGTCGCGCTTGCGACAATCAGATGCGCAATGGCCTCAAGCCTGACGGTGTTGGCTTGAAGTTCCGGAACTGTAAGCAGTCCGCCAGCGGCAGCAACACCAGCTCTCACATCGTACGAGCGAAAAATCGCTCCGAGGCTCTCGGTCTGCAGCTTTATCGTGTCGGTCAGCATTTGCTGCGCTGCAAATAAATTGTCAGGAATCTCATGCATAATGCGAATATATTTTTGCAGCTCTGCATGAACAATACTGATAATGGCGACATGGCCGTTTATGCGCGGTTACCTGTTATCGCATCTGCGCCGCTGTGGCAGAGCCGCCAAGAGGCAAACAATGTCGTCCGGTAGGAATGTGCTAAGGCTTGCTGGACGAGCGGCACGGCGCTAGGCTACTAGTAGTCACACCATCGCCAAGGCTGGCTGACGTAGTTGCTTTGGCTCCGCCCTCACAACCTCCGGCCAACCGCCGCAGGAATGTCTCCGCCACTTCGTGGCAGCTCTTTACTCGACGTACCTCGATCAATCGTCCCGTTAATTGCCACCGCGATTCCGCGATCGACCCAAGGCTCTATGCGGGATACTGTTCCGCCAGTTTGCGAAACAGCTCCCTGATGTCCTTGGCGTCGTACCTGGCTGCCTCCGGCGACGGCGCTGAGCGGACGCCAAAGGGGGACTTCGACCAGGTTGGACCGGGGACCGTCTCGCCCTCAATCCTCCTCCTCCACCACGAACGACAGCGCGATCAGGTCGTCGACGTCGATGCCGCCATGGCCGTTGTCGAGCACGTCCGCGACCTTTTGGAAGGCCAGCATGTCATCCATGCTGAGATTGGCTTGTCTCAGCCTGTCCTGCAAACCCGCCACCCTGGTTTCCAAAGTCGTGGTGATCATGCTTGCCTCCGTTCTTTTCCAGGGCCGCGTTCCAGACGCCTAGCATCAGGCAGGTGAACACCACCGGCCCGATGAAAAGGCTGATTGCTACGCCCACGGCCGCCGCGATGCCCATGCGCTCCGCTTTTCCGGAGATCTTTGGAAGTCCGTCATCGGCCGGGATGAGATCGAGCAGGGATAGATCGCGGCGATGGAACGCGCCGTTGTCGTTCGCGGGCATTTCGAACGGCTCCCGAAAAAGAAGCTGCTGCCCGGCAAAAGGGTCGCGGGAGCTCATCCGCATGGATCACGCCCCCGAGAACGCCGCCTTGCTGTGACGTTCGAAAAGCGCCAGCTTGGCCGAATAGCCGAGCCTGAGCTTGGCCTTGCAGGCGTCGCAGGGGAAGGTGCTCACCGCCTTGAACCACGAACCGTTTCGAACGATCTGCTGATGGCAATTCGGGCATTCATAGCGGAGACGGGCGTCCCGCAACTCATTGGAAATCGACACTGTTCACCTCTGCCCCGGCCCTTGTTCTTTCATCGGATGCCGGCCACCTGTGGGCAAGTGGCCGGCGATCCAGCCGGCTGACGATGAAGGGACTGATTGCTCGTCAGCGCAGTCCTAATGAGATCGCAGGGTTTATGTTTCACGCGATGGACCAATGCGCCGTCGAATGGGACCTCAGTCGGATCGAGGGCCGTATCAGCGGAACCTAATGTCCGTCGCGCGCTTATGGCCAGATGAGCAGGCGCGGTCTCGATTTTTTCGACAAATGGATGGCGGAGCATCTGCCCAACCTGCTGACGGATGACCGCGTCGCGGTGGCTGATCTCGCCGACGAGATGATGAAGGCGGCCGGGCGCGAAGGCATCGCGGCCAGCGAGATCGACGAGGAAGTCGACAGCGTTTTCGAGGTGATCTTCGAGGCGCTGCAGCATCGCGAAGGCAGCCTGGGGGAGGGCGACCAGGCCGTCTTCGAATTGCTTGCAGGACGCCTGGCAAGGGAAACCGGCATCACTCAGGAGCAAGCCGGCGAGCTGATCGAAACGACCGGAACCGACTGGAGCTCGCTTCTTCGCGAAGCGCATTTCCTGAAAGAGCAGGGCGGATGAGCGAGCGTGGCGTGGCGTTCTTTGGCCAATGGATCACCGATAATGTGCTGCGCGGCAGCGTGGGCGCGGACATCATCTCGGTCTCCGAGCTGACCAGCAAGCTGTTCGCCGATGCCAGGGCGGCAGGTATTTCCGAGGAGGAGATCGAAGAGGAGGTTGGAAGCGCCTACGAGGCGATCCTGGCGGCGATCGTCGGTTCCAAGGAGACCGGGAAACCGTAATGGTCGGACCGCCACCCTGATAGGCCGACCGGCGGAACATTAGTGCACGCTAATTATTAATCCTCGATAGGAGGATATGCCATGCACAGCATTATCTATATCGTCGGCCTCGTCGTCGTCATTCTCGCCGTCCTGAGCTTTTTCGGGCTCAGGCGATAGGCGGTTACCCGAGCGGTCAGCGCGGGATCTGCGAGCCAGCGATGCCGGCAGGCCGCTCGGCCGCTATCCCCCCGCCAATCTCGGCAGCAGGAAAATCTCCGCGTCCTTCGGCAATTCCTTGCTCCAGGTATCCCGATAGATCGTCCCGTCTATCGCCACCGCGATGCCGCGGTCGATCCAGGGCTCTATGCCGGGATACTGTTCCGCCAGCTTGCGGAACAGTTCCCTGATGTCCTTGGCCTCGATGTCGTGCTTGGCCTTGCCTCCGGCGACGGCGCTGAGCGAGCCCCAAAGGGTGACTTCGACCATTACCGCCTCAAGGTGCGCCGATATTCAGGTGAGGCCGGCTTGCGAATGACGGCTTCCTGCGCTTCCGGTGCTCACGTACTTCAAGTACGCTCCGCTCCGGTTCTCGGAAGCCACCTTGTCTGGTCGCTTCGCGCCCGTCTTCGACTCCGGCTCGGCTTGACCTGAATCTCAACACACCTTGCCCTAGCTCTCTCAGCCTTCCCGCTCTGCGTCCAGCGCCGCCAGAATCCGCGGCGGCGACATCGGGATGTGGGTCATGCGCACGCCCACCGCGTTCGACACCGCGTTGGCGATCGCCGCCAGCGGCGGCACGATCGAGGTTTCGCCCACGCCGCGCACGCCATAGGGGTGGTTGGGGTTGGGGATTTCCAGGATCTGCGTGTCGATCATCGGCAGGTCGGAGCAGACCGGGATGCGGTAGTCGAGGAAGCCCGCATTCTGCAGCCGCCCGTCCTTGCCGTAGATATACTCCTCGTTGAGCGCCCAGCCGATGCCTTGCGCCGCACCGCCCTGGTACTGGCCCTCGACATAGGTCGGGTGCACCGCCTTGCCGGCATCCTGCACCACCGTATAGCGGATCACGCGGGTCGAGCCGGTCTCGGGGTCGACCTCGACGTCGCAGATATGCGTGGCGAAGGAGACGCCCGCGCCGTCGGCCACGAGCTCGCTATGGCCGGCGATCGGGCCGCCGGTCTTGCCGGAGGCGGCGGCGATCTCCTTCAGCGACAGCGGCGACAGGTTGCCGTATTTCTCGCCCTTGGCAATCGCATGGCCCTTTTCCCAGACGACGTCGTCCACCGGGACATCCCACATCTGCGCCGCGCGCTCGCGCAGGATCTTGATCGCGTTGCGCGCGGCCGAGATCGTCGCCATCGAGGAGGAGAAGGTGCCGCGGCTGCCGTCGGTCATGTCGTTGTAGCCGAGCGAGGAGGTGTCGGCGACGATCGCCTTGACCTGGGAGTAGTCGATGCCGAGCTCCTCCGCCGCCACCAGTGACAGCGAGGCGCGGGAGCCGCCCACATCCACCGTGCCCACGGCCAGCGAGACAGAGCCGTCCATGCCGATGTTGAGGTCCGTACAGGTCTGGCCGCCGAAATTGAACCAGAAGCCGCAGGCCATGCCGCGCCCCTGGTTGGCCTTCAACGGCGCCTTCATGTGCGGATGGTTCTTCACCGCCTCCAGCGTCGGCCCGATGCCGATCGGCCCGTAGACCGGACCGTAGGACGAGCGCGTGCCTTCCTGGGCGGCGTTCTTGATGCGGAAGTCCACCGCATCCATGCCGAGCTTCTTGGCGAGCTCGTCCACCACGCTTTCCACGGCGAAGGCCGCCATGGGTGCGGAGGGCGCGCGATAGGCCGCGGTCTTCGGCCGGTTGACCAGCACTTCGTAGCCGACGGTCTTGACGTTCTCGAGCTTGTAGCAGGCGAACGCCGTCATCGCGCCGATCTCGGCCCAAGAGCCGGCATAGGGGCCGCAGCTATAGCGCAGCGTCGCTTCCGCGGCGGTGATGGTGCCGTCCTTCTTCGCGCCGATCTTGACGTCGATCGAGGTGGCGCTGGTCGGGCCCGAGGCGCGGAACACCTCGTCGCGGGTCATCACCAGCTTCACGGGACGGCCGGCCTTGCGGGAGAGGGCCAGCGCCACCGGTTCGGCCCACACATGGGTCTTGCCGCCGAAGCCGCCGCCGATCTCCGACGAGGTGACGCGCAGCTTCGATGCCTCCAGCCCAAGCAGCTGGGCGCAATGCTGGCGGTAGACGAAATGCCCTTGCGTGCAGACCCAGAGGTCCGCCGTGCCGTCGGCGTTGACGCTCGCCACGCAGGCATGCGGCTCGATATAGCCCTGATGCGTCTGCTCGGTCTTGAAGGAGCGTTCGACGACGAAATCGGCCTCGGCGAAACCCTTGTGGACATCGCCATGGCCGAACTGCGTGCGCTTGGTGATGTTGGAGGGCTTGGCCGGCTTTTCCTCGAGGCCTTCCGTAAAGACCTGGTCGTTGATCAGCGGCGCGTGATGCTGCGCGGCCTCGTCGACATCGGTGACATGCGGCAGTACCTCATAGTCGACCTCGATCAGCTTGAGCGCCTGGCGGGCGGTGCGGGCGTCGATCGCCGCCACCGCGGCCACCGCATGGCCGTCATAGAGCGCCTTCTTGCGCGCCATCGAGTTGTCGAGGATGTCGTACATGGCGGCGTCGCCGTCGGTGAGGTCCGGCAGGTCCTTCGCCGTGATCACCGCCTTCACGCCGGCGAGCTTTTCCGCCTTGGACGTATCGATGCTCCTGATCACCGCATGCGCATGCGGGCTGCGCAGGATTCGGCCGACGAGCTGGCCGGCCATGTTGAAGTCGGCGCCGTAGCGGGCGCGTCCGGTCACCTTGTCGATGCCGTCGGGGCGGATCGGGCGCGTGCCGACGGAAGCGAACTTGCGTCCTGAAAAGCGCGGATCGAAATTCATGGATCAGGCTCCCTTCATCACGTTGGCAGCGTCCTGGACGGCGCGCACGATCTTGTCATAGCCGGTGCAGCGGCACAGATTGCCCGCGAGCCCGAAGCGGATTTCCTCCTCGGTGGGCGAGGGGTTCTTCGCCAGAAGGTCCTTGGCCGCAATCAGGAAACCTGGCGTGCAGATGCCGCATTGCAAGGCCGCGTGCTCCAGGAATTTCTGCTGCAGCGGGTGCAACTGGTCGCCATGCGCCATGCCTTCGATGGTCTCGACCTCACGGCCTTCGGCTTCCGCGCCCAGCACCAGGCAGGAGCAGACCAGGCGGCCATCGACGATGACGCTGCAGGCGCCGCAGTCGCCGGTGCCGCAGCCTTCCTTGGCGCCGGTCAGGCCGAGACGGTCGCGCAGCACTTCCAGCAGCGTCTCGTCGGGCTGGCACAGATATTCGACGGCGTCGCCGTTGATCGTGGTTGATACAGCTACACCGGCCATTATTTGCCTCCCGCACGCTTGTAGGCGATTGCCGCGACGCGCCTTGCCAGCACGCCCGCCACTTTCCGTCTGAATTCGATGGTTCCGCGCTTGTCGTCGATCGGCCGGCAGGCGCCGGAGCAGATCTTGGCCAGCCGCTCCAGCGTCGCTTCGTCGAGCTTGGAGCCGACCAGCACCTGCCCCGCTTCCTCGACCAGAAGCACCGTGGGCGCCGCGGCGCCCAGCGCCACGCGCGCGGTCTTGATCGCGCCGTGATCATCCAGCGTCAGGTTCACGCCGGCGCTCACCACCGCGATGTCCATCTCGGTGCGCGGAATGAAGCGCAGATAGGCGTCGCCCGCATGGTCGGGCCGCTTGTCGAGCAGGATCGCCTCGATGATCTCGCCCTTGGCGAGCGAGGTGCGGCCCGGCCCGGTCGGCACAGTTTCCACGGCAATGGTGCGCTTGCCAGAAGGCCCGGCGACCACCGCCTTGGCCCCGGCCGCCACCAGCGCCGGCACGCTGTCGGCGGCGGGCGAGGCGTTGCACAGATTGCCGGTGATGGTACAGCGGCCCTGCACCTGCTTGGAGCCGATCAAATTGGCCGCCTCGACCACGCCCGGCCACGCCTTGCGGAGCGCCTTGTTCTCGCCCAGCACCGCGCAGGGTACGGCGGCGCCGATGCGGAAGCCTTCGGCCGTTTCAGTGACGTCGCTCAGGCCGCCTATGCGCTTGATGTCGACGATCAGCTCGGGCTCGATGAAGCCGCCCTTCATCCTGACCAAAAGGTCGCTGCCCCCGGCCAGGATGGCGGCCGGTCCTACTGCCTTGGCGAGCTCGCCAACGGCATCTTCGATTGAAAGCGGACGTATGTAACGCATCGTCTCCCCTTGGTGATCGCTTTGTCAGCGACCGTTATAAAGCCTCTGGTTATAATGGCCATCCCGTTCGTGCATGTCCGGGTTGGGCCAGAGCCCTGTTCCAGATGCGCCCAGAGGGCAGGCCAGGGCGACATGGCATGGGGCAGAAGGCGCCCGAAGGGCGGATGAGGGGCGGCGCCGGCGTTGGTGGTTTGCTGTCGCTGCCGCAAGCCACAAAACTGTTATTCGTTCGAACTCCATACCGGCTCGAACGATACGTTCCGCAACCCGGCCTTGCGCACCCGCTCGACGAACACGTCATTGACGAAGACGGGGGAAGCCCGCATCGGCAGCTTGAACACCTCCGCCGTGCCGATCTTCTTGGCGTCGAAGGCGTATCGCTCGATCGCCAGGATGCCGCCGTCGTCGAACCGCACGATTTGCGAGTGCGCCTCGTCCAGCGCGTCGATCACATTGGTGACATTGAGCAGCCAGACCTCCTCGCCGCGCAGCGCGACGAGCTCGCCATAGGGGCCGAGCGCCACGGCGAGCGCATCGACGGCCGGCCGCCGCAACAGCGGCGCGTGCTCGCCGAGCCACGGGAAGTCGGAATAGAGCCGTTCGCCTTCCTCGACGCGCCGCATCACCGGCGGCTCCCAGCCCTCCAGCGATCGTCCGTCGAGGCTGAAAAATTCCTCGTAAGCGTCGTCATCGGCCGGCAGCACCCATTCCTGCCCCTCCGACACGGCGAATTGATGGATGGTCGTCATCGCCCGATGGCTCCGCTGGTTTCGTCCGAGGGTCGCGGCTCCAGGCGGTCACCGAAGCGCGGGCAAGCATGCACCGGCCGCGCGCGCCGTTCAAGGAAGCTCGGGCCTGACTGCGGAGCAGGCCGGCTGCGGGCCCTCGCGCGGAACCGATCCACGGCTGGCGCCGGCAATATTGTTATCACGGCCAGCGGCCTGTAAGAGCGGGCATGACCTCCATGTCCCGTCTCGCCGCGTTCGCCCTGCTGGCTCTCATCACCTTCGCAACGCTGTCGCCAATCCAGCTCCGGCCGCATCTGGGCGACGCCAATGTGGAACGCGCTTTGGCTTACATCCTGCTCGGGGCTGCCCTGGCGCTCGGGTTCCCCTCCCGGGTGATGCAGACGGTGCTGTTCGTTTGCGCGGTGGCCGGCATTCTCGAATTCCTGCAGCTGTTCGACCCTGGCCGGCACGCGCGGGTTGTCGATGGCCTGCTCAAGGCCGCGGCGGGTGTCGCGGGGATTGTCCTGGGGCGCTTCATCATCACGTGGGTGAGCCGCGCCGCGGAGCGACGCTAAACCGCGGCTCACGGCTGAATTGGGTTGCGACCTCATGCACGTCGTATTCAGAGGGCTCGCAGCAAGGATTTCCGCATAAGCTGCGGTCGAACGATGGACGATCCCGGAAGTAGATGGCCAAGAAGTTCGCATTTCTGCTGGTGCGCGATTTCACGCTCTCGCCGCTGTCTCTGTTCATCGACACGCTGAGGCTCGCCGGGGACGAGGGCGACCGCAGCCGCCGGGTCGAGTTCGACTGGGAGATCGTCGGGGAGCGCGGCCTGCCGATCCGCGCAAGCTGCGGCGTCGAATTGCTGCCGACGAAGGCGATCGGCAATCCGGAGGATTTCGACAATGTGGTGGTGGTCGGCGGCCTGCTCGACACCAGCCGCAGGCTGAGTTCGGAAAAGGAGGCGTTCCTGATGCGCGCCGCCGAAAAGGGCGTGCCGCTCACCGCGCTCTGCACCGGCAGCTTCGTCTTGGCGCGCTACGGGTTGCTCGACGGCTATAGCGCCGCCGTGAGCTGGTTCCACATCAAGGATTTCCGTGCTGAGTTCCCGGATGTGAGCGCGCATGCCGACAGCCTCTATTCCGTCGACAGGGGCCGCGCCACCTGCGCCGGCGGCACGGGTGCCGCCGACCTCGCCGGCTATTTCGTCTCGCAATTCATCGGCCAGAAGGCGGCGGAGAAGGCGGCCAAGATTCTGGTGCTCGACCGCATCCGCTCCAGCCGCGACGTGCAGCCGGTCGGCGATCTTTTTCCCGCGGCCGCCAGCCGCGCGGTGAAGCGGGCGCTGCTCCTGATGGAAAGCAATTTGCAGGAGACGCTCTCGGTCGCCGAGATCGCCGCCAGGTTGAACTGCTCGCGCCGCCAGCTCGAGCGCCTGTTTGGCGCCGAGCTCGGCATCGGCCCGATGGCAGCCTATCTGGCGCTGCGTATCCATTACGCGAAGTCGCTGCTGGAGGGCAGCGACCTCGCCATCGGGGAGATCGCCTATCGCTGCGGGTTCCCCAATGCCGGCCATTTCAGCCGCGTCTTCCGTCAGCAGACCGGCATCACGCCGACCCATCTTAGGCACCCGAACCGCGCGGTTGCTGCCGCCGCGAAATGATGCGGATCCGTCGCGACCCTGGTCGAGTCGCATGCCCGGCCTGGCCGATTGCGCCGGCGTGGAAGCCAACCGTAGCTTCGTGAAGCGCGGCGGTTACGCCGCCGTTTCAACGGTCGAAGTCGCCTCGGAGAGCCATGCCGCATTATCCCGACGCCATGCCCGGATCGAAAGCCCTGTTCGAGCGCGCCAGGAAGGTGATGCCGGGCGGCAACACGCGCACCACGGTCTTTGTCGATCCGTTCCCGATCTATGCCGCGCGCGGCGAGGGCTGCAGGGTCTGGGATGTCGACGGCAACGCCTATTACGACTGCATCAACAATTTCACCGCGATGATCCATGGCCACGCGCATCCGGACGTCACCGCGTCCGTGGCCGGCCAGCTGCCGCTCGGCACCGCCTTCGGCGCCCCGACGCCGAGCGAGATCGAGCTTGCCGAATTGCTGGTCGAGCGGCTGCCCTCGGTCGACCAGATCCGCTTCACCAACTCCGGCACCGAGGGCGTGATGATGGCGATCAAGGCCGCGCGCGCCTTCACCTTGCGGCCGAAGATCGTCAAGATCGAGGGCGCCTATCACGGCTCCTACGATTTCGCCGAGGTCAGCCTGGATTCCTCGCCAGCCAATTGGGGCGACCTGCCGAGGTCGACGCCCTATGCCAAGGGCACGCCGCGCGGCGTGCTGGAGGACGTGATCGCCGTGCCCTTCAACGACACCGAGGCGTTGCGCGCCGTCTTCGCCGCCGAGGGCGAGACTATCGCGGCCGTGCTGATCGATCCGATGCCCAACCGTGCCGGTCTCATCCCGGCGCGTCGTGACTATCTTCAGGCCATGGTCGAGATCGCCCATGCGGCGGGCGCGCTGGTGATTTTCGACGAGGTCATCTCGTTTCGGCTCGGATGGTCCGGCGCGCAAGGCCTGTGGGGCATCGAGCCGGACCTGACGGCGCTTGGAAAAATCATCGGCGGCGGCTTCCCTGTGGGCGCCGTGGGCGGGCGCGCCGATGTCATGGCGGTGTTCGACCCGACCCAGGGCAAGCCGGCGCTTCCGCATGGCGGCACCTTCACCGCCAATCCGGTCACCATGCGCGCCGGCCTTGCCTCTATGCGGGCGCTGACGGAAGAGAGCTTTGCTCATCTCGATCGTCTGGGCGCGTTCCTGCGCGACGGGATCACGGCCTCATTCGAAAAGCATGGGCTTGCCGGCCAATGCGTCGGCCTCGGCTCGCTGTTCAAGGTTCATTTCACGTCGCATCCGGTCACGGACTACCGGTCCGTCTATCCGGGTCAGGCCGAGCGCGCGAAGTTCGAGGCCTTCCACAAGGGTTTGCTTGGCCGTGGCGTGCTCTCCGCCAGCTACGGCCTGTTCGCGCTGTCGACGCCGATGACAGAGGCGGATGCCGGCGCCATCCTTCAAGCCATCGACCAGACCCTGGGCGACATCGCCGCGCAGTCCTGAAAGCGGGCCACAGATGACAGCTTCTCCTCATGTCGTGGTGATCGGCGCTGGCACGCTGGGCATGTGCACGGCGCTCAATCTCGTCGAACAGGGCGCGCGTGTCACCGTGCTCGAAGCCCAGTCGATCGCTTCGGGGTCGAGCGGCCGGTCCGTCGGCGTCGTCGGATCGCAACTGACCGACCCGTTCGAGATCCTGCTGCGCGTCCATTCGCTGTGCCGGTTCCGCCAGTGGGAGGGCGAGGGGCTTCGCTTCAACCATATCGGCTATCTGCGGCTGGCCCGTACGCCCGCGCAGATGGAGCTGTTCGCGAGATCGGTCGAGATCCAGGCCGAGGCGGGGCTGAGGTCGCGCCTGGTCCGCGCCGGCGAACTCAGGGATCTTGTGCCGCACATCAATCCCGACGGCCTCGAAGGCGGATTGTTCGGGCCCGACAACGGCTTTCTCGACCCGCACGAGATGTGCAATTTCCTGGCCGGCATCGTCCGCGCCAAGGGCGGCGAGATCCGCCAGTACCGCAAGCTGCTCGGCGTGAAACGGCGGCCAGGCGGCTACAGGCTGGAAACCAATGGCGACCCGGTCGATTGCGATGTCGTGGTCAATGCGGGCGGCGCCTGGGCGCCGCAGGTCGCCGCGCTTTTCGGCCAGCGCCTGCACATCTGGCCCGAGCGCCATGAGGCCGTCGTCATCCATCTCGACGAGCCGCTCGGCTACACCATGCCGATGGTGATGGATCTGGTGAACGGCGAGGGCAGCGGCCTCAACTTCCGCCACGAAAAGCCGGGCGAGCTGATCGCCGAGATACACAAGGTGAACTCCATCGCGCCGGAAGATCCCGACAATTACAACGACCAGTGCGAGGAGCAGTCGAAGGTCGATCTGGCGGAGCTGCTTCTGGAACGTGTGCCCGACCTGCCGGGCGCCCGGCTCGGCCGGGGTTGGGCGGGCCTTTATCCCGTCACGGCCGACCATCGCCCCTTCGTCGGGCCTGTCGATGCCTCGGAGCCGGCGCTGGTCACGGCCGCGGGCGCCGGCGGCTACGGCATCCAGCTCGCCCCGGTGATCGGCCAGATCGCCGCCGACTGGGTGCTTCACGGCGCGCCGGTCTCGGTGCCCGGCTCACAGAGCCTGGCGCCATCGGCCGAGCGCAATGTCCTGGGTCACTGACTGATGCGTTTTGACGAGGCTGAACGTCTAAGATGCGACCGTTCGTGTTAACCATCGATTAACTATCCGGTCGCCTTTAATAGGGTTCTGGAGGATACTGATTTTGGCCGCGCGATGGTCTCGCGACGCCGGGATTAGAAAAGAGCGGCGCTATTGCCGCCATCTGCCGGGGAGGCGCCCAGCATCTTTGATGAGGAGCGCCGGAATGAACATCGAGGAAGCAGTCACTGCGGCGACGGCGGGGTCGGGAGCGCTTCTCTCCTGTCTTGGCCAGCCGGTCGTGGCCTATCACGTCACGGCCATCATGCGCGAAACCGACAGGAGCCATGCGCGGCAGATGCAACTCGCCCTGCTGCGCCGAAGCATCGAGGCTCTTGTCGACGACGGCCTCGAAGACATCGAAGCCGAACGTTTTGCATCGCAGTTCAACGGCCGCGTCGGCTCGGCCTGGGATCGTCTGCATCCGGCCGGCGACAAGTCGCACTGATCTTTGGACGGTGGCCCTCCATCGCCGGCCATATGTAACAACCTCGGGATGAGGTAGACTGACGCTTGCGTCTGGGCTGGCGTTCATCGAACGGGGGCATGCGATGCAGGCGATACCGATAGCGCATCCGGCGGAGCAACCTGCCGCGATCTCGATACCTTCGCTAGGCGGTTATCCGACCGCCCTCTTGTGCTGGCTGCTTTCGGCCGGCGTCTATATCGCGGCCAAATGGGTGGCGCCGGAAATGCCGCCCTGGGGGTTGTGCTTCTGGCGGCTCCTGCTGGCCTGCGCCATCCTGTTGCCGATCGTGCACCGCCATCACAGCGCCATGCTGACGCTCCTCAAATCCCGGCCTTTTGAGATCATCGCCGTCGGCGCGATCGGCCTGACGTTTTGCCAGGGCATGATCTACCATGGCTTGAACGACACCGACGCGACCACGGCCGGCATCATCATGGCGATGTCGCCGATCATGACGATGGTGCTCGCGCGCCTCGTGCTCGGCGAGCCGCTCGGCCTGTGGAAGGCGCTCGGCGCGGTTGCGGCACTGGCCGGCATGCTGGTGATCGTCGCCCATGGCAAGCTGGACGCGCTGGTGCAACTGCGCTTCAATCTCGGCGAGTTGTGGATCGTCGGCAGCGCCTTCTGCTGGGCGCTCTACACGGTGCTGCTGCGCCGTTCCAAATTCGGCCTCGAACTCCTGCCGCTGGTCGTGCTCCTGCTCGGCGCAGGCGCGCTGGTGGCACTGCCGTTCCATCTCTGGGAAATCGTCAACGACGAGCGCTCGACCCTCAATGCCCACGGCCTGCTGGCGCTCGCTTACCTGGCCGGCCCCGGCGGCGCGCTGATGTATTATCTCTACAACAAAAGCGTCGAGACGCTGGGCGCCAGCCGGGCAAGCATGCTGCTCTACCTGCAGACCTTGTTCGTCGCCATTCTCGCCTATCTCCTGCTCGGCGAGAGCCTGCACGACTACGATCTCGGCGGCGCGGCGTTCATTGTGGTCGGGGTCGTGCTGGCGACAGCAATCAAGCCGCGAGCGCTTCCGTCAAGAACGTGAGGAACGGCAAACAGCGTCATTTCAGGTCCACGCGCCCTGGATGCCGTGCGCCACGCTTTCCTAAATTAGCCATTTTTGCTATTGGCTGCCCCTTCGCAGCGCCGGCCAAGGCCGAAGGGGGATCATGGCGATCGACAAGCGCGAGAACGCATGAACGGCGGTCGGCACATGCTTCAACTGCGCGTGCTTGGCGATTTCCAGGTGACGCGCGACGGCAAGCCGCTCGACTTGCCGCCGTCGCGCAAGACGCGAGCGCTGCTCGCCTACCTCGCCGTCACCGGCAGGCAGCACCAGCGCGAGCGGTTGTGCGAGATATTTTGGGACATCCCCGACGATCCGCGCGGCGCCTTGCGCTGGAGCCTCTCCAAGATCCGCCAGGTGCTGGACGGCGGCGAATCCTCGCTTGTCGCCGATCGCAACGCCGTGACGCTCAACCTCGACACGGACTATGCGCGGCTGGCGCCACTGGTGAAGGCCGACCTGTCGTCCCGCCCGACCGAGGAGCTCGAAGCCGTCCTTGCCTCGATGCGCGGCGGCTTTCTCGCCGATCTCTCGCTCGAACGATGCTTCGAATACGAGTCCTGGCGGCAGGCGATCGCCAGCGAAGTGGAGATCGTCGAACTCGGCATCCTGCGCGAGCTGGTCGAGCGCCTGGCGGATCAGCCCCGGCGGGCGCTGCCGCTTGCGCAGCGCCTGCGCCGCCTCGTTCCCGACGACGCCAGCCTCGCCGCCGAGATCCAGGCGCTGGAGGGCCAGGTCCGGTCTGCCGCCGCTCAAGCCACGAGCCGCGCGCCCCGGTCCGGCGCCGCGCGACCGGCGCAGGGACCGTCGAAACCGGCGGCGTCGGCGCAGGATCCCGGCCGCGCCGTGCAATTCTGCCGGGCTCTCGACGGCACCAGGCTCGCCTATGCCAGCACCGGCGGCGGCCCGGCGATCCTGCGCGCTGCCCACTGGATGTCGCATCTCACCTTCGACTGGGACAGCCCGATCTGGCGGCACTGGATGCGGGAACTGTCGCGCCATAACCGGCTGGTGCGCTATGACCAGCGCTGCAACGGCCTGTCGCAGCGGCACGTCGTCGACATCTCGTTCGAGACGATGGTGTCGGACCTCGAATGCGTTGTCGAGGCGGCAGGGCTCGACCGCTTCACCTTGCTCGGCCTGTCGCAGAGCTGCGCAGTTTCGATCGCCTATGCCATCCGCCACCCCGAGAAAGTGTCGGCCATGATCCTCTATGGCGGCTACGTCAAAGGCTGGCGGGCGCGCGGCGACGCCGGCGAGATCGCGATGCGCGAGGCCGCCGCGACCCTGATGCGCGAGAACTGGGGCAAGCCGAACCCGATGTTCCGTCAGGCCTTCTGCTCGATGTTCATCCCCGGCGCCACGCACGAGCATTTCGCCTGGATGGATGATCTGATGCTGCGCACCGTCTCGCCCGATGATGCCTGGCGGCTGCAGAGCGCCTCTTCGGTGATCGATGTCAGCGACTTGCTGGAGAAGGTGCGCGTGCCGACGCTGGTGCTGCACGCGCGGGACGATAACGTGGCGCCGGTGGAGTCGGGCCGCACGATGGCCGCCGGCATTCCGGGCGCCCGCTTCATCGAGCTCGAAAGCCAGAACCACATCCTGCTCGAAGGCGAGCCCGCCTTCGAGGAGTTCATCGACCACGTCCGTGCCTTCATCGCCGAGACGGCGGGCGCGTGACGGGGCGTCGAAGAGCTCTCAGCCCTTGGCCAAAGGCACGGTGAACACCGTCGCGGTGCCGGTGAGGCAAAGTTCGCCGGCTTCATTGCGCACCGATGTCTCCAGCTTGGTGATCGGCTTGTCGGCCCGCACCTCCTTGACCTCGACGCGGCCGGTGATCAGTTCGCCGACGCCGACTGCCTTGACGAATCTCCACGACACTTCGAGGAACACCGAGCCGGGGCCGGGCAGGTCCTCCGCCACCACCGCGTTCAAGATGCCGGAGGTGACGCCGCCCTGCACGATGAGCTTGCCGAACACCGAGGCCTCGGCCAGCGCCTTGTCGTAATGCAGCGGGTTGCGGTCGCCGGTCATCTCGGCGAAGGCGTCTATATCCTGAGGCTGCGTGCGCCGCGAGCGTTCGGCATAGGCGCCCACCTTTGGCCGCCCTTTGATGACGCCGACCCAGCCGTCCTTCATCACATGCACAGTCATCGTCTTGCTCCGGTTCGGTTGCGATTGAGGGTCTGGCCGACCGAGGCCGGCGGCTCGTCCTGATTGGCCGGCGCCCGGTGGGTTCTCGACCGCGATGCCGGGGAGTGGGCACGGCGGGTCGGCATGGGTTGCCCGGCCAGCGCCTGCACTTCGGCCTTGAGGACGGCGCTGAAGCGGCGATGCCGCTCGCCGATATCGTCGAGCGTCCAGTCGAAGCCGGCGACGGCGTCCGTGGTGTCGAGGATCTGGTTGGCGATCATGTCGCGCTGCCGCTGCCAGACCGCGAATGCCGCCTCCGAACCGTCGAGGATGGCGCGCTCCAGGCTCTCGGCATCGCGCAGCGCATCGGAAATGCCGTGCGAGGTGATCGGGTCGCGGAAGAAACCCGCGTCACCCACCAGCGCCCAGCCGGGACCGTGCGCCTGGCGGATATAACCCGGCACGCCCCGGAAGGCCTGCAGGCGGGCGTCCTTTGGCGCCTGGGCCGCTTGTGCGGCCAGCACCGGCGATAGCGCTTCGAGCACGTCCATGCGGGCCCGGGCATGGCCGAGACGGAAGCGCTGGTCGAACAGGCCCGTCGGCACCGAGGCGACGATGCAGGCGAGGCCGTCATTGGTCGGGATGAAGGAGCCCGCGATCCCGTCGCGGAAATACCAGTGATAGCCGGCGCCGGGCTCAACCGGCGCATAGCCATAGACATGGGCGGCCGACACCACGCCGCGTCGCAAGGGCTGTGCGTCGACGCATTTTGCCACCAGCGAGCCGATGCCGTCGGCGCCGACCACGATATCGGCGCCGACCCGCACGGCGGCACGGCCGGCGGCGCGGATCTCGATGCCGCGCACCCGGCCGCGCGTGTCGGCGAAGAGATCGCCGACGGCCACTTCGTGCAGGATCTCCGCGCCGGCCTTGCGCGCCGCGTCGACCAGGATGCGGTCGAGCACGGTGCGCCGCGGCGCGATCAGGCCGGGAAGCTCCGAGCCGGGGGCGAGCGGGATGGTGATCTCGTTGTCGCCGTAGTGGAAGGTCGTCGTCTCGATCAGCGGCGTGCCGGCCTTGAGCAGCGGCTCGAGCAGGCCCCAGCGCCACAATTGCATCACCGCTGGCCGCATCAGCGCATGCGTCGACAGCGTATCGGAGCCATAGGGCTTTCGGTCGATCGCAAGCACCTTGAGGCCCGCGCGGGCAAGCAGCATCGCGGTCGCCGCCCCCGCGCAGCGCGCGCCGACGACAATGGCGTCGTAATGGCCGCGCCTGGGGGAGGCCATAAGGGAAATGGCATTGGTTGTCATGGTCGTGGTTCCTCAGGCCGCCTTGCGGCCGTTACGATCGAGATGACGGGAGATTTCCGCGGCGATCGCCTCGGCATCCGCGCCGACGCCGCCGATGAAGTTGGAGTCGCGCTTGCGCAGGAAGCGGAAGCCGAGCGCATAGAGGCCGGGCACGCTGGTGATGCCGCCCTGATGCGCAAGCTCGCCATTGGCGCCGAGCGCCAACGGCTCCAGCCAGCCGAACGAGCGCGCATAACCTGTCGCCCAGATGATGGTGCGGATCGATCCGTCGGTCAGCGACAGCCGCTCGCTCGCGGCCGATGGCAGCGCCACTCGCTCGGGCCGGTATGGTGTCGTGGCGCCGGCGAAGCGGTCGATTTGGTCGAGCAGGCGCGTCTGCTTCGCATCGGCCGCCGCGATGTGCTGGCCGAGATCGCCGGCGAAGGCTATCGCGCGGTCGCTGGCGCCCTGCACCCGCCCGGTCAACTCCACGCCGAGCGCCTGCAGCGTGGCGAGATCGACATCGGCCCTGTCCGGTCGGCCCGCGAGCTGCAGCGATGGCTGGCTCCGGGCGCCTTCGGGATTGGCCAGGTCTTCCAGGCGCTGCGCCATCAGGCCCATTGCGCAGAGCCAGAAGAAGATATCCTGGCCGCGCCATGTCCTGGGCAGGCGAGTATGCTTGCCGACCGAAAGCACCACGCGCCGCCCGGCGCGGGCGAGCTCGTCGGCGATCTGCACGCCGGAGGACGAGGCGCCGACGACCAGCACGCCGCCACCCGGCAGCTCGCCAGGCGAGCGATAGTCCGAAGCGTGGATGCTGAGCGGTTCGCGAAGCGTCTCTCTCGAAAAAGGGATGACCGGCCGGTCGCAATGTCCCGTCGCGACGACGACCGCGCGTGCCGACCAGTCGCCGGCGCCGGTGCGCAAGGCGAAGCCGTCGCTGGTCCGCTTGGCGGCGAGAACCTCGACATTGGTCTCGACGGGCGCATGCCAATGCCAGGCGTAGCGCTCCAGGCTTTCCACGAAAGCCGCTTTGCTCATGAAGCCGTCGGGGTCGCCGCCCTTATAGGGCGAGCCGGGGAGCGCATTCAGCCAGTTCGGCGTGAGCAGTCGAAGCGAACGCCAGCTCTGCGAGCGCCAGCGCTCGCCGATGCGGCCGCGCTCCAGCACGGCATGGTCGATGCCGGCCTGGCCCAGGCAATGGCTGAGTGCAAGGCCGGCCTGGCCCGCGCCGATGATGACGACGTCCGCGCGTCTCATGGTTCATTCCGGTGGTAGGAGGGGAGGCGGCCCGGATCGGCTCCGGGCCGCCCGCGGGCTTACTGGATGGTCTTGATGCCGACGGTGACCGGCACCCCCTTGGTCAGCACGTCGAAGACCGCCGAACGGGCGCGCGACTGCTCGACCAGTTGCTTGAGCTTCTCGGCCGGCGCATCGCCTTCGATCTCGAACGACACTTGGATGTTCTGGAAGCCGTTGCGGACCTCGTCGGAAATGCCGAGGATGCCGCGCAGGTCGATGTCGCCGTCAACCGAGCACTTCACCTTGCTGAGCTTGATGCCGCGCGCGGCGGCGATATTGGCGACGCCCGCCATCAGGCAGCCCGCCAGCCCGTGCAGCAGCCACTCGACCGGGGTCGGCGCATTGTCGGCGCCGCACAGGATCGCCGGGTGGTCGGCATCGGCATAATGCGGCTTCTCGTGCTTCTGCTCGTTGCCCGCGCCGAAGAAGCCATTCATGACAGTCTTGCTGTGCGTGCCCTCGATCCACTCATTGTGGGCGCGGAACTGGAACTTCGCCAGTTCCGGCTGCCCGGCGACGAAATTGATCGTCGCCATCAGGTTCGGCGTGTCGACGCCATTGAGCGGAAGCCGTGCAGGTTTGGTGTTGGGTTGCATCTTCATCTCCAAAAGGTTCGTTTGCGGCTTGGTTGCCGTGACGGCCTCTGTTTGCCGACGCAGCGTGTGAGCGAGAGTGGGTGCGACCGTGGAATTTTTCATACGCCTACCGTGGAAATTGGTGTTTGACGTATCGTTTGAAACGGTATGGCCCACGCCGGAACCGAATGCGCCGAAGCGATAAAAACCGGGCGTTGGGAAGCGCACGGCGCCTGTCGACGGCCTGGCCATGCCCCGCCCTGGGCGGTCATCTGACGTTGCCGATATCCATCCGGTCGGTGTCGGACGCCGCGTAGCGCATCGAGGTGTAATGGTCGATTTCCGAACGGGCGATACCCATGTCCTTGAGCAGGTAATCGGGCATGGCCTGCATGGCGGCGCGGTCGCTGCGCATCCTCATCGCGCGGTAGAAAAGCCTGAGGGCGCGGATGGCAAAGTCGATCGGGCCGCCGCCCGATCGGCTGGTTTCATTCGCGGTGCGTTCCAAACTCGTCATCGTCGTCTCCATCCTTTGCGGCGCGACCGTTCGCGTCGTCGATGGGATGACCTGTGACTTATAGGCGGGGGAGCCAGCGTTGGAACGGGCGTCGAAATTGCCGTGGAAATCGAGGTTTGCGACTGACGCCTTGCCGGCCGCGCGTCGATTGGAACCGGGCCGAGATCGTGGTGACCGCGATGCTTTGCGGAGGCGTTCTGACCTTAGGAAATCCGCCGTCCGTCCTCATCCAGCAAGACGCAGTCGTCCGGGTCGAAGCCGAGTTCGATTGCTTCGCCTTCGCGCAGAACGCGGCCGTCGATCGCGGCATTGGCCCGGATGTTCGTCTTGCCGCCTATGTCGACCTCGTAGATGGCACTGCCGCCGAGATAGGAGGCCGACACGATCCGGCCAGGCAACCGGTTGGCGCTCGCTCCACCGACCGACAGTTTCTGCGGCCGCACCACGACGGTGACGGCACTGCCTTGCGCCAGAGGTTTGGGCGCCTGCACATTCACCGTCTGGCCGCTGGCCAGGGCGACAAGTATCGGCCCGTCGGATCGGCTCACGGTGCCCGAAAGCATGTTGGCCTTGCCGAGGAAGTCGGCGACGAAGGCGGTGGCCGGCCGCTCATAGACCTCTTCCGGTGTGCCGATCTGCTCGGCTGAGCCCGCATTCATCACCACGATGCGGTCCGACATGGAGAGCGCTTCTTCCTGGTCATGCGTGACGAAGATGGCGGTGATGCCCGTCTCCTTCTGGATCTTCTTGATCTCGACGCGCATCTCCTCACGCATGTTCGCGTCAAGCGCCGAGAGCGGCTCGTCGAGCAGAAGCACCTGCGGCTCGAAAACGATGGCGCGCGCCAGCGCGATGCGCTGCTGTTGGCCGCCCGACAATTGCGAGGGCAGTTTCTTCTCGCTGCCCGGCAGCCGCACCATGTCGAGCGCCTGGCTCACTTTGCGCTTGATCTCGGGCTTGGCGACGTTGCGGTATTTCAGGCCGAAGGCGACATTGTCGAACACGGTCTTGTGCGGGAACAGCGCATAGCTCTGGAAGACAAGGCCGATGTTGCGCTTGTAGATCGGCACGTCGTCGACGCGCTGGCCGCCGATCATGATCTGGCCGGCCGAGATGTCGACCAGGCCGGCGATGGAGCGCAGGATCGTTGTCTTGCCACAGCCCGAAGGGCCAAGCAGCGTGACGAAGCTGCCCTTGCGGATCGACAAAGAGAAATCGCGCACGGCAACGAACTTGCCATAGGCGATGTCGATGTTGCGGAACTCGACCGCCGGGCTGTTCGCCCCGGCGGCCGCGCTCGCACCTTCCGCCCCGGCCGAGGCCGGCCGGGGATGGGATAGCGTGTCCTGGCTGTCAGGCACCTTTCGAGATCCTGTTCCACTGCTTGGTCCAGGCGTCCTCGTTGGTCGCCCAGTAGACGGGATCGGCGAAGGTCAGCGCCTTCATCGTGCCCGTCGGGTCGAAGGCCGGAAGCTTCGCGATCTTGTCGGTGAGCTTGACCTTGGTCGGGTCGAGCGACGGCGGATAGCTCTGCCCTTCGGCCACTGCGATCGAAGTCGCCGGGTCGAGCATGAAGTTGATCAGCTCCTCGCACTCGGCCATCGGCGAGCCTTTCAGGATGAGCATGTCCTCCATCCAGGCATAGGAGCCGGCCGGATCGAGATAGCCGATCGGGTGGCCCTGATCCTGTAGTGCCGCGACGCGGCCCGACCACGCGTCGGTCACCACGATCTCGCCCTTGGAGAGCAGGTCCATCAGCTCGGCGCCGGAGCTCCAGAACTTCTTGGCGAGGTCGCGCGTCTCGCGCACCTTGGCCCAGATCGTGTCCATGTCCTTGAGATTGTTGGGATCCTGTCCGGTGGCGAGGGCCGCGTACCAGACGCGCGTCGTCATGTCGGAATAGCCGCCCACCTTGCCGGCATATTTCTTGTCGAGCAGCAGTGCCGCGCCCTTTTCCTTCGCTTCCTCCGGCGAGATCACCTTGGTGTTGTAGGCGATGCCGGTGGTGCCGTAATCGTAGGGCACGGCCGACAGTTTCGGTGTCAGCTTGCGGAACGGCTCGATCATCGGCTGCAGCACATTCACCATGTTGGGAATGTTGGCTTCGTTGATCTCCGAGGTCAGGCCGCCATTGACATATTTGATGTAGTAATTGACGCCCGAGGAGTGGATGACCTGGTAGTCGCCGGGCTTCGCGGTCTTGATCTTGGTGATGATCTCGTCCTCGTCGCCGAACGTGCCCTGCACCACTTTGATCTTGGTCTTGGCCGTGTAGGGCTGGAAGGCGAACTTGTCGATCGCGTCCTGCACCGTGCCGCCCCAGCCGTCGAAGCGGACTTCTTCGACTGCGGCGAGCGCCCGGCCCATCCACGGCATGGAAAGGCCCGCCGATGCGGCGGCCGCCGCCGTCAGCGTCAGGAAAGTGCGGCGGCTCAGATCGCCGTTGGCATACCGGTCGTGCAGCCGTTCCAGCCGCTTGGTAGTCGTCAGTTTCATCGTGCTTCCTCCTTTGGTTCGCCGCGTCTCTTCAACTTGGTCAGGCTCTGCAGGATCACGCCGCCGATCAACGGGATGCCGACGGTCACCAGGATCATCACGGTGCCGAGCGCGTTGATCTCCGGGCTGATCGAAATCTTGAGCATGGAAAGGATCTGGGTGGGCATGGTCTCGACACCCGCCGGCCGCCAGAACAGGCTGGCCGAGGTGTTGTCGAACGAGATGGTGAAGGCGAGCAGCGCGCCGCCGACGACCGCCGGGATGAGCAGCGGCAGCGTGATCTCGCGGAAGGACGAAAAGCGCGAGGCGCCAAGCGACAGCGCCGCCTCCTCATAGACCCGCCTTATGCCCACCATGCGCGCCTGCGCGATCAGCACCACATAAGGCACGGCTAACAGGATATGGCCGAGGACGAGAAGCAGCATGGTGCGCGGCTGGTCGATCGCCTTGATCAGCACCAAGAGGCCGACGCCCAGGATGGTTTCCGGCACCAGCGCCGGCAGGATCACCAGCGTGCTCAGCGCCTGCTTGCCGCGGAAGTCGAAGCGCACCAGCGCGAAGGCCGTGGCGACGCCGATCGCCGTGGTGGCTATCGCCGTGACGAGCGCGATCCACAGCGAGGTGCGGAAGGCGGTCAGCACCGCGTCATTGTTCATAAGCTTGGCGTACCATTGCAGCGAAAAGCCGGTCATCGGAAAGCCGCCGAACATCGAGGCGTTGAACGACAGGATGACGGTCGCCGCGATCGGCGCGAACATGAAGATGTAGACTAAGAGCGTGACGAAACCGGTCAGCCGCCAGGCCCATTTGCCTTCCTTGTTCGGTCGTCCAGCCTTCATCCGCCCAATCCCATCATCCACCAAGGCCCTTCACGATCTGCGACATGCCCATGTAACGGGTGTAGATGGCGGCGAAGAAGCCGAGCACTAGGAACAGCACGATGGACAGCGTGGCGCCCATCGGCCAGTTCAATTCGCCCATGATCGTATCGTAGATCAGGTTGCCGAACAGAGCGTCGCGGCCGGAGCCGAGGAGCTGCGGCGTCACATAGCTGCCGGCCGCCAGCACGAAGCAGAGCAGCAGCCCCGCCGCCAGCCCCGGCAGGGAGAGAGGCAAGGTCACCTCGCGGAATGCCTGCGCGCTGGTGCAGCCCATCGAGCGGGCCGCGGAGATCAGCGTGCGGTCGATGCCCTCGAGGCTCACATAGACGTTGAGGATCATGTAGGGCAGGAGGAAGTGCAGCAGCCCCAGGATCACCGCGCCCTCGTTGTAGAGCATCGGCAGCGGCTCGCTGATGATGCCCATCTTGAGCAGCGCCACGTTGATGACGCCCTGTTCGCCCAGGATGTTGATCCAGGAAAAGGTGCGGATGGTGAAGCTGATCCAGAACGGCACGATGAGCAGGAGCAAGAGCAGCCACTTATGCCTGAAGCTCGTCGCCCAGATGAAATAGGCCGGGAAATAGCCGAGCACCCCGCACAGCAGCGCGGTGATCGCACCGACCCTCAGCGTCTTCAGAAGGAAGCCGGAATAATAGCTGTCGGTGAAGAATTCCTGCCAGTTGGCGGTGGTCAGCGCGCTGCTTTCGACGCCGGCGGTGACGAAGGTGAAGAACGTGTAGGCCGCCATCACCGCGATCGGCAGCACCAGGAAGAAGATCAGCAGCAGAAGCACCGGTGCAACCAGCATCCAGGCCAGGCGTGGATCGTACAAGGTCCAGCGATTCTTCATGCGCACCCGAAGGTAGGCGCCTTCTTCGAGGCGCTTATGTTCCCGCAGTGAAGATTGTTTCATTGCCACCGCGATGTCTACAGGCGCTGGCCCAAATTCGATTCAGCCAGGGCCAGTCGAACGCTGGAGCCCACCATTACGCCGCCGGACGTCCGATACGGCGCGAATTCAGCCTTAGCGCTTGACCGTTGGCGCGCGCTTGCGGGCGGCTCCATTTCTGCCTCCATGAAGACTTGGCGGGCCGTTCCAAGCGCAAACTGAGTGGTTCTCGGTCGATTGAATGGAGTGCGAGCCGGCGTTTGGCGCCGGCTCTGTCCGAATTGATCTCGAAGATGCGCGATCAGTTCTTGGCCGGCTTCGGTTCGGCGATGAAAGCGAGCGTCAGGTAGGCGATGTGGCCGTCGCGGACCACGAAGGTGTCGGCGCCGAAGGGATAGCGGCCGGATGGCGTGTCGCCCTGCCAGAGGAAATAGGCCACGGAGCCGTTTGCTGTGAATTGGCCGGGCGTAAACGTCGCGCCCGGCGCCGAGAAGCTCTTCACGAATGCTGTCAGCAGTCCACGCAGGTTTTGCATCCCGCTGATCGGCGCCTGGGCGGGCAGTATCACGACGGCGTCGTCGGTGAATGTCTTTAGCATCGCCTCGACGTCGCGGGCGTCCCAGGCCTTCAGATACTGCCTGACCGGCGCTTCGCTGGCGGCGTCACCGGCCATTGCGACCGCTGGCACACCAGCCGTTGCGACAAGCACGGTGGCGGCGATAAGCATTTGCATCAATCTGGTCATCGTTCTTCTCCTTGCGTGGTGGATTTGCTTCTTGGATGTTGCCGTGGCGGCAGCGAATGCCGCGGTTTCAGGGGCGCGCTTCGAGGATCATGTTGAATGGCGTCTCGGTGGCGCGGCGCAACTGGCTGAAGCCGCCGGCCTTCGCCACCTCGCGCAGCCTTGCCTCGCCGGCCTGGGCACCGAGCGCGAGGCCGACCTCCTGGTCGAGCGACGTCGGCGTGCAGACCATGGTCGAGCCGGCGTAGTAAATGCGGCCGACCGGGTTGAGGTTGTCCTCCAGTCGATCGCCGGCGAACGGCTCGATGATCATCAGGGAGCCGTCCGGCGCGATTGTCTTGCGCACATGCTTCAAGGCGCCCACGGGATCGCCCATGTCGTGCAGGCAATCGAAGAAGCAGACGAGGTCGTAGCCATCGCCGGTGAAGGTTTTGGCGCTTTGAATTTCGAACGTCGCACGGTCAGCGACGCCGGCCGCGTCGGCGGCCTTGCGTGCTGCTTCGATCGAGCCGGGATGGGCATCGAAGCCGAAGAAGCGCGAGTTGGGAAAGGCTTCCGCCATCAGCAATGTCGAGACGCCGTGCCCGCAGCCGACATCGGCAACGATCGCTCCGCGTTCGAGCTTCTCAACGACACCGTCGAGCGCCGGCAGCCATTCCTGCACCAGGTGATGCAGATAGCTGGTACGGAAGAAGCGCGCGGTGCCGCAGAACAGGCAAGGATGCCGCTTGTTCCAGCCGACGCCGCGGCCGGTGCGGAAGGCGTCTTCGACCTTGTCGCAGTCGAGCACCGTAGCAGCGACGATGTCGCCGAGCGCGGCCATGAAGACGGGGCTGTCGTCGTCGGCGAAAACGGTTGCCTGTTCCGGCGCCATCGAAAACCTGCCGGAGGCGGCGTCGTATGTGACATATCCTGACGCTGCCTGGGCTGCCAGCCACTCGCGGATGTAGCGTTCGGCGGTGCCCGTCCGTCCGGCGAGTTCCGACGGGGTCATCGGCCCGCCGTCGGCGAGCGCCTTGTAGAGACCGAGCTTGTCGCCCAAATGCACCAGCGACGCGTTCATCGCGGCGCCGATGTCGTCAAGCATCTTGCCGAGAAAGGCGTTGAGTTTGTCCTGATAGACTTGCATTTTGATCCTCCTTGGTGAGTCAGCCGGCGATCGCTGGCGTCTTGGGAGGGTGGTTTAGCGGGGTGCCGTCAAAGAAAGTCGCGGCGAGCGTCAAAGCCTCGTCAAAAAAGATAACTGTCATCTTTTGTCCGCCCGTGGGCGCCTCTATCCTGCACCCGTAGGGTGAAGCGCGATGGCGAAGATCCGGCTCAGCACCTTCGGAGGTCTTCAGGTCTTCTCACCGGAAGGCCGGCAGATCGCGGTTGCCTCACGCAAGGCGCAAGCGCTGCTCGTCTACCTCGCCATGGCTGGAGGTCGCCCGCAGTCGCGCGACAAGCTGGCCGCATTGCTGTGGGAGGATCGTGGCGAGGCCCAGGCGCGGGCAAGCCTGCGCCAGGAACTTCTCGTGCTGCGCAAGGCCCTCGGATTGAAAGGGTCGGAATTGGCGGGGGGCTCGGGGGAGGGGATCGTTCTCGCCCCTGATTGTCTCGACGTCGACGCGCTCCAGTTCGAGCAACTGATGGCGGCCCGAACACCGCAATCCGACGAGCAGGCAGCGGCGCTCTACCAGGGGCCGTTCATGGAAGCCTTCAATCCGAAGGCTCCGGCTTTCGAAAGTTGGCTCGCGGCTATGCGTCAACATCTTAACGAAATGGCCGTCAAGGCGCTGACGGCTTTGTTGAAAAACCGGATGGCGTCCGGCTCGTCCGCGCCGGCGCTCGAACTGGCGCTGCGCCTGCTGCCGCTCGACCCGCTGGAGGAAAATGTCCATCGGGCATTGATGCAGCTTTATGTCCGGCAGGGCCGGATCGGCGCCGCCCTTCGGCAGTTTCACGTCTGTCGCGAGATACTGCAGCGCGAGCTCGGCGTGCGGCCCGAACCGGAAACCGAGCAGATCTATCAAGAGATTCAGCAAAGGCGGCGCGAGCAGGACCGGCCCGGCGCTGCCAACCCTGCTGAAGCGGCAAGGTCTCCACATCAGGAGCCTCAGACCCCCGGCCCAGAAGCTGCCATCGTGCCGGAGCCGACCGGACCGGCATCGGAATTGCGTCAGCTCGTCGTCATGTTTGTCGAGATGGGCGACCTGTCAGTTCTCGCCGACGAAGACGATCCTGAGCGAGAGCGGGACCTCTCCGCGCGCTTCGCAGACATCGTTTACAAGGCCGTCGCGGACCACGCGGGGATGGTCTACAGGCAGCTCGGCAGCACCACTATTGCCTTCTTCGGCTTGCCGGTTGCCCACAGCAACGATGCGCAACGCGCATTGCAGGCTGGCCTCGAGATCGTGGGGGCGGTTCCGGCGACGGAAGACCGCATTCCTCCGGCCCGGATTGGATTGGCGAGCGGCCGGTTGCTGGTCACGAGACTCGATCGAGATGGCGCCGGCACGTTTAGCGTAACCGGCGTTGCCATCCATCTGGCCGGCGCACTCGCCGGAGCGGCGGATGCTGGGGAGGTACTGCTCTCGGACGCCGTGCACCAGTCGGTAGCGCACCTCGTAGACCGCGCCGAACGCCGCTCAATCGTCGCCCGGGGCTCGGAAAAGCCGATCGGGGCTTGGCGGCCGGCTGGCCTCTCATTCGAGGGTGTCGCCAAAACCGCCTTCGTCGGCCGGCAGGTCGAACTGGCGCAGTTTGCCGGCGCCCTGAAGGCGTGCCTCGATACCGGGCGGGGGCTCGTCGTGCATGTCCGCGGCGAAGCCGGAATCGGCAAGACCCGGCTGGTTGAGGAGTTTCAGAAGCTTGCCGTCGAGCAGGGATTCGAATGTCACACCGGCCTCGTTCTCGACTTCGGCGCCAAGCGCAATGCAATCCCGGCTCTCGTCCAAGGTCTCGCGATCGAGCCGCGCATCGGCGTTGACAGCGGCCTCGTCGACGCCGATCTGGAAATCCACCTTCACCGGTTGATGCAGCATTCCTTGTCCGAGGGCCAGCGGGCGCTCTATGACGCGATGGATAATGCGACGCGCGCCAAGGGGCTGGAACAGACGCTGTTGCAACTGGTCGGGCGCGCAAGCGCTCGCCGGCCGCTCGTCCTGATCGTCGAGGACGTGCAGTGGGCGGACGCCGAGACATTGGCGCAACTGGATGCGCTTGCCGCCTCGGCAAGCACGGGACCAGTACTCGTCGTCACGACTGCCCGAACTGAAGAAGAACCTTCCGACCCGGCCCGGCAAATGCGGGCCGGCGATGGGCCGAGGCTTACGTTGGATCTCGCACCGCTTTACCGTCAGGAGGCCTTGGCCATGGCGGCCAAGTTCCTTGCGCCGACCGATGTCTTCGCAATCAATTGCGTCGAGCGCGCTGGAGGGAATCCTCTCTTTCTCGAACAACTGCTTCGCGGCGGCGACCGGGGGCCGGACCGGTTGCCCGACACCATCCACAGCGTCGTGCTTGCCCGGCTGGACATGCTGCCGCCCGGCGACCGTCACGCGCTGCGCGTTGCCGCTGTGCTCGGCCAGCTTTTTGCGCCCGATGCCCTCGGCCATTTGCTGGGAAATCCCGGGCAGGACTGCAGGGCCCTGATCCGGCGCGGATTTCTGAAGCCCGTCGGCAACGACCTTCTGTTCGCGCATGCGCTCGTGCGCGATGGCGCATATCTGTCTTTACCGCGGATGGAACGCCAAGCGCTGCACCGCCGCGCCGCGCAGTGGTTTGCCGAGCGCGATCCGACCATGCGCGCCGAGCATCTGGAACGGGCCGAAGACCAGGCCGCACCCCAGGCTTTCCTCGACGCTGCCACCAGCGAGAACCGCGCTTACCGCTATGGGCGAGCATTGGAACTGGTGGAGCGCGGCCTGCGGCTTGCGGGGGATAACGAAACCCGGTCCGCGCTCCTCTCATGTCGCGGCGACATTTTGCTAAACCTCGGTCGCACCGGCGAAGCCGGCGCCGCATACAACGAGGCGCTGGCCCTGGCGGACGGCGAGCGCGGACGCTGCCGGGCGCTGCTCGGTGCCGCAGCGGTCAAGCGCATAGCCGACGATGTTGACCGGGCCTTGGCGGACGTACAGGCCGTGGAAGAGATTTCCGAACGCTCCGAGCTGGACGAGGAAGCCGCCCGCGCCCACTTCCTCCATGGCAATCTGCTATTTCCCCGCGGGGACATCGACGGCTGCCTGGAGCACCATCGGTCAAGCCTCGAACTCGCGCGACGGGCAGGGCTTGCCGAGATCGAGGCTGCATCGTTGGGTGGCATCGGCGACGCCCAATATATGCGCGGCCAGATGATCAGCGCGCATCGGCAGTATCGGTCATGCGTGGAACTCGCCGAACGCAATGGCTTCGGCCGGATCGCGGCAGCGAACCGCTCGATGGTCGTGGCGACCAGCCTCTACATCGGCGACATCAATAGCCTGCTCAGTGAGGCGCTGGCGGCGATCGAAGCGTCGAGGAAGATCGTCCACAAACGCGCCGAACTGATCGCGCATATGAACGCCTACCTCGCCTGGTCGTCATTGACGGAGTTCGACAGGGCGTTGGATAGCGCCGAAGCGTCCCTCCGCCTGGCCCGCGAGATCCAGGCGCCGCGGTTCGAGGCGGAGGCTCTGGCGTTTCGTGGCGACGTGCATCGGTTGGCCGGCCGAAAGGGGCGGGGCGTCGCCGACCTGGAAGAAGCGTTGCGCGTCAGCCGCCGCACCGGGATGGCGTATCTCGGCCCTTGGTATCTCGGCCTTCTAGCCGTGGCCACTGATGATCCCGGGATACGCGCCGCTGCCCTGGAAGAGGGAGAGGCGATCCTGGCTTCAAATGCGGTGAGCCACAATCATCTGCAGTTTCGCCGTTACGCGATCGACGCTTGCCTCGCCTGCGAGAACTGGGCGGGAGCCAGCCATCACGTGGATCGTCTCGAGGCGTTCACCGCAGCCGAACCCTTGCCCTGGGCAAATTTTTTTGCGGCACGCGGCCGTGCGCTGGTAGCATACGGCTTAAAGCAAATTTCTCCTTCCTTGCAAACGGAGCTTCGAAGAATGTCCGCAGAGGGACGGCGGCTCGGCCTTATCGAAGCTACCCGACCGATAGATGCCGCTGTCGAAGCGCTGGCTTAACTGCGTAGCGAGAGAATAAGGCCTGGGTCGACTGGCTCGACGGCGCGGAGCCGGCGCGCGCTACGGTCGGAGCGAGCTTCGCGTTGCCTGATATCCGTGTCGAAATCCAGCTTACCGCGGCAAGCTAAACGCGGCTATGAGCTGACGTTGCCTACCTTTCCCTGAACGCCCGCGCGAAGGAATCCATCATCGGGCGTACCAGATACTCGAAGAAAGTCCGGTCGCCCGTGCTGATGAAGGCATCGACCGGGGTTCCGGGATAAAGCTGCTCGGCCTTCACGCCGGCGGGCAGGGCCTCCGTGATCTTCAGCTTGGCGCGGAAATAGGGTTCGTGCGTGGTCTGATCGATCAGCCGATCGGCGGAAATCTCGCTCACCGTGGCAGGCACTTCCGGCGTGAGCCGTGTGTTGAGCGCCGACAGGCGGAGCTTTGCCGGCTGGCCGACATGCACCTGGTCAATGTCCTTCGGCCGCAGCCGGGCGTCCACCACCAGGCCGGATGACGTGGGCAGGATCTCCATGATCTTTTCGCCGGGCGCGACCACGCTGCCTTGCGCGTTGTAGGTCGAGGACACGACGATGCCCGCCGCCGGCGCGGTGATCGTCGTGCGCTTCAGCACGGCTTCTGCCGCGCGCATCCGCTCCTCGACGTCGGCGAGGTTGGTGCGCACGTCGTCGAGCTTGGTCAGCGCTTCCTCGACGCGCTGCGTCGTGGCGCGCTCGGTCTGCGCCTCGGCCTCGACGATCTGCGTGTTGGCGGAAGCAAGGTCGGCCTCCAGCGCGCCGGCCTGGCCGATCAGGTCGGCCTCCGAGCGCAAGAGCTGCGAATATTCGGTCCGGTTGGTGAGGCCCTTGTCGAGCAGGTCGGTCTTGATGCCGAGCTCCTTCTTCACCACCTCGGCCTGCTGCTCGATGGCCGCTTTCTGCGCATTCAGCCCTTTGACCGACTCGCGATGCATGGCGACGCGCTGCGCCAGGATCGACTGCTCCGAGCGGAACCGCGCAAGCCTCGCGTCGAACTCCTTCTGCTGTTCGCGGATGAGGTTCCGGAACTCCTGCTGGAACGGCGCCGGCGCAGGCTCGGCGATCGGTGCCAGCGTCGCGAGGCCGTCGCGCTCGGCCTCCAGCCGCGCAGCACTTGCCTTGAGCGCGATCCACTGTCTCGTCAGCCGGTTGAGATCGGCCTCCGCGGCGGTCCGGTCGAGCAGGATAAGGTCCTGGCCCTCGCGCACATGGTCGCCCTCATGCACCAGCAATTGCCTGATGATGCCGCCTTCGCGGTGCTGGACGAGGATGTTGCCGCCGGTCGCCGCGATCGTGCCTTGGGTGATCACCGCGCCTGCCAGCGGCGCGCTCGCTGCCCAAATGCCGAAGCCGCCGGCAAGCAGCGCGATCGCTGCGTAGCCGGCGAAGGCGGTGCGACGGAAATCGGTGCGCGGGCGGCCGTCTAAGGCGAGGCTCTGGGTGGACATCGCCTACGAACCGTAACCGACAGTTGGCGCGGCGCGGATGGTCGGCGCGAACGATCCGGTCACCACCGTGCTCCGCTGCGCGGCTTTACCCGGCTGCCGCAGCACCTCTGCGCTCGGCCCGAACGCCTCGATCACGCCGCCGCGCAAGACCATCACACGGTCGCATGCTGCTGCGATTGCGGGGCGATGCGTGATCACGATTGTGGTGACCCCCGCGGCGCGGGCCGCCGCGAGCACCGCTTCCAGCGCTGTCTCACCGGCCCCGTCGAGATGCGTGCTGGGCTCGTCCAGAACCAGGATGCGCGGATTGCCGTAAAAGGCGCGCGCGAGCCCGATCCGCTGCCGCTCGCCGCCCGACAGCGTGCCGGCGATCGCCGTCTGGTAGCCGTCGCGCAGCGAAAGGATCAACTCATGCGCCTCCGCGCGTTTCGCCGCTTCCACGATCGCCGCGTCGTCGGCCTTTGCGTCGAAGCGCGCGATGTTCTCGGCGATCGAACCGGGGAAAAGCTCCACCTCCTGCGCCAGATAGCCGATATGCCGGCCGAGTTGGTTTCCGTCCCAGGTCCTGAGCTCGGCGCCGTCGATCCTGACCGAGCCGCCGCTTGGCTGGGCTGCGCCAACGAGCAGCCGCGCCAGTGTCGATTTGCCTGCGCCGCTCGGGCCGACGATCGCCACCGCTTCGCCCGCGGCTATCGCGAAGCTCAACCGCTTCAGGATCGGCTCGGCGCCGAACGTGGCATTCGGGGCGATGAAGAAAAGATCCTGCGCGGAGATCGCGCCGGTCGGTTCGGGCAGGATGAGCTTGATCGCCTGAGCCGGCTGCGCCGCCAAGGCTCCTCTGAGGCGCGTCCATGCGCGCCTGGCTTCGACGAGCTGCCGCCAGGAACCGATCAACTGGTCGAGCGGCTGCAGCGCGCGCGACGACACCAGCGAGGAAGCGAAGATCATGCCGGCCGTCATCTCGCCTTTGAGCACCAGCCAGGCGCCGGTGCCGAGGATCGCCAGCTGCAACATCATGCGCAGCGCCCTGGAAGCGCCGCTGAAGACGGCGTTGGCGCCGGCCGAGCGGTCATGCAGGACAAGCGCCTCGGCCACGTGCCGTCCCCATGCGCGCGCGGCATTTTCCACCATGCCCATGGCGCGCAGCGTGTCGGCGTTGCGGGCAAAGGCCTGCTCGACCCGGCTGGCCAAAGCCGAGCGCTCCGCCGAGAGCGCATCGTTCCTGCCGATGGCAAGCTGGTTGGCGAAGACCAGCACGACGAGCAGCGCCGCGCCGCCGAACGTGACCCAGAACAACAGCGGGTGGATCAGGTAGAGCAAGGCGAGGAAGACCGGCGCGAAGGGCAGGTCGAACAGCACCGAAACGCCGCGCGAGCGGATGAAGGCGCAGACCGAGGCAAGGTCGGCGAGCGGCGACGAAGCATCCCGGGAGCCGAGCGAAGCCGCGAACGCTCTGGTGCCCAGCCTGTCATTGACCATTGCTGCGACGCGCTGCGTGTAGACGGCGCGGATGGCATCGAGGAAGCCTAGGAAACCAAGCGCCGCGACCGCCATGACCGACAGGTAGACGAGCGTCTCGACGCTGGAGGAGGGCAGCACCCGATCATAGACCTGGAGCAGGTAGAGCGGGATCACCAGCAGCAGAAGGTTGATAAGCAGCGAGAACAGGCCGACATCGGTTACGGCGCGCGGGAACATCGGCCGCAGGCCGGCCTGCCTGATCGCATCCGGAGCGCTCTCCTGTGACATTGGCCCGGCCGCCTAGGCTGTGTGCTCGCCCGTGACGTTCAAGTGGCTCTGCTGCAGCTCATTCAGCGTGTAAGCGTGGATATAGTCGATCTTCATCTGGGCGGGCGTGGCGAGATGGTCGGGCGGCGCGCCGGCCTGTCCGCCGATTGCAAGGTCCACCAGCATGTACATCGGCTTGTTCATGTCGGACGGCGTCGCCGCTTCGGCGACCTGCACGCCGTCATAGGTCCAGACCAGCTTGTCCGGCGTCCACAACAGGCCATAGGTATGGAAGCCGGCGGTGTCCATGACGTTCACCGTGGATCCGACCGTCGTGTGCTGGCCCGTCTCGTTGGTGTGCGCGGTCACCAGCAGCGAATTCGGCTTCTGTCCGTACATCTCCATCACGTCGAGCTCCGGCGGCCACGAGCCGTCTTCCGGCAACAGCCAGAAAGCCGGCCAAGCGCCTGCGTGTTCCGGCAGGTCGGCGCGCATTTCGAAATAGCCGTAGGTCTGCGAGAACGAGTCATGGGTGGTCAGGATGCCGGAGGTGTATTCGTAATTGTTGATCAGAGGCCTGATGTCGGCCGGCGCCTGCGCCGCGGTGATCGTCAGCACGCCATTGTCGGTGCTGAACGGATGCACCGAGCTGGTCGGGCCGTAATTGGCGTCGATATACCACTGCAGCTCGCCATTGCGGGTGAGCGTGCTGCCGTTCGCCGCGCCCCACCAGAAGTTGGTGTCCCAGGTGCCGCCTTGGCTGTTGTGCAGGTTCAGCGTGTTGAACTCGTCGCTGAAGGACAGCGTCATGCCGGACTTGTCGATTGGCAGCTGGAAATTGTTGGGCTGCAGTTTGTCGATGGTGGTGTTCTTGAATTCGAGGATTTCGCCCGATCCGAGGTTCAGCACCACATTGGGTCCCGCCTGGATCATGGCGTTGTGGACGGCGGCGAACGACGTGAATCCGTAACCGTCGAGCCGCACGGCATCGTTCGAGGCGAAATTGACGATCGAGTCGCTGCCGTTGCCCTTCGCGACAATGAAAACATCGGCGCCGCCGCCGCCATCGATCAGCACATCGTTGCCCGCGCCGCCGTCGATCGTCTGGCCGCCCGCCGTGGCGGTGATGATGTTGTCCAACGCATTGCCGAAGGCGTAATTGTGGGCGTTGGTGACGACGAGGTTCTCGACGTTGTCTGGCAGCGTGTAGCTCATCCATGTGTTGATCGTGTCGATGCCCTCGCCAGGGTTCTCGACCACCTTGTTGCCCGCCGAATAGAGGTAATAGATGTCGTCGCCGGCGCCGCCATACATGGTGACGTTGACGCCGCTGGAGGCCCAGATTGAGTCGTTGCCGCTGCTTCCGTTGAATGTCGGTCCGGACGTTGCCGAAAACCAATGATTGGAAGCGCCACTATAGTAGAGAGGAACGCCTATCGCGTTGACGACGAAGCTCATCGGACACTCCTTCCGCGCTGCCCCGCCCGGATGGCTCATTGCAGGTTCGAGCACCTGCTTCGAACCAATTTGCAACACGGACTATCGTTCCCGAAAATAAGCAAATAGTACAGAGAAAATTGCCGGTTTTTTTGTCGATATTTTGAAAAGATAGAATAAGCGGTGACTAATGCAATTAGGGCGTGAGTTGTTCTCAATTTTACTTAATTTTTGCAAGGTTTTCTGCCAAAGGTTGTGCAGATAGCCATGGATGGATGTATCTGTCGCAGCGGGCCTCAAGTCGTGGCCGGTCGAGTTTGGCTTCAGGATTGGACCGTCCGCTTAGGCCTCGCCGTCGCGGCCGATGCTGGCTTGCAGCGCGGCGCTTGCGATGGCGCCGGCCAGCCGACCGGCGCAGCAGCGCTCATTTCTTTTGTGTCCATTTCGGGACGCATGACAGCCGCCCGGCAAAAAATTTGACAGCCGCTGTCGGATCGGCTGGGGGCCGCTCGTCCTTGGGGCATCGATCAACAAAAGGAAGGATACCGAGATATGCCGAGCACCATCCAACTGCACCGCGTCCTGGCGACCAAGCCGGAGAAGGTCTACCGCGCATTCGTCGAGGCCGATGCGCTGGCCAAGTGGCTGCCGCCGAACGGCTTCACCTGCACGGTGCATGAGTTCGACGGCAAGGTCGGCGGCGCCTACAAGATGTCCTTCCGCAACTTCACCACCGGCGACAGCCATTCCTTCGGCGGCGAGTTCGTCGAGTTCGTTCCGGGCGAGCGCCTGCGCTACACCGACCGCTTCGACGACCCCAACCTGCCGGGCCAGATCGAGGTGACGGTGACATTGAAGAAAGTGTCGGTCGGCACCGAGATCAACATCACCCAGGCCGGCATCCCGGACGCCATCCCCGCCGAGGCCTGCTATCTCGGCTGGCAGGAATCGCTGCGCAACCTTGCCAAGCTCGTCGAGCCGGAGATCAATCAGTAGGCCGCGAAGCGCAGGGCGGCCGTTGCCGTGGCCGCCCTGCTTACCCAAGGTAAGCAAAATTTCACCAAGCGCTGATAAAAGCCGCTCCCATGGATCGCAACAAGAACAACGACCTCTTTGTTCTGATGGCGGCGCTTGCAGCGCTGGCGATCTATAACATTGCCTGCGGCATCAAGACCGGCGAAGTCCGGGGCAAGTTGCATTGGGTCGCGCTGGCCGACGATCCCACGCGCTTTTGGAACATCGTGATCGGCAATTCGATTGTCTTGGTGGCTTCGATAGCCTTTTTGTGGGTCCTCAACTCCCGCAGGCCCGGATGATCCGAGGCGAGATACCCCATACGACGATAAGCAAAATTTCATCGGACGCGGCTAGACGTGTTCCATGGACCGCAACAAAAACGACGCCGTCTTTGTCCTGGTGGCGGCGCTCGCCGCCTTCGCGATCTACAATCTTGCCTACGGCCTGAAGACCGGCGAAATCCGGGGAAGGCTCAGCTGGATTTCGTGCGTGGACGACCCGGCGCGTTTTTGGAGCAACGTTTTCGGCAATATCGCCGGCGTCGTTGTCTTGCTGGGCTTTCTCTGGCTGCTGCACCTTCGTGGCCGCAAATGACGTTGCGCCCGGCAATGCCGGGCGCCGACCTGCTTGTGGCGTGGCTTACACTGCCCGCGTGATGCCCCCATCCACGCGGATGTTCTGTCCGGTGATGTAGGCGGCCCCGTCCGATGCGAGAAACGAGATCGTCGCGGCGATCTCCTCCGACGTGCCGTAGCGCTTCATCGGCACAGCATGGCGACGCTCCTCGGTCGCAGGCAGGCTGTCGATCCAGCCGGGCAGCACGTTGTTCATGCGGATGTTGTCGGCCGCATAGGTATCGGCGAAGATCTTGGTGAAGGCGGCAAGCCCGGCGCGCGCCACGGCCGAGGTCGGGAACATCACGCTCGGCTCGAACGTCCAGGCGGTCGAGATGTTGATGATGACGCCGGATTTCTGTTCCTGCATCACCGGCGTCACCAGCCGGGTCGGGCGCACGGCGTTGAGGAAATAGGTGTCGATGCCCTTGTGCCAGTCCTCGTCGCTGATCTCGATGATCTGCGCGCGCGGCCCGTGGCCGGCGCTGTTGACCAAAACGTCGATGCGGCCCCAGCGCTCCAGCGCGCCGTCGGCAAGGCGCTTCAGATCCTCGTTCGACTGGTTGGAGCCGGTGACGCCGAAGCCGCCCAGTTCCTTGCCCAGCGCCTCGCCCTTGCCGGAGGAGGAGAGCACGCCGACTTTGAACCCATCCGCCGCCAGGCGCTTTGCCGCAGCGGCTCCCATGCCGCTGCCGCCCGCCGTCACCAGAGCTACTTTTTCGCCTGCCATGTCGCTGTCCGTTTGTTGAAATTGTTGAAAGCGACCCTGTTAGCATGCCAAGGCCAGGGCATGAACCGGATTGGATTGCGCCACGGCGTCGGCGGTTCGCGCGCCGGGTCACACTCCAGTGGCGCTCACCGTCATCTGGGGCGGTCAAGCGTTGGCCGCCGGGAGATCATCCGAAGCGGTTGGCCGGCACGCCGCGCACGCCGGGCTTGAGCGCGAACAGGCCGCCCTCGAAAGGGTTGGCGGCAAGATGCTCGGCGCTCATGGTGAAGCGCGCGGAGGTCACGAACAGCGTGTCAAAATCCGTGCCGCCAAAGGAGCAGCTTGTCGGCCAACTGCAGGGCAGCTCGACAATTCGGTCGAGCCTGCCGTCGGGCGCGATGCGGGCGAGGCAGCTTCCGCCAACCACCCTGCAGTTCCAGACATAGCCCTCGGCGTCCAGGCATGAGCCGTCCGGCAGGCCGCGCTCGAAGCCGGTGAAGAAGGGACGCGCTTCGCCGAGCCGTCCAGCCTTCCGGTCCCAATCATAGCTGTAAAGCGCGTTCTTCATCGTGTCGGCGGTGACGAAGCGCCCGTCGGGCAGCCATACCATCGTGTTGGTGATGCCGAACCGATCCTCGCTGAGGCGCCTCACATCGCCGCTCGAGCCGACCCGGTAGAGCCGGCCCTCATCGCTTGTGATCGCCATCGGCGCGTCGTCCGGCCCGATATTGTTGGCCATCGTACCCACCCAGAGCGAGCCGTCCGGCCCGACCACGCCTTCGTTGAGCCGCGAGCCTTGCCGGTCGGCCTCGATCGTCGCCAGCATCCGGAATGGCCCGCCGAAATCCCAAAGCGCGATGTCCTTGCGCAGGCCGACGATGGCGCCGCCATCGGCGCGCAGGCCGACCGAGGTGACGAGGTCGCCCGTCGGCCAGCGCTCATGCGCTCCGCTCGATGGATCGAGCCGATGGATCCGGCGGCCGATGATATCGACCCAGACCAGCCTGCCGACGCGCTCGTCCCACACAAGGCTCTCGCCGACCATGTCGCGTGCGTCGTGGATCAGCTTGGGTTCCGTTTCGTGCATGAGCGCTCCTCCGGGCAGGTATCCAAAATCAGCTTGACATATATCTTTCGCGTGAAATATGAGCAATTCGATAATAACCTGTCATACAGGTTTTCGAGGGAGCGGAATGCAGGAGCAGACGGACTCACCGGATGAGGCAAGCCCCGGCCTGGTCAGCACGGCGATTCAGGCGATCACCCAGCACATCCGCTCCGAGGGTCTCGCGCCCGGCGATCCGCTGCCCAGCGAAGCCGCCATGACGCGGCAGCTCAACGTCTCCCGCACCGTGGTGCGCGAGGCCTTCCGCTCGCTGTCGGCGATGCGCCTGATCGACATGAGCGCAGGGCGCCGCGCCACCGTCGCCAAGCTCGACACCGGCGCGATGTCGATGGTGATCGAGCACGGCATCACCACCCAGCAGATCAGCGTGCAGCAGGTCTATGACGTCAGGCGTACCATCGAGATGCGCACCGTTGCGCTTGCCGCGCTCCGCCGCACTGACCAGGAGGCGGCGGCCATTGGCCGGTCGGCCCGGCTGATGCGCGAGAATTTCAGCAACCCCGAGGCCGTCATGGAGCATGACATCGCCTTCCACGAGGCGATCGCGGCGGCCTCGCACAATCCGGTCTTTTCGCTGATCGTCACCGCCTTCAGCGGCGTCACCCGCCGCACCTGGGTGATCGGCTGGCGCACCCGTTCCTCCGACGAGGCACAGCTCAAGATGATCAAAGGCCATGAGGATATCGCCGACGCCATCCTCAAGGGCGACCCACGGCTGGCGGCCGAGCACATGGCCGAGCATTTCGACAAGAGCGTCAAGGCACTGCTCGACGCGGGGATCGCGTGATGAAGATCCGCGCCATAGAGACCATCCGCATCGAGGAGCGGCCGAACCTGCTCTGGGTCGAAGTCCATACCGACGAGGGCATCACCGGGCTCGGCGAGACCTTCTTCCTGTCGCGCACCGTCGAGGAATATCTGCACGAATATGTCGCGCCCAGGGTGATCGGCCGCGATCCCCTGGAGATCGACCTGCTCGCTGCCGACCTCGTCGGCTATCTCGGCTTCCGCTCCAGCGGCGCCGAGGTGCGCGGCAACTCGGCCTTCGACATCGCGCTGTGGGACATTTTCGGCAAGGCCACCGGCCAGCCGGTCGCGCAATTGCTGGGCGGCTTCAGCCGCCGCTCCATCCGCACCTACAACACCTGCGCCGGCACCGAATACATCAAGGACGCCAAGGGCCAGACGACGGCCAATTACGGAATCGGCGCCGGGCGGGACTATGACGACCTCAACGGCTTCCTCACCCGCGCCGGCGAACTGGCCGAGGAACTGCTCGAGGACGGCATCACCGCCATGAAGATCTGGCCGTTCGATCACTCGGCCGAAAAGACGCGCGGCAACGACATCTCCGCGGCCGACTTGAAGGCGGCGCTCGAACCGTTTGAAAAGATTCGCAAAGCCGTCGGCGACAAGATGGACGTCATGGTCGAGTTCCACTCCATGTGGCAGCTCCTGCCGGCCATGAAGATCGCGCGCGCTCTGCAACCCTACGCGACTTACTGGCACGAGGACCCCATCCGCATGGACAGCCTCGGTGACCTGAAGCGCTACGCAGCGGCCAGCCCGGCACCGATCTCGGCCTCGGAGACGCTCGGCAGTCGCTGGGCTTTTCGCGACCTGCTGGAAACGGGAGCGGCCGGTATCGTCATGCTCGACATCTCCTGGTGCGGCGGCCTGTCGGAAGCGCGCAAGATCGCCTCGATGGCCGAGGCCTGGCGGCTGCCGGTGGCGCCGCATGACTGCACCGGTCCGGTCGTGCTCGCCGCCTCGACGCATCTGTCGCTCAATGCGCCCAACGCGCTCGTCCAGGAAAGCGTGCGCGCTTTCTACCGCACCTGGTACCGCGACCTGGTGACCGCGCTGCCGGAAGTGAAGGACGGCATGATCACCGTGCCGCCCGGGCCAGGGCTCGGGCTGGCGCTCAATCCGGACCTCGGCCGCGCCTACACCGTCCATCGTCGCGTCAGCGACAGGACAAGCAACTGAAGAATCCAAAGGGAGGAACAGACATGAAGAAACTCACCGCAATGCTATTGCTCGGCGCCGCCCTGATCGGCGGCCAGTCCGTGGCCCGCGCCGACGGGCTCAACATCGTCTTCACCCATCATTCGTCGGCCTCGAACACGTTCTGGCAGGCGGTGAAGAAGGGTTTCGACGATGCCTGCGGCAAGGTCGAGGCGACCTGCAACATGGTCTTCACCCAGACCGAGGGCTCGGTCGAGCAGCAGGTCGCCAATATGCGCGCCGCGCTCGCCGCCAAGCCTGACGCGCTTTTGACCTCCATCGTCGACGATCACGCTTTCGACGACGTCATCAAGGAGGCACGCGACGCCGGCGTTTTGGTGATCGCCGTCAATGTCGACGACACCGAGGGCGCCAAGGGCAATGCGCGGCAGGCCTTTGTCGGCCAAGGCTTCAAGCCGGCCGGCTACTCGCTCGCCAAGGCGATTTCCGAGAGCTTCCCGAAGGACGGCCCGATCAAGGTGCTGGTCGGCATTTCCGCGCCCGGCCAGAACTGGTCGGAAAGCCGCGGCGCCGGCATCATGCAGTTCCTTGAGGAATACAAGGCCGCGAATAAGGACCGCGACGTGTCGTGGGAGCGCATCGACAGCGGCACCGATCTCGCCATCACCTCCGACCGGGTCGGCGCTTATCTGAACGCCCATCCCGACACCACGGCCTATTTCGACACCGGCTTCTGGTGCGCCGGCGTCGCGCGCGTGCTGGCCGATCGCGGCGTGGCGCCCGGCAAGGTGTTGCTCGGCGGCTTCGACCTCGTTCCGGAAGTGCTGCAGCAGATGCAGAAGGGCTTTGTCCAGGCGCTCGTCGACCAGCAGCCCTACATGCAGGGCTTCATGCCGGTGATGGAGGCCTATCTCAACAAGAAGATCGGCCTTGCTCCTTCCGACATCGACACCGGCCAGGGCATCGTGCGGCCGAAGGAAGCCGACAGCATCATGGCGCTGTCCGCTCAGGGGATGAGGTAAGCTCCCTAAATTGCCAGACCGGCATCGGCGGCGCCTGACGCCGCCGGTGCGACCGAATCCCGAACCCCGGAGCCTTTCGTTGAAGCGCCTGTTCAAGACCTATCTCGAAAAGCCGGAACTGGCGGGGCTGATCCTTCTGGTGCTGCTCATCATCCTGTTCCAGGTGCGCTCGCACGGCGTGTTCCTGAACGCCGACAATCTGCGCGGCATTCTCGGCATCCTGCCGGAGGCCGGCCTCGTCGCCATCGGTGTCACCATCCTGATGATCAGCGGCGAGTTCGACCTCTCGGTCGGGTCGGTCTTCGCGCTGATGCCGATGACCATGGCGGTGCTGATGGTGCATGGCGCCCCGTTCCCGCTGGCGTTGCTGGCCGGGCTGCTGGTCTGCGCGGCCATCGGCTTCATCAACGGCTACGTCACCATCCGCTTCGCGATACCCAGCTTCATCACCACGCTCGGCATGCTGTTCATGGCGCGCTCGCTCACGGTCGTGGTCTCGGGCGGCTTCCCGCCACTGCTGCCTATCGACCTGCCCAACTGGCTGTTCACCTCCTTTGTCGGCCCCGGCAACATGTTCCGCATGTCGTTTCTGTGGTTCGCAGCGGTTGCCGTGTTGACCTCGCTCATGCTGTCGCGGACCAATTTCGGCAACTGGATCAAAGCCACCGGCGGCTTCCTGCCTGCCGCCGCCTCGATGGGTATCCCGACCGCCAGGGTCAAGATCGTCTGCTTCATGCTGTGCTCGGTGCTGTCCGGATTCGCCGGCATGCTGCAGGTGCTGCGGTTGGGCTCGCCGCTGCCCTCGATCGGCGAGGGGTTGGAATTGCAGGCTGTCGCCGCCGCGGTCATAGGCGGCGCTTCGCTGACCGGCGGCATCGGCACCGTTATGGGCGGCATCATCGGCACGACGCTGATCCGCGTCATCGACAACGGCCTTGTGCTCAGCCACGTCGACGCCAACTGGTTCAAGTTCGCCATCGGCTTCCTCACCATCTTCGCCGTCGTCGCCAATGCCTGGATGCGCAAGCGCGCCAAGGCCATCAAGATGGAGGGCTGAAGCGATGAGCGACGCGATCATCTCGGTGCGCGATCTGCACAAATGGTATTCCGGCGTGCATGCGCTGAAGGGCGTGACGCTCGATTTCAAGCGAGGCGAGGCGCTCGGCCTGGTCGGTGACAACGGCGCCGGCAAGTCGACCTTGATCAACATCCTGTCGGGCGTCCACCGCGCCGATCAGGGCGAGATCAAGGTCGAAGGCAGGGCGGTCAGCATCGCCACGCCGCGCGACGCCATGGATCTCGGCATCGAGACCATCTACCAGTACAACTCAATGGTACCCACCATGTCGATTGCCCGGAACCTGTTCATCGGCCGTGAGCCGACGCGGTTCTCGATTTTCGGCGTCGGCATCCTCGACCAGAAGAAGATGGCTGAGGAGAGCATCCGAGCGATCGCCAATGTCGACCTGCATCTGCGCTCTCCCGACGCGCTCGTCGGCGAGCTGTCCGGCGGCCAGCGCCAGGGTGTCGCCATCGCGCGCGCCATGCATTTCAAGTCCAAGGTGATGATCCTCGACGAGCCGACCAACCATCTCTCGGTCAAGGAGACCAACAAGGTCATCGGCTTCGTCCGCGGCTTGAAGGAGCAGGGGGTGACCGGCGTCTTCATCAGCCACAACATGCATCATGTCTTCGACTGCTGCGATCGCGTCGTGGCGATGGCGCGCGGCGAGGTGGTGCTGGACAAGCGCGTCGCGGACACCTCGATCGACGAAGTCCATTCTGTCTTGTGAGGAGGAGCCGATGAAGGCGCTCGCTGGTCGCAAGGTTCTGCTGACGGGTGGCCTAGGCTCGCTCGGCCGGGCCCAGGCTGTGGCGCTGGCGCGGGCCGGAGCGCGCGTGCTGCTGCTCGACCGCCCCGCTGCAGCGAACGCGGCGGAGATCGTCGCCGGGCTGGCCGGCCAGGCTTCGGGCGATATCGCCTTCGTCGGCTGCGATCTCAACCGGTTGGCCGAGGCGGAGGCCGCGGTTGCCGCGCTGGCGGCGAAGGAAGATGGCATCGACATCCTGATCAACAACGCCGCGCTGATCATCAACCGACCGTTCGAGGACTTCTCGCTCGCCGAGTATGAGGACCAGATCCGCGTCAACTCCTCGGCCGCCTTCGCGTTGGCGCGGGCCTGCGCCCCGGGCATGAAGGCCAAGGGTTATGGCAAGATCGTCAATTTCTGCTCGATCACGCTGAACGGCCGCTGGGACGGCTATGTGCCCTATGTCGCATCGAAAGGCGCCATGCTCGGCCTAACCAAATCGCTGGCGCGCGAGCTCGGACCGCACGGCATCAGGGTGAACGCCGTATCGCCGGGCGCGGTGGTCTCGGAGGCGGAGGAGCGCGTCTTTGGCGAGCGGCTGAAGGAGTACAATGACTGGATCCTCGCGAACCAGAGCCTCAAGAAACGCATCGAGCCGGACAACGTCGCCGATCTCGTGCTGTTCCTCGTCTCGCCTGCCTCCGACATGATCAGCGGCCAGAACATCGCCGTCGATGGCGGCTGGTGATGGCGGGCACGGTCGAGCTGAACGACGGGCAGGCGAGGCTGGTCCTGGCGCCCGACAAAGGCGCAGCGATCGCCCGCTATGACGCGCTGGTGATCGGCAGCGCGCCGGTCGCGCTGTTGAGGGCAGGGGAGGGCACCGGCACCTCCGGCTGCCAGCTCCTGGTGCCGTGGTCGAACCGTATCTCCGCCGGCGGCTTCGAGTTCGAAGGCCGCTTCCATACCGTCGAGCCGAACGTCCCGGAAGAGGCCTTTCCGATCCATGGCGACGGTTTCCAGAAGCCGTGGCGGCTTGTTCACATGACCGACACTGAGGCCGAGCTCGCCCTGGATGACGGCGCGATCGGTCCTTACCGCTACAGGGCCTCCGTCGCCTACGCGCTGCAGGACGGCGCGCTGGAGGCGCATCTCACCGTCGAGAACCGCGCCGGCATGCGCCTGCCTTACGGCCTCGGTTTCCATCCCTGGTTCCCGCGCGGCGACACGACCCTGCTGGAGGCCGGGGCGAAACGTGTCTGGCTGGAGGACGACCGCCATCTGCCTGTCGGCGTTGTGCCGGTGAGCGAGCATCCGGCTTGGGATTTCGATCGCCCCATCCCGTTGCCGCTGGACTGGGTGAACAACGCCTTCGACGGCTGGAACCGCCGCGCCTCGATCATGCAGCAAAAGGATGGGATCAAGGTCACGCTTACCGCCTCGCCCGAACTTGGCGTCTACATCCTCTATTCGCCGTCGTCCGATGCCGGCTTCTTCTGCTTCGAGCCGGTCTCGCACCCGGTCGACGCGCATCATGGCGAGGGGCTGACGGTGCTTGACGATGGGCAAGCGATGAGCGCGACGATGCGGCTGGATTGGACGGTCGTGGAGACGGAGTGAGCCCCCTCCCTCTACAGCTCCTTCTCCGCCAGTTCCCTGAATCCATCCGGCACCGAGCGCGTGCCTTCCAGCTGCACCGTGCCGTAGCCGACCGCCTCCTTGCCGAAGCGCTGGCGGATCTTGTCGATGGCGCGGTCGGCGCCGAAGCGGGCGAGGCCCTTGCGGCTGCCGGGCTTCAGCCTCTCGTCCGCCAGGCCGAGCGGCAGTTCGAGCTGCAGCTCGGCTCCTTCTTCCAGATGCGAGACGGAGATCGCCAGCAGCGAGATATCCCGTTCGCCCGGATGGGCGGCGAGCACGCCGCGCACCAGCTCCTCGGCGATCTCGGCGAGCATGGTGGTGGCCTGGATCGGCTGCTCCAGCGTGACGGAGCGGGTGACCGCGCGCATGTCGGCGAAGCGCACGCGCACCGTGACCGTGCGCCCGGGCCGGTCCTTGGCGCGCAACCGGCTCGCCACGCGGTCGGCCAGATGGAGCAGCGTCGGCACGAAGACACGCGGCAGCGCGGGCCTGCGGCCCAGCGCCGACTGTGCGCCGGCCGAATGCGCGCGCCGCTGCGTCTCGAGCTTGCGCGGGTCTCGGTTCCAGGCGAGAGCGGCAAGCTTCCGGCCGGCGGCATGGCCGATCAGCCGCTCCAGCGCGCCGCTATGTGTGCGTGCCAATTGCCCGATCGTCTCGACGCCGATCTCGGCGAGCCTCGCCTTGGTCGCCGGGCCGACGCCCCACATCAGCGTGACGGGCAAATCGTGCAGGAAGGAAAGCTCGCTGCCGGGCTCGACCACAACCAGCCCGTCGGGCTTCGCCACCTGCGAGGCGATCTTGGCGAGGTGTTTCGTCCGCGCTACGCCGATCGAGATCGGCAGGCCGAGCTCGGACTTCACCCGCTCGCGGATTTTTCGCGCGATCTCTTGCGGCGATCCGAACAGATGCGTGCAGCCTGCGACGTCGGCGAAGGCCTCGTCGATCGAGATGCGCTCGACGAGCGGAGTAAAATCGTCGAGCACCTTGATCGCTGCGTCGCCCAGCCGCTGGTATTCGCTGAAGCGCCCGCCCACGAAGATGAGCTGCGGGCAGAGCTCGCGCGCCTTACGGCCAGGCATGCCGCCGCGCACGCCGAAGACTTTCGCCTCGTAGGACGCCGCCAGCACCACGCCGCCGCCGACGGCGATCGGCTTGCCGCGCAGCGTCGGGTCGAGCAACTGCTCGACCGAGGCGTAGAAGGCGTCGAGGTCGGCATGCAGGATGGTGGCGGCCGCGGCGGCGTCCGTGACGAGCATCGCGCGATCCCATGGTCATTTGTGTGGCATTGCAGCATTAGCTGCATCTTTTGTAAGGGGAATTGACAGAACATAAAGAGAACAAAAGCGGTTCCATGTCAAGTCTCCACGCTTCAACATGCGAGTTTGCACAACCTGACGGTACAGCCGCAGATAGAGGCGGATTGTGCGGGCAATTCTGCCCCTGGATCGTGATGGCGTTTCGTTGAATCGCTCTCACGATCCAACTCTTTGTTGGAGCATGATCTTTCTCCGAAAACCGGTTCCCACTTCGGGATCATGCTCTAGAGGGATGTTCGCCATGGGCCACGGAGAGGGCGCCTGCATAGAGTGGCGACGATCGTTCTTCACGCTCGCAAGTCGTTGCGCTCCACGCGCCCTCTCTGCCGCCTTCGGCTACATGCCCCGAGGAGGCGATCGCTTGTGCTATGCCGGCTTGGCGTATTGTTCGGCGCTCAGCACCTCGATGCATTGAAACGGTTGGTTGCCTTCGACCCAGGCGTCATGGCCTGGCGGAATGGTATAGGAAGAGCCGGCCTCGAAGGTCTTTTGCGTGCCGTCGGTCATCCGCACCGTGATCGATCCGGACACGACATAGCCGACATGCGAGACCTGGCAGCTGTCGGTCTTGACCACCGGTTTCACGCATTCCGACCACTTCCAGCCCGGCTGCATGTTCATCCGCCCGAGCGTATAGCCCGGCAGCCGTACGATCTCGACACGCGTCTTGGCGGGCGCGCGGACCTCGTCGGGATTGTTGTGCGATTTGGATTCGAGCTTTGTCACGTTCATTGCGACTTCGGCCATGGCAGTCCTCCCATGTGTGAAGCGGCGCCTGACGTTGCGATCGTCGGCGACCGCTGTCTCATTCATACGCCTTATTATGAGGAATCGCTAATGTAATCGGAGCGTCCCCGACCGAAGATTTGGCGCTTCTATCGAAAGTTATTGCAGACCTGGTCGCCGGGTGCTTTTCTGTTTTCGCGCTGGCACCGCGGTGGTTGAGGGACCAATCCGTTCTCGCCCGACAGGGAGAATTCGATGCGACCCTCGGCAAGGATCAAGGCAACACCGTCGCGGCTTCTCGCAATCCCCCATCAGCATGATGCGCACCTGTTCCAGTGCCGGCCGAGCGCCGCGCCGCGGCACATAGGCGGGCGAGGGGACAGACTTTTGGGCGGGATAATCAACAGCCACCAGGAGGAAACCGATGCTTGATCAAGTCGTGGAAGACCATCCGCGCCCGCCGGTCATTGCCGGCCGTCGCGGTTCGCCGGCGCTTCGCCAATGCTGCGACAGCTATGTCTGTCCGGTCTGCGCACAGGTCGTCGAACTGACGGATTATCGTCAGGTGCTATGGCACCAGCAGGCCGGCCATCAGCCGATGGACCTCGAGGACTGAATATCGGCCAGCGCTTCAAGGATGGCCCGCGGTTCTCGAGAACTCGCGGGCCGGGAGTGGAGTAGCGGCAACCTCTGCCAGCGCATGCGGTTGCATCCGCCATCGCCAACCATGAAGCCATCGGGTCTTGATCGACGCCGAGTGCGTATCAACCGTCTGGGGCCATCTTCAGACTGAAGTCTTACCTGCCCAACGCAGAGGCCTGAGACGTCGATTTGTGAGAAACAAGAGGACATTAATTTCATTGGGTAGCAAGCCGCCGGACAAAGTCCCTTCATCGGCGGTTGACCACGGAGTGCCCACCATTCCTGCGATTTGGTGGGCACTCCTTTCCCTCTGGAAGCGCTCTTGGAGCTGCTGGCATGCAACCCGGCAAGATCATCGCGAACCTGTTTGCCACGCTGCTTTTTGCCGGCCTGGTCGGCGGCGTCTTCCTCCTCTTCGGCAGGCCGCTCTGGCCGCAACGCCAGGCCCAGATGGTGATCCTTCTTCCGATCGACACGGTCGCGACAGGATCGGTGCGTAGGGCCTGTGTCGAGCCGTGTCTGCCGGCCCGCTTCGATCTCAAGCTCGCGCCCGTCAGGCCGCCCGATGAAGGCAGGCGGCGGAACCAGCCCGCGGCTCATGCCGTTGAATGAGCGAAGGGATGGCGCTGGCGGAGGCCGCCATGGACAATTTCGAACTCATCGATCTTCTCTGCGTCATCGACGCATGCGCGAGCGACCGTTTGGCCGGGCGTGTCGTGCCGATGTCGAAGGCGGTCGAGGAATTGCGCGTGTTGACTGGCGATTTCGTCTCGTCGGATGAGGACGCGACCAACGCCTTGACGCAGGTCGCGCTCGAGCGCGGCTGCGCAGTGCTCTTCGACGAGCAGGCGGGCGCGGATATTATGGGCTTGGCGTAAACTCCTCCAGCCGGGAGATTGGTGCTCATTTCGCTAGGGTGATCATCCGGCCCGCATACGCCGCTCGGCCCCCGAGTTCGGCCGTGCAATCGGACTTTACGGCTGAGTTCCCTATCATCGCGACCGTATCGCCGACCAGCCGCAGGCAACTGCCCTGGGCGTTCACATCCGAATTTCCGGTGTAGGTGATGGCGGCGTCCGGAGCGTAGATGAAGCCGCTCACCACCGAGCCGGATCCGCCGTTGAGCAGCAGGGGCTGAGTGTTGCCATGCGCTTGGAAGATGGTGATGCCGGCGTAAGGACCGCTCGTCGGCGGCGAGAGGTTCACCTGCTCGTTGGCGTTGATGGTAAGCTGCGAGTTCTCCATCAGGAAGATTGTCACGCCTTGGCCGCTCAGGCTGCCGTTGCCACCGGGCTTTATGGTGACGTTGCGCATGATGTAGGTGCCCGGATTGAGGGTGATCTTTCCCGACAAGGTCTTGTCGCAATAGGTGCCCGGCGAGAGCGTCACCGTTTTGCCGTTGGGAACCGGCAGGCAGAGCGTGTAGGCAGGCGGAACGACATCGGCCAGCGGATCGAACGAAGCATACTGGTTCTCGTGCGGCGCGCCGCAGGAAAGCGTGGCGTTGGGCGGCGTCAGCCCTTGCGTGCGGCCGACCGTCGAGACGCAGCCGGCGCTGACGATCGCCGAGCCTCCGCGGTTGACGGCGTCGGGGGCGTCCGAATTGGCCGCGATCACGCAGCCGTTCATCGCCACGTCAGTCGAGCCTTGCAGGCTGACCGCGCCGTCGGCGTGCTGATCGAGCGCGAGCACGCAGGCTTGCGCACCGGGCTTGAGCTTGACCGAAGCGCTGCGCGTCGCCTGCCAAGCCGGCATGCCGCTGATGAACGCCGGTCGGCTGATGCTCGACGACAGCGAAATGAAATAGGCGCCCGGATCGCCGCTTGCGCTTGCCTGGAACGCGCCGAGGCTGCCCGATAGCTCCTGCGCGTCGGCTGCGCTCATATTGGCCGCGAAGAAGGTCTGGCCGAGTTGCTGCACGTCGCTTGCCGACATGCTCGCCTGGTATTTCGTACCGATCGCCAGGCCGGCCGCGTCCAGTGAGTTCTGCAACTGCGCGGCGTCGTCGCTCGTGCCTATCAGGTCGACGGACGCCGCCACGCCAAGCATGAGCGGCACCATGGCGACCGCGGCCGCGATCGCGAAGTTGCCGCGCCTCGATGCCAAAAAACGTCCCCACATGGAGCCCATCCTCGCCGATATGCGGTATTTGATATGCGCGCGGTCTCAACGAGCGATTTGCAAAAAAGTTAAAATGCAGAAAGTGCTAAAGCATTAGCTTTTACAGATGCTTATGCCTTAAGTCCGATATGTCTTAGGCCTTAGGTCTTAGTCTGTGCGGCGTAAGGTGGGGACAGTGGAACGCTGGAGTCCCATCGGCGCAAATCGAGCGAAATAATTAGGCATTCGTTCACATCGCAATGATGACGTGACGGCTGGGATAGCTTGGGCGCGGTCGGCCATGGCCTTTTCGGGTCGTTTTTTCAGACATGTTTTTTCTCGACATTTTTTTCGACGCTTTGGCGAAGGCAAGGGCGGCAATGTCGCCACCATCTTCGCGCTCACCCTGCCGGTCGTCGTCGGCGGCGCGGGGCTCGGCGTCGAGACCTCGTACTGGTACTATTCGAGCCTGAAGCTGCAGGCGATCGCTGACGCCGCCGCCTATGCCGGCGCGCTGGAGAAGATCGCCGGATCCAACACCGATGCCATCGCCGCCGCCGCCACGTCATCGGCTGCCTCGAACGGCCTGGGCGCAGGCACGATCGTCGTCAACACGCCGCCGGCATCAGGACCGAACACGGCCAAGAAGGCGGTCGAGGTAATCCTCAACCAGAATCTCGACCGGATGTTCACCTCCATTTTCACGCAGACAAAGGTGCCCGAGCGGGCGAGGGCGGTGGCGCTGATCACTGACGCTTCCAAGGCCTGCGACATAGCTCTCAGCCTCACGGCCTCGCAGGCGCTGCTTTTCTCCGGCAACACCACCGCGAAGAAAATCGGCTGCGTTGACATGGCAAATTCGAGCGCGTCCGACGCCATCAAGATCCAGGGCTCGGCGGCGGTGCAGACCGACTGTTTGATCACCGTCGGCGGCGTGGTGCTGAACAATCCGCCGACGATGGTCTGCAAGGCCCCGATCACCCAGGCTCTGCCGGCCGCCGACCCCTTTGCCAGTCTCCCTGCGCCCGCCGCTACCAATCCTTGCCAGAACGACAACAAATCGGCGCTGAAGCCGGGCACTTATTGCAGCGGCATGAACTTGAGCGGCAATGTCACGCTCGATCCCGGCGTCTATGTCGTGCAGGGCAACCTGAAGATAAACGCCAATGCCAACATCTCCGGCAGCGGCGTCACCATCTTCATGTCCGGCAGCTCGACCGTCAGCATCAACGGCAACGCCACCGTGACGCTGAGCGCGCCGACCTCGGGCACCTATTCCGGCGTGCTGTTCTATGGCGACAGGACTGGAACGGCTGCACAGAGCACCTTCAATGGCACCGCGAGCTCGCTTCTGACCGGCGCCATCTATTTCCCCAGGCAGCAGGTCAACTACCTCGGCAATTTCTCGGGTAAGAACGGCTGCACCCAGGTGGTTGCGGATACCATCCAGTGGTCGGGCAATTCGACTATCAACCAGGACTGCTCGAGCCTGGGGATGAAGGACATTCCGGCCGCCCAGTCGGTCGCGGTCGTCGAGTAGCGGCCATGAGGCTTCCCGCAATCCGTTTCGGCAGGGACTGCGCCGGCATCGCCGCGGTTGAGCTCGCGCTGGTGATGCCGGTGCTGTGCGCGGCTCTTCTGGGTGTTGTGGACGGCTGGTCTTATGTCTCAAGCTCGCTCGCCATGCGGGCGGGGGTTAAGACCGCGGCAAACCTCGTTATGGCGGGCGGCGCCGACGATAGCGCCACCCAGGCCGCCGCGCTGGCGAGCTGGGAGCATAAGCCGGCCGACGCCGCGGTCACGGTCAGCCGCATCTATCGGTGCGGAACGACCGTGGTCACGTCGACCACCATCTGCAGCGGGCCAAAAGTGCCCTCGGTGTTCGTCCAGATCCAGGCATCCGGCACCTGGATCCCGCCCTTTACTTTCGGTCCCTATCCGGACAATACCGTCATTGGGCATCTGCAGGTGGTTCGTGTCCGCTAGGCAAAGACCCCGGGCATTTGTCAGCGATGAATCCGGCGGCGCCGGTCTCGAATTCGCGCTGGTCGCGCCTTTTCTCATCATGCTCCTGTTCGGCATCTTCGCCTTTGGCTGGTCGATGAACAGCATATCCAGTGTGCGCTATGCGCTCGAAGCCTCCGCGCGCTCCCTGCAGCTCAACAACACGCTGACGCAGGCCGACATCCAGGCGGTCGCGACGCAGAAATTGCAGGCGCTGGGCCTGCAGAATGTGAACGTCACCATCACCACCGATCCGCCCAGCGGCGGCTTCACCATGGCCCATGTCAACGCCAGCTATGCCTTCGTCATCAGCTTCCCCTATTTCAGCAATTTTCCGATCAGCTACACCACCTCGGTGACCGTGCCGCTGGTCAGCGGCTAGAGGATCGGCCCCGGACCGGTCCAGCCGCGACGAACCGACTGGATTCCTGCGCGACTGGACATGGCCGCTCTCGACATGCGCGGGTCGGGAAACGTCGTTGGACCATGGTCCGGCGGGACGAGGGCCCTCATTGTTCCAAACGGCCCAAGGGCTCTCGGCCCTTTGTATTTCCGTTTGTTTTCAATAGGTTAAAGGTGTTTTTTGTGGGAATTCCCGGTGGGCCGCCGCCATGCTCTCATTTCGCGACCGTAATTGCTTAAAGTTTATCCGACGCCATTAGGAAATTCTCATAAGAGGCTGCCTAGCGGTTGGGCCATGTATGCGACGATTCATCTGCGGAGAAGCATAATGACATTGCGAAAGACACTCCTGGCATCCCTTGCCATTCTCGCGCTCGCCGCGGCCCCCGCGCTAGCCGCCGGTGGCGGTAATGGCGGCGGCCACGGCAATGGCGGCAGCCACGGTGGCGGCAACGGCAATGGCGGCAACGGAAACGGCGGCGGCAATGCCGGCGGTAAGGGCAACAGCGGTGCCTCGCACGGTAAGTCGGCCTCGGCGCCCGGCCACAACAAGGGCACCGACAGCGCGTCGGACGACAGCTCGACCGACACCGCGACGACAACGACCGATGACACCACCACGGCCGCTACGCCCAAGGAAAAGAACATCCATGCCAAGCTCGGCCGGCTGAACTCGCTGAAGCGCAACATCAACGCCTACATGAATTCCAAGAGCAAGAAGTTCGCCGGCATTCAGGCTTACGTGACGCAGGCCGCGGCGGCCCAGAACGCGCAGGCCGCGGTTGATGCTGCTCAGAAGGCAGTGGATGACGCTCAGGCCAAGCTCGACGCGCTGAACGCCCTTGCGAACGATTCCACGACCCCGCCCGACCAGGTCCCCACTGCTCAGCAGCTCGCTGATGCGCAAACCGCGCTGACCGAGGCACAGGATGCGCTCGCCGCTGCTGAGACCACGGCACAAAATACGCCGCCTCCCACTGACGCCTCCCTGGATACGGCTCTCGCCGACATGGCCAACAAACCGGTCGACGCCGACGTCACAGCCTGGGCGAAGGATACGCTGGGGGGCAAGATCGACGCCGCTGCCGCCGCCACGGCGACGACGACCACATCGACGACAACGACCCCATAAGGCCGGCCGAACCGCCCAGAGGGTGAACGAAGACGCCGCCGGGCCTCGCCCGGCGGCTTTTTGTATGCGGCCGCACTTTTGGGACGCCGAAAGAAAAGTGGCTCGCCTCAGCCTGAGGCGAGCCAAGCGGGAGCCGCATTGTTGGGTGTCGGTTCCCGCAACAGGTTGCCACCTGTTTTGACGAATGGCCGGTGCTTTCTTGGACGATGAATATGCCGGCCTGGCGGGCGGATGTTCGGGTGTCCCTGAAGTCGCCCGCAAAAAATATCGTATTCCGACATACTTATCGGTAGCATGACAGGCCGGCAACAACTTTTGATAGTCGGGCCGCCAGCCGACGCGATTGCCTCAAACCTTGACGGGACACCCTAGCCCTAGACGGGTCGGCGCCGGCCCAATGCGTTGGCGCGTCGGACCTCAGTCACCTTGTGTTCGGTGAAGCATAACGCCAGTGTACCCCTGCGCTCCCTGTTCTTGCCCGCCATGGTGCATGGCTTAGACTCCGCCGCCCCCCGGCGAGCCGAGCCCAGAGATGGGGAGCTGAGAAGACGACAGTCGATTCCTCGGGGATGTAGCTGTCCCTTCATCGAGCCCGCCACTGGTTCAGGCACCAGTAGGCGGGCTTTTGATGATCGGCCCAGAGCAATTCCAGGAAAAGTGCTGAGCGGTTTTCCGTCCGGAATTGCGTAAAAACAAGGAGATAGAGCATTTCACCGCTTTCTGTGAAACGGTGAAATGCTCTAATCGGCGTGATCGAGAAGGCGGGTGGCGTCGGTACGACCCGTATTGTGCTTGGCCCCGGCATGATCGATGCCTTCGACGGTGATGGCGAACGTTCCGTTCTCGGTTCTGCCGATGAAGCCCTTCGCCTTGAGGTACCACAGATGGAATTCCAGGTGCTCGCGAGGGCAGCCCGACAAGCGCTCGAGCTCTTCGTCGCCGATGCCCGGATTGTTGACGTCCCGCCGGCGCCTCACATAGAGAAGCGACAGTAGATTGGCTTGGATGACGCTGTCCCTTTCCATGCCGCCACCGTCGCGCGCTCCTTCCGTGAGTTCGTGACGAAGGCCAAGATGCTCGCGATAAAGAATGTCGTACTGTGCCCGTTTGACTGGATCACGAAGCGTATTGTGGGCTTCCACGATTTCGCTGAAACGCGATTCATTGCCGGTTTCCCGATTGTCGGGATGGTAGCGCATGGCAAAGTAGCGGAAGATCCGCTCGATGGTCTCAGAATTGGCGTTCGGGCTTATTTCCAGAAGTTCGTAGTAATCGATGAACATGTAATCGTGCTTCCGAAATTACGGAAACCACCCCCGATCCAAGCATTGCCCAAATGCCGCGCGCTTGCAAGGCGCCGCCGGGCCGGCCCGAACCGCTGCGGCCGGTGGAATAAATCCGGCATTCTGCTACGTTAGCTATGTTTGAAATTCAGGTGGCAACCTGGATGGGAGCCGATCTCAAGCCCGGCTCCCTTTTGGCTCGCCTCGAAAGGGGCGAGCCATTTTTTGGCGGAACTCCGCTCGCCTACCTCGCGGCTTTCGCCCGAAAGCGGCACCGACTTAGGTGCGCCATGGCTAATATGGCTTGCAAGATGTAGACTTGGCAGAGTCGGGTTTTACAGAGGCATTGGGAGGACAGCAAAATGCCACGGGTTTCGGAGCTTTTCTTCAAGACGGCCATCGTCTTTCTCATCCTGGGCATCGCCGCCGGGCTGCAGATGGCGATTTCGGGTGATCACGGCGCCTTCCCGGCGCATGCTCACATCAACCTTCTTGGCTGGGTCACCAGCGCCATCTTCGGCGGCTATTATGCGCTCAACCCAGCCAAGGCGGAACGCCGCATCGCCATGATCCATTACGGCCTCTACACGGTCGGCCTCGTCATCATGCTGCCTGCGCTCTACTGGATGCTGGCGGCAGGCCATCCGGAGATCGAGCCGGTCGTGGCGATAGGCTCGCTGATCGTTGCCGCTGCAGTGCTGGTCTTTGGCTTCGTCGTCTTCTCGTCGCCGGAGACGGTTCGCTCGGCCTCACCAGCTACCGCGCGCTAGGCTAGCTGGGGAACCGGGCACGGATTCAGGCGGGCGGGCTCCAACCCCGATCAAGGAAGAGCCGGGGTTGGTTGCGCCCGTGGTAACCCGTTGAAGGCGGCCCGCCGGCACAGATGCGAAATTTGATTGCGCCCGAACGCCGAGGCGTAGCTTGGCTGCTGCATTTTCGAGCAGAGGAATGCACCATGTCGGGCCATTGCACCGCGGCCACCTTTCCAAAAAAGGAAGCCGATGGTTTCGCGGCTCGTCCGCGAAATGCCACGCAAAGCGATCAGGGAAGCAATTTCGGGAACAGCCGCAAGATGAGGGCGTGAACGATGCCGTCGCGTTCGAACGGGCCGGGAATCTTCACAGGCGCCGAGCTTGCATCCGTCTTGCCTTCGTCGGTCACGCGGGTTTCGCCATGCACGAGCCAGAGCACGGCCACGAAATAGCCGGCCTGCAGAACCACGGCCGCCAGGAATGTCCAACCGATCGCCATCCAGACGGATCCCGTGGACATGAAGGTCCAGCCGAGGATGACCAGAAGCGTTGCCACCATTCCCACAAGAAACTGCGGAAAATACATTTGCCCAATCGAGCGCCGCGACCACGTTCGGCCATCGGCGATCTCGCCCATGTCTCTACCCATCTCGACCCATGCACCTTTTCCAGGTGGACCGCAAGCTTGAACGACCTACCGGCTGGCCCGTCGCCCTTTCGTCCGACCCTGGATAGGACGACAGATGCAGGACCTCCGTTGAAACAACCGGGAATTGCGTCGATCGTTCCCAGGCGGCTGCATCTGATGCGCATGTACAAGCGGATGCCGGCGTGTTCGGGTGTCTCCCCACGTAAGAAAGGCCCGCCAGCTAGGCGGGCCCTTGTCAGCTAAGCTGGCCGGATCAGCTCAGGACCACTACGATCTTGTAGGTGTCCGGGTCGACGATGACGATGCGTCCATCGGCCAACACGAAATACTCATAGTTCTCATAGGCCGGAACGATCTTGACGATACGGGCCGGCAGACGATGCAGACGCACCTTGTGGCGCGGCACCTCGACGCCGACCGAGACGTCGAAGCTGACGTCGCGAACCGGCTCGACATGGGTCTCATGAATGACCTGCGTGATCTGTGTCTTCTGCTCCACCGTCACGTTGTTGATCGAGGCCGTCTTGTTCTGGTCTGTCTCGACATTGGTGTTGCCCTGGGCATTCTGCTCGGTCTGCATCTTGGTATTGCCCTGAGCATTCTGCTCGGTGGTTGTGCCGGTCTTGCCCTGCGCGTTCTGCTGGGTCTGCATCTTGGTATTGCCGCCCTGAGCATTCTGCTCAGTGGTGCCAGTCTTACCCTGCGCCTGCTGATCGGTCTGGGTCTTGGTCTTGTTCTGGGCATTCTGCTCGGTCGTGCCGGTCTTGCCCTGGGCGTTCTGCTCAGTCTGCATCTTGGTGTTGCCCTGAGCGTTCTGCTCCGTGGTGCCGGTCTTGCCCTGTGCCTGTTTCTTCTTCAGCTGTGTATTGTCCTGGGCGTTTTGATCGGTACCGGTGCCGGTCTGACCCTGGGCCTGCTCGTCGGTCTTCATCTTGGCCTTGCCCTGGGCCTGCTCTTCGGTGTTGGCGCCGGCCTTGCCCTGGGCGTTCATCTCGGTTTTCGATTTCATCTCGCCCTGCGCCTGCCCGCCGGCCTTGCCGCCCTTCTGGCAATCGGCCGTGCCGGCCGCGCAATTGTTGTCGCCGCCGCTCGGCTGTGCGGATTCGGTTTGCGCCATCGCGGCGCCGCAACCGACGCCGAGCGCGATCATGCTCGTGATAAGCAGGTGTTTCATTGGATTTCTCCTCGGAAAGTTCGGTCCCTTCGCTGAGAAAACCCCGCCCGAAAAGCATTGTTCCGAAATTGTTGCGACGGCGGAGAGGACCATTTCGCGGAACTCGGCGAGAGTAACTTTGCCGGTGCCGACCCAAAATTTTGCAGGAACAACGCTGGTCGATTGACGTTACGACACTGCCGACCCGCTGTGGAAAATCGCAGGCGCAGCATCAAGGCGATTTGGTCCAATCCACATAGGAGAGACGAACAATGAAAATGCACTTCACCTCCGCCGCCGCCGGCTTGCTGCTTCTTGCCGGCATTGGCGCGGCTGCCGCGCAGGATGTCGTCATCGCGCCGGAGCAGGAAACGGTTATCAAGGAATACGTGCATAAGCAGCCACTGGCTTCGGTCGAGGTCCCCGGCGTCAAGCTCAGCGTCGGCAGCACGCTTCCCGACACGGTCGAACTGCACGAGGTTCCCAATGTGAAATACCGGTATGTTGTCGTCGACAACCAGACGGTTATCGTCGATCCCGGTACACGCAAGATCGTCAAGGTGCTCGATTAATCGATAACGCGCCGAATCGGATGGCTCGTCGCCGGTTCTGGCGGCGGGCCATTAACCGATTATTATTTTGTTACCATGTGCTAACGGAACCTTCCCGTTGCGCCTGAGTTAGCGGCTCTGGGTCCACGCTGTCTCATAGACAACACAAATCAATGGCAGCGTGAGGATTCGGGCGGTGGCGAACGGATATGGGCGGGTCGAGGAGGAGTTTGACGAACATGTCGAAACGAGAAGTCGGAACATCCCGTTCCCTCGGGATGCGCGTCGCCGATCTCAAAGCCAGGATGCGGGACGCCCGGATTACCGAGCATGAGATGAAGGCCTTTCAGAAAGTCGCGGCCATTATGGGAGGTGGCGAGGGCTCCCTACGCATTGAGGCGGATGATCTAATCGCCGCGTCCTTCGTCACCGAGGCGCCGGGCGAATCGACGCCGACCTGACAGCGGCCATCAGCACCGAAATCCAACTCAGGGGCGCGCGACCGCCACCCGGCGAGGCGGCGGTCCGCAGGCGTATGGTTTGTGGTGTCACACAACCGACGACGTTTCACTCATTCGATGGTCTCAAGAACGTCTTGGCCCGCCTCGTCTGGCGAAGGTCTATCCAGGCACGTGTCGGTTCTGCGCCCGGCTTTCGCGCGCCCGGCTGCGCCGGATCTTTGCTTCGCGTAGCATCACGACCGGATCGGCGCCGGTCCACTCGATCCCCGCCTTCTTCGCAAAGATGAGGAATGCCTGCCGCGCTTTGTCGAGATCGATCTCTCCGCCCCGCGCCGCCTCGCAGGCGCGCAAGGCCATCACATAGCTCTCGTCGCGCTCTGCCGGCGGCCACTCCTTGAGAAAATTCTGCATCGCCGTCAGCGAAGTGATCTGGCGCTTGAAACCGGCGCCGACGGCGATCGCCACCGGGGTTCGAAGTTCGATGTCGCTTCTGATGGAACCTTTTTGCATGCACCGCCGCCCTATGGATTTCAAAGTATTGGGAAGTTTCAATGCCTTCCAATGCTCGGCCGATGCAAAGGTTCCGCCAAATCAATTAGTCGCCGCTGACGGAACAACACCTTGCCGAGGGCGTTTGCCCCGGGAGCTCCAACGTTCGACCTGCCGGTGTTTCCGCTCTCGCGGAGGCAGGGTGGAGTTCGCTAACGCAACAGGAGAGAAACGATGAAAACCACCCTCATTCCAGCTGTCGCCGGCGTGGCACTGATGGCCGGTATCGGCATAGCGGCCGCGGACGAGGTGATCGTCACCCCGAGCAGCAGACCGTGGTCAAGGAGTATGTCCACAAGCACCCGATCGCCTCGGTCAACGTGCTTGGTCTTGAGCTCGGCGTCGGCTCGACCGTGCCGGACACGGTCGAACTGCAGGAGGTTCCGGACGTGAAGTACCGGTATGCGGTCGTCAACGACCACACGGTGCTGATCGATCCCGGCACGCGCCGCGTTGTTCAGGTGATCCAGTAATACCTGACCCTCAAGAGCCCGATCCTCGCACTGAAGGATCGGGCTCTTCTCGCATCCGGGCTTACCGCATAGAATGGGTAGCGGTTTGGGAGGCAACGAAGCGGAAGGAGTCGTTGCCATGCATCATCCACACGTCGAATCGCCTGACATCGCACGCCAAGTCGACAAGCTGCTGGCCGAGCATAGGACCGGCCTGCTGTCGATGCGGGAGGCCATTTCCCTGCTGCGCCAACGCACGGGAACCGACCGCTCTGACGCGGATTTGGCCGGACTGATTACAAAGAAGGCAGCGCATCTGGGTGTCGCGGTGGTCGTCGACGGACGCTGAGCGAAATTGCCTTCAAACTCGCTCGCCTCCATGTGTGATAGCGAAGACGCCGCGCGAAAATTCGGCTAATATTCGCGCCGGGGAACCGTCCCAACATCAGGAGGCGACAGTGACGGACGACAGGCACGAACGCATTCGCCAGCGGGCGCACGAGATTTGGGAGCAGGCCGGCCGGCCTGAAGGCGCGCATCTCGAGCACTGGGACCGGGCGACCGCCGAGATCGATGCGGCGGGCAAGACGAAGGCGAAGGGTCCGACGAAGGCCTCCGCCAAGGTCGAGAAGGCCAAAGCCAAGGCTCCCGTCAAGGCAAAGGCGCCCAAACCGAAGGCCAAGGCCTGATCTCCGGCGGCCGCGCCGCCGCGAAGCCTCATTCGATCCGCGGAAGGTGAAGGGCGGTTGTGTCGCGCCCTTCCATTCCTGACAGTCGATTTGCGGCGACCTGTATCGGCAGCGCGGGGCTGCGGTTCAGCTGGTAGGGAGGCTATCGCCTCCCTTGCTTTCCGGCGTATCGCGCGACTGCGCACAGGAAAGCCAGCGCGGCCGTGTCGCAGGCGGCCCGCGATGGCGACGGACCCTTGGCGAAAAGGACCGCGTCCGCGACGGGGATGGTCAGGCCGTGCTTCCGGGCGAATGAGGTGACTTCGTAGGGTTGATCGTCGGGCTGTGCGCCGATGTCGATGTGCTGGTCCATCAAAACGAATTCCTCCCTGGTGTGCGGCTTTACCCTCCTTCGCCCGAGAGGAATTAACCACCGGCCGTTCTTGCGCGTCCACCAATTGGCAATTGTGTGAAACGATGCATTTTTCGGTGGGTGGCCTGAAGGGTTGTAGCGGTGCGATTGGCTGGTCACCAGGCCTCGCTCGATCGGGCAAACCTTACCCCCGCCGCGATCATCGCGCTTTCACATTCGCTGATCAGCCTCAGATTGCGCGAATACCGCGCCACCGTCTCCGGCAGCCAGGCCGCGCAAGCTTCGACATAGGCGCGGCCATGCACCAGCGTGCCGGTCGAAAGCCGCTCGTCCTTCTCGGCGATCACTTTCAGATATTGCCGGATGAAGCGGATGTCGTCGGCGATGTCCTGGCTAGCCATGCGCCAGGCGCCGGCGAGACGCTCGCGCTCGGCGAGCGGCAGTGGCGACAGCAAGGGGCGGGAGAGGTCGGCGAAAGCGGCATGGTTTGCGGTGTCCAAGCAAGTCCCCTCAAAAGAAGGGAGTATCGTACTTTATGTACGAAAAGCAATCAAGCACGATTCGTACAATTTGAACGATGGCGGTTGCAGGCACAAATTGCGGTGCCGCGCAGGTTTCCTCATGGAGGGAGGCTGGCTCACATATCGATCATCGACCGCTTTACCCGCCCGATGATGGTGATCGCCCCCTCCAGCTCCGGCGGTGGAATGTCGAGATAGGAGGCCGGCTGGAATGGCGGGTTGTCGTTCGGGCGATAGCGCTTGTAGGTGGCGCGTCCGGTTTCGTCGGCGATCACGTAGCAGCCATTAGTCACCAGCCGCTTGTCGCGCAAATTGACGAAGATGATCGAATCCGGCGGGGAGATCTTGTTCATCGACGGACCGTCGACGCGGAGCGCGATCCATTCGCCTTCCTCGAGGTCGGCGGCGGGGATGGTCGGATAGTCGGAGAGGTTGACGACGCTGTCCTGGCTGCCGAGCTCGCCGGCGCTGATCCAGGACACGATCGGCACGTCGACGGTGACGGGCGAGGAGACGAGGCTGACCGGCGCCGCCTCCGCGCCGTCGGCATTGAACAAGAGCCAGCCGGGGTCGACGCCGAACAGCCGGCCGTATTTCTCGGCAGCTTTCCGCGACAATGGCCTGTTGCCGTTCTCGTGGCTGATCAGCGTGTTCTTGTTGATGTCGCGCAAGGCGCGGGCCGCATCGCTGGGCGAGGCATAGCCGGCCTGGGCGCGCGCCTGCTGCAATCTGTGCCGGGAATCCATCATCGTACAAAATGCCTGAAAATAATCGTCCAAAGTGTACGATTTCGCTTGCGCGTATTTCGTACATAACGTACGCTTAGCGCATGAATGAGCATCCCGCAAGCATTTCCGCACTGCCCGTGATTCCGGCGCCCATGAGCCTCCCGGGGCTTGTCGATTCCCGGCGGAGCATCGGCGCCTTAGCCGCCGAGCAAGGGGAGGCGGCATGAACGACGCGCCCCTGTCTTTGCAATTCGAACGGTCTTCCCTGTTCGAATCGCCTGTCGAATTCCAATCGCCCGGACCATCCTCCTCCCCGGTCCGGGCGCGTTCCGGGGCATTTGCCCCGGGTCCGGTCGAACCGCCCGCACCCCGGTTCACCGGAAAGGCCGGAGCCGCTCCTCCCCCGGCTCCGGCCCCCAATCCGGGCACAAGCTGCATCCGCACCGAGGACGGCACCGTCATCCTGTTCGACAGGGTGACCGGCCGTGCGGTGTCCGGGCTCACCCGCACCGCCGCCGAGGCCGCGCTCCTTCGCTTGAGCGCTCCAGGCGGCGACTGACCTTCAACGCCTTCGCCGACCTGACCATCAAACGGCCTGACGGCCGAACCCTGGCGCTTGGCCTGAAACCCGGCGCTTCGCAATCAATGGAATGAGACATGGCCGCTGCCTACACCGAAAAGGAAATCGGCGAGATCGCCGCCTTGCTGAAAGAGGGGCTTTCGGCTTCGCGCATCGCCGGCCGCTTCAGCGCGCTGCGCGGCGCTCCGGTCTCGCGCAGCGCCATCATCGGCATCGTCCACCGCAATGCCGGCTTAAGCGCCATTGGCTTCGCCAATCCCAAAGGCGGCCGCGCCGGCGGCAGACCGAGGAAGCACGCGCGGCACGATCGTCCTGGCCGGCGGGGCAGCGCGATAGCTGGAGGGATGACGCTTTCGGAGCCGGCGGCGCTTTCCAGATATGTCGAATTGGTGGAAGGCGCCAGCACGGAGGCTGCCAATCTCCCTTCTTGCGGGGGAGATGCCCGGGAGGGCAGAGGCCGGCCCGCTGGCGCCGCGGTCCATGGCGTTCCCTTTGAGCCGGGCGATGTCACCGCCGGCGCCCTCCTCAAGGCCAAAAAGCCCAAAACCCGCAAAACCGCCCGCACGCTTCCGCCCGCCTGGCTCGCCCCAAGCGCCCACCAAAAATCCGAAGCGCATCTTTACAAACTCCCGGCGCCGCCTCCGGCGAAAAACCCCGGCCGCCAGCCGCATGTGGCGGCGATGCGCTTCCTCGACTGCCTGTTCGGCCGCTGCCGCGCGCCGCTTGATCTGGCGTTGCGCGAGGATGCCGAAGCCGATCCCGTCGGCGTGCGCCCGGGACCGAACATGCTCTGCTGCGGCCTTCCGACGTCGGCCACCCGCTCCTACTGTGCGCATCACCATGCAAGGTTCCACGGCCAGCGTGGGAGAGGGGGGTGAGAGGCGTCTCGGCAAGATCAAGGTTCCTCGCCTCATGAAGTGGGAGAGGGCTCGGCGAAGCCCGAGACGGAGAGGGGAGCGCCCTGCGAAGGCCCCCGCTCCGTCCGCTTCGCGGACACCGTTTTTGGCCGGGCGAGGAACCCAGTTCTGACACGTCTCCCCAACCCTAAGGACCGCACCATGCCCCGGAAATCCGCCAAGAAACCGCAGCCGCCAAAGCTCCCCAAGGGCGAGGCAGAGCAGGTGCGCATCCGCCGCGAAATCGGCCATGATTTTGCGCTGAAGGAGGACCGCTTCGGTCGCCAGCGGCTGACCCCCGGCACGGCCGAGGCGCGACGCGTCTACGAAGTGTCGAATGGCGGCTACACTTCCACCGGTGGCGTCGTGCGCCTGCGCAATGTCGATCCGCTCACCGGCATCACCTCGCTGACGCGCCAGCAGCGCGAGGCCGGCCAGCGCTTTCGCGACGATTTCGAGCGCGCCGCCCGCCACGGCCTGCAGCCGCAATCCTGGAGCGAGCGCGTTGACGCCAGCCGCGTGGGCGGCGGCGTCCCCGACCGCGTCCTCTCAGCCGGCCGCGCCCACGCCCACGCCGCAGCCGCGCTCGCGCATTGGGAGGTGGCGGAGGTGGTGCGCAAAACCTGCCTCGAAGGCCAGTCGGTGAAGGCCATCGCGGAACGCAGCGCCGAGGGGAGGGATGTGGTGGTGAAGCTGCTGAAGGTCGGGCTCGATTTGCTGGCGGTGCACTATGGGATGATGGGGAGGAAGGTGGGGTGAGGAGTGCCCTCGCTGTTAAGCGCTGCGATGGCTATAGACGACCTGCACAAGCAGGGATTCATTTAGAATAGAAGCAACAGAATATTATGGGCGCTGGTGTCGTCGGATGGGTTATGCTTGATCTATCGGGGCATGAGTCCAAAGTGCCCGTCGACGTCAATACACCGCCAGATATGTTCCTTGGTTGCTTCTCAAGGTTCTGTCTCTGCCTGAAGGTTATTCGCGGCCATGATCACCCACCTGTCAAGCTAACGGCCATTCCTGAGGAATTCAATGAATTACCCCGATGGAATCCTTGCTCGACTCGGCGACCAAATCTTCGTCTGGGAAGGAAATGAAGGCGTCGTGGTCTGCTCCATGGATACCGACGAATATTCCGAGGAGTATCCCAAGGAAGCCTTCGGCTATCTGGAACGCGGGATCATGGTCCTGTCCGAAAAGGCGGGGCTGATTCACTATGTGGAACCTGAAGCCAGCATGCGGCTGCTCGAGAGGAGGAGATGAAGGTCCATGACCAGGCTGATTGCTCGGCTCCTGATAAGCCTGGTCGTAGTGGCGGCAATCGGCGCGGGCTTGCTGCTGCTGCGAAATAGTCGGATGGATAGCGGCGTGCAAGCGCTGAAGCGGGAAGACGGCACCGCTGCATTGGAGAGCCTGAAACCGCTGGCGCAACTCGGGGATAGAACTGCCCAGATGCTCGTGGGGTCAATCTACGCCTACGGATGGGGCGGAGTTCGCAAGAATGATACTGACGCGATTTACTGGTTCCGTCGCCTTGGCTCGGCGGGCCCGCTGGTTGCCGAGGAGGGCGCCGATCCCGCAGCGCCTTACCAGCTTATGGTGGCAAAGGCCTATGCCGCCGGTGCGGACGGGGTGAGGGCCGATGCCGGCGAAAGTTCGAAGTGGCTGAAACTGGCCGCGGAAGCTGGAAGCAAGGAGGCGGCCGTATCGCTCTCCCAATCTCAGCATTGATCAACGAAATCCCTTTGCGCCGTCTCGCTCGTCTGCTTCGTTTCTCTGAGGCTTCCCCTCCCACCCAAACACGCTCCTGCCCCCCAGCAGATGCGACTGGTCCATCTCGCCGGCGACGATCTCCTTCAGGCTCGGCCCCGTGACATACCTCTCCATCCGGCGTGACTCCCCGTCCAGCCGCCTCAGCGCCTCCAGTTCCTCGTTCCGTCCGAGCTTCGCCTTCCCCACCGCCGATTTCAGCACCGAGATTGTCTCGTCATAGACTTTCAGCGGCACGGGGAAGGGGTGGCGGTCCTTGCCGCCATGGGCTAGCGAGAAGCGGGCCGGGTCGGAGAAGCGGTAGGGCGCGCCGTGCACCACTTCCGAGACCATGGCTAGAGCACGCACCGTGCGCGGGCCGACGCCGGGGACCAGGAGCAGTTCGGGGAAATCCTTCGGCCCGCTTTCGATCGCGGACGCGATATTGCCGTGCAGGCGGCGCATGACGATGTCGCTCTCGCGCACGTCGTGATGCGCCGGCATGACGAGGTTGGGTAAGAACGGCTGCGCGGCGGGCTCCGGCTCAGGCTGCGGCTCCAGCACGGCAAGCTCGCTCAGGATCTTTTCCGGGCTCATTGTCTTGAGCAACTCAATCTGGCTTCCACGCGCCTTTTCGGCGCGACGGTCGGTGAGGTTGACGATCTCGCCTTGCGTCTCGCCCTCGATCGCCGCATGCGGCTGATCGACGAAGCTTTTGAGCCCCCCCGACAGCCAGTGATAGCGGCGCGCCTGGCGGGCGTCGCCGTTCATGCCCTGCTGCACCACCACCCAGCGCCCGTCATCGGCGACGATGAAGCCGTGCAGGTAGAGGTCGTAGCCGTCCTGCACGGCGGCGCTGTCCACCTTGGCCACCAGCCGGCTGGCGGTGGCGAGAGCCTCGCCGTCCAGGCCGACGCGGTCGCCGATCGCCAGCAGCTCGCCCGGCGTCTTGCGCGAATGCGCGCCGCGCCCGCCGCAGACATGGATGCCGAGCTCGCTGGCCATTGGGTTCAGCCCGCGCTTCAGCGCACCGATGACGGAAGTGGTGATGCCGGAGGAATGCCAGTCCATGCCCATTACGGCGCCAAAGGACTGGAACCAGAAGGGATGCGCAAGCCGCCGCAGAAGCTCGTCGCGGCCGTAATGGTGGATGATCGCTTCGCACAGCACCGCGCCGAGCTTCGTCATGCGCTCGCCCAGCCATTTCGGGACCCGCCCGCCATGCAGCGGCAGGTCGGCGCTGCCGCTTCGCTGCGTCAAGGATGTCTCCGTGGATGCCGGAGAGTTAGATGGCACTTTGGTGGGAATTTGCAAGGCGAAAGCGATCTCCCCACGAAGAGGAGATCGCCCAGTCCGCCAGTCGCATCACCCGTTAATATCGGTAATAATACCCGTGATGATGCCTGTGGTGGTACCGGTGCGGATAGACGTAGTAATGTCTGTAATACCGATGGTACCGGTAATGCGGATAGCGGACCACGTAGCCGGGATAATAGTCATCATAGTAACGCGGGCCGTAATAGCGGCCGCCGTAATCGTCGAACGGGCCGCCTCCGTAGAACGGGCCACCGTAGAACGGGCCACCGTAGAACGGATACCCGCCAAACGGACCGATGCCGAGGCCGAAAAATCCTTGTGCATCTGCCGGCGCGACCGTGGCCACTGCCGACGCGACGGCGATTGCGGAGGCAAGTAGAAGCTTTTTCATGGCAACCTCCTCCTGAAGGTTCGCACGGATAACGCTTGACGAGCCGAAAAGCTGCTTAACGGCCAAAGCCCAGCGCGAAAATCGCCGGAATTCTGCCTGCCCCCGCGACGGATGCGGCTAGCCGCACACGCGCACCTGCCGCATGAATCTGTGGTCATGGCTGCGGGTTCTCAAGATTTCGATCCGGCAATGGCGGCGGGCGTGCACGACACTCGGCGGGGCGACATAGCTGCTGCTATCATTGCCGTAGGCTGGGCCGTAGCCGGGCCCGTCGTCCAGATAGGAGCCGCCCCAATAGGAGCCGTAGACCGGAGCGGAGCCGTAGCTGTCGTAAAAATCGCCGAACGGGCCGTAGTCGAAATAGCTGCCGCCGAGGAATACATTGCCCGCATCCGCCGGCGTGATGATGGCTGCTGTCGAGGCCACGGCGAACATCGAGGCAAACAGGAACTTTTTCATGGAGACCTCCTGAAGGTTCGCCCATGATAACGTGCGGCACACCGAAAAATTGCGCCGCCACGCACAATCAGCAATATTTGAAGGCTTCGTGAGCGCTTCGTCCGCGCTCATGCCGGGACGACAGCGCGGAGCGGGCGAAAGCCGTTCCGCGCCATCCAAGCGGACGATTAGTAGCCGCCGTAGCCGTTACCGCACACGCGCACTTCCTCCACCACGCGATGGTGGTGGCGCCAGTGAGTTATCAGTTCCGTGTGGCAACGATGGCGGTGATGATAGCGCACCACGTAGCCGCCATTGTCGTAATCGTCATTGTAGACGTGGCGATAATAGCGGTGCGGGTAGTATCCGCCATAATCGTTGTAATAGCCGTCGTCATAGCCCGGGCCCACGCCGATACCGAGTTGCACGCTGGCCGCGCTGGCCGGCGCGATCGCGAACGCCGAGGCGATGGCGATCATCGAAGCAAGCAGAAGCTTTCTCATCGCTGCCTCCTATGTTGGACGCCCCTTCGAGAGAATAAACGGCTTCGCGCGCCGGGTGTTCCCGACAACGCTTCGGTTAAGCCGTCCCCGGAGACGGATGGCAGCTACCCCATGACATCAGGTCTTCGCGTCAATTGTTAGAAAATGTGCAACTGTTGGACATTCTCGCGCGTTGCACGCCGGCGAAATATTGCCGATCATCCGACCATCGTGGGACAAGCCGGAGCTCGAAGTGGCAGCCAATCGTCGTAACGGAGCAGCTGCGTCGGAGCCGGCGCTGGCGAACCTGCTTGCAGCTTCCCGGGGCCATCCGCGCACGGCTCTGCCGACAGTGGCGAGCGTTGTCATCACGGTCGCCGCGCTTTACTTCGGGCGCGAGGTGTTCCTGCCGATCGCTGTCGCGGTGCTCCTGACCTTTGCCATCGCCCCGGTCGTTTCATGGCTGAAGCGCGTCGGCATTCCCCGTCTTGCCGCGGTCATTGCCAGCGTCGCCGGCGCCTTCGCCGCACTTTCGCTGTTCTCCTTCGTCGTCGCCACCCAGGTGAGCGACCTCGCGCAGAATATTCCTATCTACCAGATCAACATCCTGACCAAGGTCCGCGCGCTGAAAGAGAACGGCCTCGGCGGCGGCATCATCTCGCGCCTCAGCGGCGTCATCGAACGTGTCGGCCAGGAAATTGACCGCCAGGAGCCGCAGCTGCCCTCTGCCGCGCAAACGCCGAAGCGCGAGCCGATCCCCGTCGAGGTCGTCTCGCACCAAAAACCGCTCGAGGTGCTGCAGAACCTGATTGAGCCACTGATCAGCCCGCTGGGCTCGGCCGGCCTCGTCGTCATCGTCGTCATCTTCATGCTGATGGAACGGGAGGATCTGCGCGATCGCTTCATCAGGCTGGTCGGCTATGGCGATCTCCACCGCACCACACAGGCGCTCCAGGATGCCGGCAAGCGCGTCGGTCAGTATCTTCTGATGCAATTGGTGGTGAACACCATCTATGCCGTGCCCATCACGGTGGGGCTTTGGGTGCTGGGCATTCCCAACGCTTTGCTGTGGGGCCTGTTGGCGCTGGCGCTGCGCTTTGTCCCCTATATCGGTCCGATCATCGGTGCGCTGCTGCCGTTGTTCCTTGCCTTGGCGGTGGCGCCGGGCTGGTCGCTGCTTTTGTGGACCGCCGCGCTTTTCATCGTCGTGGAGCTCATCACCGGCAATGTCATAGAGCCCTGGCTTTATGGCTCGCACACCGGGCTATCGCCCTTGGCCATCATCGTGGCGGCGATCTTCTGGACCTGGCTGTGGGGGCCGATCGGCCTGGTGCTATCGACGCCGCTCACCGTCTGCCTTGTGGTGCTCGGCCGGCATGTGCCGCAGTTCGAGTTCCTCGACGTGCTGTTCGGCAACGAGCCAGTGCTGGAGCCGCATGCCAGGCTCTATCAGCGGCTGCTGGCCGGCGATCCGGACGAGGCGACCGATCATGCCGAGGAGATGCTGGAGGACAAGTACTTGTTCGAATTCTACGGCAAGGTAGCCATCCCGGCGCTGCTGCTCGGCGAGCAGGACCGGGAGCGCGGCGTCATGGATGATGAGCAGCGCCGGCAGGTCGCCGACAGCGCCATGACGCTGGTCGCCAATCTCGACGACAGCGCCCAGCAGGAGGCCGAGGAGGAGGACGAGAGCGAGCAGGCGGCCGCTGCCGACGAGAAAGCAGCCGACGAGAAGACCGGCGAGAAAAGCTCTGGCGAGGCCAAGTCTGCCGAGGAGGGCGCGGAGGAGGAGATCGATCTGCCCGACGGTTCGGGCATCGCCGTTCTCTGCGCCGGCGGGCGAGGCGAGCTCGACGATGCCGCCGCCGCGATGCTGGCGCAGGTGCTGGAGGTGCAGGGCGCTTCGGCGTCTAAGACGAGCTTCACGGAACTCCAACCGTTGGCGATCCGCCGCCTCGACCTCGAAACCATCGATGCCGTCGTGATCGGCTTCCTCAATCGTCAATCCACCCGCCACGCGCGCTTCATGGTCCGTCGGCTGAAGCGCATCAAGCCGAAACTTCGGGTGGGCATCGTGTTCTGGTCGGAAGTCGGCAATGGTGATACCGAGACCGCAGCAGAACTGGCCACCACCCTTAACGCCGACTTCGTGGCCTTCGGTATGGTCGACGCGGTGGCCGGAGCGCTTTCCAGAAAGACGGCAATCATGCTCAAGGCCGGCCACCGGCGCAGGCAGCCGGCGCGCAGGAAGCGGTTGCAAGCCGCGGAGTAAGGGCGGGGCGCCTGCCAGTCGGCATGTGGGAAAGAAAACTCGCCGGGCCTGACCCTGATGCCCAAAGCCCACAGGCCCGGCGAGATTTAAACCTGATCCCCCGATCAGGACCGGCGGGAGGACACCGGCAATCTCTTCTTAGCAGGGCGGATGCCAGTCCCGAAACGGGACAGCGATGCTCGATCCCGCAGGCGCTGTCGAATGTCTGTTAAGTGTTGCCAATGTGCTGCAGCCCGTCGCCGCATTAAACCCGTCGCCACCTCGTTTACTGTTGTCGCATCGCCGCGTGCAACGCGTGTTGTCATCGGCTATGCCATCGCCTGCCAATCCCGGCGAAACCAGGAGCCTTCGATGACCAGACCAACCATTTTCAAATTCGGCCCCGTCGAGCATGCCGATGGCGGTGATCTGCCGGGCTGGATCGCGGTCGAGGGCTCGCCCACCATGCAGACGGCGGTCCAGCACACCAGCGACGACGGCAAGATCATGTCGGGCACCTGGCGCGCGTCCGTCGGCACCTACCACGCCACCTACACCGACTATGAATTCGTCCATATGATCGCCGGCCGCATCATCATCACCCCCGATGGCGGCGAGCCTGTCGAGGTCGGTCCCGGCGATGCCTTCGTCGTCGAGGCTGATTTCAAGGGGACCTGGAAGATCCTCGAGCCGGTGATCAAGCATTTTGTGGTCGTGGTGGGGTGAGGACACTGAAGCTGCTGATCTCCCCAAGGAGGCCACGAGGGAGATTGGCAGCTTCACCGCCCCACCTTCGAAATCACTCTTTTCTCCACCTCCGGCTCCAGCGATTCGGCAAACGGTGTCGCCATGTGGTGCTGGTCGCGGAAGGCGAGCTTGCCGTCGATGATGGCGTGGCAGGTGGTGGCGCTGCAGAAGCGATCGGTGAGGTCGACATACGAAGCGTTGGGGATGCTGTCGACGATGTCGCGCTCGACCGCGGCCATTCGGTCGTTGGCGGCATAGGCCCGCGTCTGATCGCAGCGCAAGGGCGTTTCGTTCCGCCACAGCGCCCGCGCCACGCAGGTACCGACATTGGCGTTGTTGAACGGCACGTCGCGGATGAAGGCGACCTTGAGGCCGGCCCAGCTCAGGCTGGTGAGAGTCGAGCGAAGGCCCGCACGCCAGTCGGCGTCCTGGCTGTCCGTGTCGCCTGCGCGGCCAGCCATCTTGCGTCCGCTGGTCAGCGCCATCTCCGAGATGACCACCAGCGCCGGCCTTGCCCCAATGATCTCCTTGATCGCCTGCTCGCGCCAGCGGTCGCATTCCGAATAGGCGCGCTTGAGCTCGGACGACCAGACGCTGATGCGCGAGGCACGGCAGGAATTCTTCAGCCAGGTCACCACCCGATAGCCGTTTTTGCGGCCCGCCTCGATCAGCGGTGTCGACCAGTGGTCGGCGTGGGAATCGCCGAAGAGAGCGATGACGCGCTGTCCGTCGCCGAACACGCAAGGCGTCGGCGTCACGCTCTGGTAGTCCTGTACGCAGCCGGCTTTGGCTCGGGCTGTGGACGGTTCGGCGGCGCTCGCGGCGATGGTGCGCTGTTCCGCATCGAGGTCATGCACGGCGAGTCTAGCATTGCCATAGGCGGCTGCGACGCCGGTGCCGGTCAGGAGGAGGGCCGGCACCAGCGCCCGCGCCGCATTGGCCATCAGCCAGCCGTTGCGACGGATCGGGTTTTCGATGGCGTAGTAGCTGAGGGCGGACAGCGCCAGCGTCAGCGCAAGGCAAGAGAGCCGCCCGGCGGGCGTCAGTTCCGGCGCCAGCATGCCGGCATAGACGATGACCGGCCAATGCCAGAGATAGATCGAATAGGAGAGCTTGCCGGTCCATTGCAAAGGCGGCAGCGCCAGGGCGGCATTGACCCAATTCGGCTCGTAATTGGGTGAATAGCCGTCCCTGGCGCCGGCCGCTCCCGCCTTGAGCAGAAGGACCGTGCCGGCGACAGGCAGAAGCGCCAGAAAGCCGGGGAAGGGAGCGTCCTCGCTGAAGGTGAGATAAGCGGCCCCGATCATCGCCAGGCCGGCCAGGCTCAACGCCCGCCCCAGCAGCGGACGCTCCTGCAAAAGCCGCGCCGGCACCATCGATGCGAGGCCGCCGGCGGCAAATTCCCACGCGCGCAGCGGCGAGAAGTAGAAGGCCCAGGGCTGCGAGACGCTCGTCAGCCAGGCGCAGAGGATAAAGGAGACGAGGCCGACGACGCCGATGGCAACGATGATGGCGCGCTTGCCGGGTTTCATCCAGGCGGCCAGCATCAAGAGCGCCGGCCAGGCCAGATAGAATTGCTCCTCGACGGACAGCGACCAGTAATGGATGAACGGGTTCGATGTGGCGTCGTTGGCGAAATAGTCGAACGACCAGCGGATCAGCCACAGATTGATCATATAGGCCGAAGCGAACATCGCGCCCTTGGAATAGAGCGCCTGCTCCTCCGGCGACAGGATGACCGCGCCCGCGGCAAGCGTCGCGGCGATGACGAAAAGCGCCGCCGGCAACAGTCGCCGCGCGCGCCGGGCATAGAAACGCAACAGATCGAGTCGGCCGGTGTCGGAGATCTCGGCGACGAGATGGCGGGTGATCAGGTAGCCCGAGATGGCGAAGAAGATGTCGACCCCGGCAAAGCCGCCGGGCAGCGCGGTCAGGCCGAAATGGAACGCGACCACGCCCGCCACGGCCAGCGCCCGTAGCCCTTCTATGTCGGGTCGGAAATCCTGCGCCGATGCTGACACGAATACGAACCTCGCAACGTTCGGTCGCATCCCGCCTGCGGCAAAGCCTCGTCCCTATGCTCTAATATCGCAATGCAACAAATCTAACGCAGTGCAACATAAGGGGAGATGAAGCGCCTCCAATCATCATCTCACCCTCGATCTCGATTCGCCCGCCATTCGTCACGAACGGGTGTGACTGCCGGAAGCCTTGCCCGCGCGGACCGTGGCCTTGCGATCCGCGCGGGAAGGCGCCGCCCCCGCCGGCGGCGCCAAGCCCCCAGCCCTCGGGCTGGCCGGTAGCCATCGGCACGGCCCTCCGGCCGCGGGTCGTTTCCGCCGATCCCGGATGGTGAACCGGCTATGGGTCCGCCGCGGTGGCTACCTTTTGTCTTATGCGGTTGCGGACCAAAACCGCCGAGCGTGGTTTCCGCAATTGCTCTAAAAATGAAGGTCCAGCGGCTGCGGATAGGCTTGGCCCGGGTCGGTGTCCTTCGACGTCAGCCCCTCCGGGGGCACGATGCCGCCGGTGGCCGTCTGGTCGAGCGGCGGCCGGTTTTTCTCGTGGCCGGTCTTTGTCTCGGTCAGCGGGATCTTTGTTTTGGCCTCGGCGGCTTGCGACAGCGCAAGCGCCATGACAAGCGCGGATAGAACGAGTTTCATGACAGCTCCCCTGTATTCGTCCCGAATGCATTCATCCCGAAGCGACCCTAGCGCCGGTCGCCAGGCCGCAAAGACGACGCGCGTGGAACTCGGTGGAATTCTTTGGATTTCCTGCGACATTAGGGAGTGGAAATAAGCCTGGCGGGCAATGCAGACTGTTTGCCGGCGTGCTGAATGAGATCGTGGTCAATTCGTCTATCCCCGCCAGATGCCGAAATGGGCTGGCGGCGAACGACGTTCAGGGGCTTGTGGCATGGCGCAGCATATCGCGCAAAAATTGAGGCTGACTTCGGCCGTGCTGGGTGCGGTGACCCGCAAGGATCTTGCGGCGGCGTTCCGCGCCGTCAATCCCAGAACGGCATTCGATCTCGGCCGCGCCGACAAATGGCTGCAGGGGCGGGCTCATCCGCGCGAGCTCAGCGTCTATGAGGATTGGGCAAAGCTGCTGCAACTGGAGCAGCCCGGCGCGTGGATCGCCGAAAGCGATCTGCCGAGCTTCACCGCCGCCGTCTGCGCCCGTCACGGCATGGACCGCGGCGCGCTCGAACGGCTCGCCGCGCAACAGTTCGAGGCAGCCTCCGCGCATGACGACCGCGCCCAGAGCATCGCGCTGATCGGAAGCTATGCCTGCTATTCGCGCGCCTGGTCGCCCTACTATCGCGGTCAGCTTATCAAGGGCAGCCTGTCGATCGAAGGGGGGCCGGGTGTGCACGGTCTCACCGCCCATTACCGCGAGGCCTTGCCAACCGGCCAGCTCGTCCTGGGTGGCCCCGTGACGCCCGCGAAGCGCGGCTTGTACATCCATGTCAGGGAGGTCGGCGGCGATGCCCAGTTCTTCTTCAGCCTGTTCCCCCAGTCACAACCGGGCAGCGTGCTCGGCGGCTATATGTGCGGTACAGCCATCATCGGCCCGGAGGCGCAGCCCTCATTTACCAGGATCCTCATGGTGCGCCTGCGCGATCCGGTGCCCGGTGCCGCCGCATGGGGAGGATATCTGCTTGCGCAGGGATCGATCGCCGCCGACCTTGCGGCGCTCGGCATAGCTATCGAGCATCCGGAGGCTGTCGACGGGCTGGTCGGCCGGTTCCTGGGAGCCGACGGCGTGGGCGACATCGGCCAGATCCCGCCGGCCGAGTTCCGCGCCATCCTTGACGTGTTCGACCGCCACTGGCTGCGGCAGGCTGGCTAACCGGGGAACTGTCGCAAGCTGTCGGAGAACGGCATCGGATGTTGCCGGCCAGCTCCAGCCCGTACGCTTTCGGTTGCAGTCGACCCCTCAGCGCGCGTCGATCACGCAAATGTTCTTTGACGGGAACCCGTTCGCGCCCCGTGTTGCGGGCGTGAAATTGGGCTAAGGGATTATCCGTGAAGAAGACTTACGAGAAGCCGGTGCTGTCGAAACGCGACAAGCTGTCGAGCGTCGTCGCTGGCGCCCTCACTTCAAACATCAAGCCTTAACATCGGCTTACATAAACCGGCTGGTGCGCTCATCGGCTCGCCCGGTTGTTCGGCGGCAGTTGGCGGGGGCCAGATTTGGCTCCGCTTGACGCGGCGGATGCGGGGCATAGTTGCTGTCCCGGTCTCATCGTCGACCGGGTCGAGGCAGCCGATGAAGAAGCCATATTGCAAACCGACGCTAGCCAGACGTGACAAGCTTTCGGCGACGACCGCAGCCACGCCGGCCTCCGGCTTCACGTTCTGAGATTGTTCAGAACGCACGTCTAGGCTCGACTGGTTCAAGGCAAGTTGTGCTTAAGCTGGGAGCCTTGCCGGCCAGGAGCGGGCGGTACACTGCGCAGGTGCCCGCCCGTCCGGCGCCGCCGCCAAGCTGCTGAAACCCCGTCCGTCCCCAACAGCAACGGTCATGGCGTGACCAGTGGTTGCGGAGTGCCATTGGCGCGGGGTCCTGTCAACGCCGCCGGCGCGCGGCCCGGGAGCGTCCTTTTAGCCGCCTTCTTGTGCTTGAAGCACGCTTTGCGGCCATGTCGGAACCAAGGCGGAGATCCGCGAAATGGCGGAATTCCGGGCTTTTCCGATATCCGACAGGCCGCGCCGCACATATATGCTTATCCGCTTGAATAGGCTGATTTTTCGCCGGCGGGCACGCCTTTTCGACCCCGACTTTTTTTGGGTGCAATTCGGCAGTGCAGCATCGGTGCCGGCGGCGACGGGTTCCCCGAAGAGAGCGGCATTGGAGGGCATCTGTGAGCCGTTTCATGATCCGCTCATGAAAGACGTGATAGAGTGCCGCCAGCGAATGGGGGAAGTTGCGATGGCCAATCGGTTGTTCGACGTTCTTGCCAGACGGCGGTCATGGCTGGATCGGGTCGCATTGGGGCTGCTTGTCTTCCTGGCGACCTTGGTCGCGGCGCTGATGGGCGGCGCCGGCGCCTAACGCATCGACTGAATCCGTTCAGAGCGACGCGCGTCAAGCACCACTGAGCAAAAGCGGTCGGTCTATTCTCTTTGTCCGATCGCCTTGAATTCGAAGATCGCGGGCCTGAGCCTCACTGGCCGCGGCCGCTCGGTGAGGTCGACGACACGGACCCACCTGTCGGCGCCGCCGCGCAAGGTGACTTTCCGGCCAAGCGCTTTCTCAGCCGCCTCGAAAGGTGTCTTGGCTTCCGCTGAATGGACCGCCACAACGGCCTCGCCGTCCATTTCTTCGACGCGATAGGTTTTCATGCGCGTCTCCAGGGCGTCCGCCGTTCGCTTCCTGCGCGAGCGACTATATATATTAGAGGTGTCAAATAAAGGGCAAGGCGCCCAGGTCCTGCCATCTTCCGATCGAGGAAGCCTGAGTTAGTCCTGTTTAATAGCGGGCGCGCTGTAGCCGCGCAGGCCCGTTCCGTTGCAGGCCTGGCAGGAAACCCGTTGACCCGGGCAATTGTCGCGCAATGCGCCGGAGGGGCAGCATGTGCCGTTCGAGGCTGCCTGCCTCTCGCATTCGAACACCTTGCCGGCGCCCAGGCACCGGGGGCAGGCGAACTTCCTGAATTCGCCCAAAGAGAGCCTCCGGCTGTTTCACAGGCGCCCGGCAACGCGCTGACCATGCCGCGGGTTCCGCGTGAGACACGGTTTTACCGCGTAGGCCAAAATACATTAGTATCTGCTAATGTTATATCGAGATCGCCTGCAACGCGTGGTTGGATCAATGGTGTCGCGGCGGCGTATCAGGGCATGGGCTTCTCGCCCCCCTGAGATTGGGGAGGGGAAAGGCGACACACCTCTTTGACCAGCCCCCGCAGCCAGCGATGCGCCGGATCGGCGTCGAGCCTTGGATGCCACAGAAGCGAGATTGTCAGCGCGGCGAGTTTCACCGGCAGCGCGAAGGTGAACAGGCCCTCACGCAATGTTCCGGTATAGCGCTCCGGCACTGTGGCGATGAGGTCGGATCCGCGCGCCAGGGCCAACGCTTCGGCAAAGCCGCCGACGACGGTGACGACTGTCCGCGTCAGACCAGTCAGGTCCAGCGCGTCGTCTACCGGGCCGCGGCCCAAGCCGCGACGCGATATCAATATATGCCGACCGGCGGCGAAGCGGGCGGCGGTAACGCGGCCCTCGCATAACTGATGCCCGGCGCGCACGACGCCGACGAAGCGGTCGCGGAACAGCGCCTGCGTGCGCACCTCCGGCCCAGTCGAGCCGCCGACCACGCCCGTCTCCAGATCGACCGCGCCCTCGCGCATCGGGCCGCTGTCCTTGTCGGGCTTGGGCACGAAACGCAGTTGCACGCTCGGCGCTTCCTCAGCCACCCGGGCCAGCAGCGCCGGACCGAAATTCTCCACGAAACCGTCGCTGTTGCGGAGCGTGAAACTGCGGGTGAGCCGCGTAAGGTCGAGCCGCTCGGCGGGTCGCAGCATCGTTTCCGCCTCCTTCACCAGCCGGCCGACTTGCGTGCCGAGCTCGACCGCGCGCGGCGTCGGCACCAGGCCGCGCCCGGCGCGCACCAGAAGCGGGTCGCCGGTCGCGGCACGCAGCCTCGCCAGGGCTCGGCTCATCGCCGAGGGGCTGAGCTTCAGGCGCCGCGCGGCTCGGGCAACGCTGCCTTCGGCAAGCAGCACATCCAGAGTGACGAGCAGGTTGAGATCGGGCCGCGACATGGCGCGACCATAGCACGGATCCGTCAAGGAGATATGGCGTCCGATGCACTGCTCAAGTGCAAATGCTGCGCGTTCCGCCATGTCACTCCCACGCTTATCTTCCCGGCAAGTTCAAATCGACGGAGAAGAGATCATGGCCGACATTGCTGAAACACGCGGTGCGCCCAGAAGCCATTCGACAGCGTGGGCGCTGGCCAGCCTGTCGCTTGCCATGCTCGTCTCCTCGCTCGCCACCAGCATCGCCAATGTCGCGCTGCCGACACTGAGCATGGCCTTCGCCGCGTCCTTTGCGGCGGTGCAATGGGTGGTGCTCGCTTATCTGCTCACCATCACCGCGCTGATCGTCAGCGTCGGTCGCGTCGGCGATCTCGTCGGCCGCCGGCCGCTGCTGATTGTCGGCCTTGCGCTGTTCAGCGCCGCCTCCTTTGCCGCGGCGCTCGCCCCGTCGCTGGCTGTGCTGATCGCCGCCCGCGCCGCGCAAGGCCTGGGCGCGGCGGTGATGATGGCGCTGACGATCGCCTTCGTCGGCGAGACGGTGCCGAAGCAGCGCACCGGCAGCGCCATGGGACTGCTCGGCACCATGTCGGCGATCGGCACGGCGCTCGGGCCCTCGCTCGGCGGCGTGCTGATCGCTGCTCTCGGCTGGCGCTCGATCTTCCTCGTCAACGCCGGACTCGGCACCGTCGCGCTGCTTGCCGCTTGGCGCTTCCTTCCAGCGGCGATGCCCGCCGGCGACCCTGCGCGGATCGTCCGTCGGGCGGCAACCGCAAGCAACCGCTTCGATACGCTTGGCACACTGCTGCTCGCCGCCACGCTTGCCGCTTACGCGCTGTCCATGACCATGGGGCGCGGTCATTTCGGCGGCCTGAACGTGGCGCTGCTCGGCATAGCCTTGGTCGGTGCGGGGCTGTTCGTTAGTGTCGAGGCCAAAGTGGCGTCGCCCCTGATCAAGCCCGCGCTGTTGCGCGACCCGGTGCTGGCGCCCAGCCTCGCCATGAACGCGCTGGTCTCGACGGTGATGATGGCGACGTTGGTCGTCGGCCCGTTCTTCCTGTCGCGGGCGCTGGGCCTCGGCGAAGCGGCGACCGGCGCCGTGCTGTCGATCGGCCCAGTCATCTCGGCTTTCTGCGGCGTCATTGCCGGGCGCGTCGTCGACCGCTTTGGCGCGGCCGCGATGGTGGTTGCGGGGCTGGCGCTGATGGCCGCCGGCTGCGCCGCGCTCGCCGCGTTGCCAGGTCTCTTCGGCGTTGCGGGCTACGTGGCGGCGATCATCCTGCTCACGCCCGGCTACCAGCTCTTCCAGGCGGCCAACAACACGGCCGTCATGGCCGATGTCGACCAGAACGAGCGCGGCCTGGTGTCGGGCATGCTGAGCCTCTCGCGCAATCTCGGTCTCGTCAGCGGCACGGCGGTGATGGGGGCGGTGTTCGCTTTCGCCGTGGGAGCGAAGGATGTCGCAAGCGCGCCGCCGGGAGCCGCCGCGCACGGGGCGGAAATGACCTTTGCTATCGCGGCGGGGCTGGTGGCGGCTGCAATAGCGATTGCATTGCTGGGGAATTGGAGCGCGCGCCGCAGCGCCTGATCTCTGGCACCCGGCGGTGCGCCGCTGGCACAGGATACCGACGGGGGCTGTTGGAGAAAAGGAGACTTCCTAACAAATGCAAGTGCCGAAGCTGAGAAGTGTGGGCAGTGTCACTCAGGCCAATGCATGGATGGTCTATATCGTCTTCACAGGCGGACGGTAGCGGTTCCGCCGGACTGTCGAGTTGGCGTAGCGGGAGGTCGAAGCGATGCATGAAACATGGTGGCGGCGGCGGGAAATGCCTCTCATTCCGGAACGTGAACTTCGCTTCATGATGAAGCTCGGGCGTCTGGAACGCGACGAGGCAATGAGATTGCTCGGACGATACCGCGGGGATCGCGAGGCGGTCTATGCAGAGTTGAGGACACGCGATCTGGTCAGGGAACGCAACGCGCGGCCTCATTGAGCAGTTCACCCGCCATTTGCAGCTTACAGCCCGAGCGTCCAACCAGCCGCCGTTTCAGGTTTCCCGCCTGGCCGGAATGACGCAACGAAGATGGCCGGCCGATGTGTGGCTTCGACGAAAGCGGCTGCGGCCATCTCGACGAGATCGGCGGAATGGTCGACCTTGTCGAGGCGCTTCACCACGCGGTCATGAAGCAGCGACAGCCTTGCGGCCCGGTGCAGATCGGCGCGCTTCTCGCCGTGCATGTCGAGGGGTGCGAACATAACCATCCCCGCAAACGGCGACGCCGGGCGTTTGTTCCATCGATCCGGGTGATTGCGATGCATCGGGATGGCTTTCGAAATTTAATGCTTCCGCGATCGCGTAATTTCGCCGTCGCTGGTGAGGTCTATCTTTGCCTTGCGGCGGTGCCCATTCCGCCTTCAGCCGGAGCCTCGGCTACCCCAACGAACCCCCACCCACCGCGGCTCCGGCTTCACTTATCGCGTCGCCCAGGCTGTTGCCTGCCGCAAGGCGCTCGGCCTCCATTTCCAGCTCCGTCAGTTTGGACTTGATCTCATGCGGCTCCGCATGCTCAAGCCCGATCACGTCGTTGCGCGTTTGGCGAAGCGCGATGACGATCTCGTCGAGCTTGGCGTGGATGGCCGCGGTGTCCCGGTAGCCTTGGATGAGGACAACGCCGGTGATGATGATGGCCGCCACCGACAAGGCATAAGTCACGACATTGGTCAGGCCGAACGGCACCAGGAGCGTGCAGGCCACCATCGCGACGACCATGGTGTAGAAGCCGGGCGGGCGTGACAGGAAATCGGCGGCGCGAAAAAGAAGACGGTTCATCCCCGCCTACCCAAGCAATAGCCCGGCTATCAGCACCGTGAGCAGCATCGATACCGGCACGGCGAGAAGCCAGCGCGCCTCCAGAACGCTGTTGCGGTCGTCATTCATGTCCTTTGCTCCAGTTGGCAGCCGTGATGCTGCGGATTCGATGCCGGCAAACGAGCGCCGAACCCCCTTCGTTCCACCGATCGGGCGACGGTCTGAAAACCCACCGGACTGAGGTCGGGCCGGCGTGCGAAGAGGACCGAGCGCGGCAACCAAAGCCAGGGCTTCGCATTGGCAAGCGCGCCAATTTTCGCGCGCCGTCGACAGGGAGCGCTCATGAACCTCGATAGACCGACAGATGATGCCGAAGACCAGCCATACGAGCCGGCCTTCTTCGCCAGCAAATACGGCCTGCCGCCGCGGCTGGCCAAGACGATGATCGAGGCAAACGGCGGCGGGCGCCGCGCCTGCGACGCCGCGGCAATAACCTACCTGAGGTATGTCGCGCTTCGGCGCCAGCGGGGCGGCTGAGCCCGGTTGCCAGCCGCTCTGGCTCGGCCCGCATTCGTGCTGCATCGGGCGCATGTCAGCCCGGAACCAAAGCGGCAACTAGCGGTTTACCCCGGCGAAGGGATGATTTCAGGAATTAGGATTAGAGCAATGAAAACAGTGCTTCTTGCTGCCCTGGCGCTCTGCGTCGCCGCACCCGCCGTCGCTTCGGCGGCCGAGGCCGATGTCGTCGTCAGGACACATCACAGGCATTACTATCACCACCGGCCGGCAGTCGTCATCAATGACGAGGGCCACCGCCTGCATCATCGCCATCACGGCACCGTCGCCTTCTACGACAATGGCGAGCGCGCCTGGCGTCACCGCCATCACCGCCGTGACGACACGGTCGTCGTCACCAGTTCCATTCACCGGCATCATCATCGTCCGGTCGTCGTCGAGGGCGGCTCCGACTATTGAGATATCGTCTAGCGTAGAAAATCCGGTCCTGCAGGTGGGCAATGACGCTCAGGCTGGACCGGATTTTTCATGCTGAAGGGGAGACACCGGTAGTCTCTCTTTACGCCGCGTTTTTGAGCACGCCCGCCTGGACCAGCGCCGCTGCCGGATTGAGGCTGTCCACCAGTCCTGTCGGGATCAGGATGGTGGCGCCCCTTTCCTTGGTCGTCTCGTAAATGATGTTCATCGCGCGCAGCTGAAGTGCGGCCGGATGGTCGGCATAGGTGGTGGCCGCCTCGACAAATTTGGCTGCGATTTCCGCTTCCGCCGAACCGAGGATGACACGCGCTTCCTTCTCGCGCTCGGCCTGCGCCTGGCGCGACATGGCGTCCTGCAGCGCGACGGGGATGGCGACATCGCGGATCTCGACCGACATCACCGTGATGCCCCATTGCGCCGTCTTGGCGCCGATGACGTCGCGCAGATGCTCATCCGCCGCCCTGCGGTCGGACAGCAGCGAGGACAGCATCGAGGAGCCGATCATCTCGCGCAGCGAGGTCTGCGCCACGCGGTCGATCGCCTCGCGGTAGTTGGTGATTTCCAGCGCCGCCTGGCGCGCGTCATGCACATGCCAGAAGATGACCGCATCGACATTGACGGGCACCGTATCCCTGGTCAGCGCCTCCTCGGCGTTGAAGGCCGTGGTCTGGATGCGCTGGTCGATGACGGCCACGACATTGTCGAGGACCGGGACGATCATGAACAGGCCGGGGCCGCGCACGCCAAGCAGGTTGCCTGCGCGTAAGACCACGAAGCGTTGCCAGGTGTTGGCCATCTTCAGCGAGGCGGCGATCAGCGCCGCGATGACAAAGAAGGGAGCGCCAGCCCATGGTCCGGCCAGCGCGCCGATGCCGGCGCCGACGAGGGCGAAGACGGCGGTGAGGAAAAGGGTGATCGGATTCATCGGAATAGCTCCTTGTCGCGGCCTCTGGTGGGTCGCGCGATGCCGCAGCGGGCCTCGCGAGGAGCGCCGGCGGTCCGGGCTGGACCGCCTGGCCGGCATATTTGGGATCGATCACGCTTGTCGCGAGGACAATCATCGCCGGCAGGGAATCATATGGTACGCGACGGCGGAGTTCGCCAATGGGCGCGCGTGATCTCCTTGCAAGGGGTGAGCCGGCGCTCCGTCTCAATCCGCCCCGCTACCCGAATCTTTGCCGCACTCGGCCAGCACTTTGCCGATCGCAGCGCCGGAGCCTTTCAGCGGAAAGCTCGCCTCGCCATATTTCGCGGCCGACACCGTCACGTCGCCCTTCCCACGCAACAACGCCAGCAGCGGGTCGGATGGACCGGAGAACTCGGTGGTGAAGTAGTTGTACATCGCCTCGAGCTCGAGCTTTTTCGTCAGGCTCTTGTCGCCGGCCTTGAAGGTAAAGGAATCGCTGATGCCGGGTTCGAGCTGCCCGCCCGCTGGGCCGAGGTCGTAGCTCAGCATCGGCTTGTCGAAGCAGGCCAGCATCAGATGCGCATCGCCCTTCGGCCCGCCGCAGACCGAAGCCGTCATCACGCTGCCGCCCTCGTCCTCCTCCATCTTGGCGGACCATTGGCAGGAGGCGGCATGGGCGGGGAGGGTGGTGAGCAGTGCCAGGATGAATGTTGCAGATACGCCTTTCATGATCGCTCCCCCGCAGTGGTAGCTCGATCATAACGAAATTGGCAAAGGCGTGCGAGCGCGTGAGGCTCACCTCAAGCAGCTCGATCGGCAAGTCACAGCCGCCACGGCGGCTCCGGCGCGAAGCGCTTGCTGATCCAGTCGGCGAACGCGCGGATCTTGGCGGCCTGACCCTTGGCCGAGGGCATGACGATATAAACCGCGCCCTCGTCGGCCAGGGTCCAGTCCTCCAGGATCGGCACGAGCCGGCCGTCGGCGAGCTCGCGGCCGACCAGCCAGTCCGTGCTCATCATCAGGCCGAGGCCCTGCACGGCGGCCTCGACCAGCACCTCGGCGTCGTCGCTGACCAGCGGTCCCGAAACCTCGACGCGCACGCGCCGTCCCTCGCGGTCGGTCATCTCCCAGGCCGGAAAGGTCTGGAAGCCGGTGAAGCCGAGGCAGGAATGCTCGAGCAGCGCCTGCGGCGTTTCCGGCCGGCCCCTTCGGGCGAGGTAGGAAGGGGCGGCGCAGAGAAGCCGGCGCCGCGTCGCCACCTTGCGCGCCACCAAACGCGAATCCTCGAGGCTGCCCAGCCGCACGGCGACGTCGAAATTCTCGGCGACGAGATCGGCGAAACGGTTGGAGAATTCGGCCTCGATGCGCACTTCCGGGAATGTGGCAAGAAACTGCGGCAGGAACGGAGCTATCCACATGCGCCCGAACGTGCCGGGCAGCGCCAGCCTGAGCAGCCCGCGCGGCCGACCGCCGGCATGGGCGGAGGCGGCGGCTTCGGCCTCGTCGACAGAAGCCAGGATGGCGCGCACGCGCACAAGGAATTCCGCGCCCGCCTCTGTCAGGGACACGTTGCGCGTTGTGCGGTGCAGCAGCCGCACCCCCAGCCGCTCTTCCAGCGATTGCAGCCGTCGCGACAGGATGGTCGCGTCGCGCCCGACGCGCGCCGCTGCCCGGGTGAAGGAGCGCGCCTCGGCGACGGCCGCGAAGGCGGCCATTTCGGCCAAGGCGGAGGGTTCAACTGATTGCTGCATCATTTGCAATATTCAAATGCGAAAGCTGACAATTATCGAGGCATAACGCAGCGGATAGGTTCACTCAACCCATCAATCGACCCCCCGTGGAGAGAACTCATGAAAGCCATCGAACTCAGCCAGCCCAGGCTCGACGCCTTCCGCGCCGCCAAGGTCGCCACGCCGGAACCGCAGCGCGGCGAGGTGCTGATCCGCCAGCGCGCGGCGAGCCTCAATTTCGTCGACGTCGCCGTAGCGAGCGGCAACTATCCGGGACCGGTTTTCCCGCTCATACCTGTCGCCGACGGCGCCGGCGAGATCGTCGCGCTCGGCGAGGGCGTGACCACGTTTGCCGTTGGCGACCGCGTCGTCGCGCATGCCAAGCCGCGCTGGATCGGCGGCCGGCCGCGGCCCTACGAGATGAGGCAGATGCGCGGCATCTCGCTGCCCGGATCGCTCGCCGAATATGTCGCCCTGCCGGCCAATTCCATCGTGCCGGTGCCGGCGCATCTCTCCTTCGAGGCGGCCTCGACGCTACCCATTGCCGGCACCACCGCCTGGAACGCGATCCGCGCCGCCGATGTCGGACCGGGCTCCGTCGTCGTGCTCCTCGGCACCGGCGGCGTCTCGATCTTCACGCTGCAACTCGCCAAGGCGGCCGGCGCCACCGTGATCATCACCTCGTCTTCGGACGAGAAGCTGGAGCGTGCCAAGGCGCTCGGCGCTGATCACCTGATCAACTACCGCTCGACGCCGGACTGGGACGGCAAGGTGCTGGAATTGACCGATGGCCTCGGTGCTGACCTCGTCGTCGAGACAGGCGGCGCCGCCACCTTCGCGCGCGCCGTCAACGCCACCGCGCCCGGCGGCACGCTGTTCACCATCGGCTTCGTTACCGGCGCCGAGACGACTGTCAACCTGCTGCCGATCATCATCAAGGCGCTGAAGGTTGTGGGCAACAACACCGGATCGGTTTCAGACCTGCGCGACGCCGCCCGCGCCATCGGCGCCGCCCGGATCGAGCCGGTCGTCGACAAGATGTTTTCACAAAACGAGGCGACCGAAGCCTACACCCACATGGCCGCCGGCGGCCTGCATTTCGGCAAGCTGGTGTTCGGTTTGGATTGGTAGGGAGAGCTTGCGCTGTAGATTGCGAAGAAAATGAGCGGCTGATCTCTCCTTGAGATCGGCTGCTTTACCGTTGGCTCCATTCCGATCGCTGCGATCGGGGGGGCGCGCCGATTCGACCCGCCGGCCGGTTCGGTGATATTTCAAGAATTCTTGTCCAGAACAGCAATGAACTTGTCTTGGCACGATCAGGCCTGCCACGTCGCGTGGATCGAGAGACGCTGCTCCGCTGTCTTGCAGCGATAGGCATCCTCACTGGGCGGGCTGAAACAGCTCCACCAGATTGCCGGACGGATCGACAAGCAGGATCTGGGAACCGCCCGGCCCCTTCACGATTTCATTGCGGAAGCTGAGGCCCGCGTCACGCAGCCGGGCAACCTCCGCCGCGAGATCCTCGACGATCAGGTGGATGCGGTTCCAACCCCCTGGGCCAGGCCGCTCGCCATCGGGCATCGGCCTGCCCGCTGAGCTGGTCGGACCGCTGAGGAGCAGCCGAAGCGCTCCCCTCGTGACATCCGCGAAGGCCGGCGCATGGTTGGAAAGCTGCGTGAACCCCAGGTGTTTCGTGTACCAGGCCAGGGCCTCGTCGACGTCGTTGACCATGTATCGGACATTTACAGTCGTGGACATCGTCTTGCCTTTTTTCGTGACCGTGTGAGCAGTCTAGCGTTTCACCGTTTCATGGAAACGGCAAAACGCACTACCTTTTTGTTTTACGGAAAGCCGCTCGCAGCTTTCCTGGAATTGCTCTGGCCGGCCTACCGCCAGGCTGCCTCATTTTTCTGCTCATAGTCCCTGAATGCCTTGATCAGCCCGCCCAGGACTTCCGCCGACGTTTCGAACATTGCCTTCAGCTGGGGTTCATCGACCTTTGTGATGTCTTCCCGGAGGTGGTTTTGAATCTCCTGGAATGCTTTCTGCATTTTCTGCGTATGGTGCCGCGGATCGCGGTCGGCTGCGCTTGCCATCGTTGATCTCCATTCTTGGAGTGCTCGACGGCAAACGCAGGCGATGCAGGACGGGTTCCGGGCTCCGTCCCAGGAACTGCCGATCTTTCCACGGGAAGGAAGATCACGCGCTTCGGCGGCGCCACCCTCAGATCAACTTCTCCAGCGTGATCGGCAAATCCCTTACCCGCTTCCCCGTCGCGTGGAACACCGCGTTGGCGATCGCCGGCGCCACTCCGACGATGCCGAGCTCGCCGACGCCTTTGCCGCCGAGGGCGGAGGAGTGCGGGTCGGGGATGCCGACCGAGATCGCCTGGATATCCGGGATGTCGGCATTGGTCGGCAGCATGTAGTCGGCGAAATTGCCGTTGACGATGCGGCCGCGGCGGCGGTCGACGATGCCTTCTTCGAGCAGCGCCTGGCCGATGCCCATGATGATGCCGCCCTTCCACTGGCTCTCCGCCAGCTTGGGGTTGTAGAGTCTGCCGGAATCAAGCGCCGACACCACGCGCGACACCCGCACAGTGCCGAAATCCTCGTCGACCCTGACCTCGACGAAATGCGCGCACCAGGAATGGCGCGAATAGTCGCCCTCGGTGTGTGGGATCGACTTGGCGATCGTCGTGTAATTTGCGTAGCGCTCCTCCGGCGTCGTGCTGGCCGGCAGTGTGTCGCCCTTGGCCTCGATCCGGTCGCGGCCGAGGGCGCTCATGAGCTCGGCGATCGACAGCTCTGGTCCTTCGCCGCGTGGCGATGCGATGCGGCCGTTCCGCACTTGCAGCGTGTTCGCCTGCGTCCCATGGAAGGGCGAGCGCGGATCGGAGAGCGCCAACCCGATCAGCTCGTCCAGGGCTTGGCCCGCCGCCGTGTAGACGGCCCCGGTCATGACGCCGGCCAGCCGCGAGCCGCCGGTGACGCCGGCGCGGGCGAAATGCGAGTCGCCAAGCTTCACCGAGACATTCTCCACCGGCACGCCGAGCTTCTCGGCGGCGGTCTGCGCCAGGATCGTGTAGGTGCCCTGGCCCATGTCGATGGAGGAGCTTTCGACCTCGACCGAGCCGTTGGCCATGATCTTCACCACCGCCTCGCCATGGGCGCGCCGCACCGGATAGGTGCCGGCCGCCACGCCCCAGCCGATGAGCTGGCGGCCTTCGCGCATCGATCGCGGCTGGGGCGAACGTCTGGCCCAGCCGAAGGCTTCCGCACCGGCGGCAAAGGCTTCGCGCAACTGGCGCGTCGACCACGCTTTCTTCGCATACGGATCCTGTTCGGCATAGTTGATCAGCCGTATCTCCAGCGGATCCAGCCCAAGCTCATAAGCGAGCTCGTCAATGGCGCATTCGATGCCGAAGGCGCTCGGGTTCTCGCCCGGCGCGCGTTTTGCCCCCGGCACCACCGTGTTGACCCGCACCACATTCTGCTTCGAGGAGAAATTGGGCGTGGCGTACATGATCGAGGTGACGGAGCCGAGCGGCTCGACCCACATGCCGTCGACGGCCGTCTCGTTGACGCCGCGATGGACGATCGACTGGATCTTGCCATCCCTGTCGGCGCCGATCGCAACGGTCTGACGCGTTGCGGCGCGGCCGCCGTAAGACGTAAAATTCTGCGGCCGGTTGAGCACCAGCTTCACCGGCCGTCCCAGCATCCTGGCCGCGGCCGCCGCCACAGCGCTGTGCGCCAGCGCCAGCGCCTTGGAGCCGAAGCCGCCGCCGATATAGGGCGAGACCAGCCGCACATTCTCGAACGGAATGTCGAACCATTCGGCATAGGTGCGCGCCATGCCGTCCAGCCATTGGCTTGGCTCCCAGACGGTCAGCTCGTCGCCTTCCCAGCGGGCGATCAGCCCGTGCGGCTCCATCGCCGCCTGGAACTCGCGCGGCGTGTTGTAGGCCACACAGATGCGCACCGGCGCCGCGGCGAAGGCGGCTTGAGCGTCGCCCCATTCCTTGGTCATGGCATCGATCGGGATGCCGTCGCCGGCCTTGCCGTCGCTGAGGTCGACGATGGCCGGCATCTCGTCATACCAGACCTTGACGAGCGCTGCCGCCGCCACCGCCTGCTCGAAGGTCTCGGCCACCACCGCCGCGACATGCTGGCCGGAGAAGGTGATCTCGCGGGCAAGAGGGTTATAGGTCGGCTGCGACGGCGGGTTGCCCAGCCAGTCGGACGCGCCCTTCAGTTCTATGATCGTGTCGGGCGTCAGCACGGCTAGCACGCCGGGCGCGGTTTCGGCCGCGCGCGCGTCGATTGCCGTCACCTTGCCCGCGGCGATGGTCGCGCCGACCAGCACCGCATGCGTCAGCCCGTCGAGCCGCTGCTCGAAGGCGTAATGCGCCGCGCCGGTGATCTTGGCCGGGCCGTCGACGCGCGACAGGCGTCCGCCGACCGCTTCGAGGCGGGCGCTGTCCGACGCTGCGTGTTTCATGTCATGAACGGTCATGCCGTCTCTCCCAATTTGAGGATGGCGCGCGCGATCACGCGCGGCGCCAAGGCGATCTTGTAGTGGTTGGCGCCATGGTCGACGGCGCCCTCCATGGCGAGCTCGCTCGCCTCGCGGATCGTCGCTTCGTCGAGCGCTTTGCCCTTCAGCGCGTCCTCGACGGCGCGCGCTCGCCACGGCTTGGTGGCGACGCCGCCGAGTGCGACGCGGATGTCGCGGATGGTGCGGCCGTCGCCTTCGAGCTCCAGCCCGACCGCAGCGCTTGCGGCCGCGAATTCATAGGACTGGCGATCGCGTACCTTGATGTAGGTTGAGCGCCGGGCCGCCGCCGAACCGGGAATCTCGATTGACGTAATCACCTCGCCTGGGCGGATGTCGTGCTCCTGCTCGGCGGTAGCTCCAGGGGCCAGGAAGAAGTCCTCGACCTTGAGCTTGCGCTCGCCGAGATCGACCTCGGCGTCGAAGGCGACGAGCGCCACGGCGAGATCCCCCGGATAGGTGGCGATACACGCCTCACTCACGCCGAGCACCGCATGGCCGCGCGTCACGCCGCCGATCGCCGAGCAGCCGCTGCCCGGCGCGCGTTTGTTGCAGGCCGGAAAATTGGCGGGGTCGCGGAAATAGGGGCAGCGCGTGCGCTGCATCAGGTTGCCGCCGATGGTCGCCATGTTGCGCAGTTGCGCCGAAGCGGCCTGCCAAAGTGCTTCCGATACCGCCGGAAAAAAGCTCTTCACTTCGGTATGGTCGGCGACATGGCTCATCTTCGCCAGCGCGCCGATCAAAGCGCGGTCGGCGGTGACATCGATGGCGTTGAGCCCTTCGATATGGCTGATGTCAATGACGGTGGCGGGTTCCGCGACGCCGCATTTTGCGAGATCGATGAGCGTCGTGCCGCCGGCGAGCAGCATGGCGCCGGGAAGGGCGGCGGCGTTGCGTGCTGCCTCGACGCTATCGGCGCGAAGGTAGGAAAAATCTCTCATGGGCGCAGCTCCTGTGCGGCCTGGCGGACGGCGGCGACGATGTTCGGATACGCGCCGCAGCGGCAGAGATTGCCGGCCATGTATTCGCGGATTTCCTCGTCGGAGCCGGCATGCCCCTCGCGGATGCAGGCCACCGCCGACATGATCTGCCCTGGCGTGCAATAACCGCACTGGAAGGCGTCCTGATCGAGGAAAGCCGCCTGCACGGCGTTGAGCGTGCCGTCCTCGTCGGCGAGCCCCTCGATGGTCGTGATCGAGCGGCCCTCGACCTGCGCGGCCAGCGTCAGGCAGGCCAGCACGCGCTCGCCGTCGACATGCACTGTGCAGGCACCGCACTGGCCCTGGTCGCAGCCTTTCTTGGTGCCGGTGAGGTGCAGCCGCTCGCGCAAAGCGTCGAGCAGCGTCACGCGCGGCTCGACATCGAGCGCATGGTCGCGGCCGTTGATGGTGAGGTGGAGGGAGAGCGTTGTGGGGCTGGGGGTTGAGCCGTTGGTGGCGAGGCCATTCCTGAAATGGCCGTCTTCGGGAGGATCAATGATGGTCTGAATTTGGCTGGTCATGGCGTCGGGCTCCGATTGCTGGACGCTAGGCGGATGGAAATGGGGCTTGGCAGGGTAGGGGCAAGGCGTGGAAGCTGCTAATCTCCCCCTTGTGGGGGAGATGCCCGGTAGGGCAGAGGGGGGCGCGAAGGAACAAGGCGTTTGCGATTTATGCTCGCGGAGAGAAATCTGCCGGGAGGGAGCGCCGGTCATCGACTGAGATGCTGGCGGGACAGCGCCCCCCTCTGGCCTGCCGGCCATCTCCCCCACAAGGGGGGAGATCAGCAGTTCCGGCGCCCCACTCCAGCGGCCAGGGAGAGCTTTTCGTCCTTCTCTACGTGACATACCGCTTCCCCTGGTTATATGATAAAAGCACTCCACTAAAACGGAGGTGCCTCCGTTTATCTAACTGGGGTCTGGCCAGCCTTGGTTCAACCCCCCATATTGCGTTGGTGGAGAAAAAAGTGCCCGAGCAGGAAATGGCCGCCGAAGCGCCGCGTGACGCGCCCGCGCAAAAGCCGTTGCGCGCCGATGCGCGGCGCAACCGCGACAGGCTGGTCGAGGTGGCGGCGCAAATGTTCGCGAGCGACGGCGTCGATGCCTCGCTCGAGGAGATCGCCAGGCGGGCAGGGGTCGGCATCGGCACGCTCTACCGCCATTTCCCGACGCGCGAGCATCTGGTCGAGGTGGTCTACCGCCGCGAGGTGGAAGGGCTCTGCCATGCGGCCGAGGAACTCGCCAACGAGCACCCGGCCGATGTGGCGCTGGAGCTCTGGATGCAGCGCTTCGTCGACTACATCGCCACCAAGCGCGGGCTGGCCACCAGCCTGCGCTTGTTGCTCACCACCAATTCGACGCTGTTCTCCGACACATCGGGGCGCGTCTCCGGCGCCATGCGAAGCCTCGTCCAGGCCGCCGCCGCCGCGGGAAAAATCCGCGCCGACGTCGACGCCTCCGACGTGATGCATGCGCTGGGGGGCATCTACTCGGCACCGAACACGCCCGACTGGCGCGAGCGCTCAGGACGGCTGGTGAAGCTGCTGATGGATGGGTTGCGGTTCGGGGCGAGAGGTTGAGGTGTTGAAGCTGCCAATCACCCTCCTTGCGGGGGAGATGGCCGGCAGGCCAGAGGGGGCTGTCCCGCCAACATTTCCACGACTGGCATTCCCCACCCCCCGGCCTACATAGTCGGCACCATCCTCCCTCCCAAAAGGAACCTCCCATGCCCGAACAGCTCAAACTCAACGACGGCTCGACCATCCCGCAGATCGGTCTAGGCGTTTGGCAGGTCGATCCGGACATCACCGCAAAAGTCGTGCGCTGGGGGATCGAGGCCGGCTATCGCCTCATCGACACCGCCGAGGGATACCGCAACGAGGAGGGCGTCGGCGAGGCAATCCGCGCGGCGGGTGTGCCGAGGAGCGAGCTCTTCATCACCTCCAAGCTGCGCAACGGCGCGCATCAGCGCGACGCGGCATTGCGCGCCTTCGACGAAACGATGCAAAAACTCGGCATCGACCAGATCGATCTTTTCCTCATCCACTGGCCAGTGCCCAGCCAAAACAAATATGTCGAGGCCTGGAAGACGCTGGTCGAGCTAAAGCAGGCCGGGCGCATCAAGTCGGTCGGCGTCTCCAACTTCAACCAGGACCATCTGGAGCGCATCATCGGCGAGACGGGTGTCACACCCGTCGTCAATCAGATCGAACTGCACCCGCGCTTTCAGCAGCGCGACAAGCGCGAGTTCCACAAGAAGCACAGCATCCATATCGAGAGCTGGAGCCCGCTGGGCAGCGGCCGGCTGCTTTCCGATCCGACGCTGGAGACGCTGGCGAAGAAGCACGGCAAGTCGGTGGCGCAGGTGATCATCCGCTGGCATTTGCAGGAAGGGCTGATCGTCATCCCGAAATCGATCCACCAGGAGCGCATCGCCGGCAATTTCGATGTCTTCGGCTTCGAGCTCGACGCGGGCGACATGCAGACCATCCGTGGCCTGGATTCGCCCGACGGCCGCACCGGACCGGACCCGGCGACGGCGGCGTTTTTGTTCTAGCGCCCTGACAAAGGAGCCGGCGCCGAAGCTGCCAATCTCCCCTGCGAGGTGGGAGATTGGCAGTCGCCGCGGCTTTCGCCAATCGCCAAGGGCCGCGCCGCTAGATCCCTTCCCCATCCACCAGTGGCACGTCGTCGCCTTCCCAGGGGCTTGGCATCGAACCGCGCCCGGCGCTCGGCAGCGGCATCCAGCATCTGAGCTCCGGCTCGGCATATTCGACGATGCGGCCGGGCGAGGAGTCCGACGCCCGCCAACCTTCCTCGCCGAACTGGTCGGCGCGCGACCAGTAGGCCATGTCGACTTCGGCCGGTCCCTGCTCAGAGGAGCGCACTGTCACCAGGATGCGGCTGCCGTCCCGCGGCGCGCTCGCCATGTTGCGCCACTGTTCGGTCTCGTCCATGCGATCTCCTCCTGCTGAACCACTTCCAGAAAACCGGCCGTCGCAATAGTCGCCGCCCGCCGGGAAGGGGTCAACCCGAACTTGGAGCGCGACAGTCGTTTCGTTAACAGCTAATATGCCATAGGCCGCAATCGGACAGACGACGATGGATGAAGGATTGCTGTCTCCACTGACCCGTCTCGGGCCGGTCCATCTCAGGGTTACCGACGTGCCGGCATCCCTGAATGTCTGGCGCGACGCCCTTGGGTTGGCGCTGCTTGGCGAAAACGCCGCCTTGGCGGAGCTTGGCGCCAGCGGGCGGACGCTGATCGTGCTCCATGACGGGGCCGAGATCGCCTTACCGCAGAAGTCGCGCGATCTCTTCCATGTCGCCATCCACGTCACCAGCCGTCGCGATCTGGCGCATGCAGCCGCCCGCCTCAAAGCATCGGGGTTGCGATACAGCGCTCAGGATCACCTTGTTTCGGAATCGCTCTACGTCTCCGACCCGTCCGGCAACGGCATCGAGATATGCTTCGACACGCCTGAACGCTTGCTACGCCGCGAAGTCTCGCCCGACGGCCGCGTGTCGCTGATCGCGGTCGACGGCAGCGCGCATTCCGGACTGGAGCCGCTGGACGTGTCGGGTCTGCTGCGCGACCTCGGCAATTCCGGCCATGTCGAGCCCAAGATGGCGCGGGACGCCTTCATCGGCCACATCCATTTGCGCGCCCGCGCGCCCGAGATGCTGATGAAATTCTATCTCGGCGTGCTTGGCTTCAGGCCGCATATCCAGTCCCGGAGCTTCGGCATGTTCGACTGCGGCACCGAGCGCCGCGCGCATATGATCGCCTTCAACGTCTGGGCGCGCGACGAGCTGCGCGAGCCACCGCCGGGTGCGGCCGGCCTCGACCATTTCACCATCGAGCTTGGCTCGGCACAGGAGCTCGCCGCCGTGGAGCACAGGCTCGAAGCGGCTGACATAGAAGCGAAAAGGGATGGTCGCGTTATCTCGACCGCGGATCCGGAGGGCAACCGCCTCCGGCTCGTGGTCCAGGGAGGTTGACCGCAACCGCTTGAAGGTGGGGAGAAGCGGAGCAGGGGTAAGCAATGTCGCTGATGGTGATTGGAACCGGCTTCGGCCGGACCGGCACGGATTCGATGCGTGAGGCGCTGACCATGCTCGGCTTCGGTCCTTGCCACCATATGTCGGAGGTCATGGCGCATGCGGAGCAGAAGCGGCTTTGGCGGGCGCTGGCCAAAGGCGGCGCGCCCGACTGGGCCCAGCTCTTCGCGGGATACAAATCCTGCGTCGACTGGCGTTCGGCGCATTACTGGCGCGAACTGATCGGCGTCTATCCCCAAGCGCGCGTCATCCTCACCTGGCGCTCGCCCGAGATCTGGTGGGAGAGTTTCGAAAAGACGATCCTGCCCGTCATCGCCGGCAGCACGGATCAGGAATCGCTGGGCATCGCGCTGGTCTCCAAGCAGGTCTTTGGCGGACGGCCGCAGGATCGCGGCCATGCGATCGCCGTCTACCAGGCCAATGTCGAAGCGGTGCTGGAAGCCGTGCCTGCCGAGCGTCTGCTTGTCCACAAGCTCGGCGACGGCTGGGCGCCGCTCTGCGCCCATCTCGGCGTCCCCGTGCCGGACGCCCCCTATCCGAGCCGCAACACGACCCAGGAGTTCCGCACGGTTCTGTCGTTGAATTAGAAGAGTTCGAGTCGATGGACGAAGGAATCCGAACTTTCCGATCCATCACGGCATCCTGTTCTTTGTGATGCGATCAGGGCAGGGGATCAGGCTATGGGACAAGCTGGTTCTAATTCCTCCCGGGGCCAACCTGATGCGGCTCTGGTGATGGCTGCGCGCTTTGGCGAGGCACATGGTTTCGGCGTTTTGTTCGAGCGCTATCGCCCGCAACTCCATGCCATCGCCTTGTCCATGCTGGGCTACACCGGCGATGCCGAGGATGCGGTCCACGATACCTTCCTGACCGCGCTCGCCCGACTGGACGGCCTGCGCGATCCCGCCGCCGTCGGCGGCTGGCTGCATTCGATACTCAGGAACCATTGCCTGATGACGCTGCGCCGCCGTCGCCCCTGCGCCGGGCCGGCCGAAACCGGACGTGCCTTCCGCGAGCTCGCCGACGAGGAGCGCATCGAGAGTCGTATCGAAAGTCGCGACCTGCGCGACTGGGTTTGGGCGGCGCTGGCGCATCTGCCGGAAATGCAACGCGCCACGGTGATGTTGCGCTATTTCGGCAGTTCGCCAGGCTATGAGCAGATTGCCGCCATCTTGGGCGTGCCGGTTGGCACTGTGCGCAGCCGGCTGTCCGACGCCAAGATCAGGCTTTCGGAACTGCTGCTTGCATCGGCCGGCCTGCCCGACAGGGAGCACCACAGGCTGGTGGCCGAGCGGCTGGCCTTCTACACCGAGGAATACCGCTCGCTGCAGCACGGCGGCAAGGAGCGGGTGCTTGCCCGTTATGCCGAAGATCTCGACATCGCCTTCGCCGACGGGCCGCGTGGCATTGGGCGTCACCTTTTCGGCGAGGCCATCGACGAGGATGTCAGTGCCGGCGTTCGCCACGAGCCGGTGCGGGCGCTGGCCAGCGCCAATGTCACCGTGATCGAGGGCGACTTCGTCAATCCGCCGGAGAACCCGTTCCATTGTCCGCCGAGCTTCGCCATCGTCCTGGTCCATGGCGAGCGCCAGGTGCGCCTCATGCGCGTCCACACCTCCGAACGGCCGCCGCGCCTCGAGGAATGACATCTTCGTGAAGTTCGCACGCCCGGCGAACTTTTCGATCCGCCACATCATCCTTTTTGGGTCACGCGGCCGGTTCCCGGCGCGTCAACCAAAGCAAGGAGGAATCCCGATGTTTGCTTTTTTCACAGTTAGATTGAGCCGCGCCGTTGTTCTCGGCTCGCTCGCCATGCTCGCCACCCCGCTTCTCGCTCGCGCCGACGATTACGACGCCGCCCTCAAGGATATCCAGTCGACGATGGGCGGCGTGCCGAGCTTCGTCAAACAGTTCCCGAAGGCCGGTCTGCCCGGCGCTTGGGCCGAGGTCAAGGCCATCGAGCTCAGCGACAAGACGGCGCTGACGCCGAAGGAGAAGTCGCTGATCTCGCTGGCGGTCGCCGCCCAAATTCCGTGCAGCTACTGCATCTGGTCGGACACCGAGAACGCCAAGCACGCCGGCGCCACCGACGAGGAGATCCAGGAGGCCGTCGCCATGGCGGCGCTGACGCGCCACTGGAGCACCATCTTCAACGGCATGCAGGTCGATTTCGAGACCTTCAAGAAGGAGATGGGCGGGCAGTAGGGCAGTAAGGGAGTAAGGCAGTAGGGAAAATCCGCTGACGACCGATCCCTATTGCCTTACTGCCCTACTGCCTTACTCCCCTGACCAGGGAGGAACCGCAGATGACCGCCACTCTTGCCGCCGACACCACCTTTTTCACCGCCACCCAACTGGCGGCGGCGATCCGTGAGCGCCGCGTCAGCGCGACCGAGGTGATGGCGGCCCAGTTGGAGCGGATCGCCGCCGTCAACCCAGTCCTCAACGCCATCGTCACCCTCGACGAAACGGCCGCGCGCGGCGGCGCTAGGGCAGCCGATGAGGCGATCGCGCGGGGCGACGCCATCGGGCCGCTTCACGGTGTGCCGGTCACTCTGAAGGATGGTCACGCCACGGCCGGCATGCGCACCACGGTCGGCATGACAGCTTGGGCGGATTATGTTCCGACCGCCGACAGCACAGTCGCGGCCAGGCTGCGCAAGGCCGGCGCTATCATCATCGGCAAGACCAATGTGCCGTCGCGGCTGCGCGACCTACAGACCGTCAATTCGATCTTCGGCCGCACCAAAAATCCCTGGGATGTCACGCGCACACCGGGCGGCTCCAGCGGCGGCGCGGCGGCGGCGATCGCCGCGGGACTTACGCCGCTAGAGATCGGCAGTGACGCCGGCGGCTCGGTCCGAGTGCCGGCGCATCTGTGCGGCATTTATGGCTTCAAGCCGACGCAATCTTCGGTGCCCATCACCGGCAGCTATGCCGATCCACCCGACATGCCGCGCAGCTTTCGATTGCTGTTCGACATCGGGCCGCTGGCACGCGACGTCGACGATCTCATCCTTGCCCACCGCGTCATCGCTGGTCCAGACGGCCTCGACACCGAAGTGCCGCCGGTGAAGACGGACGAGGAGCCGGAGCCGCCGCTCGACCGGCTGCGCGTAGCCTTCGCGCCGGAATTCCCCGGCGTGCCGACCGCTCGCGATATTGCCGACACGATTGCCGGTTTTGCCGCTGCGATCGACATTGGCGGTGCAAGGCTCGGCCAAGCCCTGCCGTCACATGATTTCACCGCCGAGCGGGCGCTGTTTTCCGATTTCATCACCTGGTACTCGCAAGCCTTCCAGTCACCGCCGGAGAACTCTCCCACACTGTCTGTCTATCTGGAGGCGCTCAACCAGCGCGACGAATTCATCTACGCTTGGGAGCGTTTCTTCGGCGACTGGGACGTGCTCGTCTGTCCGGCGATGATGTGCACCGCCTTCCGCCACCGGGAGATGGGAATGCCGATTCCGGTTGACGGTGTCGAGACGCCCTATTGGAGCGCGCTCAGCCACGCCTGCCGCTTCAATCTGTCGGGTCACCCGGCCGTCGTCATGCCGGTCGGCCTCGATCGCGAAGGCTTGCCGATCGGCATCCAGCTCGTTGGCCGCCGGCATTCGGACATGAAGTTGCTCGCCACCGCCAAGGCGCTGACGCGGCTGACCGAAGGCTTTGTCAGGCCGCCGGGATTGTGATCCCGCGGCGCGCTGCATCAGGCATGGCCGAGGGGCTTACGTTGTCCCTCACACATGCACGTCGCCGAAAGACAGCTCCCCGTCATCGGCGCGGATCAGGAAAGCGGCGGCAAGCAGCGCGAGATAGCAGGCGGCCACGCCGCACACGACGACGACGCCCGGGATAGGCCCAAGCGTCGCCACCCTGAAGGTGTCGATGAGCGATGCCCCGAAGCCGATGGGCGAGCCTTCGCGCGACAAGCTTGGCGTAGTGATCTTGAGGATCCAGGCAAGCAGCAGGATCGTGTACATGAAGATGTAGTTGCGGCGCAGACGGCGGATCAGCGCCGCGCGCTGCGTGATCAGGAAGCGCGGCGAGCGCAGGCCCTCGCCGAGAATGGCGAGCCAATTGGAGGCATAGTCCGGCTGCGGCGAAAAGATCTGGGCAAAGTAGTAGCGCTCGAACTGCCGCACGCGGGCGCGGTAGACGTCAAAAAAACGGTAGCGCCGCGCTTCGATCCACAACAATAGCGTGATCAGCAACATGGCGAACAAAAGCACGCCATGATGCGCGCTCGGTGTCGACAGCGATACCGACAGCATCGCCGCCACCACGGTGATCGCCCAGTTGCTGGTGCGGTCGAGCCGGTCGCGCCAGCCGGCCATGCGGGCGATCTCGGCACGATGGAAATGCGACAGCGTCGTGGTGAATTCGGAAGAGCTGAGCTTCAGCGCCAGCGTGTCGGACGCCCGCGGCGGTGCTGCCTTCTCTGTGGATCTTGCCGGCGCAGCCGCTTCTGGCGACTTTGCCACCGCCGCACCAGTGGAGTTTGCGGCCTTTGTCTGGGACATTCTGCCATGCGCCTCCCACCGTCATGGCCGGCCGTCCTCGCCTTGATATCGACCGGCCACACCCCGATTTCTACAACGTGCGGCCAGCCGGAATGTTCCCGCCTTTTCAGGCGGATAAGTCAGGATGCAAGCGGGGGGAGACCGCCATTCGCGCGCCGCGGAAAGGGCAGCACGTCAGCCATCGGCCTGGCATGCTGGGCGGCCGCCACGGCCTCGATCACAAGGTCGAGCGCTGCAAGCGCCGCGCGGCTCGTTTCATCGTCGCCACGCAGATAGTGGCATGCCCGGTCGAGGTGGAGGTGGGCGGCGGCAAAGTCGCTTTTCATTAGCTTCTCCTTATTGCCCCGCCTTGGCGGCCAACATCGTCGAGTCGCTTTACCGGGAAGCAAAGATCGGCGGTGGCATTTGATTAGAATTGTAGGGAGCTTTCCTGGCCCCCGCCAATGGCGGGGAGTGCCGCGAAGCGACGGAGAGGGGCGCGCAAACGGCTGGCATACCCCCGTGCAACCGATCCTCTGGCCAAACCGTTGTGCCGGTGCGAGGAATGAGGGGTGCATAAATTGTCCAAAATGCTCAATCGGCGTCGGTCGCTGTCGGTCTGGATTGCGGTTGGTGCCGCGGCGCTCACCTTGATACCCGCCATCGCCTTCGCCGCCGAGAAGACCGGCATGTCTTCGGAGGGAATTTTCGTCGCCGAGCTGATCCTGCTCCTGGTCGTCGGCCGCGGCATCGGCGAAGTGCTGGAGACGCTCGGCCAGCCGGCGGTGATGGGGCAGTTGATCGGCGGCATCCTGCTCGGGCCTTCGCTGCTCGGCTGGGTTTGGCCGGCGGCCGAGCGGCTGATCTTCGCCGGCGACCCGTCGCAGAAATCGATGATCAACGCCATCGCTCAGCTTGGCGTCCTGATGCTGCTGTTACTCACCGGCATGGAGACGGATTTGCGGCTCGTGCGCCCTGTCGGCCGCGCCTGCTTTTCCATCTCGGCCGCGGGCGTGGCCGTGCCCTTCGCGCTCGGCTTCATAGCCGCGCAGTTCATGCCCGACACGCTGCTTGCCGCGGGCAGCGAGCGCATCGTCGCCGGGCTGTTCCTCGGCACCGCGCTTTCCATCTCCTCGGTCAAGATCGTCGCCATGGTGGTTCGCGACATGAACTTCATGCGCCGCGACCTCGGCCAGGTCATCGTCTCCTCGGCCATAATCGAGGACACCATCGGCTGGGTGATCATCGCCATCACCATCGGCATCGCTACCAAGGGACGGATCGAGATCGGCAACCTGGCCTTCACCATCGCCGGCGTCGCCCTCTTCATGGCGTTTTCCTTCACGCTCGGACGCCGCATCGTCTTCGACGCCATCCGTTGGACCAACGACACCTTCCGCTCCGAATACGCGGTGGTCACCGTCATCCTCGCCATCATGGGTGTGATGGCCTTAATCACCGATCTGATCGGCGTCCACACCGTGCTCGGCGCCTTCGTCGCCGGCATATTGGTGGGCGAGTCGCCGATCCTGTCGCGCCATATCGAAGGGCAATTGCGTGGCATCATCACGGCCCTGTTCATGCCGGTGTTCTTCGGCGTCGCCGGCCTGTCGGCCGACCTTACCGTGCTGGCCGATCCGCAGCTTGCATTGCTCACGGTTGCGCTGGTGGTGATCGCCTCGATCGGCAAGTTCGGCGGCGCCTTCATCGGCGCCGAGGTCGCCGGCATGAGCCGCGCCGAGGGCATTGCGGTGGGCTGCGGCATGAATGCGCGTGGCTCGACGGAAGTGATCGTCGCCTCGATCGGCCTGTCGATGGGCGTGCTGTCGCATAACCTCTTCACCATGATCGTCACCATGGCGGTCATCACCACTTTGGCCATGCCGCCGACATTGCGCTGGGCACTGGGCCGGCTGCCGATCGGCGAGGCCGAGAAGAAGCGGCTGGAGCGTGAGGAGATCGACCAGCGCGGCTTCGTCGCCAATCTGGAGCGGCTGCTGGTGGTGGTCGACGAGGGCGTGGTCGGCCGCTTCGCGGCCTATCTCGCCGGCGTCATCGGCGCCGGCAAGCCGACGACGGTGCTGCATTCCAGCGGCGAGATCGATGCCGAGCCGACGGAAGGCCTGCATCTGGAAGAGATGGAGAAAGGTGCGGAGGACAGCCGCGAGGCGGCCAAGAAATCCGACGAGACGCCGGTGCGCGAAGCGCCGGTCACCCGCCGCCAGCATGAAGTGCTTTCGGCCGAGGCTGTCGCCAAGGAGGCGCGCAAGGGCTACGGCATGCTGCTCGTCGGCCTCGGCCGCGCGGTCACCTCCAAGGGCGCTTTCTCGCATCGGCTGAACGAGGTGACGGGCTCCTTCGACGGTCCGCTTTGTCTTGTCCTGAAGCCGGCGACGGCAGGTCGCCAGATCCCACGGCTCGGCCCGGATTCAGGCAAGATACTGGTGCCGGTCAACGGCACGGCGGTTGCCCGCCGCGGCGCCGAGCTCGCCCTGGCCATCGCCGCCGTCACCGGCGCGCCGGTCAAGATGCTCTATGTCGCCCGTGCCGGCCGCGAGGAGCCGCGCGACACCGTCTCGCATCGCCGCAGGGAGGCGGTGCTGAAGGATATCGTTGCGCTCGCCGACCGCTATGGCGTCGAGATCGAGACCGCGATCCGCTCGAGGGCCGCCGCCGCCGATGCCATTGCCCGCCAGGCCAGCCGCAACGTGGTGCTGATCGTCATGGGCGTGGCACGGCGCCAGGGCGAGGAGCTGATCTTCGGCGAGACGACGACGGGCGTCCTGCGACGCAGCCCATGCCCGGTGGTGCTGATTTCCGACGAGCGGGTGAAACGCGACGAGAGCGACCGCGAGGCGGTTCGCACGGGCACGGGGACCGGCTGAGCGTCCGATCTCCCGCAAGTTCCTCGCCCCCGCCTGGCGGAGGCGAGGAACGAGGCTCCTTACGCCATCTGCAGCTTCTGCCGGCTTGGCTGCGGCGGGAAGGCAATGGCGATGCCGGCCGCGCCCAGCCCGATCAGTGCCGAGCCGATGAACAGCCAATAGTAGCTGGCAGTGGCGTCGTAGATCATGCCGCCGGCGAGCGGCCCAAGCGACATGCCGAGGCTTGAGAGCATCGTGGCCGCGCCAAGCACGGTGCCGATGATGCGCAGGCCGAAATATTCGCGCGCCAGCACGGCGTAGAGCGGCATGACGCCGCCATAGGTGGCGCCGAAGATGACGGCCAGAAGATAGAACTGCTCGAGCTGGCCGACAGTGAGGTAAGCGGCGATCACCAGTCCCTGAATAGCGAGCCCGGCCACCAGCACCGGCTTGACGCCCAGACGGTCGCCGAGCACGCCGTAGAGCACGCGCCCGCCGAGCCCGGCCAGCCCCTCGACGCTGTAGATCGACACAGCCGCCATCGGCGCCACGCCGCAGGACATGGCATAGCTCACCATGTGGAAGATCGGGCCCGAATGCGCCGCGCAGCAGGCGAAGAAGGTCAAGCCCAGCACGATGAATTGCGGCGAGCACAGCGCCTGGCCGACGCTCATGCCGGGATCGTCGGTGACGGGCGCCGGCGCACCGTCGCTCGCCGCCACCGCCGCCGGCGGCTGGCGCACCAGGAAGACGGCGGGCAGCAGCAGCACCCAGGCCATCACGCCGATATCGAACATGGCGGTGCGCCAGTCATAGGCGGTGATCAGCCAGCGCGCGAAAGGCGAGATCGTCATCGGGGCCACGCCCATGCCGGCCGAGACCAGCGAGACGGCGAGGCTTCGGTTGGTGTCGAACCAGGCGGTGGTGAGCGCGATCATCGGCGCGAAGAAGGCGCTGGCCGCCAATCCGACGATGACGCCGTAGCTCAATTGGAAGACGATGAGCGAGGTGGCCCGGCTCGCCACCACCAGAGACAGGCCAAGCAGCACGGCACCGGCAAGCACCACGGGCCTGGCGCCGACCCGGTCATAGATCGCTCCCCAGGCGAAACCGCCGAGGCCCATGACCAGGAAGTTCAAAGTCATGGCGCTGGAAATGCCGGTGCGCGACCAGTTGGTGTCGAGCGACATCGGCTCCAGGAAGATCGCCAGCGAAAACATGGCGCCGAGCGCCACACAGGTCATCAGCGCGCCGGCCGCGACGATGACCCAACGATAGGAATGGTTCATGGTTCTGCTCCATGCCGTAAGGCATCCTGTTTGATGCGGCACGGTTTTTCCAGTCCACCGCTCCGCTTGCGTCCTAAGGACGCCGGGGCGGCAGCCGATCCTACAAATCCGGTTGCATTTTTTATCCGGATTTTTTTGGGCCAGCGACCGCCGCCTGCTTGGGCGCGCTGACTCGCCGGCCTTCAAATTGTCAGCAGCATTCCGCACCCACGTTGACCGGACTGTGGGCCCTTCTAGATTGAACCGCTGCAACGAGGAGAACGCTCTCATGGAACTCTATCGCGGCCGGCTCATCGACCACATCCAGCTCGTGGTGCGCGACCTTGCGGCCAGCCGGCGTTTCTATGGCGCCCTGTTCGAAGTGCTGGGCATCCCGATCGGCGGCGAGGCGCGGGATTATTTCTGGGCCGACGAATTGTTCGTCTCCAGCGCCGACAGCCGCGCGGCGCTCGGCGTGCTCACAGGCCGCCATCATCTCGCCTTCCAGGCTAGGGATCGCGCCATGGTTGATGCCTTCTACCAGGCGGGGCTCGCCGCCGGCGGCAAGGACAATGGCGCGCCGGGCGAACGCCGCTACCACCCGGGCTATTACGCCTGCTTCCTGCTCGACCCCGACGGCAACAACATCGAGGCGGTGTTCCACGGCGAGGCCAAGCGAAGCGCCGCCGCGGTGGAGATCAGTTTCTAGGCGGAGCGCCCAGGAACGCCGCGATCAGCTTCAGCATGTTGCCGTCTTGCCCGAACTCTTTCGTGTCGAAGTCGCGGCTGCCCTGGCGCTGGGCCTTGGAGAGCTGGTCGAGATAGGCCGTCAGCTCGGCCCTGACCTTCTTGCAGCCCGGATCGTTCTCGGCGGTAAGTCCGGTGCTGAAGGCGACGATCTTGTCCACCATGTCGACGATGCCGGCGCCGTGCACCTTCTCATGCGCGATCAGCCCGGCGGCGAATATGTCCCAGCGCGCCTGCAAGGCGGGCGCGAGTTTCCCCGCCGGCTTGGGCAGCGTATAGGTGATGATGAGCTTCGGTCGCGCCGTCTTCAGCACGCAGGCATTGCCTTGCGGCTGGTAATCGCGCTGCCATGTCAGCTTGAAGAAAGTATGCGCGATGACGCGCCGCGCGTTGCCGGCCGTGCCGATCAGCGGGCCTTTCTCCCCGATCGAGAGATAGAGCTGCTCTGCCGTCTGGCCCGAGACGGCATAGGTGTCGATTTTTTCGACTGGCTTCCAGTCTGCGCGGGCCGGCGTGGACAGGAGCAGGGCGGCAAGGAGGAGGGCTGGCTTCATGGGCGAGCCATAGCATTGGGCCTCGTTCGGAAGAAGCCGGCAAGCGGTTTATCGGAACCTGCTCCACCCGCCGGTCGTTTCCTTGGGCAATCATCCCGACCTATGGGGGAGGACAAGATGACCCGCAACGAGATCATTTCCGTGCTTGGACCGGTCGACGAGGCCGTCATTGCCGACATCGCGCTCACCGGCGCCAGCCTCGAGGAACTGCGCGAGGCCTTCGCCTGGATCGGCGCCGACGAGGCGCTGGTCAATGAAGGCCACGCCATGCCCGGCACCCGCGTGGCGAAGCTTATCGAGATCCTCGAACCGCCCGAGGACGAGCCCGAGACGCCCGGTGCGATGGAGTAGGGGCAGCGACGTCCTCTAGGTGCTTCTCCCTACTTGTCGCCCGGCCACCTCCCGTCATAGCTTTTGCCGCTTGGGCGGGAGGAGAGGTCTTTGGACACCAATGTCGTCATCGTCGGCGCCGGGCCTGCCGGGCTCGCAGTCGCCGCCTGCCTCAAACAGGCGGGGCAGGATTTCATCATCCTTGAAAAGGCCGACGAGGTTGCGCCCTCCTGGCGCCGGCACTACCGGCGGCTGCACCTGCACACGGTGAAGTCCTTCTCGTCGCTGCCTTTCGTGCCGTTCCCGAAGAGCCACCCGCGCTATGTGCCGCGCGAAAAAGTGGTCGATTATCTCGACGCCTATGCCAAGCGTTTCGGGCTCAGGCCGCGCTTCGGCGTCACCGTGAAATCCATCCGCCGTGAGGGCGGAAAGCTCGTGGTCGAGAGCGATGCCGGCCCTTTCAATGCCCGCAAGGTGGTCGTCGCCACGGGCAACAATGCCGAGCCCATCACACCACGCTTCCCCGGCATCGAAGCTTTCAAGGGCAAAGTGCTGCATAGCGCCGCCTACACGGAAGCCGCACCCTATGTCGGCAAGAACGTGCTGGTTATCGGCATGGGCAACACGGGCGCGGAGATCGCGCTCGATCTGGCCGAAAGCGGCGCTCACCCCACCATCTCGGTGCGCAAGGGCGTCCATATCGTGCCGCGCCAGCTGTTCGGCGTGCCAATCCAGATGGTGGGCATCGCCAGCCGGCCGATGCCGCGGGCGCTGAACGACTGGATGTTTCCCAAGATCCTCGACCTGGCGCTGGGCCGCTTGGAGAAGTACGGCATCGTGCGGCCGAAGCAGGGCATCCTGCAAGGGATCGATGCCGGCCGCATCCCGGTGATCGATGTCGGCACGGTGGCGGCGATCAAGCAGGGTCGGATCGGCATCGCGCCGGACATTGCGCGCTTCACCGAGGATGGCGCGGAATTCGCCAATGGCGTCGAGAAGAAATTCGACGCGGCGATTTTCGCCACCGGCTACCGCCCCGGCTATGACGCCTTCCTGCCGGCGGAGCTTAGCCCGGGCAAAAGCGGCGTGACCGCCCGCGCGACGGAACTCGGCGTCTATCTCGTCGGGTTCTATAACCCCGTCACCGGACTGCTGCGCGAAATCGGCATCGAGGCGCAGGCAGTGGCGAAGGATATTGCGGCGCGGTGAGGGCAAAGCGTCGATGCCGATCTTCGCCTTGCGGGCGAGATGGCCGGCATGCCAGGGGGGCCTCGCCCCGAATTTCGCCGTTGGGCCGCGAATGCTTGAATCGGGTGGCGCATCCCGCCACCCCATGCGAAGCCATCCCACCACACCGAGGACCACTCCATGCTCACGCTCTACGACTATCTCCCCTCGCAAAATGCCTGGAAGGTTCGCGTCCTGCTCGGCCTGCTCGGCGTCGCCTACGAAACCCGCATCGTCTCGATCTTCGAAGGCGAGAGCCGAACTGAAGCCTTCCTCAAGCTCAACCCAGCGGGCGCCGTTCCGGTGCTCGCCGTGGAGAATGGCCAGGCGATCGCCGAATCCAACGCGATTCTCGTGCTCGTTGCGGAAGGCACGTCCTATCTGCCGGCAGACCGGCTTGCCCGCGCCAAGGTTATGCAGTGGCTGTTCTTCGAGCAGTATTATGTCGAGCCGGTCATCGGCTCATTGCGTTTCTGGACGCTGACCGGCCGCCTGGAGCGCAACCAGGCGCTGGTTGCCGGCAAGCGCGAAGCGGGCGCGCGCGCGCTTGGCGCGCTGGAGCGCAGCTTGGTTGACACGCCTTTCCTGGTCGGCGACGCGCTCACCATCGCCGACATCGCTGTTTATGCCTACGCCCACCGCGCAGAAGATTGCGGTTTTGAGCTTGCCGACTATCCGGCGGTCGGTGCCTGGATGGCGCGCGTCAGCGAGGCGATCGGCCCGGATTATCCGGTGCATCCTTACAGCATCGATCCGCATTCGCACGCCTGAGCCACCGGAACACAGCCGTGGGACAAGGCGTTCTCCAAAGGCAGCGTGTCGGGGTCGCCTCATCGGCGCCGCCCTGCTTCGCGGTCCAACCATGGAGATCCGCAATGGTTCGCACCATCGCCGTCGCAATCCTCGCCACTGGCAGCGTCAGCCCGCCTGCTCTGGCGGCCGAGCAATACTGGGTCGCCCGGGATGCGGTCTCGAAGCAGTGCGAGATCGTGCCGAAGAAGCCCGACGGCACGCTTGTCGTCGACCTCGGCAAGAAGAAATACGCCAGCGAGGGGGAGGCCAGGAAAGCGATGGAGGCGATGGCGGATTGCAAGAAGAAGTAGGCTGGGCTGGATAACGCCTACCGGTCCACCAGCGACATCGTCCGTTCGTTATACCTTGGCCCGGACACCTTGTCGGGCGTCAGCGCCATATCGAGCCCCAGCATCTCGGTGGCGTCGAGCGTGATGTCGGCCGCCGCGACGTTCTCCTCCAGATAGGTTCGCCGCTTGGTGCCGGGGATCGGGACGATGTCAATGCCGAAATCCAGGCCCTTCGCGAGCAGCCAAGCGAGCGCGATCTGGCCGGGCTTGACGCCCTTGGCGTTGGCGATGTCGCGCACCGCGGCCGCTGCCGCGACATTCAGGTCGAAATTCTCGCCCTGGTAGCGCGGGTCGCCGCGCCGGAAATCGCCCTCGGGATAGTCCTCCGCGCGCTTGACGTCGCCGGTTAGGAAGCCGCGGCCGAGCGGCGCAAACGGCACCAGGCCGATGCCGAGCTCCTTCAGCGCCGGGATGATCTCGGGCTCGAGATTGCGCTCCCAGAGCGAATATTCGCTCTGCAGAGCTGTGACGGGATGCACCGCATGCGCGCGGCGGATGTTGGCAATGCCCGCCTCCGACAGGCCGAAGAAGCGCACCTTGCCCTGCGTCACCAGTTCGCCGACCGCGCCCGCGACATCCTCCATCGGCACAGCGGGGTCGACGCGGTGCTGGTAAAGCAGATCGATGCGGTCGGTGGCGAGCCGCTTCAGAGAAGCTTCCACCACCTCCCGTATATGGTCCGGCCGGCTGTCAGTGCCGGACTGCTTGCCATCGACGATGCGGAAGCCGAATTTCGTCGCGATCGTCACCTGGTCGCGCCGGCCTTGCAGCGCGCGTCCAAGCAGTTCCTCGTTGACGAACGGCCCGTAGACCTCGGCCGTGTCGAGAAAGGTGCAGCCGAGCTCGATCGCCCGGTGCAGCGTCGCGATCGACTCCGCCTCGTCGGCCGGGCCGTAGGCCTGGCTCATGCCCATGCAGCCGAGGCCGATGGCCGAGACTTCGAGCCCCTGGCTGCCGAGTTTGTGTTTGCCGAGGCTCATCAATTCTCTCCGACCAAATTCTCAATCCGGCTAAATTATAGGGCCGGGAGACAAAGCGTCCAGCGCTGGCCCTATTGACGGCGCAATCGTCGCCATCCTTGCCTGGCGATCCACAGTGGTGAAGGGACCAATGCGGCACGACAGGCTTGTCCTGATATTGCTTTGGCGCGAGCTCGTCGCCGGGCTGCGCGCCACGCGACGCCGCGATCTGGCCTGGATCGGGCTCGGCGGCGGTGGGCTGCTGGCCTATGCGATCGCCGATATCGTCATTGCTCTGCATGCCGCGGCACCGAAACTGCGGGACGACCAGCTTCTATGGGTGCTCGGGCTGCCAATCACTTTCGCCGCGCTGGGATGCCTGGCCGGCAATGCGACGTCGGGGCTTTGCCTCGCCCGCGCCTTTGCTCCCTTCCTCAAGGCGCTGCCGCTCGCTGCCGCGAAGCGTCGTCGCATGGCGGCGGCGGGAGCCTTCGCGCTTGGTCTTCCACTCACGCTGACGATCGCCACGTCGGTCGCCTTCGCCTGCGCCGTCATTGGAAAGCCGTTGCCGGCGGCCTGGAGCCTGGGGTCGGCTATTCTGTTTGCCTTGGGCTTCGGCACGGCCGCCCTTTGGCGGCTGCGTCGGCCATACCTTCTCATCGATGAGGCTGCAAGTGAAGCGGCGCCGGCTGGAAGGCCCTGGCTACGCCGCCTCGACCGGGCGCGCCCGCGCTGGCTTTCGAGCTGGGCCTGGAAACTGCCGGGCGGCCTTTTGCGGCCGTCATGGAAGCTCGCCGCGGCCGGCCTGCTGCTCGCGGTCGCGGCGATCCTTGGCGCATGGGCAAGCCTTGCCGGCCGCACGGCCGGGCCGGCTGCGGTCGCGGGCCTTGCGGGTGGCATTCTCGTCTTCATGCTCAGCCTGCGCTGCCAGCCGCTCGGCTCGCCGGTGCTGCGCACGGCGCCCATCGGCTTCAGCCGCGTGTGGCTGCGGCTGGTGCGGCTGCCGTTGCAATTGTCGCTCGCCTTCTTCCTGCTGCCGGCGGGCGCGGCGCTCGCGGCCGAGCCGTCGGCATGGGCCGTGCCGGTCGCGAGCGGCCTTTGGCTGCTGGTGCTGAACGGCGCCTATGCGGTGTTCGGCGCCTATTTCCTCAATGCGCCCTTCGTCGCCATGCTGAGCTTCGCCGGCGCGCTCGCCTATGCCAGCTACGAGACGCTCGAATATGGCCGCACCGTGCTGGTCGGCCTGGCTGCGCTGGTGTTCTTCCTGTGGCACCGAACCCGACAGAGGTATCGCAATGGCTGAAGTCCTCGCCGTCAACGGGCTCAGCGCCGGCTATCGCGGGCGCGCCGTGGTGTGCGGCATCGATCTCTCGCTCCGCCGGGGCGATATACTCGGCCTGCTCGGCGCCAATGGCTCGGGCAAGTCTACGCTGATCAGGGCGATCACCGGCCAGATCCCGTTGCTCGGCGGGAGCGTGACGATCGGCGGCGTCGACCTGGCCGCCGCGCCGGAACGTGCCAAGGCCGGCTTCGGCCTCGCCATCGAGCCGCACGAACTGCCGGCGACGCTTTCGGGGCGCCAGTATATCGAACTCGTCGCCTCGATCCGCGGCGGCGCGCCAAACGATCTGCCGGGCGCCGACCTTCTAGAGCGGCTCGAGCTCGATCGCTGGATGGATCGCCCGATCGCCGAACATTCGCTCGGCACGCGTGCCAAGGTCGCGATCGTCGCGGCGCTTCTCGGCCGGCCTCCGCTTCTGATCTTCGACGAGACGTTGAACGGCCTCGACCCGGTTACCGCCTGGGAGGTGAAGCGGGTCATCGCCGCGCTCTGCGTCAGCGGCCGTCATGCCGCGATCGTCTCGACCCATGTGGTGGAGGCGGTGCCGGCGCTTTGCAATCGCGCGGTGCTGATGGCCGATGGCAGTCTGAGCCGAAGCTGGGATGCGGCCCAACTGGCCGAGGCGGGCAGGGCGCCGGGCGTTTTCGAGGACAGCGTAATGCAGGCGCTGCGCATGCGGGCGGCTGCTTGATCTAAGCCATCGACAGCATGCGGCGCATGATCAGCGAGGCGTGGCCGCCAACGCCGTGTGCCGCCTCCCGGCGTTCGACCACCTCGAAGCCGTGCTTGCGGTAGAAGGCGATTGCGCGCTCGTTGCCCTCGACCACTTCCAGCGCGATGCTCGGGACGCCGGCATGCGCGGCAAGCACCGCATGCAGAAGGTCGACCGCGAGGCCGCTGCCGAACGTCTGCGGTTCGATGTGGAGCCGCTCCAGCGTCACGTCGCCCTCAGCGTCCATCGCCGCCATGGCGTAGCCGGCGATCGAGCCGTCGGCACGCTCGGCGACGAAGGACATCTTGTCCTCGTCGTCGAGCTCGGCCGCGAGCTTTTCCGGCGCATGCCTTTCGTCGGAGAGCCTGGCCACGGTCTCGTCGCCCATGATCGGCGCATAAGTCCGCCGCCAGGATTGGCCGAGCAGCCGCGACACCTCGACCAGGTCGCTCCTCGTCATCGCCCGGATGCGGGTCATGGTCTTCGTCCTCGTTGGAGTCTGAAGATAGGGCGAAGCGATGGTACAGCCAATCTCGCGGGGTTGAGGAGCGGTTTGCAAAGCGAACGGGAAGCCAACTGCTTTCGAACGACGAAAGCCCGGCAAGGCGGAGAGGGTGCTTTCCCGGCCAACCTGTCTGCGCTTGGGATCTCCGCCTTACGCCGCGCTCGGCGCCGGCAGCTCTTCGCGGCTTATCTTGCGGCCAAGGATCATCAACTGACGCGCCGTGTTGTTGCGCAGGCGGCGCAGCCGCCATTCGAGCCCGGTCTCCGTGGTGATCCGCTTGGCGTAGATGCTGGAGCGCATGCCGGCTTGGTCGGTGGTTACCTTCACGGCATCGTCGTAGAAGGCGCAGATCTTGTCCACGTCCATGCCGGGCGTTTCCAGCCAGGCGGGAATATAGGTCGAAGCGAGCCGGTCGACATCCGTCATCGCGCGGTTGATGCCGACACCGGGCGTCGGGCATGTCGTCCAGAACGCATCGCCGATGGCGACGACCCCGGCGCGGCGATGCGCCCTGGTCGTCGTCAGGCTGACCTGTCTTATCTCGATGGGACTGGCAACGGCGAAATTTCCGCATTGCGCGGCCACCTCGGGCATCACCTCGCAAAGCACGGCTTGCGGATTTTCGCGGAACGCTCGCGTCCAATCCTCCGCCACGGTACGGTAGAGGAACAGGTTTGCCCGCATACGGTTGCGGATCGGGAAGACGCTGAGATAGGCGATCCGGTCGGCCGGCCGCCGAGGATAGCAGATGATCGCCGGATAGGCGCATTCCCGTGGCGTGATCGCCAGGTCGAACCCGATCGACATCGAGTGCGCCTTCGATTCCTCGATACGCTCCAGGCCGATGGCACGTCGCACAGCCTCGCCGTTGCCGGTGGCCACTACCAGAAGGCGGGATTCGATGACGGTTCCGTCAGCGAGAACCAGGCGCTGCTGGTCCGGCCCGGTCGAGACCTCGGCAACCTTGCCCACAGTCAGCGGAACTTCCGCCGGCAAGGCATGCCGCATCCCATTGACCAGCGCGCCGTAGGAGAAACCGAACTCCCATTTCCGTTCGCGCTCGAAAAATTGGCCGAGGCGGAAGACATGGGTGCCGGTCACCGGCGTGACCAAAGGCCTGATAGCAGGCCCGAGCCCAAGCTTCTCGAACGCCTGCATTTGCTTCATGCCGATCTTCTCGGCGCGGAACTCGTCGTGATGGACCAGATGGGGGTCGATCAGCGCCACCTTTCGGCCGGCATTGCCCAGCACCGCGGCCAAGCTCGTGCCCGCCAGCCCGGCGCCGACGATCGCCACCTCGGCTTGGACCGAACCAGCCTTGACGGAAGGTGTTTCGTGATCCTGCAGGATGTTCATGTTTGCGCTCCACAGCTCATGCCGTGAATATATCTTAGGTGGTACAAACAATCTCAAGCAACTCAGGCGCGAGCCAGGTAGCAACGAAAAATTAGGTTAATGCGCTTTGTGCTGGCCGCCTGGCGACAGCCCGCTGCCGAACCAATCGAGGCGGCAGCGGGCCATTGATGCGACGGGAGTGCTGTCCCGCCGAGCAGGAGACACTGCTCAATCGTGAAACTAGATCAGCTTTGCCGGGGGCCGCGACTTACGGATTCGTAAGCTCACTCACGATTATGGTCCCAGGCGCGGCCCGGCGGTCAATTCCTGACCTGCCTTGTCTGTGCGGTCGAAAGCAGCTCCTGTTAACCCAGGCGCGGCGTCGCTCGGCCTTCCCGCCTCCCGGAACCGGCGGGCGAAGATCATCAGCCGCCGCGCGGTGTTGTTGCGCAGGCGGCGCAGCCGCCATTCCAGTCCGGTTTCGGTGGTGATCCGCCTGGCATATATGCTGGCGCGCAGGGCTTTTTCGTCGGCGGCGATCTTGACCGGATCGTCGTAGAACGCGCCGATCTTGTCGGCTGCCATGCCGGGCGTTGCGAACCAGGCGGGGATGTGTGCCGTGAGGCGATCGACATCGGTGAGCACCCGGTGAATGCCGTCGCCTTGTGCCGGGCAGGTCGTGGCGAACGCATCGCCGATGAAGACGACGCCGTCGCGGCGGTGTCCCTGCGTCGTCGTCAGGCTGACCTGCCTCACTTCCACCTCGCTGGCGATCGCGAAGTTGCCGCACCGCGCGGCAATCTCCGGCATCAGTTCGAGCAGGATCTTTTGCGGGTTTTCGCGGAACGCCCGCACCCACGGATCGGCGACGGTCCGGTAGACGAACATGTTGGCGCGAATCCGCTCGCCGATCCGGAAAATGGTAAGGAAGGCAATGCGATCGGCGACCCGCCTTGCGTAGAAGGTTAGGGACTGCAGGCCGAATTCCTGCGGCGAGAGCGCGAAATCGAACCCCATCGACAGCGAATGCGCCTTCGATTCCTCGATGCGCTCGACGCCGATAGCGCGCCGTACCGCCTCGCTGTAACCGGTGGCCACCACCAAGAGCCTGGCTTCGATGACGGAGCCGTCGGTGAGCACCAGGCGCTGCCGGTCCGGTCCGGTCGAGACTTCGGCGACCTTGCCTACCGTCAGCGGCACTTGCGGCGGCAACGCCGCGCGCAGGCCGTTGACCAGCGGCGCGTAGGAAAAGGCGTATTCCCAGGTCTGCTTGCGCTCGAACAGCTGGCCGAAGCGGAAGACATGGAGATCGGTCATCGGCGTGACGAGCGACCTGAAAACCGGGCCGAGCCCGAGCTTCTCGAACAGCGCCATCTGCTCCGCGCGGGTTTTCTCGGCGCGGAATTCGTCGTGATGGATGCGATGCGGGTCGACCAGCGCTACCTTGCGACCCGCCTTGGCGAGCGTTGTCGCCAGAACGGTTCCGGCGAGTCCCGCGCCGACGATCGCCACCTCGACTTCTGTCCGGCCGGCCGGTACGGCAGGCGTTTCGCGATCCTCTGCGATGCTCATGTCTTTTCTCCACCGCTCGCGGGCATGGGGTCCTGCCTCTGCGTGCGTTTCCAGCGCGGCGCCATTGCCGAACCATCGACAAATTCCAGTCCGCCCGCCCCATTGAGCGTGTGCAGCTTGCGGCCGGCCCAGCTGGCGCCTGGGTTGAGGATCGTTTCGACGACCTGCTCGAAGCCGCTCTCGTCAAGCTGTGTTACACGCGCGATGCCAAGCGCGGCGCCGTAGCTCCTGCGGCAGTCCTGTACCGGGCGCAAAAGTTGGCCGCCGCGGTTGACCATGTGGCCCGCCGGCCGCGCCGAGGCGACGTCGATCAGCAACGGGTTCTTCGGATGCGGCGCCCAGGGTCCGCGGAAATCCGGCGCCGACCACAGATGCAGCTGATCCGAGAAGGCGCCGCCGCCGTCGCGCACAGTCGCGAACATCCACCAGCGCCCGCCATGCTCGGTGAGGGTTGCGTCGCTGGCGACGATGTCCGACAGAAGCGTCGCTTCCTTGACCCAGCCGCCCGGGAAGGCGGTGGCGCGGTAGAGGTCGACGGTCCGGTTGGCGGAGCTTTCCGGCACCATCCACATCTGGCCGTCACGCTCGAACACGAAGGGGTAGGAGAGGTGATAGGGCAGTTCCAGCACCGGCTTTGGGGTGCCCGCCGGTCCGTTAGGTCCGAAAGCCACCGCCGACAGGATCGCCTTGCCGGTGCGGTGGATGTAATCCTCGACGAACAACGTCACCTGGCCGCGATGGAGCACCGGGAACGGGTCGGCGTAGAAGCGGCTGCCGTCGTCCGGCAGATCGCGCCAGCCGGATCGCGGATGGGCGCGCAGCTCGTACAGGTCCTTGCCGCCGGTCTCACGCCAGCCGACTCGCCAATGCGGGGCGTTGTAGCACAGGTGGTAGATCTGCTGGACGATGCGGCGCGCCATCGCCTTGGCCGCCCGCACGCCGAGCTTCGTGGCCGACGGCATGGCGGGGGCCGGCGCCTCCGACGACGGTTCGGGCAACACCGGAAGCGACGAGCGCGCGGCGCCGTTGACCGCCGCGACGATCAGGCCGGCGGTGCGCGCCAGCATGTCCTGAAAGGAGGCCAGCGCAATGCCGTGATATTCGGTGCCGAGCCGTCCCTCGGAGACCGTCGCGCCGTTCTGTTCCAGACGGACGAGCGGCGTGCGGCCGGCGAGGATCAGCGCCAGCAGGGCCTCTTCGCCGCAAATGCCGTCATAGGCAAGGCGCCAGACCCGTCGGCCCTGCGGCTCGATATCGCCGACGAGATCGATCGTGAGATCGGCGGGCGCCGATGGCCTCGCATGGCTGGCCAGTGTCGAAAGCGGCACACGCTTTGCCGTCCCATTGGTGGGCAGGCGATGGATGAGCGTCTCAAGCTGGAACAGCGCTTCGGCGCTGCGCGGCACACCGCCGGGCGCCGGACGGGCATCTACGGCAAACTCCACGCCGGGCAGCCGCGACAGCCGTTCGGCTAGCGCCACATGGAAAGCGCGCACGCAATCGCCGTTGAGGCGCAGGGTCAGGCGCATGGCCGATCCCCGTACGCCCCATATCCGGTGCCGGCGGCCCTGCTGGCCAGGTCAAGCTTCCGCCGCATGCGCACGATGTCTCCAATCTAGGCTGCACTTAAATTCTACTGTGTAAGTGCAAACTTCGTGCCAGCGCGGCATCAATTTATGAACATAATTAACAGTGTTTTAATCGTTGCCGGGAATAGCTAGGCCAACGCCGCATTCTCATCCTTGCCGGCCGATGGAGCGTTGTCGGAGCGACCTTTGCAACCATCCCTGCTCATGGTGCCTCAGCAGAACGCTCCGGAGGCGATTGCGCCGGCGCAGGCCTATTATGTGCACGCGCCTGCGCACGCCACGGTCGAGCTTGGCGATCTCGGTCGTATCCTGTTGCGGCGCCGTTTCCTGATCCTCGCCGTCACCGCGCTGCTCACCGCATTGACGCTTGTCTACAGCCTCCTGACGCCGGCGCTCTACTCCTCGACGGCGCAGATCATCATCGATCCGCAGGACCTCCAGGTCGTCACCAACGACGTCAATCCGAGCCGCATTTCTCCCGATGGCGGCATCACCCAGGTCGAAAGCCAGGTGAGCGTGGCTCAGTCGAACGGCGTCCTGCTGCGCGCCATCAAGGCGACCAATCTGACCGAGAACCCGGACTTCAACGGGCAGGGCGGGCTCGGCGGCTGGCTCGGCATGTTGTTCGGCTCCGGCGACGGCGACAGGACGGCTGAGACGCTCGACGCGCTGCGCCGCCGCCTGGCGGTGAAGCGCGACGACAAGGTGCTGGTCCTCAACATCATCATCACCGCCAAGAGCGCCGATCTGGCGGCTGAACTCGCCAACGCCATCGCGCAGGCCTATCTCGACGACCAGGCGGAAGCCCGCTCGAAGGCCGCCGCCGACGCCTCCGAGGCGATCAGCGCCCGGCTGGAGGACCAGCGCAAGCGCGTCGAGCAGGCCGCCAACGCGGTCGAGAGATACAAGGCCGAGCACAACATGGTGATGGCGGCCGGCAACCTGGTGAGCGACCAGGAACTGACCGACCTCAACACGCAATTGACCGCCGCCCAGACGCGCACCGCGCAGCTCAAGGCGCAGGTCGACCAGCTGCGCCGTCAGGGCAGCGCGCCGGACGCGACGTCGGAGGCGATGCGCTCGCCGGTGATCGCCAGCCTCAGGGCGCAGGAGGCGACGCTCGTCGATCAGATCTCGCAGTTCGGCACCGCGCTCGGGCCGCGCCACCCCTCGATGATTTCCGCGCAGCAGCAGCTGAGCGACCTGCGCAAGCTGATTTCCCGCGAGCTCGGCCGCCTCGTCGCCGCCGCCGAGACGGATTACCAGCGCGCCCTGGCCAACCAGAAGGAACTGGAGGCCAAGGTCGCGTCGCTGAAGGGCAAGTCGCTGGACACCGACCAGGCATCGGTCAGGCTGCGCGAGCTGCAGCGTGACCTCGATGCCGTGCGCACCGTCTATGCCAATTATCTGCAGCGCGCCCAGGAAACGCGCGAGCAGACCAGTGTCAACAGCACCAACGCCCGCATTATCTCGCAGGCCATGCCGGCGCTGAAGAAGAGCTGGCCGCCGAAGGGGCTGCTTATCTTCGGCGCCATCTTCGGCGGGCTGGCGCTGGGCGTCGGCATGGCGCTGATCGCCGAATATCTGTCGCCGACCGTGCTGTCCGCCAACCAGATGCAGTCGGCCATCGAGGCGCCGGTGCTGGGCGTGTTGCCGGGCAGGGGGCGCCGCCGCTCGGGCTCCGCCCAGAAGACCGATGCCGTGGCCGGGCTCGCGCTGCAGCGCATCGCCGCCGCCACCAGGCGCCCGCCCGACTGGCCGCTGGTGCCCTCGATCCTGGTGGCGTCGCCGCCCGAGGACAAGGCGCAGCGGTCGAGGGTTGCGTGGCAGCTCGCCAACGCCGCGGCGGCCAGGGGGCGTCGCGTGCTGTTTATCGACATCAATGCCGGCAAGGGCCAGAAGGACCCTCAGCCCGGCGTGCTCGACGTGCTGCGTGGCGAGTATCCGCTCGAGGCGGTCAGCCGCTACGCGCCCGGCTCTTCGGTGGCGCTGGTCGGCAGGGGCCGGCCGACCGCGGTGTTCCAGGAAGCCCAGGCGCTCTATTTCGCCCACCGCATGCTGGCCGAGGCCAACCGCAGTTTCGAGCTCGTCGTCGTCGACGGCGGCGCGCTGGCGGACGATCTCAATGTCCTGCCGCTGGTCGCCATGGCCGACGAGATACTGCTCGTGGCCAGGCTGAACGCAACGCCGATGCGCGACGTCGCCTCTACTTCCGAAGCGGTCTCTGTCATGGGGCGGCTGCCGACCGGCGCCATGCTGGTCGACGAGGCGGCCTGACATGGCCTCGATCATGGCGGGGCCTGCCCGGCCTGTCCCGGCTCCGGGCTATGGCATGGCGGGCCCGCGCACTGTCCCGGTCGACACGCTGACCCGTCTCGGCATCATCGTGGCGGTGCTGCTTCTGTTTTCCATCTCCGGCGGCATGCTGTGGCTGGCCGGCTACAACTACGACGGCTTGCAGGGCAGCCCGCTGAGCAAGATCCATCCGTCCACCTATCTCTTCGTGCTGGTCTTCGTCTGGCGCTCTTGCACCTTCGGCAATCCGATCGGCTATGCTGTCCATGTCACCAACAAGCGGCCGGCAACGATGCTGATGGCCGTGATCTCGACGGTGCTTCTCTTCGTGGTCATCCTCAGGCAGCGTCCCGGCATGGCCGGCATGATCGATACTTTCGTCGCGCCCGCGCTGCTCGTGCTGCTGCTCAGCGAGGATGACGAGAAGACCTTTGCCTGGCTGCGGCTTGTCATCCATGCCGTCATGACAGTGAATGCCCTGCTGGCGCTGTTCGAGTTCGGCACCAAGCATCTCGTGTTCCCCTACAGGTTCGACGGCGCGGTGTTCGTCAACGATCTGCGCTCCACCGCGCTGCAGGGCCATCCGCTCTCCAATGCCACGGTCACGTCGATTTATGTGCTGTCGCTGCTCTCGGGCTCGCGTTCCCTGTCGGCGGCGCTCAGGCTGGCGCTTGTCGGCCTGCAGTTCTGCGCCCTGGTCGCCTTCGGCGGCCGCTCGGGCATGGTGCTGACGATCCTGCTCGGTGGCGTCTATCTGCTCATCCAGGGCCTGGCGCAGCTCAGGACCGGGCGCGTCAACCTTCTGGGCGCCGCGCTGGTGATCATGCTCGCCGCGCTGCTGCCGCTGGCGATCGCGCTCGCCGGCTATTACGGCTTCTTCGATGCGCTGCTCGAACGTTTCGTCTCCGACAGCGGCAGCGCCAATGCCCGCGTCGAGATGTTCGATCTCTTCAGGCATCTGGAGCTGCGCGACCTGATCGTCGGGCCTGATGTCGACCTGCTCGACAGCATGCGCCGCATCAGCGGCCTGGAGCAGGGCATCGAGAATCCGATCCTGCGCCTGACGCTTTACCAGGGCGCCTTCTTCACGCTCCTGATCTTCTTCGGCTTCGCGCTGTTCATGCACGAGGTCGCGCGCCGCTGCCATCCGGGCATCTGGCTGCCGATGCTGGGCTGGCTCATCCTGCTCAACACCTCCGAAAGCATTGCCTCCAAGACGACGCTGATGACCAAATTCGTGGTGATCGCGCTGGCGCTCTATCGCCCGGCGAGGGCCGAAAACAGAATGCCTGGAAAACCAAACCCGCTTCGGCCCGTTCTCTCATAAAACCAAACCATTGAAGCGGTTTGGTGATTCAACAAATCAAGTTGGCGGCATCCTCAGCCCGAGCGCCTCGATCATGGCCGGGTCGAGCGCGCGGGTTGTGTCGTCCATCATGCCCATGCCGTCGAACAGGTCCCAGAACGCCCAGGGAAAGCCGGCTGCCTCGGCGCCTTGGCGGACATCGGCGATGTAGCGGGCGCGGTCGGGATTGGGCGCGGCGGTGTAGCGGGAATCGGTGCGCAGCGCGCCGAATTCGCCCATGATGATGCGCTCGTGCGCGATGCCATGGGTGTCCGCCCAGTCGCTCACCTGCTTGAGATAGCCGTCGATGAAGCGGCGGTCGGGCTGTGCGTCGAAATAGACTTTCAGCACGCGCTCGGTCTCTTCATAGGCTGCGCGTTTGGCCTCCTCGGACCTCTCTGTGTCCTCGGCCATCCTTGCCCTGACCGAGGCTAGAGTCTGCTTCAGCGAGCCGGCCGAGGCCGGCCACGGCACGTTGTTCAGTGCCCGGTAGACCGGCTCGCGCATCCATGGCGCACCCTGATGGCTGAAAAGATAGGGCTCATAGAAGTGGAAGGTGAACAGGATCGGCTCGAAATCCGCCAGCGGCGCAGGATCGAGCGCTGTCAAGCCGCGCACCATCGAGCCGCAGCCGCCGGTGACGACAAGCGGCACGCTCGGCCCCAAAACCCTGGCGTCCGTCAGCAACGAGGCTTGCACGGCCGGCCATGCCCCGGAGGAACAGTCCTGCGGCGGCTCGTTGACAGGCTCCAGCGCCACCATGCCGGACGTCTTGCTCTGCAGGCTCTCGGCGATTTCGCTGACCAGCGTCCGATAGGATTCGAATTCCGGCGCCGCAGTGCTGGAATACATGCGCTCGGGATTCCAGTAATGCGTGGCGCCATTGGCCTGCACGTTGACGATGACGCCGAGGTCGGCGCCAAGGGCCGCATCGACCGCGGCGTCGAGCATGTCCATCAGCTCGGCGCGCTGGCCCGCATCGGCGGCGAGGAACGGACCCGGGTCGACAGGCAGGCGAATGAAATCGAGCCCGCTGGCGCGCAGCCGGGCGAGGTCGGCCGGCGTCGGCACCGGCCGCTGAGACTGGAAGGGCGGCCAATCATAGTCGGTGCGTGGTGCTGGATATTCGCGCGTCAGCGCGAACCACGGCCAGGTGTTGACGCCCCGCCTGAAACGCCACTCGCCGGCTGCGGCTTGCGCCGGGGATCCAAGCGGCGGAATCGCCGTCGCCAGCGGCGTCGTCGCCGCGGCCAGCGCCGCCCCGAGGATGCGGCGCCGCGACCAGCCGGTCATGCGTGTTTGGCGCGGTCGGCTTTCGCCGGCGCGGGGGTGGCAACGCCGAGCTGCCGCAGCGCTTCCTTCTCATAGGCGCTGAGAACGTCTTCCCAGCGGAAAGCTTCGCGGGCGCGGGTCCGCGCCGCCTTGCTGCAGCGCGCCACCAGCGTATCGTCGGCCAGCGCTTCGTCGATCCTTTCACTCAGGCTCTCGGTGTCGCTGAAATAGATCGCCGCCTCGCCGGCGACCCAGCGGTTGTAGCGGTTGTCATGCGCGATCACCATGTTGCCGGCGGCCAGCGCCTCGACCAGCGAGGGATTGGTGCCGCCCACAGTGTGGCCGTGCATATAGGCGCGCGCATGGTAGCGCAACGCCTTCACCACCGCCTGGTCATAGATCGCGCCCGGCATCATCACCACCGAGCCTGCCGCTTCGCGCACCGCTCGGTGATAGGGGATCTCGTCGTTGAGCGTGCCGAGCACCACCAGCTTCATGTCGCCGCGATCGCGGCGGCGGAAAGCTTCGATGATCGGCAGGATGTTGTTGTCGGGTTCGATCCGCGCGATCGAGACCAGATATTTGCCGGGCTCGAGCCCGAGCGCGCGAATGGGTTCCTCCGGCGCCGAGGTCACCGGATCCGCGCCATAGGCGATCGTCGCAATGGCGCTGCGCGGCCGCCTTGTCGCCAGGTGATCGGCGATCGCCGGGTGATCGGCGACAAGCCGGTGCGAGAGCCAGGCGCCGATCCATTCGTTGAGCCAGAACCAGCTGCGTGCCGCGGGACCCCATTTCGGCCGCCGCCACTCGATGCCGTCCATGTTGGTGATGATCTTGCGCCGCATGAGCCTGAGCCAGGTCAGGAAGATCGCGCCGTTATAGCCGAGCACCAGGCAGACGCCCGGCCGACGGGCGCAGTCGAGCACGCATTGCCAGTCGAATTCCAGCGTCGCGCGCGGACCCTTGGAGGCGACCTCGATGGTGATGAGTTCGATGCCGCGCCAGGTATCGCTCGTCACCCTTTGGCCGACGCGCTCGACCTCCTTCTGGCAGTAGACGCCGACCTTCCAGCCGCGCCCGGCCAGGAAGAGCGCCAGGCGCTCGGCGAAGGTCTCGAAGCCGCCGTGAGAAGCCGGAATGCCACGTGTCCCCAGGATCAGGATCGAAGGCTTTTCGATCGGGTTGGAAGGTCGTTCCGGTTTCAAAATAAAGGATTCCCCGGGATCCGGTCATGGTTGCGTTATGTCAATGACCGCCCAGCAACTTCCGTGCCAGGGGTACCCCCAGGGTGAATACTCGCATGAAGGTGTAAAATTTCTCTTCAGACGGCATGGCTTGCTTCATTATCGGTCAACTTTCGCGACGTATCTGTACCGATACGGGGCACGGCCGGGTTCCGAGGTCGCAGCAGGGCGTTCAGGAACCCGGCATGATCCTTGCTCCAGGGCTTGCAGTGGCCACCGCTGGGTAGAGCGGCGTGCGGATTTGGCATGAAGTTCTTCCGCGCTTGAAGGGTCCGGTGCTGAGCGGGCTCGGGGTGCAAGGTGGAAAGAGAGTGATGCGCATTGCCTGCGTTCATCAGGGCTATGAGCTCTATGGTTCGGATCGCAGCTTCGCGGAGAGCGTGGCCGCGTTGCGCGCGGCGTTTCCGGCCGCCGATATCGAGGTCGTGCTGCCGCGTGAGGGGCCGATCGTCGATATCCTCAGGCCGCATGCCAGCCGCATCGTGTTCGAGCCGCTATGGGTGCTCAGGCGCCAGGCGATGCTCAGGCTCGCCACCGTCGAAATGGCGCGGTTGCCGGCGGCGCTCTGGCGCGCCTGGCGGCGCATGCGCGGGAGCGACCTGACCTATATCAATACGTCGATCATCGCCGACTATGCGCTGGCCGCGCGTCTCTTGCCGCGCAAGGCGCTGCTGCACATCCACGAGATTCCCGAGGGCATCCTGCGCAAGGTGCTCGTCGCCTTGATGCGCTGGAGCAAGGCCGACCTCATCTTCAACTCGCGGGCCACGCGCGCCACCTTCGGGGACCCGCCGGCCGTCGATGCCAAGGGACGGCGCACGCATGTCGTCTACAACGGCGTCGCCGGGCCGGCCGCCGCCCTGCCGATGACCTATGACGGCAACCGGCCGCTCAAAGTCCTGCTGCTTGGCCGCGTCAACCGCATCAAGGGGCAGGAAGTGCTGCTCGAAGCGGTTGCCTCGCTCCCGGCGGAATTGCGCGACCGTGTCGAGGTCCGCCTGGTGGGCGGCGCCTTCGAAAGCGCTGAGCGCGAGCAGGCATTGGCGGAACTGGTCGGGCGCATGGGCCTGACCGGGCATGTCGAGGTGCTGCCTTTCGTCTCCGACCCGGCCGACCACTACCGCTGGGCGGATATCGTGGCGGTGCCGTCGCGCCGCCCGGAGTCGCTTGGTCGCGTCGCCATCGAGGCGATGGGCTGGGGCCGGCCGCCGCTGGTGTCGGCGACCGGCGGGCTGGTTGAGGTGGTGGCAGACGGCGAGACCGGCTGGCATGTGCCGCCCGGCGACGCCAAGGCGCTTTCCAGCAAGCTCAGCGAGATCATCCAACGGCCGGAGCTCTGGCGCGGCTACGCCGCCGCCGGCCGGGCGCGTTACGAGGCGGTGTTCAGCGAACATATCGCCGCCGCCGCGATCGTGGCGATCGTGGCCGACAAGCTGAAGGCGGCAACGCCGCGGCAGGGGCGGGCGCACATTGCCCGCGAGGCGGAGACGAGCCCGTGAAGTTCACCTTCCCGGCCCATCTGGTGCGGCGCCTCATGCTGATGATCGGCGGCGAGGCGATGCAGAGCGGCTTCCATTTCGCTCTCAACATCGCGCTGCTGCATCTTCTGTCGGCCCAAGGCTACGGCCTCTTCGCCCTCGCCATGGTGATGGGCGGCGTCGGCCTGTCCTACATCCGCTCGCTCACAGCCGTTCCGGCCACCATATGGATGAGCAAGAGCACCAACAGAGCCGGCGTCGACGCCCATGACGTGACCTTCGGATCGGCGGCGCTGGTGGTTGCGCTGCTGATGGGGCTGGGCACGGGATTGCTGATGCGCCTCCTCGGCGAGCCGAGCGGCATCGGCGCCGCCTGCTTCGTCTGCGCCTGGTCGCTACGCAGCCATATGCGCACGGCATTCTTCGCGCGTCGCATGCAGCTCGTCGTCTCCATCAGCGACGCCGTGTTCACGATTGCCGGCATCGCCCTCGCAGGGGCGGCGATCTGGTTCTTCACGGATACGCTCCAGGCCACTTTTTATGCGCTTGCCGCGGCCAATATCGTCGGCATCGCCGTGCTGGTGAGACTGGCGCGCCGCAGGCTGCGCATCTCCTTCCGTGCGCCGACCTGGCGGCGCTATGCAAAGCTCTGGCCGCAGCTCTGCTGGTCGGGGTTCAGCGCCACCACCACCAACATCCAGGGGCAATCCCTGGCGCTTCTGGTCGCAGGCATCGCCGGGCCTGCCGCTTACGCGCCGCTTGCGGCGGTGCTGGTGCTGTTTGCGCCGCTGCGCATTTCCAGCCTTGCCTTCTCGAACATGACACAGCCGGAACTTGCAAAGCTGGTGCGCAATAAGGAGTTCGACCGCGTATGGACGCAGGCCAAGATCTGGGCGCTCGTCATGGGTGTTGGCAGCCTGGCCTATGGCTGCGGCGTCCTGGTCGTCTTGCCGATGATCAAATCCCAGACGCTGCAGCATGCCTCGGTCGGACTGATCGGAATTTTCGCCATCGCCAACTTCGTGCCGATCATGGCCTATGTGATGCCGCGCGTGGTTCTCGAGATCGTCGGCGATTTCCGCATCGTCGCCTTCATCACCATGGCCGGCGCGATCGTCGGGCTCGCGACGATCGGGCTCCTGTTGGCCATCGCGCCGTCGACATGGTCGCTGGCAGGCGCCGCGGTGTCCGAGATCTTCGTGCTCGTGGCCTCATGGTATTTCGCGGCCAATCGCATATGGAACCTCAAGCACCCGAGCGAGCAGCGCCCCACGATGGTCGGCGCCTGGCGCCGCGCGGCGACGCTCGCCGTGCAGAGACGATAGGAGAATGACGTGGCAAGCCAGGCAATGCCGATGGCCGCGATGACGACGGGCTTGGTCGACGGCGAGGCCGCGCCGCCTGCCGCCGGCGCCGCCACCGCTTACGCGGCCGAGCTGCACACCAGCCTCGAAACGGTCAAGCCGCTCTGGCTGCGTCTCGAGGCGACGGGCGTGTGCACCGGCCACCAGCATTTCGCCTGGGCCGAGGGGATCGTCGAAGGGCTGCTGCCGCAAAAAGCCGACCTTGCGATCGTCGAGGTAAGGGATGCGGGCACGGGCGAGCCGAGGATGCTCGTGCCGCTGATGCGGCGCCGCGCCTTCCACCATTGGGTGATCGAATGGCTGAGCTGCGGCGTGTGCGACTATGCTGCGCCCTTGCTCGTCGACGCGACACCCTGGACCAGGCAATCCGCCGAGGCGGCGTGGGCGGCGGTGCTGTCCGTGCTGCCGCCGGCCGACCGCATCCACATCGCCGGCATCCCGAAAGAGGTCGGCGGCGTCGCCAATCCGCTGGCGCTGCTGTCGCCCGCGCGCGACTCCATCCACTCGCATTACGGCATCGCCATGGACGGCGACGCCGAAACCGTCGTCAAGCGCATTTGCCGCCCGTCCTTCGTCAAGGCGCTCAACAAGGACCTGCGCCGGCTCGATCGCAATGGCGGCTTGGCGTTGGTGGAAGCTGACACGCCGGCCCTTGTCGACTCCATCTTCGGCAAGCTGGTCGACATGCGGCTCCGCCGGTTTCGCGAGCTCGGCCGGTTCGATCTGATGGCGCAGCCACCGGTCGTCGATTTCTATCGCAAGGCTGCGCAACGCGGCCTGACGGACGGCTCCGTGCGGATCTTCGGCCTGCGCGCCGGCGACGTGATGGTCGCGGTCCAGTATCTGGCGGTCCATCTCGGCACCTTGCACGCGCTGCTGATCGCGATCGACCAGGCCGCGGTTCCCAATGTTTCGCCCGGGCTTTGCATCATGGGCGAACTGATCAGATGGGGGCGAGGCGCCGGCTTCGACTATTTCGACCTGTCGGTCGGCAACCAGAGCTACAAGGAACATATGGGCGCGGTGAAGTCGGTTCTGTCCGAGCTTTGCTACGGCATCACGCTGAAGGGCATGGCGGCGAGCGAGGCCATCAAATACCGTGGCCGGGGCGTCGCCCTCGTGCGTGACAACCCGCGCCTGTTCAAACTCGCGCAGGAAATCATGCAGCGCTGGCGGCGGCTGCGCTCGGGTGGCTGAGCGGCTTTGGTCGATAAATTGACTCACATTCCGCTCTCCGCCATGCTTACGGGCAGCCGCATCTTCTGCGGCATCGTGTTCGAGTGAAGCCATGGCCAGTCCCGTCGCCAGAGAAAAGTCCCGCCGTGCCGCGGTGAAATCCGCTCTCGACCGCCATAAGGTCTATGTCACCGCGCAGCGCTTTTCCGGCGGCTCCTACAGCGCCCGCGTGCTGGTCGACGGCGAAGCCTACTGGGTCGACGAGTTTCGGCTGAGCCAGCTCAAGCAGGGGCTGACGCCCGCCGAGCTGGAATTGACGCCGGCGATTGACGATTGAGCGACTAAGCATGACAACGGCAAGGCTGGCGGGACAGCGCCCCCCTCTGTCCTGCCGGACTGTCCGGCAGGACAGAGGGGGGCGCGAAGGAGCAAGGCGTTTGCCATTGCCCTGTCTGCGCGTTGGCACCTAACCGATGCCGCCCGCCAGCCTCAAACCCTACCGCGCCAAGCGCGAATTCTCCCGCACCCCCGAGCCTGCAGGGGGCACCGCCGCCGACGCCTCCAACCGCTTCGTCGTGCACAAGCACCACGCCACCGCCGACCACTATGATCTCCGCCTCGAAATCGGCGGCGTGCTGAAGAGCTGGGCCGTGCCGCGTGGGCCGTCGCTCAACCCGGCCGACAAGCGGCTTGCGGTCGAGACCGAGGACCATCCGATCGAATACATCGACTTCGAGGGCGTCATCCCCGAAGGCGAATATGGCGGCGGGCCGATGATCGTCTGGGACACCGGCACCTGGGCGCCGATGGAGGACGTCGAGAAAAGCCTCAGAACCGGCGCCTTCAAGTTCCGGCTGGCCGGGCAAAAGCTCAATGGCGGCTGGATGCTGACCCGGCTGAAGCCCAAGCCCGGCGAGGACGAGCACAAGAAGAACTGGCTCTTGTTCAAGGAGCGCGATCTCGCTTCCGACACCAAGCTCGACATCCTCGAGGCACGGCCGGAGAGCGTGAAGTCCGGTCGCCGCATCGAGGAATTGGTGGCGCTGCCGAAGAGGACGGAACGCCTGCCGCCAAAGCGTGGTTCGCTGAAGCCCGGCGCGCTCCCCGGCGCGGTAAAAGGCGATCCGCCTGCACGCATCGAGCCGCAACTGGCCACCCAGGTGACGGAGCCGCCGGGCGGCGAACACCCCTCGCGGAAAACGCCGGAGCTCTGGCTGCACGAGATAAAGTTCGATGGCTACCGCACCATGGCGCATGTGGTGGACGGCGAGGTGCGGCTGATCACCCGTGGCGGCATCGACTGGACGAAACGCTATGGCGATCTCCCGCAGGCCTTTTCGCGGCTGCCGGTCGGTCAGGCGATCATCGACGGCGAGATCATGGTTCTCGACGACAAGGGCATCTCGCGTTTCGCGCTGCTGCAGGACGCGCTGGCCGAAGGCGCCGGCTCGAAGCTGCATTTCTACGCCTTCGACCTGCTCCATCTCGACGGGTGGGACCTGCGCAAAGCGCCGCTCAAGAAGCGCAAGGCTCTGCTTGCCGAGTTGCTAGCCGGCCAGCCCGCCAATTCCGCCATCCAGTACAGCGACCATGTCGAGGGTGACGGGCAGGGTCTTTACGATCAGGCGTCGGACCTTGGGCTGGAAGGCGTCGTCTCCAAGCGCGCCGACGCCATCTACCAGAGCGGCCGCACCAAGAGCTGGACCAAGACGAAGGCGCAAAAGACGGATGATTTCGTCATCGCCGGCTACACCGTGTCCGACCGGGCCGAGGGGCTTGCCGCCCTCGGCATGGCTGAGTTCGAAAATGGCGAGCTGCACTATCGCGGCAAGGTCGGCACCGGCTTCGACAGCGAGATGGCGCGAGATCTGCTCGCCCGGCTGGAGCGGCTGACCGCCGGCGCCAGCCCGCCCGAAGGCGTGCCGCGCGAGATCATGCGCGAGATGCATTGGGTGAAGCCGCTGCTGTCGGCCCGCGTCCGCTATTCGAACCGCACCGGCGACAACGCGATTCGCCACGGCGTCTTTCGCGGGTTGCGTGACGTCGGCGGGTTGACCACGCCGGTGGCGGTCAAGCGCAAGCGGCTGATCGCCGAATCCGATCTCGCCACCATTTGGGTGACCAATCCGGAGCGCCGGCTGTTCGGCAAGACCGGGCCGACCAAGCTCGACATCGCGGTCTACTACGCGCTGGTCGGCGATTTCATGCTGCCGCACATCATCGGTCGCCCGGTGTCGCTGGTGCGCTGCCCGACCGGCAAGCCGCAGGACTGCTTCTTCCAGCGCCACGCCTTCACCGGCATGCCGCCTTCGGTGGCGGTGTTCGAAAGCACCAATTCGGAGGGCGAGACAAAAACCTATCTCTCGGTCGAGGACGCCAAGGGCTATCTGGCGCTGGCGCAATTCGGGGTCGTCGAATTCCACACCTGGGGCACGCACCGGACAAAACTCGACAAGCCGGACCAGATCGTCTTCGACCTCGACCCGGGCGAGGGAATTTCCTGGCGCGAGGTGGTGGAGGCCGCCGTCCACATCAAAGGCGGGCTGGAGAGTCTCGGACTGGTGCCGTTCGCCAAGACCTCGGGCGGCAAGGGCATCCACATCACCGTGCCGGTGACGCGCAAGCAGAACTGGAAGAAACTGCACCAGGCTTCGAGCGCGATTTCCACTTTGCTGGCGGCAAGCGCGCCGGACACCTTCACCACCACGATGGGTAAGGAGAACCGCAAGAAGCGCATCTTCATCGACTTCCACCGCAACGCGCGCGGCCACACCTCCGCCGCCCCCTATTCGCTTCGCGCCCGCACCAATCTGCCGGCTTCGACCCCGGTGAGTTGGGCGGATCTGGAGACGATCGACGCCCCGCAGGACCTGAACTACGCCTCGCTGCCGGGATTGCTGGAAACGTCGGGCGATCCCTGGGCGGAGATCGACGAGGCGGCTAGGGATCTGCCAGTGTTCGAGCGCTAGTTCCTCGCCCCCGCTTTCGCGGGGCGACGAAAGGGCCGCGCTATCTCCATCGACGCTGCCTACAATTTGAATTATCCTCCGCGCAAACCCCCGCCTGAAAAACACTTCGTCAGGAATTCGGTTGTACCATTAGGGGTCGGTGTAGGATTTCCGCAGCCTCGATCGTCCTCCGGACGAAGCGCTGCGAAGGGCATGGAAGACCATGCTCCAACATAGTGTCAGTGCATGGCCGCGTAGGAGTTCATCATGGCGCCCAGGGCAAGTTGGAAAGGTTACCTCAAGCTCAGCCTCGTCAGCTGTCCGGTCCGGCTTTACCCGGCCACCAGCGCGAGCGAGCGCATTTCGTTCAATCAGCTGCACAAGAAGACGCACAACCGCATCAACATGAAACCGGTCGATCCCGAGCTTGGGCTTGTCGAGCGTTCGGACCTCGTGCGCGGTTACGAGTACGAGGACAAGCAGTACATCATCATCGATGATGCCGACCTTGACGCGGTCAGGATCGAATCCAACCACACGATGAACATCGAGGCCTTCGTCGACGAGGCCGAGGTCGACGTCATCTACCAGGACGCGCCCTATTATCTGGCGCCCGACGGCGCCATGGCGGAGGAGACCTTCGTCGTGCTGCGCGAGGCGATGCGCAAGTCCGGCAAGCTGGCGATCGCCCGCCTGGTGCTCTCCAGCCGCGAGCGCGTGGTGACGATCGGCCCGCGCGAGAACGGCATGTTCGTCTGCACCTTGAGAAACCCCAATGAAGTGCGCGGCACGGCTGAATATTTCGGCAACATTCCGGCCGGCAAGCCGGATCCGGAAATGCTCGAGCTGGCCCAGGCGTTGATAAAGCAGAAGGAAACCCACTTCGATCCGAAGAACTATGAGGATCGCTATGAGGTGGCGCTGATGGCGATGATCCGCGAGAAGCTGAAGGGCCACAAGCCGATCATCGCGGCCGCGCCCGAGCGCGGCAACGTCATCAACCTTATGGATGCGCTGAAGGCGAGCCTGTCGCAGCAGGCGAAACCCCCGGCCAAGTCGAAGAGCAAGGCCGAGGAAGCGCCGGCGAAGCCGTCCAAGAAGGCGGCCGCGGGCGGCGCGCCTGAGAACCCGCTGAAGGCGAACCTGTTGAAGGCCGTCGGCAAGAGCAAGAAGTGACGGGAAATGCTGGGCCAGTGATCGTTCCCGGCGCCGTCTTCGGCGTCGTCGGCGCGCTGGCCGCCTTTCCATTGCGGCTCGCCGCGCGCGAGGTTGGGCGCCGCCATGCGGAGCTGAGGCGCGGCGTCACGCGCCGCACCACACACATCGTGTTCGGCCGCGCGCTTCTCGCCAAGGCGGCGAAATCCGGCGATGCCGAGATCGAGCGCCGTGTGAAGGCGGAGCGCGAAGCAGGCCGCCAACTCATCAGCGAGAACGGCTTCCTGCGCCTGCTTGGACTGATGAAGGCGCCCGATGCCTCGTCGCTCTCCAGGCAATCGCTCGTCGATCAGTCGCGGCTTGCCGGCGACGATCTCGACCTGCTGTCGCTGTTCGACGCCTTCGAGCATGACGGCGAACCTTACTCCTTCCGAGACCTGATCCTGGCCCGCAAATATGCCGGGCTGATCGCCAGCGGTGCCAGCTGGGGCGCGATCGCGCGCTCGGTGCATCGCTCCGGCCCGGTCGCCTCGCTCACGGCAAAATCGCTCAATCTCGGCTCGCAGCATGGCCGCCCGGACGCGATCTATCTCGACGATGGTACGAGCGAGCTCGATGGCCAATTGCTGTTCGATCTCGGCTCGCCGGAAGACGACACGCTGGAGGAGCTCTTCGCCGAAGCGGAGATCGCGGAAGAGGAGGGGCGTCACGACGATGCGGCGGCGCGCTACCAGCGCTGCCTGGCGATCGATCCCAAGGATGCGATTGCCGCCTTCAACCGCGCCAATTGCCTGCGCAGCGCCGGCCGGATTGCCGAAGCCGCGCATGACTATGCCCGCGCGATAAAGCTCGATCCTGGCTTCGTCGAAGCCTGGTTCAACCTCGCCGGACTGATGAGCGACGAGGGCAAGGTGGCGTCTGCAAGGCGCCATCTGCAGAAGGCGATCGCGCTCGACAAGGCCTATGCCGACCCGGTGTTCAATCTGGCTCGGCTGGAATTCGATGCGGGCGATCTGATGGAAGCCCGCCGGCTGTGGGTGCGCTATCTGGAGTTGGACGCGGAGTCCGAATGGGCAAGGCTGGCGCAGAAGGGCATCCAGTTCGTGGATTTGCATATGGCGCGCACGGCGGGGTGAAGATGGTTGGCGAAGGCCTTCGCGACAGCCAATCTCCCCCCTTGTGGGGGAGATGTCCGGCAGGACAGAGGGGGGCGCTGTCCCGCCGGCCTCTAACCGGCTCGCTGCCACGACCTCTAGAATTGTCATCTTACAAAGGCAGAAGTCGGCATTCCTTCGCGCCCCCCTCTGGCCTGCCGGCCATCTCCCCCACAAGGGGGGAGATCAGCAGTTTCGCCGCCGCGCCGAGAACGGTCCTATGACGACCCACTTCCTCTTCGATGGCTTCGACACCGCCCCCGTTACCATCCTGCTCGCGCACGGCGCCGGCGCGTCGATGGACTCGCCCTCGATGACCGCCACCGCCAAGGCGCTCAGCACCGCCGGCTTCCAGGTCGCGCGCTTCGAGTTTCACTACATGGCCGCGCGTCGCTACGGCCACCGCAAGCCGCCGCCGCGCGCCGAGACGGTCAACCCGGAATACGTCAAGGCGATCGCCGATCTGCGCGCCAGGGGCGTGACCGGCAAGCTCATCATCGGCGGCAAGTCGATGGGCGGTCGCGTCGCCTCGATGATCGCCGACGAGATGTTCGCCAAGGGTGAGATCGCCGGGCTGGTCTGCCTCGGCTACCCGTTCCATCCACCGGGCAAGCCGGAGCAGTTGCGGACAAAGCATCTCCTTGACCTGAAGGCGCCGACGCTGATTTTTCAAGGCACCCGCGACGAGTTCGGCACCAAGGAAGAAGTTGCGACCTACGGCCTTTCTTCGGCAATAGAGGTGATCTGGCTGGAGGACGGCGACCACGATTTGAAGCCGCGCAAGGCAATCTCGGGATTTTCGACGGGCGACCATCTGAAGACCGTGGCGGAGACGGTGAGGGCGTGGATAGAACGTCCATCTCGGTCGTCATCCTAGGGCGGAGCAAGGAGCGAAGCGACGCGCGCAGACCCTAGGATTGCCGTAACGCTAAGGCGTCGCAATGGTTTAGAATTCTGCCCCGCCGTGTTCCGCGGCGACGGTCACGGCATGGATCCTCGAGTCAAGCCCGAGGATGACGAAGCGCGAAGCGGCGGCATCCGCAAATGAAACTCGCCACCTTCAACATCAACAACATCAATAGCCGGCTGGATAACCTGCTCGCCTGGCTGGCGCGCGCAAAACCGGACGTCGTCTGCCTGCAGGAGCTGAAATCTCGCGACACCCAGTTCCCGCTGACGAAGCTCGCCAATGCCGGCTATGGCGCGGTGTGGAAGGGCGAGCCGACCTGGAACGGCGTCGCGATCCTGGCGCGCGGCGCCGAACCCGTCCTGACGCGCGAGGCGCTGCCCGGTGACGACGCCGACCGCCAGGCCCGCTACATCGAGGCGGCGGTCGACGGCGTCATCATCGGCTGCCTCTATGCGCCGAACGGCAACCCGCAACCGGGGCCGAAGTTCGACTACAAGCTCGCCTGGCACGCGCGCTTCGCGGCACATGCGGCCGAACTCCTCGACACCGGTCTGCCGGTGGTGCTCGCCGGCGATTTCAACGTCGTGCCCGAGCCGCGCGACATCTACCAGACGCGCTCCTATGACGACAACGCGCTGGTGCAGCCCGAAAGCCGCGCCGCCTTCGCGGCGTTGATCGACCAGGGCTGGACGGACGCACTACGCAAGGTCTTTCCCAAGGAGGAGCGGCTCTACACTTTCTGGGACTATCGCCGGAACCGCTGGCCGCGCGATGCGGGGTTGCGGCTCGACCACATATTGCTGTCGAAGAAGCTCGCGCGAAAGCTGGAAGCGGCCGGCATCGACCGCGAGGTGCGGGGAGGGGAAAACCCCAGCGATCACGCGCCGGTCTGGGTGGAAATAAACTCCTGACCCTCTCCGGCAAGGGGAGGTGAATGGGCGATGTCACGCGGACGGCCCGGCCCAGCTCTTCCTCAGCAACGGCCGCGCCGCAACGACATCTCAGGTTGGGCTGCTCATTCACCCCAGCCGGTTCGCATTAGCTGGCCTGCTAGAGACTCTCGAAAGCTGTCCCGGTGCCCACAATCGGTCAGGGTACGGGTGGCGGAGTCGTGGAGGGCGCCACCTGCGCAGTAACGGACGAAAGCCGATCTCTTTTTACCAGGGAAGGCTTCTCATAGGTCTTCTTCATGCCAAGCGCTCCTGAAAATCCCGCTCGGATGATGGCATGAGGTTCCTTCCTGTCAATCAAGCCGGCTATCAGGCCGATCTATTCTTTGGGAGTGTGGCTTTCCGCTCACAGATCGGCCAGCCGCTGCCAATATAACCGGCGGAGCTATGTGATGTCTTCCGCTTAGCCTGGGCCGCAGGCTCGGCTATGATGCCCAGGCCGCTTGCCGCCTCCACGTTGTTACGGAGGCAGCGGCGGCAAAGGGCGGGGAAGACCGATGAAGCGATCGACCGACAGGTTGCTGGCGCTGGCGATGCTGGTCGTCGGCGTCGTCTGTTTCGCCAAGCTCTATCCAGCGCTGGGCGGCAAACCGCTGGCACCGGCGCGCCTGGAGGTCTTCGGGTTGGCGGGCGTGCTGTCGGTTCTTGCCGGGCTGCTTTTCCTCGCCGGCCTGCTGCCGGGCGCTGCCAAGCACGATCCGGCCGCCCCGTTGTTTGGCCGCGACGCCGAGATCGCGCCGGCGGGCCATCCGCGACTGCGCCGCGCAGCATTTGCCTTGCCGCTTTTGGCCCTGATCGTCATCGTCGCCGACCAGTTCGGGCCATGGCGAGCGCCGAGGGCGAACAGCGAGCCGGCGAAGGAAACTGTCACCGCGCCGGCGCAGCCGGCGCCTCGGCCATCCGAGTCGAAGCCCGAGCGGGAGACGAGTGCAAGACCAATCACGCCGGAAGTGAGTGTCGAGCCAGCCACGGCCGCCCCGGCACAGGAAGAGGCTGCGACGCCCGCGCTGCCCGAGCCGGCCACGGCTCCCGCCCAGCCGATGCCGCCGGCCGCGTCCACGCCGCCGCCTGTCCAACCTGCACAGTCGACCGAACTGACAGCACTTGCGCCCGGCACGCCGGCTGAAACCGTAGCACCGCCCCCACCGGCGCCTCCGGCCCAACCGACCGCGCTGGAAGGCCACCGCGACGCCGTGGTCTGGCTGGCGGTGTCGGCCGACGGCCACGAGATCATGAGCGCCAGCACCGACCGCATGATCAAGCTGTGGGACGTCGACGGCAAGCGCCTGATCCGCGATCTCGGCCGGCAGAAGGACATGGCGCGCAGCGCGCTCTTCATGCCCGACGGCAAGACCGCGCTCACCGCCGGCGACGACGGCGAGATCGTGCTGCGCCAGCTCTCCGACGGCACGGTGCTGCACGTCTTCTCGTCCGGGGCGAACGGCGGCGTCAGGCAGCTGAAGATCAGCTCCGACGGCAAGCGCGCCGTCAGCGGTCACGACACCGGCTCCGTCGTCGTCTGGGACCTGGAGAAAGGCGAGGTGCTGCACGTGCTGCCGGGCCACGACTGGTCGGTGAGCTCCGTCGCCATCTCGCCCGACGGCACCAGGGCGCTCACCGGCAGCATCGACGGCGAGCTGAAGCTTTGGGATATCGTTGCGGGCAAGCAGCTGCGCAGCTGGCACGGCCACGACCGCGGCGCCTATGGCGCGGTCTTTCTTGCCGACGGCCACCACGCCGTCACCGGCAGCGGCGACTACACGATAAAACTCTGGGACCTCGACACCTTCAAGGAGGTCCGGCGCTTCGACGGCCATTCCGGCACCGTCTATGCGCTGGCCTTGTCGGCCGACGGCAAGAGGCTGGGCTCGGTATCGCTCGACGGCACGGCGCGGATCTGGAACATGGACACCGGCGCCGAAATCGCCGAGTTCGACCCCGGCACCGGGCCAATATATTCGGTGGCGTTTGCCGCCAACGGCACGCTGTTGACCGGTGGCATCGACCGCACCATCCGAGACTGGCCGGCGGCGGGAGGCGACGGCACGGTGCTGTTTGCCGGGGCGCCGGAATAGCGCAGGCGATTTGTGGAGGCAGCTGAGCGCGTGATCCCCTTTGTGGGCGGCATCGGCTGTCATTGACGCACCGCTCATCGAGCCTAGTTCATGCCGATAACGGCATGGCCGGATGTCCCGGACTGCTGCCGTGTCCTGCGCAAGGAGCCCTTCCTTGAAACGCTTCTGGATCGGCGTTCTCATCCTCATTGTCGTCTGCCTGGCGGGCTTTGCCGCCTATGCCTGGAAGCCGGCGATCGACCCGATCGAACCGCCGCAGCGCGCCTCCTTCGACCAGGCGCTGATCGAGAAGGGGGCAGTGCTCGCTTCGGTCGGCAACTGCACGGCTTGCCATACCAAGCCCGGCGGAAAGTCCTTCGCAGGCGGGCTGGCGGTGCCGACGCCATTCGGTACCATCTATTCCACCAACATCACGCCCGACCCCAAGACCGGCATCGGCCGCTGGTCGGAAGCCGCCTTCAGTCGGGCGATGCGGGAAGGCGTCGAGCGCGACGGCGATCACCTTTATCCGGCCTTCCCGTTCGACCATTTCACGCTGGTGTCTGACGAGGACAACAAGGCACTCTACGCCTATCTGATGACACGCCGGCCGGTTGAGAACCGGCGACCGGCCAACGACTTGCCGTTCCCGCTCAACCTGCGCTTCGTGCTGGCGGGCTGGAAGCTGCTGTTCTTCGACAAGGGCGCCTATCGCGAGGATGCCGCGCAGAGCGCCGAATGGAACCGCGGCGCCTATCTCGTCGAAGGGCTTGGCCATTGCGGCGCCTGCCACACGCCGCGCAACGCGCTCGGCGCCGAGCGGAAAGGCGCGCATCTGGCAGGCGGCGAAGCGGAGGGCTGGGAGGCCTTCGCGCTCGATGCATCGTCCTCCGCGCCCATCCCGTGGACGCATGACAGCCTCTTTGCCTATCTGCGCCAGGGCTGGCATGTCGATCACGGCGTGGCCAACGGGCCGATGGCGGAGGTCACCGGCAATCTCGGCCGGCTTCCCGATTCCGACATCAGCGCCATCGCCACTTACCTGAGTTCGCGGATGGGCGAGCCGACGCCCGAGCGTGCGGCGGCAGCCGAGGACATCCGCAAGAAGCTTTCGTTCGACCAGGGCGGCACGCCGATACCGGCCAGCGCCACCACCGGCAGCCCGACAAGCCGCGGCGGCGCGATCTACCAGGCGGCCTGCGCCACATGCCATGACGGCAGCCGCCCGCAGCCTTTCGGTGGTATCGATTTCCATCTCTCCAGCACGATTGCTGCGGCCGATCCGCAGAACGCGATCAACGTCGTGCTGTTCGGTCTGCCGGCGGCCAGCGGCCGGGAGAGCCCGATCATGCCCGGCTTCGCCGCGACGCTGACCGACGATCAGGTGGCGGATCTGCTCGGCTATCTGCGCGAGGCCTATGCCCGGAAACCGGCATGGGCGGATGCGAAGGCGAAGACCGCCGACACAAGGAGCGGCAAATACCAGGTCAGCGTCCGGCCTTCGGACGGCATCGAGCGCGGCCCGGACAATGTAGGAGCCAACGACTGATGGTTAAACTCAACGTCAACGGCGCCTCGCACGACATCGATGTCGATCCGGCGACGCCGCTGCTCTATGTGCTGCGCAACGATCTGAAGCTCAACGGCGCGAAGTTCGGCTGCGGCCTCGGCCAGTGCGGCGCCTGCACGGTGATGGTCGATGGCAAGGCGGTCTTTTCCTGCCTGACGCCGGCCATGTTGGTCGAGGGACGCGCGATCAAGACGGTCGAGGGTCTTGGCACCATCGACGACCCCGGACCGATGCAGAAAGCTTTCGTCGAACAACAGGCGGCGCAATGCGGCTATTGCATCGCCGGCATGATGATGCGGGCGCAGGCGCTGCTCGAGGCAAAACCCGATGCCGCCGACGCCGACATCAGGCAGGCGCTGGAGCCCAATCTCTGCCGCTGCGGCACGCATATGCGCATCCTGCGCGCCGTGGCCCGCGCCCGCGACCTGATGCAAGGCAAGTCCGCCGACGCCATGGCGCCGGCCGCCGCCACAGGGAGGGGATGATGAACGCACAGAACCTGCCTCCCGACGTCACCCGCCGCGGCTTCCTGGCGGGAGCCGGCGCGCTGGTCGTGTCCTTCGCCATCCCGGCCGAGGCGCAGGAGGGCGAGGTACCGACCGTGCCTGGCGCCCCGGCGGCGAAGCCGAAACTGCCCGGCAGCCTGGCCGATACGCCCTCGCTCGACGCCTGGATACGCATCGACGCCGACGGTTCGATCACCGTCTTCACCGGCAAAGCCGAGCTTGGGCAGGGCACCAAGACGTCGCTGCGCCAGATCGCGGCCGAGGAGCTCGAGGTCGAGCCTGCGGCGATCAGGCTGATCACCGCCGACACCGCGCTGACGCCGAATGAAGGCTACACCGCCGGGAGCCAGACGATCCAGAACTCAGGCACCGCCATCCGCTATGCCTCGGCTCAGGTGCGGCAGATCCTGATCGCCAAGGCCAGCGAAAAGCTCGGTGCGCCGGTCGAGGCGCTAAAGGCGCGGGCGGGCGCGATCGTCGGCCCGAACGGCGCCAAGGCCAGCTATGGCGAACTGGTCTCGGCCGACTTCCTGCATATCGACGCGGCGGCCGACACCAAGCTCAAGCCGCCCGCCGCCTACCACGCCATCGGCAAGCCTTTCGCGCGGGTGGACATCCCGGCCAAGGTCACCGGCGGCAATGCCTATGTGCAGGACATGCGGCCGCCGGGCATGGTGCATGCCCGCGTCGTGCGTCCGCCGAGCTACGGCGCCAAGCTCACCGACTTCGCCGATGCAGCCGTCAAGGCGATGCCTGGCGTCATCGCGGTGGTGCGCGACGGCGATTTCCTCGCCGTGGTCGCCGAGCAGGAATTCCAAGCGGTGAAGGCCATGCGCGCCATGGCCAGCGTCGCCAAATGGCAGGAGCAGCCGGCGCTTCCCGACCAACATGACCTGCCGGCCTTTCTCGAAAAATCCGTATCGGAGGTCGGCACGGTGACCTCGGTCGGCGCCGACGACGCGCCGGGCGCCAGGACGCTCAACGCGCAATTCACCCGCGCCTACCAGATGCATGGCTCGATTGGCCCGTCGAGCGCGGTGGCCATGCTCGACAATGGCCTGACGACGGTGTGGACGCACACGCAAGGCGTCTATCCCGACCGCAAGGCGATCGCCCAGATGCTCGGCGTGCCGGAAGAAAAGGTGCGCTGCATCCACACGGAAGGCTCGGGCTGCTATGGCCATAACGGCGCCGACGACGCGGCGGCCGACGCTGCGCTGATCGCGCAGAAAGTGCCGGGCAAGCCGGTGCGCGTGCAGTGGATGCGCGACCAGGAGCATCTGTGGGAACCCTACGGACCCGCCATGCTGACCAGGGCGGAGGCGACGCTCGACCAGAACGGCAACATCGTGAACTGGCACTACGATCTGTGGAGCAACAGCCACGGTACGCGGCCGGGCTCCGCCGGGTCGCTGATAGCCGGCCGGCTGATGGCGCGGCATTTCGCGCCGGATCCCGCCAAGATGGAGATCACTCCCCTTGGCAATGGCGACCGAAACGCTATCCCGCTTTACGACGTGCCCAACCAGCGCGTGAACTGGCATTTCGTCGCCGACATGCCGGTGCGCGTTTCCGCGCTTCGTAGCCTCGGCGCCTATTGCAACGTCTTCTCCATCGAAAGCTTCATGGACGAACTGGCGCTGGCGGCGAACGCCGATTCGGTCGAATACCGACTGCGCCACCTGAAAGACCCGCGCGCCAGAAAGGTGATCGAGGTCGCGGCGCAAAAATTCGGCTGGTCGAAGGATCCCTTGCCGGCGGGCCGGGGCAGTGGCTTCGCCTTCGCCAAATACAAGAACCACGCCGCTTATCTGGCCATCGCGCTGGAGGCCGACGTCGACAGCGACAGCGGCGCGATCAAGGTGTCGCGCGTCGTCGCGGCGGTCGATTGCGGCGAGGCCGTCGCCCCGGATTCGATCGTCAACCAGACCGAAGGCGGCATATTGCAGTCGTTGAGCTGGACGCTTTACGAGGCCGTGCATTTCGATCGGACGCGCATCTTGAGTCCGGACTGGTCGACCTATCCGATTCTGCGTTTCAGCGCGGTGCCCGACAGCGTCGAGGTGCAGGTCATCGACGATCCGGGCGCGCCCTATCTCGGCGTCGCCGAAGCGGCCCAAGGCCCAACCGCCGGCGCCATCGCCAACGCGTTCCGGAACGCCACGGGGAAGCGGATTTACGATCTGCCTTATACTCGGGAGAGGGTGAAGGGCGTGCTGGGAGTTTAGGGGCGCGGCGATTGGCGAAGCGGCTGCGCCATCCGATCTCCCCTTGCGCGGGAGATGCCCGGCAAGGCAGATGGGTGTGACGGAACGTAGTCGTCGCAAAGGAATTCGCCCGCCATCATGCCCAGCCTCGATATCGTCGAAGCCTCGATCGCCGACCTGCGCCGCGCGCTGGAGGACGGCACCGTCACCAGCGTCGAGCTGGTCGCCGCCTATCTCAGGCGCATCGCCCGTTACGACCGTCATGGCATCGCGCTCAACGCAGTCCCCATCCTCAACCCGGACATGTTCGAGGACGCGGAAGCGTCCGATCAGCGTCGCCGCGAGGGCAGGACGCTCGGGCCGCTCGACGGCATCCCCTACACCGCCAAGGACAGCTACAAGGCCAAGGGACTGACGGTTGCCGCCGGCTCGCCGGCCTTCGAGCATCTCACGGCAAACGAGGATGCTTTCACCATTGCCAGGCTGCGCGCCGCGGGCGCGGTGCTGATCGGCCTCACCAATATGCCGCCGATGGCCAATGGCGGCATGCAGCGCGGCGTCTATGGCCGCGCCGAAAGCCCATACAACAAGGATTTCCTCACCGCCGCCTTCGCTTCCGGTTCGTCCAATGGCTCGGGCACCGCGACCGCTGCATCCTTCGCCGCCTTCGGGCTCGGGGAGGAAACCTGGTCGTCCGGGCGCGCGCCAGCCTCCAACAACGCGCTCGTCGCCTACACGCCCTCGCGCGGCGTCATTTCGGTGCGCGGCAACTGGCCCCTGGTGCCGACCATGGATGTGGTGGTGCCGCATACCCGAAGCGTCCCCGACATGCTGGAACTGCTCGATGTGATCGTCGCCGACGATAATGAGACGCGCGGCGATTTCTGGCGCATGCAGCCCTGGGTGGATATCCCGAAAGCCTCGGCGCTCAGGCCGGCGAGATACACCGCGCTTCCTCTGCAAGGCGCGCTCAAGGGCAAGCGGGTCGGCGTACCCAGAATGTATATCGGCAAGGATGAGGGCGCCGACAGGCCGATCGAAACGCGCGCTTCGGTACTGGAGCTCTGGCGGCAGGCGGCGGGCGACCTGGAAGCGCTCGGCGCGGAAGTGGTCGAGGTCGATTTCCCCGTCGTCTCCAATTACGAGCGCGATCGTCCGGGCGCGCGCTCAATGGTCGACCGTGGTCTCGTGCCGCCGGAATTCGCCGAGCGCGAGATCTGGGATCTGTCCGTCTGGTCGTGGGACGATTTCCTGCGCGCCAATGCCGATCCGGCCATCCTCGATCTTGCTTCGGTCAATGGCGCAAAGATCTTCCCCCAGCCGCCGGGCGCGCTGCGCGACCGTTACGGCGAAGCCGATTTCGATCTGGCGCACTATGTCGAGCGCGCGAAGCGGGGTGTGGCGCGATTGGAAGATATTCCAACCATCGAGGAAGGCCTGAAGGGCCTGGAGGCAACGCGCCGTGCCGACTTCGAGGACTGGCTCGATGCCAACAAGCTCGATGCCGTGGTGCTGCCGGCGGTCGCCGATGTCGGCCCGGCCGATGCCGACGTCAACGAGGCTTCCGCCCGGCTTGCCTGGCGTAACGGGACGTGGGTCGCCAACGGTAATCTCGTCTGGCGCCATCTCGGCATCCCGACCGTGACAGTGCCGATGGGCATCATGGCCGATATCGGCATGCCGGTTGGCCTCACCTTCGCCGGCAAGGCATATGACGACACAGCGTTGCTGAGGTTTGCCGGCGACTATGAGCGCGCCACCCAGCGCCGCACCGCCCCGCCGCGCACGCCGCCGCTGGCGGACGATGTGTTTGCGGCGGACAGCGGTGTGAGGAGTGGTGCCGGCGATGCGCCGCTCGCCCTGAAGCTGACTGCCGAAACGGTCCACGGCGGTGACATGGACGAGATCACGATCGCGCTGGAGATCGAGGCGGGCAGGGCGGAGCCGAACGCCGTGAAAATTCACGTCAACGGCGAGCCGGTGATCATGCAGGCCGGCGGTAAACGCTACACCGGTCGGATCGTGGTGCAGGCCGCGACCCATCAAGGCTTCCATAGCGTCTGGCGTGGATCCTACGGCTCGATCGTCACGGCCGTTGTGAGGTTGCCGGACGGGACAGTCGGCGGAGCCTATGTTGTGACGGGCGGAATCGGGTAGCACACAAGGGGAGAAGGAGAGGCGCTACTCCACCCAATCCACCATCAGCGCCGCCACCCCGAACACAGCGCCCGCCGCGCACACCGCGTTCCAGCCGCCCCAGGCCCAGGCGAGGCCGGCCAGCAGCGAGCCGATCGCGCCGCCGATGAAGAAAATGCCGACGAACAGTCCGTTGATGCGGCCCCGCGCCTTGGGCTGCAGGAGGTTGACCGCGCGGCGGCCCAGCGTCTGGTCGCCGGTGACGCCGATATCGAGCAGCACGGCGCTGACGCCGATGAGGATGAGCGGCAGCCACGCGCCGCCGGCCTTGGTCGCGCCGGCCCCAGCGCCGGCCCACGCGGCGAGGCCGAGCGCCGCGATCAGCACGAGATGGCACAGAATCGTGGCGGAGCGCGTAAAGCCCCGGTCGCCGGCGCGGCCGAAGATCGGCGTCACAGCGGCGCCCCCGGCGCCAACCAGCGCGAACAGGGCAATGCCCTTCTGGCCGAGATTGAAGGGTGGAGCGGAGAGGCGAAGCGCCACCGCCGTCCAGAACACGCTGAAAGCCGCCATCACCAGGCTGGCGGTAAAGGCGCGGCGGCGCAGCACTGGTTCTTCTCCCAGAAGTCCGATCAGCGAAGCGATGAGCCCCGCATAGCTCGCATGCGCCAGCGGCTTCCGCCTCGGCAGCGTCAAGCCGAGCAGGACGGCGAGCAGCGCCAGCGCCGCGGCGCTGATGCCGTAGAAGGCGCGCCAGCCGAAGGTGTCGGCGACCAGGCTGGCGATCGGGCGCGACAACAGGATGCCGATCATCAACCCGCTCATCACGTCGCCGATGACGCGCCCGTCCTGACCCGGAGGCGCCATCGAGGCCGCGACCGGCACCAGCACCTGGATGCAGGAACAGGCCGCGCCAAGCGCGAACAGCACGGCAAGCAGCGAGGCGGCCGACGGCGCGAATGAAGCGACCGCCGCCGAAAGCGCGGCCGCGCACAGCATGCGCAGGACCAGCACGCGATTCTCGATGAGATCGGACAACGGCACCAGGAAGAACAGCCCGGCGGCGTAACCCAACAGCGTGGCCATCGAGACCAGGCCGCTTTCCGACGCCGCGGCGCCGAGCGAGGGCCCGATCAGCCCGACCAGCGTCTGCGGCGCGAACAGATTGGTGACGATGATGCCGACCGAAGCGGCGAACAGCAGCGTCTGCGAGCGGGTGATGGTGCTGACGGCCTCGCTTGGCCGTTCCGCCAATGGCGCGTTGTGTGTGCCGTGCATCAACAAAGTCCTCGCTGTCTGCATATTTCGTGAGGACTTTATTCGGAACGATCATAATGCTACAATTGAAATGATCTGATAATGATTATGCGAGATGCGCATGAATATCCATGACCTTGAGGCCTTCGTCGCCGTCGTCGAAACCGGCTCGATCGTCGGCGCTTCGGCCAGGCTCAACCTGACCCAGCCCGGCGTGACGCGCCGGGTGCAGAATCTCGAGGAGCGGCTGGCGACGCCTTTGCTCGACCGCCAGTCGAAGCCGCTCAAGCCCACCGCCTCGGGCCGCGAGGCCTATGAGCATGGCCGCCGCGTGCTGCGCTCGCTGGAGGATCTGAAGGCGGGCGTCTCGCCGGCCGGCGAGGTGAGGGGCGAGTTCCGCCTCGGCATCATGCCTTATCTGTCGACCAGCGCGCTGTCCGAGCCGCTCGACAGTCTTCGCGCGGCCTTCCCGCAATTGACGCTGAAGATCACCTCCAGCCTGTCGCCGCGCCTGGTGGAGCAGGTGCTGCACAGCGAGATCGACGCCGTCGCCGTCTGTCTGGCCGAGGGCGTCGCGCCGCCGCCGGAACTCGTCGGCGACGATCTCGGCGTGCAGGCGGTGCTGCTGGTGGCTTCGCCAAGCCTCGGCGTGCCGAAGCCGGCCGAGCTCAACGATCTCGCGCGCTACCCCTGGGTGCTCAACGAAACCGGCTGCGGTTTCCGCGCGTTCATCCGCCACCGCTTCGAGGTGGCGCGGCTGCCTTTCCATGTCGGCGTCGAGGCGCAGGGCGCGGATCTCAGGATGTCGCTCGTGGCGCGGGGCCACGGCATCGGCGTCGTCACGCCCGGCGCATTGTCGGGCAGCCAATGGCGCGATGCTGTCGAGGTGGTCGACTGCCCCGGCTTCAAGCCGCAAGTCCGCTGCTGGTTGCTCCACCGCCCGCCGGCCGGCAGGCTGGCGCGACCGATCGCGGTCTTTCGCGATGCGCTGGCGGAGGCGCTGAAGGGCCCGATGCCGCTGGTGTCGTAAAAGCCAGGCGCCCCCATCTGGCTGCACCGTCCGTCGAGTTCGTTATCTCCGGTCTTGTGATCGGGGCAGGGAGGCGAGCCACGAATCCCAAAACTTCTGCTGCATGGAGACGAACACGGACACGTTAGTTGTAGTGATTTATAAATGCAATTGAAAATTGCATACTTGTTGGCGCAAGTTGCCGCCAGCTGGTTCCTGCCTCGTCCTTGACCCGCCCCCCACCCACGCTATCTTCGCGCCAATGCCAGACGCAGCCCCCTCCGCCGCCGCGCCGCTCATTGTCATCGACCTGCAGACAGGCATGTTCGATGGCCGTTTCGATCCGCCGATCCATGACGCCGACACCATCGCCGAGCGCGCCCGCAGGCTGATCGACTGGGCGCGTCGCTCCGGCCGCAAGGTGGCGTTTATCCGCCATGACGGGCCGGAAGGCGATCCGCTGGCGCCGGGCGCTTCCGGCTGGCCTGTATGGCCGCTGCTCGATCAAGCCGCCGACGAACCGACCTTCGGCAAGAGTGTTGGCAATGCCTTTTCCAACCCAGAACTCGCCGAATGGGTGGCGGGGCAGGGCGCGAAAGACGTCGTGCTCATCGGCGCCCAGACCGATTTCTGCGTCGCCGCCACCGTGAAGGGCGCTTTTGCCGAAGGGCTTGGCGTGACCGTGGTTTCCGACGCGCATTCGACGCTGGACAGCGACGAGGAAAAGGCGCCCGACATCATTGCCCGCCACAATGAGGCCTTCGAGGAGCAGGGGGTTCGGATGATGACGACGGCGGAGTTGACCGAAGGCTGAGCATGCCTTCTCCTTTCCCCTATCCGTCTCGGCGATGCGCGCCGGGCCATCTTCTCACCGGGGGAGGGAAGTACCCCGACTCAAGGAGCCCATCTTGCCAAGTCTTTCCCTGCCTGCCGAAGGAGGCTGCCGCTGCGGTCGCGTGCGCCTGAGGATCTCGGCAAGGCCGTTGCTCACCATGGCCTGCCACTGCACCGGTTGCCAGTCGATGTCGTCCAGCGCCTATTCGCTGAGCGCGGCGATCCCGTCGGAAGGTTTCGAGGTAACCAAGGGCGAGCCGGTGGTCGGCGGTCTGCACGGGCCGTCGAAACATTATTTCTGCGGCTACTGCATGACCTGGATGTTCACGCGGCCGGAAGGGATCGACTGGTTCGTCAACCTGCGCCCGACCATGCTCGACGAGCACGCCTGGTTCGCCCCCTTCATCGAGACCTGGACGGCCGAGAAACTGCCCTGGGCGGCGACATCGGCCGTGCACAGCTACGAAGCGCTGCCGTCCTTCGAGGAATACGAGCTGCTGGTCGCCGAATACGCCGGCACCCAAAGCTGATCGAAAACCCGACTGAGAAAAAAACGGCGACCCAGGGCAAGGTCGCCGTTGCCGTTTCCGTGCATGGTCGACGCGGCCGTTGGGGGCGCATTGTTGGGGATGTGCTTGGGCGTCCGCGTCGACCACGGCGGCCTCATACCGCAGGCTCCACCATGGCACATTTGCCGCCCGCTGAAACTTCCGCGAAAACGGTATATGGCGGCGGCAGCATTTGCCTTCCTGCACACGGAGGAGAAAGCAAGGGTGAAACAGTTTCTATCCCTTGCCGCATTGACCCCGTCCGCCCGAGCGGCGACGACTGACGCTTTCCTTTTCAAGGGATTGCATCGTGAACCAGACTCATTTTCTCAACGCCAAACTCGCCGACGGCACGGTCGCTGACCTCACCGTGGCCGACGGACGCTTCATTGCCATAGCGCCGGCAGCCAATACGGTCACGCCGCCGTCCGGCGCTATCGACCTCGCCGGCCAGCTCGTCCTGCCGGCTTTCGTCGAGGGCCACATCCATCTCGACACCTCCTTCTACGGCGATGTCTGGCGCCCGCACATTCCCTGCGCCAACGGCTTCGACGTGCGCGAGCGGGTTGCCTTCCAGATGCGCAACCTCGAGCAGGCGGCGCCCATGGCGGAGCGGGCGAGACACCAGCTCCAGCTCTGCGTCGGCAATGGCAGCCTCGTCATGCGCAGCCATGTCATGGTCGACGCCGCGGTCGGGCTGAAGCATGTGGAGACTATCCTCGCCGTGAGGGAGAAATACCGAGACCTGATCGACATCCAGCTCGTCGCTTTCCCGCAGAGCGGCATCCTGTCCTCGCCAGGCACCGCGGACCTGCTCGACGAGGCGCTCAAGCTCGGCTGCGACCTGATCGGGGGGCTCGACCCGGCAAGCTTCGACCGCGATGTGAAGGGCCATCTCGATGTGGTGTTCGGCCTTGCCGAAAAGCGCGGCGCCGGTATCGACATCCACCTGCATGACCGCGGCACGCTCGGACTGTTCGAGATCGAGGAGATCGCCGCCCGGACCACGGCATCGGGCATGCAGGGAAAGGTCGTCGTCAGCCACGCTTACGGGCTGGGCGACATTTCCGCCGAGGCGCTGGCCGGCGCGGCCGAGCGGATCGCCGCCGCCGGCGTCGCCATCATGACCAACGCGCCCGGCGATCATCCATTCCCGCCGGTGGCGGCGCTGCGCAGGGCGGGGGTCACCGTTTTTGCCGGCTCCGACAACATCCGCGATTCCTGGTGGCCCTATGGCGATGGCGACATGCTCAACCGCGCCAACATGATCGGCTACCGCTCGGGCTTCTACGAGGATTGGGAACTGGAAGCGGCCTATGACGTGGTCAGCCATGCCGGCGCCAGGGCGCTGGGGCTCGAAGGCTACGGCATCGCCGTCGGCGCCAAAGCGGATTTCGTCGCGCTGAAGGCCGAGCATGTGCCGGAAGCGGTGGTGGCGGTGCCGAAGGATCGCACGGTCTATCGCGCGGGCAGGGAAGTGGCGCGGGGCGGGAAGGTGTTGGCGGCCGGCCGTCGCTGACAGTCATGTCCGATGCCGCAGGTTTCCGCGCGGCTGGGGACATTGCCATGAAGAAAGAATACGCAAAGCCGACGCTCGTCCGCAAAGGCCGGCTTTCGGCGCAGACCGCCGCGAGGGGTCATTTCCGGGGATTCGCAGGCCCCGGAGTAGAGCGCGCCGCCCTCTCGGCGGGACATCAATCGGCACATCGGGCAATAAGCCCAAGCGTCTGACGTTGCAGGCCACACAGGCCTGCGACTGGCGCGCAGGGCGTACGCCCGATCCCTAAATTAATTTGCATGCATATGTTTCAAGCGGCCTCGGTTTCGTGAAGCATTTCACCGTTCGCGCGCAATCGACTGGTTACAGACGCATCGCAAAAGCGGCGCCGGGTGAATGGGCGGCGCAGGTTTTGCGCCGCTGATTTATGGGAGCCGTTGATGTTCAAAAGTCTTAACCGGATCCGCGCTGCCTTCGCGCAGGCCAGCAAGCGCCGCCGCACGACGCGCGAACTGAACGAGCTGCCGCCGGAGATCCGCAAGGATATCGGCTGGCCGCAATCCGCTCAGGACGACGAGATTCGGTTGCCGTTTTGAGCCGGACGCAAGGGCGCCACGCCAGCGCGGCCGCCTTCTCGCAGCGCTTGGTGCCGACGGCGCCGGACGGCGCCGGCTTCAGCCTATATTTCCGCAACGACCGTGCCGGACACCGGATCCGTCACGCCGAGATCGCCGCCCAGGTCTTCGAGCATATCGCGGAACGTATCGAGGATGCCGATCATCATCGGGCGCGCCGCGGCGAGGCTGTCCATGTCGTTCCATTCGCCGACCATGCAGAATGTGCGCTCGCCGGTCTTGATAAGGGCGCCCTTGCGAAAGCCCTTGGCGTTCAGCGAGACCTTTTCATGCGCTTCGACGAAGGCGTTCTCCTTACCTGGCTTGGTGCGAAAGCGGACTACGTTGTAGGCGGTCATGGCTTCCTCCGTTCGATGAGATATCAGCCGGCCGGCTTGTAGGCGCCGGCTGCCTTGTTGGCAGCCGCGATCACAGCCTTCATGTCGAGTTCTTCGAGGACGACGAGATCGCTTACCGAACCGCTTGCCCGCACCGCGAGCGTCATCCCCATCCCGGCGATCTGGTCCGGCACTTCGCCGTTGACGATGACGTCATAGAGGCCGCGCGTGAACATCAGGCTGTTCACCTTGCCGCCCACGCTTTCAAACAGCGCTGCGATCGCAACCTCACGGTTCGATCCTTGCATCAGCCCTTTGGCGGCGTGGGGCTCATAAGTCGCCAATATGGTAACCTTCATGGGACTCTCCTCCTAATATCACTGCCTCGGCCGCCCAATGATGCGGGCAGCACGGACGTGCCTGTTCTCTCCTGGCATATGACTGGTCTGTCTGTGGACCGCTCGGGCAGTCCTGGCGAACGGGCGGTTCAACCGGTGCGAGGCTCCGGCCTGCTGTAATATGCGCCATTTCTAATATAACGACAATCCGGCATCTGCCGAAAGCCGATGGCCGACCTTTGATTAGTATTCGCGAAAATCTGTGGGCCAAATGTCGCCTCGACGATGCGCCATGACCGTTTTGTGTATTCACGCGAAAGGCGCGGCCTGATAATAGGTCAATGAAGCTGACCTAAATAAGCACTGCGGGAGGTGCGCCTTGACCCTGTTGAACCTTCTGGCCTCGCGCTCTTCGCGCATGAAGGCTTCGGAAATCCGCGAGCTGCTGAAGCTGCTCGACCAGCCGGACATCATCTCCTTCGCCGGCGGCATCCCGGACCCGTCGCTGTTTCCCGCCGAAGCGATCGGCGATGCCTATCAGGCCGTGCTCGGTGGCGCCGAGGCGGGCGCCGCGCTGCAATACCAGGTCAGCGAAGGCTTCCTGCCGCTGCGCAAATGGCTAGCCGCCTATATGGCCAAGCTCGGCGTTCAATGTGACGAGGGCAACATCTTCATCACCTCCGGCTCGCAGCAGGCGCTCGACTATCTTGGCAAGCTGTTCCTGTCACCCGGCGACACGGCCCTGGTCACCTGGCCGACCTATCTCGGCGCGTTGCAGGCCTTCAATGCCTACGAGCCGCGCTACGACCGGCTGAACACCGCCGGCGGCAACATGACGCCGGAAGCCTATCGCGCTGCCGCCGCCGCAAATGGCGGCAAGGTGAAATTCGCCTATCTGGTGCCGGATTTCGCCAACCCGACCGGCAACACGCTGGACGTCAAGCAGCGCGAGGCGGTGCTCGACCTTGCCGGCGAGCTCGACATCGCCGTCATCGAGGACGCCGCCTATCGCGCGTTGCGCTATGACGGGGAAGGCGTGCCGCCGATCCTGGCGCTCGACTGCGCCCGCTCCGGCGGCATCGATCATGCGCGCACGCTCTATTGCGGTTCCTTCTCGAAGATCCTGTCGCCGGGCATGCGCGTCGGCTGGGTGTGCGCGCCGCGCCATGTGGTGGAAAAGCTGGTGCTGATGAAGCAGGCCTCCGACCTGCACAGCCCCTCGATCAACCAGATGGTCATGCACCGCGTCGCCGAGACGATTTTCGACGCCCAGGTCGACAAGCTGATCGGCGCTTACCGCAAACGACGCGACGCGCTGCTCGGCGCGCTCGATGCCAACATGCCGGACGGCATTTCCTGGAGCCGCCCGGACGGCGGCATGTTCGTCTGGCTGACGCTGCCGGAAGGCACCGACGCCACCGAACTGCTGGCGCGCTCGGTCAAGGAGGCGCGCGTCGCCTTCGTGCCGGGCAACGCCTTCTACGCCGACGGCACCGGCCGCAACACGCTGCGCATGTCCTTCACCCTTGCCGACGACCGCGCTGTGAATGAAGGCGTGCCGAGACTGGCAAAGCTGCTGCGGGGATAAGCTTCAATCACCGCCGTCTCGCGCAGGCGTGATTGGTAGTGCGCAGGCGTGATTGTCCGCGCGGCCGATTTCTCGGCTAGTGTCGCGGCCGATCCAACACCCCCTGGATCGACCCGGCCGTGGGGTCCCACCTCCAATGGCCGAACGAAAGAGCCCCGACGGCCTCCACCGGCGGGGCTTTTTCGCTGTCCAGGCAGGCGGTCGCCCCGGCTTGCCCTTTTTCGGGCCGCTTTTGCGCTACGCTGTGTTGTCCAGGGAGGATCAAATGACCTTGCGCGTCTGCTTCACCATGCTTGTCCTCATCGCCTTAGCCACCCAGGCGCAGGCGTTCGAGATCTCCAGCCCGTCGGTCTCCGACGGCAAATGGGATGCGAAATATCTCGGCGACAAGGCCGGCTGCGGCGGCAAGAGCGTCTCGATCGCGCTTGCCTGGAAGGATCCGCCGGCCGGAACGAAAAGCTACGCGCTGACCATGTTCGACACCGATGCAAACGGCGGCAAAGGGTTTTGGCATTGGCTGGCCTGGAACATCCCGGCGAGCGCCAAGGGACTGCGCGAGGGCGCCGGCGCGCAAGGTGGCAAGCGCATGCCCAAGGGCGCGGTGCTGGGCAAAGGCGACGTCGGCCGAGCCGGCTATTTCGGCCCGTGCCCGCCGCCCGGCAGCGGCGACCATCACTATGTCTTCACGCTCTACGCGCTGGGAGACAAGACGCTTCGCATACCAGCCAACCCGTTGCCGGAGATGGTCTCGGTGGCGGCGAAGAGCTCCGCGCTCGGCCAGGCGACGGTGACGTATACTTACGGAAGGTAGCAGGGCGCCAGTGACAGCGGATCTCCCCTTGTGGGGAGAGATCCGCGGCTTCACGCCTCACTCCGCCGCCTGCAGCTTGTCCTGCGTCTTCGTCTCGAAGTCGCTGGCGTCGTGGCGCTCGCGCAACTGGAAGGCGGGATCGCCGGACATGCGGTTGACCATGCGCCCGCGCTTCACCGCCGGCCGCGCGTCGATCGCGTCGGCCCAGCGCTGCACGTTCTTGTATTCGTGCACGGACAGGAACTCGGCGGCGTTGTTGTAGCTGCGGCCCTTGGCGAGCCCGCCATACCAGGGCCAAACCGCAATGTCGGCGATGGTGTAGTCGGGGCCCGCGAGGTATTCGCTCTCCGCCAGCCTGCGGTCGAGCACGTCCATCTGCCGCTTGGTCTCCATGGCGAAGCGGTCGATCGCGTATTCGATCTTCTGCGGCGCATAGGCGTAGAAATGGCCGAAGCCACCGCCCAGATAGGGTGCGGAGCCCATTTGCCAGAACAGCCACGAAAAGGTTTCCGCGCGCGCCGCGCGCTCGGTCGGCAGGAACTCGCCGAATTTTTCGGCGAGATAGGTGAGGATCGAGCCTGACTCGAACACGCGCACCGGCTTCGGCTCGCTGTGGTCCATCAGCGCCGGGATCTTCGAGTTCGGGTTGACCTCGACGAAGCCGCTGCCGAACTGGTCGCCATCGCCGATCTTGATCAGCCAGGCATCGTATTCCGCGCCCTTGTGGCCGAGCGCCAGAAGCTCCTCCAGCATGATCGTCACCTTCTGGCCGTTGGGCGTGGCCAGCGAATAGAGCTGCAGCGGATGCTTGCCGATCGGCAGCTCCTTCTCATGCGTCGGGCCCGCGATCGGCCGGTTGATCGAAGCGAACTCGCCGCCATTCGGCTTGTTCCAGGTCCAGACTTTCGGCGGGATATATTCGTCCATGTGCGGAGGCCCTGTAGGTTCGGAGAACTGCGACGTCTGCTGATGGCGATAGACTTAGGTGCGGTTGCGCGCGCGTCAAAGAAAAAAGTTCAATCTTCGTTGAACTAGCGCTTGTGCCAGCATGCAGGGCTTCCCTTCTCCCACGGGGAGAACGACGAAGGCCCTTGCGCCGCGCGCCTCCGGCCATACTTAATAGACGAAGACCCGCAATGCAGGATGGATCGATGACCATCGGGAAAATTTCGCGCTCCGTCGTTGCCGTGCGCGCCATGGTGCCGGACGACGCTTTCACCGCCAATGCGCTGGGCACGCGCCGCGAGGGCAGCGGCGTGGTGATCCGCGACAACGGCCTTGTGCTCACCATCGGCTATCTCATCACCGAGGCCGAGGAAGTGTGGCTGACCGACCAGGACGGCCGCGTGGTCGCGGCGCACGCGCTGGCTTATGACCAGGAGACCGGCTTCGGCCTTGTCCAGGCGCTGGCGCCGCTCGGTCTGCCGGCGGTCCAGTTCGGCAGTGCCAGGAAGGCCAATATCGGCGATGCCGTGACGCTCGCCGACGGCATCGGCCAGCAGGTCGACGCCCACATCGTCACCAAGCAGGAATTCGCCGGCTACTGGGAATATCTGATCGACGAGGCGATCTTCACCGCGCCCGCGCACCCGTCCTGGGGCGGAGCGGCGCTGTTCGACCGCGACGGCAAGCTGCTCGGCGTCGGCTCGCTGCGCCTGCAGATGAGCCGCGCCGGGGAGATCGCCGACATCAATATGGTTGTGCCCATCGACCTTTTGACGCCGATCCTCGACGATCTCATCAAGCGCGGCCAGGCGGCGAAGGCGCCGCGCCCGTGGCTCGGTGCGTTCTCGGCCGAGTCGAACGGCATGGTGGTGGTGATGAGCGTGGCGGAAGGCGGTCCGGCCGCCCAGGCGGGCCTGCGTCAGGGCGACATCATCTCCGACGTGCGAGACGGCGAGGTCGACGGTCTGGCGGATTTCTACAGAAAGCTCTGGCAGAATCCGGCCGGCTCGGAAATCCCGCTGCGCGTCGTGCGTGACGGCCGCGAGACTTGGCTGCGCGTCAAATCCGCCGACCGCAATTCCTTCCTGAAGAAGCCGCAACTGCAGTAGCGCCGTCCGCCGGATGCACCCCAGGCTGCTGAAGACTTTTCTCGCGGTCGCGCGCGCCCGCAACGTCACGCGCGCGGCGCAGGAGGTCAATCTCGCCCAGTCAAGCGTCAGCGACCAGATCCAGGCGCTGGAAACCGAACTTGGCGCCAGCCTCTTCATCCGTTCGCGCCAGGGACTCACCCTGACGCTGGCGGGCGAGACGCTGAAACCCTATGCAGAGGATTTGCTGGCGCTCGCCGACGACGCGCGCGCCGCCATCGATGCCATCAAAACTCGGACGGCCGGCAGCCTGTCGATCGGCGCGCTGGAGACGATCGCCTCGGCAAGGCTGGCTCCGTGGCTCGCCGGTTTCCGCGCCGCAAACGCCGGCATCGATATCAAGCTCCGGATCGCCGGCAGCGGCGAGTTGCTGCGCCGGCTGGGCGACGGCGAGATAGACGTCGCCTTCTGCTTCGAGCGATCCCCTGAGCCTGAAGACGCCGGTAAGCCGGATCAGCGCTTTGCGAGGCGCGCCGTAGGGGCCGAGCCGTTGGCGCTGATCGCGCCGCTCGGCGACAACCGGGCGGACATCAATCTGGCGGCGCTGGCCGAAAGGCATTTCGTCGCCACCGAGACCGGTTGCGTCTACCGCGCCATGGTCGACAGGGCCTTTGCCGAAACGGGCCTGGGCGAGCCGAGGTTGGCGGCCGAAGTCGGCAGCATCGACGTCATTGCCGGGTTGGTGGCTGCAGGCGCCGGCTTTGGCCTGGTGCCGCGGCTGGCGGTCGCCGCCGCGATTGAGCGCGGCGAGGTCGCCGAGCTTACCTGGCCCGGTCCGGTCCGCTCGGCCGACATCGTGATGACTTGGCGTCGTCGGCGCGTCCAGCCACCGGCGCTGAAGGTACTGCTTACGGCGATGGGGAAGGGCTTCGCGCCCGTCACACCAGCCGGTGCCCGCCCTCGACATGCAGTGTCTCTCCCGTCGTAAAGCGATTGCCGATCAGGAAGCGGATTGCATCGGCGATGTCCTCCGGCTTTCCGACGCGCCTCGCGGGCAACCGCTCGGCCATGGCGGCCAGGGTCTCGGCCTTCCTGTCGCCGGCGACGAATTCCCAGATCGGCGTGTCGACCCAGCCCGGCGAGACGGCGTTGACGCGGATCGGCGCCAGTTCGACGGCCAAAGCCCGCACCAGCCCTTCCAGCGCCGCGTTGACCGCAGCGACCACCGCGCCGCGCGCCGCCGGCCGGTAGGCGGCAATGCCCGAGACGAAGGTGAGCGAGCCGCTCGGCGGCAGCATCGGCGCTCCGTGCTTGGCAAGCAGCAGCGGTCCGTAGAACTTGCTTTCCACCACACGCTGCGCGGCTGAAAGCTCGACCTCGGGCAACAGCCGGTAGGCGCCCTCGATGTCGGCCGCGGTGCTGACGATATGGTCGATCCTGCCGATGCGCTGAAACAATGCGGCGACCTCATCCTCGCGGCTGATGTCAGCTACCGCCATTTCGAGTGTATCGCGGCGGCCGAGCGCTTCCCGCGCCGCGCTCAGCTTCGCTTCGCCGCGCCCGGCGATGATGACGCGCGCGCCTTCCGCGAGGCATCGTCCGGCAAGCGCCAGCCCCATGCCCGAACTGCCGCCGACGATCAGGATCTTTTCCATATCCATGCCTTTCCTTTGCATGGACGGTCATGTGGCAGGTGGATAAGCGAAACGGAAACGGAAGAAACCGATAGTGGTATCGGAGCTGCCGATTGCATAAAGCTGCTGACGGAAACTGGCGCCAGACGAGGCTACAACCGCTTCGGAATGGTTCACATTGGTACGACGATAGACGAGGTGACGATGGCCCCGATCAAGGTCGATCCGGACAAGGTGCGCGAATTCCCGGACTCGGAGAGTTTCTATGCCTGGCTGGCCGACAACCATGCCGGCGAAAGCGAGGTCTGGATCAAGATTCACAAGGTCGGTTCGGGACTGCCGTCGATCACGCCGAAGGAGGCGATCGACGTGGCGCTCTGCTTCGGCTGGATCGACGCTGTGCGCAAGTCGCTCGACGACAAGAGCTTCCTGCAGCGCTACACGCCGCGCGGCAAGAAGAGCATCTGGAGCAAGATCAACATCGACAATGTCGCGCGCCTGATCGAGGAGGGCCGCATCACCGAGCACGGCCTGCGCGAGGTCGACGCTGCCAAAGCCGATGGCCGTTGGGACCGCGCCTATGCCGGCTCGAAGGAAATGACCATCCCGCCCGACCTTCAGGCCGCGATCGATGCCGAGCCGAAGGCGAAAGCGATGCTGGAGAAGCTTTCCGCCCAGAACCGCTTCGCGCTCGCCTTCCGCACCCACAACATGAAGACCGAGGCCGGGCGCAAGAAGAAGATCGCCGATCTGGTGGCGATGCTGAAGCGCGGCGAGACCATCCACCCGCAGAAGAAGAAATAACCAAAAAACGCCGCCCGGAAGGGGGCGGCGTTTTCGGGAAGCGATGATCCTGAACCCTTTTTGAAGCGGTTCCGGATCATCCGGTCATGAAGTTCGAAAACGCGTCGGCCTTACGCCGCCTTCTTCGCAACATGCTTCTTCACATGGTGCTTACGCACGTGGTGCTTCCTCACGTGATGATGCTTGCGGGCGTGATGACGGTGATGCTTGCGGTGATGCTTCTTGTGCGGGCCATTGCTGGCCGGCTTGGCGTCAGTCGCTGCCGGCTTCGCGGCTTCGGTGGTGGCAGCCGGAGCCGTGGTCGTCGCCGGAGCCGTCGTCGTGGTGGTGGTCTGGGCATTGGCGGCCGGCACCGCGAAAGCGAGCGCGACGGCGAGGCCGAGTGCGGAAAGAAGAGTCTTTTTCATATCGGCAATCCTTGGGTTTAAGGTCGATGTCTGTGTTGCGCGCCGCAAATTCGGCTGCTCCGGTACCGCTTATGACAGCCGCTTTTTTCGCGAGTTTTTCCCGAATGTTGAATCTTGTTTCCAGATTGTGTCTGCCGGACCCCCAACGCTCAGGCCCCATTCGATGGACATCGCCTTCAGGTTCGATCGCGAGTGGCATATCCTGCGAAGGTCCTGATCGCCCCGTATCACTTGGCCAAAAGACCCGCCACTCGGGCTTGATCTTCTCCGGGAACCGGTCATCCCATTCATCCGCCATGCTACGAAAATAGCATTCCAGCCTCGCGAAATGTGATGCTAGGTTCACGCATCCGGGGTGGTGGCGCGGTCGTGCAGAGGAGGGGCAATCGGGGCGAGACACCGCATTTTCCAAGATATCGGACGCAACCATTGAACCATCGCGAGGCCGCCGCGTTTCCCGTGGTTGGCCACCAGGGAGGAACCACCAGTGAAAGCATCCTGTCTCGTCTCGGTCGCGCTGCTCGCGGCGACCGCAATGCCGGCCGCGGCCGGCCAGATTTCCGACGGCAAGGTCAAGATCGGCATCTTGAACGACCAGTCGGGCGTCTATGCCGATTTCGGCGGCAAGTGGTCCGTCGAGGCCGCCAAGATGGCGGTCGAGGATTTCGGCGGCAAGGTGCAGGGCGCGCCGGTCGAGATCGTCAGCGCCGACCACCAGAACAAGCCCGACATCGCCTCCAACATCGCGCGCCAGTGGTACGATACCGAGCAGGTCGACGCGATCATGGAGCTCACGACCTCGTCCGTGGCCTTGGCCGTCCAGGGGCTTTCCAAGGAAAAGAAGAAGATCGACATCGTCACGGGTGCCGCCGCCACCGACCTGACCGGCAAGCAGTGCTCGCCCTATGGCTTCCACTGGGCCTATGACACGCATTCGCAGGCCGTCGGCACCGGCGGCGAGTTGGTCAAGCAGGGCGGCGACAGCTGGTATTTCATCACCGTCGACTACGCCTTCGGCTATTCGCTTAAGGAACAGACCGCCAAGCTTGTCGAGGCGAGCGGAGGCAAGGTGCTGGGCGAGGTGCGCTATCCGCTCGGCTCCACCGACTATTCCTCCTTCCTGCTCCAGGCGCAGTCCTCCGGCGCCAAGATCGTCGGGCTCGCCAATGCCGGCCTCGATACGTCGAACTCGATCAAGCAGGCGGCCGAGTTCGGCATCGTCGCCGGCGGCCAGCGGCTGGCCGCGCTTCTCTTCACGCTGGCCGAAGTGCATGGGCTTGGCCTGCAGGCTGCGCAGGGCGTGGTGCTGACCGAAGGATTCTACTGGGATCGCGACGACAAGAGCCGCGAATTCGCCCAGCGCTTCTTCAAGCGCACCAACCGCATGCCCAACATGATCCAGGCCGGCACCTATTCGGCGGTGACGCAGTATCTCAAGGCCATCGACAAGGCCGGCACCGACGAAACCGAGGCGGTTGCCAAGGAGCTGCATGAAATGCCGGTCAACGACGTCTTCACCGCCAACGGCAAGGTGCAGGCCGACGGCTCGATGGTGCACGACATGTATCTCTACCAGGTCAAGAAGCCGGAAGAGTCGAAGAAGGACTGGGATTACTACACCTATCTGGCGACCATTCCCGGCGACAAGGCCTTCATGAAGGCCGAGGACAGCGGCTGCCCGCTCGTCACCAAGTGACGCTCGACACCGCAACGGCCGTCCGGCCGGATGGCACGGACGAGATGCCGCGGGTGGTGCTTTCCGCCCGCGGTTTGCGGCGTGACTTTGCCGGCTTCGTGGCGGTGAAGGATGTCGACCTCGACGTCCATCACGCCAGGATTCATGCGCTCATCGGCCCGAACGGCGCCGGCAAGACGACCATCTTCAACCTGCTGACCAAGTTTCTGCAGCCGACCAGCGGCAGGATCGAGTTGCTCGGCACCGACATCACCCGAACGCCGCCGGCAAAAGTGGCGCGCATGGGCCTCGTGCGCTCCTTCCAGATCTCCGCGATTTTTCCGCACCTTTCGGTGCTCGACAATGTTCGCGTCGCGTTGCAGCGCCCCGGCGGGCTCGGCTACCAATTCTGGCGCTCGCTTTCCGCGCTCGATAAGCTCACGCCAAGGGCACGCGAACTGCTTGCCATCGTTGGCCTCGACGACGCCGCCCATCGCCTGGCGGGCGATCTCTCCTATGGCCGCAAGCGCGTGCTGGAGATCGCCACGACATTGGCGCTCGACCCGAAAGTGCTTCTGCTCGACGAGCCGATGGCGGGCATGGGGCATGAGGATGTCGGCATGATCTCCGGCATCATCCGCTCGCTGGCGAAGGATCGCGCCGTGCTGATGGTCGAGCACAATCTCACCGTCGTTGCCGATCTCTGCGACTGGATCACCGTCATGCAGCGCGGCCAGGTGCTTGCCGCCGGCGACTACGCCGCCGTCAGTAGGGACGAGCGCGTGCGCGTCGCTTATATGGGGACAGAGCACGAAGAGGGCGGGGCATGAGTGCGCCGCTGCTTGCCGTGCGCGACCTCCACGCCTGGTATGGCGAGGGCCATGCGCTGCACGGCGTCAACCTCGACGTCATGCGCGGCGAGACCGTGACGCTGCTCGGCCGCAACGGCGTCGGCAAGACCACGACGTTGCGCGCCATCATGGGGCTGATCCGCAAGCGGACGGGAAGCGTCACCTTCAACGGCAAGGAACTGATCGGCCTGCCGCTTCACCGCGTCGCCCATCAAGGCATCGGCTTCGTGCCGGAGGAGCGCGGCATCTTCGCCACGCTGACCGTCGACGAGAACCTGATCCTGCCCCCGGTGGTGGCCAAGGGCGGCATGAGCGTGGAGGAAATCTTCGAGCTCTTCCCCAACCTCAAGGAGCGCCGCAACAGCCAGGGCACGAAGCTTTCCGGCGGCGAGCAGCAGATGCTGGCCATCGCCCGCATCCTGAGGACCGGTGTCGAAATGCTTTTGCTTGACGAGCCGACCGAAGGGCTCGCCCCGGTCATTGTGCAACGCATCGGCGAATTGCTGGCGACACTGAAGAAGCGCGGCATGACCATCCTTCTGGTCGAGCAGAACTTCCGCTTCGCCGCCCGCATCGCCGACCGTTTTTATCTGATGGACCATGGCAAGGTGGTGGAGGGCTTTCCGGTCGGCGAGCTTTCCGCGCACACCGACAAGCTGCACGAGGTGCTGGGGGTATGATGGTGGCGCCGGTCCAAGACAAAGCTCTTATCTGTCGGGCGTCGGCGCTGCCCCTCATTGCCCTGCCGGGCATTTCTCCCCGTAAACGGGGAGAAAGAAGCTGGCCGCAACGCCGGCGCCCATCCTGCGACGTTAGCGGTTGGCGAAAGCACCCGCGCCAGAGTCCCTTCTCCCCGTTTACGGGGAGAAGATGGCGGCAGCCAGATGGGGGGCAGCGCCAACACCGGCGATTGACCGCCCCGCCTGCATATCTTTCAGCGGTTGCGCCATGACCACGCTCTTCGGCATCCCCATCCAGGCGCTTCTCGGCCAGCTCCTCGTCGGCCTGATCAACGGCTCCTTCTACGCCATGCTCAGCCTCGGCCTCGCCGTCATCTTTGGCCTGCTGCGCATCATCAACTTCGCACATGGCGCGCTCTATATGCTTGGCGCCTTCATTGGCTATCTGTTGCTGGTGCATCTCGGCATCGGCTACTGGCCGGCGCTGGTCCTTGTGCCGCTCATCGTCGGCCTGTTCGGCATGCTGGTCGAGCGCCTCGCTTTGTCGCGGCTCTACCGCCTCGATCCGCTTTACGGCCTGCTCTTCACCTTTGGCCTCGCCTTGGTGATCGAAGGCGTGTTCCGCTACTACTACGGTGTCTCCGGCAATCCCTATGCGGTGCCTGCGTTGCTTGCCGGCGGCACCAACCTTGGCTTCATGTTCCTGCCCAATTATCGCGGCTGGGTGGTGGTTGCCTCGCTCATTGTCTGCATCGGCACCTGGCTCTTGATCGAGAAGACCAGGCTGGGCTCCTACCTGCGCGCCGCGACCGAGAACCCCGAGCTGGTTCAGGCCTTCGGCGTCAACGTGCCGCTGCTCCTGACGCTCACCTACGGCCTGGGCGCGGCCCTTGCGGGCCTCGCCGGCATTCTTGCCGCGCCCGTCTACCAGGTCAGTCCGCTGATGGGTTCGGACCTCATCATCGTCGTCTTCGCCGTCGTCGTGGTCGGCGGCATGGGCTCGATCCTCGGCGCCATCGTCACCGGCTACATGCTGGGCCTCGCCGAGGGCCTGACCAAGGTTTTCTATCCCGAGGCCTCGAACCTCGTCGTCTTCGTCATCATGGCGATCGTGCTTTTGCTCAGGCCGGCCGGCCTGTTTGGAAGGGACGCCTGAGATGAGCGAGGCCACCCTTCACCAGCAACGCGCCGCAGCCTCGCTCAGACTGGAACGGGCGCTGATCGCGCTGAGCATCGTGGCGCTCATCGCCGCGCCCTTCGTCATCTATCCGATCTTCGTCATGAAGATGCTGTGCTTCGCGCTGTTTGCCTGCGCCTTCAACCTTCTGCTTGGCTACACCGGTCTGCTTTCCTTCGGCCATGCCGCCTTCTTCGGCGGCGCGGCCTATTTCTGCGCCTACTCGGTGAAAGCCTGGGGCTGGCCCCCCGAGGCCGGGATCCTGCTCGGCACAGCGGGTGCGGCGCTGATGGGCCTCGTCATGGGCTTTCTCGCCATCCGCCGGCAGGGCATCTATTTCGCCATGATCACGCTGGCGCTGGCGCAGATGTTCTATTTCTTCTGCGTGCAGGCGTCCTTCACCGAAGGCGAGGATGGCATCCAGGGCGTTGCGCGCGGGACACTTCTCGGAATCGTCGATCTCAGCGAGCCGATGAACATGTATTTCTTCGTGCTCGCGATCTTCCTGCTCGGCGTCTTCGCCATCTGGCGCATCGTCAACTCGCCCTTCGGCATGATCCTGCGCTCGATAAGAGAGAACGAGAACCGCGCCATTTCGCTCGGCTATTCCGTCGGCCGCTACAAGCTCGCCGCTTTCGTCATGTCGGCCGCGCTTGCCGGTCTTGCAGGGGCTACGAAGGCGATCGTCTTCCAGTTCGCGACACTCACCGACGTCACCTGGCAGATGTCGGGCGAGGTGATCCTGATGACGCTGCTCGGCGGTATAGGCACAATGGTCGGGCCGGTGGTCGGCGCGGGGTTGGTGGTCGGCCTGGAGAACACGCTGGCCACCTCCGGCTTCCCGGTGACGATCGCCACCGGGCTGATCTTCATGGTCTGCGTGCTGATCTTCAGGCGCGGGATTGTCGGGGAGGTTTATGCACGGTGGCTGTCGCGCAGGCGCGAAGTGAGGGGGAAGGCGGCGCCATAGCTTCCGCGTCGCGCCTTCCTTTCACCCCACCGGCACCTCGAGCCCCACCTTCACCCTGTCCATCGCCACGAAAGTCCGAAACCTTTTGACGTTGTTGTTCTCGAAGAACAGCCGCCTGGTCAGCGCCTCGTAGTCGGCCATCGTCGCCACGGTTACGACGAGGATGAAATCGGCCTCGCCGGTCACGTAGTAGCACTGCTGCACTTCTGGAACCGCCGCGAAACCGCGCTTGGCGGCGTCGATCAGTTCGGCGCGCTCGCTCTCCACCTCGACCTCGACGAAGATGGTGATCGGGTGGCCGACCTTGGCCGGGTCGACCAGCGCGACATTGGCGCGGATGACGCCCGTTTCCTCCATACGCTTGATGCGCCGCTGCACTGCCGGCGCCGAGAGGTTCACCGCCTCGCCGATGGCGCGCTGCGGCGTGGCGTTGTCCTTCTGCAGGACGGCGAGGATGGCGCGGTCGAAGGCGTCGAGTTCGGGTGAAGTGGGCATGGCGGCGTTCCGAACGAAACAAACTTGCAGTTCATGGGCCAAAACAGAGCGCCTTTCTCGCCTGGCTTGCAATAAATTTCAGCGATCAAGACGGAGAAACCCATGTTCCTGCTCAACCATCATCCGGACCATCGCCAGCCCCTGACCGAGGAAGACGCCGCGACGTTGGGGCTCGCCGGGGCTACGGAGGCCGAGGGCTTCCTTGTCGCGCGCGACAACCATGCCGAGACGCCGCTGCACGCCATGCCCGCACTGGCGGATGAACTCGGCATCGGCACGCTGCATATCAAGGACGAGGGCAAGCGCCTCGGGCTCGGCAGCTTCAAGGCACTGGGCGGCGCCTATGCGGTGATGCATCTGGTGCTGGAGGAGGCCGGCAGGCGGCTCGGCCGCGCCGTCGCGGTCGAGGACCTGCACAAGCCCGAGGTGAAGACGATCGCGGCGCAAATGACCTTCGCCTGCGCCACCGACGGCAATCATGGACGCTCGGTGGCGCAGGGCGCCGGCCTGGTCGGCGCGCGCTCCGTCATCTTCGTCCATTCGGGCGTCAGCAGCGAGCGCGTGGCGGCCATCGCCCGCTTCGGCGCCGAGATGGTGCGCGTCGCCGGCGATTACGACCAGTCGGTCAGGGAAGCCGCCCGCGTGGCCGCCGAGCGCGGTTGGACCGTCGTCTCCGACACGTCCTGGCCGGGCTACGAACGCATCCCGGGGCTGGTGATGCAGGGTTATACGGTGATCGTGCGCGAAGCGCTGAAACGGTTGCGTGAGCCGCCCACCCACGTCTTCCTTCAGGCCGGCGTCGGCGGTTTCGCCGCGGCGGTCGCCGGCCATCTCGCCATCATGCTCGGCGAGGATCGGCCGACGGTGACCGTGGTCGAGCCGGCGCGGGCTGCCTGTGTCTATGAGACGGCCAAGGCTGGTCGCCCGGTCACGATAGCGCACAGCCAGCCGACCGTCATGGCGATGCTCGAATGCTACGAGCCGTCGCTGGTCGCCTGGCGGGTTCTGTCGCGGCTCGGCGATGCTTTCATGACCGTGGACGAGCAAGATGCCGTCTCGGTGATGAATCGCCTGGCGCGGCCTTCGGGCAATGATCCGGCGATCGTCTCCGGCGAGAGCGGCGGGGCAGGGCTCGCCGGGCTGATCCGCGCCGCCGGCGACAACAAGATGCGCGCGGCGCTGGGCCTCGATGGGAACTCCCGCGTGCTGATCGTCAATTCCGAAGGCGCGACCGATCCGGGCCGCTATGCCGAGCTGGTCGGCATGGCGCCGGACGAGGTCGCCAAGGAGAGGCAGCCGGCATGAGCCGTCGGCGTCCTGCAACCGAGGCGAAATACCCCAAAAATAGTCATGTTGGCCGTATCGGGTCGTCCCGAAGCGAACATTCGGCGACATCCAATCGAAACAAACTTCAATCACTTAGCCAATTAAAGCCCCGGAATCGCGCCTGAATCGCGCCCGCCAACAGAGTTCAGTGCCTCGCAGGAAGACTAGCATGCTGCTTCTCAACCAACGTCCCGAACACAACCAGCCGTTGGTTGCCGCCGACGCCGAGTCGCTTGGCATGGCGGGAGGCGAGCGGGCCGAGCGTTACCTCACGGCGCGCGACAACCATGCCGAGACGCCGCTGTACGCCTTGCCGGCGCTGGCTGGCGAACTCGGAGTCGGGGCGCTTCATGTCAAGGATGAAGGCCAGCGTCTTGGCCTTGGCAGCTTCAAGGCGCTGGGCGGCGCCTATGCCGTCATGCGGCTGGTTCTGGAGGAAGCCGGCAAGTGGCTCGGGCGCGACGTCGATGTTTCGGAGATCGCCGAGCCGAGAGTGCGCGAGATCGCCTCCGGCATGATCTTCGTCTGCGCCACCGACGGCAACCATGGCCGCTCCGTGGCGCAGGGCGCCAGCCTCGTCGGCGCGCGTTCGGTGATCTTCGTCCATGCCGGTGTCAGTGCCGAGCGCCTCGCGGCCATCGCCCGCTTCGGCGCCGAGATCGTCGAGGTCGAGGGCGGCTATGATCATGCGGTGCGCGAAGTCGCGCGAGTCGGCGCCGAGCGCGGCTGGAAGATCGTCTCCAACACCTCCTGGTTGGGCTATGAGCGCGTCCCCGGGCTCGTCATGCAGGGCTACACGGTGATCGTGCGCGAGACGCTGCGGCGCATGGCCGAGCCGCCGACGCATGTCTTCCTGCAGGCCGGCGTCGGCGGCTTCGCGGCGGCGATCGCCGGCCATATGGCGGTCATGCTCGGCTCCGGGCGGCCGAAGGCGATCGTGGTCGAGCCGCGGCGTTCGGCTTGCGTCTACGCTTCGGCCGAGGCCGGGCGTCCGGTAACAATCGCAAACCAGCAGCCGACCGTGATGACGATGCTCGAATGCGCCGAGCCGTCTTTGGTTGCCTGGCGTGTGCTGGCGCGTGCCGGCGATGCCTTCATGACGGTGGACGAAGAGGACGCGATCGCGGTGATGAAGCGGCTGGCGCGGCCGTTGGGCAATGACCCCGCCATCGTCTCCGGCGAGAGCGGCGGGGCAGGCCTCGCCGGACTGGTCCGCGCCGCGGGCGACAGGCACATGCGCACGGCGCTCGGTCTCGACAGGGATTCACGCGTGCTCATCATCAACTCGGAGGGCGCAACCGACCATGGCCGCTTTGCCGAGTTGGTCGGCATGGCGCCGGAAGAGGTCTTCCTGCAGACTGCCTGAGGGCAACTCCAGGAAAAGCGCGGCGCCGGTTTCCTTCCGTGATCGCGTCGAGAAAAGGGCGCGCCAAGAAAAGGGTTTGAGGGCGACGATGGCTGAACTCGACCTTGAGGCACTGCACCGTGAGATGACGGCGTGGCGGCGCGATCTCCACGCCCATCCCGAGTTCGGTTTCGAGGAAAAACGCACCGCGGCGTTCGTCGCGCAAAAGCTGCGCGACTTCGGGCTTGAGGTGGTCGAAGGCGTCGGCGGCACAGGCGTGGTCGGCACGCTGACCAGGGGCAGCGGCAACCGCGCCATCGCGCTGCGCGCCGACATGGATGCGCTGCGCATCGCCGAGCAAGGCACGCATGCCTGGCGCTCGCAGACGCCCGGCACCATGCATGCGTGCGGCCATGACGGCCACACATCGATGCTGCTCGGCGCGGCCAAGCTGCTCGCCGGCGAAGGTGGCTTCGACGGCACGGTGCGCTTCATCTTCCAGCCGGCCGAGGAATGGGGCAGGGGCGCGCTGGCCATGCTGGACGATGGCCTGCTCGAGCGCTTCCCCTTCGAGGAGATTTTTGGGCTGCACAACATGCCGGGCCTTCCGATCGGCCATTTCGAGACCCGCAGCGGTCCGGTCATGTCGGCCGAGGACAATTTCGAGATCGTGCTGAAGGGCCTCGGCGGCCACGCTGCGCGGCCGCATGCCGGCCGGGAGACGCTGGTCGCCGCCTGCGCGCTGGTCGTCAACCTGCAAAGCATCGTCTCTCGGCGCCTGAGCCCGGCCGATATCGGCGTCGTTTCGGTGACCGAGCTCATCACCGACGGCACCCGCAATGCGCTGCCCGGGCTGGCGCGCATCCTCGGCGATTGCCGCAGTTTCCGGCCCGAGGTGAGCGCTGCGATCGAACAGGAGATGCGCCGCATCGCCGAGGGCACGGCGCAGGCCTATAACGTCGCGGCTGAAGTCACTTACACGCGTGAGTTCGTACCGTTGATCAACGACGCGCCGCTGGTGGGTGAGGCGCTTGCGGCGGCCCGCACGGTGTTGGCAGAGGACGCTGTCGGCGTCGCGGCTGAGCCCATGACCGCCTCGGAGGATTTTGCCCGCTTCCTGACCCATGTGCCGGGTTGCTTCGTCTTCATGGGCAACGGCAGCACCGCGCCGCTTCACAACCCAACCTATGATTTCAACGACGAAGGCCTGCTGCACGGCGCGCGTTTTCATGCGGCGGTGGTGAGGCGGCGGTTGGCCGGTTAGCAATCTCCCCCACAAGGGAGGAGATCGGCGCTCCACCCCCGGTAACTCTTTTTTCTCTGCTTTCATGCAATATTGCCGGGACGGGACGGCAAGAACAAGAATGGCGGACGACGATAAACGCAACGGCAAGTTCTGGGCGCTGGCGCTTGATCGCGCCCATCTCGGCCTTTGGGACTGGAATCTGTCGACCGGCGATTGCTATTATTCGCCGACTTGGTCGAAGATGCTGGGCTATGAAGAGGGCGAGCTCCCCAACGCGCCCGACCTCTGGCTGAAGCTGACCCATCCCGACGATCGCCAGCGCGCTCAGGAAAGCGGCGACAGGCATATTGCGGGCCTCGTCGATTCCATCGAGACGGAGCTGCGCCTGCGCCACAAGGACGGCCGCTGGGTCTGGGTGCTCGACCGCGGCGGCACTGTCGAACGCGACGCCGAAGGCAAGCCGCTCCGGCTGATGGGAGTGCAGACAGATATAACGCGGCAGAAGGAGGTCGAGGCCGAGCTCGAGCAGATCAACGTCCGCTTCCGTCTCGCAATCGCCGCCAGCGGCACGGGTATCTGGCATTTCGATATCGGCACCCAGAAAAGCTATTGGGATGCCCGCACGCGCGAGATATTCGGTGTCGTCACTGATCACGACGAGGTGGCCGCCGACTTCTGGCACACTTTCCTGCATCCGGAGGACAAGGAAGTCGCCGAGCGTGCCCACGATGTGCCGGTCGGCTCGGAGGGTGTCACAGCCGTGCAATACCGCATCGTCCGCCGCGACGGCGAAATCCGTCACGTCGAGTCGCTTGTACGATTCATCGCCGCGGGCGCGGCCGGTCAGATCCTCGGCACGGTCCGCGACATCACCGAGGAGAAGAGGCGCGCCGAGGAGCTTGCCTTCGCCGCGCGCCACGACGCGTTGACCGGGCTGCTCAACCGCGCTGCCTTCGACCGGCTGCTTGCCGAGAACATCGCCATGGCCGAGCGGCTGCCACTCGCCGTGTTCTATGTCGACCTCGACTACTTCAAGGCGCTCAACGACTATGCCGGCCATGCCGCCGGCGACCTGGCGCTGAAGAGCGTCGCGGCGGGCATTCTCGCCAGCCTGCCCGCGTCGGCGCATGCGGCACGCCTCGGCGGCGACGAATTCGCGCTTTTGGTGCCGAACTGCAATGACGCCTGTGCCGAGCGGCTTGCCCGCGCCGTGCTTGCCGCCGTGCGCGACGCCGATCTCGGCCCGGCCGTCACCTCGCGCAGGCTTGCCGCCAGCATCGGCATCGCCTTCGTGCGCGACCGCAACATGAGCGTGGCCGACGCGCTCGCCTGCGCCGACGATGCCTGCTACGCCGCCAAGGCCGGCGGTCGCGACCGCTTCGCCGTATTCTCGCCGGAGACGACGTCGGGCGCCGCCGGCCTAAACGCCGCGCGGCTGGCGGCCGACCTGGTCGATGCGATGGAGGACGGCCGGCTGAAGCTGTTCGGTCAGGAAATCCACCGGCTCGGGCTGCCCTGGGAAGACAGCCGCCATGTCGAAGTGCTGGCCAGGCTCGAAGCCCGCACCGGCAACATGATCCCGCCCATCGATTTCGTGCAGGTCGCCGAACGCTTCGGCCTTGCAGCCCGGCTCGACCGCTGGATCATCCACACCGCGATGATACGCCATGGCGGAGCGATGCGCGCGGGCGCGATCTCGCTCGACTTCAACCTATCGGCGCAGACGCTTTCCGATCCGCAGCTCTGGAGCTTCGTCGACGAGGCCATTGCCGAGAGCGGCGCGCCGCCATCGGCCATTGGCTTCGAGATCACCGAGACGGCCGCGGTTACCAATTTCGATGCGGCGGAAGCATTTGTGCGCCGAGCGCGCGAGCGCCATTGCCGGGTCAGCCTCGACGACTTCGGCGCCGGTATGAGCTCCTTCGAATATCTCAGGCGTTTCCCCATCGACGCCATCAAGATCGACGGCTCCTTCATCGAGCACATCGCAGATAGCCGCTTCGACCGCGAGATCGTCTCGGCAATCACAGGTATCGCCCGCTCGATGGGCGCTGCCGTGGTGGCCGAGAAGGTCGAGCAGAAGAACGCGCTGGAGATTCTACAGGGCATGGGCGTCGCCTATGGCCAGGGCTATTTCCTGCACCGGCCCGAGCCGCTGGAAGCGATTGTCGCGCGGGCCATGGGCGGCGCGCGGGAGATGAGGGCCGGCTGAACGGTCAGCCTCCCATACCGGCGAGATGCCTGTGGCGGAGGCTTCGAGCAAAGTGTGGGGCGGGCGCGGTAGACCTTTGCTTGGGTTCCGCCCCGGGGGATTGGGCCAAACAAGCGATAGAGCCGTTCACCGTTTCCGTAAAACATGAACGGTTGCTCTGCCGAATTCTTAGGACAATTGGCCTATCGCCTGTGAACCGTCCCGGGCATGATGTCCTGGCTCGACTATCAGGCGTCCGCTCCATGACGGATGGGCCCCTGCGAGATCGGCAATGTCTTCGACACTCAGCAGCACCGCACTCGTGATCTCGCAACAGCATCGATTACCGTCGATCGCGAGACCGGTGGCGAGCGCCCGTGTCAATTCCAGCCCCACGGCCTCGCCGCCGATGCAGGCCGAGCCCGCGGTCTCGGCATCCATGTTCAGCGTCGACAGCCTCAACATCACAGCCATCAAGGTCCGGCTGATGGAGCGCGCCGGCAAGGAGTTTGCCGTCGATCAAACCGGCTACGAGTCCGTTTCTTCCTATGGGTTAGCCATCAAGAACGCTGTTGAAGCGTTGAAACGGCAATCTCCGTCGGCAATCGCCGGAATCGAGAAGCAGCTCGGCCTGGACCAGCTCGGCGTTTCCCTCGATACGCTCGTCGAGGCGACAGTCGATCCGCGAAGCGGGAACGGCGAAAGGCTGGATGCCGCGTTGAGGCAGCATGCAGGTGGGCCGGACGAAGGCGACGCCGCGTCGACTCAACTGGGCGAGCTCGGGTTCTACGGCCGCTGAGGCCCCTAGCCGATCAGCCACCTCAGTACGCCCGCCGAAGCCACGCCGATCACCACCGTCGGCAGCATCGACAGTCTTGTCGCGGCGAGCACGGTTATGGCCAGCGCCGCGAGATCGGCCGGGTTCTTCGAGACGAAGTCCGGCGCGATCACCGAGATCAGCACGCAGCCGGGCGCGGCCTCCATCACCGCCGTCGCGCGCGGGCTGAGCGCCCTGTTCTTCAGCGCCACATAGCCACCGATGCGGGTGAGATAAGTTACGCCGGCCATCGCCAGAATGGCGAGCACGGTCATTGGATCGATCATTTTTCACCTGCCAGGAACCAGGCGGCCACAAGGCCGGACAGCGCGCCGGCCGCCACATACCAGGCACCGGGCACGGCGAGATAGGTGAGCGCGGCCACCGCGAGGCTGACCAGCCATGGCCGTGCCGCGGCAAAGCCCTTCCACATGCCGCTAAGCAGCACCAGGAAGACGGCCGGGAAGGCCATCGCGAAACCATATTTCCCGACATCACCGAGCACCGGGCCGAGCGCCGCGCCGCAGGTCGTGAACGCTACCCAGGCAAGGTAGAATGGCAGGCCGGCCCCCAGATAGAAGGGCAGGCTGAAGGCCGGCCGCAGGCCGGCGGCGGCGCGGCGTTGCGCGTCGGCAAGGCCCACCGCCCAGCTCTCGTCGCACATCAAAAACAGCGCCGGAAAAACCTGTCGCTTCGGCAGATGCCTGATGAACGGCGCAAGCGCGGCGCCCATCAGGAAATGCCGGCTGTTGACCAGCAAGGTGATGCTGGCGATCAGAAGGACATGCGGCGGCGAGGTCCAGAGCTGAATCGCCGCGAATTCGGAACCGCCGGCGAAGTTGAGGCCGGTCATCAGCGGCACTTCGACGACGGAAAGGCCTTTCTGCGCGGCCTGCGCGCCGAGCACCAGCGCATAGGGGATGATGCCGAGCAGCACCGGCGTCGAAGCGGCAAGCCCGCGCCGGAACTCGGCGCCGCGGCGGTTGCTGGTTTGCTGCCCGGCAAGGGCGATCTCGGAAACGCTCATGGCTTTGCCTTCGGCTGGCCTGCCGGCCGCCATTCTCCCGGTCGGTTGTGGAGTTGTCGTTCGCCGAACACTAGCCGAAACGCCCGGCAATCGGGTTGCGAAGATGCGTCGTTTTCGTCATTATTTGGTCTTGGATTGCGCATTAGACCAAAAGATTGGAATCTTGAACTATGAAACTGGATGAGATCGACAGGCGCATCCTGCGCGCACTGCAGCGCGACGGGCGCATGGCCAACAACGATCTGGCCAAGGAGGTCGGCTTGTCGCCATCGCCATGCCTGCGCCGCGTCAAGCTCCTGGAGGAGGCTGGCGTCATCGACCGCTATGTCGCGGTGCTCAACCCGGCCAAGATCGGCCGCGGCCAGACCTTCTTCACCCGAATCTGGCTGAAGCAGCAGGACGAGGACACGATCGAACATTTCGCCGCCGAGGTGGCGAAATTCCCGGAAGTCATGGAGTGCTATCTGATGCTTGGCGATTGCGATGCGATGGTGCGCATCGTGGCGGCCGGCATCGATGACTACCGCCGCTTCCAGTCGGAGCATCTGAGCCGGATCAAGGGCGTGCAGAACGTCAAGACGGACGTGCCCTCCCAGACGATCAAGCAGACTTCGGAGATGCCGCTTTAGGCGCGTTCTCCTTCTTCCTTCTGGGAGAAGGAGAACGGTCGTCGCCTAATGATGCGCGTGGTGTTCCGCGTTGCGCTTGCGCGTAGCTGCCGCCTTCTTCGCTGAAGCTGAGCGCGCTGCCGCGGACCGCTCGCCCGCTGCCTTGCCGCCAGCCTTTCCGCCCTTATGCGCGGCCGGATGGCCGGTGTGCTTACCACGGCCGGAGCCGCCTTCCTTCTTGCCGCCGCCATCATCCTTGTTCACTGTCGCCCAGGCACGACGCTCGGCTTCCTTCTCTGACACGCCGCGCTTCTCATAGCCTTCGGCGATATGGTCGGCCTTGCGTTCCTGCTTGTCCGTGTACTTCGATTTGTCGCCACGTGGCATCGTCCTGCTCCTTGTTGCGCTGAGTGAATAAAGTCTCAAGAACCCTTCTTCTTGGCGACGTCGCTGAGATCGGACCGTTCCGGATCCTTGTTGTTCTCACCGGCGGCGTCGCGGTCCTCGTCAGGGTCGTCCTTGGCCGGCAGGTAGCCGCGCGGCTTGTTGGCCTTCGGGCCTTCCCAGCGCGGCCATTGATCGGAGGTTCCGGGGCGTCCGGTGTTGGGTGAATTGCTCATGTCAACCTCGCTTTCCAGATGGTCATTTGCTCTCTGTCTTGGAGAGCCGTCAGCTTTCCGCCTTCATGGTCCGCGCGATCTTCAAGAGCTTGTCGCGGTCGTGCCCATGCTCGCGGATCAGTTCGCGCGCCTGCTTCGGCGACAGATCGGTGTTCTCCGCCAGAAAGCGCACGTCGGGATCGTCGCCGCCCTTGGTCGGCAGGCTGCCCGTTTGCGGCGCATGGGCGCCGCCCGGGCGGTGGGGGATGTTGTCCTTTGCCTGGGTCATCTCAGGACTCCTTCGATTTCCATGGCGTCAGCCGGTCGTCTCTGACTGCCCGCGACGCGCTTCCTTCTTGCGCCGCAGCACCTCGTCGGTGCCGACGATGTCCTTCGCCCCACCGGAGATCGCGGTCGAGACCACGGCCGGCGGGTCGCTTGCCGGAAAGCTATCTTCAAGCCCTGACTGCAACTGCTCTTCCAGCGTGTCGGAATCTTCCGAACGGCCCTCGGTGCGCCGTTTGTCGACCTCCTCCAGGTCATGCTTGGCGTCCGGATGTTCGCGCACGTTGCGCAGCGTCGACACGACGAGCTCGACCGCGAACTCCTTCATCGCTTCGGCGTGTGGAGCGGCAACATCGGTGTCCTCGACCAGGCGTACAAGCGATTGTTCGAGTTTGTCCAACTCGCGCATGCCCTGGCGGTTCGCCAGTTTCTGGGCCAGCGCATGAATCAGCAAAGGACCGAAGGTCGAATAGGCATGCATTCGGGTCTCGTCGACATGTTCGGGATGAAGCGTGTGCAGCGACATTGGTGCCTCCGTTCAGACATCCTGCGACGGCAGTCCCTGGACAGCCGACTGGAGAGGAACTGGAGGACGGGGGAGAAGTTCCATCGCGGGGCAATCCCGCGGACAGATCAGAATGGCGTCCGTGAAGGACACGGACGCCATTCGAATTCAGCGCTGGCCGCCCTTGCGGCCGGCTTCCGAGGCACGCTGACGGTCTTCGGCGAAGTTGCCGCTGCCGCCCCTATGCTGACCCGCGCCCCGCTGACCCATATTCCGGTCCTCGGCCTGCTGCTGTCCGCTGCCGCGCTGCTGGTCGTCGCGGTTCTTGTGGCTCTGCTGGCCGGCCTTGACGTGCTGTTCGTGGGTTCCGCCTTGATTGGGCATATCGAACTCTCCGTTGGTTCGGATTTTCTTCGGGGTGAAACAAGGACGCGTTCGGCATCCTTGAGTAAGGGGAACAGGTGCCGGCACTGGATGTTCCGACTGAAACATTTCGTGACCCGCATCAGACTGAAGTCCGATTCCGCCAACGCATTGGACCGGCTTATGCAACCAATGTGGTTTTTGCGAATTGGTGAGCGGCCGTCGAGAAAGCCCCCTCCATCGTCGGCTGTCCTGGTGCCCGCCGATTGCCCGCGCAATTCGGCGGGCACCAATATTCTTGAACAAGAAAGGCCGCTTGACCGGCTTCGGAGCGAGACGACGTTTTGACCTACATCTCTGCAAAGCCCGCCCGGCAGGACGCCGATAACCTACCCGCCAATGACAATCAGCGTGCCACCCCGGCCGATCTTTCCTTCCTTGATGTCATCAACGACGAGGATGAGGTTGCCGACATTGCAAGGCGCGCCGAGCGCCTCGGCCACGCCACGCTCATCGCAATGGCAATCGGCCTGGCAGCGGTTCCGCTGCTCTACTTCCTGCTGGCCTGAGCCAGGCAAGAGGGCATGCAGCCAGCGGACGCTTGGCTGGCCGGCATCGCTTCTATCTTCCGGAAAAGAAGGCGTCCAGGGTGGCCGCCGTTTCGATCGGCGACTCCTCCGGAAAGAAATGACCGCCAGGCATCGCCCCGCCGCTGACATCGTCGGCCCAGTGGCGCCATATGCCTAGCGGTCCGTTTTCGTCCCCATACCACTCGGCAAGCGCGCCGTGCTCGCTCCACAGCGCCAGCAACGGACAGGCGATGCGACGGCCCGCTGTCTGGTCCTCGCGATCATGCCGACGGTCGAGCACGGCCGCCGCGCGATACTCTTCACAGATGACGTGGATATGCGCCGGATCGCGCAGCGCATCGACATAGGGCTGGCGCACGCCGGGTGGGAATGCATCAGGCGCGGATCCCCACCCGGAGAGCGCGTTTTCGACGACCGCTTCCGCGCAGGCCGCCAGCATTCTCTCCGGCAGCGGCTCCGGCTGCGCCAACAGCGACCAAGGCCAATAGCCGAGCGCCAGCCTCGCATCCGCCCGGTCCCAGACCTCGGCTGTGGGGACGATGTCGAGCACGGCGAGTTTTTCGACGCGGTCCGGGTGGTCGAGCGCCAGCCGGTAGGCAACGCGACCGCCTCGATCATGACCCGCGACCATGAAGCGCCGGAAGCCGAACGTTTCCATCAGAACGATCATGTCTGCGGCCATGGCGCGCTTGGCATAGGTCGCATGATCGGTGGCCGACGGCGGGCATGAGCTTTGCCCATAGCCGCGCAGATCGGCGCAGACGACTGTGAAATCCCGCGCCAGGCTTGGCGCGACGTCGCGCCACATCGCATGAGTTTCGGGAAACCCGTGCAGCAGGAGTAGGCCGGGTCCATTGCCGGCGCGGCGGGCGAAGATCCTTGCTTCGCCGGTGTCCACCTGGCGGCTGTCGAAATCCTGAAACATTGCTTGCCTCCGGCGGCTGGCGCCGACAGCGTCGACCGCCTCACGTCCAGACGGAATTCAGTGTCAGCGACGCTTCGAAAATCTGGTCGCGCTTTTCGTCCAGCACCTTGACGGTGATGGTCAGATGCCTGCCGCCCGGCATTTCGTCGCGGGCGACGTCGTGCAGGATGCGCAACGCCTCCATGCCGGCGCGCTCGCGGGTCGCGAAGAGCTGTCCCTCGGTGTCTTCCTGGCTGTGTTCGGTGTTGTAGAGGTCGAAGTAAAAGCGCTGCATGGATAGGTCGATCCCCGGAAATTTCGAAGGTCAATTCACCAGCGCGGTCGTGGTTCCAAGCCGCTGATCCGGAGAGAAGAATCCGTGCCGTGCCGCCGGTCGGCGCATGGCCGCCTGCAACCAGCCCCACCTTGCGGCGTTAGCAGTCGCCAACGGAGAACGTGTAATTGCTGGAATCGCTTTACCTCAATCTCGGCCAGCATGACGCCCTGTCGGACGAAGAGAAGGCCTTGCTCACATCGACTTTGTCGATCGAGAAATATGTCGGCACCGGCGAGGATATCGTCTCTGAAGGAACCAGGCCGACCTATAGCACGCTGATCATCGACGGGTTTGCCGCTCGCTACAAAGTTTTGGAGGACGGCGGCCGTCAGTTCACCTCGCTGCAGGTCCCGGGGGATTTCGTCGATCTCCATGCCTTCTTGCTGAAGACGATGGATCACGGCATCACTGCCTTGTCGCCTTGCCATGTGGCTGCTGCCGAGCACAGCAAGCTCAAGACTATCACCGAGCAGGCGCCGCATCTCACCCGGCTTTTGTGGCTGGACACGCTGGTCGACGGCGCAATCCATCGCGAATGGATCGTGGCCATGGGCCGCCGCTCCAAGCTCTCCCACCTCGCGCATCTGATCTGCGAGCTCTTCGTCAGGCTGCAGGTGGTGAAGAAGACGCGCGATATGAGTTTTTACCTACCGCTGTCCCAGGCACAACTGGCCGACGTGCTCGGCCTGTCGGTCGTGCACATGAACAGGGTGATCGGCACGTTGCGACGCATGAACGTCATCAACTGGACGAACCACATGATCACGATCCTCGACTGGGAGCGGCTGGTCACGATCGCCGAGTTCGATCCGACCTATCTCAGCATGGCGCGCGAGCCGAGATAAGCGTCTAGCCGGGCGGCGTCTTGGAGCGCGACCAGAGCGTGTCGAGCATGGTGAGCGCGGCGCTCGGCTGGGTAGGCTTCAACAGCCCCTGTTGCACAGCGACCTTCTTGAAGGCGGCAAAGGCGATGGCCGGCCGGCAGGTGCCCGCGATCGCGTCATCCACCAGCCGGGCCGCTTCCAGGTAAGCCGGTGCTTCTTTGTTTTTCCAGTGTCCGGCAAGCGCCTTCTTAGCCTCGGCGACCGTGGTGACCACCATCGTGCCGCCGCTGACGAAGCGGATGGTGAGCGGCAGGAAACGGCTCATCGGCTCCTCACCAGCCGAGCCATTCATGCGTGCGCCAGGCGAGGCCGACAAAGGGCGCGGCTGTCATCACGGCAGCAATGAGGAGAAAAAGCGGACTGTTTATGCGCAAGGATTTCATGGTTGCCGCCACAAGATTGGGAATGGCCGTAAACGATGATTTGGCCAGTCGGTTGCATTCGCCCGGCGGTTGCGAGGCTACATGTTGCTTGCAGGCCGGATCGGCGGCGCCGGCCGATGCGGCGGCCGGGGGCGCGGCCTGAGCGGCACATCCGCGAGCGAGGCGCGGATCACCCTGGCGGGGATCGGTGGTGTGGCGGCACGCCGGCGCAGCAAGGCTGCCGAGAGACTGCCGATGAGAGTTCGAACGTCCATGGGACTCCTCCTGAAGAGTCCCCCCAATGGCGAGAGGGGTTAGCACTCCCGCTTGTGCCGCGCATTTAACTTTGATGCATGCTCGAGCGTCTCTGCGAGGTGCGGCGAACCAAGCCAACCTTTTCAGCCTGCATGCGTTGTCCTTCGAACAGAAGGAGACAGCCATGCCGACCAGCAGCCGAAAGAAATCCGACGCAGCCGTGAAATCGGGCGCCGCCACCAAAGCAGACACCGGCGAAACGATGCGTAGGCAGCGCGGCGTGCAGCGCAAGGTCGATGCTACCGACCGCAGCAAGCCCAAGCCGCAGTCGCCCGGCGCGATGCAGGCCGGCGCCCGCCGTTACCCCGTGCCGCCTTTTCCCAAGCAGCACCACCCCAAGCCCGGCGAAGAATGGGCGATCGAGCCGGCGCCGCTTTACGATGCACCGTTCTGGCAAGGGTCGGGCAAGCTCAAGGACAAGGTCGCCCTTATCACCGGCGGCGATTCCGGTATAGGTCGCGCGGTGGCCGTGCTGTTCGCACGCGAGGGTGCCGACATCGCCATTGCCTATCTGAGCGAAGACCGCGACGCCAAGGCGACGAAGCAGGCGGTCGAGGCGGAGGGACGGCGTTGCATCACCTTGCGCGGCGACGTGGCCAAACGCGCCTTCTGCCGCAAGGCGGTGGCTGAGACGCTCAAGGCCTTCGGCAAGCTCGACGTGCTGGTCAACAACGCCGCGTTCCAGATCCACTCGGCCGATTTCGCCGATCTGACCGAGAAGCATTTCGACACCACGCTGAAGACCAATCTTTACGGCTATTTCCACATGGCGCAGGAAGCGGTGCCGCACATGAAGCCGGGCTCGGCGATCGTCAACACCGGCTCGGTGACCGGCATCGAGGGCTCGAAGGAACTGGTCGACTACTCGATGACCAAGGGCGGCATCCACGCCTTCACCCGCGCGCTCTCCGGCAACCTCATCCCGAAGGGCATCCGCGTCAACGCGGTGGCGCCCGGTCCGGTCTGGACGCCGCTCAACCCTTCCGAGAAGGAAGCGGAAGACGTCTCGCAGTTCGGCGCCAAGACACCGATGAAACGACCCGCCCAACCGGAGGAGATCGCGCCGGCCTACGTATTCCTGGCCTCGCCGCAATGCTCGAGCTACATCACCGGCGAGATCCTGCCGATCATCGGGGGTTACTGATCCCCGAGCACTGACATGAGGAGGATCCCATGAAAGATCCGATGAACAAAGCGCTTCTGATCGCGGCCTTGGCTCTGATCCCCGCCTTGCCGGCGGCGGCGCAGACTGGCGCCCAACCGAAGGATCAGCCGACGCAGAACTGCCAGGCTAAGCCCGATGCGAACGACCAGCAGCAGAAGCAGAAGCAAGAGGCCGATACGGACGAGTTGTCAAAACAGCTCGGCAATTGCGGCGGTGTGTTGAAGCCGCCACCGACCGGCGATCAGAATGCCAAGACCCCACCGCCCACCGGCAGCGATATGCCCGTGATCAAGCCTGGCCAGGTGCAGCCGCAGACGGGCCAGTGAGACCTTGTTGGTCAAGAAGGTCAGTGGTTACGCTTCCCGTCTTTGTTCGGCTTGACGACCGGCAAGCGGAGGGCTTCGCGGATCATCTGGAGCGCTTCGTCGCGGGTGAGGCCACATTTGCGGGCAAAGTAGGCCGCCTCATCGACCTCGGCGCGCGAGTCCGCCGCGATCCCGAAACCGGTCTGTCTGTTCTTCTTCTTGGCCATCGATTCACCCCCATGAATCATTTAGTCAACTAATTATAGGCCCCTGGGTTCCCGGTGCAAAATTCGCCGGCAATTTATTTGGGGCCTGCCGTCGGCCTGCGCTTATCGGGGAACCATTGCGCCGGCCCTGGATTGTGATTTGCGGGCCGCGTCAGCGGGACCTGGTGGCAAAGAGAACAGGGCTGGTTTCTCCGGCTTCACGCCCTGGCCAACGAAATGGCAGTCGAGCTCTTGTCCCACCCGGCCCGCTCAGTATTGGGCTGGGCAGCAGATGGCAGAACAAACACAATCCGACAAAGCCGGCATAGAACCGCGCAAAGGCATGCCGAGCCCGCGGCTCGGCGAGGCGGAATTCAAGCAGCGTTACCGGAAATTGTTCTATGATCCTGCCTTCGAGGCGGAAGCCGACGCCATCGGCCGGCTGGCCCAGATCGCCTGGCAAGCCTATAGCAACGAACGCAAGAGTCCGGTGACCAGGAAGGCAGGGCAGGGGTTCCACGATCCCGGCTACGACCTTTCGGTGGAATGGATAGCGGCGCGTGAAGCGGTCGAGGCGGCGCAGCGCCGGCATGAGGACGTGGCCGCGCCGTCGCGCATCCTGATCATCAACGGCTCCTCGCGCAGCGAGCATACCTGTCCGGGCGAGATGTCGAAGAGTTTTCGGCTGGTCGAGCTGGCGCGACGCGCCATTGTCGACGGGCACGGCTTCTTGGTCGAGGTGCTCGACCTGTCGCGGCTCGCTTCGGAATACGGCCGCAAGATCTACCCCTGCAAGGCGTGCTTCTCGACGGCGGCGGCACTCTGCCACTGGCCATGCTCATGCTACCCCAACCACTCGCTCGGCCAGGTGCAGGACTGGATGAACGACATCTACCCACTCTGGGTCGAGGCGCATGGCGTGATGATCGTGACGCCGGTCAACTGGTATCAGACGTCGTCGCCGATCAAGTTGATGATGGACCGGCTTGTCTGCGCCGACGGTGGCAATCCCGATCCGTCGCTGACGCAGGGCAAGGATCCAGCGCTTGCCAAGCAAGCCGAACTCTCTGGCTGGGACTATCCCCGCCATCTCGAAGGCCGGCTGTTCTCGGTGGTCGTTCACGGCGATACGGAAGGCGCTGCGAACGCACGGCATGCGCTTGCCGACTGGCTGCGTTCGATGAAGCTCGATCCCGTCGGCGAGATTGCCGAACTCGATCGCTATATTGGCTACTGGATGCCCTATGCAACCAGCCATGACGAGCTTGACGCCGACAAGGACGTTCAGATTGCAGTGACCAACGCCGCGCTGGCTCTAGCCGAAGCAGTCGCGAGGCGACGGACAGGGCAATTCTCCACCATCGGAGCCGACCTTAAGGATCCACGGCCAAAATAGGGGAAGAAGATGCCGCGCTGGGTCAACGCAGGCTGGACAATCCTCAAGGAAAGCGTGTCCGGTTATATTGCCGACAATGCGCTGAGCCACGGCGCGGCAATGGCATTTTACGCCACCACGTCGCTGGCACCGATCCTGCTGATCGTGGTCGCGATCGCCGGGTTCGTCATCGGCAACGATGCCGCGCAACTCGCACTCTCCGCGCAAATATCGGGCGTCATGGGTTCGCAGAGCGCCGATCTTCTCAAGGCAACGGTCGAGACCGCCTCGCACGGCTCGTCGGGCACTTTGGCCACCTTGATCGGGCTAGTCACGCTCTTGATCACCGCTTCCGGCGTCTTCGGCGAGATGCAGCAGACGTTGAACGAGATCTGGAAGGTCAAGCCCAGCGCCGTGTCGTTTTCGCGCCTGCTGCGGGCGAGGGCGGTAAGTCTCGGCCTTGTGGCGGCGCTGGGTTTTCTGCTGCTGGTGTCACTTGCGGCCAGCACTGCGATCGCCGCGCTTGGCGAAGTCATTAACCGCAGCCTGCCGTTTGGAACGCTGATCGTCAGCGGCATCAACACGGTCGTCTCCTTCGCGTTGATCGCGTTGCTCTTCGCGGCCATCTACAAGGTTCTGCCGGACCGAGAGCTCAAATGGCGCGACGTCGGAGTCGGCGCGCTGGTCACGTCGTTGCTCTTCACCATCGGCAAATCGCTGATCGGCTGGTATATCGGCACCAGCGCCATCGCCACTTCCTACGGCGCGGCGGGGGCGCTGATGGTTGTGCTGGTCTGGGTCTATTATTCGGCACAGATCTTCCTCTTCGGCGCCGAGATCACGCGCGCCTATTCGGTGCGCAGCGGCAGCCGCACGGATCTTGCGCCTGTGGTGGCAGCCAAGCAGCCGCCGGCGACCGCCAGCCCGCCCCCGGTACGTGGAAAATCCCGGCTTTGAAGTCGCGGTATGCATAGTCCTCTCCAGCCTGATCGCGGCGCTGATACTCCAGATCGGTGGCAAGCGTAGTTGAACCGAGCCGGCGCCGGGCCGCCACGTGTTCCGGAAGAATCTCAGCGGTGCCGTCGCCGGAAACACTCAACTGCTGAACCGGCCGACTTGTCGGGGGACGGACGCTCAGCTTCGACGGCCCATGGGCCTGAATTCGAAGATGCCGGGCCGCAGCCGCGTCGGCGGCCTGTCGGTCAGCTCGACGACCCGGATCCATTTGTCGGCATCGCCGCGCAACGTGATCTCGACGCCGAGCGCCATCCGGGCAGCCTCGAAGGGCGCCATCGCCTCGACGGCATGGCTTGCAATGACGGTTTCGCCATCCATCTCTTCGACGCGATAAGCCCTCAATCCTCGCGCTCCCCGACCTATCACTCTGGCCGCAAATGCGGGTGGTGAAATTGCATTTGATAGCGACGGCGATCAGCGAGGCTCATGCGTCATCGAAAGATAGGTCGGGTCGAATTCGGCGATCTGCTGCAGCTTCTGCCAGTCGAGGACCGTCACCGTATGGCTCGCCCAGGCGATCACACCGCTGTTGCGCAGCGCGCTGATGACGCGGTTCATATGCACCACCGACAGGCCCAGCACGTCGGCGAGCTCAGCCTGCGAAACTGGCAAATGGAAGCTCATGCCGTTGGTGCGCTTCACCACTTGCAGCCTGACGAACAGCTCGCAGAACAGATGCGCCAGATGCGAGACTTTCGAGCGCCGCCCCATGGCGACGATCCACTCGCGGTGGATGGCGCCGTCGATCAGCGTGTCGAGCCACAAGAGCCGCGTCAGGTGCGGCGCCCGCTCGGTGATGCTGCGCAGCTTCGAATGGTCGGCCAGGATGACGCGGCAGGGCGAGAGCGCGATGACGCCGTGGTCCATCGTCTTCAGCAGGAAGGCGTAGAGATCGACGAAATCGCCTGGAACTTGCAGCGAGGTGAACTGCCGGCCGCCATCGGCAAGCACTTTGTAGCGCGCGGCGAGCCCGTCGAGGATGAGCGTGCTGTAGGCCGGACGCGATCCGGACGCAACGATATCCTGCCCGGCGGCGAAGCTGCGCTCGCCCGCCATGAGGTCGCCGAGCAGCGCCTGCTCTTCGTCCGATAGGCTGTCATGCTGGCCGAGATTCAGGAAAAGCGATTCAAGCATTCATGTCTTCCATGAGCGGGCCGAGCGGGCCCGTTCACAGGGGATGTCACAAGTGATTCAAAACAGGCGCGTTTGACGAGGTATGGGGTTGTTGGTCAGAGCGCGCTAACATTTGATAATTCGGAGCTTTTTCCCCTGCGAAATGCCGAAAGGCATGGTCGGTCTGGCGGCCTGAGGTCGGCTCGCATCAATTCGCCGTCGGCGCTTGTCCGGACCGTGGGCGTGATCGAAGCTGTGAAAAGGTTAGGGTTTGGGCGTCTCGTCGCTAGGTCGCTTCGAAACAATCGGCAATCCTGGGCGCACCAGATGCTCGGTGCGGCGCAACAATTCGCGAGAGCGCTCGATGGCGTCCTTGCTGCCTTGGACCAGCTGGCTCTGGAAGGATTCGCGTGCGCGCGGCAGCACGGTTTTTGGTTGAGGCACAGGGCTCTCCCGTTTTCAGACGGGAGCGCGTTCGTCGTCTCTCAGCCGCCAATGGTGTCCAGTGGATGGTTACCGGCGATGACAGTAACCTAGAGCCTATCCGCCTTCGGTCAAGTTCAGGTCTGCACGGTTGGGCGGTGATGTCCCACCTGGCTGGTTTCGAACCGCCGCAAGCTGCTGGACGAGCGCCCTGGATTGCTCGACATAAGCTCGGGCCAGTTTCCTCATGCGGCTGTTTTCGAAGCGCAAGGCTTTCGCCTGTTCAATGACCAGAAAATTTGTGTCGAGAATATCCATGGCCACGACAAATGCCGCTCGTACCTGAAAGTTCCTGCTCGTATCGGGATTATGTCGCGTCTCACCCAGGTGCCGTGAGGTGTCTCATGCGCGATGCGACTGCGTCAGCCCTGGCCTGTGGAAAGCGACGTCAGATGGCGCGGGAGGAGCGTCGCGGCCGGATACCGAATCCGGATAAATCTGATGGTGCCGGTACATCTGCGATTGAATCTCTGCCGCCGGCCACATCGGGGCAAGTCATGTCGGCTTCATGGACTAGAGAACATCATGCGGCGCAGGACTTCGTCGCCTCATCCTGTCGTCCCGAACACGACGAGGCCGGGCTGGAGTCGATCGAGAAGGCGGCTGATCGGGTTCTCGAGGAAACGGGAATCCGCTTCCTGGACGATCCGCAGACCATCGACATGCTGAAGCAGATAGGCGGTGTGGCGAGCGGCGATGTCGTGCGACTGGACGGGACGGAGCTGCGCAGCATCATACGCCGGCACGCGCCGGCAAAATTCTTGCTGCGCGGCAGGAATCCGGCGCGGGATACGCTGGTGGGGGCAAGCGCACCGCCCGTTTTTGCGCCGATCTACGGCGCGCCCAATGTCGTGCTCGGCAATGGCAAGAGGGTGGCTGGCACTCGGCAGATCTACGCTGAGCTTGTCGCCGCCGCGCATGCCGCGCTGGGACTCACCAACACTGGGCAGATGATCTGCGTGATGGAGGACGTCCCTGAAGACCGGCGGCCGCTGGAGATGCTGCTTGCGCATCTCATCCATTCCGACAAGCCGTTCATGGGCAGCATCGCTTCGCCGGCGGCCGCGGAGGCGGTGGCCGACCTGACCGCCGCGGCGGTCGGGCGGCCGGCGGCTGCCCGCGAGTGCAACCTTCTCCACCTGATAAACGCCACGCCGCCGCTCACCTATTGGCCGAACCCGCTGAAGTGCCTGCGGGCGATCGCGCTGAAGGGCGAGGCGAGCATGGTCTCGTCCTATATGATGATGGGCGCGACCTCGCCCGTCACCGTGGCCGGCGCGCTTATCCAGGGTTATGCGGAGGTGCTGGCCGGGCTGGCGCTGGCGCAACTCTGGCGTCCAGGCGCGCCGGTGGTGATGGGCATCCTTGCCTATCCGTTCGATATGCGCCGGATGCTGCCCGATTTCGGCGATCCAGCCTCGCAGCTCGTCCAGCACTACGCGGCGAAATTGGGCAGGCGGCTCGGCGTGCCGGTGCGGGGCGACGGCGCCATCACCTCGGCCAAGGTCGACGACGCGCAATCCGGCGCCGAAGGGGGGAGGGTGCTTTCGGCGGCTGTGTCCTCAGGCGCGCATTTCATCCTGCACGCCACAGGCTGGCTGGAGCAGGGCCGCACGGTGTCCCTCGAAAAATTCCACCGTGATGCCGCTGCGCTGGCGGAACTCGGCCATGGCAAGCCCGCCGATCTGCCGATGCACCTTGACCATGGGATCGAGGCGGAGATACGCGGCCGCCTCGCGCAATCTTGACTAGCGCACACGAAAAGGGCGCTGCCGCGAAGACAGCGCCCTTCGTTCAGGGGCAGGCCTGCTACCAGCTCTGCATGCTGTACCAGTCGTCGACATCGCGGCGAACGCGATCCTTCTCAAGGCCGTAACGTTCCTGGATCTTGCCTTCAAGCTGGTCGCGCTTGCCCGCGATGCGGTCGAGGTCATCGTCGGTGAGTTTTCCCCACTGTTCCTTGACCTTGCCCTTCACCTGTTTCCAATTGCCTTCGACGCGGTTCCAATCCATTTGCAGGGCCTCCTGTTGAACACGAAGGCTAACGGCAGCGCGGCCGCGCGGTTCCTGCCAAAAAGCGTTTCTCCAGCAACGCCGAGCCCCGAAGAGATGGTTCATTTGGCCGTCACAGTGGAGCGGCAAATTGACAAGTGCTGAGCCAGGCCCCTCCGGTCAGCATGTTCCCAAGACCTCTCCTGCCCGGTCCCTGGTCCGGGCTTCTTTTTAGCTGTGCCTCGGAGGTCGTGGTCTGAAAAAATTCGCAAGGGGCGGAACATTCGCCCGACGCCGATGTTCTTGAATGCAGTATGGCGCGCAGCCCGCCCCCCCGCGAAAGGCGCGTCATCTGGGCTCGTACCCGAGCAAAGCCCGCTTCGGCCGTCCCTCGCCGGGGCGGGCTTTATCGTGCCGGGAAGTGACGAGATTGGAAGGATTATGTTCCACCGGGCAGCGAAGATCGCAGAGCAGGCTCACAGCGGTCAGAAGGACAAGACCGGCAGGCCCTACATCGAACATCTGAGGCGCGTCGCCGAGGCCGTCGAGACGCTGGATGAAAAGACCGTCGCCTATCTGCATGACATCGTCGAAAAAGGCGAGGGCTGGAGCCTCGAACGGCTCGAACAGGCTGGCTTCAGTTCATCCGTTGTCGCGGCCGTCGACGCGCTGACGAAACGGATGGACGAAAGCGAGCAGGGGTTCATCTGCCGCGCAGCCTCGAACCCGCTCGCCAGGTCGATAAAGGAAGCCGATCTGAAAGATAATCTATGGCAGGCACATCAGGCTGGGCTTTCCCCAGCTCGATATGAAACGGGCCTTGCGGTGCTGCATGGATTGAACGCCAGCGCCTAGGGCCAGTGGGCAAATCCGCCTCCCATCTGGTTAGAGGCATAGAACGAGTATTATCTCCGCCTCCCTTGCGAAAGTGAGAATTAAGCGCTATGTATTGAAAATCGATCTTGTTGAACGAACGTTGTTTTCGCGCCTCAGCGCCCGACGATATTCCCTCTCAATTTCGAAGAACTCGGCGTTTGGACAAGTGGCCAAGCAGCGATAATTTACGTCGATTTGAAAGGAAATCGCAATGAGCTCTGGAACCGTAAAGTTTTTCAATTCCACCAAAGGCTTCGGATTTATCGAGGTCGGCAATGGCCAGCCCGATGTGTTCGTTCATATCTCGGCCGTCGAGCGGGCTGGACTGCGCTCCCTCGTGGAAGGCCAGAAGGTCAGCTTCGAGATCGTGAAGGATGCCCGCAACGGCAAAAGTTCTGCCGAAAACCTGCAGGCCGCCTGATCACAGCGCCTCGGGTCCTTGACCACGGATGTACTGGCATCGGCCGCGGAGGCGCGTTGGAGAAGGTCGGGCTTGCCCGGCCTTTTTTGATTAAGGAGAAGAAATGAAGTCCCTATCGGATACCAGTCTGTTCAAGCCGGTTCCGTCTCGAACGGAAGCCAAAACGGACATGACGTCGCGCGTCGCGCGGCAGATCATGGATCTGGAAGCAACTGCGAGGGAGGCCAAGACGAAGAGATTGCGCGCCGCCAGGCTCGCACAGGAAGCGGACGCGCCCAAGCCCGCGCCGAAGAAACCCGCGCCGAAGCGCAGCAAGAAGGCGTGAGCACGAGGCGGGCCCCTGCCTGAACGGGGGGCGCTATTCCCGCGCCAACTGCAGCAGATCGCTCGGGACATCGCCGCACGTACGGCTATCCAACATCTTCTCAAGATCGTTACGGTTGTCTCGGCCGAAGTCGCTGGGTAGATCAAGCGCCATCCGGGCATCGTCGTCGAACTCGATCGGCGCCCCGTAAAGCTGCGCGATCTGCAATACCAGATCTTCGATATCCTCACGGGCGATGTTCTCTGTCAGGTTGCTCAGCCTGATCTCTTCCGAAAGCCGGATGATGTTGACGATACCCCTGAGCCGAAACGCCCGCTGCACCCTGTGATGAGCGTCGTCGCGCAGCCGGATGGAAAATCGTTGGAACATGGAATGCCTCCTTCCGTGGAGGTTATCCCTCAATCTCCATCATGCGCCGGACCAGGCCGGATAGCAAGAAAAAAGCGAAAAGCAGAAGCCAAATCAATTAGTTAGCATACGCCAACAAATGTGGTTTCGGTGCATTGTTGGTTTCGCTAGTCTGTCCCACCTTTTGCGGCTCAAGCGTTCTTGACGCCCTATACGGCGAATCCTACTTCTACTTGCAATGAGGAACTTACTCATTCGTGGCATTGTACATCTGTGAAGGAGGCGGGGCATGGCTGAACTGGAGCGGCCGCAGAGGTTGCAGATCATGCTGACCGACGAAGAGTTGGCGGCGCTGGAGAACTGGCGTTTCGAAAAGCGCATGCCCAGCCGTTCGGCCGCAGTGCGTGAGCTTTTGCGCCGCGGGCTTTCCTCGGACGGGTTCCTGACTGCCGACGCGGGTGCGAAGTCGCAGGATTTCGGCGTAATTTCGGCGGACAGGATGAGAGGCAACGGTCCCAATGACTCGAAGCCGTAAGCAGATGCCATCCAACATACACATTGTCTTGATTTCCGCCGGCTCTAGTTAATGCGTATGACCAGCACAGGGGGGCCTTTTCGTCCGAACGCCGATGCCGACGCGCGGCTCGCGGCGATTGTCGATTCGTCATACGACGCCATTATCGGCAAGGACCTCAACAGCGTCATCACCGACTGGAACCACGCGGCCGAGCGCATGTTCGGCTACAGCGCCGAGGAAGCCATCGGCCAGTCGATTCTGGTTTTGATTCCCGAGCACATGCACAATGAGGAAACCGAGATCATCGGCCGCATCCGTCGTGGCGAGGGTGTTGGAAGCCTGGAGACGACGCGCAAGCGCAAGGATGGTTCGCTGATTGCTGTCTCGATCACCGTGTCGCCCATCAGGAACAGCGCGGGCGAGATCGTCGGCGCGTCGCAGATCGCCCGAGACATCACCCCCGCCAAGGAAAGCGAACGCCGCATTCGTCTTTTGATGCGCGAGGTCAACCATCGGGTGAAGAACCAGTTCGCGGTGATCCTGTCGATGGTCAGGGAAACCAGCAAGCGCTCGACCGACCCAAGCGAGTTCGAGGAACTGATCCGTTCGCGCATCATGGCGCTGTCGCGCTCGCACGACCTTCTGGTCACCTCGGAATGGGCCGGCGCCAGCCTGTTCGACCTTGTCCAGGAGCATCTGAAGCCTTTCGGCCATGAAGATCGTATCTCGCTCTCCGGGCCGCTTTTGACGCTGCAATCGAATGCCGTGCAGAATCTCGGCATGGCCTTCCACGAACTCGGCACCAACTCGTCCAAATATGGGGCGCTGGCCTCGGAGGATGGCCACGTCGAAATCACCTGGAAGGTGGAGACCGATCCCGAGGCGCGGCGACGGTTTCATCTTCTCTGGCACGAGACATCCGGTAAGGTCGCAGCCGCGCGGAAGGCGCCCGAGCGCAAGGGGTTCGGCACGGTGGTGCTGCAGCGGGTGGCGCCGCAATCGCTGAGCGGTTCCTCCAGCCTCGAACGCACGCCCGCCGGCGTGAGGTGGATGCTTGACGCACCGATCGAGGCGATCGTCGTGCCGCAGCTCGGCGCCGACACGCCGGACAGCAATTTCAGCGGTTGAGGCGTCGGGGTCCAGTGGCGGCCGCCGGCGCGATTTGCGCCGGGGGGAATGCACTGGGCAGGGCACGGGTCGCGGTCGCCGCACCTCCTTGCAGCACCGGAAAAGCGTAATTACATCATTTGTGAGCGTGCAATGTCCACGCGGATACAGTTGCTTTGGTCAAGCTTCATCCATGGAGGTTGTCATGGCAATGATGGAAGCAAGAAAGAGCCTGGACTGGATCACTCTGGTCCTCGCAGTCTGCCTGTTCATCTCACCCTGGGTTATCGGATTCACCGCGGCGATGGTGCCCGCGTGGAACGCCTGGATTGTCGGCGTTCTCCTCGGCGCGCTGGCGCTGGCGACGCTTTCGGTGTTCGCCGAGTGGGAAGAATGGGTCAGTGTGGTCCTCGGGCTCTGGCTGATCGTGTCGCCCTGGTTGCTACACTTCGCGGCTGACACGCATGTCATGGCCACGCATGTCGTCCTCGGCGTGCTGGTGGTCGCGGCATCGGCTTGGGCCGTCTGGGACTTCCGTCATCCCCACGCGCATGCGTGAGCGGTGACTGGACGGGAGCCCGCCGCGTGAGCGGCGAGCTCCTCGGGCTTTGGTTTCTTGGGCATGGGGTAGGGCGGCTGTTGCTGCGGGTTCACGCAATTGCTGCAACCGGAAACCGTTTCGTGCATTCTTGGGAATGGCCCCGATGCTCTACCCCGACACCCCTGCCAAATGCTGCTCCTATTGCGGCGGCCGCGACCATGATTTCGAAGAATGTCCGAAACGCGAGGCCGATGCCGAGAAGGAGCGCGAGACGGCGCGGGTGGCGAGCGTTAAGCCTCCGCTCGCTGGCGAGGATATACCGGTAAAGTACTGAGGTCGCGACCCTCCGCGCCCGCTCTGTCCTGCAGCACCCACGTCACTCCGCCCTGTCGCTTCCTCCGCCTGGCGAGCGCCTCGCAGCTTGTGCAAGAAATCTTCCTCTTGATCTCACATCGTGGCCGAGGCCGCGCCACGGTCGCGCCTAAAGCATGTCTCCCGAAAGTGGGAACCGGTTTCGGGGCAAAGACATGCGCAAAACCAAAAGCCTAAAGCGCAGGAGCGAATCTGAAAGATCGCGACGCGCTTTAGCCCTGACTTTTTCTGGGACGATCGAAGAACCGCGTTGATCCGATCTATAGTCGCGACGGGGGTGCGCGGGTGGCGGATATCATCTCGATCAGAACAGGTGCGGAGCCTGCCGGGCGGCTGTCGCCGGCACGATTGCGGCTGATTGCCTTCATGGCGATCGCCGCCTTCATGATCGCCGGTCCGGTCGCGGAGCAGGTCTTCGGCGTGCGAACGGCATTGCTTCGCTCTTGGACCATGTTCAGCGCGATCGGGCTCGGCGTGATCGACGCTTCCTTCGAGATCCGCCGGCCCGACGGCGCGCTTGTTTCGCTCGACCGGTTCGAGATGCTTGGCGCGCCTCGCAACGGCAGGCTGAAATGGATCCAAAGCCGCGAGGACCTGGCTTCCGTCATCAAGCGGCTCTGCGCGGTCGCCGGGCAGGGCGCCGATATCCGCGTCCGTGCCCGGCTGGGCACGCGCGGCGGCTGGCAGACCATCCATACCGATGCCCAAAATGCCTGCGCTGAGTGAAGCAATCGCCGACTGGCCGAACTGGCTTTCGGTGCACGCCGGGGCTACGCGCTTCGTCGGCTGGGCGGCCGAGACGGAGGGATCGTCGCGCTCGTCAGCACTGATCCGCATCGGCCTGGCCATGCTGTTCTGGTCGCGTTGGGCGGGCGAGCTGCTGCTCTATATCGACCAATCGCCGGCCGGCCTGTTTCTGGCGGCCAACTTCTTCGTCGCCACCGCGCTGCTCTTCATCGGCTATCACAGCCGCGCCGCCGCCGTCTGGACGGGCGCGGTCGGGCTGGCGATGTATTATTGTTTCGGGTTCCAGCTTGGGCGCGAGCCTTGGACCCACCACCATACCTATCTGCTTGCCGTCGCCGCGCTCCTGATCGCGCTCACCCCCTGCGGCCGCTCCTATTCGCTGGACCGCTATCTGGCGGTGATACGCGCCGAGCGCGCGGGCGTTCCACCGGCGGCGGAGCGCGGCAATCTGTGGGGGCTGCGGCTGATCGTGGTGCAGCTCTCGGTGCTCTATTTCTTCGCCGCTTTCGACAAGACGAACTATGCCTTCCTCAGCGGCGCGCGCCTGGAACAGATATTGCTCTGGTACTATACGGGATCGGACTATCCCCCCGGTCTTGCCTGGCCCGCCACCATGGTGTCCGTCGCCGTGGTCGTGCTCGAATATTGCCTGGCCCTCGGCATGCCTTTCCGCGCGACAAGGCGCTATCTGGTCCTGCCGGGCCTGGCCTTCCACGCCATCATCTATCTGACGCTGCCGGTCTATACGTTCAGCGCCACCATGGCGTTGCTTTATCTTGCCTATTTCGATGCGGACGCCGTGGACAAGGTCCTTGCGAGGCTCCAGGGGTTCGGATCGACGGCATCCGCCAGAGGGGAAATTTCGTGAAGCGTCGTTTGTGGTTTTCCGTCATCGTCGCGGCGGCCATCGGCCCGGCGACGGTCGGCGGCGCGGCGCGTGCCGGCAGTGCCGACGACTATTATCCAAAGCGCGTCTGGGGCTCCCTCGAAGGTGGCCAGATGAACACGTCGCTGCTCGTGTTCCGCGACCTCAACCGGAACGGCGTCTACGATCTCGGCGACCGGCCGATGTCGCGCGTGGCGGTCGAGCTCGACAAGCCAGACGGCAGCACCATCATGCGGCTGACCAATGCCGGCGGTTTCGCCAATTTCCGCATGTCGGCTACCCAGCGCAATTTCGAGGTCGTCGACGCCGGGCACTACGCGTTCCGCGTCGTGCCTCCGCCAGGTTATTCCTTCACCACCGGCAACGCCTCGCAGGAAAGCGACTATGTCGTTTCGCCCGGATCGCCGGGCGACATGATCGCAAAGACGACGACGCACCCGGTCGGGCTGGCTGCGGATCTGACGATCAGTGGCGCTGTCGCCGCCGGGACGCGTGTTGTGCTGACGGGGCCGGACGGCCTCAGTGCCGCTGCCAAGGTCGGTCCGGACGGGCGCTTCAGCGCGGCCGTGGCGCCAGGCGAATGGCTGGTCGATTTTTCTGCCGGCGGGGCGACCGAGCGGCGGCATGTCGTCGTCGGCGCGGCGCCGGTGGTGCTCTCGGCATTCCAGGGCAAAGGCGGACCTGCCGTGGCCCCGCTGCCGGTGGAGCATGTCGTCGGCTTCGACGACCTGATGACGTCGCCCGGCGTGTTCGAGGTTCCGTCGGGCTATGGCGGTCTCGGCTGGTACAATCTCGTTGCCATGCACCAGCGCTTCACCGACGGCCCGGGCTACGTCAACACGACCATGTCGGGCGAATTCATCGCCTACAACAGCTCGGGCCATCCCGCGCAGGTGTTCAGCGACAAGCCGTTCGATTTCACCGGCGCCTATTTCGGCGCCGGCTGGGACGACGCGGAGGGTGAGACGCTCATCCTCAAGGCCTGGCGGGGCGATGAGTCCGCCTATGATGATCGGCTGGTGTTGTCCGCCAACGGCCTTGTCTATTTCGCTGCCGACTACAGGCGCATCACCCGGCTCGAGATCCGCACGCAGCACTACTGGCAGGCAGCGATCGACGATTTCGCCTACCGCACCGGCCCATAGGATGGTTCACCGTCAGTGCGCGGCGCTTCAAGTCAAGTGGCGTCAGCAAGCCGCTCGTGGGGAGTTTCCGCAGAAACGGAAACCGCCATCCGAATGGCCGAAGCTGGAGTCATGATGGCCTCCGTGACCGCCGGAACTGCCATTGCCGCCGGAACTGCCGTTCCCCATGGAACCGCCGTTTCCGCCTGTGCCGCCACCATTGCCGGCCGAGCCGCCATTGCCGCCGTTTCCGCCTGTGCCGCCGCCATTGCCCGCCGAGCCGCCATTGCCGCCGTTTCCTCCGGGGCCGCCGCCATTGCCCGCCGAGCCGCCATTGCCACCGTTTCCTCCAGCGCCGCCGCCATTGCCTCCGTTTCCACCGGCGCCGCCGCCATTGCCGGCCGAGCCGCCATTGCCAGTCGAGCCGCCATTGCCGCGGTTACCCCCGTTTCCGCCATTGCCGCCCGCGGAGCCGCCGCTACCCCCGTTTCCGCCATTGCCGCCCGCGGAGCCGCCATTGCCGCCATTCCCACCATTGCCGCCCGCGGCCTGGGCCAGAAGAGCGCGCTTGGCCTCCTGCAGCATGGCTTTCGCATCCATCGGCTGGTGGAGCCCAGCTCTCGACTCCGGCAGGACCGACGCCGCGTGAGTCGCCATGGCAGTCGCCAGCAGCAGGATGGTCGAGGCGAGCAGCGCCGCCGCCGAAGTGCTCCTGAATGGTGCGAGCATACGGCACGCGACCTCGGCATTCGCCGTCGATGCGAAAAACCACGGACGCCCTGCCGACAAGACAGGCTCCGCACCGATTCTGCTTGAGATGATATCAGCCACCCGCGTACCCCCGGGCCCGACTTATAGACCGGTACGAAGCCTGTTCTCCGACCATGCCAGAAAAAGTCAGGGTTCGGCGCGGTGCCCGTACGAGCGGCCTGCGGGGCTCGGTTGGAGGAGGGGCTGCCGGGGTCTCAAAACCCCTTGCGCCTACTCATGCAAGGCACGCGCCGCCGCCTCGGCGAACGAGATGTCGCCCTTGATCTCGCGCATCGCCATCGAGGTCACTGTGCGGCGCACGCCGGGCAGGCGGCTGAGCTCCTCGCGCAGCATGCGGTCGAGCGCCATCATGTCGACGGTGACGATCTGGAGCAGATAGTCGGCTTCGCCCGTGGTGGCGTAGCAGCGGCGGATCAGCGGGTGCTTCTTCACCGCCGCCTCGAACGCGTCCGACACCTCGAAGTCGATTGAAACCTGGATGAAGGCCTCGATGCCGAAGCCCATCCCGGCCGGATCGATGCGGGTCGAATATCCCCGGATAATGCCGGCCTCTTCCAGCGCCTTCACCCGTTTCCAGCAAGGCGTCTTGCTCAAGCCGACCGCCTCGGCGAGTTCGCCGAAGGAGATGCGCGCGTCGCGCTCGAGCGCGGCGACTATTCTGCGGTCGAGGGCGTCCAGCATTATTTGTTCTCCAATATGGCTGAAGAAGTCGATGATCGTCCTTCTTTTCATGCCTTCTGGATAACAGAAAGGAACAATGTTCAAGCCCAAAGCGCTATCCTTACCGCAAGGCCGATCGACCACGAGGAGGATGAGCCATGGACAAGACGGACTACCACGCCCGCATCGAGGCGCCCGAGATGCGCGACTACGGCGTCTATCTGAAATGCGACCGGTTGCTCGCCTGCCAGAAGCCGCTCGCCGAAATGGTCAATGCCGACGAGTTGCAGTTCCAGATCGTGCACCAGGTCGAGGAACTCTGGATGAAGCTCATTGCCTATACGCTGGTCGACGTGCTCGACTATCTGGAAAGGCAGGATACCCACCGCATCGTCACGCTGATGGGCCGCGTGCACCGGCTGATGCGCATGATGACGGCGCAGCTCGATCTGCTGGAAACGATGTCGCCCAAGGAGTACCAGCAGATCCGCCTGCAGCTCGGCAATGGCAGCGGTCAGGAATCGCCAGGCTTTAAGCTGTTGCTGCGGTTGCCGCCGGATCTTTGGCGGGCCTTCAAGCATGCCTATCTCGATGGCCGCGGGCTGACCGTGGAGGGTATCTATGACGAGCAATACGACCACGGCGATTCCTATGTAGTGGCCGAGGCGCTGATCGAATTCGACGAGCTGTTCCAGAAGTTCCGCGCCAACCACCTTTATCTGATCCACCGCTCGATCGGGCTGGGCGCCAAATCGCTGAAGGGCAGGCCGGTGGAAATTCTCGAAGGCGGCGCCCGCCACCGCTTCTTCCCCGAGCTCTGGGACATCCGCTGCGACATGACAGATCGCTGGGGCGCCGAATACGGCACCGTGCGGGACTCGATCAGCCATCCGCGGCAGGCGAAGGCGGGCTGAGCCTTCTTTCTCGCCCCGCGCCAAGCGGGGGATGTGGCTGAAGAGGTTTTCGCAGAGCGCCGACCAGAGAGTTCGCCGCCTGACGTTTGTTCCATCATCGCTGGCGCGGCCCCTTTCCGTGGCGGCTGGCCTTTGGCAATCGCATGCATGGCGCATGAATTGTCCAATGTAGCGCTGGTCGACCCCCACTCCGTCTCGGCTTCGCCGAGCCACCTTGTATCTACACGAGAGAGATTTCGTGGGATTGAAGCGGTTGAGCCAAGGTCCGGCCGGCCAGCCGGACCTTGGCTTGGCGAAGTCGCCCGTACCACCTGAGGTTACAGCCGCGGGAGAGCTTGGGATCTTCGCCTTCGTCACGCACGACCGAACAGTCGCTTGGTTCCAACCGTACGTACAAGGCAGGTTACCGTGAACAGGATCATTTGTGGAGTTGATGTTTCCAAGGATTGGCTGGACGCGCATGTCTGGCCGAGTGGGGCGATAGAGCGCTTCGCCAACGATGCAACGGGGATCGCAGCTCTTTGGCTGTTCTGTCGCAGCCACGGCGCGGCCGTTGCGGTGATGGAGGCATCGGGCGGCTATGAGCGGCTTGGCTTCATGCTTTTGTGGGCGCACGGCATGCCATGCGCCCTGGTCAATGCCAGAAGCGTGCGGCGCTTTGCCGAGGCGATGGGCTATCTGGAGAAGACCGACCGGATCGACGCTGCTGTCATTGCCCATTATGGCGCAGTCAAGAAGACGGCTCCGACCCCACCGCCCAGTAATTCCCAGCAGCGCCTTGCTGCGCTGGTTGGGCGGCTTTGCCAGGTTGTCGGCGATGCCACCATCAACAAACAGCGCAAAAGCGCCGCACGCGATGCCGTGGTATGCGCCAGCATCGAGGCCATGCTGGCCTTCCTCAAGCGCGAAGAGCGGCGTCTGGAAGGCGAGATCGCCTCGATGATCGACGACGATCCACTGTGGGCCAAGCTGGGGTCGGCCTTTCGTTCGCTCAAGGGTGTGGCTGGCCGCACTGTTGCCCGCCTGATGGCCGAGCTGCCCGAGATCGGCCTCATCTCCAACAAGGCCATCACCAAGCTGGCGGGCCTCGCCCCTATCGCCAACGACAGCGGCAGGCGCGCCGGCAACAGGCATGTGCGCGGCGGACGAGCCGGACCGCGTGGCATCCTCTTTGTCGTCGCGGCCATCGTCGCCAAGTTCGATCCGCATCTCAAAGCGTTCGCTCAACGGTTGCAGCAGGCGGGAAAGCCCAAAATGCTCATCCGCATCGCACTCGCCAGAAAACTTCTCGTCATCCTCAACGCAAAAGCACGCGACGCGAGAACCGAGTTCGCAAATGCAACTTGACACGCCAGATAGTCGCTCTCCCCCGATCGATGGGGGAGAGGAAAGGCGCCAAGCTTTTTGCCGTCAACGCTCGTCCGCAAGGCTCCCTTCCTTTCCCTCCGGAGGGGGGAAAGGTGGCGCTGCGAAGCAGCGACGGATTGGGGGAACCACGTGGCAATCAAGCCGAAGCCTGATCAGCCATACCAGTCACAGAAGATGTGTGCATCCCTAGACAAAGTCGGGGAGAGGACAAGGACGCTCGAACAATTTTCCCCACCCCTGTCGGAATCCTCTCCCCGTGCCCGTCCTTGGGGCATCGACCGCTTCAACAACTCGGAGGGACACTCGTGGAAAATACTCAATCGACCTGGCAGACCGTCGCCATTCTCATCTCCCGCCTGATCTTCGCCGTCATGTTCGCGATGGGCGTCGCCTTCAAGCTCATGGATATGGGCGCCACCGCCGGCTACATCGCCGCCGCGGGCTTTCCCTTCCCGCTGTTTCTGGCCTGGTGCGCGGCGATCCTCGAGACGCTGCTGGTGATATCCTTCCTGACCGGGGCCTTCATGACGCCGCTGGCACTGATCGGGGCGGTCTACGTCACCTTCCTGGGCTTCGCCTTCCACGGTCCGTCGCACTGGGCCGGAAACCAGGCCGAGTTCGGCGCCTTCATGTCGCATTTCCCCTTCGCCGCCGGCCTGCTCTACGCCGCCGTGCACGGCCCGGGCAGCGTGCTGGCCCTACGACAGGGCTGGCCGGGCCGGGCGTGATCCTATCTTTCTCCCCGTTCCACGGGGAGAAAGGGCCTCCAATGGGCGATGAGAGGCCGGCGCCCATGGTTCAAGGCAACGCGCCTACCGACCCTCACATCTGGTCGTTATACGGCTCCTTCATCTGCCCGACCATGCGCGCCAGCTTCGAGAAGGACGGCATGTCCGCTTCAGGCTGGCACTGATTGGCGAGCTCGAGCAGCCGGATCGGGAAATTGATGGCGTCGCGGTTCGAGGCCGAGATCGCCTCCGAACGCTCCTCGCCGGTCTCGCCCGCTTCGGCCTTGCGCAACGCGATGTCGATTTCCTCGACCGTGAGCACGCCTTTCTTGACGAGCACTTGATTGATCGCGGCGACGGCCATCAGCAGGCCTTCGAGCTGGAGATTGGCGACATTCATAGTGCTTCCTCCCATTAACCTCGCCTCAAGAACGCACGAGCGGCGTTTCCGATCCGAGCGGGGGAGGCCAGCGCCGGCTAAGCCTCCAACCACCGCTCGCCATATTCGCTCCAGAGCTGCCTGATCTCGCGATTGCCGAGCGGCGGCGTCTGGCGGTCGCTATAGAAGACGGCGACGGCGCTGAGGTCGTATTGGCCCTCGGCCTGGGCGATGAAGCGGATCGCTTCGCCGAGTGGTCTTGAATGGAAGATCGGATCGGCCTGGCCTCGACCAAGGCTGCGAACGCCCGAAATGCTTGCAGGCACATGCCGCATCCGAAAAACGGATGCCATGGCAGGTCTGTCCATGCTGCTCTCCGCGATTCTCTGCGGGAATGATCCCATAAGCTCCGGCTAATGACCAGCCCGACACAACCGGGCTCAATAAGAGGGCAGGGACGGCATAACGTTGCGACGAAGAGACCTGGACAGAAAGGCCGGGCGCAATGCCCGGCCTTTCTTTTCGCGCGGCCACCCAAGCAGCCTGCGCTCACTACTTTGTACGGTCGTGGCTGTACGGCCCCGGCCGGAAACCTCACCTGTGCCAGCGACGCAGCCAGTCCGGCTCGGGATCGGAATTTCGGCTGATCGCCATGCCTGCCAGCAAACCGACCAGGCCGCCGATCAGCATTGCCGTCGAAAAGGTGCCGGGGTTCTGCTGCACCGTTTCCGAAACGCTATGCGCCTGGTTACGCAACTGGCTCGCCGCGCGCGACGCGCGATCGGAGGCGCCGCTATAGAGGGTCGAGGCACGATCGGCCGCGCTTCGGTACCAGCCCTGCGCGGTCTCGGCGGCATCCTCGGCCTGTTCGGCGAGCGCGCGGTTCAGCCGGTTCACCTCGCGCTTCAATTCCGCAACCTGTTTCTTCATGGCATCTTCCGACGCCTTCGAGGAGCGCGTGTTGCCGCGCGAGGCGGCGTTGCGAGAGGCACCGGTCTTGCGCGAGGCTGCGCTGCGTCTAGGCTCCGAACTCGTTGTCGACGTCCCGGTGCCGTTCGCCGCGCTGCCAGTCGTGCTGTCGTTGTCTGCCATGGGTTTTCTCCTTTTCGCCCGTGAAACGAGTGGCAAGCCGCATGGTTCCCGCCTGAAACGTCCGAAGGGCCGAGGTACTAACCCGCCCACGAGCAATGGCCGCGGAGTTAGCTCCACGGCCATTGCGCGACGTAAGGGACCAAAGGCTTACTTGCCGCAATTCTTGTCGTTGACGTTCGGCTCCGTGCCGGCGGTCGAGTTGTTCGCATCGCCCACGGCGCCCTGCGGGCTGTTCGGGCAGTTCTTGTCGGCGTTCGAATTCATGTCGCCGCCGCTGATACTGCCGGTTGTGCCAGTGTCCGGCGGGCCCATCTGGTCAGGCGATGGCGTGGCCGGCGTCTTCGGGTCGACGGTGATCGTCTGGCCGCTGCCGCCGCCATTGTTTCCGTCGGTGCCAGCGGTCTGGCCCATCGCCGCCGTGGCGAGACCGATCGTCAGGGCCGAAGCTGCAAGGATCTTCATAAGCATGATCTTCTCCTCTGTGCGAGACGGTTCGTCTGTCGCGTTGCGACTAAGGGTGGAACCCGTCGGACCAAGGTTGGTTCCGACAAATTTCCACCGGTTTCGGCGCACGTCTCGATCCATGGCTGTTGCGCGAGGCGCACCTCGCCTATGGGGCCGGTGAGGCGGGTTTTCGAAAAGATAGGAAAATTTGCCTAATTATATACTTGACGTACCAAGGGAAATTTTCCTATGATTCATGCCGACAGGCCGGCGCACGCTTCTAAATCACTTACAATAGGGGGTGATGAATTTTTCCAAGGCGTTGAGCGTCTGCGAGACGACCTTCGACATATTCGCCAGCGTTGGGATAACAGGCTGGTTCTCGAAAACGGCTCCCTGTGGGAAGCGTATTTCGACGGACGTGCTGAAATTGTTTTGCATGGAGATTGGAACGCCGGATTGGATAACTGTCATTGGGCCGTTCGCATCCCATCCGGCACCGCAGTTTCTCATGACTATTCCGCCGGCCCTGAGGTTGATGTTGTCGATGTTCATGACCGTCACGGTCGGCAGGAAGTCATTGTGCTTATTATCGTTGCAAAGGCTGGTGACGGCCCAAAGATCGAGGTTCGTATCCCTGCAAGGTTCTATTTCTTTCGCGATAAATTTCGCGGCATCGGGGAAGGCCTTATGTACCGCAGGATAATTGGGGGAGGTTTCAAGGTCTTTCCGTTCTTGCGCAAAGGGGAAATGAACCTTCTTTGCAGGCCCGACGCATTGGACGGCATTGTTCATCCAGTAGTCGAGCGCTTCCCTAAGATTGTTGACGGCGTCACCCATGATCGCGCCAAAGTGCTCTTTGATTGGCTCTTTGGGAGTGAAGGTCAGTGCAAAACAATCCGGCTGAGCCAAGAGAACGTGGCTCCGGTGCAGCCCATTGCGAATTTCATAGAGATCACGGCTCAAGGGGGAGGAATCCCGCATAAGAGCATTAATATGGCTTTCGGCCCTTTTGACCTTTAGCCTAGGGTTTTTCATAACCTCGGAAAGTTTCATGGCGGAATCCCGCAAAGACAAGGACCAGGAAAAAGGCGACGAGGTTTTGCGCCGCCTTTTGAATACGCCGCCGGACCATAGGACGGCCAAGAAGCCGGTTAACCGGCCATTAACCAAGAAGCCTGCAAAACAGAAACCGGGCGGCAATCCCGCGAAGAACAACCGCCCGGAAGAAGACGGCTAGGCCGCCTTTATTTTTTTGATCGTGCGAACAATGTGCGTGTTGGGTTTGCTTTGCGCGGTTTTCACCGACGTAAAGCGGCCCGTCACGGCACTCTGGCCGATCTTGTAGGTCTTGCTCATGCGTATCACCTCCTTTCTCGGGCAGTGGCCCGCCTTGGAGGTGTGCCCGTGAGGTGTGGTGACGACCGAATCACAAGACCGGCAAAATAATGATGAAACACCTACTCGGAGTCGAGACGGCGTTTCTTGAGTAGTCGAAGAAGCTTGCGGGCCTTCTGCTTAGGCGTGATCGGCTTCACCAATCCGCCGATAGGTGAGGCGCTTGTCGCGGGCCATGCGAAGCAGATCGGCGGCGCGCTCTACATCAGAGATTTTAGGGCAGCGCGGCGGTTATAGCGGAAATCGAACTCGGCAAGGTAGCGGTGTAAATGGGCTTCGCCGCAGTGCTGATAGACGCCGATCATGCCGCGCTTGAATACTGAGAACACGTTCTCAATCGTGTTGGAATGGATAGTCTCCTCGCCTTCATAGCGAACATATTCGCCCTGCGCATGGTTGGTCGTCTTGTGCGAGGCGTATTCCTCGCCGGTGCGGGTGTAGAGGCGCGAAGCGTCGGTGTAGAGGATCGACTTGCGGTCAACGTTGCGCACCAGCACTTCGCGCACGGTTGAAGCGGTGGCGTCGTTCAAGTGGAACATGCGGACCTTGCCGCCGCGCTCGACAAGGCCGACGACGGTGCGCTTCTGGTTACCGCCAGATTTGAGATAGGGACGACCTTTGCGCTGAGGCGACGGCGTGCGCGGCGTCTCGCGCTTTCCGATGTAGGTTTCGTCGGCTTCAACGGTCTTGCCTTCGCCGCCAATCGGGCCGGATGACTTAACGTCTTCCTTCATGGCTTCGCGAATGCGATGCGCCATGAACCAAGCGGTCTTGTAGGTGACGCCAAGCATACGGTGGAGCTGGTGAGCCGACATGCCTTTCTTGGACGAGGCATAGAGATGCGAAGCAAGCACCCACTTGTTGAGCGGGATTTTGGAGCGCTCGAATACGGTCCCGACAGTCACGGAAAAGGGCTGGCGGCATTCGTTGCACTTGTAGACACCGGGGCGCGTGGACTTACCGGCAAGCTTGGTAATGCGCTCCGGACGAGCATTGCCGCAATGAGGGCAGAACGGACCATGCGGCCAGTGGATGGCTTCCAGATGTTCGCGGGCCTTGTCGGCGTCGTGGTAAATCTCGGCGGTCAGATCGAACATTGCGGTAACTCCTTGGGTTTGTTATCGCAAATTCACTCTGGTGCGTCAAGTATATAATTAGGAAAATTTGCCTATACCCCATTGCCGGGTGAGGGCAGCTCTGCTATTATTTTCCCCATGGTGCTGATTTGCGCCAACGGCCCGCCGCAAGGCGGGTTTTTTGTTTCTAAGCACCGGCGGAACCGAGGGCGCGAAGGAACGCCGCCTTATCCATCCGCGTGCAACACAGAGGCCCCCAATGCCACGCTACGCCACCATCGTCATCGCCGATGACGGCGCCGAGATCGTCAGCGCCATCGGCGAATTCGAGAGCGCAAGCCTGCCGCAGACCTCGAGCCACGTCGAGCAGGTCGCGCCCGGCGTGCGCATCGGCATGGTGCGTGGCGGCACGGTGGATGCCGTCGCCGGTTTCGGCTTTGCGCCCCAGGGCCTTCGCCCCTCGGCAGCCCGCGCTGCCATCGCGACGCTGAAGGCAATGGCCGAGCCGGCGGCCGGGTCCGCCAAGCCGGCACGCTCCAAGCCGCGCAGGAAACCTGCGCGCAAGGCCCGCAAGGCGAAGGCTGCAAAGGCCGCCTCATCCGATGCGGCAGCTCATGGCTGACGAAAACAAGACCGCGCGGCGCAAGCCCGCTGGGGCGAAGCGGGCAGGGCGAAAGCCGCAGGCTCCCCGCGGCGATGCCGCTTTGCCCGGCCGCCCAAAGCGCTCGCGAAAGACGCTCGGCGACGACTTCGCCGCCGCGCTTCGCGCCGACTTCCGCGCCCATGGCGCCGGCGTCATCGCCGCGGTGCGCGCCGAAAAGCCCGACCAGTATCTGAAGGTCGTGCTGACGCTGCTGCCCAAGGATTTCTCGGAAAGTGTCGATGTCAGTCAAACCATTGTCGAGCAACTTTCAGACATTGTGTTCGAGGTGGTGGTGCGTAGATTCCGATCGGCACGAGAGGAATAGCAGAGATGTTCTGAGGGCAGCCTTGCTCCATGTGATTCTTAATCCGACATTTTTGAGCGCCCTCATGAAACATTCCACCTTTGCCTGACGAAAGCTATCTTGCCTTCGCCAGGCGCCTGCGCGGCTGGAAGAGGTGCACCACAGCGCCTACATATGGAGCAATCCAAAGGAGGTATGACATGGCTTCTTCCACCGAGCGCGCGGTACTGGCCGGCGGCTGCTTCTGGGGTATGCAGGACCTGATCCGGCGGCTGCCCGGCGTGATCTCAACGCGAGTGGGCTACAGTGGCGGTGATGTCCCCAACGCCACCTACCGCAACCACGGCACCCACGCCGAGGCGATCGAAATCATCTTCGACCCGGCCAGGACCAGTTTCCGCACGCTGCTCGAATTCTTCTTCCAGATCCACGACCCGACAACGAAGAACCGCCAGGGCAACGACATCGGCATGAGCTATCGTTCGGCGATCTACTATACCAGCGACGAGCAGAAGCGGATCGCCGAGGACACGATCGCCGACGTCGACGCGTCCGGCCTGTGGCCCGGCAAGGTTGTCACCGAACTTGCCCCGGTGGGCCCCTTCTGGGAAGCCGAGCCCGAGCACCAAGACTATCTCGAACGCTATCCCAACGGCTACACCTGCCACTTCGCGCGGCCGGGGTGGAAGCTTCCGGTCCGCCAAAAGGCTGCCGCATCATAGATCGGCAGCGAGGCTATCGCATTTAGCCTTGGTCTCCGAATTCAAGCCCGCCATGCCTAAGAGGTATGGCGGGCTTTTTTGCGTTCAGGATGTATCGCTCCGGGCAAATCCCGCACGGAAACCCACGGTGCGCATCGTCCGAATTGCCTTGGGCAGGCTCAGCCCTTGGCGCGGCGGCCTTCGTGTTCGTGGCTGCCGATCCAGTGGGCGCGGATGCGGTCACTGGCTTCGAGATAAGCCATGTCGATCAGGTAGGTTAGCAGCTTTTCGCCATCGGCTTCGGCCTTCTGGCGAAGTTCCCGCAAGATCCCCTGCGCAAACTGCAGGTTTTCCATTTTGCTAGGCTGGTCCATGGGTTCCCCCCAAATGTATGCGCGGTAAGTTTGGCTCACTATGCTTGTATGAAGATTGTGGCCGCGCTCGCGGCGAAGCTGTACCCGGTTGCATCGATGCCCGATCGACGAACCCGTTGGACATTGAGCGGAAATGTCGATATTTTACGCGCCCAATCGGATAGCGACCATGCACGAAGACGAGGGCAGCACTCCTGACAAGTTGCAAGCCATGCTTGACGTGATTGCCAGGAGCGGGGCTTCGACCGAGAGCGGCCAGGCCGATTTCGGTCGGTTGAGAGCCGATGCCGCCAAGGCCGCCGGCGTGCTGATCGAATTTTACGGCGATGCGGCCCTGGAACGGGCCAAACTCATCGAGCGCCGGTCGCCCCAATCCCACTTCGCGCGCATGGTCACGGCTGAAGTCGGTAGGCGCGGCAAGCGAAGCCAGCCTTGAAACGTTGGGAGGCGGCCTCAGGACGATCTTCGCCTCCCCAGTCTTCTATCGAGCCGCTGCTCGACCTCTTCCTCGATATTATCCAGAAGGTAGGACATCAGGTCGTGTCCGATCGATCGCGCTATGTCCCTGGCCTGCCCGACATGGTTGTAAATCTCGCGCAGTGCCTGTTCCTCGCACGCGGCATCATTCGTCAGATCGACGAACCAGCCAGGATAGAGGGCCGCCTCGCCCATCCCGTCGACGTAACATTGACCGACGGCCAGGATCTTGCGCAAACCCATCTTCTCGGAACGGACCCTATAGACCTCTCTGAAGCTGGACCTGCGCTCCACAGCCTTGCGGATAGCCAGCCGAACCCTTGAGCGGTCGTCCTGATCGATGCTTTGCATGCATCGCTCCAGCGACGCGCCGTGGGAGAATTCGTCGAGTGTCAAACCGAAATAATCTGAAAGATTAGCATCGCCATAGACACGGTCACGCTTGATGTCCCAGGTCCAGAACCCGTCTATCGGTGGATACCGCATATGTAAGCTGCGGCCGTGTTCAGGCGCCAACGTCATGAAAACCGCCCCGTCCGGTTTCAAGATTCGACAGTACTATGTAACAAAAGCGAGAAGAAACAAAGATGGCCTTTTGTACGAGGCCTGAAGTCATAGCGCTTGCCGATCATGGCAATTCAAGCGTCATGTTCGCTATAACCGGAAGCAGTAGTGATTGAAAATTCGTGAGCCGAAAGAATTTTTTACCATGGTAATGCAACTGCAGCTTGTATTCAAGGGATAAGCATCGCGAATGACGGGGGAAGCAATATCGAAGGTTGTATTTCTGCGGGAAACATGGTTGAAAATTCTTATATTTTGTAAGATCGGTAAAACCTCTGTGCCTGAGACCATGCCGGCGACGACTCACATTTTACCACGTTCAAAGAGCTAACCGCAGCTGACTGGCTGGCAAACCGACAGCCGCTTGAAAAGCAGACTTCGAGGAAAGTCCGCGCCCGTCAATCGGCAGTCAAGCGCTTTTTCGGACTGCACGGTGGCAGCCGCTGGACTGAAGGTCGTTGTCGCACCGGCCAAAGTCTGCCAAGAGCCCGACCTAGGCTGACCTTTGTTGTGGCTCCGCGCCGGGTTCATCGCCTGCGGCTGGATCATCAGCGACCCGATCATGCTCGAACTGACGCGCTCCGGGCAGGGGTCGCAACCAGGGCTCACGGCGTCCGATCCAGAGTTCGTAGCTCGGCACCAACCCTTCGGTGGGCGCAACGTCAAGGCTGCCGATCGTGACCTCGGCCTCGTCATCGCCGACGAACGGAACGCGGCTTCCGCAACAGGGGCAAAAACTTCGAGTCCCGTAGCTGCTGGTGATGCCGGTGGTCTCGAACGCCCGTAGCGGCCATACGGCGTAGGCATGGAAGGCCGATCCGCTTGTCTTGCGACAGTCCTTGCAGTGACAGAGGCCGACCCGGAGCGGTTCGCCAGTGACGCGGAACCGCACGCCGCCACACAAGCAACTGCCGCTGCGCGCGATTTCAGACATGGCCGTTCCTTCCTGCGGTTACGCGCGGAGGCAAACATCTCTCACGCCCGGCAAGCCCGACTGCCGGCTGCTAAAACCCACAAGACGTTCCAATGGTTCCGCACAGGCCCAAGAAGCAAGGGTCAATCGGGAAGGTTGATCGGCTCCTCGCACCGATAGAGGCGGCACCCGCCGTCCTTGGTCGGAACCGTTGTCGGGACTGGCACTTCCGGCCAGTCGCACTCGTTGCCGAACTGCCGAACGAACCTGTCATAGGTGTTCGGACCCGTGGTCAAGACTGCGGCATGATCGCTCTTGAACAGCGCCTGCGTCTGCGCGCAAGTCATCGCGCGCGTGTCGGGCCTGGCATAGGCGGCGCTGGAGCTGCATAACATTGTGCCGGCCCACAATATTCTGCCCGCGGTAAATGCGATCGACTGGGTTCTCATCGGCCACCGGCATCGAAGTTTCCCGGGTGTCGAATATGGATCGCGGCTAGAAGACCGCAAGGTATTTGAGCAGCGAAATGATACCGATGATGATGACGATGATCTGCGCGATCTGGCGCGCACGGGCGTCAAGCGGCAGGCGTTGTACGAGATAGAGCACCAGGATCACCACCAGGAACGTGATCAGGATGCCGATAAGAACCGATGCGCCCATAGGCCTGCCTCCGTTTGCCAAGGTTGCCCAGATCAGGCTGCCCCAAACGTTGTGGACGCGAAAATGGTTCCATGAGCGCGAAGTGGAACAGGGACTTGGCGAGCGCGTTGTGCAGCATCTTTGAATATTAGGGATGATAATATGAAGGACGTGTTCAGCACTGCTACTGTTATTGCGTCGATCGCCATCGCAATCGCCCTTATGTTTTTGGTCCCCATCAAGCTTGAGGCCAACCCTGGGCAGCCGATGGTTTCGTCTTACTCGGCCAGCCCCGAGTAGAATCGGCCCGGAGGTGAGCGGAACATGCGCGCCGCTTGCGAGTTGAGTTGGTCATAACGGCACCGGGTTCGCGCTTCAGAAAGAGGAAAAGGCCATGGGTCTCGGCACAATTCTTATCATCATTCTTATCCTTGCTCTGCTTGGCGGCTTTAGCGGCATAGGCGGGGGGCCTTTCTATGGCACTGGCTACTATGGCGGCGGCGGTTTGGGGCTGGTTCTTGTTATTGTCATCATTCTGGTTGTGCTCGGACGGATTTGATAGTCGTCCAGCGCATCCCTCAGCTTCTCGCCAGGTGCCCCAAGCAGCTCGGGCGGCGAGAAGCACATCGTAGCCGAGCACGCTTTTTCGCGCTCAGACCGCCCCGCGCGGTAACCCTGGAAGCAGTGGCTACGGTACCCCGGCAACCGCTTGCCGGAGCCGGCTAGCTCTCCCGCCCGCTGCATTCGAGGCAGACGATGCTGTGTCCCGGACAACTCGCCCGATGGGTGCCTTCCGGGCAGCAATGGCCGTTCGAGCTCAGCCAGCGCGCGCAAACGAAAACCTTCTTGGCCCCGTGACAGCGGGAGCATTCCTGCGAACGCATCAATTTCTCCCCCGACGGGACGCGATGCTCCGCTTCAACGACCGTGTTCATCCGTTTAGTCCCCAACGCCTGGATTATCGGTCACATAGGTTATTCACTATTCTTTACATTAGGGTTTATGAATGTGAAAGCCACGAAAACGTCATCCGCTTTCGCGCCCTTGCGCGCTTTCTCTTTGCCTCGCCCTTGCTAAAAGTGATGCGCGTCCATGCGCCGGCAGATTCTGGCGAACAGCGCAGGCAACGGGAACCTTTTTCGCATGACGTGGACTGGCGCGGGCGCATTTTTCATCCTGGTGGCCACCTATGCCGGTGTGGCCGTCGGCCGCATTCCGGGCCTGCGCATCGACCGCGCCGGCATCGCGCTGCTGGGTGGCGCCGCCATGATCGCCATCGGCGCGATCGGCATCGAGGACGCCTATAAAGCCATCAACTTCGACACCATCACGCTGCTGCTCGGCATGATGATCGTGGTCGCGCATCTGAAGGTTTCGGGAGCGTTCCGCGCGCTTGGCGGCTTCGCCATCGAGCATGCCCATGCACCATTCATGCTTTTGGTCATGGTGACGCTGTTGACCGGCGTGCTCTCTGCCTTCCTGGTCAACGACGCGATCTGCCTGGTGATGGCGCCGATCGTCGTCCACGTCACACGGGTCATCAACCGCAACCCGGTGCCTTACCTCATCGCCACCTGCACGGCCTCGAACTGCGGCAGCGTCGCTACCATCACCGGCAACCCGCAGAACATGGTGATCGGCGCGCTGTCTGGCATTTCCTATCCGGCCTTCACGCTGGCGCTCGCGCCGGTGGCGCTGTTCGGCCTGCTCTGCGTCATTGTCATTGTGCGCGTCGTCTACCGCGCCGAGTTCTCCCGGCCCGCCGAGCTCAGCCCGGCAGTCTATCGCGGCCGCATGCTGCCTGGGCAGGTGCTGAAGGCGACCATCGTCTGCGTCCTCTTGGCGCTAGCCTTCTTCGCCGGCGTTCCCGTCGCCAAGGCGGCGCTGATTGCCGGCGCCTTCCTGCTGGTCACCCGGGCAATCAAGCCGCGGCGCATCTACCGGGAGATAGACGGGCCGCTGCTGTTCATGTTTGCCGGCCTGTTCGTGGTGATGGCAGGCGCCGAGCGCACATTGCTCACGCCCGACATGATCGCTTGGGCGAAGAATATCGGCCTCGACGATGTCTGGCGGCTCTCCGGTTTCACCGCGGTGCTTTCCAACATCATGAGCAACGTGCCGGCGGTGCTGGCGCTCAGGCCCTTCATTCCCGGCTTGGAGAACCCAGAGCGCGCCTGGCTGGTCGTGGCGATGAGCTCGACGCTTGCCGGCAATTTCACGCTGCTCGGCTCGGTCGCCAACCTGATCGTCGCCGAGCAGGCCAAGGCGGCCGGCAAGGAGCTTTCCTTCTCGGCCTTCTTCAGGGTCGGCCTGCCGCTGACGTTGGTGACGCTTCTCGCCGGCACCGCCTGGCTGGCCTTGTCCTGAAGACCGCCTCTCTGACCGCTACAATCGACGCGCCGGGAGCGTCACGCTCAAGCTTCGTGCTTGCCCGCCATCCTCGCCCGGATCAGCGTCGCGGCGGCATGGCCGGCGGCGTTGATGTAGTCGGGATTGTGATGGATCAGCATGCTCGAAAAGGCGCCGTCCATCAGAAGCACGATCTCGCGCGCCAGCATCTTCGCTGCGCCGATATCGTGGCTTGAAAGTGCGCTGGCCAGCCATTTTTCGAAATTGGTCTTGTGGCGCGCTCCGGCCTTCACCGCCGGGTGCCCTGGCGTCGCCGCCAACTCTGCCGCCGTGCGCAGAAAACCGCAGCCCTTCCATTTGGGGTGGCGCGCTACCCGCGCCAGATTGGTGAAGATTGCTGCCACCTTTTTATCCGCGCCGCCTTCGGCCGCATCGAACCAGCCGGCCATCTGCTCGAGATTGGGTTGATCGCGGCCGTCGAGATAGGCCGCGATCAGATCGTCCTTGCTCTTGAAATGGTAGTAGAGCGTGCGCTTTGTGAGCCCGGCCTTCTCGGCCACCGCATCGACGCTGACGCGGCCGATGCCTTCGGCATAGAACAGCCTGGTCGCCGCGTCGACGAGACGTTTTCGGGTGGGGTTGGTGTTTTCACTCATCCGATAAGTATACCGACTAGTGAATATACAAGCAATCGAAAGCCTGCTCCTTATCGGCCGAACTGCTGGAAAGGATAAGTCATGACCGACCTTGTGCTGAGCGAGATGCGCGATCGCGTCGCAATCCTCACCCTCAACCGCCCCGACAAGCTGAATGCGCTGAACTACGCGCTGATCGACCGGCTGCTTTCGCTCCTCGACCGGATCGAGACAGAAGATGGCGTGCGCGCCGTCATTCTTACCGGGGCAGGGGAGCGGGCTTTTTCCGCCGGTGCCGATATTCACGAATTCTCGTTGGGCGTGGCCGAAGGCGCCGATGTCGCGCTGCGCGATTTCGTGGCGCGCGGCCAACGCCTGACGGCGCGGCTGGAGGCCTTTCGCAAACCCGTTATCGCCGCCGTCAACGGCCTGGCTTTCGGCGGCGGTTGCGAAATCACCGAAGCGGCGCCGTTGGCGATCGCCAGCGATCGCGCGCTGTTCGCCAAGCCGGAAATCAACCTCGCCATGCCGCCCACCTTCGGGGGCACGCAGCGGCTGCCGAGGCTTGCCGGGCGCAAGCGGGCCCTTGAACTGCTTTTGACCGGCGAGGCGTTTTCGCCGCACCGCGCCGTCGAGCTTGGCCTTGTCAACAAGGTCGTGCCACATGCCGAATTGATGCCGCAGGCGCAGGATCTCGCTCGGCGCATCATTGGCCATTCGCCGGCTGCCGTCACCGCTATCCTCACCGCAGTCACCCGCGGCATCAATCACAGCATTGCCGAAGGCTTGCTGGTCGAGGCCGAGCAGTTCGCGCGCATGGCCCCCACGACCGACCTGCGCGAAGGGCTGAGTGCGTGGATCGAGCGGCGCAAGCCGGTCTATGACGGCGCATGGACGCATGTCACCCGGCCGGCTGACACTAAAGGAGCGATGGCTCGATCGAATGGCGAGCGGGGATAGGGCCGGTGATTGATCTGGCTCTATGCCACCGCTTTGAGCGGCGCCGGTGCCTGGACGCGCGCGGCCGCCGCCAGCAGGTCGGTCTGGGTGATCAGTCCGAGGATATGCTGCTCGCCATCGACGATCACCACGGCGTGGCTGCGGCCGTCGGTCAGCACCGGCAGGAGGCTCATCGCCGGCGTTTCGGGCGATGCCGTTCCGGCTTTCGACATCACTCCTTTCACGGTGTCGGTCGCTCGTATCAGCTCGCGCAAGCCGACCGCGCCGGTGAGACGGCCTTTCGTGTCGACTACAGGCAGGGTGCGGATGTTGTGGTCTATGAGCTGTTTGCGCGCCTCGTCGGCGGAGGCCGTTTCGGTCACCGAGATCACATCGCGGGACATGATGTCCCGGCAAAGCAGCGTGCGCTGCGAACGCACCATCGCCTGCAGTTCGACCTGCCGCAGCAGGCGCTCCAGGTCGTCACGGTCGATGTCGAAGGTCTCGTCGAGCGCCGAGAGGGCTGCGTCGACATCCTCGGGCCGGAAGCCGACGCGTTCTGCCGGCGGCCGGTCGGCGGTGCCGTGCCCGCTGGCGGCGGGCACATGCACATGCGGATAGTTGCGCCGAGACAGCTTGTGGAAGAGGAAGCCGAGCGCCACCAGGATGGTCGAATTCAGCGCCACCGGCACGAAGGGAAACAGGAAGCCCGCGGCGGCAACCGCCGGTCCGCCTAGCACTCCGGTAAGCGCCGCGGCACCTCCCGGCGGATGCAATGAGCGCGTGAACGACATGGCGGCGATCGCCAGCGCTACGGCAAGGCCGGAGGCTATCACCGTGTCATGCACGAAATGCGCGACCGTCACGCCGACCAGCGCCGAAATCGTGTTGCCGCCGACGATCGACCAGGGCTGCGCCAGCGGGCTCGACGGAACCGCAAAGAGGAGCACGGCGGAAGCGCCCATCGGTGCGACCAACATGGCCACAAGCGGGCCGCTGCCCATGGCCAGCCCGCTGATCATCCCGGTAAGTGCGATGCCGATGGTCGCGCCGATACAGGCAAGCAGCCGTTCGCGAAGCGTCGCGCCGGCGAGGATCGGAACGAAGAGGCGAAACGCCATGGCAGGTCCTGTCGAACGAGAATTTCGTGCTGCCGGCAATGCCGTCAAAGGTGTCGGTTGGAAAGCCAAACCAATCCGCTTCGTCGATGCTGGAGGAAATATTATTGCGCGATACGGAAGCCCGTGGCGTGTCGCCAACGGCCTCGACTTTGCCAATTGCGGCAGAGCTTTGGTGTGATCTACGGGCTCCATTCGGCAACTTGCCGGCAAGATGTCGTTTATTCCTCGAAACGACCGTGCGATATGGCGGCCTACGGCGACCGCAAGCAGGTAGCGCCGACGTCAGAACGATCGCTGCTAATAAAACAGAGCGAGGCACTGCGCGCCTCGCTCTGTTTACGGCTGGCCCAGGCAATGGAAGATCAAGGCGCTACGTCGATATGACCCTTCATGTTGGGATGGAAGCGGCAGAAATAGTCGACCGCTCCCGCAGTCTTCAGCGTGACCTTGCTCTTCGACTTTGCCGGGATCATCACATCCCAGCCGCCTTTGACTGTCGCGGTGTGGGCGAGGATGTCGTTGTTCGCCCATTCGATCGTATCGCCGACCTTGGCCTGGACGCTTGCCGGCGAAAAGACCAGTTTGTCGATCGTCACCTCGATGGTCGCCGCGAAGGCCGGCGACGCGAAGAGCGCCGTCGCCAGCACAGGCGCAAGAAGCAGCACCCTCATTTCAGCATGCCGGCGACATGTTCGGCATGCTGCTCATGCCCCTGGAAGATCTTGAGGCCGGTTTCCAGCAGGCTCTTCAATTCGGCATTGCTGGCCGAAGGGATGAGCAGGGTTTCGAGGGCACTGTCGACCTGCTTGTGATAGGCCACTTCGTTCTCGATATAGGCCTTGTCGAAGGCTGCCCCCTTCAGCTTCGCCAGCTTGGCGTGCTCCTCCTTCGCGGCCTTGGCCAGCGCCTTGCTGGTGTCGTTGTCCTCGGGTGTGACCTTCAGCTTCTTCACAAGGTCGAGCGCCTGCTTGTTCACCGCCTCGTGGTCGCGCTCCATGTCCTTGGCGAAGTCGACGATCTCCTTGTTTTTCGACTTCTTGATCGCCAGCTTGGCCGCTTCGATGTCGATCGTGCCGGCCGTATAGGCGATGTGGGCAATCTGAGGATCGGTGGGCTTTTCGGCGGCTAGCGCCAGCGGCGCCGTGCTCACGAAGAAAAGTGCGGCGAGGGTGGCGGTCGATCGCATAAACATGGCATCTCCTTCGCCCGGCGGCGCTGGCCTCGGGCTTCATCTGGTGTTGACTGCCATTGGATGCAGGTCGGAACGAAACGTTCCCGGAAAAGGTCTGGGAGGATCGAAATCAGGGCTCGAATCCCAGCCGTCTCATCACCGCCTGCGTCAGCCGCTCGCAGCGCCGGCCGGCGAAGGGGAAGGCGTCGAGCAGCACCGGGCCAATCTCGTCGTCCAGCGCCTTTCGCACCAGCGCTCGCGCCCGGTGCAGCCTGGTCTTCACCGTCTCGGGTTTCAGCCCCAGCAGGTCGGCGGTTTCCTCGATGCTGAGGCCCTCGATGACACGGGCGACGAAGACGGTGCGGTAGACATCGGGAAGGCTGTCGGTCGCCCGTTCGACAAGCCCGAGGATCTGCCGCTGCGCCATCGTTCGCTCCGGATCGTCACCTGGATTCAAGCCGTTTTGGTTCAGGGGAAACCGGATGATCTGCGCTTCCGGATTTCCGGACACCGCCGCGATGCGCTTGCGCTTTCGCAGCCGGCCGAGCGCTTCGTTGATGACGATGCGCGACAGCCAGGTCGAAAGCGAGGCCGCGCCGCGAAAGGCATGGAGGCTGGTGAAGGCGCGCATATAGGCTTCCTGCAAGACGTCTTCGGCCTCCGCATCATTGCGCACGACGCCGCGCGCGATGCGGTAGAGCCGCTGGTTATGCGTCTTGATGATGGCGCGGAACGCGTCAGGATCGCGCGCAAGCGCCCGGCGCACCAGTACCATGTCGCCGGCCTCGACCGGGCCGACCTCGGCGGCTTGCATGGCACGCTTTCTCATCTCGTCCCGATCTCCCGGCAGTCGTTACATCCGCATTGGATGCGCCTGCCGGTAAAAGGTTCCCGGGTTGGTTGCGCGGCCCATGCTACCGCTTCGGCCGAGGCCTGTCTGCCGCTTCCGGTCTGCCGCTCTATGGAAGCTTTCGCCGATCAGCCCGTCACTCGGCGGCGGCCGCCGCGGCCAGCCCGCGCAGAATGTCGGCCTTGAGGTCCTCGACGTCTTCCAGCCCGATCTGCAGCCGGATCAGCGATCCGGCATACGAACCTTTGGCGAGCGTGCGGTCGCCGAGGAAGACCGGAACGGCCAGGCTCTCATAGCCGCCCCAGGAATAGCCGAGCCCGAAGATCTTGAGCGCATCGAGAAAAGCGTGCTGCGCCTTCTGCCCGCCGCTCTTGAGCACGACCGAGAAGACGCCGCTCGAGCCGCAGAAATCGCGCTTCCAGAGTGCATGGTCGGGATGGCTTTCCAGCGCCGGGTGCAGCACTTGCGCGACGCCTGGCTGTTCCTCGAGCCACCGCGCGATATCGAGCGCGCTCTTGCGGTGATGCTCGAGCCGCACTCCCATCGTGCGCAGGCCCCGCAGCACCTGATAGATGTCGTCGGGCCCCGAACAGCAGCCCAGCGTGCAGAAACCCTCGTAGAGTCTCTTCCAATAGGTCTCGTTGGCAGAAACCAAGCCGAGCAGCACGTCGGAATGGCCGGCCGGATACTTGGTCGCCGCATGGATCGAGATGTCGACGCCATGGTCGAGCGGCTTGAAGTAGAGCGGCGTCGCCCAGGTGTTGTCCATCATCACGATGGCGCTTGCCTCATGCGCAGCCTTGGCGATGGCCGGGATGTCCTGCACCTCATAGGTGTTCGATCCCGGCGATTCGGTGAACACCACCTTGGTGTTCGGCTTAATCAGCGATGCGATGCCGGGGCCGATGCGCGGCTCGTAATATTCGACCTCGACGCCGAGCCGTTTCAGCATCGTATCGGCGAAGTGGCGCGTCGGGTGGTAGACGCTGTCGACGATCAACAGGTGATCGCCGGCGGCAAGGAAGGCGAGCAGCGGCACCGTCACCGCAGCGAGTCCCGAGGGAACGGCGATGGTTCCGGCCGAGCCTTCCAGCGCATCGACGGCGAGCGTTAGCGCATCCATCGTCGGCGTGCCCCGCGTGCCGTAGGTATATTTCTGGCTGCGCCCGGCCATGGATGCCGCGTCTGGATAAAGTACCGTCGAGGCATGCACGACCGGCGGATTGACGAAGCCGAAATAGTCGCGCGGGTTGTTGCCGGAATGGGCAAGCAGCGTGTTGATGCCCATTTCGATGCCGTCTCTAGCCATGGTTCGTCGCCAGCCAATTGATTTAAGGGTCGAATGATGTCAGGGGACCAGCCATAAAGCGGTGGCAAAGCCCGCGCAACCGCGCCGGACTCGCCAAAGGCCGGTCTTCCGCTAGGCCAATCCAGCGGCGCGCGCGCCCAATAAAGCAGCGCTATTGCCGAAGCGGATTTTGCCGCCCGGTCATGGATTCGCGGCGGCGCAACTTGACTGATTTGTTTGCATGGCCTGCCGGTTTCATGGCGCTCTTGTTCGCAATTCAGGCATTTGCGGCAATTGCTTTTCAAACCTCCCGGGATTCGGTCATTCCCCTTGACCTCACAGGAATAATCGCCTTCGATGCGTTTCGTGAATGGGAGGCAGTGCATCGGCAACCGATGCGGGTCCGGGAGTGGCCTTGAAGTGGGAAGCTGCATTCACAAACGAAAAAAGATCGGGTGTCGCCTGGCAGCAGGGGCGCCTGTAACAGAAAAGGGTCTGTGGGTCATGAAACACATTGCAATCGGCATCCTTGGCGCCGCCGCGCTCGGGTTCATGGCGTCCGCCGCTTCGGCCGGCACGCTCGACACCGTCAAGCAGAAGGGCTTTATCCAGTGCGGCGTTTCGACCGGCCTGGCCGGCTTCTCGGCACCGGACGACAAGGGCGAGTGGAAGGGCATCGACGCCGACTTCTGCCGCGCCGTCGCGGCCGCGGTCTTCGGTGACGGCACCAAGGTCAAGTTCACGCCGCTCAGCGCCAAGGAGCGTTTCACTGCGCTTCAATCGGGCGAGATCGACATTCTGTCGCGCAATACCACCTGGACCAGCAACCGCGACAGCGCGCTCGGCCTCGATTTCGTCGGCGTCACCTACTACGACGGCCAGGGCTTCATGATCAACGCCAAAAAGCTGCCGGGCGTGAACTCCGCGCTGCAGCTTTCGGGCGCCGCCGTCTGCGTTCAGAGCGGCACCACGACCGAGCTCAACCTCGCCGACTACTTCAAGAAGAACAAGATGGAATACAACCCCGTCGTGTTCGAGAAGCTGGAAGAGGTCAACGCTGCCTACGACGCAGGCCGCTGCGATGCTTACACCACCGACCAGTCCGGCCTTTACGGTATCCGCCTGACCCTGTCCTCGCCGGCCGACCATGTCGTTCTGCCGGAGATCATCTCCAAGGAGCCGCTCGGCCCGGCCGTGCGCCAGGGCGACGATCAGTGGGCGCATATCGCGCGCTGGACATATTTCGCGCTGCTGAACGCCGAAGAAGCCGGCATCACCCAGGCGAATGTCGACGAGATGAAGACGTCGACCGACCCGAACATCCAGCGTATCCTCGGCACCGAGCCCGACGGCAAGTACGGCGCCGATCTCGGCCTCTCCAACGACTGGGTCGTCAACATCGTCAAGGCCGTTGGCAACTACGGCGAGATGTTCGAACGCAATGTCGGCTCGGGCAGCCCGCTCAAGATCGCGCGCGGCATCAACGCGCTGTGGACCAAGGGCGGCCTGCAATACGGCCCGCCGATCCGCTGATTGAAATGTGATCCGGGAGGCAGGTCGTCTGCCTCCCGGTTTCTCTTTTCAGGGGACGGTCCATGGCTTCGCAGGAAATCCTTCGCGAGGGGTCGAGCCGCGGCTCCTTCATCAATGACCCGAGAATACGCAGCCTGTTCTTTCAGACGCTGGTTGTGATCCTGCTGTTCGGTTCGATCTGGTGGATCGTTCACAACGTCATCGAGAATCTCCAGCGCCTGCACATCGCTTCAGGCTTCGGGTTCCTGAAGAGCAGGGCCGGCTTCGACATCTCCGACACGCCGATCGCCTACACATCCGATTCGACCTATTTCCGCGCGCTGGTCGTCGGTTTGCTCAATACCATCATCGTTGCTGTCGCCGGCATCGTGCTTGCCACCATCGTGGGCTTCACTATCGGCATCGGCCGTCTGTCGAAGAACTGGCTGATCCGCAAGATCTGCACGGTCTATGTCGAGATCTTCCGCAACATTCCGCCGCTGCTGGTCATCTTCTTCTGGTATTCCGGCGTGCTCGCCGTGCTGCCGCCACCGCGCGAGAGCATCCATCTGCCCCTCGGCTCCTTCCTCAACCAGCGTGGTTTCTATCTGCCGCGCGCCGTCTGGGGAGATGGCTCCTGGCTGATCGGCGTGGCATTGCTGCTCGCCATCGCGATGACCTGGTTCGTCGCCCACAGGGCGCGGCAGCGGCAGCGGGCAACCGGCCAGCAATTCCCGGTGTTCTGGACGTCGGTCGCTCTCATCATCGGCCTGCCGGTGCTTGCATTCCTGCTTAGCGGCATGCCGCTTTCTTTCGATTTCCCGAAGCAGTCGACCTTCAATCTGACCGGCGGCTTCTGGATCAAGCCGGAGTTCCTGTCGCTGTTGCTGGCGCTGTCCTTCTACACCGCGGCCTTCATCGCCGAGATTGTGCGCGCCGGCATCAGGGGCGTCAGCAAGGGCCAGAGTGAAGCGGCGGCCGCGCTCGGCCTGCGCTCCGGCCCGATCCTGCGGCTGGTGGTCATTCCGCAGGCGATGCGCATCGTCATCCCGCCGCTCACCAGCCAATATCTAAACCTGACCAAGAACTCCTCGCTGGCGATCGCCATCGGTTATCCCGATCTCACCGCCACCGCCGGTACCGTGCTGAACCAGACCGGGCAGGCAGTGGAGGGCGTGTTCATCATGATGATCGCTTATCTGGTGCTGAGTCTCGTGACGTCCTTCGTCATGAACATCGTCAACGCCAGAATGGCGCTGGTGGAGAGGTAGGGCCATGCAGGAACACGACATGTCCTGGGTGCGCACCGAGATGGCGCTTGCGCAGCCCGCTCCGCCTACCGAACGCGGCGCCTATGCCTGGGTGCGCAAGAACCTGATCGGTTCGGTCGGCGACACCATCCTGACAGTGTTGGGCATCGCCATCGTACTTTGGGTCTTGCCGCAAATCATCAACTGGGCCTTCATCAACGCCGTTTGGACCGGCCCGGACCGCACGGTATGTACGACCGCTTCGCAAGGCGGCATCCAGCCCGACGGTTGGACAGGCGCCTGCTGGGCTTTCGTCAACGCCAAGTTCGGCCAGTTCATGTTCGGCACTTACCCCGTCGAGGAGCGCTGGCGGCCAATACTGGTCGCCATCCTGTTCGTGGCGCTGCTGGTGCCGATGCTGATCCCGCGCGTGCCGCGCAAGGGGCTGAACGCGCTTCTGCTCTTCGTGGCGCTGCCGATCGTCGCCTTCTTCCTGCTGGTCGGCGGCGTGTTCGGCCTGCCGCATGTCGAGACGCCGCGTTGGGGCGGGCTGCTGGTCACGCTCAGCCTGTCCTTCGTCGGCATTGCCGTGTCGTTGCCGATGGGCATCGTGCTGGCGCTCGGTCGGCGCTCGAAGATGCCGATCATCAAATGGCTGTGCGTCGTCTTCATCGAGACGGTGCGCGGCATTCCGCTGATCACGGTGCTGTTCTTCGCCAGCGTCATGCTGCCGCTGTTCCTGCCGGAAGGCGTCAGCTTCGACAAATATCTGCGGGCCCTGATCGGCGTGTCGCTGTTTGCCGCCGCCTATATGGCGGAAGTGGTGCGCGGTGGCCTGCAGGCGATCCCCAAGGGCCAGTATGAGGGCGCCGACTCGCTCGGCCTTGGCTACTGGCAGAAGATGGGCCTGATCGTGCTGCCGCAGGCGCTCAAGCTGGTCATCCCAGGCATCGTCAATACCTTCATCGGCATGCTCAAGGACACCAGTCTGGTCCTGATCATTTCGATGTTCGACCTGCTCGGCGTGGTGAAGCAGAACTTCGCCGACCCGAACTGGGCGACGCCGCAGACCCCAAAGTCCGGCCTGATCTTTGCCGCCTTTATTTTCTGGCTGTTGTGCTTCGGCATGTCGCGCTATTCAATGTACACCGAACGCCGGCTCGACACCGGCTACAAACGCTGATGCGTGTCGCCTAAAAGCGTGTAGCGGTTTGGGCTGACGACATGTATCAAACGCAACGATAAAAAGGGGAATTGGCCATGGCCACCGAAAACGCCGTCAGCGCGGAAGACCTCAAGGTCAATGCCGGAAAGATGCATGTCTCGACCACCGATGTGGCCATCGACATCGTCGGCATGCACAAATGGTACGGCGAGTTCCATGTGCTCAAGGACATCAACCTCAAGGTGATGCGCGGCGAGCGTATTGTCATCTGCGGTCCGTCCGGTTCGGGCAAGTCGACCATGATCCGCTGCATCAACCGGCTGGAGGAACACCAGAAGGGCAAGATCATCGTCGACGGCAAGGAGCTCACCAACGATCTGAAGAAGATCGACGAGGTGCGCCGCGAGGTCGGCATGGTGTTCCAGCACTTCAACCTGTTCCCGCATCTGACGATCCTGGAGAACTGCACGCTGGCGCCGATCTGGGTCCGCAAGATGCCGAAGAAGCAGGCCGAGGAGATCGCCATGCATTTCCTCAAGCGCGTCAAGATCCCGGAACAGGCCAACAAATATCCCGGACAGCTCTCAGGCGGCCAGCAGCAGCGCGTGGCGATCGCCCGCTCGCTCTGCATGAATCCGCGCATCATGCTGTTCGACGAGCCGACCTCGGCGCTCGATCCCGAAATGATCAAGGAAGTGCTGGAGACGATGGTTGGCCTCGCCGAGGAAGGCATGACCATGCTGTGCGTGACCCACGAGATGGGCTTTGCCCGCAAGGTCGCCAACCGGGTGATCTTCATGGATCAGGGCCAGATCGTCGAGCAGAACACGCCGGCCGAGTTCTTCGATCATCCGCGCCATGAGCGCACGAAGCTGTTCCTGTCGCAGATCCTGCACTGAGCGATCTGACGCCAATTCGAAGCCCGGCCGCGAAACGGCCGGGCTTTTTTGCTATCTGGCAACCGACTGAGAGGGCTGGCCTGATCGAAAGGGACCGCCGCACCCCTATGAGGAAGATCTGGCGTTCGCTGGCCGCACTGCTTGCCGCGGTGCTTCTTGCCGCCGCGCTCGGCACGGTGGTGCCGCGCCCGCTCTGGCCCGCGGCGATGGCCGAAGGCGAGGGGACGCGGCACATCCTTGTGCTGAAGAATCCGATCCACACCGACATCGCCGTGCCCCTCGATGACGGTGTGCGCCGGCGATTTGCTTTCCTCGCCGATGCCGGCCTGCCGATCGAGGTCCCGGAGGCGCGCTATATCGTCCTCGGCTGGGGTGGCCGCGCCTTCTATCTGGAGACCCCCACATGGTCGCAATTGAAGGCGGTGCCGGTGCTGAAGGCGCTGACGCTGGACGCCTCGGTGATGCATGTCGACGTTGCCGGGGCAATCAAGGAGCCGAACCCGGATGTCGCCGGCTTCGATATCGACGAGGCGCATTTCGTGGCGTTGCTCAACTATATCGCTGCGAGTTTCCGGCAGGGGCCGAATGGACCGATGGTGGTCGAGAACGCGCGCTATTCGACCTATGACCGTTTCTACGAAGCCGATGGCCATTTCAACGCGCTGGTCGGCTGCAACACCTGGACGGCGGCGGGACTGCGCACCGCCGGCCTCCGCACCGGTTGGTGGAACCCGATCCCGGTATCGCTGTGGTGGTCGATGGGGTTGTATGACTAAGAGCTCGTCCTTGTAAGACTGGCCAACGTCTCATTCCTTCGCGCCCCCCTCTGTCCTGCCGGACATCTCCCCCACAAGGGGGAGATTGGATGTCACGACGGCTTTCGCTAATGACCAACGTTGCAAGAGAAGCGCCGGCGGCGAAACTGCCAATCTCCCCCCAGTGGGGGAGATGTCCGGCAGGACAGAGGGGGGCGCTGTCCCGCCAGCCTATCCGGCCGTCAGGCACCCTACCGCTGCACCACCTTCTGCTCCGCCCACCCGTACAGCCAGTCGAGATCCGCGGCGAGCTTTTCCGGCGGCCGCGCCGCCAGCACTAGGTTACGCGCAATCGCCATCGGTCCCCGGGCATGCCAGGCCAACCGGTTCAGCGCGCCGCGTTTCAGGACCTTTTCGACGCGCGGCCGCCTGAGATTTTCCCAAATGGCAAGGCCCTGGGCCGGATCGCCTGAAAAATCGGCGACCAGATCGGCGAGCATCGAGGCATCCTCGATCCCCATGGCCGCGCCCTGCGCCGCGAACGGCGTCATGGCATGTGCGGCGTCGCCGATCAGCGCAATGCCCTCCGGCATTGTCCAGCGCCGCTGCGCGACCGTGTGGATGGGGAAGGCCGTCCATGGCCCGGCAAGCGCCGCCAGCTTCGCCAATGTTGCCGCCGTGCCCCGCATGGCGGTCGAAAGAATGGCGGGGTCGGCGTGGCCGGACCAGCCTTCGGCGATGCGCTCGCCCTTGGTAAAGGCCGCAAGGTTGAAGGCGCTGCCCTTGCTCACCGGATAGGCGACCATGTGGAAGCCCGCATGCAGGAAGGTGGTCACGCAGTTGGTAGCGCCGATCTGCATGAAGGCCTGGCCGGCGGCGCTTTCCGCCGGGACCGTCGCGCGCCAGGCGAGCTCGCCGGAAAAGCGGCTTGCTGCAAAGCCGGCAGTCCGGGCAAGTCCGGCGCGAACCGACGACCAAACGCCGTCGGCTGCGACTAGCAGGCCGCCCGCGACATTCGTCGCTTTGCCGTCGATCTCGACTGCCGCGGTCACGCTGTGGGGGCCGACGGCGGTGCCGGTCACGCGCGCGCCGGTGACGAGCTCGATATCGGGCCGCAGCGCCGCTGCCGCGATCAATGCCGCCTGCAGGTCCGCTCGGTGCGCCACGAGATAGGGCGCGCCCCAGCGCTTTTCTCCGGCCTCCCCAAGCGGCACGCGGGCCAGCTCTCGCAGGCTCCTTGCATCCTTCAGCACCACCGCTTCCGGCCGGATTGCCTCAGGCAGCAGGCGATCGAGGACGCCGAACCGGCGCAGGACGCGGGTCGCGTTAGAGGAAAGCTGGAGGCCGGCGCCGGCCGCTTCGAGTTGCCTGGCCTGCTCCAACAGTCTTACCGGGAAGCCACGCTCTGCAAAGGCAAGCGCCGCCGTCAGCCCGGCAATGCCAGCCCCGGCAATGACGACCTGCCGGGACCGTGTTTCACTCATGGTTGGAAAGGAAGATCAGGCGGCCTGATCGACATAGAGGCAGCCGGCCGGCTGCGTTTCCGTCGCCTTCAGCGACGGCGAATAGCGATAGAGCGTCGAGCAATAGGGGCAGACCTTCTCATTGTCGTCGCCCATGTCGAGGAACACATGCGGATGGTCGAACGGCGGGCTGGCGCCGGTGCACATGAATTCCTTGACGCCGATCTCGATGACCGAATGGCCCGCGTCGTTCTGGAAATGGGGAATGCTGCCGCCTGCCATCGTCGTCTCCAATCGGGTTCGGCCAGTGGGTGTGACCAGCCTGCATCTGGAGCATAACAGACCAGTTTGCAAGATCGATGAAATCAAACTGTCGCAAAAGCCTGTCAGAGGATAAGTTGAGCCGGTTAAGCGCATGAGGCCGGGCGAGGAGCGATTCCGTGACGATCATGCGTCACAAAAACATGTTAGAGCGTCGCCAAATGGCGCTCCAAGGGACGGTAGTGGGCAAGAGCGGGAAACCATGAACGAACTGAAGCCTGTGCAGAGCGAGTTCATCACCGTTGAGGCGGCAAGTCCGGACGGCGGCAATCCCGACCGTTTCGTCAACCGTGAGTTCTCCTGGCTGCAATTCAACCGTCGCGTGCTCGAGGAATCACTGAACGAGCATCACCCGCTGCTCGAACGCGTCCGTTTCCTGTCGATCTCTGCCGCCAATCTCGATGAATTCTTCATGGTGCGCGTCGCCGGCCTCGCCGGCCAGGTGCGCGAGGGCATTGCGCTGAAGAGCCCGGACGGCCGCACGCCCGAGCAGCAGCTCGAGCAATTGCTGCGCGAGGTCGAGCGGCTGCAGGAAGACCAGCAGAAGAGCCTCTCGGCGTTGATGACCTTGCTCAACAAGGAAGGCATCGAAAGCATCACCCGCGACGCGCTCACCAAGGACGAAAAGGTCTGGCTGGAGCAGCATTTCCAGGAGCAGGTGTTCCCGGTGCTGACGCCGCTGTCGATCGACCCGGCGCATCCGTTCCCGTTCATCCCCAATCTCGGCTTTTCGATCGCCTTGCAGTTACGCCATCGCAAGAACGGCGAGGAGATGAGCGCGCTCTTGCGCCTGCCGGTGGCGCTCAGACGCTTCATCCGTCTGCCCGACCGCAAGCATCATGTCCGCTTCATCCCGCTGGAGGAAGCGGTCGGCATCTATATCGGCAAGCTTTTCCCGGGCTATGAGGTCAAGGGCTCGGGTACGTTCCGCATCATCCGCGACAGCGATATCGAGGTCGAGGAAGAGTCGGAAGACCTCGTGCGCCTGTTCGAGACGGCGCTGAAGCGGCGCCGGCGCGGTTCGGTGATCCGCATCGAATTCGACACGCTGATGCCGGCGGAACTACGCGATTTCGTCGCCGGCGAGCTCGGCGTCTCGGCGAGCCGCATCAGCGTTCTCACCGGTCCGCTTGCGCTCAACCAGATCTCCGAGATCGTGGCCATTCCGCGCGACGACCTGAAGTTCACGCCCTACAATCCGCGCTTCCCCGAGCGCATCCGCGAGCATGGCGGCGACTGCCTTGCCGCCATCCGCGAGAAGGACATCATCGTCCACCACCCCTACGAGTCGTTCGACGTCGTGGTGCAGTTCCTGCGTCAGGCCGCAGCCGATCCGGAAGTGGTGGCGATCAAGCAGACGCTCTACCGCACCTCGAACGACAGCCCGATCGTGCGCGCGCTGATCGACGCCGCCGAGGCCGGCAAGTCGGTGACCGCCCTGGTCGAGCTCAAGGCGCGCTTCGACGAGGAGGCCAACATCCGCTGGGCGCGCGACCTCGAACGTGCCGGCGTCCAGGTCGTGTTCGGCTTCCTGGAGCTGAAGACCCATGCCAAGATGTCCTTGATCGTGCGCCGCGAGGACGGCCGGCTGCGCAACTATGTGCATCTCGGCACCGGCAACTATCATCCGGTCACCGCCCGCATCTATACCGACTTGTCCTTCTTCACCACCGATCCGACCATCGCGCGCGATGTCGCGCAGATCTTCAACTTCATCACCGGCTATGCCGAACCGGCCGAGGAGATGCGCCTTGCCGTGTCGCCTTTCACGCTGCGCAAGCGCATCCTGAGGCATATTGCCGAGGAAGTCGCCCATGCGCGCGAGGGCCGGCCGGCCCGCATCTGGATGAAGATGAACGCTCTGGTCGACCCGATCATCATCGACGCGCTCTACGACGCCAGCCGCGCCGGCGTCGAGATCGACCTCGTCGTGCGCGGCATCTGCTGCCTGAGGCCGCAGGTGCCGGGCCTTTCCGAGAACATAAGGGTCAAATCGATCGTCGGCCGCTTCCTCGAGCACAGCCGTATCTTCTGCTTCGGCAACGGCCACGGCCTGCCGTCGGACGAGGCGATCGTCTACATCTCGTCCGCCGACATGATGCCGCGCAATCTCGATCGCCGCGTCGAGACTCTGGTGCCGATCACCAATCCAACTGTGCATGAACAGGTGCTTGGCCAGATCATGCTGGGCAATGTCATGGACAACCAGCAAAGTTTCGACGTATTGGCTGACGGCACCTCCCGGCGCGTTGTGCTGGAAGAGGGCGAGGAACCGTTCAACGCGCAGGAATATTTCATGACCAATCCGAGCCTCTCCGGACGGGGCGACGCGCTGAAATCGCATGCGCCCAAGCGCATTGCCCAGTTCAAGCGCCGCAAGAAGAACGGCGCCGCGTGATTGCAGTTTCCCAAGGCCGGCTTCAGGACCGGCGGCCGCTGTCGATCATCGACATCGGATCGAACTCGATCCGCCTTGTCGTCTATGAGGGACTGGCGCGCTCGCCCACGCTTCTGTTCAACGAGAAGATGCTGGCCGGCCTCGGCCGCGGCATCGTTTCGACGGGCAAGCTCGACCCCGAGGCGGTGACGCGCTCGATGGAGGAGTTCCGCCGCTTCCGCGCGCTGTCGGATCAGGCGGGCGCCGAGCATATCTATGTGCTGGCCACCGCCGCGGCGCGCGAGGCCGGCAACGGCCCCGATTTCATCCATCGCGCCGAGGATGTGCTGAAGACGGAGATCCGCGTGCTCACCGGCCGCCAGGAGGCTTATTATTCGGCGCTCGGCGTCATCTCCGGCTTCCATCCGGCAAACGGCATCGCTGGTGACCTTGGCGGCGGCAGCCTCGAGCTGATCGACATCAATCGCGAAGCGATCGGCGACGGCATCACACTGCCGCTCGGCGGCCTGCGCCTGCAGGACATGGCGAAGAACTCGCTGGTGCAAGCGCAGAAGATCGCGCGCCAGGAGCTGGCGCGGGCGAAGCTTCTCAAGGGCGGACAGGGCAGGGTCTTCTATGCCGTCGGCGGCACCTGGCGAAACCTCGCCAGGCTGCATATGGAGATGACCAACTATCCGCTCGGCGTCATGCATCACTACGAAATTTCGGCCGACAGCGCGCAGGTCTTCCTGAAGCAGGTGGCCAAGGGCGAGGTCGAGAAGGTGAGAGGCATCGAGGGCGTCTCCAAGAACCGTCGCTCCCTGCTGCCTTACGGCGCGGTCGTGCTGCAGGAGATCATGACGGCGATGCAGCCCTCGAAGATCGTCGTCTCGGCGCAGGGCGTGCGCGAGGGCTTTCTCTATTCGCTGCTCGACGCCGAGGAGCAGAATTCCGATCCGCTGATATCGGCTGCGGAGGAACTGGCGCTGTTGCGCTCCCGCTCGGTGCACCACGCGCACGATCTGGTCGAATGGACCGGCAAGGCGTTCAAGGCCTTCGGCATCGACGAAACGGAAGATGAGGCGCGTTATCGCCATGCGGCCTGCCTGCTCGCCGATATCGGCTGGCGCGCGCATCCCGAATATCGCGGCAGGCAGTCGCTCAACATCATCGCGCATGCCTCCTTCATCGGCGTCGACCATCCCGGCCGCGCCTATCTGGCCCTGGCCAACGCCTATCGCCATGACGGCATCTTCAACGATGGCGTCGCGCCGGAGATCAAGGCGCTGGCGCCGCCGCGCCTGCTCGAGCGCGCCCGCGTGCTGGCGGCGATGATGCGTGTGGTCTATCTGCTGACCGCGGCAATGCCGGGCGTGATGCCGAGGCTGAAATGGGAAAGCCGCGGCAACGGCGCGCTGGCGCTGGTGCTGCCGGCCTCGCTCTCCGACCTCTATGGCGAGCGGCCTGCCGGACGGCTGGCGCAGCTCGCGCGCATCACCAACCGCCGCCTGGTGCTGGCGGTCGAGGGCGGGCCGAGCGTTTCGGTAAAATAGGGCGTTTCGCTAAATAGCACCGACTTTAAAGCATGTCTCCCGAAAGGGGAACCGGTTTCGGGATAAAGACATGCGCAAATTAAAAAACCTAAAGCGCATGGAGCGAATCTGAAAGATCGCGACGCGCTTTAGGTCACCTCGGCATTGAGGCCGAAGCCACGCCCGTCAGCCGACCATGCGCCGGCGCCGGCCATGGCGAGGGCCAGGAAGCCGCCGGCAATGGCGATATCCTTCATGAGCATCTGCTGGTGCAGGAAGGCAAGCGTGGCATCGTCGCCGCCCTGGCCGTAGTGGCCGATGAAGCCGGCGACCACGCAGAAAGCCGCAAGCAGGAGCGCCACGATCCGCGTCTGGAAGCCGACGAGGATCAAAAGCCCGGCAACCAGCTCGAACAGGCCGGTGCCCCAGGCTGCCAAAATGGGCAGCGGCAGGCCGAGGCCGGCGAAATAATTGGTCGTGCCGGCGATGTTGGTGAGCGCCTGGAAGCCCGACGGCACGAACAGCGCGGCAAGAAGGAGCCGCGAGACCAGAAGCAACGCGTTGCGAAACATGGCCACCTCCCTCGCCGGCGACGCCGGCTGCCGGTCCAATCTACGCCTGCAACGAAAAGGCGGCGCGAAAAATTCCGCGCCGCTTTGCGTTCAAGGCTTGGGAGGGGAGCGATTCCAGGAAGCAACCAGGCGCGGCGGCTTCGCCGTCGCTTTCCATCGGAATTGCATCAGTGTCTTAGGCGCGCTTGGCGTCGATCGAATAGGCGCCGGCGCCGGACGAGGCGAGCAGGATGAAGCCGCCGGTGATGGCGAGGTTCTTGAGGAACTGGATCATCTGCATCTGGTCGGCCCAGCCGGTGTGCGCGACCAGCCCGGTGGCGATCGTGAAGATGGCGAGCACCCAAGCGGCGATGCGGGTCTGGAAGCCGAGCAGGATGGCAAGGCCGCCGAGCAGCTCGATCAGGCCGACAACGACGGCGGTTACGGTCGGCACCGGCAGGCCGAGCGCGCCGAAATAACTGGCGGTACCGGAAATGGCGGTAAGCTTGCCGAAGCCGGAAAGCAGGAAGATGACCGAAAGCAGGATGCGGCCGAGCAGGATCGTCGTGGAGCTGTTGGACGCGGTGCCGTTGCCGGCGACGGAAGAGTTGATGGACATGGCGGTTTCTCCGAGCGGGTTGGTCCGTCAGATAAACGATCGGGACTGTTCACAAAAAGCCGCCTATGTGGCGACACATTGTTCACAGAAACCATGTTCTATGGTTGTGAAACCGCCCCGAAATTAATTTCGCCGGAATCGGCCCCGGGAGCAAATTCTCCCACCGCAAAACATTGATCTGTGGCTTGAGCGTCTTTACCCCGGATGCGTCATATCCTCCGGCCGCACCAGCCGGTCGTAGTCGGCCTCGCTAACCAGGCCGGTGGCGAGCGCTTCCTCGCGCAAGGTCGTGCCGTTCTTGTGCGCGGTCTTGGCGATCTTGGCGGCGTTGTCGTAGCCGATGGTCGGCGCCAACGCCGTCACCAGCATCAGCGAGCGCTCGAGCGCGGCCTTGATGTTGTCCTCGCGCGCTTCGATGCCCACCACGCAATTATCCGTGAAGGACACGGAGGCATCCGCCAGCAACTGCACCGACTGCAGGAAGTTGTAGGCCATCAGCGGGTTGTAGACGTTGAGCTCGAAATGGCCCTGGCTGCCGGCGAAGGTGAGTGCTGCATTGTTGCCGAACACCTGCACGCAGACCTGCGTCAGCGCCTCGCACTGGGTCGGATTGACCTTGCCGGGCATGATCGAGGATCCGGGCTCGTTCTCCGGCAGCGACAGCTCGCCGAGGCCGGAGCGCGGGCCGGAGCCGAGCAGGCGGATGTCGTTGGCGATCTTGAAGAGGGCCGCGGCGGCCGCGTTGATCGCGCCATGCGAGAACACCATGGAGTCGTGTGCTGCGAGCGCCTCGAACTTGTTCGGCGCGGTGACGAAGGCGATGCCGGTGATCGAAGCTATGCGGTCCGCCACCTTTTCCGCGAAGCCTACCGGCGCGTTGAGGCCGGTGCCGACGGCAGTGCCGCCCTGAGCCAGCTCCTGCAAACCTGGCAGCGTCTGCTCGATCCGCTTGATCGACGAAGCGACCTGCGCGGCATAGCCGGAAAATTCCTGGCCGAGCGTGAGCGGCGTGGCGTCCTGCGTATGCGTGCGGCCGATCTTGATGATGTGGTTGAAGGCGCGGGCCTTCGCGTCGAGCGCCTTGTGCAGATGGTGCAGGGCAGGGATCAGGTGGTGCACGACCCGCTCGGCGCAGGCGATGTGCATGGCCGTCGGATAGGTGTCGTTGGACGACTGGCTCATATTGACGTGGTCGTTCGGATGCACCGGCTTCTTCGAACCCATCACGCCGCCGAGCATTTCGATCGCACGGTTGGAGATCACCTCATTGGCGTTCATGTTGGACTGCGTGCCGGAGCCGGTCTGCCACACCACCAGCGGGAAATGGTCGTTAAGCTTGCCGTCGATGACTTCCTGCGCGGCGTCCACGATCGCCTTGCCAATGGCCGGATCGAGCCGCTTCATCTCCATGTTCACCTCGGCCGCGGCGCGCTTGACGATGCCGAGCGCACGCACGATCGAAGCCGGCTGTTTTTCCCAACCGATCTTGAAATTGCCCAGCGAACGCTGCGCCTGCGCGCCCCAATAGCGGTCGGTCGCCACTTCGATGGGACCGAACGTATCGGTTTCGGTTCTGGTCTTTTCAGCGCTCACGGGAACTCTCCGGTCTGTCGATTTGGGCAACGGCGTATCGCGTTGCACAAACGGCATCAAGCGGAGATTGCGGGAGGGAAAGATGCAAATCGGTTGAAGGCCGGGTCAATCGCACCCCCCTCCTGGATCAGATATCCAGCAGGGCAGCGGGGACGCTGTCGCAACGCGGGCGGTCAAGCGCGGAAACTCTCGCCGGGTGTGAACTTTATCCGGCCGAGGCCAGCTCGACGGGCGCGGGCTGGCGTGGCGCCAGCCGCCCCGCGATGAAGTCCTTGACCTGGCGCACCGCCTGCTCGCGCGTGACGCTGCCCGGCTGCAGGCCGAGCCTGAGCCACAGTCCGTCGATCAAAGCGGTAACGCCAAGCACGATCTCGTCGGCCAGTTCCGGCGAAGCGAGGCCGCGCAGGCCGGACAAGAGGTTCGAGCGCATGCGTGCGTGGATCACCTTCTGGATGCGCGCCAGCTTCTCGTCGCGCGGCACCTCGGCGCAGAGCGACAGCCAGGCATGGCAGAGCGGCGGCAAGAACAGGTGCTCCTCGAAATTCCCCTCGATCACGGCGTCCAGCCGTTCCATCGGAGACCGCGCCCGCTGCAGCCTGGCGACGACGGCGTGACAGAGCACGGCGTTGGCTTCGCGCATGGCGTGCTCGAACAGCTCCTGCTTGTTGCGGAAATAGTGCAGCACGATGCCCTTCGAGGCGCCGGCCTGGGCCGCGACCTTTTCCAGCGTCGCGCCGGCAATGCCTTCGCGCTCCAGAACGGCGAAGGCCGCCTGCCGCAACTCCTTGCGGCGTATGTCGCTGAGGCGCGTGAGTTTCACTGGGCCGATCCATGCATGGCGAATCCATGTTGACATTTTCGTCCGTCCAGATCAACAATTGACCAATGGGACAATAAATCGACCAATAGGTCAAAAAGATGAGGAGAGCTGAAATGTTGCGCATGCTTGCAAATGGCGTCTGTTTCGCGGCCCTGATGATGGCTTCGCAGGCGGCTCGGGCCGCCGAGGCCGAAAGCTGCAAGGCAGTCCGCATCGCCGAGCCGGGCTGGAACGATCTCGCCTTTACAACCGGTGTGGCCAAGGTGCTGCTCCAGGCGCTCGGCTACGAGCCGCAGAGCGAGGTGCTCGGCATCAACGTCATTTACGAAGGCATGAAGAATAAGGACCTCGACCTGTTCCTCGGCTACTGGGATCCGGCGATGGTCACCTATTACGAACCCTACAAGAAGGACGGCTCGATCGAGAATGTTCGGGTCAATCTGGTCGGTGCCAAATACACCTTCGCCGTGCCGACCTATGTCTGGGACGCCGGCGTCAAGGACCTGTCCGACCTGCACAAATTCGCCGACAAGTTCGGAAAGAAGATGTACGGCATCGAGCCGGGCTCCAACCAGCTGATGATGGACGCCATCGCCGATCCTCAGTTCGACCTCGGCGGATGGCAGGTGGTGGAGTCGAGTGAAGCCGGCATGCTTTCGGAGGTCGGCTACGAGATCAAGGAGAAGCAGTTCATCGTCTTCCAGGGTTGGGCGCCGCATCCGATGAACACGATGTACGACTTCAAGTACCTGACCGGTGGCGACAAGTTCTTCGGTCCGAATTTCGGCGCCGCCACCGTGACCACCCAGGTGCGCAAGGGCTATCTCCAGGAATGCCCGAACGTCGCGCAATTCCTGAAGAACCTCGCCTTCGACATCGACATGGAAAATGTCGGCATGGGCTACCTTATCAATGACGGCATGAAGCCGGAGGACGGAGCGCTGAAGTCGATTACCTTGCATAAGGACCGCCTCGACGCCTGGCTCGCCGGCGTCACCACCTTCGACGGCAAGCCCGGCCTTGCCGCGGTCAAGGAAAAGCTCGGGCTGTGAGGCCGGCGTTGTTGGAGCCTGGGGAGCAGGGCATCGAGCAGACCGCATGGTCCTGCGGCAAGCGGGTTGTCGATGTCGGCGGCCTCGACCTGGCCTATGTCGAGATCGCCGGCGCGGAGCCGCCGTTGCTGCTGATTCACGGCTTCACCGATACCAGCCGCAGTTTTTCTCTGCTGGCGCCGCATCTTCCCGGGCGCCGACTGATCATGCCGGACTTGCGTAGCCATGGCGCCTCGCAGGCGGGCGAGGGCTGCGGCGTCGCCGACTTCGCCGCCGACATTGCCGGACTGGTCCGGCGCTTGCGGCTTGACCGGCCGGTCGTCGTCGGACATTCGCTGGGCGGCATGGTGTCGATCGCCCTGGCCGCGCAATATCCGGAACTGATCGGCGGGATGGTGATCCTGGCCAGCACGCTGAAGCCCGACTTCGGATCGGATCACCAACTGATCGACGGCGTCGCGGCCTTGCGCGACCCGATCTCGCCGTCCGATCCGTTCTATGATTGGTGGCATGCCTGCCGGCCCGGTGTGCCGCGGGCCTTTCTCGCCGGCCTCGCGCAAGATGCGTCCGCGATCCCCGCGGCGCGCTGGCGCGCCATTCTCGAGGAAATCCGCCGCACCGATCTGACCGCCGCGGCGCGCGCCGTTCGGGCCCCGGCCCTGATCATCGCCGGTGGGCGCGATCCGCTTTTTGGTGAAGCGCACCAGAAGTCGATGGCAGGGGCGCTGACTGGATCGCGTCTGATTTGGGCGCACGACTGCGGCCACAACCCGCATTGGGACGAGCCGGCCTTTGTCGCCAAGGCAATAGCCGGTGTGCTGCCCGTCAGGTGATTATCGCAACAGCGACCGGGCCGTAGGCATCAGGCGCAGTGTCTCAACTGGCTTTGTGGAAACGGCCTGCATGGTTTCGCGAACCGCTTGCCATGCCGGCGAAGCGGCGAGGGCGGCCCGATGGCTCGCATGGGTATCGTCATCGTCGAACCCCGTGACGATGACGAAGACGTTTTCGGAGGCCCGCACAGGCAAACGCGGAAACGTATTCTCGGCATACTCGCTGACGAACGCGCCAAGGAGCGGGGCGCCGTTTGCGGCAAGCAGCGGAACCGCCTCGGTCCGGAAGCGCTCGTTAAAACCGGGCTCCGCACCTGATTGTAAATGATGAATCGAAATCTCAACAAAGCCAGACAAGCGGCTCTCATCGCTCATACTTTCGGCTTCGGTAGCCGTCGAGCGTCGCATCCCTGACAGGTCGAACGCCGCACCCGGCCAAGCCGGCTTCAGCAGCAGCACGTCGTCGGAATCGATCATCGTCGCATTGGCGGCGTCGCGATGCGCGGCCCAGACCGGCCCGCCATAGAAGGCGCTCAGCGCGTCCTTCCTTGCCTGCATGTCCTCGAAGCCGCGCAGCCAGACGAACATGTCGGGGCGGTCGAGGTCGCGGAACTGGCCGATGACGGTCATGCCTGTCGCTTCCTGCGTCTCGACGAACTCCCGATCGAACAGCGCGATCAGCGTTTCTCGACGTCCCGGCTTCAGCGTGTATTGCCGCAGCTCCACGACAGGCGAGGCAAGGCGGAAAGGTCGGGTCATGGCCAGAACCTCAAAACAGGGTGATTGTCCTGTTCATAAACAGACCGGTTGTCCTGTTTTGTCAATCTGGTATCGTGATGGAATGTCAGGAGAGGTTGCAACTCGGCCGCGAGCGCGGCGCAAAAAGCGCACCAACGATCCGGAAGGCATGCGCCGGCGCGTGCTCGACGTAGCGGAAGGCGCTTTTCAGGCGCGCGGCTATCACGCCTCGAGCCTTGGCGATCTGATGGCGGCGGCCGGCGTCACGGGCGGCGCGCTGCATCATCATTTCCCGACCAAGAAGGCGCTGGCGCTGGCGGTGATCGAGGAGCGGGTGGCGGCAGCGGTCCGGGAGACCTGGATCGACCCGGTGCTGGCGGCGCCCTCGGCCCGCGAAGGTGTGCGCGCCGTGTTCGAGGCTGTGGCGGCGGAACTCGAGCAGCAAGGCTATGTGCGCGGCTGCCCGCTCAACAACCTGGCGCATGAATTGTCGCTGGCCGACGATGAATTTCGCTCGGCGCTGGCCGGGATCTTTGCCGATTGGCGCCAGGCGATCGCCGACAAGATCCGGGCCGATCAACAGGGCGGCGGAGAGGGTGAGACCGATCCGGAGCGTTTTGCGGCGTTGACCGTGGCGGCCTATTCCGGCGCCATGTCGATGGCCAAGGCATCGCAGGACGCCGGGATGTTGCGGGAGTGCCTGAAGGGGTTGGAAAGTTCCGAGCTGCCGTCATCGCAGGGCCAGTTGACGGCAAAGCGTCGTCGCCGTGTGTTGCTGCGGTCTAAGGTCGGATAATTCCTCACTCCTTCAGCGGCTTGATCGTCTCGAACCCCACCTCGCTCTGTGCGCTCGTCCCTTCGTCGTACCGCCGCGCCAGCACCGCCCTCAGGTCCGGCGAATAGAGCGCGGTGAAGGTGTCGATGACGTTGCCCGTATCGCCGGTGATCGTTTCGCTGATCGCGAGCACATTGTATTTGCAGTCGCCGAGCTTGTAGCTCTCCTTGCCCTTGACGGCCAAAGCCAGCGTCTCGGTGCCCGTCGGCGCCTTTTTCGAAGACAGCCGCACGAAATCGGTCTTGCTCCTGGCGCCGGCCTTCAGCGGGAACAGCTTCTTCAAGTCGCCGAGCGGAATCATCGACAGCCGCCCGGTGTCGCTGTCGCGAAACACTTCGATCAGCCCGGCGTAGAGATATTGCGTCTGCGGCGAGTCCGATTCGTACTTGTTGGCGACGGCGACCATGCCGCCGGGCGCCGGTCGGAACTCGCTGCTTATGCCGGGCTTTTCGAGCACGAAGCCGGCTTTCGCGGTTTTGGCGTCGACGCAGTCTGCGGCCTGCGCGGCGCAGGCGAGCATGGCGAATGTCATGCCGGCTATGAGGGTCTTCATGCCTTCCTCCCCTGGATGCATGTGCCAAAGCAATGACAGACCCCCGTTGCTCTGTCGACCAACAGCCATTCACGATTGCACCGGGTGTGAAACGCCTTTCCGGCACGGAACTGGACGGGGCGGTTCGAGGGTGTTTAATCGGGTGACGATGAATCGCTCTTCGCCAGCAACCGTGTCGCGCCGCACCTTCATCGCCGGGATGGGAGGTCTCGCTGCCGCCTCTGCCTTGCCTCGCGCGGCCTTCGGCCAGACCGGCAAGCGCGTCCAGCCGATCGATGCCACCTTCCTCTTCATCGCCGATATCCATGCCTGCCGCATGGCGAGCGGCCTCAGCCCCAACTGCCGGCAGGAAGGCAAGACCGATGCGGCACTTCTGCGCAATGTCGCGGCGCTGAACGCGATTGCGGACAAAAGGTGGCCGGCCGAGATCGACGGTGTCTCCACCGGCCTGCATTCAGCCGGCACCCGCATCGGCACGCCGCTCGGCCTCGTCACCGGCGGCGACATCACCGACGATGGCGGCGGCCAGGTCACCGAGCCCAGCGAAGGCACGCAGCTTCTGCAGTTCTCCCAGCGCTACCAGGAGGGCGTCGGGCCGGACCGCGTCCACATCCCGGTCTATGTTGGGCTCGGCAATCACGATCTCGACCAGAACGGCTCGCCGCCGCATGTGGATTGGTATCGCCGCGAATTGCGCGACTATGTCGAGGTCAACCATCGCCCCGGCGTGTTCTTCAAGCCGCCGGTGCCGGCAACCGAATACGACGTCGACACGGACTGCTACTCCTGGGACTGGGGCGGCCTGCACCTCGTCCAGACGCACCGCTTCGCAGGCGACACCGGCCACGGCGCGCCGAGCAGCCTGCCCTGGCTGAAGCAGGACCTCGCCACCTATGCCGGCGACGGCCGTCCGGTGATCCTGTTCCAGCACTACGGTTGGGACAGTTTCTCGATCGAGCGGTGGGATCCGGTGAAGCGCACCTATGACGACGATGGCGCCGGCCGCCCGCATTGGTGGGGCGAGGCCGATCGCCAGGCACTGCTGGCCGCGATCAAGGGTTACAACGTCATTGCCGTCTTCCACGGCCACCAGCATGAGGTGCCGATGATCTACCAGCGCGACGGGCTCGACATCGTCAAGCCGAAGGCGGCTTATATGGGCGGCTTCGCGCTGGCGCGCGTGACGGCCGACAACATGGATGTGGCGTTGGGCGAGGCGGTCGGCGATCACGGCGAGATCGTCTTCACCAACGCCTTCACCAAGCAGTTCCAGACATGAAAAGGCCGCCTCGCGGCGGCCTTGCCGGTCCTGTCTTCAAGGTGAGTCAGAACGCCTTATTGACCTTGTCCTTCACGTCGCCATAGGCCTTCTGCACCTTGCCGGCGAGTTTGTCGGCGGCACCTTCGACCTGGGTTCGCCGGTTGCCGGTGGCCTTGCCGGCCGCTTGCTTGACCGAACCCTTCATCTGCTTGGCAAGACCGGCGACCTGATCCCTGTTCACCATGCGCGCATCTCCTGGGTCTGGATGGGAAGCTGGATATGAGAACTGTATCCGGCAGCCAAACGCACGCAGAGTTTGTTGGTTCCGCAAACCGGCGGTGCGACAATGGCTTTCGGCTCGAAGGTGAAGCGGTTAGGTTTGGGCCGCAACCAGCATGGAGAGAGGTCAGTCTTGGCGGAGTTCACCCTCTATATCGGCAACAAATGCTTCTCCTCCTGGTCACTCAGGCCATGGGTAGCGATGAAGCACCTGGAGATCCCTTTCGAGGAAGGCTTCGTGCGGCTGCGCACGCCGGAAACGGCGGCCAACCTTGCCAAGGTATCGCCGACCGGCTTGGTGCCGGTGTTGAATCACAAAGGCAGGATCGTTTGGGAAACGCTTGCAATCCTTGAATATCTTGCTGACCTCTACCCTGAGAAAAAGCTCTGGCCGGAGGATCTTGCCGCCCGCGCGCTGGCCCGCTCGGTGGCGACCGAGATGCATTCCGGCTTCCGCGAGGTCCGTTACGGCTGGCCGATGAATCTGCGCCGGCCGAAATCGCACAAGCCGCTCGATGCCGAGGGCGAGGCGCAGCGAGCGAGGATCGAGGCGATCTGGCGCCAGTGCCGGGAGCAATATGGCCAGGGCGGTCCGTTCCTGTTCGGCCATTTCACCGCGGCCGACGCCATGTATGCGCCGGTGGTCACGCGCTTCGACACCTATGGCGGCGAGCTGGCGCCCGTCACCCGCGCCTATGTCGACGCGGTATTGGCGACGCCGGCGATGCGGCACTGGTATGCTGAAGCCGCCAAGGAGCAATGGCCGGAGCCTGGCCCGGACGAATAGAGCTGTCGCGCAAGAAGGTGTAACGTTTCGTGGAACTTGCGCAGCCGATCCGCACCGTGGGCGGCCGGCGGCAATAAGCTTTCGGAGCAGGACCTATGGCCACCAGCGAAGCACCGCGTGAAGCCTTGGCATCGACGATCTTCCATTGCCGGCTGATCCCGCCTCGGCCGGACTTCGCCCTCACCATGACGGAGGAGGAAAGGGCGCTGATGGGCAGGCATGCCGACTATCTGCGCGAGAAGCTCCGCGAAGGCGTCATGATCATGGCAGGCCCGGTCGCCGATCCGGCCGGGCCCTGGGGGCTGCTGATCCTGCGTGCCGGCAGCGAGGCGGAGGCGAGGGCCGTAACCGATGGCGATCCCGTATCGAGTTCGGGCCGCGGCTTCCGCTATGAAATCCTGCCGATGTTGAGCGTGATCATGTAACGCACCGATGGAAAACGCCTCCCGCGCATTTCTAGTTCGGGCCTTTCCTGTTAGGGCCTTTCCTGTTCGGCACAAAGCCGCCAAGGAGTCCTAGAGTCTTTCATGTTTTGACGGAAGCGTATCCGGCGTTTTCGAAGTAGTTCTTGCATTCGGCTGCCTCGATGGCTTCGACGAGGTGGCCGATGTGTCGCCAAGTGTCCTCGACGGTGCGTTTCTGCGCCTGGCGCATCCAGTGCTTGATCTTGGCGAAGGCCTGCTCGATCGGATTGAGGTCCGGTGAGTAGGGCGGCAGGTACCAGAGCCTGGCGCCAGCGGCTTTGATCATCTGCCTGATGGCCGCCGACTTATGGCTGCCCAGGTTGTCCATGATGACGATGTCGCCGGGCTTCAGCACGGTGATGAGCTGCTGCTCGACATAGGCGCGGAAGCATTGACCGTTGATCGGTCCGTCGAAGACGCAAGGTGCCGCGAGCCGATCACAGCGCAGCGCGCCGAGGAAAGTCAGCGTGCGCCAATGACCATGTGGAGCCAGGCCGCGCAGCCGCTTGCCCTTCGGCCCCCAGCCGCGCAGGGGAGCCATGTTGGTCTTGATCCAGGTCTCATCGATGAAGACCAGGCATTGGGGATCGAGGCCGGCCTGCCAGGATCGCCATCGCTGGCGCCGACGGGCAATATCGGCACGTGCCTGCTCAAGGGCGAACAGCGTTTTTTTTGAAGCTTAGCCCTTCGCGGCGCAGGAACTGCCACACCGCATTGTGCGAGACCTTGACCCCGCGCGCGGCCAACTCGTCCTTCAGCCGATGTAGCGACAGATCAGAGGTCTGGTTGATCCGCTCCACGATGAAGGCTCGATGCGGTTCCAGAACCCGCTTACGGTGGCCACCCATCTTGCCCGGCGCCACCGAGCCGGTTGCCTGATGACGCTGCAACAATTTCACGGTTGTCGAATTTGCGATACCGAACCGCTTGGCGGCCGACCGGCGGCTCTCGCCACTCAAAACCGCCGCAACAACCCGCTCGCGTAAATCATCGGAAAGAGGTCGAACCATCAGATGCTGGCCTCCTATCCAGCCAGCATCTTGAATCACAAATCAGGCCGAGCGGGAATCCCCTCCGATTCAATCAAGCTATGAAACGCTCTAGGCCCACGGGCTGAAGCCGGGACAGCTCCAGATCGCGTCAACTGGTCCGGTGGCGGGCTTCACGCTTCGGCCGCGCGGCCTATGTGAAGGAGCGGGCGGGCATCTGGAGATTTCTCATGACATCCGCAAATTCAACACTCACGGGCAAGGTAGCGCTCGTCACCGGCGCCTCGTCAGGTATCGGCGAGGCGACTGCCGCGGCCCTTGCCGCGGCCGGGGCGAAAGTCGCGGTCGCCGCCCGTCGTGCCGATCGCCTCGAAGCACTGGTTGCCCGCATCGACAAGGCGGGCGGCGTCGCTCTCGCCATTGAAGCCGATATCGCCAAGGCCAGCGACATTGTCGCGATGGTCGACAAGGTCGTATCCGAATGGGGGCGGCTCGACATCCTCGTCAACAATGCCGGCGTCATGCTGCTTGCCCCCGCGGCCGAAGCCGATCTCGACGACTGGCGGCGAATGATCGAGCTCAACCTGATCGGCCTGATGGCGACCACCAAGGCGGCGCTGCCGCATCTCAAGGCCTCGAAAGGCCATATCGTCAACGTCTCCTCGGTGGCCGGCCGCGTGGCCAATCCGGGCGCGGCCGGTTACGCGGCGACCAAGTTTGGCGTCGTCGCCTTCTCGGAGGCGCTGCGCCGGGAGGTCTATGCCGACAAGGTGCGCGTCACCGTCATCGAGCCGGGCTTGGTGCGCACCGAGCTCGGTGATCACATCACCAATGCGGAATTCAAGGCCGGGCTCGAACACCGTCTCGCCACTATGGAAGCGCTGACTGCCGAGGATATCGCGAACGCCATCTTCTATGCCGTCAGCCAGCCGCCAAGGGTCAACGTCAACGAGATACTTATCCGCCCGACCGATCAGGAACGCTGAACAACGAATAACGCCTCTCGCGCTTTTTACACGCGGGAGGCGTCTTTTTGCCGTCAACCTTTCTCGATTGCTCTCGAACTGCTGACAGCAAGGATAAAACCGGCAGCCGGCGAAAGAGTTCCCCCGCAAGCAAAAAAGTGTTGCCGGAAAATTGCGTTGAAGGGTGGACGGGCACCGCAATCCTTGAGCATTTCACCGTTTCACGGAAACGGTGAAATGCTCAAGCTCCTCGTTTTTACGCAATTCCGGGCGGAAAACCGCTCACACTTTTCCTGGAATTGCTCTAGGCCAAGACAAAGGCACGCATGAGGATCGCCTTGCCGCTCGACCCCGCCATTTCCTTTCCGCTTTCGCAAAGCGTCGCCTTCGACTGCCAGAGCTGCGGCGCCTGCTGCTCCTACGCGGCCGACTGGCCACGCTTTTCCACCGAGGAGGATGAGCAGCTCGACCGCATTCCGGCCGAGCTGGTTTCAGCCGACCAGTCTGGTATGCGCTGCGAGGGCGCGCGGTGCGCGGCGCTCACCGGCGAGGTCGGCAAACACACGGCCTGCGGCATCTATGATCTCCGCCCAGATGTCTGCCGCGCCTGCATGCCCGGCGGCGACGACTGCCTGATGGCGAGGGCGGCGCACGGGCTGAAACTGCCAATCTCCCCCCTTGTGGGGGAGATGCCTGGCAGGGCAGAGGGGGGCGCTGTCCCGCCAGCGCCTCAGGCGTGCTTCGATCGGACATCCGAGTAAACTCCAAAGAGAAGAGTGAGAGGTTGGCGTTCCTTCGCGCCCCCCTCTGGCCTGCCGGCCATCTCCCCCACGAGGGGGGAGATCATGCTCTCCGCCCGCTTGCCGTCGCTTCAGCCTCCCGATACCTTCGCGTCGGGCAGGGCCGCGGAGGAATCCATGAGCATCGAATTCCTGTTGACGTCGCTGATCATCGTGGCTTCGCCCGGCACCGGCGTCCTGTACACGCTGAGCGCCGGCCTTTCGCGCGGCGCGCGCGCCTCGGTCGTCGCCGCCTTCGGCTGCACGTTGGGTATCATCCCGCATATGGCGGCCGCCATCACCGGCCTTGCCGCTGTGCTGCACACCAGCGCCGTCGCCTTCGAGACGCTGAAATATCTCGGCGTCGCCTACCTGCTCTACATGGCCTGGAACACGTTGAAGGAAAAAGGCGGTCTCAGCATCGACGAGGATGCCGCGCCGCGCTCGACCGCCAGGACCATCACCACCGGCATCCTGGTCAACGTGCTCAACCCGAAACTGTCGATCTTCTTCTTCGCCTTCCTGCCGCAATTCGTCAGCACCACCGAGCCGCACGCGCTGCCCAAGATGCTGGAGCTCTCCGGCGTCTTCATGCTGATGACCTTCGTCATCTTTGCCGTCTATGGCGTGTTCGCGGCCTCGGTGCGCAGCCATATCGTGACGCGGCCGAAAGTGCTGACCTGGATGCGCCGCAGCTTCGCCGCTGCCTTCGTCATGCTCGGCGCCAAGCTGGCCCTGGCCGATCGCTAGCGCTCTGATCCGTTCGCGGCCTCGGATGCCTCGTCTCTTCCGGAGCCGGCCGCGGCCCGGACGCCGAGCCGCCAAGCCGAAGGCGGGACGCCGATCATCTTCTTGAAGGCACGGCTGAACGCGGCCTCGGATTCGTAGCCGATTTCCGCTGCGATGCCGGCGACGTTGCCGTTGCCGGCGCTGAGCAGCTCCGAGGCGATCTGCATGCGCCATTTGGCGAGATAGTGCATCGGCGGCATGCCGACGATCTTGGTGAAGCGCTCCGCCAGCACCGTGCGCGACAGCGCGGACTCCTTGGCCAGCGCCTCCACCGTCCAATTATGGGCCGGACGGTCGTGGATCAGCGCAAGCGCCTTCGCCAGATGCGGATCGCGCAGGCCCGCCAGCCAGCCGGTCTGTTGCGGGGGTAGTGACTCCACATAGCGGCGCAGCACGTCGACGAACATCAGTTCGCTGAGCTTGGTCAGCACCGTTTCGCTGCCGGCCCGCTTCTCAGCGACTTCGGAGACCGCCAGCCTGATGAACTGGCCGAGCCAGCCGCCATCGCCTTCGACGTCTCCGGCTTTGATGACGGGCGGCAGCGCTTCGAGCAGGGGATTGAAGGGCAGGGCATGGCAGGCGAGATAGCCGCAGACCAGCCGTGCCGACAACGATCCGTCCTTGACGTAGTTGATCGGGAAGGGCGTCTGGCTTGCGGCCGCGATCTGCAGCACATCCGCCGTCGGCGGATCGGCCCGGAGATCGGGCGTGCTCGACATGATGTGCGGATCGCTTTGGGTGAAGACCACGACCTCGCCGGCCTCGACCGGGATCGCCTCCTGGCCGACGATGCGGGCATAGCAACGGCCGGACGTCAGCACGTGATAGGAAATCAGGTGATCGGCGCCCGGCAGTATCCTCGGCAATATCGAGGCGGGCGCGGGCGAGCACACCGCCCATGGGTCCTGCGCCTCGATGTCGAAGAACGTCGCGCCGGTGAGGCGCACCGTTTTCAAAAGATCCGATAGAGCGTCCCCGGCCATTCCACGCCTTTCTTGCAAGCTGCGCGGCATCCCATTCGAGTTCCGGACGCGCTGTCAACTAACGCGGACGCCCCGTCATTCCGTCCCCGGCCGGAAGCTTTAAACCCGAACCGGCGTCGGGAGCGTCTTCTGTTGGACGCTCCGCGCGATCGAACGTAACGAAAGAAAAGGACGAAAGTCATGACGGTACATAAGGGCGGGTGTTTTTGCGGCGCCGTGGAAATCGAGGTCCACGGAACCGCCGAGGCGATGGGCTACTGCCATTGCAGTTCCTGCCGTTCGTGGTCGGCGTCTCCGGTCAACGCCTTCACGCTGTGGAAGCCCGGGAACGTCAAGGTCACCAAGGGCGCGGAGTTTCTGTCCGGTTTCGAGAAGTCCGCGATGAGCGACCGCCAGTTTTGCACCAAGTGCGGCGGTCATCTGATGACGGATCACCCGCCGCTCGGGCTGGTCGACGTCTATGCGGCCACCATACCGACGGTGGAATTCACGCCAGGGGTTCACGTCAACTACGCCGAGACGGTGCTGCCGATGAAAGACGGGCTGCCGAAGCTCAAGGATTTTCCGGCCGAGCTCGGCGGCTCGGGCATCGCGATCCCGGAATAGGCCCGGACGATGGCTGACGATTTCAGACAACCGCAATTCACGACAGGAGAACTTGAATGGATATCGCGACGTTTCGCGCCACGCAGGAGCCGATCAAGGATCTTTATCGCAAGGACGCGCGGGCCGCGCTTCTTACCTTGAAGGCCAAGGGCACCGCCGACGACACAAGGGTGACCTGCAAGGTCGAGACCGGACGGGGGCTTGCGCTGGCCGGCATCCATCCGAAGGCGGGCGGCAGCGGCCGGGAGCTTTGTTCCGGCGACATGCTGCTGGAGGCGTTGATCGCGTGTGCCGGCGTTTCGATGCGGGCGGCCGCGGCCGTGCTCGATATCCCGATCAAGTCGGCGGAAATCTCCGCCGAGGGCGATGTCGACCTTCGCGGCACGCTGGGCGTCACCGAAGGCGTGCCGGTCGGCTTCAAGGAAATCCGCCTGCGCTTCGACATCGAGTCGGATGTGGAGCAAAGCCGGCTGACCCAACTCATGGAGCTCACCGACCGCTACTGCGTGATCTTCCAGACCATCCAGCGCAGCCCGAAGACCTCCGTGAAGCTCAACCGAGTGGTGTCGTAGGCGCGATTGCCCGGAATCCAAACCTGGCGGGGATGGATTCCGGGCTGGCCTGAGCGCGGCCCTTCCGCGCCGGGCACTATCCTTTGACGTAGCCCATCGCCTCGACGATCTTGCCATCCGCGACGCGCATCAGATTGACGCCGCGCAGCGAACTGCCGTCGGACATCCAGAAGCGCCAGCGGATCGTGGCGCGGTCGCCGGCAACATAAGTCTCTTCGAGGTCGAAGCGCGTGCCGGGTCCGGTGGCGATCGCCGACCACAATTCGACGCACGCGGCCTTGCCGGTGCGGCGGGCGCCGTCCGGCGCCGGCGTGGTGTTCTCGATCACGCAGTCTTCCGCCACCAGTTCGTTCAGCGCCGACGGATCGTGACGCTGGAAGACGTCGTTATAGCGCCGCATGATTTGCGCCGTCTCGGCGGAGCGCTCGGCTGTGGCGATGTCGATGATCAATTCCTGAGTCATTGGTCTTGTCCTGTCGTTTCATTGAGCTGCGAGGCTCGCCTTCAGCGTGATCGTTGCGACGCCGGCCAGTGCCCGCGAGACCAGGCAGGCTGCCTTGGCCTTTTGCGCCAGCCGTTCGAAGTCCTCGGCCAAGATGCCGGCGACGCGGACCTCGGTTTCAAGCTCGATGCGAGTGATCGTCGGGCCCGCCGTGGTCGCGCCGAGATGCACCCTGGCGATCGTATGGATGCTCTCGGCCGTGTGTTTGTCGGCGCCGAGAATCGCGGTGAGCGCCATGGAGAAACAGCCGGCAAGCGCTGCCGCGATCAGTTCTTCCGGATTGGTGCCCGGACCGTTCTCGAAGCGGGACGGGAAGGAATAGGCGCCTTCGAACACGCCGCTGCCCAGCCGCAGCCGGCCGGCTCCTTCCTTGAGCGTGCCTTGCCATTGGGCTGAGGCTTCACGGATCGTCATGGCTGATCTCCTCTCTCTGTTTGCGGGAAGTGTGATGGTCACGCGCCGTCGATGACGACCTTGCCGAAGACATCGCCCTGCTGGAAATGACGGTAGGCCTCGCGCGCCTCGGCGAAGGGGAAGACCTTGTCGATGACCGGCTTCAGCCGATGCGCGGCGACAGCGGCGAGCATTGCTTCCAGCGCGCTGCGGCTGCCGACGAAGAGCCGGCCGATGGTGACAAGGCTGCGCTGGTAGATGGCGCCTGGGATCTCGACCGACTTGCCGTTCTGGTCGTGCACGGTGAGCAGCACGATGCGCCCGTAGAGGGCGCTGGCGATCAGCGACTGCGCAAAGGTCGCCGGACCGCCGGTCTCGACAACCAGGTCGATGCCGCCGGTCGCCTCTCGCAGCTTGATGCCCCAATCCGGTGTTTCCGCAGCCGCAATGACCACATCAGCGCCGAGAGCCCGCAGCCTGTCGGCCTTTTGGGCGCGGGACGTGACGGCGGCCACGCGGCAGCCCACGAGCTTGGCGAACTGCAGCGCAAACAGCGCAACGCCGCCTGAGCCGATCACCAGAACCCATTGCCCAGGCTTCGGATTCTCGGCGCCGGTCAGCGCGCTCCAGGCGGTCAGCCCGGCGCAGGTGAAGGTAGCCGCTTCCCGCCATGAGAGATGGTTGGGCAGCCGCACCGCCCATTGCTCGTCGAGCAGTGCATATTCGCTGAGCATGCCGTCCAGCGTGCAGCCAAGCTGGTCGACGACGCCCGGATGCATGCGACCGTCGATCCAGCGCGCGAAATAGCTGCCCGTGACGTGGTCGCCGACGGCGAAGCGGGTCACGCCGTTGCCGATCGCGACGACTTCGCCCGCGCCGTCGCTCAGCGGCACGATGCCGGCGCGTGGCGTGAGCGGATAGGTCCCGTTGAGGATCATCGTGTCGCGGCGGTTGAGCGAGGTCGCGCGCACGCGCACCAGGATCTGGTTCGCCCCTGGCTCGGGCATTGCTTCCTCGCGCATCGCCAATTTGCCGATGCCGCCGAACTCTTCAAGCCGGTAGCTTTGCATCGCTGTCTCCAAATATGTAGACCGATTTACATATTATGTAGACCGATTGTCATATTATGGGCAAGCCCTATAATGCTTGCTCCTGACAGAAGTTGACATGACGTGAGGTTGAGGTGGCGACGGACACACGCACCCGCATGATCGAGGCGACGGCGCTGCTCATCCGGCAGCGCGGCTATCATGGAACCTCGCTCAACGATATTTTGAGCGCCAGCGCAGCACCCCGCGGCTCGCTCTATTTTCATTTCCCGGGCGGCAAGGACCAGCTTGTCATCGAGGTGACGCGCGCCAGCGTCGCCGACGTGACGGAGCGGCTGGGCGCCGCGCTTTCGGTGGAAAGCGATCCCGCCGTTGCCGTCCACCACATCTACCAGTCGGTCGCCCGCATGTTGGAGGAGAACGAGTTCTCGCTCGGCTGCCCGGTGGCGCCGGTCGTGCTCGACGCGCCGAACAACGTTCCGGAGCTGGCTGAAATCTGCCGCTCGGCCTTCGAGCAGTGGATCGGATTGCTACGCCAGGCTTTCGTCAGGGCAGGGGTGCCGGAGCGGCGCGCGCAGGCGCTGGCGCTGCTGGTCGAATCCTCGCTCGAAGGCTTGATGGTGATCGCCCGGGCCACCCGCGACCACACGCCGGTCAGCGTTGTCGCCGATGAGGTCGCGGCGCTTGTCGAGCAGGCCGTGCTCGCCGGCAAGGCGCAGCAAGCGGAGAGCGCCGCGTAGCGTTGGTCCTCAATGCCAAACAAAAAGGGCGGCATGTCTGCCGCCCTTTCCATATGCGTTAGCTGGATAGCCTGGATTAGAAGTCCATGCCGCCACTCAAGCCCGCTTGCGGGCTTGAGCAATGTTAATTGATGGGCGTGCTTATGGATTTCCTCAGAAGTCCATGCCGCCCATGCCACCCATGCCGCCGCCGGGCATGCCGCCCGGCATGCCGCCGGCAGCTTCCTTCTTCGGAGCTTCGGCGATCATGGCTTCGGTGGTGACGAGCAGGCCGGCGACCGAGGCCGCGTCCTGGAGAGCGGTGCGCACGACCTTGACCGGGTCGACAATGCCCATGGCGATCATGTCGCCATAGTCGCCGGTCTGGGCGTTGTAGCCGTAGGTCTGCGCCTTGTTCTCAAGGATCTTGCCCGCGACGATCGAGGCTTCCGCACCGGCGTTCGACGCGATCTGGCGGGCTGGAGCCTGCAGGGCGCGACGGACGATGGCGATGCCAGCGGCCTGGTCGGCATTGGCGCCGGTGGCCTTGACGTTGGCCGAAGCGCGCAGCAGGGCCACGCCACCGCCCGCGACGATGCCTTCTTCCACGGCCGCGCGGGTCGCGTTGAGCGCGTCGTCAACGCGGTCCTTCTTTTCCTTCACTTCCACTTCGGTCGCACCGCCGACGCGGATCACGGCAACGCCGCCGGCGAGCTTCGCCAGACGTTCCTGCAGCTTCTCCTTGTCGTAGTCCGAGGTGGTTTCCTCGATCTGCTGCTTGATCTGGGCGACGCGGCCCTGGATCTCGGCCTTCTTGCCGGCGCCGTCGACGATGGTGGTGTTCTCCTTGGAGATCGACACCTTCTTGGCGCGGCCGAGCATGTTGAGGCCGACATTCTCGAGCTTGATGCCGAGGTCTTCCGAGATGACCTGGCCACCGGTGAGGATGGCGATGTCTTCCAGCATGGCCTTGCGGCGGTCACCGAAGCCCGGAGCCTTGACGGCGGCGATCTTCAGGCCACCACGCAGCTTGTTGACGACCAGCGTGGCCAGAGCCTCGCCTTCGACGTCTTCCGAGATGATGAGCAGCGGCTTCGAGGTCTGAACGACGGCTTCCAGGACCGGCAGCATGGCCTGCAGGTTGGAGAGCTTCTTCTCGTGCAGCAGGATGTAGGCGTCTTCCAGATCGGCGACCATCTTGTCGGCGTTGGTGACGAAGTAGGGCGAGAGATAGCCGCGGTCGAACTGCATGCCTTCGACGACTTCCAGCTCGGTCTCGGCGGTCTTGGCTTCCTCGACGGTGATGACGCCTTCATTGCCGACCTTCTGCATCGCTTCCGCGATCATCTTGCCGACCGACTCGTCGCCATTGGCCGAGATCGTGCCGACCTGGGCGACTTCCTCGGAGGTCTTGATCTTCTTGGCGGCCTTGCCGAGCGCGGTGACGACTTCACCGACAGCGAGGTCGATACCGCGCTTGAGGTCCATCGGGTTCATGCCGGCGGCAACGGCCTTGTTGCCTTCCTGAACGATCGCCTGGGCGAGAACGGTCGCGGTCGTCGTGCCGTCGCCGGCGATGTCGTTGGTCTTCGAAGCGACTTCGCGGACCATCTGGGCGCCCATGTTCTCGAACTTGTCCTCGAGCTCGATCTCCTTGGCGACGGTGACGCCGTCCTTGGTGATGCGCGGGGCGCCGAACGACTTGTCGATGACGACGTTGCGGCCCTTGGGACCGAGGGTGACCTTCACCGCGTCGGCGAGGATGTTGACGCCGCGCAGCATGCGCTCACGGGCATCGCGGGAGAATTTTACGTCTTTTGCAGCCATGTTTTAGCTCCTGACAGGGGCTCGTGGAGAGCCCGAAAATTCAGTTGATGGAGAGAGGCCGATGATCAGCCGATGATACCCATGATGTCGGATTCCTTCATGATCAGAAGGTCTTCGCCATTGAGTTTGACTTCAGTGCCCGACCACTTGCCGAAGAGCACACGGTCGCCGGCCTTGACGTCCAGCGGCACGAGCTTGCCGCTTTCGTCGCGAGCGCCGGAGCCGACGGCGATGATCTCGCCTTCCTGCGGCTTCTCCTTCGCCGTATCCGGGATGATGATCCCGCCGGCGGTCTTGGATTCGGATTCGACCCGGCGAACGACCACGCGGTCATGAAGCGGGCGGAACTTGGACTTTGCCATGTTGTCTTCCTCGAATGAGAACGGTGAGAACTGTTCCTCCATCCGGCGGGAGCCGGACATCAGTTAGCACTCACCAGAGGCGAGTGCTAACGTGGCGCTGAAATATGCTGGCAGGGTGTGAGAGTCAAGGCGCGCGCAAGGGGCAGGCGGCGCGAAATTTCTCTCCCGCGGAACCTTGGGCGGAAATACGGTGGCTGCAGCGAAGCATGGGCGAGCAATCCAGCCCGTTATTCGGGATGTTTCGGCGAGCGCAGCACCAGCAGCGGGCAACGTTCGGCCAGACCGTATGTTCCGGTCGAAGCCAGCCGGACATCATCGAAGAAGGTCCGGGCTTCCTCGATCAGCGCTGCCGCGGGGGCGAAACTGTAGACGACAGACGAGTTCCGGTAGACGTCGATGGTTCCGATGACCGGCAATTCCCATCCGGTTCGAGCTGATAGCTCCTCGCGGTCGGGAAACATCCTGTCGAATTGCTCGACGATGCCGGTGACCGGAATCGTGTAGTCGGGCGCGCCGGCGATCGCGGTCATGGCCACGCGCCATTTGAGGTCGTGGAAGGTCGAGGCGCCGCCGGCCAGCGCCAGGGCGCGGACTTCCCGCGGTTTGTCCAGGGTGTCGGGCGACGCATAAAGTCTGATGGCGGCGCGGCCGTCGGACTTGAGCGCCCGCGCGATCGACGCGAACAGCATGCGCCTGAGGTCGGCCGCGCCGATGACCGAGAGACATCCATCGCCGATCAATGCTTCGATGCTGGCGCCGGGAAACGGCAGATCGAACCAGTCGCCTTGCACCGCTTTGCGCGTGTCCGTGTCGCCCGGCCAGATGCCGGCAATCATGTCGGGAGATTCGTCGACCGCCGTCATCGTGGCGCCAAGTCCCGCGAGCTCCGGCGTCACGCCGAGCATGACGACATGCGCCCGGGCAAGGCCGAGCGCGCGGTCGTAAGCCTCGACGACTTCCGGCGGCGGCCGCAACGGCGGTCCGAGCAACTGCCAATGCCTGCGAATTGCATTCCAATGCTCTGTCATGCAAGCCAACCCGCTTAGCGCTTTGTATTTGACGGGATAATAGAGGATGCTGAACAAGCCAAGGGGGACAGGCATGGCGCGCATCGCCGTGATCACGCATGAGTTGGACCGGTTCCAGGGCCGGCGTGGGCTGCTGATGCGCCGTGACAGCCCCTACATGCTCTTCGATGTGCTGGAAGAACTGAAGCGCCGCGGCCATTCGGTGCAGATACTGAAAGGCATTTCGGCCAAGCCGGCCGCCGACATCGCGGTGCTGCATCTGGACGTGACGGTGACACCGCCAGATTATGCCGATTACGCGCGCCGCTTTCCCTTCTGCCTCAACCTCGGCGCCACAGACATTTCGAAACGCCGCGTCAGCGGTGCGGCAATTGGCAGGGGCGATCGCTGGGCGGGAAAGGTCATCGTCAAGAGCAGCCTCAATCATTGGGGAACGCCGGAGCAGCAGCTGAACCAGCGCGCGCGGCGTGCAGGCAAACCGGAGCCGTTTCCCGGCGTCCAACCATTCGACAAATATGAGGTCCACGCTTCGCTCGCCGACGTTCCGGCCGAAGTCTTTGAACGTCAGGATCTGGTCGTCGAGAAATTCATTCCCGAGCCGGAGCCTGACGGCTTCGCTGCACGGTTCTGGCTGTTCTGCGGCGAGCGCGAGCGTTGCACCCGCCATGTCTCGCCGCAGAGCCTCGTCAAGGGCGACGACACCATCCGCCGCGAGCCGGTTCCGGTGCCGGACGAGCTTCGCGCGCTACGACGCAAGCTCGGCTTCGACTACGGCAAGTTCGACTTCGTCATGCATGAGGGCAGGGCGGTGCTGCTCGATGCCAACAAGACACCCGGGCGCGCCCGCAATCTGTCGAGCTTCATCGCCGCCGGCAACGCCAACCTTGCCGACGGCTTCGAAGGACTGATCCGGCAGGTTTCATAACCGACCGCCTAGATGTTCATGCCGCCCGATACTTCTATCCGCTGGGCGTTGACCCAGCGATTGTCGTCGGAGAGCAGCGAGGCGATCATCGGCCCGATATCGTCGGCGACGCCGGCGCGGCCGAGCGCGGTGACGCCGGCTACCATGCGGTTGATCTCGGCATTGTCGCGCACCTGGCCGCCGTTGAAGTCGGTGGCGATCGCGCCGGGCGCCACGGTGTTGGCGGTGATGCCGCGCTGCCCAAGCTCCTTGGCAAGGTAGCGCGTGAAGACTTCGATGCCGCCCTTCATCATTGCATAGGCCGACGATCCGGGAGCGGCGAAGCGGGCGAGCCCGCTCGAGATGTTGACGATGCGGCCACCATCGTTGATCAGCGGCAGCAGCGCCTGGGTGAGGAAGAAGACGCCCTTGAGATGGATGTTCATCAGCGTGTCGAATTCCTCTTCCGTCGTCTCGGCGATCATCTTGCGCAGGCCGGTGCCGGCATTGTTGACGAGAAAGTCGAAGCGGTCGCGCCGCCAGGCCTCGCGAAGCGTCTTTTTCAGCGCTTCGACGAAAGCCGGGAAGCTGGCGACGGCGCCGGCGTCGAGTTCGAGCGCCGCTGCCCGGCCGCCGGCCGCCTCGATCTCGGCGGTTGCGGTCTTCGCCTCGTCGGCGCGCGAACGATAGGTGACGATGACGTCGACGCCCTTGCGGGCGAGGTGGATCGCGGTGTTGCGGCCGAGGCCGCGGCTGCCGCCGGTGATGAGAGCGATGGGACGAGTGGTCATGGCGAAATCTCCTTCTGTCTGGATGGAGATGCATATACTCGCCGGCCTGATCGATATAATCCGGCACGGATTGCCAACACTATTCAGTTTGTGCGAACAATCGGCCATGGATCGGTTCGACAGCATGCGGCTCTTCACTCGCGTTGTGGAACGGCGCAGCTTCACCGCGGCAGCCGCCGATCTCGGCCTGCCGCGCTCCAGCGCCACAGCCGCGATCAAGCAGCTCGAGGAGCGGCTCGGCGTGCAATTGCTGAGGCGCACAACGCGCCACGTGACCACGACGCTCGACGGCGAAGCCTATTACCAGCGCTGCATCGGCATTCTCGCCGACATCGAGGATGCCGAGGGCGGCTTCGGCGCGCATGAGGTGCGCGGACGCCTGAGCATCGACATCAACGGCAACATGGCCCGGACCTTCGTCATTCCGGAACTGCCGGCGCTGCTCGCCCGCTATCCCGGGCTCAGTGTCCATATCGGCGAGGGCGACCGGTTCGTCGATCTGGTGCGCGAGGGCGTCGATTGCGTGGTCCGCGCCGGCACGCTGCCTGACAGCGACATGATCGCGCGCCGCATCGGCATGGCGCGTGAGGCGACGGTTGCCAGCGCCGCCTATGTCGAGCGCCACGGCCTACCGCGCACCCTGGAGGGGCTTGCCGGGCACGTCATGATCGGCTTCGTCTCGTCCCGCACCGGCCAGGTGATGCCCCTGGAATTCACCGTCGACGGCAAGATTCGCGAGATCGTGCTGCCGTCGCGCGTCACCGTCTCCAATTCCGATACTGCCGCCACGCTGGTGCGCCAGGGTTTCGGCCTCTACCAGGCGCCGCGCCGCCGCTTCGCCGCCGACATCGAAGCGGGCAGGCTGGTCGAGGTGCTGCCGGACAATCCGCCGACGCCGACGCCGATCTCGGTGCTCTATCCGCCGAGCCGCCAGCTTTCGCCAAGGGTAAGGGTGTTCGTGGATTGGCTGGTGGAGATCCTGGGGCCGAAGCTGGATCCCTGATCGCGCTCAGAGAAACAGCCGCAACTGCGTATGGATGATCGAGCGATAATCCTCGATCGTCCTCTGTCCTTCCGCCTCGTCCTGTGTCAGCGCAAGCCGCACGACGCCGCCGGCAAGCTGGAAGATCAGGAACACGACGCGCCCGAATGCCTCGCGCCGCCCCGCTTCAAGCATCGGCGCGACGTGGTCGCAGAACATCTTGGCCTGCTGCCTCGTTTCTGCGATGTCGAGATGCTGCAGCGCCTTGTCGGCCTGGATGGCATTGTGCAGATCCTGGATGGCCGGGTCAGCCGCGACGCGGGCATAATAGTCGTCGAGCAGGCGGTCGGCCGCCGTGGTCACGTCGTCCAGGCTCCCGATCCCGGCGATGATCGCGCCGAACCTTGCGCGGCTTTCCTCGGAAAAACGCTCGTAGAGCATCGCCAGGATCGCCGATTTGCTGGGGAAATAATGATAGACCGTGGCGATCGGTCCGCCGGCCAGCGCGCCGACTTCCTTCATCGTCACCGCGTCGATGCCCTTTTCGCCGATCAGCCGCATGGTCGTGGCGAGGATCGCGTCGATGCGCTCGCGGCTGCGCTCCTGCTTCGGCCTGCGCCTGGGCTCCGTCGCCGTTCGCTTTGCATCCGTCATTGCCCGCATCTTTCCCGGAAAAGTGCGAATTCGCGGTTGACAAGAAACATGATCAAGTATCAGTTTTGCGAAATGCTGACAACTTGTCAGTTTTTCGACCGAGCTGCAAGGGAGAGCATCTCGTGACTGCATCGCAAGCCGCGCGGGCGGAAAATGGCGATTGGCTTGTCGGCAATCCGACCGGGCTGCAACTGGCTTCGGCGCTTTGGATTGGCTCGGTCGGCCTGCTCATCCTCGGGTTGCAGCCGGTGCTGCTCGGCGCGCTCTACAGCGAAGGTCACGTCACCGGCGACGAGCTTGCGCTGGTCGCCACCGCCGAGATGATCGCGATTGCCATCGGTTCGGCGATTGTGGCGATGCTGCTGCCCGCCAGGAACATGCGCTGGAAAAGCGCGGCACTGCTCGTGCTTTTGGCGTTTGCAAATGTCTGGACCGCTTATGCCGGCAGTCCCAATGCGCTGATCGGCGCGCGCACGCTGGCGGGCCTCGCTGAGGGCGGGCTTGTCGCCGTCGCGACGGAGCTGATCGCCCGCTCGCGCCGGGCCGAACGCATCGGCGGGTATTTCGTCACGCTGCAGACCTTGGCGCAATGCGCGCTGGCGATAATCCTGGCGCTCTATGCCGTGCCGCGAGCCGGCTCGGCCGGCGGCTTCATCGCCCTCGGCATCGTCTGCCTGCTGTCGCTGGCCGTCGCCTGGGTCGTGCCGGATGACTATGCCGACCTGCCCAAGGAAGAGCAGTTCGCCAACGTCGCGACCGTGCCCGCGGTCACCGCGCTCTTGTCGATCTTCTGCTATTTCATGTTCTTCGGCGCCGTCTGGGCTTTCCTCGAGCCCATCGGCGCGCAGTTCGGCATCGACGGCCGCACCGTCGGCCTGATGGTTTCGGCAAGCCTTGCCGCGCAGGTGATCGGCGCCATGACCGCGACAATCTTCGAGGCGCGCATCGACTATCGTTTCGCCATCACGACCATCGGCATCGTCGCGGCGATCAGCTCGGTGCTGCTGGCGTCCGGCCCGGGCCTTTCGGTGTTCTGGGCGGTGGCGCTGGTGATGGGCTTCATCCTGCTCTTTATCGTGCCCTATCAGATCCGCCTCGCCATCACCGCCGACGAGACGCGCACCGCCGCCCTCCTGGTGCCGGCGGCCCAACTTTTCGGCCTCGCCATCGGCCCGATCGCCGCCTCGCTTCTGATCGAAGGTGAGAATTTCCGGCCGGTGCCGGAATTTGCGGCCGCCACCGCTTTGGCGAGCGTCGTTTTGCTCGGCGTCTTCGGGCTGGTCGCTCGCCGCCGCGGCAAAGCCTGAGCGGGAGGGCTAGGATGACAAACGCCTGGAGCAACTGGTCTGGCTTCGTCACGGCGTCCCCGAAGCAGATCGCGACACCGGCCGATGCCGGCGAACTCGCCGAGCTGGTGCGCTCGGCGCCCGGTCCGTTGCGTGTCGCCGGCGCCGGTCACTCCTTCACGCCGCTGGTGCAGTCCGAAGGCACCATCGTCTCGCTGGAGAAGATCGAAGGGCTGGTCTCGCACGATGCCGCGAACAACCGGGCGCGGGTGGGGGCGGGCACGCGGCTCGGCGCCCTGATGCACATCCTGCAGGGCATCGGCCAGGGCCTGCCCAACATGGGCGACATCGACAAGCAGGCGATCGGCGGCGCGCTCGGCACCGCCACGCACGGCTCCGGCCCGACGCTCGGCGCCTATCACACGCAGCTGGAGGCGGTGCAGCTCGTCGACGGGCAGGGCAAGCTACGCGAGTTCAGCCGGGCAGGCGACCAGGACATGATCCACGCGACCGGCGTCGCGCTGGGCAGCTTCGGCATCCTCACCGAAGTGACGATGAACAACATCGCGACCTACCGGCTGCGCCGCCGCAAATGGGTGCTGCCGGTCGGCGACATGCTCAAGAACTTCGAGACGATGATGGCCGCGCATCGTTCGGCCGAGTTTTACTACATCCCATTCGCCGGCTATGCGCAGTTCATTGCCAGCGACCTGAGCGATGCGCAGCCGATGCAGCGGCCGACCGAGGACGACGAGGAGGGACTGGCGACGCTGCGCAAGCTGCGCACGGCGCTGCGCTGGCTGCCGTCCTTGCGCCGCGCCCTGATCAGGGGGGCGGTGAAGAAAGTCCCCTCCGAGGATTACGTTCAGGACTGGCTCAACGTCTATGCCAGCGATCGTCGCACCAGATTCAACGAGATGGAGTACCACCTGCCTTACGAGGAAGGGCCGAAAGCGCTGGCCGAAATCATCGCGCTGACGGAGAAGCACTTCCCGGAAGTCTATTTCCCGATGGAGGTGCGCTCGGTGGCGCCCGACGAGTTCTGGCTTTCGCCTTTCTACAAAAGGCTGACCTGCTCGATCGCCATCCACCACGATGCGGCGAACGATCCGCTGCCCTTCATGCGCGCCGCCGAACCGATCTTCTTGAAGTATGGCGGCAGGCCGCATTGGGGCAAGATGCACAGCCTGAAGGCGGCGGATTTCAAGAAGCTTTATCCGCGCTGGGACGACGCGCTTGCCGTGCGGCGCGACATCGATCCGGACAACCGCTTCGTCTCGCCCTACATGGCCGGCCTGTTCGGCATCCGAACATGAACGCCTATTTCGCTGCCCTGTCCGAGGCGTTGCGTGCCGCCGACATTTACCGGCCCTGCCTTGTGCTTGACCGAGACCGGCTGGACGGCAACATCGCACTGGTGAAGCAGAGGCTGGCGCCGGGCCTCGCCCCGCGGCTGGTCGACAAGTCGCTGCCTTGCGTGCCGCTGCTCTCGCATATCGCGCGAGCGCTGGAAACCAACCGCTTCATGACCTTCCATCCACCGGTGACGCAGGCCGTGCTCGACGCCTTTCCCGAGGGCGATCTTCTCTACGGCAAGCCGATGCCGGTGGGCGCCGCCAGGGCCGCGCTGACCAGAGGCGGCGCCGGCTGGTGGTCGCGCGTCTGCTGGCTGATCGACACGCCGGAGCGGCTGGCCGACTATGGCGCCTTGGCCGCCGCGCTCGACACCGAATTGCGCTTCGCCTTCGAGGTCGATGTCGGTCTGCATCGCGGCGGCTTTCCTGATGCCGCCGAAATCAGGGCACTGACGATACCGGAACGCCTCCACTGCGAAGGCATCATGGCCTATGAGGCGCATGCGCCGGAGATCCCGGGCCTGTTCGGCGGCGCGACCAGCGCGCTGAAGCAGGCCTCCGCCAAGGCCGCGGAGTTCGCCGCCGCCGTCGATCCGGGCCAGCGCCGCATCCTCAACATCGGCGGGTCCAAGACGGCGCTGCTGCATGGCGGCGGCGTAGCCAACGAAGTGTCGATCGGCTCGGCCTTCGTGCTGCCCAAGGATTTCGACACGCCCGGCCTGGCGGGCTTCCAGCCGGCAGCCTTCATCGCAACCCCGATCCTCAAGGCGCTCGATCCGATGCTGCCCGGTCCGCCGGCGGTCTCCAAGGCGCTGCAGGCGCTTGGCCTCTTCCCACGCAAGGGCTGCTATCTTTACGGCGGCAAGTGGATGGCCGAGCCGGCGTTTCCCGAAGGCATGAAGCCGAACGGCCTGATCGGGCTCTCTTCCAACCAGCAGTTCATGGGCCTGCCGGCGGGCGCGGATGTGAAGCCCGGCGACTATGCCTTTCTGCGGCCGACGCAGAGCGAGGCGGTGCTGCAGCATTTCGGTGCGATCGCGGTGTTCGCCGGCGGGCGCATCGTGGAGTTCTGGCCGGTGCTGCCGATGGGATAGGGCGCCGGCGACAGGGGGGTCGTCATTCCGGGGTCTGCGCTTCGCGTCGCTCCTTGCTCAGCCCTGGAACGACGAAGCTGTGACCAATTTATTGACTCAGTCAACTAAATGATTGATCCTGTCCAGGACAGGAGGACTTCCCATGACCATCCACGATCACCCCGGCAAGGAGCGCATCGATGCGGTCCGTGCCTTCAACCGCTTCTATACCCGCCAGATCGGCCTGCTCGACGAGGGGCTCTTGAAGAGCCCGTTCTCGCTGACCGAGGCGCGGGTGCTTTACGAGCTTGCCCATCGCGAGGGGCTCGTCGCCAGCGACCTGGTGCGCGACCTCGGCCTCGACCCCGGCTATGTCAGCCGGCTTTTGAAGAAATTCGAGGAGCGCGGCCTGGTCGAGCGCGAGGCAAGCGAGACGGACGCGCGCCGCGCATCGATCGTGCTGACGCCCGCCGGCAGGGAGGCCTTCGCGCCGCTCAACCAGGATTCCCACAACCAGGTGCGCGCATTGCTGGATCGCCTGGCGCCGGCCGACCAGGAACGGCTGGTCAAGGCTATGCGCACGGTGCAGGACCTGCTCGGCGACAGGCCCGAACCGAAAGTGCCTTATATCCTGCGGCCGTTGCAGGTCGGCGACATCGGCTGGGTCACGCGCCGCCAGGGCATGCTCTACGCCGAGGAATATGGCTGGGACGAAACCTTCGAGGCGCTGGTCGCCGAAATCCTCGGCGAGTTCGTCAAGAATTTCGTCCCGCAATGGGAACGCAGCTGGATCGCCGAACGCGAAGGCGAGGTGGTTGGCTCGGTCTTCGTCGTGCGCAAATCGCCCAAGGTCGCGAAGCTCAGGCTGCTCTATGTCGAACCGTCGGCGCGCGGCCTTGGCATTGGCCGGCGGCTGGTCGACGAATGCATCACCTTCGCGCGCGCCAAGGGCTACAAGACGCTGACGCTGTGGACCAACGACATCCTTGGCTCGGCCCGCCGCATCTACCAGGAAGCGGGCTTCAAGCTGGTCGACGAGGAACGCCATCATTCCTTCGGCAAGGATCTGGTCGGCCAGACCTGGAATTTGGAGCTTTAGCTCTTTTTCTTCTCCCCTTGCGGGCCCACGCGGGGCGCGCCTCCATGATCTCCGGCCTCTAGGCAGGGCTTGGCGCCGCATTTTCATCGATCGCTAACCGTTGCGGGCGTCGCATGGCTGCCATGTCGATTTGCCGGCTTCTGGCGCAAAGCATCCCACTTGAATAGTAAGCACGCTTATTATATATGTCGCTCATGGTTTCAGATGGTATCGATAGATTGGGGTTTTTGATCCACGACGTGCAGCGCCTGATGCGCAAGCGTTTCGAGGCGCGTGCCAGTGGATTGGGCCTTTCATCGGCGCAGTGGCGGCTGCTCGTCCGCGTTGCCAAGGAGGCGGGCGTCGCGCAGGCGCGGCTCGCCGAGCTCCTCGAAATCGAGCCGATCAGCGTCTCTCGCCTGGTCGACCGCATGGAGGAGGGCGGCTGGATCGAGCGCCGCCAGGATGCGACCGACCGGCGCGTGCGCATGATCTTCCCGACCGAGAAGGCGAACGCGGCCTATGCCGACGTCAAGAGCCTGGCCGGCGAGGTTTATGAGGAATCGCTGACCGGCGTGTCGGCGGAAGAACGTCGCATCCTGATCCGGGTGCTGGACACCATCGTGCAGAATCTAACGGACGGCGAAACGTCGTCCCTGGAAAAGATGAAGAGTGCGGAAGGCGCAGCAGCATGAACGCGGCAGCCAGGAAAGAAGACGAGAACGTCACCAAGCTCGCGCCGGCGCAGCCGGTCGCAGAAGCTCCGGCGCAGCCTGCGGCCGCTCCGGTCGCGGTGCCTCGCGAGCCCCAACCGGCCCCGGTCGCGCCGAAGAAAAAGCGCCGCCTCGGCCGCTTCCTGTTGATGGTTGCCCTGCCGCTGGCGCTGCTTGCCGGCGGCGCCTACGTCTGGGTGACGGGCGGCCGCTATCAGGAAACCGAGAACGCCAACCTGCAGCAGGCCAGGATTTCGGTTGCTTCCGACACGGCCGGCCGTATCGTCCAGGTCGGCATCGCCGACAACCAGCAGGTCAAGCAGGGCGACCTTCTCTTCGTCATCGATCCCGAGCCTTACAGGATCGCGCTCGCCCAGGCCGATGCGGCGGTCGCCGCGGCGCGCCTCAATGTGGAGCAGCTGCGCGCCGCCTACAGCCAGGCGATGGCGCAGGAGAAGTCCGCCTCGAGTGAGGTCGATTACGCGCAGTCGCAGTACAACCGCGCCGCCGATCTCGCCCAGAAGGGCATCAACGCCAAGTCCTCGCTCGACCAGGCCCGCAACGACCTCGACAAGGCCAAGCAGCAACTGGCCGTCGCGGAGCAGGGCATCGTCAGCGCCAAGGCGGCGCTCGGCGGCAATCCGGACATCGAGACCGACAAGCATCCGACCGTGATGGCGGCGCTCGCCGCGCGCGACAAGGCCGCTTACGATCTGGCTCAGACGACGGTCAAGGCGCCGGCGGACGGCGTCATCTACCAGGCGGCCTCCTTCAAGGTCGGCCAGTATGTTTCGGTCGGCACGCCGCTTTTCGCGCTGGTCGAGACCGGCGACACCTGGATCGACGCCAATTTCAAGGAGACCCAGCTCACCAACATGAAGCCGGGCCAGAAGGCCGAGATCGTCGTCGACACCTATCCGGGCCGCACCTTCGAGGCGACCGTCAAGGCGATCGGCGCCGGCACGGGCGCGGAGTTCTCGCTTCTGCCCGCGCAAAACGCCACCGGCAATTGGGTCAAGGTCACGCAGCGCATTCCCGTGCGCCTGGAGTTGACCGATCCCGATGCCAAGATGGCGCTGCGCACCGGCATGAGCGCGACCGTCACCGTCGATACCGGCGTGGCGCGCGGCTTGCCGTCGATCTTCGGTCACGCCACGGCGGGGGAGAGCGCGCAGTAACGATACGCCCTCGTGAATCGGGGGCGGAGCAGGGGATTGGTCTGATGGGAGGAGTGAGAAGGATAAGCGTTTGAGATCAGCCGCCTGGCGGCGCGATCAAAGCCGAAACCTTCGACACGGACCCGTCGGTCCTCAGGTTTCCGGGCGGCAGGCATCCGCTCCAACAGAGACTTTCGGTCGATGTAACCCCCACATCGATAGTCGCGTCCCACCGCGATGACGGTCTCTCAACGGAAGGCTTGCCGCCCGGAAGCCCAGTGTACACGTTTTTGTTACCTGCTGGAAGTTCAGCATCATGAGCACGCCCGAAGCCTTCAAGGAAGTGCCGCATCGCGGACTGATCACGGTCGCGCTGATGCTGGCGACGATCATGCAGGCGCTCGACACCACGATCGCCAATGTCGCGCTGCCGACCATGACCGGCGACCTCGGCGCCTCGCCCGACAACATCAACTGGGTGCTGACCTCCTATATCGTGGCCGCGGCGATCATGACGCCGGTCACCGGCTGGCTTGCCGACCGGCTCGGCCGCAAGGAACTGTTTCTTGCTTCCGTCGTCGGTTTCACCATCTTTTCCATGCTCTGCGGCCTGGCCTGGAGCCTCGAGACGATGGTGCTGTTCCGCCTGCTGCAGGGCGTGTTCGGCGCCGCCATCGTGCCGCTGTCGCAGACCTTCCTGCTCGACATCAACCCGAAGGAGCGTCATGGCCAGGCGATGGCGATCTGGGGCGCCGGTATCATGCTGGGGCCGATCCTTGGCCCGACGCTCGGCGGCTGGCTGACCGAAAACTTCAACTGGCGCTGGGTGTTCTTCATCAACCTGCCGGTCGGCATCCTGGCCTTCCTCGGCATGGCCGCCTACCTGCCCGTCATCGCCAAGCGCGTGCGCGGCTTCGACTTCTTCGGCTTCGCCATGCTCTCGCTTGGCGTCGGTGCACTGCAGCTTCTGCTCGACCGCGGCGGCGAGGTCGATTGGTTCAACTCGGCCGAGATCTGGATCGAGCTCGCTCTGTCGCTCACCGGCTTCTGGGTGTTCATCATCCACACGGTGACGGCCGAGCATCCCTTCATCGATCCAAAGATCTTCCTCGACCGCAATTTCGTGACCGGGCTGGGCTTCATCTTCGTCATGGGCGTGCTGATCCTGGCCTCGATGTCGCTGTTGCCGCCGATGCTGGCCAACATCTTCGGCTATCCGACCGTGACCATCGGCGTGGTGCTGGGGCCGCGCGGCATTGGCACGATGATCTCCATGCTGGTCGTGGGCCGCATCATGCACAGGATCGACGCCAGGATCCTCGTCGCCATCGGCTTCCTGCTCACCGCGCAATCGCTCTACACCATGGCGAGCTTCACGCCGCAGATGGACAACTGGCTGATCATCACCTCGGGCGTCATCCAGGGTCTCGGCATGGGCATGGTGTTTGTGCCGCTGTCGGCGGTCGCCTTCGCCACGCTCGACGTCCGCTACCGCACCGATGCCACCTCGCTGTTCAGCCTGGTCCGCAATCTGGGCTCATCGATCGGCGTGTCGGTGGTCGCGGCGCTGATGGTGCGCAACACCCAGATCAACCACACCGAGCTGTCGGCCTTCGTCAATCCGTACAACCCGAACCTGTGGGCGGCGTCTCCGGCCGCCGCCGCCGGCGACCCGGCGGCGCTTTCGCAGGTCGACTTGGCCGTCAACGCCCAGGCGATGATGATCTCCTACATCAACGACTTCAAAATCCTGATGGTGATGACGCTGGCCGCGATCCCGTTCGTCATCCTGCTGCGCAAGCCCAAGGCGGCGCCGGCGGGCGGGGCGCCCGCAGTTCATATGGACTAGGACCGCCACGCCGGTTGGTCCTAGATCATGGCCGGGACAGGCTGCATCGTTCCGGCGTTGAGCGGTTGGATGAACGCGATGCAGACATTTCCCGTATTCGATCTCGCACAATTCGAGACCGCGAGCGCCGCGCGGAAGAAGGCGCTCGGCCGCGAGGTCGACCACATCTGTCGCAACACCGGTTTCCTGGCGGTCAAGAACCACGGTGTTCCGCAAGCTGTGATCGACGCCGCCTGGTCGAAAGCGAAAGCGTTCTTCGACCTGCCGCCAGCGGAAAAGCAGCGCTCGAAGGCGCCCTACAAGGGTTATCCCTACGGATATCTCGGCCCCGAGCTCGAGGCGCTGGCAAAATCCCGCAATGTCGACACGCCGCCGGACTTGAAGGAGAGCTTCAACGGCGGCCCCCTCCGCGTGCCGCCGGGCATCAAGGACCCGGAGGCCCTGGCCTTCTGCTACGCCGAGACGATCTGGCCCGCCGAGCCCGAGGGCTTCGTCGAAGCCTGGAAGGCCTATTACGCGGCTCTCGAGGACTTGGCGCTGCGCATCATGCGGGTCTTCGCCATCGCGCTTGATTTGCCGGAAACCTATTTCGACGCTTTCCTCGATGCGCCGATCAGCGCGCTAAGAGCGCTGAACTATCCCGAGCAGCATGTCGCGCCGAAGCCCGGCCAGATCCGCGCCGGCGCCCATACCGACTATGGCAGCCTGACCATCCTCCTGCCGCAGCCAGGGTCGCGCGGGCTGCAGATCGTCACGCCGGGCGGCGAATGGGCCGAGGTGCCGCCGATCCCCGGCGCCTTCATCATCAATATCGGGGACCTGATGGCGCGCTGGACCAACGATCGTTGGGTGTCGACCGTGCATCGCGTCGTCAACCCGCCGGCGGAAGAGGGCGGCAAGGATCGCCGGCAATCGATGGCTTTCTTCCACCAGCCGAACTGGGATGCCGAGATCACGGTTCTGGACGCGTGCCTGGCCGAGGGAGAGGCGCCGAAATACGAGCAGGTGCGCTCCGGCCCTTATCTGATGGGCAAGTTCAAGGCGACGACGAAATAACGCATGTCGCCCAAAAGTGTGTGGCGGTTTTGGGATAACGACATTCGCCAGATGAGAAGATCGACGCCTTATCGGCCCAGTACCAGCGCCCAGTAACGCAGGGCGGGATCGCGGCCGTCGCGCACATAGGCCAGCCCGAAGCGGCTGAAGTCCGGGTCGAGCATGTTGCGGCGGTGGCCGTCGGAGTGCATCCAGATGTCGAACAGCTTCTCAAGGTCGAAGCGGCCCTCGGCGATGTTCTCGGCCGCGGCACCTCGCACGCCATTGTCCTTCATGCGCGAGGCGAAATCCTTGCCCCAGCCGGTGGTGTGGCTCATGCGCTCACGCGAGGCCATGTAGCCGGCCTGCTGCAGCGCCGCCTGTTCGAGCTGCGCGTCCGGCGCCAGCGCCGGCAGCCCTGCGGAGGCACGGATACCGGCCAGTGTCGCCGTGGCGGAGGAAGAGACACCCGCGCCTTCGCCGGTCGGCACCGTGACGGTGCCGCAGGCGGCGATGCCGGCAAGCGCCGCGAGGCCGGCGGCCTTGAGCAGCGAACGGCGGTTGAGATCGGGGAGGGTGGGGATCGAGATGCTCATCCGGCCTCTGATACCGCCGATCATGGCTTTTGCCGGGCAGGAGATGAAGGGCAAGGGATGAAAATCGCGTGAAGCGGCGACTTTTCCCGGAAGATCGGCTATGATGCGGCCGTTCTTGAAGTGGCAGCCACGGGCGGCCATCACAGGCGGTGACCGACCCGCGTTGATCTGGCGCATGATTGCTTGACGAGAACCTCCTGGTTTTCGGGCTCATGCACTGACGAACGGAGGACGGTTATGGCCGGTTTTCATGTCATGGCGGACGCGTATGGGATGCATGTGCAGCCTACGGTTCGCCGCATCTCCACCTCGGATGTCTGGGACGCGCTGAGGCTCGGCGCCGAGGATTTCTGGGCCAAGCCTTCACACTATGTGTTCCTGTGCCTGATCTACCCGATCGTCGGCCTGATCCTGACGCAATGGACCTCCGGCTCGAACGCTATCCAGCTGGTCTATCCGCTGATGTCGGGTTTCGCGCTGATCGGCCCGTTCGCGGCCATCGGCCTCTACGAGATCAGCCGCCGGCGCGAGCTCGGCATGAACAGCCACTGGCGGCACGCGCTCGACGTCCGCCATTCGCCGGCGCTGCCGTCGATCGCGGTCATCGGCATCCTTCTCTTCGCCCTGTTCCTCTTGTGGCTGTTCACCGCGCAGTCGCTCTACACCAGCCTGTTCGGCGCCGAGCCGCCTGCTTCGGGCGGCACTTTCCTGCGCGATGTGCTGACGACCGGCAAGGGCTGGACGCTGATCCTCGTCGGCAACGCCGTCGGCTTCGTCTTCGCCGTCGTCGTTTTGGCCACCACCGTCATTGCCTTCCCGCTGCTGCTCGACCGCGACGTCGGCGCCGTCTCGGCGATCGAGACCTCGGCCCGCGCGGTGATGGCCAACCCGCTGACGATGGCGCTCTGGGGCCTGACGGTCGCCGTGCTGCTGGTGATCGGCTCGATCCCGCTGTTTGCCGGCCTTGCCGTCGTCATGCCGATCCTCGGCCACGCGACCTGGCATCTCTATCGAAAGGTGGTCGAGCCGGAGCAGATCCGGCCGGTGCGCCGGCCGATGTAGATCTGATGGCTCGCCCTTAGGGTGCGTTGAGATTCAGGTCAGGCCGAGTCGGGAATGATGGCTGTCGAGAACCGGAGCGGAGCGTACTGCAGTACGTGAGCACCGGAAGCGCAGACAGCCGTCATTTGCAGGCCGGTCTCACCTGAATATCAATGTACCCTAGAGCGTTTCACCTTTTCACGGAAACGGCGACCGCTCTATCTCTTTGTTTTTACGCAATTCCGGACGGAAAACCGCTCGCACTTTTCCTGGAATTGCTTTAGCGCTGCGCCTCGGTTGCCATTTTCAAGGCGAGAGCCGTCAGCACCGTGCCCATCATCCAGCGCTGGACGACCAGCCAGAACGGCCGTCCGGCAAGGAAAGTCGCGATGGTACCGGCGGTCACCGCGATGATGGCGTTGACGGTGAGGCTGATCGAGATCTGCGTCACGCCGAGCATCAGAAGCTGCGACAGGACATGGCCCTTGGCCGGATTGATGAACTGCGGCAGCAGCGACAGGTAGAGCACCGCCACCTTCGGATTGAGCAGGTTGGTCATCAGCCCCATGACGAAAAGCTTGCGCGGCCGGTCCCTGGGCAGCTCGCGCACCTGGAACGGAGAGCGTCCACCGGGCTTCAGCGCCTGCCAGGCAAGCCACAGCAGATAGACCGCGCCGGCGAAGCGCAGCGCGTCATAGGCATAAGGCACGGCGAAGATGAGCGCGGTGATGCCGAAGGTCGCCGAGACCACATAGAACAGGAAGCCCAGCGCCACGCCGCCGAGCGAGATCAGCCCGGCCTTCGGCCCCTGCGACAGCGAGCGCGAGATCAGGTAGATCATGTTCGGCCCCGGCGTCAGCACCATGCCGAGGCAGATCAGCGCAAAGGTCAGATGGTTGGCGGCGTCGGGCAAGGTAGTCTCCGTTCGTGCAAACACTCATCACGGCCGTTCGCCGGCTGCAAGGTCTTGATTGCGGGAGCTTTTGCGCCAGCGCCGACAATTGGCGAAAGCTGCGAAGCTGCCAATCTCCCCCCTTGCGGAGGAGATGCCTGGCAAGGCAGAGGGGGGTGCTGTCCCGCCGGCCTATCAGCTAATCTTGTGCACGGTCGAGGGCGGGTTGAGAATGAATCACGACAAAGCTCTGCGTTCCGTCACACCCCCCTCTGTCCTGCCGGACATCTCCCCCGCAAGGGGGGAGATCAGCAGTTTCCGCGCCGGCGCTGTTCCCGTTACCCCACCACGCGCAAATTCGACAACTCGTTGGCAATCTCCTTGAAGTTGTCGGACAGCGTTGCGCCGGTGGCGTTCCAGAACAGCTTGGCCGGCTTGCTGGGATCGGTCGGATCCTTGCGGAAGCGGGAATCGGAGGAGCAGGCCTTCAGCGCGGCCATCGCCTTCTGGTCGCCGGTGTCGGTCGATGACATGTCGAGCGCGACCGTCATCACCATGATGTTGGCTGCCTTGGCGTTGTCGCAAAGCTTCGCCATCTGCTCGTTCATCGCCGCGGTGTAGTTGCTCGACGAGTAGTTGAACTGGCCGATGGCGCTCGACGTGCCGCCGAACAGGCGGGTGACCGAAGTGCCGTTGTAGCCGACGCCGGTATAGCCATAGGCGGCATAGGTCGACTTGTTGCCGGCCGGGTCGGGATTGACCGTCGAATAGGTGTTCTCGCCGTCGGTGAGCACGATGACGACCTTGTCGTTGCCGCGCTCGGTTTCCGGCCGCCCCTCGGTGAATGGCGGGGCGCTGGAGACGGTGCGCCAGCCCCAGGCCATGCCCTCGGGCACATTGGTGTTGCCGTTGGGCTGCATCAGGTCGATCGCCGCCTTGATGGCCGCCAGGCCGTCCGTGGTTGTGACGTCGGTGAGCGGCGTGATCGGCGTGGTGGTGCAGCTGTAGTTCGGGCCGGCGCCCTTCGACAGCACCGGTGCATCGATCGGCCGGGGCATGAAATACTTGGCCATATTGGATTGCCGCGTCTTGCCGGTGGTGCTGGATGGGTCGTCGTTCCACCAGCTGTTGGCCGCGCCGTAGGTAACCGGGTTCGGCTCGTTGGGATCCTGCGTCACCTTCCATTGGTTGCCGGGCTCGTCGGGCGCGAACATCGGCACGAACATGGTTGCCGGATCGCCAACGCCGATGCCCGTATTGTTGGGACCGCCCGAAGCCGGCGTGTCGTTGACATTGTAGGGATAGGGACGCACCTCCACGCAACCTTGCCAGCTGGCGAACGGGCCGTAGGTGTCATTGTAGTCGTATTCGTTGTGGCTGCGCTTGCAGGTGTTGTCGGAGCGATATTGGTCGCACACGACGCGCTTGCTGCCGACGATGCGCTCATGGCTGGTCACGACCTGCATATCGCGATAGAGCGAGAAGCGGCTGAGCACCTGGTCCTGCGTGTCACCCCAGCCCGTGCCCTTCTTATACCAGATACCGTTGATCTTCTGGGCGTATTTGTCGGGCGCGTTCAGCGTCGACCAGTCGAAATTCTCGTTGGCGATCGGCGATAGCCCATAGACGTCCATCCAAGGGGCGTTGTCGTTGTTCGGCCCGACATTGACCGAGGCCGCGAAGGGCACGAGGCTGAACTGGACCGGCTTGTCGATCTGCTTGATCTGCGAGGCTTGCTGCGCCAGCGTGTCGACGAGCTGCTTGGCGGCCTGCTTGAGCAGGTCGATGCGCTTCTGTCCCGTGCCTGTGCCGGGCGTTGTCATAGAGCCCGAATTGTCGAGCACCATCGCCACTTCCAACGTGTTCTTCAGCCGCACCTGGGAGTCCATGGCGAGGTTGATTGGCTTGTTCGCGTCGACCGTCGACGCGCCGACGAGCAGCGAGGAGGATGGATAGAAGTAAGGGTGGTAGTTCAGCGTCGCGCTCATCTTGAGCAGACCACCGCCGGCCTGGTTGGTCGGCAGCGTTATGTTGAGCGAGATGTCGGCGGGGTCGATATTGTTGAGGTTGGCGTTGAAGAAGTCGACCGCGTAGGCTCTGATCTGGTCGTCGGTGGCGCCTTCGGCAAGCCGTCGCGCGGCGGCGAAATTGGCGGCGTCGAGCGCGTTCAGCACCATCTGCTTCTGGCGATTGAGCTCGCTGAAATCGACGGCCATGGCCACCGCCCCCATCAGCGGCACCATGGCGACTGCTGTCATAAGCGCATAGTTGCCGCGGCGGTCGCGGCAGAATTGATGCCGGAATTTGCGCATTGCAGTTGAAGCGGCCCCCCGCCGACGGATTTTCGCCGGGCCACACTTCCACAAAACGCTGAAGGACCGGTTTGGTAAACCGCTCGATTGCTTAACAACGGCTTCACCAACCGCTAACCAAGCCAGTTGTCATGGCATGGCTCACGACGAAAAACGCCCGCCGCAAGGGCGGGCGCCATCAGTCATTTGTCGGACCAGATCAACCGACGATGCGCAGGTTCGACAATTCGTTGCCGATGGCCTTGAAGTCATCCGACAGCGTGGCGCCGGTCGAATTCCAGAACAGCTTCGCCGGCTTGGTCGGATCGGTCGGATCCTTGCGGAAGCGTGAATCTGACGAGCAGGCCTTGAGCGCGGCCATAGCCTTCTTTTCGTCTGTCTTGGTGTCGACCAGATCGAGCGAGACGGTCATCACTATAATCCCGGCAGCTTTGGCGTTAGCGCAAAGTGTCTGCATGTTCTCGTCGAGCGCTGCGGTATAGTTGCTGTCGGTATAGGTGGTCTTTGGAACGGCATTGCTGGTGTTCATGAACAGGCGCGTAACGCTGCCTGAGCCGGGGTATGTCAGCCCGGTATATCCGTAAGCTGCGTATGTGGACCGATTGTTGGCATAGCCGGCATCGCTGACGGCGCTATATGTATTGGCGCCGTCGGTCAGGACGATAACGACTTTATCGTTGCCCTTTTCTGTATTCGGTCGTCCCTCCGTGAAGGGCTCATTGCTGGACAGGGTTCGCCAGCCCCACGCTAGACCTTCCGGCACGTTGGTGTTGCCGGTCGGCGCCATGTCGTCGATAGCGTCGTCCAGCTCCTGCTTTTCTGTCGCCACCGTGACATCTTTAAGGGGAGTGATTGGACTGGTGGTGCAGGCCGCGTTCGGACCGTCGCCGGCGCTTGCCGAAGCAGACCCGTAGGGCTTCACCAGAAAGTATTTGCGCATGTCGGATTGGCGCTGCGACGCTGTCGGGTTGGACGAGTACGGCCAGTCGGCCCACCAATTATTGCTGTAACCATAGTTGGCGCTGCTGACGTCATTGACGCCGTCGCGGTTGAAGTCGCGCCACAATGTTCCAGCCTCGTCGGGTGCGAACATCGGCACGAAAAGTGTAGCAGGATTGGAAGTCGTCGGCGTCGTGTCGTCGTCATTGTACGGATATGGCCTAGCCTCGACGCATCCCTGCCAACTCGCATAGCGGCTCGTGGTGTAGACGTATGTCGGAGACGGTGTGACCCAATGGCCTTTGCTGCAGGTGCCGTCCTTCTTGGTGACGTCGCAGACATACTGCTTCGGAGGCTGCACCGTTTCGCGGTCGGACTCCACGGTCATGTCGGAATAGAGGCTGAAACGTGTGAGGGGTTGATCCTTGGTGTCTCCCCAGCCATCGCCGCGCTTGTACCATATGCCGCCGACCTTCTGCGCATATTTGTTGGGATCGTTGGCGGCGGTCATCGTGGACCAGTCGAAATCCTCGTGATGGATCGGCGAGGCGCCGTACAGGTCCATCCAGGCATCCTGATCATGTGCCGGGCCAACATTGACGGAGGCGGAGAACGGAACCAGCGAAAACTGCACCGGTTTGCTGACCTGCTTCATCTGCTGGGCCTGCGCGGCAAGTGTGTCGACCAACTGCTTAGCCGCGTTCTTCAGCAGATCTATACGTTTCTGGCCAGTCCCGGAGCCAAGGCTCGACATCGAACCGGAATTGTCGAGAACCAGGGAAACTTCAAGAGTATCCTTTAACCGGATTTCGGATGTCGCGACGACGTTGATGTCGGTTGCGCTGGCGGTTTTACCGAGCAGCATGGCGGCTGCCGGCAGGAAGTAGGGACGATATTTGAGCGTCGCCTGCATTTTCAGCGTGCCGCCGCCAGCATTGTTATTGGGTAAGGTAACGGTTAAGGCCGTGTTTACGGGAAGAACGTGTCTGAGGTTGGCCTCGAAGAAATTCTTGGCATAGGCTTTCACATCGGTATCGCTGGCGCCGGCGACGATCTGCTGTGCTGTCGCAATGCCAGCGGCGTCAAGCGCGTTCAGCGTCTCCTGTTTTTGCCGGACAAGTTCCGTATAATCCACCGCCAATGCAACGCCGCCCATCAGCGGGATCATCGTGATGGCAGTCATTAAGGCGTAATTACCACGCTTATCGCAAAAAAAATCGCGGATCATTGTGCTTACCCCCGCCAAGGATCCATATTGAGCTACGACGTTGGTCGTATCCGGTCTGCTACCATGGTCATAAATCGTTAAATTTCAGCTTGCGCGAAACAATCAACCACGCACTGGCTTTTTGACGGCGCGTTAACCTTGTGCTTTGCGGGCTTGCGGGATCGACCCCGATAGTAGTGGCGGGGAAAGCTCGTGACAGGATGGAGCGCTTCGGTTATGCGGGACCGGTCGTGGCGGCCCTGAATCGAAGGGGACCGTCGCGGTCTTGCCAGGATCAAAATCAAGGACACGGCATGGCGGATTCGCCCGACATCATCGCTTCGCTCGACGATCTGGCGGGGCGCTACGCTGCCATCCTGTGCGACGTGTGGGGCGTCGTGCACAATGGCGAATGGCATTTTCCGGCTGCCGCCGCCGCGCTTGCCAGGGCGCGCGCGGCCAAGGTGCCTGTCGTGCTGATCACCAATTCGCCGCGTCGCAGCGCCGACGTCGTCGCCCAGATGAAAGTCATCGGGGTTCCCGCCGATGCCTGCGACCGGGTCGTCACCTCCGGCGACGTGACCCGCGACCTGATCGCCGAAGGACCCAGGAAGATATTTCACATCGGTCCCGAACGCGATTTCACCCTTTACGACGGGCTCGACGTCGATCTCGTCGAGGAATTCGAGGCCTCCGGCATCGTCTGCACGGGCCTTTATGACGACGAGGTGGAGAAACCCGCCGACTATACCGAATTGCTGCAGCGGCTCCGGGCCCGCAATCTGCCGTTCATTTGCGCCAATCCGGATATCCTGGTGGAGCGCGGCGAGCGCACCATCTGGTGCGCCGGCGCGCTCGCGCGCGATTACGCGCAACTGGGCGGCCGCACGTTGATTGCCGGCAAGCCCTTCGCGCCGATCTACGATGTCGCCATGAAGGAGGTCGCCGGCCTTCTCGGCCGCGCCGTCGAGCGCAGCGAGGTTCTCGCCATCGGCGACGGCATGATGACCGATGTCAAGGGAGCGGCCGACAACGGCTTCGACGTGCTCTATGTCTCCGGCGGCATCCATGCTCGCGATTATGGCGATCCGCTGCGGCCCGATCCGGAAAGGCTGGCGGGCTTTCTTGAAAAGCACGGCTACCGGCCGGTAGCCGTTATTCCGCGTCTGCAATAGGTCTGGTCATGACGGGCGCCTCGACATGAAGCAAGCCTTCGAACGTCTTTCGGCGGTCGCGCCGCTGCCGGCGCATCTGCGCGGCGGCATTGTGGCGATCGGTAATTTCGACGGTGTCCATCGCGGCCACCAGTCCGTCCTGGAGCGCGCGCTGAGCGAGGCCCGCCGCGACGGCGTGCCCGCTTTGGTGCTCACCTTCGAGCCGCATCCGCGCAAGGTGTTCCGGCCACAGGTGCCGCTCTTCGTGCTGACGCCGCCGCCGATGAAGGCGCGGCTGCTCGCAAGCCTTGGCTTTGCCGCGTTGGTCGAGCAGCCGTTCACGCGCGATTTTGCCTCGCTCTCGCCCGAGGCTTTCGTGACCGATGTGTTGGAGAAGAACCTCGGCATCCGCCACGCCGTCACCGGTTTCGACTTTCACTTCGGCAAGGACCGCCAGGGCGGCCCGGCCTTTCTGATGGCGGCTGGAGAACGGCATGGTTTTGGCGTGACGCTGGTCGACGCCTTCCGCGACGAAGGCGCCGAGGTGGTCTCGTCGAGCCGCATCCGGGAACTGCTGGCCGAAGGCAAGGTGGAGGAGGCCGCCGGTCTGCTCGGCTACCGTTTCACCGTCGAGGCTGAGGTGATCGGCGGCCAGCAGCTTGGCCGCACCCTGGGCTTCCCGACCGCCAATATGCGGCTTTCGCCGGAAGCGGCCTTGAAGGAAGGGATTTATGCCGTCCGTTTCCGTCGCGCCGACGGCACGCTCCATGACGGCGTCGCAAGCTTCGGCCGGCGTCCGACCGTCGATGACAACGGCGCGCCGCTGCTCGAAACATATGTCTTCGATTTTTCCGGCGATCTCTACGGCCAGACCTGCCAGGTGTCTTTCTTCGGCTTCCTGCGGCCGGAGCTGAAATTCGACGGCCTCGACGCGCTGGTGGCGCAGATGAAAACGGACGAGGCAGAGGCGAGGGCGCTGCTGGCGGGAGTGCGCCCGCTCTCGCAACTGGACGCCGAGATAGCGTTCTAGCGTCTCGTCTGGCGCTCCTACCGCTTCAGCGCCAGCCCTATGGCGATGAAGCTCCAGCCTTGGAACACCAGGTCGATCGCCAGGAATATGCCCAGCACCCAGAGGCTGTTCACCGGCCAGCCCATGGCGATCATAAGGCCGAGCAGAATGGTGATGATGCCGGCCGCGAGCAGCCATCCCCAGCCTTGCTGCGGCCGATGGCTGAAGGCCACCCAGGACCGAAGAAGCCCCGAAGCGACGAGCGCGATGGCCAACAGCAGCGTCAGCACCGCCGAGGCGAGCAACGGGTTGTCGAAGGCGAAAAAGCCGGCGACGGCATAGAGCAGCCCGCTCAACAGCCAATAGAAGAAACGTCCCCAGGTCCTGACCCCGAAGGCATGGATGATCTCGATGATGCCCGCCATCAGCATCAGCCAGCCGACGACATAGACGGAAGCGACGGTGGCGATGAACAGATTGCCGAAAGCGATGCCGCCGAAGATCAGCAGCAACACGCCGAGCGCCACGAACCATCCCCATTTGTCCCGCGTCTGGCCGATCGCGTCCTTGAGAGCGTCGCTTGGCAGAGTCATGGTTTCATCTCCCTCGAAATTCACCACCGGTCGTGCGGCGAAAGGAAGCTAAACTGAATGGCGCTGGCCGTCCAGCAACGCGGGACCGAACCGCGGGCGGCCCATTTTCCGAACGTGAAGGCGGTCATTCTTCTGGTGGCCGGGCTTCGTCCGCGAATGGCGCAAGCGCCGCCTCCAGCGTCTCCCGGCCGGCCCGCTCCCAGCTCCGCGCCACGAATGCCGCGGCCTTCGCCTCGTACGGAGCACGGGCCGCGGGCGAGGTGATCCACTCCCGCATGGCGCTTTCCCATCCTTCGATGTCGAGCGGATCGAGGCACAATCCCGACGAGCCGACCACCTCGGCGATGGCTCCGCCCGTCGAGGCGATCAGTGCCTTTCCGTAGGCCAGCGCCTCGACCGGCGGCAGCCCATATCCCTCATAGAGCGACGGGTACACGCAGAACGCGCTGTTGCGATAAAGAAGGGACAAGGTTGCGTCATCGACGTTGTCGAGATGGACAAGGCTCTTGCGGTAGTCGGGATGGCTGTGAAGCTTCGCCAGGACCTCATCGACCATCCAGCCGCTGCGGCCGACGAAAACCAGCTTCATGCCGCTATGCGCGGCCGTTCCGTCAAGGACGAGGCGGCGCCAGACATCCATGAGCAGCGAATGGTTCTTGCGCGGCTCGATGGTGGAAACGAAGAGGATGTAGCGATCCGCCTCGAGCCCGTCCGGCAAGCGGCCGTCCGCCTTCGACTTGCGGGCGCTGTCGCAGCCGAGAGGGACATGCCTCAGTTCCGGCAGGTGGACGCCCAGCTTGGCGGCATAGTCCTCGACATCGGTGGTGACGCGCCTCGAAGTCAGGATGAAGCGGTCTGCCAGCCCGATCACCAGGGACACATAGTCCGTAAATCTCTTGACGTCGTGCGGCTTGTACCATTCGGGAAACTGGATCGGGATGATGTCGTTCAAGAGCACGATCAGCTTTGCGCCGGCGGAGCGCGCCGCGTACGAAATGACCGCGACATCGGTATGCGCCCAGTCGCTGTTCATCAGGAGCAGATGGTCGCCGGGCGAAAGCTCGTATCTGTCGCCGGCAACGGTCCGGAGCGGGACGATCCGGACACGTGAACCGTCCTCGCGAGCGACTTGCCGCCGCTCGTTTTCCTTCATCAGCCGGGTTTCGACCCGCTCGAGGAAACGCAGAAAAGGGCTACCGGGATTGCGCCGGCCGAACGCGCCGATTTCGGTTATCAGGATACGGCGCGGCCTTAAGATCGCCATCAGCAACCGCCGGGCCCAGGCCGGCCAGCGATCGTAAAACCGCATCTTGATACGCGCAGGGTCCGGTAGGAAACTCATGTCGCATGAGATATCGCCGGCGATAATTTCCGCCGCCATCTGCGGTGAAACCCGCCTGAGAATCCGCCCGACCGGGTCGAACACGGTGAACGCCACCTCGCACGCCTCGAAGGCGGCCGCCGCCGCGCTGTAATGCCGCTGCACGCGGACCAGGCCGACCGGAGGGCCGAGCCAACGCGCCATGCTCGAGAGATCGACGACAAGCCGCCGCATCAGTTCAGCCGCATCTTTGCAGGGCGCGCGATCATCCTGCGCCAGGCCAGTCGAGGTCCGAGCGCGAGCGTCCTGAAAGAGGGGGCGCCGACAGCCGCGAGGAACAGCAGCTTGCACGTGACGGCCAAGGGTATGCCCGCGGTTCGCAGCAGCAACTCGATGTCGCGCCTCTCCAGGCTGGAGATACCGACCCCAGTGGCGGCGCGCGATGCCAGAAAGCGTGCGATGGCCTGCGCCGGTTGGCCGTTCGTGTCGAACGGCTCGGCGCGATAGCGGCGCAACAGCGCCGACTGCCTGGCCAATGCCGCGGCCGCCTTTTGCTGATCCTGCTTTACGCGCGATACTTGTCCCGGATGCGATCTCAGCTTCACGAGCGGCACTTCCATGTTGGCCAGTTTTCCCGTCTCGGAAAGCCGCAGCCATAGATCGTAGTCTTCGGCATAGGTGAACGCGCGACGGTAGCCTCCCGCGCGCCGGACGGCCTCGGTCCGGAACATCACCGTCGGATGAAGCATGGGATTATACTTGGCGAGCGCTTCCCGCAACGGGTCGTTGCCGGCGGGAACCTCTATCGGCCTCAACAGCTTTCCGTCCCGGTCGATCTGCAATCCCGCGGTGCCGAGCAACTGCAGATCGGGATCCGCCTCGAAACGCGCCATCTGCCGGCGCAACCTGTCGGGCAGCGAGATGTCGTCGCAATCCATGCGCGCCACAAGAGGGGCCCGCGCGAGCGAAATCCCCATATTCAGCGCGTCGACGATCCCCTTGCCGCTGTTGGCGACGACTTTGACGCGGCTGTCACGGCCGCTGATCGACGTCGCGATCGCGACGCTGTCGTCGCAAGACCCATCGTCGACGACGATGACTTCAAAATCCGCCAGATCCTGGTCCAGGATGCTTTGTAGGGCCTCGCCGACATATTGCGCGCCGTCTCTCACTGGAATGATCACGCTTACTGCCGGCAATAGAATAGTCCTTGCGATGACCGGCCGGAATCGAATGGCCGCTGAATTGCCGGATGTCGGCAGCCTGGTCTTACAAATTTCAATTCCAAAGTTCCGTCGATCTGTCGACTGTCAATTTCCCGACTGTCAATTTCCTTGTCCGCGCGTTCCGAGCGAAATCTCGAGGGCGGGGGCAAGTAGCCGCAGCACCGCTTCGCGCTTTTTCGCCTTCAACGACGGGTCGCCGTCGAGGCCGACTTCGTGAAGCCAGCTTCCCCGCCATTCGCAATAGGCCTTTCTCAGCTCAATCCCCGGCAAGGCGGCGAATGCGGTTATCGGCCGTTGCGGCACCGTGTTCGGGTCCACGTCCTGGTAGAGCACCTCCCAATTGGCTCCGCCCGTGTCGAGGCCGGCGAACCAGTCGAGCCCGAAATCGAGAGGCTCGCGGCTGACGGCGTCGAATCGAAAGAAACAAAAGCCGGCCCACAAATACCATCGCGCGCCCGCCCAGCGCAGATCGCCGTAAAAAGCCGTGGTTTCAAGAGGTTCGAAGGGGTCGCATGGCTGCGTCGGGAAAAGATCCTGGTCCAGGAATCCGAACGCGGCCGGTGCTGCAGGCTTGAGCACATTGTGCCACATCCAGTTGAGGGATGCGCCGTGCGACCGGCTCGGGTTTTTCACAGTCCATGGATTGGCCGGAAGCCTGACATAGGCGGCGCCACGATCCGCGCAAACCCGTCTGTTCTCATCCGCGGAAACATCGCTGACACTGTTGTCGGCGACGATGTGGACATCGTGGCGAACAAGACCTCCCGTCAGCCGCAATTGCAGATCGAGGCACTGGGCGTCGCCGAAGGCTACCGTCAGCAGGACATGGCGGCCCCGGGCGGCGGCACGAATATCCCGGATGTCGCCATGCCTGACCGGCTGGCGCAGAAAGCTCCGGTCGATTCTGCGGTAACGGGCAGTCTTGATGGCATGCAGCGGCGGCTGCAGCCTCAGCCATTGCCGCCAGTCGTATTCGCGCAGGGCCTTTGGCACGATTACCGCGGCGTTCGGTTGGAACCGGCCCGGCAGCCACGATTGAACCGTGGAATTTTCATGAGCACACTCCGGTAGGGTTTCTTTGGGGAAAAAAGCTTGAACGCGAAAGCATTCAAGTCTCTTGATAACCGGCTATATACAGCATATTCGTCTTTTCAACACGACCGACATTTGAGCGCCCGCTGTGTTTGTTTGAATGGGGAAGTCTGGGGCGCACCCGGAGTCTCTCTCCGTCAATCTTGGGGGGTGGGGCGGCGCTCCGGAAAATGTGATGAGAATCTGCTGTGCAATCTCTGCCCTGTTTATGAACGGGGGCCTTCAGAGGGATTGTCTGAATATCAGCGACCGACTGATCGCGCGCGGCCATAATGTGACGATCCTGACGACTCGCCAGGTCGGTCATGTCGAGAGTTTGGCGACGATAAAAGTCCATCCGGCACGGGTCCTCTCCAACCCCGGTACGGAATATACGCTCGGAAGGACCGTGCTGGCGGCCAGACGCGACTTCGACTGTGTGGTCGGCTTCAACAAGATGGCCGGCCTGGACATCTACTACGCTGGCGACCCTCCTTATTTTGCCTCGAAACTCGGATGGTGGCGACCGTTTTCGCCCCGATTCATGCGCCAGCAGAACCTCGAATCGATGATCTTTGCCCCCGGCAACGGCGTGCAGATCGTTGCGCTCAGCGAAAAGCAGGCAGCGCTTTACCGCGACTTCTGGCGGACCGAGGAATCCCGCATTCACGTCGTCGGGCCGACGCTCGATCCGAGACGCCGCAGACCGGAACTGCAGGCCGGCGACCGCAATGAGATCCGCGATCGCTTTGGGCTTCCTCGCGAAGCGGTCATTGCCTTGAGCATTGCCAACAAATTGAAGGTGAAAGGCCTCGATCGGGCGGTAAAGGCTCTTCAGCCGTTTCCGCAGATACATTGGCTGATCGCCGGTTTTCGAAAGGGCAGCGAGGAAGAAGCCCGGCTTCGCGGCCTGATCGCCAAATCCGGGATGTCGGATCGGGTCACGTTGCTGGGCATCCAGGAAGACATCCCGGCGATCGTGGTTGCAAGCGATTTCATGCTGCACGCGGCGCGCCTCGAAAATACCGGCACGGTCATCCTCGAGGCGCTCGCGAACGGCTTGCCGGTCATCGCCTCCGACGCCTGCGGATATGCAAAATATGTCGAAGCGAGCGGAGCGGGACTGGTCGTGGCCAACCGCGATGATCCCGAAATCTGGCGGCAGGCGATCCAGAAAGCCGGCGACCCGGCGGTCCGCGCGCAATGGCACCAGGCGGCCCTTCGCTACGGAGCGTCAAACTCGCTTACCGGCGGACTGGAAGCGGCCTGCGATCTGATAGAGAGCTTGCGCCGCAACCGGCGTGTCGGCTAGCCGGCCTATCGGTCCGATGTTACGATTTTAAGTCAAATTTTACCGAACGCACGGCATGGCTTGAGCGTCGGCAGGTGGTGTTGCCGGCGCGTTTCGCGTAAGGGGTGACGATGCGTATTGTCGGGAAGATTCCGCTGGCCATCGCCATGAGCCTGGTCACCGCGCCTGTCGCACAGGCGGGCGAAGGCAGCTGGATATCCGGTGATTGGTATCTCACCCTCGGCGCCACGGCTCTCGTCGCGCCGAATTTCGAGGGCGGCAAGAAATACATGCTCAGCGCCCAGCCGATCATTTCGCTCGGCAAGGTCGGCTCCGAGGCGCGCTTCACCTCGCGCAACGACAACATCTCGCTGGCGTTGATCGATGATGGTTCCGTTCGCGCCGGCCTGACCGGAAAGTTCATATTCTCGCGCGAGAGCAAGGACGAGCTGAAAGGCCTCGATCCGGTGCGCTGGGGCGGCGAGGCGGGCGGCTTCTTCGAATTCTATCCGTTGGATTGGGTGAGGGCGCGGGCGGAGCTCAGGCACGGCATTCGAGCCCATAACGGTTTCGTCGCGGACATTGCCGCTGACGCCTTCTACGACATCACGCCGACGGTCCGCATTTCCGGCGGACCGCGCGTCTCCTTCGCCTCGTCCGACTATTTCGATGCCTATTACGGCGTCAACGCCAAGGAAGCGGCGGCTTCGGGCTTGAGCGAGTACCATCCCGGCGGCGGCGTGAAATCGACAGGCCTCGGCGGAGCGATCACCTGGAAGGTGACCGAGCCGATGACGGCAAGCGTCTTTACCGAATATTCGCGCCTGATGGGGCCGGCAGCCGATTCCAGCCTGGTCAAAGAACGGGGTGACCGCAACCAGTGGACCTTCGGCGTCTCGACCACTTACCGCTTCAATTTCACGATGTAGGTCGCGAAAGCGGCTTCACGCCTTGAAATCCGCGCTTTATTCCTGTCGCGCCATCCGCTAAAAGCCACGCCATGACGAGCTTTTCGCGCCTTTTCGCGATCGCGATACGAATTACGGGCCCGGTGTTCCGGGCGGCCTGAGCGCCGCTGGAGCCGCCGGGAGTTTTCGCGCGCGCCCCTCGCGTTTTTTCATGAACATCAACGCATATCGCCCGAAGGTGGCTTCGGTTTTGGGAAAACGATATGCGTCGAAGCAAGACTTGAACGCCCGGCTTTTGTCGTCGGGTACCTTGAGATGGCAGATCAATGACCGACACCCCAATGACAGAAACTGCTGAGACGATCGACTATTCCAAAACGCTTTATTTGCCGCAGACGGATTTTCCGATGCGCGCTGGCTTGCCCGAGAAGGAGCCCGGCCTGGTCAAGCGCTGGCAGGACATGGACCTTTACAAAAAGCTGCGCGAGGAGGCTGCCGGCCGCGAGAAATTCGTGCTGCATGACGGCCCGCCCTACGCCAACGGCAACATCCATATCGGCCATGCTCTGAACAAGATCCTCAAGGACGTCATCAACCGCTCCTTCCAGATGCGCGGCTACGACGCCAACTACGTGCCGGGCTGGGACTGCCACGGCCTGCCGATCGAATGGAAGATCGAGGAGCAGTATCGCGCCAAGGGCAAGAACAAGGACGAAGTGCCGGTCAACGAGTTCCGCAGAGAATGCCGCGACTTCGCCGCCAACTGGATCAAGGTGCAGGGCTCGGAATTCCAACGCCTCGGCGTCATCGGCGATTTCGACAATCCCTACACGACCATGGCTTACCATGCCGAATCGCGCATCGCCGGCGAGCTGCTGAAATTCGCGATGTCCGGCCAGCTCTACCGCGGCTCGAAGCCGGTGATGTGGAGCGTTGTCGAGCGCACCGCGCTCGCCGAGGCCGAGGTCGAGTATCAGGATTATGAGAGCGACACGATCTGGGTGAAGTTCCCGGTCGCGAGCCTTGCCCAGCCGGTCGCCGGCACCGCGCCGGCGCTGGATGGGGCCGCGCTCGATCTGGTCGAAGCGCATGTCGTCATCTGGACGACCACACCCTGGACCATCCCCGGTAACCGCGCCGTGAGCTATTCGCCGCGCATCGCCTATGGCCTCTATGAGGTGACGGCGGCCGAGAACGCCTTCGGTCCGCAGCCCGGCGAGAAGCTGATCTTCGCCGATGCTTTGGCCGAGGAATGTGCCGCCAAGGCCAAGGTCACCTTGAACAGGCTTCACAGCGTATCGGCAGAACAGCTTGGGAAGCTTACGCTTTCGCATCCTTTCAAGGGCCTCGGCGGCGGCTATGAGTTCCCGGTGCCGATGGTTGCCGGCGAGCATGTCACCGACGATGCCGGTACCGGCTTCGTGCACACCGCGCCCGGCCATGGCCGCGAGGACTTCGATGCCTGGATGGAAGCGGCCGCTGACCTCCGGGCACGCGGCGTCGACACCACGATTCCCTTCACCGTCGACGATGCCGGCTTCTTCACCAAGGACGCGCCGGGCTTCGGCCCGGGACGCGAGGGCGGGCCGGCGCGCGTCATCGACGACAACGGCAAGAAGGGCAACGCTAATCAGGCGGTCATAGACGAACTGATCAAGCGCAACGCGCTCTTCGCGCGCGGCCGGCTGAAGCACAGCTATCCGCATTCCTGGCGCTCGAAGAAGCCGGTCATCTTCCGCAACACGCCACAGTGGTTCGTCTATATGGACAAGGACCTCGGCGACGGCACGACGCTGCGCAGCCGCGCGCTGAAAGCGATCGACGACACCCGTTTCGTGCCGGCGGCCGGCCAGAACCGTATCCGCGCCATGATCGAGGAGCGTCCCGATTGGGTGCTGTCGCGCCAGCGCGCCTGGGGCGTGCCGATCGCCGTCTTCGCCGACGAGAACGGCAACATCCTGAAGGACGAGGCCGTCAACCAGCGCATCATGGACGCTTTCGAGAAGGAGGGTGCGGACGCCTGGTTCGCCGAGGGCGCCAAGGAACGCTTCCTCGGCAACCACGATGCCTCGAAATGGCACCAGGTGATGGACATCCTGGACGTCTGGTTCGATTCCGGCTCGACACATGTCTTCACGCTGGAAGACCGTCCGGACCTCAAATGGCCGGCCGACGTCTATCTCGAAGGCTCGGACCAGCATCGCGGCTGGTTCCATTCCTCGCTGCTCGAAAGCTGCGGTACCAGGGGCAGGGCGCCTTACGACACGGTCATCACCCATGGCTTCACCATGGACGAGGAAGGCCGCAAGATGTCCAAGTCGCTCGGCAACACCGTCGTGCCGCAGGACGTCATCAAGCAGTCCGGGGCCGATATCCTGCGGCTCTGGGTGGTGACGACCGATTATTGGGAAGACCAGCGGCTCGGCAAGAACGTGCTGCAGACCAATATCGACGCCTACCGCAAGCTCAGGAACACCATCCGCTGGATGCTGGGCACGCTTGCCCATGACGACGGCCAGGATGTGCCGGTCGAGGTCATGCCGGAGCTGGAGCGGCTGATGCTGCACCGGCTATCCGAGTTGGACGAAGTGGTGCGCCAGGGCTACGACGCGTTCGAGTTCAAGCGCATCACCCGTGCGCTGCTCGACTTCATGGTCGTGGAGCTTTCGGCCTTCTATTTCGACATCCGCAAGGACGCGCTTTACTGCGACGGACCGTCGAGCCTGCGCCGCAGGGCGGCCGTGCAGGTGGTGCGCCACCTCTTCGAATGCCTGGTGAAGTGGCTTGCGCCGATGCTGCCCTTCACCACCGAGGAAGCCTGGCTCGACCGCCATCCGGAAGCCGTCTCGGTGCATCTCGATCAGTTCCCGGCGATCCCGCGGAACTGGCGCGACGAGGCGCTGGCCGAGAAATGGCGCAAGGTGAGACAGGTGCGCCGCGTCGTCACCGGCGCGCTGGAGATCGCGCGCGCCGAGAAGCTGATCGGCTCTTCGCTCGAGGCCGTGCCGGTGGTCACCATCGAGGACGCCGCGCTGGAGGCGGCGATTGCCGATGTCGACATGGCGGAGATGGCGATCACCAGCGACCTCGTCATCAGCCGCGGCAAGACGCCGGAAGGCGCCTTCACGCTCGACGACGTTAAGGGCGTGGCGGTGGTGGTGGAGAAAGCCGAGGATCGCGGTCTGGTCAAATGCGCGCGCTCCTGGCGCTACACCGCGGATGTCGGCCAGGATCCGGAATTCCCGGATGTCTCGGCTCGCGACGCTGCCGTGCTGCACGAGTTGAAGGCGCTTGGCCGTTTATAGCCGGTGCATAAATGCCACGCCGGGCGGGGCGAATCCGCCCGTGCGTTGCCCTTAACAAGCGGTTGAGGTAAACACGCGACACTCCGGCAGACAAATTGTCGCCGGATTTCCATCGCAAATGCGGGGAAGATGGGGACCGTGCCGTTGGCCGGTGGCGACCGAAAGGCTGTTAGAGTGGGATTTTTTAGCATGACCGACAGAACGTTTGCGCGCGCCGCGCTGGTGGCGCCGCTTGTGGCATCGGCCATCGCTTTGTCCGGCTGCATGAGCTCGCCCACCTACGGGACCGACAAGACGGCTGCCGCGCAGCTCTTCGACGATGTGTCCGGCGCTGCCTCGATCACGCCGAAGCGCCGCACTCCCATCGATTACAAGCCGCGCCCCGAACTCGTGAAGCCTGCGCCGGGGCAGAAGGAAAGCCTGCCGCCGCCGCAGGAAAGCGTCGAGACGGCGAGCGCCGATTGGCCCGAATCGCCGGAGCAGCGCCGTGCCCGTATCCGTGCCGACGCCACCGCGCACCAGAATGATCCGAACTACCAGCCGGAAGCGGTCGAGGATATCCAGACCAATCCGGAGGCGGTGAAGAAGGCGTTGGCCGAATCGGGCTCCAGCCATCCGCCGGCCTGGACGCCGGACGATTCCAGCAGTGCCGCCCGCAAGGCCGCGATTCAGCGCAACCTTGCCGAACAGAAACAGGGCGATCCAACCGTTCGCAAATATCTGAGCGAGCCGCCGCTCGCCTATCGCCAGGCCGCCACGACGGCGCCGCAGAACGAGCTTGGCGAGGACGAGTACAAGAAGGAGCGCCGCCTCAAGGCGCAGGCGGAAGGCAAGAAGGGCGGCTGGTTCGACTGGCTCGGCCTGTGAATAGTGAATAGTGAATAGTGAATAGTGAATAGTGACCTGCTGCTCACTACTCACTACTAACCACTCACTTCACCATTCACCGCCATTCCGTTTCTCGCGGAAGAAATCTTTGAGCATGAGGGCTGCGTCTCTCTCGCCGAGCCCCGGATAGATTTCCGGCGTGTGGTGGCAGGTGGGTGAAGCGAAGAAGCGCACGCCATTGATCACCGCCCCGCCTTTCTCGTCGGCGGCGCCGAAATAGAGCCTCCGCAGCCGGGCGAAGGAGATCGCGCCGGCGCACATCGCGCAGGGCTCCAGCGTCACATAGAGGTCGTAGCCCGTCAGCCGCTCGCTGGCGAGCTTCCGGCAGGCCTCGCGGATCGCCAGCATCTCGGCATGCGCGGTCGGGTCCGAGAGTTCACGCGTGCGGTTGCCGGCTTTCGCGACCAGGGTGCTGCCATTGGCGACGACCGCGCCGACCGGCACTTCGCCGCGGCCGGCGGCCGCCTCGGCCTCTTCAAGTGCCAAGGCCATGAAATCCGGCCGTTTCAAGGGGTTTCCATTCCGATTACTTCTCGCCACCCGAGAGTGATCCTGTTATCTAGCGCGAGACCCTGAAAACCGGAATCGGTTTTTGCAGCGCCGCTGGATGCGCAAATCAAGAATGACACTGCCTGCGTTGGCCGCCTGCGAGGGCGCGCGGTGCCGTAGCAGGCGAAGACGAGCAAAGTAATGGACGACGACAAGAAATCTCCACGCGGGCCGCGCAAGGGCGGCTCGAAACCGGCCGGCCAGCGCGGCGGCAAGCCCGGCGCCAAGAAGCCGTTCGTCAACCGTGAGCGGCCCATGGCCGCCGAAGGCGGGCGCGACTTCAAGCGCTACAAGCCGCGTGAGACGGGCGAGGGAGCGGAGCGAAGCGAACGGCCCTTCCGCAAAGGCCCGCGTCCGGAAGGCAAGCCGTACACGCCGCGCGGCGAGCGGCCGATGGCCGCCGACGGCGAGCGCCGCGATTTCAAGCGCAGCTACAAGCCGCGCGAACTGAGTGAAGGCGGGGAGCGCGGCGGACGACCCTTCCGCAAAGGTCCGCCGCGCGACGGCGCGCCTTTCGACAAGCGTGAGGGCCGCAAGCCTTATGCGCCGCGCGGCGACCGGCCGATGGCTGCCGAGGGCGAGCGAGGCGAACGACGCTTCGACCGCCCCAAGCGCGCGTTCGACGATCGTCCCAAACGTGATTTCGCCGAGCGGCCGAAACGAGATTTCGGCGATCGTGCACACGGAGTTGGCGGAAAAGCCGAAAGCGGCTTCAAGCCGCGGCCGCGCCCCTCGGAAGCCGCGCCGGAGAGCGGCGAGCGCATCGCCAAACGGCTGGCGCGCGCCGGCATCGCCTCGCGCCGCGACGCCGAGGAACTGATCGCGGCCGGCCGCGTCAAGGTCAACGGCAAGGTGCTGGACTCGCCCGCCTTCAATGTCGGCGTCAACGACGTCATCCATCTCGACGGCACCGAGATCCCGCCGATCGAGCGCACGCGCCTCTTCCTGTTCCACAAGCCGGCGGGCGTCGTCACCACCAACCGCGATCCGGAAGGCCGCAAGACCGTCTTTGATGTGCTGCCGTCCGATCTGCCGCGGCTGATGACGATCGGCCGGCTCGATATCAACACCGAGGGCCTGCTTCTGCTGACCAATGACGGCGGCCTGTCGCGTGTGCTCGAATTGCCGGCCACCGGCTGGTTGCGGCGCTACCGCGTGCGCGTCCACGGCAAGGTCGAGGAGAGCGCGCTCGCCGGCCTGCGCGACGGCATCGCCGTCGACGGCGTCTTCTACGGCTCGATCGAAGCCTCGCTCGACCGCGAGCAGGGCACCAATGCTTGGCTGACGCTGGGTTTGCGCGAGGGCAAGAACCGCGAGGTGAAGAACATCCTCGGCGCGCTTGGCCTCGAGGTGACGCGGCTGATCCGCATATCCTACGGGCCGTTCCAGCTTGAGGATCTACCGGAGGGCCATGTGCTGGAGATCAAGGGCCGCGTGCTTCGTGAACAACTCGGCGAGCGGCTGATCGAGGAATCCGGCGCCAATTTCGATGCCGAGATCCAGAAGCCGTTCTCCAACAAGCCGGTCCGCGGCGGCGGGCCACGCCGCGAAGAGGCCGAGCGGCCGAAATTCACCCGCGACGGCGACCGCCTGCCGATCGGCGAGGGCGGGCTGATCAAAGCGCGCAAGCGCCGCGAAGGCAGCCGCGACGAGGCGCTGAGCAAGCTTTCGACGAAGCCCGAGCGGACGTTTGGCGAGCGCGGCCTGAAGTCCGATCGCGGCGGTTTCCACGACAAGCCTCGCGGCGGCTTTGGCGACAAGCCCCGCTTCGGCGGCAAGAAATCCGAACGCGAGCAGCGGCTGATCGAACCGCCGGGCCAGCGCAAGGCCAATGTCTGGATGGCGCCGGGCGCCCGGCCAATCGGCAAGGGCAGGGCGGCGGCTGACGCCGCTAGGGCCGCCGAGGCGAAGGCGCGCAAGGCGCCGTCCAAACCGGGCGGCAAGGGCAAGCCGGGCGCGAAGCCGTTCGGCAAGCCCCGCGGCGAGCGCCCTGAAGGCGATGGCGGCGACAGGCCGCGCGGTCCGAAGAGGGGCGGCGATGCGGATCGTCGGCGGTGAGTTCCGCGGGCGTCCGCTGGCGACGCCGAAAAGCAATGCCATCCGCCCGACGACCGACCGCACCCGCGAGGCGGTGTTCAATGTCCTGGCGCATCGCTACGCGGAAAAACTCGAAGGCGGCCGTGTGCTCGACCTCTTCGCCGGCACTGGCGCGCTCGGGCTTGAGGCGCTGTCGCGCGACGCGTCCTACTGCGTCTTCATCGAGGAATCGACCGAGGGGCGAGGCCTGATCCGCGAGAATGTCGAGGCCTATGGCCTCACCGGTCGCACCAAGATCTTCCGCCGCGACGCCACGCATCTCGGCGAAGCGGGCACCATCTCGCCCTTCGGACTGGTCTTTGCCGATCCGCCCTACGGCAAGGGGCTCGGCGAGCGCGCGCTGCGCTCGGCTAAGGCCGGCGGCTGGCTTCTGCCCGGCGCGCTCTGCGTCGTCGAGGAGGCTGCCTCGGCGCCGTTCGAGCCGGGCGTCGGTTTTTCGGTGATCGACGAGCGCAATTACGGCGAAACGGTCATTCGCTTCATCGAGGCCAACTAGGTTGCCCTAGTGGAGATGGAGCATGATGTGGTGGGAAAACCGCTTCACACTTTTCGGCATCATGCTCCGGCCCTGCCTCGAAAATGACTCACAATTCACTTTGCCTCGTCGGCGAACCTTGCCTATCGTCGCGCAACCGGGACCGGAGACCTTGATGACACCAACGGGGATTGGGCTGCGAGCGGCGCTTGTTGCCGGAACGCTGGCGCTCGCGGCGGCTGCTCCCGCCCGCGCGACCGACGACGGCGCAGTCAAGGATTTCCTGCTCGAGAACGGCATGGAAGTGGTCGTCATCCCGGATCATCGCGCCCCGATCGTCACGCACATGGTCTGGTACAAGATCGGCAGCGCCGACGAGCCGCCCGGCAAATCCGGCATCGCGCATTTCTTCGAGCACCTGATGTTCAAGGCCACGACCACCCATGCCGCGGGCGAGTTCGACCGCGCCGTGGCCGAGATCGGCGGCTCCAACAATGCCTTCACCTCCTACGACTACACGGCCTTCCACGAAACGGTGCCGCCTTCCGCCCTCGAAGAGATGATGGGCTTCGAGGCCGATCGCATGCGCAACCTCATCCTGACCGACGATGTCATCAAGACCGAGCGCGACGTGATCCTGGAGGAGCGCCGCTCGCGCATCGACAGCAATCCGCAGGCGGTGCTCGACGAGGAGGTCGACGCGACGCTCTGGCAGAACCAGCCATACCGCATTCCGGTGATCGGCTGGATGCAGGAGATGGAACAGCTGAACCGTCCGGACGCGAAAGCCTTCTACGACGCCTATTACCGGCCGAACAACGCCGTTCTGGTGGTGGCGGGCGACATCGATCCCGACGCGGTGAAGGCGATGGCTGAAAGGACCTACGGCAAGGTCGCCCGCGGCCCGGACCTCAGGCCGCGCATCCGCCCCGTGGAGCCCGAGCAGAACACGAAGCGCACGGTGACGCTGACCGACGCGCGCGTCTCGGTGCCGAATTTTTCGACGCAATGGGTCGTGCCGTCCTACCATACGGCCAGGCCCGGCGAAGCCGAGGCGCTCGACCTGCTTGCCGAGATCCTCGGCGGCGACAACCGCAGCAGGTTGTACCAGCAGCTCGTCGTCAAGCAGGGCATCGCTTCCGAGGCCGGCGCCTATTTCCAGGGCACCATGCTCGACGCCACAAACTTCACCGTCTATGGCGCGCCGCGCGGCGACGCCAGGCTTGCCGATGTCGAAGCGGCGGTCGATGCCGAGATCGCCCGCATCGTCAAGGACGGCGTGAGCGACGACGAGCTGGAGCGGGCCAAGACGCGCTATGTGCGCTCCATGATCTTCGCGCGCGACAAGCAGGACGACATGGCCAACATGTATGGCTCCACGCTTGCCACCGGCGGCAATGTCAAGGACGTCCAGGAATGGCCGGATCGCATCCGCAAGGTGACCGCCGATGAGGTCAAGGCGGTCGCCGCCCGTTATCTTGTGCTCGATCGCTCCACCACCGGCTACCTCTTGCCGCAGCAGCAGGCGGGGAATTGATGATGAGCATGGTTCTTAGCCTCACGAGCACCTTTCCTTCTTCCACAAGGGGGGAAGGAGGGCGCATTTATCGCGCCTGCGTCACCCTTTGCTTCGCCCTGTTCTTCCTTTTGCTGCCGGCGCTTGCGCATGCCGAGATGAACATCCAGGAGGTGAAGTCGAAGAAGGGCGTCACCGCCTGGCTGGTGGAAGACCATTCGATCCCGCTGATTGCGATCCGTTTCGTCTTCGACGGCGGCACGGCGCAGGATCCTGCCGGCAAGGAAGGCCTGGTCAACCTGATGACCGGACTGTTCGACGAGGGGGCCGGCGACCTCGACAGCGAAGCCTTCCAACTGAAGCTCGACGATGCCGGCGCCGAGATGAGTTTCCAGGCGGCGCGCGATGGCACCTATGGCTCGATGCGCATGCTGTCGGACCAGAAGGACGAGGCTTTTGGCCTGCTGAAGCTGGCGGTCAACAGCCCGCGCTTCGACCAGGCGCCGATCGACCGCATCCGCGCCCAGATACTCTCCGGCATCCTCGCCAATGAGCGGGACCCCAACACGATCGGCCAGCAGCGCTGGCTGCGCGCGATCTATGGCCAGCATCCCTACGCGCGGCCGGACGAGGGCAACAAGGACAGCCTCGCCACCATCACCGCCGACGACCTCAGGGCCTTCCACAAGGCGAATTTCGCCCGGGGCGGCCTGCATGTGACGGTGGTGGGCGATATCGACGCTGCCACGTTGAGCAGCAAGCTTGACGAGGTGTTCGGCGACCTGCCTGACAGGCAGACGTTGGCGCCGGTTGCCGACATCAAGCCCAGGCTCGGCCAGCAGCTCGAAGTGAATTACGACTTGCCGCAGACCTCCCTGCAGCTTGCCTGGCCGGGCGTGAAGCGCAGCGATCCCGATTTCTACGCCGCCGTGCTGATGAACGAGATTCTCGGCGGCTCGACATTCACATCGCGGCTTTACGAGCAGGTGCGCGAGAAGCGCGGCCTTGCCTATAGCGTCAGCTCCGATCTCGTCGATCACGAGCATTCCAACGCGCTGCTGGTGACGACGGCGACGCGTTCCGACCGCGCGGCCCAAACGCTTGTCATCGTACGCCAGGTGGTGAAGGACATGGCCGAAAACGGCCCCACCGAGGAGGAGCTCGCGGCGACCAAGAAATACATGATCGGCGCCTACGCCATCAACAATCTGGATTCCTCAAGCTCCATCGCTGCGACCCTGGTGGAGCTGCAGCTCGATCATCTCGGCACCGATTACATCAAGCGGCGCGCGGCTCTCATCAACGCGGTGACGCTGGCCGACGTCAAGGCGGTGGCAAGGAAGCTTCTGTCGGCCGACCCCGCCGTTATGGTCATCGGCCCGCCGCTGGTGCAGGTGGCCGGAGGCGGCAAGGGATGAGTCCGACCTTCGGGGTGGCCTTCGGAGGCGGCGGCGCGCGCGGCCTTGCGCATATCCATATCATCGAGGCACTCGATGAGCTTGGCATCACGCCGGCAGCGATTGCCGGCTCGTCGATCGGAGCCATCATGGGCGCCGGCATGGCCTCGGGCATGACGGGCGCCGAGATCCACGATTATGCCCGCTCGATCCTCGGCAGCCGGGCCGAGGTGGCGGCGCGCATGTGGCGCTCGCGGCCGGGTACGATCGCCGAGGCCATGCAGGGCGGCATCCGTGTCAGCCAGTTCAACGTCGAGCGCATACTGAAGGCTTTCCTGCCGGAGGCGATCCCGCAGACATTCGAGGCGCTGAAGATCCCGCTCAAGGTGACGGCGACCGATTATTTCGGCCACAGCCTTGCGGTGTTCACCGAAGGCGACCTGCATTCGGCGCTTGCCGCTTCGGCGGCCATCCCGGCGGTCTTCCGTCCGGTCACGCGCGAGGGCCGCGTGCTGATCGATGGCGGCATCTACAATCCCGTGCCTTTCGACCTCATCGAGAAGGACGCCGACATCATCATCGCCGTCGATGTCGTCGGCGCCCCGAGCGAGGCCGAGCGCAGGCATCCGACCACTGTCGACCTGATGTATGGCGCCACCCAATTGATGATGCAGTCGATCATCGCCAACAAGCTCAGGCAGCACCCGCCGGACATTCTGATCCGGCCGAATGTCTCGAAATACCGCGTGCTCGAGTTCCTCAAGATCGAGACGCTGATGGCCGAGACGGTCGAGATCAAGGACGAATTGAAGCGCGCCGTCGAGAAGGCCGTGGAAGCGCGTGGCGGCAGGCAGGGCAAGAAGAAGGTGGTCTGAGAGCCTCTTCCGACCGCATCCCACAGGCGCACGCGATGGCGACCGAGGTCCGACAACCGAAGTCTGATAGGTCGGGGCATAGGTCTTCAGTTGAGCTGGACTTAAGAATAACGCGAAGTATTCTTTATGCCGAATAACCGTATTTTATGCATAGATTTGAGGCATGTCACAAACTCTTCATCGAGTTGCCCGTTGACGCACGCTCCGGTAGAGTTAATAATCTCCTAATATAAGGTAGCGTAAACAATCTCCTGACCGGCAACAACGAGTTACGGCGCTACTGGGGTAGGAATCGCATTGCGGCATCTTCGCCGCCGTCGCCGTCATCATTGAAGAATAGGCCGTCGAGAGCCGCCACTCGCCGGCCGAAGCAGTTGATGCGGCTTGCTCGACGCTATGCAAATCCTGCCTTTACGGAGTAGGCGCTGATCTCAGCACCTTTGGCATAGGTAGCCGGCCGTCTGGTACGGCCACTATGCCGACGGCGGCACTGACGCGCCAGAGATGTGAAAGGCGTGTCGTGGCTGTGGGGTTCAGTAACGCGTCGCCCAGGTCGATGGGCACAACCTTTGGTTCGGCGCAGGCGAAGGTGAGGCTCGTCGGCCTGATCCTCGTCGCTTGCGTTGCCATGTTTTTTCTCTTCGGTTCCGGCCGGCATGCATCGATAGGCGCGATGCTTGTTGCCGCGGCGATGGCTGGCTTCGGTTGCCTGGCAATGTTCCGCGCCCGCGGCGACATGGCGCAAGACGTTGCGAAAAGTGTCGTCGACGCCGCGCCGGCTGGTACCGCGACACGCGGCAAACCGTCGAACAGAGCGACCGGCCGTCGGCCGGCCGGCTCCGCTCGTTCGGAGCTCGCCGCCGCACTCGCCAGCTGCCGGTCAGCCTTCGTCGCGGTCGGCCTGTTCAGCGGCATGCTCAACGTGCTGATGCTGGCGGGCTCGCTCTACATGCTCGAGGTCTATGACCGGGTGCTGCCGAGCCGCAGCCTGCCGACGCTCGTCGGCATTTCGATACTGCTCGTCATCCTCTATTGCGGGCAGGGCTTTCTCGATTTCGTGCGCGCGCGGGTTCTGGTGCGGATCGGCGGCGCCCTCGACGAGGCGCTCGGTCGGCGCGTCTATACCTCGATGCTGAGATTGCCGCTCAAGGCTGGGCGAGAGGGCGACGGCCTGCAGCCGATGCGCGATCTCGACAGCGTGCGCGGCTTCCTGTCCGGCATAGGCCCGACGGCGCTGTTCGACCTGCCATGGATGCCGGTCTATCTGGTCATCATCTTCATGTTCCACTGGGTTCTCGGCGTGACGGCGCTGTTCGGAGCGTTCGTTCTGGTCGTGCTGACCCTGCTTGCCGAGCGGTTGACGCGAAAACCGGTGTCGTCCGCGACCCTCAGCGGGAGCCGGCGTAGCGGGCTGATCACGGCCGGCAGCCGCAATGCGGAAGTCGTTGCCGCCATGGGCATGACCGGCGGGCTTGCCGAACGCTGGAACGATGCCAACCTCGAATACATCGCCGACCAGCGCAAGGTGAGCGACGTTGCCGGCAGCTTCGGCGCGGTATCGAAAGTGCTGCGCATGCTGCTGCAGTCGTCCATGCTCGGCATCGGGGCATGGCTGGTTATTGAGGAGCAGGCGACCGCGGGCGTCATCATCGCGGCTTCCATCCTCAGCGGCCGGGCGCTGGCGCCGGTCGATCTCGCGATCGCCAATTGGAAGGGCTTCGTCGGCGCGCGCCAGGGCTGGCAGCGGTTGAGCCGGGTGCTAGCGGCCATGCCCGCCGAAGCCGAACCGATGCTGCTGCCGACGCCAACCGCCAATGTCATGGTGCACGGTGCCGCCATCGTGGCTCCGGGGACCCAGCGGCTGCTGGTCCAGGATGCCAGCTTCGCCATGGAAGCCGGCCATGGGCTCGGCATCATCGGCCCGAGCGGCTCGGGAAAGTCCACGCTGGTCAGGGCTCTCGTCGGGGCCTGGCAGCCCGTCAGCGGCCGCGTCAAGCTTGACGGCGCCGATCTCGACCAGTGGTCGTCACAAGAGCGCGGCCGCCATATCGGCTACCTGCCGCAGGACGTGGAGCTGTTTGCCGGCACCGTGGCCGAAAATATCTCGCGCTTCGAACCGGATGCCGACGCTGACGCGATCATCGCCGCGGCCAAGGCGGCCGGCGCGCATGAACTGATCGTGGGGTTCCGTCAGGGCTACGAGACCGAGATCGGCGAGCATGGCGAGGCGCTTTCGGCCGGCCAGCGCCAGCGCATCGCGCTCGCCCGCGCGCTCTATCGCGATCCGTTCCTCGTGGTGCTCGACGAGCCGAATTCCAACCTCGACATGGACGGCGAGCAGGCTTTGATCCGGGCCATGCTCGGCGTTCGTGAGCGCGGCGGCATTGTCGTCATCGTCGCCCATCGTCCGAACGTGCTGACCGCCGTCGATTTCGTCCTGGCGATGAACCAGGGGCGCATCCATGACTTCGGGCCGAAGGACGAAGTTTTCGCCAAGATGTTCCCGACGCTGCGGCCCGTAACGGCAGCCGGTCCTGCGCTGAGGGTGGCTGCGGAAGGCGGTACCCCGGCAGTCGCCAACGGAACCGAAGGAGGGAACTGACATGGTTGCGTCGGGCGCCTCGCATGCGTCGATCCGTTTCTACACACGGCTTGGTCTCGGAGCCGTGCTCCTGCTTGCCGGCGGCGTCGGCGGCTGGGCTTCGGTCACAGAGATCGCCGGCGCGGTCATCGCCCCCGGCACGCTCGTCGTCGATTCCCACGTCAAGAACGTGCAGCACGCCACCGGCGGCGTCATTGCCGAGATCGATGCCCGTGACGGCGACAAGGTGAAAGCCGGCGACCTTCTGCTGCGCCTCGACCGCACCGTGCCGGCCGCCAATCTCGCGGTGGTGAGCAAGGCGCTCGACCAGCTCACGGCGCGCAAGGCCCGTCTCGATTCGGAACGCCGCGGCAGCGACGCCATCATCTTCCCGAACGAGCTTTTGGACCGCATCGCCGATCCCGACGTCGCCGAGGCAGTGGCCGGCGAAAAGCAGCACTTCGAGACCCGGCGCACCTCCCGCGCCGGCCAGAAGAGCCAGCTTGGGGAGCGCATCGCCCAGCTCGAGAAGGAGATAGCCGGCGACGCAGCTCAGGCCGATGCCAAGAGCAAGGAGATCGAGCTGGAGCAGAAGGAGCTCGCTTCGGTGCGCGCGCTCTGGGCCAAGAAGCTCATTTCCATCGACCGCCTGACGCAGACCGAGCGCGAGGCCACGCGCCTCGACGGCGAACGCGGCCAGCTTATTGCCGCGCAGGCCCAGGCCCAAGGGAAGATCGCGGAAATCAAGCTGCAGATCATCCAGATCGACCTCGACCTCAGCACCGAAGTGAACAAGGACCTGCGCGACATAGACGGCCAGATGAGCGAGCTCTTGGAACGCAAGGTCGCTGCGGAGGACCAACTGAAGCGGGTCGACATCCGCGCGCCGCAGGACGGTGTCGTGCAGCAGTCGATCGCCTATACGGTCGGCGGTGTGGTGAAACCGGGCGAGACGATCATGCAGGTCGTGCCCGACAATGACAGCCTTGCCGTGGAAGCCAGGATCGCGCCCAGCGACATCGACAAGTTGTGGGTCGGCCAGTCGGCCTCGCTGCGCTTTTCGGCATTCAACACGCGCACCACGCCGCAGATCGATGGTGTGGTCGAGCGGACCTCGCCCGACATCGCCACCGACCAGCGCACCGGCGCCAGCTACTACACCGTGCGCATCAGGACGACCGCCGCCCAGGTCGCCCGCCTCGGCGAGGTCAAGCTGGTGCCCGGCATGCCAGTGGAATCCTTCATCAAGACCGAGGACCGTTCGGTGATTTCCTACCTGGTGAAGCCATTGCAGGACCAGATCACCCGAGCCTTCAGACAGTAAGCCCCGCCTGGAGCGGGAAAATGAAAGCAGAAACGACGAACCGCACCCAACGGTGCAGCATCCAAGTTAAGGGGAAATGTCATGACCTCTAGCGATATCACCGACAATCTGACGACCGATCCGCTTGCGACGACCGACACCACCTCGACCGGAAGCACCGATCCTGTTCCGCCTGCAATCTCGCTCGATCAGGCGGATGCGGATTATGTGCCCGGCGAGACGGTGGGGATCACGACCAATGTTCCGGACGGAGGCACGTTCACGTTCCAGGTCGCCCATCTCAGCGCTGGCGCTGATGGCGTCCTCGGCACCGCAGACGATGTGCTCAGCTACGACCTCACCGGCACCGGCACGCCGTGGACCGTCACCGATGGCGGCTCGGGCGATCTCGACGGCGTCGTCAACGGATCGATCCAGACGTCGTGGTACGTCAATGCCGATGCGGCGGGCCAGGCATTCGTGCTCACGGCGACGGATCAAGCAAGCGGCCAGATCGCGACGGCGAACTTCACCGATGCGCCGCTGGTGAATGCGCCCACTTACGATCTGACATACAAGAACACGGTGACAATCAACAACGCCATCTTTTCGTCCTCGGATGTCGTGACTGGAGCGGGAACGGGTCTGCTCGATCCCTTTGTTCGAATTCAAGCCACGGGTTCGGAGCAGGGGTATAATACCGACTCGAATGCAACTAAAGAGCCAACCTCTCAATATAATTTTATTCTTGATAATACCGCGAAGGGTGGAAGTAATTATGTTCATTCATTGAATATCGCCGACATTCCAATTCAATTTATAAATGGTGTTGGATACTATCGGTTTGACCTTGATATCAACGAATCAAACACCGCCAGCGTCCAAAATCTCTCCCTAGACGCGCTGCAGATTTGGCAGGCAACCGCCGGTGATCTGCACAACTACGTATCCGGCGCGCACCCAGACCAGGGTACCGGCGTCCTTCCGAACGCCACGCAGGTCTATAATCTGGATGACGGCGGCGACAAATTCATCGGGTTGAACGGCGAACTCCAACCGGGCAGCGGCAACACCACCGATATGTCGTTCCTGGTTCCCGTCAGCAACTTCGACCCAAACAAGCCCTACATATATCTATATTCGGCGTTCGGCTATCAGCTCGGCACTTATCAAGGTCCTACCGAATCGACGCCGAGCACCTGGACGTCTGAGTCCGGCTTCGAGGAGTGGAATCGCCAGATCGGTCAGGTGATCGACGGTCACAAGTTCGACGACTTGAATGCCGACCACATCTGGGAGGCCGGGGAGCCGGCTCTCGCCGGCTGGACGATCTATCTCGACGCCAACAACAACAACCAGCTGGATCCGGGAGAGCCGTTCGCGGTCACCGATGCCAATGGATATTACAAATTCACGGTCACGCCCGGCACCTACACGATCCGTGAGGTGCCGCAGGATGGATGGTCGCAGGATGCGCCGAATAACGCGCAGGGCGAGTTCACCGTCACCGTGGCGGCCGGCCAGGATAGCCACAACAACGACTTCGGGAATTTCCAGCTAGGCTCGATCTCGGGGCACAAATATGTGGACGCCGACGGCAAGCTGTCGACGCCAGGTGACGAAACTCCGGTAAGCGGCTGGACGATCTCGCTCTACAATGACGCCAACCACAACAACACCGCCGACGCTGGCGAGCTGGTGGCGACGACGACCACCGACGGCAATGGCGTCTACCAGTTTAAAAATCTGTTGCCCGGCGACTACCTCATCCAGGAAGAGGATCGGACCGGCTGGACGCATCTGACCTCGGCGACGATCAACCAGAACAGCCTCACCTCCGGTCAGAACCTGACCAACCAGGACTTCGTCAACGTGCAACTGGGCTCGATCTCGGGCCACAAATATGTCGATGCCGACGGCAATCTGCTGACGACCGGTGACGAAAGCCCGGTGAGCGGTTGGACGATCTCGCTCTACAATGACGCCAACCACAACAACACCGCCGACGCTGGCGAGCTGGTGGCGACGACGACCACCGACGGCAATGGCGTCTACCAGTTTAAAAATCTGTTGCCCGGCGACTACCTCATCCAGGAAGAGGATCGGACCGGCTGGACGCATCTGACCTCGGCGACGATCAACCAGAACAGCCTCACCTCCGGCCAGAACCTGACCAACCAGGACTTCGTCAACGTGCAACTGGGCTCGATCTCGGGCCACAAATATGTCGATGCCGACGGCAACCTCGCGACGACCGGCGACGAAACTGCGGTGAGCGGTTGGACGATCTCGCTCTACAATGACGCCAACCACAACAACACCGCCGACGCTGGCGAGCTGGTGGCGACGACGACCACCGACGGCAATGGCGTCTACCAGTTTAAAAATCTGTTGCCCGGCGACTACCTCATCCAGGAAGAGGATCGGACCGGCTGGACGCATCTGACCTCGGCGACGATCAACCAGAACAGCCTCACCTCCGGTCAGAACCTGACCAACCAGGACTTCGTCAACGTGCAACTGGGCTCGATCTCGGGCCACAAATATGTCGACGCCGACGGCAACCTCGCGACGACCGGCGACGAAACTGCGGTAAGCGGTTGGACGATCTCGCTCTACAATGACGCCAACCACAACAACACCGCCGACGCTGGCGAGCTGGTGGCGACGACGACCACCGACGGCAATGGCGTCTACCAGTTTAAAAATCTGTTGCCCGGCGACTACCTCATCCAGGAAGAGGATCGGACCGGCTGGACGCATCTGACCTCGGCGACGATCAACCAGAACAGCCTCACCTCCGGCCAGAACCTGACCAACCAGGACTTCGTCAACGTGCAACTGGGCTCGATCTCGGGCCACAAATATGTCGACGCCGACGGCAACCTCGCGACGACCGGCGACGAAACTGCGGTGAGCGGTTGGACGATCTCGCTCTACAATGACGCCAACCACAACAACACCGCCGACGCTGGCGAGCTGGTGGCGACGACGACCACCGACGGCAATGGCGTCTACCAGTTTAAAAATCTGTTGCCCGGCGACTACCTCATCCAGGAAGAGGATCGGACCGGCTGGACGCATCTGACCTCGGCGACGATCAACCAGAACAGCCTCACCTCCGGTCAGAACCTGACCAACCAGGACTTCGTCAACGTGCAACTGGGCTCGATCTCGGGCCACAAATATGTCGATGCCGACGGCAATCTGCTGACGACCGGTGACGAAAGCCCGGTGAGCGGTTGGACGATCTCGCTCTACAATGACGCCAACCACAACAACACCGCCGACGCTGGCGAGCTGGTGGCGACGACGACCACCGACGGCAATGGCGTCTACCAGTTTAAAAATCTGTTGCCCGGCGACTACCTCATCCAGGAAGAGGATCGGACCGGCTGGACGCATCTGACCTCGGCGACGATCAACCAGAACAGCCTCACCTCCGGTCAGAACCTGACCAACCAGGACTTCGTCAACGTGCAACTGGGCTCGATCTCGGGCCACAAATATGTCGACGCCGACGGCAACCTCGCGACGACCGGCGACGAAACTGCGGTAAGCGGTTGGACGATCTCGCTCTACAATGACGCCAACCACAACAACACCGCCGACGCTGGCGAGCTGGTGGCGACGACGACCACCGACGGCAATGGCGTCTACCAGTTTAAAAATCTGTTGCCCGGCGACTACCTCATCCAGGAAGAGGATCGGACCGGCTGGACGCATCTGACCTCGGCGACGATCAACCAGAACAGCCTCACCTCCGGCCAGAACCTGACCAACCAGGACTTCGTCAACTTCAAGCTGTTCGAGATATCGGGCACCAAGTATCTGGATGCCAATGGCGACGGCCAGACGACGGGCGACAGCGGCCTCGACGGGATCACCATCTTCATCGACAAGAACAAGAACGGCGTCTATGACGCCGGAACCGACCTGTCGACGGTCACGCATGATGGTGGCAAGTGGTCGTTCACCGGCCTCGACTACACCTATGCCGGGCTGAAGGTCTACGAGTATCTGCCGGCCGGCAGCGGCTACATCCAATCGTTGGGCCAGGCCGGCTACACTATCACCGGCACGTCGGGCGCCAACCAGGACAACCTCGACTTCGCCAATTTCGTGCCGGGTTCCATCCATGGCTTCAAGTTCAACGACATGGACGCCAACGGCAAATACGATGGTAGCGATGTCCCGATGGCGGGCATCACCATCCAGTTGGTGGGCGATGTGGACGGCAACGGCACGATCGACACGCTCACGACCACGACTGACGCGAGCGGCTACTTCTCCTTCGGCAACCTACATCCAGGGACTTATACGGTCAGCGAGCTGTTCACGGACGGAACGACCTGGGGCGCGACCGTCGATCACAACAATGATGGCATCGGCGACGCCACCACGACCGTAACCGTGCTCAGCGGACAGGAACTCGTCGCGGTCGCCGGGGAGGAAGGGCAACTCGATCCGCTGCACACCGAAGTCAATGTCGGCAACGCTTTGACCTTCGGCAACCACGAGCTTGGCGCCCTCGGGCTCACCCCGGGCTTCTGGTACAATCATGAATATGTCTGGGACGCCCCGATCCTCGGCACCGACAACAGCAATGGCGGCGTCGACGGCAAAGGTGTTTCGCTCGCTTCCAAGCTCGCCGCCGCCGGCACGATCTCGGACCCCGACATTGCCAAGAACCTACCCGGCAATCTCGATGTCGATGGCGACAATCATAACGATCTGGTGTTCCAGGGCTCCGGCGGCAAGACGCTGGTCATCGAATGGGACGACGCCCGCGAGATCGTCGGCGGGGCCAATGGCACGGGGGGTGACAAGCTCGGCGATTTCGTCCGCTATGCGATCACCACGCTGCTCAATGAGGCCGGCGTTCCGAACTTCAGCGCCCCCGCGGGCATGAATGCCAACATAGCCGACTGGCTGATCAAATACGCGCCCACCACCGTGGTGAACGGTGTGAACGTCCTCAACTACAACAACCATAACGAACCGGGGACGGATGGCTTCCTTGACAAGAACAAGGTGGTGACGGTCAAGGCAAGCAGCGCTGCCTGGCAGAGCGGATCCGGCGGTCTGCCGTCCGGCGCCCAGATCTTTGCCGACATGAACGCCACGACCGACGGCGCCACCGGCAACAACATGATGCTGTCGCTGAACCAGTCGCATGTTTTCACCACCCAGGACGAGGGTGATCACTTCGGCATCGTCGCGTCGGCGCTGAATTATTCGGGCAGCTACCTGCAGCTTCACGTCTGACCAAGGCGTGCGCGAATCTCATGCAAATACCGATCGAGGGCGAGCCCATCCCGCCCTCGATCCCTCGCTCCCGAGGCGTTCGACACCGGACTCGCGCGATCAAATTCAAGAAGAGGCAAACAGGGCCGATATGAACCAGCGTGTTGAGAAGATCATCGACCGGCCCGACGCGCCGGAGATTTTTTGCGACGGCGCGCTGGCCATAAGCTTCCGCCAGGATGTGCTGCGCCTGACCCTCTACTCGGACCGCATCGATGCCGTGGAGCGCGCGAACATCAATCGCGTCGTTGTCGGGCAACTGTCGATGCCGCCGGCAGGCTTCGTCGAACTTTACAATCAGATGACCGCGGTCATGGCGCGACTGACGCAAGCCGGAAAGGTGCATCCGGTCGAACAGAACCAGCAACAACCGTCCTGATTAAGCAAAACACTATGAGGCAACCTATAAAAGAAAAGCCCGCCAATCGGCGGGCTTTCCTGCTTTGGCTGGAGGCCTTTTTGCTTAGTTGAACTTGTACTTGGCGTCGATGCGCACGGTGTGGAAGGACGGGGTCGCCGTCGCTAGACCGCTCGGGATCGGGAATGCATCCGAGAAGTCTTCCTTCTCGAACTGCGAGTAACGGTATTCGATGCCCACGGTCATCTTGTCCGACAGGGCGGTTTCCAGGCCCGCGCCGACCGAGAAGCCGCTGGAGCCCCAATCGACGTCGAGCGGTGCCGGAGCGTCGAGCTTGAAGTGCTGCCAGCTATAGCCTGCGAGGGCATAAGCCAGGGTCGCCTCGTTGACCTTCAAGCCGATACGGCCGAGCACGTCGAAACCATAGTCGGCGTTGAGGCTGATCGAGTCGATACCGCCCAGGATGCCGCCCAGATCAAGCTTCGACTTGATGCCGGAGAGACGCGCGTCGACCAGGCCGCCGACCACCCAGCTGCCCATGTCCTGGTCGTAGCCGATGCTGGCCTCGCCGAACACGCCTTCGCCGCCGAGGCCGTTGAACTTGGCGCCGCCCAGTGGCGGAATCTCGATCTGATGCACGACCGCTCCGGCGCCGAGCCCACCGCCGACATAGAAGCCGGTCCAGTTGTAGGAAGGCGTCTCGAAGCTGGCCGCGCCGCCATCATTGGCGTTGAAGCGATAGCTGGCTGCTACTTCGAAGGTGTGGCGTGAGGTGTCGAGGTTGAGAGTGCCGTCAGGCGCTCCGAACTGGGAAAGCAGGTCGTCCTTCGTGCTGAAGCGCGTGTAGCGATACTCGCCCTTGAGAGTCCAGTTGCTGTTGATCGCCGTTTCGACGCCGGCGCCGACGAAATAGCCGCCCTGATCCCAATCCATGTCGAAACCGGCATTGGTGTCGAGCTTGTACTTCTGCCAGGCGTAGCCGCCCAGGACGTAGCCCAGCGTGCTCGGCGTCAGCAGGTAACCGGCGCGCACGCCGACGTCGAAGCCATAGGTTTCCTTGATGTCGGCGCTCAGGCCAGCGAGGTCAAGCGAAGTCTTGATCGTGCCGACATGCGCGTCGATCAAGCCGCCGAGCAGGAAGCGCTGCGAGACCATATAGTCGTAGCCGACGGTCGCCTGGCCGAAGATGCCTTCGCCCCCGATGCCATTAAGCGAAACGCCCGGCGCGAAATCGCTGCTGAGCTTGTGAACATTGGCGCCGGCGCCGACGCCGAAGCCGACATAGACGCCGCTCCAGTTGAAGCCGGGAGCCTGCTCCTGGACGACGTCGGCGGCATGCGCGGCCGACATCAAAGCGACGGCCGAAACGGCGCCCAGCAGAACGGATTTCGCGGAAAGACGAAGAAGCATAGCCGATAACCCCAAGTTAAAACCCGGAGATGTTCTAGCAGGGGTTGTCGAAATTTGTGGTGGCAGAAATGCCACACCCATGGGCAAACTCCCGTAACGGCAGGTGTTGTCCCCGTATGCCCCCAGAAAAGGTCGGTCTGGCCTTGGAGAGGGTGTCTTCTGGTCCGACCACTTGTCTGGCGCTGGACCAGTTGCAAGAAATGACCCTTGCGCGATGTCCGCCTTCAGTTTAATTTGCCTGTGAGAAAACCTTTTCCCAACCTTTGCTTTCGACATCCGCCCCCGGGGCCGGAATGAAGCGGGCTCCTGTGAGAAAAGGTTTTCCCAACTTGGGAGACCCTGCGCCAAAAATGGTTTCAGACGCCGAATCAGCGCCTGTCTTTGCCAAGCCGCCCGTCACCCTGCGCGAGGTGGCGGCCGTGGCCGGCGTCAGCGTCGCCACGGCGTCCAAGGCGCTGAACGGACAGGGGCGGATGACGGTGGAGACGCGCGAGCGCATCCGCGAGACGGCCAGGCAGCTCGGCTTCCGGCCGAACAGCCTGGCGCAGAGCCTGTTGCGCAAGCGCTCCTTCACCGTCGGGCTGCTCACCAACGATACATACGGCCGCTTCTCGCTGCCGCTGATGGCCGGCGTTTCGGATGCCCTGGTCGACAAGGGCGTCTCGGTGTTCCTATGCAACGTCGAGGACGATCAGCGGCTCGGCCAGCTGCATGTCGAGGCCATGCTCGACAAGCGCGTCGACGGCATCATCGCAACCGGAAAGCGCATCGACCGCCACCTGCCGGTCGATCTCTCCAACCTGCGCATTCCGGTCGTCTATGCCTTCACCCAGCCCGATCCCGGCGCGGTAGGCCTCGTTTCCGACGACGCCGGCGGCGCGCGGCTGGCGGTCGAGCATTTTTTGCGGCTCGGCCGCCGGCGCATCGCCCATGTCAGCGGTCCGCCGAGCTTCGCGGTTGTGCACGAGCGCGCCGAAGCCTACTGCGCGGTGCTTCAGGAGAACAACCTGCAAGTGGGCGAGCCGCTGCTTGGGCAGTGGTCGGAGGCGTGGGGCCACGAGGCGGTGGCAAGACTGTTCGCGGGCAGGGGAGAGCGGCCGGACGCGGTCTTCTGCGGCAACGACCAGATCGCCCGCGGCGTGATCGACGCGCTGCGCGAGCGCGGCATCCGCGTGCCCGACGATGTGGGCGTCATCGGCTTCGACAATTGGGAGATCGTGGCAGAGGCGACGCGCCCGCCGCTCACCTCCGTCGACATGAATTTGGCGAGCCTCGGCCGCGAGGCCGGTCTTGCCTTGCTTTCGCTCGTCGATGGCCAGCCGGCAGCGCCGGGCATCAGGAAACTGCCGTGCCGGCTGGTGGTGCGTCAGTCATGCGGAAGCCCGTCGGGATGAAGCAACAAGGTCACGCGCCCGCATCCGCCGGGCGGCGTGGCCGAAACTGGGAGGAGAACCATGAGGAGGAGTAACGTGAAGACCATGCTTGCCAAGCTGATGCTTGCCGCGGCCGTCATCGGCGGCGCCCTGCACGCGGCGGCGGCCGAGACCGCCAACATCTGGGTGCGCGCCGACGGCTCGAACTTCATGCCGCGCATCGTCGATGCCTTCAACAAAGCCCATAAGGACCAGATCAAGCTCGACATCATCCCCAATGCCGAGATCATCCCGAAATATGGTGCTGCCGCCGCCGGCGGCACCGCACCCGACGCGCTGTCGCTCGACCTGATCTACACGCCTTCCTTCGCCGCCGCCGGCCAGTTGGAGGACATCACCGACTGGGCGAAATCCTTGCCCTATTTTTCCAGCCTCTCGCCTGCGCATGTGAAGACCGGCACTTATAAGGACCGCATCTACGGCCTGCCGTTCTCGGCCGACGCCTCGGTGCTGATCTGGAACAAGAAGCTGTTCAAGCAGGCGGGGCTGGACCCGGAGAAGGGTCCGGCCAACTGGGCCGAGATCGAGGCGGACGCCGAAAAGGTCAACGCGCTCGGCGGCGACATCAAGGGCTTCTACTTCTCCGGCAATTGCGGCGGCTGCAACATCTTCACCTTCACGCCGCTGATCTGGGCCTCGGGCGGCGATATCCTCTCCGAGGACGGTTCGAAGGCGACGCTCGACAGCCCGCAGCTGCGCGGCGCCATCGACCTCTACCGCTCGATGGTCAAGAAGGGGCTGGTGCCCGAGGGCGCGCAGACCGACACCGGTGCCAATTTCTTCGCCGCCTTCGCCGGCGGCAAGATCGGCATCTCGCCCTCCGGCGCCTTCGCCATTGGCGCGCTCAACACGCAATATCCGGACGTCGACTACGGCGTCACCTTCCTGCCGGGCAAGGATGGCGGCTGGTCATCCTTTGCCGGCGGCGACAATTTCGTCGTCACCAAGGGCACCAAGAAGATCGCCGTGGTGAAGGAGTTCCTGGACTTCGCCTATTCGCTGGAGGGCCAGACCATTCTCGCCAAATATGGCAGCCTGCCGGTGCGGGGCGACATCGCCAAGGACGCGCTGAAGGATCTCGACCCACGCTACCAGGTGGCGGCCGAGGCGATGGCCAAGGGCAGGACTCCCTATTCGGTGGTGTTCAACGATTTGATCAACTCCGCCAACGGTCCGTGGACGCAGATGATCAACGAGGTGTTCTTCGGCGACGACGTCGACGGCGCCATCGCCAATGCGCAGGAGACGATGCAGTCGATCATCGACCAGGCGCCGAACAAGTAATCCAGGGCCAGCCGGCGCGGGGATCGCGCAACGCCCCGCCGCCCAGGCTCCGGCCGGCCGCCCGTCCCGTCTCCCTGGCCGGGCGGCCGGGATGATGCATCGCTGAATGGCAGGGACTAACGTGTTGAAACAGCGCACTCATACATGTCGATGGGCAGCCGGATTGCGGTGGGCAGTTCGGGGCGCCGGCGGGCTGGCTCCCCCTTCTCCCCTTGTGGGAGAAGGTGGCCGAGCGAAGCTCGGTCGGATGAGGGGTGCTCCAGGGAATGCCCACGCCTCACTCAGCTGGAGCACCCCTCATCCGTCTCGGCGCTGCGCGCCGATCCACCTTCTCCCACAAGGGGAGAAGGGGGGAGTGAAACCATGACCGCCATCGCCGTCACCTCCGCTCCCGCCCGTTCACGCGCCACCAGCCTGCGGCAATGGGTGGGGCTGCTCTATGTGCTGCCGGCCGTCGCTTTCGTCACTGTCTTCTTCGTCATCCCGCTCGGCATGACGGCCTGGATGTCGCTGCATAATTGGCCGCTGATGGGCGAGCATTCCTTCATCGGCCTCGACAATTATTTCGCCATCCTGCGCGACACGCGGTTCTGGAACGCTCTGAAATTCACCTTCTACTACACGGTGATCGTCACCATCGCGATCTTCGCCGTCGCCTTCCCGCTGGCGATCTTCATCGAGCGGCCGCGCCCGCTCACCAACCTCTACCGCACCGCCTTCTTCATGCCGGCGGTGGTGGGTTTCGCCTCGGCAAGCCTGCTCTGGTCGTGGCTGCTCAATGTCGATTCCGGTCTGTTCAGCCCGGCCGCCTTCGACCTCGGCGTGACCGAAAAGAAGGTCAACCTCTTGGCCACCTTCCAGCCGGCCTTCTGGTCGATCATCGCCATGGTGGTCTGGAAGGTCGCCGGCTTCACCATGATCATCCTGATGACCGGCCTGCAGTCGATACCGCAGGACTTGCAGGAGGCGGCGGTCATCGATGGGGCAGGGCCGTTCGCCAGGTTCAGGGCCATCACCTTGCCGCTGATGCGCCGCACTCTGGCGCTGGCGCTGATCCTGTCGGTGGCGGGCTCGATCCTCGCCTTCGACCAGTTCTACATCATCCTGCGCGGCGGGCCGCGCAACCAGACGCTGACGGCTGTCTACTGGATCTTCAACCAGTCCTTCGTCTCGTTCAAGCTCGGCTACGGCGCGGCGCTCTCCATGGTGCTCTTGGTCATTCTGGTGGCGCTCAGCCTCATCCAGCTCTGGCTGCTGCGTAAGCCCGAGGGGCTTGACTGATGGCCGAGGCGATGTCGCAGAACCGGAAGGCCGCCTTCAGCCTCGCCAGGCATTCCACCGGCATCATCGCTTCGGTGCTGTTCCTGGCGCCGATCGTCTGGACCGTGCTGTCGACCTTCAAGCCGGCGCAGGAGGCGCGCCAGCCGCCATTGCCGCCGTGGCCGACGACCGGCTTCTCGGTCGAGAACTACGAGACGCTGAACTCCTTCGGGGACGGGCTCTGGGCCTCGGCGCAAAACAGCATCTATGTCTCGGTGATGACGGTGCTGCTCTCGGTGCTGGTCAGCGTGCTTGCCGGCTACGGCTTCTCGCGCTTCCGCTTTCCGTTCCGGGACTTCTTCTTCGTCCTCATCCTGTCGACGATCATGATCCCGTTCCAATCGATCCTGACACCGATCTTTTTGGTGCTGACGAGGCTGGGTCTCCACAACACGCTGACCGGGCTGGTCTGCGTCTATGTCACGCTGCAGCTGCCCTTCTCGATCTTCATGATGCGCAACGCCTTCGACGCGGTGCCGCGCGAGATCGAGGAGGCGGCGCGCATGGACGGCGCCAACAACGTCACCATGCTCATCAAGGTGATGCTGCCATTGGTCTGGCCGGGCGTCGTCACCATTGCGCTGTTCGCCTTCCTCGGCGCCTGGAACGAGTTCCTGGCCGCGCTCGTGCTAATGACCGACCAGTCCAAATTCACCTTGCCGGTGATGATGACCGCGCTGCAGTCCGGCCGCTTCGGCGCCATCGACTGGGGCGCGGTGCAGGCGGGCGTCACGGTGATGATGGTGCCTTGCCTGCTCCTGTTCCTCGCGTTGCAGCGCTTCTACATCCGCGGCCTCATGGCCGGGGCCGTCAAGTAATTCGAATGGAGTGAAATCATGATCGCATCGCAGCCCGCCAAAGGGACCGGCGCCTCCGCCAGGCCGAAGCTCGCCTTCCGGCCGTTGCCGGTGCCGCAGGTCGATGTCCGCGGCTTCTGGGGCGACCGTGTCGACGCGGTTGCCGCCAGGACCGCCGGCATCCTCTATGACCGCTGCGTCGAGGCACGCATGCTGGAGCAGATCGATCCGGACCGGCCGTCGCCGGGCGTGGTCATTCCGTTCCATTCGCCGTCGCCCGACGAGGCCGACGGGCAGGGCGCCGAGTTCACCGGCTCGACGGTGACGACGCAGATGTTCTGGGATTCCGACTGGGGCAAGACGATCGAGACCGCCGCCTATTCGCTTTATCGCCGCCGCAACCCCGAGCTGGAGCAGAAGATCGACGCCGTCATCGACATGTATGGAAAACTGCAGCAGGAGGACGGCTATCTCTCCAGCTGGTATCAGCGCATCCAGCCCGGCCTGCGCTGGACGAACCTGCGCGACTGCCACGAGCTCTACTGCGCCGGCCATCTGATCGAGGGCGCGGTCGCCTATTACCAGGCGACGGGAAAGCGCAAGCTGCTCGACATCATGTGTCGCTACGCCGACCACATCGCCTCGATGTTCGGCCCCGAATCCGGCAAGAAAAAGGGTTATTGCGGCCATGAGGAGATCGAGCTGGCGCTGGTCAAGCTGGCGCGGGCCACCGGCGAGAAGAAATACATGGAACTCGCCAAATATTTCATCGACCAGCGCGGCCGAGAGCCGCATTATTTCGACGAGGAGGCCCGCGCCCGGGGCGCCGATCCGAAGGCCTACCACTTCAAGACCTACGAATATAACCAGTCGCACAAGCCGGTGCGCGAACAGGACAAGGTCGTCGGCCACGCGGTGCGCGCGATGTATCTCTATTCCGGCATGGCCGACATCGCCACCGAATATGGCGACGACACGCTGCGCGTTGCGCTCGACCGGCTGTGGGACGATCTCATGACGAAGAGCCTCTACGTCACCGGCGGCCTCGGGCCGTCGGCGCACAATGAAGGCTTCACCAGCGACTACGACCTGCCCAACGAAACCGCCTATGCCGAGACCTGCGCTTCCGTCGGCCTTGTGTTCTGGGCAAGCCGCATGCTGGGCATGGGGCCGAATGCGCGTTACGCCGACATGATGGAACGGGCCTTGTACAATGGCTCGATCTCGGGGCTGTCGCTCGATGGCTCGCTGTTCTTCTACGAGAACCCGCTGGAGAGCCGCGGCGGCCATCATCGCTGGAAGTGGCATCGCTGCCCCTGCTGCCCGCCCAACATCGGTCGCATGGTGGCGTCGATCGGCAGCTATTTCTACGGCCTCGCCGACGATGCGCTGGCGGTGCACCTCTATGGGGACTCGACGGCCCGCTTCGAGGTCGCCGGCCGGCAGGTCACCCTGGTCCAGACCAGCAACTATCCGTGGGACGGCGCGGTCGCGATCGAGGTCGGGCCGGAGGCGCCGGTTGCATTCACGCTTCACCTGCGCGTACCGGCCTGGTGCCGCAAGGCAGCACTCCGGGTCAACGGCAAGCTTGTCGATCTCGAAGCGGCCACGGTCGACGGCTATGCCGCGGTCCGGCGCGAATGGCGCCAGGGCGATCGGGTCGAGCTCGACCTCGAAATGTCGATGGCGCGCCTCTTCGCCAACCCGCAGGTGCGCCAGGACATTGGTCGTGTAGCACTTGCGCGCGGCCCGCTGATCTACTGCGTCGAGGAGACCGACAATGGCGGCGGGCTGCACCGCATTGCTTTGCCGCGGGGGGCAAGGCTCGAGGCCCACAAGGAGCCGAACCTGCTCGGCGGCGTCGTCACCCTTTCGGCCATCGGCAGCCGGGCCGAGACCGAAAACTGGGGCGCCGATCTCTACCGTCCCGAGCCGCCGGCCACTGAGGAGATGACACTCAAGGCAGTTCCCTATTTCGCCTGGGACAATCGCGACCCCGGCGAGATGCTGGTCTGGCTGAGGGAAGGGTAGGGCGAACGGCCGCTACAGATGCACATAAGCCGTCAGCGGCAGGTGATCGGAGGCGACGCGCGACAGCGGCGTGTCATGCGCCTCGACGCCTGAAACCAGATCGTGCCGGTTACCCATGATGCGGTCGAGCGCCAGCACCGGCAGGCCCGATGGAAAAGTCGGCACCGCCGGCGGCGTCGGCCCGAAGGTCGTGTGCAGCGTGTTCAGCGCCGAGCGGTTGCCGAGCCGCCATTCGTTGAGGTCGCCGAGCAAGAGCGTCGGCCTTTCGTCGGCGCTGCTCATGATGTCGAGCACAACGCGGGCCTGCTCGGACCGCGAGCGGCGCAAGAGGCCGAGATGGGCGGCGATCACGCGCAGCGACCGTTTCTCGTCGAGATCGATTTCGGCGACCAGCGCGCCGCGCGGCTCCAGTCCCGGCAGCTTGAGCTGGTGGACGTCGCGCACGGTGCCGCGCTTGAACAGAAGCACGTTGCCGCGCCAGCCGTGTCCCTTGCCGTTTCCGGTGACCGGCACAGGCACCAGCCCCGTTTCCATTTCCAGCCGGGCAAGGTCGAGCAGCCCGGCCCTGTCGCCGAAGCGGTTGTCGGCTTCCTGCAGGGCGATCACGTCGGGGCTGATCTCGCGGATGACGCGCGCCGTCCTTTCAGGGTCGAACCGGCGGTCGGTGCCGATGCATTTGTGGACATTGTAGGAGGCGACGACGATTTCAGTGTCGTTGACTCGCTTGCGCGGCGTCGCCTTCGCCTTGCGCGCATTTCTGCCGCGGATCGACAACAGCACGGTCTCCGGCAGGCTGCGTCCTTTGATGTCGTCTATCTCCATGATCCTGCTGCTCGATTTCCTGCTCTAAAGATAGGGCGATCCCAGCCACAGCAAACGGTCGAGGACGCGGATAATGAAGGGTCTTTCCTTCAGCGTCTGCAGCGTAACTGGCTGTGCGGTGGAGATGGCTGCCTCGATGCGGGCGTCGATCTCGGCGGCGAAGTTTTGATCCAGGACTTCCATGTCGATCTCGAAATTCAGCCTGAGCGAGCGGGCGTCCAGATTGGAGGAGCCGACATAGGCCCACACGCCGTCGATCGCCATCAGCTTCGAATGGTCGAACGAGCCCTCATGGCGCCAGACGCGGCAATAATGCTTCAAAACCTGGTCGAACTGCGCCGTCATCGCATGATCGACGAGGAAAAGGTTGTTCACCGCTGGCACGACGATGTCGATTTCGACGCCGCGCCGGCCGGCCGTGGTCAATGCGCTGATGAATTCCCGGTCCGGCAAGAAATAGGGCGACATGATGCGGATCGATTTGCGGGCGACCGAAAACGCGCCCATCAGCAGCTTCAGGTTGGTTTCGTTGGACGAGTCCGGCCCGGTCGCCACCGCGCGCACAAGCATCGGCTGCCCGGGAGGCGGCGCGGCGCGCTCGACCTGCCAAGGCCCGTCCTTCAGCGCCTCGTTGCCGGCAAAGCGCCAGTCCTCGGCGGCAACCGCGAACAGGTCGGCCACAACCGGCCCGGTGACCTCGAAATGGGTGTCGCGCGAACTGTCGGAACCGGCGAATTCGGCGGAGAATCCCTTGCGGATGTTCATGCCTCCCGTGAACGCCACCTTGCCGTCGACGACCAGGATCTTCCGGTGGGTCCTGAGATTGGCATAGGGAAGTCTCAGGCCCATGACGATGTTGCCGTTGAATAGATCGACTGGCACATCCGCTTCCCTGAGCTGTTTCAGGATGCTGGGCACCGAGTAGCGCACGCCGACGGCGTCGATCAGCACGCGCACGGCGACGCCGCGCTTGACGGCGTTGCCGAGCGACTGGACGAACAACGCTCCGACCGCGTCGTTGTCGAAGATATAGGTTTCCAGAAGGACGCTTCTTTGCGCGGTGTCAATTGCCCGGCACATCGCCCCATACGCCTCGTCCCCGGTCTTGAGCACGGCAATGGTGTTTCCGGAGGTCAGCGGACGCCGTGCCACCCTGTCGCCAAGCGTCTTCAGCCCGGTGAAGCGTTGGCCGTATTCGGCGTTGATCAAGGCTTCCAGCGCGACGTCGCGGTCATGCCTGGCGGCGGCGGCCTCGGGCGAGACCGGCCGCATGGCGCTGATCGTCGCGCGACGGATGCGGTTGATCCCGGCGATGGCGTAGATGATCGCGCCGAGGAAAGGCGACAAGAGCATCACGCCGACCCAGCCGGTGGCGGCGCGCACGTCTTCCTTCGTCATGATGGCGTGGACGATGCCCACCGCCGCCATCGCCAGCGAGAGGATCAGGATAAGCGTCGACCAGTGACTCGCAATCGCCTCGAACATCGGCCCGACTATTGTGCGAGCCGGCGCGGAAGGCAATGCGGACGGGTCATTCCGCGCTCATTCGGACGCCCGAAACCTGGCGGCAAGAACCGCGGTCATCCGATCTGCCAGATCCGCAATCGGCCCCGCCTTTTCCCAGGCATAGATCGAGACCGCCATCGATGGCTCGGCGCCGAACGCCGCATAGGGCTGGACGTGACGCCCGGCCACCGTGCTCTTTGGCAGCAGCGACAGGCCGAGCCCGGCTTCCACGCCGACCAGCACATTGCGCAGGCTGCTGCCGGAGAACGCTATGTACCAGCGGCGTTGCTCGCGCTCGATCCGCTCGAACATGGCCTCGCGATAGAGCCCGCCGGGCGGGAAGGCGACGAGCGGGATAGGATCGGCCCAATCGGACTGCCGCCCATCGCTTTCGAACCACGCCATGGGTTCGGGAAAACTTGCCCGGCAGTCGAGTTCGGCGGTCGCCTCTTTGACCACCACGATGTCGAACTCCCCGGCGCGATAGCGCCGCGTGAGATCGCGGCTCAAGCCGGCGGTGACGTCCAGCCGCACCGCGCGGTTGGCCTTGGCGAAACCGCCGAACACCTCCGCCATCTGTGAATTGACGATATCCTCAGGCACGCCGATCCGCACCGGCGCAGTGCCGGCTGGATCGCCAAGCGCCGTTTCCGCCTCATGCTGCAAGGCAAGGATGCGCCGCGCATAGCCGAGCAGGCGTTCGCCCGCGGCCGTCGGCTGGATCGGCCTCGTGTCGCGATCGACCAGGCTTTGATCGACCGCGTCCTCCAGCCTGGCGAGCTGCTGGCTGATCGTCGACTGCGTCATGTTGAGCCGCTCCGCCGCCTGCGTGAAGCTGCCGGCGTCGGCAATCGCGATGAAGGAACGCAGAAGGCGCGGATCGAGCATCGTGCCAATGTCCTCGGTGCATTGCCATTTAAAATCATAATGAGACGGATGCATACATTTAATTTCCAAATGCAGCTGCGCCATCCTATCTGGACGTGCGGACAGGCCATGCATTGGCCGCTGCCGCGGGAGCCAGGAATGCGCCGTCTCTTCTTTGCCTTTGCCTTGCTTGCGTTCGCTTCCGTTCCGGCGATCGCATCAGGAGAAACCATGCGCACCACCCCTTTGCATGCCGCGGCCGCCGCCGGCGACGTGGACGCCATAGGCAGGCTTTTGTCGCAAGGCGCTGCGATCGACACGCGCGACGGGACCGGCGCCACGCCGCTGCTCGTCGCCACGCATCACAACAGAATTGCGGCGGCAGGGGCGCTGATCGCGGCCGGCGCGGATGTCAACGCCAAGGACAATATCGAGGACAGCCCTTATCTTTACGCTGGCGCACGTGGGCATCTCGAGATCCTCAAGCTGGCGCTTGCCAACGGCGCCGACCTCAAGAGCATCAACCGCTATGGCGGCACCGCGCTCATCCCGGCTTCCGAGCGCGGCCATGTCGAGACCGTCCGCACGCTGATCCAGGCCGGCGTCGATGTCGACCATGTCAACAAGCTCGGTTGGACCGCGCTGATCGAGGCAATCATCCTCGGCGACGGCGGCGAGCGCCACCGGCGGATTGTCGAATTGCTGATCAAAGCCGGGGCCAACGTCGATCTCGCCGACGGCGACGGCGTGACGCCGCTGCGGCATGCGCGTGACCGCGGCTTCAAGGAGATCGAGAAGCTCCTTCTGGCCGCTGGCGCAAGCTGAGAAAAATGGGTGGCGCGATGAACGGACCGAACGGTATCGAGGCGGCCTCCAGCCGTTTCCTCATGCTAGCCGTTGTCGCCCTGGTCGGGCTCAATCTCAGGCCGTTCATCACTGGTATCGGCCCACTAGCCGCGGCGGTGCGGGCCGAGACGGGCCTCGGCGCACAGGGCATCGCGCTGCTGACGCTGGTGCCGATGCTGCTGATGGGGATTTTCGCCTTTGCCGGCCCGTCCTTGCAGGCACGCATCGGCGCAAGCCGGGCGGTCATCGCGGCGCTCGCCATTCTCGCTCTCGCATCTGTCTTGCGCCTCTTCGTGTCGACGGGCCTCGAGATGGTAGGCACCGCCGCCTTGCTCGGGCTTGGGGCGGCCGTCGTGCAGGCCGTGTTTCCGGGCATCGTCAAGCGACAATTTCCCCGCCATGTCAGCCTCGTCATGGGGCTCTATTCATCGATGCTAATGGGCGGCGGCGCGCTCGGCGCGCAACTCGCGCCGCTCGTCGCCACGGCCTCGGGCGACTGGCATTTCGGCCTCGCCTGGATGGCTCTGCCGGCATTGGTGGCGGTGGCGCTCGCCGCAGCCTGCCTGCCGCGCGACGTCGGCCGCCCGCAAGGCGGGAGCGCGGCAACGAGCTTGCTCAAGCGGCCCCGCACCTGGCTGCTGATGGGCAGCTTCGGCCTCGTCAATGGCGGCTACTCGACTTCGGTGGCCTGGCTCGCGCCCTACTATCAGGACCAAGGCTGGACCAGCGCGTCCAGCGGCGGCTTGCTGGCGGTCATGGCTGTGGGGCAGGCACTTTCGGCCCTGCTCTTGCCGGCCCTTGCCGGCAAAAGCCCGGACCGCAGGCCATGGCTCTGGTTGACCTTGGCCATGCAGGCGGCTGGTTTCGCAGGGCTGATCCTGCAGCCCGAAATCGCGCCCTTCGCCCTCGCGCTCCTGCTGGGAGTGGGGCTTGGCGGCTCCTTCTCGCTCACCATGATCGTCGCGCTCGAACATCTGCTGGACCCCGCGGAAGCCGGCGCGCTCTCGGCCATGATGCAAGGCGGCGGCTTTCTCATTGCCGCGATCCCGCCCTGGATCGTCGCGGTGCTGCACGACATGACCGGCGGTTTCCACGCCGGCTGGCTGCTGCATCTCGCCTGCATCGCCGTCGTGACGGTGCTAACCTTGCGTCTCGCGCCCGACAGCTACGGGCGGGCAATGAGGCTGCCTGCCGTCAACGCGCTGGCGCAGCCTCGCGCCACGGTGTGACCCAACCGTCCAACCGCGGCTTTGCCGTTTGCGGTTATGCAGTCAGCCATCGGTCGAGATGGTTACGGCCCTCCAGGCTTCGATCTCTTGCTGCAGGCGCTGGATTCGCTCGGACACGAGCCTGAGGGCATCGCTGCCAAGCAGGAGTTGCGGCGGCGGGGCTTCGGACTCCACCAAAGCCAATACGGCCTTCGCAAGCTTGTCCGGATCGCCAAGCTGCTTGCCGCTTTTCGCCTGCCGGGCCTTCCGGATCGGATCGAACAGCGCATCGTAATCCGAGATGGACCTTTCTGTACGGACCATGGAGCGCCCGGCCCAGTCCGTCCGGAAGGAGCCGGGGCATACCGCCGTAACGCGAACGCCGAACGGGGCCATTTCCGAACGCATCACCTCCGATATGCCCTGGAGCGCGAACTTGCTGCCGCAGTAGTAAGCAATGCCCGGCATCGTGATCATGCCGCCCATCGACGTGACATTGACGATGAAGCCGCGGCGCCGCTCGCGAAACCTGGGAAGAAACGCCTTGGCGACCGCGACGGCACCGAAGACGTTCACGTCGAACTGACGCCGCATCTCTTCCAGCGGCGACTCTTCAAGCACGCCCTCATGGCCATAGCCGGCATTGTTGATCAGGACGTCGACAGGCCCGTGCTCTTCTTCTGCCTGCGCAACGACGTCCGGCACGTGATCGAACTCCGTGACATCGCAGATGACGGTCCGGATCGCGGGAAAGGATCTGCCAAGCGCCGCGCGCGACGTCTCGGACCGAACGGTGCCAATGACCGTATGGCCCGTGTGGCTGGCGGCGGAAGCGATGGCGAGGCCAAAGCCGGAATTGGCGCCGGTGATGAAAAAGGTCTTTCTTGCCACGGTTTGCGGTCCTTCATTGATGGAGTGCGCCTTGGCAAATAGTATGCGACGATGGCATCATCGATTGCGGTTTCTATGAATAGCTTGCCAAATCCTATTCGAGCGGACGCCGGGCGAAGACGGGATCTGGTCGATATCGCCGGAACTCTCGCCGAACGCATTGGATACAACGCGACCGCGCTCGAGAGCGTGCGGGTGCTCCGGACGGAGGCCGTGTTCCATGACGTCCCCGTGCTTTATGAGCCGGGCGCGGTGTTCGTCCTGCAAGGTAGCAAGCGAGGCATGCTCGAGCGGGAGGTCTACCTGTACGATGAAGAGCATTATCTGGCGGTGTCAGTGCCTGTGCCGTTTCGAATGGAGTCGACGGCCAGCCCCGATCGCCCGCTGCTTGCGGTCTATGTCGAATTCGACATGCGGCTGGCGGCGGACATCGCCGCGCGGCTGGAGATGCGCTCCATTGTGGGAAGCGACAGGCCGCGAAGTCTCGTATCGAGCAGGATGGGACCCGATATCGAGGATGTCCTGCTTCGCCTGCTGAAGGCCCTTCGCGACCCTGTCGAGACCGCCATTCTTGGATCAAGCCTTCTGCGCGAGCTGCATTACCGGGTCCTGATTGGCCCGCAAGGCGGCGCGATGACCGCCGCCTTGCTGCAAAGGGGCAGTTCGGGAAGGATCGCGCGGAGCCTCGCATGGTTGCGCGAAAACTACAGCTCCGAAATCTCGGTCGCCGATCTGGCGGGAGAAGCAGGGATGAGCGTGCCTTCCTATCACGTTCATTTCAAGGAGATGACCGGAAGCAGCCCGATGCAGTACGTGAAGGCGATGCGGCTCCACGAGGCAAGATTGATGATCGCGCGCAAGGGCACGATCGCTCAGGTCGCGGCTTCCGTCGGCTATCGTAGCGCGGCTCAGTTCAGCCGCGACTTCAAGCGGCATTTCGGACGCACGGCTTCTGAAGAAATGAACTGGGTCCGTCGCCAACTGGGCGATCTGGCCTGGGTGGAATAGTGTGCCATTGGCGCTGGACCGGCTTCAGTGGCCTATTGCCTCCTGAAGAAGCCCGACAGAATGTTCGGGCCTGCTTCTCCGGGCCGCAGCCTGATGCCGTCCTCGAAACAGTTCAGCGTCACGCATTCGAAGCCGCTATGCGCCAGGAGCGCAACCAGCGAGTCACGGTCGAAGTGGTGCAGGTGCTCGTTGGGCAGGCGCATTCGCCACTTGGCGAACCACGCGTCGCCGTCGGCGCCGAGGTCGCGCCAGCGGCAATAGGGGACGGCAACGGCCAGGTGGCGGGCCTGAAGGCGCGAGAGGAAGCTGAGATCCGGGATATGCTCGAGCACGTCGAACATGGCGACGAGGTCCCATGAGCCGGCGAGCGCCTGATCCCAATCGACGAAGCGAACCCCCTTGGGCAGCGGGAATTCAGCGATATCGCAGCCGGCGCAATCGGCGACTCCGGTTATCTTGGCGGCTTCGATAAACGTGCCCGTGCCATATCCGATTTCGAGCACCGAGCGAGGAATCTCCCCGGTGATGCCGAGCACCCAGCCAAGCCGCTGATAGCCGAGCTTGATTGTCCGGTCGCTCAGGTCCTCGTAATAGGAAATGTATTTCTTGTCGTATTTGATCGGCGTGAAGTCGATGATCACGCCGAACCTATCCACCTCATAATTGTCCAGCATGTGCCCGCACGGCCTCCGGAATTCCTTTAATTATCAAGGACATGCAGCAACAGTCTTCAGCGCTTCGGCGCGGGAAGGCGCGGGCAAATTCCCTATCCGTCGGACGGAAGCGTAGAATCTTGGATAGTCGCCGGAGCACAAGCCGAACAAGCGAAGGAACCCCGGAACCTCTTCGCCATAGACGGCGGTCGCTGCCAACTTCGCGTTGTTGATCGGGCTATCGAACCAGGCATCATATCCGCGATATCCACCCCAGCGCTTGTCGCGCGTCTGCCGGTAGCGCATGCGCAGCCTGTCGATCGTGGCGGCTTTGGCAGCCGCCATCTGCTCCGGACTACGCGGACTTCCGTAGACTTGTCGCAGCTCGTCGCGGGTTTTCGCTATCAGTCCGAGAAAATCCGCCTTGCGCTTGCGATCGATCTCGTAGCGGCGCAATCCGGCGCGGTTGCCGGTGGCGGCGAGCCATTTCCTCGTGCCGGTGGTTTCGACGGTAACCGCGAAAGCCTCGTTGAAAGCGGAGTCGCCATTCACATAGATCTTCTGATGCGCCAGCTCATGGAAGATGAGGCTGGCGAGATAGGTGTCGTTCTGGCGCAGCATGGTGCTGAGCAGCGGGTCGCTGAACCAGCCCAGCGTGGAATAGGCCGTGATGCCCGTCACATAGACGTCCAGCCCCTGCCGCTGCAGCGCCGCGGCATTTTCGAGCGCGTCCTTGCGCGAAAAATAGCCTTTGTAGGGAACGCAGCCGAACACCGGAAAGCACCATGTTACCGGCGCGAGCGAGAATTGCGGGGCGGCAAAGACCGCCAAGGTCACATCGTTGCGACCAACGTCGACATAGCTGCGGTAGCTGCTGTTGTCGGGCAGTGCCAGTTCTTTCGTCGCAAAGCGGCGGATGGCGCTGGCCGACGTCAGCTTGGCGCGCAACGCCTTGGGCGTCGAGGGATCGCGGATCAGCTTCGCGACATTCTTGCGCGCAGCCATGATCTCGACATGGCCCTCCAACGATTGCGCATAATAGGAAATGCTGGTGCATCCGGCCACACCGGATGCCATGAGCGCTGCGGCAAGCAATCGAAAAACGCGCTTCAAAGCTAGCCCACCGCCCGTTCATCTCCCATGGAGCAAATGTCTCCATTTGCTCCATGTCTCAAACAGGCGGACCTGCTTCGTCAAGAACCAGGGAGCGTTGCGACCTGACTTTCGATTTGATGATCCAGGGTCCGGCCATTCGCCATCCGGCGCTCAATGGATATCTCGCCGGCATCGCAATGGAACCGAAGCACGGCTCGCGCGTTGTGGGCCTCGCGGTAGTGTACCGTGAGGGCAGTTTTTATTCACGATAGTCTTCATCGTTATCCGCCAGGGCTGTGAGGGGGCGCTGTGAGTACGCTGAAATCCAAGTCGCAGTTGGACCGTCGCCAGATTTTGAATGCGCTCAAGGCCTTCCGACGAGGCGACTTCTCTGTGCGCATTGACAATGTCTATGAGGGACTCGATTCCGACATCGCAGACACCTTCAACCAGATCGTGGAGATCAACGATCAGGTCACGCGCGAGTTCGAGCGACTGAGCAGGGTGGTCGGCAAGGACGGGCGGATCGGTGAGCGCGGCCATGTGCGCAATGCCACAGGAAGCTGGGAAACAAGCGTCCGCTCCGTCAACGATCTGATCGAGGACATGGTTCAGCCGACGACGGAAGTGGCTCGCGTCATTGGTGCGGTTGCCAAAGGCGACCTGTCGCAAACGATGATGGTGGAGATCGACGGCCGGCCTCTGCGAGGCGAGTTTCTCCGTATCGGCAAGGTCGTCAACACGATGGTCGGGCAATTGGGGTCCTTCGCTTCGGAGGTGACACGCGTCGCCCGCGAGGTGGGTACCGAAGGCAAGCTCGGCGGCCAGGCGCGCGTGAAAGGCGTAGCCGGCACCTGGAAAGATCTGACCGACAACGTCAATGCCATGGCGACCAATCTCACCGGGCAGGTCCGCAACATCGCCGAAGTTACCACCGCCGTCGCTTCGGGCGACCTGTCGAAGAAAATTACCGTCGACGTGAAAGGCGAGATCCTGGAGCTGAAGAACACCATCAACACGATGGTGGATCAGCTCAATTCCTTCGCCTCGGAAGTGACCCGTGTGGCGCGCGAGGTCGGCACCGAAGGCAAGCTCGGCGGTCAGGCACGCGTCGAAGGGGTCGGCGGCACCTGGAAAGACCTTACCGACAACGTGAACTCGATGGCCGAGAACCTGACGGGTCAGGTCCGCAACATCGCCGAGGTCACGACGGCCGTCGCGCTCGGCGATCTTTCGAAGAAGATCACCGTCGATGTGAAGGGCGAAATTCTCGAACTGAAGAACACCATCAACACGATGGTGGACCAGCTCAATTCCTTCGCCTCGGAAGTCACTCGCGTGGCGCGCGAGGTCGGTTCCGAGGGCAAGCTGGGCGGTCAGGCCCAGGTGCGTGGTGTCGCCGGCACGTGGAAGGATCTGACGGACAATGTGAACTCGATGGCAGAAAACCTGACCGGACAGGTTCGCAACATCGCCGAAGTGACGACGGCGGTCGCTTCGGGCGATCTGTCGAAGAAAATCACGGTGGCCGTCCAGGGCGAGATCCTGGAGCTCAAGGACACCATCAACACCATGGTGGACCAGCTCAATTCCTTTGCATCCGAGGTGACGCGCGTTGCCCGCGAGGTGGGCACCGAAGGCAAGCTTGGCGGCCAGGCCGACGTGAAGGGCGTCGGCGGCACCTGGAAGGACCTGACCGACAGCGTCAACCTGATGGCTGCCAACCTTACGGGCCAGGTGCGCAACATCGCCGAAGTGACCACCGCCGTCGCGCGTGGCGACCTGTCGAAGAAGATCACGGTCGACGTCAAGGGCGAAATCCTGGAACTGAAGGACACCGTCAACACGATGGTGGATCAGCTCAATTCCTTCGCCTCGGAAGTGACGCGCGTTGCGCGCGAAGTCGGCTCCGAGGGTAAGCTCGGCGGTCAGGCTCATGTCGAAGGCGTCGGCGGCACCTGGAAGGATTTGACCGACAATGTGAATGCAATGGCCGGCAATCTCACGGTGCAATTGCGGGACGTCTCCAAGGTCGCGACCGCGATCGCCACCGGCGACTTGACGCAAAAGATCACGGTCGACGCTCTGGGCGAGATCCTGCAGATCAAGGACGTCATCAACACGATGGTCGACCAGCTCAACTCGTTTGCGTCGGAAGTGACGCGCGTTGCGCGCGAGGTCGGCTCGGACGGCAAGCTGGGCGGGCAAGCGCAGGTTCGGGGCGTCGCCGGCACATGGAAGGATCTGACCGACAATGTGAACGCCATGGCCGCGAATTTGACCGGCCAGGTGCGCAACATCGCCGAGGTGACCACCGCCGTCGCGCTTGGCGACCTCTCCAAGAAGATCACAGTCGACGTCAAAGGCGAAATTCTGGAGTTGAAGTCGACGATCAACACCATGGTCGACCAGTTGAACTCATTCGCAGGAGAGGTGACCCGCGTCGCCCGAGAGGTCGGCACCGAGGGCAAATTGGGTGGCCAGGCCCAGGTCCGCGGCGTCGCCGGCACCTGGAAAGACCTTACCGATAACGTGAATTCCATGGCCGAAAACCTCACCGGCCAGGTGCGTAACATCGCTGAAGTGACCACCGCCGTCGCACGCGGCGATCTGTCGAAAAAGATCACCGTGGACGTCAAGGGCGAGATTTTGGAGCTGAAATCCACGATCAACACGATGGTCGATCAGCTCAACTCTTTCGCCGGGGAGGTGACGCGCGTGGCGCGCGAGGTCGGCACCGAGGGCAAGCTCGGCGGCCAGGCTCGCGTCGAGGGCGTTGCCGGCACCTGGAAGGACCTGACCGACAACGTCAACCTGATGGCCACCAACCTTACCAACCAGGTGCGCGGCATCGCCGACGTCGTGACCGCTGTGGCGCAGGGAAATCTGCGCCGCAAGCTCACCGTCGACGCCAAGGGCGAGATCGCCTCGCTGGCCGATACCATCAACGGCATGATCGAGACGCTCGCCACCTTTGCCGACCAGGTGACCAACGTCGCGCGTGAGGTCGGCATCGAAGGCAAGCTCGGCGGCCAGGCTCGCGTGCCGGGCGCGGCCGGCCTCTGGCGCGACCTGACGGACAATGTCAATCAGCTCGCAGCCAATCTGACGACCCAGGTGCGGGCCATCGCGGAAGTCTCGACCGCGGTGACCAAGGGTGATCTGACGCGCTCGATCAGCGTCCAGGCGTCAGGCGAGGTGGCGGCGCTCAAGGACAACATCAACGAGATGATCCGCAACCTCAAGGATCAAACGCTCAAGAACGCCGAACAGGACTGGCTGAAGACCAATCTGGCGCGTTTCTCGCGGATGCTGCAGGGCGAGCGCGATCTGGCGACGGTGTCGCGTCTGATCATGTCGGAGCTGGCGCCGCTGGTGAATGCGCAATACGGCGTATTTTACGTAACCAACCGGGAAGAAGACGAATCCTATCTCGAGCTCGCGGCTTCATACGGCGCCGAGAGCAAGGCGGCGATGAAACAGCGGCTCGATTGGCGCGAGGGTTTGATCGGCCAAAGCGCCGCCGACAAGCGTGCGATCGTTCTCGACAATGTGCCGCCCGACTTCCTGCGCATCACGACCGGCCTCGGTAGCGCCGCGCCGGCCAATGTCATTATCCTGCCCGCGCTCTTCGAAGACGAGGTCAAGGCGGTGATCGAGCTTGCCTCCTTCAGCGAATTTCGCGACACGCATCAATCCTTCCTCAACCAGCTGATGGAATCGGTCGGCATCGTGCTCAACACGATCGCGGCGACGATGCGCACCGAAGGTCTGCTCAAACAGTCGCAGCTTCTGACCTCCGAACTGCAGGCGCGGCAGACGGAACTGACGAAGAAGCAGGAGGAATTGCACGCCACCAACGAAGAGCTGCAGGAAAAGGCGCAGCTGCTCGAAAACGAAAAGAAGCAGGTGGAGAACAAGAATCTCGAAATCGAAATGGCTCGGCGGGCACTCGAGGAGAAAGCCGAACAGCTCGCTTTGACCTCCAAGTACAAATCCGAATTTCTGGCCAATATGAGCCACGAGCTGCGCACGCCGCTGAACTCGCTGCTCATCCTCTCGAATTTGCTGGCCAGCAACCAGCAGGGCAATCTCAACGACAAGCAAGTCGAGTTTGCCCGAACCATCAACTCGGCGGGGACCGACCTGCTCAGCCTAATCAACGACATCCTCGACCTGTCGAAGATCGAATCCGGCACTGTTTCCGTCGAGATCAATGACATGCCGCTGGCGCATCTTCGCCAGCACATGGAACGCACGTTCCGTCAGTTGGCCGCCGACAAGGGACTGGGCTTCACCATCGAACTCGATCCCGGACTTCCTGAGACCGTGCGCACCGACGAGAAGCGGCTGCAGCAAATCGTGCTCAACCTGTTGTCGAACGCGTTCAAATTCACGTCGACCGGTGAGGTCAGCCTCACCTTCAGGCCCGAGAAGACCACGCGGCGCAATGGTGTCCAGGCGCCCCAGGCAGTGGCCATCGCAGTCACCGATACCGGCATCGGCATTCCCGAGGACAAGCAGAAGCTGATTTTCGAGGCTTTCCAGCAGGCCGACGGCACCACCAGCCGAAAATATGGCGGCACCGGGCTCGGCCTGTCCATCAGCCGAGAGATCGCCCGGCTGCTGGGAGGCGAATTGAGGGTGGAAAGCACGCCAGGCAAGGGCTCGACGTTCACGCTCGTGATTCCCATCGAAGGTCCTAGAACGGTCCCGCAGCCGGCTATTGTCGAACAGGATGTGGTGGTGCCCGCGGCTGGTGCTTCCGTTCCGGAACTAATCGACGACCGCGATGCCTTATCGCCGGAAGACAGGGTCGTGCTGATTGTCGAGGACGACCCTACCTTTGCGGGGCTGCTGCTGGGCATGGCTCGCTCCGCGGGCCTCAAGGGCGTCTTGTCCACCGCCGGCTCCGGGACCGTAGCGCTGGCGAGGAAGCTGGTTCCGGATGCAATCACTCTGGACCTCGGCCTTTCGGATATAGACGGCTGGGTGCTGTTCGACCTTCTGCGGCACGACCCGAAGACCGCGGGCATCCCGATACATGTCATCTCGGGTGCGGAAGACACGGCGGGCCTGTTGCGCAATGGCGCCGCCAGCGTCTCAACAAAGCCGGTATCGTCGGACGACCTCGTGAAGGTGTTCGAGGGCATTCATTCGAGCAAGTTGCGCCTCCAGCGCAATGTCCTGATCGTAGATGCCGACCCCGAGCGGCGGCTCGCCCTGGTCGAGGCGATTCGCGATGGCGTCACCTCCGTTACGCCGGTCGGTCGGGTCGCCGCCAACGGGCGAAGGATAGACTTCGATACGTATGACGCGATCGTGCTGGGCTTCGGAAGGTCGGGCAAGGACAATGCCAAGATGATCGAGGATATGGCGGGCTCTCTGGAGAAGCTGTCATCCAAGCTTGTGTTCTTCGCACCTTATCCGGAGGCGCTGGAGCAACTGATCGGGCTGAGACCGGAGCTGGCGGACGTTGCCCGCGCCGAGAATTTTGGCCAGCTGGCGCTGCTGATGTCGGCAACCCTGCCGCGGGATAGTCGTACGAACGGGGCTGCGGCCGCCCAACGGTCTGATCGGTCCGATCTGGCCGGCGCCAAAGTTCTTATCGTCGACGACGACATCCGCAACATCTATTCGCTGACCAGCGTGCTCGAAACATATGGCATCGAGGTTCTGCATGCCGAGCGTGGCCGCGACGGCATCGCGCTGCTCGAGCAAAATCCAGACATGGACGTCGCGCTCATCGACATCATGATGCCCGAGATGGACGGTTATGAGACGATGCGGCAGATACGCGGCATGCCGCCCATCGCGCATGTCCCCCTGATCTCGGTGACCGCCAAGGCGATGAAGGGCGACCGGCAAAAGTGCCTTGATGCGGGAGCCTCGGACTACATAGCAAAGCCTGTGGATCTTGATCTCCTGCTCGCGCTGCTTAGGGTCTGGATCGGTCGATCGAGACAGCACGCCCACCCGTCAGAGAAGCTCGTGGCGGTCATGTGACGGGTCGGCAATGCAAAAGATGCTGAAGACCAAAACCGAGCATCGTGCAGCCCTGTCAGAGGTGGTGCAAGGCGCGCGCATCCTCGCCGTTGATGATGATGATCGCAATCTCCTGGCGATCAGCGAAGTCCTGGCTGGAGTGGGCGAGGTAGTCTGCGCGCAATCCGGCGAGGAGGCATTGCGGTTTCTTCTGAAGGAAGAGTTCGCCGTTATCCTTCTGGACGTGCTGATGCCGGGATTGGATGGATACGAGACCGCCTCATTGATCCGCCGAAGGGAGCAGTCGAGGCGCACTCCGATCATCTTCCTGACCGCGATCAACAAGGAAGAAGCGCATATGCTGCGCGGCTACGATGCCGGCGCGGTCGATTTCGTCTTCAAGCCCTTCGATTCAGCCATGCTGCGTTCGAAGGTGGCCGTGTTCGTCGAACTGCACGAGAAGACCCTTGAAATCCGGCGCAAGGCGATCGTGGAGCAGACGCTGCTGGAGCAGGCCCTGGAGTCTCACAAATCGAGACTCGAAGCGGAGCGAGCCTTGCGTGTCGCCGAGCAGCGCCAGGAAGCGATCCTGCAGTCAGTTCCGATTTGCTTCCATGCCCGATCGCCGGAGCCGCCGTTCGACGCTCGCTTCGTCACCAGCGGTATCGAGCGGTTGACGGGATTTTCGGCCGAGCGGCTGACGTCTGAACCTGGTTTTGGCCTCAGCCGCGTGCATCCTGACGACTTGCCGGATGTCGAGGCCACTCTCCTCGGCGCCAAGGCGGCTGGCTCGTACAGTTGCGAATTCCGTTGGCAATGCGCCGATGGCAAATATCGGACCTTTCTGGATCAGGGGATCTTTTCGCATGATCCCCTGAAAGGTTCCGACGAAATCGTCGGCACGTTGCTTGACATAACCGAGCGGCGCGAGCTTGAGGACAGGCTGCTCAAGGCGCAGCGCCTTGACGCCATCGGCAAGCTTACAGGCGGACTTGCCCATGATTTCAACAACCTGCTTGCGGCAATCCTCAGCGGGCTCGGGCTGCTCGAGCGCAGCACCGCGCTCGACGAGCAGGGAAAAAAAGTGCTCGACCTTACAAGGCGCTCGGCCAAACAAGGCGCCGACCTGGTCAATCGCATGCTCGCCTTCTCGCGGCGGCAGCACCTGAAGCCTGCACCTCTGCAACTTGCCGGCCTAGGCGAGAGCCTGACCGGGCTTGTCGCGCCGGTGCTCGGCGGCCTGGTTCGTTTCGAGTGGCAAATAGATGACTCGGTCTGGCCGGTGCTCGTGGACGCAAGCCAACTCGAACTCGCCCTCATGAACCTGGTTTTCAACGCGCGCGACGCAATGCCCACGGGTGGTTCGATCACGATACGCGCCGAAAATCATACGACCGACGGCCGCTCCGACGAACTTGGCCAGGGCGACTATGTCGTCGTCTCGGTCGTCGACACCGGTTCCGGCATTCCGGCCGATATCGTGGCGAAAGTCATAGAGCCCTTCTTCACGACGAAACCCGTCGGCAAGGGCACCGGCCTTGGCTTGAGCACCGTTTACGGCTTTGCGAAGCAGTCGGGGGGCACGCTTCGGATCGAGAGCATTGTCGGGCGAGGCACGGCGATGCATCTGTGGCTGCCACGATCATTGAAGCAACCGGCTCGATCGGTCGAGCAGGGGTCGGTGAACCAACCTCGCATTGAGGGCAACAGCGCCCGGCCGTCCGTACTGTTGGTCGACGACAGCGATGCGCTGCGCGAGTTGACGGCTGCGTCATTGAGGCAAAGCGGCTTCGATGTGACATGCGCCGCAGGCGGGGCCGAGGCACTGGCCAGGATCGAGAAGGCGCCGCAGGATTTCGACGTCATCGTTACCGATTTCGCCATGCCGCTCGTGTCGGGCTTGGACGTGATACGATTTGCGCGCAACCTGAAGGCGGATTGGCCTGCGGTCATCATCACCGGTTATGCCGACACCAAGGAAATCGGCGATCTGCCGGCGGATGTTGCTTTGCTCGCGAAACCCTACAAAGACCAGGAGCTTGTCGAGTCCATACTGATGGCGAGACGGAGGCAAAACCGCCCCTGAGCGGAGCCGGACGATCGTCAATTCACCCGCGCCTCGCCACCAACCGCAGCCATGGCGCAAGATGGAACGCCGCCATCAACAGATACATCGGTGCCATGCCGCCGAGCAGCGAGGCGCCCGACATGCACATCATGTCGTGGCCGCCATAGGCGGCGGTCAGCAGGGCCATTGCCGCGAAGGTCGGCGCCGCGGCGAGGCAGAGCCAGTCGGCGAGGCCGAAGCCGCTCAGGCTGGTCGGGCGAGGGGAGTCGATGCTCATGATATCCACCTTCTGAGTAAAGGACATGGCGAAATCGGCTCCGGCGGCTCGCGGCCGCCGGAGTCGCATCAGGCTCAGGCGTTCTTGTTGCGGAACGCCGCTTCGCCGGCATCCGACACCTCGACCCACCTCTGGTCGGGGGCGGCGCCTTCCTCGTAGTTGTCGTGCCAGTTCCACCACTTGTAGGTCTGGGTCTGCGGATAGCCCTCGGGCGAATCCTCCCACACCTCCTGGCGGCCGAGCGGGGTGATGTCGAGATAGCTCCAGACGGTGCCGAAGGCTTCGTCGCCGCGGTTGTTGACGAAATAGGTGCGGAAGATGCGCTTGCCGTCATGGATGAAGACGTTGTGGCCGTGCCACTCGTCGACGCCGAAATCCTTATCCCAGCTGTCGGTGATGGTGTACCAGGGCATCTTCCAGTCCATGCGTTGCTTCAGCCGCTGGATGTCGGCCTGCGGCGCGCGTGAGACATAGGCAAGCGTGGTGTCGCGGGCGTTGAGATGGGCGAGGTTGCCGACCATGTCGGCGCCGAGCGAGCAGCCGCGGCAGGCATGTTCGGGCCAGCCATAGACGCCCGGCTCGAAGAAGGCGCGGTAGATGACGAGCTGGCGGCGGCCTTCGAAGAGGTCGAGCAGGCTCGCCTTGCCGTTCGGACCTTCGAAGACATAGTCCTTCTTCACTTCCATCCACGGCATCCGGCGGCGCTCGGCGGCCAGGGCGTCGCGGGCGCGGGTCAAGCTCTTCTCCTTGACGAGCATCTCTTCATAGGCGCCTTCCCACGCTTCCTGCGAAACGACCGGCGGTGTCTTCATATGTTGGGTCATTGCTCTTGTCCCGTTCTTGGGTTTGGTTGGGGGTGACGAGGACAGACATAGGACCGCATGGTTCGATGGTGAGAGTTACAAGTGTGACGCGATTTGATCCGGCGCACCCTGGGGCGACGGCATGGATGCACTGATCAACGCCGCCGGCCGCGCGCTTGCTGCGGGCGATCCGCTCGGTGCCTTGAAGCGCGTCGCGCTGCGCGACGATGCGGCGGCGCTGGCGCTGCGCGGCATCGCGATGGCGCAGCTCGGCGATTTTGCCAAGGCCAAGGCGCTGCTGAAGGACGCGGCGAGGGCCTTCAGTTCGAGGGAGACCGTCGCCCGCGCGCGCTGCGTCGTCGCCGAGGCCGAGATCGCGCTGGTCTCGCGCGATCTCGGCTGGCCGGAGAAGGCGCTGCGGTCCGCCCGTGCAACGCTTGCGGCGCATGGCGACCGGCTGAACGCCGCCTATGCCGGCAGCCTCGAGGCGCGCCGCCTCATCCTGATCGGCCGGCTCGACGAGGCCGAGCGCCTGCTGGCGGACTTCGATCCGGCGCCGCTGCCGCCGGTCGCGCGCGTCGCCCATGAGCTGGCGGCTGCCGGCATCGCCGTGCGACGCCTCAGGACGAAGGCGGCGCGCTCGGCGTTCGGCCGCGCATCGCTCGCCGCTTACGAAGCCAACATCCCGGCATTGAAGGCCGAAGTCGAAGCGGCATCCCTGGTTCTGAACACGCCGGTCGGCCGGCTGCTCGCGCGCGGGACGGAGAAAGAGCTGCTGCTCGACGAGGTCGAGGCGCTGCTGACCTCGGGCGCGCTCGTCGTCGATGCCTGCCGCAACGTCGTGCGCGAAGCCGATGTGGTCGTTTCGCTGGCGACAAGGCCTGTATTGTTCGCGCTGGCACGCGCGCTTGCCGAGGCCTGGCCGGCGGACGCCTCGCGCGAAGTGCTGCTGAGGCGCGCCTTCCGGGCAAGGCACGCCGATGAATCGCATCGTGCGCGATTGAGGGTCGAGATGGGGCGGCTGCGTGCCGAGCTCGCCGGGGTGTCTGAGATCAACGCCACGGCCGCCGGCTTTGCGTTGACGCCGTTGAAAGCCTCCGAGGTCGTCGTGCTGGCGCCGCCGGTCGAAGACGAACATGGCGCGGTGCTCGCCTTCCTGACCGATGGCGAGGCCTGGTCGAGCTCGGCGCTGGCGATCGCGCTTGGCGCCAGCGCGCGCACCGTGCAGCGGGCGCTGGAAGAGCTGTCGGCACAGAACAAGGTGCAGGCGGTCGGCCGCGGCCGGGCGCGCCGCTGGATGATGCCGCCGGTGACCGGATTCCCGACTGTGTTGTTACTCCCGGGTCCGCTGCCGACCGACTAGTCTGCGGTGATTGTTCGAATGGAGATCGAAATGAAACGAGCCGCTGCCGAGATCCTGCGTGAATATGGGCCGTTCCCCGGCGTCGAGCGCATCAACGGCGTCACCTATGATGGCGAAAATGTCTGGTTCGCCAGTGGCGACAAGTTGAACGCGCTCGATCCCGACAGCGGCAAGATCGTGCGTACGATCGATGTCGCCTCGCATGCCGGAACCGCCTTCGATGGCGAGTATCTCTACCAGATCGCCGAGGATCGCATCCACAAGGTCGACCCGAAGATCGGCAAGGTCGTCGCCACCATTCCTGCCCCCGGCAACGGGGGGGATTCAGGCATGGCCTGGGCCGAGGGTTCGCTCTGGGTCGGCGAATACCGGGCGCATAAGATCCATCAGATCGATCCCGAAACGGGCACGGTGATCCGCACGATCGAATCGAAGCGCGTCGTCACCGGCGTCACCTGGGTCGATGGCGAGCTCTGGCACGCCACTTGGGAAGACGAGGCGGGCGATCTGGTGCGCGTCGATCCCGACACTGGCGACGTGCTGCAGGAACTGGCGATGCCCTCCGGCGTGTCGGGGCTGGAATCCGACGGCGGCGGCTGCTTCTTCTGTGGTGGCGGGAGCAGCGGCAAGATCAAGGCCGCGCGGCGTCCGGGACACGGCGATAAATAACGGGCTGGCGGAAAACGGCGGCCTGGTCAGGCCGCTTCGCGGGCTGCCCGCGGTATGGGCTTGCTGGACGCCTTCGCGGCGTTCGGCCGGTCGACATGCGCCCAGGCAGGCCGCTCGAACAGGAAGGTGCCGAAGCCGATGCGCTTGACGATGAAATAGAGCACCACCGGGCTGATGACCGAGACGAGTAGCACCGCCAGGCTCAGCATTCCGGTGTCGGTCAGAAGGCCGCTTGCCAACATGACGCCCCGGAAGATCGACATCGGGATGGTGAAGGCGACATAGACGACCAGCGAATGCTCGCCGAGCCAGCGCAGCCACTCCATCGAGGCGAATTTCGACAGGAAGCCGCCGGCCACGCACAGTGCCACCGCGCCGGCCACGGCAAGCGCCAGATGCAGCGGCGGCCATGCCGCCAGGCCCATCTGCATGCCGACCGGCTGCATGGCATAGCCCGGCGAATAGACCAGCAGGCCGTTGACAAGCGCCCAGGCGAGCAGGCCGGCAACGGCGATTGCCGGACGAGCCTGAGTCCATTCGACCAGCCGGAAGATCAGCGGCGCCAGCACGAAGCCGAGATAGAAGAACACGAAATAGGCCGCGAACTGCTCGAGCGCGTAGCTGTCCGGCTTCGGCGCCCACATCTGCAGCGCGGCGGCAGCCAGGATGACGATCCAGTGCGGCACGCGAAGCTCGCGCAGGACGCGGATGACGATCCCGAAAACCGCCAGCATGTAGATGAACCACAAGACGCCGTAGGGCTGGACGACGGCCATGGCGAGATCGTGCAGCATGCCGGCCGGATCGCGGCTGAAGATGCCGATCTTCAGCCCGATCGAGATGAGCGCCCAAAGCACGTAGAAATAGAGATAGTGGACGACGCGGCGGTCGACATAGCGGCGCCACGGCCGGTCGATCACCTGCGACAGGAACAGGCCCGAGATCAGGAAGAACTCCGGCATGCGGAAGGGCGTGGCAAAGCCGATCACGTAATGCAGGAAGCCGACGCCGCCGGTATATTCGCCGGTGTTGTAGGCCGAATACATCATCACCACCAGGATGATGGAAAGGCCTTTCGCCGTATCCACCCACGGCATGCGGTTCGGGTTGGTCATGAACGATCTCAAGGAATTGTAGCTGTGCAAATTGTAGCGGACGGGCACGTCCCGCGCAGCATCAAGCTTCCATTAACGTAAACGCGGCCCTCGTTTCGGCGGCGGTCTCAGCGATCGGCCGATGTCGGAGCCATGGCGGCGGAACGCGGCTCGCGCATCGTCACCGCAACGATCGCGCCCGACAGGAAGGTCAATGCGGCAATGGCCATGATCGCCGCGGCGAAGCCGAAGAAGTCGGCGATCAGGCCGGCGGACAGGGCGCCGATCGCGTAGCCGAGGTCGCGCCAGAAACGGTAGACGCTGAGCGAGCGCGCTCGCCAGGAGGGGTGCGAGGCGTCCGACACCGCCGCGATCAGGCTCGGATAGACCATCGCGGTGCCGAGGCCGAGCAAAAGGCTCGCCAGCAGCCACCAGCCGAAATCGCGCGTCAGGGCGGTCAAGAGAAGCCCCGCCGCCTGCGCCCACATGCCGGCGACGATCAGCCCCTTGCGGCCCCATCGGTCGCTCAACGGCCCGGTGGCGACCTGAAGGATGCCCCACGCCGCCGGATAGACCGCCTTGAGGATGCCGATGCGCTCGACGCCGAGCCCGTTGGCGACGAAGAAAAGCGGAAACAGCCCCCAGCTCATGCCGTCATTCAGGTTGTTGACCAGGCCGGCCTGCGAGGCCGCGAACAGATTGCGGTCGCCGAACGAGGTCAGCATGAAGATCTCGCGGAAACTGAGCGGCGACGAAGCTTTTGGATGATTGGCCAGCTCCAGCCGCACATGCTCGCGGGTGTCGCGCACGAGCAGGATCGACAGCGCCGCGCCGAGGACCGCGTAGCCGACGCCGAGATAGATCGGCACCGGGCGCAGCCCGTAGCGGCTGGCGAGATAGCCGGTGAGGAAGGCGGTGACGCCGACGGCGAGATAGCCGGCGAACTCGTTGAGTCCGACGGCGAGCCCGCGCGATTTCGGCCCGACCAGGTCGACCTTCATGATCACCGTCATCGACCAGGCCAGCCCCTGGTTGATGCCGAGCAGCGCGTTTGCGGCGACGATCCAGGCCCAACTAGGGGCCCAGATGATGATGAAGGGTACCGGCAGGCCGAACAGCCAGCCAAGGATCAGCACGCGTTTGCGGCCCCATGTGTCGGCAAGCTGGCCGGAGACGAGGTTGGCGCAGGCCTTGACCACGCCGAAGCTGACGATGAAGGACGTGACGAGCGTGGTCGAAGCGACGCCGAATTCCTCCGCGCCGATCAGCGGCACGACGGTTCGCTCGATGCCGACCATGCCGCCGACGAAGGCGTTGATCAGCACCAGGAGCGAAAACTGCTTCCAGTTGGCCTTGAGGCCGAGCGCGACGGCCGACGCCGCTGCGCTCAAGATTTTGCTCCGGCGTTGAGCGCCCGGGTCCGGGCGACTTCCGGCGGGGGAGGGATGTCCTCTTTAAGGAGCGCCCCGATGTCGGGATCGAATACCAAGGGACCAAAAGCGACGCGAGTACCCTGCATGGCGGTATCTTAAGCGTTTCGAAAGTCTTCGCAAAAGGGATTCAACACGACAAAACGGCGACCAAGGCATTGTTCGGCGGCCGCCGGCTGGAGGACGGCATGCCCGAATGGAAAGCCGCCGGCCTGCCGGTGGTGGTTGTCTGAGGTGTGGCTGATTGACTGGCCTGGCCTGGCGGGCACCCCAGCAGATCGACGTGCGAGGGCTTCCGAAAGCTGATACATTCCTCGACGCCTTCATTCATCGGGCGGAGGGTCACGATGTCTGCGCGTTTTTATTCGCTCCTGCTGGCGTTTTTCCTGGCTGCACCCGGCGCCTTCTCCGAGACGTTGAAGCTTCCGGACAATCTGACGGGGTTCAGCTCTCCTGCCGGCGAGAGCTTTCTTGCCGAAAGCACAGCGAAGGAAGCCTATTTCCCCCTTGCGAGCAATTTTCTCACGCAAAAGACGCAGGCCTATTGCGGCGTGGCCAGCATCGTCATGGTGCTGAATGCGCTCAACGTTCCTGCGCCTTCAGTGCCCGAATACGAACCTTACAAGACGTTCACGCAGGACAATGTCCTGAACGAGCATACGGAGGCCATTCTTCCTCGCCAGGTCCTGGATAAGCAGGGAATGACGCTCGACCAGATCGGGGCCATTCTTTCCACCCAGCCGATCAAGGCCGAGGTCCGCCACGCCTCGGATGCCAGCCTTGAGCAGTTCCGCACCCAGGCCAGTTCGTTCCTCGCCAAACCCGGACATTTCGTCATCGTCAACTATGTGCGCAAGGCGATGGGCCAGGAGAAAGGCGGGCATATATCCCCGCTGGCCGCCTACGACGAGAAAGCGGACAAGTTCCTGATCCTCGATGTCGCCCGCTACAAATACCCGCCGGTGTGGGTGACGACGGCCGACCTGTTCGGAGCGATGAACACGGTCGACAGCGACAATGAGAACAAAACCCGCGGATATGTGCTGATATCGGCGCCTTTGGGAGAGTAATTCAACTGAACTTCCCGTTGAGCGCGCGCATAAGGAGACTTCACGCCTTGCAAAAAGCAAACGCCCGCGTTCGCGGCGCAGCGCGCCATACGAACCGCCTCGTGAGCGGCTCGTAACCGAGCAGCCCGCCTGGTCGCAGGCGAGCCGCCGGCCTGCCTTAAACCTCAGTCCTTGGCGCGCTCGACGTAGGAACCGTCGGCGGTCATCACCACGATGCGGGTGCCGGCGGAGATATGCGGCGGCACGGCGGTGCGCACGCCGTTGGAGAGCACGGCGGGCTTGTAGGAGGAAGACGCCGTCTGGCCCTTGGTGACCGGCTCGGTTTCCACCACCTCGAAGACGGCGCGCTGCGGCAGCGTCAGCGAGATCGGCACGCCGTTGAACTGCGCGAGCTGCACGGCCATGCCTTCCTGCAGATAGGGCGCCATGTCGCCGACCACGGCCTCGGAAGCCACGACCTGGTCGTAGCTTTCCGGGTTCATGAAGTGAAAACCTTCGCCGTCGGAATAGAGGAAGGTGTGCTCGCGCTCCTCGACATAGGCGCGCTCGACCATTTCGGTCGTGCGATAGCGTTCCGACACCTTCACCCCGTCGCCGATGCGGCGCATGTCGAGCTGGGTCACCGGCGTGCCCTTGCCAGGGTGGATGTTTTCGGCAAAGAGGATGACATAGAGCTTGCCGTCCTTATCGACGACGTTGCCTTTGCGTAAGGAACTGGCGATGACCTTGACCACGATATTGGATCCCGTTCGAGTTTTTCGGCCTGCAAGCGTCGATTTCCGCGAAGCGGCGACGGCGGCCATCGCGTGCGCCCTAGCGCATCTTGCGCCGAACCGCCAGTCTTCGCAGCGATTTTCCTGCCCATGACCGCCGCTTCGCCCTGGTGGACGCCTGATGTCCATGCCGACCGCCGGCCGCGGCTGATGGCGCGCAATGCCATTGCCGCGGCGCTGCGCGGCTGGTTCGCGGAGCGCGATTTCATCGAGGTGACGACCTCGGCGTTGCAGGTCTCGCCGGGCAACGAGGCGCATCTCGCCGCCTTCGCCACCGAGGCGATCGGGCCGGACGCATCGCGTCGGCCGCTCTATCTCCACACCTCGCCCGAATTCGCCTGCAAGAAGCTGCTGGCCGCCGGCGAGAAGCGCATCTTCAGCCTCGGTCCGGTCTGGCGCAACCGCGAGCGCGGACCGCTGCATCACCCCGAGTTCACCATGCTCGAATGGTATCGCGTCGGCGAAACTTACGAGCGCCTGATGGACGACTGTGCCGAATTCCTGGCGCTCGCCGCGGAAAAGGCCGGCGCCAGGAGTTTCCGTTTTCGCGGCCGCGAGGCCGATCCGTTCGCCGAGCCGGAGCGGCTGAGCGTGGCGGAGGCTTTCACGCGCCATGCCGGTATCGACCTGCTCGCGACCGTTTCAGCCGACGGCGGCACCGACCGCGACGCGCTTCATGGAGCGCTGGTCCGGGCCGGCCTGCGCACCGCGCCTGACGACAATTGGGCCGATCTCTTTAGCCGGGTGATGGTGGAAAGGATTGAGCCGGCGCTGGGGCAGGGGCGGGCCACCATCCTCTACGGCTATCCGATATCCGAGGCGGCGCTCGCCCGGCCGAGCGCCGAGGACCCGCGCGTCGCCGAGCGCTTCGAGCTCTATTGCTGCGGCGTCGAGCTCGCCAACGCCTTCGGCGAGCTCACCGACGCGGCCGAACAGCGCCGCCGCTTTGCCGCCGAGATGGACGAGAAGGAGCGCGTCTATGGCGAGCGCTATCCGCTGGACGAGGATTTCCTCGCGGCTTTGGCCCTCATGCCTCAGGCCAGCGGCTCGGCCCTCGGCTTCGATCGGCTGGTGATGCTGGCGACCGGAGCTGCCAGGATCGAGGACGTCATCTGGGCGCCGGTGGCCGACTGACGCCCTTTCTTGCTGCTGCGGCAAAGCATCCGGGACGAACCGCGGCGATTGCCTTGAGATTGCCGCATCCGCCATTGCACAAGCGTCGATGGAACAATAGATGGTGCCCGTGGCATCCGTCGATGGTGCGAATGCATCCGTACGCCAGGGTCGCCTGACGGACTGCGTGAACAAACAGGAACAACCTTATGGCCGATAAGCTCGACGCAGCGAAATTGACCGATCGCGTCGCGGCGCTCGTCGAGGCCGCCAAGCGCGCCGGCGCCGACGCGGCCGACGCGGTGGCGGTGCGCGGCCGCTCGACCGGCGTCTCGGTCCGGCTGGGGAAGGTCGAGGGCACCGAATCCTCGGAGAGCGAGGACGTTTCGCTGCGCGTCTTCGTCGGCCAGCGCGTGGCCAGCGTCTCGGCGACCGCCGCCTCCGATCCCAAGGCGCTCGCCGAACGTGCCGTGGCCATGGCCAAGGTCTCGCCCGAGGATCCGTATCAGGGCCTTGCCGATCCGGCGCTGCTTGCTCGTAATTTGCGCGATCTCGATCTCTTCGACCCGACAGAAGTTTCGGCCGACCAGCTCAAGGAGGCAGCCCTTGCCGCCGAAGCGGCCGCGTTGGCCGTCAAGGGCGTCACCAATTCCTCGGGCAGCAGCGCCGGCGCCGGCCTGGGCGGCCTGGTTCTCGCCACCTCGCATGGTTTTGTCGGCCAGTACGTCGCCTCGCGCTTCTCGCGTTCGACCAGCGTCATTGCCGGTGAGGGAACCGCAATGGAGCGCGACTATGAATTCTCCTCGCGCCAGCATTTCGCCGACCTCGACGCGCCGGAAGAGATTGGCCGCAAGGCCGGTGAACGCGCGGTGCGCCGTCTCGGAGCCCGCAAGGCGGCGACCGGCCCGGTCGACGTGGTGTTCGATCCGCGCGTGGCGCGCGGCATAGCCGGCCATCTCGCCGGCGCCATCAACGGTGCGGCGGTAGCCCGCAAGACCAGCTTCCTGCGCGACATGATGGGCAGAGAGGTGGCTTCGGCCGCGATCACCGTCACCGACGAGCCTTTGCGGCGGCGCGGCCAGGCCTCGCGCCCCTTCGACGGCGAAGGGGTCGAAGGCGAGAAGCTGCTGATGGTCGACAAGGGTGTCTTGAACCACTGGTTCCTGTCGACCTCGGCCGCGCGCGAGCTTGGCCTCGTCACCAATGGGCGCGGCTCGCGCAGCGGCTCGTCGGTCTCGCCGTCCTCGACCAACCTTGCCATCGAGCCCGGCGAGCGTTCGCCGGAAGACCTCATCGCATCGCTGAAACGTGGCTTCTATGTCACCGAGGTCTTCGGCCAGGGCGTCGACATGGTGACCGGTGAATACAGCCGCGGCGCCTCCGGCTACTGGATCGAGAACGGCGCGCTGGCCTATCCGGTGGCCGAGGTGACGATCGCTTCGAACCTGAAGACCATGTTCCTCAACATGGTGCCGGCGAACGACCTCGACCGCAATTTCGGCACGGCGGCGCCGACGCTCCTGATCGAAGGGATGACCCTTGCCGGCGCTTGACCAATTGACATCGAGCGCGGCCCGCGACGATCTCGTTCTGTTGCGCGATGCCGCGCGGGAGGCCGGCGCCATCGCCATGCGCTATTTCGGCAACAACCCGCAGGTGTGGATGAAGGGAGGCACCTCGCCGGTCAGCGAGGCCGACCATGCGGCCGACGCCTATCTCCGCGAGACCTTGCTCAGGGCGCGTCCGGATTACGGTTGGCTGTCGGAAGAGACCGCCGACGACCACGCCAGGCTGTCGGCGCGCCGCACCTTCGTCGTCGACCCGATCGACGGCACGCGCGGCTTTCTCGATGGCCTGCATTCCTGGTGCGTCAGCGTCGCCGTGGTCGAGGACGGGCGCTCGCTCGCCGGCGTGCTCGAATGCCCGGCCAAGGGCGAGACTTATTGGGCGCTGCCGGGCGAGGGTGCCTATCTCAACGACAAGCGCATCCACGTGCGTCCGCTGGGCGAAAGCGTCGATATCGGCGGACCGAAGCCGCTGGTCGATCTGATGCCGCAAGCCTGGCAGGACAGGCTGCGCCGGACGGCGTACATTCCCTCGCTTGCCTATCGGCTGGCGATGATCGCCGCCGGCAAGCTCGACGCGACCTTCGTCAAGCCGAACGCGCATGACTGGGACATCGCCGCCGCCGACCTCATCCTCACCGAGGCCGGCGGCGCGCTGCTTGATCGCGCCGGCAAGCCGCCGCGCTACGCCGGCGAGGTGATCAACCACGGCGCGCTCGCCGCAGGCAGCGGCGAACTGCTCGGCGTGCTGGCCGGCGTAATTGCCGGCCTTGACCAAGGGTGAGTCGGCCCGCAGTTCCAAAATCGGCCACTTTGGGCTAAACATCTCACAAAATTCATGAATCTGCGAAGGATCGGCATGGCCGTGGAAGACGGAAAGAAACAGCTTTTGCACCTTGTGTTTGGCGGCGAGCTGAAAAAGCTGGGCGGAACCGAGTTTCGTGACCTGGACGCGCTCGACATCGTCGGAATCTACCCCGACTATCAATCGGCGCACGCCGCTTGGAAGGCGAAGGCGCAGGCCAGTGTCGACAATGCCCACATGCGTTATTTCGTTGTTCATCTGCACCGTTTGCTCGATCCAGACTCGAAGGCCGGCGGTTGACGTCGATGGAGCATGAAGCGGTGAAAGGGGCGACCCGGCGGCGCGCCGCCAGGCGCGGCGGAACGCGCACGCTATGGCGGCGCATCCGCGAGCCTTTGGCGCAGTCGAGTTTCGTTAAGAACTTCATCGCCAGCCTGTTCGCCTGGTTCCTGCGCCTGATTCGGCTCACCAGCCCGCTGGTCGAGGGCTCGACCCAGGTTGCCGGCGGCGCCTATGCGCATCTCGAGCCCGGCATCATCGCGCTCTGGCACGGTCAGCATCTTCTCACCCCTGCCTACTATCCCAAGGGCCGGAAGCTGGTCGCCATGGTCTCGCGCAGCGCCGATGCCGAGCTTCAGGCGCAGATGCTCGAGAAGTTCGGCATCGAGGCCGTGCGCGGCTCCGGCGGCCGCGACAGTTCGAGGCATCTCGACAAAGGCGGCGCCAAAGCCCTGATCGCACTAAAGAAATCCCTCGTGATCGGCAAGAACGTCGCCATGATCGCCGACATTCCGAACGGCACGCCGCGCGATGCCGGGCTCGGCATCGTCCTTCTGGCAAAGCTTTCCGGCCGGCCGATCCTGCCCTCGGCCATCGCCACCAGCCGCCGCAAGGTGCTGGAGAAGAGCTGGGACAAGACCACCATCAACCTTCCCTTCGGCCGCTCGGCAGTCATCGTGGGCCCGCCTGTCTTCGTGCCGGCCGATGCCGACGACGCCGAGATGGAACGCAAGCGACAGGAGGTCACGGCCTCCCTCAACGCCGCGACGGCCGAGGCCTATCGCCTCGTGGATGGCGGCTAATGAGCGAGCGTTGGGCGCGCGTGGCCCTGACGGCCTACCGCTATGCGGGGGCGGCCGCCTATCCGCTGATCGGTCCCTATGTCGCCTGGCGTGCCTCGCGCGGCAAGGAGGATCGCGCCCGCCGGCGCGAGCGCTACGGCGTTGCGGGGCGTCCGCGGCCGGAAGGGCCGGTGATCTGGATCCATGCGGCGAGCGTCGGCGAGACGATCGCGGTGGTGCCGCTGGTCGAGAGCATCCTCGACTATGGGGTCAACATCGTTCTGACCACCGGCACGGTGACGTCGGCCAAGGTCGCCGAAGAGCGCCTCGGCAGCCGCATCATCCACCAATATGTGCCGCTCGACCTCAAGCCGGCGGTAAGTCGTTTCCTCGATCACTGGCGGCCGGAACTGGCGATCATCGCCGAATCGGAAATCTGGCCGATGACCATCCTGGAGCTCGGCGCGCGCAACGTGCCGCAGGTTCTGGTCAACGGCCGGCTGTCGGACCGTTCCTTCATGTCCTGGAAGAAGCGCGCCAGTGTTGCCGAGGCGCTGTTCGAAAACCTTGCCCATGTCATCGCCCAGTCGGATGTCGACGGCGAGCGGTTCCGCGCGCTCGGCGCCCGGCCGGTCACCGTATCCGGCAACCTCAAGGTCGACACCAACCCGCCGCCGGCCGACGAGCGGGCCTTGGCCACCTTGCAGCGCCAGGTCGGAGAGCGCCCGACCTGGGCGGCGATCTCGACCCATGACGGCGAGGAGGTCGTGGCCGCCGAGGTCCATGCCAGCCTGCACAGGCGCCATCATGGGCTCTTGACCATCGTCGTGCCGCGCCATCCCGACCGCGCCGATGCGCTTGCCGCACAGATTTCCGGCATGGGCCTTTCGGTGGCAAGGCGCAGCAAGGGCGACCGCATCTCGCCCGATACCGATATCCTTCTCGGCGACACGATCGGCGAAATGGGCCTTTATTTGAGGCTGACCGAGATCGCGTTCGTCGGCCGCTCGCTGACGTCGGAAGGCGGCCAGAATCCGCTCGAGCCGGCAATGCTCGAAACCGCCGTGCTGGCCGGACGCAACGTGCAGAATTTCCGCGAGGCCTATCAGCGCCTGCTCGACAGCGGCGGCGCCAAGCTGGTGCGCGACCGCGATATGCTGACCGGTGCCGTCAACTTCCTTTTGACCAACGAGGCGGCGCGCCACGAAATGATGGCGGCGGGTGCTGCCACCGTCGACGAGATGCGCGGCGCGCTCGCCCGCACGCTGAAATCGCTGGAGCCCTATATCCAGCCGCTGGTCGTCAAGGCGCGCCTGAAAGGCGCTAACGGGCGCTAGCGCATGACGCTAAGAATAGTGGGACAGCTGCGATGACCAGCGAAGCGCCGCCCTTCTGGTGGGAAAAGCCGGACTGGCGCGTGCTTGCGCTGTCGCCGGCATCGGCGGTCTATGGACTGGTCGCCGGCCGGCGCATGCGCCATGCTCCGCGCGAGAAGGTCGCGGCACCCGTGCTGTGCGTCGGCAATCTCACCGTCGGCGGCAGCGGCAAGACGCCGGTCGCCATCGCCTTGGCCAAGCAAGCCAAGCGAATGCAGCTCACGCCAGGCTTCCTGTCGCGCGGCCACGGCGGCTCGTTCGCCAAGCCGCATGTCGTCGATGCGCATCACGACGCCGCCAAGCATGTCGGCGACGAGCCGCTGCTCCTGGCCGAGCATGCGCCCGTCGCGGTGACGGCGAACCGTGCCGCCGGCGCGAAGCTGCTTATAGAGCAACATGGCTGCGACTTTCTGATCATGGATGACGGGTTCCAGTCGGCGCGCATCCATATCGATTACGCACTGGTGGTGGTCGACGCCCGCTTCGGCATCGGCAATGGCCGCGTCATCCCGGGCGGGCCGCTCCGCGCCAAGGTCGTCGACCAGCTCGTGTACACCAGCGGCTTGTTGAAGATGGGCGAGGGCGCCGCCGCCGATGGCGTCGTGCGCCAGGCGGCGCGCGCCGGGCGGCCGATCTTCCTGGCGCATGTCGAGCCCGCGGACCCGTCGCGCTTCGCCGGCGGCCGCTTCCTTGCCTTCGCCGCCATCGGCCATCCGGAGAAATTCTTCGACACGGTGCGCGGCGCGGGCGGCGAGGTGGTTCAGTCACGCGCTTTTCCGGACCATCATTTCTACGCGCAGGACGAGCTCGCCGAGCTTTTGCTGCTTGCCCGACGGGAGGGGTTGCGCCTCGTCACCACGGCAAAGGACGCCGCCCGGCTGCGCCATGGCGAGACGCCTGCCGGTTTCCTCGATCAACTGGACGTGCTCGATATCGAGGCCGTGTTCGAGCTCGATCATGTGCCCGAACGCATCATCGACGAGACGCTCGACGCCTGGCGCCAGCGCAAGATGCGAGGCTGAGTTTCGGGACCGGTCGGCGCTGACGGGCGAAGGCGTGTCACGGAAGCGGATGCAACGGTTTCCGCGAACCGAAATTATCCCCGCTTGCGCAATTCCGGGTGCATCTCGATCTCGCGGGCAAGCGAGACCGCGGCGTTCGCATAGGGCTCCTGCCGCGCGACGCTCCAATATTTGAGCTCGTCGAGGGGAATGTTCTCGCCCGTCACCGCGCAGCGCACGAAAGAGCCGGGACTGGTGACCTGGAAGTCGCCGTCGAGATAGCGGATCCGGGCTTCCCTGCCGCCCGGGCCTTCGAAACGGTTCATCATGAAAGGACGCTTGCGTTCATCGGGGTTTCAATCGCCACAAATCGCAAGCAACGTCAAGCTTGACGCAATGTTCATCCGGTATGGCTGAACTGCAAAATGGTTTCCGGAAGCCGGCATGGACATCACCTCGACCCGTTTGAACGCGCTGATCGGTGAAGCGCTCGCACCGCAGCCGGTTCCGTCGCCCAAGGCCGATCCTGCGGTGGCGGCTTTGATCAAGACGCTGGTCCAGCCGCAGGCGCCCTCGACGGGGCAGGCGGCGCAAATCGCGGCCCAGTCGCTGCAAAGCGCAGAGCCGCGCCCCGCCGCCCAGGCGCCGCAACGCCTGTCGTCCGCAGAGGTCGAGGATGCTTACCGCGCCGTGATGGAGCCGGATGCCGCCACCGACGATGCGCCGGCAAGGCCCGCGACGGGCAGGGTGGCGACGGATACCGATCAGGTCCCGCGCGGCTTCGCCTCACCGCAGGCAGCGATTGCCGACAATCCGCCGAGGGCGTCGGTTGCGCCGGCATTGTCCACATTTTCGCCGGCAGTCGCTTCGGCTGCGGTGCTGGTCGCTGCGAACGCCAATGCGCCGCAGCCTCGCGGTGCCGCGGTCCGTCCGGCTGGGCATGCGCCGCGCTCCGATTCCGTCGCGGTATCGCTCTGGACGATATCAGTCGTCACGGCCATCGTCTCGGCGGTGACCGCGACGATCATGGTGCTGTTGCTTCGCTGAACCCGCTCAGTCGTCCTGCAGGAAAGCTTCGAGCTTTTCCGGAGCAAGCCCTGCCTGCTCGGCAATGCGCCTGGCAAGGTCAGCCGCGGCCGCGCGCGGCCGGCCGACCGGACGATCCATCCAATAGGATACCGGATTGAGCACAACGCGCTCATCGACACCGACGATACGGCCGGATTGAAGCTGGTCCGCCGTCAGCGGCGGCCGCGCCAGCGCGATGCCCAGCCCGTGCGCCGCAGCGTCCAGCACCAGATTATAGTCCTCGAACCGCCTGTCCTGCGGACGGGGACGGTAATCGACGTCTTGCGCGGCAAACCATGCGCGCCACGCGGACGCGTCGGAATCGTTGATCAGCGGGAATTTCAGCAGCCGCGCAGGATCGCCTCGCCCGATCTCCTTGGCGAGCTGCGGCGAGGCGATGGGAAAAATCTGCTCCTCGAACAGCTGCACCGAAACCCGGCCGGGGATGCGGCCGCGCCCGCAGCGCACCGAAAGGTCGATGCCTTCGTCGGCGAGGTCGGCCTGGCGGTTGTCGACGTCGAGCACGATGCGCAGCTTGGTCGGATGGTTCTCGAGCGCCGCCATGCGCGGCATCAGCCAAAGCCCGCTGACCGAGGGGATGGAGGCCAGCCGCACCACGGCGGTGCCGCGCGGCTCGACCCAGCGGTCGGAGTTGAACGAGATCAGCGCGAAGGCCTCGGCGGTCCGCAAATGCAGGCGGTTGCCCTCGATCGTCAACGTCACGCCGCGGGCATTGCGTTCGAACACTTTCAAGCCCAGCCAGTCCTCCAGCTTGGCGATCTGACGGCTCACCGCGCCATGGGTGAGATTGAGTTTTTCGGCCGCCGCGGAAAAGCTCCCCGTCCGCGCTGCCGCGTCGAAAGCGCGCAACGTCTCGAGCGGCAGTATCTGGTCTGAGCTGTGATCCATGCTCACAGCTGACCCTCGAATTGGTCGTTTGTCAATTGGCCGGCAATGGCGTTTTCTGGATTCATGACACAGAAGGACGAGGTTACGGCAATGAGCGCTTACACCGGCACGTTGAATGAGACACAGCGCATGGACACGACCGCTGCGGTCGCGGTGGCGCTGACGGTGCTTGGCTGGGCCTCGGCTTTCCCGGCGATCCGCGCCGGCCTCGCGGCCTTCCAGCCGCTGGAACTCGGCGCGTTGCGCTTTGCCATCGCGGCGGTCCCGGCCGCCATATTCCTCGCGGTGAAGCGCCCGGCGCTGCCCAGGATCAACGAGCTGTGGCGCTTTGCCTTCGGCGGCGCCATCTTCGTCGCGCTCTACACCGCCATGCTCAATTTCGGCGAGCTCACCGTCTCGGCGGGCGCGGCCGGCTTCATCATCAATGTCAGCCCGATCTTCACGGCCATCATGGCCATGGCCCTGCTCGGCGAGCGTTTTTCCGGCATGGCCTGGGTCGGCACCGTCGTTTCCTTCACCGGCATAGGCATCATCGCGGTGGCCGACGGGCACGGCCTGCATTTCAACGCCGGCGCGCTGCTGGTGTTGGGCTCGGCGCTCTGCTCGGCCGTCAATACCATCGTGCAGAAGCCGCTCTTTGCCCGCCACCATCCGCTGACGATCTCCGCTTCCAACATGGTGCTCGGCGCGCTCTGCCTGTCACCCTTCCTGCCGGAAGCGTTTTCGCAGGCGGCGGTTGCCGACACCGCCGGTCTCGGCGCCGTCGTCTATCTCGGCATCGTGCCTTCGCTGATCGCCTATGCCGCCTGGGCGACGGCGCTGTCGCGCCTGCCGGCCGCTCGCGCCTCGAACTTCCTCTACCTCGTCTCGCCGACCTCCGCTTTGATCGGCTTCTTCTGGCTGGGCGAAGTGCCGTCGCTGCTCGGCATCCTCGGCGGCGCGCTGGCGCTGGGTGGCGTCATTGTCGTGAATTTGAAGCGTTAAATCAAAAGGTTGAGAGCGTTTCCGGACTCGAGTTGACAAGTTGCAATTTAATCAGATGCCGGCTTTTGGTGAAGGCACGAAGCAAGCTATCTTGATCTCGTTCGATGGAGGGGGATCGAGATGGGGAGATGGTCCGTAGCCGTGACGCTTTGCCTGCTCGTGTTGAGCGGAAAGGCTTTCGCAGGTTGGTATCAGGTCAAGAATTACGAGGGCTCGATCGGGCCGAACCCGGTCCACTTGTCACTCCAGAGATATGACAGCTTCGGCAGCGGGATCACCGTGGAGGGGAGCTACCTTTACGATGCCAAGCAGACCCCCATTGCGCTTTACGGCAAGGCCGAAGGAGCCAAGCTCTCGCTTTGCGAGATCACGGACGACAAGGAAGTGGATCGGGTGTTGGTGGTGGGATCAAAGGCGCCCGTCGATACCACGAGATGCCCGTTTTCGCTCGAAATCAGCGAACGCGGTGCAAGGGGAACCTGGACCAAGGGACTGGAGAAGCTGCCGGTCGTGCTTAAGGAAGTCGCCGGCCTCGACGACACGGCCGAGGGCGAGATCAAGGGAATCGTCGAAATCCCCTTTTGGGCGCACACGGCCATCGATCGGTTTGCCGGTATCTTCGCCAAAACCGACGCCGGCATCTGCATGACCAAACTACAGGTTGTCAGCAAGAAGGAAAAGAAGGCCGTTCAGAGCATCCGGTTCGACGATCCTGACTGCAACGCCGGCATGTTGATGACGCCCATTTATATGAACGTTCAACTGCAGGACGAAGAGACTATTTCCGTGAATTTTCGCGGCGGCAATGGCGGCTATACGGTGGAGTATGGCTTCTCCCCGAAAACCGGAATGTATCACCGATTGGTGCACTGATGAGCCTGCCTGCTGATGGCTCGCGGAATATCACCGCCGCCCGAACAGCCGCTCGATATCGGCGAGCTTGAGCTCGATATAAGTCGGGCGGCCGTGGTTGCAGGTGCCGGACCCCGGCGTTGCCTCCATTTGGCGCAGCAGCGCGTTCATCTCCTCGGCCTTGAGCAGCCGGCCCGAGCGGACGGAACCGTGACAGGCCATGGTCGCGGCGATCTTGTCCAGCCGCTCCTTCAGCGTCTCGACGGTGTCGTTGTCGGCGATCTCGTCGGCGAGGTCGCGCACCAGTTGCTGCACATTGGTTTCGCCGAGCATCGACGGCGTCTCGCGCACCGCCACCGCGCCGGGGCCGAAGCGTTCGAGGCCGAGGCCGAATTTGGCGAGCGTGTCGGAATGCATGGCCAGCCGCTCGGCGTCTTCTTCCGGCAAGTCGACGATCTCGGGCAAAAGCAGCATCTGCGAGGGCACCGCGCGCGAATGCAGCGCGTTCTTCAACGCCTCATAGACCAGCCGCTCATGCGCAGCATGCTGGTCGACGATGACGAGCGAATCCCTGGTCTGGGCGACGATATAGTTCTCATGCACCTGCGCGCGCGCCGCGCCCAGCACCATGCCGAGCAGGGCCTCGGCCGGCTCGGCCGTACCGGCTCGCGCGTCGGCGCTGGCGAGCGGGCCGGTATCGAAGGCGGCCTGCTCGTTCTCGGCAAAACCGTTCCGTCGCGGTCGTGGACCGCCCATGTCGAGCGGCCGCTGCGCCGAGCGCAACGGGTCGAAGCCGCCGGAACCGGAAGCGTGATAGGCGGCCTCGTAGCTGCGGTGGCCGCCTATCGGCCCGGGATGCGAATAAGGCGCGACGCCCGGCCTGAACGCCGCCATCATGCCGGCGGCACCTGTCGTCGCCGCGCGGATGCCCGCTCCGGCCAGCGCCTCGCGGATGGCGCCGACGATCAGCCCACGCACAAGGCCCGGATCGCGGAAGCGTACATCGGCCTTGGCGGGATGGACATTGACGTCCACCGTCGAAGGATCGAGCGACAGGAAGAGCACCGTCACCGCGTGCCGGTCGCGCGGCAGCACATCGGCGAAGGCGCCGCGGATCGCGCCGGCGATCAATTTGTCGCGCACCGGCCGTCCATTGACATAGGCATATTGCTGCAGCGCATTGGCGCGCGTGTAGGACGGGATCGAGACATGACCGGCAAGATGGACGCCGTCGCGCATGGCGTCGATGGCGATCGCATTGTCGGGAAAATCCTTGCCCATGACCTGCGCGACGCGGGCAAGCCGGCCCTCTGGGGTATCGCTGGTTGCCGGCAGCTCCAGCGTCGAGCGGTCGGCGCCGGCAAGCGTGAACCGGACGGCGGGAAAGGCGATGGCGATGCGCTTCACCACGTCGCTGATGGCCGAACTTTCGGCCCGCTCGCCCTTCATGAATTTGAGCCTGGCCGGCGTGGCGAAGAAGAGGTCGCGCACCTCGACCGTGGTGCCGCGGTTCGCCGCCGCCGGCTTCACCGGCGAAACCCGTCCGCCGTCGATGCCGATCTCGGCCGCGCTGTCGCCGGAGGCCGTGCGCGAGCGGATCGAGAGCCGCGCGACGGAACCGATCGAAGGCAGCGCCTCGCCGCGGAAGCCGAGCGAGCGGATGTCGTGGATGTCGTCGGAGAGCTTGGAGGTGCAATGCCGCGCGACCGCCAGCGCCAGTTCTCGTTCGGGAATGCCCGAACCGTCATCGGTGACACGGATCAGGTTCAGCCCGCCGCCGGCGGTGACGATCTCCACGCGCGAGGCGCCGGCGTCGAGCGCGTTCTCGACCAGCTCCTTCACCACGCTTGCCGGACGCTCGATGACCTCGCCGGCGGCGATCTGGTTGATCATCGTTTCGGAAAGCTGGCGGATGGGCATCCGGCGATTATAGGCGGATTCGAACGGCGTGGGGGAGGGGCAGGATGAGGTTGGCAACAGCTAACGCCGCGATCCTCGCCCCGCTACCCCGCCAGCGCGGCCTGCATCGCGAACCGAGTGAACCTCAAGCCTGCGCCACCAGCCAGTCCCTCACCCTGCGCGCATTGTCGCTGAGGTCGCGGTTCTTCGGCCAGATGACATGAAAGCCGATGCCGGTCCGCATGACATGATCGGTTACCGGCACCAGCAGACCCGATGCCACCAGGCGTTCGACCAGATGCCGCCATCCGAGCGAGATGCCTTGTCCCTCCATCACGGCCTGGATCACCAGCGCATAGTCGTTGATGCGCAGGCCGCGCTCCGCATTGCGCAGGCTGGTTCCGGCCGACGCGAACCATTCGTCCCAGGTCGGCGCCTCGCGATAGGGCTCCTCGAGATGGATCAGCCGATGCGTCGCCAGTTCCTCGACCGTTTTCGGCTTGCCGAATTTGGCAAGGTAGCTCGGCCCCGCGACCGGGAAGATCTCTTCCTCGGAGAGCGATAGCGAGTGATAGTCCGGCCAGTCGCGCGGCACGCCGCCGCGCACGCCGAGCGGAATCCCCTCTGCGATGATGTCGAGGTCTCGGTCGGCGGTCTGGATGCGGAGATCAATGCCCGGCAGCTCGTCGCGGAACTGCTGCAGGCGCGGCATCATCCAGAACGAGCCGAAGGCGGTCGAGGCGGCAAGCGTGACATGGCCGCCAGTCGCCTGCAGGCGAAGGTCCTCCGCCGATTTGCGGATATGCGACAGGCCGAGCGAGACATCGGCATGGAAGCGCTCGCCGGCCTCCGTCAGAAGCACCTGGCGGTGGCGCCGCTGGAACAGCTTGGCGCCGAGCTGTTCCTCCAGTCCCCGCACCGCGTAGGAGACGGCCGCCTGCGTCATGCCGAGCTCGCGCCCGGCGGCGGTGAAGCTCGACAGCCGGCCGGCGGCTTCGAAAACGATGAGGCTGCCGGCGGAGGGCAGGAGATGGCGCAGGCTTCGCATAAGGCAAGCTTATACAAGAGATCAGGATTTTCCAGCGTCACATCCATATTTCGTCCCGCTAACTTGGGTCGCGGGAAGAAGGAGCCTCCATGAACGCACCGGCCGTTGAATTGACCGAACCGACCCACCGCCGCGGCGGCGGCCGCCTTGGCCGCAAGGCGCTGAGAAGCGCGCCGATCGCGTCCTTCCCGACCCTTGTGCGCAAGATTCCCGCCTACGAGATCGTGCCGGACGAGGCGGTGGAACTGATCCACGAGGAATCGCTCAAGATCCTCGAGGAGGTGGGCTGCGAATTCCGCGACGACGGAGCGATCGAGCTCTGGAAGGCCGCCGGCGCCGATGTCCGGCAAACGCGTGTCCGCATCGACCGCGCGCTGTTGATGGAGCTGGTCTCGAAGGTTCCGGCCGAGTTCACCCTCCATGCGCGCAATCCCGAGCGCACCGTGCGCGTCGGTGGCAAGAACTCCATCTTCGTGCCGATGTATGGCGCGCCCTATGTCCGCGACCTCGACAACAAGCGCCGCTACGGCACGCTGGCCGACCTCAACAACTTCCACAAGATGGCCTACATGGCGCCGGCGCTGCATTCCTCGAGCTCGGTCATCTGCGAGCCGATGGAAATCGCGGTGCCGAAGCGGCACCTCCATATCATCCATTCGGCGCTGAAGCATTCCGACAAGCCGTTCATGGGCATCGTGACGTCCAAGGAGCGCGCCGAGGACACGATGGCGATGGCTGCAATCGTCTTCGGCGAGGACTTCGTGCGCGACAATCCCGTGCTGGTCGCGATCACCAACTGCAACTCGCCGCTGGTGTGGGATGCCACGATGATCGACGCCATGCGGGTCTATGCCAGCCACAACCAGCCGCTGATCCTGGCGCCCTTCGCGCTGTGCGGCGCCTCGACCTCGGCCTCCGCCGTCGGCGCGGTGGCGCAGGTCAACGCCGAGGCGCTTGCCGGCGTGGCTTTGACCCAGCTCATCCGGCCAGGTTCGCCGCAGCTCTACGGCCAGTTCATGGTGACCGTCGACATGAAGACCGGCGCGCCGATGGGCGGCACGCCGGAAGCGGCGCAGATGATGTATCTGATGGGCGCGCTGGCCAGGAAATACAAGCTGCCGTGGCGCACCTCCGGCTTCCATGTCGGCTCCAAGCTCAACGACGCGCAGGCGGGCTATGAGGCGAACATGCTGATGCATGCCGCGATCCTGTCCGGCGCCAACTACATCTGGCATTCCGCCGGCTGGCTGGAGGCGGGGCTGACTTGCGGCTATTCGAAATTCGCCACCGACTGCGAGCAGCTGGTGGGCTGGTACAAATATGCCGGCGGCGTGTCCTTCGACGATTTCAAGGACGCGATGGCGGCGATCCGCGAGGTCGGCCCGCAAGGGCATTTCCTCGGCACGCAGCACACGCTCGAGCATTTCGAGAGCGCCTTTTTCATGCCCAACATCATGGATTTCAATTCCTTCGAGCAATGGACCGCCGAAGGCGCGAAGGACCATGACACGCGCGGCCTCGAAAAGGCGCGCGCCATGCTCGCCGACTACCAGGAGCCGAAGCTCGACGAGGGCATTGCCGAAGGTCTCGCGGATTTGATCGCTAGGCGTGAGGAAAAGCTGCCGGACAGCGTTAGTTGATGGATGGCAGCGTCGGCGCATGATCCCGAAAAGCGGGAACCGGTTTCCGGAAAAGATCATGCTCCAACAAAGAGTTAGACCAACCGGGCGAAGACCTGAAGAAACCAATGGGAGAAAGAGAATGACACTGTTCAGAAGCAATGGCGACCGGGTCCCGGCTGCTATCGAAGCGATGGCCGAGGAGGCACGCGCGGGGCGGGTCGACCGGCGCGAATTCCTGGCTCTGGCAAGCGCCTTCGGAGCGTCGACCGCGTTCGCCTACGGCATGCTCGGCCTTGCCGCGCCGACCAGGGCGCTCGCCGACGAGCCCAAGAAGGGCGGAACGCTGCATGTCGCAATGTCGGTCAAGGCGCAGAAAGACCCGCGCACCTATGACTGGACGGAGATGGCGAATGTGACCCGCACCTGGCTGGAGCCGCTGGTGCGCTACACGCACCAGTTCACCTTCGAGCCGGTGCTGCTCGAAAGCTGGGACGTCAATGACGACGCCACCGAATACACGTTGCACCTGCGCAAGGGCGTCACCTGGAACAATGGCGATGCCTTCAACGCCGACGACGTGGTCGCCAACCTGAACCGCTGGTGCGAGAAGGGGGCTTCCGGCAACTCGATGGCCGCCCGCGTCGGCGCGCTGATCGACACCAAGACAGGCAAGGCCAAGGACGGCGCGATCACCAAGGTCGATGACCACACGGTCAAGCTGAAGCTCAATGAACCCGACATTGCCATCATCCCGGGCTTTACCGACTATCCGGCGCTGGTCGTGCATCGCGACTTCGACAAGGACGGCGCCGATCCGATCAAGAAGCCGATCGGAACGGGGGCCTTCGAGCTGGTGTCCTATGCGGTCGGCCAGAAAGCGGTCGTCAAGCGCCGTGAGAACGGCAAATGGTGGGGCGGCGAAGCACCTCTCGATGGCGTCGAGTTCATCGACTACGGCACCGATTTCAACGCCACGCTGAATGCCTTCGATTCCGGCGAGATCGACCTAGATTTCGAAACGCCCGCGGATTTCATCGACCCGCTCGACAAGATGGGTCTGGTGAAATCGGAGGTCGCGACGGCGACCACGCTCGTTGCCCGCACCAATGTCACGCATAAGCCCTATGACGACAAACGGGTCCGCAACGCGCTGCAGATGGCGGTCGACAACAACCAGGTGATGCAGCTCGGCTATAATGGCCGCGGCACGGTCGGCGAGAACCATCACGTCGCCCCGATCCATCCCGAATACTACCCGCTGCCCAAGAAGGAGCGCGATGCGGCCGGCGCCAAGAAGCTGATGGCGGAAGCAGGGCAGGCCGACTTCGAACATGAGCTGATCACGGTCGAGGACGAATGGCAGAAGAACACCGGCGACGCCATCGCCGGCCAGTTGCGCGACGCCGGCATCAAGGTGAAGCGCACCGTGCTGCCTGGCTCGACCTTCTGGAACGACTGGACGAAATATCCCTATTCCATGACCATCTGGTACATGCGCCCACTGGGCGTTCAGGTGCTGGCGCTCGGCTACCGCACCGGCGAGGCCTGGAACGAGACGGCCTATTCCAATCCGGAGTTCGACGCCAAGCTCAAGGAGGCGCTGTCGCAGATCGATGTCGCCAAGCGCAAGGAGGTGATGAAGGACGTCGAGGCGATCCTGCAGGACTCCGGCGTCATCATCCAGCCCTTCTGGCAGAAGCTCTACTGCCACATGAACAAGAAGGTGAAGAACTACTCGATGCACCAGACCTACGAGATGGACTTCCAGAACGTCTGGCTGGATGCCTGAGCGCGCCCGGGCTTCATGAGTCGCAAAGACTTCATGAGCCGCAAAAAAGGCGATATGCAGGATGCGTGGCGGCGAGCTTGCCGCCACGTACCGAACCCCGGAGATCCTGCATGAAGCCGATAGTGCTTGCCGCTGTCTTCTCGATTGCCTTGCCTGGCGCCGCGCTTGCCGGGCCGGCGTCCAACGCCGTGAAGTTCTTCTATGTGCCGGCGGTGAAGTTCGAGGCGGACGCCAAATACCGTGACCGTTTCACCGAGCCGGTCACCAAGCTGTTCGAGGCCAACGACAAGGCGCAGAAGGAGAAGCCCGACGAGGTGTCCTGCATCGACTTCGACCCAGGCCTCGACGCCCAGGATTTCGACCAGAAGACCGTGTCGAAGACGCTGAAGCTCACCGAGGCCGTCAATGGCGACACCGCTGAGGTGACGGCGAGCTTCAATCTTTTCCCGGAAGGCGATGACTCCAAACGCGAAATGGTGTGGTCGCTGAAGAAAGTGGACGGCAAGTGGAAGATCGCCGACATCACCTCCAGACCAGCGACTGGAAGCTCAGCGCGCTGGGATGCGGCGCCTCGACGGAGTGATGCCGTGCTTCGCCGTTCCGTCCTCGCGCTGGCGAGCTTGCCCATGCTGGCCGCGGGGCTGAGCGGCGGCGCCTTTGCGCAGGGGCTCTTCGGCGCGCCGCCCCCAAAAGCCTCATCCGGCGACAATACCTCGCCGCCTGCGATCGACACGTCGCCGCCTGCAGCCGCTGCGCCGGAAAGCAAGCCGGCCGAACCGGCGCCTGTCGCCCCTGTTCTGCCCGGATCGCCGACCGCAGTGGTGAAGCCCTTCTACGAGCATCTCGGGCTGGAGCTCGATCCCGCCCAGCGCAAGAACTTCGTCGATCCGGCGAAGACCGTTCTCGACAAGAGCGATGCGCTGCGCGCCTCGGGGCAGGGCGAATGCCTCGATCCCAACATGGCGCTCGACAATGCCGACTATGACAAGCTCGCCATCGACCGGAGTCTGCGCACTATCGAAGCCGTGAATGGCGACGAGGCCAAGGTGGTCGTCGCCTTCGTCGTCGAGGGCCACCAGCACCGGCTGGAGTGGAAGCTGAAGAAGGTCGGCGGCGGCTGGAAGGTCTCCGACCTCCTGTCGGTCACCGGCGAATGGGCGCTGAGCCAGTATCAGTGCGAATGATGGCGATTAACTCAGCCTCGCCCGCGATAGGGCGCGACGCCGGTGTCGGGCAGCCAGGCATCCTTGGGCGGCGCGCCGGTCTGCCAGAAGACGTCGATCGGGATGCCGCCGCGCGGGAACCAGTAGCCGCCGACGCGCAGCCAGAGCGGCTTGGTCGCCTCCACGATGCGGCGGCCGATCATCACCGTGCATTCCTCGTGGAAGGCGCCGTGGTTGCGAAACGACGTCATGAACAGCTTCAGCGACTTCGATTCCACCAGCGTCTTGTCGGGCGCGTAGTCGATGACGATGTGGGCGAAGTCCGGCTGGCCGGTGACCGGGCAGAGCGAGGTGAATTCGGGGCAGGTGAAGCGCACGATCGCGGGCGGGCCGTCTCCGCGATTGAACGGCACGGTCTCCAGGACCGCCTGTTCGGGGCTCTGTGGCGTCTCGACGTGCTTGCCGAGCTGGGTGAGGTTCTTGGCGTCGGTCATGGGTGGCTCCTTGCTGCCGCCCAAAGGTCCGGGCGGCAGGCAAAACAAGGCGGAAATTGCGCCGCAATCTTTCGGGCGCGGCGGGTTTGGGCCGCTCCATAACACAAATGAAATGGCAGGAAGAAGATGACCAGCAACGACCCGCTTCTCCAACCTTACCAGCTCAAGCACCTGACGCTAAAGAACCGGGTGATGTCGACCAGCCATGAACCGGCCTATTCCGAGGATGGCATGCCGAAGGAGCGCTACCGGCTCTACCATGCCGAGAAGGCTAAGGGCGGCATGGCGCTGACCATGACGGCGGGCTCGGCGATCGTCTCGCGCGACAGCCCGGCCGCCTTCGGCAACCTGCATGTCTATGACGACCGCATCGTGCCGTGGCTCGCCGAACTGGCGGATTCCTGCCATGAGCACGACTGCAAGGTGATGATCCAGATCACCCATCTCGGCCGCCGCACCGGCTGGAACAAGGCCGACTGGCTGCCGGTGCTTTCGGCCTCGCCGGTGCGTGAGCCGGCGCATCGCGCCTTCCCGAAGACCATCGAGGACTGGGACATCGAGCGCATCGTTGCCGACTATGCCGCGGCCGCGCAGCGTTGCCAGGCCGCCGGCCTCGACGGCATCGAGTTCGAATCCTACGGGCATCTGATGGACGGCTTCTGGTCGCCGCTTACCAACCATCGCGACGATGAGTTCGGCGGCTCGCTCGACAATCGGCTGCGCTTCACCGACATGGTGCTGGATGCGGTGCGCGCCGCCGTCGGCGACAAATTCATCGTCGGCATTCGCATGGTCGCCGATGAGGATTTCGAAAACGGCATATCGAAGGAGGTGGGAGTCGAGATTGCCAGGCGCTTGGCCTCATCCGGCAAGGTGGATTTCCTCAACATCATCCGCGGCACGATCGAGACCGATGCGTCGCTGACCAAGGTCATTCCGGTGACCGGCATGCGGTCCTCGCCGCATCTTGATTTCGCCGGCGAGGTGAGGGCGGCGACCAAATTCCCGACCTTCCACGCCGCGCGCATTTCCGACGTCGCCACAGCGCGCCACGCCATCGCCACCGGCAAGCTCGACATGGTCGGCATGACGCGCGCCCATATTGCCGACCCGCATATCGTCAAGAAGGTGATGGAAGGCCGCGAGCACGAGATCCGCCCTTGCGTCGGCGCAACCTACTGCCTCGACCGCATCTATGAAGGCGGCGAGGCGCTGTGTGTCCACAACGCCGCGACCGGTCGCGAAGCGACGATTCCGCACATCATCGCCAAGAGCGAAGGACCGAAGAAGAAAGTCGTGGTGGTGGGCGCGGGCGCCGGCGGCCTGGAAGCGGCGCGCGTCGCGGCCGAACGCGGGCACCAGGTCACCGTGCTCGAAGCCTCCAGCCAGGCAGGCGGTCAGGTGAGGCTCGCCACTCAGAACCCGCGCCGCAAGGAACTGATCGGCATCATAGACTGGCGGCTGGCCGAACTCGATCGCCTCGGCGTCGAGATCCGCTACGACACCTGGGCAGAGAAGGACGACGTGCTGGCGCTGGCGCCGGACGTGGTGATCGTGGCGACGGGCGGCATGCCGCAGAACCCGCCGCTGACGGCCGGCGACAATCTTGTGACCTCGAGCTGGGACATCATGGCCGGCAGCGTCAAGCCGGCCGAGAACGTGCTGCTCTATGACGACAATGGCGGCCATCAGGGCATGGGCGCCGCCGAACTCATCGCCAACGGCGGCTCTAAGCTGGAGCTGGTCTCGCCGGAGCGCTTCTTCGCGCCGGAAATGGGCGGCATGAACCACGTGCCCTATATGCGTGCCTTCCACGAGAAAGGCGTCACCGTCACCATCAACACCCGCCTGCGGTCGGTGCGGCGCGAGGGCAACCAGCTCATCGCCGAGCTGGCCTCGGACTTCGCCGATGGCTGGCGGGCCGAGCGGCGGGTCGACCAGGTGGTGGTCGAGCATGGCACGGCGCCGCTCGACGACCTCTACCTTGCTCTCAAACCTTTGTCGAAGAATGGCGGCGCGGTCGACTACGAGCGCCTGGTGAACGGCGGCGACATCTTCCCCAAGCGCAATGCCGAAGGCGGCTTCGTGCTGTTCCGCATCGGCGACGCGGTCGCCTCGCGCAACATCCACGCCGCCATCTATGACGGCATCCGGTTCGGGATCAGGATCTGACGGAGAGGCCGCAGCGCGAAAATCGCGGCTGCGGGAAAAGCGCCAGTTGCGGGTACCGCGCCTTCCGCGATCGGCTTTTCACTGCTGCAAAACCATTTGTATATGCTTGTATGTATAACCAAGGATCGGTTAGTCTCGCGGGCGAGGGCAGGCCGGCAAGGCCAAGGAGGATCGACATGCGCAATGCTTCCCTCTTCGACCTGTCGGGCAGGAAGGCGCTCGTCACCGGCGCCAGCCGCGGCATTGGGCGCGGCATCGCCGAGGCGCTGAGCGCGGCCGGCGCCGCTGTCGCCGTCACGGCGCGCAGCCTCGCCGCGCTTGGGGAGACGACGGCGGCGATCCGGGCCGCCGGCGGGGTTGCGCATGCCATTGCCCTGGACGTCACCGACGTCGCCCGCTGCCGTGCCGCGACCGCCGAGGCCGCTGACCTGCTAGGCGGCCTTGATATACTGGTCAACAATGCCGGCATGGAAGAGGTCAGGCCTTCGCTCGATGTCGATGAAGCGCTCTGGGACCGGATCGTCGACACCAATCTCAAGGGCGCCTTCTTCTGCGCCCAGGCCGCCGCCCGCCACATGCGCGACGCCGGTCGGCCCGGCGCCATCATCAACCTGTGCTCGCTGACCTCCGAAGTCGGCATACCCACGGCCGTGCCCTACGGCTCGTCGAAGTCGGGCCTGCTCGGCATGACGCGGGCGCTGGCGGCGGAATGGGCGGGTCTGGGGATCAGGGTGAACGCCATTGCGCCCGGCTATTTCAGGACGGCGATGACGGAAGTGTTCTACGCCGACGAGGCGTGGCAGCAATCGATGCTCGCCAAAATACCGCAGCGTCGTTTCGGCGATCTTTCGGACCTGCACGGGATCGCGGTGTTCCTGGCCTCGGACGCCTCGGCCTACATCACCGGTCAGTCCTTTCCGGTGGACGGGGGCTTTCTTGCCTCGATCTGACGCGGCTTGCCATGGCCAGCCTGGCGGCCGGGCACGGAAAAATACTGGTGGCCATTATACATACATGTATATACTTTTTCCGCGTTTCTGAGGAGCAGCCATGTCCGACATCAGCTTCCACGACCTCTCATCCGCCAGCGCCGAGCAGCGGGCGAGCCTGCTGAAGCGGGCCGAAGCCGACCTCTCGGTCTTCGTCGAAAAGGTCCGCCCGATCCTCGAAGCAGTCAGGACGGAAGGCGACGCTGCCTTGCTCCGTTTCGTCAGGGATCTGGACAAGGCCGATGTGGGCGCGGCCGGTCTGAAGGTTTCGGAAGCGGAGTTCGACGCCGCCTTCGGCAAGGTCGACAAGGATGTCATCGACAGCATCCGGTTCGGCATCGCAAACATCAGGCATTTCCATGAGGAGCAGCGTCCCGAGACGATGTGGCTCAAGGAGGTCCGTCCCGGCGCCTATGCCGGCGACCGCTACACGCCGATCGCCTCGGTCGCGCTGTATGTTCCGCGCGGCAAGGGCGCTTTCCCGTCGGTGACGATGATGACCTCGGTTCCGGCCGTCATCGCTGGCGTGCCGCAGATCGCCATCGTGACGCCGCCGACCGCGGACGGTTCCGTCGATGCCGCGACCCTGGTCGCCGCCCGGCTCGCCGGGGTCGAGACGGTCTATAAATGCGGCGGCGCGCATGCCGTTGCGGCCGTCGCCTACGGCACCGAGACGGTGAAGCCCGCGCTCAAGATCGTCGGTCCGGGCAGCCCCTGGGTGGTGGCGGCAAAGAGTCTGCTATCCTCGATCATCGACACCGGCCTTCCGGCCGGTCCCTCGGAGGCGATCATCTTTGCCGACGACAGCGTCGACGGTGGTCTCGCCGCGCTCGACCTTCTGATCGAGGCAGAGCACGGACCGGATTCCTCCGCCTATCTCGTCACGCACAGCCGCAAGGTCGCCGACGCTGCCCTGGCGGCGCTTCCCGAGCACTGGTCCCGTATGAGCGAGCAGCGGGTCGAGTTTTCGCGCGCGGTGCTGACCGGCAAGCGCGGCGGCATCGTGTTGACCGCATCGCTGGAGGATAGCTACCGCTTCATCAACGACTATGCGCCCGAGCATCTCGAAATCCTCTCCAGGGAGCCGTTCGCGCATCTCGGCCACATCACCGAGGCGGCCGAGATCCTCATGGGTCCGCACACGCCGGTGACATTAGCCAATTTCGTCCTCGGGCCGAATGCGGTGTTGCCGACCAGCCGCTGGGCGCGCACCTACGGGCCGCTTTCGGTGACGGATTTCCTCAAGCGCTCGTCCGTCGGCTATGTGACCTCGGCCGCATATCCGGAGCTTGCCGGCCATGCCCGCAGGCTTGCCCGCTATGAAGGCTTCAGCTCGCATGAGAACGCGGTTTCGGAAATCCGCGACCGCTATCTCGGCGCCTGACGGGTCGGCGCAATGAAGGCCGCCAGACTCCATGGACCCGGCGACCTGCGTGTCGAGGACATCGCCGCGCCAGGTACACCCGAGGCGGGGTGGGTGAAGCTCATTGTCGACGCCGCCGGCATCTGCGGTTCGGATCTTCACAATTTCCGCACTGGACAATGGATAAGCCGTGTGCCCTCGACAGCCGGCCATGAACTGACCGGCACGGTGGTTGCGGTCGGCGAGGGCGTTGATACGGTCGCCGTGGGCGATCGGGTCGTCGCCGATTCCCGTTTCTGGTGCGGAGAATGCGTGCCATGCCGCGCCGGCAGACGGCATCTATGCGCGGCTCTGGGCTTCGTTGGGGAAGTATGCGACGGCGGCTTCGCCGAAGAGGCGCTCCTGCCCGCGCGCCTGCTGCATGTCGTCGACGCAGCGCTCGACGAAAGGGTGGCGGCCATGGCCGAGCCGCTCGCCGTCGCGCTGCATGCGGTGCGGCGCCTGCCGAAGACGGCGGGTTGCGTGCTCGTCGTCGGCTGCGGCACCATCGGCGGCTTTGCGGCGCTGCTCCTGTCGCGGACGTTCCCGGGCAGGGTGCTGATCGCCGACCGCAACAGGGCTCGCTGCGAGCGTGTCGCCCGGGTGACCGGCGCCACCACCGTCGATCTCGACCGCGACGCCATCGCCGCCGCGCTCCACGGAGCGCCCTTGCTTGCGGCCGTCGAGGCGACCGGCAGCATCGCCGCGCTCAACCAGTTGCTGGATGTTCTGGGCTCCGGCGCCACCGTCGCGCTGGTCGGCATTTTCCACGGCCGCCTCGACATCGACCCCAACATTCTGGTCGAACGCGAGATCGGTCTGCTGGGCTGCCATGCCTTTGCCGACGAGCTGCCCGACGCCATCGGGATGCTGGCGGAGTTGTCCGAACCGCTGATCAGCCTGATCGATCGCGAGATCGGCCTGGACGATATTCCCGCCGCTTATGAGCATCTTTTGGCGGGGCACGGCGACGGCTTGAAAACCGTTATCCGGATGCGGCGGCCTGCCGGCACTTGATTTTCCGATGTTTGGCGAAGGGACTTTTGAAGATGAATACCTTGCCCGATACGGCCAGCCCCCTCTACGAGAAGGTCAAGGACTATATCCTGACCAATATCGGGACCGGCAAGTGGAGCAAGGACAGCAAGCTGCCGTCCGAGAATGAATTCGTCGCGGCGCTCGGCGTATCGCGCATGACCGTCCACCGCGCCTTGCGGGAATTGACCTCGGCCGGTTTCCTGATCCGGCTGCAGGGCGTAGGGACGTTCATCGCACCGCCCCGGCCGCAATCGACGCTGATCGAGATCAACAACATCGCGGCCGAGATCGTCGCGCGCGGCAACAGGCACCGCTCCGAGGTTCTCGTCCTCGAAAGGATCATGCCGACCAAGGAGCTTTCGCTGTCCTTCGAATTCGCCAAGCGCGCGGCGATCTATCATTCGGTGGTCGTCAACTTCGAGAACGACCTGCCTGTGCAACTGGAAGAGCGCTTCGTCAATCCGAGCCTGATCCCCGACTATGACAAGCAGGATTTCTCGAAGACGGCGACCTACGATTACCTGATGCAGAAGACGCCTGTGACCGAGGTCGAGCACATCATTTCCGCTGTCCCGGCCGATGCCGAAACGGCGCGGCGCCTCGCCATCGACATCGGCAGTTGCTGCCTTCTTCTGCATCGCCGGACCTGGACGGGCGCGGTCGTCGCCACCATCAGCAAGCTGACCTATGTCGGCAGCCGCTACTCGCTCGGCAGCCGTTATTCTCCGTCGCGCAAGACCTGAGGCGGCCAGGACTATTCCCCTTGGCGAGTTATGAGTGGAGCCCGCGCAAATGCTGCCAAGAGCGCGGAAATCAGCCTCTCCAGCTTGTATATGCATGTATGTATTTTAACCTTGACATCCATCGCCGCCGACGTTGAATATCGTTTCACTTCCGTCGACGTGGCAGGTAAGACGCCGAGGCACAGTGCCGCAAGAAGCAGAAGCCGCATTCTCACCAGACGGGAAGTTTGGTTCAAAAAAAGCGCTCTGAATCATCAAGGGGAACAAGGATGATGCGTAACCTCACAGGACAATTCCGTGCGCTCGTGGTGGCGGCCACCCTCGGCTTCGCCCCGCTGGCCCACGCGGCCGATACGGCCATTCCCGCGACGCCCGAGGCCGGATCGTTCAAGATCGGCATAGAGCCGTGGCTCGGTTACGGACAATGGCATGTCGCCGAAGCCAAGGGCCTGTTCAAGGCGAGCGGTCTGTCGGACGTGCAGATCGTCAACTTCACCGAGGACAAGGATATCAATGCCGCCCTGGCGAGCGGCCAGCTCGACGCGGCGAACATCGCCACCCATACCGCCATGGGCATGGTCGCGGCCGGCCTGCCGGTCAAGATCGTGTTGTTGCTCGACGTCTCGATGACGGCCGACGCCATGATCGCCGGCAAGGACGTCAACTCCATCGCCGATCTCAAGGGCAAGCAGGTCGCCTTCGAGGAAGGCACGACCAGCGACATCCTGCTGAAATACGCTCTCGCCAAGAACGGCATGTCGATCGCCGACGTCCAGCCGGTTCCGATGCCGGCCGCGGATGCCGGCAGCGCGCTGATCGCCGGCCGCGTCCCGGTCGCGGTCACCTATGAGCCGTATCTCACCACGGCCAAGGCGCAGAACAAGGACGTCAAGTTTCTATTCACCGCCGGCGAGGACCCCGGCCTGATCAGCGACGTGTTGGTGGTACGCGACGAGGTTATCAAGTCGCGGCCCGGCCAGGTGCTTGCCATGATCAAGGCCTGGGATGCCGCGCTCAAGGACTACAATGCCGACACGCCCGGCGGCCGCGCCATCATCTCCAAGGCGGTCGGCTCGAGCGTCGAGGACCTGAATACCGCCTTCGACGGCGTGCGCTACTATTCGCTTGCTGAGAACAAGGACGCTCTGACGGGCGATTTTTCCACCAAGACGTTCGCCGACGTCGAGGCCGCGGCCAAGAATGCCGGGCTTCTCCAGTCCGACGTGACGCCGGAGCAGATGATCGATCCGGCCTTCGTCAAGGCCGCGCAGTAGACCGGGTCGTGGCGGCCGCCGAGATGTCCGACGAGCCTGCTGTCAAGGCGAACCCGCCCGATCCTGCCGCCAGGAAAGCGATGCGACGCCGCCGATCCTCCGGGATCGGCGCGCCCATCGCGCGCTCCCGTTTCCTGATCATCGCCGTGGCGGTTTTTGCCGGCCTCGGCCTAGCCTGGTGGGCGGCGACGGGCCTTGAACTGGTCAAGCCGATCTTCCTGCCGTCGCCCGCCAGCGTGGCGACGCAGCTCGGCAAGCTCTGGGCCGACGGCACGCTGCTCATCGATCTTAAGGCCTCGATATACCGTATTTCGGTCGGCTTTCTCATCGCCTCGGCGCTCGCCATTCCGATCGGCGTGCTGATCGGCAGCTTTCGGACCTGGGAGGCGGCCATCGAGCCGCTGGTCGATTTCATCCGCTACATGCCGGTGGTCGCCTTCGTGCCCCTCTCCATCCTGTGGGCGGGGACGAGCGACGCCCAGAAATTCCTGATCATCTTCATCGGCACTTTCTTCCAGCAGGTGTTGATGATCATGGACAACGTCAAGCGCGTGCCGGCTGACTTCGTCGGCCTCGGCAGGACGCTCGGCCTGCCGGATCGCAAGATCCTGACGCGTATCGTGGTGCCCAGCGCCTTGCCGGGCATCTGGGACACGCTGCGCATCAGCCTCGGCTGGGCATGGACCTGGCTTGTGCTCGCCGAACTTGTCGCCGCGACCTCCGGGCTCGGCTATCGCATCACCGTCTCGCAGCGCTATTTCCAGACCAACACCATCATCGGCTACATCCTTCTGCTCGGTATTCTTGGCCTGATTACCGATCAGGTCATGAAGGCGCTGGGCAAAGTGCTGTTCCGTCAGGACAGCCGTTCATGATGAGGCAGGGCCGATGAATTCCCCCAAGCTGCGGATCAAAGGTCTCCACAAGAGCTTCGGCACCGGCGCGCGGCGCACCGAAGTGCTGCGCGACATCAATCTCGACCTAGCCGACAACGAGTTCGTGTCGCTGGTCGGCACGTCGGGCTGCGGCAAGAGCACGCTGCTGTCGATCGTCGCCGGATTGCAGGATTTCGACTCCGGCGAACTCGACATCGACGGGTCGCCGATCCTGAAGCCAGGTCTCGATCGCGGCGTCGTCTTCCAGTCCTATACGCTGCTGCCCTGGCTGACGGCGCAGCAGAACATCGAGTTCGCCCTCAAGGCCGCCGGTCATGACCGCGCCACCTGCCGCAGGATCGCGCTCGAGCATCTGGACTTGGTCAAGCTGCCGCATTCGGCCAATCTATATCCATCCGAACTTTCGGGCGGCATGAAGCAGCGTGTCGCCATCGCGCGCGCGCTTTCCTACCGCCCTAAGATGCTCTTGATGGACGAGCCTTTCGGCGCGCTCGATGCCCTGACCAGGCATCAGATGCAGGAACTGCTGACCCAGATCTGGGAGGAGCACAGGCTGACCGTGCTCTTCGTCACCCACGATGTCGAGGAGGCCGTCTTTCTGTCGGACCGCATCGTCGTCATGGGCATCGGGCCGGGCCGCATCATGCGAACCTTCGACGTCGGCATCGAGCGGCCGCGCCGCGAAGAGGTCATGGAGAGCCCCGCGTTCATGGACCTGCAGCGCAATGTCCACAAGGCCATTCGCGAGGCCTCCAGGCGCCCTGAAATGGCTTGAAGCGGGTTCAGCGTTCATTGGAACGCGGTGGCGCGCAACGGACCTTTGCAAGGAGAGCCACCTGCCGCTTCGGTCCGTTGCGCGCCGCGCCCGGTCGGTTTTGCCGGCCGTGCGAGGTCAAAACAGCTTGGCGGTCGCCATGCAAAACACGGTGATGACCAGCAACCCGCCCGCGATGCGTTCGCCTCTGGTCATTTTTGCCCGCAGCTCGGTTTGCGTCGCTTGGTCGGCGCCGGCCAACTGTCTGCTGGAGGAGGCGACAAGGGCGCCCTGTACGCCGGCAGCGATCAGCGCCGTCAAAATGCCCAGCGCCAGTACCTTCTCCATCGGGCCGAACGCGCCCTCGTGGAAGAAATACCAAAGCAGTATGCCGGTCAGGAACACCACGCCGGAGGCGCCGAGCTGCGGCCGGATGAAGCGTTCCGCCTTGATCTCAGGATCGCGGGCAACCGCAATGGTCGTGCCGGCCCAGAACACGCCGGCCATGACATGCAGGCCGATGGTGATGATGTAGACATATTGCATGACCGAATTCCTCTCATTCGCCCGCCGCCTGCGCGCCGCAACAAGGACGATGCGTCATTATTAAGCCAAAGTTAGATATCTAACGATTAGATGTCAATGCATGAAGCCGAATTCCACCTTGTCATTGCTTGCTCTACTGTCAGGTCATGACACCGTTTGATCGCCCGCCCGTCGGCATGAATCTCGCCCGCACCTCGAAAGTGGTGGCGCAGGCCTTTGATGCCGCCCTGGCCGAGGCCGGCGGAACGTTGCCGGTCTGGCTGACCTTGCTGTCGGTCAAGTCGAAGGAACTCGCGAACCAGCGCGAGCTTGCCGGCATGATCGGCATCCAGGGCGCGACGCTGACGCACCACCTCAACGCCATGGAGGGGCAAGGGTTGCTGACGCGCCGCCGCGATCCGGAGAACCGGAGGGTCCATCAGGTGGCGCTGACCGAAGCCGGCGAAGCGCTGTTCGAGAACCTCCGTCTAGCGGCCGTCGCTTTCGACAAGAGGCTGCGGGCCGGTATTCCCGATGACAGGCTGGCCGAATTCGCTGAGGTGCTTGCGGCGCTGCGGGCGAATGTGGAGGGCATTTAGTTGTGTTGATTCGGTTGGCAGCCAATGCTATATGACTACACTAGTCATATAGCGGAGCCTGGCGATGCGAGAAATTCAACTGAAGGATGCCAAGGCGACACTTTCGGCAGTCGTCGATGAGGCCGTTGCGGGAGAGCCTGCCGTCATCACGCGGCACGGCCGCAAGCAAGCCGTGATCCTGTCGTTCAAGGAGTACGAAAGGCTGTCACGCGTGCCAAGCTTTGGACGGTTGCTGGCGGCGTTTCCCGGGGACGAAGACGACATTGCCCCCCGCCTGCGCAAACCCGTCCGCAAGGTTGACCTATAGGGGCGGCCTTTCAGCCTATGTTTTTGCTCGACACCAACATCATTTCGGCAATGGCGCCGTCCAAAAGGAATCAGCGGGCGGAGTTGGCCGATTGGCTCGATCAGGCCAGCAATTATTTGTTTTTATCCGTAGTCACGGCATCGGAGATCACCGCTGGAATCGCGAAAGCCGAGCGCGAGGGCGCAACGACGAAAACAGCATTGCTTCGCCAGTGGTGGCAGGCAATTGAATACCTTTATGGCGAGAGGATACTGCCTCTCGATCTCCGCGCGGCGCATGCCGCAGGATTGATCCGTGATCGTGTCCGGGCTCATCAACCAGGATTTGAGGACATTGCGATCGCCGCGACAGCCGAAGTGCATGGCTTGACGATCCTGACAGGCAACGAGCGCCATTTTGCACCTCTTGGCGTGCCGATGCTCAATCCGCTGAAGGTGTTACCATCCCTACCTAGCGAACCGCCTCAGTCGTAACCCGCAATCGCGCCGAAGGCGTAGTGGCGCAGCCTCAACGCCGCGATCAGCGCCGTCAGTTTCGCCTTGCCGTCGAAGGCGTCCTGGAACATCTCGTCATGCATGAGCAGGATCAGCTTGTTCGGCCTGGCGAAATGACCGTAACCGAACAGATGGTCGATCTCGCTCACCAGATGGTCGACGCTCTGCACGGGCTTGCCGCTGTCCTCGTGCACCCACTCATGATCCCAGCCGTAGAGCCAGAAACCCGACGCCGCCACGAATTCGTAGTCCGGATCCTCGCGTCCGGCCTCCGCCAGCCCGAGCGAATTGTCGTCCTTGGAGTAATTGGGCAGCCGGAACACGTCGCGTCCCGGCAGACGCGCGTGCACGGCCGGCTTCAGGCCGAGCACGGCATTGGCCCTCAGCATGTCGGCGACCACGCCTTCGGTATCGCCGTAGAAATGCCGGTAGTGATTATAGGCATGGCTGTAGCTGTGGTTGCCGATCGTCACCAGCGGCATCGATTTCGCCCGCTGCAGCAGCGCGCGGTTGGCTGCGTTCGCCTCGGCATGCATGCCGACCATAAACAAAGTCGCCGGCACCTGTTCGGCCTGCAGCACGTCGAGGATGTTGCCGGTGCCGTTCAGCGGACCGTCGTCGAACGTGAGGTAAATCGTACGATCGGCAGACAAGGCGGGAGATGCGACAAGCAGCAGGAACGGCAGGATATAACGAAGCGGCATTCGCAAAACCCGCTTGCGATCACCGCAAGACGCTATGGCAGCGTGGGTCTTATCGAACGTGACTGCGCGGGGAAGCGCCATTTGCCGGCCTCACCTGAATATCGGCGCATCTCAGGCCAGGCTGCCCTGCAGCACTTTCAACTTAGCCTTCTTCGGGCTGCGCGCCGTCAGCCATTCGCGCGCCTTGTCCTGCGGCATCGGGAAGGCGATCGAATAGCCCTGCACCTGATCGCAGCCGATCGCCATCAGCGAGTCGAGCTCCGCCTCGGTCTCGGCGCCCTCGGCGACGATCGAGATGCCGAGGCCGCGGGCAAGCTCGGTGATGGCGCGCACGATCTTAGAGTTGTCCCCGTTCTCGTTGATGTTCTGGACAAAGCGGCGATCGATCTTCAGCCGGTCGATCTCGTTCGGGTTTACGTGGCTGAGCGAGGCATAGCCGGTGCCGAAATCGTCGAGCTCGAGATGCACGCCCGCGGCGCGGATGTGGCGGAGCTTCGCGGCGATCCCGGTCTTCTCGTCGTCGAGGATGACGGATTCGACGATCTCCAGCGCCAGCTTCTGCGGCGGCAGCCCCGCGCGCTCCAGCGTGCTGAACAGGAAGGTATCGAAATCCGCCTCGCGTAGCTCGGTACCCGAGACATTGACGGCGATGCGCCCGAAATCGATGCCGGCGCGGTCCCATTCGGCGGCCTCGTTGATCGCCTTACTGATGACGATGCGGCCGATATCCGGCATGAAGCCGCATTTCTCGGCGACCGGAATGAACTCGCCGGGCGAGATCATGCCACGCGTCTCGTGCTTCCAGCGCACCAATGCCTCGATGCCGCTGATCTTGCCGCTGGTCAGCGACACCTGCGGCTGGAAATAGACCTCGAAGCTTCGTTCGGCAATCGCCGTGCGGATGTCCTGTTCGAGCTGCTTGCGGTAGTCGAGCTCGCGCCGCAGTTCCTCCGAGAAGAAGGAGAAGTTGCCGCCGCCCAGCTTCTTGGCGGAATAGAGAGCGAGGTCGGCATGGACGAGCAGGTCCTGCGCGTTGTCGGCGTCGACCGGATAGACGGCGATGCCGGCGCTGGCGCCGGGCATGATGGTCGTGCCCTGGAAGGTGATCGGCTCGTTGATCTCGCCAAGGATGCGCTTGGCGAGCGCATGGATGTCCTCGGTTGTGCCGGCGCCGTTGAGGATCATGACGAACTCGTCGCCGCCGAGCCGCGCGCAGAGGTCGGACGCCCGGCAGGAATCGCGCATGCGTTGCGCCGTCACCACCAGCACATAGTCACCAGCGGCATGGCCAAGCGTGTCGTTGATCTGCTTAAAACGATCGAGATCGAACTGGATCACGGCCAGGCGCTCGCGGCGGCGGTGCGCGCCCTTGATCAGCGTGTCGAAATGATCGGTGAGGAAGGTGCGGTTGTGCAGCCCCGTCAGGCCGTCATGCACGGCGATGAAAGCCATCGAATTGCGCGCGTCGACCAGCTCGCGGGTCTTGCGCAGGATGGCGTTGGACATCGGCCGGAAGATGAACAGCGCCACCAGCACGATGACGCCGAGGGTGGCGAAGAACAGCGTGCGGTGCAGGTCGAGGATGTTGCTGGACTTTTCATCGGCGAATGCGCTGATGCGCTGGCCGAGCGCGGCATAGCCGGACATTGTTGCGTTGGCGACGGAAGCGTCGAGGCCGACGCGGTCGCCATCGCCCTTGTAGCCGTCGCTCTGCATGCCGAGCTGCGACTCGAAGGACGAGACCAGTCTGTCGCCGTTGGCGACGAGGCCGACCGAGAAATAATCGAGGTGGAACGGCTTGCTGAACAGCACATATTCGATCGACTTCGGATCGTTGCGGGCCGGCGACAGCGGATCGGCGCCGGTCTCCCTGAGCAGCCGGTCGTAGTTGGTCTCGAACTCGGCCGTGGCCTGCTTGAGCGCGGTGACCAGCGCCGGCTGCTTGTCGCGCGAAGCCGAGCCCGTGGCGCCTGCCAGGAAGACGATGCGCTGCGACAGCGCCTTCTGCGTGGAGACGATGTCGAGCAGCGCGTCATTATGCTGTTGCTGCGCCATCAATTGCTGCAGGAGGACGAAGGACGCCACCACCATGGCCGCAATGATCGTCAGCGCCAGCCAATAGCCGGTTTTGATGAGCAGGATCAGCTTGCGCGAAACGCTCTGCACTGGCTGCTGCGACATAACTTGCTGACCCCTCCGGTCGACGAATTCCTGCCTGGACTCGTGGCGGGAAAACGCTTGCCCTGAAAGGGTTAACAGCTCGGCAAGGGAGGTTGGCGGCGATCGCGGCGGCGCGGCAAAGCTCACGAAATGGTTATCACGTCCTTTCCCGCACACTGCATTTTGCACGCATCGTCGCCAGGGATCATGACCGGGCTTTCGCGACGCCACCGAAGCGGTCGCTTTTGCGATGGATTTTTTGCGGCCATAGCGCGACAGTCCGGCCTCGAACCGAACAGGGCCGCACCATGAGCAAAGCATTCCTTTCCCACATCGACAGCGAGCTCCAGGGCCTGAAATCGGCGGGGCTATACAAGTCCGAGCGGATCATTTCCTCCATGCAGTCCGCCGAGATCGAGGTCGCCGGCGAGAAGGTGCTGAATTTCTGCGCCAACAACTATCTCGGCCTTGCCGACAGTCCGGATCTGCGCGACGCGGCGAAGCATGCGCTCGACCGTTACGGCTACGGCATGGCCTCGGTGCGCTTCATCTGTGGCACGCAGGAGGAGCACAAGGAACTCGAGGCGACGATCTCCTCCTTCCTCGGCATGGAGGACACCATTCTCTACTCGTCCTGCTTCGACGCCAATGGCGGCTTGTTCGAGACGCTGCTCGGCGAGGAGGACGCAATCATCTCCGACGCGCTGAACCACGCCTCGATCATCGATGGTGTGCGGCTCTCCAAGGCCAGGCGTTTCCGCTACGCCAACAACGACATGGCCGATCTCGAAGCGCGGCTGAAGGAGGCGAAGGACTGCCGTTTCCGGATGATCGCCACCGACGGCGTCTTCTCGATGGACGGCATCATCGCCAATCTGCAAGGCGTGTGCGACCTTGCCGAGAAATACGACGCCATGGTCATGGTCGACGACAGCCACGCGGTCGGTTTCGTCGGCAGGAACGGCCGCGGCTCGGCCGAGCATTGCGGCGTCGAGGGCAGGGTGGACGTCATCACCGGCACGCTCGGCAAGGCGCTGGGCGGCGCCTCCGGCGGCTACACGTCGGGCAAAAGACAAGTGGTAGACTGGCTGCGCCAGCGGTCGCGGCCCTATCTCTTCTCCAACACGCTGATGCCGGCGATCGCCGGAGCCTCGATCAAGGTGTTCGACCTGATCCGCCATGGCGACGCGTTGCGCGAGCGCCTATATGCCAATGCCGACCGGTTCCGCTCCAAAATGGGCAAGCTCGGCTTCACGCTGGCCGGCGCCGATCATCCGATCATCCCGGTGATGCTGGGCGACGCGGCGCTGGCGCAGGAGATGGCCGCGCGCATGCTGAAGCGCGGCATCTATGTCATCGGCTTCTCCTTCCCGGTGGTGCCGAAGGGCCAGGCGCGCATTCGCACGCAGATGTCGGCCGCCCACTCCAGCGCCGACATCGACCGCGCGGTCGAGGCGTTTGGCGAGGTCGGCAGGGAACTGGGCGTGATTTCGTGAACGGCTGGCGCCGAAAAACCGTCCCGGATCAAGCGATTCAAGGAAGAAAAGAATGTCCAACATGATGAAGGCGCTGGTGAAGGCCAAGGCCGAGCCGGGCATCTGGATGGAAGAGGTGCCGGTGCCGGAGATCGGCCCCAACGACGTGCTGATCAAGGTCAAGAAGACCGCGATCTGCGGCACCGACGTCCACATCTATAATTGGGACCAGTGGGCGCAGAAGACCGTGCCGGTGCCGATGGTGATAGGCCACGAATTCGTCGGCACGGTCGCCGACTACGGCGCCGCGGTCACCGAATACAAGGTCGGCCAGCGCGTCTCGGGCGAGGGCCACATCGTCTGCGGACACTGCCGCAATTGCCGCGCGGGCAGGGGGCATCTGTGCCGCAACACGCTGGGCGTCGGCGTCAACCGTCCCGGCGCCTTCGGCGAGTACATGGCGATCCCGCAGCACAATGTCGTGCCGATTCCCGACGACGTGCCGGACGAGATCGCCGCCATCTTCGATCCGCTGGGCAATGCCGTTCACACCGCATTGTCCTTCGATCTGGTCGGCGAGGACGTGCTGGTCACCGGCGCCGGTCCGATCGGCATCATGGGCGCGCTGGTGGCGCAATGCGTTGGCGCGCGCAAGGTCGTCATTACCGACATCAATCCTGTCCGGCTGGATCTGGCGCGAAAACTCGGCGTTCAGCACGTGGTCGACGCCTCGAAGGAAAAGCTGCGCGACGTCATGCCGTCGATCGGCATGAGCGAAGGCTTCGACGTCGGCCTGGAGATGTCGGGCGCCGCCGCCGCCTTCCGCGACATGATCGACACCATGAACAATGGCGGCAAGATCGCCATTTTGGGCATCGCGCCCACCGGCTTCGAGATCGACTGGAACAAGGTCATCTTCAAGATGCTGCATCTCAAAGGCATCTACGGCCGCGAGATGTTCGAGACCTGGTACAAGATGATCGCGCTCGTACAGGGCCCGCTCGACGTTTCGGGACTGATCACGCACCGGATAGGGATCGACGATTTCCAGGTTGGGTTTGACGCGATGCGAAGCGGCAGTTCGGGCAAGGTGGTGATGGATTGGTGAGCGGAGTGGTGCATCCTGATTGGAAACACCTGCACGAGGCACCCCCCTCTGGCCTGCCGGCCTATCAGCTCTTTTCTTCCAAAGCTTTCTCCAGCGCCGCGACCCCCGTCACGACCGCGGTACGCTCCTCCACGCTAAGCCTCGCCAGCAGCTCCCTTTCAAACGCCTTCGCCAGCGGTACCATCTCCCGATAGGCGCCTAGCCCGGCCTTGGTCAGCGCCAGATGTTCGACACGCCGATCTTTCTCGTCTGGCGTCCGCGTCAGCCAGCGCCGGCGCTCCAACTCGGCCACGGCGCGGGATACCTTGGTCTTGTGCATGGCCGATTGCTCGCCGAGCTCCGTGGCGGTCATCGTGCCATGCTGGCCGAGGCCTGAGAGCGTGCGCCATTCCGGCCGCGTCAGGCCGTGGCGCTCCTTGTAGATGCGCGAGAACTCGCGGCTGACGGTGTCCGCCAACCGGTAGAGCCGGTAGGGCAGGAAGCTTTCCAGCTCGAGGATATCCGGTTCCATGAAGCGCTCCCCGGGATGCAGCGCGGCCGTTGATAGTTACATTTTCGATGGTTACAAATGAAACCAGTTTGGTCAACATCGCCGGCAGTGCCGCGTGTCGGAACGCTGGCAAGCCAGGATCAGGGAGGATCGGATGGCCTTTTCCTACATGCCGGGTTTCGGCAATGATTTTGAAACCGAGACGCTGCCCGGATCGCTGCCGCAGGGCCGCAACTCACCACAGCGGCCGGCCTATGGCCTCTATGCCGAGCAACTGTCCGGCTCGCCCTTTACAGCGCCGCGCGGCACCAACGAGCGCTCCTGGCTTTACCGCATCCGTCCGAGCGTGAAGCACACCGGCCGCTTCAAAAGTGCCAGCTATCCCTTGTGGAAGACAGGCCCCAATATCGGCGATCATGAGCTGGCGCTCGGCCAATACCGCTGGAATCCGACGCCGATGCCTTCCGAGCCGACGGACTTCATCTCCGGCATGCGCACTTTCACCACGGCCGGCGACGCGGTCGGCCAGTCCGGCATGGCCGCGCATGTCTACGTCGCCAACCGCTCGATGGTCGACGACCATTTCTTCAATGCCGACGGCGAGTTGCTGGTCGTGCCGCAGGTCGGCGCACTGCGTTTCGTCACCGAGATGGGCGTGATCGAGCTTCGGCCTGGCGAGATCGCGGTTCTGCCGCGCGGCCTCGTCTTCAAGGTCGAGCTCGCCGACACGGAAGCGCGCGGCTACGTCTGCGAGAACTACGGCGCCAAGTTCACCATGCCCGACCGCGGCCCGATCGGCGCCAACTGCCTGGCCAATCCACGCGATTTCAAGACGCCCTGCGCATGGTTCGAGGAGAAGGAGACGCCGTGCCGGCTGATCGTCAAATGGTGCGGCACCTTCCACGTCACCGAGCTCGGCCATTCGCCGCTCGACGTCGTCGCCTGGCACGGCAATTATGCGCCCTACAAATATGATCTCACTACCTTTTCCCCGGTCGGCGCCATCCTGTTCGACCACCCGGATCCGTCGATCTTCACCGTGCTGACGGCGCCGAGCGGCGAGGAGGGCACGGCCAATGTCGACTTCGTCATTTTCCCGCCGCGCTGGCTGGTGGCGGAAAACACATTTCGGCCGCCCTGGTATCACCGCAACATCATGAGCGAGTTCATGGGCCTGATCCACGGCCAGTACGACGCCAAGGAAGAAGGCTTTGTTCCCGGCGGCATCAGCCTGCACAACCAGATGCTGGCGCATGGACCGGACGCGTCGGGTTTTGAGAAAGCCACCCGCGCGGATTTGAAACCGGTCAAGCTCGACAACACCATGGCCTTCATGTTCGAGACCCGCTTTCCCCAGATGCTGACGCGCTATGCCGCGGAGATCGGCACTCTGCAGGAGAACTACATCGACTGCTGGGCCGACCTGAAGAAGCGCTTTAATGGTACACCCGAGGGCGACTGGTCTTGAGGCGCGCCCGATGAGCGACCGGCTGGTGCTTCTGGGCTCGAAGGGCGGCCCCGCCTTGCGGCCAGGCGGTCCATGGCCGACGTCCTCGCTGCTGGAACTCGGTGGGCGAACCATTGTTGTCGATTGCGGGCTGGGTGTCACGCGCGGCCTGGTCGATGCCGGCATGAACCTGAAGGCGCTCGATCTGATCTTCATCACGCATCTCCATTCGGACCACGTTCTGGAACTCGGGTCGCTGATCCACACCGCCTGGACGGCGGGCCTGGCGAGGCCGGTTACGGTCTACGGGCCGCCAGGAACCCGTGACTACTGGCGGCATTTCTGCCGGGCGATGGACTTCGATATCGAGATCCGCATCGTCGACGAGGGCAGGCCGGATATCCGCGACCTGATCACGGTCGAAGAGTTCGACGAAGGACCGGTGCTGGAAGAGGGCGGCCTGACGGTGACGGCGCTGCGCGTCGACCATCCGCCGGTGACCGACTGCTTCGCGCTGCGCTTCGATCACGGCTGCAGAAGCGTGGTGTTTTCCGCCGACACGGCCTTCTTTCCGCCGTTGGTAGGGTTCGCCAAGGGCGCCGACACCCTCGTCCATGAAGCCATGCTGGAGGAAGGCGTCGAGAGGCTGGTCGCCAGGACCGGCAATGGCGCGCGGCTGCGCGAGCATCTGTTTGCCAGCCACAGCCTGGCCGGAGAAGCCGGACGGATCGCCAGAGATGCCGGCGTGCGGCGGCTGGTGCTCAACCATCTCATTCCGGCTGACGATCCGGCGATCGGCGAAGCCGATTGGGTCGCTGCCGTCAGGAAAACTTGGTCCGGCGACTTGACGATTGCCCGCGACGGCCTTGTTGTGGGGCTAAGCGGCGCCAAAGCCGTGCAAGGAGAGGAAACCGCATGAAGCTTGCCACATTGAAGAACGGGACGCGCGACGGAAAGCTGGTCGTGGTCTCGCGCGATCTGACGCGGTTCACCGACGCCTCCTTCCTTGTGCCGACGCTGCAGGCCGCGCTGGACGACTGGCGCCGCCTTGCCCCGCATCTCGCGACGTTGGCGGAATCGCTCGAGACCAACGCGGTACCGTCGGAGCGCTTCCACGAACACAGTGCCCATTCGCCGCTGCCGCGCGCCTATCAATGGGCAGACGGCTCCGCCTATGTGAACCATGTCGAACTGGTGCGGAAGGCGCGCGGCGCCGATATGCCGGCAAGCTTCTGGACCGACCCGCTGATCTACCAGGGCGGCTCGGACAGTCTTGTTCCTCCGCGCGATCCGATTCGCATGGCCGACGAAGCCTTCGGCATCGACATGGAGGCTGAGGTCGCCGTCATTGTCGACGATGTGCCGATGGGAGCCGGGCTGGACCGGGCGAGGGAGGCGATCCGTCTCGTGATGCTGGTCAACGACGTGACGCTGCGCGCCATCACCGGGCCGGAACTGGCGAAAGGCTTCGGCTTCTTCCAGTCGAAACCGTCTTCCGCCTTCTCGCCCGTGGCGGTCACGCCCGACGAGCTGGGCGAGGCCTGGGACGGCGGCAAGGTCAACCTCGCGCTGCTGGTCGACCTCAACGGCAAGCCGTTCGGCCGCGCCAATGCCGGCATCGACATGACCTTCGATTTCCCGGCGCTGATCGTGCATGCCGCAAAGACCCGGCCGCTCGCCGCTGGAACCATCATCGGCTCCGGAACCGTCTCCAACAAGCTGAACGGCGGGCCGGGCAAGCCCGTCTCGGCCGGCGGGGCCGGCTATTCCTGCATCGCCGAGCTGCGCATGATCGAAACCATCGAGTCCGGCGAACCGAAAACGCCCTTCCTGCGTTTCGGCGACACGGTGCGCATTGAGATGAAGGACAAGGCCGGCCATTCGATCTTCGGCGCCATCGAGCAGAAGGTCGAGAAATACGAGGGGTGAGGGGGAGAACCCGACGGTGACCCTGCTCGAGCACCTGCGCCGCATGGCCCGCAACAATCTGTGGTCGAACGACCGGCTCTACCGCGCGGTGCTCGCGCTCAAGCCCGGCGAGTTCGAGGCCGGGCGCGTCAGCTTCTTCCCTTCGATCAGGGAGACGCTCAATCACATCCTGGCGGTCGACCTTCTCTATTTCGACTTCCTGACCGATGGCGGCATGGGTGCCGCGGCTTACGACGACTTCATACCGTTAGACGCCGCCGCAAGCCTGGCAGCGGCACAGCCTGATTTCGACCGCAAGCTCATCGCTTTCTGCGACGGCCTGTCGGAAGCCGATCTCGACCGGCGCGTCGTGACCGACCGGCGCGAGGACGGCATGATCCCCGAACGGATCGGCGACATTCTCGCCCACGTCTTCCTGCACGACATTCACCATCGCGGCCAAGTGCATGCGATGCTCTCCGGCACTTCGGTGGCGCCGCCGCAATTGGATGAGTTTCTGCTCGACTACGACGTCAAGCTGAGGAAGGACGAGGTCGAGCGGCTGGGGCTCTGATTGTCATCTTAGATACTCGGCCCATTCAGCGCCGAGGTTGTTGAAATCGTCAGCGATACCGATCCTACCCTTCAAGGCGCCGATGCGTGGCAACAGGTCTTCCTTCGCTGGTGGCGGCAAGAGACGCGCAACCGCCTTGCCGCGCCGGGTGATTACGATCTCCTCGCCGGCGTTCGCGCGCCTGACGAGTTCCGACAGTTTAGCCCTCGCTTCGGTTATAGAGACGTTCACGGCTCGACCCCTTGAGGCCGGAGCTTAGACCAATGCCCATCGAGCCGCAAACTTGCGGGCCCTACGCCGCCTTGCCGTCCAGCTTGATCACGCCGCGCTTGATCTGATCCTGCTCGATCGATTCGAACAGCGCGCGGAAATTGCCTTCGCCAAAGCCTTCGTCGCCCTTCCTCTGGATGAACTCGAAGAAGATCGGCCCGATGACCGTCTTCGAGAAGATCTGCAGCAGGATCTTGGTCATGCCGCCATCGACCACGCCTTCGCCGTCGATCAGGATGCCGTGCTTCTTCATGCGCTCGATCGGCTCGTCATGGCCGTGCACGCGCTCATGCGACATCTCGTAATAGGTGTCGGGCGGGCCGGGCATGAACTTCAGTCCGTTGGCCGCAAGCTTGTCGGTGGCCTCGTAGATCGCGTCGGTGCCGACGGCGATATGCTGGATGCCTTCGCCATTGTACTTCTTGAGGTACTCAGCGATCTGGCTGGTCTCGTCCTTGGATTCGTTCAGGGGAATGCGGATCTTGCCGCAGGGCGAAGTGATGGCGCGGCTGACAAGGCCGGTGATCTTGCCGTCGATGTCGAAGAAATGGATCTGCTTGAAGCCGAACAGGTCGCGATAGAAATCCCACCACTTGTCCATGTTGCCGCGATAGACATTGTGGGTGAGGTGGTCGAGGAAGTAGAAGCCGACGCCTTCGGGATGGGGGTCGCGCGCGCCCAACCATTGGAACTCGGCGTCATAGGCCGAGCCCTTCTCGCCATAGGCCTCGATGAAATAGATCAGCGAGCCGCCGATGCCGACGATCGCCGGCACGTCGAGCGCCTTGTCGGTGCCCTCGTAGGGTGTGGCATCCTTTGAGACGGCATAGTCGAAGGCGTGTTTGGCGTCGACCACGCGCCACGCCATCGAGGCGGCGCAGGGGCCATGCTTCTCGACGAACCTCATCGCATGCGAGCCGGGCTCGGCATTGACGACATAGTTGATGTCGCCTTGGCGCCAGACGGTGATGTCCTTGCTGCTGTGCTTCGCCACCGCGGCATAGCCCATGCGGGTGAAGAGCTCGGCGAGCTTGGCGGGCTCCGGATGCGCGAATTCGACGAATTCGAAGCCATCGGTGCCGGCCGGATTTTGTTTGCTGATTTTCGCGGGTGGGGCGTCGTGCGGGAAGGGGCCCATGGCAATCCTCCGAAAGCTGCGCGGCCGGGCTTGGCCATCTTCACCATGATAGCGCGGAGCAGCCGCACGGTGCTTGCATTCAACCGCTTGAAATGATCATCATGCGCGCAAATTGTGCATGGATGGAGGAATATTCATGGATGATGCGCGCCTCGATCAATTTGACCGCAAAATAATGGCGCTTCTGCAGGAGGATGCGCGCTTCACCAACAACGATCTTTCCGAGCGGGTGAACCTGTCGGCCTCGCAGTGCTCCCGCCGCCGTCAGCGGCTGGAGGAGGACGGCTATATCAGAGGTTATTGCGCCGTGCTGGACCGCGATCGTCTGGGCTTTTCGCTGGTTAACGTCATCTCGGTGACCCTGGCCACCCACAACCGCGACAATGCCCGCCGCTTCGGCGAGCTGGTGGCCCGGCTGCCCGAGGTGCAGGAAGCGCACGCGCTGACCGGCGAGATGGACTACATTTTGAAAGTGGTGACGCCCGACCTCAAGTCACTATCGGAATTCGTCAACGGCGTTTTGCTGCCGCACGAATCCGTGCAGCACGTGAAGACGGCGATCGTGCTGGACACGCTCAAGGAAACCGGCGCGCTGCCGATTTAAAGTGTGCTGATATTCAGGTGAGGCCGGCCTGCAAATGGCCGCTTCCTGCGCTTCCGGTGCTCACGTTAAGTACGCTCCGCTCCGGTTCTCGGAAACCACCATTTTCGACTCGGCCTGACCTGAATCTCAGCACAGTTTCTCGGCAAATCGTCAACCGCGCTGCTGCTGGATCAGCCCATAAAGGTTGGTGCAGCGCGCGCCGGAGCGGCAATAGGCGAACACCGGGCCTTCGAGCTCGTCGAGCGCGGCGGCCTGGTCCTCGACATTGTCCACGGTGATCTGGCCGCTGATCACCGGGATGTAGCGGAAGGCAAGCCCCGCTGCCTCGGCCGCCGCCTGGACGCTCCCGGCCGAAGGCTGGCCCGGCTGCTCGTCGTCCGGCCGGTTGCAGATCACGCTTTTGAAGCCGGCGTCCTTGATGGCGGCGATATCCTCGGGCTGGATCTGGCCGGAGACCGAATAGTCGTCGCTGATCTGGCGGTATTCCATGATGTCGTCCTCGCGATCTCTTTGGCGGCAGTCTTGCCACTCCAGGAGAGGGGCGGCAATCCGCGTTGAAGGAATTCCCTGCCAAATAGCGACGGCCGATCGAAAAATCCAACCGGGCCGGTGTCGGCCCGGTTGGATGCCGTGTCGCTCAGCTTCCCAGGATCGCGCCTTTGATCTGCGTGATGTTGTTGTGCATCATGTCGATATAGGTCGAGGCCGGGCCGTCCGATCCCGACAGCGCGTCCGAATAGAGCGTGCCGCCGACCTTGATGCCGGTCTCGCCGGCAATCTGCTCGATCAGCCTCGGGTTGGTGATGTTCTCGATGAAGATCGCCGCCGCCTTGTCCTGCTTCACCTGCTCCACCAGCTTGGCGACATCGGCCGCCGAGGGCTCGGATTCGGTCGAGATGCCTTCCGGCGCGAGGAAGGTCAGCCCGTATTCATGTTCGAAATAGCCGAAGGCATCATGCGAGGTGATAACCACGCGCTTGGCTTCCGGGATCGACTGGATTGCCGCCTTCACTTCACCTTCCAGCGCATCGAGCTTGGTGGTGTAGGCGGCGGCATTGGCCTTGTAGCTGTCGCAGCCTTCGCTGTCGGCCGCGCAGAAGGCGTCGGCAATGTTCTTCACATAGATCTTGGCGTTGGCGATCGACTGGAAGGCGTGCGGATCCGTGACAGTCTTGCCGCCGCCGGTACCGGCGCCTTCAGCGGCATCGGCGTCGGCGAATTCCGGCTTGAAGTCGATCGGCGTCACGCCTTTGGTCAGCGTCACGATCGCGGCCTTGGTTGCGCTGGCGTCGACAAGGCGCTGCAGGAAGCCTTCGAAATGCAGGCCATTGACCAGCACGACGTCTGCCTTGGCCATTGCCACCGCATCGGCCGGGCTCGGCTCATAGACATGCGCGTCGCCATCCGGCCCCACGATGGTGGTGATGTTGACCCGGTCGCCGCCGACATTTCTCGCAAAGTCGGCGATCACGGTGAAACTCGCCACGACCTTGAGCGGCGCCGCGAAGGCTGACGAGGTCGCCAAGGCGCTTAATGTTATAACGCTCAACGCCAGGGCGGCTCGGAAGGATTTCAGCATTGGCAAGGTCTCCTTTTAAGGGGTGGGAAGAGGGTTCAGGCGGTGCGGTGGCGGTGATGCACGATGCGGGCGCGCAGGACGCCCCGCGTGCCGAACAGGATCGAGCAGAAATAGACGACGCCGGACGAAAGGATGATCGCCGGGCCGGACGGCAGCGACGCATGGTAGGACAGAAGCAGCCCGGCGATGCACGAGGCAAAGCCGATCAGCACGGCCAGCACGCACATCGGTTCGACGCGCGCCGTCCAGAAGCGGGCTGCTGCTGCAGGCAGCATCATCAGCCCGACCGAGAGCAGTGTGCCCAGGGCCTGAAAGCCGCCGACGAGGTTGAGCACGACAAGACCGAGGAAGATGAAATGCACTGGGCTGCCCATGCGGCTCACCGAGCGCAGGAACAGCGGATCGAGGCATTCGGCGACCAGCGCCCGCCAGAAGATGGCGAGGCAGGCAAGCGTGACCGCCACGATGCCGCCGATCAGGATCAGCGCCTCGTTGTTGAGCGCCAGCACCGTGCCGAACAGCACATGCATGAGGTCGACGCTGGAGCCGCGGATAGATACAATCAGCACGCCGACCGCGAGCGAAATCAGATAGAAGGCCGCCATCGAGGCGTCCTCGCGCTGAATGGTGAAGCGCGAGACCGCGCCCGCGCCGAGCGCGACGATGATGCCGGCGATCAGCCCGCCGACCGTCATCGGCAGGATCTCAAGCCCGTAGAGGAGGAAGCCGGCGGCGGCACCAGGCAGAATGGCGTGCGCCATGGCGTCGCCCGACAGGCTCATGCGCCTGAGCATCAGGAAGACGCCCACCGGGCAGGCGCCGAGCGACAGCATCAGCGAGCCGAACAGCGCCCGCTGCATGAAGGCGAAATCGGCAAAGGGCGCGATGAGCAGGCCGTAGAGGAAATCCATCACGCCGCCCTCGGTCCGGAGCCATGCTGGTGGTCATGCGCATGATCATGATGGTCCTGCCCGTGGTCATCATGCCCGCTCGGCTCGCACCATGGCGCGTTCTCTTCCCATGCCTCATGGAAGCGCCGTGCCTTGAGCAGGTTTTCCGGCCGCAGCGTTTCCTTCGTGTCGCCCCAAGCCACTGGCTGGCGGGCAAGCAGCAGCGTTTCCGGAAAATTCTGCCGCACCAGATCGAGGTCGTGCACCACGACCATGATCGTGCGCTCCTCCCCATGCCAGCGTTTGATCAGGGCAATCAGGTCGCCGACGGTCTTGGTGTCGACCGCGTTGAACGGCTCGTCGAGCAGGATGAGGTCGGCGTCCTGCAACAGCACGCGGGCAAACAGCGTGCGCTGCAATTGGCCGCCCGACAGCGTGTCGATCGGGCGTTTCTCGAAGCCGCCGAGCCCGACCGCCATCAGCGCCTTGCCGACCGACTCGCGATCTTCCTTCGTATAGCGGCCAAGCATGCCGCGCTTCGGCCAAAGGCCGAGCGAAACCAGATCGACGACGCGCGCCGGAAACGAGCGGTCGAGTTCCGACTGCTGCGGCAGATAGGCGGTGCGGACGCCGGGCATGCGGACCACCGCGCCTTCCATAGGCTTCAGCACGCCGACAATGCCCTTCATCAGCGTCGACTTGCCCGAACCATTGGCGCCGACCACCGCGGTCAGCGAGCCTTTGCGGACGATGCCGTTGAGATGGTGGATCGCCGGGTGGCTGCCATAGCCGAGCGTCAGGTCGCGGAAGGTCAGGCAGGCATTGGTCATCAGACGTCGGTCCGCGAATTCGAGTGTGCCGTCGATATGTGATGTTATTACATTAGTCAACATGGCCGTCGGGCGGAATTGTGTCACGCACGGTCAACTCGCCGTGTAGGCGGAGGAGCGTACAAGACAATTGGCTCAATTGGTTTCGTGCCCGCCGGCCTTGCTCCGCGCCGGCCCGGACTCTAAAGAGCAGCGACTCCCACAACGAAGGAACCTCGCAATGAGCATTCGTCGCATCGATGTCGGCCCGCGCATGAGCCAGATCGTCATCCACGGCAACACCGTCTACCTGGCCGGCCAGGTCGGCGAGCCCGGCGGCAACGTCGCTTCGCAGACCCGCGACATCCTCAAGACCATCGATGAATTGCTGGCCAAGGCCGGTACCGACAAGACCAAGATCGTCCAGGCGATCATCTGGCTGGCCGACATGAGCACCTTCGCCGAGATGAACTCGGAATGGGACAAGTGGGTGCCGCAGGGCCACACCCCGGCACGCGCCACCGGCGAAGCCAAGCTCGCCGGCCCGGAATATTTGGTCGAGATCATCGTTACGGCGGCGCTGTAAGGCGCCGGCTATCCCTGCGAGGGCGTGAATCGCGCCACCAGCGTGTGACTCTCCGCAGGATAGATGAAGCGCACATGCGTCACGGGGTGCTCGGCACTCCACGTGCGGCGCTCGACCACCAGGCAGGGCGCGCTCGCGTCGATGTCGAGCGCATCGGCGATATTCTCGTCGGCCGCCATGGCGCGGATGCGGTGCTCGGCCTCGCTCCATGGCACACGGCCGATCAGCCAAGGGCCGGGCGCGATGTCGAGGAATTCTTCCTCGGCTGCCTCGGCCACGGCTGAAAGATTGATCAGCCGCTGCTCGAGTGCGAACGGCCGTTCGCCGGCAAAATGCAGGCTTTCCAGCGCAAGCACCTGCCCCGATGCGGCAAGGCCGAGCAGCGCGCGGTCCTCGGCGCTGCTGCGCCGCTTGACGCGTTCCAGCCGCTCGTAACGATAGGGGAGGCCGAGCGCCTCGACCTCGATCCTGATGTCGTGCAGTTCCAGCACAGCCGCCTGCGACTGTGGCTGGCGCACGAAACTGCCGGAGCGGCGTCGGCGCTCGATGAGCCCGGCCTTGGCCAGTTGCGACAGCGCCTTGTTCACCGTCATGCGCGAGCAATTGTACTGAGCCGTCAGTTCATGTTCGAACGGAATGCGATGCCCTGGCGCCCAGGCGCCTGAGAGGATCTTTTCACGGATGTCGGAGAGGATGCGCTGGTGCAGCGAGAGGATCTCGCCGCCTTCGACATCGTCTGTCTCGACCAGGCTCATCGGACGGTCCTGCTTCAGCCTTTCGACAATGCGGTCATGACATCGCGGAACCGCGCGGCGATGGCATCGCGCTTCGCGTGCCTGCCGCCGTTGACCTGCTTCCTGCCATGCACCCAGACGCAATCGACCTTGCTGCCATTGGCAAAGACCCAGGCGTCGAGGATGGCGTCGCCCGTCTTGCCGGCCAGCGACGGATGGCTTTGGTCGAGCGAGACGAGATCGGCAGGGCAGCCGGCGGCAATTTGCGCCGGAGCGGCGCCGAGCGCCTGGCTGCCGCCGTCGAGGGAAGCGTCGAACAGCGCGCGCCCCGTCGATCCGCCGGCGCGGGCCAGCACGTTGCGGGCGCGGTGGGCGAGGCGTTGCGAATATTCGAGCTGCCTGAGCTCGTCCGGCAGGCCGATCAGCACATTGGAATCGGAGCCGACGCCGAAGCGTCCGCCATGCTCGATGAAGAGCGGCGCCGCGAAAGTGCCGTCGCCGAGATTGGCCTCGGTGATCGGGCAAAGCCCGGCGATCGCGCCGGTCCGCGCCAGGGCGAGCGTTTCGGCTTCGGTCATATGCGTGGCGTGGATCAGGCACCAGCGCTCGTCCACCTCGGCACTGGCGAGCAGGAATTCGACCGGGCGCTTGCCCGACCAGGAAACGCAATCCTCGACTTCTTTAATCTGCTCGGCGACATGGATGTGGATCGGTCCGTCCGGCGCCATGGTTGCGACGGCATTGAGCTCGTCCGGCGTCGCGGCGCGCAAACTGTGCGGCGCGACACCGACGACGGCCTGCTCCAATGAGCGAACGCCCTCGCGAGCTTTCTCAAGCAGGCGCCCGAAGCGGTCTACATCATTGATGAATCGGCGCTGGCCTTCGTTGGGAGCGGCGCCGCCAAAGGCAGAATGGGCATAGAAGACAGGCAGCAGCGTCAGCCCGATGCCGGTGTCGGCGGCTGCGGCGGCGATTCGCTCGGCCATCTCGGCGATGTTGGCGTAAGGCTTTCCGTCGCGATCATGATGAAGGTAATGGAACTCGCCGACGCGCGAGAAGCCAGCCTCCAGCATCTCGACATAAAGCTGCGCCGCCACCGCCTCGACCTGGTCCGGCGTCATCGACAGCGCGAAGCGGTACATCACCTCGCGCCAGCTCCAGAAACTGTCCGCGGAAGGGCCGCGCAACTCGGCAAGGCCCGCCATGCCGCGCTGGAAGGCGTGGCTGTGCAGGTTGGCCATGCCGGGCAGGAGGATGGCATGGCGCTCGTCGCCGGCCCACGCGGAAGCGCCGGTTTCGACGGTCGAGATGCGGCCGCCCTCGAAGGCGATCCTGACATTGCCCTGCCAACCGCCTGGCAGCAGCGCCTGTTCCGCAAAGATCGCCGTCACGTTCCTCTCCGAATCTGAATGCCCGGGCGACATTACCACTTGCGTCGCGTTTCAATATGTATATACATAATCGCCGTCCAAGCAAATGGAAAAGATGATGGGTGGAGCAAACGGGAAGAGCGGTCCTCGGGTCTGGCGCAATGCGCGCCTGGCGACCATGGCCGATGGCGCGGCCGGTCTCGGGATCGTTGAGAAAGGCGCGGTCGCCGCGCGCGACGGGCTGATCGTTTATGCAGGCCCCGAGGCCGATATGCCGGCTGCGGCAGGGCAGGGCGCCGAGACCGTCGATTGCGCTGGACGCTGGATCACGCCCGGCCTGATCGATTGCCACACGCACCTCGTCTATGCGGGAAACCGCGCCAACGAATTCGAGATGCGTCTGGCCGGCGCCACCTATGAAGAAGTGGCCCGCGCCGGCGGCGGCATCGTCTCCTCGGTCAAATCGCTGCGCGGGGCGAGTGAGGACGAGCTGGTCGCTGAGACGCTGCCGCGCCTCGACGCGCTGATCGCTGAAGGCGTCACCACCGTCGAGGTCAAGTCCGGCTACGGCCTCGATGCCGACAACGAGAAGAAATCGCTGCGCGCCGCTCGCCGCCTGGCCGACGAGCGCCCCGTCACGGTGCGCACGACTTGCCTTGCAGCGCATGCGTTGCCGCCGGAAGCCAAGGGCGACAAGGACGCGTTCATCGATCTCGTCGCTGACACCATCCTTCCGCAGGTCGCCGCCGAAAAGCTCGCCGACGCCGTCGATGGTTTTTGCGAAGGCATAGCCTTTTCGCCCGAACAGATGGCGCGCGTCTTCGACAAGGCCAAGGCGCTCGGCCTGCCGGTGAAACTCCACGCCGACCAGCTTTCCAACCTGCATGGCGCGGCACTTGCGGCTCGCTATGGCGCGCTGTCGGCTGATCATCTCGAATACACCGATGAGGAGGGCGCCGCCGGGATGGCGAAGGCCGGCACCGTGGCGACCATCCTGCCCGGAGCCTACTATTTCATCCGCGAGACGAAGAAGCCGCCAGTCGACCTTTTCCGCCGCCACGGCGTGAAGATGGCTGTCGCCACCGACAGCAATCCCGGCACCTCGCCGCTCACCTCGCTGCTGCTCACCATGAACATGGCCGCGACGCTGTTCGGCATGACTGTCGACGAATGCCTGGCCGGCGTCACCCGCGAGGCCGCACGCGCGTTGGGCTTGCTGGAAAAGACCGGCACGTTGGAACCCGGCAAATCGGCCGATCTCGCCATCTGGGACGTCGAGCGCCCGGCCGAACTCGTCTACCGCATGGGCTTTAACCCGCTCCATGCCCGTATCTGGAGAGGACAATGACCGAACTGACCCTGAAGCCTGGCAGCGCGACGCTTGCCGACTGGCGCGCCATCTATCGCGGCGCGGTGCCGAAGCTGGATGCGGCCTGCCGGCCGAAGATCCGGGACAGCGCCGAGGCGGTTGCCCGCATACTCGCCAAGGGCGAGCCGGTCTATGGCATCAACACCGGTTTCGGCAAGCTGGCCAGCGTTCGCATTCCAGAGAGCGATCTCGAAACGCTGCAGCGCAACATCGTTTTGTCGCATGCCGCCGGCGTCGGCGAGCCGATGCCGGTGGCCGTGGTGCGGCTGATGATGGCGCTGAAGCTTGCCAGCCTTGCCCAGGGTGCTTCCGGCGTGCGGTCAGAGACGATCGATTTGCTGCAGGGGATGCTTGCCAACGATGTCATCCCCGTCGTGCCGGCGCAGGGCTCGGTCGGCGCTTCCGGCGACCTCGCGCCGCTCTCGCACATGACCGCCGTCATGATCGGCGTCGGCGAATGCTTTACGCCGCATGGGCGCTTTCCGGCCAAGGTTGCCTTCGTCTCGCATGGGCTGGAGCCGGTGACGCTCGGCGCGAAGGAGGGGCTGGCGCTGCTCAACGGCACGCAGTTCTCGACGGCGTTCGCGCTCGCCGGCCTGTTCGAGGCCGAGACGCTCTACCAGTCGGCGCTGGTCGCCGGCGCGCTGTCGACCGACGCGGCGAAGGGCTCTGACGCGCCCTTCGACCCGCGCATCCATCTGTTGAGGAAACACCGCGGTCAGATCGAGACGGCGGATGCGTTGCGCAACCTGATGGCCGGCAGCGCCATCCGTGAATCGCACCGCGTCGGCGACGAGCGCGTGCAGGATCCATACTGCCTGCGCTGCCAGCCGCAGGTGATGGGCGCCGTGCTCGATGTGCTGCGCAAGGCCGCCGACACGCTTGAGACCGAGGCCAATGGCGTTACCGACAATCCGCTGATCTTCGCCGAGGACGACACCGCCCTTTCGGGCGGCAATTTCCATGCCGAGCCGGTCGCCTTCGCCGCCGACATGATCGCGCTCGCCGTCTGCGAGATCGGCTCGCTGTCGGAGCGGCGCATCGCCATGCTGGTCGACCCGGCGCTCTCCGGCATGCCGGCCTTCCTGACCCCGAAGCCGGGGCTCAACTCCGGCTTCATGATCCCGCAGGTGACGGCGGCTGCGCTCGTTTCGGAAAACAAGCAGAAGGCCTATCCGGCGAGTGTCGATTCAATCCCGACCTCGGCCAACCAGGAAGACCATGTCTCCATGGCCGCGCACGGCGCGCGCCGCCTGCTCGGCATGATCGAGAATGCGACCGCCGTCATCGGCATCGAACTGCTGGCCGCGGCCCAGGGCTGCGATTTCCATGCACCGCTCGCTTCGAGCGAACCGCTGGAGGCGGTGCGCAAGCTGGTCCGGACCGAAGTCCCGCATCTCGACAATGACCGCCATTTCCACCCCGACATGGAAAAGGCGATTGCCATGGTACGCAGCGGTGCCGCGGTGAAGGCGGCGGGCGCGGTGGCGTTGCCGTCGATTGCGGGAGCGGCATGATGGCAACGCCCTCCTGGCTCACAGTCACCCAAGGCACCGCGCCGCTGCTGGTCTCGATCCCGCACACCGGCATCGACCTCGCCGGGCTCGACTCGCGCCTGGTCTCGACCTGGCTCGGCCGCCGCGACTGCGACTGGTGGATCGACAAGCTCTATGATTTTGCCGCCGACCTCGGCGCGACCGTCGTCCACACCGCCATTTCGCGCACCGTCATCGACGTCAACCGCGATCCGTCCGGCGTCTCGCTCTATCCGGGCCAGGCCACGACGACGCTTTGCCCGACGGACACTTTCGACGGCGATCCGCTCTACAATATGGGTGACGAACCGACGCCATCAGAGATCGATGAGCGCCGCGAGACCTATTTCGTGCCTTACCACGCCGCTCTTCAGGCCGAGATCGACCGGCTGCGCGGCATGCACGAAAACATCGTCCTCTACGACTGCCACTCGATCCGCTCGGTGCTGCCGCGGCTGTTCGAAGGCACGCTGCCGGTCTTCAACCTCGGCACCAATGACGGCAAGAGCACCGCTCCGTCGCTGCAGGAAAGGGTGGCGGAGATGCTCGCCGCGAACGGCGAGAGCTGGGTGGTCAACGGCCGCTTCAAGGGCGGCTGGATCACCAGAAGCTTCGGCAAGCCCGGGAACGGCGTCCATGCGCTGCAGATGGAGCTCGCAAATCGCGGCTACATGCGAGAGCCGGACAAGAAGGGTTCGCCGGAAAACTGGCCCATACCCTACGACCCCAGCTACGCCGCGCCGATCCGCGCCACGCTGAAAACGATCCTCGAAGCCGCCATTGACTGGGCCGGGCGCTAAAGCGCCGCCTTACTCGAAAGGGACAATGATGACCGATCCTCGCCATAACATCCGTGAAGTGCGCGCGCCGCGCGGCGATAAGCTCAATGCCCGCTATTGGACGACCGAGGCGCCGCTGCGCATGCTGATGAACAATCTCGACCCGGAGGTCGCCGAGAACCCCAATGAACTGGTCGTCTATGGCGGCATCGGCCGGGCGGCGCGCACCTGGAACGACTTCGACCGCATCGTCGCGTCGCTGAAGACGCTGGGCGAGGACGAGACGCTGCTGGTCCAGTCGGGCAAGCCGGTCGGTGTCTTCAAGACCCATTCCAATGCCCCGCGCGTGCTCATCGCCAACTCCAACATCGTGCCGCATTGGGCGACCTGGGAGAAGTTCAACGAGCTCGATAGGAAGGGCCTGATGATGTACGGCCAGATGACGGCCGGTTCCTGGATCTATATCGGCACGCAAGGCATCGTCCAGGGCACCTACGAGACCTTCGTCGAGGCCGGCCGCCAGCACTACAACGGCAATCTCAAGGGCAAGTGGATCCTGACCGGCGGTCTCGGCGGCATGGGCGGCGCCCAGCCGCTGGCCGCGGTCATGGCAGGCGCGTCCTGTCTGGCGATCGAATGCAATCCGGATTCGATCGATTTTCGCCTGCGCACCCGCTATCTCGACGAGAAGGCCGAAACGCTCGACGAGGCGATGGAGATGATCGATCGCTGGACCAAGGCCGGGGAGGCGAAGTCGGTCGGCCTGCTCGGCAACGCCGCCGAGATCGTGCCGGAAATGTTCAAGCGCGGCATCCGCCCCGACATCCTCACCGACCAGACCTCCGCGCACGATCCGATCAACGGCTATCTGCCGAAGGGCTGGACGATGGCCGAATGGCGCGAGAAGCGCACGTCGGATCCGAAAGCGGTCGAGAAGGCGGCGCGCGCATCGATGCGCGAGCATGTCGAGGCGATGGTGGCGTTCTGGAACGCCGGCGTGCCGACGCTCGACTACGGCAACAACATCCGCCAGGTCGCCAAGGACGAAGGTTTCGAGAACGCCTTCGCTTTCCCGGGCTTCGTGCCGGCCTATATCCGGCCGCTGTTCTGCCGCGGCATCGGTCCGTTCCGCTGGGCGGCGCTCTCGGGCGATCCGGAGGACATCTACAAGACCGACGCCAAGGTGCGCGAGCTGACTCCCGGCAACACGCATCTGCACAACTGGCTCGACATGGCGCGCAAGCGCATCTCCTTTCAAGGGCTGCCGGCGCGTATCTGCTGGGGTGGCCTCGGCGACCGCCACCGGCTCGGCCTCGCCTTCAACGAGATGGTGGCCAAGGGCGAGCTCAAGGCGCCGGTCGTCATCGGCCGCGACCACCTCGATTCCGGCTCGGTCGCTTCGCCGAACCGCGAGACCGAGGCGATGAAGGACGGCTCCGACGCGATTTCCGACTGGCCGCTGCTCAACGCGCTGCTCAACACCGCGTCCGGCGCCACCTGGGTGTCGCTCCATCATGGCGGCGGCGTCGGCATGGGGTTCTCGCAGCATGCCGGCATGGTGATCGTCGCCGACGGCACGCCCGAGGCGGCAAAACGCCTGGAGCGCGTGCTGTGGAACGACCCGGCGACCGGCGTCATGCGCCATGCCGATGCCGGCTACGACATCGCCATTGCGTGCGCCAAGGAACACCAGCTCAACCTGCCGGGCATCCTAGGTTAAAACAATGCGCATCCTTCGTGCCGCCGGCTACCGCGTCATGCCATGGAAGAATGGCGGCGGCACGACCACCGAAATCGCGGTTTCGCCCGACGGCGCCGGGCTCGACGATTTCGACTGGCGCGTCTCGATGGCCAGCGTCGAGACCAGCGGGCCGTTCTCGAGCTTCGCCGGCATCGACCGCACGCTGTCGGTGCTGGAAGGCGGTGGCGTCATTCTCGACATTGCCGGCCAGCCTCCGGCGCGGCTGACGACGGCTTCGGCGCCGCTCGCCTTTCCGGGCGACGTGCCGACCAGCGCTGCGCTGATCGGGGGTCCGATCACCGATCTCAACGTGATGACCCGCCGTGGCCGCATGGCCCATGAGGTCGAGCGCCGGCCTTTTTCCGGCGAGATTCGCATCGCGCCGCGCGCCGACACCACGCTCGTTCTTGCCGTCGGCACCGGCGCCACGCTCTTCACGGACGACGGGTCTAACCTCGGACCGCTCGATACGCTGATCCTCGACCGCGGCAGCCCGGAATTGCGGCTTCAGTTCAAGGGGGAGGGCCTGCTTTTCGTGATCGGACTCCATCGCCTCGCCGCCAACCGTTAACGGCTGTTGCCAAACATGATCGCGGGGCGGGCGAATTATCGCCCGGCCCCTTGCATGTATCACGAAAAAGCCTGAATCCTTGCCCTCATCCAACCCGGGGCGGAGAGCGAGGGGCGTTCGCCCACGAGCTGTCGAAAGGGCACGCCCCTGTCGTGGTGCGCAAAACAAACTTTCGGCCGATCAGCCATGCAACCAATTGCAATTGAACCGGTTTTAGGGCCATTGCCGTGGCGGTGACGCCGCATTGCGCTCCCGCTTACGGAATTTTCAATGAACATTCAGACGAACCCAAACAAGATCGAACAGACCAGCGCCGGCTTCCCGGCGGTGACGGAAGCGCCGATACGCTCCAATTTCCTGCCTGAGGACCGGCTGCGCGCCTTGGGCGTTGCGCTCGCCAAGGGCGAGGTCAAGGAGTTGTTCGGCCTCGCCCCGTTCGAGTTCCAGGCCCGCATCCGCGACAGCGCCAAGAAGATCCTCGAAGTCTACCGCTCGACCAATGCCGCCCAGGCCAAGGGCGAGACCATCACGCCGGCCGCGCAATGGCTGCTCGACAACAATTACCTGGTCGAGGAGACGATATTCCAGGTCAAGCGCGATCTGCCGCGCCGCTTCTATCGCCAGTTGCCGACGCTGACACTCGGCGACGGCACGGTGCTGCCGCGCGCCTTCGTTGTTGCCTGGAGCTATGTCGAGCATTCCGACAGCTCGGTCTCGGCCACTATGTTCAAGGCGATCGTCGAGGGCTTCCAGTCGGTCGAGCCGATGAAGATCGGCGAGCTCTGGGCGCTGCCGTCGCTGCTGCGCTTCGTGCTGATCGAGAATCTGCGCCGCATCGCCGTGCGCGTCGAGCGTACCAGGCAGATGCGCCATATCGCCAACGAGGTCGCCGACCGGGTTCTGGCGACCGACGACAACGCCGACCGAACCAGGATCCTGTCCAATTACAGCGCGCATGCGCAGGACACCACTTTCGCCACCCAACTGCTCTACCGCCTGCGCGACGGCTCGCAGAACGCGGGCCGCGCGCTGGAATGGCTGGAAAGCGAGCTCGAAAAGACCGGCTCCGACGCCGAGGAGATCATCATCTCCGAGCACCAGACGCTGTCCTCGGGCAACGTCACCACCGGCAACATCATCCGCGGCCTGCGCCTCATCAATGACGTCGACTGGACCGTCTGGTTCGAAGGTGTCAGCCGCATCGACACACTCCTGCGCGAGAAGACCGATTTCGCCGACCTCGATTTCTTCTCGCGCGACCAGTATCGTACCGCGATCGAGCAACTGGCGCGCCGCTCCGATCTCTCCGAATACCGCGTCGCCGAAAAGGCGATCGAACTGGCCGGTCATACGCCCGGGCTCACCGATGCGTCCGGCGTGCCGGAAACGGCGGACCCCGCCGTGCACACCGATGTCGGCTTCTTCCTGGTCGGCCCGCGCCGGCAGGAGCTGGAAAAGGCGATCGGCTACCGGCCGCCTTTCTATGTGACGTTCAAGCGCGGCTTTGCCAGCGCCGGCTGGCTGGGCATCGTCGTGCCGGTCTTCCTGTTGACCGTGCTGCTGCTGGTGCTTTCGGGCAGGGCGCTCGCCAATCTCGGCCTGTCGGTCGAATCGATCACGCTGATGCTGGCGCTGTTCGCCGTGCCGGCCAGCGAGGGCGCGCTCGCCTTCTTCAACACCGTGGTGGCGCTGTTCCTCAAGCCGACCCGACTTGTCGGCTACGACTACAACAAGCACGGCATCCCGGTGGAAGCGCGCACGCTGGTCGTCGTGCCCTCGCTGATCGGCTCGCGCGACGACGTCGAGGAAAACATCCGCAACATCGAGGTGCACCATCTCGCCAACACGGCGCAGGAGATCCATTTCGCCCTGTTGTCCGACTGGCCGGATTCCAAGGCCGAGATCGACGCCGCCGACATCGAGATCCTGCAATATGCCCGCGACGAGATCGCCAGGCTCAACGCCCGCTATCCGTCGGAGGGCTCGCCGCGCTTCTATCTCCTGCACCGGCGCCGGCTCTACAACCAGGCGCAGGGCTGCTGGATGGGCTGGGAGCGCAAGCGCGGCAAGCTGCATGAGCTGAACCTTCTCCTGCGCGGCGACAGCGACACCACCTTCCTGCCGCTCGACGTGCCGCTGCCGGAAAAGGTCGTCTATGTGATGACGCTCGACGCCGACACGCGCACCACGCGCGACGCGGTTTCGAGCCTGGTCGGCAAGCTCGCCCATCCGCTCAACCGCCCGCATTTCGATCCGGTGAAGCGTGTCGTCACCGCCGGCTATACCATCCTGCAGCCGCGCATCACCGCTTCGCTCACCAGCGGCGACGATGCCTCCTTCTTCCAGCGCGTCTTCTCGGCCAATCGCGGCCTCGACCCCTATGTGTTCGCCGTCTCCGACGTCTACCAGGACGTCTTCGGCGACGGGTCCTTCACGGGCAAGGGCCTCTACCATATCGACGCCTTCGAGGCGGCGCTGAAGAACCGCATCGACGAAAACACCATCCTCAGCCACGACCTGCTCGAAGGTGCGCTCGCGCGCGCCGCACTGGTCACCGACGTCGAGCTGGTCGAGGACTATCCGACCCGCTACTCGGTCGACGCCTCGCGCCACCATCGCTGGGCGCGCGGCGACTGGCAGCTGCTCGGCTATATTTTCGACCCGCGCTCCGGGGTGCCTGCGCTGTCGCGCTGGAAGATGGTCGACAATCTGCGCCGCTCGGTCACTCCGATCTTTTGGGTCATGGCCTGCGTCGCCGGCTGGACGCTGCTGCCCTTTACTCAGGCCGCGCAGTGGCAGGCGCTTCTGATCCTCAGCCTGTTCATGGCGCCGACCTTCGACATCGTGAACGGCATCCTGCCCAAGAGCGGCGACCAGACGCCGCGCGGCCATTTCTCCGCTTTGGCCCGCGATACCGTGTTCGGCACCGCGCTGGTGGCGCTGAAGGTGCTTCTGATGGCGCATCTCGCCTGGATGATGGGCGATGCCATCATCCGCACCATATACCGCCTCTTCGTCAGCCGTCAGAACCTGCTCGAATGGCGCACCGCTTCGCAGGCGGCCAAGGGCGGGAACGATCTCGGCGCCTATTACGGCATGATGTATGGCGCGGTGATCGTCGGCGTCGTCGGCCTCGCCATTCCGGTGCTCGCCGATTCCACGGGCGCTTTCGTTGCCTTCTTCTTCGCCATCTTCTGGATCGCTTCGCCCGCCGTCGCCTGCTGGATCAGCCGCTCGGCCGAGACTGAGGACAGGCTGCGCATCTCGACCGCCGACGTCCACGCGCTGCGCACTTACGCGCGCCGCACCTGGCACTATTTCGAGACCTTCGTCACGCCCGAGCAGCATCACCTGCCGCCGGACAATTTCCAGGAGAGCCCGGCGCCGGTGGTGGCGCCGCGCACGTCGCCGACCAATATCGGCGTCTATCTGTTGTCGGTCGTGTCGGCGCGCGATTTCGGCTGGATCAGCCTGTCGGACGCCATCACCCGCATCGACGCCACGATGACGACGATCGAGAACATGCCGCGCGAACGCGGCCATCTCTACAACTGGTACGACACGACGACGCTGAAGCCGCTTTATCCGCTCTACATCTCCGCGGTCGACAGCGGCAATCTCGCCGGACATCTGGTCGCGGTGGCCGCCTCCTGCGCCGAGTGGGCCGAAGCGCCTTCCGTGCACCTGCAGGGCGATTTCGAAGGCATCATCGACACCGTCACCATCCTCGACGAGAGCCTGGACGAGCTGCCGGACGACCGACGGCAGCTGCGGCCGCTCCGCCAGCGCCTGGCCGACCGTCTCGACGGCATGCGCCGCGCGGTTGCGACCATCAAGGCGCAGCCGGAGATGGCATCGATCCGCACCATCAACCTTGCGGTGCTTGCTGGCGAGATCCGCAAGCTCGCCACCGCCATCCACACCGAGGCGGCCTCGCCGAAAAGCGACGTCATCGCTGACTGGGCGGCGAGACTCGAGGCGACCTGCGAGGCGCATGTGCACGATTCGCACAATGACGAGAGCGCCGTCGCCGCATTGCGCGCCAAGCTGCTCGCCCTGCGCGAGCGCTGCCGCCGCTATGCCTTCGAGATGGATTTCTCCTTCCTGATGCGCCAGGAGCGCAAGCTGCTCTCGATCGGCTACCGGGTCGAGGACCGCCAGCTCGACGAGAGCTGCTATGACCTTCTCGCCTCCGAGGCGCGGCTCACCAGCCTGTTCGCCATCGCCAAGGGCGACCTGCCGACCGAGCACTGGTTCCGCTTGGGACGGCCGATTGTCGAGATCGGCTTCCAAGGTGCGCTGATGTCGTGGTCGGGCTCGATGTTCGAGTATCTGATGCCGCCGCTGGTGATGAAGGAGCCGCAGGGCTCGATCCTCAATCAGACCAGCAAGCTCATCATCAAGCGCCAGATCCAGTATGCGCGCTCGAAGAACGTGCCCTGGGGCATTTCCGAATCGGCCTACAACGCCCGCGACCGCGAGCTCACCTACCAGTACACCAATTTCGGCGTGCCCGGCCTCGGCCTGAAGCGCGGTCTCGGCCAGAACACCGTGATCGCGCCCTACGCCACGATCCTGGCAGCGCAGTTCTATCCGCGCGAGGCGGTGCAGAACCTGAAGCGCCTGCGCTCCATCGGCGCGCTTGGCCGGCATGGCTTCCACGATGCGGTCGACTTCACGCCGCAGCGCGTTCCGGAGGGCACGGACCACGCCGTGGTGCTGAACTACATGGCGCACCATTCCGGCATGTCGATCGCCGCTGTCGCCGACGCCATTTTCGAGGGCCGGCTGCGCGAGCGTTTCCACAGCGACCCGGTGATCGAGTCGGCCGAGCTTCTTTTGCAGGAGAAGGCGCCGCGCGACATTCCGACCGCAACCGTCAGGACGGAAGCCGACGAGCGGTCCAAGGACGAGACCGAGGCCGAGAGCCCGGACAGCCGTGTCATCCTCGACCCGATCAAGGCGCTGCGGGCGACCAATGTCATGTCCAACGGCCGCTATTCTGTCATGGTCACCGCGACCGGCTCCGGCTACAGCCGCTTCGGCGAGCTTGCCGTCACCCGCTGGCAGCCGGATCCGAGCGAGGACCGCCTCGGCTCCTACATCTTCCTGCGCGACACCGCCACCGGCGACTGGTGGTCGGCCACCGCCGAGCCGAAGCGCGCCGAGGGCGAGCGCGTCCAGACGCTGTTCGGCGACGACAAGGCGAGCTTCACCAAGTCGGTCGGCTCGCTGCGTTCCGAGGTCGAATGCATCGTCATTTCCGAGGGCAATGGCGAAGGCCGTCGCATCACGCTTTATAATGACGGCCCGACCGACCGACATATCGAGGTGACGTCCTTCGCCGAGCTGGTGCTCGGCAACGAGGCCTCGGACAATGCGCATCCGGCCTTCTCCAAGATGTTCGTCGAGACCGAGATCGCACCGAACAACGGCGCGATCTTCGCCACGCGACGTAAGCGCGACAAGAACGACCCCGACCTAACCATGGTGCATTTCGTCACCGACCCGTCGGGCCCGTCGCGCGATGCCGAGGCCGAGACCGACCGGCGCGCTTTCATCGGCCGCGGCCGCACCATCGCCGATGCCGTCGCCTTCGACCCCGGCGTCAGGCTCTCCGGCAGCCAGGGCTTCACGCTGGATCCGGTGGCCGCGCTGCGCCGCCAGGTCCGCGTGCCGGCCAACAAGAAGATCTCGCTGACCTTCTGGACCGCCGTCGGCGCCAATCGCTCGGAGCTCGACGAGGCGATCGCCCGCCTCGACCACCAGGAGAGCTTCGCCCGCCAGGCCATGCTTGCCTGGACGCGCAGCCAGGTGCAGACACGTCATCTGGGGCTCAGCCTCACCGACGCCGCCAATGTGCAGAAGCTTGCACGCTACTTGATCTATCCCGATCCGTTCTTGCGCCTGCCGGCCGAATCCATCGCGTCTGGCCTCGGCCGCCAGTCGAGCCTGTGGCCGACCAGCATCTCCGGCGATTTTCCGATCTTCCTCGTGCGCATCGGCGACGTCGCCGATCTCGAGATCGTCGCCCAGGCGCTGCGCTTCCAGGAATATATGCGGGCGCGGGGCATGATGATCGACTTCGTCGTCGTCAACGAGCAGGCCTCGTCCTATGTGCAGGACCTGCAGCGCGCCGTGGAGACGCTGTGCGAGAACAGCCGCCTGCGCGGCCGCGAGCTCGGGCCTCGCCAGCACATCTTCGCGGTGCGCCGCGACCTGATGGACGAGCCGACCTACAAGACCTTGCTGTCGGTCGCGCGCGTCGTCTTGCATACCCGCAACGGCACGATCTTCGACCAGCTCGAGCGTGCGGAGACCGCGGCCCTCCAGGCCCGCGATGCCTTGCTGCAGGCGGAGGGCGGTTCGCCGCGCGAACCTGCTCCGCCGCTGCCCTTGCCGGTACCGGCAAGCCAGGGTGGAGACGATATCGCCGCCGATGGCAGCGGTCTCAGCCTGTGGAACGGCTTTGGCGGCTTCGACGGCGACGGTCGCCACTATGTGACGCGGTTGACCGGACGGCGTGTGACGCCGCAGCCTTGGATCAACGTCATCTCGAATGCTTCCTTCGGCTTCCACGTTTCGGCCGAAGGGGCCGGCTTCACCTGGAGCCGCAACAGCCGCGACTACCAGCTGACGCCGTGGTCGAACGATCCGGTGTCGAACCGGCCGGGCGAGGGCTTCTATATCTACGACCAGGTGAGCGGTAAGGCGTTCTCGCCCATGGCGGCAGTGGTGCGTGATCCGTCGATGACCTACGAGACCTGGCACGGGCAGGGGTTCTCCACCTTCCGCTCGAAGCGCGGGCCGCTGTCGATGGACCTGACGCAGGTGGTCGATCCGACCGATCCGGTGAAGATCACGCGGTTGCGCATTCAGAATGCCGGTCCGGCGCCGGCGCGGCTGCGCATTTACGCCTATGCCGAGTGGGTGCTGGGCGGCCATCGCTCGCGCACCGCGGCGACCATCGTGCCCTCCCGGGACGCAGCGACCGGCGCCATGCTGGCGCAAAACCCGTATGGGCTCGACTTCGGCGAGCGCGTCGCCTTCCTGGCGGCCAGCCATCCCGTCCATTCGGTGACCGCCGACCGTGGCGAGTTCATCGGCAGGCACGGCACGACCGAATATCCGCAGGCCGTGCTTGGCGGGCTTGCGCTTTCCGGCCGTATCGAGGCGGGTGACGATCCTTGCGCGGTTCTCGCCAGCGACATCGACATTCCTGCCGGTGGCGATGTCACGCTGCTCTGGCTGCTCGGCGACGCGGCCACGCCCGCCGAGGCAAGCGCGCTGGTGCAGGCTCATCGCGGCAAGGATTTCGACCAGCGCCTGGCCGACAACGAAAAGACCTGGCGCCGTTTCCTCGACACCATCCAGGTCGAGACGCCGGACGAGGCGATGAACGCCATGGTCAACCACTGGCTGCCTTACCAGAGCCTCGCCTGCCGCATCCGCGCGCGCTCGGCCTTCTACCAGGCGAGCGGCGCCTTCGGCTTCCGCGACCAGTTGCAGGACACGCTCGCCCTCCTGGCGCACGACCCGAAGCTGGCGCGCGATCAGATCCTCAATGCCGCGCGCCGGCAGTTCCCGGAAGGCGACGTGCAGCACTGGTGGCTGCCGCGCACCGATGCCGGGGTGCGCACCATGATCTCGGACGACGTCGTCTGGCTGGCGCACGCGACGGCCCGCTACATCGAGGTGACGGGCGATGCCGGCATCCTCAAGGAGCAATTGCCCTTTATCGACGGGCAGGAGCTCGGCGAGGGCGAGCATGACGCCTTCTTCACGCCGGAGATCACCAAGAACACCGCGCCTCTCTACGATCATTGCGCGCGGGCGCTCGATCTCGCGATCAAGCGCAGCAGCCCCGCCGGGCTGCCGCTCATCCTCGGCGGCGACTGGAACGACGGCATGAACCGTGTCGGCGAGGGCGGCAAGGGCGAGAGCGTGTGGCTGGGCTGGTTCCTCCTGAAGACGCTCACCGACTTCGCGCCGGTCGCCAAGGGGCAGGGCGACACCAAGCGTGCCCAGGCCTGGGCGAAGCACGCCGACGCTCTGAAGCGTGCCCTGGAAAGCACCGCTTGGGACGGCCAGTGGTACCGGCGCGGCAGCTTCGACGACGGCACGCCGCTCGGCTCGCACAATTCGGACGAGTGCAAGATCGACTCGATCGCCCAGTCCTGGAGCGTGCTGTCGGGCGAGGGCGATCCGGCGCGCTCGACCACGGCCATGGAACAGGCGACCAAGATGCTGGTCGACGACGAGCTCAAGATCGTCAAGCTGTTCACGCCGCCCTTCTCCAAGAGCGAGAAGGATCCCGGCTATATCAAGAGCTATCCGCCGGGCGTGCGCGAAAATGGCGGCCAGTACACCCATGCCGCCACCTGGTTCGTGATCGCCCTGGCCGAGATGGGCCGCACCGACGAGGCCTATCGCTGCTTCTCGATGCTGAACCCGGTCAATCACGCCTCGGACGAGGCGGCGGCCGAGCACTACCGAGTCGAGCCCTATGTGGTGGCCGCCGACATCTATGCCGGCGAAGGCAAGGGCGGCCGCGGCGGCTGGACCTGGTACACAGGCTCGGCCGGCTGGCTTTACCGGGCCGCGGTGGAAGGCATCCTCGGCATCGAGCGTCGCGGAAAGGAGATCACGTTTAGGCCGAAGCTGCCCGGGCACTGGGACGGCTACGCCGCGACGCTCAAGATGTTCGACAGCGAGATCAAGGTTCGCGTCATCCGCGACAAAAAGACCAAGTCGATCTCGCTAGAAGTCGATGGTTCGAAGAAAAAATCAGCCTCTTTCGAGCCGGCAGCCGGCGGCAAGACCGAAGTCGTCGTCAGGATACCTGCGTAAAATCAAAGGCTTGTCTTGTCGGCCGTGCGTCCTTCGGGATGCGCGGCCGATCGCTGTTTTTTACTTGGCAAGGCCCCTGCGCCCGGTCATGTGCCTTCCTTTAGGGCAGGCTAAGCAAGCGGCTTGTGATTAAAAATGTGGCAGCGGGAGCCAAGTGCCATTATTTTGCCGTAAGCCTGACATTTCACCTTTTATCTCAAACCGTTAGGTGATCACGTCAGATTTCGTACCGTCGTCATCTTTTGTTCGCTAAATGGGAACGGAAGGGATAGACGACGCATTGTTTCGCGACACGTTAACCGATACGTGTCAAAAAATGGTGCGGTGCACAATTCGGGCATTGAGCACAGACAAGAGTTTGGCGGAGTAGCTGAAGTGTCACTTCTGCAGATCTACTTTAGAGCGCTGGGTTATCTGGCGGCCGACAAGAAGCGCGTCGCGCTGATTTGCGGCGCCAACGTCGCGCTCGCGGCGATCGCGATCCTCGAGCCGATCCTGCTGGGCAGGGTGATCGGTGCCATCTCCGAAAAAGGCGCGGTGTTTTCGACGCTCGCCGTCTGGGCCGCCATCGGTGTCTTCAATGTCATAGCCTTCGTGCTGGTGGCGCGCGGCGCCGACCGCTTCGCCCATGCCCGCCGCTCGGAAGTTCTGTGCCAGTCCTTCGAACGGGTCATCACCATGCCGCTTGCCTGGCACCACCAGCGCGGCACGTCCAATTCGTTGCACACGCTGCTGCGCGCCGTCGAGACGCTGTTCAGCCTCTGGCTCGAATTCATGCGTGTGCATCTCTCGACGGCCATCGCGCTGGTGCTGCTGGTTCCGACCGCCCTGTCCATGGACATCCGCATGTCCGTGGTACTGCTTGGCTTGGGCATCCTTTACGTCGGTATCGGCCGCATCGTCATGCGCCGCACCAAGTCGGGGCAGACCGCCGTCGAGCGCCACTACCACACTGTCTTCGCGCATGTCTCCGACAGCGTCAGCAATGTCGCCGTCTTGCAGAGCTACAACCGCATCGCCCACGAGACCGCGACGCTGAAGCGCTATGTGAAGGACCTGCTCGACGCGCAGAACCCGGTGCTCGATTGGTGGGCGATCGCCAACGCGCTGAACCGCCTGTCGTCGACCATCTCGATGATGATCGTGCTGTCCATCGGCGCGTATCTGGTCACCCTTGGCCAGCTCCGCGTCGGCGATGTCGTCGCCTTCACCGGCTTTGCCGGGATGCTGATCGCCCGTCTCGACCAGATGTCGGCTTTCACCACCCAGATCTCCGAGGCCCGCGCCAAGCTGGAGGACTTCTATCGTCTCGAGGACTCGGCGGCCGAGACCATCGAGCCGGATGGCCTGCGCGAGCTGACCAACGTCACCGGCCATGTCCGCTTCGAGAACGTTAGCTTCGAGTTCGCCAACTCCGGCCACGGCATCGAGGATGTCTCCTTCGAGGTCCAGGCTGGCCAGACGGTCGCCATCGTCGGCCCGACGGGCGCCGGCAAGACGACGCTCATCAACTTGCTACAGCGCGTCTTCACACCGGCCAGCGGCCGCATCCTCATCGACGGCATCGACACCCGCACGGTGACCCGCAAGTCGCTGCGCCACTCGATCGCCACGGTCTTCCAGGACGCCGGCCTGCTCAACCGCTCGATCGAGGACAACATCCGTGTCGGCCGCGCCGATGCGAGCAACGACGAGGTGCACGCCGCCGCCAATGCCGCCGCCGCGCAGGACTTCATCCTGTCGAAGAGCAGCGGCTACGACACCGTCGTCGGCGAGCGTGGCGGCCAGCTCTCGGGCGGCGAGCGCCAGCGTATCGCCATCGCCCGCGCCGTGCTCAAGGATGCGCCGATCCTGGTGCTCGACGAGGCGACCAGCGCGCTCGACGTGGAAACCGAGGATCGGGTCAAGGAAGCGATCGACGAGCTGCGCCGCAACCGCACGACCTTCATCATCGCCCACCGCCTGACCACGGTCCGCGACGCCGACCTCGTCGTCTTCATGGACAAGGGCAGGGTGGTCGAGATGGGCGGCTTCACCGAGCTGTCGCTGCGCAATGGTCGCTTCGCCGCCCTGCTGCGCGCCGGTGGCCTGCTCAACGACGAGGAGGTCCGCCGCCTCAGCCGTCCGGTGACGGAAGCGGCGTAAGCGCCGCTTCTCTCCCCGGTTGGGAATTGCCCCCAAGACACTGCCGGTCTATTTAGGTCGCCATGAGCGACACCACCTCACGCTTTTCCGGCTGGAACGACCTCGCCAACCCGACGCGCTTCGTCGGGCTGGCGGACAAGCTCATTCCGTGGCTGGCGGCTGTCGCGGCGGTCCTGCTCGCCGTCGGCCTCTATATGAGCTTCACCGCGCCGGAGGATTTCCAGCAGGGCATTACGGTGCGCATCATGTATATCCACGTGCCTTTCGCCTGGCTCGCCATGATGTGCTACACGATCATGGCGATCTCTGCGCTCGGCACGCTGGTCTGGCGCCATCCGTTGGCCGATGTCGCGCTGAAAGCGGCGGCCCCGATCGGCGCCACCTTCACGGCGTTGGCGCTGATCACCGGTTCGATCTGGGGCAAGCCGATGTGGGGCACCTGGTGGGTCTGGGACGCGCGGCTGACCTCCGTGTTCGTGCTTTTCCTGATGTATCTGGGCATCATCGCGCTGACCCGCGCGCTGGACGATGCCGGCCGCGCCGCCTGGGCCGCCGCCATCATCACGCTGGTCGGCTTCATCAACATCCCGATCATCAAATTCTCGGTCGACTGGTGGAACACGCTGCATCAGCCAGCGTCGGTCTTCCGCCTCGGCGGCCCGACCATCGACCCCTCCATGCTGTGGCCGCTGGCCGTCATGGCGCTGGGTTTCACGGTGCTTTTCTTCGCGCTGCACCTGATGGCGATGCGCACGGAGATTTTCAGGCGGCGCGTGACCGCGATGCGCAGGGTCGCGGCGCGCCAGGCGGAGCGGGCTTAGCCTTCTCCCTTGTGAGAGCAGGGAAAGGCGCGCCTCACCCCATCTTCCCCCTTGCCGCCACCGGCAGCGTTTCCAGCACCTTGTCGCCGTCGATCAGGTGCACCTGGTCGAACAGGTTCGTCACCACGCAGCAATGGTCGGGCACGACGCGCACGCGCTCGCCGATGCGCAGCTTGGCGTCGTCGCCAAGCGTGACGGTGCCGTGCTCTTCGCTCAATCCGGTGACCCGGGCGCCTGGCACGCCGAGCAGTTCGCCGAACTCCGGCAGGCCGAGCGTATCGGAGGACAGCGCCTTGCTGCCGCTGTCGAGGATGGCGCGGGTCGCTGTCGGGTGGCTGACCACCGTGGCAAGAACGGTTAGCGCGCAGTCGTCCAGCGTGCCGACGCCTTTGGCGACCTGGTAGCGGTCGAGATAGATGTAGGTGCCGGGCCGGTATTCGGTGACGACGCTGTCCTCGCCGGAGCGCCACATGTCCGGCGTGCCGCCGCTGGAGATGCGCTCGCATTCGAGGCCGGCCGCCGCAAGCGCGTCGCGCGCGGCCTTCAGCCAGGCGTCCGCCTCGGCGGCGCGCCCCGCCGCAGGATAGGTCATCAGCCCGCCGAAGGAGAGGCCCTTCGCCTGGTCGATCACCTTCGCCAACGCCAGCGCTTCGTCGTCGCTCTGCACGCCGCAGCGGCCCATGCCGGTGTCGCACTCGACCAGCACCGAAAGCGGATGACCGGCATCGGTGAAGGTGGCGGCAAGGCCCTCCAGCGTCTCATGGCTATCCGCCGTCACAGACAGCGTGACACGCCCATGCAGCGCCTTCAGCCGTTCCAGCTTTGCCCGGCCAAGAATGTTATAGGGGAGAAAGATGTCATCGAGTCCGGCATCGGCCATCACCTCGGCCTCGCCGATCTTCTGGCAGGTGATGCCGACCGCGCCCGCCGCGACCTGCTTCTTCGCCCAGTAAGGCAGCTTGTGCGTCTTGATATGCGGGCGGAGCTTCAACCCGTGGCGGTCGGCATGCGCCTGCGCCTTGTTGATGTTGGCTTCCGCGCGGGCCGCATCGATCAGGATCGCCGGTGTGTCTAGGTCGTCTATGCTTGGCATGGGATCACCGTCCAAAGCATGTCTGCCGATTTCGGCACAAGGACATGCGCTTCAAAAACTGAATGGGTTATGGCCCCGATCCTGGCGGATGTCACGGTCCAGAACCGCCGGTTTGCGTCGACAGCGGACCGGCATTGAGCTATTCGGAGGGGTAGATTTCGAGAGGCAGCGGCCGGAGGAAGGAACCCATGAAGCGCTCCAAGATCAACGACATCATCCGCGAAGCCGACGCCTTCATCCGCTCCTTCGGCTACATCATGCCGCCCTTCGCCTATTGGTCGCCTGAAGAAATGAAGGCGCACAAGGCGGACTCCTCGGCTATCTTCACCTCGCGTCTCGGCTGGGACATCACCGATTACGGCCAGGAGAAGTTCGACGAGCTCGGCCTGTTCCTGTTCACCGTGCGCAACGGCCGCTACGAGGACATGAAGCTCGGCATGGGCATGCTCTATGCCGAAAAGATCATGATCTCGCGCAAGGATCAGCTTTCGCCGATGCACCGCCACAACATCAAGGCCGAGGACATCATCAACCGCGGCGGCGGCAAGCTGGTGCTGGAACTCTTTATGCACGACCGCGACGGCGGCATCGACCCGAAGGCCGAAGTCTCGGTGCCGGTCGACGGCACCATCACCAGATTGCCCGCGGGTGGGCTGCTGAAACTCGATCCGGGCCAGAGCGTGACGCTGATGCCCGGCGTCTGGCACGCCTTCTGGGCCGAGGGTAAGGACGTGCTGATCGGCGAGGTCTCGACCGTCAATGACGACCTCACCGACAACGTCTTCCGCGACCCGATCGGCCGCTTCTCCAACATCGACGAAGATGTCGCGCCGCTGCACCTCTTGGTGTCGGATTACGAGAAGTGGGTGGGGTAGGGCGCCGAGGCTTCTATTTGGTCTGGTTGAGAAGTGCGCGCAGAGTGCGCACTTCCGCGATCAGGCGAGGGACGTCTTGCCGAGCAGCGGCGATGAAATCCTGATCCGCAATTGTGGCACCGGACAATTCAATGTCCTCGCCGCTCTCACCGGTCAGGATGATATTTGAGCCGCTTAGGAAGTCTCGGCCCTCGACCAAAGATTTCCACGGCCCAGGTTGGGCAGCTGCCGCTCGAGCTTCCATTTCCTGAAGTTCCAGCTCTGATATCGATGTCGTCATCGCGCGTATTTATCCGCCTTCCTATTTCCAAGCAGCAGCTTGCGTTCCAGATGCGCGCGAAGCTCGCCGTAATAGGCGGTGAGAAAGGCCTTTGAATCGGTCGGCTCGACCCTCGCGCCGATCTTGCGGCCGATCGTCTCCGCCACCGCCTTGAGCGCCGAATAGTCGTTGCGGCGCAGCACTTCCTCCAGCTTCTGCAGCTCGGCGATGCCATAGGCGTCGAGCTGCGCGGGGCCGAACTGGAAGCGCGCTGCGACGGGGTCCTTGCGCTGCGAAAGGTCCTCGACCAGCGCCACTTTCGGCGCCTCGACCACCCAGGTGCCGGCGAGCAGGTCGCCGATCCGCAGCCTGTCGCGGTTGAACAGCGGAAACAGCGAAAACAGCAGCGCCCAGACAAGTCCGAAGATGGTCGTCAGCGTGTCGGCGACATCGGCGCTGGCGCGTGCGGCGAGGATCGACAGCGGCAGAAAAACCTCGATCTCGCGCATCAGGTTGCGCGCGATGACCTGGTCCAGCGTGAGGCCGGCGCCGCTGCGCGACGCGACCCTTACGCCAACCATGCGCTTGCCTGGCGTCGCTGCCCGCCGTCCCGCTTCGAAGGCGATGAAATAGACGTTGCGCAGGAAGAAGATGAAGATGATCCAGACAATGAACAGCGGCTCGGCATCCTGCACCCCAAGCCCGCCAAGGCCGAACAGCGCAACGAGGCTGACCACCACCGCCGCCACGATGATGATCACCACGTCGAGCAGGAAGCCGGAAGCGCGAGTGCCGGCGTCGGCCAGCTTGACCCTGAGGTCGACGCCCTCCGGCGTCACCAACGGGCGGATCAATGCCGCCGGGTCCTTGACCTTCGCTGTCCTAGCGGTCGCCATGCCGCAGCATCCGGAACAGGTAGAAATAGCAAATCCAGAAGGTCAGCATGGCGCCGCCGATCGAATAGCGGGCGATATCGCTGGTGATCGTCTGCCGGCCGATGCCTTCGAGCAGTCCGGCGAAAAGCAGCATCACCGTGACGCCGATCATGGCGGTCGCCGCCACGCGACCGGCGCGGGCGGCAGCCGCCATGCGGGTCAACTCGCCAGGAAAGGCGATGCTGGTGCCGATGCGCATGCCGGCGGCACCCGCAATCGCAATGGCGAACAGCTCCGTCGTGCCGTGGATCGAAAGCCAGCCGCCGAGTTCGAAGCCCAGCCCCTTGGCGGCATAGATCTGGAAAATGGCGCCGAGCATGCAGCCATTCATCAGGATGATCAGCACGCTCGGCACGGCGAAGGCGAAACCCAGCGCGAAGGCCAGGATCGAGACCTGCGTGTTGTGGGTGAACAGATAGGCGGCGAAGCCCGACAGAAAATGGTCGCCGCCGCCGTAAAGCACGCTGCGCAGCGTCTCGGCCGACGAATCCGGATTGCGCCCGCCCGCGAGGCTCGGCGCGATGATGGCGTCGTACCAGCGCTTGTCGGAGGCGACCAGCCAATAGCCCGCGATCGCGCCGATCACCGTCAACCCGACCGATGTCCATACCTCGCGCCACAGATCGCGGATCGCGGCCGGCCAGTCGTGCAGGAAGAAGTCGCCGATGCGCGTCCTCAAGGATCGCCGCGCGCCGTAGAGATAGAAATAGCCGCGCAGGCACAGCGCCTCGAGATAGGCGATCAGCGCGCTGTCGAGCGAGGTCGCGCGCGCCACCGAAAGCGACGACAGCGCCGAGCGGTAAAGTAGCGGCAGCGACAGCAGCTCGTCTTCCGACAGCGCGCGCGGCGCGCGCTTCTCGACGCGCGCCAGCAGCGCCTCGAAGGCTTTCCAGTCGGCCTCGCGTTCCTGGCGGAAGCTTGCCAGCGACTGGCGAACCGCGTCGGTGCCGGCGGACAGCGTCATAGAAGGTTCTCCTCCTTGAGCTGGATATAGCGCTCGACCAGCGTCGGGCCGAGCCGCTGGTGGTCGGCCTCGATGACATGCGCGCCGAGCAGCCTGAGCCTGCCGATCACCACCTGCCGCTGCCGCAGGAGGTCGCCGGCGGTGACGGAGCGGGCGACATCCTCGGGCGCCGCCGGCGCCATGTCGGCCAGCGTTTCAAGCTCCACATCCTTCATCAGCATGAACAGCACCAGATGCCGCTCGGTCAGCCGGCCGACGGTGCGCAGCATCAGCTCGGCGCTGATCGGGTCGACGAAATCGGTGAAGACGATGACCAGCGAGCGCCGGTCGAGCTTGGCCGAAAGCGTGGTCAGCGCCAGGGTGAAGTTGGTCTCCTCGGTCGAATAGTCGATCTCGGCGGCACGCTTCTGGATCATGGTGAAGCTCGGCGAGCCGCGCACCGCGCCGCTGGAGACGCGCGGCCTGGCATCGAAGGAGAACAGGCTGACGAGGTCGCCGCCTTTCAGCGCGATGAAGGCGGACAGAAGTGCCGCCGTCACCGCGCGGTCGACTTTCGGCAGGCCGTCGACCGGCTCGCACATCAGCCGGCCGCTGTCGATGGCCAGAACGATGTTGTTGTTCTCCTCGATCCGGAATTCGCGCGCCAAAAGCTTGCCGTGGCGGGCGCTGCGCTTCCAGTCGATCATGCGCCGGCCCATGCCGGGCTGGTAGTCCTTCAGCGCTTCGAACTCGCGGCCCTGGCCGGCGCGCTTCTGCGCATGGCCGTCGGCAAGCGCGGAGCGCTGCAGAAGCGTGATCGCCTCATCGCGCGCGCTGTTGACATTGGGCAGCACCGCGACCTTGCGGTCGACCGGCAGCACGACCTGGTTCCACACCAGCCCGAACGGCCCTTGCCAGCGCAGCCAGAGCCGGTCGAAGCTGGCGATGCCGCGGCGGATGGCCTCGAATTCGAGGTCGAGCGTGCCGCCATTGGCCGGCAGCGCGCCGCCGGTGCCCGCGACCGGTTGCAGACGCTGGTCATGCCCGACACGCGCCTGCAGGCGCCGCAGCCTTGCCCCGACACCGGCCGCGATGTGCAGTGTGAAGCGTCCGCCAATGCCCACCTGCGGCGGCGCCGTCAGCGTGGCGTCGAGCGCGGCGCGGCCTCTGCCCGCGGCCGCGTCCACCGCCAGGAAGGCGAGCAGCACGCAGATCCACAACAGGCCGAGATACCAGACATGGGGCAGCGCGAGCGCGATCAGGAAGGCGGGGATCGCCCCGGCCGCCGCTGCCCAGACCGCTCGTCCGCTCGGATAGATCAACGCGGCGCTTCCGTATGATCGACCAGGTCGGAGACGATCTGTTCGACCAGCCGCCCGTCGATCTGGGCGGCCGGCGAGAGAACCACACGATGGCGCAGTGCCGGCACGGCCAGCGCCTTGACGTCGTCGGGGATGACATAGTTGCGGCCGTCGAGCGCCGCCCTGGCGCGCGCGGCCCGCGCCAGCATGGCGCCCGCGCGTGGACTCGCTCCCACTTCCAGGTCGGGGCTTTCGCGCGTGCCGCGCACGAGGGCCGCGATATAGCCGACGACATCGTCGACCAGCGTGACGCCGCCGACCGTGGCAAGCGCGGCTTCCAGCGTCTTGCGGTCGGTCCGCGCCTTGATGCCGTATTGCTCGATATCGTGCGACACCGAGCCGCCGTGATGGACGATGATGGCGCGCTCTTCCTTGAGATCCGGATAGCTTACCCGATGCTTGAACAGGAAGCGGTCGAGCTGCGCTTCGGGCAGGGGATAGACGCCCTGGTGCTCGATCGGATTCTGCGTCGCCACCACCATGAAATTCCGGCCGAGCGAGTGCGTGGTGCCGTCGAAGGTGACGGCGTGTTCCTGCATGGCCTCGAGCAGGGCGGCTTGCGTCTTCGGCGGCGTGCGGTTGATTTCGTCGGCGAGCAGCAGGTCGCAGAAGATCGGGCCGCGCGTCAGCGTGAACTGCCCGGTCTGGAAATTGTAGATGTTGGAGCCGACGATGTCGCCGGGCATCAGATCGGGCGTGAACTGGATGCGGCCATAGGCGACGCCCAGCGCCTGCGCGAAGCAGCGCGCCGTCATCGTCTTGGCGGTGCCTGGCGGGCCTTCGAGCAGGATATGCCCGCCGGCGAACAGCGCCGTCAGCATCAGGTCGACCGTGTCGCGCTGCCCGGTGATCGCTTTCGCCACCTCTTCCCTGATCGCGTTCGCCAGGACCTTCACTTCATCGACGTTCACCGAGCCTCCTTGCCGTCCAGTCATGCAGCTTTTCCGCTGCTTCATGCATTGCGGCCAAACTGTTGGAATCGTTCACTGCCTTGAATCGCGCGGTGAAGCCGTGCGCCTTGCCTTTGTCGCGGGAATCGAGCCAGCGGTCGAGCGCTTCGCCCTGCAGCCCATGCGGCGCCCCGAGCAGCGTGGCGGCGCGCTGGCGCATCAGCGCCGCGTAGCGGTCGCCGAGCCCTTGCAGCCGCCCGGCGCGCTTCAACAGCATCGCCGTGGTGTCGACCAGCGCCCGCTTGCCGAAGGCGATGGCGCGCCCCTCGGCGCGCGGCGGACCGAAGCGGCCGAGCCCGTGCAGGAAGGCGAGCGCGGCCGCCACCAGCACCGACAGGGTGAGCGCCAGGAAGGGCGGTTCGACCAGAAGCTTGGCAAGATCGTATTTCTGGCCGATGCCGTGCAGCGTGAGGTCGAACATCACGGCGCCCTTGGCGGGTTCGATCATGGCGATCATGTCGAGCGCGGCGGCCGCCGTCTGCTCGTCTTTCAGCCCGGCATTGTTGATGAAATCGGGATCGGTGAGGATGTAGAAGGGTTCGTTGTCGAGTTCGGTCAGGATTGCCCTACCGTCGCCTGCCGCTATCAGCGGATGGTCGTCCGCCACCCATTGCAGCTCGTCCGGCGCGGGCACCATGCGGCCGGCGATATCGATCCGCGGGAGCGTGTTCTTCGCCTCGCCGAGCTTTGCCTTGGCGATGCGGCCGAGCCAATCGTTGACGACGCTGTTGGGCAGCCTCTCGACCTTGGTCTCCCAGCCATCATGCCCCAGGAGGGGAAAGGTCTGCCATTTCGGCAGGACGAACAGCGTGTCCTTGCCCGATCGCGCCTTGATGAGCTGATCGAGCGCGGCCGGGTCGCTGCCCGGCGCGATGGTGACGACGAGCAGGAAGGTCGAGGCCAGCGGGGATGCCAGGTCCTTCTCGCCACGCTCCATCGGCGGTGCCTGTCCATTGGTGAGCTTCAGCCATTCGACAAGCCCGGCATAGCCCGTGCCGCCCTTGGAAAACGGCGTGCCGCCGCCCGCGGGCTCGCGGAAATCGGGCGCATAGGTGGAGAGCAGGAAGAAACCGGCGGCCGCCAGCAGGCTGGCGAAAATGCCCCAGAACAGGGTTTTGCGGCTGAACGGTTCTTGCGCTGCGCCTGTCATCTGCGCGGTCATGCCCAGGCATCCCGGAAGGCGAAACGCTCATAGGCGCCGCGCGCCTGACGCCAGCCCTCGGCACCCACGGGACGGCGGGCGAACAAGGCGGCCTCGACGATGCGCGCGATCTCGCTGAAGGCGGCGCGAGGCCGGGTGGGGATCGAGCCGGCCGCGGCGATGTCGCGCGCGGTGAGCGACGGCCGCAGGAAATCGGGCAACCGGGTGGCGATGTCGGCGACGCTGCGGCGCAACAGAAGATGCACCGCCTCGTCATATTCGCCGCGCGCGGCGAGCGCATCAGCTTCGGAGAGCAGGATCTGGGCAGCTTCCGCGTCAGGGCGCCACTCATCCTTCGCTTCGGTCTCTTCGCGCTTTCGTCGCCAGGGCAGGCGCCAGGCAATGCCTTTGGCCTCGAGGAGAAGCAGGAAAGCGATGATCGCGACGCCGATGATCACCGCGCCCCAGAACAGATAGATCATATAGGGACCGAGTTTCGCCAAGCCGTCCAGAAACGACTTCAGCCATTCGGGAGGCTCGGACCGCACATAGGTCGGCAGCCCGAACTGGATCGAATCGTCGGCCAGCAGTTGCTTGTGCAACTGCGCCAGCCGTCCGGCGTCTTCCGTCCCTGCGGCCGTCACCCGCTCGTTCCCCCTGCAACCTGCGGTTCGGGGCCGACACTGACAATACGCCATGACAATTGCCAGCGGGCCCAACCGGACGTACGATTGTTAATGACCTATACTTTTCGAGTTTTGCATATCCTTAAAGGGGGAAATGTAGCATGGCATCGATTGCAAGCGGCAGGCTGGAAAAGTTCAGCATCGGCCGGGTGTTCAGCAATACGTTCTCAGTCATTGGTCGCAGCTTCGGCTCGCTCGCAATGATCGTGGGCCTTTTCACGGCTTTGCCGGCGTTGATCTATAACTTTTGGAACTTCAGTCGGATCGCCAGCTTCGGAGCAGGGGGCGCTGCCGGTCTGGAACAGGCAGCCCTGGCGAACTACGGAATCACTTCGATGATCGCCGCCCTGGTGATTTTCGTGCTGGCCTTGCTTGCTCAGGCAGCGCTGGTCCGGGCGACGGTCGAGGATCTGAACGGCAAGCGTCCGGCGATCGGCGACTGCATACAGGTAGCGTTGCGCAGCTTCTTGCCGGCGATTGGGATCGGTATCATAGCCTTTTTCGCAATAGTGGTGGCCGGCGGCGTGATGGCGCTTTTCGGATCGCTCATTCCCTTCCTGGGTTGGCTCATTGGACTTGCGATCTTCATTGCCGCCGCGATCTGGGTGCTCAGCATTTCGGTTGCGCTGCCAGTCGTGGTTCAGGAGAAACAGGGCGTGTTCGGCTCGATCGCGCGCAGCCGGGCGTTGACCAAGGGGAGCCGCTGGTCGATTTTCGGATTGTTCCTGGCGATCGGCATAATAGCGATGGTCATCCAGGTCGGCTTCTCTTTGATATTCGGGCTCTCAGTCGCGTCGGCCGGTGGTATCTCCCCCGTGGGGGCCGTGGTTGGAGCTGTTGGGAGCAGCCTTGTCTCCAGCATCTTCTCAACCGTGTTTTCGGTGGCTATCGCGGTAACTTATGTTGAGCTGCGCCGGGTCAAGGAAGGCACCAGTGTTGACGAACTGGCGGAGATCTTCTCGTAGCGGTGGTGCCCTCGTCTGGTCCGCGCGGCATGCTAATGACAACAATAGTCCACACTCGTCCTGCAGAAGCAAGACGAGGTGATCGGCACGTCCGCCTTGGCCAATGCTGCCGCCAGCTTCGCCTGCAGCCCCGGAAGTTCCTCTTTCTCGCCACGGCGCTTCAGGCATTCGACCAGCCCGTGCAGCGCCCAGACATTGTCCGGGTGCTGGGCGCAGCGCTGCACGGCGCCGCTCAAGCCCAGATCGTCGCGATAGACCTGCTCGGCCTCCGCCGCATGGCCCTGGTCGAGCAAAAGCGCCGCCAGCGCGTGGCGCGGCGGGTGCATCCAGGCCCACGGCTCGGTGTAGGATAAATTGTCGTCGAGCTCGACCGCGTGGCGCAGATGCCCGTAGGCCTCGTCATGCCGGCCCTGATGGTAGGCGAGCTCGCCGTCGAGCAGGGCCGCGCCCACCGCGAGTGAGGCTTTCGTCGGGTTGGAGAGGAAGCGGCGTTCCGGCGGGATGTTGTCGATTTGCCGGCTAAACAACTCGCGCTCGCGCTCGGCCGCTGCGAAATCGCGCAGCGTCGCATGTGCCACGCCCTTGGCGTAGTGCTGCAGCGCGGTGGTGACCACATAGAGGTCGGGCTCACCATTCATCGGCTCGTCGATGATCTCGCGCCAGCGCCCGAAACGCACCTGCACATGCGACTTCATCGCGTGATAGCCCTCGACCGTCTGCGTCAGCTTCGGCCGCTCGGCAATGCTGACGACGTCGCGCGTCACCAGGCTGCGCACCTTGTCGGCTGCCCAGAGCGCTGGACAGTACTGGCCGAGCAACATGCAGGTGAACATCATCAGATGCAGGTCGTGGCAGCATCCAAGCAGGTAATAGGTCGGCTCGCCGGCATAGGCGAGATAGAGGTCGTTGGCGCGCACTGCCTTCTCGCTGGCGATCTTCGCCTTCTCATATTCGCCGCACAGCACGTAGATATGCCCCGGCATGTGGTTCATATGGCCGGCATCCGGGCACATCGTGCCCAGCCGTTCTGCCGAGCGCATGCCGCGCTCGGGCTGCGTCGACATTTCGAGCAGGTGGATATGGAGATGAAGCGCCGCCGGATGCGGCGCGGTGCCTGCCTCATCCGAAAGCCGGATCGAACGCTCGCAGATTTCCAGCGCTTCGATTACATCCGAATTCGGCGCCGGCTGTCCGGTCTTGAGGTCCCACAGGCGCCGCACCGTGCGCATCATCAGCGCCTCGACGGTGAGCGCCATCACGTCATGGTCGTCGGGAAACTCGCGATAGACCTGCCGCATCGCGGCGGCATAGGCGTCGTCCCATTTTTCGAATTCCGCCCCGCTCACGCCATAAGGCTGCTGGAAGCGGGCGCCGAGCGCTTCGATCAGCCGCCGTTCGACAGGGCTCGCGCTCGCCGCATTGGCCTGCGCCAGCCGCACATGCTTGAAGCAGCGCTTGGCGGCATAGTCGGCCTCGGCCTTGCCATGCTCCTTCCAGGTCAAATTGTAGAAAGGCCCGGCGGCGTAGGCGACGCCCCAATGCACGAAGGCGCAAGCCGGATCGCTCTCCAGTGCCTTCTCGAAGCATTTGATGCCTTCCTCATGGTTGAAGCCGTAGCACCAGTTCAGCCCGATATCGAACCAGCGCTGCGTCTCGGCCGAGGCGGTGGAGATGGGGCGGCGATAGGTGCCGAGGTCGAACTGGTCCATGCCTTGCTGGTTCTCGCATTCCGCGCCGGCGGGTACCGGTCGGGCGCAATTTGAGCTGAAAGGCAACCGCTTGGCAAATGGCAAACGGCCGGCGCGGCTTTGAAACGCCGCGCCGGCCGCGCGGTCCCGGGAGGATCAGGACTCCAGCCAGACTTTCTCGAAATGCTGCTCGAGCGCCTGGTGCTGTTCGCAGCCCTGCACGCCCTTGCGATAGGTGCGGTAGACCGAGCGCCAGTAGGGCTGGATGATGATGCCGCTATCGCGCAAATTGGTCTCGATCTTGGCCATGATCTCCTTGCGCTGCGCGGCGTCCGGCGTCGCGAGCGCCTTGTCGAGAAGCTCGTCGAACTCCTTGTTCGAATAGGCACTTTCGTTCCAGGCCGCGCCCGATTTATAGGCCAAAGCCAGCACCTGGACGCCGAGCGGGCGGCCGAGCCATTCGGTGCAGGAATAGGGAAACTTGCTCCAGTCGTTCCAGAAGGTGGCGGCCGGCAGTACGGTCCGCTTGATCTTGAGGCCTGCCTCGCGAATCTGCGCCGCGATCGCATCCGCTGTGCTCTTTTGCCATTCGACGTCGACGGAGATCAGCTCATATTCATGGTCGGCCTTGCCGGATTCCGACATCAGCTTCTTCGCCTGCTCGGCATCGCGCTTGGCCGGACCGATATCGGCGAATTCCGGATGCATCGGACCGACATGGTGGTTGTCGGCGGGCTTTCCGCGCCCGTCGATACCGAGCTTCAGCACGGCCGCATTGTCGACGGCAAGCTGGGCGGCACGGCGGACCTTGACGTCGTCATAAGGCGCGTTGGCGACATTGAAGCGCGCTACGATGGTCGAGCCTGTGGCGATCTCCGAGTTCTGCAGACCCATCTTTTCGGTCTGCGACACGGCGTCCGAAGCAGTTTCGTGGTCGGTGTCGATTTCGCCGGATTCGAAGGCCGACAGCGTGGCGTTGGGGTCGGAGCCGTAATCGACCCATTTGATGCCATCGAGATGGAACTCGCCCTTCCACCAGGGCTTGTCCTTGCGCTTCACCTCCGCCCCGGTCTCGGCGTCCCAACTCACCAGCTCGCACGGACCGGTGGTGATCGCCAGGGCCTTCTTCGGATCGGCGTCGCCCTCATAGGAGCGGTGCATGATCAACGCAGGATAGTCGGCCATGCCGGCGATCAGCGAGATGTCGGGCTTCGGCAGGTTGAGCTTGACGGTGTAGTCGTCGACCTTCTGGATGCCGCCGTCGACCGGCTTTTTGGTGTCGGCGTTGACCAGCGCGCCCATGCGCGCCGCGACCGAATTGCCGGCCACCGACGCATCGCACCAACGGTTGAGGTTGTGGATCACGTCGTCGGCGTTGAACGTGTCGCCATTCGACCAGGTGATGCCCTTGCGCACATGAAGCGTAATGGTCTTGGCGTCGTCGCTGGTCTCCCAGCTTTCCAAGAGCCAGGGCTCGAAGGAAAAGTCGGTGTTCCAGCGCACCAGATATTCATTGCAGTGGCGCGCGACATTCGACATCTCGACGCCGTCGAAGGTGCGTGGGTCCTTGAAACCCTTGACGTTCATGGCGACACGCAGCACCCCGCCCTTTTTCGGTTCGGCGGCGCGGGCAGGCGAGGGGACAATCCCGCCCAGCGCCATCGCGCCAGCGGCGCTGACGCCCAAGCCCGCCATCAGCGCCAGATATTCGCGTCGGCTGATTGCGCCTGTCTTGAAATCGTCTGCGGTCGGCTTGGCCCGCGGGTGCAGTTTTCTGTCGGTCAGCATGAACTTCATCGTCGTTCCCTCTGTTGTTGGCGCACGTTGCCCGCGCGGCGGTCTGTTGGAGCAAGGACTTGCAAGAAGCCAACGGTCGCCCCGGGATCGCCAGGCGCGGGGGCGGATGCGACCGCCAGGGCGCCGTTGCCTGCCAGCTGATGATAGGTCCGCTTTCTGTGACGAAATGTTTGGTTTTCCGCAGTTCTTGTGCGCTGTTCCGCAGGCTAAATTTGCCTCAGACGGCGTCGCCCCCTCATCCGGCCGCTTCGCGGCCACCTTCTCCCCGAGGGGAGAAGAGGTTCGCGCCGAGGCTGACAGGCTCCTCTCCCCTTGGGGAGAGGTCAGCCGAGCGAAGCGGAGGCTGGGTGAGGGGGAGTGCCATTCAATACCGCCACTCGCCCCGCCCAAGCGTGCCGATATCGGCAACAATCCTTGCAAAGGCCTCCGCGGCGCGCGGCACCGTCGGCCTCGCCCGCACGAACGAGTGCACCAGCCTTGGCTCCTCGCGCCACCAGGCTTGCCCGCCGGCGGCCACAATCCGGTCGCGGTAGACTTCGCCGTCGGAGGACAGCGGATCGCATTCGGCGGTGACGATGATCGTCGGCGGGAGCCCGGAGAAATCGCGGTCCCTGAGCGGCGAGAACGTCGGGTCGTCCAAAGCCTGCCCAGGCGCTGCGCGGATACGCCGGTACAACTCGATGTCGCTGACGCTGAGCAGCGGCGCTTCGGCATGTTCGATGTACGACCGTTCGCTCTCGTCGCCGTCCAGGCCGGGATAGATCAGCATCTGTCCGATCGCGTGCCGGGAATGGCGGCGAGTCGCGTGAGCGACGGCCGCCGCCAGGTTGCTGCCGGCGCTTTCGCCGCAAAGCACGATCGGCAATGCGCTGGTCGAGGCGGCCCATTCGAACACGGCAAGCGCATCGCCGAAGGAGGCGGGATGGAGATGCTCCGGCGCCAGGCGGTAGTCGGCCGAGACCACTTCGAAGCCCGTGCCGGCGCAGATTTCCGCGCAGATATCGTCATGGCTGTCGAGGTTGCCGAGCACAAAGCCACCGCCGTGATAATAGACGACGATCGCTGCCGCCGTCTTGTCCGCCATGCGATAGCGTCGCACCGGGATCGCATGCGCCGCCGCGGCGACAAGACCGTCGCTGGTCGTCACACCTTCCGGATGGCCTTGGTGGAACGCGGCGCACATCCGATCATAGACCGCGCGTTGCTCCGCAAGGGGCGCGGCAACGATCTCGGGCGGGTACCAGCTGTTGACCCGGTCGATATAGTCCCAGAGTTCCGGATCCAGCCGATCGGCATATTTGCCGCGGCTCGCCGGATCGGTTGGGTCGCCGGCCACTGCCGTCAGAGCTCGGCGTAAAGCCGCGCCGCGTTCTCGAAGGTGAAGCGCAGCGGCACCGAGCCCTCGATCTGCCACACCTCCACCGTGTCGCCGGCCATCAGCCGGCAGGCATCGAGCGTGTTGGTGACGGCGCCGCCATAGAGCCGGTTGGCAAGGTTGAGGATGCCGGTCTGATGCATGGCGGCGCTGGCGCTGCCGCATGCATCCTTGACCAAAAGCACGCGAAAGCCGCGCGCCACGGCGTCCTTCACCGTGGCGTCGATGCAGGCCTCGGTCCACACGCCGGCAATCACCAGCCATTCGATGCCGGCCGCCTTGAGCTTGTCGGCGAAATCGTTCTTTCCGAAGGCGCTGGCCTCCTGCTTGACCAGCGTCGCTTCGCCGTCTCTTGCCGCGACTTCATGGCAGATCGCCGTCAGCGGATCGTCCTTGTCGGAAAAGGCAGACTTGCCGCTTTCGTCGACCGGGTGGAACGGCCGCGCCTGAGCGAGATCGACGATATAGGCCCAGTGGTAAAGCGGCACGAAATTCCGCCGCGCCGCCTCCTGCAAGCGCCGTACATTGGCGAGGATGTCGCTAAATCCCTCGACCAGATAGCGCTTGTCCTTGCGATGCTCTTCCTGGAGATCGATGAACACCGCGGCCACCGTGCCGCGCCGGATGGAAATGGGCGTTTTCATGCGGAGTGTGCTGTCAATGCGTGAGCGCTAGTTGTCAAGAAATTCGTCTTCATACGGAAACCGCGAAAGCAGCTCGGTCCCCGTTTCGGTGATGAGAATCTCGTCCTCGAGCTTGACCCCCTCGCGTCCGCCTTTCTCGCCGATATAGCTTTCGACGCTCACCACCATGCCCGGCACGATGATGCCATCGCGGCCATAGGTTTCGTAGTCCATTGCGTGGGCGATGAAAGGCGTTTCGCCATGCATGCCGACGCCGTGCATGACCGAGGTGTAGCGTTGGTCGACGAAGCGGTCCGGGATCTTCCACGCCTTCTCGGCTATCTCGCGGAACGCCATGCCGGGCTTCACGATGCCAATATTGTGCTGCACCTGGTCACGCGCCATGCGGTAGAGCGATTTCTGGTAGGGCGTCGGCTTGCCCGGGCCGCAGCGGAAGGTGCGCGAGAAGTCGGAATAATAGCCGTAGCAGCCGATCGTGTCGGTATCGAGCGCGACCAGTTCGCCCGGCCTGATCTTGCGCCCGCTCGCCTCGTTGAACCAGGGATTGGTGCGCTGTCCCGAGGTGAGCAGGCGGGTCTCGATGAACTCGCCGCCCTGGCGGATCACCTCGTGATACATGATGGCGAAGAGCTCGTTTTCGGAAACGCCGGGCTTGATCGCCTCGCGCACGGCGGCCACGGCCGCCTCGGCGCCGGCCATCGAAGCCTGCAGGCATTTCACTTCCTCCGGCGTCTTCACCGCGCGCACCGCCAGGATCTCGCCCTGGCAGTCCTTCACCTCGCAGCCGCGCTTTTCGAGCGCCAGCGCCTGCAGATGGCTGCAGCGGTCGAGGCCGAGCTTCATCGAACCGCCGCCATGCTTTTTCAAAAGCTCGGTGATCTCGTCGGCGAACGGCCCGGCGGTCTCGTCGTCGCGGCCGGAGACGGAAGACCAGACCAGTTTCGACGGCCGCGCCTCGTCGATCGTGTCGAGCACCATGGAGACATGGTAGCTCTGCGGATATTCGAACAACACGATCGGCCCTTCGGTCGGGATGAAGAAATACCGCGTCGAGTTGCGCAGGAAATAGCCGAACATGTTGCGCGATCCGGTGGCGTAACGCTGGTTATAGGGATCGAACAAAACGACGCCGCCATAGCCCGCCTCGCGCATCCAGGCGCGCAGCTTGGCCAGCCGCCCCTTGCGCAGCGCATCCGCGTCGATGAAGGACGGCTCGGTGTCGGACAGCCACATGCCGCCGGCCGGATCGGCCGCGGCGGGGTGGCGCATGCGGTCCTTGAAGTCCACATCCTCGGTGCTGTCGGGGTCGAATACGACGATGCTCATGGGCGCCTCCTGATGGGGAGAACATAGCCGGACGCTGCAGGATCGCTGTGCGGAATTCCGCAGATGTTATGCTGGGTGCCGCGGAGATGTCGGCGGGACAGGGGCGTGTGAAGGAACTCGACGTAGAGGAAAAGCTAATGCCTTCGCATCGCCTTCGGCGCGTGCCCGTGCTCCTCGCGAAACGCCCTTGCGAAGCTCGACATCGAAGCAAACCCGCAAGCGAGCGCTACATCGCGCACCATCAGCGTCGAATGCGCGAGCAGATCGGCGGCGCGCTTCAGTCGCAGCCTCCGGTAATATCCATTGGGCGAGACATCCAGCTCAGCCCGGAAATTGCGCTCCAGCTTGTCGGGCGACACGCCGAGCCGTTCCGCCAGCTCCGCCATGCCGAGCCGCTCCTCGACCGCGTCTTCCATGATGGCGATTGCCGACAGCACCAGTTCGTTCTGGACGCCGGTGCGCAGCCTGAGCGGCATCAGCTTGCGGTCGACGCTGGAGCGCAGCGGGCTGTGCACGAACCACTCCGCTACCCCCGCCGCGATCTCGGCGCCGCAATCGCGCGTGATGATCTCCAGCATCATGTCGAGGCTGCCGACGCCGCCGGCGGAGGTGAAGCGCTTGCGGTCGATGACGAAGAGGTCGCGCCGAAGCTCGATATCAGGGAAAGCCTCGGTGAAGGCCGCTTGGCTCGTCCAGTGCAAGGTGCAGGCATGGCCGTCGAGCAGGCCGGCGCGGGCGAGGAAGAAGGCGGCGTCCGCGACGGCGCCGATATGCGCGCCGCCACGCAGGCTTTTGCGGATCCAGCTCATCGCCTCATCGGCCACGACATGATCGGCATCGCCACCGGAGCACACCACGATGCGGTCGACCTTCGGCGCGTCCGCCGCGGAAAAGCCGGGCTGGATGACGACGCCGTTGGAGGCTTCGACCGTGCCGGGATCGGCGCCGACGATCACCCAGCGGTAGCACTCGCGCTTGGCAAGGATGTTGACGGCGCGCAGCGGCTCGATGACGGACGAAAACGCCATCATCGGAAAGCCGGGAAAGACCAGCACCGCGAAGGTGAGGGACGCGTCGTTCGCTGCCTGTTTTTCCACGGTGCGTGAATTCATGGTTGGCGACCGTAGCGCGGAATGACAAAGGTTGCGGTCAACGGCGCGAGTTCGATACCGGCCGCCGCCTTCGGGTCAAGCCAGATCAACTCCTCGATCTCGGCCGCCGGGACCGGCTCGCCGGTGGTGGGAAGCTCGAACAGTTCGGCCTCGACTTGGGTCTCCGGCTCATTGGCGGCGGGCGCCGAGAAGGAGCCGAGATGGAAGGCCGCGGCTGGATCGACGGCGATGCCCAACTCCTCGCGCAATTCGCGCGCCAGGGCTGCGGCCGGCAATTCACCCGGTTCGATCTTGCCGCCGGCCTGCATGAAGGTGCTGGTGCCGCGCTTTCGCACGAGAAGCAGTCTGCCGCCGTCGTCGCGGATGACGGCGGCGGCGATGCGGATCGTGCTGGCCGTCACTGTTCTGGAATGGCTGGAAGTCACGATAGGCTGTTTCCCGGCGGCGGTTTTGGTGGCAGAGAGAGGTGAACTGTAGCTGGTCGCGCGGCCGGCTTGCAACGGAGAGACAATACCATGTTCGCGGCGACCGCCATCGACACCAAGGACAAGCCCGCCTTTTACAAGGAGTTGGCCACGCAATTGAAGGCGCTGCTGGAAGGCGAGGGCGATTCCGTCGCCAATGCCGCCAACACCGCGGCGCTGATCTACCAGATGGTGCCCGACCTCAACTGGGCGGGCTTCTATTTCCTCGCCTCCGATGACGAGCTGGTGCTCGGCCCCTTCCAGGGCAAGCCGGCCTGCGTACGCATCGCCGTTGGCAACGGCGTCTGCGGCAAGGCCATCGAGCTCGACATGTCGATGCTGGTCAAGGACGTCAACGAATTTCCCGGCCACATCGCCTGCGATGCCGATTCGCGCTCCGAGCTGGTCGTGCTGTTGCGCGACGCCGAAGGCGCCTTCGGCGTGCTCGACCTCGACAGCCCGCTGCCCGGCCGCTTCGACAAGGAGGACCAAGCCGGCATCGAGAAGCTCGCCGCGATCTATGTCGCGGCGTGCGAGTTCGAGGATGATGACGAGGGCTGAGAGGTTGAGGCTGGTCTCGGCCCGCCTTACGCGAACTTCACCAGCGTCAGGCTGAACCCCGCGATAAAGAGGAAAGCCGAGAAGGCCAGCATCAGCGGCCACAGGCCGCGCGAGCGAAGCTCCGAAATGCCGGCCTGCAGACCCATGGCGGCGAGGCCCATGGTCAGCATGATCTGCGCGGCCAAGGCGATCGCCGAATGGATCTGCGCCGGGATCGCGACCAGGCTGTTCAGCGCCACGACGGCTACGAAGGCCGCGACGAACCAGGGCATCGGCGGCTTTGCGCCGGAAGCGTCCGTGTTGCCGCGGCGCGCCATCAGGCCGAGCGCGATCACCGTCGGCGCGAGCATGGCGACGCGTGTCAGCTTGGCGACGGTCGCGGTCTCGCCGGCAAGCGTGCCGTTCTGGAAGCCGGCGCCGATCACCTGAGCCACCTCGTGGATCGAGGCGCCTGCCCACAGGCCGAAAGCATGCTGGTCGAGCCCGAGCACGGGTGCCAGCAGCGGGAAGCCGAGCATGGCGATGGTGCCGAACAGCGTGATCGCCGCAACGGCATAGGTGACGTCCTCGTCGCGCGCGTCGGTGACGATGTTGGCGGCGACGATCGCCGAGGCGCCGCAGATCGAGGTGCCGGCGGCGATCAGTTGCGCAAGCTTACGGTCGACGCCGATCAGCCGTCCAAGCGTGACGGTGAAGAGGAAGGTGGCGCCGAGCGTGGCGGCGACGATGCCGACGCCGCCAAGGCCGATGCCCGCCACCTGGCCGAGCGTGAGCTGGAAGCCGAGCAGCACGATGGCGAAGCGCAACAGGCGCTTTTGCGAAAAGGCGATGCCGGCCTTGGCATGGGCGGGAAGGCCGAGCACGTTGGAATAGATCATGCCGGCTACGACGGCGAGGATCATCGGACTGAGCAAGGTGAGGCCGGAGAAGCCGCGCGCCGAATAGGCGACGCAGGTGATCATCGCCACCAGCACCAGTCCCGGCATAATGCCGGCCGAGATCGCGGTCAGGGCAGGGTGCCTGCGCCCGGCGGCGGCCGAGTTCAAGTGATCTGGAAGATCGTTCGCAGTGGCAGGCAGGAAAGACAATCGAATTCTCCAGGCGCGGTCGGCGTCGGAATGCCATTCCCGAACCAATCTTTCCAACGAATTATTAGAGTTATAATGATCGATTTTTACGAACGATTGGTGAGCTGCCAACTGGTGGCCTAACGACCGGCGCCGGCCGAGCCTTGACGCCTGCCGGTTCCTCCTCCAGCTTGCCGCGATGGCTACCCTCGCGCCCGCCATTGCCAAGCGACGCCGCCTTCGCCGAGTGCGGAGCGGCCGGCTGATTGCGCGACGATAAACCCGATACGATAGATCCGGTTCGTTCGTTTCCTGCCCCGCCCGCGATTTCAGCCGGCGGGGTTTTCATATCTGGAGCTTTGCAATGACCATCGATTCTTCCATCCGGTTCCGGCCGGCCGAGGCGGCGGATGCCGCCGCCATCCGCGATATCGTCCGCGAAGCCTATGCCAAATGGGTGCCGGTGATCGGCCGCGAGCCCTTGCCGATGCGCGCCGATTACGACAAGGCGATTCAGGAGCACCAATTCAACCTCGCTACGGAGAACGGCCGCATCGTCGGCCTGATCGAAACCATCGTGCATGACGACCATCTGTGGATCGAGAACGTCGCCGTGGCGTCCGAAGCGCAGCGCAGGGGTATCGGGCGCAAGCTGCTTGAAAGCGCCGAGCGCGCGGCCGTCGAAGCAGGCTTTCGCGAACTTCGCCTGCTGACCAACGGCGCCTTCGAGGCGAATGTGCTGCTGTACAAAAGTCTCGGCTATGCGATCGACCGTGAGGAGCCGTTCATGAGCGGCACGACCGTCTATATGAGCAAGATTCTTCCATGACCGCGTAAACCAGCGAGGGAGTCCAACGAATGGCTGCCCGGATCAGATTGAAGCAACTTCCCGGTCTTTATGCGATTTCGAGGCTTGAGGCTGGAGAGGGCATTCCCGATTGGGCGGACGGGCCAGGCTTCGTCAGCATCAGCAGGACGGAGGACGAACTGTCGATCGCCTGCCTGCAGGAGCGCGTGCCGGCTACCGTCAGGCAGGACAGCGACTGGGTCGCCTTCAAATTCGAAGGACCCTTCGCCTTCGGTGAAACCGGCATCGTCCTGTCGGTCGTTCGGCCGCTGTCGGAGAACGGCCTGGGCATTTTCGTGGTGTCCACGTTTGACGGCGACCACCTGCTGGTAAAGGCCTCGGACGGGCCGGCGGCGATACGTTTGCTGGGCGAAGCAGGGCATACGTTGCTGTAGCCTCATTCCATCCGGATTGTCGCGGCCGCACAGCTCTGGCGCAACGCCTGACGTTCTGGCTCAATCGCTCAAGCTTGCGTTTGACAGGGCGCATGCCGCATCGTTATTTCTGACGATATACGACGACGACTTCACCACGATCGAGCAACGCCGGCCCGCACGGAGCGAAACCATGTCACACAATCTGCAGTTCTATATCGACGGCGCCTGGGTCGATCCGGTCGTGCCAAGCACGCTCGACGTCATCGATCCCTCGAACGAAGACGTCTTCGCGCAGATTTCGCTGGGTTCCAAGGCCGATGTCGACAAGGCGGTGGCCGCCGCCAAGCGCGCCTTCGCGACGTTCGGCTTCACCTCGGTCGAGGAGCGGCTCGATATCCTCAACCGCGTCATTGAAATCTACAAGAAGCGCAGCAGGGACCTCGCGCTCGCCGTGTCCCGCGAGATGGGCGCGCCACGCCAGATGGCGCTGGACAGCCAGGTCGGCGTCGGCCAGGCGCATCTGGAAAAGATGGCCGAGGTGCTGGAGAGCTTCCAGTTCCGCCACATCAAGGGCTCCTCGCTGATCGTGAAGGAGCCGATCGGCGTCGTCGGCCTGATCACGCCGTGGAACTGGCCGCTCAACCAGATCACCTGCAAGGTCGGCCCCGCGCTTGCCGCGGGCTGCACCATGGTGCTCAAGCCTTCCGAGATCGCGCCGCTCGATGCCGTCATCTTCGCCGAGATCATCGATGAGGCCGGTGTGCCGAAGGGCGTCTTCAATCTCGTCAACGGCGACGGCCCGACGGTCGGCCAGGCTTTGGCCAGCCACCCCGATGTCGACATGATGTCCTTCACCGGTTCGACCCGCGCCGGCATCCTGGTCGCCAAGGCGGCGGCCGACACGGTCAAGCGAGTGCACCAGGAACTCGGCGGCAAGTCGGCCAACATCCTGTTCCCCGATGTCGATCTGGAGCGGGCCGTCACCAAGGGCGTCGCCGGCTGCTTCTCCAACAGCGGCCAATCCTGCAACGCGCCGACCCGCATGTTCGTGCCGCGCGACCGTCACGACGAGGCGGCAGGCTATGCGAAGAAGGCGGCGGAGAAATTCACCGTCGGCCCGGCCGACGCGCCCGCGTCCAAGCTCGGCCCGGTGGTGAGTCAGGTTCAGTTCGACAAGATCCAGGATCTGATCCAAAGCGGTATCAACGAAGGCGCCACGCTGGTCGCCGGCGGCCCCGGCCGCCCGGCCGAGCTCAATCGCGGTTACTATGTCCGCCCGACCGTCTTCGCCAACGTCACGCACGACATGCGCATCGCCAGGGAGGAAATCTTCGGCCCCGTGCTGTCGATCATGCCTTACGACACGGTCGAGCAGGCGGTCGAGCAGGCCAACGACACCGTCTATGGCCTGGCCTCCTACATCCAGGCCAAGGACATCGAGAAGGCGCGCGAGGTGGCTGCGCGCATGCGCTCCGGCAATGTCTACATCAACTATCCGACCTGGGACGCAGGTCTGCCCTTCGGCGGCTACAAGCAGTCCGGCAACGGCCGCGAATATGCCGAATACGGCCTGGAGGATTTCCTCGAGATCAAGGGCATCGCGGGTTACGAGGCGGCGGAGTAGGGCTCGACTCTTTTTCAGCCGACAATCGCCGAAGCTGAGGAATGGAAAAGGCGCGGGTTTCAGCCGCGCCTTTTTTGTAGCCTGTCGGTCGCAAACTGCTCCCTATGTTCAACAGCCCCTGCGCGAGCTGATATCTCGCTTGGCCTGGATGAGACGGCCATCCGGATGAGCTCGAAGGACCACGGAACGTTCCTTCCTGCCGCCAAGCGGCAATCAACCTGCAATCCACCTGCATATTGGAAAGAACTATAGTTCCGGTTGCTGCGCCAACCGAATAACCAACCGCGAACAACTCAGTAAAACTCGAACAATCGGTTTGCGCCGGCGTTAACGGGGCGCAGTGCATTCTTGCCGCGTTAAAACCGGTGGGAACGACATGCGTTTCTGGACAGTCAAAACCTGGGTAGCGTCTTTTCTGGCATCCGTTCTGATGTTGGGCGTGCAATTGGGTGTCGCCTGGGCGGGGCAGCCGTGGCTGGAAAAGCTCCCAGAGGCGGACCGGCAAAAATTCACGCAGCTTGTCGGCACGGTCGATGGCTGGACCGCCGACAAGGCCGACAAGATCAAGGCCGATCTTCAGGCCTTCGTCAGCGCGCACCCGGATTTCGTTCCCGCCCGCGTCGAGGCCACCCGCGCGGAGTGGATGAGGATTGCCAGCCGCATGGGAGTTGCCCTGTCGAGCAAATCCTTCTTCATCGTCTTCGAAGAACTGGAGCGTCTCGACCCTTCCTATCCGCCGGCCTATGTCTATGCGGCGCGGACTTATATCTATTCCGGCTATCCGGCCGGCGCCCGCAAGCAGCTCGACAAGGCGCTTGCCCTGGACGCCGCGAACCCTTGGGTCGACCTCACCTGGTCCCTGATGCTCGAGCGGTTGGATCACCGTCAGGAGGCGCTGGGGTGGGCCAGGACGGCACTACCCAAGACGGCCGGAAACACCAAGGCGATGGTTGGCGCAATCCTCGCGATCACCAACCTGCAAGGTGTAACCAGCCACGACGCCGCGATTGCCTTGGCCGATCAGATACTGGCGCTCGAGCCGGACACGGATAGGCTCGCCGAGCTCATCGACGGATGCCTGTCTGGCTACAGCTACCAGCCGGGTCTGCTGGATGCTCTGACGGAGATCACCAAACGACTTCAAGCCAAGCAAGCCTTGTCGAATGCTCTCTGGTACGAAATCGCGCGCCTCGATCTGACCATTGGCTATATGTACAATGATGGCGTCAGGCCTCAATACCGGCCGGACTACGCCGCAGCCGCGATCGTGATCCTCGACAAGGTCGGCAATGATCCGCAACTTGCGGAGAAAATATGGGGTACCCGATTTGATCTGGCCCTCAGTCTCGGCGACGTCGGGGCCATGACCAAGCTGCTCGATGAAGCCGGTCTCAAAGGCTACGATGCCACGTCGGTCGGCTATCACGAAGCTCAGTTGCTGTTTGCGCAGGGCCGCTATGTCGACGTGATGAAGCTTTACCAGAGGCGGAATCTTCCCGAGGACACCCTGCTCGCGCTCGCCTATTACTGGGGAGGCGACCGCAATGTCGCTGACAGGATCTACCTGCGCGACCTGGAGGTGAACGCAACCTCCGGCCCGGCCAATGCCACCTATGCCGGGTTAAGGCTGTTCCGCTTCCGCGACATCGACGGCGCCATCAAATACGGAGAAAAGGCGTATTCGCTTTATCCATCCGGCTGGAGCCGTTCGCTGGTGACGACCGCCTGGTTGGTCAAATCGTCCGATTATCTGAAAGCCAACAAGATCAAAGAGGCGAAGGAGGCTTTCGCGCGCGCCCGCCAGATCGGCATAGATCGCACCTCCCTTCAAAGCTTCTGCAGCAATCTGTGCAACGATATCAGCTTGCCGCTGAGCGAGTTCCAGTAGCGGCCCGATGCGATAGAAGCTCCCCAGTTCCCGCGCGGGGCCGACCCATGCCTGCGCTTCAGGAATTCATCCGCCGCGCGAAAGGCTCATAGGTCACGCGCAAGGTGTCGAGGTTGCGGTTTATCCGCGCCCGCCTCGATGATACCGACCATCGCCCGGGTAAATTCCACCATGCTGTTTGCGGTAATCGCGGCGTTGTCGGGGGATTGACCGATGTGCTCGGCCGCTCCGCAACAGGATCGGCGGATGCTGTCGTAGTATGGATCTCTCTCATCGTCTGGCAGTGCCGCCAAATTCAGGGCGCGACGGTGGATCATGCGCAATAGCTGCGCCAATGCTGTTTCGACACTCATGCGTTTGCTCCGCATCGGTCGAGCGTCTCGGCACACCGAGTGCCGGATCGTCGATCGGGAATTCCCGATTCGAGCACGCTGCACGATAGGCGTTAATACATCGTTGATTGCTAATATATGCGCCCAACAGAAGGAATTGAGGGAGCGTTGGTGCGGGGGGCAACTTCTGCATGTGACTTCCGTCACGGTTCTGTGCGCAGCGTTTGCTATAGCCTCGCGAAGGCGTGCCGGTACAGCCTGCTCGGCGAGGAGGGACCATGCCCCTGTCAAATGACCTGCATGACAAGAACTTGATGTTCCAATGTCAACGCTGCTCCAGGACGATCGTCAGGAAGGGCTCCTGGATCAAGAGCATCAAGACGTTCAGATGCGAAGGGTGCCGATCCGAGGTGCCGATGACATACGGGCACAAACTGGCGATCTTCGAACGGCATCGGCACTTGGCCGTGAAGGGCTCGAAATGAGCGATTGAAGGCTGCCTACGCCGGGACGCGGTTCGGATAGGGCGGCGTCGGCACGCATTCCCATTGGTCGGCGACCGACGCGGAGAGAGTGGCTGGGGACCTGGACAGAAATCCAAGTCTTTTCCACCCTGGCCGAAGTCGGCTTCATCGTGCCGACACCTGCCGCGTGGACGAGGGGATCGGCCACCGCCGCCTATGCCGGGTTAAGGCTGTTCCGCTTCCGCGACATCAAGACGGAGAACAGGCGTATTATCCATCCGGCTGGAGCCGTTCGCTAGTGACGACCGCCTGCTTGGTCAAATCGTCCGATTATCTGAAAGCCAACAAGCTCAAACATCCCCGCGATAATTTGCGGCGTTGTGGTTTCTGGGTCTTGGGAAAAATTGCTGTGTTGCCGCTATCGATCGCCCCTCCACAGCATCCTTGATGCAGCGGATTCATCCACTAGTTAATTCCGTGGGCACCGTATTCGCGAGTTTTTGCCTTGGGCAGCGGCGGTTTAGACGTTCTGACCGCATGCCGCGCAAGCACGGCTGGGCACATTTGGAGACTACCGTGCGTCAATCCCTTGGATTCAGCTTGGCTTATTTTGCATTTGCTTGTTCTATCGCGGTAGCTTGTGCTGGAACTGCAGCCGCCGGCCCGCACGGCGGAGGGCATGATGGTGGCGGCCATCAGGGTGATCATGGAGGTCATGGCAGCCACGACAACGGCGGCAAAGGCAAGGGCAAAGGATCTGCCGGCGATCCCGGCGATCCCGTCGGCGACAGCGGCAGTCCGGCGTCGAACGATGACGGGATCAGCAGCACTCCAACGGCCTCAATACCGTCAACTCCAGCTGCCATTGTCGACCTGTCCACAAACGGCGGACATTCGCTCGACCTCCCGCCCGCCCTGCAGCCTCTCGAAGACAACACTGTTCTATCAGCAGTCCACCCGATGGAAGCGCTGCCGGGTGTCCCGGATAAGGTCGTTCGCGCCTGTCAGGACGCAATCGAGCAGGCCGCCGCCAAGTTTGGTGCGGCCATTGTGCGCGTCAGCAGCGCAGGTTCCATACGTCGGTTGAGCCAACGCAAGATCTCGGCCCCCATTCAGGTCAGCATCGACTATATGCATCAGGGACGGGTGGAGACGCGTCAGGCGCCGGTCGGGTGCGAATTGAACGCGAAAGGTAGCGTGATCGGTCTGACATAGCGCAGAGCGCGGAACTCTTTGCGAATTCATCCCCCTTTTCCGGCCTCTGTGTGTTGCGAATGGTGCAGGCCAATGACTGGACCTTCACCCTCGTCGCAATCGTTTTGAATTCAATCCGACGTCGGGTGTATTGGCCGGAGGGCAAACGGAAGCGTGATAGTACGCACGCGGACCACCCGCGAGGAGTTGCGACGCTTGCTGCGCGTTGTCGTCTTCTGGCTGATAGCCTTCATCTGACCGGTGCCGGCCGATGCGCGGCCAGAGCGAGGCTGCTGCGGCGGCTCAATTTGCGCGCTGCGGCGCTCAGTCCTGAGCTTGTCATTGTCCGCGCGTTTGGCAGCCAGCTCGCGGGCCAGAGAAATAGTGGCTTCGCGCTGGTTGTCCAGAGCTTCGTTCAGCCTGGCGACCTCTCCTGAAAGTGCTGGGGACGTGCCGCGCTCCAGGCGCGCTTTATTAAGGTCCTCACGGGTCGATGCTGTGGAAGCGCGTTCCCGTGTCAGAGCCTGCGCGGTCTGGGCTGCGGTCTGCTCGGCACGCTCTCTTGCTGACACAGCCCTGGCTCGTTCCTGTTCAGCCGCGTCGCGCTCGAGGCGAGCTTTATTAAGGTCCTCATGGATCGATGCTGCGGAAGCGCGTTCCCGTGTCAGAGCCTGCGCGGTCTGGGTTGCGGTCTGCTCGGCACGCTCTCTTGCTGACACAGCCCTGGCTCGTTCCTGTTCGGCCGCGTCGCGCTCGAGGAGAGCTTTATTAAGGTCCTCATGGATCGATGCTGCGGAAGCGCGTTCTCGTGTCAGAGCCTGCGCCGTCTCGGCTGCGGTCTGCTCCGCACGCTCTTTTGCTTTGACCGCGTTGGCTCGTTCCTGTTCAGCCGCGTCGCGCTCGAGGCGGGCTTTATCGAGGTCCTCGCGGGTCGATGCTGCGGAAGCGCGTTCTCGTGTCAGAGCCTGCGCCGTCTCGGCTGCGGTCTGCTCCGCACGCTCTTTTGCTTTGACCGCGTTGGCTCGTTCCTGTTCAGCCGCGTCGCGCTCGAGGCGGGCTTTATCGAGGTCCTCGCGAGTCGATGCTGCGGAAGCGCGTTCTCTGGCGAGGGTCTGCGCAGTCCCGGTTGCGGTCTGCTCCAACCGTTCTCTCGCTGTGGCTGCACCGGTTCGTTCCCGCTCAGCCTTATCCGCGATCGCGGCCTTGGACAGTTCCATTTCGGCGAGGTCGCCACGAAGGTCCTTCGACTTCCGGCGCTCGTCGTCAAGCGCTCCGTTCACTTGCGCAAGCGAGGCCTTGGCACTGGCACGGTCCTCGGCGGCCGTGGCCTGAAGCTGTGAAATTTGCGCCCGCGCTTGGTATAGGTCGCGCGCTATCAATTCGGTTCGCTGACGCTCCAGATGAGCAGCCGGCAACTGCGTAACGACATAGTTGATGCTCTCGCCCAGCAGCCTGCGAGCGTCTCCCGCAATGCGCTGCAATGCGTCATACGTGCGGGCTGCCACGAGTTCGTTGCGCAAACGCTCCCCGTATGCGTTCTCGGCTGCCGCCATGCTTGTCCTCAGCGCGTCGACCTGCTTGCGCGATTCCAAGAGCGCACTCTGCAGAGAGGCGCTTCTGGCGCGCTCTTCTTCCACAGTTCGGTGCTCCTGGCCGGCCAGATCCCTCGCAGCGGATGCCTGAGCACGAGCAGCCTCGACTTCAGCCTTGGCAGCCGCGAGATCCGGGCCAGGCGATTGGGCATTCGTACGCCCGTCGCCCTGGGCTGGTCCCTCCGTATCCAATGCAGCGCTCGCCGGAACCGCGAAGGATCGCGAAAGATCGGGCTTGGAGGGATTCTGGGCCTGCGAAATGGCGGGGACGCTTTCGACCCAGTTTTGTCTCGTCATCGTATAGCCAAGCGGCACGGCCAGGCAGATCGTGGCGATGCCCAGGCGTGATAAAAGACCGATAGGCCAGCGAACACGGGGAGGTGACGCCGTAGCGATGTTTGTCGGGGAAGCGAAGGGATTGGCCAGGTCGCCTGGCGAACTCTCGCAAGCTTCGGAGATCATCTCGAAATGCTCGGTTCGCACCCCGAACTGACGGTAGTTTGCATCCTGAGGCCGGGCATCCGCATCCGAGGGCACGACAGCCTGGGAAGAACCAGGTCCGGTTGCAAGGTCGACCGGGCGTTCCCAGACCCAAGGAACCTCCTCGAGCGGAACAGGCTTGCATTCCTTCAGGTAGGCATTTGGTTTCGGGCGACTCCGCAGCACTGCGACAAGGGCATGCCTGAGCACAAGAAAGACGCCAGCCAGTACGAGTATCGCAATCGCGCCCGAGATGGCGAGATCTGTGTTATTTGTGTAAATTTCGGCAAGATGATTTGGCATCGTCGTGCCCATGTGGTCTTGGGTGCAACTTAAGTTCGCGAAGCGGTGTTTGGGTCTTCTCCCCGATGCTGGCTAGAGCTGCTGCTGCACTCCAAGCTGTCACCGCTTCGGGCCTCCAGTGCCGCGCGAATGTATTTGTTGCGTTGCGGAGCGCTGTCGTGCGCCGGCAGAAGATGCCGGCGCAGAAGATGTGCGCTCGAACCGAAGCTCGAAGATACCGTGGCCGCCGGTTGTCGCCGCCATCAATGCCCGAAAAGCCGACTCGCACCTCTCCATCGTCAATATCCCAGAAGTTCTCCCGCGGTGCGTTTCCAATCCGCATTTTGGGGAGCCCGGACGGTCCATTCTGAACTCTAAGCTAGGTCACAGACCCCCAGGGTCAACCACATCGGCAGTACTTCCGGCCATGCAGAACGGCCATGGTGATGCCCGCTCTTTTCGCGGGTCTGAGTCTCCGTTCAAACTCGATAGGCGATCCGAATGTCTGCGCATTGGTCGAACAGACGCGTCTCCTGCGTGAAATCGCTGCACGGCGAAGCCGGAGAATCGTACATGGGGACGGCGAAAGAAGCTTGTGGAACCAAGTCGTCCACGGGGCATCCGGTTTGGCTGGGGTTCTTGGAAGCTTTTCGAACTTTCTGGGTCGCGCCTCAGCCCGAATTGCGGGTGCTTATGGACAAAGCCGGACAGTAGATTCGGTCTTCGCGCAAGTGGGGAGGCATCTGTGCGGACGGCAGCTTCGCGCCTATTTCGGGTCGTGGCGGTCCGTCATTGCCATCCCCTGAAAGCGGACACGGCTTCGGAGCCTCGTCATCTCTCCTGCGCCGATTGCGGTAATCGCGCCAGCACATAAAGTCTGGCCACCGACGATTCTCGGCACGGGATGCGGGGGATGATGCGAGAGACCGGCTTCCTAGAAACAGGTAGCGGGCGTAAGCCAGTGCCGCCCTTAAGCCGGCGCTATTTCGCCGCTCCGATCATCCAGCCCTGCCGGCGCGACGACCACATTGTCCAGCGGCGCCGTGAGCGTCCAGCGCAGAAAGCCGGGCTGTCGTTCTAGCGAGGCGCTGCCGGAGAGGCTGGTGGGCACGACCCGCTGCAGCACGACACTACCGAAGCCCAGATGCGGCTCGTCCTCGACTGGCTCCGCGGCCTGCGCCGTGCGCTCTTCCCAGACCAGCTCGAACTGGCTGCGATCCTCGGCGTTCGTGGGCATTCGCCAGCTCACCCGAACCGCGCCGCTGTCTCCTGAAAGCGCGCCGTATTTGGTGGAGTTGGTACCGAGCTCATGCAGCGCCATCCCGATGTTCTGCACGGCGTTGAGGCGCAGGGTCAACTCCGGCCCCGACAGCTCAACACGCTCGTCATGAGCGAAGGGCTTCAGATGCTCACGCACGAGGTCGGACATGCCGGCGCCGTGCCAGTCGTTCACCACTAGAAGATCGTGCGAGCGCGACAACGCCATGATGCGCTCGCGAATCTGATGCTCGAACAGGCGCGCGTCCTTCGCCCGCTTGGCGGTCTCGCGGATCATCGACAGGATGATCGCATACTGGTTCTTGACGCGGTGGTTCACCTCGCGCATCAGCAGCCGGATATGCTGCTCGCTGGCGCGCGTTGCAGTGACGTCAGTGGCCATGCCGAACCATTCCTGGATCGCTCCGTGCTCGTCGAGGATGGGAACGGCGCGCGACAGAGTCCACCCGACGCTCCCGTCGGCGCGCCGCACCCGGTGCTCCAGCTCGAATACAGAGCGCCCGGCTATCGCCCGGCCGATAGCCGCCTCGACGTTGGGTATATCCTCGGGAAAGAGATAGGTCTCGCGCCAGCGAACCGTCCGCCTTTCGGCAGTCGACACGGAACCGTGGCCCTCCAGCTCATGCATCTCCTGCCAGTCCGCGCTCATCCGATAGATCATGTCGGAGCTGGCGTCGACCAGCGCCCGGAACCGCTGCTCGCTCTCGCGCAGTCGCGTCGCTGCGAGCACCCGCGCCGTGGTCTCCGAGACGATGCACAGCACTGCCTCGACCGAGCCGTCTTGCGCCCGCACCGCCGAATAGGAAACGTCGAAATACACCGTCTCGCCCACCCCACCCGAGCGCTCGATGTAGAAAGGCCGGTCCCTGGCCGAGAACGTCTTGCCGGTGGTGAGCACGCCGTTGAGCAGCGGCTCGAGGTCGTCCCACAGCTCCGCCCAGTTCTCCCGCGCCGGCCGGCCGAGCGCCCGCGGATGCTTGTCACCAATGGTCGGTGCGTAGGCGTCGTTGTAAAGCGCAACGAAATCCGGCCCGCAGAAAAGCACGATCTGGGCCTCGGAGGCCAGCATCAGGTCGACCGTGGTGCGCAGGCTCGGCGTCCACCTCTGAGGCGGGCCGAGAGGGCTCGAATTCCACCCGTAGTTGCGGATTAATCCGGCGACCTCGCCATTGCCCGTAGGCCAGGATGTTGAGCTGGAACCGGTCCCCATGGCCGCACTAACGCGCAAAATCGCTAAAGTATCCGTGCTCTGCGACAAAACTCTGTTGGCGGTGGGGGTGGTCGCGCGGCGGGGCCATGCCTCCGCCGGTCGTTCCACCAAGCGATCTCACGGGCCTTGGTAGCAGGGCGCGCGACTATTTCCGGAGTACAATGATCCAACCATTCATCCTGAGCGTACCAGCGACGACCATTTGAGTGCTGGATTCGAAATTTGGGCAATGACGCGGCAGTATAGTCAAGAGAGCCACATGAAGCGCGGACGGTTGCCTTGGTTGTCCAGGGTTGCCATCGCCACGCTTCCGGTGGTTGCCGCCTCAATCCTGGGGCAGTTAGCGACTTATCCCAACCTCGGCTCTTGGTACGCTGGACTTGCCAAGCCATGGTTCAACCCTCCGAATTGGATTTTCGCCCCGGTGTGGACGATCTTGTATGTGTTGATGGCCTGTTCGGTTTGGCGCATCCTGAAAGTCGGGAGGAGGTACGGTGAACGTCGGACCGGGCTGCATCTCTTTTTCACTCAGCTCGCACTGAACGCCTTATGGTCCTGGCTATTTTTTGGGCTCCATAGTCCCTTCGCTGGCTTACTGAACATCTTGCCACAGTGGCTATTGATCATGGGGACGATAATCTGCTTCCGCAAAATCGATCTTGTGGCGGCTATATGTTTGGTGCCGCTGGCTGTGTGGGTTGCGTTTGCGTCCGTACTTAACTTTGAAATCTGGCGACTGAACCTTTGACCGCGAAACAATGTGTTCCTCATATAGTGTGATCTCTCTTTTGCGATCGTCGGACATACGGACCGAATGAGTCAGGCCGTCGTCACGAACCTCTTAACAGAGGATATCAACCCCCGCTGCTAGCGTTCGGCCATCCAAAATTCAGCCTGAACCTGGGACTGGCCATGATTGATCGACTTCGAAAACGAACAGTCCCACGTCGATCATCTCGTTTTTGAAACCGGCCTCGCAATAGGCAAGGTAATATTCCCACATGCGGCGGAAACGGCGGTCGAAACCGAGGGCCAGAACGGCAGCCGAGTTCTGTCGGAAGCGACTGCGCCATTCAGCAAGCGTGCGTGCATAGCTCTCCCCGAAAAATTCTGACGATGCGAGTTTCAAGCCCGCGGCCTGAGCATGCGCAACGATCAGCGCCTTGGTGGGCAGCATGCCGCCCGGAAAGATATAGCGCTGAATGAAGTCTGGGTTCCTGCGATAGCTCTCGAAGCGGCTGTCGTCGATGCTGATCACCTGCAGCACCGCCTTGCCGTCGGGTTTCAGCAATCGCCGCAGCTTGTCGAAATAGGCCGGCCAGTAGTGCTCTCCCACCGCTTCCAGCATCTCGATGGAGACGATGCCGTCGAACGCGCCGCCGCAATCGCGGTAGTCCTGCAGCTCCAACTTGACTTTGTCGCGAACGCCGCTCTTCTCAGCGACGTCCCTGGCACAGGCAAGTTGTTCTGTTGAGAGGGTGATGCCCTTGACGCTGGCGCCCGCCTTGGCGAGCCGCGCAGCAAGCGCACCCCAGCCGCATCCGATCTCAAGGATCTCTGCACCCGCATGCGCCGCGAGCAGCTCGGCGACACGGTCGAGCTTATTCTCCTGCGCCTCTTCCAGCGTATCGGTGTTGGCCCGGTAGAGCGCCGATGAATAGGTCATGCTCGGATCAAGCCACAGGCGGTAGAATTCGTTGCCGAGGTCGTAGTGGAAGGCAATGTTGCGCCGACTGCCGCGACGGCTGTTGGCCCGGAGAAGATGACGTGCGCGGTTCAACAGGCGGACGGGCAGCAGGCCGGTGATGGCATGCTCGATCTCGGCTATGTTGACCGCGGCGAGTTCGAGGAGTGCCGTCAGGTCAGGGCTCGACCAGTCGCAGTCCATGTAAGCCTCGGCAAAGGCGATATCGCCGCCCGCCAGCAGACGTCGCAATGCGCGCCAGCGATAGAGCACGACCGTCGCTTCAGGGCCGGGCCTGCCTGTCTGATGGTCTAGCGTCGCGCCGTTCGGCAAGCGCACGGTGATCTTACCGACCTTTAGGCAGCCGATCAGCCGTTTGAGGACGGGGCCAACGAATATGCCGGACCACGGATCGGCTTTAGCCCTGCTTTCAGTATCCAGCGACATCAGGCTCGGTCTCTCTCGGTATAAGGCAAGGCGACATGGGTGACGGGATGACGAGGTGGGGCAGGGCGCTGTTGGAGCCGTACGCCTTTTGCCCAAAGCAGCAGCGCCTCCCAATGGATGCCGGCGATCACCTTCAGCGTCAGCAGCGGATAGGAGAGGAACGCGCGCATGAGCGCGCCATCGGTTAGGTCACGGCGCTTTCCGGAGAAGCTGGCCACGATCAGCGGCCCTTCGCCATCGCTGCCTGTGATGTGGATGGCGACGCTCTCGCCCGGCAGGCCGATCCGGAAGCGGTAGCCCATTCCCATTGCGATGAAAGGCGAAACGTAGAAGCGTTTGTCGCAACGCTGCCTGACGGTGCCGTCATGAGCCTCGCCGACGGGGATGAGATAGCTGTGGCGCTGGCCGAAGGTGTTGTTGACCTCGTAGAGGATCGCTTGCATGTCGCCGTGCCGGTTGTGACAGAAATAGAGGCTGAGCGGATTGAAGGCGTAGCCGAGCATGCGCGGCATGGAGAGCAACTGGATCGCACCGCCACTCTCGATGCCCGCCGCCTCAAGCTGACGTTCGACGTAGGCCTTCAGCGCTCCGCCGGACCCATCGCCGTGATCCGCATCGGCAAAGCCGAACAGATTGAACCGGTTGTGCGACAACAGGTGAAGCCTCTTGCTCAAAAGCTCGATCTCGTCGAGGTCGAGCAGAAGGAAGAACATGCGATAGGACAGCCGATGGCGCCGCGGCTTCAGCCGCTGGTGCATGACCTTGCCGGCATAGAGGGCTGACCGCAGTTTCGGCATCACGCTGCCGCAAGGTGGTGCCGCGTTGCGGCGTCACTGATGTGGATACGGCCCGATTCATTGGTCACGCTCCAGGGCCGGCGAACCCCGCCCAGCGCCTCGGCAACCGCAAGGCCGGCCTGCAGGCCATCCTCGTGGAAGCCAGCGCCGAAATAGGCGCCGCAGAACCAGGTGTTGCGGCTGCCCTGCAAGGACCACAGCTTCTGCTGTGCACGGATCGCGGCGGCATCGAAGATGGGGTGTTCGTAGATTTCGCGATGCCGCACCATATTGATCTCCGGTTCCACGACGGGATTGAGGGTAACGAAGAGCTGTTCGTCGTCGGGCAGGGATTGCAGCCTATTCATCCAATACGAAACCGATAGCTTTCGGGTTTCGCCTTGGCATTCGGTCAGATAGTTCCAGCTCGACCAGGCGCGCTTGCGGCGTGGCATCAGACGCGGGTCCGCATGCAGCACCGCTTCGTTGCGGCTGTATCCGAAACTGCCGAGCAGCCGCCCTTCCTCGTGGCTTGGATCGGACAGCATGCGCAGCGCCTGGTCGGCATGCGTGGCGACCACGACATGGTCGAAACGCTGCTCGACGCCCTCCATGTCGGTGAGCCAGACCGCATCGCCGCGCCTGGTGATTGAGCGCACGCCGCGCCCGACAAACGCGCGGCCGGCAAGGCTCTTGGCCAGCCGCTGGACATATTTGCGGCTGCCGCCGTCGACCGTGCGCCAGATCGGCCGTCCTGCCAATTTCAACAGGCCATGGTTCTCGCAGAAGCGGATGAAAGCGGCGGCCGGATAGCTGCCTACCTCCAGCGCCGGTGTCGACCATATCGCTGCCGCCATCGGATAGAGGTGATCTTCGCGAAATGCCGCGCTATAACCCTTGGCGTCGAGATATTCTGTCAGGCTGACCTCGCCGATGCGTGCGATGTCGTGGGGCGCCTCGCGATAAAAGCGCAGCAGCTCTTTCAGCATTTGCCAGAAGCGCAGCCGGCCGACATTGGACGGTTGCGCGAGCAGCCCGCCAAGCCCGCTTCCTGAATATTCCAGGCGGCCGCCATCCAGTGAGACGGCAAAGGACATGTCGGAGGCCTTGCTGCGCACGCCGAGATGATCGAACAAAGCCGTCAGGTTGGGGTAGGTGACTTCGTTGTAGACGATGAAGCCGGTATCGACGGGTGTGCCTCCGGCATGGACGGTGTTGCTGTGACCGCCGAGACGTCGATCCACCTCGAACAGCGAGACCCTGTGGCGGGTCGAAAGCAGCCATGCCGCGGACAGCCCGGAAATGCCGCTACCGACGACCGCAATGTCCATCGGCTTGTCCGCTTCCAAATGCATGCGATCGGCCCTCAGATTCGCTATGGAAGGGTTCGCCTTCCTCCCCTAATTTCGATTTCTACGCAGCGGTGCGTGTTGTGGATCACCGTCTTCGGCAGCCGTTGCGCGGCTTGTGATCCGAAAAAGGTTGCCGCGCGTAAAAGGACGCATGAATGCATCGGGACATTTTTTCATTGCCGACAAAGCCATTCTCGCCTTCGATCCTGCGAAGACCGGATTGGCGATGACCGTGCGCGCGGATCAAGAACTTCTGTCGCCGCTGGAAGCGAGCCGTTTGCTGATGGCAGTTGCGGCAAAGCGCGACCGCGCAGCCTTCGCGGTTTTGTTCGCCTTCTATGCGCCGCGGCTTAAGGCCTTCCTCAGGCGCAGCGGAATGACGGCGTCTGTCGCCGAGGACGTCGCGCAAGAGACCATGCTGTTGGTCTGGAAGAAGGCGTCCTACTTCGATCCTGCGCGTGCGGGGGCGTCTACCTGGATATTCACCATCGCCCGAAATGCGCGGATCGACCGGCTGCGCCGTGACGGCAGGTCCGCGGCGATTACTGAGGCTTTCGACCGCTCCGACGAACCGGATGAGCCGGTTTCGGGCGAGCAGATGATAATCGCGGCCGAACGGGAAGAGCGGGTGCGAACCGCAATTGCACTGCTGCCGCCCGAGCAGGCCGACGTCCTGAAGAAATCGTTCTTCGGCGAGGAAACCCAATCTGAGATTGCGGATGCGGTCGGCATCCCGCTCGGTACTGTCAAATCGCGCGTCAGGTTGGCTCTGGGCCGCCTGCGCCAAATCCTGGACGACCTCAAATGATCAAGCATCATCCAAGTGATGAGACGCTGTTCCGCTACGCCAATGGCTCGCTGGAACCTGGCCCGCAGATCGTGGTGGCGGTCCATGTTGGTGGCTGCGAAACCTGCTCCTCTCGCATAGGCGAGTACGAAGCCGTGGGCGGATCGTGGCTGCATGACATCGAGCCGGAACCCGTGGAAACCGGGGCCCTCGATCGCGTGATGGGGGCGATCGACGCCAACGTGGCTGGTCGTGGCGCAGCGGCGCCGAGGCAGAGGTTGCCGCGGGCAGATATCGGCATCCGTTTGCCCCAGGTGCTGGACGATTGTGGGATCGGCCCATGGCGCTGGATCGGACCTGGCGTGCGCTGGAGCCGCGTGACGCTGCCCGAAGATGACAGGGCCAACGTCATGCTCCTGAAGGTTACTGCCGGTCGCCGGCTCCCGGAACACACCCATGTTGGCTTGGAATACACCCATGTGCTCAAAGGGGCTTTCCACGATGCGCGCGGCCGCTACGGCCCTGGGGATCTCGACGAGGCCGACGATCAGGTCCAGCACCAGCCGATCGTGGACAAGGACGGCGAATGCATCTGCATTGCCGCGGTCGAGGGCCACACGAAGCTGCGTGGCTTCTTTGGCAGGCTGATCCAGCCGCTGTTCGGCGGTTGAACGTCATAGATGGGCATCGTCGCAGCCATCGTCGTTGCCGCCGTCGGTCTTGCCTTGACCATGGCTATGGCGTGGCTGATCGCGATCCGCACCGGCCGGTCTGGTTGGGTCGACGCGATCTGGTCGTTCGCGGTCGGAATCTTCGGCGCCTATGCGGCGCTCTTCGCCACCGCTGAAGCCGACAATGAGTGGCGTCAATGGCTTGTCGCCACCTTGGCGCTGGCTTGGTCGCTCCGGCTTGGTCTCCATATTGCGATGCGCACCATTGGCGACGGCCGTGACGACCCGCGTTATGGTCAACTCAGGCAGCAGTGGGGTGCCGCCTTTGCATCCCGGCTGTTCTGGTTTCTCCAGATTCAGGCGGCGGCTGCCTTCCTGCTGGTGATGGCAATCATGGCCGCGGCCCACAACCCGGCACCGGAACTTGGTTTCAGCGACCTGACTGGCATTGTGATCATACTGGTGGCTGTCGGCGGCGAGGCGCTCGCTGATCGTCAACTGAAGGCCTTTCGCACCGATCGGGCTAACAAGGGGAAGGTCTGCGATATCGGCCTGTGGGGCCTGTCCAGGCATCCGAACTACTTCTTCGAATGGCTGGGCTGGATCGCTTACGCCGCAATCGCGGTCGGTACCCAGCCAGTCAATCCCTGGGGCTTTGCCGCGCTTGCCGGGCCGGTGCTGATGTACTGGCTGCTGGTCCATGTCTCGGGCATCCCGCCGCTCGAAGCGCATATGTTGCGCTCGCGCGGCGATCAGTTCCGGCGCTACCAGGCGCGCGTCAACGCCTTCTGGCCGGGCGCGCCGAAAGCGGCACCTATCAAGGCAGGGAGATGACCGTGAGCCTGATCTCAACCGCCATCCGCGCCGTCGAGCGCGCGCCGATCCCGGATACCGCCACGCGTTACGGCATCGGCGTCCTGGTCGGAAAGACGCGCCGGCGGCTAGCAAGGGCAGCTGCTATCGAGGAGAAACGCTTTGCCAGCGACATGGTGCGCTATTCCATCGCCGAACACACGGTGGCCGCTAACGAGCAGCACTATGAACTTCCGCCCGAATTCTTTGCGCTGACGCTCGGCCCCAACCGCAAATATTCCTGCTGCCTCTACCTGAGCGGAAGCGAGAGCTTGGCCGAGGCCGAGATTGCCGCGCTGGAGCAGACCGTCGAGCATGCCGAACTTCGCGACGGGCAGTCCATTCTCGAGCTGGGCTGCGGCTGGGGCTCGCTGACGCTTTTCATGGCGCAGCGCTTTCCGGCGGCCCGTATCGTCGCGGTATCCAATTCCGCGCCGCAGCGCCTGTACATCGAGGGCGAAGCTTCTGCGCGTGGCCTGAGCAACGTCAAAGTCATAACTGCCGACATGAACGCCTTCGAGCCACAAGGCCGGTTCGACCGGGTGGTGTCGGTCGAGATGTTCGAGCATATGTCCAACTGGCGCAACCTGCTGGCGCGCATCCGCGGCTGGCTGGAACCGGAAGGCAGGCTATTTGTCCACGTCTTCAGCCACCGCCACAGTCCCTACCGTTTCGACCATCGCGATGAAGCGGACTGGATCGCGCAGCATTTCTTTACTGGCGGCATCATGCCGAGTCACGGGTTGATCGGGCATTTCCCTGACTGCTTCAACATCGAGCGCGACTGGCGGTGGAACGGCGTGCATTATGCGCGCACGGCGCGGCAATGGCTGGAGCGCTTCGACGAGAACCGTGGGCGCATCGACCAAATCCTCGCCGATGTCTACGGACCGGACGCAGCGCTATGGCTCCGGCGCTGGCGGCTGTTCTATCTAGCTACCGAAGGCCTGTTCGGCCATGCTGGCGGCAAGGAATGGGGCGTCAGCCACTATCTGCTGCGGCCGGCCGGCTGACATGGATGGCCTTCGGCGACTGTGGCGCCGTGTCGGCGCTTATGCGGCGCATGACGATCCTATGGCCAGCGCAGCCAACTGGGTCGCGCTGGTCTTCGCCTGGAACCAGCCGTTCTATCCACTGTATCTCTGGGCCGCTGTCGGAGCCGACAAGATCGCGCCGTCTTTTCTGACATTTCTATCGACGCCGTTCTTCCTCGCCGTTCCGGCCGTCGCAAAACGCCATCCGCTCGCCGCGCGAGTCATGCTGCCTCTGACGAGCGTTGCCAACGGCATTGTGAGCACCAAGGCGTTCGGTGTCGGCTCGGGCGTGGAGATCTTCCTGCTTCCATGCGCGCTGATCGGCGCCGCGCTGTTCAGGCCCTCGGAGCGGGCGATCGGGCTCGTTGTTATAGCGCTGAGCGCCGCGGCTCATTTCATCCCGACCCGCTTCTTCGGCGAGCCGCTGGCTAGCTTCACCGCGGCCGACAACGGCGCCATGGTCGGCCTCAATGCCGTGAGCGCCGCGACGCTGATCGTCTTCATCGGGCTGTTGTTGTCCGGTGTGATGGCCGCCTCGGAGCAGCGTGGGGATCAGGCACCGCGCAGGAAGTAGCGGGTCAGCAAGAACCCCACAGTGGCGGCTACCGCGCTGAGCAGTGAGCCCCAGCATATATCAGCCACCGTGATGATCGTCGGCCAGCCGCGGATCGTGGCTTGATTGGTCAAGTCGTAAGTGGCGTATGCGAAGAACCCATAGAGCGATCCATTGAGCGCGGCGGTTGTCCATTTTCCAGTCGAGAACGCCGGCGTGGTCGCGAAGAAGATGATCCCCGCGATGTAGATCAGGTAAAACAGTGCTGCGGGTGCAGGATTGAAGCTGTCGACGAGTGTGTCGCCGAGATACCTGCGGTAAAGGCGCTGCGACATGGTCATCAACCAAACCGCGTCGATGGCCAGGAATGTGATAAGGGTGGTCACGTAAGCCATGGCATATCGCATCACGAAGCCTTCCTGTCGCCGGTCGAAACTCTGGCCCCATCCTTTATGGACTGATAGACGATCAGTGCTCTGTCTCGTGCCGCGCCGTGGTCCACGACGGGCTTTGGGTAGGTCTTGCCGAGCTCGATGTTGTTGTCTTTCAGCAGCGCGGCGGGAGCTTCCCATGGCCGATGAATGTAGCGGTCGGGCAATGTGCCGATTTCCGGGATGTGGCGACGGACATATTCGCCCCGAGGGTCGAATTTTTCGCCCTGCAGGACGGGGTTGAAAATGCGAAAATAGGGTGCGGCATCGGCCCCGGATCCGGCCACCCACTGCCAGCTTGCCGGGTTGTTGGCGGCATCCGCGTCGACCAGCGTGTCCCAGAACCACTTTTCACCATGCCGCCAGTCGATCATCAGATCCTTGATGAGAAAGGACGCTACGATCATGCGCACGCGGTTGTGCATCCAACCCGTGTGCCACAACTCGCGCATGCCGGCATCAACGATAGGATAGCCCGTTAGGCCGCGCTGCCAACTCCGAAACATCCGCTTGTCTTCTCGCCACGGCATCGCATCGAATTCCGGCCGGAAGTTGCGTTTGGCAAGATCGGCATTGTGAAACAGCAGATGATAGGAGAACTCTCTCCAGCCGATCTCCGAGCGGAACTTCGTAGCGCCCGAATTCTTCGACCTGCGCAGGTGGGCCAAGATCTGATATGGCGTGATCTCCCCAAATGCCAGGTGCGGAGATAACCGAGATGTTGATAGCTGGCTCGGAAAGTCGCGCTGGCGCTCATAGTGAGCCAGACCAGACTCGATGAACTCGCGAAGCCTGGCATGCGCGCCTTCTTCTCCGGGTCTCCAGGTTTCGCGCAAACCATGTGCCCAGTCGGGATTGGTCGGCAGCAGCTCAAGCGCGTTCAAGTGCAGATTGTCCAGTTCCCCTCGCCATCCGTCGATCGATCCCGGAGGATCGATGGGATCGCGAACATGCGCCTTGTCCACCATCGCCCTCCAGAATGGAGTATAGACTTTGTAGAACCCGCCTGAACCGGTCTTGAGAAGCGAAGGTTCATGCAACAGCGCGCCGTCGAAGCTCTGCGCCGTCAGGCCTTTTCTGCGTAGCTCTGCCTTCAGTCCGGCATCGACCGCCACGTCTGCCGGGTCGTACCGCCGGTTCCAGAACACGCAATCGGCGCCGCTCGCGGCAATCGCCTTGGCGACAACCTCGCAGGTCGGTCCGCGGGTCAGGTAGAGGCCGGCGCCAGCGAGGCCAAGCCGATGGCCGAGAGCTGCGAGCGAATGATGTAGCCACCAGCGGCTGGCCGCACCCATAGCGCGGGTATCGTCGGCTTCTTCGTCGAGGACATAGAGCGCCACGACCGGAGCGCCGCGATCGGCCGCTGCTGCGAGCGCGGCGTTGTCATCGACGCGAAGATCGCGCCGGAACAACACAATGGTGGGCGCGTGGGCTTCTCCGCTCATTGCCTCTCGCCGGTCATTTCGCCGGCGTCCAGCGCACGTTTCTGCAAATCAGGCCCGCGGCTATGCAGCCCCGCGTGGTGAGGCCGCCACTCGTGATCTTCAACGTCATTGAGTAGGTGCTGTTTCGTTTCGGGTCGTAAGCTTTACCTGCCAACGTGCCCTGTGACGTCGGTTTCAGAGTCATGATCAGCTTGTCGCCGGGCTGCTCGCCCTTGCTGGTGTCGCGGATCCACAAATTGGTTGCGCACAATTGTTGTCCGCATGGCGCGATCGAGACCTTGGCATTGCCGTCGTCGCGCATCCATACGCCGCGGCTGTCCGAAAACGTATCGGCTTGGCCGGCCGATGCCACGAACATGGCACATAGGAATGCAATCGTACCTTGCATCGTCCCGTTCTCCGCTTGCTGCTAGCTCGGTATTTCTACGGCACGGGGGAAGATTTGGATCATCGCGGCTCAAAGCCGGGCTGCAGCAGCAAGCGACGGTGGCTAGCATCGTTTCTTTCAATTGGTTTGCTGCGCTCACCAAGCCACCTGCGGGGAGAGTGCATAGCTGAGGTCACTTTCATAGAAATCCGATGCGATGGCGTTCCATATCTCCGCCTTCGAGGGGAGTATTCGGTAAGGCTTGCGGGAGATATTCCGAGCAGACGAGCGATGTCGGCGACTGTCGTTTTCGAGGGGCCATAGATGCGAAAAGCCGCCGTGCCGGCGTGCATGATCGACAATTCGCATCGGCTAGACGATCATTGCTCGCATGCTGGAAACAGTCATCGTTTCAATCTCAAGGGTATCCTCGGATCACCAATTCGCCCGTAGCCACGCGCGACGATCAGTAGGAAATCTGCCCGTCCCGTATCTGACCCGTGTCCGAGGAGAGCTCCCGTTTCAAGATCTCGCGAGCCTTCGGGCTGATGACTGCGGCTGGAGCAGCCACGGCCACCCGCGCCGCCGAACCGGCAATACCGACGGCCGTCACCCCGATCTTATCAGCGTACGACATCTCTTCTCCGGCTAGGCTTTGTCCTGCAAGCCGCCGCCCAAGAAGGTGCACGATCCCGGGTGTGTCGGCGAACGCGGTGTGGCCCAGCGGATCGCCGGGAGTGATGTCGCTGGTGTCGATAACCGAAACGCCAAGCTCTTCGAGCACTGAACCGTAGGGTCTGAGATCGGCTCCACCGACGCGGCTAACTCCCCCCGAAAGCAGTCGGGAGACTTGCAGGGCCTTGTCATTGGTCGACGTGAAGATCGTGAAATGCGGACGGGTCGCGCCCATTTCGATGAACTGACGGCGAAACACGTCGATATCGATGTCCGGCGATGCGAAAACCACGTTCCTGACTGTCGTCGGAATAGCATGGTCGCGCATGGCGACATCGCGCAGCGCCTCGGCCGTCAGCCATGCGACGCCCGGTGCGGTACTACTTCTGCTCGCCGGTGTGCTGGGAGGATGCCAAGGCAAACACCCCTTGGAGGATCCTCGCACATGGTTGGGGTCCGTCCTGGCCGCCTGTCAAGGTCACCACTAACGCTTGCTTTCCCAAGTCATCGAGTCGCGCCAGCGTGCGAGCACTTAAGGCGATATGAGTGGTGGCCATCGGCGGGGGGTGAGCTTCGCCGATACTGTGCACGGTGTTGAACCTGACAAACAGCTACACCGAAGGGCGGGAGAACATGAGCAACAAGCGTGACCGGATTGGATCGGCTCTATTTTGCCCTTTGCGGCGGCTCGCGGCAATTTACCCGTTTGCAGCTTTCAAGCGCATCGCCTTGCATGAAGATGCACTGGTGCTTGCCTCTTGTGCCATCTAGCGGACCATGACTAGAGGCATCTGATCCGCGTGGGTTGCTTGGAGCTTTTCAGGCCAAAGTCCCATGAATTGATGCGACCATCTTAATTCCTGCTTGGGCCAGAAACCTGCAGCGGAATCGGCTATCCTGATTGAGATAGTTCTAAATGAACAGGGCCACGATAATGCTCGGGACCTCGGACCTCGGGCCATGGCGCTTGCGAGGCGCAAGTTTCGAGTTGGCGCGTCAGGGTGGGGAACTGTTGCCAATGCATGGTGGGAAAGGCGTTACTGCTGGCAGAATTTCGCTCTTCGGTGGTTTTCGCATCGAAGCGGAAGCTGGCAGGGAGGTCCGGCTGACCGGGAAGCGAGGCGCCGCGATCCTGGCCTATCTCGCCCTCTGTCCCGGTATGGCGGCACCACGCGAGCGGCTGGCCGACCTCCTATGGGGCGACAGCGACAGCGCGCACTCGCGAAACAGCCTGCGGCAAACGCTCAGTGTGCTGCGCCGGGATCTGTCTCGATCGGGCATGGAAATCATTCAGTCCAACAAGGAAATGATTGGCATCAGGCCGAACGCAGTGTGGGTTGATGTAGGAGATTTCGAAGCCGGTCTCTCCGGCAGGTCCGCGTTGGAGCTTGAACACACGTTGGCACTCTGCACTGGGCCGTTTCTCGACGGCTTTTACCTTGGCAGCAATGCTTTCGACGATTGGGCGGCCTTGGAACGCGAAAGGCTGCTGAACCGTGCGCTCGGATCGCTGGAGAGGCTCGCCCGTCTTGTGGATCCTGAAAACGGGCTGGCCGTGGCCGATCGCGTGCTGGCCATGGAGCCGACGCGGGAGGAAGCATACCGGTTGAAAATGGAACTGCTTGTTGCCGGCGGCCAGCGAGACAAGGCGTTGCGAACCTTTGAGGCTTGCAGAAATGTCTTAAGGAAAGAGTTCGATGTTGATGTCAGCGCCGAGACGAGAGCGCTTTGGCAATCGCTGCTTTCCTCCACCCAGCAGCCACCAAATCCGCAGACCACCAATGGGGCGATCGTCGGTCCGCGGTCGGGCCGTCCATCCATCGCAGTGGCCGACTTGGTCAATCTGACGGGACTGCGTGGCGACGATTTCTTCGCGAAGGGTCTGGTTCACGATATCACCACCGCGCTTTCCGAAGTTGCCGACTATATCGTCATCTCGGCCCTCGGAAAGAGCGGCGACGAGCCGAGGGCGCCGGAGGGCTTGCGGGCGCGCTATACGCTCAAGGGCAGCGTCCAGAGGTCGGGAGATGAGCTGAGGGTGAACATCCAGCTTGTCGATTCCCCGGGTGGTCACAATGTCTGGGCTCAGAAATTCGACGGCCAATCGGAAAGCGCGCTCGAATTCCAGGACAGGATCGCGCAGGCGGTCGTGCTGGCGGTGAGCCTCGAGCTTCAATTGACCAACTGGAAGGTTCGCGACAAGAGCCCGCCCGGTCCTCCCGAAGTGCGCCGGTTGGTGAACGAAGCCCTGATGAAGTATTTCGAGATGACCCGGGACTCGCTTTTGGTCTCGAAGGATCTCGCGGAGAAGGCGCTATCGCTTGCGCCCGGCAACGTTCGCGCGAAACGGACGCTGTCGATCGCAATCACCATGGGGACTGCGTTCGGTGCTTTGCCTCGCGAGCAAGTGTATATCGGGTATGCGATCGAGCTTGCCGAGGAAGCGGTAAGGGCCGTGCCCGACGACGAAATTGCCCGCTGCATCCTGTCATTTGCTTACGAATGGGATGGGCGGATCGATGACGCGATCGTACAATGCCAGCACGCGATCAGCCTCAACCCGAGCTATCCCAGCGGCCACGGCGATATTTCGATGCTCTTCGCGCTGCGCGGACAGGTCAGCGAGGCAATGCGCGCGGCCAACGAGGCGATCCGGCTTGGAGCGCATGACGTCATCGACTTCTGGCGCCATCACGGCCTGGTCATGGCGTTGTTCGCCGGTGGAGACGATCGGCGGGCGCTCGAAGTCGCCCGCAAGGTGGTCAGGACAAAGCCGGGATTCGTGCGCGGAGCGCTTTTCTGGGCGGCCGCCGCTTCAGCGACAGGCAACAATGAAGAAGCATCACGAGCCATCCACCACTGCTTGTCACAACTCCCGCATCTCAACCTGGGCAATGTCTCTCCCGGGTTCATGCCGCGCTATGTGGGGGATAGCCATCACTCCCGGTTTCTTGAAATGCTGTCGAAAGCAGGCCTTCCCGGTTCCTGATTTTCCGATTCGGGCTTTGCGACGCGCGATGGCAACAATGCGAGACGTCTCCACGCAGGGCGGAAGCGGACTTTCGTGCAGGCCGTTTCTTCAGTCCCCAAAAGCGGGGCCATTTGCGGCTTCAGATTCCGAAAATAACGAAATCCTAACGCCAAAATAACGCTCGGCAAGCGCCCCGCCTTTGCTTTCAAGCGCAGTCGTAACGTTTAGCCATCTAGAAGGCTCCGAGGGCAGTGACTGCGGGGGGGACGATTTTGCATAGAAGATACCCGGAAGGCGGCCGTAAGCCGGCGGCCGCACAGTCATCGTCGGGCGCGGGTAGGAACAATTGGCCGGGGTGCGGCAGCTGCAGAGCGTTTGGCTTCGCGCCCGTTTCGCACCGCCCCCGTCCCGTACGGCGTATGCGCCGCACACTGCTTGGCGCTATCTCGATGGCCGCGCTAGGACTGTCGTTGTTGGCAGCGGATCCCGCGAATGCGTCTTCGTCTCAGTGGACCGGCGCCGCGTCGACCGACTGGTTCGACTCCGCCAACTGGTTGGGGGGCGTGCCGGATAGCTCGGCCAGCGCGGTTATCGACACCTCCGTGCCCAACGCTGCGACAGTCTCCGCCCCTGATGCAAAGGGATATGTCATCGTTGTCGGCAACAGCGGCGCTGGTTCGCTGACGATTCAGAACGGTGGCGCAGTGAGCGACACCTACGCGTACGTCGGCTATGGTGCTGGCTCGACGGGCACGGTCACCGTCGACGGAGCGGGCTCGACCTGGACCAGTCTCGGCATCCTTGCAGTCGGAGCCCTCGGCTCAGGCACGCTAACGGTCCAGAATGGGGGGCTTGTGGACGTTTTCGCGACCCTCGTAGCAGACCTTCCCGGTTCGGATGGAACGCTTAATATCGGGGCCGCGTCCGGTCAGACGGCGGCAGCGCCTGGCATGCTCAATACCACCTCGGTTATATTCGGGGACGGGTCCGGCAGCGTCGTTTTCAACCATACCGCTGAAAATTACGAGTTCGCGCCAGAGATCTCGGGCACGGGTGCGGTGATGGCCGAGGCCGGAACCACGATCCTCACCGGCGTCAGCGACTATACCGGTCCCACTATCGTCGACGGCGGCGAGTTGCGGATCGACGGCTCCACCGCCAGCGCCGCCACGGTCAACACTGGCGGAACGCTCAGCGGCGGCGGCTCCATCGGCAACTCCGTCACTATCGACACTGGCGGCACGCTCTCGGGTAGAAGCGGATCGACGTTGAAGATGGGCAGCCTGATGATGAATGCCGGCTCCAAACTCGACGCTGCGCTAGGGGCGCCAACGGCTACCCCCCTTTTTGACGTCTCCGGTGACCTGTCGTTTTATGGCGTTACTCTCAACATAACCGACGCTGGCGACTTTGGCGCGGGGGCCTATCGCCTGTTCGACTACGGTTCGACGCTCACGCTGGCCAACGGTGGGATCACGGTCGGAGCAACTCCCCCTGGCACGAGCAATTTCACGATCCAATATTTCATCGGCTCCAGGCAAATCAACCTGCTGTATCTGAATGGCGCTGAATTCAGTTTCTGGGATGGCGGCGATCCGGCGCTGCATCACAATGGCGCGGTCGATGGCGGCTCTGGCGTCTGGCGCGCCGACGGGAGCAACTGGACACAGGTCGATGGCGCGGTGAACGGGTCTTACAAGCCCAATCCGACCTTCGCGGTGTTCCAAAACGTCGGCGGCGTCGTGACCGTGGACGCCTCGGCCGGTGCAATCGCCGTGACGGGAATGCAGTTCGCCGCCGACGGCTATCGGGTGGAAGGCGATTCCATCGACCTGCAGGGGTCGGGCGGATCCACCACGATCCGGGTTGGCGACGGTATTGTGTCGGGCGCTTCCTACACCGCGACCATCGCTTCTGCGCTGACAGGCGGCAGCCAATTGGTGAAGAACGATTTCGGCACGCTGATCCTGACTGGGACGAGCAGCTATTCCGGAGACACCACCGTTGCCGCCGGCAAGCTCGTGGTCGACGGATCGATCGCCTCGGGCCTCACGAGGGTGAACAGTGGCGGGACACTGGGAGGTAGTGGCGCGGTCGGTGGGGCGACCATCGACAGTGGCGGCACGATCGCTCCCGGCAGCGGCGGGATCGGCACGTTGTCGGTACAAGGAAACTTAACAATGTCGGCAGGCTCGCATATGGCGGTCGATATCGATGGTATTGGGGCATCCGATCTAATCGCGGTCTCCGGCTCGGCCGACATCACCGACGCGGCGCTCGGTGTCTCGGCACTAGGCGTCAGGATGGGTCGCTACACGATCGTGACGACGGGCTCCGGCCTGGCCGGAACTTTCGGTTCCGTCACGGGGACCGTTTCGAGTTCCGCCTTCCTCGGGGTGACTGGCAGCTACGACACCTACAACGCCTATCTCGACGTGCAACTGACGCGCGACTTCGCGGATGCCGGCCTGACCCGCAACCAAAAGGCCGCGGCCGATGGCATTCAGAGCCTGGCGGGCGGCGATCCGCTCTTCACGGGCAATGCTCTCTACGACGCGATCCTCGCCTTGCCCACCGACGTCGCCGCCCGCAATGCCTTCGACCAACTCTCCGGCGAGGTCCATACCTCGGCAAAGACGGCGCTAGTCGAGGACAGCCAGTTCACTCGCGATGCCGCGGCTAACCGTATCCGTGCGGCTTTTGCGGCCGTCGGTGCTTCGCAGGCGCCGGTCCTGGCTTACGCGGATTCTGCCAACGTAGGGGGAGCGGGGGCCTTCGCGTCGCTCGATCCTGGCGCCACCGCGGCAATCGCCGTGCCGGCGACCACCGATCGCCTCGCCATATGGGGACAGGGCTTTGGCGGCTGGGGCAATACCGGCGATGACGGCAATGCCGCGCGCCTCTCGAATTCGACCGGCGGCTTCCTTTTCGGCGGCGACGCGTCCGTCTTGGATACGTGGCGGCTCGGGATGATGGCCGGCTACAGCCGCACCGAATTCCAGGTGAAGGACCGTTCCTCCTCTGGCGCGAGCGACAACTATCATCTCGGCCTCTATGGCGGCACAAGCTGGAATGCACCAGGGGGTGATCTCGGCTTCCGCGCCGGCATGTCCTATACTTGGCACGATGCCTCGACCAGCCGCTCGGTCGCCTTCCCCGACTTCAACGACAGCCTGAAGGCAGACTACCGCGCAGGGACGGCTCAGGCCTTTGGCGAACTCGGCTATGGCTTCCGCTCCGGCAATGTCGGCTTCGAGCCCTTCGCCAACCTTGCGTATGTGAACCTCCATACCGACGCGTTTACAGAGCAGGGCGGGGCGGCGGCGCTGCAAAGCGCGGCCACCAACACCGGCGTGACCTTCACCACGCTCGGCCTGCATGCCTCGACCGATTTCGCGCTGGGCGACACCTCCGCGACGCTTCGCGGCATGCTCGGCTGGCGGCATGCCGTCGGCGATACGACACCGCTTTCGACCTTTGCCCTTGCCGGCGGCGCACCCTTCGCGATTGCGGGCGCGCCCATCGCTCGCGATGCGGCGGTGGTGGAAGCCGGCCTCGCCTTGAACCTGACGCCTGCCGCGACCCTCGGCGTCTCCTATAGTGGCCAGTTCGGCTCGGGCCATTCTGATCAATCCCTGCGTGCCGACTTTAATTGGAAGTTCTAATCAGCGGCCCGAGGTACTGGCCCCGAAAAACTAAAGCAACTCAGGATGGCGCGACGATAACGTTAGTAAATACTAATTTTGTTGAACGACTCTAAGATGGAGAGGCCAGCGTGGCCGCAAGTCCGGTGCGCCTATCGGGGATTGGGGATGATCGGGGCTGTTAATGCGTGCGGCACTATGCAGGGATGGCGCGCGATCATGCTGGCTTGTGTCGCGTTCGCATCATTGACTTCCTTGTTTGTCCCCGCCTTTGCGGCGGCGGCGCCAAGCGTGACGATCGACCAGGCCGCCGGCCAGAGCGACCCAGCCACGTCAGGGCCGATCCTCTTCGACGTCGTCTTCAGCGAGGCCGTGACCGGCTTCACCACAGGCGATGTGGATCTGTCCTCCAGCACCGCCGGGGGCTCGCTAGCCGCCACCGTCACCGGATCGGGCAGCACATATACTCTCTCGGTCAGCGGCATGACGACCGGGGGAACTGTGGTCGCCTCCATCCCCGCCGGAGTGGCTGTCAATAGCGCCAGCATCGCCAACACCGCCTCGACCAGCACCGACAACACCGTTGCCTTCACGGGTCCGACTATCCCGCCGGTGGCCAACAACGTCTCTATCGCAGTGGCCTATGGCAGCACCAACAACCCGATTACCCTGAACATCACAGGCGGTGCAGCAGACAACGTTGCGGTCGCCACCGCCGCGGGCCATGGCCTTGCAATCGTCTCGGGGACGTCGATCACCTATACGCCAAACGCCGGCTACAGCGGGCCTGATAGCTTCACCTATACGGCGACCAACACCCACGGGACATCGGCGCCCGCCACGGTCACCATCAACGTGAGCCCCCCAACCATCACGATCTCGCCGGCCTCGCTGCCCGGCGCGATCGTCGGCACGGCGTATTCGCAGACATTGACGGCCAGCGGCGGCACAGGCCCCTATAACTTTTCCGTCAATGCCGGCTCCGTGCCCTTTGGCACCAGCTTCAGTTCCGATGGCCTGCTCTCCGGCACGCCAACCGTCGCCAGCACGTTCAATTTCACCGTCAGAGTGACCGATGCCTACGGTTTCACCGGCGCTCAGGCATATTCGGTGGTGGTAATTAGCCAGACGCCCACGACAACGACCCTCGTCTCCAGCCCGAACCCATCCAACGCAGGCGACCCTGTCACCTTTGTAGCCACGGTCTCGTCCCTGGGGAGCAGCCCGGCGCCGACCGGAACCGTCACCTTCTTCGTTGACGGCGCGGCCGCGGCCACCGTTCCGCTCGCCGGCAACACGGTAAGCCTCACCACCTCGGTGCTGACAGCCGGCACGCACCCGGTCGTGGCGAGCTACGGCGGCGACGCCAGCAATGCGGCCAGCACGTCGAATGCCGTCACCCTAGAGGTGCGGGCGCAGGGCTCGATCCTCATCCGACAGACGGTTGCGGGCGGAGACGGCTCCTTCGGCTTTTCATCACCCGAACCTAGCCTCAACTTCACCATCGAAACCAGCGGTGGCATCGGCGCCAGTCCAGCCGTCTCGCTGCAGGCGGGCGCCTATTCCGTCACTGCCGCCGACATGACCGGAGCCGGTTTCGCCCTTTCATCGATCAGTTGCAACGACGGCGACAGTAGCGGCAACCCTGCAAGCCGCAAGGCCACCATAAACCTTGCCGCCGGCGAAAGCGTAATCTGTACCTTCGCCAGCACCAATGCGCGGGAAAAAACCGCGGATATAATCGAGGAGTTCATGGCGACCCGCGCCGGGCTGATTCTCGAGAACCAGCCAGACATCCAGCGCCGGATAGACCGGCTGAACGGTGCTGCGGGCGGCGCCGACCCGCTCGGCAGCCTGCTCGCCTATCTATCAGGCATCACCGACAGCAGAGCGGTCAATATCTCGGGCAGCCTCGCCGCGATGCGACGGTTGGGAGAGGGAGCGGCTAACAATGTCTTCGACGTGTGGTTCGCCGGCACCTACAGTCGCTTCGACATCAACGATACCGACGGCAATTTCGGCATGGTCACCCTCGGCGCCGACTATCTACTCAACAGCAATCTCCTGATCGGCGCTTTCGTCGAACTCGACCGGACAGACGGCTTTACCTCCGCCGCCGGCGGCACGGCCGAAGGTACCGGCTGGCTGACCGGTCCCTATCTCACGGCGCGGCTGTCGGACAACCTCTATCTCGACCTACTTGCCGGCGCCGGAACCTCGTCGAACCGCGTCAGCCCGACGGGTACCTATACCGACGATTTCGACGCGACCCGCTGGCTGTTCAGCGCCACCCTGCAGGGCAAATGGCAATATGACGATTGGACCTTCTCGCCACGGGCGCGCTTCTCCTATTTCGAGGAGACCTCCCACGCCTATGTCGACAGCCTGAGCGTGCCGATTCCGTCCGTCGCTACAGGTCTGGGCCAGATCGCCTTCGGTCCTGGCGTCTCATACCGGTATGTCACCGACCAGGGCATCGCGCTTGATTTCGGTCTGCGCCTCGACGGCATCTTCAAAATCGGCGACACCTCAGCGGACGGTGGCGGCGATTTCCACGGTCGCGCGGAGGCGAGCGTGGATGCCAGCATGCCCTGTGGCGCGCGACTCCGGCTGTCCGTCGCCCAAGGCGGGATCGGCGGCAACAGCGCGGACTATCTCAGCGGCCGCCTGAGGGTCTCCACCCCGCTCAACTGAACCGAAGGGCGCGGCAATCGCAACCTATCTCCGGGAGGGGCCCTTCATGTTCAGCGGAATTATCGGCGTTATCAGAATGGCACTTCCCAACCAACTCCGGCGAGGGGGACCGTTCCAGCGGTCCAGGCGTGGTCGACAAACGCAGCACTTCGCCCCCCGATGTCTTGAAAATATCGGCAGCGGCATCGGTGATGCCTTCCACATCCTGGCGCATGGCAGGCAAATGGGCGGTGATTCGGTAAGCTTGCGCCCTGCCGGGGACAGTTCGGCCTTTGTTACCCCGGTCTACACGACTTCCGAGTATCGGCGCATATCAGACTCCGGGGCCACGATCAAAAAACCTGACGACTGCCGAAGGTCCATTTCAGTGGCTCGGCCCCGCAACCAATTTTATCATAAATCAATAACCGTGCCGGTCTGACCAGGGTGGTTTTTGCGCTTTAGGTACCGTCAAAACACGGCCGGCCTAAGCCTTGGTGTTCCGTTTGGCGGGAGCTTTTTCGGCAGACGTTGCCGCCGGCTTTCGGCCAAGCCCCATCCATTTGGCCAATTGCGATCGTGAAGCTGAGCTGGGCGCCACCATCGGGTAGCCCGACTTCAAGCCCTACTTCTCACGATACTCATCTGGCGTAAGGCCGTAGTACACGCCAAGATGGCGCTACAGCGATTTGAACTTTTTGCCGTCTTCGAGGCAGATGATATAATCTGGGAACACTGATCGCTTCGGATTGACTGCGGGAATCAGGGCTGGCGTCTCGCGTTCGGGTAGCCCTCCGAGTTTAGAATGCGAGGAATTCACGCTTTCGATAAGCGCCGGAAGTGACGCATCGGCACCGCGTTTTTGCTTACGTATGCGGACACGATGTGCGCCGTGAGCTCGATCACTTGGCTTCGGCCGTTCTCAATCTTTTCAGACATGCAATAGCTCCCCGCGATACCCGAACTCTCTTAGCCGGTTTCACCAACAAGGCTACGATTTTTTGTCACAACCCTCGTCTCGACCGCCGTTTGTCCACGGGCGTCCAGTCTGCTTTGAGTCGGGGATTGAGCGGCACGGTGAAGGGCCGCAAATTCTCGCGCGCTCCCCTCGCGCGTAGACGCCAAGTTCTGGCCTCTTTAGGCCCACGGGCGGTGGCCCACAGGCCGATCCTCCGGATCGTAGAGCTTTACGATCTCAGGCTAGTGCTCTCGAGAACCTGTCTCGTTGAGCAGGGTTGCAAGCCCTGTAATGATTTGCTGCATGACGAACGGCTTTTGAATCATGAGGCTGTTGGGTACCCCCATTGAAGCCCAGTCTACCGCCCTGTCGCCGCTCATGTAGATGACAGGGAGAACTGGGCTGACCTCTCTGAGGTGTTTCGCCACTTCCCAGCCGTCAGGACCAGCCCCAAGTCTGATATCTGTTACAACGGCGATGACATGCTGCGGATCAGCATCGAACGTCTGAATAGCTTGGGCGCCATTGCGGGCGGCAATCACAACGAAGCCCGCTTCTTCAAGCGCATCCTCAATGTCGAGCAGGATCAGGGCCTCGTCCTCGACAACCAGCACAGCGCCCAACTTCATTGTGAATGCCCCTATCCCCTAGGGCTATCGAACTCGCGAGGACACCAAATGGTTCCATCGTCAACATCATTTGTTAAGAGTGGGCGATTTTTATATACTTAGCCGTGGAAGCGGCCTATTGTGCTTTATCGCTGACCACTAATGTTGGACGTCAGCGGCTGAGAGACAGCTACGTGCTCCCGTCTGTACAGACCGGAGTTCGCTGTTGAACCATCATTTCAAGGTCATCCGTGAGATCGTGGTTCGCCGGTCGTCAAACAGCGTCGAACACGCGCAGCTAGTTGCCGGGTCGAGAGAATGCATTGCTCGCTCCAGGTTTTTGCTGGTCGCCACAAGGCGGCAGATCGACACGCCTGGACGGCCCGACCAGGCTTGGCTTCCGTTCTTCGCGGAGGCTGTCAATGGCGCCGCCAGGTAGAAACCCTTCGAATGCCCCAACCGTCGCTCGGCTCGTACAGGAAACCGGTATTACCGAGTCCCAAGCCTGGGAGCTTATCGCTCTGCTCGGTCCGAACTGGTCGTCGCTAATCCGCGAAGCTAGGGCGCACCTTGGGGACCGAAAGCCGCTCGGCCCGGACGCGTTCGGACTGCCGCCGCAATTCCTTTGACGCTTCAATCTGAAGTCTTGCCTCGGCAATGACCCTTCGGCTTTCCAGGCGCGCCAGTCGTGCCTGGATAATGACGGTAGCGATACGATCCTCCGGAGCGCTCCTGTCGCCCCCGCTCATGGCCGACCTCCACATCCTGATGCCCTTCAATACGGATTAGAACGCCGGAGGGATCACCACATTGATTTTGATGAGACTGATGCTCAACTCGGCGCTTGGCCGAGGCAGTGCTAGCGCCCGCCAAGCGCAACTTTGGTCGTTCCGCTCGCCAACAAGCTGGCCCGGATCGCCTGGGCGGTGACGGCACTTTCGTTCATGGCGGCGATCGACGATCCGTCGTGCTTCCGCCGCTCGCGCGACATTGCGGCCCACTTGTGCCTGACCGAGTCCGTCTTCGTGGAGCGACATTGTAGTTGCCAATGATCGGGGACGGGAGCGCCCCGGGGTCGGCCTCGGAGCACTCCGTCGCGTCAAGCCTCTGGGCGGTTCGCCGACCGGCCAGTCGGTGATGCGGAGGGCTAAGGCGGCAACGTCATCCTCACCGACGAGAATGGCGATGTCGCGTTTTGCTACCGTTGGTGTTCCTTTGTTTCAATGACCTCACGTCAATCGCGATCGATGCAATTGCACACGATTCATCCTCAGTATCCTGTAAATCATCGGCCGATGTTGGTTCCTGAAGGAAAGGCCGGAGATCGGTGGCTGGTCCACGAGACAAATCATCGAAATTCCCTACCTCGATCGGCTTCGGCACGACATCACTGCTCTATTGGAGTGTCGGGACATCGAGGTGTTTCAACTTATCCGGATTTCGCATGGCATAAATGGCGACGATCTTTCCATCTTCGATTTGCAGAGCGGTCGCCTGCACAACGTCGTTTTCTTGCGTAACGAAGCCTGGAAGGCCGTTGATGATGCCATAGTTCAAAACAAGCGAGAGCCTAATCTTGGCGAGCCCATGGTAGAAGCGAAGCACGCTTTTTGCTCCGGCAAGAGGTTTCGTGGTTGCTCGAACCTTGCCTCCACCATCTACATACACGGTCACATCTTCGGCCAGCAATTCCTGCAATTGATCCATGTTGCCAGCGCGGGACGCCCGATAAAAGGCCTCTGCGATCTCCAATCCGTGTTTAGGATCCAAGGGAAAACGCGGCCTAGCAATACGGATATTGCTCCGCGCGCGCTTCGCGAGTTGACCGCAAGCAGTTTTATTGCGTCCTATGGCCTTGGCAACTTCGTCGAATCCAATGTCGAAAGCATCATGGAGTATGAAAGCAGCTCTCTTGAGCGGCGACAAGCGTTCGAGTGCAATCATCAACGGCAGCGTGAAATCATCTTCCGCGTCCACTTCGAGGGAATTCGCCTCGGTTGCGATGATAGGCTCGGGGAGCCAAGTGCCGACGTATACCTCCCGCCGGCGTCGTGCTGACTTTAGGGTATTGAGGGAAAGCCGCGTGACGATTTGACGGAGATATGCTTCTGGTTCACGAACGGTAGATTGATCAACGTTCAACCAGCGCACAAAGGCTTCTTGCACGACATCTTCGGCGTCCGCAACCGCGCCGAGCAGGCGATACGAGATACGACGCAGCTTCGGTCGAAGGACGTCGAATACTCTAGCGGAATCGGCGACAGATTGATCACCTAAGCAGTTTCTACCCGCTGCATGGATCGGACGCGATAGCGATGCCATTTGGTCAACCGGCTTCATACATGACCTCCTCGGTAATTTTGAGGTACGGACAAGATAGCTCCCTCAAATGTGAGATAAGCGTCCGGAAAGAGCGAAAGGGAGCGGCACCGTTGGGGAAGACGACAAGCTGGATACTTCAAGCGGCTTTATGCTATTGAATTCCGAAAGCCGCTTGCTCTTGGAAGTTTGCCTCGGACGATTCTCGATGGTCGCCGGACGAAACCAAACGACGCTCATCGCCCGTGAAATCGGCAGCCTCCTCGCGGTGGCGACGTAAGACCAGCCGTGGCAGGCGAGGTGCTGGTCCCAGCGGAGCTGCTAACCATTTTACCACCTACGTGTCACAGGCCGCAGTGCTGGATTGTCTCTGTCAAGCAAGGAGGCGAGGTCGCCTCCGGGGCAGAAGGAGACGACTATGACAAAACAGGTGTTGATCTTAGGCGGCGGCAACGCCGGCGCGTACGCCGCGCTTGGCGCCGCGCGCGCACGTGGGCAAAGCCAAGATGCTATTGAGCAAGCGATAGTGCGCTCGACTGCGGAAGAGCGTCGCCTTACAGCTTTGCGGAGCGCACTCGTTCCCCTCAGGAACTCAGAGCGAAACGATATCATGAGCGGCGCGAAAAAGTGCGTCGCGGCATCTAGGCGCCTTCTCCTCGAAACCCAAAGCAGATTGATATGCCGGGCCGGCCGACACATCCCGTGCTGATAGACGGCTAAGGCTGGTGAATCTGTAAAATAATACAATCGCCAAGTTGCTTCCGTCTTTTCGGCGCACGTCTCAAGCTCCATCGGTTCTTGGAAGTGCCTTGTCGGCCGCTCTGAATGCAATCTCCACTGCGATTCCTTCCGGCCCAGCGCGCCAATCGACGCCTCCCTCGCCGCGGAACGCGCTTTCCAACAGACGGGTGCCAGCTCCTTGTCTTTTCAAGGGCGGCACGGGAGGACCGCCCTTTTCCAGCCAATGCATCTGGATGAGCTCGTCGCGGCGTTCCCAACTGACGTTTACCTGGCCAGCATTGGTTGCAAGCGCTCCGTACTTAGCGGCGTTGGTGGCAAGCTCATGGAGGACGAGTCCGAGCATCAGCGTGATATCAGGATCGGCGGTAGCATCTGGACCCTCGTAGATCAAACGGTCGTTGCCATAGGTCGCCGCCAATGCCTCAAGAAGTCCTCGTATAGAGATACCGCCGGCCTGCCTTGCCACATCGGCATGAGAGGCGGACAGCGCTTTCAGGCGCTCGGAAAAGACGCTCAGAAATTCTTCCTTCGAACTGCAATGGTTGGCGGACAAACGCGCAATCGATTGCACGAGTTGGAACAAGTTAGCGACCCGGTGGCGCATCTCACCCGCGACGAGCGAGGCTCGTTCTTCCGCGTCCTGGAGCGCAAGCAACAATGCGTGGGTCAGGTGGATTGCTCCTATCATGAGCCCACCGAACGCCAGGAAAGCTCCGACCGCCACCAATGTACCCACGCCCCAGAGCGGCGAGGCGACGGGGGCGAGCCAGAGCGAGCCTCCGGCAAGCACGCCTAAGACGAGGGTGATGAGGCCGGCAAGCGAGCCGCCGAGGAGGGCTGCAATCAGAATTGCAGGATAGAAGGTGAGGAAGGCGAGTCCGCTTACCCACGGTGACAGACACGAGCGGACCAGGAACGCGACAGCGAAGGCCATCAGGCCTGTGACCAGCGAGCGGGTGATGGAAACCTGGCCGCGCGGGAGATACGCGAAGGCAAATTCCCGAAGCGCTGCATTGAGCGTCATGGGTTCCTCGCGTCGCGGCCCCACCCCCAGCACAGGATCAATGTTGCCGAGCGGCGGGCGGCGGTCAAGGCCGAGGATCGACGAGGATCGAAAAGACCGTGACCTTTCGTGCGTGGGCGACCTTGCCAAGCTCGCGAGCCGGCTTAGCTTAGTTAAGCTATGTCTTATTTTATTGCTTGGCGGTGGGGATGCGAGCAGCGGAGACGGATCGAACAACTGGCCGGCAGAAGGCGACAGAGAGCGTCACGGGGATACTCCTTCGGCTTACCGATCGATTGTATCGCGCGGTCTCAAAGGACGAGGTCTTCGAGGCGGCGCTCGAGGCCATCTGTGACGCGCTAGGTTGCAAATCTGCGTCCATACTTCAGTTTGACGATGAGCAGGTCATGCGTTTCGTTGCATGGCGCGGCTTGTCTGACGATTATCGGCAGGCCGTCGATGGACATACCCCGTGGAGAGCTGGACAGCGCGGCGTCTCCCCGATCTACGTTGCGGACATCCTTCAGACGGAGGAGCCCGCCTGGCTCAAGGAAGTCATTACAAGAGAAGGAATTCGGGGTCTGGCCTTCGTGCCAATTGAAGCGCACGGGCAGGTCATCGGCAAGTTCATGAGCTATTTCGACGCGCCGCATGCCTGGAGTGAGAGGGAGAACGAGATTGCCGTCGCTATCGCGCGTCAGGTGGGCTTTGCTGTCGAACGTTGGCGTGCTGAAGAAGCCCGCCTCTTGGCCGAACGCGAGTTACGGCTTTCGGAAGAGCGCTTGCGACTGATGTCCGAGGATGCGCCCGTCATGATCTGGACCTCGGATGCCACGGGGCATTGCAGTCATCTCAATCGTCTTTTGCGGGCGTTCTGGGGCGTCAAGGAAGCCGAAATCGGAATGTTCCAATGGGAAGACACGATCCATCCTGAAGATGCTCCCTTTGTCGCCGCGACGATGACGAAGGCTTTGGCCAGCAGATCGCCTGTCGGGCTCAAGGCGCGATACCGAAAGGCTGGAGGCGGCTATCGTATCCTCCAGACGGAGGCCCGCCCGAACTATGCGCCGGATGGCACTTTCATGGGCATGATCGGCGTCAATGTCGACGTGACCGAGAAGGAAGACGCCGAAAGAGCCCTGCGCGAAAGCGAAAGTCGTTTTAGGGACATGGCTGACGCCATGCCGCAGTTGGTTTGGACGGCTGACGGCCAGGGCCGGGTGGACTACTGCAACACGAGAACCTCGGAGTATGCGGGTGGGAGGACGGGAACCCGAGGCGACTTTGATTGGACCAAACTCATCTTCCCAGAGGACCTGGAAGAAACCAGGCAAGCCTGGGAGCAGGCCCTGAAAACCGGACAGCCGTATCAGACTGCTCACCGGCTTCTTATGCGCGACGGTACCGCGCGCTGGCACCTTAGCCGCGCAACGCCCGTTGGCAACGGCGAGACGCAAAGATGGTTCGGAACGGCCACGGACGTCCATGACCTCAGGAAAGCCGAAGAGCGATTGAAGCAGAGTGTGCAACGCCAACTGATCGCGGTCGAGGCTGCGGGCCTCGGTGTGTTTGAGTGGGACGTCGCGTCCGACAGGACGATCTGGGAGAACCGGCGGATGTACGACATCTTCGGGGTCGCTCCGGATGAGCCCATCCCTGGCAAAGCCGAGTTCACTGAATTCTATCTGCATCCTGACGACGCCTTCCTTTTGGAGGAGGCACTGCGGAAGGTCGACCGGCAGGATCGGTCATATCGGCTGGTGTCCCGGATTCTGCGCAAGTCAGATCGCGAGCTTCGCTGGCTGGAGGTCAGTGGTCGGTTCGAGTTCGACGCCTCGGGCCAGCCAGTCCGATTGCTCGGCGTCGCCGCCGACATCACCGAGCGCAAGCAGCTTGAGGAGCATCAACAGCTTCTCATCAACGAGCTGAACCACCGGGTCAAAAACACGTTGAGCGTCGTCCAATCGCTAGCCAAGCAGACCTTCAAGGGAGGCGATCCTGCTGCTCTGGCTGCGCTTGACGGTCGCCTGAAGGCGCTCGGGCAGGTCCACAATCTGCTTGCCGAGCGGAGTTGGGAGAGAGCTTCACTGGCGGAAGTTGCCGAACGCTGCATCTCGTTTCAGGGAGCGGACGATCTCCGCGTTCGTATGGAAGGCCCGGAAATCCAGCTGAGCGCACGGCAGGCTCTGACAATGGCGATGGTGCTGCACGAACTCAACACCAACGCGTGCAAATACGGAGCCCTGTCGCAAATGACTGGTGCTGTACATCTGAGCTGGCAGAACTCTCGCGATCAGCTGATCGTCACCTGGACTGAGCGGGGGGGGCCACCCTGCCGACCTCCGACGAAGCGAGGGTTCGGTTCCGTGCTGATCGAGCAGGCGGCCAGGGCAGATCTGCAGGCGACTGTCGAACGGGACTTCCGGCCCGAGGGGCTTGTTTGCAGGATTTCCATTCCAGAGCAGCGAGTGATCTCATGAGCGCGATTTCTCTTCAGAATCGAGCGGTCCTCATTGTCGAGGACGAATTTCTCATCGCGCTCGAAGCCAGCGAGACAATCGAGGCCTGTGGGGCTACAGTTATAGGACCAGCATACCGCCTCGAGGACGCCCTGAAGCTGGTAGAGGGCAGCCGCGTCGATCTGGCACTGCTGGACGTCAATCTGAACGGGGAGCTTAGTGATCCCGTTGTCTCTGCTTTCCAGGCAAAGGGAGTTCCTGTGGCACTGACGACCGGTTACGGGAAGACATTGCCGTTCTCGTTTTCCGGGCCAGTGCTGACCAAGCCTTACACTCCGGATGAACTGCTGGCAGTCATGGGGTCGTTGTGAGCGAGCGCGTTCACCTGGGGCGGAAAGCGGCTGAAAAGCCAGCTGTTCGCGGCCTTGGAAGAAACGCCGTTGGCCAGCCAGGCATCGCGACAGTCACGGCCATATTTGGTTCACTTCGGCAAGATCATCGACGGTTATGGCACTCGGCGCAACGATCTGCGGCTTGGCGATCCGAACCAGACTGGCACAATTCGTGGATGGCGATCTCTACCTACTTGCGGGATTCTGCAGCTATGGACATAACAGCCTCGAGCTATTGAAATCAAAGCCGGCAGTCCGTTTTCCGGCCCCGCCGACGTCGGACAGTTCTACAATCGACTATTGACTGGGGTTTCTGGAAGCTTTTCGAACTTTCTGGGTAGCGCCGCGGCCTGAGTTGCAGTTCCTTATGGACAAGGTGGGTTAGTAGATTTCGACCTTCGGGCAAGAGGCGTCGACGTCTGGCACGGATGCCTTGCTGATATCGCGCGTCAGCACGAGCGCTTAGGTATTCCCAACGACAGCTTTGCGCCCATGCAGGCAGCGGCATACGTTAACAACGCTTAAGGCGCGTCGTCTGAATCCGTTTCGACGTGACGCTCGGCTCTGCCGCCCCATTCCTCGGGTGCGACATCGGCGATCGTTTGGGAGAACGTCCAGGCGTGGCCGGCGAGATCGCGGCAGGAATATTGCCGTTCGCCATAGGGATAGCTCGTCGTCGAGGTCAGGGCCATGGCGCCACGGCGCATCGCGCGGCGGTGGTGCGCATCGACATCCTCGACACGCACCATTACCGAGAACTCCTCATCGCCGGGGGACGGCGCGAATCCGCGCCTCTTCAGGGTCGTGACCACGACGGCCCCTTCGCCGAAGCCGAGATGGACGCGATGATTGCCGATCGTCAGCCGCAATTCGAATCCGAAGGCTTCGCAGAGCCAACGACTCGCCGCTTCAACGTCTGGGTAGGCAAGCGCCGGTATGACGGTATTTGCAGGCATGGAGCGGTTCTGCATGGGCAAGCCTCTTTCCGGCGTCGATGACGGCAGCGCCGAGTTTCAATAATAGGGCGACCGGCATTGCTGCCGGGGGCCGTCATGCGGCTGATAGCTGTTATCCCAGGCGCGGTAGGAGCGGTAGCGGTCAAAGCACCAGCGCACATGGGCGGCCGCCAGGCGCGCCGCGGGGGGCGGGGGTGGCGCGACCGTGGCGGCCGCCACGCCGGCCGCGAAGGCGGCGGCCGGGAACCAGTAGCCATTGTAGTAACGGTAGCCGGGCCGCATTCGCCAATAGCCCCGGTAGCCGTTGTAGTAATAGACGCCGCCGACGACGTAGAAGCCGCGCCGGTACCAAACCGGCGTCGCCTGGCTGGTCACCGACGCCTGGCCCGAGGCGGGCACGATCGGAACGGCCTCGGCCGGCGAAGTCAAAATCGATGCGCCGAGCATCAGGCCGCAAAAAGCTGTCGCTATCCATTTCATCGTCTCTCTCCTTTGTCTTGTGTCCTGGGGATCACTGGCGCTTCAGCGCCCGCAGTTCGGAAATCGAAAGCGCGCCGTCGCCATCGGTGTCCGCTTGCAGAAGCCGGTCGGGAATGGCGGCCGTGAATTCGTCGCGCGAGATCTTGCCGTCGCCGTTGCGGTCCATGCGGCTCGCCTCGGCCTGAAGCCCCGCGAAGCGCGCGGCCTGGATGTCGCGCTTTGCCTTGACCTGCGCCACGGCCGCGCGCACCTCGTCGGGGTCCAGCACGCCGTTGTGATTGGCGTCCAGCCGGTCGAACATCCGCGCCCGCGCCGCCTGGATTTCGCTGAACTCGAGCTTTCTGTCGCCGTTGGTGTCGATGCGCCGGAACGCCTCCCGGGCGCCCTGGTCGGCGGCGAAGGCGCTGCAGCCGCACAGAAACAGTCCGGCGAGGGCCGTCACGATCTTTTTCATCTGGGTCTCCGCTGTGATCGACGGCCCGCCGCGGACCGTCCTTGCAGCGCCTCCTACGCGGGAGTTCGACGCCTCCTACGCACCTCCCGCAAATTTTTCGAAGTTCGATGCACAGGGTGCCGCGCTATGGCAGCCGCTAAAAAAATCCGGACGCCGGCGTAGGAGCACGAACCGGGCTGCGTATTGGCCGACAGTCGCCCCCGCGACGTGACAGTCGAAAGGATCAACCATGAAACACTCAGCAATCCTTGCGGGCCTGCTTCTCGGGCTCGCTCCGGTCTGCGCCGCCGCGGCGCAGGACATGCCCGGCCAGCGCATCCTGCAGCGCCTCGACACCATTGGCGACGGCGCGATCTCGAAGGACGAGATCCTCGCCGCCCGCGAACGTCTCTTCAAAAGGCTCGACCGCAATGGCGACGGCGTCATTGACGAGAACGAGATCGAGACCGCCCGCCGGGCCATCGATGACCGCGCCCTGGCAGCCGAGGCCCACCTCGGCAATCGCTGGCGGCGCATGGACAAAAACGGCGACGGCAAGGTCACCGAGAACGAGTTCCAGGCCAGCACGCCGCTCTTCGATCTCGCCGACCGCAATGGCGACGGCAGGCTCTCCGCCGACGAGATCGCGGCGATCCGCAAGATCGTGGCTGCTCACGCCAACTGACCAACCTGCCCTCCAGAAAGGAAATGACATGCTTTCAAGACTCAAACTTCCGCTGCTTTGCCTTGGCGCGATGGTCTTCTGGTCGGCCGCTTCCCCCGCCTCGGCCGAGGAATGGACGCGCAAGACCGTGCATGGCGGCGAACTGAGCCGCAGCGTCGACCGCGACGGCAATACCTACACCGGCTCGACCACGCGGACCGGACCGAATGGCGGCACCTACACGTCGAATTCAACGTGCAAGGCCGGCGTTGTTGACCGCTGCTCCAGGAGCTATTCTGCCACCGGGCCGAACGGCAAGACCGTTTCAGGTCAACGCTACAGCGCGGCCGGTCCGTTTCGCGGCCGTTCTGTCGGCAGCTTCACCGGCCCGAACGGCAACACGGTTCACGGCTTCCGCCGTTGGCGCCGCTGACATCTGGTGGTGGACTTGACGTCGGAATTCGTTTTTCTCCCGAGCCGGATCGTCGCGGATTTCTCCTTCGCCGCCGGAGGCTCGTCGACCGGTGCCCGCACCCGTGCGGGATGAAGCTGCCGGTGGCGACGAGGAGCTTCTGGCCCGCATCGCCGCGGGCAGCCAGGCGGCTTTGTCCGCGCTCATGGCCCGTCACGGCCGTGGGCTGCGGACATTCGCCACGCGCTATCTAGGCCATGCGGCCGATGCCGAGGACGTGGTGCAGGAGGTTTTCGTGACCGTTTGGAAACAGGCAGCGCGCTTCGATCCCGGCCGGGCGCGCGCCTCGACATGGCTCTACCGGATCACGGCCAATCGCTGCATCGATCAGCGCCGGCGCCGGGCACTGCGCAATTTCTTCGGCCTGGACGACATCTCCGAGGAGCCGCCCGCGCCGGAGGCGAATGCCGAGGCCGCGACGGCGGCAAGGCAGGAACTGGCGATCGTGCGCGACGGCCTGTCGCGCCTCCCGGAGCGCCAGCGGATGGCGCTGCTTCTTAGGGCGGTGGGCGAGCTTGACATCGGTGCGATCGCCGAGGTGATGGGCGCCAGCGCGGGTTCGGTGGAACAGTTGCTCGTGCGCGGGCGCCGTGCGCTCAGGGATCATTTAGCAGATGCGGCCGGGGGCCGCGAAAGGAAGTCCTCATGACACGCGAGGAATTCGAGAACAACCGGCGCCGCTTCGGCGAAGACATCGATGCCTGGCCGGCGGCCTTGAGAGGGCCCGCCCTAGCCTTCATGGCGCTTAACGGCGATGCCGGCGCAGACGCGGCGCTGGACAGGCTCGTGCGGGAGGCCGCGCTGGTCGAGGGCGACGATCGCGTTTTGGCGCGCAAGGTGCTGGCGCGGATCGATCGCGGCGCGGCGCGTCCTTCGCTGCTGGCGCGCTTCCTCGTCGCGCCGGCCGGCATCGCCGCTTGCGCCGCGGCCTTGCTGGTCACCGCGACAATCGCCGGTTACCAGGTGGCGCGCGTTCAGGACCAGTCTCAGGATACTGAGCTTCTGGCGCTCGCCGCGGGCGCCAGGCTTCCCGATGACGGCGGACCTGCGATCGCGGCCGATCCGGGCGAGGGGGATGCGCTATGACCGGTCGCTCGTGGATCTGGGCGGCGGTGCTGGTTGTGCTTGCCCTTTCGCTCGCGCTCAACTTCTTCTTCGTCGGCTATGCCGCGCATGGCTTGCGCCAGGCAGCCGTTGCACGGGGGCTTCTGGCGGAGGTCGCGGGCGCCTATTCGCCTGAAGTGCGCAAGGAGTTCCGCGCGGTCATGCGCGACAACCGCGCCAGAACGTTTGAAGCCCTGCGCGAATTACGTGCGGCCCGCGCCGAGCTGGCTGCGGCCGAGAAGGCGAAGCCTTTCGACGAGGCGGCGGTCAAGCAGGCGATGGCGACGGTGCGCGCCGCCACGACCAACCTTCAGGCAACGGTGCAGGACTACCTGCTTGCCGCGATGAAGAACGTCAACGCGAAGCCGGCCGGAGGAGGGTGAGCTTTTCGTCCTAAGCAGTCAGTCCGTGACGAAAGCAGAATGTGCGCACCCTGGTCCGTAAGAGCAGTACTCCTGGCGATTCATAGCGGGGGAGGGATACCGTGGATCCAGTGGTCTGAGCGTTCGTCTGCTGAGGGAGTTCTGAAGCGTTTTTCGCGGGTCCAAAGCCAGTCCCCGCAACCAATTCTATCATAAATCGATAACCGTCCCGGTCTAACCGGGGCGGTTTTTTGCGTTCAGGGGCTAGTCGACGTTCAGGATGTCTGAGTTGCCGCCGGCCCCCCCCCGGCCTCGGCGTTGCTCGCGGCTCGATACGCTAGGTCAGCCTGTCGCGAGCAACAGGTTCTGGCGGAGGTGTGTCGATCGCCTAAGCCGCGTCACAGAACCTGAACATCATCGGCATGGTGTGGTCGTCTACGGATCGTCAAGTTCTCCCAAGGCTGCCGGTCGGCAATGCGCCGCAAGGCGGATACGCGTTCTGCCAATATGCGTCTCGAACGCGATGTTGGCCAAACCAATGATTGATCGGACAAAACAGCGGCTTCTGCAATTCGTTGTCCGAAGCTCCGCTGACCCAGATGTAGCCGGAATTGATCGCCCCCATTGCGCGCTCCTATTTAATCGTTATGATAAAAATCGTCATAGATGGAAAGCATATGAAAAAAAACTCCACAATCGAGAAGGCGACCGCTGAAGATGTCATCGGCATCGCCAGCTTGCTGAGCTGGGCCTTCGGCTTCAGCAAGGTGCGTTCACGAGAATACATCGCCAATATCGGCCTTGAAACGCTTCGGCTCATTCGGGGCGAGGACGGCCGTCCGGTGGTGTGCGCGGGTCTGCTTCAAACGGCGCATGTCTTTCACCGCAAGCCCGTCAAGGCAGCCAACATTGTTCATGTGGCGATCGCGCCGGAATGGCGCGGGAAAGGACTCGCCGTGCCTTTTGTGGATGCTCTTTGCGACGAAGCGAAGAGCAACGGCGCAGCGATCGCAACGCTCTTTGCCTCCACACGGCCTGTCTACCGCAAGGCCGGTTTCGAGCTTGCTGGCCACGAGATCGTCTACGAGGCGGCGACGGCGGCACTGCCTTCGGCAAGCCGGCTTGCCTTCGATCGCGTCGAGCTCGGCGATCCGCGCCTGGCCGTAGCCTATGGCGCAAAGATGCTTGCGGAATCCGGGCTGCTTGAGCGCGCTGCCGCGCACTGGAACGAGTTGCGGCGCGCGCCGACCGATGCTCTCGCCGCCTATCTGGCCGAGGGCGAGGCCGCCTATCTGATCCTCGACATGGGCAACGAGGCGCGTCTTGAGGTCCGGGACTGGTTTGCCGCTTCGCCCGAGGCGGCGCTTGGCCTGCTCTCCTTCCTCGCCCGCTTCCGCTCGGTCTATCCGGCCGTGCGCTGGCACGGCGCTCCGCAGGACGATCTGGTGGCAGCCATGCCGGACAAGGGCTGGCGGCTTGCGCATCAGGAGGAGTGGCTGCTGCGCGTGCTCGACCCCGCAGCCGCGCTGCGCCAGCGCGGCTACCATGTCGACGCCGCCCGGCTCGCGTTGCGCATCGGCGAGGCGCCACCGCTGGAGATCGACATCCGCGCCGGCAAGGCGGAGGTAGGCGAGGCGGCCGGCGCGTCGGGCGCCGCGTTCTCGGTGCAGCCGACCGCCTTCGCCCAGCTATTCACGGGCTTTCGCAGCGCCGCGAAACTGGCGCAGTATGGCCTCGTTTCCGGCGACTCGGATGACATACGCCGCTGTGACCAGCTCTTTGCCGGACCGCCGCCCTGGGTGGCGGAACATTTCTGAGCATGGTTCCAAAAAGTGGGAACCGGTTTTTGGACAAGATCATGCTCACACCAGGAATCTTTTGAGGGATATTGCATGACACACGCGCTGATAGCCTCGTTGAGAGCGGCGGCGGGCGATATGACACCGGCGCTGGCGCGCGTGGCCGAGACGGTGCTGGCGCAGCCCGACGCCACGCTGCGCCAGAGCATCACCGAGCTTGCCGAGACATCCGGATCGTCCGAGGCGAGTGTCATGCGCTTCTGCCGCGACCAGGGCTTTTCCGGTTTCCAGGATTTCAAGCTGGCCTTGGCCAAGGAACTGGCGACCGATGAGCGAGCGCGCGATAATGGCTCTCCTTCCGACGACATCCAGCAGCTGGTCGAAACCGCGATCACTTCACTGCGGGAGACCGAGCAGCTGATCGTTCGCGAAGACGTCGCCGTCGCTTCGCGAAAACTCCTCGACGCTTCTGTGGTCGAGTGTTTCGGCATCGCCGCTTCCGCCGTCACGGCGCAGTACCTCGCCTACAAGATGACCCGCATCGGCAAGTTCAGCCGCGCGCTGGGCGACGCGCATCTGGCGGTTATGGCGGCGGGAACCGCACAGCCGGGGACGGTGCAGGTGGTGATCTCGAGCTCCGGCTCGACCATCGACGCCGTGCGCGTCGCTGATCTCGCCCGCTCCAAGGGCGCTTTCGTCATCGGTATCTCCAACCGCTCGAAGAGTCCGCTGATCGCCGTCTGCGACCTGGCGTTGATCGCCTCCTGGCCGGAGACGCCGCTCACCGGCGGCGCCTTCCCATCGAAGATCAGCCAACTGCTCATCGTCGATGCGCTGGTCGCCGAGATGACCAGGCAGGATCCGAAGCGGTTGGTCGAGCTCAGCCGCACGGCGGAGGTCGTGAGTGACCGCAGCTTCTGATGCGCCGGTGCTCGCCATCGATATCGGCGGCACCAAGATCGCGACAGCCGAAGTGCGTGGCGGCAGGATCGCCAACCGCCGCCAGGCGCCGACGCCACGCACCGGCAGGGGTGACGACCTGATCGCGGCCATCGCTGGGCTTGCGCCGAAAAGCGGTTTTGGCGCGGTGGCAGCCGCCACCACCGGCATCGTGCGCGACGGCGCGTTGACGGCGCTGAACCCCGAAACCCTGCCGATCGAGGACGGTTATCCGATTGCCTCGGCGATCGAGCGCGCTTTCGGCATGCCGCCGCTCGTCGTCAATGACGCGCAGGCAGCCGCCTGGGCCGAATTCACGATCGGTGCCGGCAAGGGTCATCGGAACTTCGCCTTCTTCACCGTCTCCACCGGCATCGGCTGCGGGCTGGTGATAGATGGCCGGCTGGAAAGCGGCGCGACCGGGCTCGCCGGCCATGTCGGGCACACGCGCTCCGAGCCCGGCGGCATCCTGTGCGGCTGCGGCCGGCGCGGCTGCCTGGAGACGGTCGCCTCGGGTACGGCGCTGGCGCGGCTGGGCAGCGCGCGCCTTGGCCGCAAGGTAACGGCGCCGGAGCTGTTTGCGGCGGCGGAACAAGGCAACGGCAATGCCGCGGAAATCATCGCCGGCGCGGTCGCAGCACTGGTCAACGCCTTTGCCGACCTGACGGCCTCGGTCGATGTCGACTGCTTTGCCGTCGGCGGCGGCGTCGGCCTCGCCGGCGGCTTCATCGAGGCGCTGCAGGCGCGTTCGCTCGACCTGCCGCCGGTCTTTCGGCGTCCTATCGTCGCCGCCCAAGCCGGCGCCGATGCCGGTCTGCTTGGCGCGGCTATGCTGGCGCGGTCGAAAAGCCATGACGGAAATTTTCATCGAATATAGATTGTTGACAAAAACTTTCATCTGCGCTTGGTTAGAGTGGTAATGCTCTTCCAGGAGATGCCCCAGTGCAGGCCAAGCACGGTGATTTGCTCGCCACACTCGATGGAACGCTGGTCGTGTCGTGCCAGGCCGAGGCCGGCCTGCCGCTCGATGCTCCCGGCCATATCGCGGCCATGGCGCGCTCCGTCGTCTTGGGCGGCGCCGCTGGGGTGCGCATCGAAGGCGCGGCCAACATTGCCGCCGTCCGCGCCGCAGTCGAGACACCGCTGATCGGTCTGATCAAGGCAAGGCGCCACGACACCGAGGTTTACATCACACCGACGCTCGACGACGTCGCCGCCGTCGTCGAGGCCGGCGCCGATATCGTCGCGATCGACGCCACCGCCCGGCCGCGCCCAGCCGAGCTGAAGGCGATGTTCGCCAGCATCGCGGCGAGGGGGCGGCTCTCCATGGGCGACGTCGCCACGCTCGATGAAGGCCGGCGCGCGCTCGATGCCGGCGCTGACCTCATCAGCACCACCATGGCCGGCTACACAAACTATTCCAGCGACCAGCGCGGCCCCGCCTTCGCCCTGATGGAGGAACTCGCCCGTGCCGGCCTGCCTTTCGTTGCCGAGGGGCGCATATGGTCGCCGCACGAGGCCGTCCATTGCTTCGAGCTCGGCGCCCGCTTCATCGTCGTCGGCGGCGCCATCACCCGGCCCGACGCCATCACCCGCCGCTTCGCCGACGAGGTCGCCGCTTCGAGTGCCCGTCCGCAACTGAGAAGGAACCCGACATGATCAAGCGCCGTCGCGTCGCCGTCATTGGTGCAGGCTTCATGGGCTCCATGCATGCCGGCATCTTCGCCAACATGGTGGGCTCCGAGCTCGCGGCCATCGTCGATCCCAACCGCGCGCTGGCCGAGGCCGTGGCGGCCAAGGTGCCGGGCTGCAAGGTCTATGACAGCCATCAGGCGTTGCTCGGCTCGGAACGCGATCTCGATCTAGTCTCGATCTGCACGCCGGACAATCTGCATCTGGCGCCCGCCGTTGCAGTGGCCGAAGCCGGCATCAACGTCTTCGTCGAGAAGCCGATCTCCTCCAAGGTCGACGACGCCCAGGCCATCATCGCGGCTTGCGAGGCGGCGGGCGTAAAGCTCGGCGTCGGCTACCTGCTGCGCTTCGATCCGCGCTACGCCGCCGCCAAGGAGCTGATGACATCGGGCAAGATTGGTGAGCCGATCCACATCTATGCCCGCCGCAACAGCGCCCGCACCGAGGGGCCGAAGCGCTATGGCGGCAAGCTGCCGCTGGCGCTGCATGTCACCGTCCACGACGTCGACATGGTGCTGTGGATGCTCGAGGGCCAGCAGCCGGTGTCGGTCTATGCGCAGCAGACCGACAAGCTGCTGGGTAGCTCCGGCACACAGGACAGCATCGCGGCCATCGTGCGCTTTTCCGGCGGCACGGTCGTCAATTTCGAGAGCGCCTGGTCGCTGCCCTCCGGCGCGCGTCACATGATCGACGCGCGCATGGAACTTATCGGCACCGACGGATCCTTCGAGGTCCAGTGCGGCGACAGCGGGCTCTATTTCGCCAGCGACGAGACGTCGCGCGAGATCGATACCCAGCACTGGCCCCAGCTCAACGGCCGTATCGACGGCGACCTCGCGCGCCAGCTCGGCGGCCTCATCGACTGGCTGGGCGGCGCGGCGATGCCGATCGCCACCGGTCGGGAAGCCCTTCGTTCGCTCGAACTCACCCTAGCCATGATGCAGTCGGCACAGAGCGGCGAAATCGTACGCCTCGGTTGAACTCAACTGACGGCGCTGTTGCAACGAGGCCAGACGGCCCAACAATGGGAGACGAAAACATGCTGAACAGACGCAGTGTACTTATGCTCGGCGCGGCCGCTGCCGCGCTCGCCATGGCCATGCCAGCCTCCGCCGACGACAAGCCCTTCAACGGCGTGCAGATATCGGTGCTGCTGGAAGGACATCCGACTACCGACGCCATCCAGAAGATGGTGCCCGAATTCAAGGAAAAGACCGGCATCGATGTCGCGATCGAGGTCGTGCCCGAGCAGGACATCACGGCCAAGGAACTGCTCGAGTTCTCCGCCAAGTCCGGCCGCTACGACGTGGTCCAGAACAACATCATCTACCTGCCGGGTTTCGTGAAGTCCGGCTATATCGTCCCGCTCGACGACTTTCTGGCCAAGCACAGGGAGAATTTCGACAAGGCCGACTTTGTACCCGGTTACTTCAACACCAACGTGCTCGACGGCAAGGTCTACGGCCTGCCGGTCTATGGCGAGAGCACCTTCGTCATGTACCGCAAGGACCTGTTCGAGCAGTATGGCCTGGCGGCACCCAAGACCTTCGAGGACATCGAGAACGCGGCCAAGACCATCTCGGAAAAGACCGACAAGCAGATTGCCGGTATCACCATGCGAGGCCAGCAAGGCATACAAGGCGTCTACGTCTGGGCGGCCTATCTCTGGGGCTTCGGCGGTTCCTTCTTCGACGCGAGCGGCAAGTCGGCGCTCGCGACGCCCGAGGGTATTGCCGCGCTCGATGCCTTCACCAAGGTGCTGAAGGACTACGGTCCGGTCGGTGTCGCCAATTTCGGCTGGGAGGAAAACCGGCTGCTCTTCCAGCAGGGCAAGGCGGCGATCACGCTCGATGCCACCGTCAATGGCGCCTATAACGAAGACCCTGCGGTCTCGACGGTTGTCGGCAAAGTCGGCTACGTGCCGGTGCCGATGAAGTCTACCTCACCGAAGGGCGGCTCTTCGTCGCTCGCCGTGCATTCAATGTATGTCTCAGCCGAGTCGAAGAATCAGGAAGCCGCGGCCCTGTTCGCCGCCTGGGCGACAGCCAAGGAACAGCAGCTGAAGTCGATCGAGACCGATCCCAACTCCGGCGTGACCTCGCTTTCGGCGCTCAACAGCGACAGCTTCGGCAAACGCTACGGCGCCTTCAAGGAAGGCATGATCGCGGCCATCAACGCCGGCAACCCGCAATATCTGCCGACGGTCGAGCAGGCGAACGAGATCATCAACAACACTGGCATCGCCGTCTCTAAGGCGCTCGCCGGAACCGCAAGCGCGGCCGACGCCCTGAAGGAAGCCGACGAAGCCAACAACGCCGCGCTCGCCCGCTAAGGGCGGGAGGCGTGCCCTGCCGCGTGCGCTCCCTGTGCGCGGCAGGGCGTGAGCATGATCCCGAACAGTGTGCCGGTTTTTGCTGCGCCGACCGTAAGTTCGGAAAGACCATGCTCAACCCATGAATCCATTGGATAGATGATGAGACCCGTGGCCGCAGCGTCCGATCCCACAAGACATTTCTTCCAGCCGATCATCATCTGCCTAACGGTAGCGTCGGTGGCGCTGACGCTGTTTGTCATCTGGATTTCCCTGCACGACCTCTCGCTGATGCGGGCAGGGCGCGAGAAGTTCGTCGGGCTCGACAACTATATCCGCTTCCTCGGCGATCCGCGCGCCATGGCCGCGCTCTGGCGCACGGTGCTCTTCACCGTGCTGGCGACCGTGATCGAGATCGCGCTCGGCCTTGCCGTCGTGCTGTTCCTCGACCGCGACTTCGCCATGAAGCGGCTGGTGCGGACATTGCTTCTGGTGCCGATCATCATGACGCCTGTCGTCGTCGGCCTCACCTGGCGCTTCCTCTTCGACCCGGCCACTGGCATGGCGAACTATCTTCTGTCGCTGGTGGGCATCGCCCAGGTCGACTGGCTTGGCAGCCCGCGGATCGCGCTGTTTTCGGTACTGGTCGCCGACATCTGGCAGTGGACGCCCTTCGTCATCCTGCTTGTGATGGCCGCGCTTGAATCGGCACCCACCGATCCGCTCAACGCCGCCCGCGTCGACGGCGCACGCGAATGGCAGGTCACCTGGTACGTGCTCCTTCCCATGCTGCGCCGGGCGCTTGCCATCGTCGCGCTGATCAGGGCGATCGACAGCATCAAGGCCTTCGACCTCTTCTACATCATGACGCGCGGCGGGCCGGCGTTGTCGACCGAGACGCTGAACTATTATGGCTACATCGTCGCCTTCACCAATTTCGACATCTCCTACGCCTTGGCTATCGCCATCATCCTGACCGTGTTCACCAATGTCGCGCTGCTCACCATGTACAGCGTGCTCTTCCCGAAGACGGGGGACCGCTGATGACCAGGCGCGCGCTGTTCTATGTCGGTCTGGCCCTGCTTCTGCTTGCGGTGCTGTTTCCGCTCTATTGGGTCGTCGTCACCTCCTTCAAGACGACGCGCGACGCCTTCGCCATTCCGCCCGTCTGGCTGTTCAGCCCGACGCTCGAGAACTATCGGACGGTGTTCGCCAATCGCGGCTTCCTTAACGCCTTCGCAAATTCCTTCATCGTCTCGATCCTCTCCAGCGCGCTCGCCGTCGCCGTCGGCTCGGTCGCGGCTTATGGTCTGGCGCAGCAGCCGGCGGAGCTGCGCCGCGCCCGGGAGAAATTCATCCTCAGCCTGCGCATCGCGCCGGCGCTGCTCTTCGTCATCCCCATGTATTACCTGGCGACCCGCATCGGCGCGCTGAACAAGCACTGGCTGCTGATCGCCGCCTATGCCTTCGTCAACGTACCCTTCGCCATCTCGCTGCTCCTCACCTTCTTCGACGACATCCCGAAGGAGTTGCGCGATGCCGCGCGTGTCGACGGGGCGCGCGAGTTTTCGATCTTCTGGCACGTCTATTTGCCGGCCGCTCGCGGCGGCATCATAGCCACGCTCATCCTGTGCGTGCTGTTCACCTGGAACGAGTTCTTCGTGGCGCTTGTGCTCACCGGCCGAGACACTCAGACGCTGCCGGTCTCGATCACCTCGTTCCTGACATTCCAGGGCATCCAGTGGGGCGCGCTGACCGCCGCCGCCACCCTCATCATGCTGCCGATGATCGTGCTCGGCGTCCTGGTGCAGGGACAGGTGGTGCGCGGCATGACGCTTGGCAGCGTGAAGGGCTGAACAACCGATGGCGAAACTCTCGATACGGTCGGTCTCGAAATCCTACGGCGCGGTCCCTGTGCTGGACGACGTTTCGGTCGAGGTCGATGAGGGCTCCTTCGTCGTGCTGCTCGGGCCGTCCGGCTGCGGGAAGTCGACGCTGCTCCATGCCGTGGCCGGCCTTAACCCCATCGATTCCGGCAGCATCGTCATCGGCGACCGCAACGTCACCAACCTGCCCGCGCGGGAACGCGATGTCGCGATGGTTTTTCAGTCCTACGCGCTCTATCCGACGATGACGGTGGCGCAGAACATCGCCTTCCCGCTCAAGATGCGCGGGCTCGACCGCAGGACTTCGGACGAGAAGGTCGCGGGCGTCGCGCGTCTGCTACAGATCGAGCCGCTGCTTTCGCGCCTGCCGCGCGAGCTGTCCGGCGGCCAGCGCCAGCGCGTCGCCATCGGCAGGGCGCTGGTGCGCGACCCGCGCCTGTTCCTGTTCGACGAGCCGCTGTCCAATCTGGACGCCGCCTTGCGCACAGAGCTCCGCGCTGAGATCAAGCGTCTGCACCAGTCGATCCGCCGCACCATGGTCTATGTCACGCACGACCAGACCGAGGCTCTGACGCTCGCCGACAAGATCGTCGTGCTGAAATCCGGCCGCATCGAGCAGACCGGCACGCCGCTCTCGCTCTACGACGATCCCGACAACGCTTTCGTCGCGGGCTTCATAGGCACGCCGCGCATGAATTTCCTCAAGGCGGCCGTAGTGGATGATGGCAAGGCGCTGATGGCCGGCGAGGTGAAGGTGGACATCTCGCACCTCAAGACGAGGCTGGAGAACGGCAAGACGGTGACGCTGGGTATCAGGCCGGAGCATCTCGACGAGAAAGAGGGTGTCGCGCTCTCGCTTGCCGTGGACGTCACCGAGCGCCTGGGTTCGACCTCCTACGTGCACGGCGCGCTGCCGAGCGGCGAGACCGTTGTCGCCGAGCGCCGCGAGGATCAGCCGCGCTTCGGCGAGACCATCACCCTGCGCTTCCAGCCGAGCCGCGCCCGCGTTTTCGACCGAGAAAGTAGGCGCATTCGCTGACGCCCGTCCCGACTTGCACATAGTAAGTTCGCAAGGAAGACGGCGCGGCCTGAGCCACTAGAAAGCGGACTGTCTGTTCGGGGCCCTGAAGCGTACGTCAGGTTTGTCAGGTGGCAAGAAGGACGACGGACCCGAACCGGACGGCGCCGTATGATGCCCGTGCTCGCCTTCATAGCATCACTCGCTAACGTGACTGCGCTGTTGCTGCATTAGGCCTTTTTGAACGAGGCGAGGGCGGGACCCCTGTGCCGGTGATCTTGCCATAGACAATGCAACCGCCGAAAACGAGCAAAAATGCGACGGGGCAGAACACGATGAAAAAGATGCCCAAGGACAATGAAAGATGCATGAGCAGGAGGCCGTAGCCGCCAAGCGTCAGCAGCAAGCACGCGACGAATACCGCAAGGGCCACAGGCCCGCCGTACTCGACCATGTTTAGTGACTTCGACGCCGGGTGCGCGATGGCGTACACCGTCAGCGTCAGTGGCACTACGATGCAGAAGCAAACCATCGCAGCGAAGACGTAGTTGTCAAACGTCGAGCTTGTGTAGCCGGTCAACATTCCAGCCAAACTGGCACCCGCCAAGCCCAGTGTCATCGACTGTTCAATATCCCAAATGTGCGCCTTCTCTACGTCATCGATCACCGCTGAACCTCCATGGTGAAACTCGGCCTAAGATAGGAGAACAACGGGCACTTGATTAGGGACTGCTTATGCCAGATGATGCATTCTCGCCGAAAATTTCGGGCGTCGGCCGGAAGGATCCGCCCGATGCCCGAGAAAGCGGCCCCGGCTACGCGAGACGCCTAGGCGCGCTTCCATGCCGAGAAAAAGAGGCCGAACGGCGGGAAGCCGAGCAGCGGGCGGCGGGCTTGTTTAGGAAGGCGGCGGGCCGCAAACAGTCATAAACGCGAGCAAACCATCTTGGTCGTAGCTTTTGACCTCCGTCGAGTGCTTTGTGGCCGCCGCAATAGCGTCGAGGTTCTTCTGCAAACGGTCCGTGACGATTCGTACCTTTTCGCCGCCGATCTGCTCTAATTCGAACTTCAAAAGCGCCAGATCGAACGACGCGAGATTGATTTCCTTGAGCGCCTCGTGGCTGTTTTGCGAGTCGGTCGCACCGGCTATCAGCTGCCGACGGATAAGCTCGCACTGCTCACGCGTAATCTCCATCCCGTGTGCGCTGCTCAATGTGCCGGCCAATGTGGCGGCGATAAGCAACCGATGGGCAACGGCTCGCAAGCGTCAGCCTCCGAACATCTTTCTAAGGAGGCGCCAGAAGCTGACCGTAGTGCGGTCGTAGACGCGGTTGTAGGCGGCGCGCTTGGGATTGATAACCCACCCCATGCCCCGCGGCGCCTTGAGGCCAAGTTTGTGCCGCACGATGCGCTTGACCGACGTCCTCGCTGCCAGGCTACGCTTGATGCTTGGCGTGCGCATGCCGAACTTCATGGCCCTAGTGCTCCCCCGGGCCTCACGCTGGCCGCACGGCCGCCGCAAGATGATCCGTCCGCGGCTGTATCGCCCGGTGTGGCACAGTTTCCCCTATATCCACCGCCGCCGGGGGCGGACCTGTATTGCTGGATAACAGCAACGCTCCGCGCGCCGTCCCCCTCGATATGAGTGTTGTTGCTGTTAGGATTGAAAGGGTCGACGGTCTGCAGAAGCTGGTTGGTGTGATTGGCGTCGCCAGATGCCAAGGTCATCGTGTCGTAATTGTTGAGATAGCCGGCGGCGCAGCCCGATGTTGCGAGCGCGATTGCAAGCCAAGATAGATGCTTAAGGTGCATTCCCCCATCCCTCTAGCAAGATACTTGCATAGGGTGCATTACTTGGCAATCTTCTAATAAACGAGTGGGGGTTACAGTTGATTAGGTTGCTTTCAGACACGCTCGCGACGTTCAACGCGGCTTTCGCCGTCCTCATAACGCTTGGCGGCGGGCTCGCCGGCTGGCGGCATATGTATGAGCAAGGCACGGCACACGGGGTGCTTGGCATCGCCTTGGGTTTGGTGATCGGCCTCGCCTTCGCCGCCGCCATATGCGGCACGCTGGCAACGCTCGTCCTGATCGAGAACCATCTTCGCAACTTGCTGAGGATGGCAGAGCGGGATCGTACAGGCAGAAGACAGTAGAAATCCAATGGTAGAAGCCAGCATAAAACCTCGAGCCAGGCAAAGGTCCTCCGGCTGGGTCTATTTCGGTCTGGTGGCGACGGGAATTTACTTCGCGGCTATCTTGGTCACTCTTTCTGACGCAGACGTTGATCGACTACTGCAAATCAAGTCGTTCGATTTTCCCTCTCTCAACACGTTCGGCGACTTTCTGGCTGGGCTGTGTGCGCCGCTGGCGTTCCTTTGGCTTTTCGTGGCGACGATGGTGCAGTCTCAGGAACTGGCGTTGCAGAGCGAAGAGTTGCGGCTCACGCGGGAAGAGTTTCGCCTGAACAGAGAGGTTTCCACTCGGCAAGCCGAGGAGGCCCGGAGCCAAGCTCAATATATCGGGCAGCAAACGGCCATGTTGCAGGCGGCAGAGGTAGATCGATTGATCGAAGTGCATCGCGACGCCTTCCTGAGAAAGATGTCTGAAGCCGACGGGTCTCAAGTCAAATTTGGAGAAGGAACCGATACCGCCGTGATCTCGTTCGGCGCGTCTCCCCCCAAAGATTTTCGTGCTGCATCGAAACAATTGCAAAGGGCTGCCGGTGAGTTGCGCGGGCTGGTTACACGGTCGCCGGACCGGCCCCGGCAAGGCAACTTGTCCGCATTCATCCAAATCCGTCACACACTCAATTCCATCGAGGCAAACATCAACGCTGCCTCTCTGCCAGTCCAAGCTGCCATGCAACGAGATGAATTGGCCGAAGCCACCCTCGCCATCGATTATCTGATCGAGCAGACAGACCCCTCAACGCGGCTAACGTCGTCGTGATTTCGGGACTGGCCAGAGCATCCCACGGGCCGTTGCCGACGGGCTTTTCACCCGTATCTCGCCAGTAATTTTGGCTAACCTTTGATGCTAGGCGCAGGCGGCTTGGTGCCGTCGAACGACAACCGCTCCACCGTGGCAACAATCGCCACAGACAGTGCCTTCGCTTCGTCGAGCAACGTCGGGCCGTAATACCCGCCCACTTGCTCCTCTCTCATCAGCACGCCGGGCGGTCAATGCTCCTCGATCGTCGCTTTGATCAATCGCAGTGCGGCCCGGCACTCGGTAATGTCCATCGTCTCCATGAGAAACAAACATTCGAGTCAGCTAAAATGTTCCTGTTGGACCTAGGAGCAATATTCAAGACGGTGAGTCTCCACGATGAGCGGTCCCCCTCCGGGCCGCTCGCCCTTGGTAGACCCCATCTACGGCCCGTTGCTTTGGTCATTGGGGACGGGCTTTTTCTTTGACGTCTTGCGCTTCGGCGGAACGTGGCTCGTCACCACCCGCACAGTGCTCGCCTTGACCGTTATGCCAAGATCTTTGCCGCCGACCGTCACGGTGTCGCCGTCGACCCGTGTGACCTCGCCGGTTAGTTCGATCGTCTGGCCGCTGCTGATGTGCGGTGTCCGATCAACGATCGAGTGCGGCTGGCTGTAGGAGGGGATCAGCACGCTCACCCGGTCCTCAGTGATGGGCTTGCGGATCGTTGCCGCGATCGCAACCATATCGCCGACCTTTGATGCTGTCCTTCGCCATAGGGCGAGTCTGGTGCAGCTCGTCGCTTATTCAAGCTTGTTCTAATGGACATAAAATTGTCTGCAGACCGATAGCGCGCTACATGTGTGCCACCTCACCGCAGCGGGCTAAGGATAGCCGACGCAGCTTCGCCGGTTGTTCGGGTCGCCCCAGACCTCCCGACTCGGTGACCGTTGAAGGGCGCGCAACGGCCCCCACAATCGAAGCTGACGCGAAGACAATCATGAACCAGCACGTCAGCCGTAGAACTGCTTTTGCAGCGACCACCGCGATCGCCGCGTCAGTCATTCCTTTTGACGGAAATGCGAATGCCGTCACGGCGCCTGAGACCACCGAGACGCCGGTCACAAAGGTCAATCGCTTGGCGGAAGAACTGGCCGATGAACGGTCTCGCCGAACCTGGGCACTATGCCCATTGGGTGGCGCATATCCATCCCGCCAGTCTTCCGGCTCATCCAGTTTCTTTCGAGAACTTGGGGCGACCGTCACCTGACCGGGATCTGGTGCGCTTGGGCATGCAGCTTGATGAGGCTTGGCGGCAGGAGAAGGCGCTACTGAGACCGAATGAAGACGGCCTGCTCGTGGCGACTGATGAATTGCATAGGAAGCAGCGACAGACCACACATCAAGTATCGTCAAGCAGATAGAGAGCGTGCCGGAACGGATGATAGAAGGCCTGCGCATCAAGGCCCAAGCCATAGACGGACAACGACTTCAATGAGCAGCTAACGACGAATGTCCGCTTGGCACAGCAGATCGTGCGCACGTTGCTGGTAATCTGAAGGGGCCGACCTACGACAGCCCGGCTGCTATGTGGCCGGACTCTTCTCTGCTTCTTCGGCGGCTTTGATGCCGCGATCGATCTTGGCTGTCAGGACAAAGAGAAAGTTGCCGAGAGCTTCCGCGAATTCCACTGACTGTCTGGCCTCGTCGGCCGAGACGTGCGGTCGCTTTTCGTCGGCGTGTCGTGGACGATTTGAGCCGAGGCGTACGGAGTGTGCCCACTTAGCCATACCATCTGTAAGGAGATTCTGCTTTAGGGCGTCGTCGATTCGCGAATAGAGGCTTCCATCGACGAGCTTGTGGGCCTTGAGCATTGCATCCACGGCGCTGCCAGCCATCACCGCTGCAGCATCCGGTGCGTGCAGCGTCTCATAAGCCTGCTGTAGAAACTTCCTGGCGGGATCGGGGATATCTTCGTGGGCAATTTTAGCTGCAGGGAAGATCGCAGTCGAAAACATACGGCCATCGCTATCAAAGCGCATCGTCACTGACGACACTCCTGAGCAAGTATTGCAACGGAACGCCGCCCAATGCTCCTCGCCGAACTTTAGCCAACGGTCTGCCCAAACACGAACTAAGTTGGGGCTCGCGATGTCACAATGCGGGCAGCGACCCACACCAAAAAGGTTGTCGCCGGGTTGGTATCCTGCGTTTGTTGTGACACCTATAGAGTATGGCATCCTATTCGCCCATTATGTCGCGTTTCATGTCGCATGGAGTTGCCGATAGTCGCAGGAAACCCCTGGAAATCAACGGTAGTGGATTGCAACACGATGCAACATAAAATCAGGCGCCTGCAACCTCTCGGTTGCTTCTAAGTGCCTGATTTTATTTGGAGAAATGGTAGTAGCGGGAGCCCGTCTCGTACAATCCCCCCGACGCAAATCCCGTTCGGGTGGACTGAGACAGTTCGCAAGATCGGCTAAATTAGGAAGCCGGCGTGACAGGCCGAACGGATAACCTCTGCGATCAAAGAAATTTCGGCGTGTTTCGAGCGGATGTGGATAAACCGGGAAGTTTGAATAGTCTCACAGACTTGTGATTGCACTTAATCCTCTTCTGACGAGACAATACGGTTGTCAGAGGCATCGGGGGGAGAAGATGTCCTACAAAGCGAAAGCTTTCGCTGTGTTGGTCGCGACGTCACAAACAAGTGTCGCAATGGCCGACAGCTACATTTGTGAGACTGTAAACAGCGATTGGCGGAAATTCAGCATACATATAACAGGCGCGATCCAATACGTAGTCGTTGGTCCAACTGGCAAATCCTACGAAGTAGGGACCGGCGTTTTCTTATTCGGCCTCCCCAGAGGCGATAGGAAAGTCGAGACGGGAACTTCCACGATTACAGCCTTCGGAGCGGGCGGCCTGTTCGTTAGAGCCACTGGCGCAGAGCCCTTCAAGGTGTGTGTTACATCCGACGGGTTCTCACCTATTACTGTCTACAGACAGGAATTTTGAACTGTCGGAGGGACAGGTGCGTCGAACGATAGCGTTCATTTTAGCTTGCACTGCCGGGATTGCCAGCACCCCGAGTCACGCAATCGATCTCAATCTTGGTTTCAAGGCGAGCGCCGACCTGGAGGCCACTGTCGGTCTAGATCAGAAAACCCGCGAGTTTGTGGACGGTCTGCCAAAGGAGGTCAGAGAGCAAATTCTGGGCCTTCTAAAAGACGCGTTGCCGTTGATAGATCAGAGTATCAACACGTATATGTTCAGAGTTAACGAGATCCTGGATAAACAAATAAATCACATCGAATGCGCAGCAGTCGGCACGGGTGAAGTTTTGGGAGCGGATTTGAAAAGTTCCCTCCCTGGTATGCATCCGCCAGAACCTGTAGAGAACCTCCAGAAGGACAAGGATAATACCGTTGGTTCATTCAAAGCAAATACGAAGCCAAATACTTATGCGCAAGCATATGCAGATTTCCTTTACAGGGCGGCTGTGACAAGCTGTCAAGTGGGGTTTGCAGACCAGGCCGGCGTGGAGGTGGCGGAACTGCAAACGGATGTGCGTCCGCGGTGGGAAGTGTGGCATCGTGTTAACGGCACCTGCAATGACGCAGCCGGATGCTACGCAACATTATCCAAAGACTTGAAGGCGCTCTTGGATGGGAGCAACCAGCAGGACGTGGCGGCCGTCGATGGTCGGAAGCGATATGCGGCCATCGTTCCGCCACGCGTGCCGAGCTTCTTCGGTCACTGGGATCCCTCCGCTCATGAGCGAGCTCTTGGAGATTTGCTTGCCATTCAAACGTCTTTAGGAGTTGCGAAAGAGGCGAGACTCGCTGTTGCGAAGGATGCCTTGGCAGCGGCCTCAGCCTCGGTCTTGTCCGCCGAAGCCGCGATAAGAATGGCGGAGAATGAAGTTGGCGACAAAGGAGTCGAGAGCAACCAGAACGCGGCTCAACATGCCGATGCTGCAGTTGCAGATGCTGAGAGAATCCGGAACGAGCTGGATCTTGCAGTCTCGAAGGTCCCGGAGGACGCACATGAGGCAGATGCGTTGCGGGCACGATTTAAGGTGGTGGAGGACGCGGTTAAGGCTACCAAAGATGCGGCCTCAGGTTGGATCAACGCAATCAATGCTCGTGCTCACGCCGCAGTACAAGCCAAGCAACAGAGCGACGAATTGAAAGACGCCAGGCGGCCACATTAACCGCCACTACGAGCTAGTGGTCAGGTCAAATAAGATCGACCGCGATCGCTCAGCCGCGAACGTGCCAATGTATGACTGAAGATCGCTATCCGAATGTAGAGCACCGATCGCACGCAAGACCGCGATTCCAGCGGCGATCGAGACAGGACCTGGGTTGTCCGCCAGCAGCTTATCCAGCGCAGCTACGATGTCAGACACATCCATCTCCTATATTGGCATAAACTGCGCCGCAGATCTTCCTCACGTCGCGGAGGTTAGCGTCAATGCGCTTGCAGCCCCTGCGCCGGGCGATCTCGGCGCCGAGGTCGGTCAGCGTCCTGTCCCCGCCGGCCGCAAGCATCTCTGCCTTGTCGTATTTGGCTCGCATCCGGCATTTCTCGCATGTGACAATGATTTTGGCAGCCGGATAGCGAGAGAGGATTGCCGTGGTGCTTAGTGTGGTGCTCACGCCGGATCTTCCCGCCAAACCGGCACGCGATTGACCTTGATTGCACCAGGCGACCGATGCGAAGACCGACGGCCTCGCGGCCGGTAGGCACGAACGCCACGACGTCGAGCCGTCCGTGATCCCGCCCGCCGGTTTCGCATGTCATCCGCTCAGCAAGCGAATCGACATCGACGTCGCCGAAGATCTGGATCAGGTCCGAAGGCTGGTAATTGTGCTGCCGCTTGCAATAGCGGCAGGTCACGCGGACCATGCGCAGCGTGTCGATCAGGTTCGACAGCGGATAGTCGCAGTACTTCGGGCCATAGCTCTCGGGCATGAGAACGAAATGAGAACAAATTCCTTGCCCGTCAAGCCGGTTTGTGGAATCTTTTTTGGAGTGGAGGAGATGTCGCATGCCGCTGCGATATGCTGTCGAGACGTGCCCGAACAACCCAACGGTGCTGCATATGAAGCTCAACGAAGCCGCAGAGAACGGCGGCCGCGTCGTCAATGTCATCTGGCAGCCGGAGCACGATGTGATCATGCGTGACGCCACCCAGGATCCGCGCATGCCGGTCGAAGCTGGTTACGTGATCATCCTAGAGTACTTCGAACAGGATCTAGCAAATGAGCGATGAACCCAGCCGTCCAGGCGAACAGTCGCCGAGCCGTGAACGAGGTCCGCTTGGCCATCTGTGCGGCCACGAAGGCTGCGGCAAGGATGCTGGCTGGGGATTTGCCAAGCCGAAACAGGCTTCGCACTGGTTCTGCTACGAGCACCGCGGCGACGGGGAGGCCTACCTTTGATTAGAAAGCCACGACGCACCGGCGATTATCCCGACCGCGTGGTCGACTGTCAGGAGGCGATGGAGCCGGGTTTTCAGGCGATCATTGATTGCATGATCGAGGCAGGCTGGAACCGCGAGGAGATCAAACAATCGCTTCGTCGACTGATCGCAGCCGACAACATGACGCAGAAGGAAAACGCCAAGGTGGAAGCAGAGCTGGCGATCGCGCGGGCGATGATCCGGGCCGGCCGGCCGAAGCCCTGATAAGTGTTCCGACCTATCCCCGCTTTGACACCGCGCTATCGTCGAACTCGGCTTCCAACTGGTCGCTCACCGGCTTCGGTTCGCTACCGAGCGGCGCGCCGTCGAAGCCCTGCAGCCACGCTTCCGCATATTCCGCCCAATATTACGGCGCGATGCGTTCCTTGCCGTCCTTGCGCGCCTGCTGGCCGTACATCCAAGGATAGGTGACGCGCTCTTGGTCCCTCTTAGCGACCGCCATCATCGTCCTCCCAGAAGTCCTTCAGCATTGCGTGGCGAAGCGTCTCTTCGCCCTTGAGAAACCGCACTCTGCCCGAAAGTCCCGGCTTCAGCCACTCCGCCTTTTCCTTTCTCAGGCCCTTGGGCGGCGGCGCGCCGACCTTGCCTTGCACCCGGGCCCATAGCGCCTGACGCTTGTCCGCCTTGAAGGTGACGAAGGCGCCGCCCATGTAACGGCCCTTGTCGGCCATTAGCACCATTGCCGACTTGCCGCGCTCGCGCTGCACGCCGATGATCTCCATCACCTTCTCGTCGAAGCATTTGATCTTGCGCCAGATCGTCGTCGGGCCGCTGCGATAGATGCTGTCCAGCCGCTTCGAGACGATGCCTTCGAGGTTTGCCTCGCAGGCGAGATGGTAGACAGCGTCGCCCGTGCCAGGCAGCGCCTCGCTGAACTGGATGCGCCGCCGGCCGGAACAAGCGCCTGTAGCACCTCGCGCCGGTCCTTGAGCGGCATGTGACGCAAGTCATGGCCGTTGAGGTGGATGGGAGTGGAACAAGCCTGACATTGCTTTGGCCAAAGTATGTTGGCGACGATCCTGTAGATACGGTGGATGAGCTTCAGAGCCAAGTCGAAACGCTCAAAGGCAAATTGAAAGACGTAGTTGACAGTGAGCCTAAGCACGTTTCCGAAGCCGTCGCGAGTGCCGTCTCGAATCTTGCAGGCACGCTAAAGGGCGTAGTGGCGTTCGCGCATGAGGATGCGCCGTGCCCAGTTGGTTACAATGATCTTGGGGTACTCCTGATTCCTCGTTTCCAACCTAGTTTTGATACGTCCAGTTTTGTCAGTCCCGGCGGCAAGGCAGGATCCGGCGACTACAATGGGAACCCGAATATCCGGCTAGATCATGTAAAGCTCTGCACTAGGCCTTGATGCTGGCAAGCGCCGTGACTGGTCACTTCCTGCGAGCAATTACCATCGTCTGGTTGCGAATCTCCTGGCGGAGGTCGGACACCTCGCCCGTGAAGTGGTTGATCGCCTCGATCAGGCGATACCCGAGTTGCCGGCTCTTCTCGGCGTCCGTCCGTTGCGCACCAGCCTCGCGCGTGTGCGCCTCGATCGCTTCCGCAAGCTGCTTGACGGCCTTGCTGTCGACCAGCGCGCCGGCGACCTCGAGCTGATGCTCCAGCGGCATCGGGTTCTTCTTCCTGTAGCGCAGTCCGAAGGCGGCCAGAACGCCAAGGAGAACAAGGCCGAGGAAGTTGGCGAACTGGATAAGCTGTTCGACCGGCATGCCGAAGATCATCAAGGCCTCCGAAGCGTGGCGCCGACATCGGCCCACGCTCCGCGTCTTGCCTGCGCCCCGGCGAGACTGTTGCATGACCATGTCGCCGGAGACGTCTTCAACCGGCGCCCGAGCCGAAGCTCTACTTGAAGCACGTGCCGACCATGGAGCCCAGCGCAGCCCCGGCCAAATCGTTGGGTCGCCGAATAGCTGAACTTGGCATTTGGGCAGGAGTGACCCTTCTAGGGTTCAAGATGGCAGGAGTAGTATAGTGGGGAAAAGCGACCTTAGTGCTTTTCCGCTGCCTAGGGCTCGTTTACCAGTTCTCACTGGGTTTGCCGTCCTTCGACGGATCGGTGGGAGCGAATTTTGTCTATTTCTGCAGAGACTCTTGTCGGCTATCAAAGGGCCGAGTTTGCTAAAGCATCCAAGAAGCGCGTCTGGCTGTTTTTGCTTCAATTGGCGATCGCCGTGCCTGCGGCAGCTTCAGTCCTAATCACCAACGACACCTGGGTCTACATCCTCTCGATTGTGGGCTTTGTTTTGCTTGTTTTGTGGTGGCGGGCATTCGTTGGATATCAGCGCACACGCAATGCGGCGCAAGCAGCGCGACGAGCCGCATTGTTGGTAGGAGGCTTAGGTGGTGAATTAACCCCAGACGCGACGCTGACGTTCAGACGTATGATGACGGTCACGGAAGAGGAGGCGGCAGAGCATCAGAAATCAGACTACTTCGCGACAGCATCGTCGCCCGGACCAGCGAGACTGGGGGAGATGCTCGAAGAATCTCAGCGGCCATCTCCAGGGCTTAAGCGCCAACGCAATGCTTGGCGTGCTGGTCGTCTTCGCTGTCATCTTCGCCTTAATGGCCTTCGCTGCCCTGCCTTTTACTGATAAGGCTACAACCCTGACAATACTCCGAATCTTTCTTGCCCTGCTCGTATTCGCGTTCTCTTCAGACGTTCTCGGGGCCTATTTAGGTCATCGGAACGCCGCCCGTGACATCGAAAGCGTTCGGATGAGGCTTCAACTAGCCCGAGCGGGCAACTTTCCCCTTACCGACGTAATCCTGCTTATGGGAGAATACAACCTGGCTGTCGAAAGTGCTCCGGAGGGGGTGCCCTACACCTATTCGTTGTCGGAGAAGCGACTCAACAGCCTTTGGGCCGAATACGTCGCCAACTTACAGCAGATCAAACAGAAACCGCAGGCGGCGTAATGAAACACGTCGACCTGTTTAGGAATTTCCTCAACGACGAGGTCAATCTCAACCAGACTCGTGTCGACAGTCTGGAAACGAGCATCGATGCGATCAAGAAGTTTGTCCGCGAAAGTGATTGGGAACCAAAGATTGTCAGATGGGTGGGCCAGGGTTCTTGGGCTCACAAGACCATCATAAAGCCCGTCGACGCGGGAGAGTTTGACGCCGATCTTCTGGTCATGGTTTCGCCGGTCGAGGGCTGGGAGGCGACGAACTACATCGACGAGCTTTATTGGGAATTCAAGGCAAGCTCCACATACGGCGACATGGTGCGCCGCTATTCTCATTGTGTCACAATTTCATATGCAAACGACAAAAAGATCGATATCGCCCCTTGCGTGATCGGACGCGCTTATGCTGGCAGCATCGAAGTTTGCAACAGAAACACCAACCAGTTCGAGAAGTCAGCTCCGGAAGAGTATACGTCCTGGCTTATTCAGCGAAACACTTGGTCAGGAAGCAATAGCTTCCGGAAAGTCACTCGCCTCATTAAGTATCTGCGCGACATCAAAGGCACGTTCAAGTGTACGTCAATTATGCTCACCACGCTGCTGGGGGAGCGAGTATCGGCCTTCGACCAGAATTCAGCAAACGTCGCCGACACACCGACCACTTTGAAGACAATTTTTGATCGCTTGGACGATTGGCTTCAGGCGCGCGAAGTGAAGCCAATGGTCAGCAACCCGTGTCTCTATGGTGAAGACTTCGCATCAGACATGACGCAGGACCAGTACGCCAACCTGCGAACGGTGATCCACCGCTACAGAGGTTGGATCGACGACGCATTTGCCGAAACCGACCGGAGTGAAAGCATCGGCAAGTGGCAGCGCGTTTTCGGTGAAGCCTTTGCGAAAGACGTGGTGCTTGAGGAGGCTGTCGAAGTTTCCAAGACGGCTGTTGCGAGCGCGCGCCAAGTCTTCGGTGCGATAGCGGACACATCCGGCGACTTGGTCACCCTGCTCGGGCGCTTCGGAGCACAAGTCATCCCCAGAGGCATTAGAAACCTCCCTCATATGAGACGTCCGACGTGGCAAGTGTCTCCGACCCCGTCCATGTCGGTCGTTGTGAAGGCGGAGCTGTACGCGTCGCGTGGTTTCAACAAATTGAGAGACATCAATTCAGCGGACATTTTGCCGCCAGGTCGCTGGGTCCAATTTCGGGCCACTGCCGCCAACGGCCTGCCGCTGATCGGCGAAGAATACGATGTTCAATGGAGAATAACTAACACTGGTCGGGTGGCCCGGGCCCACAATGCGCTACGCGGAGAGTTCTACCCGTCCGATACCCGAGGCTATCGCTGGGAGCGCCTCGAATATCGAGGGGTCCATGTGGCCGAAGCGTTCGTCATTCGGAAGAGGGGCAACATTCAAATCGGAAAGAGCGAACCATTCTTGGTCGCGGTGGAATAGGCCGGCTTGAGCAGAGACCTGCAGATGCCAGCCAGTTCGCTGTAGTGGGGGCCAGTTGTTGAAGAAGGGAAAGAGTGATGGCACTCAGCCTCGCTGAGCAGATGTTCTATTGCGCTACCAAAGTGGCGACGTTCTCTGGTCCCCGGCCTTTGCAAACAGGGACCGGCTTTTTCTACGTGGTGCACCTTGCCCAAGACCGCACCCGCGATGTCCACCTGCTCGTGACAAACAAACACGTCATGGAAGGAGCGGATCGCATTGGACTGACTTTTCACAAGAACGGCGGAGATGGATCTCCGGTCAATGATGGTGAGTTTTTCAACGTCTTTATGAATATTGGAGAGGGGAGTGTGATCGCGCATCCCAACCCAGACATTGATCTTTGCGCCATCGCGATGGGCCAAACCCTTAATATGATGCGTTTGAGCGGGAGGCCGCTGTTTTACGTTGCCCTGGAGAAAGCGGCCATTCCCACCGATGAGATTTGGGCGAAGTTCGATGTGATCGAGAAGATCACGATGATTGGGTGCCCAAACGGCCTTTTCGATACTGCAAATAACATGCCCATAGCGCGCAGTGGATCAACCGCGACAGACATAACAAAAAAATACCAAGGCAAGAGTGAGTTTCTGATTGACCTCGCGTGCTTTCCTGGCTCGTCTGGGTCGCCTGTCTTTGTCTACGATCCAAACGGGGGGCTGGATCGTGGTTCGGCCACACTAGAAATTGGCAGGGTCAAGCTGTGGTTTGTAGGCATTCTCTATGCCGGGCCCACTATAAACAACCTGGGCGAAATCCAGCTGGCAAGGCGGCCGACATTCCAGTTCGCGTCCATGATGCATTTGGGCCAAGTGATTAGATCGACCGAAATTCTCACTTTCGACAGGCTTATTCAGGAGATGGATGCCGGTGGGCGCCTTTGAGCAGTAATGCCAAAACGGCCGCGCCGGACCTCGGCAAACGTTCTGGCTGAGCGAGCGCTCGAATGATTGTGGCGCCGTCGGCATTGACACTGATCAATGCGGAGACGCTCAAGATGGGTTGCTTCTTTCACTACCAGGCTGACACGCCTTCACGGTTGAGACTCGCGGCGATGACTTGAGCGGCATTGTCCCGTCGTCGGCGAAACGTCGAATAAGCCCAGCTGCGCGGCCGCCTTCGCGCAGCATGAGAGCCTGCTCATCTTGTTAGGCTGACGTCGTCGATGTCGAACAATGGGCCGGAGTAATCGGGGGCATTGTCCGCAAAAAACTCGACTTGCCGTTCCCCCTCGTCCTTCTCGGAAATATAGACGACCACCTCGGCTTTGGACCAATGCGTGTCCGGCTGCTCTGATCCGAGCATCGTTGCGAAAACAATTCTACCCGCAATTTTGGCGATAGCTGGAGTCTTACCAGCCACTTTTTGTCGGGGTATATACCAGAATGAAAAGGTGTAGCGACCCTCGTTCAGAGCGACCGTCTGCCTGATGCTTCCGGTGCCCGAGCCCAATCCGCCGACGCTGGCGCCAAGCTTGCCACTGTGGGAATCATCATTGACGGCCGAGTTGCCTTTGAAGACCCAATACTTGCAGCCCGCCGCCTTGCCGCTCGTACAACCAGGATCGTCGAAGCTCCCATTCTTGATCAACTCTGCTGCGAACGCGCAATGTCCGGCGCTTACTACAAACAGGCAGACACTCGCTCCAAGAAGCCGGCGGGCGAACGGGCCAAGTATTGCAATGAAATTCTTCATGGAATGCCCTCCCTATGTATAGTTTCTAATATAATAGCGCGCGCACGAGGCCAGAAAGTCAATGGGGACGTCACCAAGGGACGACGCCAGCAGCGTTCAATCTGGTTGAGATTAGCGCAGCGGCCTTGTCGCGCCGCCGCCGAAATGTCGAGTAAGCCCATCCGCGGCGCTGGCACTCTACCTCGGTATGGCGCCCACGAATCGCCCAAAAGCACCAGGTTACCGGCGCCCGGCGCGCGGCCGGCTCGGCTTCGACGTATCGGCCCCAATTCGGCATGCCGCGGTCGCCGATCAGCACCTTTTCCATCCGAGAGCTGTCGCGCGCGGTGCGCTGCACGCGCACTCGCGTGACGGTGCGGGCGGCGCCCTCCTGGTGTTGGTTGACCTCGTCCGAGAACTCGACCCGATATTCCGGCCAGTTGTTCTTGAACCAGTCCGGACCGACCTGGCCAGTAGTGTCGAGCAGCACCTCGAACGCGTGCACCATGGCGTTTTTAACGAGCGTCGGTGTCCAGCCGGCCATCAATCGAACTCACCATCTGTGGTTGCATCGTACATGTCGTCTCGAATCGCGCAGACGTTGATCCGGCGAAGATATTCCTCGCCTGTTAATCCGCGCTTCTTCGCCTGGCGGGCGAGCTTGGCGCGCTCACGGAAGGTCAGGTTGACCGAGATGCGGCGATGCTTCGGGCCGCCGACTTCATGCAGCGGCAGGCCCCAGTTCTTCCATTGCCGGCGCACGGTGGCGGCGCTGGTGCCGTCCGCCATGCGACGCTCAATCTCGGCCGAGGAGTAACCGAGGCCGGTCAGGAACCCGATGAATGCACCCTTCGCGATCGTCCAGCGGATGACGACCGGATAGCCGTTTGGTTCGTCTGGGATGGCATGCAGGTCTGCATCGCCGTCGATCGCTACCCCAAGGTCGAGGACAACCTTCAGGCCATCCATCACATCGTCGAGGCCCGCTGCATCGAGATGCGGCACGGCGGACTGCATATCGTCCGTGCGACGCTCCGCGGCTTCACCGCGCTGCCGGCGCCTAAGCCGCCGAAAAAAAGTGGCGCGAGGTTCTGGGCTTCGCGCCCCAGCAGCGCCCAAGCCCGTAAGCGTCCGGTCGTTACACGTCGCTCAAGTCTTGACAGGATTTCCGACTTTCCAGGCCCAGGGCAGGTGTTCATCGAGCCGGTTTACCGGGTGACCGTCGACCATGCGGATGAGTACATCACGCAGCCAGGCATACGGCTCGACGTTGTTGAGCTTGCATGTTTCGATCAACGAGCAAAGTACGGCCCAGCGATGACCACCGCCATCACTGCCCGCGAAGAGATGGTTCTTGCGGCCGAGCGCGATAGGTCTGATCGCGCGCTCGACCGGATTGGTGTCGAGCTCGATGCGGCCGTCGTACAGGAGACGGGTCAGGCCGTCCCAGCGCGAGAGCGCATAGCGGGGCGGCTTCAGCGAGGGTGCTGCGACCTGGCAACAACGGCAGCTGCGCTTCGAGCTAGATCCGCATGGCGTCGACGATGGTTTGGAGCGGCTGCGCCTGGCTGCAAGCCGATGCCCCGGCGATTGGCCGCGAACATCGGTCTCGACGGCATAGAGTTCGCCGACCCGTCGCAAGGCTTCCACCGCGATCGGCGCATTGGTTGCTTGCGCAACTTCGTAGAACTTGCGCCGCGTATGCGCCCAGCAGGCAGCCAGAGCGATGTCTCCCTTGCCGGTAAGACGCTCGAGCCCGGCGTATCCGTCAACATGAAGGACGCCCTTGAAGTGCTCGAGATGCGAGCCCGGACGTTCAGCCTTGCGATCCGGCGCAAACATGTAGATCGCCGCTGGCGGCTCCGGTCCGCCCCATGGCCTCTGCTCGCGGGCGTATACCCACAGCCTGCCGGTCTTGGTGCGGCCGCGGCCGGGATCGAGCACCGGGACCGGTGTGTCATCGGCAAAAAAGATGGTGCGAGGCGAAGATGTTCTTCGCCAGCCGCTCATGCAGGGCTTCCAGCCACCAGCACGCGCCGCCGACCCAACCGGCGAGGGTCGAGCGCGGAAGCTCGACGCCATTGCGGGCGAAGATCTGCGACTGTCGATAGAGCGGCGTGTGATCGCAATATTTGCTGACCAGCACCTGCGCCAGCAGCGCCGGCGTCGCCAGGCCGCCAGCGATCGGCCGCTCCGGTGCCGGCGCCTGCACCACCGTCTCGCAAGTCCGGCAGGCATATTTTGGCCGCGTCGTCCTGATCACGCGAAGCTGCGTTGGAATCCAGTCCAGCATCTCGCTGACGCTTTCGCCGATGGCATGCAGCGCACCGCCGCAGCAAGCGCAGGTCATGTCGTCGACATCGACCAGAACATCCTCGCGCGGCAGATGATCGGGCAGCGGCTTGCGATGCGAAGGCCGCTCGGCCGACGGCTTGCCGACGAACGGACGGCTCTCCTGGATGCGTGCGATACGGCGTCGAGCTCTTCCAGCGCGAGCGCTGTCAAGCAGCACGAAGATTTCCGCATTTGGGCAACAGGAAGTTTTCCGCACGACGGGGCTGGCGTTGATGGCGACGCAGACGAGCAGCCCGCCGGAGCGACCCACACGAGTCTGGCTTCGGCGGGCTGCTCGCGCACGTCGGTGGAGGATTAAGGTGTCACGCACGGGCCGTATCCACGTCGATTTGGGCCATGAGCCGCTGCTCGATATGGCGAAGCCGATAGCTGGGACCGTCTGTCTGGATGACGTGACAATGGTGCAAAAGCCGGTCGAGGATGGCAGCGGCAAGTGCTTCGTCGCCGGCCAGCATGGCCGGCCACTCGGTGATGGATTTGTTCGAGGTGATGAGCGTGCTGGAGCGCTCGTAGCGGTAGTTGACGACCTGGAACAGGCGGTGCGCATCACGCCGGTCGAGCGCCTGGAAGCCCAGTTCGTCGATGATGAGCAACGGCACGCTCAGATAACGCGGCTTGCGTATGCCGGCCGCCGGCTCCCTGGCACGTCGCATGCTTTCGATCAGTTCATCGGCTTCCATGAACAGCGTCGAGAAACGGTTCTGCACGGCCTTGACGCCGATCGCCGCGGAAAGATGCGTCTTGCCCGTGCCGGGCGGGCCAAGCAGCAGGATCGTCTCCCTGCAGCGCACGAACTCGCAGGTTGCCAGCATCTCGATCTTGGCGCGCTCGATGCTGCGATTGAACAGAAAGTCAAAGCCTTCCAACGTGCGCCCGATCGGCAACCGGCTTTGCTTCAGCCAGTTTTTGACCCGCTTCTCCTCGCGCACCGAAGTCTCGCTCTCGGCGATGCGTTCAAGGAACGCCGCAAGCCTCAACTGCTCGCGTACACCCTCTTCGATCAACTCGGCCAGGTGCCGCTTGACCGCAGCCGCAGACGCGCCCGCCAGCGCGAACACGCGCTGCCCATCATCCAGCTCGATCGCCACCATGCCGTCCGGCGGCCGCACGAGATTCCGCAACGCGACGAGCGCCGGCGGCTCGTTTTCTGCTCCATCGGCGAGCTCGACCAGCGCCAGTTCTGGCGCCTTGCGGGCGGTCAGGCCGAACTCCTCCCGCCAGCGGAAGGCCATGCTGGTGGCAATGCCATGGCGGCGGCAGACCCGCGCGACGACAACGCCGGGTCTCTCGGTCTCCGCAACGATTGCCCGCTTCTGCTCTTCGGTGAAGCTGCGCCGGTGCGATCGCCCGTCCATCGCCTCGGGTGTCAAGCGGTATTGGCGCCGTGCGCAATTAGCAGCGCTGCTTAATAGGGCTCGGGCACTCGGATGAAGCAGCGATCGCCAGTCCATTTCGTCGCCGGATTCCTCGAGCCGATCGCGCCAGATCCGCAGCGCATGTCGCGAAAGTCCGAGCGCGGCGGCGTACTCGGCATGGCCCAGGCCGCTCCAGTTCAGTGCCTCGACATGCATGCTCCAGAACGCCCGCAAAGCAACCGGGCCGCTGTCCGTGCGCTTGCCGTAGCGATAGCGCGGCCGCCTCTGCGGGCGCTTCGGTTGCTGCGTCTTGCGCTGCCGTCCGGTCTTCTTCCGGCGCAAATTCTGCAGCTTTTCCGCACGCTTGCGCAGGTCGTCACTGCTCACCAGATGGTGCATCCACAGATCGAAAGTTCTGATCGAGAGATCGCGCTGGCGGCAGAATTCCTGCGCACTGAGATTGCTGCTGAGCCAGCTCGCGACCTGCGACGACCAATAGGGGCTGTTGGCCGGCCCAGGAGCGGCGCGCCATCGAAGATCATCCTCCTTGATAAGAAGGAACCCGACATGACGCGAGATTGCACTACTTCAAATATGTGCAGGGACCGGACGCTCACACCAACAACCGAGGGATGGCAAGATAAAAGGGCGCACATTGTGCTGCGGTCGAGCGGTGGGTTTTCAATGAGTTATATGGAGATTTCGCAACGTGCGGCCGTCGAACGCACATTGCGACGATGGCGATTTTGACGCTGCTTCAAGCGCTTAGTGCAATGTGCATTGGCCCGCGTGTGATCGATAGGACTATGAGCGGGAAGAAGGAGGAGGGGCACGTTCCGACGCGGCGGCGCCTGGTTGGACAGCGACTTGCGCTGCGAGCCATCTCTACGGCCGATCTGCCAGCGTCGGTCGCAGGTGGCGGCCGAGCGCTGGCTTGTCTGGTGCGCATATCCCTCTCGCGGTGAGGGTTGCCGAGCTTATTCCTCTGCATTGAGACACACTGTTCGCGGCAAAGACTTTCATAGTCTGAGTCTTGTGTCTCGACTGCGTACGTGGCATCGCCGCCAACGATGCCGAGCCCCTGCCGCCTACGCCTGGTTAGCTGTATGAGCCGTGGCGGGTATCAATACTGACATGAATGCGCGAACCGTCCTGTTAAGGTCCTGGCGATGTGACGGTGGTCGCTCGGTTCTGCCGTGAAGAGGAGAATTCACCACGTCCAGGGTCAGCCGTCGCGCCTTGCTCAGGCTGCCCAGTCGTTGCCTCGACCGTTGTCGCAAACGGTCACGGCACGAAAGCGTTACCTTGTGACCAGCAACCATCCAATGACCTGCTAGCCCTGATTGGGACGCATAAGACAGCATATGCAGCGTTCGGCGAGGTCCACAGAAGGTGCGGCCGCAGCCGCGACCACGTCAGGGCTGGCCGGGAGGAGGAGAGGGCTGCTGGACGTCTGCGCCTATCCTGCGGTCAAGGAAGGCGATCGCCTGGCCAAAGCCCGATGTCTTTTAGAGATCGAAGCGCGCGGCGAACTCGACCTGCCCGAGCACCTTCAGGCCCTTCTTTGGTCGACGATGTCGAGGGCATGAGACCGACCACCGGCTAGCCGGTCAGCTTCGTTCAGATCATCCGAAGCCCGCTGGAAAAGGTTCGTTGCGAGGCTGATGACCGGCATTCGAGACAACACCTTTGGATATATAGAGGCGATCTCGGGATTTGATCTTTTTCCGGGGACGGCGATCAACACGATCGCGATCCCGAAGCCAGCGAGACCAATTCCGGCGATCACATCGACCGTGTAATGGTTGCCGACAACCGCTGCGGAAATGGCCATTACCACATTAAGTAAGAGAAACGGATAGCGGAGCCATTTCAACTCCCAAGCTGCCCATGCGAAGAGGACGGCGCTTGCTGCATGCAGAGATGGGAACGTCATGATTCCCTTGGCCTTGCTTAGGCTGAAGATGAACGCGGGATCGGATCTGACGCCCTTCAGCTCGTCCAGGAAAACGTACCCCCATGTGCGATCTATGTTTTGCAGATCGGCCGGGTGAATGTTGAACGTTGTGTACGTACCAAGGGCTGGGTACCAGATGGATATGACGCAGCCCAAGAAATAGATCACCGCGTACATCAATATCATCTGGTACGAGCGCAGCGGGCGCCCAAAAACTGCCAGGACAATTGGCAACCAGATAAGCTGTTGAGTGAAGCTCTCATAGGCAAGGTTGAGCGGCTGCGCGAGGTATGGCCGGCTGTCGATGAATTTGAGAAGGGCTGGCCAGTCGACACCAAGTGCCTGATCCATGGCCTTCAACTGGTCGTCAGCCAAGGGCAGGTTGAGTCGGGCGGCGAGATAGACAGCAATAACGATCGGGACAACAAGCAGGACGCCGTAGAGAAAGCTCTCGGTCGCGGCCCTGATCCGCGGCCGCGGCCTGAATGTGATGCCGCAGATCAGGGCCAGAATAAACCACAGTGCGAAGGGACCGACGAAACCGTAGTCGACATTAAGCCCCACCTGCGCCGTGAGCGGCAAGACAACCAGGTAGGAGCCGATCGTCGACCAGATCAGTGCGGCTCTCGCTCTTGCAAGGTCGGACATCACCATATCCCAAAGCAATGCGGGAGACGGTTAATTGCGTGGTATTAAGAATCCATTGCCGTTCTGGAGTCAATTGGCGCGGTGTACCAGGCTACCATATAGTATTTGCATGATTTTGTTACAAAATTCAGAATATTTGCATTAGACTAAGCTAATGTTCAAATTCATTGCTTGTATCGTGTATGTATGCTACTTGAAGTATGTTCTCTGGATAAGTCTGACGAAAGTCGGATTGGCGGCGATCCAACTATGGTGGCTCGTCAATCCATCTCGATCGAGCGTTCGCCATCGAAGTCGTGGCGGCGCGCACTTTCTTGCGCGCTGCAATTTGTGGAGATCAACGGTGTTTGGCAAGACAACTCTCTTCACTCTCTTGGCAATTTTCTGCGTCTCGGAGGCTAACAGCGCGCGAGCAGCCTGCACGCTCCCCAACACCTTGACCAATGGCCAGACCGCTGATGCGACCCTGGTAATGGCGGATTTCAACGCCCTGGTCGCCTGTCTGACCGCGGCAGCTCCCGGGGGGTCGGCCAACTCCATACAATACAACAATGGCTCGGGCGCCTTGGCCGGAGTAGGGCCTTTGACCGACGGTCAGCTTGTCATTGGCGCAACGGGAGGCGTGCCGCAGGCGCAGAATCTTACAGCCGGTTCCGGCATCACCATCACCAACGCTCCTGGAAGCATCACTATATCGTCGGCAGGCGGCGCCGGCGGTTCGGTAAGCCCATTTTACGATGCCAACGTCATTCCCTTGACGAAGCCGACAGCCTCTTCATTCACGGTGGCAAACAGCACCGGCAACACCGGCACTCTGACCGACATGGCGAGCCGTGGCGTCGTTTTGTCCACGCCCGGCTCCGGCAACGTCAATACGACGATGGAGCAGCCAATCGTCAACAGCAGCGCCTTCACGGTGACCGCGCTAGTGTATCCGGTGGGCTATCTCAACAGCAATTGGTTCTGGGGCATCTGCGTCAAGGATACGTCCGGCAAGTATGCCGCTTTTGGCTTCCGCAACCAGACCCCCGTTTCCTATTTCAAGTTTTCCAACATCAACACCTACAACAGCTCGTCGACGTCCACTGGGATTGTGAACGCCCAGAATCCCATCTGGGTGAAGCTTCAGGCTGCGAGCGGGACGTTCACATTCAGCTTCTCGTTCGATGGCGAGCATTTCAATCCTGGCTGGTCGGTTTCGATGACGGATTATTTGACCTCAAATCTGTCAACGGTCGGGATTTTCATCCTGAACAATACCACCGGCCGAGACTTCCCACTGGACGTGTTGTCCTGGACGAACACCACGCCTTGACGTTGCGGCCTATTCGTCGATGGCGAAACCGTTTGTGCCGATGACTCAAGGAGCGCGTATGTCAATCTCGGTGCAGTCGTTCATTCCTCGCAGGCCACGGCGCATGCTCGTCCTGGCGTTTCTGACGGTTTCAAGTTCGGCCATCGCTGGGTCAGTCGCGTATACCTATGACCCGGCCGGCCGCCTTACGACTGCGCTCTACGATAACAATACCTGCATAGCCTACAGCTACGACGCCAATGGCAACCGGACATCGCAGACCAACACGGTCGGGGGCGCTCCGGTGTCCGCCGTGTGGGGATCTGGTGTGTGGGGCTGCTTCAAATGGACACCGTAACGCGGCTGGTGACGACCCGGCAGTAAGTCCCGGTCCCACACGTCGGTAATCCTAGCTCCAGGCTTTGCATTGCGAATGGCTCTCCGGAGGCGATGATGAGGAATTTGAGGTGGTTAGCAGCAGCTGTCGCGATCTTTGGATTGTCGCCCGCACCGGTCAACGCTGCGGTAGTTCGAGAGCCGGCTCCAGTTTCGGCCGCACTTTCCTCAGCTAGGCTTCCGGAGGCCCTGGTCGCGACCGGCCCAACAAGCGAAACAGACGATGACGCGCTTATGCAAGCGCTGAACGAATTTGGACAAAGCAGCGATGCTTCGAGGTTGCGGGGCTTAGAAGAGTTCGTCGCCAAGCATCCCTCTTCGCCTTGGGCTGCGGCCGTATGGACCAATCTTGGCCTTTCCTACGTGCATGAAGGTTATTTTTCGCGTGCGATCGGGGCTTGGCGCCAAGCGTGGGATTCGGGCAAGTTGGCGACGGATCCTCGGGCCAGAGCCTTGGTCGACCGTGCCGTCGCCGAGCTTGCGCAACTCTATGCAAATCTGGGCCAGAACGACAAACTCTCCGCGCTGTTTGATGAGGTTGGCGGGCGGCCGATTACGGGCTCAGCCACGGAGGCGTTCCAAAACGCGCGCGAAGAGCTGGATTTGGCCGCCAAAGACCCAAGGCATTTGTTCATCTGCGGCCCGCTCGCACTTCAACAAGTGCTGAGAGCCCGCAACGTCAGTTTCGAAAAATCTGATGGACTTCAGTGGTACCGCGCAGGACCGAACGGAACGAACCTCGCAGAGGTCGCAGGGCTAGCCGACAAAGCTGGCCTCTCCAATCGCCTGATCTTCCGGAAGCCTGGGCAGAACGTCCCCATCCCCTCGATCCTTCATTGGAAGGTCGGGCATTTTGCGGCAGTCGTTGGTCAGGCCAACGGCCGGTTTCATATCAGAGATTCGGTCTTTTCTGGATCCGACCTCTGGGTCTCGCAAGCGGCACTTGACGCTGAAGCGAGTGGTTACTTCCTCATTCCTTCTGATCTTTTGGCAGACAGTCGATGGAGGGCGGTCGACACTAAAGAAGGATCCGCGATCTGGGGAAAGGGACCCACGAACGGACCTAGACCTGGCGATCCGGGTGACCCTTTTGCAAATGGCGGAGGAGGACCTGGCGGCCCCGGTGGACCTGGAGGGCCGGGTGGGCCTGGCGGACCGGGTGGACCCGGCGGGCCAGGCGGGCCAGGCGGACCTGGCGGACCGGGTGGACCCGGCGGACCGGGTGGACCTGGCGGTATTACCACCGGCAAAGAGGGACCCGGACCTTGTCCGCTATGCGGCTACAACATCAAGGAATCGAGCGTCAGCGTGTTCCTTTCGGATACCCCAGTCGGATATACGCCACCGATAGGCCCGCCCGTCAAAGTGAGCATAAGCTACAATCAGAGAGAAGACAGTCAGCCGGCGAATTTCAATTTCTTCAACGTCAGCTCCAAATGGACGATCAGTTGGCTGGCTTATGTCACTGACGACCCGACCAACCCTGGCGCAAATGTGTCTCGATATATGCAGGGTGGTGGCGCATTCTATTACCTCGGATACGATTCCAACGCTGGAACGTTTGCTGCGCAGGACGATGACGGCTCTATTCTGGTTCGTGTGTCCGGCTCGCCCATTACTTACCGGCGCCAACTGAGAGATGGTAGCGCTGAGATCTACGCGCAGTCGGACGGCGCTGCAGCGTTCCCCCGCAGAATATTGCTGAGCCAGGTCGTCGACCCGCAAGGGAATGCGGTAACACTGAACTACGATGGCCAGCAGCGGCTGATTTCGCTTACCGATGCGGTCGGACGTCTCACCACGTTCACATACGACCGGCTAGGCACGCCCCTGCTGATCACCAAAATTACGGACCCGTTCGGCCGCAGCGCGACCCTCTCGTATGATGCCAATGGACGCCTGAGCTCGATCACCGACATTATCGGCCTGACTTCAAGGTTCACTTACGACGCGAATTCGCTCGTCAACGCTTTGACGACACCCTATGGCACGACGACCTTTGCCTATACGACGCCCGGGACCAGTAGTCCGCCCCGCTTCGTCGATGTGACGGACCCGTTAGGATACCACGAGCGTGAAGAATGGGTGGAACCGTCGGCGATTCCCAACAGCGATCCGGCGAACACCGTCCCGCAAGGCATGGCGGTGACGGACAACTATCTGACCTACCGGAACAGCTTCCACTGGGACAAGGACGCTTATGTCGCGGCCGGGTGTACGCCTACCGGCGGATGTGACTACACCAAAGCCCGGGTGACGCACTTTGTGCACATGCCGAATACCTCGATCAAAGGCACTGCGATCGAAAGCATCAAGTACCCGCTCGAGAACCGCATCTGGTACAACTATCCTGGACAGACAAGCAGCATCTATGGGGGAACCTTCAGTCACCCAACTGCGATCGGCCGTGTCCTCGACGACGGCACGACGCAGCTCAGCAAGTTTTCCTATGACGAAGGTGGTTTCTTCAACCTGACCCAAGTCATTGATCCGATCGGTCGCACCACATCTTACGCGTATGCCAACCAGGTTGATTTATCCGCAATCAGCCAGAAGACCCAGGCGGGCGTGCAGACGACGATCGCGCAGTACACATACAACGGTCAACACCGCCCGATCTTCTATACCGACGCCGCAAGTCAGACATGGCGATATACTTACGACGCGGCTGGCCAAATGACCTCGTCGGTCGACCCATTGGGACACGTGACAACTTATCACTACGACGCGTCGGCAAATCTGACGTCCATCACCAATGCCAACAACGCCACGGCGGCAACCTATACTTATGATGGCTTCGATCGCGTGCGCACCTTTACCGATTCCGAAGGGTGGACTGCCACTTACGATTATGATGCTGCTGATCGGCTGACAAAGGTCACCTATCCGGACGGCACGGTTGATCTCTACACCTACGACAAGCTTGACCTGGTCGCTTACAAGGACCGACTGGGCAGGACATGGAGCTATACCTACGATGCGAACCGGCGCCGCACGAAGGCGACCGACCCGCTCGGCGCTCAAACGTTGTTTGGCTACGATCGCCAGGACCAACTTGCCAGCCTGACCGACTCCAAAAACAGCACCACGGCATGGACGTATGACTTGCAGGGTCGCTTGTCCCTGAAGACATATGCGGACAGCAGCACCCTCACTTATGCGTACGAGAATACGACCAGTCGGCTGAAGTCTGTTCTCGATGCACTAGGGCAGACCAAACAATACAACTATGCCAAGGATAACAGGCTAACTGGCATCAGCTATCTGAACGCAGTGAACCCAACACCTAACGTCAGCTTTGGCTATGACACTTATTTCCCGCGCCTTGCATCAATGACTGACGGTAGTGGTTCCACCCAGTACAGCTATTTCCCACCCTTCGCCCAAGGTGCACTCCAGCTTCAGCAGGAGAATGGGCCACTGGCAAACAGCGCCATTACATATGCCTATGATGGGCTCGGAAGACCAACATCACGGACCGTCGCTGGCGCTGCTGCGGAAACCTTCGGCTACGACGCCATTAGTCGCCTGACCACTCACTCGAATGACCTTGGCTCGTTTGCGCTGACATATCTTGGTGAAACGGGACAAATAACCAATCGTCAGCTTTCAAACTCGACACTGTCGACAAGCTGGAGCTATCTTCCCAATTCCGGCGATCGACGTCTGGCTCAGATCAAGAACACAGGACTGTCAGCGGGCCAGTTTTCTACCTTTGACTACACCACTAACGCTGGGAACCAAATTACGCAGATTTCGGAGACGAGCGATACTGCAGCTCTGTATCCGTCAGCCAGCGCGCAATCGGCTACCTACAATAACCTCAACCAACTCACTAACTTGTCTGGGCAGGCTCTGAGCTATGACGCCAATGGGAACTTGGTGTCCGATGGCCAACGCACCTATAGCTGGGACGCTGAGGACCGGCTTGTGAGTATCACTTATCCCGTCACGCCTGGCAAGGCGACAAGCTTCTCCTATGACGGCCTGGGGCGCCGCGTCGCCATGACCAGCAAGCCGGCCATTGGCAGCTCAGTCACAACTACCTACGTCTGGTGCGACAGTTCCCTCTGCCAAGCGCGGAACGCCGGCAACGATACCACGCGTGAATACTTGGTTGAGGGCGAGCTCGTGCCTGGCGCGTCTCCTGCTGCCTATTTTTACGGCCCTGACCAGATTGGCTCGGCACGACGCGTGTTCGCCACCTCAACCAGTGCTCCTGCTTATAGCTACGACCCTTACGGCGTTCCCCTCCAAGGCACGGGGCCGCTTACGGATGTCAACTACGCTGGAACACTCTACAATAATGACAGCGGGCTTGGCCTAACTCTCTATCGAACCTATGATCCAGTTGCCGGGCGGTGGTTGTCCAGGGATCCAATCGGGGAGATGTCAGATCCCGCAGGAAACCTCTATGCCTATGTCGGCGGGAACCCAGTTACCTTTTCGGATCCAAGTGGTCTTTTGCCCATGTGCGGACCAGGGGCGCCGGGCCCGGCCGACCCATACTACCAGCCGGTCGCCGATATAACGGGGTTTACAAGACATGGCATAAATCAAGCAATAAATCGAACAGTAGGTCCAGCAGCTATCATGGACGCCGTAACGAACCCAATTTCGGTGACGCCGATGGCGAATGGCACTACCAGATTTACTGGAGCCGGCGCAGTCGTGGTCCTTAACCCTCTCGGCCAAGTTGTTACCCTCTGGCCGAAATGACAAATTATGGTAAACGATGATGAGTATCAAATTAATGGGAGCGGCAATCCGCGCAATCCTACTATCGGATTGGGACCCGTTACTGGTCAGAGATGTGTCGGTGGCGCAGGACGAGTATGACGCCTATGTAGGGCCGCTCATCGGCCTTATTGAACGTAAAGCACCGGTTAGTGCGGTTCGCGACTACTTGCTAGAGGTTGAAAGAGGTTCAATGGGATTGATCGGCGATGAGAAGCGCGCCTTGGCTGTGGCAGGTCTGCTCACAGAGCTAAAGGAAGCATCTTGATCAGTATGTATCCTGTCTGAAAGTCAGAAACGCGCCCGTATCGTTGAAAAGTCAAATTGCGCTCCGGAATGGATGGCGCTTTCGGAACAGGCTTGGACTTCCGTCTTACCTGGACTCTCAGTTCCCGTCTTACGGTCCTCTGCAGCTTGCCGTAAGGGCGTGGTGTGAAGATGCTCCGGCCGTGTCCGTGTAGGTCATTTGCCACATATCATTTGCCGTCCAGCCGACGGGAAAGCCGGACGCCTGGTCCCCCTCCATTCTCTGAAATGAATTCGATTCCTGCCTCCTCTAATGCCTTAGCCAGGGCTTCGAGCGTCGTTTGTCTGGGAATCGTTTGAGAGCTCTCAATTCTGGCAAGTGTACGCACTGTCAGACCGGAGGCGCTTGCCAAGTCCTCTCTTGTCCAATCGATTAATGCCCGTGCTGCTCGGAGTTGCTGGGGCAATATGTCCTTTTTCATGACATTCATCTTGTAAAAAGTCACAAAAAGTGACATGACTGGAGGGCGACTAACGCGGCCGCACAGGTGCTCGGTACACCAGTGCGGCCTGACCACGCCTAAGCTTCTGGGAGCTCGGATCATGGCTGATTCCGACAATACCACGACTTTGCCTTCCGTCACGCAGCAGAGAAGCGACGACCGGGCGGCAAACAGATGCGGTCAATTCGACGACGCAGACCCGGCTTTTGCGCTGCTACGAGACTGGTTGCGGGCCCAGCATGTCTCGCGGGTTCTCTGCCGGCTCCAGCAACGGCTGGAAACGCGTATTCTCAGAGCCGGCTGTGCGCCGCCGATGGACGTGAAGGCCGGCTATTCGATCGCCTACCAGGCGGAAGTGGAGGCCGCGACAGCGGCTTTGAAGGTTCAAGATAGGCTTCCGCGCACGCCTGCACACTCACTTCTCGGCGTCGTTGCCAAGCTGGAGATAATTGTCGGCGCGGATCGCGACATCGACGACCCGACAGATTTTCCCTGGCCACACATCGAATCGATCCTGCGTGATCTGAAGGAAGTCGCCGGGAGCGTGCCACTTGAGGGGCCCGACCGATCTATCGTTCAGGCGGATTGTCGGCGGTATCAAGCCATAGCCGCCGATCTGACCGGTCTCGGAAAGGACGCCGCTGATCTTCCGCTTGTCGGGTACCGGGCATTGGTGTCCGACAGAGAGTAGAAAGGGATACGTGGGCGCACATAACGGCCATTCGGCGCTGAGGCGATTTCCGCCATCTTTGTCCCGATGCAGATATTCTCGGGACAGAAACGGTGAAGGCGGCGCGTCCTGCAAAACGCGCAGTCAGACGCGACGCGGAGGCCGATCTGTTTTCACGGCGGCGCGTCGTTGACGAGGCGTTCCTGGAACGAACGGCCCGCTTGTTTGAGGCTCGCATGGGGAGGTCGCTCTCAACGGAGGATGCAAGGCAAATCGTCGACAACATCGGCGGCTTCTTCCGCATCCTTGCCGAATGGGAACGGATTGACCGGGGCAAATAGCTGGCGATTCATGGTCACCTGACGGCCCTCGCGTTTGCGACCGTAATGAACGAGGAGGTGCCGCAGATGAACCAGCGCGTTGGACGCATCGCCAAGCCCGCAGGCCTTGTAAAGGCGCTGCTCTACGCGCGCGTCTCTTCCAAGGAGCAGGAGAAGGAAGGCTTTTCCATCCCAGCGCAATGCAAGCTGCTGCGCGACTACGCCCTGCAACATCGGTTCGACGTCGTGCAGGAGTTTATCGATGTCGAGACGGCCAAGACCAGTGGCCGGACAAACTTCACCGAGATGGTCAAATACCTGCGAAAGCACCCCGGCATTCGAAGCGTCCTGGTCGAGAAGACCGACCGGCTCTATCGCAACCTGAAGGACTGGGTGACTCTCGATGAACTGGATATAGAAATCCACCTTGCCAAGGAAGGTGTGACGCTATCGCGGGACTCGCGCTCATCTGAAAAGTTCATGCACGGCATCAAGGTCTTGATGGCCAAGAACTATATCGACAACCTGTCGGAAGAAGCGCGGAAAGGGCAGACGGAGAAGGCGGAGCAGGGCATCTGGCCTACCAAGGCTCCGCTGGGCTATATCAACACCACGGGCAAGGATGGCAGAAAGGTTATCGAGCCGCATCCTGAACTGGCTCAAGTCGTCACACAGCTGTTCGAGCGCTACGCAACTGGACAGTATTCACTCAAGGCCCTGGCCAAGGCAGCCCATGGCGATGGGTTGATCTATCCCACGAGCGGCAATCCGGTTCCGGTCAGCACGGTGCATACGATCCTCCGCAATCGCCTCTATACGGGGCTGTTCCAGTGGAACGGCAAATTGCACCGGGGCAAGCACGAACCGCTCGTATCGATCGAGCTATGGGAGCGGGTCCAGGGCATCCTGACGGGTCGCAATGCGGTGCCGACGCACCCGATAGGAAACGAGTTCGCCTTCACCGGCCTGATCACCTGCACCGAATGCGGCTGCGCAATCGTGGCGGAGATCAAGAAGGGCAAATATGTCTACTATCACTGCACGGGGCATACCAACAAAGGCCGGGGCGGGTACGGTGATTGCCGCCGCAAATATGTCCGCGAGGAAGTGCTCGATCAGGCCTTCGCCAACTTGCTTGACCGCTTGCATTTCGACGAAGAGATACTGGAATGGGTAAAAGCAGCCCTCGTGGCCAGCCATGCCGACGAGCGCCGCGAGCACGAGCAGGCGATCCACCGTTGCCAAGTCGAGTACAAGCGGCTCGAGGACCGGCTGCATGCCATGTATCTCGACAAGCTCGATGGCCGCATCGACAACGCCTTCTACGACCGGATGTCGGCACAGTGGCGAACCGAACAGACGCGGCTGCTTCGCGAGATAGAGCGCCATGGCAGCGCCGAAGAATCATACATGGAGGACGGCATCCGGTTGTTGGAGCTGGCGCGCAACGCTAGCCGAATGTTTGCAAAACAGCCTGCGCAGGAGAAAAAGCGGCTCTTGAATCTTGTGCTGTCGAACTGCCACTGGGACCAAGGCGAGGTTCACGCGGTCTTCCGGCAACCGTTTGATCTGCTTGCGGAAACGGTCGCTTCTGGAGCGGCGATAGGCACACAGCGGAGCGATTTATCAACAGGGAGTCCAGTTTGGCTGGGGAACCTGGATTCGAACCAGGACTAACGGAGTCAGAGTCCGTGGGTCTACCGTTAACCTATTCCCCAAAAAGCCTTTGATATCAAGGCTTTGGCCGAACGAGCGAAAAGCGGTTAGACACTTTTCTTGCGGGAGTTAGACAAAACCCGTTCTCGTTTCGAGCCGGCTTGTATCACATTCGCCATGTCGATCAAGACCCCTGATACGTCCGCGCTCGAAGAATAATGCTCGGCCATCTCGATCGTTTCCTGGCCAAGGAAATTCTTGATGTCCTCAAGCCTGTATCCTTGTTCCCGCAGGTCGGTTGCCACCGAATGCCGAAGGCCATGCATCGTCAAGCCTTTGTTGGCGAGCCCTCGCGCCACGCAATCGTCGAAGAATTTTCCGATCGATGCGGAAAAGCCCATCTCCGTCCAAGGCTTCTTGTGCGAATTGAGGCAGAGCATCGTGACGTCAATCTCTGAAACAGGCCATGCCTCCAGCGCTTCGTCCAGAATCTTGCGCAGCTCGCCTAACGCCGGCAGCTTCATGATTTTGCCGTTCTTCGACGCTCGGAAGGAGATATAGCCGTCCCGATAAGCCATTCGCGGCAGCCGCAGGATGTCGCCGCGTCGCATGCCCAGGAATCGGGCGAGCGCGATTGGAACCTTGTAGTGGAGCGGAGCGGCGGCCAGCACGTTCACGCGCTCCATCTTCGTCCACGGGCGATTCTCTTTGCGCCGGTCCTTTGCGATCTTCGCCTTTTCCAGCTCAAGGCAGGGATTGGATGTCACCAGGCCATATTCCTTGCCGTGCTTGAAGGCCGATGACAGCATGGCCATCATATGGTTGGTAAAGGCGCCACGCCGCTTCTTCACGGTCTTGTCGCGCAGCTTGGCCATGAACGCAGTGTCGATCAGGGCAAAAGGTGTGCCCGAGATCGGCTTCAGATGGTCCATGTACTTTTGGTAATCGGACTGCGTGCGCGGGGCGAGATCGGTGAACTTCGGTGACTTCTTGTAGCTTTCGAGCAGCGCGCCGAGCGTGCCGGATTGTGCGGTCTTTGGCGCTTGCAGCTTGTCGAGACGGTCGACCTCAGCGGCCAAAGCCTGGCCAGTCAGCTTCGGATCGATCGGCGTTCCGCTTTTGCGGTGGTAGACGCGCTCGATGCCGAGCCGGTCCTTGTAGCGTTTCAAACCTGTAATCTTAATTCTCATCGAGCAACCCCAGCCATTCGTCTCCCGTTGCCGGCTCCGATTGGTTCCGGCCGTCCAGCCACCTATCAAGCGCGCGCACGTCATACCGAACCAGGCTGCCGATCCTGGTCGGCGAAACCCGAACATGTGTCCTCAGCCATTCAACCGACTTGCCGCCGCAATATTCGGCGGCCTCGGCGGCAGAGAGCATGCGTTTCGAGGGCAAGGGCACTGCGCGCTGTCTCCGTTCAACCGGCTCGCGCCGCGATGCCGAGATAGCGCTGCAGACGTTCGATGAAGGCAAGCTCTGCCTTCATGGCGCCCCATGGCACGATGGCGCCAACCAGCTTCGGCGGTGGCAGCGCTACGCGCGGCAGGCATGCGCTTCGGGAGCTGGCGCCGAACAGAGCCGCGGCCTCCGCGACCAGCATGCGATCGTCCATTTCGCGAATCTGACCAGCGTACCGACACACAGCGTTGATGTCGGGCAGACCGGCCGCCTGGTAGATCGCCACGTCGATGCTACGCTTGACCGAGGCGAGCGCGCGGTGCGCCAGCCTATCGACAAAGTCTGCGTCTCCCAGTCCGGCCTCGGCCGCCAGCCTTGCGATATGAAGCTGTATGAGGTCGACCGCCGGCCTGGTGATGTCGCCCAGCGCATATTCGTGCCCGTCATGCAGGAGGAAGTAGCCCGCGGCGACGCCGTCGCCGGTCTCCCGGTACAGGGCATCGGAGCCCATCACGGAATGCTGTGCCACCGAATAGGCCGGGCAACGGTAGAGCCCATTGAACCGCGCGAGCTTGGACAGCGTGTTGGCCATGTCGGCAAAGCTGATGTCGGTTGGTTTGGGATCGACCAGGTCGAAAGCGGATCCGTCCGGCTTGAAGGTCGGGATCACACTTGCCGTGCGGACGCGCCTTGCTTGCTCCGGCATCATTGCGTCACCTGCGGCATGGCGGCCTCCACCGCGTGCAGAACGCTGTTCCGGATGGCGGGGAAGATTGGCAAGGACTCCAGGTAGCTCGACAGCACCGCCATGCAGCGTTCGCGCTGACCGGGCCACGGGTCGAGCAGGAAGGCGCCCCTGGCGGCACAGTACTCGCCCCAGGCCTGGATCAGTCCTCGCGTAGGTTCCGCGTCCGCCGGGAGTGGCAGGCGGTTGGGTGCCGCATGCCTAGCCTTCTCGATCATGTCCTCGAGCAGATCAGGGCGAAAGGTTAGTTGCTTGGTGCTCGTCAGCACCGCCATCCTTGCCGCATTGTCGCGGAATTCGACTATTTCGGAGCTGGTAAAACCCGCCCGGATGAGATCTTCGGCCTTCACCCCGCCGCTGACAGCGTAGAGGTCTCGCATGGCTTCGGACATTTCAAGGCAGCGCGGGTGCGTTTCGACAAATGCATCAGGGAAGGCTGGGCGGTTGTGCGACGAGGGTCTGCTGATTTGCTGCAAAGTCGTTCTCCTTGTGAGGTTCGTCAGATGGCGCCCACCGTGACGGCGGCGCAGAACAGAAGGGCGGCGATGAAGGCTGCATATGGGAGCCTGTTCGCGAGCGCTGTGGCGTTGTGATAGCTTGCCGGACGCGAGGCTGAAGCAGGGGGGATTGAGTGAGGAAAGTGGTTTGGGCTGCCGCGATAATTTGGTGCGCCGTCGCGGGGCAGGCATTCGCCTATAGCGACAGGCAGATGGCAGTCATATCCCATCTCGGGCAGGCTATCGCCGGTACGAAGATCTGTTCGAAGTTGGAAATTAGCCAAGGCGAAGTGGCCGTGATGATCACCGCCTACAAGGTTGACCTTGGCGACCCCACCGTCGCGGCGGTCATTCGCAGCAAGGTCGACGAGACCGTCAGTGCCTGGGCCGGTAAAGGCGAGGACCTGGCTTGCGCAGGGGCGCTCATCCTCTACGGCCCGAGCGGTTCCAACGTTCCAGGGTTGCTGCGCATCAAGGACTGATTTCATCTGCCTACTCCGATACTGATATGGTAGGTAATGCCTACCTACCTTGTCAAGCGGAGTAGGTTGGCTTTGCCACTGCCACTCTGTGGATTGCTGCACTGCTGCGGATTTGTTTGTACTTGTTTTGTTCTCGGCCGTGAGTCACACTGTCGCGGCAGAGGAGGCAGTGTTGCTGACGTATTTTGTTGTCCAGAGTTTCAATTTCACGCCCAGAGGAGCGATCACGGCCGGAAGCGCGGTGGAGGTGCAGGATATCGAGCATGCTCTGCGCCTCGCAGAAAAACTGGCCGAGTGCTCGGCCGGAGTCGTGGCTTTCAGCCGGACGGGCGATCCTGCGAGCGGCGAGTTCGACGACGCAGTTATCCTTTATGCCAACGGGACTGTTCCGGTGCTTGAAGCTGAAATGTCGGTAGCTTGCTGAGAGCCGGATCAAGCAAATTTCGGATCTGAGTCGGCGAAGCAACGCGACTTTGTGACCGCTTTTTGAATGATCGCAAGAACGCAACCGGGGGCCGGTTCGGGCGTTTGTCTCGGGCCGGATAGCGTTTCTGTCAGCGACAAGGACCAAACTTTGCATTCTTCTAATAATGCCGATCGTCTTGTTCAGAGCGTCGTAGACTACGCGATTTTCATGCTTGATACCCACGGGAGAATCCAGAGCTGGAACCCCGGCGCGGCCCGCATCAAGGGCTACAGTGCCGATGAGATCATCGGTAAGCATTTTTCGGTGTTCTATACGGAAGAGGACCGCAACGCAGGGGTACCGGAAGCGGTGCTCAAGGTAGCGGCAAAGGAGGGAAGATTTCACGCGGAAGGCTGGCGCGTCCGCAAGGACGGTAGCCGTTTCTGGGCGATGGTGGTGATAGACCCGATTTTCGACGACGGGATACTCACCGGGTTTGCCAAAGTCACGCGCGACATGACCGAGCATAGAGAAATGCAATTGGCAGCTCTGGAAACCGAGCGTCGATTTCGTCTGCTGGTGCAGGGTGTGACGGACTACGCCATTTACATGCTCAACCCCGAAGGCAACATCACCAACTGGAACACCGGCGCCGAACGCATCAAGGGCTACAGCGAAGCAGAAATACTCGGCCAGCATTTCTCAATCTTCTATACCTCTGAGGACAAGGAGGCGGGCCTGCCGGCCCGGGTGCTCGAAGCGGCCGGGAGAGAAGGTCGTTATGAGGCGGAGGGCTGGCGGGTCAGAAAGGACGGAAACAAATTCTGGGCGAATGTGATCGTCGACGCCATTCGCGATGACAAGGGTCAACTGATCGGCTTTGCCAAGGTAACTCGCGATCTGACGGAACGGTTGGCAACCCAGCGGGAACTCGAGCAGTCGCGAGAGCAATTGTTTCAGGCCCAAAAAATGGAGGCCATAGGGCAGTTGACCGGTGGTCTGGCTCACGATTTCAACAATCTGTTGACCGGAATATCCGGCAGCCTTGACGTGCTGAAAATGCGCTTGGCGCAAGGTCGGATCGACGATCTCTCTCGCTATATCACTTCTGCCCAAGGTGCCACAAAAAGGGCTGCCGCACTTACGCATAGATTGCTTGCATTTGCGCGCAGGCAGACGCTTGATCCGAAGCCGGTGAGTGTCAATGACTTGGTCTCTGACATGGAGGAGATGATCCGGCGCACGGTCGGCCCTTCCATCGACACGGAAGCTGTCCTTGCCATCGGCCTTTGGACCACCATTTGCGACGCCAATCAGCTCGAAAATGCCATCCTCAATCTGTGCATCAATGCCAAGGACGCAATGCCTGAAGGTGGGCGGCTCACCATCGAAACTGCCAACATGTGGGTGGATGATCATATCGGCAAGGAACGTGACATGCGTCCCGGCCAGTACGTTAAGATCAGCGTCACCGACACCGGGACGGGCATGCCGCCGGACGTCGCGGCCCGCGCGTTCGATCCGTTCTTCACCACCAAGCCCACCGGGCATGGAACCGGCCTTGGCCTTTCAATGATATATGGCTTTGTCCGTCAGTCGGGCGGCCAGGTGCGAATCTATACGGAGATGGGCAAAGGGACCACGGTTGCCCTTTATCTGCCTCGCCATTGGCTTAGCCCGCAACAAAACGAACAGCCGCAGATCGAGGAAACGCAGTTGTCGGGCGAAGGCGGAACGGTGCTTGTCGTTGATGATGAGCCCCTGATCAGGATGCTCATCACCGAAGTCCTGGGCGAAATTGGCTACAGGGTTATCGAAGCGGCCGACGGGGCGACGGCGTTAAAAACTGTGGAAGCTGGCGAAAAGATTGACCTGTTGATTACGGATGTGGGGCTCCCCGGGGGCATGAACGGGCGCCAACTCGCCGATGCGATGCGGCAGACGGAGCCGAAACTCAAGATACTGTTCATCACCGGTTATGCGGAAAACGCTGCTGTAGGGAACGGTCACCTTGCTCCAGGCATGCATGTTTTGACGAAGCCGTTCGCGATGGAAAGGCTCGCTTCCAAGATTGCCGATATCGTGAACGAAGAGGAATAGCGTTTCGGTCCTCGCCCGACTTAATCCCGCCTTTTCGCGAACGCCCACACCATCAGCGGGTATTCCTCGTCGTTGCTGAGATCCCGCCACACGCCATAAGCCCGCACCGGCCCGCCAATATGGGCCTTGGCGCAGGCCTTGTTGCCCCAGCCGAAGGCCTGCACGTCATCTTCGGCGAAGCCGCCTTCGACCATCAACTGCTTGAGCCCGGCGGGCGTCCAGCGGTTGTAGTCGTGCGGGCGCGCATGCACGCGAAACAGGAAGGGTGTGGCCACCATCGCCCAGCCGCCGGGCCTCACCATAGAGTGGATGTTGGCGGCGGCCGCTTGCGGGCGCTGCACATGCTCCAGCACCTGGTCGGCGATGACGATGGAAAATTGCTCCTCGGTGCGATCTTTGCAGATATCGAAGTCAGGGAAATCGACCGAGCGATAGTTGGGGCAGAGCGCCCGCCAATATCGGTTCCAGCCCGGCGAGATTTCGATCACGTCGCGCGACTTGCGGTCGGCCGCTTCAAGAAATGTCGTGAAGGCTTCGATCTGGCGGATGCGCAGCCAGTTGCGCTCGTCATAGCGAAGCAGCCGCTTTACGGCATGTTTGCTTCGGTTCTTCAGGGCAACGGCAAGGCTTGTCATTCACGACCTCCTCCTGCCCGCCGTCTCAATAGTGTAGGTCCAAAAGCGCGCAAAAGCATGACGGAAAAAGGGCTGCCGCAAAGGACGGAAGATCAGACAGTGCTAATCGAGCTTGCTGTATCTCGGCATAGGGATAAGCTTGGCTGCTGTTGGGGAGAGGGTTGAAGTTGGTCCGTCGATCGGCTCGAGCTCATCTGCTTGGCTTGATAGCAGCGGTCGTGTTGCCGGTCTGGCTATTCGCCGCCTACCTGCTGGTTGCCTACGCGCTGCATGAACAATCGCGGCTAGAGCAGGAAGCACGCTGGACTGCCCGTCAGATGTCGCTGGTCGTAGAAGGCGAACTGGCCAGTCTCCAAACCCTTCTCGACGGGCTTTCGAAATCTCCGGCCCTGGCGGCTCAAGACTGGCAAGCCTTCGGCAGCGAAGCCCGGCGCATCGTCCAGGGTACGGATCAGATAATCACGCTCCGGGATTTCGACGGTCGCGACCTCGCGAGCAGCCAGCCGGGCAGGACGCCGGATCTGCCGGAGCGTCCCCTTACGGCTCCCGAGCATGAACAATTGCAACTCGCCGGTATCCTGGTCAGCGACGTATATGCCGCGCCGGGACCGAACGAATATCGTATTGCGGTTGCCAAACAGGTGTCCGGCGCAAAGGGCGTGCCGCTGCTGCTTTCGATCTCGGTCCCCACGGAACGCATTCGCCTTGTGATGCTGCCCGCCGTACCCGATGGATGGATCATCGGCGTTGGTGACCGTGAGGGAAGATATGTCGCGAGGTCGAAGCTGCACGACCAGGTGACCGGCAGGCCTGGTTTGCCCGAATATGTGAGTAAAATCGTAGGGCGCTCGGGTAGCTTTCACTCGCGGAATTTCGAAGGCAACACCCTGCTGGCAGGCTATTACAGGTCTCCCTATTCGGAGTGGTTCTACACCGCCAACATTCCCTTGGCTGACGTTCAGGCACCTCTCTGGTGGTCCCTCGCACAAATCGGTGCGACGGGTCTCGCAGCGCTGCTCATATCGCTGGCTCTCGCCTACGTCGTGGGCAGAAGAATCACCAAAGCTACCGGTGATCTCGCCGCGAGCGCCGATGCGCTTGGGAGCGGCCGCGCAGGTCAGGAAGTCTCCACCTCAGTCGCCGAGTTCGCCTCGATTTCCAAGGCCATGATCGCTGCCCAGCATGCCATCTCGAAGCGCACGCGCGAGCTGGAGACGGTTCTGGAGACTGTGCCGGCCGCGGTCTGGTTTACCTACGACCCGCAGGCGCACCAGGTCATCCGGAACCGGTTCGCGGCCGAGCTTATGGGCCTGCCAACCGAGGGGCGCGATCTCTTCGGCAGGCCTGACCAGGTAATCGCCACCTTGGCATATAAGGATGGCCAGCCTGTAAGCCGGGAAGATCGGCCGCTGAGCAAGGCCATGCGCGGCGAAAACACCAGCAACGAAGAATTCGTCTACACCTTGCCGACGGGAGGGCAGCGCTATCTGCTTTCCAGCGCCCGGCCCATTCGCAGTCCGCAGGGATCGATCATTGGGGCGGTGCAGATCAGCTTGGACATTTCCGAGCGCAAACGCGGCGAAGAACAGCGCCAGTTGCTCGTTAACGAGTTGAACCATCGCGTCAAGAACACCCTTGCCGTGGTCCAAGCGATAGCCGGCCAGATCCTCCGCAACGCCACCGGCCTCGAACAGGCAAGAACAGCCTTATCAGCCCGCCTCGTGTCGCTGGCCAAGGCACACGACATTCTCACCCGACAGAACTGGAGCGGAGCTGATGTCGCGGAAGTTATTGCGGCCTCGGTAGGGTCTCATGCGCCGATTGAGCGATTTGATTTGTCCGGGGACAAGATCTGGCTGCCTCCGAACACAGCGCTCTCCTTCGCCCTGGCGTTTCACGAACTTACGACGAACGCCATCAAACATGGAGCGCTTTCGAATACGAAAGGCTCGGTTTCCATCTCTTGGCAAATTGAAAAGCACAGCGAGGGAATAAGCATTCTCGAACTGGAATGGCGCGAGCAGGGCGGTCCACCGGTCGCGCCCGGCAAGGCAGGTTTTGGCGCGCAACTGCTGCAGCGGGTCTTCGGCGGAGAAAAGTCGGGGGGCGTTGAACTAATCTACGAGCGCGCGGGAGTGCGCTGCCTTTTCACAGTTCAGTTGGAACGCCAACAAGCTTTGAAGCCGGCCGACTGATCTTCACAGGGGAAGACCAGCCGGTCGGCCTAACTGTCCTAGTAATTGCCGTTGTAGTACCGGTCGTCGCAGGGCGCGGTGTAGATTTGGCCATAGCGGTCCTGGTAGCGGCAGAGCTGCTGCCCGCGGCGCTGCGGCGTGGTGGCCGAGCCGACGACGGCGCCGAGCAGCGCGCCGCTCGCGGCACCGATCACCGTGCTCTTGGTGTTGCCGCCGATCGCCTGGCCGACCAGGGCGCCGCCGGCGCCGCCGAGCAATGCGCCGGTGGTGGCGCGCTGCTGACCCTCGGTCTGCGTCTCGCAGCCGGCAAGGGCCACGGTCATGAGCACGGCCAGAATAGCCTTCTTGATAATCATCACTAGAACTCCTCTGAAGCCCCAGGGACTGACGACGGGGGCGAACGAAGCTGAACTGCGGTCGCATTGCGGCGGAACGGCGGCACGCCGGCTCACGAAGTGAATCACGGTTTCCCCGCAGTTGAAAGCCATGGTTGCCAAACGGGTAAGTTCGCTCGGCAACGGTAAACAGCCGCCCCGTTCAGTTGATCTTCAGCGGCACCAAAAATGCAGGCCAACCGCGATGCTCCGGATCCAGCTCGATTTGCTCAAGGGGGGTGGGGAGCGGAACCGCTTTGCCGTCTTCAATCATCCCTTCCACGTGGAACGCCAGAGCCTCCTCAGCAAGGTCGCGCGCCTCGTCAACAGTTGTGCCGGCGGTCACTACGCCGGGAAAGTCGGGAAATGACACGCCGAAATGGCTGCCCGCCTCTTTGTGGATCAGTCCGACATATTGGCGCATTGGTGGCTCTTGCCGCCCGACGATTGGCCCCTAGGTTTAAAGAACCCGTACAACGGGGCACGGCGATGGACAAGTTTGCAGCGGCCGGCAAGCCTCCCCAAGAGAGGCGCAGAGTTCGCGCCGCCCAATATTTACGCATGTCCACCGAGCACCAGACCTATTCCCTTGATAACCAGAGGGACGCAATCCGCAGTTATGCCGAGGTCATGGGCTACGACATCGTTGCGACATATGAAGACCCGGGCCGAAGCGGATTGCACCTGGAAAGCCGGCCCGGCCTCAAGAAGCTGCTCTTTGACGTGGAACATGGTCTTGCCGATTTCGAGACGGTCGTCGTCTACGACGTGAGCCGATGGGGCCGGTTCCAGAACATCGATGAAAGCGCCTCTTACGAATATCGATGCCAGATGGCCGGCGTGCGGATTGAATTTTGCGCCGAGCAATTCGGGAATGACGGTACCGTCGGGTCGGACGTGCTCAAGGCCATAAAACGCAGCATGGCGGCGGAATATAGCCGAATGCTGTCACAGAAGGTCTTCATGGGCCAGGTAAGGGCGGCCGGGATGGGGTTCCACGTCGGTGGCTTGCAGGGGCTCGGACTAAGACGCCTGATGATCGACCAGTCTGGTCAGCCTAAGCTGGTGCTCGCTCGCAACGAGCACAAAAACCTTCAATCTGACCGGGTCGTTATCGTGCCGGGCCCGCCGGAGGAGATAGCGACTGTTCAGCTGATCTTTCGCCTGTTCGTCGGGTCGCGCAAAAATGAGGCCGACATCGCGAGATACCTGAATGCCCGGGGGATCGGGAACGACTTCGGCCGGCCATGGAAGCGAGAAGGGGTGCGCCGTATCCTCACCAACGAGAAATACATCGGCAATAACGTCTGGAATCGTCGCTGCACGAAATTCAAAAGCAAAATGGTGTGGAATCCCCCGGACCAATGGGTAAGGGCTGAGAACGCCATTGAGCCGATCGTCAACCGCAGATTGTTCGAGAAGGCGCAGCAAAAAATAGAATTGCTGTACCCGCGCATGAGCGATGATGAAATGCTGGCGGCACTGCGCAGTGTCTACAAACGCGAGGGGAAGCTGTCTGATGAGATCATCAATGCAGCGCCCGAATGCCCCTCGAGCTGGCGCTATAGATCGCGTTTCGGAGGCCTGCTTAATGCGTATAGGCTGATTGGCTTCCTGCCGCCAAGGAAGTGCCACTTCATGGATCTAAGGAAGCGCCTCGAAGCTACCCGCCACCAGGTAATGGAAGACCTCTTGGTCGCGATCAAAGGGGCCGGCGGGCAGGCTTCTTATGACCCAGAAACTGAGCTCGTCCGGGTCAATGAAGAGTTCACTGTGGTGATCGCGATCGCTCGTTGTCGCGTCTCGCACAGCGCCTATCCCCGCTGGTCTTCGAGGCCTGCAGGAGAGGTCCCGGCGGATATCTTCGTTCTCATCCGAATGCATCCGGGCGACCTGGCCATCCGCGATTACCTGATAGTCCCGATGCATGAAATCGCCGAGATCAGGGGAGATTTCCACGTCAACAATGGGATGAGGCTGGATTCGTTTCTTTACCCATCCCTTGATCCGCTTGTGGCGCTGGCTGAGCGGGCATCCGTGGGGAGCGCTGCATGAAGGCACGCGGCAAATCTTTGGGACTGGAAGCCGCCTACCAGGTTCTGCAGAACAGCCGGACCCGGCACGCCGCGCTAGTGGACGAAATGTACGAACCCGCCCGTTTGTTCACAGGTCCCTGGCTCTGCAAGACCTATGAAGCTGAATGCGAAAGAACCCGCAAATTGACGGCTGAGGCGCAGATCCCTCGTGACCGGCTCGAGACTATAGTTCAAGCGATGCGAGATCCGTTGAAGGAGGAACGATTCCGCCGTCTGTTGTCGGCCGAAGGCCTCGCAGCCGTGCCAAAGACGCTGGCCCTGCGGATCAATGGCGAGCAACCGGCGCAAACCGCTTGTCCTCCTGCTGAGCCGAAGCCTTTGATCAGCGGAATCTCGTCCGAGGTGCTGGATCTCCTGCAGGATTTGTATACGCCGCCCCAAGTCTTCGCCTCGCTGCGCAGAATGCTGCCGGAAAGGCAACTCAAAGCCGCAAGGCTGATGATCGCCCTGAACCGGGCGAATTTCCACTATGCGCAGCTTCTCAGCACACTTACGCCAGTGTCGCAGTTGGCGGACCCGTCCAGGCCGAAAAGGAAGTTTGCCAGCGTAACAGCAGAGCAGCTGGCTGACATGGAAATCGAGTTTGACGCGTTGAATGATGAATTCCTGCGCTGCGCCGCTCACAGTGGCACCTGGGCGCTCGAGCTTATGGCAGCAAGGTCCTATCTCGACCGGCTGATGGAGAATGCGCGGGTGATTAGATACCTTGCGCAAAATTTCCCCGGGCAGCTCGCAAAGCTGCAGACGATCCTGGATGTCCCGATGGGCCGGGAAGCTCTGGCAGGCCATGCGAAAAAGACGGGACGAAGGCGCAAGCACCTTGTTTTCTAGGTGACGCGTTTTATGGGGATGCCTGTCGCTCTGAATGCTTCAGGATCGTCCCGTTGCCTCTCCAGGGTTAAGGCATATCGTCACCGCCGGGGCCGTGCAGGAAAGATTGGATTTCATGCATGTCGATGTTCCCGTCGCCATTCTGGTCGATGGCGGAGAACACCCGGCCGACGGCGTCCTGAACCTCATTTTCGGACAGCGATCCGTCACCGTTCGTGTCCAAAAAAGCGAACATAAGTCGCATTCCGGCGCCGCGCATCATGCGGGGTCCATGATGTCCGGCCATTCGGTGCTCACCGGGCGGGCCGCCGTAGCGATGTCTCTGCCACCGATCGCCGCCAAGGTCGGTATCCTTTCGCGCGTTCTCGTCCTGTCGACGATCGTCGGCCACCTCCGAATTTCGATCCTGTTGCATCTTCTCCTGGACCGCCTGATCGATCATCTGGCGGATCATCTCACGCATTGGGCCGCCTGCCTGCCCATTGATGTCCGGCATCTGTCCGGCTCCGGGCTGTTGGGTCGTTGGGGCTGGGGTGGGGGTTCCGTTTGTCTGGGCAAGAGCGGGGAAGGCCGCGAGGACAAAAACGGCGGCAGTCGCCGTGCAGCGGGGATATCTCATGGAATGCTCCATTAATTGGAAGTGGTTTGCCTCCTTGTGCAGCTCAAACTGGGGTTCTGCTCGATTGTTCCTGCTGGTGATCAGGCGCGAGCCCCTTATCTTCCCACCTCAATCCAGGCGGGCGCGTGATCGCTGGGCTTTTCCCAGCCACGGGTGTCGACGTCGACACCGGCATCTCGGATGCCTGCCGCGACGGACGGGCTTACGAGCAGATGATCCATGCGCAGGCCGGAGCTCCGGTCGTATCCGCCGCGATAGGAGAAATTCCAGTAGGTGTAGATGCCTTTGTCCGGGTGGATCCGTCGCATCGCATCCACCCAGCCCAGGCTCAACATGCGAGCGTAGGCGTTCCTGCTTTCCGGGAAGAAAACGGCATCGCCCAACCAACGCCGAGGGACCACAGCATCTATCTCGGTGGGCACGACGTTGTAGTCGCCACAAAGCACGGCGCGCTCCCCCAGCAGCGATTTGCTGTAATCGGTGAGACGCTCGAACCAGCGCAGCTTGTAATCGAACTTGGGCCCCGGCGCCGGGTTGCCATTGGGGAGATAGATGCAGCCGACGACGAGACCTTCGATCTCCGCCTCGAGATAGCGGCTGTGCGTGTCGTCGGGATCGCCAGGCAGGCCGCGGCGGCGCTCGACCGGCTCCCTCCCACGCGCCAGAATTGCCACACCGTTATAGGATTTCTGACCGTGCCAGATGGCGCCGAAGCCGGCGTCCTGTATTGCTTCGATGGGAAATTTCTCGTCGGACGTTTTCAGCTCCTGGAGGCAGACAACGTCATAATCGGTCTCGTTCAACCACTTCAGGAGCACGGGCAGGCGGCCGTTGACGCCATTGACGTTGAAGGTCGCGATCCGGGTCACGATTTTCTCCGTGCGTGGTTTGCCTGCGCTTGCAACGCAATGACAGCCCGCGAGTTCAACCGTTATGGTAACGAACCGGGACTCGCCGACGTTCCTCACCTTGAAGCGAACGCGATCGGAGCGCCATTAGAAGTATGCCCGCCCGCCGAAAGAGTGACCCAGTAGGGAAACTGATGGCTGAGTGGCCGCTTTCGGCGGCGGCCACCTTAGGGTCATCGATGCGGGCGAGGGGCATTTTCCTCGAGATCCGCGCTCGCTTGCCTGCGCCCCTGAGGAAGCTGCTTCACATCGAATCCCGGGTGCTCACCTTGCGGCTGCCGGAGGACTCGGATGCCGACGTTGCGGCGGCGGCGGCGATCGTGTCCGAAGCCATGCTTGACATTGAGGACCTGCCCGTCATCCCTCGCGAGGTTGAGGACATCTTGACGATCTCTTCCGGCGAACGGCATCGCTGGCTGAAGGACGGTCGACTGCAAAGCGCGGGGACCAGAACAGTCAAGCTCCGCGGCCGCGCCAGGAAGATCACCTTCCACGTGTTCGATCCGCGCCACATCGAGGATGTTCTCGATCGCGACCTGGTCACCGTCTGGCGCGAGGAAGACGCCGCCACCCGCGCCGAGAACCGGCGACGCGCCGCCGCAAAGGCGGCCTTGAAGCGCGCGCAGAAAAAGAGCAGCGGACCCGCAAGTCATACACAAGACGAGTCGCCCCTCCTAAGAGGCTGGGAAGACTTCGATTTGGACGGGCTTTTGCGCTGACGGGTGCCGGAGCGGCGGCGCCGCGAGGATATAATCTTCAGTCGAAACTTTGCCAATCGTATGGGTTGCGAGGTCCATGACCACAGTCCGATCCGGCGATTGCCGTTTCGACCCCGGCTTTAACGAAGAACGCCGGGCATTTGCCCGGCGTTGTCAGTTGCAACAATTCTAACGGCTTAAAACTTGAGGCCGATTCCGACGCGGAAGTCATGTGTCTGGGCGGTGTGCTGGAGCACGCAACCGCCACCGCAATAGTCGAACGTCTTCTTTCCGAAGAACGAGAAATCGTACTCGCCACGAAGGAACACGTTGTGGGTAAGGGGTACGTCAACGCCCGCGCCGACAATCCCACCGACGGCCGTTCCGTTCCGTTCCGCAAAGCCGATCGCATTGGTCTTCAACTGGGACGCGATGACACCCGCCGTCAGGTAGGGAAGGACCCCGCCCATCTCCATGCCGACCCGGCCTTTGACCGAACCGAACAGGCCGAGCGACTCGTCGAGATCACCGGGGCCGGGCACGTCGTGGAAGTGGCCCTTCTTGAACCGGTAGCCGAGTTCGCCTTCGACGCCATAGACGATGTTGCCCGACTGGAAATTGTAGCCGGCGAAGCCGCCGATCGTCGGCGAGCCCACATTGTGCGTCACATCGGCGCCGATGTTGGGCTCGCGGATCTTGTAGTGCTCGAGAGTGCCAGCACCGAAGGCGCCAGCATAGAAGCCCTGCCAGGTCCACTCGGTCGTCGGAGCCCCTTCCAGGACGTCGGCCGCCATGACCGGTCCGCATAGGCCGAGGGCAACGGCAGAAGCAAGCAAAAGAGATTTCATATTTTTCCCCGCAGGCAATCTTACGTTGAATCGCAATCTGCCACAGAGCTTGCGGGATTGCTGTTGCGGAAAGATCACTAATGCAATCGTTCTGCGCGTTGGCCACCGGTCGATATCGACGGGCTTTTCCGCTGATTGCGACCCGGACTGTCAGGTCTTCGGCGGCCCGCAGCGCCCTTTGAGCACCGCGATCTCCGTCTCGTGGTCTCCGCCGGACATCGACGCGACCGGCACGCCGATGAGGAAGACGCCCAGCGCATCGCCGTTCGCAGCCTTGTTCTGCTGGTTTGTCAGAGTCGCCAGGCGCTCCTTGTCGGCTTGGGTGCAGGGGCCAGCATTGGGCACGCCTGCTATTTTGTCCGGTGGTGTCGCGCAGCCTGCAATGCAAACGAAAGCAGCGACGGTTAAAACAAACCGCTTCATAGCCCCCCCAAAAGTCCCAAACCCGCTGCCAACGTTGCTTAGCTTGCCTCGAATGGCAAGCCGCCAAACTCGGATTCGACAACAAAACGCAAATGAAGCATTATGCCAGCCGGTGTCGGGGGATGCCTCTGTGAATTTGCGATCGTATTTTGCCGCGGCGAGTGTGGTGCTGTTGTCGGGCTGTGCTGCTGACTATTTGAACAATTACGATACGATGACGCTTGCGTCCGGCGACGCAAACAACGCCAATTCGCTTCTGCAGACGGTCGATCCCTTCAATCCGAACAGCAACAACACGCATATCGAAGGCGACGGGCAGCGCAGCGTCGCTGTGATCCAACGCTATAGATCGCCCGCGTCGGGCGGAGGCGGCTACATCGGCAATTGTCCGACCGATGAAAGTAGGGCTGCGGATGGATCGCGCTGTGGCGGCCGCTCGGCCGAGAGCCGCCCGGGCGGCGCGCCGTGATCGGCATCGACAAGTCCCGTTACGACAATCGCTCCGACCAATGGCGGCGACGCACTGGCGCGAAACGCTCACGTGCCACTCGATGGGCCAGCGTGCCGTTTCGTCTCGTGCTCGTGACGGTCGCTGCGGTATCCGCCCTGGTCACGCAATTCGTCATGCACAACAGTGCGCCCCTGCCGGAAATCAACCTGCAGAACATCATCAAGCCGAGGCCGGTGTCGATCGTCGGCGCCGCCTCGGTGATCGATGGCGACACGATCGAGATCCACGGCCAGCGCGTGCGCTTCAACGGCATCGACGCGCCGGAGAGCCGGCAATATTGCGACGACGCGAAGGGCTTTGAATATCCCTGCGGTCGCCGCTCCGCCGAAGCGCTGGACAAATTCCTGGCCGCCTCCAGGCCGGTGCAATGCGCATTCGTGACTTGGGACCGGTACGGGCGCTTTGTCGGCACCTGCACGCGCGCCGACGGAGCCGACGTCGCCGCCTGGATGGTCGAGCACGGGCAAGCGCTGGACTGGCCCAAATACAGCAACGGCGCCTATTCAGCGCAACAGGCCATGGCACAGGCTGCAAAGCTGGGCCTATGGGTTGGCAACTTCCAAGCGCCATGGGATTGGCGGGCCCAGCACAGCGACGTTCCGCAGGCGCCTGCGAAACCAACTTTCGCGCTCGACGGTGGGAATGGCGGCTGCAACATCAAAGGCAACATTTCGGCGGGAGGCGAGCGGATCTATCACGTGCCCGGGCAGAGATATTACAGCGTCACAATCATCAACGAGACCAAAGGGGAGAGATGGTTTTGCTCGGAAGCCGAAGCCATTGCGGCCGGATGGCGAAGGTCGAAGCGATAGATTGACGACGTCCGAACGAGGGAGCCGGCTGTGCGACTTGGGCAAGGGAGGATCAGGCCCAACGACTGTGGCGTGGGTTGATGCCCCATGCTATGCGTCCCCGATGGGTGGTAGGATTGCAAAGTCGGGGATCGCCACAACCGACCTGGCCATGCGGTTCAGGCGAGTTGCAATCCAACTTTACAAATCTTTCTGCATAGGCCAGACCCTATCGCACCCTCCAACCATTGCTCCCCTTCCGAACTGGAAAGGTTAACACCATGGCGGCCAACAGCCACGTGCTAAAACAGGATGTGATGGTCCCCATCAAGGACCTGAAATTCGATCCTGAAAACCCTCGTGTACCGACCGAGAAATTCGAGAACGAGGAAGCGGCGGTACAGTACCTCAAAGACGAATACGACCTTGAGGAACTGGTTCAGTCCATTTTATCCTCAGGTTGGATCGACTTCGAACCCCTTATCGTACAGAGCAAGACTAATATTGTATTCGAAGGAAATCGGCGGTTAGCGGCACTACGGCTTATTGAAAGTCAAGCACTCCGTGATGCAGTTAACTATCGACTGCCAGACATCCCAAACGCAAAGCAATTGCCCAAAGAGGTAAGGGTTCGCTATGTGGATACTCGGGGGGAAGCGCGCCGCTTCGTAGCCTTCAAGCACATTAACGGGCCATTTAAGTGGGATGCGTACGCGAAGGCGAAGTATGCTACCGACTGGCTGGACGAAGGCGAAGACGTCGACGTAATAAGTAGAACGCTCGGGGACAATCACAACACGGTTCGTCGTCTTATAGCGGGTTTTCGGGTCCTTGAGCAGGCGCAAGAACGCGGATTTGATATCAACCAGAGAACGAAGAAGCGTTTTGCTTTCTCTCATTTATACACGGCTGTCTCTCGCCCGGGTGTCAGAACATTTCTCGGAATTGAGGATGACGAAGACTTGTCGAAGGTCCCGGTCCCAGCAGCAAACGGAGAACAGCTCGATCAATTGATGTCATGGCTTTACGGGCAGGAACAGAAACGTGAGCCGACCGTAATCGCGAGCCAAAATCCTAACTTGAACCAGTTGGTTCGAGTTATAGAAAATAAAAATGCGTTGGCTGCCTTAGTGAGCAGCAGAAGGCTTGATCAGGCATTCGAACAGGTCGAACCACCTTCAGAGCGCTTCAAAGAGGCGCTTTTGGCTGCGTCAAAGGAATGTGAAAACGCATTAGGACTATCAAGTTACTTCGATGGCGACGAAACGTTACTTGCCATGATCAGAAACTTGGCCACGACCGTCAGAACTTTGCGAGACACCATGGTCAAGAAAAGCTTGGGCGACGCTGAGGATCTGTGAGTGCGCATCATCCCACCCGATTTGAATTCTAGTAGAGCAAGGTTTGCGGACTGGCTGGAGATCTTAACACTCGCCAGCGACGCCGGTGAGGTTTCGGTGTCCGTAGTGCGCTCACTTCTCCGAAGAGCGTCAGACGATAGAATCTCGGCTAAGGACCTCGACGCTGACGGTGATGACACTGGTGAACCAGAAGTCACCGACAGGGCGGCTGACGACCTTGAGGAGCGGGTCGTTGAAGAGCTTGTATTGCGGTCTAGGACTGTAAACGCAGCTTATCCTTTCGAGATTAAGGTCGGAGGGAAGCTTGGCGAGTCACAGGTTTTGAAAAGGAAGGCAACCTGTTTTGATCCGAAAACGGGCCAACTGTTTTACACGTTCTGTCTGCTCGACTCAGGAATTCGAGACGCCATCATAAAGGTGCCAAGAGATTCACAAGCCCTGGTCACACAGATTGGGAACATTTTCCAAATTTGCTCTTGCATCGCTGTTGGTGGTTATACAAAGGCGCAGGTGGTCTCGTTTGGATTTCCTCGGGCCACAGGCGACGCATTCCTCCCAGCGCTCAAAGCCGTCTGGAGCAAATATGGCTCGTTCTCTGTGCGGCCTGACATCCCGCATGGCTTCGACGACAAGCTCAAGGACGGTGGCATCGACATCATAGCTTGGCGCCCGTTTGAAGACGGACACGCAGCCACGTTCTTAATGTTTGCGCAGGTAGCGTCCGGACTTGGCTGGAAAGACAAGCCGGTGGCCAACGATGTCAGAGCCATTCGTCAGTGGTTTGTTGATGAGCGGTTTGAGCACTTTTTGCCCGCTATTTGTATTCCCTTTCCGCTTTGGTTCGACTTGGACGAGCCACCCAGGGACCTGCTCGGCAACAGACAGCCCTACAGCGCGGGTGTGCTCCGGCGTTTTATGGTGAGGGAAAGTGCGTTCGGTGTCATATTCGACAGGGGGCGAATCGCCCTTTCATGCGCAGAGGCGTTTGGTGGTCCTGGCGGTCCACTGAATGGCATTGAAGGAATGGATAGGGTGGACGACGTTTCCGTATGGGTCGACAGAGTCATGCAGGGACTCGCTGAACGTCGAGCTGCTGCATGAGGCACCCGCTTCATTCTATTTGCCCTTATTTCGCTATGTTCCCTGAAAGCTTCGTGGCCGAGCAGCTTTTTGCATATACGCGCCCGAATGAGTTGGTCTTCGATCCGTTTTGTGGGCGTGGGACGACCGTGCTGGAAAGTCTCCTTAATGACAGGCGGGCCATTGGATCCGATATCAACCCCGTCGCGGCTTGCGTAGCTGGAGCAAAGGCCCAGGTCCCTGATCTTCTCCACGTTTTGCAACAGGTCGATGAGCTTGAAAAAAGTTACCATTCGTCTGATCATGATGCGGTAGCGCAAAGTGAGTTCTTCCAAATGTGTTTCCATCCGGAGACCTATTCTGAGGTGACGTTTCTGCGCGATAATTTGGATTGGAGGAATAGCTCCGTTCATCGCTTTATAGCAGCCGTTCTGCTGGGTATCTTGCATGGCGAATCACATCGGTCGGCTTTGGCTTTAAGTAACAGGATGCCGAGAACAATTAGTACAAAGCCGGACTACTCGGTCCGCTGGTGGAAAAAACACGGGTTGAACCCACCCCGACGTGAGACTTTTAAGATTTTAAGAGAGGCAGTAGCTTTCCGCTATTCCAGAGTACCGCCTCGCAAGCAGGGGGTAGTAGTGGAAGCCGACTCACGGACCGCCGGGGATCGATTCCTGAATTTTCAAGGGCAAGTGTCCTTAGTGGTCACTTCGCCTCCCTACCTCGACACTACCGATTACTCGGAAGATCAATGGCTTCGGCTGTGGTTCTTAGGAGGAGCCGAGCGGCCGGCGACTCGACTAAATCGCGATGATAGGCTCACAGTAGTAGGCGACTACTGGGTGTTTTTGCAGGACATTTGGGCCGGGATTGTTAAGCTTTTGCGCCCTGAGGCGACTATTGTGGTGCGGATAGGTGGAACGCGCCTTAGCAAAGAAGATCTGTTTGAAGGTCTCCAAACGGGGCTGCAGTTCGCTATGCCAAATCGCAAGATTCGGCCGTTGCACCAGGGGCGTTCATCTGAAATTGCGAAACGGCAAACCAACTCGTTCCGGCCCGGAACCAAATCGGACCGGATGGAACACGACTTTGCTTTCCGACTAGGTTAGCTCGCTTGGATCATCGGGCATTGTACTTCCCCACCACCCGATGACAGATCGGCCAGTCGACGCGGCTCTCCGTAAACGTCTTCGCCGGCCGGTATTGCTCCAGCGTCCACTCCCGATCGTTCATGCCGACCAGGCGCTTGATGATGGCTTCCTCGTCGCCGCGCTCCTTGGGAGGGGTGTGGAAGAACACAGCGTCGGAGTCGCGCGCCGGCTGGAGATGCGGGTTCACCAGCGCGGTATCCCCGGGCCAGTAGGCAGGAATCATGGACTCGCCGCGCACCAGGATGCCGTAGCCGCCTCGAACATTCTGCAGCACCGCCGGCCGCTTTACCCAGTCGATCGCCTCGAAGGTGACGATCATATGGCCTTCGCCGCCCATGGCGGCGGCGTAGATCGGCAGGTCGCGGCCGCCGACCAGCTCGTCGCCGGGGATAATCGGGGTGCGCGACGCTCTCGGCTTCGGCTCGCGCACGATGGGCACCGGCGCCGCGCCTGAGGCGTCGAGCAGCCAGGCGACATCGGTCTTGAGCATTGCGGCAAGTTCGGGCAGCCGCTCCATCGAGGGGCGGGTGGTGTCCGCCTCCCATTGCGTGACCGACACGCGCTTGATGCCGAAGTGATCGGCGATGTCGTTCTGCGTCAGGCCGGCAGCCTCCCGCGCCTGGCGCAGGCGCTGGCCGAGGGACGTCGAGTCGGTGCGTATCGTCGCGATCATGCCGCAGCATAGTAATTATTGCTTACTTTTTTGCAAGCGATTGCCTGTTGACATAGTAGGTAGGTAATACCTACCATCAAGCCATGATCGAAATCGTCAGAATCGCAGCCGCCAAGGTTGGCGGATTGGGCGCGCTCGCCTCGCATCTGGGCATCCGTCACCAGGCTTTCTATTCGTGGAAGCGGGTGCCGGCCGAACGCGTGCTCGACATCGAGCGCGCCACCGGCATCTCGCGCCACGCGCAGCGGCCCGACCTCTTCGGTCCCGATATCCTTGCCGGTCCCGCGTCCTCCCAAGCCGGGACCGGCAGCGGCGAGGAGGCGCCGCGATGAGCCGCGCCTCCTCGGTCAAAATGCCGCAAAACGGCCGGCGGAGCGGCCGTATGCCCGTTGATTTCACGCTTTTCGCGCTCTTCCTCGAAGCCCGGCGCATCCATCGCGGTAAGTCCCCGTCGCGCGTGGCGAGGGAAGCCGATGTCGAGGTCGACGCCGTGTTTCGCGCCGCGCGCGGCCGCGATCCGGGCGCCGATGAGTTCCTTGCGCTCTGCGCCTGGATCGGCGAGGAGCCGGCGCTTTTTCTCAAAAAGGAGGTCAGGCATGGTCAGGCTCGCTGCCTATGACTATCGCGAATTGGGCAAGCTCTTGCGGGCCAAGCTCAAGGAAGACGGCCGCGGCTGGCGGGCCTGCGCTGGCGACATCGGGGTAAGCGCCTCCGACCTTTCCCGTATCTGCAACGGCCAGAGCGTCTCGGCGCCAAAGGTCATCGCCGTGTGCGATTGGCTGAGGCTTTCCTTCCGCGCCTTCTACCTGCCGCCGCCTGCCGTGCCGAGGCCGGAAATCGCCGAAATGTTTCACGGGAAGAGCACTGAAACGGAAAGGTCGGTCGATGTCTGAGAGGCTGGCAATCTTCGGCAGGCCGGAAGGCATCTGCCCGCGCAAGCTGTTCCGCCTGCCGCTACCCATGCAGGCTGAAGGCGTTCGGCTGCTTTTCGAGATGGGTCAGAGCATGGCGCAGGTGAAGGCGAGGCTCGGGCTGTCGGGGCAACAGGTGCGGGGGCTGTTGAGCGCCGAAGGCAAGTTCACGCGCGGCGGCGAAGGGATCGGCCAGAACGAATGATCGAGCGCGAGGAAATCATAGGCGATTGCTGCCGAGCCTCGACAGGAGACGCTGCTTTTCCCTCAGCAGATCTCGAAGATTCCGCCCTTCCGCACAGCCTCGAGTTGCCGCGTCACCACGATATGCGCCATCCTCGCCCACATTTCAAAAGCAGTGCGGGCATCTCTGACAGGCGTGCGTCCATCATAGGCATCGCAACATGCTTCGCTGGCGGCGCGGTGCAGCTTGCAACGCCGTTGCAGCGGCCACTCCTCGAGGAACTCGATCGCGTCCATCGCGCAGCAGATTTCTCTCGCTCCGAATTCATCGTCCACCACGAGCGGTGGGTCAAATTGGTCAGCCATAGCTTCCTCCGCCCGGCTGCTTCAACGCGGCCAGAGAGCAAACATTCACGAATTGTCGAAGGGCGCCCGTGGCGCTGTGGTGAAGATATCGGGACGGCAGCCGAAAGCTTCAAGACGTTGTCCGAGCAGGGGCAGAAATGATGGAAGACGCCCTTGCTCTCTTTGTCGAGGACGCGCGCGCTGTATCGATCGAGGATGCAGCCAAGAGGCTCGGTTTGAGGTTCAGCGGGAGCCGATACGAGCACCCGCAGCCATGCCCGCATTGCGGCGGCACCGACACTTTCGCCTTCAACACCGCCAAGAACAAATGGAATTGCCGCGCCGGCGGCGTCGGCGGCAATGACGGCATCGGCATGGCCGCGCATTGCGAGGGCCTGGACCTGCATCGCCGCGCGCATTTCCTGGAAGCCTGCTCGATCGTTCTCGACCGGTCGGTACCCGATGAGGCGGAACAGGAAAGCGCGGAAGAACGGAACCGAAGGCTGAGGCGGATCGAGCAGCGCCGGCGGGCGAACGAAATGCAGGCCGCTGGCAAGTCAGGAACTCAGCTCGAGTTCCGCGAGCGGGAGCGGCAGAGGGCTCGCGCGATCTACGACGCCGCCGCGCCTGTCGGCAGATACGGGCGGCCGGTCGCCGACTATCTGGCTGCGCGCGGCTGCGGCGAGATCGGGTCCTCGCGGTGGCTTCGCTATGCGTCCAACCTTGCCTATTGGCACGGGCAGGACGAGCGTGGGCGTCCGGTTGCTCTTCATGCCGGGCCGGCGATGATCGCGCCATTCATCGATCGGTCGCTTACCGCAATCGGCTGTCACATCACCTGGCTCGATCTTGCCTGCGCGCCGAAATTCCGGCCGCAGCTCTTTGACCCTGCCAGCGGTGAGCTGTTGCCGTCGAAGAAGATGCGCGGCTCGAAGAAGGGCGGTCTGATCCCGCTGTTCGGCGATCCGTCGGCGCGGCGCTGGGTTGGCGGCGAGGGGATCGAGAACGGCGCCGCCTTTGCTTGCTGGGAGAACTGGCGGCCCGACACCTTCTATTTTGCCGCCGGCGATCTCGGCAATCTGGCCGGACCGGCGGATGCCGCCTCGCGCTTCGCGCATCCGACGCTGAAGAAGCCGGATGCGAAAGGTGTGCCGCGGCCGGTCATGGTGGCGGGGCCTGTGCCTCGAACTGATCCGGGTGACGAAGACGCCATTTGGGTCGGCGATCACGTCGAGGAGTTGGTGCTGCTGGCCGACGCCGATTCCGAGCGCGTGATGACGGCGGCCGCCATGGCGCGTGCCCGCGCAAGGCATGCGCGGCCGGGCAGGGCGATACCGATCGTCTGGCCGCGTCCCGGTTGCGATTTCGCCGCGATGGCGGCGCAGGCAGCGAGGGTCGCGTGAGCCGAAAGAAATCCGCAATGCCCGAAGAGGTCGCTGCCGTGCTTGCGGAAGCGACGCGGCAGGCGCGCGCTGCAGGTCTCGAGCCGGATGATGGCGAACCCGGCACGGCGCCGCGCAAGGGCAGCAAGGTGGACCTGGAGGTCGTCAGGGCCTGCGCATCCCTCGACCACTCCGATACCGACAACGCCGAAAGGCTGCTTGCCCATTTCGGCGAGGATCTGCTGGTGCGCGCACAGTCCAAGGCGCGGCGGGCGGCCTTTGCCGTCTGGACCGGCACGCATTGGGATATCGAGACCGGCGAGCCGCGCGCCTTGGCGATCGCGCAGAATGTCGGCGGCCGCATCGCGCTCGAGGTCGATTTCACCGAGCCGACCGAGGCCGAACGGCATGCGATCGAGAGCGGGCTCAAGGCCTGCAAGATCCCCGGGGAAGAGCGCACCCCCGCGCAAAAGCGACTGGCCAAGCTCGCAGAAGCCGCGCAGGCGAATGTCGCCCGGCGGGTCAGCCGCCGCATGACCCATGCGGTGTCTTCGAAAAACAAGGCCAGGCTCGAAGCCATGCTTGCCTGCGCGGCGCCGCACATCCAGCGCGGCCCGGACGAGTTCAACGCCGACCCGCTCAAGGTGGCGCTGGCAAGCCACACGCTCTGCTTCCGCCGCACCCGCAAGCGTGTCCGCAACCCCGCCTATGACGATCCCGACGACAATCGCGAGGAGGTGCCCGAATTCATCGAAGTCCCCGACGCCGAGCTGAAAGTGGTGGAAGGGCATCGCCGCCAGGACATGATCACGCAGCGCGTGCCGGTGGAATATGACCCGCAAGCGACATGCCCGAAATGGAATGAGTTCGTGCGCGACAAGTTGCCGATCGACGCCGTGCGCCGTATGGTCCAGGTGGCATCCGGCCTGGGCCTTGTCGGGCTGACGGTGCAAAAGCTGTTCTTCCACTACGGCAAGGGCGCTAACGGCAAATCCGTCTACATGGAAACGCTTTGTCGGTTGCTGGGCGAGGTGGCGGTAACCCTGCCTTCGGAGTCCTTCATCGGCGAAGGCAAGGCCGGCGGTGCGGCCAACCCCGATATGGCGCGGCTTTATGGCCGGCGTTTCCTGCGCGTGAAGGAGCTGCCAGAGGGCGAGGATCTGCGCGAGAACCTGGTCAAGGACCTGACCGGCGGCGAGCATTTCACCGTGCGCGACCTGTTCGAGGGCTATTTCGATTTCCGGCCGGTCTTCACCGGCCACATGTCGGGCAACGGCTACCCGCGCATATCCGGCACCGACAACGGCATCTGGCGGCGTATGGCCGTCATCCACTGGTCGAAGATCATCGCCGAGGCCGATCAGCGCGAGTTCGAGGAGGTGGTCTCGGAATTCGTGCCGGAATATCCAGGTATCCTGAACTGGCTGATTGAAGGCGTGCTGATCTTCCTGCGCGAGGGGCTTGTCATCCCCGATGCCGTGCGGCTGAAGACGCAGGAATATCGCGACGAGATGGACCGCACGTCCGCCTTCTGCGCGCGCTGCGTGGTGCCCGATCCGGCGGCCGAGCTGACCGCCAAACAGTTCTACCAGGCCTATGTCGACTTCACCGTTGACGAGGGCGGCAAGCCGATCTCGCTGACGGCTTTCGGGCTTATCATGAAGAAGAAGTATGAGCGGGTTGATGGGCGCATTGTCGTCTACCGCGGCGTGCGCCTGGTCGACGTACCTGCTTCGCGCGTGCCCGACCAGGAGGAGCGATGAGCCCCGAGCCCCTCCAGAACGTCAGTATGCCTGCGCGGTGGCGGCAGTTGCGGGAGTTCGCGACACAGGGCGACACTTCTTTCAGTGGCGATAAGGAAAATAAAACAATGGCTTGCGGGAGTCTGCACCAGTTCTGCGCACGTAACGGGCGAAGAGCGGGGCGAGGGGGAACGGAGCCTACGCAAAGCCTTCAAAAACTGTCGCTGGTGTCGCGTCCACGTCCAACCCTCTGGAATCGCACGCTTCGAGCTTTGCTCTGACTACTGCCTGACTCTCTCAAAACCATCGCGAACTGCTGCAGGAAGAAGACATGAAAACGGTGACGATTGACGAGCTGCTGACCTGGGCCTTCGTGCATGAGTTGCCGAAAGGCGGCGGCGTGGAAGGGCTGGACAATCCGCATTCGGCTTGGCGGTCCTTGCAGTCCTCCTCCTGGGGCAAGATCACCGGCTTTGGCGAGCTTGGCGCGCTGATCGACAGCGGCCGCAGGGACTATGAGAACTTCTGGCTCGAACAGGGCGAGCCGCACGAGGATGCGGTGACAGTCGGACGCGCTGTGGCGGGGCTGGCCGGGTGCGAAGTGGTAATCCCAGCCGGATGGAACGCCTTGGCCGATTGGCCGGATACGCAAGGACTGGCGGAACTCCATGTGGCAAGGGCAGTCGACCGCTATGGCAAACGGTCTCGCGAGCAGCGCGGCGAGGGAATTGTCTCGCTGATCGTCGGCACAGCGATCCTCGGGCGCGAACCGGACTGGACTGCAGAGGCGTCGAAGATCCGACTGGCTGAACGTGCTGGACGGCCTGCTTGGTTCGTCATGAAGCGGATGACGGATGAGAATGGCCAGACCTTCGACATCGAAGTGCATGGCTATGACGAACGCGCCAAGCGGCCGGTCAGCGGCGCCTATCGCAAGTATGAGTTCTCGACCGACCCGGGCGGCGACATCATGGGCAGGCTCGACTATCAGATCTGGGTCGCGGCGCTGCGCCGGCTGGAGAGCGAACTTGCCACGCAGTTGACCGGGCATCGGCTGGTGTTTTCCGATCGCTCGATGACGCCTTGGCTGGATGAGGACAGGCCCGGCGTATGGCTGGTTGACAGGGCCGCCGCCGGGCAAGTGAAAAAAACTGCCTCTGTCCGTTGACGCGCGGCAGAAACTTGACTTAGACCTGATCACGGTAAGAAAGAACTGGCCCCGGCGCTCCTCGCGACCGGGGCTTTTCGTTTTCGGAGCGCGAGCGTGGCCGGCCTGTTGGAGATCAGGTGGGCCGACCTGTCCGGGCTGAAGCGGCTGGACAACGCGCTTGGCCGCTTGAGCGAGCTGGAGCGTAGCGACGTCCTGCGGCGCGCCGTCAACCACGTCGGCGACAGGCTGCGCACCAAGCTGACGCGCACGCTGTCGAAGCAAACCGGGCTGCCATATCGCACGATCCGCAGGGCCATCAAGGTCGAGCGTCCCACTTACGGGAAGCTCGCCTATGTCATGCGCACGCAGGGCGGCGACGTCTCGCTCAAATACTTCAAGCCGCGCGAAACGCGGGCAGGGGTGACAGCCTCGCCCTTTGGACAGCGCCGGCTATTCGCAGGCGATTTCACCAAGGCGGGCCGCTTTCCAAATCGCGTCACGGCCAAAGGGCTCGGCGGCCACGTCTACGCCCCGGACCGGTCTTCGACGCGCTGGGGCAGGCCCGTCTCGTTCATCGATTCAGGCGTGATCATCCCCGCCGAGATGGTCAAGGGCGACACCGCTCAGGAATTCACCGAGTTCGCCAACCGCGAGCTGCCGCCGAGGATCATGCATGAGATCACCTTCATGCTCCCCGGTTTCTTCGACTGACCGGGCAGCAGCCCAGGCGTCACCGCGCAACAATAGGGACCGTAACCCAACTGCAACCCCCCACGGGCAGACCGGCCCCCGGATTTCCGCCAGTCGCACCGCTGAAAAAGTTGGGTTGTCGGGGTTGTCAGCGCCCTGAGGGAAGTTGTCAGAATGCCGCCCGAAGAGACCGTAATGGCGACGCCGGCCGACGTGGCGGCGCGAGACGGCGTTACGAAGCAGGCCGTCACGAAACTCGTGCGGCGACTGGTCGAGGAGCACGACCTGCCCGTCGAGCGCGACGCGCGCGACCGCATCATGCGCTTCTCGCTGGCGCACTACGATCATTACCGCGGCGAGTTTGCGAGTTCCGAGAAGGTGGCGGCGGCACGCAAGGATGCGCCGACAGCATCGCCCGCCAATTCCAGCACGTCGCGCGACGAGGCGCTTCGGCAGGAAGCCTGGCTGAAGGTCGGGCGGGAGAAGCTGCGCCGGCAGGAGCATATCGGGCAGCTCGTGCGCGCCGATCGCATGCGCGAGGCCTTGACGGTCTGCGGTCGCGAGATCCGGTCGAGCATCGCCCGGCTGCAGAACAAGGCCGACGATATGGCGCTTGCCGTTTCGCGGGAAGGTTCGCACGGCCTGCGCGTCTTGTTGCGGCAGATCGCTTTCGAACTCAACACCGAGATCGCGGATCGCCTGGCCGCCATCGTCTCGCAAGCGACCGAGCACGACGAGGCGCTCGAGGACGAAGAACTTTGAGCATCCACATGGGGCCCGGCCACCCGGGAGCGCTGCGCCTGGCCGGCGTGGCACTGGCGGATGGCATCAGACCCCGGCCGCCGGCGCGATTTCGCGAGTGGCTGCCCAAGAACATCGTCCTGGTCGACGGGCCGAAGAAGGGAGAATTCTGGGCGCTGGACGACGCGCCATATCTTGGCGAGATCGCCGACTGCCTCAGCATCGAGCATCCTTGCAACCTGGTGACGGTGCGCAAGTCGCAGCAGACCGGCGTGTCGATCCTGGCGCTGGCCTGGGCGCTCTACATCGCCGACACCGCGCCGGACAACACGATCTACGGCCTGCCGTCGATAGACTTCCTGCAGGACATGAACAGCCAGAAGCTGCAGCCGCTGATCGAGGCCTGGCAGAAGGAGACGGGTAAGCAGGTCATCTTTCCCGCGGTTAGCCGGTCCGGCGTTGGCTCCACCATCTACGAGAAGCGCTTCGCGGGCGGATCGCTGATGCTGGCCAACGCCAATGTGGCGACCGACCTGTCGGGCAAGACAACGCGCTACGGCGTCAAGGACGAAGTCTCGAAGTGGCAGACCCACGTCACCGGCGACGATCCCGAGACGTTGTTCTTCGGCCGTTTCACGGCCTTCCGTCGCACGAAGTCCTACAAGATATTCGAGCTGTCGACGCCCGAGATCGACACCGGCGACGAGCTCGGCGACGCCCAGGGGCATTGCCGCATCGACCGGTCCTTCAAGCGTTCGGACCAGCGCTTCTGGAACATCGCTTGCGTCGAATGCCGTTCAGAGTTCGTCCAGTCGCATGAGGGCTTCCACCTCGACCGGCTGCATCCGCATAAGAGCTTCTATGTCTGCCCGCATTGCGGACACATCGTCAGCGAAACGGAGCGGGTCATCGGCGTTCGCCACGGTCGCTACGTAGCCACGCTCACCGGCCCCGACCGGCATCCGGGCTTCCACGTCGACGCCTTCATCTCGCTGATGATGAGCTACGAGGCGATCGCGGAAGACATGCTCAACCAGGCCAAGCCCGGCGGGCTCGGCGAAAAGGGCATCTTCAACCTGGTGTACGGCCTTCCCGCCAAGGTGAAGGGCAACGCGCCGGAATACGAGCGGCTGATGGAGCGCCGCGAGCCCTTCGCCGAAATGAGGGTCCCGGCGGACGGCCTTGTCCTGGTCGCTGGCGCCGACGTGCAGCATAACGGCATCTGGGCCGTGGTCGTCGCATTCGGCGAGGACCGGCAGAGCTGGGTGCTCGGCGTTCGCTTCTTCGAAGGCACGACCGACAATCCCGGCGAGGGCGCCTGGACGAAGCTCGACGCGTTCTTCGCCAAGCCGCTCGACGATGCCTTCGGCGGACAGCGGCGGATCGAGGCGCTGGCGGTGGACGGCGGTGACGGCGGCCGCACCAACCAGGTGCTGGAGTGGTGCCGGCGCCGCGCCAATGCCTATGCGGTCAAGGGCGTCGGCGGCCGCGGCGTGCCGGCGATTAGCGTTCCGGCCAAGAAGTCGGTCACCAAGCGCGGCAAGCGCAAGCGTTTCGGCAGCGCCATGCTGTGGCCCGTCGGCACCTGGGGCCTGAAGGCGGAGCTGTTCGCCAACCTGCACAAGCTCGGCCTTCGCTCCGGCGAGCCGGCAGACCCGCCGGGTTATGTGCATTTCGGCGACTTCCTGCCGAAGGAATATTTCCTGCAGCTCACGGCCGAAGCCTTCGTGGCCGAGGTCGTGCGCGGCAAGTTCCACGAGGAATGGAGACGCCTGAGGCCGGACAATCACTGCCTCGACGCTCATGTCTACGCCATGGCCATGGCCGAGATGCTCGGCCTCTCCACGAGGCGGGCGGACGACTGGTCGGCCTTACGGCAGCGGCTGCAACCGCCGCTCGAGCCCGACCTGCTCAACGGCCTGACCTTGGCCGCTCCGAATGCGCCGGCGCCGGTGGCGACGACGAATGACCCGGCCTCGCAGGCCCGGCGCCAGAAATGGAAGAACCGCAAATGAAGTTGCTGGACAGGATATTCGGCAGGGAAGGCGCGTCCGCTCCGCGCCCGTCTCCGCAGGCCGGATATCTGCGCGACAGCCGCTCGAGGATACTGTCGACGCGCGGCACAGCGCTGCGCGACCATCGCGACGAAGTTCGCATTGCCTGGCGGCGGGCCGCTGGGCTGGCGATGGACATCATCCAGAATTCAGGCCGGCTGCGTGGCGCCGTCGACCAAGTCATCGCCGACACGGTCGGCGTCGAGCTGATTCTCAGCCCGGCGCCTGACCTGTCGGCGTTCGGCTATGACAAGCAGGAGTCGGATGAGTTCATCAGACTGCTGAAGGCGGCGTGGAAGCACTGGGCCTGGAACCCGCGCGAATGCGACCTCAAGGGCAAGTTCATCGTGCCGCAGAAGGTCGACATCGCGCTGCGCCACGACGTCGTCTATGGCGAGGCCCTGGCGCTGATGGACTACATGTCGCCAGCCGAACGCCGCCGCTACGGCATCGCGTCCGGGACCAAGATTTGCCTGACCACACCGACCGCGCTTGTGCAGGACACAAGCGAGATCGAGGGGCTCTACCAGGGCGTCATCCATGACCCGAACGGCCGCCCGATCGCCTATCGCCTCGCCGAAAAGGAAACCGGCATCGTCGTCAAGCGCGACCACGCGGCTTATGACGGCGAGGGGCGGCAGATGGTCGCCCATGTTTTCGATCCGGTCGACAGCAACGACGTTCGCGGCATTTCCCGCCTCGTGGCGGCGTTCCGAGAATATCTGCAATGGGAGACACTGGTCGACGTCACGATCCAGACCGGGATCCTGCAAACCGTCTTCGCCCAGGTCCTGACCAGCGAGAGGCCATCAGCCGAGGCATTCGAAGGGCTGGAAGCTCTGGGCGAGACCCAGGAGGGCAAGGCGCTGCGCGACGAGTTTCGCGACTATTTCCTGGCCGTCATGGACAAGGCGGCGGAAAGCGAGATCTCCGTCGGCACCGATCCGAAGCTGTCGCATCTGGCGCCCGGCGAGAAGCTGGAATTGATGTCGACCGGCATTCCGGGGCCGCAATTCCTGCCCGTCTCGACCGAACTGCAGCGCGGCATGGCGCGCGCGATCGGCATCAGCGTCGCCAGCTACACCATGAATTACGAGGGCGCGACCTATTCCTCGACCCGCATGGAAAGCGCCTCGCTGCATCCCGTGGTCACCCGCCGCCGTGAGCGTATCGCAGCACCCATCTGCCAACTCGCCTACGAGCATCTCGTCGACGAGCTGATCGGCACCGGGCGCTTGCCCTTCAAGGGCGGCTACGAGGCCTTCAAGGCCAATCGCGACAAGGTGCTTTGGGCCAACTGGCAGGGACCGGCCAAGGCCACCGCCGACGACCAGAAGAGCGCCAAGGCCGCGACCGAGCGCCTGCTCAACGGCACGTCGACGCCGGACATGGAATGCGCCGAGATCGGCGCCGACGCGGAGGAAGTCTTTGAGCGCCGGCTCTATTGGCACAAGCGTTATGCCGATGCCGGCATGCCGTCGCCCTTCGTGCGCAATGCCGGCGATCCGAAGGATGACGTCATACCGGCCGAGAAAGCGCCCACACAGAAGGAAGACGCCTGATGCCGGCCCTCGTCAGCATCAACGGCGTCGCCGTCGACCAGGAAGATCCCTGCGCGCTCTACCAGGCGCTTTACGCGGCCAAGCTGCGCATCCTCGCCGGCGAGCATGTCGAGGAGCTGCAGATCCAGTCGCCGGTCACGCGCGAGCTGATGCGGTTTTCAGTGGCGAACCTGAAATCGCTCGATGCCGAGCTGATGCGCCTCGCCGCCGCCTGCTCGGCAAAGTCAGGCAAGCGCTCGCGCTACGCCAAGACCATGCGGTTCATCCGCTAGGAGCCATCCATGTCATCGCTGATCCACATCGCCGACCGGGTGCTGAACCGGCCGCTCCTGATCACGCGCGACAAGGCCGAGGTCATCCTCTCCGTTCTCGCCGGCCGCATCGGCGTGAACGCGCCAGATGCATCGCGTTTCGAGGGCTCCTCGGTTGTCGAGGACGAAAGCGGCGCCCGTCGCGCCGTGCCTTATCGCGTCACGCGCGATGGCGTCGGCATCATCACCATCACCGGCTCGCTGGTGAACCGCGGGGCCTGGGTCGGGGCGAGCTCCGGTCTCACCTCCTATGAAGGCATCGGCTTCCAGTTGAAGTCCGCCGCGGCAGACCCGGCCGTCAGGTCGGTCATCCTCGACATGCATTCGCCGGGCGGCGAAGCCGTCGGCGCCTTTGAAACGGCCGCTCTCGTGCGCGATCTGGCCGCGAAGAAGCTTGCCGTCGCCGTGGTCAACGGCATGGCGGCATCCGCCATGTACGCCATCGCCTCCGGCGCCACCGAGATCGTCACCACCGAAACCGGCATCTCGGGCTCGATCGGCGTCGTTCTGCTGCACGCCGATTTCAGCCGACAGCTCGACCGCGAAGGCATCACACCGACGCTGATCCATGCCGGCGCGCACAAGGTGGACGGCAATCCGTTCGAGCCGCTTTCCGATGCGGTCCGCGAGGACCTGCAAGCCGAGGTCGACGCCTTTTACGGCGCTTTCCTGACCACGGTCGCGAAGGGGCGCGGCAGCAGGTTGACCGCTGCCGCCGCGCGCAAGACGGAAGCCCGCACTTTCATCGGCAAGGCAGCCGTCGACGCCGGCGTCGCAGATCGGGTCGGTTCTTTCGAGACCGTGCTCGCCGAACTTTCCCGCGCCTCCACGCCGAAAGGCGGGCGCTCAACCTCGCAGAAAGGGAGCACATCCATGAGCGAGACCACCGGCGCGCCCGCCGCCACCGAAGTTGCGGGCATTTCAAAGGCCGATCACGACAAAGCCGTCGCCGAGGCCGAGAAGAAGGGCCACGCCGCCGGCAGCGCCGAAGCCGGCAAGCGCCTCGCCACCGCGCTTGGCGCCGAAGGCATCAAGGGCGATGGCACCCGCATGGCGGCCGCCCTCGAGCTGGCGGCGAAGTCGCCCGATATGTCGGGCGAGGACGTTGCCGCCTTCGTGGTCGCCAATGTCGGCGCCTCCAAGCCCGCGGAGGCCGATGCTTCCACCTATGAGAAGTCGCGCCTCGCCGCGGCAGGCCTGGCGCAGCCCGGCGCAAACAGCGCCGAGGCATCGCAGCAGGCGGCAAGCCGCATCCTGGCCAACTACCGCGCCTCGACGGGCGCGCCTGCCAAGCAGGGCTGACGCCCAGGCCCATCCAACCGCAACTCGTCACCGAAAGGGTTGATCATGACCAGCATTCCGTTCGCACAGCCGGGCATGGCGGCCCGCGACGTGTCCGATGCCTTCAGCTCCGCCGAGATCTTCAATTCGGCCATTCCGCATCCCGTGACGGAGGATTTTCCCGTTGCCGCCGATGTGGCCATTCCAGCCTTCTCGGTGGTCCGCCTCGCGGCCTCCGGCCTCAGCCTCGCGCTTGCCACCTTCGCCTTTGCCCCTGGGGCCCGGGCGGCCGGACGGCTGGTGTTTTCCGGCGTCGGCGCCGCCGACGACACCATCACCGTCGCCGCGACCGTCTACACGCTGAAGGCTGCCCCGACCACCGTCGCCGGGCAGGTCAAGATCGGCGCGACGGCGGCGGAAACGGCCAGCAACCTGATCGCAGCCATCAACGGCGGCGCCGGCGCCGGCACGCTCTACGGTTCGCTGACCGTGCCGCATCCGGATGTGACCGCGCAGGCTGATGCCGCCGGCATCGTCGGCGTCGTCGCCAAGGTGGCCGGCGCCGCCGGCAATGCGATCGCCACCACGGAAACCGGTTCGGTCACCGCCTTCGCCAACGCCACGCTGGTCGGCGGCGTCGACCAGGTCGGCGTGCAGGCGATCGGCGTCACCACGGCGCCGGTGGTCGACACCGACGCCGCGCAGAGCGTCGCGATCTATCGCGCCGGGAATTTCAACCCGGATGCGCTGAACTGGGACGCCTCCTTCAACACCGACGCCAAGCGCGAGGCCGCGTTCCGGGGCGCGCCGTCGCCCACCAACATCCTCATCCGCAAGCGCCTCTGACCGCGCATCTTCAACGCAATCGCGGCCCCGGCCGCCTCTTTCACAAGGGCCAAGACCATGGCGGACTTCGACCACTACGAACTCTGGGACACGCACACTCTGCTTGGCGTGTTCCGCGAACTGGACATCGTGCCGAGCTACTGGCTCGACCTGCTCTTCCCGCACGAGATGTCGTTCACCGACGAATATGTCGACCTCGAGAAGATTCCGCGCGCCGGCCGCAAGCTCGCGCCATTCGTCGCGCCGATGGCGCAGGGACGTGCGATCTACGAGGAGGGCGCACGGGTCGAGCGCTTCAAGCCGGGCTATGTGAAGCCGAGCGATCCCGTGTCCCCGCTGCGCGCGCTCACCCGCCGTCCCGGCACCTTGCTCGGCCCTAACGCGCAGACGCCGCAGGCGCGCTACGATGCGGTGAAAGCCGACATCCTGCAGTACCATCGTGTCGCGATCGAAAGGCTGTGGGAATGGATGGCCGCGAAGGCCATCATCGACGGGAAGGTCGTCATCGAAGGCAAGGACATGCCGCAGCGCCTCGTCGATTTCGGCCGCGCCGCAGGCCACACCGTCGTGCTCGGCGCCGGCGCCCGCTGGGGCGAGGCCGGAGTGTCGATCCTGGACGACATCCAGGGTTGGGCGGATATGATGCATGCGGCCGAGTTCGGTGGCGCGCCCAACCGCATCACGGTCGGCATCGACGCCTGGGGCGTCATGCGCCGCGATACCGAGATCCTCGCCGAAATGGACCTGACGCGGCGCGGCAATGCCGACCTGACCATCAAGACCGGGCTGATGACCACCGGCGAGGTGCGCTATGGCGGCACGCTCGGCGGCGGGATCGAGGTGTGGGTGTACAAGGATTACTACACCGTCAACGGTGCCGTGACGCCGTTCATGTCGCCCAAGGATGTCGTGCTCACCGGCCCGAACGTGCAGGGCTACCGCTGCTTCGGCGCGATCGTCGACGTGCATGCCCAGTTCCAGCCGCTGCCGATCTTCCCGCGCGACTACATCCCCGAGGGCGATGTGGCGGTCGAGCAGATCGTGACCCAGTCGGCGCCGCTCATGGTGCCGGTCAATCCCAATGCGACCCTGAAGGCGACCGTCGTCGCCTGATCGCGGCGACCTCGCCCCATCGTCTACCATCGAACCTGGAGAAGCATCATGGTCAAAGCGGTCGCTTTGAACACCGTCCATTTGTGCAAGACGCCGGGCGAGAGAAGCCCGGAAGGCAAGACCGTCAAGCGCGCCGAGATCGAGGTCAAGGCGCCCGGCGCGATCTTCGATGTCGACAAGAAGCAGCTTGACGATCTTGTCGGCCGAGGCGCCGCCCGCCCGGCTACCAAGGTCGACCTGGCGCGCGCCGATGAGTCGAGCCAGATGGATCTCGGCTAGGCCGACCAGCCTGCCTGACGGGATCCTCTCATGGACATTCGTGCAGCCCGCTCGCGCCTCGTCCATGAGACGCGCTCCCGCCTCGGCGACCTGATCACCATTCGCGCCAAAGTGCGGGGTGAGATGTCGGTTGCCGAAGATCCGTCCCGGTCGGCCATGATCGACCTCAAGGGCCGGTTCGATATCAGTCCCGACCTCGATTTCCTTGGCGGTCGCGACCGCGGTATGGCGCCGACCCGTTTTGCCGGCCGGCTGTGCACGATATCGATCCCGCGCGCGGACATGGCCTGGCTGCCGAAAAACGGTGACCAGGCGGAAGTGACGAGCCGCCCGGCCGAGCCGATCTACTCGATCGTGCGCGTCGTCGACGATCTGCCGGAAGTCATCGTGTTCTACCTGTCGAACCTGAAGGCCGCCACATGAGCCTGGTCAACGCCATGCTGCGCATGCTGGCCGCGCAGGCGCTGCGCGGTAACACCATCGCCGCTGACGGGGTGACAGATTCCTCGATCGAGGCCTTGTCTTCGATCATGAGCGACCGGCAGGCGCCGGTCATCCTGGTGCGGATCGACGAGGCCAAGTACAGCGGCCAGAACGAGGGGCTTTTCGTCACGTCCGGTACGGTGACCTTCGCGCTCGACCTGATCGTCGCAAGCGCCGTCGCCTACCAGACCACGGACGGCCAGACGGTGAACCAGATCGAAATCGCGGCCACGGACGCCGGCCTCGAATTCTCGCTCGACATGCTCGACCGTCAGTGGCGGCGCGTGCTGTCCGATCCGACCAACGATTTCGCCGAATGCTTTCGGGGCCTGATCGCCGCCTACGGCCCGGTGAAGGCCGCGCGCGGCGTCGACCCTGAAGGCGGCCGCAAGCACGCCATCCGGATGGTCGAGATCGAGATCGAGCCCGTCTGCGATCCGGCGCCTGGCGCGCCGGTGCCGGCCGTCATCGACGCGGCGCTGACCAGGCTCGCGATGGTCGCGGACTATCAGGCGGCGGTCGCCATCATGCGCGCCGAGCTTAGCAAGGGCGCCGATCTGACGAGCTGGCAGAAGGTGCAGTCGACCCTGATGAGCACGGCGACGGTGCCAGGCATGTTGGGCGTTGCGCCGCCGGACGCGCTTCCCGGCCTCGTCGAGGCCGTCGACTTCGACGATGTCGGCACCGTGATTAATGGCGCCGAGACCGAGCTGACGGAAGACATCCTGCCCGATCCGGAGTTTTGATCATGCCTCACGGGCCGCACCGCTCGCGTTGCTCGCCGGCCCTCCGGCGGGGCGGGCAAACGTGCCCGACGGCCAGTCGGCCTTGCGGCCTGCGGCCGGGGCCCCCTTCGGGCGAAGCCCGCAAGCCCGACCGGGCGTCGCGCCCCATGGCGCGCCTCGCCGGAGCCGCAGGTGGCGAAGCCACCGATGCGCGGCGTGAGGCATGACGATGGACGCCGAACTGGTGAAGGTCATTCTCGGCCTGCAGGCCGATATCGCCGCGCTCAAGCGCATGGTCGCAGGCAACCTGCGCTTCGGCACGGTGAAGAAGGTCGACCACGCGGCCCACCGCGTGCAGCTCCTGCTGTCCGACGCCAACGGCCGCGAGTTCCTGTCGCCACTGCGCCCATGGGGTGAGATCGCGGGCAACGAGAAATCCTGGCGCCCGCCGACGGAGGGGCAGCAGATGATGCTGGTCGCGCCGCATGGCGACATGCGCCAGGCCGTCGCGCTGCCGCTGACCTATTCGGACCAGAACGCCGCGCCGTCATCGGATCCTGGCACGCGGATCCTGTCGAAGTTCGGCGGCGCGTCCATGCTGTTCGACGGCGGCGGCGACCGGGCCGAACTGTCGGCATCGCGCATCGACCTCGGCGCAGCCGAGGGGAAGAAGGTCGCCCGCGTCGGCGACAAGGTCCACGTCATGTCGGGCTCCTCGACCGGCTTCTGGCCGATCGTCGAGGGGTCCTCGAAAGTCTATGCGGCCGACTAGTGGTGAAAGCCTAGCGAAGTGGCCGGAAACGACCAACTTCGGTCGCGAGACAGCTAGCAAATGCAGCCTGCAAGCAGCCTTGATGGAAGCCGGATGGCGCCGTCGTAACTAGCGACGGCGCCCCCCTAATCTCAGGGCTGAGCCTTCACCGGCAGGCGAAAGGGAGCGCCTAGCCGGTTGAATGCGTTCATCGCTGCAATGGTGATGGTGAGATCCACTAGATCTTTAGGCTCGAAAGCAGCCGAAACAGCAGCATAAGCTTGGTCGGAAGCATGAGTCTCACTGACAAGCGTCACCTCCTCGGCCCAGGCCAGCGCCGCGCGGTACTGATCGGAAAAAAGGTGCGGTACCTCGGCCCACACTGGGACCAGAGTGACCTTGTCGGCCGCCATGGTTTTGAGCAAATCTCGGGTGTGGATGTCGATACAATGCGCGCAGCCGTTGATCTGCGACACGCGCAGGAACACGAGATGGACCAGTTCCTCGGGCAGATTGGTGTTGTGCGTGACATAGTGATGGACGCCGAATAGCGCCTTCGCTCCAACCGGTGCTACTTCGTACCAATTTAGGCGCGTGTTATGATTCATGATGATCTCCTTTAGCCGCGCTCGTGTATGCGCTGCCCACTCTGACGAGGCAGCGGTCGATGGCGTGACATCAAGAACTTCTTTTTTGGCGGGCGCGATGTCACATTTGCGCTGACTGGCTCGTCTCCTACCTCGGGCTTTGATTAAGCAAGAGGAACAAGGCTGGACGAAAGCAACGGGCCGATGTGGCCTGTGATTTCCTCGGCGAGAGTAGGAAGAGCGAAGCGAGCGTTGTGTATGCGGCTTTCAGACCAAAGGACTGCGGATTTCACTTCGGAGCGCGAGCGGCTGGTGCGCCTGAGCTATCGGATGCTGGGGTCAGTCAGCGAGGCGGAGGATGTTGTGCAGGATGCTTGGTTGCGCTGGGCAGGCACCGAGGACGAAATCGGCGCTCCCGCCGCCTACCTCACTCGTATCGTCACCCGACTATGTCTTGATCGCATGAAGTCAGCACGGGCGCGTCGCGAGACCTATGTCGGCCCTTGGCTGCCGGAGCCATTGGTCGAGACTGCAGATGCGTACGAAACCATTGCCGACGATGTAACTGTGACGCTGATGGTAGCACTGGAGCGACTGTCGCCCCTCGAGCGGGCAGCGTTCCTGCTCCACGAAGTGTTCGACGTAGCGCTAACCGAGGTGGCGGTCGTGCTTGATCGTGAACCTGCCGCAGTTCGGCAGCTTGCTTCTCGCGCACGCAAGAATGTTCAGACCGCACGGCAACGGTACAGCGTCGGCGCGGCGGAGGCCGAGCGAATCGCCCGCGCCTTTTTTGCTGCGTCGCGCGACGGCGATGTCGCCGCGCTTTCAGCCCTGCTCGCGCGCGATGTAGAGATCCATAGCGATGGCGGTGGCAAGGTGCTGGCCTTCCGCAATGTTGTTCGCGGCGTTGAGCGTGCACTGCGCCTCTTCGTTTCTGCTCACCGCAAGGCTTTGACCCCGCCCACTTTCTTGCGAACTGCGATCATTGACGGCCTGTCGGGTTATGTCAGCCTCGACCCGAGCGGTGCGCTGCAGACAACAGCGCTGGGCATCCGCGAGAGCAAGATCTTCGCTATCTATATCGTCAAAAATCCAGACAAGCTGACGCACATTAGGGTCTAGTAGGCCTCCAGCGCGGTCGAAGCACCGAAGCGTCCGCCTTAACGTTTTCGCGGCTGAAACAGACGGGCGGCTTTCCACCCAGAACTACTCTGCGCTTCGGTACCAAGCGTTAAGCGTTCACCACTAGGAGGGCTTTCATGCAGCTCATCGTAACGCACCGCGCGCCGCATCTCGGCGCGGCGGGAACCTCGATCGACTTGACACTGTCGCAGGCGGTCTATGAGCGCCTTCGCGGCCATGTTGTCGAACCGGCCGCGCCGCCGCATTCGCCGAAGGCTGGGGCCAGCAAACCCCGTGAGCCGAAGGTGCCAAAGGAAAGGCCTGCCCTTCGTAGCCCGAAGGGCGCAGAAGGGTGACGCAATTCGGCATGGATCGCTTGACGGGTCTCCGCCAGAGCGGCTGGGACAATGTCATCCAGGCGATCGAGATCCTGCTGACGACGCGCTACTTCGAACGGTGCTTGAGGGAATATGTCGGCAGCCCGGTGCCCGCTCTGCTGGGCGAACTGGCGAATGTCCAGACCGTCATCCGCTTCCAGTGGTCGGTCGCGGCCGTGATCCTGCTTTTCGAGCCGCGCTTCACGCCGACGCGCATTTCGCCGCTGACGCTCGATCGCACGGGCGCATCCGACTGGGTCATCGAAGGCATCTATCGGCCGCGCGCCCATCTCGGCGACATGACCCCGGCCGGCACCGTCTCGCTGCGCCTCGGTCAGGCCGGCGGCCAACTGATCGTAACGGGGTAGACGGGCCGGGCCCGCAAGCCCGACCGGGCGTCGCGGCTCTTGCCGCGCCCCGCCGGAGCCGCAGGCGGCGACGCCGCCGGTGCGCGCCGGGAGGCAACCAGGAAACAACGATGCTCGATCTGTCCACGCTCGAGGGCTTGCCGGCGCCGCAGGCGATCTCCGTCACGTCGGAGGCCGACGCTCTCGCCGCGATCAAGGCCGTCTTCGTCGACCTGGCGACTGCCTATGGTCTCGACGTCTCCGGCATCATCGACCTCGAGGGCGAGCCGGGCAACATCCAGTTGCAGGTCGGCGCATTCAGGGAAGTCCTCTACCGCGCGGCCATCAACGACGCCGTAAAGGCGAACCTGCTGGCTTTTGCCGCTGGCGCGGACCTCGACCATCTCGCCGCCTTCTACGACGTGCTGCGGCTCGACGGCGAGACTGATGCCAGGCTCCGCGCCCGCACCGTGGTCGCTATATCCGGCCGCTCGACCGCCGGCTCCGAGGACTGGTACAAGAGCGCGGCGTTCCGGGCGAGCATCCGCGTCAAGGATGTCGCCGTCTATCGCGTCGGTACCGGCCCGGACATTCGCATCGCCGTGCTCGCGACCGACAATTTCGGCGAGCCGGATGCCGCGCTGCTCGCCGCGGTCGACGCCGAGGTGCAGAAGAACAGCGTGCGGGTGATCTCCGACCGCGTCACCGTGGTCTCGGCCACAAGCGCCACGGTCAACGTCGCCGCCGATATCTGGCTCCTGCCGACGACGCCGATGACCGTCTTCGACAGCCTCGAGGCGCTGTTGCGCCAGTCATTGGCCGACGAGGGCGGGCTCGGCTTCAACCTGACGCGATCCTGGCTGGTTTCCAAGCTCCAGGTGCCCGGCGTCCAGAAGGTGTCGTTGACCGCTCCGGTGACCGACACGACGGTGGATGACGGCGCCGCGGTGAAGCTCGGCACGGTCGCGCTGACCTATAAGGGCCGCGACCGGTGAGCGATCGGCAGAACCTGCTGCCGCAGAACGCGACGGCCTTCGAGCGCGCGCTGTCGGAATCGCTCGACCGCCTGCCGGAGCTGCAGCCCGGCTTCGACGAGCTGCGCGGCTTCAAGTTCGCGCCCGTGCAGGAATCTATCCTGCCATGGCTGGTGGTTGAGTACGGGCTTGGCGGGGTCACGCAATATCTGCCGGACCTCGCCTCGGTCATCGAATATGGCTTGCGGTGGCAGCGGGTGAAGGGCACCCCGCAGGGCGTGGCCGAAAGCCTGACATGGGTCGGCTACGCCTTCTCGACCTTCTACGAGGCGCCGCTGCGGCGCACGCGCTGGCACCTCTACGAGCTCGAGCTCGACCGCTTCCGCGACAATGAAGACGACCTTGCCACGATCGAGGCGGTCGTTCGCCTGTCGGACCCTGTGCGCTCCGAATTCTACCGCGCGTGGAATGGCTACAATGTGCGCGAGCACGATTGGGACTATTCGGTCTGGGACGACGGCATCTGGGACGACGCTTCCGGTGTCTTCCTGCATGCGGGCGGCGTCAAATGGTCGTTCGGCCGCACCTTCGACGCCGGCTTTCACGAGCTCACCGAGGCCGAGCTGACCGCGCTCGGCGCATGGATCGAGCCGGTCGAGGGCGGCTCCATCAGTTGGGGACCGTTCCCCTGGAACACGCCCGGGCTGCAATGGGTGTCGGATGCGGCAGCCTCGCGCGCGCAGATCATCGCCACCGCGCTTTTGGCAAAGACCTGCTGGATTGGCGTCTACCGTCAGGACGGATCGCCGATCGGCTTCCGCAAGGCGCGGGTCTACCGGCCGGTGGCCGCGCTCTTCGGTGGCTATTACCAGGCCGCGGGGCAGGGCTGGATCGCGGCCGACGTTCCCGGCGCGAATATCTACGTCGACGCCATGATGGATTTCGCCGAGGGCGACGGCGAGACAGTCCATTCATGGAGCGTCACGCTTGGCGGCGCGCCGGTTGGCGCGCACCCGGCGGGCATCATGTGGTTGCCCGGCGCCGCCATCGCCGGCGGCGCCATCGTCGGCGGCTTCGACATCGCGCCGGCGCAGCTCGGCAAGACTTCGCGCGAGCGCTTTCGCGCCATCCTGAAAATCGCCTGACGCGCGCTTGCGCGCGCACTCTTCTGAAAACAGAGGCAAAATGGCTTACGAGCACAAATCGGGACTGTCCGGCGCCTATGACCGGTCGGTCGCCTTCCCGCTGTGGGACGGCGTTCTGAACCGCGCCGGCCGGCTTGGCCAAGCGGCCGAGCTGTTCGAGGCGCAACAGATCCTGCAGCGGAAGATCCGCTCGATCGGCAACCTGGTCGCGCGCGACGGCGACCGCGTCGAGGGCGCCGACATCATCATCGACGCCGAGGCCGAGACCGTTACGCTGACGGTCGGCCGGCTCTACATCAACGGCCGCGTGCTCGACGCGCCCGCGGCCGTGCTGACCAGTGTTCCCATGGCCGGCGCGGTGCATATCGGCGTCCGGCTGGTCGAGACCTATGTGACCGAACTGGATGAGCCGGCCCTCTACGGCCTCACGCCCGGCGCGCTGTCCGAAGGCGAGGCGGGTGCCGCCCGCGTCGTCCAGACGCTGACCTGGGGCTTTTCCGGCGACGCCGGCGAGGGCGACCTCTATTCGGTCTATCTGCTCAAGGACGGCGTCGCCATCGACCAGACGCCGCCGCCGAACCTGACCGGCATCAACGCGCAGCTTGCGGTCTATGACTTCGACGCCAACGGCAACTACATCGTCACGGGCTGCGCTGTTTCCGCCCTTGGCAAGGACGGCACCGACCAGGTGTTTTCCATCGCGGAGGGTGTCGCCAACATCAAGGGCCAGAAGCGCACCCGCTACGCGGCGCTGCGGCATCGCGAACTGGAAACCTTCGACCTGTTCCGCATCCCGACCGAGGTGCACACGTTCGGCGCCAACCCGACCGTTGTGACCCTCAACCACGGGCCGATCGCCACTATCCGCGAAGTCCTGGTCGAGAAGGAAGTCACCGAGACCGTCGTGCGCGGCGGCACCGTGAACGGGTCCGATGCGCTGGTCAACACGGGCGTCACGGCGATCCTCGAAGTCAAGCTTGGCGGCACGACCTACGCGTCGCCTGCGGACTACGTGAAGGCCGGCGACCTTGTGTCGTGGGCGCCCGGTGGCGCGGAACCGGCCGCCGGCAACGGCTACACCGTCAAATATCGCTATCTCGGCATCGTCTCCCCGACCGACATCACCGCGACAAGCATCACCGTCGCCGGCGGCGTCAACGGCGGGCAAATCCAGGTCGACTATGACTTCAAGCTGCCGCGCGTCGACATCCTCGGCATGGATAGCGACGGCAATTCGGTCTATCTGAAGGGCGTTTCCAGCCGCACCAATGCGCTGCCGCCGACCGTTCCCGCCGACGTGCTGCCGCTGGCGCTCATCGAGAACAACTGGACCGGCACGCCGGACGTCACAGACATCGGTGTCCGCGCCTACACGATGGCGAAGATCGACCGGATGTATAACAGCCTGGTCGACGCGCTGGACCTGATCGCGCTCGAGCGTCTGCAGCGCGACATCGACAGCCGCGAGCCGATCTCGAAGAACGGGGTCTTCGTCGATCCCTTCACCTCGGACCGCTATCGCGACGAGGGCGAACCGCAGACTGCCGCCGTGTTCGGCGGGCTCTTGCGGCTGGCGATCGACCCGACCTTCCACCCGATCAACCTGCCGGGCGTCACGCTGCTCAACTGGACGGAAGAGGTCGCGGTCGAGCAGGCGCTAGCCACCCGCTGCACGAAGATCAATCCCTACCAGAACTTCGAGCCGCTGCCAGCGTCGATGACGATCAACCCGCCGGTGGATTACTGGACCGAGACCGCCACCGAATGGGCGTCGGACAGCGCCGCCGCGCTCTCCTCGCCGGTCGTCATCACCACGTCGAGGTCGACCAGCGGCCGCACCACGACCACCACCACCACGACGCAAAGGGAAACGATCCAGAGCTCGACGCGCGAAGAGGCCTTGGCCTATCTGCGGCAGATCTCGCTGCAGTTCACGATCAAGGGCTTCGGCGCCGGCGAAAACCTGACCAAGCTCGATTTCGACGGCATCGACGTCAACCCCGGCGGCCTTTCCGCCGATGGCGCCGGCCAGATCGTCGGCAACTTCATGATCCCGGCCAATGTCCCGGCTGGCTCGAAGGGCGTCGTCGCCGAAGGCCAGGGCGGATCGAAGGCCGCCGCGATCTTCGTAGGCCAGGGCACGATCGACATCGAGACGCTTCGCCGCGTCATCACCACGACGGTGCAGTCGACATCCGTCACGGCGCCGCGCGAGACGGGAGGAAACGCCGGCCCTGCTCACACCGGCGGCATGGGTCTTGATCCGCTGGCGCAGACCTTCACCCTGGTCGAAGGACGGCATCTCGCGGGGGTCAACCTGAAGGTCTGCCAGGTGGGCGATCCGGACAACGCGCTGCTGATCGAGATCGTCGAGGTCGAGAACGGCATCCCGACGGTGAACGTCGTCGCGCAGGCCTTCTACGACATGCACGACGTGGTTATCGGCCAGTGGACGGAAGTCCGGTTCCCCTATCCGATCTGGGTGCCGGCGGGCGTCGAACACGCCTTCGTCGTGAAGACGAATGATGCCAACCACTCGATCATGACCGCCAAGCTCGGCGACTTCGACGCCGATCTTCAGCAGCCGGTCGCAGCGCAGCCCTATTCGGTCGGCGTCATGCTGTCGTCTTCGAACGCGCAGACCTGGACGCCTCACCAGGACGAGGACATCTGCTTCCAGTTGATCGCCGCCAAGTTCGCGCCGGCGACCAAGACGGTCAATGTCGGCACCTTCGCGGCCGCGAACATGAGCGACCTCTTGATCCGCGCCGAGGTCGAACTGCCGACCGCGGCGGCCGAGATGCATTTCGAGGTCGAACTCGACGACGGTTCCGTCACGCTGCTCAACCCGGGCCAGGCGTGGGAGCTGCAGACCTTCTATACCGGCAATGTGCAGGTGCGGGCGGTGCTCGCGGGCTCGACGAAAGTCTCGCCCGTGGTGTTCCCGGTGATCCTGGCGATCGAGGGTGAACTGCAGACGACCGGGACCTATGTGACGCGCGCCTTCACGATGGGCACCGGCGTCGACATCCTGTCCTACCTGAAGACGAAGATCCCGACCGGCGCCACTATTCTCCTGCATGCCGACGCGGCTAACGACGCCTGGTCGGCGATGGCGCAGGTGACGCAGACGCCGCTTCAGGACGCCGGCTGGATCGAGCGCAAATACAATGTCTTCGGCTTCAACGCCAATCCGGTCGGCCGCATCAGGATCACGCTCACCGGCACGCCGGCGGCGCGGCCGATGGCCTATGACTTCCGGGCGATCTCGACGCCTTAACCTCGAATAGGACCGCCATGCCCGTTGAAAACACGACGCCGAACCGGGGCTACCAGCTTCCGTTCGGCAGCAACAACCTCGAGGACGATGTCCTGCGGCTGATCGCGGCCCTGTCCGCGATCGACGTCGATGTCGCCGGACTGCTGGTCTCGGTCGCCCAGCGCGCGCTGCTGGTCCACAGCCACGTCATCGCCGACACGACCGGGCTGCAGGCGGCTCTCGACGCAAAGCAGGACGAGAGCGAGAAGGGCAACGCCAACGGCTACGCATCGCTCGGCGCCGACGGCAAGGTGCCGGCCGCCCAACTGCCGTCGACGCTCTTCGGCTCGCTCAACTATCAGGGCGATTGGAACGCCAACACCAACAGCCCGACCATCCCGGCAGCCGCGGCCGGAAACAAGGGCTGGTACTACATGGTGTCGGTCGCCGGCGCAGCGAGCGTCGGCGGCATCACCGACTGGAAGGTCGGCGACTGGGCGGTCTCGGACGGCACGAAGTGGGTCAAGATCGACAACACCGATGCCGTCGCTTCGGTGGCTGGCCTGACCGGCGCGATCACGGCGGCGGCGCTGAAGACCGCGCTCGCGATCGCAGTCGCCGACCTCACCGATGCATCGGCAAACGGGCGCTCGCTGATTTCCGCGGCGAACTATGCCGCGATGAAGACGCTGCTCGGCATCACGGCGGCGGATATCACCAACGCGTCGGCCAATGGACGCTCTCTGATTACCGCAGCCGACTACGCAGCGATGCGGACCCTACTTGGCCTGGTGATTGGCACGAACGTCGCCGCCATTGCCAGCCCAGCCTTCACCGGAACGCCGACTGCACCGACGCCGGCGGCGGGCGACAACTCAACCAAGATTGCCACGACGGCGTTTGTGGCCGGTCAGTCGGGTATCGCATCCGCAACGGTCCAAGCCGCGAGTGGCACGGCTATCACTTTCACCGGCATCCCTGCCGGCGTGAAAGAGATCACCATCATGGCCAGGGGTATCAGCTTTGCCGCTGCCGGGAGCTTGAAGATGCGTGTCGGGCCGGCTGCCGGTCTCGTCACCACCGGCTACGAAGGTGGCTACGGATTGTTCCAAAGCGCGTCGAACGCATTTGCAGTAACAGATGCGATGTTTGCTGGTCAGACAAATAACTCTGGCGATAGCGTCATGTGCTTTGGCAAGCTGTTCTTGATGGACGCCGTCAACAACGTATGGGGCTGGTCTGCAACGGGTTACTCCCCTGGCAGAAATGCTTTCGTCCTAGCCAGCGCTATCGCCCTCAGCGGACCGCTTTCGCAAATCAGCTTTTTTGAATCTGCTGGCAGCTCGTTCGACGCAGGCACGCTCAACATCGCATGGAGCAAGTGATGGCCGAAGAAACCATCGTCGACGTTATGACCGGCGAGGTCACGGTTAATCCTGATTGGGTCATGGAAAACGCAGGTCCGCCCTACCGACCGACCGTGCTGAAATCGACCGTACAGGCCCGCATTATCACCGCTGGCAAGATGGATGAGGCCTATGCCATGCTCACCGCGAACCCGGTCTATTTCGCGCGGTGGTTCGCGCCTGATCATCCTGTTGTCTACTGCGATGATCCCGATGCGGTTGGTTTGGTCGACGCGCTGAACCTCGACCCGGCAGAAATCCTCGCTCCTTAGGCGCGGCGATAAATCTTGGCTGGCTTCCTGATCGCCTTGTGCAGCATGCGGCTGAAAGTCATCGGGTATTTCTTCTGCATGAATCGCTCATAGGCCTCGACCCATTTGCCATGCCGCTCCGGCGCGATTTGCGATGGAGGGTTCTCGCCGGCAAACAGCGAAACTATCTTTTGCAGCCGACCATGGAATGCATCGAGCTCTGGCCCCGAAAGCTTCGGCTTGCGAGCCACAACGGCGCTGTCGCGCCAGAAATTTTCGGGATTTGCGACCGCAATTTTATCTGTCTCGAAGTAGCACTCGACCAATTCCATGCCTGTGAGCGCGCAGAGAGCACCCCACGAGTCGGGATAGAACCGCCAGCAGTCGACTGGATAGCGGTGAACATGTCCGGCGCCCGGCGCGATTATCAGGGCAAGGCCGCCAGGCTTCGTCACGCGGGCGATCTCGGCAAACGTGACCCAGAAGAACGGGTTGTGCTCGAAGGTGGATGCTGAGATGCAGATATCGAAAGAGCTATCCGCAATTTCGGGCCAAATGAACGTGTTTGATGGCACGATATCGACATTGTTGCCTGGTTCGATGTCCAGACCGATGTAGGAGAACCGGGGCGCAGGAAAGAGAGGTTTGTAGGTGTCTTGTGCGTCGTAGGACTTTGAGCCGATCTCCAAAACACGCACGATTTCCGACTGCGCAAATTCTTCGCCGTAAACGTCCAGAAATACTTTAGCCTTCACTAAAGAGGTCTCGTGCATCGCAGTCTCCAAATAATGGTGCTGCTCAATACCTGAAACCGAAGAACAACCCAAGAGGCCCGCGCTCAGCGGGCTTTTTTATGCCCGCATTTCTCAACCCACAGGAGAGACAGTCATGACCGACCCCGTCTTCGGGATCACCATCCGTCGCGACGCCAACGAGGCGGCCGTGCCGTCGAACGCGCTGATGAGCGTCGTCGGCATCTGCATGCCTTTCGCCAAGGCGGCTACGGCAACCCAGGAAGCCTTCGACGCGGCGTTTCCAGTGGGCGTCCCGGTCCGCATGAACTCCAACGACACGACCAGGCTGGCGCTCTGCGACCCCGATTCGCTCTTCGTTGACGCCGTCGAGGGGATCAACGCGCAGCTCGGCCCCTATCAGGTCGCCGCGCAGCTCGTGGTCAACCGCGTCGCCCAGGGCGCCGACATCGCGGCAACCATCGCCAACATCGTCGGTTCGTCCGTCAACGGCACCGGCATCAACGCCTTCGTCAATGCCGGCGCCGATCTCGGCGTCTATCCGCGCCTGATCCTGACGCCCGGCTACACGACCCAGCAGTTCGGCGCGCTCACCGGCCTGGCGCTCACCACCCAGGGCACAAACATGACGGCCGCGCCGGATGTCGCCTTCACCGGCGGCGGCACCGACCCCAACAAGGTCCTGCCGACCGCGCATGCCGTGATGGGCACCGGCCCCAATGCGCAGAAGGTGGCGTCGCTGGTCATCGACAGCCCCGGCGCCTATCTCTCGGCGCCGCTCAACGTGACCTTCTCCGGCGGCGGCGCCGACGCCGGCAAGGTGCTGCCGACCGCGACCGCGACGGTCGAGGAGCTCGCCAATGCCGTCTGCGCGGCGTTGCCCGAGGTGCTGAACAAGATCCTCGCGGTCGCAATTGTCGACGGGCCGAACGGGCTCACCGCCTTCACCCAGTGGCGCGAGACGCTGTCGTCCGATCGTCTGATCCCGGTCACGCCCGGCATCAAGCGCATCGACAAGGATGGTGATGTCGTCACCAGGCCGGCAGCGCCGCGCATCGCCGGCGTCGCCGTGCGCCGCGACTATGAGAATGACGGCCGGCCGTTCCGCTCCTGGGCCAACCAGGCGCTTTACGGCATCGTCGGCCCCGAGCAGAACTATCGCTTCTCGCTCACCGATGGCTCGACCGAGGGGCAGGAAATCCTCGCCGCGCAAGGCGGCATCATCGTGCGCGGCGACAGCGGCGACGACTTCGCCATCGCCGATGGCGGCTTCGTCTATATCGGCACCGACAATCTGTCGGACCAGACGATCTGGCAGCAGTATCACAAGGTGCGCGGCCGCGACTTCATCGAGCTCACCTGCCTGCGGACGCTCCGCCAGTTCCTTGGCAAGTTCAACCTGACGACCCAGACCATCCAGGCGATAGTCAACACCGTGCATGACATCCTCGCCAAGGCGGAAGCCAATGGCGACATCCTCGGCTTCAAATGCCGCTTCGATCCGGAACTCAACAACGCCCAGGATCTGCGCGCCGGCCACATCTATATCGATGCGCAATTCGAGGAAGCGCCGGTGTTCCGCCGCCTGACCATGACCAGCCGGCCCTACGCGCCCGCCCTGCAGGCGACGATCGACGAGCTTTTGGCACGCCAAAATCTGGTTTCTTGATGCCTCACGCCGCGCACCGGCGGCTTTGCCGCCTGCGGCTCCGGCGGGGCGGGCAAAGATGCCCGGCGGCCGGTCGGCCTTGCGGCCCTTTCGGGCCGAAGTGCGCCAATCATCCTCACCTCTCAGAAGGACCCTAAACCATGGCCGAGAAACTTCTGCTGCTCGAACAGGTCAACCTCTTCGTCGGCGACCAGAACCCGGAAGATTCGAACCACATCAAGCTGCAATCGCTGGGCTTGCCCACGCTGGAGCAGGTGACCGTCGCTCATCTCGGCGGCGGCGCGCCCGGCGAGGTGGAATGGGGCATGAATGCCATCAAGGCGCTCCAGCCGACCTTCAAGCTCGCCGGCTTTGCCGAGTCGAGCTACCGCGCCATGGGCGTCGGCACCAACCAGCCGCTGAACTTCACCGGCTACGGCGTCTTGAAGAACAAGCAGACCGGCGACTCCTTCCAGGCGAAGACCATCATTCGCGGCATCGTCAGCCGCATCGCGCCGGACGCCTTCGATCGCTCCTCGGCCTTCGGCCATGATCACCAGATCGGCGAGGTGACCCACTACGAGCTTTCGGTCGACAACGAGGAATGGTTCTACTGGGACTACTTCACGACCCGGCGCCGGCAGTTCGGCGTCGACGAGCTGACCAAGGCCCGCGTCCTGCTGGGCATTGAATGATGGCAAGCAGTGCAAAGATGGGCAGGAACGCGATAGAGGACTTCATGACGGGCGCCGACGAAGCGCCCGTCGCGGCCGCCGAGCCGACGGCGGAAGCCGTTGCCGAGGAGGAAGCCGCCCTCGAGCTCACCGATGCCGATTACCGCTATCTGACCCTGCGGCGCCCCATCGCGCGCGGCAGCGAGAAGATCGCGCGGATCAGGATGCGGCCGGCCGTGCTCGAGGATATCGACGACTGGTCGAATGCCGAGATCAGCAACCGCGAGCTTCTGGCGCGGCTCTGCGAGGTCTCCCCCGCCGTGCTGAAGAAACTCGCCTGGGACGACGCTGAAGCCTTGATGGAGATCTTCCACCAGGTCGTGCCCGAGTTCGTGTTCGTCACGCCAAAGGATGATGCCTGATGGCAAGGATGACGGCAGAGCTGGTCGTGAGCCTGCTCGATCGAGCATCGGGCAGGGCCCAGACGATCAGGCGAAATCTGACCGCTCTCCAGCGTGCGGAACGCGACGTCTACCTCGCGCGAAACAATATGCGTCTGACGCGCACGCAGGTGGCCGAGGAGCGGTTGATGGCTGTGCAGGATGCCGAACGGCAGAAGCGGCTGGCGCAATGGGCGACCTTCGGCAAAGTAGCCGGCGTTGCCACCGCCGCTGCCGGTTATGTCGCGATCCGCACCGCGCGCGACTATGCGCAGCTCGAGCGCACGATCGGCCGCATCATCATCAATGCCGACAAGCCGGCGACGGCGATCAAGCCCACGATCGCCGTGCTGCAGGAGCTCGCCGACAAGTCGAAGATGCCGTTCGACAATGTCGTGCGGGGGCTTGAGACGCTTATTGCTTCCGGCCGGTCGCTTGAGGACGGCCTGGCATTCCTGCCGACGGTCGCACGCACCGCGCAGGCATCCGGCGCCGAGATTTCCGATATCGCGCTGACGGCCGATGCTCTCTCCAATTCGCTTGGCATCACCGCTGACAAGATGCAGGAGGCCTTCGATATCCTCGCCGCCGAAGGCAAGGCCGGCAAATTCGAGCTGCGGGACATGGCGGCGGAACTGCCGGCAATCACGCCCGCTTTCGCCGCGCTCGGCTACAAGGGCACGGAAGGCCTGAAGCAGCTTGCCGCGATGCTGGAGATCGTGCGCAACCAGACAGGATCCTCGTCGGAGGCGGCGACCAACTTCTCCAACATCCTTCAGAAGGCCTATGGCAACGAGGTCGCCAAGAACTTCAAGAAGTATCACATCGATATCCGCCGCGAGATGGACCAGACGCGGAAGGAGGGCGGCAACGTCATCATGACGCTGGTCGAAGTGACGCAGAAAGCCCTCAAGGGCGACCTGTCGAAGCTGCCGCTGATCTTCACCGACATCCAGATGCTGCAAGGCATGCGGGCGCTGCTCACGCAATTGCCGGAATTGGAGCAGCACCTTGCGGGGCTCAAAAATGTCTCCGGCACCGTTGCCAAGGACTTTGCCCAGATCACCGGAGATTCCGAAGGCAACTGGCAGCAGTTGATCAACAACATCCAGAAGACGGTGACCGCGCTCGGCGACCTGTCCGGCAGGGCGCTCAATCCGGCGCTGGAGAAGATGAACAGCCGCCTGTCCGACATGATGGCGCTCGACAAGGGCTATGAGGCCTTGCGCGGCAGCGGCCGCGATCCGGTGGCCTATGCCGCCGAATTCAAGGAACGCTTCAATAAGCAGCATCCTGAACTGGGCATGTTCGATCGCTTCACCGGCGCCTCGGCCGAGAAGGCATTTCGCGATGCCCTGGCGCAGCTCGGCCGCGGTGAGATCAAGAGCGTCTTCGACGCCCTGCAGACGAAGATCCTCGAGGATCGCCAGACGCGCGAGCCCAACACCGGCATGCCGGCGTCCTCGACGCCGGTTCCGACGCCGCGGCCCAAGAGCTGGGCGGAGATGACGCCTGCCGAGCGGCAGTACCAGGTCTACGCGCAAGGCAGGCATGCGCCGGCGAGGGGAGGTCAGGCCTATGTGCCGCCCGCGCCGGGCAATCCCGGCATCGGCCCGAACGTCGCCGGCTTCGACGCCGACGAATTCGAGCGCCGGCTGCAGTCCGGCGGCGCCGACGCTGGCAGCAAGATCGCCGAAGGCGGCACGCAGGCCGGCCTGAACGCCGCGCAGACCTTCACGTCCGGCGTCGCCGGGGCTGGATCGTCTTTCGGCAGAAGCGCCGCGGCGGCCTTCATCGCCGGCGTCAGCGGCTTCCTGAAATCCGCGACCGCCGATCTGTCGCGACCGATCGGCTCGCTTGGCGGAAAGACGACCGGCCAGCAAGTGCAGGCCGACACGCGCGGACAGGCCATCGATTTCGGAGGGCCGCGATAGGTCTTGCTCACGCGCCGTACCGCCGCTTCGCGGCTGGCGCTTGGTCGTCGTCATAAGACTTCCACCAAGTGCCGCGCAGGATGCTGGCGATATCCCGCTCCACTTTAGGACGACGCATCCGGTGGGGATCGAGCAAAGGCTCTGTCTCGATCAGCAGCCGGCGAGAGCGTTCGATACAGTCTGTCGATTTGGCGATCAGGATGCTGTCCTGATCAGGATACAGCGCGCGACGGGGACTCTTGGGAGACATAGCGTGGCTCCGGTCTTATGCAGACGGGAGCGCCAGATCGCTGTCTCTCAGCCGCCGATGTCCGTTGGGTCGTTACCGGCGATAGTGGTCAACATACAGGAACCCGATGCGGTTGCCTAGCCTTTGGGGGATCATGCTTATGCTCATGAAAATCGGCCTGGTCGAGTGCGATCTCGCCTTTAACATCGATACGCATGGCCGTGAAACGACGCACGACTATGCGGAAAAACCGGTGATCGGCGCGATGCCGCCCCTCGAGGATGTCGGCGTCGGGTATGAGACGCTCACCGTCTCCGGCCGCCTGATCCCTTCGAAGCTTGGCGGCCTGGGTACGTTGAACATCCTGCGCAATGCTCAAGCTTCCGGCACGCCGCAACTGGTCACCCGTGGCGACGGCAGCGTGTTCGGCTTCTACGTCGTGCAGTCGGTCAATGACGAGCACACCTTCCTTGGTGTGGACGGCGTAGGCCAGATCGTCGACATCACCGTCAAGATGCAGAAATCGGCGGCGCCGGCCGCATCGGACTTCTTCGCTTCGCTGTTCTCGCTGCTCGCCTGAAATGCGGAAAAAAACGATTACGTGGAACCAGAATGATGCCGGGAGCGTAGTAGGCCAAATGAGGGTTGGGATTCATGGACGGCGGCACGATTCTGGTCGTTGAAGACGAAACCCTCATCCTTATGGATATTGAAGCGGCACTGGAGGAGGCTGGCTTTGCCGTGAGGGGCGTGACCAGCGCCGAAAGTGCCTTGACTGCATTCGACGCGGAACCCGATACGTTCAAGGCTCTGGTTACCGACATTCGCCTAGGGCCGGGAAAATCGGGTTGGGATTTGGCTCGCGAAATTCGGGCCACGAAGCCTGCTCTACCGGTAATCTACATCAGCGGCGACAGTGACGTGCATTGGCCTTCCGAAGGCGTTCCCAATAGCGTCATGATCTCGAAACCGTTCTTCATGCCGCAAATCACGATCGCCCTGGCCACCCTGCTCAACGATCAGCACCCCCGCGGCAACGCTTAGCCGCAAGCAATCTGGACTCCGAACATGACAGAAACGGTCACCGTGAAGTCGGAAGGCATGACGCTGTCCGCTCTTCTGGCGCGGCACTATCGCAAGGCCTACCCCGGCATGGTGGCGAAGACGTTCGCGCTCAACCAAGACCTCGCCGGGTCCGGCCCGTATCTGCCGGTCGGCCGGGTCGTCACGGTGATGACGCCGGCGGAAATGCAGGCGGAGGGCGCCGCGGCCATGCCGGTGGTTGATCTCTTCTTATGAGAAAGGGCCACTTCCGAGTGGTCGTCGGCGGGCAGGACGTCACCTCCCGCTTCGTGCCGCTGCTGATCTCGCTGACCATCACCAAGTCGAGCACGGAGGCGACGCAATCGGCCTCCTTCACGCTGGACGACAAGGACGCCACGGTGCGGTTTCCCAAGACCGGCACACCCGTGTCGATCGAACTCGGCTGGCAGGGCGGCGCGATGCGGACCTTCGAGGGCGAAGTCGACACCTGCGACTGGTCGACCGACAGAGGATCCGGCAGCGTCCTTTCCATCACCGCGCGTTCGGCGAGCCTCAAGGGCAAGGTCAAGCAACCGGCCGACCGGCACAGGGAAAAGACGACGCTCGGCCGGGTGCTGCAGGACGCCGCGCAAGATGCAGGCCTGTCGATCAAGGTGCATCCGTCACTGGCCAGCCGGCAGTTGGAGTACGAGGCGCAGGACAATGAGAGCTTCCTTGCCTTCGCCGACCGCCTGGCGCGCGAGCATGGCGCAACCTTCGCCATCAAGGGCACGCAGGCGGGCTTTGTCCCCCGCAATGCCGGTGTTTCGGCGACCGGCCAGCCGCTGCCGACGATTCGGATCACCCGCGGCATGGTGATATCGGCGAGCGGCCTGACGCCGGTGACGGACCGGCCGCGCTTCAAGAAGAAGAAGGGCCGCTGGTACGACTTGCATAGGGCGAAGCAGGTCATCGAAGAGGTCGAGACCGGCGACGATGTCGAGCCGGAAGACGTGTTGCGCTTCATGGAGCCGGACGAGACGTCGGCGAAGACCCGCGCCGATTCCGATCGCGTCGACGGCGCGCGGTCGAAGGGCTCGGGCTCGGTCACCATCGAAGGCGAGCCGACCGCCGAGCCGGAAGGCACGGCCATCATAGACCTGCGTGCCGGCGTCGACGGCAGCTACACCATCGCCTCGATCGCCGACACGCTCGACCGCGGCAGCGGCTACACCACGCAGATCTCGCTCGGCAACCCGCAGGGCTCGGCCGGGGCGGACAGCCGCTAGCTCGAAAGCAGTTTCACCATCGTCAGGCGCATGCGCGCCAGTCTTCGTGCCGCGCCATAGAATGCCTCCCGCTCGGCTTCGAGCAGGAATTCAAGCGTCATCATGTCGAGCAGGAATTCATCCACGGCTTGAGGCAGTTCGTGCGACTTGCCTTTGATTTCAGCAAGCAGCCCGCGCGCCTGCGCGACCAGGTTGGCGCTGCCGGCATCGATCAGCTGCTCGAGCTTGCTGAAGTGATCCAAATCTGAAGTCCCCCCTGCCGCGGCCTTCAATTGCCGACGAGCCGGAAAGTTCCCAAGCGAAAGGAAAAATCGATGACCGCATCCCGCGAGCAGGAATCGCTCGCCCGCGTGCTCGCGCATGAGGGCGGCTACAGCAATCATCCGGCCGACCCGGGCGGCGTCACCATGAAAGGCGTGACCCAGCGTGTCTATGACGCCTATCGCAAGAGCAACGGGCTGGCGCCCCGCTCGGTGAAAAGCATCACCAGCCAGGAACTCTTCGAAATCTACGACCGCCAGTATTGGGACGCCGTGAAGGGCGACCAGTTGCCGGCCGGCGTCGACTATGTCGTTGTCGATGGCGCGGTGAACTCGGGCCCGAAGCAGTCGATCATCTGGCTGCAGCGCGCGCTCGGCTCGCTCTACAGGGGCCGGATCGATGGCGTCATCGGTCTCGGCACCATCGCCGCTGTGCAGGCCTGCAACGACCATGACGCCCTCATCGACCGCATCTGCGACCAGCGGCTCGCCTTTCTGCAGCATTTGAAGACCTGGAAGGACTTCGGCCGCGGCTGGTCGGCGCGCGTCGCGGAAGTGCGCATCATCGGCCAAGCCTGGGCGACCGGTGCTGTGCCGCAGTCGGCGAACTTCGTTGACGGCGGTCAGGCCAAGGCCTTCGTCGAGGATGCCACGACTGCCCCCTCGACCGCGCCGGCCGACGCGGCCGCCGGCGGCGGGGTCGCCGTCATCGGCCTTTCGGGCACGCTGGCCGAGCTGCAGAGCCAGCTTTCGCCGTTCACCTACACCAGCGAGTGGATCGGCAAGATCGTCGTCATCCTCGCTTTGGTCAGTGCGGTCATGGCGATCGGCGGCCTTGCATATGGCTGGTACGCCCGCCGCAAGGCCGCGCGTCTTGCAAACGCCATCGGCGCGGTGGGCTGACCCATGGAGAACCTGAAGGCCGTTCTCACCCCGATCATCGATCGAGGCCTGCGCATCGTCGGCGCCGTAAGCCTGGCAGTCATCGCCGGGTTCCTCGTCTGGTGGCTCCTATGAGCTTCCTAATCACCTTCATCGTCGGCCGCCTTGGCATCTCGCGTTTTCTCGCCGGCATCATCGCCTGGGCGGCAATCGTCGCCATCGCTTCCGGCGCAGCGCTCGGGGCCTATCAACTCATCAAGCACAAGGGCGCCGACGAGCTGCGCGCCAGGATCGAGAAGGAGAACCAGCATGCGATTGAGAAGGGCGTCGATGCCCGCTTGTCTTTTGACGACTGCATTGATGCTGGCGGCGTGTACGACTTCCGGCGTCAGCGGTGCGCCAGCCCTGCGCTCGGCCATCGGTAACAGCCTCGCCGGGGCACAAGGCAAGACGCTGGCGGACCAGAACAGGATCGACAGGACGATGGCGCCGGCGTGCGCCATCGGTCTCTACACGCCGGCCGAATGCGACCGGCACACCAAGGCAAGCGCGGCTCGCCGCGGCGAACTGAACCAGCCGGGATGAGGACAGGCCGGATGACGGACTTCAATTCGAACGTCGTGTTCCTGATCGCCGTCATCGGCGCCGTCGGCGGACTATGGTGGCGCATCGAGGCCGCGATCAAGACGGCGCGCGACGAGGTGAGAAAAGACGCCCGCGACGCCCATGTCAGGGCGGACACAGCGATGGCCTCGATAGCGCTGCTCACCGAGCAGCTTGCCGCGCACAAGCTGCATGTTGCCGAGACCTACATCACCAAGGCCGGCCTAAGAGAGTTCCGCGACGAGGTGATGACAGGCGTGCGCGACCTGAAGGGGAGCGTGTCCACCTTGCACGAACGGATGGATCGCTTCATCGAAGGCGACAAGATGACCAGGCGGCGATCATCAACAGGTTCGTAGGACGCGCTCGTCAGCTCCGGCTGGCGGGTTTATGGTGGGCTTGACAACCTTGGGTCGCATGGGCGAGCTTGTCACGTTTCTGTGATCAAAGGGGGTGACCTATGAAGAAATCTTATCGAAAGCCCGTCCTTGTCCGGAAGGGGAAGCTTTCGGCCATTGTTGCAGGTCCTTCGGTGCCGATCTCGGATTGAGCCGGCTCAAGTTACTGGAATGTGAAAGCCCGCTGGCTCCGGTCGGTGGGCTTTTTTGTTGGAACAAGTCCGCAAGGAGAAGGTTCGGTCGCCGCGACGCATATCCTCCCCAGCGTTTCACGTCGTCGCGTCGGGTTTGAAATTTTCCCCGACATGAGCCCGCATCGCTCCCCTCGGTGCGGGCTCTTCTATTGCCGCCCTTGCAATTCCGCAATCAGCGCCTCGAGGGCTTTGATGTCCGCTGCATAGGATGCGGCCTGCGCAGGATACCGCTCCATCTGCTGGCGATAGAAGCGGATCCAACTCGGCAAATCGTCGATCGGGAACGTTCCCCGCCAGACGCCTTTCTCGAGCGTGAATGTGCCTGCCGCCGAATCATAGGTCGCTGTGGTCTTCATGGAGGGGGTTATAGGTTCGCATTCCTGAAACGAAAGCCGCGCCCCTGCGTTGCCAAGCAGGTGCGCCATGCCATCAACATCGATCAGGAAAACAGAATACGACGCGGCCAGCAGGATCCTCTCCGTCTGGTTCGTGGCCAGCGGCAAGCGCTACGACTTCGAGGACGTGCCGCCGGAGACTTACGCGGCGTTCCGGTCGGCATTTGTCAAAGGTCGCTATTTCAACGACCATATTCGGAATCGCTTCCGGTATCGCCGCGTTCCGGACTAGCTGAGCTCAAGCGGCTCATGCTCCGGTTGGAACTGGTGCCACATAACCTGTCGAATGTCTTTGAGGTCGACGGTTTGGCCGCAGGTTTCGCAGCGATAGAAATGTGAAATCTCCTTGGCCCCGGGCGGGCAGTGGACCGTCACCCGCTTCGGAGGGCCGAGATCGGAAAGCCGCGTCATGCGCCAAACTTCCTGGCTTCCCGCTCCAGCGTCTCGCGGTCGTTGCCGTGCTTCTTGATCAACTCGCGCACCTGCTGGACGGTCAGGCCGACCTTCTGAGCGAAATATTCCACCTCATAGTCGTCATTAGCCGAAACTCGGTCGCGGTCGCGAAAATCCCGCTTGGTCTTGTCGTCTGCCATGTTGCAACTCCGTGTCCGTGTCCTTTTGAACAGCGGCAACACGGGATTGTTCCCATTAGTGACTGCTAACGGAACTGAAACGACCCTGCGCTATTGAATCGAACTTGAGTGATGCGTTGGGGTTGCCATGCGTAAGCCGGTCCGGCTGTCCTTTATCCGCCCGATGGAGCCGGAATTGGTCGAGCAGCCGCCCAAGGGTGACGAATGGAGCCACGAGGTAAAGTTCGACGGCTATAGAACGCAGCTCATCAAGGACGATGATGGAATCCGGCTTTTCACAAAGTCGGGCATCGACTGGACCGCCAAATACAAGCCGATTGCCGAGGAAGCCGAAGGCCTGAAAGCTGACAGCTTCATCATCGAGGGCGAGATGATCGTCACGAATGAAGCCGGCCTGTCGGACTTCCATGCGCTCCGATCAGCCATCACCAGGCGCCCGCAAGACCTCTATCTCGTCGCCTTCGACCTCTTGCACCTCAAAGGCCACGATTTGAGAGACATGGCGCTGAAGGACCGCAGGGAGGTCTTGCAGGCGCTCATCCCCGCCGGCGGTCATATCCAGTTCTCCGAAGCTCTGCCTGGCACTGGCGATGCCGTCTACCATCTGGCTTGCGAGGCGAACCTGGAGGGCATGGTCTCGAAGCGCCTCGATAGCGTCTACCGCTCCGGTACGACCATGCAGTGGCGCAAGATCAAATGCTTCGACGAGAAGGTGATGGAGATCATCGGCGTGCAGCGCGAGCGCGGCAAGCCGGCCATGGTGCTGATGGCCGACAAGGGCCGCTACATGGGCGGCGCCTTCGTAACCTTCAAGGCCGACAAGCGGCAGCGGCTGTGGGACCAAGTGCAGGGCAAGGTCGGCGCCCCGCCGCCAAAGGGCCTGAAAAAAGAAAAGGCGGAGTGGCTCCAGCCGGGGCTGTCGGGCAGGGTGCGGTTTCTGAAGGGCGAAGAGCAGCTTCGCCACGCGATGCTCAAGGATTTCTGGGAGGAGAAGTGAATGCCTCGGCCACGAGATCGCCGCATCTGGACCTCATGCCCGGCCCACGCTCGACGCGACCGTCGGCACGGAATGTCTCCACAACCAAATCAGGTTTGCAACTTGCCAGTTCACCGAACCAAAAAGGACCGGGAAAATTGCTGGCACCGATCGGACCGACGATCTCACCGTCAGCCGTGATGTAAAATTTCCCTACCTGAAGTTTCATCTTAGTCGCCTAGCTTTGGCAGATGGCCTCGCCTCAAGAGCGGTATTGCTAGATACTACGCCTTCCGAACGGACATGGAAGCACAAGATGGCAGTCGCGAAAAAGGACCAGGAGCGCATTGGCTACGCCTGGATGTACGGCCAGCAGGCGCGCAAGGACGGCAAGGAGCGTGCCGTACCGGACTATTGGACCGAGCATGCGGAGGCCTGGCTGCAGGGTTTTGACGGCGTGCCGCTAGGCAGCGAGCCTAAGCCGGTGAGCGAGACGTTGGAAGCCGAGCTCGACGAAGGTGCGGTCAATAAGCCTCGCTGATCTCACGAACGGCGCGGTCTGGCCGCCCGGATCATTGCACGCGCAATCGCGAGCTCTGCCTCGACCTTGGCATTTTCCTTTTGCGTCATGTTGTCGGCGGCGATCAGACGGCGCAACGAGCTCATTACCTCACCGCGCGTCCATCCTGCTTCGAGCATACAGTCAACGATCGCTTGGAAGCCGGGCTCCATGGCTTCCTGGCAGTCGATTTCGCGGTCCGGATAGGCAGCGGCTCGTCTGGGCGGGTTGATCACCGGAACTTCTCGCTCACTGGTTTTGGCGCCGTTTGAGCGCGTCTATCTGGTCCTGCAACTGGCCATTGAGCACGATCATTTCCTTCAACGCCTTCATCGTATCGCCCTTGTGCAGGGAGACGAACCTGTCGGCGACTTTCTGCAACGCTGCTTCCTGGCGGCTGTCCAGGGTGATGATCTGATCCATGGCGCTTCTCCTTCAGAACAAGGAACCCTGCGACGGCGGCTGAGCCGGACGCTTGATTTGCGTGGCAGGTTTCTCGACGATCACCAGCGCGTCTTCCGGCGCCGTGCGCTGCAGCTTTTTCGCTTCCGACCATGGCGCGGTGAGCCACAATTCAGTTTCCTCCGGCGTGGTCAGGATCACCGGCATTGCCTTCTCGTGGATCGGTGCGATCAGAGCGTTGGGCCTGGTCGTCAGGAAGCCATAGATCTCGTGATCGCCCGGGCCTTCCTTCACCTTGCGCACGCCATGCCAGGGCGTCCACAGGCCGGCGAAGAAGAACAGCGGCCGATCCTCGCTGAGCGCGAACCAGAAGTTCTTCTGAACGCCGGTCTCGGGGTCCTTGTCGCCCGGTGTCGGCGAGGGCTCGGCAAAACTCGTCACCGGCACCACGCAGCGGTTCTCGATGCCGAGATAGGGCTGCCAATGGGCATACTGCGGATTGCGGATGTTGGTGGTACCGGAATCGGCGTTGCCGCGAATCCGCTCCTGCGGCGTCGGCATGCCCCATCGCAGCCTGGCGAGCTCGCGGCTGCCGTCGGCGGCGTTGCGAACCACCGGAGCAAATTGGTTGGGATAGATATCGATCGACGGCTCGAGATTGCCAGCGATGTCGCGGAGCGCCCGCGTCCACTGGCGGATCGCCTCCTGGCTGGTCGTGATGTTGTAGAGGTTACACATGCCTAACTCCGCAGGGCTTCGGGCACGCTGAGCGGTCCCATTTTCAAAATTCGCTCGTAGGCGCCCTGGCGACGCCAGACACCGCGAGCGCGCCCGTTCTCCCTGTCTCGCTTCGGATCGAACATGATGCCGCCGAAGTGGTCAAGGAACGCCGCCGCGGCTTCGCGATCGGCAAAGCAGTGCAGCCGCCATTGCTCCTGTTTGCCGTCTTCCCAGATTGCGATCACCGCTCGAGTCCGGCAGATCAAGGCTCGTTCGCGCAGAAAGCGTGTGATGAGCGTGTAGTTGCTATCGGTGCAGATGTCGTCGGGCAGGGCGACCTGATGCGGCATGTCACGGTCGATCACCGAAGGCGGCGGAATGCTGCGGCTGCGCCTCACCATCAGTGCTGCTTCTGTCGCGCCTTTACTCGGAACGCTTCCCTCAGAGTGATTTCCGCCTGATCGCGGATGGCCTCGGCGAGGGACAGCTGCAGCTCCAAGTCTTCCGGGTAGACGGCCATCACCCAGGATGCCATCAGATCCGCAATCGCCATCTTTTGGCTGATGTCAGACAGGCCGCGCAGCTGCTTGGTCATCTTGTGGCAGGCACGCGTGATGTCAGGCAGTTCGCGTTTGATGGTCGCGAAGATTTCAGGTTGCTCAGCTTCGGTTGCACGCAGAGGCTTCATGGCGGTGTCTCCATTTTGCCCACAGTGAACAAAATGAGAACACTGGAGTCAAGAGGCCCCTGATCATGCATGCCGGAACAGCCTGGAAAATGGCCAGGAGGTCGGGTTTGGACGGAACGGCGGGTCGCTTTAACGCGATCGGCCGATCGGCAGCCTCGTTGCTCCAAGGTCAACGGTCAGGCTGCTTCTTGCAGAAAAGCCAGCACCCGCCACCAGGCGAGGTCGGTCGCGGCCGGATCGTAGTCGGGAAGTCCATCATCAGTGAAGAAATGACCGAGGCTGGGATATGTGAAGACCCGGGCTTTGAAGCCGGCTTTCGCTGCGCGGCCGCGCCACGCCGCGACCTCGTCCGGCGTCGCGAAGGGATCAGGATCCGCGACATGCACCGACACGGCAAATCCCGGCCCCACGTTTGCGGGAATATCGGCCTGACCGTGTAAGAGTGCGACCCCTTTGGACGCCGCTCTTTCAGGCCAGACCTCGCTGATAACGCCGGCGCCCATGGAATGGCCCACCATCACAGCCGTCTCTGGTATTCCGGCGATCGCTTCCCTTGCTCGACTGCAGATCGTTTGCCACCCGATCTTGGCCATCAACGCCAGGCCCTCAGCCACGGATGATGCTGTTTCGCCGCTATAGAGGTCCGGCGTAATAACCTGATGGCCGGCGCCGCGCATCCGCTCGGCCGCCTTGCGCTCCACTGCCCGTAATCCAAGAGAGGAGTGAAAGAGCACGATCATGGGTTCCTCCGGGATGCGGCAAAAAGATTGCACACGCCGGCTTGACGATCAAGGAATTTGTTCCTTTTCTGTTCTCATGCCCGAGCCCTACAGCCCGAAATATCGCGACTTTCCGCTGTCCAATCTGATCGACAGTCTGCGCCTGGTCCGCGTGCGTTGCCGCTACTGCAAGCGCCTGCACAACTACCAGCCTGCGGACCTGATCCAGATCTTCGGCGATGTCGACGTCGATTCCCTCGCCGACCGCATGGCATGCGAGGCCGGCGGCCGCGACCACGGCCGGCTCGATGTCGAAGCCTTCGTGCCGACCGGCCGCGAAGCCGTCGGCCTACGCATCCGCCGCCTTGTGGCGATCAAGATCAACCACGTGCCGGTATGGAAGGAGGATCCTGCATGAAAATGAACGAGGCGCTCACCAAGCTGCTTACCGATGAACCCGGATCAGTATCGATCAAGGCGGGGATTGCAGTATTGCGGGCGCTTGGGGCCGACGCTCCGGAAGGCGAACTGCAGTCGATCGTGGGAACGTTTGCGGCGGAGCGGGGCAGGGCCGTGAGGTTCGATCGCACCGCGACCAAAGAGGCTGATGCGGCTCCTCCGAGCGCGACAAAAGCGATGCGAAAGCGGTCTAAAAAGTTAGACACTTCCAACCCTAACCGCTTGATATCCGACTGAGCGTTAGACAGGGGATATTGCGCTAAGTGCTTGAAATTTAACGGATAGAGGAGGAGTCAGAGTCCGTGGGTCTACCGTTAACCTATTCCCCAGCAGGCGCGATTGGTATCGCGCGAAGCGGGCGGCTCATTTGCCGCGAGCGCTGCCTTGTAGCCGCCATCGGAAAATAGTCAAGCCCGCAACTGAGTTCAATCGCAGCCTTTTTGACGAAGCCGCCTGCAGGCTGCTCGGAGGCCCTCAGCTTTCGCCTTTGCTGTACTGCGAATGCTCGAAATAAAGCACCACGCCAAGGCCGATCAGCAGCGGGATGATGAGATAGAACAGGCGGAACACCAGAAGCGCCGCAAGCACGCCGACCGGGTCCATGTCGGAAAGGCCGGTGAGGAAGACGACCTCGAACACGCCGAGCGCGCCCGGCGCATGCGACAGCAGCCCGATCGAGAACGACACGATGAACACGCCCAGCACGACGAAATAGCCGGGATTTCCGGCATCGGGGAGGGCAAAGTAGATGATCGCCGCAGCTCCCAGCAGCTCGACCGGCCCGACCAGCAACTGTCGCGCCACGATCGGCAGCGCCGGATAGTGGAGCTGGAAGCCGCCTATCTTCAAGGGTCTCAGCCCAAGCCAGCTGCCGAACGCATAGGCGCCGACGAGGATAAGCATCGCGAGCCCCGCGGCAAAGGCGGCGCCATGGTGCGGCGCGCCGGTGAAGCGGTCGATGATCTGCGGCTCGAACAGCAGAACGAGGCCGCCGAGGAAGACGCTGGACAGGATGAAGGTGAACCAGCAGATCGCCACCAGCACGCCGACCTCCTGGCCGGTCAATCCCCGCGTGGCGTAGGCGCGATAGCGGATCACCGCGCCGGAAAACACCGAGCCGCCGATATTGTGCGACACCGCGTAGGTGGTGAAGGAGCACAGCGTGACGAACAGCCACGATACTTTCTTGCCGATATGCAGCAGCGCTATGTGGTCGTAGCCGGCGAGCGAGGCATAGGCGACGACCGAGCTCAGCGCCGCCAGCACCCAATCGCGCGGCGGGATGGCGGCGATGCCGGCCCATACATCGTCGAGCGAGATGCCGCGCAGTTCGTGGATGAGCAGCCACAGCGAGAACGCCACCGCCGCGATGCCTATGACCGGCCAGAAATAGCGCCTCCAATTCATGGCGTCGTCATCATGCGTTGCAGCTCATTGATTTGATGTTGCCCAACCCCTTCGAACCCGCATTTGAGACATGCCTGATTGAAGCCGGCTATTCAACCGGCAAGACATTGCCCCAACGTGACGCTGGCAAATGTGACGTTAGCGAAATTCGGCCACGCGCTCTTGGTGATTGCGAACGGCGCTGCTACTCTGCCCTCAACTTGAAACAAATCGAGGTGCCTGCTGCGTCCGTTCCCGGTTCGCGCGGCGCCGGAAGGAACTGAAGTGGAAGACCACGATACCGGCGCGGGCGCGTCGGCAGTGGGCATGTCCGGGGCACCGCCGACGCAGCCGGCGAGCCCGCAGCCGGCGCGATTCAGCCGCCACGCTGGCGCGCACCAAAGACATGCCGACCCCAGACATGCCGGCCACAAGCAAACTGGCGCAAGTCAGGCCGACCGGCATGGCGATCAGCCGAAAGGCAAGACGCGCAAGCGCCGCAAACGCAAGCGGGGCCGCAAGGTATTCGCGCGCGACGAGAACGGCGTCGTGCCGCAGCCTGCGCCTGCCGCCACGGCGGCAAGCCAACCGCGGAGCGCGCCTTCGCCGGTCGAGCCGAGGCTGGCGGCCCCGCAGCGTCCGCCGCAACAGGAATTGCCTGTCTTTGCCGCGCTCGACCTCGGCACCAATAATTGCCGGTTGCTGGTCGCGGTGCCTGGCCGTCACGGCCAGTTCCGCGTCATCGACGCTTTCTCGCGCATCGTCAGGCTGGGCGAGGGGCTGACGGCCAGCGGCCGGCTCAGCCAGGCGGCGATGGACCGCGCGGTCGAGGCGCTGAAGATCTGCGGCGAGAAGCTGCGCAACCGCAAGATCAGGAAAGCCAGGCTGATCGCCACGGAGGCCTGCCGCTCGGCCGCCAACGGTATCGAGTTCTTGGATCGGGTCGAGCGCGAGGCCGGGCTGAAGCTCGAGATCATCGACCGCCAGACCGAGGCCCGCCTGGCCGTTTCCGGCTGCGGCTCGCTGGTCGAGCGCGACACGCAAGGCGTGGTGCTGTTCGACATCGGCGGCGGCTCGTCGGAAATCGCGCTGATCGACCTGACTGGACGGCGTTCGCCACGTCTGGCCAACCACATCGTGTCCTGGACGTCGCTGCCCGTCGGCGTGGTCTCGCTCGCGGAGCGCTTCGGCGGCCGCACCGTGACGCGCGAGACCTTTGCCGCCATGGTCGACGATGTGGCCGCCCGGCTAAAGGCCTTCGACGGCCGCGACCGGCTCGCGCATGTGCTGGCCAGCCCCAACTTCCATCTGCTCGGCACGTCCGGCACGGTGACGACGCTCGCCGGCGTGCATCTCGATCTCGATCGCTATGATCGCCGCCGCGTCGATGGCCTCTGGATGGACCGCGACAGCGTCGATCGCATGATCGAGCGGCTGATCGGCTGGGATTTCCAACAGCGCTGCGCCAACCCCTGCATCGGCGCCGACCGCGCAGACCTCGTTCTCGCCGGCTGCGCCATCCTGGAAGCGATCCGCGGTGTATGGCCATCCGAGCGGCTGCGCGTCGCCGACCGGGGTCTGCGCGAGGGGATTTTGAGCGAGCTGATGGCCGATGACGGCGTCTGGCGCAATGGTGGGCGCCGATGACGAAGAAGCCGGAAAAGCCAGGCTCTGGAAGCATTCGCGTCCTCAAGACCCGCATCAAGAAGAAGAGTGGCCTGAAGGAATCCTCGCGCCGCTGGCTTGAGCGCCACATGAACGATCCCTATGTGCAGCGCTCCAAGGCAGACGGGTACCGCTCCCGCGCGGCCTACAAGCTGATCGAGATCGACGACAAGCATCATCTCCTGAAGCCCGGCATGAAGGTCATCGACCTGGGCGCCGCGCCCGGCGGCTGGTGCCAGGTGGCGGCCGCACGGACGAAGTCAAGCGCCGAAAATCCGCATGTGGTCGGCATCGACTATCTCGAAATGGATCCAGTCCCGGGCGCCGTCATCCTGCAGATGGATTTCCTCGATCCGGACGCGCCGCAAAAACTGGCCGAAGCGCTCGGTGGCCAGCCGGACGTTGTGCTGTCCGACATGGCCGCGCCCACGACCGGCCATCGCCGCACCGATCATCTGCGCACCATGCATCTGTGCGAAGTCGCCGCCGATTTCGCGCTGCATGTGCTCAAGCCCGGCGGGCATTTCCTCGCCAAGACGTTCCAGGGCGGCGCCGAGAACGAGCTCTTGTCGCTGCTGAAGCAGAACTTCCGCTCGGTCCATCATGTGAAGCCGCCGGCCTCGCGCGATGAATCGGTGGAGCTGTATCTGCTGGCGAAGGAGTTTAAGGGGTAGCCCTTCTCCTTCTCCCCTTGTGGGAGAAGGTGGATCGGCGCGATAGCGCCGAGACGGATGAGGGGTGGTCCAGCGGAGTGAGGCGCTGGCTTTTCCCGGAACTCCCCTCATCCGTCGCCGTCGGCGGCATCCTCTCTAAGAAGAGGAAGCAGCGCTCTACTTCCCCGCCGTTCCCACCGATTCCAGCGTTTTCGGCGTGGTCAGCCGGCCATGGCCCGAGACGGCACTGCCGGCCTCCGGCGCAAGCCGCATGAAGGTGATCGAGGCTGCCGCCGATACGGCCGCCACGATGAAGAAGGCGATGTGGAAATCCCGCAGATTCAGCGGCCCGCCGTGGATCGAGGTCGATACTTCGAGGATGCCGCCGGCCAGCGCCACGCCCATCGCGATCGACAATTGCTGGAAGACCGCCGTGATCGGCGTCGCCTTGCTGGTGTCGGCGGGCGTGATCTCGGCATAGGAGAGCGCGTTGACGCCGGTGAAGAACATCGAGCGGATGAAGCCGCCGACCAGCAGGATCGCCAACATCAGCGCGTAGGGCGTCTGCGGCGTGAACAGGCCGTAGATGGCGATCGACGCGGCCGCGACCAGCGAACCCCAGATCAGCACGCGCCGGAAGCCGGCGAGCCGGAACAGCAGCGCGGTGACGAACTTCATGCCGATGGCGCCGATCGCCGAGACGAAGGTAATCATGCCCGACTGGAACGGCGTCAGCCCGAAGCCGATCTGGAACATCAGCGGCAAAAGAAACGGCACCGCGCCGATGCCGATGCGAAACAGCGAGCCGCCAAGCACCGAGGATCGGAAGACCTGGTTGCGGAACAGCTCCAGCGCCAGCAGCGGGTTCCTGGCGCGGCGGGCGTGGATGAGATAAAGCACGCCGGAGATCACCCCGACCGCCACGGTGACGAAACCGGCCAGCGGCGGCAGCGCCGGCAGGCTGACGACGGAAAGGCCGAAGACGACGCCGGACGCTGCGAGCCCGCTGAGCACAAATCCCGGGAAATCGAGCGGCGGCGTCTCGGCGGGCTCGGTTTCGGGCAAGAACCGCGTGGCGAGCCAGATGCCCAGCAGCCCGATCGGCACGTTGATGAGAAAGATCCAGTGCCAGGTGAAATAGGTGGTGATGAAGCCGCCGATCGGTGGGCCGACCAGCGGTCCGACCAGCGCCGGCACGGTCAGCCAGGACATCGCCGCGACCAGTTCGTTCTTCGGCGTGGCGCGCACCAGCACCAGGCGCCCGACCGGGGTCATCATCGCGCCGCCTATGCCTTGCAGGAAGCGCGACACCACGAAAGCCGGCAGCGAATTGGAAAAGGCGCAGGCGACGGAGCCGGCGATGAAGACGCCGATCGCGGCGCGGAACACGGTCTTGGCTCCGAACCGGTCCGCCATCCAGCCGCTGATCGGAATGAAGATCGCCAGCGACACCAGATAGGCCGTCAGCGCCAGCTTCAGCGCGATCGGGCTGGTATGGATGTCGACAGCGATCGCCGGCAGCGACGTCGCGATCACGGTCGAATCCATGTTCTCCATGAAAAGTGCGACCGCCAGGATAAGCGGAATGATGCGGTTCAAGGGGAAACGCTCTGATTTGTCTTCGCGATTCTAGGCCCGGCTTGGGGGCGAACCGGTGCGACCCGGCGGTTATCATGCCTCGGCCCGGATGTCGCATTAAATTGCTGTCACTTTTCAGCGACCGCAACCACTGGTGTTCATCATGGCTTGCCAAAGGCGACGTCGATCATTATTGTAGTGAATATAACTACAATCTGGCGTATATCATGGATGAAGCCGTCTCTGCAGCCGAAGCCAATCGCAAGTTTTCCCTCATTCTTCGCGGGGTACGGGATGGCCAGAGCTACGTCGTGACCAGTCATGGCCGGCCCGTGGCGCGGATTGTGCCCGCCGAAAAGAGCGAAGGGGTGGCTTCCCGCTCGCGAGCGTCGCTGCTGTCGCGTCTCAGGCGCCAGCCTGTTGTCGACGCCGGAAAATGGACTCGTGACGAACTTTACGAGGACGACCGGTGAAGGTCGCAATCGACACCAATGTCCTTGCTTATGCCGAAGGTGTGAACGACGCGGAAAAACGCGAGATCGTCCTCGAACTGCTGGCCAACGTTCCCCAAGAGGGGACGGTCATTCCTGTTCAGGTCCTTGGCGAATTGTTCAATGTGCTGGTGCGCAAGGCAGGTCGATCGCATGCAGAAGCCCGGGACGCACTCCTGAACTGGCGCGATGCGTTCCCGGTTGTCGGAACGACGCCCGAGGCGATGATGACGGCCGTGGACCTGGCCGCGGACCATCGCTTCGGCATTTGGGATGCGGTCATTCTGTCCACAGCCTCGCAATCGGGTTGCCGGTTGCTCCTGTCGGAGGACCTGCAACATGGCTTCACCTGGGGCGGCGTCACCATCGTCAATCCCTTTGTGTCACCGCGCCATGCGTTGCTCAGCGACCTGCTAGGCACCAAATGAGAAGCTGAAGCGCCCCTTAACGACCGGCTTTCCTTCCGTCCCGGGACGTGTTACCAGCCAGCGCCAATCCTGAAAGGGAAGATGAGAGTCGGCGCTGGCCAATCGGCCCAGCGCCTTTTCCGCATTCAAAAGGACTGGCCATGGCAAGAATCATCGAAACGTCCACCGGCGCTTTGGCGCTGACCTTCGACGACGTGCTCCTGCAGCCCGGCCATTCCGAGGTGATGCCGGGCGAAACCGACATCCGCACCCGCATTGCCGGCGACATCGATCTCAACGTGCCGATCCTGTCAGCGGCCATGGACACCGTCACCGAGGCGCGGCTGGCGATCGCCATGGCGCAGGCTGGCGGCATCGGCGTCATCCACCGCAATCTGACCCCGGCCGAGCAGGCCGAGCAGGTCCGGCAGGTGAAGAAATTCGAATCCGGCATGGTGGTGAACCCGGTCACCATCGGTCCCGACGCCACGCTCGCCGACGCGCTGGCGCTGATGCGCACAAACGGAATTTCCGGCATTCCGGTGGTCGAGAATGGCGGCACCGGCGGCCACACGGTCGGCCGTCTCGTCGGCATCCTCACCAACCGCGACGTGCGTTTCGCCTCCGATCCGTCGCAGAAGGTCTACGAGCTGATGACCCGTGAGAACCTGATCACGGTCAAGGAGAATGTCGACCAGGACGAGGCCAAGCGCCTGCTCCACAAGCATCGCATCGAGAAGCTGGTGGTAGTCGACAGGAAGGGCAATTGCGTCGGCCTGATCACCGTCAAGGACATCGAGAAGTCGCAGCTCAACCCGCACGCCACCAAGGACGCTCAGGGTCGCCTGCGCGCCGCCGCCGCCACCAGCGTCGGCGATGACGGCTTCGAGCGCGCCGAGCGCCTGATCGATGCCGGCGTGGACTTGCTGGTCATCGACACCGCGCACGGCCACTCGCAGCGCGTGCTGGAGGCCGTGGCGCGAGCGAAGAAGCTCTCCAATTCAGTGCGCATCCTGGCCGGCAATGTCGCCACGGCCGATGGCACGCGGGCGCTGATCGATGCCGGCGCCGACGCCGTCAAGGTCGGCATCGGCCCGGGTTCGATCTGCACCACCAGGATCGTCGCCGGCGTCGGTGTGCCGCAGCTTTCGGCGATCATGTCGGCGGTCGAAACGGCGAGCAAGGCCGGCGTCAGCGTCATTGCCGATGGCGGCATCAAATATTCGGGCGATCTCGCCAAGGCGCTCGCCGCGGGCGCAAGCGCGGCCATGATCGGCTCGCTGTTAGCCGGCACCGACGAGAGCCCGGGCGAGGTCTATCTGCACCAAGGCCGCTCGTTCAAGGCTTACCGCGGCATGGGCTCGGTCGGCGCCATGGCGCGTGGCTCGGCGGACCGCTACTTCCAGGCCGAGGTTCGCGACACCCTCAAACTGGTTCCGGAGGGCATTGAAGGGCAGGTTCCCTACAAAGGACCTGTGGCTGGTGTGCTGCACCAGCTTGCAGGCGGCCTGAAAGCCGCTATGGGTTATGTGGGTGGACGTGACCTTGCAGACTTCCGCGAGCGCGCCACCTTTGTGCGCATATCCAACGCCGGACTTCGTGAAAGCCACGCCCATGACGTCACGATCACCCGCGAAAGCCCCAATTACCCGGGCGGACTTTGATCGGCAGGCCGATCAGTCCGACCGCCAGCGGAGACTGTGGCGTGATCTGAGCACGGCGGTGTTGCGGCTTTCGCGTCACGCAGCGGCGCTCTCCATTGCTTCGATCGCGCTGTTCCTCGTCATGACGGCGCTGGAATTTCTCTATTTCCAGCGCTTGAGCGGCGGCTTGATCTCGCTTGACATGCGCGTCGCCGGCTTCACGCCCGATGAAGGCATGGCGTGGCTCACCGCGCTCGGCCGGCGCGGCGGCGAGATCATCATCGTCTGGCACTACCTGACCTTCGACCTTCTGTTCCCGGCACTGCTGTCGTTGACGCTGGTAAGCCTCATCCTTGTTTTCGGACGGCGGCTCAGCACGTTCCGCGCCATGCCGGCGCAGCTCCAGGCATTGTTCTCGCTGGCGCTGGTGCTTCCCTATGCGATCGCCGACTACGCTCAGAATTTCGCCCTGGCCCGGCTGCTCTCCGATTTCCAACTGGCCAATCCGGATTCTTTGGCCTTCGCCTCGTTGCTAACCGTCACCAAATTCGCGCTGCTGGCGATCCCGGTCTTCGTCATTGCGGTCTTCGCGCTGGCAGTAAAGCGGCGCTGAGCGGACTTTCCTTTCCTCTTTGTAGGAGAAGGAAAGGGGCGTTAGAGCAATTTCAGGAAAAGTGTGAACGGTTTTCCGTCCAGGAACGCGTTAAATCAACGCGTTAAATCAAAGAGGTAGGGCGTTTCGCCGTTTCCGTGAAACGGTGAAACGCACTATAGGTCGAACACCGCGATCCTGCGCTTGTCGAACTTGATGCCGATCTCGCCGCGCACCAGCCTCAGCGCCTGCTCGCCGAAAACCGCGCGCCGCCAGCCCTGCAGCGCTGGTACGTCGGCTTCGTCGCCTTCGGCCGCTATGCGGTCGATATCGTCGCTGGAGGCCAGAACCTTGGTGGCGACGCCTTCCTTCTCGGCGACGATCCTGAGCAGCACCTTGAGCAGTTCCGCCGCCGCGCTCGAGCCTTCCGGCGGCTGCACGCTTTTCGGCAGTTTCGGCATCGCGTCCTTGGGCACGGCGAGGGCTGCATTCACCGCGCCGAGCAGCGCCGTTGCCGTCGCGGAACGCTCCCAGCCTTTCGGCGTGGTGCGCAGTTTGCCGAGCGCCGCCGCGTCGCGCGGCGCCTGCTGCGCGATCTCGTAGATCGCGTCGTCTTTCAGAACGCGGCCGCGCGGCACGTCGCGCTCGCGGGCCTCGCGCTCGCGCCAGGCGGCCACCGCCTGGACGATCGCCAGCTCCTGCGGCTTGCGCAAGCGCATCTTCAACCGCTTCCAGGCATCCTCGGGATGCGGATCGTAGGTCTCGCGCGAGGTGAGGATATCCATCTCCTCGTTCAGCCAGTGTGCGCGGTTCTCGCGCTTCAGCTCGGCGCTGAGGTGCTGGTAGACCTTGATCAGGTGGGTGACGTCGGCAAGCGCGTATTCGAGCTGCTTGTCGGAGAGCGGCCGGTGCCGCCAGTCGGTGAAGCGCGAGGACTTGTCCAGCCGCGCTCCGGTGACCTTCTGCACGAGCTGGTCGTAGGAAACGCTGTCGCCGAAGCCGCAGACCATCGCCGCCACCTGCGTGTCGAACACCGGGTGCGGCACCAGATCGCCGAGATGGACGATGATTTCGATGTCCTGGCGTGCCGCGTGGAAGACCTTCAGCACCGCTTCATTGGCCATGAGCCGGAAGAACGGCTTCAGGTCGATGCCGGGCGCCAACGGATCGATAAGCGCCTCGATCCCAGGCGCGGCGATCTGGATCAGGCAAAGGATCGGCCAGAAGGTCGTTTCGCGGATGAATTCGGTATCGACGGTAACGAATTCCGACTTTTCGAACGCCGCGATAACGCTCTCGAGTTCTTCTTGTGTGGTGATGACGCGCATCAAATCGCTTTTGGCACAGTATTAGGCCTCTTTCAATTTCAGCCGCGCGCGCTTTCGTCAAGCCGCCGCAACGTAAGCGGTAGCCCGATCGCCGGATTCTTCCATGCGAAATCGCACGGCGCTCGCGCGCCAACCCGCCATGCCCCTCAGGCGGCGGGCGAGCCGTTCATGCCTCGTAGGCCCGCGCCGGAACCCCCTCTGCCGTCGAGCCGGACGCCGTGCCGTTCGAAACAGCGTTCGGCGAAGGTCGCCGGCCGAGCGCGCCCGCTGCCGCAAGGCTCAGCACGATGAACGGTATGCCGATGCCATACGCCGAGCGGATGCCCCAGTGATCCGAGACGAAGCCGAGCAGCGGCGGCCCGAGCAGGAAGGCGACGAAGGAGATCTGCGACAATGCCGCGACGTTGATCGCCGCGGGGCGGTCGGCGCGCTGAGCGGCCGCCGAGATCGCCAGCGGGAAGATGGCGCTGCTGCCGATGCCGAGAAGCGCAAATCCCAGCATCGAGATGAAGGGCAGGGGCGAGAAGAAGACGATGAACACGCCGGCCATCATCGCCGCCAAAAGCACGCGCGCCACGCGGCTTGGCGAGTGACGGTCGACAAAGCTGTCGGCGAAGAAGCGCGTCGTCGCCTGCGAGAAGGCGAACAGCGCTACGGTGATGCCGGCAACGAACGGGCCAGAGTCGAATACGGTGCGCATATAGATCGCCGACCAGTCCATGCTGGCGCCTTCCATCAGCATGGCCGACAGCGTCACCGCGACGAGGATGAGGATCGGCAGCGTCGGCCGGGCGAACATCGGCGCCTTGTCGCCGGTCGCGGCGAAACGCGCGGGCGCCGGCTCGAAGCCGCCGAGGAACAGCGCCATCGCAACAGTCACCATCGGCACCACCAGCGCCAGATGCAGCTGCGGCGACAGGCCGAGATGCGCCAGCGCACCGCCGAACAGCCCGGCGCCGAAGAAGCCGATGCTCCAGAAGGAATGCGCCCGGTTCATGATGCGGCGCTTGAGCAGGAACTCGGTCCTGTCGGCCTCGACATTCAAGATGATCTCGATGCTGCCGATCATCAGTCCGACCGGAAGCAGCATCAGAAACAGAGGCGCCGGCCCAGGCGCGTGCACCGCGATTGCATAGGCGAGGCCAAGCAGCGGCACCAGCCAGAGCAGCGCGCGCCGAAAGCCGACGCGCTCAAGGATCGGCGCCGCGAGCGTCAGCGCGACCAGCGTGCCGATCGGCGTGCCGATCAGGGCGAGCCCCAGCGTGCCGTCCTCGATCCCCATGGCATGTTTGATGTCGGGCAGGCGCGGGAAGATGTTGCCCATGGCGAAGGAATAGATCGCAAAGCCGGCATAGACGCGGTGCTGCGGGGCGAGTTTAAGGCCAAGGCTCATGGTGGGCAATCCAACAACAAGGGAAACAGGCGGGCGAACTCCGAGGCCCGCTCACGACTCCGTTTCTTGCATGAACAGGCAAAACATGCAATAACGTGCATAAATAAATAGGATCGTGCATGCTTACCGAGGAGCGCCACCAACTTATTCGCGACCAGCTTGCGGCGGACGGAAAGGTGCTGGCCGGCGAGCTCGCCAGCCGTTTCGGCGTCTCGGAAGACACGGTGCGCCGCGATCTCAGGGAATTGGCCAAGGCCGGGCAGTTGCGCCGCGTCTATGGTGGCGCGGTGGCCTCGGCGCCCTTTGCCGCGGCGAGCGTCAGCCAGCGCAGCGGTCATGCGGTCGAGGAGAAGGCACGCCTTGCGAAGGCGGCGGTTGGGCTGCTTGCGGCGGGACAGTCCCTGTTCATCGACGGCGGCACGACCAACGAGGCGATCGCCAGAGCGATCCCGCGCGACATGGAACTGACCGTCGCCACCAATTCGCTGGGCGTCGCCTCGGCGCTGGTCGATCGTCCTTTGGTCGAACTGATCGTGCTCGGCGGCCGCTATGTGCCCGATCTCGGCACCTGCGTGGGCGCCGACACGCTTGCCGCCGTGGCTCAGCTCGGCGCCGATCTGTTCTTTCTGGGCTCCTGTGGGCTCGATGTCGCGCGCGGGGTCACCGCTTTCGATTCGGCCGAAGCCGAAGTGAAGCGCGCCATGGCGAAAAACAGCGCCGGCATCGTCATTGCCGTCACCAACGACAAGCTTGCCACCGCCGCACCCTATCGCGTGGCGGGGGCCGATGCGATCCGCCATCTCGTGGTGGAAAAGACCGCGCCTGCCGCCACGCTCGCCGATTTCCAAAGCCAGGGCGCGCAAATTCACTTTGCCTGACGGCGCAAGCTGCGCCTCTGTGACCGGTTGCCTTGACAAAGCCGGCCTCTCATGCGCTTTTCGCGCCAATTTTCGAGCCGGGCCTTCGCCCGCAATTTCCGGACTTTACCCATGACCACGCATCGTTACCGCAGCCACACCTGTGCCCAGTTGAGAAAGAGCGACGTCGGCAATTCCGTCCGCCTGTCGGGCTGGGTGCATCGCGTGCGTGACCATGGCGGGCTGCTCTTCATCGATCTGCGTGACCACTATGGCCTGACCCAGATCGTCGCCGATCCGGATTCGCCGGCGTTCAAGGTCGCCGAGACCGTGCGCGGCGAATGGGTGATCCGCGTCGACGGCGAGGTCAAGGCGCGGCTGTCGGAAACCGTCAATGCGAACCTGCCGACCGGCGAGATCGAGATTTTCGCGCGCGAGATCGAAGTGCTATCGGCGGCCAAGGAACTGCCGCTCCCCGTTTTCGGCGAGCCGGAGTACCCTGAAGATATCCGCCTGAAATACCGCTTCCTCGACCTGCGCCGCGAGACGCTGCACCGGAATATCGTGGCGCGGACGAAAATTATCGCCGAGATGCGCAAGCGCATGGGCGAGGTCGGCTTCACCGAGTTCTCGACGCCGATCCTCACCGCCTCGTCCCCGGAGGGCGCGCGCGACTTCCTGGTGCCGTCGCGCATCCATCCCGGCACCTTCTATGCGCTGCCGCAGGCGCCGCAGCAGTACAAGCAGTTAATAATGGTTTCGGGCTTCGATCGCTATTTCCAGATCGCGCCCTGCTTCCGCGACGAGGACCCGCGCGCCGACCGCCTGCCGGGCGAATTCTACCAGCTCGACCTCGAGATGAGCTTCGTCGAGCAGGACGACGTGCTTTCCACCATGGAGCCGGTGCTTCGCGGTGTCTTCGAGACGTTTGCCGACGGGAAGCCGGTGACGCAGAAGTTCCGCCGTATCCCTTATGACGAGGCGATGCGCACTTACGGCACTGACAAACCGGACTTGCGCAACCCGATCGAGATGCAGGCGGTCTCGGATCATTTCCGCGATTCCGGCTTCAAGGTGTTCGCCAACATACTTGCCAATGACGCGAAGGCCGAGGTCTGGGCGATCCCGGCCAAGACCGGCGGCAGCCGCGCTTTCTGCGACCGCATGAACTCCTGGGCGCAAGGCGAGGGCCAGCCCGGGTTGGGCTACATCTTCTGGCGCAAGGAAGGCGAGAAACTCGAAGGCGCCGGTCCGATCGCCAAGAACATCGGCGAGGAGCGCACCGAGGCGATCCGCCAGCAGCTCGGCCTTGCCGATGGCGACGCCGCTTTCTTCGTCGCCGGCGACCCGAAGAAGTTCGTTTCCTTCGCGGGCGCCGCGCGCACCCGCGCTGGCGAGGAGTTGAACCTCGTCGACCGCGAGCGTTTCGAGCTTTGCTGGATCGTCGACTTCCCGTTCTATGAATGGGACGAAGAGGCGAAGGCGATCGATTTCGCGCACAATCCTTTCTCGATGCCACAAGGCGGCATCGAAGCGCTGATGACCAAGGATCCGCTCGAAATCAAGGCGTATCAATATGACATGGTCTGTAATGGCTTCGAGATCGCGTCGGGCGGCATCCGCAACCATCTGCCGGAGACCATGGTCAAGGCTTTTGAGATTCGCGGCCTGGATCGTGCGACGGTGGAAGAGCGCTTCGGCGGCCTCTACCGCGCCTTTCAGTATGGCGCGCCGCCGCATGGCGGCATGGCGGCCGGCGTCGACCGCATCGTCATGCTGCTCGTCGGGGCGAAGAACCTGCGCGAGATCACCATGTTCCCGATGAACCAGCAGGCTTACGACCTGCTGATGAACGCGCCGTCGGAAGCCACTCCGCAGCAGCTGCGCGAACTGTCGCTGCGCGTCGCGGTGACGAAGAAGGACTGACGGCGGCGTGGCAACTGCCCCTTTCTCCCCGCCACTTTACGGGGAGAAATGTCCGGCAGGACAATGAGGGGCGGCGCGGGTGCTGGCTATTTGCGAGCAGTCGTAGCAACTGGGGCCTTCCGACAGGCCATCGGTTCAGCATCGATTTGATAATCGCAAGCGTCGGCGCTGCCCCTCATCCGCCTGCCGGCACCTTCTCCCCGTATTGTGACGGGGAGAAGGCAGCTTATTGATCAGTCCTGGTTCGCCTTGACCTTGACGCCCAGCGTCTTCGGCAGGTCGAGCGGGTTGGACATGGCGCCGGCCATGATCAGCGCGAACGGCACCGACGACGGCGGCTCGGCTGAGATTTCCAGGCTCTTCGGATCGTCGAGGAAGGTGTTGACGGCAGCCGACACCTCGGCCGTCAGCTCGGGATTGTTGAGCTGCGCCATGCCGAACGGCACGATCGCCTTGGCCTGGTTGGCGATGTCCTTGGCCGACATGCCCTGCTGCTTGCCGACATAGTCGAGCACCTTGCCGGTCAGCGAGTCGTCCTTGTAGCGGATCGAAGCTCCGTTGAAGGAGAGCTGCTGCATCAGGCCGAGCATGGCCATGCCCTGCGCCGATTTGTCGGCGCCTTCCGGCTGCGAGGCGAGTTGCTTCTGCATGGCCTGCATCGACTTGATGAAGTCGAGCGTGTAGCCGCCGAGATTGAAGGTCATGCCCAGCGTGCCGGCATTCTCGACAGAGATGTCATATTTCGACAGTTCCATCTTGCCGTCGCTCGGCTGCCAGGTTCCGGCCATCGCAATGTTGCCGGAGATGTTCTGGTAGCCCAGCGCCTCGATCGCCTCCTTCGACTTGGGGTCGTCGACCAGCGACAGGTCGGCGGTGAATTTCTGGGTATTGGCGGTGAAATCCATCGCCTTGCCGTCGGCCGGCGGCGTGATCTGGACGGCAAGCCCGTCCATCGCGAACGCCGTCTTGTCGCCGACCTTGACCGTCATGTTGGAGAGCTCCGCCGACTTGTACATCATCAGCGAGCCCAGCGGATCCGTTCCGCCCTCGGCAGGGACCTTCATGCCGTGGATGACGACCGGGCTGAGATTGAGCGTCACGCCGTCCTTGCTGTGCTCAAAGGGCGAGGTGGAGACGGTGGCGATCTCGTAGCCGCCATTGGCTTCGCTGACCCCTTCCAGCTTCACGTCGCCGATCGGCAGTGCTTCCTTTTCGGCCGCCGGCTTGATGGAAACGCCCTGCAGCACGGCGTTCGAATCGTCGCCGGAGACGCCGGTCCAAGAAATGTCGACGCCCTGGGCGGCAAGGGCTGCCTTGATGCGCTCGGCCACCGCCGGATCGGCGGCGAAGGCCGCATTGAGCGGCAGCGTCAGCAGAAAGGTCGAAAAGGCCAATTTCTTGAGCGTTGAGCGTTGGATTGTCATGGCGAGTTCCCTGTCCTGATTTGGCTATGATGAAATTTGTTTGAAACCTGCTTCATCACCATTCCGTGACGAACGGGACGGGAAAAAGGCATTTCCCGGCACATTTGTCGAAAATGGCGACGAAAGCAAACGCCGGTCGGCGGCCATTGCCCGGTGCGGTGAATTTGTCATGAAGACCGCGGCTTCCCTCCGCCAGCGCGTTGCATGCCAGATAGCTGCCGCATGTAACGGATTGATGTTGGCCGGCGTGATGGAGCCGCCGCGGCCCGTTGCAGATCGGCGGCAAATTGCAGCCGTCGCGGCGCCGCTTCCGTGAAATCCTTCACACCGCGGTTGCGCCTACTTGCCGTGGCGAAATGCGCCGATGTTCACGCGGCGCTTGCCGCGAATCACCCGCTCGGCTAGTCCAAATCCATGGGAAAGAGGCATTTGCCGCCCGATGACAATGGCGGCGGCGACAAAATCGAACCGGTCGATCTGAAGGAAGCGCTCGAGCGGCGCTATCTCTCCTACGCGCTGTCGACCATCATGCACCGGGCACTGCCGGATGTGCGCGACGGACTGAAGCCGGTCCATCGCCGCATCATGCATGCCATGCGGCTGCTCCGGCTCAACCCCGATCAGGGGTTTGCCAAATGCGCCCGCATCGTCGGCGACGTCATGGGTAAGTTCCATCCGCATGGCGACCAGTCGATCTACGACGCCCTGGTGCGCCTCGCGCAGGACTTCTCGATGCGCTACCCGCTGGTCGACGGGCAGGGCAATTTCGGCAACATCGACGGCGATAATGCCGCCGCCATGCGCTACACCGAAGCGCGTATGACCGAGGTGGCGACCGAGCTGCTTGCCGGCATCACCGAGGACGCGGTCGACTTCCGGCCGACCTACAATGAAGAGGATGAAGAGCCGTCCGTCCTGCCGGGCGCCTTCCCGAACCTGCTCGCCAACGGCTCCTCCGGCATCGCCGTCGGCATGGCGACATCGATCCCGCCGCACAACGCCGCCGAGCTTTGCGACGCGGCTCTCCATCTGATCGAGCATCCGGATGCGCCGGTGGCGAAGCTGATGGATTTCGTCCAGGGACCGGATTTCCCGACCGGCGGCATCATCGTCGACAGCCGCGCCTCGATCCTCGAAGCCTATGAGACGGGCCGCGGCGGTTTCCGCGTGCGCTCGAAATGGGAGCAGGAGGACCAGGGCAGGGGCACCTGGAGCATCGTCGTCACCGAGATCCCTTACGGCGTGCAGAAGGCCAGGCTGATCGAGAAGATCGCCGAGCTGTTGATGGCGCGCAAGCTGCCGCTGCTCGAGGACATCCGCGACGAGAGCGCCGAGGACATCCGCATCGTGCTGGTGCCGAAGAGCCGCACCGTGGATCCCGGCATCCTGATGGAATCGCTGTTCAAGCTCACCGAGCTCGAAAGCCGTTTCCCGCTCAACATGAACGTCTTGTCGCGCGGCAAGGTGCCGAACGTGCTCTCGCTGAAAGGCGTGCTGAAGGAATGGCTCGACCACCGCCGCGACGTTCTGGTCCGCCGCTCGAAATATCGCCTCGGCGAGATCGAGAAACGGCTGGAAATCCTTGCCGGCTACCTGATCGCCTATCTCAACATCGACGAGGTCATCAGGATCATCCGCGAGGAGGATGAGCCCAAGCAGGTGATGATGGCCCGCTGGTCGCTCACCGACAACCAGGCCGAAGCCATCCTCAACATGCGCCTGCGCGCTCTTCGCAAGCTCGAGGAGATCGAGATCCGCAAGGAGTTCGACGGCCTCACCGCGGAGAAGAAGCAGATCGAGGCGCTGCTGGCGTCGGACGCCAAGCAGTGGGCGACGATCAAATGGGAAGTCACCCAGCTTCGCGACAAGTTCGGCCCCGAGACCGAGCTCGGCAAGCGGCGCACCCAGTTCGCCGACGCGCCCGAGCATGACCTGACCGACATCGCGCATGCGATGATCGAGCGCGAGCCGGTCACTGTCGTTGTGTCGGAAAAGGGCTGGCTGCGCGCCATGAAGGGCCACCTGACCGACTATTCGCAGCTTGCCTTCAAGGAAGGCGACAGCCTGAAGCTCGCCTTCCATGCTCAGACCACGGACAAGATCCTGGTCTTCACCACCGGCGGCAAGTTTTACACCATCGGCGCCGACCGCCTGCCGGGCGGCCGCGGCCATGGCGAGCCGATCCGCATCATCGTCGACATGGAGAACGACCAGGACATCGTCACCGCCTTCGTCCATGATCCGAAGCGCAAACTGCTGCTCGTCTCCTACGACGCCAATGGTTTCGTCGTTTCGGAGGAAGAGGTCGTCGCCAACACCCGCAAGGGCAAGCAGGTGATGAACGTCAAGGCGCCGGACGAGGCCAAGCGCTGTATCCCGGTTTCGGGCGACCATCTCGCCATCGTCGGCGAGAACCGCAAGATGCTGGTCTTCCCGCTCGCCGAAATCCCGGAAATGGCGCGCGGCAAGGGCGTGCGCCTGCAGAAATACAAGGACGGCGGCGTGCTGGACCTGAAGACCTTCACGCTGGAGACCGGGCTTTCCTGGCAGGATTCGGCCGACCGCACCTTCACCAAGTCGCGCGAGGAACTGGCCGAGTGGATCGGCGCGCGCGCCGCCGCCGGCCGCATGGTGCCGAAGGGTTTCCCGAGGACGGGGAAGTTTGGGTAGCGCGACCTAACCTTCTCCCCGTGTGGGAGAAGGGGGACGAGCGGAGCTCGGCCGGATGAGGGGTGTTGGATGGATCGCTACCTCTCGGTCCCAAAGCGCTTAAGTTCCTTGGATGTTTTGGCGTCTCACTTCGCTGGAACACCCCTCATCCGTCTCGGCGCCATCGCGCCGGTCCACCTTCTCCCACAAGGTGAGAAGGAAAGGTCGCCCCAATCATTTGGACTATCGTCACGATTGCTGCACTATGATGGTGCATAAGCATCCATTGAACCATCGGGCAGAGGAGAAACGCCGGGTTGAAGCGGGCTGAGATCCAGAAGCCGGGACAGCGACTGTTCGGTCTGTCGACGCCGCTCAGGGCCGCCGTCATCCCGCCGCTGTCGGCGGCGCGCTGGCTCCTGGTGCTGATCGTGGCCGCCGGCGTCTATTTTTTCCACGGCTTCCTGTTCCCGGTGTTGGCCGCGCTCGTCATCGCCTTCGCCAGCTGGCCGCTCTATCGAAGGCTGCTTGCCGCCGTCGGCGGCAACCGCACAATCGGCGCGACTTTGGCAATCCTTTTTATCCTGACCTTCCTGGTGGTGCCGATCGCGCTCGCCGGCACCTATGCCATCAACGAGCTTCGCGAGTGGGTCATCTGGGCGATCGAGACCAATCGGCACGGCGCTCTGACGCCGCAATGGATCGCCACCATGCCGGTGATCGGCGAGTGGCTGAACGAGCAGTGGACGGCCTATCTCGGCCATCCCGGCGGCATCGGCGAGTTGATCCAGCTGATCAGCGGCTCCAACATCGGCACCATCTATCGCGGCGCCCTCGCCGCCGGCGGCAGCGCCTTCGGCCTGCTGCTGACGCTTCTGTTCATGATGATCGCGCTGTTCTTCGCCTATCGCGACGGCGAGTCTTTCGCGGCCCAGGTCGACCGTCTCGGCGAGCGCATCTTGCCGACGCGCTGGGAGCGTATCTCGCGTGTCGTGCCGGCAACCATTTCCTCGACCGTGACGGGCATGACCATCATCGCCATCGGCGAGGGCCTGGTGCTGGGCGTCGCCTACTGGCTCGCGGGCGTGCCATCGCCGGTCACGCTCGGCGCGCTCACCGGCATCATGGCGCTGATCCCCGGCGGCGCGCCGCTCTCCTTCACCCTGGTGTCGATCTACCTTGCCGCCAGCGGCAAGCTGGTTGCCGGCGCGGCGCTGTTCATCTGGGGCGCGGTCGAGCTCTTCATCGTCGACAAGACCTTGCGGCCCAAGCTCGTCGGCGGGCCGATCAAGCTGCCGTTCCTGCCGACCTTTTTCGGCCTGATCGGCGGCGTCAAGACGATGGGTTTCCTCGGCCTGTTCATCGGTCCGGTGCTGATGGCGCTGCTCGTCGCCATCTGGCGCGAATGGCTGCGCGAGGTCGAATTGATGGATGAGAGTCCGCCTGCCGCCGACGAGGCCGGCGCGCCGCTCCGGATCGAGGCGGCCGCCGAACAGAGGAAAATTCAGGCAGGATGATGCACGGCCAGGTCGCTCCGGCGCTTGCGGCCCTCATGCAATTGCCAGAGCGAATGCGCCACCAGCGTGACGATCATGATGCCGCCGCCGATCAAGCTGTTGCGTGAGGGCGTCTCGGCAAAGATCATCCAGACCCAGACCGGCGCCAGCACCGTTTCCAGGAGATAGAACATCGCGACTTCCGCGCCCGAGATGTATTTCGGCCCGTTGGCAAGGCAGAAGAACGCGATCGGCATGACGACACCGCCGTTCAAGATGATCCACCACGGCGCCTCCACCTGAAAACCGGTCCTGGAGACCATGAACGCCGCCGCCGCAAAGGGCAGGATCACGCCGATCAGCGCGGTAAAGCCCATGTCCTTGCCGCTGGCGCGCGAGATGGTGATGGCGCAGGCAATCAGGAAGGCCGAGCACAATGTCATCATGTCGCCGAACAGATATCCTGTCCCGACGGAATCGCCGACAATGATGGCGACCCCGACGATCATCAGGGCCATTGCCGCCAAGGTCAGGGGCCGCGGCCGTTCCTTCAGGAACAGCCACGACAGCAGCGCCGCGAACACGGTGTTGAAGGCCAGGATGAAAACCAGGTCGGCGGTCGAGGTATGGTAGACGGCCGTCATGAAGGCGACCGCGCCGAGCCCGTAAATTACGGCCACGATCAGCCCCGACCGGCCGGGTATGAGCTGCGGCGCATCCTTGCTGTACGAGCGCCAGACGGCCCACATGATCAGTGCCGCCGCGAGGGTGCAACCCGTGCGCAGCAAGAGGATGGTCCAGGCCTCGCCATGGGCAAGCCGGATCAGCGGAATATCGACGCTCAACACCAGTCCGCCGATGGCGGTGATCAGGAGGCCCTTCTGGTGGGAAGACATGTGATCGTTCTCGAAATAAAGCGGGAGCGGCGCCGGCGCGATTGCAGATTTGTCGCGCGAGGGCGCAAGACCAGCGTCTTCTCCCTTGAAACACTATAGACGGCGGATTCGGGAAAACTTGTTTTAGCGACTGACCGCTTCGTGGTCGTAACGTTCCCAGCCTTTCGGGCCGAGATGCTCCTGCGGCATGAAGCGCATCTTATAATTCATCTTGCGCGAGCCGTTGACCCAGTAGCCGAGATAGACGTGGGGCAGACCCATCGCCTTGGCGCGGGCGATGTGATCGAGGATCATGAAAGTGCCAAGCGAGCGGTCCTCGAAGTCTGGACTGAAGTAGGAATAGACCATCGACAGACCATCGGCCATCTTGTCGGTGAGCGCGACGGCTATTAGCTCGCCATGGCCCTTGCCGGTGATGAAAGTGTCGGGGCCGCGACGCCGGTATTCGATGATCTTGGTGTCGACATGCGTGTCTTCCACCATCATCGCATAGTCGAGCACGGTCATGTCCGACATGCCGCCACGACGGTGGCGGGCATCCAGGTAGGCGCGGAAGAGCGAATATTGCTCGGTCGAGGGCTGTGCGTCATGCATGGCCCCGACGAGGTCGGCATTGCGCTGGACGACGCGGCGCATGTTGCGGCTGGGATCGAATTCCTGCGCCAGGATGCGCACCGAGACACAGGCGCGGCACGATTCGCAGGCTGGGCGGTAAGCGATGTTCTGCGAGCGCCGGAAGCCGCCTTGCGTGAGCAGGTCGTTCATCTCCGGCGCCTTGTCACCGACAAGGTGCGTGAACACCTTGCGCTCGAACTGTCCCTCCAGATAGGGGCATGGTGACGGCGCGGTCAGGAAGAACTGCGGCGACTGGGTCGGATGCTGCGTCATCTAATCTTGGAAACGCTCCTGCGAATCGCCCTACCTTTGGCCCGGCCAGCGAAAATTTCAACAGGATTGTGCTGACGCGACGGCCTGGACCTGTTCATATTTTAGCGCGGGCGGCGCGGCGGTTTGATCGCCCGGCCCCTCGACACCGTCAGAGACACCGTCAGATATCGGTCCGGGTGACCACGGTGCCGAGCAAAAGATCATGCAGCGTGCGCTTGCGGTCGGAGAACAGCGTGACCAGGAGCACCAGCGGCGTCAGGATGACGTTGCCGGCCCAGAACAGCACCGAGTGAACCACGGCAGTCATGCCGTCGATGCGGCTGCCGTCGAGCTTCTCCAGGCGGATGCCCATGATCTTCATGCCGGTCGTCGCCTGGTCGCGGCTGCCCAGCGTGTTCCAGATGTAGAGGATGGCGACCATCGGCAACAGCACCGAAAACAGCGCCCAGCCGAGCCCGAAGGTCAACAGCCCGAGAATGGCGACCAGGATGGCGAAGGGAATGGTCAGCAGCGCGACGAAGAAATAATCGAGCAGGAAGGCAAAGATACGCCTCGTCCGGACCCCACGATAGGCGCGGGTATCCTCGAATCTGGTGGTGATGATCTCGCCGTCCAATACGCGTGCGTTCATGTCCGTTCCTCGATCGCGGCATCCTTGTGAAGGGATACTGCCGACCTCTCAAATGGTGAGAGCGGCCCGGAATTCAAGGAACACGCCGTCGGCGGACCGGCGCGACGTCAGAAAATGCCGGGGCAAAGCCTATAGCGGACCCGCCCGAGATAGTCGCGATATTCCTGCGTCAGCGCCAGGATACGTTCCTCGCGCAGGATGCGATGGATCTGGAACAGGGTGATGATTGCATAGACGGTGAAATTGTAGACCGAGAAGCTCGACAGCAGGAAAAGGATGTGTCCCGACAGGTAGCCGGCATAGATCGGATGGCGAACGAAGCGGTAAGCGCCGCCGGTGACGACGCCGCGATTGGCGGGCAGGATGGCGAAGGAACGGCCGAGCGACATCTTGCCCCAAATCACCAGCCATAGCGCCAGGAACTGCAGGGGCGCCGCGATATAAAGCGGGAGGATGGCGATGCCGTCCTGGAGCGAGACGAAGCCCGAGCCGAAACCGGCTGTGAGCGAGATGAATACCGTGAAAGGACTCCAGTCGCGGACAATCGGCCGCCGCGCCAAAAGCAGCCAGATGAAAGTCAGCGCATCTGAGATCATGAGCAGCAGGATGTTCAGCCGGCCCGGATCGACGACCAGATGGCGCGCGCCGCGATAGACGAAGATCGCGGCGACCAGCAATGCTATGAACCGGAACAGGCCCTCGCGCAGGTCAGTGATGGCTCCGCTGCTTCGTAGTCCGGACCAAAATCCCGTTTCCGCGCCAGTCAGCGCATCACTTTTGGAAATCGCCAACTCTGTTACCCCAATGGTCCCCTCAGTCAGACCTTTGCACGCAAGGGCTTGCCGTTGCGTTAAGGTTTCGCCCGCTTTTGGCCGTTTCTGGTCGGTTCGCGTCATTCCGGGAATATCCGGACAACGTGTTGCCTGTTGAACATGACATTCTTCCCGGTCTAGCTTGCTGCGGCGCACAACGAGGGACGGGGGACATGGACTACGACATGCTGGTCATCGGCAGCGGCCCTTCGGGGCGCCGCGCCGCGGTGCAATCGGCCAAGCTCGGCAAGTCGGTGCTGGTGGTCGACAGAGGGCGGCGCTTGGGCGGCGTCTCGGTGCATACTGGCACCATTCCGTCCAAGACACTGCGCGAGACGGTGCTCAACCTCTCGGGCTGGCGCGAACGCGGCTTCTACGGGCGCGGCTACCGGGTCAAGCAGGACATTTCGATCTCGGATCTGGTCGAGCGGCTGCACAAGACGCTCGACCACGAAGTCGAGGTGCTGCAGCACCAGTTCATGCGCAACACGGTGAGGAGCGCGCGCGCCGCGGTAAAATTCCTTACGCCGAACAAGGTCAGCCTGACCGCCGACAATGGCGACTACAGCGAGGTCGGCTTCGCCAACGCGCTGATAGCCGTCGGCACCAGGCCGCACCGCCCGGCCGACGTGCCCTTCGACAAGAAGCGCGTTTTCGACAGCGACGAGATGCTGGAGCTCCACCATCTGCCGCGCACGCTGACGGTAATCGGCGCCGGCGTCATCGGCGTCGAATATGCCACCATCTTTTCCGCGCTCGACGTGCCAGTGACACTGGTCGAGCCGCGCAACACCATTCTCGACTTTATCGATCGCGAGATCGTCGACGACTTCATCCACCAGATGCGCGACCGCGGCATGACCATCCGGCTGGGCAGCACGGTGAAGGAGATCGCCTCGAAGCCTGACCATGCCGAGGTGACGCTTGCCGATGGCCGTACCATCCGCTCCGAGATGGTGCTCTACGCCGCCGGCCGCACCGGCAATGTCGCCAGCCTCGGCCTCGACATGATCGGCATCGAGGCCGATGCCAGAGGCCGCATCAAGGTCGACCCGCACACCTTTCAGACCAGCGTGCCGAACATCTACGCGTCCGGCGACGTCATCGGCTTCCCGAGCCTTGCCTCGACCTCGATGGAGCAGGGGCGGGTGGCGGCCTGCCACGCCTTCGGCGTCAACCTGCCGCCGCCGCCCGAGAGCTTTCCATACGGCATCTACGCCGTGCCGGAGATCTCGACGGTCGGTCTGTCGGAAGAGCAGGTGCGCGAGAGCGGCGCTGCTTATGAGGTCGGCCTGGCGCGTTTTCGCGAGACCTCGCGCGGCCACATCATGGGCGTCTCAAGCGGGTTCCTGAAGCTGTTGTTCTCCGTCGAGACGCGCCGCCTGCTCGGCGCCCACATCGTCGGCGAGGGCGCCACCGAGCTCATCCATATCGGCCAGGCGGTGATCAATCTCGGCGGCACGGTCGACTTCTTCGTCAACAACACCTTCAACTATCCGACGCTGGCGGAAGCCTACAAGATTGCGGGTTTGGACGCCTGGAACCGGATGGGGCAGGGGTGAGGGCTTTTCACGGGAGGTTGCTCGGGTCGCCTCCCCAACGCGTGGCTGGATCATGCTCCAGTGCTGGTATTGCGACAGTCGACCGGGTGGCGGCAACGCCGGTCGTTACCGGGTGGCCACGAGCCGCTTTTTGAGAATGGTCCCGACCCGTTGACTGCGGCGCCGGAGCCCGCTTGGCCGGGGTCAGGCGATCGCCATAGGACCCGCCAGCCATTGCCGCACGATCGCGGCGTCCGCATCGCCGAATTCATGACCCGAGGCGACGATGCGCGCGTCGACCTCGGCGCGGCGTTCGCTGAACAGCGTCACAAGGGCATGGGCGAAGGGGCCATAGGTCTGGTCGGCGGCGCCGGCGATGATCAGCACGCGCGTTCCCCGGAGGTCGGTCTTCGGCGACGGGTCGAGCACCGGCATTGCCCGCAGGAGCGCCGCCTGCCGGACAAGGCCGGGATGGAGCAGCATCAGGCTGGAGACCACATTGGCGCCGTTCGAATAGCCAAGGAAGGTCGCACGCTTTAGGTCGAGCCCATGTCGGCGCGCGGCTTCCGTCGCAAACCGGGCGTAGGCGGCCGTCTCGGCATGGATGCTGGCCTGCTCGAAACTGGTCGGCGTGATTCGCTCGAACCAGCGAAATCCGTCCTCTTGCGGGACGCGGCCGCGCGCTGCGACGACCACCGAACGGGGCGCAATCCGCCTCGCCAGCGGCAGCATCGTCGTCTCGTCGACACCGGATCCATGCAGCACGAACAGGCACTCGCCGCTCGCGTTCGCGGGCCTGAGCAGACGGTAGGGAAAGTTGAGATCCTCGCGCAGGACGCTGTTTTCGTCGCTATATTCGGAAGCGCTCATATCCATTTGATTCCATGAGAGATTTGTTGATTTGCCGGCTTCAAAACGGAATATTTTCGCGCTCCGCGAAAGTTGATTGAACCAGGCGCATTTCAGTCCGTTTCTGCGCCGATACACTCCCTATGAGAGGAATCGAAGCGGTGCGCCCCGGGGGTCGCATTGCTGGCTATGAACAACCAGCTTTGAGGCCTTTTGTCGATGACCACCCCTGTCCCTAACGATCGCGGCAAGCGAGTCGGAGAGCGTGACACACGCATCGACGTGCTGCGCGCGCTCGCGCTGCTCACCATTTTTATCGACCATGTGCCGGGTACGGTCTTCGAGAACTGGACCTACAAGAATTTCGGCTTTTCCGATGCGGCCGAAGCTTTCGTGCTGATTTCCGGGATCTCGGTGGCGCTGGCCTACGGCACGAAGTTCAAGCCGGGCGGCCGATTGCTCGCAACCTTGAAGATGTGGCGGCGCGCCGGCGTGCTCTATATCTCGCACATTGTCATCACGATGGTGGTGATCGCGCTGTTTTGCGCCGCTGCGCTGTTCGCGCACCGTCCGGAAATGCTGTCGATGATCAACATCGAGCCGTTGATGAAGAACACGCCGCAGGTGCTGCTCGGCATCGTCATGCTTGGACACCAGCTCGGCTACAACAACATCCTGCCGGTCTATGCGGCATTGCTTCTGGCTGCGCCCGCTTTCGTCCTGTTCGTCAGCTATCGGCCGGTGCCGGCGCTGATCGTGTCCGGCCTGCTCTGGCTCGTCGCCGGCATCTGGCAGATCGCGCCGCCGAACTATCCCGAGCCCGGCCTCTGGTTCCTCAACCCGCTATCCTGGCAGTTCCTGTTCAACATCGGCCTTGCCGCCATGCTGCATGTGAAGCGCGGCGGGCGGATTCCGGTCAATCCGTGGTTGCTTGGCGCCGCAGGCATCTATGTGATCGGCGCGGCGATCTGGGTGCACAGCCCGCTCTGGGGCCAGATCACCTGGTTCAACCTGCCGGTGGTCATCGGCGGCTTCGACAAGACCTTCCTGTCGCTGCCGCGGCTCTTGCACATCCTGTCGGTCACCTATCTGATCGTGGCGCTGCCGGCGGTCTCCAACGTCTTCCGCGTACGGCCCGACAACCCTCTGGCGATCCTGGGCAAGCGCTCGCTGCCGGTCTTCATCGCCGGCACGCTGCTGGCCATGGCGGCGCAGGTGCTGAAGCTGATCAACCCGGGCGGCCTTGCCTACGACACGCTGCTGATCGCGGCCGGAATCGCCATGCAGCTCGCGCTCGCGCTCTATCTCGAATGGCTTGCCGGCCTCGGCCCGTCCCGCGCCAAGCCGGTGCGCGAGGAGCCTGCGCGCGCGCCATTCGGCGCGCAGCCGGTCAGGGTGGGCTACTGACCGCAGCGCCAAGGACAGGTGCCGGCGTATCCGCGCGGAGCTATCTGAGCTTGCTCAGGCTTTCGGGGCTGGACCGGTCGAGCCTCTGACGATGAACTCGACGCCCATCGTCTCGCGGCGCACCGCGCCGTCATTGTCGAGGATCATGCGCGCGGCGCGACGGCCGATCTCGGTGATCGGCTGGGCAATCGTTGTCAGCGGCGGCGTGGACAGCGCGCCGTCCGGCACGCCGTCGAAACCGACGATCGAGACATCGCCGGGAACATTGAGACCTCGCGCCTTCAGCCAGTCGATGGCGATCAGGGCCATGCGGTCCGACATCGCCAGGATGGCGGTTGGCCTTTCACCCTTGGCGAAGATCGCCTCGAGGCCGGCCCTGGTGCTTTTTTCCTCGTTCTCGGTCTCATAGACCGGGATAGTCGCCGTATCGATGCCGAAGCGGGAAAGCTCCTCGAAATAGCCGGCAAGGCGATCGCGCGTGCCGGTATAGACGGCGCTGCGCACCACTTCCGGCGTGGCGAAGCCGGTGCGATCGTCGGCGAAGCCGAGTGACAGGACTGCGAAGCGGCGATGGCCAAGCTCGGCGAGGTGGCGCGCGGCGAGCCGCGCGCCGGCGACATTGTCGACGCCGATCGCCGATACGGTCTCGTCCTGGAAGCCGAGCTCCAGCGCGACGAAGGGCAGCTTGCGCTCGCGTGTCAGGTCGACAAGCCGCGAGCCGCCTTCGATGCAGAACAGCACAAAACCGTCGACGAGCGCGCTCTGAATATTCCAGGCGAGCTTTTCCTGATTGGCGGCCGATACCAGCGCGATGCCCGCTCCGGTGGCGTCGCAGGCTTCGGAAATGCCGGCCATCATCACGCGCGCGAACGGATCGTCGAAGAAGTAGGAGAGGGGTTCGGTGGTGGCAACGCCGATGGCGTTGACCTTGCCGGCGCGCAGCAGTCGGCCTTTCGGGTCCGGGCCGGCATAGCCCATCTGCTCCGCGACCGCCTTGACCCGCTCGCGCACTTCGGCGCGCACGATCTCGGGCCGGCTGAAAACATTCGAGGCCGTGCCGTGTGAGACGCCGGCGGCCTTGGCGATGTCGGCCAGCCTGATCGGTCTTGCCTGGCCTTCGAGGAGTGATGCCATGTCGTTCCTCCGAATCCGGTCACGCGACGAACATGACCGCTGAATTGCCGCCGGTCATCTAACATTTTTGTTGGATCGATTCAAATTTCGCTTGACGTCAGGTGATCGAGGAGTATAATTTGAATCGGTCCAAGTTCTGCTCCACGGGGAGTGGCTTTGACAGGAGGGTGCCATGCATCCGGTGAGCTATTTGTTCGAGGACGTCTACCGCAACGACTGGGGTATCATCTCGGCCGCTGTCAGCGAGAAGCGGAGAGGCAGGTTGGGTCCGTGGCGCCGCGAGCCGCGCTTTCTCGTGGAGCGCAAGCGCAGCTGAACTGCCGCTCTTTTCCGCATCTATGTGTTGGATCGATTCAATACGAGGAGAACAGCCATGCATCCGATCGGTCATCTGTTTCAGGACATCTACCGCAACTATTGGGGCATCACACCAGGAACCGAGCAGCCCGAACGGCGCCGCGCCAACGACCTGCTGGCGCGCAAGCACAAGCGGCGCGCCATTGAAAGTCGTCGGAAATAACCTACGGCCGCGGGCGCCACAGCGTCGAGACGGCGATCGCCACCCAGCCGGCGATCAGCAGGGTGCCGCCGATCGGCGCCGACATTGGAAACAGCCGCGAACCGAGGAAGTCGCGGGCGAGCAGATCGCCGCAGAACAGGAGCAGTCCCGCGAGCAGGACGAGGCCGGCAATTCTGAGGCAGCGGTTGCCGCCGGCGAGGCCGATGGCCAGGAAGGCCGGCGCATGCATCAGCAGGAAATTGGCCGCGGTGCCGGTGAAGGCGCCGCCGCGATGCGCGGCCGCTGCCGACAGCGCCACGCCGGCCGCGCCGACGAGGCCGGCTGCCAGCACGAGGATCCGGCTCCCGCCGTTTGATACTTGCCCGGTAAGGCTCACCTGGATGCTCCGTGCTGCGGTTGGGCGAGGCGTCCGTCAGGATTCGCCAGCCTCAACCAGCATATGCCGTGCCCGGCGCGACTGAACAATCCAGTTGTAGGCAGCACCCAGCGCCATCAGCACCGCCGTACCCAGAAACACCGAGCGCATGCCGAAATGCCCGCCGACGAAGCCGCCGGACAGCGGTCCCGCGACCTGGCCGACATATTGCGCCGAGATCGCCAGGCCAAGCACGTTGCCGCCGATCCCGTCGGGGATGTTGTGCCGGATGACGCTGGTGATGCAGGGCAGCAATCCGCCCAGCGCCAGGCCCATCAGGAAGCGCAGGCCGATCAGTTGCCAGCCGTTGGTGACGAAAGCTTGGGGAACAAGCAGTAGGGCTGAGACGGCAAGGGCGCCGACCACGACGTTCCAGTGGCCGACGCGGTCGGCGAGTTTGCCCAGCCAGGATGAAGACAGGATCGTGCCGAGCGCCGCCGCGGACATGACGACGCCCGCGACCATGGTCACCTTGCTCTGGTCCTCGACGAGCTGCTGCACGTAGACTGTGATGATCGGCTCGATCGACATTGTGGCGAAGGCGAGCAGCATGCCGGTGGTCAGCATGGCGACGATCGGCCGCTTGTCGGGGATCTGCGACCAGCCGCTTCTCGGCTTCGCTGTCGAGGCGGGCTTGGGTGCCGGCGGATTTTCCTTGATCAGGAAAGTCGTCGCCAAGAACGCCAGGAAGATCACGCCGCCGGACAGCAGGAAGGTCGCGCGGATGCCGATCAGCGGCGGCAGCAGGCCGCCGAGCAGCGGTCCGACCAGCGAGCCTGCCGTGATGCCCGCCGCCAGCACGCCGAGCGCCCAGCCGGAGCGCTCCTTCGGCGTCTGCATCGCCACCAGGATCGTCGAACCCGAGGAATAGCCGCCGGCAAAACCGATCAGCAGCCGCAGCAGCACCAGCTGCCAGACGCTCTGGACCATGCCGGTCAGCGACATGCAGATCGCCATGCCGAACGAAGCGCGCACCAGCATCAGCTTGCGGCCGTAGCGGTCGCCCAGCCGCCCCCACAAGGGTGCGACCAGCGCTGCCGCGAAGAAGGTCGCGCCATAAGCGACACCTGACCACTGCACGATCGCTGCGTGGCCCTCGGCGCCGAGTTGCTCGACGTAAAGCGGCAGGAACGGAAGCAGCAGCGTCATGGCGATAAGCGTGCTGAACGAGCCGGCGAAGCAGACGGCGAGGTTGCGCCGCCAATGAATGTTGAAGCCGCTCTGTCCGGATTCGCTGGGCGTCATGTCGCGCATGCCAATGCTAGGGTTGTTACGAATACCGACTTGGGATACCAAGATGGTATCCGTCATGGACCTGGCGGGTGCCGCTGTCAATGCGGCTTTGAAGAGCGGAGCGACAATGTCACAGATGCAGAATGTCGAAAGGCAGCTTCGCGAGATGATCCTCGGGCTGGAGATCGGTCCGGGCGAACGTTTGACCGAGCGTTGGATCGAGAGCCGGTTCGGCGCGTCGCGCACGCCGGTGCGGGCGGCGCTGCTGCGTCTGGAAACCGAAGGGCTGATCGGCCGCGACGGTCGCGGCTGGACGGTCGCGCCGATCAATCTTGCCGAGCTCGGACAGATCGCCGTCTATCGCGAGGCCGTCGAGGTGGCCGCGGTTCGCCTGACGGCGGCGCTCGAAGACCGTAGCGGGATCGAGGTGATCGCGGCGATGCTCGATTCGTGCGATGTCGAGACGCCACGCGAGGAATGGCATCGCGTCGGAATGGATTTCCACATCGAATTGGCGAGGCTTTCCGGCAACGAGTTTCTGCTCAGGGCGGTACGCGACGCGATGACGAGGCTGTCGCGGGCACGTTGGTTGGAGGTACGGGATGAAAGGGCGCTCGGACGCGCCTGGGCCGAGCACCACGCCATCCTCGCCGCCGTCAGGAGCGGCGATGCCGACGAAGCGGCACGGCTGCTTTCGGCTCACATCGCGGGCAGTCGCGATCGGCTTGTCAACTCCTTGCATGACGACCGGCGGGGCTTGCGTGCAAGAGGGTTCGCCGTCGTCGCCGCGTAAGTTGTCGTGTGGCCAATCGCATTAGCGGCTTGCAACATTGCCGGGAGAATGCTGTAGGAGACGAGGGGGATGAAGGCTGACTACCATTGACCATCTTGCTGAACTCGCGGACGCATGGCCTCACTCTCACGAACCGCCGCAAAGCTGTTCTACTACGCGCGCAATTTCGCGCGTGACCGCGCACCGCAATCGCTGTTCCGCGACCGCTTGGCCAGCCGGCTTGAGCAGGCAAGGCTTTCGGGCAACACGGTCCGCGAGAGACTGAACTATTACAACAAGCTGGAACAGCCGTTCGTGCCCAGTCCGGACGCCATAGCCATCGGCAAGCTGCCGACCTCTTCCAGCATGTATTATTACGACCTCAAGGAATTCGCCCGCTATTTCGATCCCGGCCTGCTGATCGATTTCGAATTCGGCGACGTCGTCGGCGTTCCGGAGCTCCCGAGGATCGTCAAGGACCGGCCCATCGGCGACGACAATGCGAACGGCGTGCTGATGAAGCTGAACAAGTTCCGTCACTTCTATATGCCGCCCGACAAGCTGTCTTTCGCCGACAAGCGCCCGATGGTGGTCTGGCGCGGTCATCTCAACAATCCGCTTCGCACCCGCTTCGTGGAAAAGGCGGCCAACCTGCCGATTTGCGATGCGGGTTCCCACCGGGCCGACGCGCCGGACGGATACCGCAAGCCGTTCCTGAATATCGAGCAGCAGCGCCGCTATCGCTACATCGTCTCGCTGGAGGGCAACGACGTCGCGACGAACCTGAAATGGATCATGAGCTCCAATTCGCTCTGCCTGATGCCGGAGCCGACCTACGAAACCTGGTTTGCGGAAGCCCGGGTCGAGCCCAACGTGCACTACGTGCCGCTGCAGCCGGATTTCTCCGACCTTGTCGACAAGGTGGCCTATTTCGAAAAACATCCCGCCGAGGCGGGCCGGATAACCGCCGCCGCCAATGCCTATTGCCGCCAATTCGGCAATGAGCAGGAGGAGCAGGCGATCTCGCTGCTCGTCCTCTACAAATATTTCGTGCTGAGCGGACAGATTAAGCCCGACGCGGAAGTCTGGCGCTACATCGCAGGCTGACCATCAGTCAAATGGCGCTGCGGTCGAGCACCTGATCGGCCGGCCCGAAACGGTCCCGGGCCGTGAACTGCTGGTGCCAGTAAGGATAGAGCACCGGCGGCCGGCTGACGGCGTCGAGGCGCTGCCTTTCTTCCTCGGAGAGCGAAAGGTTGGCCGCGGCCAGGTTGTCCTTGAGCTGCGTCTCGTTGCGCGCGCCGATCACCAGCGAACTTACGGCCGGACGGTCGAGCAGCCAGGCAAGCGCGACTTGCGCTCCCGACACCCCTCGCGCGTTACCGATGTCGGTGAGCGCGTCGACGATGCGCCACAGGCGGTCCTCGTCACGGATCGGCGGCTCCTTCCACCCGCCGAGCTGGCGCGCCGTCGGGCTGTCGCGGTGGTATTTGCCGGAGAGCAGCCCGCCCGCCAGCGGGCTCCAGACCAGCACGCCGAGGCCCTGGTCGACCGAGATCGGCAGCAGTTCATACTCGGCCTCGCGCGCTTCCAGCGTGTAGTGGATCTGCTGGGTGACGAAGCGGGCCTGGTGGCGGCGGTCGCTTACGGCAAGCGCCTTCATCACCTGCCAGCCCGACCAGTTGGAGCAGCCGATGTAACGGATCTTGCCCTGATTGACCAAGGTGTCGAGCGCCGCGATGGTCTCCTCTACCGGGGTAAGCCCATCCCATTGGTGGACGAAATAGACGTCGATGACATCGGTCCTGAGCCGCTTCAGGCTCTTTTCGCATTCACGGATGAGATGATGTCGCGACAGACCCTCGTCGTTCGGGCCTGAGCCTATGCGCATGCGCGCCTTGGACGCGATCAGCACATCGTTCTTGCGCTTGCCGCCAAGCGCCTCGCCGATGATCTCTTCCGACAATCCGTTGGAATAGACGTTTGCCGTGTCGATGAGGTTGATGCCGGCATCGATGCAGGTGTCGATGATGCGCCCGGCCTCCGCCAGGTCGGAATTGCCGACAGCGGCGAACGGACCGGTGCCGCCGAAGGTCATGGTGCCAAGCGTCAACGTCGAGACTTTTAAGCCGGATCGGCCCAGCGTGCGGTATTCCATGTCTGTCCTCGCGATTTTGTTTGAAGAAGCGCCGTGGTGAGCGCCCGGAAGAGGTGAGGGGATTTGTAGGACAATTCCTGCCGCTTGTCGCCCCGCTATCGATACGGGTCGATCACATATCTTCTATGTCGATGCTCGCCGCCGGCCGATTGCAATAAAACCGTCACCGCGCCTCTGTATCTCAGTCGGCTCAAGGAATGTCCGTCCGGAGCCGGCGCGGATTCCGAGGCGATGATGGCTGACAGGCAGACGGAGCTGCGCGATGAATGACTCGAAACCGAATTCCGGGGCGAAGGACTGGCTCGAAGCCGAACTTGAGGACACGCTCGACGAGGACTATGAACTGGAGCTTTCCGAACCGGCGCTCTCGCTGGAGATCGCCAAGATCTACAAGAAGTCGCACCCGCCTTCCATCGAGCGGATGACATATTTCCGCGAGCTGCTCAGGCTGCAATCCGAGTTGATCAAGCTGCAGTCATGGGTCGCCTACCACAAGAAGAAGCTGGTGGTGGTCTTCGAGGGCCGCGACTCCGCCGGCAAGGGCGGCGTCATCAAGCGCATCACGCAGCGGCTCAATCCGCGCATCGCCCGCGTCGTGGCGTTGCCGGCACCGACGGAGCGCGAGAAGTCGCAATGGTATTTCCAGCGCTACGTGCCGCATCTGCCGGCGGGCGGAGAGATCGTGCTGTTCGACCGCTCCTGGTACAACCGGTCCGGCGTCGAGCGCGTGATGGGCTTTGCCACGCCGGATCAGGTCGAGGAGTTCTTCCACGACGTGCCGGAATTCGAGCGCATGCTGGTCCGCTCCGGCATCACGCTGGTGAAATACTGGTTCTCGATCACCGACGAGGAGCAGCAGATGCGCTTCCTGATGCGCATCCACGATCCGATGAAACAGTGGAAATTGTCGCCCATGGACCTGCAGTCGCGCGTGCGCTGGGAGCAATACACCAAGGCCAAGGAAGAGACCTTCGCCCGCACCAACATCAAGGAAGCGCCCTGGTTCATCGTCGAGGGCAACGACAAGAAGCGCGCGCGGCTGAACTGCATCGACCATCTGTTGCAGCAGATGCCCTACGAGGAAGTGCCGCATGAGGAGATCACGCTGCCGGAGCGTGTCTTTAACCCGGACTACGAGCGCCAGGTGCTGCCGCGCGAGCTTTACGTGCCGCAGAAGTATTGAGCACTTTTCCTTCTCCCCGTTCCACGGGGAGAAGGTGCCCGAAGGGCGGATGAGGGCAGCGCCGGCGCCGGCGATTGAGCTGCAATTCGTCGCGCAGGCGGAATACCATGGGTAGCCCGTCGCTAATCTCCGACCGGCAGCGCTGCCCTCATTGCCCTGTCGGATTGCTCCCCGTGAACAGGGAGAAAGAGCTGTAACTACACCCGCCCGATCATCACATGCGTTGCATCGGCGGTCGCCACTTGCCCGGTGCAACGGTATCCCCGCTTCAGCATGTCGAGACCGGCGAACAGATGCTCGCCCGAGCCGAGCAGGACAGGCGAGATCGCCAGATGCATCTCGTCGATCAAGCTCTCCTGCAGATATTGACGGACGGTCGAGACGCCGCCGCCGACGCGCACGTCCTTGCCGCCGGCGGCTGCCTTCGCCTGCTCGAGCGCCGAATGGATGCCTTCGGTGACGAAGTAGAACGTTGTGCCGCCATCCATCTCGATCGGCGCGCGCTTGTGATGCGTCAGAATGAAGGTCGGCACGTGATAGGGTGGGTTGGGGCCCCACCAGCCTTTCCAATCGTCGTCCGGCCATTCGCCGCGGCTCGGCGCGAACATGTTGCGGCCGAGAATCCAGGCGCCGACATTCTCGAAGCTGCGTACCGCAAAATCGTTATCGGTATCCGTCGTCCCGCCTTCCTTGCCGATCATCTGGTGGAACGAGCGGGTCTTGATCATCCATTTGTGCAGGTTTTCGCCGCCGACGCCGAGCGGGCTGGAGAGGCTCTGGTCGGGGCCGGCGCCGTAGCCGTCGAGCGAGAGCGTAAAACAATCAACACGGAGCTTGGACACGGTTTCCTCCTGATCAGTTGTGATATGCAAGCGGAATAGCTTAACTGATTGCATTTTGCAATCAGTATTCTATCGGGCAAAAAAATCCGGCCGGCAGAGTGGCCGGCCGGTTATCCAACAGCATCAGATCAGTCGGGGGCTTATCCCTTCAGCATCTGCGCCACCACCGGCGCGAAGTAGGTCAGCACGCCGTCGCAGCCCGCCCGCTTCAGCGAAAGCAGCGATTCCAGCATCGCCTTTTCGCCATCGATCCAGCCATTGGCGGCGGCTGCCTTGATCATCGAATATTCGCCGGACACCTGGTAGGCGAAAGTCGGCATCTGGAGCTCGTCCTTCAGCCGGCGGATGATGTCGAGATAGGGCAGGCCGGGCTTGACCATCAGCATGTCGGCGCCTTCGGCGAGATCCTGCTCGGCCTCGCGCACCGCCTCGTCCGAATTGGCGTGGTCGATGTAATAGGTCTTTTTGTCGCCCTTGAGCAGGCCAGCGGTGCCGACCGCCTCGCGATAGGGGCCGTAGAAAGCCGAGGCGAACTTCGTCGCGTAGGACATGATCGCCACGTCCTGGAAACCGTTGGCGTCGAGCGCGTCGCGGATGGCGCCGATGCGGCCGTCCATCATGTCCGAAGGCGCGATGATGTCGGCGCCGGCCGCCGCCTGGATGACGGCCGCGGCGGCGACCTGCTCCACCGTCTCGTCATTGACGATGATGCCGTCGCGCAGGATGCCGTCATGGCCGTGGCTGGTGAACGGGTCGAGCGCGGCATCCGTGATGATGCCGATCCCCGGCACCGCGTCCTTGATGGCGCGTGTGGCGCGGTTGATGATGTTGTCCGGGTCGAGGATATGCGAGCCGGTCTGGTCGCGCAGCGCAAGCTCGACATTGGGGAAGGTGGCGATGGCCGGAATGCCGAGCTTGGCTGCGCGCTCGGCCTCCTTCACCGCGAGGTCGACGGAGAGGCGATAGACGTCCGGCATGGCGGCGATCGGCTCGCGCGTATTCTTGCCGTCGACGACGAAGATCGGCCAGATCAGGTCGTTCACCGAAAGCTGGTTCTCCTGCACCAGCCGGCGCGACCAGTCGGCCTTGCGCATGCGCCTGAGCCGCCGGCTGCCGGTGATCTCGTCGACGCTGCGCGCGCCGGCAGGCTTTGCGGGGGTGAATTTGTTCATGGCCGAAACTCTCTTTTGGGCCGGCTTTTACCACGCGTCTCCATCGCTGACCAATGCGACACGATTGTGCCAGCGACGAAGCGCGAGGTCCTCACCCGTCAGGGCGGGGAGAGGTGTCCGCAAAGCGGACGGAGCAGGGCGGAAAGTCTTCCAATATGAGGGCCTTTGCCGACGGAATCGGCGCCTCCTCTCTGTCTCGGCTTCGCCGAGCCGCCTCTCCCCACTTCGCGGGGCGAGGAAACTCAAGGCGCCCCGTGCCCCGACAAGATTTGCGCCGCGCCCCTGACCGCAACCCGGAAGGCCTCGTCGAAGCTGACGCCGCGCGCCTGCCAGCGATAGGTCTTGCCGCGATCGGCCAGCCGCCAGTCGGCGATCCAGCCCAGGTCTTTGTCGCTCCACACGATGCTGCCGGCGAGCGCCCGGGCCGCTCCCGTTTTCTTCGCGAGTTTGTCGAGCCTTGTCATATCGGCTTCTGAAAGCGCCTTGTCGCCAAGGCCGCCAAGCTGCCCGGCCTTGGGAAAGATGAGGCGCATCAGCAACGGACCACTCGCATTGGCGAAGGATTCGCGCATCGCCTTGCCCTGATCCTCATCAGCCGTCAGCACGAAATGCCGCGCCCCCTGCTCGACGGTCATGAAGACGGCGATCGGTGGCCGCTCGCCGAGCCATGGCCTGCTGCCGAGCTGCGCCAGGAGCTTGTCGACGACGGCAGGCTTGTAGAGGCAGGTCAGGTCGTGCGGCCTGTCATGCGTGCCTTGCTCGTCATGGATCGGGATGCCCTCGAGCCGGTCATGGTAGCGAAAGGATTGGACGAAGTCGGCCGCCTTGTCGCGCAGCGCCAGCATCTCCGTCTTCTGCGTCAGCCGCTGGTCGCCCGAGACCTTGACCAGCACCTTGTCCAGGCAATCCTTGAAGCCGATCTGCCGGTTTACCTCTCCGGTGCCGGTGACAATCGTTTGCGCCTGGTAGAGCTCGGCGATTGGCGCGGCGCGGACAGGCAGTCCTAGGCACAGGAGACCGGCCAATCCAACCACGAAGCGGGAAATTCCAGGCATGTCGATCTGCTCGAAAACCGGTCGGACGCGGGCGAGGTGCTTTGCCGGTTACCTAACATCTGGCGCGGCCGCCCGCCAGCGCAAGAGCCGCCGCCCCGGAACCACTGCCATTGACGCGTCCGCATGCCGCCTTTAGCACTTCTCTCCCCCGGCGGGCGGAGAGAAGGATTCTCTGGTGATGGATTTTGGCGGAGGCGACGAGATCCGCTTCGAGCGGCTGGGCAGGGCGGGCGTGGTCACGTTGACCCGGCCGAAGGCGCTCAACGCCGTCACGCACAACATGGTCAAGGCGCTCGGCAAGGCGTTGGACGCCTGGGAGCAGGATCCGGGCATCGGCGTCGTCGTCGTCAAGGCCGAGGGCAGGGCGTTTTCCGCGGGCGGCGATATCCTGCACATCTATGAGGCGGGCCGCGCCGGCAAGCCGCCTGTCGAGTTCTTCGCCGACGAGTACCGGCTCAATGCCCGTATCGCCCGCTTCAAGAAACCTTACGTCGCGCTGATCGATGGCATCGTCATGGGCGGCGGCGTCGGCATTTCCTTCCACGGTTCGCACCGGGTGCTGACCGAGAACGCGCAGTTCGCAATGCCGGAGGTGGGTATCGGCTTCTTCCCGGATGTCGGCGCCAGCCACTTGCTGCCGAACCTGGGCGGCTCCTTCGGCATGTATCTCGGACTGACGGGAAACCGCATCCGTTATGGCGACGCGCTGTGGTCGGGGCTGGCCACGCACACCATCAAGGCCGACGACCAGGCGGGTTTGCTCGACGAATTGGCGACGAGCGGCGATGCAAACGCGGAGCTGCGCGATTTCTTCGTGCCCGCCAAACGAGAGACCGAGCGGCAGGACCTGGAGGCGATCGCGCGCCATTTTTCGCAGAGCTCGCTCGCCGGCATTATCGACAGCCTGGAACGGGCAGGGGCTGAAGATGCCTTTGCCGCGAAGACGCTGGCGACGCTGAAAACCCGCTCGCCGACCAGCCTCAATGTCGCTTGGCGCCAGATCAGCGCGGGATCGACGCTGACGATGGACGAATGCATGAAGATGGAGTTTCGCATCCTCAACCGCATGCTGGCCGGCCACGATTTCTACGAAGGCATCCGCGCCGCCATTATCGAGAAGGGGTCGCGGCCTCAGTGGCGGCCGGCGGGCCTCGATGACGTCGGCGCGGCCGACGTCGATGCCTATTTCGCGCCGCTCGGGGATAAGGAGCTCGCCCTGTGAGCGAGGTCACCTCCAGGCGCGTGGTGCTGCAGCCCTCGACCACCGAGGTCATCTTCGCCTGGTTCCAGCGCGTCATCGCCGGCTACTGCCTTCTGTTCGGCATCCTCTACTGGATCCGCCTGATCGGCATCTATCCTGGTGCGCTATGGCGCTTCGATCTGATGCCGGTGCACTGGCAGGTGGCGGCGGCGACGCTTGCCGTCTTCTTCCCCTTCGCCGCGGCGGGCCTCTGGATGCTGGCGTCCTGGGGGCCGGTGATCTGGTTCATCTGCGCGATGACCGAGACGGTGATGTATGCCGGCTTCCCGGATCTCTTCGGCCACCGCCTGCTGATCGTAGTCTCGCACGCCTGCGTGGCGCTGCTCTATATCGTCTTCCGCGTGGTCATCTGGCTGCAGAAGCGCCAGCTCCGGCAGTAATGCATGTCGCCCGAAAGTGAGCAGCGGTTTCGGGAGAACGACATGCATCAAAAACAAAGCCTAAAGCGCGTCGCCTGGATCCGCTTCAGCGCGACGAACTTTAGATTGCCGGGCGGCTCGAGGGGCCTAGAATCGGGATTGGCGATTGCCCCAGAACCGTTGGCTAAATCTTTAGGTTAATTGTTCTTGCTCGGGTGACCGATCGTTAAGCGTCTTCCGAAACCTCTTACCGGTAAGCTCTTGTTAGCCCTGGCGTTTAAGTCGAATTTTATGAGTATTCGATAGTGTCGCGATCAAGGTGAAAAACAAAAAATCACCAAGGCGACAAACGAGAGGCAAAGACAATGATCAATTCGCGTCCGGCGGCGAAGACCGCAAACGTATCCGACGATCGCCGCGAGGCTATCCGTTCGCTGTACATGGAATCGCTGCAGCTGGTGGAGCGTCTGCACCGCCGTCTGCTTGACGTGATCAAGGACGAGTTCGACCGCAACGGCCGCTCCGACATCAACGCCATTCAGGCGCTGCTGCTCTTCAACATCGGCAACTCGGAGCTGACCGCCGGCGAACTGCGGTCGCGCGGCTACTATCTCGGCTCGAATGTCTCCTACAATTTGAAGAAGCTGGTCGACCTCGGCTTCATCAACCACCAGCGTTCGCGCATCGACCGCCGCTCGGTCCGCGTCTCGCTGACGCCGAAGGGCAACGAGGTGGCCGAGGTGGTCGCCGGTCTTTACGAGCGCCATGTCGGCTCGATCGAGGCGGTCGGCGGCATCAACACCGACGAGTTCAAGCAGATGAACCGCGCGCTGCAGCGCCTCGACCGCTTCTGGAACGACACGATCGCGTATCGGATGTAAGATCTACGAATTGGGACGGAAAAGCCGCGCCGAAGAGCGCGGCGACTGGGAAAGAGTAAGGACTGGCGCGGAAGCGCCGGTCCTTATCTTTTTCGCGAAGGCGGCACCTGCGGGAGTTTGACCGTCGCTTCGGGCGCGTAGGAGCCCGACGGGAAGGGCTAGACTTCGCATGGCCACGCCGGCATCCGCCGATGCAAAAAAGCATCGCCCCCATTTCTTTCACGTTCCCGCCGCATGCAAATCGCGGGCCAAGGTCACGTTGCCGCCATAATCGCGGGCAATGCGAAATGTAGGTGATGCTGCGGGCCTATGCCCTGCGCTCCTTGGAACCTGCGTGGCGGCGCCGCGTTTCTGGCGGCCGGTGATGCGGGCGATGGTTGGCGAATTGTTAAGTTTGCCGCCCCTAGAGTGCGGACAAGCCGCCCAGCAAGCGATTGAGCGAGAGCGATCAAACAAAGAATGTCTGCCATGAGAACCAGCCGCCGTTTTTTCCTTACCGGAGCCTCCGCTCTCGCTGCAGCCATGGTCGCCGGCCATGCGAGCGCCCAGGACGTGATCGGGGATATCCTGAAATCCTCGACGCGCGGCAATTGGGACGACCAGTTCGACGCCCGCGGCAACGACACCAACAAGGTCGCCTCGACGCTGCCGATCTTCAGCCAGCAGACGGTGGCCTTCACCGAGCAGGCCGTTGCGCAGTACCAGAACATCGTTGCCCAAGGCGGCTGGGAACAGGTTCCGGCGACCAAGAAACTGCAGCTTGGAGATAACGATCCGGATGTCGTGCCGCTGCGCAAGCGTCTGATGGTTTCGGGCGACCTGCCGCAGAGCGCCGGCATCTCCACGGCCTTCGATTCCTATGTCGACGCGGCGGTCAAGCGCTTCCAGCTTCGCCACGGCCTGCCGGCCGATGGCGCCATGGGCAAGTACACCTATGCCGCGATGAACGTGTCGGCGCAGGTCCGGCTCGGCCAGTTGCAGACCAACCTGCAGCGCCTGAAGGAAAAGGCCGGCACGCTCGGCAACCGCTACGTTCTGGTCGACATTCCGGGCGCCCAGGTCGAAGCGGTCGAGAACGACCGCGTCGTGCTGCGCCACACCGCGATCGTCGGCAAGATCGACCGCCAGACGCCGATCGTGAACTCGAAGATCAACGAGATCATCGTCAATCCGTACTGGAACGCGCCGGTCTCGATCGTGCGCAAGGACATCATTCCGCTAATGCGGAAGGATCCGAACTATCTCAAGGACAGCCACATCCGCCTGTTCGCGCCGGACGGCAGCGAGGTCGATCCGATGACCATCGACTGGTCGACGGACGATGCCGCCAAATACCGTTTCCGCCAGGATCCGGGCAGCAACAACGCGATGGCCTCGGTCAAGATCAACTTCCCGAGCCCGGACGGCGTCTACATGCACGACACGCCGCAGCAGAGCCTGTTCGGCAAGCTGATGCGCTTCGATTCCTCCGGCTGCGTGCGCGTCCAGAACGTGCGCGACCTGGTCACCTGGATCCTGCGCGACACGCCCGGCTGGGACCGCCAGCATTTCGAAGCGGCGATCAAGACCGGCGAGAACACGCCGATCCAGGTCGTCAACCCGGTGCCGGTCCACTTCCTCTATCTCTCGGCCTGGTCGACCGCCCCGGGCGTCGTGCAGTTCCGCGACGACATCTACGGCCTCGACGGCGCCAGCGAGCTGCAGATCAGCTCCGCGCTATAATCGTCTGATCTTAAACCAAAAAGGCCGCTCTCGGAGCGGCCTTTTTTGTTTCTGCGGGACAGCCTTGAAGAGCGTCGCGATCTTTCAGATCCGATAAGAACCGTAAGCCCGCCGCGATTATCTCAAAGAAGTTAGTAAACCACTTTACGCAACCGCTTTACTGGCCAAATGTTATAGGCTAGCGTTTGGTCCGTTGCTGACTGGGACGGACATGAGCACCATCAATGACGTGGCGATAATGGCGAGGGTCTCGACCACCACCGTGTCGCGCTACCTCAACAATCGCATCGAGCTTCCGGCGGAGACGGCGGCCCGCATCGACGCGGCCATCGCGGCGCTCGACTATCGCCCGAACATTCTCGCCAAGCGCCTGAGCCTTGGCCGCTCCGAGGCGATTGGCATGATGACGCCTGAGATCGCCAACCCGTTCTTTGCCGAACTGGCCGCCGCCGTCGAGGACGAGGCCGAGAAGCACGGCTATTCCGTGCTGATGAGCAGCACCGGCGGCAACCGCGAGCGCGAGCTCGCGAGTCTCAGGCGGCTGAAGGACGGTCACGTCGACGGGCTGATCATGATGACCAATCGGCCGGACGACGGCTCTTTGGCCGCGACCCTTCATCATTACGGCCATATCGTCCTGATCGACGAGGATATTCCAGGCGTCAACGTCCCCAAGATCTTCGTGGAGAACCGCGAAGGCGCCCGTGCCGCGACGCGCCACCTCATTGAAGCCGGGCACCGGCGCATCGCCCATATCGGCGGCCCGGCGAAGCTGTTCAGCGCCATCGAGCGACTGGCAGGCTACCGCGACGCCATGGCCGAGGCGAGGATAGACGTCGGCGACGGCGATATCCGCCAGGGCGAATATTCGCGCGACTTCGGCCGCGCCGCCATGCTGGACATTCTGGCTGGCGACAGGCCGCCGACGGCCGTGTTCGCCGGCAGCGATTTCATTGCCATCGGCATCATGGAGGCGGTGCGCTCCAAAGGCCTCGGCGTGCCGCAGGACATTTCGCTGGTCGGCTTCGACGACATGCCGTTCGCCGACCTGCTCGCTCCGGGCCTCACCACCGTCCGCCAGCCTACCGCTGAACTGGGCCGCATCGGGTTCGGCACGCTCAAGGCGCTGATCGACAAGGCCTCGCCGCCTGAACTCACCCGGCTCCCGGTCGCGCTGGTCAAGCGCAACTCGGTGGCGCCGCCACGCTCCTGAGAAGGACAGTTCTCAACCAAGAAAGGGGAATGAAACAAATGACAAGATCGATCGTGAAATCAATGGCATACGCCGCGGCTCTCGGGCTTGGCCTGATGACCGGCCCGGCATTCACCGCCGACTTCAGTGCCGTCTATGTGATGTCGGACAATCTCGGCGACATGGGCTTCAACGACAACGCCGCCACCGGCTTCGCCCGCGCCGAGAAGGAAGGCGTCAAGACGCGCCTGCTGCAGGCCTCGCCGACCGACCCGCAGCTCTGGCGCCAAAACCTCGAGGCGGTATCGAATTCGGGCGAATGGAGCGTCGTCTTCACCGGGCCGAACATGCATGACAACCTGGCTGACGTCGCGCCGCAGCATCCCGACCAGAAATACGTCTTCTTCGACGACGAGTTGAAGCAGCCCAACGTTCTTTCGGTGAAATACGCGCAGAACGAGGGCTCCTACCTTGCCGGCGCGCTGGCCGCGATCGCGGCGACCGACAAGAAGGATTTCCCGCTCACCTCCGGCGATCCGAAGATCGCGGTCGTCGCCGGCATGGACCTGCCGGTCATCCAGGACTTCATCCTCGGCTTCAAGCAGGGCGCCAAGACCGTCGTGGCGGATATTGATGTGCAGGTGATCTTCATCGGCAACTTCAACGACGCGCAGAAGGCCTATGATCTCACCAAGACCGCCATCCAAAATGGCGCCAACGTCGTCTTCAACGTCGCCGGCCCCGCCGGCCTCGGCATCCTCAAGGGCGCGGCGGACTCCAAGAAATACGCCATCGGCGTCGATTCCGACCAGAGCGGTCTGCACCCGGACAATGTGATCGCCTCGATGATCAAGCAGATCGGCAACTCGATCTACGACTCGATCAAGCAGATCCGGGACGGCAAGGCCGAGTTCGGCAAGCTCAAGGTCTACGGCCTCGCCAATGAGGGTGTCGGCCTCGTCTACAACGACAAGCTGGTGCCCGCCGAGATCAAGGCCAAGGTTGACGCCGCCAAGGCCAAGGTGGTCAGCGGCGAGATCAAGGTCGACACTGCTTTCAAGTAAGCCTCCCAGGACCTTGAAACGGGGCGCTGCGCAGGCGGCGTCCCGTGTGCCGACCACGAAGCCTGCCCCGGAAGTCTAACCCATGAGCGACCCAGATATCATTTTGAGCCTTGCAGGCATCGCCAAGTCGTTTGGCGACAAGGCCGCGCTCAGCCATGTCGACCTCGATGTCCGGCGCGGCGAGGTGCATGTCATCTGCGGCGAGAACGGCGCCGGCAAATCGACGCTGATGAACATCCTTGCCGGCATTCACCAGCCGAACGCCGGCTCCATCGTGCTGAACGGCAAGACCGTCACGATCGCCGACCCGATCGCCGCGAGCCGCCTCGGCATCGGCATGGTGCACCAGCACTTCACGCTCGTGCCATCCATGACCGTGGCTGAAAACCTGTTTCTCGGCCGCCAGCCACGCCGTCTGGGCATCTTCTCCGACCGCCGCCAGATGGCAGATCGCGCCCGCGAACTGATCGCGCGTTACAACTTCCATCTCGATCCGGAAGCGCCGGTGCGCACGCTTTCGGTTGGTCAGCGCCAGCGCGTCGAGATCCTGAAGGCGCTGGCATTCGACGCCGATCTCCTGATCCTCGACGAACCGACCGCCGTGCTGACGCCGCCCGAAGTCGACGAACTGATCGGCGTGGTCGACGGGCTGCGCGCCAGGGGCCGCACCATCCTTTTCATCACCCACAAGCTGCGCGAAGTGAAAGCGGTTTCCGACCGCGTGACCGTCATTCGCCGCGGCCACAGCATCTCGACGCACAACACCGCCGATGTCACCGAGGCCGACATCGCCCGCGACATGGTCGGCCGCGAGGTGTTCCTTGTCGGTCGCAAGGGCGGTGCCCGGCGCGGCTTCGGCGCCCCCGTTCTGACGCTGGACGATGTCAGCATGACCAATCATTCGGGCCGGCGTCTGCTCGATCGGATATCTCTCGATGTGCGCGCCGGCGAGGTGCTGGGTATCGCCGGCGTCGACGGCAACGGCCAGACGGAGCTCGCCGAGGCGATCGCGGGGCTGATGGCGGTGCAGGCGGGCAAGATCGTTTTTGGCGACCGGGATCTGACCGACGCCGACCTGCGCGAACGTCAGCAGGCCGGTCTTGGCTTTGTGCCGGAGGATCGCCTCGACCGCGGCCTCAGCGTCACGATGAGCGTTGCCGAGAATGTCGCCGCCACCAATTACAAACGCGCCGGATTGCTGTCCGGCGGCCTGATCGACCGACACAAGCTCGACAGCTTCGCCAGCGAGAAGATCAAGGAGTTCGACGTGCGCGGCGCGCAGCCGTCGACGCAGGCCGGCTGGCTCTCCGGCGGCAACATGCAGAAGCTGGTGATCGCCCGCGAATTGGAGCGCGATCCGTCGCTGCTCCTGATCTGCCAACCGACGCGCGGACTGGACATCGGCGCGTCCGAATTCGTCCACGCGCGCATCCTGCAGGCCGCCGACCGGGGCCGCGCCGTGCTTTTGATCTCGTCCGAGCTGTCGGAGATCTTCGCGCTCTCCGACAGGATCGGCGTCATGTATTCGGGCCGCATGATGCGGGTCCTCGACCGGGCCGAGGCTGACGAGGAGACCGTCGGATACCTGATGAACGGCGGATCGAGGGAGGCAGCGTGATGGCTCCGGCGCTGTCCGATTTCCTGCGCGTCATTCGCGCGCCGCTCGCCGCGATCCTGCTCACGCTGGCGCTCGGCTTCCTGCTGGTCGCGTCGATCACGGATGAGCCGGTCCGCGCCTATCGCGACCTCTTGCTCGCCAATTTCGATTCGCTCGGCAACTTCGCCCTGTTCCTCAACCGCGCCACGCCGCTGACCCTGATCGCGCTGGGCGTCGTCTTTTCGTTTCGCGCTGGCATCTTCAATGTCGGCGGCGAGGGCCAGCTCTACGCAGGCGCGGTCACCACCACGGTCGTCGCCATCGCCGGCGTCTCGCTGCCGGCCGTTGTGCTGATGCCAATCTCCATCATGGCCGGCGTGCTCGCGGGCGCTGCGGTCGGCTGGATCCCCGGCGTGCTCAAAGTGCGTCTCGCCGTCGACGAGGTGGTGACGACATTGATGCTCAACATCATCATTCTCCTGATCACCTCATGGCTCGCCAACCAGGTGATCCGCGACACCACGGCCTATGGCGCGGTGAGCTGGATGGTGCCGAGCTCGATCTGGCTGCCGCCCTTGCCCTTCGTTCCGCGCGCCACCAGCGGCTTCCTCGTTGCGGCTGTGCTTGCCGTCGTCTCCTGGATCGTTCTGTTCCGCACCCAATGGGGCGCCGAGGTTCGCGCGGCCGGCACCAATCTGCGCTTTGCCGAGGCCACGGGCGTGCCGGCGGCACGGCGGGTCATCTCGGCGATGGTCATTGCCGGCGGATTGGCCGGGCTGGCCGGAGCGCTTTACGTGCTCGGCGTCGGACACCGCTTCGAACAGAATTTCTCGCCGAGCTACGGGCTGGTCGGCCTGACCTGTGCCTTGCTTGCCCGCGTCCACCCGATCGGCTCGCTGGCGACCGCGCTCTTCTATGCCGCGATGCTGAACGGCGCCGCCTACATGCAGATTTCCACCGATGTGCCGCGCTCGCTGGTCAACCTTTTGACCGGCCTGCTCGTGCTGCTGATGACGGCGCGGCTTCATCGCGCCGTCCAGGCAGCGTGAGGAGACGCGCATGAACCTCACGTCGCTGCTCGCCGCGGTCCTTGAACAGTCAACCCCGATCCTTCTCGCCGCGCTGGCGGCGATGATCACGTTGCGGGCCAACATCCTCAATGTCGCGGTCGAGGGCATGATGCTGGCCGCCGCCTTTGCAGCCGTCGCCGTCGGCGATTGGAGCGGCAGCGCCTTGCCGGCCTTCCTGTCGGCGCTGGTGGTCGCGGTGGTGCTTTCGCAACTTCTTGCGCTGCTGACCTTGCGCTTCTTCGCCGACTTCATCGTGGCGGGCCTCGGCATCAATCTGCTCGCCGCCGGCGGCACGCTCTTCATCCTCGAGCGCTACTACAACAGCCCTGGCGGCCTGAGGCCGATTGCTTTTCCCGACATCTGGCACGTTCCTGCCGGATCGCTGTCCTGGTTGCCGGTGCTCGGCCCGGCCTTCGAAGGCCAAAGCATCATCGTGCTGATCGCGCTTGTCGCCGTGCCGCTCACCTATGTCTTCCTCTACAAGACCCCGCTCGGCTCAAGCCTGCGGGCAGCGGGAGAGGATGAGCACGCCGCGCGCTCCGCCGGCATCCGCATCGCCGCGATGAAGGCTCTGTCATTGGCGATCAGCGGCCTGCTGGCCGGGCTTGCCGGCGCGCAACTCGCCATGGACAAGCTGCATTTCTTCCTGCCGGACATGACCAGCGGCCGCGGCTTCATCGGGCTTGCCGCGACGCTGTTCGGCGGCGGCCAGCCCTGGATGACGGCGGCGGCATCCTTCCTGTTCGGCTTCTTCGGCGCGCTCGGCGACCGGCTGCAGGTATTCGCCATCCCCTCGCAGTTCGTGCTGATGCTGCCCTATCTTGCCGCCATCATCGGCCTGACCTTCGCCCGCTGGCGCATCCTGGTGCGCAACCGGCCGGCCAGAATTCAGGATAATCCCCAATGAGGAAGCCGATCATCCTCGACTGCGATCCGGGCAATGACGATGCTCTTGGCATCCTGGTCGCCGCGGGCCACGAGGCGCTCGACCTCAAGGCGGTGACGACGGGTGCCGGTCATCTCGCCGGCGACCGCACGGCGCAGAACGGCGCGATCGCCGTTGCCGTTACCGAACGCAAGGATGTTCCGGTCTCGGCCGGCGCGATGGGGCCAGTAGTGCGGGAAAGGCTGATCGCCGGCATTCTCGACCAGACGAGCGCGCTCGATCCGGAGCGGCCGGATCTCGACGCCGTCCCGCTCGATCCGCGTCACTCCAGCGACCTCATCGCCGAGCTCGTCTTTTCGGGCGCCGCCAGCACTGTCGTCGCCACTGGTCCGCTGACCAATCTGGCGCTCGCGTTGCGGCGCAACCCCGGCCTGGCGGAGAGGATCGAACGTATCGTCTCGCTCGGCGGGGCCTGGGGGCTGGGCAACAAGACCGCTGCGGCGGAGTGGAACGTCCTGTGCGATCCGGAGGCGGCAGCCATCGTGTTCGGAGCCGGCATTCCCTTGACGCTTGTCCCGATCGACGTGGGTCCACATGCGGTCATCACCGATCGATTGATCGCCGACGTCGAGACGGTCGGCGGCAGGGTCGGGCTCTTCGCCGCCGAGCTCCTGCGCTCGCTGAACAAAACATTTCGCCCGGGCGTGTTCGGGCCCGCCGCCATGCCGCTCAACGATCCCGTGGCATCGCTTGTCGCGGCCGAGCCTTTCCTGGCCAGGACGGTTCCGGCACGCATCGAGGTCGAGCTCGCCGGCAAGTTCACCTATGGCCGGACGGTTATCGATTTTGCCGGCCGCTCCGGGCCGCCGAACGCCGAAATCGCCGTCGAGCTTGACGGGGAGGGCATCCACGCCGCCTTCATCGCCGCGCTGAAGCGGCTGGCCAGCCGATCTGACAGAACAGGAGAGGAAGTATGACAAGGAGCCATCGCGTCCTGATCGCGGGCGAATCCTGGACCGTTCATTCGATTCACCAGAAGGGGTTCGATTCCTTCACCACAACGGAATACGCTGAAGGCGTGCGCTGGCTGCGCGACGCGCTCGAAGGAGGCGGCTGGGACGTTGTCTACCAACCTGCCCACGTCGCCGCGCGCGCCTTCCCCTTCAGCGCGGACGAGCTGGCAAAATTCGATTGCGTCATGCTGAGCGACATCGGCGCCAACACCTTGTTGCTCCACCCCGACACGTTCGTGCGCTCGAAAACGCTCCCCAATCGCCTCGAAGCGATACGCGACTATGTCCTCGGCGGAGGCGGACTGGTGATGGTCGGCGGCTACATGACCTTCCAGGGCATCGATGCCAAGGCGCGCTATCGCGACACCGAGGTCGCCGAAGTGCTGGGCGTGGAGATGGAAGCGGGCGATGACCGCGCCGAGCGGCCGCAAGGCGTGACACCACGTATCGCCGCGGCAAAACACCCGATCGTCGCCGGGTTGGAGGCGGAATGGCCGGCGCTGCTCGGCTACAATCGCTTTGCCGCCAGGCAAAAGGCGACGGTGGTCGCGACCATCGGCAACGATCCCCTGATCGTCGCGGCCGAATTCGGCAAGGGACGGTCGGTCGCTTTCGCGTCCGATTGCGGGCCGCATTGGGCGCCACCGGCCTTTGTCGACTGGCCGGGCTACACGACGCTCTGGCGGCAGATCGTCGGCTGGGCGGCGGGAGCCTGACATGGTGGCGCTCAACATCATGCGCTGGGGCGACCGCAGCGCTCCGAAGACTATGGTGGCGCTGCACGGCATCACCGCCAATGCGGGCGCCATGACCGAGCCGGCCAGGCTGCTTGCCACGCGCGGCTGGCAGGTGATTGCTCCCGATATGCGCGGCCATGGCGAAAGCGCGCGCGGCAACGGCGATTTCTCCTTCGACAGCCTGCTTTCTGATTTCGCCGAGAACTTGCCCGCCGCGCCGGATGTGCTGCTCGGCCACTCCTTCGGCGGGACGCTGGCTCAGCTTGGCGTGTTGCGCGGCCTGTTCCGGCCGAAGTCGATGCTTCTGGAAGATCCGGTCTCGCATTTCGCCGACAAGGCCACGCCGAAGGGTATGCTGGACTGGGACGAGGCAAATCTGCCCCACGACATCGAGGGACTGCTGAAACTCAATCCCGGCTGGTCGCGGCGGGACGCTGCCTGGAAAGTCGTGTCGCTCGAGCAGATATCGTTCGACGACGCACGTTCGGCCTTCGCCGGCAATGCGCCTTGGGACCTGCGTGACGAGGCGGCGCGCTTGGCCAAGATGCTGCCGACGGTCTGGGTCCTGCCGGAAGTGAGCCGGTTCGTCCCGCCCGACGACACGGCGCGGCTGCGCGCGGAGGTCGGTGAGCGGTCGGTCGTCGTGATGCCCAATGTCGGCCATAGCATCCACCGCGACGCCACGCAGGTGTTTGTCGATATTGTCGAGAAACTGGGAGCCGGCACTTGGTTCGACCGCTGAACGACGGGCACGATTTCGTCTTTCAACTTGGAGGGCACGTGCCGCGGCTCTCGGTCAGACCTGGCGAGCAATTCACGCTGTTCACCGAGGATTGCTTTTCCGGCAGGCTGACGAGCGTCGACGGCAAGCCGCGCGAGGTCGCGCCTTATCCGAAAGTCAACCCGCTGGTCGGCCCGATCGCCGTCGAAGGCATCAAGCCCGGCGATATCATGGCGATCCACCTGCATCGCTTGGAGCCTGCCCGCGACTGGGGCGTGGCGACGATATCGCCGAATTTCGGCTTTCTGTCGGGAACCCGAGCCTCGCCCAACTTGCAGGCGGAGCAAGAAGAGCGGGTCTGGATATGGCGCCTGTCGCCGGATCGAACGCGACTGACCACGCAGACCTCCTCCGGCGGCGCACTTTCCGCAAGCTATCGGCCGTTTCACGGCACGTTGGGCGTCGCGCCCGCGCATGGTGAGGTTCGCCTCGGCGTTGTCCCTGGCGACTTCGGTGGCAATTTCGACATCCCGGACCTGACCGAAGGCGCGACGCTTTACCTGCGGGCCAACGTCGATGGCGGGCACATCTATGTCGGTGACGGCCACTACGCGCAGGGCGATGGCGAGATCGCCGGCACCGCGGTCGAAGGCGCCTTCTTCACCACGCTGTCCGCCGAGAAGGCAGCGCCGGACGAGAGCTTCGACTGGCCGCGCCTGGAGACCGAAGGCCGCATCGGCGTCATCGGCTGCGCGCGGCCGTTGGACGATGCAGCCCGCATCGCGGCTGCCGGACTGGTGCGCTGGGTGGCGCACCGGACAGGCCTAGGCATCATGGATGCGCATCAACTGGTCAGCCAGACCTGCAGCTTGCGCATCGGCAATGTCGTGAATCCTGCTTTCACGGTGCTTTGTTCCGTGCCCAAGGTGGCTCTGCCGCAATAGCGGAATGGCGACGCGTCCACGATTGGTACGCCCGCGTGCTGCCCGGCCGGCTGGACGCGACGTCGGCAATTGCCCATGGTTGGTCGAACAGCTGGAATCGCGCCATGGACGTCGCCGTCTTCATCCTTGTCGTGCTCGCCTTCGTGACCGTTTCGGGCGCGTTGGTGCGGCTGGTGCGGGTGCCGCTGCCGGTGCTGCAGATCGCCATCGGTGTCGCGCTCGCGTGGCCTGCGCGAGGCGTTCACATCGAAGTGGATCCGGAGCTGTTTCTGTTGGTGTTCATCCCGCCGCTTTTGTTCGGCGACGCCTTTTCGGCGCCGAAGCGTGAGCTGATGGCGCTGCGCGGCCCGATCCTCGACCTTGCGATCGGGCTCGTCTTCTTCACCATCGTCGGTTTCGGCTACGCCTTGCACTGGCTGGTGCCGAGCATCCCGCTGGTTGTCGCCTTCGCCCTGGCCGCAGTGCTGTCGCCGACCGACGCGGTCGCCGTGTCCTCGATCGTCGATCGCAATCTCGTCCCGGCGCGGCTGATGCACATATTGGAAGGCGAGTCGCTGCTCAATGACGCCTCCGGCCTGGTGATGTTCCGCTTCACCGTCGCCGCGGTGTTGACCGGCAGCTTTTCGTTCGCCGCGGCATCGCTGAGTTTTCTCCTGGCTGTGGCGATCGGCATTCTCGTGGGCATCGCGGCACTGTTCATTGCCGCGAAGTCGTTGCAGATCCTCAGCCGCATCACCAGCACGCCGGCCGAAGCGCAGGTGCTGGTCATGGTGCTGCTGCCCTTCGTCGCCTATCTGGTCGCCGAGCATCTGGGCGCTTCTGGCGTTTTGGCGGCGGTCACAGCCGGCCTTCTGACCGGCTACTCCGGCATCGTCCGTCACATGGCGGTCTCGGCGCGCATCCAGACGATCTCGCTCTGGTCGATGCTGATCTTCATGTTCAACGGCTCGCTCTTCATCCTGCTTGGCCTGCAACTGCCCGACATCATCCGCAAGGTGCCGCCGGAACTGACCACCCGGCATTGGCTATTCGAGCCGGCATTGACCGTGCTGTTGCTCACGCTCTGCCTGATCGGGTTGCGCTTCGTCTGGATCTGGATCGGCGATATCGGCGCCGTGCTCGCCGCGCGGCTCGGCAAGCGCAAGGCGGAGCCCTTTGGCTTTCGCGTCAGGCTCGCTGGCTCGATCGCCGGCGTGCGCGGTGCCGTGACTCTGGCCGGCATCCTGTCCCTGCCGCTCACCTTGCAGGACGGCTCGCCGTTCCCGGCCCGCGATCTCGTGATCTTCCTCGCCGCCGGCGTCATCATCTGCTCGCTGGCGATTGCCAGCCTCGCTTTGCCCGCGGTCGCGCGCGGTCTCGTCGAGCCCGGCGAGCATCCGGGCGCCGCCGAAGAACGCAGGGCGAGGGTCGGTGCCGCCAATGCGGCCATCGCCAGGATCGAAAGTCTCGCCAGCGACGGCAATGAAGGGGAGGCGGCTGAGATGAAGCTCGCCGTCGCCGAGAGCGTCGCCTCCATCTACCGGCGTCGCATCTCGCTCTCCGACGGCGCCGACGAAGCACGCGCCGAGGCCCGCGATCGAGGGCGGATCGAGATGGAGCTCAGGCTTGCCGGCATCGAGGCCGAGCGCGCCGAGTTGCAGGCCATGCTGCGCCGGGGCGACATCAACGACCATACCGCGCGTAAGCTGTTCACCGAAATCACCTTCTCGGAAGCGATCCTCAAAGGCCGCGAACCGCGGGAATAGGAGCCCGGTCGGCTCGTCTTGGCGCAAACCGGCCAGCAAATTTCGCGCCGCAAACGTGGCGGCCCGAAAACAACTGTGTTAATGCGCGGCGACCTCGCAGACCTCCGGCCCCAAGGGAAAGCAAGCCATGTCAAATGCAGCGGCAGCCTCCAGCACGTTCGAATCCTTCTTCGAGACCACGCTTGCCGACGCCGATCCGGAAATCTTCGGCGCCATCCGCAACGAGCTCGGTCGCCAGCGTCATGAGATCGAACTGATCGCGTCCGAAAACATCGTGTCGCGCGCCGTGCTCGAAGCGCAGGGCTCGATCATGACCAACAAATATGCCGAGGGCTATCCGGGCAAGCGCTACTATGGCGGCTGCCAGTTCGTCGACGTGGCCGAGGAACTGGCCATCGAGCGCGCGAAAAAGCTGTTCGGCTGTAACTTCGCCAATGTCCAGCCGAACTCGGGCAGCCAGATGAACCAGGCGGTGTTCCTGGCGCTGCTTCAGCCCGGCGACACCTTCATGGGCCTCGACCTGAATTCCGGCGGCCATCTCACCCACGGCTCGCCGGTCAACATGAGCGGCAAGTGGTTCAAGGTCGTCTCCTACGGCGTGCGCAAGGACGATCACCTGCTCGACATGGATGCCATCGAGAAGACCGCGCATGAGACCAAGCCGAAGCTGATCCTGGCTGGCGGCACCGCCTATTCGCGAATCTGGGACTGGAAGAGGTTCCGCGAGATCGCCGATTCGATCGGCGCCTATCTCATGGTTGACATGGCGCATATCGCCGGTCTGGTCGCCGGCGGCATGCACCCGTCGCCGCTGCCTCATGCCCATGTCGTGACCACGACGACGCACAAGTCGCTGCGCGGCCCGCGTGGCGGCATGATCCTGTGCAACGACGAGGAGATCGCCAAGAAGATGAATTCGGCGGTGTTCCCGGGGTTGCAGGGCGGTCCGCTGATGCATGTGATCGCCGCCAAGGCGGTGGCGCTCGGTGAGGCGCTGAAGCCGAGTTTCAAGACCTACGCCGAAAGCATTGTCGCCAACGCCAAGGCGCTGGCGTCCAGCTTGCAGGAGACCGGCCTCGACATCGTCTCGGGCGGTACCGACAACCATCTGATGCTGGTCGACCTGCGTCCGAAGAACGCCACCGGCAAGCGCGCTGAGGCGGCGCTCGGCCGCGCCAACATCACCTGCAACAAGAACGGCATCCCGTTCGATCCGGAAAAGCCGTTCGTGACCTCGGGCGTGCGCCTCGGGACGCCGGCGGGCACCACGCGCGGCTTCGGCCAGGCCGAGTTCCGCGAGATCGGCAAGCTGATCGCCGAGGTGCTGGATGGTCTGAAGGTGGCGAATTCCGACGAGGGCAATGCGGCGGTCGAGGCCGCGGTGAAGGCCAAGGTCACGGCGCTGACCGATCGTTTCCCGCTCTACCCCTATCTCGGCTGATCCTCTTTCGGTTGACCGCACGTTCCGCGTCATCTTTTATCCCTGCTTCGCGCCGCCCCCTGATCAGGGCGGCGCGGCTTGTTGGAGACTTGATGATGCATACGTTCCGTCTTGCCGCCCTGGCGTTGTCCGCCTCGCTGATCGTTTTCTCCGCTTCCGGCACGGTCGCCCAGGACGAAACCAAGCCCAGCGCGGGCATGCCAGCCACCAACACATTTGGGCGCTGGACCACCATCATCGACACCCTTGACACTGGCCAGGACGCGCGCAAGACCTGCGCCGCCTCGACGGCTTTCGTCGATGGCGAAGGTAACGCTGGCTCCCTGACGCTCTCGATCTCGACCGGCGACGCGCTGCCGCCGGACGCGTATCCGGCCATCATGTTCATCATCGACAACAAGACGCTGCCGACGGGCGACAAGATCCCCGCGACCTTCGGTGATCCGGGCGTGAAGGTTGCCGTGACGGTAAGTTCCAACGCCGCCGCCGGCGGTCGTCCCAGCTGGATGGTCGATAGTGAGGCCAAGACCAGCCTCGCTCTGCTGCGCGCCATGCGTAAGGTTACCTCGCTCGATGTGACCTTCGGCAAACAGAAGGTCACCAGCATCCCGATGGACGGCTTCACCAAGGCCTATCGCAACCTCGGCACGTCCTGTGGGTTTTCGACCAAGGACGTCGCGCCCTGACGCTTGCCGGCCGGCAGGGCTGGGGCGCTGGCAATCTTGCTCGCGCCTCGCTATCTCTGAGGCATAAAAGGCTCTAAGCCTTCGCCCACCAGAGTGAGATGACGCTTCCTTGAAGCGCCCTCTCACTCTAAGATTTTGTTTTTGAAGCATGTTCTTCTCCGAAAAGTCTGCAACTTTTCGGGATCATGCCAGAATCGCGAACTCAAGGCTCTCCATGCGCTGCCCCTATTGCCAGTCCGAAGATACGCAGGTGAAGGATTCGCGTCCCGCAGAAGACGGCGCGGCGATCCGCAGGCGGCGGGTGTGTCCCGATTGCGGCGGCCGCTTCACCACCTTCGAGCGGGTCCAGCTGCGCGACCTCGTCGTCATCAAGAAGTCCGGCCGCAAGGTGCCATTCGACCGCGACAAGCTGCTGCGCTCTGTCGAGATCGCCGTGCGCAAGCGCAATGTCGACCCCGAGCGCATCGACCGCGCCGTCACCGGCATTGTGCGCCAGCTCGAAAGCTCCGGCGAAACCGAGATTGCGTCGGGCGAGGTCGGCCGGCTGGTGATGGAGGCGCTGAAGTCGTTGGATGACGTCGCCTATGTCCGCTTCGCCTCTGTCTATCGCAATTTCCGTGAGGCCAGGGATTTTCACGAGCTGCTGGGCGAATTGAAGGGCGACGAGGAAAAGACCGAAGAGGACGCCGGCTGATCATGGCGCGACCGCGACTGGACGAGGCCGCGCAGGCGGCCCTTGATCGCCGTTTCATGGCCGCGGCCATCAGGCTGTCGCGCCGCAATGCCGGCCGCACCTCCACCAACCCTTCCGTCGGCACCATCATCGTGCGCGACGACGGCGCCGGCCCAATGATCGTCGGCACCGGCGTGACCGCCATCGGCGGCCGTCCGCATGCCGAGACAGAGGCGCTGGCCGAGGCTGGTGAACTGGCCCGAGGCGCCACCGCCTATGTGACATTGGAGCCCTGCGCCCATCACGGCCGCACGCCGCCCTGCGCCAACGCGCTGGTCAATGCCGGTATTGCACGCGTCGTCGGCGCTGCCAGCGATCCTGATCCGCGCGTCTCCGGCCAGGGCTACGCCATCCTGCGCGCTGCCGGGGTCGAGGTGGTGGAGAAGGTCTTGGCAGCCGAAGCAGCAGAGCAGATGGCGGGCTATCTCACTCGTTCTCTGAAGAAGCGCCCGGAAGTAACTCTGAAGCTTGCGCTTTCGAGTGACGGCAAGATCGGTCGCAAGGGCGCCGGTCAGGTTGCCATCACCGGCGAGATCGCGCGGCGCGACGTCTATCTGATGCGCGCCGAGTCCGACGCCATCCTGATCGGGATCGGCACCGCCCTCGAGGATGATCCGGCGCTGACCGTGCGCCTGCCGGGACTGGAGAACCGCTCGCCGGCGCGCATCGTCCTCGATCGGCAGATCCGGTTGCCCGAGACATCCAAGCTGGTGTCCGGCGTCGACCGCGTGCCGCTCTATGTTGCCGCGTGTCTGGAAGCCGACCCGCATCGGCGGGCCGCGCTCGAACGCGCCGGCGTGCGCTTCATCGGCACCGAAACTCATGACGGCGTCGTCGCCTTGCCGGAATTGCTGGAAGATCTTGCCGCGCTCGGCATGGCAAGCGTTTTGGTCGAAGGCGGCGCCAAGGTGGCCAAGGCCTTCCTCGATGAAGGTCTTGTCGACCGCATCGTGCTCTTCCAGGGGCCTGAGGCGATCGGCGAGGATGGCATTGCGTCGCCGATCGACGCCGACCGTATCCCGGCGGGATTTCGTAAACTGCGTGACATGCGCTTCGGCGAGGACAGCTACGCCGAGTGGATAAGATCATGATCCCAAAAAGTGGGAACCGGTTTTTGGATCAGATCATGGTCAAAACGAGAGACACCCTTTGATGTTTACTGGCATCGTTACCGACATTGGCACGGTAGCCGCTGTGAAGCCGCTCGCTGAAGGCGTCGGCCTGCGCATCGACACGGCCTATGATCCTGAAACCATCGCTATCGGCGCTTCGATTTCCTGCGGCGGCGTCTGCCTGACGGTCACCGCGCTTCCCGAGCAGGGCTCGAACGCGCGCTGGTTCGAGGTCGAGGCCTGGGAGGAGGCGCTGAGGCTGACCACCGCCTCGAGCTGGAAATCCGGCACCCGGATCAACCTCGAACGGGCGCTGAAGATCGGTGACGAACTCGGCGGCCACATCGTCTCCGGCCATGTCGACGGCACCGCCGAGATCATCGAGCGCAAGGAGGAGGGCGATGCAGTGCGCTTCACCCTGGAGGCACCGCGTCATTTGGCGAAGTTCATCGCGCCCAAGGGCTCGGTTGCGCTCGACGGCACATCGCTCACCGTCAACAAGGTCGAAGGCACCCGCTTCGACGTGCTTCTTATCCATCACTCGCTGAGCGTCACCACCTGGGGCGAGCGTCAGGCCGGCGACCGTGTCAACATCGAGATCGACACGATGGCCCGCTACGCCGCGCGCCTGGCGGATGCGGCGAAAGAGGGACTTTGAACTCGGTCAGGCGGTTACAGGGACGCAACCACACAAACAGGTCCTAAGGCAGCTTCAGCACGGCTTCCCGCTTCACTTCCGCCCAGACCCCACGTAAACTTTCTCCCGGTGGAGGGGAAAGCCATGAGCAGCCCATCGCAACAAGCGGCGAAGCTTGGCTTCGGATTTGCGGTGTCACAGGCTCTGCGCGTCGTTATCGAACTCGGTATTCCCGATCTTCTGGCTTCCGGCGAGCAGTCGGTTGAAGACTTGGCGGCCGCCTCGAAGGCGGATGCGGAGCCGCTCTATCGCGTGATGCGGCTTTTGGCGCCGGAGGGCGTCTTCACCGAAAATCGTCCTCGTCATTTTGCCTTGACCGAGGTCGGCGCGGCGCTTCGTTCCGATCGGCCCGGACCGCGCGACTTCATCCGGATGATCAACAGCGAGGCCTACCTCGCCTTCGAGCAGCTTCTGCATTCCGTCCGCACGGGAAAGCCGGCGTTCGACAAGGTATTCGGAAGCTCGAGATTCGATTGGCTTTCGGCCCACCCGGAACAGGCTGCCCTGTTTCAGCGCGCCATGGTCGCCTTGAGCCAAGGCACCAACGAGGCGGTCGCCGACGCCTATGATTTCAGCCGATACACACGGGTCGTCGATGTCGGCGGTGGGCATGGACAGCTCCTTTCGGCCATCCTCGCCCGCAATCCCCATTTGAGCGGCGTTCTGCTCGATCTGCCGTCCGGGGTGGCGGCGGCGCGCCGGGGCGCTGGCGGCGATCTGCCGCGCACCGACTTCGTCGCCGGCAACTTCTTCGAGAGTGTTCCGGTTGGCGATGTCTATGTGATCAAGAAGGTCATCCACGACTGGAACGATGAACATGCCGGGCTGATCCTGCGACGTTGCCGCGAGGCCATGCCAGCGGATGGCAGGGTGCTCGTGGCCGAAACACTCGTCCCTCCGGGCGATGAGCCGGATCAGATCAAGGCCATCGATGTGGTCATGCTCGCGGTCACCGGCGGCCTTGAGCGGACCGAGGCCCAATACGCCAGGCTGTTCGAGGGCGCGGGACTGAAGCTCGAGCGGGTTATCGGCACCCGGGCAGCGATCTCGATCATCGAGGCCGCCCCTGCCTAGCCAAGAACGTGCTTGAGAGAGATTGCCGGGCGGGACCCGAATCCGTCGAGAGGCGCCGCGTCCGCGTCGGTTGGGCAATCTTGTGCTTGCGATCAACCCCGCTTCGGCCTAAGTCACCGGCAACCCCCCGGAGACTTTTATGGCTGGAACATTCCAACACGGCAAAGCGTTTATTCGCCCGAAGACGAAAGCGCATCTGCTCATTGTCGAAGCGCGTTTTCACGACGATCTCGCCGACGCTCTGCTCGAAGGCGCGACCGGCGCGCTCGATGAGGCCGGCGCCACCTATGACGTGGTGACCGTTCCCGGTTCGCTGGAAATACCGGCCGTGATCACCTTCGCGGTCGATGGCGCCGCCGAAGGCGGCACGCACTATGACGGCTTCGTCGCGCTCGGCACCATCATTCGCGGCGATACCTATCATTTCGACATCGTCGCCAATGAATCGAGCCGCGCTCTGATGGACCTTTCGGTGCAGGAGGCGATCGCGATCGGCAACGGCATCCTTACCACGGAGAACGATGCGCAGGCATGGACGCGTGCGCGAAGGACGGAAGGCGACAAGGGCGGCTTCGCCGCGCGCGCGGCGCTGACCATGATCGCGCTCAAAGAGAAATTCGGAGCCCAATCGTGACCGAGCCCGCCTCGACCGGAGCGGTACGCCACGCCAACAAACGTGGGGCCGCCCGTCTTGCCGCCGTCCAGGCGCTCTATCAGATGGATGTGGCCGGCAGCGGCGTCTTCGAGATCACGGCCGAATACGAGACCTTCCGCCTCGGCAAGGAAGTCGATGGCGCGCTCTATCGCGAAGCCGACGCGCAATGGTTCCGCGCCATCCTGACCGGCGTCGTCGAGAACCAGAAGACCATCGACCCCGTCATCCGCCAGGCGCTGACCGAGGACTGGCCGTTGTCGCGACTGGATTCGACGCTGCGCGCCATCCTGCGCGCCGGCGTCTATGAGCTGATGAAGCGCGAGGACGTGCCGGTGGCCGTCATCGTCTCCGAATATGTCGATATCGCCAAGGCTTTCTACGAGGAAGACGAGCCGAAGCTAGTCAACGCTGTCCTTGATCGCGTCTCGCGCCGGGTGCGCGGCGAGGGACGTGGCAAGGACGCTTCGTGACGACCGCAACGGCGGTGATCGCCGAGGCCGGCAGGGAAGGGCGCCGCACCGCCGTCCTGCTTGCCGCCGCGCAGGCGATCGTCGGCTCGGCCGCGCCGATCGCCATTTCGCTGGGCGCGCTGGCGGGGCAATACCTGCTTGGTCCCGACAAGTCGCTGGCGACGGCGCCGATCACCGGATTCAATCTCGGCGTGGCGCTCGGCGCTTTGCCGGCCGCGGCCATTATCCGCAGCCTCGGTCATCGCGGCGGCTTCATGACCGGCACCGTGGTCACCGCATTCGGCGGCCTGATCGCGACCCTGGCGCTATTCCAGTCGAGCTTTTGGCTGTTCGCCTTCGGCCTCTGCGTCATCGGCGTCGGCGGCGCCTTCGTCCAGCAATTTCGCTTCGCCGCCGCTGACAACGCGCCGCCCGAATTCAAGGCACGCGCCATCTCCTTCGTGCTGGCGGGCGGCATCATCACGGCCGTCCTGGGGCCGCAGATCGTCATCTACACCCGCGAATTGCTGGCCCCGGTGATGTTTGCCGGGTCCTTCGCCTCGATCCTGCCCCTGGCCGCGGCTGGCGCGCTCATCCTGTCCTTCTTGCGTGTGTCGTCAAGGGCAAGCACCGTTACTGAAACCGCTGGAAGCGATGCCCGGCCGCTGATCGAAATCGTCACCCAGCCGCGCTTCGTCGCAGCACTTTTCTGCACCGTCGGCAGCTACGCGCTGATGAGCTTCGTCATGACCGGCGCGCCGCTCGCGATGGTCGGCTGCGGCCTGTCGGAGGACAATGCCACGCTTGGCATTTCCTGGCATGTCATGGCCATGTTCGGACCGAGCTTCTTCACCGGGGCGCTGATCCATCGCTTCGGCGCCGAGCGCATCGTTGCCACCGGTCTCATCCTGTTGATCGGCTGCGGCGCCGTGGCGCTTTCCGGATTGGCGCTGTGGCAGTTCTGGACCGCGCTGATCCTGCTCGGCCTCGGCTGGAATTTCGGCTTCATCGGCGCCACGGCGATGGTCGCCGCCAGCTACCGGCCCTCCGAGAAGAGCAAGGTCCAAGGTTTCCACGACTTCGTCCTGTTCGGCTCCGTCGCATTCTCCTCGCTGATGTCAGGCGCGATCTACAATGCCTGGGGCTGGACCATGCTGAACTGGATCGTGTTCCCGGTCGTCCTGCTCTGCTTTGCCGCGCTCGGCACGTTGAAGTTTGTGGGCGCTCCCAGATCTTGAAGAACGCGCCCGACCAGCTCTTCCGGCTTCTTGGACAACCTGCCTGAGCGACCGGCGTCAGGCGTCCGGTGGGAGTACCTGCAGGACCCGCGCGATGAACATGTGAAACTCCTGCATATAGTTGCGCAGGAATGTCTCGGTCGACTCCACAGTCACCTCGCCATCGTCGGTGATCAATCCCGGAGTGAATTGAATGTAGGCTTCGGGCGAGTTCATCTGGGGCGCGTTGCAGAAGCTGAGCACGCTGCGCAGGCTCTGTTGGGCGACCGCGGTTGCGATCGCGCCCGGCGATGTTCCGATGACGGCAGTCGGTTTGCGGGCAAAAGAGTTCTTGCCGTAGGGCCGGCTGGCCCAGTCGATTGCATTCTTCAGACCGCCGGGGATCGATCGGTTGTACTCCGGCGTGACGAAAAGCACCGCCTGGACGGATGCGATGGCTTTCTTGAACTCCAGGGCGACAGGCGGGAAGGCGGCGTCATAGTCGTAGCTGTAGAGCGGCAGGTCCTTGAAGGGGATTTCCGTCATCTCAAGTTCCGGCGGCGCCAGTTTGACGAGAGCCTTCGCAAGCTTGCGGTTGATGGAGCCCTTGGCGAGGCTGCCGATGAGGTAGCCGACTTTGTGCTTGGCCATAACACACTCCTTTTTTGGCCGCCGACCCGCCTTTCCCAATATTTCGCAAAATGGGGTAAGCCGCCAGCCGGCCTTAGGTCGGCATCGCGCTATGTCGGGTGGAACCGCGCTTTTGTGGGATCGAACAAAATTATTGCGCCTGTCCCCCAAGTTATGAAACCGTGTACCCCGACTGCCCGTTATAGCCGTGCTCATATGCAGCCACCGATCAATCGGTTCACAGCAAGGGATTCCACAATGTTTTCAATCGGAAAGCTCGCCGTAGCAGCCATTGCGCTCGGCCTTGCCACTGCCTCGGCCAGCGCCCAGGTGGTCGTCTCCTCAAAGATCGATACCGAAGGCGGCGTGCTGGGCAACATCATCCAGCTCGTGCTCAACGCCAACAACATCAAGACCACCGACCGCATCCAGCTTGGTGCGACGCCCGTGGTGCGCAAGGCGATCACCGCCGGCGAGATCGACATCTATCCCGAATACACGGGCAACGCCGCCTTCTTCTTCCAGAAGGCCGACGATCCGGTCTGGAAAGATGCCGCCAAGGCCTATGAAACCGCCAAGAAGCTCGACTATGACGCCAACAAGATCGTCTGGCTGTCGCCGTCGCCGGCCAACAACACCTGGGCGATCGCGCTGCGTAAGGAAGTGGCCGACGAGAACAAGCTCGTCACGCTTTCGGACTTCGGCAAATACGTCTCGGGCGGCGGCAAGGTTGTGCTGGCGGCCTCCGCCGAGTTCGTCAATTCGGCGGCGGCGCTCCCGGCCTTCCAGACGACATACGGTTTCACGCTGAAGCCCGACCAGTTGATCACGCTCTCCGGCGGCGACACCGCGGCGACCATCGCGGCCGCGGCCAACCAGACCAACGGCGCCAACGCCGCCATGGTTTACGGCACCGATGGCGGCATCCAGCCCTCCGGCCTTGTCGTTCTCCAGGACGACAAGAACGTGCAGCCGGTCTACCAGCCGGCGCCGATCATCCGCGAGAAGGTGCTGAAGGAACATCCCGAGATCGAGGCGCTGCTGAAGCCGGTCTTCGCCGAGCTCGACCTTACCACGCTGCAGCAGCTCAACGGCCGTGTGCAACTGGGTGGCGAACCTGCCAAGGGGGTGGCGGAGGATTTCCTCAAGAAGAACGGCTTCTTGAAGTAAGGTGATCCCGGCGCGCCATGTTCGCGGCGCGCCGGCTGGATTGGGGACGATCGTGACCATCCGCTTCGACAAGCTCGGCGTCGTGATCGCCGCGATCATCGTCTACGCTGCCTTGGCCGCGCCCTTTGCTACGTTCCGCGCCAACCGTATCGTGCCCGGACAGGCGCGCTCGATCCTCGAGGCCTTGCCGTCGGTGCTTGGGATCCTGTTGCTGGCGATAGTGATCGCCGGCGGCATCGTCGCGCTGGTGAGGACGCCGCTCATCCTGAGGATGGTCGCCAGCCTGGTTGCGCTTGTCGCCCTCGTCATCCTGATCGGTGTCGCCGGGGGTTTTCTGACGCCCGACGGCAACACTTTCGCGCGTGTCGCGCCGGCCTCCGGTTTCTGGCTGCTCGCCTTCGCGTTTATCCTGCTCCTGGCCGATGTGCTGACCAGGCTGAACCTGTCGCCCTTGGCGCGCATCGGCGTTCTTGCGGTCGCCGCGCTCGCCATCGGCGCGCTGCTTGTGTCGGGGCTTTGGGAAAGCCTTTCCATCCTCAGGGAATATGCCAACCGCGCCGACAGCTTCTGGGCCGAAGCTTCCAAGCACGTCACGCTGGCGCTCGGCTCGCTGGCCGGGGCCGTCATCGTCGGCATACCGCTCGGCATTCTGTGCCACCGCGTCGAGCGGTTGCGTGATGGCGTCCTCAATGTGCTCAACATTATCCAGACCATTCCCTCCATCGCGCTCTTCGGCCTGCTGATCGCGCCGCTCGGCTGGGTCGCCTTGCATGTGCCGGGTGCCGCCGCGATCGGCATCAGGGGCATCGGCACCGCGCCCGCCTTTGTTGCGCTCTTCCTCTATTCGCTGCTGCCGGTGGTGGCGAACACCGTCGTCGGGCTTGCCGGCGTGCCGCGCGCCGCCAACGATGCGGCGCGCGGCATGGGTATGACAGACCGACAGCGTCTGCTCGATGTCGAGTTCCCGCTTGCCTTTCCGGTGATCCTGACCGGCATCCGCATCGTTCTGGTGCAGAACATCGGCCTCGCCACGATCGCAGCGCTGATCGGCGGCGGCGGGTTCGGCGTGTTCGTCTTCCAGGGCATCGGCCAGACGGCGATGGACTTGGTGCTGCTCGGCGCCGTGCCGACCGTGGCGCTGGCTTTCGCCGCGGCCATCATCCTCGACGCGATTATCGAAATGACCTCCACCAGGCGCAGGACGGACTCCGCATGATCGAGATCGAAGGTATCAGCAAGCGATACAACGGAGCGGCCGTCGTCGACGATGTCTCGATGGTCATCGAGCCGCGCACCATTGCCGTCATCGTCGGCACCTCCGGCTCCGGCAAGACGACGCTGCTCAGGATGATCAACCGGCTGGTCGAGCCGACGTCGGGCGTCATCAAGATCGACGGCGCCGACAATCGCTCCCTGCCTGGATACGAGCTGCGCCGCAGCATCGGCTATGCCATCCAGGGTCATGGCTTGTTCCCGCACCGCACGGTGGCGCAGAACATCGCCACGGTGCCGGTGCTGCTCGGCTGGGACAAGGACCGTATCAAGGCTCGCGTCGATGAGTTGATGACCCTCTACCAGCTCGACCCGCAGGCCTATGGTCCGCGCTACCCGCATGAGCTCTCCGGCGGCCAGCAGCAACGCGTCGGCGTTGCCCGCGCGCTCGCCGCGGAGCCCAACGTGCTTTTGATGGACGAACCTTTCGGCGCGCTCGACCCGATCATACGCACCAAGGCGCAGGAGGATCTGCTGGCGATCCAGAAGCGCTTCGGCACCACCATCATCCTGGTCACGCACGACATGGAGGAGGCGGTCCATCTGGGCGACAAGATCGCCGTGATGGACGCCGGCAAGGTGCTGCAATACGCCAAGCCGGCGGAGATCCTGGCGAGGCCGGCAAATGGCTTTGTCGAGACCCTCGTCGGCTCCAGTGAGCGGCCGTTCCGGTTGCTCTCGCTCGGCCGCGCGCGCGACGCCATGGAGCCTGGCAGCGCAGAGGGCGAGGCGATCCCCGGCGATGCCAGCCAGCGCGACGCATTGGCCGAGCTTCTGTGGACGGGTCGTCCGGCGCTGCCGGTCAAGGACGGCAACGGCAAGCTTATCGGACGCGTCACGGTTGAAGGGCTGGTGAAGCGGGCGAGGCCGGCATGAAGGCCTGGCTGCCCGCGCTGCTGAGGCTGGCCGTTCTGGTGCTGCTGGTGGTCTTCATCACCAGCCCCAACTGGTTCGAGCCGCTGCTGAAACCGCTGACGGAAAACGGCGCGCCGGCGATCTACAATCAGGGCAGCCTGCTGACGCTGACCCTGCAGCATCTGCGCACCGTTCTGATCGCGACAGTGGCTGCGACGATCGCCGCGGTGGGGCTGGCCATCCTGGTCACCCGGCCGGCGGGCGCCGAGTTCCTGCCCTTATCACGCAGCCTGGTCAATATCGGCCAGACCTTCCCGCCGGTTGCCGTGCTGGCGCTTGCCGTGCCGGCCGTGGGCTTCGGCGAAAAGCCGACGCTGATTGCGCTCTTCCTCTACGGTCTGCTGCCGATCTTCGAAAACGCGCTGACGGCGCTCACCACGCTGCCCGGCAATGTGATGGAAGCGGCGCGCGGCGCCGGCATGACCGGCTGGCAAAGGCTGATGAAGGTCGAGCTGCCGCTGAGCGCCCCGGTGATCCTCGGCGGCATCCGGCTCTCGGTGGTCATCAGCCTCGCCACCGCGACCATCGGCTCGACGGTTGCCGCCAAGACGCTGGGCGAGGTCATCATCGCCGGCCTGATCTCGAACAACCTTGCCTTCGTGCTGCAGGGCGGCCTGATCGTCGCCGCGCTTGCTGTGCTGATCTATGACGGCCTGTCGGCAATCGAGCGCTACGCCGCGCGCCGCATGGGGCAGGGGGTGGAATGACGCCCAGCGGATTGACGCAGGTCCCCAGCGTCATTTCAATCGATCCAATTCCGGACCCGCGCTGGCACAATAATTCCTGCCCCCTTCTTTTGGGCGAAAGCCGGGCAAAAACCGAACAATATCTTGACGTTCCAAGCCCTGTTTCGCATACACCCCAACCAAGGGGTGGAATCCGCGCGCGGCATCCATTTCGTTCCAACGGCCCAGGGAGGGGTTCTTTTGGGCCAACAATCGAGGAAAATCCGGCAATGACCATCATTACCGCCGTCATCGCCTGCGGCTTGCTTTCAGTCCTTTACGCCATCTGGGCGACACGGTCGGTCCTTGCGTCCGATCAGGGCAACCAGCGCATGCAGGAAATCTCCGCAGCCATTCGCGAAGGCGCCCAGGCCTATCTGGCGCGTCAGTACACCACCATCGCCGTCGTCGGCATCGTCGTGCTCCTGCTTGCCTGGTGGCTGCTCTCCGTCACCTCCGCGATCGGCTTCCTGATCGGCGCCGTGCTTTCGGGCGCCGCGGGCTTCATCGGCATGCATGTCTCGGTTCGTGCCAACGTGCGCACTGCGCAGGCCGCGTCCAATAGCCTTGCAGCCGGCCTCGACATCGCCTTCAAGTCCGGCGCCATCACCGGCCTTTTGGTCGCGGGCCTGGCGCTGCTCGGCGTGTCGATCTACTACGCCGTCCTGACCGGCCCGATGGGCCTGCAGCCGAACGACCGCGTCGTCATCGACTCGCTGGTTTCGCTCGGCTTCGGCGCTTCGCTGATCTCGATTTTCGCCCGTCTCGGCGGCGGCATCTTCACCAAGGGCGCGGATGTCGGCGGCGACCTCGTCGGCAAGGTCGAGGCCGGCATTCCCGAAGACGATCCACGCAACCCGGCCACCATTGCCGACAATGTCGGCGATAATGTCGGCGACTGCGCCGGCATGGCCGCCGACCTGTTCGAGACCTATGCGGTGACGGTCGTCGCCACCATGGTGCTCGGCGCCATCTTCTTCGGCGGCACGGCCGCGCTGGGCGCGGCCATGCTCTATCCGCTCGCCATCTGCGGCGCCTGCATCCTGACGTCGATCGTCGGCACCTTCTTCGTCAAGCTTGGCTCCAACGGCTCGATCATGGGCGCGCTCTATAAGGGCCTGATCGTCACCGGCCTGCTGTCGATCATCGGTCTTGCCGTCGCCACGTCAGGGACGGTCGGCTGGGGCGAGGTCGGCAACGTCGCCGGCATCGCCATAACCGGCAAGAACCTGTTCATCTGCGGCCTGATCGGCCTCTTGGTGACCGGTCTTATCGTGGTGATCACCGAGTACTACACCGGCACCAACAAGCGCCCGGTGAACTCCATCGCCCAGGCGTCGGTGACCGGTCATGGCACCAACGTCATCCAGGGCCTCGCCGTCTCGCTGGAATCGACGGCGCTGCCAGCCATCGTCATCGTCGGCGGCATCATCGCCACCTACCAGCTCGGCGGCCTGTTCGGCACGGCGATCGCCGTCACCACCATGCTTGGTCTCGCCGGCATGATCGTGGCGCTCGACGCCTTCGGCCCGGTCACCGACAATGCCGGCGGCATTGCCGAGATGTCCGGCCTGCCAAAGGAGGTGCGCCACTCGACCGACGCGCTCGATGCGGTCGGCAACACCACCAAGGCGGTCACCAAGGGCTATGCCATCGGCTCCGCCGGCCTTGGCGCGCTGGTGCTGTTCGCGGCCTACTCGAACGATCTCCGGTTCTTTGCCGCCAATGGCGACAAGTACCCGTACTTCCAGGGCATGGGCGAGATCTCCTTCGACCTCTCCAACCCTTACGTCGTCGCCGGCCTGATTTTCGGCGGCCTGATCCCCTATCTGTTCGGCGGCATCGCGATGACCGCCGTCGGCCGCGCTGCGGGCTCCATCGTCGAGGAAGTGCGCAAGCAGTTCCGCGAGGACAAGGGCATCATGGCCGGCACGTCCAAGCCGAACTACGCACGCGCCGTCGACATCCTGACCAGGGCGGCGATCCGGGAAATGATCGTTCCATCGCTGCTGCCGGTGCTTGCGCCGCTCGTCGTCTATTTCGGCGTGCTGCTGATCTCCGGCTCCAAGGCCTCGGCCTTCGCGGCGCTCGGCGCCTCGCTGCTCGGCGTCATCGTCAACGGCCTCTTCGTCGCCATCTCGATGACCTCCGGCGGCGGTGCCTGGGACAACGCCAAGAAGTCGTTCGAGGATGGCTTCACCGACAAGGACGGCGTCAAGCACCTGAAGGGCTCCGACGCGCACAAGGCCTCGGTCACTGGCGACACCGTCGGCGATCCCTACAAGGATACCGCCGGCCCGGCCGTCAACCCGGCGATCAAGATCACCAACATCGTCGCGCTGCTCCTGCTCGCCGTGCTCGCGCACGGCTGATCGCGGCGGCTATTCCATGACAAAGCCCGCGGGAGCGATCCCGCGGGTTTTTGTTTGTGAAGTATCCTCGCCCTGGGCCGTATTGCTCAAAAGCGTCTTCCGTCGTGCCCAAGTCTCGATTGGCTAACTCCTCTCATACTCCTCCATACGTCTTCCCCGCCCGTGGAACCATTCATTCGTCAGCGCATTGGTGCGCAGCACGACGCGGGGGGGGACAATTGCGGGAAACCGACGCCAGCGCTAATGGACCAGCAGTCCAGCGTTTCGAATTGCTCGCCGCACTCGGCGACAGGATTCGCGAGGTCAACGATCCCAGCGAGCTCGCCTATGCTGCGGCTGAGCTGTTAGGGCGATACTTCAACGTTAGCCGGGCCGGCTACGGGACAATCGATATCCAGCGCGAGACAATTTCGATCGAGCGCGACTGGAACGCGCCGGGAGTCAAGAGTCTTGCGGGTACGCTCCGCTTCCGAGACTACGGGAGCTATATCGAGGATCTCAAGCGCGGCGAAACGGTCATCTTCGAAGATGCTGAAACTGATCCTCGGACCCGAGACAGGGCGGAGGCTCTCAAAGCCATCAGCGCAATATCGATAATCAATTTGCCTGTCACCGAACACGGAGCCGTGGTTGCGTTGTTTTATCTGAACAACGCAACTCCGAGACGATGGAGCACTGAAGACGTCGCCCTCGTCTCCGATGTCGCGGACCGCACACGCACCGCGATTGAGCGCCTTAGGGCCGAAAGATCTCTGCGCGAAAGCGCTGAACGGCTGGGGTTTCTGGATAGACTTAGTCGGGAAAGCGCCGTCGCAAGGGACGCTGACGCCGTGATGGCAATTACCACCCAGCTGCTCGGTGAACATCTCAGGGTTTCGATTTGTGCCTACGCAGATATGGAATCCGATGAGGATCACTTCACCATCCGCGGCGATTGGAGCGCGCCGGGTTCGCCCAGTATCGTCGGCTATTACAGCCTCGCGGACTTCGGGCGGCAGGCAGTCGACAATCTGAGGAGCAACCGGCCGCTCATCATCAACAACAACCTTATCGAGATAGAGCCTGAGGCAGCGAAGACCTTCCAGGATATTGGGATAACAGCGACGATATGCATGCCCCTCGTCAAGCAAGGCCGACTGACTGCCTTAATGGCCATTCACGATAGGCAGCCTCGCATTTGGTCTCAGCGCGAACTGGCCCTGCTCGCGGAGGTCACTGAGCGTTCCTGGGCACATGTGGAGCGTGTGCGCTCAGAAGAAGCAGCCAGAGCCAGCGAAGAACGACTGCGTCTGGCGACCGACGCAGCCGCTATCGGCACCTGGGATTATGATCCTGTCACCGGCGTGCTTCGGTGGGACGACAAATGCAAGGCGCTCTTCGGACTGCCGCCGGAAGCTGAGGTTACGTATGAAGGAGCATTCCTTGCAGGTCTGCACCCCGAGGATCGCCGTCGCGCGGATGAAGCTGTGCGCCAGGCAATCGAACCAGGAGGATCATCTCGCTACGAGATTGAATACCGCACGATTGGGTTGCTAGACGGGAAGGAACGATGGATTGCCGCTACAGGCGATGCCATCTTCGAGGAAGGACGCGCCGTTCGCTTCATAGGGATTGTCGTCGACATCACTGCCCGCAAGCGCGTCGAACGCCATCTCCAAATTATAAATGCGACCGCTGCTGCCGTGGCTGCAGAACTCGACGTCGGCCGCATCGTTCAGACGGTGACCGACACCGGCGTAGAACTCACCGGAGCCCAATTCGGCGCGTTCTTTATAACGTCGTGGACGAGAAGGGCGACAGCTATATGCTGTACACCCTTTCTGGGGCACCGCGATCTGCGTTTGAGAATTTCCCGATGCCCCGCAACACCGCGGTCTTCGAACCGACGTTCCGCGGCACCGGTGTGGTGCGCTCGGACGATATTCTGCAGGACCCACGCTACGGCAAGAATGCGCCCCGCAAGGGAATGCCGGAAGGCCATCTACCCGTAAGGTCTTACTTGGCGGTCCCCGTTGTCTCGCGATCGGGCGAGGTTTTGGGAGGGTTGTTCTTCGGCCATTCCGAGACCGGCGCCTTCGGCGCCGAACATGAAGCCGCACTGCTGGGTCTCGCCGGACATGCTGCCACTGCAATCGACAATTCGCGGTTGTTTGGGGCGTTACAGTCCCTGAACGCAACCCTTGAGCAGCGTGTGGTCGAAGCGGTCGCCGAGCGCAGCAAAGCGGAGGAACATCTGCGACAAGCACAGAAGATGGAGGCTGTGGGACAGCTCACCGGTGGAATAGCGCACGACTTCAACAACATGCTTGCCGTCATCATTGGCGGCCTGAATCTCGTGCAGCGCAAGCTTAGGAATGGCGACACGAACGTTAACAGCTTCGTCGAAGGAGCTATTGATGGCGCGCAACGGGCCGCAGAATTGACCAAGCGCCTGTTGGCCTTTTCACGTCAGCAGCCCTTGGCGCCGAAGCGCATGAACCCGAACCGCCTGGTTGCGGGGATGGGAGAGTTGTTGCGACGAACTCTCGGCGAAACAATCCAGATCGAAACGGTTCTTGCCGCAGGCCTTTGGCAGATAGAGGCGGATGCCAGTCAGCTTGAAAGCACATTGCTGAACCTATGCGTGAACGCGCGTGACGCTATGCCCGGCGGTGGCAAGCTGACCATCGAGACGTCCAACGCCCACGTCGATGACAGGTATGCCAGCGCAAACGGCATCGCAGCTGGGCAGTACGTGCTCCTGGCGGTCACTGACACTGGGCTCGGCATGACACCCGATGTGATGAGCAGGGCATTCGATCCGTTCTTCACCACCAAGCCGGTGGGTAAGGGAACCGGTCTAGGCTTGAGTCAAGTCTATGGTTTCGTCCGGCAGTCGGGCGGCGCCGTCAAAATCTACTCTGAACCAGGCATTGGCACGACGCTGAAAATCTACTTGCCCCGCTCCGAAGGCGGTGAAGCCAAGGATGACCCGATTGCAACCGATGATGCGGCTCAAGGCGATGCTACGGAGGTTGTCATGGTGGTCGAAGATGAGGATCGTGTGCGGTCTATGGCGGCCGAGGCACTTCGGGAACTCGGCTATTCAGTGCTGGAAATGCGTGGACCTCGTGAAGCATTGGACGCCATCAACGCCGGCAAAGTTCCATCGCTGCTCTTCACCGATGTGGTGATGCCGGAGATGTCCGGCCGCGAACTGGTCGATAGGGTGAAGCTCATTCAGCCAACTCTCAAAGTACTCTACACGACGGGCTATACCCGCAACGCAATTGTCCACAATGGAACGTTGGACTTTGGGACGGAGCTGCTCAGCAAACCCTACACGATTGACGAACTCGCCGACAAAGTCCGCAAGGTGCTGGACCGCTCTTGAGAGCGACTGAGGTGTGCTTGCTCTTGGCGGTTCAGTCGCCTTTCGGCCTTTCGTCGCCGCAGCGATAACGAGCCAGTAGCTCATCCAGGCCTGGTTCCCGTTCGGGCATTGGCGGCAAGCCGCGAGTCTGGCGCAGCATGGCAATGAACGCGCCGTGGCGAAATTGGCGGCGGAAGGAACGCGCTCGCGGATGTATGCCGAGGGCAGCCAGCAGCCTGCGTTTGAGGTAGCGGAAGCGCCTGAGGGGAGCCGGTTCCTCGGCATCGCCAAGAATCCTGACGCGCAACACGTCTGGCGAACTCATCGCATCCATCAGTTCTTCCTGCTCCTGCGCCGTATCACGCGCATAGCTGCCTTGGCGTTTGCCCGAATGCAGCATGAGCACGGTCAGATGCGGCATTGTCGCAATCACCGCACCCTTGCGCCATGCACGGAACAGCCAGTCCTGAGAACTCTCGCAGACGCACTGGCTGGCCGGGCGCCATGGCCCAAGCCTTGACAGCGACGTTCGCCGGACCATTTGCGCGGAGCCGAAGCCGACGGTGGTGACCGGGTCATAGAAGCCGTGCCGCCCCGTCCCGAGGATCATATGCCTGGAACCGTTGCTCGCGGCCGACTCGATGACCGCACCCCGGGCGATCACCACATCGGCGCCGGTGGCGTCGATCCAGCCGGTCATGGACGCCAGATGATCGGGAAACCATAGGTCGTCATGGTTCAAGATAGCAACGAAACGGCCGCGTGCTCTGGCAAAGCCGATATTGTTAGGCCCCGACTGTTCGCCGAAGTTCACGGGAAGATCGATATAGGAGATGCGGGCATCGCCGAAAGCGGCGACCGTTGTCGCGGTGTCCGGCCGGCACGCGTCACCAATGACCATGGCTTCCCAGTCCCGCAGGGTCTGGCCAACGAGGCTCTTAAGGGTCTGATGCAGCACCGCCGGACGATTGTGCGTCGCTATCACGACCGAGACCAGCGGTTCGATCGGTCCGACTGCCGCGCCTTGACCGGCCTGTTCCACGCTACACCAGCTTGTAGGGTATCTGTTCCGTGTCCGGCGGCAGGCGCCAGTGATCGGGCGCATCATAGGCGTAGGCTTTGTCGACGAGGTTCAGCACCAAAGCAGTCTCCGGTCCGAGCGAGACGACACCGTGCCAGACGCCGGGCGGAATGACGACGATGGCAGGCCTGACCGCTCCGACAATCTTGTGCCAAACCGTGCCGAATGTCGGCGAGGCCTTGCGACCGTCGAACAGCGAGATTCGAACGCTGCCCACCGAGCAAAAAAGCCGGTCGGTTGTGACGCCATGGGCATGCCATCCCGTCACCGCGCCAGGATAAAGCGTGCGCTGAAACACCTGTCCGACGGCGAGTCCGTCGAGATCCCATTCCTCGCGAAAGACCTCGGTGAGGTAGCCGGTCGAAGTCGCGACCGGTCGGATTTCCTTGAGCGCGACGCCGTCGATTGTCGGCGCATCGACGACAAGCCAGTCAGGTGTCACGGTCTGCCGGTCAGGCGTGCCTGTCGCCATCCAACCTTGCGGCACAGTACGATCGCTGTTGCTCATCACCAGTCCCCAATCCCCAGCGAATTGATAGGGGGACGCCGGAATATAAGCAAGTATGCGTCTCGGCCCTGCCTGAACAAAACCCGCCGGCTACGCGGCGGGTTTTGGTTGTTCTGCGGGCCGTCGATAAACTTAAGGCGTACCGCCGCTGCCGCCGCCGGGGATACCGGGCGCCAGCTTGCTCGCGCCGCTGATGATCTGGCTGAGGAAGTTCTGGTCCTTGCCGCCGGTCGGCGTCGTCCTCGAGATGAAGTCGAAAATCTTGCCGTCCTTGAGGCCGTAATTCGCGATCTGGGTGACGCGGCCGTCAGCGCCGAAATAGACCGCCAGCACATGCTGGTCGATGATGCGGGGATTGTCGAAGGCGACGTAGCGCTTGCGCGTTTGCGAGATGTAGTAGAAGGCCTCGTTGTCGAAGGTCGCCGTCGTCGACGGCGTTCCCAGCGCCAGAAGCACCTGTTCCCGGCTCGACCCGACCGGCACCGAATCGATCGCCTGCTGATCGATGACGTAGCCCTTCGTCAGCGTCTCGCTTGGATGGAGATCGCCGAACATCTTGGACGAATTGCAGGCGGAAAGCGCTGATACCACGACCAGCAGCGAAGCCACGCCCACCGGGGCGGGCGCAAAGAACGACTTGAATTTCAGCGCACCCAACAACAATTCTCCATAACATCCCCGCAACTTGCGCTGGGCCGCAAAACCGGTAAACCAGCTTCGATGCCGATGCAACAAGGCCAAATCAAACAAAAGGTCCCCGGGAGACCGCCCTCAATGTTCCAGCGCCTTTTTGGCCGCGAACGCAACGCCAACCGCGCTATCACCGACGCGCTCTACGCACAAATCGTGGCGGCGGCGCGGCAAACGGTGTTTTATTCGGACTGGAATGTGCCGGATACGCCGCTCGGCCGCTTCGAGATGCTGTCGCTGCACATGTACCTCGTCCAGCACCGGCTGCGTGGCGAGCAGGGCGTGGCCGCCGAGGTCGCGCAAGTGCTGATCGACGAGTTCTTCCTCGATGTCGAGCATTCGCTGCGCGAGCTCGGGATCAGTGATGTCGGCGTGCCCAAGCGCATGAAGAAGCTGGCAAAGATGTTTTACGGCCGCACCGCCGCTTATGACGACGCGCTCAAAGCGGATGATCGGGTAGCGCTTGCGGCCGCACTCGCCCGCAACGTCAGGCCGGACGCCGGTTCCTGGCCGCAGGCGCCGCTGCTGGCGGACTATGTCCGCGGGGCCTCGCGGACGCTTGCCGCGCAGCCGACCGAATCGATCGTCGCCGGCGCAGCCGCGTTCCCGGTCGCCGGGGCCGCGTGAAGGAGGTGGTGATGAAAGACGTCGAATTGCGCAGCCCCGTATCCTTTGTCGCCAATGTCGCGCGGCTGCCGCAAAAGGGCCTGCCTGTCCTGGTCGAGGCCGATGAGCGTCAGCGCGCCGCCCTTGCCGCCGAATATGACCTGCTTTCGGTCGAACACTATCGCGCCGAGCTGCTTGTGGCCTCCTGGAAGCGCAACGGCGTCAAGGTCACGGGTCGCGTGGAGGCCGATATCACGCAAGCGTGCATCGTTACCCTGGATCGGGTCGCCGCGCATATCGACGAGCCGGTCGAGGCGCTGTTTCTGCCCGAGCAGTCGAAACTTGGGCGGGAGGGGTTTGAGGGCGGCGGCGAGATCATCCTCGACGCCGACGGACCGGACAGTCCGGAGACATTTTCCGGCGACACGATCGATGTCGGCGCGCTGGCCGAACAGTTTTTCGGCTTGGCGATCGACCCTTATCCGCGCAAGCCGGGGGCCTCGCTCGCCGTCGCCGGCGACGATCAGCCGGAAGAAAGCGAATTCCAGAAAAAGCTGCGTTCGCTGCTTGGAAAATCCTGAGAGTGGTCCGGATTTTGGAAAAGTTGGTTGTGCGCAGGCGCAAAACCGCTATTTTCGCCGGACCTTCGCGAGCCCCCTTACCTCGGCAGGCGTCCGCCGCAAGCCAGGCAAACCGTGAGAAAAACATCACGTGATTAGGATTTCCATCGATGCCATGGGCGGCGATCACGGACCGAGCGTGGTCATCCCGGCGCTGATGACCGTCGCCATCCGCCGCCCTGACATCCGCTTCGTCATCTACGGCCGCGAGGACGTGGTGCGTCCCGAACTCGCCAAGTTCCCGAAACTCGGCGAGGTGAGCGAGTTTGTCCATTGCGAGGTCGCCGTGCGCATGGACGACAAGCCGAGCCAGGCCCTGCGCCACGGCCGCTGGAAGTCGTCGATGTGGAAAGCCGTCGAGGCGGTCAAGAACGGCAGCGCGCAGGCCTGTATCTCGGCCGGCAACACGGGCGCGCTGATGGCGATGTCGAAATTCTGCCTCCGCACCATGGCCACCATCGACCGCCCGGCGATCGCGGCGCTTTGGCCCACGACGCGCGGCGAAAGTGTGGTGCTTGACGTCGGCGCCACCATCGGCGCCGATGCGCATCAGCTTATCGATTTCGCCATTCTGGGCACCGGCATGGCGCGCTCGGTGTTCGGCATCGAGCGCCCTAGCGTCGGCCTGCTCAATGTCGGTGTCGAGGAGATCAAAGGCCAGGAAGAGGTCAAGGAAGCCGGCCGCATGCTGCGCGAGGCCAACATGGCCTCCATGAATTATCGCGGCTTCGTCGAGGGCGACGATATCGGCAAGGGCACGGTCGACGTGGTGGTCACCGAGGGCTTTGCCGGCAACATCGCGCTCAAGACGGCAGAAGGCACGGCAAGGCAGATCGCCGGCTATCTGCGCGCCGCCATGAGCCGCACGCTCATGGCCAAGATCGGCTATGTCTTCGCCAAGGGTGCCTTCGACAGGCTGCGCGAGAAGATGGACGTCGGTCGCTCCAATGGCGGCGTCTTCCTGGGGTTGAACGGTATCGTGGTGAAGAGCCATGGCGGCGCCGATTCGGATGGCTTCGCGGCGGCCATCGAGCTCGGCTACGACATGGTGCGCAACAATCTGCTTGACCGGATCGAGGCCGACCTCGATCTGTTCCATGCGCGCAACCCGACCGCGCAGGCAAACAGGAAATCCGGTGTCGCCGCCGACGCCGAGGAATAGGAACGAACCTTGATCAGATCAGTCGTGCGCGGCAACGGTGCCGCGCTGCCCCGCCGCATCATGAAGAATGCCGACTTCGAAGGCATGGTCGAGACATCCGACGAATGGATCGTCCAGCGCACCGGCATTCGCCAGCGCCACGTCGCGGCCGACGACGAGACGACGGCCTCGCTCGGAGAGGCGGCGGCGCGCGCCGCGCTCGACAGCGCCGGCATGACGCCCGCCGATATCGACCTCATCATCCTGGCGACCTCGACGCCCAACAACACGTTTCCGGCGACGGCTGTCGAAATCCAGAACCGTCTCGGCATGCATCACGGCTTCGCCTTCGACATGCAGGCCGTCTGCTCGGGCTTCGTCTATGCGGTTGCGACTGCTGACCTCTACATCCGCGGCGGCCTCGCCAAACGCGTGCTGGTGGTCGGTTCGGAAACATTCTCGCGCATCCTCGACTGGAGCGATCGTTCGACCTGCGTTTTGTTCGGCGACGGCGCCGGCGCGCTGGTTCTCGAAGCGGAAGAGGGCGCCGGCGCGATCACCGATCGCGGCGTTTTGGCGGCGAGCCTGCGCTCGGACGGCGTGCACAAGGACAAGCTCTTCGTCGACGGCGGCCCCTCGACCACGGGAACCGTCGGACATCTGAGGATGGAGGGCCGCGAGGTTTTCAAGCATGCCGTCGGCATGATCACCGACGTCATCGAGGCGACCTTCGGCCAGGCCGGCATAACGGCGCAGGATCTCGACTGGTTCGTGCCGCATCAGGCCAATAAACGGATCATTGACGCTTCCGCCAAGAAGCTCGGGATTGCCGAAGAGAAAGTGGTGGTCACCGTCGATCTACACGGTAATACCTCGGCCGCCTCGGTGCCGCTCGCTCTTTCGGTGGCCGTCGCCGACGGCCGCATCAAGAAGGGCGACCTTGTGCTTCTCGAGGCGATGGGTGGAGGTTTCACCTGGGGCGCGGTATTGCTCCGCTGGTAAGTGCCGAACTCGCTGGTTCGGTTCTTGACCTTGCCGGATCAATTACTTAGGCTCTGCCTTTACCTGTATCGATTTACGTGTTTGCGAGCAGATGGGACGGTCGCATGGGGGGAAAGACACTTACGCGTGCCGACCTAGCTGAAGCCGTTTATCGGAAGGTCGGCTTGTCGCGAACTGAATCGGCGGAACTCGTCGAGGCCGTCCTGGACGAGATCTGCGAGGCCATCGTTCGCGGCGAGACGGTGAAGCTGTCTTCCTTCGCCACCTTCCACGTCCGCTCCAAGAACGAGCGCATCGGTCGCAACCCCAAAACGGGCGAGGAAGTGCCGATCCTGCCGCGCCGGGTGATGACGTTCAAATCCTCGAACGTGCTCAAGAACCGGATCCTGCGTTCGCACCAGAACAGCAAGGGCAAGGGCGGCAAGTAATTCGCTGGCGAATGCGGTTGAAAACCCCCGGCCGTTTTGACGCTGGGCTTGAATATCGTTTCATAAATCGCTGAAATAAGGCGCGATTCGGCATCATGCGCCGGATTGTGGTCCAGTGTGGAGGATTGGCCCATGGACAAGAGTCCCGATGCTTTCCGCACCATCAGCGAAGTGGCGGAAGACCTCGATCTGCCGCAGCACGTGCTGCGTTTCTGGGAGACGCGCTTCACCCAGATCAAGCCGATGAAGCGTGGCGGCGGCCGGCGCTATTACCGGCCGCAGGACGTAGAGCTCATCAAGGGCATCAGGCATATGCTCTACGATCAGGGCTATACGATCAAAGGCGTGCAGAAGCTGTTGCGCGAGAACGGCAACCATTTTCTGGTCGCTATCGGCAATGGCGACATGGCCGCCGTCGAGGCGATCGCCCAGCGCCGGCAGGCCGAGCAGGTGCCGCTGACAGCAGCCGCCCAGCCGCGCGGCGACGAGGACGCGCTGGTCGGCCAGCCGAAGGTCAAGCCCAGCCGCCGTTTCTTCGGTCTCGGCAAGAGCGACGACGAAGGTCCGGTTCAACCCGACTCTTCGAAATTGTCGCGTGACAATCGCGCCTTGCTGCAGGAGGCCCTGTTCGACTTGCTGGAATGCAAGCGCTTGCTCGACCAGGTCCGTTGAAACGGTCGTCAAGCCGCTTGATGCCGCGCGGTCAGCCCGCCGGAACTGGCTCGGCGTCCGCGCGTTAGGCCTTCTCGAAGAGAAGGACAACAAGCATGGCATCGTTTTCGACCCTCTCCGACATTGATATCGACAAGCAGGTCGCGGCGCTTTCGCGGCAGTTGCACGATCTCAAGAGAGTTTTGGCCAGGCGCGGTGACGCCTATTACGAGGATGGTCGCGAGGCGGCGTCCGACTACTATTCGCAACTTGCCGACCGCCTCCACGAGGCGCTGCCCGCAATAAGGCGCAGGGGCAGGGCCATCGAGCGTACGGCGCGCGATCATCCGGCGACGGCCGCCGCCGTCGGCCTGGTCGTGGTTGGACTGCTTGCCGGCCTTCTCATCAGCCGGCGCTGATCAATCGACGATATCTGAACAGAAATGGCGGCCGTCCTCGACGGCCGCCATTTCCATGCCACTTGCCTGCAGACGATCAGTTCGCCAGCTTGAGCCGGGTCTTCGGGTCGACCTTCATGACCTGGCTGCACTTGCCGTAGACGGTGCCGTTCTTGTCGGTGGCGTCGGTATAGGTACCCTTGCAATCGAGCTGCAGCACCACGCAAGAGCCGTGGCCCTTACAGACCGCGCCGCCGTCGCCGGTCGGATGCGTGCCCGCGAAAGCCGGAGCCGAGACCGAGCCGAAAGCCGACACGACGAGAGCGGCGGCGAGGGTGATACGCTTGAGGTTGGTCATTTGAGCATTTCCTTCCATTGGTTGTCGGGATCGCCGTCCTGGCGCCCCGCTGGGTTGAGGAGCGCCTTTAGCGGCGCCCATGACCGCTTAGTGCTGCCTCCAACGGAAAGGTTCATATGCTGTGCGATTTTTTTCGTTTGGCCGGCGATTTCAGTGGACTGGACGGTCTGGGTGCGACCTTCGTTGGCGAAACGCGGCACGCATCCGGCGCGGCGCCTCGGCATGGAAGCGGCTTCGCCAACTTGTCGGTCGGCATCACGAGCCGCGGATTGCGGTCGACGATAGCGGGGTGGTGGGTTTGGCAGAGCCGCGCTTCAGGGCGAAGCCGGCAACGAAAGGCGGATGGCGAAGCTTCAGGACGAGACGGGCGACCGCCAGCATCAGGCGGCATCTGGCCGCAGATCAGCGCAGGCCATTGCCTAAGTTCCGGCGTGCGGTTCGACATCACCGGATGTTTAAGCGGAAAATCCGATGGGAAGGCCGGTACGCTCCAGCGGCGAAGGCCTGCCTTCCCATCGGCGGAAGGGAAGGTCAGGCCTTCTTCGGAGCCATCTTCTTGTGGTGATGATGATGGTGGTGGTGATGATGGTGATGATGACGGTGGTGATGTCTGCGGTGATGACGATGATGGTGATGCTTCTTCATGGGAGCCGCATCAGCGCTTGTCGCGCCCAGGATCGGCATGGTGAACGCCAGGGCCAGAGCCAGCCCGAGCGCTGAGAGAAGGGACTTCTTCATGACTCGTTTCCTTGTTAAGCGGGCGTTCGGGATCAAATCCGTGACCCAAGCCTCGCGAAAGGAACTATCCTCCTGGTTTTTTTCGACAATTTTTCCCAAATGTAGATTTTTGTTTCTGGATTGTTTCTGAGAAGTCCTCCGGAGCAATTCAAGGAAAGTGTGAGCGGTTTTCCGTCCGGAATTGCGTAAAAACAAAGAGATAGCGCGTTTCGCCGTTTCCACGAACGGTGAAGCGTACTAGCCGCGCGCCCTGAGGTGCGAAGACCTCGCGATTTCTGGAAATCCGAGGGCGTGGACGCTTGGCCTCACATAGGCGGCGCGACGCCGTGATTCCCGACCACGACGCGGTTGGCGATGAGTTTGCCGTCGCCGCCGCGCTCGGCATTGACGAACACCGCGACGCCAGGCTTGAGATCCGCCGGAGTGGCGGTGGCGAATGTCACGATCGGTGTGGTCTGCGGGATCGCGATCCGTTTCTTCTGGCCGTTGTCATAGGTGAGCGTCACCGTGCGGCCTTCGATCTCGGTGACGTCGGCAACGGTGCCGTTGGTCATGCGGCTGTTGGGTTGCAAATCCCAGTCGCGGTCGCCTTCTCCGGTGCCCTTCAGGGCGGCCGGAAAGATCACGACCTCCAGCGCGCCGCTGCCGCCATCGCCTTTGGATACCGAGGCGATGCCGAGAAAATCACCCTGCTTGATGTCGGCTGCCGATGCTTTGGCGACACCCGAAATCTTCCAGCCGTCGGCAAGCGTGATCGCATCGGTCTTGCCGTCGCGGTCCTTTACCGCCAGCGCCGATCCGGCAATGCTGACGACAGTGCCTCGAACACGTACGGCATCCGCCGCCCAAGCTTGCGTTGCGCCGATGACGCTTGAGATTGTGCCGAGCACAATTGCGAACGATTTCAAATTCATGGCGTCTGATCCTTCCGGCAAACTTCCGGCGCCGTCTGTCGGCCGCCGGTGAGGGCAAGCTAATGATCGGGACGTCGAAAATCTGGTATCGAGCCTTCAAAAGAACTTGATTGAGCGCCGCGCGACCTTACATTGCTGGTGTCTGAGGCACGGCCAAAAACGCCGCTTCACGATGGCGTGACGCCGCACCGGTGCTCTTGGCAAATCCTGTGTTAACGAGCATGCTCCCGCCCGTCTCAGGCAACACCATTTCATCCGACCCTGTTTCATCCCAAGGAGTTGCCATGCCCAACACCGCACGAAACGCTGTTTCCAACAACATCATTGCCGCGTCCGGCCTCAACCCGTTGAAAGCCGCTCGCGAAACGAGGGGATATACGATCGAGGAACTCTCTTTGACCTGCGGCCTGGCCGTGGGCGAGATCGTCGACATCGAGGACGGCAAGGACGCCGACCCCGCCAAGCTCCGGCGCATCGCTTCGGCGCTGCAGATGCCGGAAGAGGAATTGATCAAAATGCCGGCCGAAGAGAATCGGCCTACCCAGCAATAGAGGCGCGAAAAGCGTCCATCGAAGAGCCCACCGGGATTTCGCCCGGTGGGCTTTTTAGCGCCTGCAAGGCGCAGGCGCTGGCTCTTGCCAAAATCGGCCGCGTCATGCGATTCGCCGCTGCTGTTCGAGCAATTCCGGGAAAAGTGTGAGCGGGTTTTCCATCCGGAGTTGCGTAAAGACAAAGATATCCTGACGAGGAATTCACATGAGCTTGGAATCGGTTCGCGCCTTCTTTGCCGAGCACGCGCCGGACGTGGAGGTCATCGTCACTGAGGCAAGCTCGGCCACTGTCGCGCTGGCGGCGGAGGCGCATGGCGTGACGCCGGCGCAGATCGCCAAGACCATCTGCCTGCGCGTCGGAGACGAGACCATGCTGGTCGTGACCAGCGGCGTCGCCCGGCTCGACAATCGCAAATTCAAGGACAGGATAGGCGGCAAGCCGCGCATGCTCGGCGCGGAGGAGGTGCTGGCCGTCACCAGCCATCCGCCGGGCGGCGTCTGCCCGTTCGGCCTGCCGGCGCCGCTGCCGATCTATTGCGACTTGTCGCTCAGGCCTTTCGACGAAGTCGTTCCCGCTGCCGGCGCCACCAATGCCGCGGTGCGCATCGCGCCGCAGCGCATGGCCGACCTGGTCGGCGCCGTGTGGGTCGACGTTTGCCAGTAACAATTCCCGCCTAGATATCTTTTCGCGGCCCGCAAAGGGCTGCCGCGCTGCTTTGACCGGAGCCGGCGGCCAGCGCTCGCTTCCATTTGGCTTGGCACGAGGCGCTCGCGCTCCGAGCGTTTCGCCATTGCGCCCCGACCAACCCGAAAAGCGTCGACGAGCGGGCAAATTCTGGACATTAGTCTTGACAGAAATACATATGTTCAATACCGGTCAAGCAACCGAACAGCATGCGATATGGGAGGAATACACGGTATGGCGTCCAATATTTCGTTGACGGGCCTTGCCCGCGATCTTGAGGAGCGAGCCAAGTCCGGCAAGCCTATCCGCATCGGCCTGATCGGCTCCGGCGAAATGGGCACCGACATCGTTACCCGCGTCGCCCATATGTCCGGCATCGAGATCGGTGCCATCTCAGAATTGAATCTCCCCGCAGCCAGCAAGGCCGTCGATATCGCTTTCCAGGAAACCGGACACGCGCGGGAAGCGTCGAACGCGTCGGCCATGACCGCTGCCATGGAGGCCGGCAAGATCGCCGTCACCAACGATTCCAGCCTGATCATCGGCAATGACCTCATCGACGTGGTCATCGACGCAACCGGCGTTCCGGCCGTCGGCGCAGAGATCGGCCTGCGCGCCATGGAGCACGGCAAGCATCTGGTGATGATGAATGTCGAGGCGGACGTCACCATCGGCGCCTATTTGAAGAGCGAAGCCGACCGCCTCGGTGTGACCTATTCGCTGGGCGCCGGCGACGAGCCGTCTTCCTGCATGGAACTGATCGAGTTCGTCTCTGCCATGGGTCACCCGATCGTCGCCGCCGGCAAGGGGAAGAACAACCCACTCAACATCGACGCCACGCCTCCCGACTATGAGGAGGAGGCAAAGCGCCGGCATATGAATGTGCGCATGCTGGTCGAATTTGTCGACGGTTCGAAGACCATGGTCGAGATGGCGGCGATCGCCAACGCGACCGGGCTGGTTCCCGACAAGCCCGGCATGCATGGCCCCGCGGCCACGCTCGGCGAATTGTCGAAGGTGCTGGTGCCCGAGAAGGACGGCGGCGTGCTGTCGAAAGTCGGCGTCGTCGACTACTCGATCGGCAAGGGCGTGGCGCCCGGCGTCTTCGTCGTGGCTGACATGTCGCATCCGCGCATTTCGGAGCGCATGGAAGACCTGAAGATGGGCAAGGGTCCGTATTTCACCTTCCATCGCCCCTATCACCTGACCTCCCTGGAAGTGCCGCTGACCTGCGCCCGCGTCGTGCTTTACGGCAAGGCCGACATGGTGCCGCTGGCCAAGCCCGTGGCCGAGGTCTGCGCGGTCGCCAAGAAGGATTTGAAGCCGGGCGACAAGCTCGATGCCATCGGCGAATATTGCTACCGCGCCTGGATCATGACGGCGCCGGAAGCCCATGCGGCACGCGCGATCCCTTGCGGCCTGCTGCAGGGCGGCTCCGTCACGGCGCCCATCAAGAAAGGCGAGCTCATCACCTACGCCAACGCGGCGCCCGCGCCGGGTTCGAAGATCGCCGAGCTGCGCGCCCGCCAGGACAAGCTCGTCTACGGCGCTGTGGAGGCGTGATCATGGCTGGAGCCAGCAAAGCCGTCGCGGATAGCCGGGCCAACCTGCCTTTCGTCTATCGCCAGTACAGTCCAGAGCAACTGAGACAGGTTCTTCACAAGATGTACCTCATCCGCCGCTTCGAAGAGGGGGCGGAAGAGTGCTACATGCGCGGCCTCATCCACGGCACCATGCACCTGTCGATCGGCCAGGAGGCCAGCGCCATGGGCATCTGCATGCCGCTCGCCGAGGATGACCAGATCACCTCGACGCATCGCGGCCATGGCCATTGCATCGCCAAGGGCGCGGAGGTCAGCCGCATGTTCGCCGAGTTCTTCGGCAAGACCACCGGCTACTGCAAGGGCAGGGGCGGCTCCATGCACATCGCCGATGTCGCCAAGGGCAATCTCGGCGCCAACGGCATCGTTGCCGGCGGCATTCCGATCGCGGTGGGCGCCGCGCTTTCGTCCAAGATGATGAAGACCGGCAAGGTCGTGGTCTCCTTCTTCGGCGACGGCGCCAACAACGAGGGCGCCTTCCACGAGGCGCTGAACATGGCGGCGATCTGGAAGCTGCCGGTGATCTTCGTGTGCGAGAACAACGGCTACGGCATGTCGACCTCGACGGCGCGCTCGACCGCGGTGAAGAACATCGCCGAGCGGGCGGCCGCCTATTCGATGCCGGGCGTCATCGTCAACGGCAACATCTTCTCCGAGGTCGCCGAGGCGTCCTTCAAGGCGGTCGAGCGGGCGCGTGCGGGCGAGGGGCCGACGCTGATCGAATCCAAGACCTACCGCCACCGCGGCCATTCCAAGAGCGACCGCAACCGCTACCGCACCAAGGAAGAGATCGAGGATTGGATGGCGAACCGCGATCCGATCACGCTCTTCGAGACGGAGCTGCGCGATTTCGGCTTCATCGACGACCAGGGCATCCAGGCGATCCGCGACGCGGTCGCCAAGGAGATCGCCGACGGCATCGAGTTCGCCAAGGCGAGCCCGGCGCCGGAGATCGCCACCCTTCAGAACTATGTTTACACGGAGCAAGCCTGATGGACGCCGCGGTGCGTGAACTGAGCTACGCCCAGGCGATCCAGGAAGCCATGGCGATCGCCATGGACATGGACGAGCGCGTCTTCCTGATGGGCGAGGATATCGGCGTCTATGGCGGCGCGTTCCAGGTGACGGGCGATCTGGTCGAGCGCTACGGCACCGACCGGGTGATCGACACGCCGATTTCCGAACTGGGCGGGGCCGGCGTCGCGGTGGGCGCGGCCGTAACCGGCATGCGGCCGATCTTCGAATTCCAGTTCTCGGATTTCGCCACGCTCGGCATGGAGCAGATCGTCAACCAGGCGGCCAAGATGCGCTTCATGCTCGGCGGCGAGGTCTCGGTGCCGGTGGTGATGCGTTTCCCGGCTGGCTCCGGCACGGGTGCCGCCGCGCAGCACAGCCAAAGCTTGGAGGCCTGGCTCGGCCATGTGCCCGGCCTCAAGGTCATCCAGCCGGCGACGCCGCACGATGCCAAGGGCATGCTGTTGGCGGCAATCGCCGATCCGGACCCGGTCATGATCTTCGAGCACAAGCTGCTCTACAAGATGAAGGGGCATGTGCCGGAAGGCCACTACACCGTTCCGATCGGCAAGGCCGAGATCCGCCGCGAGGGCCGCGACCTCACCATCGTCGCGACATCGATCATGGTGCAGAAGGCGCTCGACGCCGCGGCCGCGCTCGAAGGCGAAGGTATCGAGATCGAAGTGGTCGATCTGCGCACGATCCGTCCGATCGACAGGCAGACCGTGATCGACAGCGTGAAGAAAACCTCGCGCCTGCTCTGCGTCTACGAGGCGGTGAAGACGCTCGGGATCGGCGCGGAAGTGAGCGCGCTGGTCGCCGAAAGCGAGGCCTTCGACTACCTCGATGCGCCGATCGTGCGCCTCGGCGGCGCCGAAACGCCCATCCCCTATAATCCGGACCTGGAAAAGGCGACGGTGCCGCAGGTTCCCGACATCATCGCCGCCGCGCGCGACCTGGTGAAAGGGGTTCGCTGAGCGATGCCGACCGAAGTCATTCTTCCCAAGGTCGACATGGACATGGCGACCGGACAGATCTCGCGCTGGTTCGCCGAGGAGGGCGCTCGCGTCAAGAAGGGGGACGTGCTCTTCGAGATCGAGACCGACAAGGCGGCGATGGAGATCGACGCGCCGGCCAGCGGCACGCTGCGCAACATCACCGGCAAGGAGCGCGTCGACATTCCGGTCGGCGAGCCCGTCGCCTGGATTTATGCCGACGACGAGCTTTATGAGGCCAAGCAGGGGGGAATGTCGGCGCAGCCGACGGAGGGGGGCGCTGTCTCGCCAGTCTCTCATTCCGTCGCGTCCCCCTCTGGCCTGCCGGCCATCTCCCCCACGAGGGGGGAGATCAACGAATCGCAGGGCGAGCGCGCGACGCCGCTGGCACGCCGCTTGGCTCGTGAAGCCGGTCTTACGATAGCCGAAATACAAGGCAGCGGTCCGCGCGGCCGCGTCGTGCGCGCCGACGTTGAAGCCGCAGTCGCCGCGAAAGGCGCGGCCACCCCTGTCCAGCCGCCCGCCGGGATTCCGGTAGAAGTCCCATCGGCTCCGGCGCCCGCGCCGAAGCCGATGTCGGACGATCAGGTGCTGAAGCTGTTTACCGAAGGCTCCTACGAGCTTGTGCCGCACGACAACATGCGCAAGACCATCGCGCGCCGGCTGGTCGAGGCGAAGAGCACGATCCCGCATTTCTATCTGACGCTGGACTGCGAGCTCGATGCGCTGCTTGCGCTGCGCACGCAGCTCAATGCCGCGGCCCCGATGCGCAAGACCGACAAGGGCGAGGTTCCGGCCTACAAGCTCTCTGTCAACGACATGGTCATCAAGGCGATGGCCATGGCGCTGATGGCGGTGCCGGATGCCAATGCGTCCTGGACCGAGAACGCCATGGTCAAGCACAAGCATGCCGATGTCGGCGTTGCCGTGTCGATCCCCGGCGGCCTGATCACGCCCATCATCCGGCATGCGGATGAAAAGACGCTGTCGGTGATCTCCAACGAGATGAAGGACCTTGCCAGCCGCGCCAGGAGCCGCAAGCTGAAGCCGGAAGAATATCAGGGCGGCACGACGGCGGTGTCGAATCTCGGCATGTTCGGCATCAAGGACTTTGCCGCCGTCATCAACCCGCCGCATGCGACGATCCTTGCGGTCGGCGCGGGCGAGGAGCGCGCTGTGGTGAAGAAGGGCGAGATCAGAATAGCGACCATGATGTCGGTGACGCTGTCGACCGACCATCGTGCCGTCGACGGCGCGCTCGGCGCGGAACTGCTCGGCGCCTTCAAGCGCATGATCGAAAACCCGATGGGCATGCTGGTGTAAGCCAATCCCCGCAGGGCCTTGACCCGGCCTGCTCTTACGCCGCGTGGCCTGCGATCACCGACTTGTCAGGCCGGCAGCTCGCGCAAATCCCGGCCCGGTGCTTGAAGCTGCCGTCATTTCGTTCCACATCGGGCGCAATGAACGGCAAGATGCGGGAATGGTTTCGGAATTGGCGATGGGCCCTGGCCGCATCGCTGTTTCTGCATGCCCTGATCGCAGCGTTCTTGTTCCTGGGTTTTCCGAGACCCGACCAGTTGCCGGATCAGCAGGAACAGCCGGTCAATGTCGCGATCGTGCCGCCGCCCGATCAGCCAAAGCCGAAGCCTGCTCCAAAGCCGCCGGAGCCGACACCTGAAAAGAAGGCCGAGAAGCCACCTGAGCAGGCTGTGCAAAAGCCGCCGCCTCCAGAGCCGCCGAAACCGCGGGACATCCCGGTTCTCAAGCGCGTTTTCCAATATGGCGAGAAGGATACCGGCCCGCAGAAATCTCCCGACGGCGGCAGCGCGCCAGCCAACGCGCCGTCGCCGGCCAAGGATGAACCCGCCAAGCCCCCTGTCGCATCGCAGCCCGCGCCAAGCCAGCCCACTCCGCCTGCGGCACCCGAACAGCAGGCGGACACCAACAAGGCTCAAGAGAAGCCGGTAACGGCCGCACCGGACGAAAAACCCGCGCAAAGCGAGGAGAAGCAGGCGGACGAGGGCACCGATAAACCGCAACCGGAAAAGCAGGAGGCAGCTCCGCAAAACGCAGAAAAGGAAGCTGCCGAAGCGCCAAAGCCGTTGGCGGCCCAAGCCGGCGACAAGCCTGCGCCGGCCGAAAAGGCCAGGCCTAAGCCTTCCAGGGCGACGAAGTTTAAATCCGCAAGAGCTTTGAGAGCGCCAAGCGCGAACTCGAGAAGGTCAAGCCCCGCCGACAGAGAGGTCGCGGGATCGCCGATCTATTCCGGCCTGCCGGGCGTCAGAAAGCTTTACTCGCCGGGTGCGACCGGCAACGCGCTGGCCACAAGCTCGATGGAAAACGTGCCGCGCGATCAGCGCGTCGCCAATCTTTGCGCCAACGTCCTGAACCAGGAATTGCAGAGCGCCGACTACGCGCCGAAATGGCTGCCGACCATCCCGCTGAAGCAGGGCAATGTTCTCAATCCAACGCAGACGGCCTTCAGCACCACAACCCAATGGTACGATCTGAGCTTCCGCTGCGAGGTCGACGCCGATGCGACGAGGGTCCTGTCCTTCAACTTCCGTGTGGGGGGATTGGTCCCGCCCGCTGAGTGGACCCGGCGTCGCTTCCCAAGTCTTCGCTAGTGCTGGACCCCGAACCGAAAGTCAGCAAAAAGCGGAACCGGTTTTCGGAGAAGATCGTGTCCGACAAAGACTTAGCTTAGGCCGGCACGCCCAGCTTGGCCAACTTCCGGCTGACGTCGTGCCAGTCGGCGCAAACAAGGTCTGCGCCGGCGGCTCTCAGCCGCGCGCCGTGCTCGGGATAGGTGTGGCCGCCGCCCGTATAGCCGATCGCGATCATGCCGGCCGCAACTGCGCCCTGGACGCCAAATGGCGAATCCTCGATCACGACGCAGTCGGCCGGCTTCGCGCCCATCTTCTCGGCGGCGTAGAGGAAGATGTCGGGCGCCGGCTTGCCGTTCTTCACCATATAGGAAGAGAAGATCGCCTCGCCGAAGAAGCGTGAAAGCCCGGTTACGGACAGGCTGTGGTTGATACGTTCGACTGACGAGCCCGAGGCGACGCAGCGATCGCCGGCGAGGCTGCTGATAAAGGGCACGATTCCCGGCGTTGGCTTCAGCTCTTCAGAAAACAACAGCTTGGTCTCGGCCCAGATGTCGCCGTCGGCCGCCGGGGGGAATTGGTGACCGGTCAGTTCCTTGATCTTTACGATGATGTCCGCCTGTTTCAAGCCGATGCATTGCGCGATGATGCCGCCATGGACGCCGGGCATGCCGTGTTTCTCGTAAACGCGCTCATAGGCCTTGGCGGCCAGCGGTTCGCTGTCGACGAGAACGCCATCGCAATCGAAAATAATCAGTCTAGCTTGCGCCACGCGCCACTCCCGGCCTCGGTTCGAACCCGCACATCGCTATCGATAAAAAGTCAGATGTTCAATAGTAAGGCGGCTGCGACTCCAACGCTTCAAAGCTGGCGCAGCGCCTCGCTGACCGGCGAGGATCCGAGCGCGCGCTGCATGGCCTGGCGCGACTGGGCCCGGTCCGGCGTGATCCAGTTGGGCTCGGCGCCGAGGAAGCGGTCGAGGAAGGCCACGGCATAGGCGGGCATTTCCGTCGCGTTCTCGCGATAGGACCACCATGTGCGCAGGTCGTCTGCGCATTTGTCGATGCTGGGCGCCGTACCGAACTCCTGCTCGTGCACGGCTAGGATCGCCGACACGCAGTAATTGGTATAGAGGAATCCCTCTGGCCAGAAGCGCACGATTTCCGCCGTTCCGGCATTGGCCTCCGTCTCGGTCATCTCGGTGAGACCTGAGACCTCCCGCGCCGGCGACTGGCGGATCAGCTCACGCAGCACCAGCCCGGCGGCAAAGACGATGAAGTCCGCGCGGTCGACCGCGGCGAATCGTTTCTGCGCTTCCATGACATCGATCCAGTCGAGGAAGGCGCGCGTCAGCTTGGCCTCATCGATCTCGAAACGAACGCCGAAGGTTTCCGACACCACCTTCGCGCTGCTGCGAAACGTGGCGCGAAACCAGCGCAGCTGCCGCAACCGGTGGCGAAGGTCCGGCATAAGCGCGAGTTCGTGCCTGAAAGGCAGATCCATGTCTCATATCCCGTTTGACGACAGGCTAGCACAGGCGCCGCCGATGCCGAAATCGGCCAGCCGGCTGTGGAGCGCTATGGCGGCTAATATAATACATGTTGACATTCGAGGAAACAAATGTTCTCACTTTCGGGTCGTCTCGGCTCCGTTCAATATGTGCCGGGGAAAGCGACTCGGGAGGAAACCGAAATGGCCATCTGGCAGTGGGCGCTGCTTCTGCTGTTTGTTGTCTGGGCGCTGCAATCGCTCGGTGTCTGGCTGCAGATGCGGCATTATTCGGACGTCTTCAAAGGTGTCACGGCCCAGTACAAGGACGGCTTCGTCGGCGCGGGCAATTTCCGCGGGCGGCTGGCCAAGGGCACGATTGCGCTGATCGTCGTGACCCCGGATCTCATCGTGCGGCGCATGATGGTCATGAGCGGCCGTTCGGTGCTGACCAAGTTCAAGCGGCATGAAGAATTCGAGGGCATCCCCCTCGATCGACTCCGGTCCAACCCTGCGATCATGGGGGAGGGGGAACCCGGTGTGGCCGAGGCCGTGAAACGGGCGATCGAGCAGATCGACCGCGCGCGGTCGGAGCCTGGGAAGAAGCCGGGCCTGTCCGGCTTGAACGTAGCAAGGGCATAAACGGACGCCGGCAGCCGGCTGGGAATGACCGGCAGGGGTCATAAGGAGGAGAAATGTCTGTAATTACATTATTGGCGCAGCATGCGGACCTCGCGGTGCATAACCTGCATGTCGCAGGCACCATGGTCTCGGATGCTGCCTGGCACGGCAAGCTCGGCGTCGAGCATGCCACCGATCATCTCGTGGTCCTGGCGCAGGCGACGACCGACAACGCGCCGGTCACCGCCGACCAGCTGAAGGAACAGCTGAAGAACGTGCAGCAGGAAGAGCAGCTCGGCTGGCTGACCGCCATCGGCAAATACTTCATCGGCATCTTCCAGAAAGGCGGCGAAGTGTTCGCCGGCTTCGTCACCGGCATTATTCCGACGCTGGTGGTGCTGATGACCGCCTTCTACGCCGTCACCGAGCTGGTCGGCGAGGAGCGCGTCCACGGCCTGGCGCGCGGCGCGGGCCGCATCGCGCTGACCCGCTATACCGTGCTGCCGGTGCTGTCGGTGTTCTTCCTCACCAACCCGATGGCCTACACCTTCGGGTCCTTCCTCGAAGAAAAGCACAAGCCTGCCTTCTATGACGCGGCGGTTTCTTACGTGCATCCGCCGCTCGGCCTCTTCCCGCACATCAATCCCGGCGAATATTTCGTCTGGGGCGGCATGCTGGTCGCGTTGCTCGACCTCGAGAAGCGGGGCGTCATCGCCAACGGCTATCACGTCAAGGTGGCCATCTGGTATGCCATCGTCGGCCTCGTCGTCATCCTGCTGAAGGGCATCTTGACCGAGCGCATCACGGCCATCATGGCACGCCGCCAGGGCGTCGAGCTCTAAGGGCGGGAGGACACCATGGCCAAGACATACAAGGCAGTAAAGATTTCGAAGGGCTCCACCGGTTGGGGCGGCCCCCTGGTCATCGAGCCGACAGACCAGCGCAACAAGGTCGTGTCGGTGACCGGCGGCGGCATTCATCCGGTGGCGCAGCTCATCGCCGACATGACCGGGGCCCAGGCCGTCGACGGTTTCAAGTCGCCGCCGATCGAAAGCGAGATGGCGGTGGTCGTCGTCGACTGCGGCGGCACCGCGCGCTGCGGCGTCTATCCGCGCAAGCGTATCCCGACCGTCAACCTGACGCCGGTCGGCCAGGCGGGTCCGCTCGCCCAGTTCATAACGGAAGACATCTACGTTTCGGGCGTGAAGCCGGCCAACGTCACAATGGCGGACGGATCCGAAGTGGTCACCACTGCGGGGGGAGCAGCAACGATGAGTTCAAGCAACGACACCACTGCCAGGGCGGCCGAGCCGCTGCCGAGCGAAGGCGGGCTTATCGGCCTGATCAGCTCGATCGGCCGCGTCATGGGGCGCGTCGTCGGCATCTTCTTCAACTCCGGCCGCCGCACCATCGACCAGGTGGTCCGCAACGTGCTGCCCTTCATGGCTTTCGTGACCATGCTGATCGGCCTCATTCTCTATACCGGCATCGGCGACGTGCTGGCGCAGCCGATGGGTCCGCTCGCCAACAACATCGTCGGCCTGTTGGTCATCTCGGCAATCTGCGGCCTGCCGTTCCTGTCGCCCATCCTGGGGCCAGGCGCGGTCATCGCCCAGGTCATCGGCGTCGCCATCATCGGCCCGCAGATCGCCAACGGCACCATCTCGCCCGCAATGGCCCTGCCGGCGCTGTTTGCCTACAACACCCAGGTGGGTTGCGATTTCGTTCCCGTCGGTCTGGCGCTCGGTGAGGCCAAGCCGAAGACGATCGAAATCGGTGTGCCGGCGGTGCTCATCAGCCGCCAGATCATGGGCCCGGTCTCCGTGCTGATCGCATGGATCGTGTCCCTGATCGTGTTCTAAAACATCAGTAAGACGAGGTTCGCCATATGTCGGTTCTTCTCAAGACACGGGTCACGGCAATAGGACCCGAAGTGGCGGACCTCGCCGAGGGCGGCGTGGTCATCCTGTTCGCGGATGGCTCGCCTCCCGAACTGGCCGAGGTCTCCGTGCTGCACAAGACGGAAGAGGGTCCGAGCGATAACGGGCCAGCGAAAGGCGCGTCGATCACGGTCGGGCCGGTTTCGGCTGTTATAACGGCTGTCGGCGACACGGCGTGGAGCAAGGTCCGTGAAATGGGCCATGTCGTGATCTCCTTCAATGGAGCGTCCGAGGCCGAAAGGCCGGGCGAGGTTTGCGCATCCGAGGTCGATACCGGAGCGCTCGTGACAGCCCTGACACCAGGCGCTGTCATCACCATCGCCGCCTGATAATATCCGCGCTGTCTGTCGACGGCGCCCAAACCTAGAGTATTGCCATGGAACGCTCGACCATCGTCAGAGTGCACGAAGGTTTGCACGCCCGTCCCGCCACACGGTTCGTGAAACTCGCCAAGGGTTTCGAGTCCGACGTCGAGCTGATCAAGGACGGCAAGGCGGTCAGCGCCAAGAGCTCGGTCAAGCTGATGCTCCTGGCCGTCAAGGAAAACCAGGAAGTCACCGTGCGCGCCAACGGCGCCGACGCGATCGAGGCGATCGAGGCGCTGATCGGCTATCTGGAGAACCCGCGCGCCGGCCTCGACGACGAGGGCGAGGCCGGTGAAGCTGGCTCGGAAACCGCGGCCGCGCCGCCCGCTCTCGAGGTCCAGCCGCCTGCCGCCGCCGCTGCGGATGGAACCCCGAAACTTCAAGGCGTCGCCGCCAGCGAGGGCGTGGCGATCGGGCCGGCCTTCGCGCATTTTCCGCCGGAGATCGAGGGACCGGGCAGGCGCCTGCAGGCCGATGAAATCGACGGCGAGCTCGAGCGCTTCCGCGGCGCCGTCGCCAGCGTCCAGGCGCGCATGGATCGCACGCTTGCCGAGAACAATCTCTCCGCCGGCGATCGCGGCATCGTCGCGGCGCTGCGCGACATCGCCGCCGACGACAGCCTGACCGGCGAGGTCGAAAGGCTGATCAAAGGCGGCGACGACGCGGTTTCGGCGGTCATCGCGGCGGCGGCCACCATCGCCGCCGATTTCAGCGCCGTCGACGATCATTATCTCAACGCCCGGGCCGACGACGTCCAGGCCGTCGGCCGGCAGATCTGCCTGGTGCTGCTCGGCCAGGACGAGGTCAGCCTGGAGACGATTCCGCAGGGCGCGATCCTGATCGCCGACGACATCGGCGCCTGGGACCTGGCGCGCGCGCCGCTGAAGCGCATCGGCGGCGTGGTCTGCGGCCATGGCGGTGCCACCTCGCATATCGCCATCATCGCCCGTTCGCACGGCATCCCGGCCGTGCTGGGTCTGGGCGACAAGGTCAACGAGCTGCGCGCTGCCAGGGAGGTGGCGATCGACGGCAATGCCGGGCATGTGATCGTCGATCCGGACGAGACGGTGCGCGCCGATTTCACCCGGCGTGTCGAAGCCGCGGCGCAGGAGCGCGCCGGGCTGAAAGTGTTCAAGGGCGTGACGCCTACTCGCGCGGACGGCACGGTGATCGAGGTCGCGGCCAATATCGGCTCGCTGGAAGAGATCGAGGCGGCACAGGAGGCCGGCGCGATGGGCGTCGGCCTTTTCCGTACCGAGCTGCTTTTCATGCGCCATATGCATCTGCCGTCGGAAGACATGCAGGCCGAGACCTACAGCGCGCTGGCCAAGGCGTTCGCTCCGCATCCGGTCATCGTGCGCACGCTCGATATCGGCGGCGACAAGCCGATCGCGGGCATCGAATTTCCCGACGAGGAAAATCCCTTCCTCGGTTGGCGCGGCATCCGCATGTGCCTGGACCGGCCCGACATCTTCAAGCGCCAGTTGCGCGCGCTGCTCCGGGCAGCCGTCCATGGCAACATCAAGGTGATGCTGCCGATGGTTTCGGAGATCGCGGAGGTCACGCGCACCCGCGCGCTGGTCGCCGAATGCGCGGCTGAACTCAAGGCCGAAGGCGTGCCGCATGCAAGCTTCGATCTCGGCGTGATGATCGAGACGCCGGCCGCCGTGCTGATCGCGCCCGCGCTGGCCAAGGAAGTGGCGTTCTTCTCGATCGGCACCAACGACCTCACCCAGTACATCATGGCCGCAGACCGCCTCAACCCGACGGTCGCCAAGCTCAATGACGTCACCAATCCGGCGGTGATGTCGGCGATCGAGCTGACGGCAAAGGCGGGTGTCGCCGCCGGCATCATGGTGGGCATGTGCGGCGAGGCCGCCGGCCGCCCGGACCTGATCCCGACCTTCGTCGGGATGGGCTTGACCGAGCTCAGCATGAGTCCGGCCTCGATCCAGCGCGCCAAGAAGACGATCGCGGCCATGGTGGCCGAGCGATAGCGGATAATTCGCGGTTACGTCAGATGCGCGAGCAGGGTGGCGAGAACCGGTGTCAGTTCCTGGACGGCATCGGCCTGGGCGCAGGCCTGCCGGATCCGATCCTCCCGCACTTCGGTCGCCAGCACCGCCATCTCGAGAATATCGGGCTCGGGCGTGCCGCCGTCCGCTTTGGTCGCCAGTCCGCAGGCAAGCACCGCGGGCGCAAGGCATCTGATGTCGAGAGACCGGTCGCCGGCGATCGCCGGGCCTGTGCCGATGTCGCCGGGCTGGACCGGACGGTGGTTGAGGCATTCGACAAGGAGAGCCGCGCAGGCCGCCGCGACCTGGTCCGTGGAGGCCGTTCCCGCCGTCGCGCCGGCCAGGAGATCCGCGTGGCGCTTGCGCATCGCGACATGCACGGCGGAAAAGCTCGCCTCGTGTACGCGGGGATTGTCGATGCCGTAGCCGGCGAGAACCGCGCGGGTCAGATAATACATGTCACGCCTGAACTGACGTTCGCCGCCGATCTGCCGGTCTTCATCGCCTTGCGGGAAATAGACCCGCAGGCTTTTCACGGTCGTGCCGTCGACCTTGAGCGGCCGGAAATGCGGAACGAAGGATTCGGCGATCGTCAGCGCCTCATCCACGGCGCTCGCGGCATGACCGAGCAGGCTGCGGCCTGGAAAGGGCGGCAGGTTGCTCGTGATGTCGTGCGGGCTTTCGCCGGCGCTGTCGTGGCGGCTTTGTCGGATCGCGTCGCGCAGTTCCCGAAGCCGGTCCTTCAGGTTGGCGCGGACATCCTCGGAGATTTGTCGCAGCATCGCCAATCGCCTCGAAATGCTGAAGCCGCTCACGGCTTGGGGCGCCAGTCGCCCTCTCTAGATTGTTCGTCTCGCTTGGTAGATCAATAGACGATATTTAACCAGCATGCAGAATCGGCGAGGCGGTGTCATCGCCGCAGTTGGAGGGGAACTTGGGCAGGCGACGGCAGGGCGAACCAGAAAACGGCAGGGCGGCCGAGGCATCCGAGCAGGTCGTCAGCGAAAGCCGGACCGACCGCCTCAGGATCCGCGCCGCCTGGATGTATTTCGTCGAACAGATGACGCAAAACGAGATCGCCGACGTGCTGGGCGTCGGCCGCGTTACCATCGTGCGCATGCTGGCGGAGGCGAGGGCGCGCAACGAGGTGAAGATCACCATCGAGAGCGAGCTCCTGGAGATCGTGCGGCTGGAGCGCGCGCTGGAGCGGACCTTTGGCCTGCAGCAGGCGCTGGTCGCGCCGCTCACTGACCCCAAGGCCGATCCGATCCCGGCGATCGCCGCCAAGACCGGCATGTTCCTGTCCGATGCGATGAAATCCGGCATGCGGGTTGGCGTCGGCTGGGGCGTGACGTTGTTCAACACATTGCCCTTCATCAGCGCCAAATCGCTGACCGATTTCAGCGTGATTTCATTGCTTGGCGGTGTCGGCGTCGCGCGGCGGGTCAACCCGGCGGAATTTGCCTGGCGCTTTGCCCAGATCTTCCAGGGCGACGGTTATCTGATGCCGACGCCGGCCGTCGTCGACAGCGTCGAGACCAAGATCGCGCTGGTCGAGCGCTGCGGCCTGCAGGAAATCTTCGAGATGGCCGACGCGCTCGATGCCGTTCTGCTCAGCGTCGGTGGCATCGCGTCGGCCACCACCTTCTCGCGCGGCGGCTTCCTCAAGGAGGCCGACCGCGAGGCCCTGCTGGCGCGCGGCGCGGTCGGCGACCTTCTGTTCCATTTCTACGACCGCAACGGCGACCTGGTCGACCATCCCGTCAACAGCCACGTGATGTCGGTGGATGTCGACCGCCTGCGGAAGGCGCCGATCCGCATCCTCACCTCCGGCGGCGAGGAGAAGACCGATGCGCTGCTCGGCGCCATGAACCTGATCGCGCCGACCATTCTGATCACCGATGAAGAAAGCGCACGGCGGATGCTGGCGGCGCATGGGGCCCGGGTTTGATGATCGCCTGAGGGCGGAGGCCAAAGCAGTGACCACCGTGATCTGGATCTGCTGCTGCGGACTGGTGCTGATAGCGGTGAGCTACCTTGGCGTCTTCGTCAATTCGATCAGCATCCCCTTGAACGGCCCGTCCGGTCGACGTTTCCTGAAGAAGGCAGTGAAGAAGCGGGGCGTCGACCCGAACCGAATTCCGGATCGGGTTTGGTGGGAGATTGTCGAGGGAAGTATTGCGACAGCGACTCTCAACGGCAATTTTCGCGCTGAATTCGCGTGGCAACTGAACCGTGAGGCGGATGCCATCGCAAGGATCATGTCAGGCACAACAAATGAATCCCAGGATCACCAGGTCCGGAACATTCTTGTGCGTAACGGCGTCATCGCGCCCTACTGACGGGACCGGCGGCGATATAACACCGTCGGATACGCTCGGGAGACGTTCATGGGGATATCAAGGATTTAAATGGTCGGAGTGGCCGGATTCGAACCGACGACCCCTTGACCCCCAGTCAAGTGCGCTACCGGGCTGCGCTACACTCCGGACCGGGTGGCGATGTATCGTGATAACCCCATGCGGGTCAACCGAATTCGGTGTCTATCGCGCAGGTGAAATCGCAAGGGCGGATGCCGGCCTCGCCAGCCGCAATTCCCGTTGGTGCCGGTACTCCAGCGCGATCGCGCCCCAGACCAATCCCATCAGCAGGTAGAGATGGCGCCAGTGGTCGATGTCGATGAAGGTGCCGAGCCCGATATTGCCGAGATAGGCGACATAGGCGCAGAGCAGGTAAGGCTGCCATGGGCGGTCGCGCAACAGGATGCGGAAGCCGGCCCCGATCGTCCATAAGGTCAGCGTCAGGAACGAGACGAAGCCCAGCCAGCCGTAATCCATCAGCGCCTTCAGCCAGATGTCGTGCGTGTCCTCGCCATAGATCGTGCCGAACACCAGCGGGCCGATGCCGAACGGATGCTCCATCGCCAGCTGGAAGCCGATCGTGTAGCGGGCGAATCGGCCGAGCCGCGCCGAATCGTAGCTCTGCTCGAGCTGCGCGCGCTGGGTGAACATGTCCGATACGCCGGGCAGTTGCAGGATGATCAGGAAGGCGATGACCAGCAGGGCCACGGCCGCGATCGTCATCACCACCACCCGCAGCCGGAACTTGCCGCTGGCGCTCTGCAGAAAAAGGCATGCGGTGAGCAGCACCGCCGACACCGCGAACATGCCCCAGGCGCCGCGCGAGAAGGAGAAGAAGATGCCGGCGGTGATGATGAGCAGCGGCGCCGCCAGAAGCGGCATGCGCGACACCGGGCCGGTGAGCAGCAGATAGAGCAGATAGGTTCCGGGCAGCACCAGGAACGGGCCGAACACGTTCGGATCCTGGAAGGCGCCGGCCGCACGGTCGTATTTGGTGAACATTTCCGCGCCGGGAAAGGCATGGAAATAGCCGGCGATGCCGAGCAGCGACGTCGCCACCGCTGAGACGACATAGGCGATGAAGATCAGCCGGTAGAGGCTGGGTTGGACCGAGGTCACCGAGGCGAAGAACACCGCGCTCAAGGCGAGAAACAGCGAGACGGCGAGATAGAGCGGCGTGTTGGCGAGATCCGCCATCTGCGTCATGGCGATCATGCCGCCGATGTTCATCGCCACCAGAAGCACCAGCAATGGCACGATCGCGCGCGAGATCCGAAGGCCGAACAGCCCCCAGACCGCGATCAGCCCGGCCATGTAGATTTCGTAAGGCGCGGGCTCGCTGATGACGAAGCCGGAAAGCAGGATGCCGATGCCGATCGCCGCCGAGGCGATAAGCGAAATCAGCTTGGCGTTGACCGCCTGCGGCGGCAACTTGTTGATCGCCGAAGCCGGTAGCTGGTTGACAGCCCGTGGCTGCAACTCATGGGCGACGGCGCTCAATAGGCGTTTTCCGTGTTGAGCAGGCGGATCGGCGTCAGGAACAGGATGCGCAGGTCGAACAGCATCGACCAGTTCTCGATGTAGTAGAGGTCGTATTCGGTGCGCATGCGGATCTTTTCATTGGTGTCCATCTCGCCGCGCCAGCCATTGATCTGCGCCCAGCCGGTAACGCCGGGCTTGACCTTGTGGCGTGCGAAATAGCCGTCGACCACCTCGTTGTAGAGCAGATTGTGCGACTGCGCGGCGATCGCATGCGGTCGCGGCCCGACCAGCGACAGCGAGCCGAGGAGCGAATTGAAGAATTGCGGCAGCTCGTCGATCGAGGTCTTGCGGATGAAGCGCCCGACGCGGGTGACCCGCGGGTCGTTCTTGGTCACCGTCTGCTTGGCGGTCGGGTCCGACCGGTCGGCATACATCGAGCGGAATTTGTAGACCTCGATGATCTCGTTGTTGAAGCCGTGCCGCTTCTGCTTGAACAGCACCGGACCTTTGCTGTCGAGCTTGATGGCGATCGCGGTGGCGAGCATCACCGGCGAGAACAGAATGATGCCGACCAGCGAGAAGACGATGTCGAAGGCGCGCTTGGCGACCGAATCCCAGTCGTTGATCGGCTTGTCGAAGATGTCGAGCATCGGCACCGAGCCGATATAGGAGTAGGCGCGCGGCCGGAACTGCAGCGCGTTCGAATGCGCCGAGAGCCGGATGTCGACCGGCAGCACCCAGAGCTTCTTGAGCAACTGCAGGACGCGCGATTCGGCGGTCAGCGGCAGCGACACGATCAGCATGTCGATGCGCGCGATGCGGGCGAATTCGATGAGTTCCGAGATCGTGCCGAGCTTCGGATAGCCGGCGACGATCGGCGGCGAGCGCTTGTCGTTGCGGTCGTCGAAGATGCCGCAGATGCGGATGTCGTTGTAAGGCTGCTTCTCAACCGAGCGGATCAGTTGTTCCGCCGCCTTGCCGCCGCCGACGATGAGGGCGCGGCGCTCCATGCGGCCGTCGCGCGCCCAGCGGCGGATCAGCCTCGACATCACCAGCCTCAGGCCGAAGACCAACACGAAGCCAACCACGAACCAGGTGCCGAACAGCAGGCGCGAATAGTCTTCCGAGGCTTTGATGGCGAAGGCGGTGAGCGCCATCAGCGCGAAGCTGCCGGCCCAGACAAGCAGCACGCGGCCGAAATTGGCAAGCGGGCGCATCAGCGCCGCGATCTGGTAGCAGTCGGTCACGTCGAGCAGCACCACGGCCAGGAACGACGTCGCCGCGATCGCCAGCGGATATTGCCAGGCCAGATAGCTGAAGAAGCCGACATAGTAGAAATAGACGCCGAGCCCGGAGAGGAACAGCACCGCGAACTCGACCATGCGCAACACGCCGCTGACCATGATCGGCGACATCGTATCGCGCCGGTATTGCGAGGCGACCTGGCGCGCCACATCGTTGATGCCGCCGGGCTGTCCGCCATCGGCGGGAGCCTCGTAGTTGCGCACCGCATCCATGGAAAAGCGGTGCGCGGGGTCGATCTCATTCATGGGAACTGTCCGCGAGCTTCGCGAAACTGCATAGCAAAAGAGAGCTAAGAAAGGCTTGAAACAACCGGTGGTTTTGAAGCTGTCGGGCCGGCCGCAGCTATTTGTTCAGCGCGGCGAAATAGGCTTTCTCGATCTCGGCGGCCATCACATCGGCTCCGAACCGGGCCTTGAGCTCGTCTGTCTGAGGCATCGCCTTCCGGTACGTGTTGCGATCGCCGAACACTGTTTCCATTTTGCCCGCGAGCTGCGCGGGATCCGGCCGGATCAGGGCAGGGGAGCCATCGCCGAAAATTTCGGGGATGCCGCCGACGGCGGTCGCGATCATCGGCATGCCGGCGGCCAATGCCTCGAGCACGATATAGGGCATCGCTTCCGCCCGGGACGGCACCACGATCAGCCCGGCCAGCGCGAAAGCATCTCTTGCCGGCATGGGCGGCAGGAAACGGACATGGCTCTTCAGGCCGAGTCGCTCCACCTGCGCGTGGTAGCGCGGCAGGTCGTCGCCGTCGCCGACCATCACGGCGCTCAATGGACGGCCCAACGCGCTGCCGGCCAGGGCCAGGGCATCGATGAAGATGTCCGGGCCTTTCAGGTCGCGCATCATGCCGATGTATAGAAAGTCGGCGGCATTCGCCGCCGTCATCACCGGTTCGAATTCGGCGGCGCGCAGGCCGTTATAGACGAGCGTGTTGGGTATGGGCGGCTCGCCGACCTTGCGGCGATAGGTGTTGCGCTCATAGTCGGAAACGAACAGCAGGCAGTCGGTGAAGCGCGCCATGAAGCGCTCCAGGCCGAAGAACAGCTTTCCCGTCGCCGTCGTTTCGTCATAGTGGAGGGAGCCGCCATGCGGCGAATAAAGGCGGGCCACGCGAGACCTTGAAACCCGCAACAGTGAGCCGAACAGACGGGCATAGGCGCCACCCTTGGCGCCATGCCCATGCAGCACGTCCGGCCGCAATTCCTTGATGATTCGATAGGTGCGCCAGGCCGAGGCGAGGTCGCCGGGCCCGACATGACGCTGCATCGGAGTGCGATGGATGCCGAGCGCGAGGCTGTCCTTCATCGCCTCGAAGAGCCGCTCCTCGTAGTCGCCGCCGGTTGTCGAGTCGCAGACGATGCCCACCGCATGGCCGGCGGCGACCTGCGCCTCGGTCAGGTCGCGCACATGCCGGAAGATTCCTCCGACAGGTGAGCGGAAGCAGTGGACGATCCTGAGGTTCACCGTCACGCCGGATTTTCAAAACAGGCGTTCGCGGACGTAGACGGTGTCGCCGGGCAGGAGCGGGTCGGACGTCAGCACTCGTCCGGTCATCACCTTGCCGTTGATGTCGCGGGTGATGTCGACGCTCTCCTGATTGGCGCGCGGCGTGAAGCCGCCGGCAATGGCGACAGCCTTTTGCACCGTAAGTCCCGGCACATAGGAATACTGGCCGGCAGCGCCCACTTCGCCCATGACGAAGATCGGCCGGTAGCGGTCGATTTCGACCGAAACGTCGGGATCGCGCAGATAGCCCTGGCGCAGCTTGTCGGCGATCTCCTTTTCCAGCTGCTGCGCTGTGTGGCCGCGCGCCGGCACCGCGCCGACCAGCGGGAAGGACAGATAGCCGGACTGGTCGACGCTGTAGGTGTTGGTCAATCCGTCCTGCTCGAACACCGTGACACGGACGCGGTCGCCGGCGCCGAGCCGGTATGGCTGGTCGAGCACCTCGTGAAAGGCGGCGGGCGTCGGGCGGTAGCTTGAGCAACCGGTAAGCAGCGACAGGGCAAGCAAAGCGCGAAAGAGGGAAGCAGTGCTTTTCATGACCGGCCAGGAACCTTCATCGCTCTTGCCGCAAGCCGCGGCACAACCCCAGGAAAGTGCGACCGTTATCATCCTGTTAGGGTTAATGGGCGGTAAAGGAGCGCGATCCGGGAAGGGGGAGATCGGCAAAAAGCCCAATTGTTCTATTGCTTTCGAGCAATCTTCTTTGAGTGCCCTCTAATAAGCGCGCGCTCGGATCTTAACGGGTGAGTTACCATAGTTGTTTACGGTCCATCCTCGACTCAAAGTTCGGAGCAGGATGCATGTCCGTTCAGTCCGCGGCCGCTGATGTCGATGTCGACCTGAGACAGCTTTTCGCCAGCCTGGCGCGAAACTGGCTGCGCATTGTTCTCGTGACCCTTGCGGTCACCGGCCTCGCCTTCGCTTTGGCCTGGCTCGCGACGCCCTACTATAAGGCGACGGCCAAGCTGGAGATCGGCTCGCGGGAATCGGAATATACCCGGCCGCCGGGCACCAACGACGACGAGAAGCCGATACTCGACGAACAGGGCGTGGCCACGCAGGTCCAGATCATTTCCTCGCCCGACATCCTCAAGCAGGTGGCGACCAAGCTCAACCTGGACAAGCTGCCGGAGTTCGACGAAACGCTGAAGATGTCGGCGCTCGGACGCATGCTCGTTCTTGTCGGCTTGAAAAGCGATCCCTTCGATATTCCGCCGGAAGAGCGCGTGCTGAATGCCATGCACGACAAGCTCAACGTCTACGCCGTTGAAAAGACCCGTGCGATCGCGATCGAGTTCGCCTCGAAGGATCCCAAGCTTGCCGCTGACATCGCGAACGGCATCGCCAACGCCTATATCGCCTCAAGGGGCGACGCCAAGCTCGAATCGAATGCCGCCGCCACCGACTTCCTGGCGCCGGAAATCGCCGACCTGCAGAATCGCGTGAAGGACGCCGAGGCCAAGGTCGCGGCCTTCCGTGCCCAGTCCGACCTTCTGATGGGCGGCAACAATGCGGTGCTGCCGACTCAGCAGCTCGCGGAGCTGTCGAGCGAGTTGTCGCGCGTGCGCGCCAGCCGCGCCGCCGCCGAGGCGAGTGCGGAGAGCGTGCGCCGGGCGCTGCAGAATGGTGGTTCGCTGGACAGCGTCCCGGAAGTCCTGTCCTCCGAGCTGATCCAGCGCCTGCGTGAACGCCAGGTGGAGCTCCGGGCCAATATTGCCGACCTTTCCACGACGCTGCTGGACAACCATCCGCGCATTCGCGCCCTGAAGTCGCAGCTTGCCGACCTCGACGGCCAGATTCGCAATGAGGCGCAAAAGATCATCCGGGGCCTGTCGGCCCAGGCTCAGACGGCCAAGGCCCGCGAGGATCAGCTGGTCGCGGATGTCAACACGCTGAAAGCCGCTTCGGCGCGCGCCGGCGAGCAGCAGGTGCAGTTGGACGCCTTGCAGCGTGACGCGAACGTTCAACGCCAACAGCTTGAATCCTATATGGCAAGTTACAATGCAGTCGCCTCGCGCAAGGACCGCAAATACTCGCCGGTCGCGGCGAGCCTGATTGCAAGCGCCCAGGTCCCATCTCAGCCCTACTTCCCGAAAATCGGGCCGATCACCGGCGCCGCCGCAGCCGCTTCGCTGCTGCTGATGGCGATCGGTACGCTGCTGGCGGAGCTGTTCTCCGGCCGCGCCATGCGTCCGGCTGCCGGCGCCCGCTTCACCGATATCGAGCAGGTGGCGATGCCTGCGGCCGCGGTGGAACCCATCGTCGCCGGGGCTCGTGACGAGGATCGGGCATTTGCGCCCTACGAGGAAGCCGCTGCAGGACATTCGATCGCCGAAGCGGAACTCCCGAGACCGGCCGAGAGCGAGCCGGCCGAGGATCGTGCAAACGAAATGGAGGCTTCCGAGCCGAGCGAGTCGATGCCTGAACCAAGACAATCCAGGCTCGGCGAGATCGATGTCGAGAAGGCTGCGGAGAAGCTGATCGCCTCAGGCGCCGCGCGGGCGATCTTCGTGTCGCCGGAAGGCGACGAGGCTGCCGCGTCCGCCGTGCTCGTGGCGCGCGAAGTGTCCGACGCCGGCCTGCGCGTGCTGCTGCTCGATCTCACTGCATCGGGTGCGGCGTCGCGGCCGATGCTGGACTCTAGCCTGTTCCCGGGCATCACCAATCTGCTTGCATCCGAGGCGCAGTTCAGCGACGTCATCCATCCCGATCTTTATTCGGATGCGCATGTCATTCCCGTCGGCACCGCCGATCCGGTCCGCGCCATGCGCGCCGCCGACCGGCTGCCGATCATCATGCAGTCGCTGACCACGGCCTACGACCTCGTCGTTGTCGAATGCGGCCCGGCCGATGCGCAGGGCATCAGCCGCCTGGTCGGCGACGGCACGGAAGTCTTGCTGTCGATGCTGGAGGCCGACGATCAGGTGACGCAGGCCGCGGTGAAGCTGATCGAGAACGGCTATCCGGACGTCACGCTGGTCACACCGGTCGGCCATGAACCGCCCGGAACGCCGGTGCCGGGCAAGCGATCGGCCGCCTGAGCGTAGGGCGAAAGCGCGATAGCGTTGAGCCGCGTCGTTGATGATCAGTTATCATCCTCGGCGGTGACTGGCGCTGCCTGTCCGGCAGCCTTGCGACGCAGCATCTTGGTCAGCTTCCAGACGGTCGGATTGTTCTTGATGAAAGCCTTCGCCCGCGCGCCTTGCCGCAGCCCTGTCGCCAGCATCCCGCCCTTTAGCGTCAGCGGCGCAAGCACCTCGAAATGCTGGACCTCGATATCGCACCAGAGCCGCTTGTAAGGCTCGTCGCCGACCGAGAAGTCGTAGACGTCGAAGCCGAGCTCGCAGGCTTCCTGGATATTGTCGAAGAACAGGAAATCGCCGGGGCTGGTGAAGGCGAGATCATCCTCGGCGATGGCGCCGAACTCGCAGATCAGTCGCTTGCCGGACCGGCTGGAGCCGGTCACCGCGCGCAGCTTGCCCGCCACATCCAGGCCATGCAGCAGGAAGGGGGGCTTTTCCTCGGCCAGCGCATCGGTAAACAGCGCCCGGAAGAAGTCGCGTACCTGCTTGTCGCCGAAGACATTGGCGATGCCCATCTTCGCGAAACGCACTTCCTTCATCTCAAGGAAGGCGTCGAGCAGCCTGTCGACCTCCTCGCGGGTGCGAGCCTCGACGCGACGGAAGGTGCCCACAGCCTCGAACTTGCGCGTCTGCGAGCGGTGCTTCTTGCGCTTGCGCTTGCCGCTCGCGCGCGACAGCAGCGCGTCGAACCCGCCGTCGAGATCGACGGCGAGAGCGAGGTTTGGACTTGGGAAGCCGGGCAGCATGGCCAGCGGGTTCACGACGCCATCGAGGTCAGGCAGCAGCCTTTCCAGTGAGACCAGGTCGATGTCGGGCCGTGCTTTGGTGATTGCCTTGAACATGGCGCGGATCGCCATGCCGTCGATGGCGGGCAGGAGCCGCGGGTCAGCGGCGGCGAAATTGCCGTTGGCATGCCGACCGCCGGCGAAACGGGCAACCTTGAAAGGGCCGCGGCGCACGACTTCCAGTGCCAGCGACAGCGCGGGGCGAGTATCGCGGGCCAGCGTCGCGACAACCATGTCGGCGCCGGTCGCGGTCGCCCAGTTTCTCACCCAGGATGCGCTCTGCGCCGGCGCGAACAGCGCCGAGGCGCAGAATTGAGCGTAATCAACAAGGCCGGTGCGATCGCTTGCTGCCGCAGTCCACCGACCCTGATCGGCTCGCATGGAGCGCGCGGAGATCTCATTGGCCGCGACCCGGTTCCCGTCAAATGACGCGGCGGCGTCAACCATCCCTCAATCCTTAAGACGTATTGGTTCCGACTTGGGGGTTCGCATAGGCGAATGTCATGCTTGGTTGAGCCTAGGCGCAAAAGGTGAAGGAATGATCGACGGGGGCGAGGCAATCCGGAAACTGGCGTTGAACCTTGCCCGCTACTCCGGTCTGGCGCCCTTGGCGCGGCCGTTTGTCGGCGGCATCGGCGCTATCCTGATGCTGCACCGCGTCACCGCGACACCGGAGAAGCCGAGCAGCGTCAACCGGCATCTCAACATCGCTCCCGCCTTCCTCGACAGGCTGATCACGGACATGAAGGGGCGAGGCTATGCCTTTGTTTCCCTTGATGAAGCGATCGAGCGCATTAAGACGGGCGGCAAGGGCGGCCAGTTCGCGACGATCACGGCCGACGACGCCTATCGCGACAACATGACCGAGGCGCTCCCGATCCTGGAACAGCACGACGCACCGATCACCATCTATGTCGCGCCCGGCCTGATCGACGGCGCTGTCGAACTCTGGTGGGACGTGATCGAGGACATCGTCGACACCAGTTCGCGTCTGACGCTGACGATGGCGGGCAAGCCGACGGTGATCGATTGCTCGACACCAGGCAGGAAGATTCAGGCCGTCGCGCGGCTGAACGCGTGGCTGACCGTGGAAGTGCCCGAGGACGAGCAGGGAGCGGCATTGCGCGAGCTTGCCCGGTCGAACGGCTATGAATTCGGCGCAGGCCGCCCGTGCACCTTGATGAACTGGGACGAGCTCCGCGCCATGGCCGCCCACCCGCTGGTGACCATCGGCGCGCACACCGTCAACCATCGCAACTTGAAGCGGCTGTCCGAAGCCGATGCGCGCCATGAGATCGGCGACGTCCGCCGTATCCTTGAGGAAAAGCTCGGCGAGGAGCCGCGTCATCTGGCTTACCCCTATGGCTATGCCAGCGCGGTCGGCTGCCGCGAGGTGGGTTTCGCCCGCGATGCGGGCTATGCCTCGGCGGTGACCACGCGGCACGGTGTGCTGCGCGCCGAGCATGCCGGCTTCCTGCACGCGCTGCCGCGCATCTCCGTCAACGGCCGCTACCAGAGCGTGGCGCATATCCGCACGATGCTGTCCGGCATCACCACGCCGCTCGCCAATGCCGGCAAGATGGTGGTGACCATCTAGCCGGTGCGCAATCAGCACTTATGGAAATAACGGTAGGTGTCCGGCGCGCTCATCCATTTGAGCTCGGTCTCGAGCCCGCCACGCGCCTTGATCCAGCCTCGGATGTCGGATGCGTAGGCATTCCACAGAACGGCGGTCATGTCGGTGCGGTGCGCCAGATGGAAGCCGAAGCTCGCTGCCGGCGTCACGCAGATGCGGCTGCGCGGAATATAGCCGAGCAGCACGGTGCAGGCGGACTGGCATTTGCCGACGATGCGCACATTGACGCCACGCGCCGCAAGCCCCTTCCAGCGCTGGCTGTATGCGGCGACGCTGCCGCCGTGAGCGTCCGATACATTGATCGTTTCAGCGACAGCAGTCGAAGCGGTAAGCGATGCGGCAAATAGGGTTGTTCCGGTGAACAGCGCCTTCAGCATGCCGAGCCCTCCCTGCCGAGCGATGAAGCCAGGCAAGCTAGGCCAATGCGCGATCACTTATAAATCACGTTGGCGTTTGAACTCGCCTTGACTTGAGGAGGGGCGAGGCTGCGCTAGCCCTTTGGCCGAGGCTCGATGATCAGCCATTTGATGATGGCCATGGCCGGCAGAACCCAGAGAAAGCCGCTGAGCAGGAAGAACAGGAGATGCGCCGTAGGCCCGTATTCGGCGAGCCTGGTGATCGCGACGGCCGAGGCGATCAGCGCGTAGATGACGACCAGCGCCACCAGCAATATGGTTCCGATCAGCTTTTTCAGGCGAATGGGCATGTCGCGATCTCGTTGATGGTTCCGCTTAGGCCGAATGACAGGCGCGCGCAACCGTCGCGGTCCGGCGCGACGGCGTGCCGCGCTGTCCAGTCTTGCCAGTTGAGCGGCCTTGGTCCACCAATCGCGCGTTTCAACCGCCGGAAGACCGAAATGGCTGCCATCACCGCCACAGCCTCCTATGCCGCACGCGACCGCGACCTCCACAACCGCGCTTTGGTGCGCGGCTGGCTCTACGTCGTGCTGCTGGTGCTGGTCGCGCTGGTGCTGGTCGGCGGCTCCACGCGTCTCACCGGCTCGGGGCTGTCGATCACGGAGTGGCAGCCGATTCACGGCGTCATCCCGCCGCTCAATGACGCCGAATGGCAGGAGGAGTTCCAGCGCTACCAGCAGATCCCGCAATATACCGAGATCAACAAGGGCATGAGCGTCGAGGACTTCAAGTCCATCTTCTGGTGGGAGTGGGCGCACCGCATCCTGGCGCGCAGCGTCGGCGTGGTGTTTGCCTTGCCACTGCTGTTCTTCTGGGCGACGCGCCGCATCGAACGCGGCCTCGGGCTTAAGCTCCTCGGCATATTGGCGCTCGGCGGACTGCAAGGTGCCATCGGTTGGTGGATGGTGGCCTCCGGCTTGGTCGAGCGCGTCTCGGTCAGCCAATACCGGCTGGCGACGCATCTGACGCTTGCCGCGCTGATCTTCACCGCCACCATGGTGGTCGCGCGAGGTCTCGCGCCGCACTCCGAGCCCGCCGCCGACCGCTCGACGCAGCGGCTCGCCGGCTTCATCGTGCTGCTGACGCTGATCCAGATCTATCTCGGCGGATTGGTCGCCGGCCTTCACGCCGGCCTTTCCTACAACACATGGCCGCTGATGGATGGAAGCGTGATCCCGTCCGATCTGCTTCTTCTGAAGCCCGCCTGGCTGAACTTCTTTGAAAATCCGAAGACGGTGCAGTTCGTCCACCGGCTGGGCGCCTATACGGTCTTTGTCGTGGCGCTCTGGCACATGATCGCCACCTGGCGGCGTCAGCCCGGCACCACCCATGCCCGCCGGGCCACGCTTCTGTTCGCGCTGGTGGTCGTCCAGGCGTCGATCGGCATCGGCACGCTGTTGATGCAGGTGCCGCTGCACATGGCGTTGACGCATCAGGCGATCGCGCTTGTGTTGCTTGGCTTCGCCGCCGCGCATTGGCGCGGCACCAAGGGCGCTTATCCGCTGCCGACCGAGATAAAAGTCGGAAGCTGACGGCTAGCGATCAGTATCGCGAGCGAACCTTTCGAACGGCCTCGGCGACGCCCAACTCCCGCTTCTCGTCGACCGCGTTCTTGTCCTCGCGATGCCACGCGGCCGACAGGCAGCCATAGGAGATCGTGTGGTCGAGAATGGCGCGCGGCGACTGATCGAGCGTCTTTCCGAATATGTCGGCCATATGCGCGATCCGGCGCGGATCGAGGCAGAGATCGTCGCGGTCGAGCGGATTGTAGAACATGTTGGCCGCATCGAAGCCGGGATCGCCGAGCACCCCCTTCGGATCGATCGCCAGCCAACCGCGCGGGCCGAGGAGGATGTTGTCATGGTGCAGGTCGCCATGCAGCGGCCTGATCTCGTGCTGATCCGCGAGCAGCCGCTCGGCGATATCCGCGGCGTGGACATAGAGGCTGGTTCGCCCCGCATCCCGGTCGGTCTTGGCCGCCCGAAACAGGCTCATATAGCGTTCCCGCAGCGGTTGCAGGTTGGGTGGAGGCGCGTGCTCGGACGGCGACAGCAACTTCGCCATCACGTCGGCTGCGATCGCGGTCGCGGCATCGTCGCCGCGCTCCGCAAGATGTTCGGAAAGGAGCCTGTCGCCGGCATATTCGAGGAGCATGCGATTGCCGTCGCGGTCAAGCAGCCGCACGGCGCCTTCTCCGCGCCGCCAGGCGAGATAATGCCAGCCGCGCAGCTCGTCCGCGACATCGTCGAAGGGCTTCAGATCCTTGACGATCGCCGGCGAACCATCCTCGCGCAGTACCTTCCACATCCGGCTGGAAAAGGTCTCCGCAATGAGTTCGGGAGCGCTGACCTTCCAGCGCTCAGGGAACGCCTGCATGACCGCTCAGTGCTTGATGCCGAGCATCAGGTCGAGATTCTGCACCGCGGCGCCGGACGCGCCCTTGCCGAGATTGTCGTAGACGGCCATCAGCAGCGCCTGCGCCCGCTCGTCATTGGCGAACACATAGACCTTCATCCGGTTGGTGCCGTTGTAGATTTCCGGATCGATCTCCGGGATTCGCTCCATATGGGTGTAGGGCGCGACCTCGACCACGCCGCCGTCGATCGAGGCGTAATGGTCGGCGATCGCCGCGTGAAGCTCGGCGCCGGTCGGCACGCGATCGAGACCGCCGAGCTGCAGCGGCACCACGGTGATCATGCCCTGCGCGAAATTGCCCACCGCCGGCTGCATGATCGGGTCGTGCGACAGCTTCGCATAGGTGCGGAGCTCCGGCACGTGCTTGTGCTGCAGCGTCAGCCCGTAGGGCAGGAATTCGGGTGCGTCCTCGCCCTTGCCGACATAGTCCTCGATCATCGGCCGGCCGCCGCCGGAATAGCCGGAGATGCCGTTGACGGTGACCGGGAAGTCGGCCGGCAACAGGCCGGCGGTGACCAGCGGCCGCAGCGTCGCGATCGGCCCTTGCGGCCAGCAGCCCGGATTGGCGATGCGCTTCGCGCTGGCAATCTTCTTCGCCTGGTCCTTGTCCATTTCGGCGAAGCCATATTCCCAGCCCTCAGCGACGCGATGCGCCGTCGAGGCGTCGATCACCTTGGTCGTGTCGTTGGTGATCAGCGACACGCTTTCCTTGGCCGCCGCATCCGGCAGGCAAAGGATCGCGACGTCGGCCGCGTTGAGGAATTCGGCGCGGGCGGCGGTCTCCTTGCGGCGCTCGGTCGGGATGGAGATGATCTCCAGGTCGCCGCGGTCGGCCAGCAGCGCCCTGATCTGCAGGCCTGTCGTGCCGTGTTCGCCGTCAATGAAGATTTTCGGTTTCATCGCTTACCAAATTCCCTGCAATTCCAATGTCATATGCCGTGAGCATGACTTATCGCGGCATGATTGCCGTTGTTCAACTCTTCCGCCCGTGCCTTTCGTTCCGCCAACAGGCCTAGATAATGCATGGCGATGATCGATCCGGCGATCGCCGTTATATCGGCATGATCATAGGCCGGCGCAACCTCGACGATATCGGCGCCGACGATGTCGATCTGGCCGAGCTGGCGCAGCGTCGACAGCATCTTTGCCGAGGAGGGGCCGCCCGCGACCGGCGTTCCGGTGCCGGGCGCGAAGGCCGGGTCGAGGCAGTCGATGTCGAAGGTGAGATAGGTCTTCTTGCCGCCGGTGCGCTCGACGATCGCATAGGCGATGTCGGAGGCGCGCATCTCCTCGACTTCGTGGCCGTAGAGTATCTTGATGCCGAACGTATCCGGCGCGTGGGTGCGGATGCCGATCTGGATCGAGCGATCGGGGTCGATAATGCCTTCATTGACAGCGCGGGCGACGAAGGAGCCGTGATCGATGCGCTTGCCGTCGTCCGGCCAGGTGTCCTGATGCGCGTCGAACTGCACGAGCGCCAGCGGCCCATGCATCGCGGCATGCGCCTTGAGCAGCGGCCAGGTGACGAAATGGTCGCCGCCGAGCGTCAGGAGGAACGCGCCTGATTTCAGGATCTTGGCCGCCTCGCGCTCGATCGTGCCCGGCGTCTTCTGGTGATTGCCGCTGTCGAGCAGGCAATCGCCGTAGTCGACCACCGAGAGGTGTTCGAACAGATCGCGCGAGAATGGATATTGCGGATCGTTGTCGAGGATCGCCGAGGCGCGGCGGATCGCCTGCGGCCCGAAGCGGGCGCCCGGCCGGTTGGTGACGGCGGCGTCGAAGGGAATGCCCCACACGACGGCGTCCGCGCCCTTCACGTCCTTCGTGTATTTGCGCCGCATGAACGACAGCGCCCCGGCATAGGTCGGCTCAAGCGACGCGCCCGTCTTGGAGCGGGCAGTGAAGGCGTGGTCGATTTCTTTATTCGCCATTACGGATCCTCGGTATTCATCGGGCAGCCACAACTACAGAACCGGCACGCAACATGCCAGTCACAGCTTGCGGATAGGAAGCGGCGCTCGGCGAGTGCCACGGCAACACAGGATCTGTATCATTATGGCCGAGACGGCTCTGCTCAACCTTGCGCCCGCACCCGCGGCGACCCGTGTCGGCACGATGGCCGGCGAGCGCTTCCTGGTGCTGGATTCCTGGCGTGGCATCTGCGCGCTGCTGGTGGCGCTGTTCCACTTCCCGACCACCTCGATGATTTCGCAAAGCGCCTTTGTCGGCGGCTCCTATCTTTTCGTCGATTTCTTCTTCGTGCTCTCCGGCTTCGTCATCGCCAGCGCCTATGGCGGCCGCCTGAACGAGCAGGACGACCTTGCCCGCTTCGCGCTGGTGCGCTTCGGCCGCATCTACCCGCTGCATATCCTGATGCTTGCCGCTTTCGCCGGCTTCGAGGCGCTGCGTCTCGTCCTGCCGGCGCTGCACGGAACCGGCCCGGCACCCTTCACGGGCGGCTTCGATCTCAAAAGCCTTCTCGTCAACCTCTTCCTCCTGCAGGGCATGGGCGTCGAGGACCATCTGAGCTGGAACGCGCCGAGCTGGAGCATTTCGGCCGAGTTCTTCACCTATCTGCTCTTTGCCGCCGTCGTCTTCGCTGCGGGCCAGCGCGCCTGGATATGGTTCGTCGCCGCCGCCGTGACGGCGCCGCTTTTCCTGCTTGCGGTCTCTACCCGTCATATGGACGTGTCCTTCGATTTCGGCTTCATCCGCTGCCTTTACGGCTTCTCGCTCGGCGCGCTGCTTGCCTGGTTTCAGCACGATTCCATTGCAGAGGCGCGACAAGCGTTGAACGGCGGGGCGGGGCGCCTCGCCTGGACGGCGGCCGAGCTGGCGATGATCGGGGGGATCGCGCTGTTTGTCTCCGTTGCCGGCACCAACGACATCGGCATTGCCGCGCCGGTCGTCTTCGCCTTGGCGCTTTATCTGTTTGCGCATGAAGGCGGATGGGTCAGCGCGGTTTTGCGCAGCCGGCCGATGCTGCTGCTCGGCTCGCTTTCCTATTCGATCTACATGGTCCACATCTTCGTCCAGGCGCGCATGATCAATGTCGGCGGCCTGGTCGAGCGAAAGCTCGGGCTTGGCATCGTCGGCGACCTGATGCTGCGCGGCGACCATGCGACCGGCTTCGGCGCAGGCTCGCCCTGGATCGGCTTCGCGGCTTTGATCGTGATGTTGATCGCCATCATCGTCGCGTCCTGGTTCACCTGGCGCTTCGTCGAGATGCCCGCGCTGGCCTGGTTCCGGCGCCTTGCCAAGCGGATTTGACGACCTTCGATACGAAACAGCTAGCCGGCTTCGTTCACCGCCCTGTCATGGGCATCGCCTAACCGGGTCCCGATCCGGAACGGAGCGATTCCCCGATGCGAACACTCTGGCTGAGCCTTCTTCTGTCCGCTGCGCTTGGCGCTATCTCCGGCCAGAGTTTAGCCGGCGAGACACGCGCCGCCCAAATCCTCGACCGCTTCGAACATGCCAATCAGTGGCGCGACCATGTGATGATCGCCGCGCATCGCGCCGGCAGCATGCAGGCGGGCAAAACGCTTTACGCCGAGAATTCGCTGGCCGCCGTCGAAGGTTCGATCGCAATCGGCGCCGAGATTGTCGAGGTCGACGTCCGGCGTGCGAAGGACGGCGCGTTCGTCATCATGCATGACAGCTGGCTCGACCGCACGACCACCTGCAAGGGCGAGGTCGTGAACTACACGCTGGCCGAGCTGAGGAAATGCCGGTTGGTCATCGAGGGCACTGGTGCCGTCACCAACGAGACCGTGTCGACGCTGCGCGAGATGCTGCTGACGACCAAGGACAGGATCCTGATCAACCTCGACAACAAGCTGGAGGTGACCGACCTGCCCGGCATGATCGCCGAGGCGCGCGATCTCGGTATGGCCGATCAGGTGATCGTCAAGGAGAACCTCTGGAACCGGCAACGCATCGATGCCGCGGGCGCGGCGCTTGCTGAAGCCGGCGGCGGCTTCCAATTCATGCCGATCCTCGCCGACGACGCCGTGCATGATGCCGCCTTTGCCGCCGAGGTCGACAAGGCCTTCGCGCCGCGCGCCGTCGAGCTGATCAACTGGCGCAACGGCGCCGAGACGCTGACATCGACCGGCGGGCCGCTGTTCAGCAATCACATGCGCGCGGAAGCCGTGCGCGGCGACTGGCATCTCTGGGCCGACACCTACGCTATCGTCCACAAACCGGGCGGGTTCCTCGCCGGCGGCCGTGGCGACGAACTCGCCGTCGCCGCCGGCCTGCCGCGCGAAGCCTGGGGGTTCTGGGTGGACCGCGGTGCGACGATCATCCAGACCGACGAGCCCAAAGCGGCGATCGAATGGCTGACGGCGAACGGGTATCGCGTGCCGTACACTACAGAACCCGCGCATACGGCGAGCATTAATTAGAGCCGGCGCGGAAGCTGCCATCTCCCCCCTTGTGGGGGAGATGCCCGGCAGGGCAGAGGGGCGCGCTGTCCCGCCAGCATCTCAGTTTATTGCAATACGCTTTTCGTCAGTTTGTGGCCCTTCGCAGGTAACGGAGGCTGGCGCTCCTTCGCGCCCCCCTCTGGCCTGCCGGCCATCTCCCCCACAAGGGGGGAGATTAGCTGATCACGCCGCTCTCGCCACGCCATCCAACTCCCGCAGCGCATCCGCCGACAGCTCCAGCTCCGCCGCCGCCAGATTCTCCTGCAGATGCTCGACCGACGACGTGCCGGGGATCAAGAGGATGTTGGGCGAGCGCTGCAGCAGCCACGCCAGCGCAACCTGCATCGGCGTAGCGTCAAGCCGCTTCGCCACGCTGGACAGCGTTGACGACTGCAACGGGCTGAAGCCGCCGAGCGGGAAGAACGGCACATAGGCGATGCCGTCGCGTGCCAGCTCGTCGATCAGCGCATCGTCGTCCCGGTGCGCGAGATTGTACTGGTTCTGCACGCAGACAATGTCGCAGATCTTGCGGCCTTCCGCGATCTGCGCGCGCGTGACGTTGCTCAAGCCGATATGGCGCACCAGGCCCTTGCGCTGAAGTTCGGCAAGCTTGGTGACCTGCGCCTCGATGGAGCCCTCCGCCGGGCCATGCACCCCGAACATGATGCGCAGATTGACGACGTCCATCACCTCGAGGCCGAGATTGCGAAGGTTGTCGTGCACCGCCCGTTCGAGCTCATCGGCTGTGAAGGCGGGCAGCCAGGAAGCGTCCTCGCCGCGACGGGCGCCGATCTTGGTGACGATGGTGAGGTCGTCGGGGTAGGGCGCCAACGCCTCACGGATCAGCTTGTTGGTGACGTAAGGCCCGTAATAGTCGCTGGTATCGATATGGTTCACGCCTTGCGCCACCGCTTCGCGCAGCACGGCAATCGCCGCGTCATGGTCTTTCGGCGGGCCAAACACGCCTTTGCCCGCGAGCTGCATGGCGCCGTAGCCGAGGCGGCGGACGGAGCGGTCGCCGAGTTTGTAGGTGCCGGATTGGTTTACGCTGGACATCGTGGTTCTCCTTCGCTGTCGGCGACGGAGATAGGGCATGGCCGCTGTCCTGATAATCGCGTATAATCGGTACGGCTTGTGCGGAATTGAGAACAATGGCGACCGATCTCAACGATCTTCAGGCGTTCATGGCCGTGGCGCGCGCCGGCGGTTTTCGCGAAGGCGCCCGCGCCACGGCAGGCAGCGCCTCCGCGCTCAGCGAAGCCATCCGCCGTCTGGAAACCCAGCTCGGTGTCAGGCTCTTCAACCGCACCACGCGCAGCGTCGCTCTGACCGAGGCTGGAGCCGGCCTGCTGGCGCGGCTCGGTCCCGCTTTGGGCGAGGTGGAAGCCGCGCTCGATGTGGTGAACGGCTTTCGCGACCGGCCCGCCGGAACCCTGCGGCTCAACGTGCCGATCAGCGCCTCCCGGCTGGTCCTGCCAAGAATCGTTCCGGGATTCCTTGCGGCCTATCCGGCCATTCGCCTGGAGGTGATCGCCGAGGAAAACTTTATCGATCTGCTGGTCGCCGGCTGCGATGCCGGCATCCGCTATGACGAGCGGCTGGAGCAGGACATGATCGCCGTGCCGATCGGACCGCGCAAGCAGCGCTTCACGACCTCCGCGGCGCCGGCCTACCTTGAACGGCACGGTCGGCCACAGCATCCGCGTGACCTGCTTGGCCATGCTTGCGTGCGCGGCCGCTTCCCGAGCGGGGTCATCACGCCCTGGGAGTTCGAACGGGATGGTGAAGTGGTGCGGGTCGATCCCACGGGACCATTGCTCGTCAGCATCGGTGGAGGCGTCGATCTCGCTATCGATGCGGCGATCGCCGGCGTCGGCATTCTCTGGCTCTTCGAGGACTGGGTGCGCCCGCATTTCGACAGCGGCGCGCTGGAACCTGTCTTGGAACCGTGGTGGCAGGAATTCTCCGGGCCGTTTCTCTACTATCCAGGGCGCCGCTTGGTGCCGGCGCCACTGCGCGCCTTCATCGACTACATCAGGACGCCGGCCGGGCACTGGTGAGGAAACAAAAAGGCCGCCCGGAGGCGGCCTTCGTAAGCTTGGATATCGTATCGCTTAGCGCTTCGAGAACTGGAAGCTGCGGCGGGCCTTGGCCTTGCCGTACTTTTTGCGCTCGACCACGCGGCTGTCGCGGGTCAGGAAGCCGCCCTTCTTGAGCACCGAGCGCAGGCCCGGCTCGTAGTAGGTCAGCGCCTTGGAGATGCCGTGACGCACCGCACCGGCCTGGCCGGAGAGGCCGCCGCCGATGACGGTGGCGACGATGTCGTACTGGCCGGCGCGGTTGGCCGCGACGATCGGCTGGTTGAGGATCATCTGCAGCACCGGACGCGCGAAATAGGTCGCGAATTCCTTGTCGTTGACCGTGATCTTGCCGGAGCCCGGCTTCACCCAGACGCGCGCGATGGCGTTCTTGCGCTTGCCGGTGGCATAGGCGCGGCCCGACTTGTCGAGCTTCTGGACATGCACGGGCGCGGCCGGCTGCGCGGCGACGGTGCCGAGTTCTGCGAGCGAGGAAAGCTCAGCCATTACGAGGCCCTCTTGTTCTTGGAGTTCAGCTTGGCCACGTCGAGCGTGACGGGCTGCTGGGCGGTGTGCGGATGCTCGGCGCCGGCATAGACGCGGAGATTCTTCATCTGGCGACGGCCAAGCGGGCCGCGCGGGATCATGCGCTCGACGGCCTTCTCGACGACGCGCTCGGGGAAGCGGCCCTCGAGTAGTTGGCGCGCGGTGCGCTCCTTGATGCCGCCGGGGTGGCCGGTGTGCCAGTAATAGACCTTGTCGGTGTACTTCTTGCCGGTGAACACTACCTTGTCTGCGTTGATGACGATGACGTTGTCGCCATCATCGACATGCGGGGTGAAGGTGGGCTTGTGCTTGCCGCGCAGATGATTGGCGATGACGGTGGCCAGACGACCGACGACGAGACCTTCGGCGTCGATCAGCACCCACTTCTTCACCACATCCGCAGGCTTCTGCGAAAAGGTAGCCATGGTTTTCTCTCAGGTTGGACCTTCCAGACCCGAAGGACAGAAAGGCGTTTCTTGTTGCTTGGATTGGCGGGAGAGCCGGAGCCAACCGCCAATAACAAAACGGCGGCCGTTGCGGGCCGCTGCTTCGGGAGGGCTTATAGGCGAGGGCGCTTTGGGCGTCAAGGCAATGGAAAAAGAGTCTAGGTGAATAAATGCATAAAAAACAATAGCTTGCATTGGTGGTATTATTTTACCGCAAGCCGACCAGAGCTCATCCGCTTCGGGGCTAGTGCTTGGCTTCGATTTCCCTGCGGGCGGCGCTTGAGAGAAATGCGGACCTGGTAATGCCGCGCTCGCGCGCGGCGGCATCGATCGCACGTAGGACACCGCGTTCGAACGTCACGTTAGCCCTGACCACAGCGCTGTCATTGTCGATCAGCGGCACGGAAACTAAATATGCTCCTTCCGACAGTGCGGCACGGACATCGGGAAGCGATACAATCGCCTCGTGGCTGGATGGCTCAGGCACGGAGATATCCTCGGCCCAAAGTTGGAGGGCCTCGACTGCATTCGGCACGATATCCTCGGGTACGTCGGCAGCCGAAAAGCAGCCCGGAATGTCGGGGAACCGAATACCAAACGCGCTGTCGGCATCCTTCTCAACCAGCGCGAAGTAGTTCTTCATTGCAGTCTCCCGATTGCACGCGAATTCAGGTCTAGCGGATCCAGCCTGCTTGCTTGGCAATCGCGCGAGCGGTGCCGACTGGCAGGTCTTTTTCCGGGTGCGGAACAACAAGCACGACGGCCCCTTTTCGGAATTTGTGATGCGAACCCCGAACTGAAACCAATTCGAAGCCGTCCTCCCTCAACCGCTTTATGATGCGGCGGCTGTCGCGCTCGATCAAATGCTACCTATGCGCATATATATACACATCTATCTTCGGTATCAAGTTTGAGAGGACTTACGAGGGATGGAATAGGTTCCCGTGGCATGCGCCACAGTGTGCCCGTCCGGGCCCGCCACGATGTCGATATCGAACACCATCAGGCTCTTGCCGAGCTTCAGGATCCGGCAATGGCCGTCGATCGGACCCGCCTCGGCCTTGCGCATGAAGTTGATGTCGAGGTTGACCGTCACCGAGAGCGCGTCCGGTCCGGCGTGGCTGAGCACGCAGACATAGCCGCCGATGTCGGCCAGCGTGAACAGCGACGGACCGGATACCGTGCCGCCAGGGCGCAGATGCCTCTCATCAGCGTTGAGGCGCACCGTGCAGCCGCCGGGAAACACGTCGATCGCCTCATAGGCGATGAAATTGTCGTTGAGTTGCGGATAGACGCTTGCCATCAGCGCGTTGACTTCCACCGCATTGAGCATTGGCTTCAGATCGCTTTGGGCAGGCATGGGCAAACGTCCTATATGAGGTGGCAAGTTCCGGGCGATGTGCCTGGACCAAACGGTGTGACGGAGAAAACACGTCTCGCGGCTGTTCTTCAACCGGCACCGTGCTAGTTCTGTTGCTCCATGCGCCGCGAGTGCTGACCAAGAGAGATTTGACATGGCTGAAGTCGTTGCCATCAAGCCCGCCGTCGCCGACGGCCCCGTTCTTGTCAGCCAGGACAAGGGTATCCTGCGCCTCACGCTCGCCAGCCCGCCGGCCAATGCGCTGTCGCTGGCGACGATGGCGGCGCTGCAGGCCGAGTTCGATCGCGTGAAGTCCGATAAATCTGTGCGCGTCATTATCCTGGCGGCGTCGGGCAAAGTGTTCTGCGCCGGTCACGACCTCAAGGAGATGACGGCACATCGCGCCGAGCCGGATCGCGGCAAGGCCTTCTTCGAAAAGACCTTCGCGGCCTGCGCGACGCTGATGCAGACCATCGTGCGACATCCGAAGCCCGTGATCGCCGAGGTCGACGGTCTTGCGACCGCCGCCGGCCTGCAGCTGGTCGCGAGTTGCGACCTTGCCATTGCCTCGCACGAAGCGACCTTCTGCACCCCTGGCGTGAACATTGGCCTGTTCTGCTCGACGCCGATGGTGGCGCTGTCGCGCAACGTCTCGCGCAAGCAGGCGATGGAAATGCTGCTCACCGGCGAGACGATCGACGCCGCGACCGCCAAGGATTTCGGCCTGATCAACCGCATCGTACCGCGCGAATATCTCAATCAGGTCGTCAACAAATACGCGCAAACCGTTGCCTCAAAATCGTCTTTGGTAGTCAAGACCGGCAAAGAGGCGTTCTACGCTCAGGCCGAAATGGGGCTGGCCGATGCCTATGCCTATACTGGCCGCGTGATGGTGGAAAACATGCTGGCCCGCGATGCCGAGGAAGGCATCGGCGCCTTCATCGGCAAGCGCAAGCCGGAATGGACCGACGAGTAGCCGACTTGAATGGAGCCGCGCGGTTCTATCGCTGAAGGTTCGACGTGGCTGCCCGCAAGCAATTGACACGGCTCAAAGCGCCTTACCTCAAGCGTATCCTGCTTGAGCCGTCGCGCGTTGCCGACTGGGAGCAATATCCCTGGAGCCTGCCGATCTTCCGCGACCGCGAATTCGAGTTCGAATTCACTTCGGCCATCACCATTATCGTCGGCGAGAACGGCACCGGCAAATCGACGCTGCTGGAAGCGATCGGAGCATTGGCAGGCTATGACGAGGCGGGCGGCGGCAAGGGTTACCGTCCGGTAGATCATTCCATCGCCATCGACAAAAGCGGAGCGGCGCTAGCAGACACGCTGCGCGGCCATTGGTTGCCGAAAGTCACCGCAGGCTGGTTCTTCCGCGCTGAATCCTTCTACTCGGTAGCGCGCTATCTCGATAAGGTTGCGCTCGAAGATCCGTTCAAACCTCCGCCGCCCGATTTCCTCTCCTGGTCGCATGGCGAAGGCTTCATCCGCTTCTTCGAGGAGCGCTGCCGGCGGCAGGGCATCTACATTCTCGACGAGCCTGAAAGCGCGCTGTCGCCGACCCGCCAGATCGAGCTGCTCAAATTGCTTCAACGCATGGCGCAATCCGGCACCGCGCAGGTTATCATGGCGACGCACTCGCCGCTGCTGATGGCTTGTCCGAATGCGCGGCTCTTCCGCATCAGCCGCTTCGGCCTCGACCCGATCGATTTCCAGGACACCGATCATTTTCGCATGATGCGCGACTTCTGCAGCGACCCTCAGACGTTTATGGAGGAGGCGTTGCGGAACGTCGATGAGTAGCGGTGGGCGCGTGAGCCGGGAAGATCTCAATTGGGAAGTGGAAGAAGCCTGTCGCGAGGCGTGGCCTGCCGCGCTTGAGACCGTGGCTCTCGGATGGATGTTTCGCCGCTCGGGCGGACGGATAAGACGGCCGAACTCCGCCAACCCCTTGCGTGGCCAGCGCGGCGCGCCTGAGGGAGTGGTCGACGCCGCCGAGGCGTTCTACGGCGGCCATGGCCAGGCCCCGCTGTTTCGGGTCCCCGAGATCGCCGCCGAACTGGAGCCTGAGCTTGACCGTCGCGGCTACGGCTGGGAGGGCGGCACGATCCATCTCCACGCCGACATCGACGCGCTTGCGGGAGGCCAATTCGACGACGTCACGGTTTCCCAGGCGCCAAGCGAGCGCTGGTTCGAGGCGCGCTTTCGCACGGGTGGTTATGACGGCGCGGAACGTCGCGTCTTTCGTGAGATGACGGGTTTGATCGTGGGCGACAGGGCATTCGTGTCGTGCGAGCGTGATGGCCAAATCGCAGCCTTTGCCTTTGGCGTCATCCGCAACGGCCTGCTCGTCATCGAGGCGGTTGAAACCGACGCCGGATTCCGGCAGCAGGGGCTCGGCCGCAGGACGGTCGGTGGGCTGATCGGCTGGGCCAGGCGGGCGGGCGCTCAAGCCGGTTGCCTGCAGGTGGTCGCCGACAACACGCCCGCACGCGCGCTCTACGCCTCCCTCGGCTTCAACCGCGAGCTCTATCGCTACCATTACCGCAGGAAGACCACCGCAGCATGAATCACGATAGCTACGACAACGCCTACATCGCCGGCATTCTCAATTCGGTGAAGACGATCGCCATGATCGGCGCTTCGCCCAATGACGTGCGGCCGAGCTATTTCGTGCTGAAATACCTTTTGGCCAAAGGCTTTTCGGTGTTGCCGATCAATCCCGGTCATGCCGGCAAGCAGATCCTCGGACAGACGGTCTATGGGAGCCTCGCCGATCTGCCGCATCCAGTCGATATGGTCGACGTTTTTCGCGGATCCGCGGCGGTGCCCGGCATCATCGACCAGATGCTGAAGCTCGATCCGCTGCCCAAGGTCGTCTGGATGCAGCTTGGGGTCCGCCACGACGAGGCGGCAGCCCGCGCCGAGGCGGCCGGCATCAAGGTGGTGATGAACCGCTGCCCGAAGATCGAATACGGCAAGCTGTCCGGCGAGATCGGTTGGACCGGCGTGAACTCCGGCGTTCTGTCGTCGAAGAAACCCTTGATGCGCCAGGGGTTCCAGAGCTTCGGCGTTCGGCAGAAGTAGGCGCGTCGCGGTTCGCGCAAAATTATTCCGGGAAGAAATGCATTTTTCCGGGCGTTCGTCGCAGATCGCTCACCGAAAGGTATTTTCTTCTTTGCATTCCAACTCGGGCTTCGCCAAGAATGCCCAGCAATTTTCAAGGTTAGGAGAGGGAAGGTTTCGATGACCCGTACGCCCGGTTTCAACACTTTAGCCGTTCACGCCGGCGCAAAGCCGGATCCGGCAACCGGCGCCCGCGCCACGCCGATCTACCAGACTACGTCCTATGTGTTCGACGACGCCGACCATGCCGCCTCGCTGTTCGGGCTGAAGGCCTTCGGCAACATCTACACCCGCATCATGAACCCGACGCAGGCGGTGCTGGAGGAACGCGTCGCCGCTTTGGAAGGCGGCACCGCCGCGCTTACGGTCGCTTCCGGCCATGCCGCGCAGGTGATCGTCTTCCACAATCTGATGCAGCCGGGCGACAATTTCATCGCCGCCAACAAGCTCTATGGCGGTTCGATCAACCAGTTCGGGCACGCCTTCAAGAATTACGGCTGGGAAGTGCGCTGGGCCGACGTCAATGACCTCTCGACCTTCGAGAGCCAGATCGACGACAGGACCAAGGCGATCTTCATCGAGAGCCTCGCCAATCCGGGCGGCGTTTTCGTCGACATCGAGAAGATCGGTGACATCGCCCGCAGGCACGGCCTGCCGATGATCGTCGACAACACGCTGGCCTCGCCCTATCTGGTGCGGCCGATCGAGCATGGCGCCGACATCGTCGTGCATTCGCTGACCAAGTTCATCGGCGGCCATGGCAATTCGATCGGCGGCGTCATTGTTGACGGCGGCACGTTCGACTGGTCGAAGTCAGGCAAATATCCGATGCTGTCGGAGCCGCGGCCCGAATATGGCGGCCTCGTCCTACACGAGACCTTCGGCAATTTTGCCTTCGCCATCGCCGCGCGCGTGCTCGGCCTGCGTGACCTTGGCCCGGCGATCTCGCCTTTCAACGCGTTCCTGATCCTGACCGGCCTGGAGACCTTGCCGCTGCGCATGCAGCGTCATTGCGACAATGCGGCGAGCGTCGCAGGCTGGCTCTCCAACCATCCCAAGGTTGCCTGGGTGAATTATCCCGGCCTTCCCGGCGACAAGAACAATGCGTTGCAGAAGAAATACTCGCCGCAGGGTGCGGGCGCCGTCTTCACCTTCGGCCTCAAGGGCGGCTACGAGGCCGGTGTCAAATTCGTCGAGGCGCTGGAGCTGTTCTCGCATCTCGCCAATGTCGGCGACACCAAGTCGCTGGTTATCCATCCGGCCTCGACCACGCACCGCCAGCTGTCCGACGAGCAGAAGGTCAAGGCCGGCGCCGGGCCGGACACGGTGCGGCTGTCGATCGGCATCGAGGACGTCAACGACATCGTCGCCGATCTCGAGCAGGCGCTGAGCAAGGTCTGATATGTCGGCCTTTCTTGCCGTCGACACCGATACCGTGGAACCGGAGGCCGGCGCGCCGGCCCCGGATCGCTTGTTGTCGGGCGATCCGAAATTCCGCACCTGGAATGTCGAGGAGCGCGACGGCGGCCTCTATGCCGGCGTCTGGGAAGCGACGCCCGGCAAATGGCGCATCGTCTACGACGAATGGGAGTTCTGCCACATCCTGTCCGGCGTCTCGGTGATCGCCGAGGATGGCGGCGAGGCGCGCACCGTGCGGGCCGGCGACAGCTTCGTGCTGAGGCCCGGATTCAAGGGCACGTGGGAAGTGCTCGAGACGACGCGCAAGGAGTATGTCATCAAGCTTTAGTGCTTCGCAGCCGCGCTCAGAGCAGCCGGTCGATATCGTCGTCGGAAAAGCCATATTCGCTCATCATCTTCCGGTGCCAGGGACTACCGATCAGATCGCCCAGGCATCGATCGATCCGCTGGCGCAGCGCGCTGCTGCTTCTGGCCAACGCGAATGCGCCCGCTGCGGGCTGCTTCTCGGATGCGGGGATGTCGACGACGTCCGGCCGCACAGCGGGTCGCTGGGCAATGTACCCTCGGTGTGCCATGGCGACGCTGGCATAAGCCTGCACCGCACCATTCACCACTGCCTCTGCCGCCTGCGCCTGCGTGGCGAATATCCTGACCCGATCGGGCGCAACACCGTTTTGCAACGCGGTTTGATGCTGGATCTGACCCGATATCACGGCAAGTATCACTGAAGGGTTCTGGGCGAGGGAGCGGTAGCCCTTCAGCCCTAGAGGATTGTCCTTGGCGACCATCAGTCCGTCAGGCAACGACCAGATCGGCCGTGTAAAATCCACGAGCCTTTTGCGTTCGTCCGAGACGAACAAGCCGGTCGTCATGTCCCACCGGCCATCGGCTACCCCGGGCAGCAGTTCGGCGAACTCCGCTTCGATCGGCGAGAAATCCCCCAGGTCGAGCATCTGGCAAATTTTTGAGGCGAGCTTTGTATCGCAGCCATCGACCCCGCCGGAAGCATCGGTGAAGCAGAAGGGAGGTTCCTGCAGGAATGCGAATTTCATTTGCGGTTGTCCCGAAGAGCGACCATCAGCCTCTCCAGCCCATGGAAATGGTAGCTGTCGCGGAAGCGCGGCGTCTCCGTCAGGCGCAGATCCGGCAGCCGGTCGAACAGCGTCTTCAGCGAGACCTGCAACTCAAGTCTGGCCAACGGCGCGCCGATGCAGAAATGGATGCCGGCGCCGAAGGAGACATTCTTCTGGTCCGTGCGGGTCGGATTGAAGGTATCGGGTCCGGAAAAACCCAGGGGGTCGTGATTGGCCATGCCGAGCAGCAGCGCCACCATCTCTCCGGGTTTGACCAAAATGCCCGGCGAAACCTCGATCTCCTCATAGGCGTAGCGCAGGAACATATGCAGCGGCGCGTCGAAGCGCAGACATTCCTCGACGGTCGCGACATTCGCCTCGGGTGTCGCGAAGAACCGGCGCGGATCGCCGCCTTGCGCGAGGATCGAGCGCACCGCATTGCCGGTCTGATGCACAGTCGCCTCATGGCCGGCATTGAGAAGCAGGATGGCCGAGGACACCAGCTCATCTTCCGAGAGCTTCTGGCCGTTGTCCTGAGCTTCGATCAAGAGCGACAGCAGGTCGTCGCCCGGCTTCTTGCGCCGCTCCGCCACGTAACCGCGCAGGAAGGTCGCGAAATCGCGCGCCGCGCGGTTCGCCGTATCCTCCGTTTCGCGCGTGCGGCCATGCATGTACATGGCAACCATTTGATGCGACCAGTCGAGTAGTTGCGGCCCCATCTCGACTGGCACGCCGAGCATTTCGGCGATGATTGTGATCGGCAGGGGCGAGGCGTAGGCGGGCAGAAGGTCGACGCCACATGGCTCGAAGCGGTCGATGAGTTCGTTGGCCAAAGCCTCGATGCGCGGCCTGAGCCGCTCGACCTGGCGTGAAACGAAGGCGCGGTTGACCAGCGTCCTGAGCCGCGTATGCACCGGCGGCTCGAGCTCCAGCATCGAATTGGCCTCGATCGCGTCGAAGGCTGCGAGATGCGAGCGGTCGTCGCCGACGCCCCGGCTGTCTGGAATCCCGGCCGGGTTCTGCCTGCCGAAACGGCGGTCGCGCAGCAGGCGGTTGACGTCGTCGAAGCCGCCAAAGCACCAGACACCATAGTCTTCCCAGAAGAAAGCATTGGCAGCGCCATGCAGGAAGGCGTAGGCCTCGTAGGGGTTCTGCACGAAGGCTGGCTCGTGCGGGTCGAGACGCAGGCGGCGGCTGGCAAGGTCGAAAGCGAGATAGGCAGGCATCAAATCGGTCATGCCTGACCATTTAGCGCGCCTTATCAGCCTGATGCCAGACCATATCTTGGCGCCCGTGCAGCCGAAAGCGTTGAGCCAGATTGCCAGTTTGAAACGCCGGCTGCACGTCGAAATGATCCAGTTGGGTAGCCGGCTAGCCGCGAGCGTTAGTGACCCGTCTTGAGGATGCTCGCCACCTTATCCGCGATCGCCGCGTCGAGTGCCGGCCAGTTCGCAAGTAACTCGCGAGGGAAGCGGTAGGTGAGGCTGAGATCGTCGCCGACCTGGATGTCGCGCTCGCAGGGCGCCAGCGATTCCTCCGCGCTCGGACCGCTGAGGCAGCGGGCGACGAACGGATCCTTGCCGGGACGTTCGGCGACGGCCAGCACCTCGTTGAGATAGCCTGATTTTTCCGTGAAGGCGTAAACCGTCGTGCCGCCCGGGCCGGGCGTGCCCGGCCTTTCGATCAGGGCGCTGTAGATCGGCGCGAAACGGCCGCTCATGTCGCGCGACATCATGCGTGGCTCGAACGACAGGAAGATGATCTTCCTGGTCGTCGTGTGGTTGAAATCGTCGCGCGCGGCCGTGCTGTAGCCGTCCATCTCGGGATAGCGAAGATAAAGATCGAGCCGCGAGGCGATGCCGTCGCGCCTGGCCTGGTCGAAGCGGATGAAATTTGCCGGAACGCTGATGAGGTTGTTGCCCATGACGATCTGGCGCACCGTCGTGTCGTCCGTATAGCCGGCCATGGCGATCGACCGTCCAAACCATTTGCCGCCGACGCTGATCGCGACCGAAAGCAGCGCCAGCGCCGCAAAAATGTAGAAGACCCGCTTCATCAGGGTCGAATCGACGACCTCGAAGTCCGCGCTCTCGGCAGCCGTTGCGTCTCTCATTCGCTCTTCCTCGATCCGCCCGCCTGTCCTTCGGCGGCACAGCCGGCGCGGCATGGCTCTTGCAGCGCGTTGGCACGACTGTGCGTTTTCATGGTAAACGGTTGGTAAACATGGATCCTGTTGTGCTCGTTCTTTACGCGTTTGCGGTTGGTGTCACGGCCTGCGGACTGGCCGGCTCGGCCATGGAACTGTCGTCCGGCCGGCGCCTGGCCTTTGCCGAGCCCTATGTTTCGCCGGTCCATATCCTGCGCTCGCTCGCGGCAACGGCCTGCGCCGGCCCGTTCATGCTCACCAACGAGGCCTTGGCCGCCCGCCGCGAAGGCCGCATCGGCACGATGGCGCTGTTGTCCTGCGGCTGCACGGCCATCGTCTGGGCACTGGCGCTCGGCATCGTGCTCATCGCCATTGCATCCTGGGCAACCGAGAACTTAGGGTCCTTCGAATTCGCTGGTTGAGACGATTCGGAGACGAACAATGCCGGTCTATGCGATCGATGGGAAAGCGCCTGAATTCGAGGACGCCGATACGAACTGGATTGCGCCGGACGCCACGCTGATCGGCAATATCCGGATAGGCCGCAATGTCGGCTTCTGGTTCGGCGTTGCCATCCGCGGCGATGGCGAACCCATCACGATCGGCGCCGACACCAATGTGCAGGAACATACGATCATGCACACCGATCCGGGCTTTCCGCTGACCATCGGCGAAGGCTGCACGATCGGCCACAGGGCGCTGCTGCATGGCTGCACGATCGGCGACAACAGCCTGATCGGCATGGGCGCCATCGTGCTGAACGGCGCCAGGATCGGCAACAATTCGCTGGTCGGTGCCGGAGCGCTGGTCACGGAAAACAAGGTTTTTCCGGACAATTCGCTGATCGTCGGCTCGCCCGCCAAGGTGATAAGGACGCTGGACGAAGCGGCGATCGAGCGGCTGCGTGTCTCGGCCGCCCACTATGTGGCCAATGCCAAACGCTTCAAGGCCAAGCTGAAGGCCGTGTGACGGCGGCGGCCCGTTTCGCCCTCCGTCATAGGCGTCGGTTGTTCAGCGCTTCACGCAACAGAAGGACGCCGGCTTCGAAGCCGGCCTGCTCGGCGCCTTCCAGTGCCGTCTCATAGTCGTCGATGCGGGTTCTCAGTGACGGGTCCGCGCCCGCCAGCAGCAGGAGACGGATCGCCTCGGCGTCGCGCCGGGACACCGCATAGTGCAGCGGCGTCCAGTCGTTCACGCCGCGCATATCCGGATCGGCGCCGTGCTCGAGCAGGATATGGAGGACATCCAGCCGGTCCGGCCGTTCCGTGGACAACGCGGCAATGAGCGAAGGAAAGCCGGCCAGATCTTCATAGTTCGGATTGGAGCCGGCATCGAGAAGCGCGGCGATCAGCGCGGCTGGGCTCCAATAGATCGCATATTCGAGCGGATGACCAAGGCCGAGCTCGAACGGCATCCGCTCATCGAACCAGCGCGTCGAGCCGCCCAGCGCCTTGCCGAGCCCCTCGAAGTCACCCGCCTTGAAGGCGCCGTCTATAGCCATGAACAGCCGGTGTCTGGCGCCGCGATCCTCAGGGACTTCCAGCATCGCCTTCATCCGCAATGGACAGCCTATATTGCCCCCTTCCGGCTCGCTCGGAAAGGGCAGTCCCAGCCCCCAATGGTCTACCTCGACGCGCAGCCGGAAATGGTGGAGCCGGCCCCGGGGACAGGGGCCGGCTCCTAAAACCCGGTCGTTGGGGACGGGGAGGGTGGGGACTCGACCGGGCTTTCTTCCTGGGCACGCCGCTGCGCGTAACCGCGCCGTACCCGATCGCTTTGGCGCCTTAGCGGACGCTGGCGACCGCGTCCTCGCGGCCGTCGTTGATCGTCACCCAAACGCCCGAGTTCTCCGTCGATTGACGCTTGAGATAGGTATAGACCGTGTCGTTCCAGGCGAGCACTTTCGGTTCGAGATTGTCGAGGATGAATTCGCCGAGGCTGGTGCGCACCGTCAGCACGGCATGACCGTCGCCATTCGGCTGGCGCACCACCGTCATCAACAGATCGCCGGCCGGCACGCCGACGGCCATCAGCTCGCGGCGCTTCTCCAGTGCGTAGTCCTCGCAGTCGCCATAGCCGTTGTCGGGATAGGCCCAGTATTCCTCGACGCCGTAGATTTCCATATCGGTGCGCGGCTTGACGCGGATGTTGACCGAATTGTTGATGTTGACGATCGTCGCCCACAGCTTGCGCGTCAGCTCGACCGGCGGACCTTTCGGCGTCCGCTGGTTGCATTCGACCGGAATGCGCTGGCAGAAATCATAGTGGCCGACTGGCTGGGTGGTGCGGCCACCCGTATGCATGAAAGCCGGTCCCGCGCTTGCCGTGCCCCACGCGGAAAGCTGCATCGCCATTGCCAAGAGCAACAGCTTGCCCCTCGTCATTTTCATTCTTGTAGTCTCCCCGTTTGAGGAGACTGTGCCACGTTGGGATTTATTTGACGCAAAAACCCGAAGTAGATATTGAGTAAAACGCCAGTAGAATAAACATAAAATTTGAACTATCGCGCTCGTAAGCTATTCAGATTTTCAAGGCTCCGACGCCCGCGGGTGGCCTGCTTCCGGGGCAAAACCAGGCAACAAAAAACCGGCCGCAAAGGGCCGGTTCGCTTACGGCGAGCTTATGTCAGGAACGCGGCGCGTTGAATTCCTGGTCGAGCGTTTCCGGCCGCTGGATGACCGCGAACTCTATGGCGACGCCGTCCTCGAAATGGCGCACCACCTGGCCGCGCATCGTGCCCAGCATGACTTGGACGCCGATGGCCGGCTTGACGTCGATCTCGATCGCCGCGCCCGAGAGCGACAGGTCGATGATGCGGCACTGGTACTGGCGCCCGTCGGTGAGCTGCAGGACGCTCATCGGATTGCGCGGCGCCACGCGCTCGTGGCGGCGGTCCTCGGGGAGGTCGAGCTCATGCTTGTTGGCAAGCCAGGTGAGCTGCGCGGCAAGCTTGTCCTTCTTGCGGTCGGAGGCGATGACGGTCATGGCGAAACCATCCTGCGACGTGCGCGTCACGATCCCTTCGACACGGCCGATATGGTCGATATAGGCGATGACCTTCTCGCCCGGCTTGCCGATGCGGTCGGTGCGCAACGCTACGTTGCCCGGCGACATATCGATCACCTGGCACGGATGTTCGGTGCGGTCTTCCAGCATGAAACGTCCGTAGATCTTGACGCGGACGCGCTGGAAATTGCGCCGCTCAGCTCGTGACGGCGCATATTCTACCGCCGCTGACCTCATGACTGCCTACACCCCGTTGGCATTCCGCGCGACGATGCGAGGAATTTCGCTCAAAAAAACTACAGCAAAGCAGGTTAACAAACGGGAAAAATCGGCCGCAAAAGCCTGGGCCTGGAGGTCCGCACGACGCGGAAAAATTAACCGTGAGGGAAGGACAAATCCCGCACGGCCGGGCTCACTCGTGACGCCCGCCGTCAAGGACGACGAGATGGCGGATGCGGCGCACGCGACCGAGCGCGGAAATGGTCTCCGGCGTATCGAATTCGGTCGGAACGAGCGAGGGGACGTCGATCGCCGGACGGTTCTTCAGGAACATCGGCTCCTTGTCGGGGTCTATCACCCGGATGGTATCGATGAGCGCGTCGGCGATCGGATCGGCGCCAAGCCAGAAGGGCTTATCGGCGGTGCTGATGATGCCGAGGCAGCGCTGGTTCTCCGCACCGCCGTCCAGCGGCAGCGACAGGAGCTCGAACTTGTTGGAGCGGCCGTTGCGGCTGAACCCCTCATAGGTCGTCAGCAGGACCGACTTCTGATCGAAAACGCCTTGCATCAGCCGCGACATCAACCGCTGGTCCTTCTCGCGCCAGAGCGACGGAAAGGAGAAGCCTTTGAGCTCCCGGCCGTAATAGGCGCAGAGCCTTGTGCCCGCGAGCCGGAACACCGCTTCGCCGCGCGTGTCGCGCTCGAGGATGAAGGTATCGGCCAGAAGCGACTTGATGTCGGCCGGCTCTACCTCCGATCGCTTCGGGGCGAGGCGGCCGTCACGCAGCTGGTTCCAATATTGGAACAGCGCGATCGATCCTTTTTCTTTCATGTCCATTCCGCTCCGCACAACCTGTCTTTTGATGTCCCATCGGCGAACAGACAGGGCGCCCTCCGATGACCTTCATGCGGTGCGGAGCAGGATGCGTGCCAGTATCGTTAACGTTTGTTCACGCCTCGGGGTCGTTAAGGTTAACAAATGGTTTACATTGCGGGCCGCTGACGCCTGTGGCACACCGAAACCACTCCAAAAACGGTCGTTCTCGCAGCGATCGGCAGCACTTCAGTCACGAGTTTATGGGGAGCAGGGGACTCGACCGGCCGTTCAGGGAACTCCTGGACGGCCTTCTTTTTGATTCGTGCCTGTTCCGATTCGCTCTTTTGCTGCGCTTTCGCTGTGGCGAATAGCCGTTTGTGATTCGAAAGGGCGTGATCTACATGCTCGTCGAAACCCCGAGTCCCGGACCTGCAAGGGTGCATGAGCGAGCCCGTAAGCCCTACTGAAAACGAACCTTTGCCGGACGAGGCATCCGAGCCGCCGCGCCGCGAACCCGTGTTCAACCTGCCGCCTGCCGTGCTGGCGGTGATCGGCATCTGTGTGGCTGTCCATCTGGTGCGCGTCTATCTGCTGACCGACGACCAGGATTTTGCCCTGCTCGTTCGAGCAGCCTTCGTCCCGATTCGCTACTCCGGGCGCTACGATCTTGATTTCTATGCTTTTTCGAGCCCCTTCACCTATGCTTTCCTGCATGGCGGCGTGGCGCACCTGTTGATCAACATGATCTGGCTTGCCGCCTTTGGTTCGCCTTTGGCCAATCGATTTGGCACGCTGCGCTTCGCCGTGTTCTTCGCAGTAACGAGCCTCGCTTCGGTGGCGTTCTTCTGGGCGCTGCATCCGCTTGGCGAGGTGCCGCTGGTCGGTGCGTCGGGCGCGATCTCCGGCATGATGGGCGCGGCGGCGCGCTATGGCTTCCGCGTCGACCGTTCGTCCGGCAGGGCGGCCTTCGCCGGCGAGCCCCTGTCGATCATGGCGGTGTTGCGCTCGCGCGGCGTCATGACCTTTCTGGGCGTCTGGATGGTCATAAATCTTGCCACGGGCCTGCTCGGCTTCGCGCCGGGAATAGAAGGCCAGATCGCCTGGGAAGCGCATATCGGCGGCTTCGTCGCCGGCTTTTTCGGATTGCGCTTCTTCGACCGCCCGCAGGCTGCCGCCTAGGGCATGATCCCGAACAGTGGGAGCCGGCTTTCGGAGAAGATCATGCTCCAATAAGGGGATAGATCAGGATGGCGATTCAACGAGACGCCATCCTGATCTAGTCCTTAGGCGCACTTGAAATGCAACCGATCACGGCGCACGATGTTGCCATGCATGTCGCCCAAAAGTGCGTAGCGGTTTTGGGAAAACGACATGCATCAAGACTGTAAGCACCCAGTGTCTTCCAGAGGGCGCCGGGGCTGAAGAGCCGGTCGGGGCGGGAGCCGGCGTCAAAGGCAGTGGAGGACGCCATGACGGTTAAGGCAATTCTTGAAAGCAAGGGCCATGACGTGTTCACGCTCGGGCCCAATGAGAAACTCAGCGAGGCCATCCGCATGCTGGCCGAGCACAGGATCGGCGCGCTCGTCATCACCAATGGCGACCGAAAGATCGTCGGCATCCTCTCGGAGCGCGATATCGTCAGGGTCTTGGCCAAGGAGGGCGCCGCCGCGCTCGACATCGCCGTGCGCTCGGCAATGACTCCGAAGGTCAAGATCTGCAACGAAAACCACACCGTCAACGAGGTCATGGAGATCATGACGAGAGGCCGCTTCCGCCATCTGCCGGTGGAGAAAAATGGCCTGCTCGACGGCATCGTCTCCATCGGCGACGTGGTCAAGCGCCGCATCGAGGATGTCGAGCGCGAGGCCGAGGAGATCAGGGCCTACATCGCCACCGCTTAATGCATGTCGCCCAGAAGTGTACGCGGTTCTTGGACAACGACATGCATCAAAACAAAGACGTAAAGCGCGTCGCCTGAATCCGGTTCAGTGCGATGCGCTTTTAACGGCGGGGCGAGGAAACCGCCGACTGTTTCCAGCCGGCGGTTTGTGACGCGTCCTACCGATTGTCGAGTTCGGCGCGGACGAGCTGGAGCCCGCGCCGGGTGATGCGGTAAGGGCCGCCATCCGTCGAGGAAACCGCCTTCTTGCGCCTCAGCTTCCGAAAGAGTTCCAGGTCGAAACCCGGATAGCGCCAGCCGTCGCGGGTCAGGCACTGGACCGAGGCGATCTTTCTGCTCTCGTTCTTTTCGATTTCGATACGCCCGCCCTGCGCGAGCAGGTGCAGGATGCGCTGTTCGTTGCGCGAAATGTCCATTGGAGAGTTCCCGGGAAAAACAACAAAAGCCGCCGCCGCGAGACATCGCGGCACGGGGTTTTCACGTTTTTCTGCCCTGCCTCGGCTACGAGGTCAGGGCTTCACCGGGACTGAGCGTAAGTGGACATCCACTCTCCATTGGAATGGGTGTCTTCTTAGGCGAAAGCGCAGGAAAAGGCCAGCGGACGGCTTTGCGCTTGTCTCGCAGGGCCGTTTGCACTAGCGAAGTTGCAAACCGAGATATGCGTTTGCGCATATTTGCGAATTCTAGATACGCAGGCCCCCATGAGCATCATCGACACCCGCACCCCCGACGCAAAACGTCTTATCCCCGGCGCCACCGGCGACTGGGAGATCATCATCGGGCTCGAGGTGCATGCGCAAGTGATCTCCGAAGCGAAGCTGTTCTCCGGCGCCTCAACCTCGTTCGGCGCAGCGCCCAACGCCAATGTCAGCCTGGTCGACGCCGCGATGCCGGGCATGCTGCCGGTCATCAACGAGGAATGCGTCAAGCAGGCGATCCGCACCGGGCTTGGCCTCAAGGCCGCGATCAACCACAAGTCGGTTTTCGACCGGAAGAACTATTTCTATCCGGACCTGCCGCAGGGCTACCAGATATCGCAGTTCAAGCAGCCGATCGTCGGCGAGGGCAAGGTCATCGTCTCCGTCGGGCCCGACCGCCAGGGCGAGTTCGAGGATATCGAGGTTGGCATCGAGCGCCTGCACCTGGAGCAGGATGCCGGCAAGTCGATGCACGACCAGCACCCGACCATGTCCTATGTCGACCTCAACCGCTCCGGCGTGGCGCTGATGGAGATCGTCTCCAAGCCCGATATCCGTTCGGCCGACGAAGCCAAGGCCTATGTCACCAAGCTGCGCACCATCATGCGCTATCTCGGCACGTGCGACGGCAACATGGACGAAGGCTCGCTGCGCGCCGACGTCAACGTCTCGGTGCGTCGTCCCGGCGGCGCCTTCGGCACGCGCTGCGAGATCAAGAACGTCAACTCGATCCGCTTCATCGGCCAGGCGATCGAATCCGAAGCGCGCCGGCAGATTGCCATCCTCGAGGATGGCGGCAAGATCGATCAGGAGACACGGCTATTCGACCCGGTGAAGGGCGAGACGCGTTCCTTGCGCTCCAAGGAAGAGGCACATGACTACCGCTATTTCCCCGATCCGGACCTTCTGCCGCTGGAGTTCGATCAGGCCTATGTCGATGCGCTCGCCAAGGATCTGCCGGAGCTGCCCGATGACAAGAAGGCGCGCCTGATCTCGTCGCTGGGCCTCTCGGCCTACGACGCCTCGGTGCTGGTCTCGGAAAAGCCGATCGCCGACTATTTCGAGAAGGTGGCGGCCGGGCGCGACGGCAAGCTAGCCGCCAACTGGGTCATCAACGACCTGTTAGGCGCTCTCAACAAGGCCGGCAAGGATATTGAAAACGCTCCGGTTTCGCCTGAGCAGCTCGGCGCCGTGATCGACCTGATCAAGGAAGGCACCATCTCCGGCAAGATCGCCAAGGATTTGTTCGAGATCGTCTGGAACGAGGGCGGCGACCCGCGCCAGCTCGTCGAGAGCCGTGGCATGAAGCAGGTCACCGACACCGGCGCCATCGAAAAGGCGGTCGACGAGGTCATCGCAGCCAACCCGGACAAGGCCGAGCAGGCGCGCGCCAAGCCAACCATGGCCGGCTGGTTCGTCGGCCAGGTGATGAAGGCGACCGGCGGCAAGGCCAACCCGCAGGCGGTCAACGACCTTGTCAAGGCCAAGCTCGGCATCGAGGCCTAGGGATGTTCGTGCGGACGGCGAGCGAACGTGATCTCGCAGCTGTCCGTGCGTTGCTGGTCGAGACGTGGCACGCGACTTATGACGCCATCTATGGCGCCAGGCGGGTAACGGAAATCACGGACGATTGGCATTCGATCGCCTCGCTCAAGGCGCGGCTCACGCGCCCGAATTCCGAGTTCCTGGTCGCGGATGATGGCAAGCGGCTCGGCGGCATGGCGTTCGCCGCCGCCACCACCGACCCGAAGATCGTTCTGTTGAACCAGCTCTATGTGCATCCGGCCTGCCAGCGGCAGGGCATCGGCCAGTCGCTGCTCGATGAAGTGGAAGCCAGTTTTCCGGAGATGGACATACTGCGCCTCGAAGTCGAGGAAGCAAATGCCGCGGCGATCGCCTTCTACGAGGCGAACGGGTTTCGCCCGGCCGGCAGGACCGCCGATTGCGGCGGCAATTCGGGATTGCCGGCACTCATCATGGAGAAGCGGCTCGGCTAGACCGGCGAGCCTCATTCATCGCGCGGTTTTGATTTGATCGCGCCGATCCGCGCGATCAAGGCTGCTCTTCGCCGGTTCACGCCCTCCACCGGGTAGGAGCGTCGCCGGCGACTGGGGATTGCCATGCCGAGCCTGCCTGAACTTATGCCGACCGAAGTGTCGGACGAGACGTTTGGCGGCGTGACCTATCACATCGCCGGCGAACTGGTGCCGGTGCTGTCGGTCGACGTGACCAACATGCCAGTCTATTTCGAGCACCACATCCTGCTCTGGAAGAACACCAGCATCACCATCGGCTTGAAGTCTCTGAAGGGCGCGCTGAAGCGCATGATCGCCGGCATGCAGATCTTCGTCACCGAGGCATCAGGGCCGGGGGTCATCGCCTTCAGCCGCGACGGACCCGGCCATATCGTGCCGATACATCTTCGGCGCGGCGAGGAGATCCAGGTGCGCGAGCATCAGTTCCTCGCCGCCACCGCCAGCGTCGACTACTCTTTCGAGCGGGTGCGCGGCCTGGGAACGATGCTGTTCGGCCAGAGCGGCTTCTTCATCGACCGTTTCCGCGGCGAGACCGGCGACGGCATCGTCTGGCTGCATGGCTACGGCAACGTCTTCGAGAAAGTGCTGGCGCCCGGCGAGACCATCGATGTCGAACCGGGCGGCTGGCTGTTCAAGGACGCCTCGGTGAGGATGGACACGAGGATCGACAAGCTTTCCAGCGGCTTCTTCGGCGCCGCAATGAACTTCGTCCTCAACCGCTTCACCGGTCCCGGCCGCGTCGGCATCCAGTCGATGTACCTGCATATGCCGTCGGAAGAGTAGCGTCACTAGAGCATGTCTCCCGAAAGTGGGAACCGGTTTTCGGAGAAAGATCATGCTCCAACAAAGAGTTGGATTGTGAGCGCGATTCAATGAAACGCCATCACGATCCAAGCGCTGCGGCGGCAGCTCGCGATCAGCCGCTCTGACCGCGGACGCTCAGGCGGACGGAATCGCCACATTGTCGATAAGCCGGGTAGTGCCGAGCCAGGCCGCTGCGAGCAGGCGGCCGTCATGACCCCGCTGCCAGGGGCCGAGCGTGACGCTCGCGCCGGCGGCGACGTAGTCGACCTTTTGGAAGCCGGCTGAGACAAGCGCCTTTGCGGCCTCTTCGGTGGCGCCGGCCTCATCCGCTCCGGCTGCGAGCGCCGCCGCCGTACGGCGCAGGACCATGTTGAGCTTGCGCGCGATCTGGAGCTCGGCCTCGCCGAGATAGGCATTGCGCGACGACATGGCGAGGCCATAGGCGTCGCGCACCGTCGGCGCGCCGATGATCTCGACCGGCAGGTCGAGATCACGGCAGAGCTGCCTGACGACGCAAAGCTGCTGGTAGTCCTTCTCGCCGAACACGGCGCAATCGGGCGCTGCCTGCAGGAACAGCTTGGCCACCACGGTCGCGACGCCGTCGAAGAAACTCGGCCTGAAGTCCGTTTCGAGACCACGGGAGGGGCCGCCGACCGAGATCTTGGTGGCGAAGCCGGCGGGATACATTTCGCCCAGGCCTGGCGTGAAGGCGAGATGCGCGCCTGCTTCCCGCAACCGGTCGAGGTCGCGCGCCAGCTGGCGCGGGTATTTGTCGAGATCCTCGGTCGGCGCGAATTGCGTCGGATTGACGAAGATCGAGACGACGCAGCGCTCGGCCCGTTCTAGCGCGATCCTGACCAATGAGATGTGCCCGTCATGCAGCGCGCCCATCGTCGGCACCATGGCGACCTTCAGGCCGGCTTGCCGCCAGTCCCGGACCTGCGCCCGAAGGGCTGTAACGCTGTCGACAACGATTGGCGCGTTCATGTGTTGTCCTTGGCGGAGGCCGTCGTGAAGACGTGGTCGGGGCCGGGGAAGGTGCGGCTGCGCACCTCGGCGGCGTAGCGCGCCGCCGCATCCGCTATCACACCGCGCAAGTCCGCGTATTCCTTGATGAATTTCGGCACCCGGTCGACTGTCATTCCGACCATGTCGTCGACCACCAGAATCTGGCCATCGCAGTCGCCGCTCGCGCCGATACCGATGGTCGGTATGGAAACGTGGCGAGTAAGTTTGGCCGCCACCGCCTCCACTGTGCCTTCGATGACGACCGAGAAGGCGCCGGCTCTCTCCACCGCTTCGGCATCGCTGAGCAGGGCAGCGATGTTGTCCTGCGTTCGGCCCTTGATCTTATAGCCGCCGTCCTTCTCCACCGATTGCGGCTGCAGGCCGATATGGCCCATGACCGGTATTCCTTCGGCGACGATCGCCGCGATCCGGGAGGCCATGTCGACGCCGCCTTCGAGCTTCACGGCCTGGCAGCCCGTTTCCTCGACGATGCGCTTCGCCGCCGCCACGGCCCGCGCTGGCGAGGCCTCATAGCTGCCCGCCGGCATGTCGACCACCACGCAGGCCTTGGCCGAGCCGCGCATGACGGCCTGGCCGTGCGCGATCATCATCTCCAGCGAGGCGCCGAGCGTGGTAGCGTGGCCATGCAGGACCATGGCGACACTGTCGCCGACCAGCAGCAGGTCGACATGTGGATCGAGCAGGCGGGCGATGGGATAGGTATAGGCGGTGAGGCAGACGATCGGCACATCGCCCTTGCGGCGGCGAATGTCTTCGGCGCTGATCCGGCTGTCGGTCGGATCCCGGGTCAATCGTCACCTCCCTGGAGCATGATGCCGAAAAAGTGTGTATCGGTTTTCGGACGACATCATGCTCCATCTCTTTGATTTAGAGCCGGATGATTTCGGGTCGATTCGACCTGAAATCATGCGGCTCTGGGCGCCACCGAAACGGGGCGGGTCGAGCTTTAGAAAGACAGGCAAGGCTTGGCAAGCCGCGCTGCCGCGAGCGGAGCGGCTGCATCGATTTAACGCACGAAGCATTATGTTCCGGGCGCGGCAAAACCCTTGCCTTCGCGGTGGCGTGACGCCATAAGCAGGGGAAAGGCAGGAGCCGCTGCCGCCGCGAGGATCTGGATGAAAACTTTCCTGCTGCAGTTTTTCACCTGGTGGAACAGCCAGACACTCGGCACCCGCTTCCACACTTGGCGCTTCGGCAAGAAGGTCGGCGAGGACGAAGCGGGCAACGTCTATTACGAGGGCGGGGTCGATTCGGAAGGCCGCACCCGCCGTTGGGTGATCTATCGCGACTATTCGGAAGCCTCGAAGATCCCGCCCGGCTGGCATGGCTGGATCCACCACCGCGTCGACACCGCTCCGGTCAGCGAAAGCTACAAGCCGCGCGAATGGCAGAAGCCGCATCAGGCGAATCCGACCGGAACGCCGTCTGCCTACCGGCCGAAGGGTTCGATTCTGACCAACCAGCATCGTCCGCAGGTGACCGGCGACTACGACGCCTGGACGCCCGGATCATAATCCGCGTCGAAGACGCCGCTTCGGTCCTTTATCGCCACAATTGGCATTTAGCTGCTTGCTGACCGCGCAGCCATGACTAGCCTTGGGCGTTGAGAGAATCACCCGGGCGCAACCACCGGTATTTTGCATGAGCTCTTCTAAGCAATTCCAGGAAAGGTGCGCAGCGGTTTTCCGTCCGGAATTGCGCTCTTGGATTTCAGGCCAAACTTCAAAGGCGCTGATCGCGGCAGCGTCTCTTCTGGCTGCCTTCACGGCAGCCTTCGCCGCCGCGCAGGCGCCGGCCGCTGCGCCCGCGGCCGCCGATCGCATCACCAATGCGGTGGCCGAGTTCGCCGGCATCGACAAGATCACCGGCCGCATCATCACGTTCGACGTCTATATCGACGAGACCGTGCAGTTCGGCGCTTTGCAGGTGACGCCTCGCGTCTGCTACTCGCGGCCGGATACGGAGCAGCCGAAGACCGATTCCTTCGTCGAGGTCGACGAGATCACGCTCGACCGCAAGATCCGTCGCATCTTCACCGGCTGGATGTTTGCCGAAAGCCCCGGCCTCAACGCCGTCGAGCACGCCGTCTATGACGTCTGGCTCAAGGGTTGCAAGCAGAAGTCGGACGTGCCTCCGCCGACCGCGGCCAAGGCCGACACGGCCAAGCCGAAGGCCCAGGCCGCCAAGCCCAAGGCTTCGGCGCAGCCGGCCAACGCCGCGTCTGAGCCCGCTGACGCGGCGCCGGAGCCGGACGACACCACCAGCACCAACTGATCTCGGAACCTGCCCGTCCTTGAGCCGTTCCAAATCGGCGACAGGCGAGGAGAATTCCGCGATGACCACCAAGAAGCCGATCACCGCCAACAAGCAGGAGCTTCTCGATATAGAGAAGGGCTTCTGGTCGGGCGATTCCGCCTACTATGAAGCCAATGCCGACGTGGAGTGCCTGGTGGCGTTCCCCCAGATGGCACAGGCGATGACCAACGCCGATCTCGCCAAAACCGTCACCAAGCCTAACAGATGGCGCAACCTCGAAATCAAGTTGAAAGGCATGGTCGAGCCCGGCAGCGATATCGTCATGCTCACTTACGAGGCCCGGGCCACGCGAGAAAATGGCGAGCCCTATGCGGCGCTCGTCAGCACCGGCTATGTCCATCGCGCCGACGGTTGGAAGATGATGTTCCATGCGCAGACGCCGATCGAGGCAGCACAGGACTGATCCTCTCCTCAAGGATAAAAGACAGCATCGCCCTTCAGCGCCTCGGCGAGCATTTTCTCGTACTGGCCGCGCGGCACGTCGACAGCGCCGAAGCGCTTGAGGTGCTCGGTCGTGAACTGCGTGTCGAGCAACGCGAAGCCGCGCGCCTTCAGCCGTTCGACGAGATAGTAAAGGCAGGTTTTCGAGGCGTCGGTTTCCCTGGCGAACATGCTTTCGCCGAAGAACACGCGTCCGAGCGAGACACCGTAGAGGCCGCCGACCAGCCGGTCCGCGCGCCACGCCTCGACCGAATGGCAATGCCCTAGCCGAAAGAGCTCGACATAGGCTTCACGGATCGGCGCGTTGATCCAGGTCGAGCGGCGCTCCTCGCGCTTTTCGGCGCAGCCGTCGATCGTCGCCTCGAAATCGAAATCGTAGCGGATCTCGAACGGATGCTTGCGGATCGTCTTCTTGAGGCTGCGCGGCGTATGGAACCCATCCAGCGGAATGATGCCGCGCGTTTCCGGCCGCACCCAGAACACTTCCGGGTCGTTGGCGCTTTCGGCCATCGGAAAGACGCCGGAGGCATAAGCCCGAAGCAGCAGGTCGGTCGGAATGCGATAGCCTGGCGCGTAGGGGCGGGTCATCGCATCCCCGTGTTATTCACCTTTGGCCAGGTATTTTTCCAGCCAGTGGATGTCGTAATCGCCATTGGCGATGTCGGGGTTGCCGACAAGGTCGCGGAACAACGGCAGCGTCGTTTTGATGCCGTCGACGACGAACTCGTCGAGCGCGCGGCGCAGCCGCATCATGCATTCGACGCGATTGCGGCCATGCACGATCAGCTTGCCGATCAGGCTGTCATAGTAGGGCGGGATTTTGTAGCCGGAATAGACGCCGGAATCGACGCGGATGCCGAGGCCGCCCGGCGTATGGAAATGCGTGATCGTGCCGGGCGAGGGCGTGAAGGTTCGCGGGTCCTCGGCATTGATGCGGCACTCGATGGCGTGGCCGGTGAACTTGATGTCTTCCTGCCTGACCGAAAGCCCGCCCCCGGAAGCGACGCGGATCTGCTCGTGCACGAGGTCGATGCCGGTGATCGCCTCGGTCACCGGGTGCTCGACCTGCAGGCGCGTGTTCATCTCGATGAAATAGAACTCGCCATTCTCATAGAGGAATTCGATCGTGCCGGCGCCGGAATAGCCGAGATCGGCGATCGCCTTGGCGCATATGTCGCCGATGCGCGAACGTTCCTCGGCATTGAGCGCCGGCGAATTGGCTTCCTCCCAGACCTTCTGGTGGCGCCGCTGCAGCGAGCAGTCGCGCTCGCCGAAATGCACGCCGCGGCCGGCGCCGTCGCCAAACACCTGCACCTCGATATGGCGCGGCTTCTCCAGATATTTCTCGATGTACACGGCATCGTCGCCGAAGGCCGCTCCGGCTTCCGACTTGGCTGTCTGCAGCGCGACTTCGAGGTCCGCTTCGGTATGCGCCACCTTCATGCCACGGCCGCCGCCGCCGGCGGAGGCCTTGATGATCACCGGGTAGCCGATCTCGGCGGCGACGCGCTTGGCTTCCTTGTCGTCGCTGATCGCCCCGTCGGATCCGGGCACGACGGGGATGCCGAGACGCTTTGCCGTGCGCTTGGCCTCGATCTTGTCGCCCATGATGCGGATATGGTCGCCCGACGGGCCGATGAAGGTGATGTTGTGGGCCGCCAGGATATCGGCGAACTTGGCGTTCTCCGAAAGGAAGCCATAGCCCGGATGCACGGCGTCGGCGCCGGTGATCTCGCAGGCGGCGACGATCTGGTGGATATTGAGATAGCTTTCGCGCGAGGGCGGCGGGCCGATGCAGACGCTCTCGTCGGCAAGCCGCACATGCATGGCGTCGGAATCCGCGGTCGAATGGACCACCACCGTCTGAATACCGAGCTCCTTGCAGGCGCGCAGCACCCGGAGCGCGATTTCGCCGCGATTGGCGATGAGGATCTTTTGGAACATCTCTTGGCTGTTCCTACTCGAGGACCACCAGAGGCATCCCGTACTCGACCGGCTGGGCGTCCTCGATGAGGATCGCCGTCACCGTGCCGGCGCGCGGCGAGGGGATCTGGTTCATCGTCTTCATCGCTTCGATGATGAGCAGGGTCTGGCCTTCCTTTACCTTCTGGCCGATCTCGACGAATGGCTTGGCGTCGGGCGAGGGGGCCAGATAGGCAGTGCCAACCATCGGCGAGGGCACGGCGTTCTTCGACGGATCGGCAGGGGCCGCAGGGGCGGCCACGGCGGGCTGAGCCGCTGGAGCCGGAGCCGCGGTGATCGCCGGCATCGGCGCCGCTACCGCGTGGACGGCCTGCGACTGGCGCGATACGCGCACCTTGAGGTCGCCGAGCTCCACCTCGATCTCGGTCAGATTGGTGTCGTTCAGAATGCCCGCCAGGTCGCGGATCAGTTGCTGGTCAACACCGGTCTTTTTTATCGACATTTTCGAGCCTTCTGTTTGGGGGCCGGTCACAGGCGTGCCGCCAGTGCCTGCAGCGCGAGCGTGTAGCCGAGCGGCCCGAACCCGCAGATCATGCCGACAGCGACCGGCGCGACCATGGAGACGTGGCGGAAGGGCTCCCGCGCGTGGATGTTGGAAAGATGGACTTCCGCGACGGGCAGCGGCGCAACAGAGCGGATGGCGTCGTGGATGGCAATCGAGGTGTGGCTGTAGGCGCCGGGATTGATGACGATTCCGGAAGCCTTGTCGCCGGCTTCCTGGATCCAGTCGACCAGATCGCCCTCATGGTTGGACTGGCGAAAATCGATCTCGAGTCCGAGCGCGGCGGCTGCCGTCTTGCAGTCCTCCTCGATGGCTGCAAGCGTCTTGCCGCCATAAATTCCCGGCTCGCGTTTGCCGAGCGCATTGAGATTGGGACCGTTGAGGACGAAAATCGTTTTCAATATGGCGACCTTGTTCCACGCCGGCCCCGAGCCGGCGCACTGGCCTCTATAATGGGCATAGCCGCCCGCGAAAAGAGCGCAAGTGCGTTCTTGCGCTGTCCACAGCGGCCGGCTTCTGCATCCGCAAGCGCTTACAGCGCGCTCTTGGCCTGTTCGATCTTTTCCGCCAGAACCTGCTGGCCGAGCGCTCCGAAGATCACCTCGTTGCCGACCACGTAGGACGGCGTGCCGGTGATCGACAATTTCGTCGCGAGGTCATAGGTGCGCGAAAGCGTTTCGGTGATGCGCGGGTCCTTCATCTTCTCGCGCAGCGCCGCCTCGTCTGCGCCAAGGGACAGCGCCACCTTGATGGCTGTCGCTTCGGTGGCGCGGCCCTGGCCGCCGAGCAGCGCGGTGTGGAATTCGCCGTACTTCTCCGGATGCATCAGGTGGAACGCCATGGAGACGACGCTGGCCTTCTGCGAATCCGGGCTGAGGATCGGGAATTCCTTGAGCACGAAACGCAGGTCCGGGTCGGACTTGGTCAGCGCCTGCATGTCCTCGATGGCGCGTTTGCAGAAGCCGCAATTGTAATCGTAGAACTCGACGATCGTGACCTTGCCCTTCGGGTTGCCGACGACGCCGTCGAAGGTGGAGTTGAAGATTTCATCCTTGGAATTCTTGATGACGCCGAGCGCTGCAAGTCGCTGCTCCTCTTTCTGCTTGGCCTCGAGCGCGTCCTGCACCTCGAGCAGGACCTCCGGGTTCTTCAAGAGATAGTCGCGAATGATGCCCTCGACCTCCTTGCGATCGATCTTGGTATCGGCGGAGGCCTTTGTATCGATGGAGGACGTGACCTGCGCCATTTGCGCGGTGTCGGCCTTCGCGGTCTGGGGATTGCCCGCGACGAAGCCGAAGGCCAGCATGCCGAGCGCTATCGCCAGACCGCCAGCACTGCCAAGCAGGATTGCCTTGTTCATGATTGTCGATCCTTCTTGCCTATCCTGGTGCGCCTTTGGTCGCGGCCAACGCCCGGGAGGTTCATTTGAGTTTGTTCGATGGCGTGTAGTTTATAATATCCTGAGCGCGGACCCACCGGGGTTCGCCGCGCTTCAATTTCTGTTGAGCGCGCATGGCGAAGATCTTCGCGTTCTTGTAGTCGCCCGAATAGTAATGGCCCTCGGCGGTGGCGAGATCCGCGGCCGGAACGTCGCCGAGTTCGCCATAGGCCTGCGCCAGAAAGCGATAGGCGTCGGCATTTTCCTTGTCCCGTGCGATCCCATTGTTGAGCTGGGTCACCGCCTTCTGGATCGAATCAGGCGTTCCCACCGCCATCAGCGCCTGACCGAGCGACCCCAACAGCAGGCCGGAGTGCGCCGGATCGAGGCTCACCGCCTTGGCATAGGCGTCCGCCGCATCCTTCGGCTTGTTGATCTTCATCAGGATGTCGCCGCGCAACTCCTGGAAATACGGGTTCTTCGGCTGTTCCTTGATCAGTGCCGCCGTCTTGGTCAGAGCCGCGCCCGGATTGCCGTAGAGATAGGTCTGCTGCGCGTCGCCGTAGCGCGAGGCGAGGCTGGCCGGGTTCTTGCGCATCAGCCGAGCGACGGCTGCCTGGCCCTGCATGTAAGCGGCGATCTTGATGCGCATCATATCGTGCCGCTGCTGCAGGGCCGGCGGGTCGGCAACATTGACAAAGGGGCTCTGCTTGACGAGCACTTCGAGGTTGGCAATGCGCTCCTGCGGCATCGGGTGGCTGATCCGGTAGGGGTCGACCTGGGTGCCGGACAGCGACAGCGCGCTCTGGAAGCGGCCGAAGGTCTTCAGCATGCCCATGCCGGATTGGCCGGTAGCGTTGAGATAGGTGATCGCCGAACGGTCAGCGGTGATTTCTTCGGTGCGCTGATAGGCAAGAATCGAGCGCTGCGCCACCTCGCCGCCGCCGGCGGCGACGCCCATGCCGGCGCCTGCAAGGCCGCGGCTGTTGGTGGTGGCGCCGGCAACCATGGCGCCGGCGCCGAGGAGCGTGGCGATGATGGCCATGGTCTTGGCGCGGTCGAGCTGGTCGCGCAATTTCTGCTGGTGGCCGCCGGCGATATGGCCGGCCTCGTGCGCGATGACGCCGATGATCTCGTTCGGCGTCTCGGCGGTCACCAGCGCGCCGGTGTTGATGAACAGCCGCCGCCCGGTGACGAAGGCGTTGAAGCTCTGGTCGTTGACGAGCACGATGTCGATGCCGTCATTGGCGAGCCCCGCCGCCTTGAAGATCGGCCGGGCATAGTCGCGCACCAGCGCCTCGATCTCTGCGTCGCGCACCACCGGCACGCCTTGCGCGAAGGCGCTGACCGAGCTCGACACGGCAACGGCGGCGGCAAGCATCAGTGTCGCGAAACCGCGCGCGGTGCGGCTGAGAGAGGTCGATTTGCCAATCGATGGTCGGGGTCGGCTCAACATAGGTCCACTGGTAGACGAGCGGGCGAAGGATGAAAAGTCGGCGCCGGCAACTTCCTGCGCGCTTGTGATCCCCACATCAATCGGGCATTTGTGCGGCGCTGTCTCTTTAACTAGGGCAGTTCAAGGGCAAGTCTGCGCTGCTGGCGCACGGAATTCACCGAAATAGAGCAGTTGGAAGAGGTCAAATGGTCGTTTCGCATTCGCGTCGCGGAGAAGTCGAGCCATTCCACGCGATGGACATCCTGGCCGAAGCCAACCGGCTGAAGGCCACCGGAGTGCCCGTGGTGTCGATGGCCGTCGGCCAGCCGTCGGACCCCGCGCCGCTGGGCGTCCGCGACGCGGCGGCCGCGGCGCTCAGCCACGGCCGCATCGGCTACACCGACGCATTGGGCCTGGCCGACTTGCGCAAGGCGATCGCCGCGCATTATGGCGAGCACTACGGGATCGACATCGCGCCATCGCGCATAGCCGTCACGACCGGTTCGTCGGCCGCCTTCAACCTCGCTTTCCTGGCCATGTTCGATCCGGGCGACCGCGTCGCCATCGCCGCGCCCGGCTATCCGGCCTACCGCAACATCATGGCCGCGCTCGGCATCGAGATCGTCGAGATCGAGCTCGGCACGGACGCGTATCTGCACGCCGAGCATCTGAAGGCCGCGCATCGCGAGAAGCCGCTCAAGGGCGTGCTGTTCGCCAGTCCCGCCAATCCGACCGGCGCGGTGATTCCCGCGCAGGAACTTGCCGCACTGGTGAAGACGGCTGAGGAGCTCGGCATCGCCGTGATCTCGGACGAGATCTATCACCGGCTGGCCTACGCGGCGCCGGACGTCACCGCGCTGGCGCATGGCGCCGGCGTGACCGTGATCAACTCCTTCTCTAAATACTATTGCATGACCGGCTGGCGCATCGGCTGGATGGTGTTGCCGGAAGAACTGGTGCGGCCAGTCGAGCGCGTCGCGCAGAGCCTCTACATCTCGCCGCCGGAACTGTCGCAGATCGCAGCGATCGAGGCCTTCAAGGCGACGGAGGAGCTCGAAAAGGTGAAGGCGCGCTATGCCTGGAACCGCGACCTTCTGATGAAGCGACTGCCGGAGCTCGGCTTCGCGCTGGCAGCACCCATGGACGGCGCTTTCTACGCCTTCTGCGATGTAACCCGCCACACCAATGACAGCATGGCCTTTGCCCGAAAGATGCTGGCCGAGGCGCATGTCGCTGCGACGCCCGGCCGCGATTTCGACCCGCTGCAGGGCCACCGCACCATGCGCTTTTCCTATGCCGGCAGCCATGACGACATGGTCGAGGCGCTGGCGCGCATCGAACGCTGGCTGAAATAGAAGCCATGCCGGAACTCGACCAGGCACTTGCGGAAGTAGCCGCCGAAATGGCGGAGCGCAGCGATCGCGGCGAGGTGGCGACCTACATCCCGCAGCTCGGCAAGGTCGATCCGAAGAAATTCGGCATCGCCGCGGTGACCAATGACGGGCGGGTCCTTCTTGCCGGCGATGCCGATCAGCCCTTTTCGATCCAGAGCGTCTCGAAAGTCTTCACGCTTACGCTGGCGCTTGGCAAGGTGGGCGATGCGCTCTGGCATCGCGTCGGCCGCGAGCCGTCCGGCAATCCGTTCAATTCGATCGTCCAGCTCGAGCACGAGAAAGGCATCCCGCGCAATCCGTTCATCAATGCCGGGGCCATCGTCGTCTCCGACGTCCTGCTCGCCGGCCATCAACCGCGCGAGGCGATCGGCGAGATCCTGCGCTTCATCCAGTTCCTCGCCGACGACGAGACGATCATCATCGACCGCGAAGTCGCGGCATCCGAACGGGCTACCGGCTATCGCAACTTCGCTTTAGCCAACTACATGAAATCCTTTGGCAATCTCCATCACGAGCCGGAACTCGCGCTGGGTGTCTATTTCCACCATTGCGCGATCGCCATGAGCTGCCGCCAGCTTGCCATGGCCGGCCGGTTCCTGGCCAATGGCGGCAGGAACCCGGCGACGGGTCATTCCGTCGTCTCGGGCGAGCGGGCGCGCCGCATCGGCGCGCTGATGCTGACCTGCGGCCACTATGACGGCTCCGGCGATTTCGCCTTCCGCGTCGGCATTCCCGGCAAGAGCGGTGTCGGCGGCGGCATCCTCGGCATCGTGCCGGGGGTTGCTTCGCTGGCGGTGTGGTCGCCCGGCCTCAACGAGAACGGCAACTCCAAGCTTGGCTCCATCGCCTTGGAGAAGCTCGCCCGGCTGATGAATTGGTCGATCTTCGCGCCCTAGAAGCAATTGCAGGAAAAGTGCGCAGCGGTTGGGCTCGGCGGCTTCGCCGTAGGCGTCTGCCGCTCCAGCACTGCAGCAGCGCTCATGTGATAGGGAATGGATCCTCGAGTCTGCGCGCGTCGCATCGCTCATCGCTTCGCCCGTGGATGACGACCGATAGGCGTTTCGGCCAATCGCCAGGGCGCCACCTGCCAACGCAAACATAGCGGCCGGTCAAATCCCTGTGCCGGAGAACTAGGACCATTGGCCTGAAACGAAAAATCCCGCGCCGGACGCGGCGCGGGATCTGGAGAAATTCAGTCTAACGACCTGAAAAAGTTAGAAGAAACCCTTGCGCTGCCACCAGCCGGCGCGCTTCGGCTTGTCCTCGGCCTTGGCCTCGTCGGACACGTTCGAGGACACGACAGGAACGACCGGCGCGTCGATCGACTGCGGCTTGCGCCGCGTCGGATGCGCGTTGGCGGCAGGCTCCGCCTCGGCCGTCGCGGGAGCGGCAGCCGCCGGCTCCGGCTCGGGCTCGACAGCCACGGGCACGACCTGGGCTTCCGCCATAGGCTCCGACACCGTCTCGGCCACGGTTTCCTCGGTGGCCTTTTTGGCTCTGGAGCGGCGCGGCTTCTTCGGCTTTTCTGCCGTCTCGGCATCGTCATTGGCGGCGGCGGGAGCGGCAGGCTGCTCGGGCGCGGCCGCCACCACCGGCTCGCCGGCAGTTTCCTCACCTTCCGCCGCTTCGTCTTCAGTGTCGCCGACAGTCTCGCCGGCAGCGGCCTCCGAAGCTTCGTCCTCGCGGCGATTGCGCTTGCCGCCGCGCTTGCCGCGCCGACGCTTCTTGGCCAAGCCTTCCTCGGTTGTCGCCGCCACGGCCTCGCCGCCGGCGGTGACCTCCTGGGCTGCCTCTTCCGTTGCCTCGTCACCGGCTTCGCCGGCTTCCTCCGGCGCCGGAGCAGCAACGACTTCACCAGTGTGCTCGCGGTCGCGATCCCGGCCACCGCGCCGCCGGCGGCGCTTGCGGCGCCTGCGGCCTTCGCCTTCTTCGGAGCGCTGCTGGTGCTGGCCCTGCTGCTGAGGGTGGCGCGGCTGTTCGGCCTGTACCGAAACCTCTTCTTCCTCTTCCTCGACGACGATCTCGTCCTCGGGCTCCTCCGGCTCAGTATAGGCCGGCAGGCTGCGCACCTCGACAAAGCCCTCCGGCTTCTCGGCAATGGCGCCGCGGAAGATCGCGTAATGCTGGGTGCCGAGCGTCTCGTCGGCCTCGATCGTGATGGTGAGGCCGAAACGCGCTTCGAGATCCACCAGATTGGCGCGCTTGTGGTTGAGCACATAGAGCGCGGTCGCGGCCGGCGTGCGCACGATGATGTGGCTGCGAGAATCCTTGAGCAGGAATTCCTCGATCGCCCGCACCACCATCAGCGCCACGGAGGAATCGGAGCGCACATGGCCGGTGCCGCCGCAATGCGGGCAGGGCTTCATGGTCGATTCCAGCACGCTGGCGCGGATGCGCTGGCGCGACATCTCCATCAGGCCGAAATGCGAGATGCGCCCGACCTGGATACGCGCGCGGTCGTTCTTGAGGTGATCCTTCAGCCGCTTCTCGACCGCGCGGTTGTTGCGGTTCTCCTCCATGTCGATGAAGTCGATGACGATGAGGCCGGCAAGGTCGCGCAGCCTGAGCTGGCGGGCGACTTCCTCGGCCGCTTCCAGATTGGTGTGGAGCGCGGTCTCCTCGATCGAATGCTCCTTTGTGGAGCGGCCGGAGTTGACGTCGATCGAAACCAGCGCTTCGGTCTGGTTGATGATGATGTAGCCGCCGCTCTTCAGCGTCACCTGCGGCTGCAGCATGCGGTCGAGCTGCGCCTCGATGCCGTTGCGCACGAAGATCGGCGTGGTGTCACGGTAAGGCTGAACCACCTTGGCGTGGCTCGGCATCAGCATGCGCATGAAATCCTTGGCCTCGCGGTAGCCGTCCTCGCCGGAGACCAGGATCTCGTCGATATCCTTGTTGTAGAGGTCGCGCACCGAGCGCTTGATCAGGCTGCCTTCCTCATAGACCAGGGCAGGGGCCGTGGACTGCAGCGTAAGGTTGCGGACGTTCTCCCACAGCCGCATCAGATATTCGTAGTCGCGCTTGATCTCGGCCTTGGTGCGGCTTTCGCCGGCAGTGCGCAGGATCACGCCCATGCCTTGCGGCACTTCGAGGTCGGCGACGACCTCCTTGAGGCGCTTGCGGTCCTGCGCGTTGGTGATCTTGCGCGAGATGCCGCCGCCGCGCGCCGTGTTGGGCATCAGCACCGAATAGCGGCCGGCAAGCGAAAGGTAGGTGGTCAGCGCCGCGCCCTTGTTGCCGCGCTCTTCCTTGACAACCTGCACCAAAAGGATCTGGCGGCGCTTGATGACTTCCTGGATCTTGTACTGGCGACGCACCGGCTTGCGGCGGTTGCGGATCTCCTCGAGCGCGTCTTCGGCGCCGACCGATTCGACCTCGTGCTCGTCCGAATGCGAGGACGAGACATCCTCCAGCATGCCGCGATCATTGTCGCTCGCGGCGGCTTCGCCGCTCTGTTCGGGCTGGTCGGCTTGCGGGACGGCTTCGGAAATCACGTCCGCGTCGACGCTCGCTGCCATCGATGTGGGGCCGCCTTCGGACGGCTTGCCGTCTTCGTCGCCCACGGCATCGTCGGCTGCTACGGTGTCGCCGCCAGTCTCGGCGGCAGGCTCTTCAGCCGTTTCCGACGCGGCCTCGACGGCCTCGGAGACCGTTTCGGCCTTTTCAGCCTCTGCGGTCTCGACGCCGGCATCCTCGGCAGCGGTTTCCTCGGCTGCTACGGCCTCAGCAGGGCTTTCCCCGCTTTCCGGGGAGGCAGCGACCTCGGCCTCGTGCTTGTGCTCGCCGCGGTCGCGGTTCTTGCCGCCGCGACGCCGGTTCCGCCGGCCACCGCGATCGCGCGCCTGCTGCTCTTCGCCGTTCTCGGCTTCCTCGTCGTCTTCGTCCTCGGCCTCCTGCGCTTCGGCGCGCAGGAGAGCCTGACGGTCGGCGACCGGGATCTGGTAGTAATCGGGATGGATTTCACTGAAGGCGAGGAAACCGTGACGGTTGCCGCCATACTCGACAAAGGCTGCCTGGAGGGAAGGTTCGACGCGGGTTACGCGGGCGAGGTAGATGTTTCCTTTGAGCTGCTTCTTGTCCTGGGATTCAAAGTCGAATTCTTCGATGCGGTTACCGCGAACGACGACAACGCGTGTTTCCTCCGGGTGGGAGGCGTCTATCAGCATCTTGTTGGGCATTATTTTGTTTCCTGCCGGCAGCCGACGGCCGCAGCTGGCGTGGCAATGCCCGCCGCTGTGCGCCTGTATCTGTGTGCATGCCGGATAATTGAATGTCCGCTAGCCGCCGCTTCAGCGCGATGGCGGTGCCGCCCGCAGCCACTATGGCGCGGTTCGATGCGGACCTTTCCATGATTGCGCTTGAAGCCATCGGCACCCAGCAGAACCTTTTTGAACCAAAGCCCGGGCTGAGCCGGACCAGCTTGTTTGCTCACGAAGAGCCGGCGCGGGGCAACCCGGCCGTTTTCCTCACGCAAGCGATTCCCCCGCCACGGGAGCACGCCTGCGAAAATCGTCGCGACCACCTGAGCCTGGAAGGGTAGCGGAGCCGCCTTTGCATCCGACCTTTGGCAGGAAACTGCTGAGGCGAGCGGTTCCAGGATTGCAGTGATCCAACGTCGCTTTTATGATTTGGCGGGATGGAAGGCAACCCCGATTTCGGATGCCGGCAAAAAGCGCTTCCGCAAGGGAAGATGCCTTTCGTTGCGCCTCATGAAAGGCTTGGTTAACCTTCTCTGAATACCAATCGTTAATCGAATTGCTGGCCTGACAGGCACTCTGCAGAAAGGCCGGGCGCAATGCGCCAAACCGGGAGCGACGGGTAAGAGATGGGATCGGCGGGTGCCGCAGACAAGAAGGGTAGGGCCGCCGGGCATTTCCCGCGCCTGGCCTGGGCCGCCTTGCTGCTGACCTTTCTGTCCTGTTTCGCCGCCGCGCACGCCGATACTTTGCTTGGCGCGACCGGCTACAAGATGGCCGGCGACGCCACCAAGATGCGCATCGTGGTGAATTTCGACCGCGAGCCGGACGTCAAATGGTTCCTGCTGCGCGGCCCCAACCGCCTGGTCATCGATCTGCCGCGCACACGATTCGCCTTTGACGCCAAGGATGTGAAGCCGCGCGGCCTCGTGCGGGCTGTCCGCTATGGCGATCAGGGGCACGGCTCGCGCCTGATCCTCACCGGCAAGGGACCTTTCGCCGTCGACAAGCTCGACGTGCTCAAAAATGATGATGGCGGCTACCGCGTCGCCATTGACATGTCGGCGGCTTCCGAGCGGGAATTCGACGAGGCCCTCGCCAACCAGTCGCTGACGACGGGTTCGACCGTTTCGACCGAAAAGGGCGAGCGGGTCGGCACCGGACCGATCTCGGCGCCCGGCCATCGCTTCACGGTGGTGATCGACCCGGGCCATGGCGGCGTCGATGGCGGAGCAGAAAGTTCCGCCGGCACGGTCGAAAAGGACGTCACGCTCGCCTTTGCCAAGGAACTGCGCGACAGGCTGGCCGCGGTCGGCAAATACGATGTCTATATGACGCGCGACAACGATGTCTATCTGGCGCTGGACGAGCGCGTGCGCATCGCGCGCCAGCATGAGGCCGATCTCCTGATCTCCATCCATGCCGATACGATCGCCGTCAAAGGTCTGCGCGGCGCCACGGTCTACACGCTCTCGGACAAGGCGTCTGACCCAGAGGCCCAGGCGCTCGCCGATCGCGAGAACCTCTCCGACCAGTTCGCCGGGATGAAGATCGAGGACGACAACAAGGAAGTCACCGACATCCTGATCGACCTGATCCGCCGCGAAACCCACAGTTTCTCGATGAGCTTCGCCCATACGCTCGTCGGTCAATTGTCGACCAGCGTCGGCCTCATCAACAATCCGCAGCGTTCGGCCGGCTTCAGGGTGCTCAAGGCTCCTGATGTCCCATCTGTGCTGGTCGAACTCGGCTATCTTTCCAACGTCAAGGACGAGGCGCAACTGCTCAACGCCGACTGGCGCGGCAAGGCGGCGCAGAGCATAACCAACGCGGTCGCCCTGTTTGCCGCGGCCAAGGCCGGAACAGCCACGGGCGGCTGACCCCGCCGCACCAACTCGCAACCGCCGGACGCATGCAACCACAAGCAGCGTTGCATGAGGACAACACCCGGCGTTATTATTCGGCAACCGAGTCCTCAAATGTCGCGCTGCCGTATTTTGTCCACATGGTCGCGACATGGGTTTTTTGATTGCGGATTGGGACCGCCCCGGGAAGCTTGCGCGACTGTCGGCTTCGTTTAGGAAATTCCCGAATCTCGGACTGGAGCGGGCATGATTCGTCTCATCGGCTATTTCTTCGGCATCGGCACGACGCTGGCGCTGCTGGTGGCGGCCGGCCTTGCCATCTATATCAGCCATCTGACGAAGGACCTGCCCGACTACGAGGTTCTGGCAAAATACGAACCGCCGGTGACGACGCGAATTCACGCCTCCGACGGTTCGCTGATGGCCGAATATGCGCGCGAACGGCGCCTCTATCTGCCGATCCAGGCCATTCCGGACCGCGTCAAGGCCGCCTTCATGTCGGCCGAGGACAAGAATTTCTACAACCATCCCGGCATCGACATCACCGGCCTCGGCCGCGCCATCATCGTCAACTTGCAGAATTTCGGATCCGGCAGGCGGCAGGTCGGCGCCTCGACGATCACCCAGCAGGTGGCGAAGAACTTCCTGCTCACCTCCGACCAGACCTATGAGCGCAAGATCAAGGAGATGATCCTGGCCTTCCGCATCGAGCAGGCCTATTCGAAGGACCGCATCCTCGAGCTATATCTCAACGAAATCTTCTTCGGCTTCGGCGCCTACGGCGTCGCGGGCGCGGCGCTCACCTATTTCGACAAGTCGGTCAACGAACTGACTGTCGCGGAAGCAGCCTATCTCGCCTCGCTGCCGAAAGGCCCGAACAACTATCACCCCTTCAAGCACGCCGACCGCGCGCTCGAGCGCCGCAACTGGGTCATCGACCAGATGGTCGAGAACGGCTACGTCACCCGCGAGGAGGGCAACAAGGCCAAGGCCGAACCGCTCGGCGTGACGCCGCGCCGCAACGGCTCCTATCTCTTTGCCGGCGAGTACTTCACCGAGGAGGTCCGCCGCCAGATCATCTCCCGCTACGGCGAGAACGCGCTATACGAGGGCGGCCTGTCGGTGCGCACCACGCTCGACCCGAAGATTCAGCTCATCGCGCGCAAGGCGATGCAGAACGGCCTGCTCAAATACGACATGCTGCGCGGCTATCGCGGTCCGGTGACCCATATCGATGTGTCGGGCGACTGGGGCGTGCCGCTCGGCAACGTCAAGGGCCTCGAGGACGTGCCGGAGTGGACGCTCGCCGTCGTTCTCGACAGCTCGGCGACCGGCCTCACCATCGGCATCCAGCCGGCGCGGCAGGTTTCCGGCGATCTGGTCAAGGAGCGCGTCCAGGGCACCGTCAGCAAGGAAGACATGGGCTTCGCCATGCGTCACTTCGTCAACGGCAAGTCCGTCAGGGCGAAGTCACCGGCGGAGGTGCTGGAGCCCGGCGACGTGATCTTCGTGCAGAAGAACGAAGGCTCCGACAACAGCTACATGCTGCGTCAGGTGCCGGAGGTGGAGGGCGGCCTCGTCGCCATGGATCCGCATACGGGCCGCGTGCTGGCCATGGTCGGCGGCTTCTCCTACGCGCAGTCCGAGTTCAACCGCGCCACGCAGGCGATGCGCCAGCCCGGCTCCTCGTTCAAGCCGATCGTCTATTCGGCGGCGCTCGACAATGGCTACACCCCGGCCTCCGTCATCATGGACGGTCCGATCACCATCCAGAGCGGCAACACCACCTGGACGCCGAAGAACTATGACGGCACGGTCGCCGGCCCGGCCACCCTGCGCTCCGGCATCGAGAAGTCGCGCAACCTGATGACCGTGCGGCTCGCCAACGACATGGGCATGAAGCTGGTCGTGGAATATGCCGAGCGCTTCGGCGTCTACGACCATCTGGCGCCGTATCTGCCGATGGCGCTGGGTTCCGGCGAGACGACCGTCATGCGCATGGTGTCGGCCTATTCGATCATGGCCAATGGCGGCAAATCGATCAAACCATCGCTCATCGATCGCATCCAGGACCGCTACGGCAAGACGGTGTTCAAGCAGGACGAGCGCGGCTGCGAAGGCTGCAACGCCACCGAATGGAAGAACCAGCCGGAGCCGGAGCTGGTCGACAATTCCGAGCAGGTGCTCGACCCGATGACCGCGTACCAGATCACCTCGATGATGGAAGGCGTGGTGCAACGCGGCACCGGCGCCACCATCGGCGAGCTTGGCCGCCACATCGCCGGCAAGACCGGCACGACCAATGACGAGAAGGATGCCTGGTTCATCGGCTACACGCCCAACCTCGTCGTCGGCCTTTATATGGGCTTCGACACGCCGAAAGGCCTCGGCAAGGGCGCGACCGGCGGCGGCTTGGCGGCGCCGATCTTCAAGGATTTCATGCGCGTGGCGCTCGACGGCAAGCCGAATACCGACTTCCAGGTTCCGGACGGCATGAAGCTGATCGCCATCAACCGAAAGACCGGCATGCGCGCTGCCGAAGGCGATCCCAACACCATCGTCGAGGCATTCAAGCCCGGCACCGGCCCGGCCGACAGCTACTGGGTGATCGGCATGGGCGCCGACGGCTCCAACGGTTCCGGCGCGGGATTGTCGCCGCAGGCCAACCAGGCCATCCAGGACGGCGGCGGCGGTCTCTACTGACCTCCTGAATTCCAGAGTGGGCCGGCGTCTTATTCCGGACCGTGACCTTTTCCGAAAACCGGATTCCACTTTTAGGGTAACGGTTGAGCCGGCCCATTTCGCTTTACAGGCGGCGATGCCGTGCCTATGTATCGCGCCTATTCCGAAAAGACCGAAAAGAACAGGACCGAACGAAAAACCATGCGCGCGGAAACGCAGAACATCGTCGACGAGATCAGGCAGGCGATAACCCTGCTGAGGAGGCATCTTTGACTGGGATCAGGCTGTAAAGCGGCTTGAATACCTGAATTCGCGTGCCGAGGATTCCAGCCTCTGGAATGACCCGATCGAAGCGCAGAAGCTGATGCGCGAGCGCCAGGAGCTCGAGGACGGGATCGCCGCCGTCAAGGGGCTGACCCAGGCGCTGGAAGACAATATCGGCCTGATCGAGCTCGGCGAGGAAGAGGGCGACGACGGCATCATCGCGGAGGCCGAGGCAGCGCTGCGCTCGATGCAGGGCGAGGCCAAGGCACGCCAGGTCGAGACGCTGCTATCCGGCGAAGCCGACGCCAACGACACCTATCTCGAAATCCATGCCGGCGCCGGCGGCACCGAAAGCCAGGACTGGGCCTCGATGCTGCTGCGCATGTATACGCGCTGGGCCGAGCGCCGCCGTTTCAAGGTCGAGGTGCTGGAGGTCCATGACGGCGAAGAAGCGGGCATCAAGTCCGCAACCGTGCTGATCAAGGGCCACAACGCCTATGGCTGGCTGAAGACGGAATCAGGCGTCCACCGCCTGGTGCGCATATCGCCCTACGACAGCAACGCCCGGCGCCACACCTCGTTTGCCAGCGTATGGGTCTATCCGGTCATCGACGACTCGATCGAGATCAACGTTTCCGAATCCGACGTGCGCATCGACACATATCGTTCCTCGGGTTCGGGCGGACAGCACGTCAACACGACCGACTCCGCCGTGCGCATCACCCATTTGGCGACCGGCATCGCGGTCGCCTGCCAGGCCGAGCGCTCGCAGCACAAGAACCGCGCCAAGGCCTGGGAAATGTTGCGCTCGCGGCTCTACGAGGAAGAGCTGAAGAAGCGAGAGGCGGTCGCCAATGCCACGGAGGCATCGAAGAGCGACATCGGCTGGGGCCACCAGATCCGCTCCTACGTGCTGCAGCCGTATCAGCTCGTGAAGGACCTGCGCACGGGCGTCGAAAGCACCTCGCCGTCGAGCGTGCTCGATGGCGACCTCGACGAGTTCATGGAAGCCTCGCTCTCGCATCGCATCGAGGGTGGCGCGGGCGAAGCGGTGGCGGACCTGGATTAGGAGACCAGGCGCCGCATAGAGGAACCGGTGACACGCAAACTTACCGGAAAATGCTTCTGCGGCGCCGTCCACTATGAGGTGGCGGACGAATTCGTCTACGCCGCCAACTGCCATTGCTCGAACTGCCGGCGTACGACGGGGTCTGCGTTCAAGCCCTTCGCCGGCATCGAGCGCGGCAAGTTCCGTCTCACCGCCGGCGACGACAGGCTGCTGATCTTCGGCGACGAGAGCGGCCATGACGCGCATTGCGGCCGGTGCGGCTCGCTCCTCTATTCGTTGGTCCGCGATGGCGCCTATGTCCATGTCGCCATGGGGACACTGATGGACGATCCTGGCATTCGCCCGAGCGCACATATCTTCGTCGGTTCGAAGGCGCCGTGGTTCACGATTACAGACGATCTGCCGCAATATCGTGAACATGCCGCCGGCTGAACGCTGGAACCTCCATTAGCGGAACTTCGTTCTTAGGCACCCTGGGCGCAGGCCGTCGTCTGGTTCTTGCCAGGCCAGGTCTGCGCATCTTTTCCGTCGCCGAAGCCTGCAGCCGGCGCGCCGCGAGGACGCGCCCACTTGTTGCGCTGGCTATGGAATCAGCTCAGCATCCGAGCTGTGGGATAGAAGCATTTATGGCCGGACGCGGCATAAACTGCGACTGACGATCCGGCCACTGGGAAGACACGTTCTGGGAACGGGCAAGCGAAAACGCTTGATGCTCGAAAGGAACGTTTCGATGTCTGCTGCCATATCAAGATCGGCCCAAGCCGTTCGACCGGCTGGCCGACTTTTGTTCACCCTCTTCGCTGTCGGAGCCATCGCGGCGCTGGCGCCGCCGGCCATCGCGCACGACGCCCAGCCCACGGCGGCAATGCCGCAAGGCTGGAAATATCCCTTCGCCTGCTGCGCCAACTTCGACTGCAAGGAGGTGCCGCAGTCGTCCATCAGCGAGCGGCCCGAAGGCTATGTCATAAAGGGCACGGGCGAGGTGGTGGCCTATAGCGACAAGCGGATCAAGAATTCGCCCGACGGCGAATACCACTGGTGCGCGCATCAGGCCGGGCTCGACGCCGGCAAGACCATCTGCCTGTTCGTGCCGCCGCCTTCCTACTAGGGCTGTGAACTGCCGAGGAAGGCCAGCGCCAGGCGCAGGCCTGGTCCATGGCAGGAGAAACGTTGCCTACCCCTGCTGACAGACAGTTGTCAGCAGGGCCTCTTTATGTTGCCTTGCCATGAAGCAGTTCCAGGAAAAATGCGAAGCGGTTTTCCGTTCGGAATTGCGTGCGATATGGGCGAGGCGGACAACGGAGAGGTGGGTTCATGACCATCAAAGGCAGCTGCCACTGCAAGGCGACAACCTTCGAGGTTGCCGAGGCACCGCAAACGGTGACGCAATGCACATGCTCATTCTGCTCGAAGCGCGGGTCGCTGTGGGCCTATTATGTGCCGTCGCAATTCAAGCTCACGAGCCCGCCGGAGAACGTCTCCTTCTATCGCTGGGGCTCGAAGACGGTGAAGCATGGTTTCTGCGCCATTTGCGGTTGCGGCACCTTCACCGAAACGCCTGACTGGTCCACCGGGAAGCCGGATTTCGACAATCCGAAGATCAGCGTCAATTCCCGCCTGTTCGATGATTTCGACCTGGACAAGGTCGAGGTTGTGGTCATCGACGGCAAGAATTTGTGGTAGAGGCGAAGCGGGAACGGCCGCCGGGCTTTGCGGCCGCATTCCCGTTCCGTTTTTCGCCGCATTTCATGCTACAAGGCTGCGGAAGGGCTGATTTGGCGTGGCCGCAAGGGCCGCGAATTGGAGAGGGACCAATCTTATGAAGAAGACCGTGCTCGTCGTCGTGGCGACGGCTGTGCTGGTGAGCGCCTGCACCACCACCGATCCGTATACCGGCGACCAGAAGATTTCCAACACGGCGGCCGGTGCCGGCCTTGGCGCTCTGGCGGGCGCCAGCCTTGGTCTGCTCGCCGGCGGCAATGACCGCCGCAACGCCCTGATCGGCGCCGGCATCGGCGCGCTCGCCGGCGGCGCGATCGGCGCGACCATGGACCAGAACGAAGCCGAGCTTCGCCGCCAGCTGCAGGGCACCGGCGTCAGCGTCACCCGCAGCGGCGACCAGATCATCCTCAACATGCCGTCCGACATCACTTTCAATGTCGACCAGGACGCGGTGAAGCCGGGCTTCTATCCGGTGCTGAATTCGGTGGCGCTGGTGCTGAAGAAGTTCCGCCAGACCACGGTGGACGTGTTCGGTCACACCGATTCGACCGGCAGCGACCAGCACAATTTCGATCTGTCGCAGCGGCGCGCGCTTGCGGTCGCCAACTATCTTGCGGGCCAGGGCGTCGATCAACGCCGCTTCGCCGTCACCGGCTTCGGCAAGACGCGCCCGATCGCATCCAACGCCACGGCCCAGGGCCGCGAGCAGAACCGGCGCGTCGAGATCCAGCTGTCGCCGCTCACCTGAGCCACACCGCGCAAGCAGCGAAGCGCCACCAAACCAAAACGGCCCCTCGGGGCCGTTTTTTGTTGGCTCGATCCAAGGATGGATCGAAGGTCTTAGGACATTAGCTCGTTCTAAATTGATACTTTTCAAATCCGGGGAAAGGACTACCATCCTGCTGTTCCAGAGGGGATGGGGTGGTCAACGGCCGCGCAATAAGCATCTGCCGCCCCGGTCTTGCACGGCCAGATCAAGGGAATCTGGGAGGAATGCATGACAAGAACAGCTCGCCTCGGGCGCTGCGGCGTCCTCGTTTTGACTGGCCTTTTGGGCGCATGGCTCGGAGCCGCCACGGCTCGGGCAGAGGACGCCAACAAGGCCGATATCGAAGCCCTGAAGAAATCCCTGACCAAATATGAAGACTACACCGCTGCGGTCCGCGATCTCTATTTGTCGACCGTCGGCTGCGTCCACTACGCTGGCGAGAAGATAGCCGGCGCGATGTACTATCCGAAGGGCGCCATGGGCATCCATTTCGTCAATGTGCCGAGCGTCGGCAAGCCGCTCGACCCGATGAAGCCCAATGTCCTGATCTACGAGCCAACCAAGAAAGGCCTGAAACTGGTCGGCGTGGAATGGCTGGTGCCGCTGACGCCCGACACCAAGGAGGTGCCGACGCTGTTCGGTCAGAAATTCATGGGGCCGATGGAAGGGCACTATCCGCTCATTCCGAGGGAATTCGTCCACTACGACCTGCATGCCTGGCTGTTCAGGGACAATCCGAACGGCATGTTCAGCCCGACCAACCCGAAGGTGACGTGCAACAAGGCCGATTTCCCGATGCTGGAGAAGCCGACCAAGATGGTGCCTGGGCCGATGTAGGGCAGGGCGCACCAGGCAATGCAAAAACAAAACGGCCCCGAGCGGGGCCGTTTTCCGTGTCTGCTTCTGCCGGTCTGGAACTCAGACTTTCGCGACGATCCGCATGAAGGCCGGCACGTCGTCGCCGAAGCCGACGGTCGCGTCGTCTTCCTCGCGATGGCGACCGGGGCGGTCGCGCTGCGGGCGGGCATCGCCGCGCTGGTCGTTACGGTTGCCCGACCCCTTACGTTCGTTCTCGGAACGGATCGCATCCTTGCGGGCGCGGCGTTCGGCGATGTCGGCCACTTCGGCGACAGGCTGCTCGTCGCGCGCGGCTTCGGGCGCCTCGTCGCGCTTGGCGTGACGGTCCTTCTTGCGCTCGCCGCGTTCCTTGCGATCGTCCTTGCGATCCTCGTCCTTGCGGCCGGCCCGGCGCGGCGCGCCGCGGCCACGGCGCGGCGCATCCTCGCCCTCGCTCTCGGTCACGGTCGAGAGGTCGCCGTCATGCCATTCGATCCTGGTGCCGATCAGCCTCTCGATGGCGTCGACATATTTGCTGTCGGCGCGCGTGGCGATGGTGAAGGACTTGCCGGCGCGTCCGGCGCGGCCGGTGCGGCCGATGCGGTGGACATAATCCTCGGCGTGGATCGGCACGTCGTAGTTGAAGACGTGGCTGACATCGGGAATGTCGAGGCCGCGCGCCGCGACGTCCGAGGCGACGAGGTAGCGCAATTTGCCGTCGCGGAAATTGTTCAGCATCTGCATGCGCGCGCGCTGGTCCATGTCGCCATGCAGTGCGCCGGCATCGAAATCATGCTTGAGCAGCGAGCGGAACAGCTCCGACACTTCGACCTTGCGGTTGCAGAAGATGATGGCGTTCTTCAGGTCGGCGTCTTCGGCCTTGATCAGATTGCGCAGCGTCTCGCGCTTCTCCCACGGCTTCGTGCCGGATTTCACCAGGCGCTGCGTGATGCTGGTCGCGGTGGACGCAGCCTTCGAGACTTCGACGCGCACCGGCGCGTGCAGGAATTTCTCGGTGAGCTTGGTGATCTCCGGTGGCATCGTCGCCGAGAAGAACAGCGTCTGGCGCGTGAACGGGATCATCTCGCAGATGCGCTCGATGTCGGGGATGAAGCCCATGTCGAGCATGCGGTCGGCCTCGTCGATGACGAGGATCTCGACGCCGTTGAGCAGGAGCTTGCCGCGCTCGCGGTGATCGAGCAGGCGGCCGGGCGTCGCGATCAGCACGTCGGCGCCGCGCTCGAGCTTCTTGTCCTGTTCGTCGAAGGAGACGCCGCCGATCAGAAGCGCGATGTTGAGCTTGTGGTTCTTGCCGTATTTGATGAAGTTTTCCTCGACCTGCGCGGCAAGCTCGCGCGTCGGCTCGAGGATAAGCGTGCGCGGCATGCGGGCTCGCGCCCGGCCCTTTTCCAGCCGCGTCAGCATCGGCAGCACAAAGGAGGCGGTCTTGCCGGTGCCGGTCTGGGCGATGCCCAGCACGTCCTTGCCGAGCAGCGCATGCGGGATGGCGCCGGCCTGGATCGGAGTCGGCTTGGCATAGCCGGCATCTGAGACTGCGGAGAGGACCTTCGGCGAGAGGCCAAGGTCTGAGAATGTCAACGCTTCTTGAGCGGTCTGGGTGTCTGAGGACAAGAGGTGGCTGTCTTTGGCTGGTTCGGGAAAAATCGCAACACGAGTTGCGGCAGGCGCCGCGCGCCTGCAAGATCGCGTTTGCAGTTAGGCGCAAGTCCGCGATTTGTCAACAGAAACAGCCGGAAATCCCGGTGATTGTGAAGACGTAACCTTAATCGCGATGCTTAATCGAAACAATCTCGTTGCGCCGGCTCAGTAGCGGAACTGCTCGGCAAGGATACGTTCGTTCCAGGAATGGTTCGGGTCGAACAGCAAAGTAGCCGTCGCGGTCGGCGATTCCCGCACGGTGACGGAGGCCACCGCCTTGACCTCGGTATGATCGGCGGCGGCATTCACCGGGCGCTTTTCGGCTTCCAGGATGTCGAAGCGCACCGTCGCCTTGTTGGAGAGCAGCGCGCCGCGCCACCGGCGCGGCCGGAACGGGCTAACCGGAGTCAGCGCCAGCAGCGGTGCGTCGAGCGGCAGGATCGGCCCATGCGCCGACAGGTTGTAGGCGGTGGAGCCGGCGGGCGTCGCGATCATCACGCCGTCGCAGTTCAGCTCCTCCAGCCGCACCTGACCGTCGACGGTGATGCGGATCTTCGCGGTCTGGTAGGACTGGCGCCACAGCGCCACTTCGTTGATGGCCGGCGCCGAAACGGATTCGCCGTCATGCGTTACGGCGACCATTTCCAGTGGCCTGATCGTCTCGGAGACCGCGTTGGCGATGCGCTCCTCTAGCCCGCCGGCGCGATATTCGTTCATCAGGAAGCCGATGGTGCCACGGTTCATGCCGTAGACCTTCTTGCCCGTGCTCATCGTCTCGCGCAGCGTCTGCAGAAGAAAACCGTCGCCGCCGAGCGCGATGATGATCTCGGCCTCCGCGACAGGCACCTGCCCATAGCGCGCCGACAGGCTTTCCCGCGCCGCGCGGGCGTCGTCGGTGTCGGACGAGACGAAGGCGAAACGGCTGGCGGCTTTGCTCATGGCTCCCGGAGGGCGACCGTCTGCGGGGCCGCGCCGGCGACGGCGTAGCATGCGTCGCCCATATCTGTGAAGGGCGCGCAGCGCCGACCGGCGGGTCACGGGCAATCGCGCTTCGTGACAGGCGCGACATGAATGTGATGGCCGCAATGGTTAAGAGGAGGCTTAAACACTCGTAAAGCCGGATCGATCATGTTAGCCGACAGTGGATGGGTTAGCGGGGGCTGGCCAGTCGAGAGACCTGTCTATTGCCGGTAACGCGTCTGATCATAGTCTTCCTGATGATGGGAAGTTTCGCGCTGATGTTCGCCGAACTCGTGCGTCATTCGGAAGAGATGAGCCAGCGGCCGCAGCCGACGGCTTCCCGCTGTGGCGACGCCACGGGAACGCCCTGTCCGCAAAGGGCGCTTTAGGCTCAGGCACCTTGCAGGTGACAGCCGGCCCGGCGTTTGCCCGCGACATATTCGTCGATGAGTTGCCGGTAGCGCACCTTGCCGAAACTCGGAAAATGACCGCCATGCACGACCGAGACGTCGAATTTACGCATGGCAAGCAGCGTCCCGACATAATCCTCGATATTTGAGTGGTAGACGTCGTCGATCAGCGGCCCGTCATAGACGATGTCGCCCGACAGCAGGATGCCGGTCTTCTTCTCGTAAAGCGCGATGCCGCCCGGCGAGTGACCGGGCGTGTGGACGACCTCGAAGGCGCGGTCGCCGAGATCGATCACATCGCCATGATCGAGCAGCCGGCCGGCCGGCGCGGGCAGGATGCGGTAGCTGGCCGCATCCCAGCCATTGGGCGCGCCGTCGAACATCTCCTCATTGGCGTAACGGTCCGCGACCGTCCATTCGTTGCGCGGATCGGCCAGAATTGCCGCTTCGGCGGAGTGCACGCAGCGGTCGGGGAATTCGTGGTGGCAGCCGATATGGTCGAAATGCGTATGGCTGGCAACGCAGGTCAGCTTGCGCTCGCTCACCAGCGGCACGTGCCGCTTCAGGCTAAAATGGCCGAGGCCGGTGTCGAACAGAAGGTCGCGGTCGCGTCCGCGCACATGCCAGATGTTGCAGCGGAAGAACGGCTTTATCCACGGCTCGTGGATGAGCGTGATGTCGTCGCCCATGCGGATGGTTTCGTACCAGTCCGGAGCCTCGATGACCGGAAGCAGGCCCATGGATCAGTCCGCCAGCAGGATAATGTCTCGAGCGTTGCATGAAACCGGGATCGTGTCGCCTGCCTGAACGGTGGCGGAAGCCGGAGCCTTGGCGATGAATTGCAGCGCGGAATCGACAATTGAAGTCGCCAGCACGCGCTTGAAACTGCCCTGGAAGACGACATCGCCGACCTCGGCCATGCCCAGCGCGACGTCGCCTTTGGCCTCGCCGAGGACCAGGTGCTCGGGTCGGATCGCGAGCGCGAGCGTGGCGCCCGCGGGCGACGCGCCAGGCAGTGAAATCGACCCAACCGGAGTGGAGGCCGTGACGATCCCGTTCTTCGTCTCGGTCACGGTGCCGGCAAGGATCGTGCTTTCGCCCATGAAGGTCGCGGAAAAGCGCGTCGCCGGCCGCGCATAGACGCGCTCGGGCGGGCCTTCGTCCTCGATGCGGCCATCATTCATCACCACGCAATGGTCGGCCAGGGCCATCGCTTCTTCCTGGTCGTGCGTGACATGGATGAAGGCGGTGCCGACGCGCTTCTGGATCGCCTTCAGTTCATCCTGCATCTGCCGGCGCAACTTGAGATCGAGCGCGCCGAGCGGCTCGTCGAGCAACAGCACCGCCGGCTCGATGACCAGAGCGCGGGCCAGCGCCACACGCTGGCGCTGGCCGCCGGAGAGCTGATGCGGCTTCTTGTCGAAGGCGGCCGCCAGCCCTACGAGAGCCAGCGCATCGCGCGCCTTGGCGGCTCGTGTGGTGCCGTCGACGCCTTGCATGCGCAGCCCGAAGCCGACATTGCCGCCGACGCTCATATGCGGAAACAGCGCATAGTCCTGGAACACTGTGGTCGTCGGGCGCTTGGCCGGCGGCACGGCGGTGCAATCCTGGCCGCGGATGAAGACCTTGCCTTCGCTGGGCGTGACGAAGCCCCCAAGGATCGAAAGCAGTGTCGTCTTGCCGGAGCCCGAAGGCCCGAGCAGGATCGTGTAGCTGCCGGGCTCGATCGTGAGCGAGACATCTTTCAGCACCGCAAGCTGGCCGAAGCGATGCGAGACGTTGCGAATGTCGACGAGGGGCGCGCTCATGCCGGCTTTCTCCGCAACAGCGTCAATTCGAAAAACACCACCAGGACGATGGAGACGGCAAAGACCAGCGAGCCGACGGCATTGGTCTTGGGGTTGAGACCCGAGCGCAAGAGGTTCCAGATCTCCACGGGCAGCGTCGTCTCGAAGCGGGTGAGCAGGAAGGAGATTACGAACTCGTCCCATGAGAACGTCATCGATAGGAAGAAGCCGGCAAAGATCGCCGGCGCCATCACCGGCACGGTGATCATCAAGAGCACCTTCCATTCGGCGGCGCCGAGGTCGCGCGCGGCGCGCTCGATGTTGATCTGGTGATCGCCCATCTGGCTGTAGATGATCGCAAAGCAGAGCGGCAGGTTGATCACGACGTGGCCGATGCCGGCGGCCAGAAGCGATTTCGGCACGCCGGCCCAGTTGAACAGCACCAGCAATCCCATGCCGATGATGAGGTAACTGACGGTGAGCGGCAGCGTGATCAGTCCACGCAGCAAGGCGGAACCCGGCAGCACGAAGCGCGCGAACCCCCAGGCGGACAGGAAACCCAGCGTGACCGAAGCGAGCGAGGAGGCCACCGCCACCAGCAGCGAATTGACCAGCGCCGAGGTGAGCCGTGCATCCGATAGCACCGCCTGGTACCAGCGCAGCGACGGGCCGGTGAAGGGCGGAATCGGGAAGGAGGTCGCCTGCAACGAAAACAGCACCAGCACGACGACGGGCAGGAAGATGAAGCCGTAGATGGCGACGGCGTAGACCCAGGCGGCGAGGCGGACGGCGGCGCGCATGGTCATGCCCGCTCGATCTTCAGCCAGCGGGCACAGGCGAGATAAGCGATGGTGACGACGGCCATCAGGATGATCGACAGCGCCGAGGCCAGCGGAAAATCGCCGCGGCGGCCGATCTGCATCATGACGAGCTGAGGCATGACCAGCTCGTTGTTGCCGCCGAGGATCTGCGGCGTGATGTAGTCGCCGATGCAGAGCACGAAAGTGAGGAAGGCGCCGACCATGATGCCGGGCAAGGTCAGCGGCAGCACGACATGCAGGAAGGTGCGCACCGGCCCGGCGCCGAGATCGGCGGCGGCCTTGCGGTAGCTCGGGCTGAGCTGCTTCAGATTGGCGAAGATCGTCAGCGTCAAAAGCATGACGAAGAAATGCACGAAGCCGGTGACGGTGGCTAGCCGAGTGTTGGCGAGCTGCAGCGGTTCGCCGATCAGGCCGATGCCGGTCAGCGCCCGGTTGATGACGCCGTTCTGCGCCAGCACCAGCAGCCAGGAATAGGAGCGCACGACATAGGACGTCCAGAACGGCAGCACGGCCAGCATCAGCGCCAGCCGCTGCCAGCGTTCCGGCACCATTTCGGCGAGAATCCAGGCGAACGGATAGGCGAGCAGGATCGAGATCACGGTGACGATCGCTGTGACTTCCACCGAGTTCACCATCGCACGCCAGTAGGACGGATCGGTGAAGAACTGGCTGTAATTGGCTAAAGTGAAGCCGCCGCCTTCATGCGCCGTGAGGCTGGAAAGCCCCATGGCGATGAAGGGCAGCACGAAGAAAGCACATGTCCATGCCAGCGCCGGCGTGACCAGCGCCCAGGGCAGGGCACGCGGATTGTTTCCCGCTGATGCCATCGGCCGATTTACTGCGCCTGCAGCATCTCGGTCCACATGTCCTGCATCTTCTTGTCGAGGTCGGCGTTCGGCGCCGGATAGGCCTGGGCGCGGGCAAGGAAGCCGGGCTGCTCGTCGAAGCGCAGGATCTTCTTCTGCTCGTCGGTCAGCGCCGCCTTGGTGTTGGACGGCATGCCCCAGTAGCAGGAGGAGGTCGCAAGCCGCGCTTGGCCTTCCGGGCTCAGGATGTATTGAATGAATTTCAGCGCCATGTCCTTGTTCTTGGAATCCTTGAACATGGCGAGCGACTGCGACCACAGCACCGCGCCCTCTTTGGGGATGGAGAAGTCGAGCGCCGGGTTTTCCTTGGCAAGGCCAGCCGTCACCCATTCGCCGCCGCCGACAAGGATATCCACCTCGCCGGTGGCGAGCGCCGTCTGGCTGGCCGTGACTTCGCCGACCAGCTTGGCGTTGGCCTTCATCTTGAGGAGCTCGGCCTTCAGCGCCGGCAGGTCAGCCTCGGTGAGGTCGGCGGTCTTCTTGCCGATGGCCAAAGCCGCCATGCCGATCACCGGCAGATAATAGTCGTAGATCGCGACCTTGCCCTTGTATTTGTCGCTGGTGAGTGAAGCCAGCGACTGCATGTCGGCCGGGTCGACCTTTGTCTTGTTGAAGCCGATCGTGTTGTAGCCGAACTTTTCGGTGATGCCGTAGCGCTTGCCGTCGACGATGGTCGACTTGTCCATCTTCACCTCGGGGAAAAGGTCGGCGAAGGGCAATTTGTCCTCGGGCAGCGGCTCGAACAGGCCTTTCTCGACGCCACGCGGCACGTCGATGCTGTCGATCACCATCACGTCCCAGTCGCCGGGCTGCGATTGCTCGACAATGGCGAGACCTGCGCCGGTGCCTTCGAATTCCTTGACGTTGACCTTGACGTTGTTGGCTTTCTCGAAAGGCTCGAGCAGCGCCGGATCGGAATGATCGCACCAGATCAGCGCGTTGAGATCGGCGGCCTCAGCGCCCCCGGCTGCGATAAGCAGCGCGGCTGTCGCACAAGCGGCCACGAGATGAGACTTCAGAGTGAAAAGCGGAGTCCGGGCATTGGCGGTCATCGAGTGTTCTCCCTGCCTTGCTGGCTTGTTGGAAGAAAAGTTGAACCAATTCTAAAATTGAGTCAATTATGATTTGATGGCAGAAAGGCCGATATGAGCGGATTGCGCGAACGGCAGAAGGCGGACCGGCACCGCCGCATCATCGATGCGGCCACCGCGCTGTTTCGCGAGGCCGGCTATGAAGGCGCCAAGATCGAGGCGATCGCGGCGCAGGCCGAGGTGTCGATCGGCACCATCTACAATTACTACCAGAACAAGGGCGACATCCTTGGCGCCATCGTGTCGATGGAAGTCAACGAGGTGCTGAATGCCGGGCGAGGGGTCGTCGCCAGCCCGCCTGCTAATGTCGGCGACGCGCTGGACACGCTGATCGGCATCTATATCGAGCACTCGCTGAATTATCTGAGCAAGGAAATGTGGCGCCAGGCGATGGCGATCTCGACGCAACTGCCCGACAGCCCCTTCGGCCAGGCCTACACCGCGCTCGACCGGGAACTGACCAAGCAGATCAGCGCGCTGATCGTCCGCTTGCAGGAACTCGGCCTGGTGCGCCCGGACATAGACGGGCCGGCGGTCGGCGAGCTGATCTTCAACAACATGAACATGATGTTCATCGAGTTCGTGAAGCGCGACGAGGCGAAGATACCGGAGCTAAGGGCAGCGATACGACGGCAGAACAGGGTGCTGGTGGTGGCGATTGGGGTGTGAGGATGTCAGCGGAAGACAAGAGGAGCAATCGCCTGAAGGATCAGCAAGACGGTCGCCTGCTTCCTGCCTCTTGAGTTGCGATTGAAATCTGATACAACTTTTAGGCGCATCAGAGAGGTGGGGACAAATGGGGTCGTTTTCTATCTGGCACTGGGCGATCGTGCTGCTGCTGATCGGCGTGCCTGTCTTTTTTGCCGTTCGCTCGGCGAGCAAGCCGTCGCAAAATCCGAGCGAGTTGGTTGGGTTCGGGGGGTGGCTGATGCTCCTGGCAATCGGGCAGGCTTTGTCGCCTTTTCGCACGCTGGCTGAGCTGTTCTCGTCGAGCGAGGGTTACAAGCAACTGATGCCGCTGCCCAACGGGCCGTTGGCCGTCTGTGGCGAGATTGTGCTGTTGCCGGTTTTTGCGGCGCTTCAGGTGGTCGTTCTTTTCGCGATGCTGCGGCGCAGCCCGCGTTTCAAGCGGCTGTTCCTTTATCAGTGGATTGCGATCCCCGCCGTGTTCATCCTCGACGCCATCTGGACTTCGACGGTCCTGGGCATTCCAATCGGCGAGATCCTTGCGGCAGATGCGCTGATCACGGTCATCGTATCCTTCGCACTAACCGGCATTTGGGTAGCCTATGTCTACAGATCTATCCGGGTGAGAAACACGTTCGACAAGGCCGCGGCAACTGCGGAGATTGCGACTGCCTTTCAGTGAGGAGCTCGGCTCGTCCCATGGGTGCCGGCGGTCTCCTTCGACAGGGCTTCGGGGGCACCTTGTCTAACGATCTTCGGGTGGTCCGCCGCCCGAAGCTCGAGGAGCGAAGGATGGTGCCCCCGGCAGGGATCGAACCCGCGACCTTCGGTTTACAAAACCGCTGCTCTACCAGCTGAGCTACAAGGGCACGGCGCTCCGGTAGCACATTTCGTGCGCCAGTAAAGACAAAACTCCGTTTTGAATTGCTAATGGGCGTCGTGATTTGGCAAGCATGCTGAAAAGCAGCGCGCCGCTTCCTACATCCCTATCGGGTGCAATTGCATCGAACGGGGTGCCGCATGATCAGATTCGTCATCATCCTGCCGCTCATCGTCGTGACCTGGCTTCTGCTGGTGAAGGTCATTAGCGACCTGAAGAAGGCCAATATCGACTGGACCGGCGTCGCCACCTTCGTCGGCTTCATCGTGCTAGCCTTCTGGCTGAGGCATGTCACGGGAATGGGATGAAAAAGAGTGAGTAGTGAGTAGGGCAGCGTGGCCGGGCTGAGCTGACTACAATCACTACTGAGTCACTAATCCCTACTCACTAAAAAGCTCGAACCTTTTGCCGCTTCGCCACGACTGATCTCCCGAGAGGCGAATGGTCGCCTCGATCAAGGATCCAGGAGATCATCATGTTGAAGCGTACCCTCACCTCAAGCCTCGTCGCCGTCTTCCTAGCCACCGGCGCGCTCGCCGCCACGGTCGAGACGTCCTCGGCTCACGGCAACCACCATCATCACCATCACAACCACCACAATCATCACGGCAAGCCCTGGTGGTGGTGGCACCACAATCATCATCACAAGCATCACCACCACGGCAAGGTGATCATCTTCCTCTGACGAGAAGACCATTTGTCTTCCAAGGGCGGCCCTCGGGCCGCCCTTTTGCGTTCCGGGCGACTGGTAGCCGGAAGCGGGAGAAAGGCCGGGAAAAATCGTCGGTGAAAAAATCTCAAGAAATCTTCGAACCTTTTCCCGGCCCGCGACGACCCATGATCAAGAGGCGGATGGTTCGCCTCTCCAACGAAACCCATGAGATCGTCATGTTCAAGCGCACCATCGTTTCCGGCCTCATCGCCACCACCGTCGCCGCCGGCTCGCTCGTCGGCACCGTCCAGCCTTCGGCCGCCCACGACCATCATCACCGCCGCGAGCTCGGCATCGGCATCGCCGCCGGCGTCGGCGGCTTCGTGCTCGGCAGCCTGCTCGCCCAGCAGCCCCGCACCGTCTATGTCGAGGACGACGGCTACGACTCGATCCACGTCCGCCGCTGCTATGCCCGCTACGCCAGCTACGACGAGCGCACCGACACCTATATGAGCTATGACGGCCCGCGCTATTGCAGGCTCTAGGAGCGAGCTGAATATACGACAGGAAAGAGGGGCTGCCACAGCCCCTTTCCTTGCGTTTGAATAACTACGCATCCGCCTGATCGGTTTGATTTCAAGCGGTCAAGGTGCCTGCCCGCGCCAGCTCAGGAATTGCGCTTCAACTCCGGCAACGCCAATCCCGCCGCCTTGCAGGCGCCGCTGACCGAAACGTCGTTTATCGCGACGAGCTCGAAGCTGTTGCCGGCATCGGGATAGATTTTGCCGATGAAAGGCTCGTTGCCGCCGGGAGAGCCCTTGTCGTCGACAGAGCCGCACACCACGACCTCGTTGCGGCCGTTCAAACTGCGCTCGCCGGCAAGCATCGTGCCGAACTTGGCGGCGATGGGATTCTTCAAATGCTGGCGCACACCGGCGGTGATGATCTCTTCCATGGCCAGCGAGATCGGAACGGGATCGACGATCGGGTTGCCGCTGGGACCAGCGACGGGCTCGACCGGCGCCGGCGCCGCTGCCACGCATCCGCAAAGGGAAACGGCGGACAGGAGGTAAATTGCTTTCCGCATCCTTGCCCTTTCGCATGCGTCCCGGCACCCCGGCAAGATGGTCAAGTCCAGCACCCGGCCGGGCACTGGCCGGCCTGCGCCTTGCCGGGCAACCAGCGATGTACAGCGATTTTGCAACCGTCTAGTCTGGCTTCGGCGCCAAACGAGGGGAGGGTGGCATGGACGAGCAGCATCCCAGGGAAGAACGGATAGAACCGGTTTTCCGCAATGGCACCATCACCATCGTCGGCATCCTGCTTGCGTTTTCGCTGGGTTTCATCACGCATTGGGCGGCCAACCCGATCCCGTGGCAGACCTACCATCTGATTGCCGTCCTGCCGATCCTGGTCGGTATTGCACTGCAGATCCGGGCGCTCGCCATTCTGCTCGACATCAAATCCCTGCAGCGAAGCATTCATGACCGCGCCAGCCGGATATTCATCGCCGGCCTTATCTTGGCGGCCTGTGGCGTCGGGCTGGCGATCCTGCTCGATTTCTTCGACATATCGGCAAAGAGCGCCTTGCCTGGCGCGTCTTAGTCAGTAGGCTTTCACGCCGCCGATCATCTTCGTCACCTCGACCGCGGCGTCGCGCACCAGCGGACCGATCTCGGCCAGCCGCTCGGGCGTGACCCGCACCGTCGGGCCGGACACCGAAACGCCGCCGATCGGCTCGCCATATTCGTTGAAGATGGCGGCGGCCACGCAGCGCATGCCGGGATGGCGTTCCTCATCGTCCACCGACCAGCCGCGATGTTTTATCGTCGCCAGGTCGTGGGCAAGGGCGGAAATGTCGGAAAGCGTCTTGTCTGTGTAGCGCTGCAGGCCTGCCTTGCGCAGGATCGCGGCGACCCGCTCCGGCTCGAGATGCGCGAGCACCGCCTTGCCGATGCCGGAAGCATGGAAGGGGCTGCGCGTGCCCGGCCGGAAGAAGGCGCGGATCGCCTGATGCGTCTCGACCTGGCTTACGAAGACGACGCAGTCGTCCTCGGCGACGCCGAGATTGGCCGTTTCGCCGGTCTTCTCCATCAATTCCTGCATGACGATGCGGGCGCGGTCGACCAGCTTGCGCCGGCGCAAGAATGCGGCGCCCATGCGGTAGGTCTCGACCCCGACCGACCAGAGCTGATCGGTCGTGTCGAACTCGACCATGCCGTGGTTTTCCAGCGTTGTCAGCATGCGATAGGCGGTGGAGGCGGCGATGCCGCTTTGGGCGGCGATCTCGCTGAGCGACAGGCCGCTCGCCTCGGCGACGATCGCCAGGATCCGCAGCGCCCGGTCGAGCGACTGCACCGACGCCGCTTCGGAAGGGCCGTTGAAGGCGCGCGGCCGGCCGCGCTGGCGTTTTTCCGTCGTTTCCATGACCACTATTGTCGCCGATATGATGCTGGATGCAATGAAAAAGTTTTTCAGTCACTGTCACGGTCGATTTTCTGGAAAACAAAAAGGGCAGTGAAATCAGATAATAACCGCCGTCTGCAAGAAATGAAAAAATATTCTGAAAAAATTGAAAAATCGAAAGCGCGCTGTCACTATCAAGCCAACCAACGAAATGGAGGCTTGTCATGGCCAGGATGCGCGCGGTCGACGCGGCGGTTCTCGTTCTCGAAAAGGAAGGCATCACCAATGCCTTCGGCGTGCCGGGCGCGGCGATCAATCCGCTCTATTCGGCGCTGAAGGCGCGCGGCACGATCCGCCACGTGCTGGCACGACATGTCGAGGGCGCCTCGCACATGGCCGAAGGCTATACGCGGGCCAAGGCCGGCAATATCGGGCTCTGCATCGGCACCTCCGGCCCCGCCGGCACCGACATGATCACCGGCCTCTATTCGGCCTCGGCGGACTCCATCCCGATCCTCTGCATCACCGGCCAGGCGCCGCGCGCCCGGCTGAACAAGGAGGACTTCCAGGCCGTCGACATCGCGTCGATCGCTTCGCCCGTCGCCAAATGGGCGGTCACCGTGATGGAGCCGTACCTGGTGCCGATGGCGCTGCAGAAGGCGTTTCACCTGATGCGCTCCTCGCGCCCAGGTCCGGTGCTGGTCGACCTGCCGCTCGACGTGCAGCTCGCCGAGATCGAGTTCGACATCGATGCCTATGAGTCGCTTGCCCCCTTCAAGCCGGCGATGACGCGCGCCCAGGCCGAGAAGGCGCTTTCGATGCTCAACGAGGCGGAAAAGCCGCTGATCGTCGCCGGCGGCGGCATCATCAATGCGGACGCTTCAGATTTGCTGATCGAATTCGCCGAAGTCACCGGCGTGCCGGTCATCCCGACGCTGATGGGCTGGGGTGCGATCCCCGACGACCACAGGCTGATGGCCGGCATGTGCGGCCTGCAGACCTCGCATCGCTACGGCAATGAGACGATGCTTGCCGCCGACTTCGTCTTCGGCATCGGCAACCGCTGGGCCAACCGCCACACCGGCTCGATCGATGTGTACACGAAGGGAAAGAAATTCATCCATGTCGACATCGAGCCCACCCAAATCGGCCGCGTCTTCGCGCCGGATCTCGGCCTCGTCTCGGATGCGGGCGCGGCGCTGAAGATCCTGCTCGACGTCGCCACCGAATGGCGCACTGCCGGCAAGCTGCGTGACTGGTCCGGCTGGGCCAAGGAATGCCAGCAGCGCAAGAAGACGATGAAGCGCAAGACGCATTTCGAGCAGGTGCCGCTCAAGCCGCAGCGCGTCTATGAGGAGATGAACAAGGCGTTTGGCCGCGACACCACCTATGTCACCACGATCGGCCTGTCGCAGATCGCCGGCGCGCAGTTCCTGCATGTCTACAAGCCGCGCAACTGGATCAATTGCGGCCAGGCAGGCCCGCTCGGCTGGACGCTGCCGGCCGCACTCGGCGTGCGCGCCGCGGATCCGGACCGGGATATCGTGGCACTCTCCGGCGACTATGATTTCCAGTTCATGATCGAGGAACTGGCGGTCGGTGCGCAGCACAAGCTGCCCTATATCCACGTCGTCGTGAACAACGCCTATCTCGGCCTGATCCGTCAGGCGCAGCGCGGTTTTTCGATGGACTACGAGGTGAGCCTCGCCTTCGAGAACGTCAACCGGAAAGGCGATCCGGAGGCGGGCTACGGCGTCGACCATGTCACGGTTGCCGAGGCGATGGGCTGCAAGGCGGTCCGCGTGAAAAAGCCCGAGGAATTCGCCGGCGCCTTCAAGGAGGCGCGGCGGCTGATGAAGGAACACCAGGTTCCGGTTGTGCTGGAATTCATCCTCGAGCGCGTCACCAACATTTCCATGGGCACGGAAATCGACAAGATCACCGAGTTCGAGGAACTTGCCGAACGCAACGAGGATGCGCCGACGGCCATCATGATGCTCGATTGAGGCTTGGCGGAGAGAAGGAGAAAAGAATGCCGCGTTTTTCAGCCAATCTGTCGATGCTCTTCGGCGAGCATGATTTCCTCGACCGCTTCGACGCCGCGGCCCGCGCAGGCTTCAAGGGTGTCGAATATATCGGCCCCTATGATTACGCGCCTGACGTCGTCGCCGCGCGATTGAAGAAGAACGGTCTGACACAGGTCCTCTTCAACCTGCCGGCCGGCGACTGGGCGAAGGGCGAGCGCGGCATTGCCGCGCTGCCCGACCGCGTGCCGGAATTCCGCCAGGGCGTCGCCAAGGCGATCACCTATGCCCATGCGCTGGGCTGCGAGCAGATCAACTGCCTGGCCGGCATCGCGCCGCAGGGCGCCGACCGCGCGGTGCTGGAGAATGTCTTTGCCGAAAACCTCGCCTTCGCGGCCGAGAAGCTGGAGCAGGCCGGCATCAGGCTGCTGATCGAGCCGATCAACACCCGCGACATCCCGGGCTTTTTCCTGAACTATTCTGACCAGGCGCTGGCGCTGATCGACCGCATCGGCTCGAAGAACCTGTTCCTGCAATACGACATCTATCACATGCAGATCATGGAGGGGGATCTCGCCCGCACCATCGAGGCGAACCTTCCCCGCATCGCGCATATCCAGCTTGCGGACAATCCCGGCCGTCACGAGCCGGGGACGGGCGAGATCAACTATCCCTTCCTCTACGACCACATCGACCGGCAGGGCTATTCCGGCTGGATTGGCGCCGAATATAAGCCGAAGGCCGGCACTGAAGCTGGGCTCGGCTGGTTCCGGCAATTCGCCGCGGCGGCTTAAGAGCGGCGGCGAAGCTGCGGCGGCGAAGCTGCCAATCTCCCCACCTGTGGGGAGGTGGCCGGCAGGCAAGAGTGGGGTGCGAAGGAACGCGACCTCGATAATTACGACGGAGAAGACCAATGGAAACCATCGGTTTCATCGGCCTCGGCATCATGGGCGCGCCGATGGCGGAGCATCTGCTCGATGCCGGCTACAAGGTCGTCGCCAGCGACCATCGCTCCAAGCCCCCGGCTGACCTCGTCGCCAAGGGGTTGAAGACCGTCACCGGCCACAATGCGGTGGCCAAGGCCGCCGATATCATCATCACCATGGTGCCCGACACGCCCCAGGTCGCCGACGTTCTCTTCGGCGAGAACAGCGTCGCTTCAGGTCTGTCGAAGGGCAAACTGGTCATCGACATGAGCTCGATCTCGCCGCTCGCCACCAAGGAGTTTGCCAACAAGATCAACGATCTCGGCTGCGATTATCTCGACGCCCCGGTCTCGGGCGGCGAGGTCGGCGCCAAGGCAGCGTCGCTCACCATCATGGTCGGCGGCGAGGAAAAGGCGTTCGAACGCGCCAAGCCGGTGTTCGAGAAGATGGGCAAGAACGTCACGCTGGTCGGCCCCAACGGCGTCGGCCAGACCACCAAGGTCGCGAACCAGATCGTCGTGGCGCTCACCATCGAAGCGGTCGGCGAAGCTCTGGTCTTCGCCTCGAAGGCCGGCGCCGATCCGGCCAAGGTCAGGCAGGCGCTGATGGGCGGGCTCGCCGCGTCGCGCATCCTCGAAGTGCATGGCGAGCGCATGATCAAGCGCACCTTCGCGCCCGGCTTCCGCATCGAGTTGCACCAAAAGGACCTCAATCTGGCGCTGGAAGGCGCCAAGGCGCTCGGCGTCTCGCTGCCCAACACCTCGACGACGCAGCAATTGTTCAATTCCTGTGCGGCCAATGGCGGCGCCAAGGAGGATCACTCGGCGCTGGTGAGAGCGCTCGAGCGGATGGCCGCGCATGAGGTCGGCGGGGAGGCGGCGCAAGCCAAAGGCAAGGCGGCTTAGAGCAACTCCAGGAAAAGTGTGAAACGGTTTTCCGTCCGGAGTTGCGTCAAACACTCAAGGTCAAGGGACGGCGGCTCAACGTTCCCACGCCGCCTGCTCTTTTCCTCTCAGAGAACGGGTTCCTGCGTTTCGCCGCGGGGACCCGTTTTCGCTTCTCGGCTGAAGTCGATCCGAGCTCAGCCGCGCTTCAGGAATGCGTTCGCCGCATAGAGGCTGACCGCCGCCGCGTTCGACACGTTGAGCGAGTGGATGGCGCCCGGCATATCGAGGCGGGCGAGCGCGGCTACCGTCTCGCGCGTCTTCTGCCGCAGGCCCTTGCCTTCAGCACCCAGCACTAGCGCGATTTTCCCGCCGTCGAAGGTCTTCTCAAGCTCCGCCGGTCCTTCCGAATCGAGCCCGATCGTCTGAAAGCCGGCCTCGTGCAGTTGCCCCAACGCATCGGCGAGGTTCTTCACCTCGATCTGGTCGATATGCTCCAGCGCGCCGGAGGCGGATTTGGCCAGCACGCCCGATTCTTGCGGGCTGTGGCGCGCCGTGGTGATCAGCGCGCCGGCGCCGAAGGCAACCGCGGAACGTAGGATCGCGCCGACATTGTGCGGGTCCGTCACCTGGTCGAGCACCAGCACCAGCCTGGTGTCGCCGAGCGCGTCGAGGCGCTTGGGCTTGAGCGGCTCTGCCTCGATCAGCACGCCCTGATGCACCGCGTCCGACCCGGTGATCCTGTCGATATCCTTCGGCTCGACCAGCTCGGCCTTGAAGGGCAGGGCGGCGAGATCGCCGATCGACAGACGCTCGGCGGCGTTGCGGGTCACCAGCATCTTTTTGATCTTGCGGCGCGGATTGTCGAGCGCGGCCCGCACCGTGTGCAGGCCGTAAAGCCGCACCAGCCCGTCGCCGGGCCCTTCGCCGGGCGGCACAGGCTGGCGCGGCCGGAATGCCGGCGCGCCGCCCGCCTTCTGGTCGCGATGCGCGCGCCGCAGCTTGGCGTAGTGGGTGTCCTTGCGTGTACCGGTCTTGTTGCTTTTGTCGTCGCTCATGCCGGCTTCTATAGCTGCCCCGTCCGGCTAAGGATATGGGTCGCGACAATTGATGCGAAACATCCTCGAAAAACCCACGCCGCGCCGGTTGACACCCACCGGCCTTGCCGCCATAAGGCGCATCGCTGATTTCGGAGAAAATCCAACTCGGGCTCCGGATCGGCGAAAATGCCTCGTTGCATGGCTCCGGCGGCAGACTGGAGAGGTGCCCGAGTGGTTAAAGGGGACGGACTGTAAATCCGTTGGCTTAGCCTACGTTGGTTCGAATCCAACCCTCTCCACCACTGCCGGCCCGGAAGCCCTGAACGAACAAGTCTCGGACCGAAAAAGTGCATGGCGCTTTTCGGGTGAATCCGGTACCTCAGTGCAAGGCGCGGGTATAGCTCAGTGGTAGAGCAGCAGCCTTCCAAGCTGAATATGCGGGTTCGATTCCCGCTACCCGCTCCAACCAATTGCCAGCGACGGAACGGAATCACGTTCTCTGGCGATACGTCGGTTCAATCTGGCTGGTGGTTCTGGTCGGTATGAATCTTCAGGGAAAGTGCGAGAAATCCCCAGTCCCGTTTTGACAGCTCTCCCGAGCAGCCAGCCTGGTCAGGTTGTAACGCGCTTGACTGCTCCGCTCTACTTAACGTTGATTACTACTGTCTCCTGAAGGGCATTTGCCGTTCAGCAAGATGTTAGATTGGAAAGACCGGGAAGCAGCGGGTTATCTTCGCGCATCCTACACGGGTAAGGTGATGGCTGAAGGTGAATTCCACGTCTTAATACGATGCCCAAGTTGCGGGTCACTTGCTGAAGCGTGGCTTGACGAAGTTCCCACTGCCGATCTCACGTCTGACTCCGCAGCCGACGCTGCTGCAACTGGGGAGATCGAGATAGAGTGCGAGACCTGTGGAAATGAAATCCCGGTGACTATCACCGCTGATTTGGCGGGATGGCAAGCACACCTCACGGAAGACCCCGATGCGAAGGTTGAAATCGAACGCCTCGACTATTCTTCCTACGATGACTGGCTCGAAGAGCTACAGCCTGAGCCGCATCCTCGCGCTATATTCACTCAAGCGATTGGTGAGTGGACAAGCCTGCTGCACACGATCGGTGACAAGCGGTCAGGCGTATCGGGCATCAACAGAATGCTGCTTGTTCAATTATTCTCGATCGTCGAAGCTTATTTGTCTGATGCGGTAATTAAGCTTGCATTCGAAAACCCCGCCGTCGCAAAGGCTATTGTTACGTGGCATCCCGACCTAAAAGGTGAGCGAGTGTCGCTACCCAAGGTGGCATCACAGCCGAATTTGGTACGTGACACGGTCGTCGATCAGCTTCGTAAGAAGACTCAATTTCATCGGTTCGAGTTTCTGAACAGCATGCTGCGCGTGGCCATCGGCCACCACCTCTTGCCAAGCGATAAAGCCGAACGTGACTTGGTCCTACAGTCCGTCCAAAATCGCCATTATTGCGTACACCGTAATGGCCGCGACGTTGATGGCAACATCTTGGGTGGTGTGACTGTAGACTACCTAAGTCGGTTGTCGCGTTCTTTTACAGCAATAGTGGAAGGGCTAGCGAAGGCGATCAAGGAGATCGAAGTTCAACGACCATCACCGCTTCCCGATGAAATACTCACTATCCTCTGATAAAAATTGGTATTCCTTGGGTAGTGGAGTGCTACGCGGCTAAGGCGCAGCACTCCATCGCAGAATGCCGCGCCTAGCTGTTGAAAGCCGAAGCGACCTGATGGTTCTGCGGGATCTGGCCGTTCGGCGTCAGCTTGTCGACGATGCCGGGCAGCGCCGTGGAGAGTTGCTGCAGCAGTTCCTGCTCGTTCATGCCGGTGCGCTGCGCGATCTCGCGGATTACCGCCGGCCCGAGCGCCGAGCCGAGGTCGCCCGGGTTGATCGGCTGGTTCTGGCCGGTGCCGACCCAGGAATCGGCGACGCTGCCGTGGCCGGCATCCTTCAGCTTGTCGAGCAGGCCACCGAGGCCGCCGAGGAGGCCGCCATCGGCCGACGCGTCGGTTCCTGCGGGCGTCGGCGCCGGCGCTTGCGGCGTGGCCGCTTCCTCGCTTCTGCCGCTCAGCATCTTGCCGACCAAAAGCGCGCCGAGCGCGATCATCAGGGGTTTGGTGATGTTGCCGCCCGGAACGGCGTTGTCAAAAAGGCCCATAACGGATCTCCTTATCCAGCCAAGTCCGCCCGGCCCCACAATGGCGCAAACGAGCGGAATTTCAAGCTGTCTTGAGCTTTTGACAATCATATGAACATGATGGGCCGGCGGGGAAATTTGGAGGGAATTATGGGCATTATCAGCTGGATCATTCTGGGCCTTGTCGCCGGCTTTATCGGCAGCAAGATCGTCAACAAGACCGGCCAGGGCATGATCATGGACATCGTGCTCGGCGTCGTCGGCGCCATCGTCGGCGGCGTGATCTTCAGCGCCTTCGGCTCGGCGGGCGTTACCGGCCTCAACATCTGGAGCCTGATCGTGGCCGTGATCGGCTCGATCGTCGTGCTGTGGGCCTATCACCAGATCACGGGTAGCCGGTCGCTGTAAGGCTGAGCCAGCCGCAGCCGGTTGGCCGCGGGAGGTCGACCCCGTCCGGGTCGGCCTGCTCTGCGCTTGTGTCGTCAGGCGACCATGGCGAGCCGGCGCCTTCTTTCGTCGAGCGAGACGATCACCAGGCCGCTGGCCATCACCAACAGGATGCCGCAGATGGCGAGCGCGTTGGGAAACTGTCCGAACACCAGCAAGCCCGAAATGACCGCCCAGACGGTGAAGCAGTAATAGAAGGGCGCGACCGCGCTTGTCGGTCCGATCCGGTAGGCCATGAAGATGAAGAAATGGCCGAAGATCAGGAACAGGCCCGCTCCGGCGATCAGCAGCAGGTGGTGTCCTTCGGGCATCACCCATTGCTCGGAGACGAGATGCGCCGCGCCGGAGCCGGCCAGCACCACCAGGACCGCGGAGATGGCGACGATCATGCCCGGCACCTCGGCGCCCACCTTGCGGCCGGCTATATCGCGCACCGCCGCGAAGGCGGCGTTGCCGAGCGCCAGCAGCGCATAGACCGAAATGCCCTGCATGGTCGGCTGCGCCACCATGAGCGCCCCGACAAAACCAAGGCCGATCAGCGCCATGCGCGTGGCGCCGATCTTTTCGCCGAACAGCATCGAGGAGCCGACCAGCACGATGAGGGGCGTGATCTGCCCGAGCGCGGTGGAATCCGCGATCTGCATGTTCGCCAGGGCGACGACGTAGCAGAGGATCGCCAGGAGCTCGAACAGGTTGCGGCGCAGCACCTTGCGCTCGAAGAGCAGCGGAATCTGCCTGGCATAGCCAAGCATCAGAAGCAGCGGCACGCCCCACAGAGTCGCGGCGGCGCCCCGCAGCAGGAGCACCTCATAGGGCGGCAGCCCGGCGGTCGCGAGCTTCATCATCGTGTCATTGACAAGGTAGGACCCCGTCGAGACGACCATGAACAGCGGACCGCGGATATTGGATGGAATGAACTGCATGGGGCCGACAAGATCAGAGCGGCGTCGGGGCGGCAATAGGCCAGCCCGGCGCCTTTGATTTTACCCGCGGCAACCCCCTATATCCGCTCCACATCCCACTGAAATCGACCGCTGGTTCGGGTCGAGCGGGAATCCGCTCAGCCACAAGGCACTTGTGTTTTTCGGCCGTTGTCGCTAATCGCCCCGCATTCGACTGCACTGAAGGTCAAGGCCGTCCAAGGAAAGAAACTATGGCAAAAGGTAAATTCGAGCGCACCAAGCCGCATGTGAACATTGGCACGATCGGCCACGTCGATCATGGCAAGACGTCGCTGACGGCGGCGATCACGAAGTATTTTGGCGAATACAAGCGCTATGACCAGATCGACGCGGCGCCGGAAGAGAAGGCGCGCGGCATCACGATTTCGACGGCGCATGTCGAGTATGAGACGGCCAACCGTCACTATGCCCATGTCGACTGCCCCGGCCACGCCGACTATGTGAAGAACATGATCACGGGTGCGGCGCAGATGGACGGCGCGATCCTGGTCGTTTCGGCGGCCGACGGCCCGATGCCGCAGACCCGCGAGCACATCCTGCTTGCCCGTCAGGTCGGCGTGCCCTCGATCGTTGTGTTCCTGAACAAGGTCGACCAGGTCGACGACGCCGAGCTGCTCGAGCTGGTCGAGCTCGAGGTTCGCGAGCTTCTGTCGAAGAACGAGTTCCCCGGCGACGACATTCCGATCGTCAAGGGCTCGGCGCTGGCTGCGTTGGAAGATTCCAACAAGACCATCGGCGAGGACGCCATCCGCGAGCTGATGGCTCAGGTCGACGCCTACATCCCGACGCCGGTTCGTCCGCTGGACAAGCCGTTCCTGATGCCGATCGAGGACGTGTTCTCGATCTCGGGCCGCGGCACGGTGGTGACGGGCCGCGTCGAGCGCGGCGTGGTCAAGGTCGGCGAGGAACTTGAGATCGTCGGCATCCGTCCGACCGCCAAGACGACCTGCACGGGCGTTGAGATGTTCCGCAAGCTGCTCGACCAGGGCCAGGCGGGCGACAACATCGGCGCGCTGTTGCGCGGCATCGACCGCGAGGGCGTGGAGCGCGGCCAGGTTCTGGCCAAGCCCGGCTCGGTGAAGCCGCACAAGAAGTTCGTGGCCGAAGCCTACATCCTGACCAAGGACGAGGGCGGCCGCCACACGCCGTTCTTCACCAACTACCGTCCGCAGTTCTACTTCCGCACGACGGACGTGACGGGCATCGTGACGCTGCCGGCCGGCACCGAGATGGTGATGCCCGGCGACAACATCACCGTCGACGTCGAACTGATCGTGCCGATCGCGATGGAAGAGAAGCTGCGCTTCGCCATCCGCGAAGGCGGCCGCACCGTCGGTGCCGGCATCGTCGTCACCATCAAGGAATAATTGATCCGGCTTCTGCCGGTTCTACAAGGAAAAGGGCGGTCTTCGGGCCGCCCTTTTTCGTTTACTTGCACTGTGCGGCACAAATGCAGCGCGGTTGCTTCGAAGCTATTGCATGCACCACTGCCGCAACTATTATCGATTGCGGCAGGGGGGCTTCGCCAGCATGATTTCGGGGCATCATTTAAACTGCATACCACGTTGGTTTCGCGTGCTGGTTCGCCTGGCGCCGGTGCTTGCTATCGTGATGATGGCCTTCGCTGCAAAGGCCGATGACGTCCTCATACAGACGTGGCCCGACACGTTTATTTTGAACGATCCGTCTTCCGACGGCTTTTCGGACATGCGGTTCATCTTTGCCCGCAGCAGCGCGGTCGGCTGCAAGACCAATTGTCCGGAATGGATTTCAGCGGAAGGGGCTATAACTGCCGGCACGCCTGCTCTACTCAAGCGGGTGTTGAAAAAGCTCGGCACCCGCAAACTGCCGATCATCGTCAACTCCCCTGGTGGCGATGTCGATGCCGCACTTCAACTCGGTCGCATCATACGGAAGAATGGGCTCGACATCGCGATCGGCAAGACCGAGTTTTCCGATTGTTGGCCAGGAACGAAGGGTTGCGGAGTCAGCTTCGGCAAGGGCGTTGCCTATTTCGGCGTGGCGTCTGATGGCGGCGCGATGTGCAACTCCGCATGTCCGCTGATGTTTGCGGGCGGCCTTCGCCGTGTAGCCGGTGGCTGGGCTTACCTGGGTGTCCATCAGATCACCACCACTTGGTTCCCTTACACAAGGCATTTTCGAACCACCTATAAAACCATTCGGGGCAAAAGATATAAGGTCACAACAGAGACCATCACCGATGGCCAAAGTTACAAGACCTATAAGATGGGCAAGAGGTTCGCTCGGAAAATCTCGGCCTATCTGACAGAGATGGGCGTGGGGCAGGGCGTTCTCGACAAAATGAAAGCAACGCCGGCGAGCGATATTCAGCGGATCAGTCTCCACGACATGCTGACGATGAAACTGGCCACCAGCACGGACACCGTGGAGCTGTTCACCGGAGTGATCCTTTGCATGGGTGACAAACCGGCTCAGAATTGCCGAGAAATATCGGAGGATACCCGGCCGGCTGCTGTAACGACAAAGCCGGCGCCTGCCCAACAAGCGGAAGTTCCATCTTCCCAGCCCGTTAAGGCTACCCCCGTCGAACCATTCCAGGGAGCAGCAGGAAATGCTGCGCCGGTGATGCGCTTCGTGGTCGTTCGCGGCAGCGATCCGCTTTGCGATCCCGACTGCCCGGAATGGATATCGGCGGAAGGCGCGATTACCCCTCGAACCCCGCAAAAACTTCGCCAGTTGCTTGCCGCGCTCGACAACCCTCGGCTCCCCATTGTGATCAGCTCACGAGGCGGAGACTTGTTCAGCGCCTTGGCCGCAGGGCGGCTTGTCCACGAACGCGAGCTCGACGTCGTTGTCGCCCGCACCAATATCCTGGGTTGCAATCCGCCCGGGGCAGGCTGTCTGGACGACAACGGCGCCTATGTCGGGCTGATCAGCCAATTCGGCGTGGAGTGCGATTCAGCCTGCGCGCTCGTGCTTGCCGGCGGCTCCAGGCGGCTGGTCGACCCCAAGGCGCGGCTCAGCGTGTCCTCGATGGGACAGAAGCAGATCGTCAAAGCCTATCTTGAAGAGATGGCAATCAACCCAGCCCTATTCGCCGCGATAGAGCTGAGTTCGGTCGAGCGCCAGCTTGAATCCGATACGATGCTCAAGGTCGGGCTGACGACCGGACCAGACACGTCGGGCACGCTGACAGGCCCCTCCATTTGCAGATCCTCGCCAAAGCCGGACAATTGTCGGCTCCCACCCTCCGCCAGCGCCCAGGCAAAGACGCCGCCAAAATTTTAGTGTTGTCGCGACGAAGGTCGAGGCTGCGGCGGCATTGCTGGCCCTTTTCAATTCTGTTGCAAGCACCGTCGCCCCAACTAGTATGGGTAGTATCCTTGGGGCTGCCGGACGTGGTTTCCACATTCTGTTCAAAGACCATACGGCGCTGGCGCGGCCTGCTTCGGCTGGGATTGGCCGCTGCCGCGGGGCTGGCCGCCCTCAGCGCCGCCGCGAAGGAAACGCCGCCGGACTACGGCCCGGCGATGCGCTTCGTCGTCGTGCGCAGCAGCGCGCCGGGCTGCGAGCCGAACTGCCCGGAATGGATTTCCGCCGAAGGCACGATCGAAGCCGGCACGCCGGCGCTGCTGAGACGCCTGCTGAAGACGCTCGGCGGGCGGCAATTGCCGATCGTCGTCAATTCTCCCGGCGGCAATGTCGATGCCGCGCTGCAGCTTGGCCGCATGGTCCGCAAGAACAAGCTCGATATCGCGGTCGGCATCACGGAGTTTTCCGGTTGCTCGCCGGGAATGAAGAACTGCCGGGACGATGACGGCAAGGATCGGCCCTACTCCGGCATCGCCTATGACAGCGGGGCGATGTGCAACTCGGCGTGCCCGCTGATGTTTGCCGGCGGTACCCGCCGTGTGGTCGGCGAATGGGCCTATCTCGGTGTCCATCAGATCACCACCACCTACCAGCGCGAGAAGCTGCTCTACCGCACGACCTATCGGATCGTGAACGGCAAGAAGAAGATCATCAGCACCAGGGTCGTCAGCCGCAAGAATGCCGGCAGCTATAAGACCTATGAGATGAGCAAGGCGGTCGAGAAGCGGCTATCGGCCTATCTGAAGGAGATGGGCGTCGAACAGGGCGTGCTCAGCGTGATGAAGGCGACGCCTGCCAGCGACATCAGGCAGATCGAGCCCGACGACATGCTCGAGATGAAGCTCGTCACCAGTCTCGATTCGCTCGATCTTCTGACCGAGGGCACCATCTGCCGGCGTCAGCCGGCGCCGCCGAATTGCCGCGAGATACCGGCGAATGGCAAGCCGGCCGAAGTTGCGGCAGTCGAAGCTGGGCCGTCTCCCATTGCCCCGACTCCAGCACCGCAGGCTCAGGAACGGGAGATGCGCTTCGTTCTTGTTCGCGGCAGCAATCCGCTTTGCAATCCCGATTGCCCGGAATGGATTTCGGCGGAAGGCACGATCGCCGCAGGCACCGCCGACAAGCTGCGCCAACTGCTCGATACGATCCGGGAGCGCCGGTTGCCCATCATTGTGAACTCGCCCGGCGGCGATGTGCAGGCCGCGCTTGCCGCGGGCCGGCTTATCCGCGAGCGCGGGTTGGATGTCGCGATCGCGCGGACGGATTTTCTCGATTGCGATCCGGGCGCGGCGGGCTGCGTCTCGCCCGACGGTCTCCATACCGGCCTCACCGTCGATACAGGCGCGGAGTGCGACGCTGCCTGCGCGGTGATGGTCGCCGGCGGCGTCCGGCGCCTGGTCGGCGGCGATGCGCATTTCCTGGTGCATTCCATGGGCATGGCAGACAAAGTCAGGGTGTATCTTGACGAGATGGGGATCGGCTCAGGCTTTTTCGTCGCCATGCAGTTGGCCGAATATGCGAAGCACAGGGAACTCAGCCGGGATGAGCTGAAGACATTCGGGCTGACGACCGGGCCGCAATCGGTGGACGCGCTGACCGGCGCCACGATTTGCAGTTCCGCTTCCAGGCCGGACAATTGCCGGGTTCTTCCAGCCGCCGATGCCGAGGCGAAGGCGCCGGCGAAGCTGTAAGGCATTCCAGGAAAAGTATTTGCGGCTTTCCCTCCGCAATTGCGTAGGCAAGGAGAACCCGCGCACTGGCCATCGAGGCAGGTTGAGCGGGGCAGGGCGCTGCCGCTATCTTCGCCGTGCTGCATGCACAATGGAGGAGCGGCGATGAGCGAGGACATCCCGACTTTGTACGATTGGGCCGGCGGCACCGAGGCGCTGAACCGGCTGACACGGACATTTTACGACAAGGTGGCGGCGGATCCGGTCGTCGGGCAGGTATTCATGCATATGTCGCCAGACCACCCGGCGCATGTCGCGGCCTTCATTGCCGAGGTCTTCGGCGGACCGAAAACCTACAGCGAGAAGCATGGCGGGCATCGCGAGATGGTGATGCACCATCTCGGCAAGCACCTGACAGAAGAGCAGCGCCGGCGCTGGATCAACCTTCTCGCCGATGCCGCGGATGAGGTCGCCCTGCCGGACGACCCCGAGTTCCGCTCCGCCTTCATGGGCTATGTCGAGTGGGGATCGCGGCTGGCGAAGATGAACTCGAATCTGGGCGAGACCTGCGATCCCGAGACCGAGCCGATGCCGGCCTGGGGCTGGGGCGTGCCGGGCGGCCCCTACAAGCCGCCCGCCGGAAAGCCGTAAGCGCCTGCGCCCCGTGATCGAGTGCCGGCGGCTCGCCAATTCAGATTTCTGACGAGGGCCTCAAAACGGTATCGGAGTGCTCTTTACAGAACGCCCGGAAGCTTTTAGGAAGCGCCTGCGCCGAACAAGCGCATGCACGGGCATAGCTCAGTTGGTAGAGCGGCGGTCTCCAAAACCGCAGGTCGTAGGTTCGAGCCCTGCTGCCCGTGCCACCTTTCCCATGATGAAGACTGCCCCGTTTTCGTGAAGATTCCGGATGGGAACTGCGTCAGATTTTTCGTGCCGCCGAGGCGGAAGTTGCGGTCGGCACAGGCGGGAAAATCGAGGATCGCGGTTGCCGACGGTTGAAAATCGGCGGGTGGCTTGCCATATGGCGGAAATTGGGGCATAAGCCCCGCATAGCCGGGACGGGACGACTGGATGGTTCCGAGGCGGCGCTAGGACATAAAGCGGACCTTGCCACTTGCGTGGATTAAGAATCGGTTTTATGTAGACAAGACAGACACGCGACGCGTGGAGCTGGGAAGCCGGCTTTACGCGTCTGATTTGCGTGGGTGAAATAGCGGTGCTGATTCGCGCCGCATGAAGCCCAAGCGGCACGTCCCGGCCAGCGGGATCATCCAGGAGGCCCGGCCAACGGGTCTTGAACACAGGCGGCACATGGCTTCGAAAACCACTAATCCCTTCACCTTTCTCCAGCAGGTTCGCGCGGAGACGGCCAAGGTGACATGGCCTTCGCGGCGCGAAACCATGATCTCGACCGTGATGGTCCTGGTGTTCGCGGTGATCGCGATGCTCTTCTTCTTCGCTGCCGACATTCTGATGGGCTATGCGATCGAGTGGATCCTGGGTCTCGGGCATTAATTCGGCGGTTTACGGAGAGGTCGTGAAATGACTGCGCGGTGGTATATCGTCCACGCCTATTCGAACTTCGAGAAGAAGGTCGCCGAGGATATCGAGAACAAGGCCAAGCAGAAGGGCCTGTCCGGCGAGATCGAACAGATCGTGGTGCCGACCGAGAAGGTCGTCGAGATCCGCCGCGGCCGAAAGGTCGATGCCGAACGCAAGTTCTTCCCGGGCTATGTCCTGCTGAAGGCCAACCTGACGGACGCCGTGTTCTCGCTGGTCAAGAACACGCCGAAGGTCACCGGCTTCCTGGGCGACTCCAAGCCCGTGCCGATCACCGAGACCGAGGCGCAGCGCATCCTGAACCAGGTCCAGGAAGGCGTCGAGCGGCCGAAGCCCTCGGTGACTTTCGAGATCGGCGAGGCGATCCGCGTCTCGGATGGTCCGTTCGCGTCGTTCAACGGCGTCGTCCAGGAAGTGGACGAGGAGCGGGCCCGCCTCAAGGTGGAAGTTTCGATCTTCGGGCGCGCCGTGCCCGTCGATCTGGAATTCGGACAGGTCGAAAAGGGCTGATCCGTAAAGCTGCGCCGCAAGGCGTCGGCAAACCCGCGCCCGCAGGGCGTCGGGGCGGTGCAAAAAGCGCCGCGTGAACGGGTGGGAGGCGAAGGCGGCATAGCCGGCCGTCGGAACCGCACCACCAGACTGCAACCGCCGGTGTCCCGCTAATGGGCCGGCATGAGAAAAGGCAGGAATAGAGATGGCTAAGAAAGTTGCAGGCCAGCTCAAGCTCCAGGTTGCCGCGGGCTCGGCCACGCCGTCGCCCCCGATCGGCCCGGCGCTTGGTCAGCGCGGCATCAACATCATGGAGTTCTGCAAGGCGTTCAACGCGCAGACCCAGGAGATGGAGAAGGGGTCGCCGATCCCGGTCGTCATCACCTACTACCAGGACAAGTCGTTCACCTTCGTCATGAAGACGCCGCCGGTGAGCTACTTCCTGAAGAAGGCCGCCAACCTGAAGTCGGGCTCCAAGGAACCGGGCAAGACCAAGGTCGGCACGATCAGCCGCGACAAGGTGCGCGCGATCGCCGAGCAGAAGATGAAGGACCTGAACGCAAACGACGTCGAGGCGGCCATGCGCATGGTCGAGGGCTCCGCCCGCTCGATGGGCCTGGAAGTGGTGGGCTAAGATCATGGCAAAGATTGCAAAGCGTGTTGCCAAGAGCCGCGAAGGCATCGACCCGAACAAGGCTTATGCGCTCTCCGAGGCGCTGCAGTTGCTCAAGGACCGGTCCAAGGTGAAGTTCGACGAGACCGTCGAGGTCTCGATGAATCTCGGCGTCGATCCGCGCCATGCCGACCAGATGGTCCGCGGCGTCGTCAACCTGCCGAACGGCACGGGCCGCTCGGTGCGCGTCGCCGTGTTCGCCCGTGGCGACAAGGCCGAAGAAGCCAAGGCCGCCGGCGCCGATGTGGTTGGCGCCGAAGACCTGGTCGACATCGTCCAGAAGGGCACGATCGATTTCGATCGCTGCATCGCCACGCCGGACATGATGCCGCTGGTCGGTCGCCTCGGTAAGGTGCTCGGCCCGCGCGGCATGATGCCGAACCCGAAGGTCGGCACCGTGACCACCGATGTCGCCGCGGCCGTCAAGGCTTCGAAGGGCGGTGCGGTCGAGTTCCGCGTCGAGAAGGCCGGCATCGTCCAGGCCGGCGTCGGCAAGGTCTCGTTCGACGTCAAGGCGCTGGAAGAGAATGTCCGCGCCTTCGCCGATGCGGTGAACAAGGCCAAGCCCGCGGGCGCCAAGGGCAACTACGTCAAGAAGGTGTCGGTCACCTCGACGATGGGCCCTGGCCTCAAGCTCGACATCGCGACGCTCGCCGCGTCGTAAATGTCGTGCGATCGGCCTCGAGCCGATCGTAAGAAGAAGAATTCCGGACCGCCGATCCGTCGGCGGCCCGGTACCCCCGGAAGCCGCAAGGTTTCCGGATATCCTGTCCGAGATTGCAGGCGGCCCAAAAGCCTTAATTCGATTGGGCCTGCATGAGACGGGTGAAGACCCGACAAAGGAGCGAAAGCTCCAATGAAAGGTTCGAACCGTGTTTGCCTTTTGTCAGCACATCGCCGGCTTGCCGTCGGTGGGCGAAAAGGGGGCAGGATCCTCGAGCGCCGTTCGGGAGATCCAGGATTTGGATGGCCCGGCCGGCAAAAGGCAACCCGACTTCTGACCTCGAAATGGGAATGCTCCCATTGTTGAGGCAGGGGTCAACTGGAGATAGGCAGTGGACAGAGCGGAAAAGCGCGAACTCGTCACGGGCCTGAACGAAGCGTTCTCGAACGCGGGTTCAGTCGTCGTGGCCCACTACGCCGGTATCACCGTGGCGCAAATGAACGACCTCCGGTCGAAGATGCGCGCCGCCGGCGGCACCGTCAAAGTCGCGAAGAACCGTCTCGCCAAGATCGCTCTTCAGGGCACGGACTCCGCATCGATCGTCGATCTGTTCAAGGGACAGACGCTGGTCGCTTATTCGGAGGATCCGGTTGCGGCGCCGAAGGTCACGTCCGATTTCGCCAAGGGGAATGACAAGCTGATCATTCTCGGCGGCGCGATGGGCTCGACCTCGCTCAACGCCGATGGTGTCAAGGCACTCGCCACGATGCCGTCGCTCGACGAGCTGCGCGCCAAGCTGGTTGGCATGATCGCCACGCCGGCAACCCGGATCGCCCAGATCGTCAATGCGCCTGCGGCCTCGGTCGCGCGCGTCATCGGCGCTTACGCCCGGAAGGACGAGGCGGCATGAGGCCGTTCCTCGCTGTCAACAACACACGTTCGAACCAACTAAAGGAATATCAAAATGGCTGATCTCGCGAAGATCGTAGACGACCTTTCGAAGCTGACCGTCCTCGAGGCGGCTGAGCTGTCGAAGCTCCTGGAAGAGAAGTGGGGCGTTTCGGCCGCCGCTCCGGTGGCTGTTGCCGCCGCTGCCGGTGGTGCTGCCGCTGCCGCTGCTCCGGCTGAAGAGAAGACGGAATTCGACGTCGTTCTCGCCGACGCCGGTGCCCAGAAGATCAACGTCATCAAGGAAGTCCGCGCCATCACCGGCCTTGGCCTCAAGGAAGCCAAGGACCTGGTCGAAGCGGCTCCGAAGCCGGTCAAGGAAGGCGTTTCCAAGGCCGACGCCGACAAGTTCAAGGCTCAGCTGGAAGCAGCTGGCGCCAAGGTCGAGCTGAAGTAAGCCTGTCAGGCGAGGGCGGACGGTCTCGCGCCGTCCGCCCCCTCCCTTGGGCTGTGAGGGAGGCTTGGTTGCGCGAGGCGTTTGAAAACCTCTTTCCTGAGGGCCGAAAAGCGGTCTTCCGGAAACGGGTTTTCTCCCGTTTTAGCCGGTAGCCGCCAAGCGATTGGAAAAGGCGGCCGGAAAAAACAGATAGGGGCAGCCGCCGAGGCCGCCCGTTGGTGCAAGGCGAGCCGCGGCGAGGTTCGTCCCGAGTTTAGAGCTAAGGAGCGACGATGGCCCAGACCCAGACTTTCAATGGCCGCAGACGCGTACGCAAGTTCTTCGGAAAGATCCCGGAAGTTGCGGAGATGCCGAACCTCATCGAGGTTCAGAAGGCATCCTATGACCAGTTCCTGATGGTGGACGAGCCCAAGGGCGGCCGTCCGGACGAGGGACTGCAGGCCGTTTTCAAGTCGGTCTTCCCGATCTCCGACTTTTCCGGCTCCTCCATGCTGGAGTTCGTGAAGTATGAGTTCGAGGCACCGAAATTCGACGTTGACGAGTGCCGTCAGCGCGACCTGACCTATGCCGCGCCCCTGAAGGTGACGCTGCGCCTGATCGTGTTCGATATCGACGAGGATACCGGCGCGAAGTCGATCAAGGACATCAAGGAGCAGGACGTCTATATGGGCGACATGCCGCTCATGACGTCGAACGGCACCTTCATCGTCAACGGCACCGAGCGCGTCATCGTCTCGCAGATGCACCGCTCGCCGGGCGTCTTCTTCGACCACGACAAGGGCAAGTCGCACTCGTCGGGCAAGCTTCTGTTTGCCGCGCGCGTCATTCCCTATCGCGGTTCGTGGCTGGACATCGAGTTCGATAGCAAGGACGTCGTGCATGCCCGCATCGACCGTCGCCGCAAGATTCCGGTGACGTCGCTTCTGATGGCGCTCGGCATGGACGGCGAGGAGATCCTGTCGACCTTCTACAACAAGATCACCTACAAGCGCTCGGGCGACCACTGGCGCATCCCCTTCAACGTCGAGCGGTTCCGCGGCCTCAAGGCCGTCGGCGACCTGGTCGACGCCGATACGGGCGAGGTCGTTGTCGAGGCCGGCAAGAAGATCACCGCCCGCCAGGCCCGCCAGCTCGGCGAGAAGGGTCTCAAGGCCATCAAGGCGACCGACGAGGATCTGCTCGGCAATTATCTCGCCGAGGACATCGTCAACTACGCCACCGGCGAGATCTTCCTCGAGGCCGGCGACGAGATCGACGACAAGACGCTGAAGGTGCTGCTCGGCACCGGCGAGGAAGAGATCCAGATCCTGGACATCGACCACGTCAATGTCGGCGCCTACATCCGCAATACGCTCGCAGTCGACAAGAACGAGAGCCGCCAGGACGCGCTGTTCGACATCTACCGCGTCATGCGCCCGGGCGAGCCGCCGACGCTCGAGACCGCCGAAGCCATGTTCAACTCGCTGTTCTTCGACAGCGAGCGTTATGACCTGTCGGCCGTCGGCCGCGTCAAGATGAACATGCGCCTTGAGCTCAAGGCCGAGGACACCGTGCGCGTGCTGCGCAAGGAAGACATCCTGGCCGTGGTCAAGACGCTGGTCGAGCTGCGCGACGGCAAGGGCGAGATCGACGACATCGACAATCTCGGCAACCGCCGCGTGCGTTCGGTCGGCGAGCTCATGGAGAACCAGTACCGCGTCGGCCTGCTGCGCATGGAGCGCGCGATCAAGGAGCGCATGTCCTCGATCGAGATCGACACGGTCATGCCGCAGGACCTGATCAACGCCAAGCCGGCGGCCGCCGCCGTGCGCGAGTTCTTCGGTTCCTCGCAGCTGTCGCAGTTCATGGACCAGACCAACCCGCTGTCGGAGATCACCCACAAGCGTCGCCTCTCGGCGCTTGGACCGGGCGGCCTGACCCGTGAGCGCGCCGGCTTCGAGGTGCGCGACGTGCACCCGACGCATTACGGCCGCATCTGCCCGATCGAGACGCCGGAAGGCCCGAATATCGGTCTGATCAACTCGCTGGCCACCTTCGCCCGCGTCAACAAGTACGGCTTCATCGAAAGCCCGTACCGCAAGATCGTGAACGGCAAGCTGACCAACGAGGTCGTCTATCTGTCGGCGATGGAAGAGGCCAAGCACTATGTCGCGCAGGCCAACGCCGAGCTCGACAAGAACGGCAGCTTCGTCGACGAGTTCGTCATTTGCCGTAACGCCGGCGAAGTGATGATGGCGCCGCGCGAGAACGTCGACCTGATGGACGTCTCGCCGAAGCAGATGGTGTCGGTCGCGGCCGCGCTCATCCCGTTCCTCGAGAACGACGACGCCAACCGCGCGCTGATGGGCTCGAACATGCAGCGTCAGGCGGTGCCGCTGGTGCGCGCCGAGGCGCCGTTCGTCGGCACCGGAATGGAGCCGATCGTCGCCCGTGACTCGGGCGCCGCCATTGGCGCCCGCCGCGGCGGCGTGGTCGACCAGGTGGACGCCACCCGTATCGTCATCCGCGCCACGGAAGATCTCGATCCCGGCAAGTCGGGCGTCGACATCTACCGGCTGATGAAGTTCCAGCGTTCGAACCAGAACACCTGCATCAACCAGCGTCCGCTGGTGCGCATGGGCGACCGCGTCAACAAGGGCGACATCATTGCCGACGGTCCCTCGACCGAGCTCGGCGATCTGGCGCTCGGCCGTAACGTGCTGGTCGCGTTCATGCCGTGGAACGGCTACAACTACGAGGACTCGATCCTGCTCTCCGAGCGCATCGTGGCCGACGACGTCTTCACCTCGATCCACATCGAGGAGTTCGAGGTCATGGCGCGCGACACCAAGCTCGGGCCGGAGGAAATCACGCGCGACATTCCGAACGTCTCGGAAGAGGCGTTGAAGAACCTCGACGAGGCCGGCATCGTCTATATCGGTGCCGAGGTGCAGCCGGGCGACATCCTGGTCGGCAAGATCACGCCGAAGGGCGAAAGCCCGATGACGCCGGAAGAGAAGCTTCTGCGCGCCATCTTCGGCGAAAAGGCCTCGGACGTCCGCGACACCTCCATGCGCATGCCTCCGGGGACTTTCGGCACGGTCGTCGAAGTGCGTGTCTTCAACCGCCACGGCGTGGAGAAGGACGAGCGCGCGATGGCGATCGAGCGCGAGGAGATCGAGCGCCTTGCCAAGGACCGCGACGACGAGCAGGCGATCCTGGACCGCAACGTTTATGCGCGTCTTTCCGACGTGCTGGTCGGCAAGGAAGCGATCGCCGGACCGAAGGGCTTCAAGAAGGGCTCGAAGCTGTCGAAGGACATGCTCGACGAGTATCCGCGTTCCCAGTGGTGGCAGTTCGCCGTCGAGAACGAGAAGCTCCAGGGCGAGCTCGAAGCTCTGCGCGGCCAGTATGACGAGTCCAAGAAGGCGCTCGAGCAGCGCTTCATGGACAAGGTCGAGAAGGTGCAGCGCGGCGACGAAATGCCTCCGGGCGTCATGAAGATGGTCAAGGTCTTTGTGGCGGTTAAGCGCAAGATGCAGCCGGGCGACAAGATGGCCGGCCGTCACGGCAACAAGGGTGTCGTGTCGCGGATCGTTCCAGTCGAGGATATGCCTTTCCTCGAGGACGGCACGCATGCCGACATCGTGCTCAACCCGCTGGGTGTGCCGAGCCGCATGAATGTCGGCCAGATCCTGGAAACGCATCTGGGCTGGGCTTGCGCGGGCATGGGCAGGAAGATCGGCGAGCTGATCGACGCGTACAAGGCGGGCGGCGACATCAAGCCGCTGCGCAAGACGCTGGAAAGCTTCATGCCGGCCAACGACCGCAACGAGCCGATCCGCGAATATGACGACGAGAGCATCATTCGCCTGAGCGAGCAGATGCGCCGCGGCGTCTCCATCGCGACCCCGGTGTTCGACGGCGCGCATGAGGCCGACATCAACACCATGCTGGAGCAGGCCGGCCTGCACACCAGCGGTCAGTCGCAGCTCTATGACGGCCGCACCGGCGAGCCGTTCGATCGCAAGGTGACGATGGGCTATATCTATATGCTCAAGCTGCATCACCTGGTGGACGACAAGATCCACGCGCGTTCGATCGGTCCGTACTCGCTCGTCACCCAGCAGCCGCTGGGCGGCAAGGCGCAGTTCGGCGGCCAGCGCTTCGGCGAAATGGAGGTCTGGGCGCTCGAAGCCTACGGCGCCGCCTACACGCTGCAGGAGATGCTGACGGTGAAGTCGGACGACGTCGCCGGCCGCACCAAGGTCTACGAAGCGATCGTGCGCGGCGACGACACGTTCGAAGCGGGCATTCCGGAGAGCTTCAACGTTCTCGTCAAGGAAATGCGCTCGCTCGGTCTCAACGTCGAGCTGGAGAACACCCAGCTCGAAGAGACCCCGACGCGTCTGCCCGACGCTGCCGAGTAAGGCTACGGCGCGCCGCTCCGGGAAGCGGCGCGCCCCGAGCATGACCCCGAAAAGTGGCTACCGGTTTTCGGACAAGGTCATGCTCAACCAACAAATCTTCGGCCGGTTTGACCGGCCAATCTGCGGACATTTCGTCCGCGATCGATTGAAGGGGTTATCGAGGACCCCGAAAAGGAGAACGGCATGAACCAAGAGGTCATGAATCTCTTCAACCCGCAGGCGCCTGCGCAGGTGTTCGATTCCATCCGGATCTCGCTTGCCAGCCCAGAGAAGATTCTGTCCTGGTCGTTCGGCGAGATCAAGAAGCCGGAGACCATCAACTACCGCACCTTCAAGCCGGAGCGTGACGGCCTGTTCTGCGCGCGCATTTTTGGCCCGATCAAGGACTATGAGTGCCTGTGCGGCAAGTACAAGCGCATGAAGTACAAGGGCGTCATCTGCGAAAAGTGCGGCGTCGAAGTCACGCTGTCGCGCGTTCGCCGCGAGCGCATGGGCCACATCGAGCTCGCCGCGCCCGTCGCCCATATCTGGTTCCTGAAGTCGCTGCCCTCGCGCATCGGCACGCTGCTCGACATGACGCTCAAGGATATCGAGCGTGTGCTCTACTTCGAGAACTACATCGTCACCGAGCCGGGCCTGACCGCGCTGAAGGAGAACCAGCTCCTCAGCGAGGAAGAGTACATGCTTGCCGTCGACGAGTATGGCGAGGATTCCTTCACAGCCATGATCGGCGCCGAGGCCATCCATGACCTGCTTGCCGGCATGGACCTGGAGAAGATCGCCGGCGACCTGCGCTCGGAGCTGGCTTCGACCACGTCCGAGCTCAAGCAGAAGAAGTTCCTGAAGCGGCTCAAGGTCGTGGAGAACTTCATGGAATCCGGCAACCGTCCGGAATGGATGATCATGAAGGTGGTTCCGGTGATCCCGCCGGACCTGCGTCCGCTGGTTCCCCTTGACGGCGGTCGTTTCGCGACGTCCGACCTCAACGACCTCTATCGCCGCGTCATCAACCGCAACAACCGCCTGAAGCGGCTGATCGAGCTGCGCGCGCCCGGCATCATCGTGCGCAATGAAAAGCGCATGCTGCAGGAAGCCGTCGATGCGCTGTTCGACAACGGCCGTCGCGGCCGCGTCATCACCGGCGCCAACAAGCGTCCGCTGAAGTCGCTGTCCGACATGCTCAAGGGCAAGCAGGGCCGGTTCCGCCAGAACCTGCTCGGCAAGCGCGTCGACTATTCCGGCCGCTCGGTCATCGTGACCGGTCCGGAGCTCAAGCTGCATCAGTGCGGCCTGCCGAAGAAGATGGCGCTCGAGCTCTTCAAGCCCTTCATCTACGCCCGCCTCGACGCCAAGGGTTTCTCCTCGACGGTCAAGCAGGCGAAGAAGCTGGTCGAGAAGGAGCGTCCGGAGGTTTGGGATATCCTCGACGAGGTGATCCGCGAGCATCCGGTGCTGCTGAACCGCGCGCCGACGCTGCACCGCCTGGGCATCCAGGCGTTCGAGCCGACCCTGATCGAAGGCAAGGCGATCCAGCTGCATCCGCTGGTCTGCACTGCCTTCAACGCCGACTTCGACGGCGACCAGATGGCCGTCCACGTGCCGCTGTCGCTGGAAGCGCAGCTCGAAGCCCGCGTGCTGATGATGTCGACCAACAACATCCTGCACCCGGCCTCAGGCGCGCCGATCATCGTGCCGTCGCAGGACATGGTTCTCGGTCTCTACTATCTGTCGATCGTCAACCAGAACGAGCCGGGCGAAGGCATGATCTTTGCCGATATGGGCGAGCTCCAGCATGCGCTGGAGACCAAGGCCGTGACGCTGCACGCCAAGATCAAGGGTCGCTTCCGCTCGGTCGACGCCGAAGGCAACGTCGTGTCGAAGATCTATGACACCACGCCTGGCCGCATGATCATCGGCGAGCTTCTGCCGAAGAACGTCAACGTGCCTTACGACATCGCCAACCAGGAGATGACCAAGAAGAACATCTCCAAGATGATCGATACCGTCTACCGCCACTGCGGTCAGAAGGAGACGGTCATTTTCTGCGACCGCATCATGGCGCTCGGCTTTGCGCACGCCTGCCGTGCCGGCATTTCGTTCGGCAAGGACGACATGGTCATTCCGGACACCAAGCTGAAGCTTGTTTCCGACACCGAGGCTTTGGCCAAGGAATACGAGCAGCAGTACAATGACGGCCTGATCACGCAGGGCGAAAAGTACAACAAGGTCGTCGACGCCTGGGCCAAGTGCTCGGAAAAGGTCGCCGACGAGATGATGGCGCGCATCAAAGCGGTGGAGTTCGAGGAAAACGGCCGTCAGAAGCCGATGAACTCGATCTACATGATGTCGCATTCGGGTGCGCGCGGTTCGCCCACCCAGATGCGTCAGCTCGCCGGCATGCGCGGCCTGATGGCGAAGCCGTCGGGTGAAATCATCGAGACGCCGATCATCTCGAACTTCAAGGAAGGCCTCACCGTGCTCGAGTACTTCAACTCGACCCACGGCGCCCGCAAGGGTCTGGCCGACACCGCCTTGAAGACGGCGAACTCGGGTTACCTGACCCGCCGTCTCGTCGACGTGGCGCAGGATTGCATCGTCAATTCGCTGGATTGCGGCACCGACAAGGGCCTCACCATGCAGCCGATCGTCGATGCCGGCCAGATTGTCGCCTCGGTCGGCCAGCGCGTGCTGGGCCGCACCGCGCTCGACGACATCAACCATCCGGTCTCCGGCGAATTGCTGGTCAAGGCCGGCAAGCTGATGGATGAGCGCGACGTGGAGCAGATCGAGAAGGCCGGCGTGCAGTCGGTCCGCATCCGCTCGGCGCTGACCTGCGAGGTCAGGACCGGCGTGTGCGCCGTCTGCTACGGACGCGACCTGGCCCGCGGCACCCCCGTCAACCAGGGCGAGGCCGTCGGCGTCATTGCGGCGCAGTCGATCGGCGAGCCGGGCACCCAGCTCACCATGCGTACCTTCCACATGGGCGGCACCGCGCAGGTGGTGGACTCTTCGTTCCTTGAAGCCTCCTATGAGGGCAAGGTGCAGATCCGCAACCGCAACGTGGTGCGCAACTCGGAAGGCCAGCAGATGGTCATGGGCCGCAACATGGCGGTGCTCATCCTCGATGAGACCGGCAAGGAGCGCGCCACGCACCGCGTCGCCTATGGTTCGCGCATCTTCGTGGACGATGGCGACAAGGTGAAGCGCGGCCAGCGTATCGCCGAGTGGGATCCCTATACCCGCCCGATCCTCACCGAAATCGAGGGTCGCGTGGCGTTCGAGGATCTGGTCGACGGTATCTCCGTCCAGGAAACGGCCGATGAATCGACCGGCATCACCAAGCGTGAGGTCATCGATTGGCGTTCGACGCCGCGCGGCAGCGACCTGAAGCCCGCGATCGTCGTCCAGGACGCCAAGGGCAAGGTCGGCAAGCTGTCGAAGGGCGGCGATGCGCGCTTCCTGCTCTCGGTCGAGGCCATCCTCTCGGTCGAGCCGGGCGCGCATGTGAAGCCCGGCGACGTGCTGGCGCGTATCCCGATGGAAAGCGCCAAGACCAAGGACATCACCGGTGGTCTGCCACGCGTGGCCGAACTGTTCGAGGCTCGCCGTCCGAAGGATCACGCCATCATCGCCGAGATCGATGGCACGATCCGCTTCGGCCGCGACTACAAGAACAAGCGCCGCATCATCATCGAGCCGCATGACTCGACGCTTGAGCCGGTGGAGTACCTGATCCCGAAGGGCAAGCCGTTCCATCTCCAGGACGGCGACGTCATCGAGAAGGGCGACTACATCCTCGATGGCAATCCGGCGCCGCACGACATCCTGGCGATCAAGGGCGTGGAGGCGCTTGCCTCTTACCTCGTCAACGAGATCCAGGAGGTCTACCGACTGCAGGGCGTGTCGATCAATGACAAGCACATCGAGGTGATCGTTCGCCAGATGCTGCAGAAGGTCGAGATCACCGCGCAGGGCGACTCGACCTACATCCCGGGCGACCACGTCGACGTGATCGAGTTGGAAGAGGTCAACGAGCGACTGATCGAGGACGGCAAGAAGCCGGCCGAAGGTCAGCCGGTGCTGCTCGGCATTACCAAGGCCTCGCTGCAGACGCCGTCCTTCATCTCTGCCGCCTCCTTCCAGGAGACGACCAGGGTGCTCACCGAGGCTGCGGTTGCCGGCAAGACCGACATGCTGCAGGGCCTGAAGGAAAACGTCATCGTCGGCCGCCTGATCCCGGCCGGCACCGGCGGCACGATGAGCCAGATAAGGCGCATCGCCACCTCGCGCGACGAGCTCATCATCGATGAGCGCCGCAGGGCCTCCGGTGTCGAGGTCGCCGACCCGATGCTGACCGACATGGTCAATGCCGCGCAGTGAGCGCCGTGATATGAGAAACTAGACAGAAGGGGCCCGCGTGGGCCCCTTTTTGCATTCAGGGCATGATCCCGAAAAGTGGGTACCGGTTTTCGGGGAAGATCATGCTCCCAACAAGGAACCAGATCGGGATGATGGGTCTACGAGCCGTCATCCCGAGCTAACTTCACGAAAGAGGAAGAGCTATGAGCAGCAAGACCTGGACGGCTGTCGACGACTACATCGTTTCCTCGCTTTTCGAAACGGATCCCGTGCTGGACGCCGTGCTCGCGGCCAACCGCGACCAGGGCCTGCCGGCAATCGACGTGTCGCCCGCGCAGGGCAAATTGCTGTCGCTGCTGGTGCGCATTCGCGGCGCGAAAAAGGTGCTGGAGGTCGGCACGCTCGGCGGCTACTCGACCATCTGGATGGCGAGGGGATTGCCGGCGGACGGCAAGGTCGTGACGCTGGAACTCGAGCCGCACCATGCCAGGGTCGCGCGCTCGAATTTCGAGCGGGCAGGGATTTCCGACAAGGTCGACCTGCGGGTCGGCCCCGCGCTTCAGTCGCTCGCCGCATTGGCGGACGAAAGCGCCGGTCCGTTCGACCTCATCTTCATTGACGCCGATAAGCCGAACAACCCGAACTACCTGGCCTGGGCGATGAAGCTGGCGCGCCCGGGCACCGTCATCGTCTGCGACAACGTCATCCGCGACGGCGCGGTGGTGAAAAAGAACAGCGGCGATGCCAATGTCGAGGGCGCCCGCGCGGCGTTTTCGTTCATCGGCCGCGAGGAACGACTGGACGGTACGGCCATCCAGACCGTTGGCGCCAAGGGCTATGACGGCTTCACCATCGCGGTCGTTGAGTGAGGATCATGCCTCAGTCGAAGAACGCTTCGACCACGTTGCGCTTGCCGAGCATGAAAGCGTCGGCGACGTGCTGCAGCGGCGCGAGATCGACATCGGAAGTGCCAGCGCGGACGATCTCGGCGAAGCGCTTGTAAAGCATCGGATATTCGGCTTCCGGCTCGTCATGGATGATCTTGCCGTCGACCGCGAGCTTCGCGCCCCCGCCGGACAGCACCACACTGCCCTTGTCGGTCTCGGCCAGGATATCCCAGCTCTGCGGGCCGGTCTGCAGCCAGTCGAGCTCCATCGTCACCGGCAGGCCGTTGGACGTGCGGAAGGCGACATGCGCCGCGACCGGCGCCGCGCGGTTTTCCGGAAAATCGAGCACGGCCGAGGTGATGAACATCGGCGGCAGGATATGCGTGGCGATCGACAGCGCGTTGATGCCGGGATCGAACACGCCGAAGCCGCCAGGTTCCCAGATCCATTCTTGGTTCGGGTGCCAACGGCGCACGTCTTCCTTCCAGTTGATGGCGGCCGACGTCAGCTTGGCGGAGGCGAGGAAGGCGCGGGCGGCTTCGACCGCCGGCGCATAACGAGAGTGCCAGCTGGCGAAGAGCGACACGCCGTTCCTTTCGGCCAGCACTTTGAGATGCTCGACCTCGCTGACCGTGGCGCCCGGTGGCTTTTCGAGGAACACATGCTTCTTGGCTTCCAGCGCGACGCGCGCCGCGTCATAGCGGAACTGCGGCGGCATGCAGAGCGAGACCGCGTCGAGCGCGGGTTCGGCCGAAAGCATCGCTTCGATCGTCGGGTAGTTCGCGATACCATCGACTTTGCCGTGGCGGCTCGCCGCGGCGACGAGCCGATAATCGTCGTCCTTTGCAACCGCCGGCAGATGCTGGTCACGCACGATCTTGCCCACGCCGACAATGCCGAGCTTGATGGGGGTGCTGGTCATGGAAGCTCCGAAAGGGAAGAGTGGCTGACTTTAGGGTGTTGGGGAAAGGACGCAGCGCGGCCGGCTGTATCAGGACGGCTCGTCGAAGGTGACGATCGAGACCTCGCCTTCGAGCGCGCCCTGATAGGCCGACAGATGCGGTTCCTCGTCGGGCTCGCCTTCCATATCGCCGATCTGGTCGAGCTCGGCCTCCGCGAATCCCTTCGCGGCGAGCGATTCGAGCGCGCGGCGCACGGCGGAATCATCGTCGGGCGCCACCAGCATCACATGCACGCCTTCCGGCTTGCCGCCTTTCTTGCGCCAGACCCGTCCGGTGATGATGGTGACCGGCCGTTCTTCATTGTCGTTCACGGGTTGATTCCTCATTTGGCGGGCGATAGTCCGGTTCAAGCCGCCTTTTGGCACGAAGCAGGCCGGGAAGACAGCCGCAAGCCGGTCACTTTCTTCCTCGCGCTTGAAAAAAGGCGCAATAAAATTACATGCGTTTCGCGCATGGCTGCCAAGCTCCGAATTGACCGCAATATTTGCCGTTGCGGGGTTGACGGGCAATGGCCTTACGAGTAGAAGCCGCCACGTCAGAACCGATGTGAGACTTGCCTTTCCGAGGCGACGCGCTTTGGAGTTTGTCTCAAACAGGGTTCGTTTTACGAGCGAAAAGACATTTCCGGCGCGCATGAAGCGGCTTCCGCTTCCTCTGCAATTTGTTTGGGCAGGACCGCGAGACGCGGTGTGTTGCCCGAATTTGCGTATGGAAATGACGCTTTGAGCGGCCCTGACAGGGCAGACACGGAATTGAGAGACAAGAGGGTTTAATGCCTACCGTCAACCAGCTGATCCGCAAGCCGCGCCTGGCGCCGGTGAAGCGCAACAAGGTCCCGGCCATGCAGCAGAACCCGCAGAAGCGGGGCGTCTGCACGCGCGTCTACACCACGACGCCGAAGAAGCCGAACTCGGCGCTGCGCAAGGTGGCCAAGATTCGCCTGACCAACGGCTTTGAGGTGATCGGCTATATCCCGGGCGAAGGTCACAACCTTCAGGAGCACTCGGTGGTCATGATCCGCGGCGGCCGCGTCAAGGATCTGCCGGGTGTCCGCTACCACATCATCCGCGGCGTGCTTGACACGCAGGGTGTGAAGAACCGCAAGCAGCGTCGTTCGAAATACGGCGCCAAGCGTCCGAAGTAAGGGTTTCCCATGTCCCGTCGTCACAGTGCAGAAAAGCGTGAGATCAATCCGGACCCCAAGTTCGGCGATCTGGTCGTCACCAAGTTCATGAACGCCGTCATGTATGACGGCAAGAAGTCGGTTGCCGAGACCATCGTCTACGGCGCGCTGGACCAGGTCCAGGCCAAGACCAAGCAGGAGCCGGTCGCCGTGTTCCATCAGGCGCTCGACAATGTCGCGCCGCATGTGGAAGTGCGCTCGCGTCGCGTCGGCGGCGCCACCTACCAGGTTCCGGTCGACGTGCGCCCCGAGCGCCGTCAAGCGCTGGCGATCCGCTGGCTGATCGCCGCGGCCCGCAACCGCAACGAGACCACCATGGTCGACCGCCTCTCGGGCGAGCTGATGGACGCGGCCAACAACCGCGGCACCGCCGTCAAGAAGCGTGAAGACACCCACAAGATGGCGGAAGCCAACCGCGCCTTCGCGCATTACCGCTGGTAACGCGAAAGAGACTGAGAGGCACCTCCCATGGCCCGCGAATACAAAATCGAAGACTACCGCAATTTCGGTATCATGGCGCACATCGACGCCGGCAAGACGACGACGACCGAGCGCGTCCTGTACTACACGGGCAAGTCGCACAAGATCGGCGAAGTCCATGACGGCGCTGCCACCATGGACTGGATGGAGCAGGAGCAGGAACGCGGCATCACCATTACCTCGGCCGCGACCACGACCTTCTGGAAGGGTCGTGACGGCAAGATGCGCCGCTTCAACATCATCGACACCCCCGGACACGTCGACTTCACAATCGAGGTCGAGCGTTCGCTGCGCGTGCTCGACGGCGCCATCGCGCTGCTCGACGCCAACGCCGGTGTTGAGCCGCAGACCGAGACCGTGTGGCGCCAGGCCGACAAGTACCACGTGCCGCGCATGATCTTCTGCAACAAGATGGACAAGATCGGCGCTGACTTCTACCGCTCGGTGGAAATGATCGGCTCGCGCCTCGGCGCTCAGGCCGTCGTCATGCAGCTGCCGATCGGCGCCGAGACCGAGTTCAAGGGCGTCGTCGACCTCGTCGAGATGAACGCGCTGGTCTGGCGCGACGAGACCTTGGGCGCCGCCTGGGACGTCGTCGAGATCCCGGCCGATCTCAAGGAAAAGGCCGCTCAGTACCGCGAGAAGATGATCGAAGCCGCGGTCGAGATGGACGAGACCGCGCTCGAGAACTACCTCGAAGGCAACATGCCGTCGAACGACGAGATCCGCGCGCTGATCCGTAAGGGAACCATCGCGGTCAAGTTCTTCCCGATGTTCTGCGGCTCGGCCTTCAAGAACAAGGGCGTGCAGCCGCTGCTCGACGCCGTCGTCGAGTACCTGCCGTCGCCGATCGACGTGCCGGCCATCAAGGGCGTCGACGCCAAGACCGACGCCGAGATCGAGCGTCATGCCGACGACAACGAGCCGCTGTCGATGCTGGCGTTCAAGATCATGAACGACCCCTTCGTCGGTTCGCTGACCTTTGCCCGTATCTATTCGGGCAAGCTCACCAAGGGCACCTCGCTCGACAACACGGTGAAGGGCAAGAAGGAGCGCATCGGCCGCATGCTGCAGATGCATGCGAACTCGCGCGCCGACATCGAGGAAGCCTATGCCGGCGACATCGTTGCGCTGGCCGGCCTCAAGGACACGACCACCGGCGACACGCTCTGCGATCCGCTGCACCCGGTCATCCTTGAGCGCATGGAGTTCCCCGATCCGGTCATCCAGATCGCCATCGAGCCTAAGACCAAGAACGACCAGGAAAAGATGGGCCTCGCGCTGCATCGCCTGGCGGCCGAGGATCCGTCCTTCCGCGTCAAGACCGACGAGGAATCGGGTCAGACCATCATCGCCGGTATGGGCGAGCTGCATCTCGACATCATCGTCGACCGCATGCGCCGCGAGTTCAAGGTGGAAGCCAATGTCGGTGCGCCGCAGGTGGCTTATCGCGAGACGATCACCCGCACGCACGAGCAGGACTACACGCACAAGAAGCAGACCGGCGGTACCGGCCAGTTCGCGCGCGTCAAGATTCTGTTCGAGCCGAACACCGAGAGCGAAGAGTTCGTGTTCGAGTCCAAGATCGTCGGCGGTGCGGTTCCGAAGGAATACATCCCGGGCGTCGAGAAGGGCATCCAGAGCGTCATGGGTTCCGGCCCGTTCGCCGGCTTCCCGATGATCGGCGTCAAGGCGACCCTGATCGACGGCGCCTTCCACGACGTCGACTCCTCGGTGCTGGCGTTCGAAATCGCCTCCCGCGCCTGCTTCAAGGAAGCCGCTCCGCGCCTCGGCGTGCAGCTACTGGAGCCGATCATGAAGGTCGAGGTCGTGACGCCGGAAGATTATGTCGGCGGCGTCATCGGCGACCTCAACGGCCGTCGTGGCCAGATCCAGGGCCAGGAAGCGCGCGGCGTCGCCGTCGTCATCAACGCGATGGTGCCGCTGGCGAACATGTTCAAGTACGTCGACAATCTGCGTTCGATGTCGCAGGGCCGCGCCCAGTACACGATGCAGTTCGACCACTACGAGCCGGTTCCGACCGCGGTCGCCCAGGAAGTTCAGAAGAAATACGCGTAACTCGAGCGGGTTGCACGAGACCTTAATTCAAGGCCCGCACGGGCAGGCAGGAATGGAGAGATCACATGGCAAAAGGTAAATTCGAGCGCACCAAGCCGCATGTGAACATTGGCACGATCGGCCACGTCGATCATGGCAAGACGTCGCTGACGGCGGCGATCACGAAGTATTTTGGCGAATACAAGCGCTATGACCAGATCGACGCGGCGCCGGAAGAGAAGGCGCGCGGCATCACGATTTCGACGGCGCATGTCGAGTATGAGACGGCCAACCGTCACTATGCCCATGTCGACTGCCCCGGCCACGCCGACTATGTGAAGAACATGATCACGGGTGCGGCGCAGATGGACGGCGCGATCCTGGTCGTTTCGGCGGCCGACGGCCCGATGCCGCAGACCCGCGAGCACATCCTGCTTGCCCGTCAGGTCGGCGTGCCCTCGATCGTTGTGTTCCTGAACAAGGTCGATCAGGTCGACGACGCCGAGCTGCTCGAGCTGGTGGAGCTCGAGGTTCGCGAGCTTCTGTCGAAGAACGAGTTCCCCGGCGACGACATTCCGATCGTCAAGGGCTCGGCGCTGGCTGCGTTGGAAGATTCCAACAAGACCATCGGCGAGGACGCCATCCGCGAGCTGATGGCTCAGGTCGACGCCTATATCCCGACGCCGGTTCGTCCGCTGGACAAGCCGTTCCTGATGCCGATCGAGGACGTGTTCTCGATCTCGGGCCGCGGCACGGTGGTGACGGGCCGGGTCGAGCGCGGCGTGGTCAAGGTCGGCGAGGAACTGGAGATCGTCGGCATCCGTCCGACCGCCAAGACGACCTGCACGGGCGTTGAGATGTTCCGCAAGCTGCTCGACCAGGGCCAGGCGGGCGACAACATCGGCGCGCTGTTGCGCGGCATCGACCGCGAGGGCGTGGAGCGCGGCCAGGTTCTGGCCAAGCCCGGCTCGGTGAAGCCGCACAAGAAGTTCGTTGCCGAAGCCTACATCCTGACCAAGGACGAGGGCGGCCGTCACACGCCGTTCTTCACCAACTACCGTCCGCAGTTCTACTTCCGCACGACGGACGTGACGGGCATCGTGACGCTGCCGGCCGGCACCGAGATGGTGATGCCCGGCGACAACATCACCGTCGACGTCGAGCTGATCGTGCCGATCGCGATGGAAGAGAAGCTGCGCTTCGCCATCCGTGAAGGCGGCCGCACCGTCGGTGCCGGCATCGTCGTCACCATCAAGGAATAATTGGACTGAAACGGATCTGTCGCGGGCGCGGGAGCTGCCCGCGCCGCGCCAGAACAAGGAATTGACGCATGAACGGACAGAATATCCGCATCCGCCTTAAAGCGTTTGACCACCGGGTGCTCGACGCCTCGACGCGCGAAATCGTGTCGACCGCCAAGCGCACCGGCGCCAACGTCCGCGGCCCCATTCCGCTGCCGACGCGGATCGAAAAATTCACGGTCAACCGGTCGCCCCACGTCGACAAGAAGAGCCGTGAGCAGTTCGAAATGCGCACGCACAAGCGGCTGCTCGACATTGTCGATCCGACCCCGCAGACGGTCGATGCTTTGATGAAGCTCGATCTGGCCGCCGGTGTCGACGTCGAGATCAAGCTCTAAGGGATTGAGAGCGCGGTAAGGGGCGTGCCCCTGGCCCGGAACTCTAAAGGAATTGAACCGATGCGTTCAGGTGTGATTGCAAAGAAGGTGGGAATGACCCGCATCTATAACGATGCCGGGGAACACGTTCCCGTCACCGTTCTCCAGATGGAGAACTGCCAGGTCGTGGCTCAGCGCACGCAGGAGAAGAACGGCTACACCGCCGTCCAGCTCGGCGTTGGCCTTGCCAAGGTGAAGAACACGTCGAAGGCGATGCGCGGCCATTTCGCCGCCGCCTCCGTCGAGCCGAAGGCGAAGCTCGCCGAGTTCCGCGTCTCCGCCGACAACATGATCGACGTCGGCGCCGAGCTGACGGTCGAGCATTTCGTCGCCGGCCAGAAGGTGGACGTCACCGGCACCTCGACCGGCAAGGGTTTCCAGGGCGTGATCAAGCGGCACAACATGGGTGGTGGCCGCGCCACGCACGGTAACTCGGTCTCGCACCGCACGCACGGTTCGACCGGTCAGCGCCAGGACCCCGGCAAGGTGTTCAAGGGCAAGAAGATGGCCGGCCACATGGGCGACACCCGCGTCACCACGCAGAATGTCGAGGTCGTCTCGACCGACGCCGACCGCGGCCTGATCCTGATCCGCGGCGCGGTTCCCGGCGTCAAGGGCGCCTGGATCCTGGTTCGCGATGCTGCCAAGGCGGCGCTGCCGGCCAACGCGCCGAAGCCCGCCGCGATCCGTGCCGCTGCCGCCAAGAACGAAGCCCCGGCCACTGAGGGAGCGGAATAATGGACCTCAAGATCACAACGCTCGGCGGCAAGGACGCCGGCAAGGTGAAACTCTCCGAGGAGATTTTCGGCCTTGACCCGCGCGAGGACATCCTGCAGCGCGTCGTGCGCTGGCAGCTCGCCAAGAAGCAGCAGGGCACGCACAAGTCCAAGGGCCGCGCCGAGATCGCGCGCACCGGCGCCAAGATGTACAAGCAGAAGGGTACGGGCCGCGCCCGTCACCACTCGGCTCGCGCTCCGCAGTTCCGCGGCGGCGGCAAGGCGCATGGCCCGGTCGTGCGCAGCCACGAGCACGAGCTGCCGAAGAAGGTGCGCGCGCTGGGCCTGAAGCATGCTCTTTCGGCTAAGGCCAAGAGCGCTTCGCTCATCATCGTCGACGAGCTGAAGCTGGCCGAGGCCAAGACCAAGGCGCTGGCGGCGAACCTCGAGACGCTGGGGCTGACCAACGCCCTGGTGATCGGCGGCGCCGAGCTCGACCAGAATTTCAAGCTGGCCGCGACCAACATTCCGAACATCGACGTGCTGCCCATCCAGGGCATCAACGTCTACGACATTCTGCGCCGCGGCACGCTGGTCCTTTCGAAGGCCGCCGTCGAGGCTCTCGAGGAGCGCTTTAAATGACCGACCTCCGTCACTACGACGTGATCGTCTCGCCGGCGATCACCGAAAAGTCGACCATGGCTTCCGAGCAGAACCAGGTCGTCTTCAACGTCGCCAAGAAGGCGTCGAAGCCGGAAATCAAGGCTGCCGTGGAAGCTCTCTTCGGCGTCAAGGTGACGGCTGTGAACACACTCGTCCGCAAGGGCAAGATCAAGCGCTTCCGCGGCACGGTTGGCCGCCAGGGCGACGTCAAGAAGGCGGTAGTGACGCTGGCCGACGGCCAGTCGATCGACGTCGCGACGGGTCTCTGAGCAAGGCCGCGAGGACAGGACAATGGCACTTAAGAAATTCAACCCGGTAACGCCGAGCACCCGCCAGCTGGTCATCGTCGACCGCTCGGGCCTCTACAAGGGCAAGCCCGTCAAGGGCCTGACCGAGGGCCTGACCAAGTCGGGCGGCCGCAACAATTACGGCCGCATCACGGCCCGCTTCATCGGCGGCGGTCACAAGCGTTCGTACCGCATCATCGACTTCAAGCGTAAGAAGTACGGCGTCGTCGGCACGGTCGAGCGTATCGAATACGATCCGAACCGCACCGCCTTCATCGCGCTGATCAAGTATGACGACGGCGAGCTGTCCTACATCCTGGCCCCGCAGCGCCTGGCTGCCGGCGACAAGATCGTGGCCGGCGAAGCGGTCGACGTGAAGCCGGGCAATGCGATGCCGCTGGCCTCGATGCCGGTCGGCACGATCGTCCACAACATCGAGCTGAAGCCGGGCAAGGGCGGCCAGGTCGCCCGTTCGGCCGGCGGTTACGCTCAGCTCGTCGGCCGCGACCAGGGCATGGCGATCCTGCGCCTCAACTCGGGCGAGCAGCGCGTCGTGCACGGCTCCTGCATGGCCACCGTCGGCGCGGTGTCGAACCCCGACCACGGCAACATCAATGACGGCAAGGCCGGCCGCACCGTGTGGCGCGGCAAGCGCCCGCACAATCGCGGCGTGGCCATGAACCCGGTCGACCATCCGCATGGCGGCGGCGAAGGCCGCACCTCGGGTGGCCGTCATCCGGTTTCGCCCTGGGGCAAGCCGACCAAGGGCAAGAAGACGCGGTCCAACAAGGCGACCGACAAGTTCATCGTGCGCTCGCGCCATCAGCGCAAGAGCTAAGAAGAGGTAACGCCAAGTGACTCGTTCGATTTGGAAAGGCCCCTTCGTCGACGGCTACCTTCTCAAGAAGGTGGACAAGGTTCGCGAGGGTGGTCGCAATGAGGTGATCAAGATGTGGAGCCGTCGCTCCACCATCCTGCCGCAGTTCGTCGGCTTCACCTTCGGTGTCTACAACGGCCAGAAGCACGTCCCGGTCTCGGTGAACGAGGACATGGTCGGCCACAAGTTCGGTGAATTCGCTCCGACCCGGACCTATTACGGTCACGGCGCGGATAAGAAGGCGAAGAGGAAATAATCATGGGCAAGGCCAAAGCTCCGCGCAGGCTTGCTGACAACGAGGCGCGTGCCGTTCTGCGCACGATCCGTATCAGCCCGCAGAAGCTCAACCTGGTTGCCGCGCTGATCCGCGGCAAGAAGGTCGCGACCGCGCTTTCCGACCTCGAATTCTCGGCCAAGCGGATTTCCGGCACGGTCAAGAAGACGCTGGAGTCGGCGATCGCCAACGCGGAAAACAATCACGACCTCGATGTCGATGCGCTGGTGGTGGCGGAAGCCTATGTCGGCAAGTCGATCGTCATGAAGCGTTTCCACGCTCGTGGCCGCGGTCGCGCCAGCCGTATCGAGAAGCCGTTCTCGCACCTCACGATCGTCGTTCGTGAAGTCGAGGAAAAAGGGGAGGCCGCATAATGGGCCAGAAAGTCAATCCGATCGGGCTGCGTCTCGGCATCAACCGCACCTGGGATTCGCGCTGGTTCGCGAACACCGGCGAGTACGGCCAGCTGCTGCATGAGGACCTCAAGATCCGCAAGTATCTCGAGAAGGAGCTCAAGCAGGCTGCGATTTCCAAGGTCGTGATCGAGCGTCCGCACAAGAAGTGCCGCGTCACCATCCACGCGGCGCGTCCGGGTCTCATCATCGGCAAGAAGGGCGCCGACATCGAGAAGCTTCGCAAGAAGCTGACCGAGATGACGAAGTCCGAAACGCACCTCAACATCGTTGAAGTGCGCAAGCCCGAGATCGACGCCACGCTGATCGCCCAGTCGATCGCCCAGCAGCTCGAGCGCCGTATCGCGTTCCGCCGCGCCATGAAGCGCGCCGTTCAGTCGGCCATGCGTCTCGGCGCCGAAGGCATCCGCATCAACTGCTCCGGCCGTCTTGGCGGCGCCGAAATCGCGCGCATGGAGTGGTACCGCGAAGGCCGCGTGCCGCTGCACACCCTGCGCGCCGATGTCGACTACGGCACGGCCGAGGCCAACACGGCTTACGGCATCTGCGGCGTCAAGGTGTGGGTGTTCAAGGGCGAGATCCTCGAGCACGACCCGATGGCTTCCGAGCGCCGCGCAACCGAAGGCGATGCCGCGCATGGCGGCGGCGGTGCTGGTGGCGAGCGCGAACGTGGCCGTCGCCGCGAGAACGCCTGAGACATTTGAGAATTTGGAGTTAGAACGATGCTGCAGCCAAAGCGCACAAAGTTCCGCAAGCAGTTCAAGGGCCGTATCCACGGTACCGCCAAGGGCGGCACCAACCTGGATTTCGGCGGTTTCGGGCTGAAGGCGCTTGAGCCGAACCGCGTCACTGCGCGCGAGATCGAGGCGGCCCGCCGCGCGATCACCCGCGAGATGAAGCGCGCCGGCCGCGTCTGGATCCGGGTGTTTCCGGACCTGCCGGTCACCTCGAAGCCGACCGAAGTTCGCATGGGTAAGGGCAAGGGCGGCGTCGACTATTGGGCGGCGCGCGTGAAGCCTGGCCGCATCATGTTCGAGATCGACGGCGTCAGCGAGGAGACCGCGCGTGAGGCGCTGCGTCTCGGCGCCGCCAAGCTCTCGGTCAAGACGCGCTTCGTGCAGCGCATCGCAGAATAAGGACAGGCGATCATGAAAGCCGAAGACATCCGGACCAAGACCCAGGATCAGCTGGCCGACGACCTGGCAGCCCTCAAGAAGGAGCAGTTCAACCTGCGCTTCCAGAAGGCCACCGGCCAGCTCGAGAAGACCGCGCGCGTGAAGCAGGTTCGCAAGGACATCGCGCGCATCAAGACCATCGCCGCGGAAAAAGCCGCGGCCAAGAAGGGTTAAGACCATGCCGAAGCGTATCCTGCAGGGCACCGTCGTCAGCGACAAGAACGAGAAGACGGTTGTCGTCAAGGTCGAGCGTCGCTTCACGCATCCGGTGATGAAGAAGACCGTGCGCATGACCAAGAAGTACAAGGCGCACGACGAGAACAACGCCCACAAGGTCGGCGACCAGGTGTTCATCCAGGAATCGAAGCCGATTTCGAAGGACAAGCGCTGGGTCGTGGTTACCTCGGACCAGGCGTAAACAAACGAATTTTGGACAGACCGGGGAGGGGCGTCGCGCGCCTGTCCCGTTAGAAAAGAAGAAGGCGGCCAGTCATGATTCAGATGCAAACAAACCTCGACGTCGCGGACAATTCCGGCGCCCGTCGTGTCATGTGCATCAAGGTGCTGGGCGGCTCGAAGCGGAAGTACGCCTCCGTCGGCGACATCATCGTGGTGTCGATCAAGGAAGCCATTCCGCGCGGCCGCGTTAAGAAGGGCGATGTGATGAAGGCGGTCGTGGTTCGCACGGCCAAGGACATCCGCCGTCCGGACGGCAGCGTGATCCGTTTCGACAAGAACGCGGCCGTTCTCGTCGACAATAAGAAAGAGCCGATCGGCACCCGTATCTTCGGACCGGTTCCGCGCGAGCTGCGCGCCAAGAACCACATGAAGATCATCTCGCTCGCGCCTGAAGTGCTGTAAGGAGCCGGACCAATGCAAAAGATCAGAAAAGGCGACAAGGTCGTCGTGCTTGCCGGCAAGGACAAGGGCCGTTCGGGCGAAGTCCTGTCGGTGCAGCCGAAGGAAGACACCGCGGTCGTCCGCGGCGTGAACCTCATTCGCCGTCACCAGAAGCAGACCCAGTCCCAAGAGGGCGGGATCATCACCAAGGAAGCGCCGATCCACCTGTCGAACATCGCGCTGGCCGACCCCAAGGACGGCAAGCCGACCCGCGTCGGCTTCACCATCCAGAAGGACGGCAAGAAGGTGCGCGTCGCCAAGCGTTCGGGAGAAGTCATCAATGGCTAAGGCTGAAACCAAGCAGGCGGCTGCCAAGAACGAGCCGCGCCTCAAGAAGGTCTATCAGGAGACCATCCGCAAGGCGCTGCAGGAGCAGTTCGGCTACGAGAACGACATGCAGGTTCCGCGCATCGACAAGATCGTGCTGAACATGGGTGTCGGCGAAGCAACCGCCGATTCCAAGAAGCCCTCGGTCGCGGCCGAGGATCTCGCGCTGATCGCCGGCCAGAAGGCCGTCGTCACCCGCTCGCGCAAGTCGATCGCGGGCTTCAAGGTGCGCGAGAACATGCCGATCGGCGCCAAGGTCACGTTGCGCAAGGAACGCATGTACGAGTTCCTCGACCGCCTCGTGAACATCGCGCTGCCGCGCGTTCGCGACTTCCGCGGACTGAATCCGAAGAGCTTTGACGGCCGTGGCAACTACGCCATGGGCATCAAGGAGCACATCGTGTTCCCGGAGATCAACTACGACAAGGTCGATCAGGTCTGGGGCATGGACGTCATCGTTTGTACGACGGCGAAGACGGATGACGAGGCGAGAGCACTGCTCAAGGCCTTCAACTTCCCCTTCCGCCAGTAACGGCAGCGAAAAAGGAAAAATCTGAAATGGCAAAGACCAGCTCAGTCGAGAAGAACAACCGGCGCCGCAAGCTTGCCGGTCAGTACGCCGCCAAGCGCGCGGCGCTCAAGGCCATCATCATGGATCAGTCCAAGCCGATGGAAGAGCGTTTCCGCGCCCAGTTGAAGCTTTCGGCGCTGCCGCGCAACTCGGCCAAGATCCGCATCCGCAACCGCTGCGAAGTCACGGGCCGTCCGCGCGCCTTTTATCGCAAGCTCAAGCTTTCGCGTATCGCGCTTCGCGATCTGGGTAACACCGGCCAGATCCCGGGCCTGGTCAAGTCGAGCTGGTAAGGAGACACTGAGATGTCATTGAGCGATCCTCTCGGCGATATGCTGACCCGCATCCGCAACGCCTATGGCCGCAAGAAGTCGAGCGTTTCGACCCCGGCCTCGCGTCTGCGCACCCGCGTCCTCGACGTGCTGAAGTCGGAAGGCTATATCCGCGACTACAGCCAGACCGACTTCGAAAACGGCAAGTCGGAAATCGAGATCGAGCTGAAGTATTTCGACGGTGCTCCGGTCGTGCGCGAAATCGAGCGCGTCTCGAAGCCCGGCCGCCGCGTCTATGTCTCGGCCAAGTCGATCCCGCAGGTCGCCAACGGCCTCGGCATCGCCATCCTTTCGACGCCGAAGGGCGTCATGGCCGACCATGAAGCGCGCGAGCAGAATGTCGGCGGCGAAATCCTCTGCCAGATCTTCTGATCGGCCAAGAGATTGATGAATGGGCTTCGGTTCTCGGGATCGCGCCCGGGAACTGGAACCTGAAACGAAAGAAGTGACGAGGACAACAAAATGTCTCGTATCGGAAAGAAACCCGTTTCGCTGCCGCAGGGCGTGACCGCGACCGTCAACGGCCAGACCGTGACGGCGAAGGGCCCGAAGGGCGAGCTGAAGTTCGTGGTGAACGACGAGGTGCTGGTGAAGATGGAGAACAACGAGATCTCCGTCCAGCCGCGCGACCAGACCAAGACCGCCCGCTCCAAGTGGGGCATGTCGCGCACGCAGATCGTCAACATCCTGCAGGGTGTGAAGGACGGCTTCGAGAAGAAGCTCGAGATCACCGGCGTCGGCTATCGCGCCGCCATGCAGGGCAAGAACCTGCAGCTCGCGCTGGGCTTCAGCCACGACGTGGTCTATGAGACGCCGCAGGGCATCACCATCTCGGTGCCGAAGCCGACCGAAATTACGGTCTCGGGCATTGACAAGCAGCAGGTCGGCCAGGTCGCCGCCGAGATCCGCGAATATCGCGGTCCGGAGCCGTACAAGGGCAAGGGCGTGCGCTATGCCGACGAGCGCATCGTGCGCAAGGAAGGCAAGAAGAAGTAATAGGCTGGCCCGCAGAGTTGCGGGCCAAGCCACAGACGTGTAACGCCGCGGGGAGCGGCCGCGGGAAGCTTGGCCTACCGCATAGGGTTGCCCCCGTTTTCTGAAGGCAGGGAACTGACAGTATGAGCACGAAAGAAGCCACCCAGCGCCGCGCGCAGCGCATCCGCCGCCAGATCAAGAAGGTCGCCGGCGCGCGCCCGCGTCTGTCGGTGCACCGCACCTCGAAGAACATCTACGTCCAGGTGATCGATGACGCCAAGGGCCATACCCTGGCCGCCGCCTCGACGCTCGAGAAGGACCTCAAGGGTTCGCTCAAGACCGGCGCCGACACCGCTGCCGCCGCCGCCGTTGGCAAGCTGATCGCCGAGCGCGCAGCGAAGGCCGGCGTCAAGGAAGTCGTCTTCGACCGCGGCCCCTACATCTATCATGGCCGCGTCAAGGCGCTGGCCGAAGCTGCCCGCGAAGGCGGCCTGAGCTTCTAATTTCGCCGCCGATGACCCAAGGCGGCGTCGGCAAACAGCAACCCCGTGCTTCCGGAAAAGAACAAGGACTAGGATATGGCACAGGAACGTAGAGAAGGCGGCCGCGGCCGCGAGCGTGAACGCGAAGAGCGTGACGACGGCATGGTGGACAAGCTCGTCCACATCAATCGCGTCGCCAAGGTGGTGAAGGGCGGCCGTCGTTTCGGCTTTGCCGCTCTCGTCGTCGTCGGCGACCAGAAGGGCCGCGTCGGCTTCGGCCACGGCAAGGCGCGCGAAGTGCCGGAAGCCATCCGCAAGGCGACCGAATCGGCCAAGCGCGACATGATCTTCGTGCCGCTGCGCTCAGGCCGCACGCTGCATCACGACGTCGAGGGCCGTTGGGGAGCCGGACGCGTTCTGCTGCGCTCCGCCAAGCAGGGTACCGGCATCATCGCCGGCGGCCCGATGCGCGCCGTCTTCGAGACGCTCGGCATGCATGACGTGGTCGCCAAGTCGATGGGCTCGTCGAACCCCTACAACATGGTTCGCGCCACCTTCGACGCGCTGAAGAGCCAGATGCATCCGAAGGATGTGGCTGCCGCGCGCGGCATCAAGTACTCGACCCTTCAGGCCCGCCGCGGCACCGCCGTCGCGGCTGAAGAATAGTCGACGCTGACCAGGGATTTCGACCATGGCCAAGAAAGCTACCAAGACCATCACCGTCGAGCAGATCGGCTCCCCGATCCGCCGGCCGAAGGAGCAGCGTGCGACGCTGGTCGGCCTCGGCTTGAACAAGATGCACAAGCGGCGCACGCTGGAAGACACCCCTTCCGTGCGCGGCATGATCGCCGCCGTCCAGCACCTCGTCCGCGTCGTGGACGAGGCGTGAACGGAAGCGCAGGAGAAGAATGATGAAACTCAACGATCTGCGTGACAAGGACGGCGCCACGCATTCCAGGAAGCGCCTCGGTCGCGGCATCGGCTCCGGCTCGGGCAAGACCGCCGGTCGCGGCGTCAAGGGTCAGAAGGCCCGTTCGGGCGTTGCCATCAACGGCTTCGAGGGCGGCCAGATGCCGCTCTATCGTCGCCTGCCGAAGCGCGGCTTCAACAACCTGTTCGGCAAGAGCTTCGCGATTGTGTCGCTGGCCAAGATCCAGGCGGCGATCGACGCCAAGAAGCTCGACGCCAAGGCGGCTGTGACGGCTGAGGCCCTGGTTGCCGCCGGCGTCATCCGTCGCGCCAAGGACGGCGTGCGCGTGCTGTCCGACGGCGAGCTCAAGGCCAAGCTCTCCTTCGACGTCGCCGGCGCCTCCAAGGCGGCGATCGAGAAGATCGAGAAGGCCGGCGGTTCGGTGAAGCTGCCGGAAGCGGCCGCCGCCGAGTAACGGCGATTTGAAGCGCGGCCGACCGGGATGACTTCGCATTTTCCGTCGAACCGCGCTTTGACCAGATGAATTGGGCGGCCGCGTCAACGCGGCCGCTTGCATGTTTACGGTCCGGAGCTTATCTCGTGAGCTTCGGTGACACGCGCCGCCTGAGCTGCGGGCATCGAGCGTGACACGGAAATCAATGAAGTAGAGCAGATGTCGTCCGGAAACCGCTCCTCACTTTTCGGCCTCATGCTCTAGCGGAGAATCAGGCATGGCTTCGGCTGCTGAACAACTAGCCTCCAATCTGAATTTCGCGGCCTTCGCCAAGGCCGAGGATCTCAAGAAGCGCATCTGGTTCACCATCGGCGCGCTGCTCGTCTACCGCCTCGGCACCTACATCCCGCTTCCCGGCATCAACCCCGACGCCTTCGCCCAGGCCTTCTCCTCGCAGAGCAAGGGCGTGCTCGGCATGTTCAACATGTTTGCCGGCGGCGCCGTGCAGCGCATGGCGATCTTCGCGCTGGGCATCATGCCTTACATCTCCGCCTCCATCATCATGCAGCTGATGACCTCGGTCATCCCGTCGCTGGAATCGCTGAAGAAGGAAGGCGAACAGGGCCGCAAGATCATCAACCAGTACACGCGCTACGGCACCGTGCTTCTGGCGCTGATCCAGGCCTACGGCATTTCGATCGGCCTCGAAGGCGGCAACGGCATCGTCAACGATCCCGGCATGTTCTTCCGCATCTCCACCGTCGTCACGTTGGTCGGCGGCACCATGTTCCTGATGTGGCTCGGCGAGCAGATCACGGCGCGCGGCATCGGCAACGGCATTTCGCTGATCATCTTCTCCGGCATCGTCGCCGGCCTGCCGCGTGCGATCTCCGGCACGCTGGAGCTCGGCCGCACCGGCGCGCTGTCGACGGGTCTCATCCTCGCGATCATCGTTCTGGCCATCGTCGTCATCGCGCTGATCGTCTTCTTCGAGCGCGCGCAGCGCCGCCTGTTGATCCAGTACCCGAAGCGCCAGGTCGGCAACCGCATGTTCCAGGGCGATACCTCGCATTTGCCGCTGAAGCTCAACACCTCGGGCGTCATCCCACCGATCTTCGCGTCCTCGCTGCTTCTTCTGCCGGCGACGGTCGCGGGCTTCTCGCAGGCGACCAACCTGCCGGCCTGGGCAAGCACGATCCTGGCCTCGCTCGGTCACGGGCAGCCGCTCTACATGATCTTCTATGCGGGCATGATCGTCTTCTTCGCCTTCTTCTACACGGCGATCGTCTTCAACCCGAAGGACACGGCCGACCAGCTCAAGAAGCATTCCGGCTTCATCCCGGGCTATCGTCCGGGCGAGCGCACGGCTGAATATATCGACTATGTTCTGACGCGTATCACCGTGGTCGGCGCCATCTACCTGGTGCTGGTCTGTCTGCTGCCGGAGTTCCTGATTTCGGCGACTGGCGTACCTTTCTATCTCGGTGGCACATCGCTTCTGATCGTGGTCAGTGTCACGCTCGATACGGTGGCGCAGATTCAGGGCCACCTGATCGCGCACCAGTATGAGGGCCTGATCAAGAAGTCGAAGTTGCGCGGGGGTAAGAGGAGCAGATGAGGCTGATATTGCTTGGGCCGCCAGGAGCGGGCAAGGGGACGCAAGCACAAAGACTGGTAGAAAAACACGGCATACCCCAGCTCTCGACGGGTGACATGCTGCGTGCCGCCGTCCAGGCCGGAACGGAGGTCGGCAAGCGGGCCAAGGCAGTGATGGATGCCGGCGAGTTGGTCTCGGACGCGATCGTCAATGCCATCGTCGCGGAACGCATCGACCAGCCGGATTGCGCCAAGGGCTTCATCCTCGACGGTTATCCGCGCACGCTGGTCCAGGCCGACGCGGTCGAGGCCATGCTTGCCGAGCGCGGCATCGCGCTCGACACCGTCATCGAGCTGGTCGTCGACGACAAGGCGCTCGTTGGCCGAATCATCAAACGCGCCGAGGATGCCAAGGCCGCCGGCCAGCCGGTGCGCAAGGACGACAACCCGGCGGTGTTCGAGGAACGCCTGCGCGAATATTACAAGAAGACGGCCCCGCTGACCGGCTACTACTACGCCAAAGGCAAGCTCAAGACCGTCGACGGCATGGCCAGTATCGATGCCGTGACCGACGAGATCAGCAAGGTGCTCGCGGCCGCGGCGAAGTAGCTCGCGCCGACAATTGAAGATTGCGCTTGACGGGAACGGGCCGTTGGGGTATGGCGGCCCGTCTTCCTATCAGGCATGGACTTTGCTTGCCCTTGCGGGCAAGGCATCCGCTTTGAACCAGGAAACTCCCGCAAGGGCCGGCCTCCACCGGACGCGGGTAACTTGAACGCCGGCTCGACCGGCCTACATGGAGAGAGAGAAGAACATGGCTCGTATAGCCGGCGTCAACATTCCGACCAACAAGCGCGTCGTCATTGCGCTTCAGTACATTCACGGAATCGGCAAGAAGTTTGCCCAGGAGATCGTCGACAAGGTCGGCATCCCGGCGGATCGCCGCGTCAACCAGCTGACCGACGCGGAAGTGCTGCAGATCCGCGAGACGATCGACCGCGACTACCAGGTCGAAGGCGACCTGCGCCGCGAAGTCTCGATGAACATCAAGCGGCTCATGGACCTCGGCTGCTATCGCGGCCTGCGTCACCGCCGCTCGCTGCCCGTCCGCGGCCAGCGCACGCACACCAATGCGCGCACCCGCAAGGGGCCGGCCAAGGCGATCGCCGGCAAGAAGAAGTAATTAGGGGAGTAAGGGAGTAGGGCAGTAAGGCAATAGGGAGATCGCGTTTCCCCACTCCCTTACCGCCCTATTCCCCTACTGCCTTCCCAAGGTGGAGCCGCTGGCATTACGGCGGTGTAGAGATCAACTGAAAGGACTACCATGGCCAAGGAAGCCGCTCGTGTTCGCCGTCGCGAACGCAAGAACATCTCGTCGGGCGTTGCCCACGTCAATTCGACCTTCAACAACACTATGATCACCATCACCGACGCGCAGGGCAATTCGATTGCCTGGTCGTCGGCCGGTGCCCAGGGCTTCAAGGGTTCGCGCAAGTCGACTCCGTTCGCCGCCCAGATGGCTGCCGAGGACGTCGCCAAGAAGGCGCAGGAACACGGCATGCGCATGCTCGAGGTCGAGGTCTGCGGACCCGGCTCCGGCCGTGAATCGGCCCTTCGCGCGCTTCAGGCGGCGGGTTTCACCATCACCTCGATCCGCGACGTAACGCCGATTCCGCACAATGGCTGCCGTCCGCGCAAGAAGCGCCGCGTCTGATTTTTTAAGCGCCGCGCGAACGCCACGGCGTTCCTCCGCGGTTTTCCGTGTCGCCCGCCACGATTGGATGGTGGCGGGGCAAAGGAAGGAAGACATTTATGATCCAGAAAAACTGGCAGGAACTGATCAAGCCGAACAAGATCGAGTTCTCGTCGAAGAAGAAGACGCTAACCACGCTGGTGGCCGAGCCGCTCGAACGCGGCTTTGGTCTGACGCTGGGCAACGCGCTGCGGCGCGTGCTTCTGTCTTCCCTGCGCGGCGCGGCCGTCACCGCCGTGCAGATCGACGGCGTGCTGCATGAATTCTCGTCCATCGCCGGCGTGCGCGAGGACGTGACCGACATCGTGCTCAACATCAAGGAAATCGCCATCCGCATGGAAGGCGATGGCCCCAAGCGCATGGTCGTGCGCAAGCAGGGCCCGGGCGCCGTGCTTGCCGGCGACATCCAGACCGTGGGTGACGTCGAGATCCTCAACCCCGACCACGTCATCTGCACGCTGGACGAGGGCGCCGAGATCCGCATGGAGTTCACCGTCGACACCGGCAAGGGTTATGTGCCGGCCGAGCGCAACCGCGCCGAGGATGCGCCGATCGGCCTGATCCCGGTCGACTCGCTCTACTCGCCGGTGAAAAAGGTCTCCTACAAGGTCGAGAACACCCGCGAAGGCCAGGTGCTCGACTATGACAAGCTGACCATGACCATCGAGACCAACGGCTCGATCTCGGGCGAGGACGCGGTGGCTTTCGCCGCCCGCATCCTGCAGGACCAACTGGCGCTGTTCGTCAACTTCGACGAGCCGCAGAAGGAAGTCGCCACCGAAGCCGTCACCGAGCTCGCCTTCAACCCGGCGCTGCTCAAGAAGGTCGACGAGCTCGAGCTGTCGGTGCGTTCGGCCAACTGCCTGAAGAACGACAACATCGTCTATATCGGCGACCTGATCCAGAAGACCGAAGCCGAGATGCTGCGCACCCCGAACTTCGGCCGCAAGTCGCTGAACGAGATCAAGGAAGTGCTGGCGGCCATGGGCCTCCATCTCGGCATGGAAGTGCCGGACTGGCCGCCGGAAAACATCGAAGACCTCGCCAAGCGTTACGAAGACCAATATTGAGCATGAATTCCAAGGATCGGCGGCGCGAGCCGCTCGATCCGACGGTCATGCGGAAAACCATCAGAGGCCGTGGCCTCTTGAACAACTGAAGAAGGAAAAGAGCCATGCGCCACGGTTTCAAAGGCCGTCGCTTCGCCCGCAGCGTAAGCCACCGCAAGTCGATGTTCGCCAACCTCGCCGTGTCTCTGATCGAGCACGAGCAGATCGTCACCACACTGCCGAAGGCGAAGGACCTGCGTCCGATCGTCGAGAAGCTCGTCACGCTCGGCAAGCGCGGCGACCTGCACGCCCGTCGTCAGGTCATCGCCCAGATCGGCAACGAGCCGGTCGTGAAGCGCCTGTTCGACACGATTGCGCCGCGTTATGCGCAGCGCAACGGCGGCTATCTGCGCATCATGAAGGCGGGCTTCCGCAAGGGCGACAACGCCGCGATGGCGGTCATTGAATTCGTCGACCGCGACACCTCGGCCAAGGGCGCCGCCGACCGTGCCCGCCTCGAGGCTGAAGGCGCCAATGAGGAAGCCGCGGCCGCCTGAGGCGCGCGTTTTCATCAATGACTTCAAGGGGCCTTCGGGCCCCTTTTTGCATTTGGAGTGGTTTGGGCCGGGCTGAAGGAATTTCACTTCCGGCTTCACGCTTTTGCGCGACAAGTGTCGCAATTATGTGCATTAGCCTTTCATTCTGCACAATCGTCGGGACAATGGCGCCCGATCTGGAGGGATTCGAAATGCGCCTCAAACGACTGTTTCTTGTTGCCGCGCTGGCTGTCTTCGCCGCGGCACCGGCCGCAAGACAGGCTTTTGCCGAGAACGCCGCCAAGCCGGCCGATCCCGGGCTCTCCGATGTGCTGACCGACCTGTTGCATGGTGTCGAGGGCGAGAACGGCACCTCCGGGCCCGACAAGCGCGTGCCCTTCGGCCGCGAGGAGGTGCATCTCTCCTTCGCGCCGCTGGTCAAGCAGACGGCCCCTGCCGTCGTCAATGTCTATGCCTCGCAGACCGCCAAGGTGACGTCGCCTTTCGAGGGCGATCCCTTCTTCGAGGAGTTCTTCGGCCGTGCCCAGCCGCGCGCGCAGTCCTCACTGGGCTCCGGCGTGCTGGTCGATCCGAGCGGCGTCATCGTCACCAATTTCCACGTCATCAAGGACGCCGACGAGGTGAAGGTCGCGACCGCGGACGGGCGCGAGTTCACCTCGAAGGTCATGCTCAAGGACGAGACGCTCGATCTCGCCGTGCTCAAGATCTCGGCCGACAAGCCGTTCCCGGTGATCGCGATCGGCGATTCCGACGCGCTCGAGGTCGGCGACCTGGTGCTTGCCATCGGCAACCCCTTCGGCGTCGGCCAGACCACCACCAGCGGCATCGTCTCGGCGCTCGCCCGCAGCCATATCGGCGTCTCGGACTCGGGCTATTTCATCCAGACCGATGCGGCCATCAATCCCGGCAATTCGGGCGGCGCGCTGATCAACATGGGCGGCCAATTGGTCGGCATCAACACGGCGATCTACAGCCGCAGCGGCGGCTCGATCGGCATCGGCTTCGCCATTCCCTCGAACATGGTGCGCGCCTTCGCCGACGCCGCCAAGGCCGGCCTCGACTTCTTCGAGCGGCCCTATGTCGGCGCGGAATTTGAGATGGTCACGCCGCAGATCGCCGAATCGCTCGGCATGGAGAAGCCAACCGGCGCCCTGGTGTCGTCCGTTGACCCGGCCGGACCTGCCGGCAAGGCCGGCTTGAAGCCTGGCGACGTCATTCTGTCGCTCAACAACACGCCGGTCGAAAGCATCGAGGCGCTCGACTACCGCATGGCGACGCTGTCGATCGGCACCAAGGCAACCTTCGCCGTGCTGAGCAAGGGGCAGCAGGCGACGCTGGAAATTCCCCTGGAGCGCGCGCCGGAAGGCGCCAAGGCCAGCGAAGTCACTCTGCGCGGCCGCAGTCCCTTTTCCGGCGCCAAGGTTGCGGAGCTTTCGCCCAGGCTTGCTCAGCGGCTTGGCCTGCGCACTGATCTCAAGGGCGTCACGGTCATCGATATCAGCCGCGATTCGCCGGCCGCCGATTTCGGCTTCCAGCCCGGCGATATCGTGCGCGAGGTGAACGGCACCACCATCGACACCGCTGCAACGCTGGCACAGGTTGCCCAGCAGGACACGCGCTGGTGGCGCTTTACCGTCGAGCGCGGCGGGCAGATATTGCGACAGGTGTTGCGTTATTGAGGCGGTCTGCCCATTTAGAGCATGATCCCGAACCGAAGGGTCCACACAGCAAAAAGCGGGAACCGGCGTTCGGACAAGATCATGCTCTTAAAAGAGCGTGCTCGCATTTCAACCAAAAGACTTGCATGGCCGATCTGTTCAATTCCGATGAGCCGGAAAAGGCGCCGCCCGGGCGGCCGCTGGCCGATCGGCTGCGCCCCAAAAACCTCGGTGAGGTCGTCGGCCAGGAGCATCTGACCGGCCCCGACGGCGCGCTGACCAGGCTGATCGATTCCGGTTCGCTCGGCTCGATGATCTTCTGGGGTCCGCCCGGCACCGGCAAGACGACCGTGGCGCGGCTGCTCGCCGGCGAGACCAACCTTGCCTTCGAGCAGATCTCCGCCGTGTTTTCGGGCGTAGCGGACCTCAAGAAAGTGTTCGAAGCGGCAAAGCTCAGGCGCGCCAACGGCCGCCAGACGCTGCTTTTCGTCGACGAAATCCATCGCTTCAACCGTGCCCAGCAGGACGGTTTTTTGCCGGTGATGGAAGACGGCACCGTTGTGCTGGTCGGCGCCACCACGGAGAACCCGTCCTTCGAGCTGAATGCGGCGCTTCTGTCGCGCGCGCGCGTGCTGGTGTTCCGTTCGCTGGGCGAGGAAAGCATCGGAAAGCTTTTGACGCGGGCGGAAGAAACCGAGGGCAGGGCGCTGCCGCTCGACGATGAGGCGCGCGCTATGCTGATCCGCATGGCCGACGGCGACGGCCGCGCCTCGCTGACGCTGGCCGAGGAAGTCTGGCGCGCCGCCAAGAAAGGCGAGGTGTTCGGTCCGGAGGGCCTGCAGCGTGTCATCCAGCGCCGCGCGCCGATCTATGACAAGGGCCAGGACGGCCACTACAATCTGATCTCGGCGCTGCACAAATCGGTGCGCGGCTCCGATCCGGACGCGGCGCTCTATTATCTTGCCCGCATGTTCGATGCCGGCGAGGATCCGCTCTATCTGGGCCGCCGGCTGGTGCGCATGGCGGTGGAGGATATCGGGCTCGCCGATCCGCAGGCGCTCGTCGTCGCCAATGCGGCCAAGGACGCCTATGACTATCTGGGTTCGCCCGAGGGCGAGCTCGCCTTCGCTCAAGCCGCCGTCTACCTCGCCACCGCGCCGAAATCGAACGCCGTCTACACAGCCTTCAAGGCCGCGACCGCGGCGGCCAAGGAGTTCGGCTCGCTGCTGCCGCCCAAGCACATCCTCAACGCGCCGACCAAGCTGATGAAGCAGGAGGATTACGGCGCCGGCTATCGCTATGACCATGACGAGCCGGATGCGTTTTCCGGCCAGGATTATTTTCCGGAAAAGATGGGTCGGCACACCTTCTACGATCCCCCCGAACGCGGGTTCGAGCGCGATATCCGCAAGCGGCTGGAGTACTGGGCGAAACTGCGCAGCGAACGGAACAGCTGAATTGCGCGGTCGGTCGGGACATGGCGCTGAAGTGGAGTGGCCCGCTCCAAATAATTGCGCCGACAGACCGCGCGGATCCGTGCGTCGGCATTGTGCCGGGAAACAAAAAATCCTATCAAGACGCACGGCTGGCGGGGGTCGCCGTGATTTTGTCCCATGGAACAGGATCGCGCTCCCGCGCGAATGACAATGAAAAAGCAAACCGTCAAGTCGCTCCGCAAGGCCGCCATCGCGGTCGTGATTCTCGCGCTCGCCTTCTACTTCATCCCGATCGTGACCGCGATCTGGGTCGTCTGCGGCCTGATTGACGTCATGCGCAACGACCAGAAGAACTGGAAGCTTTTCGATCGCTACTTCCTCGGCAACGGCCTGTTCACCTGGCTGCTGTCGCCGTTCAACCTGATCGTCGACCTTCTCTGCTACCGCAACCCCGGCGTCTGGAAGCCCGAGCAGTTCCCCGAGGACTATCAGCGCGAGATCAACGAGGTCCTGGGCGTCTTCAAGGCCCGCAAGGACGAGATCATCGCCGACATCGACGCCAATTTCGGTGCCGGCCGGCGCGGCATGTATGTCTACCAGTGGTACGGCAAGCACAAGATCGACAACGTCCCCGAATTCAACAAGGATTACAAATACATCAAGACGATCGCGGTATCCGTTTTCAGCAAGCGTGAATCCACGTCCTGGCATTTCGGTCCGCTGCGGCTCAGCCTGCGCATCCTCTACAATCTCGTTCCGGTGCAGGCGGAGATCTTCGTCCAATGCGGCAGCAAGAAGAACTATTGGTACGATAATCCCTTGTTCATCTTCGATGACACGCTGTTCCACCGCTCGGTCAACGAATATGACGGCCGCCGCTACTGCGTCTTCGTCGACATCATCCGCCCGTCTCCGTTCCCAAAACTGATCGCGGGCCTTCTCTCCATCGTTTCGGTCAGCGTGGAGCGCATCAATTCCGTCTTCTACAAGAACTGGAAGATGATCGGCTCGTCCAAGCCGAAAGCCGCCGCTAACTGACTACGGCCCTGCTTCAATCCAGGGGTCGGCCAGCATGCGGTCGGACCTCGTATGGGTGCGATTGGGGCAATCGTCGCGCTTTGTTGGGTCTGTGGCTCGCAACATCCTCGCCTTAGTGCTATGGCGCCGCTTTCAAACGGAAAAGCGTATCAATGGCAGGTGTTGAACAGATCACGGTGGAGGCCGGAGAGGCGGGCATGCGGCTCGACCGCTGGTTCAAGGTCCATTATCCGGGCCTGGGCTTCGGCCACCTGCAGAAGCTGTTGCGCTCGGGCCAGATTCGCGTCGACGGCGGCCGGGTGAAGGCCGACACGCGCGTCGAGCCAGGCCAGTCCGTCCGTGTCCCGCCGCTCGACGTCGACAAGAAGGGTGATGCGCCGCTCACCGGCCACTCGATCCGCAACCAGGGCGATGCCGACGTGCTCGCCAAGATGCTCCTGCACGAGGACCCGAAAGTCTTCGTCTTCAACAAGCCCGCCGGCCTTGCCGTGCAGGGCGGCTCCGGCGTCACCCGCAACGTCGACGACATGCTGGAGGCCTGGCGCAACCAGAAGGGCGAGAAGCCGCGCCTCGTCCACCGGCTCGACCGCGACACCTCCGGCGTGCTGGTGGTGGCCCGCACCCGCCTTGCCGCGATGAAGCTTTCGGAAGCGTTCCGCGCGCGAGAGACCAAGAAGACCTACTGGGCGCTGGTCAAGGGCGTGCCTGCGAAGCGCGAGGACAAGATCTCGACCTGGCTGGTCAAGGAGGCGACGCCGGATGGCGACCGCGTGCGCATCGCCAAGCATGGCGAGAAGGGCGCCGATCACGCCGTCTCCTATTACCGCGTGGTCGAGCAGGCGGCGCAGTCGCTGTCATGGCTAGAGATGGAGCCTTACACCGGCCGCACCCACCAGCTTCGCGTCCACGCCGCCCATATCGGCTGCCCGATCATCGGCGATCCCAAATATTTCGAGGCCGACACCAACTGGGAATTCCCGGGCGGCATCCAGAACCGTCTGCATCTCCATGCCCGCCGTATCGTCATCCCGCATCCGGACCAGGGAGTGATCGACGTGACGGCGCCGATGCCGCCGCATATGCGCCAGAGCTGGAACCTGCTCGGTTTCGACGAGCAGAGCGCGGAGGACTGAGATTTGACTGCTGCGCCCGTATTGGATCGCCGCGATGCGGTCGACATGGCGGCGGCGGCCATCATGGTCGGGCTGACCTTCTCCTGGGGGCTGAACTACGTCGCCGCCAAGGTTTCCTATGCGGGCTACGACCCCGTCTTCGTTTCAATCGCCCGTTCGCTCATCGGCGGAGCCTGCGTGCTCGCCTGGTGCCGGCTGCGCGGCATCAAGCTGTTCGAAGCGGATGGAACGCTGGTCGCCGGCATCGTCGTCGGCGTGCTCTTCGGCGTCGAGTTCCTGTGCCTCTACATCGGGCTCGAATACACCACCGTTGCCCGCAACACGCTCCTGGTCAACACCATGCCCTTCTGGGTGCTGATCGGCGGCCATTTCCTGCTTGGCGAGCGCATCAACGCGCGCAAGCTCGGTGGGCTGGTTCTGGCCTTCTGCGGCCTTGCGGCGGTCTTCTCCGACGGCATCGTTGCCGGCGGTGATGCAACGCTGACCGGCGATCTGCTCAGCCTCGGCTCGGGCATTCTCTGGGCGGCGACCAGCATCGTCATCAAGCGATCGAAGCTGGTCGAGACGAGCGCGGAGAAGCTGCTGCTCTATCAACTGGCCGGCGCCGCATTTGTGGGCGCCCTGGTGATGCCTTTCGCCGGCCCGCCCATCCGCGCGGTGGCCGCCTTGCCGACGCTGGCGCTGCTGTTCCAGTCTTTCTATATCGTCGCCTTCACCTATGTGTTGTGGTTCTGGCTGCTCACGCGCTATCCGGCGGCAAGCCTGTCGAGCTTCGCCTTCCTGTCGCCGGTGTTCGGCGTCCTATGCGGCGCGGTGCTGCTGGGCGAGCCGCCGACGGTCAGGATAATCCTGGCGCTCGGCCTCATCGCGGCCGGGCTGATCATCGTCAACCGGCCGGCGCGCAGGCAGCCAGCACCATAGCCGCAATTCCGAACGGAAAACCGCTACACACTTTTCCTGGAATTGCTTTAAGGAGTTCGTCATGCGCGACATCCTCGAAGACCTCGAAGCCGGAAAGCTGCTCTCCGATCCCGATCCGGTGCGGCGCGCCCAGATCCAAATGAAGACGCCGCTGCCGAAGCGTTTCTACAAGGCTGTCTCGGTGGCGCCCGTCGAGAACGGTTTCGCCGTTCATCTCGACGGCCGGCCGGTGCGCACGCCAGGCAAGGCCGTGATGGTGCTGCCGACCGAAAAGGCCGCAGCGCTTGTGGCCGACGAGTTCAGCGCGCAGACCGAGGTCATCGATCCGGTGACGATGCCCGTCATGCGCCTCGTCAACACCGCCATCGACGGCGTCGCCTCCGACCCGCAGGCGGTGCTGGAGGATGTGCTGCGCTTCGCCTCGTCCGATCTCTTGTGTTACCGCGCCGATGGCCCGCAGGGACTGGTCGATCGCCAGAACAATCTCTGGGATCCGGTGCTGGACTGGGCGCGCAGCAGCCTCGGCGCGCGCTTCAACCTCGCCGAAGGTGTCATCCATGTCGACCAGCCGCGCGAAGCGATCGCCATCCTCGGAGCGCATCTTGGCCAGCGCTCCGAGCCGATGCGGCTGGCCGCCATCCATGTCATGACGGCCCTGACCGGCTCGGCGCTGTTGGCTTTAGCCGTCGATTTCGGCGAGCTCGACGCCGAGGAAGCCTGGGCGGCGGCCCATGTCGACGAGGACTGGCAGATCGAGCATTGGGGCCAGGATGCCGAAGCGGTGGCGCGTCGCTCGGCCCGCAAGCGCGACATGATGGCGGCGGTCAGCCTGCTCGAGGCGCTGCAAGGCTAAGGCAATTCCAGGAAAACTGCGTAGCGGTTTTCCGTCCGGAATTGCGTAGACAAAGCCTGGAGTGGATCGGCAATCTCCGGACCCATGCCACTCCATGCGCCGCTTTCGCAGTGCACCTAATACCAAAGTCATAATCCCATCGTCGCGGTGCCTTTCGCCCGCCCTTTCTGTCATTTTTTTGCTTCGTTGGCTGCGTTTTGAGTCCGCGTTCGGAGGAGTACGGACGGTGGCGCGCAGCTGCCGAGGACAGATGGGATCTGACGGGAGGATATATAAATGGCAATGGCATCGACCGCCGGCGGGACCAGCCGCGGCATGACGCGAGAGGAGAAGAAGGTCATCTTCGCCTCGTCGCTCGGCACCGTTTTCGAATGGTACGATTTCTACCTTTACGGCTCGCTGGCAGCCTTCATCGGCTCGACCTTCTTCAGTCCGGCGATCCCGGAAGCGACGCGCAACATCTTCGCGTTGCTGGCCTTTGCCGCTGGTTTCCTCGTGCGTCCGTTCGGCGCGCTCGTGTTCGGCCGCGTCGGCGATCTCGTCGGCCGCAAATACACCTTCCTCGTCACCATGACGATCATGGGTCTGTCGACCTTCCTGGTCGGCTTGCTGCCCGGCTATGCCAGTTGGGGCATTGCGGCGCCGGTGATCCTGATCGGGCTGCGCATGCTGCAGGGGCTGGCGCTCGGCGGCGAATATGGCGGCGCGGCGACCTATGTCGCCGAGCATGCGCCCGACGATCGCCGTGGTTACTACACGTCGTGGATCCAGACCACGGCGACGCTCGGCCTGTTCCTGTCGCTCGTTGTCATCCTGATCGTGCAGGCCTCGCTCAGCAAGGAAACCTATGCAAGCTGGGGCTGGCGCATTCCCTTCATCGTTTCCTTCCTGCTGCTCGCCGTTTCGGTCTGGATTCGGTTGTCGCTGTCTGAATCTCCGACCTTCCAGCGCATGAAGGACGAAGGCAAGGGCTCCAAAGCGCCGCTCTCGGAAGCCTTCGGCCAGTGGAAGAACGCCAAGATCGCGTTGCTGGCGCTGCTCGGCCTCACAGCCGGCCAGGCCGTGATCTGGTACAATGGACAGTTCTACGCCCTGTTCTTCCTGCAGAACGTGCTGAAGGTCGACGCATGGTCGGTCAACGTCATGATCGCTGTCGCACTTGCCATCGGCTCAATCTTCTTCGTCGTGTTCGGCTGGCTGTCGGACAAGATCGGCCGCAAGCCGATCATCATGGCCGGCCTTGCTTTGGGTATCGTGTGCACGTTCCCGCTGTTCAAGGCGCTCACCTGGGCCGCCAATCCGGCCCTGGCCACCGCGCAGCAGAACACCCGCGCGACAGTGACGGCGGCTCCCGGCGACTGCAAATTCCAGTTCAACCCGGTCGGCACGGCGAAGTTCACGACCTCCTGCGATATCGCGACGTCGTTCCTCACGAAGAACTCGGTGCCCTATGACGTGGTGACCACCGCGGCCCCCGGCACGGCTGCCACGGTCAAGATCGGCAACGAGACGGTGGAATCCTATGACGCCGTTGCCGCCGGGGATCAGGCCAAGGCCAAGGAGGCGGCCTTCCAGAAGGCGGTGAACATGTCGCTGCAGGACGGCGGCTACCCGCTGAAGCGCGCCGCGGCCAAGGTGGCGGACCAGAAGCTCGACGCCTTCATCGCGGCCAATCCGGAACTGAAGCTCGACGCCACGGCCATTCGCGGCGGCGAGAAGGCGACGGTGAAGACCGATCAGGCGATCGCCGACAAGATCCTGACCAAGGACGAGGCAGCCGGCGCGCCGGAAGTCACCGTCTACACCATCCCAGGCGGCGGCGCTTTCGCCATGACTGCCGATCCGGCGGCCATCAACTGGCCGCTCACGATCGGCATCCTGTTCATCCTGGTGCTGTTCGTCACCATGGTCTATGGGCCGATCGCCGCCATCCTGGTCGAAATGTTCCCGACCCGCATCCGCTACACCGGCATGTCGCTGCCTTACCATATCGGCAATGGCTGGTTCGGCGGCCTGCTGCCGGCAACGGTGTTCGCGCTCAGCGCCTACAAGGGCGATATCTACTACGGTCTCTGGTACCCGGTGATCATCGCGGCGATGTCGCTCATCATCGGCATGATCTTCGTCAGGGATACGCTCGGCACCGATCTGCACGCCAAGGACTGACGTTGGCTCAACAGAAAGCCCGGCGCGAGCGATCGCGCCGGGCTTTCCGTTCCAGAACTCAGAGGAGCGATCAGCCCTTGCGCTGCTCGTTCTCTTCCTCGATCGCCGCTTCGTGATACCAGCCGTCGAAGTCGGCCAACTCCCCGCGAAGCGTTGCAAGCTCTGCCGCGAATTTGGCCTTGGCGCCTAAATTTGAGGCAGACTTACGCGCTGCAAGCGGGAACATCAGAATTTTTGCCGACGGTCGTGAAGGCGTAACTTGCATTGTCGGTCTCCTTGTCTTTCCAGGAGCGTGTCGATTCAGCTTTCCCTCAAAATAGGTTCTGCGATTCATTTAGGCAATATGCCTATCAAAAGATCATTTTATGCACATTATTTGAGCAACACCATTTGCTGAACGATCGGAACGCATTGCTGAGGCGGCTCAGCAAAATCAAAGCGTTGATCTGGCCATTTTGCCGCAGCCCGCAAGACCGGAGTGGCATACGACTTGCATTTTAACCATCGGCAGGCCGCCCCGATCGGCCATGCATCGACGCCGCCATGGCGGCGTCCAAGCAACGAGAGGCACTGGAATGACCAAATACAAGCTCGAGTATATCTGGCTCGACGGCTACACCCCGACCCCCAATCTGCGCGGCAAGACCCAGATCAAGGAGTTTGCCGAGTTCCCGACGCTCGAGCAGCTGCCGCTGTGGGGCTTCGACGGTTCCTCGACGAACCAGGCCGAGGGCCGCAGCTCGGACTGCGTGCTGAAGCCGGTGGCGGTTTACCCGGATCCGGCCCGCACCAACGGTGTTCTCGTGATGTGCGAAGTCATGATGCCCGATGGCGTCACCCCGCATGTATCGAACAGCCGCGCGACCATTCTCGACGATGAGGATGCCTGGTTCGGCTTCGAGCAGGAATACTTCTTCTACAAGGACGGCCGCCCCCTCGGCTTCCCCGAGAGCGGTTATCCCGCACCGCAGGGTCCATATTACACCGGCGTCGGCTTCAAGAATGTCGGCGATATCGCGCGCCAGCTCGTCGAGGAGCATCTCGATCTCTGCCTAGCCGCCGGCATCAACCATGAAGGCATCAACGCCGAAGTGGCGAAGGGCCAGTGGGAATTCCAGATCTTCGGCAAGGGCTCCAGGAAGGCCGCCGACCAGATGTGGATGGCTCGCTACCTGCTGCTCCGCCTGACCGAGAAATACGGCATCGACATCGAGTTCCACTGCAAGCCACTCGGCGACACCGACTGGAACGGTTCAGGCATGCACTGCAACTTCTCGACCAAATATATGCGTGAAGTCGGCGGCAAGGCCTATTTCGAGGCGCTGATGGCGCAGTTCGAGAAGAACCTGATGGATCATATCGCCGTCTACGGTCCGGACAACGACAAGCGCCTGACCGGCAAGCATGAGACCGCGCCGTGGAACAAGTTCTCCTACGGCGTCGCCGATCGCGGCGCCTCGATCCGCGTGCCGCATTCCTTCGTCAAGAACGACTACAAGGGCTACCTGGAAGACCGTCGCCCGAACTCGCAGGGCGACCCCTACCAGATCGCCTCGCAGGTCCTGAAGACGATCTCGCAGGTTCCGACCGACGCGAAGGTTTCGGCTGCTGCTTGATTTTGTTCGGAGCCACAGGCTTGCGGGCCAGTGGCACGACGAGAACGATTAAAAGCCCCGGCAGGTCAACGCCGGGGTTTTTTGCATGGCTATTGCCAGCGAGGGATCTCTGCCCGCCGCAGTCAGTCGGCGATGACGCCACGCGATTTCAGCGCCGCCACCACTTTGTCTCGCGGCAGGGCAGGGGTACGATTGCCGTCGCGGCCGACCATATCCTCATTGGCGACCAGCGCGTTGAGCACGGCCTCCTCAGTCGCCTGCACCACGGCGGTGTAGAAATCGTCCATGCGGCCCCATGGAACGAAATCCATATGGCTGTAGCTCTTCTCTGTCGGAGCGCCCTTGGGGAAGCGACCGTTGAGGGCATCGGGGTTGGCTGTCGAAAAGGCGAGAAAAATATCGCCGGAGAAATGCGAGCCGGCGGTGCCGGTGCGCGCCAGCCCGAGCGGCACGCGACGGGCCAGCGCCTTGCACTGTCCAGGAAGCAGCGGCGCGTCGGTGGCGACGATGCCTATGCAGGAGCCGGCGCCGGTCGGCCCGCCGCTGAAATACGCCTCCATCGGATTGTCGGCGGCAAGCTCCTGCCCGAGCGGCACGCCGGCGATGCTGATCTCCTGGCGCGAGCCGAAATTGGCCTGCAGGAAGACGCCGACCGTGTAGGCGCGGTGGCCGTAGTCGACGATTCGCGAAGCACTACCGGAGCCGCCCTTGAAGGCGTAGCAGTTCATGCCGGTGCCGCCGCCGACCGATCCTTCCTCGATGCCGCCGCCGGCCGCGTTCTCGATCGCCTCGATCGCGTGGTCGACAGTGACGTGCGAGCCGTTGATGTCGTTCAGATAACCGTCCCAGGTTTCGGCCACCACCGGCAGCAGCCATTGGCTCGCCAACTGCGGCTTGTCGCGCGCCACCCAATCGATGACGCCGCGATGGCAGGGGCCGACCGCGTGCGTGTTGGTGATCAGGATCGGCATCGAGAGGCTGCCGGCCTCCTCCAGCCATGAGGCGCCGGTCATCTCGCCATTGCCGTTGAAGGAATGGTAGCCGGCAGCCAATGCCAATCCGACGCCGCCCCGGCCGAGCGGCAGTACCGCGGTGACGCCCGTGCGCACCGGCCCATGGCCCATGGTGAGCTTGCCGTCGCCTTTGATGAGCGTCGAATAGCCGACGAGCACGCCTTTGACATCGGTGATGGCATTTGCCGGGCCTGGCGTGCCGGGCAGGGGGATGCCGAGGCCGCGGGCGCGCGTCTTGCCGGCCGGCGTGGTGATTGAGCCTAGTCGTTGGTCCATGCTGAGGGATGCTCCGTTGATGAGACCCGGCTCAGCCAAGGCTGCAGCCGGTCGCAAGTTCTGCATAGCTGGTGAGGATCGCCATCGCCGAGGCATGGTCGATGGCCGGCACGACGTTGACGAGGTGCAGGCCAAGGCCGTCCTCGAGGACGACGAGGCTGCGGGCGATGACCTCGCTGGCAGCGCTCAGCTTGAAGACGCCGGTGGCTGCGCCCGCTTCGAGGATCCCGACATAGATCGCCACCTGGCGCTCGAAGAGTGTGATATGCCGGGCGGCATAGCTGGCGTCCGAGCGCGAATAGGCGCCGAGTTCCAGCAGAAGCCGGCAGAGCTGGTCGTCCGGATCGGTTGGTAGGCCGCTTTCCAGCATCGTCCTCAGCCGCACCCGTGGATCGGCGATCGAGGCGACCGCTGACGCGCGCTGGGTGCAGAAGCGTTCCACCGCCTTCTTTTGTACGTCGTCCAGAAGCTCCTTAAGGCCGGGATAGTAATAGAGCAGGGCGCTCGAACTCATGCCGGCCTCGTTGGCCACGTCGCGCAAGGTGACACCCGCGAGGCCGCGTTTGGCGATCATCGATTCCGCCGCTGCGACCAGGGTAAGGCGGCGATCGGTCTGTGTCTTGGGTCTGCCCATTTCATTTCCTGAATTTGATTCAATAAAAACTGGTCAATGAACTTTTGCAAGCCGGCACATCGCAAATTTGTTGACGCTATATGACGACACGGATAGCTTCCATGCGGATACTAATTTTTATCCAATTAAAAAAAGGGGAGGACAATGTCTACAAATGAAGCCACCACGGCGGCCGCCGACAAGGCTGCACCCGGTGCCAAGGGCCTCGACCGGGCGCTGAACGCGCTGGGCACGCTGATGATCGTGCTCTCGGCGGTAACGCCCGCATCGTCCGTCTTCATCATCGCGCCGGGCGTCATCGCGCTGGCCGGCACCGGCTCATTCCTGAGCTTCGTGATCGCGGCCGTCATCGGCCTGTTCATGGCCTTCGTCTATGCCGAGCTTTCCTCGGCCTATCCGATGGCCGGCGGCGAATACACCATGATCGGCCGCACGCTCGGCCGCTTCTGGGGCTTCGTCACCCTGGTGCTGGTGTTTGTGTCGATCGTCGATCGTCGCCGTCATCGCGCTTGGCGTCGGCACCTATCTCGGCGTCATCATTCCCAATCTCAGCCCGCAATGGGTCGGCGTGGTGACGATCGTCCTGGCCGGCGCAGTCGCCGCCATGCGCATAAAACTCAACGCCTTCGTCACCGGTATCTTCCTTTGCATCGAAATGCTGGCGCTGCTGATCCTGACCGGGCTCGGCTTCGCGCATGTCGAGCGGCCGCTTTCCAGCTTGTTCACCGCGCCGCAACTGCTTGACGCCACGACCAACACGCTGGTTCCGGCCTCGGCCGCCATCATTCTGGCGTCCACCGCCGTGTCGCTCTTTGCTTATAACGGCTATGGCGCGGCCGCCTATTTCGGCGAGGAGACGCATGACGCCAAGCGCAACATCGGCAAGGTGGTGCTCTGGGCGCTGGTGATCACCGTCGCCGCCGAGCTCATCCCGCTGACCGCGGTGCTACTCGGCGCGCCGGATCTGGTCGGCCTGCTCGCGGCGCCGCAGAAGATCGAATATTTCCTCGAGGCGCGTGGCGGCCATTGGCTGACGGTGGCGATCAGCCTGGCGATTGCGGTCGCCATCTTCAATGCCGTCATCGCCATCATCCTGCAGGCGGCGCGGCTGCTCTTCAGCTCCGGTCGGGATAAGACCTGGTTCGGCCCGATCAACAATGCGGTGGCGTCCGTCCACGGCACTTACGCCTCACCATGGATCGCAACCATCGTCGTGGTGGTGCTGGCCGCACTTGCCTGCTTCATCGATCTCAACCTTTTGCTGGTGGTCAGCGGCACCTCGCTGGTCGTGATCTATGCGCTGCTTTGCATCGCCGTCTTCGCCGGCCGCCGCAACGGCACCACCTCGGGCGGCCACTATCGCATGCCGCTGTTCCCGGTGCCTGCGATCCTCGCCTTCGTGGCGCTGATCTATGTCGCCTATCAGAACTGGCTCGACGCCGCCTTCGGACGCCCGAGCCTGATCGCGACGCTGGCGATCATGGCCGTCGCCGCGATCTATTTCCTGCTGTTTCTGTCGCGCCGCGCCGACTGGACGCTGCACGGACCCGACGAGCTTGCCGGATAAGCGTCAGCCCTCCGACACCTGTCCGTGCGAGAACCCCGGCGAGACGCCGGGGTTCTTTTACTGAAAAATGAAATCATGGCAGCATCCGCCCGTTGTCGATCCCGGTTAGCGGCCAGGGCGATGCAACACGCGGCATTTTACTTAGACACTTTGTGCAATCTTAAGGTGCATCCTGTAGGCTCGCACTATGGGAGACGGCGCATGAACCGAATTGGCACGAACTACCTGCAATTACTTATGGCGGGGCTAGGCTTCGGATTCTACCTGGTTGTGGCAAGCATACGCGGCTGGGGCACGGAGCCGCTTAGCGACTTCACCAATGATGCCGTTATTTTGACGATACTGAAGGGCGGCATCGTATTTGCGGTTATGTTCACTGTTGGTCACTGGGCTTTGCGCCAGTTGGGCATCATCAAGGCCTGGGCCTACGCCGCGCTCGGAATGGTCTGCGCGCTACCGTTGTTCATATTGCATCTCGCTTCCGGCACGTTTAGCGAACTGGCGGCGACGGGAAACCTGTCGACGGGCTTGTTCGTGCCCGCATGCATCGGCGTGGCTATCGGTCTCGCATACCGCAAGTCTGCTGGGATCGACGGGCCGACCGAAGACCTCGACGGCATGAATGCAGCCTACAGACGCATCGCCTCCGCTGCCAGCGGCGAAACAGGGAGCGGGTCCCATGGTCGGCCTGGCCCCGGTCACGCCATGTTCAGTAGGGCATCGGCTGGCGCCGGCACGGTCGGCGCTTTCATTCACGAGGGAACGGAGTACTTCGCCGGCCCGTTGCGCGTGCGCACCTCGCTGGTTTCGCTGCTCGGCGCAACCTTGCTGGGCGGTCTGCTGGGCACTTTAATTCAGGGGATACTGGACCTCACTGCCTACATGCGTGGTCTACAAGGCATCGGTAAATCAATACGCCCGCAAAATCTGATTGACGTATTGGTGAGCGACTTGGTGATAAAGGGGGCCGTGGCGCTCTTCACCGGAATGCCGGTCCTTATCCTCATCGCCATCGCGCATTTTGGGCTGCGGTCGATCGGCAAGACTGGCTATCTAGCCTATGGCCTCGGGGGACTGGCGGCTGCACCATTGATGACTCTTGTGACATTTGGCGCCGCTGGACCGCTGGTAATCCTCGCCACGCTGCCAACGCTTGTGGGCGCGGTCATCTACCGAAAGCTTGCCGGTCTCGAACCTGTCCCAATTGCCGAGGACATCATCGCAAGGAACCGCCGTGACCTTGTCGGCGCGGACCATGCGCGACGAAAGGCCGGGCGGGTCATCGTCTCTTGACGGCACGCGTACGCATCGCTCGCTAAAGTCGGCTCCAAATCTCGCCGACAAAACGTCGGGGCGCTCCTTGCGGGCAGCAGATAGTTCGATGAAAAAAGCCCCTGGAAGCGGTGGCCTCCAAGGGCTTGATTTCGGTATTAGGTCAGAAGCTTAGACCGAATAATACATGTCGTACTCGACCGGATGCGGGGTCATTTCGAAGCGCATGACCTCGGCCATCTTGAGCTCGATATAGGAGTCGATCTGGTCGTCGTCGAAGACGCCGCCGGCCTTCAGGAAGCCGCGGTCCTTGTCGAGGTTCTGCAGCGCTTCGCGCAGCGAGCCGCAGACGGTCGGGATCTTCTTCAACTCCTTCGGCGGCAGATCGTAGAGATCCTTGTCCATCGGCTGTCCGGGATGGATCTTGTTCTTGATGCCGTCGAGGCCGGCCATCAGCATGGCGGCGAAGCCGAGATAGGGGTTCGCGCCCGGATCGGGGAAGCGGACCTCGACGCGCTTCGACTTCGGCGACGAGCCGAACGGAATGCGGCAGGAAGCCGAGCGGTTGCGCGCCGAATAGGCGAGCAGCACCGGCGCCTCATAGCCCGGGACCAGGCGCTTGTAGGAGTTGGTCAGCGGGTTGGTGAAGGCGTTGATCGCTTTGGCATGCTTGATGATGCCGCCGATATAGTAGAGGCAGGTTTCCGACAGGCCGGCATATTCGTTGCCGGCGAAGGTCGGCTTGCCGTTCTTCCAGATCGACTGGTGCACATGCATGCCCGAGCCGTTGTCGCCGAAAACCGGCTTCGGCATGAAGGTGGCCGTCTTGCCGTAGGCGTTGGCGACCTGATGCACGACATACTTGTAGATCAGCATCTTGTCGGCGTTGCGCACCAGCGTGTCGAACTTGATGCCGAGCTCGTGCTGGGCGGCGGCGACCTCATGGTGATGCTTCTCGACCCGCACGCCCATCTCGGCGAGCACGGTCAGCATTTCCGAGCGCATGTCCTGGCAGGAATCGATCGGCGGCACGGGGAAATAGCCGCCCTTGATGCGCGGACGGTGGCCGAGATTGCCTGTCTCGTAGTCGGTGTCGTCATTGGACGGCAGCTCGGTCGAGTCGAGACGGAAACCGGTGTTGTAAGGATCGGCCTTGTACTTCACGTCGTCGAACACGAAGAACTCGGCCTCCGGGCCGACATAGACGGTGTCGCCGATGCCTTCGGACTTCATGTAGGCTTCGGCCTTCTTGGCGGTGCCGCGCGGATCGCGGTTATAGGCCTCGCCCGAGATCGGGTCGAGGATGTCGCACAGGATGACCATGGTCGACTGGGCGAAGAACGGATCCATGTGGACAGTATCGGTGTCGGGCATCAGCACCATGTCGGACTCGTTGATCGCCTTCCAGCCGGCGATCGAGGAGCCGTCGAACATGACGCCGTCGGCGAACATGTCTTCCTCAACCTCGACGACATCCATCGTCACATGCTGCAGCTTGCCCCGCGGATCGGTGAAGCGCAGGTCGACGAACTTCACGTCGTTGTCCTTGATCTGCTTCATGATGTCTTTGGCTGTCGTCATGTCATTTCTTCCCTGTGTGATGACGTACGGTATGGATTGAAGGTCAGATGGCGTCGATGCCGGTCTCGCCGGTGCGGATGCGCACGACTTCCTCTATGTTGGAGACGAAGATTTTTCCATCGCCGATGCGGCCGGTCTGAGCCGCCTTGCGGATAGCCTCGATGGCGCCTTCGACGGCCTCGTCGCCGAGCACCACCTCGATCTTCACCTTAGGCAGGAAATCGACGACATATTCGGCGCCCCGATAAAGCTCGGTATGCCCCTTCTGGCGGCCGAAGCCCTTGGCTTCGGTGACGGTGATGCCTTGCAGTCCGGCCTCCTGAAGCGCTTCCTTCACTTCGTCCAGCTTGAATGGCTTGATGATCGCTTCGATCTTTTTCATGTGAAAAGTGGCCTCCACTGCCAAGAAGACGGGTTGTGTGCCCCGCTTGCGCCTCCATCAAGCACGAACCGTGCCAATCGTAAGGAGTGCAGGCGGCGAGGGGCGTTTTCGAACCCATGCCGCGTCCGGATGCAAATTCGCGTCATCCGCTGCATCGGATGCGTCATGGACGCCCAAACCCTATACATCGCCCCTCCTCAGGTCTGCGCAAAAAATGGGCAGACAGCGCAATTTTCAGGCAAAACCCCTCCCGGATGCGATCGCAGGGCAAAAGTAATGCCGCGATCGCATTGGTTTGCTTCGAACCGAAAACTGGACAATGCTTGATCGCATGGAGATCGGCAATCCCATGCGCAATGAACTTCTATCGCCGGCCGAAATGGCCGAGGCCGACAGACTGGCAATCGCGGCCGGGCCGCTCGACGGCGATCGCTTGATGCAGCGCGCCGGCGAGGCGGTCGCTGCCGTCGTGCTGGCGCGCTATCCCGACGCGAAGAGGGTGCACGTGCTGTGCGGCCCCGGCAACAATGGCGGCGACGGCTACGTCGTGGCGCGCCTGCTGGCCGAGGCCGGCCTCGACGTGGCCCTGTGGGCGTCGGGCAAACCGCGGGCAGGCAGCGACGCCGCGCTCGCGGCCGCTGACTGCATGCTGGAGCGGCGCCCGCTTTCGGCCTTCACCGCGCAAGCCGGCTCGCTGGTCGTCGACGCGATCTATGGCGCGGGCCTGTCGAAGCCTCTCACCGGCGAGGCCGAGGGCGCGGTCGGCATCGCGACGGAGATGAACCTGCCGGTCGTCGCCATCGACCTGCCTTCCGGCGTTTCCGGCGAAAGCGGCGGAGTCCTGGGCTGCGCATTTCGCGCGGCCCTGACGGTGACTTTCGCGCGCAAGAAACCTGGGCACCTGCTGCTGCCTGGCCGCGAGCGATGCGGGGAGGTCGTGTTGGCCGACATCGGCATTCGCGACGAGATCATCGACAAGGTCGCGCCAAGGGCCTTCGAGAACCTGCCTGGGCTCTGGATCGCGAGCTATCCCACGCCGGCCGTCGACACGCACAAATACAAGCGTGGCCATACGAGCGTCTTTTCGGGCGGACCGTCGGCGACCGGCGCGGCGCGCCTTTCAGCGCTTGCGGCCGCAAGAAGCGGGGCAGGGGCCGTCACTGTGCTCTCGCCCGCGAACGCAATGCAGGTCAATGCGGCACATCTGACCTCGATCATGCTGCGCAAGGTCGACGCGGTCGAGGACGTGCATGATCTTGTCAGCGATCGCCGGCCGTCCGCCTTCGTCCTCGGCCCCGGCTTCGGCATCGGCGACAAGGCGCGCGATTTCACGCTCGCCGTGCTCGCCAAAAACCGCCAGGACGGCGTCGAAGGCCTCGTGCTCGACGCCGACGGCATCACGTCTTTCCGCGATACGGCCTCGACACTGTTCGAGGCGGCGGGCAGGCCGGGTGCGCCGGCGTTGATCATGACCCCGCATGAGGGCGAGTTCGGCAGGTTGTTTGCGGACATTGCCGCCGACAAGGCGTTGTCGAAGCTGGCCAAGGCGCGCGAAGCCGCGCAACGCGCCAACGCCGTGATCGTCTACAAGGGCGCCGACAGCGTGATCGCCGCGCCGGACGGCCGCGCCGCGATCAACAGCAACGGCGCGCCCTGGCTTGCCACCGCCGGTTCAGGCGACGTGTTGGCGGGCCTCATCGCCGGGCTTCTCGCGCAGGGCATGCAGGCCTTCGAAGCGGCTTGCGCCGGGGTCTGGATCCATGCCGAGGCCGGCAGCCGTTTCGGGCCGGGTTTGATTGCGGAAGACCTGCCTCTGGCGGTCGTGCCGGTTCTCCGCGAGCTGACGCAGAGCACCGTCCGATGAAACGCTTTGCCCGAAGCCGAGCAATAGGTCAGGCGAATTGCGGCGCCTGTTTTCGGACCGCTGCCGCCAGCGCCTCGCGAACCCTGTCCTCGCTGACGGCGCGCGTGTTCTCCACCCAACCCGGCGTCGAAATCGGCGGTTCGAGAAAGATCACCTGTTCGTTCACCGGGCCGTGCACATAGGCCCGGTTCGAGCCGTAGATGAGCACACACGGACCGCCCAACGCGCCGGCGGCATGGGAGATGCCGCCATCGACGCCGAGAAAGACGGTCGAGGCCGCGATCTGGCACATGGCCTCCGCAATATCGGGCGTTGCGGTGAAGTCGACGGCCTCGGGCAATTGCGCCTTGATTTCGGCCGCGGCTTGCCGCTCCCGCGGTCCGCCGATCAGCCAAACCGACCAGCCTCGGGCAACATAGTCGCGCGCGATCGAGACGAAGCGCTCCATCGGCCATGAACGCTTGTTGGCGAAGTCGGACGTGTAAAGCGCGATCGCCGGTCTTGCCGGGTCGATCCCGTTGCGCCGACGCCAACCCGCAAGCTGTTCAGGAGAAACAACGAGTTGCGGAGCGGGCAACGGTCCGTCCTCTGCCGGCCTTTTGCCCAGACGAGCGATTGCGCAGACCTGTTCCGCCAGCCGCGTCTTGCGCGGGCCGAAGGCCACCATCGATTTCAGCCAACCGGCGGGCAGTCGGTTGACGATGCCGAACTGGAACTCGCGCGGATAGCCGATGCGCTCCGGTATTCCAGCCAGCCATGGCACAAGGCAAGCCTTGGTGCTGCTGGTGAGCATATAGGCCGCCTGGTAGTTCTCCTTGCGGATTTCGCGCGCCAGGCCAGCCCGCTCTTTCAGCCCGGGCTTCCAGTGCTTCTCCGCTATCCAGACCTTGCGGACATGCGGCATCAGCCGCGCCAGCGGCGCGGCGATCCTCGATGTAACGATGTCGACCGGCTGGCCCGGGAATCTCTCGGCGATTATCCGGATGGCCGAGTGGCAGCGGATGAAATCACCGATCGCCGGCAGGCAGAAAACCAGGATGGGGCGCAATGCGCGAAACCTTTTCGATCCGGAATGGCCACCGCTGACGGGACACGCCTGCGTGATGTCTCACGGAAGCGCTTCGCCATCAAGAATGCGGCGGTAAAGCTCCAGATAGGCTTTGGCGGCCTTCTGGATCGGAAACCGGTCTGCCGCGGATTCGCGGCATCTTTGCGCCGACAAACCGTCGATTTCACCGAAACCGCGCGCGAACTCCTCATCCGTGTCGAAGAAGCGGCCGGTATCGGCGTCGACCGTTTCGGGCAGAGCGCCGCGTGCCGTGGTCAGGACCGGCGTTCCGCACAGCATGGATTCGACCGGTGCATTGCCGAAAGGCTCTTCCCAGGAAATCGGGTTCAGAAAGGCTTTGGTCTCGCCCAGCAGGCGCACCTTCGGCTCGCCGTCGACCATGCCGTGGTAGCGGAAGCGCGACGACAGGCTCTTGAAGAACACGCCCTCGCGGCGCGTCTTGCTGCGGCCGAGCAGCTTCCAGCGCGAGCCGCCGGCGATGTCGAGCTTGAAATCATACTTTTTCGCCAGGTCCACCGCCCGGTTGAGGCCCTTTCCGGCCCGCGCGATGGCCGCCATGAAGAACAGATGATCGTTCTTCGTCGCAGCGAGGCGATAGGCATCCACCGGAAAGCCGTTGTAGACGAAGGTCTTGCGGCCATGCAGCTCGGCATGGCGGGCGCTGATGAAGCTCCAGTTCGGCTGCGGCCTCGGATAGTCCGGCAAGTGGCCGCGCTCGGTGTTGAGCGTCGGAAAAGGGACCTCGACCTTCCAGGCATGGAGATGGACGATGTCGGTGTCCTTGGGCACGGCCGCGCGGCACTCATCATTGGTCACCGCGTGGCGGACCTCGCACATCGGATGCGACGACCCCGGGCCGGCGATCAACGTCACCTGATGCCCCATCTTGACCATTTCCGTCGTCAGCCATTCGACCTGCCGCTGGATGCCACCATAGCCCTTGCACGGAATAAGGCCCTGGGCCGCAAGTGTTATACGCATGTCGTCTCCGCGCTCATGTTAGCGGTGCTGGTCCTTTCGGCTGACGGAGCTTTGCTCACAACGGAATGTTGTCGTGCTTCTTCCAGGGGTTCTGCATGTCCTTGTTGCGCAGCATGCGCAGCGCCCGGGCGACGCGGCGCCGGGTTGAATGCGGCATGATCACCTCGTCGACATAACCGCGTTCGGCGGCGACGAAGGGCGACAGGAAGCGATCCTCGTAAGTCTTTGTATGAGCAGCGATTTTCTCCGGATCGCCAATGTCCTTGCGGTAGATGATCTCGACCGCGCCTCTGGCGCCCATCACGGCGATCTGCGCCGTCGGCCAGGCATAGTTCATGTCGCCGCGCAGATGCTTCGACGCCATCACGTCATAAGCGCCGCCATAGGCCTTGCGGGTGATGACGGTGATCTTCGGCACGGTTGCCTCGGCATAGGCGAAGAGCAGCTTGGCGCCATGCTTGATCAGCCCGCCATATTCCTGCGCGGTGCCCGGCAGGAAGCCCGGCACGTCGACGAAGGTGACGATCGGAATGGAAAAACAGTCACAGAAGCGCACGAAGCGCGCCGCCTTGCGGCTTGCATCGGAATCGAGCACGCCGGCCAGCACCATCGGCTGGTTGGCGACAAAGCCCACCGTGCGGCCCTCGACCCGGCCGAAACCGGTGACGATGTTCTTGGCAAAGCTCTGCTGGATCTCGAAGAAATCGCCTTCGTCGGCGACCTTCAGGATCAGTTCCTTGATGTCGTAGGGCTTGTTGGCGTTGTCGGGGATCAGCCTGTCGAGCGACAGGTCGTGGTCCGTCACCGACTGATAGCATTCGATCTCCGGGATTTCGGCCGTGTTCGACGCCGGCAAAAGGTCGACCAGCCGACGCATCTGCAAGAGGGCCTCGACATCGTTGTCATAGGCGCCGTCGGCGATGGAGGATTTGGTGGTGTGGACGGACGCGCCGCCGAGGCTTTCGGCCGTCACCGTCTCGTTGGTCACCGTCTTCACCACGTCCGGTCCGGTGACGAACATGTAGGAGGTGTCGCGCACCATGAAGATGAAATCGGTCATGGCGGGCGAATAGACGTCGCCGCCAGCGCAGGGACCCATGATCAACGAAATCTGCGGGATGACGCCGGAGGCCAGCACATTGCGCTGGAAGATCTCGGCATAACCGCCGAGCGCCGCCACGCCTTCCTGGATGCGCGCGCCGCCGGCGTCGTAGAGGCCGATGATCGGCGCGCGGTTGCGCAGCGCCATCTCCTGGACCTTGATGACCTTTTCGGCATGCGCCTCCGACAACGAGCCGCCGAACACGGTGAAATCCTTGGCGAAGATGTAGACCGGGCGTCCGTTGACGGTCCCCCAGCCGGTGACGACGCCGTCGCCGGCGATCTTGGTCTTCTCCATGCCGAAATCGGTCGAGCGGTGCTCGACATACATGTCGAACTCCTCGAACGAGCCCTCGTCGAGGAACACTTCGATACGCTCGCGGGCGGTGAGCTTGCCCTTCCTGTGCTGCGCCTCGATGCGGTCCTTGCCGCCGCCCAAGCGGGCTATCTCGCGGCGACGCTCGAGTTCCTTCAGCACGTCCTTCATCGCTCGGTCCCCAAAAAAGGATAAGTGATTTGTGGTAATGGCGAGCGCCGGGCAGCGCAAGCGCCCTTGTTTTGCTGCGTTGCAACATGCCCCTTGCATTTCACGCCGGACTCGGCCATATGCGGCGGTATAGGCGCTTGGGCCGGTATGTCCGGCTTTCTCCACGAATGAGACTGGTTGCGTCTGTTTTCCCTCTTTCAAATCGGCCTCGGTCGATCGGCAAGACGGCGAAAAAGCCCCGGGGCATGAAGTCCGCGGGCACGACAGCGCAGCCGCGCGGACGTTTCCCGTCCGCCGCCTTGTCGTTTCCTGATGAATGTTTCGACGGCAGGTTGCGCCCTGCCGCCATTTGACGTTTGCGGCGATTGCGCCGCTTGAAAGAAGATAGATTTGACCAACGAAAACACTCTCCCCAGCAACGACGCTGGGGAACTCTCCGGTTTCGCAGCCCTTGGCATCGGCGGCGCGCTGCTGAAGGCCACGCTTGCCGCGGGCTTCACCGAACCGAAGCCCATCCAGGTGCAGGCGATCCCGCCGCAGCTCGAAGGCCGCGACATCTTCGGCATCGCCCAGACCGGCTCCGGCAAGACGGCGGCCTTCGCGCTGCCGATCCTGTCGAAGATCATCGGCCTCGGCACCAAGCGCCGGCCGAAGACGGCGCGCGCGCTGATCCTGGCGCCGACGCGCGAGCTTGCCGTACAGATCGAGGACACCATCAAGCTGCTTGCCAAGGGCGCGCATATCTCGACCGCGCTGGTGCTCGGCGGCGTCTCGCGCTTCAGCCAGGTTAAGAAGATCGCGCCTGGCGTCGACATCCTGATCGCCACGCCCGGACGGCTGACCGACCTTGTGCGTGAAGGCGACCTCATCCTTGCCGACACCAAATGGCTCGTCCTCGACGAGGGCGACCGCATGCTCGACATGGGCTTCATCAACGACGTCAAGCGCATCGCCAAGGCGACCGCGTCGGATCGCCAGACGGCGCTGTTCTCGGCCACCATGCCGAACGAGATCGCCGAGCTCGCCAAGGGCCTGTTGAAGGATCCGGTCCGCATCGAGGTCTCGCCTCAGAGCACGACGGCGGCCGAGATCGTGCAGAGCGTGGTGCTTGCCCGCACCAAGCAGAAGCGCCAGGTACTGTCCAAGATGCTGGCCGACGAGGCGATGCGCACGGTGATCGTGTTCTCACGCACCAAGCACGGCGCCGACCGCGTCACCAAGGACCTTGTGCGCGACGGTTTCGAAGCCGCCGTCATCCACGGCAACAAGTCGCAGAACGCCCGCCAGAAGGCGCTCAACGATTTCCGCGAGGGCGCGGTCCGCATCCTGGTCGCCACCGATATCGCGGCGCGCGGCATCGACGTGCCTGGCATCAGCCATGTCGTGAATTTCGATCTGCCGGACGAAGCGGAAAGCTATGTCCACCGTATCGGCCGCACGGGTCGCAACGGCAGGGACGGCATCGCGATAACGCTGTGCGATCCTTCGGAGAATGCCAAGCTGCGGCAGGTCGAGCGCATCATCCGCATGAAGCTGCCGGTCGTTGCCGACCATCTCGGCAGCCCGGATCCGCAGCGCGACCCCAAGGAAAAGGCCGAGCGCCATTTCGAGCCGGCCAATGACCGCGAGCATCATGGCGGCCGTCGTGATGGCCGCCGCCCCGGCAATGGCGGTGGCAAGAAGCACTTTGCCGGCAAGCCCAGTGGCGAGCGCGGACCGAAACCGCAAGGCGAACGCCCGGCGGCCGCCCAGCCGAATGGCCAGCGCAAGCCTGACGGCTTCAAGCGCTTCAAGGGCAACAACAAGCGCCGCTTCGGCGGCAAGCGTCCGGCGAACCGGGCTGCTTGAGCCTATCAAATCCGACCGAGGAACGGCCGGAGCGATGCTCCGGCCGTTTTCGTTTCACTGGCGTGCCTGCTGCTGCATCAGCGCCTTCACCCACACCACGATACGCTGGGTTAGAAAACCCGTGGTCTGCGGCGACAGCACATCGCCGGCGATGACATGATGGTCCGGATCGCCGGTGTCGTCGACCGGCACCAGTTCGTGCGGGCCGCCCCAACGCCCGGCGATCTCGCGCGTACGGTCCGCCCGTACCACCTTGTCGGAATCCGAGAAGATGAACAGGGCAGGGATCTTCGCCTGCTCGACCGGCGCGGCATAGGCAAGATTGGTCAGCGCCGCCATCGGCAGCACCGCTTTCATCGGGTATTTGGTGGTCCAGAATTTCTCGTGCAGCGCATTGCGCGCGGGAAAGCTGCGCTCCCTGCCGCCGACGAGCTCGGCGATCTGCCCGCCCCAGGGCATGGTCAGCAACTCGGCGCCGGAGGCCTTGACGCCGAAATTCGGCGAAATGAACGCGATGGCCGCGACAGCGTCGGATGCGCCCGGCTGCGTTGCGGCCCAAGCCGCCAGCGAGCCACCGGTCGAGGTTGCGATGACGATCACCTTGTCGCCGATGGCGCGGCCTATGGCCAAGGCCTCCTCATAGTCGTTGATCCAGGCGTTGACGCTGCCTTGCGCCATCGCCGCGCCGTCCTGGCCGTGGCCGGTCAGGCGCGTGTAGAAAAGATTGGCGTCCAATTCGTCCGCGACGTCGTCCGGCAGCGGGCGAACCTCGCCCTTCGAGGCGGAAAAGCCATGGATGTAGACGATGGCCAGAGGCGTCTTGGCGTGGACCAGCGGATTCGCCCAGATGATCTCCTTGTCGAGCCCGTCGCGGATGTTGGGCACGGCAGCCTCTTCACGCGCCAGATAGGCCTGCGGATCATCCCCGATCACGGATGGATTAAAGCGGATTGTGGTATCGACCGGCACGCGCGGGCCAAGGAAGAAGCCGGCGACCAGGATGACTGCAAGGCCAAGCACCGCCAGCACGATCCGCCGCCCCATTCCAGTCTCCAAGCAATGATTCTCAACCTATGGCCGTCCCCGCCGGCAGGCAATCGCCGTTTCGCCGGCTTATGGTGCGCTGTCGCGGGATGGGTCTTTTTCGCCCGCCGGCCTGCGATCGAAATGCAACGGCCGCCCCCACCAGTGGGTGGTGAGGCCGATGACGAAGCGGCCGATCGGCCGCGGCAGCAGGCCGAGCAGCTTCAGCGGCCAGCTTATGTGATACGGGAAGGTGACTTCGAAGCCCCCCTTCCGGATCCCCCGCGCCATGCGGCGCGACGCGCGGTGCACAGGCATGAGGCCCGGCATCGGCAGCTTGTTCTTTTCGGTCAAAGGCGTGTCGACGAATCCCGGATTGATGACCTGGATGCGGATGTTCATCTTGTCGAAGTCGTATTTCAGCGACTCCGCCAGGATGTTGATCGCGGCCTTGGTGCCGCCATAGGCAGCCGTCGTCGGCCAGCCGGAATAGGCGGTGACCGACCCGACCAGAACGATATGGCCGCGTCCGCGCACGCGCATATGCTCGACGACAGGCACCACGCCGTTGACGATGCCGAAATAGTTCACCGCGAAGGAGCGATGGAAATCGCGCACCACCAGGTTCTCGCCGGGGGTGGCGATGTAGTTGCCGGCGTTGAAGACGGCAAGCACGATCGGCCCCATCTGTTCTTCGATCGCGGCGGCCGTGCGCGCCATGCCGTGCTCGTCGGTCACGTCGCAGGGAAAGGACCTCACATGTCCGGGCATCTGCGCCGTTTCCACGATCAGCGTGTCGGCCGGATCTTGCGGCAGCGACGTCACCGCCACGGCGTAGCCTTGATTGGCGAGATCCTTGGCCAACGCCCGGCCAAGCCCGCTGCTGCCGCCCGTGATCCAGGCGACACCGTCTTTCGGATTGGCCCGGTAGAGTGCCATGGGGTGTCCTGCGGATGTTGCGATTTGCTCTAGCGGCGGAGAAATCGGTTGAAAAGAGCGGTTTTGCACCTGGCGTTGAAATGATCGCGAGCAATGCACCATCCGGAATGCGACTGGACCAGGCAAAATCTTGCCTTGAAACCACGGCGTCCGGTTTTTAGGGTCTCGCCGCACACATGAAGGAATCCCACATGCCCCGTTCTGTGATCGAAGCGATCGGCAACACGCCCTTGATCCGGCTCAACAAGGCTTCGGAAGCGACCGGCTGTGAGATCCTCGGCAAGGCCGAATTCATGAATCCGGGGCAATCGGTGAAAGATCGAGCCGGCCTGTTCATCATCCGCGATGCCGAGCAGCGCGGCTTGCTCAAGCCCGGCGGGGTCATCGTCGAAGGCACTGCCGGCAACACCGGCATCGGTTTGACACTGGTCGCCAAGGCGCTCGGCTACCGCACCGTGATCGTCATTCCCGACACGCAGAGCCAGGAAAAGAAGGATGTGATCAAGATCCTGGGCGCGGAGCTCATCGAAGTGCCGGCCGTGCCCTACAAGAACGCCAACAATTACATAAAACTGTCCGGCCGCCTTGCCGAGCAACTGGCGCGCTCCGAGCCCAACGGCGCGATCTGGGCCAACCAGTTCGACAATGTCGCCAACCGCGATGGCCACGTCCGCACGACCGCGCAGGAAATCTGGGACCAAACCGGCGGCAAGATCGATGGCTTTGTCTCGGCGGTCGGTTCCGGCGGCACGCTTGCCGGTGTCGCGCTCGGGCTCAAGGGCAAAAGCAAGGACATCAAGATCGCGCTCGCCGATCCGCTGGGCGCAGCGCTCTACAGTTTCTATACCAGCGGCGAGTTGAAATCCGACGGCAACTCGATAACCGAGGGCATCGGGCAAGGCCGCATCACCGCCAATCTCGAAGGCTTCACGCCGGACTTCTCTTATCAGGTCCCGGACGAGGAAGCCTTGCCTATCATCTTCGACCTGATCCAGGAGGAGGGTCTCTGCGTCGGCGGCTCGACCGGTATCAACATCGCCGGCGCCATCCGGCTGGCGCGCGAGCTCGGTCCCGGCCACACCATCGTCACGATCCTTGCCGACTACGGCACGCGCTATCAGTCGAAGCTCTTCAATCCGGAGTTCCTGCGCGGCAAGAATCTTCCCGTGCCGGGCTGGATGGAAGAGAAAGCCGATATCTCGGTGCCGTTCGAAAAGGTGGCATGATGGCGCACAAGACCGAGGCGCTGTTTCGCGACGACGCCTATCAGAAGACGGCCGAAGCCGAGGTCGTCGCCATCAACGATCGCGGCGGCATCCTTCTCGACCGCACGATCTTCTACGCCACGTCGGGCGGACAGCCGGGCGACACCGGCATGCTCGAACGTGTCGACGGTGGCCGCATCGCCATCGCCGCCACCATCACCGGCGAGACAAAGGACGAGATCATCCATGTGCCGGCGCCGGAACAGGCGCTTCCCGCAGTCGGCGAAAGGCTGAAGCTTCTGATCGACTGGGAGCGGCGGCACCTCCTGATGCGCATGCATTCGGCCTGCCACCTGCTGACCGTCATCTGTCCGTTTCCGATCACCGGAGCGGCGGTGGCCGAGGACGACAGCCGCGTCGATTTCGACATTCCCGATGCCGGCTTCACCAAGGAAGATGTGACGGCTCGCCTGATGGAGCTGGTGCGCGCCGACCATCCGATCTTCACCCGGCTGATCACGGACGACGAGCTTGCGGCCAATCCCGGCCTGGTCAAATCGAAGAACGTCCGTCCGCCGGTCGGGACCGGCAAGATTCGCCTGGTGTGCATAGGCGACAACGGTTCGATCGACAGCCAGCCCTGCGGCGGGACGCATGTGAGGTCGACCGGCGAAGTCGGCGACATACATATCGGCAAGATCGAAAAGAAAGGCCGCGAGAACCGGCGCTTCCGCATCCGCTTCGGACCGATGCCGGCGAGCTGACGCTCTAAGAGATGGAGCATGATGTCGCCCGAAAAACGCTTCCCACTTTTCGGCATCATGCTCTAAAGCGAGGCGGGGCAGGGAGAACAAAAATGGCGCAGGACAGTCCTTTCATCGTCGACGCCGATTGGCTGGAGAAGCGGCTTGGCGAGCCCGGCCTCACCATCATCGACGCCTCCTGGTATCTGCCGGCGCAGAACCGCGACGCCCGGGCCGAATATGACGCCGCCCACATTCCCGGAGCGCGCTTCCTCGATCAGGACGCGGTCTCCGATCCGGATTCGAAACTGCCGCACACACTGGCCTCGCCGCAGCACTTCGCCCAATATGTCGGCGCGATGGGCGTCTCGGCCGACGACACCATCGTCGTCTATGATGGGCCGGGCCTGTTCTCGGCGCCGCGCGCCTGGTGGATGTTCCGCGTCATGGGCGTCTTCCAGGTCTACATCCTGAATGGCGGACTCGACCGCTGGAAGGCCGAGGGCCGGCCGGTGACGTCCGAGCCGACCAAGATCGCGCCGAGCGTCTTCCACGCCGATTTCGACAAGAGCAGGGTCGTTAGCCTCGACGAGATGCGCAGGATCGTCGGCAGCCGAGAGAGCCAGATCGCTGACGCGCGCTCGGCCGGCCGTTTCGCCGGAACCGATCCCGAACCGCGCCAGGGCGTGCGTTCAGGCCACATGCCGGGCGCGCGCAATGTCCCGATCACGGCACTTGCCGAGAATGGCGAGTTGCTGCCCAAGGACCGCTTGCGCAAGGTGATCGAGGATGCCGGCATCGACCTCTCGAAGCCTGTTGTCACGTCTTGCGGCTCCGGTATCACGGCTGCTGCGGTCACATTGGCGCTGGAGACGCTCGGCCATAGCGACAACCGGCTGTACGACGGGTCGTGGACTGAATGGGGCGGTCTCGGCGACACGCCGGTAGTGACAGGGAAAGAATGATGGAAAACGGCGCGCCGCAAGATATCGATGTCACGGTCACCTTCCTGGAGATGCATGCCGCGCCCGCGGTGTCGCCGCCGATCCCCTACAACCGCCAGATCGCGCTGCTGAAGACGAAAGATATCCCGCTCCACTTCTACCGCTATCTGATCGATCGCGTCGGGCGCAAATGGCACTGGGTCAATGTGCTGAGGCTGAGCGACGAGGAGCTTGCCGCCGGCCTGCACCGCGAGGACCGCGACATCCGCGTGCTATATCTCGACGGCGCCCCCGCCGGCTTCTTTGACCTCAAGCCGCATCTTCCGGACGAGGTGGAGCTCGCTTATTTCGGCATGATGGAGCATGCGCACGGCCAGGGCATCGGCCGCTGGTTCCTTGGCGCCGCGATCTCGGCGGCTTGGGCGCATGGGCCAAGGCGCGTCACCGTGCAGACCTGCACGCTCGATCATCCGGCGGCTCTGCCGCTTTATCAGAAACTCGGCTTCACGCCGGTGGCGCAGAAGCGGGAGGTCGTGCGACCGCTGACCTTCGCCGAGCGCTCGGCCAGCGTCATGCGAGGCTAAAGCATTTCACCGTTTCACGGAAACGGTGAAATGCTTTATCTCTTTGTTTTTACGCAATTCCGGACGGAAAACCGCTCACACTTTTTTTCCTGGAATTGCTCTAAGCCGTTCCCTGGAATTGCCTTGCGCCTGAACATCCCGTTCATCGCCGCTTCAGACTGTCTTTGCCATTGTCCGGCCGCATTACAAGGCCGAGCCTATAGGAGAAAGACATGTTGACCCGACGTACATTTGCCGTGGCCATGATTGCGGCAATTGCCATGCCGAGCCTGGCATCCGCGCAGGCGACCACGCCTTCGGCCGCTACGATCGAGCGCCAGCTCGACGCCGCCCCAAGCAAGAAGCTTCGCCCCAATGAGCGCGTCACCATTCGCGAGTTCAAGCGCCGGCCGGACCTGCGGCGCATGGCGCGCTCGATCGATATCCAGTCGATCAACTTCGAGTTCGGCTCGGCCGCCATTGCCCCCTCGCAATACGGCAAGGTCGAAATCATCGCCGACGCGCTCCACCGCATCCTGCGCCGCGACCGCGGCGCCCGCATCCTGATCGAGGGTCATACCGACGCCGTGGGCTCCTTCGAATCGAACCAGATCCTGTCCGAACGTCGCGCCGCCTCGCTGAAGCGGACGCTGGTAAGCGAATTCGGCGTGCCTTCGTTCGCGCTGGAGACCGTCGGCTATGGCGAGGAGTTCCTGCTCGTGCAGACCCAGCAGGAGAACTGGCGCAACCGTCGCGTGACGCTGCGCCGCTTCGACGATTTCGTAAGGTAACGCTCAGGCCGACCTGCCGATAGTCGGAAGCCCGGCTGCGCAAGGCGGCCGGGCTCTTTCATATGCTCGCCCACCTGTCAGGAATCGGGTGGGAGACGCAATCGCCAAGGCATAAATTTCCGGACATCGACACCGGAGATTTCGCCCATGAGCATCCAGTTCAAAGCCTTGCCGACCGAAGCCGTGCGCGCCTTGCAGCGGGGAGGGCCCGATGCCTATGGCCGCATCCCCGAGCACAGGATTTCCGATGGCGACGGCGTGCCCTGCAGGCACTGCCTGAAGAACGTCGCCGAAGGCGACGGCTACCTGATCGTTGCCTACCGGCCTTTCCCGGAACTGCAGCCCTATGCCGAAACCGGCCCGATCTTCCTTCATGCCGAGGAATGCGAGCGCGCCGCGGAAGGGGACACGCTGCCGGAGATGCTCGAAAGCAGCGACTATATCGTCAGGGGCTATGGCAAGGACGATCGCATCGTCTATGGCAGCGGCGCGGTCACGCCGACCGGCGACATCGCCGCACGCGCGGCGACACTGCTTGAGCGCGACGACATCGCCTACATCCATGTCCGCTCGGCGCAGAACAATTGCTACCAATGCCGGATCGAGCGGGCCTGATCCAAAACCGGCCCAATGCCAAACCGGCCCAATCCCAAACCGGCATGCCCCCAAAAAGAAGCCCGCCGATGGTCAGGCGGGCCGTTGGAGGGTCTGACAGAAGCTGTCGGCAGGTGCTGTCCGGGCCGGACTCGCCCGACCCGGAAAGCAGCTCAGGCCGCCAGTAACCGCGCGTGTCTAGGCGTCTTTCCCGACGGGCGAATGTGAAGCATTTCACACAGGCGCATGATGGCCGGGAAGATGCGAACCGGCCTTCCAGCACTGTCGTATTCCCGTCGTACTCCTGCGCTAGAAAGTAATGGTTGACGATCGGTCGACCGCGGATGGACCGGCGGCGGATCGCAACTTCGAGGAAGCGGGGCTTTTGCTCCGCTTTTTTGTTCCCCGGATTCGGCACGGATTAAGTTTGAGCGCATGAAAAAGCCCGCCGGAATGACCCGGCGGGCGCGACAGGAGGAAGTTCCGGCCGGCTATCAGGCGGCAAGCACCGCCTTCGGCTCGACCATTTCGTAGCCGAGCGCCTCAGCGACGGCGCGGTTGGTGATTTTGCCCTTATGGACATTGAGGCCGTTGCGCAGGTGATGGTCGTCGACCAGCGCCTTGAGGCCCTTGTCGGCGAGCTGCAGGCCGTAATGCAGCGTGGCGTTGTTGAGCGCGTGCGCCGAAGTGACCGGCACGGCGCCGGGCATGTTGGCGACGCAATAGTGGATGACCCCATCGACCTCGTAGGTCGGATCGGCGTGGGTCGTGGCATGCGAGGTCTCGAAGCAGCCGCCTTGGTCGATCGCGACGTCGACCAGCACCGAGCCTTTCTTCATGCCGGAAAGCATTTCGCGGGTGACGAGCTTGGGCGCCGCAGCACCCGGGATCAGCACGGCGCCGATGACGACATCGGCCGAGAAGCATTCCTCTTCCAGCGCCTCGACGGTCGAGTAGCGCGTATGCACGCGGCCGCCGAAGATGTCGTCGAGCTGGCGAAGACGCGGGATCGAGCGGTCGATGATGGTAACATCGGCGCCGAGGCCGGCCGCCATCTTGGCCGCATGCAGGCCGACGACGCCGCCGCCGAGCACGGTGACCTTGCCGGGCAGCACGCCAGGCACGCCGCCGAGCAGCACGCCACGGCCGCCATTGGCCTTCTGCAGCGCGGTGGCGCCGGCCTGGATCGACAGGCGGCCGGCGACTTCCGACATCGGCGCGAGCAGCGGCAGGCCACCGCGGTCGTCGGTCACGGTCTCATACGCAATCGCGGTGACGCCCGAAGCGAGAAGCCCCTTGGTCTGCTCCGGATCGGGAGCGAGATGCAGATAGGTGTAGAGGATCTGGCCGTCGCGCAGCTGGACCCATTCGTTGGGCTGCGGCTCCTTGACCTTGACGATCATGTCCGACTTGGCGAACACGTCGGCGGCCGTCTTGGCGATGGTGGCGCCGGCCGCGCGATAGGCGTTGTCGTCGGCGCCGATGCCGGCGCCGGCACCCGTCTCGACCAGCACTTCGTGGCCATGAGCGACATATTCGCGGACCGAGCCGGGCGTCATGCCGACGCGATATTCATGGTTCTTGATTTCCTTGGGGCAGCCGACACGCATCTTTCTTCTCCTGTCCGCGCCCCTTCAATGAGGCGCTCTCCCTGTCACTCGCGCATGCCATCGGCTCCGAACGCGGAGGCGGACGCGCAATAATCGCAGTCAACCACGAATCGTTCCGTATGTGTTTGCGAATGCACTTGCGGCAGGGACCGCTCTTCGATAATCGTTGCGCAAAACAGCCGGAGTTTCGCAGGAACCACGAAAAAATGCCGCTCGACAGGATTGATATCGCTATTCTGGAGACTTTGCAGAAGGATGGCCGGATCCCCAATGCGGCGCTTGCCGAGAAGGTCGGTCTCTCACAATCGGCCTGTTCGCGCCGGCTCGACAATCTTGAGAAATCCGGAACCATCCGCGGCTATCACGCGCGGCTTTCCAACAGCGCGCTCGGCCACCAGATGACGGCGATCGTGCACATATCGCTGTCAGGGCAATTCGAAAAGACGCTGTCGGATTTCGAAGCGGCGATCAAACGCTGCCCGAACGTACTCTCATGCCATCTGATGTCGGGCGAATACGACTACATCCTGCGCATCGCGGCGAAGGACCTCGTCGACTATGAGCGCATCCACAAGGAATGGCTGTCGGCGATGCCGCACGTGACCAAGATCAACTCGTCCTTCGCATTGCGCGAAATCGTCGACCGCACGGCAGTCGGGCTGCGGCCCGAGATGGCCTAGGCGTTGGCCTCTGTCACCACAGTGGTCATCGGAATATCGTGCGGCTGCGGATAGATGGTCGGGATGCGCTGCAATTCATAGCCGACGCCGATGACCAGTGGCCTGAACGGCATCGCGGCCAGCGTGCGGTCATAAAAGCCGCCGCCGTAGCCCAGCCGATATTTGCTGGAATCGATGCCGACGATCGGCGAAATCACGATGTCGGGCAGCACCGGATCGCCTTCTGCCGGGATCGGAATGTTCCAGACGCCTTTTTCCAACCGGTCGCCCGGTCTGTAGGCGCGAAACACCAGCGGCTGACCCTTCTCGATGACGACAGGCAGCGCGGTGCGGCCGCCGCGCTCGTTGATCGAGGCCATCCAGCCGCGCAGGTCCGGCTCGCCGCGAAACGGCCAATAGAGGCTGACCATCCGGCCGTCTATGTCGCCGATGAGCGCGTCGATGCCGTCCGCGATGCGCGCCGACATGGCGGCGCGCGCATCGGCTGAGACGGCAAGCCTGGCGTTGATGAGCCGCTCGCGCTCGGCCTTGCGCCATCGCCTGACATCCGTCCAGTCGGACAGCGGCTCCCGGTATTCCGGGTCGAGTTCATGCATGAAGCATGGGGGTGATGCGTATTGGGCCGGCCCGTCGTCGTCGCGATTATCAGCCATGATAGTTCCTGTCGTGCGGTCCAACGCTATACCTGTAGCAGCATGTGCTACATGTGCATTCACGACGCCGCGCGACGACTCTGGGGCATCTTTCCCGACTGGCAAGATGTTGTTGCAGCGCACAAAAATACTTACATCCCTGTGGTGGTTTGCGCCGCGAGGTGGATGAAATGAGCGAAGCCAGGCATCATGTCGTGGTCGTTGGCGCCGGGTTCGGCGGGCTCGAACTCACCCGCGCATTGTCTGGCGCAGCCGTGCGCATCACCATGATCGACAAGCGCAATCACCACCTGTTCCAGCCGCTGCTTTACCAGGTGGCGACGACGTCACTGGCAACCTCCGAGGTCGCCTGGCCGATCCGTCATCTCTTACGCAGGCGCAAGGACGTGACGACGCTTCTCGGCAATGTCACCGGCGTCGACCGCGCCGGCAAGCGCGTATTGCTCGATGACGGCGGTTCGATCTCCTACGACACGCTCGTGCTCGCCACCGGCGCGCGCCACGCCTATTTCGGCCATGACGAATGGGAACCGTTCGCGCCGGGGCTGAAGACGCTCGAGGACGCCACAGCGATCCGGCGCCGCATCCTGCTCGCCTTCGAGCAGGCGGAACGCGAGACCGATCCGACGAAGCGCCAAGCGCTGCTGACGCTGGTCATCGTGGGCGGCGGGCCGACCGGTGTCGAGCTCGCCGGCACCATTGTCGAGCTCGCGCATGACACGTTGCGCGGCGAATTCCGCAACATCGACACACGACAGGCGCGTGTCGTGCTGATTGAGGCCGGCGACCGCATCCTGGCCAATTTCGCGCCGCAGCTTTCCGACTATGCCCGCAAGGCGCTGGAACGGCTGGGCGTCACCGTCGAGCTTGGCCGCCCGGTGACGCAACTCGATGCCGAATGCGTCGTCTTCGGCGACAAGCGCCTGCAGGCAAGGACGATCATCTGGGCGGCCGGCGTTGCCGCTTCGCCGGCGGCCGAATGGCTTGGGACGGCGGCCGACCGGGCAGGCAGGGTAATCGTCGAACCCGATCTGACCGTGCCCGGCAGTCCAGACATTTTCGTTATCGGCGACACCGCGCATGTGCTGCGGCAGGATGGAAAGCCGGTGCCGGGCGTGGCGCCCTCGGCCAAGCAGGAGGGCAAGCATGTCGCCGCGACGATCAAGGCGCGACTTGCCGGCGACACCGCGGCGCGTCCCTTCCAGTACCGGCATGCCGGCGACTTGGCGACGATCGGCAGGCGCGCTGCGGCAATCGATTTCGGCTGGATCAAGCTCACCGGCTGGATCGCCTGGTGGCTCTGGGGCATAGCGCACATCTATTTCTTGATCGATTTCCGCAACCGCCTTGCGGTCTCGCTTAGCTGGCTATGGATATATCTCACAGGTCAGCGCAGCGCCCGCCTGATCACGCAGGGCGACGACGACAAGAGCTGATTACAAAGGCGAAGCGGCCCGGCAAAAAGCAGTGAACTGACCAAATCGCGGCCGCGGCCGCTCTGGTTCCGGCCATTCACATGCGATAGTTTCAGCCATGCGTTATGTGATCGTCATCGCCGCCATCACCTTCTTCCTGTTCTGGGATGGCCTGTACAATCACGGCCACTATCTCGATGTGACCGTGCGGGAGATGTCGCGCATCGTGCGCTACGTCACGGGTTAAGGTCTCGCCGGCTTCGCATCGCGGGCGCGACATCGTTTCCGGTTGACGCCCAGGCGTTGCTCCCACAGAAACACCGCTGAATCGAAGACCAGGGAGGCTGGCTTGATCCGGCACATCGTTTTCTTCAGCGTGCGGCGCAAGGAAGATGTCGAGGCTGTGCGCTCTGGGCTGCTGGCGCTCGGCAAGATTCCGCATTCCAGGCATTTCGAGGTGACGCTCAACACCAAGGTCGATCTGTTCTCCAACGCGATCGACGTGGTCGTTTATGCCGAGTTCGAGGACGAGGCCGCTCTTGCCGCCTACAAGGCGCACCCGATTTATGCCGACACGACCAGCAAGGTGAAGCCGCTGCGCGAGTTGCGCTATTCGGCCGATGTCGTGGCCGCGGCCTGAACCGGCAGCGCGCTTCGTCTGCCCGCGGCTCTTGAACCGCGGGCAGGAATGGGGCACACCGCGCCAACATGATCGAAAGCTCCGCCCATCCGCTCGACCATCTCGTGCTGCCGACAGGGAGCCTTGATGCCGTCCGGTCGCGTCTGGCCTCGCTCGGCTTTATCGTCGCGCCCACGGGCATCCACCCTTTCGGCACGGAGAATGCCTGCGTCTTTTTCGCCGACGGCACTTATCTGGAGCCGCTTGCCGTCGGTAACGAACAGATGGCGGACCGCGCCATAGGCGAGGGCAATGTCTTCGTTGCGCGCGACCGCCTTTACCGTCAGACCCTCGGCGATGAAGGCTTTTCCGCTGTCGTGTTCGCAACCGCCAATGCCGATGCCGATCATGCGCGCTATGTCGAAGCCGGCCTTTCCGCCGGCGAGATGCTGGGCTTCTCCCGCGCCTTTACCGACGCAAACGGCAAAAGCGATACCGCTTCCTTCAAGCTGGCATTCATTTCCGACAAGGAGGCCGACGGGGCGTTCCTTTTTGCCTGCCAGCGCGTCAGCGCGCCGAAAATTGATCGCACTGCCCTGCAGGCGCACGCCAATGGCGTGACGGGCATTCTCGAAATCATCGCCGTCAGCGACAGGCCTGCCGCCCAGATCGGATTGATCGCGACCGCTGCCGAAGCCGATGCGAGCGCCGGCGACGCGGTGCGGCTGCCGAATGCAGTCCTCAGCATTCTGTCGTCGGAAGACTATGCCTCGCGCTTCGGTCTGACGGTCGCGCCGTCACCGGATCTGCGCTTCACCGCCATCGCCTTCGCGATCCGCGACAAGGCCGCCGTCAGGCGCTTGCTTGCGGACAACGCAGTCCGACACAACATGAGCGGCAACGATATCGTCGTGCCGCCGGCGCCCGGTCAGGGCGCCGCCTTCATCTTCCGGGAGATCCCATGAGCAAGCCCTTGGCGCCCAATTCGTCGGTAACCGTCGGCAAGGTGGTCTTTGCCAACGATGCGCCGCTGTCGCTGATAGCCGGTCCGTGCCAGCTTGAATCGCGTCAGCACGCTTTCGACATGGCCGGCGCGCTGAAGGAACTGACCGCGCGGCTCGGCATCGGGCTCGTCTACAAGACCAGCTACGACAAGGCCAACCGCACCTCGCTGTCGGCGACGCGCGGCGCCGGGCTCGATGCGGCGATGCCGATCTTCGACGATCTGCGCAAGGAATTTGGAATTCCGGTGCTGACCGACGTCCACACCGAGGAACAATGCGCGATCGTAGCGCCGCATGTCGATGTCTTGCAGATCCCGGCTTTCCTGTCGCGCCAGACCGACATGCTGGTCGCCGCGGCAAGGACCGGCAAGGTCATCAATGTGAAGAAGGGCCAGTTCCTCGCGCCCTGGGACATGAAGAACGTCGTCGCCAAGATCACCGGCTCCGGCAATCCGAACGTGCTTGCCACCGAGCGCGGCGTCTCGTTCGGCTATAACACGCTGGTCTCGGACATGCGCGCGCTGCCGATCATGGCCGAGATCGGCGCCCCGGTGATTTTCGACGCGACCCATTCCGTCCAGCAGCCGGGCGGGCAGGGCGGTTCCTCCGGCGGCGAACGGCGCTTCGTCGCAACGCTCGCGCGCGCGGCCGTTGCCGTCGGCGTCGCCGGTGTCTTCATCGAAACCCATCAGGACCCCGACAACTCGACGTCGTCGGATGGCCCCAACATGGTCCCGTTGAAGGACATGCCGGCGCTGCTGGAAAAGCTCATGGCCTTCGACCGCATCGCCAAGGGACACTGATCCGTGCCAATCCTGCGGCTGCTTGTGGTTGCATTGAGCCGGCGCTACGCTCGTTTTCGTAACTGAGCGTCTTGGCAGGAGGAAGCCATGTCCGTTGCCCGTGTTACCGAAATCACGTCGTCGTCCAAGAAGAGCTTTCAGGATGCCATCGAGAAGGGCATCGCGCGCGCCGCGAAGACCCTGAAGAACGTCGAGGGCGCTTGGATCCAGGACCAGAAGATCGTCGTCGAGGACGGCAAGATCGCTGCCTACCGGGTCAACATGAAAGTCACCTTCATCCTTACCGACAGCTGAGCCAAAGTCGTCGGGAACCTTAGCGCGCCCCTCTCATTGTCAGTGCAGACATTCATCGAGAGGAGCACCACCATGACCACCCCTTCCGGGCATACCGAAGCCATAGCGGCATCACGCGTTATCGGCACGTCTGTCTACAACACCGCGGGCGAAAGCATCGGCACCATTGAAGACGTGATGCTCGACAAGATGTCGAACGGCATCATGTTCGCCGTGATCGGTTTCGGCGGCTTCCTTGGCATGGGCGAGAAGTATCACGCCGTTCCCTGGGCGACACTCGACTATGACGAGGACAAAGGCGGCTATGTCGTGCCATTCACCAAGGAGCAGCTCCAAGCCGCGCCGGCATATTCGATCAAGGAGCTGACCGGCGCCGACGGCGAAGCCGCGCGCGATGCCTCATTCGAGTACTATCATGTGAAGCCCTATTGGCATTGATCGCTCGATCGGCGTGCTGGAAGCGACAGGCCCCCGACCATAAAGCCGGGGGCCTTTGACGTCCAAACTATTCCGCCGCGTCGAGAGTCGATAGCTCTATCGAACTCTGCTGGGGCTTCTGATCGTCGCATGACGTCAGGAACGCCGCCGCGATCAAGAACAAACTCACGATACCGCTCAACTGGGACATGGCGAAACTCCTCCTGTTTCGCCCCGCGCGAACGCGACCATAGACGAGAAGGCCACGTGGCGCGCATGACTTATGATGACGGAAATTTGCGCTTCGTGAATCCGGCCCGCGGCAATAATTGCGGCGCCGCTGATTGCCTTTTGCGCCGCTTTGGCTAAGAGGGGCGCGACGCTTCAATCGATCAATCGGGGACATCGCAAATGACCGCCATCATCGACATTGTCGGGCGTGAAATCCTGGACAGCCGTGGCAATCCGACCGTCGAGGTCGACGTGGTGCTGGAGGACGGCTCGATGGGCCGCGCCGCCGTGCCGTCCGGCGCATCGACCGGCGCGCATGAGGCGGTCGAATTGCGCGACGGCGGGCCGCGGTATCTCGGCAAGGGCGTCCAGCGCGCGGTCGAGGCCGTGAACGGCGAGCTGTTCGAGGCGATCGGCGGCATGGAGGCCGAGAACCAGATCCATATCGACCAGACGATGATCGAGCTCGACGGCACGCCCAACAAGAGCCGCCTCGGCGCCAACGCGATCCTCGGCGTATCGCTGGCGGTCGCCAAGGCCGCGGCCGAAGCCGCCGGCCTGCCGCTCTACCGCTATGTCGGCGGCACCAAGGCGCACATCCTGCCGGTGCCGATGATGAACATCATCAATGGCGGTGCCCATGCCGACAATCCGATCGATTTCCAGGAATTCATGATCCTGCCCGTCGGTGCGCCGACGCTGCGCGATGGCGTGCGCTGGGGTTCGGAGATATTCCACACGCTTCGCAAGAAACTCAAGGACGCCGGCCACAACACCAATGTCGGCGACGAGGGCGGTTTTGCTCCCAACCTGAAGAGCGCGCCGGCGGCGCTCGATTTCATCATGGAATCGATCGAGAAGGCCGGCTTCAAGCCGGGCGAGGATGTCGCGCTCGGCCTCGACTGCGCGGCGACCGAGTTCTTCAAGGACGGCAACTATGTCTATGAGGGCGAGAAGAAGACCCGTGACCCCAAGGCGCAGGCCAAATACCTCGCCAAGCTGGCTGCCGACTATCCGATCGTCACCATCGAGGACGGCCTTGCCGAGGACGATTGGGAGGGCTGGAAGATCCTGACCGACCTGATCGGCAAGAAGATCCAGCTCGTCGGCGACGACCTCTTCGTCACCAACACGGCTCGGCTGCGCGACGGCATCCGCATGGGCGTCGCCAATTCGATCCTGGTCAAGGTCAACCAGATCGGCTCGCTGACCGAGACGCTCGACGCGGTCGAGACCGCGCACAAGGCCGGCTACACCGCCGTCATGTCGCACCGCTCGGGCGAGACCGAGGATTCGACCATCGCCGACCTCGCCGTCGCCACCAATTGCGGACAGATCAAGACCGGTTCCTTGTCGCGCTCCGACCGCATGGCCAAGTACAACCAGCTTATCCGCATCGAGGAAGAGCTCGGCAAGCAGGCGCGTTACGCCGGCAAGTTGGTGATCAAGGGCTGATCCAGCCTATTCTGACGATTCTCAAAGGGCGGGCCGTTCCCGCCCTTTTTCGTTTCCGGCAACCCCGCCACACGTCGCCCGTAACCGTCCATTAAGCACAATCAGGCGAAATACGACTCATGGCCGCTTGCGTTCGCGGCCGCGAGGGTTCGGGTTATGTGGACACGTCAGCACAAGCAGAGAAACACCGGCAGGCTGATCATTCCCTCGCTCTGCGTGCTCTTCCTGGCCTATTTCGGCTTCCATGCCTATCACGGCGAATTCGGCATCTATTCCAAATACCGGCTCGAGGCCCGGGCGGTCGAACTGCAGGCCGAGCTCGATGCCGTGAAGGCGCGCCGGATCGACTTCGAGCGCCGTGTCCAGCTGATGCATGAAGGCACGCTGGAGAAGGATATGCTTGACGAGCAGGCCCGAAAGGCGCTCAATCTATCGCAGCCCGACGAAATCACCATCATGTTGCCCTCACCGGCGAAATAACCGAAATTCGGTTAATCGTCTTTATTTGCAATGATTCTAATCGCTTAGATGCATGCCAGCCATGCATTTTTCAGCATGGCGCAATGCATCCTTGCGTGTTAGCCTTCCACAAATCGGTGGGGAGGCGATCGATCTCCCTGAATGTCCGCAAAGAGACGCCAACAGGGAGTGACGCATGGCCACCGCCGCCAAAAAAGCGCCAGCCAAATCCAGATCCGACAAACAGCACAACCTGTCAGCGCCCAAGCCCGCTGATTTCACCAAGGAAGAAGAGCTTTCCGCCTACCGGCACATGCTCCTGATCCGCCGCTTCGAGGAGAAAGCCGGCCAGCTCTATGGCATGGGCTTCATCGGCGGCTTCTGCCACCTCTATATCGGCCAGGAGGCCGTCGTCACCGGCATGAAGATGGCGCTGGTCGAAGGCGACCAGATGATCACCGCCTATCGCGACCACGGCCACATGCTGGCGATGGACCTGTCGCCGCGCGGCGTCATGGCCGAGCTCACAGGGCGCCGCGGCGGCCTGTCGAAGGGCAAGGGCGGCTCCATGCACATGTTCTCCAAGGAGAAGCATTTCTATGGCGGCCATGGCATCGTCGGCGCCCAGGTGTCGCTCGGCACCGGTCTCGCCTTCGCCAACCGCTACCGCGACAACAAGAACGTCTCGCTGACCTATTTTGGCGACGGCGCGGCCAACCAGGGCCAGGTCTATGAAAGCTTCAACATGGCCTCGCTGTGGAAGCTGCCGGTGATCTACATCATCGAGAACAACCGCTACGCCATGGGCACGTCCGTGTCGCGCTCGTCGGCCGAGACCGACTTCTCGCATCGCGGCGCCTCCTTCAAGATCCCCGGCATCCAGGTTGATGGCATGGATGTCCGCGCCGTGAAGTCGGCGGCCGATCTCGCCACCGAATGGTGCCGCGCCGGCAACGGCCCGCTGATCCTAGAGATGCAGACCTACCGCTATCGCGGCCACTCGATGTCCGACCCGGCGAAATACCGCTCCAAGGAGGAAGTGCAGAAGATGCGCTCCGAGCACGACCCGATCGAGCAGGTCAGGGCGCGATTGCTCGACAAGAAGTGGGCAAGCGAGGACGAGCTCAAGGCCGTCGACAAGGAGGTCCGCGACATCGTCGCCGACGCCGCCGAATTCGCCCAGAACGACGCCGAGCCGGATCCGTCCGAGCTCTGGACCGATATCGTACTCTAACGGGAGGGCAAGGACATGCCGATCGAAATTCTCATGCCCGCGCTCTCGCCGACGATGGAAGAGGGCAATCTTTCCAAATGGTTGAAGAACGAAGGCGACAAGGTCGTCGCCGGTGACGTGATCGCCGAGATAGAGACCGACAAGGCGACGATGGAGGTCGAGGCGGTCGACGAAGGCACGCTCGCCAAGATCGTGGTTCCCGCCGGCACCGAAGGCGTCAAGGTCAACGCCGTCATCGCCGTGCTGGCGGTCGACGGTGAGGATGTCGACAAGGCCGGCGAAGGCATCGGTGAAGAAGAACCTGCCAGGGCTGAAGCCGCGCCTGCGCCGGCGCCTGCTGCCGCCAAGAGCGAGGCTTCCGCTCCTCTCGCCGCCGCGCCCAAGGCTGAGATTGCCGCCGACCCGGATATTCCCGCCGGCACCGAGATGGTCTCCACCACGGTACGCGAGGCGCTCCGCGACGCCATGGCCGAGGAAATGCGCCGCGACGGCGATGTCTTCGTCATGGGCGAGGAGGTCGCTGAGTACCAGGGCGCCTACAAGATCACGCAGGGCCTGCTGCAGGAATTCGGGCCGCGCCGCGTCGTCGACACGCCCATCACCGAGCACGGCTTTGCCGGCGTCGGCGTGGGTGCCGCGATGGCGGGCCTAAAGCCGATCGTCGAGTTCATGACCTTCAACTTCGCCATGCAGGCGATCGACCAGATCATCAACTCCGCCGCCAAGACGCTCTATATGTCCGGCGGCCAGATGGGAGCGCCGATCGTCTTCCGTGGCCCGAACGGCGCCGCCGCCCGCGTCGCCGCCCAGCACTCGCAGTGCTATGCCGCCTGGTACAGCCACATCCCCGGCCTGAAGGTGGTGATGCCCTACACGGCCGCCGACGCCAAGGGCCTGCTCAAGGCGGCGATCCGGGACCCGAACCCGGTCATCTTCCTCGAGAACGAGATCCTCTACGGCCATTCCTTCGAGGTGCCGAAGCTCGACGATTTCGTGTTGCCGATCGGCAAGGCACGCATCCACAAGCAGGGCAAGGACGTCACGCTCGTCTCCTTCGGCATCGGCATGACCTATGCGGTCAAGGCGGAGGCCGAATTGCGCGGCATGGGCATCGATGCCGAAATCATCGATTTGAGAACGATCCGGCCGCTCGACTTCGACACGATCATCGCCTCGGTGAAGAAGACCAACCGTCTCGTGGTGGTGGAAGAGGGCTTCCCGCAAAACTCGGTCGGCGATCACATCGCCAACCAGGTTTCGCAGCGCGCCTTCGACTTCCTCGACGCCCCGGTGATCACCATCGCCGGCAAGGACGTGCCGATGCCTTACGCGGCGAATCTGGAAAAGCTGGCTTTACCCAATGTCGGCGAGGTCGTCGAGGCGGTCAAAGCCGTCACCTATCGCTGAGCCGGTCGGGAGGACATCATGCCAATCAACATCACCATGCCGGCGCTCTCTCCAACCATGGAAGAGGGCAATCTTGCCAAGTGGCTGGTCAAGGAAGGCGACAAGGTTTCGCCGGGCGATGTGATCGCCGAGATCGAGACCGACAAGGCGACGATGGAAGTCGAAGCCGTCGATGAAGGTACGGTCGCCAAGCTGGTGGTTCCGGCCGGCACCGAAGGTGTCAAGGTCAACGCGCTGATCGCAATCCTGGCCGGCGAGGGTGAGGACGCTGCCGCTGCGGCCAAGAGCGGTGGCAGCACCGCGCCCAAGGCCGAAGCGCCAAAAGCGGACGCTCCGAAGGCCGAAGCGACCAAGGAGGCTCCGAAAGCGGCGGCCCCGGCGCCCGCACCGGCCAAGGCCGAGCCCGCTCCCGCCGCCAACGGACACGCCGCCGGTGATCGGGTCTTTGCATCGCCGCTGGCCCGCCGCATCGCCAAGGATGCCGGCGTCGACGTGACGGCGCTGACCGGCTCCGGCCCGCATGGCCGCGTGGTGAAGGTCGACGTCGAGGCGGCGATCGCCTCCGGCGGCGCCAAGGCCGCGCCGGCTGCGAAGGCGCCCGCCGGCGCCCCATCCGCTCCGGCGCCCGCGCCGAAGCCGATGTCGGACGATCAGGTGCTGAAGCTGTTTACCGAAGGCTCCTACGAGCTTGTGCCGCACGACAACATGCGCAAGACCATCGCGCGCCGGCTGGTCGAGGCGAAGAGCACGATCCCGCATTTCTATCTGACGCTGGACTGCGAGCTCGATGCGCTGCTTGCGCTGCGCACGCAGCTCAATGCCGCGGCCCCGATGCGCAAGACCGACAAGGGCGAGGTTCCGGCCTACAAGCTCTCTGTCAACGACATGGTCATCAAGGCGATGGCCATGGCGCTGATGGCGGTGCCGGATGCCAATGCGTCCTGGACCGAGAACGCCATGGTCAAGCACAAGCATGCCGATGTCGGCGTTGCCGTGTCGATCCCCGGCGGCCTGATCACGCCCATCATCCGGCATGCGGATGAAAAGACGCTGTCGGTGATCTCCAACGAGATGAAGGACCTTGCCAGCCGCGCCAGGAGCCGCAAGCTGAAGCCGGAAGAATATCAGGGCGGCACGACGGCGGTGTCGAATCTCGGCATGTTCGGCATCAAGGACTTTGCCGCCGTCATCAACCCGCCGCATGCGACGATCCTTGCGGTCGGCGCGGGCGAGGAGCGGGCTGTGGTGAAGAAGGGCGAGATCAAGATAGCGACCATGATGTCGGTGACGCTGTCGACCGACCATCGTGCCGTCGACGGCGCGCTCGGCGCGGAACTGCTCGGCGCCTTCAAGCGCATGATCGAAAACCCGATGGGCATGCTGGTCTAGGAAGGAAAAGGCGGTGCGGAAATTCTTCACCGGCCTTTTTACCTTGATCACTTTCGACCCTGAAGACGAGTTCTTCGCATGTCGGAGCGCCAGGCGCTCGCAGCCGGGTTTCGGCAAGGGTGGGGCAACCGCATGAAGACAATTCTCTGCTACGGCGACTCGCTGACCTGGGGCTATGACGCCGCCAGCCTCGGCCGCCATGCGCTCGAAGATCGCTGGCCGAGCGTGCTCGGAGCTGCACTGGGCGAGGGTGTCGAGGTTATCGCCGAAGGACTGAACGGCCGCACCACGGCCTTTGACGACCATCTGGCCGGCGCCGACCGCAACGGCGCCCGCATCCTGCCGACCGTCCTGACCAGCCATGCGCCGATCGATCTCGTCATCTTCATGCTCGGCGCCAACGACATGAAGCCCTGGATCCACGGCAACCCGGTCGCCGCCAAGCAGGGCATCCAGCGGCTGATCGACATCGTGCGCGGCCATGACTATCCGTTCGACTGGCCTGCGCCGCAAATCCTCATCGTCGCGCCGCCGGCGGTGACGCGCACCGACAATGCCGAGTTCAAGGAAATGTTCGCCGGCGGCGACGACGCCTCGAAGCGTCTGGCGCCGCAATATTCGGCGCTCGCCGACGAGGCCGGCTGCGGCTTCTTCGATGCCGGCACGGTCGCCGTCACCACGCCGCTCGACGGCGTCCATCTCGATGCCGAGAACACGCGGCGGATCGGCCAGGCGCTGGCGCCGCTCGTGCGCGTCATGCTGGAACTCTAGGGATGACGAGCGAACCCATCCACACCAGGCGAGCAGTTGATGGCTGGTTGAAAGCTTGTGGGATGTTCGCTTTGCTAACGGCGGGCTTTGCCGTGGCGCTCATGTTGTTTGGCGGGGGCTGGGAGCAGGGTTGTCTTTGGGGTTGTGGCCGCTAATCCCCGCGCCCGTGGCTTTCCTTCTCTATGTCTTTTCGAACAGAAGGCGCGGCGGACGCCTACGTATGTCAGGCGCCGCTTTGGGATTCTTGTCGACGGGCATTTGGACCCTGCTCGCGATGGCGATCGCGGTCGCTTATGGGATTTCGGCAATGCTAGGTGAAGAAAAGAGACCTCTACTGATGGTGTTTGGAGGAGCGTTGCTGCCGGGCATCTCGTGGCCGTCTGCCTTGTGGGGTGCATGGATGGGTCATATCTCGTTGCGTTTCTTGAAGGTTTGAAAAATGTCTGATCAAAATTACGACGTCATCATCATCGGCTCAGGCCCCGGTGGCTATGTCACGGCGGTGCGCTCAGCCCAGCTTGGCTTCAAGACGGCGATCGTCGAGCGCGAGCATCTGGGCGGCATCTGCCTCAACTGGGGCTGCATCCCAACCAAGGCGCTGCTGCGCTCGGCCGAGATCATGCATTATTCGGATCACCTCAAGGACTATGGCCTGAAGCTCGAAGGCGGCAAGGTCAGTCCCGATACCGCCGCCGTCGTCGACCGCTCGCGAAAAGTGTCGCTCAGGCTGAACAACGGCGTCGGCTTCCTGATGAAGAAGAACAAGGTCGACGTCATCTGGGGCGAGGCGAAGCTTTCCAAGCCCGGTGAAGTTGTCGTTTCGAAGACGGCCAAGAAGGCGACGGAGCCGCAGCCACCGGTTCCGAAAGGCGTCAAGGGCGAGGGCACCTACACCGCCAAGCACGTCATCCTGGCGACCGGCGCCAGGCCGCGCGCGTTGCCCGGCATCGAGCCGGACGGCAAGCTGATCTGGACCTATTTCGAGGCCATGGTGCCGAAGGAAATGCCGAAATCGCTGCTGGTCATGGGTTCCGGCGCCATCGGCATCGAATTCGCCTCCTTCTACCGCACCATGGGCGCCGACGTGACCGTGGTCGAGCTGCTGCCGCAGGTCATGCCGGTCGAGGATGCCGAGGTCTCTAAATTCGCGCAGAAGCAGTTCGAGAAACAGGGGATGAAGATCATCCTCGAAGCCAAGGTGACCAAGGTCGAGAAATCAGCCAATTCGGTTACCGCGCATGTCGAGATGAAGGACGGCAAGGTCGAGAAGATCAGCGCCGATCGCATGATTTCGGCGGTCGGGGTGCAGGGCAACATTGAAAATCTTGGCCTGGAAGCGCTCGGCGTGAAGACGGACCGCGGCTGTGTCGTCGTCGACGGCTACGGCAAGACCAATGTGCCCGGCATCTATGCCATCGGCGATGTCGCCGGCCCACCGATGCTCGCCCACAAGGCCGAGCATGAGGGCGTGGTCTGCATCGAAAAGATAGCCAATTTCCCGGGCGTGCACGCCATCGACAAGCTGAAGATCCCCGGCTGCACTTATTGCAGCCCGCAGGTCGCGTCCGTCGGCCTGACGGAAGCAAAGGCCAAGGCCGAGGGCAAGGACATCCGCGTCGGCCGCTTCCCCTTCAGCGCCAACGGCAAGGCGATCGCGCTCGGCGAGGACCAGGGCTTCGTCAAGACCATCTTCGACAAGAAGACCGGTCAGCTTCTCGGCGCGCATATGGTCGGCGCCGAGGTGACCGAGCTCATTCAGGGTTTTGTCGTTGCAATGAACCTGGAGACCACCGAGGAAGAACTGATGCACACCATCTTCCCGCATCCGACGCTGTCGGAGATGATGAAGGAGAGCGTGCTCGACGCCTATGGCCGCGCTTTGAACGCATGACAAGCCACCAGTCGGTGATGGATCATCAATCGGTGATAAATCGCCGGTCGGCGACAGTTGGCCAATCCGTGCTAAGTTGGTCGGGCGAGACTCACACGCGGCAGCCGGAGAAAGCTGACGGCAAGGCAGTTCCTATCCGGATGCATTTTCACCTGATCGAGGAGGAATTGGCACATGCATATGAATGGCGTCGGCTGGATCACGGCCATCATCGTCGGCGGTCTGGCGGGCTGGTTCGCCGAAATGGTCATGAAGAGCAATACCGGCATCTTCATGAACATTATCATGGGCATCGTCGGCGCGGTGGTGCTGAATGCGATCCTGCAGGCCCTCAACATCCAGTCTTTCGGCGTCGGCTGGGTCGCCTATCTGATCACCGGCTTCATCGGCGCCTGCCTGCTGATCTTCGTGGGGCGGCTTGTTCGTCGGTAAGGCGCGCGAATGCGTCGCTGAACCAATGCCGCTATGCGAAAAAGGCCGTGGCGGCATGCGCCGCCGCGGCCTTTTTCTTTGCCTCGAAAAGTCCTAGATGACGAAGGACAGGCGGCCGCCGAAATCGTGGCTGCGAAGGATTTGAGATGGTCACAGTCGTAGACACGATCGCCAACCGGCCGCGCCCGCGGCATCCCGAGAAGGCGCACCGGCCCGATCAGGAAGTGCTGCGCAAGCCCGACTGGATCCGCGTCAAGGCGCCGGTTTCCAAGGGCTATGCCGAAACGCGCGAGATCGTGAAGTCGCACAAGCTGGTGACGGTGTGCGAGGAGGCCGGTTGCCCGAATATCGGCGAATGCTGGGACAAGAAGCACGCCACCTTCATGATCATGGGCGAGATCTGCACGCGCGCCTGCGCCTTCTGCAATGTCGCGACCGGTATCCCGACCGCGCTCGATCCGGATGAGCCCGCCAGGGTGGCGCACGCCGTGAAACAAATGGGCCTCAGCCACGTCGTCATCACCTCTGTCGACCGCGACGATCTGGCCGACGGCGGCGCGCAGCATTTCGCCGACGTCATCCACGCCATCCGCGCGGAAGCCCCTTCGACGACGATCGAGATCCTGACGCCCGACTTCCTGCGCAAGGACGGCGCGCTGGAAATCGTCGTTGCGGCCAAGCCCGACGTCTTCAACCACAATCTCGAAACCGTGCCGTCGAACTACCTGACGGTTCGTCCCGGCGCGCGTTACTTCCACTCGATTCGCCTGCTGCAGCGCGTGAAAGAACTCGATCCGTCGATCTTTACCAAATCCGGCATCATGGTCGGCCTCGGCGAGGAGCGGAACGAAGTGCTGCAATTGATGGACGATCTGCGCTCGGCCAATGTCGACTTCATGACCATCGGCCAGTATCTGCAGCCTTCGAAGAAGCACCATCCGGTGATCCGTTTCATCCCGCCGGACGAATTCAAGTCCTACGAGACCATCGGCAAGACCAAGGGTTTCCTCCTGGTGGCGTCGAGCCCGCTGACACGCTCCTCGCACCATGCCGGCGAGGATTTCGCCAGGCTGCGCGCGGCGCGCGAGGCGCAGCTCGCGAAGGCCAGCTGACCTTCAATGCCGAAATTCGAGGCGACACGCCGCGTCGCGCATACACCGCAGGAGATGTTCGCGCTGGTTGCGGACATCGAGGCCTACCCGCAATTCCTGCCGCTCTGTGAATCGCTCACCGTGCGCTCGCGCAAGGAGCGCGATGGCCGCACCATCCTGGTTGCCGACATGAGCATCGGCTACAAGGCGATCCGCGAGACCTTCACGACACAGGTGCTGCTCAAGCCCGACGAGAGCGCCATCGATGTCAAATATATCGACGGCCCGTTCAAATATCTCAGCAACATCTGGCGTTTCGATCCCGCCGACGGCGGCTGCGAAGTGCATTTCTTCATCGACTACGAATTCAAGAGCCGCATTCTCGGCGCTCTGATGGGCACGATGTTCGACCGCGCCTTCCGCATGTTCTCGGAAGCTTTCGAAAAACGCGCCGACGTCATCTACGGCGCGAAGCCGGCCTAACTTTCGCCAAGCGCCCGCAACCCGAGCTGCAGCGCGTGCCGCACCGTCTCGTGCCGGATGAATTCGCGGCCCTTTTGGCCGAACAATTGCTGTTCGGCGACGACAGGCTGCCCGCTCAAAGCAATTCCGAACCAGACGAGACCGACCGGCTTGTCCGCCGAGCCGCCGCTGGGGCCGGCAATGCCGGTGACGGCGAGCGAAAGGCTGGCTTGCGAATGCGCCAGCGCGCCTGCCGCCATCTCCAGCACCGTCTCGCGCGAGACCGCGCCATGCGCCTCGAGCGTGGCGGCGGAAACGCCGAGCATCTCCATCTTCGCCTCGTTGGAATAGGTGATGAAGCCGCGATCGACCACGGCGGAGGAGCCGGCGATGTCGGTCAGCGCGGCAATGATCAAGCCGCCGGTGCAGCTCTCGGCCGTCGCCAGCATAATGCCGCGTTGCTGGCAGGCCTGGAGCAGGGCGTTTGCAAGTTCAGCGTTGCTCATGCCGGCACCTCACCCGGATAGACGACGCTCGCCGTGGCGATCGCGGCGATGCCTTCGCCGCGCCCGACAAAGCCGAGCTTCTCATTGGTCGTGGCCTTGATCGAAATGCGCTCAGGCGCAATGCCGAGCATGGCCGAAAGCGCCGCCGTCATCGCCGCGCGATGCGGCCCCACGCGCGGCGCCTCACAGATCAGCGTGATGTCGGCATTGGCGATGCGGCCACCGCGCTCGCGCACCAGCTTGGCCGCATGCTCGACGAATATCTTCGAGGCCGCCCCCTTCCATTGCGGGTCGGATGGCGGGAAATGCGTGCCGATGTCGCCGGCGCCGCAGGTGGCAAGCAGCGCGTCGGTCAGCGCGTGAAGCCCGACATCGGCGTCCGAATGGCCGGAGAGCTTTCGTTCATGGGGAATGGCGACGCCGCAGAGCGTCACATGGTCGCCGGGCTCGAACGCATGCACGTCGTAGCCATTGCCGGTGCGAATATCCGGGAAGCGCTGCTGCGCGCTGGAGAGCCGCTGGTCGGCCAATGCGATGTCCCTTGCCCAGGTGAGTTTGACGTTGTCCGGCGATCCGGGAACGATCCTGACCGGTATCTGCGCCCATTCGGCGATCGCCGCATCGTCGGTGAACTCCGTCTTGCCCAGACGATGCGCCTTCTCATGCGCGGCGAGCAACGGCCAGAACGGAAAACCCTGCGGTGTCTGCGCGGCATGCAGGCCGGCCCTCGACACCGTCTCGTCGATCATGCCGGTGGCCGATTCCCGCTTCAGCGTATCGGCGACGGGCAGCGCCGGCAGCGCGCCCTGGCGCTCGCCGATGGCTTCGATCGTGCGGTCGATCAGCCCGGCGTCGACGAACGGACGCACGGCATCATGCACCAGCACCTTTGCCGGTGCCTGCTCCCTCAGCGCCAGGAGGCCGAGCCGGACGGATGCCTGACGCGAAGGGCCGCCGATCACCGCGACAAGGCGGTCGCCATGCGCCTCGGCCGCGCGTTGGAAGAGCTCGGCGTCGTCGGCATGGATGGCCACGACCACCGGGCCGATCATCGGATGGGAGAGGAAGATATCCAGCGTGTGCGCGATGACGGCGCGGCCGCCGATGCGCTGATACTGCTTCGGACCGTCGGCCTGTCCGGCGCGCGCGCCACGGCCGGCGGCGACGATCACCACCCCGATCCCGCCGCCTGGGGACGCCGCTTGCTTTTCGCTTGCCTCGCTCATTCGGATCGGTCCTAGTCGCGCTCTCGGCCGAAGGCCAGCATTTTCCAAAATGCGCCTTAATGTGACGTCATTGCGCGTTGCACAATGCAATAGTTCTGGCTAGAGAATGTGCAACGATCGAACATGCTTGGTTTTTGTGCATGGCTGAACTGACCACATTGGCATCGCCACTCGATGTCGGCGGCGTGAGAATCCGCAATCGGGTTTTCCTCGCGCCGATGTCTGGCATCACCGACGAGCCTTTCCGCCAGCGTGCTCATGCGCATGGCGCCGGCCTTGTCGTGTCGGAAATGGTGGCGAGCGGCGAGCTGGCCAAAGGCAGGGCCGGCTGCGACCTGCGCATCCGCCATTCCGGCCTGCCGGTGCATATGGTGCAGTTGGCCGGTCGCGAGGCCGCCCACATGGGCGAGGGCGCGCGTATAGCGGCGGGCGAGGGCGCCGACATCATCGACATCAACATGGGCTGCCCGGCGAAGAAGGTGACCGGCGGCTATGCCGGCTCAGCGCTGATGCGCGATCTCGACCACGCGCTGTCGCTGATCGAGGCGGTGGTCGGCGCCGTGTCGGTGCCGGTGACGGTCAAGATGCGGCTCGGCTGGGACGAAAGCGCGCTCAACGCGCCGATGCTCGCGCGCCGGGCCGAGCAGACCGGCGTCAGCATGGTGACCGTGCACGGCCGCACGCGCTGCCAGTTCTATCAGGGCAAGGCCGACTGGCGCGCCATCGCGCGCGTCAAGCAAGCGGTCTCGATTCCCGTGGTGGCCAATGGCGATGTCGGCTCACCGGAAGAGGCGGCGGCAATCCTCGAACAGTCAGGCGCCGACGCGGTGATGATCGGCCGCGCGCATTATGGCGCGCCCTGGGTCGCGGGCGGCATTGCAACGGCAGCGGCCGGTGCAGGCAGACAAGGCATCCCGCTGACGCCGCAAGAGTTAACCGATTACGTCGTCTCGCATTACGAGGACATGCTCTCGCTCTACGGTATTGAAAGCGGGCTGCGCCAGGCGCGCAAGCATCTCGGCTGGTACCTCGATCGCCATGCGCCCGATGTTTGCGCCGAGCAGCGCAAACGCATTCTGACATCCTTCGAGCCACGCGACGTCGTCGCCGAGCTGCGCCGCGCGTTCGCGGACCACACGCCCTCGGTTAGCCTGCGGAGCGCGGCATGAAGGCCGATGTTCCACAGCCAGCCGACATGGCGGATGCCGCCAACATCGTGCTCAACACCATCCGCCGCCCGGTCATCATGGTCGACCCCGACGGCTTCATCACTTTTGCCAATGCGGATGCCGAGGACTTCTTCCGCTCCAGCGCGAATATGCTTGCCCGCAATACGCTCTCCAAGCTGGTGCCCTTCGGCAGCCCGTTGCTGACGCTGGTCGACCAGGTGCGCGAGCGCCGCGCGCCGGTCAATGAATACCGCGTCGACGTGTCGTCGCCCCGGCTCGGCATCGAGAAGATGGTCGATCTCTATGTCGCGCCGGTGCCGGAGTTTCCGGGCTCGGTCGTCGTGATGTTCCAGGAACGGTCGATGGCCGACAAGATCGACCGCCAGATGACGCATCGGGGCGCTGCGCGCTCCGTCACCGGCCTTGCCGCCATGCTCGCGCATGAGATCAAGAACCCGCTCTCCGGCATCCGCGGCGCCGCCCAGCTGCTCGAGCTTTCCGCATCCGACGAGGACCGCGCGCTCACCCGCCTGATCACCGACGAGACCGACCGCATCGTCTCGCTGGTCGACCGCATGGAGGTGTTTTCCGACGAGCGGCCGATCGAGCGTTATCCGGTCAACATCCACGTTGTGCTGGATCATGTGAAGGCGATTGCCAAGAATGGTTTTGCAAGGCGGATCAAGATCTTGGAGGAATATGATCCATCGTTGCCTCCGGTCTTCGCCAACCGCGACCAGTTGATCCAGGTCTTTCTCAACCTGGTGAAGAACGCCGCCGAGGCGATCGGCGCCGACCCGCAGGGCGAGATCGTGCTGTCGACGGCCTTCCGTCCAGGCATCCGCGTTTCCGTGCCCGGCACGCAGGACCGAGTCTCGCTGCCGCTGGAATTCTGCGTCCACGACAACGGTCCCGGCGTTTCCGAGGACATCCTGCCAATCCTGTTCGATCCGTTCATCACCACCAAGCCGAACGGCTCCGGCCTCGGGCTGGCGCTGGTCGCCAAGATCGTCGGCGAGCATGGCGGCATCATCGAATGCGATTCGACTCCTCGCGGCACCACTTTCCGCGTCCTGATGCCGGCCTGGAAAGAGACGTCGCAAGGCTCGGGCGACGAAGCTGAAGGAGACCGCAAATGAGCGCTCGCGGCAATATCCTGGTCGCTGACGACGACGCGGCGATCCGCACCGTGCTCAACCAGGCGCTGTCACGTGTCGGCCACGAGGTGCGCGTGACCTCTAATGCCTCGACGCTGTGGCGCTGGGTGGCGGCGGGCGAGGGCGATCTGGTCATCACCGACGTGGTGATGCCGGACGAGAACGCCTTCGACATGCTGCCGCGCATCAAGAAGGCCCGGCCGGAGCTGCCGGTCATCGTCATGAGCGCCCAGAACACGTTCATGACCGCCATCCGCGCCTCCGAGACCGGCGCCTACGAATATCTGCCGAAGCCTTTCGACCTCACCGAGCTGCTCAACATCGTCAACCGGGCGCTGGCCGAGCCGAAGCGGCCGAAGCTCGACGCCCGCCCGGAGGACCAGCCCGAGACGATGCCGCTGGTCGGCCGCTCCGCCGCCATGCAGGACATCTACCGCATGCTGGCGCGCATGATGCAGACCGACCTCACGGTGATGATCAGCGGCGAGTCCGGCACCGGCAAGGAACTCGTGGCGCGCGCGCTGCATGAATATGGCCGCCGTCGCGGCGGCCCGTTCGTGGCCATCAACATGGCGGCGATTCCGCGCGACCTCATCGAATCGGAACTGTTCGGCCACGAGAAGGGCGCCTTCACCGGCGCGCAGAACCGCTCCAGCGGCCGCTTCGAGCAGGCCGAGGGCGGCACGCTGTTCCTCGACGAGATCGGCGACATGCCGATGGAGGCGCAGACCCGGCTGCTGCGTGTGCTGCAGCAGGGCGAATACACCACCGTCGGCGGCCGCACGCCGATCAAGACCGACGTGCGCATCGTCGCGGCCACCAACAAGGACCTGCGCACGCTGATCAACCAGGGCTTGTTCCGCGAGGATTTGTTCTACCGTCTCAACGTCGTGCCGCTCAGGCTGCCGGCGCTGCGCGAGCGTTCCGAGGACATTCCCGACCTGGTCCGGCATTTCTTCAAGCAAGGCGCCAGCGAGGGCCTGCAGACCAAGCGCATATCGTCCGGCGGCATCGAGCTCATGAAGCGGTACCCGTGGCCGGGCAATGTGCGCGAACTGGAAAACCTGGTGCGCCGGCTGGCCGCGCTCTACTCGCAGGACGAGATTTCGTCGGAGATCATCGAGTCCGAGCTCAAGACCGGCGAACGGCCGGTCGTGCCGGACGGCGGCGCGCTTATCCCCGACGATCTGTCGATCGGCCAGGCGGTCGAGCATTTCCTGCAGCGTTATTTCGCCTCCTTCGCCGGCGAATTGCCGCCGGCCGGGCTCTACCAGCGCATTCTCGCCGAGGTCGAATATCCGCTGGTGCTGGCTTCGATGACGGCGACGCGCGGCAACCAGATCAAGGCCGCGGAGCTTCTGGGGCTCAACCGCAACACCCTGCGCAAGAAGATCCGCGAGCTTGGCGTCAACGTCTACAAGTCGTCCAGGCAGCCGTAGCGTCACTTCGTCCTTTCGGTGGATTTTGCCGGGAAAGATTATCTTCCCGGCCACACTTGTTGCATAATCGCCACAATGCGTTGCATACATCCAACGCGATGACCGACTCTGTACCGCGACATGGCCGCTGAGGCTCCGACCCTGAACCAACCGCTTTTCAACCAGACCGGCACGCGTGACGGGCGACGGTTGCTGGCTCTGCCCGGCGTGGTCGCGATTGCTGGCGCGATGATCACGGCGGCCATCTCCTTTGCGATCCTGGTCGGCGCAACCCCGATCGCGCCGACTGCCGACGCGACCTGGGCCCTGGTCGCGGCCAATGCCGTCTTCGTCCTGTTCCTCATTGCCCTGATCGCCCGCGAGGTGCGCCGCATCGTCCTGGCGCGGCGCCACGGCAGGGCAGCCTCCCGGCTGCATGTGCGCATCGTCGCCATGTTCGCGCTGGTCGCCGCCATTCCGGCCATCATGGTGGCGATCATCGCATCGATCACGCTCGACATCGGCCTCGACCGCTGGTTCGAAATCCGCACCAAGACGATCGTCAACTCGTCGCTGTCGATTGCCGACGCCTATGTGCAGGAAAACGCGCGCAACCTGCAGGGCACGACATTGTCGATGGCATATGATCTCGACGCCTCGCGCACGCTCTACGGCCTCGACAAGGGCGGTTTCCTCGACCTGTTGAACAAGGAGGCAGTCGGGCGCGGACTGGCGCATGCGGCCCTGATCAAGCCGGACGGTTCGTTCGTCATGAACGCCAAGACCGATGCCGATTTTCCGATGCCGGAGCCGCCCGCGGGCGCTGTCGACACCGCGTCCGACGGCAAGCCGGTGCTGATCGAGCCGCGCACCCGCAACATCATGGGCGCCATCATCAAGCTGCGCGAGCTTGAAGGGCTGTACCTCTATACGATCCGTCTGGTCGATCCCGACGTGATCAAGGCGCGCCAGATCGTCAGGTCCAACACCGACGAATACCGCAATCTGGAAGACAATCGCCGGACCTCGCAGGTCGCCTTCGCGCTGCCTTATCTGTCGCTCACGCTGATCATCACGCTCTCGGCGATCTGGACCGGCATTGCGGTCGCCGACCGGCTTGTGCGGCCGATCCGCCAGCTGATCGGCGCCGCCGACGAGGTGGCGACCGGCAATCTCGACGTTGCCGTTCCCGTGCGCCAGTCGGATGGCGACGTCGCCTCGCTCGGCGAGACGTTCAACAACATGATCCTAGAGCTCAAATCGCAACGCAACGAGCTGCTGTCGGCCAAGGATCTGATCGACGAGCGCCGGCGTTTCTCCGAGGCAGTGCTCGCCGGCGTCACCGCCGGTGTCATCGGCGTCGACCCTTACGGCATCATCACCATCGTCAATCGCTCGGCCGAGACCATGCTGGCAATTTCAGCAAATGCGACGCTCGGCCAGAACCTTTCGACGGTCCTGCCACTTGTCGGCCGCGTCTTCGAGATCGGGCGGCAGTCCGGGAAGCCGGTCTATCGCGAGCAGGTGACCTTCTTCCGTGCCGGCCTGGAGCGCACCTTCAATGTCCAGGTCACGGTCGAGGCCGGCGACGACGGCGAGGAGGAGAAATCCTATGTGGTCACCGTCGACGACATCACCGATCTAGTCCAGGCGCAGCGTTCGTCGGCCTGGGCGGACGTGGCGCGGCGCATCGCGCATGAGATCAAGAATCCGCTGACGCCGATCCAGCTCTCGGCCGAGCGCATCAGGCGCCGCTACGGCAAGGTCATCACCGAGGACCGCGAGGTCTTCGACCAGTGCACCGATACCATCATCCGCCAGGTCGAGGACATCGGCCGCATGGTCGACGAGTTCTCGGCCTTTGCCCGCATGCCGAAGCCGGAGATGAAGGCGATAGACCTGCGTGAGTCGTTGCGCGAGGCGTCCTTCCTGGTCGAGGTCAGCCGCTCCGACATCGCCTTCGAACGCGACTTCGGCAGCGAACCGTTGAAAGGCACTTTCGACAGCCGCCTGATGGCGCAGGCCTTCGGCAACGTCATCAAGAACGCGGCCGAGGCGATCGACGGACTTGATGCCGACGACCGTTCGGACGGCACAATCCGGATTCAGGCCGGACGCCAAGATGGCGCCATACGAATCGACGTTATCGACAACGGCAAGGGGCTGCCGCGGGAGAATCGCCAACGGCTTCTCGAGCCCTATATGACGACGCGCGAGAAGGGGACCGGTCTCGGCCTCGCTATCGTCAAGAAGATCGTGGAGGACCATGGCGGCCGTCTCGAATTGCACGACGCGCCAGAGGATTTCCATGGCGGCCGGGGCGCGATGATCTCGATCATCCTGCCGCCGGCGACGGTCGTAGCCGCGCCGCCACGCGGTGAAGGCCGAAACGAACACGAACGAGAAACTGAAAAGGTCGATAATGGCGTCTGACATTCTCATCGTCGATGACGAGGAAGACATCCGCGAACTTGTCGCCGGTATCCTGAGCGACGAGGGTCATGAAACCCGTACGGCGCATGACGCCGACAGCGCGCTTGCGGCGATCGCCGATCGCGCGCCGCGGCTGATTTTCCTCGACATCTGGCTGCAGGGCTCGCGCCTTGATGGCCTGGCGCTGCTCGACGAGATCAAGACCATGCATCCGAACATGCCGGTGGTGATGATCTCTGGCCACGGCAACATCGAAACGGCGGTGTCGGCCATCCGGCGCGGCGCCTACGACTTCATCGAGAAGCCGTTCAAGGCCGACCGGCTGATCCTGATCGCCGAGCGCGCCCTGGAGACCTCCAAGCTTCGGCGCGAGGTCTCGGACCTCAAGCAGCGCAGCGGCGAGACCTTCGACCTGATCGGGATGTCGTCGGCCATGAGCCAGCTGCGGCAGACCATCGAGCGCGTCGCCCCCACCAACAGCCGCGTCATGATCGTCGGCCCGTCCGGTTCCGGCAAGGAACTGACGGCGCGCGCCATCCACGCGCTGTCGTCGCGCAAGGCCGGCCCCTTCGTCACGCTGAGCGCGGCCACCATCACGCCCGAGCGCATGGAGATCGAGCTGTTCGGCACCGAATCGAACGGCACCGAGCGCAAGGTCGGCGCGCTGGAAGAGGCGCATCGCGGCATTCTCTACATCGATGAAGTGGCCGACATGCCGCGCGAGACGCAGAACAAGATCCTGCGCGTGCTGGTCGAGCAGCAGTTCGAGCGGGTAGGCGGCACCAAGCGCGTCAAGGTCGATGTCCGCATCATCTCCTCCACCTCGCAGAACCTCGAGGCGATGATCGCCGACGGACGCTTCCGCGAGGACCTTTACCATCGCCTGGCGGTGGTTCCAGTCATGGTGCCGGGGCTCGCCGAACGTCGCGAGGACATCCCCTACCTCGTCGACAATTTCATGAAGCAGATCGCGCGCCAAGCCGGCATCAAGCCGCGCCGCATCGGCGACGATGCGCTGGCCGTGCTGCAGGCGCATAACTGGCCGGGCAATGTTCGCCAGCTGCGCAACAATGTCGAACGGCTGATGATCCTGGCGCGAGGGGAAAATCCCGATGCCCCGATCACCGCCGACCTTCTGCCCTCCGAGATCGGCGACGTCATGCCACGCACGCCCAACCAGTCGGACCAGCACATCATGGCGCTGCCGCTGCGCGAGGCCCGCGAGCAGTTCGAGAAGGATTACCTGATCGCCCAGATCAACCGCTTCGGCGGCAACATCTCGAAGACGGCCGAATTCATCGGCATGGAGCGCTCGGCGCTCCACCGCAAGCTGAAGTCGCTGGGAGTGTAGGACCAGCCTGGCTCAGCCGATTGTCTGTTACGACTGCGGCGGAATCGCCTAAGAAAGCCGGACGTTTTTCCTGAGGGATGCCCATGCCGCGCATTGCCTATGTCAACGGGCGCTATGTCGCCCATGCCCAAGCCAGCGTCCATATCGAGGACCGTGGCTACCAGTTCGCCGACGGTGTCTATGAGGTCTGCGAAGTGGCGCGCGGCCATATCGTCGACATGCCGCGCCATCTTGCCCGGCTCAAGCGCTCGCTGAAGGAACTCTCGATCGCCTGGCCCGTCTCGGAAGGCGTGCTGCCGCTGCTGCTGCGCGAGGTGGTCAATCGCAACGGCGTGGTCAACGGCCTCGTCTATGTACAGGTCACTCGCGGCGTCGCCAGCCGCGAATTCGTCTTCCCGCCGGCGGGCACGAAACCGTCCCTGGTCATAACCGCCAGAAAGGCCGATCCGGCCGCGAACGCCAAGCGAGTGGAGAGCGGCATCAAGGTCATCACGGTTCCGGAGAATCGCTGGGACCGCGTCGACATCAAGAGCACGGGCCTTTTGCCCAATGTACTTGCCAAACAGAAGGCCAAGGAAGCAGGCGCTCAGGAAGCCTGGTTCGTCGACACCGACGGCAACGTCAAGGAAGGCGGCTCGTCAAACGCCTGGATCGTCACCCGCGACGGCGTCCTGGTGACCCGGCCGGCCGAGCACGGCATCCTGCGCGGCATCACCCGCACGACGCTTTTCGATGTCGCCGCCAAGCTCGGCCTCAAGATCGAGGAACGCGGTTTTTCGGTCGCCGAAGCCAAGGCGGCGCGCGAGGCGTTCATCAGCTCGGCGACCACAATCGCCATGCCGGTGGTCGAAATCGACGGGGCGCCGATCGCAAATGGCCATCCCGGTTCCATGACACTTTCGTTGCGGCAGGCCTTTTTTGACGTTGCGGAAAAAAGTCCAGCCTGATAACCGCACAACTGGAATGAACCTCAACTATCTCGTTCTGCTTGCCTTTGTATCGGCAAGAGGGGGTTTGCGCGCTTGACAGGTGCCGCGTAATTTGGCGCATTGGCCGCAAACCGAAGGGGATCGGCGAAAGACAAGAAAAATGGCGGAACGATCGCAAAACCTTCAGGACCTGTTCCTGAATTCAGTTCGCAAGAGCAAAAATCCACTTACCATCTTCCTCATCAACGGCGTGAAGCTGACCGGCGTCGTCACTTCGTTCGACAATTTTTGTGTGTTGTTGCGGCGTGACGGGCACTCCCAGCTCGTCTACAAGCACGCTATTTCCACGATCATGCCGAGCCAGCCGGTTCAGATGTTCGATGGCGAGGAAAGCCAGGGCGCCTGATTGGCACGTGAGAAGGACGCGGACCGCAGCGTTCGCGGAAAACAAGGACATCAACTCGGGCCGGAAGCCAAGGATCCGACCCGGGCCGTTGTCATTGTGCCCGTTCTTACCCGCCAGCCGCGCGGCGACGAGGAAACCAACCGTCCGCGTCTGACACGCTCGGCCGATGCCCGCCACGACGAGGCGGTCGGACTTGCCAGCGCCATCGATCTCAATCCGGTTCACACGGCCGTGGTGACGGTCGCCGATCCGCGGCCGGCGACGCTGCTCGGCAGCGGCAAGGTGGCCGAATTCGCCGACATCGTGAAGGAGCGCAAGGCGGAGTTGGTCATCGTCGACCATCCGCTGACGCCGGTGCAGCAGCGCAATCTCGAAAAGGAACTGAACGCCAAGGTGCTCGACCGCACCGGACTGATCCTCGAGATCTTCGGCGAGCGGGCGCGCACCAAGGAAGGCACGCTTCAGGTCGAGCTTGCGCATCTCAACTACCAGAAGGGCCGGCTGGTGCGCAGCTGGACCCACCTCGAACGGCAGCGCGGCGGCGCCGGCTTCCTCGGCGGCCCCGGCGAAACCCAAATCGAATCCGACCGCCGCATCCTGCAGGACAAGATCACCAAGCTGAAGCACGAGCTGGAAACGGTGCGCCGCACGCGCGACCTGCACCGCGCCAAGCGCAAGAAGGTTCCGTTTCCGGTGGTGGCGATCGTCGGCTATACCAATGCCGGCAAGTCGACGCTGTTCAACCGGCTGACCGGGGCAGGGGTACTGGCCGAGGACATGCTGTTCGCGACGCTCGACCCCACCTTGCGGCGCGTGCGGCTGCCTCACGGCACGCCGATCATCCTGTCGGACACGGTGGGCTTTATCTCCGACCTGCCGACGCATCTGGTTGCCGCCTTCCGAGCGACGCTGGAGGAGGTCGTCGAGGCCGATCTGGTGCTGCATCTGCGCGACATCTCCGATCCCGACACGGCGGCCCAGGCAGAAGATGTCGAACGCATCCTTGGCGATCTCGGCGTCGACGCCGCCGACACGAACCGCGTGATCGAGGTCTGGAACAAGATCGACCTGCTCGACGAAGGCAATCGCGAGCGGTTGCTTGCCGAAGGGGCAAGCGGCAAGTCGCCGCCGATCGCCATATCTGCGGTGACCGGCGAGGGAATAGACACGCTGAAAGCGCTGATCGAGGCCCGCGTGTCGGGCGAGCTGGAAACGATGACCGTGACATTGAGCCCCGCCCAGCTCGGCCAGGTCGACTGGCTCTACCGCAACGGCGATGTCGTGTCGCGCACAGACAATGAGGACGGCAGCGTCACCCTCTCGTTGACGGCGACGCACAGCGCCCGGCAGGAAATCGAGAACCGCCTGCATCGCAAGAACGGCAGCTAACCGGCTGTTTACTTGGCGCTTTTGGCCTGCTGCCAGAGCGCTTCCATCTCGTCGAGCGTCGCCTTCTCCAGCGAACCGCCGGAAGCTGCCAGGGCCTGCTCGACATAGTGGAATCGCGAGCGGAATTTTTCGTTCGTGCCGCTGAGCGCCGCTTCCGAATCGAGCTTGAGGTGGCGGCCGAGATTGACGACGGCAAACAGCATGTCCCCGAACTCGTCCTTGATGGGCGCGGCGTCGCCCGTGGCGAGCGCTTCGCGCAATTCACCGATCTCTTCCTCGATCTTGTCGAGGATCGGTGCCGCCTCGCTCCAGTCGAAGCCGACACGCGCTGCTTTCTCCTGCAGCTTCAGCGCGCGCGTCAGGGCAGGGAGCGCCACCGGCACGCTGTCGAGATAACCTTTGCCGTGATCCTCCGGATCGAGCCCGCGTGCGATGCGGGCGCTGCGCTTCTCGGCCTTCTCCTCAGCTTTGATCTTCTCCCACATGCCCTTGGCCATGCCGGCGCTACGCGCCTTCTCGTCGCCGAAGACATGTGGATGGCGGCGGATCATCTTGGTGGTGATAGCCTCGACGACATCACCGAAAGCGAACTCGCCGATCTCCTCGGCCATCTGCGCGTGGTAGACGACTTGCAGCAGCAGATCGCCCAGTTCCTCGCGCAGGTCGTCGAAATCGCCGCGCGCGATCGCGTCGGCCACTTCATAGGCCTCCTCGACCGTGTAGGGCGCGATTGTCGAGAAATTCTGCTCGATATCCCAGGGGCAGCCGGTCTTCGGCGCCCTGAGCGCCGCCATGATCTCGATCAGCCGGGAAATGTCTTTTGAGGGTTTCATCCTGCAAACCCTAGCGCGCAGCGCGGCGGGCCACCAATCCCGCCGGCTGGCAAAAGCCTATTGTCCACAGTTGCGCGGACTCTCTAGTCGAGCACCGAGACGATCGCCTTGGCGAGATCATCTATGCCGTCCTCCGGCAGGCCGGCGACGTTGATGCGGCTGTCGCCAACCATGTAGACGGCATGCTCGGTGCGCAGGCGTTCGACTTGCGCCTCGGTCAGTCCGAGCCGCGAAAACATGCCGCGATGGTCGGCAACGAAATCGAAGCGATCGGAGTTGGACTGCCGGCGCAGCGCCTCCGCAAAGGCGACGCGAAGCCTGAACATCCGCAGCCGCATCTCCTCGAGTTCCGTCTCCCAGTCCTTTCTCAGGGCAGCGTCTTCGAGCACCATGCGCACCGCTGCCGCGCCGTGATCCGGCGGCATCGAATAAAGCGCGCGTGCCGCCGCCAGCATCTGGCTCATCGCCACGTCGGCCTGGGCGCCGTCCTTGGCCATGATCATCGCCGCGCCCACGCGGTCGCGATAGACGGCGAAATTCTTCGAGCAACTCGAGGCGACGACCATTTCCGGCACCTTGCCGGCCAACAGCCGCAGACCGGCAGCGTCGGCGTCGAGACCCTCGCCAAACCCCTGATAGGCGATGTCGACGAAGGGCAGCAGCCCGCGCTCCAGGAGGACGTCGGCAACCTTGGCCCATTGCGCGACATCGAGATTGGCGCCGGTTGGATTGTGGCAGCAGCCATGCAGCAGCACGACATCGCCGCTGTCGGCCGTGCTGAGCGCCGCCAGCATCTCGTCAAAGCGGACGGCGCCGGAAGCGGCATCGAAATAGGGATAGTTGCGAACCTCGAGGCCTGCGGCGCGCATCACCGGCGGATGGTTCGGCCAAGTCGGATCGGACAGCCAGACGGTGGCGCCGGGGCGCGTGCGCTGCAGAAGCTCGGCCACCAGCCGGAGTGCGCCCGATCCGCCCGGCGCCTGGGCCGCGCGAATGCGCGAATGGTCGGCCTTCTCGCCAAAGGTGAGATTGATCATGGCGGCGTTGAATCCGGTGTCGCCGGCAAGGCCGAGATAGGTCTTGGTATCCTGGCTCGCCAGCAGCCGCTTCTCTGCCTCGCGCACGGCGCGCATCACCGGCGTCCTGCCGTCGACATCTTTGTAGACGCCGACGCCGAGGTCGACTTTGCCGGGCCGCGGGTCGTTGCGATAGAGGCCGATCAGGGCAAGGATCTTGTCGGCGGGCGCTGGCTGCAGGGTTTCGAACATCGATAGGGCTCCAATGGCGGCGGAGTGATACTGAAATCGATCGCGCCGCGCCAGCGGTTTCCTCGGTGCCAGCAATAGGCAAAAGAAATCGCCGGGCAGCGGATTAAAATCCCCACATGCTCCGTAAACAGGGCATGAAAGGGTCGATGGTACGCTTCGATATTGTCGGGCAATTGGGGTCGCTGCGGCGTTACGCGCGCTCGCTGACGCGCGACAGCGCCGATGCGGAGGATCTCGTCCATGACGCGCTGGTGCGCGCCTATGAGCGGCGCGCGACCTTTCGGTCAAGCGGCAATCTGCGCGCCTGGCTGCTGGCGATCGTGCACAACATCTTCATCGACCGCGTGCGCTCGCGCCGCTCCGAAGCGGCGCGCATCGAACAGGCCGGCCTTGTCGCCGACCAAAGCGTGCCGGCCTCGCAGGACCATTCGGTGCGCCTGTCGCAGGTCCGGGAGGCCTTTCTTTCGCTGCCGGAGGAACAGCGCTCCGCGCTCCATCTCGTTGCGATCGAAGGGCTCTCCTATCAGCAGGCGGCCGAGGTCATCGGCGTGCCGCTCGGAACGCTGATGTCGCGCATCGGCCGCGCGCGTGCTGCGCTGCGCGAAATGGAGGAGGGCGCAGCGCCGAAAACCCGGACTCACCTCAGGATCGTGGGAGACGATCAATGACCGCCATTGTCGACCCCGTAACCGATGCCGATCTCGACGCCTATGTCGACGACCAACTGGATGTCGCCCGCCGCATTGAGGTCGAAGCGCACCTTGCCGCGCGCCCGGAAGCGGCGGCGCGCGTGATGTCCGATTTGAGGACGCGCGACGAACTGCGTGTCGCGCTTGCCGGACCCGTCGGCATGGCGCGGCCGGCCACGACCGAAGCGGCGCGGCGGCTGGAGAGGGCGCTTGCCAGGGGGCGTATCCTTGCCGTGCTGCAGCGCGCGGCGGCCGCGGCCGTGCTGGTCGCGGCGGGCTGGCTGGCCAATGGCATTTTCGGGCCGATCGCGGTCACCAAGGTGGTCGCCTCGACGCAGCCGCCGGCCTATGTCGAGGATGCGGTCCGCGCGCACCGCACCACCCTGGTGCGCGAGACGATGCCGTCGCAGAAAGAGGCGCCGGGCTATGACGCCGACGAGATCCGCGCCGCCACGGCGATCGTCATGCCGTCGCTGCCCGACGACTGGAAGATCCGCGACGTCCAGGTCTATCCCTCGCAATTCGGGCCGAGCGTCGAAGTGGCGGTCGAGACCAAGGACCTCGGCCTTGTCTCGCTGTTCGCCATCAGGCCGGGCACGTTCGATGTCGTGAAGCCGACGCTCGCGCCCACCGACGACATCTCATCGGCCTATTTCCAGATCGGCGAGGTCGCCTATGCGGTGGTCGGACGCGGCGACGCCGGCAGCCTTGACCGCGCCGCCGAGAAACTCGCCAGAACGCTCTACTGAAACCGACGCTCTACCGAGAAACCAAGGAGAAACCGAATGAACAGCCCCAATCTGGGATACCGAATGGGCACCGGCGTCCAGTCCGGAGCCGTCTATGACGAAGGCCTGCGCAAGCACATGCTGCGTGTTTACAACTATATGGGCCTGGGCCTTGTCGTCACCGGCCTCGTCGCCTTCTTCGTGGCTTCGACGCCGGCGCTTTATGTGCCGATCTTCTCCAGCCCGCTGAAATGGGTGGTGATGCTGGCGCCGCTCGCCTTCGTCATGATCTTCTCCTTCAAGATGCAGACCATGTCGGCTGCGGGCGCGCAGGCGATGTTCTGGGCCTTCTGCGCCGTGATGGGCCTGTCGCTCGCCTCGGTGTTCCTGGTCTTCACCTCGACCAGCATCGCGCGCACCTTCTTCATCGCCGCCACGATGTTCGGCGCCACCAGCCTTTACGGCTACACGACCAGGCGCGACCTGACGCAGTTCTCGTCCTTCCTGATCATGGGCCTGATCGGCGTGGTGATCGCCAGCCTCGTCAACCTGTTCCTCGGCTCGACCGCGCTGCAATTCGCCGTCTCGGTGATCGGCATTGCCGTCTTCGTCGGCCTGACCGCCTGGGACACGCAGACCATCAAGGAGCAGTATGCGGAGAATTTCGATGCCGAATCGCAGCAGAAGCTCGCCGTGTTCGGCGCCTTCTCGCTCTATCTGAACTTCATCAACATCTTCCAGCTGCTGTTGAATTTCACCGGCGAGCGCGAATAAGCCGAACCGTAGCAGGCAACACTGCTGACCTCGGCTGGCCGGAGGGAAACTTCCGGCCTTTTTCCTCGCATGCGCACCAAACCGAACACGACCAAGGTGCGATCTGGCTGCCGCGCTTGAGTTCACGCGCGGCCTTTTGCTAGCCTGCCGGCCAGACCAGCCAGTCGCGAGGATGCGATGGACCAGTTGACGCTTCACGCTGACGGCATCTCGGCGACCATCGTCGGGCAGGGGGCCGAGTTGGTCTCGCTGCGCGATGGCGATGGCACGGAGCTGCTCTGGCAGGCGGGACCTGAATGGCGCCGCCATTCGCCGGTGCTGTTCCCGATCGTCGGCCGGCTCAAGGGCGATCAGCTGCGGCATCGCGGCCAAATCTATCCGATGACGCAGCACGGCTTTGCCCGCGACCGGCGCTTTGACTGGGCGGAGCAGGGGCCAACCTTTTGCTCATTGGTCCTGGCGGATGACGCCGAAACGCGGACGCACTACCCCTTCGCCTTTCATTTGGCCATTGCCTACGAGCTGAAGCCCCGGCAGCTTGGCGTGAGGTTCGTGATCACCAACATCGGCGACGAACATTTGCCGGCCTCGATCGGCGCGCATCCGGCCTTCAACTGGCCGCTGCTGCCGGAATTGCCAAAGGAAGCCTACCGGCTGACCTTCGCCGACAATGAGCCGGCGCCGGTGCGCCGCCTGAAAGACGGCTTGCTGCTGCCGGACCCGCAGCCGACGCCCATCCAGGGAAAGACGCTGCCGCTGTCCGAAAAACTGTTCGTCGATGATGCCGTCATCCTCGACAAGCCGGTGAGCAATAGCGTGCGCTACGCCGCCGGGCGCGGACCGGCGATCGAGATGTCGTGGCAAGGGTTCAACGAGCTGGGCATCTGGTCCAAGCCCGGCGGCGCGCCGTTCCTGTGCATCGAGCCATGGCACGGTATCGCCAGTCCCGCCGATTTCGACGGCGAGTTCGCCGACAAGCCTGGTGTCATGCTGATCGAGCCCGGCGGCCGCCGCGAGCTGAGCTACCGGTTCGGCCTCAGCCGGGAACCGTAGGGCATGGCATACGCCATCAAGGCCGAGATAGAGGACCCACGGGCGGAAACCTTCGTGTTCGCCGCCCAGAAGACCATGTATGGCGGCAAGCATATCGTCAATGGCGACGTCGTCTTCCTGTTCGCCAGCGAGAACGAAGGCGGGCAGGGGCTTGTCGCGCGTGGCGTCGTGACTTCTGCGGAGGCCACACCGAGGCGCCCCGATCTCGAACGACAGACGCCGCGCGTCAGCATTGCCGTGCGTCGCATCGCTCTTGCGGCGAAGCGATTGGGCCGCGATGAGCTCAAGCACTTCAAGGACTGGAAAGACGAGCGGCCCGAGACCGAGCTCAACTTCAAATTTTACCGTCAGGCGACCAACAAAATCGTCGGTATCTCGGACAAGGCGGCGGCCTTTCTCGACGGGTTTTTCTAAACCACCGATCGGATGATCTCAGCCGGTCTGCCGGACAACGGCGCCGATCACATTGACGAGAAGCCGTGCGGCGGTCAGCGCCGACAGGCTGTCAATGTCTGCGGGAGGGTAAAGCTCGACGAGGTCGAACCCCGCTATCCTGGCCCGCCGGCCGAGGCCCGCGATAAGGTCGATCGCCTGCGCGTAGGTGAGGCCGCAAGGCGTGCGCGCGGCCACGCCGGGCATGATCGAGGGATCGAGGCTGTCGCAGTCAAACGTGACGACGACACGCGCGCCTTCCGGGATATGCTGTAGAGCGGCTTCGACGCCGTGGGCATGAACCTCGCGCGCGGTGACGAAGCGGCTGCCATAGCGCCGCGCCGCTTCTATTTCGGCGGGACGCGCGCTGCCGACGCTGCGCAGGCCGACCTGCACCATGCCGGCGACATGCGCCATCTCGCTTGCCCGGCGCATTGGGCTCGAATAGCCGTAGTGTTCGCCATGCACCTCGTCGCGCCAGTCGATATGGGCGTCGATCTGCAGGATCCAGATCGGTCCATAGCCGGCAAAGCCGGCCAGGAACGGAATGACGACGGAATCGTCGCCGCCGAGCATGATCGGCACGGCCGGCACGGACAGAACCTCGCGTGTCTTCGCCTCGATCCGGGTCCGGTTGCCCGCGTTATCATGCATGGTGGTCGAGAGGTCGCCGCTATCGATGCAGCAGACCGGCCCGCCATCGAACAGCGGACCGCCGAGGTCGAAATCCCAGTGCCCCAGTAATGGCGCGTCGTCCTGGCTGGCAGCTCGGACGGCGCCGGCGGCCAAGGCATAGCCGCTGCTGTCCTGGCCGGGATAGGTCGTGCCGTGACCAGCGCCGAAGATCACCGCTCGCGGCACGCGTCCGTCGGCGAGGCGATCGGGAAGGCCGAGAAAGGAAAACGAGACCGTCATTTTCTGGATGCTTTCATTGTTGCGCAGCGGCGCGATGGCGGCTTGGGGCAGGGTAGTTGCTTCGGCCTGGAGTTTTGCGACAATTCGCATCTCAGGCGACAAATGGAGTTACGGTGATGAAGAGTGTTCTAATCTCGGTGGCTCTGTTCCTTACCACCTTTTCGCCCGCGATGGCCGAGGAGAAACCACGTGCCTCAGACAAGGCGGCGCTTGCCGAGTGCCTGAAATATGTCGGCGATTTTCAAGGTGACGTTCCCGGCGTGAACGATACGCCGACGCCGGCTATCCATATCGACAACGCCATCAAGCTCGCCGGACATGAGGCTGCCTCATGCATCAACTACGTGACCGAGTTGTGTTCCTTCGAGAGCGACGACGGCCGGTCGCAGCTTGGATTGATCGACTGCGCCAACCGCGAGGTTGCCGTGTGGGAGGATCGTCTCAACACGACCTATGCGGCGCTGATGGCCAAGGCCCAGCCCAAGGCGCGGGAAGGCTACCGCAAGATGCAGCGCGCCTGGATCGCCTACCGCGACGCGCGATGCGCGGCGGAAGCGTCCGCCGAAACTGTCAACACCGATCGCCAGAGCAACATCATGGTGAGCTGCGCGCTCGACGCAACAGCCCGGCAGGCGCTGATCCTCGATGATGAGCTGTCAGATCTCAACTGAGACGCTGAGCGGGAAATCTCGATGGCAATATCAACCCCGGAGGCATAATGCCAAAGCTCTCATGGCGGGCAGGGCTCATTTTCGGCCTGTGCGCGACGCCTGTCGCCCTACTGCTGGCACTCTTCTCCGCCGGAGCCGGGCATGGCCACTGGGTCTTGGCACGGGCGCTCTATCCGATACCCATGCTGGTGACGCTGTTGACGGACAAAACCGTCACCAGCCTGTCCGTGGGCTTGGCCGTGGCACCGTTTCCTGCCTATGGAGCATTCGCTGCTCCAGGCGGCAGCAGCCGATGGCTGGCGCTCGTCCTCGTCCATCTCGCTGCAGTCGCAGCAGCCTTCAGCGGCGTTCTCGACTATTTCTAGGGGGATCGTAGCGGCGGCGGAACACGGATAAAATTTGGCAGCAAAGGGCCTGATCCGGGCCTGAACAATGAGGCCTGCGGATGACGAAGCTTGAAAAACCCGTCGTGCATGTGGTCTTCAACATGTCGGCCGCCGGCAGCTTGCGGCACGCGCTCGCTCACATGGGGCGACACGAAACGGTCATCGGGCTGCCGGACGACCTCAGCTTTGGGCCTATCGACCCTCCCGCGATCGATCTTCGCGCCCGTTGGATGGAAGACGTATTGGGCTTCGAAAGGCGTCCGGACCTCGAACAAGAGGCCGATCAATTCTGGCGCCGAGCAACGGACCGAGACGTCGCGGCTGTGGCTTGGGTTTGCCGTCGAAGCGCCATGGAGTTTGCCGGCTTCCTCGAATTCGTTTCGCGGATCGGCGATCATCCGTTCCGGGCGGTCGACGTAACCGAGGTCGAATTCGCTCCCAGGCCCGATCGTTCAGAGTCGACCCCCTGGCGGACCGTATCGTTCGGGCATGTTCCGGCAGACAACATCGTCAAAGAACGGCTCACGGAGCGCCAGGCGATTTTGACCGAACAGGAACTGCAGGCATACCGTGGCCTATGGAAAAGACTTCGCGCCGAGAACGCGCCTTTTCGCGTTGTTTCCGACCATAGTCTTCAGTCAGCGCCGATCACATTTTTCGACAAAGCCGTCGCGACGCATGTGACAGATGATTGGCGCAAATGCAGTTACGTCGTCGCCAATTGCCTTGGCGCGCTTTGGGACGATGGCACTTATTGCGGAGATCTGGTCCTCTGGTCGCGGGTCCGGGCGCTTGCGGATGAAGGCGTGTTTGAAATGGGAGGTGACGGCGTGCGCATGCGCAATAGCTCCGTGCGACTGGCGAGTGGGGCTGTGTGACATCGGCATCACCATGGTCACACAAGAAAGTCGCATAAGATAGATTATGGAACTATCGTGCCAAGCGAGCCACGAAGAATTGGCAGGCTTTCGCCATTGGCGACAGGCCGTGTGGGCTGCCCCGTGCTAACCCAGCTACCGGCTGAGCGCACAACGACAGGCTGTGACACCAACTGAGCAGTTCCTGCTAGCGCTCTGACTCGTAAGGAATTTCGACCACCATGCCGTCATAGGCCGGCGCCACGTGCTCCGGCGTCTCGGCCATCACGGCGGCATAATCCAGCGGCACATGCATATGCGTCAGTACGGCGTTTCTGGGCGCCAGCCTTTCGATCCACTCCAGCGCTTGGCCGAGCGACAGGTGGCTGGGATGGGTATTGTATTGCAGCGCGTCGATCACCAGCATGTCGAGGCCCAGCAATCGCTCGGCGGTGGCATCCGGGAAGCCGCTGATATCGGGGCAATAGGCGAGCCCGCCGACGCGGAAGCCGAGCGATATGATGTCGCCGTGGAACTGCGGCAGCGGCTCAAGGGTGAGGGCGCCCCCCTCGCCTTCGATCACAACGGGCCTCGCGTGGTCGATGATGTGAGCCTCGACGATCGGCGGATAAGAGCTGCCGGGAGGCGTCTCGAAGCAATAGCCGAACGCCTGGCGCAGCCGCAGCATGGTCGGCTCGTCGGCATGGATGTCGATGCGGCGGCGTTGCTCGAGCACATAGCCGCGCAGATCGTCGATGCCATGGATGTGGTCGGCATGCGGATGCGTGTAGACGACCGCGTCGAGGCGCTTGACGGAGGCGAGCAGCATCTGCTCCCGGAAATCCGGCCCGGTATCGATGACGACCGTGGTGCGCGCGCCATTGGCGGCAATCCGCTCGACCAGGGCTGCCGTGCGCATGCGCCGGTTCTTCGGATTGGCTGGGTCGCAATTGCCCCAGTCGCCGGTGATGCGCGGCGTGCCGGGCGACGAGCCACAGCCAAGAACGGTGAAACGCAGCCGGTCGCCCATGTCTCTCAGCCTGCCGCCATGTCCGGACGCGGCATCTTGGTGAACAGCCGAAAGAAGTTCCCGGTGGTGATATCGGCGATTTCGGCCTCGCTGACGCCGATGGTCTCGGCAAGTACCTTCGCCGTGTTCGCCACATAGGCCGGTTCGTTGCGTTTGCCGCGATGCGGAATCGGCGCCAGGTAGGGCGCGTCTGTCTCGACCAGCAGCCTGTCGCGCGGGACGTCGGCGGCGATGGCGCGCAGCTCGGCGGAATTCTTGAACGTCAGGATGCCGGAGAAGGAGACATAGCCGCCCAGCGCCACGCCGGTTTCGGCCAGCCTGCGCCCGGACGAAAAACAGTGCAAAATGAAGGGGAAGGCGCCCTTTCCTGTTTCGTCCTCGAGGATCGCCGCCACGTCGTCATCGGCATTGCGCGCATGGATGACCAGCGGCAGCCCGGTCCGGCGCGCTGCCGCAATATGGGTGCGAAAACCTTGCGCCTGCGCATCGCGCGGCGCCTTGTCGTAATAGTAGTCCAGCCCGGCCTCGCCGATCGCCACCACCTTTGGATGGCCGGAAAGCCGGACCAACTCGTCGGCAGTGATGTCGAGTTCTTCCGCCGCATTGTGCGGGTGGGTGCCGACCGAGCAATAGACCTCGTCGAAAGTCTCAGCGATCTCAAGGATCTGCTGAAATCGCTTAACGCGTGTCGAGATCGTGACCATGCGGCCTACCCCGGCGGCGAGGGCGCGGGCGACGATAGCCGCCCGCTCCTCGGCGAAATCCGGGAAGTCGAGATGGCAATGGCTGTCGACCAGCATCAGGCTTTGCCATCCTGCTCGACATAACGCGGGAACACGCCCTCCGGCGCCGGCAGCGCCGTGCCCGGCACAAGCGCGTGATCAGCATGGACATGCTCGAAAGCGCGCTTGTCCGCCGGAACGGCCAGCAGGTCGAGCAGCTTGGTGGCCGATCCGGGAATGAAGGGCTGGCAAAGCACCGTCACCCGGCGGACCAACTCGGCCGTCGTCCAAAGCACCGTTTCCATGCGCTGCGGATCGGTCTTCTTCAGCGCCCACGGCTCCTGGGACGCGAAATAGCGGTCCGCTTCCGCCACCACGCCGAAGATCGCCGCCAGCGCCTGATGGATCCCCTGCTCCGCCATCGCCCGCCGCGAAACGGCCAACGCTTCGATCGCTTGGTCGAGGATCGCCGTGTCGACCTCCACCAGTTCGCCGCGCTTCGGCACCGCGCCGCCGCAATTCTTGGCGATCATCGACAGCGACCGCTGCGCCAGATTGCCGAGGCCGTTGGCGAGGTCGGCGTTGGTGCGGTTGACGATCGCTTCATGGCTGTAGTTGCCGTCCTGGCCGAACGGCACCTCGCGCAGGAAGAAATAGCGCACTTGGTCGACGCCGTAGTGCTCGACCATGGTGAACGGGTCGATGACGTTGCCGACCGACTTCGACATCTTCTCGCCGCGGTTGAACAGGAAGCCGTGGGCGAAGACGCGCTTCGGAAGCGGGATTCCCGCCGACATCAGGAAGGCCGGCCAGTAGACCGTATGGAAGCGGACGATGTCCTTGCCGATGATGTGTGCGTCGGCCGGCCAAAACCGCCATTTCTCATCGTTTTCATTGGGATAGCCGACGCCGGTGATGTAGTTGGTCAAGGCGTCGATCCACACATACATCACATGCTTCTCGTCGCCCGGCACCGGCACGCCCCAGTCGAACGTGGTGCGCGAGATCGACAGATCCTTCAGCCCCGATTTGACGAAGCGCATCACCTCGTTGCGACGCTCGGCCGGACCGATGAAATCGGGCTGGCTCTCATAGAGCGCGATGAGCTTGTCCTGATAGGCCGACAGCCGGAAGAAATAGCTTTCTTCCTCGACCCATTCGACAGGCGTTCCCTGCGGTCCGTAGCGCACATTGTCGGCGCGGACCTCGGTCTCCTCCTCGCCGTAATAGGCCTCGTCGCGCACCGAATACCAGCCGGCATAGCCACCCTTGTAGATGTCGCCATTGGCGGCCATTGCCTTCCAGATCGCCTGAGAGGAGGCGTAGTGCCGCTCCTCTGTAGTGCGGATGAAATCGTTGTTGGACGCGTTGAGCGCGGTGGCCATGCGCCGGAACTCGGCCGAGTTGCGGTCGGCGAGCTCGCGCGCCGTGATGCCCTCCTTGCGCGCGGTCTGCAGCATCTTGATGCCGTGCTCGTCGGTGCCGGTCAGGAAGAACACGTCCTTGCCGTCGAGCCGCTGGAAGCGGGCAAGCGCGTCGGTGGCAATCAGCTCATAGGCATGGCCGATATGCGGCTTGCCGTTCGGATAGGAGATCGCGGTCGTGATGTAGAATGTGTCGCGTGACATGAATGAACCGTCAAGAATATCTGAATGTGAGTTGTGGCGGTGGATATCGCATCGGAACGTCGATTGCCATCCCGAGGCCAATGCATGCCGCCCGAAAGTGGGCCAACGGCATGCATCGAACGAGCCGTCACATTCGCATTGCAGAATTCAGGCGGTCGATCATGGTCAGGGCGTGCTGCTTCTTGTCGAGATTGTAGGTCTCAGCCTCAGATATCGTGTTCAGCGCGTCCTGCCAAGCCTCGGACAGCGTTTTGGCCCGAGCGAGGTCGCCGGACAACGCCGCTTCGCTGGCCGCGCCCGAAAGCAGATCGAGCGCGCGGCGGTTGAAGATGTCGAACTGGATCGCCTGCTCGCGTCCCGCCACGGCCTCGGCAAGGTGATGCGCGCCGGCGATGTCGGGCTTCTTGGCCGCCACCAGCGTGTCGAGCGCGCCGGCGATCTCCAGCCCGCCATATTGGGTGAGCAGGATCGCGTTGCGTGCGCTGCCCCCTGCCCGCTCGGCCAGTGCCGCGCGCGCGGCCGGATCGTCCGGCGGCGGCGGTTCGACATTCTCCAGCACCGCCATCAGCTCGTCGGCGGTCAAAGGCGCCAGGCGCAGCACCTGGCAGCGCGACCGGATCGTCGGCAACAGGCTGCCTGGCGCATGCACGATGAGGATGAACAAAGTGCGCGCCGGCGGCTCTTCGAGATTCTTGAGCAAGGCGTTGGCTGCGCTGGTGTTCATGTCGTCAGCCGGATCGACGATGACGACGCGGTAGCTGCCGTCATGCGAGGTCATCGAAAGGAAGCGGCTGACCTTGCGGATCTCGTCGACGGTCAGCACCGTCTTGAAGCTCTTGGTCTTGTCGTTGGCCGGGCGGGTGAGATGCAGCACTCCCGGATGCGCTCCGGTGGCAATCTGGCGAAACAAAGAGGAAGCCGGGTCGGGAACGGCGAGCGTTTCGGGCGCCGTCTTGAAATCCGGATTCTTCAGAAGATGGTGCGCGATGTGGAACGCGAGCGTTGCCTTGCCGATGCCCTGCGGCCCGGCGAAAATCAGCGCATGCGGCAGCTTCCCGGCGCGATAGGCGCTGGCGAGCATTCCTGCCGCGGACGCGTGGCCGATCAGCCTCGGCGTTTCGGCGGGCTCGGGCACGCCGTCCAGCGTGTCGTGCTGTTCAGGGGCGATGCGTTCGAAGATCATGCCGGCGCCGTCTCGATCCTTTGCGCCGGCATCCGCTCTTCCAACGCCGCGAAAACGGCCGCGGTGACCACATTCTCCACCATATCCGGATCGGCGGAGGCGTCGATGACGATGCAGCGCTCCGGTTCCGCCGCGGCGATGGCCAGGAAAGCCTCGCGCCGCCGCCGGTGGATGGCCAAGGTCTCCTTCTCGAAGCGATCGGCGGCGTCCCCTGCCCCGCGCCGCGCGGCGGCACGCTTCAAGCCCTCGGCGGGATCGATGTCGAAGATCAATGTCATGTCCGGCATCATGCCGTTGATGGCCACCGCCTCCAGCGCCTTCATGAAATCGGCATCCAGACCACCCGTGACGCCCTGGTAGACGCGCGAGGAATCGATGAAACGGTCGCACAAAACGATCGAGCCGCGCTCGACCGCCGGACGAATGACCTGCTCGACATGGTCGGAGCGCGCGGCGGCGAACAGGATCGCCTCCATCTTCGGGCCGAACGGCTCGGCCGCCCCCGACAGAAGCACGTGCCTTACGGCCTCGGCGCCGGGCGATCCACCTGGCTCGCGGCTGACCACGACCTCGTATTTCTTGGCGCGCATGCGCCGCGCCAGCCGCTCGATCTGTGTCGACTTGCCTGCTCCTTCGCCGCCCTCGAAGGTGATGAAAAATCCGCTCGCCAATCGAGACTGCCTTTGCTCGCGCTGGCCGCTGTCATAGCTCCCGTCCGGTAAAAGGTCCACGAACTTGCCCGATCACAAATGTTTCTGGCGCAGCCAGCCGACAGCGAGTTCCTTGGCCGCGTCGAGCGCACGCTGCGGCAGCGTGCCTACCTTCACCGACTCGGCGGCATAGAGCGGCGTCTGCTGGCTCAGCGTATCGCCTATCCAAACGCGCAATTCTCCGACCGGTTGCCCTTCCTCGACCGGCGCCGACACCGGACCCTGGTAGACGATCCTCGCGGTCAGCTTGTCGCGGTTTGCTATCGGCAGAAAGATGTCCACGGGGCCTTTGGCTTTCAAGGCCAGATCGGATTTGGCACCGCCGAAAACCTGGGCCTCCCCGACCACCTCGTCTTTGGCGAAGATCTCCGTCTTCTGGAATGACCGTGAACCCCAGTCGAGCAGCTTGCGCGCCTCTTCGGCGCGTTCGCGGTCGTTCGCCAGTCCGCTGAGGGCGGCGATCACGCGTATGCCGTTGTGGCTGACGGTGCCGACCAGACCGAATCCCGCCTGCTCGCTGGCGCCCGCCACGAAGCCGTCCGCCTCGATGCCCATGGCGATCAGCGGGTTGCGGTTCTTCTGCGATATCTTGTTCCAGGTGAAGTCCGGCTGGCTATAATAGTGGAAGAACTCCGGATAGTCGCGCCACAGATGCAGCGCCAGCATCGTCAGTTCCCGCACCGTCGTCTGCTGCCCGTCCGCCGGCAGGCCGGTTGAATTGACGAAGGTCGATTTCGAGAGACCGAGCTGACGGGCTCGATCGGTCATCTGCGCGGCGAAATTCGCTTCCGAACCAGCCATGCCCTCGGCCAGCACGATGCAGCCGTCATTGGCCGCCTGCACGGTGACACCCTGGATCAGATCCTCGACGCGGACCTCGGATTTGAGCTTGGCGAACATGGTCGAGGTGCCGGACGGGGCGCCGCCGGTGCGCCAAGCGTTTTCGCTCACCACGAAGGTGTCGTCGAGCGTGATCCGCTTCGCCTTGAGAGCGTTGAAGACCACCTCCATCGTCATCAATTTGGCCATCGAAGCCGGCGGGATCGGCTTGTCCGGGTCCTTGGCGAAGAGCACCGTGCCGGTATCGGCATCGATCATGAACGCCTGCGCCGCCTTGGTCTCGAAAAGCTGCGCGTTCGCCGGAACGGCGCAAAGCAGCACCAGCACCAATCCCAGAAGGCTGGCGAAAGGCGGAAAAACACGCAATTGCATGAAATGTCGACCCAATCTGAGCAACACCGGGTGGTGCCAAGCGACTTCCCACCCCGGAATTGCGCAATATTACCCCACAGCCAAGCTATCAGGGTTTTTCCGACCGGATCAACGGGCAGTGCGAATTTGCTCAGTTACGCACAACCAGCGCGTCCGGCGCGCCATGAGACCAGGCTGCCTGAAGCAGGTCGTCGATGCTGCCATGGCCGTCCGGATAGACGTTGACCGCATACCAGTCATTGCCGTCGAGCTCGGTACGCTGGATCTCGGTCCGGCCGAACGGCTCGAGCGCGGCGGCGACGCGCTTTGCCTCCGCGGCCTCGTCGAAGGAGCCGGCGGCGACATAGTCGGACGCGGGTGCCTGCTCCTGGCGGGTCGATTTCTTCCACGACCGAAGGATGTCGGCAGGCGACATGCCGCCGGTGTCGAGGGCGGCAAAGACATCGGCGCGCTTGACCCGCTCATCCGCGTAGGACAGCGAAGCCATGGCGAAGGGCGAGTTCGCGGGAAGACCGAAATCCGGCCGTTCCGGCACGATCGGTCCGAAATCGGGCAGCGCGACATCGCTGGCGCCCTGCACCTGGAAGGCCGCCGGCTGAACGGTGGCTTCATCCGACAGACTCGGCTGCGCGGCAAAGGCCTGGCCCGAATTGGTCAACTGTCCGGGGAACGGCACGGCGGCCGGCGGCGCGCCGACCGGCATGCTCGGCGACGGGCCGTTCATGGCCACCATCACGCCGGTCGGCAGGCCGTCCGACGGATCCGGCCGGTTCTTCCCGGGGTGGTAGGAAGCCATCAGATACTGGTCGTCGTCGCCGTCGAGCGGCGCGCGGCCGACATATTCGACCTTGACCCTGGCGGTGCCGACCTTGTCGTAGTCGAGCATCTGCGCCGCGCGCTCGGAGACGTCGATGATGCGGCCTTCATGATAGGGGCCGCGATCGTTGACGCGCACGATCACCGAGCTGCCGGTCTCCAGATTGGTGACGCGGGCATAGCTCGGCAGCGGCATCGTCGGATGCGCCGCCGTCAGATGCGTCATGTCATAGACTTCGCCATTGGCGGTCAGACGACCGTGGAAGGCATCGCCATACCAGGAGGCCAGGCCGACCTTGGCGTAGTTCTTGTCTTCCTTGGGATAATACCACTTGCCGCGCACTTGGTAGGGTTTGCCGAGCTGATCGCGGCCGCCGCCGCGACGCATGAACTGGACGCGCGGGCTCGCCTTCACGCCATATTCCGATTCGGCGAAATATTCCTTGGAGCGGGCCTTCTTGTAGACCATCCCCTTCGGCTCAGGCTGTGAGGCGCAGGCAGCCAAAAGCAAGCCCGAAAGGGCGCACAGGGCGAAAGCAGAAGCGCGACGAAGACGCGGGCGCGCCAAAGCCTGCATGTTTTCGATTGTCCCCTACCTGCTGCACCTAATGAGGCCAGAAGTTGCCCCTTAGGCCAACACCTTGATCCCCAATCCCTTTTGCACAGGAATTGCTTATTACGATGTTAACCGATTGTGGCTGCAACAGGGCGAGATTGTGGCAAGGAGAGATAGGGCTGGCAATGATCGGACGGCGACGTGACAGCCAAAGCCAGTTTCCCAGCACGACCACGCCCCACGGCGTCAAAGCGCCAGCGCCGATCCGATCAAGTTGCCAGTATGTATGTTATAGCGGTACCGGCGACGCGTTGGCCACAACGTTCGAAAGCTTCTGACGCTTCGTCAAAACCGGCTTCTCATAAATCTTTTTCATAAATTCCCCCGTTAGAATATTAGCATACGGAGATTGGCAGGGTCTTGGCGGCATTGTCAATTGCATCTGACCGGCTTCCTGCAACCGCCCCGGCTCCCGAGAATGTTGATTGAGCCTTTCCTGCGATTGACAGATCTTTGCACCGCGCACTAGAGCATGGGCGCTGCGTTCGTGCCGGCTCTGCGGTCGGCAGGACGATGGAGGGATGGCCGAGCGGTTTAAGGCACCGGTCTTGAAAACCGGCGTGGGCGCAAGTTCACCGTGGGTTCGAATCCCACTCCCTCCGCCAGATCGCATTTTCGCTCTTCGAGCTTCGCAGGACCGGCGCGATCCTTCGGGTGAAGCGGGATCCCCTCCCAGGCTTTAGCGCGAGAAGGCGACTTTGCCGCCGTAGCTCCTCGCCGCCCTCCGGCATGAGGTCAACGGTTGGTGAAGCAGCGTTTATTTGATTTCTCAGACAAAATATGCTGCTTGTCGCGCCCATGAAAAAGCTCTGCCTGATGGTTCTGGCGTCGCTGACGCTGGCCTTGCCGGCCAAGGCGATGGACAACGCGTTGCGCGCCGGCCTTATGAAACTCGACCCGCAGACTCGCCTCGAGCAGCGCTGTGACGCCGAAGTGCTCGACCGGATCAGTCACGACGATCGCAACTACAAGGCCGACCGCGTCGTCGCCTACGCCTTCGCTACGCCGCAGATGAGCGCCGATGCCATCAAGAGTTCCGGCGCCGCCTTCCGCAGCAAGGGCCAATGGTACCGGCTAAAGTTCAAATGCCTGACTGCGCCGGACCACATGCAGGTTCTTCAGTTCCGCTACAAGATCGGCGATGAAATCCCAGAATCCGAGTGGGCCAAATATAATCTCTACGACTAAAGCGCGTCGCGATCTTTCAGGTTCGCTCCATGCGCTTTAGGTTTTGATCTTGCTTATGTCTTCATCCCGAAACCGGTCCCCATTTCCGGGAGACATGCTTTGGTTTCGGCCTTGCCCTTGCCGGCAACCACCCGAAATCCTTGAGGGCTTGCGCGGGCGGCGTGTTTTCCGGCGATGCCCGAACCTGCGTCTTGACGCCGATGGACCATGCCTTTAGGCCCGTCTGGGTAAAGGCTATGCTCATTTCAGGCAAGGATTTCTAGTCGATGGAAATATTCACTGCCGCAGGCCTTTCAGCTCTCCTCCAGGTCGTCGCAATCGATCTGGCCCTTGCCGGCGACAACGCGATTGTGATCGGCCTCGCGGCGGCCGGCCTTCCCGCGGACCAGCGCAAGCGCGCCATCCTTGTCGGCATCGCGGCAGCCACCGTCCTGCGCATCATCTTTGCACTGATCACGCAATGGCTGCTGAGCATCGGGCCCATGCTGCTCATCGCCGGCGGGCTTCTGCTTCTGTGGGTGTGCTGGAAAATGTGGCGCGAGCTGCGCGTCAGCCACGAGGATGAGCGCGACGCGACCGAAGCGCTGTCGAACGGCGACTACAACAAGGACGGCAGGATCGCCGGTGCAGCGCCGCGCAAGACCTTCTCTCAGGCCGCCTGGCAGATCGTCATCGCCGACGTCTCGATGTCGCTCGACAACGTGCTCGCGGTCGCCGGTGCGGCCATGAAGCATCCGACCGTGCTGATCATCGGGCTGGCCCTTTCGATCGCCCTGATGGGTTTTGCCGCTTCCTTCGTTGCGCGCTTGCTCCATAGATATCGCTGGATCGCCTATCTCGGCCTGCTGATCATCTTGTACGTGGCGATCAACATGCTGCTCGGAGGCGCCGTGCAGCAGTTTCCCGACCATTTTGCCTTCCTGGCGCCTTGGTTCGGGCCGGACGGCCACTGAGGCTGATTGAGGATAGGTTGCCGAGCCACTCTTGTTCCGGCCGGCTGGCAGGTTTGCATCCGGGCCGAAGCGTGCTATTGCGCCGCGCGAAAATGGCTCAAAGCCCGCCGTAGATTGATCTTCGGAGCCAAAGGCTCGATCCTCGATCTCGCCCTCACCTCTTGGAAAACAAGTTTATGTCCGCCCCACGCGTCAGCTTCGTCAGTCTCGGATGCCCGAAAGCGCTCGTCGATTCCGAGCGCATCATCACGCGGCTTCGCGCCGAAGGCTACGAGATCGCGCGCAAGCATGACGGCGCCGACCTCGTCGTCGTCAACACCTGCGGCTTCCTCGATTCCGCGCGCGATGAGTCGCTCAACGCCATCGGCTCCGCCCTTTCCGAGAACGGCCGCGTCATCGTCACCGGCTGCCTCGGCGCCGAGCCGGACGTCATCCGCGAAAAACATCCCAATGTGCTGGCCATCACCGGTCCGCAGGCTTATGAGAGCGTGATGGCGGCGGTGCATGAGGCGGCTCCGCCCAGCCACGATCCCTATGTCGATCTGCTGCCGCCGCAGGGCGTGAAGCTTACGCCGCGCCACTACGCCTATCTGAAGATTTCCGAGGGCTGCAACAACCGCTGCACCTTCTGCATCATCCCGGCGCTGCGCGGCGATCTCGTCTCACGCCCGGCCGCGGACGTGCTGCGCGAGGCCGAAAAGCTCGCCAAGGCCGGCGTCAAGGAAATTCTCGTCATCTCGCAAGACACCAGCGCCTACGGCATCGACATCAAGTACCAGACATCGATGTTCGGCGACCGCGAGGTGCGGGCGAAATTCCTCGACCTCGCCGAGGAACTCGGCAAGCTCGGCATCTGGATACGCATGCATTATGTCTACCCCTACCCGCATGTCGCCGACGTCATTCCGCTGATGGCTGAAGGAAAGATCCTTCCCTATCTCGACATTCCCTTCCAGCACGCCTCGCCACAGGTGCTGAAGAACATGCGGCGCCCCGCGCATGGCGAAAAGACGCTGGACCGCATCCGCGGCTGGCGCGAGGTCTGCCCGGACCTCGCCATCCGCTCGACCTTCATCGTCGGTTTCCCCGGCGAGACGGAAGATGATTTCCAGATGCTGCTCGACTGGCTGGACGAAGCCAGGATCGACCGCGCCGGCTGCTTCAAATACGAGCCGGTCAAGGGTGCCCGCTCCAACGACCTCGGGCTGGAGCAGGTGCCGCAGGAGATCAAGGAAGCGCGCTGGCATCGTTTCATGCAGCGCCAACAGAAGATCTCGGCCGCGCAACTGACCAAGAAGGTCGGCAAGCGCCTGCCCGTGCTGATCGACGAGGCGCATGGCACCTCCGGCAAGGGCCGCACCAAATACGACGCGCCGGAGATCGACGGCTCGGTGCATATCCAGTCGCGGCGGCCGCTGCGCGCCGGCGAGATCGTCACCGTCAAGATCGAGCGCGCGGATGCGTATGATCTTTATGGATCGGCCGTCTGACCGGCCTCGACCGCGAAGGGACACCAAATGAAAAGGGCGCCGCGCGGCGCCCTTTTCATTTCTGATTTTGCGACGTGCCCGCCTTATTGCGGCAGCTTGTCGTCGATGCCCTTGACGTAGAAATTCATGCCGAGCAGCGTGCCGTCGTCCGCGACCTCGCCGTCCTTCAGCCAGGGCGAACCGTCCTGCTTGGACACCGGTCCGGTGAAGGGATTCCAGCCGCCGGCGATCTTCTTCTCGGTGGCTTCCGCCATCGCCTTCACGTCGTCGGGCATGTTGGTGTAGGGAGCGAGCTTGACCGCGCCGTCCTTGATGCCAAGCCACACATTGTCAGGCTTCCAGGTGCCGTCGAGCGCCGCCTGAACGCGGCTGATGTAATACGGGCCCCATTCATCGGTCAGCGAGGTCAGCTGCGCGTTCGGCGCGAACTTGATCATGTCGGACGACTGGCCGAAGCCGTGCAGCTTGCGCTCCTCGGCGACCTGCAGCGCGGCGGTCGAATCGGTGTGCTGGACGATGATGTCGGCGCCCTGGTCGAACAGCGCCTTGGCGGCGTCGGCCTCCTTGCCCGGGTCGAACCAGGAATTCACCCACACGATCTTGACCTTGAAGTCGGGATTGACCGACTGCGCGCCGAGCATGAAGGAGTTGATGCCCATCACCACTTCCGGGATCGGGAAGGAGACGATGTAGCCGGCGAGGCCCTTCTTCGATTCCTTGGCCGCGATCTGGCCGAGCACGTAGCGGCCTTCATAGAAGCGGGCGTTGTAGATGCCGAGATTGTCGCCGGTCTTGAAGCCGGTGGCATGCTCGAACATCACCTTGGGGAACTTCTTGGCGACCTTCACCTCGGCATCCATGAAGCCGAAGGAGGTGCCGAAGATGATCTTGCAGTTCTCGCGCGCCAGGCGCTCGAAAGCGCGGTCGGCGTCCGGGCCTTCCGAGACGTTCTCGAGATAGGCGGTCTCGACCTTGTCGCCCAGCGCCTTCTCGACCTCGAGGCGGCCCTGGTCGTGCTGGTAGGAGTAGCCGAAGTCGCCGATCGGACCCGTATAGACCCAGCAGGCCTTCAGCTTGTCGGCGGCCTCGGCGGCTGCCGCCAGCGACAGGGCCGCCGCCGTGGTCATCAACGCAATAAGCAGTTTTTTCATTGTGTTACCTCTCTGAGTTAAGCCTTGGAGCTTCCCGTCTTTTTGTTGTTTTCAACGATCCGGAACGAATGGCTGCCCCAACGAAGCCGGCGTGTTCATCATCGTCAGCCGCTTGTTTCGGGAGATTAGAACGAGAACCACGATGGTTGCCAGATAGGGCAGCGAAGAAAGAAACTGCGAAGGCACCGGAATGCCAAAAGCCTGTGCATGAAGCTGGCCGATCCACACCGCGCCGAAGATATAGGCGCCGGCCAGCACCCGCCACGGGCGCCAGGACGCGAACACCACCAGCGCCAGCGCGATCCAGCCACGGCCCGCGCTCATGTTCTCCACCCATTGCGGCGTATAGACCAGCGACAGGTGCCCGCCGGCCAGACCGGCGCAGGCGCCGCCGAAGATCACGGCGAGATAGCGGTAGCGGATGACCTTGATGCCGAGCGCGTGCGCCGACGTATGGCTGTCGCCAATCGAGCGCAGCGTAAGCCCTGTGCGCGTCCTGAACAGGAACCACATCACCGCCGCTGTCAGCGCGATCGAGATATAGAACACCGGATCCTGGCCGAAGATCAGCTTGCCGACGACCGGGATCGAACTGATGCTCGGAATGTCGAGGTTGGGCAGCCTGACGCCCGGTTGGCCGACGAAGCTGGTGCCGATCATGCCGGAGAGGCCGAGGCCGAGCAGCGTCAGCGACAGGCCGGTCGCCACCTGGTTGGTCGCGAGCGACAGCGTCATGACGGCGAACAGCAGCGAGAACAGCGCGCCGACGATGATTGCGGCAAGCAGGCCGATCCACGGCGATCCGGTGAGGTAGCCGGCGCCGAAGCCGCCGACGGCGCCCATGATCATCATGCCCTCGACGCCGAGATTGAGCACGCCGGAGCGCTCGACAACCAGCTCGCCGATGGCCGCGATCAGAAGTGGCGTCGCCGCGGTCGCGATGGTCAAAAGGATGTTGACGGTGATGTCCATCAGCGGGCCTCCTCGAGCTTCGGCGCTGCTTCGAGCTTCCCGCCGTTCGGCTTCATCAGCGCCATGCCGATCAGGCGAATGCGGTAATGGATGAGTGTGTCACAGCCGAGCACGAAGAACAGGAGCATGCCCTGGAACACGCGCGCCACCTTGTCGGAAATGCCGAGCGCGCTCTGCACTGCCTCGCCGCCGAGATAGGTCAGCGCCAGCACCAGGCCCGCGGCGACGATGCCCAGCGGGTTGAGGCGACCAAGGAAGGCGACGATGATGGCGGTGAAGCCGTAGCCGGGCGAGATCACCGGCTGCAACTGGCCGATGGCGCCGGAGACCTCGGAGATGCCCGCCAGACCCGCCAGCGCCCCGGACAGAAGGAAGGTGAAGAACACCATCCGGTTGAAGCCGAAGCCGGCAAAGCGCCCTGCCCTCGGGCTGGAACCCAGCACGCGCACCTCGAAACCTTTCAACATCCGGCTCATCATCAGCCAGATCGCTACGGCGGCCACCAGGGCGAAGACGAAGCCCCAATTGGCGCGGCCTGCATCCGGCATCAGTTCCGGCAGCACGGCCGAATCGCCGAACTGGATGGTCTGCGGAAAGCCATGGCCCTGCGGATCGCGCCACGGGCCGCGCACCAGCCAGTCGAGGAAAAGCTGCGCGACATAGACCAGCATCAGGCTGGTTAGGATCTCATTGGTGCTGAAGCGCGTCTTCAAAAACGCCGGGATCGATGCGTAAAGGGCGCCGCCGACCATGCCGAGCAGGAGCATCAGCGGGATCACCAGCGGACCTTCGAATTGCGGGAACAGCACCGGGATGATCGAGCCGAAGATCGCGCCGAAAATGAACTGGCCTTCGGCGCCGATGTTCCAGATGTTGGCCTTGTAGCAGACCGACAGGCCGACCGCGATCAGGATCAGCGGCGCCGCCTTGATCGCCAGTTCGTGCAACTGCCAGACCTGGCTGATCGGCTCGACGAAATAGATCTCGAACGCATTGAGCGGATTGACGCCGAGCAGCGCGAACATGATGGCGCCGGCGATGATCGTCAGCGCAAAGGCGATGAAGGGCGACAGCATCGAGAACAGCGCCGAGCGCTGCGGGCGTTTGACGAGTTCGATGCGCATCATGCCACCTCCATTGTGTGTTCGGCGTGGCCGGGCTCGGCGCCGCCCATCAACAGGCCGATCTTCTCGAACGTCGCCTCGGCAATCGGCAGTGGCGCCGACAATTCTCCGTTGTGCATGACGGCGATCGCGTCCGACAGCTCGAACAATTCGTCGAGGTCCTGGCTGATGACCAGGACAGCGGAGCCGCTGCGGGCAAGCTCGATCAGCGCCTGACGAATGTGGGCGGCGGCACCTGCGTCCACGCCCCAGGTCGGCTGGTTGACGATCATGACGCTCGGCTTGCGGTCGAGCTCGCGGCCGACGATGAACTTCTGCAGGTTGCCGCCCGACAGCGCGGCGGCCTCCGGATCGGGCGCGCTCTTGCGCACGTCCATGGCTTTGATGATGCGCTGGGCGGCGCTGTAAACGGCCCCGTTCTTGACCGTGCCGCCCGAACCGACGAAAGCCTTGCCGTCGGTGGCGTGGCGCGAGAGCAGCAGGTTCTCCGAAAGCTTCATGCGCGGCGCCGCGCCATGGCCGAGCCGCTCCTCCGGCACGAAAGCGGCTCCCATCAGCCGCCGGCCGGTGATCGACAGGCCACCGGCGTCCTTGCCGCGGATGCGCACGGAACCGGCATCCTGCTGCAGCACTTCGCCGGAGACGGATTCGAAGAACTCGCCCTGGCCGTTGCCGGCGACCCCGGCTATGCCGATCACTTCGCCGGCGCGCACGGTGAGGTTGATGTTCTTGAGCGGGATTGCGAAGGGCGTCGCCGGCTTGCGGCTGAGATCGCGGATTTCCAGCAGCGCCGGCGCGGTCTCGATGCCCTCGGCCGGCGCACGCACCACCGCCTTCACCTCGCTGCCGACCATCATGCGGGCAAGCGATGCGGCCGTCTCCTCGCGCGGATTGCAGTGGCCGACGACCTTGCCATGGCGAAGCACCGTGGCGCGGTCGCAGATGCGTTTGACCTCTTCCAGCCGATGCGAGATGTAGAGGATCGATTTGCCTTCCGAGCGCAGGCGCTCCAGCGTCTCGAACAGCTTATCGGCTTCCTGCGGCGTCAGCACCGAGGTCGGCTCGTCGAGGATGATGAGCTGCGGCGTCTGCAGGAGGCAGCGGATGATCTCGATGCGCTGGCGTTCGCCGACGGAGAGGTCTCCGACCAGCGTATCCGGATCGAGCGGCAGGCCGTAGCTGAAGGACAGCGCCCTCGCCTTCGCCGCGATGGTGCTGATCGGCGAACCGTCATTGAGCGAAAGCGCGATGTTCTCGGCCGCCGTCAGCGCCTCGAACAGCGAGAAATGCTGGAACACCATGCCGATGCCGAGCTTTTTGGCCACGCCCGGGCTGGTGATCTTGACCGGCCTGCCATCCCAGAAGATCTCGCCTGAGTTCGGCTCCAGCGACCCGAACAACATCTTGACCAGCGTCGACTTGCCAGCGCCGTTCTCGCCGAGCAGCGCATGGATCTCGCCCTTCGCGATGTTGAGATCGATGTGGTCGCACGCCGTCAGCGTGCCGAAAACCTTGGTAAGGCCACGAACCTCGAGCAGGTTCGACCTGTCATGATTTGCACTCACAGTGCCTCCCATCCAGTTTCCCGGATATGTTCTGTGTTCCCGAAAGCATGGTATGCGCGGCCGGCTCCCATCGGAAAGCAGCACCCAACTTGAAAGAGCTTCAAGAATTTCAGCGGAAACTCAAGGGTTAAGATAGATCTCCTGAGAACAACGGCAAATCAGCATCGCTTTTCAGGCAAGCCATGCCTTCGGGCACGGCAAGCCGCTGAAAAACAAGGCAGCCGGCTAGAGGTACGGTGCCTGGAAGCGTGAAGCCGTGAAAGCTCTAGGGAATGAGAATAGTCGTTCCCGTCGTCTTGCGGGCTTCGAGATCGGCTTGCGCCTTTGCGGCGTCCTTCAGCGCATAGCGCTGGTTGATCTTGATCTCGACGGCGCCGCTCTTGACCACGTCGAAAAGTGCTTCGGCCGACTTCACCAGATCCTCGCGGCTGGCGTTGTAGACGAAGAGCGTCGGCCGGGTCGCATAGATCGAGCCCTTCTGTGCCAGGAGCGACATCGAGAAAGGCGGGATCGGGCCGGACGACTGGCCGAAGCTGACGAACATGCCCAACGGCCGCAGGCAATCGAGCGAGCCCGGAAATGTGTCGGCGCCGACGGAATCGTAGACGACGTCGCATTTCTTTCCGCCGGTAAGCGCGGCGACACCGGCGACGAAATCCTGCTCCTTGTAGTTGATGACGTGGTCGAAGCCATGCGCCCGTGCGAGTTCGATCTTGTCGGCGGAGCTCGCCGTGCCGATCACGGTCGCGCCGAGATGCTTTGCCCACTGGCCGAGGATGAGGCCAACGCCGCCGGCCGCCGCGTGGTAGAGGATCGTATCGCCGGCCTTCACCGGAAAGGTACGGCGCAGGAGATACTCCGCCGTCATGCCCTTCAGCATCATCGCCGCCGCCTGCTCGTCGCTGATGCCGTCCGGCACTTTGACCACGCGGTCGGCTGCGATCACCCGTTGCTCGGCATAAGCCCCGACATTGACGGCATAGGCGACGCGGTCGCCCGGTTTCAGCCAATCGACGCCGGCGCCGAGCGCCAGCACGACGCCCGCCGCCTCGCCGCCCGGGATCAGCGGGAGACCGCCGGGTGGCGGATAAAGCCCGGAGCGATAGTAGACGTCGATGAAGTTGAGGCCGATCGCCGTATGCCGGACCAGGATCTGGCCTTCTCCGGGCTGGCCCGGATCGGCATCTTCATAGGCCAGGACTTCGGGGCCGCCATTGGCGTGGATGCGGATTGCCTTGGACATCGCTCAACTCTCTGAAGGGTACGTGAACCGGAGCATGACCCCCGAAACGGGGAGAGCCGATTTTCGGAAGATCGTGCGCCGATAGATAGCTAGGTCAGGATGACCATTCGGCCAAAAATATCCTGATCCAGGATCAGGGCTTCTTGGCACCCAGATTGGGGAACATCTGCATGACGCCCCCGATGCAGGCGAGATAGAGCCCGGTGATGGTGATACCGATCTTGGTGAAGTCGCTGACCTGCTCACCCAGCACTCCGATCTTGTTGTAGAAGCTGGCAAGCGCGGCCTGCGCCAGCGCCAGCGCGCCGAAGGCGCACCACAAGAGGATCATGCCGAGATTGAGCGACCTGAGCCGCACCACCCGCACCGGGTGGATGAAGTTGATCGGCAGGAAGGTCAAGATGCCGGCAACCACCACCACGGCGAAAGACACCCATTGCCCGGGCTCGATGACGAAGAGCGTGAACACCACCATGTTCCAGACGACCGGGAACCCCTTGAAGAAGTTCTCCTTCGTCTTCATGCCGGTGTCGGCATAGTAGATCGCGCTGGAGACGACGATGATCGCCGCGGACAGGAAAGACAGGTTCTCGCCCATGAAGCCGCGCTGGTAGAGCGCGAAGGCCGGGATGAGCACGTAAGTCACGTAGTCGATGATGTTGTCGAGGAGTTCGCCCGACCACGTCGGCAGGATTTCCTTCACCTCGAGCTTTCTGGCGATCGGCCCGTCGATACCGTCGACGAACAGCGCCAACCCCAGCCACCAGAACATCGCCGTCCAGCGCTCCTCGCTCGCCGCCACCAGCGACAGGAAGGCAAGGAACGATCCCGACGCGGTGAGCAGGTGCACGGAGAACGCGCGCGCCTGCGGCCACGTCACCTTCTTCTTCGGCAACGGGATCCGCTCCGCGATCTTCTTGGCTGCCTTGCCGGCCCTTGTGTTCTTGCTCACGGTCCCCGCCAGTCCAGCTTGCAGATTTCGGCCGAGCGGCCGGCGAAATTCCAGTTGCGGCCGAAGGCGCGCATCTTGCTCTTGTCGGACTTCGCCACGATGATCTCCGGCGCGATCCAATATTCGGAATTGGTGATCACCGTATCTTTTTCGCGGTCCTTGCCGGGGATAGGCGTCACCGCGCCGTCGATGATTTTCGGTATCTGGAAGACGCGCGTCTTGTCGCGCGTCTCGTAGGTGATCGGCACCTGCTCGACGCCGAGGAATTTCCCGACGAGGATCGACAGCAGCGAGGTGGTGCCGCCGGCCTTGCCGGTGAAGATCTTGGCCAGTGCCTTCACCGCATAGATCGAGGCGCGCTTGTCGATGAACAGGCCGGCCGTCCAGTTGCCGCGGCTCATGTAACCGGGGATTTCCATGATCAGACCGAGATTGAGGCCTGAAAGGTCGACTTCGCCGAAATGGCCCGCGTCGATGCGGAAGCCGGCCCAGGTCTGGCAGTAACCCTCGGTCGGCGGATGGCTGCCCAGCGACAGCACGCAGGGACAGAAAACCGTGCAATTGCAGGAGAGTACCAGCTCTCCTTTCATCGCCCAGCTTTGGTCGGTCATCGAATTCTCCCCTCATGCCGAAACTAATAGCAGGGCTGCCGCCCACACAAGCAGTATCGCACCGGCGACCCGGCTGGCCACCCTGCCTGTGGTCTGTTTTTCGATCAGGGTGAACAGGCCGATCAGCGCCATCCAGAAGATGTTCATGGCGCCTACGGCGAACATCACCAGCATCAGCGCCCAGCAGCAGCCGAGGCACCAGACGCCCTCTTTCAGGCCAAGCCGGAAGACGCGGCCCGGTTTCGCGCTCCAGTTGGCGAACAGGATCGAGAACGGGTTGCGGCATTTTTCCAGGCATGCCTGCTTGAGGCCGCTGAATTGATAGAGGCCGGCTACGAGCAGCGCCGCGGCGCCGGCAAAGCCGACGGCAGGATCGAGCATCCGGCCGGAGTCGGCAAGGGCGTAGACCGCGAGCGTCAACGCGGTGAAGCCGGCGGATGCTGCAAGCCACGTGCCGAGGTATCCGGCAACAAGCACCAGCGGATGAACGACGCCTTCGCCATTGATCCTCGCGGTATCCGCGATCTCGCAATAGGTGCGGATCAGCGGCGCCGCCGAAGGCAGCATCGTCGCGACGGCCATCAGGAACCACATGAGCACAAGCGCCGGCGCTTGCAGGCCGATCGGGCCTGCAAGCGGTGCCGGCGCGAGGCAAAGTGCAAAGAACCGGTCGAGAAAATCCGGCAACGGCAGGCTCGGCAGGTTTTTCAGCAGCATGTCGCCGGGCGCGCCGGCGGGGCGGCCTTCGGCGCCACGGATCGCCATCGCGCCGAGGAGGAACCAGGCAAAGGCGATGCCGATCCCGATCGTCAGCATGACCGCGAGACGCGGGCTGCGCGCGACGCCCGCCGCCGCGCGGCCGGCGCGGTCGAGATGGCTGAAATCGTGCTGCTCGCCGCTCATGGCACTCGAATGGGCTGAATCGCCGCGTTGATCAAGCCGGCCGATCTGACCTATATCCGGATAAAGGCCCGACGGGTCGCCTCGCATCGTGGAAGCCTGGCGTGGAGCACAACGACAAAGCCCGCATCCTGGTTGCCGGCAGCGGTCCGGCCGGCCTGATCGCGGCGCTCGGCTTTGCCGGGGCCGGCTTCGACGTGACGTTGGTCGGCCCTGAGGCCAACACCGCCGACGGCCGCACCACCGCCCTCATGAATCCGGCGCTGAAGGTCCTTGAACGGCTGGGCGTCCTTGCCGAACTGAGGACGCAGGCCGCGCCGCTCATGGCGATGCGAATCGTCGATGCCACAAGGCGACTGATCCGCAGTCCGACCGTGACCTTCCGCGCCGGCGAGATCGGCGAGGAACAGTTCGGGCTCAATTTGCCGAACAAGGCTCTTATCCCCGTCCTTGCCAGAGCCGTTTCAGCTCATGACGGCATTCATTGGCTGAAATCCACCGTCGAGTCCTGGGCCCTTGACGCCGACCAGGCCCATGCAGGGCTGGCCGACGGCAGCGAAGTCTCGGCTTCGCTCGCAGTCGCCGCCGACGGACGCCTGTCTCCGGCGCGGGAAGCCGCCGGCATTCGCGCCTTCGCGCGGTCCTATCCGCAGTCGGCGCTCGTCCTCAATTTCGGCCACCGCGGCGAGCACGGCTTCGTCTCGACCGAATTCCACACCGAAACGGGGCCGTTCACACAGGTGCCGCTGCCCGGCAAGCGCTCGAGTCTTGTCTGGGTGGTGAAGCCTGAGACGGCGCAAGAGCTTGCCGCGCTCGATGATGCGGCCCTGTCGGGGCGTGTCGAGGAACAGATGCAATCGATGCTCGGCCGGGTCTCGGTCGAGCCGGGTAGGCAGGTCTATCCGTTGTCGGCGGCCTCGCCCGGCCGCTTCGCGCAAAACCGCGTGGCGCTGGTCGGCGAAGCGGCGCATGTGTTTCCGCCGATCGGCGCCCAAGGTCTCAACCTCGGCATCAGGGATATCGAAGATCTGATTGGAATCGCGAGTGAAAACGTCAGCGATCCCGGATCGCGCCGAGCCCTCGCCGCCTATGACACGAGGCGCCGGCCCGACATATGGGCGCGCAGCGGCGCGGTGAACCTGCTCAACATGTCGCTCTTGTCCGATATGCTGCCGGCGCAGCTGGCGCGCAGCGCTGGCCTCAATGCATTGGGCAGCTTCGCCCCGCTACGCGCCTTCTTCATGCGCGAGGGATTGCGGCCGGGCAGCGGCTTTCGCGCCATTGCCGGCGGCCTACGGAAAGAGGTCGGCCGGTAGGATTCCGTGCCGGATCGCGTAGAGCAGAGCGGTCACCGTCACCACCGAAAAGCATGTCGTGATCAGCACGCTGGCCGAGGCCCGCTGCACCCATACATCGTACTGCTGCGCGATCACGAAGACATTGGTCGCCGTCGGCAGCGCCGCGAGCAGCATGGCGGAGAAGACCCAGGTCGGCGAGAAATTGCCGATCCAGCTCAGCACGACATAGCAAAGCAGCGGATGGACAATCAGCTTCAGCCCGCCGATCAACGCCAACTCGTGCGGAACGCGGTTGAGCGGCCTCAGCGCCAGCGTCACACCCATGGCGAACAAGGCGCAAGGCGCGGCCGCGCGTGCGAGATAGTCGAGGAAACGGTCGACAGGCAGCGGCGGGCGGAACTCCATATAGGCGGCGCCAACGCCAAGCGCCGTCGCAATGATGAAGGGGTGCAGCGCGATCTTTTTCAGGACGCCGAGCGCCAGTTGGAGCGGTGGCGCCTTCTCCTTGCCCGACAGCGCCATCATCATCGGCGCGACGGTGAAATGCACGATGTTCTCGAAGCAGAAGATCAGCGCCACGGGCACCGCCGCCTGTTCGCCGAACGCCAGCAAGGCAAGACCCGGCCCCATATAGCCGATGTTGCCGTAAGCCGCGGCAAGGGCGGTGATCGTCGCCTGCGCGATGCCGCCGCGGGAAACGATAACCGACCAGGCGAACATCAGCGTGAATATCGCGTAGGTGGCGATGAGCGAGCCCAGGATGAAACTCCATTCCGTCAGTTGCTCGAAGGGCGTCTTGGCGAGCAATTGGAAGAACAAGGCCGGCAGTGCGACATAGATGATGAAAATGTTCATCCAGCCGAGTGCCTCCAGCGGCTGCCTGGTGATGCGCGCCACCAGGAAACCGATGAAGATCATGCCGAAGAACGGAAGGACGAGGCCGATGACGTCAGACATTTTTCGCTCGGGCGGGAAAACTCCCGCGCGGGCTAGCCCGTTGTTTCGCCCGAGGTCAATGACTTGGCTATTGAATTGCGGCAGTGCCTGCGCCAAATAGGCCCAAGCCGAAAGTCGGGGTCGATTTCTGGCTGCGTGACGTGTAAATTCAAGGTCTTAGGCGCCCTGTGCGCAGCCACGAAAGGCGCCTCGGAACCTAAGTGGTGAACGTGATGAAGACGGCCAAATTCTCGATCGGGCAAGTGGTTCGCCACAGGCTGTTTCCGTTCCGCGGCGTGATCTTCGACGTCGATCCCGAATTCGCCAACACCGAGGAATGGTACGAAGCCATTCCCGCCGACGTGCGTCCGCGCAAGGACCAGCCTTTCTACCATCTCCTGGCGGAGAACTCGGAGACCGAATACATCGCCTATGTGTCCGAGCAGAACCTGCTCGAGGACCGGTCGGGCGAGCCGGTGCGGCATCCGCAGATCGGCGAGATGTTCGACAAGCTGCCGGACGGCCGTTACGAGCCGAAGCGCCAATCGAAGCACTAGTCGGAAACGCGTCTTCCAGGGCGCACAGCGTCGACAACGAAAAAGCGGGGCAATTGCCCCGCTTTTGTTTCCGGACGATGCTCCGGCGATCAGTTCGCGGTCTTGGCCTTGTCCTGCTCGTCCTTGAGCTTCTTGGCGAAATCCTGGTTGTTCTTGGCGACGAAGTCCTGCAGCTTCTTCTGCCGGTCCTCGATGTCCGACTGCTGTAGCGGCGGGCCGTCATAGGCGCCGCTGAAGCCGGTAAGCGCGATCTTGATCGGGTTCGGCTGGTTCTGGAAATTGATCGAGGTGAGCGTGATCCCCTGCCCCTTCTTGAAGGACGCGACGAGCTGGTCGCTCAGCGGCACTTCCGCCACGCAGCGATCCGGGAAGCAGATCACATAATCGAGCTTCTGCGCCTTGCCGGAATCGATCTGCAGCGCGATGCCCGGAGGAACGAGGCGGCCGGTCGGCACCGTGACCTGGAAGACCTTGCGGTTCACCTTGCCCTTGAGCTCGATCAGGCTGACGCCGGTGACGAGCTGGCCGTTGCCGGCGGTGACGATGTTCTGCACGTTGCAGATGTCGACGTCTTCCTGCTTGGTGCAGGCCTTGAACCAGCCCTGAGGAATCTGCGGCTGCTGTTGGGCCGAGGCGGTGAAAAGCCCGGCGCCCAGAACGCCGACCACGCCTGCGGCCAGCACCGAAAGGCGGTACGCGTTGATCGTCATATGGTGCACTTTCCTCTCAAATGATCCCGGGGACCGGCTTCTTCGTGCCGTGTGGTCCAGCTACCTGTTGCCCAAATGAGGCAACAGGATGACTTCGGAGCGCGTGTTACACTGCCAGCGGCGTCGAATCCAGCCCGGTTTCCGCGATTTCTTTGCGGTTTGGTGTCCGGGGGAGAGTGCGGTCGGCGATGCAGCGGCTGAAGCCGATTCCCGTTGGCGCGCCGATTCAATCGGACGGCGAAATGCTCTACCGTGCATGGCGAATCACAAAGCCGCCCGGCAAGGAGACGGTCATGGACCGCGTTCTCGTTCGGCTGATCGCCGCGACGTCGTTTCTGGCCCTTTCGCTCCTTCCGGCACGATCGGAGCCGAAGCATGGCATCGCCATGCAGGGCGAGCCGGCGCTGCCGCCCGACTATAAGCATTTCGACTACGTCGATCCGGACGCGCCGAAAGGCGGAAGCGTCACCTATTGCGTCGTCGGCTCCTTCGACAACCTCAACCCCTTCATCCTGAAGAGCCTGCGCACCACCGCGCGCGGGATGATCGATACGGTCTACGGTAACCTCGTCTTCGAGCCGCTGATGCAGCGCAACTATGACGAGCCTTTCAGCCTCTACGGGCTGCTGGCCGACAGCGCCGACATGGATCCGGAACGAAAGAGCATCGAGTTCCATCTCAATCCCAACGCAAGATGGTCGGACGGCCAGCCGGTGACACCGGAGGACGTGCTGTTCACCTACGACGTCTTTAGGGACAAGGGCCGCCCTCCCTACAGCGACCGCATGAGCATGATCGCCAAGCTGGAGAAGACCGGCGAGCACAGCGTGAAATTCACCTTCAACGACAAGGCCAACCGTGAATTCCCGCTGATCGTCGCGCTGACGCCGATCGTTCCCAAGCACGCCTTCGACAAGGACACTTTCGACAAGACCACGCTGAAGCCGCTGATCGGCAGCGGCCCTTACACCGTGGACAAGGTGCTGCCGGGGCAGCGTATCGTCTTCAAGCGCAATCCGGACTACTGGGGCAAGGACGTTCCGTCGAAACGCGGCTTCGACAATTTCGACCAGGTCACCATCGAGTATTTTCTCAACGCCAACGCCAAGACGGAAGCGTTCAAGAAAGGCATCTGCGCCCTCGACGACGAGACCGATCCGGTCAAGCGCGAGCGCGACATCGATTTTCCGGCGTTTCGAAGGGGCGATGTGAAGGAAGAATATTTCAACACCGGCATTCCTCCGGTGGTGACCGGCTTCCTGTTCAACACCCGGCTGCCCAAATTCGCCGATCCCGTGGTTCGCCGCGCGCTCGGCATGCTCTACGACTTCGAATGGGCGAACAAGAACCTGTTCGGCGGCAAGTTCAACCGCACCATGAGCTATTGGCAAAATTCCGAGCTGTCCGCGCTCGGCCATCCGGCCGACGACCGGGAAAAGGCGCTGCTTGCTCCCTACCCCGGCCGCGTGCCGCCGGATGTGATGGACGGTACCTGGCGCCCGCCCGTGACGGATGGTTTGGGCCAGGATCGCAAGGTGCTCAAAGCCGCCTTCGACTTGCTGAAGGGCGCCGGCTTCCGCGTGCGGGACGGCAAGATGCTCGACCCGCAGGGAAATCCTTTCGGCTTCGAGATCCTGACCTCATCTCAGGACGAAGAACGGCTGGCAGCCATCTACCAGCGCACGCTGGAAAAGATCGGCATCGACGTCCGCATCCGCGCCCTCGACGGCGACCAGATCCAGTCGCGCAAGCAGCGTTACGATTTCGAAGTGCTGATCGGGACAAGCGGCTTCAGCAATTCGCTGTCGCCGGGAAGCGAGCAGGTCGGCCGCTGGGGATCGGTCGCAGCGAAAACGGAAGGATCGTTCAATCTCGCCGGCGTCGCCGATCCCGCGATCGACGCCGCGATCGACGCCATGCTGAACGCCCGCACCAAGGAAGACTATGTTGCTGCGGTGCGCGTGCTCGACCGGCTGCTGATCTCCGGCAATTATATCGTGCCGATGCAGTACAACACCCAGCAATGGCTCGCTTACTGGAGCTATCTGGAACATCCGCAAAAGACCCCCATATTCGGCTATCAGCTGCCGACCTGGTGGCGAAAGCCCAATTGACGCAGCCCCGACCAAATCGGAACCAAACAGGAGACGAGCATGAGCGCCGAGAACTCCATCACCGTCGACGTGGTGTCCGATGTCGTCTGTCCCTGGTGTTTCATCGGCCAGAAGCGTCTGGATAAGGCTGTTGCTGCGGCAGGCGACGTCGACGTGCACATCCGCTGGCGGCCGTTCCAGCTCGATCCGACCATCCCTCCCGCAGGCATGGATCGCCGCCAATACATGCTCGGCAAATTCGGCAGCGAGGAACGCATCCGCGAGATCCATGCGCGCATCGAGCCTCTCGGCGAGGCCGACGGCATCCATTTTGCCTTTGGCGCCATCAAGGTCGCCGCCAACACGCTGGACGCGCATCGCGTCATCCGCTGGGCGGGCGCTGCCGGCGAGGACGTACAGAACCGGCTGGTGCGTCGCCTCTTCCAGCTGAATTTCGAGGAAGGGGCCAATATCGGCGACCATTCCGTGCTGGTGAAGGCCGCCGGCGAGGCCGGCATGGATGCGTCGGTGGTCGAGACGCTGCTGCCGACCGACGCCGATGTCGATGCCGTGCGCAACGAGATCGCCACCGCCTCGCGCATGGGCATCACCGGTGTGCCCTGCTTCCTGCTCGAAGGCAAATACGCTGTGATGGGCGCGCAGGATGCCGACACGCTTGCCGACGCGATCCGTCAGGTGGCCCAGGCCAAGGCGCGCGGCGAGCTGGAAACCGCCGCGGGTTGAGTGTTCCATCTGCGCAATTTCGCGCGGAAAGCCGTCGCGCACTTTTCCTGGATTGCTACTGAACAGTCGGCACACACGATCTGGTGAATCGCCCTGAAGACGACGCTCAGCTAGAACCATCTCGGGTTTAGCCGATTTGAAGGGCACCGAATGGCCGTCAGGCGTCGCGCATTGTTGCTGCTGTGCTTGCCTTTCGCACTAGGGCTTCCGCTGACATTGCAGCACGTCTCCGCCGAGGAAGCGGTCATGTCGGCGACTTTCGAAGGCAAACCCTGGACGGCATCCTTCACCCTGGCCCAGACGATGCTGATGGCCGGCAAGCCAATGCTGAACCTGTCGGGAACCGAGCAGGGCTCGCCGACCAAGACCTTCAATTCGATGCTGGTGCTCAAGAATCCGAACGACCTTGCCGGCAGCTATAAACTCAAGACCGGGTCCGCCCCGAACAGCGCCAATTTCAATATCCTCGATTCCGGTGCCATGGTCGGCCACGTCCGTTTCGCCAGCGGCGAGATCGTCATCGACAAATACGACGCTGCCGCAAAGACCATTGCCGGTCATTTCAGTGGCTCGGGAAACGACGAATCAGGCAGGTCTGAAAAGCTCATCGACGGCAAATTTTCGGGCATTCCAGTCACCGAGCAGTAGCCATTTCGACCGATCGGCGCCTCTTTTTCGTTCACAAACCCGTGTTTTTTGCTTCCCCAAGGGAAGGTCGACGGTGGCTGGCTCAGCACCCTTTAACGCACTGGAACAAAAGGCGAAATCACCGCGATCGACCATCCGCCTGCATCGGCTTTCTGTTGCCCATGCGCCACGGCAGGTAACCCTCTTCATATTCTTCGGCAGAAAATTAATGGAAAATGATCAATTGGTGTTACCCTGTGTAACAAAACTAAGAAAGGTTTGGGCGGGATCGTGACTGGGGTCGGTAGACCGCAACGTACAGTACCGGAGCAAACATCCAGCGAGGCGAAGACCTCGCCCCTGACGCCGGTATCGTCGATGCGTACATTCTGGGGACTGATGCGAGCCTACTGGTTCTCCGACCGGTGGAAGGAAGCCTGGACCCTGACCCTCGTCATCGCGCTGCTGACCGCTCTCTCGAGCAAGGCCGACGTCTGGTTTGCCGTGGCGTTGGGCGAGCTGGGCAATTCGATCGCCTTCCTTCACGACGCCGCCAACCCCCATCCGCTGCAGACCATTCTGACCAATGCCGGCATACTGGTGCTGCTGGTGGTGCTGAAGGATGCCGGCTTCACCGGGGTGCGCAATCTCGTTTCGACGACCTTGCACCGCAAATGGCGAGGCTGGCTGAACAACCAGTTCAACCAGGCCCTGCTCGACGGCAACCATACCCATTTCCATGCGCAGCACGGCTCGGTCGCCGGCGGCATCGTCGCTCCGGACAACATCGACCAGCGCATCCAGGAATCGATCAAGGACATGACCGGCGGCGCCATCGGTCTCGCAATGGGCGTCCTCGGCGTGGCGACGTCCCTTTATTTCATCGGCGAAAACCTGATCGGGTCATCGGTCGAGGTCAAAGGCCTGGAATTCCTGGGCAGCTACGGCACGGCGGTCCTGGCTTTCCTCGCCGTCGCCACCTACGTGCCGCTGAACACCTGGATCGCCGTCAAGCTCGGACGACTGCTCGAGCGGCTCAATGTGCGCATGCAGCAGGCCGAGGGCAGCTACCGCAGCGAACTGACGACGTTCCTGCGCCGCAGCTTCCATGTCGCCGCCTCGCATGGCGAAGGCGTGCAGAAGTCGATGCATGACAGGCTCTATGTCGATATCGACAAGACCTGGGGACGTCTCAACATTGTCAACACCAGCTACACGTCGTTCGAGCTGATCTACAATTTCGTCGGCGCCCGTATCGTTGCCTACGCCCCGGGCCTCCTGTCGTTCATCCACAACCGTCTCGACTACAAGGGCTACATCACCGGCTCCGAAATGGTCGCCCAGTTGATCAGCCGGTGCTCGTGGTTCATCCATGTGATGCCGGCGATCGCGACGCTCAGGGCCAACAGCCAGCGCGTGACCGAACTCGCCAATGCCATCGAGAACGTCCAGCATCCGCGGGAATTCTATCAGCAGACCGGCCGCTCCGACTTCAGCTACGCCATCCAAAACCCGGTGTTCGGCCTGACCATCCAGAAGCTTGAGCTGGCGCATCAGGGCGAGGACGCGACGCCCTTCCTCAGCGCCGCCAACCTGCGCTTCCGCCGCGGCGAGTGGACCTTCCTCAAGGGCGAGTCCGGCTGCGGCAAGACTTCGCTGATCAAGGCGATCAACGGCCTGTGGCCCTACGGCCGCGGCACCATCGTCTTCCCCGAGGGCGTGACCAGTTTCTACGCCGCTCAGGAGGTGAAGCTGCAGCAAGTCTCGCTGAAGCAGCTCGTTTGCCTGCCGGGTTCAGAAAACGACCATAGCGACACGCAGGTCGCCGCGGCCTTGCACAAGGCCGGTCTCGGCGATTTCATCGGGCACCTGGCCGACGAGAGCCGCGAGGGCAAGATTTGGGATCAGGTGCTTTCGGGCGGCCAGAAGCAGAAGCTGGTGGTCGCGCGCATCATCCTGCGGCAGCCCGGACTTCTGTTCCTCGACGAGGCGACCGGCGCGCTCGATCCCGAAGGCAAGATCGCCTTCCACCAGGCGATCAAGGACAATTGCCCGAACGTCACCGTCATCAGCGTCATGCACGAGGCGGTGGCGCCGCGCTCGCTTTCCGGCGAGGAGTTCTACCACAGCGTGGTTTCGATCGCCGACGGCGTCGCCACCAAGAAGCCGCTGGCGCCAAGCCTCCCGCGCGAGCTCACCACCATTCTCGCCCAGCCGCGGCCGGTTGAGGACAAGTGGCTGCGCTTCCGCCGGCTGAAGCAGAAATAGCAATCATACCAAGCCTTTGACCGGCGGCCGCGGCCCGGCTCGGGCCGTCGTCGATCACAGTCTCGCGATCCGGCCTCCCCGCATCCATTTTCGGCGCCCCCCGCGATTGACTCGGCAAAATGCGCTCCTATGTTGCGCGCGCTCGCTGATTTCCAACTCGAACCCCGCGAGCAGAAAGGTCAACCCGCCATGCCTGGCGACAGTCACAGTCGAACGCAACCGCCGTCCGCCCTGACGTGACCTGAAGGCTCACGTCCTGCCGGACGGCAAGGAGTGAGCCATGAACGAATTCGCACCCGTATTGGACGACGAAGCCGTCGCCGTCGCACGTGTTCTTGCCAACGATCACGTCGCCGACGTCGTCGAAGCCCTTAACCACGAGCCTCGTGAGACAGCCATCGAGCTGCTCTGCGCCGTGCCGTTCGAGCGGCTGGTCGAGATTTTCGACCAGCCGGAACTCGAGGCGGCACCGGAGCTTGCCGAGGCTCTGCCACGCCCTAAGGCGAGCAAGCTCCTGACCGCGATGTCGGTCGACCGCGCCGCCGACATCCTGCGCGAGCTGGACGAACCGGCCCGTTCGGAGCTGCTCGGCGCGCTTGCCCCGCCGTTGCGCACGACGCTGCTGTCCATCCTGGGATATCCGGAAGGCAGCGCCGCCTCGATCATGACCACGGAATTCGTCAGCGTGCCTTCCGACTGGACCGTCGGCCGCACGCTCGACTACATTCGTAAGGTCGAACGCACGCGCGAGACCATCTACGCCATCTACATCGTCGATCCGGACACGCAGCTCCTGCTGCGTTCGACCGGATTGCGCCGGCTGATCACCGGCAACCCGGAGGATTCGATCCTGTCGGTGGCGCCCGACCGCGCGCCGGTGACGGTAACGCCGCTCACCGATCGCGAGAACCTGGCGCAGACCATCTCGAAATACGACCTGCTCGCGCTGCCGGTCGTCGACCACGGCAGGATCCTCGGCATCGTCACCGTTGACGACATCATCGACACGATGATCGAGGAAACGACCGAGGACGTGCATCGCTTCGGCGGCATGGAGGCGCTGGACGAGCCCTATATGAAGATGGGTTTCCTCGCCATGATCCAGAAGCGCGCCGGCTGGCTCTGCGCGCTGTTCCTCAGCGAGATGCTGACGGCCAACGCCATGCAGAGCTACGAGGGCGAACTGGAAAAGGCGATCGTGCTGACGCTGTTCATCCCGCTGATCATGAGTTCCGGCGGCAATTCCGGCTCGCAGGCGACGTCGCTCGTCATCCGCGCGCTGGCGCTGCGCGAGATCGGGCTGCGCGACTGGTGGCGGGTGGCGCTGCGCGAGCTGCCGACCGGGGTCGTGCTCGGCTCGATCCTCGGCATCGTCGGCATCTGCCGCATAGCGCTCTGGCAGTATTTCGGCTTCTACGACTACGGTCCGCACTGGATGCTGATCGCGGCGACGGTGGGCGCGGCGCTGATCGGCATCGTCACCTTCGGCTCGCTGTCGGGATCGATGCTGCCCTTCGCGCTGAAGCGCATCGGCTTCGATCCGGCAAGCGCCTCTGCGCCGTTCGTCGCCACGCTGGTCGACGTCACCGGGCTGGTGATCTATTTCTCGGTGGCGCTGGTGATCCTGCGCGGCACGCTGCTTTGAAAGCATGTGGCAGCCGCCGGCCTCGCCGGTGGCTGCCCACGCGGCGATCAAACCCGTTCGCCGTTCTTCACGCGGTAAGTCGGCTTGTACATGGTAACCAGTTCCTCGGCCGCGGTCGGATGGACGGCCATGGTCCGGTCGAAATCGTCCTTGGTCAGCCCTGCCTTCAGGGGAATTCCGAGAAGCTGTGCCATCTCGCCGGCATCGGGGCCTAGAATATGGGCGCCGATCACCTTCCTGGACACGCCGTCGACCACCAGCTTCATCAGCATCTTCTCGTCGCGGCCGGACAGCGTATGCCGCATCGGACGGAACGACGCGCGATAGATCTCGACGTCGGGGAAGCGCTTGATCGCGTCGTCTTCCGACAGGCCGACGGTGCCGATCTCCGGCTGCGAGAACACCGCCGTCGGAATGGTGTCGTGGTCCGGAGCGGTCGGATTGTCCTTGAAGGCGGTCTCGATGAAGCACATCGCCTCGTGGATGGCGACCGGCGTCAGTTGCACGCGATGGGTGACGTCCCCGATTGCCCAGATGTTGTCGACATTGGTGCGCGAATATTTGTCGACGACGATCGCGCCGGTCTTGCTGAGTTCGATGCCGACACCTTCCAGGCCCATGTTCTCGGTGTTGGGAAGACGCCCGATCGCCAGCATGACCTGATCGACCGTCAGGGTTTGGCCGGACGACAACAGCACGTCCAGCCTGCCGTGGGGGGTCTTGCGCACCTCCTCCGAAACCGCGGGGCAGAGGATCCTGATCCCCTTCTTCTCCATCGTCTCATGCAGCGAGCGTCGCAGATCCATGTCGAAGCGGCTGAGGATCTCCTGGCCGCGATAGACGAGCGTGGTGTCGACGCCCAGGCCGTGGAAAATGTTGGCGAATTCGACGGCGATGTAGCCGCCGCCCTCGATCATGATCGCCTTCGGCAGTTCCTTGAGATCGAAGGCCTCATTGGAGAAGATGCAGTACTCGTGGCCTGACAGTGCCGGATGCGGGGCGGGCCTGCCGCCGGTAGCGATCAGGATTTGGTCCGCGCTGACGGTGCGATCTTCCGCGACCAGATAAACGGAATGCGGGTCGACGAGCACCGCGCGCGAATGAAAGGTCTCGCCGCCGGCGCCTTCGACATTCTTTTTGTAGATCGCTTCGAGCCGCGCGATCTCCTTGTCCTTGTTGGCGACCAGCGTCTGCCAGTCGAAGCTCGCCTCGGGCACGGTCCAGCCATAGCCGGCGGCGTCGGCGAAATGTTCGGGAAACTGCGAAGCATAGACGTAGAGTTTCTTCGGCACGCAGCCGCGGATGACGCAAGTGCCGCCGAACCGGTACTCCTCCGCGATGGCGACCCGCTTGCCGAGGGCCGCCGCCACCCGCGCCGCCCTCACCCCGCCCGAGCCGCCGCCGATGACGAACAGATCATAGTCGTAAGCGGCCATCGCGACGGGCTCCTGCGGATGAGAAAGACGGGTCACAGGTAGGCTGCAAAGCGGCAAAAGAAAAGCCCGGGCAAACCCGGGCTTTGTGGTCCAGCGGCCAGAGGCCGATGGAAAGAGACATCAGTTCTGCGAATCGTCCGCCGGAGCCGAATTGTCGGCAGGGGCCGAATTGTCCGCGGGAGCTGAATTGTCCGCCGGAGCGGAACCGTCTGCGGGCGCCGTGGCGTCCGGAGCCGGCGCTGCCGGCGCCTTGGCCTTGGCCGCGGCCGCAAGCGTCTCGCCGACCTGCTGCGCGAGGTCGCGGGCAACACCGTTCTGCCAGATGTCGGCGGCCTTCACGAGATCGCGCGTCACCGCGGGGCCGCTGTCCAGGAGCTTCTTGCCGGCTTCCGAGCTGTAGAAGGTGGCGATGTCGTTGAGCTCCTGTTCGGAAAACACCTTGGCATAGGCAAGGGCTGCCTCCTTCTCGAGATCGGCGCGCCGCGAGGCGAGGGCGAGCGCCTTCTCGGCCACGGTCTTGCCGATCAGCTCCTGCATGTCGGGATTCTTCTGGATCAGCTGCGCTTCGAGCGCACCGGCCGCCTGCGGCAGGATGTTGTCGAACGTGTCCGTCGCATGGATCGCCGCGACGGCCGCGCGCGCCGCCTTCAGGTGCGATTCGCTGACGTCCTGCGCGAACGCCGGCAAGGACAGCGCAAGAACGGCCGAGGCCGCCAGAAACATCGAAAGGCGGCGAACTCGTTTAGGCAACATCATGGTCGGTAGAACTCCCTGGTTTCAGGCTGCATGGACGGTTTCGATACCGTCGCCGCCGGCGATGATGGCCGTTGACGCCAGCCCGATGAATAGACCGTGCTCGACAACGCCTGGAATGGCGAAGAGAGCATTCGAAAGCGCTCTTGTATCCGGAATGCGGCCAAAAGATGCATCGAGGATAAAGTGGCCGCCGTCTGTAACAAATGGCTGGCCCCCCGTCATCCTCAATGTAACCGGGCCGGAAAGGCCGAGCTTTGCAGCGGCGGCTCCAACCGCGATCTCGGTGGCGCGCAGGCCGAACTGATTGACCTCGATCGGCAGCGGGAACCGGCCGAGGGTCTCGACCAGCTTGGACTTGTCGGCAATCACGATCATGCGCCCGGACGCAGCCGCGACGATCTTCTCGCGCAGCAGCGCACCGCCGCCGCCCTTGATCAAGGTCAGGTTCGGATCGACCTCGTCGGCGCCGTCGATGGTAAGGTCAAGTTCCGGCGTGTCCTCGAGCGTGGATAGCGGCACGCCGAGCTCGCGGCAGAGCGCCGCGGTGCGCTCGGAAGTCGGCACGCCGATGACCTTGTGGCCGGTCGCGACCTTCTCGGCCAGCAACCGCACGAATTCTTCCGCCGTGGTGCCGGTGCCGATGCCGAGCCGCATGCCGCTGCCGACATGGGCGAGCGCCGCCCGCGCGGCTTCGACCTTCAACTGCCTTGCATCCATGAGAACCCCGATTTTGCCGGTTTCGCGGGCCTCCTAGCATTTTTGCCTGCCCCGTCAAAGGCTCCCTCGCCAAAGGCTCTGTGGACCGATCGAGGCTCCTTGCTTGAACACTGGCCAGCTTGTATCGCCTGCGGCAACGCAATTGTTTCAGGACAGCTCATGACCCGCCCAATCATTGTCTTCGACCTCGACGGTACGCTGGTCGATACGGCGCCGGATCTGCTCGACAGCCTCAACCACAGCCTGGCGGCCAGCGATCTCGCCGCTGTCGACGAAGCCGGCTTCAGGCGCTTCGTCGGCCATGGCGGGCGCGTCATGATCGAACGCGCCCATGCCGCGCAGAACAAGGCGTTGGCGGCCGAGGAACACGACCGGCTCCTGAAACTGTTCCTCGACCACTACACGCTGAACATTCCCGGCAAATCCCGTCCCTACCCCGGCGTCATAGCAGCGCTCGATCGTTTCCAGGCCGCGGGCTACCTGATGGCGGTCTGCACCAACAAATATGAAGCGAATTCCGCGACGCTGATCGGCGCGCTCGGCATGTCGAGCTATTTTGCCGCGATCTGCGGCCAGGACACCTTCGCCTTCCGCAAGCCCGACCCGCGCCATCTGACCGAGACGATCAGGCTGGCCGGCGGCGATCCGGACAGCGCCTTGATGGTCGGCGATTCGCAGACCGACATCGACACCGCCAAGGCGGCCGGCATTCCCGTGGTCGCGGTCGATTTCGGCTATACCGACCGCCACGTGCGCGAATTCGAACCGACCCTGGTGATCTCGCATTTCGACGCGCTGACGCCGGAACTGGCCGAGCGGCTGATCGCGGCGTCGCGTTAGGCCCGCAAGCACTCAACTAAATTTGCTGGAACTCATGGGATCATCCAACCTTTTCAGAAGGTTGGATGGTGGGCGATGTAGGGATTGAACCTACGACCCCACCCGTGTGAAGGGTGTGCTCTCCCGCTGAGCTAATCGCCCGCTCGTCGCCCGAAGGCCAAGCGAGCCGCGATATAAGGGAGGCAGGCTCTCGAAGTCAAGGCGAACCGCCGATGATCTTTCAAGGCCCCCAAACGTCGAGCGCGCCGCCGCCTAGATCAGCCCCCTCCTCACATTCATGCGCGTCACGGCCGTCACCAGAACGGCGCCGGTCATGAAATAGAGCGTGGCGATGATGTGGCCCTGGTGGAAATGCAGTCCAGCGAACAAAAGGGCCGTGACCACGGCAAGGAAGGCGATGGCGCGCGAGAAGGCATCGGGCATGGGGCGACCTTGTAGAATGTGTTGACTGGCCGCCCTCAATTCGGCCGCTCGCTCCATAGAGCGGTTTTCGATTTTCCGCAATCCGCCCCCCGGCGAACGCTCAGGCCAGATCCACTTCCACCCATAGCCCGCCCGGTCCGCGTGCCGCATCGCGCGGCGCGCTGCGCACGGCCTGGATCGAGCCGGACGGCGCGGCGAAGGCCGGCTTTCCGTTCTCGTCGGCCAGCCACGGATCGTCGGCGCGAATGACGCGGCCCTTGGTCTTCGCCTCGAGCGCGGTCAGGATGCCGTCATAGGGCATCTCGCCCCAGTGCACTTTCACCGCGTCGACCTTGTTGGTGGGGATGAAGGCCGAGAGGTCGGTGCTGGTCAGCAGGTCGAAACCCTGTTTCTGCGGCGTGGCGTTCTGGCTGCCGTGGTGGGCGACCTTGAGGTAGACGGTGCGCGCCAGAAGATCGGCTGAGGTGACCGTGCCCTGCCCCACCGGCCATTTCAGGTCCTTCCAGCTCAGCCAGCTGCCGATCTGGGCATCGCCGGGGAACAGCAGCACCCGGCCCGAGTCGATGAACTCGAAGGCCAGCACCAGGCTGGTGTTGTTGACGCCGCGGTCGAGCTGCAGGGCAAGGTCGGCGGCGATCCCCATCCAGTCGGCGTCGATGCGCCGCCAGGACTGGTCGCGGTCTTCCATGGATGCGGCGGCCGAAACCGGCCCGGCATAATGCTTGCGCACATAGGCGCCGATATCGATGGCCGGGTCGCTGCCCTTGTCGCCTTTCAGCGCCGCGGACAGCGGCGTGCCGACATTGCGTTCGAACGGGCTGAGTTCGTCGACGTAACCGGCATCCGCCGCCTCGTTCATCTTGAGGCCGCTCATCAGCGCCCGCGCGAACGGGCCGCCGCTGGCCAGCGGGAACATCTCGCTCGCCTTCTCCTCCAGTCGCAGCGCCGCCTTGTCGCGCGGTGGGCCCAGCACATAGACGCGCAGATTGGGCAATGCGTCGATCGTCACCGGCGGCGCGCCGGGCTCGAAATAGGTCGGTGACGGTTTTTGCGAGAGCCTGGCGGCAGCGTCGCGGGCCGAGCGCACTCGCTCGCCGGCCGCGCCGAACTGGAAGCCGAGCACTGATTGCAGACCATCGCGCACGCTGGCCATGTAGGAGCTGAGCCCCTGCATCGCGTCAAGCTTCTGGCCCACGCCCTGCAGCGCGGCGATCGCCTGGCCCTTGAACTTGTCGAGCTCCGCGGCCTCGGCGTCCGCCGGATTCTCCGTCCAGGCCATCCAGACGTCGCCAACGGCAAAGTCCTTGAAAAGGTCCTTCGCGGTCAGGAAGCCGGAGACATGATCCCAATGCTCGTGCGTGACGACGAGGATGTCGATCTTGCCGCCGGTCTCTTTCCTGATGTCGGCGACGATGTCGGCGATCAACGCCGGGCCGCCCGCAATCGAAACATGGATGCCGCAATCGATGAGCATGCGGAAAGGCTTTCCATCCGCCTTCCTGAACGTGAGCAGGTGGCAATCGCCTATGCCCTGGCAATAGTGCCGCACGGTAACGCCCGCTGCCGGGGCCGCAGCCGCTTTTGCCGGCCTTGTTCTCGTCGCCGGCTTTCTAGACATGGTCGTCGTCTCCATCGCTGGCATGCAGCAAGGCGAAGGGCTCCGCCACTTCGCCGCCGAAATAGAGCGCTCTCAATGGCGACAGATAATTGGCCGCCATCGACCCGGCCTGACGCTTCTGCCGGTCCGTGCTGCCGGTGTTCTTGATGATCGAATAGCGGATCTCCTCAAAACCCTCGCGCGGGTCGATGATGATCGTGGCGCCGCCGCGGAACCAGAAGAAGCCGTCGCCCTTGGCCATGCCTTGCGGCATCGCAGTGCCGTCGAGCGCGACCGGAATGCGCTGTTGGATGACGGCCACCACCTCGACGCGGAACGAGCCGTCCGGCTCGACGCGGCGTGTCGGGCGCACGCTGTAGATGTCGAAGGTCGTCTCGCCTTTCTTCGGCGCGTGCATGACCGTGCCGTCCTCGTTGTAGCGCGGCAGATCGGGCAGCAGGCCGAACTGTTTGTAGAGATCCTGATTGGAGGCAAAGGCCTTGTGCATCGCCTTCCACAGCGCGTAGCGGTTCTTGTCGTTGAGCGCGAAGATCTCGGCCCGCTTCAATTTCTGGTTCCAGCCAAGATCGATCTTGCTGAGCAGACCCCTCAGCCAGGAAGGTGACGGATCTTCCGGCGCGCTCCAGGCAAGCGTCTCTTCCGAGATGGTGCGCACGTCGCGCGGCAGAAGCTTCCATTTGCGGAAAGATTCCAGGAAAGCCAGGCGGTAGTGCAACGGATCGTCCGGGTAAGCGTCGCGGTCGGCGGTGATCAGCGCACGCAGATATTCGCCGAAGGTGATGTCGACGGAAGGGCAATAGTCGAGCGCGCGGATGCACATGGTCAGCATCTGCCTGGCGGTCTTGGCGACCTCGTCAGTCAGGCGCTCGACCAGGCTCGGATGCAAGGTTCCGGCCGGCAGGATGCCGGAGCCGCCGGTGGCAAGCTGGATCAGGTCGTCGGTCCGCCGGTCGGCGATCGCCAGGAAGGCCTGGTAGACGGCGAAGACCAGGATCGAGCCGCGGTCATGCGCCTCGAAGGTCTTGTCGTAGTCGAGATCGGCCATCCCGGCGGCGCCATATTCACGCAATGGCCCGGCCCTGCCGCTGCCTTCGCCGAACTGCTTGGCGATGCCCGAGAGCAGCGAAGCGGCCGACAATTCGCCCCTCGCCTTGCCGATCTCGAAGCCGACGAGCTCCTTCAACGTAAAATGCTGGAACAGCGCGACGATGTCTGCGAAGGCCTCGTGGAAGGCCGGCACATCCGGGTTGGACGCTTCCTGGAAGCGACGATGCAGCCCGTCGAGCAGCGCATGCGACATCTCATGCGCAACGATGTCGCTGGACAAGCACGAAAACACCGTTGTTCCGGGCGTGGTAACGTCGCCCTCATTGCTGGTCGCCGGGAAATAGCCGAACAGCAACGCCTTCTTTTCCGGGCTGTAATAGGCATTCTCGGCGCGCAAGGCATGTGGGTAGATGCGCAGGCGCGGCACGTAGTGCGCCTTCACCGTCATGTCGCCGGTCCGGCCGGGAGCCTCGGCATAATGCGGCGCCCACAATGCCCGCCGGCCGAGCGCGCGCTCGAAATGGCCGATCGTGGTCATGGCGACGGCATAGACCATCTGCTGGTGGAATTTCGGGTTGCCTTCCGAAGGCGGCAGGCCGTCCTGCGCCAGAAGCACCTTGTCGTTGAGGTCGACCGGATCGTAGATGCGGTCGGACGCGGGGTCGACATCCACCACTTCGAGATATTCGCCGATCGGACCGGGCAGCAGCGGCTTGTCCGTCGCCGGCTCGTCGTCCCACGGCACCGAAAGCGTCGCCTGGTACACCGAAACCGAATCCAGTCGCTTGGCCACCGACGGATCGAGGGCGTAGATGCGCAGGCGCCGTTGCGGCGGCGGCAGCGGCCGCGGCTTGCGCTTGATGGCCGGCGCAGGGCCCGTAATCGGCGCAGGAACGGCTGCGCCGGCACCTAGCCTGCCGAGCAAGCTTTCCAGAAACGCCTTGAGCGGCTTCGACGGATTGCCCTGGTCGAGCGCGGCTTCGAGGAAGCGGTTGCGTGCCGCAGCCGAAACCTGGTCCGGATTGCCGTCCGGGTCGGCGACCGCCTGTTCGATCGCCGTCGAGCGTTGCGCCATCTGCGTCAGCTCCAGCGCGAACATCATTCGCTGCCGCAATGTCGCCGGCGGTGGCGCCGCCAAGGAATTCCCGCCGGTCAGAAGGTCGAGCCAGCTCCATGTGTAGGTGGCGGGGGCGAGCTTCGTCAGGTCCCCCGCCGCCGGTGGCAGGAAGTCCAGCGCATCGAGAGCGCGCAACACGCCCTGCCCGATCTTTTCCTTCGTCTCGGCCACGTCCATCTTGGCAGTCGATTTCAAGGCCTTCGCGAACAACGCCTTGCGTACAGCCTCGATGCGCATCCACGGCTGAGGATAATTCTTCACCACGTCCCAATGCTCGGCCAGCCACAGAGCAGCCGCGGCGGCGACCTGCGGAGTGGCCGCCGAGGTGCCGTTGCCGTCCATGTCGACCACCTTGCGGCAATCGATCTCGGCCCAGGGCACGTTCGGCGTGTAGGCGCCGAGCGCCGTGTTCATCTTGGAAGGCGGGCCGTAATTGCCTTGCATGGTGCCAAGCGCAAGGCCGGCATAGGCGCGCCCGTCGCCCATCACGCCGCAGGCCGCAAGCACGCGGTTGTAGCGGGCCGGATAGACGATGCTGCTTGGCGTGAAGGTGAAATTGTTGCCCGCTGCCGTGACCATCACCAGACCGTGGTCATAGGCAAGGTTGACGGCGTCGACCAGGGCTTGCGAGGCGAGGCCGCCCATGCTCATCGACAGCACCTGTGCGCCTTGCTGGCGCGCATAATCGATGCCTTGCACCATGGTGCCGGTGGTCAGCCGCACCACCCAGTCGGCAATGCGCACCGGCAGGATCTTCGCCAGCGGCGCGCCGCCGACGAAATCGGTGAAACCCGGCCAATGCGGCGACGTGCCGTCGAGCTTGTTTCCGGCAAGCAGGCTGAGCGTGCCGGTGCCATGGCCGCGATTGCTGGTGAGCGTGCCGGCCGGAGCATGGTCGGTCGCGTTGTTCGGACCGGTCCCGTCGTCGACGAAGTTGCGTTGCTGGGCTGTAAGAAGCCCGGCCGGCAGAGTCTCGTGGTTCGGGTCGAAACCGGTATCGAGATGGGCGATCGTGATGTTTGCCTGCTTGGCGCCCACCCTGTTGCGCGCCGCCGCGAACTGGCTGAAGTCAGGCGCGGCGTTCCAGGCGACGCGCCCCGCAACCACCGCCTGTCCGCCCTGCGGGTCCTGATCGTCGAACGCGCAGACGGGACTGGCGCTTGCCGCCATGCCGCGGTCACCGGCGCCGTTCCTGTAATCCCATTGCTGCTGAATATCCGGCTCGACCGCGAGCACCTCTGCGCCCGCAGCCCCAAGCGCTGGAGTCCGGGCAACAAGATCGTGGGCGTGGTCCCAGGGATTGTCCGTATCGGCGGCATCCGTGGCCAACCGCAACCAGGTGGCGCCGCGATCCCCGGCCGCGGCCGGGCCTGGGCTGCCGACACCGGGCGGGAGAGCAAGGATCGGTTCTGCTTCGATCCCGCCGATCCGGGGCGGCCCGCCTCGCACCGCGAGGCCCGCGGCGTCGCCATGAACCTTTACAAGGAGTCCCTTCGCGGCTGCCACGGCGTGCCCCTCCCCAAAGCCGACCATGGCGCCGACCGTCCGCTCCAGTCAAGCCAAGGTTCCTGCCATGCTTCGATCGAGCTCTTTGCCGACTAGGCAATCATGCGGGCAGTCTTTCAAAGCAAAGGCGACCGAGTCATGAACCCACATATTTCAGAAACGACAGTCGCTCCGGCGGACATGCATATCTGTGAGCGCCTTCACATACGCCGAACAGGATTGCGCGCAGATATTGCACCGGGTTCTCGAGAAGAAATTTCGATCACTTAGCCATTTTCAGATTTGCTGTCTGCGCGCTGGGCACCTCCCACCCAAGCGCGCGGACGGCGTTTCGAAGGATCGGCCCGCAACCGCCAGTGCGCCCGGTCTCCTTACGGTTTGCCGGCTTGTTCGACTTCGGCGTGTCGGGCGTGACATCGGACCTCCTGTCCGCCGCCCGCCGAACTCGGTCAGCCACCACAGAAGGAGACGACGCTTTGATCGAGCACGCACTTATCCTACAATTTCCGCTCAACGAGAGGCGGAATCGTATCATGGCTACAAACGGCGCGGACGACGGGAACCTGCCGCGCCTGGCGCGCATCGACCCGCGCCAGTTCGACCTGCTGTTCAGCGGCTGCAAGCTGGAGCGTTATGCCGCCGGCCAGCATTTGTTCGTCCAGGAGGATGCTTCCGATCGCATTTACGGCGTGATGAGCGGTACCGTCGAGATTTCGATCTACTCGCCGGGCGGGCAGAAGCTGGTGGCCAATATCGAGCTGTCGCGCAGCCTGGTCGGCGAGATCGGGGCGCTCGACGGGCGTCCGCGCACCGCGACCGCCATCTGCCTCACTGCCTGCGAGCTGGTTTCGCTGAGCCGGACGCAACTCTTTGATCGGATTGAGAAAAACCCGCCTCTTGCACGCGCTATGATCGAGTTGCTGTGCGCAAGGCTGCGCTGGGTCAGCGGCGAACTGGGCGACCAGGCCTTTTTCGGCATCGAGGCCAGGCTGGCAAAGCGGCTGGTGTTCCTGAGCGGCGTCATGGCCGACACCGCCGGCTGGATTCCGATTTCGCAGTCGGAGCTCGGCGAGTTCCTCGGCGCGACGCGCGAATCCGTCAACAAGACGCTGAACGATTGGCGCAACCGGCAGATGATCGCCATCAAGCGCGGCGGGTTGCGCATCACCAACCTCGCCGCGCTGAATCAGATCGCCGAATCGCAGGACGACGACTGAGCGTTCGGATTCAGCGACCTCACCCGGGTTTCGACGAAGCGGCCAACCGCATCAGATCACAACCGCGAGACCATATAGCGCAGCGCCGAGCGGCTCGGCATGAAGAAATAGCCGCCGCCCTTGGTGGTGACGAACTGCGGCACGTTCTTGAGCACAGTGACCTTTTCCCAGGAAGGGATCGAGAACCGGCCGCCGCCGCCTCGCGCGCCGATCGTCGGGTCCGTCTCGCCCACAAGACCCTGGAACGAGTTCGACGAGACCCATGTCTGCTGGATGAACTCGTATTGGCGTTCGATATCGGCGTTGAGGCACATGAAGAGCAGGCCCTTTTCTGTCTTCCCGCCTTTGCCCTTCTTCTCATAGGTGCGGCCGACGCGCAGGATGCGATGGCGCTTGCCGATCCTGATCTGCGTGTCGCGATCCTCGCCGAGCGAATCGCGCGGATTGGAACGGCGTATGTGGGAGCCGAGCGGGCAAGCGTGCCCTTGCGGGTCTTCCGCGCCGAGCGCGAAATCATTGTCGATGCCACGGCCTGGACGCCCGTTCGGATTGCGCACCAGCGAGCTGCCGTCCTGCCAGCGGCCGAGCATCTTTGCCGCCACCCAGCGCTGATCGATGGCGGGATCGCCGGTCTCATTTGCGGCCTGGATAGCGGCCCGCCTGCAGTAATCGTCGAACAATTCGACATGCTGCTCGAACTGGCGCATGACGAGAAAAGTGCCGTTGCGGCCGAAATCCCGCGGCGGAGGCGGTTGTCCCGGGATCTGCCGGTTGCGCCGCACCTGCGAAAGGATGCCGGTGCGGTCCAGCGCCGCCTCGACCGATGGGGAGGCGGGGTAGAAGCCATGCTCGTCGCGATAGCCGAACAGGAACTCGCCTGGCGCGACGAGATGCATGGGCGCGGCTCCCTTGGCGGCGCGCGCCGTGCCCCGGACGATCGGCTGCGAGACGCCGTCGACGAAACCGAAATGCTCGACCGCGCGCTTGCCGTCGCGCTTCACCAGCAGCGGCAACTCGGCTGCCACGGACATGCCGGCACCCGTCGTTTGTCGATTCATGGCCGCGACCTCGGCTTTCAACGTGGCCGGCGTCTCGGCGTAGCAGACGATGACGAGGTCGACAGGATTCTTGGGCGAGCCCCATTGCCATTTGTCGGGAGCGTCGGGGCCGGTGTCGTTGAGGATGCGGCTGCGCTCGGGCGTTCCCATGCCTTGGCGGAAAGCGACCGGAAACGTATCCAACGGTTCGTCGTCGACGCCGCCCTGCAGCCCGAGCCGGCGCAGGCCGTTCGGGCCAAACGCCACCGTCATGGCGCGGCCGGCCGGCACGCCGTCGCCGAAGCTGGTCTTGTCGATCACGAAATCGAGCCACGCTTTGCGCTTGGCTGCGGGCAAACCGTCCGGCACCTCGATCGCAAGCATATGCGCGTGACCGAGCGCACCGAATGGCCCGAAGAAGATCGACTGGATTTCCCCCGATTCCAGCTCTTCGAGCGGTGCGGACGCCGATTCGGGCAAGCTGGTTGTGTCCGCCGGGCGCGCTTGCGGGCGCGGCAGGGACCCAAACAGGCTTAGCCAGTCGCGAGCCTCGTTGCCGGTGGCCGAAGCGATGCCGCGCCTGATCCTGGAGTTGATGCGTATGCGCGTGGTGTTGAGATGCGGATAGGCGCTGTACCAGAACAGCGTCGGCACCTGCTGGCGCCGCGCCCAGCGCTTGAAGCGGTCGCCGTCGCGCGCGCCGTCGAGGAACAGCCAGCGCGTGCGCGGATAGCCTTCGGTGTTGCTCCACACGCCGGTCAGGCCGGCCGAAGCCTTGGCGATGAAATCCTCGAGATAGCTTTCCCAGCTGCCGCCGTAGTTGGAGAAGAACACCAGCCTGTCGGTGCCGGGCAACAGCACCCAGCGGGCGAAATGAATGGTGTTGATGGTGGCGAGGAAGCCCGGTCGGAATACTTTCTGCGCCGATATCGAGATCAGATAAAAGGAGAGCCTCAGCGCCAGCCGCCGCAAGATCCCAGGCTTCATCGTCGAGATCGCCGTCAGGTTGTTCTGTGCGGCATGATCCTCCCTGGCCAGGATCTTTTCGAGCGCGCCGATATCGACCGGAGTGTTCGCAGGCCGGTCCTTGTCCTCGAGCCGCCGCAGCGCCAGGAAGCAGAGGCCGACGAACAGGAGGAGGATGGCCAGCAGGCCGAGCACCGAAAGCAGAAGCGCGGCTCCGGCGATCGCGATATTGGCGAAGGTGAAACCATGCGGATTGCCGAACACCAGCACATAGGTCATGCGCCAAAAGGCCAGAACGACGATCGCCACGGTGGCGAACATCTTCGGTGTCAACAGCGTCGTCGTCAGCGCCTGCGACCAGTGACCGGGCGGCCGTTCGAGCAGGCTTTCAGCGGGCTCGAACGCCCAGCCGAATTGCCCGAGGCAGCGGACATGCCGGCGCGCTTCGGCGAGCACATCCATCGCATTGCCGTTGCCCGCGCGGGGCTTCTCGACGATCTCGCGCACGCTGTCGGCGAGCTTCGCCTCGGCCAGGATCCGCCGCACGGAATGCCCCGGCGTGCCCGAGAAAACCAGGCCGGCGGTGCTGCCGAAGGAGGGCGATATGTCGATATGGTTCTTCTTCAGGAAGTCCTCCAGCGGCCCGCCGTCCGGAAGGCCGCAGACATTCCTGAGGATCGGCCGCAACCGGTGACCGATCGATTGCGCGACGGCGGCGATGACCTCGTCGGTGCTGCCGTCGCCCGATATCTCTAGCACCAGCGCGCCGGTCTCGGTCCCCGTTTTCTCGTCCTTGCCGGTCGGAACGACGGCCAGGCTGGTGAAATGAATGGTGCCGACCTCGTCGAGCGCAGCGCGGACCTCGCCGATCGCCGGATTGCCGAGATCGGCGACCTTGTCGCGCACCGCATCGAGCGGCATCGGTCGGGTGATCGGGCAGACCACCGTCACCATCGACTGATCGGCGGTGCGGCAAAGCGGCGAGCGCTCGAAATCGACTTTGAGGCTCGCCGGATAGGCGCCGACATTGACCAGCTTGCCGGCCCTGCCCCGCGCGCGGGCCAGCTTCGGTTTGCTGAACAGGGCGCGGACGCATTCGCCGATCTGGATGCGGGCGATCTCGGCGCCGATGCACAAATGGATGCCGTAGCCGAACACCATGTAGTCGCGATGCGGGCGCGACGTGTCGAACTCGTTCGGCCGCTGCACGATCTCCGGATCGAACATGGCTGAAAGCGTCGCCGGCATCACCACCGTTCCGGCTTTGACGAGGCGCTCGCGGCGCGTGCCCTTGCCGATGACCACGTCACGCCTCGTGTAGCGCCACGGCCCGATCCAGATCGGCTTGAAGCGCATGGCCTCCATGATCGCCCGATCGAGCTTGCCGGTATCGCCGGCCGTGATGGCCGCATCCACCGCCTGTCGCGCATCGGCTCGCGACAGGATCACATCCAGGCAGTTGCCGCCGGCGAGCACATTGGTCGGCACGAAGCCGGCGACCATGCCGAGCATGATCGAATGGATGTCGGGCAGCGACAGCCGCCCCTGGTCCATCAGCGCGACGAGGCGGGCCAGCGGCCGGTCGTCCTTACCGGGTCTTTCCCTGATCGCGGCGATCGAGCGGTCTATGACCTTGATCAGGCGATCGCCTCCGACCACGGCAAGCTGGCGCGTGGTGGGGTTTGCCGTCGGGTCGGAGAAGAACAATGCGCTGAGCGCGATCGACCAGTCGGCGAACTCGGTTTCGTCGTCGATCTCGAGGCCGAAATAATCGCGGCAGATGCGCACCGGCACGATCTTCATCAACCCGGCGATGGCATCGAAGCCGGGGGTGGCGCGGGTCACAATGTCGCGCGAATGACGCTCGGCGATCGGTCTGACGGCGGCTTCGACTTCCGCCGGCGGGAACGCGCTCAGCACGGCCGATTTCATCTGCCGGTACGCGGCGCCGTCCTGCATGCCGAGAATGAAATTCGAGCCCCGGGCGAGCTCGGCCATTTCCGGCCCATAGGGTGTCTCGAACTCGTCGCCCCGCTCCAATATGTCGCGCACATCCGCGCCCTTGGTGACGAGCAGGAAATTGCCGAAGCCGAGATTCGGCCAGAAACGGCGCAGCAGCGCCAGTAGCCAGCGCGGATCCCCAAGAAGAAAGCCGGCGATGCGGGAAGCAATACCGTCCTTGGAGCGCAGCCGGTTGATGTCGAAAGGCGGCATCTCGGCGACCGGACGCTGGCTCTTCTGAGCGGCGCGGACGGCGGCGAAGTATTTCAAAGTGATCATCGCGTTCAAGCCCCCCGGCTGTCCACGTCAATGCGATGCCGGCGTTGTTCTGGCCTAGGTTTGCATCGGTCCGGCGTATGTGAACCCGTTCACAGTCATTTAATGTCGGCCCCGACAATCATCCGGCAGACTTGGCCAGATCGAAATTGGCGATCAGGAAATTGTTCTTTGCCGGGTCCGCGAACGGTATCCAACGTATCCTTTGCTCGGAAAAATCGGGATGCCTGGTCATGAAAATCGCAAGCTCGCGCGCCGCCTCGTCGCGCCGGCCGCTTCTCATCAGCGCACCTATCTTGAGGAACCTTGCGTAGAAGTAGCCCGGCGACAGGTTGAGCGAGCGCTCTGCGGTGGCGATCGCGGCCGGCCAGTCCTCGACGAAGCAATAGGCCGCGGCCAGTTCCCCCAGATTGTGGAATCGATAGAGGTCGAACGGACTCAACCGCTCGGTGTCGAGGAAGAACGGTATCGCCCCGGTCGCATCGCCAAGCAAAAGGTGCGCGCTGCCCATGGCCGAGCGGGCGAAGGCAAAGCTCGGATTGATGTGGATCGCCTCGGCAAGGTGCTCGGCCGCCAATGCCGGAAGGCCGCGCATGATGTCGGCCGCGCCGAGATAGGCATGCGGGCGCGCATCGAGGCTGTCCATCAGCAGCGCCTTGCGCGCAAGCGTCTCGACTTTCTCGAGATCGTCGCTGTCGCCGAAACGCAGCCATGCCCGCCAGAAATACCACCATGCGAGCTCGTTGAGCACGGCGCTGGAATTCGGATCTTCCTGGTAGGCCTTGTCGAAGAATTCGAGGGCGATGTCGGTGTCGCGGCGGGTACGCCTGTTCATGTGCCAGCGGCCGCGCCTGACCAATTGCCAGGTTTCGAGGCTTTCCCACGGCACTTGGAACGTGCGCACCTGCTCGGCGCGATCGACCTCCTTGTCGAGGATGGAAACGATCTCGCTGCCGATCTGGTCCCGCAGGCTGAAGATGTCGACGAGATCGCGGTCGAAGCGTTGCGACCAGACCAGGCGCCCGTTCGAGGTGTCGGTGAGCGATGCATTGAGGCGTATCTGCCTGTCGGAGCGCGCCAGCGTGCCGCCGACGATGTAGCGCGCGCCGAGCGCATTGCCGATGAGCCTCGTGCCCAGGCTGTCGTCGCGAAATTGGAAGCTGGACCCCTTGGCGATGACCGAAAGCCAGCGTGTGTTGGAAAGCCCGTATATGATGTCCTCGGCGATGCCATCGGCCATGTAGCCGACATCGGGTTCGCTCCCGTTGCCCTGGAACGGCAGCACGGCGATTGCAGGCGGCCCCTTGGCGATCGGCCTATAATGGCCAGGTGTGGCGGGGATGGAAGCGAAGGAAGCCGCCGCGACGGGGCCGTTGCCGCCACGGCCGGCGATCAGGACCTGCACCGGCAGGGCGATGTTCTTCAGGCTGAATTCGCCGAGATCGGTGAAGACGGCCGACGTCTTGTCCTTCACGTGGTGCCATGTCGTCGCCGAGATGGCGACGCCGTCATGCGGCGCGAATTCCTGGAGCCGGGCTGCGATGTTCACGTCGTCGCCGTAGAGCCGGCCTTCGCGGACGATGACGTCGCCGGTATTGATCCCGGCGCGAAACGGCATGCGCATATCCTCGGTGACCGCGGCATTCAGCGCCACGATCCGGCCCTGGAAATCGAAAGCCGCCCGCAGGGCTTCGATCGGGGTGCCGAATTCAGCCATGATGCTGTCGCCGGCATCGCCGAACGTGCGCCCGCCAAAGGCGCTGCAACTATCGGCAATAATGTCTCGCCTCTCCTCGAAGGCGGCGACGGCAAGTTCGTCGTCGATGCCCATCAGTCGCGAGAATCCTACGGCATCGATCGAAACGATTGTCGCAAGCTGACGGGTATAATTCCGTTCAGCCATGATCGAGCCCCCAGTCCCGCTTTCAATCCAGAACAGGCGACCTGCGCTCAAAAGAAACACGTCGCCGTCTGCCGATGGATATCCCCGGCAGGTCCGGCGCGCCGTTGCCACCCTGTTATGACCAGAACTCTATCAGGGTCTTGCCGAAAGCTCTACTACGAACAGCTAATATGACGAACTCCCCGTCCGGCGCATGGTTAGTCGTTCGTTACATCGAGCGAAACCTCCAGACAACGCCTCTACCTTTTGAAATCAAAAGGCCTTTCGCGCGAGGCGATACCTGAATTGGTTACCGGCAGACATGGGTTGGCCGCATCGAGGCGGAGCTTCGGGAGGCGTTATTCTTACGTTGCGGAACCAACCTGCCCAGGTGCGAGTTTCTGACCGCATCTGCCAACACGAGATTTGAGGGCTCTCATGCGCACTGTTGTTTTGGCAACCGGTATCGCGGTCTTCCTGGCCGGCGGACCGGCCTTCGCGGCGGACGACAAGGCACTACCCCCGCAGAATGCCAAGAAGCTCTCGGAAATCGTCGCCAAGGTCGAGCACCGCACCGACTTCCGCTATGTGAAGGAAGTCGATTGGGATAGCGACGGCTACACCATCACCTACTACACCACGGACAAGGCCAAGGTCCAAATCACCTACGACCCCGTGAGCGGCGAACCCAAATAGGCTGCGCCTCAGCGTCCCGCGAGCATATAAGCCCTCTGCCCTCCGGTGTCCCGCCTCTGTGCCTTGGTGTTCAACACTCCTTCGCCGCGCGCGAAAACCCGGTACGGCGGACCAGGCTTGCATCGATAAAACTTTGGTGGCTGACTGCCCGTCATGATTGCGGGCACGGGGGTGCATGGCAATGATCGGCTACGTCCTGAAGCGCATCCTGATGGTGCTTGTCGGCTATCTGGTCGCTGTGCTCGTCGGATTGATCGCCGTGGTGGTGATCTACGCGGTATTGAGTTCGCTGCCCAATGCGCCGGCTTATTTCGGGCTTATGGAGTTCACGCCGGTCGCCGTGCTGGTTGTTCCACCGCTCGGCATGTTCGTCTATTTCCTGACGATCATCCTGACGGGGATGCAGACGCTGGTCCTTGCCCTGATCGCCGAGTTCTTCTCGCTACGAAACTTTTGGCTGCACATGGTTTTCGGCGCCGCCGCCGCGGCTGCCGGTTTCATGCTGATCTGGCCCGACACTGCCGATGACCCGGAACGCTGGGCCGATATGGGCATTATCGCCGCCGCCGGCCTGGTGGCCGGCCTGGTCTACTGGTTGATCGCCGGACGCGACGCCGGTTTTCGCCGGCCGTTGATCCAGCGCTCAGCTTGACGGCGTGCGCACCGCTTCGGTCGCGTCCAGCGCCTGTATCAGCTTGGAATCGCGGTCATAGACGTCGTCGAAATACTCGACTTTGCCCGACATGTCCGGCCATGCGGTGAAATAGGCGACATAGACCGGGATGACGCGCGTGACATTCTCGGTGGAATGGCCGTGCTTCAGCTTCTCGGCGATATCATCGACCGTTGTGCCGAGCACGGCGGCGGCCATGCCGCGCGGGTCCTGCAAACGGACACAGCCATGGCTGAGCGCGCGCATGTCGCGTGCGAAGAACGACTTCTGCGGCGTGTCGTGCATGTAGATGGCATGCTTGTTGGGGAAGAGGATCTTCAATTCACCCAGGGCATTCGCTTCGCTCGGCTGCTGACGCACGCTGAAGGGGATTTTAGCGCCATATGCACCCCAATCGACCTCCGAGGAGGGAATGCGCTTGCCGCGTGCGTCCGTCACCTCGTAGCCGGCACGGTCGAGATAGCCCGGATCGCTGCGCAGCCTCGGCAGCATCTCATTGACGATGATCGACTGCGGCACGCCCCAATAGGGATGGAAGTCGACCTGCTTGATCTGGTTGTAGAAGAAGGCGGTCTGGTTGGTGACCCGGCCGATGACCGCGCGGGTCTTCAGCTTCTCCTCGCCATTGTCGATATAGCTGGCGGTGAAGGCCGGCTGGTTGATGAAGACGCGCGGGCTGCCGAGATCCGACGGCATCCAGCGCAGTTCCTCGAGCGCCACCTTGACCTTCTCGATCTTGTCGGCCTTCGACGTGCCGGCCAGCGAAGCAACGGTGCGAGGGCCGATGACTCCATCGCCCTTCATGCCGGCGCGCTGCTGCACGGCCTTGATCACCGGCACCAGCTCGGGATCGTAGAGCTCGCTCTTGCCAAGCCTGGCGAGCACCTCGCCGTAATTGCCGCCCATCTCATCGTCGAGATTGCGCGAAATCAGCGTCAGCAACTTCGGCAGTTCGGGACTGCTCTCGCCGGGCTTGAGCAGCAATTTGGGATCGACGACGATCTCGTTTTCCTCGCTGGCCTCGAGCGTTTCCAGTTCGACGCGCAGCGCCTGGTATTCGGCATTCTGCGGGTGCCGCGATTCGAGATAAGTGCGGACCTCCTGGGTATGCGCCAGTGTCTTCAGCGCGCCTTCCAGATCGAAGGGCTTGGCTGGGAAATCGTAGTAACCGGTCATCCGGTTGGGGTCGACGCGGCCGCTCTGGGCATCATGCGCATAGCGCAGCACGCGCGCCGACAGCGCCATCTCGAAGCGCGCCAGTTCCTTGGTCCGCTCTTCCGGTGTGGCGGAACTGGCGGCAGCCGGAACATCGACGGAGTAGTCGGCCGGCGTCAGACCGAAACTCGCCGCCTCGCCAAGCACACGCAGCGCGTCTTGCGCCCTGCTGTTGGGGGCGTTGTCGCTCACCCAGATGAAATCCGGATTGGCCGAATAATAGGCGACCAGCGCCTTGGCGATGTCGGGCTCGGCGAACAGCTCGTAGTCGCTCAAGCCTGCGACGGCATCGCGGAAGCTGTTGCTCGTCACCGACGGGACAAAGGCGGCGTCCTGCGCGGTCGCCGGCTGCGGCGCCGGCAGCAGCGCCTTGAAATCGACCCGCACAAGCTTGTCGGCCCTGTAGGTGTTGTAAGTCGGGCTGCTGATCCTGGCGCCACCACCCTCTCCGGCTGGGACGCTCGGCCGAATCTTGCGCGGCTTGGGCGGTGGCGGAAATTCGCCTTGCGGGTTGTGCCGGATGCCGCCGCCGAACAGCATGTCGAACAGCCCTTGCGCGCTTGCCGGCTGCTGCCCGAGGGCAAGCGTCGCCGCAATCGCGATCGGCAGGACGGCCTTTTTGTTCCCGAGGATTTTCATGCTTCACCCGCACCGGTTGAGACCGGTTCCCGTTCCGCGCCGCTGGACGGTCCCGCCCTCCGCATGGCGGATGTATGACGTGACTATACCGATTCATACTGATTTCGTTAAGCTTCCATAAATTTCCGGAGCCGTGTTGCAGAACGGTTTCACATCATCGTGAGACCCGAAGCGGCGATCGCTCCGGGCCCCACGCACTCGCAAAGGTGTCGAAACAATCAGGCGTTGGCGCCGCCATCGATGGTCAGCGATGCCCCCGTGACGAAGCGTCCTTCAGGGCTCGCCAACCAGGCCACCATTCCCGCGATCTCCTCTGCCTCGCCGAAGCGCGGCGTCGCCATCTTCCGGCGCTGGTGCTCCGCATGGGGCCCGTCGGCCGGATTCATGTCGGTGTCGGTGGAGCCTGGATGAACGATGTTGGCGGTGATGCCGCGCGGGCCGAGGTCGCGCGCCAAAGCCTTCGTCAGTCCGACCAGCGCCGCCTTGCTGGTCGAATAGGCGCTGAGACCCGCATCCGTCACGCGTTCGGCCAGATTGCTGCCGATCGAGATGATCCTGCCGCCATCCGCCATATGCCGCGCGGCGGCCTTGGAGGCGACGAAAGGCGCTCTGAGATTGACCTCCATGCTCTCGTCGAAATCGGCGAGCGACAAGGCGTCGATCGGCGCGGCACGCCAGATGCCGGCGCTGTTGACCAGGATGTCGAGCCGCCCGAACGCATCCATCGCGTGGTCGACGGCGCTCTCGATCGCCTGGGCATCGCGCCCGTCGGCCTTGATGGCGATCGCGCGCCCACCGGCCGCGTCGATTTCATCGACCACCGCTCGCGCCTGCGCTTCACCATTCACGTAGGTCAACGCGACGCTCGCGCCGTCGCGCGCGAGTCTTTTCGCGATAGCCGCGCCGATACCGCGGCTGCCGCCGGTGACGAATGCAGCCTTGCCGCGCAACGGGTTTGAAGACATCGGATTCTCCTTTATGTAACGATCGATACACAAATAGCTGCCAAAGCTTGCCGGGTGCCGTCAAGTAAATTATGTATCGATCAACACAGAAATCGAACGAAAGGACACCATGTCGGAAAGGGGTCGCCCGCGAAGCTTTGATCGAGCCGCCGCCTTGCGCCGGGCGATGGAGGTTTTCTGGGCCAAGGGCTACGAGGGCGCGTCGCTCAGCGATCTGACTGCGGCCATGGGCATCAATTCGCCCAGCCTCTACGCCGCCTTCGGCAGCAAGGAAGCGCTCTTCCTCGAGGCGACCGACCTCTACACGCGCAGCGAAGGCACCGATATCTGGTCGACGCTGGAAGAGGCCCCGACGGCGCGGCTCGCGATCGAGGGGTTCCTGACGCAGACCGCCCGGGCCTATTCACAGACCGACCGACCGCAGGGGTGCCTCATCGCCCTCGGAGCCTTGCATCAGGATTCGACACAAGGGCTGATCTGCGAGGATCTGCGCCGCCGCCGCGCCGAAAATCAGAAGGCGCTTCAAGCGCGCCTGGACCGGGCGGTGGCGGAGGGCGAACTGCCTGCCGATTTCGATTGCCAGGCCGCGGCCACCTTCTTCGCCACCGTGCAGCATGGCATGTCGATCCAGGCGCGCGACGGCGCAACCCATGCCGCCCTCATGGCGACCGTTGCCGGCGCCATGGCGGCATGGCGGACGATGGCCGAGGCCAGCACCTGACCCCGTGACAAACGCCGGGCTTTGTGATCGAAATTCCGGCGGCTGCAGAAAACGTGGCCGGGAGGGTTTGCCGTGAAGAAAGGGTATCGCCAGCTTCTCGACGAGGCGAATGCCGAGATCGAGGTCGTGTCGCCGGAGGAGGCAGCGGGGCTGCTGGAGGATGACGGGACGATCTTCATCGATTTGCGCGACCCACGCGAGATCGAGCGCGACGGCAAGATACCCGGCGCCAAGAATGTGACGCGCGGCATGCTGGAATTCTGGATCGATCCCGAAAGCCCCTACCACAAGCCGTTCTTCGCAAGCGGCAAGACCTTCGTCTTCTTCTGCGCCGGCGGCTGGCGCTCGGCCCTAGCCGCCAAGACGGCGCAGGACATGGGCCTGACGCCGGTCAAGCACATCCTCGGCGGCTACACCGCCTGGAAGGCGGCCGGCCTGCCGGTAGAGCCGGGACAGAAAAAGAAGGCGGACTGATCACAGCCCCAGCAACACCCGGGACCGACCCGATGATTTTCTGGATAGCGAGCGCGGTTGGATTGGCGATCGCCTATCTCCTCGGTTCGACGCCTTCCGGGTACCTGGCCGGCAGACTGCTCAAGGACATCGACATCCGCGAGCACGGCTCCAAATCGACCGGCGCGACCAATGTGCTCAGAACCCTGGGAAAATGGCCCGCGCTGGCGGTGCTGCTGGTCGATATACTGAAAGGCGTGGCGGCGATCGTCTTTGCCCGCTGGTTTTATCCCTGGTGCTACACGATATCGTCCATCGCGCCAGCGACCCCGCTTGAACTTCAAATCTGGGTGTCTTGGGCCGTATGCCTTGCCGGACTCGCCGTGTTGCTTGGGCACGGCCGCTCGGTCTGGTTGAATTTCACGGGCGGAAAATCCGCGGCGACAGGATTGGGCGTGCTGCTGGCCATGTCATGGCCCGTAGGATTGGGTGCCGTGACGGCATTTGCCGTCACGCTGGCGCTTTTCCGGATCGTTTCCCTCAGCTCGATGCTGGGGGCGCTGACGGCAGTCGCGCTTGTCTGCGGCTTGGAGCAACCATTGCCCTATCGCTTGCTGGTGATCGGGGGCAGCCTCTACGTGATCTTGCGCCACCGCGCCAACATCCAGCGGCTGCTGGCCGGAACGGAGCCGCGCCTTGGCCATAGCAGCAAGGAACGGGGCGCGGCGCGTCCCTAGTGCAGAGTCGATTCGCGCTGCCCGGTCACGAAACCCACCGCGCGCGCAACGACATCCCTGTCGGCGAGAATCCGCCGGTGGCCGAGCCCGTCGGCCCAGTGCAGGTGGACATGTTTGCCGGCGCCCGCGTAACGCTTCGCATGATCGGCATGGACCTCGCGATCGTCGGGCGCGTGGATGATCAGCGTCGGCACCGGCGCCTCCGCAAGCTGGCGATCGCCGGTGAATTCACTGAGCGGCCGCCCGGAAAGGTGCTTCACTCTGTCCGCCATGGCAATGCGAGAGCGCGGCCCGACATTCATCATGTCGCTGAAATCGTCGAAGATCGCAGGGAGCGAGCTCGGCGCGGCAATCAGCACGAGCTTCTGCGCCTTGAGCGGCGGCATGCCCTTGACCGAGGCCGCGACGGCGTTGGCGGCAATCGCGCCGCCGAAGGAATGGCCGACGACGGCGGTGAAAGGACCGAACCACTCGCCTGTGACACGCACCGCCTCAACCGCATTCACCATGTTGAGATGGCGGCCAAGCGAATGGCCATGCCCTGGCAAATCGAGCGAGACGACCTTGTAGCCGGCGCCGCGAAACCCTTCGATCAAAGCGCGCATATATTCGGTGCGCGAGCGCCAGCCATGGATGACGAGCACGGTGCCGCGCGGTTCCCTGCCCGGCTCCGGCCGGAATTCATGCACCGCGACACAATCGGTCCTGGTCTTCAGCCGGTGATGGCGCGCCTCGGCCATGAAGCCTGAAGCGCGTTCGACGGCCCGGCGCTCGCCGTCGCTCAAGGCCTTGACGCTGGGCGTCCGGCAAAACAATTCGAACGCGGCGCGGCCGCTGAGACGCGGCGCAACATGCTCGGCCGCGCCGAAAACGCCCCGGATGACCTTCATTCCAAATGATGCCATATTGGCAGTCCATCCATTCGTTCAAACATGAACATAATAGTTCAAACATGAACATTAAGCAAGAGCTGCCCTGGGACAATCCTCGCTTTCGCAACTGGGTTGCGGTGGCGCGCGCCTGCCACGTGCTGGAGCGCACGCTTGCCGTGAAGCTCGGCCCGCTCGACCTCAAGCCGGCGCAGCTCGACGTGCTGATGAACCTCTACCGCCACCCCGGCATGTCGCAGCACGATCTTGCCCGAAAACTCTTGGTCGGGCGCTCCAATGTCACCATGCTGTTGCCGCAGCTTGAGACGCGCGGACTGGTGCGGCGCGAGGGCGACGAGAAGGACAAGCGCGTCCTGCGGCTGAACCTCACCGAGGCGGGCGAGGCCCTGCTGATGGAGGCGCTGAAGGTCCATATGGCGCTGATCGAGAAGGCGATGAGCCAGTCGACGCCGGAACAGTGCGACATGATCGGCGAGCAGATGCGCAAGATCGCCGACGTGCTGAAGGAAGCCTGAGCATAGGTTTGCCAAGACTTGGCTCAGGTGCGCTGAGATTTCGGTCAGGCCGAGTCGGAGACGGGCGCGAAGCGACCAAACTGGGTGGGCTCCGAGAACCGGAGCGGAGCGTACTCAAGTTACGTGCGCACCCGAAGCGCAGGAACCCGCCATTTGCAGGCCGGCCTCACCGAACTATCGGCGCACCTGTCACCACATCGTCTTCTTTGCTCTTTCCGGCCATTCCTGGTCGTACTTCTGGCCGTCGATGTTCTTGCGGCTGGTGACCTCGAGGATCTGGCCGGGCGTTGGCAAAGACTTCGGGTCGACATGCCTGGCCGGGTTCCAGAGGTCCGAGCGCACGATGGCGCGGGCACACTGGAAGTAGACCGTGTCGACATCGACGACGGTGACTGAGCGGGCCGGCTTGCCGTCCACCGTGAAGGACGCGCAAAGTCCGGTATCGGTCGTGATATGAGCACGGCCGTTGACGCGCAGCGTGGTGCCCGAGCCCGGCACCAGGAAGAGCAGCCCGACGCGCGGATCGCGAATGATGTTCTTCAGCGAATCAGCGCGGTTGTTGCCGCGCCTATCGGGCATCATCAGCGTCTTGTCGTCGACGATGCGCACGAAGCCGGCGAGATCGCCGCGCGGCGAGCAGTCGAGTCCCTCGGGTCCGCTGGTCGCCAGCGCCACGAAGGGCGAGGCCTCGATGAAGGCGGCATATTCAGGAATCACATGGTCGAGTTCCTTGACGACCGAAGCCTCGCCCGGCAGCCCGTAAAGCGCCTCGAGCTGTTCGACGGATGTGATGCGCGACATCTTCTTCCCCTCCTGACCTTTTGCCGGCGCTACCCTATGTGCATGACGCCTTGACGACAGCCGGCTGCCGATATCGGACTGCCAGGCGCCAGGCTAACGGTCCCGGCTCAGCCCCTTCTCGGCCAACTCGGCAAGATAGGCGTTCCAACGCTCTTCCTTTTCATGGCCGAGCGTATGCAGATAGTTCCAGGTGAAGATGCCGGTGTCGTGGAAATCGTCGAAAGTGATGCGCACCGCATAATTGCCGACCGGCTCGATCTTGAGGATCGCGACATTGCGCTTGCCGGGGACCGTCACCCGCTGCTCCGGCGAATGGCCTTGCACTTCCGCCGACGGCGAAACCACACGCAGGAACTCCGCCGGCAATTCGAAGGGGTGGTGGCCGGGAAAGGTCACAGTCAAGAGCTTGCGGTCCTTCGAGACCCTGAGTTCCTTTGGCGCGGTCATGACTGGTCCTGTCTAGAGACGGATGATTTCAGGTCGAAAGACGGATGATTTCAGGTCGAATCGACCTGAAATCTGAATCCGTCTCCAAGTCAAAGAGAAGAGCATGATGTCTTCCGAAAAAACCGCTTCACACTTTCGGCATCATGCTCTGCTTGCGCCCTTCCCTACGCCGCTTCGCGCGATCCGGAAAGCCACTTGAGGCCAGCCGACACGCGATGTCGGTCGGGGAATGTTACCAAAGATCAAGACCTTCTATCTTGAATGCGGCGCCCGATCGTATCACATAGCCGTATATAACGGCGCCGCTCAGGCCACGGGAAACGCTTGCAATGGACATGATCGACCCCTTCGGTCGCACGATCAGCTATCTGCGCGTATCGGTCACCGACCGCTGCGATTTCCGCTGCACCTATTGCATGGCCGAGGACATGACCTTCCTGCCGAAGAAGGATCTGCTGTCCTTGGAAGAGCTCGACCGGCTCTGCACCGTTTTCATCGAGAAAGGCGTGAAGAAGCTGCGGCTGACCGGCGGGGAGCCGCTGGTGCGCAAGAACATCATGCATCTGGTGCGTCAGCTTTCGCGGCATCTGGACAGCGGTGCGCTGGACGAATTGACGCTGACCACCAACGGCTCGCAGCTTTCGCGCTTTGCCGCCGAACTCGCCGATTGCGGTGTCAAGCGCATTAACGTCTCGCTTGACACGCTGGATGCCGAAAAGTTCCACCAGATCACGCGCTGGGGCAATCTCGGCAAGGTCATGGAAGGCATCGACGCCGCGCAGAAGGCAGGGTTGAAGATCAAGCTCAATGCGGTCGCGCTACGCGATTTCAACGACGCCGAGATTCCCGAGCTGATGCGCTGGGCGCATGGCCGCGGCATGGACCTCACTCTCATCGAGACCATGCCGATGGGCGAGATCGAGGCCGACCGAACCGACCAGTATCTGCCGTTGTCGCTGCTGCGCGCCTCGCTGGAGCGCCAGTTCACGCTCTCCGACATTCCTTACAAGACCGGCGGCCCTGCCCGCTATGTCCATGTCTCGGAGACCGGCGGCCGGCTCGGCTTCATCACGCCGATGACGCATAATTTCTGCGAGAGCTGCAACCGCGTGCGGCTGACCTGCACGGGCACCCTGTATATGTGCCTCGGCCAGGAGGACGCCGCCGACCTTAGGGCGCCGTTGCGCGCCTCCGAGGGCAATGAGCTGCTCGAGGCGGCCATCGACGAGGCCATCGGCCGCAAGCCCAAGGGCCATGATTTCATCATCGACCGCCGCACCAGCCGTCCTTCGGTATCGCGGCATATGAGCGTCACCGGCGGCTGATTTTTTTCACGATTTGGTGCAGGATCGTCCTTGGTCATCGACCAGGGGGCATCATGCAGCATCTTCGTCGCATCAGCTTGTTTTGCGCGCTTCTGTTCTTGTTGACGAACTTGACGACAACGGCACTGGCCAAGCCGTTTACTTATGTCAACGCGCGGTTCGGCACCGTGTGCACGTTCCCGGACCAGATTTTCAACAAGCGCATGCCTGAGCCGGAAAACGGCGATGGCCTGGAATGGCAAAGCGCCGACGGCGCCAGCGTGGCTTGCTACGGCGGCTACAATGTACTCGATGACACGCCCAAGACCCTCGTCGAGAACGAAAAAGCCAGCCCCGAGCCAGGAGAAAAAGTCACCTACGGCAAGGCCGGCAAGAACTGGGCGGTTCTGTCGGGCACGAAGGGCGACAAGATCTTCTATCAGCGGTCCGTGTTCGGCCAGGAGGACGTCATCCATACCGTCTTCATCGAGTATCCCGCGGCGCTCAAGGCGAAATACGACCCGCTGGTCGGCGCCATCGCCGCGAGCCTGCACGAGGCGTCCGGGCCACACTCGAAATAAACCATCTACACGGCCTTCCGGCCGATTTACCACCGGCCTTTTCGGGCCTAGCCTTCAAGCGCGATTTCGCTCTAGGGGGAGTGCACATGCGCACATTCATGCTTTCACTTGCAATGCTTGGGGTTGCCTCCATGCCGGCCGCGGCTCAGTCGATCGGCGGTACCTACACGGTCGCCGGCACTAATTTCGACGGCTCGAAATATGGCGGCGAGGCAACCATCACGCTGACCAGCGACACGACCTGCACGATCCACTGGGAAACCGGCGGCTCGACCTCGGACGGCATCTGCATGCGTAACGACAATGCGTTTTCCGCCGGCTACGCGATGGGCAAGGAAGTCGGTCTCGTCGTCTACAAGATCGAGAAGGACGGCTCCCTGCATGGACTATGGACCATCGCCGGTCAGAACGGCAACGGCACCGAAGTGCTGACGCCGAAGTAGGTCTTCGGGATTTCGGCAAATCGATCTCACGGGCCGCGCAGAAATTCGTGGCCCATTTCTTTAGGCGTTGCTGTTTCCGCCGGCCTGCTACAGGTTCGATCCAAATAGAATCCGGAAACGCCTTTGCCCCTCTCGCCAAATCTGCGCGGCGCGCTGTTCATGATCGTGGCCATGGTCGGCTTCACCTTGAACGACGCGATCACCAAATTCTCCTCCGAGTCGATGAACATGGCGCAGGTCATGCTGGTGCGCGGCGTCTTTGCGACCCTCTTCGTCGGCCTGCTCGCCTGGCGGCGCGGCGCGCTTGCCAATCCGGCCGCGATGCTGCAGCCGATGGTGGCCATGCGTGTCGCCGGCGAGGCCGGCGCCACGGTGTCGTTCCTGGTCGCGCTTGCGCATCTGCCGATCGGCAATGTCTCGGCCGTCATGCAGGCGCTGCCGCTGGCGGTGACCATGGGCGCGGCCTTGGTGTTCGGCGAAGGCGTCGGCTGGCGGCGCTGGACCGCGATCGCCGCCGGCTTTGTCGGCGTGCTGATCATCGTACGGCCGGGGTTCGAAGGGTTCAGCGTCTATTCGCTGGTTGCACTGGCCAGTGTCGCCTGCTGCGCGGTGCGCGACCTCTCCACCAAGCGCATTCCGGAATCGATCCCGACGCTTCTGGTGTCGACGGCGACCGCGCTCGCCATGACCGCGCTGGGCGCGCTGCTCTTGTCGCCGATGGGTGGTTGGACGCCGATGAGCGGCCGGTCGACCGCGCTTCTGGCGCTCGCGGCAGTGCTGGTGCTCATCGGCTATCAGTTCATCATCATGGCGATGCGCTCGGGTGACATCTCCTTCATCGCGCCTTTCCGCTACACCGCCCTGCTCTGGTCGATCCTGCTCGGCCTCGTCATTTTCGGCGACGTCCCCGACCTTCCCATGATCGCCGGCGCCGCCATCATCATCGGCTCAGGCCTCTATGCGCTCTACCGCGAGCGCGTCGTCGGCAGGCAGCAACCTGCCGCCGAAAGCGCTGGACCCGACATGGCGCCGGACGGCATATAGGCCGATGGACCGAAATGTTGCGGGGATCATTCTGGCGGGAGGCCAGGCGCGCCGGATGGGCGGCGGCGACAAGCCGCTGCTTTCATTGGGCAAAGCCAGGCTGATCGATCATGTCGCAGCGCGATTGAGGCCGCAGGTCGCGACCCTGGGGCTCAACGCGAACGGCGATCCGGCGCGGTTTGCCGGCATGGACCTGCCGGTGATCGAAGACACGGTGCCGGGCCATGCCGGGCCGCTGGCGGGCATCCTCGCCGCCCTCGAATGGGCGGAAAAGCAAACAGGCTGTCTTTGGCTGATGAGCGCCGCCGGCGACACGCCGTTCTTCCCCGACGACCTCGTCGAGCGCCTCGCGGCCGCCACCCGCGACCGTCCAAGCGCGATCGCCGTCGCCAGCTCGGACGGCAGATGGCATCCGACCTTCGCGCTCTGGCCGCTCGGCCTGCGCGATGCCTTGCGTCGTTTCCTGGTCGACGAGGACAACCGGCGGGTTTCGGCCTTCATGGAGCGCCAGGGCCATGTCGAGGTCGAGTTCCCCATGATCGCGGCCGGCGACCAAAAGATCGACCCGTTCTTCAACGTCAATACGCCGGACGACCTTGCGGCGGCGGAGCGTCTGTTGCAAATCCTCAGGCCATGAGACGCGTATTCGGCATCACCGGCTGGAAGAACTCCGGCAAGACGACCCTGACGGAAAAGCTCGTCACCGAGCTGGTTGCGCGCGGCTGGACGGTTTCGACCGTGAAGCACGCCCACCATGACTTCGACATCGACAAGCCGGGCGCCGACAGCTTCCGCCATCGGCAGGCTGGCGCCACCGAGGTTGCCATCGTTTCCGGCCGGCGCTGGGCGCTGATGCACGAATTGCGGAACGAGGATGAACCGACGCTGGACGATATCCTGGCGCGGCTGTCGCCCTCGGACATCGTGCTGGTCGAAGGCTACAAGCGCGAAGCGCACAAGAAGATCGAGGCAAGGCGGCTCGAAGCCAAGGACCGGACGCCGCTTTCGGCCAATGACCCCAATATCGTCGCGGTCGCCGCAGACTTTACAGTCGAAGGCGAAGACCTGCCGGTTTTCGATCTCGACGACAGCAAATCGATAGCCGACTTTATCGAGCGCAGCACAGGTCTCGTTGCTGAAACCAAGTAACGCAGCGGCACATCCCGATTGTCGTTTGCCGTTGATTTGCAGTTGCTTTTTTCTTGGAAAGAGTGGGAGTATCCGCCTCAGCGGGCGGTAAAGAAGCTACGCCCACAAGAGCCGCACGGGACAGCGGCCATGACAATATGAGAGGATTATCATGCGTATTGCACTGCGTATCGCGCTTGCCGCTTCGGCCGCGCTGCTGACACTTGGCGTCGCCCAGGCTCAGGAAAAGACCCTGAGGATCGGCACCGAAGGCGCGTACCCGCCCTTCAACAACCTGACATCGGACGGCCAGCTGGTCGGCTTCGACATCGATATCGCCAAGGCTCTCTGCGACGAGATGAAGGTGAAGTGCACATTCGTCGCGCAGGACTGGGACGGCATCATCCCGGCGCTCCAGGCCGGCAAGTTCGACGCCATCGTCGCCTCGATGTCGATCACGCCCGAGCGCCAGGAAAAAGTCGACTTCACCCACAAATACTACAACACCCCCTCGGCCATCGCCGTGCCGAAGGATTCGCCGCTCAAAGGCGTGACCAAGGCAGACCTCGCCGGCAAGACCATCGGCGTCGCCACCACGACCACGCACTACAACTATGCCTCGAAGACCTACACGGACAGCACGATCAAGGGTTATCCGAGCAGCCCCGAGGAACAGGCAGACCTCGCCAATGGCCGTCTCGACGCCATCGAGGACGACATCGTCGTGCTGCAGCAATGGCTGGATTCGCCGGACGGCGCCTGCTGCAAGATCCTCGGCCAGCCCTCGCCGCAGCCGGTCGAAATCTTCGGACCGGGCGCCGGCATCGCCGTGCGCAAGGGCGAGACCGATCTGGTCAACAAGCTGAACGCCGCGATCGACGCCATCCGCAAGAACGGAAAGTACAAGGAAATCAACGACAAGTACTTCAAGTTCGACGTCTACGGCGCCGAATCCTGATACGTTAGCCAGGGCGGTGAGGCACCCCTCGCCGCCCTTCTCTTCTCCCGGGATCGCCACGGAGACACGACCCGTCAATGCCGGCCCAAAGCATTTGGACACTTCTCAGCTGGGGACCGGACGGCTGGAGTGACGACATTGCGTCTGGCGTTCTGGTCACCATTGCATTGGCGCTCGCCACATTGCCGATCGGCCTGGTGATCGGCTTTTTCGTCGCCTTCGCCAAGCAGCATGAAGAGCCGTCGCTCAGGCTCGCCGGCAACATCTACACCACGGTCTTTCGCGGCCTGCCGGAACTGGTGACGCTGTTCCTGTTCTTTTTCGGCATGCCGCTTCTGTTGCAGTATGTGGTGCGGCTGTTCAATCCGAATGCCACCATCGACGTCAACAGCTTCGTCGCCGGCATGATCGTGCTGTCGCTGATCTTCTCCTCCTACGCCAGCGAGGTCTTCCTCTCCGCGTTCCGCGCCATTCCGAAAGGCCAATACGAGGGCGGCTACGCCATCGGCCTGTCGAAATGGCAGACGATGCGGCTGGTGATCCTGCCGCAGCTGATACGCATCGCCTTTCCGGGTCTCGAGAATTGCTGGCTGAGCCTGCTCAAGGACACCTCGCTGGTCTCGGTGGTCAATCTCGCCGAGACCTTGCGCCAGTCCGGTGTCGCGGCGCGCGTCACCAAGCATTCCTTCCTGTTCTACAGCGTCGCGGCGCTGATCTTCCTGGCCTTGGCCGTCCTGTCGTCGATCGCCACGAGCTACATCCTGCGCTATCTCGGGCGGAGGCAAGCGCGATGAGCATCAGCCAGGCGATCGCCATAGACAAGCCGCCGCCGCAAGCGCGCGGCTGGCCGCGGGCCCGCATCCTCGGCTACGCGCTGGTCGGCATCTGGATTCTGTTCGGCGCCGGCATCGTGGCCTACCTGGTCTATGCCTGGAATCCCGAGTTCTTCGCCAGATACGCGCCGGCCTATCTTCAAGGCCTGGGAACCACCCTGTCGCTGGTGGCGATCTCGATGGTCCTTGGCGCCATCCTGTCGCTTCCGGTAGCCTATGGCCGCATGTCGACGAACCCGATCCTGTCCGGGCTTGCCTATTGCTACGTCTATTTCTTCCGCGGCACGCCGCTGCTGGTGCAGACCTATCTGGTCTATTACGGCATCGGCTCGTTCCGGCCCGAGCTGGAGACGGTCGGGTTGTGGTGGTTCTTCCGCGAAGCCTTCTACTGCGGCGTCTTTGCCTTTTCGCTCAACACCGCCGCCTATCAGGCCGAAATCCTGCGCGGCGCCATCGAAAGCGTGCCGCGCGGCCAATGGGAAGGCGCCGCCTCGCTCGGCCTGCACAAACTGCAGACCCTGCGCAAGGTGGTGCTGCCTCAGGCGATCATCGTCGCGCTCAGGCCCTACGGCAACGAGCTCATCCTGATGATCAAAGCCTCGGCGATCGTCGCCATCATCACCGTCTACGACCTGATGGGCAACGCCAAGCTCGCCTACGCGAAATCCTTCGACATCCAGGCCTATATCTGGGTGGCGATCGTCTACCTGGTGATGGTCGAGATCCTGCGCCACGGCGTCGAATGGATCGAGCGCCGCATCACCATCCACCTGCATCGCTAGATCAGATCGTTCAGGCCTGCACCAGTCGATACGGCGCCGCGCGCCTTGACGAATTTTTCGCATGGCCTAGACCTTCGGCCACTGGAAACCGTGTTTTGTTGGAAGGCAGGTCTATGGCATCGGTTGCATTTCTCGGTCTTGGCGTCATGGGCTACCCGATGGCGGGGCACCTCAGGAACAAGGGCGGCCACGACGTCACCGTCTATAACCGCACCAAGGCAAAGGCCGAGCAATGGGTGACCCAGCATGGCGGCAAACTGGCGCTGACGCCGGCAGAGGCTGCCGAGGGCAAGGATTTCGTCTTCTCCTGCGTCGGCAATGACGACGATCTGCGTTCGGTGACCACCGGCCCGAGCGGCGCTTTCGCGGCGATGAAGAAGGGTTCCGTCTTCATCGACAACACCACCGCGTCGGCCGAGGTCGCACGCGAGCTGGACGACGCCGCGCGCAAAGCGGGCTTCTCCTTTCTCGACGCGCCGGTGTCCGGGGGCCAGGCCGGCGCCGAGAACGGCGTGCTGACCGTCATGGTCGGCGGCGATGAGGCCGCTTTCGAAAGAGCGAGGCCCGTCATCGACGCTTACGCCCGCATGGTCGGGCTGATGGGGCCGGCCGGCGCCGGCCAACTCACAAAGATGATCAACCAGATCTGCATCGCAGGCCTCGTCCAGGGCCTGGCCGAAGGCATTCATTTCGGCAAGAAGGCTGGCCTCGACATCGAAAAGGTGGTCGAGGTGATCTCGAAGGGGGCAGCCGGCTCCTGGCAGATGGAGAACCGCCACAAGACGATGAATGCCGGCAAATATGATTTCGGCTTCGCCGTCGACTGGATGCGCAAGGATCTCGGCATCTGCCTGGCGGAAGCCAACCGCAACGGCGCCAAGCTGCCGGTGACGGCGCTTGTCGACCAGTTCTACAAGGATGTGCAGGACATGGGCGGCAAGCGCTGGGACACGTCCTCGCTTCTTGCCCGCCTGGAAAAATAGGCGGCGATGCGTCTCCCCGATCCAAGCTGGAGCGCCGACGACATCGTCGCGCACCTGCGCGCGATCGGCACCGAGGCGAACTTGTACGGCATGGCGCGCTTCGGCATCAACACGGCCAGCGCGCTCGGCATCGGCAATTCCGACTTGCGGCCGCTGGCGCGCAAGCTGAAGAAGAACCACGAGCGAGCGCTGCAGCTCTGGGACAGCGGCATTCGCGAAGCGCGGCTGATGGCGGCTTTTACCGGCGAGCCGAAGAAGCTCGTCGTCGCTCAGTGCCGGCGCTGGGCTGCGGACTTCGACAGCTGGGAGATCGTCGACACCGTCGCCGACCTGTTTGCCGAAACGCCGTTCTGGCGCGATCTGATCGACGAATTCGCCGAAGACGACCGCGAATTCGTCCGCCGCACCGCCTTTGCCATGCTGGCCTGGAGCGCGGTGCATCTGAAGAAAGAGCCGGACGCGACCTTCCTTGCCTATCTGCCGCTGATCGAGAAACATGCCGAGGATCCGCGCAATTTCGTCCGCAAGGCGGTCAACTGGGCGTTACGGCAGATCGGCAAACGGTCGATGAAACTGCACGCCCCTGCCCTTGCGCTGGCGGAAAAACTGGCGGCATCGTCGGACAAGGCGGCGCGCTGGATCGGCAAGGATGCGGTGAAGGAACTGACGGATGCCAAACAGCTCGCAAGGCTCGCAGCCGCAAAGACCTGACCTTGCCGGCATCTGCTTTACCGAGGTGACGCAAGAAACGCGCCGCCGTTTCGAAAATCTGTTCGAGCAGCCCGGCGCGCCGAAATATTGCTGGTGCATGGCCTGGCGCCACTCCAGCCGTGAGCACATCAAGAACGACGAGAAGAAGCGCATGATGATGGGGCTCATCGATGCCGGCACTCCCGTGGGCATCGTCGCCGAGCTGGATGGCAAGCCGGTCGGCTGGTGCTCGGTCGCGCCGCGCGAGACCTACCGGAAACTGTCAAGGCAGCAGGACGATAGCGAGACCGGCATATGGTCGATCGTCTGCTTCTATGTGCCAAGGGCTTTGCGCGGCGGCGGGCTGGCCTCCGCCCTGCTCGATGCAGCGATAGATCATGCCTTCGGCAAGGGCGCGCGTGTCATAGAGGCCTATCCCGTCGACGAGGCGGCACCCAGCTATCGTTTCATGGGTTTTCGCGGCATGTTCGCCGCGCGGGGCTTCCACGAGATCGGAACCGCCGGCACGCGCCGGCATGTGATGCGGCTCAGCCGTTGAGCCCTGGCCGGTCACGACGCTTTTACTCGATTCCGGAAATCAGCTGGCGGAGGATGGAGGGATCATGAACAAGCGGTTCAAATCATGCGCGGCGCTAGCCTCCATACTGCTGTTCGCAGCCATCGAAGCCGATGCCTCGGCGGAAACCACGCATATCTTCTGGAAGGACCTGCGCCCGGCAACGCAGGCCGTCGCCGAGGACGCGAACCTGCCGATGATCGCGGCAAAACTGCCCGACCACGGCGAGACCTTGTCGCTCGATCTCAAGGACAAGACGATACAATTAGCCGGCTATGCATTGCCGGTCGACCGCGATGGCGACCTCGTCTACCAGTTCCTGCTGGTGCCGTGGACCGGCGCCTGCAGCCACATGCCGACGCCGCCGCCGAACCAGATCGTGCTGGTGATGCCGGCGCATCCCTACAAGATGAAAGAGGCTTATGAACCGGTCGCCGTCACCGGCGTGCTGCGGCCCGGCATGGAGAAAAGCCAGCTCTTCATCCTCGACGGCGTCTCGATCGTCCAGTCCGGCTACACTGTGCGAAAGGCCGAGGTGGCGAGCGTCGACAGCGTGCCGGACGCAGTCACCCTGCCGGTCAACTCGCCCTGGAATTTCCTGAACAAAAAGAAGAATTAAGGCCGATCGGCGCAACCAGTGTCACGCCGCGTTCGCGCCCGATTCCTTGTCCAGCACCATGTAATCGAGCGGAATTTCCGTCGTGTACTTGATCTGCTCCATGGCGAAGGACGACGAGACGTCACGGATCTCGATCTTCGCGATCAGCCGCTTGTAGAAGGCATCGTAGGCGGCGATGTCGGGCACCACCACGCGCAGCAGGTAATCGACGTCGCCGCTCATGCGGTAGAATTCGACCACTTCCGGGAACTCCTGGATGACCTCGGAGAAGCGCCGCAGCCATTCATGGCTGTGCGAATTGGTGCGGATCGACACGAAGACGGTGACGCGCACATTGACCTTCTCATGGTCGAGGATGGCGACGCGCCGCTTGATGACTCCCTCCTCCTCGAGCTTCTGGATGCGCCGCCAGCACGGCGTGGTCGACAGGCCGACTTTTTTGGCGACATCGGCGACCGCGAGCGTCGCGTCCTCCTGCAGGAGGCGGAGAATTTTTCTGTCGAGGCGATCCATGGGAAGCTCCAGGGGAATAGTTTCCCCATAATCCCCTTTATCGGCCCCGTTAACAAGAAAGAAATTCTGCCAAAGGCAGGAAAAGCGAGTGATATCTTGCAGGATACCTAATCAATGCGATAGCGGATTTCCGACCTCAGGAAGGGCAGCAAATCCATTTCAAACCAGGGATTCTTCTTCAGCCAGCCGGTGTTTCGCCATGACGGATGCGGCAGCGGCAGCACTTTCGGCATGGACGGTCCATCCCATATGGCGCGCCAGTTCCTGACCGTCTCGGTCAGCGACGGCAGCCGTGTCGTGCCCATATGCCATGCCTGCGCATAACCGCCGATTGTGAGCACCAGATCGATCTGGGGCATCAGCGCCATCAGCTGCGAGCGCCAGGCCGGCGCGCATTCGCGGCGCGGCGGCAGGTCGCCACCCTTGGCATCCTGGCCCGGAAAGCAAAAGCCCATGGGCACGATGGCGAATTTTTCGGTGTCGTAGAATTCCTGCGAGGTGACACCGAGCCAGTTTCTCAGCCTGTCTCCCGAAGCGTCGGTGAACGGCATGCCCGACAGATGCACCTTGGTGCCTGGCGCCTGGCCGGCCAGCAGGATTCGCGCCGTCGAGGACGGCTGCAGCACCGGCCGCGGCTCATGCGGCAAAGGCCGACCGCGGGGCTCATCAATGCAGATATGGCAGGCCCGCACCCTTTCGGTAAGGCGCTCCAGCGCTCGTCTCATATCGGGCGGATGATCCAATTTCCGTCGCTCAGGCCGTCGCGCTCGGCCGGCTTGTCAACGCCGCGTACCAGCGTAGCACGTTCGTGCATTCCTCCGGCACCTTGATGCGGGCCGGCTTCATGAAATCGATGGCGATCATGCCGGTGATGTCGGCGACCGAATAGGCATCGCCGGCGGCGAACTCGCGCTCCGCCAGTTCGCGGTCGAGGAGATGCAGGAATTCGATCGCCTTCGGCTTGTTGGCCTCTCCCCATTCCGGAATTTGCGGCACTTCCCATTCCTTCATCGCCGGATGGATGTGCCGGAACGCGGCGGCGACGCTGGCCATCAGGTTCAGTTCCATGCGCCTTTGCCACATCTCGACCTTTGCCTTGCCGAGCGCGCCCGTGCCGAACAACGCCGGCTCGGGATGCAACTCCTCGAAATAGCGGCAGATGGCGATCGATTCGGTGATGATGGTGCCGTCGTCGAGCTCGAGCACCGGCAGGCGGCGCAGCGGATTGCGCTGCGCCACCTCTGCGCCGCGATGTTCCAGCGCGCCCATGTCGACGGGCACCAGCGGCACCGTCAGTCCCTTCTCGGCAAGGAAGACACGCACGCGCCGCGGATTGGGCGCGCGGCCACCGTCGAACAGCTTCATTCCATCCTCCAGCTTCTCCACCGGATCATAGGGCGCGGGTCCACCCATCACCAGAAGCGAACAAATTCGCGCAACGCATCGCCGAATGAGGCCAGCATGCCGTGCCTTCTCTCGACCGGCGCGTCATGATGGCTGTCGCGCCATTGCCGCGGCTCCTCGAAAGTTCCTGCCCAGATGCCGGCCTTGGCCGCTCTCGCCACCGCTTCCTCGGTTTCGAAGTCGCCGAAGGCAACCGCCCATCCGGCCTGCACCTGGGACCGGTTTAGATCGGTGTCGCCCGCCCTGCAATCGCCGAGCAGCCGGCCGTAGCGATCGCGCTGCCAGCCGCTGCAGGAAACCGGCCTGCCGGCGATCAGCCGCACCAGCGACTGCCGCGCCAGCTTGCCGCAGGGATAGTCGGCGCCGGCCTTCTGGCAGCTCTGCTGGTATTCCGGAGCATCGATGCCGCGCATGCGGATGCGTTCGCTCCCGAGCGTGATCGAATCGCCGTCATTGACGATTGCCGTGCCGTGCTCCGTGCGTGTCTCGAAGCGATCGAGCCGCGCCGCCACCAGCATGAGCAACCCGAGCAAGAGGAAGGCCAACCCATAGTCCAGCAGCTTGCGCCAGAGGCTGCGCGGTGGGCTCGCCGCATAGCGTCGGCGCGATCCCCGCGCCCCGAAACGGCTCATATGGCAAACAGTCTCTTAATCATTCGAACGTAGCTTAACGAACTTACAGTCGCTGCGCGCAGAAATTGAAGTCTGTATGCCTTTGCAACGCTCGAACACAGCGGATAAATTTATTGTGGACCGCCGTAAACCGCACCGCAACAGCGATGTGGCGCGCGCGGTGCGCAAGACGCGCGACCGCCTTTCGCAGCAGGCTGGCAGCCTCGACTTCGACCGTGAACTGCTGAAGCTGCATGCGCGCACCATGGTGGTCAGCGCGGTCGCTATCCCCCTTCTGGTGCTTGCGGTAGCGGCCATCGGCCGGCTGGCGGGCCTGGACAGCCAGATCACCATCTGGGCCTTGTCGACGCTGCTTTGCTACACGATCGTCGCCTTCATGGCGCGTCGCGTGGAGCGGACCGAGGCGGCCGAGCTCGACCCGGCGCAGACGCGCCGCGACTTCCTGATCGGCCATTTCCTGTGCGGCCTTGGCTGGGCGTGGTTCGCCTGGATCGGTTGCAACACATGCCAGGTCGACCAGTTCCATGTCGCCAAGGCCATGGTGATCCTGGTCGCCATGGCGATGACGGCGGTCTTGGCCTCCTCGCTTGGCGGCGCCCTGTTCGCGACCTTCGCCATTCCCGTTGCCGTTTACGTCTACACCATCATGCACCTGTGGACGCCGATCGAAGCCACGATGGCGGCGTTGCTCATCGCAGCACTTCCCTTCTTCGGCTACGTCGCGCGCCACCTCAACCAGGCGTCGTTGATGGTGCTGTCCTTCCGCTCGGAGAAGGACGCGCTGATTGCCGAAGTGGAGACGGCAAAATCGATGTCGGACGAGGCAAGGCGCCGCGCCGAGGACGCCAACATGGCGAAATCGCGTTTTCTCGCCTCCATGAGCCACGAGCTCAGGACGCCGCTCAACGCCATCCTTGGTTTCTCCGAAGTGATGGCCAATGAAGTGCTGGGTCCGATGAACAATCCGACCTATCGCGACTATGCCCATGACGTGCATGAGTCCGGCCAGCACCTGCTCGACCTGATCAACGAGATCCTCGACCTGTCGCGCATCGAGGCCGGCCGCTATCAGCTCAACGAGGAGCCGGTCGTGCTGGTGACCATCGTCGAGGACTGCTGCCACATGATGGAGTTGCGCGCCCGCAACAAGGACATCCGCATCATCCAGGAGTTCGAGGAGACCTTGCCGCGCCTCTTCGCCGACGAGCGCGCTGTCCGGCAGATCACGCTGAACCTTCTGTCCAATTCGATCAAGTTCACGCCGTCCGGCGGCGAAGTGCGCGTGCGCGTCGGCTGGACCGCCGGCGGCGGCCAGTACATTTCGGTCAAGGACAACGGCCCGGGCATACCGGACGAGGAAATCCCGGTCGTGCTTTCCGCTTTCGGCCAAGGCTCGATCGCCATCAAGAGCGCCGAACAGGGAACCGGCCTCGGCCTGCCGATCGTGCAGGGGTTGCTCGCCATGCATGGCGGCGAGTTCGAGCTTCATTCCAAGCTGCGTGAAGGCACCGAGGCGATCGCCATCTTCCCGCTGAGCCGGGTTATGGAGGAACTGCCGGCCCTGCCGACCAAGGCTGTCGCGGCGACGCGTGGACGCCGCTAGAGCGCTTTTGGAGCCTTTAACGGCGGACAGCCGCCGCCATGCCGGAACTCGTCAACGCCGCGGCCTTGATGATACCGGCGGCGAGAGCGGCGCCTACGCCTTCGCCATGGCTGATGCCGAAATCGAGCAGCGGCCGCAGTCCGAGCCGCTCGGCCGCCTTGGCGTGGCCGGGCTCCGGCGACAGGCTGGCAAGCAGGCAATGGTCGAGCGAGCCTGGATTGGCCGCATGTAACACCGCGGCCGCCGCGGTCGCCACGAACCCGTCGAGCAGGACGGGGATCTTTTCCATGCGCGCCGCCAGAATGGCGCCGCAGATCGCCGCGAATTCGCGCCCGCCGACCCTGCACAGAGCCTCGAGAGGATCGCTGAGGCCGGAACCATGAAACGCCAGCGCCCGATCGACAACCTCGACTTTTCGCGCCACCGTCGCCGCATCGGCGCCGGACCCCGGCCCAACCCAATCCGTTCCCTTGCCGCCGAACAGCGCGGCGCAAAGGGCAGCCGCAATGGTCGAATTGCCGACCCCGAGATCGCCAAGGCACAGAAGATCGGCGCCGCCGGCGACCGCCTCCATGCCGAAGGCCATGGTCGCGGCGCAGCCGCGCTCATCGAGCGCGGCTTCCTCGGTGATGTCGCCCGTGGGGATATCCAAGGCCAGATCGAAGACTTTCAGGCCGAGATCGTTGGCGATGCAGACCTGGTTGATCGCGGCCCCGCCGGCGGCGCAGAGCTCGACTTCATCGGCGGTCGCGGCAACGCGCCGCGGCGAAATGCCATGCCTGACGGCACCGTGATTGCCGGCGAAGATCGCCATCAGCGGCCGATTGATCGCCGGCGGTGCGCGCCCGCTCCAGGTGGCAATCCAGGCCGCGATGTCCTCGATTCGTCCCAGCGATCCTTTCGGCTTGTCCGTTTTGGCGAACAGTGCCCGGACGCGGCCGCCCGCCGCGTCATCGGCCGGCGGCAGGGCCGCCAAGAGGCTTCGGAAATCGTCGAAAGGCTGAGCAGGCATTTATGTCGGTCGCGGTTCGTTGCGAAAATCGCAAGCGGCATAGCCGCCTTCTCCCGCCGGGACAACCGCCTGACGATGCCGCGAACGCGTCGCCTTGCGACGCATCGCGGAGGGCTTGCATTGCTCCGGCGGTTGCACCATGTGGAATAAAGCCAAGAGAACAGCATGACCGCCATCGAATCCCCCTGCATCCTGGTCTGTTCGATCGATATGAAAACCGGGTTCTGCTTCGGCTGCGGCCGCACGCGCGACGAGATTTCCGGCTGGCTCACGATGACCCCCGAAACGCGCCGAGCGGTGATGGCCGAACTGCCGGCGCGGCTCGAAACGGTCGAGCGGCGCCCACGCCGCGAGACCCGGCGTGCCCGCATAGCGCGCGAACGCGGCCTTTTGTGAGAAGAAACGGATGAGCCGGCTGTTCTGGATCGTCATGGCGGTGATCGGCGTCGGGCTCGTGCTGCTCATGCTCAACAATTCGGCCGGCCACACTTTCGGCATGAACAACAATGACTTCGGCCGGCTGATCTGGGTCGGCGTTCTGGTCATGGTGATCGGCGCGAGCCTGCTCCGCTCGGGCCGGCCGCTGGGCGACATGGCACGCAATATCGGCGTCTGGGCCGCGCTGATCCTCGTGCTGATCGCCGGCTATCAATATCGCTACGAGCTGCAGGACGTCGCGAGCCGCGTGACGGCCGGCCTCGTGCCCGGCAGCCCGCTGGCGCTCGGCGTGGAGAGCGGACGTCCGACCGTCACGCTCGACAAGGCCGGCAACGGCCATTTCGAGGCCCGCATCCTGGTCAACGGCACCCCGGTGCGGGCCGTGGTCGACACCGGCGCGACCAGCACGGTGCTGACGTCGGAAGATGCCCAGGCCGCGGGTTTCAACCCGGCGGCGCTGAGCTACAGCGTCGACGTCTCCACCGCCAACGGCATGGCGCATGCTGCGACGGTCAGGACCGACGAGGTGGCGATCGGCGGCATCGTGCGCAAGGACATGCAGGTGATGGTCGCCGCGCCCGGCATGCTTGACCAGAGCCTGCTCGGCATGAACTTCATCGGCTCGTTGTCGGGTTTCGACGTCCGCGGCGACCGCATGATCCTGCGGGATTGATGCATGTCGCCCAGAAATGCGTGGCGGTTCTGGGAACCACGATATGCATAAGAAAAAAGGTTAAAGCGCAAAGTGCTTTAACCGAAAATCAGGCTGCCTCGGCTTCCGCCGCCGTGAAATCAATCGCCGCGAACGCGGTTTTCAGCACCTCCGGGCCGGCGCCGGCTTTGTTCGCGTCGGTGGAAAGGATCTGCCGGAAACGTCGCGCGCCGGGCAAGCCGTGGAACAGCCCGACCATATGGCGGGTGATGTGGCCGAGCCGCCCGCCACGCTCGATGTGGCGCGCGGCATAGCCGGCCATGGCGTCGATCAGCGCCGGATAGTCGAAGGCGGCAGCCGCCTCGCCATAAAAGGCAGCATCGACGCCGGTAAGGATACCCGGCGTATGATAGGCGGCGCGGCCAAGCATCGCGCCGTCGACGTGGGAAAGATGCATCGATGCCTCGCCAAGCGATTGAATGCCGCCGTTGATGCCGATGAACTCGTCCGGCTTCCTCGCCTTCAACCGGTAGACCCGCGGATAGTCGAGTGGCGGGATGTCGCGGTTCTCCTTGGGGCTCAGCCCCTCCAGCCAGGCCTTGCGGGCGTGCACCCAGAGCGCGTCGGCGCCGGCGGCGAGCACGCTGTCGGCGAGCGTGTCGAGGGCGGGCTCCGGATCCTGGTCGTCGACGCCGATACGGCATTTGACCGTGACCGGGATTTTCACCGACGCTTTCATGGCAGCGACGCATTCGGCGACCAAGGCGGGCGTCTTCATCAGGCAGGCGCCGAACGTCCCGGACTGGACACGGTCTGACGGGCAGCCGACATTGAGGTTGATCTCGTCATAGCCGAAGGCTTCGCCGATCCGCGCCGCCTCGGCAAGTTTTGCCGGATCCGATCCGCCAAGCTGCAATGCCACCGGGTGTTCTACAGCGTCGAAACCGAGCAGTCGCTCGCGCGCGCCATGGATGACCGCGTCCCCCACCACCATCTCGGTGTAGAGCAGCGCGCGGCGCGTCAACTGGCGGTGGAAGAACCGGCAATGCCGGTCCGTCCAGTCCATCATTGGTGCCACGGCGATTGTCTTTCTCATAGGCCTACTTCATTGCTGCCGCGGATCTCATAGTCAAACCCTTTAGCACGATTTGTCTTATTTTCTTTTGATTTCAAATAGTTCGCAAGGCCGGGACAAAAGTCCCTCACGTGAGGGACCTTTTTCGGAAGTCACACTTCTAATAAAAAGGCAATAGTCCGATTTGTAATTTCCACAAATAAGCGTAAAGTTTTTGTGCTCATTTTTGTGAGCGGGAGGCGTACAGGCAGTCATGCCTGTTGACGAGGGGCGGGGTTGAGTATGCCCTCATTTTCGATCCTTGGTGCCCGCCGTTGGTGGGTCACCGATGCGCGTAGGACGCATCCGCCCAGAATTGCCTGACGGGGCAAGGAGCGGAGGGCTGCGGCGGCTCCTCCCAACCCCCTCTACCCCTAAGTCAATCCAGAACTCCAGTTTCGTTTTAACGATGGCGCACAGCGCCGGCTCTGGCCGACGGATGCGCGCCCGTGCGGCCGGTTGCCAGCGTTGGGGCTGACTTCGCGCCTGCCGCATTGAACGGAGGCGTAATGACAATCACCCCCCACATCCGTGGCACGCTGACGCTCGCCCAGACGTCGGGCTTCAGGGCCACGACGCCGCGACCAATGACCTCCGCGCCACTCTAACGCCGCGGATAACCGCGGCTACGCGAACACGAGGTGTAGAACCAGTCAACCATCCAAGAAAGGATGAACATTATGGCTACCATTAATATCGTAGGCGAGTTGGTTAACGACCAGACGGCCGGTATCCAAAACACCGCCACCGGCGACCCCGATGGCGATGATGTCGCGGTAAGCGTCTCGGGCGGTTTGCTGGTCAGCGCTGACCTCGACCCCGCCTTTGTCACCTATCTCAACGGCCTCGGCTTGACCGCAGGGCAGTTGGCGTTCGCTGACTCCGCCGAGGCGGCAAGTCAGGCCGACCTCGTGCAGGTGACGGTGGGAGCGAACGAGGTCGTGGACAGCCTGATCTTCGCCCCTCTAACACACGCAGACTCTGGGTTGAACACCGTGGGCGGCGAGGACATCTTCCTCACCACGTCGGCGGACGGAAAATCCGTGTTGGCGACTGATACCAGCGGTGACATCGTCGCCGCTTTCTACATCATCCCCAACGGTGACAATACGTTGGGCACGGTGCAGATGGTCACCTTCGCGCCAATCGCCCATCCGGACAACCTCAACCCGGATGACAGGGTGGACTTCAGCGACATCCTGAAAGTCCGCGCGTTGTCACACACGGATGAGTCCGTCGGTGGCGGCATCAACGTCGACGATGACGGCCCGACAATCACAGCCAACGGTACAGAGCCCACACTCACCACCGACGATACCGACACCCCCACCAGCAGCCAAACCAAAAACTTCGCAGGTGCGTTCACCTCCGACCCCGGCACCGATGGTCTCGGCGCAGCCGGCATCACCTACGCTCTCGGCACGCCGGGCGGCGCCTCCGGCCTGATCGCCACCCAACTGGACGAGGCTATCGACCTGTTCAACAACGGCGGCGTCATCGAGGGCCGCACGGCGAAGACCAACGCGCTGGCATTTACGGTTGAAGTAAATGCCACCGGTGACGTCACGCTCACTCAACTGCTGGCCGTCAGGCATGATCCTGAGAGCGGGCCGGACCAGTCGACCGGCCTTTCGGCAGCCAACCTCGTGACCTTGACGGCGACGATCGTCGACGGCGACGGCGATACCGCCTCGGACACCGCGAATATCGGCGACAACCTTCTGTTCAAGGACGACGCGCCAAGCATCAGCGCGCCGCTCGACAACGTGATCGTAACCGTGGACGAGTCAAACCTGGCCGGCGACCAAACCAAGGGCTTCGCAACCCAGTTCACCTCGGACGGTGGCAAGGATGGTTCAGCCGGCATCATCTATGCGCTGAGCGTGGCCGCGGGTGCGTCTGGGCTGATCGACACACTCAGCGGACAGGCAGTCAATCTGTCGCTCAACGGAAGTGTCGTCGAAGGCAAGACCGCGACGGGTGGCGATCTGGTGTTCACGGTGAGCGTGGATGCCTCCGGTCAAGTCACGCTGAACCAGATCCGGTCGGTCATCCATGACCCCAACAACGGTCCGAACGACACCGAGACTCTGGACGCGGACAACCTGATCAAGCTGACGGCGACCATCACCGACAAGGACGGTGATAGCGCCTCGGCCGTCCTCAACATCGGCCAGAACCTCGTCTTCGCGGACGATGCTCCGACGATCGTGAAGCCGTTTGACGGCGACCCCGGCACCGGTGGTATCCAGCACGAGACACTGAACAACGTACTGAGCCCCCCTGCCGCTCCGGCTACCGGGGACTTCAAATACAGCATCGGCGCCGACGGTCGCGCGGTTTATGACGCCACCCATTCCGACTTCGGCGATGCTAACCCCAACGTAGCGGGGGTCCAGCAGCTGGTGCTGACCGGTACGGTCGACAATGCGCAAAACTCGGGCATAACCAACGTACAGACGGCACTCGTTTCGGAGAGCGCCACCAGCGCACAGTTCTCCTTCTCGTTCCATTACGACAAGGACCCGATCACTGCCGGCGTGCAGGACGCGACGGCGGGTGGCACGTTGACCTTCGACAAGGTTGCGGGCACGTACTCCATTGCGTTGAATGACGTGATCGACGGATTCAGCTTCAACGTCTTCCACTCTTCGGAGCTGTTGACGAAAGCACCTCTCGGCAACACCGGCCACCCCCAAATCGTGGTGACGGAGTTGGATCACGCCGATACCGGCCCGAACCCGGCCGATAGTGACGGGTTCTACGTGCAGTACACGGCGAACTCGAATCCCAGCGGCAGCCCCTTCGGGTTTAACGCGACTGGTGACGGTTCGCCAATTGCCGGCGATACCACCTTCAACGCCGGACAGTTCGTCACCAGCAATTTCGAGGACTGGGTTTCAGCCACGCAGTCGACCAACGGTGTGGCCGGCGACACGATCCAGAAGGGCGAACTGCTCACGCTCCGGTTCTTCAACCAGAACATTTTGGGCGATGTGAACCCGGGTGCTCCCGGTGGCGGTACCGAGAAGCTCGTGCCGACTGACAAGGTGGACGCCATCGCCATCAAGTTCGACGGCATCGGGAACACCGAGAACCTCATCGTGGTTCTCGACCTGATCGACGCCAAAGGCACGGCATCTACCGCCGACGACGTCCACACGACACGGTCGATCGTCGTGGAGAACCAGGACTTCTTCAAGGGAAACACAGTGCCGTCCCCCTACAGCACCGAGTTCTCGCTCGACAACAATGACGGTCTCGTGATCATCGAGAAGGGTGATTACAACAACGCCGCTGCCGGTGAGAACTTCTCGATTCAGGGTATGCAGATCATGCAGTCCAGCAATGGGTTGACGGGATCTGGTATCAACCTGACGAAGGCGACCGACGACCCCAATACTGTCGCCGTGGAGGGTAACAGCCCGGTGACCGGCTCGCAATCTTGGGGAGCCACGGATAACGACGTTCTCAAGATCACGGACATTGGCTTCATCCAGACGACTTCCGGACAGATCGGCGCCAGCCTCGACTTCGCGGTCAACATCCAGGACGCCGACGGCGACGCGACGGGCATCCAGCACCTGGCGGTTGACGTCATCGCCTGACACCTGACCAAAGGGAGGCGGTTCACACCGCCTCCCTTCTCCCTGTCGAGATAATCTCGCGCCCCGCGCGAAACCGGCAAAATTCGCAGCGTCAACCAGCACACGGGCAGATAAGAGCATGATGAAATCCCCACGCCCCTCTGCCCTGCAGGCGGTGATGAAAGAAGCCAGGCGCGCCATAAGACCGCTCATCTGGTTCAGCGCAGGCATCAACATTCTGATGCTGACTGGCGCGTTCTATATGCTCCAGGTCTATCACCGGGTGCTGGGCAGCCACAGCTTGGAGACATTGGTGACGCTGTCGCTGATGGCGGCGGCGGCGATCACCACGATGGCAGGGCTAGAGGTGGTTCGCGCACGCCTCTTGTCCACCGTCGGGACATGGTTGAACGCCCGATTAGCTCCGGTACTTCTGAGCGCATCGGTTGAATACGCCGCCTCGGCGCCGGGCCAGATCAACGCCCGTGCGCTGCGTGACCTCGACCAGGTGCGGAATTTCTTCACCAGCCCGAGCATCTACCCCATTCTCGATGCACCTTGGGCACCAATTTTCTTGGGCGCTATCTTCCTCATGCATCCGTTGTTGGGCTGGCTGGCAACCTGCGGCGGGATCGTGCTGTTTGCGCTGGCGTTGCTGACCGAATATCTGACCCGCAAGCCAATGGCGGAAGCCGCAATCGCCCAGATGCGGGCCTACATGCAGGCCGAACAGACGATCCGCAACGCCGAGGTCGTCCAGGCCATGGGCATGCTGCCCCCCCTGCTCGAGAGCTGGAAGGCCCAGCAAGACGAGGCAAATAGAGAACAATCTCTCGCCAGCAACCGATCCAGCACCATCTCGGCCCTCGCGCGTGCTTTTCGACTGGCTCTGCAGATGGCCGTTCTCGGCCTCGGCGCATATCTGGTGCTCAAAAACGAGGCGTCGCCCGGCATCATGATTTCCGCCTCGATCCTGATGGGTCGCGCATTGGCCCCAGTTGAACAGGCGATCGGCACCTGGAAGGCGACGATCGGGGCACGGAACGCTTACAAGCGTCTCGTCGCAGTGGCCGGTCAGCGGGCGGAGGCTACACCAGCACTGCCGTTGCCGCGCCCAAAGGGAAAGTTTGAGGCCGAGAACATTATGCTCGCCAGGCAGGGTGGCGAACCGATCCTGCGGGGAATCAGCTTCCGGCTGAAACCCGGTGAAGCCATGGCGTTGATCGGCCCGAGCGCAGCCGGCAAGACGAGTCTGGCGCGCGTGTTGGCCGGGGCTTGGCGTCCGACCAGCGGCCGCGCATTGCTCGATGGCATGAGCGTTGCCGAATGGGCGGCCGAGGATCGAGGCCGACATGTCGGCTACCTGCCGCAGGATATCGAACTCTTCGCCGGCACCGTTTCCGAGAACATCTGCCGCTTCGCGCCGCTCAGCCCGGCGGCCTTCAACAACGTGGTCAAGGCCGCGCAATTGGCCGGCGTCCACGACCTGATCAAGGGACTGCCGAAAGGCTACGCCACCGAGATCGGTGAGGGCGGCGCGGCGCTGTCTGGCGGGCAACGCCAGCGCATTGGGTTGGCGCGGGCGCTCTATGGCGACCCGGCGTTTCTTATCCTTGACGAGCCCAACTCCAATCTCGACCACGAGGGCGAGCAAGCACTGGCTACGGTCATCGGGGGGCTCAAGGCGGCTGGCGCGACCTTGATCTTGATCTCGCACCGGCCAAGCATTTTGGACAAGGTCGACAAGGTTCTGGTGCTTAACCACGGCGCACAGGATCTGTTCGGGCCACGCGACGCCGTGTTCAGCGAACTCGCCCGGAGGGTCCGCGAGGCGAATCCACTTCCTGCCGTAGCGGCGAACCAAGATAGCGCCCATGATGCGAACCCGCTCCCTGCCGTAGTGGCGAACCAAGGTAGCGTCCGCAATCCGGCCCGCCGATACGCTGCACGAAAACTTTCGCCTAAGTTCAACCTTGTTTCCGAGACCATCCGCGACGGCGGTGCAGCCGTCGCGCAACCGTCAGAGCAGGAACAGCCATGAAGGTCGTCCCGCTGCCCCTCCCGCCAGCCTCACGACTGGACCCGGTGCCGCTACGTCTGGCGGGCGTAACGCTCACCGGGTTTGCAATCATGTTGGTGTTCTTCGGTGTTGGCGGGGGATGGGCCGCGCTCGCGCCGCTGGACAGTGCTGCAGTGGCGCCGGGCGTTGTCAAGGTCGCCGGCGACCGCAAGCTCATCCAGCACCTCGAGGGCGGCATCATCGCGGAGTTGAATGTCGCCAACGGCGATATCGTCAAGCCGGGCAAGGTTCTGATCCGACTCGACAAAACCCAGGCGGCGGCGCAGCTTGACCTGATCCAAAACCGGATTGCGATGCGTGAGGCGCTTGCCGCGCGCCTCAGGGCCGAGCGTGACGGCAAGGCCGAGATCGAATTCGATGCGGCATTGCTCGCAAACTCAGCCAACGCCGCAAGGGACGCGGTGGCCGCCCAACGCGATGTCTTCGCGGCCAAGCGTCGAAATTTGGACGACGAGCGCGAAATCCTCGGTCAGCGCCGCCGCCAGGCCACGGTGGAAATAACGGGGCTTGAAGAACTGATCGTCACCGAAGACAAGCAGATCGAAGCAATCGAGGGTGAAACCAAGGATCTCGATAGTCTTCTCGCGAAGGGGTTGACCACCCGCGAACGAAACCTGTCGCTCAAACGGCAGCAGCGCGAGATTGAGGGAGACCGCGCGACCCATGTCGCGGGGATTGCTCGCGCCAAAAGCAGCGTGGCTGAGATCGACATGCAGATTTTGAACCTCAACACGGCGCGCCTGAACGAGGCTGTCGACGAGCTTAGCAAGGTCGACGCGGAGCTTTTAGATCTCAGACAGCAGGCACGCTCAGCCAGGGATGTGCTCACGCGTACAGACATCGTCGCGCCGGTCGACGGCATCGTCATGGACCTGAAGGTCCATACGGCAGGCGGTGTCGTAAAACCCGGTGAGACATTGATGACGGTCGTGCCACTCGGGCAACAGCTTGTGGTCGAGGTCTTGGTCAAACCGGAGGATGTCGAAACGATCGCCCCCGGGCAAGCCGCGCATGTGAGCTTCCCGGCCTTCGCCCGTTACAACCTGCCACCACTCGAGGGCGTCGTCGGGGTCGTGTCTGCGGACCGCATGGTGGACGAGCACAGCGGCGCGCCGTATTTCGCGGCGACCGTGTTGATCGACAAGAGCGAGCTCGCCAAGCTCGACGGCCGCAAGCTTTTGCCCGGCATGTCGAGCGAGGCGATGATCCGGACAGGCGCACGAACCATGCTTTCCTATCTCGCCGAGCCGATCACGCAGAATTTCCGGCGGGCCATGCGGGAGAAATAGCCAATCGTGCAAGCACGAAACATTGCATCGCCTCCGTCGGCCATAGGGCCGACGCTCGCACGGCGTCAGGAGCCGCTGGAGATCTTACCGCCTCAAGGCGTAGACATTGTCCATCGACGCGCCGCCCAGCGGCAGCGCCATGTCGTCGTCGAGGAGCCGGGTGATGCGGGCAAAGCCGACAAAGGCTTTCCGCGCTTCCTCCGCCGACATCTTGCCCGACATAGCCGCCGCGCAGCAATTCAGCGCGCATTGGTAAACCGGGCCGCGCCGTCCCGTGGGCCATTTCCGCAGGAACACCATCGCCTCGGAGACGCTATCGACTTCCTCCACAGGGTATCCCTGCCCGCGCGCAATTCGCACTGGGGTAAAGAAATGCAAGCGATCCATGATTATCCTCCCGGTCGGCCGCAGAGCGGTCGAACCTCACTAAACGCACGTCTCGCTGATCGGTTCCAAACAAATTTGATTGCCGGTGGAAAAAATCTGGAACCATCAGGCCGCACCGGCCCGCGGAAAACAGCGGGCGACTCGGGCTTGCTGCAGGCCGGGAGCCATCCGATAACGGCGATTCTCGTTGAATATCTTTAAGGCGAAAGCCGGCAAATGGGTTGCTTGCCGGTTCCCCAGGGTCAGGCTTGACCTTCCCGGTCAAACGCGTGAGGGCGCGTTTTGGAAAAAGGGGAATACTCGCAATGACCATTCAAGGCGCATCGCCCGACCTCTACAACGAGGATCTGGCTCCCGCAACGGTCAGGAACTGGGGACCGTTTTCGATCTTCAATGTCTGGACCTCGGACGTCCATAGCCTCTGGGGCTACTATCTGGCGGCTAGCCTGTTTCTGTTCTGCGGCGGCTTTGTCAACTTCATCATCGCCATCGGCATCGGCTCGCTGATCATCTACGGCCTGATGAACCTGGTCGGCTATGCCGGCGTGAAGACCGGCGTGCCCTACCCCGTGCTTGCTCGCGCCTCCTTCGGCATCTGGGGCGCCAACGTCCCGGCTCTGGTGCGCGCCGTCGTAGCCTGCTTCTGGTACGGCGCCCAGACGGCCGCCGCATCAGGCGCGATCGTCGCGCTGCTGACGCGCCTGCAATGGTTCGACGAGTTCAACAAGAGCTCGCATCTTCTCGGACATTCGACCCTGGAGGTTATCTGCTTCGTCATCATCTGGGCGCTGCAGCTGCTGATCATCCAGAAGGGCATGGAAACCGTGCGCCGCTTCCAGGATTGGGCCGGCCCCGCTGTCTGGATCATGATGCTGATCCTGGCCATCTATCTTTGCGTGAAGTCGGGCACTTTCGCCTTCACCAGCGACATCCCGATGGATGTGCTGTTGGACAAGACCAAGGACGCCGGCGTTCCGGGCGAGCCTGGATCCTGGACCGCCCTGTTCGCGGTGGCGGCGATCTGGGTCACCTATTTCTCGGCGCTCTACCTCAACTTCTGCGACTTCGCCCGCTACGCGCCGGACAATGCGGCTTTGCGCAAGGGCAACATCTGGGGACTGCCGGTCAACCTCATCCTGTTCTCGCTGGTGGCCGGCGTCACCACGATCGCGGCCTATGACGTCTACCACGAGGTGCTTCTGCATCCCGACCAGATCTCGGCCAAGTTCGACAGCTGGTTCCTCGCCGCGCTTGCCGCGCTGACCTTCGCGGTGGCGACGCTGGGCATCAACGTCGTGGCCAATTTCGTCTCGCCGGCCTTCGACTTCTCCAACGTCTTCCCGCGCCAGATCGACTTCAAGAAGGGCGGCTACATCGCGGCTTTGATTGCGCTTGTGCTTTATCCCTTCGCGCCTTGGGAAGGCAGCGCCGCTTCCTTCGTCAACATCATCGGCGCGACGATGGGACCGATCTTCGGCGTGATGATGGTCGACTACTATCTGATCCGCAAAAGCGAGATCGATGTCGAGGCACTCTACCGCGAGGACGGCGAGTTCCGTTTCCAGAGCGGCTGGCATGTCAACGCCTTCATCGCCGCCGGCATCGGCGCCATCTTCTCCTCGATCCTGCCCAACTTCACAAATTGGCTGCCGTCCTGGTGGGGCGTCTATGGCTGGTTCTTCGGCGTAGCGATCGCGGGCGCCGTCTACTACGTGCTGCGCAGCATGGCGCTTGGCGCAGGTGCAAAGGTGGCGAAGGCCTGAAACAAGGCAGTAGGCAGTAGGGATAAGGCAATAGAAGACGCCACCCTACCGCCCACTGCCTACTGCCTACTGCCTACCATCTCAGCCAGCCGCCGCACCGTGTTCCAGTTACGCGACGTGCCGACGCCGAAGCGCTTGTGGTTGGCGGCGGCGAGCAGTCGCGAGCTCGGCCGCTCGCGCGAGAAGACAAGCCAGATATCGCCGTCGACCCAAAGCACCCTCTCGTCGTCTGCGGCATAGGCCTGGAGCGCTTCGACGGCATTCGAGAGGACCGGCTCGCGCATCACCCGGACCGCCACCTGGTCGGCCGTAGCGGCGGATTCCGCCGGGAATGGATTACCCGCCGCAAGCTTCAACCAATCCTCGGCGCCCCGTACGATGATGTCGACATGGCGGCCGAAGGTTTTCTCGAAGGCCTGTTCCAGCCGCTGCTCGAGCTTCGAGATTTCGCCCGCCCGCGCCTCGAACACCAGATTGCCGGTCGCGACCAGCGTGCGGACGTTCTTCAGCCCCAGTCCCTCGGCCATCGCCTTGAGATCGGCCATGATCACGCGCCGCCCCTCGCCCAGAATGATGCTGTAGAGCAGCGCGACATAGGTTTGCATGGCCGATGTGCGGGTCGGTCGCTCAAACCAGCCGCGACTGATCCACGGCGGCCGAAATGAAGCTGGCGAACAACGGGTGCGGATCGAGCGGCCGGCTCTTCAGTTCGGGGTGGTATTGCACGCCGATGAACCAGGGATGGTCGGGATACTCGACCGTCTCGGGCAGCACGCCGTCGGGCGACATGCCAGCAAAAACCAGGCCGCAATCCTCGAGCCGCTGCTTGTAGTCGATGTTGACCTCGTAGCGATGCCGGTGGCGTTCGGAAATCTGCGTGTCCCCATAGATTTCGGCGATCTTCGAGCCCTTGGCGAGTTCGGCCTGGTAGGCGCCGAGCCGCATCGTGCCGCCAAGGTCGCCGGTAGCCCTGCGCTTCTCGAGCATATTGCCCTTGAGCCACTCGGTCATCAGACCGACGACGGGCTCATCGGTCGGGCCGAATTCGGTCGACGACGCATGGTCAACCCCCGCCAGCGAGCGAGCCGCCTCGATGCAGGCCATCTGCATGCCGAAGCAGATGCCGAAGTAAGGCACCTTGCGCTCGCGCGCGAACTTTGCCGCCAGGATCTTGCCTTCCGAGCCGCGCTCGCCGAAACCGCCGGGAACGAGGATGCCGTGCACCTTCTCCAGCCACGGCGCCGGGTCTTCCTTTTCGAAGATCTCGCTTTCGATCCAGTCGAGCTTGACCTTGACCCGGTTGGCCAGGCCGCCATGCGACAGCGCCTCGATCAGCGATTTGTAGGCATCCTTGAGCCCGGTATACTTGCCGACGACGGCGATCGTCACCTCGCCTTCCGGATTGTGGATGCGCTTGGACAGCGCCTGCCACGGCTCCATCCGCGGCTTCGGCGCCGGGTCGATGCCGAAAGCGGCCAGCACTTCCGAATCGAGCCCTTCCTGGTGATAGGCCATCGGCACGTCGTAGATATGCGGCACGTCGAGCGCCTGGATGACGGCGCTTTCGCGCACGTTGCAGAACAGCGACAGCTTGCGGCGCTCTTCCTTGGGGATCGGCCTGTCGGCGCGCACCAGAAGGATGTCGGGCGCGATGCCGATGCCGCGCAATTCCTTCACCGAATGCTGCGTCGGCTTGGTCTTCAATTCGCCGGCCGTCGGGATGTAGGGCATCAGCGTCAAATGCACATAGACCGCGTTGTTGCGCGGCAGGTCGTTGCCGAGCTGGCGGATCGCCTCCAGGAACGGCATCGCCTCGATGTCGCCGACCGTGCCGCCGATCTCGCACAGCACGAAATCGTAATCGTCATTGCCGTCCAGCACGAAATGCTTGATCTCGTCGGTGACGTGCGGGATCACCTGCACGGTCGCGCCGAGATAGTCGCCGCGCCGCTCGCGCTCGATGATGTTCTTGTAGATGCGGCCGGTGGTGATGTTGTCCTGCTGGTTGGCCGAGCGGCCGGTGAACCGCTCGTAATGGCCGAGATCGAGATCGGTCTCGGCGCCGTCGTCGGTCACGAACACTTCGCCATGCTGGTAAGGCGACATCGTTCCGGGGTCGACATTGAGGTAAGGATCGAGCTTTTTGATCCGCGCGCGATAGCCTCGCGCCTGCAGGAGAGCCCCAAGAGCTGCTGCGGCGATGCCTTTTCCGAGGGAGGAAACCACGCCGCCTGTGATGAATACATATCGCGCCATGGGAGTCATCGCTTAACGCGGCCTGATTGATTCCGCCAGAGAAAAAACCGCCGCGAAGGCTTTTTCCCAAAATGGCGCTGAGTGCCCGTACCAGGCTTTGATTCGGTCAAAACAAAAGGGCCGGCGGTGCCGGCCCTTTCGGCAGTTTGATGGAATTCGTTAGATAATAACGACCTTGGTGCCGATCTTGACGCGGCTGTAGAGGTCCATGACGTGCTCGTTGATCATGCGGAAGCAGCCGTTCGAGGCGCTGGTTCCGATCGACTGCGGCGCGATGGTGCCGTGGATGCGCAGATGCGTGTCCTTCTTGCCATCGTAGAGGTAGATGGCGCGCGCGCCGAGCGGATTCTCGCCGCCGCCGGGCATTCCGTCCTTGTACTGGCCGTAATGCTTCGGTTCGCGCTTCTGCATGTCGAGCGTCGGGATCCAGCGCGGCCATTCCTGCTTGTCGCCGACAGCCACCGTGCCCTTGAACTGCAGGCCTTCGCGGCCGACGGCGATGGCATAGCGGCGCGCGGTCGAATAGCTCTCGACCAGATAGAGGCGGCGAGCGCTGGTATCGATGACGATCGTGCCCGGCTCATAGCCGGAGAAGGAGACATCCTGCGGCACGAATTCCGGCTTAACCTTGAAGGGCCGCTTGGCGTCCTTCTTGGCGAGCGCCGAATCGAGCGCGCGGGTCTCGGGCAGATAGTTGATGGAAGTCGCTTGGGCTCCGCCGAAGAGGCCGGCGAACAGCCCGCCGCTGCTCGTCTGCTTCTGGCCGGGTTGCTCACTGCGCAATTCGCCGTTGTTGCCGGTGGCGGTGATGTTCATGGCTTCCGCCGGGATCGGCTCTTCGGCCTTGACCGGAGCGAGCGGCGCTATCGGCTCCAGCGGCGCAAGGATCTTGGTGGTCTTCTTGGCTGGCTTGGCGTCGGCGACTTCGGCCGGAGCGGCCGCGCCACCGCTCTTCCTGGCGAGCCATTCCTGGCGCGCGGCGTCCGCCTTGGCCTTGGCCGCCTCGCGCATCGCCATCTTGCGAGCCTCGAGCGCCTTCTGCTTGGCGGCTTCCCTGTCGGCCGCGATCTTGGCCTCGAGCTTGCTGATCTGCGCGAGATCGTCCGCGGTCGGATTCTTCTTCTTCTTGAGAAGCCTCAGCTGCGATGCGTCGCTCTTGGCGGCGACAGGAATTGCGTCGGTCTTCTCGACCGACGGGGAAGTGGCCAGATTTGCCGGTCCGGCAAAGGCCGCGGAACCCATGCCGAGGACGGCACAGAATCCCAGGAGGATGAAGCTGCGAAGCTGCATGGCGAAGATCCGATTGTTCAGTGCAAGTTGCCCACGGCGTCGCCCGGCGCCCCCCAAGGACGCCGAAAAGTGCCGCGCGAAATCTATAATCGATTAGCCGTCACCGCCTCAAGCTGAGGCAGGCGCTACGCCCGGTTGAATCTTCGTGATCGGGCGCGCATTTGCCGCGACTGTGTTCAAAGAACAACAGATCGCGGCCCGATGCTTGTCCGGCTACTGGTTTGGAACCTGCGGGGTGACCGGCAGGCTGACGCCATTGTTGGCAGGCGGCGTGGCCGGGTTCGCTGGCGCCGGAGCGGCCGGAGCAGGCGTTGTTGCCGGAGCGGGAGCGGAGTTGCCGTTGGCGAGCGGCGTGGTGGTGGTCGTTCCGCCGGACGGAGCCGCGGGAGCCGCGGGCTTGGAGGTGCCCACCGGCCCATTGGAACCCGGCAGTTGGTTGAGCACGCCGTTGCCCTGGCTGGACGTCGCCGGACGGTCGAGGATGTCGATCGGCTTCTCGCCGTAGCGGGCAAGGATCGATAGCGCCAGCGAGGTCACGAAGAAGGCCGCCGCCAGGATTGCGGTGGCTCGGGTCAGTGCGTTGGCGGCGCCTCGCGCCGTCATGAAGCCGGAACCGCCGCCGATGCCCAGGCCGCCGCCTTCGGAGCGCTGCAGCAGCACCACGCCGACAAGGGCGAGCACGACCATGAGGTGGATGACGATCAGTACGGTTTCCATGATTTATCCTGGCGAGGCCAAGCGCTGCCGCGCATACGACCGGTGTTTTGGAGGCGGCTCCTTACAATGCTTTGGCGGCATTTCCAAGCCCGTGGCCGGGAATATGGGAAGCAATGCGGCCAATACAACGATTTATGCCGCGCTAGTCCGGCAGGCGGTCTCTAAGCAATGTTCATGTAAGCTTCCGCTATCGCCAGGAAGTCGGCCGCCTTCAGGCTGGCGCCGCCGACCAGCGCGCCGTCGACATTCTCGACGCCGAGCAGTTCCACCGCATTGGAAGGCTTGACCGAGCCACCGTAAAGAATGCGCATCTTCGCCGCGGCATCGCCGAGCAACCCGGTCAGCTTGCCGCGGATATGCGCATGCGCCTCGGCGACGTCGGCCGCGGTCGGAGTCAGGCCGGTGCCGATCGCCCAGACCGGCTCATAGGCGATGATGGTGTTCGCGGCGGTGGCGCTGGTCGGAACCGACCCTTCGAGCTGGCGCGACAGGACGTCGAGCGTGGCGCCGGCCTCGCGCTCGGCGCGCGTCTCGCCGATGCAGATGATGGCCACCAGCCCCGCCCGCCAGGCGGCCGATGCCTTGGCATGGACCGTCGCGTCATTGTCGCCGAACAGCTCGCGGCGCTCCGAATGGCCGACGATCACATGGCTTGCGCCGGCGTCCTTGAGCATCTCGGCCGAAATCTCGCCGGTGAAGGCGCCGCTCTCCTTGGGATGACAATCTTCTCCGCCGGCCCGCACCGGCGTGCGCGACAGGATCTCGGCGGCGCGCTGGAGCAAGGTCGCCGGCACGCACACCAGGGCCTCGGTCTCCGCGTCGAGTCCGCTCATGAACCCGTTGCCGATCGACCGCAGCTCGTTGAGCGAGGCGCTGGTGCCGTTCATTTTCCAGTTGCCGGCGACAAGCGGGCGGATTCCAGGGGTCATGGGGCGCGTTCTCCGAGCGACATTAAGCAGCGCCCTCACTACCAAAATCAGGTCACAAAGCAATCGACAGTGGACCGGAAGGGCGCTATTGCGCTTGTTTCAGACTCGGCGCATGCGAAAATGCGCAAAAATCGGAAGTATGCATGCTTGGTATATTGAGAAGCGCGGCGGGCACCTGGGTCGCGAAGGCGTTGCTGTCCTTGCTGGTGGTGAGCTTCCTCGCCTGGGGCGCGACCACGCGCATGGTGGGTGGCGTTCTCGGCGGTCATCACGCGGTGATCACGGCCGGCGGCACCGAGGTCTCGATCAACGAGTACCGCCTCGCTTACGACCGCCAGCTCAGCCTTCTGTCGCAGCAATATGGCCAGCGCGTCACCCAGGAGCAGGCCAAGCTGCTCGGCGTCGACAACCAGGTACTGGCGCAGCTCGTTTCGGGCGCCGTGCTCGACGAGCAGGCGCGCAAGCTCGGCCTCGGCCTTTCCAAGGACCGGCTGGCGGAACTGACGCGCGAGGATCCGGCTTTCAAGGGTCCCAGCGGCCAGTTCGATCGCCGGACCTTCGAATATCTCCTGCGCCAGCTCGGCATGCGGCCTGAGGACTATCTCAAGAACCGCGCGCAGGTGGCCGTGCGCCAGCAGATCGTCGAGGCGATTTCCGATGGCCTGAAGGTGCCGCAGACGTTCCTGAAGGCGGTCTCGCTCTATCGCGGCGAGGATCGCACGATCGACTATCTCGTCCTGCCGAAGACCCTCGTGCAGCCGATCGAGGCGCCGTCCGACAGCTCCATCAACGCCTATTTCGACGCCAACAAGAAGACCTATGCCGCGCCGGAATACCGCAAATTCTCCTATGTGCGACTGGAGCCGCAGGATATCGCGGATCCCTCCGCGGTAACCGACCAACAGGTCAGCGAGGACTACAACAAGAATATCGCGCGCTACACGATGCCCGAGATGCGCACCATCGAGCAGCTGGTGTTCAAGACGCCGGATGCGGCCAAGGCGGCTTATGATTCGCTTAAGGCAGGCGCCACTTTCGACAAGCTCATCACCGCCGAGGGCAAGACGCCGGCCGACACGCTGCTGGGCACGCTGTCGAAGGACAAGATCGCCGACAAGGCGGTCGCCGACGCGGCCTTCTCGCTCAATGCCAACGAGGTCAGCCCGGTCATCCAGGGCGCCTTCGGTCCCGTGCTCTTGCGCGTCACCGAGATCAAGCCGCAGGTGGTGAAGCCGCTTTCGGAAGTGTCCGCCCAGATCCGCAAGGACCTCGCGCTCACGGAAGCAAACCGCATCCTGCTCGACGTCCATGACAGCTATGAGGACACCCGCGCCTCGGGCGCCTCGCTTGCCCAGGCCGCCGAGAAGCTGAAGCTCAAGGTCGTCACCATCGATGCCATCGACCGTACCGGCCAGCGGCCGGACGGCACGGTCGTCAACGACCTGCCGGAATCGGCCGCGCTGATCAAAGCGGTGTTCGCCGCGGAACCCAACACCGAGAATGAAGGCCTGACCACCGCGGACAATGGCTTCGTCTTCTACGAGGTGCAGTCGGTCACGCCGGCGCGCGACCGCACGCTGGACGAGGTCCGCAAGAAGGTCGTCGCCGACTGGACGGAGGCCGAGACCGACAAGCGGCTCGACGCGAAGGCCAAGGAGCTGGAGAAGCGCCTCAAGGCCGGCACCACGCTCGACGTCATCGCCGGCGAACTCAAGCTCGAAAAACAGACCAAGCGCGGGCTGAAGCGCGAAGCCGACGATGCCGATTTCGGCAAGGAGGGCGCTGCCGCCATGTTCAGCGTCGGCGAAGGCGGCACCGGCTTGATCCCCTCGCCCACCGGCGACGGCCAGATTCTGTTCAAGGTCGCCGAGGTTTTCGAGCCGGCGGGCGCCGACGGCAGCGCGGTGCCGGAAGACGCGCAGAAATCCTTCGGCGCCGGCATGTCCGACGACCTGCTCGACCAGCTGGTGGCGCAGCTGCAATCGCAATACAACGTCCGCGTCGACCCGAACGCCGTTTCGCAAGCACAGACACGATGAGCGCGCTGAAGACACACATAGCCAAGGTCGCCGCGGGCACCGCGCTTTCCTTCGAGGAGGCCCGCGAGGCTTTCGACATCATCATGTCGGGCGATGCGACGCCCGGGCAGATCGGCGGCTTCCTGATGGCGCTGCGCGTGCGCGGCGAGACGGTGAGCGAGATATCCGGCGCGGTCGCCACGATGCGCGCCAAGATGCTGCGCGTCGAGGCGCCGCACGGCGCCATCGACATCGTCGGCACCGGCGGCGACAATTCGCACTCGGTCAACATCTCGACCGCTTCGGCCTTCGTCATCGCCGCCGCCGGCGTGCCCGTCGCCAAACATGGCAATCGCGGCCTGTCCTCGCTGACCGGCTCCGCCGACGTGCTGACGGCGCTTGGCGTCAAGATCGATATCTCGCCGGAGATGATCGGCCGCTGCATCCACGAGGCCGGCGTCGGCTTCATGTTCGCGCCGGCGCATCATCCGGCGATGAAGCATGTCGGGCCGACCCGCGTCGAGCTTGGCACCCGCACCATCTTCAACCTGCTCGGACCGCTGTCGAACCCAGCCGGCGTCAGCCGCCAGATGGTCGGCGTTTTCCTGCCGGAATGGATCATGCCGGTGGCGGAGACGCTGAAGGCGCTGGGCGCCGAGCACGCCTGGGTCGTCCATGGCGATGGCTATGACGAGATCACCACCACGGGCGAGACCCAGGTGGCGGAGCTTGCCGGCGGCGAGATCCGCAGCTTCACCCTGACGCCGGAAGCCGTCGGGTTGAAGCGGCACACCAAGGAAGAGCTGCGCGGCGGCGACGCGGCCTACAACGCCAAGGAATTGCGCGATATGCTGTGCGGCGCCGCCGGTGCTTACCGCGACACGGTGCTGATGAATGCCGGCGCCGGGCTGGTCGTAGCCGGCAAGGCGACGACTTTGGCCGACGGCATCGCGGCGGCGGCACAAGCGATCGACAGCGGCCGCGCGCTTGGTGTGCTGGACAAGCTGGTCGAGATTTCGAACGGATAAGGCCTTGTCGGATATCCTGCGCAAGATCGAAGCCTACAAGCGCGACGAGATCGCTGCGGCGAAAGCGAAAGTACCGCTGGCCGAGATCAAGGCGCGGGCAAAGGATGCCGGTGCGACGCGCGGTTTTTTAGCGGCGCTTGAGGCGAAGCACAGAGCGGGAAGCTTCGGCCTGATCGCCGAAATCAAGAAGGCCAGCCCTTCCAAGGGTTTGATCCGTGCCGATTTCGATCCACCGGCGCTGGCCAAGGCATACCAGCAAGGTGGCGCCGCCTGCCTTTCGGTACTTACTGACGCCCCTTCTTTCCAGGGCGCTCCGGAATTTCTCACCAATGCGCGCCAGGCGGTGTCCCTGCCCGCGTTGCGTAAGGATTTCCTGTTCGACCCTTACCAGGTCTACGAAGCACGCGCCTGGGGCGCAGACGCCATCCTGATCATCATGGCAAGCGTGGACGATGCCCTGGCGGGCGAATTGGAAGCGACCGCATTCGAACTCGGGATGGACGCGCTGATCGAGGTGCATGACGAGGCCGAAACGGAGCGCGCGCTGAAATTGTCGTCGCGGCTGATCGGCATCAACAATCGCAATTTGCGAACCTTCGAGACCAGCCTTGAGACCTCCGAGCGGTTGGCGCCTATGGTGCCGGGCGGCTACCTGCTGGTCGGCGAGAGCGGCATCTTCACCCACGGCGACTGCCTCAGGTTGCAGAAGACCGGCATCAGCACCTTTCTCGTCGGCGAGAGCCTGATGCGGCAGGCGGACGTGGCCGCGGCGACCAAGCTTCTGCTGACAGGCAAGCCACCGGCCGAGGCCATCTGAGATGGCCCTCACCCATCTCGGCGCCAAGGGCGAAGCCAACATGGTCGATGTCGGCGACAAGGCCGAGACCACACGCACGGCAATCGCCGAAGGTTTTGTCACCATGCGGCCTGAAACGCTGGAGATGATTCTGGCCGGCGACGCCAAGAAGGGCGATGTGCTGGGCACGGCGCGCATCGCCGGCATCATGGCGGCGAAGAAGACGCATGAGCTGATCCCGCTTTGCCATCCGCTGCTTCTCACCAAAGTGGCCGTCGACATCGAGCCGGACCGCACACTGCCTGGCCTCAGGGTCACCGCGCTTGCCCGCGTCACTGGCAAGACCGGCGTGGAAATGGAGGCGCTGACCGCCGCTTCGGTCGCGTGCCTCACCATCTATGACATGGCCAAGGCGGCGGACCGCGGCATGGTCATTTCCGGTATTCGGCTGGTCGAGAAGACCGGCGGCAAGTCCGGCGACTATAAGGCGGATGCCTGATGGCCCTGGTTCCGGTCGCCGAAGCGCTCGAACGCCTGCTCGACAGCGTGGCGCCTTTACCGGGCGAAAGCATTCCGCTGGCGGACGCGGCCGGGCGGGTCCTGGCGGAACCGGTTGTGGCGCTGCGCACGCAGCCGCCCTTCAACGCCTCGGCGATGGACGGCTACGCTGCGCGCTCCGCCGATGTTGCCGCTGCGCCGGCGTGGCTTGAAGTCATCGGCATGGCGCCGGCCGGGCGCGGCTTTTCCGGGACCGTCGGCGACGGCCAGGCCGTGCGCATCTTCACCGGCGCGCCGCTGCCTGAAGGCGCCGACACCATCGTCATCCAGGAAAACGTCCGTGATCTCGGCAGTGGCCGGATCGAGGTGACGGAACCGACCGCGCAAGCACGCAATGTGCGCCGCCGCGGGCTCGACTTCGTCGAAGGCGACGTGCTGCTCGAAAAGGGCCGTGTGCTCGATGCCGCAGCCCTCTCGCTGGCAGCCTCGGCCAACCATCCCGCCTTGAATGTCGTACGCCGGCCGCTGGTCGCGATCATCGCCACCGGCGACGAATTGCTGCCGCCGGGCAGCACGCTCGGCCCCGACCAGATCATCTCGTCCAACGCCTATGGCGTTGCCGCCGCCGCCCAGTCGGTCGGCGCGCGTGCGCTCGATCTCGGCATCGCGGCGGACCGTAAGGAGGCTATCGCCGCGCTGGTCAGGAAAGCGGTCGAGGCTAACGCCGATGTCATCGTCACGCTCGGCGGCGCCTCGGTGGGCGATCACGACCTGATCCACGACGTGCTGACCGGCGAAGGCATGAAGCTCGACTTCTGGAAGATCGCCATGCGCCCGGGCAAACCGCTGATGTTCGGCCGGCTTGGCAATGTCCGCTGCATCGGCCTGCCCGGCAACCCGGTGGCCAGCATCGTCTGCTCGCAGCTGTTCCTCAAGCCGCTGCTTGCCCGGCTAGGCGGCCGCGACCATAAGCAGGACGTGCGGACGGCCCGGCTGGGCGCAGCGATGCAGGCCAACGATCTCAGGCAGGACTATGTGCGCGCCGTGGTGCGCGACAATGATGGCACGCTCGTTGCTACCCCTTTCGGCATCCAGGACTCCTCGATGCTGAGGATGCTCGCCGATGCCAACGGCCTGATCGTGCGCGAGCCCTTCGCGCCGGCCGCCGAGACCGGCGCCGAATGCCGCGTCCTGATGTTACGCTGAACAAAACGTCAACAAATTCACTAAACTTTAAACGGTTGCGGAACACAACTGGAACAGATAGTGTTTGTTCTGGGTTTGTTTTTCTGATTCTGGTTTCAGAACCCGTGGGGGCCGCCATGCTGACGCGCAAACAACATGAACTTCTGATGTTCATCCACGAAAGGCTGAAGGAAAGCGGGATTCCGCCGTCTTTCGACGAGATGAAGGAAGCGCTCGATCTCGCCTCCAAATCCGGCATCCACCGGCTGATCACGGCGCTGGAGGAACGCGGCTTCATTCGCCGGCTGCCGAACCGGGCGCGCGCGCTGGAAGTGCTGCGCCTGCCCGACTCGATCGCCCCCGGCCTCAATGCGGCGAAGAAGTTTTCGCCGAGCGTCATCCAGGGCAGCCTGGGTCAGAACAATCTCAGCCGTCAGGTGAAGCCCGCTACCGCATCGCGCACCCCGACGCCAAGCAATGACGACGATGCCGGCTCGGCAGTGTCCATCCCGGTGATGGGCCGCATTGCCGCCGGCGTGCCGATCGACGCCATTCAGCATCAGACGCATTCGATCACCGTTCCGCCGGACATGATCGCCGGCGGGGAGCATTACGCGCTGGAGGTCAAGGGCGACTCGATGATCGAGGCCGGCATCTTCGATGGCGACACTGTCATCATCCGCAACGCCAACACGGCAAGCCCGGGCGAGATCGTGGTGGCACTAGTCGACGACGAGGAAGCGACGCTCAAGCGCTTCCGCCGCAAGGGAGCCTCGATCGCGCTGGAGGCGGCCAACCCGGCCTACGAGACCCGCATCTTCGGGCCGGACCGAGTGAAGGTGCAGGGTAAGCTTGTCGGGTTGATCCGCCGCTACTGATCCGGTTGTGAAGATTTCGCATCCGTCCGCTCAGGCTTTTGATAGGGCGGCAATCCTCTCGCTTCGCGCGTATATTTCCGCTGCTCGTGCCAGGGCCGATATGGCTCTTCCACCGCATAACGAACGGCCGGCCGCGCGGTTGCCGATTGCGGATCGAAGAAGACGGCGGCGCTGCCGTCAAGCGCCAGTTGCCGCTTGGTGACGACAAGCACGCGCGGATCCCAGCAGGGATTGTAGGCCGTGGCGTCATTGATGACGATGAGGTCGGCGAAGCCGCAGGCCGGCCGGGCGTTGTCGCGGTTCTCCACGAGGGCGACGATGGCGCCGGACGGATGCCGGCCGATGCAGAGATCGCCCGTGCAGTAGAAAGGCGACCCCGGCGGCAGATCGACGGGGTCGGCGATGTCGAGAGCGTCCTTGGCGAATGTCTCTGGCGGCACGATTGTCTCGGCTTTCAGCGCACGTTTCCAGTTGTCAGTCGTGAACTCGTTGGAGCGTTCGCGATTGACGGCAAGCTCCCCGCCGCCGATCGGCATCGCGACCAGATGCGCGTCTTCCGAGATCAGCACGTCCGGCGTGCGCACATGCGGAATGGCCAGCAGCGCGGCGAGCGCGAAGGGAACGGCGGCAAGCCTCAGCCAGGTAGTGGCCATGGTCGCGATGACCAGCGCGATCGTCGCCAGCAGCACCGACTGGATCGAGATCAGCCCGACGGCGTCGACCGGCGAGCGCTCGGATATCCACGCCGAAATGGCGATCATCACCGTCAACCCCTTGCCCATGACAAAGAGGAACGGACCGTCAAAGCCGAAGGGCATGGCCAGCGCGCTCAACACGGCAAATGGCATGACGATCAGCGAGACGATCGGCATCACCGCCAGATTGGCGAGCAGGCTGAGCGGCGACACGCGCTGGAAGTGCCAGATCGCAAACAGCAACGTCGCGCTGCCCGCGATGAGCGAGGTCACGGCGGCGCCACCCACGCCAACCGCCAGTTTTCGCGACAGGAACCTCACGAACGAACGCTTTGCCGGCGGCACGGTCGCTTTGCCAGCGCGATAGTCGGCAAAGCCAGCATAGGCGCCGACCAGGGCCGCGGTGGCGGCGAAGGACATCTGGAAGCTCGGGCCGACCACTTCGTGCGGCGACACAAGGATGACGGCAATCGCCGAGATCGCCAGGTTGCGCATGGTGAGCGCCGCGCGGTCGAAGAGCATCGCGGCGAGCATCACGGCGAGCATGATGAAGCTTCGCTCGGCCGCCACCACGATGCCGGAGATGACGAGATAGGCAGCGATCGAGAGGAGCGCGATCCCGGCCGCGTATTTCTTTACCGGCCGCCGCGACGAGAAATCGGGAAACAGCGCGAAGGCGCCGCGCAAAAGCACCATGATCGTGCCGGCGACCAGCGCCATGTGCAGGCCGGAAATCGAGATGATGTGATAGATCCCGGTGCGGCGCATCGACTCGTTGATTTCTTCCGGAATGCCGGCGCGCACGCCGACGATTAGCGCCGCCGCGATCTCGCCCTCGGACCCTCCGATGCTGCTCCTGATGTGATCGGCGATCCCTTCGCGCGCGTTCTCGATTGCCGATGCCACACGCGCGCCAAAAGGCGCCTCCACCGGCGCGACAAGTTTCGGATCGCCCAGGAAGAAACCGCTGCCGCCGATGCCGGCAAAGTAGCTGTCGAAGGAAAAGTCGTAGCTGTCCGGCCGAACCGGACCGGTCGGCGGCAGCAGCTTCGCATGGCCCGTCAGCATCGATCCGGCCGTCATGCCGGGCGGGATCCTGCGCGCCGACAGCCTGACGCGGTCCGGCGCGTAGCGCAGCTTCGGATGCTCCGTGGAGATCAGATCGATGGTCAGCCGCACACGGCCATTGGCCATCGCCTCGGCGATGACGAGGCGGCCCGTCAGCCGCGTCTGGATTTCGGAGCCCAGCATCGGCGTCGCCATCCGCCAGGTCTCAACCTTGGCCGCCAGAAAGCCGAGCGCGCAGAAGAGCGATGCCATGAAGACAAGATGCGTTCTCTGCCAGGAGCGCGACACCGCCGCGCAGACAGCCATCAGAGCCACCGCTGCAAGCGGCCTGTAGAGATCCGGCTCGGTGCTCAGCGAAAAGTAATAGATCACGCCGGCGGCCAGGAACACCGGCACCAGCAGGAAGCCGACGCCGCGATCGAGCTCGATGGTGGCGGCGACCGCAACGCTTCGGCGCAGCGCTGGCAGCGAAAGGCGGCCAAGCTTTTTGCGGATCCTGCCGACGATCCCTGTTGGCAAGACTGGCTGCAGCGCGCCGCCACCGGGCGGCGGTGGTTCGGCGGGTGGACGGAGTTCCGGAAGCGAAAGCGGCGCTTCCGCGGTGGGCTCGGCATGGGCAAACATCAGGCGCTCGCTAACGCCTGCTGTCATTCCCCCGCCCTCCTCCGCGCCCCGGCCACGTCCAGCCATCGGGTCTGCCCCTTGCGCCCCAGACCGCCTATGCTACATGAACGCCGGTCGCGTGGAAGTCTGCGCGAAACTGCATTTTTCAGTGCTTCTCGAGAGTTTCATGTCCGACAAGGTCGTCACACGTTTTGCCCCCTCGCCCACAGGCTATCTACATATCGGCGGGGCGCGCACGGCGCTGTTCAACTGGCTGTACGCCAAGCACACCGGCGGCACGATGCTTTTGCGCATCGAGGACACCGATCGCGAGCGCTCAACCGAAGCCGCCACGGCCGCCATTCTCGACGGTCTGACCTGGCTTGGCCTTTCCTGGGACGGCGATGCCGTCTCGCAGTTCGAGCGCGCGCCGCGCCATCGCGAGGTGGCCGAGGAGCTCGTGCGCATGGGCAAGGCCTATTACAGCTATGAGACGCCGGCGGAGCTGGAAGCGATGCGCGAGGCGGCCCGCGCCAAGGGCCTGCCGCCGCGTTACAACGGCCAGTGGCGCGACCGCGATCCGTCCGAGGCCCCGGCAGGCGTCAAGGGCGCCATCCGCATCAAGGCGCCGACCGAAGGCGAGACGGTCGTTCAGGACCGCGTGCAGGGCGAGGTGCGCTTTCCCAACAAGGATCTCGACGACTTCATCATCCTGCGTTCGGACGGCAACCCGACCTATATGCACGCCGTCGTCGTCGACGATCACGACATGGGTGTCACGCATATCATCCGCGGCGACGATCACCTGACCAACGCCGCGCGCCAGACGGTGATCTACAACGCCATGGGCTGGGCGGTGCCGTCGATGTCGCACATACCGCTGATCCACGGCGCCGACGGCGCCAAGCTGTCGAAGCGGCATGGCGCGCTGGGCGTCGAGGCCTATCGCGCCATGGGCTACCTGCCCGAGGCCTTGCTCAACTATCTGGCGCGACTCGGCTGGAGCCATGGCGATGACGAGGTGATGTCGATCAAGGACATGATAGCCTGGTTCGATATCGGCGACGTCAACAAGGGCGCGGCCCGCTTCGATTTCGCCAAGCTCGAGGCGCTGAACGGCGTGCATATGCGCAGGATGGACGATCGCGCGCTGTTCGACATCTTCGTCGCCACTCTGCCTTATCTCGAGGGGGGCCCGGCGCTTGCCGCGAGGCTCGATGACAAGCGCAAGGCGCAGCTGCTCGCCGCCATGCCCGGCCTCAAGGAGCGGGCCAAGACCCTGGTCGAGCTGGTCGACGGCGCTGGTTTCCTGTTCGCGGAGCGGCCTTTGCCGCTCGACGAGAAGGCGGCGGGCTTGCTCAGCGCGGATGCGCGCGCGATTCTGCGCGGCGCGCATGGCGCATTGTCTTCCATCCATGGTGACTGGAGCGCCGCTTCGGCGGAGGCCGCGATCCGGGAGTTCGCGCAGGCTGGCGGACACAAGCTCGGCGCCGTGGCCCAGCCGCTCAGAGCCGCGCTGACCGGTCGCAGCACCTCGCCCGGCGTGTTCGACGTGCTGGCCGTTCTGGGCCGCCAGGAAAGCCTGGCTCGCATTGGCGATCAAATCGATTAGGAGCGAACTGGCCCAAGAAGATTGGCATTGAAAGGTGTGTTTCGCAGTGCAACATTAGGCCTTGGCCCAATCTGGCACGCACCTCCTAAAATGCGATTGGCAAGTTCGCGCATTCCGGTGATTTCGACGTGTCGTTTGCAGGAATTGCCTTGCCGGCATGAGGAAACATAAAGGAGTTTGGGAATGAGCGAAGCTGCGACAAAACTGGAACCGGGCGGCAAGGCGCACGAATCGACCGCCAGGCTCGAACTCGCCGGCAAGACGCATGAATTCAAGGTGCGAAGCGGGTCGACGGGGCCTGACGTGATCGACATCGGCGCCCTCTACAGCACCACCGGCGCCTTCACCTACGACCCCGGCTTCACGTCGACGGCAAGCTGCGAGTCGGCGATCACCTTCATCGACGGCGATGCCGGCATCCTCTTGCATCGCGGCTATCCGATCGACCAGCTCGCCGAACATGGCGACTTCCTCGAGGTCTGCTACCTCTTGCTCTACGGCGAGCTTCCGACCAAGGCGCAGAAGGAGGACTTCGACTATCGCGTGACGCGCCACACCATGGTGCACGAGCAGATGTCGCGCTTCTTCACCGGCTTCCGCCGCGACGCGCACCCGATGGCCGTGATGTGCGGCGTGGTCGGCGCGCTGTCGGCCTTCTACCACGACTCGACCGACATCTCGGACCCGTATCAGCGCATGGTCGCCTCGATGCGCCTGATCGCCAAGATGCCGACGATCGCGGCGATGGCCTACAAGTACCACATCGGCCAGCCCTTCATCTATCCGAAGAACGATCTCGGCTTCGCGGCCAACTTCCTGCACATGTGCTTCGCCGTGCCGTGCGAGGAGTACAAGATCAACCCGGTGCTGGCGCGCGCGATGGAGCGCATCTTCATCCTCCACGCCGACCACGAGCAGAATGCCTCGACCTCGACGGTGCGCCTCGCCGGCTCATCCGGCGCCAATCCCTTCGCCTGCATCGCCGCCGGCATCGCTTGCCTGTGGGGTCCGGCGCATGGCGGCGCCAACGAAGCGGCGCTGAACATGCTGGGCGAGATCGGCCATGTCGATCACATTCCGGAGTTCATTGCCCGCGCCAAGGACAAGAACGACCCGTTCCGGCTGATGGGCTTTGGCCATCGCGTCTACAAGAACTACGATCCGCGCGCCAAGATCATGCAGAAGACCGCGCATGAGGTGCTGGGCGAGCTCGGCATCAAGGACGATCCGCTGCTCGACATCGCGATGGAGCTCGAGAAGATCGCGCTGACCGACGAATATTTCATCGCCAAGAAGCTCTATCCGAATGTCGATTTCTATTCCGGCATCACGCTGAAGGCGCTCGGCTTCCCCACCACCATGTTCACCGTGCTGTTCGCGGTCGCGCGAACCGTCGGTTGGATCGCCCAGTGGAAGGAAATGATCGAGGATCCGCACCAGAAGATCGGCCGCCCGCGCCAGCTCTACACCGGCGCCACGGAGCGCGATTACGTGCCGATTGCGAAACGATAGGGAATAGTGAGTAGGCAATAGGCAGTAGAACGAGAGCTCGTACTGCCTACTGCCTACTGCCTACTGCCTTCCTGATAGATCCCATCACCACTTCCGCGGCGATCTCGCCCGAGGGCCGTTCGGTTGCCATGCGCCGGGCGATCTCGGCAAAGCCTGCCTTTTGCCAGGCGCGCATGCCGGTGTCGGCGAACAGGGCTTCCAACTGCCGGGCGAGATTTTCCGGACGGACATACTGGTCATAAAATTCCGGAACCAGCGCGCGGTCGGAAATGAGGTTGGGCAGCAGCGCCGACCATGTCGTCACCATATGCTGCAGAAGCTGGCGCGCGATCGGGTCGAGCTTGTAGCACGACACCATCGGAACGCCGGCAAGCGCGAGCTCCAGCGACACCGTTCCAGACGCGATCAATGCCGCATCGGCCTTGCCGAAGGCCTGCCATTTGCGCTCCGGCTCGGTGATGATTTCCGGCTTGTCGTCCCAGCTCGCGACCGAGGCCTTCACCAGCTCGGCGACATGCGGCACCGTCGGTAGGAGCAAGCGCAGAGTATGGCCGCGTTGGCGCAGCGCCGACATCGCCTTGCCGAAGGGTTCCATCAGCCGGCGCACCTCGCCGCGGCGCGAGCCGGGCAGCACCAGCACCGTCTTGACGCGGTCGTCGGTGAGATCGCGCGGCTGGCTCTGCGCCTTGGCGGCGGCGAGCACGCCGGGATCCTGCGTCAACCGGTGGCCGACATAAGTGCCCGGCGGTCCGCCGAGACGTGCAAGCGCCTTCACCTCGAACGGCAGGATGCACAGGATATGGTCGACATACGGCTTCATCGCCACCGCCCTGCCCGGCCGCCACGCCCACACGCTCGGGCAGACATAGTGGACGATCGGGATGGCCGGTGCTGCCGCGCGGACCTTCTTCGCGACGCGCAGCGAAAAGTCCGGACTGTCGATGGTGACGAGGCAATCGGGCCGCTCGGCCGCGATCGTCGCCGCCGTCTGGCTGATGCGGCGCATCAGCCGCGGCAGGTCGCGCAGCACCGCGCTGAAACCCATCAGCGCGATCTCGCTGCCGTCGAAGAGCGGCGTCAGCCCCAGCTGCTGAAGATGCCGGCCGCCAATGCCCACAAGCTGCACCTTGCGGCCGGTCGTGCGCTCGAGCGCCCGCACGATGTCGGCGCCCAGCAGATCGCCGGATTCCTCGCCGGCGACGATCGCGAGCTTGAGCGGCTTGTCAGCGACCATTAGCCGGCTTTCCATTGGCCTGATCCACTGCGGGCAAGCCGACGATGAACAGCCCAAGCGCGTTGGCGCGCGCGAGCGTCTCCGGGCCTTCGAGAATAAGCGAGCGGCCAGCTTCCAGCGCAATGCCGGCCAGCCCGGCGGCATGCGCCGCCTCGACCGTCTGCGGGCCGATGGAGGGGAGGTCCGCACGCAATTCCTGCCCGGGCTTGGCGCATTTGACAAGGACGCCGCGCGTCTTGCCGGCAAGCCTGCCGTGCCCGCGCAATTCCCTTGTCCGCTCAAGCAGCGCGGCGGTGCCTTCCACCCCCTCGAGCGCTATCGCACGCCCGCCGATCGCGATCGCCGCCTGTCCGATGTCCAGCGCGCCGATGGCCTTGGCCGCCGCTCGGCCGGCCTCGATGTCACGCCAATCCGATTGCTTCGGCGCCGTGACCGTCAGCGTGCCCTCTCCGGCCGCCAGTTCCGGCACGACTTCGTGCGCACCGACGACCTTGATGCCGCGCTTCTCCAATCCACGCGTGACAACCTTCAAAAGGCCATCGTCGCCGCGCGCCAGCGCCATGACCACGGAAGGGATTATCGCCAGCAGGCCAAGGGTCGGGCGGATCCTGGCCAGCCGTGGCCTGCGCCTGATCTCGCCGGCCAGAACCAGATGGCTGATATCCCGGCGTTTCAGCAACGGGACCAGCGAGCCGACATCTTCCAGCGCGAGCGTCGCCTGCTCGTACCTTGCAAAATCCGCCGCGCGATCGACCTCGCCTTCGGCCATGATGATGAAAGGCGGGTGTCCTTGCCGAGCAAGGCCCTCGGCCACTTCGACCGGCAAGCTGCCGCCGCCGGCGATGATGCCGACCCTGGAGCCGGGCGCAAGTACGAGCCGTGTCTCGGCGGGCTCAGCCCTCGTCATCGCCATCATTGTCGTCGCCGCCACCGCCCTTCAGCGGCGGCATGACATAGTGCCGCTTGCCGCCGCTGGCCAGGAAGTCGATCATCTTCATGGCGGCGGGAGACGAGGAGGCGAATTCCGCCCTGGCGAGTTCGACGTTCTCGGCGACGCTGCGGGAACGGTCGAAAATCGACCGATAAACCTTGCGCAGCAGATAGATTTCCGAGCGCGGCATCCCGGAGCGCTTGAGCCCTATGATGTTGAGGCCGCGCAAATTGGCGCGATTGCCGGCGGCGATCGCGTAGGGAATGATATCGCCGACGACGGCCGAGCAACCGCCGATAAAGGCGTTGTCGCCGACGCGTACGAACTGGTGAAGAGCGGTCAGGCCGCCGATATAGACGTTGTCGCCGATCTCGCAATGGCCGCCGAGCGTCGCGCCATTGGCGAAGGTGGCGTTCTTGCCGACGACGCAGTCATGGGCGATGTGGGCGTAGGCGAGGAAATTGCCGTTGTCGCCGACACTCGTCTCGCCACGGCTGGAATCGGTGCCGACATGCATCGTCACGCCTTCGCGGATGGTGCAGTTCTCGCCGATGACGAGCGTGGTGCGCCCGCCCTTGTGCTTGGTGTTCTGCGGCGGCGCGCCGAGCGTCGCCATCGGATAGACCTTCGTCCCTGCCCCGATGGTGGTGGCGCCCATCACCGACACATGGCTGACCAGTTCGACGCGGTCGGAAAGAATTGCATCGGCGCTGACATGACAGAAGGGTCCGATGCGGACGCCTTTGCCGAGCCGGGCACCTTCTTCGACGACCGAGGAAGGATGAATGGATGTCTCGACTTTCATGAGCATTTCAAATCGTCAGTCAGTGATCATCATGGCCGAAACCTCGGCTTCGGCGGCCTTCGCGCCATCGACCATCGCCTCGCAGGCGAATTTCAGCAGATTGCCGCGCTTCTTGATCTTTTTGACGTGGATCCTGAGTTGATCGCCCGGAACCACCGGTTTGCGGAACTTCGCATTGTCGATGGTCATGAAATAAACCAGCGACGGCTTTTCCGTATTGAGGCTGCGAATGCAGATCGCGCCAGCGGTCTGCGCCATGGCCTCGATGATGAGCACGCCGGGCATGACCGGTTGCTGGGGAAAATGGCCTTGGAAATGCGGCTCGTTGATGGTCACGTTCTTGATGCCGACGGCGGAATCGTCGCCGTCGATATCGACGATGCGGTCGATCAGCAGGAACGGATAGCGGTGCGGCAGGAGCTTCATGAGCCCCATGATGTCGACCGCCTCGAGTGTCGTTGCCACCATGTCAGCCATTTCCGTCGCCTTGCTTGCGCGTCCTGGCCATCTTGCGCAGCATCGCTATCTCGCGCATGGCTTCCGCCATGGGCTGCGCCGGGTAACCTCCCCAGACCTCGCCTGCCGGCACGTTGTTCATGAATCCACTTCTCGCAGCAAGCTTGGCTCCGGGCCCGATGGTCAGATGATCGGCGAGGCCGACACCGCCACCCATGGTGACGTTGTCGCCGACGACGACGGAACCGGAAATACCCGAAAGCCCGGCTATAATGCAATTGCGGCCGATGCGAACATTGTGGGCGATCTGCACCAGATTGTCGATCTTGGTGCCTTGGCCGATGATGGTGTCGGACATCGCGCCGCGGTCGACGGTCGAATTGGAGCCGATCTCGACATCGTCCTGAATGATGACGCGGCCGATCTGCGGCACGCGTTCAGGCCCCTTGGCGCCGCCGACGAAGCCGAATCCATCCTGGCCGATCCGGGCCCCGCCATGGATGATGACGCGATTGCCGACAAGCGCATATTGAATGCTGGCGCCGGGGCCGATGTAGCCGTCGCGACCGATCTGGCAGGACCGGCCGACAACGGCGTGTGGCGCAACGACCGTGCCGCTACCGATGGACACGCCGGGTCCGATCACGGCGCCGGCCTCCACGATCGCCCCCTCCTCGATATGCGCTGATGGGTCGATGAACGCATGCGCCGATATGCCGGTTTCTCCGGTCATAGGCCCCGGAGTCGCCGCTTGCGGAAATAACAGGCGCCCGACCATCGCGAAAGCCTGTTGCGGACGCGGATGCATGAGCACGGCGATGCCCGGCGGCGCCTTGCTGGCAAAATCGGCAGGACACAGAACCGCGGCCGCCCTGAGCGATGGCATAAGCGCGAAATTGCGCTTGCCGTCGACAAAGACGAGCGCGCCGTTGCCACCCTCATTTGCTGGAGCCAGCGCCTCGATGGCAATCTCGGCCTGAGCGGAATCGAGCAGGCTGGCGCCGGTCAGATTCGCGACCTCGCCAGCCGTATACCGGCGTGAAGGCGCGAAGAACACCGGATCGGTCATTCCAGAAGCAATATCCAGCTGGGTCGGATCAGTCCACTCCGGGCCGTCAGTCGGCCCGGAACCGTCGCAACCACAAATCAGAAGCGGGTCGCGATACCGAAGTTGAATTCCTGCGTTTTGTCGGTCGGCTCTTTCTTGACCGGGATCGCATAGTCGATGCGGATCGGACCGAACGGCGAAGCCCACATCAGGCCGACACCGACCGAGGCGCGCCACTTCATGCCGACTGAACCCTGATCGACATCTTCAAGCTTGTTGCCATAGAGCGTTGCAGCATCGGCAAACACAGCACCGCGCAAGCCAAAGCTTTCCGGAATGACCGGCAGCGGGAACTGGGCCTCCGCGGAGGCATTGAAATAAGTCGTGCCGCCAAGGTGATCGTCGGCGTCAGCGGCCACAGGGCCGATGCCGCCATACTCGAAGCCGCGGATCATGCGATCATTGCTCTGGAAGAGGTCGAAGATACGCAGATCGCCATTGCCGTAACCTGCAAGGTAGCCTGCGCCGCCGGAAACCAGGCCAACGATATCAAGCTGCTCGGACAAAGTCTGGTAGACGCTTGCGCGCCCCGTAACCTTGACCCACTTGGCGTCGCCGCCCAAGCCGGCGAACTCGGTCGTACCGGTGACATAAAGGCCCTCATGCGGGTTCTTCATGTCGTCGATCGTGTTATAGACCAAACCAAGGCTGACCGACGACTTGAGCCAGGGGCTCTCTTCGACACCATCCCGAATCGCCTGGGAGATGGTGCACTTGAGCGGGTCATAGGCGCCATCGGTGGTGCAGTTGTCCGAGAGCGAGTACTTCTCTTGCGAGATATTGTACGCCAGCTGCGTCGAAATATTGTCCGTGATCGGCAGGCCGAAGCGAACGGTCGCACCGGTGGTGTCCGTATCGTAGTGATCGTATTCGCGAGTCGACTTGTAGATGTCGAAGCCCGCCGCGATGCGCCGGCCGAGGAAGTAAGGCTCGGTGAAGGAAAGAGCGAAGTCGCGCGAATGCTTGCCGCCGCCGGCTGACAGCTTGATGTACTGGCCACGGCCGAGGAAGTTGCGCTCCGTGATCGAGCCCTCGATCGAAGGTCCGGGCGTGTCGCCGCCGGTCGAATAGCCGGCACCGACCGAGAATTCGCCGGTCGACTTTTCGACCACGGTGACCACCAGCACGACCTGATCAGGGGCCGAGCCCGGAACGGTCGAAATTTCGACGGACTGGAAGTAATCAAGGTTTTCCAGCCGCTTCTTCGCGCGCTGGATGAGAACCTGGTTGAAGGCATCGCCCTCGCTGACATCGAATTCGCGACGGATGACATAGTCGCGCGTGCGGTCGTTGCCGCGGATTTCGATGCGCTCGATATAGGCCTTGGTGCCTTGGTCGATGGTGTAGACGACCGAGATGGTGTGGTTCTCGAAATTGCGGTCGCCGCGCGGCGTCACCTGGGCGAAGGCATAGCCCGAGCCCGCGACCTTCTCGGTCAAAGCGACGATCGAATCCTCGACGTCCTTGGCGTTGTAGACGTCGCCCTTATGGGTTTCGACGACCGATTCCAGCGACTTCGAATCGACTTCGGGGATGGTGCTTTCCACGCTGACGTCGCCGAACGTGTAGCGATCGCCTTCCTGCACGGTGATGGTGACCGTGTATTTGTTGGTCGTATCGTCAAGCTCGCCGACGGCCGAGACGACCTGGAAGTCGGCATAGCCGTGATTGTAGTAGAAGCGGCGCAGCAGCTCCTGGTCGGCGCGCAGCTTGTCCTCGTCATAGACGTCGTCGCGCAGCACGAAGGACAGCCAGGACGAGCGCTTGGTGTTGATGACGTCCGACAGGCGGCGGCTGGAATAAGCGTGGTTGCCGACGAAATTGATCGCCGCGATCTGGGTGCGGCCGCCTTCAGTGATGTTGAAGACCACGTTCACGCGGTTGTCGCCGAGATCCATGATCTGCGTCGTCACCGCGGCGTCGTCGCGGCCGATGCGCTTGTAGGCCGCCTTGACCGCCTCGACATCGGCGTCCAGCGCCTGCTGCGAGAAGGTCGCGCGCGGCTTCAGCTGGATAGCGGCCTGGAGCGCGTTGTCCTTGAGCTTCTTGTTGCCCTGGAATAGGACCTGGTTGACGACCTTGTATTCGGAAACCTTGACGACCAGGCTCGATCCGACCTGGTTGATCTGGACGTCCGAGAACAGCCCGGTGCCGAACAGCGCCTTGACGGCGTCGTCGATATCGGAGCTGGAGAAAGGCTTGCCCGGCTTGATCGAGATGTAATTGCGGATCGTTTCAGCGTCGACGCGCTGGTTGCCGCTGACCTCGACCCGCGAAATGACCGCAGCCTCGGCCACGGATGTGGCGGCCAACTGCACTGCGAGCGCGCCTGGCACGACCAGAGCGGCGGACAAAGCCGCCGCGGAAGCGGCGCTCAGAAACTTGGATGCTGCCTTCATCGGGCTTTTGTACCTTTTTCTCGTAGTCCCCACGGCGAGAAAACCGGACGTGCGGTATTTTCCCTTACCGTATTAACCGGATTTTCCCTACACGCAAGGCTCCCGGTTAATTTGTATTTACTTAACCGTACCGCGTGGCTTTCGCGTCACGCATATCCCCACGCATGGTAAACGGCATCTCAATATGACCGGCGCTGAAGCCAAATTTCTTCATGATTTCAGCACCCAAACAGATCGTTCCAAAACACGAAGCCCATAAATCCAAGCACCAGGAACAGCCCGGTCCGGTAGGCCATCTCCATCATGCGCTCCGAAACGGGCCGCCTTATGACGGCCTCCACGCCGTAGAACAACAGGTGGCCGCCGTCGAGAGGGGGAATCGGCAGGAGATTGAGAAATCCTATTCCGACTGACAGAAATGCAACAAGCTGCACCAGCCATTCGAAGCCGAGCTTGGCTGCCTGGCCCGACATCTTCGCGATCTTGATCGGACCGCCCAGCTGGCATTTGTCCTCGCGCCCGAGCGCAAAGCGCTGCAGGAACTGGCCGGTGCGTTCGATCACGTGCCCGGTTTCCTCGACCGCCGCCACCACGGCGCCCGCCGGCGTGTAGGAGATCAGGCGAGGCTGGCCGAGCTCGGCATTGTTGACCACACCGATCACCGCGAGCTTGACCTTATTGCCCAGCGCATCCTGCTGCTCCATGGGCTCCGGCGTCGCCGTAACGTCGATTTCCTTGCCGTCGCGCAGCATGGTGAAGGTGATGGCGTCGCCTGCCCTGCCCGAAACCAGCCGCTGCACATCGGCGAAGGTCTCCACCTTGGAGCCGTCGACTTTGACGAATCGGTCGCCTGGCTGGATTCCGGCTTTCTGCGCCGGGCTGCCGGCGGTGACTTCGGCCACCGTCGGCTCCAGGACCGGGCGGCCGTAGAGAGAAAACAGCACCGCGAACACCGCAATCGTCAGCAGGAAATTGAACAACGGCCCCGCCACGACGGTGGCAGCGCGCTTCCAGATCGGTTGCGCGTGAAAGGCGACCTCGCGCTCGGCTTCCGTCAGCGATTCGAGCTCTTCCGTGCTCGGCTGGCTCGATGTCGCATTCATGTCGCCGACGAACTTGACGTAGCCGCCAAGCGGAATGGCGCAAAGCTTCCAGCGCGTGCCGCGGCGGTCGTAAAACCCAAAGAGCTCTGGGCCGAAGCCGATGGAAAAAGCCTTGACGCCGATCCCGCACCAGCGGCCGATCAGATAGTGGCCCATCTCGTGGACGAACACGACCACGGTCAGCACGAACAGAAACGGCACGAGCGTGCCAAGGACGAAGCCTTGTGTGCTGAACACCGTGTGAAAGATGTCGTTCAAGTCATGCCCTCAAATTCGCCCGCACGCGACATTCCACCGCGACTGTGGCATCAATCCGGGCGAATCCGCGGGCGCGTGCCACTTTTCGCCTGACTGCTGCGTCGTTCAGTTCGGAAACAGCCCCAGTGCCGGATGTTCGACGCCCGCCGCGACCCAGCCCATGACGTACAGCGCCAATGCGGCCGCGACAAGTCCGTCCACCCTGTCCATGACGCCGCCATGGCCGGGAATGAGATTGCTCGAATCCTTGGCGCCGTGCCGGCGCTTGACCCATGATTCGAACAGGTCGCCGATCTGCGAAACGACCGAGAGCGCCAGCGCGACGAGGCCAAGCTGGACCAGATTGCCGGCGCCGGCGACGATTGCGAGTAAAACGCCGGCGATAACGCCGCCGACCGCGCCGCCCAGCGCGCCGCTCTGCGTCTTGCCGGGCGAGATCGACGGCGCGAGCTTCGGGCCGCCGACGGCTCGGCCGACGAAATAGGCCGCTATGTCGGTCGCCCAGACCACGGCGAACAGGAAGAGGATCGCAATCAGCCCGGAGTGATTGTCGTCACGGAGATAGGCGAGCGAGAAGCCGGATAGTGCCGCATAGGCGACCCCGGGGGGTTCCCAAGGCGCCGCCCCTCTGACCCGGGCGGCGATGGCCGCGACCGCCACAAGGATCGCGACCAGCAAGAGCAGCCACAAGGCCGGCAGCCCCGCGATCAGCGCGGCGACGAAGATCAGAATCAGCGCTTCAGGCAGGAGGCCGAGCGCCGCGCCGCTGCCGGTGCGCGCCATGCGCGTCCATTCATAGAAGATCAGCGCCGCAATTGCCGCGCAGAACAGCCGGAACGGCAATCCGCCGAGCCAGGTGAGCCCAAGCGTCAGAGCCGCCATAACGATTGCCGAGATGACGCGCTGTTGAAGGTTGCTCATGCGTGGCGGCGCCTAAAGCGCGACATCGCGGGCGGCGAGTCCGCCGAAGCGTCGTTCACGGCCGGCAAAGTCGCGCAAGGCGTCTGCCAGATGCTCGCGGCTGAAGTCCGGCCAATAGCAAGGCAGGAAGACAAGCTCGCTGTAGGCGGCCTGCCAGAGAAGGAAGTTCGACAGCCTGAGTTCGCCGCTGGTCCGGATCACCAGTTCGGGATCGGGGATGCCCCTCGTGTCGAGCGATGCAGCGAAGCTTTCGGCGGTGATCGCCTCGCTCGCCATGTCGCCCCGCGCGACGGCTTCCGCCAGCTTGCGGGCGGTGCGCACGATCTCGTCGCGGCCGCCATAGTTGAAGGCGATCACAAGCGTCAGCGCCTCGTTGCCGGCGGTCAGCGATTCGGCCTCCTGCAGCAGGCCCCTGATATCGGGTTGCAGCCCCTCCTTGTCGCCGATCACCCTCACCCGCACTCCGTTCTGGTGCAGCTCGGCGAGATCGCGGCGGATGAACAGCTTCAAGAGACCCATGAGGTCGCTGACCTCGGATTTCGGCCGCGACCAGTTTTCCGAGGAGAAAGCGTAGACGGTCAGATAGGAGATGCCGAGTTCAGGCGCCGCGCGAACGGTCTTGCGCAGAGCCTCGACACCGGCGCGATGCCCGGCAAGACGCGGCAGGCCGCGCGCCTTGGCCCAGCGTCCGTTTCCATCCATGATGATCGCGACATGCGCGGGCGTTGCCATAATCTCGCTTTCGAGCCGGAAAACCCGACCCTAAACCTGCATGATTTCAGCTTCCTTATCGGAAAGCAGGTGATCGATCGTGCTGATCATCTCGTCGGTCAGCTTCTGGACCTGGTCGGACCGCTTGCGCTGGTCGTCCTCGCTGATGGTGCCATCCTTCTCGGCCTTCTTGAGGAAGTCCATGCCGTCGCGGCGGACATGGCGGACCGCGACGCGCGCGTTCTCGGCATAGCCGTGCGAGATCTTGACCAGTTCCTTGCGGCGCTGCTCGTTGAGCTCGGGAAGCGGAATCCTCAGCGTGGTGCCGTCGACGATCGGGTTGAAGCCGAGATTGGCTTCCCGGATCGCGCGGTCGACCGCGCTGACCATCGACTTGTCCCAGACCGACACCGAAATCATGCGCGGCTCCGGCACCGAAACGTTGGCGACCTGGTTGATCGGCATCGCGGTGCCGTAGGCCTGCACCTGGACAGCGTCGAGCAGGTTGCTGGAGGCCCGGCCGGTGCGCAGCGAAGCCAGGTCATGCTTGAATGCGGCGATCGCCCCGTCCATGCGTCGCTTCAGGTCTTCGTACTCGCCACTCATGATCATCTCCTCGACCCGTTCGCCGGGTTCACTGCTTCTATCGTTATTCGGTCGGCGGTTCCGTGATCGTTTGACGGATCCCGGCGCCTGTTACTTGTCCGTGACGACCGTGCAATGGCCGCCGCCCCTCAGAATATCGCCGAAACCACCTTTTTCGTGGATCGAGTAGACGATTATCGGAATGTTGTTTTCGCGCGCAAGTGCAATCGCTGCCGTATCCATGATGGCAAGCCCGCGTTTGATGACTTCGGCGTGGCTGATGCGGTCGAAACGGACAGCGCTCGGGTCTTTCTTGGGATCGGCCGAATAGACCCCGTCGACCTGCGTCCCCTTGAACAGCGCATCGGCGCCGATCTCGGCGGCGCGAAGGGCCGCGGCCGAATCGGTGGTGAAGAACGGATTGCCGGTGCCGCCGGCAAAGATGACCACCTTGCCCTGGTTCATATAGGCCGTCGCCTGGCGCTGCGAAAAACTCTCGCAGAGCTCCGGCATGGCGATCGCCGAAAGCACGACGGCGTCGACGCCGATCTTGTTGAGCGAGGTGCGCAGCGCCAGCGAATTGATGACGGTGGCGAGCATGCCCATGTGGTCGCCGGTGACGCGGTCGCCACCCTTCGAAGCGACGGCCACGCCGCGGAAGATATTGCCGCCGCCGATGACGACGCCGACTTCCACGCCCAGCGCGCGCGCCTCGGCGATATCGGCGGCGATGCGGTCGACGACCGAGACGTCGATGCCGAAATGCTGCTCGCCCATCAACGCTTCGCCGGAAGCCTTCAGCACGACACGTCGATAGAGGGGCTTCACCGTCATCTCATTCCTCGAAATCTCGGCGCGGCAAATTTGGAGGCGAACCGCCCCCGCTTCATCCGGCGGTGCTGTCATGACGGGTTGACCCGATACACGAAGGGCGCGGCGATGTCACGCCGCGCCCTCGTGCAAAATTCCAGGCTTTTTCGGTCTTTCCGATCAGTTGCTTGAGATGCTGACCGCCTCGCCCTCGATCACGACGGGAGGCGAATAGCCGGCCGGCTTGTCGCCGGTGACCGCGCCACCCGTCACCCGGACCTGGATCTCGGAGCCGAAATAGGGATGCGGGAACGGCGCCGGCGTGGCGCTGACCTTCTCTAGCCGCGCACGAAGCTCGGCGGGAATCGAAAAATCGAGCGCGCCAAGATTATCCTCGAGCTGGTTGAGCTTCGTCGCTCCGAGGATGACGGTGGCGATGCCGGGCTGCGTCGCCACCCAGTTGAGCGCGACCTGCGCCATGCTGCGGCCAAGCTCGACCGCCACCTTCTCGAGCTCCGCCACGATCACCCAGTTGCGGTCGCTGAACTTCTGGAAACCGGGATGTGTGGTGTTGCGGAAGCCGTCGAGCCGCCCGGCATTTCCGGCTTGCGCCGGCCTGTATTTGCCGCTGAGCAGGCCGCTGGCCAAAGGGCTCCACACCATGATGCCCGCGCCATGGCGGGTGGCGAAAGGCACATATTCATGTTCGATGGCGCGCTCGGCGAGCGAATATTCGAGCTGCAGCGCCGAGACCGGCTCATAGCCGCGCAGCTCGGCGACCGCCTGGGCGCGGCCGGCATACCAGGCAGGCACGTCGGAAAGGCCGATATGGCGCACCTTGCCCGCACGGACGAGGTCGTCCAGCGTGCGCAGCACCTCCTCTGCCGGGGTGATCCTGTCCCAGACATGCAGAAGGTAAAGGTCGATATAGTCGGTGCCGAGCCGTTTCAGTGAGGCCTCCACGGCCCGCATGATGTTCTTGCGGCCGTTGCCGCCGGCATTCGGATTGCCGGCTTCGGTATTCATGGTGAATTTGGTGGCGATCACCGCCTTGTCGCGCAGGCCGCGCTCGGTGACGAACTCGCCGAGCCAGGTCTCGGCTGTGCCGCCGGTATAGAGGTCGGCGGTGTCGAAGAAGTTTCCGCCGGCTTCCACATAGGCATCGAACATAGCGCGCGCGGTCTCACGGTCCGCGCCCCAGCCCCATTCCGTGCCGAAGGTCATGGTGCCGAGCGCCAGCCGGCTGACGCGCAACCCGCTGTTGCCGAGCGTGTAATAGGTCATGGTCATGGTGGTCTTCCGATTCTGAACTGATTTGCTGCCGGTCACTGGCCGGGGGTCGCCTTGACCCAGGGATTGCCGCGCTCATGCGTCATGCGGAAGGTGAAGCCGTCGACCTTCCAGCCGGCAGCCGAGCGCGTCAGATGATGCTCGTAGGTGCCCCAGACTTCCCAAAGCGGGTCGCCATTGCCTTCCATCCGGTTCCACGCATAGCCGTTGGAACGGACGGTCGCGGCATCAGCCTCGAGCACGACCTGATGGTTGGTGCGCAGATGCAGGCTGGTCTTGCTGCCCTTGAGATTGCCCGCCCAGGCGCCGATCAGCTCGTCGGAGGCGATGTTGGCCGCGGGTTGCCCCGACAGGCTGCTGAAATCGGCGGTGACGCGATCGGCGAAATAGCTGCGCGCAAGCGTCCAATCCTGCGCATCCACCGCCCGGTCGATGGCGTCGACGATGCGGATCACCGCGCGCTCGTCGGCAAGCGCCTGCCAGCCGGTTGCTTCTGCGCCCGCGTCGACCGGCGCCAGCGCCATGCCTGCGGCAAAAGTTACATGTCTCAACGCGTTCATTTCGTCTCTCCTTGAGCATCAGCCCGCCGCCGATGTTTCGAGGAGAATGTGGACCAGGCTGCAGGCATCGATAAGGTTGCATTGTTCGCAAAGACTGTGCGATATCGTTCATGAATGGATCGCGATCTGCTTACACATTTGCCGGTCATTGTCGCCGTCGCGCGGCGCGGCGGCTTCGCGCTTGCCGCGGCAGAGCTCGGCATGAGCCCGTCCGCCGTCAGCCATGCTGTACGGCTGGTGGAAGAGCGCATCGGCCAGCCGCTCTTTGCCCGCACGACGCGCAGCGTCTCGCTGACCGAAGCCGGCAAGGCCCTGGTGGAAACGGCGGCCCCAGCCCTCCAGGACATCGCCGAGCGGATGGATCGAATCCGTGGCGTGAAGGGAAGGCCGGCCGGCCTGCTCAGGATCAACGCCTCCAACATAGCGATCCCCCTGGCGGTGACGCCGGTGGTCGCGGCGATGGCCGAACGCTATCCCGATGTGACGGTCGAGATCGTTGCCGACCAGGGACTTATCGATATCGTCGGCGAAGGTTTTGACGCCGGCATCCGGCTCGGTGAAATGATCGCGCAGGACATGGTCACCGTCAGGATGACGCCGCCGTTCAAAGCCGTGATCGTCGCCTCTCCCGCCTATGTCGGCAAGCACGGCCGTCCGCGCGACGTGGCCGATCTCGCCAATCACAACTGCATCGGCTACCGGCTGGTTCGGTCCGGCGCGCTCTACCGCTGGGACCTGAACGACAACGGCAAGGATGTCGTCGTCGAAACGCGCGGAACGGCCATCGTCACGGATTCGCTTGGCGCCATCGACCTGGCGCTGGCCGGCGTCGGGCTCGCCTACGTCTTCGAGCCGCTGGTCCGCGCCGACCTTGCCGCCGGCCGCCTCGTCCAGATCCTGCCGCAGACGGCGATCGGGGAACCCGGCCTCTTCCTCTATTTCCCGCGCCGCGCGTCGATGGCGCCGAAGCTCAGGGCCTTTATCGACACCGCACAAGAAATCGGCCGGGCATCCATGCGGACACCCGGCCGAGTTGCCTGAGCTCGTGAGCTCTTCACCTTGAGGGAACGCCGAGCGCTCCCCTGGCTCGGAGCTATTTCTTGACAGCAGCCGCAACTTCCGCGGCGAAATCGGTCGTTTCCTTCTCGATGCCCTCGCCCAGCGCGTAACGCAGATAGGCGACGATCTTCGCCGGAGCGCCGATTTCCTTCTCGGCATCCTTCAGCGCCTTCTCGACGGTGATGTCGGGATTGAGCACGAAGGCCTGCTTCAAAAGCACCACCTCTTCATAGAACTTGCGCAACCGGCCCTCGACCATCTTCTCGATGATCGCTTCCGGCTTGCCCGACTGGCGCGCCTGATCGGAGAAGATCGCCTTCTCGCGCTCGACCAGCGCCGGGTCGACTTCCTCGGCGGTCAGCGCGACTGGGTTGCTGGCGGCGACATGCATCGCCACCTGGCGGGCAAAGGCGTTGGCCGCATGCTCGTTGCCGGTGGTCTCGATCGCCACCAGCACGCCAAGCTTGCCGAGGCCGTCGGCAACCGCGTTGTGCACATAGGTCGCCACCACGCCATGCGGGACGGTGAGCTTGGCCGAACGGCGGAAATTGATGTTCTCGCCGATGGTGCCGACGGCGTCCTTGATGGTCTCGGTGACCGTCTTGTCGGAGCCCGGATACTTGGCTGTGGCAACCGCCTCGGTCGTGCCGTAGGCGAGCGCGACCTTCGCGATGTTGCGCACCAGTTCCTGGAACTGCTCGTTGCGGGCGACGAAGTCGGTCTCGGAGTTGACCTCGACAATGGCGGCTTCACGCAGGCCGGCATCGACGCCGATCAGGCCCTCGGCGGCGGTGCGCCCGGCCTTCTTGTCGGCCTTGGAGATACCCTTCTTGCGCAGCCAGTCGACGGCCGCTTCCATGTCGCCGTTGGTCTCGTTCAACGCCGCCTTGCAGTCCATCATGCCCGCGCCGGTCAAGTCGCGGAGTTCTTTGACCTGTGCAGCCGAAATCGTCATTGTCGCCTCTTTGTTTCAAATGCGCCGACGCACCAACCGGAACTCGGATGATGCGCTCGGCAAAAGCGCTTTAGCGCGCCAACTTATTGGAAAGATGAAGGCCGGGATTCCGGCCTTCCTTATCAAGCTTCCGGAGCTTCGGCGGCCGGGGTGTCGAGCGCCGGCTCGACCGGAGCCTCGGCTGAAGCGCCGATGTCGACGCCGAGCGCGCCCTGCTGGCGGGCGATGCCGTCAATGGCCGCCTTGGCGATCAGGTCGCAATAGAGCTGGATGGCGCGGGCCGCGTCGTCATTGCCGGGGATCGGGAAGTCGATCTTGTCCGGGTCGCAGTTCGAATCGATGATGGCCACGACCGGAATGCCGAGGCGCTTGGCCTCGAGGATGGCGATCGCTTCCTTGTTGGTGTCGATGACGAACATCAGGTCCGGCGTCGAGCCCATGTCCTTGATGCCGCCGAGAGCCTTGTTGAGCTTCTCGCGCTCGCGGTCGAGGTTCAGGCGCTCCTTCTTGGTGAGGCCCTGGGCCTCGCCGGCCAGCGTCTCGTCGAGCTTGCGCAGGCGCTGGATCGAGTTCGAGATCGTCTTCCAGTTGGTGAGCATGCCGCCCAGCCAGCGCGAGTTGACATAATACTGGGCCGAACGCTGCGCGGCGTCCGCGACGATGTCGGAGGCCTGGCGCTTGGTGCCGACGAACAGCACGCGGCCGCCCTTGGCGACGGTGTCGGACACCTGCTTCAGCGCCTGGTGCAGCAGCGGCACAGTCTGCGACAGGTCGATGATGTGGATGTTGTTGCGGGCGCCATAGATGTAGGGCGCCATCTTCGGGTTCCAGCGGTGGGTCTGGTGGCCGAAGTGAACACCAGCTTCCAAAAGCTGGCGCATGCTGAAATCTGGCAGAGCCATTCTTTAGTTCCTTTCCGGTTGGCCTCCACGGACACAGGCATTTCGGACGGGATGTCCTGATGCCACCGGAGGTTTCAGCCGGATTTCTCCCGGGCAGACACCAAAGTCCGTGTGTGGAATGAGCGCGCATATAGAGGGGAAGTCCGTCAAACGCAAGCCGGGTGCCGGAAAACGCCCAGACCTGCGGCGATCCGCCCAATCCTCAGCGTTTCACCTTGCCGTTCGGCACCCTGACGCGGCGAAAGATCGCGACGATCTCCTCGCGGCTGCATTCGATCGCGCCGAGCCGGACCGCGCGGTCGCGCTCGAAGCCGGTGATGTCGTAATGCGGCGCCGAGGTCTTGGGCGGTCCCTGATAGGAGGAAAGCTTGAGGCCGAGCTCGGCGGCGAAACGATGCAGCTCGTCCGTGTCGTCGGCAAGGAGGTGGCACCAGCGGTGGCCGGCCCATTTCCAGATCGCCGCATCGACATAGACCGCCATCAGGCCCGCCGCATTTGGTAAGCCTCACACATGGCGTTTGAGGGCCAGGCCTGCAAGCCGGGTCGGCTGCCGTCGGGAAATCGCTATTTGGAAGCCGGACAAGGCTTGGTCTGGTCGAACAGCGACAGGTTCACCAGCTTGCCGGTCATCGAGAAGTCGCCATAGTCCATGACGAGGTCTCGGGTGATGCCGTTCTCGTGCAGCTTGAAGCTGATCCGGTATTCCGGCACCTCCTCGCCGCCTTTGTCGGTGTCGTCGAAATAGGCGATGTCGACGGGCCAGTATTTGTCGGAGGCGAGCTTGGCCAGCGCCGGCGCTTCCGGATCCGTCTTGTCGGATTCGGTCTTCTTGCCGACGATGACGGTGGTGGTCATCACCTTGTTGGCGTCTTCGGAGCCGTCGAACAGGTTGGTCTGGTAGAAATTCTCGCCCTTCTCTGCCTTGCCGATCAGCTCGACCAGATGCTGGGTCGGAAACTGCGTGGCCGCGAGCTCGAGGCTGCTCTTCTCCGGCTTGTCGATATCGACCTTGAGGCCCTTCGCCTCCCTGGTGGCCGTGCCTCTGACCTCCTTGTCGAGGTTCTGGTCGACAAAGGATTTCGTCACGAAGGAAAAGGTCTTGCCCTCGGCATCCTCGAAAGTCGTGGTCTGCTGGTCGGTCAGCCTGGTGTTGTCGTTCGTGACGATCTGGGTGACGAAGCGGAACTTGACCGTGTAGCCCTCACAGGCGGAGCCGTTGAACTCGTAGACCATGCGGCCGGTGATGCCGGTTATCCCCGAACGGTCGGAGGCCTTGTTGAGCGTCAGATCGTAGACGGCGCGATGCGCCTGCAGCGCGGGAACCGCAAAGGCCGGCGCCATTGGGAACGCGGCCGAAAGACAGGCGGCGGCAAGAAAAAGGCGCGTTGCGCGCATGCGTTGCTCCGATCGTCGCGGCCGCGGGACAGGCCGCAGGGAAAGATGGTCCAGCTTAAAAAAAGTCGTGGCGGAAGCGAGGCAAAAATAGCAATTTCGGCCCGGCCAACGCGGCGTCTTCCAGCAATAGGGAAAACCAATGAGCGAAACAATCGAAAAGCGGCTAAGCGATCTTGGCGTCACCATCCCGGCCGCCGCCGCGCCCGCCGCGAATTACGTGCCCTATTGCCGCACCGGCAACACGCTGTTCACCGCCGGCCAGCTGCCGCTGAAGGACGGCAAGCTGCAGGCAAGCGGTCTGCTCGGCCGCGACATCGACACCGCCGCCGGCAAGGAAGGGGCGAAATTCTGCGCCATCAACATCCTGGCCCAGGCCAAGGCGGCGCTCGGCGATCTCGAAAAGATCCGCCGCCTGGTCAAGATCACGGTCTTCGTGGCTTCGGCGCCTGATTTCGTCGAGCAGCATCTGGTTGCAAACGGCGCCTCCGACTTCCTGGTCGCGGCACTCGGCGAGCGCGGCAAGCACGCCCGCTCCGCCGTCGGCACCGCCTCGCTGCCGCTCAACGCCGCGGTCGAGATCGAAGCGATCTTCGAAGTCGAGTGATGCCCAACATGACCGATCTCTCCTGGCTGATTGCCCGCCCTGTCGCGCATCGCGGCTTCCACGACATGAACAAAACCCGCTGGGAGAACACGCTGTCGGCCTTCGCCGCGGCGGCCGAGCGAGGCTACGCCATCGAATGCGACGTGCATATCTCATCCGATGGCGTCCCGGTCATCATCCATGACGGCGACCTGAAACGCCTTACCGGCGAGGACGGGTTCGTCTGGCAGCGCACCGCGGCCGAACTGGCGACGCTCAGGATCGGCGGCACCATGGACCACGTGCCGACGCTCGAGGAAGCGCTCGAGCTGATCGACGGCCGCGTGCCGCTGGTGGTCGAGTTGAAGGGCGTTCCCGGCCACGACGCCGGGCTGGTGGCAAGCGTCGGCCGGCTGCTCAAGCGCTACAAGGGCAAGGTGGCGATCATGTCGTTCGACCACTGGCTGATCCGCGACTTCGCCAAGGACGCGCCGGGCATTCCCGGCGGGTTGACAGCCTATGGCAGGGACAACCAGCTGATCGAGGCGCATTTCGCCATGCTCGCGCACGACCTCGCCTTCACCTCCTACGCCGCAGGCGACCTGCCGAACCCCTTCGTCAGCTTCGTGCGCGAAAAGCTGAAAATGCCCGTCATAACCTGGACCGTGCATGACCAGCCGGCGGTCGACCTCACCTTCAAATATGCCGACCAGATGACCTTCGAGGGCTTCGAACCCGATCTGGTCAACGTTGCCTAGAGCCGGATGATTTCAGGTCAAACGACCTGAAATCATCCGGCTCTAAACAATCTAAGAGAGAGAGCATGATGTCGTCCGAAAAACCGTTTCACACTTTTCGGCATCATGCTCTGAGGCGGTGCCTGAAACGTGACTTGTAGCAGCCTTGAGGACGCTTAAATAAGCCGCATGGATCAAGGCGACGACGACGATGGACGGGCAGCGACCGCGGATTATGCGATCCGCATAGCTGCGGGCATCGGCGCTTTCACCTGCGAGGAATGGGACGGCTTTGCCGGGACCACGCGCGGCGATAAAGAAAACGGCTACAACCCGCTGGTTTCGTTCGCTTTTCTAAGCGCCTTGGAGGACTCTGGCTGCGCTGTCCGGCGCACCGGCTGGCAGGGCCATCACCTGCGGCTGGAAACCGCGCAAGGCAGGCTTCTCGGCGCCGTCCCTTGCTATCTCAAGTCGCACAGCCAAGGCGAATATGTCTTCGACCATGGCTGGTCCGACGCCTTCGAGCGCGCCGGTGGCCGCTATTATCCCAAGCTGCAATGCTCGGTGCCGTTCACGCCGGTCACCGGTCCTCGCCTGCTGGTCGGCAAAGGCGAGAACGCGGGCGCCGTGAAGGCCGGATTGGCGGAGGGCCTGAAGCTCGTGACAGACAAGCTCGGCGTCTCTTCCGCGCATGTCACCTTCGCCACCGAGCCCGATATCGCGACGCTGGAAGCGGCCGGTTTTCTTCACCGCACCGACCAGCAGTTCCATTTCTTCAATGACGGCTTTTCGACCTATGACGACTTCCTCGCCACGCTCGCCTCGCGCAAGCGCAAGGCGATGAAGAAGGAGCGCCGCGAGGCGCTGGTCGACGGCATCTCGATCGACTGGCTGACCGGCAGGGACATCACCGAAAGCGCCTGGGACGATTTCTTCGCTTTCTACATGGATACCGGAGGCCGCAAATGGGGGCGGCCCTACCTCAACCGGCAGTTCTTCTCACTGATCGGCGAGCGCATGGCCGACGACATTCTTCTGGTGATGGCCAAGCGCAACGGCCGCTATATCGCCGGCGCCATCAACTTCATCGGCTCCGACGCGCTCTACGGCCGCAACTGGGGCTGCATCGAAGACCACCCCTTCCTGCACTTCGAGGTCTGCTACCACCAAGCGATCGATTTCGCCATCGAGCGCAAGCTCAAGGTGGTGGAGGCAGGCGCGCAGGGCGAGCACAAGCTGGCGCGCGGCTACCGGCCGGTGACCATGCATTCGGCGCACTACATCTCGCATCCCGGTTTGCGCAATGCCGTCGCCGACTATCTCAGGCGCGAACGGCGCGAGGTCGAGCGCATGGGCGCATATCTCGAAGAGCATACGCCCTTCCGCAAGGACCTGGAGGAATAGCCGGTCTGCCGGTCAGTGCGGCTTTCCGGCGGCGATCGGAACCAGGAACGAGAAGCAGGCGACCAGGAACAGCACGGCGCCGGCAAGCGCCAGCAGATCGCCCGCGCGCCATGCGGCGGCGATGAAAAACAGCGCCGAGACAATGAACAGCAGCCAGCCTGCGACGACCCACTTCATGATTGCTCCGTCCCGATGTCGACGCATCAGACGACAAACATCGGCGCTTGTGCAATAGCGGAGCGCGCTATCAAGAGCTTTCTACAATATCGGCCAAGCAACGAAGCCGGCTTAGCGCCTGCTGTTTACCGGATCGCTGGAATCCGTTAAGTCACCGCCCAGGGGTATTGGTGCGCAAGCACCGCGGGGTTGGCATGCTGTCTTTGGCATCTTGGGGCGTCGAGCAATGGCTCGGTGTGGCGGGGCTCGTGGCCGCGCCGCTCTTGACCGCCCGGCTCGAAGGCAAGCCGGGAACATGGCCGATCGGCTTTTCCACCTTCTTCCTTCTGTTTGCTTTCCTGCATCTGCTTTTCCCGGGCACGGTCGTCGCGCTCTGGATGACGCTCATGCTGACGGCCATCATCGGCATCGCGTCAAAGCTCAAATATCGCTATCTCGGCTTCAATCTTCTGGCCGGAGATCTCTATCATCTGGCCGCGAGCAGCTGGCGCAGCGTCCTTGTCGACCATGCCCGCATGGCGATCCCTGCCCTCTTTGCCGCCGCCGCGATCGTTGCGGCCGCCGTGCTTGTCGACATGACCGTGGTGGAAGAGGCGACGCCGCTCTCGCTGCGCCTTGTTTTGTTCGCCGCGGCGGTCCTGATCTACATCGTGGTCTACCGGCTGAGTGGCGGAGCGCCTCGTTTCCGCTTCGACCTGCTCACCAGGAATCGCGCGCATCTTTCGGCTTTCGTGGCTTCATGGCTCGGCGCGGGACCTTCGCGACGGCCGGGTTTCGTCGACATCACGCCCGATCCGCTGCCGCTTCTGCCGCCTGTGCCGGCAAAGCGGGGGAACGGCGAGGCCCGGCCGCACATCTTCATGATCCTGCAGGAGTCGACATTCGATCCGAGGCATCATGGGGTGCCGATCGACCGGTCCTTCGAACAGTTCTTCTCGCCCGCGAACGGCCTGTCGGGGGCTTTGCATGTCGATGTTTTCGGCGGCAGCACGCTGCAGACCGAATTTTCGGTGCTGACCGGCCTGTCCTCGCTCTCCTTTGGGAACGACAGCCGCTTCGTCTTTCATCTGCTGGCCGGGCGGGTGCGCCACTCCTTGCCGTCGGTGCTTTCAGGCATGGGGTATCACGTGTCGCATGTCAGCTGTGACCGTCCCAACTTCGTCAACTGCGATCGTTTCTATAAATCGGTCGGCTTCGAGGAGGTCACCTACGCCCCGACCCTGCCGCCGCCCTTCGATCTGGAGCGCTGGCGTCGGGAGCGTCATGACGAACAGCTTTACAACCATGCGCTGGGCCGGATCGCGGACCGCCTGGAGAGCGAGAAGCCCTGTTTTCTTTCGATCATGACGCTGATGAACCACGGCGATCATCGTCGCCGCATTTTTCCTCCCGCGCTTCAAGCCGATGTCCGCCGTGAAGCCGTCGCGCTGACGGGCGACGAGAATTACGGCGAATATGCCGTTCGGCTGGCTGAGAGCGTCGAGGCCTATGCCGCGTTTCGCGAGAAACTCAAAACCGCGCTGAAGGGCCGGCCCGCCATCATCGTGCGTTACGGCGATCACCAGCCGTCATTCACGACGGCCTCACCGGCCTGCCGCCTTCCGACAGGGCTTTGTACAAGACCTTCTACGCGATCGAGATGGTCAACGGCGCGTTGCCCGGCGATCTGACGGCTCCGGCCATGCTCGACGCGGCATTCCTGTCGACATTGACCATGTCCGCAGCAGGTCTGCCGCTCGATCCGGTATTCGCGACCAGGGCCACCCTTCTGGCGGACTGTGCCGCGCCCTATTTCGCGAGCGAGTCCGTGCGCAAGAAACGCTTCCACCGGGCTCTTGTCGAAGCAGGCATCGTCGATCTCGCCTGAGCGCCTTGCCGCCTACCGGCAGCTTCGCTACACCGGACGGCGAGTGCAATTGGGAGTGTCCCCCATGGCCGAAGCCTATGATCCCGGCAACATCTTCGCCAAAATCCTGCGCGGCGAGATCCCCTCGCATCGCGTCTACGAGGACGACGCGGTCGTCGCCTTCATGGATGTGATGCCGCAAGGCACTGGCCACACGCTGGTGGTGCCCAAGGCGCCGTCGCGCAACATGCTCGACGCCGATCCGGCAACATTCGGACCATTGTTCGGCGTCGTGCAGAAAGTTGCGGTCGCGGTGAAAAAAGCCTTCAACGCCGACGGCGTCACCATCATGCAGTTCAACGAGCCGGCTTCCGGGCAGACCGTCTACCACCTTCATGTCCATGTCCTCCCGCGCTTCGAGGGCGTGCCCTTGAAGCCGCATTCCGGTCAGATGGAGAAGCCCGAGGTACTGGCCGAGAATGCCGACAAGATCCGCGCGGCGCTGGCGAACTGAGATGGGGAGAAATCAAAAGTTCAGATAAAGCCCCGCCAGCAGCAGGAACTCGGCTGTGGCGATGCCGACGACCATGCGCCGTCCCGACATCAGATAGGCGACGAAACCCAGGGCGGCCGCCCCCGTCCTCAAGCCAAACGAAGTGTGCGCAAGCGCGCCGCCCGGAAAGACAATCAGGTTGCCGATGACGGCGGCAACGAGCGCGGTCGCCATAGTGCGAACCAATACCAACAGGTCTGAATCTTCGGAAAGCTTCCCGCCAAGATAGACACCGAGGAAGCGCCAGATATCCGTCGCGGCGAAACCGGCGACGAGAATGAACACGTATGGCCACCACCAGGCGCCGCTGGAAAAGTAACTCACGCCGCGCGCACCTTGCGCCGCCACAATCGCGAGCCATAGGCGACCGTGCCGCCGATCAGTCCGGCAACCAGCAGATCGATCTGCGGCAACACCATATGGAAGACCGGTCCGAGGACGATGCCCAGAACCATTGCCACGTGCCCTGCCCGCTCGCGCGCCGACCCCCACAACGAGGTCAGGAAATACATCGGCGTCAACATCAGCAACGCCGCCGAAGCGGCGGACGGCAGCGCGTCCGCCACTGCATAGACGACGGTCACGACGATGACATTCGTCGTCACCAGCGTGCCGCCGAGGCCGGCATAGTAAGTCGTACGCATGTCAGGCGGGACGCGCTTGAGGCGCTCCATGGCCAACACCCAGGAGGTCACGGCCACGAAATGCGCCAGGAGATAGAGCACGCATTGCCGGGTTTTCCCGGCGCGCATCTCGGGTGCTAGCGCCATCACCATCGGCATCAGACGTATGGCGGACAACGTGACGGCGAACATCGCCGCCGGCAGCGCCGCTCCCGATGCGATCGCGCCCACCAGCACGACCATCGATGGCAGAGCCCACACCGTTCCGGTCATGAAAGCGGCCTGTGCCGCCGTGACCCCGGCGTCTTTCGCCAAGGCGGCAAAGCCAATGAACGAGCTGACGAGGATCAGGCCAGGCAGGGAAAAGGCCGCGCGGACACCACGCAGGAACCACGTGGAACGAGGCGCTGTGGCGTCCGAGGTCCAAGTCGACATGTGCCGGCCATAGCATGCGCGGCCACAGGATGCGACCGCTCCGAAAGCGGCGCATCGTCTTTCCATTGATCCAGGAAAATCTGTTGGCGGTTGGAGGACATCGGCCGCGCGGGCAGCCGCGAACCCTGCCCGCAAACGCCGGCAAGATACGGGCGGCATTTCCACGTTTTTCCTTGCAACAAAAAAGCCCCGTTGCCGGGGCTCTTTTGCGTTTCACATGAAGGCCGATCAGCCCTTGCGCGGCAGTTGCGGCACAAGGCTGCGCTTGTTGCCGTCCTTGCCCTTCGGCTCAGGCTTCTGCGCCACGGCCTTCTTGGGCGCAGGCTTCTTGGCCACCGCCTTCTTCGGCTTCGGCGCGTCTTCCGGCTCTTCCTTCTTCGGTTGCACGGGCGACTCGTCGGCGAGCGATTCGAGCTTCAGGCCGGACTCGCCGGTTTCCTTCTTCTCGACGGTGACACGCACCGTGCCGCCCTTCTTGAGCTTGCCGAACAGCACCTCGTCGGCCAACGGCTTCTTGATGTGCTCCTGGATGACGCGGCCAAGCGGACGCGCCCCCATGCGCTCGTCATAACCCTTGTCGGCCAGCCAGGCGATCGCGTCCGGCGACAGGTCGAAGGTGACGCCACGCTCGGAGAGCTGGGCCTCGAGCTGCATGACGAACTTCTGCACCACCTGATGGATCACCGGCACCGGCAGCGAGCCGAACGGGATGATCGCGTCCAGACGGTTGCGGAACTCCGGCGTGAACAGCCGGTTGATGGCCTCGACATCGTCGCCCTCGCGCTTGGTCGAGCCGAAACCGATCGCCGCGCGCTGCGCATCCGAGGCGCCCGCATTGGTGGTCATGATCAGGATCACGTTACGGAAGTCGATCTGCTTGCCGTTGTGGTCGGTCAGCTTGCCGTGATCCATCACCTGCAACAGGATGTTGAACAGGTCCGGATGCGCCTTCTCGACTTCGTCAAGCAGCAGCACGCAATGCGGATGCTGGTCGACGCCGTCGGTGAGCAGGCCGCCCTGGTCGAAGCCGACATAGCCGGGAGGCGCGCCGATCAGCCGCGAGACGGTGTGGCGCTCCATGTATTCCGACATGTCGAAGCGGATCAGTTCGACGCCGAGCGAGGCGGCAAGCTGCTTGGCAACTTCCGTCTTGCCGACGCCGGTCGGCCCTGAGAACAGGTAGGAACCGATCGGCTTCTCCGGTTCGCGCAGACCGGCGCGCGCCAGCTTGATCGCCGAGGTCAGCGCGGTGATCGCGGTGTCCTGGCCGTAGACGACGCGCTTCAGCTCGACATCCAGGCCCTGCAGCACCTTCTCGTCGTCGGCCGAGACCGTCTTCGGCGGGATGCGCGCCATGGTGGCGATCGTCGCCTCGATCTCCTTGATGCCGATCGTCTTCTTGCGCTTGGCCTCCGGCACCAGCATCTGCGAGGCGCCGGTCTCGTCGATCACATCGATCGCCTTGTCCGGCAGCTTGCGGTCGCTGATGTAACGGGCCGACAGCTCGACCGAGGCCTTGATCGCCTCGCTGGTGTAGCGGACCTTGTGGAACTCCTCGAAATAGGGCTTCAGGCCCTTCATAATCTCGATGGCGTCCTCGATGGTCGGCTCGTTGACGTCGATCTTCTGGAAGCGCCGCACCAGCGCGCGGTCCTTCTCGAAGAACTGGCGGAACTCCTTGTAGGTGGTCGAGCCGATGCAGCGGATCGCGCCGGACGACAGCGCCGGCTTCAGAAGGTTCGATGCATCCATGGCGCCGCCCGAAGTGGCGCCGGCCCCGATCACCGTGTGGATCTCGTCGATGAACAGCACCGCGCCCGGATAGTCCTCAAGCTCCTTCACGACCTGCTTCAGCCGCTCCTCGAAATCGCCGCGATAGCGGGTGCCGGCCAAGAGCGTGCCCATGTCGAGCGCGAAGATGGTGGCGTCCTGCAGCACTTCCGGCACGTCGCCCTCGACGATGCGCTTGGCAAGGCCTTCGGCGATCGCCGTCTTGCCGACGCCGGGATCGCCGACATAGAGCGGGTTGTTCTTGGAACGGCGGCACAACACCTGGATGGTGCGGTTGATCTCGCTGTCGCGGCCGATCAGCGGGTCGATCTTGCCGGCGCGCGCCTTGTTGTTGAGGTTGATGCAGTAGGCCGTCAACGCGTCCTGCTGCTTCTTCTTGCCGCCCTCATCCTGCGGCTCGGCGCCGTTCTGGCCGCCCTGCTCGTCCTCGGCGCCGCGCGGCGTGCGCGATTCCGAAGCGCCAGGGCGCTTGGCGATGCCATGCGAGATGTAGTTGACCGCATCGTAGCGGGTCATCTGCTGTTCCTGCAGGAAATAGGCGGCGTGGCTCTCGCGCTCGGCAAAGATGGCGACGAGCACATTGGCGCCGGACACTTCCTCGCGGCCGGACGACTGCACATGGATCACGGCGCGCTGGATGACGCGCTGGAAGCCTGCCGTCGGCTTCGAATCCTCGTCGTAACCGGTGACGAGGTTGTCGAGCTCGGTGTCGATATAGGTGAGAACGGTATGCTTGAGCTCGTCGAGATCGACGTTGCAGGCGCGCATGACGGCGGCCGCCTCGGTGTCGTCGATAAGGGCGAGCAGCAGATGTTCGAGCGTCGCATACTCATGATGCCGCTCGTTGGCGAATGTCAGCGCCTGATGTAGCGCCTTTTCCAGGCCTTGGGAGAAAGCCGGCATGTTACCTCACTTCTTCTCCATCACGCATTGCAGCGGATGCTGATTCTGTCGGGCGAAATCCATGACCTGAGACACTTTGGTCTCGGCCACCTCGAATGTGTAGACGCCGCACTCGCCCACTCCATGATTGTGAACATGAAGCATGATGCGTGTGGCGGCTTCGCGGTCCTTTTGGAAAAACCGCTCCAGGACGTGAACGACGAACTCCATCGGAGTGTAGTCGTCGTTCAAAATGAGGACCCGGTAGAGGCTGGGCTTCTTGGTCTTGGTTTTGGTGCGCGTGATGACGGCGGTGCCGCGACCGGGATCGTTGCGGTCTCCATCACTTTGCATTCGCACCACGTCCGCCGTGGCAGTCAAACCGATCGTCACGTAGTCCAGCCTTTTCGAATCCTCATGCGAGTTCAACATGTAGGTTCTCGATGGACGATTTTAAGCCCTTCTGTTTAGCTGACAATATGGCTAGGTGGGCAAACCTCAGCGAATTTCTCAATCGTGAATGCAGCAAGGCGCATCGGGTTGCGGTCGCGCATGAAAAAACCCGGCCGCGTCACCGCGACCGGGTCCTTTCCGCAGGCCGGCTGGCCGTATCGGGTGTGATGGGACGAAATTACTTCGCCTTGGCGACCACCGATTCGAAGGGCTTGTAGGCTTCCTTGGCGAGCTCGGCGTAGAGATTGCCGATCTTGCTGGCCTCGGCCACGAAGCTCTCATAGCTCTGCTTGGCGTAATCGGTCTGGATCTCGATGGCCTTCTCGATCGACTTGGCCGAGAACAGCTTCTCGAAGGCGGCGCTGCCGGCCTCGAAGCTCTTCTTGGTGTATTCGCCGGCCTCGGTGGCGATCGCCTGCGCGCCCTTGGTGAGCGAGGCAAAGCTCTTCAGCCCGGTGTCGGCAAACTCCTTGCCGTATTTCGTGAAGTCCTCATAGGTCTGGGTCATTTCATGCTTCCCTTTGGTTGAAACGCCCTTTTGGCCCCGGGCGCCCTTGTGCAATGCACCTCAATATATTGTGCGCTGCACAAAAGTCAAGAATCCCTTGTGGCACAGGGCTCCTGCGGCGCCGGCAGGTAAAATTCGATTAAAGAGAAACTCGATTTGCCGAAAAATGGTGAACGCGGCGGTTACCATAAACGGATTGGTAACGCTGCGCGCGATAGCTTGGCCGGAAGCGAGGCAGGCGCTCCCTTGGCCGCCTCCGGGGCAATGAAAATTCAGGGTAAGTAAACGGTGCGTCAGGCGTTGTCGGGCTTCGTCTCCAAATCTTCCTTCTCCTTCAAGGCGATCATGGTTGCCGCGCTCGCGGTGACGATTGTCGCCGCCGATGTCGCGTCGGCTCTTGCCGCGAAGTCCGCGGCCATCGTCGTCGATGCCAAGACCGGCAAGGTGCTCTATTCCGCCGACGCCAACGGCCGGCGCTATCCGGCATCGCTCACCAAGATGATGACGCTCTACCTCACCTTCGAGGCTTTGGCGAAAGGCAGGATCAGCAAGAACACGCCGGTGCCGTATTCGGCGCATGCCGCGGCTCAGCCGCCGACCAAGCTTGGCGTGCGCGCCGGCGGCTCGGTTTCGGTCGAGACGGCGATCCTGTCGATGGTGACGAAATCGGCCAACGACTCGGCCACTGCGCTCGGCGAACTGCTCGGCGGCAGCGAGGACAATTTTGCCCGCATGATGACGGCCAAGGCGCGCCAGATCGGCATGAACGGCACCGTCTTCCGCAACGCCAACGGCCTGCCCGACCCGGGCCAGTTCACAACGGCGCACGACATGGCGATGCTGGGCATCGCGCTGCGCGAGCATTTCCCGCAATATTACGGCTATTTCTCGCAGCGCTCGTTCCTGTATGGCCGCCAGCGCATCAACGGCCACAACCGCCTGCTCGGCCGCATCAAGGGCGTCGACGGCATCAAGACCGGTTATACCCGCGCCTCGGGCTACAATCTCGTCTCCTCCGTCGCCGACGGCGACCGCCGCCTCGTCGCGGTGGTGATGGGCGGCGCTTCCGGCCGCAGCCGCGACAACCAGATGGCCGCGCTGATCAACACCTATCTGCCGCGCGCCTCGACGCGCGGCAGCGGCGATCTCATCGCCAAGGCCAACGACAATCCGGTCAAGACGCTGGCCAAGGTCTTCCTGCCCAAGCAGGACGCGCCGACGCCGGACGCCAAGCCGGCAGCGGACGACACCGTCGTTGCCGCGGCTGACGACGTTAAGGACGATACCCAGCAGGTCGCCGAAGAGACCAAGCCGGTGCTCAAGGCCCGCAAGGTAAAGACGGTCGCGATAGCAGCCATGGCGCCGGCTCCCAAAGCCGAGGACACCAGCGTCGCCGCCTATGCCGAGCCGGCGCCTGCCGCGCCCTCGATCGATCCGGTCAAGACGTCGTCGGTGCCGTCCGGCTGGGTGGTTCAGGTTGCCTCTTCGCCCACGAAGTCGGGCGCCCAGAGCCTGCTCGACCAAGCAGCCAAGCAGGCACCGAAGATCCTGGCCGACGCTTCCGGCTTCACCGTCGCCTTCGACAAGGGGGGCACCACCTACTATCGCGCCCGCTTCGGCGGCTTCGGCTCGAAGGATGCCGCCTGGAAGGCCTGCGATGCGCTGAAGCGCAAGAAAATCTCGTGCTACGCCGTCGAACAATAGGCGGCATCTGAAACTCCCGGAAAGTGCAGCGTCGAAGGAGACTAGTCGTGATTGGAGAGCAAGACGTCCTTGGCTTCATTGATTCTCGCCGCCAGGACAGACGTGCCGCCGACGTCGGCGTTCAGGCGCTGCATCAGGCGGCGGTGCGCCTTGCGGATATCCGCCGCGGCAGCCCCCGCTTCAAGACCAAGGATCTTGTAGGCCTCCTCCTTAGTCATGGCGCCCGCACCTGGCGCAACACCCAGCCCTTCGCCACCGTGCGGCTGCGCGTCCTTGCGCCAGATGGGAAAACGGCCGTCAAGATACGTCTCTAGAAGCTGGCGGCTCTCCAGGTCGGGACTGAGTTCGCCATGGAGCCGGCGCAGGTCGGTGAGCCCCATGGCCCCAAGCATCTTGCCCTCATAGCGCCCGGCCAGAACGAGCCCCTCGAGCCTGCCGCTGTCATGGTCGAGGTCCATCTCCAGCGCTGCAGTGCGCACCGTCGAGTGCTTGGATGCCGCCGCCCTGGCCATCGGCCGCCTCGTCCGTATCCAGCCGACCCAGGCCAGCGCCGCGAGCAGCAGCAGTCCGCCGATAAGGCTGCGACCGAAGATCAGCATGGGCGCGCCGACCAGCCCAAGGAAGGCCGGCCCGAGTGATCTAAGACCGTCGGCCATCCTTGCCGCGTCTGCGCGCACAAAGAGCAGCGCGGCGCCGAAAAGCACCACGAGCACCGCTGCCAAAGCGAGGATCACACCCATCGACTAGCACCGCCACAGAGATGACCGAGCATGCAAATAGGATGGGACCTAGGTCTGGCGCTTGCAAGTCCCACGTCAGGCGAGCCGAAGGGCCAGCGCAGAGGAGGATCCGCAAAGCCGCGCCGGGTGTGTCGATATTCAGGTCAGGCCGTCATCACCTGAATGTCAACGCAGCCTAGAGTAGGCCGAGTTCGGCAAGTTCCAGTCTGAGCTTCGGCGGCATCTCGGCGAGCGCCGCCCTGCCCTTGCCGATATCGGACGGCGCATCGGCGGGCTTGAGGTAACGCCAGCCCTGGAAAGCGCGGCGCGGCTGCCACTCGGTGCGCACGACCTCGGGATCGAGCACAAGATGACAGCGGCCGATGCCTTCATCGTCGGTGAAGGGCCTGATCTCGGTGATCAGTTGCCGGCACTGCACGCTGCCCTTGATCACCCAATAGAGCGACCCGCCATCCGTGATCTCGCTACCGCGCGTCGGCACCATGCGGGTGGTGTGCCAATGCTCGGCCGGCTCGCCGGCGCGGCGCCGCTCGTCGAGGCGGAAGGCGATCCACTCTTCGAGGTCCTCGACACTGTCGCAGCCGACGCAGAGTTTGATGAGATTGAGTGACATGCCCCAAGATTTAGCCGCAAGGGTTGACGCGTCAACGCCTTGAGGGACTTCTCCACAGGGCCGGGCGCGAGTCTCGATAAGACCTCAACACTCCACCACGTTGACCGCCAACCCGCCCAGGCTGGTTTCCTTGTACTTCTCGTTCATGTCGAGGCCGGTCTGGCGCATGGTCTCGATCGCGGCGTCGAGCGGCACGAAATGCGTGCCGTCGCCCTTGATGGCCAAGGAGGCGGCGGTCACGGCCTTGACCGCGCCCAGCGCATTGCGCTCGATGCAGGGCACCTGCACAAGGCCGCCAACGGGATCGCAGGTCATGCCGAGATGATGCTCGAGCGCGATCTCGGCGGCGTTCTCCACTTGCTCGGGGCTGCCGCCCATCACCGCGCAAAGGCCGGCGGCGGCCATCGCCGAAGCGGAACCCACCTCGCCCTGGCAACCGACCTCGGCGCCCGAAATCGAGGCGTTCGATTTGATGATGCCGCCGACAGCGGCGGCCGTCAGCAGGAAGTCGCGGATGCTCGGCTGATCGGCTTCGGGATGGAAATGCAGCCAATAGCGCAGCACCGCCGGCAGCGTGCCGGCAGCACCGTTGGTCGGCGCCGTCACCACGCGCCCGCCGGCGGCGTTCTCCTCGTTGACCGCCATGGCGTAGATCGACAGCCAGTCATTGGCGAGCAAGGGATTGGGCCGGTTCTGCTGCCACTGTTCCTGCAGCTTGTCGTGCAGTTGCCGCGCGCGGCGGCGCACCTTCAGCCCGCCCGGCATGATGCCGTCCTGCGACAGGCCGCGGTCGATGCAGCCTTTCATGGCACCCCAGATCGCGTCGAGGCCGGCATCGAGCTCCTCGCGCGACATATGCTTTTCCTCGTTGGCGCGCTTCATCTCTGCGATAGAGAGCCCGCTCTTTGCCGCCATCGCCAGCATCTCGACGGCATTCTTGAACGGATACGGCACCTTCTTGCCCTCGGTCGTCACCGAGCCCTTAGCCTTCATGCGCTGCAGCTCTTCCTCGGAAACGACGAAGCCGCCGCCGATCGAATAATAGATGCGCTTGAGCAGCAGCCGGTCGGATGCGTCATAGGCATAGAAGGCCATGCCGTTGGCGTGGCCGGTCAGCGGCGTCTTGCGGTCGAGCACGAGGTCCTTTGCGGGATCGAAGCGATATGCCGGATGCCCGGGCGGGGAAATCCGCTTCTCCGTGCCGATGCGGGCGACGATACCGTCGGCCTCGTCAGGATCCACCGTCTGCGGTGTCTGGCCGGCCAGGCCGAGGATCACGGCGCGATCTGAGCCGTGGCCGATGCCGGTATAGGCGAGCGAGCCATGCAGGCTGGCGCCGATGCGGTCGACTTTCACACCCGCCGGCCGCGGCCAGTCCCCGGCCAGTATCTCGTCGAGGAAACGGCGCGCCGCCGTCATCGGCCCCATCGTGTGCGAGCTCGATGGGCCGATGCCGATCTTGAACAGGTCGAAAACCGAAAGGAACACGGGGCCGTTGTCTCCTGGAGGCCGATCAAGACTACATATAGGAATTCCCGCGATGTTTCCGCTGTTTTGCAAATCGCGGCGCGGCGGCTGCCGACCTTGTTTGCTCCGCCAGCGACATCGCAATGCCGGCGCATCGAGCACCTGTCGAAGCGCCGGCCCGGCCCGTGTTACAAGAAGTCATGGGCGACTCACTCCACCTTTCAATGGCAGATCTGGCGGCTTTGACCTTCTTCCTGGCGGTCTGGGTGCTGCACACGCTCGCCTCGGACGGCAGGCTGATCAGCCGCGTCTCGCTGACGACCGCCATGAACGCGCAGCGCGAAGCCTGGATGCGCAATATGGCCGAGCGCGAGATCCGCATCGTCGACACCGCGATCATGGGCGGCCTGCAGCAAGGCACCGCCTTCTTTGCCTCGAGCTCGCTGATCGCGCTCGGCGGCTGCTTTGCCCTGCTCGGCGCCTCCGACCGCGTGCTCCAGGTGCTGGCCGACCTGCCCTTCGGCGCGGCCACGTCACGCGAAGCCTTCCAGATCAAGGTGTTCGGCCTGGTGCTGATTCTCGCCTTCGCCTTCTTCAAATTCGGCTGGGCCTACCGCCTGTTCAACTATTGCTCGATCCTGATAGGCGCTGTGCCGACCCCGCATGGCCCGGCCTCGCGCAATCCGGTCAGCGAAACGGCGGTGTGGCGGGCAACGCGCATGAACGTGCTTGCCGGCAAGCACTTCAACTCCGGCCTGCGCGCCGTCTTCTTCTCGATCGGCTATCTCGGTTGGTTCGTCGACCCGGTAGTCTTCGTCATGTCGACACTGGTCTTGCTGGGGGTGCTGGTGCGCCGTCAATTCTTCTCGGCGGCGCGGCAGGCGGTGCTCGGTCAGCCGCCCGGTCCGGGAAAGAACTGATCGATCTTGCCCGAGAGCCGGTAGGCGAAAAGCCCGATCCACTCGCGCACCGCGATGGTGGTCGCCTGCACCGAGTCGACGGGATTGTCGCGATAGAAGCCGACGCCTTCCTTACCCGATGTGCGGTAGTCGACCGGCCACGGAATGGTTGCAAAACCCGCCTTGTCGAACAGCGCCTTGGCGCGCGGCATGTGGAAAGCCGAGGTTACCAGAAGCCAGGTCTCGCCCGGTTTCGGCTCGACAAGCTTTCGCGAGAAGACCGCGTTCTCGTAAGTGTTGCGCGATTTGTCCTCTAGGATCAGGCGATCGGCTGATACGCCGAGCGCGCCAAGCAGGCGCGGCGCCGTATCGGCATCGCCCTCGCCGTCGAGGAAAAGCGAACCGTTGCCACCGGACACGACGATCTTCGCTTGGGGAAAGCGTCTCGCCAGGATCGCCGTCTCCACCATGCGGTCGCCGCTGCTGTTCAGCTCATAACCGCCGCGCGCAAGGTTGATGGCGCCCTCGAAGCCGCCGCCAAGCACGACGATGCCGTCGACCTTCTCGGGCAATGGCGGCTTGGGAAAGCGTTCTTCCAACGGCGTCAGCATCATCGCGCCGACCGACGTCCAGGCCGAAAGAACCAGGATGGCGATGCCGAGCACGCTGCCCGTCGCTGCCAGCCGGCGGCGCCGGAACAGCGCTGTCAGCAGGCCGGCGAGCAACAGGAAGATCGCCAGGTTGATCGGTTGGCCGAAGAACCAGAAGATTTTCGACAGGTAGTAGAACATCCCTCACTCTCTCGTCGGAGGGGACGACGCTACCACCACTTTTCCGGCTGAAATTTGCCCGCCGCCTGCTCGATGACGTTGGCCGTCTGGAACAGCGTCTCCTCGTCGAACGGGCGGCCGATCAGCTGCAGGCCGAGCGGCAGGCCCTTGCCGTCAAGGCCGGCCGGGACGGAAATGCCGGGAAGGCCTGCCATGTTCACCGTCACGGTGAAGATGTCGTTGAGATACATCTTGACCGGATCGGAGGCCATGTCCTCGTCGGCGATGCCGAAGGCCGCCGACGGGGTCGCCGGCGTCAGGATGACGTCGACGCCGGCGGCGAAGACATTCTCGAAGTCGCGCTTGATCAGCGTGCGCACCTTCTGCGCCTGCAGGTAGTAGGCGTCGTAGTAGCCCGCCGACAGCACATAGGTGCCGATCATGATGCGCCGCTTGACCTCGCGGCCGAAACCGGCGGCGCGGGTCTTCTCGTACATGTCGACGATGTCCTTGCCGGGCACGCGCAGGCCGTAGCGCACGCCGTCATAGCGGGCGAGGTTCGACGAGGCCTCGGCAGGGGCCACGATATAATAGGCCGGCAAGGCATATTTGGTATGCGGCAGCGAGATGTCGACGATCTCGGCGCCGGCATCCTTCAGCCAGGCGATGCCCTGCTGCCAGAGCGCCTCGATGTCTTCGGGCATACCCTCGACGCGATACTCCTTCGGAATGCCGACCTTCATGCCCTTGATCGGCTTGCCGATCGCCGCTTCATAGTCCGGCACCGGGCGGTCGACCGAGGTCGTGTCCTTCGGATCGACGGAGGCCATCGACTTCAGCAGGATCGCGGCGTCGCGCACGTCGCGCGCGATCGGTCCGGCCTGGTCGAGCGAGGAGGCGAAGGCGACGATGCCCCAGCGCGAGCAGCGACCGTAAGTCGGCTTGATGCCGACCGTGCCGGTCAGGGCGGCGGGCTGGCGGATCGAGCCGCCGGTGTCGGTCGCGGTCGCGCCGGCGCACAGGAATGCGGCCACCGACGATGCCGAGCCGCCCGACGAGCCGCCCGGCACTAGCTGGGCGTTGTCCAGGGTCCGCGCCGTCTTGGTGCCGCCGGCTGAAACAAAGCCGCCATCGCCCTGATGCGTCGTCGGCATGACAACCGTATCGACACGCGAGCGGCGCCATGGATTGATCACCGGGCCGTAATAAGAGGTCTCGTTCGACGAGCCCATGGCGAACTCGTCCATGTTGAGCTTGCCGAGCATCACCGCGCCGTCGGCCCAAAGATTGCTGGTGACGGTGGATTCGTAACGCGGCTTGAAGCCGTCCAGCACGTGGCTGCAGGCCTGGGTATGGATGCCTTCGGTGGCGAATAGGTCCTTGATGCCGAGCGGAATGCCTTCTAGCGCGCCGCCCTCGCCCTTGGCGAGCTTGGCATCGGAGGTCTTTGCCATGTCGCGCGCCTTGTCGGCGGTGACAGCCACATAGGCGTTGAGCACCGGATTCGCGCGATCGATGGCCGCGAGATAGGCCTCGGTGATTTCCGTCGCGGAGATCTCCTTGCCGCGCAGCTTGGCGCGAGCCTCGGAAATGGTGAGATGTGTGAGATCGCTCATCAGGCAAGGCTCTTTTCGTAAAACACCGACCACTCGGAGTCGGGATAATCCAGCACCGGTCCGCAACGCGTGAATCCGGCGCGCTCATAAACGGTCCAGGCGGCGGGGTGGCGATCGCCGGTTTCAAGCACCAGGCGCGTCAGCCCTTCCTGCCGGGCAAGCGCCTCGACCCGTCCGACGATCGCGGCGCCGATCTTGCGGCCGCGATGCGAAGGCCGGGTGTACATGCGCTTGACCTCGCCGGTGGCATTGTCATGGCGCTTGAGCGCGCCGCAGCCGACGGCAAGGCCGTTGTCACGCGCGATGAACACCGTCGTGTCCGGGCCTGCCATCTGCTCAACGGTGAGATGATAGCAATGCTCGGGCGGGGTCAGTTCGAGCAGCGCGGCATTGAGCTCGGCGACCAGCGCGCGCATGTCGTCCTGCAAAGGCGTCTCGACGGCGATCTCGACAGCCACGGGCCTACTCCACCACCTTCGGAACGAGGAAGAAGTTCTCTTCCGTCGCCGGTGCGTTGGCGACGATGTCGGCGGGCTTGTTGCCGTCGGTGACGACATCCTGGCGCTTCTTCATCTCCATCGGCGTGACGGAGGTCATCGGCTCGACGCCCGAAACATCGACCTCGTTCAATTGTTCGACGAAGCCGAGGATGGCGTTCAATTCGCCTGTCATGCGCTCGGCGTCCTCCTCGCTCACCGCGATACGGGCAAGGCGCGCGACGCGCTTCACGGTCTGAAGATCAACGGACATGTTCTTTTCGCCTCGGGAAAACCAGTGCGGGCTATAGCGGCGCGGCGCTCAGCGTGCAACATGGATCATGCCGGCCGATCGGCCTTGAGATGCTTAGGGGAGCGCCCAAGGCAGCGCGACCCCGTCGCAGAGGAGCGAAGCGCTTTAGACCGTGATCGCCTTGCCGATTTCCGGCAGCGCCACCTTAACGCCCGAGCCTTCCATGCCGGCGACGAACTTGTCGGCCGTTTGGTCAATCATCGAGAACGTGCCGAAATGGCAGGGAACGACGGTCTCGAAGCCGAAGAAGCGACGGCAGGCAAGGGCCGCCACCGCACCGCCCATGGTGAAGCGGTCGCCGATCGGCACGATGCCGATCTTCGGTTCGTGCAGTTCGTTGATCAGGCCCATGTCCGAGAAGATGTCGGTGTCGCCCATGTGGTAGAGCGTCTTGTCCTCGGGAAAATGCAGGACCAGCCCGCCCGGATTGCCGAGATAGGTGTTGGTGCCGCCTTCGCCGCCGAAGGAAGACGAGTGCAGCGCCTGGACGAAGGTGGTGGTGAACGGCCCGCAATCGACCGTGCCGCCGATATTGCCCGGATTGATCTTGTCGCCGCTGACGCCCTGGCCGACGAGATACATGCATATCTCGAAATTGGCGACCAGCATGGCGCCGCTCTTCTTCAGCACCTCGACCGCGCCGCTGACATGGTCGTTGTGGCCGTGGGTCAGGAGAACATGGGTCACGCCTTCCGCCGGCTCTTCCCAGCCGCCTGTCCAGGACGGATTGCCGACCAGATAGGGGTCGATGAGAATGGTGGCGTCCTTGGTCTCGACGCGGAATGCCGAATGTCCGTACCAGGTCAGTTTCATGAATGCCTTCCTCGATTTTTCCGTTGCCGAAGGATAGAACGCTGGCGGCAAATTGAAAGTAGCGCGGCGCTCTCCATCGTCAAAAGGATGTGTGACGCCTGGATGTCAGAGGAAGCCGTTTGGGCATCATTTCAATCGAGGAAGTACCGGACCGTCTTGCCGATGGCAAGACGCTCGCCGGACTCGATCTCGGCGACAAGACGATCGGCGTGGCGGTCTCCGATCGCGGGCTGTCCTTCGCCCATCCGCGCCCGGTTATCCTGCGCAGGAAATTTTCGCTGGATGCCGCCCAACTGCTCGCTCAGTTCGAAAAGGACAATGTCGGCGCCGTCGTCCTCGGCCTCCCGGTCAACATGGACGGCTCGGAAGGCCCTCGTGCGCAAAAATCGCGCGCTTTCGTCCGCAACATGGCGCCGCTTTCCGACCTGCCCTTCGTGCTGTGGGACGAGCGGCTGTCGACGGTCGCGGCCGAGCGGACGCTGATCGAGATGGATTTCTCGCGCAAGAAGCGCGCCGGCAAGATCGATTCGGCGGCCGCCGCCTTTATTCTGCAGGGAGCGTTGGACCGGCTTCAGTCGCTCGGCCGAGCCGATCGGAACTGATATCGCCCTGCCGGCGCTGCCTGATCCATTCGGCGATGTTGCGCCGGCGCCGGAACGCCCAAAGCCCCATGAGCAGGAAAAAGTCGAAAACGCAGGTCCGCGCCACCATCCCCGGAATGATGGCCGGATCGACGCCAAGCATCTGGCCGTAGAGCTGGAAAGCGAAATCGTGCACCTGCCGGCTCAGCATCGCATAGCCGAAATTCATGTCGTTGGCCGACAGGAAGAACCATCCCCAGAAGATGGCCATCGGAGCAGCCCAGAGCGTGAATATCGTGCGCATCAGCGCCTGCCTCCAGGCTTGTTTTCCGGGCGGCCGGATATGCGGGAAAGAAGCGAGCTGTGCGCGGCGCCCATCGCCATGCGCGCGGCGGCGCGGACATCGCCCTCGGGCAAATGCATTGCGGCAAAGCCGGAGCGGCGTTCAGCCAGCACCGCGACATAGGAGGCAAGCAGCGCCGTCATCTGGATGGCGACGATCATGAACAGGCCGTTTATGCCTTGCGCCACGCCGCCGACGAGGATCAGCGAAAGCAGGAGCGATGCCGCGACGAAGGCGGTCCGCGCCACGCTCTCGCCCGCGTCCGGCCTTGCCGCCGTGTTCAGCAGCGTTTCGACGAAGGCCCAGCAGAACAACACCGCGACGGTCAGGAGCGCGATGGAAAGCGGCGCCAGAACGGCGACATTTTCCAGCCCGGCAAGCCCGTTGGCCTGGACTGAGAGGCCAAGCACGCCAAGCGCCGTCGCTATGCCGCGGCTGCCGTCCATGCAGATATAGGCGAGCAGAGCGAAAACCACCGCCCAATGCAAGGCCAGAACTGAGCTCAACACGTGCCGCATACGCTTCCCGCTGACGGAGCTCGGGGAGGTCATGGTTAACCTTTCCCTACTCCAGCGAACGAAGATTGGGCTTTGCAACGGCTCACCGCAACGGAAACCATTTGTTAAGGTTAACAGCTATCCACAGATGGACAATCCGCCCTGGAGCATGAAGCCGAAGAGCGCGAAGCGGTCTTCGGCTTCATGCTCCTCGATTTAGGGCGGGATCAGGTCACTGGCGGATAAAGCGTGTCGATGATCATGCGCGCGTCGTGGCGCGAATCGAGCATGCCGTAGGTGGTGCGCCATTGTCCGCCCAGCCGCGTTTCGACGAAGGCGTCGGCGATCCGCCCTGCTCCCAGCCGGCGCAGCTCCGCCGCGGCAGCCGACAGCGCGAGCTGTTCGGTGAGCAGGCGCGCCGAGCCCTGGTCTGTCGCGGCGACCTGCATGGCCGCCTTCAGCACGCCGATGGTGCCGCGCCCGCCGGTGCCGAGATCGCGGTCGATGCCGGCGAGCACTTCCTCGAACAGGCCGGGCGCGCGGCCGAGCACGCGCAGCACGTCGAGCGCCATGACATTGCCCGATCCTTCCCAGATCGCATTGACCGGCGCCTCCCGATAATAGCGGGCAAGCGGCGCTTCCTCGACATAGCCGTTGCCGCCGAGGCATTCCATCGCCTCGTAAAGCAGCGCCGGCGCGATCTTGCAGACCCAGTATTTGACCACCGGCGTCATGGCGCGGGCAAAGGCCGCCTCGCCACGGTCGCTTGCCGCCTCGTCGAAAGAACGCGCCAGCCGGAACGACAGCGCCGTTGCCGCGGCGACATCGAGTGCCATGTCGGCCAGAACCCGCTGCATCAGCGGCTGGTCGATCAGGTTCGATCCGAACACCTGGCGATGGCGCGTGTGATGCACGGCCTCCGCAAGGCCCGCCCGCATCAGCGCCGACGAAGCGACCGCGCAGTCGAGCCGGGTCAGCGTCACCATATCCATGATCGTCTTCACGCCGGCGCCGGGGTCGCCGACCATCTCGCCGATGGCATTGACGAACTCCACCTCCGACGAGGCGTTTGAGCGATTGCCGAGCTTGTCCTTCAGCCGCTGGAAGCGGAAGCCGTTGCCGGAACCATCGCCCAGGATGCGCGGAACGAGGAAGCAGGACAGTCCCTCCGACGCCTGGGCAAGCACCAGGAAGGCATCCGACATCGGCGCCGACATGAACCATTTGTGGCCGGACAGTCGGTAAAAACCGCTGCCGGTGCGCTCCGCCCTCGTGGTGTTGGCGCGCACATCGGTGCCGCCCTGCTTCTCGGTCATGCCCATGCCGAGCGTCAGCCCGGTCTTCTGCACCGGCGGCTTCTGCGTCTGGTCGTATTTGCGCGTCGTCACGCGCGGCGCCCATTCGCGGAAAAGTTTCGGGCTCGCCATCAGCGCCGCCAGCGAGGCGCTGGTCATGGTGATGGGGCACAGATGCCCCGTCTCGAGCTCGGCGGTCAGGTAGAAGCGCGCCGCCCTCACCTGATGGCGGCGGCCGATCTCGGCGTCGCCGTTTTCCCACACCGAAGAATGCAGGCCGCCGGCAATCGAGCGGCGCATCAAGGCGTGATAGGCCGGGTGGTATTCGACCAGGTCGAGGCGCCGGCCCTGCCGGTCATGGGTGCGCAATTTCGGCGTGTCGGTATTGGCGAGGCGGGCAAGCTCCTGCGCCTCCTGCGTCATCACGAACCGGCCAAGCCCGTCGAGGTCCTTGCGCACGGCATCGGAAAAACGCTCGGCAAGCTGGATGAGCAACGGATCGCCCCGCCATGCATTGCCGCCTGCCAGCGGCGGCGGCTGGTTGGTCACCTCGTCGGTCACGCCCAATCCTTCAGTTGCCCAATCCTTCAATTGGCCGAGAGGTCCTTAGCATTTGCAAGGCCGCGGTCGCGAATCCGAAGCCTCCGGGCCTTATAGCCCAAGCCACGGAAGGCGCGCGACGAAAATACCGGGGAGAACGCCCGCAATCCAAAGCTGGCGCTTGCGGCAGGCCGGACCGCACCCTATAGCAGCGCCTTGAGATGACCGACGCTTCGTCCCTGCCGCTCTTTCCCCACCGCCATCTTCTGGGCATCCGCGATCTGTCCCCGGCCGATATCGAGCTGTTGCTCGATCGCGCCGATCAGGCCGTGGCGATCTCGCGGCAATCGGAAAAGAAGACCTCGACGCTGCGCGGCCGCACCCAGATCAACCTGTTCTACGAGGCATCGACCCGCACGCAGTCGTCCTTCGAGCTGGCCGGCAAACGCCTCGGCGCCGACGTCATGAACATGTCGGTGGCGAGCTCCTCGGTGAAGAAGGGCGAGACGCTGATCGACACGGCGATGACCCTCAACGCCATGCGCCCCGACATCCTGATCATCCGCCACCAATCGGCCGGTGCGGCCGCCCTTTTGGCCCAGAAGGTCGGCTGCTCGGTGGTCAATGCCGGCGACGGCGCGCATGAGCATCCGACGCAGGCGCTACTCGACGCGCTGACCATCCGCCGGGCCAAGGGGCCGCTGTCGAAGCTGATCGTGGCGATCTGCGGCGACATCCTGCATTCGCGCGTCGCCCGCTCCAACATCATGCTCCTGAACGCGCTTGGCGCGCAGGTGCGCGTCGTCGCGCCCTCGACATTGCTGCCGTCCGGCATCGACAGGATGGGCGTTATCGTCGCGCGCTCGATGGCCGAGGGCCTCAAGGATGCCGATGTGGTGATGATGCTGCGCCTGCAGCGCGAGCGCATGGAAGGTGCCTTCGTGCCGTCGATCCGCGAGTATTTCCGCTATTTCGGCCTCGATGCCGAGAAGCTGAAAGCCGCCAAGGACGATGCGCTGGTCATGCATCCCGGCCCGATGAACCGCGGCGTCGAGATTGCCTCCGAGATCGCCGACGGACCGCAAAGCGTCATCCAGGAGCAGGTGGAGATGGGGGTGGCCGTGCGCATGGCGGTGATGGAAGCGCTGCTTGATCCGCGCCGCAACCATGAGGGGCGCGGCGCATGAGCGTGACCGTCTTCAGCAAGGCGCACATCGTCGACCCGTCGCGCGGCGTGGACGAGATCGGCAGCGTCATCGTCGACGGCCGCAAGATCGTCGCGGCCGGGAAAGCCGCATTGAACCAGGGCGTCCCGGAAGGCGCCACCGTCGTCGACTGCACCGGCAAGACGATCATTCCGGGCCTTGTCGACGCGCGCGTCTTCATCGGCGAACCCGGCGGCGAGCATCGCGAAACCATCGCCTCGGCAAGTGTGGCGGCGGCGGCCGGCGGCGTCACCTCCATCGTCATGATGCCCGACACCGATCCGGTGATCGACAATGTGGCGCTGGTCGAATTCGTGCTGCGCACGGCACGCGACACCGCAAGCGTCAACATCTTCCCGGCGGCCGCGATCACCAAGGGCCTCGAAGGCCGCGAGATGACCGAATTCGGCCTGCTGCGCGAGGCCGGCGCCGTCGCCTATACCGACGGCCGCCACACCATCGCCAACGCGCTGGTCATGCGCCGCGCGCTGACCTATGCCCGCGATTTCGGCGGCGTGATCGCGCATGAAATCCAGGATGCCGACCTCGCCTCGTCCGGCGTCATGAACGAAGGGCTCTATGCGAGCTGGCTCGGTCTTTCGGGCATTCCGCGCGAGGCCGAGCTGATCCCGCTCGAACGAGACCTGGCATTGGCCCGGCTGACCGGCGGCGCCTACCACGCAGCCAAGATCTCGTCGGCGATGGCGGCTGGCGCGGTGAACCGGGCCAAGACGGACGGCGCCAATGTCACGGCCGGCGTCGCCATCCACAACCTGTCGCTCAACGAGAACGATGTCGGCGAATACCGCACCTTCTTCCGGCTGACCCCGCCCCTGCGCGCCGAGGACGACCGGCTGGCGATGATCGAAGCGATCAAGGACGGCACGATCGACATCATCGTCTCCTCGCACGACCCGCAGGATGTCGACACCAAGCGCCTCCCCTTCGCCGATGCCGCTGCCGGCGCGATCGGGCTGGAGACGCTGCTTGGCGCGGCGCTGCGGCTCTATCACAACGGCGATGTGCCGCTCACCAGGCTGATCGAGACGCTGTCTACGGCGCCTGCACGACTGTTCGGCCTGCCGGCTGGCACATTGAAGCCAGGCGCGTCGGCCGATCTCGCGGTCGTTGATCTTGACGAGCCGTGGATCGTCAGCGAAAGCGGCCTGCGTTCGCGTTCGAAGAACACATGCTTCGAAGGCGCGCGCCTCCAAGGCAAGGTCTTGCTGACGATGGTCGCGGGCCGCACGGTGTTTTCAGCATAGCCCATCCATTGCTTTGAGTGCTGCCGGGCACAGGGTTGCTTGGCGAACCCTCCCGACTCTACCATTATATGTCCAATTGGTGCTTGAGCAGTGCCGGCCCTTGCAAACCATGGTTGCATAGCGCACATTGCTTCAATCTTAAGACGAGCACCCACAGAGAAGGGAACACCGGGGGAAACAATGGGTTACGTGATCGCGCTCGTCTTCGGCTACCTGCTCGGCTCGATCCCGTTCGGGCTCCTGATTACCCGTGCGGCCGGGCTCGGCGACGTGCGCAAGATCGGCTCCGGCAATATCGGCGCCACCAATGTGCTGAGGACCGGCAACAAAGGGCTCGCTGCCGCCACGCTGCTGCTCGACGCGCTGAAGGGCACCGCAGCCGCCCTGGTCGCCGGTCATTTTTCGCCGGATTACGGGGTTCTGGCGGGCTTCGGCGCCTTTCTCGGCCACCTCTTCCCGGTCTGGCTCGGCTTCAAGGGCGGCAAGGGCGTCGCCACCTATCTCGGCGTGCTGCTCGGCCTTGCCTGGCAAGGCATGCTTGTCTTTGCCGTCGTCTGGCTCGCTATGGCCTTCCTGTTCCGCTATTCCTCGCTGGCGGCATTGGCGGCCGCGGTGGTCGTGCCGATCGCCCTCTATTTCATGAACACGCCGCAGATCGCCGGCCTGTTCGCGCTGATGAGCTTGATCGTCTTCATCAAGCACCGCGCCAACATCTCGCGCCTGTTTGCCGGCACCGAAGGCAGGATCGGGGCGAAGGGATGAGCGCTCCGGCCGCCGGCCCGCGCCTCAGCGACCGGCAGCGGCTTGCCTGGCTTCGCCTGATCCGCACGCCCAATGTCGGCCCAGCCTCGTTTCGCGAGCTGATCAACCGCTTCGGCTCGGCCGAAGCCGCGCTTGAGATGCTGCCCGAATTGATGATCTCGGGCGGCGCCAATCGTATCGCCCGCATCCCCTCCATTGCCGAGGCCGAAGCCGAGTTGGACGCCGCCCGGCGCGCCGGCGCCCGCTTCGTCGGCATCGGCGAGGCCGATTATCCACCCCTGCTGAAGACCCTGGACAATCCGCCGCCGCTGCTTGCGGTGAAGGGCGAAGGCGCGGTCTTCCGCTTGCCGGCGGTGGCGATCGTCGGCGCCCGCAATGCGTCGCTCGCCGGCATCAAGATGGCCCGCATGCTGGCGGCCGATCTCGGACGCGAAGGCTACGCCATCGTTTCCGGTCTGGCGCGCGGCATCGACACGGCCGCGCACAAGGGCAGCGTTTCGACCGGCACTATCGGCGTACTCGCCGGCGGGCTCGATGTCCCCTACCCGCCCGAGAATGCCGGCTTGTGCGACGAGATCGCCGATCGCGGCGGCGCCATCGTGTCGGAAATGCCCTTCGCGTGGCAGCCGCGCGCCCAGGATTTTCCGCGCCGCAACCGCCTTGTCGCCGGCATAGCGCTCGGTCTCGTGGTGGTCGAAGCCGCACAGCGCTCCGGCTCGCTGATCAGCGCCCGCCTCGCCAATGAAATGGGCCGGCTGGTCTTCGCCGTGCCGGGCTCGCCGCTCGACCCGCGCGCCGCCGGCTGCAACGCGCTGCTCAAGGACGGCGTCACGCTCGTCACCGAAGCCACCGACGTGCTTGGCGCGCTGGCGCCGCTTGCCGGTGCCCGGCTTCCAAGAACCCTCCCGCTTGCCGAGGCGCCCGACATGTCGGCCATGCCGCCGCCCGGCGAAAACGACCGCGCCGATGTGCTGGAAGCGCTTGGGCCTACGCCGATCGCGGTGGACGACATCATCCGCCACACGGGTATGAGCGCAGCACAGATCTCGATGGTGCTGCTGGAACTCGACCTCGCCGGACGGCTGGAGCGTCACGCCGGAGGGAATGTGTCGCTGATCGCGTGAGCTGCGGCCTTCAGGTCCGAGTTTGGCCGTCCTACCGGAACAGATATTTCGACACTTCCGGATTGCCGCGGCGCCACATCACATTGTCAAGGAAATAGTGGTGCACGTTGATGAAGATCAGCACGATGAAGAAGAACAGCGAGGAACCGAGCACCTGCCTGTCGTAGGGGACCAGGGCGGTCAGCACGAACGGGATCAGCCAGAAGCCGAGATAGCCGAGGGCGGCGCCTCCGATGATGAATCCCAACACCCGCAGCCTGTAGCGAGGGCCGAGGACGGACAGTATTTTCGGCTCCGGATCGCGCGCCGCATCCGAAACGTCACGCTCGACATTGGTCTGATAGCGCCACACCACAGCCAGATATTGCAGCGAGTGCAGCGCCGGCACCACCAGCAGCCAGAGCGGGTTTATCCTGGCAATCAGGATCCAGAGATAAAGCGACGCGATATAGGCAACGATACCGTTATACGGCAGGCCGCCATTCTTTCGCCGACGACTGGCCAGCATCACGAGTGTGGCCGCTGTCGATGCGACGGCCGCCGTCAAGGCAACGTCGGTGGCCCATGAAGGCGCGGCGAAGGTGTAATACTGGAGTCCGTAATACTGTCCTGCGGTCACCGCAGTGTTGGTCTGCAGCCAGGCCAGGATCCACACAGCGTAGCTGTTGACGAGCAACACCTTCTTGTCCCGGTCATCGAAGAATTTGCGCTTCAGGACGGCGTCGACCATCAGCATGCCGTAGCCTTGCTTGACGTAGTGCCAGCCGACGAAGAAGAACATCGCATTGGCCGCGAGGCCGAGCAGCCGCGTGTTCGACGTCGCCGCGCCATAGGCGAAGAACAGGGCCATGATCACCGGAACGATGACGCCGGCGAAAATGTAGCGAAACTGCAGGCTTCGGTCGTAGCCGTCGCCACGCGCCTTGCGGCCGAAATTGCGATAGAAGATCTGGTAGGAATGGGCGAAATGCGGGTAGTTCACCAGATAGGCCACGACGACCATCGTCGCGGCCAGCGGGCCTTCATAATCGCGCGGCACGAAATAAAGCACCGGCAGGATCAGGAACGCGCTGCCGCCGAGCATCAGGAAATCGGCGACCGGGCCGAAGAGATATCTGCCGGGCGGCGTCGCCGCTTTGCGGGCCGCGGTCTCTACCGAAAGGTCAAGTGCCATCCTGGAGCCTCCTTCGGGGCCCCGAGTTTAACCATGCCCCTGTCCAGGGACAAGTTTTGCCCGTGACCGGCACTCACCGTCTTGGGGAAAGTCAGCCCTCAGAGCAAGGCAGCCCGGCGATCTTCATCAGCCGCTTCCGGGCTTCTGCCACGCGCTTCTGTTCCGACCGTATGCGGCTGCACAGCGCGAGGTTGATGCCTACGCCACAGTCCTCGTCCAGCATTTCCTTTGCGTGATTGAGAGAAGTTTCGGCGCGCTTTACGCTCTGCCTGGCCCTGGCCAGTTCCAAGTTCAGTACGTCCACTGTATCCGCATCCCAAATTGCGGTCCCTTCGGCCACGCAACGGTCGCGAATGGTTTTTGTTCCGATTGCCTAGGCCATCAAGCTGGCAGCTTTGGCGAAAAGCGCGGTTATTTCCGGAGCAGAGGCTGGATGGACGCCTTTAGCTGGTCGGCGAGTTGATCCTCCAGGCGCCATCGCCTGCGAACCCTTGCCCGTTTGTTGGGCTTGTACTCGGCAAGCTCGCGCTGCGCCTTGGCGGTAGGCATTGCGAACATCAAGGGGTCCGTCCGGAGCCCTCTGGACGACGCCGAGGATTATGTTCCTCCGATGCTGACCGACGGCGAGACCCCAAGGGCCTCGGCCCTTCATCCGAGCCAGTTTGTTGCCGAAAAAGCCGGATGCCCGAACGGGGCCACCAGCGTGCCCTATCGCGAACCGAGTACCCAGGGCAATTTACAAAAATGTAAAGCGCCGGCGGCGGCGACCTAATGTCATGGTGGCGGTTGGACTTGGGGAAATTCGGCAAATATGGCCGGGCCGTAGGGCGGTCGTTGATGGTGAGCGCGATGGGATTCGAACCCATGACCTACTGATTAAAAGTCAGTTGCTCTACCGGCTGAGCTACGCGCTCCCGCGGGCTCAAAACGCCGCCCTCGAAATTGCGCGGAACATAGGGAGAGTGCCGCGGCCGGTCAACCGGAAAAAGATGGCCTTCCAAGGCCGATTTTTTGAACGGATTCGGGGGGCGCCGAGGGTGTTTCCGAAGAGCTTTCGATACCGGCGCCAATGATCCGGGTCCGCATTGCGTCAGAAAGCTCCACAACAACGGGTTGATGTAGAAGGGAACAATTTGCGACCCGCACCCGTTTCGCAGCGGGGACGTCGATCAACCTCGAGGAGAAGATTAATGAACAAGATCGCATCGGGCCTGCTGGCAACCGCTCTCTCGGCGTCGTTCGTCGCGGCGGAGGTCGTGCCGGTCAACGCTCAGCCCAACTATGTGCCGCAACCCCAGGGCCTGTCGGATGTCCAGACCGTGCAGTATCGGGACTGGAGAAGGCATCGCGGCTTCAACCGCGATTTCTCGCGCCGTGGTGACGCCGTCTATTGGAATGGCCATCGCGGCTATCGTGAATATCGCCACGGCTATCGCCGTCACGGCGACTATTGGTTCCCGCTGGCTGCTTTCGCGACTGGCGCGCTGATCACCGGCGCCATCGTCAACAGTGAAAACAACCGTGTGTATCGCGGCAACGCGCATGTGCAGTGGTGCTACGACCGCTATCGCTCTTACCGCGCCTCGGACAACACCTTCCAACCGAACAACGGCCCGCGTCAGCAGTGCATTTCGCCCTACTGACGGCCTCCAGTCAATACCCAGGGTCGTTGATTGAGCCCGCGCCGCAAGGCGCGGGCTCTCTCGTGGCATTCAACCGGACTTCAAGAACTGAGCGCGCTCCGCGGGTCAGCTTGCCCAGCTAACGGTTTTGAGGATCAGATAAAGACCTACCCCGCCATCATCAGGAGGAGAGCGATAGGCTCCGCAGGCGTTGCAAATCCGAGTCACCGCTGAGGTCAATTTCCAGCCGAGTCCGTCAATATCTTCGTCCGTCACATAGTCTCGGGTGAGCTCGCCGATGCCATGGTTCTTGCCGAAAGATCGGGCTGATTGCGCGTCAGTTATGAACTCCGAAGGCCAGTACGAGTTTGCCCAAGCCCAGAGCCAGTTGCCTTGGCGCTGGTGGAGCCCGCGATCTGGATTTCCGAGACGACCTTGACGCCGCTCAGGTCGGAAAACACCAACTTTCCTGCCGTCAAGTCGTAGTTGTAGCGCGACCAACTGCCGAGGCGGAAATCCTTCGCCAGGCGCGCATTCTTGGCGGTGAGCTGTTCAACGGCCTCATCGCGCCAAGCAGGATACCAATCCGGTTGCATTCTCCCCCAAATCCCGAGATCGCTACTGCGTGCTCAGCGTCCGGCGCACCGCATCGCGCCATCCGGCCAGCTTCGTCGCGCGTGTTGCGGCGTCCATTTCCGGCTTGAAGCGCCGCTCAAGCGCCCAGCTCTTGGCGAAATCCTTCGCTTTCGGCCACACGCCGGCCTTCGACCCGGCAAGCCAGGCCGCGCCCAGCGCCGTCGTCTCCAGGATCGTCGGACGGTCGACCGGCGCGTCGAGAATGTCGGCGAGCCGCTGCATGGTCCAGTCGGACGCCACCATGCCGCCGTCCACCCGAAGCACCGTCTTGGCCGAGGCGCCTTTCCAGTCCTTGCGCATGGCGTCGAGCAGGTCACGCGTCTGGAAGGCGACCGATTCGAGTGCCGCGCGGGCAAATTCCGCCGGTCCGGAATTGCGCGTCAGCCCGAAGATCGCGCCGCGCGCGTCGGCGTCCCAATGCGGCGCGCCGAGCCCGACGAAGGCCGGCACCAGATAGATTTGTTGCGCCGGATCGGCGCTCGCGGCGAGCGCGCCGCTTTGCTCGGCCTTGCCGATCACCTTGATGCCGTCGCGCAGCCATTGCACGGCGGCGCCGGCGATGAAGATCGAACCTTCCAGCGCATAGGTGGTCTTGCCGTTCAACCGGTAGGCGATCGTGGTCAGAAGCCGGTTCCTCGAGCGCACAAGGTCGGCGCCGGTGTTGAGCAGCGCGAAGCAGCCGGTGCCGTATGTGGACTTCATCATGCCGGGCTCGAAACAGGCTTGGCCGATGGTCGCCGCATGCTGGTCGCCGGCGACGCCGAGGATCCGCATCTCGGCCCCGAAAAGGCTCTTCTCGGTGACGCCGAAATCGTCGGCGCAGTCCTTCACCTGAGGCAGGATCGCAGCCGGAATCTTGAGGATCGAAAGCAGCTCTTCGTCCCAGACATTCTTCTCGATGTTGTAGACGAGCGTGCGCGAGGCGTTTGTCGCGTCGGTGGCGTGCACTTGGCCGCCGGTCAGCCGCCAGATCAGGAAACTGTCGATCGTCCCGGCGAGCAGTTCGCCCCTCTCGGCGCGCTTCCTGGCGCCCTTCACCTTGTCCAGCATCCAGGCGATCTTGGTGCCGGAGAAATAGGGGTCGAGCAGCAGGCCGGTCTTCTTCGTGAATTTCTTCTCCAGCCCCTGCTTCTTGAGCTTCTGGCAGAGCGGCGCGGTCCGGCGATCCTGCCAGACGATCGCATTGTGGATCGGCTTGCCAGTCGTCTTGTCCCAGATCACGACCGTCTCGCGCTGGTTGGTGATGCCGATTGCGGCGACATCGGATGCCGCGCGGCCTGCCGCCTTCAGCGCGGATTTCACCGTGGCCAGAACGCTTGCCCAGATATCTTCCGGATCATGTTCGACCCAACCGGAGGCCGGATAATGCTGGGCGAATTCCTGCTGGCCGGCACCTGCGACCTTCATCTTGTCGTCGAACAGGATCGCCCGGGTCGAGGTCGTTCCCTGGTCGATCGCCAGCACAAAACCGCTCATTCCATCCCTCCACTTTTCATGCAACAGGGGAGACGGCCAAGCCGCCTCCCCTGCATTTCCTACACAGGTCCGCAGGCCTGCGTCATGCAGCTACTTCTGCCAGCTCTTCACCAGCTCGTCGTAGTTGACGGTGATCGGCTTGTCCTTCTCATTCTCGACCTTGAGCTGCGGCGCGAGGTTGCCCTTCGAGACGGCGTCCTTGTTCCAGTAATCGAGGTCATGCTCCTCGGCCATCTTCGGGCCGATGTCGCCCTGGACGCCCGATTTCTCCAGACGAGAGAGTACCTTCTCCTGGTCGGCGCAAAGCGAATCCATCGCTTCCTGCGGGCTCTTGGCCCCCGAGGACGCGTCGCCAATGTTCTGCCACCAGAGCTGCGCCAGCTTCGGATAGTCCGGAACGTTGGTGCCGGTCGGCGTCCACTGCACGCGCGCCGGCGAGCGGTAGAACTCGATCAGGCCGCCGAGCTTCGGCGCACGTTCGGTGAAGCTCTTGTCGTGGATGGTGGAGTCGCGGATGAAGGTCAGGCCGACCTGGCTCTTCTTCACGTCGACCGTTTTCGATACCACGAACTGCGCGTAGAGCCACGCGGCCTTGGCGCGATCCGTTGGGGTCGACTTCAGAAGGGTCCAGGAACCGGCATCCTGGTAGCCGAGCTTCATTCCATCCTTCCAGTAGACGCCATGTGGCGACGGCGCGACGCGCCATTTCGGCGTGCCGTCCTCATTGACGACCGGCAGACCGGGCTTGGCCATGTCGGCGGTGAAGGCGGTGTACCAGAATATCTGCTGGGCGATATTGCCCTGCGAGGGCACCGGGCCGGACTCGGAGAAGGTCATGCCCTGCGCTTCCGGCGGCGCATAGGCCTTCAGCCAATCGAGGTATTTCTGGATGGCATAGACCGAGGCCGGTCCGTTGGTGTCGCCGCCGCGGGCGACGCAGGAGCCGACCGGACGCGAATTCTCGTCGACCTTGATGCCCCATTCATCGACCGGTTTGCCGTTCGGGATGCCCTTGTCGCCATTGCCCGCCATGGACAGCCAGGCATCGGTGAACCGCCAGCCGAGCGACGGGTCCTTCTTGCCGTAGTCCATGTGGCCATAGACCTTCTTGCCGTCGATCTCACGGCCGGTGAAGAACTGGGCGATGTCCTCATAGGCCGACCAGTTGACCGGCACGCCGAGGTCGTAGCCGTATTTCGCCTTGAAATCCGCCTTGTTCTTCTCATCGTTGAACCAGTCGTAGCGGAACCAGTAGAGGTTCGCGAACTGCTGGTCAGGCAATTGGTAGAGCTTGCCGTCCGGTGCGGTCGTGAACGACTTGCCGATGAAGTCGTCGACGTCGAGCATCGGATCGGTGACGTCCTTGCCCTCGCCGGCCATCCAGTCGGTCAGGTTGCGCGCCTGCTGATAACGCCAGTGCGTGCCGATCAAGTCGGAATCGTTGACCCAGCCGTCGTAGAGGTTCTGTCCCGTCTGCATCTGGGTCTGGATTTTCTCGACGACGTCGCCTTCCTGGATGACGTCATGCGTGACCTTGATGCCGGTGATCGCGGAGAAGGCCGGCGCCAGCACTTGTGATTCATACTGGTGCGTGGTCAGCGTTTCCGAGACCACCTTGATTTCCATGCCGGCGAACGGCTTGGCGGCGTCGATGAACCACTGCATCTGCTTTTCCTGATCGGCGCGCGAAAGCGTCGACATGTCGCCTATCTCCTTGTCAAGAAAGGCTTTTGCCTCGTCCATCCCGGCATAGGCGTGGCCCGCTCCAAGCAATAGGACAAGGGCGGTCGTGGATGTTAGAAATTGCCGTCGCATGTGTCTCCTCCAGTCTTAGGTTGTGAAGTGCGATCCGGAGCAGCCGCCAGCACGCGGCCGCTCCGACTATTTCCCCCTCTATACGTATCGGAACACGCCAACGGCGTAGACCACGGAGAGAGCGAGAGCCCACCACAGGTTGGGTCCTACCAGACCCAGCCAAGCGAGATGGATGAAGGCGCTGCCGAGCAGCGAAACAAAAAGGCGGTCGCCGCGCGTCGTCTCGAAGCGCAACACGCCGACGCGCGGATTGCCGCCGGGCGAGACATATTCCCAAACGCCCATGCCGCAGAGCATCAGCGCAATCACGACGAAGAAGGCGGCCGTCGGCCACGTCCATGCCATCCAGGAGAAGTCGAGGTTCATGGCTTAGACCCTCCCCAGGGCAAAGCCCTTGGCGATATAGTTGCGGACAAACCAGATCACGAGCGCGCCGGGGATCAGCGTCAGCACGCCGGCCGCGGCGAGCAGTCCCCAGTCCATGCCGGCGGCGGAGACCGTGCGGGTCATGGTGGCGGCGATCGGCTTGGCGTCGGTCGTGGTCAGCGTGCGCGCGATCAGGAGCTCGACCCACGAGAACATGAAGCAGAAGAAGCAGGCGACGCCGATGCCGCTCGCAATCAGCGGCATGAAGATCTTCACGAAGAAGCGCGGGAAGGAATAGCCGTCGATATAGGCGGTCTCGTCGATCTCCTTCGGCACGCCCGACATGAAGCCTTCGAGGATCCACACCGCCAGCGGCACGTTGAACAGACAATGCGCCAGCGCCACCGCGATATGCGTGTCGATCATGCCGAAGGCGGAATAGAGCTGGAAGAACGGCAGCGCGAACACCGCCGGCGGCGCCATGCGATTGGTGAGCAGCCAGAAGAACAGGTGCTTGTCGCCGAGGAAGCGGTAACGCGAGAAGGCATAGGCCGCCGGCAATGCCACGGCCACCGATATCACCATGTTCATCACCACATAGGTGATCGAATTGATATAGCCCGAATACCAGGACGCATCGGTGAAGATGATCCTGTAATTGCGCAGCGTCGGTTCGTGCGGAAAGAGCGTCAGCGAGGAGACGATCTCCTGGTTGGTCTTGAAGCTCATATTGATGAGCCAGTAGATCGGCAGGAGAAGCACGATGATGTAGAGCGTCGGCACGATCCACCACCAGCGCGATTCCTCGCCGCGGCGGCGCATCAGCTTGGCCACCTCGTCCTGCGACAGCGTGCTGCCCACCTCGGTCACAGCCGTTTCGCTCACGCGCGTCGTCTCGTTGGCGCTCGCCATCTGTCAGCGCTCCGCGTCGTAGTTGGTCATCACGGTGTAGAACACCCACGACAACAACAGGATGATCAGGAAGTAGACCAGCGACATGGCTGCCGCCGGGCCGAGGTCGAACTGGCCGAGCGCCGTCTTGACGAGATCGATCGACAGGAAGGTCGTCGAATTGCCGGGGCCACCGCCGGTAACGACGAAGGGCTCGGTATAGATCATGAAGCTATCCATGAAGCGCAGCAGCACGGCGATCAGGAGCACGCGCTGCATCTTGGGCAATTGGATGTAGCGAAACACCGCCCAGCGCGAGGCGCCGTCGATCTTGGCCGCCTGGTAGAAGGCGTCGGGAATGGAGACCAGGCCGGCGTAGCAAAGCAGCACCACCAGGCTGGTCCAGTGCCAGACATCCATGACGATGACGGTGACCCAGGCATCGAACGGATCCTGGACGTAGTTGTAGTCGATGCCGAGCGCGTTGACGGAGTAGCCGAGCAGGCCGATGTCGTTGCGGCCGAACACCTGCCAGATCGTGCCGACGACGTTCCACGGGACGAGCAGCGGCAGCGCCATCAGCACCAGGCACACCGGCACGCCCCAGCCCTTCTTCGGCATGTTGAGCGCGATGAAGATGCCGAGCGGCACTTCGATCGCCAGGATGATGAAGGAGAAGATCAGATTGCGCACCATCGCTTCCCAGAAGCGGTCGGAATGCAGCAATTCCTCGAACCACTCGGTGCCGGCCCAGAAGAAGACGTTGTTGCCGAACGTGTCCTGCACCGAATAGTTGACGACGGTCATCAGCGGGATCACGGCCGAGAACGCCACCAGCACCAGCACCGGCAGGACGAGGAACCAGGCTTTGTTGTTCCAGGTCTTGTCCATCTATGCCCCCATCTCGACACGCCAGGAACCGGCATAGATGTTGATGCCGGCCGGATCGAAGCGGACTTTCGGCTCGGCAGGCACTTCGTCGTCCTCGCCGATCACCGCGGCAATCTCCCTGCCCTCCAGATTGGCGCGCACGACCTTGTGGCGGCCGACGTCCTCGACCTTGCTGACCTGCACCGCCATGCCTTCACGGCCGAGCCGCACATATTCGGGACGGATGCCGAGTTCGACGGCGCCGGCTTCGGCTTTGGGCACGCCAGGCAATTCGATGCGTTGCGCGCCGAGTGTCGCCGTCCTGCCGTCGAGCGACACCGGCAGCACGTTCATGCCCGGCGAGCCTATGAAATAGCCGACGAAAGTGTGGCGCGGGCGCTCGAAGAGCTCCGCCGGCGTGCCGATCTGGACGATCTCGCCGTCATACATGACCACGACACGGTCGGCGAAAGTCAGCGCTTCGGTCTGGTCATGCGTGACATAGACCATCGTGTAACCGAAGCGGCGGTGCAGTTGCTTCAACTGCGAGCGCAGCACCCATTTCATATGCGGGTCGATCACCGTCAGCGGCTCGTCGAACAGGATAGCATTGACGTCCGAGCGCACCAGGCCGCGCCCGAGCGAGATCTTCTGCTTCTGGTCGGCGGTGAGCCCGCGCGCCTTCTTCTTCGCCAGCGAAGCGAGATCGATCATATCGAGGGTCTCGCGCACCTTGCGATCGACGTCGGTCTCGGGCACGCGGCGGTTGCGCAGCGGGAAGGCCAGATTGTCGTAGACGGTCATGGTGTCGTAGATGACCGGGAACTGGAACACCTGCGCGATGTTGCGCTCCTGCGTCGACAGGTTGGTCACGTCCCGGCCGTTGAACAGAAGCTGGCCGTGCGAGGGATGCAGCAGTCCGGAAATGATGTTGAGCAAGGTGGTCTTGCCGCAGCCGGATGGTCCGAGCAGGGCATAGGCGCCGCCATCCTCGAAGGTGTGGTGCACCTCCTTCAGCGCGAAATCCGAATCCTTCTGCGGGTTGGGCAGATAGGAGTGGCGGATGTGGTTGACCTCGATGCGCGCCATCCGATCCTCCTCAGGCCGCCAGCTTCGACGCCGTCACGGCGCGGCCGTTCTGGTCGAACACCATTATGTGACGAGGATCGATGAACACCTCGACCTCGTCGTCCGTCTCGAAATCGAGGATGCCATGCGCGAGCATCACCCAGCGCGCGTCGGCGAAATCGAGATGGACGAAGCTCTCCGAGCCGGTGATCTCGGTGATGGTGACTTTGGCCCGCACCGGCACCGCGCTGGCGTTCGGCCGCTCCAGCGACAGATGATGCGGCTGGAAACCGATCGTGTAGCTGGCGTCCGCAATGCCGGCGAGCTCCGGCGGCACCGGCAGCTTGACGCCGCCTTCAAGCAGGAAGTCAGCCCCCTTCTTGGAGAGCACGATTGTGTTGAGCGGCGGGTCGGCGAAGGTCCGTGCCGTCACCAGGTCGACGGGCTTGCGGAACACGTCGACGGTCGGGCCGAACTGCGTGACGCGGCCTTCCGAGAGCGTCGCCGTATTGCCGCCGAGCAACAGCGCTTCGTGCGGTTCGGTCGTGGCATAGACGAAGATGGTGCCGGCGGCGGCGAAGATCTTCGGCAATTCGGCGCGCAATTCCTCGCGCAGCTTATAGTCGAGATTGGCCAAAGGCTCGTCGAGCAGCACCAGGCTGGCATTCTTGACGATGGCGCGGGCAAGCGCGGTGCGCTGCTGCTGTCCTCCGGACAGGTTGAGCGGCGTGCGGTCGAGATAGGGTGTCAGCTTCAAGAGCGCCGCCGCATTGCGCACTTCCTTGTCGATCTTGGCCTGCTCGATGCCGGCGACCCGCAGCGGCGAGGCGATGTTCTCGTAGACCGTCATCGCCGGGTAGTTGATGAATTGCTGGTAAACCATGGCGACGTTGCGCTTCTGCACCTTCTGTCCGGTGACGTCCTTGCCGTCGAACCAGACCGAGCCGGACGTCGGCGCGTCGAGGCCCGCCATCAGCCGCATCAGGCTGGTCTTGCCGGAAAGCGTCGGTCCGAGGAGCACGTTCAGCGAGCCATGCTGAAGCGTCAGCGACACGTCGCGGATATGCTCCTGCGCGCCGACTGTCTTCGTCACGTTCCTCAGTTCCAGCATCACGCCTCCTCCCAGGCCTTGCGCATCAGCGGTCGAACCTCATTCCGCAGCCGCGACGTGACGGTTGCTCAATCCGCGCATGAATTCCTCCAGCGCCGCCGCCTGCTCGCGGCTGAAATGCAGGCCGCGCTTGGTGCGGCGCCACAGCACGTCCTCGGCGGTGACCGCCCATTCGTTCTCGACGAGATAGCGGACTTCCGCCTCGAAAAGGTCGGCGCCGAAATTGCGGCCGAGATCGGCATTCGACTTGGCGAGCCCGAGCAGCTTTTCCGCGCGCGTGCCGTAAAGCCGGGTGAAGCGGCGAGCCAGCCGCTGATCGAGGAACGGATAGGCGCTCTTCAGCCTGGCGACCTGCGCGTCGAAACCGGTGGCAGGAAAATCACCACCCGGAAGCGGCGCGTCATGCGTCCAAGGCTTGCCGCGCTTGCCGAGAAAGCCCTCGATCTTCTCAAGCATCGATTCCGCCAGCCGGCGGAAGGTCGTGATCTTGCCGCCGAAGGCGTTGACAAGCGGGGCGACGCCCTCCCCGCCATCGGCCTTGAGCACATAATCGCGCGTCGCCTCCTGCGCCTTGGACGCGCCGTCATCATAGAGCGGGCGCACGGCGGAATAGGTCCAGACGATATCGGAGCGCTTCACGGCTACGGCGAAATACTCGCTCGCCGCGGCGCACAGATAGTCGATCTCGGCGTCGGAAATCTTCACGTCGTGCGGATCCCCCGGATAGTCGCGGTCGGTGGTGCCGATCAGCGTGAATTCTTCCTCATAGGGGATGGCGAAGATGATGCGGCCATCCTTGTTCTGGAAGAAATAGGCGCGCGGATCGTCGAACTTCTTGGCGACGACGATATGGCTGCCTTGCACGAGGCGGACATTGTGGACCTCATTCTGGCCGACGGCGGCCGAGAGCACGTGATCGACCCATGGGCCGGCGGCGTTGACGAGAAGCCGCGCGCGAACCTCCTCGGTTTCGCCGCTCAACACGTTCTGCACCTTGACGGCCCAGGTCGAACCGTCGCGCCGCGCGCTGACGACCTTGGTGCGGGTGCGGATGATGGCGCCCCGGTCGGCGGCGTCACGCGCGTTCAGCGCCACCAGGCGCGCATCGTTGACCCAGCCGTCCGAATATTCGAACGCCTTGCGGAACAATGGCTTGAGCGGCTTGCCTGCCGGATCGCTCGCCATGTCCAGCGTCTTCGTCGCCGGCAAGAGCTTGCGCCCGCCGATATGATCGTAAAGGAACAGCCCGAGCCGGATCAGCCAGGCGGGCCTCAAGCCCTTCGCGTAAGGCAGGACGAAGCGCATCGGCCAGATGATGTGCGGCGCGTTTTTCCACAGGACCTCGCGCTCCATCAGCGCTTCGCGCACCAGCCGGAACTCGTAGAATTCGAGATAGCGAAGGCCGCCATGGATAAGCTTGGTCGAGCCGGAGGAGGTCCCGCTCGCCAGGTCGTTCATTTCGGCCAAGTATACCGAGTATCCGCGGCCAACGGCGTCGCGGGCTATGCCGCAGCCATTGATGCCGCCGCCGATGACGAAAATGTCATGGATCGGGGATGCGTCCAAAGGGTCCTCCAACGATTTCGCATTGCACCATTTTTGTGTTTTACGAAACCGTGTCGGAATTATTTCGAACTCAAACCGAATGTCAAACGAAATATCACAGCAGCGTGAAGCGGTCGCGATGCACGCCTATTCGAGCGCGGTCTCGATCAGCCGGACCTCCGTCTCCTCGCAGATCCGGCGGATCGAGGGGATGTCGCAACGATCGGTGATGAAGGTATTCACCTGCGAAAGGTGACCGATCCGGACTGGTGCCGTGCGCTCGAATTTGGTCCTGTCGGAGACCAGAATGACATGACGCGCATTGGCGATGATGGCCTGCGCCACCTTCACTTCGCGGAAATCGAAATCGAGCAGCGCGCCGTCATGATCGATCGCTGAGGCGCCGATGACGGCGTAGTCGACCTTGAACTGGCGTATGAAATCGACGGCCGCTTCGCCGACAACGCCCCCGTCGGAGCCGCGCACCACGCCGCCGGCGATCACCACCTCTATCGTAGGATATATGCGCATCCTATTGGCAACATTGATGTTATTGGTGATCACCATAAGCCCGCTATGGTCGAGCAGCGCCTTGCTGACGGCCTCGGTGGTGGTGCCGATATTGATAAACAGCGAGGCATTGTCCGGGATCAACCGCGCCGCCGCGCTGCCGATCGCCTCCTTCTCGTCGGCGGCGATCTTGCGGCGCGCCTCATACTCCATGTTCTCGATGCCGGACGGAAACAGCGCGCCGCCGTGGATGCGGGTGAGCAGGCGCTGATCGCAGAGATCGTTAAGATCCTTGCGGATGGTCTGCGGCGTCACATTGAAATGCGTCGCCAGATCGTCGACCAGAACCCGGCCATGATCTTTCGCCATCTGGATGATTTCGGCGTGACGTGGCGAAAGAAACATCCGGCTCCTCCATTTTCGTTTTTTCCGTCTATATCGGAAAACGAAAGCGAAGAAAAGGTATAAGCCGGCTAACGAAAATCACCTGATTGCAAAAGGCAAACCGGCGCGGAACGTCTCCGACGTCTCAGGACGAGCGCCGCGCAATCTCGGTTATGACGTCGAACGCCGCATCGACATCGGCCGCCGTCGCCTCGAACTGCCCCGCCTGAAAGCGGATCGCCACGCGCCCATCGACTCGCGTTTGCGTCAGGTAAATGCGGCCATCGGTGTTGATGGCGTCGACGAGGCGGAGATTGTGCTCGTCCGGATCGGCGCCCGAGGGCGCTTGGTGACGGAACGAGAACAGCGAAAGCATCGGCTCGCTGGCGAGATCGAAATCCGCTTCCCCGGCGAGGCGCGCGGCAAGCCCTGTGCTCCAGGCGACGTGGTTGCGGATCATGGTGCGCAGGCCCTCGAGGCCATGGGCGCGCAGCAGGAACCAGAGTTTGAGCGCGCGGAAGCGGCGCCCCAGCGGCACCGACCATTCCGAATAGTTGATGATGCCGTCGTGGCCGCGTGTCTTCAGATAATCCGGCTTGATCGCCAGCGTGCGCACGAGATCCTCCGGCTGGCGCACGAACTGGATCGAGCAATCGAACTGGGCGCCGAGCCATTTGTGCGGATTGAAGACGATGGAATCGGCGCCTTCGACGCCCGCCCAGAAATGCCGGTATTCCGGGCAGATCATCGCCGAGCCGGCCCAGGCCGCATCGACATGCAGGTAAAGCCCATGCCGCTTCGCCACAGCGGCCACCGCGGCGATGTCGTCGGTGCCGCCGGTGCTGGTGCCGCCGACGCAAGCGATGATGCCTGCCGGCAGCAGACCGGCTTCACGATCGGCAAGGATCGCCGCCTCCAGGGCCGCCGTGTCCATCGCGCGAAAACGTCCGGAGACCGGGATGCGGACAAGGTTGTCCTCGCCGATGCCCGAGACCCAGATGGCGCGATCGATCGAGGTGTGGACCTGGTCGGAGCAATAGACGCGCAGCTTGCCCTGTCCGGCCAGCCCCTTCTTGTTTCCCTGCCAGTCGAGCGCCCGCTCGCGCATGGTGAGCACTGCGGCAAGCGTCGCCGACGAGGCCGAATCCTGGATGACGCCGGAAAACCCTTCAGGCAGGCCAAGCGCCTGGCGCATCCAGTCGACGATGCGCGTCTCGAGTTCGGTCGCCGCCGGCGAGGTCTGCCACAGCATGCATTGCGCGGCCATCGCCGAGACCAGATATTCGGCAACCACCGAGACAGGCGCCGCATTGGCCGGGAAATAGGCGAAGAAGCGCGGATGCTGCCAATGCGTCATGCCCGGCACGATCTTGGCTTCGAAATCGGCGAAGATCTTTTCCATCGGTTCGGGCAATTCGGGCGGCGAGGCCTCGATGCTCCTGAAGATTTCCCCCGGCGCGATTGCGGGCCGAACCGGACGGTCACGCAGGCCCGCGCGGTAGTCGGCGCCCCAATCGGCAGCCCGCCGGGACCAGTCGCGAAATTCCTCATTCTCCATGTTTTTCCTCCCAGCAGCCGTCGAAGATACGGCCGATCGAGCCGTCTTCGAATTTAATTAACATGTTAAATATGGCAACGCAACGGTGGAATGGGAGGAGCCCTACCCCGGAAAATCGGGCAGATTTGAAAACGCGATCTTCAGCGCGTTGGACCAGCCATCGGAAATGGTTCGGTAATAAGGATCATCCTGGCCGATCCGTCGGTTCAGCCCCACCCTGAGCGCATCCCGTTCCAGGAACAGCAGGTCGAGCGGCAGGCCGACCGAAAGGTTGGATTTCAGCGTCGAGTCGAACGACACCAGAAGCAGCTTCACCGTTTCGGCTAGGCTCATTGTCCGGTCATAGGCGCGGATGATGATCGGCTTACCGTATTTCGTCTCGCCGATCTGGAAGAAAGGCGTGTCGTCGGTCGACTCGATGAAGTTGCCTTCCGGATAGATCATGAACAGCCTGGGCGAGCTGCCCTTGATCTGGCCGCCTAGGATGAAGGAGGCATTGAAGTAGGAATCCGCCTTGTCGCCGTTCGGCGAGGCATGCTCGATGACTTCCTTGACCGTCTCACCGACCAGCCGCACCGTCTGGTACATGGATGGCGTCTCGAGCAGCTTGGGATGACGGTCGCCAGCGGCCTTGTTGCGTTCGTCGAGCAGGCTGACCACGGCCTGCGTTGTGGCAAGATTGCCCGCCGACATCAGCACGATCACGCGCTCGCCCGGCTCTTCCCACACATGCATCTTCTTGAAGGTCGAGATCGAATCCATGCCGGCATTGGTGCGCGTGTCCGACATGAATACGAGCCCGCGATCGATCTTGAGGCCGACGCAATAGGTCATGGTCGCTCTTCTGCTGAGCAACTCCGGGAAAGGCGTATAGCGTTTTTTTGCCCGGAATTGCGTGAAAACAAAGAGATAGAGCGGCTCGGCGATTCTATCAAACGCTGAACCCGCCCCCTGCGATTCGAGGCGGATTACTGCTCTACCGTGACGGTGACGGCAAGCTTCTCTTGCGCCTGCCCCAAGAGTATGCCCGACACTGGCGAGGCGTCGCGATAGTCGCGCCCCGTCGCCACCCGCACATAGCGTTCGTCCGGAGAGATACCGTTCGCCGGGTCGAAGGCAACCCATCCGAGCCCGACGACATAAGCCTCGGCCCAGGCATGGCTCGCGGCCTGCTCGACGGCCGCATCCATCATCAGGTAGCCGCTGACATAACGGGCGGGAAAACCAAGCGCGCCGGCGGCGGCGATGAAGATGTGGCTGTGGTCCTGACAGACGCCGGACTTCAGCGCGAGCGCCTCCTCGGCCGGCGTCACGACGCTGGTCGTTCCCGGTCTGTAGGCGACGCGTTCGCGGATCACCCCCATCAACCGGTGCAATCGCTCGATCTCGGTGCCCTGCCCGACCGCGCCGGCCAATTCGCGTATGCCCTTGCCGGCAGCGGTGAGCGGCGTCTGCTGTGCGAACAGCCAGAGCGGCGCAAAGCCCTGATGCGGCCCCGTCACGCCCGCCGTATCATGCGTGGTCACCTCGCCCGCGGCCTCGACGGTGATCGAGTTCCGGCCGCTCTCGGCGCTCACCAGCCGTGTGTCGTTGCCGAAATGGTCGGCGAAGCGCACCTCCTCGCGCGCGCCGTCCACCTTGATCGCCCAGGAACCGACTGTCTGCGTGCGCCCGCTGGAAGGGAGCAGGCGCAACCGCTGCAGCAGGTACTGCACCGGCTGATCGTAACGGTACTCGGTGCGATGGGTGATCTTGAGCCGCATAGCGCTCGCCCTCGGCTGTGCTCAATAGAACCGGTAGTCCTGGGCGATCTCGTCGCCCAGCCTGGTGTTGTCGCGAATGAACTCGTGCAGGAACTCGTGCAGGCCGTGGTCGAATATGTCCTTGATCGAACCCTTCCTCAGCATCGCCTGGATCTTCTCGTAAGTGGCGTGGCAGGCGTGGCGCTCGCCATAGTCGTCGGCGAGAAATTTCAAATGCTCGCCCAGGAACCGGTAGCAGAAGGTCAGCGAACGCGGCATGCGCACATTGAGGATCAGATAGTCGGCGATGTTCGTCGGCTTGTAGTCGGCTTCATAGACCCAGCGATAGGAGCGATGCGCCGACACCGAACGCAGGATCGACTCCCACTGGTAGTTGTCCAGCGTCGAGCCGACCCAGGACAGCGAAGGCAGCAGCACATAATATTTCACGTCGAGGATGCGCGCCGTGTTGTCGGCGCGCTCGACATAAGTGCCGAGCTGCGAGAAATCGAAGATCTCGTTGCGCAGCATCGTGCCGTAGAACGAGCCGCGGATCAGCGCCGTCTCGCGCTTGATAGCGTCGAGCACCGTAGGCAGGTCCCGCTCGTCGATGGGCTTCGCCAGCATGCGCTTCAGCGACATCCAGGCTTCGTTGATGCTTTCCCAGGTCTCGCGCGTCAGCGCCGTGCGCACCATGCGAGCATTGTTGCGCGCCGTCTCGATCGACGACATCGTGCTCGAAGGGTTCGAGGTGTCGCGCAGCAGGAAGTCAGAGACGTTGGCGGCGGTGTACTCCTGGTATTTCTGGCTGAAGGCGAGGTCCGAGCCGGCGCTGAGCAGCACCGAATTCCACTCCTCGGATGCGTCCTGGGTACGCGTCAGCGCCATGCGCAGGCCGGCATCGACGAGACGCGCCATGTTTTCGGCCCGCTCGATATAGCGGTTCATCCAGTAGAGACCGTTGGCGGTGCGGCCCAAAAGCATCTCAGCTTGCTCCGGTGTCGAGCGAATAGCGAATAGCGAGTAGCGAATAGGGAGGATTGCGTTTCATGATTGCTGCGCCCCCCCTGCTCATCTCAATCATCCAACACCCAAGTGTCTTTCGTGCCGCCACCTTGTGATGAGTTCACAACCAGCGAACCTTCCTTCAAGGCAACGCGCGTGAGGCCGCCGGGCACGATCTGGATACGGTCCGAAACCAAGACGTATGGCCGAAGGTCGACATGGCGCGGCGACAGGCCCTTTTCGGTCAGGATCGGGCAGGTCGAGAGCGCGAGCGTCGGCTGGGCGATGTAGTTGGAGGGTTTCGCCTGCAGCTTCTTGGCGAATGCCTCGCATTCCTTCTTGGTCGCCGCCGGTCCCACCAGCATGCCGTAGCCGCCGGAGCCGTGCACTTCCTTGATCACCAGCTCGCCGATGTGCTCCAGCACATATTTGAGGCTATCCGGCTCCGAGCAACGCCAGGTCGGGATATTGCCCAGGATCGCCTTGCGGCCGGTGTAGAACTCGACGATCTCCGGCATATAGGAATAGATCGCCTTGTCGTCGGCGATGCCGGTGCCGGGCGCATTGGCGATGGTAATGTTGCCCGCGCGGTAGACATCCATGATGCCTGGGACGCCGAGCGCCGAGTCCGGCCGGAACGTCAGCGGATCGAGGAAGGCATCGTCGACGCGCCGGTAGAGCACGTCGATCTGCTTGTAGCCTTCGGTCGTGCGCATCGCCACATGGCCGTCGACGACGCGCAGATCCTGCCCTTCCACGAGTTGCACGCCCATCTGGTCGGCGAGGAAGGCGTGCTCGAAATAGGCCGAGTTGTAGGAACCCGGCGTCAGCACCGCGATGGTCGGCGTGCCTTTGGCGCTTTGCGGCCTGACCGCCGCCAGCGACTGGCGCAGCAGCTGCGGATAGTTCTCGACCGGCCGCACCTTGATCTTCTGGAACAGCTCCGGAAAGAGCTGCATCATCGTCTCGCGGTTCTCCAGCATATAGGAGACGCCGGACGGCGTGCGGGCATTGTCCTCCAGCACGTAGAACTCGTTCTCCGAGATGCGCACGATGTCGACGCCGATGATATGTGTATAGACGCCGGCCGGCGGCCTGACGCCGATCATCTCAGGCAGGAAGGCCTCGTTCCTGGCGATCAGATCCTTGGGCACCCGCCCGGCGCGCAGGATCTCCTGGCGATGGTAGATGTCGTCGAGGAAGGCGTTCAGCGCCTGCACGCGCTGTTCGATGCCTTGCGTCAGCCGCCGCCATTCCTGGCCGGAAAGGATGCGCGGGACGATGTCGAAAGGGATCAGCCGCTCGGAAGCTTCCTGCTCGCCATAGACGGCAAAGGTGATGCCGGTCTTGCGGAAGACGCGCTCGGCGTCCTGCATCTTCTGGGTGAGCCTGGCCGGGTCCTGCTCCTTCAGCCAGCGATCGTAAGCCTCATAAGGTCTTCTCAATCCGGAGACTTCCGGAAGCATTTCGTCGAACGCTGCCAATCGCGTACTCCCCTCTGAAGCCATTTCACTGGCCCTGCCGGAGAAAATCAAGCGCAATCGGCGATTTAGGAAGCCGCGACGGCCACTCTATGCAAATTGTTCAAGGCATGGGCGGCAAGGCCGGGTCAGTACCTGCCTGCCGGCGGGGCAAAGACAGACCCGGTCAGAACGCCCGGAAGGTCACGATGGTGAAGGTGTCCTTGATTCCAGGCAGAACCTGCACCCGCTCGTTGACGAAGTGGCCGACATCTTCCTCGTCGTCGATATAGAATTTGGCGAGCAGGTCGTAATTACCGGCGGTCGAGTAGATTTCGGAGGCGATCTCGGCATCGGCGAGCGCGCTGGCGACCTCATAGGACTTGCCCAGGTCGCACTTGATCTGCACGAAAAATGCCTTCATTGCCCGGTCCTGCCAGCCTGCTTCACGATCAAGCGGCCCTTGTGGCAGACTGCCGCCCGGCTTTCAAGCTTTGCCCTCCGCGCAAGTCAAAGAGTAGCTGATCCCGCCCCCCGGCGCTGAAACGACGAAATCTTCGCGGGTCGGTGAAACCACGCCATGCGGCGCTGCGTATGTTAGATTCGTTCGCCAGCGAATTCCCGGGAGGCAGGCCATGCGCCGTGTGTTGTTCGCATTAGCTCTTGTTCCTATGTTGATGATCTCGCTTGCCTTCGCAGGCGACGCCGAGATCAAGGCCGCGCAGACCGCCATCGACAGCCAGTTGAAGGCCTTCATCGCCGATGACGGCGCCACCGCCTACAGTTTCGCCGCGCCGAACGTGAAGCGGATCTTTCCAACGGTCGACACCTTCATGAACATGGTGACGAACGGTTACGCGCCGGTGCGCAAACCCCAATCCTATTCCTTCGGCAAGGTCGAGGAGACCGCGCCCGGTTCGATCGTCCAGCAGGTGCTGATCGTCGGCCCGGACGGCAAGGATTACGAAGCGGTCTATACGCTGCAGCGGCAGCCGGACGGCAGCTTCAAGATCACCGGCTGCAGCCTGCGCGCCTCGAACTCGGTCAGCACCTGAGCAATCTCAGGAAAGCGCGAAGCGATTTCCGTGCGGAGTTGCGACAAAAATAGATATCGGCGTCACAGCGCCGGAACATCGCCCCTCGCCCAGCCTTCGGTGATCTCGGCGGTGCGCGCTTCGAAGGACTGCGCCTCGATGGCGGCCCGGATGTCCTGCATCAGCTTCTGATAGTAAGACAGATTGTTCCAGGTCAGCAGCATGGCGCCGAGCGCTTCCTGCGAGCGCACAAGGTGGTGCAGATAGGCGCGCGAGTAATCGCGCGCGGCCGGGCAGTCGCTCTCCTCGTCGAGCGGACGCGGATCGTCCGCATGGCGGGCATTCCTGAGATTGACCTTGCCGCGCCGCGTATAGGCAAGACCGTGGCGGCCGGCGCGGGTCGGCATCACGCAGTCGAACATGTCGATGCCGCGCGCCACCGATTTCAGGATATCGTCCGGCGTCCCGACGCCCATCAGGTAGCGCGGCTTGTCGGCTGGCAGTTCCGGGCAGGTGATGTCGAGCATCTCCAGCATCACCGACTGCGGCTCGCCGACCGCAAGCCCGCCGACGGCATAGCCTTTGAGGTCCATCGCCTTCAGCGCCTGCGCCGAGCGTATGCGCATCGGCGCGCTGTCGCCGCCCTGGACGATGCCGAACATCGCCTTGCCCGGCTGTTCGCCGAACGCCGTCTTGCAGCGCTCGGCCCAGCGCAGCGACAATTCCATGGCGCGCTCGATCTCCTTGGGCTTGGCCGGAAGCGCCGTGCATTCGTCGAGCTGCATCTGGATGTCGGAATCGAGCAGTCCCTGGATCTCGATCGACCGCTCCGGCGACATTTCGTAAGGCGCGCCGTCGATATGCGAGCGGAAGGTGACGCCCTGCTCGGTCAGCTTCCGCAGCTTCGACAGCGACATGACCTGGAAGCCGCCGCTGTCGGTCAGGATCGGCTGCGGCCAGCGCGCGAACTCGTGCAGACCGCCGAGCCGCGCCACGCGCTCTGCGCCAGGCCGCAGCATCAGATGATAGGTATTGCCGAGGATGATGTCGGCGCCGACGCCGCGCACCTGATCCATATACATGGCTTTGACGGTGCCGCCGGTGCCGACCGGCATGAAGGCCGGCGTGCGTATTTCGCCGCGCGGCATTGAGACAAGACCGCGCCTGGCCTTGCCATCGGTGGCAAGCACCTTGAAGGAAAAAGTCTCGGCCATTGAACTGCCCGTCGGCAACGGGCGCGCCGACTGTCTTTCGAGATCAACGTCCATCGCTTGTCTCCGCTCGAAAAAGCAGGCTGGCATCGCCATAGGAATAGAACCTGTAGCGGTTCTCGATCGCATGCGCATAGGCCGAACGCATCGCCTCCAGCCCGCTGAAGGCCGAGACCAGCATGAACAGCGTCGAGCGCGGCAGATGGAAATTGGTCATCAGCATGTCGGCGGTGCGGAAGCGATAGCCGGGCGTGATGAAGATGTCGGTGGGTCCGGACCAGGGCTCGATCCTGCCGTCCGCGCGCGCTGCGCTCTCCAGCAGGCGCAGCGAGGTCGTGCCGACGCAGATGATCCGCCCTCCCCGCGCCTTCGCCGTGTTGAGCGCCGCCGCCGTCTCCGGGCTCACCGAGCCGGTCTCGGCATGCATCTTGTGATCGGCCGTGTCGTCTGCCTTCACCGGCAGGAAAGTGCCGGCGCCGACATGCAGCGTGACGAAGCGGCGCTCGATGCCCTTGGCGTCGAGCGCGGCAAACAGCTCCGGCGTGAAATGCAGGCCCGCGGTGGGCGCAGCGACCGCGCCCTCTTCCCTGGCATAGATCGTCTGGTAATCGGCGCGGTCGCGCTCGTCGTCATCTCGCTTCGAGGCGATGTAAGGCGGCAGCGGGATGTGGCCGACCGCATGCAGCGCCTCGTCGAGGAACGGCCCGGACAGGTCGAAGCCGAGCAGCGCCTCGCCCGCCTCGCCCTTCTCGAGCACCGTCGCGTCGAGCTGGCCAAGGAAGCAGGAGTTGCCGTCATGGCCGAAATGGATGCGGTCGCCGGCAGCGATGCGCTTGCCCGGCCGCATGAAGGCCTGCCAGCGGTCCGGCGCCACCCGCATATGCAGCGTCGCCTCGACCTGCGCCATTGCCTCGCCGCGCCGGCGGATGCCTTTCAGTTGGGCCGGAATGACCTTGGTGTCGTTGAATACCAGCACGTCGCCTTCGCGCAGCAGCGACGGCAGATCGAAGACGATGCGGTCCTGCAATGGTTCGCCCGGCTTGACGACCAGCAATCGGGCGCTGTCGCGCGGCTCCGCCGGGCGAAGCGCGATACGCTCCTCCGGCAGGTCGAAGTCGAACAGGTCGACGCGCATCAGTAGAGCCGGATGAGCAGCGCCCCGGCAAGCAAGAGCACGGCGCCAGCGACGCGGCCAAGCGAGATTTCGCGCACCGCCACGCCTAGGAAACCGACGCGGTCGATCAGCATGCCGGCGAGCAACTGCCCGGCGACCAGGAAGGCCATGAGGGCCGCGGCGCCGATGCGCGGCGTGAGAATGGTGGAGAGCGTGACATAGAAGCCGCCGAGCATGCCGCCGGCGATAAACAGCCAAGGCGCCGGCGCCTTCCAGTCGAGCGTGATGCCCTGCAGCCTCACCACCGCGAAGGCAATGATACCAAGCACAACCGCGCCCGACAGGAAGGAGAACGCCGCCGCCGCGACCGGAAGACCGAGGCCGCGCGCCAATTGCGAATTGATCGGCGCCTGGACGGCGATGAAGGCGCCGGACAGGATGCCAAGCAGGGACCAGACTGCGCCCATCATCGTTCTTGTGCCTTACTTGACGTCGGCCGCGACCTTCAGCGACACGATCTTGTCGGGATCCTGAACCGGCTCGCCGCGCTTGATCTTGTCGACATTCTCCATGCCTTCGATGACCTGGCCCCAAACCGTGTACTGGCGGTTGAGGAAGGCGGCGTCGTCGAAGCAGATGAAGAACTGCGAGTTCGCCGAGTTCGGGTTCTGGGCTCTGGCCATCGAGCAGGCGCCGCGGCCGTGATTGGCGTTGGAGAACTCGGCCTTGAGGTCCGGCTTGTCGGAGCCGCCCATGCCCGCGCGCGACGGCGCATAGGTTGGCTTCGAGGAGTTGCCGAACTTGACGTCGCCGGTCTGCGCCATGAAGCCGTCGATGACACGATGGAACACCACCCCGTCATAGGCGCCTTCACGCGCCAGTTCCTTGATGCGGGCGACGTGCCCGGGCGCCAGCTCGGGATACATCTCGATGACGACCTGGCCCTTGGTCGTCTCCATGATGAGCGCGTTCTCGCGATCCTTGATCTCAGCCATGTCAGAAATCCTTTTGGAAATTGAGGGAGTTATTTGCCGTCGGCGGCGATACGAACCTTGATCATGCGGTCGGGGTCGGTGACCGTGCCGTTGTCGGCCTCGTCGCCCTTTTTGATCTTGTCGACGAGTTCCATGCCGCTCTCCACCTTGCCGACAATGGTGTACTGGCCATCGAGGTTCGGTGCCGGCGCGAACATGATGAAGAATTGCGAGTTCGCCGAGTTCGGGTCTTGCGATCGGGCCATGCCGACCACGCCACGCGTGAACTGCTCGCTCTGCGAGAACTCGGCCGGCAGGTCGGGAAGATCGGAACCGCCGGTGCCGACGGCTTGCGGGTTGAAGCCCTTCTTCATGTTGCCGAACTTGACGTCGCCGGTCTGCGCCATGAAGCCGTCGATGACCCGGTGGAAGGCGACATTGTCATAGGCGCCGTCGCGCACCAGCTTCTTGATCTGCGCCACATGCTTGGGCGCCAGATCGGGACGCAACGCGATGGTCACGTCGCCGTCCTTGAGCGTGATGATCATGGTGTTTTCCTTGTCGGCGGCGACGGCCGGCCCGGATATCGAGAAAAGGGATGCCGCGAAAAGGCCGGCAAGCACGACAAGGAACGAAGCGAGCTTCTTCAGCTGCATAGGGATCTCCGGGAAAGCCTATCTGGTGAACTTGGCGTTGAGCGCGCCGGCGACGGCCGCTGGCACGAACGGGCGGATATCGCCGCCCATCGACGCAATCTGGCGCACGAGTGTGGCGGTAATGGTGCGCACGGACGGGCTGGCGGGGAGAAAAACCGTCTGCAACTCCGGCGCCATCGTCTCGTTCATGCCGGCCATCTGCATCTCGTAATCGAGGTCGGTACCGTCGCGCAGGCCTCGGATCATGATCGAGGCGCCGTGCTTGCGGGCAGCGTCGATGACCAGCCCATCGAAGGCAACGACCTTGATGCGACCACCGTCGCGGCCGAACTCGGCCTTGGTCGCGGCCTCGATCAGTTCCACGCGTTCCTCGAAGGAAAACAACGGCTTCTTGCCCGGATGGATGCCGATCGCCGCATAGACGGTGTCGGCCACCGCCAGCGAGGCTTTCAGCACGTCGAGATGGCCGTTGGTCAGCGGGTCGAAGGAGCCGGCGTAAAGGGCGGTGCGTTCGGTCATGGCAGGCTTCTAGAGCAATTCCAGGAAAAGTGTGAGCGGTTTTCCGTCCGGAATTGCGCAAAACAAAAAAGACAGAGCGGTCCGCCGTTTCCGACGAAAGGCTTTAGCGAGCCTCTCGAAGGATGGCAAATCCATCGATCGGACGGTCGTGAACCTTTTCGCGCCCATGAATGACAGATGAACGCGGCAATCACGAACGTTTCACGCAGCGTTCACTAGGTTGCCGCTTCAAGGGATGAAACCAAATCCCCACGTCATCGTTGTAAGCCCAGGAGAACACGCAAATGCTGATCTACATGCTTGCCACTGCAATGACCATCGTGATGCTGATCGCGACCGCATTCGGATTGCACCAGGAAGCGGCGCGGGTGCGCGTCAAGGCCAACGCCAAGCGGCTCGATGGTTTCGCACATCGCAACGTCTACCGTCGCCACTGATCTCCGCCAAGACCAAGCCGGCCCAAAGGCCGGTCGACCCGGACGAACCCTATTCGCTTCCGCCCGTATCGTCCTCATCAGTCTCGCTCGAAGACACGTCTTCCGCCTCCTCGTCAGACTGCGGCTCCGAAATCCGCTCGACCGACACAACCCTCTCGCCTTCGGCCGTGTTGAAGATCGTCACGCCCTTGGTGGCGCGGCTGGCGAACCGTATGCCGTTGACCGGCACCCGGATGACAGTGCCGCCGTCCGAAACCAGCATGATCTGATCGTCATTGCCGACCGGGAAGGTCGCGACCAGGCGGCCGATCTCGGCGGTCTTCGACACGTCGGTGGCGCGGATACCCTTGCCGCCCCGGCCCGTCAGGCGGAAGTCGTAAGATGACGAGCGTTTTCCGTAGCCATATTCGGTCACCGTCAGCACGAGCTGTTCATGCGCCTTGAGGAACTCATAACGCTCGTCGGAAAGCTCGGCTTCCTCGCCGACCTCCTCATTGGTGAGCGCGATCTCCTCTTCCTCGCCGGCTCCGCCGGCGGCAAGCCGGCGCTCCGTTGCGGCGCGCTTCAGGTAGGCTGCGCGCTCGGCGGGTGAGGCATCGACATGCTCGATGATCGACATCGAGATGATGCGGTCGGTCTCGGCCATGCTTATGCCGCGCACGCCCACGGAATTGCGGCTCTGGAAGACACGCACGTCGGAGACCGGGAAACGGATGCACTGGCCGGAATTCGCCGTCAGAAGCACGTCGTCATTGTCGGTGCAGGTCTCCACGCCCAGGATCTCGTCGCCCTCTTCCTCCAGCTTCATGGCAATCTTGCCGTTGCGGTTGACCTGGACGAAGTCGGACAGCTTGTTGCGGCGCACGGTGCCGCGCGTGGTGGCGAACATCACGTCGAGCTCGCCCCAGCTGGTCTCGTCCTCCGGCAGCGGCATGATCGTGGTGATGCGCTCGCCCTGCTCGAGCGGCAGCATGTTGATCAGCGCCTTGCCGCGCGACTGTGGGTTGCCGATCGGCAGCCGCCAGACCTTTTCCTTGTAGACGATGCCGCGCGAAGAGAAGAACAGCACCGGGGTGTGCGTGTTGGCCACGAACAACCGGGTGACGAAATCCTCTTCCTTGGTCGACATGCCGGAGCGGCCCTTGCCGCCGCGACGCTGCGCCCGATAGAGCGACAGAGGCACGCGCTTGATGTAGCCGGAATGGCTGACGGTGACGACCATGTCCTCGCGCTGGATCAGGTCCTCGTCTTCCATGTCCGCCCCACCCTCGGAGAGCTCGGTGCGGCGCGGCGTGCCGAATTCGTCCCGGACCGCTATCAGCTCGTCCTTGACGATCTGCTGGATGCGCGCGCGAGACGACAGAATATCAAGGAAATCAATGATCTCCGCGCCGATCTTGTTCAGCTCATCGGCGATCTCGTCACGGCCGAGCGCGGTCAGGCGCTGCAGGCGCAGGTCGAGGATGGCGCGCGCCTGTTCCTCGGAGAGATTGTAGGTGCCGTCCTCGTTGATGCGGTGGCGCGGGTCGTCGATCAGCTTGATCAGCGGCGCGACGTCATGGGCCGGCCAGCGCCGCTCCATCAACTGCTCGCGCGCCGTCTGCGGATCGGGCGCGGTGCGGATCAGCTTGATCACCTCGTCGATGTTGGCGACGGCGATCGCCAAGCCGACAAGGACGTGCGCCCGCTCGCGCGCCTTGCGCAGCAGGTATTTGGTACGGCGGCTGATCACCTCCTCGCGGAAACCGACGAAGGCTTTCAGCATGTCGATCAGCGTCATCACTTCCGGCTTGCCGCCGTTGAGCGCCACCATGTTGGCGCCGAACGAGGTCTGCAGCGGCGTGAAGCGGTAGAGCTGGTTGAGGATGACGTCGGCGACGGCCTCGCGCTTCAGTTCGATGACGACCCGGTAGCCCTGGCGGTCGCTCTCGTCGCGTATGTCGGAAATGCCGTCGATGCGCTTTTCGCGCACCAGTTCGGCCATCTTCTCGATCATCGCTGCCTTGTTCACCTGATAGGGGATTTCGGTGACGACGATGGATTCACGGTCGTTGCCGCGCCTTTCGATCTCGACACGGCCGCGCATGACAATCGAACCGCGGCCGGTGGAATAGGCGCTGTAGATGCCCGAGCGGCCTAGCACGATGCCGCCGGTCGGGAAATCCGGGCCGGGCACGATCTCCATCAGCGCCGGCAGGTCGATGCCCGGATTGTCGATGATCGCAATCGCCCCGTTGCACACTTCGGCAAGATTGTGCGGCGGGATGTTGGTGGCCATGCCGACGGCGATGCCACCCGAACCGTTGACCAGAAGGTTCGGAAAGCGCGCGGGCAGCACCTTGGGCTCTTGCTCGGCGCCGTCGTAATTGTCCTGAAAATCGACCGTTTCCTTGTCGATATCCTCCAGGAGCTCATGCGCGACCTTGGTCAGCCGTGACTCGGTGTAGCGCATGGCCGCGGGCGGATCGGCATCGATCGAGCCAAAATTGCCCTGCCCGTCGATCAGCGGCACGCGCAGCGACCAGTCCTGTGCCATGCGCACCAGGGCGTCGTAGATCGAGGCGTCGCCGTGCGGATGGTATTTACCCATCACGTCGCCGACGATACGCGACGATTTCACATGCTTGCGGTTCCAGTGATAACCGCCTTCCTGCATGGCGTAGAGGATGCGGCGGTGCACGGGCTTCAGGCCGTCGCGCACGTCGGGCAAGGCGCGGCTGACGATCACGCTCATGGCGTAATCGAGATAGGAGCGCTGCATCTCCTCGATGATCGAAATCGGCTCGATGCCGGTGGGGCCGCCATCCGGCCCGCGCGGTGTCTTCTGGTCGGTCAAATCAGGTCACAATCCAGTCGGGAATCACTGGATGCTTATATAGGAAGCCTCGCCGAAACTCCAATGTCGGCCGGACTTTTCCAGAGACAATTTTGATGGTAATTTCAAATGGATACCGCTGATTGCGACGATATGGCCACCGTCGTTTTCGCCGTCATGCGGCAAGGGCGGCGATGGATCGGGCAAAAATCCCAAGTGCTGTGAACCAGACCTCATGGCTGCCCTTGCGGGCGCTGAGCGGCTGGAGCGTCAAGGACTTCAATGGCGACCTGGCGGCAGGCGTCACGCTGGCCGCGATCGCCATTCCCGAGCAGATGGCGACGGCGCGGCTCGGCGGTTTCGCGCCGGAGATTGGCTTTTTCACCTTCGTCGCCGGCTCGGTCGCCTTCGCGCTGCTCGGGGCCAACCGCCAGCTGTCGGCGGGCGCGGATTCGACCATCACCCCCTTGTTCGCCGGCGGTCTGGCATTGATCGCCACCTCGGGCTCGCCGCATTACCTGGCGCTGGCGGCCATGCTGGCGCTGATGGTTGGGCTGTTGGTGGTGCTCAGCGGCATTTTCCGTCTCGGCTGGATTGCCGATCTCCTGTCCGTGCCGGTCACGACCGGTTTCCTCGCCGGCATTTCCATCCATATCATCGTCTCGCAATTGCCTTCCTTGCTCGGCCTGCCGCCCGAAAGCGGCGAGACGGTGCGGCGGATCGGCGAGATAGGCGCCAATCTCCACCTCACCAATCCCTGGTGCCTGGCAATCGGCCTTGGCGTCTTCGCAGTCGTCTTCGCCGCCGGACAGGTCAGCGCGCGGATCCCGGCGGCATTGATCGGCATGGTGCTGGCGACGCTTGGCGTTGTCGCCTTCGATTTGAGGAACCGGGGCGTCGAGGTGCTCGGCGCCTTGCCGAACGGGTTGCCGGCCCCTGGCATGCCGACCGCCGACTTCCACGACGCGCAGGCGCTTGTCCCGCTGGCGCTGCTGATCGCCATCGTCGTCATGGTGCAGACGGCGGCCACCAGCCGCGCCTTCCCGCCACGGGACGGCGAAGCGACCGACGTGAACCGCGACTTCGTCGGCGTCGGCGCGGGCAGCATGGTGGCCGGCCTGTTCGGCGCCTTTGCCGTCAACGCCAGCCCGCCGCGCACGGCCATCGTCGCCCAGACCGGCGGCCGCTCGCAACTGTCAGGCCTGATCGCGGCGGCCATCGTTTTGGCGCTCGGCGCGTTCGGCGGCAGCCTGCTGGCCAACGTCCCGCAGGCGGCCCTTGCCGGCGTGCTGATGTTCCTGGCCCAGCATATCCTGCGCTGGCAGGTGTTCGCCAAGGTCTGGCGCCAGGCGAAGGTCGAGTTCGCGCTGATCCTGATCACCATGATCGCCATCGTCGTGCTGCCGATCGAAACCGGCGTCGCGATCGGCATTGGCCTGTCGCTGCTGCACGGCATCTGGGGCTCGACGCGCACGGAACCGATTGAGCTGGCGCAGGTGCCGGGCACCTCGGTCTGGTGGCCGCCGAGCGGTTCCAGCCCCGGCGAGCGGCACCCCGGCGTGCTGGTGGCGGCATTCCAGGCGCCGCTTTCCTTCGTCAACGCCGACCGGTTCAAGCGCGGCCTGTGCGACCTGATCGACGCCAGGAACGAGGATGTGAAGCTGGTGGTGCTGGAGGCCAGCAACATCGTCGAGATCGACTATACCGCCGCACAGGCACTGATCGACACGATTAGCCATTGTCGCGACAAAGGCGCGGTCTTTGCCATTGCGCGCATGGAATCGCTCCGCGCCCAGGCGGCGCTGACGCGGTTCGGCATTGCCGACATCGTCGGCGCTGAGCGCATTTTCCACAGCGTCGACGCGGCGATCAGATCGCTTGGTCCGGGGAAACCGCAGCTCAAGAAACAGGATAGCGTGCCATGATCGATCCTCGAGAGCCCATTGTCACCCCGGTCCCAGTTGAGGACCTGAGGCCGACGCAGATCACGGTCGGCATGCGGGAGGTTGCTTTGAAGCGCCAGATGATCCGGGCACAGGACGCCAAGAAGAAGACCGGTGTCTTTCTGGGCAGACACGTGGTGCCGGTGGTGCTGGGTCCGAAAAACCGCAACTACGTCACCGATCACCACCATCTCGCCCGCGCCCTGCTCGAGGAAGGCGTCAAGGACGTGCTCGTGACCGTGATTAGCGACCTCTCCGCGCTCGACAAGGACGCCTTTTTCTTCGTGCTCGACAATCGCGGCTGGATGCACCCCTTCGACGAGAACGGCCGGCGTCGCGATTATTCGGCCATTCCAAAAACCATCGGCGAGCTGGTCGATGATCCTTATCGGAGCATGGCGGGCGAATTGCGCCGGCAGGGCGGCTTCGCCAAGGACACGACGCCGTTCAGCGAATTCATCTGGGCGGATTTCCTGCGTAGGCGCATCGATAAGGATGCGGTTGCGAAGAACTTCGACAAGGCGATGAAGCAGGCGCTGGCGCTGGCCAAAGGCAAGGATGCGGATTACCTGCCCGGCTGGTGCGGTCCGACCGACGATTGAAGGCAAACCCTATCGGGCGCCAGTCCGTTTGGCTCGGTATGCGCCCGGCGCCTCTCCCATCTCTCGCCGGAACCGGCGGTTGAAGGTCGACAGGTCGTTGAAGCCTGCATCGAAGGCGATTGACGAGATCGTCGCGTCCGAGCTGCGCAGGCGCACCGCGGCGCGGTGCAGCCTGGTCCTCAGCAGGAACTGATAGGGCGTCATGCCGGCCACGTGCCGGAACGTGCGCAGGAAATGATACGGGCTGGTCGCCGTGCCGTCGGCAAGCTCGCTCAGCGAGAGCGGCCGGTCGGTATTCAGCTCGATCAGCCGCACCGCTTCGGCAACCCGTTTCTGGTCGCGGCAGCTTGGAGTCTGCGCAGGTTGGCAAGAACCTGCCGCAGCCGCGACCACCGCGCCGGCAATGCGCAGGCCGAGTTCTTCGAACGCCTCGTTGTCCCCCTTTTCTCGCGCGGCCTCCGCCTCGGCCAGCACCGGCGCCAGCGACGGTAGGGACGGCAGGCGCGGATCGGCGAAGCCCAGGCGCTTCGCGCCCGGCAGTTCGGCCACGACGCGCTCCAGATAGGCCGGCGAAAAATGGAAGGAAAGGCAGCGATCGCCGGCGCCATGCTCGTGCCCGCATTCATAGCAGGCGCCAGGATTTCCGAGCAGGATGGCGCCCGGCACCAGCATCGTCGTGCCCTGGCGCGTGCGGTAGCGGAAAGTGCCCCTGGTGACCGCGGCGATGCAGAAGCCGCGATGCTCCTCCTCGAACGGCCTGTCGCCGACGGTTGCCGCGCACACCACGTCGGACACTGACCAGCCCGATCCGGAAGCCAGAGTTTTCTGCGTTGTCGTCATGTCCGAAAGATAGCAATTTTTCCCAAGCGGCGAACCCTGCCGCGCGCCTATTGCTTGCCCTCTCCTGACAAACGAGGCAGCAATCATGACCGATCCCTTTGCCGAAGCCCTGCACAGCGACGGCCCCGTTCCGGACCTCGCCGAAAAGTTGAAGCTCTACGGCCGCTTCATCGGCGCCTGGACGTTCGATGCCACGCGCATTCTGGAGGACGGCACCAGGCTAACCGGTCGCGGCGAGGTGCATTTCGGTTGGGTTCTGGAAGGCAAGGCCGTGCAGGACGTCTGGATCCTGCCCGCCCGGGACGCGGATCCGTCGCCGTCCCTCGGTCCATGGACCTTCTATGGCACGACATTGCGCATCTACGATCCCGGCGCCGATGCCTGGCACATCTTCTGGAGCGACCCGCGCAACCAGTATTACAGCCGGCAGCTCGGCCGCGCCGAGGGCGACGCGATCGTCCAGGTCGGCGCCGACGGCACCGGCGCGTCGGTGCGCTGGAGCTTTTCACGCATCACCGAAAACTCGTTTCGCTGGCTGGGCGAGCGATCCCATGACGGCGGCGCGACCTGGCGCATGGAGGTCGAGTTTCTGGCCCGTCGAGTGAATGAGGCTCCATAAAGATCGGAAAGTCACCAGGAATTGAAACGCAGCGATCCTTCGCGCGGACGCTGTCCCGCCTGCTTTCACAGCTTCGCGCACCATTTCTCTCCCGCCTGTTCCCACCGCCCAGGCTTTGCTCTACCAATTGCGGAGGCTGGGCTTCGCCTGGCGGGAGGGGCCAGCGATGCCGAGTTTCGACAGCCTGTTCAACGCCTTCGTCACCATCTTGGTGACCATCGACCCGCCGGGACTGGCGCCACTCTTCCTCGCCGTGACGCGCGGCATGAACCGCGAGGAGCGTCAGCAGGTCTCGGTGCGCGCCTCCGTGATCGGCTTCCTGGTCATGGCGCTGTTCGCGATTGCCGGCGCCTCGATCCTCTCGGTGTTCGGCATCACGCTGCCGGCCTTCCGCGTCGCCGGCGGCTTCCTCCTGTTCTTCATCGCCTTCGAAATGGTGTTCGAGCGCCGCCAGGACCGCAAGGAGAAGATCGGCGACGTTGCCATCACCAAGGACATGATCCACAACATCGCCGCCTTCCCGCTGGCGATCCCGTTGATCGCCGGCCCGGGCGCAATCTCGGCAACCGTGCTCTTATCGGGGCATTTCGAAGGCTTTGCCGCCCAGGCAGCCCTGGTCGGCATCATCTTCCTCTGCCTCGTCATCACCTATCTGGTGTTCGTGCTGTCGGAACGCATCGACCGCATCCTCGGCCAGACCGGCCGCTCGATCCTGACAAGGCTGCTCGGCGTCATCCTTGCGGCGCTTGCCGTGCAATTCGTGGCGGATGGTGTCAGGGCGCTGATGGCCGCGTAGCTCATCGCCGCGAGCAACGCCTCCTACTGCCTACTTGGCCGCTGTCTCGACCACCTCGAAATCATGCGTGAGCGCCGCCGTCTTGGCCATCATCGCGCTGGCCGAGCAGTATTTCTCGATCGACAGGTCGATCGCCCGTTTCACCTTGTCATGCGACAGCGCGCGGCCCTTGACGATGAAATGCATGTGAATGCGGGTGAACACCTTCGGGTCGGTCTCAGCGCGGTCGGCGTCGAGCTCGACCACGCAGTCCTCCACCGCCTCGCGGCCCTTCTCGAGGATGTGCACGACGTCGAAGGCCGAGCAGCCGCCGGTGCCGATCAGCACCAGTTCCATCGGGCTCGGTCCGGGCGTCTTGCCGTCCGGCCCATGCGCCGTGCCCAGCACGACCTTATGCCCACTGCCGGACTCGCCGACAAAGGTGCGTTCCTCGACCCATTTTACGCGTGCTTTCACGTTGATATTCCTTACGAGGTTACTGGCCGAACACCACGGCATGCATGATCCGGCCGGGCAGCAGCGTGAACACGCCCGCGCCGATCAATGCGAAAACATAGAGGGAAATCATCACCTTGCGATGCTTCGTCACACGGTGGTTGCGCGCATGCCAAACTGCCAGCGGCACCGTGACCAGCACCAGGATCGATAACAGATGGATCGGGCTGAACGGACCGATGAGCCGGATCTGCTGGATCCAGAAACTCGATATGGCGATGACCAGCATCAGCGCCACCCAGACATAACCCAGCGCGCGGTGACGCAAAGTACCCTTCGGCAGCGCCAGCTGGGCGCCGCCGACGGCTAAAGCGGCCAAGGCCGCGAAGGCATGCCACGGAATGGGAGGCGGCGCCGACAGAAGCGGTCCGAGCGACATCGCGCCTTCCCCTCAAGTGACCATGTCGAGACCTTAGAACGGGATCTCGTCGTCCAGCTCGCGCGACGATCCGCCGCCACCGCCGCCCCTGGAACCACCACCGCCACCGCGGCTGAAACCTTCGTTCGGGCCGGACTGGCCGAAATCGGAGCCACGGCTGCCGCCGCCCCCGGAATAGTTGCCCACCTGGCCGCCGCCCTCGCCGCGCGCATCGAGCATCTGCAATTCGCCACGGAATTTCTGCAGCACGATCTCGGTCGTGTAGCGGTCATTGCCAGTCTGGTCCTGCCATTTGCGGGTCTGCAGCTGGCCCTCGACATAGACCTTCATGCCCTTCTTCAAATACTGCTCGGCCACCTTGGCGAGCTGGTCGTTGAAGATCACGACATTGTGCCACTCGGTCTTTTCCTTGCGCTCGCCCGAGTTCTTGTCGCGCCAGCTTTCCGAAGTGGCGACGCGGATGTTGACGACCGGATCGCCGGAATTCAGGCGGCGGATTTCAGGGTCCGCCCCGAGATTGCCGACCAGAATGACCTTGTTGACGCTACCCGCCATCTTACTTCTCCGCGCTCATCCGAAACAAATTTTAAGTCGCTCACCTTACAGCCTCGGGGTCGCCCCTGCCCGCAAAGGCTGGCTTTTCCCACAAGGTTTTTGTTCTCTTTTCGTTCTAGTCACAACCGCCTTTTCTGTCAAGGAATGTCAGCAAAGGCAGGGTTTAGACCTATGTCCCGATATGGCGATCAAATAGCGGCTTGCCAAATCAATAAGTATCGACTTATGCTTTACCCATGATCGAAGCAGAGATTTTCCGGGCGCTCGCCGACCCCACGCGTCGCGCCGTCTATGAGCGGCTGACCGCCGGCGAGATGAGCGTAAGCGAGCTGCGCGCCGGTATGAGCATCTCGCAGCCGGCGGTCTCGCAGCATCTCGCCGTTCTGCGCGGCGCCGGCCTGGTGGTCGAGCGGCGCGCCGGCCGCAACGCCTATTACCGCGCCGATCCGCAGGGGCTCGATCCGCTGCTCGGCTGGATCGAACGCTACCGCGCCTTCTGGCCGGAACGCATCGAGAAGTTGAAGACGGTTCTGAAGGGAATGGATCAATGACGGCAACCGAAAACCCGATGGTCGACGAAGCGCCACTCAGCTTCGAATGCGACCTCCCCGATCCGCCGGAAAAGGTCTGGCGGGCGTTGACCGAGCCGGAACTGCTCGCCGCCTGGATGATGCCGAACGACATCAAGGCGGAAGCCGGCAGCCGCTTCGCCTTTGCCGGACCGGATGCGACTATAGAATGCGAGGTGCTCGAGGCCGAGCCGGGCAGGCTGCTGCGTTATTCCTGGCGCGAAAAACCTGGGGCTGACGACGGCGGGCTTCCAGCCTTCGACAGTGTGGTCACCTTCACGCTTGCCGGCACGGCCTCGGGCGGCACGCATCTCTGCATCGTGCATGACGGCTTCGTGCCGGTCGCGCAGCCTCTTGTCGCTGTTTCCGGTGCCGGCTGCGGGCTTTCGCTCGACACGCGCAAGAACCCAACCGCCGCCAATGCGCCTTGCATGATGCTGCGCGCGGCCTGATCGAGAGGAATCCGTCATGAGCATTGCCAACCTGGTGCCGATGGTCATCGAGCAATCGAGCCGCGGCGAACGTTCCTTCGATATCTTCTCGCGGTTGCTGCGCGAGCGGATCGTCTTCATCAACGGCGAGATCAACGACAACGTGTCGGCGCTGGTCTGCGCGCAGCTTCTGTCGCTGGAATCGGACCATCCCGACAAGGAAATATCGCTCTACATCAACTCGCCCGGCGGCATGGTGACCAGCGGCTTCGCCATCTACGACACGATGCAATACATCTCCTGCCCGGTCTCGACAGTCTGCATGGGCTTCGCCGCCTCGATGGGCTCCTTCCTGCTGATGGCAGGCTCCCCGGGGCGGCGCATCGCGCTGCCCAACACGAGGATCGTGCTGCATCAGCCGCTCGGCGGCTTCCAGGGCCAGGCCTCCGACATCCAGCGCCACGCCGAGGACATTCTGCGCACCAAGCAGCACATGACCGAGCTCTACGCCAAGCATTGCGGCCGGACCTACGAGGAGGTCGAGCGCACGCTCGACCGCGATTACTTCATGAGCGCCGCCGAAGCCAAGGACTGGGGCCTCGTCGACCACGTCTACGACACGCGCAAGAAAGCGGCCTGACGTCGCGGGGCAGGCGCGCGGCAATTTGATCGCCGCGCGTCTGGCATCTCTTCGGCCGCGTCCCTATAGTCCGCGCATGATCAGGTCCGCTCAGCCCAGACATTTGTGCGCTGCCCTCGCCGCGCTTGCCACCGTGCTGATACCCGGCGCCGCGCTGGCCGACGACAGCTCGCTGCAGAAACTGCCCGGAGTGAGCGGCGACTACCGCATCGCCAAGCCGGCGCCGCAGCCGGAACCCGATGACACCCAGCCGGCCGGCAGCGACGGCTCGTTCAAGATCGGCAACACCGATGTCAGGATCGGCGGCAGCATCACCATCGACATGGCGACGGGCGGCATGAAGTTGCCGAACCGCTGATTGGCCGGGTCGCAGGTCAAGCGTTCCGCAAAATGTAAGCCCCATCCCTGCTCTGCAGACGAATGGGGCTTCATGGATCTGAAATCCAATTTTAGCCGGGAGTGGACTGCCGGCGTTCTGTTTCGGATGCAACGCGGCGTTCGGCCGACGATCCGACTATGGTCTCTAATTGTAGGAATCGGCAAGTCACGGTTTGTCGGGCCGGCGTTTCAAGTCTGCCCTGGCACTTATGCCTGCCGTGGCTCCATCTCCGCGTGGAGCCTCAAGGGACTGTCCGGTGGCGTCATGCTCCGCTCCTGGGTCCATTGCGACAATGTCGTTCGAAGCGCAAATCGCTATCGCCTGCGGCGTCTCGCAGGCCGCCTGTTGGGCGGCGAGGCCATCGAAAGACGGCCGGCTTCGTTGACGATTTGAGACTGCTCCCGTGGGTCGCTGGCGTCAACACTTGAATAGCCGGTTACCGAAAAATGTGATCGCCGGGAGGTTACGTTTGGGTAAGCCGAGCTCAGTGGATCAACGAGGCGGGCATCGGCGGCACTTGTTTCCACGATGCTTCGAGCGATTGTTCCACAGCGCCTGACGCGATTGTTTCCACAAAGCTTTGTCAGGAGCGTGTTCGGCCTTTGTTCTTTCCGCTTGCCCGCTCGCGCGAAAGACGGTTAAACCCATGAACGGCTTCTTCCGTCGAGATTGTGGCGTCTCTCGACGCGGCGGCAAAACAACCTACATAAGGGATGGCCGGGACAACCCGCCCAATCCAAGCAAATTCCAGATCTGAGGCGGCGACCGGCGATGGCCGACCAAAAATATCTTTCCATTCGCGGGGCGCGCGAACACAATCTCAAGAACGTCGATCTCGACCTGCCGCGCGACAGCCTGATCGTCATGACCGGACTGTCGGGGTCTGGCAAGTCGTCGCTCGCCTTCGACACGATCTACGCCGAGGGCCAGCGCCGCTATGTCGAAAGCCTGTCGGCCTATGCCCGGCAGTTCCTGGAGATGATGCAGAAGCCGGACGTCGACCAGATCGACGGCCTGTCGCCCGCCATCTCGATCGAGCAGAAGACAACCTCGCGCAACCCGCGCTCGACGGTCGGCACCGTCACCGAGATCTACGACTATATGCGCCTGCTCTTCGCGCGCGTCGGCGTCCCCTATTCGCCGGCCACCGGCCTGCCGATCGAGAGCCAGACGGTTTCGCAGATGGTCGACCGCGTGCTGGCGCTGGAGGAAGGCACGCGCCTCTATCTGCTGGCGCCGATCGTGCGCGGCCGCAAGGGCGAGTACCGCAAGGAACTGCTGGAGCTGCAGAAGAAAGGGTTCCAGCGCGTCAAGGTCGACGGCACCTTCTACGAGATCGCCGACGTGCCGGCGCTGGACAAGAAGTACAAGCACGACATCGATGTGGTGGTCGATCGTATCGTCGTGCGCGGCGATCTGGCGACCAGGCTCGCGGATTCGATGGAGACGGCGCTGAAGCTTGCCGATGGCCTTGCGGTGGCCGAATTCGCCGACCGGCCGCTCGACGCCAGCCTGACCGGCGAGGACTCGGTCAACAAGTCGAAGAACGAGACGCATGAGCGCATCCTGTTCTCGGAAAAATTCGCCTGCCCGGTGTCCGGCTTCACCATTCCGGAGATCGAGCCCAGGCTGTTCTCCTTCAACAACCCGTTCGGCGCCTGCCCGACCTGCGATGGCCTCGGCAGCCAGCGCGCCATCGATCCCAACCTCGTGGTGCCGGACGAGAACGTCTCGCTGCGCGACGGCGCCATCAGCCCGTGGGCGAAGTCGACCTCGCCTTATTACGCGCAGACGCTGGAAGCGCTCGGCAAGGCCTATGGCTTCAAGCTCGGCGACAAGTTCAAGGACCTGAGCGCGGAGGCGCAGAAAGCCGTGCTGCATGGCACCGGCGAGCGCGAGATCACCTTCCAGTATGACGACGGCCTGCGCTCCTATAAGACCACCAAGACCTTCGAGGGCGTCATCCCCAATCTCGACCGGCGCTGGAAAGAAACGGAATCGGCCTGGATGCGCGAGGAGATCGAGCGTTTCATGTCGGCCACCCCTTGCCCCGCCTGCAACGGCTATCGGCTGAAGCCGGAAGCGCTGGCCGTGAAGATCGCCGGCAAGCACATCGGCGAGGTCACTGAGCTGTCGATCCGCAAGGCTGACCAGTGGTTTACCGACCTGCCGGCGCAGCTCAACGAGAAGCAGAACGAGATCGCGGTGCGCGTGCTCAAGGAGATCCGCGAGCGGCTGCGCTTCTTGAACGACGTCGGCCTCGATTATCTGACGCTGTCGCGCAACTCCGGCACGCTGTCGGGCGGCGAGAGCCAGCGCATCCGGCTCGCCTCGCAGATCGGTTCGGGCCTCACCGGCGTGCTCTATGTGCTGGACGAGCCGTCGATCGGCCTGCACCAGCGCGACAATGCACGCCTGCTCGATACGCTCAAGCACCTGCGCGACATCGGCAACACCGTGATTGTCGTCGAGCATGACGAGGATGCCATCCTGCATGCCGACTACGTCGTCGACATCGGCCCCGCCGCCGGCATCCATGGCGGCCGCATCATCGCGCAGGGCACGCCGCAGCAGATCATGGCGACACCGGCCTCGATCACCGGCAAATATCTGTCCGGCGAGCTCGAAGTGGCGACGCCGGAAGTGCGCCGCGAGGCTAAGAAGAACCGGCGCATCAAGGTGGTCGGCGCGCGCGGCAACAATCTGAAGAACGTGACGGCGGAGATCCCGCTCGGCACTTTCACCTGCGTCACCGGTGTCTCCGGCGGCGGCAAGTCGACCTTCCTGATCGAGACGCTGTTCAAGGCGGCCTCACGCCGCATCATGGGCTCGCGCGAGCATCCGGCCGAGCACGACCGCATCGAAGGGCTGGAATTCCTCGATAAGGTCATCGACATCGACCAGTCGCCGATCGGCCGCACGCCGCGCTCCAACCCAGCGACTTATACCGGCGCCTTCACCCCGATCCGCGACTGGTTCGCGGGGCTCCCCGAAGCCAAGGCGCGCGGCTACCAGCCGGGCCGCTTCTCCTTCAACGTCAAGGGCGGCCGCTGCGAGGCGTGCCAAGGCGACGGCGTGATCAAGATCGAGATGCACTTCCTGCCCGACGTCTACGTTACCTGCGACGTCTGCCACGGCAAGCGCTACAACCGCGAGACGCTGGATGTGCTGTTCAAGGGCAAGTCGATCGCCGACGTCCTCGACATGACGGTCGAGGAAGGCGTCGAGTTCTTCTCGGCGGTGCCGGGCGTGCGCGACAAGCTGGAGACGCTGAAGCAGGTCGGCCTCGGCTATATCCATATCGGCCAGCAGGCGACGACGTTGTCGGGCGGCGAGGCGCAGCGGATAAAACTCGCCAAGGAACTGTCGCGCAAGGCGACCGGCAAGACGCTCTATATCCTCGACGAGCCGACCACGGGCCTGCATTTCCACGACGTCGCCAAGCTGCTCGAAGTGCTGCATGAACTGGTCGACCAGGGCAATACGGTGGTGGTGATCGAGCACAATCTCGAAGTGATCAAGACCGCCGATTGGGTGCTCGATCTCGGCCCGGAAGGAGGCGACGGCGGCGGCGAGCTGGTGGCGTCCGGCACGCCGGAAGCTATCGTGCGCGAGAAACGCAGCTACACCGGCCAGTTCCTGAAGGAGCTTCTGGAGCGCCGCCCCGGAGGCAAACGCGAAGCGGCGGAGTGATGGCAAGCAACGGCCTGATCTCTGTCGAAAGCCGCTTCGGCGCCGTCGCGGCTATGGCTGCCGGGATGCAGAAGGTCGTCGCGGCCGCTGCCGGAGTGGACCAATCATGAGAGCGGCCCGCCCCGGCGATCTCGCCGCGGTCATCGCGCTGACTGCGGATGCTTATGCGCCGTACACGCCCATCTTTGGTGGGCCGCCGATCCCGGTCACCGAGGACTATGCGCCGCGCATCGAGCGCGGCGAAGTCTGGCTGCTGGAAGAAAGCTCAGAACTCGCCGGATTGATCGTTCTCGAACGCCACCCAGACCACGCCATGATCTTCAGCGTCGCCGTCGCCCCGGCTTTCCAGGGCAAAAAGCTCGGGATCAGATTGCTGACCTTCGCCGACGAGCAGGCGCGGGCATGGGGCGTGCCGGAGGTGCGGCTCTACACCAATTCGCGCATGGAGCGGAACATCGCGCTCTATTCCGCTTACGGCTATCGGGAAACGGGTCGCCGCGCCAATCCATACCGACCAGGATGGACCCTGGTCGACATGGCAAAGCCCGTCGACCGAGCGGCCTGATCGCATTTCGAACGGAGGAGGAAGACGATGACTGCCCAAGGAAAAATCCGCTCCGGCATGGGCGGCTGGACCTTCGAGCCCTGGGATACCGCCTTCTATCCGGAGAAGCTCGCCAAGGCCAAGCAACTGCACTATGCGAGCCGCCAGGTGCCGAGCATCGAGGTCAACGGCACCTATTATTCCAGCTTCAAGGAACCGACCTTTGTGAAGTGGGCCAAAGACACGCCTGAGGGTTTCGTCTTCTCGCTCAAGGGCAATCGCTTCGTCACCAACCGCCGCGTGCTCGGCGAAGCCGGCGAATCGATGATGCGCTTCCTCGGCTCCGGCGTTGCCGCGCTCGGCGACAAGCTCGGGCCGATCCTGTGGCAATTCGCGCCGACCAAGAAATTCGATGCCGACGATTTCGAAGCGTTCCTGAAGCTTCTGCCCGAAAAGCAGGACGGCGTGCCTTTGCGCCACGCGCTGGAAGTGCGCCATGACAGCTTCATCGTACCGGAATTCCCGGCGCTCGCCCGCAAATACAACGCCGCGATCGTCTATGCCGACCACGCGAAATATCCTGCGATCGCCGACGTCACCGGCGATTTCGTCTACGCACGCCTGCAGACCGGCAGCGACGACAATCCCGACTGCTACACGCCGAAAGGCCTCGACGAATGGGCGAAGCGCGTAAAGACCTGGGCGGAAGGCAAGCAGCCCGCCGACTTGCCGCGCGCCGATCCCAAGACCGATGCGCCGGTCAAGCCGCGCGACGTGTTCGCCTACTTCATCACCGAGGGTAAGGTGCGCGCGCCGTTCGGCGCCATGGCGCTGATGAAGCGGGTGGCGAACTGATAAGGGCAAATCCGGCAATCTTCGCGGCGATCGTAACGTAATCGATACTTCCTTGCTGCACTAATGGACCTACGTCAGGTTGCAGAAGCCCGGCGCCGGCAAGGACGCGTGCATGCTGCTCGACTACAATTCATTGCTTCTGGCCGTCGGCTTCTCCGCCGCTTGCCTCAGCCTTACCTTGTTCGGAACCTGGATGGCCGCACGTTCCGACAAGTTCCTTTTGACCTGGGCGGTCAGCGTGCTGGTCGTGGTGGTCGAGGTCTTTGCCTATGACGCCTATATCGCAAGGCCCGGAACGGCGCTCGGTGTGCTGACGCTGGCACTGCTCTTGCTCGGCTTCTCGGTCATGCTGGGTGCTGCCCATCAATTCAGGACAAGACGCTCGCCCTTGCCGCTGATCGCGCTCGGCGCCGGAATTTCCTATGCTCTCGCGCTGCCGCCCATGGCGCTCGGCTATGACGGCCTGGGCTTCATGCTGGAAAACGCCTTGGCCGCGCTGCTCTTGTTCGGAACCGCCTATGAATATTGGCGGGGCCGCGCCGAGGCGCCTGTCCATCTCATCGGCGTGGCATTGCTCTATTCGCTGACCGCGGCCTCCTTCGTGCTGTGCGCGGCCGTGCTGGCATGGGACGGCAGGCTCATCCTCGGGCACGCGCCGAGCAACTGGGCGGAGGATCTAAGCCTCGTCATCGTCATCGCCTCCATGACCGGCATCGGCGCATTGTCCCTGGCGCTCAACCAGGGGCGGCACGCCCGCCATCATCAGCGCGAGGCGCAGACCGACGCCTTGACCGGTCTGCTCAACCGCCGCGCTTTGTTCGATTTGCACGGCAAGACGCCCATCGGCGCTTTTACGGCGGTGGTGGTTTTCGATCTCGACGGCTTCAAGGCCATCAACGACCAGTTCGGCCATGCCGCCGGCGACGGGGTGCTCAAGGTCTTTGCCGAGGTGCTCTCCGCCGACCTGCGCCCGAACGACTCCGTCGCCCGCATGGGTGGCGAGGAATTCGCCATGGTGCTGAGGCGCACCTTGCCCGAGACAGCCGAGGCGACGGCCGAACGTGTCAGAGCCGCGTTCGCCGCGCGTACCGTCGAGACGGAGACTGGGCCGTTGCGCTGCACGGTCAGCGCCGGCTTCGCCTTCGGCAGCACGGATGGCATGAGCTTCGACAAGGTCCTCAGCGCCGCCGACAAGGCGCTCTATGCCGCCAAGCGCGGCGGCCGCAACCGCGTGCTCGACTTCCGCCGTGCCGGTTGAAGCTTAGAGCATGTCTCCCGAAAGTGGGAACCGGTTTCGGGATAAAGACATGCGCAAAATCAAAAACCTGAAGCGCATGGAGCGAACCTGAAAGATCGCGACGCGCTTTAGGCTAAGGTATCGCCCTCAGTGATGGGCGATCACTTCGTTGAAGGCGTCGAGATCGACGTAGAAGACCTTGGTCATTTCTCCCAGCAGATCATCCTCGTCGAAACCCTGCGACATCAGGATGTTGATCGCCGTCATGATATCGGCGCGGTCAGTGAGCCGCCGCTTCTGATAGTCCTCGACAAAACGTTCCATCGCCGTCCCCTGGCATGAATTTTTTGGACGCGTTGACCGGCAATCACTGCGGGGAAAGCTAGGCAGGCTTGCTTGCGTGGAACTTGCGGGCGGTGACCGCGCGCCTTCCCCTCATTCGAGACTGATACGGAAGCGGCCGACTCACCAAGGCCAAGAAAAGACTAGCATGCAGCCCTTGTTCCGCCAGGGTTGGGACAGGGTTGCATGGAAGAAATATTGGACCTGCTGTCGTTTCGCGGTTCAGGCGAAGTCGAGCGGCCGCTTTAGACTGTCAGGAACTTCCGCACATCCGCTCTATCAAGGTCTTCGGCCGGCCCGGTATGCACGATCTGGCCGCGATCCATGATGTTGACCTCGTCGGCAAGCTCGCGGCAGAAGTCGAGATATTGCTCGACCAGCAGCACGGCGATTCCCGCTTGGTCGCGCAGATAGCGGATGGCGCGGCCGATATCCTTGATGATCGAGGGCTGGATGCCTTCGGTCGGCTCGTCGAGCACCAGGAGCTTCGGCCGCATCACCAGCGCGCGGCCGATGGCGAGCTGCTGCTGTTGGCCGCCGGAAAGGTCTCCGCCTCGCCGCGACAGCATCTGTTTCAGCACCGGGAACAGCTCGAAGACATAGGCCGGAATGGTGCGGTCGGCACGCCTGAGCGGCGCGAAGCCGGATTCCAGGTTCTCGCGCACCGTGAGCAGCGGAAAGACTTCCCTGCCCTGCGGCACGAATGCGATGCCCGACCGGGCGCGATCATACGCCGCGCTCCGGTCGAGCGCCTTCCCCTCGAAGGCAACGCTTCCGCTCGTCAGCCGGTGATGGCCGACGATCGATCTCATCAAACTGGTTTTGCCGACGCCGTTGCGGCCGAGCACGCAAGTGATCTTGCCGGCGCCCGCCTTCAGCGAAACGCCGCGCAGCGCCTGGGCGGCGCCGTAATGCAGCGTGGCATTGGAGACTTCGAGCATGGTCAGCCCCTTCTCCAGCGCTTCAGGAAAGCGAAATCGAAACGATGGAACGGAACCCGCCAGATCATGCTCAGCGCCCCAGATAGACTTCGACGACGCGCTCGTCGGCCGAAACGAAATCGAGCGAGCCTTCCGACAGGACGGAACCCTCATGCAGGCAGGTGACCTTGACGCCGAGCTCGCGCACGAAATGCATGTCGTGCTCGACGACGACCACCGAATGGTCGCGGGCGATGTCCTTGAGCAGGCGCGCGGTCTCCTCGGTTTCGGCATCGGTCATGCCGGCGACCGGCTCGTCGACGAGCAGGAGCTTCGGGTCCTGCGCCAAGAGCATGCCGATCTCCAGCCATTGCTTCTGGCCGTGGCTGAGATTGGCGGCGAGCTCGTCGCGCTTGTCGCCGAGACGGATGATGCCGAGAATGTCGTCGATGCGCCGCGTCTCGGCCGCCGAGCGGCGATGGAACAGCGCCGGAAAGATCGAACGCGGCCCCTTCAGCGCCAGCATCAGATTGTCCTCGACGCTGTGGCTTTCGAAGACGGTCGGCTTCTGGAACTTGCGGCCGATGCCCATCATGGCGATTTCGGCCTCGTCGTGGCGGGTGAGATCGACCTGGCCGTCGAAGAACACCTCGCCCTCGTCCGGCCGCGTCTTGCCGGTGACGATGTCCATCATCGTCGTCTTGCCGGCGCCGTTCGGGCCGATGATGGCGCGCATCTCGCCCCTATCGAGCACCAGCGACAGATTGTTGATGGCGCGAAAACCGTCGAAGGAGACCGAGACGCCGTCGAGATAGAGAATCGTGTTCGACTTGCTCATGACCGCTCACTCCGCCGGCTGCGGTTCGGGGCTGGTGGCCGACCAGGCGCCCGGCGTCCGCGCCGCCGAGCGAACGATCTTCGGCTGTGGCATCTCTGGATCAGCGCCGGCTTCGGCGGCAAGCGAAGCCGCGCGCAGCGCCTTGGCCTGGCCGCGCCAGGCATCCCACATACCGACGATGCCTTTGGGCAAAAGCAGCGTGACGGCGACGAACAGCCCGCCGAGCGCGAACAGCCAGAATTCCGGCAGCACGCCGGTGAACCAGGATTTGCCGGCATTGACCAACAGCGCGCCGATGATCGGCCCGACGATGGTGCCGCGCCCGCCGACAGCGGTCCAGATCACAACCTCGATCGAGTTGGCCGGATCGAATTCGCCGGGATTGATGATGCCGACCTGCGGCACGTAGAGTGCGCCGGCGATGCCGGCCATGACGGCAGAGACGGTGAAGGCGAACAGCTTGACGTTCTCCGCCCGCCAACCGAGGAAGCGGGTGCGGCTCTCGGCATCGCGCACCGCCATCAGGAGCTTGCCGTATTTGGAGCGCACGATCGCCGCCGTGACGAAAACGGCCAGCGCCAGCGTGACGGCGCTCGCCGCGAACAGCGCCGAGCGCGTCGCGTCCGCCTGCACGGGGAAGCCGAGAATATCCTTGAAATCGGTCAGGCCGTTGTTGCCGCCGAAACCCATGTCGTTGCGGAAGAAGGCGAGCAGCAGCGCATAGGTCATCGCCTGGGTGATGATGGACAGATAGACGCCAGTGACGCGGCTGCGGAAGGCGAACCAGCCGAAGACGAAGGCGAGCAGGCCCGGCACGGCGAGCACCATCAGCGCCGCGAACCAGAAATGGTCGAAGCCGTACCAGAACCAGGGCAATTCCTTGTAGTTCAGAAACACCATGAAGTCGGGCAGGATCGGATTGCCGTAGACGCCGCGCGAGCCGATCTGGCGCATCAGATACATGCCCATCGCATAGCCGCCGAGCGCGAAGAAGGCGCCGTGGCCGAGCGAAAGAATGCCGCAATAGCCCCAGACCAGGTCGAGTGCGAGCGCCAGCAGCGCGTAGCACAGATATTTGCCGACCAGCGCCACGATGTACGGCGGGATATAGAAGGCGCTTTGTGGCGACACAGCGAGGTTGAGCAGCGGCACGATGATGGCTGCCGCAAGCAGCGCGACGATCGTAACGCCAATCCGGCGGTCGGCGGAAAGGAAGCGTTGCGTGATCATGCTTCCACCGCCCTGCCCTTCAGTGCGAACAAGCCGCGCGGGCGCTTCTGGATGAACAGGATGATCAGCACCAGCACGACGATCTTGCCCAGCACCGCGCCGGCATAGGGCTCGAGGAACTTGTTGACGATGCCGAGCGAGAAGGCGCCGACCAGCGTGCCCCACAGATTGCCGACACCGCCGAAGACCACGACCATGAAACTGTCGATGATGTAGCCGCGGCCGAGATTGGGCGACACGTTGTCGATCTGGCTGAGCGCCACGCCGGCGATGCCCGCGATGCCCGAGCCCAGCGCAAAGGTCAGCGCGTCGACCCATGGCGTCCTGATGCCCATGGACGCGGCCATGCGCCTATTTGCGGTCACGGCGCGCATCTGCAGGCCCCAGGGCGTGCGCTTCATGACGTAGAGCAGCACCGCGAACACGGCGAGCGCGAACACCAGGATCCACAGCCGGTTCCAGGTGATCGCCAGCTGGCCGATATCGAACGAGCCGGACATCCAGGATGGATTGCCGACCTCCTGGTTGGTCGGCCCGAAAATGGTGCGCACCGCTTGCTGCAGGATGAGCGAAACGCCCCACGTGGCCAAAAGCGTCTCCAGCGGGCGTCCATAGAGAAAGCGGATGATGCCGCGCTCGATGGCGAGACCGACCAGCGCCGCGACGAGGAAGGCGAGCGGCAGCGCGATCACCAGCGACCAGTCGAACAGGCCGGGAAACGAGGTGCGGATCGCCTGCTGGACGACGAAGGTGGTGTAGGCGCCAAGCATCACCATCTCGCCATGCGCCATGTTGATGACGCCCATGACGCCGAAGGTGATGGCAAGGCCGATCGCCGCAAGCAGCAGCACCGACCCCAGCGAGATGCCATACCAGATGTTCTGGCCGGCATCCCACAGGGCGAGCTTGGAGTTGATATGTCCAATCGCGGCGTTCGCAGCGTCCTTGACCGCGCCCTGGGCATTGGCATCGACCGAAGTCAGCAATGAAAGCGCGTCGCGGTCGCCGCGCGCGGCGATGACCGAGATGGCCGCAGTTTTGTCGGCTTCGGGCTTGTCGGAAACCACAACCGACGCCGCGCGCGCCTGTTCGAACAGGGTTTTGACGGCCGGTTCGGTCTCGGCCGCTATGGCGGCGTCGAGCGGCTCGATATTCGCGGCGTCGGGCGTCTTGAACATGGTCATCGCAGCGGCAAGGCGCACGCTCGCGTCCTTGGCCCGCAACGTCAGCGTGCCCAGCGCGTCGCGGATCGTGCGGCGGAGCCCATTGTTGACCTTGATCTTGGTGAGATCGGTCTTGGCGGCGTCGGCCGCCTTTTCGCCGCTCAGCGGATCGAGCAATTCGATGCCCTCTCCCGCCTCCTTGCCGACAAAAACCTGGGAGTCACTCTTGCGAATGTAGAGATTGCCGTCGGCCAGCGCCGAAAGCGGGCGCTCGACCGCCGGATCGCCACTCGCGGCCAGCTCGCGCACGACGGCCTCCGTGGCCGAGAAACCGGTGGCGGCCGCGAATTTGGCGAGCGTCGCGCGAAGGTCGGCCTCGGCCGCCTTCGACGGCAATAAGCTTGCCATCGTCAGCAGCAACACCAGACCAATTGCGCGCAGCAACAGCATTGTCGTCTTCAAGCCAGCTTTCTCAAGCAATTCCAGAAAATGTGTGAAGCGGTTTTCCGTCGGGAATTGCGCCAACTAGGTTTCGGGATCTTGCCCGGGCGGACCGAAATGGCCCGCCCGGGCAGCGGTCTAGGATCGTGGGGCCACTCCTCGATCCGTCAGACCTGGGAGGACTTGGGGACCTAAGTCCGGGCCGGGATCAGTTGGTGCCCTTGCCGCCGCATTTGCCGGTCTTGACGTTGAAGTTGCCGCAGCTCAGCGGCGCCCGCCAATCGGAGATGAGGTCCTTGGAGTCCGGCAGGTAGTCAGACCACTCGTCGCCCATGACGAGGCCGGGCGTTTGCGAGACGGTCTCGAACTGGCCGTCGGCCTGGATCTCGCCGATCAGCACCGGCTTGGTGATGTGGTGGTTGGGCATCATCGTCGAATAGCCGCCGGTCAGGTTCGGGACCGACACGCCGACCATGGCGTCGATGACCTTGTCCGGGTCGGTGGTGCCGGCCTTCTCGACCGCCTTCACCCACATGTTGAAGCCGATGTAATGGGCTTCCATCGGGTCGTTGGTGGTGCGCTTGTCGTTCTTGATGAACTTGTGCCAGTCCTCGATGAACTTCTTGTTCTCGGGCGTGTCGACGCTCTCGAAGTAGTTCCAGGCGGCAAGATGGCCGACGAGCGGGCCGGTATCGAGACCGGCCAGTTCCTCCTCGCCTACCGAGAAGGCCATCACCGGGATATCCTCGGCCTTGATGCCCTGGTTGCCCAGTTCCTTATAGAACGGCACGTTGGCGTCGCCGTTGACGGTCGAGACCACGGCCGTCTTCTTGCCGGCCGAGCCAAACTTCTTGATCGCCGAAACCTCGGTCTGCCAGTCGGAGAAGCCGAACGGCGTGTAGTTGACCATGATGTCCTCGGCCGGCACGCCTTTCGACTTGAGGTAGGCTTCGAGGATCTTGTTGGTGGTGCGCGGATAGACATAGTCGGTGCCTTCCAGCACCCAGCGCTTCACCGCGCCGCCATCGGCGCTCATCAGGTAATCGACGGCCGGAATGGCCTGCTGGTTCGGCGCTGCGCCGGTGTAGAAGACGTTGCGCTCGCTCTCCTCGCCTTCATATTGGACGGGATAGAACAGGATGTTGTCGAGCTCCGAGAACACCGGCAGCACCGATTTGCGCGACACCGAGGTCCAACAGCCGAACACGGCCGCGACCTTGTCCTTCGAGATCAGCTCGCGCGCCTTCTCCGCGAAGAGCGGCCAGTTGGATGCCGGATCGACGACCACGGCTTCCAGTTTCTTGCCGAGCAGTCCGCCCTTGGCGTTCTGCTCGTCGATCAGCATCAGCATGACGTCTTTCAGCGTCGTCTCCGAAATCGCCATGGTCCCCGACAGCGAATGGAGGATGCCGACCTTGATCGTGTCTTCCGCCTTGGCCGAAGCCGACGCCAGCAGGCCGGCCGCGACGACTCCCGCCGACAGAATCTTTGTTATTTTCGCGAAGTTACCCCTCATATGACACGCTCCCAAGCTTGGTTGTTTGCACCGCAATATGAGCGGTGCAAGCGACGTGCCAGACGAGAACGCCCCCGCCAAAATTTCAGGATAAGGAAGCGATTACAGTCAGTTATCCGATAGCCGGAAAAGTTTTCGCATCTGCCGCGATCTGGCGATCTGAGAAAAGTTTACGCAATGCTGCCTAGATTCTGTCCAAATGGCAAAAATGCTCAAACTTTCATCATGACGCTGAAACCAGCCCAACTGGCCCTGTTGCAGGCCCATGGCGAAATGGGGCAAGGTCGCCCTGCAAACGAGCGACGTCATGGCCCTGCGAACGATCCTGACTTTCCTGCTTCTGATATCCGCCGCCGGCAGCGCCCGCGCCGATTTCGCCGAAGGCAAGCTGCCGGACGGCGTCTATCATTGCGAGGTCTACCTGCTCGGTCTGTTCCTCAATCTCGGCGAGATCACCATCAAGGGAAACCTCTACAGCGGCCCTGTGACCTTCGGCGCTCCGCCGCCGCCTTACAACTATCAGATGAACCCCAATGGCGAGATCACCTGGCTCGGTCCGCTCGGCGGCTACACCAGCGGCGGCAATTCGATCTCGATGACCCAGGCGACGCTGGACGACCCGAGCGGCCCCTCCTTCGACATCATCATGAAGCAGCAGGACGGCGCCTTCACGGCCTCGACCTGCACCCGAAGGTAGCCGCGCATAAAAAAGGCGCGGAACCCGTTCGGATTCCGCGCCAGCAGGCAGTCGGGAGGACAAACGCAATTCCAGGAAAAGTGTTCAGCGGTTTTCCGTCCGGAATTGCGACAAACAAAAATAGCTGAAGCGGGTCGGCGGTTACGCCGATCCGCTTCAGATAGTCTTGGCCGACATTTGCGCGGCGATGTAGTCGGCCTGGCGGATCGCCAGCGTCACGATGGTCAGCGTCGGGTTCTCCGCGGCGCCGGTGGTGAACTGGCTGCCGTCGGAAACGAACAGGTTCTTGATGTCGTGCGACTGGCCATGCTTGTTGACCACGCCGTCCTCCGGCTTCTCGCTCATCCGGTTGGTGCCGAGATTGTGGGTCGACGGATAAGGCGGCGTCGGGAAGGTCCTGGTCGCGCCGACCGCGGCATAGAGCGCCTGGCCTTGGCTGTAGGCATGGTTGCGCATGGCTTCGTCGTTCGGATGATCGTCGAAATGGACGTCGGCGATCGGCATGCCGTGCTCGTCCTTTTCGTCCTTGTGCAGCGTGATGCGGTTCTCCTCGCGCGGCATGTCCTCGCCGACGATCCACAGGCCCGCCATATGGTCGTAGTGGTCGAGCGCCGTGGTAAAGGAACGGCCCCAGCCGCCCGGGTTGAGGAAGGCCGCCATGAACGGCAGGCCAAGCGACAGCGTCTCCATCTCATAGCCGCCGACGAAGCCGCGCGAGGGATCGTGGCGCGCCTCGTCGCGGATGATGCCGGCCATGGTGGTGCCGCGATACATGTGAACCGGCTTGTCGAAGATGGCATAGACCGAGCCGGTGGTGTGGCGCATGTAGTTCTTGCCCACCTGTCCCGAGGAATTGGCAAGCCCATGCGGGAATTTGGACGACTCCGAGTTGAGCAGCAGGCGCGGGCTCTCGATCGAATTGCCGGCGACCGCGACGACGCGCGCCTTCTGCTCCTGCAGCTTGCCGTCCTTGTCGGCATAGACGACGCCGGTCACCTTGCCTGACGCGTCATGGTTGATCTTGATCGCCATCGAGTTCGGCCGCACCTCCAGATGCCCGGTCGCCTCGCCCTTCGGGATCTCGGTGTAGAGCGTCGACCATTTGGCGCCCCATTTGCAGCCCTGGAAGCAGAAGCCGGTCTGCTGGCAGGAGTTGCGGTCGTCGCGCTCCACCGAATTGATGGCCATATTGCCGGTGTGGCATTCCTTGTAGCCGAGCTTGTCGGCGCCGGCCTTGAGCACCTTGAAGTTGTTGTTGCCCGGCAGCCGCGGCCAGTTGTTGGTTCCGGTGACGCCCATCTTGGCTTCGGCCTTGGCGTAGTAGGGCTCCATCTCGGCCAGCGTCACCGGCCAGTCGAGAAGGTTCGCGCCCTTGACCTTGCCGTAGGTCGTGGCTGCCTTGAACTCATGCTCCTGGAAACGCAGCGAGGCGCCCGCCCAGTGCGTGGTCGAGCCGCCGACCGACTTGACGATCCAGGCCGGCAGGTTCGGGAAATCCTTGGCGACGCGCCAGTCGCCAGACGTGGTGCGCTTGTCCTTCCAGGCGAGCTGGGCAAAGGACTCCCACTCGTCGTTGATGAAGTCCTCATATTCGTGGCGGGCGCCCGCCTCGAGGATGACGACGTCGATGCCTTTCTGCGCGAGCTCGTTGCCGAGCGTGCCGCCGCCCGCGCCGGAGCCGATGATGACGACCACGCCGTCATTGTTGAGATCAAATTGTGCTGCCATGGTTTCCTCCCATGAAATCTGTCGAAAAGCGGTTCAGGAGCAATTCCAGGAAAAGTGCGTAGCGGTTTTCCGTGCGGAATTGCGTAAAACGAAGACTTAGAGTGGCTCGGCAAAACGCCGAACCGCTCTGGGACAGAGCGGCTCAGAGCCACTCGATGTCGTTGAAGCCGCGCGCGATGTAGCCGCCCTTGGAGTAGGACTCGCCCTCGTAACCGAAGATGGGCCACACCTCCTTCTGGTTGTAGAGGCTGACGACAAGCCCGCCGCGCACCGCCTGGAAGAACGGCGTCTTCTCGATGCCGGTGAGCAGCGCCACCCGCTGCTCCTCCCAGCCGAGCCCGCGATAGCCGCCCTTGCCCGCCTTCTTGTCGAGCTCGGCGATACCCTTCTCGATCAACTCCTTGTGGGCCGGGTCCTTGGCGGCCGTCTCGTCATGGCCCTTGACGGCAATGGCGTAATATTTGTCCGGCACCTGGTCGTGCGGGTAGATGTCACGCGCCACCTGGATCAGCGTCGCCATCGTCTCCGGTTTCAGCGCCGAGGTTTCGAGCCCCCAGGCGTGCTCGGGGCTGATGACGGCGCTGCCGGAGATGATGAGCAGCGCGCCCGCGCCGCCGCGCTTCAGAAGCTCGCGCCGCGATAGCCCGGCTTTCGTCTCGTGGCCCGCTCTCTTCTCGTAGACTGTAACCATGATTTCCTCCCTGCTTGCTGTTCGCACCCTGGAAGAGTGCCGTTGCTGGCGCCGCGCCTCTCCGCGGCGAATGTCCCCTATTGGAAGCGCCCTCCCCGCTGCAGGACCTCGATCTTGTAGCCGTCGGGATCCTCGATGAAGAAGAAGCGGGCGATCAGCGCCCCGTCGCGGTTGAACTCGACGATCTTCTTCGGGTTGAGACCGAGCGCGCCGATCCGATCGTGCTCGCTGTCGAGATCGGCTACCGAGACGGCGAGATGACCGTAGCCGTCGCCAAGCGCGTAGGGCTCGGTACGTCCTTTGTTGACGGTCAGTTCCACCTCGAAAGGCGAACTCTCATTGCTGAGATAGATCAGCGTGAAGGTCTCGAAATCGAGCCGCTGCGCGACCTTAAGGCCAAAGGCCTTGTTGTAGAAATCGACGGACCGCGCCTCGTCGAGCACCCTGATCATGGAATGGATCGTCTTCGCCAAATCGGACTCCGTGAACTCTTCATGCTTTTCGAAGCCGATTATGCGCGCCGGCGAAAAATGGTGGTGGCAGCCAATTACCACGCATGCGGCCTGAAAATGGGTAGTCTCGCCCGCGTGTAAGGACGAAAGTCTGATTGCCGTCGACGGCTATCGGATCGAAAATGACGGACGCAGGCAGTGTTCCAAAAGGCGCCAGCCGACCCGACAGGCGCCCAAGACAAACAACAACGGGAGGTACCGATGTGCAGAGTCTTCGCCGGGCAGGACCCGGAAGGCTACCGGCAGATCAACAGGTCGATCCGCATCGACGGCCATTCGACCAGCATTCAGCTCGAGGCGACGTTCTGGGCTCTGCTCGACGAGATCGCCGACAGTCAGGGACTGACGACCCCGAAATTCATCTCGAAGCTCTATGACGAGGCGATCGAGATCAACGGCCAGATCCCGAACTTCGCTTCCATGCTGCGCACGACCTGCGCGCTTTATCTTCGCGGCCACCGTCCCAGCGTCGAGGACCAGGCCGCATTGAAGCGGGAGGCTGCCTAACCGGCAGCGCGGTAATTGGCCCTGGACAGGTCAGGCGGCGGAGCGATCCGCGCGCCGACAGGTTATTGCATCCATCTAAAATACAGGCACAACGGACAACGGTGGCAGGCCTAACCAACGATCGACGATGCGCTTGACGGACAGTCTATCTTTCCGCAGGCTGGCAACAAATCGAGCTATGCGGCTTGAGCTTTGCAGTTTCCGTCATCTTTAACTTGGGCGTGATTTCCCGAGGCAGGCACCTTTATTTTTCGAGGCACCTAATATGAGCCATCGCTATCCTATCAGGATGAATCGGCGTCTTTTCCTCTCCTCTGTCGCCATGCTGACGATCACAGCTCCGGCCGTGAGCTTCGCGCGAACGATCTCGGGCTCCCTGCCCTGGGAGCCGATGGCTTCGGATCCGCCGGCGCGGGTCGTCCCCGGAGGATGGCAGTTCTTCACGCCGCAGGAAGCGGCTCTGGTCGAGGCCATCGTCGACAGGCTGGTCCCCCACGACGACCTCAGCATCGGTGGCAAGGAAGCCGGGTGCGCCGTCTACATCGACCGGCAACTGGTGGGCGCATTCGGGACATCGAGCCGGCTCTACACGCAAGGGCCGTTCAAGCCGGCATTGCCGACACAGGGCTATCAGGGCGAAGCCAACCCGGCACAGCGCTACCGCACCGGACTGGCGGCCATGGATGCCTTCCTGAAACAGCGCGACGGCAAGACATTCGTCGAACTCAAGCCGGATGAACAGGACGCTTTCCTCACCGAGATGGAAGCGGGCAAGGTCGATCTGCCCAACGGAGTCAAGGCCGCCGGATTCTTCGGGCTTTTGCTGCAGAACACGATGGAGGGCTTCTTCGCCGACCCGATCTATGGCGGCAACAAGGACATGGCGTCGTGGCGCATGCTCGGCTTCCCGGGCGCCCGCTACGACTACCGGGACCACGTCGCCAAGCACAATCAGCCTTATCCGCTGCCGCCGGTGTCGATCGCCGGGCGTCCGGAATGGCTCGGCAAGGGAGCTTGAGCCATGACCAGGATATTGCCCCGCAAGGACGTCGTCATCGTCGGTCTCGGTTGGACCGGAGCCATTCTCGCCAATGAACTGACCGACCAGGGCCTCGACGTGCTCGCCATCGAGCGCGGTCCCTGGCGGGATACCGCGACCGATTTCAACATCGGCTATGCGCAGGACGAGCTGCGCTATTCGGTCCGCCGCGATCTTTTCCTGCAGCCGGTCGTCGAGACCATGACGATGCGCAACGACCCATCGCAGACGGCGCTCCCGATGCGCGATTTCGGCTCGTTCCTGCCCGGCAACGGGGTGGGCGGCGCCGGCGTGCACTGGAACGGTCACACGTGGCGCTTCTGGGATTCCGACTTCAAGACCAAGAGCAATCTAACGAGCCGTTACGGCGCGGCGCGCATTGCCGAGCTCCAGGTCGAGGACTGGGGCGTCACCGGCGCCGACATGGAGCCCTATTACGACCAGTTCGAATATCTGGCGGGAATCTCCGGCAAGGCCGGCAACATCAAGGGACAACTGCAGGAAGGCGGCAATCCGTTCGAGGACCCCAGAGCACGCGACTATCCGAACCCGCCTATGCAGATGACCTACGCGCCTACGCTCTTTGCCGAAGCCGGCCGGTCGATGGGATTGCATCCGTTCCCGACGCCGTCGGCGAACATGTCGCGCGCCTATACCAATCCGCTCGGCATCACGCTTGGCCAATGCACGTTCTGCGGCTTCTGCGAGCGCTTCGGTTGCGCCAACTATTCCAAGTCGAGCGCCCAGACGACCGTCCTGCCGGTGCTGATGAAGAAGTCCAATTTCGAGGTCCGCACGGACAGCGAGGTGCTGCATGTCGACCTCGCCGCCGGCGGCAAGTCCGCGCGCGGGGTTACCTATATCGACTCATCTGGCGAGGAATATTTTCAGCCGGCCGACCTGGTGCTTTTATGCGCCTACGGCCTGCACAATGTGCGGCTGATGATGCTGTCCGGTATCGGCAAGATCTACGATCCCAACACCGGCGAGGGAACGGTCGGACGCAACTACTGCTACCAGACCAACGCCGGCGTGCAGGTGTTCTTCGACGACAAGAACTTCAATCCGTTTATCGCCGCCGGCGCGCTCGGCCAGACGATCGACGATTTTAATGGCGATGCCTTCGATCATGGCGGCCTCGATTTCGTGGGTGGCGCGGGCATCAACTGCATCCCGACCAATGGCCGCCCGATCGGCACGCGCCCGACGCTTCCCGGCACTCCGAAATGGGGCAGCGCCTGGAAGAAGGCCACCGTGGAGGGCTACAAGAGCACCCTTTCCTTCTCCTCGCAGGGAAGCAGCTATGCCACGCGGACCAACTATCTCGACCTCGATCCGACCTACAAGGATCGTTTCGGCCGCCCGTTGATGCGCATGACCTTCGACTTCCCCGACAACGACGTCCGCATGTCGAACTATCTCTGCGACCGGATGGAGGAGATCGCCAAGAAGCTCGGCGGCAAGCAATACGCCGTCGGCCGGCGCAAGAAAGGCTGGGACAGCGTGCCGTACCAGAGCACGCACAACACCGGCGGCGCGATCATGGGGACGGACCCCAAACGAAGCGCCGTCAATGTCTTCCTGCAAAGCTGGGACGTGCCGAACGTCTTCGTCATCGGCGCTTCGGCCTTCCCGCAGAACGCGGGCAAGAATCCGACGGGAACCGTGGGCGCGCTCGCTTTCCGCGCCGCCGATGCCATCCGCAACCAATATCTGCGCAATCCGGGCGCACCGTTGGTGCAGGCATGAGGACGCTGGCCATCACCCTTGCCGCGGGTCTCGCCACCCTGTGCTGGACCTCCGCCATCGCCGCCGACCAGGCGGACCAGATCATTCGCGGCCAATATCAGGCCGTGCTCGGCGATTGCGCCGGCTGTCATACCAGGCCAGGCGGCAAGCCTTTGGCCGGCGGCCTGCCGCTCGAAACGCCGTTCGGCGCCTTGGTCCCGCCAAACATCACGCCCGACAGCGAGACGGGCATCGGCAACTGGAGCGAGGCCGATTTCCGCAACATGATGAAGACCGGCATCGGCCACAATGGCGTGCGGCTTTATCCGGCGATGCCCTACCCGGCCTACACCAGGATGACCGAACAGGACATTTCCGACCTTTGGGCCTATCTCACCACGGTCGAACCGGTCTCGAACAAGGTCGAGGCCAACCAGTTGCCGTTCCCGCTCAACATCCGCCTGTCGATGTGGGGCTGGAACCTGCTCAACTTCAGCGAGACGGCTTTCACGCCGGATCCGTCCAAGCCGGCGGAATGGAACCGCGGCGCCTATATCGTCCAGGGGCCAGGCCATTGCGGCACCTGCCACACGCCGAAATCGTTCCTCGGCGCGGACAAGGACAGCGTCTTCTTGGAGGGTGCTTCGCTGCAGGGCTGGTTCGCGCCCGACATCACCAACAATGCGCAATCCGGTCTTGGGAAATGGTCCGAGGACGATGTGATCCAGTACCTCAAGACCGGCGTCAACGCCCATTCGATCGCGTCGGGCCCGATGGCCGAGGCCGTAGAGAACTCGACCTCCAAGATGACCGATGCGGATCTGAAAGCCGTCGCCGTCTATCTGAAGAGCCTGGGTTCGGATACCGGCAACGCGCAACCGGCAAAACCCGACCAGGCAAGGATGGTGACCGGCGAGGCCATCTACCGGGACAATTGCTCGGCCTGCCATGGCGGCGACGGCGCGGGCGCAGGCGCCCTCTTCCCTGCGCTGAGCAACAACTCCATCATTGCCCAGAGCAATGCGGAAACGCTGGCCCGGTTGGTCCTGGCGGGAAGCCAGGCCGTGCATACGCGGCATGCGCGGACCACTCCGGCGATGCCATCCCTGGCCTGGCGGTTGAGCGATCAGGAAGTCGCCGATGTCCTGACCTATGTGCGCAACAGCTGGGGCAATGCCGCTCCGGCGGTTTCGTCCGGCGACGTCGCCGCCGTTCGCAAGGAGTTGACGCAGTAACGCTCAGCTCTCGGCCGCGACTTCGAGCGCCAGCTGGGTCATGTCGGCGAAGAGGGCCTGGCGCTCCGAATAGTCGGTCAGCTCGCCGGTGGCGACATGATCGACCACGGTGAGCAGCGACAGCGCCCGCGCGCCGAACTGCGCCGCGATCCGATAGAGCGCGCTGGTCTCCATATCGACCGCCAGCGCTCCGAGCGCCCTCGGCTCGTCGAACCGCGCGCGGCCGTCGGGATGGTGGAAGACGTCGCTGCAGATCGTCAGTCCGGCGCTGCAGGCAATTCCGAGGTCGGCTGCGCGTCGCAGCGCCAGCGCATGCAGCGCCGGGTCCGGTCCCGCCGGCTGGTACAGCCCGAACACCTGCCCGCTGTTGGCGCCCTCGGCCCGTACCTGGCTGGAGATGACGACGCCACGCAGAGGCACCTCTTCCGACAAGGCGCCGCATGTGCCGGTGCGTATCAGCGTTTTGACACCGTAATAGTCCATAAGCTCAAAGGCATAGATCAGGAAAGACGATACCCCTATCCCGGTCGCCTGGATGCTGACCCGCTTGCCGCGGAACAGGCCGGTGAAGCCCAGCGCGCCCCTTCGGCGGTTCACGCAGCGCGAGGCCTCGAGAAAGGTTTCCGCCATCCATTGGGCGCGCTCGGGATCGCCCGGCAACAGCACGGTTTCGGCGTAGTCTCCCCGGTCCGCCTCGATATGCGGCGTCACGTGCTACCACCCCCATGATAGACCCATCCGGAGACCATCATGACAGGGTGGCCGCAATACGCAAGCGCTGGCTTACTTAAAGCAATTGCGACAAAGCGCTGAAACGCCCTATGATTCCAGCACGTCCTTGACGATCGTCGCCAGCTGCTTGAGCGAGAACGGTTTCGGCAGGAAGCCGAAATGCGCGTCGGCCGGCAGGTTCTTGGCGAAGGCGTCCTCGGCATAGCCTGAAACGAATACGAACTTGATGTCCGGCTGACGTTTGCGCAGCTCGCCGAGCAATGTCGGCCCGTCCATCTCCGGCATCACCACGTCGGACACGACAATATCGACCTTGCCGCCGAGCGCCTCGAACACTTCCAGCGCCTCGACGCCGGACGACGCCTCATGCACGGTATAGCCGCGCGAGGTCAGCGCCCGCACGCCGCCCATGCGCACGGCATCCTCATCCTCGACCAGAAGCACGGTGGCCGAGCCGGAGAGATCCTTGGCGCTGTCGGCCGGCTTCGCCGGCGCCACCGCCGCGGCCACCGGCGCCTCGGCAGGCTCGGGCTGTTTCTTCAACTCGGCGATGTGGCGCGGCAGGAAGATGCGGAACACCGTGCCCTTGCCGACTTCGGAATCGCAGAAGATGAAGCCGCCGGTCTGCTTGATGATGCCATAGACCATCGACAGGCCGAGGCCCGTGCCCTTGCCCACTTCCTTGGTCGTGAAGAACGGCTCGAAGATCTTCTTCAAGACGTCCGGCGCGATGCCGCTGCCGGTGTCCTCGACATCGACGAGCACATAATCGGCCGGCGTCAATTCGCGATAGGCGAAGGATTTGCATTCTTCCGTCGCGACGTTGCGGGTACGCACGGTGAGATCGCCGCCGCCCGGCATGGCGTCGCGCGCATTGACGGCCAGGTTGACCACCACCTGCTCGAACTGGCCGATATCGACCTTGACCGGCCACAGGTCGCGGCCATGGTCGATCTTGAGCTTGATGTCGTTGCCGACCAGGCGGGCAAGCAGCATCCGGAGATCGGCCAGGACATCGGTCAGGTTGAGCACTTCCGGCCGCAGCGTCTGCTTGCGCGAGAAGGCCAGCAATTGCCGCACGAGCGAAGCCGCCCGGTTGGCATTCTGCTTGATGTTCATGATGTCGGGGAAGGACGGGTCCGACGGCCGGTGGTTGGTCAAGAGAAGGTCGGACGCCATGATGATGGCGGTCAGCACGTTGTTGAAGTCGTGCGCGATACCGCCGGCAAGCTGGCCGACCGCCTGCATCTTCTGGCTCTGCGCCATCTGGCCCTCGAGCGCCTTCTGCTCGGTGGTCTCGACCGCATAGACGATTGCCGATTCCTCGGCGCCTTCGCCACCTGCGCTGTCGGCGACGGCATTGACGTAGAAGCGGATATGGCGCTCCTCATTGCCCGGCAGCACGGAGTCGATCGGCTCGATATTGGCCTGCCGCTGCCTGGCCTTTTCGAAGGCGGCGGCAAAGGCCGGCCGGTCGCGTTCGTGGACGATCGTCTCGAAGCGCACCCGCCGGTCGACGGCGTCGCGGTCGACCACGGATGAAAACAGCTGCAGGAACGGCGCGTTGGTGCGCAGGATGCGTCCGTTCGCGTCGACGCCGGCAATGGCCATCGGCGTCGAGTTGAAGAAGCGCGTGAAGCGAACCTCCGACGCCCGGAGCTCGGCCGAGGCGTCCTCGCCCTGGGTGCGGTTGAGCACGATCGTTCGCGTGGGACCGTTCACGCCCTCGCGGCTTGCCGAAACCCGGTGCATGAAGCGCACCGGCAGCGCCTGGCCGCTCATGGTGGTGAGATCGAGGTCGATGACGGCGTTGCGCGTGGTGCCGGGATCGGCCTTGACCGAGCGGACCAGCGCCATGCCGTCGCCAGCGATGATTTCGGGCAGCGTGATGGCGCCCGGCGTGAAGGAGGCAAGGTCGATGCCCAGCCACTCGGCAAGCGTGGCGTTGATATAGGTGACCCGGCCTTCCTGGTCGGCAGAGAAGAACCCGGCCGGCGCGTGGTCGAGATGGTCGATGGCCTTTTGCAGGTCGAGGAAGAAGCGTTCCTGCTCCGCCCGTTCCTGCGAGATATCGGCGAGTTGCCAGGCCAGCATCGGCAGCCTTTGCCCGGGCATGCTGAAGGCGCGGGCGCGCGCCCGATACCAGCGCGCGCCGGGCTCGGCGCCCGGCTTGATCGACTGCGCCAGCCGGAACTCGCCGTCGCCTGCCTGGCCGTCGCGCAGGCCCGACGCCAGCCGGTAGATCGTCATCGAGGCCTCGGGGACGTCCGACAACAGCCCCTCGACGGTCTTGAGGTCGGCGGCCGAGGCGGCACCCGTCATGTCGGCATAGGCGCGGTTGGCATAGACGACGCGACCCTTGGTGTCGGTGACCAGCAGCCCCTGCGACATCGAGTCGACAAAGGCTTTCGACAGTTCGTCGCCGGTCGACCGCGGCGCGATCTGCACGAAGCCGATCGCGGTCGCGAACAGGAAGCCGACGCCGATCATGGCGAGCACGCCGAGCATGCCGAGCAGGAATGGATCGCCGAGCCGCTCGCGGAAAAGCCCGAAGACGATCGCGGCGCCGGTCAGGACGACGATGAAGACGATGAGCCTGGTGACGGCGCCCGGACGCGTGTTCTGGTCGACGATCGGTACCGGATAGAAATCGCCGCGCGCTTCCTTGGCCATGTTCCCCCTGCTCGTGATTCCGGTGTCCGATGGGCGCGGACGGTCGGTTGAATCACATTCTCCTGTAACGGAAAAGGCCCCGGCGGCAAATGTCCGATAAAATCAACGATTCATGTTTCAAACTGTTCACGATCGGTGATGTGAACTTGCGGCCGGCCGTCGCCGCGGTCTAGTGTCGCCTCACTCGAAAAGGCGATTGGGTGCACCGATGCTGCAGTGGCTGGATAGCGTGGCGGGTCCGGGTTATGTCGCTGCAATCCTGTGGACGTTCGCGGCGCTCATTTTGCTTGTCGTCGTCCTGCTCGTCATCAAGGTGGTGCGCAACCTGACCTTCGGCACCTTCGTGGCCGGCGGCAGGAACCGCAAGACGCGCCTTGCGGTCATGGACGCCACCGCCGTCGACAGCCATCGCAGGCTGGTGCTGGTACGCCGTGACGACATCGAGCACCTGATCCTGATCGGCGGACCGACCGATGTCGTAGTCGAGCGCGATATCCGGCTGGCAGCGCCTCGCCGCCCGGCGCTGACCGGCGACAGCGGCCAGCAGCAGGCAACCGCGGCCGCGAGGCCGCGCACGCCGCAGCCGGCGCCTCCGCCCGCCCCCGCGCCTGTCAGGCAACCGCCGCCCGCTACCCAGCCGGCTGCCGCCACGCGGCCGCGCGCGCCGGCGCCCGCTCCGGCGGCGCCCCAGCCGGCGGCGCCGAGCCAGCCGACGGCGAAGGTCATGCCGCTGCCGGGCTACGGGACGACGAATGGCAGCGCCAGATACACGCCGCCGCCCTCAAACGATTCCATCGACGACACGTTGATGCACGAACTGGAAACGTCTCTCGACGAGACGCACGCCCAGCCGGCGGCAAGCAAACCCGCGCCAAAGCCTTCCCTCGATGATGAGATGACCAAGCTGCTTGGCGAACTGGGCAACCACAAGCGCTGACCTGACGGCACGCCACGGGATTTTGACCGCCGCGATCGTCATTCCAGGGCGGAGCAGGAGCGGAGCTCCGTCGCGAAGACCCTGGAATCCATGCCGCTACCTTGGCCAAGGCGTGCAACGGAGCAGAATTCTGCACCGAGGCGGCGCCTTCCAGTCACGGAATGGATTCTATGGTCTGCGCGCGTCGCTTCGCTCCTTGCTCCGCCATAGAATGACGAGGTTGGGGCGGCTTCGACAATCCCAGCGTTTGCGCTGAAAAGGTGAAGCGCTTTAACGGCCGCTTGCCGTTGGAGGCGAACCTTTCCGCGCCCTGATGCCGAAAACAAAAATGGCCGGAAATCCGGCCATTCTCTACGTTTTCTTGCCTGTTCAGGTCGCGTCAGTCGTCGCGATAAACCTTTTCGCGGCGCTCATGGCGCTCCTGCGCCTCGATCGACAACGTAGCGATCGGACGCGCGTCGAGCCGCTTCAGCGCGATCGGCTCCCCGGTTTCCTCGCAATAGCCGTAGGTGCCTTCGTCGATGCGCTGGAGCGCGGAGTCGATCTTGGAGATGAGCTTGCGCTGGCGGTCGCGGGCGCGCAATTCGATGGCGCGGTCGGTTTCGGAGGAGGCGCGGTCGGCCAGGTCGGGGTGGTTTGCGTTTTCCTGCTGCAGGATTTCGAGGGTTTCGCGCGCTTCGCGCAGAATGTCGTTCTTCCAAGTGATAAGCTTTTGGCGGAAGTACGATTTTTGCCGTTCGTTCATGAACGGCTCGTCTTCGGAGGGTACGTAATCGGCGGTAACGATGTCGTTCATTCGACTCACCCAACAACCCCAAAATTTGGCGCCTATATATTCGGGGACAAGAGCCTGCACAAGCGCTAACGATGACAGTTTCACGCAATTGTTAGTCTCACATGGGCGGCTCCGACGACGACGTTGTTTCGACGGCAGAAAACGAATTCGCGCACGATTCGTTGCAGTCGCCGCATCGGCCATTGTGCAGGACATCGTTCTGGTGACTAATCGTGCTTTGATCCGAAGCGCCATGGGGGTCCAGTTGAGCAGGCTTTATCTGTTGCGGCATGCCAAAGCCGGCTGGGCGCTGCCCGGCGTGCGCGACTTCGACCGCCCGCTCGACGAATCGGGCATGGCCGATGCCGAAGCGATGGGAGAGGCCATGCGGGCCCGCAATTATGTGCCGGACGTCACGCTTTGCTCCAACGCCAAGCGGGCAAGGCAGACGCTGGAGGGTCTGGCGGGGCGCACCGACACCGGTCGGGTCCTGTTCTTTGACACGCTCTACAGCGAGGATGCGGCCGGCTATCTCGACATCATCCGCAAAAATGGCGGCGCCGACCATCTTCTGGTGATCGGCCACAATCCCATGACCGAGGACCTGGCCATGGCGGTGTCGGGCGACGGCGACGAGACGGCGCGCGGCATGATGAATCACGGTTTTCCGACCTCCGGCCTCGCCGTGGTGCGCTTTCCCGGCAATCTCGCGGAGGCGGCGCAAGGCAACGGCTATCTGGAAGCCTTTCTCACGCCCGCCGACCTTTGAGGCCATTTCAAACCCGCGGCCCAAAGCCTATATCGGGCGCGGACGCCCAACCAGAGGCCTGATTTGGCATCATCGCTCACCAATTTCACCGACGAGGCAAGAATTGCGCTCGACACGCTGTCGGGCCGCGCCGCTGGGCTCTTCTCTCCGTCATTGCGCCTTGGCGTCACCGGCCTCTCCCGTGCCGGCAAGACCGTGTTCATTTCCGCCCTCGTCCACAACCTCATCCATGGTGGACGCCTGCCGCTGTTCGAGGCGCAGAAATCCGGCCGCATCGCCCGCGCCTTCCTTGAGGAACAACCGGACGATGCCGTTCCGCGCTTCCAGTATGAGGACCATGTCGCGGCTCTGGTGAACGATCGCATCTGGCCGGACTCGACCCGCGCCATCTCCGAGCTCCGGCTCACCATCGAATATGAGTCGGCTTCGGGCTGGAACCGGTTGTTTTCAGCCGGAAAACTATCCATCGACATCGTCGACTATCCCGGTGAATGGCTGCTCGACCTGCCGCTGCTCGGCAAATCCTTCGCCGATTTTTCGCGCGAGGCGGTCGAACTGGCCGCCCTGCCCGTTCGTTCCGACCTGTCGCGGGCCTGGCGCGAGCTCGCTTCCACCGTCAATCCCGATGCCGACGCCGACGAGATGACGGCGCGCCGTCTCGCCGAGAGCTTCGCCGCCTATCTCAAGGCCTGCAAGCTCGACGACCGCGCGCTGTCGACGCTGCCGCCTGGACGTTTCCTGATGCCGGGCGATCTCGAAGGCTCGCCGGCGCTCACCTTCGCGCCGCTGATGACATTGGCGCAAGGCCGGCCGCGCTCCGGATCGCTGCAGGCGATGATGGAGCGCCGCTACGAGGCCTATAAGACGCATGTCGTCAAACCGTTCTTTCGCGAGCACATCACCCGCCTAGACCGGCAGATTGTGCTGATCGACGCCATGCAGGCGCTCAATGCCGGCCCGGCAGCAATGGCCGATCTGGAGCGCGCGGTCACCGACATCCTGTCCTGCTTCCGGCCCGGACGCGGCAATTTCCTCACCGATTTCTTCTCGCGCCGCATCGACCGCATCCTGGTTGCCGCGACCAAGGCGGACCATTTGCATCACGAAAGCCACGACCGGCTGCAGGCGATCGTGCGCCGGCTGACCGACCGGGCCGTGGCGCGGGCGAATTTCAGCGGCGCCGCCGTCGATGTCGTCGCCATGGCGGCGGTTCGCTCGACCCGCGAGGGCACGGTGAAACAAGGCCGCGAGACGCTGCCGGTCATCATCGGCACCCCGCTCAAGGGCGAGACGATCAACGGCGAAACGTTCGACGGAAAGGCCGAAACCGCTATATTCCCGGGTGATTTGCCGGAAAAGGTCGATGCGGTGTTCGACAGCTCCGGATCGCCACCCGACAGCGCCGAACCGGCGATCCGCTTCGTGCGTTTCCGTCCGCCGAAGCTCGAGCGCACCGCCGAAGGCGTCACGCTGTCCTTGCCGCATATCCGGCTCGACCGCGCGCTGCAGTTCCTGATCGGAGATCACCTGGCATGACCGCGCCCCGCAAACCGGCGGCCTTCCGCATCGAGCCCGCGACCGAGGCGCCGCCACAGCCACCGCGAAATCGCGTCGTCGAGGAGCAGCCGGCGCGCAGGCCACGTGCCGCGCGGGCCGACGTAGCGGTCGTGATCCCCTCGGAGGTCGACGTCTTCGACGAACCGGACATTGAGGCCGCGGCCCTGCCGCCGGCGACGGCGCCCCGGAAGCGTTCGCTGCTGGCGCGGCTGTTCCTCGGAGCCCTCAGCGTGCTCGTTTCGCTGGCGGTCGGCTTGTGGGCCGACCGGTTGATCCGCGACCTCTTTGCGCGCGCCGAGTGGCTCGGCTGGCTGGCGGCGGGCATGGCGGCGATCGCGCTGCTCTCCCTGCTCGTCATCCTTATCCGCGAATTTCTCGCCATCGCTCGCCTTGCCGAAGTCGAAAAGATGCAGAAACGGGCCCTCGAAGCCGTGGCCCGCGACGATCCCAAGGCGGCGCGCGCCCTGGTCGACGAGCTCTCGACCTTCGTCGCCGCAAAACCCGAGACCGCCGCCGGACGCCGTTCGCTCGCCGAATTGCGCGGCGAGATCATCGACGGCGCCAATCTGGTGCGGCTGGCCGAGACCGAGATCCTGTCGCCACTCGATGCCCGCGCAAAAATCATGATTCTGGAGGCGGCGAAGCGCGTGTCGCTCATAACGGCGGTCAGCCCCCGTGCGCTGGTCGACGTCGCCTATGTCGTCTTCGAGGCCGGGCGCCTGATCCGGCGGCTCTCCGAACTCTACGGCGGCCGTCCAGGCACGCTCGGCTTCTTCCGGCTGGCGCGCGGCGTGCTCGCGCATCTGGCGGTGACCGGCTCGATCGCCGTCGGCGACAGTTTCGTGCAGCAGATCGTCGGCCACGGCCTCGCCGCGAAGCTCTCGGCGAAACTCGGCGAAGGCGTGGTCAACGGCATGATGACGGCGCGCATCGGCATCGCGGCGATGGAGACCGCCCGCCCCTTGCCGTTCATCGCCGTCAAGCGCCCCGGCCTCGGCGATTTCCTCTCGGCGTTGACGTCCTTCGCGGCAAGAAAAGACGGTCAGTCGGACCAATAGGGTAAATGCGAAAACCTGGAGCAGTGACGAAGCATTAACCAATCTTCGCCATGGTCGATCAGGTCCCTAAAATAGACTCTGTCGTGCCGGGTGTCGTCCATGAGAAGCGTAATCTTGTCCTGCGTGCTGCTTGCGACGGTTGCGATTGCCGCGCCGCTCGTATCGGTGGAAAAGGCTTCCGCGGCGGAACCGGACAAGCAGTTCTTCCGCTCCGTCGAAGGCAGATGGGTCGGCCCCGGCGAGATCATCGCCGGCAAGTACAAGGGCACCAAATTCACCTGCGATTTCAACGGTTCGACGCCCGCCAGCAAGCTTGGCATGACACTTGACGGCGGCTGCAGGGTCGGCGTGTTCACGCAAAAGATGTCGGCGAGCGTCGAGCGCAAGGGCCGCGACGGTTACAGGGGCACCTTCATGGGCGGCTCGACCGAAAGCGGAATGGACATTGTCGGCGGCAATGTCGTCGACGCCCAGAAGGTCGTCTTCACCATCAACCGCAAGCAGCTGAACGGCGTCATGCAGGCGCGCGTGCCCGACGGCAATTCGATGACCGTGACGGTGGCCGTGCGCGTCAACGATCAGTTGGTGCCGGTCATCGGCATGAGCCTGAAGCGCGTCGACTCGGTCGAGGTCGGCGCCATCGCCAAGAACTGACCCGGCGCGGCCCGACAGCCGCGCCCCACCCAAGGAAGGCAGCTCATGTCAAGGTCGGGAAGTGGCAGGCCACTTTGCGGCCTGGACGATATTGCGTCAGTTCCGGCCGCTCGGAGCGGCAGCGGTCCGCCGCGATTGGGCATCGCGGATGGAAACGGCATCCGGACGGCGGCTTGAGCGGGCTCGGCACGTCGCCGGTGAGGATGATGCGCTTGCGGGTGCCCGTAGGCGTGGTTTCGACGACGGGAACGGCCGAGATCAGCGCCTGGCTGTAGGGATGGGCCGGCGTTGCAAAGACGTCTTCCGCCGGTCCTTCCTCGACGATCGAGCCGAGATACATGACCGCGATGCGGGTCGAGACCTGGCGCACGACGGAAAGGTCGTGGGCGATGAAGATATAGGTGAGCTTCAGCTTCTCCTGCAGGTCGGCGAGCAGATTGACGATCTGGGCCTGCACGGACACGTCGAGCGCGGACACCGGCTCGTCCAGAACGACGAGATCGGGATTCAACGCGATCGCCCGCGCGATGCCGACGCGCTGGCGCTGGCCGCCGGAGAACTCGTGCGGATAGCGCATCACATGGTCCGGCAGCAGTCCGACCAGCTCGAACAGCTCCGCCACCCGCGCGGCGATCTCTTTGGCCGAAAGCTTGCCATGGATGCGCAGTGGCTCGGCGACGAGGTCGCCGACGCGCCGGCGCGGGTTGAGCGAGGCCGACGGATCCTGAAAGACCATCTGCAGGCGTCGCCGCAGCGGCCTGAGCTCGGACAGAGACTTCGAGGTGATGTCATCGCCCTCGAACAGAAGCTTGCCGTCGGTGATGTCGTAGAGCCGAACCAGGCAGCGCGCCAGCGTGGACTTGCCGCATCCGGATTCGCCCACGAGGCCAACCGTCTCGCCGCGCCGCACGGTCAGCGAGACGTCGTCCACCGCATGGACGGTCCGCCTGCCCTCCGCGGAAAAGCGGGTGCCGATCGAAAACCGTTTTGCCAGCGAGCGCGTCTCGAGGATCGGCCGGTCGGCGTCAATCATTGCTTCGCTCATGCCTGTGCCACCCGAAAACATGCGGCAGCATGCGCGCCGCCGCCGAGACCCGGCCTGCCGCTCTCGCAAGGCTCGCAACGGACCGGACAGCGCGGACCGAAGGCGCAGCCTTGCGGCAGCCGCAGCAAGGAAGGCGGCGAGCCGGGGATCGCCGGCAGGCGGCGAGGTTTCTGGCCGGTCAGTGGTGGGATCGAGCCGAGCAGCGCGCGTGTATAAGGGTGCCGCGGATCGGAAAACAGCTCCGTGCGCGTGCCGCGTTCCACCACGCGGCCGGCATACATGACCATGACGCGGTCGGCGAGCTCGGAGACGACGCCCATGTCATGCGTGATGAAGACCACGGCCGACTTGTGCTTCGCCCGCAATTTGCGCACGAGGTCGAGGATACCGGCTTGCACCGTGACGTCGAGCGCGGTGGTCGGCTCGTCCGCGACCAGCAGCGCCGGATCGCAGGACAAGGCCATCGCGATCACCGCGCGCTGCCGCATGCCGCCGGAAAGCTGGTGCGGATAGCGCGACATCGCCTCGTGCGGATTGGGGAAATTCACCTCCGCCAGCAACTCTTCGACGCGCTCCATCGCCTTGGCCTTGCTGATGCCGCGATGCGCGCGAATCTGCTCGGCGATCTGCCAGCCGATCGTGTAGACCGGCGTCAGCGCCGTCATCGGATCCTGGAAGATCATCGCTATCTCGTTGCCGCGCAGGCGCCGCAGCTCGCGCGGCGGCAGGCCCACCAGCTCGCGGCCCTTGTAGCGGATCGAGCCTTCGATGGTGGCGTTCGGATCGGTGATGAGCCCCATGACGGCAAGCAGCGACACCGTCTTGCCCGAGCCGGATTCGCCGACGACGCCAAGGATCTCGCTTTCCTCGAGGTCGAAGGAAACGCCGTCGATGGCCCGCACCGGCCCGTCATGGGTGCGGAAGGACACTTTGAGATCGCGCACCGACAGGATCATGATGCCCTCAGGCGCGGATCGAGAAGGATGTAGACGAAATCGACGACCGCGTTGGCGATGACCACGAACATCGAGGCGTACATGACCGTCGCCATGATCATCGGCAGGTCGAGGTTCTGCAGCGCGTCATAGGTGAGCTTGCCGATGCCATGCAGGCCGAACACGACCTCGGTCAGAAGTGCCGAGCCGCCGACCAGAGCGCCGAAATCGAGGCCGAACAGCGTGACGAAGGCGATCAGCGACGTGCGCAAAGCATGGCGAAACAGGATGCGGGTCTCCGACAGGCCCTTGGCGCGGGCGGTGCGGATATAATCTTCCTGCATGGATTCGATGATGGCCGCGCGCAGCACGCGCCCGTAGATGCCGATATAGAGGATGGCCAGCGTGATCCATGGGATGACCAGCGTCAGGAACCAGCCCCTGGGGTCGTCGGAAAAGTTCTTGTAGCCGAGCGGCGGCACCCAAGAGAACGCCCAGCTGTCGTGATAGCGGCTCTGGGTGATCAGGTTCATCACCTCGCCCAGCCAGTAGACCGGCATGGAAATGCCGAGCAGGCCGAGAGCCATCAGGAGCTTGTCCAGCCAGCTGTCGCGGGTGGCCGCGGCGACGATGCCGATGATGATGGAGACAACCACCCACAGCACCGCAGCCCCGAACACCAGCGAAAGCGTGACGGGGATTGAGTCCATGACGGCCGGCACCACCTTCCAGCCGCGGTTGACGAAGGAGGTCAGGTCGCCGGTGACGAAGATCTTCTCCATCATGCGCGTGTATTGCACATAGAGCGGCTGGTCGAAGCCGAAGCTGTGGCGCACCGCCGCCAGCACTTCGGGCGACGCGTTGCGGCCGGCGATGCGCGCGGCGGGATCGGCGCCGGGCGTGGCGAAGAAGATCAGGAAGACGATGACCGAGATGCCGAACATCACGAACAGCATCTGACCGAAACGGCGCAGGATCGCGTAAATCATCAGTCGCGCCCCAGCCGGACCTTGGAGCGCGGGTCGAGCGCGTCGCGCAGACCGTCGCCGAATACATTGAGCGCCATGACCGAAACGGCGATCGCCAGGCCGGGCACTAGCGCCACCAGCGGCCGCGTGTAGAGCAGCGCCTGCCCGTCCTGGATGATGGTACCCCAGCTCGCAGCCGGCGGCTGCACGCCGATCGACAGGAACGAAAGCGCCGATTCCGTCAGCATGTTCAAGGCCATCATCAGCGGCACGAAGACGATGAGCGTGGTGGTGATGTTGGGCAGGATATCGCGCAGCAGGATGCGCCAGCCCGGCACGCCCAGATTGATTGCGGCGAGCACGAACTCGCTGTGGCGCAGCGCCAGAACCTGCCCGCGGATGGGACGCGCGACATAAGGTATATAGACAATGCCTATGATGATGATCGGCAGCCATAGGCTGCCCGACTGGATCTCGATCGGCCCGATCGCGATGCCTTGCGCGATGGTGACGATGGAAAGCGAGATCGCCAGCAGATAGATGGGGAACGCCCAGAGCACGTCCAGCAGGCGCGACAGCACCGTGTCGGTGATGCCGCCGAAATAGCCGGCGATCAATCCCGCCAACGTGCCGAAGATCAGCGTGAAGATGGTGGCCGCGCCGGCGATCAGCAGCGAGTTGAGCCCGCCATAGAGCAATCTCGCCATGACGTCCCGCCCCTGGCTGTCGGCGCCGAGGAAGTAATTGCCGAGCCGCCAGGTCGGACCGATCGGCGTGTAGCCAAGCCCCAGTCCCTCGGTCGACTGTTCCATCACCGGAACGTCCGCGCCGTCGATCTGGATGACGGCGTCGAGTGTCGAGGCGAAAGGATCCGTACCCGCCCATTTCGCGTAGAGCGGCGCGCTGAAACAGGCGAGAACGATGATGAGGAACACGGCCAGGGACGCCATGGCGGCCCTGTCCGTTGCCAGCTTCGCAAACGCGACGGCCCAGGGCCCTCGCGTCTTGCGCGGCATGGCGGCGACTTGGCTGGACACGATGTGCCTTCCGCTGTTCGTTACTGCACCCAGGCCCCTTACTGCACCCAGGATTGCGTGATAATCCAGTTGAACTGCGGGTTGAACTTGAAATTGCCGATGCGCTTGCTGACGAAATCAAGCCGCTTCGGCGTGAACAGACCGACCGCCGGCGCCTTGTCGGTGACCTGCTTGTCGATCGCCGCCCACATTTTGTCGGCCGCCTTCTGGTCGGTCACGCCAAGATCCAGCGCCTTCTGCATCTGCGCGTCGATGTCCTTGTCGCAGAAGCCGGAGATGTTGATCGAGGCGTCGGAGCCTTCGCGGAAGGACGCGCAGCTGAACAGGATGTTCAGGAAGTCCGACGCCGCGGGGTAGTCCTTGTACCACTGGGTGACGGACATCTGCACTTTGTTGTTGGTGTTCTGGATATAGGTGAACTGCAGGTTGGACGAGATCGGCTTGACGTCGGCGACGTAGCCGATGTTGGTCAGCACGCTCTGCAGATAGACGCCGATCGACCGCGAGATCGCTGTATCCTCGACGATGATGGTCACCTTCTGGCCCTTGGTGCCCGATTCCTCGACGAGTTGCTTGGCCTTGTCGACATCCGGAGCCGACCATTTGGCGCCAGGGTTCTTGGTGAAGGGGCAATAGTCCTCATGTCCGGGGAAGTCCGGCGGCAGGACCTGGCAGACCGGCGAGGCCAGCACCTTGCCGCCGAACAGCTTCACCAGCGTGTTGCGATCGACCGCATAGGCGACGGCCTGGCGGGCCTTTTCATTGTCGAATGGAGCCATGCGGGTGTTAAGCGGCGCGTACCACCAGGCCGAAAGCGGCGAGATGTGCAGCTGGTCCATGGACTTGCTGCCGAGTTCGCCGAGACGGTCGCTGGGCAGCGCGTCGAACATCCAGTCCGCTTCGCCGTTCTGGATCGCTGTCACGGCCGCCTCTTCCGACAGGCCGAAATCATACTGCACGACATCCGGATAGCCGTCCGGCTGTGCTTCCTCGCTCCACTGCTTGAAATTGGGATTGCGGGAGACCGTCATGCCCTTGTTGGGATCGAAGGCCGAGATCATGTAGGGACCGGTGCTGGGGATCGGCTTGGAGCCCATATCCTCCGCCGGCGTGTCCGCCGGCAGGATCACGGCATGCGGCAAGGCAAGCTTGTAGAGGATCTCGGCGTCCGGCTTGGTGAGATTGAGCGTGATCGTGCCGGCCGCCTCGTCGGCGACGACGCCGCCTTCCAGCGTGCAGCTCTTGGTGTCGGCCAGGCATTTGTCGGCGCCGACGATGCCGGCATAGAATGTGCCGGAGGTCGGCCCGGAGACCTTGAAGATGCGCTGGAACGAGGCAACGACGTCCTTCACGCCGAGGTCCTGGCCGTTGGAGAACTTGATGCCCTTGCGCAGCTTGAAGGTGAAGGTCTTGCCGTCATTGCTGACCGTGGGCAGCGCCTCGGCCAGGTCAGGAACGATGCTGAAACCCTCGACGCCCTCGGCCTTGCGGAAGGCGACCAGGCCGTCATAGATCGGCTGGTACATCTGCCAGCCCTGGTCCGTGTAGTTGATATGCGGATCGAGCGTTCCGGCCGCCGATCGGGCGAGCAGGCGAATGGTGCCGCCGCGGTGCTCCTTGAGATATTCGGCATGCGCCGGAGCGAGCCACGAGCCGGCCAGCAATGCGGCGGCCGACGCCGCCAAAAGCAGTTTCTTCATGTCGTCATTCCCCTTTTTCAGTTTTCGTTGTCGTCCAAGAAGTCTCCCACCACCCGCATGCAGAGATCCTGCTCCTCGACATGCGGCATGTGGCTGGAATGCTCGAATATCTGCCAGCGCGATCCCTTGATGCCGTCCTTGAAGGGCTGCACGGTCGCGGGTGTGGCTTCGTCGTAACGGCCGGAGATGAGGAGTGTCGGAACCTCGATGGCCGGCAGGCGGTCGATGACGCTCCAGCTCTTCAGCGTGCCGATGACGTGGAATTCGTTCGGACCGTTCATCACATTGTAGACGGTCGGATTGCGCACGATCTGGGCGAAAGTCTCCGTCACCTCGGGCGGGAACGGCACGACCCGGCAGACATGCCGTTCGTAGAACCGCATCGTCGCTTCCTGGTAGGCCGGATCGTCCGTCGTGCCGGCCTGTTCGTGCTCCGTCAGCGTCTCCCGCACGTCCTTGGGCAGATCGGCCCGCAGCCGGTTGGCTTCCTCGACCCAAAGCTTCATGGAGGCCGGCGAGTTGGCGATGGTCAGCGACTTCAGGCCTTTCGGCCGGGTCACGCCATATTCGGCGCCCAGCATGCCGCCCCAGCTCTGACCCAGCACATGGAAGCGGTCGCGGATACCGAGATGATCGACGAGGTTTTCCAGTTCGTCGATGAACAGCTGGGGCGTCCAGAAATCGGCGCCCTTTTCCGGCAGCAAGGTGGAATTGCCGCAGCCCAATTGGTCGTAGTGGATGACAGCGCGGCCGTCCCGGGCGAGAAGCTTGTAGGCGTCGACATAATTATGCGCGGCGCCCGGTCCGCCATGCAGGATCACCACCGGAGCCTTGCCGGCATCGAGCTCGCCGCTGATCCGATACCAGGTTTCGTAGGCGCCGAATCCGGCCCGCCCCTCCTTGCTGACGATCTCGGACGGCATCCCGGCTCCCCGTGTGGTTGAAGACATTCTCGTTGTCCCCTAGTTCGCGGCCCGGCCGGACTGCACCCACTCTTCCAGCATCTGCACCCCGAAGGCCGTGGCGCCTTCGCGGCCCAGCGGCCGGTCCTTGTCGGCCAGTTCCTTGCCGGCGATGTCGAGATGCACCCAGGGACGGTCCTCGGTGAAATTCCGCAGGAAGGCCGCGGCATAGGGCGCGTCGCCGTCTTCCATGTCCTTGGCGTGGTGCCTGATATCGGCGAAGGGCGATTGCAGCCCCTCGTCATAGGCACGGTCGAGCGGCAGCTGCCAGAACCGCTCGCCGACCTTTTCCCCAGCCGCGATCATGCGCGAGGCGATTGTGTCGTCGGTGCTGAACAGGCCGGCGAAGACCGAGCCCAGGCCGCGCATCACCGAATAGGTCAGCGTGGCCAGATCGACGATCACCGACGGGTTGAAGCGCGAGGCGGCGTAATAGAGGCAGTCGGCCAGGATCAGCCGGCCTTCCGCATCCGTGTCGAACACCTCGACGGTCTGCCCCGACGCCGTCGTGATGATGTCGCGCGGCTTGAGCGCGGTGCCCGACGGCATGTTCTCGGCAATGCCGAGCACGCCGACGGCGTGCACCGGGCTGCCTTGCCGGGCGAGCGCGATCAACAGGCCGACCACGGCGGCCGCGCCGCCCATGTCGGCCTTCATGTCGAACATCTGCTCGCCGCGCTTTATGCACAGGCCGCCGGAATCGAAGCAGACGCCCTTGCCGACAAATGCCAGCGGCTGCGCCGGAGCGCCCTTGCCGCGATAGCGCAGGACCGCGACGCGCGGCGGTCTCACCGAACCCGAGCCGACTGCCAGGATCGCGTTCATGCCGAGCTCCTTCAGCCGCGCGGCATCGAGGATCTCGACATCGATGCCGGCCTCGCGCAGCGGCTCCAGGTGATCGTGGAAATTGTCCGGGTGGAGATGGTTCGGCGGCAGGTTGACCAGCGTGCGCGCATATTCGACGCCGTCGGCGATCGCGTTGACCCGGGCCAGCGCCGCCTTCAACTCCGGACGGGCCGCGCCGATCAATTGCACCCTCAGCGTTCGGTCAGCTCCGGCCCCTTGCCGCCGGTTGCGCATGTCGAAACGATAGCGCCGCAGCCGCATGCCGAGCGCGACCCGCGCCAGGATTTCCGGGGCGGGCAGATCGACGCCCACCATGGGGTCCAACACCAGAGTGGCCGCGCACTCGCCCTTGCCTTCCAGATGGGCGGCAAGCGAACCGCCCGCCCGCGTCAGCGAAAGCGTCGTAACGGCCTCAGCCCTGCCCAAAGCCAGCACCACGACGCGGCGGGCGGACATGGCCTTGGGAGCGATGACGTCGACGCAGGCGCCGGATTCCTCAAGAGCGGCCGACTCGGAACACGCACGGGACAGGATCCCGTCCATCTCGGCATCGAGCGTCGCTGCCCGTGGCCCAAAACCTGTTTGAGCGGTTTGCAGGATCACGACGACGGAGGTTTCCGCGGAAATCTCGTCCGCCGTCTCGAAGACCGGCGCCGGCGACTGAGGCATAAAAGCTCGTTCTCCCATTTGCGGGCGCTCCGAAGGCCAGCCTGCGCCATGCGCAAAGCTTCGCCGGCCAGCGGTGGAACCGGTCGCGCCGGTCTCCGCCGCTGGTGCAACGGCATCGGATTGCCCAAATAATCGTTTTCGGATGGCGACTTAGTCGCTCTTGCCTTTTGGGTATCCCTGAACCGGCCAAGCGATCAAACGCCAATTTTACCCAAGTCGATTGACAAAAACTCAACTGACATTTCATGATCGGTGAATGGCCCTGCCCTCACTCAATGGCATGCGCGCTTTCGAGGCCGCCGCGCGTCTCGGCAGCATCAAGGATGCAGCGGAAGAGCTGCATCTGACGCCCTCGGCCGTCAGCCGCCACATCCGCGCGCTTGAAAGAAACCTCGGCCAGGACCTGTTCGAACGTGGCTTTCGCCAGATCACCCCGACCATCAGGGGCTCATACTATGCGCGCTCTCTCTCGGAGGCATTCGAGGCCATCTGGCGCGCAACCGACGATGTCAGCTTCGTCGATGCGCCGGGGCACGGCAGGACCCAGCGTGTCAGGGTGCTCTGCGTGCCGGCCGTCCTGAACCTTTGGCTGGCCGACCGGTTGCCGAATTTCCGCAAGCTGCACCCGTCCGTGGACCTGGAGATCTCGACGTCCGGCAAGCGCGCCAATTTCGATTTGGCCATTGTCGACGAGTTCGTCTACAAGGCCGGTCCGGCACTCACGCTGCTGATCCCGCTGGTCCTGACCCCAGTCTGCGCGCCCTCGCTGCTCGACGGACCCGTGCCGCTCAGAACGCCCGCCGATCTGGTCAATCATCACCTGATCCACGAATGCGAAAGCATGCGCTGGCGGCGCTGGCTGGAGCAGGAGGGCGTCCTCGACGCCACGCCCAAATCCAGCACGACGCTCGATGACTGCACCTTGATCATGCGCGAGGTGATAAACGGCGCGGGGATCGCTCTGGCCGACACCATGATGGCGCAGGACCTTCTGCAGCAAGGCAGGCTTGTCGCCCCCTTCAGCGCCCGCCACACCTATCCCGCCGGCATCTATCTGCACCAGCGCCGCAGCATCGGAAACAAGCCGGGCACCGGCCTGTTCCAGGACTGGCTGCTCGCCGAGATCGCCGACCACAAGCGGATCATGGGTATCGCGTAGCGTATCCCGGAAAGGCGTGCCGACCGAAGCGCCGCGCAAGAAAAAAGGCGGTGGCCGCCCGGCCACCGCCTTCGCATCTGTCGACGGCTGGGCTCAACCCTTGATGGTGGCGGTCAGCTCGTCATAGGCCTTGCAGGCTTCATCGAGCGTCGTCGCGCCCTGATACTTGGCCGTCACGGCCTGCACCTTGGCGGTCAGGTCGGCCGCCTTGCTCGGATCCTTGGTGATCGCTTCCTGGAGGGCAGCAGCCATGTCCTGCGCCTTCTTGGCGGCGATTTCCTGCGTGCATTCCGGCCCCTTGGAGCAAGCCGAGCCGGCCAATGCCGCAACACCAACGGCAACGAGCAAAAACTTCTTCATGTCAATCATCTCCTCAAAAAAGGCAGCCGCCCATCGCGGCTGCCTCCAATGGCCGAAGCCGAGCGTGCCATAACCTCTGATTGTGGCGGCGCGCAACGATCGGGCCGCATAAACTTGTGTAACGAGGCTGCAATATCGCGACGCTCCGAGTTCAGGCCGCCCAATGCATGTCGCATGGGACCGTTCGACGCGAGGCGGTCGGATCGACTCGGAAAACGCAGGGCGGTTTGCCGTCCGGAACTGCATGAAAACAAGAGATGAAGCGTCTCTCGTTTTCGCGAAACGGTGAGACGCTCCAGGTCAACCGGAACAAGTTCAGCTGCGTGGCTGTAGCAGCGCCAGCACGACCGTCGAGGCAGCCAGGATGACGGTAATGGTCAGCGGCCCGGAGGCACCATAGGTGTCCACGACATATCCGCCGAGAACCGCTCCGATAGTTATGGCAACCTGGAAAGAGACGACCATTAGGCTACCCGCAGCTTCAAGCGCATCAGGTGCCGCGCGGGACAGATTGGTCGGCAGCACCACTGGTGCCATGCCGAATGCCAAGCCCCAAAGCGTGACAAATCCGAACGCCACTGCGATGTGCACGCCCCAAAGCACCAATGCCAGAGCCGCAAACGCCATCAGCGCCGCCGTGCCCACGAGTGCCGTGCGGATATTGGCGTCGGCCATGCGGCCGCCGGCAACGTTGCCGATCACCGCGGCGATGCCAAATCCGAGCAGGGCCATGGCAATTGGTCCGGTTGCCAGGAGCGTCACATGTTCGAGGAAGGGGCGGACATAGACTGAGCCGGCAAAATGCCCTGTCATCAGCAAAAGGATGGCCAGCATGCCGAGCTGAATGCCACGCCGCCGTGTCAGTCGAAATACATCCGCAAGACTGTTGCTGGCTGTGGCAGGCAGGGTCGGCAGGCTGAGCAACTGCAGCAGCAGGGCAATCAAGGCCAGCCCCGCTGTCAGCGCCATGGCGCTGCGCCATCCCAGCCAGTCGCTGATCAAGGCACCCGCCGATGGCGCGGCAATGGTGGCAAGCGACACGCCGAGGGTGACGATGCCCATGCCCCGACCTGTCGCATTGGCGCCAACCAGCCTGGCCACGACGGCAACCGAGAGTGCCCAGAATGCGCTGAGAGCGATTCCGAGCCCGGCCCGGCCCAGCAGCAGCAGCCAGAAATTGGGCGCCAGCGCTGCAAGAAGGTTGGAACCGATCGCCAAGGCGCTGAGGCCGACCAGCACCGTCTTGCGGTTCAGTCGGCCGATGAGGACATTGCTCAACATGGCCGTCACCGCGCCAACCGAAGCGGTGGCGGTGACGACCTGCCCGGCCGTTCCTTCGCTGATGCCGAGATCGCGCGCCATTGGCGTCAGCAGACCTGCCGGCAGGAATTCGGCCGACACCAGGGCGAAGCTGGTGGCAGCCAACGAAATGACCGCGAACCAGGTGGCCGCGTTCCACGCGGTTGGCGCTGCGGCATCGAGGTCCAATGCCGCGTCTTCAAGCTGTAATGTTGTGTCTGTCACTGAAAGATCTCCAAGGTCTGGAGATCTTAGATAGACGAGTTCCTTCGGATGATATGTATCTTAAAATCCGAAATTCATATCCGTTCGTCCGGAAATTGTGCGACGCACAACGCCTGGCGAGACATTGGTGATGCGTTTGAAAGCGCGCGCGAAGGATGCTTCGCTATCATAGCCCAAACGGGTAGCGACCTCGGCAACCGACAAGCCGTTTTGCCCCAGCAGCTCGCGGGCAAGCTGCATGCGCAGACGGGCGAGATAGCGGGCAGCCCCCTCTCCTAGTACAGCGCTGAAGCGCTCGGCGAAGATCGAGCGTGATTGGCCCGCGAGGCCGGCAAGGCTTTCCAAGGTCCAGTTGTGGCCGGGGTCTCGGTGCATGGCTGCCAGCGCGCGGCCGATATGGGGGTCGCGGATGGCGGCGAGCCAACCGGTGGTCGAGGCTCCAGTGCAATTGACCCAGCAGCGGATGAGCCGGGCTGTCAGCAAGTCTGCCATTCGAGACAGAATCGTGGCGCTGCCCATCTGCGGTTGCGCGGCTTCTGCCGTCATGGCCGCCAGCAAAGGACCGACGACCGGATCGTTGCCGGCGACGTCGCAGCCTTTGATGATCGGCGGCATCAGCGCGATCAATGGGTTGAGCGCACAGACGCCCAAGGCCATGGAGCCGCAGAAAAGGGTGCTTGTCGCGCCCGTCCCTTCCCGCACCACCTCGCAGACATTGCTTCCCAACTTGGTCACCTGGCAGCTCTCGAGCGAGTCGCCGACAACGTCCGGCGCACTGGCCAGCCGATGGGCGATGCCTTGCGGCAGCAGCACCAGGTCGCCGTCGCGCAATTCCTGCCAGCCTTCCGCTTCGGTATAAATCCAGCATGGACCTTGGCCGACAAAGTGAAAGCGAAGCAGCTTTTGTTCCGGAAAGGCGATGCTCCATGGATGTCGCAGTTCGCAGCGGCCATAGTTGACCCCGCTCAAGCGAAAGTCCTGCAGGACCTCGCTGAGCGCATCCATGGGGATATGTGAAGGCGAACTGGACGAACGGTCAGGCATTTGGCGATTATAGATGCCGAACGTCCGGCACGCAAGCGAAGGCCGCCACAACCCGTCCTACGCTTCCTGGCAGTCCGCCCGCCCTTGCCTCCCGCTCCCGGGGCATGCAAGGAGTGGTCAAGTAACGGGATGACAGGCATGGCGGTTGAAGCGTCGAGCAGCGATCTGGTGCAGGTGGTGGCGCTGCTCGCCGCGGGCGTCGTCGCCGTGCCGATCTTTAAGCGCATGGGCCTGGGCTCGATCCTCGGCTATCTCGCCGCCGGCGTCGTCATCGGCCCGTTCGGCCTGCGCATCTTTTCCGAATCGGAAGCGATCCTCCACGTCGCCGAGCTCGGCGTCGTGATGTTCCTGTTCATCATCGGCTTGGAGATGCAGCCTTCGCGGCTCTGGGGACTGCGCCGCGAGATCTTCGGACTGGGCGCCTTGCAAGTCGGCGTCTGCGCGGTGCTTCTGACCCTGGTCGGACTGGCGGGAGGCTTTCCGATCGCGCAGTCCTTCGTCGCCGGCGCCGGCTTCGTGCTGACTTCGACGGCGATCGTCATGCAGTTGCTTGAGGAGCGCGGCGAGATCGCCACGCCTAAAGGCCAGCGCATCGTCTCCATCCTGCTGCTCGAAGACCTGATGATCGTGCCGCTGCTCGCGCTGATCGCCTTCCTCGCGCCCGGCGGCGCCGAGACCAGCCTCTCGGAGCGGCTGACCGAAGTCGGCATCGGCATCGCCGCAATCGTCGGACTGGTCGTGGCCGGCCGTTACCTGCTCAATCCGCTCTTCCGCATCCTGGCGGACGCCCGCGCCCGCGAAGTGATGACCGCCGCGGCGCTGCTGGTGGTGCTGGGATCGGCGCTCGCCATGCAGCTTTCCGGCCTCTCGATGGCGATGGGCGCCTTCCTTGCCGGCGTGCTCCTTTCGGAATCGACCTTCCGCCACCAGCTCGAAGCCGATATCGAACCGTTCCGCGGTATCCTGCTCGGCCTGTTCTTCCTCGCCGTCGGCATGTCGCTCGACCTCGGCGTCGTCGCCCAGAACTGGCGGCTCGTCGCCATTTATGTCGTCGCCTATATGGTCATGAAAGCGATCGGCATCTACGCCGTCGCGCGCATCCTGAAGAGCGGCCACCGCGAGGCGCTCGAACGTGCCGTCTTCATGGCGCAGGGCGGTGAGTTCGCCTTCGTGCTCTACTCGTCCGCCGCCGCGGTCGGCATCATCGACGGCCAAGCCAACGCCACGCTGACCGCCATCGTCATCATCTCGATGGTGCTGACGCCCCTGGCGATCATAGCGCTGCGCTATCTCACCCCGCGCGACGAGCAGTCGCTCGACGGCGTCGACATCGCCGAAGGCCTCACTGGCAGCGTGCTGATCATCGGCTTCGGCCGCTTCGGCCAGATCGCCAGCCAGCCGCTGCTGCTGCGCGGGCTGGATGTCTCGATCATCGACAACGAGGTGGAGATGATCCAGGCGGCCGCCGATTTCGGCTTCAAGGTCTATTATGGCGACGGCACCAGGCTCGACATCCTGCACGCGGCCGGCGCCGGCCGGGCCCGCGCGGTTCTGATCTGTGTCGACAAGCCGGATGCAGCGGTGCGCATCACGCAACTGATCAAGGCCGAATTTCCTTTGGTCACCATCCTGGCGCGCGCCTTCGACCGCGGCACCGCGCTGCAGCTCGTGCGTGCCGACGTCGACTATCAGCTGCGCGAGACCTTCGAATCGGCGCTGGTCTTCGGCGGCTCCGCGCTGGAGGCGCTGGGCGTCGATCCGGAGGAGGTCGCCGAGGTCATCGAGGACGTACGGCGACGCGACGAAGCGCGCTTCGAGACGCAGCTGGCCGAAGGCGTGCGCGCCGGCCAGCGTTTCCTCAAGGGCAATATCGGCACGCCGATCCCGACGCCGCTCACCCAGCCGCGCCGCGCCGGCCGGGCGCTGAACCAGGAGACCGCCGTCGTGCTGAATCAGGCAGAAACTAAGAACTGAAGGACAAGCATGGCAGAACTCGATCCGCGAGCTCTTTCGGTCACCAAATTCTGGCGTGATGCCGGCGAGGACGCCTGGTTCGAGAAGAACGACGTCTTCGACGCGGATTTCCGCAATCGCTTTCTGGAGTTGCACTACGCCGCCGCGCGGCGCCAATGCGACGACTGGAATGCGCATGCCGAAGGCTCGCTGGCGCTGATGATCCTGCTCGATCAGTTCCCGCGCAACTGCTTCCGCGGCAGCGGCCACATGTACGCTACCGACCCGCTCGCCCGGTACTTCGCCGACCGGGCGATCGCCGCCGGTCAGGACCTCGAGCTGGAAGAATCGCTTCGCGTCTTCCTCTATTTGCCCTTCGAGCATTCCGAATCGCTAGCGGACCAGCAACGGTCGGTCGAGCTGACGGCCGCTAGGGCGCCCGACTATCTGAAATATGCCGAGGAGCACCTGGAGATCGTGCGGCGCTTCGGACGTTTTCCGCACCGCAACCGCATGCTCGGCCGCGCGACGACCGCAGAAGAGCAGGCATTTTTGGACGGCGGCGGTTTTTCCGGCTGACCAGCCTTTACCCCAGCCACCACTCACGGCCTGACGACAGCCGCTCGATGCCGGAGGTATCGACGGCATTGAGCCTTTCCGACACGCTCCTGCCGCCCACCGAAAGCGCGGGCGCGATCTCGGCCAGGGGCGCCAGCACGAAGGCGCGCTCCAGCATGCGCGGATGCGGCACTTCGAGCCCGGTCTCGTGGATCACCCGGTCGCCGAACACCAGGATGTCGATGTCGATCAGGCGCGGCCCCCAGCGCTCCTCGCGCACGCGCTTCAGCCGCTTCTCGACGTCGAGGCAAAGGTCGAGCAGCGCGCGAGGCGAAAGGGCCGTCTCGATCGCGGCGGCTGCATTGAGGAAATCGGGCTGGTCGAGCTTGCCCCAAGGCGGCGTGCGGTAAAGCGAGGAGACGGCGGTGACGCGTGTCGCGTCGTCGCCGTCCAGCATGCGCAATGCCGCGCCCATTGACTTCGCCGGGTCGCCGAGATTGCCGCCGAGGCTGAGGTAGACGGCGCTATTCTGGCCAGACAACACTCACCTCGACATGATCGAGCACGCCCGGCACCGGAGCGTTCGGTTTGCGCACGGTGATCGCGGCCTTCTTGATTTGCGAGAATCGTGCCGTCAGGGCCTTCGCTACCTCCAGCGCCAGCGCCTCGATCAGGAAGCGGCGATGTCCGGTCACGATTTCCTCGATGACCGCGAAGGCGACGCCGTAATTGACGGTGTCCTCGATGGAATCCTCCGTCAGCGGCCGGCTGGGCTCGACCGTCAGCTCGGCATCGACGTAGAAACGCTGGCCAAGCGTCTCCTCCTCGTCCAGCACGCCGTGGCGGGCGAAGAAGGCGCAGTTCTTCATGCGGATGACGTACATGATCAGTGTCCGGGAGGAAGCTCGGTTTCGCGTCGCAGCATAGCATCGGTCAGCGCCAGCGCGTCCACGTTGATTGCGACATCGTGGACGCGAAACAGGTCGGCTCCTTTCAAGCGCAGGATGACGCTGGTGGCCGCCGTGCCGGCCGCCCGATCGCCAGGCTCGCGCCCCGTCGCGCTGCCGATGAAGCGCTTGCGTGAGGTCCCCGCCATCAGCGGATAGCCGAGCGCCTGAAGCTCGGAAAACCGCGCCATCAGGTCGAGGTTTTCCTCCGCCGTCTCCTTGGCGAAACCGAAGCCTGCATCGAGCACGATCTGGCTGTCGGCGACCTTGGCGGCGCGCGCGATCTCCAGCGATTTGCGCAGGAACAGGAACTGGTCCTCGATCACGTCGGCCAGCTTCTGCCGTTCGCGGCCGGTATGCATGATGACGAGCCCGGCCCCGGTCTCGGCGGCGACGCGCGCGATGCCGGGCTCGCGCTGCAACCCCCAGACATCGTTGACGATATGGGCGCCGGCGGCGACCGCCCGCCGCGCCGTGTCCTCGCGATAGGTATCGACCGAGATCAGCGCCTCGCCGGAAGCGGCGAGCGCGGCGATAATGGGCAGCACGCGCCCCTGCTCTTCTTCAGCTGTGATCGGAGCAAAACCAGGCCGGGTCGATTCCCCGCCGACATCGATCACCGCAGCGCCCTCGCCCACCATGCGGCGCGCCTGCTCCAGCGCCCTCTCGGGCGCGATGAACAGGCCGCCGTCGGAAAAACTGTCGGGCGTCACGTTGAGGATGCCGACGACGACGGCCTTCGGACCGAGGTCGAGATAGCGTCCATGCGCCAGCTGCCATCGCCTTGTCGTCATTGTCCATCAACCATGCGTGATCCGCGCGAAATCAATTCCGTTGCGCTGGCGACGGCCCTAAAGCAAGGTGCGTGAAGAGGCAATATGATGAACCGATCCCTGCTCTGCGCCCTGATGCTCGCATTGACCGCCATGCCGGCGGGCGCGGCCAATCTGGTGAAGACCTACAGCTATTTCAGCGTCGGCGGGCGCACGCTCGACGATATCCAGAACCAGCTGTCGAGAAACGGCCCCGAGGTGAAGAGCACCGGCTCGCGGCACCCGGGCGCCACGCAGATGGCCTTCACCACCCGGATCAGCTACGCGCAGAGCGCCGAGTCCTGCCGCATCGCCGATGCCGCCGTCACCGTGAAGGCCAAGGTGATCCTCCCCGAATGGCGGCGCCCGCGCAAAGCCGATCCCAATGTCAGGCTGTTCTGGGACACGCTGTCGGCCGACATCAAGCGGCATGAGGAACGTCATGTCGAGATCGCCAAGAACCATGCGCGCATGCTCGAGGACGCGCTGAAGGCTCTCCCCGCGCAAAAGACCTGCGAGGCAGCAAAGGCGAAGGCCGCCGCGATCCAGGCAGCCGAACTCGCCAGGCACGATCAGGACCAGGTGCGCTTCGACCGCGTCGAGAGCGTCAATTTCGAAAGCCGTATCCTTCGCCTGATGCGCTACCGGATGGAGCGCGTCGAAGCCGGGCAACTGCCGCCGCCTTGACCGGAAGCAAGCCGCCTCCGAGGCCAATTTCGCCCAAACATGGTACCAGACCGGGAAAACTTTCGAAGGGCGGTCGAAATCGGCCTATATCGAACGACATATAGCGGGGTCGAAACACTCGAACCGCCACCCACGATGAGAGACCAAGGCGCGACCGGCCAAAGCCATCTTGGCGCGCCAGGCATCAGCCTTTGAAAGAATGACGCATGGACCAGACCGTCGAGAACCAGGCGATGGCGCCGAAAGCTGCGCCGCTGATGAGCGAGAGCGAGAAGAATACGATCATCGGCGGCGTGCTGTTGTCGATGCTGCTGGCAGCACTTGACCAGACCATCGTTGCCCCCGCTCTGCCGACGATCGCGCGCGCGCTCGGCCATGCCGAATATCTGCCATGGATCGTCACCGGCTATCTTTTGACCGCGACGGCGGTGGCCCCGCTCTACGGCAAGATCTCCGATGTCTATGGACGCCGGCCGGTCATCCACGCCGGCATCCTTATCTTCCTGTTCGGGTCGCTGGTCAGCGCGCTTGCCCCCAACATGCTGGTGCTGGTCATCGGCCGCGCCATCCAGGGCGCCGGCGGCGGCGGTCTCTTCGCCCTGGCCCAGACGGTGATCGGCGATCTCGTGCCGCCGCGCGAGCGCGCCCGCTACGCGGCCTGGATCTCCGGCACCTGGGCAGTGGCCAGCGTCGCCGGTCCGCTGCTCGGCGGCGTCTTTGCCGAGCACCTGCACTGGTCGTTGATCTTCTGGATCAACCTGCCGATCGGCTTCCTGGCCATGGCGATCGTCAACAACCCGCTGAAAAAGCTGCCGATCGCGGCCAAGCATCACCGCATCGACGGGCTGGGCGCGGTGCTGTTGGTCATCGCGACCGCGCTGCTGCTTCTGGCGCTCAGTTGGGGCGGCAGCACCTATCCCTGGTTCTCATCGGAGATCATCGGATTGGTGGCCTTCTCGGCCGTGTTCTGGTTCTTCTTCGCGCTGAGACTGCTGAGGGCGGTCGAGCCCCTGGTCTCGCTAGAAGTGCTGGGCAACCCGATCGTGCTCGCCGGCACGCTGTCGATGTTCCTGTTGCAGGCCGCGAATATCGGCGCATCGGTCTACCTGCCGGTCTATCTGCAGTCAATCGTCGGGCTTTCGGTGAGCGAATCCGGCACGGCGATGCTCGGCCTCCTGCTCGGCACGGTTGCCGGCGCCGCCTTCAGTGGCCGCATGATCCCACGTTTCGTCCACTACAAGCGCATCGCCATGATCGGCCTCAGCCTGGCAATCCTGTGCATAGGCCTGCTCAGTGCCATTGCGGGACACGCCTCGCTGCTCGAGGTCGAAATCCTGACCACGCTGATCGGCGTGGGCAGCGGCACGACCTTCCCGGTCGCTACCGTCTCGGTCCAGAATGCGGTCGACCGCGCGCATCTCGGCGTCGCGACGGGCGTGCTGACCTTCCTGCGCACGCTCGGCGGGGCGCTGGGGGTCGCCATGCTCGGCGCCGTCGCGCTGGGTTTTGGCCTGCCCTTGGCCGCCGAAGGCTCGCAGACGCACGTCCAGTTGGCCTCGGCATTGCCGTTCGTGATGATCTTCCTCACCGCCGGCATCACGCTTGTGCTTGCGCTGATCACGCTGGCCCTGATGCCGGAAAAGGAACTGCGCGGCCACGACGAGCACGTCGCGCCCGTGCTTGCGGAGTAGATGGCCTGAAGGTGTGTTGAGATTCAGGTCAGGCCGGCATCACCTGAATATCAATATACCTTAATCGTGGACGCCGAGCTTCTTCTGCAAGCTTGTCGACGAGGTCGTGTACTGGAACACGATGCGCTCGCCCGGGCTGACGATGCGCTTGGCGGCCTGCGCCATCAACGCCACCTCATGGAAGCCTGACAGGATCAGCTTGAGCTTGCCAGGATACCAGTTGATGTCGCCCACCGCGAAGATGCCCGGGATCGACGTCTGGAACTTCTCGGTGTCGACCGGGATCAGGTTCTCGTGAAGGTTGAGGCCCCATTCGGCGATCGGCCCGAGCTTCATGGTGAGGCCGAAGAACGGCAGCATACGGGTGCATGGCACCTCGACATCGCCATCCGGACCGCCCTTGATGGTTGCCGATGACAGCTGGCCGCCGGCGCCGGCAAGGGCGCTGACCTGACCAACCAGGAATTCGAGCTGCTTCATCTCCTGCATGGCATACATCTTGTTGACGCTGTCGGGCGCGGCCCTGAATTCCGGGCGGCGATGGACCAGCGTCACGCTTTTGGCGATCGGCTGCAGGTTGAGCGTCCAGTCGAGCGCCGAATCGCCGCCCCCGACAATGACCAGGTCGTGCCCGCGAAAATCTTCCATGCGCCGGACGGAATAGAAGACACTCTTGCCTTCATAGTCCTCGATGCCGGGAATAGGCGGGCGCTTGGGCTGGAACGAGCCGCCGCCGGCGGCGATCACCACAATCTTGGCTTCGAACACCTCGCCTTCATCCGTGGCGACCCGGAAACTGCCATCCTCCAGCTTTTCAAGGCTCGACACCATGCGGTTGAAGGTGAACTCCGGCTCAAACGGATGGATTTGTTCCATCAGCTTGTCGACCAGCCCCTGTGCCGAGATCGTTGGCCAGCCTGGAATGTCGTAGATCGGTTTTTCCGGATAGAGCTCGGCGCATTGGCCGCCGGGACGGTCGAGAATGTCGATGAGGTGGCATTTCATGTCGAGCAGACCGAGCTCGAACACGGCGAACAGGCCGACCGGCCCGGCCCCGACTATGAGAACGTCCGTCTTGATGGTCTCAGTCATGCGCTGCGCCCTCTTTTGGCAATGAGCGAGACTGCATGAGCGCCAGCCTGCTGCCAAGCAGCCAGCGTGAAAGAAAATTGGAAAGTCGGCCTTAGCCTTGGCGTTCAGGCACCCTGACGATCAGGCCGTCCAGCGCGTCGCGCACCTTGATCTGGCAGGACAGGCGCGAGTTCGGCCGGACGTCATAGGCGAAGTCCAGCATGTCCTCTTCCATCGCCTCCGGCTCGCCGACCTCGGCCGTCCAGGCCTCGTCGACATAGACATGGCAGGTCGCGCAGGCGCAGGCGCCGCCGCATTCGGCTTCGATGCCGGGCACCGCGTTGCGGATCGCGTTTTCCATCACCGTCGAGCCGTTTTCGGCGTCCACGTCAAATCGGGTCCCGTCATGGGCGATGTAAGTCAGCTTGGTCATTAAAGTCACCTGAGGAGTCGCAGCCGAGATAATCACTCCACCGGACAAGTCAACTGCGGCGCGAAAGCGCCACGAAATGACGTTTTTCAAAAAGATAGTGCTAAGAGCAATTCCAGGAAAAGTGCGCAGCGGTTTTCCGCCCGGAATTGCGTAAAAATGAAGAGCTAGAACGGTTCAGCGATTCCGTGAAACGCTGAACCGCTCTAGCGGCTGATGCCGGCGATGAAATCGCGCACTTCCTCGATCAACGTGCCGAGCCGCTTGAGCGCGCGGACGTCCTCCGGCTGCTTTTCGATGATCGCCGCGCATTCGGCGACCGCAAAGGCGCCGATGCCTCGCGCAGAGCCTTTCAAGCCATGTGCCAGCAGAACCCGCTGCCGGGAGTCGGCGTCGGCGATCTGGTCGCGGACGCTGAGCGACTGGTGCACGAACAGCGCCAGCACCTCGCGTTCGAGGTCGCGGTCGCCCATTGTCTGACGCGCCAGATGGCCGAGATCCACAGGCCGGGCTCCGACCGTTCCGGAGGCATCTCCCCCCGGCATGGAAAACGCAATACCAGTTTCGCCACGCATACGCACTGAACTCCATCAAGCGGGCAGACGGGCCCAAGAAAATAGGCGACTCCGGTCGCCAAGGGGTTAACGATTGCAGGGGAAAAATGTTGTCACCGGGGCGGCCGGATCACGCTTCCGTTAACCCTATATTTAAAGTTTTACGTATCGCCCGGAATGCATGTTTTCTTTACCCCTGTGTGTCATTACGATACGAAGGTCCATTTTTCAGCCTCCTGCTCGGGATAGACAAGCCAGAATCGGGCCAGAATCAGGCCAAAATCATAAGTCCCGCGGCAGCTAGTACAGGGTAGCGAAGGCATGGCTAAGAAACCAACGACGACCAAGTCTCTCGACAGCGACGTAGCCGCGGAACTGGAAAAGGCGCTCGACCTTGACCTTAACGGCGACGAAGGCGGCCTCGATATGGCGGCGTCGATGGAAGATCTCGAGGCGCAGATCTCGGCGGCGGCCGACGAACTGGCGCGCGAGGGCCGCAGCCAGAGGGCGGAGCCGGCGAACAACCCTCAGCCCGCTCCCCAGCCCCCCAAGGCGCCCGCGGCCAAGCCGGCCGAATTGCGGCCCGTCGAGCCGCGCAACGGACAGCCGTCCGGCTTTACGCCTCCCGCAGGCTTCACGCCCGCCAATGACGACCGCCAGAAGGACTATAAGACGCTGCTGCACAGCCTCAACCGGCGCGCGTCGAGCACCGTCTATTGGGTGATCGCCTTCATTTCGCTGGCCTGGATCGCCGGCGCCGGCGGCCTGGCCAATCTCTTGTTCGGCCCCGGCATCTGGAAGATCCGCACCTTCGACCAGTTCTTCGCCCGCCCCGAGCTGATCGGCCTGGCGGTCGCCGCGATCGTTCCGGTCATCCTGTTCTGGGCGTTCGCGGCCATGATTCGGCGCGCGCAGGAGATGCGCATCGCCGCGCAATCCATGACCGAGGTCGCCTTCCGCCTGGCGGAGCCGGAAAACCTCGCCCAGGACCGCGTCATGATGATCGGCCAGGCCGTTCGCCGCGAGGTGGCGGCCATGGGCGAAGGCATCGAGCGGACCCTCGCTCGCGCGGTCGAGCTCGAAACGCTCGTCCATGGCGAAGTCAGCCAGCTCGAACGCTCCTATTCCGAAAACGAGGCCCGCATCCGTTCGTTGGTCGATGGTCTGGGCAGCGAGCGCGAGGCGGTCGTCACCCATGCCGAGCGCGTGCGCGCCTCGATTGCCAGCGCCCACGAGACGCTGCGCGACGAGATCGGCTCGGCCAGCGACATCATCCGCGACTCGATCCTCAACGCCTCGACCAAGCTGTCGATGACGATCAACAATTCCGGCGACACGCTGATCGATCGCATCAATGAGAGCTCGATGTCGATCTTTGATTCCGTCGAATCGCGCCTGGACAGCATCACCGACCGGCTTTCGACCTCCGGCGAGGCTTTCGCCAGCCTGCTCGACACCCGTATCGCCAAGCTGACCGACACCACGGACGGCCTCACCCGCTCGCTGACCGACCTGCTCGACGACCGCACCAATGGCATGGTCTCGCTGCTCGGCGGCGCTGCGCGCACGCTGAATTCGGAATTCGAGGCGAGCCTCAGCGGCATCGAGCGGACGCTGGCCGAGCGCGGCCAGGCGCTGATCAGCGAATTCCAGACCCGCGCCGAAGCGCTCGACACCGGCACCCAAAAGCTCAACGCCGCCCTTGAAGCCCGCGCCCGCCAGATCAACGAGACGATGGTGGAGCGCGCGAAGGAAATCGCCCACGCCTTCGCCGAGAGCAAGGACACGCTGTCGGCGATGATCGATCAGGGCAAGACCCAGATCGGCGCCGATATGGCCGACATCATCTCGTCGACCTCCTCGATGCTCGAAGCCCGCGCCACCGACTTTGCCGGCCGCATGGAAGCGGCCCGGCATGTGGTGTCGCGGTCCTTTGATTCTGACATCCAGCGGCTTGCCGACGCCCGCGCCGGCATCGAGGAAGCGGTCGAGAACCACAGCCGCTCGCTTTCGGAAAGCCGCGAACGCATGGCCGCCGCCATGCAGGAGGACCTGGCGAAATTCGCCGAGGGCCGCGCCGCGATCGATGCCGCCGTCACCAATCAGGTGCAGAAGCTGGCCGAAGGTCGCGGCTTGATCTCGCGCGCGCTGGAAGAAGACCTGCGCAAGGTCAACGAATCGCGCGCGGCTATCGACGCCTCGCTGGGCAGCCATCTGGAGCGGATCGAGGAAGGCCGCAACCGGCTCGCCCAGGCGCTGAACGAAGACTCCGACAGGCTCGTCCAAGCCCGTACAATGATTGACGAAATGGTCGCCGGCCATGTCGGGAAGCTGGCCGAGGGCCGCAACATCCTTGCGCGCGCCCTTGAAGCCGATCTCGGCAAGCTGCAGGACAGCCGCGCCTCGATCGACGGCCTGGTCGCCGGTCAGGTCGAGAAGATCGCCGAGGGCCGTGCCGTGCTCGCCAAGGCACTCGAGACCGACATAATCGGCATCAGGAACCTGATCGAGACCCACTCGACCAAGCTCGCCGAGGACCGCGGCGAGCTCAGCCGCGCGCTTGAAAGCGATCTGAGCGGCATCCGCGGCCTGATCGACAGCCACGCCGGCAAGCTCGCCGAGGACCGCAGCCTGCTGTCGCAGACGCTGGAAGCCGACCTCGCCAAGCTCGCCGAAAGCCGTGCCTCGATCGACGGGCTGGTTGCCGGCCAGGTCGAGAAGCTCGCCGAAGGCCGCGATATCCTCAAGCGCGCGCTGGAAGCCGACCTCAACACCATCAAGGGTGCCATTGCGGGACACTCGGACAAGGTGCTGGAGGACCGCGCCCAACTGTCGAAAGCGCTCGAAGCCGACCTGCAGGCCGTCAGCGGCGCCATCGCCGATCACCAGAGCAGGCTCGCGCAGGATCGCTCGACCTTGTCGAAGGCCTTGGAGGATGACCTCCAGACTGTAAGCGGTGCCATCGCCGACCATCAGAACCGGCTTGTCCAGGACCGTTCCGTGCTGTCGAAGTCGCTGGAGGACGATCTCGCCAAGCTCGCCGAGAGCCGCTCCAGCATCGACGGGCTGGTCGCCGGCCAGGTCGAGAAGCTCGCCGAGGGCCGCGACATCCTCAAGCGTGCGCTGGAAGCAGACCTCAATACGATCCAGGGCGCGATCGTCGATCATTCGCAGAAGATCACCGGCCACCGCGCCGAGCTTTCGCGCGCGCTTGAGGCCGATATGGCCAGCGCCAGCGGCCTCATGCAGACCCATGCCGACCAGCTGTCGCAGAACCGCGCGACGCTCTCCAAGGCGCTCGAGGACGATCTCGCGAAGCTCGCCGAGAGCCGCGCCTCGATCGATGGCCTGGTGTCCGGCCAGGTCGAGAAGCTCGCGGAAGGCCGCGACATCCTCAAGCGCGCGCTGGAAGCGGACCTTGCCAAGCTGGCCGAGAGCCGCGCCTCGATCGACGGCCTCGTCGCCGGCCAGGTCGAGAAGCTTGCCGAAGGCCGCGACATCCTCACGCGCGCGCTCGAAGCCGACCTTGCCAAGCTGGCGGAAAGCCGTGCCGGCATCGACGGACTGGTCGCCGGTCAGGTCGAGAAGCTCGCCGAAGGCCGCGACGTGCTCACCCGCGCCCTAGAGGCCGACCTCGCCAAGCTGGCGGAAAGCCGTGCCGGTATCGACGGGCTCGTCGCCGGCCAGGTCGAAAAGCTCGCCGAGGGCCGCGATATCCTGAAGCGCGCCCTTGAAGCCGACCTTCAGAAGCTGACCGAAAGCCGCTCCGAGATCGACAACGTCATCGCCGGCCATGTCGGCAAGCTGTCCGAAGGCCGCGATATGCTGGCCCGCGCCCTGGAGGATGATCTCGCCAAACTCGCCGATGCGCGCAGGGACGTCGACCGTTCGGTGGCCGGCCATATCGACCAGATCGCCGCCAGGAGCAGCGACATCTCGGCGGCGATTGCCGCCGACGTCGAGAAGATCGAGCAGGCCTTCAGCCGCCAGACCGGTATCATCGAAGAGCGCGCCGGCACCATGGAGCGTGCGCTGTCGACCGGCGTCGACAATGTGCGCGGCGTGCTGGAAAAGACCGCCGTGTTCGTGGCTGGCGCGCTGCGCGACAAGGTCATGGAGGTCACCAGCGCCCTGCATGAGCAGGCAGGCGCCGCCTTCAGCGACGCCGATCGCAAGATCGCCGAGCGCGCCGAGCAGACTTCCGCCGCGCTGCTTGCCAGGGCCGAAGACATCGCCCAGGCCTTCGAGGCAGCCGACCGCCGCCTCCACGAACGCGCCCAGGACACGTCCAACATGCTGATGGCGCGCGCCGACGACGCATCGAACGCGCTCATGGCCCGTGCCGAGGAGACCGCCGACAAGCTCGCCACGCGCGCCGGCGAGATCGCCAACACCTTCGACGCGGCCGACCAGAAGCTGGTTGCCCGCGCCGTCGAGACGGCGCAGTCGCTGGCCGCCCGCGCCGGCGACATCCTGCGCAACTTCGAGGGCGCCGACGAGCGGTTGTCGATGCGTATCACCGAATCGGCCGAAGCGCTGGCCGCCCGCGCCAGCGATCTCGGCCGCATCTTCGACGCCGCGGACCAGCACCTGATCTCGCGTATTGCTGAAGGCTCGGAAGCGTTGTCGTCGCGGGCGTCCGAAATTGCCCGCATCTTCGACGATGCCGACAGCCGCCTGGTGTCGCGCATCGCCTCGAGCACCTCGACCATCGGCGAGCACGCCGACACGATCGTCGGCGCCTTCGCCGCCACCGAGCAGCGTGTCGCCGACCGGGCCCGCCAGACCGGCCAGGAGCTTGCCGTGCATGCCCGCGAGATCGAGCAGGCGCTGGCCGGCGCCGACGAGCGGCTTGCCGCAAGCGCCGCTGCCGCCGCTTCCCGCGTCGAGGACCAGGTCGCGAGCGTGGAAAGCCGCCTCGCCTACAGCGCCGAAACCATGGGCCAGAAGCTCAACGAGCAGGTCTCAAGCGCCGAGGCCCAGCTCATCTCGCGCGCCAACGTCATTGCCGAGACCTTCACGGCAGTCGGCCAGCATATCGGCCACAGCACCAACGAGGCCGCGCGCACGATCGGCGCCAACACCCGCGAGCTCAACACCATGCTCGCGGCGCGTTCGGCCGAGATGGCCAAAATCCTCGACGAGACCGCCAAGCCGTTGGTCGAGCGCTTCGCCCAGGGCGGCTCCGAGCTGCAGCGCAGCATGGAAGAGGTCGCCGAACGGGCGGCCGAGAAACTGCGCAGCGAGAACACGAACCTCGTCAATGCTCTCGCCAGCCGCACGGCCGAAACGCTGTCGGCCGTCGAAGGCGCTCGCTCGTCGCTCGCCGACAGCGTGGCCGATCTCATCGGCCGCATGACGACCTCCAGCGCGCAGCTCGGGCAGCTCATCGAGCAGGCGGCCGTCAACCTCGGCCAGGTCGAGGAGCGGCTCTCCGGCAGCACGCAGAGCTTCGCCGCGACCACCGAGAAGGCCGCCCAGACCTTCGCCAGCTCGGCGCGTCTCGTCGATTCCAACACGACGCGGCTCACCGACCTGTCCTCGGCGACGCTGCGCGAGGTGGCCTCGATCGCGACCAAGTTCGACGAGCACAGCCGGCTGCTCTCCAGCGCCTCCAACCTGCTCAGCTCCGCGCAGAGCAATCTCGAGCACACGCTGGAGCGTCAATCCTCGCTGGAAGACCTCGCCGTCGGCCTGGTCAAGAAGTCCGAAGACCTCGAGAAGGTGATGCGCTCCTTCGAGAACCTCGTCGGCCAGACGATGCAGACCGCGGAAGGCCGCACGATGGAATCGGCGGAAAAGATCCGCACCGCCATCGCCGAGGTCATCGATTCGGCGACGCGTCGCTTTGCCGACGCCACCGAGGAGATGCGCCGCACCGCGGGCTCGATCAAGAGCGAGTTGGATCTCACTCGCGCCGAGCTGAAGAAGGGCGTCATCGAGATGCCTGAAGAGGCCAAGGAATCGACCTCGGCCATCCGTCGCGCTGTCGCGGAGCAGATCAACGCGCTCAAGGAACTGTCGGATATCGTTGCGAAATCCGGCCGCAGCGGCTCAAGCGAACAAGGCGAACCCCGCGGTCTGCGCCCTGCTCCGCAGGCACCGGCCCGCGCCGCCGAGCCACCGCTGCGCCGCCCGCCGGCGCCGCAGCCGCAGCCGCAACCCACGGCGCGCGCTCCGCAGGCACCGCTTGCCGAGACCACGCTGCGCGGCACGCTCGACCTGGAGCGCCCCGCCGAAGCGCCGCGCCGCGAGAACGGCAAGACGCCACAGGGCGGCTGGGTGCGCGACCTCCTGACCAATGCCTCGCGCGAGGAAGAGCTGCGGCCGGCAGCGCCGGCGGAAGCGCCACGCGCGACGCCGGCCCAGCGCTCGCCTCTGCATGTCATGGAGTCGCTCAACTCGCTCTCCGTCGACATCGCGCGGGCCATCGACCACGACGCCTCGATCGAGCTGTGGAACCGCTACCGGCGCGGCGAGCGCGACGTGTTCACGCGTCGCCTCTACACGCTCAAGGGCCAGCAGACCTTCGACGAGATCCGCCGCAAGTATCAGGTCGAGGCGGAATTCCGCGCCGCGGTCGACCGCTACTGCGAGGATTTCGAGAAGCTGCTCAAGGATGTCTCGCGCAACGACCGCGACAACATTATGGCGCAGACCTATCTGACCTCCGACACCGGCAAGGTCTACACCATGCTGGCCCACGCCAGCGGACGGCTGCACTGACGCCGGCAAGCAGAATCGGAACTGAAAAAGGCGGGTCTCGACCCGCCTTTTTCATATCCATGATTTCGACTGTCGGGTTGGCCGGCGCTCAGATCGTCTGGTCCGTCCAGCGGACGATGTCCTTCGCCGCCTGGCCGAAGGCGTTGTCCAGCGCGCCGACGTAAGCCGCGTTGCCGCTGCCGGAGACCGGCGCACTCGCGGTGAAGTTCTTCGAGGCGCGTACCTCCCCGTTGCGGTCGTTCAGGATACGCACGAACAGGTCGACATCGGCATGCTCGCCGCCATCGACGCGCACTTCGAAGGAGCGCACCTCGACGATGATCTGGTAGTCGATCGCCAGCCCCTCGCCCGGCTTGCCGACGCCGGCAAAGCTGCCGGAGCGCTGGAAGGTCTCCGCCAGCCTCGCCTGCACGATCAGCGGCAGGCGGTCCGCCCATTGCGCGCCCTTGAGGAACTGGATCGACCGGTCCGAGGGCCTGATGACGATGTTCTGGCTGTCCAGCGCCTTGAGCGCCGACGGCTGGGCGATCAGGATCTGGCGGCGGCTGTGAGCGCGAACGTCGACCGACGGCGCCGACAATTCGAACGTATCGAGCGGCGCCGGCTTGCCGCCGAGGGCCGCGCAGCCGGCAAGCGCAAGCACCAGCAATGCTGCCGCGGACGATCTGAAACTCCCCGCTACCACCCTCACTGACTTCACGCGCGATCCCCGTTGTCCCCGGACCTTACGATCAACCCGCTTTTGCGGTTCATTTTCTTGGCGGTCGCGGCGGCCGAAGTCAACGCCGTGCCCTTCCATCGAATTGTCGGACCTCACCGTCGCCGCCGGACAGAATGCGCTGCGGATTGCGGCTGAGGTCGGTCACCGCCTCCTCGATGCGGTTGATCGAGCGGCGGCTGTCCTGCACCAGCGCTTCCACATTCTGCAGGCCCTGGCCGGAGAAGCGCGACAGGTTGTCGACGATGGTGCCGAGGCGGGAGTTCAGCGTGTCGGCCACCTGCTTGAAGGATTTCAGCGTCGCCCTGGCATCGGCCATCACGCCGTTGGCCTCGCCGGAGCCGAGGAGATTGTCGACTTTGGCCAGAATGCCGTCGACGCGCACAGAAGCGTCGTTGAGGCGCTGCGCAAGCTGGCGGGCATTCTTGATCGTGTCGTTGATGTCATCGGAGCGGTTGGCGATCTTGTCGGTCACCTTGGCGATGTCGGACGCCGCCTTGTCGGCGCTGGCGCTGGCCTTCTGGATGTTGGCCAAAGCGGTCTTGACATCCGCCGGATCGATGCCGTCGAGCACGCCGTTGACCTTGGCCAGCGTCCCTTGCGTCTGCTTGGCGAAATCGTTGATCGAGCCGACCGCCGTATTGACGTTGCCGATGACCGTGTCGAACTGCTTCGAGGTCTCCTTCAGGTTCGCCGTCACCGTATCGACATTGGCCACGATGCTTTTGATCTGGTCCTTGTCGACGGAATTGAGCAGGCCTTCGGCGGCCTTCAACGTGCTGTCGAGCCGGCCCGAGACGTTCTTCAGCTGATCGGAGAGCGAGCTCACCGCCGACAGGAACTTGTCGATGCCGTCGGAATTCTTGGCCAGCGCGTCCGAGAAGGTCTCGACATTCTTGACCGTCTGCGTTAGCGGGCCGCGAACGTCCTTGGTGAAGCCTTCGAGCTCGCTCAGCACCTTGTCGGCGCGGGTGAAGATGTTCTGCGCCGTCTGCAGAAGGTTGGTGACCGCCGACGGATTGGCGGTGATCTCGGGGATCCTGCCCTCTTTCTCCGCCTCGTCGAGCAGCTTCGCCTCCTTGGGATCGGCGCCGCGGAGCTCGATATTGGCCTGACCGGTCAAGCCGGCCAGGCCAATATCGGCCTGTGTGGACTTGGTGATCGGCGTCATGCGATCGATCTCGGTGTCGGCGATGGCCACCGTCGGATTGTCGACGTCGATGTAAACCCGTTTGACGTCACCGACCTTGACGCCGTTGAACAGCACGAAGCTGCCGCGGCCGAGGCCGGAGGCCGAACCTGGAATGCGCACGCGCAGCATTGTCGTTTCGCCTCTGTCGCCAATCGCCGCGGTCCAGTAGACGAAGGCGAAGGCCGCCAGGATCGCGCCCAGCGTGAAGATGCCGACGATGACGTAGTTGGCTCTGGTTTCCATTGCCCCACTTATGGCTATGCGCGCGCCGCAAGATCAAGTTGCCGGGCGCGTTTTCCGCGGAAATAGGATTTCACCCACGGCTCCTCGCTCTTCAGCATGTCGTCGATCGTGCCTTCGACCAGCACCCGCTTCTTGCCGAGCACCGCGACGTGATCGCAAGCGGTGAACAGCGTATCGAGATCGTGCGTGACCATGTAGACGGTCAGGTCCATCGTGTCGCGCAGCTTGACGACCAGCTCGTCGAATTCGGCCGCGCTGATCGGATCGAGCCCCGATGTCGGCTCGTCGAGAAAGACGATGTCCGGGTCGAGCGCCAGCGCGCGCGCCAGCGCCGCGCGCTTGATCATGCCGCCGGACAGCTCGGAGGGAAATTTCTGTGCGGCGTCGGCCGGCAATCCGACCAGCTCGATCTTGAGCAATGCGAGCTCGTCCATCAGCGCCCTTGGCAGGTCGAGATATTCGCGCATCGGCACTTGCACGTTTTCCAGCACCGTCAGCGCCGAAAACAGCGCGCCATGCTGGAAAAGGACGCCGAGCCGCATGTCGATCCGCAGCCGATCGACCTCGCTTGCCTTGTCGACATCGACACCGAACAGTTTGATCGTTCCTGATTGCTTGGGCATCAGTCCCAATATGGTGCGCAACAGCACCGATTTGCCGGCGCCCGAGGCGCCGACGAAGCCGAGGATTTCCCCGCGCTTGATGTCGAGGGAAAGCTTGTCGAGGATCAGATTGTCTTCGATGGCGACGGTGACGTCGCGCACCGAAAGCACGATCTCGTCATCGTTCGCGTCCCCAGCCGTGGCACCGTTGCCGTTCGCCATCTCAGAACCCGATCGCTGCGTAGAACATGGCGAAAAGCCCGTCGAGAATGATGACGACGAAGATCGACTTCACCACGGACGCGGTCACGTGCAGGCCGAGCGATTCGGCGCTGCCGCCGACTTTCATGCCCTCGACCGATGCGATGATGCCGATGATCAGGGCCATGAATGGCGCCTTGATCAGGCCGGCGAAGATGGTGCTGAGATCGATGGCCACACGCAGCCTGTCGATGAACGCTGCCGGCGGAATGTCGGAATAGAGCCAGGCAGCGACGATGCCCCCGGCGAGGGCCGCGAAATTGGCGATGATGGTGAGGCATGGCAGCCCGATCACCAGCGCGACGAGCCGCGGAAAGACCAGCACGCCGATCGGGTTGAGGCCGATCACCTTCAGCGCGTCGACCTCCTCGCGCATCTTCATCGAGCCGATCTCGGCGGTGATGGCGCTGCCCGAACGTCCCGCGAGCATGATCGCCGTCATCAGCACGCCGAGCTCGCGCAGGATGAGCACGCCGACGAGGTCGACGACGAAGATGTTGGCGCCGAAATAGCTGAGCTGATAGGCGCCCTGCTGGGCGACGATGGCGCCGACGATGGCCGACATCAGCACCACCACCGGTATCGCGCCGACGCCCATGCGATCGATCTGGTTGAAGATCGCGGCGGGATTGACCGCGTGACCGCGTCCGAGCTTCATCTGCGCGCCGCGGATCGTGGCGCCGAGGATGTTCATCGAGGCGACGAAATCGTCCCGCATCTCATAGACGCGGCGGCCGACCAGTTCCAGCGCGCGCAGGATGATGTTGGGCGGACCGGCCGTGCCCGATTCAGGCTCGCGGCGGACCGCGTCTCCGACCGCGCCGAGCAGGATCGAGGCGATCTCGCTCTGACCCTGCAGATGGACCTCGACGCCTTTCTTCTCGAAGGCGCTGGCCAGCCGATCGATCAGCCAGGCGCCGGCAGTGTCCATTTTCTCGATGTTGGAAAGATCGAGCGTCAGCTGTTTCGCGCCGCTTCTCTGCTCGATCTTGCGCATGTCGGCATCGACCGCCGCGACGGTGCGCGTCGTCCACACGCCGGAAAAGGCGCAGCCTAGCACGCCGCCTTCCTCGCCCACGGCAACGCGCGGCCGGTGCTCGGCGTCCTTGGCGGCCTCGCCGCTTGCGTTGCGTTTGCGGATGGTCAACATGGCGCCCTGTTTAGCGTGACGGGACGGGCGTGTCGATTTGCCGGCAGACCGGTGTCGCACAGCCGGAGAAGAAAATTATGGCGCGTGTCATTTCGGTCGAAATGGAGCGATTCCCGATCGCCGGCACCTTCACCATCTCACGCGGGTCCAAAACCGAGGCCGAAGTCATCACCGTAACGATCACTGAACAGGGACGTTCCGGGCGCGGCGAATGCGTGCCCTACAAGCGCTATGGCGAGACCATGGAGGGGGTGCGCGCAGCCATCGAGGCCATGCGCGATCCGATCCTCGCCGGCATCGGCCGGACCGCTCTGCTCGCGGCCATGCCCGCGGGCGCCGCGCGAAACGCCATCGATTGCGCCCTTTGGGACCTGGAAGCCAAGCTGACCGGCACGCCCGTAGCGGCGGCGATCGGCATTCTTCAGACCAGGCCGCTGGAAACCGCCTACACCTTGTCTCTCGCTGAACCGGAAGCCATGGCGGCGCAAGCACGCGCCAACGCCGCGCGGCCCTTGCTCAAGGTCAAGATCGGCGGCGACAACGACATGGCGAGGATCCGCGCCGTAACGGAGGCCGCTCCCGAAAGCCGCATCATCCTCGATGCCAATGAGGGCTGGACCGACGAAAATGTCGAGGCGAACCTCGCCTTCGCCGCGCAGCACGGCATCGCGCTGGTGGAACAGCCGCTGCCGGCCGGCAAGGACGATATCCTGCGCCGGATCGCGCATCCGGTGCCGGTCTGCGCCGACGAAAGCGTGCATGCCGCGAAGGATCTCGATGCGCTGGTCGGCCTCTACGACGCCGTCAACATCAAGCTCGACAAGTCCGGCGGCCTGACGGAAGCGTTGACATTGCGCGACCGCGCGCGCGACCTGGGCTTCGGCATCATGGTGGGCTGCATGGTCGGCACCTCGCTTGCCATGGCGCCGGCGGTGCTGTTGGCGCAGGATGCCGACTTCGTCGACCTCGACGGTCCGCTGCTCTTGGCGCGCGATCGCGAGCCCGGGCTCGTCTACCAGGGATCGCTCGTTTCATCCCCTGACAGGGTGCTTTGGGGCTGAGCGGGAAGCGAGGCCTATCAGCACCATGCCAATGATGGCGATCGGGATCATCGCCCAGAAGCCGTCGACGCCCAGGCGGTCGTAGAGCGGGCCGGAGGCAAGCGTCACCGCCGCCATGAAGAAGCCATTGAAGAAATAGGCGATGCCTTGCGCGGCCCCGGTGCGCTCCTCGGAAACCGTCTCGCCGATCATCTTCTGCAGACCGATCAAAACCATCGCCACCGACACCGAATGCAGCGACTGGACAAGGAAGAAGCCGGCGACGCCAAGACCGAGCGGCCAGACGAGCGGAAAGGCGATCCAGCGCACGATCGAGCCGATGCCGGCGATCACCATTACCCTGACGACCGAGACCGAAGCAAAAATACGATTGAAGAACAGGAACATGCAGACTTCGGACACCACGCCCCAGGCCCATAGCAGGCCGACGACGGAATCGCCGATGCCGATCGATTTCCAGTAGATCGACACGAAGCCGTAAAGGAAGGCGTGGCTGGCGGTGATGACGCCGACGCCGAGCGTGAAATAGAGGAAATAGGCGTTGAACAGGCTCGGCGCCTTATGCTGGATCTCGGTGGCCGACAGTGGCGAGGCCTTGCGGGGCCGCCCCATGCGCGGTGCCGCCACTGCCGCGACCAGGGCCGCGCCGAGTGCGACGAAGATGATGGCCGGAACCGCTTGCGGACCCGTCGCCGCCAGGATGAAGCCGCCCACGACATTGGCGCCGAGATAAGAGATTGAACCCCATTTGCGCATGGCCGTGTAATTGGAGCCGAAGCGCCGCACGCCGGACAGCGCCAGCGAATCGGCCATCGGCGAATGCGGCGTCCAGACGATCGTCAGCAACAGCGACACGGCGAGCACGATGGCGTAGGTGGCCGGAAGGAAGTAGCCAGCCGAGATGACCATCGAGGCCGCGACCAGAACGATGTAGACATTGGCGCGGTCCTTCGCCCGGTCGGCGAGCGCCGTCAGCATCGGCGTCGTCATCACGCGCAGGAACATCGGCGCCGCCAGGATGACGGCGATCTGCTCCGCATGAAAACCTTTCGCCTGCAGCCAGAGCGGAAAATAAGGCAGGTGCGTGCCTTGCGACACGAACAAGGTCGCGAAGATCAGGCTCATGCGCAATTCGAAATGGCTTGGTTTGACGAGTTGCTCGGGCGACAGGGGCGGCAGCGACATGAATCGATCCAATTACGCTGCAATCGACGGCCTGCAACGCGTCTCGATCCCTAACATGCAGCAAGGCGCGGCGGAACTGGCTGGATCAATCGATCGGCGGCAAAGCTGTTGACGAACTGCGCAGGGAAGCAGGCTGCGCGCGTCAGCGCGACGAAGGCGGCAGCCCGACCCGCGACGTGCGGCTGCGTTCAGGCGGCCTGAGCTGCCCTGCCCTTGAGATCGATGATGTCGATCGGCACCAGCGTTTCGTTGCCGGCCGAAGCCTCAGGCAGCACATGCGCCCAGGTCAGGATTTCCATGCGGCCATCGAAATGCTCGACCACCGCCGTGCAGCTTTCCACCCAGTCGCCGGTGTTGATGTACTGCACGTCGCCATAGCTTTCGATGGCGGCGTGATGGATATGGCCGCAGATCACGCCATCGACATGCGAGCGCCGGGCTTCTTCCGAAAGCACCGTCTGGAACGAGCCGATGAAGTTCACCGCCTTCTTCACCTTGACCTTGGCCCAGGACGAGAACGACCAGTAAGGCAGGCCGAGCAGATGGCGCAGCTTCGTCACCACCCGGTTGATCAGCATCGCCGTGTCATAGGCATAGTCGCCAAGATAGGCGAGCCAGCGCTGGTTGTGCACCACCGTGTCGAACTGGTCGCCATGGATGACCAGCAGGCGCCGGCCGTCGGCGGTCTCGTGAATGGCGCGGTCGGCGACGACGATGCCGCCGAAATGCACGCCCTGGAACTGGCGCGCGAATTCGTCGTGATTGCCGGCGATATAGGTGATCGAGGCGCCCTTGCGCGCCTTGCGCAGCAGCTTCTGCACCACGTCGTTGTGGCTCTGCGGCCAATGCCAGCTGCGCCGCAGCCGCCAGCCATCGACGATATCGCCGACAAGGTAGATGATCTCAGCATCGTGATACCGCAGGAAATCGATCAGGAAATCGGCCTTGGCCGCCTTCGAGCCGAGATGCACGTCGGAAATGAACATTGCGCGGAAAGTGCGGGGCTCTGGGTCTGACATCACGATTTACCCTTTGCTTTCGCGTGCCTATGCCCCGATTCATGCAACAACCGTATGACGGTTGCGGTTGGTCCAGCCCAGGCGCTAGCCTGCGTGCCAAACGCATCAGGAGAAAATCACCATGGATCTCGGCATTCGCGGCAAGAAGGCCATCGTCTGTGCTTCGAGCAAGGGACTTGGAAAAGGCTGCGCCATGGCGCTGGCCGAGGCGGGCGTCGACCTCGTCGTCAACGGGCGCAACGCTGAGCTTCTGGCCAGGACCGCCGCCGAAATTCGCGAAAAGTTCGGCGTCACGGTGGTCGAAGTCGCAGGCGATGTGTCGAAGCCCGAGGTGCAGAAGGCGCTGCTTGCCGCCTGTCCCGAACCCGACATCCTGGTCAACAACAATGGCGGCCCGCCGCTGCGCGACTTCCGCGAGCTCGACCGCGCCAAGATCCTCGAGGGTGTGACCCAGAACATGGTGACGCCCATCGAGCTGATCCAGGCGGTGATCGACGGCATGGCCAAGCGCGGCTTCGGCCGCATCGTCAACATCACTTCGCTGTCGGTCTATGTGCCGATCCCCGGCCTTGACCTGTCGTCCGGCGCGCGCGCCGGCCTGACCTCCTTCCTCGCCGGGGTGGCGCGCACCGTGATCGACCGCAACGTCACCATCAACAGCCTCCTGCCCGGCAAGCTCGATACCGACCGGCTGCGCGGCCCGCATGAGGCCGGCACTCCGGAAGACCCGTCCGCTGCCGCAGCGCGCAAGGCCCGCATCAGTGCCGACGTGCCGGCGAAACGTCTCGGCACGCCGGAGGAGTTCGGCCAGATCTGCGCCTTCCTCTGCTCGGTCCATGCCGGCTATCTCACCGGCCAGAACATCCCGGTCGACGGCGGCCTCTACGTCAGCGCGTTCTGATCGCCGCCAATTCAAAAAGCTTGAGGCTCGCAGCCCAACTATCTGGAATCGGTTGATTATTTTCGCTCCGACATTGTGAAGGCCGGAGCAAGTTATTTGCCGTCGCGAAAACGCTCCGACGCATGCTAAAAGGCTCCAAAGCAGCATCGCAGGGAGGGGCCGGATGGACGGCGAGAACAAGAAAACGGCCCGGTCGGACCTCGACGAGGCCGCCCTCTTCTTCCACAAGCATCCCACTCCGGGAAAGCTCGAGATCCAGGCGACGAAGCCGCTCGGCAACCAGCGCGACCTGGCCCTTGCCTATTCGCCGGGCGTGGCAGCCCCCTGCCTCGAGATTCGCGATGATCCGGCGACCGCCGCCGACTACACCGCCCGCGCCAATCTCGTCGGCGTCGTCTCCAACGGCTCCGCCGTGCTTGGGCTCGGCAATATCGGCCCGCTCGCCTCCAAGCCGGTGATGGAAGGCAAGGCGGTGCTGTTCAAGAAATTCGCCGGCATAGACGTCTTCGACATCGAGATCGACGCACCGGGGATCGAGCGCATGGTCGAGACGGTGGCCGCGCTCGAGCCGACCTTCGGCGGCATCAATCTCGAGGACATCAAGGCGCCGGAATGCTTCGAGGTCGAGGAGCGGCTGAAGGCCCGCATGGGCATTCCGGTTTTCCACGACGACCAGCACGGCACTGCGATCATCGTCGCCGCCGCCGTGCTCAACGGGCTGGAACTGGCGGGCAAGACGATTTCCGACATCAAGATTGTCACCTCCGGCGCCGGCGCTGCCGCGCTTGCCTGCCTCAACCTTCTGGTCTCGCTCGGCGCCAAGGTGGAAAACATCTGGGTCACCGACCGTTTCGGCGTCGCCTACAAGGGCCGCGTCGAGGAGATGGACCGCTGGAAAGACCCTTATGTGAAGGACACCGAGGCGCGCACGCTGGCCGATGTCATTCCTGGTGCCGACGTCTTTCTCGGCCTCTCCGCCGCCGGCGTGCTGAAGCCGGAGCTTCTGGAGCACATGGCGCCGAAGCCGCTGATCCTGGCCTTGGCCAACCCCAATCCCGAGATCATGCCGGAAGCGGCGCGCGCCGCGCGGCCGGACGCCATGATCTGCACCGGCCGCTCGGATTTTCCCAACCAAGTCAATAACGTGCTGTGCTTTCCTTATATCTTCCGCGGCGCGCTGGACTGCGGCGCCAGCGCTATCAACGAGGAGATGAAGATGGCGGCCGTGCGGGCGATCGCCGCCCTTGCCCGCGAAGAGCCCTCCGATGTCGCGGCGCGCGCCTATTCCGGCGAGACGCCGATATTCGGTCCCGATTTCCTGATCCCCTCGCCCTTCGATCCGCGCCTGATCCTGCGCATCGCGCCGGCGGTGGCGAAGGCTGCCTGCGATACCGGCGTTGCAACCCGGCCGATCGCCGATTTCGCCGCCTATATCGACAAGCTCAACCGCTTCGTCTTCCGCTCCGGCCTGGTGATGAAGCCGGTGTTTTCCTCGGCCAAGACGGCAAGCGCCAAGCGCGTCATCTATGCCGACGGCGAGGACGAGCGCGTGCTGCGCGCAGCACAAGTGGTGCTGGAGGAAGGCATTGCCGAACCGACCCTGATCGGCCGCCCGCATGTGGTGGAGGTGCGCCTGAAGCGTTATGGCCTGCGCATCCGGCCGGGCGTCGATTTCGCGTTGATCAATCCGGAAGACGATCCGCGCTACCGCCATTATGTCGACCTTTTGATCGAGCTTGCCGGCCGGCGCGGCGTGACGACGGAAGCCGCCCGCACCATGGTGCGCACCAACAATACGGTGATCGCGGCACTCGCGCTGAGGCGCGGCGACGCGGATGCCATGATCTGCGGGCTCGAAGGCCGCTTCGAGCGGCATTTGCGCAATGTCTCGCTGATCATCGGGCCGCGCGCCGGCGTCAAGGACCGGGATCTTTCGACGCTCTCCATGCTGATTTCGCAGCGGGGCATCATCTTTCTCACCGATACCTATGTCTCCATCGACCCGACCGCCGAAGAGATTGCCGAGATGACCGTTCTGGCGGCGGAGGAGATCAGGCGTTTCGGCATGGAACCCAAGGCCGCCTTGCTCTCCTTCTCGGATTTCGGATCGCGCGACGCGCCGAGTGCGTTCAAGATGCGGCAAGCCGCGGCGATCCTGGCGCGCATCGCGCCCGACCTTGAATGCGACGGCGAGATGCATGCCGATACAGCGCTTTCGCAACATCTGCGCCAGCGCGTCTATCCGCATTCCAGGCTGAACGGCGAAGCCAATCTGCTGGTCTTCCCGAACCTCGATTCGGCCAACATCACGCTTACGGCGCTGGGCGCCATGATGGATGCGCTGCATGTCGGGCCGATCCTGCTCGGCACCGACAAGCCCGCGCACATCTTGACGCCTTCGGTGACCTCGCGCGGCGTCGTCAACATGACCGCGCTGGCCGTTGTCGAGGCGGCGCACAAGGCGCAGGCGCTCGTCGATCTGAATTGAGGCGGCGCCAGAGCAGACTAGGGAACAGTTAACCACGAACGCGGTAGCCTTCCGCCCACGGGCAATCGGGATTCCAGGCGGATGAAGGGGTTGAAGCTGATGCATCTTGCGGCGCTGCTTGCGGCGCTTGCAGGCTCAGCCGTCGCCGTCACGGACTCCCTGGCGGCATCCCGCATATGCCGGCAGCTCGAAGCCGAACTCGCCGCTACGCGCGGTGGCGGCGGAGGGCCGGGCCTCGTGCGCAAATATGACGACGCGATCGCGCGCCAGCGCGAGCAGTTGGCGAAGGCCCGCAGCCGGGCAAGCGACGCCAATTGCGGCTTCACGCTTTTTTCACGCAATGTCAGCCAGTGCGCGGCGATCAACGCCTCGATAGAGCGCATGAACGCCAATCTCGACACGCTGCAGGCCAAGCGCGAGCGGCTGTCCGCCGGTGGCGGCACGCGGCGCGACCGCAGTCGTATCCTCGCGGCGCTCGATGCCAATGGCTGCCGCGGCGACGAGCCCCCGCCCCGCCGCGCGCCGCTTCAGGAGGCTTCCCGCGACAATGCCGGCGGCAATCTGTTCGAGCAACTTTTCGGCCGCCAGGACCAGCAGCTCGAAACGCCCGATGCTCCCGGCGCCCCGGACGCGGCGGACGTACCTGCCGATGATCCCAGCGTGCGCAACATCCGCCGCATCATCAACCAGCCGGACGGCACGGACCTGCCAAGGCCGGTCGGCGAGTTCCGCACGATGTGCGTGCGCACCTGCGACGGCTATTTCTTCCCGATGTCCAATGCTGCGTCCGTCGGAGATTTCGAACGCGACCAGAAGAATTGCGAATCGAGCTGCCCCGGCACCGAGATGCAGGTCTTCTATTCGCGCGGAATGGACGACGATTCGGGATCGATGACCTCCTCGGTCACCGGGCAACCCTACGCCTCGCTGCCGACCGCCTATCTCTACAAGCAGGTCAATTACTCACGCCCGCCGAGTTGCGGCTGCAACGCGCAGGCCAGCAATTTCACGATCATCGGCGGCAACCCGCCCAATCCCGAGCAGTCGCGGCCGGAGAGCGGGATGGCGCCCTTCATCCCCGTGCCGGCAGTGAAGCCCGATCCCGGCGCCGATCCCGAAACGCTCGCCAATGCCGAAGGCGGGCTCGACCTGGAAGCGATCAAGCGGCTGACCACCAAGGCGCCGGTGTCGCCGGTCTCGGCGCTGCCGCCGGATCAGCGCAAGGTCAGGGTCGTCGGGCCAGCGTTCCTTCCCGACCCATCAGCGGCAATAGATCTGAAAGCTCCGGCCCCGAAGTCCGCCCGGTAAGCGCCAACCGCAGCGGCATGAACAACGGCTTGCCCTTGCGCCCGGTCGCTTCCCTGATCTTGCCGGTCCAGTCCTTCCAGACGGTGCCGTTCCACGGCTCCTCCGGCAGCAGATCGAACGCCTGGTTGAGGAAGTCGCGATCCTCGCCGGAAAACTCGGCCGGCTCTTGCGGACCCTCGTTCAGGATGCGCCACCAGATGGCGGCGTCCGACAGGCGGTCGAGATTGCCGCGCACTGCCAGCCAGAACGGCTCGGCCTTCTCGCCGGAAATGCCAAGCACGATCAGCCGGTCGCGCGCTTCCTCGAACGGCATATGATGCATCAGCGTGCGGTTGAGCACGAAGAGTTCGTCCGGGTCGAATTTCGAGGCTGACTTGGACGTCGCCGCCGGGTCGAAATGGCCGGCAAGCTCGTTGAGGTCGCGCGCGGCGGTGACATTCTCCGACGTGCCGACGAGCACGGCCAGCGAGGCAACCGCCATCGGCTCGATGCCATCCTCGCGCAGGCTTTCGATCGACAGAGCGCCGGTGCGCTTCGACAGCCCCTCGCCCGATACCGTGGTCAGCAGGTTGTGGTGGCCGAAGACCGGTGGCTCGGCGCCGAGCGCCTTGAAGATGGCGATCTGCACGCCGGTGTTGGTGACATGGTCGTCGCCACGGATGACGTGGCTGACGCCCATCTCGATGTCGTCGACCACCGAAGGCAGCGTGTAGAGATAGGTGCCGTCCTCGCGCACCAGGACAGGATCCGACAGCGAGGCGAGATCGACGGTCTCCTCGCCGCGCACCAGATCGTTCCAATGCACCTCGGTGCGCTCCGGCTGCAGCGGGTCGCTGGTGAAATTGGGCAGCAGGAAGCGCCAATGCGGCTTGCGTCCGTCCGACTGGTACTCGGCCACCTGCTCCGGCGTCAGCGTCAGCGCCTCGCGGCCATAGACAGGCGGCAGGCCGCGCGTGCGGCGCACCTTGCGGCGCAGGTCGAGCTCTTCCGGCGTCTCGTAGCAGGCATAGAGCACGCGAGCCGCCTTCAGCCGCTCGACCGCCGCGTCGTAGATCTCGAAGCGGCGCGACTGATACTCGGTGACGTCCGGGAAGATGCCCAGCCAGTGCAGGTCGTAAAGAATGGAATCGGCATATTCCTGCTTCGAGCGGGCAATATCGGTGTCGTCGAAACGCTGTATGAATCGGCCCTTGTTGTTCATGGCAAAAAGCCAGTTGAACAGCGCGGTGCGCGCATTGCCGATATGGATGCGGCCGGTCGGTGACGGGGCAAAACGTACGGTAACTGTCATGAGCGGGGCGTAGCGGATGCTTTTGGTGTTGACAAGGCGCGCCCCCCGCGCGAACGCAACAGATAGTGCAAGCCAGCTAAAATGAAAAGCCGCAGCCCGACACGGCTTCCTGGCGGCCTGAGAAACGGCGTCAAGTGCCTGCAAAGCCGGGCTTGTCATGTCCCCGTTATCCACATGTGTGACACACAAGATGTTGGGGTCACAAAAGCTACAAAAACGAATCCTTGACGGGTCGGAACGAGTCGCTTTTTATGGGCCATGCGCTCCTGTTGCGGGCGTGACCGGAGAGTTCAGAGGCCGGTCTTTTTTCCCGGATTTTGTGCGTTTTGCCCACATTTCCGCCCGTTCACGAGGCCGGCGGAAGCGTTGGGATCATTAGGGCTTGGGTGGGCGAAAGGGAGAATTGTCGGCCTGGAAAAAATGATCTGTTAACACTATATTTAGTGTTTGCAGGCAGGCTGGACCCTAGATAGTGTGAACCTCCCTCTTCCGAGGGAATCGACCAAAGTTTCAGTTGAGGGACCCGCGGGGGTCGGCCTGCAGCCCGGGCAAATGCCCGGCAAGGTGTTTTGCTGTCTGCATGGCGGCGCCCGCGACGAGGAGAATGCCGGCGTCCCCCGCGATGCCGGCAAACGGCGGACTGCGCTTTTCGCCATGCGGGGCAGAAATCCCCGGGGAAAGGCGCTATATATAGACACAAAGGGACCGGACCAATGCGCATCGAGCGTCGCTTCACCAAGCCAGAGCAATCGGCCTATGCGGAGATCGAATTCCGCAAGGCTTTGTCGGAGATCAAGAATCCCGATGGCTCGGTGGTGTTCCGCCTCGACAACATCGATGTGCCGGCGCAATTCAGCCAGGTCGCGGCCGACATCCTGGCGCAGAAATATTTCCGCAAGGCCGGCGTGCCGGCGCGCCTGAAGAAGGTCGAGGAGAACGACGTTCCCTCCTTCCTGTGGCGCTCGGTTGCCGACGAGGCCGAGCTCGCCAAGCTGCCCGAGGCCGAGCGCTATGGTTCGGAGACCGATGCCCGCCAGGTCTTTGACCGTCTCTCCGGCACCTGGACCTATTGGGGCTGGAAGGGCGGCTATTTCAAGTCGGAGGAGGATGCGCGCGCCTTCCGCGACGAGCTTGCCTATATGCTGGCCACCCAGCGCGTCGCGCCGAACTCGCCGCAGTGGTTCAACACCGGCCTGCACTGGGCCTACGGCATCGACGGGCCGAGCCAGGGCCACTTCTATGTCGACCCCTTCACCGGCAAGCTGACCAAGTCGAAGTCGGCCTATGAGCATCCGCAGCCGCATGCCTGCTTCATCCAGAGCGTGCAGGACGACCTCGTCAACGAGGGCGGCATCATGGACCTGTGGGTGCGTGAGGCGCGCCTGTTCAAATACGGCTCCGGCACCGGCTCGAACTTCTCCATGCTGCGCGGCGAAGGCGAGAAGCTGTCGGGCGGCGGCCGCTCCTCCGGCCTGATGAGCTTCCTCAAGATCGGCGACCGCGCGGCCGGCGCCATCAAGTCGGGCGGCACGACGCGCCGCGCGGCCAAGATGGTCATCGTCGACGCCGACCACCCCGACATCGAGCAATTCATCGACTGGAAGGTCAATGAGGAGCAGAAGGTCGCCTCGCTGGTGACCGGCTCCAAGATCGTCAAGAAGCATCTCGAAGCCATCATGAAGGCCTGCGTCAATTGCGAGGGCGATGGCGACGATTGCTTCGACCCGGCGCTGAACACTGCGCTGAAGCGCGAGATCAAGGCGGCCAAGAAGGATGCCGTGCCGGAGAACTACATCTACCGCGTCATCCAGTTCGCCCGCCAGGGCTACACTTCGATGTCGTTCAACACCTACGACACCGACTGGGATTCCGACGCCTACCTCACGGTCTCGGGCCAGAACTCCAACAACTCGGTGTCGCTGAAGGACAATTTCCTGCGCGCTGTGGAAGCCGACGGCGACTGGCAGCTCACCGCCCGCAAGGACGGCAAGGTGCTGAAGACGCTGAAGGCGCGGGACCTCTGGGAAAAGATCGGCTATGCCGCCTGGGCGTCGGCAGACCCCGGCCTGCATTTCAACACGACGATGAACGACTGGCACACCTGCGCTTCCGCCGGTGCGATCCGGGCCTCCAACCCGTGCTCGGAATACATGTTCCTCGACGACACGGCCTGCAATCTCGCCTCGATCAACCTCCTGCCCTACCGCAAGGAAGACGGCACGATCGACATCGCCGCTTATGAGCACACCGTTCGGCTGTGGACCATCGTGCTCGAGATCTCGGTGATGATGGCGCAGTTCCCGTCGAAGGAAATCGCCAAGCTCTCCTACGACTACCGCACGCTCGGCCTCGGCTACGCCAATATCGGCGGCCTGCTGATGACCTCCGGCATTCCTTACGACTCCGACGAGGGCCGCGCGATCTGCGCCGCGCTCACCGCCATCATGACCGGCGTCGCCTACTCGACCTCGGCCGAGATGGCTTCCGAGCTCGGCGCCTTCCCGGACTATGACCGCAACGCCCAGAACATGCTGCGCGTCATGCGCAACCATCGCCGCGCCGCCTATGGCGACAAGGACGGCTACGAGAAGCTCTCCGTCAACCCGGTGCCGCTGGTCGCGTCCGACCTCAAGCAGCAAGCTTTGGCCGAGCACGCCCGCGCCGCCTGGGACCGCGCCATCGAGCTCGGCGAGGAGCATGGCTACCGCAATGCGCAGGCGACCGTGATCGCGCCGACCGGCACGATCGGCCTCGTCATGGATTGCGACACCACCGGCATCGAGCCGGACTTCGCCCTGGTGAAGTTCAAGAAGCTCGCCGGCGGCGGCTATTTCAAGATCATCAACCGCGCCGTGCCGGAAGCGCTGCGCACGCTGGGTTACTCCGAAAGCCAGATCGCCGAGATCGAGGCCTATGCCGTCGGCCACGGCAACCTCAACCAGGCGCCCGGCATCAACCCGTCGACGCTGAAGGCCAAGGGCTTCACCGACGAGAAGATCGCCGCGCTGAACGCGGCGCTGAAGTCGGCCTTCGACATCAAGTTCGTGTTCAACCAGTGGACGCTCGGCGCCGACTGGGTGAAGGAGACGCTCGGCTTTACCGACGAGCAGCTCGGCGACTTCTCCTTCGAGATGCTGCCGGCGCTGGGCTTCTCCAAGAAGGACATCGACGCCGCCAACATCCATGTCTGCGGCGCGATGACGCTCGAAGGCGCGCCCTTCCTCAAGGCCGAGCACCTGCCGGTGTTCGACTGCGCCAGCCCCTGCGGCAAGATCGGCAAGCGCTCGCTCTCGATCCAGAGCCACATCCTGATGATGGCCGCGGCGCAGCCCTTCATCTCGGGCGCCATCTCCAAGACCATCAACATGCCGAACGAGGCGACGGTCGAGGACGCCAAGAACGCCTATATGCTGTCCTGGAAGCTGGCGCTGAAGGCGAACGCGCTTTATCGCGACGGCTCGAAGCTGTCGCAGCCGCTCAACGCCTCGCTGCTCGCCGATGACGACGAGGATGAGGACGAGGCCGTCGAGCAGCTGATCGCCGCGCCCGCCGCGCAGCGCGCCGTGCAGGTGACGGAAAAGATCGTCGAGCGCGTGGTGGAACGCCTCTACCGCGACCGCGAGAAGCTGCCGAACCGCCGCAAGGGTTACACGCAGAAGGCGGTCGTCGGCGGGCACAAGGTGTATCTCCGCACCGGCGAGTTCGACGACGGGCGCCTGGGCGAGATCTTCATCGACATGCACAAGGAGGGTGCTGCCTTCCGCGCGATGATGAACAACTTCGCCATCGCCATCTCGCTCGGCCTGCAGTACGGCGTGCCGCTCGATGAATATGTCGAGGCCTTCACCTTCACCAAGTTCGAGCCGGCCGGCATGGTGCAGGGCAACGACGCGATCAAGAACGCCACGTCGATCCTCGACTATGTGTTCCGCGAGCTGGCGGTGTCCTATCTCGGCCGCCACGACCTCGCCCATGTCGACCAGTCGGACTTCGACAAGACGGCGCTCGGCCGCGGCATCACCGAAGGCAAGGCGACGCCCTTCTCCAAGGGCCTCTATCGCGGTGCCTCGCCCGTGAAGCTGGTGAGCGGCATGGGCAGCGAGCCCAAGGGCTTCGGCGGCTCAACGTCGACGCCGGCCCCTGCCCGCGCCGCGCCCACGGCCTTCGCCGGCTCCAACGTGCTGGCGCTGAAGCCGGCCAGCGACGAGGCGCTCGCCTACAAGCGCGACTATGAGGAGCGCGCCCGGGAACTGGCCGAGGACATGGTGGAAGAAGAAGCCGAAGCCGCCGGCGGCGCCGAGGCCCTATTCACCGACGCCGCGGCCAACGAAGCCGCGGAGGCGAAAAAGCTCGCCGCCACCCGCCGCCAGCAGTCGCTGCTGCAAGGCTACACCGGCAACGAATGCTCCGAGTGCCACAACTTCACCATGGTGCGGAACGGCACCTGCGAGAAGTGCGACACGTGCGGAAGCACGAGTGGGTGCAGCTGAGGAGCTCTGAGCCTCTGAAATCCTTCGGCCCGGTCGTAAGATCGGGCCGATTTCATTTATGAGCTTGAACGCGTCATGATCGACCACATCACGATCGAAGTGAGCGACCTCGCCAAGAGCAAGCTCTTCTACGAAAAGGCGTTTTCGCCCCTGAGCTACAGCCTCGCCTTCGGCAAGGAAGGCGTCTTCTGGCCTTCGGGACTATGCGGCTGCTTCGTGCTCGATCCCGACGGTACAACATCGAGGCGATGATCAACGAGCGGTGATGCGCGCCCTCTCCTTCTCACCTTGTGGGAGAAGGAGAAACCCGCTCAATCCTTGAACGTGATCCCGTATTTCGCCGCCTGCTCCTTCGGCATGTCGGCCAACGCCTGTCGCACGGTGTAGCCGCCATAGACGTTGCCGCCGTCGCGGATCATCCAGTCCTCGACATCGGCTTCCGCCACGCTCATGCGGTCGCCCATCTTGTACTTGTTGCCGTTGACGGGCTCGTCGGCGAGCAGGCCGACGAAATGACCGTTGCTGAACCCGACGAGCTGCAGCCAGATGTGCTCGGTGGCGCCGTTCTGCGTGAGCGGGAACTTCACGGTATAGGTCCCGCGCGTTCCGGCATCGATCAGTTCATGGAACCGCGGCAGCGTCGCACGGCCTTTGGCCTTGGCGCCTTGCATTGCATCGTCGGCGGTGGAATACGCGACCACGTTCGGCTTGATCGGTCGCGGCGACATCGGCAGCGCGCCTGGCGCCGCTGCCGGAATGGCGACAGGCCTGCTGTCCGGCCTGTAGCCGGCGGCGTTGTAAAGTCCGTAGCCAAAGACGGCGACAAAGGCGATTGCCATAACCGGATTACGCATCCAACCCCTCCAAATGCGATCACGGACACGTTACCGGAAGGTCGTTGCCGCGCCGCTAAAAGACAGGGTGAGCGCCTGGTTAGAAAAATACCGAAATTGCGCCGGAATCCATGGGGCGCTGATAGCGACATAGCGCCATGAGGCGCGTCGAGATTCAGGTCAGGCCGAGTCGAGAATGGTGGCTTCCGAGAACCGGAGCGGAGCGTACTTGAAGTACGTGAGCACCGGAAGCGCAGGAAGCCGCCATTCGCAGGCCGGCCTCACCTGAATATCGATGCGCCTCAGTCGGCGTCGGCCACCATCTGCCCGCCCCCGCCCAGCCAGGCGCGCCATTGCCGCTCATCACCATGGAAGACGTTGAGGTCGATGCGGCCGCTCACGCCATGTGACAGGCCGGAGCCGGAATACTGCCAGAACACCCACTTGCGGCCTGGATAGACCTTTGACGGATGCGCCGCCACCGCGCGCAGCCAGAACGGATAATCCAGAAAGGCGCCGCGGAGGTTGTCGCGATAGAAATCGGGGCTGGTGTAGATGATGGGCCGCTGGCCGTAGTGGCGCTCCAGCTTGTCCATGAAGACCTGCATCTTTTCCAGCACCTTCTCGCGCGATGGCCTGCGCTTGCAGGAGGAATCGCCGTTCCACTCGACGTCGATGACCGGCGGCAGCGCGCCGTCGACCTTGGGCACGTTGCGGATGAACCAGTCGGCCTGCTCGCCGGCGGTGCGGCACCAGTAGAAGAAATGATAGGCGCCGCGCTTCAGCCCGGCGGCATCGGCGTTGCGCCAGTTCTTCATGAACATCGGGTCGAGATGATCGCCGCCGTCGGTCGCCTTGATATAGGCGAAGTTGGCGCCCTGGGCGCGCAGCTTTTCCCAGTTGATGTTGCCCTGCCAGCGCGACACGTCGACGCCGTGCACGGCCAGATGGCGCGGCGAGGAGCGGCCGAAATTGATCGGCTTGGCGTCGCGGAACGCATAGCGCGTGACCGGGTTGGCGAGCATGGCGGGCGCGGCGCGCGACAGCCGCTTCGGCGGCGAGACGAGCGCCGCCTCCTGCACCGGCGGCTCGACGCTGTCCGGCAGAGCGGTCGCCGGGAAGTTCACCGTCTCCTCCTCGGCGAGACCGAAGGGGCGCGGGCTCTCGTCGCCGGGACTTGCGTTACCTTCGTCAAGCAGCGACGCCGGCGGCTCGATGCGCGCCATGCCCGACATCGACGCGGTCTCGACGGTTTTTTCCCTTACGGCGGTCTTCACGCCCTTCGACACCGGCGCGCTCGGCCGCACGACCGAGCTGGTCGTCTCGTTGGACGGCATCTGCAAGGCATCGACGCCCGACGTGGACGAGCAGCCGGCAAGGCAAAGCGCTGCGAGCACGAAACTGACGACGCCAAAAATCCGCATCTTTGACCTGTACGCGAGACAAAACAGACCGAAGGCAGGAAAGACGCCGCCGGAAGCCCCATTCCTAATGAGAAATTACCAACAAAGTTTGAATCAAAATTTACCTTTGGCGCGACGGTGGTGACCGATTCGGGATGTATCGCCGTTACCTCGCCCCGCGCGAAGGCGCAGCCGCGAGCGAGCCCAAGATCAGGACGATCCTCACCGGGTCGGCGGACGCATTGAAGCAGGGGCTAAACCTGGCTCGCCTGACATCCCATATACGGGGCTCGCGCAAAGTGAAGCGCTCACGTACCCAGGGATTGTGCTTAATGTCGAAGTCACGAACGATCAAAATCGCGTCGATCCTCATGATCCTGCTGATGACGCTCGGGACCGTCGCTATCGGCTCCGCCGAAGCGCGCATGGGCGGCAGCTTCGGCAGCCGCGGCAGCCGGACCTACCAGGCTCCCGCGCCGACCAGGACGGCCCCTTACACGGCACCCGTCACGCGCTCGATGACGCCGCAAACCACCCAGTCCATCCCATCGTCACAGTCGTTTCCGGGCTCCGCTCGCCCCGGTTTCTGGCGTGGTTTCGGCGGCGGTTTTGTCGGCGGCCTGGTGGGAGGACTGTTCTTCCAGGGCCTGTTCGGCATGATGCTGGGCCATGGTTTCGGCGGCATAGGCGGCGGGCTGAGCTTCATCTTCCAACTGCTCTTGATCGGCGGGCTCGTGATGCTGGCGATGCGCTTCCTCAATCGCGACAATGCCGCTCCGGCCAACATGCGAAGCGCCGGCGTTCCGTTCGGACGGCAGGGCTGGGGCGGCACGCCGCCCAGCTATTCGTCCAATGCCGCGAGCTTCGGCTCCACTGATGCATCCGGCGCGGATGAAATCGGCATCACGGACGCCGATCGTGACGCGTTCGAACGAATCCTCGGCGACGTGCAGGCTGCCTTCACCCGCGAGGATCATCAGGGGTTGCGCCGGCTGACGACCCCCGAAATGGTTTCCTACCTTTCGGAGGAACTGGCGGACAACGCTACCCACGGCCTCAAGAACGAGGTGACAAACCTTCGGCTGCTGAAGGGCGAAGTCGCCGAGGCGTGGCGGGAGGGTTCGCGCGACTATGCAACCGTAGCTATGCGCTGGTCGGCGATCGACATCATGCGCAACCGCCAGACCGGCGCCGTCGAGAAGGGCGATCCCAACAATCCGGTCGAAGCCACCGAGCTGTGGACTTTCACCCGCCAGGCTGGGGAGCCATGGCTGCTGTCCGCGATCCAGGACGCGTCCAGTTAAGCCATACCATAACGAGGAAAGCTCTTCGATCACCGCCTGAACACGCCGATCATCGGCCCGAGATTCCAGAAGTCGTCGTTGCGGCCGATCCCTGGCGCATAGAGGCTGGAGATCGAGCCGTCGAGGAAGAGCGCGTTCGGGCAGCCGAGTTGGTCACGGAACAGCCTCGCGAATTGGTGGAAGGTCACGACGTCGTCCGAGATCGCGAAGATCGCGACGCCGTCGGGGCGCACGCCGACGCCGTCGCGGATCTTGCGCGAGGTGCCGTCGGCCTGGAATTTCGGATGCAGCTTGCCGTCAATGACCAGCATCGGCCCGGACTGCGTGGCATAATCGACGCGCGGGGGGCGCTTGAGGTAATCCTTGGTCGCGCGGACCCCGGCCTTGCCGGCGCTGAGATAGAAGATGCCGTTGGGCTGCATGGAGAAATTGCCGGATCCCGATCCGGTCTTCGCCGGCGTGACCTGCTCGCCGCGCTCGACATAGAGCCCGACTGGCATGAGGTTCGGATGATACATGCCGGCATTCATGCCGAACAGCAGGTTTCGCCCTGTCGCCTGCTGCGCGCTGCGCAGATTGTGCAGCGAGCGGTAGAAGTCGCCGTCCTTGTTCTTCCAGAACAGCTCGATTGAGAAATGCTTCGGATCGGCCTCGCAGACCAGATAGGACGCGCTCTCGAAAATCTGATTGCGACAGGGCGGCAAGGCCGCCAGCCATTGGCCAAGGCCCATGCCTGCGCCGACGGCGGCAGGCACCGCCGATTTCACCAGCCCGGCTAGCAAAGGTACCGATTGCAACAGCGTCCCAAGATCCATCAGCGCGTCCCGCTCGTCAGCACCGGTATAGCGGATTCGGTCGACGCCGCTGCGCGGATTTCCTGGATTGCGTCAGGTGAGCCAACCGGCCGCGACGCTTATCAGGAGCACCACGCCGAGCAGGCCGCGATAGATGACGAACGGCCAGGCGGAGAAGCGCTCGAGCACCCGCATCAGCCCCCATATGGCGAAGAAGGCCGAGACCGAGGCGACGACGAGGCCGACGGCCAGGATCGACCAGCCATGCGCGTCGAGATGCACCTTGTGCAGTTCATAGAGTTCCTTGAGGCCGGCGAGCGCGATGGCCGGCAAGCCGAGCAGGAAGGACAGGCGCGCCGCCTCCGGCCGGGCGAAGCCAAGCCCCATCGCCGCCGTCAGCGTCGAGCCCGAGCGGGAGACGCCGGGAATGAGCGCGCCGACCTGGGCGACGCCCACCAAGAGCGCGTCGAGGATCGACGCCTGGCGCAGCATTAGCTTATGGCTGGCGAATATCTCGGCGAGCGCCAGGAGGATCGCCATGACGATACAGGCCCAGCCGATGGCGGCGAGCCCGCGCAGCGGCGAATTGCAGGCGTTCAGCGCGCCCGAGAGCGCAAGGCCAGCAATGACGATCGGCACGGTGGCAAGCACGATGCTGATCGCAAGGCGGAAATAGCGGTCGCTGAAATCGCGGCGCGAGATCGCGGCAAGCGATCCGAACAGCACGTCCCTGACATCGCTCCAGAAATAGCTGACCACCGCCGCCAGCGCCGCCAATTGCATGGCGGCGGAAAAGGCCGAGCCGGGATCCTGCCAGCCGAGCACGGCCGGCACGATACGCATATGCGCGGTCGACGAGATCGGCAGCAATTCGGTGATGCCTTGCACGATGCCCAGAAACGCCACCTTGGCATAGCCCAGGCCGACAAAGCCGGTATCCAACCCTTGAGTGCAGACGTCGGTCATCTCAATCCTTTTCCCAGCGCCCCGGCCCTGCCCCGGAGCAAAAGTGAATCGTAATTCGAAAAGCCCTGGAGGACAGGCTTAGCCTCACGATAGCGTGATTCCAACTCACGGATTTGTAAGGTGCCGCTAATCCTGCTTGACAACGGTCGTCGCCATATTATCATCCACTAATCTTACACTGTAAGGTATTCGGAGGAGGATTTTCATGTCGACCGCCGCCCTCTCGGAACTGCAACCGATCGTCCCACCGGAAACGCATGCTGCCGAAATCGCGATCGAGGAGGTGTCGCGCGATTTCAGCCGGGCCATCGAGCGCGCCGAAGTGGCTGCCTGGCTCGACCTCTACGAAGCGGCGCCCACCGACTTCGCGGCGCGGCATGGGCTGTCGATCGCGAGCGACGGCGATCTTGTCTGGACCACCTGCACGACGATCCCGTTCATCCATTTCAATTGCGTGAAGAATATCGGCGTCGATGGTCCGGCGACGGAAGAGCAGGTCGACGCGCTGCTCCAGCGCTACCGTGATGCCGGCGTCATGCGGCCGTGGTTCTACACCAATCCGCATGCCGAACCGGCGCGGCTGCGGTGCTGGCTGGAAGCGCGCGGCCTGCAGCATCAGGGCGGCTGGGAGCGCATCTATCGCGACGCCACGCCGCTGCCGGAGGAACCGCTTTTTCCGGGCGATCCGCTGATCCCGGTCGACGATCTGGTGGTCGAGGAGGTCACGCCCAGGACGGCATCGGATTGGGCTTCCTTCATCGATGCCAAATACAGGCTCCCCACCACGCCCTGGCTCACGGCGCTTGTCGGCCGCAAGGGCTGGCATCACTACATGCTGAAACGCGGGGGCGCGGTCGCCGCCGTGCGCTCGCTCTTCATCTCAGGCGGCGCGGCCTGGAGCGGCATCGACGCCCCGGTGCCGGGAATCATGGCGCCGAGCTTCGATCTTGATGCCATGCTCGGCGAAAGGCTGGTTCGCGACGGCATCGCCGCCGGCGCGAAACTGTTCGTCGCCGACATCGAGGCGCCGCGCCCCGACCGCGACGGGCCGGCCTATCGCAATTATGACCGGCTCGGCTTCAAGCTCGCCTATTTGCGCAATCATTACAGCTACCTGCCCGCGCACTCGAGCTGACCGGCGGCTGTTGTCCTTGTGCAATTCGCGGCGGGAAACCGGCATATTTTGGGGTCGCCTCAGCGATAGAGCCACTGCTTCAGGCAGCTTCTTGCCACCACATGCGCCGGCGGCACTGAAGCCTGGTCGATGCGGGAATCATCGCCGGCCCTGTCGCGCGCCTTCTCCAGAAGCAGGCGAATCTCTGCCGGACGCACCCGGTCGCGTTCCATCACGAGTTGGATCATCGGGTCGTTCAAAAGCTCGTCCAAGGTGTTGATGCTCTCGCTCATCCGTCGCCTCCTCGATGCCTGCCCGCATGGCGCTTAGATAGGCGCCAATGATGGCCCGCCAATGACGCTTTGCCGGCTATGTCGTGAATCGAAGATGAAATTTTTGTGCAGGCCTGCGTCGCAATGACTCAGGCCGGCGGCGCGCTTTCATATTGCGGCAGGCCATCGTCGAGCTTTACCCAAGGCTGCTTCGAAGCGGTCCAGAAATGCATGTCTGGCTTGAACAGCGACGGGTCGTCGAGCGAGCCGGAGGTGACGCCGAGAATGCCCCGGGAGTCGCGCCTTGAGAAAAGCGTCGTGCCACAGGCCGGGCAGAAGCCGCGCTTGAGGTCCGGCGTGGAATTGATCGTCGCGACCGGCCCTTCGACGGTCACATCGTCGATGCGGAACAGAAGCCGCGCGTTGAAGGCGGCGCCGATCGCTCTCTGGCAGATCCGGCAATGGCAGACGCGCTCGTTGATCGGCTCGGCCTCTGCCCTATACCGCACCGCGCCGCAAAGGCATCCGCCCTCATATTTCGCCATGGCAAGCATCCTGGTCGTGCACTATCGGCACGCTCTAACCGCCGGCACGGCAGCGTCAATCAAAAAGCTTTGATGGAACGCGATCGCTAACGGTGATGCAGCGGCCGGACGCCCAGGGTCAGTGGCGCTTGGCCTGTACGAGATAGGCGTCGATCGTGGTCTCGCCGAGCCATTTCGCGGCTTCGAGCCGATGCAGCCCCTCAACCAGGATGTGGCGCTTGCCGTCGTGCCGCACCTGGATCGGCGTCTTCATGCCGTTCTCGAGGATATCCTCGGCGAGATGGCGCACGGTTTCGGGATGCAGCGTCTTGCGCCGCGCCGTCGGCACGTAGATGTCGTCGACCTTGACCTTTTGCACCCGCAGCATGTCGGCTCCCGGCGTTGGAACATCGCCTCAAGCTGAGATAATCCGTTTGCCGGATATCGCCAAGCGCAAGCCCACGCTGGCCCGATGCTTTCCATTTGACGGTTGCCCAGCCGATGGTCTCAATGACGGCCTCGTGATCTCAGGTGTTCCTTGACGCAGCTGCCCACCGAATTCCCCGATTTCGGGCTGACGCTCGAGCAACGCCGCGAGGCGGTGCGCGGCCATTATTACGAATGGCCGGGCATGGACGGTGAGCGCGGCGAGATCTGGGGCTACAGCGACCGCTTTTCCTACCGACCTGGCGAAACGGTGACGCTGCATGTGAGCTCGACGATGCCGCAATTCAGCATCGCCATTGTTCGCGACGGCGCCACCGAAACCAAGATCCTCGAAAGGACCGGCTTGTCGGCGCGCTGGCAGGACACGCCAGATCAGTGTTCGGTCGAAGGCTGCGGCTGGGAGGCTTCCTTCGAATTCCGCGTCGGCGACGACTGGCCATCCGGCGCCTATCGCCTCACGCTTTCGGCCGAAAGCCGCGACGATGACCCGATCCGCAGCCATCACCTCTTCATCGTCGCCCCCCTGCCCGGCAAGAAACCCGGCCGCCTGCTGCAGGTCGCCGCGACCGGCACCTGGACCGCCTACAACACCTGGGGCGGCTCGAACCACTACCAAGGCATCACCGGCCCCAATCGCGATCAATACGCCACCACGGTGTCGACCCAGCGCCCCTGGTGCCGCGGCTTCGTCGTGCTGCCCAAGGATGCGCCGCGCGTGCCGCTCGAAGTTGCCGTGCCGCCGAAAACCGTGCCGCGCTATCCGCATATGGAATGGGCTTTTGCCACCGGGCATTCGAAGAAATACGCCTCGTCCGGATGGGCAAGCTATGACAGCCATTTCTTCCGCTTCGCCGAACGCGCCGGCTACCAGATCGATCTCGCCAGCCAGCACGAACTGCATTTCTCGCCCGAAATCCTCGACGGCTATGACTGCGTCGCCTTCGTCGGCCATGACGAGTACTGGACCTGGGAGATGCGCGACGCCGTCGACGCCTATGTCGAGCGCGGCGGCCATGCGGCGCGCTTCGCCGGCAATTTCATGTGGCAGACCAGGCTGGAGGACGAGGGCCGGCGCCAGGTCTGCTACAAATACAAGGCGCGCGCGGAAGACCCTGTCTATCGCGGCGGCGACGTCACCCGCGCCACCAATTCCTGGGAAGCGCCGGAGATCGGCCGTCCCGGCAGCGCCACCTTCGGCCTAAATGCGACGCGGGGCGTCTATGCCGGCTGGGGCGGCTGCGCACCGCGCGGCGTGCGCGGCTTCCCGGTCTACCGGCCCGAGCACTGGGCCTTTGCCGGCACCGGGATCTATTATGGCGACCTGCTCGGCGCCGACAGCCATGTCTATGGCTATGAGGTCGACGGGCTCGATTTCGAGATCCGTGGCGGCCTGCCCTACCCGACTGCAACCAGCGGCGCGCCGGATGGCTTGCAGGTGCTGGCGGTCGGCATGGCGAGCCAGGTCGAGGAAAGCGCCGACATTCCGATCGAGGACCAGTTCCTTACCGACGAGGACGGCCGCTTCACCGCCGAGACCTTGTTCGGCGAGGCCAGTGACGCCAACCTCGACAAGGTCAAGCGCGGCAACGGCATGATCGTCAATTTCCCGCGCGGCAAAGGCGAGGTGTTCCACGCCGGAAGCTGCGAATGGATCGCCGGCCTGCTAAGGCAGGACGCGATGGTCGAACGCGTGACCAAGAATGTTCTCGACCGCTATCTCGGAAAGTCCTGATATGCCAAAACTGGAAGTGCAGCCCTCGCCCGACGCCGAAGCGCGGCCGCCATCGCATCTGTTCTATCTTTCCAGCCTGCGCCGGCCGCTCGTCGACCGCGCCGAGGGCATCTATTTCTGGACGCAGGACGGCCGCCGCTTCATCGACGGCTCGAGCGGGCCGATGGTCGCCAATATCGGCCATTCCAACCGCAACGTGCTCGACGCCATGAAGCGGCAGATGGACAAAACCACCTTTGCCTACCGGCTGCATTTCGAGAACGAGCCGGCCGAGGAGTTCGCGCGGGAGCTCGCGGGCAAACTTCCCGAAGGCATGGACCGCATCTTCTTCGTCTCCGGCGGGTCCGAAGCGACCGAATCCTGCATCAAGCTCGCCAGGCAATGGGCGGTGGCCACCGGCCAGCCCAAGCGCTGGAAGGTGATCACCCGCTTCCCGTCCTATCATGGCGGCACGCTGGGCTCGCTCTCTATCACCGGCGACGACGCGCTCGCCGAAACCTTCACGCCGATGATGCGGGTGATGCCGACAGTGCCGGCGCCGACAGCCTGGCGCGACCGCGACAACCTTTCGATGGAACAGCGCGGCATCCGCTATGCCGACATGCTGGAGGAAAAGATCCAATCCGAGGGCCCGGAGAGCGTTCTGGCCTTCATCATGGAGCCGATCGGGGGCGCGGCAACGGCTGCGCTTGTCGCGCCCGACAGTTACTATCCGCGCATCCGCGAAATCTGCGACCGCTACGGCATCCTTTTGATCCATGACGAGGTGATGAGCGGCGCCGGCAGAACAGGCAAATTCCTCGGCGGCGATCACTGGAACTGCAGGCCGGACATCGTAGCACTTTCGAAGGGGCTGGGCTCGGGCTACGCGCCGCTCGGCGCCCTCGCCGCGCCGATGCGACTGGTCGAGCCGCTGCTTGCCTCGGGCGGCTTCCAGCACGGCCACACCTATGCCGGCAATCCGCTTGCCTGCGCCGCCGGCCTTGCCGTGCTCGGCGAAATGGACCGGCTCGATCTCATCGCCAACGCCGCCGCCATGGGCGACGTGCTGATGCTGGAGTTGAAGGGCTTGCAGAAGCGCTTCCCCTTCATCGCCGATGTGCGGGGCAAGGGCCTGCTCACCGGCGCCGAGATGGTCGCCGACCCCGAGACGCTGAAGCCCATCGATCCAGCCAGCAAGGCGACGCAGCGCCTGCTCGATCACGCCTATGCGCGCGGCCTGATCATCTATGGCCGCAAGGTCAAGGGCGGCGTCGACGGCGACAATTTCATGGTGGCGCCGCCAATGATCATCACCCGCGAGCAGATCTGCGAGATGATCTCCATCATCGGCGACTCCCTGGAGGCGCTGGCGCAGGAACTCGATCTGCCGGTGCAGGGGTGAGAAAGGTGTTTTGATGCCGGCACCGGTTACGCTCCGCCCCGGTCGCATCGAGGATGTCGAAGCCATTCACGCCGCGCTGCTGCGCCTCAGCACCCACATCGGCGCGCAGGAAGAGATCCAATCGACGCCCGACGACCTCCGTCGCTACGGCTTCGGCGAAAAGCCCGCCTTCTCGACCCTGATCGCCGAGATCGGCGGCGAATTCGCCGGTCTTTGCCTGCACTTTCCGATCTTCTCGACCTGGATGGGCCGGCCGGGTGTCTATGTGCAGGACCTTTACGTCGAGGATCGTTTTCGCGGGCGCCGGATCGGCGAAAAACTGCTGCGCCGCGTCGCGAAAGAGTGCCGCGCGGCGGGCGGCGCCTATCTGAGGCTCTCCGTCGATACCGACAACGAGACCGCCAAGGCCTTCTATGAGAGACTTGGCATCGGCTGGTCGAGTTACGAGCAGGTGCAGAAGATCGTCGGCGATGCCTTCTTTGCCTTTGCTGACACGCCGGAGGAGTGACGATGAAAGCCTTCTATGCCGAGGAGCAGAAACGCCATGACCCGAAGGCTTTCCTCTCCAGCGGGGCGCCGCAGCCTAATCCGGAAAAGCCGGAGCGGATCGAGAGATTATTAGCCGGCGCAAGATCGACCGGGTTGACGGTCGAACGTCCGAAAAATCATGGACTTGGACCGATCTCGGCGGTGCACACGCCCGAATATCTGGATTTCCTCCAGCACATTTTCATTCGCTGGCAGCGCATCGAAGGCGCTTCGGCAGAGGTGATCCCGAACATCCACCCGATCGCCCGCAACGGCTCCTATCCGGCCTCGGCTGTCGGCCAGGCCGGCTATCACATGGCCGACACCGCCTGCCCGATCTCGGCCGAGACCTGGAACAGCGCGCTGTGGAGCGCCTGGAGCGCGGTGGAAGCCGCTGAAGCGGTGATGGCCGGCGCGGCGTCGGCCTATGCGCTCTGCCGCCCGCCGGGCCATCACGCCTTCGCCGATGTCGCCGGCGGCTTCTGCTTCATCAACAATTCGGCGGTCGCGGCGCAGGTTCTGCGCAAGAATTCCGCCCGCGTCGCCATCCTCGATGTCGACCTGCACCACGGCAACGGTACGCAAGGTATCTTCTATGCCCGTCCCGACGTGCTCACCGTCTCGCTGCACGCCGACCCGGTGCGCTTCTACCCGTTCTTCTGGGGACATGCCGACGAGCGCGGCGAAGGCCCCGGCCTCGGCTACAATCTCAACCTGCCGCTGCCACGCAAATCCGGCGACGAGGCCTTCCTCGAAGCGCTGGCGGCGGCCTTCCAGCGCATCCGCGCCTTCGCGCCGGAAGCACTGGTCGTGGCGCTCGGCCTCGATGCTTTCGAGGGCGATCCATTCGGCGGCCTGTCGGTGACGACGCCCGGCTTCTCGCGCATCGGCGAAGCGATCGCCGGCCTCGGCCTGCCCACGATCATCGTCCAGGAAGGCGGCTATCTCTGCGACGCCCTCGGCGACAATCTCACCGCATTCCTCACCGGTTTCGGCGGCAAGAAAGACTAGCGCTGCTGCCGCAGCATCGCGATCACGCGATGCACGCTTCCCAGCGTTTCCTCGATCTCTTTCGCCGTGTTGTAATGCGCAATGCCGATGCGCACGACCCCTTGCTCGGCCGGTATGCCGAGCTGGTGGACGACCTCCCACGCATAATTGTGGCCTGACCAGACGAAGATGTTCTCGGCATTCATCTGCCGCACGATCGTTTCCGGCTCGATGCCTTCCACGGTGAAGGAAATCGTCGGCACCCGCTCGGCGAGGCGCTTCGGATCGGTAATGCCGTGAATGACCAGGCCCTCGATGTCGTACAACCCGTCGATCAGTTGCCGCGCCAGCACGTTCTCGTAGGCGATCGACACCTCGAACGCCCTGGCGATCCGCTGCCGCCGCGAGCCGCGCTCGCCGGCCGAAGCGCCGAGATCGGCGAAATAGTCGATTGCCGCCGTAAGCCCCGCCATCAGCTCGATCTGCGGCGTGCCGAGTTCGAACCGTTCGGGCAGGACGTTCGAAGAGCAGCGGCATTTGTACGGCTTGAGCGCGTCGATCACGTCGCGGCGGCCCCACAATATGCCCATATGCGGGCCGAAGAATTTGTAAGCCGAGCAGATCAGGAAATCGCAGCCGAGCTCCTGCACGTCGACCAGCCCGTGCGGCGCGAACTGCACGGCATCGACATAGACCAGCGCGCCGGCCTGCCTGGCGATCGCCGTCAGCGCCTTCACCCGGTTGATCGAGCCGGTGAGGTTGGAGGCATAGTTCAGCGCGACGAGGCGCGTCTTGTCCGAAAGCAGCGCCTTGAGCGCGGCCTCCTCCACCTGCCAGCTCCGCTCGTCGAACGGCAGGAAGCGCACGACAAGGCCGAGATCCTCGGCAAGCTGCAGCCAGGGTGAGACATTGCCTTCGTGGTCCATGCGCGTGACGATGATCTCGTCGCCAGGTTTCATCATGCGGCCGAGCGTGCGCGACATGTGATAGGTCAGCGTCGTCATGTTTGCGCCGATGACGATTTCCTCGATGCTCGATGCGTTCAGAAAATCGGCCATTGCCGCATGGGCGTCGTCGACCACTTTTTGGGCCGCGACCGTGGTCTCGAAGAACCCGCCCAGATTGGCGTTGGTCGAGAGCAGGCAGCGCGACACCGCGTCTGCCACCGTCAGCGGCACCTGCGTGCCGGCGGGATTGTCGAGATAGATGCGCCGGCGCCCGTCATCGGTCAGCGAAAGCGCCGGAAACCTGCCGCGCACGGCCTCGACCGGAAAATCTGCCATCATCTCCACCCCTTTTTGTTTTTCACCGATTCCCGCTTAAGGGCACGGATTGCCGACGCGCTGGTGGATGGCGTCGACCGCCTTCTGCATCTCCTCCGTCCAGGTGACGTCGGCAGAGGACAACGCCATCTCGAGCTGCGCTATCGTGGTTGCGCCGACGATGTTCGCGGTGACGAAGGGCCGGCTTGTCACATAGGCGTTCGCAAAAAGCGCCGGCTCCATGCCGAAGGAGCGCGCCAGCTCATTGTATTGAAGCAGCACTTCCGCCGCATTCGGCGTCTCGTAGCGCTGGCCGCGGTTGAACAGCTGCGAGCGCGAGCCCTGCGGCCGCGCGCCATGGTCGTATTTACCGGTCAGGTAGCCCTGCGCCAGCGGCGAATAGGGAAGGAACGCGATCTGCTCGCGCTCGCAAACCTCGGCGAGGTTCACCTCGAACGTGCGGTTGACGAGATTGTAGGCGTTCTGCAGCGAGGCGACGCGCGGACCAATGCCCTTCTCGGCTTCGAAGACGAAGCGCATGACACCCCAGGAGCTCTCGTTCGAGAGGCCGAGATGGCGGATCTTTCCCGCTTTCACCAATTCGTCGAAGACGGCGAGCGTTTCGGCAATCGGCGTCTCGTCTCCCGCACCGCCGGCCGCATCCGCACGCCGCGCCACGGCTCCGACGCGCGTCGGATTCGAGCCCCACGGAATGTCCCGGTCCGGCCAGTGGATCTGATAGAGGTCGATATAGTCCGTGCCGAGCTTGGCCAGCGATTTCTCGACGGCGTCGAAGATGTCGGCGCGCACCAGCTTCGACGGACGATCGCCGCGGAACCACGTGTTGGCGGTGCGGCCGACCACCTTCGAGGCGAGGATGACCTTGTCGCGATTGCGATTGGCCTTCATCCAGCTGCCGATGGTCTTCTCGGTGCGCCCTTGCGTCTCCGCCTTGGGCGGAATCGGGTAAAGCTCGGCCGTGTCGATGAAATTCACGCCGCGCGAGAACGCCAGATCCATCTGCGCATGGCCCTCGGCTTCGGTGTTCTGCTGACCCCAGGTCATTGAACCGAGGCAGATTTGCGAAACAAGAAGGTCGGTCCGACCGAGGCGGCGTTTATGCATGGGGTTTCTCCGGCGGGAGGTTGCGCGGACAGCGCAGAGAGGAAGTTCAAGCATGGAGCACAGGCCGGAGTTTCTCCAAGCCCCGCGGCCTCAGACTCTTAAGTGAATTCCGCGCGGAACTACCGCCTAGCCCCAGCCAAAGCCCGCCGCTTGGCCTCGTCGATCAGCATGTTGGCCACCTGCATACGGATCATGGCGCGCTGCCGCAGATGCGGCGCCACCCGGTCCGGGTGGTTGGCGAAAGCGAAATTGCGGCGGATGCGGCCGAAATCGGCATTCTTGGCCGGACGGTCGAGGCCGAGCTCGCCGGCGATCGCTTCGGGATCGATCGGCGGCAGCTTCTCCTCCGGCCGGTGTTCCTCGCCGGCAAGCGACAGTTTCGCCTGGTCGAGAAGTGCGGCGAACTCAGCCGCGAGGTCGTCGCCGGACTCGCGATATTCGGCGGCGACGCTCTCGCCGGCGACCTTGATGCGGCCCGAATGCAATTCATCGGCCACGGACAGATAGTCGAATGGAATAGACGGCCGGGCGCCCTCTTCCTCGCCTTTCTCCGAGGCGACGATCAGGTCGTCGAGCAACGAAGCGAAATCGAGCTTGTTCCCGGTGCCGATCTCAGCCTCCCTGTGGTGCCGGCATGCGTTGATGCCGCCGAACATAGGAGGCTCTCGTTAAAAATGAATGCTGGCGATGTTAACAATTGCCGGCTTTTGCGCCAGAGAAAGACCACCAGTGGAAAAGGCCGGACTGCATTTCGTGCAGCCCGGCAGGGGTCGCCAGGAGTGGCGAGGAAAAAGCCGGCCATGAGCCGGCACCGGTCAATACGGTCGAGCCCACCGGAAGTTTCACTAAAAATCGATTGTGGCGGAAAAAATTTCGTCCGGCATGGCAGCCATGCAATTGCTGCACTGCACAATTTTAACAAATCGCCTATATTGTGGTGTCGGGAGGACCAACAGGGGCAACTGAGTCATGGGGTTCTTCACTGAAATGTTCGCTCGGCCGAGACCGCAGGAACAGCAGCGTTACCGTGCGGCGCTCGCGCTTCTGAACGCGATGAGCAATGCCGATCGCGCCGATATCGGCATCAAACCTGCGGATTTTCCGCGCATCGCGCGCGAGATGTCGATCCGCTGAGATGCGCTGAACCAAAGAGGTTTCCCGGCATGCCGGGAAACCTCCAACCTGTTCATAACTCAGCGATTTCCGAGAAAAGTCTGCTTGCCGAGCGGCACGCCATTATGGCGCAGGATGTCGTAGGCCGTCGTGACGTGGAAGTAGAAATTCGGTGTCGCGACATGCAATAGGTATTGCAGGCCGGGGAGCGTGGTTTCGCGCCCGCCAAGCCTCAGTTCGACCGTCCTGTCTTCCGACCCTTCCAGATCGGCCGCCGTGAACGACGCCAGATGATCGAGCGTCTTGGCGATCCGGGCTTGCAGCTCGGCAAAGCTCGCTTCATTGTCCTCGTATCTCGGCACCTCCCGGCCGGCGAGCCGCGACGGCGCGCCCTTGGCGTGGTCGGTGGCGATCTGGACCTGCCTGGTCAGCGCGAACATGTCCGGCGCCAGCCGCGCGGCAAGGAACACCTGCGGATCGATCTTGCGCTCGCCGGCATTCTGCTCCGCCGCCGTCAACACGCTGGCCAGCGCCTTCAGCCTCGCGGAAAACACGCCGACCGAGATATCGTACATGGAAATGGTCACGGGCAATCTCCCCACACGGCCCCAGCGCCGCGGGTCGTGAGCTAGCGCTTCCCATCACGATTCTTCAAGCGGTCCTGCCTGTGGCGTCACCGCGCCGCCGCAATCCCCATGGTAGTATTTTCGTTACCGAGCGGAGGATTCGATGAAAAGAGCCGTTTTCGCAGCGACCGTGTTTTTCTCACTTGCCGGCTTCACGCAGTCCGCCCCCGCGGCGGATGCGCCTTACATCGATGACAGATCAAGCGCCGACGCCGTCATCCGCTCGCTCTACAGCGCCATCAACCGCCACGAATTTGCCCGCGCCTGGGGCTATTTCGGCGATACGAAGCCGGCAAAAGACTTCAACGCCTTCGTCAAGGGTTACGACGGCACCGACAGCGTTGAGGTCAAGACCGGCGCCATATCGAACGAAGGGGCGGCCGGCAGCATCTATTACAGCGTTCCGGTCGCCATCCGGGCGACCGACAAGAAGGGCGAGCCCAAGGTTTTTGCCGGCTGCTACACGGTCCGCCAGGTCAACGCGCAGATCCAGGAGCCGCCCTTCCAGCCGATCTTCATCGACAAGGGCGCGCTGAAGCCGTCGACCGAGGATTTCGACAGCGCCGTGCCGGCAAGCTGCGGCGACGGCCCACCACCGCCGAAGAAGGACGAGGCGCTGGAGCAGGCCAGGAAAGCCTTCCTCGCCACCTATGGCGACCAGTGCGACAAGGAGGATCCTGACGGCAAGCCGGTCGGCGAACCCGAGGCTCACTCCATCCACTACAAGGACAAGGACGCCCAGCCCAACGATCCCGAACGCGAGACGCGGCTGTTCCGCTTCTTCTGTTCGATGGCCGCCTATAACGAGACGGCGGTCTACTACATCGCCGATGACGTCAACGGCGTCTCACAGTTGCAGTTCACCGAGCCGGATCTCGACATCCGCTACGAGAACAACAACAGCGAAGGCAAGGTCGAGTCGATCCACATCATTGGTTTCAAGACCAGCGGCTGGGCGACCAACTCGGACTATGACGACAACACCAAGACCATCACCACATCGAACAAATGGCGTGGTGCGGGGGATGCATCGTCATCGGGAACCTATCTTTTCCGCAACGGCGATTTCTCGCTCGTCCAGTATGACGTCGATGCTTCCTATGACGGCGAGATCAATCCGCAGACGGTCATCGACTACAACACCGCCCCTTGACGCAGAACGTTGATCAGGGGGCTTTCGTCAGCATCCAGTTGAGCGTGCCGCGCCAGTCGACCATGCGAATGGGCGTGCCGTGCGTGCCTGTCTCGAAGCGGACGAACCGGGTCGGGTAAGACTTCTTGGCCAGGATCGAGCGGAAGAAGGCTTCCTGCTTCTCCACCGGGAAGACCACATCATGGCTGCCCTGCCCGAAAAACACCGGCACGCGGCGCTTGAAGGCGGGGCTGGTGAGAAAGCTGTCGTCCCAGAGCGAACCGAGCAGCAGCAGCCCATTGATGCGGCCGCCGGTGTCCTTGCGCGCGGCGAGCTTCCAGCAGATCATGCCGCCCATCGAGCCGCAGGCGACGAAGATCTTCGCACCCGGCGATTGTTGGGCATAGTGATCGATCAATGCCGCGACCTGCGCCGCGCCCTTGTCGCCGAAATCCGGGAAATCCGGCGAAAGATAGAGCCCGTTGTTGGCAGCCATCAGGTTCTTGATGCGGTTGAAATTGCCGCCGAACGTAAAATCGTCAACGCCCTGCTTTCGGCTGCCGCCTTGCCCGTGCAGGTAGAGCACGATTATGGAAGCGCCTTGCGTCCTGCCGACCGCGACATGCCTTATATCGCCGGCGTCGGTCTTCAGCATCAGGTCCTGCTGCACTTTGCGCACGCCCGGGTCGGTGTATTGCGCACGAACGCGCTTTTCCGGCACCTCGTCGCGCTGGTTGATATCGCGCATCTCGTGATAGTCGAGGACGGTATAGGCGCCATTGTCGCCAGTCGAGAGCGCTGCAGGATAGGCGAAGAGGTCGTCCTTGAACGGCTTCAGCGAAAGCGTCTGCGCCTCAGCGGCCGAAAGGGACAGCGCTGTTGCGGTGACCAGGGCGAAGAGACGTCGCAAGCGGAAAGACATGAGAGAGCCATGCGAAATTCGGCTCTGCTTTGTCAATCCTGCAGAACGCCGCCCGCACCTTCCAGCGCCTCGGTCGTGTCGACATCGATCGCGGCGCCCTGCCCGATTTCGACGTCGATGACGTCGAGGCCTTCGGCTTCGACCAGATGCCGCGCGCCGGTATCGCCCTCAAGCTGCGCGACGCCCGCGAAAAGCGATCGCGGCAAAAGCACCGGATTGCCGCGCTTGCCCTGATGCGAGGCGCGTACGACCGCGTGCCCGCCGGAACGGCGGAACGCATCGATCAGGCTGTCGAGGTCTTTCGATGAAACGCCGGGCATGTCGCCGAGCACGATCATGGCGCCTGCCGCATCGGGCCCGACCCTCGCGATGCCCGCCTTCAGCGACGATGCCAGACCATCGGCGAAGTCCGGATTGTCGGCGAGGCTCACGCCGAGGCCGGAGAGCGCGGAGCGCACGCGCTCGCGCTGGTGGCCGGTGACGACGATGGTGCTGGCAGCCTTCGAGCCCAGAGCCCGCCGGGCGGTGCGGCGCACCAGCGGCTCGCCGTCGAACAGCGCCAGAAGCTTGTTCGGTCCGCCCATGCGGCTCGAGCGGCCGGCGGCCAGAAGCACGATATCGACCTTCAGCGCCGCCCTTGCCGGCTGCGGGGCAGGCTCGCGCGGCTGCGGCCTTGTCGGGATTTCCATCAGAAGTCCGCCGACGCCCATGCCGGCAATATCGCCCGCCGTCACCTCCAGCCCGGCAATCAGGCGATCGAGCACCCAGTCGAAGCCGTTCTCCTTCGGGCTGCGCGCGCATCCGGGCGCGCCGACGACGCGCTTGCCGTCCAGCGTTCCGAGCACCAGCAGATTGCCGGGGTCGACCGGCATGCCGGCACGGACGACGGTACCTCCAGCACGTTCGATCGCGGCCGGCACGACATCGGCAAAATCGCTCATCGCCGAGGCGCCGAAGATCACCACCATGTCATTGTCGCGCGCCAGCTGGGTTGCGGCCGCGGCGACCGGCGCAATTTCATGCGGCGTGCGCCGCTCGGCCGTCAGCCGGCCGCCTGAGCGCGCCAACCGCGCCTCTGTGACGCGCAGCGTCTTGTCGAGCATGCTCGGCTTGACGCCCGGAAGCACCGTCTGGATGACGCCGACAGTGATGGGACGATAGGCGTTGACGGCAAATATCTCGCGGCCGGCGCAAATCTTAACCACGCTGTCCACCAGGCTTGCGGCAACGGCAAAGGGGATGATCTTCACCGTCGCCACCATCTGCCCCTTCTCGACCGGCGCATGCTGCGCCAGCGTCGCGATGGTGATGGCCGGATCGACGGCGTTGATGGCGTCGATCATTCCGGCATCGACGGTAAAGACGCCGGCAGCGCCTGCATGCAGGTTCACCCGCCCGGTTGCGGCAGGCTTCACCTCAACGTTGCGGTGGCTCATGGCGGCGGCGATCTTGGCGGCGGCGGCATCCTCGCCGAGATCGTCCTGATCGAGGACAGCCGCGACGACTTCGCCGACGCCAGCGGCCTTGAGCGCCGCTATATCCTCGCGGCTCAGCCGCTGCGCCTTGCGGAAGCGTTTTTCGCCGGCGGCGGTCGCATGCGCCAGCACCGCCCCTTCCGCCTCATCGATCGGAACCGGCCCGAATTTCACGCCACGGCGCCTTTTGCTTCGAGACCGCGCGAGCGGAAGGCATGAATGGTCTGCGCAAGCACCGCGACGGCGATCTCCGCCGGACTGGCCGCGCCGATGTCGAGACCGATCGGCGCGTGGATGCGGGCGATCTGGTCGGCGCCGGCACCGAGCGCCAGCAGGCGTTCGACACGCTTGGCGTGGGTCTTGCGGCTGCCGAGCGCCCCGACATAGAAGCACCGCGCGTCGAGCGCCGCCTTCAGCGCGAAATCGTCGATCTTCGGATCATGGGTGACGGCGGCAAGCGCGGTATAGCTGTCGAGCGGCGCGCGCTTCAGCACATCCTCCGGCCATTCGGCATGCAGCGCGACCTCCGGAAAGCGCTCCGGCGTGGCGAAAGCTGTGCGAGGGTCGATGATCTCGACCGGGTAGCCGGCGATCCTGGCCATCGGCGCCAGCGCCTGGCTGATATGCACCGCGCCGACCACCACGAGGCGCGGGCGCGGCAGATGCGCGTTGAGGAAGAAGGTCCGCCCTTCCGCCTCCACAGACCGCGAATTGCCGGTGCGGAACGCATTGGCGATCGCCGCCCCGAGATCGCCAGCGACATGGTCGCCCTCGCGCACGATGCGGTCTCGGCCGTCGCCGAGATCGGTGACAAGCACGGCCGCTCGACGGGCGCGGCGTTCCTCGTTCAATGTCTTGAGGACGTATGGATCCATGAATGATCAGCCCAGCCTTTCGACATAGACCTTGATGCGGCCGCCGCACGACAGCCCCACCTGCCAGGCGGTTTCGTCGGCGACGCCGAACTCCAGCATCCTGGCCTTGCCACTGTCGATGACGTCCATCGCCTCTGTCACGACAGCACCCTCGACGCAGCCGCCTGAGACCGAGCCATGGAAATTGCCATCGGCGTCGATGACCAGATGGCTGCCGACCGGACGCGGCGCCGAACCCCAGGTCTCGACCACGGTCGCGATGGCGACATCCTTGCCGTCCTTCATCCAGCTTTCCGCGATGATCAGCGGATCGCGGGCCTCATCGAGATAAATGCTCTCATCCATCGTCGCTTCTCACAAAGTCTGTTTTTCCCGAGCCAAGATTCCAAGGATCATATGGCTACGCAGCGCGCCTGTCGCCAGGTCGCATCCAGCGGCGCGGATCGACCACGGCGGCCGGCCGCTGGTCGAGAGAGGCGCAAAGATCGGCCAGCGCGTCGAGATTATGCACCGCCCGGAACTCGTCGACATAGGGCAGCATCGCCTTGACGCCACGGGCGCGCGCCTCGAACCCGTCGAAGCGCAGCAGCGGATTGAGCCAGATCAGCCGCCGGCAGGATTTATGCAGCCGCTCCATCTCCTGCGACAGGCCGGTGACGTCGTCGCGTTCCAGCCCGTCGGTGATGAGGAGCACCACGGCGCCCTGCCCCAGCACGCGCCGTGACCACAGCCGGTTGAACTCGGCAAGCGTATCGCCGATACGGGTGCCGCCCGACCAGTCCTTCACCGCCGCCGAGCATTCGGCCAGTGCCTCGTCCGGATCGCGGTGGCGCATCTGCCGCGTCAGGTTGGTCAGCCGCGTGCCGAAGACGAAGGCATGCACGCGCCGGCGCTTTTCCGTCAACGCATGCAGGAAATGCAGGAAGATGCGCGTGTACTGGCTCATCGAGCCGGAAATGTCGGCCAGCACCACCAGCGGCGGGTGCACTTCACGCTGCGAGCGGAATTTCGGCAGGATAAGCGCGCCGCCGGTGCGCGCGGCCGAGCGCATCATGGCGCGCGGATCGACGCGGCGCCCCTGCGCGTCGGCCTTGAAGCGCCGCGTGCGGACGAGGTCGAAGGGCAGGCGCAAGGCCATGATCGCCTTTTTGGCCTCGGCCATTTCGCCGGCATCCATCTGGGCGAAGTCCTTGCCGCGCAGCACCTCGTTGCCGGAAAAAGTCATCCGCGCATCGACCTCGACCTCCGGCACTTCGCGCGCCGGCTGGTTTTTCCGATGGCCTTCGAACATCGCCTGGCTGACGCGGTTCTCCGCCGCCCGCGGCTGCTGTTTCTCGCGATCGTCCGGCGCGACCGGCGAGAACATCGCCAATAGTTTCTCGATCAGCTCGCGCGATTTCCAGAACAGGCGGAAAGCCTCGTCGAAGACGGGATGATCCTCGTGCCGCGAGACGAGCACCGCATGCAGCGTCCAGTAGAAATCGTCGCGCGAGCCGATGCCGGCGGCAAGCACCGCCTCGATGGCGTCCTTCACCGAGGCCGGACTGACGCGCATGCCGGCCTTGCGCAAGGCGCGGGCGAAATAGACGATGTTGTCGGCGATACGCCCATCGGCGAGCGCTTCCTTGGGTTCCGGACGCGGCGACGGCATCGCCCTACTCCGCGGCCGAAAGCTCGGCCTTCACCTCATTGAGGATGCGCCGGCCCTCGCCCTCGCCGATACGGGCGATGTCGTCCTGGTATTTCAAAAGCACGCCGATCGTGTCCGACACGGTCTCCGGATCGAGCGCCACCTTGTCAAGCTCCGTCAATGCGCCGGCCCAATCGATCGTTTCCGCGACGCCGGGCGCCTTGAACAGCTCGACCTGCCGCAGCTTCTGGATGAAGGAGACGACCTCCGCCGAGAGCCGGCGGTTCGCCTGCGGCACCTTGCGCCGAACGATCTCCAGCTCGCGCTCGGCGTTCGGGTAGTCGACCCAATGGTAAAGGCAGCGCCGCTTCAGCGCGTCGTGGATTTCGCGCGTGCGGTTGGTGGTGATGATGACGATCGGCGGCTCTTCCGCCCTGATCGTGCCAAGCTCGGGAACGGTAACCTGGAAGTCGGACAGGATTTCGAGCAGGAAGGCCTCGAAGGCCTCGTCGGTTCGGTCGAGCTCGTCGATCAGAAACACCGGCGCAGCGTCCGCCTTGCCGGTCAGCGCATCGAGCACCGGGCGACGGATCAGGTATTTTTCGGAAAAGACATTGCGCTCCATGTCGGAGCGCACGACCTTGCCGGCCGCCTCCTCCATGCGGATCTCGATCATCTGGGCGGCGTAGTTCCACTCATAGACGGCCGAGGAGACATCGAGACCCTCGTAGCATTGCAGGCGGATCAGCCGGCGGCCGAGCGCGTCGGCCAGCACCTTGGCGATCTCGGTCTTGCCGACGCCCGCCTCGCCTTCGAGGAACAACGGCCGCTTCATGCGCAGCGATAAGAACAGCACGGTCGCCAGCGAACGGTCCGCGACATAATCCGCGCCGGTCAAAAGATCGAGTGTTTCGTCGATCGTTTTCGGCGCGGGGCGCGGCGCGGTCATCTCGTCTCCGTGAATCCGCTTGCACGTTTCAAAGAACGTGATAGCCGCGGTTGTGGTAGATCAGCGGCCGCAAATTATCGCCGATGCGCAGGCCTGTCACCTTGCCAAAAAGCACACGGTGAGTGGCCAAATCCTTGGTATCGATGATCTCGCAGTCAAACACGGCAAGGGCGCCTTTCAGGGTCGGCGCGCCGGTCGAGATCACATCCCATTCGGCCAGCGCAAAGCGCTCGTCCGCCGGCAGGCCGGTGATGCCGGAAAAGCCGATCGAGACGGCTTCCTGGTTCGAGGCGAGCGTATTCAACGCGAACTTGCCGTTCTTGATGAAGGCTTCGTTCTTCACGTTCTCACGGTTGAGGCAGACCAGCACCGTCGGCGGGGTGTCCGAAACCGAACAGGCGGCGATCACCGTCGCGCCGCGTTTGCCGCCGGGCCCGTCCGTCGTCACCACATGCACATGGCCGGCAAAATGCGCCATCGCATCGCGATAGTGCTGCGGTCCGATATCATTGATCTTGAGCACCCGATAATCCACCTGTCGGAACCAGTCCGTTATATATGGCGGCATATTGCACGCCACAAGTTGCATACCACGGGCGAAGTGCTTGACTGCAATCCGCAAATTCGCGTGTTGCGCGCCGCTTAGCCAGCCTTTAGGCATTTCCTGGAATAGTGTCGGGACTGTATCCCCGGCATGGAGGATTTCTTAGCCCGAATGCGTCTTCTCACGACGACATCAGCCGTGCTGCTCTGGCTGTCGCTGGCCGCGAGCGCCGAGGCCGAGACGCTGGTCGGCGTCGCGGCGCCGCTTTCCGGTCCGTCGGCGATCCTCGGCAAGCAGGTCGAGACCGGCGCGGATGTAGCGGCGGAGGCAAACGGCATCACGGTGAAAGTCATCGACGATGCCTGCACGGCCGATGGCGGCGCCGCGGCGGCAAAAGAATTCGTCGAGGCCAAGATCAATGTCGTGGTGGGCTTTCTCTGCACCGAGGCGATCGAGGCCGCGCTGCCCATCCTGAAAAGTGCCAATATTCCGGTAATCACGGTCGGCGTGCGCACCGAAAGCCTCACTGACCGGCGCGCCAAGACCGGCTGGCCGGTCTACCGGCTCGGCCCGCGCGGCGACGACGAGCGCAACGCCGTTGCCGCCAAGCTCACTCAGCTCTGGCGCGACGACCTGTTCGCCATCGTCGATGACGGCACCATCTATGGCCGCGAAATGGCCGAGACCTTCCGCGCCGCGGCCGAGCAGGCCGCCTTGAAACCGGTCTTCGTCGACACGTTCCGGCCGCAGCTCGACAACCAGATCGGTCTGGTCGGCCGGCTGAAGAAGGCGGGCGCGACCAAGGTGTTCGCCGGCGGCGACGGCGACGATATCGCGATCATGGGTCGCGACGCCGCCTCCCTCGACGCCGGTATCACTTTCGCCGGGGGCGAAAACTTGCGCACGCCGGCGGGCGATGTCCCCTATGCGGTCGGCACGCTGATGATCGCCACGCCGGAATGGGCGGAGGTCGCCGATTCCAAGGTGGTGCAGGCTTTCGGGGCGAAGAACATCGTGCCGGACGGCTACACGCTGCCGGCCTATGCCGCGGTCGAGGTCGCCAAGGCCGCGCTTGCCGGCGCGGAAAGCACCGGCAAGCCGCTCGGCGAAGCACTGACCGGCCATGATTTCGCGACCGCGATCGGCACCATCCGCTTCGACGCCAAGGGCGATCTCAGCCAGAACCCATTTCGCCTCTTCCGATTCGACGGCACGCATTTCGTGCCGCTGGAGGACAAGTGATGTTCCGCACCGGACCACGTAATCTCATCACCGACGTTGCCGGCCTCCGCGTCGGCAATGCCGCCGACGCCGGGCTCAAATCCGGCGTCACGGTGGTGCTGTGCGACGAGCCGGCGGTTGCCGGCATCCAGGTTCTGGGCGGCGCGCCGGGCACGCGCGAGACCGACCTGCTCGAGCCGCAGAATTCTATCGCGACGATCCATGCCGTCGTTCTGTCCGGCGGCTCTGCCTTCGGCCTTGACGCCGCCTCCGGCGTACAGGCGGCATTGCGCGAGAGGAGCATCGGTGTCGAGGTCGGCGGCTTCCGCGTGCCGATCGTGCCGGCCGCGATCCTGTTCGACCTGCGCAACGGCGGCGACAAGGATTGGGGGCGCTACCCGCCCTATCGTGAGCTCGGCTATGAGGCCGTGCAGGTGGCAGCAGCCGATTTCGCCATCGGCACGGCGGGTGCCGGCACCGGCGCGCTGACCTCCGGGCTGAAAGGCGGCCTGGGCTCAGCCTCGACCGTTCTCGACAGCGGCGTCACCATCGGCGCGCTCGCCGCCGTCAATCCGACCGGCTCGGTGACGGTCGGCGGCGGTCGCCATTTCTGGGCGGCGCCCTTCGAGATCGGCAACGAGTTCGGCGGCCTGGGCTATCCCGAGCCGCTGCCGCAAGATGCCAAGAAGATTGTGCTGAAATACCGCGACCGGCGCGTCGGTGGCGAGGCCGAAGGCGGCAGCACCACCATCGCCGTCATCGCCACCGACGCTGTGCTGAGCAAGGCCGCCGCCAAGCGGCTGGCGATTTCGGCGCATGACGGCTTCGCCCGCGCCATCTGGCCGACGCATACGCCGGCCGACGGCGATCTGGTGTTTGCACTGGCCACAGGCAGGAGCGGCATCGAACTCGGCACCGAGGCTGCGATCGACCTCTTCGCGGCGGCCGGCGCGACCATAGCGCGCGCGATCAGCCGTGGCGTCCATGCCGCGACGCCGGCCGATGGCGATTTGTTACCCGTCTGGTCGTCGCGTTGATTGGCTCGGTGCCGATCAGGTCGGATCGGATTTTTCTTCCTCGAAGGTGACGGCGACATCGGAATTCGCGGAGAGCCATACCTTCTGCCCGTCGATCTCCGCGACCAAGGCAAGCGAGATGTAGTGGTGATGGCCCTTGTGCGAGCCCATGCCGCTGTCGGCCTTGGTCAGCTTGATCCGGTCGCCCTCGACCTTGTCGACGGTGCCGATATGGACGCCGTCGGCGCCGATCACTTCCATATGTCCGCGTATCTTGCTGATGTCGGTGCTCATGCTGGTCCTCCGCTGGATGGCGATGTGCCCTTTTGGATGCGAGACGGCCGACAATAACAAATGAACGCCGGATTGGATGCATCGCACGGCACGTCTCGTTCACCATGGCGTGATAGGCATGACGCCGTTGAGACAGAGGCCGAACTGGTGACGCTCCCGGTTTGCGGCGCTTCCAGCGGTCAGCATCTGGTTTGCGCGGCAGCGGCGTTGAGCATTGGGCCCGCCTCTGTTAGGACGCGGCCGACGCTTCTCCCAGGCAGGACTGAAAACAGATGATCCCTCGCTATTCCCGGCCGGAAATGGTCGCCATCTGGTCGCCCGACACCCGCTTCCGCATCTGGTTCGAGATCGAGGCGCATGCCTGCGATGCGCTGGCGGAGTTGGGCGTCATTCCGAAGGAAGCAGCAAGGATCATTTGGGAAAAAGGCGGCGTCGCCAAATTCGACGTCGCCAAGATCGACGAGATCGAGCGAGTCACCAAGCATGACGTCATCGCTTTCCTGACCCATCTCGCCGAATTCGTCGGACCGGACGCCCGCTTCATCCACCAGGGCATGACCTCGTCGGACGTGCTCGACACCTGCCTCGCCGTGCAGCTGACCCGCGCGAGCGACATCCTGCTGGCCGACATCGATGCCCTGCTGGCAGCGCTGAAGCGCCGCGCCTTCGAGCACAAGGATACCATCACCATCGGCCGCAGCCACGGCATCCACGCCGAGCCGACCACTTTCGGCGTCAAGCTGGCGCAGGCTTATGCCGAATTCTCGCGCTGCCGCGAGCGGCTGGTGCACGCGCGGGAGGATATCGCCACCTGCGCGATCTCCGGCGCGGTTGGCACCTTCGCCAACATCGAGCCTTATGTTGAAGAGCATGTGGCGGCAAAGCTCGGGCTGAAACCGGAGCCGGTGTCGACCCAGGTCATCCCGCGCGACCGGCATGCCATGTTCTTTGCCACGCTTGGCGTCATCGCCTCGTCGGTCGAACGCCTCGCAGTCGAGATCCGCCATCTGCAGCGCACCGAGGTGCTGGAAGCGGAAGAGTATTTCTCGCCGGGCCAGAAGGGCTCGTCGGCGATGCCGCACAAGCGCAACCCGGTGCTGACCGAAAACCTCACCGGCCTTGCGCGAATGGTGCGGTCGATGGCTCTGCCGGCCATGGAAGACGTGGCGCTCTGGCACGAGCGCGACATTTCGCATTCCTCGGTCGAGCGCATGATCGGGCCGGACGCGACGGTGACGCTGGATTTCGCGCTGGCGCGCCTCACCGGCGTCATCGACAAGCTGCTCGTCTATCCCGAGAACATGGAGAAGAACCTCAACAAGTTCCGCGGCCTGGTGCATTCGCAGCGCGTGCTCTTGGCGCTGACGCAGGCCGGCCTGTCACGCGAGGACGCCTATCGGCTGGTGCAGCGCAACGCCATGAAAGTCTGGGAGCACGGCGCCGACTTCCTCGAGGAACTGCTGGCCGACAAGGACGTGACGGCGGCCCTCTCCGAAGCCGAAATCCGCGAGAAATTCGATCTCGGCTACCACACCAAGCATGTCGACACGATCTTCAAGCGGGTGTTCGGGGAAGCTTGACCTTCCTTCTCCCCGTTCACGGGGAGAAGGTGCCCGAAGGGCGGATGAGGGGCGGCGCCGACTTTGACGATCACCGCACCCTTAGGCTCTGCGGCCGAAAAGACAATCTCGAAAACGTGGCACTGCCCCTCATTGCCCTGCCGGGCATTTCTCTCCGTATAGTGACGGGGGAGAAAGACGCTGTCACCGGCGCCGGCTCAAGCCTTCCCCGGCACCGTCCTGATCACCGTGCCCCATGGATCCTCACGGCTCGTCTCCGCCGTCGCGTTGTCGGAGCGCATCTCGACCCAGGCGAGGCCTGAGCGCGACGGATCGCGGCGGCCGGCGCCGGCGCTCTGCCACGCATTGGCGCCGATATGGTGGTGGTAATGGCCGGACGACAGGAACACCGCCTGGCTGCCATATTTGGCGACGGTGTCGAAGCCGAACTGGTCATGCCACCAGGCTTCGGCATCCTCCGGCCGGCCGACCCGCAGATGCACGTGGCCGACAATGGTGTTTTCCGGCGCGCCCTGCCAACCGGCATCGCCGGGCGGCACGCTGCCCACCACCGCCGGCAGGTTCAGCCGTTCGGTCGCCATGGCGATCCTGTCGCCGTTCCATTTCCAGTCTTGCGGACGGCGGTCGGCATAGATCTCGATGCCGTTGCCTTCCGGGTCGGTCAGATAGAGCGCCTCGCTGACCAGATGGTCGGATGCGCCCTCAATGGCGATGCGGTTGGCGGCGGCGTAGCTGATCCAACGGCCGAGATCGGCGCGCGACGGCAAAAGGAACGCCGTGTGGAAAAGCCCGGCGCTGCGCGGATCGTCAGGCTTGGCCGCGGAATCCGGCTCCAGGACCAACAATGGCCGGTTGGCGGCGCCAAGCGTGATCGCGCCGTCGGCGCGGCTCAACTCCTGCAGGCCGACGACCGCGCGGTAATAGGCGGCCAGACTCTCCGCGTCGCGCGCCTTCAGCCCGACACGCGACACGCTGACCGGGGTGGTCGCGGCAAAAGGCAGTTCGCTCATCAAACTCTCCGTTCGGGTGACGCCTATTCCCGAAAAGGGGATTTGCAGGCCGCCCGCGCTCTTGTTGCTTGTTCCCTCTCCAAATCGTCGATTGCGATCGTTCACACAAGAGAGCAAGAATCGAACAAGTTGTTCACAATTGTGATCACGCCGAAATTGGCGACAGGGTTGCAGCCGGGAAGGCCGCTCGCTACATCGGCGCCATGAAAGTCAAAGACGCAGATATCCTGATCGTGCCGGGCTACACCAATTCAGGCCCCGAGCACTGGCAGACCCGCTGGCAATCCAAACTGTCGACGGCGCGCCGGGTCGAGCAGGCGGAATGGACGAAGCCCGTGCGCGAGGACTGGACGGCAAGCGTGGCGAACGCGGTCAACGAGGCCGAGCGTCCAGTGGTTCTCGTCGCGCATTCGCTCGGCGTCGCGGCGGCGGTGCAGGCCATCCCGCAATTCAGGAAGCCGGTCGCGGGCGCCTTTTTCGTGGCGCCGCCCGACGTCTCCAATCCGGAAATCCGGCCGAGGCATCTGATGACCTTCGGCCCTTATTCGCGCGATCCCCTGCCTTTTCCGTCTATTGTGATCGCCAGCCGCAACGATCCGTTCTGCGCCTTCGCGGTCGCCGAGGACATCGCCGCAGCCTGGGGGTCGCTGTTCATCGATGCCGGCGAGGCCGGCCATCTCAACCACGATGCCGGCTTCGGCCCCTGGCCCGAGGGTTCGATGACTTTCGCCAAATTCCTGACGGAACTGAAGCAGCCCTGAGACGGCCCAAGGTGTGTTGAGATTCAGGTCAGGCTGAGTCGGAGTCGAAGACGGGCGCGAAGCGACCAAACTGGACGGATTCCGAGAACCGGAGCGGAGCGTACTTAAAGTACGCGAGCACCGGAAGCGCTGGAAACCGCCATTTGCAGGCCGGCCTCACCTGAATATCAGCACACCTTAGGAGCCGATTGAATCCCGCATGCTTTTCAGCAGCGTCTTGGCGCCGAGCGAGATCAGCGTGTGGTCCGAGCCCATGGCGAGCAGCCGGAAGCCCATCGACACCACGCGCCCGGCAATCGCCGGTTCGATGACGTAGATCGCGGCATGCTTGCCGGCCTTGCGCGTCCGCTCGGCGATCGACGCGACCGTCTCCATCATGCTTTCCAGCGTCGAACTGACGGTGGCGCCGTTCGACCAGGCGATCGAGAAATCCGACGGGCCGACGAAAATGCCGTCGATGCCGGGCGTGTCCAGGATTCCGTCGAGCGCATCGAGGGCCGCCCGGGTCTCGATCATCGCGAAAGCCATGGTGCGCTCGTTCGTATCGCGCAGCCATTCGGCATGATCACCCTTGCCGTAACGCGGGAAGGCATAGGTCGGACCCCAGGAGCGCTCGCCCAGCGGCGGATATTTCATCGCTGCGGCGAACTGCCTTGCGTCGGCCACGGAATTTACCATGGGCGCGATCACCGCCTCGGCGCCGAAATCCAGCGCGCGGCTTGCCATATCGAAGCGCCCGACCGGAATGCGCACCAGCGCCGGCTTGTTGGCTGCCAGCACCGGCACAACGCCGCGAAGCACGCTGTCCTCGTGATGGCCGCCATGCTGCATGTCAAGGGTGACGGCGTCAAAACCCTGCTTGGCGATGATCTCGACCGTCAGCGCGTCCGGCACGCCCGACCAGGCGGTGAACAGCGTTTCGTCGGCGGCCAGGCGGGATTTGAGCGACATCGGAACTTTCCTCGTTAACAATCCGCAGTTTCGGCCGGAAACGACACCAAGGCAAAGAAAAACCGCCCGGTTTGGCCGGGCGGTCGATTGGTCCAACTAACCCATGGCGCCGGAAAGCGTGGAGCGGCTTTCGAACGACATCGTGGCCATCAGCCTCAGCTATTCTTGATCTGCTCGATCGCCTGCGCCATCAACTCGTCCATGGTCCGGCGGATCTGATGGTCCGACTGGGCGACGCCAGCGGCGTCGAAATCCTTGCGTATCTTGCGGAAGACGTCGTGGTCGCCCGCTTCCTCGATGTCGGAGACCACCACTTCCTTGGCATAGGCTTCGGCATCGGCGCCGGATTTGCCGAGTTTTTCGGCGGCCCACAGGCCGAGCGCCTTGTTGCGGCGCGCCGAGGCCTTGAAGCGAAGCTCCTCGTCGAAGGCGAATTTGCGCTCAAAGCCTTCTTCGCGGTCTTTCATGCTGCTCATGACGTCCCTCCGATCAATCCGATTCGCTTGGCAATGAATATGTGTGATGGGCAAGCACAAACCAAAAGGTCGCGGGTCGGTCAATATGCTTCCTCGCATGCTGCGCTGCGGCATTTCGGTTCTGAAAGCGGTTGATTCGCGGGATTTGCCGATTGAGCAAACCAGACGATTGCGATAACACCGGCATTGAACGCCGCCTTCGCCATACTAATTTAGGCAGACGGACAGGAACCGGTCACCTGCCGCCTGTCCGCAGATCCAGAGAAAAATCAAATGAAAAATCGCCGCCGCATTTATGAAGGCAAGGCCAAGATCCTCTATGAAGGACCTGAGCCGGGGACGCTGATCCAGTTTTTCAAGGATGATGCCACCGCCTTCAACAAAAAGAAGCACGAGGTGGTCGATGGCAAGGGCGTGCTTAACAACCGCATTTCCGAGCACATCTTCAATCACTTGAACCGCATGGGCATCCCGACCCATTTCATCCGCCGGCTCAACATGCGCGAGCAGTTGATCAAGGAAGTCGAGATCATTCCGCTCGAGGTCGTGGTGCGCAACGTCGCCGCCGGCTCGCTGTCCAAGCGCCTCGGCATCGAGGAAGGCACCGTGCTGCCGCGCTCGATCATCGAATTCTATTACAAGGCCGATGCGCTCGACGACCCGATGGTGTCGGAAGAGCACATCACCGCCTTCGGCTGGGCCAGTCCGCAGGAAATCGACGACATCATGGCGCTGGCCATCCGCGTCAACGACTTCCTGTCCGGCCTGTTCCTCGGCGTCGGCATCCAGCTCGTCGACTTCAAGATCGAATGCGGCCGCCTGTTCGAGGGCGACATGATGCGCATCGTCGTCGCCGACGAGATCTCGCCGGATTCCTGCCGGCTGTGGGACGTCGCTACCCAGGACAAGCTCGACAAAGACCGTTTCCGCCGCGACATGGGCGGCCTGGTCGAGGCTTATCAGGAGGTCGCCCGCCGTCTCGGCATCATCAACGAGAACGAGCCGCCGCGCCCGACAGGTCCGGTCCTCGTCGCCTCTTCCGAGGCGCCCAAGGGCCTGAAGCACTAATTACCAGGCCTGCCGGACAATGCGGGCCTTTTCCAAACGACCATCTGCCCAGGAGTATCGATGAAAGCCCGTATCACCGTCACCCTCAAGAACGGCGTCCTCGACCCGCAGGGCAAGGCGATCGAGCACGCGCTCTCCGGGCTGGGCTTCGACGGCGTCGGTCAGGTGCGCCAGGGCAAGGTGTTCGACATCGAGCTTACTGGAACCGACAAGGCCAAGGCCGAAGCCGACCTCAAGGCCATGTGCGACAAGCTTCTGGCGAACACGGTGATTGAAAATTACGCGGTGGAGATCGCCTGACAATGAAATCAGCCGTCGTCCTCCTGCCTGGCCTCAACCGTGACCGCGACATGATCGCGGCGCTGACCAAGATTTCCGGCCAGGCGCCGGCGACCGTGTGGCAGACCGACACGGAAATCCCCGATGTCGACCTGATCGCCATCCCCGGCGGCTTCTCCTTTGGCGACTATCTGCGCTGCGGCGCGATCGCAGCGCGCATGCCGGTGATGCGGGCGGTCGCCGAAAAAGCCGCCAAGGGCGTGCCCGTCATCGGCGTCTGCAACGGTTTTCAAATCTTGGTCGAGGCGGGACTTCTGCCCGGCGCCCTGATGCGCAATGCCTCGCTGAAATTCGTCTGCCGGGAGGTGAAGCTCGAGATCGCCAACGCCAACACCATGTTCACCCGGCACTACAAGCCGGGGCAGATCATCCGCTCGCCCGTGGCGCATCACGACGGCAACTACTTCGCCGATGCCGAGACGCTGGCGCGGCTCGAAGGCGAAGGCCAGGTGGTGTTCCGCTACGCCGAGGGCACCAATCCCAATGGCTCGATCAACGACATCGCCGGTATCGTCAACGACAAGGGCAATGTGCTCGGCCTGATGCCGCATCCGGAAAACCTGATCGAGGCGGCGCATGGCGGCAATGATGGGCGGGCGCTGTTCGAGAGCGCGCTCGGCGTCGCGGCTTGATCCTTTAACATCCTATCGGAACGCGGGGGCGGACTGACCATGAGACTGACGATTGCTCGCCTTGCTCTCCTGGCCGCCGGAATCGGCTTGGCTTCCTGCCAGTCCAGCCCCAAGACGACGCCGGCTCCCTCCGGCAAAAGCGCCTCGCTGCTTGCCATGGAGCAGGTCGCGATCGCCGCGCATAAATGCTGGATCGCCAGCAAGGACCCGGCATTCAAGGCCTACCAGATGGCCAATGAGCTCAATTCCTACAGCGGCACGCCGCGCTTCCTGCTGGTGCCCGCCAAGCATTATGGCGGCAAGCCGCTGCTGGTCGTGCAGGCGCAGGGCAATTCCAGCCGCGTCGACGTCTTCGGGCCGCTGATGAATGAGCCGCTCGGCGCGCGCATCAGTTCCGATATTGCCCGCTGGCAGGCCGGCAATTCGTCCTGCGCGGCTACCGCCTGAGGCCGCCATGGGCCGGTTCCTGCAGATCGCGGGACTGGTCATCGGGCTGATTGCGCTTGTCCTGCAATTCGCCATCACCATACCGGCATCGATGGCGGCGGGACGCAGCTTCCTCGGCTCGATCGTCTTCTATTTCAGCTTCTTCACCATTCTCACCAACATCGCGGCATCGATGGTGCATGCTTCGCTGCTATCGCCCACCGGCTACGCCTGGTTCCCAGCCTTCGCCGGGCCACGGGTGCGGACTGGCGTCGCGGTCGCCATCACGCTGGTCTTCATCATCTATGCGACCGTGCTGGCGGGCCTGTGGCAACCGCAGGGCCTGTTCCTGCTTTGCGACATCCTGCTCCACTACGTCACGCCGTTTGTCTTCGTCATATGGTGGCTCGTCGCGGGTGCCGACGGCACGACGCGCTGGCGCGATATCTCCTGGTGGATGATCTATCCGCTGGCCTACCTTGCCTACGCGCTGATCCGCGCGCCCTTCGCCGGCGAAGTGCCCTACCCGTTCCTTGATGTTGCCAAGAACGGCGCGGCCAGCGTCGCCGTTTCGGCCTCGGGCGTCACGGTGCTATTCATCGGATTGAGCGTGCTTGCCGTGCTGATTGATCACGGCATCGGCCGGTTGCGGGCAAAACCCGCAACCCGCGTCCAGTCGAGCCGCCCATAGGCATCACTCCCAGAATGCCCTGATGCCTTCGCGATGGGCATCGCAGCGCGAGATGCCGATATCCTTGAGCTGCTCGTCCGTCATCTCAAGCAGAGCGAGGCGGCCGCGCCGGCGCTCAAGCATGCGATCGATTTGTTTGGCGGCGGAACGGAGCACGAATACAAGGCGACCGACGAAGCCCCGACGGCTCCGTGGATCGGTCTGGGCGCCAAATGCCGGACCGGCGTAGCGAATTGTCTCTATTGTACCCATTGTCGTTCTGCCTTGTCTCGATTGTACTTTTCCAATCGTCGGTTCGATATGAATTGACTCTTCGCGCGGTGCAATATAGAAAATTGTCACCATGACAAATTGGCTCCCTGATCTCTCCTCTGGCTCCGGTCCGCTTTATCAGCGTCTTGCTGACAGCATTGAGTCAGATATCGACAAGGGCGTCATCGATGCTGGTGCGAAACTGCCGCCGCAGCGCGACCTCGCCTATGACATCGGCACGACCGTCGGCACCATCGGCAGGGCCTATCAGTTGCTGCGCGAACGCGGTCTGGTGAGCGGCGAGGTCGGTCGCGGCACCTATGTGCTTGGCCAGCGTTCGGAGACCCCGAAATCCGACGTCGAACCTGGCCTGCAAGGCACGCGCCCTATCGACGCGCCGAGCGGCAAGCTGCGCTTCGACAGCACCGCCGCGCCCGATGTCGGCCAGGGCGCGGTGATTGCCGACATCCTTGCGCGTACCGCGCAGGAGCACCCGCACGAAATTTCGAGCTACACACGCGATTTTCCCGAACGCTGGTACGAGGCGGGCAGCCGCTGGCTTGCGCGCAATTCCTTCCGACCATCGCTCGATTCGATCGTGCCTACGCTGGGGACTCATGCCGCGGTCATGGCGGCGATCGCGGCGCTGACCATGCCCGGCGACTACGTGGTCTTCGAGCACCTCACCTATTCGCAGATCGCACGCAGCGCCGGGCTCATCGGCCGTCGCACGGCGCTGGTTTCGGCTGACGAGGGCGGTATCGACCCGGATGATTTCGAGCGCGTCTGCGCGCAGAAACATCCGAAGGTGATGTTCGTGATGCCGACCGCGAAGAACCCGACCCTGGTGACGTTGTCGGCGGAACGGCGGCAGGCGATCGCGCGGATCGCGCGCGAATACAATGTCGCGCTGATCGAGGACGATCTTTACGGTGAGCTCACCGACGATCCGACGCCGCTGCTCGCCGAATACGCGCCCGAGCGCACGATCGTCGCCGGCGGCCTGTCGAAGTCGGTCGCGGCGGGCGTGCGCGGCGGCTGGCTTTCCTGCCCGCCGGCCTACCGCCACCGCATCCGTGTCGCGCATAAGATGATGACCGGCGGCCTGCCCTTCCTGCTGGCCGAGGTCGGCACACGGCTGGTGATGTCGGGGCAGGCGGACGAGATCCGCAAGCGCTGCATTGCCGAAATCCAGGCTCGCCTTGCCATCGTGCGCGACGTGCTGGCGGGCTTCGACATCAAGGTAAGGGACAACGTGCCCTTCGTCTGGCTGACCTTGCCGGACCCGTGGCTGTCCGGCACCTTCAAGAACGCCTGCCTGGCACAGGGCGTGCTCATCGACGACGAGGACGAATTCAAGGCCGGCCGCTCCGAGCAGGTCTTCCACGGCGTGCGCTTCGGCGTCTCGCAACCGCGGCAAAGCAAGGATGTCGCCGGCGGCGTCGCCGTCATCCGCCGCCTGCTCGACGAGGGCCGCGCCGGCTACGACAGTTTTTCCTGATCGAGCCCACGGGCCCGGGGCGCCGACCGCGCCGGCAGGGGCAGTTTTCCGGCATTTTCGTCATTCGATGGGGTGTATCGCGCGAAAAGCTTGCGATAAGAGGAGGACTCGAAAACTCCCCTCTCCCACGGACAAAAATCGCCGCTCATGACCATTTCCAATTCCGTGCCGATCACCCCCGAGCTCGTCGCAGCGCATGGGCTGAAGCCCGACGAATACCAGCGCATCCTCGATCTGGTCGGCCGCGAGCCAAGCTTCACCGAGCTCGGCATCTTCTCGGCGATGTGGAACGAGCACTGCTCCTACAAGTCCTCCAAGAAATGGCTGCGCACGCTGCCGACCAGCGGCCCGCAGGTCATCCAGGGTCCAGGCGAGAATGCCGGCGTGGTCGACATCGGCGACGGCGACTGCGTCGTTTTCAAGATGGAGAGCCACAACCATCCCTCCTACATCGAGCCCTATCAGGGCGCGGCGACCGGCGTCGGCGGCATTTTGCGCGACGTCTTCACCATGGGCGCGCGGCCGGTCGCGGCGATGAACGCGCTGCGCTTCGGCGCGCCGGATCATCCCAAGACCCGGCATCTGGTCGCCGGCGTGGTTTCCGGCGTCGGCGGCTACGGCAATTCCTTCGGCGTGCCGACGGTGGGCGGCGAGGTCAATTTCGACGCCCGCTATAACGGCAACATCCTGGTCAACGCCTTCGCGGCGGGCCTCGCCAAGACCAACGCCATCTTCCTGTCGCAGGCCAAGGGCGTCGGCCTGCCGGTCGTCTATCTCGGTGCCAAGACCGGACGCGACGGCGTCGGCGGCGCCACCATGGCGTCGGCCGAATTCGACGACAAGATCGAGGAGAAACGCCCGACCGTGCAGGTCGGCGATCCCTTCACCGAAAAATGCCTGCTGGAAGCCTGCCTCGAGCTGATGGCCTCGGGCGCCGTCATCGCCATCCAGGACATGGGTGCGGCCGGGCTCACCTGCTCGGCCGTCGAGATGGGCGCCAAGGGCGATCTCGGCATCGAGCTCGATCTCGACAAGGTGCCGGTGCGCGAGGAGCGCATGAGCGCCTATGAGATGATGCTGTCGGAAAGCCAGGAGCGCATGTTGATGGTGCTGCGCCCCGAGAAGGAAGAGGAAGCCGAAGCGATCTTCCGCAAATGGGGGCTCGACTTCGCCATCGTCGGCAAGACCACGGATGACCTACGTTTTCGCGTGCTGCATCAGGGTGACGAGGTCGCCAATTTGCCGATCAAGGAGCTCGGCGATCAGGCGCCCGAATATGACCGCCCCTGGGTCGAGACCAGGAAGCCGGCGCCGCTTGCCGCAAACGATGCGCCGAAGGCCGATGTCGCAGACGCGCTGCTGAAAATGCTCGGCGGGCCGGATCTCTCCTCGCGCCGCTGGGTGTGGGAGCAGTACGACACGCTGATCCAGGGCAATTCGCTGCAGCTTCCCGGCGGCGATGCCGGCGTGGTGCGCGTCGAAGGCCATCCGACCAAGGCGCTGGCTTTCTCCTCCGATGTCACGCCGCGCTACTGCGAGGCCGACCCTTACGAGGGCGGCAAGCAGGCGGTCGCCGAATGCTGGCGCAACCTGACCGCGACCGGCGCCCTGCCGCTCGCCGCCACCGACAACCTCAATTTCGGCAATCCGGAGCGGCCCGAAATCATGGGCCAGTTCGTCGGCGCCATCAAAGGCATCGGCGATGCCTGCCGCGCGCTGGGCTTCCCGATCGTCTCCGGCAATGTCTCGCTCTACAACGAAACCAACGGCCGCGGCATCCTGCCGACGCCGACCATCGGCGGCGTCGGGCTGATTGCCGACTGGTCGAAGATGGCGCGAATCGGCTTTGCCGCCGAGGGCCAGATGATCGTGCTGGTCGGCGCGCCGCCGACATGGGGCAGCCATCTCGGCCAGTCCGTCTACCTGCGCGACATCCATGGCCGCGCCGACGGTCCGCCGCCGCCGGTCGATCTCGCACACGAAAAGCGCGTCGGCGACCATGTGCGCTCGCTGATCGCGTCCGGCGCCGTCACCGCCGCACATGACGTCTCGGACGGTGGCCTGGCGGTAGCGCTGGCCGAAATGGCGATGGCCTCCGGCATCGGCGCCACCATCCCTGGCCTCACCGGCACCGATCCGATCCCGGTCTGGTTCGGCGAGGACCAGGGCCGCTACCTGCTGACGCTGTCGATCGATCCGCAGAGCGGTGAATGGGACAGGATCCGCGAGGAACAGGGCAAGCTCGGCATCTTCGCGCCCTGGATCGGCACCACCGGCGGTCGTGAATTGAAGCTGGGTGACGCACGGCCGATCCCGGTCACCGAGCTGAAGGCTGCCCATGAAGGCTGGTTCCCGCGCTTCATGGATCAGGCCAGTTGACCAGAAGCATGTCTCCCGAAAGTGTGCAGCGGTTTCGGGAAAAAGACATGCTTATGAGAAGAGACTTAAATCATGTCGCACAAATCCTTTTTTATGCGGCATGATTTAACCGCCAGGGCGCTTGTTGCAGTCGTCTTCTGGCCGTCCCTGTTCTTCTTCTGGTTTCTCGGGCCGTTCGTTCTGTTCCTGCTGTCGACGACCTCGAGCGAGACCTGTTCGCGACTGGAAACCCGCGCCGAGTTCCTGGCGGCGGCCAACGGCACGCTGCCGATGCTCATCGTGCAGACCTTGATCTATGCGGTTCCGATCGGCTGCCTGATGCTCTGGAACAGGCTGTCTCCGGAGCCGGCGCGGGCAAGGCGGGTCGCGATCTGCATCAAGCTCTTCGCCGTCTCGGCAGTGGTCGGAGCGGTTTGGGACTATGGCACGTCCTTGATCTGCGACGGCTACGGCCAGCCCTTCTTCTCCACCGCATGGCAGATGACGAGCTATCTTCCCATCGTCAGCCTGTTGATCAACATCCCGCTCTGCGTGCTGGTCTTCAGCCTCGGCCGCGCCTATTCGACCCGCGATGACGTCACCGAAGATGGCGTGGTTCATCCGAGCCAGGACAATTCCTAGGCTTCCTCACCCGACGGAATGGCTTCAATCCGGGCTGGAAAGGCTTTAGGCTCACTTCGAGTCACATACTCGGCCTGCCCGCTTGAAACAGGATTTTGCCATGGCAATGGATGCCCACGACATCGAAAAACTGATCAAGGAAAGCATTCCGGACGCCAAGGTGACGATCCGTGATCTCGCCGGCGACGGCGACCATTATGCGGCCGAAGTGGTGGCCGAGAGTTTCCGGGGCAAAAGCCGCGTCCAGCAGCACCAGATGGTCTATGACGCGCTGAAGGGCAATATGGGCGGCGTGCTGCACGCGCTGGCGCTGCAGACCAGCGTCCCCGACTGAGCAGCGCTGCTGCCCCTCAGGCTTGGCCCAATATCGCGTTATTCCTTGCGCCATTCAGATAGCGTCGCGGCTAACGTCTTGTTTCAGCCACCCTATGGGTTTATTTGAAGGACATGCTTCGAGCCTGACTCCCACAGGCGTGAAAGGATTGTCCATGACCGGCATCAGCGACTACATCGACAATGAAGTGAAGAGCAACGACGTCGTGCTCTTCATGAAGGGCACGCCCGGCTTCCCGCAATGCGGGTTTTCCGGCCAGGTGGTGCAGATCCTCGACTACATCGGGGCCGACTACAAAGGCGTCAACGTGCTCGACTCGGCCGAATTGCGCCAGGGCATCAAGGATTATTCGAACTGGCCGACCATCCCGCAGCTCTATGTGAAGGGTGAATTCGTCGGCGGTTGCGACATCGTGCGCGAGATGTTCCAGGCCGGCGAGTTGCAGGATTTCCTCGTCGAAAAGGGCGTCAGCGTCAAAGGCGCCGCCTGACTGAACCGTACCGGCCAGTCGGCCGGTAGCGCTAATTTCCGGGGCAGCCCCCACCTCGGCATTGTGGTTCCCTAAGCTCGGGAACGACACGAACCGTTGCGCCGGCAGTCCGGCGCATGTTCGTTTGAAACGATCGGATTTTGCGGTGGACAAGCAGGCTGTGGCGCAGCAATCGGCAACCAATTTGCCCATTCCGCGCTGGGAATTCATCGCGCTCTGTGCAGCGCTTATGGCGCTCAACTCCCTGGCCATCGACATCATGCTGCCGGCGCTGCAGCAGATCGGCGCCTCGCTCGGCGTCGAGAGCGAGAACCACCGCCAATATGTCATCACCGCCTATATGCTCGGCTTCGGCGGCGGACAGCTTTTGTTCGGCCCCATATCGGATCGGTTTGGCCGCCGCGCGCCGCTGGTCTTTGGCCTGGTCGTCTATGTCGTGGCCGCGGCGGCCGCCGCCATAGCGCCCAGTTTCACCCTGTTGCTGACCTGGCGTCTCATCCAGGGCATCGGCGCGGCCGCAACCCGCGTGATCGCCGTCTCGATCGTGCGCGACACGTTCGAAGGCCGGCGTATGGCAGAGGTTATGTCGCTGATCTTCATGGTGTTCATGGCCATCCCCGTCATCGCTCCCGGCATCGGCCAGTTCGTCATGCTATTCGCCAGTTGGCACTGGATTTTCGTGACCATGGCCATCGGCGCGCTGATCGTTTCGACCTGGGCTCTGCTGCGGCTGCCGGAGACGCTGCATTCCGAATATCGCCGCTCGCTCACGGTAGGGTCCGTGCTCGGCGGCTTCCGCATCGTGCTCACCAACCGGCTCACGCTTTGCTACGCCTTTGCCAGCACGTTCATCTTCGCCGCCATGTTCGGCTTCATCAGTTCGGCACAGCAGATCTATATCGACATCTTTCACGTGGGCGAATTGTTCCCGCTGATCTTTGCCGGCGTCGCCGGCGTGCTTGCCTTCTCCAACTATCTCAATTCGCGGCTGGTCGGACAAATCGGCATGCGCCGCCTGTCGCAAGGCGCGCTGCTCATCTTCCTGTGCATCAGCCTTGCCTGGCTGGTCGTCTCGCTGGAGATGCAGATGCCGCTGTGGCTCTTCGTCACCTTTTTTGCCGGCGCGATGCTACCGTTCGGCGGACTGGGCGCCAATTTCAACGCCCTCGCCATGGAGCCGCTCGGCGAGCTCGCCGGGACGGCCGCATCCATCCTTGGTTTCATGCAGACTTTTCTCGGCGCCCTGATCGGCGCGGCGATCGGCCAGGCCTATAACGGCACGGTGACGCCTCTGGCCGCGGGCTTCTGCAGCGTTTCGGTCGCGGCTTTGCTGATGATCCTGATCGCCGAGCGAGGCAGGATGTTCCAGCCTCACAATCCCCCTGTTTCCGGGCACGTCACCGATCTGCACTGATCGTCGCCTCCACGAAGTTAAAGCATGTCTCCCGAAAGTGGGAACCGGTTTCGGGCCAAAGACATGCGCAAAATCAAAGGCCTAAAGCGCATGGAACGATTCTGAAAGATCGCGACGCGCTTTAGGATCTGCCTTCCTGCGCTGCCGTGAAGCGCGGCGAAAGGATGCGACCTGCGATCGCGCCGCCCATGCTTTCGGTAAACGGCAATGGCAGGGCCTTTCCAAGCGCCTCGAGCACCGAAGCGACAAAAGCCCTGTTCAGCCTGTCGTCCGGTCCCAACTCGGAGAAGGTGGCGTGCGGCTTGCCGAAAAGCGTCCCGTCCCGGCGAAGCGAGAACCTTAGCGTCAGCGACATGCCGGCCGTACCGCGCGGCGGACGCCAGCAGGCATAAATGGCGGCCGACATTTCCGCTATGGAGTCGACCGGATCGCGACTGCCGCAGGCGCGTTCCTGCGCGCAACTCGCGTTCACCGTAGCGGCCAGGGCGAGAGCAGCCACGGCGAACCTGAAGCTCATTGCCATCTCCGGCGACTCAAGGATCTTGAGAACGGCAGCCAAGCGCGGCCGGCGCAACCGATCCTATTCCGCCCAGAGCTCGCGGCGCAACTCGTCCCAGCTTTGCTTGTCCGGCGCGACCAGCAAGCCGCCGTCGACATGCGACGGCAGGTAGACGCTGCCGTCGACGCGCGCGACGTGGCCACCGGCTTCCTGATGGATCAGCGCGCCGGCGAGATGATCCCAGGGCATCAGCTTGTTGTAGAGCACGAAATGGGCGTGGCCGCTCGCAAGCAGCCGGTATTCGTGCGCCGCGCAGCGATAGGCGAATTGCGACAGCGTCTTGGTCTGATTGCGGGCAAGCCGCGAGCGTTCAGGCTCTTGGAGAAACTGCCAGGAAACGGCGCCGGTCATCTGCGCCATCGGCACCGGTTCCGCGACGCGAACCCTCTCCAGCGCCCCATGCGCGTGGCGGATATGGCTGCCGGCGCCCTTGGCGGCAATCAGCCAGTCCTTGCCGACCGGATCGTGGATGATGCCGGCGACGGTCTCGCCGTTGACGACGACGCCTGCCATGACGCCGAACAGCGGCACGCCGGACGCGAAGTTGAAGGTGCCGTCGACCGGATCGATGACGAAGGCAAGCGCGGCATCGCCAAGGCCCGACAGCAAGGCCGGATTGTCGGAGCAGGCTTCCTCGCCGACCACCATGGCGTCTGGATAGCGTTCGCGCAGCCGGGCGGTGATCAGCCTTTCGGCGTTGACGTCCGCCTCGGTTACGAGGTCGGCGGCGGACGTTTTCTGGCGCACGTCCCCCTCGCCCAGCCGCCGGAAGCGCGGCATGATTTCAACGCTGGCCGCGTCGGCAAGAAGGTCGGCCAGCCAGTCGATCGCATTCTCGTCAAATGTCATCGGAAATGTCTTGTCCCAGGTTCGTGGCGAGCCCCGCGAAATCGAACAGCTTCCGATCCAGAAGATGCGAGGGGCGCACATTGGTCATGGCGCGGATCATCGTGTCCTTACGGCCCGGCATGCGCTTCTCGATGTCGTCGAGCATCGCCTTCATGGCGTTGCGCTGCAGCCCTTCCTGGCTGCCGCAGAGGTCGCAGGGGATGATCGGGAATTTCATCGCGTTGGCGAATTTCTCGAGATCGGCCTCGGCGCAATAGGCAAGCGGCCGCAGCACCATGACGTCGCCTTCGTCATTGAGGAGCTTGGGCGGCATGGCGGCGAGGCGACCGCCATGGAACAGGTTCATGAAGAAGGTTTCGAGTATGTCCTCGCGGTGGTGGCCGAGCACCAGCGACGAGCACCCTTCCTCGCGCGCGATCCGGTAGAGATGGCCACGCCGCAGCCGCGAGCAGAGCGAGCAATAGGTGCTGCCCTCCGGCAATTTGTCGGTCACCACCGAATAGGTATCCTGGTATTCGATGCGGTGCGCGATGCCGTTGGCGTTGAGATAGTCAGGCAGGATATGTTTTGGAAAGTTCGGCTGGCCCTGGTCGAGATTGCAGGCGAGCAGATCCACGGGGAGCAGGCCGCGCCATTTGAGGTCGAGCAGCAAGGCAAGCAGGCCGTAGGAATCCTTGCCGCCCGAGAGCGCCACCAGCCAGCGCTCGCCGGGCTTCACCATGGCGAAATCCTCGATCGCCTGGCGGGTGAGCCTCAACAGCCGCTTGCGCAGCTTGTTGAACTCGACCGAGGACGGCACGTCGCGGAACAGCGGATGGAAACCGCCGTCGGTTTCGTCGCCGACCGGCTCGAGGGATTTGACGTCTGGCAGCATATTCATGGCGCCGGCCCCATGGTTCTGTTGGCGCCCGGCTTAGCGGACAAGGCCGATAAAGAAAAGGCCGCCTCGACGGGCGGCCTTTGATATTGCGGCTGATTGGTTCGATCAGCGCGAGTAGAATTCGACGACCAGGTTCGGTTCCATCTGCACGGCAAACGGAACGTCCGACAGGCCCGGGACGCGCGCGAAGGTCGCTGTCATCTTGTTGTGGTCGGCTTCGATATAGTCCGGCACGTCGCGCTCGGCGAGAGCAACCGACTCCAGCACGATGACGAGCTGCTTCGACTTCTCGCGCACCTCGATCACGTCGCCGGGCTTGCAGCGATACGAACCGATGTTGGTGCGCTTGCCGTTGACGTTGACGTGGCCGTGGTTGACGAACTGACGGGCGGCGAAGATGGTCGGCACGAACTTGGCGCGATAGACGATCGCGTCGAGACGCGATTCCAGCAGGCCGATCAGATTCTCGGAGGTGTCGCCCTTGCGGCGGTTGGCCTCTTCATAGACCTTGCGGAACTGCTTTTCCGAAACGTCGCCATAGTGACCCTTCAGCTTCTGCTTGGCGCGCAGCTGCAGGCCGAAGTCGGAAAGCTTGCCCTTGCGGCGCTGGCCGTGCTGGCCCGGGCCGTATTCACGCTTGTTGACCGGGGATTTCGGGCGGCCCCAGATGTTTTCGCCGAGACGGCGGTCGATCTTGTATTTCGCGGATTCGCGCTTGCTCATCGCATTCCCTTTCAAAACAATATACCCGGAACCCCATGGCTCCGGGCGAAGGAAACGCGCCCTCCTCTGGCCTCCGTTTTCGAGACCTGACAGGGTTCCCCACGCAAAGCGACGGAAAACCCACGGGACACGTCAAAATAAACCACCGGGCGTCGCCACCCGGTGTTGCTGGGCCTGTTAAACACAGATTTAACCGCTGTCAAGCTTGTGGCTGGCGGCGCCGACGGCAACCCGATATCATCCCTGCGTTGCATGCGGCGCTGGGTGTGGCGGAAAGTTGCACGCCGGCGGCATCGGGGCGGATCCGGCGTCTTCGGATGGAAACGCCCTAAATTGATGAAGGGACTGGAGCAGAGGAGTCCGAATTCCCATGAAGAAGTTCTTCCTTACCCTGACCGGAGCCGCCGTGTTGGCCGGGTCGATGGCGGTCATGACGCCTGAACCGGCCATGGCCAGACATTGGCATGGCCACAAGCAGGTGTGCCGCGTCGTGGTGAAGAAAAAAGTAGTCTGGCGGCACGGGCACCGTCACGTCGTGCGCTACAAGACGAAGCATTGCTGGTGGCGCCGCTAGCTGACCGCCTGGGCTAATCCAGAAAAAGCCCGCGGACAGCGCCGCGGGCTTTTTCGTCCCGATGTCGCTTCATGACTTCTTGCCGGGCAGGCCTTTGCGTTTGGTCTCGGCGAATTCTTCGAGCTGCTTCTCGCTCATGGAATCGTACATCTCGCGCGACGCGCCCTTGAGCTCGCTTTTCTTGATCTCGCCGCGCCTGGCGGAAAGTGCCGCGCCGGCGGCCTTTTGCTGGGCTTGTGATGTAGCGGGCATGATCGTTTCTCCTTTGCTGGAAGCAATTCCAGGACAGGTGTGAAACGGTTTTCCGTCAGGAATTGCGTCAGTCAGATAGAGTAGAAACGCCGCGCTTCGGCGGCAGTTCCGGCGTTCGCCATCCGTCGCCGGCCTTAGCGATCTTCAGGGACGGCCTTCCCGTGCCCGGAACCCCAGTGTAGGACGGTGGCATGAAGTCGCTGACCGATCCCTCACAGGCGCTCTCCGCCGGCCTCGCAAAAATCCGAACAGAATTCCATGTGCCGGACGGATTTCCGCCGAACGTGATCGCTTCCGCCGAGGCTGTGGCCAGGCGCGTGCCCAGCCAGCATGCCGATCGCACGGCGATCCCCTATGTCACGCTCGATCCGGCGAGCTCCACCGATCTTGACCAGGCGTTCTCGATCGAGGCGAGCGGCGGCGACCTCCTCTTGCATTATGCCATTGCCGACGTGGCTTGGTTCGTCGAGGACGGCGACGCGATCGATCTCCAAGCCTGGAACCGAGGCGAGACGCTGTATTTGCCGGATGGCAAGGCCGGGCTCTACCCGCCCCTGCTTGCCGAAGCCGCGGCGAGCCTTTTGCCCGATGGACCGCGTCCTGCGGTCATCTTCACGATCCGCGTTGCCGGGGACGGCGCCGTGAAATTGGACGGCGCGGAGCGCGCCGTCATCCGAAGCCGCGCCAAACTCGCCTATGACAGCGTGCAGCCCTCGGATGTGCCCGCCGGCTTCGCCGAACTGGCGCGGCGCATGGCGGCTAACGAAGAGCGCCGCGGCGCTTCGCGTGTCGATCCGCCCGAGCAGGAGGTGGAACGGCTCGCTGACGGGACGTTCCGGCTTTCGTTCAGGCCGCTGCTGCAATCCGAGCAGGATAACGCCGCGCTTTCGCTGGCCGCCAATATGGCGATCGCCGATGCCATGCTGGCGCACAAGACCGGGTTGTTCCGCGTGATGTCGGGGCCGGATGCTTCCAAGGTGCAGAGGCTGCGCAACACGGCACAGGCGCTCGGCTTGTCCTGGCCGGCCTCAACCAGCCTTCGCGATTATCAGCGCACGCTCGATCCGACCGATCCAAGACAGGCGGCGCTGATGCTGGAAATCCGCCGCGCGGGCAACGGCGCGTCCTACCAGCCCTATCAGGAAGGCGTCGTTCCCTGGCATGAGGCGATGGCCGCGACCTATGCGCATGCCACCGCGCCGCTCAGGCGGCTGGCCGACCGCTATGTCGTGCGCTGCGCGCTGGCAATCGCCAACGGCCAGTCCGTGCCGCAGGCCGTCACTGACGCGTTCGCCAGACTGCCGAAGGTGATGGGGCGCGCGGATGCCCGCGCGTCGCAGATCAGCCATGCGGCCATCGACCTGGCCGAGGCGGTGATGCTCAAGGGACATGAGGGCGAGACATTCAAGGCCGTCGTCACCGACTTCGTCGATCACGGCGTGCGCGTGCAGCTTGCCGACATGCCTGTCGTCGCCAGCGTGAAGGCCTCCGGGCTGAGGCAAGGCGACGGCCTGACCCTAAGGTTGATCTCGGCCGACCCGGATCAGCGCAGCGTCGTCTTCGAATCCGTCACGCCGGCTTGAGCGGCAGATAGCCTGTGAGGCTGGTATCCTCGTCGTCCAGGACGCGTCGGGTTTCAGGTCGGGGAAGGTCGGAAACGCTCATTTTTGAGGATCTAAGTTCCGGGACTTTTCCGGTCTGCCACAACATTCCGCTATGGACGAATGGCCATTCCCCACATATGTGTTAATGTGGGTTTATGGAAATGTAGGGAATTGATCGTATGAGTCGTTTGACCATCGATATGACCGACCAGCAACATCAAAGCCTCAAGGCATTGGCCGCCTTGCAGGGCAAGACGATCAAGCAATACGCACTCGAACGGCTGTTCCCTGGCGACACGGATGCTGATCAGGCATGGCAGGAACTGAAAGCCCTGTTGGGAGCCCGCATCAACGCGGGGCTGGCGGGAAATCTAACCGCCAAGAGCATTGGCGAAATCCTCGATGAAGAACTGGCCGAAGGCGGCCGCGAGTGAACCAACGCATTTATCTTCTTACAGATGCGGCGGAAGCCGACATGCGAGACATCATTCGGTACACCCGCAAGGAGTGGGGCGATGCACAAGTGCGCCGCTACATCGCCAAGCTCGAACAAGGCATTGCTCGCGTGGCTGCCAGCCAAGGGGTCTTCAAGGATATGAGCGCGCTCTATCCAGCGCTGCGCATGGTGCATTGTGAACATCACTATGTGTTTTGTCTGCCACGCGAGAATGCGCCCGCGTTGATCGTCGCGATCCTCCATGAGCGCATGGACCTGATGACGCGATTGATCGACAGGCTCAAATGAGTGGGGCAAGGCGCGCTCCGGCGCGGAGGCCGCTGCGGAAGGTCGCCGCTGTGAGTACCGGCCGACACCGGCGGTAGCCCTGATTGCCACGTCAACGCTTCGCCTGCCGAAGGCCGGAGGCGCAGGAAACCAGCTTTGCAGGCCCGCATCCCCTGAATATCAGCACGCCTTAGTGCGCGGTCAGTCCAAATCCCTGGATCAGCCGTCTGGTGGCGAAATCCACCTTGCCGGATGTGAAGACGGCAAGATCGGGCTCGCTTTCGCCCGACGCCTCCCCGACCGGCTCGAGCAGCGACATGGCTCGTCGCGCGATCGCCTCGGCCGGATCGATCCAGTCGACCGGCCAGGGCGCCGTTTTGCGCATGCGGTTGACGAGAAACGGATAGTGCGTGCAGGCGAGCACGACGATATCGGTGCGGTTGCCGTCGCGCTCCATGAAACAGGGGGCGATTTCGGCACGCACGGCTTCCTCGTCGACGAAACCCTGGCGCATGTAGATCTCGGCCAGCCCCGCGAGCCTATCGCTGCCGACCAGGCGCACATGGCATTTCTGCGCCCATTTGCTGATCAGGTCGCGCGTGTACTGGCGCTTTACGGTGCCCGGCGTCGCCAGGACCGAGACGAGGCCCGAGCGGGTGCGTTCGGCGGCGGGCTTGATCGCCGGCACGGTACCGACAAAAGGGTGGCCGGGGAATGTCTCGCGCAGCGCGTCGATCACCAGCGTCGAGGCCGTGTTGCAGGCGATGACCGAAATCGCCGGCTGCAGCCGGTCGAGCAATTTGCCAAACAGCGTGAGGATATGATCCTTGAGCGCCGGCTCTTCCCAGGCGCCGTAAGGAAAGGCCGCGTCGTCGGCGACATAGACGAAGCGGCGGTCGGGCATCAGCACGCGCGCCTCGCGCAGCACCGTCAGCCCGCCGACGCCGGAATCGAACATCAGGATCGGGCGCTGGCTTGATCGATCGCTCATTGTCATCCGGTTTTCAAAGGCGGCGGGTCCAGGATTGGACCGCAGGCGCTTCTATCGCGAATGATCTTGGTCTTGAAGAGGCGAATGCGAGCAGCTTTTGCGCAGCTGTCTCCTAGGCTCACTCATATCCCGCGCTTGCCGAAGCCGGCGGGACGCGGCCTGCCGAAAGGCTGCGGCGCGGACGGAACGCGTGCGGCTGAAGTGGCAGGCGCGGCACGTGGAGCGGCCGGCGCGGCCGTGCGTGCGGTGCGCGACGATGCCGGAAGTGGACCGTCGAAGTCGAAAACATCGGTCAATTCGTCGATGTTGCTGCCCGCGACGGGTTTCGCCCAGAGGATCGTGCACCAGAGGCCGAATATCGAAAGCCCGAGCAGGTTCAGCCCGCCCGGGATGCTCTCGGGATCGTCGAATTTGACGACCAGCAGCACGCCCGCCTGCAAAAGGGCGTAGACGGCGGAAAGGGCGATGTAGGCCCACAGGATCCAGCGGCGCCCGTTGGCGTCGCGGACGCGGCGCGAGGCGATGTTGCCGCGCAACGCGACAAAGATGAACGAGGCGATGAGGACGGCGCCCGCCATGCCCTGCCGCGACGGACCAGGCCCTGAATTGATCAGCCCTTCGAAGCCGATCGTGCTGACGATGCACGCAACGATTACCACGGTTTCGGCGATAGCGAGACCGAGAGAGTAAAGGAAAAAGCGCAGCCGACCAATATTGGACGTAAACATGTGCCACCCCCACTATTGCAGCAAGGTGAGGCATAACCGAATAAGAATCGGTTACTTCAAATGCTCACAGCTTATCGATCTTAACTTTCCTGGTCTTTGGCGCGACTTCGTGCGACACCGGCCGGCAATCGCCTTGGATCGTCCCCGGGCGAGCCGTCGCCGCGCGGCATGGCCGGCGAGAACCGGTCGAGCGAGGAGATGATGCCGCGCAGGACCTTGAGCTCAGGTTCGGCGAAGCCCGCGCGCGTCAACACGGCGCGCAGATTGTCGACCATCTTCGGTTTCTTCTCTTCCGGGCGGAAGTAGCCGCGCGCTTCCAGCGCGTTCTCCAGATAGGCGAACAGGCTGTGCAGTTGCTCCTTGGTCGCCGGCACCAGCTCCGGTCCGGAGAAATTGGTCTCAGTCTCGTCGGCGAGGCCGGACTTCATCCATTCATAGGACATCAAAAGCACCGCCTGGGCGATGTTGAGCGAGGAGAAGCCGGGATCGACCGGGAAGGTGACGATCTCGTCGGCGAGCCCGACCTCGTCATTGTAGAGGCCGAAGCGCTCGCGCCCGAAAAGGATGCCGGTGCGCTGGCCCGCTTCGACGCGAGCCCTCAGCGCCCTGCCCGCTTCCACCGGCCCGCGCACCGGCTTGAAGCCATCGCGCTCGCGCGCCGTCGTGGCGAAGACGAAATTGAGATCGGCAATCGCCGAGGCCAGATCGTCGAAGACCCTGGTGGCGTCGATGACATGGTCGGCGCGGCTGGCTGCCGCGCGCGCCTTCTCGCTCGGCCAGCCGTCGCGCGGGTTGACCAGCCGAAGCTCGGACAGGCCGAAATTCGCCATCGCCCGCGCGACCATGCCGATATTCTCGCCGAGCTGCGGCTCGACCAGGATGATCGCCGGTCCGGCGGAGGTGGTGTTGGCTCTATCTTCGGTGGGTGGCATGGCTATGGGTAACCGGGGTTTGCGGCGTTTCGGCGTCCCCTGCCACATCCGCACCGGAAAATGAAGCATTCACAACGCCGGCACCCATCCGCCCGGCGCGGATCGCGGTTTGCGCGCTGAAAAAGCCTTTGATATACGCTCCGCATCCCCGGCCGAAACCATGCGGGCAAGGCCGTCCAGATCCCCAGCAACGAGGCATTCTTTCCATGGCGAAGATCAAGGTGGCGAACCCGGTCGTCGAACTCGACGGCGACGAGATGACCCGCATCATCTGGCAGTTCATCAAGGACAAGCTGATCCACCCCTATCTCGACCTGAAGCTTGAATATTACGACCTCGGCATCGAGCACCGCGACGCCACCAACGACCAGGTGACGATCGACTCGGCCAACGCCATCAAGAAATGGGGCGTCGGCGTGAAATGCGCGACGATCACCCCCGACGAGGCGCGCGTCGAGGAATTCAAGCTCAAGAAGATGTGGAAGTCGCCCAACGGCACCATCCGCAACATCCTCGGCGGCACCATCTTCCGCGAGCCGATCATCATGAAGAACGTGCCGCGCCTGGTGCCGGGCTGGACCAAGCCGATCGTCGTCGGCCGTCACGCCTTCGGCGACCAGTACCGCGCCACCGACTTCCGCTTCCCCGGCAAGGGCAAGCTGACGATCAAATTCGTCGGCGAGGACGGCCAGGTGATCGAGCATGACGTCTATGACGCCCCAGGCTCCGGCGTCGCCATGGCCATGTACAATCTCGACGAGTCGATCCGCGAGTTCGCCCGCGCCTCGCTGAACTACGGCCTGCTGCGCAACTTCCCGGTCTATCTGTCGACCAAGAACACCATCCTCAAGGCCTATGATGGCCGCTTCAAGGACATCTTCCAGGAGGTCTACGAGAAGGAATTCGAGACCGAATTCAAGGCGCGGAAACTCTGGTACGAGCACCGCCTGATCGACGACATGGTCGCATCGAGCCTGAAATGGTCGGGCGGTTATGTGTGGGCCTGCAAGAACTATGACGGCGACGTGCAGTCGGATACCGTGGCGCAAGGCTTCGGCTCGCTCGGCCTGATGACCTCGGTGCTGATGACGCCGGACGGCAAGACGGTGGAAGCCGAAGCCGCGCACGGCACCGTCACCCGCCATTATCGCCAGCACCAGAAGGGCGAGGAAACCTCGACCAATTCGATCGCCTCGATCTTCGCCTGGACGCGCGGCCTCGCCCACCGCGCCAAGCTCGACGACAATGCCGAGCTGAAGCGCTTCGCCGAGACGCTGGAGAAAGTGTGCATCCAGACCGTCGAGTCAGGCTTCATGACCAAGGACCTGTCGCTGCTGATCGGCCCCGATCAGCCCTGGCTCTCGACCACCGGCTTCCTCGACAAGATCGACGAGAATCTGCAGAAGGCGATGGGGTAAGAAGAGGTGCGAAATGCTGGCGAAAGGGCTCGCCTTTGCGCCGGCAACAATGCCGACCTCTGTCAGGCAATTTTCAAGGCACACGGGCTAGTCGACCGGAGGAGCGGCTCCATCTGGTCTAGCCACGAGCAGGCACCTCCCTATTACCCCAATGCCACAACTCTGGATGCCGATGCCGTAGCGGCCCAACTTGCCGAGATAGCCAGACTGACATCCGTTCTTGCTACCGATTTTTCGGTCAAGGACGGATTTTGCCGTCTGGATCTCCAACCGCTGGAGTTCCGTCAACTCTTCGAAGCAAGTTGGATCTGGATGGATCTAACTCATCCGATGACGACGCCTTGCGGTTGGGAACGTGTTGAGGACGCTACCCGCTTGGAGTTATGGGAATTTGCCTGGGCCGGTAGCGCAGGTTTTTCCAACGGCCGCGTCTTTCCGGCAGCGATCCTCGCCGATCCCGCCATTGCCATCCTTGGCCGACGGACGCTCTACGGCTTCGCGGCTGGCTGCATAGCCAACAGATCCGGGCTGCTGATCGGTTTGTCGAATGTCTTTGCGGCGGATGGCGGCCCGGCCTATCGAGATGCCGCGCGGGCCGCGGCCAACGCTTTTTCCGGAGGTCGCGCGCTGGTCGGCTACGATCGCGACGGCGGGCTGGATGACGCATTGGCCTGCGGTTTTCAAGCCACAGGCGCGCTGCGCGTCTGGATTCGGGATCGCCAAGACGCAGGGGAATGACAAATGGCAAAGCCTGTTCTCTACGGCGCCGACTACAGCGTTTATGTACGCATCGCGCGGATGGCGTTGGAGGAGAAAGGCATCGGCTACGAGTTGGTCCCGCTCGACATCTTCGCCGCCGAGGGTGTTCCCGCCTGGTATCTCGAGCATCACCCGTTTGGCCGCATCCCGGCCTTCGAGCATGACGGTTTCCGTCTGTTCGAGACCGGCGCCATCGCGCGTTATGTCGACGAAGGCTTTCCCGGTCCGGCCTTGCAGCCTACTGATCCGTACCTCCGGGCGCGGATGAACCAGATCATCGGCATGCTCGACGCCTATGGCTACCGCGCCATGGTCTGGGACGTGGCGGTCGAGCGGCTCGAAAAGACGCAGCCGGATGAGGCGCTGATCGCCAGTGGGCTCCGCCAGGCCGAGACCGTGCTCAGGGTTTTGACATCGCTGAAGGCCAGAGGGCCCTGGCTGCTTGGCGACCAACTGACGTTGGCGGACCTGCACGCGGCGCCGATCATCGCTTATTTCCTCAAGGTCGCGGAAGGGCGCGATCTTTTGGCGCGATTTGCGGAAATCAGAGATTGGTTCGCGCGCGTCGCTGATCGTGCGAGCTTTGCGCGGACTGAAAAGGTCGCGTCGGCCGAGTAACCTCCCTCAGCGTCGGCGCTGCCCTTCATTGCCCTGCCGGGCATTTCTTCCCGTAAACGGGGAGAAAAAGCAGTTGCAATGCCGGCGATTTGCGAAAGCCGAAATGACAGCCCCTTCTCCCCGTTCAACGGGGAGAAGATGCCGGCAGGCAGATGAGGGGCAGCGCCAACCTCGCAGAGTGAGTAACCGGCCTAATGCCAAGCCGGCCGGCTTACGCCGCTTCCAGCGCCGCCTTCACCGCCGCGATTGCGTCGTTCGCCTTGGAGGCGTCTGGGCCGCCGGCCTGCGCCATGTCGGGCCGGCCACCGCCGCCCTGGCCGCCAAGCGCGGCGGACGCGACGCGGACCAGATCCACAGCGCTGAAGCGGCCGGTCAGGTCGTCGGTGACGCCGACGACCACGCTCGCCTTGTTGTCCTCGCCCGCGCCGACGAAGACCACCACGCCGGAGCCGAGCGTCTTCTTGCCGGCATCGGCCAGCGGCTTCAGATCCTTCGGCGCCACGCCGCTGACCGCCTTGCCGAGGAAACCGACGCCTGCGACCGTCTCATTCGTAGCCGGGGCATCGGCAACGGCCGAACCGCCGCCCAGCGCCAGCTTCTTGCGCGCCTCGGTAAGCTCCTTTTCGAGCTTCTTGCGCTCCTCGAGCAGCGCCTCGACGCGCGACGGCACGTCAGCTGGCGAGATCTTCAACGTCGCCGCCGCAGCCTTCAGCCGCCTGTCCTGCTCGTCGAGATGCTTGCGCGCCGCCTCGCCGGTCAGCGCCTCGATGCGGCGCACGCCGGCCGCCACCGCGCTGTCCGAGAGGATGCGCACCAGGCCTATATCGCCGGTCGACCTGACATGCGTGCCGCCGCAGAGCTCGACGGAATATGGGCGGTTGGCCTTGGCGCCATGCAGGCCCGTGCCCATCGACACGACGCGCACCTCGTCGCCGTATTTCTCGCCGAACAGCGCCATCGCGCCCTCGGCGATCGCATCGTCGACCGACATCAGCCGCGTCGTCACCGGGCTGTTCTGGACGACGATCTCGTTGGCCATGCGCTCGACCTCTTCGAGTTCATCGGCCGAGATCGGCTTGTTGTGCGAAATGTCGAAGCGCAAGCGGTCGGGCGCGACCAGCGAGCCCTTCTGCGCGACATGGGTGCCCAGCACCTCGCGCAGCGCCTCGTGGATGAGATGCGTCGCGGAATGGTTGGCGCGCAGCTTCGAGCGACGCGCATGATCGACCTTGAGCTCGACCGCAGCACCGGTCTTGACCGTGCCTTTGGCCACCTTGCCGAGATGCACGAACAGGCCGTCGGCCTTCTTCTGCGTGTCGGAAACGTCGATCGAAAAACCCTCGCCCGAGATCACGCCGGTGTCGCCCATCTGGCCACCGGATTCGCCGTAGAACGGCGTCTGGTTGACGACCACGGCGACCACATCGCCCCGAGAGGCGCTGTCGATCGTCTTGCCGTCCTTGACCAGCGCCTGGACGATGCCTTCCGCCTGCTCGGTTTCATAGCCGAGGAATTCGGTCGCGCCGGTCTTTTCGCGCACCGAGAACCACACGGTTTCGGTCGCGGCTTCGCCCGAGCCCGCCCAATGCGCGCGCGCCTCCGCCTTCTGCCGCTCCATCGCGTCGGTGAAGCCGGCGATATCGACCGAGATGTTGCGCTGGCGCAGCGCGTCCTGCGTCAGGTCGAGCGGGAAGCCGTAGGTGTCGTAGAGCTTGAAGGCCGTCTCGCCATCGAGCATGTCGCCGGCTTTGAGCGTCTCGGTCGCGTCCGAAAGCAGGCCGAGGCCGCGCACCAGCGTCTTGCGGAAGCGCGTTTCCTCGAGCTTCAGCGTCTCCGTGATCAGCGCCTCGCCGCGCACCAGCTCGGGATAGGCCTGGCCCATCTCGCGCACCAGCGCCGGCACCAGCTGCCACATCAAGGGCTCCTTGGCGCCGAGCAGCTGCGCATGGCGCATGGCGCGGCGCATGATGCGGCGCAGCACATAGCCGCGCCCTTCATTGGACGGCAGCACGCCGTCGGCCACCAGGAAGGAAGACGAGCGCAGGTGATCCGCGATGACGCGATACGACGCCACGTTCTCCGTATCTGGCCCTTGGCCGAGCGCCGAGGACGCGGCATCGATCAGATGCTTGAACAGGTCGGTCTCGAAGACACTTTCGACGCCCTGCAGGATGGAGGCCATGCGCTCCAGGCCCATGCCCGTGTCGATCGAGGGACGCGGCAGGTCGATGCGCTCGTCCTTCGTCACCTGCTCATACTGCATGAACACGAGGTTCCAGAATTCCAGGAACCGGTCGCCGTCCTCTTCCGGACTGCCGGGCGGTCCGCCCCAGATATGCTCGCCACGGTCGATGAAGATTTCCGAGCACGGGCCGCACGGGCCGGTGTCGCCCATCGCCCAGAAATTGTCCGAGGTGGGAATCCGGATGATGCGATCGTCGGAAAAGCCGGCGATCTTCTTCCAATAGCCCGCCGCCTCGTCGTCGGTGTGATAAACGGTAACGAGCAGCTTGTCCTTCTTCAGGCCGAAGCCCTTGGTGATCAGGTTCCACGCAAGCTCGATCGCGCGCTCCTTGAAATAGTCGCCGAACGAGAAATTGCCGAGCATCTCGAAGAAGGTGAGATGGCGCGCGGTGTAGCCGACATTGTCGAGGTCGTTGTGCTTGCCGCCGGCGCGCACGCTCTTCTGCGCGGTCGCGGCGCGCGAATAGGAGCGCTTCTCCAGGCCGGTGAAGACGTTCTTGAACTGCACCATGCCGGCGTTGGTGAACATCAGCGTCGGATCGTTGCGCGGCACCAGCGGGCTGGAGGCGACGATCTCGTGGCCCTCCTTGCGGAAGTAGTCGAGGAATGTCGACCGGATGTCGTTCACGCCACTCATTGCATATTGCCTTTTTTCGCAAGAACCGCCGGCCCGGCCGGCGGCAAATGGGCTTCGGTATTCAGAAGATAGATGGGCCTTTTAGCGATAGCTCTTGAGCCTGTCCAGAAACACGGAGTTAAAGCATGTCTCCCGAAAGTGGGAACCGGTTTCGGGATAAAGACATGCGTAAAATCAAAAACCTAAAGCGCATGGAGCGAATCTGAAAGATCGCGACGCGCTTTAAGCCGATTGAACGATCCGCCGGCCGCTCGACGCAGCCGCGAAACGCAAAACCGCCGGCGCGAGGGCCGGCGGTTCGGGTACGCAGTACTCAAGAACTCGATTACATAAGCACAAAGCAATAAACCAGGATTGTGGCCGAACTCCGGCTAAGCCGGCAAATTGTTTTCGCTCAATCCGTGAGAGGAAATCGCTGCGCGACCTTCCTGGGCCGGCCCTACATGGCGCCGGCTTCGTCCTCGAAACCGTCGTCCCCGCCTTCGGAGCCGCCATTCTCAAGGAATTTCTCTGCGATCAGCCCGGCATTCTGCCGAAGCGCCATCTCGATCTCGCGCGCCGTGTCGGGATTGTCGCGCAGGAACAGTTTTGCGTTCTCGCGACCCTGGCCGAGACGCTGCGAATTATAGGAGAACCAGGCGCCCGACTTCTCGACCACGCCGGCCTTGACCCCGAGATCGACAAGCTCGCCGGTCTTCGACACGCCCTCGCCATACATGATGTCGAACTCCACCACCTTGAAGGGCGGGGCCAGCTTGTTCTTGACCACCTTGACGCGGGTCTGGTTGCCGACGACCTCGTCGCGGTCCTTGACCGAGCCGATGCGGCGGATGTCGAGGCGCACCGAGGCGTAGAATTTCAGCGCGTTGCCACCCGTGGTCGTCTCGGGCGAGCCGAACATCACACCGATCTTCATGCGGATCTGGTTGATGAAGATGACCATGGTGTTGGAGCGCGAGATCGAGGCGGTCAGCTTGCGCAGCGCCTGGCTCATCAAGCGGGCCTGGAGACCGGGCAGCGCGTCGCCCATCTCGCCCTCGATTTCAGCGCGCGGCGTCAGTGCCGCGACCGAGTCGACGACCAGAACGTCGATGGCGCCCGAACGCACCAGCGTATCGCAAATCTCCAGCGCCTGCTCGCCGGTGTCGGGCTGCGAGATCAAAAGGTTTTCCAGGTCGACGCCGAGCTTGCGGGCATAGACCGGATCGAGCGCGTGTTCGGCATCGACGAAGGCGCAAATGCCGCCCTTCTTCTGCGCTTCGGCCACCGTGTGCAGCGCCAGCGTCGTCTTGCCCGAGCTTTCCGGCCCGTAGATCTCGACGATACGGCCGCGCGGCAGGCCGCCGACGCCGAGCGCAATATCGAGGCCGAGCGAGCCGGTCGGCACGGTTTCGATCTCGACCGCCTGCTCGTTGGCGCCGAGCCGCATGATCGAGCCCTTGCCGAAAGCGCGCTCGATTTGCGACAGCGCCGCATCCAGAGCCTTTGATTTGTCCACTGCCTTATCCTCTACAAGCCGCAAAGTATTCTGAGCCATGATACATCACCCCGTGGTCGTCAATGAAGGCCGGACAATCCGTGATCCCTGCCGTTTTGTACCTTTTTTGTTCTCATTTGGCAAGAGGCAACAAATATCTGAAAAATAATCAATATCTGGATTTGTTCTATTTTTGTCTCACCAGGGCTAGTGCGGATGTATCCCCCTCAAGCATGTACGCAATTTGCGTCGCTTGGGGGGTTCGGCCATGAGAGTCTTGATTCTGGCGCTGGCTTTTGCGGCGACAGCGATCGGTCTGTCGTTGAGTTCAGCTGATGCTTTGGGCTTGCCCAAGCCTGAGAAGTTCCCAATCGCTAGGTTTTTGGCCAAACCGGTTGAGTTGATAGATTTGAGCGTTGTGAAAATACGTTTCGAATCCGATACCGCGATACGTAATGCAGTAAATCAGAAATTTTTCCGGGGTCTCTGGCTCACCTTCGAACAGAACCGGCCTATTCTTCGTCCACCCTTTTGGCCTCACGTCCTTAACGAGAGTGTGGATCGTGTAGTCCGTGTAGATCGGGTCATTCGGGTAGACGATATTCCCATGGTTAAGGTGCTTTTGTCGCTGAAAAATCTCGTCGAGAAATGCCTTGATTGCGGAGGTTCTAGCGTACGAAAAATCGGCCTGAATGATCTTTGTATGCTCGACCATGTCGATGGCCGGCCTTTCGCCGATATCTTCAATTGTGGCCTTAACCTCAAGGACAACTTGGGATCGGCTAAGCCCATGCTCATCGAATTTCCCGTTCGGCACGCAATCGAATTTAATCCAAGGCCTCTTGTCCTCGCGCGCCAGCTCATTGGAGACAATGGCGGCACTAAGAGTATTGCGAACCAGGATCACGCCGAAGACAGCGGCAATAAGCGACAACAGTCCCAGAGCAGAACTGACGATGAGAAGAGCAAGGGTCCAGGTAGCCACTTGCCGCTGGGCTTGCAAATCTTCTTCGGCGCGCTGGGGCTCGCGTGCGGTCTCTATGGCATTGTTAAAGCATGCGATGATTTCTTGCGGGGCGGTAAGGACCGAACAGCGGCGCTCGAATTCGGTTTTGGCCTCGGTATATGCTTGGTTTGTGGCATACTCTTCGTACACGCCATCGTAATTCAGTCGATACCCTAGCCAGACTGACGACGGGATTATAATGGCTATGCCAACCGCCACCGTAATCCAGATGGCCGCGCTGTTGTACCAGTCGCGAAAAGACTTAAGCATCTAGTCGCCCCCCCCAATTTCCCCTTGGGGCAACTATCACGTACAATGCGCGTTACGGCAACATGAGACGCAAGATGGACGAGACGACAGATCGCTTCGAGAGACTGCTACACGCGATGGCGACCAAGCCGCCGCTCACGGTGCCGGGCGCGGGAACGCTTGCAGCAAGAGGTCAAGCATCAGGTGGGGATGCTTCCGCAGGTTCTGCCGGAACTCGAACTCCCAAAGGTAGGTCTGCAACCACTTCTCAGAAACGGCCACGTAAGTCCCGCGCATAGAGCGCTTAACGTGCGACCAGAACGCCTCGATATTGTTCGTGTGGACCGCGCCGTTCACGTACTCGCCGGAACGATGGTTTACGGTGCCGTGCAGATAGCCAAGCTCTGACAGTTCCCGAAACGCGCCAGCCTCATCGGTGGCGACGCGCGAACCGGGCTTTACCCAAGCGAAGATCGCCGGCATCACATGCTTGCGGCCACGGCCGGGCAGGACGCGGGTGATGACTTCGCCACCGCGTTCGATGGCGCCGAAAACGACCGTCTTGTCGTCCTCGCCCATCTTATCCTTGCCGCCGTAAAACATCTTGTCGGCTTCAACGATGCCGCCGTCCTTGCCACCAAGCGGCGTGTCGCCATCAACGTAGCCCATGTACTGGCGGATGAGGTTGCACATGCGCCAAGCGGTCTTGTAGGTCACGCCGATAGTGCGCTGGACTTCCTTGGCCGACACGCCGTTGCGTGACGTGCAGAACAGGAACATGACCGTGAACCAATCGCGCAAGGATGTGCGTGTGGCTTCAAACGGCGTGCCAGCGGTCGGGTAGACCTGATAGCCGCAGAAATCGCATTCGTAGCAACGGCGGGCCTTCACGCGGTGAAAGTTGGCTTCCTTGCCGCACTTGGCGCAAACGTGCCGTTTCCCGTACCGCGTCGCCATGAGGTGATCGAGGCACGAATCATCGGTCGGGAACCGTTCGAGGAACGATTTGAGGGTTTCGGGCTTAGGGGTCGTGCTCATGTGACAACATATAGCAGTTCATGCTACATGTTTCAAGGGGATACATCCGGGCTAGTGCGGAGCACGACCGCTGGTCCAGAAGAGATTTCGAGATCCGGCCATCCCGAATCGGGACCCGATTGCAGGGTGACCCGAGGAAACCTAGTGTGCGCAGCCGCACGATCAACGAAAGTCATCGACCCGAAATGCCGACATCCCCAACCATCCTGGCCCCAACTATCCTGGCTTTGGGCGGCGCCCATATCGACCGGCGCGGCCAGGTCTCGGGCCTTTATGTCCCGGCAGCCTCAAACCCCGGCATGATGCGCGAGGATGTCGGCGGCGTCGTTTTCAACGCGCTGCGCAGTGTGGTGAAACGCGGCGTGTCGGCCTCGCTGATCTCGGTGCGCGGCGGCGACGCGGCGGCGGACACGGTCGCCGCGGCGATCGACAACGCCGGGATAACGGACCTCTCGGTCGTATTCCTCGACCGCACGACGCCCAGCTACACGGCGCTGATCGACGCCGAGGGCGAACTGATCGTCGGGCTGGCCGACATGGCGCTCTACGATCTTGCCTTCCCCAAGCAGATAAGGCGTTCCAAGGTGCGCGAGGCGGTCGCCAACGCCGACGCCATCCTGTGCGACGCCAATTTGCCGACGGCGGCGCTGGAGCGCCTGGTGGCGCTCGCCGGCGACCGGCCGGTCTTCGCCATTGCCGTCTCGCCGGCCAAGGTCGTTCGGCTGGCGCCGCTGCTCGGAAATTTGTCGTTGCTCTTCATGAACCGCCGCGAAGCCGCCGCGCTGGTCGGCGCCGAATTGTCCGGAAGAGCCCTTGTCCATGCGCTCAGGCGGGTTGGCCTGAGCGCCGGCGTGATCACGGCCGGCAGCGCTGCCGTGCTGGGCTTCGACGACGCCGGCGTCTTCGAAATCGATCCGCCGGTCCCGCGCCGGGTCGCCGACGTGACCGGCGCGGGCGATGCCCTAACCGGCGCGACAGTCGCCGCCCTGCTGCGCGGCCTGCCGCTGCGCGCCGCGCTGCGCGAGGGTGTTGCGGCGGCGATGCTTGCGATCGAGAGCCCCGAAGCCGTGCCATGCCTTACGACCGCCAATTTCACGCAGGCGCTAGCCCTTGTGCCGGAGGCACGGGAGGTGGCATAGGGCGACCCAGCCTCCACTTCCTCCTTGCCGGAGACAGCCATGACGCCCGAAACCGCCCGCCCCTTCATCGACACCCATCCGCCCGTGGCGGAGGCGCTCGCCGCCGGCCGGCCGGTGGTGGCGCTGGAATCGACCATCATCACCCATGGCATGCCCTACCCCGATAATGGCGCGATGGCCGCCAAGGTCGAGCAGATCATCATCGAGGGCGGCGCAGTGCCGGCGACCATCGCCGTTGTCGACGGCCGCATCAAGATCGGCCTGTCCGATGGCGAACGCGAATCGCTTGCCATGACGGGTGACGCCATGAAGCTGTCGCGCGCCGATCTCGGCTTCGCGGTCGCTCAAAAGCGCACGGGCGGCACCACGGTTGCGGCAACGATGATCGCCGCGCATATGGCCGGCATAAAAGTCTTCGCCACCGGCGGCATCGGCGGCGTCCACAAGGGCGCGGAGAAAAGCTTCGACATATCGGCCGACCTCGACGAGCTGGCGCGCACGCCGGTCATCGTCGTTTCGGCCGGCGCCAAGGCGATCCTCGACATCGAAAAGACGCTGGAAGTGCTGGAGACACGCGGCGTGCCGGTCATCGGCCACGGCTGCGAGACAATGCCGGCCTTCTGGTCGAGGCAGTCGCCCTTCCGCGCGCCGCTGACGCTGCAGGCGCCTCAGGATATCGCGCATTTCTACCGCACGCGGCAGGCGCTGGGCTTCGGCGGCGGCATCCTGGTCGCCAACCCAGTGCCGCAGAATGACGAGATCCCGGCCGACGAAATGGCCGGCTATATCGAAGCCGCGCAGAAAGCCGCCGAAGCGCAGAACGTGAGCGGCAAGGCGGTGACACCGTTCCTGTTGTCGAAGATCCTTAAGTTGACCGGCGGCCGCAGCCTCAAGACCAATATCGCGCTGGTCGAGAATAACGCACGACTCGCGGCGGAGATTGCCAAGGCGCTGTAGGGCACCCGGTTACGGCAGCTCCGGCCAACCGCAATGGCCGCGTTCCGTCACACCCCCCTCTGTCCTGCCGGACATCTCCCCCGCAAGGGGGGAGATTGGCAGCTTCATCGAAGGCGGTCTTCTTGCAATGTTGACGATTAGAGCATTTCACCGTTTCACGGAAACTGTGAAATGCTCTATCTCCTTGTTTTTACGCAATTCCCGGCGGAAAACCGCTCACACTTTTCCTGGAATTGCTCTAGCGAAAGCCGGCGCGACAGCTAATCTCCCCCCTTGCGGGGGAGATGGCCGGCAGGCCAGAGGGGGGTGCTCTCCCTCCAGCATCTCCAAGTTTCACTTCCCCGCCCGCCTTCCCGCCTCATATGCGCGCCGCGCCCACACCGCCATTTCGTCGGGATCGTCGAAGGCATTATCCGGCACGCTCCAATAGGGCATCGCCACCGCCTTGCCGTGGCGCGAGCCTGTATAGGTCCACTGCCTGCAGCCCGCTGCCTCAAAGTCCGGCGCACTTTGCTCGTCCGCCTTCAGCATCAACTCGCCGCCCACGACGACCGCGACGATGACACCGTCGCAATAGATGCCCTTGCCGCCGAACAGCTTGCGGATGCTGATCGGACCCAGGCTTTCGAACAATTCCTCAAGGCGCGTATTATCCATGCGGTGATCATCTCATCGGCCATCGGCCTTGTCATCGTCGCAACCAAGAGCATGCTGACAAGTTGAAAACTGGAAACGGAGTTCCCGCCATGCCCGTCCTGCTCAAAGGCTCCTGCCGATGCGGCGCCGTCCGCTTCGAGGTGGAAAGCCACACGCCGGTGCCGTTCATGCTCTGCTACTGCTCGATCTGCCGCAAGCAGCAGGGCGGCGGCGGTTTCGCCATCAATCTTGGCGCCGATTACGGGACGATGAACATCAGGGGCAAGCGAAGCCTGGGCGTCTATCGCGCCGAAATCGAGGATGACGAGCATCCGCATTGCGAGATCTCGACCGGCGAGCGCAATTTCTGCCGCAAATGCGGCTCGGCGCTCTGGCTTTACGATCCAACCTGGCCGGAGCTTGTCCATCCCTTCGCCTCGGCGATCGACACCGACCTGCCGAAGCCACCGGAAAAGGTGCATCTGATGCTGAAATACAAGGCGAACTGGGTCGAACCGGTGGTCGGCAAGAAGGACAAGGTCTTCGAGATCTATCCGGAGGAATCGATCGCCGACTGGCACAAGCGGACAGGCATGTGGGTTGATTAGAGCAATTCCAGCAAAACTGCCCATCGGTTTCCGCCCGGAATTGCGGTCAAGACAACCATCCGGCGACAGGAGGCCGAAATGAACCTCACGACGCACAAGAAATTCAAAGGCGATCGTTTGATGCCTTGGGGCAAAGGCACGGTCGTCTCGGACGCGAAGGGATATGTCTTTCTGTCCGGCAACACCGCCACCGTCGACGATTACGATCCGTCGAAACACCAGGGCGGCGCCGTCGGCGACGCGGCAACGCAATGGCGCGAGATCCTTGCCAACATCAAGTCGGACCTGGAGGAGCTTGGCAGCTCGCTCGACCACCTGGTCAAGGTGACGTTCTACGTCAAGGGGCCTTTCCCGTCCGGCGGCGTTCTGAGCTCACCCAACTTTCGTCTGGACGTGCTGGACGAATTCTTCGCCGAACATTGCCCCAAGCACTGCAGCTACAACAATCCGCCGCCATCGGAAGTGATCGGCGTCGCCGCCCTGGCGCAGCCCGATATTGTTGTGGAGCTTGTCGTCATCGCCGCGCTGCCGGACTGATCGGAAAGCGCAGACGCGCCTGGTCAGGCCGAGGCGCGCGCCTCGGCAAGCGCCTTGAGATCGGCCGGCTTCAACTCGACGGATTCGCCGCAGCCGCAGGCCGAGCTCTGGTTCGGGTTCTTGAAGGTGAAGCCGGTGCGCAGCGTCGTCTGCTCGAAATCCATCTCGGTGCCGAACAGGAAGAGCGCGGCTTCCGGCGCGACATAGACATGCGCGCCGTCCCGCTCGATATGGTCGTCCTTGGGGTTCGGCTCGGTCACCAGATCGATGGTGTACTCCATGCCGGCGCAACCGCCCTTCTTGATGCCGAGGCGGATGCCATGCGCGTTGTCGCGCGCGGCCACGATCTCGCGCACGCGGTCGGCGGCTTTTTCGGTCATCGTGATGACGGCGAAGCGTCCCATATTTTCCTTCTCCATTCCATGCAGGTTCAAGGCCTGCCGAATGATTCTCACCTAAAATGGTGAAGTTTTACCACCGGTGCAAGTGCGCCAGCCTGTGCTTGCTTAGTACCACCCGACCGCGACCTGCGCCTCTTCCGACATGCGGTCGGGCGTCCATGGCGGGTCGAACACCATGTTGACCTCGACGCCGGACACGCCCTCGACGGCGCCCACAGCATTCTCGACCCAGCCGGGCATCTCGCCCGCAACCGGGCAGCCCGGCGCGGTCAGCGTCATGTCGATCTTGACCGAGCGGTCGTCCTCGATGTCGATCTTGTAGACGAGGCCGAGCTCGTAGATGTCGGCCGGGATTTCCGGGTCGTAGACCGTCTTCAGCGCCGACACGATGTCGTCGGTCAGCCGCGCCAGCTCATCGGCGGGAATAGCCGAGGCCGAGACGATGCCGTTGCCGGCCGTTTCCGGAACAGTCTCTGCGGTCGCGCTCACATCGTCCATGATCATCACCCGAAGAACTTTCGCGCCTTTTCCAGCGCCTCGGCCAAAGCGTCGACTTCGGCCCTGGTATTATACATGCCGAACGATGCCCTGCATGTGGAGGTGACGCCGAAACGTTTCAACAGCGGCTGGGCGCAATGGGTGCCGGCGCGGACGGCGACACCTTGCCGGTCGATCACCATCGACACGTCATGCGCGTGTATACCTTGCAGTTCAAACGAGATGATGGCGCCCTTGCCCGGCGCGTCGCCGAAGATGCGCAGCGAATTGATGGCCCTGAGCCGCTCATGCGCGTAGGTCTTGAGATCCGCCTCGTGCGCCGCGATGCGCTCGCGGCCGACCTTTTCCATATAGTCGAGCGCCGCGCCGAGGCCGATCGCCTGCACGATCGGCGGCGTGCCGGCCTCGAAGCGGTGCGGCGGCTCGTTATAGGTGACGACGTCCTCCGTCACCTCCTCGATCATCTCGCCGCCGCCCATGAAGGGCCGCATGTCTTCCAGCCTGTCCTTCTTGCCGTAGAGCACGCCGATGCCCGAGGGGCCGTAGACCTTGTGTCCGGTGAAGACGAAGAAATCGCAGTCGAGGTCCTGCACGTCGATGGGCATGTGGACGGCGCTCTGGCTGCCGTCCACCAAGACAGGAATTCCACGCGCATGCGCGATGCGCACGATCTCCTTGATCGGCGTCACCGTGCCCAGCGCATTGGACATCTGGGTGATGGCGACGAGCTTGGTACGGTCGGTCAGCCGCTTCTCGAATTCCTCGATACGGAAGGCGCCGAGATCGTCGACCGGCACCCAGACCAGCTTGGCGCCCTGCCGCTCGCGGATGAAATGCCACGGCACGATGTTGGAATGGTGCTCCATGATCGAAAGCACGATCTCGTCGCCCTCGCCGATCCTCGGCATGCCCCAGCCATAGGCGACCGTGTTGATCGCTGAGGTGGTGTTGGAGGTGAAGACGATGTTGTCCGCGCTCGGCGCGTTCAAAAACCGCTGCACCGACTTGCGGGCGTTCTCATAGGCGTCGGTCGCCGCATTCGACAGGAAATGCAGGCCGCGATGGACGTTGGCGTATTCTTGGCTATAGGCGTGCTGGATGGTGTCGAGCACCACCTGCGGCTTCTGCGCCGAGGCGCCATTGTCGAGATAGACCAGCGGCTTGCCGTAGACCTGGCGCGACAGGATCGGGAAGTCGCGGCGTATCGCCTCGACGTCATAGGGAGTGGTTTCGATCTTCTGGTCCATCACAAGCTCTTCCGAGGCAGCGCCTCACTCTGTCACGCACCCCTCATCCGGCCCTTCGGGCCACCTTCTCCCCGTGAACGGGGAGAAGGAAGGCGCTTATCCGTGCGTCGAAAACCAGCCGTCGAGCCGCTCTTCGAGCGCTTCGACCAGCGCCTCGTCGTCCAGTTCCTCGATCACTTCGGCGACGAAAGCCTTCACCAGAAGGCCCCGCGCGCTCTTCTCGTCGATGCCGCGCGCCATCAGATAGAACAGATGGTTGTGGTCGATCTCGGTGACGGTAGCGCCATGGCCGCAGACCACGTCGTCGGCGAAGATCTCCAGCTCCGGCTTGGTCGAGAACTCGCCGTCGTCCGACAGAAGCAGCGTGTTGCAGGCCATCTTGGCGTTGGTCTTCTGCGCGTATTGATGCACGTTGATGCGGCCCTGGAAGACGCCGCGCGCCTTCCCGGTCACGACGTTGCGCATCACTTCTGTGGAGGTCGTATGCGGCACGGCGTGGTCGAGCACCATGGTGGTGTCGGTATGCGTGTCGCCGGCGAGAAGGTTGATGCCGCGCAGTTTGAAATCGGCGCCCTCGCCCGTCGTCCTGACGACGACCTCCTGGCGAACGAGCCTGCCGCCGGCATTCATCACGAACAGCGTCAGCTTGGCGTCCTTGCCGATATGCGCCTTGAATTGGGCGAGATGCGTGACTGTCTCCGGCTGTTCCTGCACGATCAGCCAGGTCACTTCCGCGCCGTCGCCGACCACGAGCTGGCTGACCGAAGAGACGAGCGCCTCGCCGTCTTCGCTTGCCTCGCCGGTCTGGCGCTCGACGACGACCGCCTTGGCGCCGGCCCCGACACGCGCCAACAGCCGCACATGCGACTGGCCGCCGGCCTGCAGGTTCTGCAATTCGACCGGCTTTTCCAGCTCGGCGCCGTCGGCAATGTCGACGAAGTAGCCGTCGGCGACAAAGGCCGTGTTCAGCGCGCCGATCGCGTCGTCGGCGCCGTAAGGGTCGAGCCCCGGCGCGACGCTGCCGTCGGTAAGCTTCTCCGACAGACGCTGCACGGTAACCCCTTCGATCTCCGGCGTCTTGGTGTTGGAAACGCCGTTGAGCACCGGCAGCACCGCCGAGCCTTCAAGGATCGGCGCCAGCGCCTTGGCCACGGCTCCAGCCTCGAAAGCCGGCACCTTGGTCAGCAGCCGGCGCAGGTCCGTATAATGCCAGGATTCGACTCGCCGCGTCGGCAGGCCGTGCTTGATCGCCTCGATCGCATCGTCGCGCTTGACCATTACCGCGCCGTCGCCCGGCAGCAGCGACAGCCGTTCGCCGAAGGCATCGATCAGCGCCGTCTCGGCCAGTGTCCGCTGGGGCTGTGCGTGCATGTTCATCGTTCTTGCCTCGACCGCACCCATCTCACGCGGCTTGCCCGATCACGCCGGCATAGCCGTTGGCCTCGAGATCGAGCGCCAGCGACTTGTCGCCCGACTTGATGACCTGTCCCTTGTAGAGCACGTGCACCGAGTCCGGCACGATGTGCTCAAGCAGGCGCTGATAATGGGTGATGACGACGATGGCGCGGTCCGGCGAACGCAGCGCGTTGACGCCGTCCGAGACGATCTTCAGCGCGTCGATATCGAGGCCGGAATCGGTCTCGTCGAGCACGCAGAGTTTCGGCTCGAGTAGCTTCATCTGCAGGATCTCGGCGCGCTTCTTCTCGCCGCCGGAGAAGCCGACATTGAGCGGGCGCTTCAGCATGTTCATGTCCATGCTGAGCGAAGCCGCCGCTTCCTTCACGCGCTTCAGGAATTCCGGCACCTTCAGCGGCTCCTCGCCGCGCGCCTTGCGCTGCTCGTTCATCGCCACCTTCAGGAATTCCATGGTCGCCACGCCCGGTATCTCCATCGGATACTGGAAGGCGAGGAAGATGCCGGCGGTGGCGCGCTCGGCCGGATCCATTTCGAGGATCGACTGGCCGTTATAGAGGATGTCGCCCTCGGTGACCTCATAGTCCTCGCGGCCGGCGAGGATATAGGAAAGCGTCGACTTGCCCGAACCGTTCGGCCCCATGATGGCGGCGACCTCGCCGGCTTTCACCGTCAGGTTCAGCCCACGGATGATTTCGGTGCCGTCATCGACGATGCGGGCATGCAAATTCTTGATCTCAAGCATAGTTTCTTCCTGAATAACTTTTGCGGTCAGCCGACCGAACCCTCAAGGCTGATGCCGATCAGCTTCTGCGCCTCGACGGCGAACTCCATCGGCAGCTGCTGGATGACGTCCTTGACGAAGCCGTTGACGATCAGCGCGATCGCTTCTTCTTCCGGAATGCCGCGCTGCATGACGTAGAACTTCTGGTCCTCGGAGATCTTCGAGGTCGTCGCCTCGTGCTCGAACTTCGCCGTCGCGTTCTTGGCTTCCATGTAAGGCACGGTGTGCGCGCCGCACTGGTCGCCGATCAAGAGCGAGTCGCAATTGGTGAAGTTGCGCGCGTTGGTCGCCTTGCGATGCGCCGAGACCTGGCCGCGATAGGTGTTCTGCGAAAAACCGGCGGCGATGCCCTTGGAGATGATGCGGCTCGACGTGTTCTTGCCGAGATGGATCATCTTGGTGCCGCTATCGACCTGCTGGTAGCCGTTCGAGACCGCGATCGAATAGAACTCGCCCGAGGAATCGTCGCCGCGCAGGATGCAGCTCGGATATTTCCAGGTAATGGCCGAGCCGGTCTCGACCTGCGTCCACGAGATCTTCGAGCGGTCGCCGCGGCAGTCGCCGCGCTTGGTGACGAAATTGTAGATGCCGCCCTTGCCCTCGGCGTCGCCGGGGTACCAGTTCTGCACCGTCGAATATTTGATCTCGGCATCGTCGAGCGCGATCAGTTCGACCACGGCGGCATGCAGCTGGTTCTCGTCGCGCTGCGGCGCCGTGCAGCCTTCGAGATAGGAGACATAAGCCCCCTCCTCGGCGATGATCAGCGTGCGCTCGAACTGGCCGGTATTCTTCTCGTTGATACGGAAATAGGTCGACAGCTCCATCGGGCAGCGAACGCCCTTGGGCACGAAGACGAACGAACCGTCGGTGAACACGGCGGAATTCAGCGTCGCGTAGAAATTGTCCGTGGTCGGCACGACCGAGCCCAGATATTTCTGCACCAGCTCCGGATGCTCGCGGATCGCTTCCGAGATCGAGCAGAAGATGACGCCCGCCTTGGCGAGCTCTTCCTTGAAGGTGGTGACCACCGAGACGGAATCGAACACCGCGTCGACCGCGACGCGGCCGGACTTGTAGACGTTGTCGCCTATCTCCGCTTCCTCGTTGGCGACCGCGGGCTTCTGCACGCCGGCCAGGATTTCCTGCTCCTTGAGCGGAATGCCGAGCTTTTCGTAGACCTTGAGCAGCTCAGGATCGACCTCGCTCAGCGACTTCGGCCCCGGCGTGCTCTTCGGCGCGGCGTAGTAGTGGATGTCCTGGAAGTCGATCTTCGGATAGTGGACGCGCGCCCAGGTCGGTTCTTCCAGCGTCAGCCAGCGGCGATAGGCGCCCAGACGCCATTCCAGCATCCAGTCCGGCTCGCCCTTCTTCTCGGAGATCAGACGGATGATGTCCTCGCTCAGGCCCTTGGGGGCCTTGTCCATCTCGATCTCTGTCTGAAAACCGTATTTATACTGGTCGACGTCGATCTTTCGGACTCGATCGATCGTCTCCTGCACAGCAGGCATAAGCGTTCTCCATCCTCGCCGGGGTCAAGGCCCGGCAGTTTTCAAACTATGGCACCGCTGGAATCGCATCCCGGCGGGGCTGCGCAGCGGAGTAAGCTCCATATAGTGCGTGTCCGCCGGAAATTCACCCGGCCAGGACAAAACGCACGGCTCTACCAGGCCATAAGGCCTGAACTCGTCTTCGCCGCCGTCAGGCGGCTTCTTCCTTGCCCGCGCGGCGGGCGACGATGCCGGCCAGCGCCTTTCTGAACGCCGCGATGTCCTCGGCGCCGGTCGCGCCGCCGATCGACACGCGCAAGGCGCCCAGACTGTCGCCATGGCCCATGGCCTTCAGCACATGGCTGGGGCCGACCTTTCCCGACGAGCAGGCCGAGCCCGCCGACAGCGCGACGCCGGCGAGATCGAAAGCGATCTGCGCCGTCTCGGCCTTGATGCCGGGAATAGCGAAGAATGTCGTGTTGGCAAGCCTTGGAGCGGCATTTCCGAAAATTTCCGCGTCGGGCGCCAGCTCCGTCACGATCGCCTCGGCCTCGTCGCGGCGCCGAGCGACGGCCTCCATCTCGGCAAGACCCGCAAGCGCTGCCCGCGCCGCGGCGCCGAAACCGGCGATCCCGGCGACGTTTTCCGTGCCGGCGCGGTGGCCCTTCTCCTGGCCCCCGCCATTGACCAGCGGTCGCGGCATCATCAGGTCGGACGCGGCAACGATCGCGCCGACACCCTTGGGTCCACCGATCTTGTGCGAGGACAGGATCAGGTAGTCGGCATAAGACCCTGAGATATCGAGCGGAATCCGTCCGGCGGCCTGCACGGCGTCGACGACCAGCACCCCGCCGGCCGCCTTCACGATTTCGGCCACGCGACCGACCGGCTGGACGACGCCGGTCTCGTTGTTGGCGGCATGGATCGCCACCAGCGGCAGGCCGGCGGCCTTGTCATGCGCGGCGAGCGCGGCGGCAAGCGCCTCGAGATCGGCAATGCCGTTGCGGTCGACGCCGATCCTCGTCACCTGCGCCGCCTCAAACCGCCCACCATTGAGGATGCAGGGATGGTCGGCCGCCGAGACATAGAGGTGGCTCATGCGGATGGCCCCGCGTCCCATCTGCCAGTCGGGGCTAAGCAGCGTCGAGGCGGCTTCGGTGGCGCCGGAGGTGAAGACGACATGCTCGGGCCGGGCGTTGACCAGCCGCGCCACGTCGCGGCGCGCGTCCTCGACCAGCCGGCGTGCGGCGCGGCCTTCGGTGTGGACCGATGACGGATTGGCGGCATCGAGCGCGGCGACCATCGCCGCGCGCGCTTCCGCAAGGAGCGGCGCGCTGGCGTTGTAGTCGAGATAGGCGCGGGTTGCGGCCATTTTCGCTCAGTTCGTCCTTTCGCCAACTATCCCGCGAGGATAGCGCGTTATTTCCTTGAAATTGCAAGGCAAGCCGTCCTATTTACCCGGCTTGCGGCGCGGGCGGCCAAACCATCGAGTTTCGGCTGCCCAGTTTTGAACAATTCTAAACTAGCTTCTAGGAAGACGCTCGCCCGGCGTCAAGGCCGCAGGTAGGGCCGCAGCGGAGTTGGGCCGAAGAGTTCCGGGCTAGCGCATTCATATGCCACGTGGAGTATTTTATGCCTGAGGTCATTTTCGCCGGTCCGGCTGGTCGCCTGGAGGGACGCTATCAGCCCTCGAAGGAAAAGAGCGCCCCGATCGCCATCGTGTTGCATCCGCACCCGCAATTCGGCGGCACGATGAACAACAAGATCGTCTACGACCTCTTCTACATGTTCCAGAAGCGCGATTTCACCGTGCTGCGCTTCAATTTCCGCGGCATCGGCCGCAGCCAGGGCGAATTCGACCACGGCACCGGCGAGTTGTCGGACGCGGCCGCGGCGCTCGACTGGGTGCAGTCGCTGCATCCGGATTCCAAGAGCTGCTGGGTCGCCGGCTATTCCTTCGGCTCCTGGATCGGCATGCAGCTTCTGATGCGCCGGCCTGAGATCGAAGGCTTCATCTCGGTCGCGCCGCAGCCCAACACCTATGATTTCTCGTTCCTGGCGCCCTGTCCGTCGTCCGGCCTGATCATCCATGGCGATGCCGACAAGGTGGCGCCGCCCAAGGACGTGCAGGGGCTGGTCGACAAGCTGCACACGCAAAAGGGCATCACCATCACCCAGAAGACGCTTCCCGGCGCCAACCATTTCTTCGCCAACGACACCGAGCAACTGATCCAGGAATGCGCCGACTATCTCGACCGGCGCTTGGCTGGCGAGTTGGCCGATCCGCGGCCGAAGCGACTGCGCTAAGCACGGCAGGCCGCCGGCCCAGGCGCCTTAGGGAGTCTGGGTTCGGTCGGCGCCGATCGCGCCGCCCTCGACCCGGCCAGCCATCGAAATCCGGCTTCTCGGTGCGTGGAACGGCCCCAGCCGGAATGTCCGCTTGCGCACCGGCAGTTTCGCGCTTGTCTGGCCGAAGATGAAACCGAGCCGGGCGAACACCAGCCCCGAGACCACCGCGAACGCCAGCCCCAGGCCGAAGCCCGCGACCGTGTCGCTCGGATAATGCGCGCCGACGAAGACGCGGGTCGAGGCGATGCAGGCGGTGACCACCAGCGCGATAGTCCAGCGCCGCGGGAACAAGAGCAGCAGGATGCCGAAGACCGCGCCCATCGTTGTGGCATGGCCGGACGGGAAGCCGGCGAAGCGCGCATCCATGGCGAAAGGATGCAGCGACAGGACGCCGAAATCCTTGAAATAAAGCGGCCGGGCGCGGCCGATGCCGTATTTCAAAAGGTTGACCGCGAGGCCCGACAGGCCGACGGCGCAAAGCACCAGGAATGCGAAGCACGTCCAATTGTAGACGATCATCCGGCCTTGCCGCGACAGGCCGCGCCAATCCGTCAGATTGGCCACGACGAGGCAGAGCGCCGCTGGAATGAGATACCAGCCCCCGAGGCCGAACTGCGTGAAGAAATCGGTGAAGCGCACGAAACCGGGCGACCATTCGCCGCGCGTCTCGCCCGCGCCGGCATCGAGGCGCAGGAAGACCGCCACGGTGAACAGCGCCCAGGCTATGAGCCAGACGCTCCATAGAATTCTCGGATAGCGCCCCGGCCGCACGGCAAAGCGTCGCTTCACGATCGACATCGTGTCGCGGAAATTGCCGAGCGAGCGGCGGAAAAGGGCAAGGGGCGCGACGGACATGGCTTTAGCGCGTGCTTATAGGGGCATTCAGCGCCCGAGGCTATTCATCACGGCGCCACCCGGTAAAGCCCGAGCGACAGCTTGTCTCCTGACGAATAGTTGATGCCGTCGATCTCGGTCAGCCGTTTGGCCGATTTCCCCTGGGCGGTCAGGACATCGGCGAGCTTCTGCTCGTCCTTGATCGGCGCGAGCCCAAGCGCGCAGGACGGATCGTCGAGAAGGTGCCGCGCCACCCCCTCGACATCGGTAAGCACCGTCTTGGTGCCGACCAGGAAGACCAGGCTCGGCTCCTGGAATTTCGCCGAGGCGAGCACCGTGGTGTCGCACAGCCGGTTGGCGTCGACGGCCGCCATGACCGCGGGGCTCAGCCAGATCGGCTTCAGCGACGGCGCGATGACGCCGAACAGCAGGCTGAAGGTGATGCCCGCGCCGACCGCGATCGCGGCGATGCGCGGAAGCGGCACCTGCAATTGCCTTGGGAAGGCAAGGTAGCCGGTGACCAGAGCGGCAATCGCCGCAGGCACGCTCCACCAGGAGAAGGACTTGGCGAGATACAGCGGCGCGCCGACGCAGACCACGGCGAGGCCGATCGCCACAACGGCAAGGCCGAAGGCGGTCGCCCACCACAGCCATGTCTGCCAGCGCTTCAGCGGCGCGTTGGCCTGGTCCGCTGGTAAGGTGAGCAGCCAGCCGATCAAAAGCGCCATGCCCGGATAGGCCGGCATGACGTAATGCGGCAGCTTGGTCGGGATCGCCTCGAAGACCAGCCAGAACGGGATGTACCAGGCCAGGCAGAAGCGCAGGCGTGGATCGTCCCGGAGCCGGTTGATCGCCTGCAGCCCGGCGCCGACCGCGATCAACCCGAACGGCCACATGAACAGCGAATAGGTGAGCATATAGAAGCCGGGCGGGAGGCCGTGCGATTCCTCGCCCTGCGCCACCTTGTTCAGCATGTCCTTGCCGACCGCCTCCTGGAAGAAGGCGCCGCCGCTCTTCCAGGTGATAAGGATCAGCCAGGGCAGCACGATCACGAGCACGATCAGGACGCCGCGCACCAGCTTCATCTTGAGTAGCCAGCGCCAGTCGCGATCGAAGGCAAAGAGCGCGGCGGCGGTCAGCAGCGACAGCAACGGCGAAACCGGTCCCTTGATGAGGATGCCCACGCCTTGCGCGACCCAGAAGATCCACGGCAAGTGTATAGGAACAGCTTCGTTGCGCTTCGCAGCCCAATAGACCTGCGCCAGCGCGCCCTGCGCGATCACGCAGCAGGCGAGAAGCATCGCATCGGTTTTGGCGTCGCGCCCCTCGAAGGCCGTGGCGAAAATCGCCGCCATCATCAGGCCAGCGGCCAGCCCGGCATTGGCGCCGAAGAGCTTTGTCCCGGTCCAGCCGATCCCGACGACGGCGATCGCGATGCCTAGCATCGAGACCAGGCGATAGACCCAGATCGGCGCCGCCGCCCCCTCGCCGCTCAACGCCACCGCCGCGGACTGCAGCCAGTAGATGCCGATCGGTTTCTTGTAGCGTGTGACGTCCTGCAGGCGGATGTCGACATAGTCGCCCGTCTCGACCATCTGCTTGGTCGCCTGGACGAAGCGGGATTCGTCGCGGTCGACCGGCGGCAGGCTGGCCAACCCGCTGACGGTCATGACGATGCTGAACAGAAAGAGGAAAAGGTAGTTCCTGTTCATCGCGGGAGCTCGTCCGATCTGAAACTGCGGGATGGCCCCGTCGCGGCATGGCGCCTGTCTTTGCGCGGCGCTTCATTACGCCAGCAAAAACGGTGAAGCAAGGACAGCGGTGCCGCACGGGACCGGACGCAAAACCGGAAACCACTTTTGCTGATCGCCTGTTTGTTGATTGAAGCGCGATCGGGCGCAAAACCGGAAACCACTTTTGCTGATCGCTTGTTTGTTGGTTGAAGCGCGATCGGGCGCAAAACCGGAAACCACTTTTGCTGATCGCGCTTGGATGCTAAACGCGCGCCTCATATCAAGCACGGCCAAGTGCCCGGCGACCTCCAGGAAGAACAAATGCCCGCCTTCAAATCCGATTTCCTGCGCATCATGAGCGAGCGCGGCTTCATCCACCAGATTTCGGATGAATCGGCCCTCGACCAGCTTTTCGCAAAGGAAACGGTGAGCGCCTATATCGGCTTCGACGCAACCGCCAAGAGCTTGCATGCCGGATCGCTGATCCAGATCATGATGCTGCACTGGCTGCAGCGGACGGGCCACCGGCCGATCGCGCTGATGGGCGGCGGCACCTCGATGATCGGCGACCCGTCTTTCAAGGACGAGGCGCGCAAGCTTTTGACCCCGCAGGACATCGAGGACAATCTCGTCGGCATCCGCCGCAATTTCGCGCCTTACCTGAAGTTCGGCAGCGGTCCCGGCGACGCGGTCATGGTCAACAATGCCGACTGGCTGATGCAGATCAACTACGTCAACTTCCTGCGCGACGTCGGCCGACATTTCTCCGTCAACCGCATGCTCGCTTTCGATAGTGTGAAGCTCAGGCTCGATCGCGAGCAATCGCTGTCTTTCCTCGAATTCAACTACATGATCCTGCAGGCCTACGACTTCGTCGAGCTCTACAAGCGCGTCGGCTGCCGGTTGCAGATGGGCGGCTCGGACCAGTGGGGTAACATCGTCAACGGCATCGATCTCGGCCACCGCATGGAGGGCGTGCAGCTCTTCGCCATGACCACGCCGCTGCTTACCACCTCGTCCGGCGCCAAGATGGGCAAGTCGGCCTCGGGCGCGGTCTGGCTCGACGGCGACATGCTCAGCCCTTACGAGTTCTGGCAGTACTGGCGCAACACCGAGGACGCCGATGTCGGCCGCTTCCTGAAACTTTACACCACGCTGCCGCTCGACGAGGTGGCGCGCCTCGAAAAGCTCGGCGGCTCGGAGATCAACGAGGCGAAGAAGATCCTCGCCACCGAGATTACCGCCATGCTGCACGGCCGCGAGGCGGCCGAGACCGCAAGCGAGACGGCGCGCAAGACCTTCGAGGAAGGCGCGCTCGCGGACACGTTGCCCAGCATCGAGGTGGCCAAGTCGGATCTCGACGCCGGGATCGGCATCCTGGCGCTGTTCGTCACCGCCGGACTGGCCGGCTCGAACGGCGAGGCGCGCCGGCACATCCAGGGCGGCGCCGTGCGCGTCAATGACCAGCCGCTGACCGACGATCGGCGCATCGTCACGCTTCAAGACCTCGGCCCGGAAGGCGTCGTGAAGCTTTCGCTCGGCAAGAAGAAGCACGTGCTGGTGCGGCCGAGCTGAGCGGCCGCGCCTCACTGCGCGGGCTGTTGCCTGTACTCGAAGATCGAGCGGAATATCCCGGGCGCCACGACTGACAATGGATTGATGTTGAGCGTCGGTTTGTTGGCGTTGCCGCGCAGCCGGTATGTGACGCCGATCAGGCCGCGGTCGCGCCCGTTGCCGAGCAGCGGCCCGAACAACGGCAGTTCGCCGAAGATACGGTTGAGACCATAGACCGGCATGAAGGTGCCGGTCATGTCCATGTTGTTGTTCGGATCGTAGAGCGTGCCCTGGAAGGTCGTGCCGATGCGCGGGCCGCGCAACAGGCCGTTCGCCAGTCTCAGATAACCGGAACCCTTGTCGATCTCCGCGAAGCCGCGCTCGAACTGCACCCTGGACGTGTCGATGTTGCCTTTGACGGCCTCGTTCAGGCTGCGCGTATCGCCGGCCGGAGTCGTCGATACGATCGAGGCGAGCTTGGGCTCGTTGACGATATAGAAATTGCGGGCATCCACCTGTCCCTTCATCGGCCCGTTAGCAGAGCCCGAGAGCGACAGGCTGATCGCCCCGCCTTCCATGTGCTCGTAAACGTTGAGGAAACGCAGGATGGCGCCGGCATCGGCGGACTTCACCCTGAGCACGCGGCCGCCCTCACCGGTTGTGTTGTTGATCGTGATCGCGGCGCCGGAACTTGCCGCGGCGGTGACGTTGAGCCCGTTCACGCGCGATCCGGCGGCGCTGTATTCGAGCTTGAGGTTGGAGAGCACCTCGTCATGGAAGCCGGTCAGCGATGCCACGTCGGCACTCACCGAGACGGCGTCGTTGCCCGCCCCCTTCGTCGCGGTGTCGACATCCGAGGTGAACTGCTTGATCAGCGAGCGGGCATCGAGCGACGCGCCGCTGACGTCGACGGCATAACTCTTGCCGGAGCGCTTCACCGAAACGGCGACGTCGTCGCCCCGGTTCAACGAAACCTTGCTGAAGCGGGCAGTGGACAATGCGCCGTTGACCAGGGTCAGATTGCCGTCGATGGAAAAGCTTTTGCCGTCGAGATCGAAATCCGACAGCGTGGTGGTGCTACCGGACTTTGCCATGTTGAAAGCGACCTTGGCGGGAATACCGGCGCCCTTGCTCCAGCCGGCCCAGGGAATGTCGAGCCTGGCATTGGTCAGGTCCGCCGAAACCTGCTGGGCGCCCTCTCCGCTCTTGTCGATCGCCACCTTGATGGTTCCGGAAAGCAGGTCCGACAGGCCAGGCATGCTGGCATTGCGCGTCTTGTCGTCGAGCACCAGCGCGACCTTGCGGCTGCGCGCGGGCCCGTCATCCTCGAGCGGCTCGACCAGATCGAGCTCGGCCGGAATTCCGTTGAGCTTGGCTTTGGCGGAAATCACCGCCTGCTTCGGCCCGACGGTGATTGAGCCATTGGCCTCGGTAACCGTCTGGTCTTCGAAAGGCTTGGCCAGCGACAGATCCTGATAGTCGAGCGAAACCAGCCAATCGAGCTTCGAAGTGTCCATGCCCTTGGTCAACGGGATGTCCGCCCTGACGTGGCCGGTGACAGTGCCGGAGAGGTCCTCGGGCGCCAGTCCGACATGGCGCATGGCATTGATCGGCTCGTAGGAGGCAAGCTCGGCGATCGCCGGCGCCTCGCCCGCGACATCGATGTCGAGCCCGCCGACAACAATCGGCAGGTTCGCGTTCTTGATCGTCAGGGTGCCGCCGCTTGCAGCAACTGTGCGGCCGCTCGGCATATAGACGCTGCCGGAGGAGAGCGCGATGTCGACATCATTGCCGTGGAAGGCGACGACGCCGACGGCGTCACGCACCGGCGGGATCCGCCCCGCGGTATCGAAGCGCGATCCTTCGATCTGGAAACGGCCGAACACTTCGTCGCCAGTCAGCGGCACGCCGTTGCCCAGCCGCCCCGGCACGACCTGGAACTGCAGATTGGCGTCGGTCACCGTGCCGCCGAACAGGTTGCCCAGCACCCAAAGCCGCGCGTTGCGGGCCGAAAACCACGGCCACAACTGCTTGACATGCGAGACCGGCATGTCGTGCACGTTGAGCGAAAGCGACACGCCCGGCGGACCGTTGTCGACAAAGGCGACCGTGGCGGCGCCCAGCACCTCGCCCGGACCGCCAGAGCGCACGCCGATCTGCTCGGCGACGAGCTTGCGGCTCTTCGGCTGATAGATCCCGGCGATGCGGGCCAGGAACTGAAGCGCCGGTTCCGGCGATTCCGACGGCGCCAGTGTCGAGCCGTCGCTGGTGAGATCATAGCGATAGGCGGGCTCCTCCCCGGCGACTGCCGGCTTCGGCCCGATCGATCCGGCAAAGTCGAAGCTGGAGCGGCCGCTCCTGATCAACAGCCGGTCGATCGAGATCTTGTTCGAACCGGCCACCAGCGTGGCATCGGCATCGACATCGGTCGGCAGCAGACCGCGTTCGTCCAGGTCGAGCACCGAACCGTTGAGTGAGAACGACGCCGCCAGGCGCGACGGGTTGTCGCCCGACGCTTCCGAGCCCGAGAGCCTCAACGCGATCGAACCCAGTTTGGCGCCATCGGTCGCCGGGCCGGTTCCTGTCGAACTGCCCCCGCCGGGAGGGCCCTCTATCTCGAGGTTGGCGTCGAGCGACGAAATGCGCCTTGCCGTCGCGTCGCGCGTCGCCGAGGCGATCAAGGTGGCGTGCCGGCCATCCACCTCGGCATCGTAGGAGAACTGCATGCTTCCCGTGCCGGTCTGCGCGACGGTCGCCGAGGTGACGGACACGCGCTTGACCGGCCCGGTGTCCGGCAGCTCGAACTCGACATTGCGCAGATCGATCTGGCGCATCGAGTCCTCGCGCACGGCATCCAGCGCGTCGTTGACGCCTGAAAACACCGCCGCCGACACTTTCTCCGGGTCGACAAGGCCGTCCGCGTTGCGCAGCGCCGCCGTCCAGTCACCGCCACCGGAGGGCATGGCGGCCACCACGATATGGGCGTCGGAAAATCTGGCGCTGGTCAGCCGGACATCGCCGGAAAGCAGCGGCAAGAGGCGCATGCCGAAACGCACCCGCCCGATATCGGCCATCGGCTTGCCGTCGGCCGTCTTCAGGCTGACGTCGTTCACCTGGAGAGCGACGAAGCTCGATCCGTCGAGCGTCAGTCGCGCCGCGCCGACGGTGACGTTGACATCGACGCCTGCCAGCTTTTCGATGGCGCTCTCCGCCTCGGTCCGAAGCCGTTCCGTGCCGATGCCGGATGCGCCGAGGACATAGACGCCCGCTGCCGCCAGGAGCACGAGCGCGCAAAGCCCGGCAAACACGCGACCGAGAATGCGAAAGCGCCGCCGCGCCGCCGCGCGGCCAAGCGGCGGCACACTGCACGCGGACGGAAGCGTCGCCAGGTCGGTGATCTCGTCACGCCTGAACCTGATCTTCTCGTGCTGCGGTTCTTCCTGATCCAAGCAATATTCCGTTGTGACGAACTCGTCGTGGACGAATCCCCGCTTCACGTTATATCGATGATTTCCCGCGCGTAACCGCAAACAAGGGCATCGATATGGCTGATCTCCAGGTGGGCGACGCAGCACCCCCATTCGATCTTCCGCGTGACGGCGGCGGTTCCCTCAGCCTCGCTGCCTTTCTGGGCAAGCCCGTCGTACTCTACTTCTATCCGCAGGACGACACCACAGGTTGCACCAACGAGGCGATCGGCTTCTCGCAGTTGAAGCCTGAGTTCGAAAAGGCCGGCGCCGTGGTGATCGGGCTCTCACCCGATAGCGTGAAGAAACACGACAAATTCAAGGCGAAGCACGATCTCACCGTCGATCTCGTCGCCGACGAGGAGCGCAAGGTGATCGAGGCCTATCATTTGTGGGTCGAGAAGACGCTGTACGGGCGCAAATATATGGGTGTCGAGCGCGCAACCTTCCTGATCGGCAAGGACGGCCGTATCGCCCGCATCTGGCGCCAGGTTCGCGTCAAGGGCCATGCCGAGGCCGTGCTGGAAGCCGTTCGCGCGCTCTGAGCGTCGCCAAAGCAATCGACAATTAGATCATGTCTCCCGAAAGTGGGAACCGGTTTCGGGATAAAGACATGCACAAAATCAAGAATCTAAAGCGCATGGAGCGAATCTGAAAGATCGCGACGCGCTTTAGAGCCGTTACTCGTCAGGTGCCTCGGCCTTCGGCTGCCGCCGCGCCCTCCAGGATTTCGAACGATGGCTCATCTGATCGGCCAGCGCGGCAAGATGGCCACGCAAGCCGCGCGCGCCCATCATGGACGACAGCGTGACTGATTGCGTGGCGAAGCGCCGCTTGAAATCCTCGCCGCCGCATAGAAAATCAATCGTGGCAAGGCCGCGGTCGAACGACCATTGGATATAGTCCATCATCAGTACCATACCCGGCGAGGCGCGCTCGTATTCGGGATCATAGGTGGTGACGAAAGCCATCATCGTGCCGTGCTGCTCGAAATTGATCGAGACGGCGACGATCGTGTCGTCAAGCTCCAGCACGAAGATGCGCAACAGCCCGAGGTCGGCCAGCACCGAAATAAGCGCGGCAAGAACCGGCGAGCCCTTGTCGAACAGATCCGAGGCACGACCATGGCGGGCGAGCCAGAGGCGCTTCAGCGCCGCGACACGCTCGAGCACCGGCTCGCGCGGGTCCTCCGCATCCAGCAGCCGGAAACGCAATGCACCGCTTTCTTCCATGAACTTGCGGCCGCGACGATAGTTCTGCCGGCCCTTCTTGGACAACGTCTCGAACCATTCCGCCCCACACTGCCACGAGCCGGCGACACGATAGCTGAGTTCAGTGCGGTGGTTGGGCCGAAGCGCCTTGCCGTGAGCCGGTTTCAGCAGGGCATGAACACCGGCATCCGGCAGCAAGCGGTTGAGATAGATCAGGTCGAAGCCACCCTGGCCAAAAACATACTGCCAGAGGCGGGAGATCGCCCGCGGGTCGCTGTCAGGTGCAACCAGCGCGTCGCCATAGTCACTGTGATCCTTCGCCGCCCATTCGAGGATGCGGATGCCGGAACGCCTGAAGGTCGCGAGCGCTATCACCCCATCGAGCCGTTCGCCGTTCCAGGCAAGCCCAATCCTGAGCGCGCGCCGCTCCTGCTGCGGGGTGGTGCGCCACCAGGCCGCGATCCAGTCCGGGTGCTGGAAGACAAGCCCGCCAGCCCGCTGCCAGAGCGCGGCCCAGGCCGGTGCGATCTCGGCCAGGCGGGCCGCCGTTGTCACGACTTCGAAGGTGCGTGTCCGCGGGATTGCGAGCACAACGGGAGCGTTCATGGCCGTGTCCCCTCCGAGGCTCGCGAGGCGCGTGACCGCGGCTTTCCGGGCCGGATGCGCTTGGCGATATGTCCCCACATCCGCTTCAGCGGCATGACGTAAAGGCCTGCGAGCGACTGATAGTCGCGCACATCGCGGTCGACCAGCCCGAACTTGAAGTCCTCGTCGGGGCTCGGCACACACAATGTTCCGAAGAGCCGGTCCCAGAACGAGAAGAGCAGCCCGAAGTTCTTGTCGTAGTGGCGCGGATCGACGCTGTGATGCAGCTGATGCCAGTGAGGACACAGGATCAAGTTGTTGAGCGGGCCGAACGAGATTTTGAAATGCGTGTGCCTGACGAAATCCATCATCAGGATGTTACGCATGACATAGACGTTGACGCCAAAAACGGTCAGTTCGACAAGGTTCAGCGAAATCAGCGACCAGATGCCGAAGCAGAACCCCACGATGATGCCGTCCCAAGCTCGGTTCATCAACTCGTCGAGCGGATGGACCCGGTCCTTGGTGATCCCGACCATCACCTCGGCCGAGTGATGCACCTTGTGCAGTTCCCAAAGCAGCGGATAGCGATGCTGGGCGACGTGATAGAGATAGTAGGAAATGTCGTAGGCCAGGAGCATGGTGACGGTGAAGATCAGAACCGTCACCGGCCCTGCCGGCCCCTCGGTCAGAGGCGGCTGGAAGTGAAACAGTGTCGAAAACAGCCAGTTGGTCCCGTACCCCACCACCGTGACGAAGACGATTCCGGCTGGCAGCATCAGGAAAGGCATCAGGGCCTTCTTCGTGACCCAGAACAGCAGGTCGGCCTTGGCGGAAGGATGGGTGATGACCTCACGCGGGATGGCGAACTCGAAAAACTCCTTCCAGCTCTTCTCCTCAGCCGTCCGCCAATAGGCCACAAGCGCGCTGACAAAGGCAGTCAGCAGCAAAAGCCCGGTCGCCAGCAGACTGGTGCCCGAAATCTTGTGAAGGATATTGCCAACCAGATCGCCCAGCATTCCCACCGCCACGGTGAATCCCAAATACCAACACGCCTTTACTCGAAAAACGTCAACTAAACGCAATCGAAGACAGTTAAGAAACCCGAGCCTTACTCCGCGAGCCACGGCTGCTCCTGGCAGAACATTGGTGTTCGTCGCCAAGGCGACATGGCGTCCGCGCCCTTTGGATTTTCGCGCAACCTCGCGCCCGCGCTGCGTGCATCCGGCGTCGCGCGGCCGGCACGGCAAGCCTTTGTTAACCCTAATAATGTGTAATCAGGCTTGTCGTTGGTCCCGTAACGAAAGCTTGGTCCCGTGAACGCAACCGGTCAGTCCGCTGTCTTCGGCAGGCGCAAGGAACCGCACACGGTGATCATCGCCCGGGGCAACGAAATAAGGCATTTCACCATCCGCCCCTGGCTGGCCGCCTTCATCGGCTCCGCCCTGGCGGCGATCGCCATCGGCTATTTGCTCGCCACGTCCTATCTGGTGCTGCGCGACGACTTGATCGGCGCCACGACGGCCAGGCAGGCACGCATGCAGCAGGCCTATGAGGATCGCATCTCGGCGCTGCGCGCCCAGGTCGACCGCATCACCAGCCGCCAGCTTCTCGACCAGCAGCTGATGGAAACCAAGGTCAGCGAGCTCCTGGCCAGGCAGACCCAGCTCAGCGAGCGCCACGGACGGCTCGGCCCGATCCTCGAACGCGCCGAGAACGAGGTCGGCGACGCGCCTGCGGCGAGCGCGGCGACGCCCAAACCCGACGAACACGCCGCGGTCACCGGCAGCCTTTCGCAGGCGCCAACCTACTCCGTCGCATCCTTGGGCGCCGGCGACACCAGGCCCTTCTCACTCTGGTCGACGAGGTCCGATCCGCTCGATGGCGAAACGGCCGCAGATCGTGCCGACAAGCTGTTCGTTTCGATCAATGCCTCGCTGAAGGCCATAGAGAACCAGCAGCTTTCACGCATCACCACGCTGGCCGACAACGCCTACAAGAATGCGGATGGAATCGTACAGGCGCTGGAAGCGACGGGCCTGCCGGTCGACAGCGAGCTCGACAAGGGCGATGTCGGCGGCCCGCTGGTTCCGCTCGATCCCTCGATGGCTTTCGACAGCAAGGTCAAGGAATTGGACGAAGCGCTCGACGCGCTCGACCAGGTCAAGAAGGAGGCGCGCAAGCTGCCCCTCGCCAACCCCGCCCCGGGCCATGCGGTGACCAGTCCGTTCGGCGTGCGCACCGACCCCATCCTTGGCAGCGCTGCCCTGCATACGGGCATGGATTTCAGGGCGCCGATCGGCATGCCGGCCAAGGTCACGGCCGCCGGCACCGTTACCAGGGCCGGCTGGGCCGGCGGCTACGGCCGCATGGTCGAGGTCGACCACGGCAACGGCTTTGCCACACGCTACGGGCATCTGAGCGAGATCGACGTCACCGTCGGCCAGAAGCTCGCCGCCGGCGACGTCATCGGCAAGACCGGCAGCAGCGGCCGCTCGACGGGTCCGCACCTACACTATGAAGTGCGCCACGATGGCGAAGCGGTCGACCCGCTGCGCTTCCTCACCGTCGGCAAGAAGGTCGCGCAATATCTTTGACCGGCTGAACCGGCGCCCGCGGCTTCGCTAAGCGCTGGGATCGTCCTGCCCGGCCAGGTACATCGTTGCCGCCGAAACCAAAGTAAGGACGCCGTTCTTCAACGCGGCCTCGTCGACGCGGAACCTGGCGTGGTGCAGCGGATAGACCGATCCGGCCTCCTCGTTGCGGATCCCGAGCCGGAAATACACCGACGGGCGTTTCTCGCTGTAATAGCCAAAGTCGTCGGCAATGCTCCATCCGGGCATATTGAGCGCATTGTCCGCGCCGACGCTGGCCTTGGCGCCGGCCATGATCAGAGCCGCCATCCCGGCATCGTTGACGACGCCGGGTTCGCCGCGGTGGATGTCGATCTTTACGCCTGCGCCATGGCTTGCAGCTATTCCTTCAAGCACCTCGCGAAGCCGGCGCCAGGCGCGCTCGCGAGTGGCGTCGCTGCCGCTGCGTATTGTGCCTTTGAATGCGACCTTGCCGGCGGTCACATTGTAGGCGTTGCCGCCATTGATGGTGGTGACCGAGATGACCAGCGGATCAAAAGGATCGGTCTCGCGCGAGACGATCTTCTGCAGCTCGCTCACCATGGAGCAGGCGACGGTCAGCGCATCGACACCTTCGTAAGGTTTTGCCGCATGCGCCGCCGAACCGGTGACCAGCACATCGAACGTGTCGCACGCCAAGGTGTAGGGACCGGCACCGACTGCGACCTTTCCGGATGGCGTATAAGGATCGACATGGACGCAGATGGCGGCGTCGACATCGTCAAGCAGCCCCTCCTCCACCACTCGCTTGCCGCCTGAGGGTTCATCTTCCTCGGCCGGTTGGAAGATCAGGCGGACGGTTCCGCCGAAACTGTCGCGCGAGCGATTGAGATGCGCGGCCACCGCAAAGCCCATCGCGGCATGGGCATCGTGACCGCAGGCATGCATCACGCCTGGATTTTCCGACGCAAAGTCGACGCCGGACTCTTCTTCGATCGGCAAGGCGTCGATGTCGGCGCGAATAGCCACCTTGCGGTTCGAGGGCCGGCCGGTGCCGACGATATCGACGGCAAGCCCATAGCCGGCGATGTCGCGAATGTCCGCAATCCCCTGCCCGGCAAGCATCTCGCGCAAATAGCGCTGCGTGCCCGCCTCGCGGTTCGAGAGCTCGGGATGGCGGTGCAGATGGCGGCGGATCTCGATCATCCGATCGAGAATTCCGGCATCGATGTCGGGAATGGTATCGCTCGCCGAAGACGGCCGGTCAGGATTTGACATGAATGTCCCGCGGGAACTTCGTGAGCGTCTCGTTGCCGGCTTCGGTCACCAGGATGGTCTCGCTGACCTCGATGCCCCAACCATCCATCCACATGCCCAGGATGGAATGAACGACATTGCCGGGTTGAAGCACCGTCTTGTCGCCGGGCCTCAGGCTGATCGTGTGCTCGCCCCAATCCGGCGGATAGGCGACGCCGATGGAATAGCCGATGCGCGACTCCTTCTTCAGCCCGTGACGCTCTATGACCTTGCGCCAGGCGGCTTCGACCGCCTCCGCCGTCGTGCCCGGATGGGCGGTGTCGAGCACCGCATCCATGCCCTCGATCACTGCCTTTGCCGTATCCGCGACGCGGGTCGGCATCCTGCCGAGTTGCATCGTCCTGGCGAGCCCCGCCGCATAGCGACGGCAGACGCCGGCAAGCTCGAGCGCGATCGTTTCGTCCTTCCCGAACCGCCGGTCGCTCCACATGATGTGCGGCGCGGACGCGTTTTCGCCGCCCAGGATCGTCGGCGGCAGCGCCGTGATGTCGCCGGCGAAATCCGGGCTGCCGGCGATCTGCGCCGCCTGGATGGAAGCAATCGCGTCGCACTCGCGCACACCCGGCGCGATGACTTCGTAAGCCCGCGCGACCGCCGCTTCGGCCAGCCTCGATGCGTTGCGCAGATAGGCGATTTCCGGCGCCGACTTCACCGCGCGGATCCAGTTCACGAGCAGATCGGCATCGTGCCATTTTGCATTGGGCAGCCCGGCGACGAGCCGTACATGGGCCTTCGGCGAGAAATAATAGGCTTCGAGCTCGATGCCGATGTTGCGGCTTCCCCATCCCTTGGCGACGATCCATGCCGCGATCCAGTCCATGGGATGACGATCGGCGCGCTGAACATGGTCCTCGGGGAAGCCGACGACGTTTTCCGGCTTCATCCAGGCCGTCAGCAAGCCGCCCGCCGCATCCATGGCCCGGCCGATCCAGACCGGCTCGGCATCTTCGATGGGAACAAGCACGACCTGCGGCGTGTAGAACGACCAGCCGTCATAACCGGTGATGTAATGCTGGTTGGCGACGTCGTTGACGATCAGGAGTTCGATGCCGCGCTTGGCCATCTCGGCGCGGATTTTTCCGAGCCGCTGCTGGTATTCTTCGCGGGCAAAAGGCAGTTCAATCATCTTTTCTCCTCACCGGATCGATCTGGTCGGGACAAAGCCCTGCCGTCCACCATTGCGGTGGTTTTGACCGGCGACAATCGGCCAGGACGATGCATGGGCAGGGCCTAGCCGAACGGGGCAGCGATTGACTCGAAGCAAGTTGTAGGATGATATGTATCACCCGATATCCAGACATGAACCTTCATGACCGTTCATCGCCTCTCGCCGGAAATCCTCAGCGCCATGGAAGGTGCCGTCGGACAAGACGGCATAGCCGTCGAGCCGGCTGGAATGGCGAAATATCTGGGCGACTGGGCCGGCGACTATCGAGGTGACGCTCTTGCCGTGCTGCGACCTGGTTCGGTGGCCGAGGTCCAGGCGCTGATGCGCCTGTGCGGAGAGCTCGGGCTCGGCGTCGTTCCACAGGGCGGCAACACCGGCCTGGTCTCAGGCGCGATCGACAGCAAAGGCGGCGGCCTGGTTGTCTTAAGCCTGGAGCGGCTGAACGCCATCCGGCAGATCGATGCGGACAATTTCACGCTGCGCGCTGATGCCGGCTGCGTGCTGCAGACGATCAAGGACGCCTGCGAGGCGCGGGATTGCCTCTTCCCGCTGGCGCTCGGCGCGCAAGGCAGTTGCCAGATCGGCGGCAATGCGGCGACCAACGCCGGCGGCGTCAACGTGCTGCGCTACGGTATGGCGCGCGACCTGATCCTGGGCCTCGAAGTGGTGCTGGCGGATGGCGAGCTGTGGAACGGCTTCTCCGGCCTGCGCAAGAACAACAGCGGCTATGATTTGAAGCAACTTTTCATCGGCTCGGAAGGCACGCTGGGCATCATCACCGGTGTCGAGGTCAAGCTGTTTCCCAAGCCGGCCAAGACGGAGACCGCCTATCTCGGCCTGACCTCGTTCGAAGCGGCCGTCACGCTCTTCAACCGGGCACGCCGCGACTGTTCGGACCTGATCTCCGCTTTCGAGATCATCGGCGCCGAATGCATCGAGCTTGCCCGGCTGGTGGACCCCACAACGAGAGCGCCGGTCGCGGCACCCGTCCAGGTGCTGATCGAATTGTCGTCCAGCGCCGCCATCGATCTCAACGGCCTGCTGGCCGGGTTCCTCGGCGATGCGGTGGAGAGCGGCCTGGTGACCGACGCGGTTCTCGCCGCGAGCACCGCGCAAGCCAGGAAATTTTGGGCGATCCGCGAAGGCCTGGTCGAAGGCCAGGCCAAGCGCGGTTACCATGTGCGCACCGACCTGTCGGTGAAGATTTCCGACATCCCGGACCTGATCGAGCAGGCCCGCCATTTCGTCGCAAACGATCATCCCGGCTGGATTCCCCTCGCCTACGGCCACGCCGGCGACGGCAACATCCATTTCAACGTGCTGCCGCCCGCCGAACTTGCCGAGGCCGAGGCTCGTGCCCGTGGCGCCGAGGTTATCGCCGGGCTCTATGAAATCGCCGCCGGCCTCGGCGGCTCGATCAGCGCGGAGCACGGCATTGGCCGTAGCCGCCGCAAGGAGTTCTGGGCCGGACTATCGCCGACGCATCGCCGCATGGTCGCGGCGCTGAAGAATGCCCTCGACCCCAATGGCCTGATGAATCCTGGCTGTCTGTTGCCCGCGACGGAGACCTTTCCATGAAGCAGAGACTGGCCGCCATCGGCACCGTCGAGACATTGCCGCACCGGGTCGCCGCCTTCCTCAGCCGCGAGATCGAATCCGGAGAATTGAACCCCGGCGCGCGCCTGCCGACCGAGCAGGAACTGTCCGAAAAGTTCGGCGTCAGCCGCAACGTGGTGCGTGAGGCGATCGCCCAGCTCAGGGCCGACGGCATGATCGAGGCGCGGCAAGGCATCGGCGCTTTTGTGCTGGCGCCCGAGCAGCGAGCGGCGATTCGCATCGACCGCGAGGCGCTCAAGGACACGCACAACATGGAGCGGCTGTTCGAGCTGCGCTGCATCCTCGAGGCCGAATCGGCAGCGCTTGCCGCGGCGCGGCGCAATCAGGATCATCTCGATTCGATCAAGGCTGCGCTCGACCGCATGGGCGGCGAGGAGCGTTGGGAAGAAGGCAGCATCGACGCCGATCTGCTCTTCCACCGCGAGATCGCGCGCGCCACCGGCAACAGCTACATCCACACCTTCATCTCGTTCGTCTGCGAGCAGATCCGCCACTCGATCCACTACGCGCGCATGACCAATCCGCTGCACGATCTCGTCGAGATCAATGTCGGCGAGCATGTGCGTATCTATGAGGCTCTGGTGGCGGGCGATCCGGCCGCGGCGGAAGCGGCGATGCGGGCGCACATCGTCGGCGCCGCCAACCGCGTCGGCGTCAAGCTGCCGCTTTCGAAAGCCAACGGAGCGAAATAGCCATGCCGGCGAGCATCACCCGCATCTCCGATGTCTGCCTTCTGGTCGAAAACATCGAAAGGACGGTCGACTTCTACGTTGAAAAGCTGGGCTTCCGCCTGCGCCGCCGCGCTGAAGGCTTTGCCGATTTCCATGGCGAGGACGTGACGCTCGCCGCTTGGGAGCTCGGCCACATCAACCGACATACCGGCGTGTCCAACCTGAGATCGCCGCGCCACGCGCACAAGGTTTGCGTCGCCGTGCAGCTCGACACGCCGGCCGATATCGACCGGCTGTATGGCGAACTCAGCGCCAAGGGCGTGCCCTTCTACGGCCCGCCCGAAAACTACGTCTGGAACGCGCGCTGCGCCTATTTCACGGACCCGGACGACACGCTTTGGGAGCTTTACGCCTGGCTCGACGGCGGCCCTGGCGACTACCACGACGAACAGCCGTAGACGACGCCGAGCCGAAGGGAACGGCGCCTGGAGAAGAGACGAGAAAAGTCTGCAACAGGAGCGAAAAATGAGTGGGAACAGGAACTTCGAATTGAATCGCCGCGCTTTCGTGAAAGGCGGCATGGCTGCCGTGGCGGCCGTATCTGCCGGCATGCAGCTGGTGCTGACGCCCTGCGCCAAGGCCGCCGGCAAGGTCGTCATCCAGTATGACTGGCTGATGTCCAACGGCCAGATCGGCGATATCGCGGCAGCCGCCAATGGCTATTTCAAGGACGCCGGGCTCGAGGTCGAGTTCAGCCCCGGCGGCCCGAATGCGTCGACCGTGCCGCCGGTGATCTCGGGCGCCGCGCAGCTTGGCCAGTTCTCGGAGACGCCGCAGCTCTATTCGGCCCGCGCCAGCGGCGTGCCGATCAAGATTATCGCCTGCGGCTTCCGCACCGGTCCTTATGCGTTGACGTCCAAGCCCGCAAAACCGATCCGCGGCGTCGCCGATCTCAAGGGCAAGAAGATCGGCATTCAGCCAACGGCGCGCTTCGTCATCGACGAGATCCTGGCCAAGAACGGCATCGATCCGTCGGAGGTGACCATCGTCAATGTCGGCTTCGACAAGGCGCCGCTGGTTCGCGGCGATGTCGACGCGATCGGCGGCTGGATCACCAACACGCAGGCGCTCAGCGTCGTCGGCGACGACCGCATCGACCTCTTGACACGTGACCTCGGGCTGAACTCCTACGCCGATGTCTATTTCGCGACCGACGCGGCAATCGAAAAGGACCCTGAGACGCTGGCGAAGTTCATGGGCGCCGTCGGCAAAGGCTGGGGCTGGGTCCACGCCAATCCGCAGGAAGCGGTCAAGAAGATGGTCGCCGCTTATCCCGAAATGGATCTCGGCTGGGAGGAAAAGACCGTCAATCTGGTGCTGAAACTCTCCTTCGACGGCGCAACCGCCAAGGATGGCTGGGGCACGTTCGATCCGACCTCGATCGAGGAGCAATTGGCGCTGCTCGACAAGGTTGGCCAGTATCCGAACGGCCGCCCGGTGGCCGCCGATGTCTACACCACCAAAATACTCGAACTCTCGGCCGCCGACCGGCCCAAGCTCGACGCGCCCGCGGCCTAGAGCATGATCCCAAAAAGTGGGAACCGGTTTTTGGAAAAGATCATGCTCCAGAAAAGAGTTGGATCAGCATGACAATCAAACGTCATGCTGATCCAATACCGGACGCGATCGAAGCGCGACAGCTGGATGTCGGCTATGGCGGCCGGCAGACGGCCGTCAAAGTGCTCGCCGGCCTCGACCTCACCGTCGCGGCCGGTTCCTTCCTGTCGATCCTGGGGCCATCCGGCTGCGGCAAGTCGACCTTGCTCAGAGTGGTGGCCGACCTGCTCGACCCGCTTGGCGGCTCGATCAGCGTCCTGGGCGAAACGCCCCATACGGTGCGCTCGCGCCGCGATGTCGGCTTCGTGTTCCAGGATTCGACCCTCCTTCCCTGGCGCACGGTGCGGGACAATGTGCGCCTGCCGCTCGGCGTCGGTCAGCGCAGCCTGACGCGCAAGATCGAGGACCGCAGCACGGAACTGCTGGAATTGATGGGGCTCGGCGGCCTCAGTGAGCGCCTGCCGCATCAGCTCTCCGGCGGCCAGCGCCAACGCGTGGCGATCGCGCGTGCCTTGCTCGGCGAGCCCAAATTGCTTTTGATGGACGAACCCTTCGGCGCGCTGGACGAGATCACGCGCGACCGGTTGAACGACGAACTGCTGGCCCTTTGGCGGCGCAGCGGCACGACTATCCTTTTTGTCACCCATTCGATCGCCGAAGCCGCCTATCTTGGCGAGCGCGTCATCGTGCTGGCCGCCAATCCTGGGCGCGTGGTCAAGGACCTCGACATGCGGCCCTTCAAACAGGAGGGCAACCGCTGCAAGCGCGAGGATCCGGCGATCGTCGCCGCCATGGCCGACCTGCGCGTGGCTCTGGAGCGCGCATCGTGAGACAGGCGCCGCTCTCACCGCAAATGACGGTCGCGCTTCCCATCCTGGGCGCGGCTTCGATCCTGCTCGCCTGGCAATATCTTTTGCCGTTGCTCGGCGTGCCGGCCTATATCGTGCCGACGCCGACAGCGATCTTCGGCGTCTTCCAAAGGAATTTTGCGCTCCTCATCGACAATCTGAGGCCGACGCTGATCGAGGCGCTGGCCGGCTTCGTCATCGGCAATCTCGCCGCCGTGCTGCTCGCCGTGCTCTTCGTCCACAGCCGCGTCCTGCAAGCCGCCTATTTCCCGATCGTGCTCTTCTTCAACACCATTCCGATCCTGGCACTGTCGCCGATCATCATCCTGATCTTCGGTCTCGGCATGACGCCCAAGATCGTGATTGCCGCGGTAATCTGTTTCTTCCCGACGCTGGTGAACATGATCCGCGGTCTCGATTCGCCGAGCGACAACGAGCATGAGCTGTTCCGCGTGCTGTCGGCGACACGCTCGGAGATCTTCTGGAGCCTGCGCCTGCCCCGTGCCCTGCCGATGCTGTTCTCTTCGCTGCGGATCGCGTCGGCCACCGCCGTGATCGGCGCCATCGTCGGCGAGTGGATCGGCTCGGACAAAGGGCTCGGCGCGCTGATCATCCAGGCGACCTTCAATTATCAGTCCGATCGGCTTTATGCGGCGATCATGCTGTCGTCGTCGCTGTCGATCGCGCTGTTTTGCCTCGTCGTCCTGATCGAGCGTCGAATCATCAAATATTGAGCAAGACGGCGGCCCCGCGCCGTGTGCTCACGCGTCGAGATAGGAGCATCCTCTCGATCAGGCATTCATCGCGCATTTAATCCGACTGCGGTAGGATGCCGGCGTACAACCAGACCGGGAGACAATTCGTGTTAAGAACTTTTCACGTCTCGATCCGTGCGACGCTGGCCTTCATATGCCTGGCCGGCCTGATCGCCGCGGTGTCCGCCCTTTTTCCCACCACCGCCTCGGCGCAGCAACTGCGGCGATGTGCCGGTGAAGGCGGCATATGCCGCCTGCCCTATCCCACTGAGGTGGTTTACGGCGCACGGGGCCGAACGACCTCGCGGTTTTTCGACCGTCGCTCCGTGCCCTGCTCGAATCGCCTGTTTGGCGACCCCGCCCCCGGCCGCGAGAAGGCCTGTTATTTCGTGGCGCGCGGCGGCGGCTATGGCGGTGACGACAATTACGGGGACGATGACTACGGTTCACGCCCCGACCGCGGCGAATGGGTGGCCTGCGCCAGGGAGGGCGAGTTCTGCGATTTCCGCGGCCGCGCGATGGTCAGATACGGCGCACGCGGCCAGTACACGCAGGACGTTTTCAGGAACGGCGTCAGATGCGGCAACGACGCATTCGGCGACGACCCCGCTCCGGGCGCTCACAAGCGCTGCTACGTGAGACAGTAGCGGCCTGAACATATCTCGATAAGGCGGTGGCCCCGGCAAGGGCCGCTGCCGCGTTCCGCTTCTGCTTGTTCGGCGTAATGGTGGGCGATGACGGGCTCGAACCGCCGACATCTTCGGTGTAAACGAAGCGCTCTACCAACTGAGCTAATCGCCCGCCTGAGCGCGGACCATTAAGCAGTTAGGGCCGCATTCGCAAGGCCAAATGAACAGACGGCGCCCCCATCGCGGCGCGGATTTCCCCAGCCTCGGCGCCGCTGTCAAAAAACCTTCTCCTGATTGCTGTAATGCTTGAATGCCGCGCTTGACACCCGCGGGCGAACCCCTTATCCAGCCCCCCAACGACGACACGCCTGACACGTGCTCGTCAGTGCGCGGGTGTAGCTCAGTCGGTTAGAGTGCCGGCCTGTCACGCCGGAGGTCGCGGGTTCGAGCCCCGTCACTCGCGCCATTAACTTTCTGAAATGTTGTGTTTCCCGAGTTCTCGGCTGACCCGTCTGGCAGCGCGCTCGCCGCAGCTGTCCTAGGCCGTCCAGTCTCCCGCACACCCTGGCGCATCTACCCCAGCGGCGAGGAGCCGAATTTGGCATCCACGCGCCGAGCATCAAATGCAGGGACGAGCCCATGGCGCGGCTGGTTGACGCCACCTGGAAAGTCGCGGTGAGGACTTGGTCTAATCACGGTTGACCTGGTCGATCAGGTGGAAAGGCTTATCATGCCTTCCGCTCCACCATATCAATGCAGCCATCACAACAGCACCCGCCAATATTCCGGCGAGGAATCCGATCCAAAACACCCCATCACCCCCGTGATGCAAAGACTCCCTATGACAAAATACTTCGTTGATAGCAATAATGCGCCCCGCGCTGGTTCTGCTTCGAACACAGAGCGAGGGTGAAGCCGATCGCCCACATCGCCGAGCTGGTCGGTTATTGATTGCTTGCCAATTTCGGACGTCAATTCAAGGCGTTGAAGGGGCTCACGCCGCGCGAATATTGTGGCAGTTTGCCAACTGAGACCTTTCTCGGAACCATTCCAACCTTGTCCCGTTCAGCCCTCGGGCGAAAAACGGGAGAGACGAGATGGCTGTGAGATGCCGAATTTCCATCGATGATGAGAGGGATGTCGACGAGCTTGCCTTCCAGGAATTGCCGCGGGTCGGCGAAAGCGTGTCGATCCCGGTCGAGGGAACGAACAGGGACCTCCGCGTGCTCCGCGTCGTGCATATGCCCGGCAGCGAGCAAGGCGCGACGACCATGCTGGAGCTGACCAGCAGGATTCTCTAGTCCAGGGCATGATCCGGAAACGACGTCAGCGTAGCAAAAAGTGGGAACCGGTTTCGGAATGCTCCAACAAAGGGTTAAATCAGGGTGACGATTTGACGAAACGTCATCCTGATCTAGCGCAGCTATCCGGGATCATTCGCCCAATATGACGCCGGAAGCGATAATCTGAGCCGTCCGCGCGGTGAGCTTCTGGCGCTTCACGAGCGTGGGCTTTTCGTAAGGTTTCTTCATCCTGCCGTTCCGGCGTCGCCGACCAGGAGGATGAACGCGCTCGGCTCAGCTGCGTTCCGGGTCAAGACACTGCTAATAGACCGCGCGAACTGCGAGTCATGCCTTGGCGAGCAGCGCCTCGACCTCCTTGAGGCTCGGCATGGACGGCGCGGTGCCCGGGCGTGTCACCGAAATGCCGGCGACCGCGCAAGCAAAGCGCACTGCCTCCAGCGGTTCGACGCCCTTTGCCAAAGCCGCGGCGAGGCCGCCGTTGAAGGCATCGCCCGCGCCCGTCGTTTCGACCACCGGACCGGCGCTGACCGCGCCGACATGATCGGAACGGTCTTTGGTGTGCAGCAGCGCGCCCTTTTCGCCGAGCGTCACGATGACGGCGCCGACGCCCTTGGCCAGCAAAGCGTCGGCGGCGCAGCGGGCGTCGTCGATCGACGAGACATTGATGCCAGTCAGTCCCTCTGCCTCGGTCTCGTTGGGCGTGACATAGTCGCAAAGCGTGTAGATGCGGTCCGGCAGGCTGGCTGCAGGCGCCGGATTGAGAATGGTCGTCACCCCTGCCCCGCGCGCGATTTCCAGCGCCCTGAGAGCCGCGTCGATCGGCTGTTCGAGTTGGGTGACGAAGACGCCGGCGGAACGAATAAGCCCGGCATGTACCTCGATGTCGGCCGGAGAGATCAGCATAGCCGCGCCTGGACTGACGATGATGGCATTGTTGCCGGTGCCTTCCTCGACGAAGATATAGGCCGCGCCCGTATAGCTGTCCGGCGTGTCGATGACGGCGCTTTTCACGCCTGCGTCTCTCCAGGTCTGCTTGGCCATATCGGCGAACGCATCGACGCCGAGCCTGGTCAGGAAGGTTATGTCGGCGCCGAGCTTGCCGGCGGCCACGGCCTGGTTCGAGCCCTTGCCGCCCGGTCCGAGCTTGAAGGAATTGCCGAGAATCGTCTCGCCCATGCGCGGCTGGCGATCGGCGCGATAGGCAGTGTCGGCGACGAACACACCCAGGATCACGACAGGCTTGGCGGCAGCCATGTCCCTACTCCGCATCCGGCGGCACGACGCCCTTGCGGAAGGCGAAGCAGCCATAGAAGCGGCGCTCGCCGGTCTGGATCACGCAATAGGCTTTCTTCGAGCGCTCATAGAAGGCGTAGCGCTCGATCGAGATCATCGGCCAAGGCTTGCCTTCGGCCGCGTCGATCTCCTTCTGCACCTCCTTCTGCACCGGCGGGATCTCGTTCGGCTTGCCGACGATCTCCATGCGCGCCGCCGCATCGTTGACGAACGTATCCAGCGGTAAGACCGAGAGCACCGCCTTCACCACTTCCGCCGCCGGCGCATCGATGCGCAAGAGCTTGCCAAGCACGGTCTGCCGCGCCACCGAATCGGACGGGAAATTGGTGTCGGCGATGATCAGGTCGTCGCCATGGCCCATCGCCCGCAGCGCCTGGAGCACATCGGCGTTGAGCAGTGGATTGATCCCTTTGAGCATGGTTTCCTCTTGAAGGGTTGATGCGGTTCTCGAGCAATTCCAGGAAAAGTGTGAGCGGTTTTCCGTCCGGAATTGCGTAAGTTCTAAAGACGCTTGCCGGTCCCGGCGTCGAAGAGGTGAACCTGGTCGAGGCGCGGCTTGAGTTTGAGCGTGTCGCCTGGCTTGAAGTCGTGGCGCTCGCGAAACAGCGCCACCATCTCGCCTTCTCCGAAGCGCACGAAGGCCAGGGTCTCGGAGCCCGTTGGCTCGACCACGGAGACCTTGGCCTCGACGCCATCCGGATGGATCTCCAGATGCTCCGGCCGCACGCCATAGACGACGGCCTGGCCGTCCTCGGCAACGGCGCCCGACGGCATGGGGAATGCCGTGCCGGCGATCTCGACGACCGGCTTCCCGGCTTTCCTCACGGTACCCTTAAGCAGGTTCATCGAGGGCGAACCGATGAAGCCGGCGACGAAAAGGTTAGCCGGCCGGTCGAACAGCTCCAGCGGGGCGCCGACCTGCTCGATGCGGCCATCGCGCATCACCACGATCTTGTCGGCCATGGTCATGGCTTCGATCTGGTCGTGGGTGACGTAAATGGTGGTCGTCTTCAGCCGCTGGTGAAGTTCCTTGATCTCGGTGCGCATCTGCACGCGCAGCTTGGCGTCGAGGTTGGAAAGCGGCTCGTCGAACAGGAACACCTGCGGATTGCGCACGATGGCGCGGCCCATCGCGACGCGCTGGCGCTGGCCGCCGGAAAGCTGCCGCGGGTAGCGCTTGAGATAGGGCGCGAGGTCGAGGATGTCGGCGGCGCGCTTGACCCGCTCGGCGACGACGGCCGGATCCGTGCCGCGCAGCTTCAGCGCGAAGGCCATGTTCTGCTCTACCGTCTTGTGCGGATAGAGCGCGTAATTCTGGAACACCATGGCGATGTCGCGCTTCGCCGGCGGCAGGTTGTTGACGACGCGGTCGCCGATCGAGATCGTGCCGCCGGAAACCGTCTCCAGCCCGGCCACCATCCTGAGCAGCGTGGACTTGCCGCATCCTGAAGGGCCGACCAGCACGACGAACTGCCCGTCGGCAATATCGACGCTGACCTCATGCAGGACCTTGACGGTTCCGAATGCCTTGGCCACACTGCTGATCGCGACTTGAGCCATCGTCTCCCCTTTATCTTTTGCGGTGAAGCTAGCCATTGCCGGCGGCAACGGCAAGTCGGTATCTTATAGATAAAAAGCCAATCTTGTTGACAAGGTAATCGATTACGCGAATAGTGGCGAGTGCCAATCCGAGAGCAGGCCTGTTACCCTGAGATCGGAGCTCCGGCGACGCAGGGTGGGGTCCCACGTCCCCGTATGATCGAGGAGAACCGAGAGACGTTTCGACGTCCGAGAGATTGGCCACTTCAATTCAATCGCTGTTGTTCTGGGAGGAACCTGTAGATGAGAGTCGACCTGTATGAAAAACTGATGCGCGCCGGCGCGAGCCGCCGCGATGTGCTGAAGGGTGCTGCCTCGATGGCGGCAATCGCCGCCGCCTCCGGCGCCGGACTCGGTGCGCTGACGAGGCCAGCCGCAGCCGATGACAGCCTGCGTACGAAAATCCTGCAGATCCCGGGCGTCGGCAAGGGCCAGCCGACCGATGCCGACTTCCAGAAGGTCGGCGAGCTCTGCCTCGAAGCGACCAAGGCCAATGTCAAGGAAGGCGAGTTCGCCGGTGTCGAGCTCACCTTCATGGGCCTCAACAACCAGAACCTGCACAACGTCCTGTTCCGCGGCTTCCTGAAGCCTTGGGAGGCCTATACGGGCGCCAAGATCAGCTGGATCGACCTCGCCCAGGCCGACTACAACGCCCGCCTGCAGCAGTCGATCGCGACCGGCACGGTCGATTTCGATATCATCGAGATGGGTGCGCCCTTTGAAGGCGATGTCTGCGGCAAGGGCCTGACCTCCGAGATGCCCGATTGGGTCAAGAAGCAGATCGACTTCGACGATCTGGTCAACTATCTCAAGCCGCCGGTCGGCACCTGGAACGGCAAGCAGTATCGCGTGACCATCGACGGCGACACGCATAATTTCATCTACCGCACCGACGTGTTCTCCGACTCCGAGTTGGCGGCGGCCTGGAAAGCCGACGGCGGCGACAAGGCAGGCCTGACGGAATGGGGCGTGCCCAAGACCTGGCAGCAGGTGCAGGCCGTGACCAAGTTCCTGAAGGGCAAGAAATTCAAGGGCCAGGACGTCTACGGCTACCTCGACGCGCCCAAGCCTTGGGGCGGTTTCGGCTTCTATTTCCTCGGCAGCCGCGCCACAGCCTATGCCAAGCATCCCGATGACAAGGCCTGGCTGTTCGATGCCGACACGATGAAGCCCCGCATCAACAACCCGGCCTGGGTGCGCGCCATCCAGGACGTGATCGACGCCTTGCCGTCCGAACCCGCCGACCAGATCAACGCCGATCCGAACACGACCGCCTTCCAGCAGTTCCTGGCCGGCACCGGCTCGATGATCCCCTGGTGGGGCGATGTCGGCTCGAACGTGAAGACCAACGACTCGTCGGTCGTCGGCGACGTCACCGGCTTCTCGATCCTGCCGGGTTCCGACGACGTCTACAATTCCAAGACCGGCAAATGGGACAAGCTCGCCAGCGGCCCGAACTATGCGCCGAACTGCGCCTATCTCGGCTGGGGCGTCTATGTCATGGCCCGCGTCGATTCCGACGAGAAGAAGAAGAAGGCGGCATGGTCGGCCGCCGCCCATCTCGGCGGCAAGGACCTGTCGATCTGGACGGCGATGTATCCGTCGGGCTTCCAGCCCTACCGCAACTCCCATTTCAACATTCCCGAATGGGTGGCGGCCGGCTATGACGAGGCCTTCATCACCTCCTATCTCAAGTCGGAAGGCGACAGCTACAACCACCCGAACGCGGCGATCGAGCCGCGCATCCCCGGCATCTTCCAGTACTACTCCGCCGCCGAGGACATCCTGGCCAACACCTTCGCCGGCAAGATGAAGGCGCAGGAAGGCGCCGACGCCATCGCGGCGGCCTGGGAAAAGCTGACCGACCAGATCGGCCGCGAGAACCAGATCAAGCTCTACAAAGCCTCGCTCGGCATGTAGGCTGTCTCATCAGACGTCGCGGCCCGGTGGCACATCGTCATCGGGCCGCATCTTTACCGGCCCGGCCGGTTTGATGCTTTAAGAGGCGAGAGTGGCTGAGCAGACTTCGACCGCGAATGCGTGGCCGGCAAATCCGGCCGACCTGATCCCGGCAGGCCGCAAGCGCCTCGGCTGGGGCCTGCTGGCTATCGCAACGCTTGGCCTGCTGGCGATCATCGTCGTGCAGATCCTCTACAAGACCGAGATGTCCACGGTCGGTTTCGACACCTGGCGCCCTGTGGTCTACGCCTACATCCTGTGGGGCGCGGCGCTCGGCGCCTGGCAGGTACTGACGCGCGGCGAGGACGGGCAGCGCGCACTGTTTCTTTTGCCGGCCCTGCTCTTCACCATCGCCATGGTGATCTTCCCGACGCTGTTCGGCTTCTACATCGCGCTGACCGACTGGAACCTCAGCTCGTTTACCGGACGTAAGTTCAACGGCCTCGACAATTTCTGGCAGATGCTGGCCGACCCCTATTACCGCAACGCGCTGTTCAACATGGTGCTCTACGTGCTTGCGGTGCTGGTCGAATATGTCATCGCCTTCGGTCTGGCGCTGCTGCTCAATGCGCAGATCAAGGCTCGCAAATTCTTCCGCGTCGTCTTCCTTTTGCCGCTGATGCTGTCGCCGGTCGCGGTGTCCTGGATGGTCGGCAAATCGCTGATGGAGTACCGGTTTGGGCCGGCGGCGACGCTGGCGCGCCATCTCGGCTGGGACAATCCCGCCTTCTTCTCCGACCCGATCAGCGCCCGCATCTCGATCATGATGCTCGACGCCTGGACCTTCATCCCATTCATGATGATCATGCTGCTTGCCGGCCTGCAGGCGATGTCGCGCGAGGTGCTTGAAGCCGCTCGCGTCGACGGCGCCACCGCATGGCAGACCTTCTGGCAGGTCACCTTTCCGCTGATGCTGCCGGTATCGGTGACGGCCGTGATCCTGCGCATCATCTTCAAGCTGAAGCTCGCCGATATCATCATCACGCTGACCTCCGGCGGCCCCGGCGGCGCCACCGATTCCGTGTCGAGCTTCATCTACCGCGAATACCGCGACCGCTCGAATGTCGGCTACGGCACCATGCTGGCCATGGCCTATCTGATCATCATCGTCGTGTTCGTGACCTGGCTGTTGAAAGTCGCCAGTCGCTTCGTGCGCAACGGCAACTGAGCGGCATCATGAGCGTCCAGACCACCGACTACACCGTTTCCGAGATCCGTTCGCCGGCGGCCTTCATCACCAGCCGCGTCTTCATCTACGGCGCGCTCGTCTTCTGGGCATTCGTGTGCCTGTTTCCGATCTACTGGACGATCACCACCTCGTTCAAATCTGCGGTCGACGTCACGCAAGGCCATCTCATCCCCTTCGTCGACTTTACGCCCGACTGGAAGGGCTGGCGCTCGCTCGGCCTGTCGCCGGATTCGATCTTCCAGACATCGACCGTGCGCGACGAATTCCTCAAACGCTTCATGAACTCGGTCATCACCTCCGTCGGCGCATCGAGCCTCGCCATCGTCATCGGCAGCCTCGCCGCCTACGGCCTCGTCCGCTACCGCTACAAATTCGCCTGGTTCAAGAACGAGGACATCTCCTTCTTCTTCCTGTCGCAGCTGATCCTGCCGCCGGTCGTGCTGGCGCTCCCTTTCCTGGTGCTCTATCGGGAAGTGGCGCTCCTCGACACCCGCATCGGGCTCGTGCTCCTCTACACGCTGATGGTGCTGCCGATCGTGATCTGGATCATGCGCGACCAGTTCAACTCCATTCCCGTCGAATTGGAGGAGGCGGCTTTGGTCGACGGGCTGTCGATCTGGGGCGCCTTCTTCCGCATCGTCATGCCGATCGCGCTGCCGGGCATGGTCGCCGCCTTCATCCTGGCGATGGTGCTGTGCTGGAACGAGTATTTCTTCGCCGCGCTTCTGACGTCGACCGACGCCAAGACAATCCCTGTCATGGTGGCGAGCCAGACCGGCTCGCAAGGCATCAACTGGTGGTCGATGGCAGCCCTGGCCACCGCCGCCATCGCGCCGCTGGCGATCATCGGCATCGCGCTCGAGCGCTACCTGATCATGGGCATGACGGCCGGCTCGGTGAAGTAGTGAGCACTCAACACCTCAGGCATGTGGCCCGAGCGGCCAGTTAGTCTGCCGCTATATAGCTTCGGCTGGCGCAAAGAAGCAGTTTTCGTGCTCCTCGCTCGGATGCAAGCAGATATGAAAGTTATCATCACCGGACGGAATGACACGGTTGTAAGGCACGAGATAGCGATTCTGGTGAGTGACTTTCCGATGATCTCCCGGCCGCAGGATGATCACGTAGCCATCCGGGCTCGGCGTGACAGCGGTGCTGGGGATACGGCTGCATTCGCCTGTCATTGAATCGCCGTGACAGCAGGCCGGCGGATAAGTCCAGCCACTGCTGGCGCCATGCGCAAACGCAGAAACATCCTCAAGTTCTGCAGCCATGGCGACTACGCCTGCAAAAGTTGCTACGCGTCGTATCACTGAAAGCCCCTCGGGTTCGGAGCACAATCGGTTCTACAATATAGCTTATTTTGATTTGCTAATATATAGGTGACCGACTTCTTGACATCCTCCTGCAAGAACCCGACTAGGCAGAAAGCGTCGTCCGCAAATGCTCCAGGATCATGGCGACGCCGTTTTGCCCCAGCTCGGCCGAAGCTTCCGGCGCGCTCCTAGTGTACCAGCTGGTATTGTCCGCTAAACGCACGGCATCCACCGCCTCGGGACACAGCGCCAGCATCAGCGACGTCTCGCCGATGCCGGCATGGTCGAAGGGATATTTGCCGTTCATCGCAGCCGGCATCAGCGGGTGCACCTGCACCCAGTTGAAGACATTCTCGCCCTGCGCATGGCCGGCATAGTAGTCCGCCATGCTGTTCGACCCCCACCAGCCCTCGCCACGCTCCTTCTCCAGGAAGCGGAAGATCGCCTGCCGGCCGGCGGTCTTGAAGGCGAGATCGGTCGGCATGCCGGCCACGAAATTCTCGGTCTGGTGGTGGATGATGGCGTGGATGTTGCGGAAGCCGATGCGCAGCAGGCCATAGAACAATTCCTCCGCGAAGGGCGAAAGCACCGGGCCACCGACCTGCACCGAACCGCTGCCTTCCGGCGCCACCACCGCATAGCTTGCCGCGCCGTAATAGAAGGGCGGCAGGATGACGAGATCCCTCTCCTTCTCGATCAACTCCACCGTCTTGATGACGGCCAGTGTGTCCATGCCGACCGCCATGTGCTCGCCATGATATTCGAGCACGCCGAGCGGCAGCACGACCGGCCAGTTCTCCTCGATCGCCTTGCGGATCTGGTGCGGCAGCATCATCTCGTAGCGCATCCCCTACTCCATATTGGTGTGCCTGGCGCGCATCGCTTCCGTCGTCGCATTGGTGAGCGCCTGGAGCTTCAGCACCATGATCTCGAACAGAAGGAACAACGCGCCCTCGAACAGCGAGCCCATCGGCAGCACCGAGGTCCTTGCCGCGCCCTGGTCGCTGGCCATGGTCTGCGCCGGGATGACGAGCGTGAAGTCGGCGAGCTTCGCGGCGCTGCTTTCCGGTTCGGCTGTCAGAAGCAGCACCTTCGCTCCGGCATCGCGGGCAACCCGCATCAAGGTCAGCACCGTGGTGGTCTCGCCCGGCCCTGAACTCGCCAGGAAGACGTCTGCCTGCCCCAGCGGCGGCGTGGTCATGTCGCCGACCACCGAGACCGGCAGGCCGAGATGGTAGAGCCGCATGGCAAAACCCTTCACCTGCAGCGCCTCGCGGCCGCAGCCATAGACGGTAATCTTGCCGGCACCGGCCAGCATGGCGCAGGCGGCATCGATACGGGCTTCATCCGTGCGCGCCAGCACCGCGCCAAGCTCGCCCAGCGCGGTCGCGAACATACCGGATCTGGCTTGGGTCATGAGGGCTCACCCTGTCTTCGCGATACCGCTTGTCTCTGCGGATTTGGCGGCTCGCCGGCCGCGAACGGCTTGGTTTTGTTCATGCTACCATTGCGAAAAACGCTGTCCAACGCGCCTCGGCACTTTTGCTGGGCCACGAGCGTGATAGTGTCATGTCAGACAAATCACTCCGGGACATCGTCAGACATGAAGACACGGCATTTCGACCGCATCGGCAATGGCGGCATCACCTTCACCGAGCTCGGCTTCGGCACCGCGCCGCTCGGCAATCTCTACCGCGCCATCTCCGACGAGGACGCCAATGCCACCCTGGAAGCGGCGTGGGCGACCGGGTGCCGCTACTTCGATACGGCGCCGCTCTACGGCCTCGGCCTGTCGGAAACCCGCCTCAACCCCTTCCTGCGCGCCAGGAAGCGCGACGACTATGTCCTGTCGAGCAAGGTCGGCCGCATCATGCGCGTCGCCCCGCCGGACCAGCGCACCGGCATCGGCAAGTTCTTCGAGACGCCGTCGCGCCGGGAAGTCTACGACTACTCCTATGACGGCGTCATGCGCTCCTTCGAGGCCTCGCTGGAGCGTCTTGGCGTTGACCGCATCGACATCCTCTTCGTCCACGACGTCGACATCTTCACCCACGGCAGCAAGGAAGCCTCCGACGCCCGCATCGCGGAGTTCATGTCGTCCGGCTATTATGGACTGCTTTCGCTACGCGACCAGGGCGTCATCAAGGCCTTCGGCGGCGGCATCAATGAGTGGCCGGTCGCCCAGACGCTCGCCGAGCGCGGCGATTTCGATCTGTTCCTGCTGGCCGGCCGCTACACGCTGCTCGAACAGGAAGCGCTCCAATCCTTCCTGCCGCTCTGCCAGAAGCGCGGCATCGGCATCGTGCTGGGCGGCCCCTACAATTCCGGTGTGCTGGCGACCGGGCCGAAGCCGGGCGCCTTCTACAACTACAGCGAAGCGCCGAAGGAGATCCTCGACCGCGTGGCTCGTATCGAAGCCGTCTGCAAGCGCCACAATGTGCGCCTGATCGAGGCGGCGCTGCAATTCCCGCTGCAGCACCCTTCGGTGATGTCGGTGATCCCCGGCGGCCAACGGCCGGCCGAAGTCGAAAGCAACCGGGCCCTGCTTGACACCACGATACCGGCGGCGCTCTGGGCGGATTTGAAACAGGAAGGCCTGATGCGCGCGGACGCGCCGACAGCCTGAGCAATTCCAGGAAAAAGATCCGGGTCCGATCGCCACAAAAAAGAAAAGCCGGGCAAGCCCGGCTTTTCTGCAATTAAAGAAAAGGTCTTAGTTGACCGCGTCCTTGAGGCCCTTGCCGGCCGAGAACTTCGGCACGGTGCGCGCCGGGATCTTCACTTCCGCGCCGGTCTGCGGATTGCGGCCGGTCGAAGCTGCGCGTTTTGACACGGTGAAATTTCCGAAGCCGACAAGCCGGACATCGCCGCCCTTCTTCAGTTCGCCTGTGATCACGGAGAACACCGCATCGACGGCGGACTGCGCATCAGCCTTCGAAATGCTTGCGGCATCGGCGACAGCGGACACCAGTTCGTTCTTGTTCATAAAAATTCCCTTCCATGAGAAAACCGGAACCTACGACTCATCCGGCAGGAAACGGACTTTAGAAAGAAGCGCCCCGGAACCCAAGCCAAAAACCGCGGAATTCCGGGCTTTTTTGTATTTTTTGGTGGCTTTTCACACGAAAAAGCCGGGCTCGAAGCCCGGCTCTCTCTTTGTGCGCTGCAACTTTAACTTTTGTTAGTGCGCGAGCGACTTTCCGGCGTCGTCGCCGGTGTCGACCGGAGCCGGCGCATTGACCGGCTCGACCCACTCGATCGGCTCCGGCATCCGGGTGAGCGCGTGCGCGAGCACCTCGCCGACCCGCGAGACCGGAACGATCTCCATGCCGTTCTTCACGTTGTCCGGAATGTCCGCCAAATCCTTGACGTTCTCTTCCGGGATCAGGACCTTCTTGATGCCGCCGCGCAATGCCGCGAGCAGCTTCTCCTTCAGGCCGCCGATCGGCAGGATGCGGCCACGCAGCGTGATCTCGCCGGTCATCGCCACATCGGCCCGCACCGGGATACCCGTCAGCACCGACACGATGGCCGTGGCCATAGCGGCACCGGCGGACGGGCCGTCCTTCGGGGTCGCGCCTTCCGGCAAGTGGACGTGGATGTCGCGCTTGTCGAACAGCGGCGGCTCGATGCCGAAATCGAGTGCCCGGGAGCGGACGTAGGAAGCCGCCGCCGAGATCGATTCCTTCATCACGTCGCGCAGGTTGCCGGTCACCGTCATGCGGCCCTTGCCGGGCATCATGACGCCTTCGATCGTCAGCAGCTCGCCGCCGACTTCCGTCCAGGCAAGACCCGTGACCACGCCGACCTGATCGTCGGCCTCGACCTGGCCGAAGCGGAAGCGCGGAACGCCGAGATAATCGGCGAGGTTGTCCGCCGTGATCTTCACCGTCTTCTTCTTCGTCCGCAGGATCTCGGTCACCGCCTTGCGCCCGAGCTTCATCAGCTCGCGCTCCAGGCTGCGCACGCCGGCTTCCCGCGTGTAGGTCTGGATGATGCCGCGGATCGCATCCTCGCCGACCGAGAATTCGTTCGGCTGGAGCGCATGGTCGCGGATCACCTTGGGCATCAGGTGACGCTTGGCGATCTCGACCTTCTCGTCCTCGGTGTAACCGGCGATGCGGATGATCTCCATGCGGTCCATCAGCGGTGCAGGGATGTTCAGCGTGTTCGCCGTCGTCACGAACATCACGCTCGACAGGTCGTACTCGACCTCGAGGTAATGGTCCATGAACGTCGAGTTCTGCTCCGGATCGAGCACCTCGAGCAGGGCCGAAGACGGATCGCCGCGGAAGTCCTGGCCCATCTTGTCGATCTCGTCGAGCAGGAAGAGCGGGTTGGACTTCTTGGCCTTCTTCATCGACTGGATGACCTTGCCGGGCATCGAGCCGATATAGGTCCGCCGGTGACCGCGGATCTCGGCCTCGTCACGCACGCCGCCGAGCGCCATGCGGATGAACTCGCGGCCGGTCGCCTTGGCGATCGACTTGCCGAGCGAGGTCTTGCCGACGCCGGGCGGGCCCACGAGGCACAGGATCGGCCCCTTGATCTTCTTCTGACGGCTCTGCACGGCGAGATACTCGACGATGCGCTCCTTGACCTTGTCGAGGCCGAAATGATCGGCGTCGAGCACGTCCTGCGCATAGTTGAGATCCTGCTTGACCTTGGAGTTCTTGCCCCACGGGATCGACAGCAGCCAGTCGAGATAGTTGCGCACCACCGTCGATTCAGCCGACATCGGCGACATCGAGCGCAGCTTCTTCAATTCGGCTTCCGCCTTCTCGCGGGCCTCCTTGGAGAGCTTGGTCTTCTTGATGCGCGCCTCGATCTCGGCGGCCTCGTCGCGGCCGTCCTCGCCCTCGCCGAGCTCCTTCTGGATCGCCTTCATCTGTTCGTTGAGGTAGTACTCGCGCTGCGTCTTCTCCATCTGGCGCTTGACGCGCGAACGGATGCGCTTTTCCACCTGGAGCACGGAGATCTCGGCTTCCATGAAGCCCATCGCCTTCTCCAGCCGTTCCTTGACGGAAAGCGTGGCAAGCATCTCCTGCTTCTCGGGGATCTTGATGGCGAGATGCGAAGCGACCGTGTCGGCGAGCTTGGAATAGTCGTCGATCTGGCTGGCGGCGCCCACCACTTCAGGCGAGATCTTCTTGTTCAGCTTGACGTAATTCTCGAAGTCGGTGACGACCGAGCGGGCAAGCGCCTCGATCTCGACCTCTTCCTCTTCCGGCTCGGCGAGCGCCGTGGCGCGGGCCTCATGGAAATCGGGACGATCGGTGAAAGAGACGATCTTGGCGCGCGAGGCGCCCTCGACCAGAACCTTCACGGTGCCGTCGGGCAGCTTCAAAAGCTGCAGCACATTGGCGAGCGTGCCGATGTCGAAAATCGCATCGGGTTCAGGATCGTCGTCGGCTGCATTCATCTGGGTGGCGAGCAGGATCTGCTTTTCCTGACCCATCACCTCTTCCAGCGCCTTGATCGACTTTTCACGACCCACGAAGAGCGGAACGATCATATGCGGAAACACGACGATATCGCGCAGTGGGAGGACTGCGAAAACGCCGTCGCCGGAAGCCTTGGATATCTTGGCCATTGTCCAACCTTTCATGTCGCGGCCGCTTATTTAGCCAACCGCGAATCTCATATTAACGACCGAGCGTCGTTCCGCCTACCACCGTTTGTGACGGGAATTTTACAGCACAGAATTTCGGCGCCTCGGCCTTCTGCTGTTAGGTGGATGTGGCCGAGGCAAAGATCAAGGGTTAACACGGTAGCTCACCTCGTTCCATTGCATGCCTTCCCGCCTTTCACAGCAAAACGGCGCCACGCAGGCGCCGTTCCACGAAAATTGGCGGGTGCAGTGCCATTTCAGGCGCTGACATTGCCCTTCTTTTCCTTCTGCTCCGAGTAGATGTAGAGCGGCCGGGCGTTGCCGGACACCACCTCTTCCGAAATCACCACTTCGCGCACGCCTTCCAGCGCCGGAAGCTCGAACATCGTGTCGAGCAGGATCGCTTCCATGATGGAGCGCAGGCCGCGCGCGCCGGTCTTGCGCTCGATGGCGCGCTTGGCGATCGCCGACAGCGCGTTCTCGTGGAAGGTGAGATCCACATTCTCCATCTCGAACAGCCGCTGGTACTGCTTGACCAGAGCGTTCTTCGGCTCGGTCAGGATCTGGATCAGCGCGGGCTCGTCGAGGTCTTCCAGCGTCGCAAGAACCGGCAGACGGCCGACGAATTCCGGGATCAGGCCGAATTTCAGCAGATCCTCGGGCTCGACCTGGCGGAAGAGATCGCCGGTACGCCGATCCTCGGGCGAGGCAACGGTCGCGCCGAAGCCGATCGAGGTCTTGCGGCCGCGGTCCGAGATGATCTTGTCCAGGCCCGCGAAGGCGCCGCCACAGATGAACAGGATGTTGGCGGTGTCGACCTGCAGGAATTCCTGCTGCGGATGCTTGCGGCCGCCCTGCGGCGGCACCGAGGCGACTGTGCCTTCCATGATCTTGAGCAGCGCCTGCTGCACGCCCTCGCCCGACACGTCGCGGGTGATCGAGGGATTGTCCGACTTGCGCGAAATCTTGTCGATTTCGTCGATATAGACGATGCCGCGCTGGGCGCGCTCGACATTGTAGTCGGCCGACTGCAGCAACTTCAGGATGATGTTCTCGACGTCCTCACCGACATAACCGGCCTCGGTCAGCGTCGTGGCGTCGGCCATCGTGAACGGCACGTCGATGATGCGGGCGAGCGTCTGGGCGAGCAGCGTCTTGCCGCAGCCGGTCGGGCCGATCAAAAGGATGTTCGACTTCGCCAGCTCGACGTCGTTGTTCTTGCCGGCATGCGCCAGGCGCTTGTAGTGGTTGTGCACCGCCACCGACAGCACGCGCTTCGCGTAGGGCTGGCCGATGACATAGTCGTCGAGGACCTTGAGGATCTCCTGCGGTGTCGGCACGCCCTCGCGCGACTTCACCATCGAGGTCTTGTTCTCCTCGCGGATGATGTCCATGCACAGTTCGACGCACTCGTCGCAGATGAAGACCGTCGGTCCGGCGATCAGCTTGCGGACCTCGTGCTGGCTCTTGCCGCAAAACGAGCAGTAAAGCGTGTTCTTTGAATCACCGCCGCCGTTGCTGACCTTGCTCATTTTTCTGTCCTTTCACCGACACCCGCCGATCGCCTGGCGTGGAGTGACGTCTCACCAATCTATCGCGGGAATCCGCCACCGCCAGTGTCCCGGCTCACACAGCGCATTCCTTACGAAACACAATTCAGAAAACGCGGCAATGATTCGCAGCAACCCCATGCAAAGCTAAGCCGTCGAAAATCAACATAGCCTTAACGTAGGCAATCCCAACGCCTGAGGGAACAGCCAATTGTGGCCGAAATGCCGCAAGACGCGCCAAAACCGCGTTATGCTGTTATTTGCTGTCGATATCAGGCTGAAACCGCGGTCGCCTCGGCGGCCTCGCGGCTCGATATCACCTTGTCGATCAGACCAAAGTCCCTGGCCTCGTCCGCAGTCATGAAGTGGTCGCGGTCGAGCGTCCTTTCGATCTCGTCATAGCTCTTGCCGGTGTGCTTGACATAGACCTCGTTCAGGCGGCGCTTCAGCTTGATGATGTCCTGCGCATGACGTTCGATGTCCGAAGCCTGACCCTGGAAGCCGCCGGACGGCTGGTGGACCATGATCCGGGCGTTCGGCGTGGCGAAACGCATGTCCTTGTGGCCGGCGGTCAGAAGCAGCGACCCCATCGAAGCGGCCTGGCCGATGCAGAGCGTCGACACCGCCGGCTTGATGAACTGCATGGTGTCGTAGATCGCCATGCCCGAGGTGACGACGCCGCCCGGCGAATTGATATAGAGGTTGATTTCCTTCTTCGGGTTCTCCGCCTCGAGGAACAAAAGCTGTGCACAAACCAGCGTCGCCATCCCATCCTCGACCGGGCCGGTGATGAAGATGATGCGTTCCTTCAAGAGGCGCGAGAAAATGTCATAGGCGCGCTCGCCGCGATTGGTCTGCTCGACCACCATCGGAACGAGGTTCATGTAGGTTTCAACGGGGTTCTTCATGGACTACCCTTGTTGGAGATGGATTCCGGCACCTTAGTATTGTCAGCAATCGCGCGGAATCGTTCTGGATCGGTTACGGTCTAAATAGGATGCCGGCTCACCCTAGCGCAAGGCCGCCTCTCCTAGCCACCTGGTTAAGTCGAGTAAAGCGTCGCAGTGCAGGCGAAAGCCCAGGGCAAATAAGCCTGCGAGACGAGCTCGGTCCGGCCGGCGGACGGAAGCCACGGCAAGGTAGCAATTCCTTAACCGCGCCGCTTAACGACAAGCCTCGAAATCGCTGCCGGCTCCCGGACCTTCCGGTACAGTCCTGCGTTGTGAAGGCGTCCTTTTTCAACGGGGGAATGTCATGATCCGCAAAAGCTCCGCATCGCTGGCGGCCGTCGCGATCCTTGCCAGCGTCTCAGGAACCGCTGCCGGCGGCCGCGCGCTCGAATGTTATGAGCCGATCCATAGGCCAGCACTTTACGACACCGTCTACGAGGACGTGATGCTGAGCCCCGGCGGACAGGTGGTCGATTACGATGCGCCGATCTACGGCACCTCTCAAAGCGTGGACCAGATTGCGCCGCCGCGCGTCACCTATGAGACCGTGCCGGCGGTGACACGGACGGTCTCTACCATACGGTCAAGGTCGACGATGGCGGCTATGCCTGGGAGTGGCGCGTCATTCATGGCCGCAAGGTGCTGTGCAAGGTATGGCGCAAGGCCCGCTATGCGCGTGTCGCCGAAACGGTCGTGATCCAGCCGGAGCGGGTCCGGCGCGTCGTTCAGCCGGCCGAATATGAAGCGGTTGCCCACGAAGTGCTGGTGCGGCCGCAGCAAGTGCGCATCCGGGACATCCCACCTTCATATGGAACAGTGGCTCGCCGGGTCGTGGTGCGGGAAGGTTCGACAAGCTGGCGGCGGGTGCATATTCCGCGGCATTGTCAGAATTAGGCGATATTCGCCTGGACGGCCGGGCTGCGACTATGCACGCCCCGGCCGGAACCGAGCCTGATCAGCCGAGGTCGATATCGAGAATGGCCATCGAGAAGTTATAGTCGCCGTCGTCCTCATCCTTGAAGACGATGCCGAGAAACTCGTCGCCGACATAGACTTCGGCCGAGTCTTCCTTGCGCGGGCGCGCCTTCACCTGCAGCTTGGGATTCTGGAAGACGCGTTTGAAATAGGCGTCCAGCTTTCTGATCTCGTCGGGCTTCAAAGTCTTCTCCGAAATGGCGGCCTTGTTCGTGGGAACGCGCTTCTGACACGCCAACGATGGCCATGTAAAGGCAAGCCGGCACAATTGCATAGGACAAAAGCGGCCGGGCCCGGCGGGCGGTTTCCGGCGTTTCCCGACGACGGCGGAGGTCAGATGTCGAAGCTGACCACGTGGTCCATGGTCTGCGACGGCAGGAGCTGGTCCATCTGCCGCGAGGGCTGGTCGCAGCCGGTCTCGCCGACGACCCGCGCGGGCACGCCGGCGACCGTCTTGTTGTGCGGCACGGGCGACAGCACGACCGAGCCGGCGGCGATCTTGGAGCAATGGCCGATCTCGATATTGCCGAGGATCTTGGCGCCGGCGCCGATCAGCACGCCGCGGCGGATCTTCGGGTGGCGGTCACCATTGGCCTTGCCGGTGCCGCCCAAAGTCACGCCGTGGAGGATCGAGACATCATCCTCGATGACGGCCGTCTGGCCGACGACCAGGCCCGTGGCGTGGTCGAGGAAGATGCCCTTGCCGATGCGGGCGGCCGGATTGATGTCGGTCTGGAACACCGAGGACGAGCGGCTCTGCAGATAGAGCGCGAAGTCCCTGCGGCCCTGGTTCCACAGCCAATGCGCCAGCCGGTGCGTCTGGATGGCGTGAAAACCCTTGAAATAGAGAACCGGCATGATGAAACGGTCGCAGGCCGGGTCGCGGTCGTAATAGGCCTGGATGTCGACGCGAACCGTAGAGCTCCACTCCGGATCGTCGTCCAGCATCGCCTTGAAGGTCTGGCGGATGAGATCGGAGCCGATATCCTGATGCGCCAGGCGCTCTGCCAGCCGGTGGATCACCGCCTCTTCCAGGCTCTCCTGGTTAAGGATGGTCGAGTATAGGAAGGCCGCGAGCAGCGGATCGCGGTTCACTGCCTCCATCGCCTCGTCGCGGATCGACCGCCAGATCGGGTCGACCGGCTGTACCATGCTGGGGCGGGCAATCGTAACGCTGTTCATCGACGCTCTCCGGCCTTGCTCATTCTCCGGCGGCACATATAGGCCAGATCATAGCACGGTTGAACTCAATTTTCCTTAGTGCTTTGTCAAATGGACCTGGTTCATCCAAATTCAAGCGACGATGGAAAACGAACCCTTGATCGACGACGCGCTGAAAAGTGAGCTTGAAGCGGTCTACCAGGCAGCAGATCGCCACTATCACGGCCTGGCCCATATCGAAGCGATGCTCGCGCTCGCAACCGAATACCGGCGCCTTGTTCATGACCCCGAGGCCGTAGAGGCGGCGATCTGGTTCCACGACGCCGTCTATGACAGCCACGCCAAGGATAATGAGAAAAAAAGCGCCGAACTGGCCGAGAAAAGGCTCGCCGGGCGCGTCGACCCTCATCGCCTCGGCCGCATCGCGGCAATGATCGACGCCACCGCCACGCACCGGTTGCCGCCTTTCCGCGACGAGGGCGCGCTCAACGATGCGGCCTTTCTGCTCGACATGGATCTGGCCATCCTCGGCGCCGAGCCGGCGGCCTTCGATGCTTACGAGAAGGCGGTCCGGTCGGAATATGGCTGGGTGGAGGAGCCGATGTGGCGCGCCGGCCGCGCCGCCGTGCTGCAGAATTTCCTCGCCCGGCCGCATATCTTCCATACGACCGAGTTCCGCGATCGGTTCGAGGCGCAGGCCAGAAAGAACCTGAGCCGATCGTTGGAAGCATTGCAAGGCCAGCCTTGATAGGCCCACAAGCCCGCTGGGCTTTGTCCCTATGCCTGAATTCCAGGGCCTGCGATCACTATCGAAGATGAACCGCTCCGGAATGGCTGCCAATATGGAAAACAAGTTCCACCAACCTGTCGACGCCGCGCAGGTGCCGCGATTTGCCGGACTCTCCACCTTCATGCGGCTGCCGGCCGTGCCGAGCGCGAAAGGGCTGGACATCGCCCTTGTAGGTATTCCCTGGGACGGCGGCACGACCAACAGGGCCGGCGCCCGCCACGGTCCGCGCGAGATCAGGAACCAGTCGAGTCTGATGCGCCGCGTCCACCACGTCTCGGGAACCGAACCGTTCAGCATCGCCAATATCGCCGATGTCGGCGACGTCTCGGTCAATCCGATCAACCTGCTCGACGGATTGAAGCGTATCGAAAATGGCATCGCCGCCATCGTCGCCGAAGGCGCCATCCCGTTGGCCGCGGGTGGCGATCATCTGACGACGCTGCCGGTGCTGCGCGCGGTGGCCTGCAAGGGGCCGGTCGGCATGATTCACTTCGACGCCCATTCCGACACCAACGATCGCTATTTCGGCGACAATCCATATACGCACGGAACGCCTTTCCGGCGCGCGATCGAGGAAGGGCTGCTCGACCCCAAGCGAATTGTCCAGATCGGGATCAGAGGCTCGATCTACGAGCCGGGCGAGCACGACTGGGCGATCTCCCGGGGCGTGCGCGTCATCTACATGGAGGAGTTCGTCCGGCGCGGCGCCGCTTCCGTCATGCAGGAAGCGCGCGATCTTGTCGGCGACAGCCCGACCTATGTGACGTTCGACATCGATTGCATCGATCCGTCCATGGCCCCCGGCACCGGCACGCGCGAGTTGGGCGGCTTCACGACGCGCGAGGCGCAGGAGATGGTCCGCCTGCTGGACGGATTGAATTTCGCCGGCGCCGACGTCGTCGAGGTCGCGCCTCCCTTTGACATTGGCGGCATGACGGCGCTGGCCGGCGCGACGATGATGTTCGAGCTGCTGTGCGTCATGGCGAAATCTCTCGCCGACAGGAGAGCGCAGGGCTAGATCAATTCCAGGAAAAGTGTGAGCGGTTTTCCGTCCGGAATTGCGTAAAAACAAAGAAATAGAGCGGTTCGCCGTTTCCGTGAAACGGTGAAAAGCTCTAGCGCAATTCCAGGAGGTGCGCTCAGCGCCTTTCCGGCTAGTCCGGAAAGGTCTCGATCCTCCGGGCGTAGATCCTGAATCCGGCGCTTTCGTAAACCGTCTGGGCGGCCGGATGATCATAAGTATCGGTGTGAAGCCAAAGCCTTTGCGGCCGATGCGACCACGCCGCGCGCAACGCCTGGTCGAGCAGGAACGGCCCCAGCCGCTTGCCTTGGAAGGCCGGGGCCAGTCCAAAATGAACGAGCTCGATGGCTGCCTCCCCGACGCCGTTGAACTCGCAGAAGCCGGCGGCCTCCCCATCGACGCGCAGCACGTGAATGTGCGTGGCCTCATCGACGAGCAGCGTTTCGAGGTCCGCCTCGGGCATGCGCAGGCGCTGGTCCCATTGCGCTGGTCCGCCGACCGCGCGGTAGAGATCGAGATAGTTGGAAAGACCGAGCCTTTCGCGCGTCACGACGACGCCGGGCAAAGGCGGCGCAAGCGGCGCGCCCTGCGGCGGCGCCAACATCTCCATGTAGGTGACGAGAAGATCGACCATTTGTGCCGAGGAGCGCGGCGCGCTCAGAGCGGGTTTTCGGCGTAGAATTCGAGCACGCGCTGCTTGAAGCTCTTGTCGCCGACGGCGAGCATGTGGTCGCGACCTTCGATGTGGAAGGCCCTGGCATTCGGCATCAGGGCGGCGAGCTCGTCCGGCGAGCCGCCGATATCGTCCTTCGTGCCGACGGCGATCAGCGTCGGCTGGGCGATGCGGGCCATGTCGTCCTCGCTGAGCAGCTCGCGCGACTTTGCGATACAGGCCGCGAGCGCGCGGCGGTCGCTGCGCGTCTGATCGGCGAAAGCGCGAAAGGAACGGCCGCGCGGATGCGTGGTCTGGGACGGATCTTCCGCCAGCAGCGCCGCCGCGATCGGGTCCCAGTCGCCGACGCCGTCGACCATGCCGATGCCGAGGCCGCCGAACACCAGCGTGGCGACCCTCTCCGGATCGGAGAGCGCCAGGAAAGCCGAAACGCGCGCGCCCATGGAATAGCCCATGACATGCGCGCGCTCGATGCCGAGATGATCGAGCAACGCGGCCGCGTCGGAAGCCATTTTTTCCGGCGTGTAATCGGCCTCGTCATAGCTCTTCGACGACGAACCATGGCCGCGATGGTCGAAAGCGATCGCCCAGTAGCCGGCGTCGTTCAGCGTCTTGAACCAGCCCGGCGAGACCCAGTTGACATAGTGGCTGGAAGCAAAGCCATGAATCATCAGCACGGGATCGCCCTGCCCCGAGGCCGGCTGGCGATCGAGATAAGCGAGTTCGAAACCATCATGCGAAAAGAATTGCATCGAACCGCTTTCAGTTGGAACCGGCGCTGATGACCGGATGGCGCAAGAGATCGCCTTCCTTGATGCCGTCCTTGGCGGCCGTGCCCGCCTTCAGTTCAAGCACGAAGCGCACGGGCTGTCCGGGCGAGATGATCGCTTCGGATTCAGGCTCGCCGCGCTTGATGGCTTTGATCCTGCCGTCCTCCCCGATGAAAACGAGGTCGAGCGCCATCGGCGTGTTCTTCATCCAGAAATCCACCTCGCCGGTTCTTTCGAAGACGAACAACATGCCGTGATCGTCGGCCATCGTCCGGCGAAACATCAGGCCCGCCTCCCGCTCCGCGGAAGTGTCGGCTATCTCGATGGAGAAGGAACGCTCGCCCGAGCCGGTCGTCACCACCAGCGGCGTCGGGTCGATGGGCAGCAGCATCGCATCCGCCGATCCCGGCTTCGCGGCGATGAAACAGGCGGCGAAAATGATCGCGGCGCAGAGCGCGCCCGCAGTCAACCAATTGCGATGAGCCATGGGGGTACCTCGTCCAGACCCTCGTCCTAACCCATGATCCGGAGAAGTGGAACCGGCTTTCGGACAAGGTCGGTGCGCGGCAAAGGCGCTTTTCGACGGCGTCGAGAAGCCCTTAATGCGAGACCGACAAGGTACCCATATCAGGGTGGATTTCGGCGGCCATAAGGCCTTTGTCGCCACGTCCGAAGCGGACGAGCACGACCTGCCCGGGCCGGAGCTCGGTTATGCCGTAGCGCCGCAGCGTCTCCATATGGACGAAGATGTCTTCCGTCCCCTCGCCCCGCGTCAGGAAGCCGAAACCCTTGGTGCGGTTGAACCACTTGACCAAGGCCCGCTCGAGGCCGCTCTCGGGGCTCACTGTGACGTGAGTGCGCTGTTCCTGCTCAGCCGGATGCACCGCCGTCGAGGCGTCCATGGACAGGACCCGGAAAGCCTGCAGCCCGCGCTCGCCCTGTTTCACCAGGCAGACGACCCGCGCGCCTTCGAGCGCCGTCTGGAAGCCGTCCCTTCGAAGACAAGTCACATGGAGGAGGATGTCACCCGAGACGCCGTCGTCCGGAAGAATGAACCCGTAGCCCTTGGCCACGTCGAACCATTTGATAGCGCCGGCGATTTCAACAAGCTCGGCGGGGTCGCCGCCATTGTCCCGCTTCAAGGCGTCATCAAGGCTTCCGTCCCGCCTCGTAAAAGAGGCTTTTTCCACCATAAGAATGCCCCCTTTTTCCAACTGAACTGCAACTGATTCTTGCCAAGAGATTAACACTGCGGCTTCCGGGGTGTGCAAGGGCTGACGTGCCTTTTTTCACCGTTCAGCACCGGAAAGGCTCAAATGTTGTTTGCCGGCGCTTCCGAAGACGATCGGCGAGGTCCCAAAATCGATCATACCGCCGCATTTGTCGGACGATTGCCCTTTCGCCGGGTGGCCCCTATGTTGCCTGGCAACCCCAACAGCCGAGGAAGCCGCCATGCGCTATCTGCACACAATGGTCCGCATCGCCGACATCGACCAGTCGCTCGATTTCTACTGCAACAAGCTCGGCCTGAAGGAGGTGCGCCGCTACGAGAACGAGCAGGGCCGCTACACGCTGATCTTCCTTGCCGCGCCCGAAGACGAGCAGAGCGGCATCAACGAGAAAGCGCCGCTGGTCGAACTGACCTATAATTGGGATCCGGAGGACTATAAGGGCGGCCGCAATTTCGGCCACCTCGCCTATGAGGTCGACGACATCTACGCCACCTGCCAGAAGCTGATGGACAGCGGCGTGACCATCAATCGTCCGCCGCGCGACGGCAACATGGCCTTCATCCGCTCGCCGGACGGCATCTCGATCGAGCTCCTGCAGAAAGGCCCGCCCAAGGCGAAGGCCGAACCGTGGGCTTCGATGGCGAACACGGGCGTCTGGTAAAACCGGCGATCCAAGTCGATTTGACCGGCGGCCGCTGGCGTTTTGCCAGGCCGTGCCTATCTATCCGACATGGCGCCGGCCTCGTCCAGGCTGGCGTTTCTTCATCCGCCAGGAGAATTTCATGCCGACCAGCCGCGCCGATGTCGCCACCGAGCACGCAAGCCGTTACCTGCAGCAACTCGGCAAGCATTGGTCGCACAAATTCCCGGTCGAGTTCGACCCGCGGCACGGCGCCATCCAGCTCTCGATCGGCCGCACCGTGATGGATGCCGACGATCATGCGCTGCACATTGCTCTGGCCGCCGACGACGAGGCGTCGCTGGAGCGGTTGGAGAGCGTGGTCGTCGACCATATCAAGCGCTTCGCCTTCCGCGAGGAATTGAGCTTCGACTGGCAGAAGGCCGCTTGAAGGTGCTGTAGCCCTCAGCCGCCGGCCTTGCCGGCCATGTCGAGCAGCGCCAGCACGCTGCGCCAGTTGCGTGCCGTACCCGGCACCTTCAAGGTGCGCGGGATGAGGTTGGCGAACACCGATTTGCCGAGGCCGTCGGGCGCATGCAGGTAAAGCACGTCTCCCTTGATCTCGAAGCGTTCGGGGCCGGTGCATTTGTCGGCCAGCCGCTTCGTCTCGTCAGCGGTCGGCTCCCGCTCCAGCGCATAGGCGTGCAGCTTGGTCGGCTCGCCGGCGACCTCGGGATAGGGATTGTCCTTCACCAGCCGCTCGAACCAGCGGGCATCGCGTACTATGATGCGCGAGTTGAAGCCCCACTTCTTCTCGAAGGCCGTCTCGAGTTGCTGAGTCAGCGCCGCCGCATCCCCCTTCTTCGCCCGGAACACGACATTGCCGCTCTGCACATAGGTCGCGACATCGCTGAAGCCGAGGCCTTCGAAGAAGGTTTTGAGCTCCGCCATTTTGACGATGCGGTTGCCGCCCACATTGATGCCGGAAAACAGCGCGACGAAAACCGTACCTTGTTTTGCGCTCATATGATGAATCCCGCCAGCGTCTCGTTGTCGGTGATATCCTGATATTGCACGCCCTCGGCGTCGAAATTGGCCTTCAGCAGGTCGAAATTGCGCCGATCCTTGGTCTCGATGCCGATCAGCACCGAACCGAAATTGCGCGCCGACTTCTTCAGATACTCGAAGCGGGCGATATCGTCGTCGGGGCCGAGCATTTCGAGGAAATCGCGCAGCGCGCCCGGCCGCTGCGGAAAGCGGATGATGAAGTATTTCTTCAGCCCCTCGAAGCGCAGCGCCCGCTCCTTTACGTCCGGCAGCCGCTCGAAGTCGAAATTGCCGCCGGAGACGACGGCTACGATGGTCTTGCCCCTGATCTCCTTGCGCGAAAAATCCTTGAGCGCGTCGATCGCCAGCGCGCCGGCTGGCTCCAGCACGACGCCCTCGACATTAAGCATCTCGATCATGGTGGCGCAGAGCCGGTTCTCCGGAATGAGCCGAACGGCATCGGTGGCGAAGTCCTTGAGATGGCGCAGCGGCTCGCGGCCGATCTCGGCCACCGCGGCACCGTCGACGAAATTATCGACCTTGGCGAGCTTGACCCGCTTGCCGCCGGCAAGGCTCTCGGCGAGGCTCGGCGCGCCCGCCGGCTCGCAAAACACGAAACGCGGCTCGCGATGCTGGTCGGCGAAATAGTGAGTGACGCCGGCGGCAAGTCCGCCGCCGCCCACCGGCAGCATGACGATGTCGGGCACGCGCCCGCCCGGCATCTGCGCTGCGATCTCGTAGGCGACCGTCGCCTGGCCCTCGATGATGTCCTTGTGATCGAAGGGCGGCACCATGTGCGCGCCGGCGCTTTCGGTGAATTCGAAGGCGGCGCGGTAGCAATCGTCAAAGAAGTCGCCGACCAGCCTGATCTCGACGAAATCGCCGCCGAACAGCCGCGTCTTGTCGATCTTCTGCTGCGGCGTGGTCACCGGCATGAACACGACGCCCTTTTTACCGAAATGGCGGCAGACGAAGGCGAAGCCCTGCGCATGATTGCCGGCGGAGGCGCAGACGAACAGCTCGGCATTGTTGCCTGCGGCGAGCGCCTTACGGAAGAAGTTGAAGGCGCCCCTGATCTTGTAGGAACGCACCGGCGTCAGGTCCTCGCGCTTCAGAAGCACCCGGGCGCCGGTCTTCTTCGACAGATAGTCGTTCTCCTGCAGCGGCGTTTCCGGAAAGATGCCGCGGATCGCTTCCGCGGCAGCGGCGACGCGGGCGGAAAAGCTGTTCACCACAAGTCCCTCATTCTGATTTCGGCGCGTTCGGGGATAGCCATCGCCGTGCCGGCAGACCTTCCTGCCGCCGTTTTGGCTTTCGCGCAACAGTGCGATCGCCCTCGCCCGGCGCCGAACGAATTTTCGCTGGACATGACTTACTTTGGCCGCACTTCGCCTGTCCGGGAGATTTCCGCGGAGGTGGACGGCCGATCGCGGCCAAAATGGAATTGCAGTGGAAGTGTCGACGTGCGGTTGAAGACAATTCTGATCATTGCCCTTGCCCTGCTGACGGCGGGCTGCGCGGGCCACCAGACGCAGGAAATCCTCGGCAGCGTCGTCGTACCGACGCAGGCGACCGAGATCGCCGGTAACCACTCGATCTTCATCGCCACCACGCGCAAGCGGTCCGACGACCCGAACAAGGTCTTCGACGGCGAGCGCTCCGCGACGCTCAACTACGCCCGCGTCAACGTCACCGTTCCGCCGGTCCACCAGACCGGCCAGATCGAACGCCGCTCGCGCGGCAAGTCGAACGACCCGACCAAGTATTTCATGGCCTCGGAAGTCGTCGGCTACGACACGCAGCCGAAATTCGCCAGCGCGCTCAACGCCGACATCGACGCCCGCGGCGGACGCGTGATGGTTTTTGTCCACGGCTACAACACCGGCTTCGACGACGCCGTCTACCGGCTGACCCAGATCGTCCACGATTCCGGCTATCCCGGCACGCCGGTGCTGTTCTCCTGGGCTTCCGGCGCCAAGACCACCGACTATGTCTATGACAAGGAAAGCGCCGCCGCCGCCCGCGACCAGTTGGAAGTGACGCTCAGGATGCTGGCGCAGACCGGCGCCCGGCGCATCGACATCGTCGCCCATTCGATGGGAACCTGGGTGACGATGGAAACGCTGCGCCAGCTCGCCATCACCGGAGACCGCGATCTCGGCGGCAAGCTCGGCGACGTGGTGCTCGCCTCGCCCGACATCGATGTCGACGTCTTCAAGAGCCAGATGCGCCGCTATGGCAAGCCGGACAAGCCCTTCATCCTGCTCCTGTCGGACGACGACCGGGCGCTCAGGCTCTCCGGCCTGATCGCCGGCTCGCGGCCGCGCGTCGGCGACTATCGGGACGCCGCCGACCTCGCTTCCTATGGCGTCACGGTGGTCGACCTTTCCAAGATCAAGGGCAATGACAGCTTCAACCACACCAAATTCGCCGACAACCCGATGATGGTGCAGATGATCGGACAGCGGCTGCGCGAGGACGATGGCTTTGCCAGCGATCGCGATGTGACGGACCGCATCCGCCAACTGGCCGCACAGTAACCCTATCGGTGCGGGTTTCCGCATCGCACGGACTTTGAACTGGACCCGGCAGCCCTCTGGCTTTATCGGAGTAACAGAGAGGTTTGCCGCCCTTGGGGGACCCCGGGTGACTGTGCATGTGAAGATCGTCATCGGCCTTGCCCTCGCGCTCGCCCTCGCCGGCTGCGCCGGTCCTACGCACGATCTGCTCAACCGCAAGGCGATTGCGGCGCCCGCGTCCGACATTGCCGCCAGGCATGAGATCTTCGTCGCCACCACCCGCCAGCCGGCGACCAAGGACCCGCGCCAGGTGTTCGACGGCGACCGTTCGCTGACCACCAGCTACGCCCGCGTCGACGTCACCGTGCCGAAAATCCACCAGGTCGGGACGATCGAGCGCGCCAAGGGCTCGGCCGACGCCAACCCCGCCAAGCAGTTCACCGCCACCGATGTCGTCCATTATGGCGACGCGCGGCAATTCGCCAAGGCGGTCGGCGCCGACATTTCCATGCGCGGCGACCGCGCCTTGGTGTTCGTGCACGGCTTCAACAACGGTTTTGACGACGGCATCTACCGCATCACGCAGATCGCGCATGACACCAAATATCCCGGAACGCCGGTGTTGTTCTCGTGGGCATCGAGCGCCAAGACGACCGGCTACATCTACGACAAGGACAGCTCGACCGCCGCGCGCGACGACCTCGAGGCGACGCTGAGGATGCTCGCCAAGACGCGCGTCAAGAGCATCGACATCATCGCTCATTCGATGGGCACCTGGCTGACGATGGAAGCGCTGCGCCAGCTCGCCATCACCGGCGACCGAGATCTGGGCGGCAAGCTCGGCTACGTCATCCTCGCCTCGCCCGACATCGACGTCGATGTCTTCAAGAAGCAGATGATCCGCTACGGCAAGCCCGACAAGCCCTTCGCCATCCTGCTTTCGGGCGATGACCGGGCGCTCAAGCTGTCGAGCTTAATTTCCGGCGACAAGCCGCGCGTCGGCGACTACGGCGACGCGGCCGATCTCGCCAATTACGGCGTGACGGTCGTCGACCTGACCAAGACCAAGGGCGGCGACGGCGGCCTGAACCACGCCAAGTTCGCCGACAATCCGATCCTGGTGCAATTGCTGGGCAACCGGCTGCGCACGCCGGCAGGCCTTGCCTCGGACGAACCCGACCCGACGCAGCTGAACAATATCGGCCAGGGCCTCGGCAAGGCGGTCGGCTCGGTCGCCGAGGTCGTCATCACCACGCCGTTCAAGGTGCTGACCATCGCCACTGGCGGATGACCTACCCTAGAGCAATTCCAGGAGAAGTGTGAGCGGTTTTCCGCCAGGAATTGCGTAAAAACAAGGAGATAGAGCATTTCACCGTTTCCGTGAAACGGTGAAATGCTCTAGATAAACAGATCGACCTTCTGAAACGTCCTCACGTCGACGAGGCCGACGTCCGAAATCCTGAGTTCCGGAATGACCACCAGCGCCAGCAGCGAGTGCTGCATATAGGCGTTGTTCAAGGAGCAGCCGACCTTGCTCATCGCCTCGGTAAGTTGCTCGGCCTTGGCCGCGACGATCTCGGCGCGCTCGTCCGACATCAGCCCGGCGATCGGCATCTCGACCAGCGCCAGTTCCTTGCCCCGGGAATAGAGCACGACACCGCCGCCCACCTCGCTCAGCCGGTTGACGGCCAAGGCCATGTCTTCCTTGTTGGTGCCGACGACGATGATGTGGTGCGCGTCATGCGCGACGCTTGAGGCCATCGCGCAGTCTTCCACATAGCCGAAACCGGAGACGAAGGCATTGGTGACGCCGCCCGTGCCGCGGTGGCGCTCGACCAGGGCGATCTGGCAGATGTCGTTGCGGCGATCCATGGCGACCAAACCGTCCTCGACGGCGAGATCGGCTTCCAGAGCCCGCGTCGGCGCCTGGTTCTCGATCACGCCGATCACTCGCGCCCGCACCTCGTTGGCGCCTTGCGGCGCGGAAATGTCAAAATCCTTCGCTGCGAGTTTCTTGCCGAGCTTGACCGTGTTCTTCGCGGATTGCGGATAGTCATAGGCCGGAATGTCGATCTCGAGCTTGCCGGCCTTGGCCAGCCGGACTCCGCGGCCATAGACCTCGTCGATGGTCATCTGGGCAAGGTCCGAAACGATCAGAAGATCCGCCAGCCGTCCGGGCGCGATCGAGCCGATCTCGCGTTCCAGCCTGAAATGCTGGGCGGTGTTGAGCGTCGCCATCTGGATCGCCGTCACCGGCTTCAGGCCCTGTTGGATGGCATGCCGCACCACACGATCCATATGGCCTTCATGCACCAGCGTGCCGGAATGGCTGTCATCGGTGCAGAGGATGAAGTTGCGCGGGTCGACGCCGTCTTCGGTCACCGCCTTGATCTGCGCCGCGACATCGTACCAGGCCGACCCCAGCCTCAGCATCGCCTTCATGCCCTGGCGCACACGCGCGATCGCGTCCTCGGCGCGCGTGCCTTCATGGTCGTCCTCCGCCCCGCCGGCGGCATAGCCATGGAACGGCAGGCCGAGATCGGGCGATGCATAGTGTCCGCCGACCGTCTTGCCGGCCTTGACCGTCTCGGCGATCTCGCCCGACATCACCGGATTGTTGGCGGCGACGCCGGGGAAATTCATCACCTCGCCGAGCCCGATGATCTTTTCCCAGGTCATCGCCTCCGCCACGTCGGCAACCGTCAATTCGGCGCCGGCGTGCTCCAGTCCCGGCGCCGAGGGCACGCAGGACGGCATCTGCACGTGCACGTTGATCGGCATCGCGACAGCCTCGTCATGCATCAGGCGAACGCCCGGCAATCCGAGCACATTGGCGATCTCGTGCGGATCGATGAACATCGAGGTCGTGCCGTGGGGGATCACGGCCCGGCAGAATTCCGTCACCGTCACCATGCCGCTCTCGACATGCATATGCGCGTCGCAAAGGCCGGGCACCAGATAGCGTCCGCCGGCATCGACCACTTTGGTCTCCTGCCCGATGGCGTGGCCGGCATCCGGTCCGCAATAGGCGAAGCGGCCGGCCGCGACCGCGATATCGGTGCCTGGGATGATCTCGCCCGAATGGACATTCACCCAGCGCCCATTGCGGATGACCAGATCGGCGGGCTTTCGGCCCATCGCGACGTCGACCAGATGTGTCGCCACCTCGGTCCACGGCTTTGGCTTTGCGGCGCTTGTCGGCTTGGCGTTCGTCATCGGCTGAGTCCTCTGCATGGGCCAGTTTGGCAAATGTCGGCGCCCGGAGCCAGAGCATCAGGTCGTAAACCACTGTTGCAGAGATACAATTCCGTTTGGCGATGAATGGGGCTAGTTTACGCTCAGGAGTCTTTCGAAACCGCCATTTCGGAGCGCCCGATGCGTCGACTGACGCTCGCCAGTGCCGGTCTTCTTGCCCTGCTGTCCGGGTCTGCCCGGGCGGCGGATTTGGGTAGTGATCTGCCGATGACCGCGCCCGGCTTCGACTGGACCGGCTATTATGCCGGCATGCAGGCCGGTTACGGCTGGGGCCGGTCCGATATCACCGTCGACGGCGGTTCAGTTAAGCCCGACATCGACGGCGGTTTCGTAGGCGGCCATGTCGCGGGGCTCTGGCAGTTCGACCAGGCCGTGATCGGCGCCCAAGCCGATCTCAATTACGCCTCGATCGACGGCACCGGCGGTCCCGGAAACACGTTCGGCTCCGCCATCAAATGGTTCGGGTCGATCGACGCCAAGGCCGGCTACGCCATGGATCGCGTGCTGATCTATGGCATCGGCGGCATCGCTTTCGCCGGCATCGAGAGCTCGCAGGCGGCGGGCACGAGCTTTGCGCGAACCCGCACCAGCACCGGCTGGACGATCGGCGCCGGCGTCGACTATGCCTTGACCAACAATGTCGTCGTCGGCGCGCAATACCGCTACTACGATTTCGGCAAGGAGCATTTCGACGCTTCGGACACCTTTACCGAGCGCGACCAGGACGTGAAGCTGCAGACGCTAGGCGTGAACTTCAGCTATAAATTCTAAGGCTTGCGGCGCCGCGGCGATGCGGAAGACCTCTCCCGCGTCATTTTTCGAAATTCCGGTGGCCGGCGCCCGCAGGGGGCGGGGGAATGGGTAGGGGCCTGGTGGACGCCGGCCTCGGCGGATCGCTCCGCCGCGTTGCGAAACATAGCGTTTCTTTAGCAGATCGTAATTCCGCGATCGCGCACTTTCCAAGCGCCCTGCCCGTCTCGGCGGATATGGCGGACATGCTTGGCTGAATGCTTGCGACGGCCGGCCGGTCAGGATCGGTCCGAGGCCCTCTTTCCCTCGGGCATCGCGGCGAGGCACTCCTCCAGGCGCCGCAGCCGCGCCTTTTGCCAGCGCAACGTGTGCGCGACCTCGTGCAGGTTCCATTTGGCCTTCGAATTGGCGGCCTCGATCAGCCCTCGTTCGAGCCGATCGATCTCGCAGCGCAACTGCCGCGCCTCCGCCTCCCTGAGCCCCCTGATCCAGCTTGCCCCACGCATGGTTCCACCATCAAAACCGGCCCGATGCTCGCAGACAAAGGCTAATGAGATCGGTTCCGAGAACCTGGCATTTTAAGCATCACTAATGTTAAATCTACGCTATGGCTGCCCGCGCAACTGCGGACGATCGGAAACACCGCTTGACGGCTCATATCAGGCATCTGAAAAGGGCACGCCTGCGGACGTGGCGGAATTGGTAGACGCAAGGGACTTAAAATCCCTCGATCACTGATCGTACGGGTTCGATTCCCGTCGTCCGCACCACATTTGCATTCTATCGTTGCGGTAGGCTATGCCAAAAAGACCGGCCGCGGGTAGCCGTTTGGGTAGCCGGAACAAGAATTTGCGGGGTTGGCCACCCAAAATTCACCTCGAAGTTGCTATAAGGAAGCTGACCTGGAGAAGCAGCTAGCCGTCGCTCAGTTCGCATTGCAGGCGTACGTTGCCTGTCTGCGCACAAGGCAACCGGAACTGCAGTGACGCTCACCTCGGTTGCGTTAGGCCAGCCCCGTCATGCGGATGATCCTCAAAACCCCATGGCCGATGGCAAGAACGAATTGACCATCGTCGGCGGCCAAATCCCAGCCGAAGAGTGCAGCCCAGCAAAAGAGCATCAGGGCGAAACGCATTAGAGAGTACTAATACGAATCCATTGACCAAACGTTACGGAAATGGGCTGCGCCCACTGTGTCACTTCGGGCCAAAATCCTGGCATCAGCCTTGCAAGGCGGAATAGCCGGTTTGATCCCCGGCAGCTCGTCGGGCTTGAGGCAGTCTGTTGGGGGCCTCGCCCGGCGAGTTCACTGAAATCAGTGGACAGGCATCAAAAGCTATATCTATGCGCAAATGCTAATTTAGCCTAAGCTCCTAGCCGACTCCCACCCTACCCGAGTCGGTTAGGCCCGGCGGTTCAACCCAACGCACCCCAACGCGGAACTGTCGGGCCGCTGAGGGCCGAGCCTTCAGTTTTAGGCGCCCCTCTATCACCTCGGCAGGCAGCGAAACCAGCATTAATGGTCAGGCGCAGCCGGCAGCATCCTTACGCCAACGGTCATGATCGTGAAATGCCGCACCAAGTCGCGCTCGCCGACGACATCTGCACGGATCGCAGCTTTACGCCGATCAGGCGATTTCTTCAGGAACGCGGGCTGCGATATCGGACCAGGGAGTTTGTCACGCTCGGAGATGCGGCCGCTACGCTGACTTTCGTGCCGGCTTGGCCTTTGGCCGATCCTTTATGCCTTCCTTGGCCAGGCTCCTCCTCAGCACGGCAGCCAGATCCACAACGTTCTCTTTGGGTTTCGGCGCCGGCTTGGGCGGTTTCTTGCCCTTGCGCTTGGCATCGATCATGGCAATCAGCGCATCCTCGTAGGTATCTTCGAACTTGGAAGGGTCGAACTTCGTGACCTTCTTGTCGATCAGCAGCTCGGCGATTTCGAGCAAATCCTTGTCGAACTTCGGAGATGTGAATTCGCCGAAGGCGCTCTTTTCCGAAACCATCTCGTTGTGGGTGCGCAACTCCGTCAGGAGCATTCCTTTGCCGAAGGGCTGGATAATGACTTCCCGGCCGCGCTGGTACAGCACAACACAAGACCGGGCCGCGACCCTCTTCTTGGCCATGGCTTCGCGCAGCACATTGAATGCCTCGGTTGCGGCGCCATCGGCGGGAATGACGTAGTAGGGCTTTTCCAGATAGCGCGTGTCGATCTCGTCAATTGCGACGAAGCCATCGACCTCCAGCGTATGCTGCGACGTCAGCTTGAGCTTCTTGATCTCGTCCGGCTCAATTTCGAGGAAGTCTCCCTTCTCGGCCTCGTAGCCCTTGATTTGGTCTTCCGAAGGCACGATGTCGCCGGTTCCTTCGTCGACATAGGCGCTTTTGACCGGCAGGCCGTCGCGGCGGCTCAGGATCTTGAAGTGGACCTTGCCCGCTTCGGTCGTGGCGCCCACCAGCTTCACGCCGCAACTCACCGATCCGACCTTGAGGAAGCCCTTCCATACCGCGCGTGGCGCCGCCATTTGGTCACTCGTGATTGTAAAACATCCTGACGGGGGAAACTTGGCCCCGCCACAATGGTTCCGCGCTGGGGCATGAGGTCCAGGTGCGGCGATCTGATGGGCGATCCCTTTAGCCGAGGGTTCTACCCGGCTGGAACAACACGACGCATCCGCAGTTCGGACGTGGAGAGATGGGGATTTCAAACGACAACAAGGAAATGCAATGGCCAATGACATGTCTCGCAAGCAGGAGCGCAAAGGCACATCGCGGATCGTTGGTTGGGGAGCCGCGCTGGCGTTGGTTCTGTTCTTGTGCTTGCTGGCCTTCTTCCTGTTCGCCCCTTCTCGGCAGATGTTGGATGTAAAGCGCGCGCCGGAACAGAATGTGGGGCAAGGCAACGCCCCGGCGGATAGCCGGCCATCTCCTGGCGTTCAAAAAGACTCGTCTGGGAACTCCAAGCTGCCCACCCAACAGGGCGGCGGGTGACGAGACGCGAGGCGCAACGAGCTCTGGAACATCCCGGTAATGCCGGGGTTTTTGCCCCGCAAGGGGAACAAACATCATAGACAACAAGAACAAGCGAGACTTTCGCGATCGAGATCGGGTGTCGGCCGACGAAGACTACGAAGTGGAGTATTTCGCAGGGAAGATCGGCCTGATCGTCCACCAGGTGCGCGAGGGTAGCCGCGACGTGTCTACGCTTGTCACCTTAAAATCCCTCGATCTCTGATCGTACGGTTCGATTCCGTCGTCGGCACCATATTGTTCCGCAACCTTTTTCCGGGAAGCACGTTGCAACCAGTCAGCTGTACGGGCGGGAGAGTTCCATGGGCAGAATCGGCAACGGCGGGACTGGTTTCGAAGCTTTCATGATCTTCATCATCGGCCTTGCAGCGATAGGCGCCGGCATATCCATCTACTTCACCGGCATGAATTGATCGCAAGCAATCCGAGCCATCCAGCCTGGTAGCGATATTATTCACCATTGGTCTTTCGCCTTACATATGCCGGCAGATTTGGTGCGGCAGGGGGATGCAGGTGCGCATCGAAGATCGCGAGTTTGAGCCCGTATGTCAGGCGGGTTTGCGTGTTGCAGTTGTCACAGATGAAGACTTTGGAGCTTTTGAACCACGATCCCTTTCGGACCACCGCTTTTCCGCACTCGGGGCAATGAAAGGTAATATCGGAATCGTACAGATCTCGTGAAAGGATCATCGCCTCGCCTCCGTCGCGGAGGTGGCGAGGCAAGATCTATGCTGAGCAGGATGTGCCAGACTGACACACTACGCAACCGGTGGAATGTAACCAACCGTGATCTTCATGCAGCCTTGCTAATGTAACCTCCGTATCGGCCGACTCCCAACCCCGAGTCGGCTAGGCCCGGCGGTTCAACCCAACGCACCCCAACAGAGCGCGGAACTGTCGGGCCGCTTATCGGCAAGGCGACACCGTAGCCGCTGCTATTTGCACAGGGAGTAACAATGGCCCAGACGATCCGGCTCGCCATCTTTGCGGTTTCGGCTGCTGTCGCCGGCTTGGCCTTTTTCGCCTTGCATTCCTTCTGGACGTGGGCCGCGCCGCTCCTGATCATATTCGTCGGCTCCATGCTTGCCGAACATGCTTTCAACCGGCTGGCCTCGAACGAAGAAAAGCAGCGCGACCTGGAAGATCGCGTGCGCAATCCACCGATGTAGGCAGCAATGGACGCCTTACCCCTTGCGCTACCCAGGTGTCGCGCGTGATTGGTGAATTGCAGGTTACGGTCATCGCGGCCGGCGTCACGGCACTCATGGCAATAGATGACGCTGATAAGGCCCCAATGCGTGCAGGCCACGCAGGTTCTTGTTTCGCCGTGTCATTCTGAAGGCGGCTCGACAGCCGTCCTGGCCGGAATGCGCGTAACGGGCCTAACTGCGAGTGCGGGCGCCGTTCTCGACCACCATCAGCGATGTGCAGCTCAAGCCGTGATCGGGTTGAGCTTCAAGTGCTGGATCAGGATGATCGTCTTGGCGTCGACGATGCGGCCGTCGGCGATGCCGGCCAGCGCCTCGTCCAGCGGCATTTCCAGAACCTCGATGTCCTCGCCTTCCTCCGGCGAGCCGCCGCCGTCGGAGATACGGTCGGCCGGCGAGTAGCGTGCGGTGAAGAACCAGAGCCGCTCCGTCACGCTGCCCGGGCTCATGAACGGCGCAAACAGCCGCTCGACATCCTTCAAATGGTAGCCCAGTTCCTCTTCCGCTTCCTTGCGGATGGCGGTTTCGGGGTCGTTTTCGTCCAGCAGGCCGGCGCAGGCCTCGATCAGCGGCTCGCGATGGCCTACGGCGTAGGCCGGGAAACGGAACTGCCGCACGAGCAGCACGGTGGAGCGCTGCGGGTCGAAGGGCAGGATCACCGCGCCGTCGCCGCGATCATAGGTCTGGCGGGTCTGCGTCTCCCATCGCCCGTCGCGGCGGCGATAGTCGAGCACCGTCTTCTTCAGCACCGCCCAGTCGTCCGAAAGGATCTCCTCCGAGCGGATGCGAATACGATCTTCCATGACGACCTCCGTATTGGCGGCAAAGGGGTAGCGGCGAACCGGCTCCCGCGCAATCCTGGAAACCGACTGGTCCAGCGACAGTTTCACCGGCTCGTGTCTGGCACGAGGCGCTGCGACTGCCTAGATAGCGATATCTCGCCAGGAGCCCGTTTCATGAAATCATCGCTTTTCCAGCCGATCACCCTCGGAGGCCTCACCTTCCCCAATCGCATCGCGGTTGCTCCCATGTGCCAATATTCGGCTGAGGACGGCTCGGCCAGCGACTGGCATCTCTATCACTGGATGAACCTGGCGATGTCGGGCGCCGGCATGGTGACCGTCGAGATGACCGATGTCGAGCGGCGCGGACGCATCTCGCACGGCTGCCTCGGTCTCTATTCAGACGACAACGAGGCGGCCGCCAAGCGCACGCTCGACGCCGCCAGGCGCGTCGCCGCGCCCGGCACGAAGTTCGGCGTCCAGCTGGCCCATGCCGGTCGCAAGGCCTCCAACCGCAAACCCTGGGAAGGCGGCGGTCCGCTGCAGCCTGGCGAAGACCCGTGGCAGACGGTTTCCGCCTCGGCCATCGCCTACGACACGGGCTGGAATGTGCCGCACGCATTGGAGGATAGCGAGATTCTTGAGCTCATTGCGCGTTTTGCGCAGTCGGCCGTGCGCGCCGAACGCGCCGGCTTCGACTTTGCCGAACTGCACGCCGCGCATGGCTATCTGATCTTCCAGTTCCTCTCGCCGCTTTCCAACCAGCGGACGGACCGCTGGGGCGGGTCGCTGGAAAACCGCATGCGCTTCGCGGTCGAAATCGCCAGGGCGGTGAGGAAAGCCGCTCCATCCTTGATGCTGGGCGCGCGCCTTTCGGTGAAGGAATGGGTCGACGGCGGTTTCGATGTCGAGGATGCGATCGAGGTGGCCAAGGCGCTGAAGGCCGAGGGTATCGCCTATATCTGCTGCTCCAGCGGCGGCAATTCGCCCCTGCAGCGGGTGCCGCCCGGTCCCGGCTATCAGGTGCATCTGGCGGAAGCCGTGCGCAAAGGCGCCGGCATTCCGACGCGCGCCGTGGGGCTGATCGACGACCCGAGCCAGGCCGAGGCGATCGTCGCCGGCGGCCGAGCCGACATGGTGGCACTGGCGCGCGCCTTCCTTGCCGACCCGCGCTGGGGCTGGCGAGCGGCGGCTGCCTTCGGCGAGGAGATCCATCCCGCGCCGCAACTAGCACGTTCGGTCACGACGATGCGGCATTGGATGAAGGCCGCAGGCTAGAGTATTCCAGGACAGGTGCGACGCGGTTCCGTCCGGAATTGCGTCAAAACGAAACCGGAAAATCAGCAGGTCCTGAGACGTTTGGGCGCAGGATCCTCGCCATAACTGCAACCAATTTGGCCGCTTTGCGTTGGCGGCCATGATAGACAACAAGCCTTTTGAAAAGCCGGTGGTGGTCGAGCTCGGCCATGTCGGCAAATATCGCCAGATCCGCAGCACCCGCGAGGCCGCGGAGTGCCTGATGACCGTTTGGCCGCTCAATCGCGGCGAGCGCCATCGTGATGCTCTCGACACTTGCCTCAAGGCGCTGGAAGGTTATCGTTCGACAGCGGACGCGCGTCGCGCCCTCGTCGAGGCGGCCAGGGAATCGGAAGTGCTGGTTCCCGAGGACAGGCTGCCCGACGGAAAACTGCATTGAGCGGGTTTCTTAACCGGAGGATTCCATGGCGAAGCTGACTTACAAGATCGTCGAGCATGATGGCGGCTGGGCCTACAAGGTCGGCTCGACATTCTCTGAGACTTTCCGAACGCATCAGGAAGCGCTGCGTGCCGCCGAAATCGCCTCGGCCGAGCAACAGGTCGCCGGTACTACCGACGGCATCCAGTACGAGGATGCCGACGGAAAGTGGCACGACGAACTGGCCGACGGCCGTGACCGCCCGCAGACCGAAGTATCCGACTAGCATTCCAGGAAAGTGTGAGCGGTCGGGCTTCCGTCCGGAACTGCGTTTCACCGTTTCACGGAACGGTGAAACGCTCTGGACTCGGAAGGGGCGTCTCCGCGACCGGCAAAGCCCAAGGCTTCATACCGGCCGCCGGCGACTATGCGGTCCTATTTGCCGCAGTAATGGTCGTTGACGTTCTGCTGCGAGTTGGCATCCGGACCAGGCGTGGTGTCCGCGCACGGGCCGAGGGTGCCGGTATTGCCGTAGGTGGTCAGCCCAGAGCCACCATTGATGCTGCCTGTGGTATAAGGGTCTATCTGCTCGCTCGCCGTGGGACGATTGTCGCGGTGCCACCACCACCAGTCATCGGATGACTGTGCCATCGCCGCGCTCCCCATGGCCAGCACCAGCGCCGAGGCTGCGATAAGTCTTGTAAGCATCGGATTTCTCCATTCTCTTGATCGCAAAAAATACGTGGGGCCGAAGCCCACAGCGATACTGACGAAACCGTGCGGCGGGGGCTAAAGTTCCATTGGAAATTCCGGGTGGGACAGAATGTCCGACACTTTTATGTGACGTCTCGTGAGCGCCCCGTGGGACCACGGGACGCCCGCCGAAATCATTTCGGGCCGGCGAAGGCACGCGCGGCGACACGTTGGATGAAGGCCACGACCCGTTCGGGTTCCACAAATTGCGGCATATGGCCAAGACCTTCGACCCGTTCGAAGTCGAGGCCTGCGATCTTGTCCAGCATCGGCTCGCCATGAACGGCCTCGCCGATCACCTGATCGCCGGTACCGAACAGGATGCCTGCCGGCATCGCTATCTCACCGTAACGCCGTTCGATTTCGCCAAGGTCCTGCTCCACCGCCACGACATCGGTGGAGGTGGCGAAATAGTGCGACGGACGCAAGCCGAGCCATCCCCCACCGTCGACCATGTAGTCCGCGGGAACCGCTTGCGGCGCGAATATGAACCTCAGCGTCGGCTGCGCGTAACGAAGGCTGAGCGGTATCGCCACCGTGTAGGCCAGGACGCGGCGCAGCAGCGGCGATGGAACATAGAGCAGGTCGAACCGCTGACGTATCCTCGCTTCGAGATGCGTCAACGGCGAGAGCAGCGCAATGCCGGAAATCGCTGTCGGATGCCCGGTTGCCAGGGCAAGCGCGATGGCCCCGCCCAGCGAATGGCCGACGACAAGGGGCCGCTCCAGGCGCAATTCCTCGATGAAGCGCCGCACGATGTCGGCCTGTTCGGGCAACCGGCCGGTCGCGCCCCTTGCCCGAACCGAATAGCCGGAGCCCGGCCGGTCGAGCGCGATCTGCCTGTAACCAGGACCGAAGCGCCCGAACAGCGTGTGACGGAAATGGTGGAGCTGGGCACCCAGCCCATGCACGAAGACGATCGGCCTGCCCTCGCCTTCTTCCACATAATGGATGCGGTTGCCGTCGATCTCGACGAATTTGCCGCAGGGCGGCACCAGTCCCTCGGCCTTGGCCGCGATCCGCCAGGTCGCAAGCATCAAGGCGAGCACGGCAAGGACAACGGCGGCAAGCATGCCGGCAAGCAGCCAAGAGACAATCGATATCGACATGTTTTCCCCCGGCCCCCGACCGACCGCACCATATCCGCAACGGCCGCCGCCACAAGCGCGCATCCGACACATTCCGGGTTTCGCATTGCGGCCGGCCGCCGGCCGCGTTATCTCAGGCGACCTTTTGCGCCGGAGCCCGCCATGCCTGAAATCGTCACCGCCGCCATGCTCGTCATCGGCGACGAGATCCTCTCCGGCCGCACCAAGGACAAGAACATCGGCCACCTCGCCGACATCATGACGGCGATCGGCATCGACTTGAAGGAAGTGCGCATCGTCCCCGACGAGGAGGACGAGATCGTCGCGGCGGTGAATGCCGTGCGCGCCCGCTACACCTACGTCTTCACCACCGGCGGCATCGGCCCCACGCATGACGACATCACTGCCGACTCGATCGCCAAGGCCTTCGGCGTCCCCTGCGAATACGACGCCAAGGCCTACGCCCTGCTCGAAGCGAGCTATGCCGGTCGAGGCATCGAATTCACCGAAGCGCGCAAGCGCATGGCGCGCATGCCGCGCGGCGCCGACCATATCGACAATCCCGTCTCCGTCGCGCCGGGCTTCCGCATCGGCAATGTGCATGTCATGGCGGGTGTGCCGTCGATCTTCCAGGCCATGCTCGACAATGTCGTGCCGACGCTCAAGGCCGGCACGAAGATGCTGTCGGCCACGGTGCACTGTCCCTTCGGCGAAGGCTTGATCGGCGGGCCGCTGGCCGAGATCCAGAAGGCGCATCCCGACACGATCATCGGCTCCTATCCCAAATATGGCGACGGCAAGTTCTGGACCGAACTCGTCGTGCGAGCCCGCAGCGAGGAAGCGCTCGAGGCCGCGCGCAAGGATGTCGAGGCGATGGTGGCGGGCCTCGCCGACGCAGGCTGACCGGCGTTCGGCTGGAACCAGTCAACGCGCTGAGGCGTTCCCCTGCCGCGCGCATGCGTAGCGCAAACAATTGAGGGACCGGTCATGCGCTTCAAGACAATCGTCGCCATCTTGCAGAACGAACAGGACGCCGAGCGCGTCCTCGATTGCGCCCTTCCGCTTGCCGAGAGGTTCGAGAGCCATCTCGTCGGCATCCATGCCGAGGCGCTTCCCGTGCCCTACACATCGGCCACCGGCTTTCCGGATACCGAATTCCTCCAGGTTTCGGCCGAGATGAACAAGGAACGTGCCGGCAAATTGCAGGCCTATTTCCTGAAGCGGATCGAGGAATCCGGCCTTTCCTTCGAGTGGCGGAGCCTGGAAAGCTTCTCCGGCGACAGCGCGCTGACCGGCATATCGAGCGTGCGCGCCGCCGATCTGATCATCGCAGCGCAGCGCGATACCGGCGGCGACCCGAGCGCCGATGTCGACACGCTGGTCTACGATGCCGGCCGGCCTGTGCTGGTCGTGCCCCATGCCGGGCCGCTGGTCACCACCTTCAGGCGCGTGCTGCTTGCCTGGAACGGCAGCAAGGAAGCGGCCCGCGCCGCTTTCGATGCCCTGCCCTTCATCGCCGAGGCCGACAAGACGGACATTCTCGTCATCGACCCGCCGGAGACGCTGGATGAAGCCCCGGAAGCCGCCGGCGCCGAGATCGCCGCGGCGCTGTCGCGTCACGGCGCCAATGTCAGCGTCTGCGTCCAGAAATCGGACGGCTCCTCGGTCGACGATATCATCCAGTCGCGGATAACCGAGTCCGGCGCCGATCTTCTGGTGCTCGGCGCCTACAGCCACTCATGGCTGCGCCAGCTTCTGTTCGGCGGCGTCACCCGCACGGTGCTGCGCACGGCGAATGTGGCGGCTTTCCTGTCGCGGTGAGTGTAGGGGGCTCGAAGTCGAGCAGTTTCGAGATCACGACCTGTGTCGGCCAGGACGCCTCGCTTCCATCCCGGCGCGACGCGCTTTAGAGTCCACAGTCCTCGCCGGCCCTCCCCTTGCCAAGCCCGGCGCTTTCCGGCTAATTCCGCCTGCATTCCAGTGTTTCTGCGCGCCGAGGGCGCGCCTTGCGGAGTGCGCGAACGATGTCCCTTCCTGAAAAAGCTTTTCCCGTCTCGTGGGACCAGTTCCACCGCGACGCCCGCGCGCTTTCCTGGCGTCTTTCCGGCGCCAGCAAGGGACAATGGAAAGCGATCGTCTGCATCACCCGCGGCGGGCTGGTGCCGGCCGCCATCATCGCGCGCGAGCTCGGCATCCGCGTCATCGAGACGGTGTGCGTCGCCTCCTATCATGACTACACCAGCCAGGGTCAGCTGCAGGTCCTGAAAGAGATTTCGCCTTCGCTGCTTGCCGATGACGGCGCCGGTGTGCTCATCATCGACGACCTGACCGATACCGGCAAGACGGCCGGCATTGTGCGCGCCATGATGCCGAAGGCGCATTTCGCGACCGTCTATGCCAAGCCGAAGGGCCGCCCGCTGGTCGATACATTCGTCACCGAGGTCAGCCAGGACACCTGGATATACTTTCCCTGGGACATGGGCTTCACTTACCAGAAGCCGATCGCGGACGATCACGCTGGCTGACCGGCCACCACATCTTCCAGAGAACTCACTCAAACCCGCATCGCGGAGCCGCGCTGACAGGCCCGACTACTTTGCGAGATTGACTTTTTCTGGTGAGGTTTTCCGACGGAGTGAAGTTTTTTACTTTTAAACCCCATATTTCGCCGTAAGATTCGTAAGATGGCAAACGATTCTGGAGGCTGGGGGCAGCTTCTTACCATGTTGACGAGGCCGACGACGCACAACCAGATGGCCGAAAGAGTCCGGCGGCTCTTCGGCGTCGCGCCTTGTCGCCTGCAGGTCGCCGCCTTGCCCTGGCGCGAGAATGAGAACGGCGTCGAGATCATGCTGATCACCAGTCGCGACACCGGGCGTTGGGTGCTGCCCAAGGGTTGGCCGGAGGCCAGGGAACCGCTTTGCGAGGCCGCCGCCCGCGAAGCCGGCGAAGAAGCCGGACTGCGCGGCACCGTCTCGCATCTCGAAGTTGGCCGCTATTTCTATGCCAAGGTTCTCGCTTCGGGCGAGGAAGTGCCTTGCGAGGTGTTGGTCTTTCCGCTGCATGTCGACCGTGTCGCGGATCGCTGGAAAGAGAAGCGCGCGCGCACGCGCAAATGGGTCGGCCCGAACGAAGCCGTCCGCATGGTCAACGAACCCGACCTTTGCCAGATCATTGCCGACTTCTGCGCCGCGCCGCGCAAGTTCGCCTGATTCAAAGCAACTCCAGGAAATCGTCAGACGCGGCCGAAATCATCGGAACTGAGTCGGGTCCAACGATCGCCCATCAACCCGCCGATGAAGATGTCGCCGGAGCGGACCGCTTCCGTGACCTCGGCTATGCGTGAACGCACCATCGTACCCCCGGCATAGTGGAAGTAGACATTCTTGTAGCCGAAGAGTTGCGGCATGAACCTGCTCTGGGTCTGGCCGGTAATGCCCACGCAGCCCAAATCCCTCGCCGCCGCGATGAGAGCATCCAGTGTTGCCCCCCAATAAGGTCCAGACGCCTGGATTTGCAACAGATTCGCGATGGCGCCGGCCTGGCCGTAGAAGGCATAGCACCCCAGCATCCTGCCGGCTTCGTCGTAAATCCCACCGAAATGAAGCGGCCCGTCGGCCTGCTTCTCAGCCGCCAGCGCGAGCAACCGCGTCAACTCACCATCCCTCCAGCTCGGACGCAGGGAATAATCCGCCATCAGGACGGGCAGCCGCTCCGCAAACCGCGCCGCATCGATCGGCTCCCGGTGGATCCGTGGGCTTGACGAGTGCTGGCCCGGCGGCTCGAACCTTCTTCGTGCAAGCGCGTCAAATGCTCCCGCGAAGGGATCGAGCGCAAGACGAGGCAGCCCCGGCCATTTGCGGCGCAGCATCGCGGCGGCCATGGCGCCCGGCCGGAAAACACAGGTCCATTCCAGACAATGCACCGGCAGGAGCTGATACTTCATCGGACGCGCGAAGGCCAAGGATGTCCGGTTGGCGGAATCGGTCAGATACAGGTCGAATTCGCCTTGATGCAGGGCGCGCAGCAATTGCGGCCCGGCCCAGCCGTGATCGATGCTGGAGTCGGTCATGAATGGACCGATGATTGCGGCGTTCAACGCCCGTCCGTTGAGCTCATAGCGGGCTTTCAGAACGCCCATGAAGCCGCCCAATCGGCCCTGCGGGTCGATCTGGACAAGAGCCTTGCTCTCATGCCCGTCAAGGTAAAGCCCCCTCATATAGTCCGCTGTCCGCGCGATCGCGCGATCGCGCTGGCGACGAGGATGGCGAAACTTCATCAGGAAGAGCGCGGCGACGTGCTCGAGATCCTCGGCGGCCAGCGGCCGAACCGAGCCATGGGATTCCGGCGCCGACGGGCCGGCCACCTTGCCCAGGCCCGCTTTTGCGAAAACAGGATTCATCGTGAAGCCTATACGAAAGCGCTGAAGGCGGCCGTTTTTCCCACTAAAATCTCCATCCGGTCGGCTTCCCGCAAAAAGTCTCCAACAGGTCTTATTCTGCCACACTCGATTTTCTTTTCTGTAAATACATCAATACAATTGCGTAAGGCTATGAACATACATAAAATCTAAAATAGAAATTCCTAAATATTAGATAGATATAAAGTAATTTGAACAACATGTTTCATCGCTCTGACCGCATAGCGGGAGAGCGGTTGCAACTGCGGGCTTGCAGGCGGATTGCCCGGACGATCCGGTGCCGGCAGCAAGGGGTCGGAGGAGCGTCCCCAGGCGTGCTGGCCACAAGGTCAGCGCGGTTTCCTGCGGATTGCCTGGCATGGGCGCTCGGCTCGCCGGTAGCGGGCTCAACCACCGGCCGCGTTGCGGCTGACTGCGCCCGGCCGGCGCCGGGCGCAGTCCTTTCCTCAGGCAACGAGGCCCTTGGTCAATTCGAGCGCCTGACGCTCGAACAGCCGCCGGTAGATGCCGCCGTTCAGCCGGATCAGCTCGTCATGCGAACCTTCCTCGGCAATACGCCCGCGATCGAAGACCAGTAGCCGGTCGAGCGCTCGCACCGTCGAAAGCCGGTGCGCGATCACCAGCGTCGTGCGCCCTACCATCAGTCGCTCCATCGCCTTCTGGATCAGCACTTCCGACTCCGAATCGAGGCTCGACGTCGCCTCGTCCAGGATCAGAATGCGTGCGTCGGCCAGAAAGGCGCGGGCGATCGCCACACGCTGGCGCTCGCCGCCCGACAGCTTTACGCCACGCTCGCCGACCAGGGTTCCATAGCCCTTGGGCAGGTTGGTGATGAAATCATGCGCGCTGGCGAGTTTGGCCGCATGCTCGATCTCGGCCTGGCTGGCGCCGGGCCTGGCATAGGCGATGTTCTCGGCAAGCGACCGGTGGAACAGGATCGGCTCCTGCTGGACGATGGCGATCTGGCTGCGCAGCGAGGCCTGCTCGACCTGCGAGATATCCTGCCCGTCGATCAGGATCCGCCCGGCATTCACGTCGTAGAGCCGCTGGATCAGCTTGACGAAAGTCGTCTTGCCCGAACCCGAATGCCCGACCAGCCCGATGCGTTCGCCCGCCGCGATATCGACCGAGAAATCGCGATAGAGCGGCAGAAGGTGATTGCCGTAGTGGAACGTCACCTTGTCGAAAGCGATACGTCCATCGGTGATCCGGATAGGCCTGGCGCCGGGCCGGTCCTCGATGCCGAGCGGCTCGGACTGGAAGTCGACCAGTTCCTCCATGTCGTTGATCGAGCGCTGCAGGTTGCGGATATGCGTGCCGATGTCGCGCAGATAGCCCTGCAGCACGAAGAACGAGGTGAGCACGAAGGCGACATCGCCGGCGCTCGCCTGGCCCCAGGCCCAGAGCATGAGGGCAAGACCGATGACCGCCGCCCGCATCACCAGCAGCAGCATCCCTTGCGTAGTGCCGTTGGCGGTGCCGCGCATCCAGGTGCGGCCCGTGCGCAGGCGCCATTTGGCGACGACGCGCGCCAGCCGCGCCTCCTCGCGGGTCTCCGCGCCGAACCCCTTGACCACGGCGTTGCAGCTCACCGCGTCCGCCAGCGCGCCGCCGAGGCGCGTATCCCAGCTGTTGGCGAGCCGCGCGGCGGGCGCGACATAGCCGAGCGACAGCATCGCCGTGACGGCGATGAACAGCACCGAGCCGGCCGCCACCACGGCTCCCATCAGCGGCCAGAACCAGCCGAGCAGCAGCGTCGATCCGACAAGCATGACAACCGACGGCAGAAGGGCGATCAGGATCGTGTCGTTGAGCAGGTCCAGGGCCCACATGCCGCGCGTTATCTTGCGCACCGTCGATCCGGCAAAGCTGTTGGCGTGCCAGTCCGTCGAGAAGCGTTGCACGCGATGGAAGGCATCGGCGGCAATGTCCGACATCATCTTCAGCGTCAGTTCGACGATCCACAGGAAGGCGGCGTTGCGCAGCACGACGCCTGCCAGCGCCAGCGCCATAAGGATCGAGAACGCCACCATCGCCGCATTCCAGGCGACTTCGTCGGTTCCGGCGCCGCTGGCGACCGCATCGACCAGGCGGCCGGAATAGAAGGGAGTCGCCACATCGGCCAGAGTCGAGAGCAGGAATGCGCCCATGATGAGCGAAAGCCGCCACGGCTGGCGCCGCCAGTGGCTGAACGTAAAACCAAGCACGCTGCGGAAGGCGCTGGCGCGCAGGTCGATCTTGAAACGAGCCATGATGTCATCCGGGCGCAAACGAGCCCGGCCCCGGTAAAATCGAATTGGGAAACCCGCATCCGCGCCCTGCGGCGCCTCAAAAACAGCGGGAGGTTTCAGTATGGTGGGCCGCCTGCCCTGAGGCGGCGGCCGGCAGCGGCAAATGCCCGTCCTGCGCCTGGCTCTCCGAAAAAGCTTCGGAAAGCCTGAGCCGACCTAGGCTTCGCGGCCTCGCATAACGATGTCAAATCCTGCCATACGGTCCTCCCGGAAGGGAATCGCGGAGACGTGGTTATAGGGAGACATCAGCCGGTCGCCAAGCCGGCCTATCGCTAAAACGCCATCTGGTCCAAGCACTGAGACGAATTTGCAACAACGGCGGGTTGTGGCCGGTCTTAAGCAGCGGGTGAGCGATCCAGTCGCATGTAACGTCCTTCCGCCCGGAAGCCGAACTTCTGGTAGAGGCCGTGTGCGTCGCTGGTCGTCAGGCTCCAATGAGAAACGGTCTTCATATCGGGATGATCGAGGAGCGCCTGCACAAGCCGCTTGCCGATGCCATGCCCACGACGCTCCGGCCAGACGATGACGTCGGCAAGATAGGCAAAGACCGTGTAATCGGTGATCGCGCGGGCGAAGCCGACCTGCTCGCCGTCAAGATAGGCGCCGACGCAAAGCGAGTTGTCGAAGGCGCGGCGGTTGGCCTCGTCGGTGCGGGACGCACCCCAATAGCTTTGCATGAGCAGATCGGAGGTCACGCGGAAATCGATCCGCGACAGGTCGAAACTGATTTCAACGTCGTGCATGCGAAGGCTAGCCGCGGTCCCGGAACCGGTTGGTGATCGGATAGCGACGGTCGCGGCCGAAATTCTTCTTGGTGATCTTCACGCCGGGCGCCGCCTGACGGCGCTTGTATTCGGCGATGTAGAGCAGGTGCTCGACACGTGTCACCGTCGCGCGGTCGTGGCCGCGCGCGACGATGTCGTCGACGCTCATCTCGTTCTCCACCAGGCATTCCAGGATGTCGTCCAGCACCGGATAGGGCGGCAGCGAATCCTGGTCGGTCTGGTTCTCGCGCAGCTCCGCCGACGGCGCCTTGTCGATGATGTTCTTCGGGATGACCTCCCCCGACGGCCCGAGCGCGCCCGGCGGCACATGCGAATTGCGCCAGCGCGACAGCGCATAGACCTGCATCTTGTAGAGATCCTTGATCGGATTGAAGCCGCCATTCATGTCGCCGTAAAGCGTGGCGTAGCCGACCGACATCTCGCTCTTGTTGCCCGTGGTGACCACCATCGAGCCGAACTTGTTGGAGATCGCCATCAGGATCGTGCCGCGCGCACGGCTCTGCAGGTTCTCCTCGGTGATGCCTTCCTGGGTGCCTTCGAAGAGCTGGGTCAGCGCGTGCCTGAAGCCTTCGACCGGCTCTGAGATCGGCACGATGTCGTAGCGGCAGCCAAGCGCGCGCGCGCAGTCCTCGGCGTCTTTCAGCGAATCCTTCGACGTATAGCGGTAGGGCATCATGACGGTGCGCAGCCGCTCCTCGCCAAGCGCATCGACGGCCAAAGCCGCGCAGATCGCCGAGTCGATGCCGCCGGAGAGGCCGAGGACGACATTCTTGAAGCCGTTCTTGTTGACGTAGTCGCGCAGGCCGAGCATGCAGGCTCGGTAGTCCGCCTCTTCCCGCTCCGGGATCTTCGACATCGGACCTTCCGAGCAGACCCAATGATCGGAATTATTTCCATTTTGCGCGCCTGCGGCGACGCGGCTTCGCTTCCAGGTGGTGACGGCGACCGCCTCCTCGAACTGGCTCATCTGGAACGCAAGCGTCTTGTCGGCGCCGATGGCAAACGACGCGCCGTCAAAGATCAGCTCGTCCTGGCCGCCGAGCTGGTTGGCGTAGATCATCGGCAGGCCTGTTTCGATGACCTGACGGATGACAATCTGGTGGCGGACGTCGATCTTGGCGCGGTAATAGGGCGAGCCGTTCGGCACCAAAAGAATCTCGGCGCCGCTTTCGGCCAGCGTCTCGCAGACGGCGATATCGCCCCAGATGTCCTCGCAGATCGGAATGCCGATGCGCACGCCGCGAAAATTGACCGGACCCTGCAGTTCCGGCCCGGCCTGGAAGACGCGCTTCTCGTCGAACTCACCATAGTTGGGCAGATCGAGCTTGTAGCGTTCGGCGATGATCTTGCCGCCGTCGGCGAAGACAATGGAGTTGTGCGTGCCGCTTTTGCGCTTCAGCGGCGTGCCGATGATGACGCCGGGCCCGCCATCGGCGGTGTCCTTGGCGAAATCCTGAGCGGCCTTCTCGCATGCCTTCAGGAACGAGGGCTTGAGCACCAGGTCTTCCGGCGGGTAACCGGCGAGGAAGAGCTCGGTATAGAGCACCAGATCGGCGCCTTGCCGGGCCGCATCCGCCCTCGCCTCGCGTGCTTTTGCCAGATTGCCGGCGACATCGCCGACGGTCGGGTTGAGCTGGGCGACGGCGATGCGCAGGATGTCGGGAGCGGTCTTGGTCATGGAACGGATGTAGCGTGGCTGAAATCGCCCCGCAATGGCGTTTGGTTGTACCAAATAGGGCTGATCGGCAGGGCCGATCGGTCCGAGTGACCTAGTCGCCCATATATTCGCGCAGCGCCTCTGCCGAGTGGTTCTCGCCGATCGACATCGCAAGGATGCGCGAGATGTGGCGGCGCGGCAGCCCGGTCTCGGCCGACCATTGGTTGATCTGCGCCTGGATCTTGTCGAGGTCCCGCTTCGAGGTCGGGTTCTCGGCGATGTCGAGACCGGCGTCGCGCAGCGCCGCCGCCATGTCCGACGAGACGACGAACGTGTCCCATTCCAGCCAGCGCAGGAAATACTGGCCGGTATTGCCGCCGAGCCGGCTGCCATGTTTGGCGAGATAGGCGGTCAGGCCGACCTGATCGTCTGCCGGCCAGGCGGCGATGAATTTGCCGAAGCTGCCATGTTCCTTCGAGACGCGATCGACGAAGGCAGCATTGTCGCGCACCGACTTGATCTTCTGCGGGTTGCGCACAATGCGGCTGTCGGATGCCAGCTCGTGCCAGAAATCGTCGGGCTGGAACAGAAGCCGCTTCGGCTCGAAGCCGAGGAACGCCGCCTCGAAACCCGGCCATTTCTGCTCAATGACCCGCCACACGAAACCGGCGGCGAAGATGCGCTCGGCCATGGTGGAGAGAATGCGATCGTCTGGAATTTTCGCCACCGCCGCATTGTCGGGCTTGGGGCCGAGCAGCGGAGCGAGCGCCGCCTCCCCGCCCTTTCGCTTTGCCGCCCGTGCATGGATTTTCTGGAAATCGAGCATCTTCGTCCCCGCCTGTTCGCCTCAATCTAGCACTTCACGTCCGGCCCGGCAGCCTCTACGTCTATCGATGCCGGGCGAAGGAGAGGACCAATGAACAAGATCGTCGAGGACATGGCGAACCGTTTGCTCAAGCGAAAGCCGGATGGTTTCGGTCCGCTCGAGAGCCGCGTGCTGCAATCGACGCTCGAGCGCACCACGATCACGCGCGACACCAACAAGGCGGTCGCCTTCCACGAGACCTATGGCGACCGCGTCGCCGACACGATCGCCAGGATCGGCGGTTCCTGGTCCTTCATCCTAGGCTTCCTGGCTTTTCTCGCTCTGTGGACTGCCGGCAATGCCTGGCTGCTCACACGCGACGCCTTCGACCCCTACCCCTTCATCTTCCTCAACCTCGTGCTGTCGATGCTCGCGGCGATCCAGGCGCCGGTGATCATGATGTCGCAGAACCGCCAGACCGAGCGAGACCGCATCGACGCGGCGCATGATTACGAGGTCAATCTGAAGGCCGAGATCGAGATCATGGCCCTGCATGAGAAGCTCGACGAGCTGCGCCACAGCGAGATCATCGGCATGCGCGACGAAATCCTGCGCATGGCCGAGCAGATCAGGCGCATCGACGAAAAACTGTCGGCGCGGCCCGCAGCGGAATGAGCGAGACCATCCACCATCTCATCGAGCAGTACGGGCTTATCGCGGTCTTCCTGGGCTGCGTTGCCGAAGGCGAAAGCGCCGCGATCCTCGGCGGCTTCTTCGCCCATCAGCATGTTTTCGTCCTGTGGCAGACTTTCCTCGCCGCCTTTCTCGGGGCCTTCGCCGGCGACACCTTCTTCTTCACCTTGGGGCGCAGCTTCGCTGAACATCGCTATGTGAGAAGGTTGCGCAGGCGTCCGGGCTTCAGCCGCGCCTACCGCCTGCTGAACACCCATCCCAACATCTTCGTGCTGACCAACCGCTACATCTACGGCATGCGCCTGGTCGGCGGCATCGCCGCCGGCCTGTCGACCGTGTCCGTGCCGCGTTTCGTTATCCTGAATGCCATCTCGTCCGCGGTCTGGGCGACCCTGTTCAGCGGCATCGGCTATGTCTTCGGCCTTGGCGCGGAGGAAATGGTGGGCCAGGCGTTTGCACGCCATGAGCGCCTGCTCATCGCCCTCGGCGTCGGCATCGTTATCGCCATTGCCGCATGGTTGGTAGGCCATCACTTCGCAAAGCGCGAGCGCGCCAGGGAAGACCAGGCGGGATCGTGATCGATCGCGCGATCAGATCGGCGCGCCGGTCAGGCGCTCGATCAAGGCGATGCCCCAGACGCCGCCGGCGATCACGATCGAAATCAGCACGGCAAGCGAACCGCAATCCTTGGCGAGCTGGATCTCGATGTGGAATTCGCGCGAGATCGCGTCACAGGCCGCCTCGATGCCGGTATTGAGCACTTCGACCATGATCAGGAGCAGCACGGCGCCGATCAGCAGGGCGTAGCCGCGCCAGGAGACCGAGATGAACCAGCCTGCAGGCAGGGCGAGCGCAAGCAGCATCAACTCCTGCTGGAACGCCTTTTCGTGCGCGGCAAGCTTGCGGAAGGCCCGCACTGAATTGATGAAAGCGTCGATCAGCCGCTGCATGCCTAGCCCCGTTTCGAGTAACCGTCAGGGGGATATCGCAACGGCCGGATCAAGGGAATAAGGCAGCCGCGGCAAAAATCATCCGTCCGCCACCTTTATCGACGGCGTCGACTTCTCGAATTGCGGCAACCCGTCGTCGATCGAATAGTAGTCGCCCTTGTCGCCGACGAAGATGTGGCTTTCCGCGGAGAGACCGCTCGGCCGCTCGAAGGACCCGGCCATGATGGAGATCGTGTCCAGTTCATTGTGTTTCCAGAAGAGCAGCGAGCCGCAAGTGCGGCAGAAGCCGCGTTTCGCCACGTCGGACGCGCCGTACCAATTGAGCGAGTCGGCGCCCTCTATGACGATATCGGCGTCCTTGGAGGCGGTTGCCGCGACGAAATGGCCGGTTTGCCGACGGCATTGCGAGCAGTGGCAATAGACGACGCCGCGCAACGGCCCGCTTGTCCTGAAACGCACCGCACCGCACAGGCACGATCCGCTGTGATTGCCGTCCATTCGGGCCTCCTTCGACCATCTGCCGATCCACTGCCGGACAGAATTTCAGGTTTGAAATGTCGGGGCGCAGGCAAATGCGACACCGAAGCGGCGCGTTTCAAAAGCTGGACCTGCACGGCATTGCATCCTGCGGTAGCAGAGATATCGAGGAAATGCGGGCCATTAAGGAAACTTTAGCGCAACTGCATCTATGATTCCCACAAGCGGAGGTCGTGAGGGGACGCGCATTCGCAATTCCGATTCAAATCCCCGCGTGCGCGACACCCGGCGGTGGCAGGTCTCCGGTCGCACTGAAGGGGCAGTGAAGACGATATGCAACCGGCAGCCATTCCGACTGACAGGAATCCCGACATCGCCAGCACCGTCGTGGCGACGATGCGCCAGCTCGGCGTGCTCGGCCTGCCGCGCAATTACGAAATCTTCTATGAGGCGCTGAGCGGCAGCAATCATGAGCTCAGCCTTGCCGTCGTCTCGTTGAGCAACCGCCCGACCCAGGAGGATCTCGACGGCATCGGGCGCACCTTCTTCCCCCAGCATCACGGTCCGGCCATCGTCGAGCACGCCCGCGAGGTGGTCGCCAACGAGCTCGAGGAAATCGCCGCGCTGTTGCGCAGCGAGCGCTCGCATATCGAGAAATATGGCCGTATCCTCGACGAGACCTCGATCGGCCTGAGCAACCGCAGCCTGCTCTCCCAGGAAATCCTCCAGAAGATCGCCGGCGCGATGTCTGTCGCCACCAGTTCGACGATCGACCATGGCCGCCAGATCGCCAGCACGCTCAGCGAAAAGACGGCCGAGCTTGAAAGCGTCAAGTCGAAGCTTGAGGAATACAAGCGGCTTGCCGACACCGACCCCCTTACGCAGCTGTGGAATCGGCGCGCCTTCGACAAGGAGATCACCCGAATCTACAACAGCAATCGCGGCATCCTGTTCAACGCCTTGATCCTTGCCGATATTGATCATTTCAAGGACATAAACGATCGCTACGGCCATCCGATCGGCGACAGGATCCTGCAGATCATCGCCGAGATCTTCCAGTCCAGCGTCCGTTCCGACATGTTCGTCGCACGCACCGGTGGCGAGGAATTCGCGCTTATCGTCGAGGGCGCCAGCGAGGAAGCCACATACGAAATCGCCGAGCGTATCCGTGTGCTGATCGAGCAGACGCCGTTCACCAGCAGCCAGACCGGCATGAACTACGGCACCGTCACCATATCGCTGGGCATCTGCATGGCCTCGGAGGCGGAAAATCCGGAAGATCTCTACACCAAGGCGGACCGCGCGCTTTATCGCTCCAAGGTCGCCGGCCGCAACCGCGTGACAAGGCACTCGGCCACGACCAGCCGGGCCGGCAAAGGCTGGCTGCTCTACAAGAAAGACTGACAACCCGTCGAAATCCGGCGCCCACCCTTTCCAGATGAATTTTTGTGGACTATATTTTCTACAGAAATGAAAGGGTGCGCTCATGCAACGTCCAGTCGCGGCCGCGGCGGCGGCCGAAAACGCCGTCATCACCAAAGCCACGCTGCGCGCGGCCGACATGCTCGACATCACCGCAAGGACGCTCGCTTTGGTCATCGGTGTGTCGGAGGCAACGATCTCGCGCATGCGCCGGCAGGAATTCCTGCTTGAACGCGGCACCAAGCCGTTCGAGCTGGCGGTGCTGTTCGTCCGCCTGTTCCGCTCGCTCGACGCTATCGTCGGCGGAGACGAGACCGTTGCCCGGGCGTGGCTGAAGAACCCCAACACCACGCTCGACGGCACGCCGCTCGAAAAAATCCTGACGATTGCCGGACTTGTCGATGTCATTGCCTACCTGGACTCCCGGCGCGCTCTCGTCTGAGGCCGTCAGGCTCGAAGGCAAGTACTGGCGCATGGTCGAGGCGCAGCACCGCGTCTCGACCCTCAAGCTCGTCGACACGCTCGACGAGCAGTCGCTGCTGGAAGACCTCATCGAGGACACCAAGCCGCATATCCCGCTGGAATGCCGCCACCTCCACTACCTTCTGGCGACGCCTTTTCGCTATGGGTCGGTCTATCCATACGGCTCGCGCTTCCGCCGCGCCGGCAAAACCAAAGGTGTTTACTATGCGGCCGAGACGGTGCTGACGGCAGTGGCGGAAATGGCCTTCTATCGCTTGCTGTTCTTCGCGGAATCGCCGGCGACGCCATGGCCGAACGACGCCGCGGAATACACGGCCTTCGCCGCCGCGATAAAATGCGACCGCGCGATCGACCTGACGCGGCCGCCGCTCGATCGCGACGAGAAGGCCTGGACCCAGCCCACCGATTACACCGCCTGCCAGGCGATCGCCGATGTCGCGCGCGAAGCCGAAATGCAGGCGATCCGCTATCGCTCGGTGCGCGATCCGAAAGGCGCCAACATCGCCCTGCTGACCTGCAAGGGCTTTGCCAAGGCCAGACCGCTGGAGCCGCAGACCTGGCGCATCCGGATCGGCTCCTTCGGCCTGCAGGCGATCAGCGAATTCCCGGAGAAGAGGCTGGAATTCTCACGCGCCGCCTTTTCCGATCCACGACTGGCCGGCATGCGCTGGCAGCGCAGCCACTGAACTCGGAAAACGCTATCGAGATCCAGGGCGAGCGGGCAGCAGCTACGCCAAAATGTTGACCGCCCGCGCCGCCACCAGCGCGATCGTCAGCAGCGAGATCATCGCTTCGGCCATCATCAGGAGCTTCGCGCGCTGCGTGAGCGGCAGAGTGTCGGTCGGCGAGAACGCCGTGGCGTTGGTGAAGGCCAGGAAGACATAGTCGACGAAGCCCGGCAGCCACCCCTGTATCTCGCGATCGGGCAACGTCATTTGCGGGAACAGGAAGTCGGCCTGCGCGCGCTTGACGAGGCCGCAGGTCGGCGGACCGCCGCGGTCGGTGCTCCAGAACCACAGCGCAAAGACAATCACATTGGTGACCCAGATGTTGAGCGCATCGACGAGCAGCGTGGTGCCGGCGCCAGCATGCCCTTCCAGCAGCGCCCGCACCAGGAAGACCAGCGATCCGCAATTCATGATGCTGATGACGCCGGTCATCACCAATGCCGTGCGGCGGATGTAGAGGCGCAATCGACCGATCGTGTACCAATGCTCATGGTCCACGGCCTTTTGCGTCTGCATCTGCGTCCAGGCCGTTGCCACCGACAAGGGCATGAGGAGTGCGGCTTCGATTGTTGGTGCCAGCCAGCGCGGACCGAAGGACAGGTTGTTGATGACCAGCAGCTGCAGGCAGATGATCACGAGCACCGCCGCGCGCGCCGACCAGAAGTCGAGCCCACGGTGATGGATGACGGCGTGCTGGTGACGCATGGAGGCACCTGAGTGGCTGGAGCATGATCCAGAAATGTGTGGAGCGGTTTTCGGAAGGCATCATGCCCTGCCCCTGGAACCGCGGCGCTCCGGACGGCCAGCCGGCTCCGGCAACGATCGACTGGCCGGCTTGCCGGAGCGCCGGCGATGGGTTCCATCGCAATCTTGGTTTTACAATGTTGCGGAAGAATACATTTTCGTAAGCTTTTGCTATCGGACTGTTCAGCAATCCACCGGTGTGATTTTAGGCCCGCATGTCGAGAACCAGCGAATCCGCTCAACTTTGGCCGGCAGCGGCGGAGGGCAATCTGTCTTCGCGCTGGAAGAGCCTGGTTCTGCGCCCATGGCGATTGCTGGCGCTTTTATGCCTGGCCCAGATCGCTTGCTGGACCGTCATGCCGGCGATCGTCAATGTCGGGCCGCCCCGTGACGTCGTCGAAGGATTCATGTGGGGCCGCGAATGGGTGCTGTTGACCTACAAGCACCCGCAGCTCCCGTGCTGGCTGCTCGAGATCAGCCATCTCCTGACCGGCTCCTTCCGCTGGCCGCAATACACGCTCTCGCAACTGATGGTCTCGACGACGTTCGTCCTGGTCTATCTGCTTGCGCGCGACATCATGGGCTCGACCCGCGCCCTCGCCGCCGTGCTGCTGATGCCCTCGATCTACTTCTTCGGCTGGCCGACTCCGCAATTCAACCATGACTACGCGCAGATGCCTTTCTGGGCCGGCATATCATGGCTGCTGTGGCGCTCGGCGCGCGACGGACGGCCGGGCTGGTGGCTCGCTCTCGGCATCGTTTCCGGCCTGGGTCTCTATGCCAAGCTCTCGACGGCTTTGCTGCTTACCTTCGGGGGCATCTGGATCCTGTTCGACGCTCGTGCCCGAAGCCGGCTTGCCACCCCGTGGCCATGGCTCGGCCTCGCGGTTTTTCTCGGCGTCGCGGCGCCGCTGGCAGTTGAGCTTGTCCGCCTCGACTTCCTGCCGCTGACCTATGCCGCGCATCGCAACGCCTGGGTCCTCGCCAACCGCGCCCGATTTTACTATATCGGCGTTCAGCTTGCCGGGCTCACCGCTCTTCCCGTCGTGCTCGCTCTGTCCGGCCTGTTGCGACGGCAGCCCAGCCCCGCGCAAGGCCTCTTGCCCGCACACCCAGCTCCCGAGCGGCGCGCGATCGTCTACCTTGCATGGATGGGCCTGGGGCCGGCGCTCCTGGTCATGGTCGCCTCGCTCTTTACCGGCACCGGCGAGTCCTGGGGCGCGACGATGTACAATCTCGTCGGGGCCTTGGCGGTCGCGCTGCTGGGCCAGCGGTTAGGCCCCGTGGAATTGCGCCGGTTGACGGTGCTGGCACTGCTTTGCGTGGTCGGCGTATCGAGCGCCTATGCGGCGAGCCGCTGGACAGGCTGCAATGTCCTCGGCCGCCTGCAGCCGATGTGCTATCCGGCGCGATCGATCTCGCAGACGGCCGAGGCGATCTGGCATGAGACGGTGCCAGGACCGCTCGGCATTGTCGGCGGCGAGGACGGCGTGGCCCAGCTTGCCGGGCTGGAAGCGGCGGACCAGCCTTCCATTTTCACGGTTCTCGACAGGCGCCTTGCCCCCTGGATCACGGACCAGCGCCTGCGCGATCAGGGCATGCTGCTCGTATGGCCCACAGGCTGGAAACTCACACCGCTGCAGCAGGCATGGATCGCCGGCCTGCCGGTCAAGACCGTGCCATTCGACTGGTCGCTCAAACAGCCGCCGATGGAGATCAGCTTCGCCGTCATTCCGCCCGGCAGAACCAGTTTCCCGGGCGATCCGCCCGGACCGCCCGATCCGGAATGACCGGCAATCGAACTGCGCCCGTGTGCCCAAATTGAAAAAGGCGCCGGCATTGGTGCCAGCGCCTCCGATGAACAAGCCTTGCAAAGCCTTCTCAGGCGTTGGCGGCCTGCTTGTGCTGGACCGGGTGGCTCTTCTTGAGCAGGTCCGAGACCAGGAAGGCAAGCTCGATCGCCTGGTCGGCGTTGAGGCGCGGATCGCAATGGGTGTGGTAGCGGTCCTGCAGGTCCTCCGCCGTGATGGCGCGGGCGCCGCCCGTGCATTCGGTGACGTTCTTGCCAGTCATCTCGACGTGAATGCCGCCCGGATGCGTGCCCTCGGCGCGATGCACCTCGAAGAAGGTCTGCACTTCCTTCAGGATGCGGTCGAACGGCCGCGTCTTGTAGCCGGCCGCCTCGATCGTATTGCCGTGCATCGGGTCGGATGACCACACCACGTTGCGGCCTTCCTTCTTCACCGCCCGCACCAGCTTCGGCAGGTGCTCGGCAACCTTGTCGGAACCGAAGCGCGCGATCAGCGTCAGCCGGCCCGGCTCGTTCTCCGGATTGAGCAGATCGATCAGTTCCAGCAAACCATCCGGCGTCAGCGACGGGCCGCATTTCAGGCCGAGCGGATTCTTGATGCCGCGGCAATATTCGACATGCGCATGGTCCGGCTGGCGGGTGCGGTCGCCGATCCAGATCATATGGCCCGAGGTCGCGTACCAGTCGCCGGAGGTCGAATCGACGCGTGTCAGCGCCTCCTCGTAGCCAAGCAGCAGCGCCTCGTGGCTGGTGTAGAAATCGGTCTCGCGCAGCGCGAAATTGGTTTCGGAGGTAATGCCCACCGCGCGCATGAAATCCATCGTCTCGGTGATGCGGTTGGCGAGCAACTCGTATTTCTCGCCTTGCGGGCTGTCGGCGACGAAACCCATCATCCAGCGATGCACATTCTCCAGGCTGGCATAGCCGCCCTGGGCAAAGGCGCGCAGAAGGTTGAGCGTCGCCGCGGACTGGCGATAAGCCATCTCCTGGCGCGCCGGATCGGGGACGCGCGACTTGGCGTCGAACTCGATGCCGTTGATGATGTCGCCGCGATAGCTCGGCAGCGTCACGCCGGCCTTGGTCTCGCTGTCGGACGAGCGCGGCTTGGCGAACTGGCCGGCGACGCGGCCGACCTTCACCACCGGCTGCGCGCCGGCGAAGGTGAGCACCACCGACATCTGCAGGAAGACGCGGAAGAAGTCGCGGATGTTGTCGGCGCCGTGCTCGGCGAAGCTCTCGGCGCAGTCGCCGCCCTGGAGAAGGAAGGCTTCTCCGGCGGCGACCGCCGCCAGTTGCTTCTTCAGCTTGCGCGCCTCGCCGGCGAAGACCAGCGGCGGATAGGTCGCGAGCCGCGCCTCCGTGGCCTGCAATGCCGCGAGGTCCGGATAGGCCGGCACCTGCTTGATCGGCTTTGCTCTCCACGAATTCGGCGACCATTTCGTCATCGCTGCACCCAAACGCCCTTTCGGAGCAACCCCGGGGAAAAGTGAAATTTCCGCCGGAACTGCATCAAACAAACCTGCGAGCGCGCTTGCCCGCCATTCCAGCCTCGATACGAGGTCGCGGCTCCTTACACGAAGCCGACTGCCTATTCTAGCCGGGTTTTTCAGTGGTGGCGAATGCTTCCGCCGCTTCGCTACGCCGCGTCCGCCAGCGCGAGCAGGAACAAGCCCAATCCAACCAACAGGCAAGATGGGCTGTAGAGCAGGCTGTCATATCTGGCGAAACGCGTGTTCCTGACCCGCTTGAACAGCCCGAAATATCTCGACCAGCTCAACGCTCTCACCGTGAACACGGCGGCCCAGATGAGAACGGCTGTCTTCAGTTGCCAGTGCGGCAGCGGCAGGCGGATCTGGCCGGCGAAGCCGAGAAGGAGGAGCAGGACCAGCGCCAAGACCACACCGACCGCCAGGGCGCCGACTGCCGTCTCCTTCACCGCCGGACCGCCGTCCTCATGCTGAGGCAGTGAAACGTCGGCGCCGATGCGGCCACCCAGACCCCAATAGATATGAAATCCGGCGCCGAGCAAAAGCACGGCCGAACAGACAGCAACGACCGCCGTTTCCATGCCTATCCGCCGGCGTCGTTCAGACGATTGATTTGGCGACCAAGACCACCCGTCAGATCGAGCGCGAGCATGCGAAGCAGCGCGATGGCGCTCCACAAAGGCCGTTCCGCGAAAGGCTTGTTGCTGTTGTGCTCAAGCAGCGGGTGGGTGAACAGAGCTGCAAGATAGAAGAATGGGATGATGACCAGAAAGGCCCACCAGACCACGAAGAAGGATGCCGCGACGCCGGCGATCGGCGCGAAGAAAAGGCCCAGATAGTGGATAAAGCGGGTTGAAGATTTTGAATGGCCGGCAAGGTAGCCGAGCCAGTATTCATCGAAGGTTTGCGGGTTCATAAGCAGCCTCTGCGGCGACGATTACGCCAACCAATTGAAGCTCCCGAGTACAAATACTGCAATGACCCTAATCGTCGCACGTGCTTCAAGTACGAGCGATCTTTGTGCGGTCGGTTACTATTTCGTTGCAACGACGCCGGCCGTTGCATCAGGCCGGTTCAAGCCTATGCGGCCTTGTCGACGAGTCGCGCCAGCTGCGTCATCACCACGGCCGAGCCGGCGAGCCGCTTCTCCGCATTAGGCCAGTCGCGGATGAAGACGACGCTGTGGTCGGCCCTGATCTTGGCGAGCGAGCCCTGCTCGCCGATGAACTTGACCAGCCCGACCGGATTGGGGAACTCGCGCTTGCGGAAATGAATGACGACGCCCTTGGGACCGGCGTCGAGCTTCTCGACATTGGCTTTGCGGCAGAGCGCCTTGATGAAGACGATCTTCAACAAATGCGTCACCTCTTCCGGCAGCGGCCCGAAGCGGTCGATCAGCTCGGCGCCGAAACCGTCGATCTCTTCGGTGGTTTCGAGGTCGCCCAAGCGCCGGTAGAGCGCCATGCGGAGCTGCAGGTCCGGCACATAGCTCTCCGGGATCATCACGGCCGTGCCGACCGCGATCTGCGGCGACCAGCCGCCGTCCTGGGCTTCGCCGGTATCCTTCACCTCCGCCACCGCCTCCTCCAGCATCTGCTGGTAGAGCTCGAAACCGACCTCCTTGATATGGCCGGACTGCTCTTCGCCGAGCAGATTGCCCGCGCCACGGATATCGAGGTCGTGGCTGGCGAGCTGGAAGCCGGCGCCGAGCGTGTCGAGCGATTGCAGCACCTTCAGCCGCCGCTCGGCCGTGTCGGTGAGCTTGCGGTTGGCCGGCAGCGTGAACAGGGCGTAGGCGCGCACCTTCGAGCGGCCGACGCGGCCACGCAGCTGGTAGAGCTGCGCCAGGCCGAACATGTCGGCGCGGTGGATGATCAGCGTGTTGGCGGTCGGGATGTCGAGGCCGGATTCGACGATGGTCGTCGACAAAAGCACGTCGTATTGGCCGTCGTAGAAAGCATTCATGATATCGTCGAGCTCGCCCGGCGGCATCTGGCCGTGAGCGACCGCGACCTTCAGCTCCGGGACAGATTCCCGAAGGAAATCATGAATTTCAGCCAGATCGCTGATGCGGGGCACGACATAGAAGGAATGGCCGCCGCGATAGCGCTCGCGCAGCAGCGTCTCGCGGATCACCAGCGGATCGAAGGGCGAGATGAAGGTGCGCACCGCCATGCGGTCGACCGGCGGCGTGGCGATCAGCGACAGCTCGCGCACGCCGGTCAGCGCCAGCTGCAGCGTGCGCGGAATCGGCGTCGCCGACAGCGTCAGCACATGCACGTCGTTCTTGAGCTCCTTCAGCCGCTCCTTGTGCTTGACGCCGAAATGCTGCTCCTCGTCGATGATGAGCAGCCCGAGATTCTTGAACGAGATCGAAGATCCGAGCAGCGCATGCGTGCCGACGACGATGTCGACCGTGCCCTCGGCAACGCCTTTCTTGGTTTCGGCCAGTTCCTTGGAGCCGACGAGGCGCGAGGCCTGCGCGATGCGGATCGGCAGGCCTGAGAAGCGCTGCGAGAAGGTCTTGAAATGCTGGCGCGAAAGAAGCGTCGTCGGCACCACGACCGCGACCTGGAATCCTTCCATGGCCGCGATGAAGGCGGCGCGCAGCGCCACCTCCGTCTTGCCGAAGCCGACATCGCCGCAGACCAACCGGTCCATCGGCTTGCCGGCGCCGAGATCATCCATGACGGCGTCGATCGCCGTCTGCTGGTCGTCGGTTTCCTCATAGGGGAAACGCGCCGCGAACTCGCCATAAAGCCCCTCGGCCGGGATCATGGCGGGCGCGGAACGCATCTGCCGCTCGGCGGCGATGCGGATCAGTTGCCCGGCCATGTCGAGCAAGCGCCGCTTCAGCCGCGCCTTGCGCGCCTGCCAGGCGCCGCCGCCCAGCTTGTCGAGCGTCGCTTCGGCCGAATCCGAGCCGTAGCGCGAAAGCAGCTCGATGTTTTCCACGGGCAGGAACAGCCGGTCGTCGCCCGCATAGTGGATCTCGAGGCAATCATGCGGCGCGCCGACCGCTTCGATGGTGCGCAGGCCGATGAAGCGGCCGATGCCGTGATCGGCATGGACGACGATGTCGCCGGAAGACAGCGACGATGCCTCGGCGATGAAATCGGAGGCCTTCTTCTTGCGCTTGGAGCGCCGGATCAGCCTGTCGCCGAGGATATCCTGCTCGGCGACGACGACCAGACCGTCGGTCTCGAAGCCGGATTCGAGCGGCAGCACGGCAAGGCCCGCCTGCCCCGGCTCGAGCTCTTCGACCTCGGCAAGCGTCGCGACCGGCTTCAGATTGGCGAGATGGTGTTCGGCGAGAATCTGGCCGAGGCGGTCGAGCGAGCCTTCCGTCCAGCCGGCGACGATGACCCGGCGGCGCGCGGCGCGCTCATCGGCGATATGCTTCACCACGACGTCGAAGACGTTGATGTTGGGGTCGGCGCGCTCTTCCGCAAAGCTGCGGCCCTGCCGCGAGCCGGCGTGAAAGACCTTCTTGCCTCCGACATCCGGCGCGTCGAACACCGTGAAGTCGATGTCCTCGCGCGGCCCAAGCGAGGATTTGAGGTTTTCCGGCGACAGGTAAAGCAGATCCGGCGCCACCGGCTTGTAGGGCACGGCGTCCTTCAGCGCGCTCTCGGCCTGCTTCCGGCGTGCCTCGTAATGATCGAGGATCAGCGTGTGCCGCTCGGCCAGCGCCTCATGCGCCAGGTGGTCGAAGACCACGGGCGCGTCCGGCAGGTAGTCGAACACCGTCTCCAGCCGCTCGTAGAAGAAGGGCAGCCAGTGCTCCATGCCGGCAAAACGGCGGCCTTCGCTGACCGCCGCATAGAGCGCGTCGTCACGTGATGGCGCGCCGAACGCCTCGATATAGGAGCGGCGGAAGCGGCTTATCGTCTCCGGCGTCAGCGCCACCTCGCTCATGGCCTGCAGCGACATCGACTTGCGCTGTCCGGTGGTGCGCTGTGTCGCTACGTCGAAGACGCGGATCGATTCCAGCGTGTCGCCGAAGAAGTCGAGCCTGAGCGCCTCGCTCCAGCCGGGCGCGAAGAGGTCGAGGATGCCGCCGCGCACGGCGAATTCGCCGACATCGCGCACCGTCGGCACACGCTCGAAACCGGAATTCTCCAGCCGGCCGATCAGCACGTTCATGTCGATCTGGTTGCCGGGTTTGGCATGGAACGTCTGCGCTTCGATCAGCTCGGCCGGCGGAATGCGCTGCAGCAGCGCATTGGCCGTCGTGAGGATCACCGCGCGATGCGGCTTCTTCGCCAGCGCGATCATGGCCGAAAGCGCGTCGAGCCGCCGCGCCGCGGCGTCGGCGCCGGGCGAAACACGGTCGTAAGGCAGGCAATCCCAGGCCGGCAGTTCCAGCACCGGAAGGCCGGGCGCGGCGAAGGCGAGCGCCTCGATGATTGCCGGCAGCCGCTGGCCGTCGCGCGCGACAAACAGCACCGGCTTGTCCGGCGCGATCTCCTGCGCCGTCCGCACCAGGGCAAACGCTTCGTAGCCGTCGGCGACGCCGTCGACGATGAACTGGCCGGCACGGCCCTTGGGCAGGCCGATGGAAGGGATGAGGCTCATGCGTTTTTCAAAATGTCATGGTCCGGCGCGACGCCAGGATCTTTCGCAGCACCGCGCAATCGATATCGGGCGGAACCGGGCGTTCGCCGGTGACCATCGGGAAAAATTCGGTGTCGGGAATTTCGAGAAGTCTCTCATATTGGTCGATTTCATCGCCGGTCAAGGCGCCGATCTCGGCGTCGGCGAAGGAGCCCAGAATCAGGTCCATCTCTCGCATGCCGCGGTGCCAGGAGCGGAACAGAAGCTTGCGGCGGCGCGCATCCAGCCCCTCGCTTGATCGCTGTGTTCCGGTCATGTCGCCGCATCCCTGTTCGAAGCGGCGCATATAGCGTGGATAGAGACCGGTGTCAGCCTTTGCGCTGCCGTCGTCGCGACATAAGCTGACACGATGCGTCCCACCATTCTCGATCCCATGTTCGTCCCGATCACCTCGCTGGCCGGCGTCGGCCCGAAGGTCGGCTTGCTGATCGAGCGCGTCGTGCCGGCCGATCTCGGCGATCGCGCCGCGCGCGCCGCCGACCTCCTCTTCGTCCTGCCCAACACGGTGATCGACCGCCGCAACCGGCCCGGCATCGCGCTGTCGGCCGAGGGCCAGATCGTCACGCTCGAGGTTCGGGTCGACCGCCACCAGCCGCCGCCGCGCGGCAACAGGTCGGTGCCCTATCGGGTCTATGCCCATGACGACACCGGCGAGGTGGCGCTGACCTTCTTCCATGCCCATGCCGCCTACCTGCACAAAATGCTGCCCGAGGGCGAGCGTGTGGTGATTTCGGGTCGCATGGAGTGGTTCAACGGCCGCCCGACCATGGTCCATCCCGACCATATCGCGCCGATCGACGAGGCCGAAGGCCTGCCGCTGGTCGAGCCGGTCTATCCGCTCACCGCCGGCCTATCGGCCAAGGTGCTGCGCCGGGCCATCGGCCAGGCGCTCGGCCGCCTGCCTGTACTGCCCGAGTGGCAGGACGGCGCATTCATGCGCCGCCACACCTTTCCATCTTTCGGCGACGCGCTCACCCGCATCCACAATCCGAAGGACCCGATCGACGTCGCGGTCGAAGGATCGGCCTGGCGCCGCCTGGCTTACGACGAATTCCTGGCGGGCCAAGTGTCGCTGGCGCTGGTGCGGGCGAGAATTCGCCGCCTGTCGGGCCGGCCACTCGTGGGCGACGGCAGCATCGTCGAGAAATTGCGCGCCGCCCTGCCCTACAAGCTCACGCCCAGCCAGGAATTCGCGCTTGGCGAGATCAACGCCGATCTCGCCGACCCCGAGCGCATGCTGCGCCTGCTGCAAGGCGATGTCGGCTCCGGCAAGACGGTTGTGGCGCTGCTTGCCATGGCGCGCGCCGTCGAGGCGGGAGGCCAGGCGGCCCTGATGGCGCCGACCGAAATCCTTGCGCGCCAGCATCTGGCGACGATCGCGCCGCTGGCGGAAAAAGCCGGTCTGCGCACCGCCATCCTGACCGGTCGCGAGAAAGGTCGAGAACGCACCGAGACGCTTGCAGGTCTTGCCAGCGGCGCGGTCGACATCGTCGTCGGCACGCATGCCTTGTTCCAGGAAACGGTGGCGTTCCACGACCTGGTGCTCGCCGTCGTCGACGAGCAGCACCGCTTCGGCGTCCACCAGCGCCTCGCCATCACCGCCAAGGGCGACGCGCCGGACATGCTGGTGATGACGGCGACCCCCATCCCGCGCACGCTGGTGCTGACCGCCTTCGGCGACATGGACGTCTCGAAGCTGACCGAGAAGCCCGCCGGCCGGCAGCCGATCCGTACAGTGACCTTGCCGATGGAGCGGCTGGACGAATTGGTCGGCCGCATGCGTGATGCGGTCGCCGAGGGGCAAAAAATCTACTGGATATGCTCGCTGGTTGAGGAATCCGAGGAAATAAAACTGATGTCGGCGGAGGATCGTTTCGCCTCGCTGAAACCGCTGTTCGGCGACCGGATCGGCCTGGTGCACGGCCGCATGAAGGGTGCGGAGAAGGACGAGGCGATGCGCGCGTTCAAGGAGGGCGAGACGCGCATCCTGATCGCCACGACCGTTATCGAGGTCGGCGTCGACGTGCCCGACGCGACGATCATGGTAATCGAGCATGCCGAACGTTTCGGCCTTGCCCAATTGCATCAGTTGCGCGGGCGCGTCGGCCGCGGCGACAAACCCTCCTCATGCGTGCTGCTCTACAAGGAGCCGCTCGGCGAGACCGCGAAGCGCCGGCTTTCTGTGATGCGCGAGACCGAGGACGGCTTCAAGATCGCCGAGGAGGATCTCAAGCTGCGCGGCGAAGGCGAGCTGCTGGGCACCCGCCAGTCTGGCACGCCCGGCTTCCAGGTGGCGCGCATCGAATTCCACGCCGATCTGCTCGAGGCCGCGCGCGATGACGCACGGCTGATCCTGTCGCGCGACCCGGAGTTGCAATCCGGGCGTGGCGAGGCGCTGCGGCTTTTGCTTTACCTGTTCGGCCGTGACGAGGCAGTTCGGCTGCTGCGCGCCGGCTGAGTGCCCACCGGCGGGTTGGCAAGCCCCCCTTCGACGGGCTCGCCGTTCAGCGTCACCAGCTTGGCCTTGACCTCCGGCGCGACCATGCCGGCCGAAACGATCAGCTTGGCGCCGTCCTCGATCGACATGTCGAGCGGCACGATCTCGGATTTGTGCACATACATCAAAAAGCCGGTGGTCGGATTGGGCGTGCAGGGCATGAACACCGCGATCAGCGGATCGCCCTCTTGGTCGAGCTTCTGGTTGATCTCCGTTTCCTTCTCGCTGGCGACGAAAACCAGCGACCAGACACCTTTGCGCGGATATTCGACCAGCCCGACCTGGCGGAACATGTCGCCCTTGTTCGACAGCACCGTCTCGAAGATCTGCTTCAGCGAGCCATAGATGCCGCGCACCAGCGGCATGCGGCCCAGCAGCCGCTCGCCGAAATTGACGATGGCGCGGCCGACGATGTTGGCGGTCAGGAAGCCGATCAGCGTGATCAGCACCAGCGCCACGATCAGCCCGAAGCCCGGAACAGGGAACGGCAGGTAGGTGTCCGGATTGTAGCGGACCGGAATGTAAGGCTTCACCCAGGAATCGACCCAGCCGATGAGCGACCATGCGATATAGGCCGTGATCGCCAGCGGCGCGCAGACGACGAACCCCGTCAGGAAATAATTCCTCAGCCGGGTCATGCCAGAGGTCTTCAGGGCGTCGGACATGGGTTCACCGCGGCGCAGATTGCGTCGCCAAGACTAATGAACCGTGAGCCGGTTTGGAACTGCGAAGTTTTTAAAGAGCAGCCTCGTTCGAAGCTGCATAACCACTATTCCACCGTCACCGACTTCGCCAGGTTGCGTGGCTGGTCGACGTCGGTGCCCATGAAGACGGCGGTGAAATAGGCCAGCATCTGGATCGGCAGGGCGTAGATGATCGGCGCGATGATCTCCGGCACCTGGGGCAGGATGATCGTCTCCATTGTCTTGATTCCGGCCTGGGCCGCGCCCTTGGCGTCGGTGATCAGGATGACCTTGCCGCCGCGCGCCGCCACTTCCTGCATGTTCGAGACCGTCTTTTCGAAAATGCGGTCATGCGGCGCGATCACGATCACCGGCATGTTCTCGTCGATCAGCGCGATCGGCCCGTGCTTCAGCTCGCCGCCGGCATAGCCTTCGGCGTGGATATAGGAGATTTCCTTGAGCTTCAGCGCTCCTTCCATGGCCAGCGGGAAGTTGGTATCGCGGCCGAGATAGAGCACGTCCTTGTAGCGCGAGAGCTCGCGCGAGATGCGCTCGATCTGATCGTCGAGCTTCAGCACCTGGGTGGCGAAACGCGGCGCTTCCGAAAGCTCGCGCACCAGCTGCTTTTCCTGATCGGGCGAAATCGTGCCGCGCGCGACGCCCGCGCGCACCGCAAGCGCAGCCAGGACGGACAGCTGGCAGGTGAAAGCCTTGGTCGAGGCGACGCCGATCTCCGGCCCGGCAAGCGTCGGCAGCACGACGTCGGACTCGCGCGCCATGGTCGATTCGCGCACATTGACGACCGCGCCGATCTTCATGCCGGCCTGGCGGCAATAGCGCAGCGAGGCAAGCGTGTCTGCGGTCTCGCCCGACTGCGAGATGAAGAAGGCCGCGTCATTGGCCGAAAGCGGCATCTCGCGATAGCGGAACTCCGAGGCGACATCGATATCGACGGGCAGCCGCGCATAGCGCTCGAACCAGTATTTCGAGATCAGCCCGGCGAGATAGGCGGTGCCGCAGGCCGAAAGCGCCAGCCGGCCGATCCTGGCGAAGTCGAACGGCAGGTCGAGCGGCTTCGACTTGCCGGAAACGAAATCCACATAATGCGCCAGCGTGTGCGAAATCACCTCCGGCTGCTCATGGATTTCCTTTTCCATGAAATGCCGGCGGTTGCCCTTGTCGACCATGAAGCTGGTCGACAGCGACTGCTGGCGCTTGCGGGCGACCATGTTGCCCTCAATGTCGTAGATGGTCACGCTGTCGCGGCGCACCACCGCCCAATCGCCGTCCTCGAGATAGGTGATCGAATTGGTGAAGGGCGCCAGCGCGATCGCGTCCGAGCCCAAAAACATCTCGCCCTCGCCATGGCCGACGGCCAAAGGCGGACCGTTGCGGGCGCCCACGATCAGGTCCTCGTCGCCCCTGAACATGATTGCCAACGCAAAGGCGCCGTGCAGCCGCTTCAGCGCGGCATGCGCGGCCTCGACCGGCTTCGATCCCTTGGCGAGTTCCCGCGCCACAAGATGCGCGACGACCTCGGTGTCGGTCTGCGAGGAGAACGTATAGCCGTCGCGCGTGAGTTCGTCGCGCAGCTCGGCGAAATTCTCGATGATGCCGTTGTGGACGATAGCGACGCCGCTGGAAAAATGCGGGTGAGCATTAGCCTCGTTGGGAACGCCATGCGTTGCCCAGCGCGTATGGCCGATGCCGATCGTGCCCTCGAGCGGCTCGTCCTTCAGCCGCCGTTCGAGATTGATGAGCTTGCCCTCGGCGCGCCGCCGTCCGAGCTCGCCCTTCTCGATGGTGGCGACGCCGGCCGAGTCATAACCGCGATATTCAAGCCGTTTCAGCGCGTCGACGATGAGCGGCGCGACTTGGCTTCGGCCGACGATTCCAACGATACCGCACATGGCGCTTGCCCCCAATTTCCAGCAGAAACCCGGCGTTATCTATGGATTGCCGGGTCGCGGCGAAAGTCACTTTGCGTTTCGTTCCGTGTCAACCGGAACCCTGTTCGAAGGCAACCATCGCAAAGGGCCATTGCGATCCAGTTACCGCAATTGCTCGGTTTTCTCGGTCGCTTTCGCGCCGGAACGTGCATGCGCATTGCCGTTCCTCTGCACTGTGACGTGCCGCCGTGGTAGCGAGTACCATTTGCAGCGGCGGTGCGGCATCCTCCAAATGACGATTCCCGCTGAAATCGCGTAAGCTGGGTGAGACGCGGCCAGCGCTGCCACTGTTGTTCCTGATCCTCAGTCCCTGCTCGCTATTCCGCCGCAGCCTTCTTCCTGGCCGCGGCGGCCGAGGCGAAGCGCTCGCGCAACTCCTTGCCCTTGCCGGGGATCGTCTTCTGGCGGGCCCGGCCGAAGGCCAGCGCGTCGTCGGGCACGCTTTCGGTGATTACGCTGCCGGAAGCGATGTAGCCGCCCTTGCCGATCGAGACCGGCGCCACCAGCGAGGAATTCGAGCCGACAAAGGCGCCCTCGCCGATATCGGTGAAGAATTTCGAGTACCCGTCGTAATTGCAGGTGATGGTGCCGGCGCCGATATTGGCGGCGGCACCCACGCGCGCGTCGCCGATATAGGTCAGGTGGTTGACCTTGGCGCCCTCCTCAATCGTCGCCTGCTTGACCTCGCAGAAATTGCCGACCTTTGCCTTGTTTCGAAGATCCGCGCCGGGCCTGAGCCGCGCGAACGGCCCGACGTCGCAATTGGACGCGATCGTTGCGCCCTCGATATGGCTGAAGGCATGGATCTTGGCGCCCGAGGCAATCCTTACGCCCGGCCCGAACCAGACATTCGGCTCGACGATCGTGTCGGCGCCGATTTCGGTATCGTGCGAGAAATAGACGGTTTCGGGCGCGATCAGCGTCACCCCAGACAGCATCGCCTCGCGCCGCCGGCGCGCCTGCCAGATGGCTTCCGCCTCGGCAAGCTCGGCCCGGTTGTTGATTCCGAGCGCATTTTCGAAGCTCGCCTCCGTAGCCACCACGTCGAGGCCCTCAGCGCCGGCGATCTCGACGATGTCGGTGAGATAGAATTCGCCCTTGGCGTTCTTGTTGCCGACCTTGTCGAGCAGCCGAAGCGCATGCTTGCCCGCGACCGCCATCATGCCGGCATTGCAGAAGCCGATTTTCTTCTCCTCGTCGGAGCAGTCTTTTTCTTCGCGCACAGCGACCAAGTGCCCATCTTTCTCGATCAAACGGCCATAGCCGGCCGGATTGGGCGGACGAAAGCCGATGACAGCCACGGCGGCGCCCTCCGCCAACTTCTGCCGCGCGGCGGCCAGCGCTTGCGCATCGATCAGAGGCGTATCGCCGAACATGACGAGGATGTCGTCGTAACCCTTTGATATTGCTTCGCGAGCGGCAAGAACGGCATGCGCGGTGCCGAGCCGCTTCTCCTGGACGAAAGTCTCCGCCTTTGGCGCGAATTTCTGCGCCGCCTTGCGCATCTCGTCTGGGCCGTGGCCGATCACCAGCGCTAGGCCCGTCGCCCCGGCAGCCTCGGCTGCCTTCACGACATGGGCCACCATCGGCAGGCCCGCAATGGCGTGCAGCACCTTGGGCATGGCGCTTTTCATGCGCGTGCCCTCGCCGGCGGCGAGAATGACGGACAGGCAGGATCTCTGGCTCATGGATGGATGACCGTATGAAAAGGTTTGAATCAACACATGCTAGCAGCCGCGTGATGCTGCACCAATGCGGTTAAATTCCGGTGAGACGGCAGAGCAGCTGACTCTTAATCAGCGGGTTCCATAGTTCGGTCCGACTCATAGGCGGGAAGGTCACCCCAGCCTTCCCAGAACCGGAAAATTCTCTAAGAGCCAGTAGGACGCGCTTTGCACCCCGCCGGTGAGGAAAAACACGCCGGCGACGACCAGTAGCGCGCCGATCCCCTTCTCGACGCGGCCGAGATGGACGCGGAACTTGCCGAGAAAGCGCATGAAGGCCCCGGAGAAAAGCGCCGCGATCAGGAACGGAATGCCGAGGCCGAGCGAATAGGCGGCAAGCAGCAGCGCGCCCTCGCCCACCGTTTCGCGCCCGCCCGCCAGTGTCAGGATCGGTCCCAGCACGGGGCCGATGCAGGGCGTCCAGCCGAAGGCGAATGCCAGCCCCATGACATAGGCTGCAACCATGTTGGCCGGCTTGCCCTGCGACTGGAAACGCGCCTCGCGCGACAAAAGCGGGATGCGCAGGATGCCGAGGAAGTTGAGGCCCATCACGATGATCAGCGCGCCCGCCGCCATCGCCAGCGGTTCCTGCCAGACGCGCAGCAAGCGGCCGATGGTCGAGGCGCCGGCGCCGAGCGCGACGAAGACGGTGGAGAAGCCGAGCACGAAGGCCAGGGAGGCATAGAGCAGCGCGCCGCGCGTGCCCTCGCGCGCCGTGATGCCGGCATTGCCGCGGAAATCATCGACCGAGACGCCGGCCATGTAGCAGAGATAGGGCGGCACCAGCGGCAGCACGCAAGGCGACAGGAACGAGATCGCCCCTGCCCCGACCGCGCTGACATAGCCGATGTCCAATGCCATCCGATGAATCCCGATTGTGCTGGCGTCGATATAGCGGCGCGGGCACGCCCCTGCCAATCACCATTGTGTGGCACGTCGCCACTTCGCCGCAGGAAGAAAGAGGCTCTCCAACGCGTTGTTCGGGATGAGCGCGCGATTGCCGCGTGCTCGTCCTCAGGGAGATTCGTTATGAAATCGATCGCACTCGGGTTTGCCGCCTTTCTACTCGGCACCGCCGCGTCCCAGGCCGCCGAAGCCTGGAAGGAAGCCGAAGTCGGCGGCACCAAGATCTACACCGACGCCAAGGGTATGACGCTTTACACCTTCGACAAGGACGAGAAGGGCAAGTCGAATTGCTACGACAAATGCGCCGCCAACTGGCCGCCGCTGAAAGCCAAGGCGAGCGCGAAGGCCGAAGGCGAATGGTCTGTCGTCAAGCGCAAGGACGGCACCCACATGTGGGCCTATGACGGCAAGCCGGTCTATACCTTCGTCAAGGATAAGAAGGCTGGCGACATGACCGGCGAAGGCGTCGCCGGCGCCTGGCACGTGGTCAAGGCTGATTGAACTCACGCTGTTGAGCACTTTGGCTGCCGGGATCCTCGATCCGGCAGCCGGTCGTCTTTACCGGTCGTCCGCCCGGCTCGGGGCGCGCATGCCTCCGTCTCCCAAAAAATGTGATCTTTGCCATACACTCTAAGAGTGTATCGCCGATGGCCGCTTCCCAAATTGGCCGCGTCCCCTTGACCGATTGCAAAAGCACGGCCATGTGAGCGACGAAAAGAGTGGGATTTCGTCGTGCGTCGCGGAGCTCTTCCGCCACCTCACAGCTGATTAAGAGACCTCATGGACGTCGTCGTCGTCGAATCGCCGGCCAAGGCGAAGACAATCAACAAGTATCTGGGCAAGAACTATAAGGTCCTGGCTTCGTTCGGCCATGTCCGCGATCTGCCGGCCAAGGACGGCTCGGTGCGGCCCGACGAGGACTTTGCCATGTCCTGGTCGGTCGACACCGCGTCCGGCAAGCGCCTCGCCGACATCGCCAAGGCGGTCAAGGATGCCGACGGCCTGATCCTCGCCACCGACCCGGATCGCGAGGGCGAGGCCATTTCCTGGCATGTGCTGGAAGTGCTGAAGCAGAAGCGCGCGCTGAAGGACAAGCCGGTCAGCCGCGTCGTCTTCAACGCCATCACCAAGGCCTCGGTGCTCGACGCGATGGCCAATCCGCGCCAGATCGACGCGCCGCTGGTCGACGCCTATCTCGCCCGCCGCGCGCTCGACTATCTCGTCGGCTTCACGCTGTCGCCGGTGCTGTGGCGCAAGCTGCCGGGCGCCCGTTCCGCCGGCCGCGTGCAGTCGGTGGCGCTGCGCCTCGTCTGCGACCGCGAATCCGAGATCGAGCGCTTCATCCGCGAGGAATACTGGCAGATCGCAGCCATCCTCGACACGCCGCGCAACGACAGCTTTGAGGCGCGGCTCACCGCCTATGCCGGCAAGAAGCTGCAGAAGCTCGACATTGCCAACAAGGCGCAGGCCGACGACATCAAGGCGATGCTGGAAGGCGCGACCTTCAAGGCGCTGTCGGTCGAGGCCAAGCCCACCAAGCGCAATCCCGGCCCGCCCTTCACCACCTCGACCCTGCAGCAGGCTGCCTCCTCGCGGCTCGGCTTCTCGGCCAACCGCACCATGCAGGTGGCGCAAAAGCTCTATGAGGGCATGGATGTCGGCGGCGAGACCGCCGGCCTTATCACCTATATGCGAACCGACGGCGTGCAGATGGCGCCCGAGGCGATCGAGGCTGCCCGCAACGCCATCGTCAGCGAATTCGGCGCGAAATACCTGCCGGAAAAGCCGCGTTTCTACACCACCAAGGCCAAGAACGCCCAGGAAGCCCACGAGGCGATCCGCCCGACCGATTTCAAGCGCACGCCGGCTTCGGTGCGGCAATATCTCGATGCCGACCAGGCCCGTCTCTACGAACTGATCTGGAAGCGCGCCATCGCCAGCCAGATGCAGCCGGCGGAGATCGAGCGCACCACGGTCGAGATCGAGGCGGTCAACGGCGCCCGCACTGCGGAGCTTCGCGCGATCGGCTCGGTCATTCGCTTCGACGGCTTCATCGCCGCCTATACCGACCAGAAGGACGAGGACGCGGAGGACGAGGAGAGCCGCCGCCTGCCCGAGATCCGCTCCGGCGAGCAGCTTGCCCGCCAGGCGATCAACGCCACCCAGCACACGACCGAGCCGCCGCCGCGCTATTCCGAGGCCTCGCTGATCAAGAAGCTGGAGGAGCTCGGCATCGGCCGTCCGTCGACCTACACCGCGATCCTGAAGACGCTCGAGGACCGCGACTACGTCACCATCGACCGCCGCAAGCTGGTGCCGCAGGCCAAGGGCCGGCTGCTCTCGGCCTTCCTCGAAAGCTTCTTCGAGCGCTACGTCGAATATGACTTCACCGCCTCGCTCGAGGAGAAGCTCGACGAGATTTCCGACGGCAAGCTCGCCTGGAAGGACGTCCTGCGCGACTTCTGGAAGGATTTCTCTGGCGCCGTCGACGACATCAAGGAACTGCGCGTCGCCGACGTGCTCGATGCGCTCAACGAAGAGCTTGCACCGTTGGTCTTCCCGGAACGCGAGGACGGCTCCAATCCGCGCATCTGCCCGAAATGCGGCACCGGCAATCTCTCTTTGAAGCTCGGTAAGTTCGGCGCCTTCGTCGGCTGCTCGAATTATCCGGAATGCTCCTACACCCGCCAGCTCGGCGACGCCGCCAATCCCAATGGCGAGAACGGCAATGGCGAGGACGGCGTCAAGCTGCTCGGCAAGGATCCTTACACGGCCGAGGAAATCACGCTGAGGAGCGGCCGCTTCGGCCCCTATATCCAGCGCGGCGAAGGCAAGGACGCCAAGCGCTCGAGCCTGCCCAAGGGCTGGACGGCCGAGTCGATCGATCACGAAAAGGCGCTGGCGCTGCTGGCCCTGCCCCGCGACGTCGGCAAGCACCCGGAGACCGGCAAGATGATCTCGGCCGGCCTCGGGCGCTACGGCCCGTTCGTGCTGCATGACGGCACCTATGCCAATCTGGAGAGCATCGAGGACGTGTTCTCGATCGGCCTGAACCGCGCCGTCTCGGTGATCGCCGAGAAGCAGCAGAAGGGCAAGGGCGGCCGTAACGGCGCCACGCCGGCGGCGCTGAAAGAGCTTGGCGACCATCCCGACGGCGGCGGCAAGATCGTCGTCCGCGACGGCCGCTACGGTCCTTACGTCAATTACGGCAAGGTCAATGCGACGCTGCCCAAGGGCAAGGACCCGCAGTCGGTGACGATGGAAGAGGCGCTCGCCCTGATCGCGGAAAAGGAAGCCAAGGGCGGAGGCGGCAAGAAGCCCTTCCGCAGGGCGGCGAAGAAGGGGTAGCAGGACGTGGCGCGCAGGATCTCCGGAAGAAGCCACGGCGATCCGCGCCACGCCGACACGAGGGCCAAGGTGGTCAAGGACGATTATCGGCCTTCGCGTGACGAGATCCTGCGCTACATCGCCGAAAATCCCGACCGCTCCGGCAAACGCGAGATCGCCAAGGCCTTCGCGTTGCGCGGCCAGGATCGCGTCTGGCTGAAGGACATGTTGCGCGATCTGCAGGATGAGGGTCTGCTGACGAAGGAGCGCAAGCGCCTTACCCGCGCCGGCGCTGTGCCGCACGTCGCCGTGCTCGATATTTTCGGCCGCGACGACGATGGCGTGCTCCTGGCCAATCCGAGCGAATATACCGGCGCCGGTTCTCCGCCCGTCATTGCCATCCGCATTTCGCGCGGTGCCAGCGGCCCCGTGCCCGGCATCGGCGACCGCGTGCTCGCGAAAACCTTCCCGACCGACGATCCGTCAGGCCCTGCCTATACCGGGCGGGTGATGAAGATCTTCGAGAAGCGCAGCGACGCGGTGCTCGGCGTCTTCCGCGTGCTGAAGGACGGCACGTTCCGCATCGAGCCGGTCGAACGGCGTCAGCCGGAGCTGATCGTCGACAAGGAATTCCAGAACGGCGCGAAAAACGGCGACCTCGTCGAGGTCGAGCCGGCGCGAGCCTCCCGTTACGGATTGCCCAGGGCAAAAGTGCTGGCGGTGCTGGGATCCTTGAGCAGCGAGAAGGCGGTCTCGATGATCGCCATCCACGCGCATGACATCCCCCATGTCTTTCCGGCGGACGTGATCGCCGAGGCCGATGCGGTGAAGCCGGCGACGCTCGATCATCGCGAGGACTGGCGCGACCTGCCGCTGGTGACCATCGATCCGGCCGACGCCAAGGACCATGACGACGCCGTCTTCGCCACGCCCGACGCGGACGAGAAGAATCCCGGCGGTGTCGTCGTCACCGTGGCCATCGCCGACGTCGCGGCCTATGTGCGCTATGGAAAACCGCTCGATCGCGAGGCGTTGAAGCGCGGCAATTCGGTTTATTTCCCGGATCGCGTCGTGCCGATGCTGCCCGAACGCATCTCGAACGACCTCTGCTCGCTGCGCGAGGGCGAGGACCGGCCGGCCATCGCAGTGCGTATGACCTTTTCCTCCGAAGGCCGCAAGCTCAGGCATTCCTTCCACCGCGTCATGATGAAATCGGCGGCCAAGCTCGCCTATCCGCAGGCGCAGGCCGCGATCGACGGCGAGCCCGACGACAAGACGCGGCCGCTTCTCGAAAGCGTCCTGAAACCGCTCTGGGACGCTTATGCCGTGCTGAAACGCGGCCGTGACGCCCGCCAGCCGCTGGAGCTCGATCTACCGGAGCGCAAGATCCTGCTCAAAGCGGACGGCACGGTCGACCGCGTGGTCGTGCCGGATCGCCTCGACGCGCATAAGCTCATCGAGGAGTTCATGATCCAGGCCAATGTCTCGGCCGCCGAGACCCTGGAGGGCAAGAAGGAGCCCCTCGTCTATCGCATCCATGACGCGCCGTCGCTCGCCAAGCAGGAATCGCTGCGCGAGTTCCTGCACACGCTCAGCCTGTCCCTTGCGCGCGGCGCGCAGATGCGGCCGAGCCAATTCAACGGCATTCTCGAACGGGTGCGCGGCGCCGACAACGAGGCGCTGGTCAACGAAGTGGTGCTGCGCTCGCAAAGCCAGGCTGAGTACTCGCCGAAGAACATCGGCCATTTCGGCCTCAACCTCAGGCGCTACGCGCATTTCACCTCGCCGATCCGCCGCTATGCCGATCTGATCGTGCACCGTGGGCTGATCTCGGCGCTTGGACTTGGGCCAGGCGGCCTGACGCAGCAGGAGGCTGACCGGCTGGAAGAGGTCGCCGCCCTTATCTCGGCCACGGAACGGCGCGCCATGGCCGCCGAGCGCGATACGGTCGACCGGCTGATCGCCGCCTATCTCGCCGAGCGCGTCAACGACACGTTCGACGCCCGCATCTCCGGCGTTACCAAGGCGGGCCTCTTTGTCCAATTGCCGCAGTACGGGGCCGACGGCTTTATCCCGGTGTCAACTCTGGGCGGCGACTACTATATCTACGACGAAACTGCCCGATCGCTGTACGGGGAACGCACCGGCAAAGGCTATCAGCTTGCCGACCGCGTCGAAGTCCGGCTGGTCGAGGTCGCGCCGATGGCCGGCGCGATGCGTTTCGAGATGCTGACCGACCCGAAGCCCCTGCCCGGCTCGAGGCGGTCGTTCCATAAGGCCAAAGGCCGTGCCCGCGCGTCGCAATCGCGCGTCGGTCCGCGCGGCAGGAGACGGTAATGCCAAGTAACTTCCAGGCAGAAAAACAGGTTTTTGGCGGCGAGCATCACTCCGGCCGTGTCGCCCGTCCGCTGTGGACGGCGATCAAGCGCGGCCTGCTCGGCCGTTGCCCACGTTGCGGCGAAGGCAAGCTGTTTTACGCCTTCACCAAGACCGTCGACAAGTGCAGCGTCTGTGGCGAGGAGATCCATCATCATCGCGCGGACGACCTGCCCGCCTATTTGGTCATCGTCATTGTCGGCCACATCGTGGTTGGCGCCTTCATGGCGGTGGAGGCGACCACCACGCTGTCGAACTTGCAGCATGCGCTGATCTGGGTACCGTTGACCATCATTCTCGCGCTCGCGCTTTTGCAGCCGGTCAAGGGCGCCGTCATCGGCCTGCAATGGGCGCTTTATATGCACGGCTTCGGCGACGAGAAGGACGAATTCGAGGGCCATCCATAAGCAAGGTTGCGCCGCTGTCCGCCCTGGTTCAAAGGCCTCGACGCGCAAGCCACTTTCCCATCAAGGAAGTTTCCGCTAGGTCGGGCGCATGGAAGGAATGACCAAGGCGGATGTCGACAAGCTCGATAAGGGCCTGGCCGTGCGCAGCGGCCGGGCATTGCGTCCGCGTGATGCCGCGACCCTCATTCTGCTCGATCGCCGGGACAAGGACGTCCTGGTGCTGATGGGCAGGCGCCATGCCAGGCACGCCTTCATGCCCGGGAAATTCGTCTTTCCCGGCGGCCGCACCGACCCCGAGGACAGCCGCATTCCCGTCGCCGCGCCTCTGCGCGGCGAGGAAGAGAAAAAGCTGGTCGCCGGCCCCGGTCGCGCCAGCGCGGCGCGGGCGCGGGCAATCGCCGTGTCGGCGATTCGCGAAACCTATGAGGAAGCCGGCCTGCTGATCGGCCGCAAGGGCGCCTTCGCGACCGCGAAGCGTGACTGGAAGGGTTTCGCCGAACATGGCGTGATCCCGTCGCTGGACGTGCTCCGCTTCGTCGCCCGCGCCATCACCCCTCCCAATCGCGTGCGCCGTTTCGACACGCGTTTCTTCAGCGCCTGGCGCCACGACGTTGCCGTGGAATTGCCTGGCGGCGGGCCGACAAACGAGCTGGAGGAACTCGTCTGGCTGCCGCTTGCCGATGCCCGCAAGGCCGACATTCCTGACATCACCGGCATGATCCTGGAAGAACTGGAAAGTCGGCTTGCCGACGATCCCTTGCTGCGGCCGGGCGGCACCGTGCCGTTCTTCCGGCTCGTCCGCAACCGCTTTGTCCGCGAAGTCCTTTAGAAGCAGAGCATTTTGATCCCATGACGGTCGATACCCAACAACAGGGCGACGAACGCGTACACTGGCTGCCGATGGTCGCGGCGATCTCCTCGATCAGCGTCGTCGGCATCGCCATCGGCCTCGGCATGCCGCTGCTCAGCGTCATTCTGGAAAGCCGCGGCCATTCCGCTTCGATGATCGGTCTCAACACCGCCGTCGCCGGCCTCGCCTCGATCGCCGGTGCGCCTCTGGCCACGCCGCTCGCCATGCGGCTCGGCGTCGCCTGGACCATGCTGCTGATGATCGCCATCGGCGCGCTTGCCTTCGTCGGCTTCCATTTCGCGCCGGATTTCTGGATGTGGTTTCCGCTCCGCGTCGCCCTGCACATCTCGCTGACGGTGCTGTTCATCCTGTCTGAATTCTGGATCAGCACCTCCGCCCCGCCGAACCGCCGCGGCCTTGTGCTCGGCATCTACGCCACCGTTTTGTCGCTCGGCTTTGCCGCCGGACCTTGGCTGTTCGCCCATCTCGGCAGTTCCGGCTTCCTGCCATTCGGCGTCACCATAGCGCTGGTGACGCTTGCCGCCATTCCGGTTCTTGCGGCCCGCAACGAGAGCCCGACCATCGTCGCCGAGAGCGAGACCAGCCACTTCCTGCGCTACATCTGGCTGGTGCCGACCGCGACCTTCGCCGTTCTTGTCTTCGGCGCGGTCGAGACCGGTGGTTTCTCGCTGTTCCCCGTCTATGGCAGCCGGATCGGCTATTCCGAGGCCGACGCAGCACTTCTGCTGACCATGATCGGGCTCGGCAACGTGCTTCTGCAGATCCCGATCGGCATGATCAGCGACCGTGTCTCGGACCGCCGCTACCTGCTTCTGGCCTGCGCCACCGTCGGCCTCGTCGGCACCGTCTTCATGCCGTTCTTCGCGCAGAACTGGCATCTGATGGCCGCCCTTCTGTTCGTCTGGGGCGGCGTCGTCGCCGCCATGTACACGATCGGCCTTGCCCATCTCGGCTCACAGCTTTCCGGCCATGAGCTGGCATCGGCAAATGCCGCCTTCGTGCTTTGCTACGGGGTCGGGATGGTGATCGGCCCGCAGGCGATCGGCATCGGCATGGACGCCTTCGGCCCCTCGGGCTTCGGCTGGTCGCTGGCGATCTTTTTCGCCGCCTACATGCTTCTGGTCCTGGTCCGGCTGGTGCGCAAGATTCTCTAATGCCTGTCGACCAGGAGCGCGCAGCCGTTCTCGGACAACGCCATGCATCAGAACAAAGACCTAGAGCGCGTCGCCTGGACCCGTTTCAGCGCGAAGCGCTTTGGACGGATGCCCTGAACGTCAGGCATCCTGACATCACCGTGTCAGCAGCACCCCTGCTATACCCTGCCTCCAACGCGAGGTAGGAGAATTGCGATGATCGATAGCGGCTTTGAAACCAAATCCCTCAGGATGGAACTGCTTCTGCTCGTCACATTCCAGGCGCCGGCCGCCGATGTCGAACGCATCATGGAGGCCGTGGTGGCGATCACGCCGCTGCGCATGGGCAAGTATGACGCCAACGCCTTTCAGTCGGCGCAAGGCATCGAGCGCTACCGTCCGCTCGAAGGCGCCGCAGCCGGCGCCGAGACGGAACTGCGCCGGCGGCCCGGCACCGTCGAAGTTTCGTTCGAGATCGCCGACGACCAGGCGCTCGCCGCCCGTGTCGTCGAGGCGATATTCCAGGCCCATTCCTACCAGGAGCCCGTCATCCGCATCCAGCCGCTGCTCGCCAGCCGCTCCAAGGGCCTGGATGACCGCGCCAATCCGAACCGCTGGTGGAACACGACGGGAGACTGGAAAAAGCAGGGGCAGTTGGTCGAGCATAGCGCCTGAGGCGGTGAACCCGGCCATGCCGAAATTAGGCGAAAAAGGCGCCCGGGCTTGACTTTCCGGGCGCGTTCTTTATGTGTCGCGCCAAGTTTCCCGCGTCCGGGTGTTTTCCCCGTGCTCCAGCGGCCAAAACTCCACGAACATTAACGGACGAACATCATGGCCAAAGCCGCAAACATCAAGATCAAGCTTCTGTCGACCGCCGACACCGGGTTCTTCTACGTGACCAGCAAGAACAGCCGTACCAAGACGGACAAGCTCTCGTTCCGCAAGTACGATCCGATCGCCAAGAAGCACGTCGAATTCAAGGAAACCAAGATCAAGTAATCTGGTTATCCCGAGAAATCAAAACGCCGCCCTTTGGGCGGCGTTTTTGTTTTTGGAACAAATTCCAGGAAAGTCCGGCACGGTCCTCCGGCACGAATTGCGTCATGCTCAGTGCAAGGTTCCGATGGTGGTTGTGTAGAAAAGGGGGCCGGTCGGCGTTTGGCAGCGGTACGAGGAGGCCACTATGTGCCAGCGCCGGCCGGCCGACCCCACGGACCCAGGAGATGCGGCGGACCTGAGCATCATGGGGTATTTTTGGATCGAGCCGGCTAGTCTACCCTCGTGCCGGCCACGTCTTCTGTCTATGGGTCGCAGATTTGCGCAAGACCTTATAAAAATCAACCATTTCTTAACCACCGCTCGCGAATCGCTTGGGTTAAGGTAAATTTGTAACCTTGTTCGGACCGCCGGGAATCGACGCCATTCCCAAGCATCTCTCCCGAAAGTGGGAACCGGTTTCGGGGCAAAGACATGCGCGAGGTTGAAATACAAAGCGTATGAGCAAACCCTGAAAGATCGCGAAGCGCTTCAGGCAGCCTTGGCGACGACCCGGTTGCGGCCGCCGCTTTTGGCTTCGTAGAGCGCAAGGTCGGCGCGCTTCATCAGGGCGGCGACGCTGTCGGTCCCTTTCAGCAGCGAGGACACGCCGACGCTGACCGTGACTTCGATCGCCTTGCCGTCATTGCCGACCGCAAACGGCGCCTGCGCGATCTCGGCGCGGATGCGCTCGGCGACCTTCTCGGCGACCGCGCCGTCGGTATCCGGCATCACCACGACGAACTCCTCCCCGCCGAACCGGCAGGCGAGATCGATGCCGCGCACATTCTTGCGCAGCCGCCTGGCGAATTCGCGCAGAACATCGTCGCCGCCGTCATGGCCATACGTGTCGTTGATCGACTTGAAGCGATCGAGATCGGTGATCATCACCGACAGCGGCCGCCGCCGCGCCACGGCGCGATCGAACAGCGTCTGCAGATGGCTGTCGAGGTAACGCCGGTTATGCAGCCCGGTCAGCCCGTCGATCACAGCCATCTCGATGGTCTGGGCGACACTGGCGCGCAACTGGTCGTTATAGCGTTTGCGCCGCACCTGCGTGCGCAGGCGCGCCGTCAGCTCGTGTTGGTCGATCGGTCGGATCAGGTAGTCGTTGATGCCGAGTTCCAGGCCGCGCAGGATGCGGCCCTCCTCTCCCTCGTCGGCGAGCAGCATGATCGGCAGGAAGCGGGTGCGGTCCAGCGAACGCAGCTGCGAGCAGAGTCTCAGCGCATCGAAGTCGGAGAAGGCAGTCGAGATCAGCACGCATTCATACGGCGTCTCGGCAGCTTGGAAGAAGCCCGCGTTCGGATCGGTCGCGACATCGAGCTCGGCGCTGTTGCGCAGCATCTTCTGGATGCGTTCAACGGAAGATTTGCGCTCGTCGATGAGAAGCACTCTCGGCTTCGCGTCTCCGGTCGCGAAATCGCGGCTCAGAAGCTCTTCGATGCCGATATTGCGCGTGGTCGATGCGCGCAGCCTAAGCTCGTCGGTCAGCGATTTCAGCCTGACGAGGCTCTTCACGCGCGTCATCAGCTGCAGGTCATTGACCGGCTTGGTCAGGAAATCGTCGGCGCCCGCCTCGAGGCCGCGCACGCGGTCCGACACCTGATCGAGCGCGGTGATCATGACGACGGGGATATGCGAGGTCGCCGGATCGCTCTTCAGGCGTCTGCACACCTCGAACCCGTCCATGTCGGGCATCATCACGTCGAGCAACACGACATCGACCTTGCCGTTCTCGCAGGTCTCGATCGCATCCGGACCGTTATTGGCCGTCAGCACCTCGAAATACTCGGCCAGCAGCCGAACCTCCAGCAGCCGCACATTGGCGGGGATATCGTCGACGACGAGGATCCGCGCTGTCATGTCAAAAAACTCCGGTTCTGCTGGTCTCGGGCATCAGGCGTCGCCCAGATAGGATTTGATCGTCTCGATGAAGCGCGGTACCGAGATCGGCTTGGAGATATAGGCCTCGCAGCCGCCCTGGCGGATGCGCTCCTCATCGCCCTTCATGGCGAAAGCGGTGACGGCGATTACCGGAATCGAATGCAGCTCGTCGTCTTCCTTCAGCCATTTGGTCACTTCCAGGCCGGAGACTTCGGGCAGTTGGATGTCCATCAGAATGAGATCCGGCCGGTGCTGGCGCGCGAGATCCAGCGCCTCCAGCCCGTTGCGTGTGCGGACCGTCTCGTAACCGCTGGCTTCGATGAGGTCCCGAAAGAGCTTCATGTTGAGCTCATTGTCCTCGACGATCATGACCTTCTTAGCCATCAGTTTCCCGTCCCGACCGCCCTCGAAGCCGAAGACCGTCGCAATGCGTCCCCTTCAGACCGCACCCAACCCTTTTCCACTCTAGCCCAATATGATTGACGAAACGGAAACCGGAGGTTGGAAAGCTGCACCAATTTCCACCTTCGGACGTTGTACGGGAGAGAGCGGAGGCTTGCCGCAAGCGACGCTTGCCGTTACTGCGGAAGGAGACTCGAAAAAATCCACCATTCCAAAGGTAATGATGGCGAACGCAGCGTCAATGCGCGAGGAAGCGGAAACCATTGCCGTCAAGGCTTTGGGCTTCGTCGCCGCCGATCCGGAACTTCTGCCGCGCTTCCTCGCAATTACCGGCATCGAGGCGAACTCGATCCGCAGGGCCGCCGCGGAGCCTGGCTTCCTCGCCGGCGTCCTGCAATTCATTCTGGCTCACGAGCCGACGCTGCTGCGCTTCGCCGAGGAGACCGGCACGCCGCCGGCCGCGGTCGGCAAGGCATTGCGCGCGCTCCCGCTCGGCAACGACGACCACGAACGTTCGACATGAGCGACGATCCCGAGACGGCGCGGCAGATCGAAGAACTTGCCGCCGACGACCGGCCGCTGCTGGTGCTCGACGTCGACGATGTCGTGCTCGAGTTCGTCCGGCCCTTCCCGCATTTCCTGAAAACGCGCGGCTTCGGGCTGACGCTGAATTCCTTCCGATTGACCGGCAACATCGCCGAAACCGCAACGGGACGGCTGATCGAACAGCCGGAAGTGACGGCGCTGCTCGGCGATTTCTTCGACACCCAGGCGGATTGGCAAAGCATCACCGAGGGCGCGGCGGACGCCCTGGCGATGCTTGGACAAGGCGCCGAGATCGTCATGCTGACCGCCATGCCGCACAAGCACCGTGCCGTGCGCCGCACGCATCTCGATGCGCTGGGGCTCGACTATCCGCTGCTGACGACCGAGATGGCCAAGGGGCCTGCCATTGCCAAGCTGCGCGGTCTTAAAGGCCGGCCGGTCGCCTTCGTCGACGACCAGCCCTCCAACCTGCTCTCGGCGCGCAACTCCGTGGCGGACGCCCATCTTTTCCATCTGATGGCCGACAACTCGCTGCGCGCCTTCCTGCCGCCGACGCCGCAAGACATCATCTCGGTCGAGGATTGGCGTGAGGCGGCGCCCAAGATCGCGGCCGCGCTCGGGCTTTAGTTAGCGCAAGCGCTCAGGGCTGCAGCTTTGCGCCAGCCCCGCCATTGTCGCCGCCGCCATTGTCACCATCGCCCGAATCGTCGCTCCTGGTGGAATTGTCCGTTCCGTTCGAGCCGTCATCGCCGCCCGAATTGTCGTCCTGGACTTCATCCGGCCCCTTCAGCATGGCGCCGTTGACCGCCACGGATCCGTCGGCCTTGGTGTTGATCACCCATTCCAGGCGGCCGTCCGGCAGCGTCCTGCCGAAGCCTTTGACGGCCAAGGCAAACGGGAAGGCCTGCGCCATCTGCTCATCGCTCTTGGCGCCTTCCTTCAGAGCATCGACGATCTTGTCATAGCCAGCGACATCGACGGTCAAGGTTGCATCCGGTTTCTCTCCGGGAAACGTCATCTCGCCTTCCATCGCGAGCTCGATGTCGCCGTTCTTCAGCGTGCTGTGTCCGATGACGACCTTCGGATTCTTGGCCTTGAAATCGGCGACCAGAGCCTTGCCGAATTCATCCGACAGTGGCGGATTCTTATTGAGATCAAAGGCTTCGATCGCTTTTTTCGCCATCGTATCGAGATCGATATTGGCGCCGCCGAAGTTCAGGTCGATATCCGTGGGCAACAGCGGCACCGTCCATTCAGGCAGGGTCTGGTGCGGGATCGTCAACCCAGAGGCCTTGATCGTGTAATCGACCTTGCCGTTCTGAGAGACGCCGTCCATGCCGAATGCGGTGCTGAATTGCTTCGCCCCGAATTCGCCGATAGGGCTTTCCACAATAAAGTCCTTGAAGCCGTAGTTGCCGTCGACCCGTTGCCAGATCGGCAGCGCGGCCAGCATCAGCGATTTGAGCTCGGCCTGGTTCGCCTTGAGCTTGGCCTCGTCTTCATTGGCCACGGCAAAAGCGAGCAGGTCGAGCAGCGGCTTCGTCCGCACGCCTTTGCCGTTTGCATCCACCGAAAGTTCCGGCGTTTTCAAGGTGAGCAGAAAATTCATCCCGTTGTCGGGATCGTTCACCTTGATCGTCTCGACGAAGTCCGCGACCTTTTGCGTGGCCGTGAAGTCGACGCCGCCATTGGCGGACTTGGTCGCTGTCACGGTGGCCGTGCCGGCGCCGGTCGAGACATCGGCCTGCTGCTTGGCTTCCCGCGACGTCATGGTCATCCCGGCCAATGAGCTGGTCGCGTTGGTGAAGGCCGCAAGGGCGGGATCGTAGACGCTGGTCAACTTGCCGTCCTTGATCGTGAAGTCCACGCTCTGACGGCCCTGCGGCCCATTGAATTCGAAGGACGCGCCCTGCGAGAAATTCGACGAAACATCCCATGATCCGTCGCTGCGCGGCTTCACCCGCAGCGCGTATGGCGCCATGTCGAATTTCAGGAGCTTCTGCTCCGGCAGCGCATTGACGAGCGCCTTTATGTCGAGCGCAATCTTATAGGCGTCGCCCTCGACGGAAACCTTGAGCACACCTTTGTCGAAGGCCTGCTTGCCGAAATAGCGCGCCAGATTGTCGGACAGCTCTTTGGCGCCCTGGTTGTCGACGGTCTGGGCAAAGGCGGGCACGCTGAGCACGAGGGCAAAGGCAAGTGGCAAAATACGCTTCACGTTGGTTCTCCGTCGTCCCGGAAGAATGATTTGCGCTTCTGGTAGGCAAGAAGCGTTACAGCCGCAAGACGCCGACTGTAGGCCAAAAGCGCATCCGGCTAAAGCACCAGCCGCATCAGCGGCCGGCCGGGCTTGCGTTCCACAAGCCTCTCGAAACCGGCCTTCTCGAACACGCGCGAGGAGCCGACGAAAAGCCCGATCGAACGCGAATCGCGCGACAGGTCGATCGGACAGGCTTCGAGCAGCCTGGCGCCGTTCTCGCGGGCGAAGGCGATGCCGCCCTCGACGAGACGATGCGTGATGCCGCGGCCCCTCGCCTTGGCGCGGATGAAGAAGCACGAGATCGCCCAGACGTTCGGGTCGCCGGCGTCGGCAGGATCGACCGGCGCCGAGCCTCTGCCTTGGTTGTTCCATTCGGGCACGTCGGCGCGCGGGCCGACCTGCATCCAGCCGACGGCCTTGCCGTCCTCGAAGGCGAGAAGGCCCGGCGGCGGACCCGCCTCGATGCGCGCCTTGATAAGGTCCTTGTTGCGCTCCTTGTCGCTGGCGCGGCGCTCCGCCGGCGCCAGCCGGAAATGCGTGCACCAGCAGCCGTAACAGGCGCCCTGCTTGCCGAACAGGTCTTCGAAATCGAGCCAAAGCTCAGGGGTCAGCGGTGCTATGGTCGTGCTCATGCGTTCTCCCCAGGCCGAGCTTGTTGCCGGCCCTGCGCTGTCGTACCATTGCGTTTGTTCTCTTTATGTTCGCAGCGATGGCGGTTCCTGTCAACAATCCCGAACACGGTTTTTGCCGTGACTGCCTGGCGCTCCAGCGCTCGCAGACGCGTCGCTGCGATCGCTGCGGCAGCCCGCGCCTCGTCTGCCACGCCGAGCTCTACCGGCTCAAGATCGCCCATATCGATTGCGACGCCTTCTACGCGGCGATCGAAAAGCGCGACAATCCCGCGCTGAAGGACAGGCCGGTCATCGTCGGCGGCGGCCGGCGCGGCGTGGTCTCCACCGCCTGCTACATCGCCCGCATCCAAGGCGTTCGCTCGGCCATGCCGATGTTCAAGGCGCTGGAACTCTGCCCGGAAGCGGTGGTGATTCCGCCCAACATGGAGAAATACGTGAGCGTCGGCCGCCAGGTGCGCGCGCTCATGTTGGCGTTGACGCCGCAGGTCGAGCCGCTGTCGATCGACGAGGCGTTTCTCGATCTTGCCGGCACCGAGCGGCTGCACGGCATGCCGCCGGCGCTGGTGCTGGCGCGCTTCGCGCAGACGGTGGAAAGGGAACTCGGCATCACCGTTTCGGCCGGCCTCTCCTACTGCAAGTTCCTGGCCAAGATCGCCTCGGATTTCCGCAAGCCGCGCGGCTTTTCGGTGATCGGCGAGGCCGAGGCGCCGAGCTTCCTCGCCGCGCAGCCGGTGACGATGATCTGGGGCGTCGGCAAGGCGCTGGCCGCGACGCTGGAGCGCGACGGCATCCGCATGATCGCGCAACTGCAGCGCATGGAACGCGGCGACCTGATGCGCCGCTACGGCGCGATGGGCGACCGGCTCTATCGGCTATCGCGCGGCGAGGACGATCGCCCGGTCGATCCCGACGGCGATGCCAAGAGCGTGTCGGCCGAGACCACCTTCGACACCGACATCGCCGCCCTGGCAGAGCTGGTGCCGGTGCTGCGCGGCCTGTCGGAAAAGGTCTCGGCCCGGCTGAAGAAATCCGGCATCGCCGGGCGCACCGTGGTGCTCAAGCTCAAGACGCAGGATTTCAAGACGCGTACCCGCAACCGCCAGCTCGGCGATCCGACGCGGCTGGCCGACCGCATCTTCCAGACCGGACTCGACCTGCTGCGCCGCGAGACCGACGGCACCAAATTCCGCCTGCTCGGCATCGGCGTCAGCGACCTCTCCGACGACGAAAAGGCCGATCCGCCCGATCTGGTCGACTTGCAATCGCGCAAGCGCGCGCTGGCGGAAGGCGCGATGGACACGTTGCGCGACAAGTTCGGCAGGAAAGCCGTCGAGACCGGTTATACATTCGGCAAGGGCCGCGCCGCCAATCCGCCCGAGCCGCTCGAAGAATGAAGCATCAGCTGCGCTTCAGGTCGATACGGCTCGTCACGACCATCTTGCCGGTTGCCGGATCCATATCGGTCACCGTCATGCGCATGTTGTCCGGCCCGACCTTCTCGACCGTCAGCTCCGCGTCGCGATCGCCATTGACGATCTTCGCCCAATGGATGTCGAGATTGATCGCGTCGCCCTTGCGGCTTCCGCTGAGCCCCGCGGGTCCGCTGCGCGAACCGATATAGGTGCCGGTGTAGTTCCCATCGCTGACCTTCAGGTCGGCGCGGATTTCGCGCGACATGATCAGCAGCGCGCGGCAGGTGCCGTCAAGCGACAGCGAGTTCGCCGTCGCGTCCGAGGTGAAGGTGCAATTGATGTTCATCACCGGCGTGTTGGTCCTGATTCTCACCGTTCCCTTGCCGGAAAACTTTCCCTGCAGCGAACGCAGGAAAGCCGCCTCGTCGGCATGCGCGCCTGTCGAGCAGAAAAGGCAGGCGGCGGCCAGCACGGCGGCGGTCGATTTCATCAAGGCGTTCCCCTCTCGCGATCGCTAAGACAATTCCAGGAAAAGTATGACATGGGTTTGGCCGCACCTTCCAAAGGAAGGCGGGAAACGTCGACTTAACGGGCGCCGCGGCCGCAAGGTTCCGCCGTCGCCATGACGGTTTTTTGACATCCCTGTTGGCTGGCCCAGTGGAATGACGCCACTAACGGTTGCGGCCAGGGTCCAGGCTTGCGACATAGGCGCCCAAATGGCGCCCGCTCCCTCGATCCCAAAAGCCGCATTCTGGATGGCTCTGTCAATCACCTCGATGCTGGCGATGTCGGTTGCCGGCCGCGAGACGACGGCCGAGCTCAACGTGTTCCAGGTGCTGGAACTGCGTTCGGTGATCGGTTTCTTCATCCTTTTGCCGCTGGTGGTGATGAACGGCGGTTTTGCCGCAATGCGCACAGGACGCCCCTTCGCTCACATCGCCCGCAACGTCATCCACTACACCGGCCAGGCCGCGTGGCTCTATGCGCTGACGCTCATCCCGCTCGCCGTGCTGATCTCGATCGAGTTCACGACGCCGATTTGGACGGCGATTCTCGCGGTCAGTTTCCTGGGGGAAAGACTGTCCCGGTCAAAACTGACGGCGATCGTGCTTGGCTTGATCGGCGTGGTGATCATCGTACGCCCCAGCGCCGGCTCGATGGATCCCGGACACCTCGTCGTGCTCGGCGCCGCGGTCTGCTTCGGCATTTCGATGGTGCTGGTGAAGTCGATGACCAAGACCGAAAGCGTGGTGCGCATCATCTTCTGGATGCTGATCATCCAGTCGGTGGTTGGCTTGATCCCGGCTCTCTACAGCTGGCGCACTCCCTCTCCAGAGCTCTGGCCATGGATTTTCGTCATCGCCTTCACCGGCATGTCATCGCATTTCTGCCTGGCCCGCGCGCTCACCCACGCAGACGCCACGATCATCTCGCCGATGGATTTCCTGCGCGTGCCGCTGACGGCGCTGGTCGGCTGGCTGCTCTATCATGAGCAGATCGACGCCTTCACCGCCGGCGGCGCGGCCCTGATTCTTGCCGGCAACCTGCTCAACCTGCAGAAGAAGACGCCGCGGGTTGCCGAAGCGGAAGCGGCAACCCCTTAGAGCGTTTCACTGTTTCACGGAAACGGCGAACCACTCTATCTCCTTGTTTTTAAGCAATTTCGCACGGAAGGTTACAGCGAAGTCGCCGAGCCCAATCGCTCACACGTTCCGGGATTGCTCCAGGCTAAACCAGCTCGACCTCGACCACGCCAGGCACCGCGCGCATCGCCGATGCCACCTGCGGCGAGATGCGGTAGCGATTGGGCAGCTCGATCTCGATCTCGCCCTGCCCCGCGTCCTTGATCAGCACGAAGCTCACCTGCCCTTCGCCCTTGACCGAAAGCTGGTTGGCCAGCGTGCCGAGGGGTGCCGCGTCGCGCACGAAGATGCGCAGCGCCTTCTGAATGCGGCTCGCCTCATCCTCCAGCGATTGCACGGTCTGGATGCGCAAGTTGATGCCCTCCGGCCGGTCTTCGGCCGAAACGGTGATCACCACCGATCGCCCGGGCTCCAGCATATCGCGATACTGCGCCAGCCCCTCGGAGAACAGCACCGCCTCATACTGGCCCGTCGTGTCGGAAAACTGCACCACGCCCATCTTGTTGCCGGTGCGGGTCTTGCGCTCCTGCTTGGTGGTGACGGTGCCGGCGAGCCGCCCTGCGGCGGCGCCGCGCTTGACCGCCGCGGAAAACTCCGCCCAGTTCTGCACCCGCATCTTCTGCAGCGCGGCCTTGTACTCGTCCAGCGGATGCGCCGAGAGATAGAAGCCCACCACTTGGAACTCGCGATGCAGCCGGTCCGCGGCAAGCCACGGATCGGTCGCCGGCAGGTTGAGCGCCTGCGACTGGCTGCCGAGCGAGGCGCCGAAAATGTCGGCCTGGCCGGATATGGCGTTCTGCTGCGCCAGCGAGGCGAGGCCCATCATGCGCTCGACGCCGGCCATCATCTGGGCGCGGTCGTGGCCGAAGCAATCCAGCGCGCCGGCCATGATCAGGCTTTCGAAGACGCGCTTTCCGACGATCTTCGGATCGACCCGCTCGCAGAAATCGGCAAGGTTCTTGAACGGCTTCTCGCCGCGCACCTCGACGATGTGCTCGACCGCCGCGTCGCCGACGCCTTTCAGCGCCGCCAGCGAATAGAAGATCTTGTTCTCGCCCACTTCGAACGGGCGGAAGCTGGTCATCACCGATGGCGCCACCACCTCGATGCCGAGGCGCATGGCGTCCTGGCGGAAATCGGCCAGCTTGTCGGTGTTGCTCATGTCGAGCGTCATCGACGCGGCCAGGAACTCGACCGGGTAATGTGCCTTGAGATAGGCGGTCTGATAGGAGACGACCGCGTAGGCCGCGGCGTGCGACTTGTTGAAGCCGTAGTCGGCGAATTTGGCCAACAGGTCGAAGATGAAGTCGGCCTGCGGCTTGGAGACGCCGCGCTCGACCGCGCCGGAGACGAAGCGCTCGCGCTGCTTGTCCATCTCGGCGCGGATCTTCTTGCCCATGGCGCGGCGCAGCAGATCGGCTTCGCCGAGCGAGTAGCCGGCAAGCTCCTGCGCGATCTGCATCACCTGTTCCTGGTAGACGATGACGCCTTGGGTTTCCTTCACCAGATGGTCGATCTTGGGGTGGATCGAGGCCAACTCCTCCTCGCCGTGCTTTCTGGCGTTGTAGGTCGGGATGTTTTCCATCGGGCCGGGGCGGTAGAGCGCCACCAGCGCGATGATGTCCTCGATGCAGTCCGGCCGCATGCCTATCAGCGCCTTGCGCATGCCGGCACTTTCAACCTGGAACACGCCGACCACCTCGCCGCGCGACAGCATCGAGTAAGTCTCTTTGTCGTCGAGCGGAATACGGGCGAGGTCGATATCGACGCCGCGACGGCGGATGAGCTTCACCGCCGTTTCCAGCACCGTCAGCGTCTTCAGGCCGAGGAAGTCGAACTTCACCAGCCCGGCCTGCTCGACATATTTCATGTTGAACTGGGTGACCGGCATGTCCGAGCGCGGATCGCGATACATCGGCACCAGCTCGGACAGCGGACGGTCGCCGATGACGATACCGGCGGCATGCGTCGAGGCGTGGCGATAGAGGCCTTCGAGCTTCTGCGCCGTGTCGAGCAGCGTCTGGACGATCGGCTCCTTCTCCGCCTCCTCGGCGAAGCGCGGCTCATTGGCGATGGCATCCGCCAGCTTGACCGGATTGGCCGGGTTCTGCGGCACCATCTTGGATAGCTTGTCCACCTGGCCGTAAGGCATCTGCAGCACGCGGCCGACGTCGCGCAGCACGGCACGCGCCTGCAGCGTACCGAAGGTGATGATCTGCCCGACCTGATCGCGCCCGTATTTCTGCTGGACGTAGCGGATGACCTCTTCGCGCCGGTCCTGGCAGAAGTCGATGTCGAAGTCCGGCATCGACACGCGGTCCGGGTTGAGGAAGCGCTCGAACAGCAGCGAGAAACGCAGCGGGTCGATATCGGTGATGGTGGTGGAATAGGCGACCAGCGAGCCGGCGCCCGAACCGCGCCCCGGGCCAACCGGAATGCCTTGCGACTTGGCCCATTTGATGAAGTCGGCAACGATCAGGAAGTAGCCGGGAAACTTCATCCTCTCGATGATGCCGAGCTCGAATTCGAGCCGTTCGCGATATTGCTCGACCGTGTAGCCGGGCGTCGGCCCATGCGCCGCAAGGCGCTTTTCCAAACCCTCTCGCGCCTGACGGGCAAGCTCCGCAGCCTCGGCCTTCTCGGCGGCGTCCTTGTCGGCGGCGTCGGCGCCGGTGAAGCGCGGCAGGATCGGGCTGCGATTCTTGGGATAATAGGAACAGCGCATCGCGATCTCGACCGTGTTGTCGATCGCTTCCGGTAGATCGGAGAAAAGCCGCGCCATGTCCGCCTGAGTGCGCAGGAAATTGTCCGGCGAAAGCCGCCGGCGATTGTCCGCGGCTACCACCGAGCCTTCGGCGATCGCAATCAGCGCGTCATGCGCTTCATAGTCCTCGCGCTTGGAGAAGAACGCCTCGTTGGTGGCGACCAGCGGCAGGTCGTGTGTGTAGGCCAGGTCGACCGTCGACTTTTCGACCATCCGGTCGTAGCCGGCGACCCGCTCCAGCTCGACATAAAGCCTGTCGCCGAACAGGCCCTTGAGGAACAGCAGCCGCTGTTCGGCGAGGTCGCGCCGGTCGGCCTTGAGCGCGCTGCCGATCGGACCGCGCGGGCCGCCGGTCAGACAGATCAGCCCGTCGCACCGCCCCTCCAGTTGCGCGCTGGTCAGATGCACCGGCTCGCCGGGCGGCGTCTCCAGATAAACCTTGCTGATCAGCCTGACCAGATTGCGGTAGCCGTCCTCGCTGGCGGCGATCAGCACGACCGGCGACATTTCCGGCCCGTTGCGGCGGCGGTCACGCTGGCCGTCGCTCGCCTCGCCGGAAAAGGCGAGGTCGACCTGGCAGCCGATGATCGGCTGGACACCGTCCTTGACCGCCTTCTGGGCGAATTCGAGCGCGCCGAACAAATTGTTGGTGTCGGTGACCGCGATCGCCGGCGCCTCGTCCTTGACCGCATGGCCGACGATCGCACCGAGCTGAAGCGCGCCTTCGAGCAGCGAATAGGCCGAATGCACGCGCAGATGGATGAAGGTCCGCGCCGGCGCTTCCGGCCGCGCGGCCTTCACGGCTGCTTCGCGCTGCAACGGGTCGCGTAGAAGTCGTTCATCCGCCATGTTTTTCCGCGCTGTCCCAAAGACTCAAAATCCATGCAGATGTATTGTCCCGGACGGGGCCATGCCAGTCCAGCACAAAAGACCCGCAGGCACAGGCTTGCGACCCGGTACCGCCTCTTCTCAGGCGAACTCCATGATCACGGCATCGACCGCGAGGCTGTCCCCCGGCTTGGCGTTGAGCTTGGCTATCGTGAGGTCGCGCTCGGCGCGCAGCACGTTCTCCATCTTCATCGCTTCGACCACGGCCAGCGTCTCGCCGGCCTTGACCTCTTGGCCCTCGGCGACGGCGATCGAGACGACGAGACCTGGCATCGGGCAGAGCAGCATCTTCGAGGTGTCCGGCGGCAGCTTCTCCGGCATTAGCCTTTCAAGCTCGGCCGTGCGCGGCAGCATGGCGCGCGCGGTCACCGACATGCCTTTCCAGGCAATCCGCAGCCCGTTCAGCGCTGGGCGGATCTGGGCTGCGATGCGGTTGCCGCCGACCGTGCCTTGCCAGATCGCATCTCCCGGCCGCCAGTCGGAGGCGACCGTCAACGGCTTGCCGCCGTCGATCGACAGATCGACCTCCATCGGGATGGAAACCATGCCGTCGACGATCCCGACCGGGAGATAGCCAGCGTCGATCTTTACCACCCAGTCGCGCTTGAGATAGCCGGAATGCGGCGCCAGCCTGCCGCTCAGGCGGTCGAGCCGGTCGCGGCGCAAGAGTTCGATCGCCGTCGCGACGGCGGCGAACACCGCCCTCTCCTCGCCATCCGGCGCGACCGGCGAAAAACCGTCCGGATATTCCTCGGCGATGAAGCCGGTCGACAGCCGCCCCTCGCGCCAGCGCGGGTGCTGCATCAGCGCCGAAAGGAAGGGGATGTTGTGCTCGATGCCGTCGACGACGAACCTGTCCAGCGCCTCCGACATGGCGTCGATGGCTTCCAGTCTTGTCGGCGCCCAAGTGCAGAGTTTGGCCACCATCGGGTCGTAGAACATCGAGATCTCGGACCCTTCGGCGACGCCGGTATCGTTGCGGATGACGATGTCGCCGAACCTGCCTTCTTCCGGTGGCCTGTAGCGGGTCAGCCGCCCGATCGACGGCAGGAAGTTGCGGAACGGGTCCTCGGCATAGAGGCGGCTTTCCACCGCCCAGCCGTTGAGCTTCACGTCGCTCTGCTTGATGGCGAGCTTCTCGCCGGCGGCGACGCGGATCATCTGCTCGACCAGGTCGATGCCGGTGACGAGCTCCGTCACCGGGTGCTCCACCTGCAATCGCGTGTTCATTTCAAGGAAATAGAAGTTCTTGTCCTTATCGACGATGAACTCGACCGTGCCGGCGCTCTGGTAGTCGACGGCTTTCGCCAGCGCCACCGCCTGCTCGCCCATCGCCTTTCGGGTCTTGGCGTCGAGGAACGGCGACGGCGCCTCCTCGACCACTTTCTGGTTGCGGCGCTGGATCGAGCATTCGCGCTCGCCGAGATAGAGCGCGGTGCCATGCGCGTCTGCCAGCACCTGAATCTCGATGTGGCGGGGATCCACGACGAACTTCTCGATGAAGACACGGTCGTCCCCGAAGGAGCTTTTCGCCTCCGAACGTGCCCTGTCGAAACCGTCGCGCACCTCCGCCTCGCTCCAGGCGATGCGCATGCCCTTGCCGCCGCCGCCGGCCGAGGCCTTGATCATGACCGGATAGCCGATCTCGCCGGCGATCCGTTCGGCATGGTCGGCGTCCTCGATGACGCCGAGCCAGCCGGGCACGGTCGAGACCTTGGCCTGGCTGGCGAACTTCTTCGATTCGATCTTGTCGCCCATCGCCTTGATGGCCTTGGGCTTCGGTCCGATGAAGACGATGCCTTCCTTCTCCAGCGCCTCGCAGAAAGACGCACGTTCCGAAAGAAAACCATAGCCCGGGTGCACGGCTTCCGCGCCAGTCTCCTTGCAGGCGGCGATGATCTTCTCGGGCAGCAGATAGCTCTGCGCCGCCGGCGAAGACCCGATATGCACAGCTTCGTCGGCCATTTCGACGTGGACTGCGTCGCGGTCGGCATCCGCATAGACCGCGACGGTGGCAATCCCCATCTTGCGCGCCGTCTTGATCACGCGGCAGGCGATCTCGCCGCGATTGGCGATCAGGATCTTCTTGAACATTCGGATGTCTTTCCTCCGGCGAAGCGGTCCAGTTCTATGGACAATTCAGGCGCGCCTCAAGTGTCCTCGGATTGGCTTTCCCGGCAGGTGCCGATTGCGGAAACCGCGCCGAAAAACGTCGCAAGAGACATTGGCCGCCAGCGCGGAACTCGCTAATGTTCTCCCAATGCTAAAGAATGGCAGGCTGGCATTCGCCACGAACAGCTTGCCGTTAGCCAAAACTTACAGACCGCTTGGGAGGAGTGCCTCATGAAGACCCGTGCCGCCGTTGCTGTTGGTGCCGGAAAGCCGCTGGAGATCATGGAGGTGGACCTGGAAGGCCCGCGCGAGGGCGAGGTGCTGGTCGAGGTCAAGGCGACCGGCATCTGCCACACCGACGAGTTCACGCTGTCGGGCGCCGATCCGGAAGGCATCTTTCCGGCGATCCTCGGCCATGAGGGCGCCGGCATCGTCGTCGATGTCGGCAAGGGCGTGACCTCGGTCAAAAAGGGCGACCATGTCATCCCGCTCTACACGCCCGAATGCCGGCAGTGCCCGTCATGCCTGTCGCGCAAGACCAACCTGTGCACCGCCATCCGCGCCACGCAGGGGCAAGGATTGATGCCCGACGGCACCTCGCGCTTCTCGGTCGGCGGCGAGAAGCTGTTCCACTATATGGGCTGCTCGACCTTCTCCAACTTCACCGTGCTGCCGGAGATCGCGGTCGCCAAGGTCAATCCCGACGCGCCCTTCGACAAGATCTGCTACATCGGCTGCGGCGTCACCACCGGCATCGGCGCCGTCATCAACACGGCCAAGGTCGAGCAGGGCGCCACCGCTGTCGTCTTCGGCCTCGGCGGCATCGGTTTGAACGTCATCCAGGGTCTTCGCCTTGCCGGCGCCGACATGATCATCGGCGTCGATGTGAACAACGACAAGAAGGCCTGGGGCGAGAAGTTCGGCATGACGCATTTCGTCAATCCGAAGGAGATCGACGGCGACATCGTGCCTTACCTGGTCAACATGACCAAGCGCGGCGCCGACCAGATCGGCGGCGCCGACTACACCTTCGACTGCACCGGCAACACCAAGGTGATGCGCCAGGCGCTCGAAGCCTCGCATCGCGGCTGGGGCAAGTCGGTCATCATCGGCGTTGCCGGCGCCGGCCAGGAGATCTCCACACGCCCGTTCCAGCTGGTCACCGGCCGCACCTGGATGGGCACCGCCTTCGGCGGCGCGCGCGGCCGCACCGATGTGCCGCGCATCGTCGACTGGTACATGGAAAAGAAGATCCAGATCGATCCGATGATCACCCACACGCTGAAGCTCGAAGACATCAACAAGGGTTTCGAACTCATGCACGAGGGCAAGTCGATCAGGAGCGTCGTGGTTTACTGAAGCAAACCCATCGGGCCGCAGGCCAGCAAGCCCGCGACCTCTGTGGTCAAACATGGGAGGAAGTGTAAATGGCCGAGAAACTGCATCCGAAGATCGACAATGGCCTGCCGAAGGAGAGCGCATCCTTTGCCGGCGGCACGCTGGTCTGCCTGTGCGCCAGCAAGCCGGTGAAGGTGAAGGTCAAGGGCCAGATCGCCCACAACCATGCCTGCGGCTGCACCAAGTGCTGGAAGCCGGAAGGCGCCATCTTCTCGGTCGTGGCCGTTGCCGGCAGCGGCGACGTCACCGTCACCGAGAACGGCGACAAGCTCAAGGTGGTCGACCCAAGCGCGCTGATCCAGCGCCATGCCTGCACGGGCTGCGGCGTCCACATGTACGGCCCGGTCGAGCGCGACCATCCCTTCAAGGGCCTGTCCTTCATCCATCCCGAACGCTTCGAGGAGGACGGCTGGTCGCCGCCGGGCTTTGCCGCTTTCGTCTCCTCGATCATCGAATCCGGCGTCGACCCGGACCGCATGGCCGGCATTCGCGGCCAGCTGAAGTCGATCGGGCTGGAGCCCTATGACTGCCTCAGCCCTGGCCTGATGGACTATATCGCCACCTGGACCGCGAAGAAGTCGGGCGCACTTCCGGCCTGACAAGTCTCGCTATTTCTGCCATGGGGCTGGCTGATACGCCGGCCCCATATTCGTTTGGAAGTACGATGCCCGCACCCCTTATCTACGTCGACGCCGACGCCTGCCCGGTCAAGGCCGAGATCGAGAAGGTCGCCGAGCGCCATGGCGTCGTCGTCACCTATGTTTCCAATGGCGGGCTACGGCCGTCGCGCGATCCGATGATCCGCAACATCGTCGTCTCCAAGGGCGCGGATGCCGCGGACGACTGGATCGTCGAGAACGCCAGGGCCAACGACATCGTGGTGACCGCCGACATCCCGCTTGCTGCGCGCACGGTGGCGCTCGGTGCGCATGTGCTGGGGCCTGCAGGCCGCCCCTTCACGCCGGAGACCATCGGCATGGCGGTGGCGATGCGCGATTTGAAGCAGCATCTGCGCGAAACCGGCGAAAGCCGGGGATTCAACGCCTCCTTCACGCAGAAGGACAGGTCGCAGTTTCTCGGCGAGCTCGACCGCATCTTGCGGCGCGCGCTCAAATCCGTCACACCGGACTGATCCAACGTCTCAGGGGCCTCGGGCCATGGGTGACGATCTCAAGACGCCGATGCATCGGCACATGCAGTTCGCCCTCGCCGCGGCCATCGGCATCGTCGCGCTGTTGCTTGCCTTGTTGCTGCGCTGGCCTCTACCCTACTCCATCGGCGCCAATGTGTTCTTTGTGAGCTACATCGCACTGGTGCTGGCCTTAATGCCGAGCCTTACCGGCCGCTATCTCAGCAAGAACGCGCGCGCGACGGACCTGCCGGTGCTGCTTATCTTCGTCGTCACGCTCTTCGTCGTCGTTGCGGCCATCGTCTCGCTGTTTCTTTTGATCAACCAGAAAAACGCGGCGCACCCTTGGCAGCTCGCCTTCGCGATTTTGTCGATCCCGCTCGGCTGGTTCACCATCCACGCCATGGCGTCGCTGCATTATGCGCATGTCTATTGGATGGGTGGTGATGAGATCGACGCGAAAAGCCAGAAGAAGATGCCTGTTGGCGGGCTCGATTTTCCCGGCGGTAAAAGACCGGAAGGCTGGGATTTCCTCTATTTCGCGACCGTGATCGGCATGACGGCGCAGACGGCGGACACCGCGATCACGACCTCGCAAATGCGTCTGGTCGTGCTCGTACATTCGATCCTGACCTTTTTCTTCAACACGGTGATCGTCGCGGCGGCGGTCAATCTCGCGGTTAGCCTGGGCGGTCCGTAATAAATCCGTGATCGCATGAAACATTACCTTGTGCGGCGACGTATTGAGAGGGAGACAACGACCTGAGAAGCCGCTTCCCAATAGCGGCCGGAGGCAAGATGGACACTGCTGCCGACAAGCAGCCCGCCGCCAAGGCGGACGCCAAGGACACGACCCTCATCTATCGGCAGTCGCGCTGGACGCGGCTGACCCATTGGATCTGGGCTTTCTCGCTGTTCTTCATGCTGCTTTCCGGCCTGCAGATCTTCAACGCGCGGCCGCAGCTCTATATCGGCAAGCAATCCGGCTTCGAGTTCAACAACACGATCCTCCAGATCGGCGCCGAAAACACCGCCAACGGTCCGCGCGGCTTCACCGAAATCTTCGGCCATCGCTTCGACACCACCGGCGTGCTCGGCTGGTCGGGTCCACCGGGACAGGAGACGCCGCGGGCCTTTCCTTCCTGGGCGACGATCCCGTCCTATTACGATCTCGGCACCGCCCGCGTCGTGCATTTCTTCTTCGCCTGGATCCTGACCACCACGCTGCTTGTCTGGCTGATCGCTGGCCTGATCAACGGCCATATCCGCCGCGACCTCGCCCCTCGCGTATCGGACCTGCGCAAGCTGCCGCGCGACATCGTCGATCACGCAAAGCTGAAATTCCACCACACGCGGGAATACAACACGCTGCAGAAAATGGCCTATGGCGGCGTGCTCTTCGTGCTTTTGCCGCTGATGATCGTCACCGGGCTTGCGATGTCGCCGAGCATGAATTCGGTGCTGCCGTGGCTCAACGAAATCCTCGGCGGCCGGCAGACGGCGCGGACGATCCACTTCAGCGTCATGGTGCTGCTCGTCCTTTTCTTCATCGTCCACATCCTGATGATCCTCGCCGCCGGCCCGATCAACGAGCTGCGCTCGATCATCACCGGCTGGTACCGCACCGACCCGCCCGCGAAGCATGACCAGCCAACCGAGAGGAGCGTCTGACATGGCAAAATTCCAGATCAGCCCCAAGCTCCAAATGAGCCGAAGAAAGTTCTTGACCGCCAGCAGCCTCGGCCTGTCCGGCATTGCGCTGTCGGGTTGCGATGCCTTCGATAGCGGTCTGGGCATCGGCGGCGGCCTGCGCAGCTTCCTCGAAAACGCCAATGGCCTGACCTGGCGGGCCCAGCGCCTGCTCGCCGGCCGCGACGCGCTGGCGCCGGAATTCACCGAGGCCGACATCCGCCAGCCGCAACGGCCGAACGGCGTCACCGCGCCGGACGACGATATCTATAAGGGCCTGCTCGGCAACAATTTCGCCGACTGGCGGCTGGAGGTCACGGGGCTTGTCGAGAAGCCGCTGTCGCTGACTCGCGAGCAGCTCCAGAACATGCCGAGCCGCACGCAGATTACCCGCCATGATTGCGTCGAAGGCTGGAGCTGCATCGCCAAATGGACCGGGACGCCGCTGTCGCTGGTGCTCGACCAGGCGGTGGTCAAGCCGCAGGCGCGTTATGTCATGTTCCATTGCCTCGACACGATCGAGCAAAGCCTGTCGGGCGACATCAAATATTACGGCACGATCGACCTGATCGACGCCCGCCATCCGCAGACGATTCTGGCCTACGGCCTGAACGGCAAGCCCTTGCCGGTCGAGAACGGCGCGCCGCTGCGCGTGCGGGTCGAGCGTCAGCTCGGCTACAAGATGCCGAAATACATTCACAAGATCGAGCTGGTCGACAGCTTCGCCAATATCGGCGGCGGCCGCGGCGGCTATTGGGAAGACAATGGCTACGACTGGTATGGCGGGATTTGATGGCCCCTCGCCTGCAGGCCGAGCACGATCTGTCGTCGGCCGAGCTCAGTTCAATCGAGGAATGCCTCAACAGCGATAACCGGCGTCTGACCGGCCGCGACAACGACCATGCCCTCGTCTTCGCCCTGCGGGATGAGCAAGGGCGCGCTGTCGGGGTTGCCGCAGGCTATTCCTGGGCTGGCATTGCAGAGCTGAAGCTGATGTGGATCGACGATGCCTATCGCGGCCTTGGTCACGGCAGGAAGCTGCTCGATGCCTTCGTTGCCGAGGCCGCCGCGCGCGGTTCCGTGAGGATATGGGTTTCGACCCACGACTTCCAGGCTCCGGGCTTCTACGAGAGGGCCGGTTTCGAGCGCATGGCCGAACTGACCGGCTGGCCAGAAGGCCATTCCAACATCATCCTTTGCAAGACGATGCGTTCCCATCAGAGCAATTCCAGGAAAAGTGTGCGCGGTTTTCCGTCTGGAATTGCGTAAAAACAAAGAGATGGAGCGGCTCGCCGTTTCCGTGAAACGGTGAAACGCTCTAGGCGGCACCCGGACGAGGCTGGCGCTCAGCGTGCGCGGCTTGGCGACGCGATCAATCGTCCGAACTGTCGAAAGTGGTTTGACCGGGTTCGGGCGGCGCGTCACCCATCTCATCCGGATTGTCCACCATGCAGCCGACGCCGTGGCATCCCTGATAGTTGCCGTGGGTATCGAAATTGGGATTGCCGTCCCTGTCGAACTGGGGCGTCGGGTCGATCCATCGATCGTCGCGGCGCGGCTTCGGCCTCGGATAGTAGTTGTCGGAATGACGGCCATGCCTATCAGCGTTGTCGAGGATGGCGCCGACAATTCCGCCGACGATGATGGCGGCTGCCGCATCGCCGGGAGAAGGCCTGCGGCCGGAGCCGGCAACCAGGAATTGCGCCGAGCAGCCCTTGTCCACCCAGATGCCGCCGCCGTCATAACCCCAGCTCGCGCCGAACTGGCAACGCGACTTCGATAGCCGGTTGGTCAACTGCACGCCGCCACGCGTGTCGACCCCGCAATAGGAATAGCGATAGTTGGAACTTGAGCAGACCAGGCGCATCGGGCCCGCAGCCTGCGCCGCGTCGGGCAGCAGCGACAGTTGCGTCGGATTGCCCAGGAGGCAGGCCAGGAACATCGTCGAACCGGTAACCGCCATCCGCGCCGACATCGCAAATCTCCAAATGGTTTCGCTATCGACAGAATGGCACCTCTGTGTAAGTCTTACAACCAGACAAGCTGCAGTGAGGATATATTCATGCGCGCTAACAAAATGGTCGCGGCGATCATACTTATTCTCTCTGCCTGGCTGGCGTTATTGCCGGCTCGCGCGGACGATAGCCTGAAGCGCGTCATCGACCAGAAGACACTGACGGTCGGCGTGGCGCTCAACCCGCCATGGATCCTCAAGAACGCGGACGGCAAATTCGCGGGCTACGATGTCGACCTGACCAGTGCCCTGGCGTCCGATCTCGGCGTCGACCTGAAGCTGGTCGAAGTGCCGTGGAACGACTTGAAGGCACGTCTGCTCAAAGGCGATTTCGATCTGATCGCCGCAGGCTATGCCAGCACGCCGGAGCGCGCTCGCGAGGTTGTATTCTCCAATCCGACCGGCACCGCCGACATCCGCATGGTGGCCTCGATCGCCAGCCTCGGCAAAAGGCCGGGAAAGGCGCTGACGCGTCCCGGATACAAGATTGCTGTGCTCTCCAATTCCACCGATGAGGCGGCCGCCAAGGAAGCCTTCCCGAAGGCGAACATCCTGTCCTTCGACAACACCGCCGACGTCTTTGCCGCGATCATCGGCGGCGACGCGCAGGCGATGGTCGCCACCTCGCCGACGCCGCAGATGGCGGCAAGGCTCTACGATGCGAAATTCAGGCTGGTCGGCGGCCCGCTGCTGCGCACGCCGGAAGCCTTTGCCCTGCGGCCGGACGATGTCCGCCTGATCCAATACGTCAACAACTGGATCGGGGCGCGCACCGCCGACGGCACCATCGCCGGTGTTCGCCGCTACTGGTTCGGCGGCTTCAAATGGATGTCGCGCTTCGACACCCCAGCCAAGCCGGACCAAGCCAAGACGGACCAGACCAAGCCGAAGCCGTAAGCTTGGAGCAATTCCAGGAAAAGTGCCTGAGGTTTTCCGCGCGGAATTGCGTCAAAACAAGAAGATGGAGCGGTTCGCTGTTCCGTGAAACGGTAAACCGCTCTAAGCCACCTTATCCAACAGCGGCTTCAGCGCCGGATGGATTTCCGGCGCAGCGTGCTTGATCAGCGTCAGCAGCGCGCGCTCGTTGTCGCGCAGCGGCCGCTGGCCGCCGCCGCCGCGCTCGGCCAGCCATTCGGCCTCGCCAGCTCAGGAGGCCGGCATTTGCAGGCCGGCCCCATCTGAATATCGATGCAACCTTTGATGTCGCTGGGAGGTGACAAGGTGTCGCCGACGGGCTATGGATGGCGCGTCGGGGGCTCGGGTGACTGAGTCCCACCTGTTTGCGGGAGAGAGCAGCGTCAGCTGTCGCCGAAGGGGAAATCGCCCGAAATCTCTCAGGCAAAAGAACCGTGGACGGGAAAGACAACTCTGGAAAGTCGGGGCTCGCCCCGCGCCGAAGGTGTAAGCGCTGCCGACAGAGTTACGGGGCGCGAGTCTCTCAGGCTTCAGACAGAGGGGCACGAACTAGGCCGCCAACGGCGGTCGATTGCGTGCGACTCTGGAGAAGACATGACAGGCGAAGACACCAGACATCTACCCCTTGAGGATTTGCATCAGGCCGCGGGCGCGCGTTTCGGCGCCTTCGCCGGCTGGTCGATGCCGCTCACCTACCCGCCCGGGGTGATGAAGGAACATCTTCACACACGCGAGCATGCCGGCCTGTTCGATATCTCGCATATGAAGCTGTTCGAGGTCGCGGGTCCGGGGGCCACCGCATTGCTGAACCGCGCCTGCCCGCTCGATGCCGGCGCGCTGTACATCTCGCAGTCCAAATACACTTTTTTCCTCAACGAGGCGGCAGGCATCATTGACGACCTGATCGTCACGCGCCTGGGCGACGACCGGTTCATGGTGGTGGCCAATGCCGGCAACGCGGTGGAGGACGAGAAGCATCTGCGCGCGCTGGCCGCCGATTTCGATGCCAAGGTCGAGCCGCTCGAGCGGGTTTTCCTGGCGATCCAGGGACCGGACGCCTGGGCCGCGCTTGCGCGGGCCGGCATCGAAACCGGTTCGCTGCTCTTCATGCACGGCATCGAACCGCGTCAGAACTGGTTCATGAGCCGCTCCGGCTACACCGGCGAGGACGGTTTCGAGATCGGCCTGCCGGAGAAGGACGCGCGTGATCTGGTCGCCAAACTCCTGGAGGACGTGCGCGTGCAGTGGATCGGCCTTGCCGCGCGCGACAGCCTGCGGCTCGAGGCCGGTCTTTGCCTGCACGGTCAGGACCTGACGCCGGAAACCGACCCCGCGAGCGCCGGACTGACATGGGCGATTCCCAAGGAGGTCCGGGCTGCCGGCCATTTCATCGGCGCCGACGCGCTGCGCTCGATCCTCGAGCGCGGGCCGCCGCAGAAGCGCGTCGGCTTGAAGCCCGAAGGGCGCCAGCCGGTGCGCGCCGGCGCGGCGCTGGTCGACGTCGACGGCAATCCGGCCGGCCATGTCACCTCAGGCGGCTTCGGCCCTTCGACCGGGCACCCGGTCGCCATGGGCTACGTCGACATCGCGCTGGCCAGAGCCGGCACGAAACTCATCGGCGATGTCCGCGGGACGAAAATCCCGATCGACGTCGCGTCCCTGCCCTTCACTCCACACCGCTACCGCAAAGGATGATTTCCAGATGGCAAAGACCTATTTCACTGAAGACCATGAATGGCTCCGTGTCGAAGGCGGCATCGCCATTGTCGGTATCACCGACTATGCGCAGGAACAGCTCGGCGACCTCGTCTTCGTCGAGCTGCCGGAAATCGGCCGCAAGCTAGCCAAGGGCGATACGGCCGTGGTCGTCGAGTCCGTCAAGGCGGCATCGGACGTCTATGCGCCGGTCGACGGCGAGATCACCGAGGCCAACGCCTCGCTGTCGGCCGACCCGTCGCTGGTCAATTCGGCGGCGACCGGCGACGGCTGGCTCTGGAAGATGAAGCTTTCCGACGCAAGCCAGCTCGACAGCCTCATGGATGAGGCCGCCTACAAAGCCCATATCGGCTGATATCAGGACATAAAGACATGACCGCAGCGCTTACTCCCTTCTCGGCCCGCCATATCGGCCCGGGCGTCAACGACGTCAGAGCCATGCTTGCCGTGCTCGGCGTCCCGTCCGTCGAGACGCTGATCAGCCAGGCCGTGCCGAGATCGATCCGCCTCGACCAGCCGCTCAACCTGCCTGCTCCGGCCAGCGAAGCGGAAGCGCTGGCCGAACTGTCTGCGATCATGGCGAAGAACACGGTGCTGAAGAGCTTCATCGGCGCCGGCTATCACGGCGTCTTCGTGCCGCCGGTCATCCAACGCAACATGTTCGAGAATCCGGCCTGGTATACGGCCTACACGCCCTACCAGGCCGAGATCAGCCAGGGCCGGCTGGAAATGCTGTTCAATTTCCAGACCCTGGTCACCGAGCTCACCGGCTTGCCGGTGGCATCCGCCTCGCTTCTCGATGAAGCCACCGCCGTCGCCGAAGCCGTGGGGATCGCTTTGCGCCATCATCGCGACAAGCGCACCAAGGTGGCGCTTGCGGGTGTGCCGCATCCGCAGACGCTGGATGTCGTGCGCACCCGCGCCGAGCCGCTCGGCACCGAGGTCGACGGCGAGACCATCGACGACAACACCGCCGCCCTCCTCGTCTCCTGGCCGGACACGTTCGGGGTCTATGGCGACCACAAGGCGGCAATCGAGAAGGCCCGCGCCGCCGGCGCGCTTGTCGTCTTCATCGCCGATCCACTCGCGCTGACCCTGACGGATGCGCCGGCCAAGCTCGGTGCCGACATCGCCGTCGGTTCGATGCAGCGCTTCGGCGTGCCGATGGGCTTCGGCGGTCCGCATGCCGCCTATTGCGCCGTCTCCGACAAGCTGACCCGTCTGATGCCCGGCCGCCTTGTCGGCCAGTCGGTCGACACGAGGGGCCGCCCCGGCTACCGGCTGGCGCTGCAGACGCGCGAGCAGCACATCCGCCGCGACAAGGCAACCTCCAACATCTGCACCGCGCAGGCGCTGCTCGCCAACATGGCGACGGCTTACGCGATCTGGCACGGCCCCGCCGGCCTGCAGGCAATTGCCGGTCGCATCCACGGCCTTGCCGACCGGCTTGCCTCAGGTCTCAAGGCCGCCGGCGTGTCGGTGCTCGGCGCGAACCGCTTCGACACTGTGACCGCCGAAGTGAAGGGCAAAGCCGCGGCAATAGCCGCTGCCGCCGAAAAGGCCGGCAGGCTGTTGCGCGTCATCGATGCCGATCACGTCAGTGCCGCCTTCGACGAGACCTCGACGGAAGCCGATCTCGAGGCGATCGCCGGCCTGTTCGGAGCCAAGCCCGGCGCCGGTGGCGGCTCGATGCCCGGCAAGCCGCGCGGCAAGGAATTCCTCACCCAGCCGGTCTTCCACGACAATCGTTCCGAAACCGAGATGATGCGCTTCCTGCGCCGGCTGGCCGACAAGGACCTGGCGCTCGACCGCGCCATGATCCCGCTCGGCTCCTGCACCATGAAGCTCAACGCCGCCGCCGAGATGATGCCGGTGAGCTGGCCGAGCGTCGCCAACCTGCATCCCTTCGCGCCAGCCGCTCATTCGGCGGGCTACCGCAAGATGGCCGCCGATCTGGAGGCCTGGCTGTCGGAAATCACCGGCTTCGACGCCGTCAGCCTGCAGCCCAATGCGGGCAGCCAGGGCGAATATGCCGGTCTGCTTGCCATCCGCGCCTATCACCGCGCGCGCGGCGAAGGCCACCGTACCGTCTGCCTGATCCCGTCGTCCGCGCACGGCACCAATCCGGCGAGCGCCGCGATGGCCGGCATGAGCGTCGTCGTCGTGCGCTGCCTGGACGACGGCAACATCGACATGGACGATTTACGCGCCAAGGCCAACGAGCATTCCAAGAACCTCGCGGCGCTGATGTTCACCTATCCCTCGACGCACGGCGTCTACGAGGAAGGCGCGCGTCATCTGTGCGCCCTGATCCACGAGCATGGCGGCCAGGTGTATTTCGACGGCGCCAACCTCAACGCGCTCGTCGGCCTCGCCCGCCCCGGCGACATCGGCGCCGATGTCTGCCACATGAACCTGCACAAGACCTTCTGCATTCCGCATGGCGGCGGCGGCCCGGGCGTCGGCCCGATCGGCGTCAGGGCGCATCTGAAGCCATATCTGCCGGGCCACGTCACCGAGGGGTCGGCGCATGCCGTGGCGGCAGCACCCTTCGGCAGCGCATCGATCCTGCCGATCACCTGGATGTATATCCGCATGATGGGCGCCTCCGGCCTCAAGCAGGCGACGGAGACTGCGATCGTTTCGGCCAACTATGTGGCGACGCGGCTCGCGCCGCACTACCCGCTGCTTTACAAGGGCCGGAGCGATCGCATCGCGCATGAATGCATCCTCGACACCCGCGTGCTCAAGGAGAGCGCCGGCATCAGCGTCGACGACATCGCCAAGCGCCTGATCGACTACGGCTTCCATGCACCGACCATGTCGTTCCCGGTCGCCGGCACGCTGATGGTCGAGCCGACCGAGTCCGAGCCCAAGCGGGAGCTCGACCGGTTCTGCGAGGCGATGATCGCCATCGCCGGCGAGGCGGCGAAAGTGGCGAAGGGCGAATGGCCGTCCAACGACAACCCGCTGGTCAACGCCCCGCACACCGCGGCGGAAGCGCTTGCCGGCGAGTGGAAGCATCCCTATTCGCGGCTGGAGGCGGCCTATCCGGCGGGCGATGCCGACCTTTCGGCAAAATACTGGCCGCCGGTCTCGCGCATCGACAACGTCGCCGGCGACCGCAACCTGGTCTGCTCGTGCCCGCCGCTGTCGGAATATCTCGGCGCCGCCGAATAGCGGACAACGAGGTTCAGGCGGTTTTCAGGGCCGGCCCGGAGCCGGGCTGGCCCGCTCTGTCTTGGGCGATGACACGATTCCGCCCGGCGCGCTTGGCCGCATAAAGTGCGGCGTCCGCTTGCGCCAGCACCTCGTCGAGCGAGCGGCCCGCGGCGTTACCGAATCCCATGCCGCCGCTGACGCTGCTGCGCAACGGGCCGCGGTGGGTCGCCACGATCTCCGTGCCGAACGCGACGCCGATCCGGCTTGCCATGTCATGCGCCTTTTCCGGCGTCACGCGCGACATGACGAGCGCGAATTCCTCGCCACCCAGCCGGAACGCATCGACCCCTGTCCTGCCGTATTTCTTGATCACCGCCGCGAAGCGGCAAAGGACCTCGTCGCCGACGGGGTGGCCGAAGACGTCGTTGGTCGTCTTGAAATGGTCGAGATCGAACATGGCGATCGCCATGAACGGACCGAAGCTGCGCTCGCCGTAAAGCTCGTTGAGCGCCCTGCGGTTCATCAGTCCGGTCAGCGGATCGGTCATCGTCTCGGCCTTGAGTTCGATCTGCGCCTGCAGATGGTGCAGCGACAGCGTCAACGCGCCGAGGCCGGTCATGCAGGCGACCGCGACGACGGAGTTCAAGCGCTCGGCCCAGTTGTCGGGCGCAGCGCCGAGCACCCACTGCCCTTGTGCCAGCAACGCCAGGCCGCACAGGGCGAAGGATAGGCCGCAGGCGCCGCTGAGGAACGAAACGACGAGCAGGATCCGGCGGTCGTGATCCCCCTTCATCCAGAACATCGCGCCGATCGCGGCGAGCAGCGCCGTCACGGCCGCATAGGTGATCTGGAAGCCGATACCGTCGAAGCCGAGATAAGTGACCAGCGCGCAGGCAGCCATTGCGGCCAGCGCCGGCACGATGGCGCGGCGATAGTCGCGGAAGCCGAGATACTGCATGGCCGACAGGCAGATCACCAGAAAACCCAAGGTCAGCAGCGCGAGCACGACCTGACACAGCCAGGGCTCGGGATCTTTGGTATAGCGCCAGAAGGCGACGACATGGGCGACGAGCACGAAGATGCCGCAGGCGACCGTGAGCACGAAGCGCGCCCGCGGCGTGGTGAACCAGATCGCAAACATGGTGATGCTGAGGCATGTGCCCGACAGCGCCGCCGCGAGCAGGAGCGAACTGAAATCCAACATCCCTGAAGAACTGCCTCTAGCGTCTGCCCGGTGCCCTTCCCTTCAGTGTAGGCTGGCGGGGGCCGGCGCAAATCGTTTTCGGCCGACGCCCATCGCTACCTCGACACAGGGTTTACAAAGCGTCGACAGGCGAGGCGAAACCCGCGTGACAATACACGGGACACGCGAGGCCGCAGAGGAATCAGCCCTTGTCGAGCAGCGCCAGATTGGCGTTGACCACTGTCTGATCGGCCATGCCGGCCTTGGCCTCGAGCAGCAGCGCGCGCGCCTTTTTCTTGTTGCCGCGCAGGAGCTGCGAGTAACCCATATTGTTGACGATCTGCGGCTTGCGCCCGGCGACCTTCAGCAGCTGCGCGTAGGCCCGATCGGCGAAGTCGAAGCGGCCGAGTTCGTCATAGGACGCGGCAAGCCCCATCCAGGCCTCGGCATTGTCGGATTTGAGTTCGACCGCCTTGCGGAAATGCTGCTCGGCAAGACCGAAATTCGCCTCGCGGAACTGCGCCTTGCCTTCGACGAGGTCGTTGGCGCTGACATCCTTGGCCACCGGCTGGATCGCCGTGGTCTTGGTCGTGTCGACATTGTTGTTCGTCGTACAGCCGGTGATCATCAAGACGGCCGCCAACGCCGCCGCTGCCCTGGGAAGTCTTTGACGCATGCCCCTGCCCCATCGCCCGATTTGCCGGGTCGTTCTTCAGGAAGAACCTTACAGGAGAGCAATTAAGCTTCAGTGCCGAAATGCAGCTAAATTTTGGTTGCCCGCAAAGGATGCGTTAACCAGCGCAGGCGCCAGGGTTTAGTGATGAGCGGTCAGCTTCACGATGATCGGTATGATCGCGATCATCAGCACCACCGGCAGGATGCAGACCGTCACCGGGACCGACATCTTGGCCGGAAGGGCATGTGCCTTCTCCTCGGCCAGCGACATGCGCTTGTGCCGCATCTCGTCGGAAAAGACGCGCAGCGAGCCCGACAGGCTGGTGCCGAGCTCCTTCGATTGCTGCAACAGCGTCGCGAAGGAGCGAACCTCGTCGAGGCTGAGACGGTCGGCTAGCGCCTTCAGCGCATCATCGAGGCTGCGCCCGGCGCGCAGCTCCAGCGACACCAGGATCAGGTTTTGGCTGAGCGACGGGTAGGTCCTGGCTAGCTCCTTGGAGACCCGCTCGATGCCGGCCTCCATGCTCATGCCGGCATCGGAGCAGACGATCATCAAATCCATGAAATCGGGAAAGCCGTTGCGGTATTCGCGCATCTTTTCCCGCACCTTCTGCGTCAGCACCAGGCCCGGCAGGAAATAGCCGCCGGCCCCCGACAGGATGATGAAGGTCCAGCGGCTGGTCATGGTTGACTCGGCGCTGGCCGCCCAGTGGTTGATCAGGAACGCGCCGAGCGCTGCCCCAACCATGGTGGCGAAGCGAACGAGGAAGAACATGCCGACTGCGCGCGGCTCCATATAGCCGGCCTGGATGAGTTTCATGCGCAGCCGGGCGACATTTTCCGGGTCGCTCTTGGCATAGAACTCCTGCGCCCGCTTCACCGCCTTCTCGCGCACGGCATTGGTGCTCTTCTTGGGCGCGGACTCCGCCTGCTCGGCCGGCTGCAATGTCTCGACCTTCAGCCGGCGCTTGACCTCGCCGCGATCGCCCTTGGCGAGCACCAGCGGCCAGGCGACGGCGCCGCCGCCCAGCACAAGCAGCAGCACCGCAACCGGGACCAGCGAGCTCGGCGCGAGCGAGGCGAGGAAGCGGATGACGTCTTCCATCTCAGAACCTGAAATTCGACATCTTGAACATGATGGCGTTGCCGAGCAGCAGCCAGATGATGGAGCCGCCCAGCATGTACCAGGTCTTCGGCACGTCCCAGACATCCTGGTAGAACTGCGGCATCAGCACCATGATGGCGGTGAACAGAAGCACCGGCACCGCGGTCAGGATGTAAGCCGACATGCGCCCTTCCGTCGAAATGGCGCGCACCTTGCGGCGCAGCTTGCCGCGATCGCGGATCGTCGCCGACAGGCCGTCGAGGATTTCGCGCAGGTTGCCACCCGAACTGCTCTGGATCGACACCGCCGTGACGAACAGCGGCAGATCCTCATGGCCCACCCGGTCGAAGAGATTGTTCAGCGCGGAGACCAGATCGGAGCCGTAGGTCACCTCGTCGGCGACGACGCCGAACTCGGTGCCGATCGGATCGGCCATTTCGCGCGCCACCATGGCGATCGCCACCGGCACCGGATGGCCGGCCTTCAGGCCGCGCGTGATGAGCTCCAGCGCCTCGGGCAGCTGCATGCCGAACCGCTTGTGCCGGCGCTTGCGCATGAAGCGCATGACCATCACCGGCAGCACCGGCGACAGCACGACGAACACGATGAGGCCAAACAGGAGCGGCAGGCCTTTCCAGATGCCGACCAGCGCCAGCGCGGCCGCCACTCCCGATGTGACCATCAGGAATTTCGGCAGCGGCATGGTCATGCCGGACTGCGTGCGCAGGGCGTGGAAGCGGTCGAGGGAAAAGATGGAGGTCGTGCCGTCGATACCGCGCTCCTTGCGCAGTTGGATCAGCACCTGCTCCTGGCTGATCTTGTTCTCGGCGAGCTTCATCCGGCGGTTGATGGCCGTGCGCTTGTCGCTGCGCCCGGCATAGAGCAGATAAAGGCCCTCGGCGATCATGATGCCGGTGAGCGCCGCCGCGGCGTAGACGACGTAGACCGGGCTGAATCCCTCGAACACCGGCCTAGTCCTGCGGCCGGCCGGGCTCGAAATACTTGCCCGGGAATTCGATGCCCATGTTGCGCAGATCCTCGAGGAAGCGTGGGCGGATGCCGGTCGCTTCGAAATGCCCGAGGATCCTTCCGTCTGCTTCCATGCCGGTGCGCACGAAGCGGAAGATCTCCTGCATCTGGATGACGTCGCCTTCCATGCCGGTCACTTCGGCGACGCTGGTCACCTTACGCTTGCCGTCGGAAAGGCGCGTCAGTTGGACGATGATGTCGATGGCGCTGGAGATCTGGCTGCGGATCGACTGCACGGTCATCGGCATGCCGGTCATGCCGAGCATCTGTTCCAGACGCGAGATGGCGTCGCGTGGTGTGTTGGCATGGATGGTGGCCATCGAACCTTCATGACCGGTGTTCATCGCCTGCAGCATGTCGAAGGCTTCCTCGCCGCGGCACTCGCCGAGGATGACGCGGTCGGGGCGCATGCGCAGCGCGTTCTTGACGAGGTCGCGCTGCTTCAATTCGCCATGGCCCTCGATATTGGCGGGGCGCGTTTCCATGCGCGCGACATGCGGTTGCTGCAATTGCAACTCGGCCGCGTCCTCGATGGTGATCAGGCGCTCGTCTTCCGGAATGAAGGCCGACAAGGCGTTGAGCATCGTCGTCTTTCCGGTGCCGGTGCCGCCGGAGATGATCGTGGTCTTCCGGGCATGCACCGCCGCCGCCAGCACCTCGGCCATGTTCTGGGTGATGGCGCCGAATTCGACCAGCTTGTGCAGGCCGAGCTTGTTCTTGGAGAATTTGCGGATCGACACCAGCGGCCCGTCGACGCCGACCGGACGGATCGCCGCGTTGAAGCGCGAACCGTCAAGCATGCGGGCATCGACCATCGGCTGCGATTCATCGACGCGCCGGCCGACCGCCGCGACGATTTTGTTAATGATTCGAAGCAGATGCGCCTCATCCTTGAATGGGATGTGGACCTGCTGCAGCTTGCCGCGCTTTTCGACGAAACAGTTCTCGTGGCCGTTGATCAGGATATCGTTGATCTCGGGATCCTTGAGCAGCGGCTCCAGCGGGCCTAACCCGACCATTTCATCGACGATGTCGTCGACCAGCGCGTCGAGCTCGGCGATGTTGATCGCCATCCGCTCCTCGCGCGTCTTTTCCGAGACGAATTCATGCACCTGCCGGCGCATTTCATCCCGAGGCAGCCGCTCCAGCGCCACGAGGTTGATCTCTTCGAGCAGCATGCGGTGGATGCGCACCCGTGCGTCGAGCACCTTGTTGGCGCTCTTAGCGGGCGCGGCTTCAGGCTTCGGCGGCGCCGGTTTGCGGGTCGTCGGGATGATGACCGCGTTGTGCGTGACGGGCGCGGGTTCCGGCGCCCGCTGCGGGCGGACGTCACGGCTCTGCAGGTTGGAAAAGCGGCTGGTCATCCTGCCTTCCTCTTCAGCAAGCCCTTGCGCAGGCCGAACAGCGACTTCGATTTGACCGTGGTCTGGACGGCCTCCTCCGGCAGGATGATCTTCTTCAGGTCGTTGACGACATTGGCGTTGGGGTCGATGGCATGCAGCGGCACGCCACGGTCGACCGCCTCGCGTACCAGCCGGTAATTGTTGGAGATGCCGCCGACGAAATGCTCGCCGAGTATCTCCTGGACGTCGGCCTGCTTGATGCCGCTGTCGAACATCTTCTGCTCGAAGCGGTTGACGATGACATTGGGCTTCACCTCCTTGCCGGCAGTCTCATAGACGGCCTGGATGAGACGCTGCGTATGGCGCAGGCACGGCACCGTCATCTCGGCGACGATGTAGAGCTTGTTCGACCCGAGCAGCACCGTCTCGGTCCAGGGGAACCAGGTGCGCGGCATGTCGATGACGACATTGTCGAAATAGGCCGCCACGAGATCGAGCATGCGCACCACGACATCGGTCTTGAACGAACGCATGTCGGACGGGCGCGTGGGAGCGGCAAGCACGCACAGACCGCTCGCATGCTTGGACAACATCACGTCAAGCAGTTGCCGGTCGAGGCGCTCCGGCTGGTTCTCGATTTCCGTGATATCGAAGCGCGGCTCGAGGTCGAGATATTCGGCGCAGGCGCCTTGCTGGAAGTTGAGGTCGACAACGCATGTCGAGGCGCCGCGCGTCACCGAATGATGCAGTTGGAAAGCCGTCTGCAGGGCGAGCGTGGTGGTGCCGACGCCGCCGGCGGCCGGCATGAATGTGTAGACGTGCGATTCGGTGTTCTCTTCCCGCCCCGGCCCTTGCAGCGCACGAATGACGGAACGCACGAGGTCGGCCGTGGTGATCGGCTTGACCAGGAAGTCGGCGACCTTGAGCTGCACCAGGATGCGCACCGCCGCCGCGTTGAACTCCTGGGTGACGACGACCACCGGAACGCTGCCTTCCAGCCGCCGCATGACGCGCTGCAGCGACTCGATTTCCTCGAGCTTGGCCGCGTCCATGTCGACGATGACCGTGCCGAAGTCCGCTTCGAGGATTTCACCGCGCAGCTCGTTGACGCTCTTTTCCAGCGTCAGAAGCTCGATGACCTCGGAGGTCGCGAAAGCGGTCCGCGTGTCCTGCAGAAACGCCCTGTCCGTCGAAACGAGCAGTATCTTCTTTGTCTTGGTGCCAGATACCATCGGCGTCAGCCCATCAGTTCGATGTGGTCGATGATGATGATGTGGTCGATGACGACCCGGAGCCGGCTTTCGCGCCGACGGCAGCGCTCTCCGAACCCGGACGCTGGGCCGGCACCAGAAGCTTGGTGTTCTGCACGCCGTACTTCCATGGGTCGACCATCTGCATGGCGGTGTTGGACGCCTGCGCGTTGCCCACTCCTGGCGTCACGCCTTCGGTGCGCACATAGTCGTCGCTGGTGCAGCCGCTCACGAACCCGGCCAGGAACAAGGAAATCCAAAGGGCGCTGCGCATGGCCTTAGTCCTTCGGCAGATCGAGGAAGTGGCCGGACGTGGTTGCGGCCACCGGACGGGCGGCGCTGCCGTCCGCCAGCGCCACCGGGCGCTTCGGCGCCGAGGCGTCCACTTCCTCGGTGTTGTTGAGGAAATAATCGGCGGGACTTGCCGGCTGGGTGCCGTCGGTCGGCTCGACCATCTTCTTCGAGGGATCGACCGGCTTGACCAGGTAGGGCGTGACGATGATGACCAGATCGGTCTCGCGCCGCTGATAGGATTTCGAGGAGAACAGCGGACCGAGCACGGGCAACTTGCCGATCCCCGGCACCCGCGACGTCGTGATGTCGTTCTGCGACTGCAGAAGGCCGGCGATCATGAAGCTCTGGCCGTTCTTGAGGTCGACCGATGTCCGGGCGCGGCGCACGATGAAGGCCGGAATGGAAATGCCGTTGCTGACCTGGATGGAAGCGGACGGGTCGATCGAGGACACTTCCGGCGCGATGTCGAGGCTCACCAGCCCGTCTTTCAGCACCGTCGGCGTGAAATCCAGTCCGACGCCGTACTTCTTGTAGGTGACGCTGATCTTGCCATTGTCCTCGGAAACCGGGATCGGGAACTCGCCGCCGGCAAGGAAGCTCGCCGTCTGGCCTGAACGCGCGATCAGGTTCGGCTCCGCCAGCCGGCGCGCCAGGCCGCGCTCCTCCAGCGCCTTGATGGCGATGTCGATCGAAATGCCGTTCGACAGCAGGCTGCCGATGATCTCGCCGGTCCCGGCGCCCGTCACGGTTCCTCCGTCGGGGTTCAGCACGACTTTGCGATTCCCGATGCCATAAGCGAAATTGGCGGCGTATTTGGCGCCGAGATCCTGACCGGCCTGACGGTTGATCTCGACGAAGCGGACGTTGAGCTGCACCTGCTGCGAGGACGAGATGTTGACCGAGTTGATGACTTCCTCGTTGCCGGAAAAGCGCGACGCGATCTTGCTGGCCTTGTCGGCGGCGACCGCATCGTCGGCCTCGCCTGACAGCACGACGCGGCCATTCGCCGAACCGACCTTGATCTTGGCGTCCGGCACGCTGGCGCGGATGGTGCTGGCAAGCTGGTCGGTATCCAGCGTCACCTCGATGTCGATGGTGCCGACGAGCTGCTTGTTCTGGTCGAACAGGGCGATACCCGTGGTCCCCAGATTGTTGCCCAGCACATAGAAGGACTTGTCGGTCAGCGGATTGACATTGGCGATCTCCGGATCGCCGATGACGATCTGGTAGAAGGCGGCGCTCGTCATGATCGTCTTCGGCTTGCCCTTGGCGACCTTGATCGAGGCGTTCTTGTTCGCCGAGACATAGACGACATCATTGCCGGCCCTTGCCGGCGCGGCGACGCCAAGCATTGCCGCCGCCAGCGCTATCGCGCCGAGAAGACGCCATCCCCCGGTCGTCCGAAATGCATCAAACCCGAACATCTTGCCCCGTCCCCGCCGGTCCCCACCGGCTATTGCTGCAGTTCCTGCGGCGGTTCCCGGGAGGGAACCTTGTATTCCTCGACCTTTTCGCCGCGCGTCACGATCACCGTCTTGAATTTCGGCTCGTCGGATTCCTTCGTCACCGCGCTGACGAGCGAGGCGGCGCTCGCCTGCGCCTTTGCGGCGGCGGAACCGCCGAAGGACGAGATGGTCGTGAGCCCGCCATTGCTGGCGCTGGCGTCGGCGGCGGACCGCAAGGACAGCGACAAGGTGCCGACGGTGCGGGCGAGCGCCACTTTCTGCGCCCCTTCGTTGGTCACTTCGATGGTCACCGAATTGGCGACCTGCGGCTCGGTCTTGCGCTCGTCCGCGCCCTGCCCGACCGAAAGCACCTTGGCGTCGGCGACGACGACTTCGGACGTCACCGTCGAACCGGCCGCCCCCTGAGCATTCTTGGACACTTCCTGGATGTCCCCCGCGTCGCGTGTCAGCACGACGTCTACCCGGTCCCCGGGCGTGATGAAGCCGCCGACGCCGGCAATCTCGTCGGTGCGGATCGTGACGGCCCGCATTCCCGCCGAGAGCATGTTGGAAAGGGTGGCGCGGCCGTTCGGTCCCGACAGCTTGGTGAGCAGAACCGGTTCGTTGACCTCGATCGGCGACAGCACGACCCGGCTGCCGTCGGCAAGCAGCTTGTCGATCGTCGGGAAAGCGCCTTGCGGCAGGGAATCCTGCGGCCACGGGATCTCTGCGAGTTGGGGCCTTGCGAGTTCCATGCCGTAGCGCAACGGCGCTTGAGCCACCACGATGGTCTTGAACTCGACCTTGGGTTGCTGTGGAGCTTCGACCGTGACGACCTTGACCTCGGACTGAGCCTTTGCCTGACTCTTGACCCAGAAATCCGCCGCAAAGATCGAGATCGCGCCGAAAACGGCGGCGATGCCGATCATGGTTATGGCCCTGCCCCTCACAACGAAACCCCTGACGCCCGTGGTCTTTTGTTGGTTGGGCCTCACGCTAGGCGTTAATGTTAAAGAATCAGGAATCCCGAGGCATGGGGACCGCCCTATTTCGGCCGGCTTGGTTATCGAATGGTTTTGGAATAAGAGACAGTTTGATCCCTGAACGGAACAGGAACTCGTTCGCCCGCCAAAAGCGTGGCAGTATCGAGCCGTGATTCGCATTACCGGACGCTAGGCCCAGCATGGACGACAGCAACGACCTCTTCGGCAAGATGGAAAAGCAGGCACAGCCGGTGCGCGCGCCCTCGCGCCCCGCCGATCCGCTGGTGCAGGCCGCGAAGCGCTCGACAGCCGCCCGTGACGGCAGCGAAAGCTACAGCGCCGCCGATATCGAGGTGCTGGAGGGGCTCGAGCCGGTGCGGCGCCGTCCGGGCATGTATATCGGCGGCACGGACGACAAGGCGATGCATCACCTGTTCGCCGAGGTCATCGACAATTCGATGGACGAAGCGGTGGCCGGCCACGCGACCTTCATCGACGTCGAGCTTTCCGCCGACGGCTTCCTGACCGTCACCGACAATGGCCGCGGCATCCCGGTCGATCCGCATCCGAAATTCAAGAAGCCGGCGCTCGAAGTCATCATGACGACGCTGCATTCCGGCGGCAAGTTCGACTCCAAGGTCTACGAGACCTCCGGCGGCCTGCACGGCGTCGGCGTCTCGGTCGTCAACGCGCTGTCCGACCATCTCGAGGTCGAAGTCGCGCGCGGCCGCCAGCTTTATCGCCAGCGTTTTTCGCGCGGCGTCCCGGTCAGCGGTCTGGAGCATCTCGGCGAGGTCCACAACCGCCGTGGCACCAGGACCCGCTTCCATCCCGACGAGCAGATCTTCGGCAAAGGTGCCAAGTTCGAGCCGGCGCGGCTTTATCGCATGACGCGCTCGAAGGCCTATCTGTTCGGGGGCGTCGAGATCCGCTGGACCTGCGATCCGTCGCTGATCAAGGACAAGGACCAGACACCCGCCAAGGCCGAGTTCCATTTCCCCGGCGGCCTCAAGGATTATCTCAAGGCGACGCTCGGCGACGAGTTCCAGGTCACGCGCGAGGTCTTCGCCGGCAAGAGCGATAAGCAGGGTGGCCACGGTTCGCTGGAATGGGCCGTCACCTGGTTCGGTGGCGACGGCTTCCTCAACTCCTACTGCAACACCATTCCGACCCCCGAGGGCGGCACGCATGAAGCCGGCTTCCGCAACGTACTGACGCGCGGACTGCGAGCCTATGCCGACCTCATCGGCAACAAGCGCGCCTCGATCATCACCACCGACGACGTGATGATCTCGGCCGCGGGGATGCTGTCGGTGTTCATCCGCGAGCCGGAATTCGTCGGCCAGACCAAGGACAGGCTGGCAACGATCGAGGCGATGCGCATCGTCGAGAACGCCATCCGCGACCCGTTCGACCATTGGCTGGCCGACAATCCGCAGGAAGCCTCGAAGCTTCTCGAATGGGTCATCGCGCGCGCCGACGAGCGCGTGCGGCGCCGTCAGGAGAAAGAAGTCTCGCGCAAGAGCGCGGTGCGCAAGCTGCGCCTTCCCGGCAAGCTCGCCGATTGCACGCAGAATGCAGCCGCCGGCGCCGAGATCTTCATCGTCGAGGGCGACTCGGCAGGGGGTTCGGCCAAGCAGGCGCGCGACCGCGCCAGCCAGGCGGTGCTGCCGCTGCGCGGCAAGATCCTCAATGTCGCCAGCGCCGGAAACGACAAGCTTGCCGCCAACCAGCAGATTTCCGACCTGATCCAGGCGCTCGGCTGCGGCACGCGCTCGAAATACCGCGACGAGGACCTGCGCTACGACCGTGTGATCATCATGACCGACGCCGATGTCGACGGCGCGCACATCGCCTCGCTGCTGATCACCTTCTTCTACCAGGAGATGCCGAACCTGATCCGCGGCGGCCATCTCTACATGGCCGTGCCGCCGCTCTATTCGATCCGGCAGGGCGGCAAGGTCGCCTACGCCCGCGACGACGCGCACAAGGACGAATTGCTGCGCACCGAGTTCACCGGGCGCGGCAAGGTCGAGATCGGCCGGTTCAAGGGTCTGGGCGAGATGATGGCCTCGCAGCTCAAGGAGACGACGATGGATCCGAAGAAGCGCACGCTTCTCAGGGTCGATGTGATCGACGCCGAGCAGGCGACCAAGGATGCCGTCGACGCGCTGATGGGCACCAAGCCGGAGGCGCGTTTCCGCTTCATCCAGGAGCGCGCCGAATTCGCCGAGACGGACGTGCTGGATATCTGAACGCCGTCCGGTCCATAACAGGCTCCGATATGGAGACGGGCATGTGACCTGGACGCGGCTGAAAGAGCTTGCCGAGACACCGCTGAGCGGCCTGACACAGCCGACCCGTTCGGATTGGATTTTCGCCTTGCGCACGGTTTCGGCCGGGCTGATCGCGCTGCTTGTTGCCTACGCGCTGAAGCTCGACCATCCGCAATGGGCGATGATGACGGTGTTCATCGTCGCCCAGCCGGTGGCCGGCATGGTGCTGGCCAAGGGCTTCTACCGGCTGCTCGGCACGCTGGCAGGCGGTCTCGCCGCGGTCGGCATCACCTCGCTGTTCGGCACCAATCCCTGGCTGCTGGTCACGGTGCTGGCGCTGTGGATCGGCGTCTGCACGCTCGTCTCGTCACTGCTGCGCAATCCGGAAGCCTACGGTGCCGCCCTTGCCGGCTATACCGCGATGATCATCAGCCTGCCGGCGCTTGGGCAGCCGCATGTCGTCGTCGACCTGGCAGTCGCGCGTTGCGCCGAGATCGTTCTCGGCATCGTCTGCGCCGGCCTCACCAGCCGGCTGATCCTGCCGAAGCTCGCCGCCGACGCCATCATCTCCAGGCTGAAGCGCAGCATTCTCGACCTCGCCGAATATGCCGGCGGCGCCTTTTCCGGAGGCGATCCGTCAAGCCTTGCCGCGCTTCAGCGCAAGCTGATCACCGACGCCCAGACGCTCGCCGAGATGCGCACCTATGCGCGGCTGGAGGCGCCAAGCTTCGCGACCCGCGCCCATCCCGTGCGGCGCACGATCGGCCAGCTTCTATGGGCGCTTTCAGCAGCGCGCGCGCTGCACAGCCATCGCGCGCCGAAGAATGCCGCGCTTATCCCGATGCGCCGGGACCTGAAGAACTTCGTCGGCGAACTGGCGGCAACACCTGGCGCGCTCGACGACACAGGTCCCTGGCTCGCCCGGCTCGACGCGATCGCGGCCAAGGCCAGGGAAATGCCGGACCTGCCCGAAGATAAAGGCTCGAGCGATACCGGCGAAGACAAGGTCGGCACCATCACGCGCCTGACCATTGCCGGCGATTTTGCCGAGGCGCTCAAGCAGGTTATGCGCGGCCTGGAGGCGCTTCGCTCGCCTGCCTCCCGCAAATCGAGCGAGCGAAGCCAGCCGGCGCTGGTCGTCCACCGCGATTACCAGGCCGCATGGCGCAACGCCGTGCGCGCCGCGCTGGCGACCTTGCTCGTGGCGATCTTCTGGCTGACCACCAAATGGTCGGAAGCAGCCGGCACCGTCATCCTCGTCGCCGTCGTCTCCAGCCTGTTCGCGTCGCGCCCCGATCCCGTGCAGTCCGCTTGGGGCTTCTTCACCGGAACGCTGATCGCGCTGCCTTTTGCTTTTCTGGTCGGCCAGGTCGCGCTGCCGGCGCTGCCCGGCTTCGGCTGGTTCACGCTCTTCGTCGTGCCGATCCTGGTGCCGGCTGCGCTCGGCATGGCAAATCCCCGCCATGTCGGCGTCGCCACCGCCTTCGCCATCAACTTCCTCGCCTTCCTCAGCCCCCATCAGCAGATGATCTACGATCCCGGGCCGTTTCTCGCCGGCTCAGCCTCGATCCTGGTCGGCATCCTGATCGCAATCGGCGTCTTCCTCGTCGTGCTGCCTGCCGATCCCTGGGTCACCGTGGAGCGAATCTCGCAGGCGATGCGTGAGGATCTGGCGCGGCTCTGCCTGCATGAGCGCATTCCTCGGCGCTCGGCCTTCGAAAGCTTGGCCTATGACCGGATCAACCAGTTGATGCCGCAGGTGCAGCAGACGGGCCGCAAGGGCGACCCCATCCTTGGCGGCAGCATCGCCGCGGTCACCGTCGGGCTGGAGGTGCTGCGGTTGCGCCAAGCGCAACTGAACTCCGCCGTCCCGCACGAGACGGTCGAATCCATCGGCAATTTCCTGCGCGGCCTGGCGCGCGAATTGCTGTTTCGGCGGCCGGGCGAGCCGCAGACCGCGACCATTGCGGTGGCGAGGCAATATGCGGCCAAAATCGCGGAACGCAGCGACCGGCTCGAAATGTTGCAGATCGCCGCCTCCCTGCGCATCATCGCCGCGGCGATGGAGGATTACCCGGATTTCTTTACGAAGGGTCGTGCCTGAACAATTAGGGACATGTCGCGTTTCAGGTTGGACCGGTTCGGAAAGGTCCCTTGTCAGACTGGTCGATACTTTTAGGAGGACAGATGGCGCTCAAACGGATGGACAACATCGGCATCGTCGTTGAGGACCTCGACGCGACGGTCGATTTCTTTCGCGAACTCGGCCTCGAGCTCGAAGGGCGTGCCACGATCGAAGGAGAATGGGCCGGACGCGTCACCGGACTGGGTGATCAGCATGTCGAGATCGCCATGATGCGGACGCCGGACGGCCACGGCCGGCTCGAGCTGTCCCGCTTCCTGAAGGCCACGCGTGGTGGCGGATCACCGCAACGCGCCGGTGAACGCCCTGGGCTATCTCCGCGTCATGTTCGCCGTGGACGACATCGACGACACGCTGGAGAGGCTCCGCAAGCGCGGCGCCGAACTCGTCGGCGAAGTGGTCCGCTATCAGGATGTGTATCGGCTCTGCTACATACGCGGGCCTGAAGGACTTCTCATCGGCCTCGCCCAGGAACTCAGCTGAGACCTGATCCGCCTAGGCCGCCGCGATGGCCAGCGCGTGCCCGCGCGCGTTTTCACGCAGCGCTTCGAGATGGATCGATTTCACCAGGCCGGCAAGATCGCCCTCGGCCGACTGGCCGCCGAGTTCCTTCAACATCAGCCAGCTCACTTCCTGCACGCCGGCGATACGCCGGCCATTGGCGACCTCGCGCCACACTTTCAGCGCGCGCAGGATGATGCCATGCGTGGCCGGCGCAAGCCCGGCGCTGCGGAACAGCGCCTGCAGCGCCACGTCGTGCCCGCCGGCGAGAAGCGCGGTCACCCGCTGCTCGGACTGTCGGGCTAAAGCCACCAGCGTCGAGCCGAAGAAATCCACCTTGCCATGCGCGATGGTGCGGATGATGAAGCTTGCGGTCAGGTCTCCACGCAGCCTCAAATGCTCGATCAGCGCCGCATGCTCTTCCATGCGCGTTCTCTCGATCAGCGTGACCGAGGCCTTCACGCAGGCATCGCGCATGACGCGATCGGCCCGCGCCGCCCCCATCATCGCCAGCACCAGCGGCGATCCTTTCAGGGTCTCGCCGAGCTTGACCAGGAGCATGTGCCGGCAGTCGGCCGGCAGGCGCCGATCGGCGATCAGCGCCTCGCGCACCAGCGGCAGATGGCCATGCCGCTCGGCCATGCGGCGGAAGCTGAGCGAAGCGATCTCGGCGCCGCTGTTGCCGATCAGCACGGCGCAGGCTTCCGGTTCGCCGATCTCGGCGATTGCCGCCGCCAGCGACATCGAGACGACCGGACGGTTGGCGATCAGCTTCTGTGTCGCCTCCTGGCCGCAGGCGACACGTTCCACAAGGTCGGCATCGGTAAGCAACGGCGAACGCGCCAGCACGAGTGCCGCCACTTCCGGCTGGTCTGCGGCCAGGGCGCTGATCACCTGCGGCGGCGCGTGATGGCTCATCGACAGCGCCTCGGCAAGCGCCAGGCGCACCTTGGAGGAAGCGTCGTCCAGAAGCAGGGTCAGCGCCGCCTCGGCGGCGCAACGATCCTCGAACGGCAGATCGGAATTGATATAGGCGCGCGCCAGTGCGCTCGCGGCGGCGGCGCGTTCGGAAACCCTTGCAGTATCAATCCATTTTAGAAAGTGCGAAACAACCATACCGACCAGCTGCGCCCCTGCCGGAAAGGTCCCGGCCCCGTTGCGAACGGTAGGCCGGAAATGGTTTACGAACGGTTCACCATGTTTCTTAACCGGCTTGATGGCGCGGCAACCAACGCCTATCAAGCAGGAAACTGGAGAAGATCGACCATGGCCGGGCTTTATCTGGAAGAGTTTGTCGTCGGCCATGTCTTCCGCCACACGCTGCGCAAGACCGTGACCGAGAGCGACAACATGCTGTTTTCGGTGATGACGCTCAACCCGCAGCCTCTGCACATCGATTTCGACTTCGCTGCGAAAACCGAGTGGGGCAAGCCGCTGGTGAATTCGCTGTTCACGCTCGGCCTGATGATCGGCATCTCGGTGAACGACATCACCGTCGGCACCACGGTCGCCAATCTCGGCATGAAGGAAACGGTGTTCCCGCACCCCGTCTTCCATGGCGACACCATCCGGGTCGAGACGACGGTCGTGTCCGTGCGCGAATCCAAGTCGAAACCCGATCGCGGCATCGTCGAGTTCGAACACCGCGCCTACAATCAGAACGACGTTCTTGTCGCGAAATGCACCAGGCAGGCGATGATGCTGAGGAAGGCGGCCTGATGCGCTCGCTGCTGTTCGTGCCCGGCGATACCGAGCGCAAGCTGGAAAGGGGATTCGAGGCCGGCGCCGACGTGGTCATCGTCGATCTCGAGGATTCCGTTGCCGCCGCAAACAAGCCGGCGGCGCGCGCGATCGCGGCCGGCTTCATTTCCAGCCAAAGGCCCCGGACAAGTTCGGCCATCTATGTGCGGGTCAACGATCTTTCCACCGGCTTGACGGACGACGACCTTGCGGCTCTTGTCCCGGCGAAGCCCGACGGCATCATGCTGCCGAAGTCGAACAGCGGGCAGGACGTCCAGCAACTGGCGGCGAAGCTGCGTGTGCGTGAGGCCGAGAGCGGGCTGCCGGACGGCGCTATAGGAATCCTGCCGATCATCACCGAGACCGCGGCAGGCGTGCTGGCAGCGGCAAGCTATGCCGGGGCAAGCGCGAGGCTTGCCGGCCTGACCTGGGGCGCGGAGGATTTGTCAGCCGCGCTCGGCGCGCGCGCGGCCCGCGACGAGAGCGGCCGCTACACCGACGTGTTCCGCCTGGCGCGCAGCATGACCATTCTGGCGGCCGCAGCGGCCGAAGTCTCCGCCATCGACACCGTCTTTCCCGATTTCCGCGACATGGCCGCCCTCGAGAGGGAATGCCGGGAGGCCGAGCGCGACGGTTTCACCGGCAAGATGGCGATCCACCCGGCGCAGGTGCCCGTCATCAACGCCGCCTTCACGCCGTCCGCCGAAGCGGTCGCGCGGTCACGGGCGATCGTCGATGCCTTCGCGGCGGCGGGAAATCCGGGTGTCGTCGGCATCGACGGCAAGATGTACGACAGGCCGCATTTGCGCCTGGCCGAGCGCCTGCTGGCTCGCGCCAAGGCGGCGGATATTTCCGCCTGATCGCTACCAGACCATCGGGATCAGCTTGTAGCGGACGCGTGCGGCGTAATCGTCATAGCCCTGCAGGCCGGTCCGCAACGTCTTTTCCTCGATGAAGGTGCGGATGGCGAGCAGCAGGATGAAGGCGAGGACCGCTGCCAGTCCCCACCATGAGCCGAGCAGCAGCGCGGTGCCGGCAAAATAGAGTATGGCGCCCGCATACATGGGGTGGCGGACATAGCCGTATGGACCGGTGGTGATCACCTTCTGCCCGCGCTCGTCCTGGATCTTCACGACGGGCGCCGCGAAGCTGTTTTCCAGCATCGTGAGATAACAGATCCAGATGCCGATAAGCAGGACTAGCATGCCGACCACCTGCGCCAGGCGGGAACCCTCGACCAGCCGAAGCGGAAGTCGAGCCCCATCAGGACCAGCCAGGCGAAGATGCCGATGAGCAATATGCTCAGCACGATCTTGTCGGCCACGGTCTGGGTCTTCTGGATCGGCGGGCGGAGGCGCTCGTTCATCAGGCCTGGATCGCGCCGGGCGAGCGCCACGCCCATGGTCAGGCTCAGTCCGACCATCACGGCTATGTAGACCCAGGCTCCGGTCCAGCGCAGCGTGCCGGCCGACACAAACACCAGCGCGCCCATGATGCCGAACCATACGAATGTCTGGAAAACCAATCTCGAGACCATGACCAACCTTCCGTGACGCCCCCGCCACTGTTGGCCGCCCGCCGTGCCGTTCCTGCGAAAATCCGCAAAAGATCCTAGCCGGCCCAGGGGCCGGCGTAATCGGCATAGAGCTTCGCCGGATCAGGCCGTGGCCGCTCCGGCGCAGGCCCCTGATAGGAGCCGATATGGACGAAGCCGACGACGCGCTCCTGCGGCGAGAGCCCGAGGATCGCCCTGCCCTCCGGGACATCGGAATACCAGTTGCTGATCATGTTGGTGCCATAGCCCAGAGCATTGGCCGCGATCATCAGGTTCATGGCCGCCATGCCGCCCGACAGGAACATCTCCCATTGCGGGATCTTCGGGCTGTCCTTCGGCACCGACACGACGCCGATCACCAGCGGCGCGCGCGAAAAGCGCGCCAATTCCTGGTTGCGCCGGCCTTCCGACAGCGGCCCCTCGCGCTGCTCGGCGAGTGCCGCCAGCCTCTTGCCGATCTCGACGCGCGCCTCGCCGCGATAAAGGATGAAGCGCCAGGGCTCGAGCCGGCCGTGGTCGGGAACGCGCGAGGCCGCCGCGATCATCGTCGCGATCTCGGCATCGCTCGGCCCGGGTTCCTTGAGGTCGGGAATCGGCGCGGAATTGCGGGTGAGCAGGAAGTCGATGATCGGCGACGCCATGGGCGCAAGTCTCCTGAAGGCATTCGATTTTGAGCTGAAGCACGCCATCGGGAGTCGGCGGCTCGGGCGGTGGCGTTTTGCGCCGATAAGAAGCCGCCGCGCGGGGCGGCGCGCTTCTAGAGCATGATGCCGAAAAGTGTGAAGCGGTTTTCGGACGACATCATGCTCTGCTTCTTTGACTTAGAGCCGGATTCAGATTTCAGGTCAACCGACCTGAAATCATCCGGTTCTAGGCCTTGAAATTGCCACCGCCTTGGGCTTCAACGCAAGGCATGTTTGAGGGGACCCTGCGCCTTTTCGTGATCGCACTCGTCGCTGCGTTGTTCGCAGTGCCGGTTTCCTTCGCGCTGGCCCAGAACGCCAACGATGTCGGCGACATCAAGCTTCCTGGCATTTCGAGTTACGCGACACCGAAGACACAGGGACCGCTGGCGCTCGGCAATGGCGGCGCCATCACGCTGTCGGCGCAGTTGACCGACAAGGGCGCGGACATCACTCGCGGCATCGTCTGGCGGGTCTTCAAGCCGCAGCCCGCCAGTGACGGCAAGTTGCCGATGGTGGCATCCGCCCATGGCGGCACGGCCGTGTTCCAGCTCGACCCCGGCAGCTACCTTGTCCATGCCTCCTACGGACGCGCCGGCGCCACCAAGCGCATCACCGTCGGCAAGGAGGCCAGGCGCGAGAGCCTCGTGCTCGACGCCGGCGGCCTGAAGCTCGACGCGGTGACGTCGGGCGGCGCGCCCATCCCGCCGAAGAAACTGCGCTTCTCGATCTATGAAGGCCAGGCCGCGGCCAATGGCGAGCGGCCGCTGATCGCCCCCGACGTCGCGCCGAACACCGTGGTGCGGCTGAACGCCGGCACCTACCACGTCGTCTCCACCTATGGCGCGGTCAACGCGGTGATCCGATCCGACATCCGCGTCGAGGCGGGCAAGCTGACGGAGGCGACCGTCGAGCACCGCGCCGCCGAGATGACGATGAAGCTGGTGCGCGAGCCCGGCGGCGAAGCCATCGCCGACACGTCCTGGTCATTGCTCAACGAAAGCGGCGATCCGATCAAGGAAGCGGTCGGCGCCTTCGCCTCGATGGTGCTGTCAGAGGGTCAGTACACCATCATCGCCAAGAACCGCGACCGCATTTACCAGAAGGATTTCACGGTCGTGGCGGGCCAGAACCAGGAAATCGAGGTCGTGGCCAACGAACAATCCGCGATCGATCCCGAGGAAGGCGCCGATTAGTCGCCTTGGTCAGGCCGCCTTGCGCATACGCTTTTGCAGGAATGGCACGCGGCCACGCTGCGCAGAAGGCGTCGCCAGGTCGAAGACGGCGCGATAGAGGCGGTCGAGCAGCGCCTTGCGGTCGCGCAGCGGCTCGAGCTCGCTCCATGTCAGCACGTCGCCGATGCGCACCTCGATCGCCTTCCCCGACAGGCGGGCGAATTCCCGGATCAGCAAGGAGGTGCGCAGCGTCAGCGATGCCTTGCCGATGAACTTCGCCACGCGGTTGTCGCGCTCGGCCATGTTCATCGGACCGCTGACGAGGTGGAACAGGCGGCCGTTCTGGCCGGAGAAATGCATCGGGATGACGGACGCCTTGGCGTCCTGGATCAGCTTGGCCGGGAACATCTTCCACGGCAGGTCGACGGCGCGGCCGAAACCCTTCGGCGCCGTGGCGACGCCGCCGGCCGGGAAGACGACGATGGTGACGCCTTCCTTCAGCAGCCGCACGGCTTCGTGGCGCACCGCCATGTTGTTCTTCAGCGCGTCCTTGGTCTCGGAAAAATCGATCGGCAGCGAATAGGGCTCCATCTCGCGGATCCTGAGCAGATCCTTGTGGATCATCACCCGAAACGGACGGCCGAGCTGCTCGACGAGCGACAGTACCGCAATGCCGTCGCCGATGCCGAAGGGATGGTTGGCGACGATGACCAGCGGCGTGTCCGGCAGTACTGCCGGCGGCCATTGCACGGCGTTGCGGACCTTGACGTCGATCAGTTCCAGCATGCGGCTGAACACCCGGTCGCCGGTCGGCACCACCTGGCGGCGCCAGAAATCGTAAAGCACGGCGAAGCGGTCGCGCCCCGAGAGGCCCTCGACGGAATGGATGAACCAGCGCGTCAGCACCGGCTGATGCGGATTGGCATAGGAGAGCTCGGGAAAACGTCTTTCCCGCAGTTTCAATTTGAGCATGACGGCTCGTTACAGGGCTGGCGTGACAGGCATATGAAAATGGCGGTGGACCGGCCACCGCCATTCTAGAAAGTGCTGGTATGTCAGGCTGCTGCGCGGCGTTTGCGATCCGGCGAAACCGCCTCGTCGGCGAGAGCCTTCACCGCGTCCTCGAGCTTCAGCGATTCCTGGTCGCGGGAGCCCAGCCGGCGGACATTGACGGTTTCCTCCTCGGCCTCGCGCTTGCCGCAGACGAGGATGACCGGCACCTTGGCCAGCGAATGCTCGCGCACCTTGTAGTTGATCTTCTCGTTGCGCAGGTCCGCTTCGGCGAGCAGCCCCGCCGCCTTCAGCCGCTCGACGACTTTCAAGGCGTATTCGTCCGCATCCGAGGTGATCGTCGCCACCACCACCTGCAATGGCGCGAACCACAGCGGGAAATGGCCGGAATAGTTCTCGATCAGGATGCCGAGGAAGCGCTCCATCGAGCCGCAGACGGCGCGATGCACCATCACAGGCTGCTTCTTCTCGGAATCCGAGCCGATGTAGAAGGCGCCGAAACGTTCGGGCAGGTTGAAGTCGACCTGCGTGGTACCGCATTGCCATTCGCGGCCGATGGCGTCCTTCAGCACATATTCGAATTTCGGCCCGTAGAAGGCGCCCTCGCCCGGATTGATCGAGGTCTTGATGCGGTTGCCGGAGCGCGTACGGATCGTCTCCAGCACATTGCTCATGATCGCCTCGGCATGGTCCCAGGCCTCGTCGGTGCCGACGCGCTTGTCCGGCCGGGTCGACAGCTTCACGCTGACCTCGTCGAAGCCGAAATCGGCATAGGTGGACAGGATGAGATCGTTGATGCGAAGGCACTCGGCGGCGAGCTGCTCCTCGGTGCAGAAGATATGCGCGTCGTCCTGCGTGAAGCCGCGCACGCGCATCAGCCCGTGCAGCGCGCCCGATGGCTCGTAGCGATGAACATTGCCGAACTCCGCAAGCTTGACAGGCAGTTCTCGGTAAGACTTCAACCCATGCTTGAAGATCTGCACGTGACCGGGACAGTTCATCGGCTTCAGCGCGAAGACGCGGTCGTCGTCGGTGTCGTCGCCGGCGACGGTGACCTTGAACATCGCATCGCGGTACCAGCCCCAGTGTCCCGACGTCTCCCACAGGCTCTTGTCCAGCACCTGCGGCGCGTTGACTTCCTGATAGCCGTGCTCGTCGAGGCGGCGGCGCATATAGTTGATCAGGTTCTGCACCATCTTCCAGCCCTTGGCGTGCCAGAAGACGACACCCGGCCCCTCTTCCTGGAAATGGAACAGGTCCATCTCGCGGCCGAGCTTGCGGTGGTCGCGCTTCTCGGCCTCCTCCAGAAGCGTCTGGTAGGCGTCGAGCTGCGCCTGGTCGGCCCAGGCAGTGCCGTAGATGCGCGTCAGCATCGGATTGTTCGAGTCACCACGCCAATAGGCGCCGGCGACCTTCATCAGCTTGAAGGCGTTGCCGATCTGGCCGGTCGAGGCCATGTGCGGACCGCGGCAGAGATCGAACCAGTCTCCCTGCGCATAGATCTTGATGTCCTGATCCTCAGGGATGGCGTCGATCAGCTCGACCTTGTAGCGCTCGCCCTTCTCGGCGAAGACCTTCTTCGCTTTCTCACGCGACCACACTTGCTTGGTGAACGGCTTGTTGCGGGCGATGATCTCGCGCATCTTCTTCTCGATCACCGGGAAATCGTCCGGCGTGAATGGTTCGTTGCGCGCGAAGTCGTAATAGAACCCGTTCTCGATCACCGGCCCGATCGTCACCTGGGTTCCCGGCCACAATTCCTGCACGGCCTCGGCCAGCACATGCGCCGTATCGTGGCGGATGAGCTCCAGCGCGCGCGGATCCTCGCGGGTGATGATCTCGACCTTGCCGGACGTGCCGAGCGGATCGGAAAGATCGCGTATGGTGCCGTCGAGGCTGTAGGCCACGGCCTTCTTCGCCAGCGACTTGGAGATCGACTCGGCAAGGGCAGCACCGGTCATCGCCGCATCGTAGTCGCGGACGGAACCATCGGGAAATGTCAGGGAAACGGAATTCGGCATCAGGATTCTCCTATCCAGTCCCGCAAACGAGCGCGGGTGGTGAAATGCATGCGGCAGGGATGCGTTGCGACATGCAGAGGGTTAGCCGGAGGCGTCCGGCAGCGGCAGTCTTTTATGGGGAGTTTCCGCCGCCGTAAAGCCGCCAGCCATCTATTTGATAGGCCGATCTACTTGATGAGGCCGGGCAAGTCCTTCAGGAACATCGCCCGCGTCGCAAGCCCCTTCGGCTTGTCGGTGCGCTTGGCGTCGACGACCAGTCTTGCAAAGACGATGCGGCGGCCGTCCTTCTCGGCCCAGCCGACGAACCAGCCGAGCGAGCGCTTGCCGTCCTGGCCGATCCTGGTGCTGCCGGTCTTGCCCTGCACCGTCCAGTTCCCTGCCGCGAAGGTCGGCAGGATCGCTCTCGTCATCTCATGCGCCTTCCCCGACACCGGCATCTTGCCGGCGAGCAGCTGGCGCAGGAACGCCGTCTGCTCGACGGGCGATATTGCGAGCGAGGAATTGATCCAGGATTGCGTCAGCCCGTTGTCCTTGCCGGCATCGCCCGTGACGTCCTTGTTGCCATAGCCGAGTTTCGACACGTAGCCGGCGAACGTCTCGGCGCCGAGCCGCCGCGTGATCTCGCGCGAGTACCAGACGATGGAATCGCGCTCCCAGATCGTCGGATCGACGGTCTTCCGGTCACGCTTCGCCGCCTTGAACTCCGGCTTGTAGTCCCAGCTCGGCGTGTGCTGGTCGCTCAGGATGCCGGCATCGTAGCCGATCAGCGCGAGCGGCACCTTGAAGGTCGAGGCCGGGCTGACGCGCTGATCGCAGACGCCGTCCTGGTAAAGTGTTGCACCGCTTTGCGCGTCCTGGATCAGCGTGCAGTGGACCTCGTTGAGCGGCGCCGATTGCGCCCGCACCGGCAAGCCCAGCATCCAGGCCAGAAGGAAAAGGACGATGGCAAAAATGAAGGGATAGCGGTCCATCTGGCGCATGGCGAAGTCACTCCGGTATGAGATTGCGGAAGCGGCTTAGCGAGGCGTCTTGTCTCGATTTTGTCTCAAATTCGCAGTGTTTGTGCAGCTTCGCGTTAACCCTACCGGATCGTTAAAATCCGAGCCGCGTGTGACGGCAAAGCAATCAGATTTCGGGTTGGCCGCCTCTCTTGCCGATTTGCCAGTAGCGCCAGGGCATGAACCAGACATAGCGCGACGCAAGCGTCTCCGGCACGCGGTCGATGCCATGCGTTCCGAACGGCCCGCAGCGCAGGACCCGGAACAGTCCCATCCAGCCGCCGGCCCACAGGCCATGACGGGCGATTGCCTCATGCGCGTATTCGGAGCAGGTCGGCAGATGCCGGCAGCTGTTGCCGACGAAGCCTGAGAGCGTCAGCTGATAGAGGCGCACGAGCGATGTGCCGAGCACGCGCCCGGGCGTCTTGCGCCAAGGCCCCGGCCAATTGCGCCCCCGCTGGACCGGCCGGACGCCATGTATATGGCCGTGATGGTCGCCCATTGCTCCGCAGCCTGTTTCACTGCGCGATAGATGTGGGCTTCGGCGCTGAAACGCAATGCTGGCCCTCAAGGCCCTTAGCGCCGGACGGGATGGTTGCCGGTCCATGGGCGATGGTGAGGAGGAAGATCGCGACAGTCGTTATGGTGCCCGCCGCGCACGACTTCGCCATGCCATTGGAAGGTCGCTATCCGTATCACGTCGCTGAAAATTGCCAGGAACTCGTTCATGGCAGGTCTCCTTCGGGACGGATTAGACTGCCGCTGGCCTTCCCGCTCAAACGAGTATAATTTCCGCTTCGGATAACTTGAGGTTATGCGATATGAAGCGTGGCCGACTGCCGCTCACGGCGCTCAGGAGCTTCGAGACGGCCGGCCGGCATTTGAGCTTCAGCCGGGCGGCCGAGGAGCTTTACGTCTCGCAGGCCGCGATCAGCCGGCAGATCCGCGAGCTTGAGACGTTTCTGGGCAGGCCGCTGTTTCTGCGTCTCCATCGCCGCGTCGAGCTGACGGACGCGGGACATCGGCTGCTCGACCGATTGATCAGAAGCTTCGACGACATCGACCGCGTGCTTTCCGAGCTCACGGCCTCGCCCGCCCAAGCCGTGGTCCGCGTCAGCGTCGAGCCGTCGCTTGCCGCCGTATGGCTGGTGCCGCGGCTCAACCGCTTTCGTCAATTGCGACCGGACATCGATGTGTCCCTCGAGGTCGATCCACGGCCGATCGAATTCCGCAGCGATCAGCCTGAGCTCGCCTTGCGTTTCAGCGCACACGCCACCTCATGGCCGCGCACAGAGGCCGAGCGCCTGGCCTCGACCGTCGATTCTCCGGTCCTGTCGCCGGCGCTGCTCGCCTCCGGCCCTCCCCTGGAAAAGCCCATCGACCTTCGCCATTACACGCTGCTGCATGAGGAAAACCGCCAGGGTTGGGCGCGGTGGTTCCAGGCGGCAGACGTGCCTGCCGATGCAGTGCCAGCGCGCGGTCCGATGCTCGCCGATGTCTCGCTTTCGAAGCAGGCTGCGCTGCTCGGACACGGCGTGGCGCTCGGCGATCTCCTGCAGGTCGGCGAGGAGCTCGCTTCGGGGACTTTGATCAAGCCGTTCGATATCGATGTCGCTTCCGGCGCCTATTGGCTGGTGGCCAGGAGCCTTAGGGATCTGACGGAGCCTGCCAGGGCGTTCGCCGACTGGATCCGAAGCGAATTCGCCGAGACCAGGGAATCGGCCTAAGCCCCGTCTTCAGGCCGCCTGTCCGGCGCGCTTCTTCTCGATCTGGCCGATCGCGTCGACCACCGCGTCGAAGGTCAGCATGGTGGAAGCGTGGCGCGCCTTATAGTCGCGCACCGGCTCCAGATATTTGAGGTCGGCGAAGCGGCCTTCCGGCGGCGCACCGTTTTCCTTCAGCATCTTCAGCATGGTTTCGCGCACGGCGCGCAATTCGGCGGCGCTGGCGCCGACCACATGCCGAGCCATGATCGAGGACGAAGCCTGGCCGAGCGCGCATGCCTTCACGTCATGGGCGAAATCGGTCACCACGTCGCCATCCATCTTGAGGTCAACGGTGACGGTCGAGCCGCACAATTTGGAATGCGCCCTGGCGGTCGCGTCGGGCTGATCGAGACGGCCGATACGCCCGATGTTTCCGGCGAAGCCGAGAATTTTCGCATTGTAGACGTCGTCGATCATATTTTTCCAATCCGTCGCCGCCCAGCGAACAGGCTTTGCCGCTCCCGCGTCTTCCTTTCGCTTTGCCGTAACCATATATAATGATGGCAGTCGGGCATCGACAAGGCGACGAAAAGCCATTGTCCTTGTCCATCTGTTCACGCCGCTTGCGGGATGGAAATGGGCGAATTTCACCCAAAAGGTCGTGGTCCGTTCAACTCGTCCCACCTCTGAGTGGGACTACGGGAGACGCCTTTATGGATGCCGTCATCAAGAAAATCATGCCTCCGTCCGACTATCTGGACAAGCCTGTCACCGACCGGCCGAGCGAAGCCGAGGTCGAGGCCGCCGTGCGCACGCTGTTGCGCTGGACCGGCGACAATCCGGACCGCGAAGGCCTGGTCGACACGCCCAAGCGTGTCACCAAAGCCTTCCGCGAAATGTTCAACGGTTACGACATGTGCCCGGCCGACGAGCTTGGCCGCACCTTCGAGGAAGTGGCCGGCTATGACGACCTCGTCATCGTCAAGGACATAAAGTTCCATTCGCATTGCGAGCACCACATGGTGCCGATCATCGGCAAGGCGCATGTCGGCTACCTGCCGGACGGCAAGGTCGTCGGCCTGTCGAAGATCGCGCGTGTCGTCGACATCTTCGCGCATCGCCTGCAGACGCAGGAAGCGATGACCGCCCAGATCGCCGGCGTCATCCAGGACGTGCTCAACCCGCGCGGCGTCGCCGTCATGCTCGAGGCCGAGCATATGTGCATGGCCATGCGCGGCATCCGCAAGCAGGGCTCGACCACGCTGACCTCGACCTTCACCGGCGTCTTCAAGGACGCCCCCGAGGAACAGGTCCGCTTCGTCACCATGGTGCGCGCGGGCGGCTGATTTGCCGGCCTTCGCCGGCCCGAACATATGAGGACCGGCGATGTCGGCAGTCGAATTCCCGAAAGCTCCTTCGGACAAGAAAGCGCTCGAGGAAGGCTCCGTCCTTTCGCCGCGCTTCGACGCCGCGGGCCTCGTCACCGTCGTCGTGACGGACGCCGGTGACGGCATGCTGCTGATGGTCGCGCATATGAATGCCGAGGCGCTCGCGCTTACGTTGGAGACCGGCATCGCCCATTACTGGTCGCGCTCGCGCAGCGCCCTGTGGAAGAAGGGCGAAACCTCGGGCAATTTCCAGCACGTCGTCGAGATGCGCACGGATTGTGACCAGGACGCGATATGGTTGCGCGTCAAAGTGTTGGGCCAGGACGCAACTTGTCACACCGGACGGCGTTCCTGCTTTTATCGGACGGTGGGGCTGAACGACGGCAGAGCGACGCTTGCCGACGACGGCAGCAGGCCGCTGTTCGATGCGGACAAGACGTATCGGAAGCCGGTGTGAACCATTCAATATTCACAAACCACTCAGATTCACTATTCTCAAATATCCTTTTGGTAGAAGGGGTATGGGACAAGGGAGATCATGATGCTCGAATGGGCGTCATTGCGCAGCAGATCTGACGTTCGGGAGGCCAATGGCCCCGCATCGTCCGGCGGCTTGCCCGATCCGAAGTCCGGCAGGCAAACCGGCATCTCGCTGGCGCTCGGCGGCGGATGCGCCCGCGGCTGGGCCCATATCGGCGTGCTGCGCGCGCTTGACGAGGCCGGCATCGAAGTGTCGATGATCGCCGGCACCTCGATCGGTGCCCTGGTGGGCGGCTGCTATCTTGCCGGCAAGCTCGACGAGTTGGAAGAATTCGCCAGAAGCCTGACCAAGCGGCGCATCTTCGGACTTCTCGACCTCAATCTGCGCGGCAGCGGCCTGTTCGGCGGCATGAAGCTCGACCAGCGCTTGCGCGAGCACCTCGACGGTGCCCGCTTCGAGGACCTGTCTAAGCCCTTCGTCGCGGTCGCCTCCGAAATCCGCACCGGCCACGAAATCTGGCTCTCGAGCGGCTCGCTCGTCACCGCCATGCGCGCCTCCTACGCGCTGCCGGGCGTCTTCGAGCCGGTGGCCTGCAACGGCCGCGTGCTGGTCGACGGCGCGCTGGTCAATCCGGTGCCGGTCTCGGTCTGCCGCGCCTACGAGCAGCCGCTGGTCGTGGCGGTGAACCTCCACTACGATCTGTTCGGGCGTGCGGCCGTCATCAAGCACAGCGCCGGCGAGTTGCTCGTCGAGAACGACGCGCCTCGCCCCGGCCAGATCAATTCCCAGTCGCATCAGACACGTCTCGGCATCACCGGCGTCATGGTCGAGGCCTTCAACATCATCCAGGACCGGATCTCGCGCGCCAGGCTGGCCGGCGATCCTCCGGATATGTCGCTGCAGCCGAAACTCAGCCATATCGGCCTGACGGAATTCCACCGCGCCGACGAGGCGATCACCCTCGGCTACCAGGCGACGAAGGCGCAGATCAGCGAGCTGACCCGGCTGCAATCCGTTCTGGTGTGACCCCGTTACGGCACCGCTTTAAGGTGTGTTGAGATTCAGGTCAGGCCGAGTCGAAAATGGTGGCTTCCGAGAACCGGAGCGGAGCGTACTTAAAGTACGTGAGCACCGGAAGCGCAGGAAGCCGCCATTTGCAGGCCGGCATCACCTGAATATCAGCACACCTCAAGCCAGGGCCGCATCGCTGATGCGAAACTGCACTGTGCGGTTGCCGTTCCAGTAATTGCCCGACAGCGAACCTGCGACGTGCACGGTTCTGCCCCGGTTCTTGAACAAGAATTCGCCGAGAGCGGTATCGACGGCGCGGAACGCTATGGCTTGGATGTTGCCGCCGCTTTGCGACTGCAGGTCCACCCGGATGTGGTTGGTGCCGATCGCGCGCGCGTCGGCCAGCCGATGCCGCGGCAGCACGAACACCGGCGCGATATGCCCGGCGCCGAACGGGCCGGCTTTCTCGAGCGCGTCGAGCAGCGCGATCGTGGCGCCCTCGGCGGCCAGGGCGCCATCGATCGCCAGGCTTTCCTCGTTCTGCAGCCGGAACACGTCCGCTGCGGCCCGCTCCTCGAAGAAGGCGCGCAGCTCGCCGAGCCTGGCGCGCTCGACGGTGATGCCGGCGGCCATCGCGTGGCCGCCGCCCTTGACGATCAGCCCGGCGGCGGCTGCCTCGCGCACCAGCCGGCCGAGATCGAAGCCGGTCACCGAACGGCCGGAGCCCGTGCCGATGCCGGTCGAATTGAAGGCGATGGCGAAGGCCGGCCGGCGCGCGTAATCCTTGAGCCGCGAGGCGATCAGCCCGACGATGCCCGGATGCCAGCTGTTGCTGGCCGTGACGATGACGGCGGGACCGTTGCCGCCGGCAAGCTCCGCATCGGCCTCGGCGCGCGCCTGCGCCAGCATCTCCTGCTCCATCTGCTGCCGTTCCTGATTCAGCCGGTCGAGCGTCTCAGCGATGCTTGCCGCCTCGACGGGATCGTCGGTGGCCAAGAGCCGGCTGCCGAGCGCGGCATCGCCGATGCGGCCGCCGGCATTGATGCGCGGCCCGATCAGGAAGGAGAGATGGAAGGTGTTGATCGGCTCGCCGATGCGCGAGACCCGCGCCAGCGCCGCCAGCCCCTCATTCTTCTGCTGGCGCAACACCTGCAGTCCCTTGACGACGAAGGCGCGGTTGACGCCCGTGAGCGGGACCACGTCGCAGACCGTCGCCAGGGCGACGAGGTCGAGCAGCGAAAGCAGGTCGACCGGCGCGGCGTTCGGCAGCCTTTCGCGCAGCACCTTGGCCGTCTGGACAAGACACAGGAAAACGACGCCGGCGGCGCAAAGATGTCCCTGCCCCGACAGGTCGTCCTCGCGATTGGGATTGACCACGGCCGCCGCCGGCGGCAGCGGGCCGCCGACCTGGTGATGGTCGAGCACCACGACGTCGGCGCCCGCTTCCCTCGCGGCCTCGATCGAGGCCGCGCTGTTGGTGCCGCAATCGACGGTGACGATCAGCTTTGCGCCGCGCGAGATCAGCTCCCGCATCGCCTCCGGATTGGGCCCATAGCCTTCGAAGATGCGGTCCGGGATATAGATTTCGGACGGCACGGAAAAATGCGTGAGGAAGCGTTTCAGGAGCGCCGATGAGGCGGCGCCGTCGACGTCATAGTCGCCGAAGATCGCCACCTTCTCACGCGCGACGATCGCGTCCGCCAGCCGCGCCGCCGCTTTCTCCATGTCGGTCAACGATGCGGGATTCGGCAGAAGCTCGCGGATGGTCGGATCGAGAAAGCGCCCGGTCTGTTCGACGCTGACGCCGCGCCCGGCGAGTACCCGCGCCACAATGTCCGGCACGCCGTGGCCCTGCGCGATGGCCAAGGCGGCCATGTCCTGTCGCTCGGTCAGCCGGTGTTCCCAGGAAACACCCGTCGCCGACTGCCTGACATCGAGGAAGAACCGTTTCTCGCCCGTCATGCGACGCGCCGTCTGCACATCATTGCTGCGCAGATATCAACATGCGACGCCGAGGGCAATTCGGCGCGGGCAAGCAATCCGGGGAAAAGTGTGGAAGGTTTTCCCAGGATTGCCGCGGTGACGCTCAAGCAGGAAGATCAGAACTTGTCCAAGTCCTGGTGGCGCGCCTTGATCTCGCGCACCGTTCGCGAGGACGAGCGCAGCACGATGGTGTGGGTAGTGATGAAGGTGCGGCCGAACTTGACGCCGTCGAGCAGATTGCCGTCGGTGACGCCGGTCGCCGCGAACAGCACGTCGCCGCGCGCCATGTCCTGCGCGCGGTAGACCCGCTTCGGATCGGAAATGCCCATCTTCTCGGCGCGCGCCAGCTTTTCCGGCGTGTCGAGGATCAGCCGGCCCTGCATCTGCCCCCCGGTGCAGCGCAGCGCAGCCGCCGCCAGCACGCCCTCGGGAGCGCCGCCGGTGCCGAGATAGATATCGATGCCGGTCTCGTCCGGATCGGTGGTGTGGATGACGCCCGCGACATCGCCGTCGCCGATCAGCCGGATCGCGGCGCCCGTGGCGCGCACGGCGTCGATCAGCTTGGCGTGACGCGGCCGATCGAGGATGCATGCGGTGATGTCGGAAACCGCCACGCCCTTGGCCTTGGCCAGATTGGCGAGGTTCTCCGCCGGCGAGGCGTCGATATCGATCAAGCCCTCAGCATAGCCGGGGCCGATGGCGATCTTGTCCATGTAGACGTCGGGCGCGAAGAGCAGGCTGCCCTTTTCCGCAATCGCGATGACGGCAAGCGCGTTGGGCAGGTTCTTGGCGCAGATCGTCGTGCCCTCGAGCGGATCGAGCGCGATGTCGACGGCCGGGCCTTTGCCGGTGCCGACCTCCTCGCCGATATAGAGCATCGGCGCCTCGTCGCGCTCGCCCTCGCCGATCACCACCGTGCCCTTGATGGCGAGGCGATTGAGTTCCTGGCGCATGGCATCGACCGCCACCTGATCGGCGGCCTTCTCGTCGCCGCGTCCGCGCAGCCTGGCGGCCGCAACGGCGGCCCGCTCGGTCACGCGCACGACTTCCATCGTAAGAATCCGGTCGAGACCAGCGGCGATGTTCTGGGCGATGTTCATGGATGGGCATTCCTCGTTGTCTGTTTGCGTCGAGCAATCCCAGAACGGTTGAGCGCCGGAATTGCTCCGCCTCCCGCCAGAGGCGGGCTTCTTCTGGCAAAGCTCCATGACAACGGCAAGACTTGGCCCGTCATTTTTCGAAATGACAGCAAAATCAATCGATTGAAGACGAAATCGAACCTAGCTTATTCCGCCCGCTCGATGCGGATCACCTGCGGCTTGTCAGTCAGATGGCCATCCTTGGTGATGCCTTCGACGGCTTTCCGCACCGCGGCTTCCGTGGTCTCGTGCGTGACGAGGATCACCGTCTTCTGCGCTTGGGCTTCCGCGCTGGCCGCCTGCTGGACGATCGATTCCAGCGAGATGTCGTTGTCGGCCATACGCTTGGCGATGGCCGCGAAGACGCCGGTGCGGTCATGCACGGTCAGCCGGATGAAATAGCCGCCGGCATGGCTGCGCATCCGCGCCTTCTTATAGGGTTTCAGCTCCTTCGCCGGCCAGCCGAACACCGGAGCGTGCTGGAAGCCGGGTCGGCTTTTGGCGATATCGGCGATGTCGCCGATCACCGCCGACGCCGTGGCGTTGCCACCGGCGCCGGGACCGGAAAGCAGGAGCTCGCCCAGGATATCGGTCTCGATCGCCACCGCGTTGGTCACGCCATGCACCTGCGCGATGACCGAAGCCGTCGGCACCATGGTCGGGTGCACGCGCTGCTCGATGCCGCTGTCGGTGCGCTGGGCAACGCCGAGCAGCTTGATACGGTACCCAAGATCGGCCGCGGCGCGGATATCGGCCTGGGTGATGTTGGAGATGCCTTCCATATAGATGTCGTTGGCGGCGATCTTCGTCCCAAACGCAAGGCTGGTCAGGATCGACAATTTATGCGCCGTGTCGTGACCTTCGATGTCGAAAGTCGGATCTGCCTCGGCATAGCCCAGCCGCTGCGCGTCCTTCAGGCACGCGTCGAAGGAAATGCCCTCGGCCTCCATCCGGGTCAGGATGTAGTTGCAGGTGCCGTTGAGGATGCCGAAGACACGCGTCACGGCGTTGCCGGCCATCGCCTCGCGCATAGTCTTGATAACCGGGATGCCGCCGGCCACCGCCGCCTCGTAGTTGAGCAGCACGCCCTTCTTCTCGGCGATCTCGGCAAGCGCCACGCCATGCTTGGCAAGCAGCGCCTTGTTGGCGGTGACGACGTGGCGCCCGGCCTCGAGCGCAGCCTTCACCGAGAGCCGCGCCGGTCCCTCGTCGCCGCCGATCAACTCGACGAAGACATCGATGTCCGCCTTTTCGGCGAGCTTGACCGGATCGTCGAACCACTTCGCGGCGCTGAGATCGACGCCGCGGTCGCGCTTCGGGTCGCGCGCAGAAACGGCCGTCACGACGATGTCGCGGCCGCACTGGCGGGTGAGCTCGCCCGCCTTGTCGCGCAGCACGCGCGCCACCGAGGCGCCGACCGTGCCAAGGCCGGCAATTCCAACACGCAACGCTTCAGCCATGTCCGGCGACGCCCCTCAAATTCAACAAATGTCCGGCTAATTCAGCGACGGGCGGCGAGCGGCACCACATTGTTGGGCTGCTTGGCGGTGGTCGCGAGGAATTTCTTGATGTTGCGCGCCGCCTGGCGGATGCGGTGCTCGTTCTCGACCAGGGCAACGCGCACATAGTCGTCGCCATGCTCGCCGAAGCCGATGCCCGGCGCCACCGCGACATCCGCATGCTCGATGAGCAGCTTGGAGAATTCCAACGAGCCGAGCTGGCGGAACTGCTCGGGGATGGGCGCCCAGGCGAACATCGAGGCGGCGGGCGCGGGAATGGTCCAGCCGGCGCGGCTGAAGGAATCGACCATCACGTCGCGCCGCTTGTGGTAGACCTCGCGCACCTCCTCGATGTCGGCGCCGTCGCCGTTCAGCGCATGCGCCGCCGCCACCTGGATCGGCGTGAAGGCGCCGTAATCGAGATAGGACTTCACCCGCGTCAGCGCCGAAATCAGCCGCTCGTTGCCGACCGCGAAGCCCATGCGCCAGCCGGGCATCGAAAAGGTCTTCGACATCGAGGTGAACTCGACGCAGACGTCGATCGCGCCTGGAACCTGCAGCACCGAGGGCGGCGGGTTGCCGTCGAAATAGATCTCCGAATAGGCAAGATCCGACAGGATGATGATGTCGTTCTTCTTCGCGAAGGCGACCACGTCCTTGTAGAAATCGAGCGAGGCGACCAGCGCCGTCGGGTTAGACGGATAATTGAGGATCAGCGCCAGCGGCTTCGGGATCGAGTGTCGGATGCCGCGCTCGACCGCCGGAATGAAGCCGTCATCGGGCTCGACCTGCAGCGAGCGGATGACGCCGCCCGACATGATGAAGCCGAAGGCGTGGATCGGATAGGTCGGGTTCGGGCAAAGGATGACGTCGCCGGGCGCGGTGATCGCCTGCGCCATGTTGGCGAAGCCCTCCTTGGAGCCGAGCGTGGCCACAACTTGCGTGTCGGGGTTGAGCTTCACGCCGAAGCGGCGGGCATAGTAATTGGCTTGCGCCCGCCTCAGGCCCGGAATGCCGCGCGAGGACGAATAGCGATGCGTGCGCGGATCGCGCACCACTTCGCACAATTTGTCGACAATGGCTTTCGGCGTCGGCAGGTCCGGATTGCCCATTCCAAGGTCGATGATGTCGGCACCGCGCGAACGGGCGCTGGCCTTCAGCCGGTTGACCTGTTCGAACACGTAAGGCGGAAGCCGGCGAACCTTGTGAAATTCTTCCATTTCAGTTCCAGACGATCGATGGGGGCGCTTTCGGCGCGCGATATAAACCTAATTGCAGTTAGGGTCGAGGGTCGGGTCGCATTTGCCCTCGATCTGCTTCAGCGTGTCGTCGCCATGCGTCTTGGCAAGCGTCTTCAGCGCCGCGGAATTCGTCGGCGCCTCGACGCTGCCGCCCTTGGCGAGCTGCGCCTGCTGCTCGGCCTTCAGCTGGGCGAGGTTCGCCGCGGTCTCCTCCTTGGTGAACTGCTTGGCCGCCACCTGCGGCGGAACATTGAGGTTGGGATAGGACCCGGTGTCTCTCGGGCCTTCGGTCAGGGCCGTCGGCGCCGCGGCGTTGTTCGGGCTGGTGCTCGTGCAGCCGCCGGCGGGCAACAGCACGCCAACCAGCCCTGCCAGGGCGGCCATTCGGCAAATCGAACCCGGCCCGAGAAAAAAAGTCCCGCCAACATTAATCGTCATATTGTTTTCCTGGCAGCCGGGTTACAGCGAATTGGACCCGGTCAGATGTCCCATGGTAATATGTCAAGAAAACGCCCCGGGAGGAACCCCGCGAACCATGTCCAAAGCTCCCGATTCGGACAAAGCGGAAAATGGCGGACCTTCGGCCATCGAGCAATATCTGGTGAAGGATCCCGAGCGTTTTGCCCTGAACATGGCCCGCATGATCGAGCAGGCCGGCAAGGCGGCATCCGCCTGGACCGAACCGCGCGAAAAGGGTGAGGTGCGCGATCATGTCGCCGAACCCGTCGTCGACATGGTCAAGACGTTCTCCAAGCTCTCAGAGTACTGGCTTGGCGACCCGCAACGCGCGCTCGAAGCGCAGACGCGGCTCTTCGCCGGCTATATGACGGTCTGGGCGAACGCCATCCAGAAGGTCAACCCCAACGCCGAGGCGCCGCAGGACGCGGTTCAGCCCGAGCGCGGCGACAAGCGCTTCCAGGATCCGGAATGGGGCCGCAACGCCTTCTTCGACTTCCTGAAGCAGGCCTATCTCGTCACCTCGCGCTGGGCGAGCGAGCTCGTCGAGCATGCCGAGGGCCTGGACGAGCACACCCGCCACAAGGCGAGCTTCTACGTCAAGCAGGTGTCGAACGCGATCGCGCCGTCGAACTTCATCCTGACCAATCCGGAGCTGTTCCGCGAAACGGTCGCCTCGAACGGCGAGAACCTGGTGCGCGGAATGAAGATGCTGGCCGAGGACATCGCCGCCGGCCGTGGCGATCTGAAGCTGCGCCAGGCCGACTACACGCCCTTCGAAATCGGCAAGAACATAGCCACAACGCCCGGCAAGGTCATCGGCCGCAGCGATGTCGCCGAGATCATCCAGTATGACCCGGTGACGGAAACCGTGCTGAAGCGGCCGTTGCTGATCTGCCCGCCATGGATCAACAAATTCTACATCCTCGACCTCAACCCGCAGAAATCCTTCATCCGCTGGGCAGTCGAGCAGGGCCACACGGTCTTCGTCATCTCCTGGATCAATCCGGACGAGCGCCACGGCGCCAAGGGCTGGGAGGCCTATATCCGCGAAGGCCTGCAATACGGCCTCGACATGGTGGAGAAGGCGACCGGCGAAAAGGAGGTCAACGCGATCGGCTATTGCGTCGGCGGCACACTCCTGGCTGCGGCGCTGGCGCTGCTGGCACAGGAAGGCGACCATCGCATCAGATCGGCCACCTTCTTCACCACCCAGGTCGACTTCACCTATGCCGGCGACCTCAAGGTCTTCGTCGACGAGGACCAGGTCGCCGCCGTGGAGCGCTCGATGAGCGAGAAGGGCTATCTCGAAGGCACCAAGATGGCGACCGCCTTCAACATGCTGCGCTCGGGCGACCTGATCTGGCCCTATGTCATCAACAACTACATGCGCGGCAAGGAACCCCTGCCCTTCGACCTGCTCTACTGGAATTCCGATTCCACGCGCATGGCGGCCGCCAACCATTCCTTCTACCTGCGCAACTGCTATCTCGAGAACAATCTCTCGCGCGGCGCGATGGAGCTTGCCGGCCGCACGGTGTCACTGGCCGACGTCACGATCCCCGTCTACAACCTCGCCACGAAAGAGGACCACATTGCGCCGGCGCTTTCGGTGTTCCTGGGATCGCGGTTTTTCGGCGGTGACGTCGAATATGTGATGGCGGGTTCCGGCCATATCGCCGGCGTCGTCAACCCGCCTGCCGCCAAGAAGTACCAGTACTGGACCGGCGGCAAGCCGGTGGGCGACTTCAACGCGTGGCTTGCGGCCGCGCACGAGCATCAAGGCTCCTGGTGGACGCATTGGCAGCACTGGATCGAGAACCAGGACAACATCCGCGTGCCTGCCCGCAAACCCGGCAAGCATATGAAAATCTTGGGAGATGCGCCGGGCACCTATGTCAAGGTGCGTGTGTAACGGACTGTAATGTCTGGTGAGTTGACGGGCCGCCAAAACAGGGCGAAATGGTGGCGTCAATCGTTCGGCGGCCTCAAATCACCTTCCGACGCAGAATAATTCCGAGGCTTGCAGATTCGACACATATCCCGTTTCCGGTTGGGAACAGGAGGGTTATCGCGGCGCGGTGCTGGAGTGGCGCGGCGATGGCGAACCGACCGGATACTGAGGGGGAATTTATTTTGAAATCAGCAGGTTGGCGTCTCGCACGAGGGGAAAGCCGCAGCATCGCGGCAGCGCTTTTCTCCGTGCTTCTGGCCTCCTGCACCTCGACCGGCGACCCGACGATGTCGGTCGTTTCGCCTGCCTATAATTCAACCGCCACCGAATTGAGCGCGACATCCGGCGCCAAGACCGCGACCGCGGCCGATTCGTCGCTGCAGGCATCGGCAGCCCCCGAAGCCGGATCGACCGTGATGAGCGAGGGCGATACGCCCTTGCCCGAGAAGGTCGCCTATGTGCCGGAGACACGGCCGCAAGCAGCCTTCCCGGCCGTAGCCGTGCCGGCGGGCGCCAATGCGATTGCCGGCAGCACGCCGCAACCGCTGGTTCAGCAGGCGCAGACGGCGGAACAGACGCAAACCGTCGCCCAGCAGGTCGCCGCCGGCGATGCCGCCGCCATTGCCTCGAAGGCGCAGGCAACCACGCAGGCCATGAGCAACGGCGTCTATGTAACCGCGAGCGAGCCGGCGCAGCCGCAGATCGCCGCCCCGAAGAAGAGCCTGTTCGCCTCGCTGTTCAGCACCACGCCGGCCTCGGCAGCACCCGCCCCCCTGATCAACAATGCGCGTTCCGGCGACCAGATAGCGGCGCAGGCCAAGACCGCGACCGCCGCGCCGGCTCCCGCCAAGCCGCCAGCCCCTGCCAAGCCCATAGTCGAGCTGGCCTCGGCGACGCCGGCCGCGAAACCGGTGCAACTCGCCTCGCTCGACGACCCGAGCTATCACATCACCGGCGCCGATGCCCTTCCCGGCGTACGCCAGACCGCGCTGTTCGAGATCAAGCGCAAGTCCGGCATCGACGACGAGAGCGACGTCGACCTCAACGAGGACGAGGGCGGCGGCTCCTACCAGGTGGCCTCGGCCGCCGGTATGGCCAGGCTCGCGCCCAACGGCCTTTTGAGGCAAAACGAAAGCGTCGACGTCGCCTGCCTGAAACCATCGCTGGTGCGGGTGCTGAAGACGATCGAGGGCCATTTCGGCCGCAAGATGATCGTCACCTCCGGCTACCGCGATCCCTCGCGCAACCGCCGCGCCAACGGCGCCAAGAACTCGCTGCACATGTACTGCGCCGCCGCCGATATCCAGGTGCCCGGCGTGTCGAAGTGGGAGCTGGCCAACTATGTCCGCACGATGCCGGGCCGCGGCGGCGTCGGCACCTACTGCCACACCGAATCCGTCCATGTCGACGTCGGCCCCGAGCGCGACTGGAACTGGCGCTGCCGTCGCCGCAGCGGCGGTGGCGAGGACGGCTGAACCCGTCTGCCCTTCGGCCGCATCCGCAACACGGTTTCGCGCCGGAAGTCACGTGTTTCACCGCGCCGTGAAAAAAGTTGTCGCATCTGGCTGCGGATGGGTTGCCGGTTGCCAACAACGCAATTATAAGCCGCTTCGTCTGAGCGCGCCCATCGTCTAGCGGTTAGGACACCGCCCTTTCACGGCGGTAACAGGGGTTCGATTCCCCTTGGGCGTACCAGACTTGTCTCCCTTGAACAGTGGCTAGTCCGGCCCCCCCGTCGTCCCCGAGCCGAAACGCGTCATTAACGGCGTTATTGGGTGACGCATGGTGGCAACGATCAGACGGTGTAGAGTTCCCCTCGCCAAGGAGGCGCGGATGAACCTGCTTCGGACAGTTCTCTTGTGCGCAGCAATGACCGGCCTGGCCGGGCTGCGGCCCGGCTTCGCCGAGGATCAGCCTGCCCAGCCGAACGGCGAAGCGGCGCAGCCGCCCGTTCACTGCCAAGGGCAGAATTGCCTGCCGCCGAAGGACGATCCTGCCCTGGAGTGCAAAGGACAGGATTGCACGCCGGCCCCGGCGACCGACCAGCCGACCGGCCCGGAGATCAAGAAGGTCAAGTGAGAGGCGGCGCGCTGTGGCGAACGGCATGCCGTTGCTCAAGCCAGCGCGTTGACGATTAGCAAAGGCAGCGGCCACCCAGCAGAGAGAAACGGCGGCCTCCGATCAATCCGGAACCATCGGCGCCGGCTCTTCGCAACGATAGACCATGCAGCGACCATCACTGGTCGGGACATAGTCGACCATCGGCACGTAGGGAGCATCGCACTCATTGCCGAATTGGCGGACATAGCGTTCATACGTGTTCGCCCCCGTGGTCAGCACCACCGCGTGCCGGCTCTGGATCAGCGCCTGGGTCTGCGCGCAGGTCATCTTGCGTGTGTCGGGCCGAGCATTGGCGAAATTTGTGGCGGCAGCGATTATCGCTGCCACGCAAAACGCAATCTTGCCTATGGGCATGGTGCATCCTCGCAAAGCATCGTAAATTCGCACTTGGCGACGCCGCTCCGCAACGGCTGCGCGGTCACGATGCAGCGAGCAAAGACTTGAAAAGCAGGTGAACCGCCTCGCCAAAAGCCTGAATTGCCCGACGTCAGGCCGTTGCGAACACCACCGTCTGCAGCAACCCTCCCGCTGTCCGGTTCTCCAGCGTGATCGTCCCGCCATAGCGTTCGATGATCTCCTTCGCGATCGCCAGCCCCAGCCCCGCGCCCGGAATGAATTGCGTGCGCGCCGGATCGACCCGGAAGAACGGCTCGAAGGCCTTGTTCAAGAGATCCGGCGGGATGCCGGGGCCGCGGTCGGCGATGGTGAGGACCGCCTGGCTGCCCCGCCCCGCAAGCGCGACGGCGCAGCTCTTGCCATGCGTGGCGGCGTTGACGATCAGGTTGCGCAGCGCCCGGCGCAAGCCAAGCGCGCCGGCCTTGACCGAAAGATGATCGAGATGGTCGATCGTCACCGCATAGCCGAGCAAGACCATCTCGACCTCGATATCGCGGACCAGCCTGTCCAGCTCCACCGGCTCGACCGCGTCCTGGTTGACCTCCTCGCGCACCAGGCGGATGGCGCTGTCGGCGATACGATCGAGCTCGTCGAGATCGCTCAGCCATTTCTCGCGATCCTCCTCGAGGAACTCGGCACGGAGCCGCATCCTGGTCATCGGCGTCCTGAGATCGTGGCCGGCGGCGGCCACCAGCCGCATGCGGCTTTCCATCGCCGCCCTCAGCCTTGCCGAGAGCTCGTTGAGCGCATGGGCGGTCGCCCTCACCTCGGCTGAGCCCTTTTCCGGCAAGGTCGCCAGCACCCCGTCCGATCCGATCTTGCTGACGGCGGCTTCGAGCATTTCTAGCGGCCGAACCAGCACGCCGGTGAAGTAGATCGACACCGGGGTCGCGCCGAGCACGATCAGCACCATCCAGCCCGCCAGCCCGTACCAGACGTCGCGCGGCGGGCCGAAATCAGGCACGTCGACGACCATCCAGCGATGATCGGGCAGCTCCACGGAAGCAACCATTCCCGGCCTGCCGGCATTGCGGCTGACCACGGCTGAAACATTCAGCCCGTTGTGGCGCAGGATCTCGTTGAGCACCTTTGTGTGCTTGCGGTCCTCGAAGCCGTCAGCCGGGCGATCCTTCACGATGACGGGTGCATCGCTAGAATTCGGCGCATGGCCGGGAACCAGTTGCACCATGTACTGGATCTGGCGGGCGAGCGGCCCCATGACCAGTTCCGGCGACGGCCCGCCGAGCACCTTGACCGCGACGAAGGTGGCGAGCCCGACGACGCCGAGGATCGACACGACCAGAAGGACAATCAGCCGCCGGCGCAGCGAGGTCATGCCCCGGTCTCCGTCGTCTCGACGCGCGCGGTCAGCTGATAGCCGCCATTGCGCACCGTCTTGAACAGCGACGCCTCGCCCGCTTCGGCAAACTTCTTGCGCAGCCGGCTCACCAGCACGTCGACGGAGCGCTCCAGCGGGTCGCGCTCGCGCCCTTGAGTCAGGTCAAGCAACTGGTCGCGCGACAAAAGCCGCCCCGGCCGATCGAGAAAGACCTGCAGCAGATCGAACTCGGCGCCGGTAAGGTCGATCGGCGCGCCGTCGGCATTCGTCACCTTACGCGTGTCGGGCTCCAGCCGGTAACCGGCGAAGTGATAGACGCGAACCTTGGGCGGCGCGGCTTCGTCCGGCGCCGAACGCCTGAGCACCGCCCGGATACGGGCCGAAAGCTCGCGCGGATTGAACGGCTTGCCGAGATAGTCGTCGGCGCCGAGCTCCAGCCCGATGATGCGGTCGACATCCTCCTTCAGCGCCGTCAGCAGGATGACGGGGATGTGCGGCTTGCGGTCCCGCAGGCTCCGGCAGATGTCGAGGCCGGAGCCGTCCGGCAGCATGACGTCGAGCACGATGAGGTCGAACTGGCCCGAGCCGAGCTTCTGCTCGCATTCGCGCCGGTCGGCCGCCACCGACACGCGAAAACCCTGCCCGTCGAGATAGCGCCCGAGCAGCGTCCTGATCTCGCGGTCGTCGTCGACGACAAGGATGTGGGATTGTGCCTGCATTCTTAGCCCGCTTGCCTGTTTGTTGGCGATTATAGGGAGCGACGCCGCCAGGCGGCATGGAAAAATTGCAACGGAACGTTTCCGCGAAGCCGCTGGAAACATTCGGAAACAAATCTCCTTTTTCCGGAAACCTTCGGCAATGCGCCGAAGCAATGCGGCAAAAGAGGCTTCCTATCCTCCCGGCATCCGAAGCATGCAGGAAAGGATCATGTCATGCGAAGCAGACTTCTGGCGCTTGGCCTCTTCTCGGTCGCGGCTATCCACCCCGTGCTCGCCGCGCAGCCAGAGCCCGGCGCAGCCCCCGGGGACGAACCGCCGGCAATCGGGCGGCAGGACGGCGCGGGTGCCGACTCCGGCCCCGGCCCGATGCCGTGGCACGGCCAGCGTTGGACGATGCGGCACGGCCCCGAGGACTTCGGTCCGCGCCGCATGGGTCCGCCGCCGGAATTCCTTGCCGCCCGGCTCGCCGCGCTCGAAACCCGGATCGGCATCCGCTCGGAGCAGCTCGACGCGTGGCGCGACTACACCAGCGCGCTGCAGGCTGTGCTGGCGCCGCCGCCGCGGCCGGATTTCGGCCAGGCCGGCCGCGGTCCGGACGATGCCGCCGGCGGCAAGCCGGATCAGGCCAAGCGCGACCCCTTCGCCTTCCAGGAAAAGCTGGCCGACGAGGTGACCAGGCGCGCTGCCTCGGCCGCCAAGCTCAAGGACGCCATCACCGTGCTGCGGGCCAAGCTGACGCCCGAGCAGCTCGAGATACTCGCTTCGGCGGATCGGCCGCACGGCCCGCCCCCCGGTCCATGGGGTGGTCCGCCGGACGCAGCCGGCCCCGGAGGTCTGCCTGATCACGGCGGGCAGCTCCCTCCACCCCTACCCCGGAGTGGCGAGCAACTCTGACCGGCCGCGCCGGCCGGCCCCCCTGACCCACCCGTTCAAGGGCCGGCCGGGTTCCGATCAACGCAGCGTGGCGGACGGCTTCGCGAGGCGACTGGAGAGCACCATGTGGGAAGCTCTGATGATGCTGCGCCTGATCGCATCCGCAGCTCCGAGCTTCACAGCCTGGCGCCGAGATCCGCAATCGGCCCTCGTGCCGCGCACGCTCAGGGGCGCGATCCGGCTTAGCTTCGACGGATATCGCCTCTCGCTTCCCATCTCGCCGCCAAACTCTGAAAAACATGCACGGAAAATCGCATGACCCGGCTTCTTCATGGAAACCATCTATCTGGTCGACGGTTCGGAAGGCGCGCACCTGCGGTCGGCAGGGGCACTTGGTTTATTCTCGAGGATCGGCATACTGACGCCGGTGGGCATCGCGGCCGCTCGTTTGACCTCTTTCGTTGAACGATCCCGGAAGCGGAAAAGGAGCGCGACATGAACCGCTTCGGCACATCGCTAAACACCCAGGCGCGGCACTCCGTCGCCGCACGCTTTTCGTGCAGGTGCCCGGCGCCAGATGGCTCCGCAGTGCGCCTGCATCAGCCATCCGGCTGCCACAGCAACTCCAGCGAAAGATGATCCGGGCCATGCGCATTCCGTCCAGCCAGCCTTCCTTGCCGACGCGCCGTAAGGCGGTCTTCGCGTTGTCGTGCGCTGCCCTGCTGCTAGCGGCCTGCTCGCAGGAAAAGAGCCAGGTTCCGGCCGGAATGGGCGGCGTCGGGCGGCCCGAGGTCGGCGTCGTCACGCTGCATCCGCAATCGGTTGCGATCACCGCCGAGCTGCCGGGCCGCACCGCGGCCTCCCTTATCGCCGAGGTGCGCCCGCAGGTCGACGGCATCATCCAGCAGCGCCTGTTCCAGGAGGGCGCCGAGGTGGTGGCGGGACAGCCGCTCTACCTGATCGATCCGGCGAGCTATCAGGCCGCATATGACAGCGCCGTCGCCGCGCAGCAGAAGGCGGAAGCCGCGGTGCCCACCGCGCAGGCGAAGTTCGACCGCTATTCCGGGCTGCTGAAGCAGAATGTGGTCTCCAAGCAGGATTACGACGATGCCGCCGCGACGCTGGCGCAGGCCCAGGCCGATGTCGCGTCGGCCAAGGCCAGCGTCGAGACAGCGAAGATCAGCCTCAACCGCACCTCGATCACCGCGCCGATCGCCGGCCGTATCGACAAATCGACATTGACGCCGGGCGCGCTGGTCACGGCCAACCAGGAAACGGTGCTGACCACCATTCGCTCGCTCGACCCGATCAATGTTGACGTCACGCAGTCCAGCACCAACCTGCTCAATCTGCGCCAGGCGATCAACGAAGGCCGGCTGAAGTTCAGCGGGGCCAATGTCAGCGTCAAGCTGAAGCTCGACAACGGCACCATCTACGCGCAGAACGGCAAGCTGGAATTTGCCGGCGCCAATGTCGACCAGTCGACCGGCACCTTCGCGCTCAGAGCCCAGTTCCCCAACCCCGACCGGCTGCTCCTGCCCGGCATGTATGTGCGCGCCATCGTCGAGGAAGGCGTCGCGCAAAACAGCTTCCTGGTGCCGCAGCGCGGCGTCACCCGCGACCCCAAGGGCCAGGCGACGGCCATGGTGGTCAATGCCCAGGGCAAGGTCGAGCAGCGAACGCTGAGCGTGCGCAACAGCGTCGGCAACAATTGGCTGGTGGATTCCGGCGTCGGCGACGGCGACCGCGTCATCGTCGAGGGTCTGCAGCTGGTGCGTGCCGGAGGCGACGCGACGCCGGTCGAAGTGACGATCGACGAAACGACCGGCGAGATCAAGGACCGCGAGCAGAGCTCCGCCTCGGCAGCGCCAGCCGGCGGCAATGCCGCCGGCTCCGCAAAGCAGCCCGCCTCTGGCGCAACTGGGAACTGAGCGATGTCGGCATTCTTCATCAACCGGCCGATCTTCGCCTGGGTGATCGCCATCGTGATCATGCTGGGCGGGCTGCTGGCGCTGCAAACGCTGCCGATCTCGCAATATCCGCAGATCGCTCCCACCACCGTCAACATCAGCGCCAACTATCCTGGCGCCGATGCCCAGACCGTCGAGAACTCGGTGACCAAGGTCATCGAGCAGGGCATGACCGGCATCGACAATCTCGATTACATGACCGCGACCTCGACCTCGACCGGCCAAGCCTCGATCACGCTGACCTTCACCAGCGCCGCCAATCCCGACACCGCCCAGGTGCAGACGCAGAACAAGCTGCAGTTGGTTCAGTCGCAACTGCCGCAGGTCGTCCAGAGCAACGGCATTACCGTCTCCAAATCCTCGACCGGCTTCCTGATGGTCATCGGCTTCGTCTCCGCCGACGGCAAGATGAACTCGACCGATCTCGCCGACTATGTCGACGCAACCGTCAACGACACGCTGAAGCGCGTCGAAGGCGTGGGTTCCACGCAGCTCTTCGGCTCCGGCTATGCGATGCGCATCTGGCTCGATCCCGACAAACTGGCGCAATACGCGCTGATGCCGAGCGATGTCGCCGCCGCGATCCAGGCGCAGAACACGCAGGTTTCGGCCGGCCAGCTCGGCGGACTGCCGGCGCGCAAGGGCCAGCAACTCAACGCCACGGTGACAGCCAAGAGCCGGCTGCAAACCGCCGAGCAGTTCCGCAACATCATCCTCAAGAGCAACACCGACGGCTCGCTGGTGCGCCTCAACGATGTCGCCAAGGTCGAGATCGGCGCCGAAAGCTACACCACGCAAGCCCATTACAACGGCAAGCCGGCCGCGGGTGTCGCCGTCAACCTGGCGACCGGCGCCAACGCCATCAGCACCGCCGAGGCGGTGCGCGCGACCATCAACCGCCTGAGCTCGACCTTCCCGCAGGGCGTCGAGGTCGTCTACCCGTACGACACCTCGCCCTTCGTTCGCCTGTCTATCGAAGAAGTGGTGAAGACGCTCGCCGAAGCGATCGTGCTGGTGTTCCTGGTGATGCTGCTTTTCCTGCAGAACCTGCGCGCCACCATCATCCCGACGATCGCCGTGCCGGTGGTGCTGCTCGGCACATTCGGCGTGCTCTCCTTCTTCGGCTATTCCATCAACACGCTCACCATGTTCGCCATGGTTCTAGCCATCGGCCTGCTCGTCGACGACGCCATCGTCGTGGTCGAGAATGTCGAGCGCGTCATGCATGAGGAGGGCCTGCCGCCGAAAGAAGCGACGCGCAAATCGATGAACGAGATCACCGGCGCGCTGATCGGCATCGCCACCGTGCTGTCGGCCGTGTTCGTGCCGATGGCCTTCTTCGGCGGCTCCACCGGCATCATCTACCGGCAATTCTCGGTCACCATCGTCTCGGCCATGGTGCTCTCGGTGCTGGTGGCACTCGTTCTGACGCCGGCGCTCTGCGCCACCATCCTGCGCGCCCCAAAGGACCACGCGACGCAAAGAGGCCCGTTCGGCTGGTTCAACCGCCTCTTCGACCGCGGCACGATCGCCTATCGCGACGGCTCGCACGGCATCATCAACCGGTCGTGGCGATTCCTTGCCGTGTTCCTGGCGATCGTCATCGCCATGGGCTGGATGTTCGCCCGCCTGCCGAGCTCGTTCCTGCCCGACGAGGATCAGGGCATCCTGATCACCAGCGCCTCGCTGCCGGTCGGCGCGACGCAGGACCGCACCGAGCGCGTGCTCGCCAAGGTGACCGACCACTATCTCAACGAAGAGAAGGATGCGGTCGAAGGCGTGTTCACCGCTTCCGGCTTCGGCTTTGGCGGCGCCGGACAGAATGTCGGCATCGCCTTCGTGCGGCTGAAGGATTTCGACCAGCGCAAGACACCGGCCCTGGCAGCACGAGCGGTGGCCGGCCGCGCCATGGGCGCCTTCTCCAGGATCAGGGACGCGCAGGTCTTCGCGCTCGCCCCGCCCGCAATCCAGGGTTTCGGCAACACCAACGGCTTCGATTTCTACCTGCAGGACGTCAATGGCGCCGGCCATGAGGCGCTGATCCAGACGCGCAACCAGCTGCTCGGTCTTGCCGCGAAGAGCCCGCTGCTCGCCAACACCCGGCCCAACGGCCAGGAGGACCAGCCGCAATTCTCGGTCGACATCGACCAGGAGAAGGCCAGCGCGCTGGGTATCAGCCTCGCCGACATCAACAACACGCTGTCGACCGCCTGGGGCAGCGACTACGTCAACGACTTCATCGATCGCGGACGGGTCAAGCCTGTCTATCTGCAGTCGGACCCGGATTTCCGCATGCAGCCGGAGGATCTCGACAAATGGCAGGTCCGCAATTCCGGCGGCGCCATGGTGCCGTTCTCGGCCTTCGCCTCCAGCCACTGGACCTACGGCTCGCCCCGCCTCGAACGTTACAACGGCTCGGCTGCGGTCGAGATCCAGGGTGCCGCGGCCGCGGGTCAAAGCTCCGGCGCGGCCATGGACGAGATCGACAGGCTGGTCGCGCAACTGCCCGCCGGATATTCGCATGAATGGACCGGGCTGTCGCACCAGGAGCGGCTTTCCGGCAACCAGGCGATGTCGCTCTACGCGATTTCGGCACTGGTCGTGTTCCTCTGCCTCGCAGCGCTCTATGAAAGCTGGTCGATCCCGTTCGCCGTCATGCTGTCGGTGCCGATCGGCATCTTCGGCGCGCTGGCGGCGGCCACTCTCTTCGGTCAGACCAACGACGTCTATTTCAAGGTCGGTCTGCTGACCACGATCGGTCTGGCTGCCAAGAACGCCATCCTCATCGTCGAGTTCGCCATCGAGCGGCAGTCGGCCGGAATGGGGCTGGTCGAAGCGACGCTGGAAGCGGCGCGGCAACGCCTGCGACCGATCTTGATGACGTCGCTTGCCTTCATCCTTGGCGTCACGCCGCTTGCAATTGCCAGCGGCGCGGGCTCCGGCGCGCAGAACTCGGTCGGCATCGGCGTCATGGGCGGCATGATCGCGGCGACGGTAATTGGCGTGTTCTTGGTGCCGCTATTGTTCGTCACGGTGCGCCGCATCTTCAAAGGCAGGGCAGCCAAGCCGGATACGGGCGGGACACAAGCCACAGCCACTCCGGAATAAAGGTTTCTCTCAAATGTTTGATTTTGAACGCGGTCTCGCGGCCGCGAAGGGGCTCTTTTTGCCCGCGTTTGCCGCCGCCCTGCTCTCGGGATGCGTCGTCGGTCCGGACTACCAGAAGCCTTCGCTGGCGATGCCGGCAAGCTGGGGGCAGACGACGGCGAAACCGGCAAAGCCGGCGCAACTGTCGAAATGGTGGCAACGCCTCCGCGACCCCGAACTGAACGCGCTTGTGGACGAAGCGGTCGCCGGCAATCTCGATGTGGCAAGCGCCAAGGCTAAGATCCGCGAGGCGCGGGCGAGCTACCGCCAGTCGGTCGGCGCGTTGCTCCCCTCCGCCGACGGTTCGGCCTCGGCTACCCGCAACAGGGTCTCGGCTACCACCGCCGGCACCACAGCCAGCGAAACCTATAGCCAGTATCAGGCTGGCTTCGATTCCAGTTGGGAACTCGACCTCTTCGGCGCCAACCGCAGAGCCGTCGAGGCGGCGAGCTATGGGCTGGACGCTTCCGAAGAGGAACTGCGTTCGACCCTTCTCACGCTGGTTGGCGATGTGACCTCAAACTACGTCCAGGCGCGCGGCTACCAGGCCCGCATCGCGCTTGCCCGGCGCTCCGCCGCATCGCAACGGCAGACTGCCCAACTCACCCGCACCATGGCCTTGGCCGGCTCGGCGACCGCGGCCGATGTCGCCAAGGCGGAAGGACAGGCCAGCAGCACGGAAGCCGGCGTTCCGAGCCTGGAAGCGAGCTATGCCGAGGCCGTGCATCGCCTTTCGGTGCTGACCGGGCGGCCGCCGGCGACACTCACGGAGCGCTTGAAGCGCCCGAGGCCCATCCCTGCGCCGCGCCTTCCGATCCCGACCGGTATCCCTGCCGACATCCTGCTCACCCGCCCGGACGTGCGCATGGCCGAGCGGCAATATGCGCAGTCCACCGCCAAGATCGGCCAGGCCGAGGCGGCGCGCTATCCGAGCGTCAGCCTGACCGGCGACATCAGCACCACGTCTCTCAAGCTCGGCGATCTCGGCAAGAACTCCACCATCGGCTGGTCCTTCGGACCGACGCTCAGCGTGCCGTTGTTCAATGGCGACCAGTTGCAGGCGTCCGTCGACGTCGCCAAAGCCCAGCGCGACCAGTATTTCGTCACCTACAAGGCCGCCGTGCTGGCCGCGCTGGAAGACGTGGAAAACGCCACCGTTTCGCTGTCGCAGGAGCGCATCAGGAATGGCAAGCTCGCCTCCTCCGCGAAGTCCTATGGCGATGCCGCGCGGCTTGAAAGAACGCTCTACAAGGCTGGCGAGACCAGCCTTCTCGACGTGCTTGATGCCGAGCGGTCGGCCTATTCCGCCGACGATTCCGCCCTGCAAAGCCGCGTCTCGATCGCCACCGACTACATTGCCCTCAACAAGGCGCTTGGCGGCGGCTGGGACGGCGCGATCGACACCGCCAGGCCAGAAATCATCGATGTCGGCATCGGGCCGCGACTGGCATCGAAGGACCAGTGAGACAAGGTGCATGATGTCTATCCGCCTGTTGACGACACGTACAAATCTCCGTGAGCGATAGCCGCAAGCAATATCCCACTATATAACAGCGTCGCTGAGGTATTGAGATGTCAGGCGCCTACGATCTCGGAACCAACCTGGTCCGCCGTATCTATGAAAAGCGCATAGATGCACCGGCCATTCTTGATGCCGGCACGCATTTTCCCAATGCCGCGAAGTTCAACGCCGCCTGGCAAGCTATCCGCGACGAGGCGCTGGCGGCGAAGCTGAACAACGCGCCACGCTTCCACGACATCATGCCGGAGCAGGCCGATATATCGGCCAATGACGGTCTCGACTGGCGCATGTTCGTGCTCAAGGCCTACGACATGACGGTGCCGGAGAATCTGGCAAGGATGCCGGTGCTGAGCCGTCTGCTCACCGAGTGCCCGGAGGTCAAATCGGCGGCCGTCTCGTTCCTGGCCCCACGCAAGCACATCCCGCCGCACCGCGGACCTTTCCGTGGCATCATGCGGTTCCATCTCGGCCTGGTCATTCCGAAACAGGCGGATGGCCGTCCGGCGACGATCATGATGATCGATCACGAGGAAAGGCGCATTGCCGACGGCGAGTGCATGCTCTGGGACGACACGTTCGAGCATGAAGTCATGAACAACTCGGATCAGCCGCGCGTCGCTCTCCTGCTCGACGTGTGGCGTCCGCAAATGCCGCTCGATATGGAAATCCTGTCGCGCGTGATCGTGCGGGGCGTGCAGGTGGGGATGCGCTATCGCGGCGTGTCGTTCGGTGGCTGAAAGCTGCGTCGCGGGCCTAAGCCCGTGCGTCGCGATATGCTCCCGCCCTGCTGCCAAGCTTGCCGGGGAACATCGCATCCTTCGCCAGCAATCCGCTGACACGACAGAAGGCCGCGAAGGCGCGGCAGGCTTCCTCGGCGCTGGCCACGTCGACCGTCGCGCCGAAGCAGGCGTTGAACGCGGCTTCGTAGACCTTGCCCTGCCGGCGCTTCGGCCAGTCCTGCAGGAAATCCAGCGCCTGCTCGACGCTGTAGATTTCCTCGACAGGCAGTCCCGGCGCGGGCGTGATGCGCACCGGCACCTCGAATTGCAGTCTGTCCATTCCCTGTCTCCCGAACTGGCGCAGCCCAAGCAACGCCGCTCGTCTTGAAAAGTTGCTTTTGGCGGCCTTCTGACTCGCAAATGTGACCTCAGTGCGGTGAAGAATCGGTTCGCGGTCGCGGCGGATCGGCGTCCGTCCGCATCGATACCGGCCGCATTGCCAATGCCGGATTTCCACCGTATTGCCGGCCATCACAGCTGCCATGGACGAAAAATATGAGTGAGATCCGGGTCGAGTCCCTTGCCAAGCGCTATGGCGACACCACCGCGCTGGACGGAGTTTCGCTGGCCTTTCCGGAGGGATCGTTCACGGCGCTGCTCGGCGCTTCCGGCTGCGGCAAGACGACAATGCTGCGGTTGATCGCAGGCTTCGAGGCGCCGAGCGAAGGCCGCGTGTTCCTTGGCGACGCGCTTGTCGCCGACCCGAAGCGGCAGCTGCCGCCGGAGGCGCGCAATGTCGGCGTCGTTTTCCAATCCTATGCGCTCTGGCCGCATATGGATGTCGCGGAGAACGTCGCCTATCCGCTGAAAGCGAGGCACGTGCCTTCCGCCAGCATTCCTGCCCGCGTCGCGGCGGTGCTTGATATCGTCGGGCTCGGCGGCTACGCCAGGCGTCGCATCGACGAATTGTCGGGCGGCCAGAGGCAGCGCGTTGCGCTCGCCCGCTGTCTCGTCGCCGAAACCGGCATCATCCTGTTCGACGAGCCGCTCGCCAATCTCGACATGCATCTGCGCGCCTCGATGGTCGACGCTTTCCGCGATATCCATCGCCGCACCGGCGCGACCATCGTCTATGTCACGCATGATCAGGCCGAGGCGCTGGCGCTGGCGGATCGCGTCGCCGTGATGAGCAAGGGCAGAGTGCTGCAGGCCGCGCCCCCGCAAGAGATCTATCGTTCTCCCGCCGACGCCGCTGTTGCCGGTTTCGTCGGCCGCGGCAGCCTGATCTCGGGCAACACCGTCGGCCATTCGGATCGGACCTCGATCATCGATGTCGCCGGCCACCGCCTTGCCGCGCGTAGCCACAACAAGCCGGCCGGTCCGGTCAAGGTCCTGCTGCGGCCTGAAGCCCTGCGCATCGCGGCCGAGGGCCTGCCAGCCACTGTGCTGGACAGCGTCTATCGCGGCCCCGTGCATGAAGTGCGGCTGGCACTCGCCGGGCCCGGACAGCATCTGCTGGTTGACAGCACCGAGGCGCTGGCGATCGGGCAGCATGTGCATGTCGCTGTTTCCGATGCGTGGGTAGTGCCGGGCGCCTAGAGCAATTCCAGGAAAAGTGCGTAGCGGTTTTCATCCGGAATTGCGGAAAACAAAGGTCATCGCCAGGGCAACACGCCTGCCGGCAGGCGGCGGCCCAACCGGTCGAGCGCCAGAAGCAGCAGGATCACGACGGCGATCGTGGACACCGCGATTGCCGCCGCCTGCGTGCCCAACCCCGCCTCTTCCAGGCTGAACAGCACGACGCCGAGCGTCTCCTTGCCGCTCGACCACAACAGCGCCGAGACGGTTAACTCGTTAAAAGCGCTCATGAACACCAGCAGCCCGCCCGCCACAACCGCGGGCGCCGCGAGCGGCGTGGTGATCGTCACGAGCCGCCGCAAAGGGCCGGCGCCGGATACTGCTGCCGCTTCGTCAAGATCGCGCGGAATTTGCCCGACGGCCGTCGTCACCGGCTTCAACGCCAGCGTCAGGAAGCGCATCGCGTAGGCGACCAGGATGATCGAGGCTGTCGCATAGAGGCTGCCGATCAGCGGCAACGGCCGTAGGAAAAGCAGGATGCAGGCGATCGCCAGCACCACGCCGGGGATCGTGTAAGGCAGGTCGACGATGCCGCCGAGCACGCGCCGCCAGCCTTTGTCGAAGCGCTCGAGCGTTGCTGCCATCGGGATGACGCCGAGGGCAAGCATCAGCGCCGCGCCGCCGGCAAAGAACAGCGAGTTGCGGAAGGCGCGCACCGTGGACGCCTGCCGGACGAGCACTTCCGCATAATTGGCGATCGTAGCCGTGCGCGGACCGAGCGGCACGCCGAAGGAAGGCACCAGCGACGTCGCCAGCAACGCGCAGGCCGGAAGGATCAGGATCAGGCCGACGACCAGCCACCCGGCGCAGGCAAGCGGCAGTCGGAAGCGTCCTAGCTCGAATCGCGCAGGCGTGCCCGCAACGATGCGGTGCCCGGCGCCGCGCAATGCCAGCGACTGCAACACCATGCCGACAAGCGCCAGGGCGCCGACCAGCACCGACAGCGCCGCGATCCGCGGCAGGACGCTCGGCCCGAAGCTCGACAGGTCCTGGTAGATCAAGGTCGGCAGGGTGAGATAATTGGCCGGCATGCCGAGCAGCGCGGGTATGCCGAAATTGCCGACCCCTGAGACGAAGGCAAGCGCGGCGGCTGCCACCACATAGGGCCGCACGACCGGCAGCACGATGGTCCGCAGCACGGCGAGCGGCCGCGCGCCGCAGGATCGCGCCGCCTCGACCAGATCGCGCGGCACGCGCGACAGCCCTGCCCGCATGGTGATGAAGACGATCGGCGCGTGTTGCACGCCGTAGAGAAGGATGATGCCGCCACGGCCAAGCATTGGATTGCCGCTGCCGGGCTGAGGCGCCAGCCCGAGCATGCCGAGCAGCGTGCTCGATGGACCGAAGAGGTGCAGCCAGGCGAGCGCCGTCACCTGCGGCGCGATCATCAGCGGCAGAAGCAGGAGGAAGCCGAGGATCTTTCGTCCCGGCAGATCGGTCATCGTCACCGCGACGGCGAACGGAATGCCGAGGCAAAGCGCCAGCAGCGCGCCGAAGAAAGCCGTGTCCAGCGTGTGCCAAGTCGCCCTGAGCGCGGCAGGGCTGGCAAGCCGCCCGGCGAAGGCAGCGAAATCGACCTCTCCCCCAGGCGCGATCGCCGCCAGCACGAGGCGCGCCATCGGCAGCAGGCTGAGCACCGCGATGGCCGAGAGCACGGCCAGCGCCGACAGACGCTGGCCGGATATCGGGGCCGACGGCGCGAAACCGCCTGCCTGCGGCAACGCCGGGCTCGCCCCGGCGACGCGATGGTCCGTGGAGGTCAAACTTGCCTTCCGGGCCGCTTACTGGCTCATCACCGTGCTGAACTTTTCCTTGTTCTGCGCATCGTTGGCGAGCGCGGCCGCCGCATCATAGTCCAGCACCTTGATCGAGGCGCGGTCCGGATAGCCGGCCGGCAGCGCGACGTCGGCGCGCGCCGGGATGTAGCCCATCTTGGCCGCCACTTCCTGCCCGTCCTTCGACAAGAGGAAATCGACGAAGGCCTTGGCGGCGTCCTTGTTCTTGGCGGTGGAGAGGATGGCGACTGGCTCGGTGACGGCTGACACGCCTTCCTTCGGGAAGACGAACTCGACAGGCGCGCCCTTGGCCTTCTCGCGGATCGGCATGTAGTCGACGATCATGCCGAACAGCTTGTCGCCACCGCTGACAGCCTTGAGCACGTCGCCATTGCCGCCGCTCGCCTGCGCCCCGTTCTTGGCGAGCGCGCCGTAATAGTCCCAGCCTTCCGGCAGGTTGCCGGTCAGCGTCACCGTGTGGATCATCGCGGCGCCGGAAGTCAGGGGGCTCGGCATCGCGATCAGGCCCTTGGCCTCGGGTTTCTTCAGATCTTCCCAACTCGTCGGCACGAAAGGCGCCTTGGTGTTGTAGACGATGCCGGTGGTGATCAGCTTAGTCGAAAAATAGGTCTTGTCCTTGTCGTAGAGCGCGGCGTCGAGGCCGTCGACCTTGGCTTCCGGATAGGCGAGCAGGCGACCTTCCTTCTTCAAGCCTTCCATGGTCACGACATCGGCGATCAGAAGCACGTCGGCCTGCGGCTGGCCGGCCTCGATCTCGGCGCGCAGCTTCGCCAGGATCTTCGGCGTGCCGTCGCGCACCCAGTCGACCTTGATGCCCGGGTTCTTGGCCATGAAGGCGTCGACTGTCTGCTGTGCGTCGGTGTTCGGCTGGCTGGTGTAGAGCACCAGCGTGCCGTCGGCGGCGGCAGCGCCGGCCACGGTGGATGCCAGCAAGAGGGCGGCGAGAACGATCTGACGCATGGAAATACCTGTCTTGATCAAAGCTGAGGGAAGTCCGGCGAGCGCCGGGGCTGGAAACCTGACTAATGCCGCAGGATAACCATTATGTGACAGGGCGACGCAACCCGCGCCGCCCTGCCCTTGCTCCTGTTCCATGTCGTCGACGCTACTGGTTGGCCGGGTCGGTCTCGGCGTCATAGGCCATGCGGAGAACCACCATCAGCAGATAGGCGGACGGCAGCGCGAAGATGGCGGCGAGCACGATCGCCGCCGTCCCTTCCATGCGAAGGGTGGCGGCAACGGCCCAGTAGACGGTGCCGATGCAGATTGTCGCCTGTACCGCCAGGAAGGAGGCCGCGGCAGCCGCGCGGGTGAGGGTCTTGAACGTCTTGATGCGTTGCATTGAACGGAATCCGAATTGACGCGCATGCGACCGGCGGACGGCCGGCGGCCGTCGCCGGGTCGCGACGCGAGGAAATGTTTTGATCTGATTGCCGCTTCGCGGCCGAGCCTTATGCCGCGGGCGGCGCGCGGGGCTGGTTGGTGCGCGAAGGCGTCGCGGTTCCTGCCGCGGGCGTAACGCCCATTTCGGCTGGCGACGTCTGTGCGATGACCAAAAGATCGCCGGCGGGCACAACCACGCCGGGATTGCCGCTGTGGAGCTTTATCGGCAGCGGCCGCCCAACGCGGACTTCAAGTCCCTGCGCCTTGCCGTTCGTCCTGAGCAGCGCGATCGCGTCGGCCTGGCGGGCGGCGCTGATGCTGGAGCCGGCCTGGAGCGAGACGGCCGACGCTGAGATTCCAGCCTGAGCAAAGCTCAGCAGCGCGAGCACCAGCAGCGCCATCAGGCCCGCGAAAGCGGTCCTGACCGGCAGCAGCTTCGATCTTTCGCGTTCAGGCGCCGTCAAGGCTGTCTCCGGATACCACAACCGCCCTAACCCATGGAACGGCCGAAGGAAAGCCGCAATGGAGGCCGCAAGCGCACTTCATCCTTGAACCTTGCGGCTTCCGGTGCCAAATCTGGCGCAGATTTTTCGCATTCGGCCGTTTTGGGGCCAATGCCGGCAAACGGACAAAAATGGTTACCTATCTCGACGCCTCCACGGCCCCGCTGCGAAACACCGGCCAGATCCGCCTCTATGGCGAGGAAGGCTTTGCCGGCATGCGCAAGGCCTGCGATCTGACCGCGCGCTGCCTCGACGAGCTCGTGCCGATGGTGAAGCCCGGCGTAACGACCGAAGCGATCGACCGCTTCGTCTTCGAGTTCGGCATGGACCATGGCGCGCTGCCGGCGACGCTCAATTACCGCGGCTACACCAAGTCGTCCTGCACTTCGATCAATCACGTCGTCTGCCACGGCATTCCCGACAACAAGCCACTGAAGGAAGGCGACATCGTCAACATCGACGTCACCTACATCCTCGACGGCTGGCATGGCGATTCGTCCCGCATGTATCCGGTCGGCACCATCAAGCGCGCCGCCGAACGCTTGCTCGAGGTAACTTACGAGTGCCTGATGCGCGGCATCGCCGCGATCAAGCCCGGCGCCCGCACCGGCGCCATCGGCGCCGCGATCCAGACCTATGCCGAGGCCGAGCGCTGCTCGGTGGTGCGCGATTTCTGCGGCCACGGCGTGGGCCAGCTTTTCCACGACGCGCCGAACATCCTGCATTACGGCACCGTCAATGAAGGCGTCGAGATGCGGCCCGGCATGATCTTCACCGTCGAGCCGATGATCAATCTCGGCCGTCCGCATGTGAAGGTTCTGTCGGACGGCTGGACCGCGGTGACCCGCGACCGCTCGCTGTCGGCGCAGTACGAGCACACGATCGGCGTCACCGACAGCGGCTGCGAGATCTTCACTTTGTCGCCGAAAAAGCTCGACCGCCCTGGCTTGCCGGCCTAGAACTTGGACTAAGCCTGAGGGGGAGCGGGCGAATAATGGGCAAAGTCGAGGACGAGCGGGCGTTCTTTTCCGAAAGCTGGATCGAACCGCCCGAGACGGCGCCGAAAAAGACTGCGGCAGCGGAAAAGCCCCATTATCACGGCCATCGCGACCGCCTGCGCGAACGTTTTGCCGCCGGTGGACCAGACGCGCTGCCCGACTATGAGCTGCTCGAGCTGCTGCTCTTCCGGCTGATCCCGCGCGTCGACACCAAGCCGATCGCCAAGGCGCTGATCGCCCGTTTCGGCTCGCTCGCCGAGGTGCTCGGCGCGCCGGCATCCCTGCTCGAGGAAGTCAAAGGCATCGGTCCGACAGTCGCGACCGATCTCAAGGTCATCGCCGCGACGGCCCAGCGTATGGCGCGCGGCGAGGTGCGCGGCCGCGAAGTCCTGTCCAACTGGACGCAACTGCTCGACTATTGCCGTTCGGCCATGGCTTTCGAGAACCGCGAGCAGTTTCGCGTGTTGTTCCTCGACAAGAAAAACGGGCTGATCGCCGACGAGGTGCAGCAGACCGGCACGGTCGACCACACGCCGGTCTATCCGCGCGAGGTGGTGAAGCGCGCGCTCGAACTCTCCGCCAGCGCCGTCATCCTGGTGCACAATCACCCTTCGGGCGATCCGACGCCGTCGCGCGCGGACATCGAGATGACCAAGCAGATCATCGACACGGCGAAACCCCTCGGCATCGCCGTGCACGACCACATCATCATCGGCCGCAAGGGCAATGCCTCGATGAAGGGCCTGCTGCTGATCTGAAACCGGGAAGAATCGGCATGTCCCACCAGGAACCGTGGCCGTTCGACAAGGCGCGCGCCGCCCTGCTGGTCATCGACATGCAAAGCGACTTCGTCGACGAAGGCGCGGTGATGGAAGTGGCGATGGCCCGACATCGCATTCCGGTCATGCGGCGGGTGATCGACCTGTGCCGCGCACATGGCGTTCCGGTGATCTACACGCAGCATGTCCTGAGCGACCATTTCGACATCTCGCCGCTCGAAACCGCCTACCAGCCGAGGCTGAAGGCCAAGGGCATGCGCGAAGGCAGCGCCGGCACCGAGATCGTCGCGGAGCTTAGCCCTCGCCCCGGCGAGGTGGTCATCAAGAAGCACCGCTACGACGCCTTCCACAACACCCAGTTGGAAACGGTGCTGCGCAACATCCGGGGCGCCGGCCAGGTCGACACCGTCATCATCATCGGCACGGTGACCAGCATCTGCTGTGAATCGACGGCCCGCAGCGCCTTCATGCGCGACTTCAAGGTGGCTTTTATCAGCGACGCCAATGGCGGGCTGGACGAGGCATCGCACAATGCGACGCTCGCTATCATCGGCAAGGTGTTCGGGCGCGTAATGACGGCCTCGGAGCTTGCGAGCTTACTTTAGGCGGCAACCTTCAAGGCGGATCGGTTTTGCAGCTCGCCGCGATCTGGCCGATCGCATCGGCAAGACCGGCGAGCTCGAAATCGGCCTCGCCGCGCCCCGAGAGCAGGCCGAAGCGCCACGACAGTGTCAGCCGGTTCGCCGAAGCCAGACGCCTGATGCCGTCGTCCCCTTCCCTGAACAGCGTCCTGCCGCGCGGGCCGACCGACCAGCTTTCGTCGGTTTTGCCGCCGCCATCGACGATGACGGAGATGGTGATCTTGCGGCTGGCGGAGACGGCGTCGTTGAGCTGGAGCCATTCGCTCCACCGCGGTTCGCCGTCGGGCCGGCAAGCCAAGGTCAGCACCGGGCTGTAGCCCAGCGCCCCGCCGCCGGTGATCAACTTGTTGCTGGCATGCAGCGATGCCGTGATCTGGCCGTCGTCGCCGGCGCCGAGGCTCCAATTGCCGAGGTCCGGCTCGGCCGCCGCGGCGCCGGTAGCCGCGGCAAACAAGAGCGCCGCGGCGGCGACCACGTCTCTCATCATGAACCCCAGCCTCACCAACGCCTCCAAACACCCGCGAATGCGATCAGACGCAGATAATGTTCAACGGTTGGTATCGCCAGCGGCGGACCGCCAAGACAAGTAGACTGTGTTGCCGCGCCGCCACAATGAAGCAGCTCCTAATACATGTCGCCCGGAAGTGTGCAGTGGTTTCTGGAACAACGACATGCATCAAAACAAAGACTTGAAGCGCGTCGGCTCAATCCGGTTCAGCGCGACCCGCTTAATGAAAAAGGCCGCCCGGAGGCGGCCATTCTAAATCGCGATATTGAGACCTGTTACTCGGCTTCCTTGGCAGCCTTCTTCTTCGGCGCGGCCTTCTTCTTCGGCTCCTCGGTCTCGGCGGCGGCTTCATCTGCCTCTGCCTTGGCTTCGGCCTTCTTGGAGGAGGCCTTCTTCGCCGGCTTCGCCTTGGCCTTGGTCGCGGTTTCGGCCTCTTCGTCGTCGGCCATCAGCTCGTCCTTGCCGACCTTGACGTCATTGACCGTAATCTGGCCGAGCAGATAGTCGACGACCTTCTCCTCGAACATCGGCGCCCTCAGCGCGTTGATGGCTTCCGGATTGCTGCGATAGAACTCGAAGGCTTCCTGCTGCTGATTGGCCGGGAAACGGCGCACCTGCTCGAACAGGCCGCGCTGCAGTTCCTCGTCCGACACAGTGATGCCGGCCTTCTCACCGATCTCGGCGAGCACCAGGCCGAGCCGCACGCGGCGCTCGGCAAGGCGCATATATTCGGCTCGCGCCTCTTCTTCGGTCGTGTCCTCGTCGGTGAAGGTGCGGCCGGCGGCTTCGAGGTCGCGGTTGACCTGAGCCCAGATGTTGTTGAACTCGGCCTCGACGAGCTTCGACGGCGCCTCGAAGGAGTAGGATGCGTCGAGCTGGTCGAGCAGCTGGCGCTTCACCTTCTGGCGGGTCATCGAACCGAACTGGTTCTCGAGCTGGCCGCGCACGATCTCGCGCAGGCGTTCGAGCGATTCCAGGCCGAGATTCTTGGCCGTCTCGTCGTTGATTTCCAGCGCGCCGGGTGCCGACACTTCCTTGACGGTGACGTCGAACGTGGCTTCCTTGCCGGCCAGATGCGCCGCCTGGTAGTTTTCGGGGAAGGTGACGGTGATCTGCTTCTCGTCGCCGGCCTTCGTGCCGATCAACTGGTCCTCGAAGCCCGGGATGAACTCCTTAGAGCCGAGCACCAGCGGCTGGTCGGTGCCGGCGCCGCCGGCGAAGGCCTCGCCGCCGATCTTGCCGACATAGTCGATGCTGACGCGGTCGCCCTCGACGGCCTTGCCGGTCTTCGGCTCGTAGCTGCGCGCCGATTCGGCAACGCGCTTGACCTGATCGTCGACTTCCTGCTCCGGCACGTCATAGACCTGACGCGTCACCTTGATGTCGGAGAAATCCTTGACCTCGATCGCCGGGATGACCTCGTAGTTGAGGCTGAATTCGAAGTCGGCGCCGCCAGCCAGGATCTTCTCGGCTTCCTTCTCGTCCTCGGTCATGATCACTTCGGGCTGCATGGCGGCCTTTTCGCCGCGCCCCGAGATGATCGAACGGGTCGAGTCGTTGAGGATCTCGTTGACGACCTCGGCCATGAACGACTTGCCGTACATCTTGCGCAGATGCTGCACCGGCACCTTGCCGGGTCGGAAGCCGTTGATGCGCACCTTGTCGCGGGCATCGTTCAGCCGCGCCATCAGCTTGGCTTCCATGTCACCGGCCGGCACGGTGATCTTGATCTCGCGCTTGAGACCGGAGTTGAGTGTTTCGGTGACCTGCATCCTAAAACCTTTGTCTTCACCAATGAGGCTGCCAAACGGTCCTTAGCCGTTCACAGCCTGCCGGTATAATCTTGCCGGAAATGGCTTTCTGTACGGAACCCGGTGATTTGACCGCTCAGCGGCTCAAACTCTCCTGAACTGCACTTCCCAAAATGTGAAGAAGTCTTTGTTTTTCCTACTTCTTCTTACATTCTGCAGAAGCGGATAGTCGCGTCCCGTCACATTCGACACGCCTTTTGTCACAGGCTAGGCTAATTTTCAACCATCTTCGCGCTCAGGCGAATAATGGCCATTTGAGCCCCGACATTGACAGAATGATGGCTACATGGGATTGCCGGGGAAAGCGGATGTGGCGGAATTGGTAGACGCCCTGGATTTAGGTTCCAGTGCCGAAAGGCGTGGGGGTTCGAGTCCCTTCATCCGCACCACCCTTCGCTCTGACGAGCTTCGGGTTGCCGGTGACCCTGAGGTTCACGACCTATCTCCGAAGCCTCGGCGAACAAGACCCGGCACCAACCTCCTTCCCCTGCAGTCATCAAACCGACATTGAGGCTCTGTTAGCAGACTGGTTTGTTGTCGACCGGCAAGCCGCATGCGCATCGCGATTCTGGACAGGACCATCGTTCGAACCTTGATCGTTCTTGCCGTTGCGCAGCTCATCGGCTGGGGTTCGGTTGGCCTGTTGGCGATCGTCGGCAGCCGGATAGCCGTCGACCTCAAAATGAGCATCGCGGCGGTGTTCGCCGGCAATTCGGTGTTCTATGTCGTCATGGGCCTATGGGCGCCACCGCTCGCAAAGGCTTTCAAGGCGTTCGGCGCCCGCCGCGTGATGATCATGGGCACGATCCTTGCCGCTCCGGGCTTCGCCACGCTGGCTGCCTCGCACGGGCCGGTGCTGTATTTTACCGCATGGGTTATCCTTGGCACGGCCGGAAGCGCGATGCTGACGACTGCGGCCTACATCATGCTGAACGAGGTTGCCGGCAGCACCGCCAAGAATGCCATCGGCATGCTGATGTTGATGACGGGTCTGTCGAGCAGCATCTTCTGGCCCGCTGCCGCCTTCCTATCCGGGTTGCTTGGCTGGCGTACGACTTGTCTTGTCTACGCAACGGCCATGGTCATGGTCTGCCTGCCGCTCTACGCCATTGGCTTGCCGCGTCGGCAGCCGCCGCCGAAAGATCCGTCGATAGCAGCGGCAACCCCGAAAACGCCCGCCGTCCCTACCGGCATCTTCCATCTGATCGTTTCAGCGATCACGCTCAACGCCTTCGTCACCTTCGGTTTCAGCGCCATACTGATCGAACTTCTCAAGGCCGAGGGACTTCCTGCCGGAGAAGCCGTCGCCTTCGGCTCTATGCTGGGCATTCTCCAGGTTGGCGCCAGAGGCCTCGATTTTCTGAGTGGCGGACGGTGGGACGGGATTACGACCGCTCTTTTCGCGGGGTTGGCGCTGCCGCTCGCCATGCTGCTTCTCATCACCGGCCAGGGCGCGCGCTGGTCGATTGCCGGCTTCATCCTACTCTATGGCCTTGGCAGCGGCATTCTTGCCGTGTCGCGCGCCACGATACCCTTGGTGTTCTATGATCAGGCCGCCTATGCGCAGGCCGCGTCCAATATCGCCTTGCCGCTCAACCTGATCTCCGCGGTATCGCCGCCCTTGCTGGCAGGGCTGTTGGCGCATTCCGGCAGCAAAGCCGTACTTGGCCTCGCCACGGTCTGTTCCTGCAGCGCATTTGTGGCATTGCTGCGGTTGAGCCGGCGCCGACCGGCCAAGGCCGCAGCCGGCGCCTCAACCTAATAAAGCGGTTCCTCGAACAGCGTCTTGTCGCCATCCACCAGCGCCTTGATCTGTGCCGTGCCGTCGGACGCGAGCGCGAGCTTGATGCCGAACGGTCGCACCCGCATGTCGTCCTGGATCGCCACGCCTTGGCCTTCCGGCAGATAGAAGCGGTCGATGCCATAGTCCGGAGCGATCGTCGCATCGACGTCGCGCAGACCCCAACCTTCGGCGATTCGTCCGGCTATGTCGGCCTCGTCCGGGCCGGGCTGCGCCGGCGCCTGGCCGAACCAGGCGACCGTCGGCTGCCAGTAGCCGTCGGGGCCTTTCTTCAACCGGATCACGATCGACGTGTCGTCGCTGGTGGACTTGCCTTGCGGAACATTGGCGATCAGCTTCACCGGGATGCGTGAAATGTTGTTGTTGAGCGAGATATAGTCGCCACGCAGCAGATCGCGCGGATCGACGGGTTCGACCTTCAAGAGCACTTCCTTGCCGTTGCGCAGGATCGCCGCCCGGCCGGCGATGATCCAGCTTAGGAAGCCGATCTGGGCAAGCGCCAGCACCAGCGCCGAGATGATGAGTTTCTTGCCGGTCATGCCGCGGCTCCTGTCTCGGCAGCTTTCATGCGCTTCTCTACGCGGATGATGACCAGCGCCAGGATGCCGAGCAGCACCGCCGCCGCCAGGAAGAATCCGGCCGTATCCAGCATCGACCGCAAGGTGACGCCGTAGATAATGGCGAGTTCGAAGGCGAAGCCGGCATAGGCCAGCCAGCGCAGCCCCCTGCTCTCGCGGCCCGCCAGCATGATCGCCGCGACAATGCCGGCGAGGGCCACGACCGAGGCGACGGCGAAACCGCTGTTGTAGGTGCTTTCATCCGCCAGTTCGAACTGGACGATCGCCATGCCGGTGAGGAAGCCGAGCAAGGCGTGCAGGGGCAGCCGGCCACTCAGCTCAAGGATCCTGTCGACCGGGTCGCCCGCAAGGACCGAAACAGCAAAAAGCAGCGCCGAGGCGATGGCCAGCGACACCGCCACCGGCAGCGTGTCGTGATCCGTCGCCAACAGGGCCAGATAAAGAATGATCGACAGAATGATCAGGTGACGCGCAGCCCGGCTGCGCGTCCAGAACGAGATGGCGAACAGGACGCTCGCCATGACGATGAAGAGATGCGGAATTTCCGCGTGCCAGTAGAAGCCGAACCCCTTGAGAACCAGCCAGGCGTCCGCGATGCCGACCGCCGCCACGGTTAGCGGGTTGGAGCGCAGCGCCACCGCCGCCAGCGCCGTGCCGGCGCACCAGGTGAGCAGCGCCGAGGCTTCGTCCCCTGAGAGGTGATACATCTGGCCGATGAGCGCAATCGAGCCACCGAAAGCGGCGGCGGCAACGATCCACAGCGCCTCGCCGATCGCGGCATGGTCGCGCGTCTTCAGCACCGCGCCGCCGACATAGCCGGTAACGATGACCGCAAACAGCGCCGCCACGCGAACGAGACGCGGGATGGTTTCCCAATTCGCCGCGACGAAGATCAGGATCGCGGCACCGAACAGAAGCGCCGCCATCATCGCCAGGATGGAGCCGAAACTGAGCGATGCGCGCTCGTTGGCCGCGACGTCGCGCGTCAATGCCTCCGCCGTGGCTGGATCGATCAGCCCGGCCTCCCGCCAGCGCGCGATATCCGCCCTCACCCGTGTCGCATAGCCCGCCATGCTTTCCCCCGGAGCCCGGTCATGCCCTTAACCGGAACGGCCAAACCGTTGACGCAGCGGCATTTTCCGATTCGGCCTTCTTTGTGACGCAGGCGTGAATGGCCGTTAATGTTGCATTGCACAATTTGCATTGCTGCCATGCGCCAACGGCACTTTTAAACCGATACGATCCCACCTATTTTCCGTTCGTACACAAACGGAATGATCCGAACTAAAGACGAAACGAGCACTACCATGAACCTGATCCGCAACTACCGCAACTGGCGCCGCTACCGGGAAACCGTTTCCGAGCTGAGCCGCCTGTCGAACCGTGAACTGACCGACCTCGGCATCAGCCGCAGCGACATCCACTACGTCGCCCGCAAGGCGGTCTAATCCGCTTCGGACCGCAATGGTCCGAACCAGTTTTGAAGAGAGCAAGACAATGAACCTGATCCGCAGCTATCGTAACTGGCGCGTCTACCGCGACACCGTTGCTGAGTTGGGTCGGCTTTCGAACCGCCAGCTCCATGATCTCGGCATCGTTCGCGACGAGATCAAGATGGTCGCCCGCAAGGCGATCTAAGCAAGGAATTTCGCCAGGGTCGACCTCCTCCCCGACCCTGACGGATACGGCCAACCCTTACCTCCTCCCAAGGGTTGACCACCGAAACGGCGCCCGCCGGACCTCCTCCCCCGGCGGGCGTTGTTCAGAAGGGAACGAAGTTCGTCTTCCAAGCGAACGAAGTTCCTCTTCGAAGATTTCGCCCTTCTAAAAAGGCGAAAAGAATTTTTGCCATCAAAGGCGAAAGAGATTTCGTCAAAGCCGACCTCCTCCCCGGCGATGACGAATTAGGTCGATCTTCACCTCCTCCCGAGGGTCGACCCCCAAAACGACACCCGCCGGACCTCCTCCCCCGGCGGGTGTTGTTGTTTTTAGGGCTCGTCACCCGGCCAGCCATTTTACCGGCAATTGCAATCGCTTCGCCAAGCGATTATTCCGGCGCTCATGAGCAAAAATCCCGTACACGTCATCGGCGGCGGCCTCGCCGGCTCTGAAGCCGCATGGCAGATCGCGCAAGCCGGCGTTCCGGTCGTGCTGCATGAAATGCGCCCTGTGCGCGGCACCGATGCGCACAAGACCGACGGCCTGGCCGAGCTCGTCTGCTCAAACTCCTTCCGTTCCGACGACGCCGAAAACAACGCCGTCGGCCTGCTGCACGCCGAGATGCGGCTCGCCGGCTCGCTGATCATGAGCGCCGGCGATGCCAACCAGGTGCCCGCCGGCGGCGCGCTTGCCGTCGACCGCGACGGCTTTTCCGACGCGGTGACGGCGAAGATCGAAGCGCATCCGTTGATCACCATCCAACGCGAGGAAGTGCCGGGATTGCCGCCCGAGGAGTGGGACCAGGCCATCATCGCCACCGGCCCGCTGACGGCGCCCTCGCTGGCGCAATCGATCGCGGAAGCCACCGGCGCCGATGCGCTTGCCTTCTTCGACGCCATCGCGCCGATCGTGCATTTCGACACCATCGACATGAACACGGCTTGGTTCCAGTCGCGCTACGACAAGGTCGGGCCCGGCGGCACCGGCAAGGACTACATCAACTGTCCAATGGACAAGGAGCAATATCTGGCCTTCGTGGCAGCGCTGCTGGAGGGGCAAAAAACCGAGTTCAAGCAGTGGGAAGGCACGCCCTATTTCGACGGATGCCTGCCGATCGAGGTGATGGCCGAGCGCGGTGTGGAAACACTCCGCTACGGCCCGATGAAGCCGATGGGGCTGACCAACATCCACAATCCGTCCGTCAAGGCCTATGCGGTGGTGCAGCTTCGCCAGGACAATGCGCTGGGCACGCTCTACAACATGGTCGGTTTCCAGACCAAGCTGAGACATGCCGAGCAGGTGCGCATCTTCCGCACCATTCCCGGGCTCGAAAACGCGGATTTCGCGCGTCTCGGCGGCCTGCACCGCAACACCTACATCAACTCGCCGACGCTGCTCGACCCTTCGCTGCAGCTGAAGTCGCGGCCCGGCCTTCGCTTCGCCGGCCAGATCACCGGCTGCGAAGGCTATGTCGAAAGCGCGGCAATAGGCCTGCTCGCCGGCCGCTTCGCCGCCGCAGAACGGCTCGGCCAGGCGCCGTCGCTGCCGCCCTCGACCACCGCCTTCGGCGCGCTGCTCAACCACATCACCGGCGGCCATATCGTTTCCGACGACGAGCCGGGCAAACGCTCCTTCCAGCCGATGAACGTCAATTTCGGCCTGTTCCCGCCGGTGGAAGCGCCGAAAAGCGAGGGAAAACGCTTGCGCGGCAAGGACAAGACCGTCGCCAAGAGGCACGCCATCACCTCGCGCGCGCTGGCGGATTGTCGCCAGTGGCTGGGGCTGCCGGCGCGGGCCGAGGCGGCGGAGTAGCTGTGGCTGACGTCTCCAGGTTGCCTCAGCTTCTGCCGCCGGGTTTGCCGGAAAGTGAAGAACCCTTCGCGGGTGGCTACGGGATTCTCTGGAGCGTCTATATTCGCTGCAAGAGCCTCCAAAAATTGCGCGAGGTTCATATCCCAGCGCTCGAAGCGCTGATCGGCCAGCCACATGGCGGCAAAGGCTGGCTGTACGACAACGAACGCTACATCAAGAACCGGGACCGGAGCCTGAAGAGGATTATCGCCTTAAAGCGCCTCCCAGGCCCTTACACCGATCAGATCCTCGTCGATTTCATGAAGACGCTTTATTCGCTTTCTTCGTATTGGACAATTCAGGCCCGGCTGGACCCGTCGCACCCCCGCGGTGTGTATGTGTGCGCCAGCTTCAGATCCGAAACTGCGCCCTCAGAGACACCGGCAGTCGTCGACGCTATGGTTGAATTGGAGGCGAATTTCACAGACGCCATGGGCGGCGAATCCGGGCTGTATCTTGGCTCCGGTCAGCGTATCAGCTAGTGATATCCAACTATTCCGCCGGCTCGGCACTCGCCCCGGGCAATCCCGGCTTCCCCGCCTCTCCCGGATTCCTCCGCACATACGCCGCCTTCAGCGTCTCCGACGTATCGCGCGAGCCGTCATGGCTCCAGCCCGGCGGCTGGATGAGATAATTGAAGCGCTGCCCAAGCGTCAGCCCCGGCGCCAGCGCATCCTTGAACATGCCGATCCATTCGTGGAATGCCACTTTCAACGGGTTGAAGGTGCCAATGTTCTTGACGATCCCGTAGCGCGGCCGGTCTTCCTCCAGCTCCTCGACGAACGTGCCGAACATGCGGTCCCAGATGATCAGCGTGCCCGCGTAGTTGGCGTCGAGATAGCGTGGATTGGTGGCGTGGTGGACCCGGTGGTGCGAGGGCGTGTTGAAGACGAATTCGAACCAGCCCCACATCTTGCCGATCGTCTCGGTGTGGATCCAGAACTGCCAGACAAGGTTGAAGCCGAAGACGAAGGCGATGACCGCCGGATGGAAGCCTGCGAGCACCAGCGGCGCCTGCAGGATGAAGGTGAAGGTGAACAGGCCGGTCCAGCTCTGCCTCAGCGCCGTCGAGAGGTTGTAGTGCTGGCTGGAATGATGGTTGACATGCTCGGCCCACACCCATCGCACCCGGTGCGCGATGCGGTGATAGACGTAGTAGCGCAGGTCATCGAGCAGGAAGGCCGCGACGAACACCCAGATCGACAGGCCGAGATTGAAGAAGCGGAACTGCCAAAGCCAGAGCAGCGCCCAGTAGGACACGACGCCGAGCAGCAGGCCAGCAACGACATTGCCCGTTCCCATCATCAGGCTGGTCAGCGTGTCGCGCGTCTCGAACGATCCCCTGGCGCGGCCGGTGCGCACCAGCCAAAGCTCGATCAGGATCGCCGCGACGAAGAAGGGGATCGCAAGCTGGGTGACCTGCGGGAAATTATATTGATCCATCACGCCGCCTCCCGGATCCGATCGCGGTTCTGCAGCACTGCCGCCACCGCTCGCGCATCCGCTTCATTGGCAAAAGCAAACCGCCCACCTCTCCAGGTGAAATCGTTGAGCCGCAGCGAAACCGCCTTCCCTTCCCTGGCCAGCGCCAGAATGTCGTGCGGCGTGACGATGCGAGTCAAAAAACAGTCGCCGATGCTCTGGACGATGCCGCAACGCTGCGCGCCGAGATCTAGAAAAGCGGCATGGTTGTCGGCTGTCAGCCGGACGGTGCCCGGCCTTTCGTCGGGAAAATCCTCGGCAAAGCGTGCGAGCGCCTGATCCGCGCCGGCAAGCCTCGCGGTTGTCGTGCCGCCGGTGAAATGCACGGCCGCGACCGACAATGCGATGCCGAACACGACAAGAACGACCAGGACTGGCAGGCTCATGGAAAGGCGGCTCCTCCGGTGGCTCGCATTTCTTCGACACGAGTCCACGCAACGGAATCCCTAGCATGATTGACGTTTACGTCAAAGGGGCGTCCAGCCCCGCATCGCGTGACGCAAGAACAACCAGTGCCGGCGCAAGGTGGAGAGCCCTACCGTCCTGCTGAGCGCCGAACTGCCCGCGTTTTCGATCTTGTCGAGATAGGCGCGCGTCAGCGCCAGCGGCAGGAAGGCCGGCCGCAACGAAACGGGCAGCGCCGGCGCCCCCGTCTCGAAAGCGTTGAGATGCTCCCGCGCCAGCGCAATCATCGCCGCCACCGCGCGCTCCGCGGCAGGCCCGCCCTCGCCCTTGACGAACGCTTCCGGCGTCGTGCCGGCTGCCGCCAGGATGTCGGCGGGCACGAAACACTGGCCACGCCGACGATGCAGCGGCAGCAGAAGCAGCAGGCCGGTGACAGCCTGGGCACAGCCGGCCCGGCCCGCCAGTTCGGCAAAGCTGGGCGCGGCGGCTGGATCGAGCACCATGGCCGCGAGTTGGATCAGCGCCGAGGCCGTTTCGCCGCAATAGCCTTCGAGGTCGGTTCGCGATGGCATCGGATCGTCATAGAGATCGAAGATCCTCGCCTCGAGCATGTTCTCGAAAGCCGTTTTTGGCAGATGGTTGGCGGCGATCGTCGCACGCAGCGCATCGGCGCTCGGGTGGCCTGTTTCGGCATCCCCGTCGGCCGAAATGACGTCACGCCACCATTGCAGCCTGACCTCGCCCGGCAGCGGCTCGTGGATACGATCGCGCACGCTCGCGATTTCGGCGTTGAAGGCGTAGAGCGCGAACAGTGCGTCGCGCTTGTCGGCCGGCGCGTAGAGCGCCGACAGGTAGCGGTCATGGTCGGCGGCGCGCACAGCATCCATGACGATGTCGCCCGTGACGATGTTGGAAGCGGCAGCCATTCAATCGACGGCGATCAGCGCGGCAGCGACGGCGCGGTCTTCGGCGAGCAGCACATTGTAGGTCCGTACCGCAGCTCCCGTCGACATCGGGTCGGCGGAGATGCCCGCCTCCTTAAGCGCGGCGCGCAAAGCCGCCGGCAGCGGCCGCAAATCCTTGCCCATGCCGACCAGCAGGATCTCCACCTTGCCGGCCTCGGCGAACAGCTTGTCGAAATCGGCAGCCTTCAGCGCCAGCGGATCGGCGGGCTCCCAGCCATGGATGCCGGACGGCAGGACGAGCAGCGAGCCGCGATGCGACATGTCGGCGAAGCGGAAGCCGCCATTGCCATAGGCCTCGATCGGCGCCTTGCCGGGGAAATGCGCCTCGCGGATGATGATGCCTTTGGCCATGGGTCTAGAGCACGATGCCGAAAAGTGGGAAGCGGTCTTCGGACGCCATCATGCCCTGTCTCTTCGATTGGAGCCGGTAGATTCCAGGTCGACTCGACTTGGAATCTACCGGCGTTGATGGCGTCAGGTCGTCACGGCCTTGCCATTCACCGGCTTCTTCTCCTCCTCGGTCGCGGCCTGCGGCCGCAACCGGAACAAGATCAGCAGCGGCGCGGCGATGAAGATCGACGAGTAGGTGCCGAAGATCACACCGAACAGCATTGCCATCGTGAAGGAGCGGATCACCTCGCCGCCGAACAGCACCAGTGCGAGCAGCGCCAGGATGGTGGTGACCGAAGTCAACGTGGTTCTGGACAGCGTCTCGTTGATGGCGTTGTTCAACAGCTGCGGCAGCGGCATCTTCTTGTACCGTCGAAGATCCTCGCGGACGCGGTCATAGACCACGATCGTGTCGTTCAGCGAGTAGCCGATGATGGTCAGGATCGCCGCCAGCGACGACTGGTTGAACTCCAGCCCGGTCAGGACGAAGAAGCCGATCGTCATCACCACATCGTGCACCGTGGCGATGATCGCGCCGACCGCGAACTGCCATTCGAAGCGGAACCAGACATAAAGCAGGATGCCGACCAGCGCGATCAGCATGGCGATCGTGCCCTGCTTGGCAAGTTCGCCGGACACGGTCGGTCCCACCACTTCGACGCGGCGGAAATCATATTGATCCTGCAACTCGCCCCGCACCTTGTCGATGACGGTCTGCTCGGCATTCTCGCCGGCCTCCTGTGTGCCGACGCGGATCAGCACGTCGTTCGGAGCACCGAACTGCTGCACCTGGATCTCGCCGATATTGAGCTCCGACAGCCTCTTGCGAATGTCGCCGAGATCGGCGTCGCCCTTCTTGGACTGCACCTCGATCATCGAGCCGCCCTTGAAGTCGATGCCGTAATTGATGTCGATCGTCAGGAAGCCGATGACCGACAGGATCGACAGCAGGCTGGACAAAGCGAACGTCCAGCGGCGGATGCCCATGAACGGAATTTTTGTGCCTGGCGGAATGAAGGTGACCGGCGCGCGCGGCAGTTCCTTCGGGCGAGCGCGGCGCAGCCAGATCGACACCAGCATGCGGGTGAAGGTGAAAGCAGTGAAGACGGTGGTCAGGATGCCGATCGCGTAAGTGATGGCAAAACCCTTGACCGGGCCGGTGCCAAGGAAGAACAGCACCACGGTGGCGATCAGCGAGGTGACGTTGGAGTCGACGATCGTCGCCAGCGCCTTGGAGAAGCCTGTGTCGATCGACTGGATCACCGAGCGGCCTGCTCGCCGCTCCTCGCGAATGCGCTCGTAGATCAGGACGTTGGAGTCCACCGCCATGCCGATGGTGAGCACGATACCGGCGATACCAGGCAGGGTCAGCGTGGCGCCCAGCAGCGACAGCACGGCCACGATCATCGCCACGTGGACCGCGAGCGCGATGTTGGCGAGGAAGCCAAGGAAACCGTAGGCGACGAACATGAAGGCGACGACGAGGATCGAGCCGATCACGCCCGCCACCTTGCCGGCATGGATCGAGTCCTGGCCGAGGCCTGGACCGACGGTGCGCTCTTCAATGACTGTCAGCTTCGCCGGCAGCGCACCTGCACGCAGAAGCACCGCGAGATCGTTCGCGCTTTCGGCGGTGAAGTTGCCGGAAATCTGGCCGGAACCACCGAGAATTGGTTCACGAATTTGCGGGGCGGAAATGACCTGATTGTCGAGGATGATGGCAAAGCGCTTACCGACATTTGCAGCTGTCGCTTGGCCGAACCGGGTTGCTCCCCTCGAGTTGAAGGTGAATGAAACGACCGGCTCGTTGGTCCGGGAATCATACGTTGCCGAGGCCTTGGCAAGGTCTTCGCCTGAAACGAGAACGCGGTTTTCGATCAGGTAGGGAACCGGCGGATCGTCTTGCGAATAAAGGACAGATGATCCGCTTGGCGGCCGGTTCTTGATCGCATCCTGCACCGGCATCGACTCGTCGACCATCTGGAAGGTCAGCTTGGCCGTCTGGCCGATGATCTCTTTCAGCCTTTGCGGGTCCTGCAGACCCGGCACCTGGACAAGGATACGGTCGTCTCCCTGCCGCTGCACGATCGGCTCTGTGGTGCCCAATTCATTGACGCGACGTTCGACCACCTCGATGGACTGCGCCAGCGCGGACGAGGTGCGAAATTTTATGCCGGCATCGGTAACGGTGAATTTGAGTACGCCGGGTTCGGAATCATCCAGCGCCATCTCCTGGATGGAGCCGCCCGAGAACAGGCCAGCAGCGACAGGAGCCGTCAGCGGCTTCAAGGCGTTCTTGGCTGCGTCGACCTGGGTCGGATCCGTGATGCGAACCTGCACGGTTCGGCCAGTCCCACCCAGGCCGGTATATTGAATCTTGGCCTCGCGCAGCAGGGTCCGGATTTCGTCGCGCGCGGTTTCCAATTGCGCCTTGATCAGGTCGTTCTGGTCCATCTGGAGCAGGATGTGCGAACCGCCCTGAAGGTCGAGGCCGAGCGTCATCTGCCGCTTCGGCACCCAGCTCGGCAATTGCGCCAGCATGCTTGCCGGGAAAAGGTTGGGCGCGGCAAGGATCACTGTGATGGCCACGGCGAGCCAGATCAGGATCATCTTCAGGCGCGAGAAATAGAGCATTCGTTCTTATCCGTTCAGGCGTACAAGCGGCAGCGTTCCGCCCATCGAGAGTAGGATTACTTCTTGGCGTTCTGGTTCGCCACCGGCTCGCCCTTGACGCGCACGTCCGAGATCGTCGAGCGCAACGCCGTCACCTTGGTTCCGCCGCCAAGGTCGATCTCCAGTTCATTGTCGTCGATCACCTTGGTCACCTTGCCGACGAAGCCGCCGCCGGTCACCACCGTATCGCCGCGGCGCACCGCCGCCAGCATCTCCTGGCGCTTCTTCAGCTGAGCGCGCTGCGGCCGGATGATCAGAAAATACATGATCACGAAAATCAGGACAAACGGCAAAATGGAGATGAACATGTCTGGCGAAGCGCCGACGCCCTGGGCGTATGCCGGTGTAACGAACATCAAGAAACTCCTGGGTGGTGAAATTCCGCCGCGGCCGCCCCGCGAAAATTTGGCCGGAATATAGTCGGTAAACTTGCCAATGCAACTGCGCTGCCAGCCCAATCCGTTGCTTTTCCAGCCGTTTGCGGCGTGCTAGAGCGTCGCAGCGGAAGCCGCTTAGAGGCCGCCGAAAGATCATGCTCCAACAAAAGCTTGGACCTGGTTCTTGCAGCAATGTCATGGAAGCTGCTCCCACACGCTGAAAGACCGCAACAAAAAGACCCAAAATGACCGACAGCCTGGATGCCTTGAACAAGAAACTCGACCGCCTGATCGAAGCGGTCTCCCGCCTCGCCCCGCCGCCGGTTCCGCAGACCGACCTCGGCGTCGCCGACTGCTTCGTCTGGCAGGCGGACCCAGGCTTTCTGGAACCGGTGCGCAAGGTCAACCGCGTCGACATCGGCCTGATCCGCGGCGTCGACCGCGTTCGCGACATCCTGCTCGACAACACGGAGCGCTTCGCGTCCGGCTACGCGGCCAACAATGTGCTCTTGTGGGGCGCGCGCGGCATGGGCAAGTCCTCCCTGGTCAAGGCCGTGCATGCCACCGTCAACGCCTCCGACAAGCTCGACCGGCCGCTGAAGCTGATCGAGATCCACCGCGAGGACATCGACACGCTGCCCAAGCTGATGGGTCTCCTGAAGGCGGCGCCCTATCGGTTCATTCTGTTTTGCGACGACCTTTCCTTCGACCATGACGACACCTCCTACAAGTCGCTGAAGGCAGCGCTGGAAGGCGGCGTCGAGGGCCGGCCTACCAACGTTATCTTCTACGCCACATCCAACCGGCGGCATCTGTTGCCGCGCGACATGATCGATAATGAGCGCTCGACCGCGATCAATCCGTCGGAAGCGGTGGAGGAAAAAGTCTCCCTATCCGACCGTTTCGGCTTGTGGCTCGGCTTCCACAAATGCTCGCAGGACGAATATCTCGACATGATCGATGGCTATGTCCGATACCACGGCTTGACGATCGACCCCGAGCAGTTGCGCGCCGAAGCGCTGGAATGGGCAACGACGCGCGGCAGCCGTTCCGGCCGCGTCGCCTGGCAGTTCACGCAGGATCTCGCCGGCCGGCTGGGCAAGCCGCTGAGGGATTGAATGTCACATAATGCATGTCGCCCAGAAGTGTGCGGCGGTTCTGGGACAACGACATGCATCAAAACAACGATTTAAAGCGCGTCGCCTGAATCCGGTTCAGCGCGACGCGCTTTAGGCGGCCGCGCCCGTCGCAAGTCGCGCGGCGTCTGGCCGGTCTCGCGGCGCATCCAATGCGCCAGATGTGACTGGTGTGCGAAGCCCGTCAATGCTGCAACCTCGCTCGTGCTCAGATCGCCGCGCCGCAGCAGCACGCGCGCCCGTTCCACGCGGCGTCGCAACACGTAGCGATGCAAGGTGACGCCCATCGCCGCCTTGAACCAGGTGCGCAGATGCGAGCTGCTCGCGCCGGCAACCCGGCTCAGGCGATCGATCGAAAGCGGCTCGTGAAGCGCGGCTTCGACATGTTCGAGGACACGCTTGAGCTGGGCGTCCGACAACCGGTTCGCTCGAACCAGGTCCGGGCCATCGAGGCCGAGCAGCCTCACCGCAAGCGCGGCACCGATGCTCTCGGCGAACAAAGGGCCGCTCGATGCGCCTGCATCGAGATCGCTCTGCAATGCGCGGGCGAGGTGCTCGATGCGCTGGTCACGAAGCAGATGGCGGGTGTCGAACCGCGATGTCCGCGCCTTGCCGCCAAGTTCCGCAGCGACCCTTTCCATCAAGGCCGACGGCAAGACGATCTCCATCGTGTCGAACGGGGTTTCGGCCTCGAAACCGCCCTCCTCGCCGGCCGGCACCAGGTCGATGTCGCCGGCGCGCCTGACGAAATATCGCCCGGCCTGATTGCAGTAGGAACGGGTCGCCGCGCTCGCATGCACCATGATGCGATGGTGCGGCGCGCGGGGCAGCCGATGCACGCCTGCCTCGACATGCCGGGAAACCATCATGACGCCGGACGGGGCCGGAGCGAATTGCGAAAGCATGCTCTCTCGATTCATGGCGAAACCTGTTCAAGATTTGGCAATTCCCGCGCGATTTTCAACGCCGCGAACCTGTACTCCCGCCTCTCCTTCAAACATGAAAAGAGAGGTTGCCATGAGTTCGTATGTTGTTGTCGGCGCTGGCCCGGTTGGACGCGAGACCGCCCGGCTTCTTGGCGAAGACGGCCATGATGTCATCCTGACCAGCCGAAGCATCGGTTCGAACGCGTTGCGGAATGTGCGGTCGATACAGGCTGATGCCACGGACACCTCGGCGCTATCGCGTGTCTGCCGCGGCGCCGATGTCGTTTTCATGTGTGCCATGGCCACATATCATCGCTGGCCGACCGACTTTTTCCCCATAATTGACGGAACCGTGCGCGCCGCGGAAGCAGTGGGCGCCAAGCTCATCGTGCTTGGAAACCTCTATGGTTACGGCAAGAATGGCGACAACCCACTGCGGTCCGACATGCCGCTGGACCCGAATTCGAAGAAGGGAACCGCTAGGACGATCATGTGGCAGCGGGCAGTTCGCGCCAGCGTGCCGGCGATCGAAATACGATCCAGCGACTATCTCGGGCATGGCGCGATCAGCTACTTCTCGCTGATCGCCCTGCCCTCCATCATCGAGGACAAGCCCGTTGCCTTCATTGGCGACCTCGACGCCACCCATGCCTGGAGCTTCACCAAGGACGTCGCCAAGACACTCGTCGCGGCCTCCCGCTACACCGGCGAATGGGGACGGGCATTTCATGTCCCCTCCCAACACGCCTCGCCCAACGAGCTTATCCGCAAAACCGCGGCGATGCTCGGCCGGGATATTGCCGAGACGCACTCCTACTCCATCCCCGAGATGGAGGCGCTGGGCATGCATGAGCTGATCGAGATGAGATATCTCTTCGAGACCCCCTTGCTGGTGGATTCGTCCGACGCGGAGACGCTTCTGGGCGTGAAGGCCAGCAGCCTCGAGGAGATGATCGCCGACACGCTCCAGGATCATATTTGAGCCCGATCTCGGGCATCATTCGCAACGGAAAAAGCCCGCTCCTCGCGGAGCGGGCTGAAGACGGCGGGTCGGACTGGAGGTCAGGCGGCCCGCAATTGTTCTTGTTCTATTCGAGATAGCCTGACGGATCGACCGGGGCCGAGTTCTTGCGCACTTCAAAGTGCAGCTTGGGCGAGTCGGTGGTGCCGCTCATGCCGGACAGCGCAATCTCCTGGCCGCGCTTGACCTTCTGGCCGCGCTGCACCTCGATCGAGCTTGCATGGCCGTAAACGGTGACCAGGCCGTTCTCGTGCCGCACCAGCACGGTGTTGCCGAACTCCTTGAGGCCGTCGCCGGCATAGATGACGACGCCGTTCTCGGCCGCCTTGATCGGCGTTCCTTCCGGCACCGCGATGTCGACGCCGTCCTTGCCGGAACCGAAGCTGGAGATCACGCGACCGCGCACCGGCCAGCGCATCTTGCCGATGCCGGTCGCGTCGGGCGCCTCGGCATTGTCGTCCTCGGCCTGCTGGATGACCTTGGCGTCCTTCTTCGGCGGCGTGTAGGAGGCGAGCGTCTCGGTGGTCTTAGCCGGCGGCGGCGTCGTCGCCGTCGTCACCGGATCGACCGCCGGCTTGGCGGCAGCAGCGGCAGGCTTAGAGGCCGCCACGACCGTGCCTCCGGCCGGGACCTTGAGCGTCTGGCCGATCTTGAGCAGGCCGTCCTGCATGCCGTTGGCCTGCTTCAGCGCCGTGACGCTGACGCCGGTTTTCCTGGCGATCGAGGACAGCGAGTCGCCCTGCTGAACGGTGTAGGAGCCGCCGGCGCCGGCCGGCTTGGCCTCCGCCGTCTGCGGCGCGGGCTTCGGGTTCTTGGAACCAGCGGCCGCGGCTGACGTATCGACCTGCGCGGCCGACTTGCCGTCCTTGACCTTGGGCTGCTGCGGCAGCACTGCAACCTTCTCCGGAGCGGGCTGCTTCGGCGCGTTCGTCGGCTTGCCTTCGGCGACTTTCGGCTCCGCCTTGCTCGAATAGGCGTAGGCGGGAATGACGATCTTCTGGCCCGTCCTGATGCCCTTCTTGGGGTCGATCCCGTTGACCTTGGCGATGGCATCGGCCGGCACATGGTAGTGCGCCGCCAGGCCCGAAAGTGTCTCGCCGTCCCGCACCACGATTTCGGTCGCGTGCGGCGCAGCGCTTGCATTGCGAACGGCATCGGGCTCAGCAGTCTTGAACGGCTTGGCCTGAGTGACCGTGCCGGTGGCCGTCCTGTCGAGACGCGGTGCAGGAGCAAGCGCCGGAGCCGGCGCGAGGGCAGGAGCGGAAGCCGTACGCATAGGCTTTGCCGGCGCCGGCGCCGACGGAGGCGGCAGCTGCTGCGTCGTGACCGGCTCGAGGCTCGATCGGCTCACCGACTGGGTATGGGTGCCGTCGACCGGCGCCGGCGCGACCGTGTCGCCCGGGTAGGGCTGGTCGACATTCTGCTTGTTGATGATGGCGCGCTGATTGTTGGTGGATGATGTGAAGACGTCATCGACACCGTTGAAGCGCATCGACTGGGAACTGCACCCGGCCGCCGCGCCGGCAATCATCAGGACAGCGCAACCGCGCGCCAGATTGCGTCTGTTTGCCTTCAAGTAATTGAATTGCATCGCACTAACCCGCACAGACCCGGTACAAACTGGTCATGATTAAAGCGCGTTAATGTTACTGGCCGGTTAACCCGTTAGAATCCGGCGAAAATTTTCTTAAAACATTGGCGGAAATTTTGGTGAAGGCGCCAAGACCCGTTAGATCACCGCGGCGACGCTGCGCAGGATCGGCTGCAGCCTGACCATGCCGATGTCCTCGCGCTCGAACCGGCTGCCGACCTTGGTTAGCTTGGCCAGGACCTGTTCGCCCTCCTCCGGGCCGATCGGCGCGATGACGACGCCGCCGCTCGACAGCTGATCGAGCAGGAAGCGCGGCAGGCTGTCGAAGGCCGCCCAGGCGACGATGCGGTCGAACGGCCCTTCATTGGGCAGACCGTTCGAGCCATCGGCCTGTCGGACGATGACATTGCTGATGGCCAGCGCCTCGAAACGCTGCTTGGCCTGTTCGGTGAGCGTCTTGTAGCGGTCGATGGTGATGATGCGCGCCGCGAGCCTCGACATCACCGCTGCCGTATAGCCCGAGCCGGTGCCGATCTCGAGCACGCGGTTGCCCGGCTCGATATGAAGGGCCGCGATCACGGCGGCCTGCAGATCGGCGCCCTCGATCGCCTCGCCGCATTCGATCGGCAGCATGCCGTCCGACCAGGCCAGCGCGTGGAACTGCGCCGACAGGAAACCGCGCCGCGGCGTCGCCTCGAAGGCGGCGACCAGCGGTTTCGGCGCGGTGCCCCTGCCCCGCAGCCTGAGCAGGAAAGCGGCAAACCCTTCACGGTCGTCGATGCCCATGTTCATGCCAGAACCTTGTTCATGCCAAACCCGTGTTCATGACAGCGCCTTGGTCAGTTGGTCGCGCAGTTCATGGGCGGTGAGGTCGAGCTGCAGCGGCGTCACCGACACCAAACGGTTGCGCATAGCGTGAAGATCGGTGCCCTTCTTGCCTTCGACCGGCTCGCGGCCGAAGCGCAGCCAGTAATAAGGCAGGCCGCGCCCGTCGCGCCGCTCGTCGACCCAGAGGCTGTGCACCAGCTTGCCTTGCGAGGTGACGACGGTGCCTTCGACCTCGTCGGGCGCGCAGTTCGGAAAATTGACGTTGAGCAGCACGCCATCCGGCAGCGGCGTTTCCACCAGTCTCTTCAGCAGCGCCGGCGCCAGCGCCTCGGTCGTCTCGTAGGGAACGACACGATCCTCGCCGACATAGGAATAGGCCTGACTGACCGCGATCGAGCGCACGCCGAGCAGCGCGCCTTCCATGGCGCCCGCCACGGTCCCGGAATAGGTGACGTCGTCGGCGATGTTGGCGCCGGAATTGACGCCGGACAGGATCAGGTCCGGCGGTCCGGGCAGGATCTTCTTCGTGCCCATGATGACGCAGTCGGTCGGCGTGCCGCGCACGGCATAATGCTGCTCGCCGATCTTGCGCAGCCGGAGCGGCTCCGAGATCGACAGCGAATGCGCGTAGCCGGACTGGTCCTGCTCGGGCGCCACCACCCAGACATCGTCCGACAGCGTGCGCGCAATGCGTTCGAGCGACGCCAGTCCCTCGGCATGGATGCCGTCGTCATTGGTCAGGAGAATGCGCATCAAGTCACTTCGCTTCGATCTTGGCGAGACCACCCATGTAAGGCCGCAGCACTTCAGGAATGGTTACGCTGCCGTCCTCATTCTGGTAGTTTTCGATGACGGCAATAAGAGCGCGGCCGACCGCGGTGCCCGAGCCGTTCAACGTATGAACGAAGCGGTTGCCCTTGCCGTCCTTGTCCTTGTAGCGGGCATCCATGCGCCTGGCCTGGAAATCGCCGCAGACCGAGCAGGACGAGATTTCGCGATAGGCGTTCTGTCCCGGCAGCCAGACCTCGATGTCGTAGGTCTTGCGCGCGCCGAAACCCATGTCGCCGGTGCAGAGCGTGACGGTGCGGAACGGCAGGCCGAGCCGCTTCAGCACCTCCTCGGCGCATTGCGTCATGCGCTCATGCTCGGCCAGCGAGCTTTCCTGGTCGGTGATCGAAACCAGCTCGACCTTGTAGAACTGGTGCTGGCGCAGCATGCCGCGCGTGTCGCGGCCGGCCGAGCCTGCTTCCGAACGGAAGCACGGCGTCAACGCCGTGTAGCGCAATGGCAGTTTTTCGTGGGCAGTGATCTCCTCGCGCACGAGATTGGTGAGCGGCACCTCGGCGGTCGGGATCAGGCCGAGGCGACCATCGCCATGTGGCGTGAAGAACAGGTCTTCCTCGAATTTCGGCAGCTGGTTGGTGCCGAACAGCACCTCGTCGCGCACCATCAGCGGCGGGATGACCTCTTCATAACCGTGCTCGGTGGTGTGCAGGTCGAGCATGAACTGGCCGAGCGCGCGCTCCATGCGGGCAAGCTGGCTCTTCAGCACGGTGAAGCGCGCGCCGGACAACTTCGCCGCGCGCTCGAAATCCATCATGCCGAGGGCTTCGCCGATCTCGAAATGCTCCTTCACCCAGTTCGGGCGCGTCGGCACCTCGCCGACGATGCGCTTGACGACATTGTCGTGCTCGTCCTTGCCGACCGGCACGTCCTCCAGCGGCACGTTGGGCAGCACCGCCAGCGCGTCGTTCAGCGCCTTGTCCAGCTCACGCTCCCGCGCTTCGCCGTTCTGGATGAACGCCTTGATGTCGCTGACTTCGCCCTTGAGCTTCTCGGCAAGCGCTGAATCGCCCGAACGCATGGCGTTGCCGATTTCCTTCGAGGCGGCGTTGCGGCGCTCCTGCTTGACCTGCAATTCGCTAAGATGCGAACGCCGCGCCTCGTCCTTGGCGATCAGATCGTCGACCGTGGACTGCGCCTCGCCCGCCGACCACGAGCGCTTCACCAGCGCTTCGACAAGGGCCTTCGGGTTGTCGCGAATCCATTTGATGTCAAGCATGGTCGATCCTCAAAACAATGCAATGTCGCCCAGAAGTGTGCCGCGGTTCTGGGACAACGACATGCATGAAAACCAAGACTTAAAGCGCGTCGCTTGAATCCGTTTCAGCGCGACGCGCTTTAAGGATCGACGGCGTAAACCGCATCCGCCATCGATGCAAGACGGCGCTAAGCGCGCCGCCGCGATTTCCGACCAGAACGGCCCGGTTAAGTCGACGAGGCGTCCGGCGTGTTGCTGGCGACCGAGTTCCCCGCCTCCGCCTGTTCGCGCGCCAGGCGGTCGCGCGCCTGGCTGCGCTCGATCATGCGCGAGGACCAGATGGCGACCTCGTAGAGGATGATGGTCGGAATGGCGAGCCCGCATTGGCTCATCGGATCCGGCGGTGTCAGCACCGCGGCAACGACGAAGGACAGCACGATCGCCCATTTGCGCTTCTCGGCCAGCGCCTGTGACGACAACAGCCCGACGCGCGTCAAAAGGCTGGTCACCACCGGCAGCTGGAAAACCAGGCCGAAGGAGAAAATCAGCGTCATGATCAGGCTGAGATATTCCGAAACCTTCGGCAGCAGCGAAATCTGCACCTGGTCGTTGGTGCCGACCTGCTGCATGGCCAGGAAGAACCACATCACCATCGGCGTGAAGAAGAAATAGACCAGCGAGGCGCCCAACAGGAACAGGATGGGCGAAGCGATAAGGAACGGCAGGAAGGCGCTGCGCTCGTTCTTGTAGAGGCCGGGCGCGATGAATTTGTAGATCTGCGTGGCGATCAGCGGGAAGGCGATCACCATGCCGCCGAACATGGCGAGCTTCACCTGGGTGAAGAAGAACTCCTGCGGCGCGGTGTAGATCAGCTCGACCTTATGCGGGTCGAGGCCCGCCCACTGCGTCGCCCATTTGAAGGGGATGACCAGCAGGTTGAACAGCCGCTTGGCGAAGAAGAAGCAGACGAGAAAGGCGACGAAGAAGCCCCCCAGCGACCAGATCAGGCGGCGGCGCAGTTCGATGAGATGCTCGATCAGCGGCGCCGACGATTTCTCGATTTCTTCCCGCTCCTTGTCCGTTACGCTCACTTGGCGGCTCCCGCCGTCTTCTTGGTGTCAGTCGTCTTCTTGGCGGCCGGTTTCTTCGCCACGGCGGGCTTTGCCTCAGCCTTGGGCGCGGCCTTCCTGGCGGGCTCGGCAGCTTTAACCACAGCAGGCGCGGTCTTGGCCGGAGCCTTTGCGGCGGACCCCTTTGATGCCACCTTGGCCACTGTGCCGGTGGTCCTTGCCTTGGCGGGAGTCGCCTTTTTCACCGCTTGGGCCGGAACGGTGGTCTCCGAAACCGGTGCGGTGACGGAGGCATCGGTCATGACCGGAAAGATCGGGGCTGCCGCGGCAGCCTCGGCTCCGCCGACGCTGGGCATGTCCGTCGCGCCGTTCTTGAGCGGTTCGGCGGGCTGTGGCGTCGCTGCCGCCGGTGCCGTCGGATCGGCGGCCGGCTTCGGCTTCATCATCGTATCGACGCCGGCCCGCACATCGGCCGCGGCCTGCTCGAACGGATTGAGTTGCTTACGCACCTCGTTCATCGGATTGAGGCTGCGAAGACTGTCGATCGAGCTCTTCACGTCGTCGAGCTCGGCTTCCTTCAGCGCTTCGTTGAACTGCTTCTGGAAGTCGCCGGCCATGGCGCGCAATTTCGCCGCGGTGCGGCCGAAGGTGCGAAGCATATTGGGCAAATCCTTAGGCCCGACGACCACGATCATGACGACCGCGATCACCAGCAGCTCGCTCCAACCGACTTCGAACATGACAATCTATTCCGACATGTGCATGCCGCCCGCAGATGCGAAGCGGTTTCGGGGCAACGGCATGCTCAAAGCAACAACCGAAATCAGCTCTTGCTGACCTTTTCCTTGGCCGGCGAAACAGTCTCGTCAGCGCGATGCTCGACGGTACGCTTGTCGTCAACGTCGTCGTCGGCCATGCCCTTCTTGAAGCTCTTGATGCCCTTGGCCATGTCGCCCATCAGCTCGGGGATCTTGCCGCGGCCGAACACCAGAAGCACGATGACCAGCACGATCATCCAGTGCCAAATCGAAAACGAACCCATTGCAACTCTCTCTTCGAATGTTTTCCCTGGCGATGATCTATGCGTTTTCGCTCGGGGATTCAAACACAACCGCAATGAAGTTGATAAAATGGCTAGCGGATGTCACGCACTTTCGGCGTGAGCGCCTTGCTACGAATCCGCGCAGGCCTTGCTAATAAACCATCCGCGCCGGTTTTCGCGGTCACTCTTCCGTGACGCGCGGCGTCAGCAGCCCGAGTTCCTCGAGATCGATATCGGTCAGCGCGTCCTCGTCCTCGGCGAGCGCGTCCGGGTCGGCCGGCGGCACCGGCATCGAGAAGTTGGCCGGCATGCGCGTCGAGAGCAGGCCGGCACCCTTCAGCTCTTCCATGCCGGGCAGATCGCGGATTTCCTCCAGCGCGAAATGATCGAGGAAAGCATCGGTCGTGCCGTAGGTCACCGGCCGTCCGGGCGTGCGGCGGCGGCCGCGCATCCTGACCCATTCCGTTTCAAGCAGCGTGTCGAGCGTGCCTTTCGACGTTTCGACGCCTCTGATGTCTTCGATTTCGGCCCGCGTGACCGGCTGGTGGTAGGCGATGATCGCCAGCACTTCGAGCGCCGCGCGCGAGAGCTTGCGCTGCTGGACGGAATCCCGGCTCATCAGGAAAGCCAGGTCGCCCGCGGTGCGGAAGGCCCAGGCGTCGCCGACCCGCACCAGGTTGACGCCGCGTTTGGCATAGATTTCCTGCAGGTCCGCCATGGCGGCGGCGATGTTGACGCCCTCGGGCAAGCGCGCGGCAAGCTGCTTTTCGCTGACCGGCTCGGCGCTGGCGAAAACGATCGCCTCGGCCATGCGTACGGCTTCCGACAATTGCAGCCGCTCGGCGGGGTTTTCGATGGAACCCTGCTCGGCCATATCGTCTTCCGGCTCGTCCTCGACCTTGAACGGGATGACCGAAGCGTTGGCGCGTTCGCTCATGATACCACCTCGACTGCCCTTACCCCTTGCGCGCGACCGCGCAGATAGATCGGCGCGAACACCTGTTCCTGCCGCACTTCCAGTTTGCCCTCGCGCACCATTTCGAGCGTCGCCGCGAAGGAACTGGCGATCGCAGTGCGCTTTTCTTCCGGCGCCGCCAGATATTCGATCAGGAAGCTGTCGAGCGCGGTCCAGTCGCCAACCGAGCCGACCAGCCTGGCCAGCACCTCGCGCGCATCCTTCAGCGACCACACGGCGCGCCGGGCGATCGTCACATTGTTGATCGCCTGCCGCTGGCGCTGCTGCGCGTAGGCGGTGAGCAGGTCGTAGAGCGAAGCCGAAAAGCTGTTGCGCTTCTCGATGATGACCATTTCCGGCATGCCGCGCGCAAAGACGTCTCGGCCGAGCCGATTGCGGTTGACCAGCCGCGCCGCGGCGTCGCGCATGGCTTCCAGCCGCTTCAGCCGGAATTGCAGCACCGCCGCCAGTTCCTCGCCGCTTTCGCCCTCCTCGCCCGGCTGTTTCGGGATCAGGAGCTTCGACTTCAGGAAGGCGAGCCACGCCGCCATCACCAGATAATCGGCTGCAAGCTCCAGTCTCAGCGCCCGCACCTTCTCGATGAAGGCGAGATACTGCTCGGCAAGCGCCAGGATCGAAATGCGCGCCAGATCGACCTTCTGGTTGCGGGCAAGATGCAGGAGAAGATCGAGCGGGCCTTCGAAACCGGCCACGTCGACGACGAGCGAGGGATCGCCCGTCAGACGTGAATCATCGTTCTCGGCCCATAGACGGTCCATCGGTGCGGCCTTCGCGGCCTTGCCTTCCAATGTCTCCGCCACTTGCCTTTCGTCCCTTCCGGTTCAGGCCACCGCTTCGAAATAGGTGGCAAATTCCGCGCGTATCGCCATTTCGTCTGCGACGTCGCGATCGTTTATATAGGTCAGCGCCCGCTCCGCGCGTTGCAAGGACTTGCCCGACAGCGCCGTCGTGCGCGACGCGATACCCGACATCTCCTCGAAAACGCCGTTGCAGTGAAGGACGAGATCGCAGCCCGCCGCAAGGATCGAGGCCGCCTTTGTCGGGAAATCCCCAGAAAGTGCCTTCATCGAGGTGTCGTCGCTCATCAGCAGCCCGTCGAAGCCGATCTCGCCGCGGATCACCTGGTTGACGACCTTCGCGGACGTGGTCGCCGGATTGTCGGGATCGACGGCGCTGTAGACGACATGCGCGGTCATCGCCATCGGCAGCTCGTTCAACGCCTTGAACGGGGCGAAATCGTGCCGGCTGAGCTCATCGAGCGGCGTGTCGACCGTCGGCAGCGCGAAATGCGTGTCGGCAAAGGCCCGGCCATGGCCGGGAATATGCTTCATCACCGGCAGCACACCGCCCGACATCAACCCCTCGGCTGAGGCGCGGCCGAGCTCGATCACGGCGCTGGGCTCCTTGCCGTAGGCGCGCGCCCCGATCACGTCGCTCGCACCCTCGACCGGAACGTCGAGCACCGGCAGGCAGTCGGCCGTTATGCCGAGGCGCGAGAGATCGAAGGCATGCAGCCGCGCCATCAGCCAGGCGGCGCGGCGGCCGGCCTCACGATCGTCATGCCACAGCGCGCCGAGCGCGCCGCCGGCCGGATAGTTCGGCGCCAGCGGCGGCCGCAGGCGCTGCACCCGGCCGCCTTCCTGGTCGATGAAGACCGGAGCGTCGGGGCGGCCGACGCAGTCACGCATCGAGGCGACAAGGTCGCGGATCTGCGCGGCTTCGCCGATGTTGCGCGCAAACAGGATGAAGCCCCAGGGACGTTCATCCCGATAGAAGCGGATTTCGTCTTCGGTCAAGACTTTCCCGGCGCAGCCGAGGATCATGGATTTTGATTCGCTCATAAACGGAAGCTTAAGGCTTTGAGCAGGCAAAGGGAATCACCCCTGCCCTTCGACCGGCCAAAGCCCGCGGCCGTCCACAACGAAAAGCCGGCGCGGCCTTTCGGCGGCGCCGGCTTCGAAGGACTGGGTCGGTCAGCGCGATACGAAGCAGTTGCCGCCGGCCGCCTTGTAGCTGGTGCAAAGGTTGATCGCATCGTTGCGCGACTGGGCCGGGACGCGAACGCGGTAGAAGGTGCCCTTGCCCGCGACCTCGGCCTTGACGATGTTGGCGGTGCGCCCGGAGAGCACGCTGCCATAACGGCGCTGCAGGTCCTGATAGGTCGACTGCGCGCTTTCGACCGTCGGCTGCGAAGCGATCTGCATCGACCACGAGCCGCCGCCGGCGGCTGCCGCCGGATCGATGGAAGCGACCTGGTCCGGCTTGACCTCGCCGACGATATCGACCGGCTGGTCGGACGGGCGGGCCGGCGCCACCGGCACCGTCGCCGGCGTATTGCTCGACTGCGCCTTGACTTCAGCCTTCTTCGCGGGCTTTGCCGGCTTGACGGCAGGCGCATCTGCCTGGTCCGCATCGGAAGCCACGGTTCCCGTCTGCTGGCCGTCCGAGGCCGGCGCGACATGCTGCGGCGCCGGATCGCTCGGCTCGGCCGCCGCGACCTTCGGCGCGGCCGGGGCCGGATCCTCGCGCGGCACCAGCGAGCCGTCAGGCTTGACCATCATGGTCTTCACCTTGCGCGGCGCGACGGCCACAACGTCCTTGTTGGCGGTGTTTTCGGCATCCTGCTGCAACACCTGGGCGATGCGGTCTTCCGACTTCGGCGCCGGCGCGACCGACTGTGCGCTTGCCGGTGCGGCAGGTTGCGCGCTTTCGGGCACAGCGGCTTGTTCGACGCCGGGCAACGCCGAGCTTGAATTGTCGGCGGCATCAGTGCCGGCCGCGGCGCCGTTATCGTTGGGCGAAAGATCGACCACGCGGCTCTGCGGCGGCTCCTTCGAGGCCAGGTCCACCGGCTGCTCGGTGGTGTTCACCAGCTTCTGCTGCACCGGCTCGGCGGGCTTGGCCGCGCCGCCGCCCTTGGTCACCGCGTCGTAAACCTTGTTGTCCTGGTTCGGCACCACCGTGCCGCCCGGATTTTCCGGCTTCACCTTGATCGGCGAATTGTCGGCCTTGACGATCACCGGGGCCTCGCTGCTGCCCTTGCCGCCGAAGGAGAAGGCCAGAGCGCCAAGGCCGCCAAGGACCACGACGGCGCCGACGAGCGCGGCCACCATCATGCCACGCCGGCGCGGCTGTGCCGCCTCTCGCTCGGCAAGCCCGGGGATCGCCATCGCTTCCTCGAGCTCAGGGTCGTAGTCGAGCTCTTCGCTGGCGAAGTCGTCCTGCTGCGAAACCGGCCGGCTGCCGGGCAGGTCGTCCGCGTCGTAATCATTGGCGACGGCGAACGAAGCCTGGGCAGGCGGAGCCGCCTGAGTCTCGGCGCGCAAGTCGCGACGGTTATAGCCGTTGAAACCGGCATTGTAGGATTCGTCGTCATAGCCGCGGTTCGGCACGGGCGCCGACGCGATCTCCGTCGCGTTCATATCGGTAAGCAGGCTGGCGAATTCCGCATCGAGATCGTCGTAAGCGGGCGCGGCGGGCTGGTCTTCCTCGAAGCTGAGCTCCGGAATGTCGAGGTCGTCCGCGAGAGCGACCACGCGCTCGGGAACATCGACGGTCTCCACATCCGGCACGTCCTCATGCCGGCGAGCCTGGGACGGTGACGTCGGCTTGGCGTAGGCGGAATAGTCCGGTGCCGGTTCGCTGCGGTAGGCAGGCGCCGCCATCTGGACAGGCGCCGAGGGCGCTGCCTGCACCGGCGCCGAGGGCGCCGGCTGAGCGGCAAACGAAGCCTGAACCGGGGGAGCCGAGGTCGGGGTCGAACGGCTCCACGACCTGGCTGGTTCCGCGGGCATCGAATGCATCCAATCGGAAGAATCCGCCGGAGATCTCGTCGTAGCGGCGGCGGCCTGCTCGGCCTCGATGCTTTTGGCGAAGGCTGCACCGAAATCGTCATCGAAATCATCGGCCTCGGCCCCGGCCGGGGCCGCAAAATCCTGACGATCGAGCTCGCTGGCCAGCAGGTCGTCCAGGTCGCTCTCGACCGGCTGAGCGCCCTGCCCGTTCTGCGCCGGTTGGTGCTCGTCGAGATCCCAGTCGAGATCGTCGGCTGCCGACTTCCCGCTCGCGTGGCCCTCAGGTTCCGCAACCAGGCGTGGGGCGGGAGCAGGCTCCTTGAGCGTCGGCATCGGCCGCGCGGTCATGGCGCCGAGCAGCGCGTTGAGCTCGTCTTCCAGGCTGCGCTCGCTCGCGGCCGGCTTTGCCGGCTCGACGGCGGCGACCGGCGGTTCCGGAGCAGCGATGGCGGGAGCCGGCTCAACCGCAGCCGGTTGCACCGAGGCAACGGGCTCGACAGCCGGAGCTTGCGGCTCCTCGTTCAGCGCATCGCGGAAGCTGAGTTCGAAATCGTCCTCGAGAGTCAGCGCGGCGGCAGGTTCGGGCGCGGTGAACTCCGGCTCGGCGGCAAAGCGGGTCGTCTCAACTTCCGCCTCAACCATTGGCGCGGGTTCGTCGTCAAGCGACAGCGCCGGCTCCTGAAGACCCAGATCCTGCTCGGCATTGCTATCGGCATCGCTCACCGACTGGTCGAAATGACCGGAGAAATCATCCTCGGAAATCAACGCGGCGGCATGAGCTTCGACCGGCTCGACGGCCGGCGCGTGCTGCTCCGGCTCGTGGCCCTCAAACGACAGCTCGTCTTCGAGCGACATCTGGACCGCATTGTCGAAATCGGCGTCGAACGCCTCCTCGCCCGCAGCCTGCACGGCTTCGACGGCTTCCTGCCGGGCGTCGGCCGGCTGGTGATAATCGAGGTCGGCGGGCTCGTGATGGTCGAGCTGGAAATCCTGGTCCAGCGAAGCCGCCATTTCCTGATCGATCGGAAGCTCGTCTTCGAGCGGCGAGACATCCAACGCACTGGCGACCGCCTTGTCGAAATCATCGTCGAAAGCGGCTTCCGGCTCGGGAGCTTCTTGCGGTTCAGGCGCAAAATGCGGCTCTGATGCGAAATGCGCCTCTGACGCGACTTCAGGCTCCGACACCACGTGGGGTTCCGCCGCGAAATCCGGCTCCGGGGCGCGAGCCACGGCGAAGTCGGCATGATCCGCCGCGTCGTCGAACACGAAATCCTGTTCGAAGGAGGCGATAAACTCGTCGTCATTCGCGGGGACGCTGGCAGCCTCGAAGGCCGGCACATGGCTGATCTGGTGCAGGGCGGCCTGCTGGGTGACCGGCGCGCTTTCCTCGACGGAATCGAACTCGCCCATCAACTCCTTCTCGAGGTCGATGTCGAAATCGTCAGCCGCAGGAGCCTGATTGGCCGGCATGGCCTTCTCGACCGCCGGGGCCGCCTGCCTCACCGGCTGGCGCGGGTCGAAACCCATGATCCGGGTCAGTTCCGCGAACGGATCATCGTCGGCGATGTCGTTGTGGTCGGCTACTTTCAGCGGGGTTCTGTCTGCCATTATTGTTCCCGAACTCGCACACAGTCGGACGCCATGGACGTCGCGCAGGGTTGGCCCTTACCAGCGCAATGTGGGCAAAAGGTGACAGGTTTTTTAGTCAAACCTAACGCATTTCAGTGGGCGCGTCTGCCCCGATCAGCGTCAGGCCGGAGGTCAAGACATCCGAAACAGCCTGCACCAGCCCTAGTCTGGCATAGGTTGATTCTCGGTCGTTAACCTTAACAAAACGTAAGTCCTGATTGTCATGGCCGCGATTCCACTGCGCATGGAAGCCGGAAGCGAGATCGTAGAGGTAGAATGCAAGCCGGTGCGGCTCCAGTGAAAGCGCCGCGGACTCGATCAGCCGCGGGTATTCAGCCAGCTTCCGGATCAGCGCGATTTCGCCTTCATCGGTCAGCGCGGCCACCGAGGCCGCGAGCCGGTTGCGGTCGAAATTTGCCTCGCCAAGCTGCTCGCTCGCCTGCCTGAAGACCGAATGGCAGCGCGCCGAAGCGTACTGGACGTAGAACACCGGATTGTCCTTCGACTGCTCCGTGACCTTGGCGAAGTCGAAATCGAGCGGCGCGTCGTTCTTGCGGTAAAGCATCATGAAGCGGATCGGGTCGCGGCCGACCTCCTCCACGACCTCGCGCAGAGTGATGAAATCGCCGGACCGCTTCGACATCCGGACCGGTTCGCCGTCGCGGAACAATTTTACGAGCTGGCAAAGCAGCACGGTCAGCTTGACCGTATCGCCGGCCACCGCCCGCGCCAGCGCCTCGAGCCGCTTCACATAGCCGCCATGATCGGCGCCGAGCACATAGATGAGATCGACGAAGCCGCGCTCGACCTTGTCCTTGAGATAAGCGACGTCGGCGGCGAAATAGGTGAACGAGCCGTCGGACTTGACCAGCGCCCTATCCATGTCGTCGCCGACCGCGGTCGAGCGGAACAAAGTCTGCTCGCGGTCCTCCCAATCGTCCGGCTTCTCGCCTTTCGGCGGCGGCAGCGTGCCCTTGTAGATATGCCCTTTCAGCGTCAGGTCGGCGATCGCCGCCCGGATCTTCCTGGCGTTGTCGGCATGCAGCGTCCGCTCGGAGAAGAACACGTCGTGATGCACGTTGAGCAGCGCCAGATCCTCGCGGATCATCGCCATCATCGCGTCGACGGTGCGGTCCTTGACGATCGCCAGCGCCTCGTCTTCCGGCATCTCCAGCAGGCCGAGGCCGAACTCCTCGGCCAGCGCCTTGCCGACGGGGACCAGATAGTCGCCCGGATAAAGCCCGGGCGGGATCTCGCCGATGGCTTCGCCAAGCGCCTCGCGGTAGCGCAGGAACGCCGAGCGGCCGAGCACGTCGATCTGCGAGCCGGCGTCGTTGATGACATATTCCTTGGTCACGTCGTAGCCGGCGAAGGCCATCAGATTGGCAAGCGTGTCGCCGACCACGGCGCCGCGGCAATGGCCGACATGCATGGGGCCGGTCGGGTTGGCCGAGACATATTCGACATTGGCCTTGCGGCCGCCGCCGATGGTCGAGCGGCCATAATTACGTCCTTCGCCGAGCAGCGCCGACAGATGCGCATGCCAGAACGCGTCCTTGAGCCTGAGATTGACGAAGCCGGGCCCAGCGATCTCAGCCGAGGCGATATCGGCGTCGCCCCGCAGCGCTTCGGCGAGTTTCTCGGCAAGCGCGCGCGGGTTCTGGCCGGTGGGCTTGGCCAACACCATCGCCGCATTGGTGGCGAGGTCGCCATGGCTGGCGTCGCGCGGCGGCTCGACCGCGATACGCGACAGGTCGAGCGCGGCCCCTTCCTTGTCCTTCAGGTCAAGGGCTTCGACGGCCTTTACGATCCGCGCGTTGAAATCGGCGAAGATATTCATTGGAAGTGCTCTGGGCTTTAAGAGGCGACCGGCCCAACGGCCGGCAAAATCGAGGCTCGCCCTAGCCCAAATCGGGCGTATGGTCAAACAGACGCCGATGTTCCTTCAAGGCATAGGTGTCGGTCATGCCGGCCAGGAAGTCGGCGACGCTGCGCGCCTTGATGCGGTCCTCGGCCCGGTCGAGCCCTTCGCGCCAGCCATCCGGCATGGCGCGCGGATCGGCAAAATAGACGTCGAACAACTCCCGCACGATGCGCTCGGCTTCAGCCCGCACCCGCATCACTTCCGGGTGCCGGTAAAGATGCTTGTAGAGAAAAGCCTTCAATTCCTTCTCGGCCGCGGTCATGCCTGCCGAAAACGTCACCAGGGTCTCGCCCGCCGCGCGCACCGCATCGGCGCTGTCCGGTTTCAGACGTTCGATATTGGCGGCGGTCGACGCGATGACATCCTCGACCATCAGTGTGATCTGCCGGCGCATCAACTCGTGGCCGGTGCGCACATCGTCGAGCTGAGGATATCTGGCGCGCACGCCCTTCAGGATCGAGCCCGGCAAGCCGATCTCTCCCAGCATCTCCAGCGTCAGCAGGCCGGCACGCAGGCCGTCGTCTATATCGTGGGTGTTGTAGGCGATGTCGTCGGCGATCGCCGCGCACTGCGCCTCGATGCCGGCGAAGCGGTCGAGCTCGAGGTCGTGCAGCTCGGAATAGTCGCGGATCGCCTGCGGCACCGGGCCTTTAAGCCCCCTCCCGCTCGCGTCGGTCAGCGGACCGTTGTGCTTGACCAGCCCCTCCAGGGTTTCCCAGGTGAGGTTCAGCCCGTCGAATTCGGCATAGCGCCGCTCGAGCCGTGTGACCACACGCAGCGACTGCGCATTGTGATCGAAACCGCCCCAGGCGGCCATCTTCTCATTGAGCGCGTCCTCGCCCGTATGGCCGAACGGCGTGTGGCCGAAATCGTGCACAAGAGCCACGGCCTCGGCGAGGTCCTCGTCGCCGCGCAATGCCCGCGCAAGCGCGCGGGCAATCTGCGCCACCTCGATCGAATGCGTCAGCCGGGTACGATAATGGTCGCCCTCATGCGCGACAAAGACCTGGGTTTTGTGCTTCAGCCGCCGAAATGCGGTGGAGTGGATGATGCGGTCGCGATCGCGCTGGAAAGGCGTGCGCGTCGGGCTCTCGGCCTCCGGGAACAGGCGGCCGCGTGAGCGCGCAGGATCGCTCGCATAGGCCGCGCGCGGGCGATAGCCGAACCCGATCTCGCCGAGAGCATCCTTGCCCTGCCGCTCGTCCATTGACCCACCAGTTGACTCAGGCCTGCCCGCTTCATACCTATCATGTGAAACCGAAAGCAAGGTGACGCCGATGGGCGCGGATGCCAAGACTGCCATGAAGGTCGAGATGACCGATGCCGCGGCGAAGCGGATCGCCAGGATCGTCGCCGGCGAGCCGGGCAAGACTGCCCTGCGCGTCTCCGTCGAAGGCGGCGGCTGCTCCGGCTTTTCCTACAAGTTCGACCTCGTCGGCGACCGCAACGATGACGATGTCGCCATCGAGAAGGACGGCGCGACCATCCTGATCGACGACCTGTCGCTGGTCTATATGGGTGGCTCGGTGATCGACTTCGTCGACGATTTGATGGGCCAGTCCTTCCAGATCAGGAATCCGAACGCGGTCGCCTCCTGCGGCTGCGGCACCAGCTTCTCCATCTGATCGACCGAACGTCGCAAGCCCGTGACCGGTGCAAACCGGGTGGCTGTCCCCGGCTATTGGCAGGAATGCGAAGGGACGGCCTTTCTAAAGGTCCGCGCAGGCAATACGATCCGCCTCGTCGAACGCCTTCCGTCCGAACAGCATCGAGGCCTGCATGAAGATCGTCACCTGGAACATCAACGGCGTTCGCGCCCGCATCGGCAACCTCACCCACTGGCTGACCGAAAGCGCGCCGGACATCGTCTGCCTGCAGGAGATCAAGACGGTCGACGAGCAGTTCCCGCGCGCCGAGATCGAGGCGCTGGGCTATAATGTCGAGACCAACGGCCAGAAGAGCTTCAACGGCGTCGCGATCCTGTCGAAGCTTCCTTTCGACGAGGTCAATCGCGGCCTGCCGGGCGACGATGCGGACGACCATGCCCGCTTTATCGAAGGCGTCTTTTCCACCAACCAGGGCGCCCTGCGCGTCGCCTCGCTCTATCTGCCCAACGGCAATCCGGTCGACGATGAACGGAAGTTTTCCTACAAGCTCGCCTGGATGGCGCGGCTGGAGCGCTGGGCGGAAGAGCGCCTGCGGCTCGAGGAGGCGCTGGTGCTGGCCGGCGACTACAACGTCATTCCCGAACCGGTCGACGCCCGCTTTCCCGAAAACTGGCTGGGCGACGCGCTGTTCCAGCCGCAGACGAGGCAGGCCTTCCGCCGGCTGAAGAATCTCGGCTTCACCGAGGCGGTGCGCTCGGTGACCGACTCGGCCGGCGTCTACACCTTCTGGGACTACCAGGCCGGCGCTTGGCAGAAGAACAACGGCATCCGCATCGACCACCTGCTGCTCTCGCCGGAAGCCGCCAACCGCTTCGCGTCGGCCTCGGTGGAAAAGCACGTGCGCGCCTGGGAAAAGCCTTCGGACCACGTGCCGGTCGCGATCGAGCTCAGCCTGCAGCCGGCCTGAGACGGTTCTGGACCAGATATCGCCACAAATCCGGTTTTTGATACGGATTGCTGTGGGGGTTGAATGGCGATCCGATTTCTTTTCAGACCGGTCGGCCTTGCTTTGGCGCTTGCCGCGCCGACGCTGTCCCTGGCGGCGCCGACCTGCTTGGCCAACGGCAAGTCCTTCAATGTCGGCCAGACGGCGTGCCTGACGCTGGATGGCGAAAGTCACCTCGCCCGTTGCGAGATGGTTCTCAACAACACGCCCTGGACGAAGATCAAGGATGAATGTCCGGGCGACGCGCCAAAACCGCACCCGACATCGATCTCGACCCCGGCGCCCGGCCCAACGCCGACGGAGCCGACCGAGAACTGAGGCGCCGCCGGTCTCTCCCTCAAGTGGGGAGGTTACCCTGTGGCGCGCTTACTGGTCGCCGTTGTTGCCCTTGGTCAGGATATCGTCGGCGAGCGAAATCGCGGTTCGACGATCGGCCTCGCCGGCCGCGGCGAAAGCCTCTTCCTGCATGCTGCGGATCCAGGGCTGGTCGGCCGCCGGAGCCCGCTCGAGCGCGGCCGTCATCATCGCCAGGCCGCGTACGATCTTACCGCTCTGAAACAGGAGATTGCCGAGCGTCGCCTGCGCGCCGGCATGACCCTTCTCGGCCGCCAATTGCAGCCAGCGGCCTGCCTGCTTGACGCTGGCTTTCACGCCGCCCTCGCCCTTGAGGAACATACGGCCGATCTCGAACTGCGCGTTCGGATTGCGGTAGTTGGCGGCGGCGCGCATGTAATATTCCTGCGCCGCGACGTCGTTCTCCTCGACCGGAGTGCCGGGAATGCCCTTGCGCAGATAGTCGCCGAGCGCCACCAGCGCGTCCGACACATAGCTTTCTTCCGGCGAGCCGGGCTCGACATCCTGATCGACGATTTCCGAGAAGAACTTGAAGGCGGCGTAATCATCGCGCGTCACGCCGTCGCCCTCGGCATACATGCGCGCAAGCTTCCAGGTGGCGCCGATCTGGCCGTTTTCGGCGGCGTATTTATAGGCCTCGACCGCCTGGTCCTTGTGGCCGCTCTTGTAGGCGGAGAAGCCGAACTGGAACACCGCCCAAGGGCTCGACTGCGGCTTCACGCCGGTCTTGTCGTCGAACACCTTGTCGTCGAAGGCCATGGCCTGCCCGACGGCGCCCAAGGTCGCAAGCGCGACCAGTGCCGAAAAGACAGACGACCTCAACACCTCAGATGTCCGCATAGCAGTGCGTTTCTTCCGCCGCACCCGGATGGGTCACCGCGCCATCGCGGGCCGGCCCTACCGTCTGCGCATATTTCCAGATCGCGCCGGACTGATAGTCGGTCTTGCGCGCCTTCCAATTCTTTGCCCGGGCCGCCAGTTCGGCATCCGACAGGGCTACTTCGATCGTGCCCTTCACCGCGTCGATCGAGATCACGTCGCCATCCTTGATCAGCCCGATCGGCCCGCCGACCGCCGCTTCCGGCCCGACATGGCCGATGCAGAAGCCGCGCGTGGCGCCGGAGAAGCGCCCGTCGGTGATCAGCGCCACCTTGCCGCCCATGCCCTGGCCGTAGAGCGCCGCCGTCGTCGACAGCATCTCGCGCATGCCTGGACCGCCGCGCGGCCCCTCGTAGCGGATGACGAGAACCTCGCCTTCCCGGTAGTTGCGCTGCGTGACCGCTTCGAAGCACTCCTCTTCCGAATCGAAGCAGCGCGCCGGTCCTGAGAATTTCAGTTCCGACATGCCCGCGACCTTCACGATCGCGCCTTCCGGAGCAAGGTTGCCCTTCAAGCCCACAACGCCGCCTGTCTTGGTGATTGGCCGATTGGCGGGACGCACAACATCCTGGCTCTCATTCCAGGAAACGTGCTCCATATTTTCGGCCAAAGTGCGGCCGGTGACCGTCATGCAGTCGCCATGCAGATAGCCGTGGTCGAGCAGCGTCTTCATCAGGAGCGGAATGCCGCCGGCCTCGAACATGTCCTTGGCGACATATTTGCCGCCGGGCTTGAGGTCGGCGATATAAGGCGTCTTCTCGAAGATCGCCGCCACGTCGAACAGGTCGAACTTGATACCGGCCTCATGCGCGATCGCCGGCAGATGCAGCGCCGCGTTGGTCGAGCCGCCGGTGGCCGACACCACGGTCGCCGCGTTCTCCAGCGCCTTGCGCGTGACGATGTCGCGCGGCCGGATGTTTTTGGCGATCAGCTCCATGACCTTTTCGCCCGAGGCGAAATTGAAGCGGTCACGCATTTCGTAGGGCGCCGGCGCACCGCAGGAATAGGGCAGCGCCAGGCCGATCGCCTCGGCGACGGTGGCCATGGTGTTGGCGGTGAACTGGGCGCCGCAGGAACCGGCGGAAGGACAGGCCGCCTGCTCGATCTCGAGCAGCTCGGCATCGCTGATCGTGCCGACCGAATGCTGGCCGACCGCCTCGAAAACGTCCTGCACGGTGATTTGCCGGCCGCGATAGCTGCCGGGCAGGATCGAGCCGCCATAGATAAAGATCGACGGCACGTTGAGGCGCACCATCGCCATCATCATGCCGGGCAGCGACTTGTCGCAGCCGGCAAGGCCGACCAGGGCATCGTAGCAATGGCCGCGCATGGTGAGCTCGACCGAATCGGCGATCACCTCGCGCGACACCAGCGACGACTTCATGCCCTGATGGCCCATGGCGATGCCGTCGGTGACGGTGATGGTGCAGAACTCGCGCGGCGTGCCGTTGGCGGCCGCCACGCCCTTCTTCACCACCTGCGCCTGGCGCATCAGCGAGATGTTGCAGGGCGCCGCCTCGTTCCAACAGCTGGCGACGCCGACCAGAGGCTGCGCGATCTCGGCCGCCGACAGGCCCATGGCGTAGAGATAGGAACGATGCGGCGCCCGCGCCGGACCTTCGGTCACGTAGCGGCTGGGCAGCTTGGCCTTGGAGATTGCCTTGGCGTCCATCATCGTCCTTGCCGCACACCCCGCGGCCGGTCCCATCGCCGGGCCAACCTGGCACGCATCCCGAGACATGACTCGGGTGCTCCGGGTTTATGGCGGGAAATGGGCAGTTCCCTCTGTCTGACTTCTACAGCAGGGGTTGTTCAGAAAGTGTTGCCGAAACGTCACAATCGCATGAGGCACCGGTTACGCGACGAATCTGCAACAGCGGGCGGAGAGGCGAAGCCAAAGCATCAGCTTGGCAACAAAAAAGGCCGGGCGGTGCCCGGCCTTTCACGTTCAATTTCAGCAGGTTACCACTTAACCTTCAACGATGTCGAAATTGCCGTGACAAGGTCGTTGCCAAAATCGGCGGTGTAGCCATTGTCATAGGTCAGACCATCGTCCTTGCTTACGGCAGGATGTATCGATCCGCTGGTAAGCACGCCCAGCGCACCACCGAGACGAACCTCGATGTTCTGGGTCGGGGTGTAAGCCACACCAGCACTAAGCGTCCAGGTGTCGGTCTGCGCGCTGAGACCGGTGGTCGTACCGCGATCCCAAGTGATCCCGGCGGCCCCACTCCATTGATCGTTGAACTTATGGGCAATGCCCGCAGCAACGGTCCAGCCGTCACGGTACAGGAGATCAAGCGAGGTGGCGCGCACGGGGCTTGTGGTGGTGCAAGCAATTAGGCCCTTGGTTGCGGTAGGGCAGAAGGGAATGCTCTGGAGCACACTCCAGTCCACCCACTTGATCGATCCGAACGCCAACCATCCCGGTGCAATACCAGACTGAAGCTTCAATTCGACTGATTGAGGCACCTCGGACGAACCGTAAACATCCGTTACGCGGCCGAGCAACGGGTTGCCACCCGCCGGAAGCTGCGTTAGATCCAACGTTCCGGTAAGATTGTCGAGTTTGACTGCAGAATTGTAGACCAGGCTCGCACGCAGCGCGATGTCGGGAATTTCGTAAGCGACACCCGCACGCCAACCCCATCCGTCCCCCTCGAGATCAAGGCGACCGATACCTGTCAACGGAATGAAGGGGGGGAGCGGAGCGACCAGTTGCTCCTTGAAGCCCGATACATCCTCGTGAAAAACACCGCCGATAAAGCGAATCTGACCTTTGCCTGCGTCCATCTTGTAGGAGCAGGTTGCGCCAAAAGCTTCACTCTCCACTTTCGTCTCGACATTGCTCTGGGCACCAGCCCAATTAGCGCCAGGAGCACTGTGCGCCCCAATAGGCTGCGAATAATCGCCAAGGCAGTCGATTGGTCCCATGCCAATCTTGATTCCAGCATTAGGCACCCAATAGTTTTCGGTGTCGCGGGCCGAACTGGAGAACGTGGGACCAGTCAGCGTACCGTCACTAGGGTCGGTGTCTTTTGCGTTTTTGATGTCTCGTTGCGGCATCACATAGGTGCCGGTGACTTCGCCTGTGATTTGTGCCGGATCGAAAAGCAGATCGATGTCGTACCAACCGCGCTCCAGGCCGCCGGCATGCGCCGGGGTGACTACGGAGCCAATCATCGCCAGCGAAAAGCACCCTGCCCCCAGCAGTGCTTTGAGCCGCAAGATGTTCATGGAAATCCCTCCCCAAATACAAGTGGCTCAAGCTAGAACCAATTCGGGTTAACGACGCAACAACGATTTCAAGGGCTGTACATGTACATCTTGACAGCTCGTATTTTTGCCATGGTCATCCGCGCTTCAATTGGCGCTTAAATCACGCCAACCGGCGCCGGTGGTCGAAAAAATCCGCAAAAACCGCCCAAAACAGGGCAAAAACAGCCGATTTTGGGGCTATCCGGCCCCATTGTTACATTATGGCAACAATGGGGCGCAAACTTTCCGTTTACGTCAAAATTAACGCAGCGGCACGCCCATTTTCGAGGCAGCTAACGTACCGGAAAGCTCCTCCGGAGCGATGCCGAATCTTGGCTGTCAACCGGCGTCGCGGACCCTGGTCAAAGCCACCGAAAGCTTCTCCTGCGCCTCGCGGTATTCGGTGAGTTTCTCGCGCTCGGCCTCGACCACCTCTTCCGGCGCGTTGGCGACGAACTTCTCGTTCGAGAGCTTCTTGTGCAGGCGCGCGATCTCCTCGGTCACCTTAGCCAGTTCCTTCTGAAGCCGCGCGGCCTCGGCCTGGAGGTCGATCAGGCTGCCGAGCGGCAGGCTCACCGTCGCCTCGTTGAGAACGATCTGGGCCGAGCCTTTCGGCAGCGCGTCGGCGAGCGCGATATCGCCGACGCGCGCCAGCCGCTTGATCGCCTGGGCGTGGCGCTCCAGCCGCTCCTGCGTCAGCTTGTTGGCGCCGATCACCATCAGCGGCGCGATCGCCGCCGGCGGCACGTTCATTTCCGAACGCACCGACCTGATGCCCGAGACGAGATCGACCAGCCAGTTGATGTCGGCCGCGGCCTCCTCGTCCTCGAAATCGGGCGACGGCCAGGCGGCGTGGCAAAGCAGCGAGGAGCGCTGCTTGCCCTCGCCAGCGGTCTGCGCCCACAGCTCCTCGGTTATGAACGGCATCATCGGATGAAGCAGCTTGTAGATCTCGTCCAGCACGAAGGCGACGCAGGCCCTGCTCTCGGCCTTGGCGGCTTCGTCCGTGCCCATGAACACCGGCTTCAGCAGTTCCAGGTACCAGTCGCAGAACAGGTTCCAGACGAAGCGGTAGGCAGCGCCCGCCGCCTCGTTGAACCGGTAGCTGGTGATGCCTTCGGTGACCGCGCGCGCCGCCCGCGTCAGCTCCGTCAGGATCCAGCGGTTGACCGGCAGTTTGGCGTCGTTGAGCCAGAAATCGTCGTCGCGCGCGACTTCGTTCATCTCGGCGAAGCGCGTCGCGTTCCACAGCTTGGTGCCAAAATTGCGGTAGCCGGCGATGCGTGCTGGATCGAGCTTCACGTCGCGCCCTTGGGCCGCCATCACGGTCAGCGTGAAGCGCAGCGCGTCGGCGCCGTATTCGTCGATCAGGTCGAGCGGATCGATGACGTTGCCTTTCGACTTCGACATCTTGGCGCCGTTCTTGTCGCGCACCAGCGCATGCACATAGACGGTGTGGAACGGCTCCTCGTCCATGAAGTGCAGGCCCATCATCATCATGCGGGCGACCCAGAAGAAGATGATGTCGAAGCCGGTCACCAGCACGTCGGTCTGGTAATAGGTCTTGAGCTCCGGCGTCTGGTCAGGCCAACCGAGCGTCGAGAACGGCCACAGCGCGGACGAGAACCAGGTGTCGAGCACGTCCTCGTCGCGGGTCAGGATCTCGCCCGGCTGGAAGTTTTCGAGCTTGTCCTCGACCCAAGCCTTCCATGGGCCTTCCAGCGCAAGGTAATATTCGACCGCCGCCGCAAGCGCCTCTTCCTCGGTCTTCTCGACGAAGACATGCCCGTCCGGCCCGTACCAGGCCGGGATCTGGTGGCCCCACCAGAGCTGGCGCGAGATACACCAGGGCTGGATGTTCTCCATCCAGTCGAAATAGGTCTTTTCCCAGTTCTTCGGCACGAAGTTGGTACGGCCCTCGCGCACCGAGGCGATCGCCGGCTTGGCGAGCTCGGCGGCGTTGACATACCACTGGTCGGTCAGGAATGGCTCGATCGGCACGCCGCCGCGGTCACCATGCGGCACGGTGTGGCGATGCGGCTCGACCTTGTCGAGGAACCCGCCTGCTTCCATCAGTTCGACGATCTTCTTGCGCGCGGCGAAACGGTCGAGCCCGTCGAGCTCGTCCCACACGGCCTGGCGCTGCGGTGTCACCTCGAGGCCAGCGAGGAAGTCCTCATTGTCCTTCAGCTTGATGGCCGCATCGACCGTCAGGATGTTGATCGCCGGCAGTTTGTGGCGCTTGCCGACATCGAAGTCGTTGAAGTCGTGCGCCGGCGTGATCTTGACCGCGCCGGAGCCCTTCTCCGGATCGGAATATTCGTCCGCGACGATGGGGATGAGCCGGCCGACGATCGGCAGGATGACATTCTTGCCGACCAGATCGCGAAACCGTTCGTCATCGGGATGCACGGCCACCGCCGTGTCGCCGAGCATCGTCTCGGGGCGCGTCGTGGCGACGGTGATGAAGGTCTTCGGGTTCCCGGGATCGAACGCTTCCCCTTCGATCGGATATCGAAAATGCCAGAGATTGCCGTTGACCTCGTGCTGCTCGACCTCGAGATCGGAAATAGCTGTGAGCAGCTTCGGGTCCCAGTTCACAAGGCGCTTGTCCTTGTAGATGAGGCCTTCCTTGTAGAGCGTGACGAAGACCTCCAGCACCGCCTTGGACAGGCCTTCATCCATGGTGAAGCGTTCGCGCGACCAGTCGGCCGAGGCGCCAAGACGCTTCAGCTGGTTGAAGATCGCGCCGCCGGACTCGGCCTTCCACTCCCAGACCTTCTCGATGAACTCTTCACGCGTCAGATCGCGGCGATGGATCTGCTTTTCCATGAGCTGGCGCTCGACCACCATCTGCGTGGCGATGCCGGCGTGATCCATGCCGGGCTGCCAGAGCACGTTCTTGCCGCGCATGCGCTCGAAGCGCACGAGAATGTCCTGCAGCGTGTTGTTGAGCGCATGGCCCATATGCAGCGAGCCGGTAACGTTTGGCGGCGGAATGACGATGGTGAAGGCTTCCGCCCCTTCCTCCGCGCCGGCGCCGGCTCGGAAGGCGTCGGCCTCTTCCCAGATTTTGGCGATCTTCGGCTCGACGGCCTTGGCGTCGTATGTTTTTTCAAGCATGGAGGAAGTCCGAACTGTCGGGAACAAGCGCCCGGTGTAAATCGGAAGGTCTTGGCCGAGTCAACCGCGAGAGCTGCGATCGCTCTCACAGATAGGCCTGCCGCGGCCAGCGGCAATGCCGGGAAAGCGCGCGTGCACGCCGGCTGCCTCAAACAAAAAAGCGCCGCCCCAAGGGCGACGCTTTAAGCCTGCGTGTTCCGGCGGCCTACTGCGCCCCGCGCGCAACGCGCTCGATCTCCTCGCGCACCAGCCTTTCGACCAGTGTCGGCAGATTGTTGTCGAGCCAATCCTGCAGCATCGGCCGCAGCATCTCCTCGGCCATCTCGTCAAAACTCTTCTTGCCGCGGCTGGCAAAGGCGTCGGAAAGCTCGCCGAAGGCCGCGGCGACCTGCCGGCCCGTATGCTCGGAAACGATCGCGGGCCGGGCCGGCGGCGCCTCCGGTTCAGATCCCCGGGAACCGCCGGCTTGCGCGGAAGCTTCCGCCGCCGGCCAAACCTCTTCCTTTTCGACCTCGACCTTCTCGACCTCGCCCCGTGGCGCGGCTTCCGGCGCTCGGGCGGTCGGCTTCGCGATGATCGTGCTGCCACCCGCCGCCGCGATTTCCCGTCGCCAATCGGTGACAATGGTCTCCGCCGTCTGCGGCGCGTTTGCCGCGGTGGGCTTGCTGGAAGCCGGCGATGCGCTCGGCTGAGCAGTGCTGCGGGCCCCGATCTCCGACAACGTCGTCGGCGCGGGCGCCGTCCTGACCGGCTCGTGGCGAGTCTCAGCACGCGCCGGCGAGGGATCGGTCGCGGCAAGCTGGGCTTGGACCTCCGCCAGCGTCACCGGCTTGCGGGCGTCGGCGTGCAATTCGGAGCGAAAGGCGTCAACCTCGACATTCGGCGCGGCCGCGGGGGGCACGGCAACGGCGGCCGGCTCCAGGTCCTGGCGCAGTTCGCCGGCCTCGGCCGGCTGCTTGCGCCCGGTGTCGCTGTCTTCGATGATCCTCCGGATGGAAGCCAATATCTCTTCCATGGAAGGTTCGCGCTGCGCGCTGCTTGCCGTCGCCATCGTCACATCCGCCGCCCCAGTGACCTGCCAAGAACCAGACCGGTCCGAGAACCAGACCTGTTCAAGAACTTGACCCGTTCAAGAATTCCGTTCCTGCCCGGTATGGAATTCGAATCAATGGCGACAGCGTAACCGACCCATCGTCATCCGAGAATCCCCAATCTGGGGGCTCGTTGGATTTCAACAGATTAGGCGACGCGCAGCCCAACGAGCCTCCCGGAAAGACAAACGCCGCGCATCCATCGGACACGCGGCGTTTGCAGGAAGCATGCTGTCGGAATCAGCGCCCGTCAGGCGTGCGCAATCCGTACCACTTGTCCTTGACGGCGTTGTAATGCTCTTCCGGCCTGTATTTGGTGACCGGCAAGCCAAGGCGATCGACCGACAGCCGGCCCATCGCCGACAGGATGGCGTAGCTCGCCACGACCACGTCGCGCTCGGAGCTTGCCTGGTTGATCTTGGCGGTAATGACGGCGTTCTGGGCGTTCAACACGTCCAGCGTCGTGCGCTGGCCGACATTGCGCTCCTCGATGACGCCGTTGAGCGCCAGCTGCGCGGCGTCGATGACCTGCCTGTTGGCGTCCACGCTTTCGCGCGCGGCGACATATTGCGTCCAGGCCGAGACCACCGCCTGGCGCACCTGATCGCGGCTGACGTCGACCTGGATGCGTGCCTCGCTGAGCGATTCCTTGTTTTGCCGCACCAGTGCCGAGGTCCGTCCGCCCGAATAGATCGGAATGGTGAGCGTGGCACCGATATTGGCCGATGTCGAGGTGCCGTTGGTTCCGGTGAGATCGGGAACGGAGTGGCTGTAATTGTCGGAAACGCCCGCGGAGGCAGTCACCTGCGGCAGCAGCGCGCCTTCCGAGGATTTCACCGAGAACGCCGCCGCATCGACGAGATGCTGGGTGGCAAGGATGGCCGGATGCTCGGCGGAAGCGACGGCCAGGGCCGAATCGAGGTTGCTCGGCAACAGCTTGCCCAGCGGCGAGGCCGCCTTGAGCTTGCCCGGCTCGTCGCCGACGATCTGGTGGTAGGTTGCCGCGCTCGCCAGCGCCGTCGCGCGAGCGGCGCTGAGCTGCGCCACGGCCGTGGCGCGCGAGGCGTCGGCCTGGGCGACGTCGGTGCGGGTGCCCTCGCCGACCTCGAAGCGCGAGCGGGCGGCGCGCGCCTGCTCGGTCAGGAACTGCAGGTTCTGTTCGGTCAGCACCGCGATCTGCCGATCGCGAATCACGTCCATGTAGGCGCTTGCCGCGTTGAACAGGATGTTTTCTTCGGTGTTGCGCAGGCTTTCGACCGAAGCCTTCACCTGCGATTCGGCGGCGGCGACGTTGTTCTTGGTCTGAAACCCATCGAACAGCGTCTGGTTGATCTGCACGCCGAAACTGCCAGTCGTTATGTTCCGGGTGATGCCTTGCCCGTGGGTGCTGGTGTAGTCGATGCTGCCCGAACCCGTGACGGTCGGGCGCCAGCCCGACTTGGCGATGGCAACGCCCTCGTCGGTGACGCGCACGCCGGCGCGAGCGGCGTTGAGCTGCGAATTGTATTGATAGGCTTTGGCGAGGGCGCCGGTAATGGTCTCGGCGGAGGCGGCGAGCGGCGAAAGCGCCGTGGCCGAAACAAGGATAGCTATTAAAACACTCTTGCGTAGAGGCGGCACGTTATTTCCCTCATTCGTTTTGCATGGGAACCACGCCGCGTCAGCCTACCCTTACGGATCGGCTAGCGCCGCGTTGTCTATCGTTCCCCCGCTGACAGCCTCCCGAAACGTTCGGTTAACGATCAGCAACGATTGTTAGGCGCAAGCGATCATGACAGCGCCTTCGCTGCAAGGCAAAAACGCTCAGAATTCAAATGCGTGAGCACGTTCGAAGCCCGGTAGTGGCTTAATTGCCGCATTAAAGGCCCGTCTTCCGGTTACAACCCCCCCTGCTTTGAAAAACAGCCGGGCCACGCCAGAGTTGCCTTGCCCTTCGACTGCAACCAGGCGTCCATCTTCGGCAAGCTGGTCGAGCAGCGACGGCGGCACTTCCTCGACGCTGCCGCCGATGAAGATGACGTTGTAGGGCGCTTTAGCGGCATGCCCCTGCGGCAGCGGCCCGGTGATGACCGTGACGTTCTGGCAGCCGAGGTTGGAAAGCGTGGATTTGGCGGCCTCCGCCAGCGCGGGATCGCTCTCCAGCGCCACGACGGACCGCGCCAGCCTGGACAGCAATGCGGTGGAATAGCCGGTGCCGCAACCGACATCGAGCACCGAATCGCTCGCGTCGATCTCGGCCAACTGCAGAAGCTTGGCGAGCGGCGACGGCTCCATCAGGTAGCGCGCGCCGCCGCCATTGGCGCCATCGGAAATGCGGATGTCTTCGTCGATATAAGCCAGAGCCTGCTGTCCGGCGCCGACGAAGGCCTCGCGCGGAACGGTCAGCATGGCTTCGATGAGCGGCGCGCTGGTCACGTCGGTGGTGCGGATCTGGCCGTCGACCATCTTCACGCGGCGTTCGGAGAAATCAGCGCTCATGTCCCAACAATCCGCTCCCCGCGCCAAGCACGCGGCTAAAACTTCGACTGGAACCCCGCTCCGGCGCGATTGCGCTGGAGCCCGCAAGCATCTGGAGGCCTCGCCCGGAATCGAACCGGGGTGCAAGGATTTGCAGTCCTCTGCGTAACCACTCCGCCACGAGGCCTCGCAATGCTCCCGGCGTTCCGAGCGCACTCATTATGTTGGCGCTCAAAGGTCGTCAAGCGCTCGTGCGTCATTCCCGATGCTTTCGCATGGAGCGGCCAAAGTGGTGATTAGCAATCGGTTGTCGCGGCTCCGGCTTCGCCGCGGCGCAGCCGCCCCTGCCTCTCAGTCGGGCCGGCGCCGGCGCTCCCACCAGACGATGAAACGCCGCCGGTGGCGCCGGATCATGGCGAATTCATAGGACAGAACCAGGAGGCCGAGCGGAATCATCCAGAAGCCGAGAATCGGCAGAAAGCCCAGAAGTCCGCCAAGGGTCAGCAGCATGCCGATGGCGATTCGCCAGCCGCGCGAGCGCGGCATGGTGAACTCGCGGCCGAAGATCGAAATCTTCCGTGCCGGGGCGCTGTCATCATCCGCTGCGGTCATCCGAACCAAATCCCGTCTGCTGTCTTACCGAGCCCAAGGCGATAGCCGGCCGCTTTGTTCCGTGCCGGTGTGAAGCCCTTCATATGTGGGCACACCGAACGATGGCACAAATAGCCGCATCAAAAAGTGCAGAAAAATTGCGAATTGCTTCTTTGCAAAGGCGAAAGGTGTTTGCTATAGGCTGCGCCACTCACGTCAGAGCCTCCGTTCCCCGGTAGCTCAGTGGTAGAGCAACCGGCTGTTAACCGGTTGGTCGCTGGTTCGAATCCGGCCCGGGGAGCCAAACAATCTCAGAAACTTAAGCCAGACGACGCCCTTGTGGTGGGCGACAGTTTTCGTTGTGGGCTACACATTTCGGCATCACGTTGCAGGCTGTCCGTTGGCTACGCGTTCTCTGGTCAGCCGGCGAATTCATCTGCGTTTGCCGTACATTGTGGATACCCGTCCAGATTGTCCGGCGATCGTACGTGAAGGATGTCAGCGCCGCCTTGCCTCTAGCGGGCTTCCCTTGGGGGCGCCGTGCATTCCAGCGTGTCAGGATGCGCCTCCGGCGAGAACGCGCGAATCTTGCATAAGTCGCCACTTATCGGTTCCGAGCCAAGCTGCTGCCTGTCGGCTGGGCTTTCCTTTAATGGATAAAATCCGGGAGCATCCTTTTACACTATCTAAATTAGCAATCAGCAATACTCGCATGATCGGCAATCGGAGTTTGCGAGAATGCGGCTGATAGCGAGTTTTCTGCGTGACGATTCAGGGGCAACAGCCATCGAGTATGGTTTGATTGCAGCGCTTATCGCCTTGGGAATCATGGTTGGAGCGACCTCGCTGGGCGGCGCGCTGAATGCCCAGTTCGTGTCGATTGCCAGCACTCTTAACGGCGCCATCGCACCATAAGATACGCTAACCTGCAGAAAAGGCGCCGGCCTATGCGCCGCCCTGGCGCATGGATACGTCCGGGTATCCATGCGACCCGATCTGCTCAAAAGCGTAGGCTGATGCCAACTCACAGGTGGGAGTAGCGGCCACAGCAGATTTGTGCACTGTCACCATAGTCACTGCGCCGGAATCCCTTGTCGTATGAATACGACGGCGGTGCACTTTGTCCTTTCCGGCTCGCGGCCTATTCTGGCGTTCGTGACGGAAGCCAGAGCAAGGTAACGACGTTAGGCCCAACCGAATGGGCATTCAGTCCAAATTGCCGGTCTTCCCAACGCCAAATAACCTTGCGAAGGAAGGCAGGGGCGTATGGCGGGAAAACGGGCGATTGCTGTCAAAGACTGGTCGTGCGCCATGAGCGACGAGATTGGCCGCGTGGTCTTGGCCATAAACTCGACCGAAGGTGAAACGACCTACGTTCTTATGACGATCTTCCAGGCGGCGAAGATGGCCCAGGAGTTGCGGTCGCCGAAGCTAGTCCCCCGATACGACTTGTAGCCGTTTGCGGCCTGCCTCGTGTCCGTGAATCCAAAAGCGCTGGGGCTTGACCAATAGCCTTCACGGCAATTTGTGCACTGTCGCCCCACGCAGTTGTAAGGCCAAGCCGGAATATATTAGCAATAGCTTGTATTTGTTGCCCCGCAGCCGGATAATATCGATCGGGCATCTGAGGGTTTGTCCGATGCGTTGGCCCTTGTTCGTCATCGCGCTCATTATTGGTTTCATTCTCTGGGACCGCTTCGAGAACGACGGCACCTACACCGCCGAAGTCGAGCGGAGCTTCCGTAACGCATCGTTGGACATGCCGGGAGGCGGCGGGTGGAAGCCTCCAGCCATCACCATCAACCGCGACGCATTCAAGTAAAGCCTGGACGCCTCGCAGGGCAAGTTGATGGCAATCACGAAAATCCAATCGCGGGAAAAGCCGGCTGGCCCGGCTAAAAACGAGAGCCATGCGCCACCGCCTCTACCCTCACCCTGCATGGGCCAAATTCCCATAGTCATTGCACTGGCGAATTTTGCTTTGCCGCTCTGCCACCCTGCCTTAGCCTCATTTCGCAATACCTTGCCGACAAGCCGATAGCCGGACCTTCATACCGTGCCTCTGAAAGCCGCCGCCCATATCGAGGCCATGTCCGCTTTCGCTCTGGCGAATTTCGGCGGTTACGACCGGCCGACGCTGGCGCAGAACGAGAGCGCCTTCCCGCCCAGCCCCAAGGCGATCGAGGCCGGCCGCGACGCCGTGGCGCGCAGCCATCTTTATCCGGACCCGGACTGGACCTTGCTGCGCGATGCGATCGCCAGGGCCTATGGGGTCGAGCGGGAGCTTATCCTGTGCGGCGCGGGCTCGATGGAGCTGATTGCCTGCACCATCGCGGCCTTTGCCGGTTCTGGCGCGACCGTACTGGGCACGGACTATGCCTATAATTTCGCCGCCTCGTCGGCCGCACGCGTCGGGGCGGCCTATGTCAAGGCGCAGGAGCGCGGCTTTGAGGTCTCGATCGACGCCGTCCTGGCTGCGGTCACGCCGGCGACCCGCATCGTCTTCGTCTGCAATCCGGGCAACCCGACCGGAACCCGCATCAAGAACGCGGAACTGCTGCGCCTGCGCGCGGCGCTTCCCGGCGACGTTCTGCTGATGATCGACCAGGCCTATGGCGAATTCGACGACCAGGATCCGCAGGCCGTCTTCGCGCTGGCCGGGCGCGGCGACACCGTGGTCCTGCGCAGTTTGTCCAAGGCCTACGGGCTGGCCGGCGCGCGCATCGGCTGGGGATTGTTCGCGCCCCAGATCGCCGCCGAAGTGCGTAAGATGCAGAACTCCAACCAGATCTCGACGGTAAGCCTCGCCATGGCCGTCGCGGCCATGGAGGACCAGGCTTATACGCGTGCCATCGTGGCGCGTACGTCCGACATTCGCGACCGCTTCGCGCAAGGTTTGCGTGCGGCTGGATACGAGGTTCCCGAGAGCCGGACGAATTTCGTCCTGGTCCGCTTTGCCGACACGGCGGCAGCGGCGGCGGCCGACAATGCCCTGCGCGGCGCCGACATCATCGTGCGCGGCCTCTCCGGTTACGGCCTGACCGATTGCCTGCGCATCACGGTCGGGCCGCAGGATGTCATGGACCGCGCGCTGCATATCCTGACCGCCCTGCGCGGCCGGCAATGCTGGTAAAGCTTCATCCATCCGAGGGGATTTCATGACATCAGACGCGCCGTACCTGCCCGCCCGCGATTTCATCGGCTATGGCGAGCGGCCGCCGCGGGCCGAGTGGCCGGGCGGCGCGAAACTGGCGCTCAACATCGTCGTCAATTACGAGGAAGGGGCCGAATACTCGATCGGCGAAGGCGACGGCGTTTCCGAAACGATCCTGTCCGACCTTGCCGTGTCGCCCGCCGTGCCGGGCTTGCGCAACCGCAACATGGAATCGCTGTACGAATACGGTTCGCGCGTCGGCGTGTGGCGGCTGCTCTCGCTGTTCCGGGACAAGGGCGTCATCCCGACCTTCTACATCGTCGGCCGCGCGCTCGAGCTCAACCCGGCCACGGGCAAGGCGATCGCGGCGCTCGGCAGCGACATCGTCTGCCATGGCTGGCGCTGGATCGACTACGCGCCGCTCAGCGAGGAGGAAGAGCGCCAGCACATCGCCATGACGGTGGACACGGTGCGGAACATCACCGGCGTCGATCCGGCCGGCTGGTACACCGGCCGGCCAAGCCTCAACACGAGAAGGCTTGTGGTCGAGCATGGCGGCTTTCTGTTCGACTGCGACGACTACAATGACGACCTGCCCTATTTCGTCGATGTCGGCGCCAAGCGGCACCTCGTCGTGCCGCACAGTTTCGACAACAATGACAGCCGTTTCTCGCGCGGTTCGGGCCTGGAGACCGGCGGCCAGTTCTTCGACTATGTCAGCGACGGCGTCGACTGGCTGCTGAAGGAAGGCCAGAAGACCCCGCGCATGATGACGGTATCGCTGCATTGCCGGCTGGCGGCGCGTCCCGGCCGCATGATCGGACTGGAACGCTTCCTCGACAAGGTCACGTCCCATCCCGAAATCTGGGTCTGCCGCCGCTCCGACATCGCCCGCCATTGGCTGAGCCGCTTCGGCGGCTGAGCCCGGCGGCCGGCGCCGCCAGTTCCTCCCGACGGCCGCCCTTATGACCGCAGCCGCTTGCCCTCCGGATCGAAGGGCGGGTGTGCGAGCAGCACCGCGTCATGCGGCCTGCCCAGAATGGCGACGGTCACCTTGTCGCCGGCCTTGGCAGTTCCGGCCTTGACGTAGCCCATCGCCAGGGACTGATCGACGAAATAGCCATAGGCGCCCGACGACACCTGGCCGATCGGCGTTCCGTCCGGCAGGAAGATCGGCTCGCCGCCGGTCGCGTCGGCATCCTTGGTCGAGACGGAAAGCATGATCAGTTCGTCACGCGCGGGCTTCTCGGCGACGGCGAGATAGGCGTCGCGATTGAGGAAGTCCTTGTCCGTCTTGATCAGGCGATCGAGCTTGACCTCCTGCGGCCAGTATTCCGGCGAGTATTCGCGGCTCCAGCTGCCATAGCCCTTCTCGACGCGCAGCGACATCAGCGCCCGCGAACCGACCGGCCCGGCGCCGACTTCCGCGCCGGCCTTGAGCAGCGCGCGGTAGAGTTCGACCTGGTCGGCGGCCTTGCAGTGCAGTTCCCAGCCGAGATCGCCGGTGAAGGAGACCCTCAGTGCCACCACATCCACGCCGGCGACGGTGATCTGGCGCGAGCGCATGAACGGGAAGGCTTCGTTCGACAGGTCGTCATTGGTGAGCCGTTGCAGGAGCTCGCGCGATTTCGGTCCGGCGACGTTGAAGCCGCCGATATCTTCGGTGCGCGAGCGGAAGGTCGTGCCCTCCGGCAGCGGCACCGATTTGAAGAAGCGCTGGTGGAAGCGCTCGGCCATGCCCGAGCCGATCACCATGAACTCGTCTTCCGCCAGCCTGGTCACGGTGAAGTCGCCGGCAATGCCGCCGCGCTTGCCGATCAGCGGCGTGAGGCAGGAATTGCCGACCTTGGTCGGCATGCGGTTTGCGAACACCGCATTCAGCCAGGCTTCCGCACCCGGACCCTTTGCTTCGTATTTGGCGAAATTGGAGATGTCGATGATGCCGGCATGTTCGCGCAGCATGCGCGCTTCCCGGCCGACCGGCCCCCACCAGTTCTGGCGCGTGAAGCCGACCGTCTCCTCGCGCGGCTCGCCTTCCCCTGCGAACCACAGCGGATGCTCCCAACCGAAATTGAGGCCGAAGACGGCGCCCATTTCCTTCTGCATGTCATAGACCGGCCGGGTTCGCACCGGACGGCCGGCGGCGCGCTCCTCATTCGGGAAGTGGATCTTGAAACGGTGGCTGTACTGGTCCTGCACGCGGGCCTTGGTGAAGGCCTTGCCGGCCCAATGGCCGAAGCGCGCCATGTCCCAGCCGAACATGTCGAGCGAAGGCTCGCCCTCGATCATCCATTCGGCCGCAAGTTTGCCCATGCCGCCCGATTGCGAGAAGCCGGGGATGATGCCGTTGCAGCAGAAATAGTTGCTGAGCTCCGGCGCCGGTCCGAACAGCACGGCGCTGTCGGGCGACCAGATCATCGGCCCGTTGATCACCTTCTTGACGCCGGCGGCCGCGACCGCCGGCACGCGCTGGATGGCGCGCATCATGTTCTCCTCGATGCGGTCGAGATCGTCGGGAAACAGCTCGTGGCCGAAATCCAGCGGGGTTCCTTCCTCGGCCCAGAACTTCATGTTGCGCTCGTAAGCGCCGATCAGCAGCCCCAGGCCCTCCTGGCGCAGGTAATATTCGCCGTCGCGATCGGCGACCGACGGCAGGCGGCGCCCCATGGAAGCGATTTCGGGAATGGTCTCGGTGACGAAATACTGGTGCTCGGTCGGGATCAGCGGCAGCTGCAGCCCGGCCATGGCGGCGACCTCCCTGCCCCACAGGCCGGCGGCGTTGACCACCCACTGCGTGCGGATGTCGCCCTTCGGCGTGCGCACGATCCAGCCGCCGTCGGCTTCCGCCTCGGTCGCCGTGACCGGGGTGAAGCGATGGATCTCGGCGCCGCGCTGGCGCGCGCCCGCGGCGTAAGCTGCCGTCACGCCCGACGGATCGACATTGCCGCCCTCCGGCTCATACATGATGCAGCGTATGCCGTCGAAATCGACCAGCGGATGCAGCCGCTCGGCTTCATCCCGGCCGACCTCGTAGAAATTCATCTTGTAGCGCCGCGCCTTGGCTTCCTGCAGCCTGAGCTGATGCTCGCGCGCTTCCGTCTGGGCAAGATAGAGCGAGCCCGGTTGGAAGATGCCGCAGCCCTGGCCGGTCTCGGCCTCCAGCTCCTTGTAAAGCGCCATCGTATAATGCTGCAATCGGCTGATGTTGGTGGAATCATGCAGGCCGTGAATGTTGGCGGCCGCGTGCCATGTCGAACCGGAGGTCAGTTCGTTGCGTTCCAGGAGCACGACGTCCGTCCAGCCGAACTTGGCGAGATGATAGAGGATCGAGCAGCCGATCAGACCCCCGCCAATGACAACGGCTTGTGCATGAGTACGCATTTTTGAGCTTTCTTCCCTTTGTTCGGCGACTTTTCTCGCGCTCTTCGACAGCGCTTTGGGATTTCATTTAGCTGACTGATCGATCGCAGTCGCCGGCGAATTCAGGGGCGCAAAACCGCGCCCCTGAATTGGTGTTTGAGCTGTCGGTCTAAGCCTTGTCCAGCCAGACCTTGTCCAGTTGCAGTTCGAACGTCTGGTGCATGCCGAGGTTCTTCACATAGGTGGCATGGTGGCGGTATAGCGAGCGCCAGAACGCCTGGACGAGAATGCCGGAGTCTTGCAGGATGAACTCCACGTCCTTCATCAGCTCCTTGCGCTTGGCCGGGTCGGCAATGGCCATCGCCTCGTTGAGCTTCTTGTCGAACTCCGGATTGGCATAGCCGGACTCGTTCCACGCCTCGCCGCTGCGATAGGCGATCGCCAGCACCTGCACGCCCAGCGGCCGCATGCCCCAGTCGGTGGTCGACCACGGATATTTCGTCCAGTCGTTCCAGAACGACGAGCCCGGGATGATGGTGCGCTTGACCTTGAATCCCGCGTCGCGCATCTGCGCGGCGACGACGTCGGCCGGGTCCTTCACATAGTCGGCGTCGTAGGAGATGAGCTCGAACTCGTGATCCGTCTGGCCGGCCTCGGCCATCAGCGCCTTGGCCTTGGCCAGATCGCGCGGAACCTTGGGCAGCTCGTAATATTCCGGATGGATCGGGCAGACGTGATGGTTCTCGGCGACCTGACCGAGGCCGCTGTAGCCGAGCTTCAGCACCGTCTCGTTGTCGACCGCGAGCTGAATGGCGTTGCGCACCCGCTTGTCGTCATAGGGCTTGTTGGTGACGTTGGTGCGCAGCACGATCGTACCGGCGGTGACCACCTGCTCCTTGACCAGGCCCATGCTGTCATAGAGATCGACCGTGCCGCCGACCGTCTGGTAGTTGCAGTCGATTTCTCCGGCCTCGAAGGCGCTGCCGATGGCCGGGTTGGAGGCATCCGATCCGTAGTCGACCCAGTCGACGCCGTCGAGATAGGGCTCGCCGCCGAACCAGGTGAAGTCCTTGCGCCGGCGCACCGAGGCGGACTCGCCGACCTTGTAGGAGATCAGCTCATAGGGGCCGGTGCCGGGCGTCTTCAGCATATTGGCGCCGTTCTTGTCGAAGTCGCGATGGACGATGACCGCCGGATAGTCGGAGAAGCCTGGAATGATCGTCACATCCGACTGGCTGCATTTCAGCTTCACCGTATGGTCGTCGACCTTGGTGATGGCGCCGGCGGCCGCCTTCTTGGTGGCGGGATCGATCAGCGAACCCATGCGGCCGGCCATCGAATTGCCCTCGGCCGCCTTATCGCACCAGCGCGCGATGTTGTAGACGATGTCGTCGGCGTTGAAGTCGTCGCCGTTCGACCATTTCACACCCTTGCGCAGATGCAGCGTGTATTCGGTGGCGTCGTCGCTCACCTCCCAGCTTTCGACCAGATGGCCCTCGAAGGTGAAGTCCGTGGTGTAGCGGATCATGTAGTCGTTGCACTGGCGCATGACGTTGGCGATTTCCGACCAGTCCCAGGCGCGCGGATCCTTCATGTCCTTGATGATCATCTGCATCTTCAGGATGCCGCCCTTCTTGCCGGGCAAGGGCGCTGCGGCCTTGGCCGGCTCCATCCCTGCCATCGAATAGGCGAGCGCTGTGGAAGCGCCCATCACGCTCGCCATGGCCAGGAATTCGCGGCGGTCCATTCCGCCTTTTTTGACTTCGGCTGCGTAGCTTTCGATGACCGCCGGGACGCGATCACCGTTGCTCTTGAACATTGTCATCGTTGTTCTCCGGTTCAGGGCTTTCCGCCCGTTACATTCCCCTTGCGGCTCACGATGTTAGGGGCGATGCAAAAATCCCGGAAGGGCTCAAACGGTTACAAACCGCAGAAACGCGGCGCTTGAGGCCTAAAAAAACGATGCCATTGGCCCGCCGATTTTTTGAAGGGAGCGATGGCGCTACGGTCGCGCGGCGTCTTCCCTAGCCCTGGAAAGGATCCATTCCCTGACCGTGCGGGCGATGTTTCCTTTCGAAAGCTGGCTCTCGGTCAGATAGTAATTCCAGGGACTTGGCGGCCGCACCGGAAACGGCTCGACGAGTAGCCCGCGGCGCATATAGGCATGCGCGAGCGAGCGTTGCGTGGCGACGAGGCCCGCTCCCATCGCGGCGAGTTCGAGCGCGATGTTGGAGGCGTTGGTCGACAGGCCCTTGTCATGGTCTTCCAGGTCGACGCCGAGCGCCTCGGTCACCACCTGCCAGTATTCCTGGCGGCCATGCACGAAGATCCAGTCCACCTTGAGCATGTCCTGCGGCGTCTTCAGCGCATGCTCGCCCTCGAGCATGCCGGGGGCGCAGAGCAGCACCAGTTCGTCGTTCCAGAGCGGGGTCGCCGCGGGCGGCCGGTCATCGAAGCGCCGCGTCGATATGGTGATGTCGGCGATCTGCTCGCTCAAGTCCTCCCAGATCGTGCCGTGCAACACGATCTCGATCTCGGGATGCTTCTTGCGGAACGCTGCCATGCAGCCAGCCAGCCAGTTTTCTGCAAGGCTCATCGGGCAGGAGACGACCACGGTTTTGTTTCGCGAGGACGCGACGATCGCCTCGGTCGCCTGGTCGATCTGGTCGAGTGCCTGGCGCAATGTCGGCAGGAACGCCTCTCCCATCTCGGTCAGCTTCAGGCTGCGCGGATAGCGGATGAACAATTGTCGGCCGATATAGTGTTCGAGCGCGCGCACATGCGTGCTGACCGCGGCCTGCGTGTAGCCCAGTTCCTTGGCCGCCGTGGTGAAGCTCAAATGCCGGGCCGAGCTCTCGAACGAGCGGATATAGTTCAAGGGGGGTGGCGGCTTCATCCCGGTCTCCTGCTGCGCATTTCTCATAGCTATTGCATGGGCACTTGGCCGTTCAATCGCAGATAGGCGACATGGCATCAATATTTTTGGCCAAAGCCGCCGAACTAATCGCGTGCCTGCGCGATGAACCCAATTTATTGATGTTGTGAGAAGACAGGGAGAGAAGCGCGTGGCTGTGCCGTCATACCGGCGTGAGGGGCCTGTCGTCCGTTCCGATACGTTCACGCGCCTTGCCGATTTCGCGCTGCGGCGTCCCGCTTCCGTCTTCCCTCAACCGGTGCTGGAACAGGCGCGCTACCTTTTGCTCGACACGCTGGGCATCGCCGTCGCGGCCGGACCGATGGAAGCAGGCCGGATCGCCCGCGACGCCGCCGTGCTGCTCTATGGTTCGAGCGATCCGCACCATTCGGCCCGCATGCTGTTCGACGGGCGCCGCGCCAGCATCGCCGGCGCGGCCTATGCCGTCGCCACGCAGACAGACAACCTCGATGGCCATGACGGCTACAGCCCCACCAAGGGCCATATCGGCGTGGCGGTGGTGCCGGCGCTTGCAGCGCTCGCGGAAGCGAGGCCAGACCTCACCGGACCGGAAGCCCTGGCATCGCTGGTCGTCGGGTACGAAGTCGCCGGCCGGGCAGGCATCGCTTTGCACGCAACGGTCGCCGACTACCATACCTCCGGCGCCTGGAACGCGCTGGGCGTGGCCGCGGTGGCGGCACGCTTGCGGCGGCTCGACGAAGCACAATTGCGCGAGGCTTTGGGCATTGCCGAATATCATGGTCCGCGCAGCCAGATGATGCGCGAGATCGCCACGCCCACGATGCTGCATGACGGCTCCGGCCCCGGCGCGCTCATCGGCCTATCGGCGGCGGTGCTCGCCGAACGCGGCTTCACCGGCGCGCCGGCGATCACGGTGGAGGCGCCGGAGGTCGCGACGCACTGGCAGGACCTCGGCGTCTTCTGGCAGTCATTGCATCAGTATGTGAAGCCTTATCCGATCTGCCGCTGGGCCCATGCGGCGATCGACGCCGTGCGCGGGCTGTGTCTGGCGCACAATCTAGCCCCCTCCGACATCGCCCATGTCCAGATCAACAGCTTCCACTATGCGGCGACGCTGTTCGACGGCATGCCGGACACCACCTCGAAGGCGCAATACAGCCTGCGCTTCCCCGTCGCGACCTTCATCATCCACCGGCGCATCGGGCTCGAACATATTTCCGGCGCCGGCCTCGCCGACGCCGCGGTCGCCGACATGCTCACCCGCATCACGGTGACCGAAACCGAGCGCCACAGCGCCCGCTTCCCGGCTGGCCGCTGGGCCGACGTCGTCATCACGACGACGGACGGCCGCGTGCTGGCATCCGGCGACGTGCATGCGCGCGGCGGACCGGAAGCGCCGATGTCGAGGCAGGACGTCGAGGCCAAATACATGGAATTCGCAGCTCCCGTGCTCGGACCTGGCCGCGCCGCGGCTATCCGCGACGCGGTGCTCTCGCTCGACGACCGCGACAGCCGCTTCTCCGATCTGTCTGCGCTGCTCTACGATCCTCCCAAGATTTCGAGCTGAGCGCGCAATGCCCCTCAGGCTCCTGAAATACGGTCTCAGCAGGGACTATCCGGTGAGCGGCGACATCCCGGCCACGCCCGAGCTGAAGCCGGCCTACGACGTCGTCATCATCGGCGGCGGCGGACATGGACTGTCCTGCGCGCATCATCTTGCAAAGTACCACGGCATAAAGAGCGTGGCGGTGCTTGAGAAAGCCTATCTTGCCGGCGGCAACACTGCGCGCAACACGACTACCATCCGCTCCAACTACATCACGCCGGAAGGCATCGCCTTCTACAAGGAAGGCGTCGAGCTGTTCGAGCGGCTCTCGCAAGAGCTCGACTTCAACGTCATGTTCTCGCAGCGCGGCCAGCTCACGCTGGCGCATAGCGAGGCCACGATGCGCAGCTTCCACATGCGCGCCGAAATGGGCAAGCACATGGGCACGCGCACCGAGGTCGTCGACCAGAAGGGCGTCGAGGAGCTCTGTCCGCTGCTGAACATGGACTATGGCGGTCCGCTCGAAATCCTCGGCGGGCTCTGGCATGCCGACGGCGGAACGGCGCGCCACGATGCCGTCGCCTGGGGCTATGCCGCGCAGGCGTCTCGGCGCGGCGTCGAGATCCACCAGCGCACCGAGGTGCGGGGCTTCGAGGTCGTCGGCGACCGCGTCCAGGCCGTCAAGACGAACAGGGGTCGCATCGCCTGCGGCCAGGTGCTGATCGCCACCGGCGGCATGAACTACGACGTCGCGCTGATGGCCGGCGTCGAGCTTCCGATCCGCTGCTATCCGCTGCAGGCGATGGTCACCCAGCCCTTGAAACCGTGGCTCGACACGCTGGTTTCGTCAGTGTCGCTGCACACCTATCTCGTCCAGTCCTCGCGCGGCGAAATCGTCATCGGCGGCGGCTCCGATCCCTATCAGCTCTATTCGACGCGCTCGACGCTCGACATGAAGGAGCATCTCGCCGAAGGCGCCGTACACCTCTTCCCCTTCCTGCAGGGCGTGCGGCTGCTGAGACAATGGGCCGGCATCACCGACATGACGCCGGACTACAGCCCGATCATGGGTGCCAGCCCGCTCGCCAACCTTTGGCTCGATTGCGGCTGGGGCACCTGGGGCTTCAAGGCGACGCCCGTCGCCGGCAAGCGTATGGCGCAGACGATCGCCGAGGGCCGCGTGCCCGACATCCTGAAACCCTTTGCGTTGGAGCGCTTCGAGACCTTCCGGCTGCTCAACGAAATGGGCGCAACGGCGGCGAGCCACTGATCCATGAAACTGCTCACCTGCCCCATGAACGGCCCGCGCAACATCGACGAGTTCCAGTCCTTCGGACCGGTGCGCGCGCGGCCCGATCCAAACGCGACCGCCGACAAGGAATGGTCGCGGCATCTGTTCCGCGCGGAAAACCGAAAGGGCATCGTCCTCGAGTGGTGGCGGCACGTGCCGAGCAATTATTTCTTCCTGGCCGAGCGCGATCTCGTCAGCAACGAGATCATCCGTACCTTCGACGCTTCGCAACTGCGGGACCGCGCATGAACCGGCTGCCCGCCCCTTTCGGAAGCCGGATCGATCGGAGCCGCCCTATCCGCTTCAGCTTCGAAGGCAAGCCGTTCGAAGGTTATGAAGGCGACAGCATCGCCAGCGCGCTTGCCGCGTCCGGCCAATGGGTGCTCTCGCGCTCGTTCAAATACCATCGCCCACGCGGCATCCTATCGATGACCGGGGCAGACGCCAACGCGCTGGTGCAGCTTCCGTCCGAACCGAACGCCGCCGCCGAACGCACCCCGATCAGCGAAGGGCTGCGGGTCAGCGCCCAGAACGTCAACGGCTCGCTCGAGCGCGACCGCGACGCCATCATGGACAGGTTCGGCGGCTTCCTGCCTGTCGGCTTCTACTACCGCACTTTCATGGGTCCGCGCCGCGACAGCTGGCTGAAATTCTGGGAGCCGATCATCCGTCGCAAGGCAGGCCTGGGCGTCGTCGACACCAAGGCCCCGCACCGGCATTTCGACAAGACACATCTGCATTGCGACCTGCTCGTCGTCGGCGCCGGCCCGGCTGGATTGAGCGCTGCGATCGCCGCCGCCGAGGCCGGCGCCGATGTTGTGCTGTGCGACGAGAATCCGGAGATCGGCGGCGCGCTGAGCTATGGCCGCTACGATCCGGCCATCCTCCCCGGCCTGTCGGCGCGGCTCGCGACGCTGCCCAATCTCAAGGTGCTGACCGGCACCGTCTGCAATGGCTGGTATGAAGACAACTGGCTGCCGCTGATCCAGGGCGATCGCCTCCATCGCACGCGCGCCCGCGAGGTGATCCTGGCGACCGGCACCATCGAGCAGCCGGCCGTCTTCCGCAACAATGACCTGCCTGGGATCATGCTCGGCAGCGCCGCCCAGCGCCTGATCTGCCACTATGGCGTGCGGCCCGGCCAGGGCGCGATGGTGCTGGCGGCCAATGACGATGGCTACCGGACGGCGCTCGACCTGCTGGATGCCGGCGTATCGGTCGTCGAGCTCGTCGATCCGAGATCGGTCAGTGAGGCAGGTCCGCTGGAAGCCGAACTCCGCGGCAAAGGCGTCGCCATTCGCAAGGGCGCAACCATCGAAGCGGCGGAAGGCACGGCCGGCAACCGCCACCTCGCCCGCGTCCGTGTCGGTGGAAACTGGATCGCTTGCGACCTGCTCGCCGTTTCGATCGGCAGCGCGCCGGCATGGCAACTGCCGTGTCAGGCCGGCGGCAAGGTCGGCTACGACGCTGGCATGCAAACGATGACGATCACGTTGCCGAAAGGTCCCGTCCATCTCGCCGGCGCCGTTGCCGGCGCGGACGAGATCGAGGACGCCATCGCCAGTGGCCAGCGCGCGTCGGCAGCCGCGCTTTCGCGACTCGGCAATGCAGTCCCGGTAGAACCTCCGGCCACGCCGAAGACGATTCGCCCACGCTATGTGCAGCAGATCGCCGCCGACCCTAAGGCGCGCGACTTCGTCGATTTCGACGAAGACCTGCAGGTCAAGGATCTGCTGAACGCGACCAAGGACGGCTATCGCGAGATCGAGCTCGTCAAGCGTTTCACCACCGTCGGCATGGGCCCGAGCCAGGGACGCCATTCGGCCTTGGCGACCGCCCGGATCGTCGCCGAGGCGACCGGCCGGACGGTCGGCGAAATCGGCATCACCACGGCGCGGCCTCCCGTCGGGCCGGAAACGCTCGGCGTGCTCGCAGGCCACCACGAAGTGTTGGAACGCCGCACGGCGCTGCATGCAAGGCACCTCGCGCTGAACGCGGCGATGAAGCCGGTCGGCGCATGGTGGCGGCCTTACTACTATGGGGACGCAAGCAGCGTTCGCGCGGAAATTCTGGCCGTGCGCGAAGGCGTCGGTCTGCTCGACGTCTCGACGCTCGGCAAGCTGGAGATCCGCGGGCCGGACGCCGGCGAATTCCTCGATCGCCTCTACACGATGGCGCATGCCAACCAGCCGGTGGGCCGCGTCCGCTACTGCCTGATGCTCAACGAGATGGGCTCGGTGGTCGACGACGGCGTCGCCTACCGGATGGCCGAGGACCAGTTCTATGTGACGGCGACCACCGGCGCCGTCGCGCGCGTCTATGCCGACATGCTGTTCTGGAATGCCGAGTGGCGCCTGAAGGTCGACGTGCTCAACCTCACCGGCGCCTTCTCGGGCCTCAACGTCACCGGACCCAAGGCGCGCCAGGTGCTCGAAGCGCTGGAGAGCGACATCGACTTCAGCCGTGACGCCTTCCCTTATCTCAGCGGCCGCGAAGGCATGGTCGCCGGCGTGCCGGTGCGGGTGATGCGCATCGGCTTCACCGGCGAGCTGAGCTATGAATTGCACTGCCCGTCTAGCCTGGCGCCCAGTCTATGGGATGCGGTGATGGTGGCGGGCCGACCGCATGGTCTGCGTCCCTATGGGCTGGAGGCATCGCGCATATTGCGCCTGGAGAAGGGCCACATCCTGATCGGCCAGGATACGGATGCGATCACTACGCCTGATGAACTGGGCTTCGGCTGGGCCGTCTCGAAGAAGAAGCCGTTCTTCGTCGGCAAGCGCTCCATCGAGATGCGCGCAAGGCTCGGCCAGACCCGGAAGCTGGTCGGCCTGCAATTCCCCTCCGGCGCGCGGAATATCCCCGGCGAAAGCTGTCTGGTGCTGCGCGGCGGCGCGCCTGTCGGTCAGATCACCTCGGTCGGATATTCGCCGTCGCTCGGGCATCACATTGCGCTCGCCTATGTCCATGTCGACGACCAGGCTGAAGGCAGCCGCGTGACGGTGAAGTGCCGCAATGGCGAGCTGGTCGAGGCGCCGGTCGTCGCCCACGCCTTCTTCGACCCGACCAATGCGCGGCAGGAGATCTAGATGGCCGCCGGCACCGCGACGCACGTCTACCCCTTCATGCCTGGCGGCGCGGCCGATGACGCCAAGCTGGTTTCCGGCGCGGCCGTGCTGAGCGACCTCACGGACCGCCCGCGTTTCGGCTTGAAGGGCGGCGGCAGCGCCGCCTGGCTTGCCGCGCGGGGCATTCCTCTCCCCGCCGTCAACCGCATCGGCGACCATCGCGGCATGAGAATCCTGCGTCTCGGCAATGAGGACATCCTGCTTCTCGCGGAGAGTGCGGCTGAGACGCTCGCGCAAGTCAAAACCGCGTGGCAGACCACGGCGGCGCCAAAAGGCTATTCGTCATGGCGCGAGGAAGGTTGGGCATGGATGCGCCTTTCCGGTCCCCGCCTCGCCGAAGTGATGGGCGCGCTTTGCGCGCTGGATCTGAGACCCGGAAAATTCGGCGACGACGACATCGCGCAGACCCGCGTCGGCCATATCGAAGCCGTGACGTTCCGTTCGCCGGCGGGTTTCGACATACTCTTCGACATCACCGCTTCGGCCTACTTCGCCCGCGCCGTCGCGGCGGTGGCCGTCCACACAGACCAGTATAAAGGATAGTCATGCCCCGCCCGCAAGGAACCATCGCCCCGATCCTGACGCCGTTCGAAGACGATGGCCGCATCGCGCGCGATCTCTGGATCTCCCACGCCAAATGGGTGCTCGGCCAGGGCGCGCATTTCCTCTCGCCCTTTGGCACGACGGGCGAAGCGCTGTCCGTGTCCTTGCGCGAGCGCATGCAGGCGCTGGAATGGCTGGTCGAGGCCGGCATCGCGCCGGACCGGCTGATGCCCGGCACCGGTGTGACCGCGCTTCCCGAAACGGTCGAATTGTCGGCTCATGCCGTCGGTCTCGGCTGCGCCGCTGTCATGGTGCTGCCGTCGTTCTTCTACACCGGCGCCGGCGACAACGGCCAGGCGCGCTATTACAGCGAGCTGATCGAGAAGGTGGCGAAGCCTTCGATGCGCGTGATCCTCTACCACATTCCGCAGAATTCCGGCGTGCCGGTCAGCCCTGCGCTCACGGCCAGGCTGAGCGAAGCGTTCCCGGACACCGTCGTCGCCTATAAGGACAGCGCCGGCGACTGGAACAACACCGCCGCCGTCATCGCCGCCGCGCCTACCATTTCGGTCTTCCCGAGCTCGGAGGCGCAGCTCACCAAGGGTCTCGCCAGCGGCGCGGCCGGCTGCATTTCGGCGACCGTCAATCTGAACGCCGCCGCCATTCGCAGCCTCTATGACGCGGCCAAGAAGGGCGAGGATGTCGCCGAGGCGGACGCCGCGATCAAGGCGTTCAGGAAAGTGATTCAGGATGCCGGGCTGATCCCGGCGATGAAGGCCGTGCTTGCGGTCAAGTCCGGCGACAGACGCTGGCTGAACCTGCGCGCGCCGCACGAGAATGCGACGCTGGAAAACGGCCAGGCGCTGCTTGCCGCCCTCGGCAGTGCCGCCGATCACATCGGCCGTAGTTGAGGTCGCGATGTCGGCGCGCCCCACCGTCATCCTGCACACCGACAAGCCGGCGGGCGCGCTTGCCGTGCTCGCCGCTATGCATCCGGACCTCGATGTCCATGCCTGCGACACCTATGCCGGCCTCCCCGCTTTGATCGAGCGGACCGCCGCGGAAGTGGTCTATTCGATCCGCTTCGACGGCACGCCGCGCTATCCGCGCCAGGCCCTTGTCGAGAGCCCGACGGTGAAATGGGTATCGATCGGCGGTTCAGGCACCGACCATCTCGGACGTTGGGATCCCGCGCATGTGACGGTGACGAATTCGGCCGGCGTCGCGGCCGGCATGCTGGCCGAATATGCGCTCGGCGCCATGCTCTCTTTCTCGCTCGACCTGCGCGGCTTCGAGCGCCGGCAGCAGGGCCGCCAATGGGGCGGCGGCCGTGTCGAACCGATCGAGGGCAAGACCATCCTTATCCTCGGCCTCGGTAAGACCGGCGAGGCCGTTGCGCGCCGTGCGCAGGCGATAGGCATGCGCACGCTGGGCATTCGCGCGCGACCGAAACCGATGCCCTCGCTCGACGAAGTGCATGGTCCCGACGCGATGCTGCCACTGATTGCCCGCGCCGATTTCATCGTCTGCTGCGTGCCGCTGCTGCCTACAACGCGCGGCCTGCTTGGCGAGGCCGCTTTTGCCGCGATGAAGCCGTCTGTCGTTCTCATCGACATTTCGCGCGGCGGCGTCATCGAGGAAAAGGCCCTCCTTGCCGCGCTTGATGCGGGCCGGATCAAGGGCGCGGCGCTCGATGTCTTCGCGACCGAACCGCTCCCGGCCGAGCATCCGCTCTGGGGCTACGACAATGTTGCCGTCACACCGCATTGCGCCGCGGTCTATAACGGCTGGGACATCAAGTCGGTGCGCATGTTCGCCGACAATCTGGCGCGCTACCGCCGCGGCGAGCCGCTGGAGAATGTGGTCAATCCGGAACGCGGGTACTGAAAGCAATTCCAGGAAAGTGCAGCGGTTTTCCGTCCGGAATTGCGAGAACAAGAATTGAAGGGGAATGCTATGTCGCAGGACAGGCGCGGCGGTGGCCGCAGATCGAAGCTCGGGCGCGGTGGCGGCGGCATCGCGCAGCTGCCGTGGCAGAGCGTCAAGAATCCCTACCCGCCCATGCAGCTCCTCGACGAGGAGCGCATGGATCAGTTGCACAAGACCTCGATGCGCATCCTGTCCGAGCTCGGCATCCGCGTCATGAGCGAAAAGGTTATGGACCTGTTCGCCAAGGCCGGCGCCATCGTCGATCGCGAGGAGCGGACCATCCGCATCGACGAGAGCATCGTCGCCGAGGCGCTGCGCAACGTGCCGTCGTCCTTCACGCTGACCAGCCGCAATCCGGACAAGCAGGTCCATTTCGGCGGCAATTCACTGGTCTTCGGGCTGGTCGCCGGTCCGCCCAATGTGCATGACCGCATCAACGGCCGCCGGCCGGGCAACCTCCCCGACTACCAGAACTTCATCCGGCTGGCGCACCACTTCAACGCTATCCACATCATCGGCAACCAGGTGGTGGCGCCGATCGAGCTGCCGGCGAATTCCCGCCATCTCGACACCTACCACGCCAACCTGACATTGAGCGATCTCTCCTTCCATTGCACGGCGATCGGCCGCGCCAGGGCGATGGACGGCATCAACATGATGGCGATCGCGCGCGGCATCTCGGTCGAGCAGATGCGCGCCTCGCCGGGCGTCACCACGATCATCTCGATCAACTCGCCGCGCCTGTTCGACGACGCGATGGCGGAAGGCCTGATCGCCATGGCCGAGCACGGCCAGCCGGTGACGGTGACGCCCTTCACGCTGATGGGCGCGATGACGCCGGTGACGCTGGCCGCAGCACTTTGCCAGCAGAACGCCGAGGCGCTGTTCGGCGTGACGCTGACGCAGCTCGTCAATCCCGGCACACCGGTTATGTACGGCGCCTTCACCTCCAATGTCGATATGAAGTCGGGCGCGCCGGCCTTCGGCACGCCGGAAAACGCGAAGGCCAACATCATCGCCGGGCAGTTGGCGCGCCGCTACAACCTGCCCTACCGCACCTCCAACGCAAACGCCTCCAACGTGGTCGACCTGCAGGCGGCCTACGAGACCGAGATGGCGACCTGGGGCGCGGTGCTCGGCGGTGCCAATCTGATCTACCATGCCGCCGGGTGGCTGGAGGGCGGACTGACCGCGTCCTACGAAAAGCTCGTGCTGGACGTCGAGATCCTGCAGAACATGATGGAGTTCCTGCGGCCGCTGCCGTTCCAGGAAGACGACCTCGGCTTCGAGGCGATCAAGTCGGTGCCGGCCGGCGGCCATTTCTTCGGCGCCGAGCACACCATGTCGCGCTACACCACCGCCTTTTATCAGCCGATGCTCTCCAACTGGCAGAATTACGGCGCCTGGCAGGAGGCCGGCGGCAAGGACGCGCTGGAGCGGGCGACCGAGCTCTGGCAACAGGCGCTGCACGACTATGAGGAACCGGTCATGGATCCCGCGATCCGCGAGGAGCTCGACGCCTATGTCGCGCGCCGCCGCGAAGAGATCGCCGCCAATCCGGAAGCTTAGGAAAGCCGCCCGATGCCCTATGATCTGGTCATCCGTCGCGCGACGCTGATCGCGGGCGACGGCTCGAAACCCTTCGAAGCCGACATCGCTGTCACCGGCGACCGGATCGCGGCGATCGGCCGGCTGGACGAAGGGCACGGCATCGAGGAAATCGATGCTCTGGGCAAGGTGGTTGCGCCCGGCTTCATCGACGTGCACACCCATGATGACGGTGCGCTGCTGGCGCCGCGCGGCATGGACCCGAAGATCAGCCAGGGCGTGACGACGGTGATCGCCGGCAATTGCGGCGTCAGCCTGGCGCCGCTGCTGCTCGACAGGACGCCGCCGCCGCCGTTCACGCTGGTCGGCGGCCGCGAGAATTTCCGCTTCGACCGCTTCGCCGATTATGTCGCCGAGCTGAAGCGCCGCGGCATCGCCACCAACGCTGCCCTGCTTGTCGGTCACACTACGCTACGCCAGCGCTGCATGCCGGTAACCGACCGTCCGGCCAACGAAGCCGAAACGGCGGCAATGCAGCAAGCAGTCGCCGAGGCAATGACCGAAGGCGCGTTCGGCCTCAGCACCGGGCTCGACTACCCGCCGGCAGTCAACTCCTCGACCGAGGAGATCAAGGCGCTGGCAGCGACTGCGGCAGGTCTCGGCGGTCCTTATGTCACGCACACGCGCAACTATTTCGAGACGATGGACGAGGCGATCGAGGAAGCGATCGACATTGCCGAGCACGCCGGCGGAAAGCTGTTCATCTCGCACCACCAGTGCACCGGCCGCGCCAATTTCGGCAAGAGCCGGCCCTCGCTGGAACGGATCGACCGCGCGCGCGAGACGATGGACATCGGCATGGATGTCTATCCCTACGCCGCGAGCTCGACGGTGCTTCGGCTGGAACGCTGCGACACCGGGCTGAAGATCCTGATCACCTGGTCCGATCCGCATCCGGAGATGGCAAGGCGCGAGATCGCCGACATTGCCCGCGAATGGAACTGCACCGAGCGCGAAGCTGGCGAGCGCCTGCTGCCGGCCGGCGCGGTCTACTTCCAGCTCGATGAGGACGACGTGCGCAACATCATCGCCCATCCGCGCACCATGATCGGCTCGGACGGCCTGCCGCACGACATCCATCCGCATCCGCGTCTGTGGGGCACCTTTCCGCGCGTGCTTGGGCACTATGCCCGCGATGTCGGCCTGTTCAGCCTGGAAGAAGCGGTGTTCCGAATGACCGGCCTGCCCGCGCGGGAGTTTGGCATCGCGCAACGCGGGCTTCTGGCCGAAGGCAACTTCGCCGATCTCGTCATCTTCGATCCCGAGACGATCATCGACACCGCGACCTTTGAGGAGCCGCGCCGGCCCGCCGCCGGTATTGAGCATGTCTTTGTGAATGGCGTATCGGTGTGGCGAAAAGGCAGAGCCACCGGAGCGCTGCCGGGCGCGGTCCTCAAGCCTCTGGCCTCGAAGCCGAGCGTCAGGGGCGCTTGCAACTGCGGCGCGGATCACAGCACCTCGTAAATCCGGTCGACCGTCTCCAGCGTGTAGGCGAACTCAACCGGCCGCGTGCAGCGCCAACCATCGAAAGTCTGGCCGGAGAGCGCTTTCAGTGCCTGCGGCAGACGCAATATGCCGCCGCCATAGAGCCGATTCGCCATGTCGAGCATGCCGGTGCGATGCATCGCTTCCGTCATGCTGCCGCAGGCTTCCTTGACCAGCCAGACGCGAAAACCCTGATAAACCGCGTCGAACACGCTTTCGGTCACGCAGCTGTCGGTCAGCACGCCGGCGACGATCAGGTTCTCCGTGCCGAGCGCGGCGAGCTTTTGCGAAAGATCGGTCCGCCGAAAGGCGCTCGGCCAATGCTTGTGGATGACGATGTCGCCTGGCAGCGCCGCCACTTCGGCGCAGATCGCGGCGCCCTCGCTGCCGGCGACGGCGGAGCGGAATTCCTCGGTCAGTATTTCTTCCTGACGCGCATAGCCGTCGCGTTCTTCCGGCTTTACCCAGGCCTGCGCGTGGATGACGGGTACGCCCGCCTTGCGGGCGGCTTCGATAAGCGCGGCGGCGTTGGCGAGCACCGCGTCATAGCCGATGACCGGCCATGCCGCGCCGGGGCGGTATTCGTTCTGCAGGTCGATGACGAGCAAGGCGGTCTTGGCGAGGTTCATGGCTGATCCGGGTCGTCGAAGCGCGTGATGAAACGCAAGAGCAGCCGGATCGCCTGATCGAGATCGGCGATCTCCATCGCTTCATGCGGGTTGTGGCTGCCGTTCTCGTTGCGCACGAAGAGCATCGCGGTCGGAATGCCGGCGCCGGCGAACGTGGCCGCATCGTGCCCGGCTCCACTCGGCACATGCGGCGGGCGCATCCGCAATTCGGTCGCGGCGCGATCGAGCTTCGCGATCAGCGCCGGCGACATGGTCGCCGGTTTCCAAGTGAAGCGCGGCCCAAGCTCGAAGGTGACGCCGCGTTTGGTACCGACTTCGGCAAGGATGCCATGAAGCCGCGTTTCAATCCGCTCCAAGACGGCCGCTTCGGCGCTGCGCACGTCGAGCGTAAAGCCGAGCTCGCCGAGAACCCGGCTGCCGCCGTGCTGCGTGGGATCGGACTGCACGCGGCCGAAGGTGATCGTCGCTTCATGGCCTTCGCGTTCGAGCGCGTCCCATTCCGCCTCGAGCCCCGCGATCAGATCGGCGAAGCCAAGCACGGCATCATGCCGGGCAAAGCGCGGCTCGGCGCCGGAATGGGCGTAGGCGCCAAGGCATCTGGCATCGATATAGCGGAAGCCGCCAGCGATCCCGGTGACGATACCGACCGGCGCGCCGGCGGCGACCAGACGCGGTCCCTGCTCGATATGCACCTCGACGAAGGCTGCAATCCGGCGGGCATCGATGCCGGGCATGCCGCGCCGCACGGCATCGGGGTCAAAGCCTTCCTCGCGCATGTGTTCGGCCAGCGTGCGGCCGCTGTCCGAGCGCTTCGCTTCGAGCGCCTGGGGATCGAGTAGGCCGAGCGCCGCCTGGCTGCCCGGATAGGACAGCGGAAACCAGACCGCTTCCTCGGCGCGAGTCGCCAGCACGATGAGGTCGCGCGGCAACCGGATGCCTTGCGCGGCCAGTTCGGCCATCACCGCCAAGCCCGCCACGATGCCGGCGGCGCCGTCGAAATTGCCGCCATGCGCCACGCTGTCGAGATGCGAGCCGACGACGATTGCAGGCAATTCCGGACGACTGCCTTTGAGCGTCAGGTAGAGATTGCCGGCAGCATCGGCGCGCACGGCGGCGCCGAGTTTTTCCCCCTCGTTGCGCACGAGATCATGGGCGAAGCGCTCGCCCGGCCCGTAGGCGGCGCGCGTGATGCCAGGCGCGTCCGTCGTAGCTTCAGCGAGCTTGTTCAGGATGCGTTCCGCCAGCCTGCCACCGTCCGTCAGTGCGCTCATGAAGCGACCTGTCGTGCATCGCTCTCGGCACCGCGCAGCCGGTGCGGCGTCAGATCGTCCAACGACACGCCTTGCCTCGCGACATCGTCCGGCAGGCCCCCGGCGGCGATCAGGCTGGCGCAAACCCGCGACAACGCCGGCGAGGTCTTGATGCCGTAGCCGCCCTGCCCGACCAGCCAGACGAAATCCGGAAACTCGTCATCGGGCCCGACCACCGGCGAGCCGTCGGCGACGAACGTCCTCAAGCCCGCCCAGGAACGCGACACGCGCCGCACCTCGATCGTCGTCGCCCGTTCCAGACGCTCGGCGCCGATCGCGACATCGATATCCTCCGCATAGGCGTCCATCGGCTCCGACGGCGTGGCATCGGCCGGCGAGACGAACAACTGCCCGGCATCCGGCTTGAAATAGAATTCCGCGCCGACATCGTTGACCAGCGGCCAGTCGGTGATGTCGACACCTTCAGGTGCGGGAATGTTGAAGGCAGTGCGGCGCTTCGGCTGCAGTCCGACCGGACGCACGCCCGCCATCGCGGCGATCTCGTCGCCCCAGGCGCCGGCCGCATTGACGATCAGCGGCGCAAGGAATGGCCCCGCTTCCGTCTCGACCCGCCACTGGCCGCCCTGCCGCCCGATGCCTCTCACGCCCGCCTTAGTGACGATGCGCGCGCCGCGCGCCCGCGCGCCGCGCAAGAAGCCCTGGTGCAACCCGTTGACGTCGATATCCATCGAATGCGGTTCGATGTAAGCGCCGGCAAGATAATCCCGGCGCAGCACCGGCACGCGGGCGATCGCTTCCTCCGGCGTCATCGCAACGATCGAGGGCACCAGCGCCTGCGCGGCCGCCAGATCCTCGCGCAAAAGGTCGAGCTGGTCGGTGCGCGCCACGGTGATCATGCCGCGCTTGCTGAGCAGTGGATAATCGCAAAAACCCGTCGGCGGCTCAGTCAGGAAGGCGCGGCTGGCGAGCACGATACGACGGATGACGCCGTTGCCATAGTTCTCAGTGAAGCTCGCCGCCGAGCGTCCCGTGGTGTGGTAACCGCAATGGCTCTCGCGCTCGAGCAGCACGACCTTTTTGTCGCGCGAAATCTCGAAGGCCGCACCTGCGCCGGCCACGCCGCCGCCGATGACGATGATTTCGGTCTGCTCGCTCATGGATCCCCCAAAAACTGCTCAGCGCGGCATCGCGGGCGGCTCGCCCAGACGGCCACTTCTGGCGCGGTCGCGCGCGCCTCGGCCTTCGGCCAGATTCTCGGCCAGCGAATTCTGCACGGCGCAATCCCGCAAAGCGAGGTCGCTGACAAAAGGCACCGGCTTGCCGGCGATGGCCATGCCTGTCAGCCGCGCCCAGACGGCGCGCCGCTTGCGCACCTGATGCGACTGCAATTCGCTGATCTCCGCGATGTTAGTCTCCCGCTTGATCTGCAGCACGCCAGCCCCGACGGCCGCGTCGAACAGCTCCCGCCCGCGCTTCGTGCGTACGATGATGCCGTTGAGCGGCTCATCTTCGACAGCCGGGCCGCCGTTCAGCCAGGAATCCGATACCGCGATATCCGCCACCTGGCCGATCGCGTCGGGGCAGATCTTGCAGCGCGGCTGGATCATCCATCTGTCCTCGTCTTCCCACAACTGCCTGTAGCTGATCTCGAAGGCGCGGCCGTCCTTGGTTTCGATGCGGTTGGGGCCGGGGTTGCCGTGCCCTCGGTAGCGGAAGAGAGACAACTCGTCCTCGCGAAGGCCAAAACGCTCCAGCACCTGTTCCGATTTGGTCAGGTCCGAGGCACCGCCGCAGACGAAGGCGAGCGCATAGCGCATGTGCTCGTCGACGCGGGGATCGAGCCGCGCCAGATTGCGTACCGCGGTGATGTCGCAGGGCTTGGCGATCAGCGCGAATGGCTCGCCGCGATCGAGGATGTCGTTGAAATCCACCAGCGTCGCCGCCGGCCCATAGCGCGAGCCAGCGCCTTCGAGCACCGAAGCGGCGTCGAAGCTCAGCTTGCGTTCCGTGCGCATCGGCATCGAGCGCGACGCCGCAACATGCAACACGAAGTTTACGCGTCCCGAATTGAGCAGGAACTGTCCGAGCGCCGTCAGCGTGCCGCCGCCGGAGCCGATGAAGCGCACCGTGGGATCTGCGGCGGAACCGAGCACCAGCCTTTCGACCGGTCCCCAGACGGCATCCCTCACCGCAGCCTCATCGATCTGTGGCGGACCGGCGATGCGCGTTCCGGGGCAGACGGCGTTGATCCTGGCCAATATCGGCTTGTCCAATGCCCGCAACGCCACCGGCCGCTCGCGTCCTTCCGGTGTCATCACCATCTCGACGTCGCCAGGCCTGGCCATCGACCGGCAGAGGCCGCAGCCGATGCAAAGACCGCTCTCGACGATCTCGCCGAGCGTCAGCGGATCGATCGAGCGCGGCGGCGTGCCTTGGCTTTGGCTGGTTTCGATCAGGCCCATCGCGATCTCAGACCGGTTCCGAGATGCGCCGGTACTGGTCGGGGCGTCGGTAGAGCGCGAAATTGAAATTCACTTTGCGACACGTTTCGATCAGGTCGAGATCGGCGCGATGCACGATGATCTCGTCGTCGAGCGACATCGCCTGTGCGGCGATCTCCCCGGTCGGCGCAATGATGCAGGAGCCGCCGATCAGCGCCTGACCGTCTTCGAGACCGGCCTTGGCTGCGGCGCCGATCCAGAGCGTGTTCTGATAGGCGCCGGCCTGCATCGGCAGATGGTTATGGAACATTCGCAGATGCGCCAGCGCCGGCGCCTCGTCGAGCAAGAGCGGCGTGTTGTAGCCGAGCAGCGCCACCTCGGCGCCGTTGAGGCACAGCATGCGATAGGTTTCCGGCCAGCGGCGGTCGTTGCAAATGGCGAGGCCGACGCGCACGCCGCGATATTCATAGACAGGAAAGCCGAGATTGCCGGGTTCGAAGTAACGCCGTTCGAGATGGGTGGTCGTGCCCGCTTCCGGCTCGCTCGACCCCGGCACATGCATCTTGCGATAACGGCCGATGAAGGCGCCGTCCGGCCCGACCAGATCCATGGTGTTGAAATGACGCGTGCGGCCGTCTTCCTGCGCAAGCTCGCAATAGCCCAGCGCGAAACCAACCTTCAGCCGAGCGGCCGCATCATAGAGCCGCCGCGTCTCCGGCCCCGGCATCGAGGCTTCGAAAAATGCATCGATCTCGGCCTGGTCGTCGATGCGCCAGCGCGGGAAGAACGTGGTGAGCGCCATCTCCGGAAACACCGCGATCTCGGCGCCTGCGGTCGCTGCCGTCTCAAGCAGATGCACCAAGCGCCCGACCGTCTCGGCGCGCGTGGCGCTGCGCTGGATCGGTCTGGTCTGGCAAACGGCGATGGTCAGGCATCGAGCCATGGCGTCCAATCCTCGACTGGTTTTCCCGAAAGCTCTGGATCTGCGGCGTTGCGAGCCACGAAGCGGCCAAAGCCCGGCTGCGTCTGCAATTCACCATCGGCAACCACCGGCACGCCGCGCACCAGGACGGTGGTCGGTCGGCCAGTGACAACCCTGCCCTCATAGGGCGTGAAATCGACGCGCGAATGCAGCGCCTTGTGCCCGAGCGTCCAGCGGGCCGCGGGATCCCACAGCGCCAGGTCGGCATCGAGCCCAATCGCGATGCGGCCCTTGCGGTCGGCGAAGCCGTAGATCGAGGCCGCATTGCGTGAGGTGAGGTCGAGATAGCGTTCAAGCGTCAGCCGGCCGGTCAGCAGTCCTTCCGAAAACAGCAGCGGCAGGCGGGTCTCGATGCCGGGGATGCCGCTCAGCGTCGTGGTGAAGCCGGGCGTCTCGGAGCGGCCGATCTTGTCGGCGAAGTAATATGGCGAATGGTCCGACGACCAGAGGTCGATGCCCCCATCGATCAGCTCTTGCCACAGATGCTCATGGCTGCGTGGCGAGCGCGGCGGCGGCGAGAACACGAAGCGTGCCGCGTCGATCGCCGGGCGATCGAGATCGGCAGCTCCCAGAAACAGATATTGCGGACAGGTCTCGGCGATCGCGTCGACGCCACGCACCTTCGCCCGCGCCACCTCCTCCGCCGATTGCCACGACGAGACATGTACGATCGTCATGCGCGCGCCGGTCATCTCGGCGAAGGCAAGCGCACGATGCGTCGCCTCGCGCTCCATCGTCTCGCTGTGGGCGACGACATGATAGCGGATATCGGTGCGGCCGAGATCGATGAGACGCTGGCGCGTGCGCCGGATCGCCGCGTCGTTCTCGGCATGCACCATGACGATCCAGCCCAGCCGCCGCGCCGCATCGAGAACCCTGAAGAAGAGGTCGTCGTCGACGGCAAAACCCTGATAGGTCATGAACAGCTTGACGGAGGCGATACCGCGCCCGGCAAGCGCGTCGAGTTGGGCCTCGACATCGGCGCCGGTGCCCATGGTCACCACGGCATGCAGCCCATAGTCGATCACGGAGCGCCCCGCCGCACGCTCCAGTGCGCGGTCGATGGCGCCGACCGTCGTCATGTCCTGTCCAGGCATGCCGAACGGGACGATGCAGGTCGTGCCGCCAAACGCTGCTGAGACCGTGCCAGACTGGAAATCGTCGGCATTGCCCGCCCCGCCCCAGACCGGCTGGTCGAGATGGCAATGCGCGTCGATGCCGCCGGGCATCACCCAACGGCCGCCGGCGTCGATCGATTTCCCCCCGGTCAGGCCTTTGCCGATGGCGGCGATCCGGCCACCGCCGATGCCGATATCGTACTCGGCCCAGCCGTCGTCGAGCGCCACGCGCCCGCCTTTGATCACCAGCTCATGCATTGGCCAGCTCTTCTGTTCAAATCGGCCGTGCCGGCCGGCTCAGGCGACAGCCGCCGTCACCATGATCTCGACGCGATATTGGTCGCCGGCAAGCCGCGCTTCCACCGTCGCGCGCACCGGCATGGCGCTCCTGTCGATCCAGGCGTCCCAGGCGGCATTCATCATCTCGAAGTCGGCGATGTCACGGAGCCAAATCTGTGCGCTGAGCAGCTTCGACTTGTCGCTGCCGGCCTTGGCGAGAAGCGCGTCGATCTTGGCCAGGATCTGCTTGGTCTGGCTGGTGGTGTCGCCGGAAAGATCGTCAGCGGTCAGCCCGGCCACATAGACGATGCCATTATAGCGGAGCACCCGGCAGAAGCGCTGGCCGTTTTCGAGGCGTTCGATCGTCATGCTGTTCCCCTTCTGCTGGTTTCCAGATCTGGTTTTTGCCTATGGTAAGGAGGGTGCAAAACGACTGTAAAGCCCGCGCCACGCCGCGACGCCGCTTTCCTTTGCCGGCATGGCCAAAAAAATTGAAGCCATAGCCGCGTCAATCTTCGTTTGTGGCGATCGCCACAAAGTGTAGCTTCTCATAGGGCTGCCGTCGGTCAACGGTGCCGCCAGGGAGCCGCCGCAGCCGCATTCATGAGGTCGATCGCTCAATCCGCGATGAGGCTTTGGCACAATGCGGAGCGCTCCCGTGCCATGCTGCCGATCATGGTCGGCGTCTGCCTGGCCTGCATCGGCAGCGCCATGCTGACCACAGCGGTATCGCTGCATCTCGGCAAGCCGGGTATTTCTCCGCAGGTCGTGCAGATCGTGCTGACCGCATATCCCGTGGGCTTCCTCGTCGGATGCCTGGTCACGCGCCCGGCGGTCGCCCAATACGGCCATGAGCGCACTTTCGTGGTGATCCTGGTGTTGGCGCTGCTGGCGGCTTGCGGCTTCGTCTTCACCGATTTCCTGCCGAGCTGGATCTGCTTCCGTCTGCTCGGCGGCCTGGCGATGGCGTCGCTGTTCGTCGTCTGCGAAAGCTGGATCAACCTCTATGCCGAGCAGCATAACCGCGGCGCGCTGTTTTCCATCTACATGTTGACGACGGCGATCGCCGTTCTGTTGGGACAAGTTCTGGTCGGCATGGTCGGCCCGCAATCGCCGCATCTGTTCCCCGTCGCCGCCGCGACGGTGCTGCTGGCGCTGATCTCCAAATTCGTCGGCGGGCGCTGGCCGGCGCTGCCGGCAACGCCTGGCGAGGCAGAACATGCCGCCGCCGCGAGACCGGTCAGGCGCCTCGGCCCGCTGGCGCTGTTCCGACTGGCGCCGGTGACGGTCGTGGCGATCTTCCAGGGCGGCATCACCAACATGAACATCTTCGTGCTGACGCCTATCTACGGCACCCAGATCGGTCTGCCGGCGGCGACGACGGTCGGACTGGTCACGACCATCAGCATCGCCGGCATGTTGGCGCAGACGCCTGTCGGCTGGCTGTCGGACCGGTTCGAACGGCGCATCATCCTGCTTGTCCAGGGCATCCTGTCGGTCGCGCTCTGCGCCGCGATCGCCTGGGTCGGCAATTCTTCGGTGCCGCTGCTCTTTGTTCTGTTCTTCATCTATGGTTGCACGGCGCTCACCGTCTATCCCGTGGCCATGGCCTTCGGCGCCTCGCAATTGCACAGCCGGCACATGGTCGGCGCTTCCGGCACGCTGCTCCTGCTCTATTCGATAGGCAATGTCGCAACGCCCGGGATTTCGGCCGGCCTGATGGAGCATATGGGCGCGCCGGCCATGTTCCTGCTTCTGGGCGGCGGCGCCGTGCTGGTGACACTCGCTGCCTGCTACAATCTGTTGCGCCGTCCAGTCACCGTGGCGACCCTGCAGGCGATCGAGGAGCGGGTCTGATGACCGATCAAGCCAAGAACCGCCTGCAAGACAGCGTCATCCTGATCGCCGGAGCGGCGAGCGGCATTGGCGCCGCGATCGCTCGCCGCTGCGTCGCCGAAGGCGCAAAGGTTGTCTGCGCCGACTACGATCTGGAGCCGGTGACGAAGCTTGCCGAAGCGCTCGGACCTTCCGCCGCTGCTTGCCAGTGCGACGTGACGAAGATCGACTTCGCCAGATCGGCGGTTGAATTCGCGGAGCAAAAATTCGGCCGCCTCCACGGGCTCGTGCACAATGCCGCGGCGCCCTCGACCAGCGCCACCGTTGTCGATCTCGACGAAAGCGCCTGGCGACACGAGATCGATGTCGGCCTGACCGGTGCCTTCCTGATGAGCAAATTCGCCGTGCCGCTGATTGCGGCGAGCGGCGGCGGTTCGGTCGTCTTCATCGGCTCGCAATTCGGCCGCGTCGCCACCTCCCGCGCCGTCGCCTACTGCGCCGCCAAGGCCGGCCTGATCCACCTTGCCAAAGCGATGGCCGTCGACCACGCGCCCGACAAGATCCGCGTCAACAGCCTGTCGCCCGGCGCGGTGGCGACGACACGCCTGTTGCGCCGGTTCGCCGATTATGAGGCGGCCAATGCAGGCCTCGGGCCTGCGCACCTGCTCGGCCGCATCGCCGAGCCCGACGAGATCGCCGCGGCAGCGGCTTTCCTGCTTTCCTCCGACGCTTCCTTCGTCACCGGATCCGACATGCTCGTGGACGGCGGCTATGCGACGCGTTGAGCCCGAAACCTCACTTCCGAAGGAGCTCCTATGACTCTCCTCGTCACCGGCGGCACCGGCTTTGTCATGAGCGTGGTCGCCCGCGCATGGCTCGATCGCGACCCTCTGGCCCGCGCCGTCATCCTCGACCGCTCCGGCCTGGACGCGGCCGCCGAAAAGCATTTCGCTCCGGTGCGCGACCGGCTCACGGTGATATCCGCCGACATCCTCGACCCGAAGGCCTGGTCCGACGTGCTCGACGAGCAAGGCATCACGGCGATCGTCCATGGCGCGACGATCACGCCGATCTCGCGCGGCAGCGCATCGGAGGCAAAGCGCCAGCCGGAGGCCGAGGACCCGTCCCGCATCGTCGACGTCAATCTGATGGGCACCGTGCGGATGCTGGACTGGGCGCGCACAAGACCGGGTATCAAGCGCTTCATCTATGTCAGCTCCGGCTCCGTCTACCGCCATAACGGCCCAGACTGGAGCGGTGAACCGCTGCCCGAAGACGGCTATGTCGCGCCGCTGACGCTCTACGGCATCTCGAAATTCGCTTCCGAGATGGTCACCAACCGCTATGCCGACCTGTTCGGCCTTTCGGCGGTCTCGGTTCGGCTTGCCTCGGTCTACGGTCCCATGGACCGCGCCACCGAGAGCCGCAATTTTCGCCATGTTCCCAACCGCGTCGCGCATATGGCGTTGGCCGGTGAGACGATCCGGCCGAACAGCCTGGAACCGGTGGGCGACTATGTCGCCTCGACCGACGTCGCCGCCGCGATCCTCGCGCTGATCGATGCTCGGCACCTCAATTACCGCCACTACAACATCGGCTCCGGTTCCAGCCAGACCATCGGCGACATCATCGGCTGGGCAGCCGAACGCGTGCCGGGACTGAAGGCCGAGGTGACGCCGGGCGAAGATGCCAATATCGTTCAGGATGTGGCGCTGAAAGGCGGCATGTGGGGCGCCTATGACATCGCCCGCATCATGCGCGACACCGCATGGCGGCCGCGCCCGGGCAAGGAAGCCTTCCACGCCTACATGGACTGGATTGCCGCCAACGAAAGCTGACCCAAGCCGAGCCGAAGGAGGACGAGAGATGCCGATCGATCCGCAGCAATTGTCGCAGCCGCGCGACTTTGTCGGCTACGGCCCGAATCCGCCCTTCGTCGCCTGGCCGGGCGGCGTCAAGCTCGCCATCAACCTCGTGCTCAACTACGAGGAAGGGTCGGAGTACAACTGGCTGGAAGATGGCCGCAACGACAATTGGGGCGAATACAATCTGACCGGCAGCATGCCGGTGCGCGATCTCGGCACCGAGACGCATTATGAATATGGCAGCCGCGCCGGCGTCTGGCGCCTGGCCAGGTTGTTCGACCGCTACGACATTCCGGTCACCTTTTCCGCCTGCGCCGTGGCGCTCGAACGCAACCCGCCTTTGGTCGAGTGGATGAAGGCGCGACGGCACGACCTGATGGGCCACGGCCTGCGCTGGATCGACTACACGACGATGGAGCGAGCTGAAGAAGAGCGCCATCTGCACGAAGCGATCGCGCTTTACGAGAAGCTGCTCGGCAAACGGCCGCTCGGCTGGAATTGCCGCTCGCTGCCCAGCGTCAACACGCGTGATCTCCTGGTCGAGGAAGGCGGCTTCCTCTACCACTCCGATCCCTGCAACGACGACCTGCCCTATTTCCTCGATCACCGAGGTACCGAGATCCTGGTCGTCCCCTACTCCAAGACGCTCAACGACAGCCGCTATCTCGTCGCGCCCGGCTACGGCAATCCGCGCGACTTCGCCGAGGACTGCCGCTCGGCCATCGACTATATGCTCGACGAGGCGGACGAGACCGGCGGCCGCATGCTCACCATCGGCATCCACGCCCGCTGGACGGGCCAGCCCAACCGGGCATCCGGCCTGCGCGAAGTGATCGAGCATGTCCGGCAAAGCGAGGGCGCCGCCTTCATGCGCCGCGAGGACATTGCCCGCTTCTGGCACGCGAACCATGCCCGCTTCGAACAGCGCGGCTGAGCGATGTTCGACACGCTGATCCGCGGCGGAACGGTGGTGAATGCCGAGGGCGTCAGCCGCGGCGACATCGGCATTGCCGCGGGCAAGGTCGAAGCAATCATCGCACCCGGCGAAGCCGCTGAAGCCGGCACGGTCGTCGACGCCTCTGGCAGCTTCATCCTGCCCGGCCTTGTCGACGCGCACGCGCATCTGCGCGACCCCGGCCTGACCCACAAGGAGGATTTTTCCTCCGGCACCCATGCGGCCGCACTGGGCGGCGTGACCACGGTGCTCGACATGCCGACCGACGAGCCTTGGACCGCGACGGCCGAGCAACTCGCCGACAAGATGGCGATGGCCGAAGGCCGCATCCATGTCGATGTCGGCCTGCAGGCCGTGCTCAGCCGCGACCTGTCGGCCGTCTCTCGCCTGCTCGAGCGCGCGCCGGTGTCGTTCGAATTGTTCACCGCCGACGTGCCGGACGCCTTCCTATTTGCCACGCTCGACAGCGTCGCCGAGGCGCTGAAAGCATTCGCCGGCGCCGATACGCTCATCGGCATCTCGCCCGGCGATCAATCGATCCTGACCGGCAGCTCCGAGCGCGATCGCTCCGGCACGACCGACGCCTTCCTGGACAGCCGGCCGCCGCTGGCGGAAGCCAATGGCATCGCCCGCGCGCTGGTCGCCGCGGCTTCTGCCGAAGCGAGGATCCACGTCAGGCAGATCAATTCCGAACTCGGCGTCGAGACCTGGAGCCGGCTGCGCGGCATTGCCGACGCCAGCATCGAGACCACGCCGCAGAACCTGTTCTTCACGGCTCAGGACTACGAAGCGCAAGGACCCAACCTGAAGGCCTCGCCGCCCTTGCGCTTCGCACACGACGTCGACGCGCTTCGCGCCGCGCTCAGCGCCGGGTTGATCGACATCGTCGCCACCGATCACGCCCCGCACGCGCCGGCCGAAAAGGCGGCGGCTTATGCTGCCTTCGCCGACATCCCGGGCGGCATGCCCGGATTGCAGACGCTGCTTCCCACCATGCTGAGGCTGGTCGACGATAGGGTCGTCGTCTTGCCAGACCTGGTGCGCATGTGCTCCCGCAACCCGGCCGAACGCTTCGGCCTAGGCCGGCGCAAGGGATGCATCGCCGCCGGATACGATGCCGATCTGCTGATCATCGATCCCCGCCGATCCAGCACCATCGCCAATGCGGATCAGGTGTCGCTGGCCGGCTACACGCCTTTCGACGGCTGGACCGTGAAGGCGGTGCTGACCAACGTCTTTCTGCGCGGCATCGAGATCGTGCGCGACGGGCAATTGGTCAGCGCGGCGCAAGGCAAGATCGTCACCCGGGAGAGCTGAACCATGGCCCTGCTCGCCAACAAGACCGCCATCGTCACCGGAGCGAGCTCCGGCATCGGCCGCGCGATCGCGCTGAAATTCGCCGCCGAAGGCGCCGACGTCGTCATTGCCGACACGGTCGAGCAACCGATCGAAGGTGGCCGGAATACAGTCGAGTTGATCCGCTCCGCCGGCGGCAATGCCGTTTATATGTCAGCCGACATCTCGGATTGGAACGCCGTGGACGCGTTTGTCGGCGCAACCATCGATCGCTTCGGTCGGCTGGACGTGATGGTGAACAATGCCGCGATCTACACCAGCACCAACCTGATCGAGACGACGCCGGAACAATGGAACCGCGTCATTGGTGTCAATTTGACCGGCTTCTTCTACTGCAACAAACGCGCCGTCACGCAGATGCTCACCCAGGCGCCGGTCAACGAGGTGCGCGGCCGCATCATCAACATCTCCTCGCAGCACGGCATGGTCGCATGCCCCGGCGATTTTCCCTACTCCGTCAGCAAAGGCGCCATCGTGCAGATGACGCGCCAGATCGCGGTAGACCATGCCGACGACCTGATCGTCTGCAATGCCATCGCGCCGGGCAAGATCATCACCGGCAAACCGGGCGTCGCCAACGACCCTGACGCCCTCGACTATTCGCGCCGCCGCACGCCCTGGCCGCGGCTCGGGCACCCGAACGACGTCGCTGGCGCGGCGCTGTTTCTCGCCAGCGACATGGCAAGCTACGTCACCGGCATCAACCTTATGGTGGACGGCGGCTGGATGGCGGGCTGACAGCCCAGGCCCTGCATCCGAGGGCAGGAACCTTTGCGGAAACCGCTCGTTGACCCTGCTGCGAGGGGGCCAACGATATCTGGGACCCGTTGCCTTGGACGCAAAAACCGACAGAAAAGAGCGCAAAACCGCTCCCGCCGAGGAAGCGCGGGCTCAGCCCAGGTCCGACCAGCAGCAACGGCCGCCGGGCGACGAAAAGCGGGCGGACAACAGGCGCGACGACGAGCGAGCGCAAGACACGCCGCCGAATGGCAGTGCGTCGGACGGCAACAAACCCGGCCTCATCAGGCGCCATCCCTATATCGCGGCGGTCGTCGCCATCCTCATCCTGCTTGTCATCGCGGCGGTGGTCATCTGGTGGATCAACGCGCGGCAGTATGAATGGACCGATGACGCCTTCATAGACGCACGCACAGTGACGGTCGGCGCGGAAATTGCCGGACGCATCACCGATGTCGCCGTCACCGACAACCAACCGGTCGAGGCCGGCGCCGTGCTTATGCGCATCGACGACAGCGATTATCAGGCCTCGCTCAAACAGGCGCAGGCCGGCGTGGTGGCGGCGCAGGCCGAGATCGCGAACGTCCAGGCCCAGATCCAGGCGCAGAACGCCAAGATCGACGCCGCCGAAAAGCAGGTGGCGCAGGCGCAGGCGGCGCTCGAATTCGCCAGATCCGAGGACCAGCGCAATCGTGAGCTCCTGGCCAAGGGCACCGCGACCCAACAGCAGGCGCAGCAGGCCGCTTCGACCCTGCGCCAGGATCAGGCGGCGCTGGACACGGCCAACGCCAACGTCGAGGCCGCGAAAACTCAGGTGGCGGTTCTGCAGGCTCAAGGCAAGAGTGCGGAAGCCAAGCTTCGCCAGGCTGAGGCCGCCGAGAACCAGGCCAGGATCACCCTCACGCGCACGACCATCACGGCGCCGGTCGCCGGCCATGCCACCAACATCACGGCGGCAAAAGGCACCTATGCGCAGCCCGGCCAGGTGCTGATGATGTTCGTGCCCGACAACGTCTGGGTGAAAGCCAACTTCAAGGAGACACAGCTCGACCTGATGCGGCCGGGCCAGCCCGTCGACATCGCCATCGACGCCTATCCGGAAAGGACTTTCCATGGCCATGTCGACAGCGTCCAGGCGGGCAGCGGCACGGCGTTCAGCCTGCTGCCTGCCGAAAACGCCACGGGCAATTTCGTCAAGGTGGTGCAGCGCGTGCCGGTGAAGATCGTGTTCGACCAGCCGCCCGGCGTCTATCTCGGTCCCGGCATGTCGGTGGTTCCGACGGTCAAGGTACGATGAGCGATGCCGCAGTAGCCCGGGGCAACGAAAGCCGGTCCGCCGCCGGCGGGCGCAACCCTTGGCTGATCGCGATCGTCGTCTCGATCGCGACCTTCATGCTGGTGCTAGACACCTCGATCGCCAATGTCGCGCTGCGTAACATCGCCGGAAGCCTGGCCGCCGGCATGGACGAGAGCACATGGGTGATCACCACCTATCTCGTCGCCAACTCGGTCATCATCCCGGTCAGCGGCTGGCTGACCAGCGTCATCGGGCGCAAGCGCTACTACATGATCTGCGTGGCGACGTTCACGCTGGCCTCGCTGCTGTGCGGGCTGGCGCCCAACCTGCCGACGCTGATTGCCTTCCGCATCCTGCAGGGGCTCGGCGGCGGCGGCATGGCGCCGAGCGAGCAGTCGATCCTCGCCGATACTTTTCCGCCCGAAAAGCGTTCGCAGGCCTTTGCCCTCTACGGCATTGCGGTGATCGTCGCGCCGACGGTCGGGCCAACCATCGGCGGCTGGCTGACCGACAATTTTTCATGGCACTGGATCTTCTTCATCAACGTGCCGTTCGGCATCATGTCGCTGGCGCTCGTGCAATGGCTGGTGATCGAGCCCGACATTCTCGAACGCGAGCGCCGCGAGCGGTTGAGCAAGGGGCTGAAGGTCGACTGGATCGGCTTCATCCTGGTGGCGATGGCGCTCGGTTGCCTCGAAGTCTTTCTCGACGAAGGCCAACGCAACGACTGGTTCGCCTCGACCTTCATCACCACTTTCGCCGTGATCTCGGCCGTGTCGTTCCTCCTGCTCGTGCCCTGGGAGTGGACGAGGCGCGATCCGATCGTCGACATCCGCCTGCTGTTCAGCCGGCAGTTCGGCATGTCGTTCCTCGTCATGATGGCGGTGGGCGCCGCGCTCTTCAGCACCACGCAGCTTTTGCCGCAGCTGCAGCAGACGACTTTCGACTACACCGCCACCCTTTCCGGCCTGTCGATGATGCCGGGCGGCATCGCCATGCTTCTGCTGATGCCGGTCTCGGGCTTTGCCGCCGGCGTCGTCCAGCCACGCTATCTCATCATGATGGGCATGTCGGTGGTCGCGGTTGCGCTCTGGCACATGACCTCGCTGACGCCCGACGCCAGCTTCAGCTTCTTCGCCTACGCGCGCGTCTACATGATGATCGGCCTGCCGTTCCTGTTCATCCCGATCTCCACCGCCGCCTATGTCGGTCTGCCGCCGCAGAAGACCGATCAGGCGTCCTCGCTCATCAATGTCGCCCGCAACATCGGCGGCAGCATCGGCGTGTCGCTGTCCAACACGGTGATTGCCCAGAACGCCCAGTTCCACCAGTCGGTGCTGGTCAGCCACACCGCGCAATCGAGCGACACCTATCAGCAGACGCTTCGCCAGGTGACGGACCACTTCGTCGCCGAGGGTTCGCCGCTGGTCGAAGCCAGGCAGCAGGCCGTCGGCTGGATCGGGCAGGAGATCGGCCGCCAGGCTTCGCTGCTCGCCTATGTCGACGTCTTCTTCTACTGCGCGATAGCCACGGCGCTGCTGGTGCCGCTCGCCTTGCTGCTCAGGTCGCCGAAGCCCGGGCGAGCCAAACGGCAGGACAGCCCTGCGGCCTGACCGGACGGCAAGCCAATCGGCGCACCCAGCTCCAGAGCCATTTGCCGGTAACGACAAAGTGTCCGGCGCAAGCTTTGGCCTGGCATAGTGGAGCTCCAGTCCGGTGCTACTTTCGCCTCGGGGGAACTCGAAACAATGGAGATCGCAATGAAAGTAGCAGCTCGTCTTCTTGCCTCTTTCGCTCTCGCAGGATTTGTCGCCACCGGAGCCATGGCGGCGACGTCGACCACGACAACGACAGCGCCCGCCGCCGGCACGACAACGACGATGGCGCCGACGACGAAGAAACCGAAGTCGACCATGACGCCCGAAAAGACCGCGATCTCGAAACAATGCTCGGCGCTTGCGGATCAGAAAGGTCTTCACGGCAAGGATCGCGAGAAGTTCCGCTCGGCCTGCAAGAAGAACGGCGGCAAGGCGCCGAGCTGATCCGTCGGATCACCGTGTCGGCACGCCCCTGTTTCATCGCACAGGGAAACCGTCGGCCCGACCGGTTAGGGTGATTTCATAGCGCTCGGGCCCCGGCAAGTCCGGGGCCTTTCACGTCTTCCAGGGTCGCCAGAAATGGCAGCGTCCGAAAGTCCGACTCGTGCAAAAAGGATGCTTGCGCGTCAATTTCCGCCGGGCGATGGTGCGGCAACCTTGGAGGGGGATCATGCGCAACATCACGATATCCGCGCTGTTGGCGATAGCCACCGTCTATGCGACCGCGGCCAACGCTTTAGACAGCAGCAATACCCCGGTCGTCGTCACGCCGCTTGCGTCGAAGACGACGACCGCGTCCGGCCAGCCGATCACGCTGCCGCAAAAGAATATCGAGGTTCAGGTCTCATCCTACCAGATAGCGCCGGGCGCGACCTTGCCGGTGCACAAGCATCCCTTCCCGCGCTACGCCTATGTCGAGCAGGGCACGCTCAAGGTCACCAATGTCGAGACCGGCGCTGCCAACACCTATAAGACCGGGGACTTCATCATCGAGATGATCGGCCAATGGCACCAGGCCACCAATATCGGCCCCGATCCCGTGAAGCTTCTGGTAATCGACCAGGTCGAACAAGGCGCCAAGAACACGATCCTGAAGCAGTAGCGAGCGTCCTTCTCTCGATTCACCCCCAGGCGCCCACCGGTTGCCGCGTGGTGGCGTTGAGGCGGTTGAAGGCGTTGATCAGCGCGATCTGGATCACCAGAGCGGCGAGCGCCTTGTCGTCATAGTGGCGCGCGGCCTCGTCCCAGATGCCGTCCGGCACTGCATCGGAGCGGTCGGCCAGTCGCGTTGCTGCTTCCGTCAGCGCAAGAGCGGCGCGCTCTGCATCGGTGAAATACGGCGTCTCCCGCCATGCCGACACGGCGAAGATCCGCTCGTCCTTCTCGCCCGCCTTCTTCAGCTCGCGAGCATGCATGTCGACGCAGACGGCGCAGGCGTTGATCTGACTGGCGCGCAGGTGAATGAGCTTGCGCGTCACATAAGGCACGTCGCCGGCTTCGGTCGATTTGTCGAGCGCGAGCAGCGCCTGCAGCGCGCCGGGAATAAGCATCACCGGATTCTTCAATCTTGCTTCCATCGTCGGTCTCCTCGGCCAATAAGGCTCGCATCGTTCAATAACCTACCAGTTATGAGTTATCCATAACTTTGCAGTTATGCATTGTCAAGCGGGTTGCATGGCTGGTCACTTCGATGGCTGGACCGATCGTTGCGGCTTTCGCGGCGGCGCGCCCGGTGCTAGGGCTGCCCATCTTCTCGAAAGCATGGATGGAAGCCGGTGGCGGACGCGCAAAGACCCCTGATCGAAATCTGCGTCGAAGGCATTAACGGGCTGCTTGCCGCGCAGGCCGCCGGCGCCGACCGGGTCGAGCTCTGCGCCAGCCTGATCGAAGGCGGCATCACGCCGAGCATAGGCACGGTGCGCGCCGCGCTCGAAAGCGCGGCTATTCCCTTCCATGTCATCGTGCGCCCGCGCGGCGGCGATTTCCTCTACAGCGAGGCCGAATACCGCTCGATGCTCACCGACGTCGAAGCGCTGCGCGAGCTGGGCGTCGCCGGCGTCGTCGTCGGCTGCCTCACCGCCGACGGCACCATCGACGAGGCGCGCATGAGCGCATTGGTTGAGGCTGCCGGCCCGCTCAACGTCACCTGCCACCGCGCTTTCGATATGACGCGCGATCCGTTCGAGGCGCTCGAAGCGCTGATCCGCTGCAAGGTCGGCCGCGTGCTGACCAGCGGCCAGCGCGACACGGCGGTCGAAGGCATTGAGCTTCTGGCGGAGCTCGTCCGCAAGGCCGGCGATCGCATCATCATCCTCGGCTGCGGTGCCCTGGCGCCAGACACGATCGGCGCGGTGCATAAGCGCACCGGATTGACCGAAATGCATTTTGCCGCCCTTGCCGATGTTCCGAGCGCGATGCGCTACCGCAACCCGCAAGTCGGCATGGGCGGCACCGACCTCGACCGCGAATACCGCAACACGGTGACCGACCAGGCCAAGGTGGCGGCGACGATCAGGGCCGCGAGAGCGTGATGGCTGAGACGGCCAAAGATCTGCTGCCGATCGAACGCCTCTCGCCCGGCGATGAAGCCGCCATCCTCGTGCTCAACAACGAGCACGCGGCGGAACTTTCCTGGCTGGAGGCGGATCGGTTGTCCTTCCTCATCAGGCAAGCCTTCTACACGCGCCGCGTCGGCGCGCTCGAAGCCTTCATCATGACCTTCGACCAGGATGCAGACTACGACAGCCCCAACTTCCTCTGGTTTCGCCAGCGCTACCCGCGCTTCGTCTATGTCGACCGTGTGGTGGTCGCCGCCGCGGCGCGCGGCCGCGGCCATGCCCGACGGCTCTATGAGGATCTGTTCGAGCAGGCCCGGCGCGCCGGCCACACGATCGTCACCTGCGAGGTCAACGCCGATCCGCCCAATCCGGCTTCCGACGCCTTCCACGCAGCACTCGGTTTCACCGAGGTCGGCGATGCGGTGATCCACGGCGGCAAGAAATCGGTGCGTTATTGGGCAAAACCCATCGCCGCCTGAGCGCCGCGACATCGCTGGCCAGGAAAACAAGCTGAAGCTAATATAGACGCTCCGCTGCGGGGGCGACATCATGGCGAGCAATGTCTTCCGCTTCAACGAGAGCTGGAACATCCCCGAAGGCACGCCGCAGGAAGTGTGGGACGTGCTGTCGGACGCCCAGTTGCTGCCACTTTGGCGGGGCGACGCCTATAAGGAGTCGAGCCGCTCGACAAGGAGGGCAAGGGCGTCGTCGGTGCCCGCGCCAGGGCAAGAGCGCGCGGCGCCTTGCCTTATGAGCTAAACTTCATCATCGAGGCCGCCGAGCTCATACCCGGCCGGCTGGTGGTGGTGAAGACCTTCGGCGATTTCGACGGGCTGTGGCGGGCGGAGCTGTCGCCGTCCGGGGCCGGCACGCATGTCGATCTGGTCTGGCAGGTCACGGTCGAAAGGCCGATCCTCAAGCTGCTCGCACCGATTCTGAGACCAGCCTTCGCCTGGAACCATCGCTGGACCACGCCGCGCGGCGAAGCCGGGCTCCGACGCTACCTCGCTGCGCAGCGAGCGACGAAACCTGCTTGATCACCAGTTGCGGTTGAGCCAGCCGCGGGCGGGCTTTTCGACGATGTAATAGCTCGCGAGCGCGCAGGCGAACACGGCCGCCAGCATCGGGATCGGCGCGCTGCCGCGCTCATCTACGAATTTGTAGAAAGGCTGCTGCCAGAGATAAAGCGAATAGGACCACAGCCCGAGCATCACCATCGGCCGCGACGACAACGGCCCTTTCAGAGAGCCGCCGGCGAAGTCGAGCGTGTTGACCGCCAGCGCCAGCAGCGGCACGGCGACGGTGTAGTGCAGAGGCGTCGGCACCCGGTCGCTGAACAGCAGGACGCCGCAGGCCGCGGCCGCGGCAGCCACATGGCGGCTCTTCAGGAAAGCCGGCAGGCGCCCATCGGCCTTGAGCAGGCAGATCGCGGCCGATAGCAGGATCGAGGCGATATGCACGTCGGTACGCCAGTAGGTGGTCTCGTAGCCCATGCCGAGAACCCCGTACGAAATGGCGCCGTTGGCCATCGCCAGCAACGCCAGCACGACCAGCAGCCGCACGACATTCGTCCTTCCGGGAACCACCACGCTGATCAGCGCCAAAAGGACATAGGAGTGCTCCTCGACGCAGAGCGACCAGATATGGTCGAGCGCGCCGGCGCGATTGATGAAGATGCCGGCATAATTGTAGGTGAAGGTCAGCGCCGTCAGCGCCGCCTTCCACTTGAAGGCGATATAGGTGCCGGCAAGGCCGATCATGGCGGCAACCACGAACACAAGCAGCGCGGGATAGATGCGCGAGAAACGGCGCTTGAAGAATTTCTTCAGCGGAAAACGCTCGATGAACAGGATCTCGCCCATCAGCCGGCCGCTCAGCACGAAGAAGAACTCGACGCCGAGGACACCGAGATTGATTCCCGGGACCGGAAAGAAATGGCCGATCAGCACCAGGGCGATCGACAGGCCGCGCCAGCCATCGAGATAGGCCAGCCTTGTCCTGGCTTCCCTGTCGGCTGCGGTCCGCGGCAGGACGACGGACGCTGCGGAGATGTCGGTCATACCGTGCCTTCGCAACTCGAGGTCCGCACGCGAAGCCTCGCCCGCATCCCGGACCATCTGGTGTTCCCGCCGAATTTATTTTGCAGTGCGGGATAACTTTGTGCAAGTGCGAAGCTGAAATTTGACCGGCGTTTCCGGTCAAGCCTCCGTTATGGAAAAAAAGGGGCCGAGCTGGCCCCTTCCTTGATCCGCGGCATTGCCGCTCAGGCGTTGGCCGCGGCCACGGCGCGCTTGGCCATCACTGCGATCAGATTGGCGCGATAGTCGGCGGAGGCATGGATATCGCTCATCAGCCCCTTTGCCGGCACTTTGAGGCCGCCGAGCGCCGCGGCATCGAAATTCTTCGCCAGCGCCGCCTCGATCTCCTTGGAGCGGAAGACACCGTCCTCCCCGGCACCGGTCACCGCCGCCCTCACCCCGTCCTTGCCCTTGGTCACGAACACGCCGACGATGGCGTAGCGCGAAGCCGGGTTGCGGAACTTCTGGTACGCCGCCTTGGTCGGCGCGGTGAAGCTCACCGCGGTGATGATCTCGCCTTCCTTCAACGCCGTCTCGAACAGGCCCTTGAAGAATTTTTCCGCGGCGATCTCGCGCTTGTTGGTGATGATCGTCGCCCCCAGCGCCAGCAGCGCAGCCGGATAGTCGGCCGCCGGATCGTTGTTGGCGATCGACCCGCCGATCGTGCCCTTGTAGCGCACGGCCGGATCGCCGATCAGCGATGCCATATGCGCGAGCGCCGGACAGGCCTTCTTCAGCTTTTCGTCCGTGGAGACGGCGTAATGCGTCGTCGCGGCGCCGATGGTGATCGTCTTGCCGGACACCTTCACGCCCTGCAGGTCCTTGAGCCGCGAGACGTCGACGAGGTCCGAGGGCGCCGCGAGCCGCGTCTTCATGGCGGGAATCAAGGTCATGCCGCCGGAGAGCAACTTGGCATCGCCGTTCTTCAAGAGCTTGGCGGCATCGGCGACGGAGGAAGCGCGATGGTAATTGACCGAATACATGCTCGTTCCTCCTCAGTGCTTCGTCGCGCGGATGGTTGCCCACACCGTCACCGGCGACGCCGGCATGGCGATGTCGACGACACCGAGCGCATCGGTGATGGCGTTGATGACCGCCGGCGGCGAACCGATGGCGCCAGCCTCTCCGCAGCCCTTGACGCCGAGCGGATTGCCCGGGCATGGCGTGTTCGAGGTCGAGACCTTGAAGGACGGCAGGTCGCCCGCGCGCGGCATCGTGTAATCCATGTAGCTTGCCGTCAGAAGCTGGCCGCTGGAGTCGTAATGCGCGCCTTCCAGCAACGCCTGGCCGACGCCTTGCGCGATGCCGCCATGCACCTGCCCCTCGACGATCATCGGATTGATGATGTTGCCGAAATCGTCGGCCGCGACGAACTGGATGATTTCCGTCAGCCCGGTTTCCGGATCGATCTCGACCTCGCAGATGTAGCAGCCGGCCGGGAAGGTGAAATTGGACGGATCGTAGAAGGCCGTCTCCTTCAGCCCGGGCTCCATGCCCGCCGGCAAATTATGGGCGGTATAGGAGGCAAGCGCCACCTGGAACCAGGGCAGGCTCTTGTCGGTGCCCGCGACCTTGACCTCGCCATTCTCGATGACGATGTCGCCCTCGTCCGCTTCCAGCAGATGCGCGGCGATCTTCTTGGCCTTGGCCTCGACCTTGTCGAGCGCCTTGACGATGGCCGACATGCCGACGGCGCCGGAGCGCGAGCCGTAAGTGCCCATGCCCATCTGCACCTTGTCGGTGTCGCCATGCACGATCGAGACGGAGTCGATCGGCACGCCGAAGCGCTGGGTGACCAGCTGCGCGAAGGTCGTCTCATGGCCCTGGCCGTGACTATGCGATCCGGTCAGCACCTCGATAGTGCCCACGGCATTGACGCGCACCTCCGCCGATTCCCACAGCCCGACGCCGGCGCCGAGCGAGCCGACCGCCGATGACGGTGCCAGCCCGCAGGCTTCGATGTAGCAGCTCATGCCGATGCCGCGCAGCTTGCCCTGCTTGGCGGCGTCGGCGCGGCGCATGGCGAAGCCGGCATAGTCGGCGGCCTTCATAGCCGCATCGAGCGATGCGTTATAATCGCCCGCGTCATAGGCCATGATCACCGGCGTCTGATGCGGGAAGGACGTGATGAAGTTCCGGCGCCTGAGCTCCGCCGGCGATACGCCAAGCTCGCGCGCCGCGGTCTCCATCATCCGCTCGAGCACGTACGTGGCCTCCGGCCGCCCGGCACCGCGATAGGCATCGACGGGCGCGGTGTTGGTGTAGACGGCGCGCACATTGGCGTGGATCGCCGGGATGTTGTACTGGCCCGACAGGAGCGTCGCGTAAAGATAGGTCGGCACGCAGGACGAGAACAACGACATGTAGGCGCCGAGATTGGCGATTGTGTCGACCTTGAGGCCGGTGATGCGGTTGTCCTTGTCGAAGGCCATCTCCACCGTCGAGACATGGTCGCGGCCATGCGCGTCCGACAGGAAGCTTTCAGTGCGGTCGGCGACCCATTTGACGGGAACGCCGGTCTTCTTCGATGCCCACAGGCAGACGATCTCTTCCGGGTAGATGTAGATCTTGGAGCCGAAGCCGCCGCCGACATCGGGCGCGATGACGCGCAGCTTGTTTTCCGGCGCGACATTGTAGAAGGCGCTCATCACCAGCCGCGCGACATGCGGGTTCTGCGATGTCGTCCAGCAGGTATAGTGGTCCTCCGCCTTGTCGTAGTGCCCGAGAGCCGCCCGCGGCTCCATCGCATTCGGCACCAGCCGGTTGTTGACGATCTTCATGCGCGTGACATGAGCCGCCGACTTGATCGCCGCGTCGGTCGCCTTGCCGTCGCCAAGCTCCCAGTCGAAGATCAGGTTGTTCTCGGCCTCGGCATGGACCTGCGGCGCGCCGGGCTGGATGGCTTTCGTGGCATCGACGACGGCCTTCAATTCCTTGTAGGTGATCTCGACCGCTTCTGCCGCGTCGCGCGCCTGGCCCTTGGTGTCGGCGATCACGATGACGACGGCATCGCCGACATAGCGCACCTTGTCGACGGCCAGAGGCGACCACGCGCCCATCTTCATCGGCGTGCCGTCCTTGGAGTGGATCATCCAGCCGCAGATCAGGTTGCCGATGCCGTCGGCCTTGAGCTCCTTGCCGGTGAGCACGCCGACGACGCCGGGCATCGCCTGCGCCTTTTTCACGTCGATCTTCTTGATCTGCGCATGAGCGTGCGGGCTGCGCACGAACACGGCATGCTTCATGCCGGGCACCACCATGTCGTCGACATAGCGGCCGCCGCCGGTGATGAACCTCTTGTCTTCCTTGCGCGCCACGCGAGCGCCGACGCCTTCGATACCCATTGCGGAAATCCTCCGGAAATTAGGGGAGTAGGGCAGTAGGGGAGTAAGGCAGTAGGGAAATCGGTGTCTTCTTCACCTACTCCCTTACTGCCCTACTCCCTTATTCCCCTAAGCTGCCTGTTTCGCCTTGCCCTTGGCGCCCTTCGCCATCGTTTCCGATGCGGCGAGGATCGCCTTCACGATGTTGTGGTAGCCCGTGCAGCGGCAGATGTTGCCTTCGAGCTCGGCGCGCACCGTCGCCTCGTCCAGGCCCTCCGGATGGCGCGCTATCATGTCGGTCGCCGTCATGATCATGCCCGGCGTGCAGAAGCCGCATTGCAGCCCGTGATGCTCCTTGAATGCGGCTTGCACCGGATGCAGCTCCGCGCCGTCGGCCAGTCCCTCAATGGTGACGATGGTCGAGCCCGACGCCTGCGCGGCGAGCATCGTGCAGGATTTCACCGCCTTGCCGTCGACATGCACGACGCAGGCGCCGCATTGCGACGTATCGCAACCGACATGCGTTCCGGTGAGACCCAGGTGCTCCCGCAGGAAATGCACCAGCAACGTTCGGTCTTCGGCGCTCCCGCTGACCCGTTTCCCGTTCACAGTCAACGACACGTCCGACATACAGCCTCCCTGGGTATTAACCTCGGTCCTCACCCTGCCGATGCCGCGCTTGTGCTTCGGCAGTACGTTATTCGCGCACCGTACAACGGGCAAAACAGCGCTGCCAGCGCCGGCTCCATTGTACTTTCGATCATGGCAAAAGCTATGTGCAGCGCAGCAACCCGCCCCATTGCCAAAACCGGGATTGAAGGCAAAGATGCCTTCGACGCGAAGCGTGCCTGACAGGCATAAGAAAAGACACGCACAAACAGCGTTGGAGGAAATCGCGGAGGAGGCAGCTGGCCAGTTCGAGCACACGCTATGCATCGGGCCTTTCGGCGCTCACCACGGATGAGCCCGACCCGGATTCCTTTGCCCGGGCCATCGCTGCGGAAGCGGCGATCGTCGATGCCGGCTTCGCGCTTCTGTTCTTCTCCCAAAGCCTGGTCGACGCGGCGGCGCTTGCGCAGGCGCTGAAGGTCCACGCGCCGTCGCTCGCCTATGCCGGCTGCTCGACCGCCGGCGAAATCACGCCGCAGGGGCTGGAGGAAGGGCATGCCCTCGCACTGCTTTTACCGTCGGCGTCGTTTTCGATCGTCAGCACCACGGTCGAAAACCTCTCCTCCTCCGGCATGGACGGGATAACCGGCGAGGTCGTGGAGCTGCGCCGCCTGCTGCGATCCCGCGCCGGCCGGGAGCGGGCGAAGAGCGTCTTTGCCCTCTGCTTCATCGACGGCCTTTCCTATGCCGAGGAAGCGGTGACCTCGGCCATCCACTGGGGGCTTGACGACATCCCGCTGATCGGCGGCTCGGCGGGCGACGACCTGAAATTCGAGACGACCAGCCTGATCTCGAACGGCAAGGTCACGTCGGACAGCGCCATCATCGTGCTGGTCGCGACCGAGATCCCTTTCCACGTCTTCAAGACCGACAATTTCATTCCGACCGACGAGAAGCTGGTGGTGACGGCGTCCGATCCGGACCATCGCATCGTGCACGAATTCAACGCCGCCAACGCGGCGGAGGAATATGCAGCCTCCGTCGGCACTGTGGCCCAGGCGCTGACGCCGCTAAGCTTCGCCTCCCATCCCGTGGTCGTGAAGGTGGCGGGCGAATATTACTGCCGCTCCATCCAGCGCATGCATGTCGACGGCTCGCTGTCGTTCTTCTGCGCCATCGACGACGGCGTCGTCCTTTCCATAGCCCAGCCGAAGAACATGGTGGAAGCGACACGCGCCGCGTTGGAGGATGCCGAACGCAAGGTCGGCGGCATCGACATGATCCTGGGCTTCGACTGCGTGCTGCGCCGGCTCGATGCGCGCAACCGCCAGGTCTACCGTGACATTTCGGAACTCTACCGGACCAACAAGGTCATCGGCTTCGGCACCTATGGAGAGCAGTATCGCTCCATGCACCTCAATCAGACCTTTACCGGCATCGCCTTCGGCGAGCGCCGGGCGGCCGAGTGAGCGAGATGCCGCTTCGCGACATAAACGACCTCGAAAGGCTTAAGAAGATCAACGCGGCCCTTCTCAGCCGGGTCGAGCGCTCGATGGACCAGCAAGGCAACGCCTTCTCGCTGTTCCAGACCGCCATCTCGCTGGAAAACCGGGTGCGCAATCGCACCGAGGAGTTGCACGCCACGCTGCGCCGGCTCGAGCAGTCGAACATCGACCTCGTCGCCGCCAAGGAGACGGCCGAGTTGGCGAACCTTTCCAAGACCAGGTTCCTGGCCGCCGCCAGCCACGACGTGCTGCAGCCGCTCAACGCCGCGCATCTGTCGGTCTCGGCGCTGGCCGAGGTCCAGACCAGCGAGGAAGGCCGCAAGCTGGTGCGTCAGGTCGAGCGCTCGCTGGAGACGATGGAAGACCTCCTGCGCACCCTGCTCGACATCTCCAAGCTCGACGCCGGCGTGGTGCAACCGGAAATCGTCGACATCAGCCTTGAGACGCTGTTTTCCTCGCTTCGCTCGGACTTCTTGCCCGAGGCGGAAAAGAAAGGCCTGTCGCTGAAATTCCGCCCGGTCAATGTCGTCGTGCGGACAGACCGCACGCTGCTCAGGCGCATCCTGCAGAACATCCTCTCCAACGCACTGCGCTATACCCGCTCCGGCGGCGTGCTGGTCGGTACCAGGCATCGCGGCGATACCATACGCATCGACGTCGCGGACACCGGCTGCGGTATTGCCGAGGACCAGCGCGAAGCGGTGTTCGAGGAGTTCCACCGCGGCACCGTGACGCTTGCCGATGCAGGGCTCGCCGGCGGGCTTGGCCTCGGCCTCGCCATCGTGCGCCGCATGGCCGCCGCGCTCGGCCACCCCGTGACCTTTTCCTCGAAGGTCGGGCGCGGCACCATCTTCCACATCGACGTGCCGGTCGGCATGGCAGCCGAACCGGTGGCGGCCGTTGCCGACATGGAGCGCCCTCGTGGTTACGGCCTGTTCGGTACCAAGGTGCTTTTGGTCGAAAATGACGTCGACGTGCTCTCTGCCATGACCTCGCTGCTGGAACGCTGGCAATGCCAGGTGCGCGCCGCCACCTCGACCGACGATGCGCTCGACCTGCTCGGCGACACCGCCTGGGTGCCCGACATCGTCATCGCCGACCAGCATCTCGACGGCGGCGACCTCGGCACCGCGACGATCGCCGACGTGCGCGACTATCTCGGCCGCCCCGTGCCGGCGCTGATCGTCACCGCCGACAGCTCCGAGCTCGTCGCCAAGGCCGCCCGCGCCGCCGGCATAGAGCTGATGCGCAAACCGCTGAAGCCGGCGCAACTGCGCGCGCTGCTGGCGCATCTTCTGGCTTAGGCGCCCGCCCTAAAACCCGGCCTGGTCCCGAAACAGTTCCGCATTGTCCAGCTTCGAGACCTCGATCACCGCCTGCGTGCGGCTATAGACGTTGAGCTTGCGCAGGATCTCCGAGACATGCGCTTTCACGGTGGTCTCGCCCACCTGCAACTCATAGGCGATCTGCTTGTTCAGCATGCCCTGGCGCAGCATCTGCAGGACCCTCAGCTGCTGCGGCGTCAGCTTGGCCAGACGCTGCACCATGTCGGCGCGGTCGGTGCTGTCGGGCTCCGGCGGCTGGCTTTCGTAGTTTTCCGGCACGTAGACGGCGCCATCCATCACCGAGCGGATGGCGGCGGCGAGATCGCTCTTCCTTGCCGATTTCGGGATGAAGCCGGCGGCGCCATAGGACAGCGCCTCGGAGATGATCTTCGGCTCCTCATAGCCCGACACGATCACCACCGGCAGCCGCGGATAGCGGGTCCTGAGCTGCAGCAGGCCTTCGAAGCCATGCACGTCGGGCATGCTCAGATCGAGCAGCGCGAGGTCGAACGGCTTTGCGTCGGCAAGGAGCTCGATGGCTTCCGCGATCGAGCGCGCCTCGACCGTGTCGACGTCCGGATAGGCCATCTGCACCGCGCTGTGCAACGCCTCGCGAAACAGCGGGTGGTCGTCGATGATCAGGAAGCGGGCGCGATCGCTGACGGGGGTCATTGCACGGGTTCAGGCATCGGTTCGGTTTCAGCCGGCACAGGATAGTCCTGTGACCATGGCCAGATTATTGGCAAATAGTATACGCCCAATGGTACCGTGCATTGTCACTGAAACGACAGGCCGATGTGCCGGGACGCCCCCGGTCTTGCCCGCCCGGCAAAATCGGCGGAAGGTGGGCGCGATTCATACCAACACAGAGAAAAACCATGCCAGAATTCGTCGTCCCGCCGCCGCCGGTCGCCTCGGTTGCCGTCGCAGACTCGGCGGAGCGGTTTGCCGTGCGCCGCATCTTCTGCGTCGGCCGCAACTACGCCGCGCATGCGCGCGAGCTCGGCAATGACGAGCGCGACCCGCCCTTTTTCTTCACCAAGCCCGCCGATGCGGTTGTCGACAGCGGCGCCGAGATCCCCTACCCGCCGCTGACCTCGAACCTGCACCACGAGATCGAGCTGGTCGTTGCCATCGGCAAGGGAGGCTTTCACGTTCCCCGCGCGGATGCGCTCGCCCATGTCTGGGGCTATGGCGTCGGCATCGACCTGACCCGCCGCGACCTGCAGGATCAGGCGAAGAAGGCGGCACGTCCCTGGGACTGGTCGAAAGCTTTCGACCAGTCCGCGCCTTGCGGCCCGCTGATTCCGGCCGCGAAATCAGGGCATCCGGAGAAAGGCCGCATTTGGCTCGCTGTCAACGGCGCGGTGAAGCAGGACGGCGACCTAGCCGAATTGATCTGGCCGATCGCCGACATCGTCTCGATCTGCAGCGAGGCGGTCGAGTTGCAACCAGGCGATCTGATCTTCACCGGCACGCCGGCAGGCGTCGGCGCGGTCCAGACCGGCGACAGGATCACCGGCGGCGTCGACGGCATCGGCGAGATCGCGGTGACCATCGGGCAGCCGAGGCGATGAGCGACCCCGTCCTCCACAATTATTACCGCTCCTCCACCTCCTACCGGGTGCGGATCGCGCTGGCGATGAAAGGCCTGGACTATACCTATGTGCCGCATCATTTGCGCCACGGCGAGCATCTCGAGCCCGCCTATCTCGCCGTCAATCCGCAAGGGCTGGTGCCGGCGCTGGTGCTGGATGGCGGCAGGCTTTTGACGCAGTCGCTGGCGATCATCGAATATCTCGATGAGATCCAGCCGGAGCCGCCGCTGCTGCCGAAGGATGCGCTGGGTCGGGCACGAGTGCGGATGCTGGCGCAGATGATCGCCTGCGACATCCACCCCGTGAACAATCTGCGCGTGCTGACCTCGCTGCGCACTGTGTTCGGCGCCGGCGACGAGGACGTCGTCAACTGGTTCCGGCACTGGGTGAACGAAGGTTTCCAGCCGCTTGAAAAGATTCTCGCCTCCTCGCCCGAGACCGGCGCGTTCTGCCACGGAGACGCGCCGGGCCTCGCCGACATCTGCCTTGCCGCCCAGGTCACCAACAACGCCCGCTTCGGCGTCGACATGGCGCCCTATCCGGTGATCGCGCGCATCAACGCCGCCTGCATGGCGCTGCCGGCGTTCCAGAAGGCCGCGCCGCAGAACCAGATCGATGCCGAATAGGGAAGCCAAAGACGCCGAGGAGGCCAAGGCACTCGCCGACATCGAAGAGTACGGCTGCCATATCCTCTATGTGTTGGAGGCGGACGAGCATCCGCCCTTCGCTTACTCGGTCGGGATAGAGCACAATTTTGGCATCCCTGAATTGGTCGTCATAGGGCTCAAGCCGGAGCTTTCGATGACCATCATCAACGAGTATTGCCGACGCGTGCGCGGCGGCGAGAGGTTCGGCGTCGGAGAGCGCGCATCAGGTTTCCTGGGTGGTGGTTTCGACATTCAATTCGGCGCAGTCCATCCCGACCACTACCCGGAACATTTCGGCTGGGATATATGATTCTACGATGGAGCGGATTTCCGGATTATGCAGCTTATTTTCCCGACAACTTCCGGGATTTGGCCGTGGGATCCGGAAGCCGACGAATGGGTTCGCAAACGGCAGCCACTGCTTGATACCCCGCCATAACTAACGGCCCACTCTGAGCGTCACCGCCCAGAACACCAGCGCCGTCAGCCCGATGGCGCCGCCAAGGGCGCAAACACCGGTCCAGCCCCAGGCGCCGTAGGTCATGGTCGAGGCGATGGAGCCGAGCGCGCTACCCAGCGAATAGAAGATCATATAGCCGCCGACCAAGCGGCTGCGGGCGTCCGGCCGGCGGGCGAAGATCAGGCTTTGATTGGTGACGTGCACCGCCTGGATGGCGAGGTCGAGCATGAATATGCCCAGCACCAGCAACCAGAGCGTCTTGCTCATGAACGCGATCGGCAGCCAGGCGGCGGCCATCAGCGCGAGACCGAGGCCGGTGACCAATTGCCCCTGCCCGCGATCGACGAGGATACCGGTCCAGCGCGCGCCGAGCGCGCCGGCGACGCCGGCCAGGCCGAACAATCCGATCGCTGTATGCGACAGCGAAAAAGGCGGCGCTGCGAGCGGCAGCACCAACGGCGCCCACAGCACGTTGAAACCGGCGAAGATCAGCAGCGCCAGCACCGCGCGCACACGCAGCAAGGGTTCCTCGACGAACAGAAGCAGCACCGACCCGAGCAGCCTGGCGTAGGATGTTGGCGGCCGCGCCGCCTCGTGGCGGGGCAGCACCCGGAACAGGATCGCCGTCATCACCAGCGTGAGTACTGCCGAGACAAGATAGACGGAGCGCCAGCCGGCAAAATCGGCGATCAGTCCGGCAACGAAACGCGCAAGCAAGATGCCGAGAATGACGCCGCTGGTTACGGTGCCGACCGCGCGCCCCCGCTCCTCGGGCGCCGCCAGATCGGCGGCATAGGCGACCAGCACCTGCACGACGACGGCGAGCAGGCCGACCGCGGCGTGGCTTGCAAGCAGCATCGCGGCACTCGGCGAAAGACCGATAACGATCAGCGCCAAGGCCGAAAGCACGGCTTGGGTCACAACCAGCTTGCGACGGTCGAACAGGTCGCCGAGCGGCACGATGAAGAACAGGCCGAGCGCGTAGCCGATCTGCGTCATCGTCACCACGATGCCGACCGAGGCGGGGTCGATCGAAAAGTCGTGGGCGATGGCATCGAGCAGCGGATGGGCGAAATAGACATTGGCGACGCTCAAGCCGCAGGCAACCGCGAAGATCAGCGCAGTCAGGCGCGGCAATCCGGCCTTGGCCTTTCCTCCCACGGCGCCTTCGAACTGTCGCAGATCGGCTCGTTGCAGCTGCAGATTCATCGGGCTCTCCATTCGGTTGCAACTTGAAACCGTTGCGAAATATGCAGAACGGTTTTATATTGCAACCGAAATCAGGAGGCTGGACCAACGAAATGGTTAAGCGGACGAGCCATCAAAGCGCGGATTGCTTCATCGCCCGGCCGCTCGACGCGATCGGCGACTGGTGGTCGCTGCTCATCGTGCGCGACGCCTTCGACGGCTTGCGGCGTTTCGGCGAATTCCAGAAAAGCCTCGGCGTGGCCAAGAACATCCTGTCGGCGCGCCTGCGCAATCTGGTCGCGCATGGCATCCTCGAAATCGTTCCGGCACCGGACGGCAGCGCGCATCATGAATATGTGCTGACCGAAAAAGGCCGTGGCCTGTTCTATGTGCTCGTAGCTCTGCGCCAGTGGGGAGAGACCTATTTCTCCGGCCCGGGCGAGCCCTACACCTTCATGGTCGACACCCGGACCGGCAGGCCGATCCGCCGCCTGGAAGTTCATGCCGAGGACGGTCGCCTGCTGGCGCCGGGTGAAACGCGGCTGGCCGATTTCCGCCAGCAGCCGGAATAATGATCGGTCCGCCAGCCGCGGCGCTGGCAGAATCGATTTCCGGTCGACCGTCCGCGGAATCGGCTATCGTCACCTCAAAACGTGGGAGTTTGCCGATGAAAGCCGTCGTGTTCGAGAAATTCGGCGAGGCGCCGACGATCCAGACCGTGCCTGATCCGAAGCCGGCCGCCGACGGCGTTGTCATCAAGGTCGAGGCGACCGGCCTATGCCGCAGCGACTGGCACGGCTGGATGGGCCATGACGACGGCATCACGCTGCCGCACGTTCCCGGCCACGAGCTGGCCGGCGTCGTCGTCGCCGCCGGCAAGCAGGTCAGCCGCTGGAAGGCCGGCGATCGCGTCACGGTGCCCTTCGCCGTCGGCTGCGGCCGCTGCTTCGAATGCACCTCAGGCAACCATCAGGTCTGCGAGCACCAGTCCCAGCCCGGCTTCAACGCCTGGGGCTCATTCGCGGAATATGTCGGCATCGAGCATGCCGACACCAATCTCGTGCGCCTGCCCGAGGAAATGGAATTCGCCACCGCAGCCAGCCTGGGCTGCCGCTTCGTCACTTCGTTCCGCGCCATCGTCGACCAGGGCCGGGTGACGCCCGGCGAATGGGTCGCGGTGCATGGCTGCGGCGGCGTCGGCCTGTCGGCGATCATGATTGCCAGCGCCATGGGCGCCAATGTGATCGCCATCGACCTCACCGACGAGAAGCTGGACTTCGCCAGGAAGATCGGCGCGGTGGCGACGATCAACGCCTCGACGACGCCGAACGTGGTCAAGGCCGTCAAGCAGATCACCAATGGCGGTGCGCATATGTCGATGGATGCGCTCGGACATCCGACCACATCCTTCAACTCGATCTCGAACCTGCGTCGTCGCGGCCGCCACGTTCAGGTCGGGCTGATGCTGGGCGAGCATGCCCGCCCGCAGGTGCCGATGGACAAGGTGATCGCCTTCGAGCTCGAGATCCTTGGCAGCCACGGCATGCAGGCCTACCGCTATTCCGCGATGATGGAGATGATCCGCACCGGCAAGCTGAAGCCCGAATTGCTGGTGGGCAAGAAGATCAGCCTCGAGGAAGCGCCCGCCGCGCTGATGGCAATGGGCGGTTTCGAGGGGATCGGCATCGGGGTGGTGACGAAGTTTCAATAGGCATGCCTACCGCGCGAACTTCTTCGCCCCGAACACGCAGGCCACGACGCCGAGCGTGACGACCACCATCATCGGGCTGACCTTTTCGTGCAGCAGGCTCGCCGCCAGCGCGAGGCCGAAGAAGGGCTGCAGCAATTGCAGCTGCCCGACGGCGGCGATGCCGCCTTGCGCGAGGCCGCGATACCAGAACACGAAGCCGATCAGCATGCTGAACAGCGAGACATAGCCAAGGCCGATCCAGGCGCCGGAGCCGATGGCCGCGAAGGATGGCGGCAGCGTCGCGAAGCTCAACGCCAGCATGACCGGCAGCGACAGCGCCAGCGCCCAGCAGATCACTTGCCAGCCGCCGAGCTTGCGCGACAGCTTGGCCCCTTCGGCGTAGCCCAGCCCGCAGACGATGATGGCGCTGAGCATGAGGCCGTCGCCGACCGGCGACGCGGTCACGCCTTGCGCCAAGGCAAAGCCGGCGACCAAAGCGCTGCCCAGGCACGAGAACAGCCAGAAGGCCGGGCGCGGACGCTCGCCGCCGCGCAACACGCCGAAGATCGCGGTCGCCAGCGGCAGCAGGCCGACAAAGATGATCGAATGCGCCGAAGTGACATGCTTCAACGCCAGCGCCGTCAGCAACGGGAAGCCGACCACAACACCCAGCGCAACGACGATGAGCGAGATCAGGTCGCCGCGCTCCGGACGCTTCTCGCGGAACATGAGCAGCATCGCGATCCCGAGCAGGCCGGCGATCGCCGCTCGGGCCGCCGTCAGGAAGGTCGGGTCGAAATCCATCACCGCCACCCGCGTCGCCGGCAGCGACCCGCTGAAGATCAGCACCCCGATGAAGCCGCTGAGCCAGCCGTCGAAACTCTTTTCCATGATCCGCTCCGTTTGTGCTTCGGTACCGGCGCGAGCCATGGTTTTGCCAGAGACAATGGGGTACAATTCTACAAAACTGTAATGGTCGGCAGGGAAGTACAGATGGACATATCGGGCCCAAATGTCAGCGGCGCCACCCTCGTCGAAACCGTCATGGCGGCAATCCGCCAGCGTATCGCGGCACGCACGCTGACACCTGGAGCCCGCCTGCCCTCGATACGGGCCATGGCCAAATCCATGCAGGTGTCGAAGTCGACCGTGGTCGAGGCCTATGAGCGCCTGGCGGCCGAGGGCACGATCCGTTCGCGACCGGGCTCGGGTTTCTACGCAGCCGGTCAGCTTGCGCCATTGTCGCTGGCCGAGATCGGTCCTCGGCTTGACCGCGCCGTCGATCCGCTCTGGGTGTCCAGGCAGTCGCTCGAAGCGGGCGAGGACATGCTGAAGCCCGGCTGCGGCTGGCTGCCCGCGTCCTGGATGCCCCAGGCCGCCTTGCGCCGGGCGCTGCGCACCGCGGCCCGCGCGGACGATATCGCGCTTGCCGACTACGGCACGCCGCTCGGCCTGCCGCCGCTGCGCCAATTGCTGGCAAGGCGCATGGCCGGGCATGGCGTCGAGGTTTCGCCGGACCAGATCATGCTGACCGACTGCGGCACCCAGGCGATCGACCTTTTGTGCCGTTTCCTGATCGAGCCCGGCGACGCGGTCCTGGTCGATGATCCCTGCTATTTCAACTTTCACGCCCTGCTGCGCGCCCATCAGGCCAAAGTGGTCGGCGTGCCCTACACCCCTTCGGGGCCGGATATCGAGCTCTTCGCGGCGGCGCTCGCCGAGCACGGGCCGCGCCTCTACATCACCAATTCCGGCATCCATAACCCGACCGGCGCGATCCTGTCGCCGGTCACCGCGCATCGGCTGCTGAAGCTCGCCGACCAGGCGGACCTCACCATCGTCGAGGACGATATCTTCGCCGACTTCGAGCACAGCCCTGCCCCGCGCCTCGCGGCCTTCGACGGACTGCAGCGCGTCGTCCAGATCGGCTCCTTCTCCAAGACGCTGTCGGCTTCGATACGCTGCGGCTTCATCGCGGCGCCAGCCGACTGGATGGAAGGCCTGACCGATCTCAAGATCGCCACGACATTCGGCGGCACCCGGCTGTCCGCCGAACTGGTGCTGACCCTTTTGAAGGACGGCAGCTACCGCAAGCATGTGGAGCAGTTGCGCACCCGCCTGTCGCGCGCCATGGCCGAGACCGCCGGCAGGCTGAAGGCGATGGGTATAACGCCCTGGATCGACCAGCCAGCCGGCATGTTCCTCTGGTGCCGCCTGCCCGACGGCATCGACGCGGCGGAAGTCGCGCGCCATGCGCTGTCGGCCAATGTCGTGCTGGCGCCCGGCAACGCCTTCAGCCTGTCGCACACCGCCGGCCGCTTCATGCGCTTCAACGTCGCGCAATGCGCCGACGAGCGTATTTTCACCGTCTTGGAAAGAGCGGTCACAGCGTCCCGCCGCAAGGCGGCGTAGTGCGACCACCGGTTGCCCTATCGGGCTTTGGCTGGTAGGGAACCGCCAACAGCCATGCCGGCGGGCATGCGCACCGTCATCGGGACCGACAGCCATGGGATCCAGCAAGTCAGCAGACAAGTAGGCCGCAACAGCGCTTCGTTGTTGCGGCAGTCTGTCCCGTTTCTCTCGATCCAAGACAGATCGCCGCCAAATCTCACCATTTGCGCGGATTTTTCCTCATGTCTTCTCCGAACCAGCCGACATGGACCTTGTCCATGCCAGCAGCCCTGCTGCTTTTGTCTCCCTTCGACGTCCTGGCCTCCCTCGCCATGGATATCTACTTGCCCGTCGTGCCGATCATGCCAGGCGCGCTCGGCACTTCGCCGGCCGTCGTGCAGCTGACGCTCAGCCTCTACATGATCTGTCTTGGCCTTGGCCAACTTGCCTTCGGGCCCATCTCCGACAGGACGGGCCGGCGCCCGGTGCTGATCGGCGGCGCGCTGGCGTTCACGGCTGCATCCTTCCTGCTCGCCGTCACCTCGCTTGCACCGGTCTTCCTTGCCCTTCGCATCGCGCAGGCGCTCGGTGCTTCCGCCATGCTCGTCGCTGTCTTCGCCACCGTCCGCGACGTCTATGCGCAAAGGCCGGAAGGCGCCGTCATCTACGCCACGCTCGGCGCGCTGCTCTCCTTCGTGCCGGCGCTGGGGCCGATCGCCGGCGCCTTGGTCGCCAATGGCTTCGGCTGGCGGGCTATCTTCGTCACGCTCGGCATCCTGGCGGCAGTGGCGACGCTCAACGCCTGGCTGAATTGGCGCGAAACGCGCCCGCTGGCCGATGGCGCTGCCCGGACTGGTCTCGGCTCGATCCTGCGCAGCTTCGGCTTCTGGACCTACACGCTGGCCTTCGCCACCGCCATGGGCTCGTTCTTCGTGTTCTTTTCGACGGCGCCCAGGGTGCTCATCGGCAGGGCCGGCTTTTCCCAGATCGGCTTCAGCCTGGCTTTCGCCAGTGCGGCACTTGTGATGATCGTCATCGCACGCTTCGCGAAGCGTTTCGTCGCCCGCTGGGGCGTCGAAGGCAGCGTCAGGCGCGGCATGGCGATGCTGCTCCTGGGTGCTGTCCTGCTGGCTACAGGACAATTGTTCGCCGACCCGTCCTTCGCGAGCTTCGTCATGCCGATGTGGGTCATCGCCATCGGCATCGTCCTCACCGCGTCGGTCACGGCTAACGGCGCGCTGGCGCCGTTCGGCGAGACCGCCGGCACGGCCGTCGCGCTTTATTTCTGCCTGCAGAGTGTGATTGTTTCGGCGGCGGGCACGCTGTTCGTCTTCCTGCTGGGCGGCGACACGGCATGGCCGCTGATTGGCTTTGCAGCAAGCTTCGCACTGGCGACTCTCTTTGCGTTGGGACGAGCGAGACCGAAACAGGCCTAGAGAATGCTGAGGCGACCCGGGTCGGTCGAGATTCAGCTCAGGCCGAATCGAGAACGATGGGTTCCGAGAACCGGAGCGGAGCGTACTTGAAGTACGTGAGCACCGGAAGCGCAGGAAACCATCGTTCGCAGGCCGGCCTCACCTGAATATCGGCTATTGCCTAGGCCCGTTTCTTGCGGCGCTCGTACATCATCACCAGCGTTTCGGCGGTCAGCGCCGGCTTCTGTTCGCCTTCGATCTCGACGGTGTTGGCCGCCTTCATCAGATACTGGCCGGGGCCGAGATCCTCCATGGAAAGCAGCGTGGTGCGCAGGCGGATGCGCGCACCGGCCTTGACCGGCGCCAGGAAGCGCACCTTGTCGAAGCCGTAGTTGAAGGCGGCCTGGGTGTTCTCCGGCACGATGCCCATCTCCAGCGCCAGCGCGCCGATGATCGACAAGGTCAGATAGCCATGCGCGATCGTGGTGCGGAACGGGCTCTGCCGTTTGGCCCGCTCCGGGTCGACATGGATCCACTGATGGTCGCCGGTGCATTCGGCGAATTGGTCGATGCGCTGCTGGTCGACCGTCGTCCAGTCGGACACGCCGAGCTCCTGCCCGGACATCGTGCGCAACTGTTCGAAGGTCGGCGGCGTCCTCGGCCGTGTTTCCGTCATTCCGGCTTTCCCGTCACTCTTGCTGTCTCCCGACCATGAGCGGCGATCGCTGTCAATTCGCCGCCCCGCGATTTTCGCCGGTAGAGTTGATGCTTTTAGGGCAGGCCGAGAACGCTCGAGCGGCTGCGCCGGTTGCATCGCATGTCGGTCTATGAAGGGCCGAGACGCCGGACAGCCTATTTCTTTTCGTAGCCGGCGCGGATTTCCGCCATCGCATCCCTGATCCGGTCGCGCAGGATCTCGACCGATTCGGTGCTGGATTTGCGCACAAGGTCAGCCACTTCGCTGGCATTCTTCAGCGTCGTCTCGAACGACTTGCGGGCAAATTCGGCCTGCTTGCTCATCAGCTCCTGCGGATTGCCGGGCGTCTGGTAGCTCTGCGCCATCCGCGTGATCTCATGCAAGGCATTCTGCACCATCTCATGCTGCCTCGCCAGCACCGAGGATGCGCCGGCAGCGCTTGCCCTCGCCGACTTTTCCAGGGCTTCGAGGTTCTTGCGGTGGTGATCCAAGATGGCTTGGACGTCGACATTCGGCAGCTTGAGGTCGCGGCCGAATCTGCTGAACATGTCGAGGAAGGAGTCGGATTCCGGTTGTTTTGCCATTCTGTGCCTCCCTGGCGGCCGCGATGCGGCGCCCTCGAAGGAGAATAGTGCTCCTTGGGCCAGCGTCAATTGACCAGAAACAGCCGCTCGGCCGTGTAGAGCGCCAGCCCGGCCAGCCCGCCGATGATCATGCCGTTGAAGCGGATATATTGCAGGTCCTTGCCGATATTCGTCTCGATCAGCCGCGTCAGCTGCGCCAGGTCCCAGCGCTTGACCTGGTCGGCGATGAATGTCGACACGCCGCTCTTCTGGCTCTCCACGAACGAAGACAGCGCGACGACAAAGCCTTGGTTCATGTCGGCCCTGATCTGCGCATCGTCGGCCAGATGCGTGCCGACCTCGACGAACATGTTGGCGAGATGCTCGCGGATCGTCGAATTCTCGGCATTGGCGTCCTGTTCGATGAACAGGCGCAGGCTCGTCCACGCGTCGCCGGCTAGTGCCCTCACCTCCGGCCGGCCGAGAAAATCGCGCTTCAGCTTCTCGGCGCGCCTTGCATATTGCTTGGAGGTCCTGAGCCGTTCGATGAAGCCGAGCGCGAACCGATCGAACTCGGCGCGCATCGGGTGATCGGGATCGGCCCGCACCTCGTCAAGCAGCGAACCCGCCGAAGCGACGATCTTCTTCAAGAGATAGGCATCGGCGCGAAACAGGTTGAACAGCGACGGCAATTCCTCGCGGATCTTTTCGCGCATCGTCGCCAGCGCCTGCTCGTCGTTGAGGAAGCGCCCGACCACCCGGGTGAACTCGTCGAAGAGCTTCTGGTGGCGGCGGTCGTCGGTCAGCGCCGACAAAAGATCCGCCGCGAGAGGCGCCAACGGCACCTTCTCGATCTGCTCCAGCATGCGGCTGGTGACGAAGTCGCGCAGGCCGGATTGCTCCACCGCCGTCAAGGTCTGCGGCACCAGCCGCGCTACGAATCGCGACAGGCCGGCGGCGCGCTCGGCATCGGCCAGCCAGTCGGCGACCAGAGCAGCGAAGTCCACCTCGGCAAGCTTTGCGCGCACCGGCTCCGGCGCCAGGAAATTGGCCTCGATGAAGCGGCCGAGATTGTCGGCGATGCGGTGCTGGTTCTCCGGAATGATGGCCGTGTGCGGGATCGGGAGTCCCAGCGGCCGCCTGAACAGCGCCACCACGGCATACCAGTCGGCGATGCCGCCGATCGTCGCCGCCTCGGCGAAGGCAGCGACGAAGCCGAGCCACGGATAGGTTCCCTGGAAGGATTTCGCCAGAGCGAAGACGAGAATGCAGAGCGCGAGCGTTGCCGCGGCAACGAATTTGGTCCTGCGCAATGCCGTGAGCTTCGCTTGCGCGTCGGCATCGAATCGAACCGGCGCGAGGGCCGGAGCTGATTGTGACATCGAAAGGCCGTTTCCTGTTTGCATCCGCCTCTATCTAGTGGCCGCGCTGCTAAAACGCTTGCTCGAAACTTGGCAGGCATGCCGGGCCGCCATATGCGCCGGCACGCACAAAAAGTTGACACGATTATTCAGCTATGTACCGGTCCAGTCTGGAATTGTTCCAAACTATGGGCCATATTCGGCTCAAGCTAATATTTCCATGAGGATACCATGCGGCTCACGCGCCAGACCAATTATGCGATGCGCATCCTGATGTATTGCGCCGCCAATACCGACAGGCTGAGCCGCATCCCGGAGATCGCCGCCGCCTATTCGGTGTCCGAACTGTTCCTGTTCAAGATCCTGCAGCCGCTTGTCGAGGCCGGCCTGGTCGAGACCGTGCGCGGCAGGAATGGCGGTGTCAGACTTGGGCGCCCAGCCGAGCAGATCAGCCTGTTCGATGTCGTGCGCGTCACCGAAGAGAGCTTCGCCATGGCCGAATGCTTCGAGAACGACGCCGCCGAATGCCCACTGGTCGACAGCTGCGCCCTGAATTCGGCGCTGCGCGAGGCGCTCAACGCCTTCTTCGCGGTGCTTTCCCGCTACACGATCGCCGATTTGATCGCCGCGCGCCCGAATGTGCGCAGCTTGCTCGGCATCGACCTCCTGGAGCAGCGCGCGCCAGCGGCCTAGGCGGCGGACTGCGGCAATACGAACGGCACGCCGCCGGTCGGCAGAGCGCCGACCTTCAGCCTGCAGTCGAACACCTTCTCGATCAGCGCGTCGTTCAGCACATTCTTGGGCGTCCCTGCGGCCGCCAGTTGGCCGCCATGCAGCACGAAAATCCGGTCGGCATACATGGCCGTCAGGTTGAGGTCGTGCAGGATCGCCACCACGCCGCCGCCGCGCCGGGCGAAATCGCGCGCGATGTTCATGATGATGAGCTGGTGCTTGACGTCGAGGCTGGAGACCGGCTCGTCGAGGAAGAGATAGCGCGGCCGCCCTTCGAGCACCGGCGCCCAGACCTGGCAGAGCACGCGGGCAAGCTGCACGCGCTGCTGTTCGCCGCCGGAGAGCTCCTGGTAGAAGCGTCCGGCAAATCCGTCGAGATCGACGCGCGCCAGCGCCCGTTCCGGTAGCCGCGCATCCTCGCCGGGCAACACGCCGGAGCGCCCGCCGATCAGGCCGAGGCGGACGATCTCGCGCACGGTGAATGGGAAGGACAGCGCCGTCGCTTGCGGCAGCACCGCGCGCAACGTGGCTGCCTCGGCCGCCTTCATGGCGGACACGTCGCGGCCGTTGAGGGTGACGGCGCCGGTATAGGCGAGCTCACCGGTCAGCGCCTTGAGCAAGGTCGTCTTGCCGGACCCGTTCGGTCCGACGATGGCCGAGACCTCGCCGGGCCGCGCCAAAAAGTTGACATGCGAGACGATGCGCTTGCCGCCGGTCGCCACCGAGATGTCGCGCGCTTCGATCATGGCAGGCTCACAAATCGACGACGCCGCGCTTGCGCAGCAGGATCCACAGGAAGAACGGCGCGCCGGCGACCGCCGTGACGATGCCGATCGGCAGTTCGGCGGGGGCAACGACGGTGCGGGCGACCGCGTCGGCAATGAGAAGCAGCGATGCACCGAGCAAAGCGGAAGCCGGCAGCAAATAGCGGTTGTCCGGCCCGATCGCCAGCCGCAGCACATGCGGCACGACGATGCCGATGAAGCCGATGCCGCCGCTGACCGCGACCGATGCGCCGACCGCCGCCGACACGCCGACGATGGCCGTATATTTCAGCCGCTGCACCGGAATGCCGAGATGACCGGCCGTCGCCTCGCCCAGCGCCAGCGCATTGAGGCCGCGCGACAGGAACGGCATGGCGGCCAGCGCCAGGATGATCACCGGCCCGACGGTGCCGATCTTCGGCCATGTCGCGCCGGCCAGCGAGCCGAGTTGCCAGAACGTCAGATCGCGCAGCTGCCGGTCGTCGGCCATGAAGATCAGGACACCCGTCAGCGCCATGGCAAGGGCGCTGATGGCGATGCCGGCAAGCAGCATCGTGGCGACCGACGTCCGTCCCTGGCGCGTGGCGATGGCGTAGAGCAGCAACGTCACCGCGAGCCCGCCGAAGAATGCCGCGAGTGGCAGTGCGAGCGTGCCCAGCGCAAGCGTGGCGGGCGCCAGCCATGTGGTTCCGAGCACGATGATCGCCACCGCGCCGAGGCTCGATCCCGCGGAAACCCCGATCAGGCCGGGATCGGCAAGCGGATTGCGGAACAGTCCCTGCATCACCGCGCCGCAAATGGCGAGCGCGGCGCCGATCAGCACGCCGAGCAGAACGCGCGGCATGCGGATGTCATAGACGATCAGCCGATCGCGCGCCGCAAGTGCGCCATCCGACGGCACGGCGCCGGTAAACCAGTCGCGGATGACACGAACGGCGGACGCATCGGAAGCACCCGACGTCAGCGACAGGAATACCGAAAGGGCCAGCGCCAGGCACAAAAGCGCTATGACGAACCTTGCCCGCGCCGAACGGTCGCCATCGGCTGCCATCGCGCGGCTCGGCGCGCCTGCTATCGACTGTTCGGCCATCGCCGCTCAGTCCGCGGCCTGGTTGCCATAGAGCTCGACCGCGAGATCGTGGATGGCCCCCGCCGTCCTCGGCCCGAAGCCGAGCAGGTAGCCGCCCTGCATGCTGATCATCTTGCGGTTCGTGCCCGCCGGCGTCGAAGCGACGGCAGGATTGGCGAACAACTCATCCTCCGAGATCGGCGGACCGGCACCCTTCATGGTCAGGATGACATCCGGCCTGGCGCTGACGATCGCCTCGTCCGTCATCCCCTTGTAGCCGGAAAAGCCCTCGACCGCGTTGACCGCGCCGGCAAGCTTGATGATGCCGTCGGCCGCGGTGTCGCCGCCCGCGGCAAGAATCTTGCCGCCTTGCGTCGACAGCACGAACAGCACGCGCTTGCGCTCCTTGATCGCGGCCGTCTGCTTTTCCGCCGCCGTGAGCTTCGCATCCGTCTCGGCCGCCAGCTTCTCCGCCTTGGCCTCGACCCCCAGCGCCTTGCCGACGACGCGGATCTTTTCGAGGATGCCTTCATGATCGTAGCGGTCGGGCACCTCGATGAAGGGAACGCTCGACTTCTTCAGCACGTCGACCGCTTCCTTCGGGCCGCTGCCATGCAGCGCCAGGATTCCGCTCGGATTGACCGACAGCACCCCCTCCGGCGACAGCGCCCGCATGTAGCCGACATCCGGCAGCTTCGCCGCCGCCTCTGGATAGGTGCTGGTCGAATCGCGCGCCACCAGACGACCCTCCTCGCCGAGCGCGTAGACGATCTCGGTGATCGAGCCGCCGATCGAGGCGATCCGCGAAGTGTCCGAAAAGATGGTCGTGCCTTCTTCCGCCTTGGCCGGCTGCATGGCGACGGCAAGCAGAACGCCGAGCACCGGCGCAAGCGCCGCCCGGAAACTGAGAACAAAACGCATTGGATGCTACCTTATGCAGCGGTCGGGCTGGGAATGCGGGGCAGATTCTCGGCGAGAAAACGCCAGTCCTCGCGCTCGCCTTCGCCTTCATGGCGCTTGCCGAAGAACTGGATGATCATGCCGCCATTGGCGTCGTAGGCCTCCAGCGAGGTGACATGGCCGTCCTTGGTCGGCTTGCGCACCGCCCAGACCTCGTGGATGTGGTCGGTCCTCAGATGCAGATGGAAAGTCTCGTCGAGCACGTTGATCCACGGACCCATCGGCTTGACCGATCTGATCGGGCCGGAATGGATCTGGATGCAGCCGCGATTGCCCACGAAGCACATGATCGGCATCTCGCCTGCCGCCGCGTGATGGAATAGGGCGCTCACCGCGTTATTGTCGAGCAGCCAGGCATAGTCCTGGCCCACCATGCGCACCGCCTCGCGGCGGCTGAGCTTCAACGTCTTCAGCATGCCGAAGAACTGATGCACGTCGGTCAGCCGGCTCCAGCGGTCGCGCAGATCGTCGATCGAGGCGACCGAACCCTGCCCCTCGCCCTCTCCTTCCTCGGCGCTTGGAAGGATCGCGACGGTCGGTTCCTGGTTCGACGATTCGAGGCTCGCGACCAGTTTCTGGTAGGCATAGAGGTTGGATGCGGGCTTCAGATGCACCTTGTGCACCGCCTCGCCCGCCGCGTCGAAGAACTGCAGGCTGCGGCGGATTTCGTTGCCGTCGCGCTTCTCGACGGCAAAGCCATACGCCCAGACTTTCGGGAAAATGCGCAGGTCGATGTTTTCGCCAAGCACCATGGCGTTGTGGTTGCCGGTGACGACCTTGTCGTAGACGCCGATCTTTTCGTGCACGGCGCTTTCGTTGCGCGTGAGCGCCATCACCTCGCCGACCGCCTCGAGACCGATCAAAAGATCGTTGACGCGAGGCTCGACGCGAACGGCGCTGATGCCGCAATGCGCGGCGACCAGTTCCGCTTCCGAAATGCCCAATTGCGCCGAAAGATCGCGCTCCCGCATCTTGGGATTGTCCTGCCTCGCCCGCCGGATTTCCTCCGGCGACGGCTTAACGCGCTGGTCCATGTCGTTCACCTGTATTGCCTGATGTTCGTCTATCGCCCGCCGATTGCGGTCACTTGTTGAGGATCAGCTTGCCCTGGCGGGTGATCTTCAGGCGGTAGAGCGCGCCATGGTGCTCGATGCCGATCTCGTGCTCGCCCTGGAACAGCGTGTTGCTGGAGAGCGTCCTCACCGCCAACGGCACACGTTCGTAACGCATCTGCGTGTCTTCCGGGCGGCGGACGCGATAGCGGAAATCGTTGGGATTGTGCGTGTTCATCGGGTCGGTCCTTTCCTCTGACGGCCACCTCGGCCGCAGCCTGATAAAATGCCGATTAAATTCTTGACTCGAATAATCATGTTTACTAGTCAGTGCATTACCGGACTAAATGAGTCAACATTTAAGACGCCGGACGTGATCAAAAATGCGAGCGAGCCATTGGCCAGCCAGCTACGAGCCTGAAAATCTGGAGTTGGGGCATGGGGTTGGCGACTTGGGGACGGACGGGCCTGGCGGGCGATAGCGCGGGACCGGGCTTCCGATCGATTGCAAAGGCAATCGCCGCATTGATGGCCGGAGCGGCCGCGCTCGCGATCAGCGTGTCGGCGGCAAAAGCTCAACAGGCAGCGCAGCCGGCGGCCGACCAGCAGCAGGCCGACCAGAAAAAGAAGGCTGACGAGAAGGCCGCGGCGGAAGGAACCCTGCTCGACAAGATCCTCGTCATCAGCCGCACCGGCGAGACGGCGATCCAGTCGCTGGCTTCCGCCAGCCATGTCGACCAGGAACAGCTCGACCGCCGCATGGCGACGACGCCGAATGAGATGCTGCTCGGCGTGCCAGGCGTCACCGTCCAGGCCGACGCGCGGCGCGTCTCGTCGAGCATCAATATCCGCGGCCTGCAGGATTTCGGCCGCGTCGCCGTGATCGTCGACGGCGCCAGGCAGGATTTCCAGCGCTCGGACCACGGCACGCAGTCGACCTTCTATGTCGATCCCGAGCTGATAAAGTCGGTCGACGTCATCCGCGGCCCGACCGCCAACACCTACGGTTCCGGCGCCATCGGCGGCGTCGTCTTCTTCGACACCAAGGACGCCGCGGATTTCCTCAAGCCGGATGAGACATGGGCCGGCTCGCTGACCGGACGCTATGAGAGCAACGGCAAGGGCTGGACCACCAGCGCCACCGGCGCCTACAAGATCAACGACAGTTGGGATGTCCTCGGCAACATCGTCTATCGCGACTATGGCGACTACAAGAACGGCGGCGGCGACACCGTTGCCGGCACCGGTTTCGACGTGCTGAGCGGTCTGCTCAAGACCACCATCCGCCCGACCGAGAACAGCGAATTGAAGCTCGGCTGGGTCGGCTCCAAGGACGGCTGGACAGAGACCAGCGGCGGCGTGCCGGCCAACGATGTCGACTTGAAGTCGAACACCTTCACGGCCCGCTACAACATTACCGACGACGCCAAGAGCTGGCTCGACCTCCACATCAACGCTTCCTACAACAAGACAAACCTAGACCTGACGACGCTTACCGTGCAGAACCGCTTCGATCCGACCACTGGCCTGCCCGTGGTGCTGCCGGCCGGTTCGCTATCGACCTTCGATGTCGGTACGACCGGCATCGACATCTGGAACACGTCGCGCTTCGAGACGGCGGGCGTCGCCCACGAACTGACCTATGGCGGCGACTGGGTCGGCGACGATGTCGATACCGGCGGCAGCGCCGGCGGCGACAGCTTCTACACGCCTGGCGGCAAGCGCAACGTCTCGGGCGCCTACATCCAGGACAAGCTGACCTGGGAGTGGCTCGAAGTCATTGGCGGCCTGCGCTACGACAACTACAGCCTGAAGGACGACACGAACGAGACCTCCGGCGACAGGGTCTCGCCGCGCATCACGGTCGGCGTCTCGCCCTTCGAAAGCGCCGGCTTGGCCGGCCTGCAGTTCTACGGCACGTATGCCGAGGGCTATCGCTCGCCCTCGCTGACCGAGACGCTGATCAGCGGCAATCATCCGGCCGGCGTCAGCTTCCCCTTCCTGCCCAACCCGAACCTGAAGCCCGAAACCGGCAAGACCGTCGAATTCGGCGTCAACTACAAGCAGAACGACATCATCGAGGGCGGCGACGCGTTGCGGCTCAAGGCCGCCTACTTCCACAACAATGTCGACGACTATATCGACGGCGTGACGCTCTCGCCCTTCGACCCGACCAGCGGCTGCCCGTTCGGCCCCGGCATTCCGATCTGCTTCCAGTACCAGAACTTCGCCAAGGCCAAGATCAACGGCTTCGAGCTGGAAAGCGTCTACGACGCCGGCTGGGGCTATGCCGGGCTATCGGCCTCGATCGTCAACGGCCACACCATCTCGTATGAAGGCGAGCGCGCGGACCTCGCCACTATCCCCTCCTCGCAGGTGACGGCGCAGCTCGGCTTGCGCTTCCTCGAGGACAAGCTGACCGTCGGCGGCGAGGTGCAGTATAACGGCAAGCCGAAGGGCAATCCGGTGGCCAAGGACTTCACACTGGTCAACGCCTTCGCCAGCTACCAGGCGACAGACAATCTCAAGCTTGACTTCCGCGCCGACAATCTGTTCGACGTCAAATACACCAACCCGCTCAACGGAAGCACGACGGCCGTCGTCTACGAGCCCGGCGTAACGCTGAAGCTGGCGGCAACCATGCGCTTCGGAGGCTGAGACAGCCATGAGGCGCTTGACGGCATCCCTTCGTCTGCTGACCTCGACGTTCGCGATGTCGCTTGCGATGGCGTCGGCGTGGGCCCAGTCCGCGCCGGCTCCGGCACTCAGTCTCGAGCTCAACGCCGCGCAGCCGTCTGAAAAGGGCTGCCGGCTCACCTTCGTCGTCAACAACGCGCTCGGCGCCGACCTGTCCAGGGCCGCGTTCGAGATCGCGTTGTTCAATGAGGCCGGCGGTGTCGACCGCCTCACCGTACTCGATTTCAAGGACCTGCCGGCCGGCAAGACCAAGGTCGCGCGCTTCGACCTTGCCGGCGCCGACTGCGGCAAGCTCAGCCGCGTGCTGATCAACAGCGCGACCGAATGCGCCGGCAGCGGCGTCGAGCCGGCGGCCTGCATGCGCGGCCTGAAGACCTCGACCAGAACCGCCATCGCCTTCGGTGTCTGAACCGGTCATGGGGATGGAGCCGGCACTCGCGCGCAACGCTGTCTTCCGGCCCTTGCCGGGGATCAGTGTCGCGATGCTTGCGGCAAACGATCTTGATTTGACAATTTCCCGCCTGTCGCGGCAGCTTCCGGCCCGCGCCATGCAGAACACCAGCGACATTCCCGACACCGACGGCGTTTTGACAGCCGCTCCCGGCGAGGCGTTAGCCGGACCACGCCCGCGCGGCGAGCATGGCAAGTGGACGATCGCCATCGCCACCTCATGCCTGGTTCACGGCGCGGTAGCGGCAGCTTTGCTTGTGTCACTGTCGGCAAAGTCGGATCTGCAGGATCCGACGCAGACGGACGGCAGCGATCGATCCGGCGCCAACGTTGCCGGCAGCGCCCTCAATCCTGAGCGACAGGCGATCAACATCGCCTTGGTGCCGCCTCCCCGGCCACCGGCGAAACCTGTGCCGCCAGCCGAAACGGCCCCGCCGGCTGAAAAGACGCCGCCGGTCGAAGCCGCGAAAACACGAGCCGAGCCTCAGAAACAGCCGGTCGATCCGGACATACTTGTTGCCGAAGCGCCCCGGAACGACTCCGACAGCGTGACGCCGGACGCGAAACCGCTCGAACCTGCCCTCACCCGACAGCAGCAAAGCGCCAGTCATCCGCCGGCGCAGCCGCCGGTCCCCGCCGCAAGGCCGGCGGCCGCCAACCCGCTAACGGCTGAAAAGAGCGGCTCTGCCGATGGTCAGACCCGGTCAGAGCCGGCGCTCAGTGAAGGCAAGAGACAGAACGAAGCCGGCACCAAGGCGGAAGACAATTACCGCAGCAACGTGATCCGCAAGCTTGGCCGCGTCTATCGGGCCGTGCCGCCCTCGCTGCAGGCGGCGGCGCGCACCAACACCGTCGTCACCTTCGTCATCGGCAGGCAGGGCACCATCGACGAGCTGCGTGTCGTCGAAAGCTCAGGTTCGGACACTTTCGATCAGATCGTCCTTGGCTTCGTGCGCAAGGCGGCGCCCTTCCCTCCCATTCCGGCGAAGGTCGGAAACCGCCTGGAATTCACCGGCGCGATCGGCCCGTTTTGAGAGCCTTCGCCTTCAGACCATCAATCCCGGCTCATCATGAAAGGAATCCCATGTACATCGCCATGAACCGCTTCAAGGTCCAGAACGGCTCGGAAGAAGCCTTCGAGGATGTCTGGAAAAACCGCGATTCCAGCCTCTCCGAAATGAAGGGTTTCAGGGAATTCCATCTGCTGCGCGGGCCCGTCAACGAGACCGAGGGCTACACACTGTTTGCCTCGCACACGGTCTGGGCAAGCCAGGAGGATTTCGTCGCCTGGACGAAATCGGAAAACTTCCGCGCCGCCCATCGCAACGCCGGCGGCTCGAAGGTTCATTATCTCGGCCATCCGCAGTTCGAGGGGTTCTCGGTCGTCGAAGGCGCGTGACCGTCGCTGGCTCGCGACGGTCGTTCTAGATCCGGAATTGCGCAAAAACAAGGAGCTAGAGCGGTTCGCCGTTTCGGTGAAACGGTGAACCGCCCAGCCTTGCCGGCTGTTATGCAGCCGCAAGCAGACTGGCGTTCCCACCTGCGGCCGTCGTGTCGACGCAGACCGCGCGCTCATGCGCGTAAGCCGCGGGGTTCAGCACCTCGCTGACCAGCGGCACGATCGGCCCGGCGCGCTCGGCGATCACCTTGCGCACGATACGCGCCGCCTCCGGTGTGCCGGAGAAGGCGACGACATCGACACGGAGCGAACGCGCCTCAACCGGGTCGGGCCGGCCGTCGATGGCCGCCAGCGGCAGGCCCTTGCCGGTCAGCGCCGACAGCGCCGCCGGCGCGCCGGGCGCCACCGCCAGCACCGCATTGCCGGCCGCGAGCGCCTGGATCGTCTGGGCAAGCAGCGTCTCGGCATCCGGGCCGAGGCAAAGCACCCGGCCGCGCGGGGCGAGCGACAGCGTGTTGGCTTCGCCGGTCGGTCCGGGCAGGTCGACCTGACCGAAATCGAGGGTAGCCGCGGCAGCGATCGCCGCCGCGCCCTTGCCGCGCAGATGCTTCCTCAGGATCGCCACGCGGTCCGGCCGCGTCGACCAGCCGCCGAGCGCCGGATCCGGCAGATTGTCGGCGAGCTCGGTCGCGGTCACCTTGTGGCCCTCGCCAACCTCGGTGCCGGCCTCCGGCCCCTTGCGGAAGCGGCGCAGATAATGCGGTCCGCCGGCCTTCGGGCCGGTGCCAGACAGCCCTTCGCCGCCGAAAGGCTGCGAACCGACGACGGCGCCGATCTGGTTGCGGTTGACATAGATGTTACCGGCATGGATGCCGTCGACGAAATGCTGCACGCGGCCCTCGATGCGGGTGTGCAGTCCGAAGGTCAGGCCGTAGCCCTTGCGGTTGATGGCGGCGATGACCTGGTCGATTTCGTCGGCGTCGAAGGTCGCGACATGCAGCACCGGACCGAACACCTCGCGCTCCATCTCCTCGATGCCCTTGACGCGGAACACATGCGGGGCGACGAAGCGGCCGGTGGCCGGCGCTTCGAGCTTGGCGATCAGCCGGCCTTCCAGCCCCTTCTTCTTGCAATAATCGCTGATCGAAGTTTGCGCCTCGTCGTCGATGACCGGGCCGACGTCGGTCGAAATAGCCCAGGGATTGCCGACGTTGAGCGCTTCCATCGCGCCCTTCAGCATCTCCAGCATCTTCTTCTCGACATCCTTCTGGACATAGAGCACGCGCAGGGCCGAGCAGCGCTGGCCGGCGCTCTGGAAGGCGGAAGCGAGGATGTCGCGCACCGCCTGTTCCGGCAGCGCGGTGGAATCGACGATCATCGCGTTCAAGCCGCCGGTCTCGGCGATCAGCATCGCATCGGGCGCCGCGGTCTCGGCCAGTTGCTTCTCGATCAGCTTGGCAACCTCGGTCGAACCGGTGAAGCACACACCTGCGATGCGCGGGTCGGCGGTGAGCGGCGCGCCGACGGATGGGCCGTCGCCCGGCAGAAGCTGGATGACGTCTTCCGGCACGCCGGCCTCGCGCAGCATCTCGACGGCGCGGAAGGCGATCAACGGCGTTTGCTCGGCGGGCTTGGCGATCACCGAATTGCCGGTGACCAAAGCCGCCGCGATCTGGCCGGTGAAGATCGCCAGCGGGAAATTCCACGGCGAGATGCAGACGATCGCGCCGCGCGCTTCGGTGCCGGCCTCGGCGTTGGCCGCTTCGGCCGCGTAATAGCGCAGGAAGTCGACCGCTTCGCGCACTTCGGCGACGCCGTCGGCCAACGACTTGCCGGCCTCGCGGGTGGCGAGAGCGAAGAACTCGGCGGCATTGGCCTCGTAGAGGTCGGCGGCGCGGTTGAGGATCGCGGCGCGCTCGGCAACCGGGCGCTTCGCCCAGGCGGGCTGCGCGTCGACGGCGATGCGCACCGCGGTCGCCACCTGCTTGGCCGCCGCCTCATGCACCGTGCCGACGACTTCGTCGGGCTTGGCCGGATTGACGATCTGGCGCTGCTTGCCGTAGCCGGCGGCACGCGTGACCGGCTTGGCATGCCAGCGGTCCGGCCCGGTGAATTCCGCCCTCGCCTTGTCGATCGCCGCGAGCGTCACCGGATCGGTGATATCGAAGCCCTTGGAGTTGCGGCGCCCGGCGCCAAAGATCGCGGCGGGCCGAGCAATCGCCGGATTGGCGGCAGGACCCTGCGTTTCGACAACCGCGAGCGGATCGCGCGCGATCTCCTCCGGCTCGACCTCCTCGTCGGTCAACTGATGGACGAAGGAAGAGTTGGCGCCGTTCTCCAGCAAACGCCGCACCAGATAAGCAAGCAGGTCCGAATGCGCGCCGACCGGCGCATAGATGCGGCAGCGCGTGCCTTCGGCTTTGCGCACCGTCTCATGCAGCGCCTCGCCCATCCCGTGCAGGCGCTGGAACTCGAAGCTGTCTCGGTCTTTCGCCATCGACAGGATCGCCGCCACGGTGTGCGCATTGTGCGTGGCAAACTGCGGATAGATGCGGTCGGTCATCGACAAAAGCTTCATCGCGCAGGCCAGATAGGAAACGTCGGTGTTGGCCTTGCGGGTGAAGACCGGATAGCCGGAGAGCCCAAGCGTCTGCGCCCGCTTGATCTCGGTGTCCCAATAGGCGCCCTTCACCAGCCGCACCATGATCCGGCGGTCGTACTTTTTTGCGAGCGCATAAAGCCAGTCGATGGCGAAAGCCGCGCGCGGACCATAGGCCTGAACGACGACGCCGAAACCGTCCCAGCCAGCAAGTTCCGGCTCGGCCAGCACGCGTTCGATGACATCGAGCGACAGGTCGAGGCGGTCCGCCTCCTCGGCGTCGATGTTGAGGCCCATGCGCGAGTGCCGGGCGGCAAGCGCCAGCGACAAAAGCCGCTCGGCCATCACCGGCAGCATGGTCTCGCGCTGCGCGACCTCGTAGCGAGGATGCAGCGCCGAGAGCTTGACCGAAATGCCGTGATTGTAGCGGATGTCGGGGCCGTTCGACCCGGCATCGAGCGACGAGATCGCATCCGCATAGGCGCGGTGGTAGCGCAGCGCGTCGGCTTCGGTGCGTGCCGCCTCGCCCAGCATGTCGAAGGAATAGAGATAGCCTTTCTGCGTCATCGGCCGGCCGCGTTTGACCGCCTCGGCGATCGTGCGGCCGAGCACGAACTGCTCGCCCATCTCGCGCATCGCCGCGGCCACCGCCTTGCGGATGACCGGCTCGCCGAGCCTCCTCACCATGGCGCGCAGCGTTCCTTCGATGCCACCCTCGCCTTCGTCGAGCACGCGGCCGGTCAGCATCAGCGCCCAGGTCGAGGCGTTGACGAAGATCGAGCTCGAGCCGCCCGAATGCGCCGACCAGTCATGCGGCGCGATCTTATCGGCGATCAGATCGTCCATCGTCTCGGTGTCGGGCACGCGCAGCAGCGCCTCGGCCAGGCACATCAGCGCCACGCCCTCCTTGGTCGACAGGCCATAGGCCGAGAGGAAGACCTCCATCAGCCTGGGATCGGTCGAGCCGCGCACCGCGCGCACCAGATCGGCGGCGCGAGCCGAGATCGCCTTGCGCTCCTCCGCCGAAAGCCCCGCCGCCGCCGACAGGCGCTTCACCGCCTCGTCTTCGTCGAGCAAATAATTGGCGCGGATCTGCTGGCGGATGGCGTCGAGCGGCATGTCGGATCCATGAAAGCGAGCGTGAACGAACGGTCTGGCGGTCGCCGGACCGGATGGCGCAAGCTACCACAGCTGCTGCTTCCAGTCGGTCCAAAGAAATCGACAAGGCAGTCCGTTCGATCTATCATATAGGTGCTGTTTCCATCTTTTTGACTGCTATTTCGATGATCGAAGACCAATTGGACCGCATCGACCGCAACATCCTCGCCGCGCTCGGACGCGACGGCCGGCTTTCGATGTCCGAACTGGCTTTGAAGGTCGGCCTGTCGAAGACGCCGGTGCAGGCGCGCGTGAAACGGCTGGAGAAGGACGGCTATATCAGAGGCTACCGCGCCGTCATTGACCGCGAGCGCATGGGCGAAGGCCATGTCGCCTTCGTCCAGGTGAAGCTGTCGGACACGCGCTCGGCGGCATTGGACGCTTTCAACCGCGCTGTGCAGGGCGTGCCGGAGATCGAGCAATGCCACATGATGGCATCGAGCTTCGATTATCTCTTGAAGGTCCGCACCATCGACATCGCCGCCTATCGCCGCGTGCTCGGCGAGCGCATCTCCGCGCTTCCCCACGTTGCCCAGACGTCGACCTTCGTGGCGATGGAGACGGTGAAGGACAAGTAGTTAGTCCGACAGCGTCTTGAGAAAGGCCACCAGCGCCGCGCGCTCGCGCTCGGACAGATCGAGCGGGTGGACCTCCGACACGCCTTCGACGGCGAGCGGCGCCTTCGAATAATGCGCGACCACCTCGTCGAGCGTCGAGAACTGGCCGGCATGCATGTAAGGCGGGCGATCGGCCGCGCCCCTGAGCGAGGGTGTCTTGTAAGCGCGCGTAATTTGCGGCCCGTCCTTGACCATGAAGCGCAGTTCGCGGCAGGCGCTCTCGTCGCCGTCCCGGAACTTGCCGAAGCAGTTGAACGGATCGGCCTCGACCTGCGCGACGGCATCGACGCGCCCTCGGTCCAGCGGCAGGCCGTCGACCGGCGGCACGCCGGTGTTGTGGAAGGAATTGTCGGTGAAGCGCGGACCGTTGTGGCAGGTCACGCAATTGGCCTTGCCGATGAACAGCTTCAGCCCGAGTATCTCCTCCGGCGAGAACGCCGCGTCCCCTTCCGGCTTGGCGCCGGTCGCGAGATCGATGGCGAAGCGGTCGAAGCGCGTCTGCCCGGGCTCGATCGAGCGCTCGAAGGCGGCGATCGCCTTGCCGATATTGGCATAGACGCGGTTGACGTCGTCTTGCTGGCCGGCGGGCATGGCGTTCCACGCCGCCTTTTCGGTATCCGTGCCGAGCGGGCTGGCATTGGCCGGCACGCTGGAAAGATCGGGCAGCGGCCCGAAAATGCGCTCGTAGCGCTCGCCGAACCGCTTCTTGATGTAATGCGCGAAGGCGGCCCGGTTGCCGGCCTGCTCCAGCGGGTTTTCAAGCGGCGTCAGCGCTTGCGCCCACAGGCTGTCGCGCCTTCCGTCCCAGAAGAACCACGGATTGCGCGCCACGCCCGCCAGCGGCATGGTGCGGCGGTTTGTATGGCCGACGCCGACCGCCTGCGGCAGGTCGTCCTGGAACTGGCGGTCGATCTTGTGGCAGGTCGAGCAGGACACCGTGCCGTCGCGGCTCATGCCGACATCGAAGAACAGCGTCGAGCCGAGCGCGGCGGCGGCCGGCACATCCGCGTACCGGTTCGTGGTGTCCACTTTGAGCGAAGGCAGCGTGTTGAGCACCAGCGACGCGATGGTCTTCTTCTCGGCGTCGCTGAATTGCGGTTCACCGCAACCGCCCAGCAGGGCGAGTGCGGCCAAAGCCAGGAAGCTTGCGACGCTCGCCAGTCGCTTCATCGTCCGCTCACAACACGATGTTGAAGACGACGGAATCGGAACCCGCCGCCGCCGAGATACCGAAGTGCAGCTGCCACCAGCCACTCATCGTGAACTTCACGCCATCGATGCGGTAGCGCCCGTCGCCCAGATAATCCGTCGCCTGCGGACTGGTGGGCAGGCCGTGGTCGTGCTGCGGCATCCCGCCCGAAATGGTTATCGCCGCACCCTCCACCGGCGCGCCGGCGGCGGTCTTCAGCGTCAGCAGCCAAGATTGCAGCTCGCCCTGGCGGACGACCCCGCGCTCCGGCTCGAAGCTCGCCACGAACAACCCGTTCGCCGTCTTCTTGGAGCGCGACAGGTCCGGACCGGGCGCCGATTGCGGCAGCATCATATAGACCGCGGCCACGATGCCGACCAGCAAAGCGGCCAGACCGAGACCCGCAAGGATGTAACGCCATATCGATGCCAAACCCGTTCCTCTTCGGCTGCTAACGTCGCGGGCCGCTCGTCGCGTCCCGCCCTGCCTGTGCGAAATCGCTTCTGGCGTAAAATTCAGCCTTCGCCAAGCATGGCGCTGCGGGCCGCAAAAAGCTACAGCAACAACATCTTAGGAAGGGAGAAGCGCGCATGGCCAAGGGTATCGCGTCGATCGGCGAATGCATGCTGGAACTGTCGGGCCGGAGCGGTTCGGATTGGCGCATGGGCTTTGCCGGCGACACCTTCAACACGCTCTGGGCATTGCACGCCTTGAGCCCCGATCGGCCCGCGACCTATGTGACGGCCTTTGGTGACGACCCCTTCTCGCGCGACCAGATCGACTTCTTCGGCCGGAGCGGCATCGGCATAGGCAACAGTCCGGTCATCGCCGGCGCGCGCCCCGGCCTATACGCCATCACGCTCACCGGAGCCGAACGCGCCTTCACCTACTGGCGCAGCGACGCAGCCGCGCGCCAGCTCGCCTCCGATCCGGCGGCCTTGGCGAAAAGCCTTGAAAACCAGGCGCTTGTCTACTTTTCCGGAATCACCCTGGCAATTCTGGACGAGGCCGCGCGGAAAACCCTCCTTTCCGCCGTGGCGATCGCCCGCAAGACTGGCGCGCTTGTCGCCTTCGACCCGAATTACCGGCCGCGCCTGTGGCCGAACCGCGAGGCAGCGCAGGCCGCGATCCTGGAAGCGCTTGCCGTGGCCGACATCGCGCTGCCCACTTTTCCGGACGAGCAGATGCTGTTCGGCGACGCCACGCCGCAGGAAACGGCTGAGCGCCTTGGCAAGCTGACCGGCGAGGTCGTGGTCAAGAATGGCGAGCAGCCGGCCCTGATTGCGCTGAACGGCGTTTCACAAACCGTTGACCCTGTGCACGTTGCAACGCCAGTCGACACCACGGGCGCCGGCGATTCCTTCAACGGCGGCTATCTTGCCGCCCGGCTTGCCGGCGATGCGCCCGGCGACGCCGCGCGCCGCGCGCACAAGGTCGCCGCCGCGGTGGTGCAGGTTCGCGGCGCGCTGGCGCCGTTTGAGACGCTAAGGATTGCTTTCGATAGCTAGGACATTTCAAGATTTAGGTCAGGCCGAGTCGAAGATGATGGCTTCCGAGAACCGGAGCGGAGCGTACTTAACGTCGTGAGCACCGGAAGCAGGAAGCCGCCATTTTTAGGCTGCCTCACCTGGATCCTAGGGCAGCCGGAACCGGTATTCCGTGACTTGGTGATAGATCTGCCCCGGCCACAGCGTCGCCTGCGGAAAATAGGGCCGGTTCGGCGCGTCGGGCCATGTCTGCGCTTCGAGGCAGAAGCCTGAAAATGCCTTGTAGCGGCGACCGTCGAGGCCCGGCGATGTCGGCGCCACATACTGGCCGATATAGAGCTGCAGTCCGGGCTCGGTGGTCCAGACTTCCATCTCGACGCCGGAATTCGCGCCTTGCACCCAGGCCGCTTGGTGCAGCGGTCCGCGGCTGGACGCCAGGCAGTAATTCAGGTCGTAGCGAAGCTGCTCGCCTTCCATTTCCATGCGCAGCGGCCGCGCCTGGCGGAAGTCGTAAGGCGTGCCGTCGACGGGCTTTATGGCGCCGGTCGGGATCATCTCGTCATCGACAGGCGTGTAGGCGCCGGCATTCAGCATCAGCCGGTGGTCGAGGATGTCGCCGGCCCCGCCATCGTCGAGATTGAAATAGGAGTGCTGCGCGAGGTTGCAGAGCGTCGGCTCCTCGCAGGTCGCGGTCAGCTCCATGCTGAGCGTGCCGGGAATCTTCAGCCGATAGGTGCAGGTGACGTCGAGCGCGCCGGGAAAGCCCATCGCGCCGTCCGGATCGTGCAGCGTCAGCGTCACGAAATCGCGGCCGTGCAGCGAGACGGTCCATGGCCGGTGGAAAAAGCCTTCCGAGCCGCCATGCAGCGTATGCTTGCCGAGAAAATTGCGCTCGGTCTGGTAGCGCTTGCCGGCGATGGTGAAGCGGCCGCCGCCGATGCGGTTGGCGAAGCGTCCGACGACGGCGCCGAAGAAGGCGCGGTCGGTTTCGTAGGGCTCGAAACGGTCGTAGCCCAGCACCAGCGGCGCGTCGTGGCCGGTCAGTCGAAGATCCTGGACGATGGCGCCGAGCCCGATGATGTTGGCGGTGAGGCCGCCTCCCCGGATCGTGAACCGACGAACGGCCTCACCCGCCTGCGTCGTGCCGAAGACCTCGCCGTCCTTCATCGCCATGCCCGAAATCTCATTTCCGATCCGTGGATTTAGGCCGGCCGCGTATCATCCGGCAAGGGCAGGCTAAACGCCTGCCCTGTTTCTGGGATCGATGTCAGAGTCCCAAGCCGCCGAAGCAGGCATATTTGGTGTCGAGATAGTCCTCGATGCCCTGATGCCCGCCTTCGCGGCCGAGACCAGACTCCTTGACGCCGCCGAAGGGCGCCTCGGGCGTGGTGATCAGGCCTTCATTGACGCCAACCATGCCGTATTTCAGCCCTTCCATGACCCGGAAAGCGCGGCCGAGATCGCCAGTGTAGAAATAGGCGGCGAGGCCGAATTCGGTGTCGTTGGCCAGGGCCACCGCCTCTTCCTCGGTCTCGAACTTGAAGACGGGCGCGATCGGCCCAAAGATCTCTTCCTTCATGAAGCGCATGTTCGGCGTCGCGCCGGAAATGACGGTGGGCTGGAAGAACGAGCCGCCCAGCGCATGGCGCTTGCCGCCGGCCACGATCTTGCCGCCCTTCGACGTGGCGTCGGCGATGAATTCCTCGACCTTCTCGACCGCCTTCTCGTCGATCAGCGGTCCCTGCTGCACGCCTTCCTCCAGGCCCGAGCCGACCTTCAAATTGTTGCTGGCCTCCGCGAGCTTCTCGACGAACTTGTCGTAGATGCCGGCCTGGACGAGGAAGCGGTTGGTGCACACGCAGGTCTGGCCGGAATTGCGGTATTTGGCGGTGATCGCGCCAGCCACCGCGCGGTCGACATCGGCGTCGTCGAAGACCAGGAAGGGCGCATTGCCGCCAAGCTCCATCGAGACTTTCTTGACCGTCGTGGCGGACTTCTGGATCAGGATCTTGCCGACCTCGGTCGAGCCGGTGAAGGTGATCTTCTTGACCAGCGGATTGGTGCAGAGCTCGTCGCCGATCTCGCCGGCCGAACCGGTGACGACGTTGACGACGCCCTTCGGGAAGCCGACCTCCTCGACCAGCGCGCCCCAGGCGAGGCCCGAATAAGGCGTCTGCGAGGCGGGCTTGACCACCGCCGTGCAGCCCGCCGCCAAGGCCGGACCGATCTTGCGGGCAAGCATCGAGGAGGGGAAATTCCACGGCGTGATGGCGGCGATGACGCCGACCGGCTCCTTGGTCACCAGGATGCGGCGATCGCCCCACGGCGAGGGCACGATGTCGCCGTAGACGCGGCGGCCTTCCTCAGCAAACCACAGGATATAGGCCGCTGCCGAGCCGATCTCGCCCTTGGATTCGGTGAGCGACTTGCCCTGCTCGATGGTGAGCAGCTCGGCGAGAACGTCCTGATTGTCCATCATCGCGTCATGCAGCTTGCGCAGCAGCTTCGAGCGCTCGAGCGCGGTGGTCTTGCGCCAGCTCTTGAAGGCCTGCTCCGCCGCCTCGATGGCGCGGCGGGTCTCGGCCTTGCCGGCCTTCGGCACGGTGCCGATCTTCAGGCCCGTCGCCGGATTATTGACGTCGATGGTCTGGCCGCTGTCGGCCTGCACCCATTCGCCATTGATGAGATTGGCCTGGCGCATGAAATGGCTGGTTTTCTGAAGCATGGTCTGGCCTCCGTTCGGCGCGCTGATCGGCCGTTTTTTGGATATCCGTTGAAGCGTGCTTCAAGCCGCACGCCGGCGCATTGCTCTTACCTAGGGAAAGGCAGGCAAGCAATCATAAGATGGCATATAGGGGTTGGGCCAGCAAAGGCGAGCCGCCTCAATTCGCTGGCAGGGATGTTGAGATTCGACTCGGCCTCACCCGAAGAACGACACCCTAACCGAAGACGTGGATGACCACCGTGAGCCAGAACGACGTGGTCACCACCGCGCTGGCGGTGGCGAGCGTCATTTGGTTCGAGGCCAGCGCCTGGCCGGTGTTGAACTGGACGGCTATCAGGTAGGAGTTGATGCCTGAAGGAAGTGCCGCAACCACCACCGCGACCTTGGCCGTCAGCGGCGGCAGGCCGAGCAGCCACACGAAAGCCAGCACCAGTGCCGGCATCAGGAACAGCTTCAGTCCCGACAGCGCCAGCGCCGGCCGGATATTGCCGGAGATGCCGAAACGGCGCAGGCTGTGCCCCATGGCGAACAGCGCCACCGGGCCGGCCGTATCCGCCAGCGTGTCGACCAGCCGCTCGACGAGGTCCGGCAGCGGCAAGCCGGTAAGGCGCCAGACGAGCCCCGCCAGGATGCCGATCATCAGCGGATTGATGAACAGGCGCCTGAGGAAGCTCTTGACGACGCGCAGCGGATGCACCGTCTCGCCGCTGCCGCGCCCGAACATCTCGAACAGCACGATCGAGGCCATCATCATGATCGGCAGATGAACAGAGACCAGCAGCGACAGCACCTCGAAGCCGCTGGCGCCGAATATGCCCAGGATGAAGGGCGCGCCGAGCAGCACAACATTCGAATAGGCCGAGGACACCCCGCCGACGATGCCGGCGCGGGCATCCCGTCCGAACAGCCGCGTCATCACCAGATGGCCCGCCGCCCAGGTGATGGCGACCGCCGCGAAATAGGCGCCCCACAGCGACCATGGCGTGACGCCGTGGAAGTCCGATTTGACCATGGTCTGGAAAAGCAGCAGCGGCATCGCCACGTTGACCGCGAATTCGGAAATGCCCTCCCCGCTCGCAGGCTTCAGATAGTCCGTGAGCCCGGCCAGATAGCCAAGCGCGACGAGGCTGAAGACGAAGAGGACGGTTTCGGTGAGCGAAGTCATTTGGCGGGTGGAGACATTTTTCCCGTGATAGGCGAGCCCCGGCCGCGGTGCAATTGGCGCCTCGCGCCGATCTCCGGCGCCTCAGCTTGTTTTCCGGACGGCTTTGCGGTCCCTATATGCCAATCACGGCCCGCCCGGGCCGCCATGGGACTTCGAATGCTGCGACTTGTTCTGGCGCTTTTTCTCCTGGCTGTTCCGAGCCTAGCCCACGCCACCGATGCCGGCTGGGCGCTGCTGCGCGACGGCGGCCATGTCGTGCTGCTTCGCCACGCCTTCGTCACCGGGGCGACCGACCCGGCCAATTTCGACATCGGCAATTGCGCCACGCAGCTCAATCTGTCCGAGCGCGGCAAGCAGCAGGCAAGCCGCATCGGCGCGCTGTTCGCGGCGCGCGCAGCACCCATCGATCACGTGCTCTCCAGCCGCTACTGCCGCTGCCTCGACACCGCCCGCATTGCATTCGAATCCGAGCCGCGGCCCTTCGCGCCGCTCGACCTGCTCAAGACCGACCCGTCTGAAAAAGCCGCGCAGATGGCCGCGATCATGCAGGAGATCCGCGGCTATTCCGGTTCCGACAACCTCGTGCTGGTCACGCATCTGGAAAACATCGAGGCGCTCACCGGCGTCGCGCCGCGCGAGGGCGAAGCCGTCGTCGTGGCCCCTGAGGGCGACGGCCTCAAGGTGCTCGGACGCGTGACTTTCTGAGTCAGGCCGGACTGGCCGCCCCATTCTTCGACAGCCAGGCGTTGACGCCAGCCTTCCAGCTTTCGATCATGTCGACGAAAGTGTCCTTCGTCAGCTCTGACAGATATGACTGTCCGGTCTCGCTCAGAGCCGTGAACGAATAGGCAATCGTCGCCTGCGTGCTCTCGCCGCCAGCGTCCCGGCAGGTCACCTCGACAAATCCGAAACGCGATCCCGGCGTCACCCTTGCATAACGCACGCGATGCTCAGCGGGCTGCCAGTCGGTGCAGGCCCACAGCGTCGTCTCGTTGCCGTGGCTCGTCCGGAAGACCATCCCCTCCTGTGTTTCGCCGCTGCGCGGATGGAGGAATTCGGGATTCCAGCCCTCGACCCACAAGGTCTCTCCGATCGGTGTGAACAAGGGGAAGACGCGATCGATGGGGCCGGCAAGGTCGATGCTGTGGCGGCGCTCAAGATGGTTCGTCATTTGCTCTCTCCGTCGTTTCCACCAACCGGTGGCTGTCGGCCGCGCCGAGTTCCAAGCCGTAGATGCGCTTCAACTGCCCGATCGTTTCGAGTGTCTCGGGCGAAAACGGCGTTTGCCCCTCGAAGGCATGCAGCACGATGCCTTCGATCAGATCGCCAAGACTGATGTCTTGATGCTCGGCCAAAGCCTTGAGCACCTTCACCAGCCGCTTTTCCAGCCGCACACCGGTCTGCACGCGTTCTATCGTCATGCTCATAATGTACCATGGTACATTGGTACATCCAAGTCCAAGGCGCATCTGGCGTACCGTTGCCGAAACGTCACAGTCGGAAGAAGCCGCAAATCCGCCGCGACAATGCCGCTTGCGACAACCCGTCGCAGGGTCTATAGGCGCGCTCCCGGTCACGAAAACCGAAGCGAGCACAACGGTTGGAGCTTCTGCCTCCGCCCGCGCAAGCGGCTCTGCCGCGCTGTGTACGGCGCCGTTTCGGGTGTTGGGATCGCCGATGTAGCTCAGAGGTTAGAGCGCCGGATTTGGGTCCGGAGGTCGAGGGTTCGAGTCCCTTCATCAGCACCACGGATAGCTCAGCGGGTAGAGCATCAGATTGTAATCTGACTGTCGAAGGTTCGATTCCTTCTCCAACGGCCTGATAAGCCGACACCTTCAGGTGGTGTTATCCAAAACGGTCCGGGGACCGGAATGCGAGGACTTCACGGACGGCAGGGCTTCGGCCTCGCCGGGCGGCGACGTCCTGCGCCATCGGCCCGCGGCCAGGCCCGCGGTGACGATCAAGGCGCGGCGCGGCCGGCAAGGGAAGCTTCGGCTTCCGGCGCCCGCTTCGCCGCCCCACGATCCGCTCCCGAGGGCCCGCTGCGGATCGATGCCACCGATCCCCGGATCATTCGTGCCCGGGACATGAAGTACGACGACGTGAAACGAGAAACGAAAAGGATGATCGACGCATGACGTGACGCCTCGCATGGGGCCATGCCCGACAGGAGTGAAGACAATGAAGACCATTCTCGAAAAGGCTCTTGGACGCCAGCGCGTCCTCGTGAAGGAAAATGAGCGTGCCGTCGCCCTCTACAAGGGCGAGATCCAGGCGATCCTGATGCCGGGCGAGCATTGGCTCGCCAACCGGCGCGGAAACCTGGAGATCTCCAGGCACGACCTGAAGAATCCGGAATTCGTTTCGGCTTACGAGAAGGCGTTGTTCGACAAGCTCCCGGACGTGGCCGCGCGTCACTTCACCGTCGTCCGCACCGGGCGTACGGACGTCGCCGTCGTCGAGCGCGACGGCGCCCTGCATGCCGTGCTTACCCCGGATCGCAAGCTCGTGCTGTGGACGGATGCCGGCCCCTGGAAGGTGACGTCCGTCGACACGGCGGCCGATCTCGCTGTCGATCCGGCCTTGATGCGCCGGATCGGCCAGGCCCGGAAGACGGAACACGTGTTCCTGCATCCGGTCGTGGACGGTCAGGTCGGGTTGCTGTTCGTGGATGGCGTCTACACCCGCACGCTTGCCGCGGGCGTGCATGCCTTCTGGAATGTCGGACGCATGGTGCAGGTGAAGGTCGTCGACATCAAGCGCCAGTCGCTCGATGTCGCCGGGCAGGAAGTGCTGACCAAGGATCGCGTGACGATCCGCGTCAACATCGCCACCGAATACCGGGTCGTCGATCCGGTGACGGCGGTGAGCACGGTGAAGGACTTCTCCGAAGCCCTCTACCGCGCCCTGCAGTATGCCTTCCGCAAGACGCTTGGCGCGCTCACGCTCGACCAGATCCTCGACAAGAAGGTGACGGTCGACGAGGACGCGGCGGCCAAGGTGCGCGCCGACATGGCCGCGATCGGCGTCGAGGTCAGCGATATCGCTCTCAAGGATGTGATCCTGCCGGGCGACATGCGCGAGATCCTCAACCAGGTGGTTTCGGCCGAGAAGCAGGCCGAGGCCAACGTCATCCGCCGCCGCGAGGAGACGAACGCCACGCGTTCGCTGCTCAACACGGCCAAGGTGATGGCCGAGAACCCGGTGATGCTGCGGCTGAAGGAGCTCGAGGCTCTCGAAGCCATCGCCGGCAAGGTCGAGCGGCTCACCGTCCACAACGGGACGGGCGGGCTGCTCAACGATCTGGTCAAGCTCCGTGACTGATGCATGTCGCCCAAAAGTGGTTCCGGTTCTGGGACAACGACATGCATCGAAATGGAAAGATGGCGCAGCGTGAAATGGGAAGGGCCGCCGGTTCGAACGGCGGCCCTTCTTGCGTTTGCCAACCCCTGCCCATCTGCCGCCGGCGCATCAGGCCTTTTCCTGCCGGGAAAAACCGATTAGACAGCGCCCAAACGAAGATGCGGACAGATTCCGCCCGCAACCCGAAGGAAGAGCCCTTGTCCACCACGTTCGAGAAAGTCGCCAAGATCATCGCCGACACCAGCGAGATCGATATCGACACCATCACGCCCGAGAGCCACACCATCGACGATCTCGGCATCGACAGCCTCGATTTCCTCGACATCGTCTTCGCCATCGACAAGGAATTCGGCATCAAGGTGCCGCTCGAGAAGTGGACGCAGGAAGTCAATGACGGCAAGGCTTCGACCGACGACTACTTCGTCATGAAGAACCTGTGCGCCAAGATCGACGCGCTGGTCGCGGCCAAGGCGGCTTGAGGCTGCGGGGCCCGGCCTTGACGCGCCTGGCGCATGACCCCGAAAATCGGCATCGATTTTCGGAAAGGATCATGCGCAAAACCAAAAAGCCAGCTGACCCACAACAGCCGCCCCGCAACAGGCACCCATGAGTTCCCACGACGTCGTCATCACCGGCATCGGCCTTGTCTCCTCATTGGGAGAAGGCCCCGACGCGCACTGGCAGAAGCTGACGCAGCCTGGTTTCCAGCCGGTGCTCGATGCGGCGCGCTTCGCGCCCTATACCATCCACCCCCTGCCCGAGATCGACTGGAACCTGCAGATCGCCAAGCGCGGCGACCAGCGCCAGATGGAAACATGGCAGCGTCTCGGCACCTACGCGGCAGGCCTGGCGCTGGACGATGCCGGCATCAAGGGCAATGACGAGCTCTGCACCACCATGGACATGGTGGTGGCGGCCGGCGGCGGCGAGCGCGACGAAGCCGTCGACGCCGCGATCCTTGCCGCCTCCGAGAGCCGCAACGATCGCGACGTGCTGCTCAACGAGAAGCTGACGACGGAACTGCGGCCGACTTTGTTCCTGGCCCAGCTTTCCAACCTGCTCGCCGGCAACATTTCGATCGTCCACAAGGTCACCGGTTCTTCCCGCACCTTCATGGGCGAGGAAGGCGCCGGCGTCTCCGCTGTCGAGACGGCGGCCGCGCGCATCCGCTCGGGACAGTCGACCCATGTTCTGGTCGGCGGCGCCTTCCAGACCGAGCATTCCGACATGCTGCTCGGCTACGAGCTTGCCGGTTACCTGCATCGCGGACCGTGGAAGCCGGTCTGGCAGCGCCAGGGCTCCGAAGGCGGCGGCGTGGTGACGGGCTCGGGCGGCGCCTTCCTGGTGCTTGAGCAGCGCGAGCACGCGCAAAACCGCGGTCGCAAGATCTACGCCGAACTCGGCCGTGTCGTCTCAGGCCGCGCAAGGCGCCGGCAAGGCGAGTTGAATTCAGAGATTGCCGCGCTGTTGAAGCAGGCCCACCTTCCCGATGGCGACCTGCTGACGATCTCCGCTGCCTCCGGCGCCCACGCCGCCACCGCGGCCGAAAAAGCCGTGCTCGACGCCAATCCGGCTTTGGCCGTGCGCGCCTTCTCGACGCTGACCGGCCATATGAAGGAAGCGCAGTTCCCCTTCGCGGTCGCGCTCGCGGCGCTCGCCGTCGACCGCAAGGCCGGTTATCCTGTCTTCGACGCCACAGTAGAGCGGCAATTCGACGGTGCTCCCGCGGCTGTCCTTGCAACAGCCATTGGCTATCATCAATTCGAGGGCCTTGGGCTGATCAAAGCCGCCTAGAAAGAAAAGTAAGCATGGCCAATCTTCGCGATCACATGGGCAGGCCGATCGTCGCTGTGACCGGCATCGGCGTGGTGACATCGCTAGGCGTCGGCAAGGCAGATAATTGGGAGGCGCTGACCTCGGGCAAATCCGGCATCCATCCGATCACCCGCTTTCCCGTCGATCACCTCAACACCCGCATTTCCGGCATGGTCGACTTCCTGCCCTCGAGTTCGAAGGGCGCCAGCCACCTCACTTACGAACTGGCCGAGACGGCGGCCCAGGAGGCCGTCTCGGAAGCAGGCCTCGATTCCGGCGCTTTCGGCGGCCCGCTGTTCCTGGCCTCGCCGCCGGTCGAGCTCGACTGGGCCGACCGCTTCTCGCTGTATAACTCCGACAAGGAGGAGACAGGCGCCGAAAGGCTGCTGAGAGTCGCGCGCGGGCTGAAAGAGCTCGACATCTTCGAGACCACGCAGTTCGGCTCGATCGCCGACCGGCTGGCCGACCGCTTTGGCACGCGGGGGCTGCCGATCACGCTGTCGACGGCCTGTGCCTCCGGTGCCACCGCCATCCAGCTCGGTGTCGAAGCGATCCGGCGCGGCGAGTGCGACAAGGCGCTGTCGATCGGCGCCGACGGCTCGGCCACCGCCGAGGCGCTGATCCGCTTCTCGCTGCTGTCGGCGCTCTCCACCCATAACGATATCCCGGAGAAGGCATCAAAACCCTTCTCCAAGGACCGCGACGGTTTTGTCCTGGCCGAAGGCTCCGGCGCGTTGGTGCTGGAATCGCTGGAGGCCGCCCTTGCCCGCGGCGCGACCATCCTCGGCATCATGCGCGGCTGCGGCGAGCGCGCCGATGACTTCCACCGCACCCGCTCCAAGCCTGACGGCTCGCCGGCGATCGCGGCCGTGCGCGCCGCCCTTGCCGATGCGGGCCTCGGCGAAGACGAGATCGACTACGTCAACGCGCATGGCACCTCGACGCCCGAAAACGACAAGATGGAGCATTTGTCGCTGTCCACAGTCTTCGGCGAGCGCATCGGCTCGATGCCGATCTCCTCGAACAAGTCGATGATCGGCCACACGCTGTCTGCCGCCGGCGCGGTCGAGGCCGCCTTCTCGTTGATGACCATGCGCGAAAGCGTCATCCCGCCGACCATCAATTACGACAATCCCGATCCGGCGATTGTCCTCGACGTGGTGCCGAACAAGAAGCGCAACGCCGAGGTCGGCACGGTCTTGTCGAACTCGTTCGGCTTCGGCGGCCAGAACACCTGCCTTGTCATGGCGCGGGAACCGGTCTAAGCGGACGTTTTTCCGCCCATGCATGTCGCGCAAAAGTGGAAATCGGTTTTGCGACAAGGACGTGCATAACAAAGAACCTAAAGCGCATTGCGCTTTAGAACCGAACTGACAGGCCCAATGCGCGCATTGCAACTTATCGAGGACCGCCGTCTCGAAACGGTGGACCTGCCGCCTCCCCCGCCGCCTTCGCAGGGCGAGGTGACGCTCCGCATCAAAGCGGTGGCGCTCAACCATATCGATGTCTGGGGCTGGCGCGGCATGGCCTTCGCCAAGCGCAAGCTGCCGCTGGTCGTCGGCGCTGAAGCCGCCGGCGAGGTCGGGGCGGTCGGACCGGGCGTCTCCAACCTCTTGCCCGGACAGTTGGTCTCGATCTATGGCGCACGCACCTGTGGGCTCTGCCGCGCCTGCCGCGAAGGCCGCGACAATCTCTGCGAGCACGTCTCTGGCGTGCACGGCTTCCATCTCGACGGCTTCGCGCAAGAAAAGATCAACCTGCCGGCGCGCCTCCTTGTGCCCGCTCCGCCTGGCGTCACCGAAATCGGCGCGGCGGTCGCGCCCGTCACCTTCGGCACGGTCGAGCACATGCTGTTCGACAATGCCAAACTGGAACCCGGCGAAACCATTCTCGTCCATGCCGGCGGTTCCGGCATCGGCACCGCCGCCATCCAGTTGGCCAAGAGGATGGGCTGCACGGTCATCACCACGGTCGGCTCGAACGACAAGATCGACAAGGCCAAGGCGCTTGGCGCCGACCACGTCATCAACTACCGCGAGGACCGTTTCGAAGGCGTCGTGCGCAAGCTGACGAAGAAGAAAGGCGTCGACGTCGTCTTCGAGCATGTCGGCGCCGACACATTCGCCGGCTCGATGCTGTCCTTGAAACGCGGCGGACGTCTCGTCACCTGCGGCTCGACCTCCGGCGTTTCGACGCAGGTCAATCTCATGCAGCTCTTCCAGCAGCAGCTGAAGCTGCTCGGCTCCTTCGGCTGCCGCATGGAGAACATGGCCAACGCCATGCAGAAGATGGCCGCCGGTCTTGTCTCCCCCGTCATCGATACCGAGGTGGGTTTCGACGACATCGATGCCGCGCTGAAGCGCATGGAAGGCCGCGACGTCTTCGGCAAGATCATCCTGCGCGTTTCCTAGAGCAGTTCCAGGAAAGGCGGATGGTCGGCAACGCGCTCAGGAAAGCCCGTCGGGACTTCATGTTCCGCTACGGCCGGCGGCTGCGCCAGATGGAGCACTGGCTGGTCGCCAAGCTCGCCATCGTGTTGCTCTCGCTGTTGCGCCTGTTGCCGCCCGACAGCGCGCTCAACTTCGCCGACCGCGCCGCCCGCCGGGTCGGTCCGCTGGTCGGGCGCCACCGCGTGGCGGTCAACAATCTGCGCCTTGCCTATCCGCAGAAGAGCGACGCCGAGATCGAGGCCATCGCGCGCGACATGTGGGGCAACATGGCCCGCCTCGCGGCCGAATACATCTTCCTCGACGCGCTGTTCGACTTCGATCCGGACGCTGCGAAGCCGGGGCGGGTCGAGGTTCGCGGCATCGAGCATTTCGTCGAGATCGCCGGCGAGCGGAAGCCGCACATCCTGTTCACCGGCCATCTCGGCAATTTCGAGCTGCTGCCGGTGGCGGCCGCCACATTCGGCATGAACATCACGGCGCTGTTCCGCCCGCCGAACAATCCTTATCTCGCCGACTACATTCACTCGACGCGCCGCTCTTCGATGGGCGCCCTGCTGCCCTCCGCCGCCGGAGCGTCTTTCGCCCTTGCCGCCATACTGGAAAAGGGCGGCAATATCGGCGTGCTGGTCGATCAGAAATTCTCGGGCGGCGTGGAGACGACCTTCTTCGGTCGGCCATGCCAGACCAATCCGATGTTGGGCATGCTCGCCCGCCACTATGACTGCGACGTCTACCCCGCCCGCTGCGTCAGGCTGCCGGGCAACCGCTTCCGCCTGGAAATCGAGGACAAGCTGGCCTTGCCGCGCACCAGTGACGGCAGCGTCGACGTCGATGCCGCCACCCAGCTTCTCACCGACGTGGTCGAACGCTGGGTGCGCGAGGATCCCGGACAGTGGATGTGGTTCCACAAGCGCTGGGAAATCAGCGGCCGCCGCCGCAAGCGCGCAAAGGCGAAGGCGGCAGCCGGCCAGTAATCGGCTTTCAGTTGGTGACGACGATCCGCGTGTTGCCGAAGCCGGCTTGCTTGACCATCGTATAGAAGGTCGCGGCGTTGGCCGGATGCAGGCGCACGCAGCCATGCGAGGCCGGACGTCCGAGATGTCTCACCGCCCCGGTGCCATGAATGGCGTAGCCGCCATGGAAGAACACCGAATAGGGCATCGGCGAGTTGTCATATTTGCGCGAATACCACATCCGCGCAGTCCATTGCGGCCGGTAGCTTCCGCGCGGCGTGAAATAGCCGGGGCGCGCCGTCGATACGCTCCAGCGATAGAGCACCTGGCCGTATTTGCTGACGGTCATGGTTTGCGAAGAGACGTCGATATTGGCGACCAGCGTGGCCGCCCGGCTTGCGACGGACATACCAAACAACGCGGTTGCCAGCACGGTTGCCATGAGAACGAACTTTTTCATGCGATCAAACCCCTTGATTGCCCCCTGCCATCCACGCGGTTTTCCATCTTTTTTCCGGCAGGTGCGTTAAGTACCACACACTCCTTGACGAATCCGCCAATCCGATGCGGTGAATTTGAACGATTTTCCCGGCATAGTTGCCGCCGCGACACGCACCCTCTGGGGTTTAGGCGGAGCGTTGGGCCATGCCCGGATCGTCGTCTGGCAATGAGCGACTGGTTGCTTGCAAAAGTGCCGGGTTCCTTCTTCAATCCACCGGATGAATGAACGACTCCTCAAGGCGGTCGACGATCGGACCGACGACCTCGTTGCGCTGACCGCGGACCTGATCCGCTTCCCGACCGTCAATCCGCCGGGCGAAGCCTACCGGCCATGCGCCGAGTTCCTTGGCGCGCGCCTGAGGAAACGCGGCTTCGAAACGGAATTCATCCGTGCCGAGGGCGCGCCCGGCGACAGCGACCGTTATCCGCGCGTCAACGTCGTCGCCCGCTTCGACGGCCGCTCGCCCGGCCCCTGCGTGCATTTCAATTCGCATATCGACGTGGTCGAGGCCGGCGACGGCTGGACCGTCGATCCCTTTGCCGGCGTGGTGAAGGACGGCAGGGTCTATGGCCGCGGTGCCTGCGACATGAAGGGCGGTCTGGCGGCTTCGGTGATCGCCGTCGAGGCTTTCATGGCCACCTATCCCGACTTTCCCGGCGCCATCGAGATATCGGGCACGGCGGACGAGGAATCGGGCGGTTTCGGCGGCGTCGCCCATCTCGCCAGGCTCGGCTATTTCTCCAAGCCGAGGGTAGACCACGTCATCATCCCCGAGCCGCTCAACAAGGATCGCATCTGTCTTGGCCATCGCGGCGTCTGGTGGGCCGAGATCGAGACCAAGGGCGAGATCGCGCATGGCTCGATGCCGTTCCTCGGCGACAATGCGGTGCGCCATATGGGCGCCGTCCTGCAGGCCTTCGAGGACGAGTTGTTCCCGGCGCTCGACCGCAAGATGACGCGCATGCCGGTGGTGCCGGAAGGCGCAAGGCGCTCGACCATGAACATCAATTCCATCCATGGCGGCCAAACCGAGGATTTCCGGCCGGGTCTCCCCTCGCCCAACGTGCCGGATTCCTGCCGGCTCACCATTGACCGGCGCTTCCTGCTGGAAGAGGACATCGCCACCGTGAAGGGCGAAGTCACCGGCATCCTCGAACGGCTGAAGCGCGAGCGCAAGAGATTCGACTACGAGATCCGCGATCTGATGGAGGTGCTGCCGCTGATGACCGAGCGCGACGCGCCGGTGGTGAAGGCTGTCGCCAAGGGCATCATGGAAGTATTCGACCGCGAGCCGGACTACGTGATTTCGCCCGGCACCTACGACCAGAAGCACGTCGCGCGCCTCGGCCACCTTTACGACTGCATCGCCTACGGCCCGGGCATTCTCGACCTCGCCCACCGGCCGGACGAATGGGTCGGCATCGCCGACATGGTGGAATCGGCCAAGGTGATGGCGATCGGCCTCAACGTGCTCTTGCGCGGCACGACCGAATGACAGGTAAAAACATTCCGCCTGGCGCCGCAGGGCAGCACGAAACGCAATTTACTCGCGCGCGAAATCACGCTTCTATCCGCCAGCTTGAGCACGTTTGAGCAATGGGAGTTCAGCGATGAAACTGTGGAAGACCATCCTGGCCGCGGCTACCCTGTCGCTTGCCGCCGCCACGTCGGCCTTTGCCGCACGCACCGACCTCACACTCGGCATCGTGCTCGAGCCGCCGCATCTCGATCCGACCGCCGGCGCGGCCGCGGCCATCGGCGAGGTCACCTATGCCAACGTCTTCGAAGGGCTGACGCGCATCGACGACAATGGCCAGGTCCAACCCGCTCTCGCCGAGAGCTGGGCCGTCTCCGACGACGGCAAGGTCTACACGTTCAAGCTGCATTCCGGCGTGAAGTTCCACGATGGCTCGGCCTTCAGCGCCGACGACGTGAAGTTCTCGCTGGACCGGGCGCGCGCCAAGGATTCGCTCAATCCGCAAAAGCAGCTCTTTGCGCACATCACCGATGTCGCGGCGGTTGATCCGGCGACTGTGAAGGTCACGCTTGACGGACCGCAGGGCGATTTCCTCTATGACATGGGACAGGTTGCGGCGGTAATCGTGGCGAAGGCATCGGCCGACGGCAACAAGGACAAGCCGATCGGCACCGGTCCGTTCAAGCTCGATCACTGGGCCAAGGGCTCCGAGATCACGCTCGTCAAGAACCCGGACTACTGGGGCACGCCCGCCGCGCTCGACAAGGCGACATTCCGCATCGTGCCCGACGCGGCCGCAGCTGTCCCCGCCTTGCTCTCGGGCGACATCCAGGCTTTCGCCAACATGCCCGCGCAGGACGCGCTCGCGCAGGTCCAGTCCGATCCGCGCTTCAGCGTCGTGATCGGCTCGACCGAGGGCGAGACGATCCTGTCGATCAACAACAAGAAGCCGCCCTTCGACAAGCTCGCGGTGCGGCAGGCGCTCGCCTCGGCGATCGATCGCAGTGCCGTCATCGCAGCCGCCTCGAACGGTCTTGGAAAGCCGATCGGGTCTCATTTCTCGCCGGGCGACGCGGGCTATGTCGATCTCACCGGCGTCTATCCGCACGATATCGCCAAGGCCAAGGCGTATCTGAAGGAAGCGGGGCTGGAGAACGGCTTCTCGGCCACGATCAAGCTGCCGCCCGTGCCCTACGCACGCGACGGCGGCCAGGTGATTCAGTCCCAGTTGAAGGAGATCGGTGTCAATCTGCAGATCATCCCGGTTGAATGGGCGGAGTGGCTGAGCCAGGTCTTCACCAACAAGGACTACGACCTGACGATCGTTTCCCATGTCGAGCCGAACGACATCGATATCTATTCGCGGCCCGGCTACTATTTCCAGTACGACAACCCGAAGTTCAACGATATCATCAAGGAGCTCGGCACCACGGTCGACAAGGACAAGAGGCTGGAGCTGCTGGGCGAGGCGCAGAAGATTCTCGCGCACGACGTGCCCGCCGTCTACCTGTTCGAGCTGCCGAAGATCGGCGTCTGGGACGCCAAGCTGCAGGGCATGTGGACGAACTGGCCGATCGAGGCGGACGATCTCACCAAGGTGAAGTGGACGGATTGAGGCCGGCGCGATCGCCCGATCGCCTCTCATGACCGCCTATCTCCTGAAACGCCTCATCATCGCGGCCCTCACACTGGTGCTGGCCTCGATGGTGGTGTTCGCGGTCATGGAGATCCTGCCCGGCGACCCGGCGCGCCTGATGCTGGGCCTCAATGCCAGCGCCGACCAGGTCGAGATGCTGCGCGACCAGATGGGGCTGAACGCGCCGCTGGCGCTGCGTTACCTGCACTGGGCGGGCGGCTTGCTCAGCCTCGATTTCGGCCGCTCATACACCTATTCGGTGCCTGTCATCGACCTGGTGCGGGAACGCATCGCCGTCTCCCTGCCGCTGGCGCTGATCGCCCTGGCGCTCTCGACCATCATCGCCATTCCGGTCGGCGTGTTCTCGGCCAGCCGCCAGGGCCGCGCGGGCGATGCGCTGGCGATGGGTGCCGCCCAGCTTGGCGTCGCCGTGCCGAATTTCTGGTTCGCGCTGATACTGATCTATCTCTTCGCTGTCTGGCTCCGGCTGGTGCCGGCCGGCGGTTTTCCGGGCTGGGGCGCCGGTATCTGGCCGGCGCTGAAATCCCTGATCCTGCCGGCCATCGCTCTTGCGCTGCCGCAGGCGGCGATCCTGGCGCGCGTCGCCCGCTCGGCACTGATCGAAGTTCTGAACGAGGACTATATCCGCACCGCCCGCGCCAAGGGCCTGCCCTATCGCGCCGTGCTGTGGCGCCACGCGCTGCGCAACGCCATGATCCCGGTGCTCACCATCCTCGGCCTGCAATTCGCCTTCCTGCTTGCCGGCACCATCATCATCGAGAATGTCTTCTATCTGCCTGGTCTCGGCCGGCTGATCTTCCAGGCCATCACCCAGCGCGACCTGATCGTGGTCGAGAGCATCGTCATGCTTTTGGTCGCCGCCGTGATCCTGATCAACCTCCTCGTCGATTTCTCCTACGCCGTCGTCGACCCGCGCCTCAGGGGCCGGCAATGACCATGCGCGTCGACCTTCCCGAGGAGACCATCGCCGGCGTACTGGCCAAGGCCTTGGGCAACCGCTCCTTTCTGATCGGGCTCGTCATCACCCTGCTGATCGTGGCCGTCGCGCTCCTCTCCTTCGTCTGGACGCCCTACGACGTCACCAAGCTCGTGATCGCCGAAAAGACGCAGGCGCCCTCCTGGGCACACTGGTTCGGCACCGATCATTTCGGCCGCGACATCCTGTCTATGGTCATGGTCGGCGCCCGCAACTCGATCGCGGTGGCGCTGGTCGCGGTCGGCATCGGCATGGGCATCGGCGTGCCGCTCGGCGCCTTCGCCGCCGCGCGCGGCGGGTTGGCCGACGAGGCGCTGATGCGCGTCAACGACCTGGTCTTCGCCTTCCCTGCCCTGCTCTCGGCGGTCATGATCACCGCGATCTTCGGCCCGGGCGCCGTCAACGCCATCATTGCCATCGGCATCTTCAACATACCTGTCTTCGCGCGCGTCGCCCGCGCGGGCGCGCTGGCGATCTGGCCGCGCGAGTTCATCCTCGCCGCACGCGCCGCCGGCAAGGGCATGACGCGGATCACCGTCGAGCACATCCTGCCCAACATCGCGACGCTACTCTTGGTCCAGGGCACCATCCAGTTCGCGCTGGGCATCCTCGCCGAAGCCGGGCTTTCCTATGTCGGCCTCGGCGCGCAGCCGCCGATGCCGAGTTGGGGCCGCATGCTGTTCGACGCGCAGACGCGCATGGTGACCGCGCCCTGGATGGCGATCTTCCCCGGCATGGCGATCGTCATTACCGTGCTTGGGCTGAACCTGCTCGGCGACGGCCTGGCCGACATCCTCGACCCGAAATCGCGACGGCGCCGATGAGCCTGCTCAAGATCGAGAACCTGTCGCTGGCGATCGGCGCCACGCCGATCCTGAAAGACATCGACCTGGCCGTCGCGCCCGGCGAGGTCGTCGGCCTGGTCGGCGAATCCGGCTCCGGCAAATCGATGACGGCGCTGACGATCATGCGGCTTTTGCCGCATCTGGCGCGCGCCGATGGCCGCGTCGCTTTCGACGGCATCGACATCCTCGCTGCCACCGAGGACCAGATGTGCGCCTTACGCGGCGACGATATCGGCATGGTCTTCCAGGAGCCGATGACGGCGCTCAATCCGGTCAAGACCATCGGCGAGCAGGTCGCCGAAGGCATTCGCTGGCACACCAAGGCGAGCCGCGCCGAGGCGGAAGAGCGCACACGAAAAATCCTGGATCGCGTCGGGCTGCCTGAAGCCAAATTCCCGCTGTCGCGCTACCCGCACGAACTGTCGGGCGGCCAGCGCCAGCGCGTCGTCATCGCCATCGCCTGCGCGCTGAAGCCGAAATTGCTAATCGCCGACGAGCCGACGACGGCGCTCGACGTGGTGCTGCAGGCGCAGATCCTCGACCTGTTGCGCGATCTGGTCCGCGAGAACCGAATGGGCCTGCTGCTCATCTCGCACGACCTCGCGGTGGTGACCGAGATGGCCGACCGCCTGACCATCCTTCGCCGCGGTGAAGTTACGGAATCCGGCGACACGGCGCGCACGCTGTCGGAGCAACAGCATCCCTACACGCGCGAGCTGGCGCTGGCTTCCGTGCACGTGCCGGCGCGTCCGAAACCGCACCTTGCCGGGTCGGCAAAACCCTTGCTCGAGGTCGAAGGCGTCGGCCGGGTCTATCAGGGGCGGCGCATATCGCTGTTGCGGCCGGCAGAGCCAATCCGCGCCGTCGACGACGTCTCGCTAACCATCGAACCGGCGCAATCGGTAGCGCTGGTCGGCCGCTCGGGCTGCGGCAAGTCCACGCTTGCCCGCATGGTCCTGGCACTGGACAAGCCGACGGCGGGCACGATCCGCTTTCGCGGCGAGCCCATCACAGGCAAGCCGGAACGGGCGCTGAAGCCGGCCCGGCGCGACATGCAGGTGGTGTTCCAGGATCCTTACGGCTCCTTCGACCCGCGCCAGAAGGTGGAGAGACTGGTGGCCGAGCCGCTGCACCTTCTGGAAAAGCAGCCGGCAAAGACCGAGCGCCGCGAGATGGTCGCGCTTGCGTTGCATGAAGTCGGGCTCGGCCCGCGCGACATGGACAAATATCCGCATGAATTCTCGGGCGGCCAGCGCCAGCGCCTGTCGATCGCCCGCGCTATCATCACCCGCCCGAAGCTGGTGGTGGCCGACGAGCCGGTCTCGGCGCTGGACGTCTCCATCCGCGCCCAGATCCTCGACCTTTTCGCCGAGCTCAACCAGAAGCTCGGCATCGCCTATCTGTTCATCACCCATGACCTGACCGTCGCCCGCGCCATGGCGGACGAGGTGCTGGTGATGCATGAAGGCAAGATCGTCGAGCGCGGCCGCGCCGCCGATGTGCTCGACCACCCGCGCTCGGAAGCGGCGCAAGCGCTGGTCGCGGCGGCGCCCGACCTGCACCGCGCGATCGCACGCAAGATGCAGGAACAGGGCTAGATCAGCTCTCCGGCTTCACCAGATCGACCGGGCTGATGTCGAGCAGGTCGAGTGTGCGGCGCAGCAGCTTCACCTCGCTCTCCGCCAGCCTGGCGTCGGCCTTGGCGATGTCGGCCATATGGCGCGCGAGCAGCTTCCGGCGCTCGACATCGAGATCGCGGAACAGCGCGATCGCCTGCGAGCCGTTGGTTTCGTAGCCAAAATCGTTGAGATATTCGATGACGGCGTCGATGCTGCTTTCCGGAATGCCGAAGGCTTCCTTGCAGATGCGCCGGAAGACGACCATCTCGCTCTCCGAGACCGAGCCGTCGGCCAGGATCATGCGGAACAGCATCAAGAGTTCCGCCGACAGCACCGGATCGTCCGCCACCTTGCGCACGCCCGGGTCACCGTCGAAGATCGAACGTATCTGGTCGAGCAGCGCCATTGCCACCGAGCTCCCCTTTGCGATTCCGTCAAGATTGTTAGCTCGGAATCGCTCTTGCGCAAACGGGGCGAGCGTGATGGAAGCTGCCGTTTCCTTCCTTTGCGCCCTCTCCTCGATGATCGACCTTACCCTGCAGAATGCCCTTATCCTCGTCGGCGCGGCTTTTGCCGCCGGCTTCGTGGACTCGATCGCCGGCGGCGGCGGGCTGATCACGATCCCGGCGCTGCTGCTCGCCGGCTTCTCGCCCGTCGCGGCCCTCGGCACCAACAAATTGCAGGGCATGTTCGGTTCCGGCTCGGCCACCATCCACTATGCCGCCAACGGTCAGGTCGACCTGCGCCGCCAACTGCCGTCGGCGCTGCTGGCGCTTCTCGGCGGCGCGGTTGGCGCGCTTTTGGCGACCGTTGTCCCCGGTGATTTCCTGCGCGCCATCCTGCCGCTGCTCCTGATCGCCATCGCGCTCTATTTCGCGCTGAAACCGAATATGGACGATGTCGACCGCGCCGAACGGCTGTCGCCCTTCCTGTTCGGGCTGATCATCCCGCCGCTGGTAGGCTTCTATGATGGCGTCTTCGGGCCCGGCGCCGGCTCCTTCTACATGCTCGCCTTCGTCACGCTCGCCGGCTACGGCGTGCTCAAGGCGACAGCGCACACCAAGCTGCTCAATTTCGCCTCCAACATCGGCGGCTTCGTCGTCTTCGCCGCCGTCGGCGTCATCGACTGGAAGATCGGCCTGATGATGGGCGCGGCGCAATTCATCGGCGCCCGGGTCGGCGCGAGCCTGGCCATCCGCATCGGCGCCAGGCTGATCAAGCCGCTGCTGGTAATCGTCTGCCTGGCGCTGGCGATCAAGCTGTTAGCCGACCCCGCCAATCCGCTGCGCCAGCTCATTGGTGTGTGAGGCGGCTGCTGGTACAATTCCAGCATTGCGAATCATGTTGGAGGGACCAGACATGAATCTCAGTGCACCCACCCAGCTTGTGTTCATTATTTCGTTGGTCATCGCTGTCATCGGCCTTCTCGCCGCTCTTGGCCTGCTTGCATTCATTCCGCTTGCGTCCGTTTGGATCATGCTCATCGCCTATATCGTGCTCGCCGCCGGCTGTTTGATGCGCGGCGCTTGAAATTCGCAGATCTCAGGCAACTCGGAGCGCCCGGCCCTGCCGGGCGCTTTTGATTTGGGGACTCAGTCTGATAGGCTCGTGCCATGTCCGACGAGACAGAACCCCATCGGCAGGATAATCGCTCGCCCACCCTCCATTTTGAGATGGTTCGGCGCAAGCCCGCCGCCTCGCTCGCCGGCATCGTCACCGACATCTGCGGCTACCGCGAATTATTGCCCGGCCATTTCCGCATCGTCGAATATGCCTCGCTCACCGTGCCGCTGGTGATCAGCTTCGCCGAAGCCTTCGCCATCGGGCTCGGCCACAGCCCAAGCGACAATGACCGCTACGCCAGCTTCGCCGCCGGCCTCTATGCCGGGCCGGTGATGATCGAATCCTTCGGCGGCGCCTGCTGCGTTCAAGTCAACTTTACCCCGCTCGGAGCCAGGCAATTCTTCAACCTGCCGATGAGCGAGCTGCGCGATCGAATGATCGGTTTGGACGATGCGCTGGGCTTTGACGGCATCGCGTTGCGCGAACGGCTCGGCGAGGCGTCGGACTGGCACAAACGCTTCGACATCGCCGAAGGATTTATTGCTGCCCGCCTTGCGGAAGCCAATGCGCTGTCGCCCGAAATCGCCTGGGCCTACCGGACGGTCGTCGCGTCGGGCGGCCGCACCCGTATTGCGGCGTTGGCCGGCGAAATCGGCTGGAGCCGCAAGCACCTTGCGGCCAAATTCACCGACGCGATCGGCATCGGACCGAAGACCTTGTCGCGCATCGTGCGCTTCAACCGCGCGCTGTCTCTGTCGAAGCGGCAAGACGATGACTGGGCCGGCATCGCCGCTGATTGCGGCTATGCCGACCAGGCGCATCTGGTGCGTGAATTCCGTCAGCTTGCCGGCGAGACGCCGATCCGGCTCGCGGCGCTGATATAGCGCTCAGCCGAGGTAACATTTCTTCAAGACGCAGGGGCCGCCCGTAGTCGAGACTGAGTACATCGACGCGAACGAGGAGATCGCCATGCCCACGACAACCGAAGCACCCCGCATCTACCCTGCCCTGCGCTACAGAAACGCCGCCAAAATGATCGATTGGCTCTGCGAGGCTTTTGGCTTCGAGGTCCGCGCCCGCTATGGCGAAGGCGACATCGTCCACCACGCCGAGCTGACCTTCGGCTCCTCGATGATCATGCTGGGCACGGCCCGCGACGACGACTACGGCAAGATGGTCGGCGATCCAGGCGGTGGCGGCGGCAAGTCGATCTACATCGCCGTCAATGACGCCGATGCCGCCTATGCGCGCGCCAAGAGAGCCGGCGCGAAAATCACCCAGGAACTGGTCGACCGCGACTATGGCAGCCGCGAGTTCATCTGCCTCGACCCCGAAGGCAATGTCTGGTCGTTTGGGACCTATTGGCCGAAGACGGGTGAGAAGGCGTAGCTCTGTCATCGCCAGCGTTCGAGATTGGCGACAGCGCCTGAACTTCGTCCACGGGCGAAGCAAGGAGCGAAGCGACGCGCGCAGACCCGAGGATCCATGCCGTGACCTCGATCGAAGGGCGCAACGGAGCAGAATTCTGCACGGCTGCAACGCCTTCAGGTAACGGAATGGATTCTATGGTCTGCGCGCGTCGCTTCGCTCCTTGCTCCGCCATAGAATGACGACCGCATAGGCGACTCAGCTAGTCGCCAGGTAAGCGATCCCTCAGCTACCCGGGCCAGCTTCCGTGCGGTGAAACCGGCCTATCTTGCCAGCCCGAAAATCGCGTCGCAGTCGAGATGCCGCTCCAGCTCGGCCGCAACCTCGTCCAGCGCCTTCTCGACGTCGGCGCGATAGTCGATGCCGCCGCCTTTGACGCCAAGGCTCCCCAGATAGGCGGCGCGAAAAGCGTCAGCGGAAAACAGCCCGTGCAGATAGGTGCCGATCACCTTGCCGTCGACGGAGACCGCCCCGTCCTCGGCGCCGTTGAGGATCGTCGACGGCCGCGCCGTGTCCGGGCCGGTGGTGCGGCCGAGATGGATCTCATAGCCTTGGAGCGGTAGGCCGAACTGCACCGACCGCGCGCTCGAATTGCGCACGGTCTTTTCCGGTTCCATCACCGTTTCGATGTCGAGCAGGCCGAGCCCCTCGGCCTCTCTCACGCTGCCTTCGATGCCGTCGGGATCGCGCACCATGCGGCCGAGCATCTGGTAGCCGCCGCAGATGCCGACGACATGGCCGCCGCGCTTGCGGTGAGCGAGAAGATCGCGATCCCAGCCGTTCTCGCGGAATTTGATGAGATCGCCGATCGTCGATTTGGAGCCGGGGATGACGACGAGCCCTGCATCTTCCGGCAGCCTCTTGCCCGGCGGCACGAACACCACCTCGACCTGCGGCTCGGCCTTCAGCGGGTCGAGATCGTCGAAATTGGCGATGCGCGCCAGCATCGGCACCGCCACCTTCAGTGCCCGTTTCTCGCCAGAAGCGAGGCGCTCGAGCACCACGGAATCCTCGGACGGCAGCCGCCCGGCCGCCTTCAGCCACGGCACGACGCCGAAGCAGCGCCAGCCGGTGAATTTCTCGATCGCCTTGATGCCGTCATCGAACAGCGAGACATCGCCACGGAACTTGTTGATGAGGTAGCCCGCGATCATGCGCCGGTCCCCTTCCGGCAGGATGAGATGTGTGCCGGCGACCGAGGCAATGACGCCGCCGCGATCGATGTCGCCGACCAGGACCACCGGCACATTGGCGCGCGTCGCGAAGCCCATATTGGCAATGTCGCGGCTCCTGAGATTGATCTCGGCCGGCGAGCCGGCGCCCTCGACGATGACCAGATCAGCCCCGTCGCCGACTTTGGTCCAGGAATCCAGCACCGCGTCCATCAGCGCGGCTTTCATTGCCTGGTAGTCGCGCGCCCGTGCCTCACCAAAGACCTTGCCCTGCACCACCACTTGCGAGCCGATATCGCTCTGCGGCTTGAGCAGCACGGGGTTCATATGCACGGTCGGCCTCACCCCGCAGGCCAACGCCTGCAGCCATTGCCCGCGGCCGATCTCGCCCTCGCCGGTCTCGCCGGGAATGTCGGCGACGGCGGCATTGTTCGACATGTTCTGCGGCTTGAACGGCCTGACCTTCAGGCCGCGATTCTTCGCGGCGCGGCAAAGCCCCGCCACCAGCACGGTCTTGCCGACGTCGGATCCCGTGCCCTGCAGCATGATTGCTTTTGCCATCAACCCTTGCCTCTCAAGTCGATCATCGGCCGATGATCGATTTCTGCGCCAGCGGTCCGCCGCGCCAGAGATAGAGCGCCATCAGCGGTTCCCGGCCGGTGCGCATGGCATGGCTGACATTCGACGCGTGGTGGATCACCTCGCCAGGGCCGCGAACATGAAAGTCCCCTTCGCCCATCCGCCACTCGGTGCCTCCGGTCAGGGGGATGTAGATCTCCTCTGCGATATGGTGATGGTCGGGATAGACGATGTCCGGCCCGAGGATCAGCAGACCGCCCGCGACCGCGTCGTTGACGAAATGCCCGCGCGTGCCAAACACCTCCAGCCAGCCGTAATTGTCGATGAAACCCTGCCCGAAATCGGCGGCGCTATAGGTCTGCCCCCAGCGCAGCTCGTCCCGATGATCGGCAAGGAAACGCGCCAGAGGTTTGGCATCGGCCGGTGCAAGCGCGGCGATGCGATCGAGATAGCGGAGGCAGCCAAGCACGCGCGATTCGAGCGCACGAGCCGACATATCCCAGCCGATGCGCGCGACTTCGTCGGCGACGAGATCGCTGTCGACGCCGCCGAGATAGGCTTGGAATCGCTCGAGCAAATCATCGAAAATTGTCGGCACGCAAGAGCTCCGTTAGTCATTCCATGCACAGCCGGTTCTCAGCGGTCCGGGTTGCGCGGCGGCATCATTGGTCTAGATTGGACGGCGCGCAAAGCCAAAAACGACAGGCCAGAAGGCCTGAAGCGACAGGGAGCACGCCATGGACGCTGCAGTCGATGCGGGCGCTGGCCAGTTCGAACTCAATGAGCAACAGCGCGCCATCCAGGAGATGGCCCAGGCCTTCGCGGCGGACCGCGTCGCGCCCAATGCGCTGGACTGGGACAAGGCGAAGCATTTCCCCGCCGACGTGATCCGCGAGACCGGACCGCTCGGCCTGGGCGGCATCTATGTGCGAGACGATGTCGGCGGGTCGGCGCTTGGCCGGCTGGACGCCGTGCTGATCTTCGAGGCGCTTGCCCACGCCGATCCGGCGTTTTCCTCCTTCATTTCCATTCACAACATGGCGGCCTCGATGATCGACCGCTTCGGCTCGGACGAGCAGCGTCAGCGCTTCCTTCCGAAACTGACGTCGATGGAGTGGCTGGCGAGCTATTGCCTGACCGAGCCGGGCTCCGGCTCGGACGCCGCCGCGCTGAAGACGCGCGCCGTAAAGAGCGGCGGCGACTATGTGCTCAACGGCGCCAAGCAATTCATTTCCGGCGCCGGCGACAGCGACCTCTATGTCGTGATGGCGCGTACAGGCGGCGATGGCCCGAAGGGAATTTCAACCTTCGTCGTGCCCAAGGACGCGCCCGGCCTTTCCTTCGGCGCCAACGAGCACAAGATGGGCTGGCACATGCAGTCGACCCGCCAGGTCATCTTCGAGGATTGCAAGGTGCCCGCCGAAAACCTGCTCGCTGCGGAAGGCGCCGGCTTCGGCATCGCCATGGCCGGGCTCGACGGCGGCCGGCTGAACATTGCGGCCTGCTCGCTCGGCGGCGCGCAATCGGCGCTCGACAAGGCGCTCGCCTATACGGCCGAGCGCAAGGCCTTCGGCTCCAGGATCAACCAGTTCCAGGCGCTGCAGTTCAGGCTGGCCGACATGGAGACGGAACTGCAGGCGGCGCGCATTTTCCTTTATGCCGCCGCCTCGAAGCTCGACCGCAAGGCGCCCGATGCCGGCAAATGGTCGGCGATGGCCAAGCGCTTCGTCAGCGATGTCGGCTTCGATGTCGCCAACCAGGCGCTGCAGCTGCATGGCGGCTACGGCTATCTGCACGACTACGGCATCGAGAAGCTGGTGCGCGACCTGCGCGTTCATCAGATCCTCGAAGGCACCAACGAGATCATGCGAGTCATCATTGCGCGGGCGTTGATTGGCCGCTGACGGCGACAAAAATCGGGAGAAAACGATGGCAACCATCGCCTTCATCGGCCTCGGCAACATGGGTAATCCGATGGCCGCCAACCTCGTAAAAGCGGGGCATACAGTTCTTGGCTTCGACCTCGTTCCGGACAACCTTACCGTCGCAAAGGAACATGGCGTTACAGTAATGGCCAATGCCGTCGCCGCAGTGAAGGACGCCGATGTCGTCATCACCATGCTACCGGCCGGTAAACATGTGCTGTCGGTTTACGAAGACATCGCGCCCAAGGCAAAGAAAGGCGCGCTGTTCATAGATTCCTCGACCATTGACGTCGAATCGGCGCGCAAGGCGCATGCGATTGCCGCCAAGCATGGCCTGCCCTCGATCGATGCGCCGGTCTCCGGCGGCACGGGTGGCGCGACGGCCGGCACGCTGACCTTCATGGCCGGCGGCTCGGACGAAGCCTTCGCCGCCGCTGAACCGATCCTGAAGCCGATGGCCGGGCGCATCGTTCATTGTGGCGGTGACGGCGCCGGCCAGGCCGCCAAGATCTGCAACAATATGATCCTCGGCATCTCGATGATCGGCGTCGCCGAAGCCTTCGTGCTGGCCGAAAAGCTCGGCCTGTCGCATCAGGCGCTGTATGACGTCGCCTCCACCTCCTCGGGCCAATGCTGGTCGCTCACCACCTACTGCCCGGTCCCCGGCCCCGTTCCGGCCTCGCCGGCCAACCGCGACTACAAGCCCGGCTTTGCCGCCGCGCTCATGCTGAAAGACCTGAAATTGTCGCAGGAAGCCGCACAGAGCGCGGGCGCCGTGACCCCGCTCGGCGCCGAAGCCACGCAGCTTTATGCCTTGTTCAACGCGCAGGGCCATGCCGGCGTCGATTTTTCCGGCATCATAAATTTCCTGCGCGGCGACAAAGGCTAAACGGCTGCTTTCGAACGGTTATTAGCGGATTTTTTCGACAGAAAGCCGGCAAATTTAGATTTGCTTAAGGTCTCGCTAACGCACCGGTAACGATGTGCCTTTAAAACGGACTGCGAGGCGGACATCGCAACCGCCCGGCGCTCCGGATCAGGTCTCGCGTACCGGAGCCCGTAAGTTTCGCAAGTATCTTGTAGCGAAACGCCATGCGTATCTGGCAGAGCCGCGTTCCCTTGGAGCGCGGTTTTTGCGTTTACCAGGGCAATCCAACAACAGTGAAAATGGTCCAGGCCGAGATCAACTCCTGCCGGACAAACGACGGAAATTCGCCCGTACGGTACGGCCGGCGGGCTTGAGGGCTGCATCCAAGGATTTTCGCGTGGCCTCGCCGTTGACCAGGGATGGAATGCGTCCCGACAGCACTTCCGGCCAGAATCGGGCGGCCGATTGCAGAAGCGAAACCTGTGCTGCGATGGCGCCTTGGGCTACGGCAGTGGTCTTTTCAGTGAAGGCTCGCACGGTTTCCCTGCCGAGTTTACGGTCGCTTTGCGCCTCCGCCACAAGCAGGGGCATGCGCATCATCACCACCATCGGGGCCAGCATCAGGTCGCCGCCGATCAGGGCGGCTTTCCGTGCACCACGGGTCTTGCGGGTTTTCTTCATCGCGTGAGTCCCCGGCCAGCTCTCAGGCCCGGTCTATTACGCGCAAGCCCCTGCATTGTTCCCTGTAGCGGGCTCGGATCGTGGCGGTCGGGCGCCCGAACACCGGACGCCCGACCGTGCTTCAGCGCTTGCGCAGATCCGCGTCCGCCAGGTCAAGCGCCTTGGCGATGCGCTCGCAGGCCATGTCGATCGTGTCGCGCGTCCAGATCAGCGGCGGCGACAGGATCATCGTGTCGCCGGTGGCCCGCATCATCATGCCGTTCGCGATCGCGTGGTCGCGCACCACCACCGCCGCGCTTCCCGACGGCAGATAGCGTTCCTTGGTCGCCTTGTCCTTGACGATCTCGATCGCGCCCATCAGACCGATTGAACGCACCTCGCCGACCAGCCTGTGCCCGGCGATGCGCTCCTGAAGCGCCTGCGCGAAATAGGGACCGGTGTCGTTCTTGACCCGTTCGACCAGCCCTTCCTTCTCGATGATCTCGAGGTTCTTCAACGCCACCGCGCAGGCCACCGGATGACCGGAATAAGTGTAGCCGTGATAGAACTCGCCGCCCTTCTCGACCAGCGTGCTCGCGACACGATCGCCGACCAGCAGCGCCGACAGCGGCTGATAGCCCGAGGTCAGCGCCTTGGCCGTGGTAATGGTGTCGGGCTCGACCCCGAAGGTCTGCGCCGCGAACCATTCGCCGGTGCGGCCATAGCCGGTGATCACCTCGTCCAGCATGAGCAGCACGTCGTATTTGCGGCAGATGCGCTCCACTTCCGGCCAGTAGCTCATCGGCGGGATCTTGACGCCGCCGGCGCCCATCACCGGCTCGCCGATGAAAGCCGCCACCTTGTCAGCGCCGGCTTCGAGGATCGCGTCTTCGACCGCCTTGGCAGCGCGGATGCCGAAATCGTGGTCGCTCTCGCCGGGCAGCGCGAGTTCATAGGCATAAGGCATCATCACATGGACGATGTTGGGCACCGCGCCGCCGAGTTGCTTGTGCATCGGCTCCATGCCGCCGAGCGACGTGCCGGCGATCGTCGAGCCGTGATAGGCCGACTTGCGCGAGATGATGCGGTTCTTCTCGGGCTTGCCTTCGAGCGCCCAATAATGGCGCACGAGCCTGAGCGCCGTGTCGTTGGCTTCCGAGCCGGACGAACCGTAGAAGACTTGGCTGACATGCTTGGGCGCGAGCTCCGCCAGCTTCTTCGACAACAGCACCGGCGTCGGCGTCGAGCATTTGAAGAAGGAGTTGTAGTACGGCAGCTCCTTCATCTGCGCGTAAGCCGCTTCGGCCAGTTCGTCGCGGCCGTAGCCGACATTGACGCACCACAGGCCCGCCATGCCGTCGAGGATTTCGGTGCCGTCGGCATCGTAGATGAACGGTCCCTTGGCGTGGGTAATGATGCGGGAGCCAGTCTCGCGCAATTCCTTGTGATCGGTGAAGGGATGAAGGTGATGCGCGGCGTCGATCTGCTGAAGCTGCTTCAGCGAATAATTCTGATAGGTCATGGATTTGATCTTTCCTCTTGAATCAATCCGGCAACGGCCGGGGCGGATTCTCAGAGGAAGGCAGGCGGCGAATAGCCGATGCGGGCGCACAACCGCAAAAGCTCGGCGCGAAGGGTCCGCGGTGACGGCGTCACCGCGACCCCGAAGGCGCCTGATGTGCTGAAACGGATCATGGCGGCAGCTTATGCCGCCTGAGGTCCAAAATTCAAGCCGTCAAGCGACGCCGCCGAGCGCCCGCTTGAGGAAGATATAGCGCATCGCAGTCTGCGCCGCTTGCGGACGACGGTCACCACGCCCACCATGGCCGCCTTCGGTCTCCTCGAAGAACAGCGTCCTGCCATGGCCCGCTTCCTGCAGCCGCGCCGCCATCTTGCGCGCATGTCCGGGATGGACACGGTCGTCGGCGGTCGAGGTCATCAGCAGCACCGGGGGATAGGCGACGTTGGCCGTGACATGCTGGTAAGGCGAATAGGCGCCGAGCCAAGCCGCTTCCTCGGGCTTCGATGGGTCGCCATATTCGGCGACCCACGAGGCCCCGGGCGGCAGCTCGGTGTAGCGCAGCATGTCGAGCAGCGGCACGTCGATGATGACGGCGCCGAACAGCTCCGGGCGCTGCGTCAACGACGTGCCGGTGAGCAGGCCGCCATTGGAGCCGCCCTGGATGCCGAGCTGCGCCGCCGTGGTGATGCCGCGCCTGACGACATCCTCAGCAACGGCCGCGAAATCGTCGAATGCGTTCTGGCGCTTGCCCTTGAGCGCCGCCTGGTGCCAGGCCGGGCCGAACTCGCCGCCGCCGCGGATGTTGGCCTGGATATAGGCGTTGCCCTTGTCCAGCCAGAGCTTGCCGCGAATGCCGGCATAGCCCGGCAGCAGCGGCACTTCGAAGCCACCATAGCCGTAGAGCAGCGCCGGCACCGGCCCGTTCTGGTCGCGGCGCCGCACCACGAAATAGGGGATCATGGTGCCGTCCTTCGAGCGGGCTTCGAACTGCTCCGAGACGTAAGGCGAGGCGTCGAAGCGGGCCGGCTGCGATTTCACGGTTTCAAGCGTCTCGCCATTGTCGTCCGACCAGATGATCGAGCTTGGCGTCAGGAAATCGGTGAACGAGAAGGAGACGCTCGAGCCGAAATGCTCGACATGACTGATGCCGACATTGCCGTTGTCGGGCAGCGCGATCCGTTTCAGCGACCAGCCATCGGCGGTGCGGTCACAGGCGACGACCTTGCCGCGCACATTGTCCATCAGGTTGATGAACAGCCGGTCCTGGGTCCTGGCGAGCCCGGCGATCGAGACGCGATGCGCGGGCTGGAGCACGGTCTCGAATGGCCCGAATGCGCCGCTCTCTATCCAGCGGTCGAAATCGACGGAGTAAAGCCCGTCGGGCAGGCATTGCGTGCCGTCGGGCGCCGTCCAAGGGCTGCGCACGCCGAAGATCAGTTGTCCCTTGAAGATTGCCGTGTCGGTGGCGTCGTCGGGCAGCGGAATGCGCCGGTTCTCGCCCGAAGCGAGGCGTAGGAAACTGTGCGAGGTGAAGAAGTCGAGCGTCTTGCCGAGCAGCACATGCCGCTTGTCGCCGTCATATTCGACGCCGCCGCCGACCGCGAGATGCTGTTTCTCGCCTTCGAAGATCGGCGTCGCCTCCTCGAGCTTCGTGCCGCGCCGCCAGAGCTTGATCACGCGCGGGTAGCCGGACTGGGTCTTGTCGTCCTCCTCGAAAGCCGCCGAGACGATCACCGTATCCTTGTCCAGCCAGGAAAAGCCCGACTTGGAAGCGCGCGCGGAAAACCCGCCCTCGACAAAGGACCTCGTCGCGATGTCGAATTCGCGCATCTCGCTGGCGTCGCCGCCATCGGGCGACATGTAGAGCAGGCAGCGGTTGAAGTCGGGATAGAGCCGGCTCGCGCCGCCGAACACCCATTTGATGCCCTCTTTCGCCGAGAGCTGGTCGAAGTCGATGATCGTTTCCCACTCCGGCTTCTCGGTCTTGTAGGAAGCGACAGGCGCGCGCCGCCACAGGCCCAGCGCATTGGTCTTGTCCTGCCAGAAATTATAGACGTAGCCGGCAAGTGCTGCCCCGACGGGGATATTGTCCTCGGCCGTCATCAGGTCCAGCGCGGTCTCGAAGGTCGCCTGATAGGAAGGATCGCCCTGCAATTCGGCGACCGTCAGCGCGTTCTGGCGATGAACCCACTCCAGCGCTTCCTTACCGTTGCGATCCTCCAACCAGAGGAAGGGATCGTCGGCCGTCGAATCGGGCCGGGCTTTGGTCATCGTGCTGGTCATGCGGGTCTCCATCTGGCCCCGCCTACATCGCGTTCGCTGCGTTAATATTCAAGAGCGATGGCGGGATCGATCACAAAACCCGCCGGCGCAGGACCGTCGCCGCCGCCAGCGCCGCACAGATCGCACCCAGCGTCACGGGCAGGCCGGCGGCGCCGATGACATCCATCACGCTGCCGGTGAGCGGCGGCACGAGAATGCCGCCAAGTCCCCACATCAGCGAGAAGGCGGCGTTGCCGGCGACCAGCGCCGAGCCGGTAAAGCGTTCGCCGAGCTCGATGATCGACATCGTGTAGATGCCATAGGAGACGGCGCCCCAGATGAAGACGCAGACCCAGATCAACGGCGTCTCGATCAGCGCCGGCAAGAGCGCGCAGCCGAGCATGGTCACCGCCACGCAGCCGAAGCGCACCAGGCGCGCCGTCAGCCTTTCGGCGAGCAGTCCGAGCGGCACCTGCATGGCAATGTTGCCGGCGATCGTCGCCGACAGCAGGGCCGACATGCGCGCTTCGGGAATGCCGTGATGCGTTCCATAGACCGGCAGCAGCGCCAGGATCGCCTGCTCGAACCCTGCCGCGACAATCACCGCCGACATGAGCAGCCAGGCCATCGGTATGAAGCCAAGCACCGACACCTTGTTCTCGGCCTCGTCGACCTTCGGCAAACGCCGCACAACGACCGCCAGGCAGGCGCCGCAGAAGACGAAAGCGGAAATGCCGACCAGGAAAGGCGGCCAGCCCTCTGTGCCGACGGCGAGCAGGCAGAGCGGCCCGGCCGCGAAGCCGGCCGAGATGATGGTGGAATAGATGCCCATGACGCGGCCACGGCGCGACGGCGGCGCCAACGCGATCACCCAGATCTCGCTGAGCACATAAAGCGGATTGGTCACCACGCCGATCAGGAAGCGCAGCGGAAACCACAGATAGACATTCTGCGTCCAGCCGATCAGTGCCAACACCAGCGCAGAGAGCGCCGCGCAGGTAAGCGCGGTTCGCCCTGCCCCGAAGCGGCGCGCCAGGCCGGGGATCAGCGGTGAGGACAGGATGAAGCCGACCGGTGTCATCGCCGCCGACAGCCCGATAACCGCCGGCGAAACGCCTTGCCGCTGCAGGATGAAGCTGAGCAGCGGGTAGGATAGCCCTTGCGCGATGGCGAACACCGACACAGTCGCGATCACGCCGGTGATCGCGGCCCACTGCACCCTCTCGCTGCTCTTTGAATCCGCCAGAGCCATCAGTTCCTGATCCAATCGGTTGAAGGCTTAGCCGTCGCAGCCGGTTCCCGTAAGGCCCACGGCGCACGAAAGCGGATGCTCCAGCCAAACCCTGTCAGGAGCCCCTGCGCTGCAGAGAGGGCGCTCGCAAGCTCCCCTTCCGGCATGTCGCTTCCCTCGCCCTAGTGGTCGCCGCCACCTCACCGGCAACCTTGCCGCCGGTCCATTATGCCGGCCAATTTCGCATCCTCACGAGGCCTCTCATGACCGCCGCCCTTCATCCCGCCGAACCGGCACTGGCAACCGATCGCGCCCGCCGTGGCGGCCGCGCCGGCAAGCGCGCCGGCGGCTCGGCCGCCTTCGAGCAGCCCGCCTTCCGCCAATTGAAGAACCCGCTGACCCCGACCAAGCTGGTGTCCGACGACGAGCTGGAATCGATCCACCTCGCCTCGCTGCGCGTGCTGAAGGAGATCGGCGTCGACGTCCTGCACGAGGAAGCCCGCCGCATCATGAAAGCGCACGGCGCGGATGTGCGCGAAGGCTCGGAACGCGTGCGCTTCGACAGCGACATGATCCTCGAGCTTGTCTCGCACTGCCCGTCGGAATTCACGCTGCATGCCCGCAACCCGGCGCACAATCTGCGCTTCGGCGGCAACAACGTCATCCTGTCGATGATGGCTTCGGCGCCGAACTGTTCCGACCTCGATCGCGGCCGCAGGCCCGGCAACCAGGCTGACTACCGCAACTTCCTGCGCCTGGCGCAGATGCACAACATCCTGAACTGCACCGGCGGCTATCCGGTCGAGCCGATCGACATCCATCCCTCGGTCCGCCACCTGGAATGCATCCGCGACCTCGCCATGCTGACCGACAAGGTCTTCCACATCTATTCGCTCGGCAAGGAGCGCAATGTCGACGGCATCGAGATCACCCGCATCGCGCGCGGCATCAGCCGCGAGCAGCTGATGCAGGAACCGTCGGTCTTCACCATCATCAACACCAATTCGCCGCTCAAGCTCGACGTGCCGATGATGGAAGGCATCATCCAGATGGCGAGCATGGGTCAGGCTGTCATCGTCACGCCGTTCACGCTCTCCGGCGCCATGGCGCCCGTCACCGTCGCCGGCGCGCTGGTCCAGCAGAACGCCGAAGCGCTCTCCGGCATCGCCTTCGCGCAGATGGTCAAGAAAGGCGCGCCGGTCGGCTATGGCGGCTTCACCTCCAATGTCGACATGAAATCCGGCGCGCCGGCCTTCGGCACGCCTGAATATATGAAGGCGCAGCTCGTCGGCGGCCAGCTCGCCCGCCGCTACAACATCCCCTACCGCACATCCAACACCTGCGCCGCCAACACGGTCGACGCGCAGGCCGCCTATGAAAGCGTGTTTTCGCTCTGGGGCGCCATCCAGGGTGGCGGCAATCTGATGATGCACGGTGCCGGCTGGCTGGAAGGCGGCCTGCGCTGCTCTTATGAAAAGACCATCCTCGACATCGACCTTTTGCAGATGGTGGCCGAGTTCCTCACCCCGCTCGACCTCTCCGAGGACGCGCTCGGCTTCGACGCCATCCAGTCGGTCGGCCCTGGCGGCCATTTCTTCGGCACCCAGCACACGCAGGAGCGCTACAAGACCGCCTTCTATTCGCCGATCGTTTCCGACTGGCGCAATTTCGAGACCTGGACCGAGGCTGGCTCGCCGACGGCGATGGAACGCACCAACAAAGTCTGGAAGGAGCGCCTCGCCTCCTACGAGGAGCCGTACATGGACCCGGCCATCCGCGAGGAACTCAATGACTTCGTCGAAAAACGCCGCGCCGAAGGTGGCGCGCCGACCGATTTCTGATTTTCTGGCTGCTGATGAGCACTCGACCCCCACTCCGTCGAGCTTCGCTTAGCCTCCAAACCGACCATTCGATTCAGTCTCTGTAAGAACGGACCTATCTTCATGAAATCCCACGTAAAAGCGGTTGTCATCGGCGGCGGCGTCGTCGGCTGCTCGGTGCTCTATCATCTCGCCAAGGCCGGCTGGACCGACATCATGCTGATCGAGCGCTCGGAGCTGACTTCCGGCTCGTCCTGGCACGCTGCCGGCGGCTTCCATACGCTCAACGGCGACCCGAACGTCGCCAAGCTGCAGGCCTATACGGTCCAGCTCTACAAGGAGATCGAGGAACTCTCCGGCCAGTCCTGCTCGCTGCATCTGACCGGCGGCGTCATGATGGCCGACACGCCGGAGCGTATGGACTTCCTGCGCCTTGCGCACGCCAAGGGCCGTTATCTCGGCATGGACACCGAGCTGATCACGCCTTCGGAAGCCAAGGCCATGTTCCCGCTGATGGACGAGAAGAACTTCGTCGGCGCCATGTGGGATCCGGTCGAGGGCCATCTCGATCCGTCCGGCACGACCATCGCCTATTCCAAGGCGGCGAAGAAACTTGGCGCCGAGATCGTGCTGCGCAACCGCGTCGTCGATTTGACCCAGCAGCCGGACGGCACCTGGAACGTCGTCACCGAGCAAGGCACGGTCCATGCCGAGCATGTCGTCAACTGCGGCGGCCTGTGGGCGCGCGAGATCGGCCGCATGGTCGGCGTCGAGCTGCCCGTGCTGGCGATGGAGCACATGTACCTGCTCACCGAACCGATGCCGGAGGTCGAGGAATTCAACAAGTCGACCGGCCGCGAGATGATCGGCGTCCTCGACTTCAAAGGCGAGATCTACACCCGCCAGGAGCGCAACGGCATTCTGCTCGGCACCTATGAGAAAGCCTGCAAGCCATGGTCGCCGGTCAACACGCCGTGGGATTTCGGCCACGAGCTTTTGCAGCCCGACATCGACCGCATCGCGCCGTCGCTGGAGATCGGCTTCAAGCATTTCCCTGGCATCGAGAAGGCTGGCATCAAGCAGATCATCAACGGCCCCTTCACCTTCGCGCTCGACGGCAACCCGCTGGTCGGACCGGTGCAGGGCCTGACCAATTTCTGGTGCGCCTGCGCCGTCATGGCCGGCTTCAGCCAGGGCGGCGGTGTCGGCCTGGCGCTGTCGAACTGGATGGTGCATGGCGATCCGGGCTTCGACGTCTGGGGCATGGACGTCGCCCGTTTCGGCGAATGGGCGACGCTGCGCTACACCAACGCCAAGGTGCGCGAGAACTATTCGCGGCGCTTCTCGATCCGCTTCCCGAACGAGGAATTGCCGGCCGCCCGTCCCGCGCAGACGACGCCGCTTTACGACACCATGCTCGCCAACAACGCGGTCATGGGGGATAGCTGGGGCCTTGAAACCCCGCTCTGGTTCGCGCCGAAAGGCACCGAGCCGAAGGACATCGTCTCCTTCCACCGCTCCAACGATTTCGGCCCGATCGGCGAGGAAGTGCGCGCCACGCGCGAGAAGGTCGGCGTCACCGAGATCGCCAACTTCGCCAAATACGAGGTGTCTGGCCCGGCTGCGGAGGATTTCCTCAACCGGCTGATGACCAACCGCATGCCGAAGGTAGGTCGCATCGTGCTCACCCCGATGGTCAACGAGTTCGGCAAGCTGATCGGCGACTTCACCATCGCCAAATCAGGCGAGGACCGCTTCATGATCTGGGGCTCGTCGGCAGCGCAGAAATACCATATGCGCTGGTTCGAGAAGCACCTGCCCAAGGATGGCTCGGTGCGAATCCATCGCTTCGACCAGACGCTGGTGGGTCTCTCGATCGCCGGTCCGAAATCGCGCGACCTGCTGCAGAAGCTTGTCGATGTCGACGTCTCGACCAAGGCCTTCCGCTTCATGGACTTCCGCGAGATGGCGGTCGGCGGCGCGCCCTGCATGGTCAATCGCATCACCTATACCGGCGACCTCGGCTACGAGATCTGGATGGCCCCTGCCTATCAGCGCCTTGTCTACAAGGCGATCAAGGACGCGGGCGAAGAGTTCGGCATTGTCGATTTCGGCATGCGCGCGCTGCTCTCCATGCGCCTGGAAAAGAACTTCCCGACCTGGTTCCGCGAGCTGCGCCCGATCTACGGCCCCTTCGAAGGCTCGATGGACCGCTTCATCAAGCTGGAGAAGAACGACTTCATCGGCCGCGAGGCGTCCGCCAAGGAGCACGCCGAAGGCCCGAAGCTGCGCCGTGTTTCCTTCATCGTCGATGCCGTCGATGCCGACGTGATGGGCGACGAGCCGATCTGGGCCAAGGTCGGCAAAGACTACGGCACGGTCGAGAAGCCGCATGGCTACGGCGCGCCGCGCTTCGATGAGACGGGCAAGGAAGTGCGCGGATCGAAGGCCGCCGAGGGCGCTTCCGCCGTGCGCGGCATCGTCGATGGCGAATGGCGCGTCGTCGGCTGGGTCACCTCGGGCGGCTATGCGCATTACGTGCAGAAGTCGATGGCGCAGGGCTATGTGCCCGCCGCCCTTGCCGAGGACGAAAGCGCCGGCCTGTTCGAGATCGAGATTCTCGGCCACCGCCGCCCGGCCCGCATCAATGTCGAGCCGCCCTTCGACCCGAGCGGCGAGAAGATGCGGACCTGACGCGTAGAGCAATTCCAGGAAAAGTGTGACGCGGTTTTCCGCCCGGAATTGCCTAAAGCAGACAGACAGAGCGGTTTGCGGTTTCTTACGAAACGGTGAAACGCTCTGGCGACTTGTTGGAGAGCGCCGGTTGCTGTGGCATGGTCGAGACCCCGCTACCGGCGCATCAGCATGAGAAGACCACCCCCTTGCGGCAGCTAGAGAAATGGACCGATTGGCTCTGCGACGGACGGGTCGGTCCATTCAGCGCCGCGATCGCATCGGTCCTGGTTTATTGCCTGACCCAGATCGTGGCGATGACGCTTTTGTCCCATTTCGCGGGCACGGGCGTCGGTGTCGACGATTCCGAGCAACTGATGGAAATGCGGTTTCTCGCCGCCGGCTACGGCAGTTCGCAGCCGCCTCTATACACCTGGCTGGCGATGCTCGCGGCCACTGTGGTCGGAACGAGCGTCCTTGCCCTCAAGATCGTCAAATACGGCTTGCTGGCCGCGGGGCTGGCCGCGTATTTCACCGCCATACGCCGCCTCGGCTACTCGAACCGCGCCGCTGCCGCCGGCATGTTCGGCCTGCTTCTGTTTCCCCAGGTCTTCTGGGAGATGCAGCACGCCCTCACCCACTCGATCGCCATATTCTGCTTCACGTCGGTGCTGCTTCTGGCCCTGGTCGAGGTCGAGAAGCGCCGATCGGCCACCGCCTATGCGTTTTTCGGCCTGGCGACGGCGGCCGCGATGTTGTCGAAATACAATATCGTCATCTTCCTTGCGGCCCTGTTCCTGGCGTCTCTCTCGGTCCGCGAAACGCGCGAGGCGATCTTCGACCGCCGTTTCGCAATCAGCGTGATAGTGGCGGTCCTGGCCTGTCTGCCCACGCTTTACTGGAGCCTGACCCATCCGGAAGATCTGCTCGCGCACCAAGGGGGCCTGGGCGTCGCCGAAGGCGGCAGTGTTGCAAGAACGGCACTTCTCGGCATCCGTAGACTGGCGAACGCGATCGTCAATTTCGCTGGATTGCCGATCGTGATTTTCGCCGTCGCCTACGGGCTGGCGATGAGAAAGCGGACGGAGCTGCCTCAACCGGTAAGGTGGCCGGAAAAGCTGTTGTGGCGAGCGATCGTGCTGGGTCTTGTGGTCATGGTGACGGTGGTGTTGGCGGCCGGCATCACCCAGTTTCGCGACCGCTGGATGCTGCCCATCTTCATCCTCCTGCCCGCGGCCCTGGCCATGCGCTTCGAGGCCATGGGCCAGAGGGGCCGAAAGATGCAAGCCACCATCGTCTTCGTCGGTGCGCTCCTTGCCGTCCTTGTGCTGCCGCTGAGCTGGTACATGCACCTTCAGGGCGGCGACAACCGCGGCAGCATCGTGCGGCTGGACTACCGGTCGCTTTACGACCAGATCAACGCCGACGGACCCGTCAAGACCGTGGTCTCGAGCTGGTTCTGGGTCGGCAATCTGCGCCTGGTCGATGCCGATCTGATCGCGCTCGATGACGAGACGCCGGACTTCGCCCGCTCGATCCGAGAACCGGCAGTGCTCGTCCTGACCGACGACAGGGAATCGTCCTCGGAAGTCTTCGAGGAGCTGGCGAGAGCCGGCTACGCGATGGACACCGTCCATCGCACGATCGAGGTGCCGCAGGCGCTCGGCTTCCCGCCGCGCAAGGTCACGATCACCAAATTGCACAAGAAGACTGCGCCGTAAGGTTCAGAGGGGGGACCAATGGACACGCAACGCTTCGGCCGACACCGCAAGATCATGCCCTTCGAGCCTGGCTCAGTCGAAGCGCTGCGCGAGGCCTCGCGAGACAAGGCGGCGTCGCTCAACCAGCATGTGCTCGGCCATGGCGCAACAGCCGAGGCGGAATGGGCCGCGGCCGGCATCGCCGCGCCCGACCTGTCCGCCATGCGCAGATATCGGCTGGAGCGCATCCGCGCCGAGCTGAAGCGCCGCGACTATGCCGGCGCCCTGCTCTACGACCCGGTCAACATCCGCTACGCGACGGATTCGACCAACATGCAGCTCTGGGTCGCGCACAATCCGACCCGTCACTGCTTCGTCGCCACCGAAGGCCCCGTGGTGCTCTTCGACTATTTCTCCTGCGAGCACCTGTCCGATCATTCAGGTGTCGTGGACGAGGTACGCCCGGCCGTGTCGTGGATGTATCTCTACAGCGGTGAACTGACCGATCAGAAGGTCCGGCGCTGGGGCGCCGGCATCGCCGAACTCGTTGCCGAGCATGGCGGCGGCAATCGCCGCATCGCCGTCGACCACATCAATCCGGAAGGCGTGGAAGAACTCGCCCGTCGTGGGATTGCCGTCGGCAATGGCGAGGCGGTGATGGAGAATGCGAGGCTCATCAAATCGCCGGACGAGATCCTTGCCATGCGCCGTTCGATCGTCGCCTGCGAGGCGGCGATGGGCGAGATGGAAGCGGCGCTCAAGCCCGGCATTTCCGAAAACGAGCTCTGGGCGGAACTGCATCGCGGCAACATCGCGCGCGGCGGCGAATGGATCGAAACGCGGCTTCTGTCGTCCGGACCGCGCACCAATCCCTGGTTCCAGGAATGCTCCTCGCGTATCGTCGAGAATGGCGATCTCGTCGCCTTCGACACCGACCTGATCGGCCCTTACGGTTTCTGCGCCGATCTCTCGCGCACATGGCTTTGCGGCGACAGGCCCCCTTCGAACGAGCAGCGCGATCTCTTCCGCATCGCCGCCGATCAGATCGCCCATAACACCGATCTGATGCGGCCGGGCATCTCCTTCCGCGATCTCGTCGAGCGCTCGGCGGTGCCGCCCGACGATTGCTATCCCACCCGCTACGGCGTGCTTTACCACGGGGTCGGCCTGGCCGACGAATATCCGACGCTGCCGCATGCCGGCGACTGGACCGACGACACGCCGGATGGCGTGCTCGAAGCAGGCATGGTGCTCTGCGTCGAAAGCTATATCGGCAGGCTTGGCGGGCGCGAAGGCGTCAAGATCGAGGAGCAGATCCTGATCACCGACACAGGCAACGAGAAGCTTTCAGCCTACAAGCTGGACGAGCGGCTGCTCTGATGCGCCGCCTTCGACTGCCACGACGGCATCGCGCATCGCGGCAATGGTCGGGGCCGGGGTGGTCCTGGCGGTGATATAAGGCAGGCCCTTGCGCCGTGCCGTCCAGCCGACCACCTTCACGCCTTTCGCCGCCGGCTCGAAACGCTGCGCCAGCGCCCAGCTCTGGCAGTCGATGGCGGCGATATCGGCCCTGCCTTCCGCGACCGCGACGATCGACGACCGATGGCCGCCGCTCTCGCTGCGCGAGGAAAAGATGTCCAGGCTTTCGCCCAGCGCCTCCAGGTCGCGCATCAGCGCGATGACGCCGGACATGGAATCGACGCTATTGAAGGTGAAGCGCCTGCCGCGCAGGAGATCGAACGGAATGGCCGCCCTGCCGTCCGCAGGCGCAGGCACCGATGCCTTGCCGTCTGCCAGCATCACCAGCGCGCTGGAATAGAGTTCCCCCTGCCCCCCTTCGAACGCATCGTAGTTCGGCTGCGCGATCACCTGCACATGCCGGGCGAGGCCGAGTTCCAGCGGCCCCCAGCAGGTTTGCCCGAAGAGCAGCGCCGGACTCAGCCAAAGCTCGTGAAAATCGAGTTCGTCCCGAGGCAGAGTCGCCGGATCCGGCACAATCGGCGTTCCGGCATCGTCGAGTATCCCGCCGGGCACCGGCGGCAGATCGCCATTGCGGCGCACGATCGTTTCCGGCGCGTCGATCCCCCTTTGCCGGAAGGCGTCGCGGAGCCGCGCCCACTGCGCGTCGACCTCACCACGGGCCTCAGGCCAGTCATACATCGGCAGGGCCGCAACGAACTTGCTCATGTCGAACAGCTTTCAAAGACAGGCGACCCTCAGCGCCTGTGTTCCGCCGCGAAAAGCGAGGGCGGAAAGTCGAAATTACTCTTTCGGCGGCTCGGCCGGAACCGGCGCCGTGCCAAGTCCGCTGACATTGCGCGCCCTGACACGCGGCTTGAAGGCGCGGCCCGGCTCCGGCGCGCGGCGCAGCACCGGATGAACGACGGGCTCCTTGGCCTTGAAGGCGTAGGATTTGATCAGCGCCAGATAGTTCGGGTAGACATAGCCGTTGTTCATCCGCAGCCATTCTTCGCGGCGGTCGCGAAAGAGCTTCGGCAATCTGTACCAGGCAACCGTCGGGCTCTTGTGATGCACGAAATGCAGGTTGTTGTTGAGGAACAGAAACGACAGCGGCGAGCGTTCTACGATGATGGTGCGCCCTTCCGGATGCTCGGACCACTGATGCTCGGCATAGGTGCGCACCGAAATCAGCGATTGCCCGAGCCAGACCGGCACCAGCACATAGAGCCAGAGCGGAATGCCGAAGCCGAACGTCACGATCGGCGCCACGACGGCAATGCCGACGGCATGCAGCAGCCAGGCCTTGCGGATCGCCTTGTCGCCGGCGGCGATCTGCCTGGCGTCGTCGATGAAGAAGCCGACCGAGGACAGCCATGGCCCGAGGATGAAGCGGCCGACCATGGTGTTGTTGATTTTGAGCAGGAACTTCATCGCCGGCGGCAGTTCCTCATGCATCCAGAGCGCCTGGTAATAGCTCTCGGGGTCGTCCAGCGGATCGGTCAGCCGCTCATCGGCATGGTGGCGCAGGTGGATGGTCTTGAAACGCCGGAACGGCCACACCAGCCCGATCGGCAGGAAGACGAAGGCTTCGTTGATCCTCGCGCTGCGGGTCGGATGACCGTGCAGCACCTCATGCATCAGTGAGGATTGGAGCGCGAGGACCAGCGCCAAGGCGATCAACGCAATCAAGGGATGGGATGGCCAGAGCAGGAAGCCGATCGCGAACCATGCGCCGTAGCAGAAGAGTGCGAGGAATACCGTCGGCCATTCGATTGCCGGTGCGCTGCTGCGTCTCTTGCTTATGCCGGTATTCATGCTTGCCATGCTATCGACCACTGCCCTCCAGTCGCCGGAACCACTCGATTCCTGACAACATTGTGTCAGTAGCCTATCGTTGTCGCAACGCGACAAAGCGCACAAACTGTTGCGAATGCGCACTTTCAGCTGCATATGTTATAGATTGTAAACAAATATGGGGATTCATTTCCGCCTGAGCCGCGTTCTGACCGGCTCCGGCGGCAAATTTTTCCTCTCCAAAGCAGGAGCTGCGTGATGGATAAGCGCGATCTCTCGACCTTGTTCAGGGAGCGGCTGAAATTGCTCTTGACACGCTCCGATCTCAACCAGTCGGCCTTCGCGGCGGCCGTCGGCATCGACCGCTCGGCGCTGTCCCAGCTCCTGTCCGGCGCCTCGACCCGCCTGCCACGCGCCGAGACGCTTCTCAACATCGCGGCCGAGTTCAAGGTGTCGCTCGATTGGCTGCTGGGCCTCTCCCAGGACGAGGGCGTCACCGGCGAAATCAGGGAGAGCCTCGAGATCGAGGAGGCGCCCGACGGCTTCGACCGCACATTGCTCGCCAAGTGGCATGCCGAGGCGGCAGGCACCAAGATCCGCTACGTGCCGGCGGGCATCCCAGACCTTCTGCGCACCGAGGCGCTGGTCGAATACGAGGCCGGCATCACCAACAAGAGCCGCGAGGCGCAGGCCGGCGAAACGCAATACCGCATCGACTATACGAGGCGGCCGGAGACCGACATGGAGGTCTGCATGCCGCGCCACACGCTGGAGATCTTCGCGCGTGGCCTTGGCGTCTGGGATCGTTTCCCGGAAGCCGAGAGGCGCAAGCAATTGCTGCACATGGCAGCCCTCCTCGACGACCTTTACCCGACGTTCCGGCTGTTCCTCTACGACGGCCGTATGCGCTATTCGATCCCCTATACCATCTTCGGACCCTACCGCGCCGCGATCTATGTCGGAGACATGTATCTGGTGTTGAACGCCACTCAGCCGATCCGCACGCTCGCCAGCCACTTCGACAACCTGATCCGCGCCGCCGACATCAACGCGCATGAGGCGGCAAGCTTCACGCAGAAGCTGGCCGCAATGTCCTTCCCATCAGGCTCTGTCTAACTGCCGGCATCGGTACCATCCTGGCCGCCGCTCATCGTCTCAGGGAAACCCATGCAAGCATCGCGCCACATCGTCGTTCCTCCGCAGTCGGGCCGTTCCACGCGTGTCAGGCGCGGCGATCTGATCCGCATCATCGATCCCAAGGGCCAGCAGGTCTCGGACCTATGGGCCTTCTCGACCGAAGGCAGACTCGACTGGCTGAGCACATCGCAGACCCGCGACATCACAGAGCGGCTGTTCCCGAAGCCCGGCGACCATTTCTACAGCGCCGCCGGCAGGATCATGCTGACGCTGGTCGAGGACGCCTCGCCGGGACCGCACGACATGCTTTACCCGGCCTGCGACAGCGCGCTCTACGAACGCGCCGGCCTGCCCAACCACCCGAACTGCCGCGACAATCTTATGACGGCCCTCGCCGCGGAAGGCATCGACCTGCCCTTCGCGCCCGACCCGGTCGACCTCTTCCAGAACTCCTTGCCGCAGCCGGACGGCACGCTCGTTGTCGAGGCCTCGATCAATCCGCCTGGCGGTTACGTCACCTTGCGCGCCGAGCAGGACCTCCTGCTTGTCGTCACCGCCTGCTCGGTCGACCACCACCCGACCAATGGTGATGCGTGCACCGAGATCGAGGTCGAGATCACACCGGCCGCATAAGGTCTTCTCGGTCGCAAGCTCGTTGACTGGACATAAAGACTTCTTTATATCGTTATTTGAAATTCCAAATACGAAAGCTATGGCCATGACCACGACCAACCCGATTGACGCATTGCTTGCCGAAAAGGGCGTGCTTCTGGCCGACGGCGCCACCGGCACCAATTTGTTCGCGATGGGCCTGCCGGCCGGCGAGGCGCCCGAGCTGCTCAACGAGACGGCGCCCGAGACCATTGTCAGCCTGCATCAGAATTTCGTCGACGCCGGCGCCGACATCATCCTGACCAACTCCTTCGGCGGCACCCGCCACAGGCTCAAGCTGCATCACGCGCAGGACCGCGTGCACGAGCTGAACAAGCGCGCCGCCGAGATCGCACGTTCGGTCGCCGACAAGGCCGGCCGCAAGGTGATCGTCGCCGGCTCTGTCGGCCCGACCGGCGAGTTGTTGGTGCCGCTCGGGGCGCTGACCTATGACGACGCCGTCGATGCCTTCGCCGAGCAGATCGAGGGTCTCAAAGCCGGTGGCGCCGAAGTCGCCTGGATCGAGACCATGTCAGCGCCCGACGAAATCCGCGCCGCGGCCGAGGCCGCTATCCGCATCGGCCTGCCCTATACCTATACCGGTTCGTTCGACACAGCCGGCCGCACCATGATGGGCCTGCTGCCGAAGGACATCCACGCCGTCGCCGACGGTCTGTCGCAGGCACCGCTCGGCGTCGGCGCCAATTGCGGCGTCGGCGCTTCCGATATCCTCGCCTCGCTGCTCGACATGACCGAGGCGAAGCCGGAGGCGACCGTGATCGTCAAGGGCAATTGCGGCATTCCGGAATTCCGCGGCAGCGAGATCCACTATTCCGGCACCCCGGAGCTGATGTCCGATTATGTGCGTCTGGCGGTCGATGCCGGCGCCAAGATCGTCGGCGGCTGCTGCGGCACCTCGTTCGCGCACCTCGCCGCCATGCGCAAGGCGCTCGATGCGCACACCAAGTCGACGCGCCCGACCGTCGAGACGATCGTCGAACGCATCGGCCCGATGCGGAACAAGACGGCAAGCGCCGGCGATACCGGCGAAGGCAGGCGGGAACGCAGGCGCAGCCGCGCCTGACAGGGCCTGGTTATTTGGTGTTTTCGGCGTAGCGCAACAGCGCCGTATCGAAATCGACAACGTTCTGGCTGTCGGAGCTCATCGTAATCAACGCGCCCGATGCGCCCGGATCGCTGATCTGCTCCAGCATCACGCGAAACCGGTCGTTGTTGAGCGCCGAAAGCGCCGTGTTGCGGGCCGCGTCGACATCGCTCCGAATGCGCGCCGATTCCGCTGACGGCGCGGACGATCCCCGCACCGGCGCATTGGCCGCCGTCGCGTTCGCATTGCCGATTGTCGTGATATGCACTGCTGATCCCTCAAAGCCCTACCAGCACGAACTAACAAAAGTTAATTGCGGCGAGGTTCCGGAAAAGCCACGCAATTTAACGATCGCAAAAGGCCGGCGGGACAATGCATGTCGCCCGGAAGTGTGGAGCGCTTCTGGGCCAACGCATCAAAAAAAGACCTAAGCGCGCCGCACCGCGACGCGCTTGGCCCCGCTGGCCCTCGTTGGAATTCCAGGCTCTTTACTTGTTACCATCCAGCGATGCGGCAAGCCGCACCAGCGACAGGAACTCCGCCCTGTAGCCGAACGGATCGGCGCCGCGCGCGGCATTGGCGATCTCCGCGATCCGGTCGTAGCCGAAATTCGCCGTCTGATCCTCGTCGCGTAGCTTCTGGCCGAAAGCCGCGACCGCAACCGAGAAGCGCTGGTCGGCGCCGGCCGCATCGAAGGACTTGACCTCGTTGGCGGCGGTCACCGGCGTGGTGATCAGCTTGGAGACATTCTCGTCCGGGAGCTTGTAGCGGACCTTGACGAAGGCATATTCGTCGGCATTGGCGACGCCGCCATTGTCGACCTTGGCCTGGCCGTAGCGCAGCGGATCGACCTGCTCGCCACCGCTCCCCTTCGGCGTGATCTCGTAAACCGCCGTCACCGAATGGCCGGAACCGATATCGCCGGCGTCGACACGGTCGTTGTTGAAATCCTCGCGCTTCAAGGCCCGGGTCTCATAACCGACAAGACGGTATTCCGACACGGTCGCCGGGTTGAACTCGACCTGGATCTTGACGTCCTTGGCGATGGGGAACAGCGTCGAGGACGCATCGTCGACCAGCACCTTCTGCGCCTCGGCGAGCGTGTCTATATAGGCAGCCGTGCCGTTGCCGTTCTGGGCGATGGTCTGCATCATCTGGTCATTCAGATTGTCGCGGCCGAAGCCGAATACCGACAGGAACACGCCTTTCTTGCGTTCCTTCTCGATCAGACGCTTGAGGTCGTCGTCATCGGTCTGGCCGACATTGAAGTCGCCGTCGGTGGCCAACATCACGCGGTTGACGCCGTCCTTGACGAAGGATTGCTGGGCAAGCTTGTAGGCCTCGCGGATGCCTTCCTCACCGGCCGTCGAGCCGCCGGGCTCGAGATTGTCGATGGCCGCAAGGATCTTCTGCTTTTCCGACGCCTTGGTCGGCATCAGCACGGTGCCGGCATTGCCCGCATAGGTGACGATCGAGACGGTATCGTCGGGTTTGAGCTTGCTGACCAGCAGCCTGAAGGCGGATTTGAGCAGCGGCAGCTTGTCCGGCTCGTCCATCGAGCCCGAGACGTCGATCAGGAAGACCAGATTGGCCTTCGGCTGCTCGGCCGGCTTGACGTCGAAACCCTTGATCGCGACATGCATGAGCTTGGTGTGCTCGTTCCACGGCGTCGGCATCACGGTGACGGTCGAGTTGAACGGCGTCTTGGCCGAGTCCGGACCTTTCCAGTCATATGGGAAGTAGTTGATCATCTCCTCGACGCGAACCGTGTCCGGGTCTGGCAGGCTGCCCTCCTTCAGCGAGCGCCGCACGAACGAATAGGAAGCAGTGTCGACGTCGATCGAGAAGGTCGAGACCGGATCCTGCGCCGTTTCATGCACCGGATTGGTTTTGAACGTCTCGATGCGGTCGCGGTTTTCCTCCCGCGGCTGCATCTGGTCGCCAAGCACGGGCGCCGGCTGCACCATCAGCTTGGAATCGGCGACGGCGGGTGGAGACGCCGGAATGGCGGTCGCTACCCCTGCCGGCGCCTGATCGGCCCTCGCGGCTTCATCCTTTAACGGCGGTGAAAACTGCACCTTGCCCGGTGAACCAGCCTTGCCGCCGGCGGCGAGCTGACCGCTTTCGCCAGGCGCGGGCATCGCCTCGGGCGCTGCCTCCTGCTTGAGCAGGCTGTCGACCTCGGTCGCCGGCTTGGGAGCTGCCGGCGCCATCTGGGAATTCGCGAACGTCTCGGCGTCCGCGTCGCTCTTCTTCGCCTTCGCTGGCGCAGCCGTCAGCGGCTCGTTGATCGCAGGTTGCTCCGGCGCCCGCTTTTGCGCCGGCTTGTCGGCCAGCGTCTCCGTGACCTTGCCGTTATCGCCGCCCATGACCGGCTGCTGTTCCTTCAACATCTCGAAAGCGGCATAGCCGGCGATAGGCAGCGCGACCAGCGCGGTGATGGCCGGCGTGGCAATGAGTTTCCGTTGCATGATGTCTCTCCAGAGCTTTCTTGCTCGCTCCGTGAGACGAAGGCCTGCCGGCGTTCCTTGGGCGCCCGGCGAATTTTTTTCGTCCAAGTCGTATGCCTGCATCGCGGCGGCCAGCGCGCGCGCCTTGGCCTCGCCTTCCGGTGCTGGTACAGCGATGTCGCGCAGCCTTTCGAGTTCGTTGTCGTCGACCATGGTCACACTTCCCCGGCTGAACGCATCAGCACCTTCAGCCGTTTCTTTGCTTCATGGATGTGCCAGGAAACCGTCGTCTCCGAGATCGCCATCACCTCCGCCGCCGCCGCGTGATTGAGACCTTCGCCGTAGACCAAAAGCACCGCATCACGCTGCTTGTCCGGCAGCATCCGCACCGCCGCCCATAGCGCGTCGGACGGATCGTCGGCCTCGGCCGAAGCTTCACCCGCAATCGATGCATAGGCGCCATAGGCATCGGTCTTGGCGGTGTCGCGGGCGCGCTTGCGCATCATGTCGCGCGAAGCATTCAGTGTCATGGCATAGAGCCATGTCGTGAACGCGCCGCTGCCCTGATAGTCGCGGATCGCCCGGCCGAGCCGCACGCAGACGTCCTGGGCGATGTCCTCGGCGTCGGCTTTGCGGCCACACCAGCGATAGGCGGCGCGATAGACGAAGCCATAGTGCCTTTCGACCAGCTTGCCGAAAGCCCCCCTGTCTCCGCCCCTCGCCCGCCCGATCAACTCGGCATCGGAGGCTTCGCTGTCGTCCAGCATCATCGCCGTCATTTGCCTGTTGGACGAAGGCTAATGACCAATCCTTGGGGCGATAGGAAGATTTTTTTGCGGCAGCCTTTTCCTTCTCCCCGTTGAACGGGGAGAAGGTGTCCGAAGGACGGATCAGGGGCAGCGCCAACCTTCGAAGGTTCGCGCTACGAGACACCCTCCCGGCAATCGGCGAAAGAAGGCTCAGCCCAGTGTTTCAGCGAAGAACGTCGTCAACCGCTTCCAATGCCTCTCAGCGCCCGCCTCGTCATAGACGCCGTGATCTTTGACGCACCAGCCATGGCCGACGCCGACATAATTCTCGATGACGTGGTCGACCTCCGCCACCCTCAGTGCCTCCGCCAGCCGGGCCGACTGTTCGGGCGGGAAGCTACGGTCGATGCCGGCGACGCCGATATAGAGGCGCGCCTCGATCGAAGCCGCCTTGCGATGCGGGCTGTCGGGCGCGTCACTGGCAAGATTGCCGCCATGGAAGCTTGCCGCGGCAACGATCCGGTCCGCATAGCTCGCCGCCGCGTTCAGCGCCCGCGCACCGCCCATGCAATAGCCGACGACGCCGATCGGCCCGTCAATGCCCTCGGCCGCGAACGCGTCGAGGAAGGCAGCGCTGTCGCGGATGGTCATCTCCTGCGTCGTGCCGGTCACCAGCGCCATCAACTTGGTCTTGGTTTCCTCCGCCGTGAAGGCGGTCTTGGCGTCGAACGGCCCATAGGGCGCGTTGCGGTAGAAGAGATCCGGCACCAGCACGGCATAGCCGTTGCCGGCAAGCCTTTCGGCCATCTCGTCGAGGGCCGGGCGCGGCCCGAATGCGTCCATATAAAGGATGACGCCGGCGCGGGCCTTGGCGGACGGTCGGAAAAGCCCTGCCTTCGCCTTGCCGTCCTTGGTTTCGATCTCGATCTGCTTGCCCGCCATGCTGGTCTCCATTGCTCGTCGCGCGATAGATATCGGGCTCAGCCGTTCCGGCAAGACAATCCGTGGGCGGATTGTTCAAGATTTCGTGCTGACCGCCTGCTTCCTACAGCCTCGCAAAGGCAGCCATGTGAAAGGCCTGCGCCTGCGGCGGATAGCGATAGGCTGTGCCGTAAGGGCAAGCATTGCGGTCGAGACAGCCGCCGCTCCGGCACGGCGCGCCGCGAGGGCCGCGCACATGGCCAAGACAGGCGTCATGGGCAAAGCCATCCACCGAATAGGCGTCGACCGGACAGGATTTCAGGCAAGGTTTTGCGACACATGTGTCGCAAAGATGAATCGCTGCATGAGCTTCGGGAACAGAAATCTCGTCCTCGAACAGCAGCGCGCCGCGATAGGCATGCCACAGCCCGTATTCGGGATGCATGAGGATGCCGAGGGGCGACGGCTTCAGCCCCTCCGCCCGCATCGCCCATTGCTGGAACGGCAGATAGGGCCGGTCCGAAGGCGACACCGCGCGGGCGCCGAATTCTTCCGCCACCGCGCCGATCACCTCGCCCGACCAGCTGTCGAGCGGATTCGCAATGGCCTGAGGCCGTCTCCTGAGCCAGCGCTGGAAATATGGCCATGGCGCCGCGCCCGCTTGCCCGATCAGCAGCACGGATCTGGCCGGCGCGCCGGAACGCCCGGCTGGCGCCTCCTCGTCGTCACCGAAGCTGAAGCCGCCGCGGAGAATCAGGCCGTTGACCGCGAGCGCGGCCGCAATCTCCTCGACCGTGCCGCGGAAAAAAGTCATCCCTTCCGGTCCGGGTCGGAGAACGCGCTCCGCCAGACTTCCTTATGGATGATGTTGGCGACTTTAGCCCGGCCTGACTCGGGCTCCTTTCACGTGAAGGCGTCGGCCATCGAGCCCTTCTTCTTGGCGATGAAGTCCTTCAGCGCCTCGTCGATGGCCGGATCGAGATGCGGCGCCTCGTAGCTCTCCAGCCAGCGGCGGGCGAGCTCGTTGGCGCGTTGCGGCGCGGTCTTCTCGCCCTCGGCCAGCCACTGCTCGTAGGAATTGTTGTCGGCGATGCTGGAGCGGTAGAAGGCCGTTTGGAAATTCGCCTGCGTGTGGTCGCAGCCGAGATAATGGCTGCCCGGACCGACTTGGCGGATGGCGTCCATCGCCTGGCCGTTTTCCGAGAGGTCGACGCCCTCGCAGAACTTCTGCTGCATGCCGAGCTGGTCGATGTCCATCATGAATTTTTCGTAGCAGGAGGCGAGACCGCCCTCGAGCCAGCCGGCCGAATGCAGCACGAAATTGGTGCCGGCAAGGATGGTCGAGTTGAGCGTGTTGGCGCTCTCATAGGCGGCCTGCGCATCCGGGATCTTCGAGGCGCAGAGCGAACCGCCGGTGCGGAACGGCAGACCGAGCCGGCGCGCGAGCTGGGCGGCGCCGTAGGAGACCAGCGACGGCTCCGGCGTGCCGAAGGTCGGCGCGCCCGACTGCATCGAGATCGACGAGGCGAAGGTGCCGAACAGCACGGGAGCGCCGGGCTTGATCAGCTGCGTGAACGAAGCGCCGGCGAGCACCTCGGCCAGCACCTGCGTCAACGTGCCGGCAACCGTCACCGGGCTCATCGCGCCGGCCAGGATGAAGGGCGTGACGATGCAGGCCTGGTTGTGGCGCGAATAGACCTTCAGCGCGCCGAGCATGGTCTCGTCGAACACCATCGGCGAGTTGGCGTTGATCAGGCTGGTCAGCACCGTGTTGTTCTCGACGAAGTCGTCGCCGAACACGAGCTTGGCCATCGCCACCGTGTCTTCGGCCCGCTCCGGCGCCGTCACCGAACCCATGAACGGCTTGTCCGAGTAGCGGATATGCGCATAGATCATGTCGAGGTGGCGCTTGTTGACCGGCACGTCGACCGGCTCGCACACCGTGCCGCCCGAATGGTGGATCGACGGCGCCATATAGGCGAGCTTCACGAAATTCTGGAAATCCTCGATCGTCGCGTAGCGGCGGTTACCGTCGAGGTCGCGCACGAAGGGCGGGCCGTAGACCGGCGCGAACACGGTCGCATTGCCGCCGATCTGCACCGAGCGTTCCGGATTGCGCGCATGCTGGGTGTAGATGGAAGGCGCGGTCTTCAGGAGCGAGCGGCAGAGGCCCTTGGGGAAGTGCACGCGCTCGCCCTTGACGTCGGCGCCGGCCTCCTTCCACAGCGCCAGCGCCTCGGCGTCGTCGCGGAAGATGATGCCGGTTTCTTCCAGAACCGTGTCGGTGTTCTTCTCGATCAGCGCCAGGCCTTCCTCGTTGAGGACCTCATAGACGTTGATCTTGCGCTTGATGTAGGTGAGCTGGGTGCCCGGACCGCCGCCCGAACGGGCCGCACGGCGTGCCGCCGCGCCGCCGCTGGCGCCGCGACCGCGCCGTCCACCCGACGCTTCCTGCTCGACTGCCGCGTTATCGCTCATGATCGTTCTTCCTATAACTTGGCCTGAATTGGCTGGGGGCGGCCCATCGTCGCCGCTTCTTGCCGGATCGTAGCCATGCACCCTATTGGAAACGGCCAGCCAGCGCCAACGCCTGTCGCAAAATCGACAAGAAAAGCGCCAATTTTTCAGTCGCTTTCCTTTTGCGGGAAGTCGCAAATCAGCTATGGCTTGCTTGCCCTCGCGGGTTAGGTATTGGCGCATCGATTTTTAGGCTGCGGCGAGCATGCCGAGCAGCAAGGAGCCCGAGAAAATGTCCGACGACGAGATCATCCTTTCCGAGCTTTCCGACGACGAACTCGTGCAGCAGATGCATGACGATCTTTATGACGGTCTGAAGGAAGAGATCGAGGAAGGCACCAACATCCTTCTGGAGCGCGGCTGGCAGCCCTATACGGTGCTGACCGAAGCGCTGGTCGAAGGCATGCGCATCGTCGGCGAGGACTTCCGCGACGGCATCCTGTTCGTTCCGGAAGTGCTGCTCTCGGCCAACGCCATGAAGGCCGGCATGGCCATCCTGCGTCCGCTGCTCGCCGCCACCGGCGCGCCCAAGCAGGGCAAGATGGTGATCGGCACCGTCAAGGGCGACATCCACGACATCGGCAAGAACCTCGTCGGCATGATGATGGAAGGCGCCGGCTTCGACGTCATCGACCTCGGCATCAACAACGCGGTCGAGAAATATCTGGAGGCCATCGAGCAGCATCAGCCCGACATCATCGGCATGTCGGCGCTGCTCACCACCACCATGCCCTATATGAAGGTCGTCATCGACACGATGAAGGAGAAGGGCATCCGCGACGATTATGTCGTCCTGGTCGGCGGCGCGCCGCTCAACGAGGAATTCGGCAAGGCCGTCGGCGCCGACGCCTATTGCCGCGATGCCGCGGTCGCGGTCGAGACCGCCAAGGATTTCATGAAGCGCAAGCACAACGTTCGCGCTTCCGCCTGACGCAAGGCATCAGGATGGATCGACAAGAAAAGCCGCGCCTTGCAGCGCGGCTTTTTTGTTCCCAGATGATGGGAGAGGCTGCCGATCAGTTGACAGTGTCTTTGACCGCCCTTGCCGTCGATTTGACGTCCTTGCCGACGCCCCGGATGGTGTTGGCGCAGGCGGTGAGTGCAAGCGCGCAAGCCAGGATGGCGATCGGCGCGACGCGTAGCAGTTTCATGGACGGTGTCTCCCTCGACAGATATTAAGCCCCGCAGCGAAAGCCGGCCCGACTTGGTCAACACGCAAAAAACGGAACCGAATCAAACAGACAGGCTGCTCGTCATCGCCTGCGGGATGATTGCGCGCGAAGTTTTGGCCGTCAAGCAACAGCTAAAGCTCGACCATCTCGAACTGACCTGCCTGCCGGCCGAGTTCCATTTCTATCCGGACCGCATCGCGCCGGCGATGGACAAGGCGATCGAAAAGGCCAAGGCGGAAGGCTACCGGCATATCTTCGTCGGCTATGCCGACTGCGGCACCGGCGGCCTGCTCGACCGCATCATCGACAAACACGGCGTCGAGCGCATGGCCGGGCCGCATTGCTTTGCCTTCTACCAGGGCGCGGAAGCCTATGCGAAGGTCGCCGACGACGACATGATGTCGTTCTACATGACCGACTTCCTTTGCCGCCAGTTCGACGCCTTCTTCATCAAGCCGCTCGGCCTCGACCGGCATCCCGAGCTGATCAAGGACTATTTCGGCAACTACGAGAAGCTGATCTATCTCGCCCAGACCGACGATCCCGAGCTCGACAAGGTTGCCGAGAGGGCCGCCGCCATGCTCGGCCTCGCCTATGAACGCCGCTCGACCGGCTATGGCGACCTGACCGGCGAACTCGCGCGGGCGGCACACAGCACCGCCTGAGAAGGCAGGGCTTCAGACTTCCGCTTCCAGTGCGGCAAGCACGTCGGCAAAACTCGTTCTGCAGACGAAGCCCAGCTTCTCCCTCGCCCGCGACGGATCGTAGACGCGGTCGATCGACGAAAACATCGTCCAGCCCTTCCTGGCGTAAAGGCGCGGATAATCCGGGAAATAGCGTGCGACGACCAAAGGCGCGTCGGCGATGATCTCGGCGCAGTCCTGCGGCCTAAACGGCGTCTGCGCCGAGACGATAAAGATATCGAAGCCCAGGCTCGGCGCCCTCTCCAGCGCCGCGACATGGGCCTCGGCCGCATCCTCGACCGTCAGCCGCCGGAATAGCAGCTCGTTGGCCTTCGTGTTGGCGTCCGACTGTTCGATCGCATGCGCCATGTCGTCCGCTTCGGGAAAGAAGCGTGCGGTACGCAGCACCACCACCGGCAACCCGTGTTCAAGATGGTAGAGACGGCACAGATGCTCGGCCGAAAGCTTCGTCACGCCATAGATGTTGCGCGGCTCGGGCGACAACTCCTCCGTCAGCCAGGCGGCCTTGCGCGCGCCGCCCTGGAAGCCGGCGCGGATTGCCTGCGAGATCATCAGCGACGTCGTCGAGGTAAAGACGAAACGCTCGACGCCGCAGGCAATCGCCGCGTCGAGCAGATTGAGCGTGCCTTGCACATTCGTCGCGACGAAATCCGTATTCTCGAAATGCTCGATGTTCGGCTTGTGCAACGCGCCGCTGTGAATGATGGCCTCGATTCGATTGTCGCGAACAGTTCCGAAGACCAGGTCGCGGTCCGCGACCGAACCGACGACCTGCGTGCGTGCCGAGAGAACCGGATCGAGACCGACCACCTCATGGCCGAGCGCTTCGAGCTTTGGCTGCAGCGCGCTGCCCAACCAGCCGGACGATCCCGTGAGCAAGATCCGCATCGATCAAACCGCCATTTTTTCGAGCTCACGCTGTTAAGCACGGATGACAGGCGAGCGCGAACCGGTAAGTTGTACGCCAGTGACGAAAAGAACTGTTCCAGCAATTGATTTGAGGAAGAGATTTGATGACCCCTCGCCTGCTTTTTGCCGCTCTCGGCCTCGTCGCCCTTACCTTGCCCGCCCATGCCGACGGCGAAGTGCAAAAGCTGATAACCGCCGCCGACAAGGCGCGGCTGGATAAGTATGGCGAAACGCGCAAGGCCCTCGAAGAGGCGAAGGCCGGCAATCCGTCGGAGGTCGAGCAGCTGGATGGCCTGCTCGCCAAGCCGATCGTCGCTTTCTCCGACAAGGACCTCACCGGCAACTGGAAGTGCCGCACCATCAAGGCGGGCGGCATCAGCCCGCTCGTCATCTATGGCTGGTTCAAGTGCAAGGTGACCGACGATGGTTCCGGCTGGCGGCTTACCAAGATCAGCGGCTCGCAACGCACCACCGGCCGCTTCTTCGACGATGGCGAGAAGCGCTCGATCTATCTCGGCTCTTTCTCGGTGAATGACGACAAGGCCAAGCCCTATGGCAGCGGTCCAGAGAGCGATCAGGTCGGCTACGCCTTCCGCAACAGCGCCACCGAATGGCGGATCGAATTCCCCGCGCCCTATTACGAATCGAAGCTCGACATCATGGAATTCAAGCGCTGAGCCTGGCTTTGGCGGCTGACCGAACGCCTTCGGCACACCAAGGATTAACCCGCCCCGCATAGCATCCGCCCGGTTTTCAAAGCGGGTGCCTGCCGTGGCAGCGTCGGAATCGAGTACGCGACCGATCGTGGTCGTCACAGAAGGTGGCTCGCATATCTGGGCCATCGTCAACGCGCTTGCCGATCGCGTCGGTCCCGTCAGCGTCATCCTCGAGAACCCTGAATCCAAAAAGCGCCTGCTCATGGGCCGCGCGCGGCGGCAGGGCTGGATCTCGGCCATCGGCCAGCTCGGCACCATGGTGCTGACCAGGCTCGGCAAGCGCTTCCTTGCGGGTCATGCCGACCGCTTGATCGCCGAGGAAAAGCTCGCGACCGAGCCGCGGCAGGGCCAGACGATCATCCATGTGCCTTCAGCCAACGGACCGGAATGCCTGAAGGAGATCGCGAGCATCGGACCCGGCGTCGTGCTGCTTGCCGGCTGCAGGCTGCTGTCGAAGGACATGCTGGCCAGGATGCCTTGCCCGGTGCTCAACTACCATGCCGGCATCGCGCCGAAATATCGCGGCATGAATGGCGGCTACTGGGCGCTGGCCTCCGGCGATCCGGGGAACTTCGGCACCACCGTGCATCTGGTCGATGCCGGCGTCGACACCGGCGGCGTGCTGAAGCAGGCGCGCGGCAGACCCAGGACGGGCGACACGATTGCCAGCTACGCGCTGCGCCAGGCAGCGTTTTCGCGCGATATCTGCGTCGAGGCGGTGGCGAATGCGCTGGCCGGCAAACTGGAAACCATCGATCCCGGCCTGCCGTCGAAGCAGTGGTATCACCCGACGATCTGGTTCTATCTCTGGACCGGCCTGACCAGACGCGTCTGGTGATCAGCCGGCGACTGATTTCAGCATTCGCTTTGCGTCATCGCCAGCGTCGCTTTTGAAGGGGCGCGCGTCGTCCCATAACAAGCGGGCCAACAGCGCATGCGGCAATGCTCCGACATATCGAGGAGTTGAGAATTCATGGCCGATCTGATCGTCGTCTATTGGCGCGATATCCCCGCCCAGGTCATCGTCAAGAAGGGCCGGCAGAACGCCAAGCGCGAGCTGCCGCTGCGCTTCACCGAGGCGATCGACATGTGCGCCATGCGCACCGGCGCCGGCGGCACCGATGACTATCTGGCGGAATGGCGCAAGGCCGACCCGATTCCGGTCGGCGACGACATCGAGGCCGAGGTCGAGAAGGCCTATCAGGAACTCGACGCGAAATATGACCGCGAGCGGCTGGTCGCTCTGGTCAAGGCTGGCGGGAAAGAAAATGTCTGATAAGCAGCCGGCGGTTACCCAGGCCACTTTGGTCAAGAAGGCAGCGCCGAAATCCGACTACAAGCCTGCCGACGTGTCGCCGCAGCGCCGCGTCCAGCGCACTTTCGCCGTGCGCCTGTGGTCCATCCGCCATTCGCGGTTGCTCGAATGGTTCTACAGCCGGTTCGCCGATGTCTTCCTGCTCCTGCACCCTCTATGGAAGGGCATCGGCTACAGCCGTGTCGAGGCTCCGGTGAAATTCGTCGAGAAGCGCGTCAAGGGCTTCATGTTCGACTGCCGCATGTGTGGTCAGTGCGTGCTCTCCTCCACCGGCATGTCGTGCCCGATGAACTGCCCCAAGCAGCTGCGCAACGGCCCGTGCGGCGGTGTACGCGCCAATGGCAATTGCGAGGTCGAGCCGGACATGCCTTGCGTCTGGGTCAAGGCCTGGGAAGGATCGCGCAACATGGTGCATGGCGACAAGATCCTGACCGTGCAGAAGCCCGTCGACCAGTCGCTGCGCGAAACCTCGGCATGGCTCCGTGTGACCGCGCAGGCGGCCGCCGCGCGCGAGGCAGCTCGGAACCCCGGAGCTCAGGCATGACCGCCCTTCAGCGTGACGAAAACCCGGCCGGCGTCCACCTGCCGCTCGATCCGCTGCCGGGCCATTCCTCGCGCGGCCGGCTGGAGCGCGTGCTGCGCCGCGGCGAGTTCGCGGTGACCACCGAGCTCAACCCGCCCGACAGCGCCGACCCGGAAGACGTCTACAACCGCGCCAAGATCTTCGACGGCTGGGTCGATGCGATCAACGCGGTCGACGCCTCGGGCGCCAACTGCCACATGTCCTCCGTCGGCATCTGCGCGCTGCTCACCCGCATGGGCTATGCTCCGATCATGCAGATCGCCTGCCGCGACAAGAACCGCATCGCCATCCAGGGCGACGTGCTGGGCGGCGCCGCGATGGGTGTGGCCAACATGCTTTGCCTCACCGGCGACGGCGTGCAGGCCGGCGACCAGCCCGGCGCCAAGCCGGTCTTCGACCTCGATTCCATGTCGCTGCTCGAAACCATCCGCATCATGCGCGACAATGGCAAGTTCCTGTCCGGCCGCAAGCTGACGACGCCGCCCCAGGTTTTCCTCGGTTGCGCGGTCAACCCCTTCGCGCCGCCTTACGATTTCCGTCCGATCCACCTCGGCAAGAAGATCGCCGCCGGCGCGCAATTCGCGCAGACGCAGTACTGCTTCGACGTGCCGATGTTCAAAGCCTTCATGCAGAAGGCGCGTGACCTCGGCCACACCGAGAAGCTCTTCCTGCTCTGCGGCGTCGGACCGCTGGCTTCCGCCAAGACGGCGAAGTGGATCCGCTCGAACGTGCCGGGCATCCATATCCCCGACGCGGTGATCAAGCGGCTGGAAGGCGCGCAGGATCAGAAGAAGGAAGGCAAGCAGCTCTGCATCGACATCATCAACGAGGTGAAGGAAATCCCGGGCGTCGCCGGCATCCATGTGATGGCCTACCGCCAGGAGGAATATGTCGCCGAGATCGTCGATGAATCTGGCGTGCTGAAAGGCCGCCAGCCCTGGAAACGCGAGATCCGCCGCGACGACCAGATCGTCGCCCAGCGGCTCGACCACATACTGCACGACGAGATTACCGAAACCCAGGTGGACATGGTGAAGACCGCGCATTGATGTATGTCGCCCAAAAGTGGGAACCGGTTTTGGGGCAACGACATACATGAACTTAGAGTCCAAGAGCGTAGTCGGCACGCATTCGCTTGAACCAAATCAGATAACGATATAAAGAACTCTTTATATCCCGACGGAGAGATCGCATGACCCGCACCATCGTCGCCTCGGCGACCCGAGAAATCGTCATCGGCTTCGATCAGCCCTTCTGCGTGATCGGCGAACGCATCAACCCGACCGGCCGCAAGAAGCTGGCCGCCGAGATGGTGGCCGGCAACTTCGAGACCGTCGTCAAGGACGCGCTGGAACAGGCCGCCTGCGGCGCCACCATGCTCGACGTCAATGCCGGCGTCACCGCCGTCGACCCCAACGCGACCGAGCCGGCGCTTCTGGTGCAGACGCTCGAGATCGTGCAGGGTCTGGTCGATCTGCCGCTGTCGATCGATTCTTCGGTGACAGCCGCGATCGAGGCCGCACTGAAGGTCGCCAAGGGTCGTCCGCTGGTCAATTCCGTCACCGGCGAGGAAGAAAAGCTCGAGGCGATCCTGCCGCTGGTCAAGAAATACAACGTCCCGGTCGTCGCCATTTCCAACGACGAGACCGGCATCTCGATGGATCCGGACGTCCGCTTCGCCGTCGCCAAGAAGATCGTCGAGCGCTGCGCCGACCATGGCATCCCGTCGCATGACGTCGTGGTCGACCCGCTGGTGATGCCGATCGGCGCGCTGGGCGATGCCGGCCGCCAGGTGTTCGCGCTGCTGCGGCGGCTGCGCGAGGAGCTCAAGGTCAACACCACCTGCGGCCTTTCCAACATCTCCTTCGGCCTGCCGCACCGCCACGGCATCAACGCCGCCTTCATCCCGATGGTGATCGGCGCCGGCATGACGAGCGCCATCATGAACCCGGTCCGGCCGCAGGAGATGGAAGCTGTGCGCGGCGCCAATGTGCTCAACGGCACCGACGAGAACTGCACCAACTGGATCCGTACCTATAAGGATTACAAGCCGGCCGAAGGCGGCCATGCCGTCGCCGCCCCGGTCGCGGTCACCGCTCCCGGCGACGGCGCCGCCGCTGCCGGCGGCCGTCGCCGCGGCGGCCGCGAAGCCCGCATGGCCAGGGGGTAAGCGCGCAATCGTGAACCGCACCGCAAACACGGCTGGTCCGATCGCATCGCGGATGCGCTCGGACAGCTCTGCTTTGCGTTCAGGCCGCGCCCAATATGGCGTCGAACAACGCCATTCCCGCCCACGATCCGAAGATGCCCGTCACGCCGCCGACGATGAAATCATCGTCATAGGCGGGCCAGTACGCGTGCAGCACCAGGGTTCCGACGATCGCGCCGAGAATCCCGGTGGCGAGGTATTGCGGATTGCGCAGCCACGAGCCCTTGATCACGCGCACCATGGTGAACGCGGTGAAGATGGCGGAGAGCAGAAGATCCGACATGGTTGGCCCCTGGACCAATGGACTCTCCGCCCAATAGTAGAACGATCCGTTAAACGGCATCGGCAATTGCCATCGAGACACGTGCCAGCATGAATCCTCCCCCCAACATCACTGATCCGCTCGTGCTGTTCATGCCGTCGGGCAAGCGCGGCCGGTTCCCCGTCGGCACGCCGGTCCTCGACGCGGCGCGCCAGCTCGGCGTCTATGTCGAAAGCGTGTGTGGCGGCCGCGCCACCTGCGGGCGCTGCCAGATCGAGGTGCAGGAAGGCAATTTTGCCAAGCACAAGATCGTCTCGTCCAACGACCACATCTCGCCCAAGGGTGCCAAGGAAGAGCGCTACGAGCGCGTGCGCGGCCTGCCAGAGCGGAGGCGCCTCTCCTGCTCGGCGCAGATCCTCGGCGATCTCGTCATCGACGTGCCGCAGGACACGGTCATCAACGCCCAGACCATCCGCAAGGACGCCGACACCAGGGTGATCGCCCGCGATACGGCGATCCGCATGTGTTATGTCGAGATCGAAGAGCCCGACATGCACAAGCCGCTCGGCGACCTCGACCGGCTCAAGATCGCCCTGATGAAGGACTGGGGCCTCAAGAATCTCGAATTCGACTTCTATCTGCTGCCGCAGGTGCAGGGCATCCTGCGCAAGGGCAACTGGACCGCGACCGCAGCCATCCACAAGGATGCCGACAGCGACATCGCGCGCGTCATCGCGCTGTGGCCCGGCCTGAAGAACGAGGCTTACGGCCTCGCCTGCGACATCGGCTCGACCACAATCGCCATGCATCTGGTGTCGCTGCTCTCGGGCCGCGTCGCCGCCTCTTCCGGCACGTCCAATCCGCAGATCCGCTTCGGCGAGGATCTGATGAGCCGCGTCTCCTATGTGATGATGAATCCGGACGGCCGAGAGGGCATGACGGTCGCCGTGCGCGAGGCGGTCTCCGGCCTCGTGGACAAGGTCTGCGCGGAAGGCAATGTCCAGCGCGCCGACATCCTGGATTCCGTCTTCGTCGGCAATCCGATCATGCATCATCTGTTCCTCGGCATCGATCCGACCGAGCTCGGCGGCGCGCCCTTCGCGCTCGCCGTCTCCGGCGCGGTGCGCATCAAGGCCTCCGACATCGGCCTGAAGCTCAACCAGGGCGCGCGCCTCTACATGCTGCCCTGCATCGCCGGCCATGTCGGCGCCGATGCCGCCGCCGTCACACTGTCGGAAGGGCCGCATCGCCAGGACGAGATGATGCTGATCGTCGATGTCGGCACCAATGCCGAGATCGTGCTCGGCAACTCCACGCGCGTGGTCGCGGCTTCCTCGCCCACCGGCCCCGCCTTCGAGGGCGCGGAAATCTCCGGCGGCCAGCGCGCCGCGCCCGGCGCCATCGAGCGCGTGCGCATCGATCCCGACACGTTGGAGCCGCGCTACCGCGTTATCGGCTCGGAGCTCTGGTCCGATCAGCCGGGCTTTGCCGAAAGCGTTCAGGCGACCGGCGTCACCGGTATTTGCGGCTCCGGCATCATCGAGGTGATCGCCGAGATGTACCTGTCGGGCATCATTTCCGAGGACGGCGTCGTCGACGGCTCGCTCAGCATGCGCTCGCCGCGCATCGTGTCCAACGGCCGCACCTTCTCCTACGTGCTGAAGGAGGGTGAGCCGAAGATCACCATCACCCAGAACGACGTGCGCGCCATCCAGCTTGCCAAGGCCGCGCTCTATGCCGGCACCAAGCTGTTGATGGAAAAGCAGCACACCGAGCATGTCGACCGCATCCATTTTGCCGGCGCCTTCGGTTCCTTCATCGATCCGAAATACGCCATGGTGCTTGGTCTGATCCCGGACTGTGACCTCGACAAGGTCTCGGCCGTCGGCAACGCCGCCGGCGCCGGCGCCCGCATGGCGCTGCTCAATCGCGGCTACCGGCGTGAGATCGAGGATACCGTGAGCAGGATCGAGAAGATCGAGACGGCGCTGGAGCCGAAGTTTCAGGAGCACTTCGTCTACGCCATGGCGCTGCCGAACAAGGTCGACCCTTTCCCCAAGCTGGCCTCCGCGGTGAAGTTGCCGCCGCGCAAGGTGATGGGCGAGAACGGCGCTTCCGGCGACGCCACCCCGCGCCGGCGCTCGCGCGAGGAGCGCGCGGCACGGCGCGGCCGCGACTAGAGCAATTCCAGGAAAAGTGTGAGCGGTTTTCCGCCCGGAATTGCGTAAAAACAAGGAGATAGAGCATTTCACCATTTCCGTGAAACGGTGAAATGCTCCAACGTTTCAGCTCATTCCGCGGCTCCCGCAGCCGCCGCGCTTCTTGCCTTGACCGCCGCCTTCGGGCGTTGCGGATGCAGCAGCCCGATCAACGGCTTTTCGACGATCAGATAGAGCATCGCCGAGAGCGCAAGCGTGGCGACCAGGATCATCGCCGGCTGCAAAGCCCCGGGAATCCCGGCCCTCAGGACGACGCCCGTCGCCAGCACGCCGACCACGACATGCCATAGGTAAATCGAATAGGACGCGTCGCCGAGGAACGTGGGCAGGGCGGCCGGCTTGAACGGCCGCGCCCGCTCGGCAAAGACCCCGCCCGCCACGATCAACGCGGCCGGAAGCCCCCAGCGCAAGGCGCGAGGCAAATCGGCATCGAAAAGCGTGCCGGCCGCAAGGAGAAGGAAGCCGGCGCCGGCCATGGCCATCGCCGCCCCGAGCGGCAGCCTGGCGCCCTGCAACCACAAGCGCCCCACGACGACGCCGGCCGCGAACTCGATCACGACTGGATCGGTGAAGGCATGCGCATATCCCGCGGGAAGGACGAAATGCAGCGCGACGATGGCGACAAGCGCGCCCACGAGAACGCCGAACCGCCAGCGCTCGCCGAGGAACAGGACGAGCGTGAAGACGAGATAGAACATCATCTCATAGCAAAGCGTCCAACCCTGTATGACGATGGGATGCAGCGCCCCCTCCTGCAGGACCGGCAGGAAGAACAGCGAGCCGACGAAATTCGACACGCTGAAGAAATGGCCGTAGAAGAACTGTGGCTTGAGCAGGATGCCCGCCGCGGTCAGCAGCGTGACGATCCAGTAGAGAGGCACGATGCGGGTGATCCGGCGCCCCATGAAACGCCAGGGATCGGCCGGTCTGCCGGCCGTCGTCACCCACATGATGAAGCCGCTGATGACGAAGAAGACGTCGACGCCGGCTGCTCCGACGTCGAACGGACCCCCGAACTGCTCGCTGACGTGAAAGCAAACGACCGCGCAGGCGGCGAGGCCGCGCAGATATTGAATACTATGTATGCTCGTCACGATGCCCTGACCCGTATCGCATCATGCTGCGGTGCACACACCCCACGCCGCATTGCACAATAACAATGCAGCCGGTCGCCTCTGTCAACCGCCGATGGCAGCTATTCGGACCGGAACCGGCACGCCGGCCTGCTCAATTCATTTGTATGCAAATGTTTCCGGATCCACGCGATCCGGAAACCGAAACGCTGTTCTCGCGAAATCGACCCGATACATGCGTGACGCATTTAGCGGCCATCGCACGGCGGCAGCGATCATCCTCGGCCGCCATTGCTCTTCAAGGGAGATGAAAAATGTCGATGTTCGGAAATCTCAGCCGCTTCGGTGTCACCATCAGGCAGGCTCATGCCAGGAACAAGGCGATCCGCGCGCTCAACGATCTGCCGGCGCATGTCCAGAAGGATATCGGCTGGCCGGCCTCGCCGCCGAGCGACCCGCAGGCAGCCCTTCACGCGCTGCTTCTGGGCACGCCGCGCTGATGACTTTCGCCGACAAATGCAAGCTGCTCGGCAAACGCCGGGGCCGCGACGCGGTTCCGGCGGCCGGCGACAACAAGCTGCGCGCCGCGCTGCTGCCGAAGCGGCCTTAGGGCAATTCCAGGAAAAGTGCGCAGCGGTTTTCCGTCCGGAATTTCGCAAACAACGAACTGGCACCATTGCATCACGCCGATGGGCCAGCGGCGGAACCTTGACATTTTTAACTGCGGTACAATCTTCGAATAGCGGGGGAATTCTCTTAGTCGGCTCTGCCGAAGTCCGTGTATCCGCATGCCAAGTTTGAAAAGCCATCTCGTTTCGTTCGTTCTCAGGCACAGCCGCAAGAAGGCGTTTTCCAGTCCCGAGAACCTGCACCGTTGGATCGCCTACGCCCGCAAGACCGAGGGCTATCATCCGCCGGCCTTGCTGAAGGCGCGGCTGGACATCACCGAGACCGAGATCGACGGCTTTCCCGTCTATGAGATCGCGCCTAAGGCGGGCGAGCGCCGACGCATCCTTTACATGCATGGCGGTGCCTATGTCTTTCAGATCACCTCCTACCACTGGGGGTTGATCGCCGAGATGGCCGAGCGTCTCGGTTTCGGCATCACCGTGCCGATCTACCCAATCGCGCCCGAGCATAATTTCCACGACATGTTCGGCATGGTCGGCGAGGTCTACCGGCGCATGCTCGAAGAGACCGACGCCGAGGACATCGTCTTCATGGGCGATTCCGCCGGCGGCAACATGGCGGTCGTGCTGACCATGATGGCGGCCGAGGAAGGCCTGCCCTCGCCGTCCCGTCACGTGCTGATCTCACCCGGCCTCGACGTTTCGCTTGCAAATCCTGAAGTCTTCGAAGCCGAGCGGCAGGATCCGTGGCTGGGTATTCCGGGTGGGCTGGAAGCGGTGCGGCTCTACAGCGCCGGTTTCGACCGCAAAGACTGGCACATCAGCCCGCTCTACGGCGACTTATCCGTGCTGCCGAAGACGCTGCTGCTGACCGGTTCACGCGACATGCTGACACCAGACAATCTGATCTTCGCCGAGCGCGCGCGCGCCGCCGGCGTCGAGGTCGACGTGGTCTATGAAGAGGGCATGTTCCACGTCTGGCCGCTGATCGAGATGCCCGAGGCACGCCGCGCGCGTGACAGCATCGTCGACTTTCTCAGCCTGCCGGCACCGCGCCATGCTCGGGCGCGGCGCAGGAGAAGGGCTGCCCTCGCAGCCCGCACGGCACCGGCCGCCGAGTAGCTCAGAACTTGCCGGTCTCGCGGAACAGTTCGAACGTCGCCCGGATATGGTCGGCCACGGCCTTCACCGGCGCGCTGGCGTCGGGCGCCACCACCATGGCGAGATTGTAGGTACCGATCTCGGGCATGCCATCCTTGGCCCCCAGCGAGACCATCTCGTCGCCGAGGAAGGATTTTGGCAGCGGCGCCACCGCGAGGTCGGCCATGATCGCGGCGCGCTGGCCGGCCGTGTGGGCGCTCATATAGGCGATGCGGTAATTGCGGCCTTCACGTCCAAGCGCTTCCAGGGCCCCTGCCCGCCACGCGCAGCCTTCCTCCCACAGCGACACCGGCAAGGGCTCGCGCAGATGCGCGCAGCCGCCCTTGGCGCCGGCCCACACGATCGGTTCGGTCAACAGTACCTCGGCGCCGATCGCGCTGGTCTTGTAGGAATTGGTGAGCAGCGTGATGTCGAGCGCGCGGTCGTCCATGCGCCGGCGCAGGTTGATGCTCTGGTCGATGGTGACGTCAACAGCGATCGAGGGATGCGACTGCGCGAAGCGCTTCAGCACATGCGGCAGCACCCGCTCGCCATAATCGTCGGGGGAGCCGAGCCGCACCACGCCGACAATGTCGGGGATGATGAACTTCGACACCACCTCGCGGTTGATCGACAACAGCCGGCGCGCATAGCCGAGCAGCATCTCGCCATCCGTGGTCAGCGTCACCGAGCGCGCATCGCGCGCGAAGACCGAACGGCCAAGGATGTCCTCAAGCTTCTTGATCTGCATGGAGACGGCGGACGGCGTGCGGAACACCGCATTGGCGGCCGTGGTGAAGCTGCCGGTCTCGGCGATCGCGACGAAAGTGCGCAGCACATCGAGATCAAGCAGCGGCAGCGGGTGGTTGAGCGGGGCATTCATGGGAGCCTGCTTTCAATTTTTCTGATGCAATTCATCATTCCATTTCGTTTGATTGAACATCACTCCGGGCGCATAGTCAACTTGATCGATGCGGGATGCTGCCAAAAGCAGCCATTAGACGATCATGACACAGTCCTGCAATCGACGCGAAATGAAGCTGAAACAGACCTGACTTAAGGCAATGACGGGCGCCTCCCAGCCCGCATAGAGGAGAGAGAAATGTCTATCCTGTCGTCCATCGGTCGGCTTGCGACCGAATTCAGCGCGGCCCGCGCCCGCTATCAGACCGAACGCGCCATCCATGCGCTACCGATCGAACTGCAGAAGGATATCGGCTGGCCCGAAGCCGCCGACGCCAAGACCGGCTTGCGCCTCGGCGTCGGGAACTGGGCTGGAGCGAAGTAATTAAGTGTGTATGGAGTTCTGAAGGCCTGCCGCATCAGCTCGGCGGGCCTTTTTGTTATGGTTTTTGTTTGCATTCAAATGAGTTTTCCAGCCATGCGGCCGCTGCATGACGCACATGAACCACTCGCATAGCGGGTTAACAGGCCAGTTAAAGCACTGTAAATAATAGGAAATTTCGGTCACATTGCCCAAAAATGTCGCAAACCATGTCGCTTTTCATATCAAGCGCTTCGTTTTTGCGATTTAGTTTTTGCTGAAGTGAGCCTATATGGGCCGCAGCAAAAACGAGCTGCCCCACTCCTTAAAGCGAAGGCGACCCGTCTGAGCAACCAAATGGAGATGGATGATGAAGCTCTTTGCCCGCCTGTTCACCCGCCGCGAAATGAACCTGACGACCGCTTTGGAGCGTCAGCGTCTAGCCAAGACCATGCCTGGTCAGACCGGCGCCGTGGCCGCCGCTCGTCTCGGCTTTGTCGCCTGAGACAATTCGGCTACTGAATTAACGCCGCCCGGCTTGCCAGGCGGCCTTTTTGTATGGGCGTTGGACCTGATCTCGGCGCGGGGACAGCTTGCAGTTGCACGAATTGCCCATTTGCGACCCGTGTCGCAAATTTAATCTTCACTTAGCCGCCTACCCGATTGACAGGAATGGTTTTTCCTGTTGTCGCTATGCTGTTCGCGACATCCTGTTCGCGTCATGGCTGCGTGAGGTTTCCCCGTGAATGCCGTAAAGCACCCGATCAAGAGATCGTTTGTATTTTTCCTCGTTCCCGACTTCACCATGATCGCCTTCGCGACGGCGCTCGATCCGCTGCGCTCGGCAAACCGGATGCTCGGCTACGAAGCCTATAGCTGGCGCCTGGCAAGCATCGACGGCAAGCCGGTCCGCGCCTCGAACGGCGTCGAATGCGCCGTCAACACCTCGCTCGAAGAGGAGCGCAGGAAGATGGCCGGGCCGGACCGCCCGAACATGGCGATCGTCTGCAGCGGCATCAATGTCGAGCGCTACCAGAACAAGTCCGCCTTTGCCTGGCTGCGCGAGGAATACAACCGCGGCGTCGCCGTCGGCGGCCTGTGCACCGGCGCCCACATCCTGGCCGCCGCCGGCCTGCTCTCCAACAAGCGCTGCGCCATCCACTGGGAGAACCTGCCGGGCTTTTCCGAGGCGTTCCCCAAGGCCAATGTCTTTGCCGACCTCTTCGAGGTCGACCAGAACATCTATACCTGCGCCGGCGGCACCGCCGCGCTCGACATGATGCTGAAGCTGATCGGCGACGATTTCGACGAGAGCCTCGTCAACCGCGTGTGCGAGCAGGTGCTGACCGACCGGGTGCGCAGCCCGACCGACCGCCAGCGCCTGCCGCTGCGTGCCCGCCTCGGCGTTCAGAACTCGAAGGTGCTCACCATCATCGAGCTGATGGAAGCCAACCTCGCCGAGCCGCTGTCGCTGATCGAGATCGCCGACCATGTCGATCTTTCCCGCCGGCAGATCGAGCGCCTGTTCCGCACCGAAATGGGCCGCTCGCCCGCCCGCTACTATCTGGAAATCCGGCTCGACCGCGCCCGGCACCTGCTCATCCAGTCGTCGATGCCGGTGGTGGAAGTGGCGGTCGCCTGCGGCTTCGTCTCGGCCTCGCATTTCTCAAAATGCTATCGCGAGCTCTATGCGCGCTCGCCGCAGCAGGAACGCGTCGACCGCAAGCAGTTGCTGGCGGCCTGATCCCAAGTTCCGATTATGCCCCAGCTGACTGCGTCTGCGCCGTCCGCATGGCCTCAACGCGGATGTCTTCGGTGAGCTGTGCCTTGAGCACGGAGAATTCCGGGCTGGTCTTCAGCGTGTAATGGCGCGGATGCGGTAGGTCGACCGGCACGTCGGACTTGATGCGGCCAGGCCGCGCGCTCATCACGATCACCCGCGACGCCATGAAGATCGCCTCCTCGATGTCATGGGTGACGAACAGCACTGTCTTCTTGCGCCGCTCCCAGATCCCGAGCAGCAATTCCTGCATCAGCCCGCGCGTCTGGTTGTCGAGCGCGCCGAACGGCTCGTCGAGCAGCAGGATTTCCGGGTCGTTGGCCAGCGCCCGCGCGATCGCCGTGCGCTGCTGCATGCCGCCCGACAGCTGCTTCGGCCAATGGTTCTCGAAGCCCCTCAGACCGACGAGATCGATATAGGAGGCGACGATCTCGTTGCGCTCGCGCTCGGGCCGGTTTTGCTCACGCAGGCCGAAACCGATGTTCTCGGCGACCGTCAGCCAGGGAAACAGCGTGTAGGACTGAAACACCATGCCGCGGTCCGGTCCCGGCCTTGTGACCGCCCTGCCGTCGAGCAGCACGCGGCCGGTGCTCGGCGCTTCCAGGCCGGCGACGATCCTGAGCAAAGTCGACTTCCCGCAACCGGATGGCCCGAGGATGGTGATGAAGTCATTGGCCGCGACCGCGAGGTCGACGGGCTGCAGCGCCCGCACCGGCTCCCCGCCCCCGACCCCGGCAAAGGTCCGCGAGACGCCCTCGATCAGAAGCTTGCTCATGCCAGGCTCCACGGATAGAGCCAGCGGTTGAGCGCCTTGAAGGCGAAATCGGACAGAAGCCCGATCAGCCCGATGACGATGATGCCGAAGATGATCTGCCCCGTCGCCAGCCGCGACTGGCTGTTGATGATCATGTAGCCGATGCCCGACGACGAGCCGATCAGTTCGGCGACGATCACATAGGTCCAGGCCCAGCCCAGCACCAGCCGCAGCGTTTCGGCGATCTCCGGCGCGTTGGCCGGCATGATGACGCGCTTGACGATGCCGTTGTCGGTCGCGCCCAGCGTATAGGCGGCCTCGACCAGGTCGCGGCGCGTTGCGCCGACCTTGACCGCGACGATCAGGATGATCTGGAACACCGAGCCGACGAAGATCACCAGCAGCTTTTCCAGTTCCCCGATGCCGGCCCACAGGATGAGCAGCGGAATGAAGGCCGACGCCGGCAGGTAGCGCGCAAAGGAGACGAACGGCTCGAGGAAGGCTTCGACCGGCTTCCAGGCGCCCATGGCGATGCCGATCGGCACCGCGACGATCGACGCCAGCACGAAGCCGCCGAAGACACGCCAGATGGTGATCAGGATGTCGAGCCAAAACCGGTCTTCGACCAGCAGCCGCCAGCCGTCTCTAAGCATCGACAGCGGATCAGCCAGAAAGATCCGGTTCACATGACCTCCGAGCGTGATCCATGCCCAGAACGCCACGAAAAGCACGAAGAAGGTGATGCCGAGCACAGTTCGCGTGCCCGGCTGAACGGGGTACAAGGGACGCAGCATCAGGCCCTGTCCTTAAAGCATGTCTCCCAAAAGTGGAAACCCGTTTCGGGTAAAGGCATGCGTAATTCAACGAGCTAAAGCGCGAGGAGCGCATCTGAAGGATCGCGGCGCGCTCAGGGGGAAGGGATCGGCGGCGTGACACCGCCGATCGGGCGATGCGCGATCAGTTGGCGACCGCGCTGGTGTCGGCAAGCGTCGTCACATCCGGCGCTTCCTTGATCAGCCCCATCTGCAGCAGGAGCTCGGCGGCGGTCTTGGAAAAGTCCTGGAAATCCTTGGTGAAGAACTGCTTGTTCTCCGCCTTGTCGGCCCATTTCAGGTACTTGGCCGAGTCCTCGAACTCCTTGGCAGACTGCTTCACGTCGGCGCCCATGATCTCGTAGGATTTCTGCGGGTCCTTCTTGATCATGTCGAGCGCGTCGAAATAGCTGTCGGCGAGCGCCTTGGCCGCATCGGGATTGGCCTTGAGGAAGCTCGGCGTGCAGCCGACCGTATCCATCACCATCGGATAGTCGAGCGTGGTCGCCAGGATGTGGCCCTGGTCGGCCTTGTCGCGGACGGCCGAGATGAAGGGTTCGTAAGTAACGGCGGCGTCGTTCTGGCCGGCCAGGAAGGCCTGCGCCGCCGCATCCGGCTCCAGGTTGACGACGGTGACGTCCTTGGTCGACATGCCGTTCTTGTTGAGCACCCAGGCGAGCAGGAAGTAGGGCGAGGTGCCGGGCGCGGACGAGGCGACGTTCTTGCCCTTGAGATCGGCGACGGTCTTGATGTCGTTGCGCACGACGATGCCGTCGGCGCCGTAGGATTTGTCGAGCTGGAAGATCTGTTTGGTGGTGACGCCGCTGGCGTTCCACACCATCCAGGTTTCGACCGTGGTCGCCGCGCATTGCAGGTCGCCGCTGGCGATGGCCAGCGGACGGCTTGCCTGCGGCACTTTCTTGAGCGTGACGTCGAGCCCGTGCTTTTCGAAAAGCCCCGCCTGCTTGGCCAAGGTCAGCGGCGCGAAGCCGGTCCAGCCGCTGATGCCGATGGTGAGCGAGGTGGCTGCCATCGCCGGCGTGCCAAGCGCCGCGGCCGCCGTCAGCGCCGCCGCGAAAATGGAGGTTCTGTTCATTGTGGTTCCCCTTTTTGTGGTGAGCGCGAATTGTCTCACAGACGCCAAAAGGCTTGTCAATGAAGCAGAAGCCGCAGGCGACGATGGTCCAATCCTCCGGCGTCGCGACGGCCGACCTGGAAGGGCTTCTCGATCCGTTACGGCATGCCCCAGCCGCGGTTGCGCCACATCTTCTCGCCCACCAGGCAGTCCGCTGCCGGCCTGTCGTCGGCGAGCACGACCGGCGGATGCGTGGCCTCTCCGGCCGCCCATTGCGGTGAAGCCGGACCGGCGAGCTCCAGCACCAGCTTGCGGCGGATCGCTTCGGGAAACTGCGTCCAGTCATTGACCGGGATCATGAAGGCGCCAGGCCCACCGATGACGCAGTCACTGTAATAGCGGTCGAGATTTTCGACATCGAAGGCGCCGCTGAAACCGCCGCGCGTCATCAACGGCAGTCCGTTGATGGTGATGCCTTGCTTGACCACCTCGTCGCGGGTGAGGTCGACCGGCGCGCCCTGGTTGTTGGGCCCGTCACCGGAAACGTCGATGACGCGCTTCGTCCCCTGGAACCCGCTCTCGGCGAACAGATCGCTGCCGAAGCTCAGCGCGCCGGAGATCGAGGTCCGCCGGGCGCTGTCCGGCGGGCGGGCATTGAGCTGAGCCACCACTCTCTCGGCATCGGCGCGATTGGCGATCACCGTCCATGGCACGATGACGCGCTGCCAGGTCGTGCCCGCCCATTCCACATAGGTGACGGCGATCTTGCCATAGGCGCCGTCGGCGATGGCCTTGAGCACATTGTCATGCGTGAGCGCCGCAGCGTAGCCGTGGCGCTGGATCTCCAGCTCGGCCGGCGACATGGAGAGCGAAACGTCGACCGCCAGCACCAGTTCGACATCGACGGGCTCGGCGGGAGAAGCTGCCGGCGTAAGCCAAAGCGCCAGCGCCAGGGCGGCACCGGCCGAGACGATATGCCTTGCGCGGGCATAAGCGGACATGGGGGAAGGTTAGGCGAAAATCGTTCCGCGCAAAAGCCGGGAATTTCCCGGCATTGGATTTTCGGCCGGCGTAGTCTTCTAAAAATATCGCGCGAGATTCGAACGGATGCGCTCCAGCACCGTGGCCCCGGACAGGTCGGGCACGAATTTCGCGCCCGTGATCGCCTCATAGGCCTGGATATAGACCGCCGAAGCCTGGTTGATGATCTCGTCCGGAATTTGCGGGATCGGGTCCTTGTAGGGATCGCACCGCGCCGACACCCATGAGCGGATAAAATCCTTGTCGAAACTCCGCGGCCGCCCGCCGCTTGCAAATGCCTCGTCGTAGCTCGCGGCGATCCAATAACGGCTGCTGTCGGGCGTATGGATTTCGTCCGCCAGCATAATGGTGCCGTCCGCCGCCGTGCCGAATTCATATTTGGTGTCGGCCAGGATCAGGCCGCGTTCGGCGGCGCGCTGCTGGCCGCGGGCAAACAGCTGCAGCGCGTAGCGCGATACGGTGTCCCACTGCGCCTGCGTCAGCAGGCCCTGCTCGAGGATCTCGGCTTCCGACAGGGGCTCGTCATGGCCGCCATGGGCGGCCTTGCTGGTCGGCGTGATGATCGCTTGGGGCAGCTTTTCATTGTCGCGCAGCCCGTCGGGAAAGCTGTGGCCGTAGAGGCTGCGTTCGCCTTTCCGGTATTTGGTCAGGATCGAGGTGCTGGTGGTTCCCGCCAGATAACCGCGCACGACCATCTCGACCGGCAGCATGTCGAGCCGCCTGCCGACGACGACATTGGGGTCGGGATATTCCAGCACGTGGTTGGGACAAATGTCGGCGGTTTCCTCGAACCAGTAGCGCGCCGTCTGGGTGAGGACCTGCCCTTTAAACGGGATCGAGGCCAGGATCGTGTCGAACGCGCTCAGACGATCGGTGGCGATGATGATGCGGCGCCCGTCCGGCAGATCGTAATTTTCGCGCACCTTGCCGTTGTAGCGGTTGGGCAGCTCGGGAATGAAGGCGTCGGACAGGATGCGCATGGACGAATGGCTTTCGCGGACTCTGATGGGCCACATAAGCCGCTGGCCCCCGGCACATCAAGCCGGATGCTGCGGAACGGGCTTCTTCTTGCCGGCAGCGCGAAACGCCCGCCAGTTCGGCCTGAAGGACGGTGGAATCCACAGCAGAATTCCGGCTGTTGCCGCAGGCACGATGACCGCGAAGCGCAGAAGCGAAAGCACGACGCCGCAGAAGCCGACGATCCGCACAGCGGCATCCGTGCCGAAGCGCGGCGCAAGCAGATGCCTGGCGATCGCCCCACCATCGAGCGGAAATGCCGGAAGGAGGTTGAGAATGGCCAGAATCGCGTTCACCAATGCGCCAAGCCAAAGCGTCCACTCAAGAAGCGTGTCCGGTCTCGGCGGCGGCGAACTGAAAAGACCGTCCGGATCGACAGGCAACAAGGGCCGGGCAAGAAGGTAATAGGCAGAAAAGCCCGCCGCCAGCATGATGTTCACCAACGGTCCGGCGAAGGCGATCCACGCCCAGCCATAAGGCGAAGCCGCGCCCGGCTTGAACCAGGCGATTCCGCCGAAGAGGTACAGATCTATCCGTTGGGTGCCTATGCCTTGTCTGCGTGCCGCCCAGACATGGGCAAGCTCGTGCAGGAACACCGACAGGAACAAAAGCGCTGCGAATGTGACGGTATGCGTCAGCGCTAGCCTGGGGTGCCTCGACCACTCATGAAGAAACGGCAGGATGGCTGGAATAGCAAAGGTCCAGCTGACATGAACGGGAATGTCTCCCTTCATCGTGAAGACGAATGCGTCGTTTTTCCTGTCCCAGCCGAACCGTTGCACGATGCCCACCCCGCCCTGCGCAAACGCTACGCGAGAATCTCGGCCCGCACAAAAGCAAAAGCCCGACCGAAGCCGGGCCCTGCATCTTTCTGCCTCCGGTCCTCAGCTCCTCGGCTTGAGGTTCTCCGGGTCGTAGAGCGGCTTGTAGCCGACGCCGGCCACCTCGACCGGATAGGTCTCGCCAAAATACTCGACCTGCAGCTTGCGGCCTTCTTGGGCATAGGCCCAGGGCAGATACGCAAGCGCGATGTTCTTGCCGATCGTCGGGCCATAGGCGACCGAGGTGGTGAAGGAGCGGCGGCCGAGTTCGTCGACCAGCGTCTCGCCCGTGGCCGGGTCCATTACCGGCATGGTGCCGACCGGGTAACGCGCAACGCCCTTGGAATCGATGTTGTCGGTCATCACCAGCGTGCACAGCATCGCCGGCTGGTGCTCGCGGGCGCGGTATTCCAGATGCTTGGCCTTGCCGCAGAAGTCGTTCTCCTTGACCTTCGGACGGGCAAGGTCGGCCTCGAGCAGATTGTACTCGGTAAGCAGATCGGCGTTCTGCAGCCGCAGGCTCTTTTCCATGCGGCGCGTGTTGGCATAGGTCTCGACGCCGAAAGGCATGACGCCGGTCGAGCGCAGCGCGTCCCAGACGGCGAGGCCGTCCTCGTAGCGCATATGCAGTTCCCAGCCCTGCTCGCCGACATAGGAGATGCGGAAGGCGGTGACGTCCTTGCCGCCGATCTTGATCGGCTTGATCGCGGCGAAAGGGAAATTCTCCGGCGTCAGCCCGTTCGGATCCTCGACCACCTTCTGCAGGGTCGTGCGCGCGTTCGGCCCCCAAATGCCGATGGTGACGTATTTTTCGGTCACGTCGGTCACGGTGGCGTCGAAGCCTTTGTCCTGCGCGGTGCGCTGCATGTAGCGGAAATCGCGCGGGCCGGCATCGGCGCCGTCTATCACTCTGCAGCGGTCGGCCATGCGGATCACGGTGAAGTCGGCGCGCACCATGCCTTCCTCGTCGAGAAAGTGGGTGTAGATGCCCTTGCCGATGTTGTTGTCGCCGCCGATCTTGGCCGCGCACAGCCATTCGAGTAGGGCGACGTGGTCCGGTCCCTCGACGTCATACATCGAGAAATGCGACAGGTTGACTATGCCGCAATCCTCGCTCATCGCCAGATGCTCGGCGTTGGATACACGCCAGAAATGGCGGTTGTCCCATTCGTTCTCGCGCACCGGCACGCGGTTGCCGTATTTTTCCAGGAGATGCTCGTTGGCGGCATAGCCGTGGGCGCGCTCCCAGCCGCCCAGTTCCATGAAATAGCCGCCGAGTTCCTTCTCGCGCTCATAGAACGGCGAGCGGCGGACGTTGCGGCCCTTCGAGAACGGCTCGCGCGGATGCACCGCCGGATTGTAGACCTTCATCGCCGTCTCGGTGCAGCGGTCCCAGATGAACTGTTCCTGCATCTGGTGCGGATAGAAGCGCGAATAGTCGATCTGGTGATGGTCGATCGACGTGCGGCCGTCAGTCATCCAGTCGGCGATCAGCTTGCCCATGCCCGGCCCGTCCTTGACCCAGATGGCGACGGCGTACCACAGGCCCCTCACCTTCTGGCTTTCGCCCATCGACGGGCCGCCATCGGTGGTCACCTGCAGCAACCCGTTGAAGGAATGGCCCTCATTGTAGCCGAGCTCGCCGAGGATCGGCGTCAGTTCCATGGCGCGCTCCAGCGGCGCCATGATCTGCTCCATGTCGAGATCGCGCTGCGACGGCGAAAGCCGCGCCTCGTGCTTTTCGAGCAGATCGCGCGGGTGGCAGAGACGCGGATTGGTCTCCTCGTAATAGCCCCATTCGATCTGCCCGCCCTCGGCGGTCTTCGGATCGCCGGTGTCGCGCATATAGGCCGAGTTGCCCTGGTCGCGCAGCAGCGGCCAGCCGATCTCCTTGCCAGTGCCGGCGAACTCGTTGTAGGGGCCGAAGAAGGTGAGCGGATGGTCGATCGGCATGACCGGCAGATCCTCGCCGACCAGCGCCGCGGTGAGCCGGCCCCAGATGCCGGTGCAGACCACGACATAATCGGCCTCGATCGTGCCGCGCTCGGTCACCACGCCTTTGATGCGGCCGTTCTCGACGATCAGTTCCTTGGCCGACGTGTTGGCGAAAGCCTGAAGCTTGCCGGCAGCGATACCCTGGTCGACCAGCTTGCCAGCCACCGTCTGCGAGCGCGGAATGACGAGGCCGGCGTCGGGATCCCACAGGCCGCCCTGCACCAGATGTTCCTCGATCAGCGGGAATTTCTCCTTGATCTCGGCCGGCTCGATCAGTCGGGCGCGGGTGCCGAACGCCTTGGCGGAGGCCACCTTGCGCTTGATCTCGTCCATGCGGGCATCGTCGCCGACGCGGGCGACCTCCAGGCCGCCGACGCGCGCGTAGTGACCCATCTTCTCGTAGAAATCAATGGAGTAGAGCGTCGTCCAGCAGGACAGGAAATCGTGGCTGGTCGTGTAGCAGAAGTCCGAGGCGTGCGCCGTCGAGCCGATATCGGTCGGGATGCCCGACTTGTCGATGCCGACGATATTGTCCCAGCCGCGCTCGATCAGGTGGTGGGCGACGGACGCGCCGACGATACCGCCCAGACCGACGATGACGACCTTCGCCTTTTTCGGAAACTCTGCCATTGCCCGCGACTCCAAAGGGATAAAGCGGGCGGGACTATAGGGCGGAGCGGTAGGGAGATTGAAGCCTGTTTGCGACATTGGGAAAAGGCCGAGCGACCCTGACGCCGGCCAAGCCTGTCATGGGCGAGGAATTGCTTATCTTAGGCGCCCGGAACCGGGTTCGCGCCCGATGGACCGCAGGAGCCTCTCGAAGACAAGCCGCTTGCCTTCACGCACGCTGTCCTCGAGCGGTTTCGCACCGGCCAAATGCGCGGCTATCGCGCTGGCCAGCATGCAGCCGGTCCCGCGCATGGAGCCGGCAAGCCTTGGCATATCGACGTGGATAGGTTCTTGTCCAGGGCGCAACAGGATATCCGTTGATCTGGGTCCCGTCGCATGGCCACCCTTGATGAGCAGTGCCTGCGGCCCGGCCGCAAGCAATCGCCTCCCCTGCCGCAGCGCATCATCGTCGTCCACGGCCAAATCCGAACCGGTCAGGATGGCCAGCTCGACAAGGTTCGGCGTGACGAGACGGCAAAGCGGCATGAGATCGCGCTTCAAGACCCCGATCGCCCCCGGTTCCAGCAGTTGCCTGCCCGACGAGGAAGCCAGCACCGGATCGAGGATTGCCGGTATCCGTGAATTTTCGCTGAGCACGGCGGCAACCGCCGCGATGACGCGTCCCGTCGAAAGCATGCCGATCTTTATCGCGGATACGCTGTTCGCCCGCAGCGCCGCGCGCATCTGATCGGCGACCAGGCCGGGCTGCATATGGTGGACAGCCGTGACTGATTGGTGTGTCTGCACCGTTACCGCGGTGACGGCAACGCAAGCGCGCAAGCCGACGGCAGAGATCGTCTCGATGTCGCGCGCAATTCCTGCTCCCCCACTGGAATCCGATCCGCCGACGACGAGCACATGCGGGTCCTGGTTCAGCGCCATGGGTCAGTCTTTTCGATCCATTCTCTCGTACGCGCCTCGGGATCCGGGTTCAGCGTTATGTCCGTCACCACCGCGGCACTGTCGGCGCCGGCTCCGAAAACTCCATCGAGCCGTTCCGGATTGAGGCCGCCGATGGCGACCAGCGGAATGGGTGCGACGGCGTCCTTCCAGACGCGAACCCTTTCGAGTCCCTGCGGCGCCCATTTCATCGTCTTCAGGATGGTCGGATAGACCGGACCAAGCGCGACGTAGTCGGGCCTGGCTGCCATGGCCGTTTCCAGTTCGGCATGGTCGTGCGTGCTCAGCCCGAGCCTGACGCCGGCCTCCCGTATCTGAGGCAGGCTGGCCGTTTGCAGATCCTCCTGGCCGAGATGGACGAAGTCGCAGCCCTCCTCGATCGCCAGGCGCCAATGATCGTTGACGATGAGCTGGCAATCGTGTCGTGCACACAAGGCTTTCGCCTTGCGCATCTCCACGCGCAGCCCGTCCTCGTCCATGTCCTTGATGCGCAGTTGGACCAGCCTGACGCCAAGCGGCACCAGCCGCTCGATCCAGGCGGCGCTGTCGACGATCAAGTAGAAGGGATCGAGCTTCATGAGAAAACCGCCCTGCCGATTGTGGGCGTCGATGGCACGGCGACGTCGCGCGGCTCGAGCAGCCCCGAACAGAAGGCTTCGCGGCCAGCATCGACCGCCTTGCTGAAAGCGCGCGCCATGCCCACCGGATCGGCAGCCTTGGCGACCGCCGTGTTGAGGAGCACGGCGTCGAAGCCGAGTTCCATGACGGTTGCCGCGTGCGACGGGCGTCCGAGACCCGCATCGACGATCAACGGAACGTCGGGGAAGTGCCCGCGCATTGAACGCAGCGCCATTATGTTGACCGGCCCGAGCGCCGAACCGATCGGCGCGCACCACGGCATCAGCACCTTGCAACCGGCCCCCAGCAGTCGTTCGGCGACGACAAGGTCATCGGTGGTATAGGGGAATACGTCGAAACCGTCCTCGCAAAGGATGCGTGCGGCCTCGACCAGGCCGAACACGTCGGGCTGCAGCGTGTCGTGGTTGCCGATCACTTCGAGCTTGATCCACGACGTGCCAAAGATCTCGCGGGCCATCTTCGCGGTCGTCACCGCTTCCTTGACGGAGTGGCAGCCGGCAGTGTTGGGCAGCACCCTCACACCGAGCGAGCGGATCAGCGACCAGAATTGCTCGCCGCCCCTGCCGCCAATCATTTCACGGCGCAGCGAGGCCGTCACCACCGAGGTGCCCGACGCCTTAACCGCTTCGGCGAGCACCGTCGGGGAAGGATATTGTGCGGTGCCCAGCAGCAGACGCGAGGTCAGTTTTGTCCCGAAAAGATCGAACATCGGCTAGCCTCCCTGCATGGGCGACAGGATTTCGATCCGATCGCCCTCGCTCAACTGGAATTCCGGCCGTTTGGCCGCGGGCACGACATCGCCGTTCAGCGCGGTGGCGAGCCAGCCGCCCTCATAGTCCAGCTCCTTCAAAAGGGCGTCGAGCGTCGCCGCCTTGGCTTCAAGCGCTTTGCCGTTGACGATCAGCTTCATTTTCAGACTCCAGGTCGGCGGATGAATTGAAGAAGAGGTCGGCAGCCTGCCTGGCCATGGCCGGTGAGAGCAGGAAACCGTGCCGGTAAAGGCCGTTGATCGTGATCGCGCCGTCCTTCCGATGCGTCACCCGCGGCAGATTGTCGGGATAGGCAGGACGAACGCCCGCGCCCGTCTCGACGATCTCGGCCTCACCGAACGCCGGATGAAGTGCGTAGGCCGCATTGAGAAGTTCCATCAGCGAACGGACGGTAATCGGCCCGTCATGGTCGCTTTCGATCATGGTCGCGCCGACCATGAACTGATGATCGGTGCGCGGCACGACATAGATCGGATGACGCGGATGGAGCAGACGCACCGGCCGCGCGAGCGAGACCTCACGCGTGCGGAGGATCAGCATTTCGCCACGCACGCTGCGCAAATCGTGGTCAGCCCGCGCCATGCCCGTGCAATCGATCACCTGATCAAAGCCGGAAGGAGCGATCTCGCCCCTATCGAGGAGGAAGACGACGCCCATCGCGCGCAGTTTGCCGGCCAACGCTTCCAGAACCCGGCGCGGATCGAGATGGGCTTCCCCGGCAAAGAACAACCCCTGGCGGAAGCGACCGGCAAGATCGGGCTCAAGGGCCGCAAGCGCCTCTTCGCCGACGGACTCGCAATTGCGCGTGCGAGCCGCAAAACGGGCAAGCTCGGAGGCATCGCGCGCATGGGCGACGACGAGGGTGCCGGCCTTCGTCACGAGCCCGGGCACTGTGGTATCCCACCACTCAGCGGAGGTTCTGCCGAGCGTGACAACCGCCTCTTCCGCGCTTTCGCGTTCGCACCAGGGGGCCAGCATACCGCCGGCAAGCCAGGAGGCCTTGCCGCCTATCTGGCCCCTGATTTCAACAACCGTGACCGACGCAGCCCGCGCGGCCAATTCATGGGCGACGGTGAGGCCTGCCACACCGGCGCCTTTGACAAGGACACGGCGCATGGCTCAGCGCGACTCCCGATCGTCCCGCGCCGAAGCCCGTTCCTCCGGCGCTTCGACCGGCATATAGAGATCGCCGCCTGCGCGGTATTTCTCAGCCATCGCCGCCATCCCCTCCTTTTGCGCTTCCGCGCGAATGTCGTGGGAGATGCGCATGGAGCAGAATTTCGGTCCGCACATCGAGCAGAAATGCGCGACTTTATGCGCCTCCTTGGGCAACGTCTCGTCGTGGAACAAGCGCGCCGTCTCGGGATCGAGCGACAGGTTGAACTGGTCTTCCCATCGGAACTCGAACCGCGCCCGCGACAGCGCGTCGTCGCGGATCTTCGCCGCCGGGTGCCCTTTGGCGAGATCGGCTGCATGCGCCGCTATTCTGTAAGTGATCACCCCGGTCTTGACGTCATTGCGATCCGGCAGGCCGAGATGTTCCTTCGGCGTCACATAGCAGAGCATGGCTGTGCCGAACCAGCCGATCATGGCGGCGCCGATGCCGGAGGTGATGTGGTCGTAGCCGGGCGCGATGTCCGTGGTCAGCGGCCCAAGCGTGTAGAAAGGCGCCTCGCCGCAGACGGCAAGCTGCTTGTCCATGTTCTGCTTGATCTTGTGCATGGGGACATGGCCCGGGCCTTCGATCATCACCTGGCAGTCCTTTGCCCAGGCGATCTTGGTCAGTTCGCCAAGCGTCTCCAGCTCGGCGAACTGTGCTTTGTCGTTGGCATCGGCGATCGAGCCGGGGCGAAGACCGTCGCCGAGTGAGAAGGAGACGTCATAAGCCCGGGCGATGTCGCAGATTTCCTCGAAATGCTCGTAGAGGAAACTCTCCTTGTGGTGATGCAGGCACCACTTGGCCATGATCGAGCCGCCGCGTGACACGATGCCGGTGACCCGGTCGACGGTGAGCGGGATGTAGTGCAGCCGCACGCCGGCGTGGATGGTGAAATAGTCGACGCCCTGCTCGGCCTGTTCGATCAGCGTGTCGCGATAGACCTCCCAACTCAGGTCCTCGGCAACGCCGCCCACTTTCTCCAGCGCCTGATAGAGCGGCACCGTGCCGATCGGCACCGGCGCATTGCGCACGATCCATTCGCGGATGTTGTGGATATTGCGGCCGGTCGACAGGTCCATGACCGTGTCCGCGCCCCAGCGAATCGCCCAGACCATCTTTTCGACCTCTTCGGCCATCGAGGAGGTGACGGCGGAATTGCCGATATTGGCATTGATCTTCACCAGGAAATTGCGGCCGATGATCATCGGCTCGCTCTCTGGATGGTTGATGTTGGCGGGAATGATCGCGCGGCCGCGCGCCACCTCGTCGCGCACGAATTCCGGCGTGACGAAGTCCGGTATCGACGCGCCGAACGCTTCCCCATCCTGTTGCAACCTGCTCCGCAGCATCTCGCGGCCAAGATTCTCGCGGATGGCCACGAATTCCATCTCGGGCGTGATGATCCCGGCGCGCGCATAGGCAAGCTGCGTCACCGCCTTGCCGGCTTTCGCCCGCGCCGGACGGTTGCGCACAGGAAATTCAGGCGTCAGCCGTTCGCCTGTCGCAAATCCGTTGTCCTCGGGCCTGATGTGGCGGCCGTCATAGGCTTCGATATCGCCGCGTGCGGCGATCCAGTCCTGACGAAGGCGGGCCAGACCCTTCTCGATATCCGTTTCGATCGCGGGGTCGGTATAGGGGCCCGACGGATCGTAGACTGTCACCGGGGGCTCGCCGGCGGTCGGGTGCACCGAAATCTCGCGCATGGGCACCCTGATCTGCGGATGGAGGATGCCGGATTTGTGGATCTTGCGCGAAGCGGGCAGCGGCCCGGTCGACACGGTTGGGGTCAAGGCATTCATTTGAGGCTCCTTTGCTCGTTGCATTGGAGACCCAGTTCTGTGCCGGAAGGATGAAAAGACGCTTCGGTCACCTGCTTGAACAGGTCTTCGGGCATGAACTCCCGCAAAGCGCTTGCACCGTCCCTACGCCAGTATGAACTGGATCAGGTTCAACGGGTCACTGCGCCGCGAAAGCCAGCAGTATCTCAGCCCCTTGCCGGGACTCCCCTGGTGAATGGCTTAGGTTGAACGGGCCGGCGCCGTCTTGTCAAGCACGTTCGGCCCCGGATGGCAGATCGGGTTCGGTTGCCGCCGTGGCGACCGGTTGGCGATGGACGCTAGAGTCTTTCATGTTTTGACGGAAGCGTATCCGGCGTTTTCGAAGTAGTTCTTGCATTCGGCTGCCTCGATGGCTTCGACGAGGTGGCCGATGTGTCGCCAAGTGTCCTCGACGGTGCGTTTCTGCGCCTGGCGCATCCAGTGCTTGATCTTGGCGAAGGCCTGCTCGATCGGATTGAGGTCCGGTGAGTAGGGCGGCAGGTACCAGAGCCTGGCGCCAGCGGCTTTGATCATCTGCCTGATGGCCGCCGACTTATGGCTGCCCAGGTTGTCCATGATGACGATGTCGCCGGGCTTCAGCACGGTGATGAGCTGCTGCTCGACATAGGCGCGGAAGCATTGGCCGTTGATCGGTCCGTCGAAGACGCAAGGTGCCGCGAGCCGATCACAGCGCAGCGCGCCGAGGAAAGTCAGCGTGCGCCAATGACCATGTGGAGCCAGGCCGCGCAGCCGCTTGCCCTTCGGCCCCCAGCCGCGCAGGGGAGCCATGTTGGTCTTGATCCAGGTCTCATCGATGAAGACCAGGCATTGGGGATCGAGGCCGGCCTGCCAGGATCGCCATCGCTGGCGCCGACGGGCAATATCGGCACGTGCCTGCTCAAGGGCGAACAGCGTTTTTTTTGAAGCTTAGCCCTTCGCGGCGCAGGAACTGCCACACCGCATTGTGCGAGACCTTGACCCCGCGCGCGGCCAACTCGTCCTTCAGCCGATGTAGCGACAGATCAGAGGTCTGGTTGATCCGCTCCACGATGAAGGCTCGATGCGGTTCCAGAACCCGCTTACGGTGGCCACCCATCTTGCCCGGCGCCACCGAGCCGGTTGCCTGATGACGCTGCAACAATTTCACGGCTGTCGAATTTGCGATACCGAACCGCTTGGCGGCCGACCGGCGGCTCTCGCCACTCAAAACCGCCGCAACAACCCGCTCGCGTAAATCATCGGAAAGAGGTCGAACCATCAGATGCTGGCCTCCTATCCAGCCAGCATCTTGAATCACAAATCAGGCCGAGCGGGAATCCCCTACGATTCAATCAAGCTATGAAACGCTCTAGGTGAAAGCCCAGATGTCCTCGGCCTGGAAGCCTACCTGGTAGCCGGCGGTCTTGAGCTTCACCACGACCTGGCCGATCTCGGCGGCCGGCAGCGCGCCGACCTCGATCTTGATCATGCCGGGGCGGTAGCGCTTGAGGTCGAGCTGCTCGAACACCATCCAGTCGGCGCCCTCGCAGTCGACCAGGAAGGCGTCGATATGGGCAATGCCGTTGCGGTCGAGCAGCGCCTGCAAGGTCTCCGACGGCACTTCGATGTCCTTCAGATGCGGCGCGAACTTGTTGAAGTTGGCATCGGCCTCGCCCCAGGCGTTCTTCCCCGACATCAGATTGGTTTCGGTGACCGATGAGCAGCCGATGAACTCGATCGGCAGTGTGCCGGCTTCGAGCGCCGCGGCATCGAAGGTGTGGACCGTGATCGTGCCCTTGGTCCTGGTCACCGCCACCGGCTCGATGACGAAGCGCGTCGTATCCGGGTAATTGGCGCGCAGCCGCTTCTGATTGTAGGGGATCGGCTCGACCAGCACGGCGCGCGCGCCCGCAATGCGGTGCAGCCAGGGCGTCACGTCGTCGAACAGCGCGCCGTCGCAGGCGCCGACATTGACCATCTGGAACGGCCGGCCGCCAAAACGTGCTCTGAGCGCCGCCTTGGCCAGGAACTTCGTGCCGTGCAGCGCCGGCCCGCGGTCGAGCAGGCCGGTCGGCAGACCGAGCGACAGAAGAACGCGCGCGAATGTGGATAGCGAGCTCATGACTTGTCTCCGGAAATGACCTGCAGCGCCGCGCGGCGCCCGCCCTGGCTTGCCGCCGTCCACAGCGCCGTCAGCGGCGCGGCCAGCAGCAGGAAGGGCGGCAGGAGATTGGGGAAGTAGATGCGGGTGTCGTGGATCGGGAAGACGGCGAATTTCGCCAGCACCCCGAGCACCAGCGCCGCCAGCAGGATGCCGCCGCGCCGGTCGAGCCGGAAGCCGGCATGGTGCAAGCCGAACCAGCCGGCCAGTGCCAGCACCGACACGCCGACCCAGCTGTTGACGCTGATCGCGCGCACCAGTGAGGCGACGAAGGCCTTGAGATACGCCGCCACCGAGAACGGCGGCTCGAACCCGTCCATATTGTAGTGCTGCTCGATGCTGGAGAACCAAAGATGCGGCCACCAGCCGGGATGCTGGGCCCAATGCGAAATGGCGAAATAGGCAATGAAGGATGCCGCGAAGCCGGTTAGAGCGCCCCAAGCCCTCTCGCGGAAAGCGACGAGCAGCACCGCGAAAATGGCGAGGAAAACGATGTTGTCGGGTCTGACCATGAAGGCCAGGAACAGCACGACCGCCGTCGCCGCCTCGCGCTTGCGCACATAGGTGAAGGTTCCGCCGAGGAACAGCGCCGAGCAGAGAAGGTCCGGCGTCGAGGCGCGCGCCGCATCGCCGAAATCGGCCATGATCAGGATCGCGCCGAGGACCGGCGCCAGCGCCAGCGCGCCTTCCGCGCGCAGCCAGGTGAGCGTGATGGCGCCGAGCAGCAGCACCGAGAATACCTGCACCAGCCGCATCGCCTCGACAGGCGAGACGACATGGCTGAGGCTGGACAGGATTTCGGCGTAGAGGAACTTGATCCGATACATGCCGAGCAGCGAATGGAAATCGGCGGCATTCTCCGCCATGTGGCTGCGGAAGCCGCCGCCATCGTCGGTCAGGGTTTTGTAGTCAGCGGCCGACACTCCGGTCTTGACCGTGCTGTAGGCATAGTCGTGCAGAGCCTGCGGATCGGGATAGGCGCCTTCCTCGGCGATCGCAAGATAGGGCAGCATGTCCCAGTTGGCGTCGGGCATGAACCAGGCGGTCGCGGCGGTAAGCAGGATATAGAGCGAAAACGCAATCGCCCCGATCGTTGCGGCCCACCGCGCATTAATCCCCTCGCCCCACGCCAGGCCGGCGCCGGTCAGCCGTTCCAGCGGATTGGTCGGAGCGGACGGCCTGGTCAGCATGCTCGGCGACCCCTACTTGCCGACCTGGCTTTTCACGAAATCCTTCACGATCGCAACGATGCCGCGCGACAGCAGGCTGTCGAAGGCATCGACGAAGCGGTCGACATGCTCGGGTCGGCAGATCAGCGGCGGCTCGAGCCGGATGACGTTGCGGTTGTACTCGGTGAAGGCGACGAGCACGTCATAGTCGCGCAGCAAGAGCGAGCCGACGAAGCCCGAGAGCGAACCCTTCAGCTTGTCGTCGAGCACGCTCACGACCGGGCGCAGCACCATCGGCAGGGTCTGCGAGAAATCATGGAACTCAAGCCCGATCATGAAACCCTTGCCGCGCACATCCTTGATGATCTTTGGATATTTTTCCTTCAGCGCCTGCAGCCGCTGCAGCAGGTATTCGCCGGTCGAGGCAGCGTTGTCGATCAGCCCCTCGTCATAGAGCACGTTGATGCCCTCGATCGCGGTGACGCAGGCCTCGCCCATGCCGCCGAAAGTGGCCATGGCATGGATCATCGCCGTCTTCGGCGTGCCATAGGCTTTCATATAGACGTCGCGCCTGGCGATCATGGCGCCGACCGCCGCCTTGCCGGCGCCGAGCGACTTGGCCAGCGCCGTCACGTCGGGCACGACGCCGTAGTGCTCGAAGGCGTAGAAGCGGCCGGAGCGGCCATAGCCGCACTGCACCTCGTCGGCGACCCACAACACGCCATGTTGATCGCACAGCGCGCGCAGCTTCTGCCAGTACTGCGCCTCTGCCTGGATGATACCCCCACCACCCTGGATGGTTTCCAGCACGATGACACCGATCTCAGGATCGCTCTTGAACAGGCGCTCGACGGCGTCGATGTCGGCGAAGGGAACGCGCACGACATTATCCGCCACCTTGAAGTCGGCGCGGTAGAGCTGCCCGTCGGTGATCGCCAGCACGCCCTTTGTCTTGCCGTGGAAGGAATTCTCCGCATAGACAATCTTCGGCCGCTTCGGGCCTGCGGCGCGCTCGGCAAGCTTCACCGCCGCTTCCATGGCTTCCGAGCCGGACGAGCCCAGAAACACCATGTCGAGGTCGCCGGGCGAGCATTTGGCGATGTTGTGCGCGAGGGCCGCCGCATATTGCGACATGAAGGCGATCGCGATCTCCTGGCGCTTCTCCTCCTGGAACTTCTTGCGGGCTTCCAGGATGCGCGGATGGTTGTGGCCAAAGGCCAGCGAACCGAAGCCGCCGAAGAAGTCGAGGATCTTGCGGCCGTTCTGGTCGATATAGAACATGCCCTCGGCGCGCTCGATCTTGACCTTGTGGAAGCCGAGCAGCTTCATGAAATGCAACTGCCCGGGATTGAGATGCGCCTTGAACAGGTCGGTGATGCGGGCGACGTCCATCGCCTTGGCCTCTTCGACGCCGATCAGGTCGGGCTTGGCGATGGAAGCGGGCGAAAGCGCCGGGGCATCGACCAGCGTGCGCGCGGCTGTCTGTTCCGGCTTGGCCATGACGGTCATCTGAAAAATCTCCCCTTCGCGCCTATTCGGCGGGCACATGTTTCGCGGCGACGGCGTGGCCGCCCTTCTTGGCGCGGTATTCGCTGTAGGCGGCGATCAGCATGTCCTCGTCGCGGTATTGCGGCACCCAGCCGAGCTGGCGCTCTGCCTTGGACACGTCGAGCACGCATTCCTCGTCGGCGATCAGATACTGCTCCGGATCCATGATCGGCATGTTCAACAGGTCGAGCAGGTCGAGCGTGCGCTTGACCGCCCAGCCGGGCGTCGGCAGCAGGATCGACTTCGAGCCGGCATGGCGAATGAGATCGCCGAGCAGCTTCTTCACCGGCGGCGGATTGAGCGAGCCGAGATTATAGGCTTCGTTCGGCACGCCGGCTTTCCAGGCAGCGCGGGCGGCTTCGGCGCAGTCGAACACCGAGATGAACTGATAGGGGTTCCTGCCCGAGCCGATCATCGGCACCGGAAGATTCCAGTCGATCAGCTTGAACAGCTTTTCCAGGATGCCGAGCCGTCCGGGCCCAATGATCAAACGCGGCCTGAACAGCGAGATCGACATGCCGCGCTTGCGCCATTCGGCGGCGAGCTCCTCGGTCTTCAGCTTCGACAGGCCATACTCGCCGAGCGGCGAGACCGGATGGTCCTCGGTCATCGGCAGCACCACAGTGTGGCCGTAGATCATGTCGGTCGTATAGTGGACCAGCTTCGAGGCGCCGGCCTTGTCCATCGCCTGGATGATGTGCTCGGTGCCGTGGAAATTCACCGGGAAGAAGAAGTCGTGCCGCTTGGCGCGCACCTGGATCGGCGAGAGCATCTTGGCCGACAGATTGTAGACCACGTCGTCGGCCCTGAGCCCGACCGCCGCGACCGAAGCCGGATCGGTGACATCGCATGTGATGAAGCGCATCGAACGGTAGTGCGGCAGGTCACTCTTGACGATATCGGCGATGACGACAGTCTCGCCATCGGCGACGAGCTTGGGGGCAAGGTGACGGCCCACGAATCCGTCGCCTCCGAAAATCACATGTCTCATCGAACGACCTCGCTTGTGCCGATCTTGTCGGGATTGATGGATGCGGTCCGCTCCTCGTGTCCCCGCCCGCCCATTTCTCTGCCACTCTGCGCGATCAGGATCGTGCCGACGCAGATGCAGGCGATACCGGCGATGCGCCAGCCATTGAGGTCCTCGCGGAAGACGAAATAGGCAAAGATCGCCACGGCGACATAGGCGAGGCTGAGGAATGGATAGGCGAAGCTGAGCTCGACCTTGGACAGGACGTAGAGATGCGATGCCATCGAGATGACGAAGGTGCACAGCCCCAGGAACACCCAGGGGCTGAACACGATCTGCAAGAGCTTGACGAGCGGATTGACGCCTTCGAAGGAGATCGGCCCCATCGACATCATGCCTTGCTTCAGCATCAGCTGCGCGGCGGCATTGGTCATGACCGTGAAGAGAATGAAGATTATGTATTTCATTGTTGCCACCCCGCCCCTTGTGCGGTCCTATTACAAACCTGCAAATATTTCGTGAAGCCGCGATAGTGTTTTGAGTAACCCAGGGCGTAACTCTTTATTTACCATGATTTATTCGACTTTTATCTATTCAGCGGCTTCGGCTCTCCCTTGTCCAATCTCGAGTCTCTTGGCGGTACGCGTCCAGAAGCCCGATATGAAAGCCGGGTCGCGAAGCGCCTCCAGCCGCCGCCATTGCGGGAACGACGCGGCGAATGTCTCAGGCCCCATCCGGGCGTCCTTGTAGGGGTTCACCGCGCCGCCCGCCTCGACCGTGATGCGATCGAGCTCGGCGAGCAGCCGCAACGTCCTTTCGCCCCGGTTGGGGAAATCGAGCGTCAGCGTGTAGCCGGGCCGCGGGAAGGACAGCAGCGCCGGCGAGCGGACATCGCCGAAGCGCTTGAGCACTGTCAGGAACGATCCCTGCCTTGCCCGCCGCGCCGCATCGAGCAGTGCCGGCACGATGCGGCGGGCCTTCTCCTCCGGCACCACGCTTTGGTGCTGGAAAAGCCCGCGCGGCCCGTAGAGCCGGTTCCAGTCGCGGACGCCGTCGAGCGGAAAGAAGAAGGCCTGGTAGCCAGCTTGGCGCGGAATCGCGGACTTGCCCTTTTTCCAGCGGTAGGCTGCGTTGAAGGCGGTGAGGAAGGGCCGGTTCAGCACATTGAACGGCGGCTGCACCGGCACGGAAAGCCGGCTGCCGGCATTCGCCGCGGCGTGCGAGCCGTGCTCGGCGTGATTGCCGGTGAACAAAAGCCCTCGCCCGCGCCCATGGCCGCCTGCAAGCTGGTCGATCCAGGCGACGGCATATTCGTTGGCCTGGTCGGCCGCCTCGGCAAGATCGAAGAATTCACCGAGATCGCGAAACCGCGTCGCCCTTTCCATGATGTCGAGCGACGGCACCCGCATCAGCCTGATGGACGCTGAAAGGATCAGCCCGGTCAGCCCCATGCCGCCGATCGTCGCCCCGAACAGGCGGACATTGTCGGTCGCCGAGCAGCGATAGGTCCGGCCGTCGGACCGAAGCAGCGTCAAAGCCTCGACATGGCAGCCGAAGGTGCCGCGCCGATGATGGTTCTTGCCGTGAACGTCGTTGGCGATCGCGCCGCCCAGCGTCACGAACTGCGTGCCTGGAACCACGGCCGGAAAGAAGCCGTAGGGCGCGGCATAGGCGATGATGTCGCAAAGGAGCGTGCCGGCATCGGCTTCGAGCACGCCGGTCTCGGCGTTGAAGGAACGGATACGGTTGAACGGCCGCATGTCGACCACCATGCCGGCATCGTTCTGGCAACTGTCACCATAGGAGCGGCCATTGCCGTAGCCGAGCAACGATCCCGGACTGGCCTTGCCGTTCTTCAGAATCGCGATCGCCTCTTCCGCCGGGATCGCCTTGCGCGCCGGTGGGGTCGCCAGTCCGAAGCTGCCGAAGCGCTCCTGCCCCATCACCAGCCCCCGGCGACGAGGAAGACCGCGCCGATCGCGACGACGATCTGGCTGCGCCAGTCGCGGATGATGAAGACGACCGGATCGTCATGCATCTCGTCGCGCCGGGCGAGGATCCAGACACGCATCGTGAGGTAGAGCACGATCGGCGCCAGCGGCCATATCAGCCACGGATGCGGGTAAAGCTCACGCACCGCCGGGCTGTCCATATAGAGCGCGAGCACCAGCGCCGAGGAGAAGGCCGACGCCATGCCGGCCTGGGCGACGATCTCCTGGTCCTCGGTCTGATAGCCGCGGCCGGCGATGCGCTCGCCCGGCGGGATGGCCGTGGTGCGCAATTCGACGAAGCGCTTCACCAGCGCCAGCGACAGGAAGAAGAAGATCGAGAAGGCAAGCAGCCAGAAGGAAACGTCGACGCCGGTGGCGGCGGCGCCCGCCAGCACGCGGATCGTGTAGAGGCCCGCAAGCGTCAGCACATCGACCAGGAGCATGCGCTTGAACGACAGCGAATAGGCGGTGGTGACGACCAAGTAGCCTAAAAGCACGCCAAGGAATTCGATCGGCAGGAAGAGGCTGGCGGCAAGGCCGATCGCAAGCAGCGCGGCGATGGCCCCGAGCCCGAACGGGATCGACAATGCGCCGCTGGCGAAAGGCCGGTTGCGCTTGGTCGGATGCTTGCGGTCGAGCGCGAGGTCGAAGAAATCGTTGAGGATGTAGATGGCGGACGCCACCGCGCTGAAGGAGACGAACGCCAGCAGGCATTCCCAGATCATATTGGGATTGAAATATTCGTGCGACAGCACCATCGGCACGGCGATCAGCGCGTTCTTCAGCCACTGATGCATGCGCAGCATCTTGATGTAGGTCCGAAACGTCGGCTTCGGCGCCGGCATGGCCTCGGCTTGATGGGCCGCCTGCCAGCGCCGGGCCACGCGGTCGGGCGCCACGACCAGCGCGCTGCGCGCGGCGTCGAACACTTTGAGGTCGTGGCGACTGTTGCCGGCATAGTCGAAGCCAGCATCGCCATAAGCGGCGACAAGGGCCGCGCATTTCTTGGCCGACGTCATGTTGTGCGGCCCGTCGGTCGCCAGCACATGATCGAAAATGCCGAGATGTGCCGCGATCGCCTCGGCGAACTTGCGCGGCGTTCCCGTCGCCAGCACGATCTTGCGGCCCTCCCGATGCTCGGCGCGCAACCGCTCAAGCAGGTCCTGGCGGTAAGGCAGCGAGGCCGGGTCAATGTCGACTCGCCTGGCGATCTCCCGCTTCAGCCGGGCCGGTCCGCCGGCCAGCCAGAAGGGCAGGAGAAAGACATAGAGCGGGTTCTTCTTGAGCAGGATGAACAAACCTTCCCACAGAAGGTCCGTTGCAATCAGCGTTCCGTCGAGATCGACCGCAAGCGGAATTGCGTTCCTGTCCGACCTCGCGTCCATTGTCCTGCCCCGATCGAGCGCCAGATTCCGAAATTCCGCTTCGGAGCCGCGCCAATTCAACCCACGCCCTGTGCCGGCGTCCTCGGGGGAGATATAGCCGGGGATGACGCAACGAACGTTAAAACGTCCGGTTGCAGGGCATGGTCATACCGGTTTTTCGGGCACCATCGTTAAGCGTCGACTACCGGAAACGATAAAAGGCCGGACAGCGGTCCGGCCTTTGCCAATCTTGCGGGGCCAATCAGCGGCAAGAGTTACTTGATGCGGGCCGCCCCGCCCGAAATTTCGACCGTTTCCGAGCCGGTCAGGGCTTCGAGGTCACCATTGGGCAGGGTGACGAAGCAGCCGTTCGAGCAGAATTCCACCGTCTCGCCGGCGGCAAGCGTCAGTTCGCTCTTGGCGCCGCCTTCGGTCACGACCAGGGTCCGCGTCTGAGCGTCCCTATTGATCGCGCTGGCGGCGAAAGCCGAACCGCCCAGGGCCAAGAAAGCGATGGCGGCAACGACAGACTTCCACATTGCATTTCCGGTGTTTTGCACACCGCCTCTGTTCAAATTTGCAAGGCATTCTCGCCCTTTGCATCGAAGCTTATATGAGATGTTACCTGAACCGCAACTGAATGCCGCATTCATGCCACAATCGGTTTGGGTTCGTCGCAGGTAGCGCCACCGAAGGTGTATCGATATTCGGTCAGGCAGAGTCGGAGTCGAAGACGGGCGCGTAGCGACCAAACTGGGTGGGCTCCGAGAACCGGAGCGGAGCGTACCTGAAAGTGCGTAAGCACCGGAAGATGCCATTTGCAGACCGGCCTCACCCGATATCGATGCACCTTAGCCAGGGTCGGGCTTGCGGCCCCTCCGCTTCATCTTGGCCAGCCGCTCCCGCTCGGCCGCGGCTTCCGCCTCGAGCCGCTGGCGCTCGGCGAATTCGGCCTCGATCTTGTCGTCGTCGATCGGCCAAGGTTCGTGCTTCTTGCTCTCGACCACGGCGCGCGGCGTCGATGGGATCTCGATCTGCTCCTGCTCGAAGATGTCGAAGATGGCGAAGCGGATGTCGTTCTGCACGACGCTGCCGTTCATGATGTCGGCCACGAACACCCGGATCTCGAATTCGAGCGCGGCCGAGCCGAAATTGGCAAAGAGGACGAAGGGCTCGGGATTCTTCAGCACCATCGGATGGGCGCGCGCAATGTCCGTCAGGATGGCATGGACGCGCTTGACGTCGCTGCCATAGGCGACGCCGACCTTGATGTCGATGCGCCCGAGCTTGTTGCGATGCGTCCAGTTGCCGACCGCATTGTTGATGAGGTTCGAATTGGGCAGGATCACTGCCTGGCGCTGGAAGGTCTCTATCTCCGTGGCCCGCACGCTGATCTTGCGCACCGTGCCGCTGACGTCGCCCGCGACAATCCAGTCGCCGACCTTGAACGGCCGCTCGGCAAGCAGGATGAGGCCTGAGACGAAATTCGACACGACGTTCTGCAGGCCGAAGCCGATACCCAGCGAAAGCGCGCCGGCGACCAGCGCCAGATTGGAAAGGTCGATGCCCGCGGCCGAGATGCCGACCAGTGCCGCGACAGCCACGCCGGCATAGCCGACACCCAGGCGGATCGAGTTGCGCACGCCGGCATCGACCTTGCCGCGCGCCATCACCGAACCGTCCAGCCAGCCCTGGAACCAGCGCGTCAGGAAATAGCCGATGACGAAGACGACGATGCCGCTGAGGATGCCTAGCAAGGAGATGGTCACCGAACCGATCGTGACCCCGGTCGCCAGCTTGTAGGCCCAGGCCTCGATATCGCCGGGCTGGAAGCCCCACATCAACAGGATCAGCGGCAGGAAGACCACCACGATCATCAGGTTGATGGCGATGCTGACCACCAGCCCGAGCTGGTCGAGGGCGGTATCCTCGTAGCTTGAGTTTTCCGAAAGCCATCGCCCGACCGACGTATCGGCGAAGCCGCCCTCCTCGCCGATCGCGCGTGCCGACAGGAAGCCGATATAGGCGGTCACCAGCACCGTGCCGGTCACCACGACCTGGAAGGAGACGAAAAGGGCGAGACCGATATAGCCGAGCAGTGCCGCAGCAATGGTGAACAGGCCGAGGGCGATGGCAAGGAAGCGAAGCCATGCCGGCCAGGGGCGCCATGAGCCGTCAGCCGCCCTGAACGGCCGCAGCAGGCCCATCAGAATCAGGATGACGCCGACGATGATCGTGGCGACAAAGCCCCTGGCGATCGTCAGCGACAGCGGCGAGCCCATCTTCTCGTTGACGACCGACAGGAAGTAATTGAACCCGAGCACCAGCGCCATGGCGGTCGTCAGTCCGACAAGCCAGCGCGCCGGGCCGGTCTCGACCGGGATCAGGCGCCAATTGGGCAGGCGCGGCTCGAGCGCCGCATTGGTCAGCCGGTTGACGCAGAACACCATGCCGATCACCGTCAGCAAGGCATCGAGGAAGGTGCCGATATCGCCACGCAGCACATTGTAATAGTTGAAGAAGAACACGGCCGAGGCGAAGAAGACGCCGAGCGCCAGCGTTGGCAGCAGCGTCGACCAGAAAGCCACCGACAGCCTGCTGAGATAGGAAGGATCCTCGATGGTCGGGTCGGCCTCGAATATACGGCCGAACAGGCGCCTGCCGCCGATCAACAGGACTGCCGCCAGCGCCAGGGCCATGAGCGTCGCCGCGAGGATCGCCTGGAACTTGAACCTGACGGCGAAGCTCGCCCAGGACGACACCGCCTTGTAGAGGCCCGTGAACTGGTCATGTGCGTCGGAAAATGCCTGCGGGCTCAGCGCCTCCGTCAGGTCGTAATGCTTGGTGATGACGCTGCGGAATAGCTCGCTGCGCATGGCGGCGATCTTGTCGACCAGCCCGTTGACGCGGATCGAAAGATTCTGCGCGCTGGCGACCACCGCGTTGATCTCGGCCTTCTCAGTGGCAAGCGCGCTCCGCTCGTTGCTGACGACCTCCGGCTCGGGAGGCTGTCCCTCCGCCGGCGGCGCGCCGAGCACCTGGATGCGGTTGTTGATGTCGTTGAGGCGCTGCCGGAACGCCAGCGCGCTGTTCAGCGCCGCGCGCGAAATATCTTCCAGCTGCAACCGGATATCGACCAGCCCCGCATCATCCTGATTGGGGTCGCTCAGTTTCTTTTCCAGGCCGTCGGTCTTGGTCGTCAGATCCTGGATGACCTTGGTCTGATCGGCGATGAGCTGCGAGGAACCATGGCCGATCGCCTGGGCCGACGCCTCGAGCGCCGGCTGCCCGAAGACAGCGACGATGACGATCAGGATCAGGCGGAGCTGTCGGAAGAGCATGACTGTGTTGGCGACTCGCGGCCGAAAAAAACCTCGAAATTTCCGCCTTTGATAAAGACCGGCATATCGGGCGGCAAGCCGTCCCGACCGGATCGGCGGGAGTCGGCCTGGCGAAAAGCGATGGCGTAATCTTGGCTTTGCGCTTCCCGCCTGCTCTATAGTCTGCCGCCTCGCATCAAAAGGACGATAGGAAGAATGGCGGAATATTCAGCCTTTTCGCTGCTCAAGAACGCGCTGGCCGGCAATAAGGATTGGAAGCCCGCCTGGCGCAAGCCGGACCCCAAGGCTTCCTATGACGTGATTATCATCGGTGGCGGCGGCCACGGTCTTTCGACCGCCTATTACCTTGCCAAGGAACACGGCATCACCAATGTCGCGGTGCTGGAGAAGGGCTGGCTGGGCTCCGGCAATGTCGGCCGCAACACCACGGCGGTGCGTTCCAACTATCTCTTGCCGCAGAACACCCGCTTCTACGAACATTCGATGAAGCTGTGGGAGAACCTCTCTCACGACCTCAACTACAACGTCATGTTCTCGCAGCGCGGCTGCCTGAACCTCGCGCATACGCCCGCGCAACTCGACGATTATGCGCGGCGCGGCAATGCCATGCGCCATCTCGGCGTCGACGCCGAGCTGTGGAGCGTCGACCGGATCAAGCGGCTTGTCCCGGCGCTGGATGTTTCGGGTTCGGCGCGTTTCCCCGTCCTTGGCGGGCTGATGCAGCCGCGCGCCGGCACGGCCCGGCACGACGCGGTCGCCTGGGGCTATGCGCGCGGCGCCGACCGACGCGGCGTCGATATCGTCGAGAATTGCGAGGTCACCGGCTTCCTGCGCGACGGCGGGCGCATCACCGGCGTTTCGACGACGCGCGGCGAGATCCGCGCCAAGAAGGTCGCCCTTGCGGTTGCCGGCAGCACCGGCCGCGTCATGCAGCTTGCCGGCATTTCGCACATGCCGATCGAAAGCCATGTGCTGCAGGCCTTCGTCTCGGAATCGCTAAAACCCATCGTCGACACCGTTCTCACCTTCGGCATGGGCCATTTCTACATCTCTCAGTCCGACAAGGGCGGCCTCGTCTATGGCGGCGACCTTGACGGCTACAACAGCTACGCCCAGCGCGGCAGCCTGCCGATCGTCGACGAGGTGATGAGCGAGATGCTGGCGCTGTTCCCCGGCCTGGCTCGTGTGCGTATGCTGCGCTCCTGGGGCGGGCTGTGCGACATGACGATGGACGGCTCGCCGATCATCACCACCGGTCCGCTGCCGGGAATGTATCTCAATTGCGGCTGGTGCTACGGCGGCTTCAAGGCGACGCCCGCCTCGGGCTGGTGCTTTGCCTACACCATCGCCAAGGACGAGCCGCATGAGCTCAACGCGCCCTTCACGCTCGACCGTTTCTATCGTGGCCTCATCATCGACGACAAAGGCCAGGGCGCGAATCCGCGGCTGCATTAGGGAACCATGATCCCAAAAAGTGGAAATCGGCTTTTGGAAAAGATCATGGTTGAACAAGAAGATACAAGAAAATGCTGATCACCTGTCCCTATTGCGGCCCGCGCGACGTCATCGAATTCACTTACCAGGGCGACGGCAACCGCGAGCGGCCGCAGCCCGCGTCGCAGAACCTCGACGCCTGGAATGCCTATGTCTACGACCGGCTGAATCCGGCCGGTGATCACAATGAGATCTGGCAGCATTCCGGCGGTTGCCGCGCGCATCTGAGGGTCGTGCGCAACACCATCACGCATGAGATCCTGAGCACCGAATTCGCGCGTGGTGGCCACAAATCCACTGACAACAGGGCGGAGGGCCGCTCGTGAGCCCCCGCCGCGCCGAGACCGGCGGCCGGATCGACCGGCTGCGCACCATCCGCTTCACCTTCGACGGCGCGCCCTATACCGGCCATGCCGGCGACACGCTGGCCTCGGCGCTGCTCGCCAATGGCGTGACGCTGTTCGGCCGCTCCTTCAAATACCATCGCCCGCGCGGCCTGCTCGCCGCCGGCGTCGAGGAGCCCAACGCGCTGGTGACGGTGCTGCGCGGCGAGGTGCGTGAGCCGAACATCCCGGCCACCATGGTCGAGATCTATGATGGGCTCGTCGCCGTCAGCCAGAACCGCACGCCTTCCCTCGCCTGGGACATCGGCGCCATCAACCAGCTCGGCGGCAAGATCCTGTCGGCCGGTTTCTACTACAAGACCTTCATGGGGCCGGTGATCGGTCCGCTGAAAGGCACGCGCTTCTGGATGTTCTGCGAACATTTCATCCGCCGCGCCGCCGGTCTCGGCAAGGCCGGCACCGCTCCCGACCCGGGGCGCTACGAGCGCATGAACGCGTTTTGCGACGTGCTGGTCGTCGGCTCCGGTCCGGCCGGCCTGATGGCCGCGAAGGCCGCTGCCGACCAGGGCGCCCGCGTTATCCTCGCCGATCTCGAAGCCAACCTTGGCGGCTCCGCCAACTGGTCGGGCGAGACCATTGACGGCATGCCCGCCGCCGACTGGGCCCAGCGCATGGCTGCGCAGCTCGGAGGCAACGATAATGTGCGGCTTTTGCCACGCACGACGGTGTGGGGCTATTACGACGGCAACACGCTTGCCGCCCTTGAGCGCGTGAGCGACCATAAGGAAGTGGCGGCCAAGGGCGAGCCGCGCCAGCGCTACTGGGCGATCCGCGCGCGTACGGTGGTGCTCGCCACCGGCTCGTTCGAGCGGCCGCTGGTGTTTCCCGGCAATGATCGTCCGGGCGTCATGCTGGCGCATGCGGCCGAACGTTACGCCAACGAATATGGCGTGCTGCCGGGACAGCGCATCGCGCTCTTCACCAATAACGACAGCGCCTACCGCTCCGCCGTCGCCTTGAAGAAGGCCGGCGCAGCAGTGGTTGCCATTATCGACGTCCGCGGCGATGTCTCAAACGAGATGCGCCGGCTGGCGAGCGATGCGGAGGCCGAGCTGCTTGCCAGTCACGCTGTGGTCGCGACCGAAGGCGGCAAGGCGCTCACCGGCCTCAAGGTGCAGCGCTTCGACTTTATGAGCGGCGCACTGAGCGGCGACGAACGCAGCATCCATGCCGACAGCCTTCTGATGTCGGGCGGCTGGTCGCCGACCATCCATCTCGCCAGCCAGGCCGGCGCGAAGGCCGAGTGGGATCCGGCAAGACAAGCCTTCCTGCCGCCGAAGCCGACGCAACGATGGATCGGCGCCGGCGCTTTCACCGGCAGTTTTTCGACTGCCGAAGCCATTGCCGAAGGCCGCGCGGCCGGCCTTCAGGCGGCCGGAGGTGCAGCATCATCCGCACCCCTGCCCGTGGTTGAGGCTGCTCCGGGCGAGCCCGATCCGGCCCCGGTTTTCGAGATCAAGGCCAAGGGCAAGAGTTTCGTCGATTTCCAGCACGATGTCACCGCCGAGGACGTGCGGCTGGCGCATCGCGAAGGCTTCGTCTCGGTCGAGCATCTGAAGCGCTACACCACGCTCGGCATGGCGACCGACCAGGGCAAGAACTCCAATGTGCCGGGCCTCGCCATCATGGCCGAGGCCCTGGGCAAGCCCATCCCCGAAGTCGGCACGACGCGCTTCCGCCCGCCCTATACGGCCGTGTCGATCGGCTCGCTTGCCGCCGAACGCTTCGGCGATCTCAAACCCGAGCGGCTGACGCCGATGCATGACTGGCACGTCGCCAATGGCGCGAGAATGTATTCGGCCGGCCTCTGGTACCGGCCGATGATCTACGGCCTTCCGGGCGAGACGGTCGAGCAGGCCTATGTCCGTGAGGCCAGGGCAACCCGCGAGAGCGCCGGCATTGTCGACGTCTCGACGCTGGGCAAGATCGCGGTGCAGGGGCCTGATGCGGCCGAGTTCCTCGATCGCGTCTACACCAACATGTTTTCGACGCTGGCCGTCGGCAAGGCCCGCTACGGCCTGATGCTGCGCGAGGACGGGCTTGCCTTCGACGACGGCACCACCTGGCGGCTCGGCGAGCAGGAATTCCTGATGACCACCACCACGGCCAATGCCGGAAAGGTGATGCAGCATCTGGAGTATTTCCTCGACGTCATCTGGCCGGAGCTGAAGGTCATCGTCACCTCCGTCACCGACGAATGGGCGGGCGCCGCGATCGGCGGCCCGAACGCACGCGCCATCCTCGCTTCCTGCGTCACCGGCACCGCCGTCGATAACGCCACTTTGCCCTTCATGGGCATCGTCCATGGCCGAATCGCCGGTGTCCCGGTGATGATCTGCCGGCTGTCCTTTTCCGGCGAGATGGCCTTCGAGGTCTATTCCGGCGCCGGCTACGGCACCCGCGTCTGGGAAGCCCTGATCGAGGCCGGCAAGCCTTTCGGCCTTGTCACCTACGGGCTGGAGGCGCTGGGCACGATGCGCATCGAAAAAGGCCATGTCACCGGCGCCGAGATCGATGGCCGTACCACGGCGCGCGATCTCCATCTCGACTGGATGCTGTCGAAGAAGAAGCCCTTTATCGGCTCGGCCATGATGGACCGCGAAGGCCTTATCGCTCCGGACCGGCTGGAGCTGGTCGGGCTGATCGCCCTCGACAACCGGCCGCTCAACGGCGGCGGTCATATCGTCGAGGAACTGGACGAGGCCAATCCGCACGACTCGCTCGGTCACATCACCGCCTGCTGCTATTCGCCGGCGCTCGGCAAATATATCGCGCTGGCTTTGGTCAAGGGCGGCAAGGCGCGCCACGGGACGCGCGCCTTCGTGTCCGACCCGCTGCGCAACCGGTTCGGGCCGGTCGAAATCGTCTCCAACCATTTCTACGATCCCGACGGGAGCCGCATGCATGGCTGAGCTGCATTTGCCCGAACGCCAGTCGCCGCTCGAGCCGGATTATCATCCCGGTTCGCACGGCAATTTCGAACATGGCGTCGATGTCATCCTGTCCGAGACGCGGCCGGGTTCGATCCTGCAGCTCGCCGGCTGGCCGGGCGAGGAGACGCGGCTGATCGAGGTCATCCGCAAGGTCACCGGGCTCGCTCTGCCCGACGGCGCCGGCGGCGGCGTGAGCAGTGGCGGCCGCGCCGCTTTCGGCTTCGCGCCGGGGAAATTCACCGTGGTCGACGAGGCAGAGGGGCTTGCGCAAGCCTTCGCCGGCGCCATCACGCCGGCCATCGGCACGCTGACCGATCTCTCGCATGGCCGCACCGCGATCCGCATCGCCGGCCCGAAGGCCGAATGGGTGATGGCGAAGTTCTTCGCCATCGACTTCGCCTTGCCCGCCTTCCCGCTCGGCGCCGGCCGCTCGACCAATCATCACGACATCTTCGCCCAAATCCAGCGCAGCGGCGCCGACCAGTTCGACATCTACGTCTTCCGCTCCTTTGCGCGGTCGTTCTGGAAGGCCTTGTGCCACGCCAGCGAAGAAGTCGGCTACGAGGTGCAGTAGAGCGCTTAAGGTGTGTTGAGATTCAGGTCAGGCCGAGCCGGATTTCGAGAACCGGAGCGGAGCGTACTAAAGTACGTGAGCACCGGAAGCGCAGGAAATTGGCATTGCAGGCCGGCCTCACCTGAATATCAACACACCTTTGGTCCAGCCGCTAACTGGCACTATCAACGGCTACAACTGCTGCTTGAGCACTGGGCCAGCAGGCGCGATAGCTAAGGAATCACGGGCGTTTGCCAAGGCAGACGCCCGCTCAGGCAACCAGTTCGACCATACCCTTCCATGACTGTTGAGACTTCGGCGACGGCCACGACCCGCTTTGCTCCGGCGGAGGGTCCGTCGATGCTGTTGCCGGCAACCGTCGCTTGTGGCGTGTTCATGACGAGCCTGGACCAGAACGTCGTGGTCACCGCGCTGCCCGGCATCGGCGAGAGCCTGGACCGCCCGCCAAGCCAGCTTGGCCTTTTGATCACCGTCTATGTCGCGAGCCTCATCGTCACCATGCCGCTCGGCGGCTGGCTGGCCGACCGCTTCGGCCTGCGCAATGTCTATTGCTTCGCCCTGCTCGTCTTCGCCAGCGCCTCGGCCTTGTGCGGCCTTTCGGAAAATATCTGGATGCTGGTCGGCTCGCGCGCCTTGCAGGGGTGCGGCGGCGCGCTGATGGGCACGCTTGGCCAGGTCGTGATCCTGTCGAGTTTCCCGCGCGACCGCACGCTGAAGATCAACATGTATATCTCGCTCGCCGGCCAGTCAGGGCCGCTGGTCGGACCGCTCGTCGGCGGCGCGCTGACCACCTACGTGTCCTGGCGCTGGATCTTCTACATCAACATCCCGATCGCTCTGACCGCGGCGCTTCTGGCTGCCTCGCTGTTCCCGACGACGACCAAGCCGGTGCGCACGCCATTCGATTATCCGGGCTTCCTGCTCGTCGGCAGCGGCATGGGGCTGCTCGTCTTCGGCATGGATTCGCTCGCCGCCAAGGATGCCGCGGGCAGTCTCATCGGCATCGAGCTCGGCCTGGCGATCGTCATCCTGACGGTTGCCGCCTTCTATTGCCTGCGCGCCCGCAATCCGCTGCTCGACCTCAACCTGCTGCGCATCCGCACTTTCCGCATCTCCTTCCTCACCGGCGGTGGTCTCGACACGATCGGCCTGAGTTCCGTGGTTTTCCTTCTGCCGCTGATGTTCCAGCTCGGCTTCGGCATGAGCGCGGTGCAAGCAGGATCGCTGACTTTCGTCGCCGCGATCGGGTCATTGCTGATGCGCTTCTTCATGCCGCGCCTTCTGAACCGTTTCGGCTTCAGGCGCGTGCTGGTCACCAACACGCCGATCGTCGCCCTGCTGGTTGCCGGTTTCGCCCTGATGCAGGAAAGCCTGCCGGCCTGGATCGTTTTGGCCTACATCTTCACCTTCGGCGTCTTCCGCTCCGTGCAATGGGCCTCGACCGGCAATCTTTCCTATTCGGACATCGCGCCGGAGCAGCTCGCCCGCTTCAGCGCGCTCTATTACATCCTGTGGCAGCTTGCGGTGGCGATCAGCGTCGGCCTCGCGGCGGCGCTGCTCTCGCTGCTTGCCGGCGGCGGCAAGGCCAGCGTCAATGACTATCGCATCCTGTTCGTCATCGAAGGCCTGATCACGCTTTGCGCGCTGTCGGCCTATCTCAGGCTGACGCCGCAGGACGGCGCGCATGTCAGCGGACACGGTGCGCATATGAACACCGACTAAGCCGGCGCTACTCCGCGAACGTCACCCAGTCCTCGAGCGGCGCTCGGTCGGTGCGGAACTCGTTCTCCGGCTTCGACGTGTCCTCATAGCCGAGCGCCATTCCGCAGACGACGATTTCCTCGTCGGGAATGTTGAGCACCGGCCTGATCTGGCGGTGATAGGGCGCGAAGGCCGCCTGGGGACAGGTATGCAATCCCCTGCCCCGCGCAGCGACCATGATGTTCTGCAGGAACATGCCGTAATCGATCCAGGAGCCCTGGTTCAACCTCCGGTCGATCGTGAAGATCATGCCGACGGGAGCGTCGAAGAAGATGAAGTTGCGGTCGTGCTGCGCCCGCATCTTGTCGACCTCGCGCCGGCCGATGCCCAGCGCGCCGTAAAGCCCAAAGCCGTTGGCGCGTCGGCGGGTCAGATAGGGCTCGAAGAACTGGTCGGGATAATAACGATATTCGTCCCACTCCGCCTTTTCAGCGCGAATGCCGGAGTTGAGGATGGCGTCGCTGATGCGCTGTTTGACCTCGCCCTTGGTCACATAGACGCGCCAGGGCTGCATGTTGGTGCCGGACGGCGCGCGCGCGGCGACCGCCAGGATCGCGCGGATCGTCTCGTCATCAACCATGTCGGGCAGGAAAGCGCGCACGGAACGGCGCGAGGTGATCGCCTCGTCGACGATCGCCGCTTCCGATGCGATCCGGATGTTCTTCTCAAGCATGGGCCGTCCCTTTGCGCATGGCCGGAAACCGCCAACACGGTTTTCCTGACGACCATCCGCAGACTCTAAGCTAAACTGGTCCCCGACCGGGCGCCCCACTCGCCGCTCGTGCGCGAGCCTTTGCATCAACGGCCGAAAACGCGCAAGCAAATCTTGTGGCCTATGAAAATCCCCTTGATTTTTTCATGATTTTACCGCTTCATGAAATTTAGCCGGATTTTTTCACGAGAAGCGCTTGAGCTCGACCACGGCCAGATCGGAGCAGGATAATGGCGACCGGCTGCTGGCCGGCGACATCCGCGCGCTGCGCAAGGCGCGCGGTTTGACGCTGGCTGAAATCGCCCTGAAGCTTGGCCGGTCGGTCGGCTGGGTCAGCCAGGTGGAGCGTGGCCTCTCGGTGCCTTCGGTCGGCGACCTGCGGGCATTCGCCGATCTCTTCGATGTACCGATCAGCCTGTTCTTCAGCCATGACGTGCCGGTCGAAGAGGAGCGCGGCGTGATCGTCCGGGCCGGCCGCCGCCGCGTGCTTGGCACAAGTGAATCCGGGTTGGTGGAAGAGCTTCTGTCGCCCGATCTCGGCGGTAGCTTCGAGGTGGTGCGCTCGGTGTTCGCGCCCGGCGCCGAGATGAAGACGGCAGCACTTCGGCCGACTGAGGAAGCCGGATACATCGCATCGGGCCTATTCGACATCGAGATAGCAGGCGTCTGGCATCGGCTTGGCGAAGGGGACTCGTTTCGCTTCGAGGGAAAGCCTTATCGCTGGCGCAATCCGGGCACCGAGCCGGCGGTTGTCATCTGGGTGGTTTCACCGCCTGTCTATTGATTTACTTTGGAGGACAAAACATGGCGGGTTTGCCGACCACGGCGCGCGTGGTGATCATCGGAGGCGGCGTTGTCGGCTGTTCATCGCTCTATCATCTGTGCAAGGCGGGCTGGACCGACTGCGTGCTTCTGGAAAAGAACGAGCTGACCTCCGGCTCGACCTGGCATGCCGCCGGCAACGTGCCGACCTTTTCATCGTCATGGTCGCTGATGAACATGCAGCGCTACTCGACCGAGCTTTACCGGGGGCTCGCCGAAGCGGTCGACTATCCAATGAACTACCACGTCACCGGCTCGCTCCGGCTCGCCCATACGAAGGAGCGCATCCAGGAATTCCAGCGCGCCAAGGGCATGGGTCGCTACCAGGGCATGGACATCGACGTCGTCGGCCTTGACGAGATCAAACGCCGTTACCCTTTCATCGAGACGCACGATCTAAAAGGCGCGCTTTACGATCCGAGCGACGGCGACATCGACCCGGCGCAGCTGACCCAGGCGCTTGCCAAGGGCGCGCGCGACATGGGCGCCAAGATCGTCCGCTTCTGCCCGGTCACCGGCGTGCGCCGTGAGAACGGCGAATGGGTGGTCGAAACACCGCAGGGCGAAATCCGCTGCGAGATCGTCGTCAACGCCGCCGGCTACCGCGCCGCCGAGGTCGGGAAAATGTTCGGCCGCGACGTGCCGATGATGGTGATGAGCCATCAATACATCTTGTTCGAGGAAATCCCCGAGCTTGCCGCCTGGACGAAGGAACAGGGCCACAAGCTGCCGCTGCTGCGCGACGTCGACACGTCCTATTACCTGCGCCAGGAAAAGACCGGCATGAATCTCGGCCCCTATGAGCGCAATTGCCGCGCGCATTGGGCGACCCACAACGATCCGATGCCGGAGGATTTTTCCTTCCAGCTTTTCCCCGACGACCTCGATCGTCTCGAGCATTATCTCGCCGACGCCGTCGCTCGCGTGCCGATCCTCGGCACCGCCGGCCTTTCCAAGGTGATCAACGGACCGATCCCCTATGCGCCGGACGGCAACCCGCTGATCGGGCCGATGCCCGGCGTGCCGAATGCCTTCGAAGCCTGCGTCTTCACCTTCGGCATCGCGCAAGGTGGCGGTGCCGGCAAGGTGCTGGCCGAATGGGTGACGGAGGGCCAGACCGAGTGGGACATGTGGTCTTGCGACCCGCGCCGCTTCACGTCCTTCGCCTCGGCGCCCGATTATTGCGTCGCCAAGGGCATGGAAATCTACGGTAACGAATACGCCATCCAGTTCCCGCGCCATGCCTGGCCGGAGGGTCGCAACCGCAAACTTTCGCCGCTCCATGAGCGCATCAAGGCGCTGGGCGGCCAGTTCGATGCCTATAATGGCTGGGAGCGCGCGACCTGGTACGCGAAGCCCGGCGACGATACCTCCGAGGAAGCGACGCTGACCTTCCGCCGTGACGGGCCCTGGCAACGCGCGGTGCGCGAGGAATGCCTCGCCGTGCGCGACGCCGCCGGCATTCTCGACCTGCCCGGCTTCTCGCGCTTCAACCTCGAAGGCCCGGGCGCGGCCGACTGGCTGTCGCTCCAGGTCACCGGCCTCGTGCCGAAGCCCGGCCGCATCGGTCTCGTCTATTTCTCGGACGACAAGGGCCGCATCGTCACCGAAATGTCGGTGGTTCGCCATGGCGAGGACCAGATGACGCTGATCACCGCGGCGGTGGCGCAATGGCACGATTTCGAATGGCTGAAGTCGCGCATGCCGGCCGATGCTGCCTTCACGCTGACCGACCGGACGGAAGAATATTCGACCCAGATTCTCGCCGGTCCGAACTCGCGCAAAATCCTGGCCGAGGTCTGCGAGGCCGATTTGAGCCTGCCCTGGCTGACGCATCAGGAAACGACCATCGCCGGGCGCTGGGCGAAACTGGTGCGCGTCTCCTTCGCCGGCGAACTCGGCTGGGAAATCCACACCAAGGTCGCCGACACGCTGGCGGTCTTCGACGCCGTCTGGGCAGCCGGCCAGAAGCACGGCCTGACGCCTTTCGGCATGTATGCGCTGGATTCGCTGCGTCTCGAAAAAGGCTACCGCGCATGGAAGGGCGATCTTTCCACCGACTATTCGATCCTGCAGGGCGGGCTGGAGCGCTTCGTCAAATGGGACAAGCCCGATTTCCGCGGCAAGGCTGCTTTGCTCAATGAGAAGCAGCAGGGCGTGAAGAAGCGCTTCGTCACGCTGGTGGTCGAAAACCCCGGCGACTGCGACGCGCCCTATATGTCCACGCTCTGGCACGACGGCAGGATCGTCGGCGAGACGACGTCCGGCGGCTGGGGCCATCGCGTCGGCAAGTCGATCGCGCTCGGCATGCTGCGCGCCGACCTCACCGAGCCGGGTACAGCGGTCGAGGTCGAGATTTTTGGCGATCGCTTCAAGGCCGTCGTCCAGAAGGACGAGCCGCTGTGGGATCCGAAGAATGAGAGGTTGAGAGCCTGATGCCAAGACCATCCAAGCGCATCACCGCCATCGTGCCTTCGGGCAAGGATGGCTGGGAAGTCCACTTCGCTGCCTGGACCCGCAAGCAGGCCGGCGAGGACATCATCGTGCTTTCGGTCGGCGACCACGACTTCGACACGCCGTCGGAAACGATCGAGGCCTGCGTGACCGCCGTGCGCGAGAGCAACCATCATTATACGCCGCTCCCTGGCCTGCCGCGCCTGCGCAAGGCGATGGCGGCGGCATCTACCGCCTGCGGCGGCATCCCGACGGATCCCGACGAGGTGATCGCCACGGCTGGCGGCCAGGGCGCGCTCTATGCCGCCGTGCAGGGCGTGCTCGACCCGGGCGACCACGCCATCGTCGTCGCGCCCTATTACGCCACCTACCCCAACACCTTCAGCGCCGCGGGAGCCAGCTTCACCGTGGTCGAGACGCCGGCCGAGGACGGTTTTCAGCCACGCGCGGACATGATCCGCGCCGCGCTCAAGCCCAACACCCGCGCCATCCTGATCAACACGCCGAATAATCCGACCGGCGCCGTCTACTCGCGCGAACGGCTAGAAGAGCTGGCCGAAATCTGCAAGCAGCACGATCTCTGGCTGCTGTCGGACGAAGTGTACTGGACACTTGGCGGCGGAGAGCACATCTCGCCGCGCTCGCTTCCCGGCATGGCCGAGCGAACGCTGGTGATCAACTCGATGTCGAAAAGCCATGGCATGACCGGCTGGCGCATGGGCTGGCTGACCGGTCCGAAAGCGATGATCGCGCTGATGATCGATCTCAATCTGGTCACGACCTACGGCCTGCCGGCCTTCATCTCGATCGCCTGCGCCGAGGCGCTGGAGAACCACTATGGCGTGAAGGACATCGCCAAGCGCTACGCCGCGCGGCGCACCCTCTTCCTCGATGCCATGCGCGGCGCCAACGAAGTCACCGTGCGCGGCTCCGAAGGCGGCATGTATGTCATGCTCGACATCTCCGCCGTCGAGCCCGACGACGAGAAATTCGCCTGGGCGCTGCTCGACAAGGAAAAGGTCGGCGTCATGCCGGGCTCCAGCTTCGGCGACGCCGCCGCGGGGCATATCCGCATCAGCCTCTGCCAGCCTGAACCCATCCTCAAGGAAGCAGCGCTTCGCCTGCGCCGCTTCGCTTCCAACTATCGCCGCGAGGCCGCATGACCAGGACTGTCCCCAGCAAAGCCCGCGCCGTCATCATCGGCGGCGGCGTCTCCGGCTGCTCGGTCGCCTATCACCTGGCCAAGCTCGGCTGGACCGACATCGTGCTCTTGGAGCGCAAACAGCTCACCTCAGGCACCACCTGGCACGCTGCCGGCCTGATCGGCCAGCTGCGCGGCTCGCAGAACATGACGCGGCTGGCCAAATATTCGGCCGACCTCTACGTCAAGCTCGAGGCCGAGACGGATGTCGGCACCGGCATGCGCCAGGTCGGCTCGATCACCGTCGCGCTGACCGAGGAGCGCAAGCACGAGATCTATCGACAGGCATCGCTGGCCCGCGCCTTCGACGTCGACGTGCGCGAGATTTCGCCGCGCGAGGTCAAGGAGATGTACCCGCATCTCAACGTCTCGGATGTGGTGGGCGCCGTGCATCTGCCGCTCGACGGCCAGTGCGATCCCGCCAATATCGCCATGGCGCTGGCCAAGGGCGCGCGCCAGCGCGGTGCGACGATCGTCGAGAACGTCAAGGTCACCAAGGTCCATACCAAAAACGGCCGCGTCTCCGGCGTCTCCTGGACACAGGGCGAGGAGCAAGGCACGATCGAGACCGACATTGTCGTCAACTGCGCCGGCATGTGGGCGCGCGAGTTGGGCCGGCAGAACGGCGTCACCATCCCGCTGCACGCCTGCGAGCATTTCTACCTCGTCACCGAGCCAATCCCGGGCCTTTCCCGCCTGCCGGTGCTGCGTGTTCCCGACGAATGCGCCTACTACAAGGAGGACGCCGGCAAGATGATGCTGGGTGCCTTCGAGCCGGTGGCGAAGCCCTGGGGCATGGACGGCATCCGCGAGGATTTCTGCTTCGACCAGTTGCCCGAGGACATGGACCATTTCGAGCCCATCCTCGAAATGGGCGTCAACCGCATGCCGATGCTCGGCACCGCCGGCATCCATACCTTCTTCAACGGCCCCGAGAGTTTTACCCCCGACGATCGCTACTATCTCGGCGAGGCGCCCGAGCTTTCCGGCTACTGGATGGCGACCGGCTACAATTCGATCGGCATCGTTTCCTCCGGCGGCGCCGGCATGGCGCTGGCCCAGTGGATCAACGACGGCGAGGCGCCGTTCGACCTGTGGGAAGTCGATATCCGCCGCGCCCAGCCTTTCCAGAAGAACCGCCGCTACCTCAAGGAGCGCGTCTCCGAAACGCTCGGCCTGCTCTATGCCGACCATTTCCCCTATCGCCAGATGGCGACCTCGCGCGGCGTGCGCCGCTCGCCCTTGCACGAGCAGCTCAAGGCGCGCGGCGCCGTCTTCGGCGAGGTGGCGGGCTGGGAACGCGCCAACTGGTTTGCGCGCGACGGCCAGGAGCGCGAATACCGCTATTCCTGGAAGCGGCAGAACTGGTTCGACAACCAGCGCGACGAGCATCTCGCGGTGCGCAACGGCGTCGGCCTGTTCGACATGACCTCCTTCGGCAAAATCCGCGTCGAGGGCCGCGATGCCTGTGCCTTCCTGCAACGGCTCTGCGCCAATGACATGGACGTTGCGCCGGGTAAGATCGTCTACACGCAGATGCTCAACCAGCGCGGCGGCATCGAGAGCGACCTCACCGTGACGCGGCTTTCGGAAACGGCCTATTTCCTCGTCGTGCCCGGCGCGACGCTGCAGCGCGATCTCGCCTGGCTGCGCAAGCATGTCGCCGACGAGTTCGTCGTCATAACCGACGTCACCGCCGCCGAGGCCGTGATCTGCGTCATGGGTCCGGGGGCGCGAAAACTGATCCAGAAGGTCAGCCCGAACGATTTTTCCAACGCGGCCAATCCATTCGGCACGTTCCAGGAGATCGAGATCGGCATGGGGCTGGCCCGCGCCCACCGCGTCACCTATGTCGGCGAGCTCGGCTGGGAACTCTACGTCTCGACCGAGCAGGCGGCCCATGTCTTCGAGGCGATCGCCGAAGCCGGCGCCGATGTCGGCTTGAAGCTTTGCGGCCTGCATACGCTCGATTCCTGCCGCATCGAAAAGGCCTTCCGCCATTTCGGCCACGACATCACCGACGAGGACAACGTGCTGGAGGCCGGCCTGGGCTTTGCCGTAAAGACGAGCAAAGCCGGCTTCATCGGCCGCGACGCGGTGCTCAGGAAGAAGGAGGCCGGCCTATCACGCCGGCTGGTGCAGTTCCGCCTGAAGGACCCTCAGCCGCTGCTCTTCCACAACGAAGCGATCCTGCGCGACGGCCGGATTGTCGGCCCGATCACATCAGGCAATTACGGCCACCACCTCGGCGGCGCGATCGGCCTGGGTTACGTGCCATGCCAGGGCGAGAGCGAGGCGGATGTGCTGGGCTCATCCTACGAGGTCGAGATCGCCGGCGAACGCTTCGCGGCGGAAGCCTCGCTGAAGCCGATGTATGATCCGAAGGCGGAAAGGGTGAGAATGTAGCGCCGGCGTCCCCTTCTCCCCTTGTGGGAGAAGGAGACGGATGAGGGGTGTTCCAGCGGAGTGAGACGCTGGCGATTGTGGAGGCCCAACGCGGCCGAAGGTTAGCGCCAAGCTGGAGCACCCCTCATCCGGCCGCTTCGCGGCCACCTTCTCCCACAAGGGGAGAAGGAGAAACCGGCGCTTCAAAACCGCTCCAGCCTCACCCTGACCTTCCCCAGAAACGCCGCCCTCGTCTTCGGCGTGGACGAATCCATCAGATAATGCGCCAGGAAGAACGTCTTGCAGCGCGTGGCGCACAGCGCCCGCATGCCGCGCAGGATCGTCTTGCGGCCCGGCTGGCCGACGACCACGCTCCACCAGGTCGGCGCGCCGCAGGTGGTGATGACGCCGACCTTGGTGACATGCCGCATCAGCGACGTGATTCGCCCCTTGCCGGCCGGCAGCTTGAAGGCGATGTCGGTCGCCCAGACCCGGTCGAACCAGCCTTTCAGCATCGCCGGCAAGCCGTACCACCAGGTCGGATAGATGAAGAGGATCGCCTCGGCCCATTGCAGATGCTCGAAATGCGGTTCGAGAGCCGGATCCTCAGGCGCGCGGTCGTTATAGGAGCGCCGCTCCTCGCAGCTCATCACCGGATCGAAATTCTCGGCGTAGAGATCGAGCAGCCGCACGTCCCACCCCCTTTGCGTCAGCACCTCGATCGCCGTGTCGCGGATCGCCGCGCAGTAGCTTTCGGGCACCGGATGGCAATAGACCACCAGCACGCGCATCAGAATTGGTCCATGCTGGCGGCCACTTTAGCCATGAAGGCTTTGCGCGTCTCGTCGGTGGAGACGTTCATCAAATAATGCGCGAGATAAGAGACGGGAGCACCGGGTCTGATCGTGGCCCGCAGCATGCGCTTGACTATCTTGCGCGGCGGGTCGCCCATCAGGATGGCGCGAAAACGGCTGCCGCCATAGGTGGTGACGGCCGCCATCTTGCGGATGTTGTGCAGCGTCGGCCGCACCTTGCCGTCGACCAGCTTGAACGACACGCCGGGCAGAAACACGCGGTCGAAAAAGCCTTTCAGGATCGCCGGATAGCCGTAGTTCCAGACCGGAAACGACAGCACCAGCGCCTCGGCGTTCTTCAGCCTTTCGACATAGCCGGCGACGGCGTCGGCTGGGCCGCGCGGATCGTGGTAGCCGAGCCGCTCGGCGCGCGTCAGCCGCGGATCGAAATCCTCGGCATAAAGGTCGCAATCGTCGACCGCATGGCCAGCAGCGGAGAGACGCTCGACGATCGTCTTGTGCAAGCCGGCGTTGAAGCTGGTCTCCACCGGATGAGCGAAGAGGACGAGGATGTTCATCAGCTCGCCTTTTGCAGGCCTTTGAACAGGAACGTCCGGCCGGAGCGGTAGTCGTAGTCCGGGTTTTCCCAGGCGATCATCTTGCCGGGATTGAGCAGACCTTGCGGATCGGTCTCACGCTTGAAGGCGAGTTGGATCTCGTCCGTCTGCTTCATGCCGCCCTCTTCCAGCGTGTAGCGATGCGGGTTGAAGATCGGGCAGCCATTCTCCTCGTGCAGGCGGATGATCTCGTCCAGCCGCGCCTCGGTGGTGAACCTGACCAGCGGCAGGCCGAAGCAGGTGATGTTGCCGTCGAGCCGCACGAATTCCAGATGCGAGAACACCTCGCCCGGGAACATCGCGTCCATCTTTTCGACCAGCGCCAGTTGGTTGGGGAACGGATAGAGCGACTGCAGATAGGTGATCGACGGGTCGACGCGCAGCGCCCTCAGCGTCGTGTGATTCCAGGCGAGCTCATAGGCAGGCGGCAGGCCCTTCTTGTCCTCGTCGGTTGCGGTTGCCGCGCTGAAGATGACCTCGCCGCCGGCGCGCCTTGTGAAGGCGAGGAAGGCGTCGAGCCCGTGCCGTGCCACCATGACGACGCAGATGCTCTGCCCCTCGCGCAGGAACTTCTGGTGCCGCTTGAAATAGAGCTGGGGCACGGGTGCGGCGATCGGCGTGATCAGCTTGGTTAGGATGCCGTCCTGGCAGGCCAGCGCGTTGCCGTAGCGGGCGGCGCCCATGAAGCTGTCGAAGCCGACAATGACGTCGATCCATTCATAGGCGGCGGTCAGCGGCATCTCGACCTCGGTGATGATGCCGTTGGTGCCATAGGCATGCGTGACCTTGTGCAGGTCCTCGCCGGTGAGCTCGAGCGCCTTCGGCTCGGCCTCCATGGTGACGACGCGCAGCCGCAGCACATTGCCGAAATCGCGCAGGCCGCCGAAATTGATCGAGCCGACCCCGCCCGAACCGCCGGCGATGAAGCCGCCGATCGAGGCGGTGTTGTAGGTCGAGGGCGAGAGCCTGAGCTCCTGCCCGGAATGCGCCCGCGTCGCCTTGTCGATCTCGGCAAGGATTGCGCCCGGCCCGGTCACCACCCGCCCCGGCGCGATCGTCTTGATCTCGTTCATCTCGGCGAGGTTCAGCACCACGCCGCCCGACAACGGCATCGCCTGCCCGTAGTTGCCGGTGCCGCTGCCGCGCGGCGTCACCGGGACGCCATGCCGGTGGCATGCGGCAAGCACGCGGATCACCTCATCCTCGCTCTTCGGGGTGACGATCAGGTCGCCCTTGATGTGATCGAGTTGCGCCTTCAGCACCGGACTGTACCAGTAGAAGTCGCGGCTTTTCTGCTGGACGATGGCCGGATGGTCGTCGACCTTGATCCCGTCGAGATCGCGCTTCAGCGCTGCGATATCCATCATCTCACCATCAATTCGTCGAGTTCGGCATAATCGGGCAGCCGGCGTTCGATCGCCTTGCCGTCGCGCACGACGATGCGATCCGATTCGGGCCGCGACAGCAATTCGGTCCAGCTCCGCCCCTTGAAGACAATGAAGTCGGCGCTGCCGCCGACCGCTAGCGTGCCGGCGTCTTCAAGCCGCATCACTTCGGCCGGTGTAGCCGCGACCGCCCTCGGCCAGTCGCCTACCGGATGGTCGAAATGCAGGATGCGCGTCGCCATGCGGTAGACCTCCAGCATGTCGAGGTCGCCATAGGCGTAGAACGGATCGCGCGTGTTGTCGGAGGCGACCGCCACCTTGATGCCGCGCGCCTTCATCTCGTGCAGCAGCGTCACGCCGCGCCAGCGCGGGGTGGTGTGGTTGTTGCGGCGGTCCTGCAGATAGAGGTTGCACATCGGCAGCGACACCACGGCGAGCCGCGCCTTCGCCACCTTGTCCAGCGTGTCGAGCACCTCGAGGTCCGGCTGGCGCGCCAGCGAGCAGCAATGGCCGACCAGGATGTTGCCCTCAAAGCCGTTCCACAGCGACGCCTCCGCGATCTTCTTCAGCGAGATCGCCGCGACGTCGTCGGTCTCGTCGGCATGGAAATCGAGATCGATCCCGTGCTTGATGGCTTCAGCGAACACCTTGTCGAGCAGTTCCTCGAGATCGGGCACCATATAGGTGACGACGCCCAGCACGCCCTTGGCCGCCGCGACACGCTTGGCCAGCCGCTCGAACCACACCTTGTCGCGCACGCCTTCGATGCCGAGCAGGCACGCGGCCTGCAGGTCGATCCGCCCGCGCCACCTCTCCCGCATCGTCTCGAACACCGGCCAGGAGATCTCCTCCTGAGGCGGCACGGAGTCCAGATGCGTGCGCAAGGCCTTGGTGCCGTGCGCATAGGCCGAGCGCAGCGAAAAATCCATGCGGCGCGCGACGTCCTCCGCGTTCCAGCGCGCGGCGCGGTCGGCGCCGGTGGCATTGAGCGCGCCCATGAAGGTGCCGTCGGGATTGGGCTTTCGCGGCCAGATATGGCCCTTGTCGATATGGGTGTGGCAATCGACGAAACACGGCAGCACGATCCGGCCGGCAAGGTCGAGGGCATCGGCCTGGACTTTCGATTTGCCATGCACCGCAATGCTCGAAACCTTGCCGTCGGCGACCGATAGATCGGCAAGCGCGAAGCCGTCGCTGTCCAAGGCGGCCGCAAGGCCGGGTGTCAGCGAGGCATGCAGCCGGACATTGGCAAGCTGGTATGATGCTTTGTCCGGAATCAACTGCCGCTCCCTTGGGTGATGAGACGAACCACCCTAGTGCTCCTGCCTCAGCGCGCTCTCGTGCCAGCGGCGCAGGATGAGATGCGACACCAGCGACAGCACCAGGAAGATCAGGATGCCGGTGAGCGAGATCAGGATCAGCGCCGCGAACAGACGCGGCGCGTTGAGCCGGTAGCCAGCCTCGATGATACGCGAGGCAAGCCCCGACGACTGCCCCTGCGCGCCGGCGACGAATTCGGCGACCACGGCCCCGATCAGCGACAAGCCGCCGGCGATCTTCAGCCCGCCGAGGAAATAAGGCATCGCCGCCGGCAGCCGCAGATAGCGCAATTGCTGCCAGCGCGTCGCGCCGTTGAGCTTGAACAGGTCGCGCAAATTGCGGTCGACCGAATTCAGCCCGAGCGTGGTGTTGGACAGGATCGGAAAGAAGGCGACGATCCAGGCGCAGAGCAGCAGTTTGACGGTCTGGTTGTTCACATAGATGTTGATCAGCGGGAAGATGGCGACGATCGGCGTCACCTGCAGCACGATCGCGAAGGGGAAGAATGACATCTCCACCCATTTCGACTGCGCGAACAGCACCGCCAACCCGACGCCGCCAATGACGGCGAGCGCCAAGCTGAGGAAGGTGATCCGGAGCGTCACCAGCAGCGACGAGAACAGCAGGCCGGCGTCGCTGTGCAGCGTCTGCAGCACCACGCCCGGCCGCGGCAGGATATATTGCGGGATCTCGTTCCAGACGCAGATGCGGTCCCACAGCACGATCGCCAGCACCATGATCGCCAGCGGCAGCCCCCATTTGCCGATGCGCTCCAGCCGCTCCTGGCGGGCGCGGCGCGTCTCTTCCGGATCGAGTTTCAGCGCGGTGTCGTCAATGGCCGTCATGATGCGATCCTGCGGTTGAGTTGATGGCGTCGACCAGCACGTCCGAGGCCTGCCGGCAAAGCGCGGCATAGTCGGGCGAGGTGCGGAACGCCTCGTCGCGCGGATAAGGCGCGTTGATGGGGAGTTCGCCATGGACGCGGCCCGGCCGCGCGGCCATGACGACGACACGGCTGGACAGGAACACGCTTTCGAAAACGCTGTGAGTGACGAAGACGACGGTGAAGCGTTCGTCCTGCCACAGCTCCAGAAGATCGTTGTTGAGCTTGAAGCGGGTGATCTCGTCGAGCGCCGCGAAGGGCTCGTCCATCAACAGGATGCGCGGCTTGGTCACCAAGGCCCTGGCGATCGAGACGCGCATCTTCATGCCGCCGGAAAGCTCGCGCGGCACGGCGTTTTCGAAGCCGGTGAGATGGACCCGCGACAACATTTCCATCACGGCGGGTTCCGCCTTGGCGCGAGACACACCCTTCAGCCTCAGCGGCAGCCAGACATTGTCGAAGACGCTGGCCCAGGGCAGCAGCGTCGGCTCCTGGAAGACGAAGCCGGTGTTCGAGCGGTCGATCGAGCCGCGCCAGTCGAGCTGGCCCGAGGTCGGCGTCGACAGACCCGCGATCAGCCGTAGCGCCGTCGACTTGCCGCAGCCCGACGGGCCAAGCAAGCTCAGGAAATCGCCTTCCCGGATCGCCAAGTCGACCTTGCTCAGCGCCGTTACGCCGTTGGAAAAGACCTTGCCGACATTGCGCAACGCAAGCAGCATCGGGGCCGCGCCCGATGCCGCCGGCATATCAGCCACTTTCTCCTGGATCATCTCAGGCAGGCCGCCTTATTTCTTCAGCTCCAGCCCGACGCCCTTGTTGATGAAGGCCAGCGTGTAGGCCTTCTTGATGTCGAGGCCTGGCTGCGCGACCTTGGCCTTGACCATCTTGTCGTAAAAACTCTGGATGCGGGCTTCGTTCATCGTGCCGATGCCGAGCTTTTCCGAATCGCCCGAATCGACGATGCCGAACTTCTTCAATTGCTCGATCGAGAAGGCGATCTGCTCATCCGTCATGTCGGGATTGTCCTTCTTGATCATGTCGTTGGCGGCCTTGTTGTCGCCATAGAGGTACTTGTACCAGCCCTTGGCTGAGCCATCGACGAAGCACTGCACCACCTCTGGCCGCTTGTCGATCGTATCCTGCATCACCTCGATGGTCGTGGCATAGGTGTCCCAGCCATTGTCGGCAAGCAGGAACTGGTTTGGCATGAAGCCGCCCTGTTTCTGCACCGCGAATGGCTCGGAGGTGACATAGCCCTGCTGGATCGACTTCTTGTTGGCGATGAAGGGCGCCGGGTTGAACGTATAGGGCACGCGCTTGGCGGCGTCGAAGCCGAGATCGGTGACCATCCATTGGAAGAAGGTCTGCGCGCCTTCGTCACCCATGATGTACTGGTCGGCCTTCTTGAGATCCTCCCACTTGTCCAACCCTTCCCCCGGATGGGACATGATGACCTGCGGATCCTTCTGGAAATCGGCAGCGACGACACGCATCGGAATCCCTTGCTGCACGGCGTCGAAGGCGGAGAGCAGGTTGCCGCCCATGTAGAAATCGATCTTGCCGGCAAGCAGCATCGGCCGGCCGCTGACCTGCGGGCCGCCCTGCATGATGGTGACGTCGAGACCGCATGCGGCATAGGTGCCGTCGGCAATCGCCTGATAGTAGCCCCCATGCTCCGGCTCGGCGAGCCAGTTGGTGCCGAACGTAACCTTCTCGTTCGCGGCAGCGCTCAGCGTGCTCGCCGCCAGCAAGGCGATCGAGCCCGCCAGGATCTTCCTATTTCCGATCATAAACTCACCCTCTCTTGGCTCCGGCGCGCAACGCGCTGGGCTCGACACCATTGGTTCAAGAAGCAAGACACATGCCACCACCCGGGCCGCCCGCTTGCGCGGCAGTCATTGCCGAGACCGGAAGGGTCATGCTGTACGAAAGGCATCGTGCCCATTTTTTGAACGCCTGTCCACAATCGCCCTGGCGGCATGCACCGCATCTTGAAGGTTTCATGAATCGAGCCTTAGTCTGCGGGCGCACAGGAGAATGCTATGCTGAAATACCTCGCCCCCAAGACCATCAAGCCGCCCTTCGCGCGCTACAGCCACGGCGTCGAAATACCCGCCGGAAAGCGCCTGGTGCTGTGCTCGGGCCAATTGGGCATCGGGCCCGACGATTTCGTGCCGGATGATGCCGGCGCGCAGACGGAGCTTTGCTTCAAGAACATCGCCGCGATTCTGAGCGAGGCCGGGCTGACGTTGAACGACACCGTGCGCATAAACGCCTTCGTCACCGGCCGCGAGCACCTGCAGGCCTATATGGATGTCCGCAACCGGCTCTTTTCCGATCCCGCGCCGGCATCGACACTGATGATCGTTTCCGGCTTCGCCCGTCCGGAGTTCAAGGTCGAGGTCGAGGTGCTGGCGGCAGGCTAGCTGCTGCCGCGTACAGTTTTTAGATCTGGCCGGAAGGCAGACCAATCAGGAGACGAAAAGTGACGAAAAGACGTGTGTGGTGGGGCGACTACCGGACGACCGAATATGCCTCCATCGACGCCGAAGCGACCATCGCCGTGCTGCCGGTGGCCGCGATCGAGCAGCATGGCCCGCATCTTCCGGTCTCGACCGACACCTCGATCATGGTGGGCATGCTGGAGACGGTGATCGCGCGTCTGCCCGACGATCTCGACATCCGCATCCTGCCGGTCCAGGCGGTCGGCAAGTCGAACGAGCACCTGCATGCGCCAGGAACGCTCACCTTGCCCGCCACCACCTTGGTGGACGCCTGGACCGAGCTCGGCCTGTCGGTCGCCCGTGCCGGGGTGAGAAAGCTGATCATCGTCAATTCGCATGGTGGCAATGAAGAGATCATGGGCATCATCTCGCGCGAGTTGCGCGTGCGCGCCAAAATGCTGTCGGTGAAGACGAGTTGGCAGCGTTTCGGCCGCCCGGCCGGCATGTATACCGAGCTCGAGGACCGTCACGGCATCCATGGCGGCGATGTCGAGACCTCGCTGATGCTGCACTTCCGGCCCGACCTCGTCGACATGAGCAAGGCCGACAATTTCGTCTCCAATGTCGGTCGCGCCGAAAAGGAATTCGCCCTGCTGCGCCACACCGGCACCCACGCCTTCGCCTGGATAGCCAGCGACCTCAACCCCAATGGCGTGGTCGGCGACGCCTCGATCGCAACGGCCGAGAAGGGCCGCCTGACCGCGGAAATGCAAGCCGACGGTTTTATCAACCTGATCAGGGATGTGCGGAAGGCAAAGCTTGCGGAGTGGCTGTCGTAGCGGCCGCTTTAGCTTAGGCCTCGATCCCCAGTTCGAAGGGGATCCCCTCGAACGCATCGGCGCCTCGGCCGATCGACTCGATCGCCGTTATCATCCGGCCGTCGCGCTGGAGCAGCATGTCGGCGACCGCGATCAGCCGGGGATTGGGCGTCGCGGTCGGCGAGAGCCAGCGCAGCGTCCGGGCGAGTTCCATCTCGTCGCGCTTGGGCGCCAGCGCCGCTGCGATGATGTAAGCCGACGCCGTCGAGCGGCTGACGCCGGCGTAGCAATGCACGACCAGCGGCTTTACCCGATCCCAGCGATAGGCGAAATCGAGCAAGGCCCGCACATGCTCCTCGCCGGGCATCGTCATGCCTTCCTGCGCCGCGGCGATGTCGTGCATGACGAGATGCAGGTGGTTTTCCGCCAGGATCGAGGCCGGCCGGGTCACTTCGGTGCCCGCGGCAAGCAGGGACAGCAAGCGCTCGGCGCCAGTCCTTGCGACGGTTTCGTCGACTTTCGACAGCGAACAGACATGGATCATCGTCCGAACTCCTCCGGCGCATCCTCGCGCCGCGCGGCCCAGGCGGCAAGGGCGCCCTCAAGGCGCTGCCAATCCGCTTCGTCGCCCGGCAGACCGATGCGCAAGACCTGCGGCCGCTCCGCAAAATGGCGGACCAGCACGCCGCTAGAGCCCAGTGCCGAAAACAGGCTTGGAGCCTCGGCAAACGACAAGTAGCGGAACAGGCTGGTGCCGCCGGCGACCGGAACATCAAATCGGCCAAGCAAGGCGTCGAGCCGCCCGGCATCCCGCGCCAGGCCCTGCCGCATATCGGCCTGCCATTTCGTATCCGACAAGGCTCGGATGCCGTATTCCAGCGCCGGACCAGCCACCGCCCAGGGTCCGAGCTGCGCATCCAGCCGCTCGGCGGTCAGTTGATCGGCGAGCGCGAAGCCGAGCCGAACGCCGGCAAGGCCGAAGAACTTGCCGAACGAGCGCAGCACGACAATGCCGCCCTCCCCGACATCTTCCGCCAGGCTGTGCTCGATTGGGCCGACGTCCATGAAGGCTTCGTCGATCACGAGCAGCCCGCCCTTGGCGCGAAGCCGCGCCGCTAGGTCGAGCAGGCGCGCTTTTTCGATCACCCGCCCGTCCGGATTGTTGGGATTGACCAGCACCGCGAGGTCCGCCTCGGCCAGCGCATCGAAATCGCTGACTTCCGCGACCGCATGGCCGGCGATAGCCGCGGCGCGAGCGTGTTCGGCATAGGTCGGGGCGAGTACCAGCGCCTTGCCGGGCCGCAGCAGCGAAGCCACGCGCGGCAGCAGAATCTGGGTGCCGGGCCCAGCCACGATATGGAAGGCCGACGGCGCGCCATAGGCTCCAGCCGCAATTTCGGCCAATTCGCGCAGTTGTCCTGCCTCCGGCAATCGGGTCAGGGCGGTAGCGGGCAGTTCGAAAAGCGGATAGGAGTGCGGGTTGATACCTGTCGAGAGGTCCAGGAAAGGTTGTGGCGCATGAGGAAAAAGCGCGCTTGCCCGGCCAAGGCTGCCGCCATGATCAACCGCCGCGATCGCGCCGCTTAGAAGCTTCATGTCCGTCCTGATCGCTTTCCTGTCACTCGCCGTCGAACGCGCCCTCGGCTATCCGGACTGGCTGTTCAACGCCATCGGCCACCCGGTAAGCTGGATCGGCAGGCTGATATCCTTTCTCGATCGCCGGCTCAACCGCGCCACCGATTCCGACGAATTGCGTCGCCGCCGCGGCGTCCAGGCCTTGCTCATCATTCTGCTGGTGCCTGGCCTCGTCGGCCTTGCGCTGCATGTTCTGCTCTGGCTGATCTTTCCCACCGGCCTGGTGTTCGCTGCCATCCTCGGCTCCACGCTGCTGTCGCAGAAAAGCCTCGCCGAGCATGTCGAGGACGTCGCCGACGCGCTGGAGACCGGCGGCCTGACGCTCGGCCGCATCGCCGTTTCGCGCATTGTCGGCCGTGATCCGGAAAAGTTGGACAAGGCGGGTGTCGCCCGCGCGGCGATCGAAAGCCTGGCCGAGAATTTCTCCGACGGCATCGTCGCGCCCGCCTTCTGGACCGGCGTCGGCGGGCTTGGCGGAGGTGCTGCCTACAAGGCCGCCAACACTGCCGATTCGATGATCGGCCACAAGACGCCGAAATACGAAGCCTTTGGCCGTGCGGCCGCTCGTTTCGACGACCTGGTCAACCTGCCCGCATCGCGGCTGACCGGCCTGCTGATCGTGCTGGCGGCATTTCTTGTATCCGGCGCCGATCCGCGCGCCGCCTGGCATGTCATGCGCCGCGACGCCGGGAAGCACCGCTCGCCCAATGCCGGCTGGCCGGAAGCCGCGATGGCCGGCGCGCTCGGCCTTTCGCTCGCTGGGCCGCGCAGCTATGGCGGCGAGGTCGTCGAGGACGCCTTCATGGGCGAAGGCGGCCGCCGCGAGGCAGAGAGCACCGACATCCGCCAAGCGTTGAAGCTCTATCGCATGGCGGACTGGCTGCTGCTTGGCCTGTTCGCGATCGTCTCGGCGATGGTGATCTACCTGACCATCTTGATCGGCGGCTAAGGAAGGTGTGTTGAGATTCAGGTCAGGCCGAGTCGAAAACGGTGGCTTCAGAGAACCGGAGCGGAGCGTACTTAAAGTACGTGAGCACCGGAAGCGCAGGAAGCCGCCGTTTGCAGGCCGGCCCCACCTGAATATCGACACACCTTAGAATTCGATTCCTTGCTGCGCCTTCACGCCGGCGGCGAAATGGTGCTTGGTCAGCCCCATCTCGGTGACGAGATCGGCCGCCTCGACGAGCAGCGGCTTGGCGTTGCGGCCGGTGACGATGACATGCAAATCGTCTCGGCGCGCCATCAGCCCCGCGACCACTTTCTCCAGATCGAGATAGTCGTAGCGCAGCGCGATGTTGAGCTCGTCGAGCACGACCAGGCTGATCGATGGATCGGCCATCAGCTCCAGCGCCTTGGCCCAGGCGGCCTCGGCGGCGGCGATATCGCGCTTGAGGTCCTGCGTCTCCCAGGTGAACCCCTCGCCCATCGCATGCCAGACGACGCGGTCGCCAAAGGCTGCAAAGGCGTCCTTCTCGCCGGTATGCCATTTGCCCTTGATGAACTGGACGACGCCGACCCGCTTGCCGTAGCCCAGCATCCTGAGCGCCAGGCCGAACGCGGCCGTTGTCTTGCCCTTGCCCGGTCCGGTGTTGACGATCAGCAGCCCTTTCTCGATCGTCTTGCCGGCCACCTCGGCATCCTGCACGGCCTTCCGCTTGGCCATCTTGGCGCGATGACGCTCGGCGTCCCCCTCGCTAATCATCTTGTCCTCGATCTCAGCCATGTCATTTCACCTTGAGCGGCAGCCCTGCCACCATCATGAGAACGCTGTCGGCCGTCGCCGCGACCTGCTGGTTGAGCCGGCCGGCGGCATCGCGGAAGCGGCGCGCCAAAGCGTTATCGGGCACGATGCCCAGCCCGACCTCGTTGGAAACCACGAACCAAGGCCCGCGCGGCCGTGACAGCGCGTCCTTGAGCCGCTGGCACTCGGCTTCGACATCATGTTCGGCCAGCATGTGATTGGTGAGCCACAAAGTCAGGCAGTCGATCAGCACAGGTTCGTGGTTTGGCAAGCTCTCGATTGCGCCGACCAAATCGAGCGGCGCATCGACGGTGACCCAGCCTTCGCCGCGCCGCGACCGGTGCAGCGCGATGCGCTCGCGCATCTCGTCGTCATAAGCCTGTGCCGTGGCGATGTAGGTCCAGGGCGATGGGTTCGCGGTCGTCAGCTTCTCGGCATAGGAACTTTTGCCCGAGCGGGCACCGCCCAGGACGAAGGTCAGTTTCCGATCGGAAGCTCTGTTGCCGCTCGCCGCTGTCGCGCCGGTCATTCCTGCCTTCACCTTGGATGAACATCGTCGTGGCCATCAGCCCGACGGCGCGACTTTAGGCACAAGCCCTCCTGCCGGCAAACCAAATTCCGCCACCGCTCGGCGCGATTGCGGCACGACTGCTACGAGCCGGCGATCCGGGCGGCGACCAGCTGCTGCAACCGCCATAGATGCGTATCGTGGATGCCGCGCTGCTCCAGGTTTTTCACCGTGTTGTAGAGATAATCGACGCCCGAACCCCAGTGGCCGCAGGATGTCGCCAGCCTCTCGACGATCTCCTCCTCGCTCAACGGACCGGCATAGGTGGTTCCGTGCCGGTTGATGACGAAGGCCAGTGCCCTCAGCGGACCGCCATCGCTCGTCATATTGAGCAGGCGCGGATGGTAGCTGGTCGGCTTCAGCGTCACCTCCCGCCGCAGCAACCTGTCGAGTTGCTCGCGCCGGTCGCCGTCGCCGAGTCGAAAGGCGACGCCCCTGCACTGTCCGCCGCGATCCAGCGCCATCATCAGGCCCGGGCTTTCCTTGGTGCCGCGCCAGCGCGTCATCTTCATGCAAAAGGACCTGTGCCAGCCGCGCAGCACGGCCACCCGCTCCTCGACATGCTCGATCTCCGGCTTCCAAATCAGGGAGCCGTAGCCAAACAGCCAGAGCGGTTCGTTGGCGGGAAGCTGAGCCTCCAGCATACGCGCCATTGCGTCATAATCCGCGTCATCCAGATGCGCGGCGTCGGGATCGGGCCCGCTGTCCTCTACAATGCGGAAGCAGCGGGCGACCAATTCCTCGGTGAGCGACATGGTTCTTGGCAGCATGGACGCGACCTTAAGGTTCCTGCGCCGGCGCTACAATCCGCGGGGCCGGCAATTGACAACAGCTTTGCCGGGGTGTCGGCTGGTCGTCAGCAAAGGAGAAGCCGATGCAGCCCAATCCGAGCGAACGCGATCCTTACAACGGCCTGACCAGCCTCCAGCCGACCTTGCCGTCGGTCGCCTATTGGGATGCCGATTCATACCGGCGAGATCTCGACGCCATTTGGTACCGAAGCTGGCTGATGGTCTGCCGCGAGGCCGACATTGCCGAACCCCTCGCCTTCCGCACGGTGCGCATCGGCAGCCAGGAGATCGTCGTGCTGTGCGACGAGACCGGCGCCCTGCGCGCCTTCCACAACACCTGCCGGCATCGCGGTTCACAGCTTTGCCAGGAAAGCGCCGGGCGGCTGAAAGCCAGGCTGCTCACCTGCCCCTACCATGCCTGGTCCTATTCGCTGCGCGGCGATCTCGTGCGCGTGCCGTCGAAGTCTTTGCCCGAGGGCTTCGACAAGGCCGATTATCCGCTCTACCGCATGGCGCTCTCGGTCTGGCGCGGCTTCGTCTTCGTCAACCTCGCCGAGGAACCCGAAGATTCGACGGAGAACTTCTTCGATCAGGCCTCCGGCGATCTATCCAACTGGCCGCTGGAAACCCTCGTCACCGGCCACCGGCTCACCAAGGTTATGAACTGCAACTGGAAGATCTTCTGGGAAAACTTCAACGAATGCCTGCACTGCCCGGGTGTGCACAAGGACCTGTCGCGACTGGTACCGATCTATGGCCGCGGCCTGATGGCAAGGCATGACGATCCCGAATGGGCGCGCCACGCCGACAATGACGATCCGGAATTCTCCGGCCGCCTGCGCGCCGGCGCCGAGACATGGTCGCGGGATGGCCATGTCCATGGTCCCGTCTTTTCCGGCCTGACTCCGGCCGAACGCGCCGCCGGCCAGACTTATGCCACCTCGCTACCCTCTATGTTCATCGTGGGGCACGTCGACTACATGCGCACCGTGCGGCTCGCCCCGCTCGGCCCCGAGCAGACCGAGCTCACCGCCGAATGGCTGTTCGCGCCGGACGCGCTGGGAAAGACCGACATAGACAACATCGTCGCCTTCGGCACCCAGGTGCTGGAGGAAGACGCCGCGATCTGCGAGGTCAACCAGAAGGGGCTCCGCTCGATGCGCCATCGAGCCGGTGTCCTGATGCCGGAGGAATACGATTTGCACCGCTTCCACGATTGGGTGCGCGGGTGCCACACGGCCTTTAAAACGCCTTCGGCAGATAGCGCCAGGTGACGAAGCCGCAGAAGGCGGCCAGGATGCCGAGCGTGACGAACACCGAGCCCAGCCCGAAGAAGGTGAGCACAACCGAATAGACGAGCGGCGGCGTCAGCTCGGAGAAATCGAGATAGGTGCGATAGACGGCCGCCATCTGCGCCTTCTCGTATGAGCGCACCGAACGCATGAAGGCGGTCGAGCCGAGCGCGTCGAGCGCGATGGTGAAGAGCGCGCCGAAGAGCAGCAGCGCGGCCGTGAGAAGCGGCGCGGCCTCGCCGATCCCGCCTGCCGCGAACAGCACGGCCGACATGGCGAAATAGGCGAAGGTCATGACGCGCCTTCCGCCGAAGCGCTTGCCCGCCCTGCCCCAGAAGATAGCCGCGAACAGAAGCGCGTTGCCGGCCGAAACCAGCAGGCCCCCGGCGAGTTCGCCCTGGCCGGTGATCACCATGAACAGCGGGCCATAGACGAAGAACGTCGTCCAGAAGCAGGAGCGGCCGAAGGCGATCAGCCAGGCAAGCCTGAGCCTCGGCTGCTTCACGAAGCGGCCGATATTGGCGAGCGGATTGGCGGGACGCGACTTGCCGGGCCGGATCGACTGGTTGTCGCTCAGCCGATAGAACCAGAACAGGCAAAGCAGCGCGCACGCAAAGACCAGGACCGCGCCATGCGCGGCATAGATGCCGAAATGGGTGTAGAGGAAGATGCCGAGCGTCGGCCCGCCGGTCCAGGCGAACATCGACCACGCCATGCGCAGCGATTCCGCCTGCATGAAGTCGGTCTTGCGGATGTGGTCCATGATATAGAGGTTGAGCGTGATCGACAGCGCGCTCGCCCCCATGACGCGGCACAGCATGCCGGCAATCTGCCCGGGCAGCGTGTGGGTGACGAAGAAGGCGGAGCCGATCGCCAGCAGCACGCAGCCGGCCGTGTAGACCCAGCGCCGCGCGAAGCGGCGGATCAGCATCGGCATGAACAGCGTCACCGAAAGCCCCATCAGCGACACGATGGTGTAGAGGATCGAGACGATCCGCTCATTGTGCAGGATCTCGTAGGCCTGGATCGGGATCACGCTGGAGATGGTGGCGCGGGCGAAGGATTCCACCGCATAAAGCGAGGCGAAGGTGCGCGCATCCGCCGGGCGCAGGGCCGGAAGCCAGATCGGATGGCGCACATGGGTAGACATCGGCCCTCCGGAACGTGAATCACAATGCATGTCGCCCAGAAGTGTGTTGCGGTTCTGGGGCAACGACATGCATCCAAACTTTGCCAAATCTGGCCGGACCAACCGCCGGCCGGTAGCAGGAAACCGACCCCGGGAGGCCGAAAAGCGAAGCCTGCCAAAGGCTTTCCGCCTCTGGCCTAAAGCGGAATTTCATGGCTGCCATGAAACGCATTGATGGCCGCTGCTTCTGTCGTCGGCTTGAACCGTGATAGTCGTTTGGCAGGACTGAATCGGATTGCGAGACCAATGAGCCTTCAAACGACCGGCGAACCCGTTCAGGACACCCCCGGGCAGGGCCGCATCCAGGCCATCGACATCCTGCGCGGCATCGCGCTGATCGCGATGGCGAGCTACCACTTCACCTGGGATCTCGAAAATTTCGGCTATACTGCGCCCGCCCTCACCGCTTTCGGCTGGTGGAAGTTCTACGCGCGCTGCATCGCCTCGACCTTCCTGTTCCTGGTCGGCGTCAGCCTCTTCCTCGCCCATGGCAAGCAAATCCGCTGGCCGGGCTTCTGGAAACGCTTCGCCATGGTCGCGGTCGCCGCGGCCGCCATCTCGGTCGTCACCTACATCGTCACGCCGGATGGCTTCATCTTCTTCGGCATCCTGCACGAGATCGCGCTCGCCAGCCTGCTCGGCCTCGCCTTTCTCAGGCTGCCCTGGCTGCTGACGGCGATCATTGCGGCGGCCGTCATTGCCGCCCCCTACTATCTGCGGTCGGAATTCTTCGATCATCCGGCGCTGTGGTGGGTCGGCCTTTCCGCCACCAACCCGCGTTCCAACGACTATGTGCCGCTTTTCCCGTGGTTCGGCGCCGTACTTGCGGGCATCGCCGCGGTCAAGCTCGCATCCGCCACAGGCCTCCTCGCCCGTCTGGGGACATGGCTGCCCGGCCGCTGGTCGAAGCCGCTGACCTTCATCGGCCGTCACAGCCTCGCCTTCTACCTCATCCACCAGCCGCTTCTGTTCGGCTCGGTGTGGCTCTTCTCGCAGGTCATGCCCGCCGCCCCGCAGGACAAGGAAGCCGGCTTCCTGCCGGCGTGCCAGGCGCAGTGCGAGCAGCAACGCGACAGCAAGTTCTGTACGAGCTATTGTGGCTGCATGCTGGACACGCTGAAGGGCGAAGGGTCTCTCGACAAGCTCTACGCCAACGACCAGTCCAGCGTCTGGAAATCGCATCTGGCCGACCTCGCGGAAACCTGCACCGCCGCGACCGAGGACCAGATGGAGGGAGGGCAGCAATGACGGGCATCGCAAAGCCCAGACACGGGATCATTCCCTGGCCGCCGGTGATCTATGTGGTGGCGATCGCGGCGAGCGTCGCGCTCGGCATGCTCTACCCGCTGCCCTGGATCGGCGACATTTTTGGCGACCTCATGTTCGGCGTCGGCTGGGTGGCGCTGTTCGGCGTCGCCATGCTCTGGATCACGGCCATCCGCGCCATGTTCAAGGCCAAGACGACGCTCGACCCCAATGCCGAGCCCGACCACCTGGTGACATCCGGCCCCTTCGGCATCACCCGCAACCCGATGTATCTCGCCAACACGCTGCTTCTGATCGGCGTTGCCTTCATCACCGGCATCGCCTGGTTCTTGATCTTTGCCTTCCTCGCCGCCTTCGCGACGCAGAAGCTGGCGATCGAGAAGGAGGAAAAGATCCTGGCGGCGAAGTTCGGCAAGAAATACCGCGACTACGCAAAAAGGGTCCGGCGCTGGATCTGAGGCCAGCGCTGTTTAAGTGTTGACGCCAAGTTCCGCCAGCCGCTCCACGCAGGACTCTTCGGCCTGGTCCAGCTCGGCCAGCGTCTCCTCCAGGTCGCGCCGCTTCTGGCGCAGGTCCTCGCGCTTCTCCTCGATGCGCTTGATCATCAGCTTGAGCTGGCCGACCTCGCCGGGCGGCTCCTTGTACATCTGGATGATCTCGCGGATCTCGTTGATCGAGAAACCGAGCCTTTTGCCCCGCATGATCTGGCGGATGAGATGCCGGTCGGACGGCCTAAACAGCCGCGTGCGGCCACGCCTTATGGGCTGCACCAGCCCTTCGTCCTCGTAAAAACGCAATGTGCGCGTCGACACGTCGAACTCGCGTGTCAGCTCGGTGATCGTGTAATATTCCCGCATTGCCGCTCCCAAGCCCGGGCATCGCCGCTTGGAGCGTCGCCCTTCCCTCCGATCAGACCCATTCCGCGCCGGAATCGGCACGTGACCCCGGGGCAACCTCGCACGGCATTTACGTAAAAGTCAATTAACGCCCCATATTGATTTAGGGAACTCTAAACCACCACGTCGCCAGCCCGAGAAAGGCAAAGAAGCCGACGCAGTCCGTAACCGTGGTTACGAAGACGGCCGAGGCCACCGCCGGATCGATCTTGAAGCGGTCGAGCACCAGCGGGATGAGTATCCCGGCAAGCGCGGCAGCGAACATGTTGATGATCATCGCCGCCGCGATGATTCCGCCCAGATTGGGATCACGGAACCAGAAGCCGGCGACCATGCCGATCAGCACCGCGAACACCATGCCGTTGATGAGGCCGACACCCAGCTCGCGACGGATGATGCGGGCGGCGTTGTAGATGTCGAGATCCCTGGTCGCCAGCGCGCGCACGGTGACGGTCATCGTCTGCGAGCCGGCATTGCCGCCCATACCGGCGACGATCGGCATCAACACGGCAAGCGCCACAATGTGCTCGATCGTGCGGTCGAACAGGCCGATGACCGAGGCGGCGAGGAAGGCGGTCCCAAGATTGACCAGCAGCCAGGGCACCCGCGAGCGCGAGGTGGCGAGCACCGTGTCGGACAGCTCTTCGTCGCCGACGCCGCCCATGCGCAGGAGGTCCTCTTCCGCCTCTTCCTGGATGACGTCGACCACGTCGTCGATGGTGAGCACGCCGACCAGCCGCCCGTTCTCGTCAACCACGGCGGCGGAGAGCAGATTGTATTGCTCGAACTCGCGGGCCGCCTCTTCCTGATCCATCGTGGCAGGTATCGCATGCAGTGTCTCATGCATGACGTCCTCGACCTTGACCGCGCGCTTGGTGCGCAGGATCTGGTCGAGATCGATGGCGCCGACCAGCTTGAAGCTCGGGTCGATGACAAAGATCTGGCTGAAGCGCTCGGGCAGGTTCTTATCCTCGCGCATGTAGTCGATGGTCTGGCCGATCGTCCAGAATGGCGGCACGGCGACGAACTCGGTCTGCATGCGCCGGCCGGCGGTCTCTTCCGGATAGTCCAGCGCGCGGCGCAGCCGGATTCGCTCGGTGAAAGGCAGCTGCGACAGGATCTCGTCCTGGTCTTCCTTCTCGAGGTCCTCGAGAATGTAGACGGCGTCGTCGGAATCGAGCTCCTGCACCGCCTGGGCGATCTGCGCGTTGGGCAAATTGTCGACGATGTCGAGGCGGATCGCCTCGTCGACCTCGGTCAGCGCGGAGAAGTCGAAATCGGAGCCGAGCAACTCGACCAGCGCGCGGCGCTGTTCGGGATGAAGCGCCTCCAGCACGTCGCCCAGTTCCGACTGGTGCAGGTCGTCGACTTCGCGCTTGAGGGTGATCGTGTCGCGGTCGGCGATCGCCGCGCCGATCTGGGCGAGGAAGGAGGCGCGCACGGCGCCGTCCTCGCCATAGATGTCGGCGTGATGCTCCTCGGCGGGCGCGGCGCCGGTCGTCTGTCTGTCCTGGCCTTCCACCAGCGCCTCCCGCAACGAAGAATCCCGAAATGAGGTCTAGTGCATGATCCCGAAAAGTGGAAACCGCTTTTCGGGAAATCCAAACCTGTGCGGCAGATAGCGCGGCAACAGGATTCGTCTTGCAAAGATTTCGCTCTAGCGCGCGGAATAGCCAAGGAAATGTGGCGATTGTCTTACCTTCGCAACCTCTTGGGAGCAGCGTATGGCCCCCGCGTCGCAGGGGTGACAATCGCTTCAGCCGGCGCGACAGCGCATGTCGCTGGGGAAAGAGCACCCCTTCCCCATTGAGGCAGAATTGTCATGATGCATGATCCAGCAGGATCGGCGCATCGCCAAACGCTCCGAGGACAAACGCTGCCCTTGAACATCAAGTCTGGAAAGACGAGCGAAGGAACTGCCGAGCGGCGCGTTCGCGTGGTCGTCGCCGAGCGCAATCCTTTCGTCGTTTCGGCGCTGCGCGAGATGCTGGAATGCGACGGCCGCTTCGATTTGCTCGGCGTCGTGCACAGCGGCGCGCAATTCCTCGATATGGCCACCGCCACGCAGTTCGACGTCGCCGTCGTCGGCTGGAAGCTCGCCGACATGGACGGCGCCGACGTGCTTACGGAAGTTCAGAGCCGCGAGCTTGGCGTGCGCATCACGATCTTTTCCAACGACCACGACATCGGCATCCTGAAGCAATGCGTGCGCCTAGGCGCTCAAGGCTACTGCTTCCAGTTCGACGATCCGCCGGTGATCTTCGAAACGATCCTGGCGGTCGCGCACGGCCGCATCTGCATTCCCTATATCGACATAAACAAGGTGAATGATACGCCGCTGTCCCGGCTCACCGTGCGCGAGCGCGAATTGCTGGCGGTGCTTTCCGACGGCTGGACCAATTTGCAGATCGCAACGCGGACCGGGATTTCAGAGAACACGGTGAAGTACCACCTGAAGAATCTCTACGACAAGCTGGACGTCCGCAACCGCGCCATGGCCGTCGCGCTCTATGCCAGCGAGAAACGCCGAACCTCCAAATCGCCTCTCGGATAGGCTGCCCGGGTAGGCCAAACGGGTAGGTCCACCCCACCCGCAAGGGCCAACAACTTACCCGGCAAGGTGTTGTTGCCGAGCCTTGCCGAGACGAAACTGCCTCCACAATCCCAAACGATCGGAGGAGTTTCGCGCATGGCTGGGTTCACGCATCTTTTCATCCCGGGGCCCACCAACATTCCGGAGCAAGTCCGGCAGGCCATGAACCTGCCGATGGAGGATATGCGCGCCGCCTCCTTCCCCGACCTGACCTTGCCGCTGTTCGAGGACATTAAGCGTGTGTTCAAGAACGAGACCGGCCGCGTCTTCATCTATCCCTCCTCCGGCACCGGCGCCTGGGAGGCGGCAATGACCAACGTCCTCAGCCCCGGTGACAAGGTGCTGATGTCGCGCTTCGGCCAGTTCTCGCATCTGTGGGTCGACATGGCCGAGCGCCTCGGCTTCGAGGTCGACGTCATCGATTGCGAATGGGGCACCGGCGTTCCGCTCGAAATCTATGCGGAGCGGCTGAAGGCGGACAAGGCACACCGCATCAAGGCGGTGTTCTGCACGCAGAACGAGACCGCAACGGGCGTCACCAGCGATGTCGCCGGCTGCCGCGCCGCGCTCGATGCCGCCAACCACCCTGCCCTGCTTTTCGTCGACGGCGTGTCCTCGATCGGCTCGATCGACTTCCGCCAGGAGGAATGGGGCGTCGACTGCGCCGTCTCTGGCTCCCAGAAAGGCTTCATGCTGCCGGCCGGCCTCGGCTTCCTGTCGGTCAGCAAGAAGGCGCTGGCCGCCTCGCGCCTTTCGACGCACCGGCGCTGCTACTTCTCCTTCGAGGACATGATCCGCGCCAATGATGCCGGCTATTTCCCCTACACGCCGGCGACGCAGCTGCTGCGCGGCCTGCGCGCCTCGCTCGACCTGATCGAGGAGGAAGGGCTGGACAACATCTTCGCCCGTCACCATCGCCTTGCCGAAGGCGTGCGCAAGGCGGTCGACGCCTGGGGCCTGAAGCTCTGCGCCAAAGCGCCGAAATGGCATTCCGACACGGTCAGCGCCATCATGGTGCCCGAAGGCATCGACAGCGGCGACGTCGTCAAGCGCGCCTACCAGGCCTATCGGACCTCGCTCGGCGGCGGCCTCAACAAGGTGTTCGGAAAAGTCTTCCGCATCGGCCATCTCGGCTGGCTGAACGAGGTGATGGTCTGCGCCTCGCTCTCGGCGGCCGAAATGGCGCTGCTCGATTGCGGCGTGCGCCTGGCGCCGGGCTCCGGCGTGGCCGCGGCGATCGAGCATTTCCGCCGCACGGCCGACGTGCCCGTCGCCAAGGCGGCGTGAGGAGCGGACCATGAGCCACACCATAAACCATCTGAAAAAACTGCGGCTGCAGCGCAGCGAGCTTGCCGTGCCGGGTTCGAGCCCGGAAATGATCGACAAGGCGGCCAACAGCGCCGCCGACTTCGTCTTCCTCGACATCGAGGATGCGGTGGCGCCACCCGACAAGGAGCGAGCCCGCAAGAACATCATTGAGGCGCTGAACGACATCGACTGGCGCGCCAAGGGCAAGACCGTTTCGGTGCGCATCAACGGCCTCGACACCCACTACATGTATCGCGACGTGGTCGACGTCATGGAACAGGCCGGCGATCGATTGGACACGATCCTGGTGCCGAAGGTCGGCGTGCCGGCCGATCTCTACATGGTCGAAGCCATGGTCAACCAGATCGAGATGGCCAAGGGCTTCAAGACGCGTGTCGGCCTCGAGGCGCTGATCGAGACGGCGCTCGGCATGGCCAATGTCGAGGCGATCGCCGCGACGCCGGGCCGGCTGGAGGCGATGCATTTCGGCGTCGCCGACTATGCCGCCTCAAACAAGGCGCGCACCGTCAACATCGGCGGCCTCAATCCGGATTATCCCGGCGACCAGTGGCATTTCGCGCTGTCGCGCATGACGGTCGCCTGCCGCGCCTATGGCCTGCGCGCCATCGACGGACCGTTCGGCGATTTCTCCGACCCGGAAGGCTACACCGCAGCCGCCAGGCGTGCCGCGGCGCTCGGCATCGAGGGCAAATGGGCGATCCATCCTTCGCAGATCGCCTTGGCCAACGATGTGTTCTCGCCGCCGGAGAAGGAGGTCACGCGCGCCCGCCGCATTCTCGAGGTGCTGAAGGAAGCGGAAGCGGCCGGCAAGGGCGCGGCGGCGCTCGACGGCAAGATGATCGACGCGGCGTCGGAACGCATGGCGCGCAACGTGCTGGTGGTGAACGAGGCGATCGAGCGCGCCGGCCAGGCGCATGGCGCGACGCACTAAAAATTACCGGGAGGACAAGATGGACATCCACGAATACCAGGCCAAGGAACTGCTTGCCCGCCACGGCGTGCATGTGCCGCGCGGTGGGCTGGCCTACAGCCCCGAACAGGCGACCTACCGGGCGCGCGAGATCGGCGGCTCGAAATGGGTGCTGAAGGCGCAGGTCCATTCCGGCGCCCGCGGCAAGGCCGGCGGAATAAAACTCTGTTCCAATGACGAGGAGATTTCCAGCGCGGCGGAAGCCATGCTCGGACGCAAGCTGGTGACCCAGCAGACCGGCCCGCGCGGCAAGCTGATCTCGCGCCTCTATCTCGAGGAAGCGGTCGACATCGCCCAGGAGCTCTATCTCGGCTTCGTGCTCGACCGCAAGGAAGAGCGCGTCATGATCGTCGCGTCGGCCGCCGGCGGCATGGAGATCGAGGATATCTCGGAGAAGAAGCCCGACTCTATCATCCGCGCCACCGTCGATCCGGGGGTCGGCATGCAGCGCTTCCAGGCGCGCGAGATCGCCTTCGGGCTCGGGCTCGAGGATAATTTGATCGGCAAGGCGACCGAAACCATCCTCGGCTGCTACCGGGTGTTTCGGGACTATGACGCCACGATGCTGGAGATCAATCCGCTGGTGGTGACGCGTGACGGCAGCCTCGTCGCGCTCGACGCGAAAATGTCGTTCGACGAGAACGCGCTGTTTCGCCGTCCGGAAATCTCCGAGCTGCGCGACAAGAGCCAGGAAGACCCGCGAGAGACTTTCGCCAGCGACCGCGGCCTCTCCTATGTCGGGCTGGACGGCAATATCGGCTGCATCATCAACGGCGCCGGGTTGGCCATGGCGACGATGGACATGATCAAGATCGCCGGCGGCGAGCCCGCCAATTTCCTCGACATCGGCGGCGGCGCCTCGCCGGAGCGGGTGGCGAAATCCTTCCGCGCCGTGCTTGGCGACAAGAATGTCGAGACCATCCTGGTCAACATCTTCGCCGGCATCAACCGCTGCGACTGGGTGGCCGAGGGCGTCATCAAGGCGATCCGCGAGGTCGGCGTCGATGTGCCGCTGGTGGTGCGCCTTTCCGGCACCAAGGTCGAGGAAGGGCGCAGGATCCTGGCCGATTCCGGCGAGAAGGTGATCGTCGCCGACACGCTGGCCGAAGCCGCCGAAAAGGCCGTCGCCGCCTGGCGCGAAGCCACCAAGAACAAGAAAGCAGCCTGAGGGAGGTCGAGAAATGGCAATCCTGCTCAACCGCAGCACGCGCGTGATCGTGCAAGGGTTCACCGGCAAGATCGGCAGCTTCCATGCCGACGACATGAAGCGCTACGGCACCAAGCTGGTCGGCGGCGTCACCCCCGGCAAGGGCGGCCAGACGCATCTCGGCCTGCCCGTCTTCAACACCGTCAAGGGCGCGGTTCGCGAGACCCGCGCCGAGGCGAGCATCGTCTTCGTGCCGCCGCCCTTCGCCGCCGATTCGATCATGGAGGCTGCGGACGCCGGGATAAAACTCTGCGTCTGCATCACCGACGGCATCCCCTCGCAGGACATGATGCGGGTCAAGCGCTACATGCGCCGCTACCGCTTCGAGGACCGCATGCGGCTGGTCGGCCCGAACTGCGCCGGCGTGATTACGCCCGGACAAGCGCTGATGGGCATCATGCCGGGCAGCATTTATCTGCCCGGGCGCGTCGGCATCGTCGGCCGCTCCGGCACGCTGGGCTACGAGGCTGCCTCGCAGATGAAGGCGCTGGGCATCGGCGTGTCGACCAGCGTCGGCATCGGCGGAGATCCGATCAACGGCTCGTCCTTCAAGGACATCCTGCAGCTCTTCGAGCGCGACGACGACACCGACGCCGTGGTGATGATCGGGGAAATCGGCGGCCCGCAGGAAGCCGAAGCCGCGATTTGGGCGCGCGACAACATGCGCAAACCCTTGATCGCCTACATCGCCGGCCTGTCCGCCCCGAAGGGCCGCCGCATGGGGCACGCCGGCGCGATCATCTCCGCCTTCGGCGAGTCGGCGCAGGAGAAGGTCGAGATCCTGAAAGAAGCCGGCGTCGTCATCGTGCCGACCCCGGCCTCCTTCGGCGAAGTGGTGGCCGATACGCTGGCGCGGACGAAGAAGGCTGCGTAGCGCACCGATCGATACCGGCTACCCTTGTGCGGAAACCGCACAAGGGTCTGCACCGGTGGTGCCGCTGAGGATGCGTATGCTTGGCTTGATCTCGACTAAGCGTATGTGGCCTTTGTCATTGCTGTCGCGGGGCCCTAAAATGGCGTGTCACGAAGACATCGATAGGGCCGGTCAGCGCTTCTGCTTCCCGTTTGATCTTGCCTTCGTCCCAGTCCCACCAACGAATGGTCAGCAACTTTGAAATGACCTGGTCGTCGAAGCGATACTTGACGACCTTTGCCGGATTGCCTGCCGCAACAGCATACGGCGGCACATCTCTTGCCACGACGGCATGAGCGCCAATGACTGCGCCATCGCCAATTTTCACCCCCGGCATAATGGCGGCGTTACGGCCGATCCATACATCGTGCCCAATGTGAATGCCTTTGCGCTTTCCAAGGCTTGCGGCCGGCGCTGGCTGTTTGAGAACGCAAAAGTGGATCGGGAAAGACGTCGCGCAGTCGTGAACGTGACCGCTTTTGCAGTAGAACTGTACGCCACTTGCAACCGAACAATATGATCCGACGATCAGCGGGGCGTCCTCAGATGCCATCCAGACACTTTCGCCGGTCACGCCGTAGGTGTAGCGTCCAACGGTAGCAAAATCTGGTATTTTCGGCTTCAGGCCAAATAGGCCCTTCCTCCGAGCCCAGTTAGATAGTCTCGACATCAGTCCCCCCGGTTTGTTCGAATTCGTCCATAGCCGACGATTCTTCACAACCCAAGAGATTTCCCAGGTAGAGACTGAAACCCGAGCGATGAGAAAAGCTTGGCATCATCGCCGCAGACTGGCGGCTTGATAACTCAAGACTTGATTGGTGCGGTCGAGAAGACTCGAACTTCCACGGGTTGCCCCACAGCGACCTCAACGCTGCGCGTCTACCAATTCCGCCACGACCGCACGTGGTAGGAGCCGGAACCGTCCGGCCCGGGGCCTGTAGCAAATCGTTTCCGGCGAAACAAGTGCGCTGAGCGGAATATTCGTCGCTCATTTGCGCAACCCTCTACGGGCCGGCGGCGCACGGCCGGAACTGGACGTTTCAGGGGATTGCCGCCATATAAGCCGAGACGCATGCCGCCCAAAGGTGAAACGCGATTTTGGATCGCGGCATGCATAGCCGATAAACGAACAATCCATGACAGAACGCAGCCAGATCGCCACGTCGTTCCTCCCTCTCCCCGGTTCGGCGCCGGTGGAATGGGTGATCGAACCCGGTCTGACCGCCTATCCGGACGCGCTGGCCTTCATGGAGGCGCGCGCCGAGGCGATCCGCAGCGGTGCTGCCGGCGAATTGGTCTGGCTGGTCGAGCATCCGCCGCTCTACACCGCCGGAACCAGCGCGCGAATCGAAGACCTGATCGATCCCGACCGCTTTCCGGTCTTTGCCGCCGGCCGCGGCGGCGAATACACTTATCACGGCCCCGGCCAGCGCCTGGCCTATGTCATGCTTGATCTCAAGCGCCGGCGCGAGGATGTGCGCGCCTTCGTCGCGGCGCTCGAGCAATGGATCATCGCCACGCTCGCCGCTTTCAACGTGCGCGGCGAGCGGCGCGAGGATCGCGTCGGCGTCTGGGTGGCGCGGCCGGATCGCCCTGCCCTGCCGGACGGCTCTCCGGCGGAGGACAAGATCGCGGCGATCGGCATCCGGCTGCGGCGCTGGGTGAGCTTCCACGGCATCGCCATCAATGTCGAGCCGGACCTCGGCCATTTCAGCGGCATCGTGCCCTGCGGCGTTTCGGATCATGGCGTGACCAGCCTGGTCGATCTTGGCCTTCCCGTCACCATGGCCGACCTCGACCTGGCGCTGAAATCCGCTTTCGAGGATGTGTTCGGGCCTGCCGTTCCGATTGCGGAGCCGGCGCGCAAGGTCGGCTGAGAGCCCTTCTCATTACATTAATTGCGCGGAGGCCCACAGCACGCCGTAGCCATGAATGGCAAAGACGGCGAGCAACGCGCCGGCCATGGCCAGCCGGTCGAAGGTCTTGATCGGCTTCAGCTCGTGACGCGGCTTCACGCCGCTGCCCACGGTGATCAGGCTCAGCATCGCGAAAACCGCGCCGGCAATCAGCAGGAAGCTCGGCGAGAAACCGGCCCGCCAGCCGAGCGCCAAAAGCGCCGACAAAAGCAGGAAGGAGGCCAGCGCAAGCGCTACCGGTCCCGGGCAGATCTGGCGCAGCACCTGGCCGCCGTCGAATTTCCAAACCGGAACCAGATTGGCGATGTTGAACAGCGACGCGCAGCCGGCGAGCGTAGCCAGGAGCATGGCGGCCAGGCGATGGCCTTCGCCGTTGGCGAGGCCGCTGGCGACGATCAGCACCGGCACCAGGAAAGCGGAGAAGCCGGCGCCCATCAGCGCCACGAACGCCACCTCGAAGCGGCTGTCGTAGGGCCTGCCGCCGATGGCAATGCCGCCAAGCAGCGGGATGAAGATCATCCGAGCCCGACGATGCCCGGTCAGCCGGAAGGCGGCCATATGGCCGAGTTCGTGCAGGGCGACGACGGAGGTCAGGATCGCCGCCAGCGCGAAGCCACCGATATTGAGGCCGAAGAATGGCCACAGGATCAGGGCCGAAAGCACGGCAAAGCCGATCTGGCTGAGCGGATGCTCGAACCAGCCGCCCCTGCGATAGGTGCCAGTCACCGCCCAGACGTCGAGCTTCCGCAATTCGCGGCGCATGGCAAAGAAGCGGAAGATCAGGAAGGCAACGCCGCGATAGCGGTCGGTCCGGGTAAGCGTGACCCGCGTGCCATCTCTCTCCGGCACGAGCTCGGCGGTCTCACGATAGTTCGCCCAGAACGAGGGATCGAGCGCCGTGTCCTCGATGACGGTCATCGAGAATCCGCTGCCCTCGCCGACGTCCTCGAACCGCGCCTTGCGTTCGATCGGCCGGCCGTCCCGGCCATCCCAGGACAACCTGATCAGCGCCGTCCCCTCCCCGTCGAGCGGCTCGGCGGAAAGGATTTCGCCGGACCAGCCGGTATCGCTGCCGAACGGCCACAGCGCCTGCCAGAGGCTGTTGCGGTCGGCTCTGATCACGCGGCTGACCGTCACCGTGCGCAGCCCGAGCGGCACGGTCATCAAAAGAAAGATCAGTCCGAGATTGCCGGCCACGAGGGTGACCGTGACGAAGACCGACACTTGCCTTGGCTCCCTCTTGTTTGGAAAGGCAGCCTATGTCGGCGCGGCCAAGAAAGACTTAACAACAATGGGCGGACTGTTGTCCGTCCCAGGGCGGGCTCTTGCCCGCCCGGAGAAGCGGCGGCGAGGCCGCCCGGTCACATGGCGCCGATCCAGATCGCCATAGAAACGAGAAAGGTGCTCATGCAAACCAGCGAGACGACATCCTGAACCAGATCAGACATAACTCTCTCCGTTGTTAATATGTTCGTAATTTGTTCTAATTTTGTTCGAATGTCAACGACCATCGGGATGCGGAGGCAGGCGAGGAATCAGCACGGTTAGCGAAGGGTTAACCGACTGGCGCCTCACGTAATGTTCGTAACGACGACGATGAATGACGGTTAGTCGATCCACTGTTCGAGCATCGATCGCCAGCAGGCGTTCTTCAGGAAGACTGGAGCAAACAGGGACGCGCTAAATTACTGATATAGCTGCGCATTCGCCATTATTACAATGCTTGGTAATTTACAGATCTATACCATTGCCTCTGTTGAGCGGTCTTGCAAGACGGTGTGCTTGGCATGTATTAGCGAATCCGAATGCTGATGCTGCGCGGGCTGACGGAGATTATCTGGCTATTTCAGGTGGTCCGCATTTAATGTTGCAGAATTATCACTGGGAGCATGATGAGTAGGCATATACCCCCATATATCGAGGCATTTTTATTGACTTCGGTCCGTCACGCAACTTCTATCCAAATATTGAAGATAGGGCATCGTTCGTGGCTGCGAAGATCAGACACTCGCGATCAGAAAAGACCGCTTCGCCTCGGCAGTCATGGCGGGAAGCGTCCAAGGCTTGCCTGTCCTTGTTCCCAAGCCGGGTATTCGATGTTCCCCTGGCTCGACGGCGCCTACCTGCAGCGCCCTTAGCATTTACGGCAGCAATCGGTCGTTGTCGCGCTGTGCTGGGAGCAACGGGAACGGCGGCGGTTCCATTGCTGCTGGCGGCATCGCCATCTTTAGCCGATTGCGCCGCGACAACGCCCGGCGTCGTGGCGTGCTCGGGCGCCGATAATGACGGTTATGCCAACACTCCGGGTCAATCCGTCGCGGTGACGGTGAGCGGCGGCGCCACGATCAATTCCGGCGGCATCGCCGTCACCGGACCGGGCGACAGCAGCATCGTCAACAGCGGCAACATCAACGGCAGCCTGAGCGGGACGGTCGCAGGCGCGGCGATGTCGAACATGTCGATCTACGCCACGGGCAACACAAGCTTCAGCATCGACCAGAACGGCAGCATCAATCAGAACATCGGCGTCAACGGCACGACCGGAACCAATACGCTGACCGTTCGCCCAGCCCATTCGGTGAACACCGTGGCAATGGATGGAGCGAGCAACATCATCGACAATGCCGGCATGTTCAATTCGTCGCTGACCCTGACGGCCGGCCCGGGCGGGCAGAATGCGATCACCAACCGTGCCGGCGCTCAGCTCAATACTGTCGTGATCAATGGCGACAACACCATCATCGACAATGCCGGCACCATCAACCAGTCCATCACGCAGAACGGTGGCGGAACCTTCAGCGTCATCAACCGCTCGGGCGCCGTCATCAGTGGACTGATCGACACGAGCAGCATCGACTCCGTCGACCGGATCGACAATGCGGGCACCATCAACAATGGCGCGAGGCTCGGCGGCGGCAACGACTATTTCATCAATCGCGCCAACGGCGCCAGCGGCAGCCCGGTGACCAACGGCACCGTCGACATGGGCGCCGGCAACGACTACTTCCTCATGGTCGATGGGACGATCAATGGCCAGATCCTGACCGGCACCGGCGCCGACGTTATCGGTATCTCTGGCGGCAGGATCACCAGTTCGGTGGACGCGGGCGACGACAATGATTTCATCGCCTGGGGCGGCGGCACGATCAGCAGCGGACTGTTCGCGGGGGCCGGCAACGACAGCGCGATCTTCTCCAATCTGACGTCGACCAACCTAACGCCAGGGCTGACCATCGATGGCGGCACCGGCAACGACAAGCTCGCCTGGCAGAACACCCGGAATGCCGCCGGCGGGCAGGGCACGAATGTCGACACGATCAGGAACTGGGAACTCATCGCGCTTGCCCGAGGCTCGCAGCTAACATTCGAATTTGGTGGCGACACCTTGGTGCTGGGCGATTCCGGAACCCTGACCGGCCAGCTCATCATCGACGACGCGACGTCGAGCGTGATCGCCGGCAGCCCGGAGGTTCACACCGTGACCTCGGCGGTAGGCGGTAATCCGGTGACCGTGAGCAACTCCGGCACCATCGACATGGTGACAGGCTCCTCGACCGAGAGGAACCGTTTCGTCGTCATGGGCAATTATGTCGGCCACGACGGCGTGCTGGCGCTGCAGACCTTTCTGGACACCGACAGCGACACGCGCTCCGACCAACTCGTCATCAACGGCGCTAACGGAGGCGGCAGCGGCACGGGCGCCACGGCGCTCGCCATCACCAATTTCGGCGGGCCGGGCGCGCAGACCAACGCCAACGGCATTCTGGTGATCGACGCCCAGAACGGAGCGACCACCGGGAGCGGATCGTTCACCCTGGCCGGGCCGGTCGCAGCCGGCATTTACGAATACCAGCTGTTCCAGGGCGGGGTGGCGCCGAACGCAGCGACCGACAACGACTGGTTCCTGCGCTCATCGATAACAAATCCACCGCCGGAGCCGCCCATTCCGTCGAATCCGACGCCCATTACGCCGACCGTGCCGGTGCTGCCCGTCATTCCGACCCCACCCGAGCCGCCGCCACAGCCGCCGCAGCCTCCTATCCCGACCGACCCCACGCCTATAACACCGACGGTGCCTACGGAGCCGCCGACGCCCATCACGCCGACTGTGCCGGTGCTGCCGCCGGTGGAACCGCCGCCGGTGGAACCGCCGGCCCCACCGCCCGAGCCCATCACGCCCGACGTGCCGTTGATCCGCCCGGAAATCCCCGGCTATGTGGTGACACCGATGATGGCGGCCGAACTGGGCTTGACTGAACTCGGCACCTTCCACGAGCGCCAGGGCAACCAGTCGTTCCTCGACGTTTATGGCGAGCATCCGCGCGGCTGGGCGCGTGTCTTCGGCCAATCGTCAAACGCCGCATGGGCGCCGCGGATCGGCGGCATGGCCTACGAGATAGCGCCCAAATTCGACGGGACGATCTGGGGGCTGCAAATCGGCGCCGACTTCTACGGCAGGCTGCACGAAGACGGCAGCCAGGACCGGGCAGGCCTTTTCTATTCGCATGGCCAGGCCGACGGGGATATCGTCGCCAATTCGCTAGGGGAGATGCAAATCCATACCGGCAAGCTCAACCTGATGAGCGACGGGCTGGGTGCCTATTGGACCTATGTCGACAAGGACGGCTGGTATTTCGATGCCGTGGGCATGGTTGGCTGGCTGCATGGCGACGCCACCTCCAATCGCGGCGTCGGCGATGACATCAGTGGTTTTTCGCTGCTCGGCTCGGCGGAAGTCGGAGTGCCGCTGGCGATCGACCAGACTTGGGCCATTGAGCCGCAGGCGCAGATCATCGTCCAGCATGTATCGCTGGGGAACACGTCGGATCCGTTCACCAGCATCGACTATTCCGACATGACCGGCGTTACCGGCAGGCTCGGGGCGCGGCTGGAAGCCAACACCGAGATGAACGGACGACCGGTCCAGTTTTTCGCCAGCGCCGACTTCTGGCACCGGTTTTCGACAGACAGTTCGGTTGAGTTCAACGATGTCGGGATCGACACCGCAACGGGCGGCACGTCGCTCGAACTTCAGGCCGGTCTCAACACCAAGGTAGCCGATACCGTCAGCGCCTACGGCTCGCTCAGCTACGAGACCGCCCTGGACGGTCCATCGCACCGTGGTTTCGGAGCCAATGTCGGCCTGCGGGTGAAGTGGTGATCGCAGGCTGGCCGCATCCGAATATCGGCCTGAAAAATCAAGGACCTGAAGCAGTCGCGTGAATTCCGTTCACGCGACATGCTTTCGTTAAAGAGGAACAACCTTGCCCTCGGCCAGCGTCACCCGCCGGTCCATGCGGCCGGCGAGTTCGTGATTGTGAGTGGCGATCAGCGCCGCCAGCCCCGACTGCCTGACCAGCGCCTCCAGCGCGTCGAACACATAGGAGGCGGTCGTCGGGTCGAGATTGCCGGTCGGCTCGTCGGCCAGGAGCACCAGCGGCGCATTGGCGACGGCGCGGGCAATGGCGACGCGCTGCTGCTCGCCGCCGGAAAGCTCGGCCGGCCGGTGCTGCGCGCGCTTGCCGATCTGCATATAGTCGAGAAGCTGCGCCGCCCGCTCGGAGGCTTCCTTGGGAGGGAGCCCCTTGATCAGCTGCGGCATCATGATGTTCTCGAGCGCCGAGAACTCCGGCAGCAAATGATGGAACTGGTAGACGAAGCCGACATCATTGCGGCGGATCGCCGTGCGTTCCTCGTCCGACAGCCGGCCGCAGGCACGGCCGGCGAGGATCACGTCGCCCGCATCGGGCCGCTCCAAGAGGCCGGCCGTGTGCAAAAGGGTGGACTTGCCGGTGCCCGAAGGCGCCACCAGCGCCACCATCTCGCCGCGCCTGAGCGAAAAATCGGCACCGTTCAGAATGGTGAGCTTGCGCGGCCCCTGGACATAGTGGCGCTCGACGCCCTTCAACTCGATAATGGCCTCGGCCATCATTCGTACCTCAAGGCTTCGACGGGATCGAGCCGGGCCGCCCGCCAGGCCGGGAACACCGTCGCGAGGAACGACAGGGCCAGCGCCATGATCACGACATAGGTCGTCTCGCGCGGGTCCATCTTCGCCGGCAGCTGGCTGAGGAAATAGAGCTCGGGGTTGAACAGGATCCTGCCGGTCATCCAGGAGAAGAACTGGCGGATCGATTCGATGTTGATGCAGATCACGACGCCGAGCAACACGCCGGCGATCGTGCCGGTGACGCCGATCGCCGCCCCCGTCATCAGGAAGATGCGCAGGATCGCGCCGCGCGAGGCGCCCATCGTGCGCAGGATGGCGATGTCGTGGCCCTTGTCCTTCACCAGCATGATGAGGCCGGAAATGATGTTGAGCGCCGCCACCAGCACGATCAGCGTCAGGATCATGAACATGACGTTGCGCTCGACCTGCAGGGCCGAGAAGAAGGTTTCGTTGCGCTGGCGCCAATCGACGAGGTCGACCGGCCGCTGCGCCGCCTGTTCGACCAGCGGCTTCAGCGCGTCGACATTGTCGGGATTGTCGACATAGATCTCGATGGTCTGCGCGCGCCCGTCCATGTTGAAATAGAGCTGCGCTTCGGAGAACGGCATGTAGATGATCGAGCTGTCATATTCCGACATGCCGACCTCGAAGATCGCCGCCACCTTGTAGCCCTTCATGCGCGGCGTGGTGCCGATCGGCGTCACGTCGCCCCCGGGCGAGATCAGCGTGATCGTGTCGCCGAGCACCAGCCCGAGGCTTTCCGCCATGCGCTTGCCGATCGCCACGCCGTCGCCGGTGTCGAAACCGTCGAGCGTCCCCTGCTTGATGTTGCTGGCGACGATCGAAATCTTGCCGAGGTCCTCGCCGCGGATGCCTCGCACCAGCGCGCCCGTGCCGCCGCCGACATTGCCCTGCGCCAGCACCTGGCCGTCGATCAGCGGGATCGCATATTTGACGCCCGACACACCGTTGATGCGGCTCGCCACCTGGGCGTAATCCTCCAGCGGCGAATCGAGCGGCTGCACAATGAGGTGGCCGTTCACGCCGAGGATGCGGGTGAGCAACTCGGCGCGGAACCCGTTCATCACCGCCATGACGACGATCAGCGTCGCGACGCCCAGCATGATGCCGAGGAAGGAGATCGAGGCGATGACCGAGATCACCGTCTCCTTGCGGCGCGAGCGCAGATAGCGCCACGCCACCATGCGCTCGAAGCCCGAGAAAGCGCCCGCCCCTGATCTGGCCGCTGCCGCCGCCTCGCTCATGCGGCGATACCCAGGCGCTTCTTGGCCTCGGCGATCGGCAGCGTCTCGCGCTCGCCCGACTTGCGGTTCTTGATCTCGACCTCACCGGCGGCCACGCCGCGCGGGCCGACGATCACCTGCCACGGCAGGCCGATCAGGTCGGCGGTGGCGAATTTGCCGCCGGGACGCTGGTCGGTGTCGTCATAGAGCACGTCCTTGCCGGCTGCGTTGAGCGCCGCATAAAGCTCGTCGCAGACGCGGTCGCATTCACCGTCGCCGACCTTCATGTTGATCAGGCCGATATCGAAAGGCGCCACCGCTTCCGGCCAGATGATGCCGTTCTCGTCATGGCTCGCCTCGATGATCGCCGCAACCAGGCGCGACGGGCCGATGCCGTAGGAACCGCCGGATGCATAATGGTCCTTGCCGTCGGGACCGGTCACCTTGGCGTTCATCGGCTTGGAGTACTTCTCGCCGAAATGGAAGATATGGCCGACTTCGATGCCGCGCGCCGAAAGCCGGTCGCCTTCGGCGACTTTCTCCCAGGCCGCTTCGTCATGCATCTCGTCGGTGGCGGCGTAGGGTGTCGTCCACGTCTTCACGATGTCGCCGATCTCGGCATCGTTGGAGAAGTTGGTGTCGGCGCCCGGCACGTCGAGCGTAAGATAGGCGCGGTCGCAGAACACCTGGCTCTCGCCGGTCTCGGCCAGGATGATGAACTCATGGCTGAGATCGCCACCGATCGGACCGGTGTCGGCGCGCATCGGAATGGCCTGCAGGCCCATGCGCGTGAACGTCCTGAGATAGGAGACGAACATGCGGTTGTAGGCGGCCTTCGCGCCCTCGAAATCGAGGTCGAAGGAATAAGCGTCCTTCATCAGGAATTCGCGTGAGCGCATGACGCCGAAGCGCGGACGCACCTCGTCGCGGAACTTCCACTGGATGTGATAGAGGTTGAGCGGCAGGTCCTTGTAGGACTTGACGTAGGCGCGAAAAATCTCGGTGACCATCTCTTCGTTGGTCGGGCCGTAGAGCAGGTCGCGGTCCTGGCGGTCCTTGATGCGCAACATCTCCTTGCCGTAGTCGTTGTAACGGCCGCTTTCGCGCCACAGATCCGCCGACTGGATAGTCGGCATCAGGATTTCCAGCGCGCCGGCGCGGTTCTGCTCCTCGCGGATGATCTGGCAGACCTTGTCCAGCACGCGTTTGCCCAATGGCAGCCACGAGAAGCTGCCCTGCCCCTGCTGGCGGATCATGCCGGCGCGCAGCATCAGCCGGTGCGAGACGATCTCGGCCTCGCGGGGATTTTCTTTGAGAATAGGCAGGAAGTAGCGCGACAAACGCATGGACTGGTCCGTGAATGAAGATGGCGGCGCGGGAATCGGCGCGCCTCAGGCTGCTTGCTCGGGCTTCATAGCCATTTCATGGCCGAATGGAAACCCGAGTGCCCCAAAGTATCGGGCCTTCTGCACCTTACCAAAATGGCGATTTTGGCTGCAAAGTGCCGCAAATGGCTTTTTGATCGATTCACAAGCAAGCCCTGCCGCACTATTGTGCAGTGCAGCACGATATTGCCTGTTTCGAGGCAAAATTCTTCGTGACATTTTCACCTGCCTTGGTCTAGTGTGCGCCGATAACCGAGAGGGCGGAGAAAAATCTGCTCTCCTACGCGGTCAAAGTCTTGGGAGGATGCGATCTAGGCGCGGTAACTCGCTGCCGCCGGACACCGGAAACGGATCGGACGCGTTTAAATTGCAAGGCCTCGTGCCTTGCATTTTTTTTGTGCAATCATCTGCTTAGCACCACCATCTGCCAAACAGCGTCAGCCATAGATAACAGCCAAAATCGGAAGCCGGCTTCCGATTTCAACCTTGGCGCGCGTATGCTGCCCAATACTTGTCGAGACTGTATCTTCGGCGTCAGTGATGGGTATTCGGACTAAAGTCCGGCATGATCCGCATGATGTCGTCGAAGCTGAATCCCAGGCCCATCGTCAGGCCGTAGAGAATGCCCATCACGACCACCGTCACGATCGTCGCGCGGATGAAAGCGCGCAGCATATGCGGGCCGCGTGGCGCGCTGGAAACGGTGCCAAGCGTGACATCCTGATCGTCGTCCTGGGTGCGCAGGCTGAACGGGAGAACAACAAACAGCACCAGCCACCAGGTGACGAAGAACAGCGCGGCGAACAGGATCCAGTTCATGCCTGCTCCAGTTCGACCAGCGTGCCGAAGAAATCCTTGGGATGCAGGAACAGCACCGGCTTGCCGTGGGCACCGATTTTGGGGTTGCCGTCGCCCAGCACGCGCGCACCGCTCGCTTTCAAACGGTCGCGGGCCGCCAGGATGTCGTCGACCTCATAGCAGACGTGATGCATGCCGCCCGAAGGGTTCTTCTCGAGGAAGGCGGCGATCGGCGATGTCTCGCCCAGCGGCTCCAGCAATTCGATCTTGGTATTGCCGACATCGACGAACACGACGGTCACGCCATGCTCCGGCAACGCCTGCGGCTCGCTCAATTGCGCCCCCAGCGTGTCGCGATAGGCGGCCATTGCCGCGGCCAGATCCGGCACGGCAAGCGCGACATGGTTCAGGCGTCCAAGCATAAAAGCGCTCCGCTCTTGGGGGAGTAAAGCAATAGGGCAGTATGGCAGTAGGGAAAAATCTCGGCGTATACAAATCTATCGCCCTTTCCCTGCCGCCCTACTGCCTTACTCCCCTACTCCCTTGTTCGTCACCGCGTGACGAACACCGTCACCAGCGGCTTCTTGCCCCAGGCTTCGTTGGCGGCGGCGCGCACGGCGCGGCGCACCGCTTCCTGCACCAGATCGAGGTCTTTTCGGCGCTGGCGCGGAATGGAGTCCACCGCGCCGATTGCCGCATCGAGCATCAGGTCCTCCAGCGTCTCGCCGCTGGCATCCGCTTCCGCCACGCCGATCGCCACCAGATCAGGGTCACCGGCGAGCTCATATTTATCGTCGAGCACGACATTGACCGCGACATGGCCGGCGAAGGAAAGCTTGCGGCGGTCGCGTATGCCCATCGCCTGGTCGGTGCCGATCAGCAAGCCGTCCTTGTAAAGCCGGCCGAACGGCACCTGATCGATAATGGTCGCCGGGCCGGGCCAGAGCCTCAGCATGTCGCCATCGCGCACCTGCGCCACCTGGCCGATGCCCGACATCGACATCAGCGAGCCCTGCGCCACCAGATGCGCCGCCTCGCCATGCACGGGAACGCCGATCTGCGGACGCACCCATTCATACATCTTGCGCAGTTCGCTGCGGCGCGGATGGCCGGAGACATGCACCAGCGCGTCGCCGTCCTCGATGATCTTCATGCCGAGGTCGATCAGGCGGTTCTTGATCTCGAGGATCGCCTTCTCGTTGCCGGGAATGGTGCGCGAAGAAAATACAACGGTATCGCCGGCCGTCAGCGCCACCGACTTCATCTCGTCGCGTGAGAGCTTTGCAAGTGCGGCCAGCGGCTCGCCCTGGCTGCCGGTGCAGATGATCACCAGGTTCTCACGCGGGATATAGCCATAGTCCTCCTCGGAGATGAACTCCGGCAGGCCGTCCATGTAGCCAAGCTCGCCCGCGACATCGATGACGCGCTTCAGCGAGCGGCCGAGCACGAGGCATTGCCGGCCGGCATCGCGCGCCGCCCTGGCGATCGAGACGATTCGCCCGACATTGGAGGAGAAGGTGGTGACCGCGACGCGGCCCTTGGCTTGCTCGATGACGCCCTTGAGGCCCTCGCCGACCGCCACCTCCGAGGGCGACTCCCCTTCCCTCAACGCATTGGTGGAATCGCAGATCAGAGCCAGCACGCCCTTGTCGCCATAGGCGCGGAAGCGCGCCTCGTCGGTCTTCGGGCCGATCGTCGGAGCCGGATCGATCTTCCAGTCGCCGGTGTGGATCACCGTGCCGGCCGGAGTGGTGATCGCCAGCGACATCGGCTCGGGGATCGAATGCGCCACCGGAATGGCCTCGATCTCGAAAGGTCCGATGGTGAACTTCTCGCCGGCCCGGTAAATCGACGCCGGGATCTTCGGCGCGTTCTGCTCACCCTGCCGCTTGGCTTCGAGCAGGCCGGCGGTGAACGGCGTCATCCAGACTGGAACTTTAAGCTTCGGCCAGATGTCGAGCAGCGCGCCGTAATGGTCCTCGTGCGCGTGGGTGATGACGATGCCGCGCAAGCCATCGATATTCTCCTCGATGAAACGCGTATCGGGCAGGATGAGATCGACGCCGGGATGCGCCGAGTCCGGAAAGGTGACGCCGACATCGACGATGATCCACTCCCGCGCTTCGGCAGGCCCGTAGCCGTAGAGGGCGAAGTTCATGCCGATCTCGCCGACGCCGCCCAGCGGCGCGAAGACGAGCTCGGCGTTTTCCTTATTCGCCATGAATTCTTTCCTTCCTGGCCGTCAGGCCAAGCCGTTGGGGCAATTCCGGGAAATGCGTGTCACGGTTTTCCGTCCGGAATGGCATAAAACAAAATTATACGCGGGCCGAGGCGACAGCGCCGAAATGCACGTCGCCGGCAGCGATCGTCAAAACTGATCCCTCATCGTCGCGGATCACGAAACGGCAGTCCTCGTCAATGGTTTCGAAGACGCCGCGCACCACATTGCCGTCAATTCTGACAGCAACCTCGCCGCCGAGGCCTGCCGCGCGGGCAAGCCAGCGCTCTCTGACGGCATCGAGCCCACGCCCATCATCCCACATCCGGGCATTCTCGCTCCAGGCGTCCGAGAGCGCCAGGAACAGCGTTTCGGCATCGCAATCGGCACCCAATGCCTGCAGCGACGTCGCCGGATAAGGCAGATCTTCCGGGTAAGCCACGACATTGACGCCGATGCCGATGGCGACCGCGAAACGGCTGCCCTCAAGCATCGTCGACTCCAACAGGATGCCGGCAAGCTTGGCGCCCGACGCCAGCACGTCATTCGGCCATTTCAATTCGAAGCGGTTGCGGCCCTGGCTAGCGCCGTCCAGGGCGACGGCGATTCGGCCCTTCGGCACGACGGCGTCGAGCGCGTCGGCCAGCGCCAGCCCCGCGACGAAGCCGAGCGTCGCGGCGAGCCGCAATTCGCCGGCGGGAACCAGGAGCAGTGTCGCCGCGAGATTGCCTTCGGGCGTAGCCCAGGCGCGGCCACGCCGGCCGCGACCGCTTTCCTGCTTTTTCGAGACGACCCAGAGCTTGCCGGGATCGCCGGCGCGCGCGTGCTCCAGCGCCAGCGCGTTGGTCGAGCCGACGCTGTCATGCGCCTCGAGCCGGAACCCCTCCGACGCCGCGGTTGGAGCCAGTCGAAACGCCATCCCGTCAGAAGAACGTCTTGGCGGCGGCTTCGGCATAATTGCCGATCGGTCCACCGATCAGCACGTAGAACAGCACGAAGGCGCCGCTGACGCCGAGCACCAGGCGCAGCTCGCTCGCCATCGGCACGAAGCCGCCGACCGGCTCGTCGAACCACATGATCTTGATGATGCGCAGGTAATAGTAGGCGCCCACCACCGAGGCCAGCACGCCGATGATCGCCAATGCGTAAAGATGCGCATTGATGGCGGCGAGGAACACGTACCACTTCCCCCAGAAGCCGGCGAGCGGGGGAATGCCGGCCAGCGAGAACATCAGGATGGTGAGGATGGTGGCCATGATCGGATTGGTCGAGGCAAGGCCGGCGAGATCGCTGATCTGCTCGACATTGCCTTCCTTGCGCCGCATGGCGAGGATGAAGGCAAAGGTGCCGAGCGTCATCACCAGATAGATCAGCATGTAGATGGCGACGCCCCGCACGCCGGCTTGGCTGTTGGCGGCAAGGCCGACCAGCGCATAGCCCATATGGCCGATCGAGGAATAGGCCATCAGGCGCTTGATGTTGGTCTGGCCGATGGCCGCGAAAGAGCCGAGGGCCATCGAGGCGATCGAGATGAAGACCACGATCTGCTGCCAGTCCGCGGCGACCGGCTTGAAGGCGCCCATGGTGACGCGCACGATCAGCGCCATCGCCGCCATTTTCGGCGCAGCGGCCAGGAAGGCAGTGATCGGCGTCGGCGCGCCTTCATAGACGTCCGGCGTCCACATGTGGAACGGCACGGCCGAGATCTTGAAGGCGAGCCCTGCAAGCACGAACACCAGGCCGAAGACGAGGCCGAGCTGGCGCTCGCCGCTGCCAAGCGCCGTCGCGATCTCCTGGAAGCCGGTGTTGCCGGTGTAGCCGTAGACGAGGCTGATGCCGTAGAGCAGCATGCCCGACGACAGCGCGCCGAGGACGAAATATTTCAGGCCCGCCTCGGTCGAGCGCAGGTTGTCGCGGTTGATCGCCGCCAGCACGTAGATCGCCAGCGACTGCAGCTCGAGCCCGAGATAGAGCCCGATCATTCCGTTGGCCGAGATCATCAGCATCATGCCGAGCGTGCAGAGCAGGATAAGCACCGGGAACTCGAACTTGTCGAAATGTTCCTGGCGCGCGAAGCGCATCGACATGATCAGCGTCACCGCCGAGCCGATCAGCGCGAGCATCTTCATGAAGGCGCCGAAGGAATCCTGCACGAAGGCGCCGCCATAGGCAGCGCCCTGCCCGCCGGAGAAGGCTAGCCACAGACCGGCCACCACCAGCACGAGGACGGCAAGACCGGCCACGGTCATGGTGCTGTTGGAGCGCGAATAGGCCCCGATCATCAGGAGCAACAGCGCGCCCGCGGCGAGGACAAGCTCCGGCGTCGAAAGCGAAAGGCTGGAGAGAAGGTCCGGCGTCATAGTCTATTCCCCAGTCAGTTCGCCGCCGCGGTCTGCGCGGAATTGATGGATGCGGTGACGTTGGTGACGAGCGTCTTGACCGATTGGGCCGTCGCGTCGAACACCGGCGCCGGGTAGACGCCGAAGAAGATGACCAGCACCACCAGCGGGTAGATGATCGCCTTCTCGCGCGGCGACAGATCCAGCAGGTTCTTCAGGCTGTCCTTGGTCAGCGCGCCGAAGATCACCCGGCGATAGAGCCACAGCGCGTAAGCCGCCGACAGGATGACGCCGGTTGCGGCGAAGAACGCCACCCATGTGTTGACCCGGAAGACGCCGAGCATGGTCAGGAATTCGCCGATGAAGCCGCTGGTGCCTGGAAGGCCGACATTGGCCATGGTGAAGATCATGAACACGGTGGCGTATTTCGGCATGTTGTTGACCAGCCCGCCATAAGCATCGATCTCGCGCGTATGCATGCGGTCGTAGACGACGCCGACGCACAGGAACAGCGCGCCCGAGACGAGCCCGTGGCTGAGCATCTGGAAGATCGCGCCCTGCACGCCTTCCTGGTTCATGGCGAAGATGCCCATGGTGACGAAGCCCATATGGGCGACCGACGAATAGGCGATCAGCTTCTTCATGTCCTCCTGCATCAGCGCCACCAGCGAGGTGTAGATGATGGCGACGACGGAGAGCGCGAACACCAGCGGTGCGAACATCGCCGACGCTTCCGGGAACATCGGCAGCGAGAAGCGCAGGAAGCCGTATCCGCCCATCTTCAAGAGGATGGCGGCCAGGATGACCGAGCCCGCCGTCGGCGCCTCGACGTGGGCGTCGGGCAACCAGGTGTGCACCGGCCACATCGGCATCTTCACCGCGAAGGAGGCGAAGAAGGCGAGCCACAGCCAGGTCTGCATGTTGGCCGGGAAGTGATGCGTCAAAAGCGTCGGGATATCGGTGGTGCCCGACTGGAAGAACATCGCCATGATGGCGAGCAGCATCAGCACCGATCCCGCAAGCGTGTAGAGGAAGAACTTGAACGATGCATAGACGCGCCGCTTGCCGCCCCAGACGCCGATGATGATGAACATCGGGATCAGGCCGGCCTCGAAGAAGACGTAGAACAAGACGATGTCGAGCGCGCAGAACACGCCGATCATCAGCGTCTCGAGGATCAGGAAGGCGATCATATAGGCCTTGACCCGCTTCTCGATGGCTTCCCAGGAGGCGAGGATGGAAAGCGGCATAAGGAAGGTCGTCAGGATGACGAACAGCATCGAGATGCCGTCGACGCCCATATGGTAGGAGATGCCCGAATCCAGCCAGGCGTGCTTCTCGACGAACTGGAAGCCGGCCTGCGAATTGTCGAAGCCCGTCCAGATGAACAGCGAGACGACGAAGGTGAACGCCGTCGTGATGAAGGCGATGGCGCGGATGTTGCGGCGCGCGTTTTCGCTGTCGTCGCTGATCGGCAGAATGAGGAGAACACCAACCAGCGGCAGGAAGGTGACCAGCGAGAGGATTGGCCAGTCGGTCATCAGAGCATCATCCAGGTGACGAGAGCGGCCACGCCGATCAGCATGGCGAAGGCATAATGGTAGAGATAACCGGTTTGCAGCTTGACGACACGGTTGGTGACGTCGATGACGCGCGCCGAGACACCATCGGGGCCGAGGCCGTCGATGATGGCGCCGTCGCCGGTCTTCCACAGGAACCTGCCGAGGCGTTTTGCGGGCTGCACGAACAGGAAGTCGTAAAGCTCGTCGAAGTACCACTTGTTGAGCAGGAAAGCGTAGAGGCCGCGATGCTGCGCCGCCAGTTCCTTCGGCATCTCAGGCTTGCGGATATAGAACTGCCAGGCAACGAGCAGACCGATCACCATTGCGACGAAGGGCGCCAGTTCCACCCAGAGCGGCAGCTCGTGGATCTCGTGCAGGATGTGGTTGTCCGGTAGCGTGAACAGCGACGCCTTCCAGAATTCGGCATAGCCCTCGCCGATGAAGGCGCCGTGGAAGATGACGCCCGCAAACAGTGCGCCCGCGGCAAGCACGTAGAGCGGCACCAGCATCACCGGCGGGGATTCGTGGACATGATGCATGACTTCGTGGCTGGCGCGCGGCTCACCGTGGAAAGTCATGAAGATCAGCCGCCAGGAATAGAAGCTGGTGAAGCAGGCGGCGACCACCAGCAGGACAAAGGCAAAGCCCGCGACCGCATTGTGGCCGGCGAAGGAGGTTTCGATGATGGCGTCCTTCGAGAAGAAGCCGGCGGTGCCGATCACCGTCGCCGGGATACCGACGCCGGTCAGCGCCAGCGTGCCGATGATCATCATCCAGTAGGTGGTCGGGATCAGCTTGCGAAGGCCGCCCATCTTGCGCATGTCCTGCTCGTCGGACACGGCATGGATGACCGAACCGGAGCCGAGGAACAGCAGCGCCTTGAAGAAGGCGTGCGTGAACAGATGGAAGATCGCCGCGCCATATGCGCCGACGCCGAGCGCCACGAACATGTAGCCGAGCTGCGAGCAGGTCGAATAGGCGATGACGCGCTTGATGTCGTTCTGGACCAGGCCGACGGTCGCCGCGAAGAAGGCGGTGAAGGCGCCGATGAAGGTGACGACGGTCAGCGCCGTATGCGACAGCTCGAACAGCGGCGACAACCTCGCCAGCATGAACACGCCGGCGGTCACCATGGTCGCCGCATGGATAAGCGCGGAGACCGGCGTCGGGCCTTCCATCGCGTCCGGCAGCCAGGTGTGCAGCGGCACCTGCGCCGACTTGCCCATGGCGCCCATGAAAAGCAGCAGGCAGACCACCGTCAGCGCCGTCTGCTTGTCGAGCGCATGGCCAAGGAAGGTGAGCACGGCGGCACCCGCCGGCGCGCCTTCTGCGGGCAGGAACGAGGCCGCATTGGCGAAGACGGTGCTGAGATTGACCGAGCCGAACAGCACGAAGACGCCGAAGATGCCGAGCGCGAAGCCGAAGTCGCCGACGCGGTTGACGACGAAGGCCTTGATCGCCGCCGCATTGGCCGACGGCTTCTTGTACCAGAAGCCGATCAGCAGGTAGGAAGCGAGACCGACGCCTTCCCAGCCGAAGAACATCTGGATCAGGTTGTCGGCCGTCACCAGCATCAGCATCGCGAAGGTGAACAGCGACAGATAGGCGAAGAAGCGCGGCCGGTTCGGATCGTGGTGCATGTAGCCGATCGAATAGATGTGGACCAGCGCCGACACCGTGTTGACGACGATCAGCATCACCACCGTCAGCGTGTCGATCCTGAGCGCCCAGGAGACGTCGATGCCGCCCGACTGGATCCAGCGCAGCACCGGCACGGTGAACACCTCGCCATGGCCGAAGCCGACGGTGAAGAAGGCGACCCACGACAGGATAGCCGCGATCACCAGGAAGCCGGAGGTGATGTATTCGGAAGCCTTGGCGCCGAGCGAATTGCCGAACAGGCCGACAATCAGGAAGCCAAGCAGCGGAAGGAAGACGATAGCCTGATACATGATGGTTCCCGTCAACCCTTCATCGCGCTCACGTCTTCGACCGCGATCGAGCCGCGGTTGCGGAAGAAGACGACAAGAATGGCAAGACCGATCGCGGCTTCAGCGGCCGCGACCGTCAGCACGAACAGGGCGAACACCTGTCCGACGAGGTCATGCAGCGCCGCCGAGAACGCGACGAAATTGATGTTGACCGCAAGCAGGATGAGCTCGACCGACATCAGGATGACGATGATGTTGCGACGGTTCAGGAAGATGCCGAACACGCCGAGCGTGAACAGGATCGCCGATACGGTCAGGTAATGTGCAATGCCGACGACCATCTCAGATGCCCTCGCCCGATTTGACCTTGCGGATTTCCATGCCCGTCGCCGGCGTGCGTGCGACCTGCGCGGCGATCGACTGCCGCTTGACGCCTTCCTTGTGGCGCAGCGTCAGCACGATGGCGCCGATCATGGCGACCAGCAGCACCAGGCCGGAAATCTGGAAGTAATAAAGGTAGTCCGTATAGAGGATATCGCCGAGCGCCGCCGTGTTGGAGCGCGTGGCGAGATCCGGCGTTGTCTTCGCGACCGTCGAGGCCAGCTGCGGCGCGAATGTGTAGCCGCCGAGCACGATGATCAGTTCCGCCGCCAGGATCAGTCCGACCAGCGCGCCGATCGGTGCGTATTGCAGCGCGCCCTGCTTCATCTCGGCGAAGTCGACGTCGAGCATCATGACGACGAACAGGAACAGCACCATCACCGCGCCGACATAGACGACCAGCAGGATCATCGCCAGGAACTCGGCGCCGGTCAGCATGAAGAGGCCGGCGGCGTTGAAGAAGGTGAGGATCAGGAAGAGCACCGAATGCACGGGGTTGCGCGACGAAATGACCATGAAGGCCGACGCCACGGCGATAAAGGCGAAGAGGTAGAAAAAGGCCGCCTCTAGTCCACTCAGCATGGGTTCCCCCGGGTTCCAAATTCCGACTCCGACCCGCCTCCGGTTCGAAACCGCGTGTTCCTTAGACGGACGACGTTGCGCCGTCCACTTTCTTGTTCGTTCGCCCCGTTTACGGGGAGAAGGTGGCCCTAAGGGCCGGATGACGGGTAACGCCAAGTTTCCAGAAGCTGGCGCCGCCCCTCATCTGCCTGCCGGCATCTTCTCCCCGTAAACGGGGAGAAGCACGCTAATCACCTATAGGGCGCATCCAGCGCGATGTTGCGCGCCAGCTCACGCTCCCAGCGATCGCCGTTGGCGAGCAGCTTTTCCTTGTTGTAGTAAAGCTCCTCACGTGTCTCGGTCGCGAATTCGAAATTCGGCCCTTCGACGATGGCGTCGACCGGGCAGGCTTCCTGGCAGAAGCCGCAATAGATGCACTTCACCATGTCGATGTCGTAGCGCACGGTGCGGCGGGTGCCGTCATTGCGGCGCGGGCCGGCCTCGATGGTGATGGCCTGCGCCGGGCAGATCGCCTCGCACAGCTTGCAGGCGATGCAGCGCTCCTCGCCGTTCGGATACCGGCGCAGCGCATGCTCGCCGCGGAAGCGCGGGCTGGTCGGCCCCTTCTCGTGCGGATAGTTGATCGTTTCCTTCGGCGCGAAGAACTGGCGCATCGACAGGAAGAAGGCGCTGACGAAATCCTTCAGCAGCAGCGATTTTGCGGCCTGGGCCAGAGCGGACATCACGCAAACCCCGTGATCTTGAGGAAGGCCGCGGTGGCGACGACCATGAACAGCGAGATCGGCAGGAAGACTTTCCAGCCCAGCCGCATCAGCTGGTCGTAGCGGTAGCGCGGCACAAAAGCCTTCACCATCGAGAACATGAAGAACATCAGGCAGATCTTCAGCACGAACCAGATCACCCCCGGTACCCAGGTGAAAGGCGCGAAATTGAATGGCGGCAGCCAGCCGCCGAGGAACAGGATGGTCGCCAGCGCGCACATCAGGACGACGGCGACATATTCGCCGAGGAAGAAGAGCAGGAACGGCGTCGACGAATACTCAACCATGTGGCCGGCGACGAGTTCCGATTCCGCCTCCACAAGGTCGAAGGGGGGGCGGTTCGTCTCGGCAAGCGCGGAGATGAAGAACACAACGAACATCGGCAGCAGCGAGAGCCAGTGCCAGTCGAGGAAGGTGTTGGGCAGGCCGAGCTTGGTGCCGAGCCCGTCCTGCTGCGACATGACAATGTCGGAGAGGTTGAGCGAGCCGACGCAGAGCAGCACGGTGACGATGACGAAGCCGATCGAGACTTCGTAGGACACCATCTGCGCGGCCGAGCGCAGCGCGCCGAGGAACGGATATTTCGAGTTGGACGCCCAGCCGCCCATGATCACGCCATAGACCTCGAGCGAGGAGATGGCGAAGACATAGAGGATGCCGACATTGATGTTGGCGATCGCCCAGCCCTCATTGACCGGAATGACCGCCCAGGCAGAGATCGCCAGGACCGCCGACACCAGGGGCGCCAGAAGGAACACGCCCTTGTTGGCGCCCGACGGGATCACCGGCTCCTTGAAGACGAATTTCAGAAGGTCGGCAAAAGCCTGCAGCGTGCCCCAAGGACCGACGACGTTCGGGCCGCGACGCAGTTGCACCGCCGCCCAGATCTTGCGGTCGGCATAGAGCAGGTAGGCGACGCCGATCAGAAGCACAACGATCAGCACGACCGACTTCAACAGGATCAGCAGCGCCGGCAGCACATAGAAGGAGAAGAAGGTGTCCATGCTTATTCCGCCGCCTGCTTGAAGCCGCTCTTGGCCAGCGCCGAGCATTCGGCCATCACAGCCGACGCCCGCGCGATCGGGTTGGTCAGATAGAAATCCTTCACCGGCGAGGTGAAGGTGCCCTTGTTCAGCCGCCCGCCGAGTTTCGCGGCCCTGGCGACGTCGTCGGCGCTGCCCGCCTGCACCTGGTCGATGCGGGCGAGATGCGGGAATTCGCCATAGAGCTTGGCGCGCAACTGCGCCAGGGAATCGAAGGGCAGCTTCTTGCCGAGCACATCCGACAGCGCCCGCAGGATCGCCCAGTCCTCACGCGCCTCGCCAGGAGCGAAGCCGGCGCGGTTGGTCTGCTGCACGCGGCCTTCGGTGTTGACATAGGTGCCGGACTTTTCCGTGTAGGCGGCTGCCGGCAGGATGACGTTGGCGCGGTGCGCGCCGGCATCGCCATGCGTGCCGATATAAACGACGAAGGCGCCGCCGGTCCTAGCCATGTCGATTTCGTCGGCGCCGAGCAGGAAGAGCAGATCGGTCTCGCCCAGCATGCCGGCGACATCCTTGCCCCCCTCGCCCGGCACGAAACCGACATCGAGGCCGCCGACTCTTGCCGCTGCGTTGTGCAGCACCGCAAAGCCGTTCCATTCGGCCGTGACCGCGTTGACGGCGGCCGCTAGCTTCGCCGCCTGGCCGAGCACTGCCGCGCCGTCCGTGCGCGCCAGCGCGCCCTGGCCGACGATGATCAGCGGGTGCGTGGCCTTGCTCAGCACCTCAAAGAACTTGCCGTTGCCGTCGGCGAGATCCTTGAGCGATTCCGGACCGGCGCCGATCAGCTCATAGTCGTAACGCGTATCGCCGATCTCGCCGATGACGCCGACCGGCAGGTTGCCGACGCGCCAGCGCTTGCGGATGCGGGCGTTGAGCACCGAGGCCTCGAAGCGCGGATTGGCGCCGATGATCAGCACCGCGTCGGCCTGCTCGATGCCTTCGATGGTCGGATTGAAGATGTAGCTGGCGCGGCCGAGCGATGGATCGAGCGCTGCGCCATCCTGGCGGCAGTCGATGTTCTTCGAGCCGAGCGCCGCCATCAACAGCTTGAGCGCGTAGATTTCCTCGACCGCGGCGAGATCGCCGGCGATCGCGCCGATCCGCTCCGGGGCCGTCTTCGATACCTGTTCCTTGATCGCGGCGAAGGCTTCGGCCCAGCTTGCCGGAACAAGCTTGCCGTCCTTGCGCACGTAGGGGCGATCGAGGCGCTGCGTGCGCAGGCCGTCCCAGATGAAGCGGGTCTTGTCGGAAATCCACTCCTCGTTCACCGCCTCATTGACGCGCGGCAGGATGCGCATCACTTCGCGGCCTCTGGAATCGACTCGGATCGCCGAGCCGACGGCGTCCATGACGTCAATCGATTCCGTCTTGGTCAGTTCCCACGGCCGCGCCTGGAAAGCGAAAGGCTTGGAGGTCAGCGCGCCGACCGGGCACAGGTCGATGACATTGCCCTGCAGCTCCGACGTCATCGCCTGTTCGAGATAGGTGGTGATCTCGGCATCCTCGCCGCGGCCGATCAGGCCGAGTTCGGAAATGCCGGCGACTTCGGTGGTGAAGCGGACGCAGCGCGTGCAGTGGATGCAGCGGTTCATCACCGTCTTGACCAGCGGGCCGATATACTTGTCTTCGACCGCGCGCTTGTTCTCGTGATAGCGCGAGGAATCGACGCCGAAGGCCATCGCCTGGTCCTGCAGGTCGCATTCGCCGCCCTGGTCACAGATCGGGCAATCGAGCGGGTGGTTGATCAGCAGGAATTCCATCACGCCTTCACGGGCCTTCTTGACCATCGGCGTGTTGGTGAAGATTTCCGGCGGCTCGCCATTCGGGCCGGGGCGCAGGTCGCGCACGCCCATGGCGCAGGACGCCTGCGGCTTGGGCGGTCCGCCCTTCACCTCGATCAGGCACATGCGGCAATTGCCGGCGATCGACAGCCGCTCATGGAAGCAGAAGCGCGGCACTTCCGCGCCGGCGTCCTCGGCCGCCTGCAGCAGCGTGTAATGGTCGGGTACCGTGATCTCTTTCCCGTCGACCTTTAGCTTTGCCATTCGCCTCAAACCCCTGCGGATGTCCCGCAATCTATCTTTCCGCGCGCGACCTGAGCCGCGCCCGGCATCTCAATTCACTTCTTCGCGGCGAGCGCCGCGGCCTGGGCAGTCCAGTCGTCGCGGCCGATGCGGCCGGCGAGCGACAGGTAATCTTCCACCCAGGCGATCTCTTCCGACGTCCAGGCGGCGATCTGGCCATAGGTCCAGATACCGAGACCGTTGAGCACCTTCTCCAGCTTCGGTCCGATGCCGGAAATCGCCTTAAGGTCCGACGGCTTCGCCGGCTTGTCGATGGCTTTCGGCTGCCGGAAATCCTCAGGCATCAGCCCGGTCGCAGCCGGTGAGGCGACAAGGCCGGACCCGGCCGCGTCAAGTGCTTTCTCGGTCGCGGTCGCCCCGATGTCGGTCACGTCCCTGGCGAAGGTCTGCGCCCTGGCGATCAGAGTCTCGGTCGCCTTGCGCGCCTTGGAGGCGTTGGCAGCCGCTTCGCTCCGAGCCGCGAGGTCGTCGAGGAAAGGCTCAAACATGCGCTGCGAGGCCTCCAGCGCGCCGGTGAAGGCGCCCATCCACATGCCGACGGCATGGTTGGCAAGACCGATGCCGAGCGCCGACATCGCCGCGGCGCCCGCGACCGGATGCGCCAGAAGGTTGACGGCGCTGGCCATCTCCTTCGGCATCATCTTGGTCAGGTCCTGGTTCATCTTCTCGAGTTGGTCCAAATCAGGCATGAATGGATAGGGTATCGAATACGGCGCCATAGAGAGCTCCTGGTCGTTTCTTCGTATGCCCCGCCCCTGCTTTCAGTCCGGGCTTGCGCCCGTATTTCGAAGTCTTATTCCGCCGCCACCATCACCGGCTCGACCCGGTGCGCGTTGCGTGAAAACTCGTCGATGCGGCGTTCCACCTCGCCGCGGAAATGCCGCATCAGGCCCTGGATCGGCCAGGCCGCCGCATCGCCCAGCGCGCAGATCGTGTGGCCCTCGACTTGCTTGGTGACGTCGAGCAGCATGTCGATCTCGCGCTTCTGCGCCTCGCCGCGCACCAGCCGCTCCATCACCCGCCACATCCAGCCGGTGCCTTCGCGGCACGGCGTGCACTGGCCGCAGCTCTCATGCTTGTAGAAGTAGGAGAGTCTGGCGATCGCCTTCACGACATCCGTCGACTTGTCCATGACGATGACGGCCGCCGTGCCGAGGCCGGATTTGAGATCGCGCAGCGCGTCGAAATCCATCGGCGCATCCATGATCTGCTCGGCCGGCACCAGCGGCACAGAAGCGCCGCCCGGGATGACCGCGAGCAGATTGTCCCAGCCGCCGCGGATGCCGCCGCAATGCGTCTCGATCAGTTCGCGGAACGGGATCGACATCGCTTCTTCGAACGTGCACGGATTGTTGACGTGGCCCGACACGCAGAACAGCTTGGTGCCGGCATTGTTCGGCCGGCCGAAGGACGAGAACCAGGCCGCGCCCCGGCGCAGGATGGTCGGCGCCACCGCGATCGATTCGACGTTGTTGACGGTGGTCGGGCAGCCGTAAAGGCCGACATTGGCAGGGAATGGCGGCTTCAGCCGCGGCTGGCCCTTCTTGCCTTCGAGGCTTTCGAGAAGCGCGGTCTCCTCGCCGCAGATATAGGCGCCGGCGCCATGATGCATGTAGACGTCGAAGTCGTAGCCGGACGTGTTGTTCTTGCCGATGAGCTTGGCCGCGTAAGCCTCGTCGATGGCCCGCTGCAATGCCTCGCGCTCGCGGATGAACTCGCCGCGCACATAGATATAGGCCGCGACCGCGCCCATGGCGAAGCCGGCGACCAGCGCGCCTTCGACCAGCGTGTGCGGATCGTTGCGCAGGATGTCGCGGTCCTTGCAGGTGCCGGGCTCGGATTCGTCGGCGTTGATGACGAGATAGCTCGGGCGCCCGTCGCTCTGCTTGGGCATGAACGACCACTTCAGCCCGGTCGGGAAGCCGGCGCCGCCGCGGCCGCGCAGGCCGGACGCTTTCATCTCGTTGACGATCCAGTCGCGGCCCTTGGCGATGAGGCCTGGCGTATCGTCCCAGATGCCGCGCGACTGCGCGCCGGCCAGCGACTTGTCGAACAGGCCGTAGATGTTGGTGAAGATGCGGTCTTTGTCCTGAAGCATTTTTCGTCCCTCAGACCGGCTTCTTGCCGAAGACGCGGATGTATTCGGCGACGCCGCCCTTGGCGAGCGCCTTGGCCTGCTTCACCCAGTCGTCGCGCTCGATGCGGCCGCGGAAATTGAGATAACCGTCGACCCATTCGCGCTCGGCTTTCTTCCAGCCGGCGACCTGGGCGAAAGTGTAGATGCCCAACGAATGCAGGATCGCTTCGATCTTCGGGCCGACGCCGGAGATCAGCTTGAGGTCGTCGACCGTCGCCGGGCGCTCGACGCCGACCGGTCGGTTCTTGTCGTCCAGCGAAGGCTTCGCCGTCTTGGCAACGGGCTGCTTGGTCTCCGGCGCCTTGAAGGCCGTGGCCGGTTCGGCTTTCGTCTGCGGTCCGCTGCGCGGCTTGGCAACAGCCTCGACTTCGGGGGAAGCCTGGTTGGCGTTGGCGGCCGAGTGGCGGGGCGCCCTGACACTGGCGCCGTTCTCGGTCGCCGGGGCGACCTTGACCGGCGACGGCGTGTTGAGCGCCGGGCTGGTTTCGGCAGCATGCGTCTTCGGCTTGCTGGACTTGGACGGTGCAACCGGACCCGAGGCCGCCGGCGGCGGAGTTGCCGGCGCAGCGGGTGCCGGGGCCGCGGCAGGTGCCGCCGGCGAGACGGCGGCGGCAGGAGCGGCAGCCGGCGCCGCGGCGGCGGCATCCTTGGCGGCCTTCGCGGCTGCCTTGGCTTCCTTGTCGCGCGTCGACTTCAAGATCGCCTTTTCATCTGTCAGCGTCTTCAAACCATCGGCCGGTTCGGACCCGTGGCGGCCGTTCTGCGGTCCGGGCTTAACCTCGGCGCCCTTGCCGGCGTCGTAGAGATCGATGATCTCGGCCAGACGCTCAGGCGTCAGGTCCTCGAAAGTGTCCTTGAAGATCATGACCATCGGCGCGTTGACGCAGGCGCCGAGGCATTCGACCTCCTCCCACGACAGCGTGCCTTTGTCGTTGGTGTGGAACTGGTCGTGATGGATCTTCGAACGGCACACATCCATCAGCGCTTCCGAGCCGCGCAGCATGCAGGGCGTGGTGCCGCAGACCTGGATGTGGGCGCGTGTGCCGACCGGGTTGAGCTGGTACTGCGTGTAGAAGGTCGCGACTTCGAGGCCGCGGATGCGCGGCATGCCGAGCATGTCGGAGATCGTCTCGATCGCCGCCTTGGTGACCCAGCCTTCCTGCTCCTGCGCCAGCATCAGCAGCGGGATGATGGCCGACTGCTCGCGCCCCTTCGGGTATTTGGCGATCCACTGCTGGGCGGCCGCCGCATTCTCCTTGTTGAAGGCGAATGAGGCGGGCTGGAGGCTGGCTTCTGCAAGACGGCGGACTGACATTTAGCGATCGACCTCACCAAACACGATGTCGAGGGAGCCAAGCACGGCGGTGACGTCGGCCAGCATGTGGCCGCGGCACAGGAAGTCCATGGCCTGCAGATGCGCGAAACCAGGCGCGCGCAGCTTGCAGCGATAGGGCTTGTTGGTGCCGTCGGAGACCAGATAGACGCCGAATTCGCCCTTCGGCGCCTCGACGGCCGCATAGACCTCGCCGGCCGGCACGCGATAGCCCTCGGTATAGAGCTTGAAGTGATGGATCAGCGCTTCCATCGAGCGCTTCATCGCCGCGCGCTTCGGCGGCACCACCTTGCCGTCGAGATTCGACACCGGGCCGGCGCTCTCCTTGCCGAGCAGCAGATCCACGCACTGGCGCATGATCTTGGCCGACTGGCGCATCTCTTCCATGCGCACGAGATAACGGTCGTAGCAGTCGCCATTCTTGCCGACCGGAATGTCGAAATCCATCTCGGAATAGCATTCATAGGGCTGCGATTTGCGCAGGTCCCAGGCCGCGCCCGAACCGCGCACCATCACACCCGAAAAGCCCCACGCCCAGGCGTCGGCCAGCGACACCGTGCCGATATCGACATTGCGCTGCTTAAAGATGCGGTTACCGGTCAAAAGCGCGTCGAGGTCGTCAATCGACTTCAGAAACGGGTCGATCCACTTGCCAATGTCCTCGACCAGCTTCTGCGGCAGGTCCTGATGCACGCCGCCCGGCCGGAAATAGGCCGCATGCATGCGCGAGCCCGAGGCGCGTTCATAGAACACCATCAGCTTCTCGCGCTCGACGAAGCCCCACAGCGGCGGCGTCAACGCGCCGACGTCCATCGCCTGCGTCGTCACATTCAGGATGTGCGACATGATGCGGCCCATCTCGGAATAGAGCACGCGGATCAGCTGGCCGCGCTTCGGTACCTCGATGCCGAGCAACCGCTCTGCCGCGAGCGCGAAGGCATGCTCCTGGTTCATCGGCGCGCAATAGTCGAGCCGGTCGAGATAAGGCACGGCCTGCAGGTAGGTCTTGGCCTCGATAAGTTTCTCGGTGCCGCGGTGAAGCAGGCCGATATGCGGATCGACGCGGTCGACCACCTCGCCGTCAAGCTCCAGCACCAGGCGCAAAACGCCATGCGCCGCAGGGTGCTGCGGACCGAAGTTGATGTTGAAGTTGCGGACGGAGGTTTCAGCCATTGTGGCGCCTCAATTCGTCTTGGCTTTTTCATCCCCCGGCAGGACGTAGTCCGTCCCTTCCCAAGGAGAAAGAAAATCGAAATTGCGGAATTCTTGCTTGAGCTCGACCGGCTCGTAGATGACCCGCTTGGCCTCGTCATCGTAGCGAACCTCGACGAAGCCGGTCAGCGGGAAATCCTTGCGCAACGGGTGCCCCTCGAAGCCGTAGTCGGTAAGGATGCGGCGCAGATCCGGATGGCCGCTGAACAGCACGCCGTAGAGGTCGTAGGTCTCGCGTTCGTACCAGTCGGCGCCGGGATAGACGGCCGTCAGCGACGGCACCAGCATTTCCTCGTCGGTCTGGACCTTGAGGCGGATGCGCACATTCTGCTTCGGCGACAGAAGGTGATAGACGACATCGAAGCGCCTGACACGCGACGGGTAGTCTGCGCCGCATATGTCGATGATCGAGATGAACTGGCAGCGCGGATCGTCGCGCAGGAAGGTCGCCACCTCGATCAGATTGCCCGGCTCGACCGAGACGGTCAGCTCGCCATAGGCAAGCACGGCTTCGCCGATGCGGCCGGAGAGCTTCTCGCCGAGATAGGTGGAGAGTTCGTTCAACGCCAGGGTCATCGGCTCACCGTTCGATCGTGCCGGTGCGGCGGATCTTCTTCTGCAGAAGGAGAATGCCGTAGAGCAGCGCTTCGGCGCTCGGCGGGCAGCCGGGCACATAGATGTCGACCGGCACGACGCGGTCGCAGCCGCGCACCACCGAATAGGAATAGTGGTAGTAGCCGCCGCCATTGGCGCAGGAGCCCATCGAGATGACGTAGCGCGGCTCCGGCATCTGGTCGTAGACCTTGCGCAGCGCAGGCGCCATCTTGTTGGTCAGCGTGCCGGCAACGATCATGATGTCGGATTGGCGGGGAGACGCGCGCGGCGCGACGCCGAAACGCTCCGAATCGTAGCGCGGCATCGAGGTGTGGATCATCTCGACCGCGCAGCAGGCGAGGCCGAAGGTCATGAACATCAGCGAGCCGCTGCGCGCCCAGGTGATCAGCGCTTCGGTCGAGGTGACAAGGAAGCCCTTGTCGGCCAGTTCATTGTTGATTTCAAGGAAGAAGGGATCATCTTCCCCCACCGGCCTGCCGGTGTTGGGGTCGATGATGCCCTTGGGCTTTGGCGCGACGAGGGTGCCTGAACTGTCGTTCAATCCCATTCCAGCGCTCCTTTTTTCCATTCATAGGCAAAGCCGATGGTCAGCACCGCCAGAAACACCATCATCGACCAGAAGCCGAGCATGCCGAGCTTCGAGAAGGACACCGCCCACGGGAACAGGAAGGCGACCTCGAGATCGAAGATGATGAACAGGATCGACACCAGGTAGAAGCGGATGTCGAACTTCATGCGGGCGTCGTCGAACGAGTTGAACCCGCATTCGTAGGCGGAAAGCTTTTCCGGATCGGGATTGCGGTAGGCCACCAGGAAGGGCGCAATGATAAGCGCGAGACCGACGATCATCGCCACGGCGATGAACAGGACGATAGGCAGATACGAACTCAGGAGTGCGCTCATGCGGCGGCTTTCCTTCGGCGGGGCAGTTCACTTTGATTACAGCAACGAACTCTAATGCGGAAGCGTGACAGTTTAACCGCTGAACCGTTTTAGGAGGGCCCATGCTGCAACGCGGCGAGGGTTAGCGCAGCGGTTTCGGTGACGCAAGTCAAACCTTGTTCAAATCGCGGCCCTGGACGCCTTATCGGAAGAAACTGGTCCGATCCGCTCCTGTTTGATTTCCTTCAATTTTCACTCCACTTTTCTCTCCTGACATATCTCCCGCCATTTGCCTGCTAGCATGGTCGGAATCACCGGCTAAAAATCCACGGACGATCGGGGCAAGGACACCTTGATGAAGGAGAAAATCTCGCTCGCCATGGCCAGGCGCATCGCGCTCGGCGCGCAAGGGTTCAACGACCCTCGCCCGGCAGGGGTTCCGGATCGTCGCCACCTTGCGCGGGTGCTTTCGCGAACCGGCCTGCTGCAGATCGATTCCGTGAGCGCCGTGGTGCGCGCGCACTACATGCCGCTCTATTCGCGCCTCGGCTCCTACCCGCTGTCGCTGCTTGATAACGCGGCCGTCACCCGCAAGCGCGCAGTTTTTGAATATTGGGCGCACGAGGCCTCGTTCCTGCCGGTTGAGACCTATCCCTTGATGCGCTGGCGCATGCAGCGCGCCGAGCAGGGCGACGAGATGTATCTCGGCCTGGCGAAATGGGGCCGTGAGCGCAAGGCGATGATCGACGAGATCTATAGAGAGGTCGTCGAGCGCGGGCCGATCGCCGCCTCCGGCATCGAGGGCCACAAGGGCAATGGCGGCTGGTGGGGCTGGAGCGAGGCCAAGCACGCTTTCGAATGGCTCTTCTGGGCCGGGCGCATCACCACTGCCTACCGGCGCGGCTTCGAACGCTACTATGATCTGCCGGAGCGCGTTTTGCCGCAGGCCGTGCTAGACCTGCCCGTGCCCTCGGTCGAGGACGCCCATCGCGAATTGCTGCGCATCTCGGCGCGCGCCCACGGCGTCGCCACCTATGGCGACCTGCGCGACTATTTCCGCCTCGCGCCGGGCGACACGAAGGACCGCATCGAGGAGCTGGTCGAGACCGGCGACTTGCTGCCGGTGAAGGTCGAAGGCTGGGACAAAACAGCCTATCTCCATAAGGACGCCCGCTTCCCGCGCCGGATCGAGGCGCGCGCCCTGCTTGCGCCCTTCGATCCAGTGGTTTTCGAACGCACCCGGACGGAAAAACTCTTCAATTTCCGCTACCGCATCGAGATCTACACGCCGGCGGAAAAGCGCCAGTATGGTTATTACGTGCTGCCCTTCCTGCTCGGCGACCGCATCGTCGCCCGCGTCGACCTGAGGGCCGACCGTCCGGCCAGCGTGCTGCGCGTCCATGCCGCTTATGCCGAGCCCGGTGCTCCCGCCGAAACCGCCGCCCAGCTGTTCGACGAACTGAAGCAGATGCAGGCATGGCTTGGCTTAGAGGCGATCGAAGTGACGCCGGCCGGAGACCTCGGACCGGCGCTGGCCGACATCAAGGTGTCGTAGCCGCGCGTTGACAGGCGCCTAGCCGTAAGCCTAAATCCTGACCCAGACGGTCTTCTCCCGGCAAAGGGAGGAGCCAAGAGGGAATGCGGTGCGGGCCGAAAACCCAAATCCGCGGCTGTCCCCGCAACTGTAAGCGACGAGCCTCGGCCGAAAACCACTGGGGTGTTCCCGGGAAGGCGGCATCTGAGGCGACGACCCGCGAGCCAGGAGACCTGCCGTCTGAGACTTTAAGTATCCGAATGCCCGGCGGGTTTTCCGGGCAAGGAGCCTGGTTTTGGATCGCAACGGCAGTTCCCCGGCAAATAATGCGGACAGTTCGTCCGAACGCGATGACGCGCTGGCCGGCGTGACGGTCATCGTCTGTTCCTCCTGTCGTGACGAGGGCGGCTCGGACGCCCATCCGCGCGCCGGCGCCCTGCTGGCCGAAGACACGCGCCGTGCCGCCTCGAGCGAAAATATCTGCATCCGCACCGTCGAATGCCTCGGCAACTGCAAGCGCCGGCTGAGCGCCGCGCTGCTGCGCGACGGCTGCTGGAGCTATGTCTTCGGCGACCTGGACACCACCAGCGGCGCCGACCTCGTCGCCGGCGCAAAGCTCTTCGCCACCTCGACCGACGGCCTGATCCCCTGGCGCGGCCGACCCGATTCCCTCAAGCGCGGCCTGGTTGCCCGCATCCCTCCCCTCGACATGCTGAAGGACTGACCATGAACGCTTCCGTTTCCCGCGTGCCCTGCACCGTCGTCACCGGCTTCCTCGGCGCCGGCAAGACCACGTTGATCCGCAACCTGCTCGAAAACGCCAAGGGCAAGCGGCTGGCGATCATCGTCAACGAGTTCGGCGATGTCGGCATCGATGGCGAGATCCTGAAGGGGTGCGGCGTCGACACCTGCCCGGAGGAAAACATCGTCGAGCTCGCCAATGGCTGCATCTGCTGCACCGTCGCCGACGATTTCGTGCCGGCGCTCGACCAGATCCTGTCCCGCACGCCGAAGGTCGACCACATCCTGATCGAGACCTCCGGCCTCGCTCTGCCGAAGCCCTTGGTGCAAGCCTTCCAATGGCCGACCGTGAAGAGCCGCGTCACCGTCGACGGCGTCGTCGCCGTGGTCGACGGCCCGGCGCTGGCCGACGGCCGCGTCGCCTCCGACATGGACGCGCTTCAGGCGCAGCGCGCCGCGGACGATTCGCTCGACCATGACGATCCGGTCGAGGAGGTGTTCGAGGACCAGATCGCCTGCGCCGACCTGATCATCCTGTCGAAGAGCGATTTGATGGATGCGGCGGGCGCTGAGCGCGCCAACGCCGTCATCGGCGAACATATCGCGCGCGCCGTGAAAGTCGTGCCGACCGCGCAGGGCAAGGTCGATGCTTCGGTGCTGCTCGGCCTCGGTCTCGCCGTCGAAGACGATATCGAGAACCGCAAGACCCATCACGACGACGAGCTCGATCACGAGCACGACGATTTCGATTCCTTCGTCGTCGATATCCCGTCGATCGCCAATCCCGACGAGCTGGCAAAGCGCGTCGCCCTTGCCGCCGAGCAGGAGAACGTGCTGCGCGTCAAAGGCTTCGTCGAGGTCGGCGGCAAGCCGATGCGGCTCCTCCTGCAGGCCGTCGGCCCGCGCGTCAATCATTATTACGACCGCGCCTGGACGGCTGAGGACGACCGCCGCTCGCGACTCGTCGTCATCGGCCTCAAAGGGCTGAACCGCCCGGCGATCGAGCGTATCCTCGCCGGCTGAGGCAATCCGGACCGCGATGCATATCCTCACCACCACATCCGCTTCGCTCGACGATCTCGCCGAGCCGATCGACCTCAGGCAGACGCCTGCGGATGTGGTGGCGCTGTCCTTCACCGACAGCGACCTCGCCGGCCTGGCCGCCGCCTGGAAGGCCGGTGCTGCGCGGCTGCCGTCAATGCGGCTGGCGGCGCTGCGCGACCTGCGTCATCCGATGTCGGTGGACCTGTGGATCGACAGCGTCGCCCGCCACGCCAAGGTCATCCTCGTGCGCATCCTCGGCGGCTATGACTGGTGGCGCTATGGCTGCGACCAGCTCGGCGCGATCGCGCGCGAGCGCGGCATAAAGCTCGCGCTGCTGCCCGGCGAAAGCCATGACGAGGACCAGCGCCTGATCGAAGCCTCCACCCTGCCGCGCGCCGATCTGGACGCGTTGCTCGGCTATTTCCGCGAAGGCGGGCCAGCCAATATGAATGCGCTGGTGCAAAGGCTGGCGCGTCTGGCCGGGTCGGATGCGGCCGTGACCGAGCCGGTGAGCGTGCCTAAGGCGGGATATTACCTGCCAGGAGTTGGCGTCGTCGAAAAGCCGGCGCTATCCCTCAGTACCCTGGTCATCCCCATCCTCTTCTACCGCTCGATGCTGCTCGCCGCGGACGTCGCGCCAATCGACGCGCTGGCCGATGCGTTGCGCTCACAAGGCATGGCCCCCGTGCCGATCTTCGTGTCCAGCCTCAAGGATCCGGCGTCTCCCGCCTTAGTCGAAACCGCCATCGCCTCGCTGAACCCCGCCGCCATCGTTACCGCCACGGCCTTTGCCTCCGGCGCGGAGCCCGGCGCCGAGACCCTGTTCGACCGCGCCGGCGTGCCTGTCTTCCAAGTCATCGTCGCCACGACGCGGCGCGAAGTCTGGGACAAGAACCAGCGCGGCCTGGCGCCCGCCGACCTCGCCATGCATGTCGTGCTGCCCGAACTCGACGGCCGTATCCTCGCCGGCGCCATCTCCTTCAAGGGCGAGGTTGAGACCGATCCGGCGCTGGCCTTCCGCGCCTTCGCCAACCGGCCCGAGGCGGATCGCGTGTCGCAGGTCGCCAAGCGGATCGCCGCGTTTATCCGTCTGCGGCGGACCGGGCGGGCCGAGCGCAAACTTGCCATCCTGATCCCGAATTATCCCAGCGCGCCTGGAAGGACCGGCTACGCCGTAGGACTTGACGTGCCGTCAAGCGTGCTCGCGATGCTGCAGGACCTTAAGGAACAGGGATATGCTGTTGACGGGATTCCGCAATCGCCGCGGGAATTGCTGGATGCGCTGAAGGCAGGGCAAGGCCTCCCCGTAGAGGATTATCTCGCCTTTTCGGCCGAATTGCCGGAGGTAGCGCGCGATACAGTGGAAGCCGCATGGGGCAAACCTTCGCAGGTAACCCCTAAAACCCATTTCCCCTTCCGCGCCGCGACCTTCGGCAACGTCACCGTGGCACTCGCCCCCGACCGCGGCCGCTCCGCCGACCGGCGCGCCGACTATCACGACCCGACCCTGCCGCCCCGCCACGAGCTAATCGCCTTCGGCCTCTGGCTGCAAAAATCGCTCGGCGTCCACGCCATCGTCCATGTTGGCGCCCACGGCACGCTGGAATGGTTGCCGGGCAAGACCGTCGCGCTCTCCGAAACCTGCTTCCCCGAGATTGTCGCCGGCTCGCTGCCGGTCATCTATCCCTTCATCGTCTCCAATCCCGGCGAGGCGGCACAGGCCAAGCGCCGCATCTCGGCCGTGACGCTCGGCCACCTGCCCCCGCCGCTGACCGGCGCTGGCCTTGACGAAGCGCAGCAGAAGCTGGAGCGGCTGGTCGACGAATATGCCCAGGCCGACGGCCTCGACCGCCGCCGCCGCGACCGCCTGGCAAAGCTGATCGTTGAGACGGCGCGGAAGACCGGGCTTGCCTCGGAAGCCGGCGTGGCGAAGACCGACCAGCCCGACGAAGCGTTGCGCCGCATCGATGCCTGGCTCTGCGACCTCAAGGATTTCGCCGTCAAGGACGGGCTGCATGTCTATGGCCGCGCGCCGGAGGACGAAGCCGATCCGCTGCGCCGGCAAAGCGCGGAAGCCGAAAAGGCCGCCCTGCTTGCCGCCCTCGATGGCCGCCACATCAAGGCGGGTCCCGCCGGCGCCCCGGCGCGTGGCCGTTCCGATGTGCTGCCCACCGGCCGCAACCTCTTCACTTCCGATCCGCGCACCATGCCGACCCCGACCGCCTATGACCTCGGCCAGGCGGCAGCGGAGGAAGTGGTGCGCAGCTACATGCAGAGCCATGGCGACTGGCCGCGCTCCCTGGTCATCGATCTCTGGGGTTCAGCCTCGCTGCGCACAGGCGGCGAGGAAATCGCGCAAGGCCTGGCGCTGATGGGCTGCCGGCCGCAATGGGATGCCGCCACCGGCCGCGTCACCGGCATCGAGGTGCTGCCGCCGGCTGCGCTCGGCCGTCCGCGCGTCGATGTCACCTGGCGCATTTCCGGCCTTTTCCGCGACATGTTCCCGACCCAGATCGCGCTGATCGATGCCGCCGCCAATGCCGTGGCCGGCCGCGACGAGGACGATTCGGAGAACCCGCTCGCCGCCGCGACCCGCGTCCAAGGCAAGGTCAGCCCGCGCATTTTCGGCACCTCGCCCGGCACCTATGGCGCCGGCGTCGAGGATCTGCTGTCGCGCGGCGAATGGGGTGCACGCGAGGAGATCGGCCGCGCCTATCTGGAGGCCACCTCGCACGCCTATGGCGGCGTGGATGGAGAGGCGATTTCGGCGCCTGGCGCCTTCGAAACCCGCATTGCTGAGGCCGACCTCCTGGTCCACACCGGCGACGATCCGGGCCGCGACATCCTCGAAGGCTCGGCCGACGTCGCCTTTATCGGCGGCTTTTCGGCCGCCCTCGCCGCGCTCGGCCGGAATGCTGACGTCATCGTGCTCGACACCACCGACCCGAAAAAGCCGAAGCCGCGTTCGGTCGGTGAAGCAGTGGCCCGAGTGGTCCGCGCCCGCGCGGTCAACCCGCGCTTCATCGCCGGCCAGATGCGTCACGGCCCGCGCGGCGCCTCCGAATTCGCCGAGACCGTCGACCGGCTGGTCGGCTTCGCCGAGACCACCCATGCCATTTCAGGCGCGCTGATCGAGGCCGTGCATGACGCCTATGTCGGCGACCCCGACGTTCGGGCTTTCCTGCTGCGCGAGAACCCCGCCGCCGCGAAAGTCATCGCCGAACGGTTCCTCGCCGCGCGGCGGCGCGGCCTCTGGCATCCGCTCAGGAATTCCATCGACGATGATCTCACAGCCCTGATCGCGGAAGCGCAGGCAAGTGGGGTGGCGGCATGAACGCCTTCTCGCGACGCGGGGCCTGCCCTGCCCTCAGCGCGCCGATGCAGACCGGCGACGGGCTTCTGGTGCGGCTCAACCCGGTCGCCGGGGGATTTGCTCCCAAGTCGCTGATCGGACTCGCCGAATCCGCCCTGCGCCACGGCAACGGCATCATGGAAGTGACCGCGCGCGGCAGCCTGCAGGTACGTGGTTTGACCGCCGAGAGCGCCCGGTTGCTGGCGGCCGAGGTGGACGCGCTGGGTATCGCGGCGCGGGCCGGCGTTCCGATCGAGACCGGGCCACTGGCGGGGATCGATCCGCAAGAGATTGCCGATCCGCGGCCATTGGCCGAACGGATCAGGGCGGCGATCGAGGAGGCCGGGCTGACGGCGGGGCTGGGGCCGAAGGTATCGGTGGTTGTCGACGGCGGTGGCCAACTGGCGATGGATGCGGTGACAGCCGATGTGAGGCTGAGGGCCGTGCGGGCCGGCGGGGATGTCCGTTGGGCCGTGTCGGTTGCCGGCGACACGCTTGGTGCAAAGCCGCTCGCGACGGTCGATGCGCATGCCGGGCGTGACATTACAGTTGCTGCCCTCCGGATGGTCGCGGAAAAGGGCCGGGAGGCGCATACCCGCGATTTGTCGGAGCGGCAGTTGGCCTCTCTCGCAGGCTGGCACTCCTTCGCGCCCCCCTCTGTCCTGCCGGAGATGTCCGGCAGGACAGAGGGAGGCGCCGTAGAGGGCTATCGCTTGCCGATTGGCTTTTTCGAATTGAACGCCGGCCACGCGCTCGGCATCGTCCTGCCCTACGGCAGCATGCCGGCCCAAAACCTCATCAACCTGGCGACACAAGCCTCACACCTCGGCGCGACCGAAATCCGCCTCGCCCCCGGTCGTGCCCTGCTTGCCCTCGGCCTCTCTCCGTCCGCCTGTACCTCACTGCAAACCGCCGCCACAGCCCTCGGCTTCGTCACCGACCCCACCGATCCGCGCACCCGCATCGCCGCTTGCCCGGGCGCGCCGGCCTGCGCCTCCGGCCGCATTGCCACGCGCACCATCGCCGAGACAATCGCCAAGCAAAGCGCCGACCTCCTCGACGCCTCGCTGACGCTCCACATTTCCGGCTGCGCCAAGGGCTGCGCGCATCCCGGCACCACCGCGCTCACCCTGGTCGGCGACGAAAACGGAGCCGGACTTGTCGTGGACGGGACGGCAAAGGCCCTTCCTGACGGATACAGGCCGGGCTATGACGCCGCGCGCGGGGTTGCCGCCATTGCGGCGGCGGTCCGCCGTGAACGAAATCAAGGCGAGACCGCCGCCGCTTGCCTCACAAGGCTTGGCGCTGCCGGCGTCGCCGAACTCTATCGACGGAACCAGTGAATGGCCGCCTACGACTATATCCATGACGGGATGGCGATCTACGAGCGCTCTTTCGCCATCATCCGCGCCGAGGCGGACCTGTCGCGCTTCTCCGAGGCCGAAGCCGATGTCGCGATCCGCATGATCCATGCCTGCGGCCAGGTCGAAGCCGCCAAGAATTTCGTCTTCTCCAGCGATTTCGTCGCCGCCGCTCGTACCGCCCTCGCCGCCGGCGCGCCGATCTTCTGCGATGCCGAAATGGTCGCGCATGGCGTCACTCGCGCCCGGCTGCCGGCCGGCAACGAGGTGATCTGCACGCTGCGTGACCCGCGCACGCACGACATCGCCAGAGAGATCGGCAACACGCGCTCGGCCGCGGCGATCGATCTGTGGGGCGAGCGCATGGCCGGCTCCGTCGTTGCCATCGGCAATGCGCCGACCGCGCTGTTCTATCTCTTGGAAAAACTGCGCGACGGCGCGCCGAAGCCCGCCGCGATCATCGGCATGCCGGTCGGCTTCGTCGGTGCCGCCGAATCCAAGGACGCGCTAGCCGACAATTCCTATGGCGTACCTTATGCCATCGTGCGCGGCAGGCTGGGCGGCAGCGCCATGACCGCCGCCGCGCTCAACTCTCTGGCGAGGCCCGGCCTGTGAACGCGATCGTGGAAGGCCGTCTGGTCGGCGTCGGCACCGGCCCCGGCGATCCGGAGCTTTTGACGCTGAAGGCCGCGCGGGCATTGGCCGAGGCCGACGTCGTCGCCTATTTCGCCAAGCGCGGCAACAACAGCAATGCGCGCGCCATCGTCGAGGCGCGCTTCCGCCCGGACATGATCGAGCTGCCGCTGCTCTATCCGGTGACGACGGAGATCGACAAGGATCACGACGACTACCGCGCGCAGATCACCGATTTCTATGAACAGTCGGCCGAGCAGATCGCCGAGCATCTCGGCGCCGGCAGGATGGTTGCCGTTTTGTCGGAGGGCGACCCGCTTTTCTACGGCTCCTACATGCACCTGCATGTGCGCCTGGCGCATCGCTTCCCGACCGAGGTCATCCCCGGCATCACCGCCATGTCCGGTTGCTGGTCGCAGACCGGCCTGCCGATCGTCCAGGGCGACGACGTGCTGACCGTGCTGCCAGGCACGATGAGCGAGTTCGAATTGACCCGGCGCCTCGCCGACACCGATGCCGCCGTCATCATGAAGGTCGGCCGCAACCTGCCGAAGATCCGCCGCGCGCTGGAAGCGACCGGCAAGTTGGCCAAGGCCGTCTATGTCGAGCGCGGCTCCATGCCGGGCAGCGTCTCGATGCGGCTCGCCGAAAAGCCGGACGACAAGGCGCCCTATTTCGCCATCGTGCTGGTCGCTGGCTGGTCGGCCCGTCCCGGGGCAAAGCCGTGAGCGGCCGCCTTACCGTCATCGGTCTCGGGCCCGGCAATGCGGACCAGGTCACGCCGCAGGCTGCCAATGCCGTCGCCGAGGCTTCCTTCTTCTATGGCTACAAGCCCTATCTCGACCGGCTGGAGCTGCGGCCGGATCAGACCCGCATCGCCTCCGACAACCGCGAGGAGCTTGCCCGTTCCAACGAGGCGCTGGCCAAGGCCGCCGAAGGCCACAACGTCGCCGTCGTTTCCGGCGGCGATCCCGGCGTCTTCGCCATGGCCGCGGCCGTTTGCGAGGCGATCGAAGCCGGTCCTGCGGAATGGCGTGCCATCGACCTTTCGGTCGTTCCGGGCGTCACCGCCATGCTCGCGGTCGCCGCCCGCATCGGCGCGCCGCTCGGTCATGATTTCTGCGCCATCTCGCTCTCCGACAATCTGAAACCCTGGGAGTTGATCGAGCTGCGCCTGCTCGCGGCCGCCGGAGCCGGCTTCGTCATCGCGCTCTACAACCCGATCAGCAAGGCCCGCCCCTGGCAGCTCGGCCGCGCCTTCGAATGCCTGAAGGCGATCCTGCCCGGCACCACGCCGGTGATCTTCGGCCGCGCCGCCGGCCGGCCGGACGAGCGCATCGAGGTTTTCCTGTTGGCGGACGCCGATGCGGCAAAGGCCGACATGTCGACCTGCATCATCATCGGCTCGCCCGAGACCCGGATCATCAAGCGCGGCGAGCAACCCGCGCTGGTCTACACGCCGCGTTCGGCAACGGGCGCGAAAAGATGATCGACCTTTGCCGCCAGCGCATCGACGGTCTCGGCCGAGGGAACCTCCGGCAGCGCTGGCCGGCGGATCATGACCACCTCGATGCCGAGCGCCCGCGCAGCGGCGATCTTGCCATAGGTCGCCTCACCGCCGCTGTTCTTGGAAACGACGGCATCGATGCCGTACTTTTCGAGCAACGCCCGCTCATCCGCTTCCGGGAACGGCCCGCGCGCCAGCAGGTAGAGCGCATCGGGCACGGCGAGCTTCGGCTCGATCGGATCGACGCTGCGGATCAAATAGCGGTGTTGCGGCGCGGCCTCGAAGGCGCCGGCCTCCTGCCGGCCGATGGCGAGGAAAACGCGACGCGGCGCTGTGCCGAGCACCCTTGCCGCCTCGGTAACATTGTCGACCAGCGTCCAGCGATCGCCGGCGAGCGGTTCCCAGCCGGGACGGCGCAGCGCCAGGATCGGCACACCGGATTGCCGCGCCGCTTGGGCAGCGTTGACGGAGATGCGCGCGGCGTATGGATGCGTGGCGTCGATCAGCAGATCGATATGTTCCTCGTGAAGATAGGCAGCCAGCCCGTCGGCGCCGCCAAAGCCGCCGACACGCACCGGCACGCCTTGCGCCGCGGGACTTTCGGTGCGGCCGGCCAGCGACAGCGTGACCGACAAATCGGAGCGGCGGACGAGCTTCCCGGCCAACTGCCGGGCTTCCGTGGTTCCGCCGAGGATCAGAATGCGGTGGGTCATCATGCCTGCTAAGGGTCCGCGCGCCGCCAAGCCCGCCTCAAAATGGCTCACCATCGTCGGCATCGGCGAGGACGGTGTAGCGGGTCTCGGCGACGAGGCCAAGCAGCGCATCGCGCAGGCGGACGTCGTGTTCGGCGGAAAGCGGCATCTCGCGCTTGTCTCTTCCCTCGCCAACGGCGAAACCCGCTCATGGCCGACACCCTTCGACGCCGAAATGCGCGACGTGCTGGCGCTCGCGGGCAAGGACGTCTGCGTGCTGGCCTCCGGCGACCCGTTCTTTCACGGCGTCGGCGTCACGCTGGCCCGCAAGGTAGAACCGGAACAGATGCTCGTCCTGCCGGCGCCCTCATCTCTGTCGCTGGCGGCATCGCGCCTCGGCTGGGCCTTGCAGGACGTCGAGACCATCTCGCTGCACGGCCATCCGATCGACCTGATCCGGCCCCTGCTCCACCCCGGCGCGCGCATCCTTGCCCTGACATCGGATGGCGACGCGCCGGTCGCCATCGCCGCGCTGCTCGACGAACTCGGTTTCGGCCCGTCGCGATTCACGGTCCTCGAAGCGCTGGGCGGCCCCGATGAGATGCGCCGCGCCGCTCGAGCCGATGCCTTCGATCTCAAAAACATCAATTCGCTCAACGTGCTGGCGCTCGAAATTGAATCGACTCCGGATGCGCGCGTCCTGCCTTTGACCGTCGGCCTTGCCGACCACCTGTTCGAGCATGACGGCCAGATCACCAAGCGCGAGATCCGCGCCATCACGCTGTCGGCGCTGGCGCCCCGGCGCGGTGAGTTGCTGTGGGACATCGGCGCCGGTTCGGGCTCGATCGGCATCGAATGGATGCTGGCGCATCCCTCATTGCGCGCCATTGCCATCGAAGCCAACGGCGAGCGCGCCGCCCGCATCGCCCGCAATGCCGCGCATTGTGGCGTGCCGGACCTTGTCGTGATCGAAGGCGCCGCGCCCAAGGCGTTCGCCAAGCTGGAAACACCGGATGCGATCTTCATCGGCGGCGGTGGCAGCGATGCCGGCGTGCTCGAGAAGGCCATCAAGGCGCTACGTCCCGGTGGCCGGCTCGTCGCCAACGCGGTGACGCTGGAGATGGAGGCGCTGCTGCTCGACCAGCACAACAGGCGCGGCGGCGACCTCACCCGCATCGCGCTATCGCGGGCGGCGCCGGTCGGCTCGATGCAAGCCTGGCGTCCAGCCATGCCGGTCACGCAGTGGAGTTGGATGAAACCATGATGGTCGCGGGCATAGGCAGCCGCAAGGGCGTGAGCGTCGAAGAAGTATTGACGGCGATCGAGACCGCGCTTGAAGCGCATGGCCTGCCCCTAACGGCATTGTCCGCCTTGGCGACAACCGAATTCAAACGCAACGAAGAAGCTATTTTTGCCGCCGGTCGTAGGCTCAGCCTCCCGGTACTAGTGGTGGACGCCGCTGGCTCCGAACCACCGCTCCCCCTCACCCAGCCTCCGCTTCGCTCGGCTGACCTCTCCCCGAGGGGAGAGGAGGCTACCAACGCTGGCGCCAGCCTCTTCTCCCCACCGGGGAGAAGGTGGCCCGAAGGGCCGGATGAGGGGGCCGCCTCGCGCAACCTCTCGCAAGAACTCGCCGGCACTCCGTCGGTGTCGGAGGCATCCGCGCTCGCGGTTGCCGGGGCCGGCGCAAGACTGCTCGGGCCTCGCACGGTGCTTGGCCCGGTCACCTGCGCCATCGCCATCAGCGGAGATGCGCCATGACCGTCCATTTCATCGGTGCCGGCCCGGGCGCGGCCGATCTCATCACCTTGCGCGGCGCGCGGCTGCTGGCCAGTTGCCCGGTCTGCCTCCATGCGGGTTCGATCGTAGCGCCGGAGTTGCTCGAGCATTGCGCGCCCGGTACCAAGCTGATCGACACCGCGCCGATGTCGCTCGACGAGATCGAGGCCGAATATGTCGCCGCGCACAAGGCCGGCCAGGATGTCGCGCGCCTGCATTCCGGCGATCTTTCGGTGTGGAGCGCCGTCGCGGAGCAGATCAGGCGCCTGGAAAAGCACCGCATCCCCTACACGTTGACGCCGGGCGTGCCCTCATTCGCGGCGGCGGCGGCGGCGCTTCGCCGCGAGCTCACCATTCCCGAGCTCGCGCAGAGCCTGGTGCTGACCCGCGTTTCCGGCCGCGCCTCGAAGATGCCGCCGGGCGAGACGCTGGCCGGCTTCGGCCGCACCGGCGCCACGCTCGCCATTCATCTTGCCATCCACGCCATCGATCGCGTCGTTGCCGATTTGACGCCGCTTTACGGCGCCGAGTGTCCGGTCGCGGTCGTCTTCCGCGTCTCCTGGCCGGACGAACGCATCCTGACCGGCACGCTCGGCACCATCGAAGCGCTGCTGGCGCAAAACCCTATGGAACGCACGGCAATCATCTTCGTCGGCAGTTCCCTCGCGGCTCAGGATTTCGGCGAAAGCTCACTCTACGACGCCCATTACCAGCGGCGTTTTCGCGGACGGGACGGATTGTGAACGGCGGCGCCAATATGAACGGACGGGCAAATGTGGATCAGGCGCTGGCGCGGCTGAACTTCAAGCCGCGCGAGCTGGAGCCCGGCCACGTCTGGCTGGCCGGCGCCGGCCCGGGCGATCCGGGCTGCCTTACGCTTGAGGTGCTGGCCGCGCTCGGGCAATGCGACGCGCTGGTCTATGACGCGCTGGTCTCGCCCGATGTCGTGGCGGTCGCTCAAGGCGCTGAGCTTTTCTACGCCGGAAAACGCGGCGGCCAACCTTCGATGAAGCAGGACGATATCAATGCCCTGCTGGTGCGGCTGGCGCGCGAAGGCCGCCGAGTCGTGCGGCTCAAGGGCGGCGACCCCTATATTTTCGGCCGTGGCGGCGAAGAGGCTTTGGCGCTCGCGGGCGAAAAAATTCCGTTCCGAGTGCTCTCCGGCCTGACTTCAGGCCTCAGCGCGCTTGCCGCAACCGGCATTCCGGCCACCATGCGCGGCATCAACAAGGCCGTCATCCTGGCGACGGGTCACGCGGCGGGCACTGATGACGATATCGACTGGACGGCGATCGCCCGCACCGGACAGCCGGTCGTCGTCTATATGGGCATGGCCAATCTTCCCCGGATTGCGGCCGCCCTGCTTGAGGGCGGCCTCGCACCTTCGACCCCGGCCGCGGTGATCGTCGCGGCAACCACGCCGCAGGAACGCATCGTTGTCGCCACGCTCGCCACCATCGCCGAGGAGGCCGCGGCCGCCGGGCTCGCCTCGCCGGCGCTGATCGTGGTCGGCGGCATCGTCGCCATGCGCGCGGCACTGGCGGGCGGCGCATGACGGCGCGCGCGATCATCATCGGCGCGCCGCGCTCCGGCTCGGGCAAAACCAGCGTCACCATCGGCCTGTTGCGCGCGCTCGCCCGGCGCGGCCTGAAGGTGCGCGGCGCGAAATCCGGACCGGACTATATCGACCCCGGCTTCCACACCGCCGCCACCGGCTTGTCCTGTGTCAATCTCGACAGTTGGGCGATGTCGCCTGCCCTGCTCAATGCGCTGGCGGCCCAAGCCGCGGACGATGCCGAATACGTCATCCTCGAAAGCGCGATGGGCCTGTTCGACGGAATCCCCGCGCCGGAAGGCCGCTCCGGCTCGGCCGCCGATCTCGCCCGGCTCTACGGCCTGCCGGTGCTTCTGGTGCTCGATGTTTCCGGACAGTCGACCACGGCCGCCGCCGTCGCCAAGGGTTTCGCCACCTACGATCCGGATGTCCGCATGGCCGGCGTCGTGCTCAATCGGCTCGGCAGCGAACGCCACCGGCGGCTGTCCGGCGACGCCATCGAAGCGATCGGCCTGCCCGTGGTCGGCGCCATCCTGCGCGATCCGACGCTCAACCTGCCGGAGCGGCATCTCGGCCTCGTCCAGGCCGGCGAGTACGAAAACCTGATGGCGCATCTCGACCGCCTGGCCGACATGGTCGAGAAGTCGCTCGATATCGACGCTATCCTAGCGCTGGCCACTCCGTTGCAACCGGCAGCCGGCGACTTCGGTGGTGCCTTGCAGCCGCCCGGGCAGCGCATCGCACTGGCGGAGGACGCCGCCTTCACGTTCCTCTATCCGCATGTCGCCACGCATTGGCGCAGGGCCGGCGCCGAGATCGTGCCCTTCTCGCCGCTGGCCGACGAAGCGCCGGCTGAGGACTGCGATGTCTGCTGGCTGCCCGGCGGTTATCCCGAACTCCATGCCGGCAAGCTTGCGGCCGCGACAAACTTCCAGGCGGGAACAACGCGATTCGCGGCGGCGAAGCCGGTTCACGGCGAGTGCGGCGGCTTCATGGTGCTGGGCGAAATACTGGAAGACGCGGAGGGGACAAGCCACAGGATGCTTGGCCTGCTTGGCCATTCGACCAGCTTCGCCAGGCGCAAGATGAATCTCGGCTATCGAGAGGCGCGATTGCGCGCCGCCTGCCCATTAGGACCCGAGGGCACGTTGATCCGAGGCCACGAATTCCACTACGCGCATATGACGGGCACCGGCAATGACGAGCCCTTGGCCGACCTTGCCGATGGCCAGGGCAATCCGCTGGGCGCCTCCGGCTACCGGCGTGGCCATGTCAGCGGCACTTTCTTCCATGCCATTGCGAGGAGCGCATGAGCGGCCCTTCCGCGCCAAGGCAAGTGCTTGACGATATCGGCCTCAGCCTCGTCTTCTTCACCCGGCTGCGGTTGCCGTCGAGCGATTTCGGCGGCCGCAGCCTGGCGGATGCGATCTGGGCGGCGCCCTTTGCCGGTCTCGCCGTGTCGATCATCGGCGCGCTGGTCTATGCGATCGCCGCGGTCTTCGGCGTCGCCGCCGCACCGGCCGCGGCGCTCACCCTCGCCGCCACGATGCTCGTCACCGGCTGCCTGCATGAGGACGGACTTTCCGACATCGCCGACGGTTTTTGGGGCGGCAGGACGCGCGACAGGAAGCTGGAGATCATGCGCGATAGCCGCATCGGCGCCTATGGCGCGGCCGCGCTCGGGCTGTCGCTGCTCATCCGCTGGAGCGCGCTCTCCGAGCTCGCCGGTCCCGGCCACATCTTTCTCGCGCTGCTTGCCGCGCATGCCGGCTCGCGCGGTCTGTTCGGCGCATTCATGCATCTTCTGCCGCCGGCCCGCGCCGACGGCCTGTCCGCCAATGCGGGCTCTGTCACGGCCGAGACCGCGATCATAGGTGCTGCGCTCGGCGCGGTGGCGCTGCTGGCGCTCGGCTTTGCCGGCGCGATCGCGGCGCTCATACCGCTCGGCCTGGTCTTCGCGGGCTTCCGCGCGCTTTGCCTCAGCCAGATCGGCGGCCAGACCGGCGACACGATCGGCGCGCTGCAGCAGCTTGGCGAGATCGCGATTCTTCTCGCCGCTTCCGTTTGCCTTTCCTGATTCTCTTTCGGAGACCTTGCCCCCATGTCCCCCCAATCAGCCGCGTTCAAATCGCTCGAAGACCTTCGCGCCGCCTGCCTCGATCTTCCAGCCGGCAGCGACACCGCCGCCGCTGCCGTCGCAAAACGCCAGGACACGCTGACCAAGCCGCCAGGCAGCCTCGGCCGGCTGGAAACGATCGCCGCCTGGCTCGGCCGCTGGCAGGGCCGCGACATGCCGAAGCTCGATGCGGTCAAAGTCTTCGTCTTCGCCGGCAATCACGGCGTCACCGCGCAGGGCGTCTCGGCCTATCCCTCCGAGGTTACGGTGCAGATGGTGGCGAACTTCGCCGGCGGGGGTGCCGCCATCAACCAACTGGCCCGCATTGCCGGCGCCAAGCTCGACGTCATCCCTCTCGATCTCGATCATCCGACCGGCGATTTCACGATAGCGCCGGCAATGGACGAGCAGGCGTTCCTCGCCGCCGTCTCGGCCGGCTACGATGCCGTGACCAAGGACCTCGACCTTGTCTGCTTCGGCGAGATGGGCATCGGCAACACCACGCCGGCGGCCGCGATCTCGACGGCCCTCTTCGGCGGCGGCGCCGAAAAATGGACCGGGCGCGGCACCGGCGTCGATGATGCCGGCATGAAGCGCAAGGTCGTGGCCATCGAGGCGGGCCTCAAGCGCCATGCCGATTCGCTCTCGGACCCGCTGAAGATCGCTGCTGCCCTTGGCGGACGGGAACTGGCGGCCATCCTGGGCGCCACGCTCGCCGCGCGCAAGAACAACGTGCCGGTGCTGCTCGACGGCTTCGTCTGCACCGCCGCCGCAGCGCCGCTTGCGAGACTGCACCCGACCGGGCTGGCCCACACCGTCGCCGCCCATGTCTCGGCCGAAGCCGGCCACCGCCGCCTGCTCGAAGCCCTCGGCCTGCCGCCGCTGCTCGACCTCGGCATGCGGCTCGGCGAAGGCTCCGGCGCCTGCCTTGCCGTCAACATCGTGCGCTCGGCGCTGGAATGCCATGCCAGGATGGCGAGCTTCGCCGAGGCCGGAGTTTCGGAGAAATAGACGACGACCCGAACGACCGGTGAACACATAGGGCGTTTCGGTCTTTCCGTGAAACGGCAAAACGCCCCGGTCAGTCTCGAAGGATCGACGATCAATACCGCGCGGCGATGCCGGCGACCGCGCGGGTAGGTTCATTGCGATGAGGCAGTGAACCCGCATTGCTTCTGTTCCATCTCGATCTGCTTGGTGATGCGGACGGCGTTCTGCGCATAGGCTTCCGTCACGGAGCCGCTGTTGACGGTCTTATCCTTCAACGGGCTGACGGCTGCGCAGAGATGGAAGACATGCGGCTCCGACGACTTCGCGGCTCCATTTTCCGGCGCGATCCAGTACACGACATCCTGACCGGCAGGGTGGCTCGCATCCTTCGTCGCCGCCGTCACCGCTGCGGTATCGGTGGCGATCTGTTGAGCCTGGGCGGCGACCTCGGGCGAACAGGCCGTGGTCGGCTGCCCGGCCCTGATCTGGGCCGCGCAGGTGTTCATGTCCTGGGTATACTGCTCGACTGACGGGGGCTTGAAGCTGACACCCGTGATCGTTGCGAGCACCGCCAGCACAGCACCGACGCCGCCCGCAACCTTCTTGGTCTGCGGATCCATGTTCTTGTCGGTGAGGATGAGGAAAACCAGCGGGAGGAAGGCGATCAGCGTGATGATCGCGCCGAGCTGGTTCTGGAAGAAGAATCTGGCCGTGTCGGATGCGCGGGCCGGATCGTGCCGGTTGGCGGCCTTCCACAGCAAGTTGCCGGCGATGGCGAAAACCGCGATCCCGACCAGAAGGCCGATCAGCAGCGGCAGGTTGCCCTGGTCGAACTTGTGCTTGTAGAACAAAACGATCCCGGCAATTTCGCCACCGATGGCGACGATCCACGAGAGCGCGGCAAAAAGTCGGAGGCGGGTGGCGGCTGATTTTTGGCCCTGCGTTGCTTGCCAATCCTTGGTGACGTCTGCGGCCGGCTTGTCGTCGGTCATGACCAGTTCCCCTGAAATCGACGCTTTTGCAGGGCGGCATCAACAAAAGGCCAACTCGCCCGGCGCGGCATCATTGAACGAACGTCTCGTCTTCTGCCTTCGCGACGCAGCGAAATGTGAGCGCAACGACAGGCCACGCCCCATCCATATTGCGCATGAGCGGAGGCGTCCATACTCCAATGTGCGGTAGCGGTGCCCTTCCCCTCTCCGGCTCGAACTTGATCCTGCCTTCGCCGGCGATTCCGCACGGGCTGCCGTGACCACGGGACCGGTCGAAGCAAATCAGGCCCGTACTCCGGCACCGGCCGCCAGGCGGGAAGACGAAGTTCTTCTCCGCAGGCCAAAAAAATACTGGGAAAAACCAGAGACTAGATGGTGGGTGTGCACAGGATCGAACTGTGGACCCGCTGATTAAGAGTCAGCTGCTCTACCAACTGAGCTACACACCCACACCGCCGGAAAACTCAGCGTCGCGGCGCATATAGCCGCCGCTTTCGGGGATGTCTAGCCCTGCCGGATCATTTCCCGACAAATCGCCGAATTGCCGCAGACATCACACAAACAGCCTGCCTTCCGCCACCTTGATCGCATGGCCACCGATGCGCGCGGAGGCCAGTTTTCCGCCATCGACATTGAGCTCGAGACGGATTCGCGACGGCCGGCCCATTTCCAGCCCCTGCTCGATCCAGAGCTGCGAGATGCCGTCGGTTGGGGCGTCGAAATGCATGATGGCGCCGGCGAAAGCGGCCGCGGCCGAACCGGTCGCCGGATCTTCATAGGACGGGGTGCCGGGCACGATCATGCGCACATGGAAGGCGCTGTCGTGATGCACCGTCTCGCGGCAATAGACATACGGGCTGGCGAAGGCCCATTCGCTCTTGCGCGGCGCCAATTCCGACCATGCCTGGTTGTCGAGCCTGATCTTGGCCGCTTCCTCCAACCCGGCAACCGGAATCGTCACATAAGGCACGCCGGCCGACCAGAAGGCGACGCGGTGATTCTCGAAGCCGATCTCGTGCGGGGCAAGGCCGAGCGCCGCGCCAATCGCCTCCGGATCGGCCTTCAGCTCCAACGGTTCCGGCAGTTTCGCCAGGTCGAACTCGGCGAAAGTCGAGCCGTCATGCTTGCTCACCGCGCAACGCACCGGTCCGATATTCTCCTCCAGCACGAAGATGCCGGCGGCCTCGCCGGCGAGTTCCGCCAGCGCGATCGCCGAGCCGACCGTCGGATGCCCGGCGAACGGCATTTCATAGTCGGGTGTGAAGATGCGGACCCGGTTACGATGCTTCGGATTGTCCGCAGGCAGCACGAACACCGTCTCGGACAGATTGAATTCGCGGGCGATCGACTGCATGGCGGCAGTGTCGAGCCCGTCGCAGTCCAGCACCACCGCCAGCGGATTTCCAGCCAGCCTTTCGGTGGTAAACACATCGTAAAGCAAGTAGTTGCGCGCCATGGAGTAAACCTTTCGCCTCGTCCCGAATTTCTGCCTCATCCCAACATGAGGGAAATTTAATTTGAAATTCGAACCTTAAGGCCTGATCTGTGCACGGATAGGGACATCGATTTTCAGCATAGGGGTCCGGGGTGGATCAGATTGTCAATCCGCCAAAGGCGGAATCCGGTACTTCCATAGAGGCAGCGCTCGGGCTCGACCGCAAGGGCGTAAGCCGCAAGCGTCGCCGCTTCTGGTTCTATGCCCTGCTGGCGGTAGCGATCGTCGCGGCCGGCATCGTCCTCTATCGATGGTATGCCGCGGCGCCACCCAGGATCGAATACACCACCGTGCCCGCGGCGATCGCCGACCTCACCGTCGAGGTCTCCGCCACCGGCACGCTGCAGCCGCTGACCCAGGTCGATATCTCCAGCGAGCTTTCCGGCATCGTCCGCTCGGTCGCGGTCAGTGAAAACCAGCAGGTCAGGAAGGGCGACGTGCTGGCGACGCTCGACACCGCCAAGCTGGAGGTCCAGATCGAGCGCGCCACCGCCTCCGCCAAGGCGGCTGCAGCCAGCGTCGAGGACGCCAAGGTCACCTTGCAGGAAAACGAGAACGCGGTTGTGCGCGCCAGCGCGCTGACCAAGCGCGGCATGGCGACGGACCAGTCGCTTGAGGCAGCGACCGCGACGCGCGACCGCTCGAAGGCGGCGCTCGACAGCGCCGAGGCCAATCTCGCCATCGCCCAGGCCGACCTCAAGGCGCAGCAGACCGATCTCGCCAAGAGCACCATCTACGCGCCGATCGACGGCATCGTGCTGACGCGCTCGGTCGATCCCGGCCAGACGGTCGCGTCCTCGCTGCAGGCGCCGGTGCTCTTCGTCATCGCCGCCGACCTTCGCAACATGGAATTGCAGGCCGCGGTCGACGAGGCCGATATCGGCGCGGTCAAGCCCGGCCAGCATGCGCGCTTCACCGTCGACGCTTTCCCGGACCGCCCCTTCGACGCCGAGATCCGCGACATCTCCTACGCCTCGGTGACCACGGATGGCGTCGTCACCTACAATGCGCGCCTCGAAGTCGACAATAGCGAGCTTCTTTTGCGGCCCGGCATGACGGCGACGGTATCGGTCGTCACAAGACAGGCCAAGGGGGTGCTGACCGTCCCCTCCACTGCCTTCCGCTATCGCCCGATGCAGCAGCAGGCGCGCGGCTGGAGCTTCAGCGACCTCTTCACCGGGCGCATGGGCCGCCCCAACCGGCAGCGCGAGGCGACGAAGGCGCCGACCGACGGCTCGCGCACGCTTTATGTGCTGGAGAACGGCCGGCCCCATCCCGTCAACGTCAAGATCGGCTCGACCGACGGCGAGTTGACCGAGATCACGTCCGGCCTCGACGCGGGCGCCGCTGTGATCACCGGCGCGCAGCAGCGGAGCTGACGGCATGTCGGCCCCCCTGCTCATCACCTTCGACAAGGTCTGGAAAAGCTATGGCGAGGGCGAGGCCCGCGTGCATGCGCTGGCCGGCGTCGATCTCGCCATCCGCAGAAGTGAATTCGTCGCCATCATGGGCCCTTCCGGCTCAGGCAAGTCGACGGCGATGAACATCATCGGCTGCCTCGATACGCCGACGGCCGGGACCTATTCCTTCATGGGCGTCGATGCGGGCCGCCTCGATCGCAACCGGCGCGCGCTCTTGCGTAACCTCTATGTCGGCTTCATCTTCCAGGGCTACAACCTGTTGCCGCGCACCACCGCCGCGGAAAATGTCGAGCTGCCGCTGATCTATCGCGGCGTCGCCGCGCGCGAGCGCCGCGATCTCGCCATGCAGGCGCTGGCCCAGGTCGGACTTGTCGGGCGCGAGCATCACACTCCGGCCGATCTTTCGGGCGGCCAGCAGCAGCGCGTGGCGATCGCCCGCGCCATCGTCACCAGGCCGACGCTGCTGGTTGCCGACGAGCCGACCGGCAATCTCGACACGGCGCGCACACATGAGATCATGGAGCTGCTGACCAGGCTTAACGCCGAGCTCGGCCTCTCCATCGTCATGGTGACGCATGAGGCCGATGTCGCGGCCTATGCCGGCCGCACCATCCGTTTCCTCGATGGCCATGTCGCCTCCGATACCCTGAAAACGGAGGCAGCGGCATGATCTGGGAGACCGTCCGCCTCTCGCTGCGCTCGATCCGCCGCAATGTGTTGCGCTCGTTCCTGACGCTGCTTGGCATCGTCATCGGCGTCGCGGCCGTCATCGCCATGCTCACCATCGGCTCCGGCACGACGGAGAAGGTCAAGGCCGACATCTCGAAGCTCGGCAGCAACCTGCTCGTCGTTCGCGCCGGCCGGCCCGCGGGGCCGGGCGGACCGGGAGGCCTCGACCAGGCGGTGCGGCCGCTGGCCGAGAAGGATGTCGCCGCGCTCGTCGCGCATCTGAGCGGCGCCCGCGCCATTTCGCCGGCCTCGCAAAAGCAGGTCCGCGTCATCTTCGGCACCGAAAGCCTGACTTCGGGCGTCACCGGCACCGACAGCGCCTATCTCGACGCCCGCGACTGGAAGCTGGTCTCCGGGAGACCGTTCAGCGATTCCGAAACGCGGGCCGGCGCGGGCGTCTGCCTGATCGGCGAAACCGTCCGCCAGCAGTTCTTCGGCGCCGGCGATCCGGAGGGCGAGATCATCCGCGTCAACCGCACCTCGTGCAATATCATCGGCCTGCTCGAGCCCAAGGGCTATACCGGCTTCGGCCAGGACCAGGACAACGTCGTGCTGATGCCGCTGCACGCCTATCAGCGGCGCATCGCCGGCAACCGCGACATCGACAACATCTATATCGCCGCCGACGACCGTACGCCCACCAGCGAGCTGCAGCCGCGCGTCGAGGACATTTTGCGCGACACGCGCCGCATCACGCCGGACCGCGATCCCGACTTCGCCATCCGCGACATGACCCAGATCGCCGATGCGATGACCAGCGCCACCACCACCATGACCGGCATGCTGGGCGCCGTCGCCGGCGTCAGCCTGCTGGTCGGCGGCATCGGCATCATGAACATCATGCTGGTCTCGGTCACCGAGCGCACACGCGAGATCGGCATCAGGCTGGCGATCGGCGCGCATGAAAAACACATCCTCATCCAGTTCCTGGTCGAGGCGACGGTGCTGTCGCTGCTCGGCGGCATCATCGGCATCCTGATCGGGCTGTCGCTGGCCGGCGCCGCCTCGGTGGCGCTGACGATACCCTTCGCGCCAAGCCCCGCCGTCATCCTGCTCGCGGTCGGCTTCTCGGCGCTGATCGGCATGGTGTTCGGCTTTTTCCCGGCACTGCGCGGCGCCCGCCTCGACCCGATCGACGCGCTGCGGCATGAATAGCCAGAGGCAACGTTCTGCGCCTGTTGCCCGATCTTGAGGTGACATAGCGCTGACGGAGCGGCGTGGGTGCTGCTAATCGCCGCCGAAATGCCACGCGATCAGCGGCTTCATGTGGGGCATCAAGCCATCGGGCAGATCGCCGGCATTGCGGATGATCACCGGACCTTCGATCTCCGGCTCCGCCTCGGCTGCGACAAAGGCGCTGATGCGCCGCGCCAGCTCGTCGGCCGTTTCGGCCACGCGGTAGCGGCGGAAGATGACCGTGCCGCTCGCCGTCGATAGCGCATGATAACGCGGTCCGCGTTCGGCCGTCGAAAGATCGAGCCCGGTCTCCTCCCTCACCTCGCGGATCATGTTGAAGTCGACATCGACGAGCCCATCGCGAAAATCGATCGGCTCGAACGAACCGGCGGCGAAGTAGACGCGGCCGGCATTGACCGTATGCGATCCCATGCGGATCGCCACCAGCGCATTATCGCCGGCGACCAGCATGGCATGCGCATAGGCGTGCTCGGCGCCGGAATTCTCGCGCCGCTTGCGCCACAGCATGAAGGTCGAATAGTTGACCGCGTGGCAGCGGCCGACGAGGCGGCCGTCCCGGTAGGCAAGCCCGGAAAGCAGCACCACGGTGCCGTCGAACAGCGCCGGATTGGCGGCAATCTCCTCCCGCCAATTCTCGGCGATCGCCGCCGCGTTGCTCAACGCGAAGGGATGCGGGCTGGGATCGAGGCGGACGTCGACCGCATCGACCGGCAGGATGACGTTGCGTGGCAGATCGAAGCTCAAGAGGGTCACGCCATGTCCAGTGCGATCACCACCGGGCAGTGGTCGGAGGCCTTTGGCCTGTCCCAGCCGGCGCGTGGAAACCGCTCCACCTCCTGTCCCGGCGGGAAGATGGTGCGCCAGGGCTGGCCGTTGCGGATGATGTCGGGAACGGCGGTGGCGTTCTTCGCGGCCAGGGCCTTCGACAGCAGGAGGTAATCGAGCTGGCAGAGATGCCGCTCCTCCGGGCCGCGCGTGTGGTAGAAGCTCCAGCGGTCCATCTCCGGCCGCCGCTCGACGACATTCTCGCAAAAGCCGCCGGCGGTGAGCACATCGACTGAGGACCTGGCTTCGTCGACGACCTCGAAACGGTAGCCGTCGATGGCGTCGCCCTCGATCTTCACGCGCTGCCGGTAGTCGTTGAGGTCGCCGCAGATCGCCCAGCGCTTGCCGGCGGCGTGATCCTTGCCGAAACGCTCCTCGATGATGCGGCGCACCGCTTGCGCCTCGGCGATGCGCAGCGGCATCGACGCCTGGCGGCCGTCCAGCCCGTTGCGTGGCGGCCCCATCGATTTGAAATGGACGAGATAGAGCGTCAGCGGCGCGCCGCCGACCCTCAGGTCGATCTCCAGGCAATCGCGGCGAAAGATACGCTCGGTGGCGAGATAGCCGAGCGCGGCGAGTTCCGGCGTGAACAGCCCGAACTCCTCGAAGGTGACATAGGCGTGGCTGGTCATGCGCACGAATTCGATCGGCTGCCCTTGCGCGGTCTCGTTGCGCATCATCACGGCGACATCGATGCCGCGCGTGTCGTTGCCGGCGGTGGTGTATTTCTGCCGGTAGCCCTGCCCGACCATCTTGAACAGATAGCCATATTCGAAGGCCTTCAGCGCCTCGATGTTGTCGACCTCCTGCATGCAGATGATGTCGGCGCGGGTGGCCGCGATGGCGAGCGCCGTCAACTGGCGGGTGTCGTCGGATTGGGCGATCGTGCGGGCCTGTTCGAGGATGCGGTATTCGGCCTCGCTCTGGATGTCGAACAGGGCCAGCGTGCGGTCTTCATTGAGCTGGTTGCGATAGCCCGAAAAATCGAACCTGCTCATCAGGTTCTCGACATTGAAGGTGGCGAGGCGCAGCGACATGGCCGTGACCTTTGCCCGCAAGCGCAGGCGAAAACAAGAGCCAGGCAATGCTCGCCATGGTTGATGGAACCTTTCCGTTCATCCCCCGTTCAGACGACAAGTTCCAACAATAGGCCTTTCCCCGGGGTGCTCTGGGCGTGGGGCCTTTACTCCTTGGAGAGTGAAATGAAACCGCTTTTTTCTTCCCTGAGATCCGGGCTTCTGGTCCTGGGCCTCGTTACCGGCGTCACCGCACCGTCGGTCGCCGGACCGATCCTGCAGCCCGATCTCAGCGTCGCAACGAATGCCGCTGCGCCGAACATCATTCCTGTGCGCGAGGGCTGGGCCGGCGGCAACAACAACGGCAGCTTCCAGGACTGGCGTTGGCGTAACCGCGGCGGCGACTTCAGATGGCGTGGCGGCGACCGTCGCTTCTCGCGCCACTGGGACGGCGGCCGATGGGACGGCGGCGGCGACTGGCGCTGGCGGCGGCACCACCACCGGCACTTCCGTGGCGGCGACGCGGCGCTCCTTGGGCTAGGCCTCGGCCTTGGCTTGGGTAGCCTCGCCTACGATAACTACTACGATCCGTACTACTACGATCCCTATCCGCGCTACGTCCAGCCGCGGCGCATCTACCGGACCGAGCGGCTGTCCAGCGCGCATGTCCGCTGGTGCTATGACCGCTACCGGTCGTATCGCGCCTGGGACAATACTTTCCAGCCCAACTACGGCCCGCGCCGGCAGTGCATCTCGCCCTATATCTGAGCTCCTCGACAGCAAGGATGAAACGGCGCCTATCGCGGGCGCCGTTTTATTTTGGCGCGACCTGCGCTCGCCATCGGCCGATATAACCCAAAATTCATCAGCGGCGGCTATTCATCCACGCAGATATCACCCAGTAGACGATTTGCGCGACGGAGTGCGAGACGTGCTCGCCATGGCCGAAAACGAACACAGGAACCAACACAGGCAACGCGTGCTGAAGGGCGCTGCGATCCTGACCGGCATCAACAATTCCGAAGTGAGATGCACCGTGCGCAACATGCATTCGAACGGCGCGGAGCTGAAAGTGCCGATCGACGCGCGCGTGCCGGACGAATTCCTGCTTTATGTGCCGGTCGACGGCATCGGCTACAAGGCGGTGGTGCGTTGGCGCCGCGAGGATCGCATCGGCGTCGAGTTCACCGGCACCGAGCCCAAGCCGCACTGGCACTACGGGTGAACCCCATCGACCGGCCTGGCTGGCAAAACAAAGCCGGCGGATTGCTCCGCCGGCTTTGATATTTGACACAAACTTCGCCTTAGCTTTTACCTTGTCGACCAGCTTGTTCTTGCCGATCACCCGCGCGACCGCAGGGCAAGCCCGAGGACGCGCAGGCACAAGACGTGGATCGCCTCAGTTCTTGGCTTTGTCGACCAGCTTGTTCTTGGCGATCCACGGCATCATGGCGCGCAGCTTGGCGCCAACCTCTTCGATCTGGTGGCCGTCATTCATGCGGCGGATGCCCTTGAAGCGCGACAGGCCGGCCCGGTATTCCTGCATCCATTCCGAAGTGAACTTGCCGGTCTGGATGTCCTTCAGGATGCGCTTCATCTCCGCCTTGGTCTCGGCGGTGATGATGCGCGGACCGGAGACATATTCGCCCCATTCGGCGGTGTTCGAGATCGAGTAGTTCATGTTGGCGATGCCGCCTTCATAGATCAGGTCGACGATCAGCTTCACCTCGTGCAGGCACTCGAAATAGGCCATTTCCGGGGCGTAACCGGCCTCCACCAGCGTCTCGAAACCGGCGCGGATCAGCTCGACCAGACCGCCGCACAGCACGACCTGCTCGCCGAAGAGATCGGTCTCGCATTCCTCGCGGAAATTGGTCTCGATGATGCCGGAGCGGCCGCCGCCGACGCCGCAGGCATAGGAAAGCGCGAGGTCGAGCGCGTTGCCCGAAGCGTCCTGGTTGACGGCGACCAGGCACGGCACGCCGCCGCCCTTCTGATATTCGCCGCGCACCGTGTGGCCCGGGCCCTTCGGCGCGATCATGACGACGTCGACCGAGGCCTTCGGCTCGATCAGGCCGAAATGCACGTTGAGGCCATGCGCGAAGGCGATCGCGGCACCGTCGCGGATGTTCGGCGCGATCTCGTTCTTGTAGATGTCGGCCTGCAATTCGTCGGGCGTCGCCATCATCATCAGGTCGGCCCATCTGGCGGCATCCGCCACGCTCATCACCTTGAGCCCGTCGGCCTCGACCTTCTTGGCGGTGGCGGAGCCAGCTTTCAGGCCGATGGCGATCTCCTTCACCCCGGAATCCTTCAGGTTCAGCGCATGCGCCCGGCCCTGGCTGCCATAGCCGATGATGGCGACCTTCTTGCCCTTGATGAGATTGAGGTCGGCATCACGATCGTAATAGACACGCATTTTGGTCTTCCTTCCCTTTTGAAGATCAGAGGGCCAGTGGCCCGGTTTTTGCCCCGAAGAGAGCGAGAAACTGTTGCGTCGCGCGGTGGGCATCGCCGCCGATCGTCGCCTCAGTCAATTCCACCCGGTCGCCGAGCAGCAGACGGATCTGCACGTCGCGACCGACCAGGCCGAAAAAGGTCCGGAACGCCGTCTCGGCGTCCTCGAAATCGAGCAGTCCGGCCTGCCGGCCGGCTTCAAGCACCGGCTTCAGTCGCCTGGCAAGCGCGAAGCGGCCATTCTGCAGCACGATTGCGCCGAGGTCATCCTTACCGGACCCGGCATGGCCGACCGCCACGCGGTTGAGGGCGATCGACGTATCGCTGGAGATGACCTTGAGCCAGTCGGAGGCGAAGCGTTCGAGGCTTGTCGTCAGCGACGCGAGGTCGAGCCCCTTGCGATCGACCGGTGTCACACGCACCTTCGAGGCCTGCCACTGCACCGTCGCCGTCAGCAGCCCGTCGCGGTCGCCGAACCATTTGTAAAGCGTTTCCTTGGAACAACTGGCCCGCCGCGCCACCGCGGTCATGGTGAGGTTGTCCCCCTCCTCGACCAGCAGGCGGAGCGCCGCGTCCAGAACGGCCTGTTGGCGTTCCGTCAGCGTTTCGCTTGTATCGATATCGGCGCCTGCCTGCAGCACGATCTTTTCCGCCCTTCCGGTCGCCCAGAGGCGTACCGTACGTTACGGTTCGGCTTATTGCGCATTCCGGTTTTCGATGCAAGAGGCAGCGACGAAAATCACGACGGCAGGCGCGGAAGATCTGTCGATCGGCGTTTCGGCCACTCTCCAAGGTACGCTATCTGCAATGCAAACAGAGCCGACCGGTCAAAATCCCCGTGCCGGGGAATTAATCGCTGGCCGGCGGATGCCGCAGTCGCCCGAGCAGAGCCGCCAGCGTTTTGAGTTCTTCGGCCGAAAGCCTGTCACCCATCAGTTCCGCTATCGAAGCGCCATAGACCGCCCAGACGCGGCGGCGCATCTCCCGGCCGCTTGCCGTGATGCGAACAGTCTGCCCGCGGCCGTCGTCGGAGACGGGCAGCTTTTCGACCAATCCATCGACTTCCAGCCGGGCCAACAGCCTTGAGACGCTGTACTGCGCCAACAACACGCGATCGATCAGTTCAAACGGCCGGAGCCCGCCCTCGCCCGCTTCGGCGAGCTCGTGGAGCACGTCATACCAGGCCAGCGGCGGCAGGCCGTTTGCCTTCAGCGCGTCCTCGGTCCTCTCGACCAGCTGGCGCGAGACACGCACGAGGCGTGCCCAGGCGGCGATGGCTTCGGGCGACGGGAATTTCTTCGTCATCGGCGCAGCCTAGTGGATAGATGCAGTTGCATCAAGCTTGACGATCGATGCATTTGCATCCATATAGATGCAATTGCATCGATAGGGAGTTCTCCGATGAAACATGAAATTTGCAAGATCGCCGATGTCCCCCAGACCGGCAGCCTGATCGCGCCCTTCTTTGGCCGCGAGGTCCATGTCTGGCGCAGCGGCGGGCGCATCCGCGCGGCGGCCAATGCCTGCCTGCATTTCGGCGGACCGCTGGACTGCAAGGACGGTGCTTTCGTCTGCCAATGGCATGGCGCGAAATTCGACATGGATAATGGCGAGCGTCTCGAAGGACCGGCACCGAAGGGATCCCGCCTGATGTTCCTGTCGACACGCGTCGAAGATGGCGCCCTGAACTATGTCTGGGGAGAGTGAGATGACCGCGAGCCTCACCCTCGTCAGCCATCACCTCTGCCCCTACGTCCAGCGCGCAGCGATCGCGCTCGCCGAGAAAGGCGTGGCGTTCGGGCGGGTCTATGTCGACCTTTCTGACAAGCCGGAATGGTTCAAAGCCGTCTCGCCGCTCGGCAAGGTACCGCTGCTCCGCGTCCGGCACGACGCTTCGGAGGAGGTGATCTTCGAATCCGCCGTCATCCTGGAATTCCTGGAGGAGACCGAGGCCAATCCCTTGCACCCGGCGGACCCGCTTACGCGAGCTAGGCATCGCGCATGGATCGAATTCGGCTCGGCCATCCTCAACGCCATCGGCCGCTTCTATTCGGCTACCGACGAAGCCGCTTTCCTCAATGAAATTAGAGGCTTGTCCGAGATGTTCGCGCGTTTGGAGGCGGAACTGTCGGCAAGGCAGAGCGGCTCATGGTTCGCCGGCGAGCGCTTCTCGCTGGTCGATGCCGTCTACGGGCCGATCTTCCGCTATTTCGACACCTTCGACTGCATCGGCGATTTCGGCATTCTCGACGGCAAGCCGCTCGTCCAGGCATGGCGCACGGCCTTGAACAGGCGGCAATCGGTCGAGGAGGCGGTCGGCGCGGACTATCCGCGGCGGCTGCATTCCTTCCTGCGGGCAAGGGGATCTTACCTGTCCGGGATCATCCGGCGGCAGGCCATTGACACTCCGCAAGCCCGATCCGCCTGAACGGATCGATCACGGTTCCCGCGACCATGGCGGCGAGGAATTGCGGCCCCGGCGGAATTCGCGCCAGTCCCGCCACCATACGGTCGCGGACGAAGGGCAAGGCCGCGGAGTCCGATTGATAGAACGGTGTCAGCGACAACGACAGCGCCTGGAAGACGCGCACGTGCCAACGGCGTGTGCTCGCATAAGTCTCCAACGCTTCATCGATGCTGTTCGTCCGCGCCAGTGCATGGCTGAGCGCGGCCGCGTCGAGCAGCGCCATGTTCGCGCCCTGCCCCAGCTGCGGGCTGGTCGAATGCGCGGCGTCGCCGATGACGGCAAGCCGCCGGCCGGCCGGTAGTTTCATCGTATGATGGCCGTAGCGCGCGAGCGAGAGCTGCTCGAAACTGTCGATCTGGCCGGTGAAAGCCTCGCACTCCGGCCAGACCGACACCACCCTCGCCTTCCATGCTTCGAGCCCCTCGGCCTTCACGCGTTCGGCGTCGATCGGCTTGAGGCTCCAGAAGAAAGCCGCCATGTCTTGCGCGCCGGGCTCCGGCCGGCCGATCGGCAGCACGCCGACCATGATGCTTGCCTTGTCGTAGCGCTGCAGCAGCGCGCTTTTGTCAAAACCATCCCGCCAACCGAGCGACGCCCAGAATGCGCCATAGGCGAGCGGTCGCGGCATCGCGGCATCGCCGAGATAGTGCCGCAATTTCGAGCGCGCCCCGCTGGCATCGACGATCAGGTCGAACGGTCCGAGCCGCCTGCCGTTGGCGCAGACCAGCGTCGCGCGCTCGGCTGTCTCCGGCGTCTCGACGTCGACATCGGTTTCGATGGCGATCGTTTCGCGCAAGGCGGCGCGGTGGAGCACGCCGAACAGCGCCGCGCGGTGGACCGCGAGGCCGAAGCGGCGGCCGCGCCGCGCGTCGTAGCGGACCTCGAGCACCGTGCGTCCGGTCTGCGCATCGGTGCCGTGCAGCCGTTCGATGCGGCTGCCAAGCGAAAGGATGTCGTCCAGCAGGCCGAGATCGGCGAGCACGGTCAGCCCGGTCGGTTGCAGGATGAGGCCGGAACCGACCGGCTTCGGTGCGTCGAAGCGCTCGAAAACGGTGACCTTGTGCCCGGCTCGCTTGAGGTAAAGCGCTGCCGCCAGCCCGGCCGGACCAGCGCCGGCAATCGCGATCTCGTAAGATTTGCCCATTGTCCCCAACCCGAACGGCGGGGACAATCCCGCGTGGAATGCGCCGGATCAAGCGGGCGCTTTGACGCTTATCGAGATATCAGCCTTGAGCGGCGTCGAAGGCGGCGCGCGCGTCGCGCACCGCGTCATGGTGGAGCTCGGCCCATTGAATGAGCTGTTGCAGGGGCAGGAACATCGAGCGCCCAAGATCGGTAAGGCTGTATTCGACGCTTGGCGGCTTGGTCGGGAAAACTTCGCGATGCACATAGCCGTCGCGTTGCAGCTCGTAGAGCGTCTGCGTCAGCATGCGCTGAGAGATGTCGGGAACCAGACGGCGCAGCTCACCGAAACGATAGGGCTTTTCGGCCAGCGCCATCACCAGGAGCGAGCTCCATTTGCCGCTGATGCCCTGGATGACGTCGCGGACCGGACAGTCGGCGAAATTGCCGCCGCCGGTCATGGCCTTATAGACCTCGAGCTTGGCCTTGAGATTGAAGATCTTGCTGTCCATCGCGACATCCGCTGATCGAAATTCGGCCGGCTGGGCTGGTTCCCTCGCCGTGCCTACCTCCCGAAAAACTGCCTTCTTTACGGCTTTCAGTCAATTCCTATTTTAGTGCTGGTCTCTTTTTGAGACTGCCAATTGATCCGCCCACGACGCAATTTTCAGGGACCCTCCCATGACCGAAACCCTCCTCGTCACCGGCGCCTCCGGCCAGCTTGGCCGCGCCGTCATCAATCACTTGCTGGACGCACAGAAAATTGCGCCCTCGAGCATCATCGCCGCTACCCCGAAAACCTCGCCGATCTGGCGGCGCGCGGCATCGCCGTCAGGGTTGCCGACTTCAACGACAGGACCTCGCTGGAGAAGGCATTTAAGGGCGCCGACCGCGTGCTAATCATCTCGACCAACGACCTCGACCTCAAGACGGGCCGGCGCCTGACGCAGCATGAGACGGCAGTGGCAGCAGCCAAGGCTGTGGGTGTTTCACACCTGCTTTACACGTCGATGCCCAATCCCGAGCCAGGCTCGCCGGTGCTGTTTGCCGGCGACCACTACGGCACCGAGCAGGCGATCAAGGCGAGTGGCATCCCTTACACGATCTTCCGCAACGGCTGGTATCAGGAGAACCTATTCATGTCGCTGCCGCACGCCATTTCGTCGGGCAAGTGGTACACGTCGGCCGCCGACGGGCGCATCGCCCACGGCGCGCGCGACGACATGGCGGCCGCCATCGCCGCCGGCCTCGCATCCGGCTCCAAGGAAAGCCACATCTACACGCTGACCGGCCCGCACGCCTACACGACAAACGAGATTGCGGCGCTGGTAAGCGAGGTAACCGGCAAGCCGCTGGAAGTCATCCAACTGCCGGACGAGGCGCTGACCGAGGGTGTCAAGGCGGCAGGCGTTCCCGAGGATTTCGCCCGCATCATCGTTTCATTCGATGTCAACACCCGCGCCGGCCGCATCGGCGAGGTGACCGATGCCGTCGAAAAGCTCTCGGGCCGCAAGCCGCGGACGCTGAAGCAGTTCCTCGAAGCGAACAAGACCGCCCTCCTCGGCTGAAAATCGGCGCAGCCGAGAGCGCTTCTCTCTCGGCTGCGCTTCACCTCGACCGTTTGCCTGTCTCCCCTCGACACTGCTCCGGCCGATGCGGCGCAGCCTGTCAGATCGCGACCTGCGTGCCGATCTCCACGACGCGTCCGGTCGGGATCTGGAAATATTCCGTCGCGTCCGCAGCCGTCTTGGCCAGGCCGATGAACAGCCTGTCCTGCCAGATCGGCATGCCGGAATTGGGCGAGGCCTTCAGCGAGCGCCGCGACAGGAAGAAGGATGTCGTCATGATGTCGAACTTCCAGCCCTGCTTGCGGCAGATCGCCAGGGCGCGCGGGATGTTGGGCTGCTCCATGTAGCCGAAGGTCAGCGTCACGCGCATGAACAGCTCGTTGACCGTCTCCAGCTTGACGCGCTCGCTGTCCGGCACCACCGGTTGCGGCGCCGTCACAACCGACAGGATGACGTTCTTCTCGTGCAGCACCTTGTAGTGCTTCAGGCTGTGCATCAGCGCCGTCGGCGCGCTCAGCGGATCGCTGGTCAGGAACACGGCGGTGCCCGACACCAGCTGCGGTTTTTTCTTCAGAAGATTCGCCGCCAGGAAATCGAGCGGGATCTCGTTGCGGCGGGTCTTGTCGAACAGGTAGCGACTGCCGCGCACCCAGGTCCACATGCCGAGGATGATGGCAAAGGCCACGGCCAGCGACGCCCAGCCGCCCTCGAACACCTTGACGATGTTGGAGGCGAAGAAGCCGACATCTATGAGCGCAAACATCGCCGTCAGGGCGACCGCCGGCCAGATGTTCCACTTCCAGATGCGGGTCATGACGATGAACAGCAGCGTCGTCGTCACCAGCATGTTGCCGGTAACCGAGATGCCGTAAGCCGAGGCGAGCTTGCTGGATTCGCCGAAGCCGACCACCAGCAGCATCACCACCAGCGCCAGCAGCATGTTGACACGCGGCATGTAAACCTGGCCGGACTGCTTTTCGGACGTATGCAGGATCTCGAGCCGCGGCAGCATATTGAGCTGCACGGCCTGCCGGGTCAGCGAGTAAGCGCCGGAGATCACCGCCTGGCTGGCGATGACCGTCGCCGCCGCCGCCAGCACCACCATCGGGATGAGCGCCCAGCCCTCGTTCATCTCGAAGAACGGATGGCCGACCGTGCCGCCCTTGGCAAGCACATAAGCGCCTTGCCCGGCATAATTCAAAAGCAGGCAGGGAAACACGATTGCAAGCCAGGCCAGAACGATCGGCTTGCGGCCGAAATGGCCGAGGTCGGCGTAAAGCGCCTCGGCGCCGGTGACAGCTAGGAACACCGCGCCGACAGTGACGAAGGACACGTCAGGCGAATTGATGAAGAAGGCCACGATGTAATGCGGGCTGATGGCCCACAGGATTTCGGGATCGTCGATGATGTGGTTGAGACCGGACAGGCCGATGGCGAGGAACCAGATTGCCGTCACCGGGCCGAAAACTAGGCCCACGCCGCCGGTGCCGAAGCGCTGCACCGCAAACAGCATCGCAAGGATCAAAAGCGTCAATGGCACGACATAGGGCTGGAAGGCAGGTGTGACGACGTTCATGCCTTCGACCGCCGACAGTACGGAGATGGCGGGCGTGATGACCGCGTCGCCGAAGAACAGCGATGCTCCCACGATGCCGATGCCGAGCACGATCGCCGAGCGCGTCGGGAAAGTCCCGCGCGCCAGCGCCATCAAGGACAGCACGCCGCCCTCGCCGCGGTTGTCGGCGCGCAGCACGAACATGATGTATTTGACGGTGACCGTTATGGTGAGCGACCAGATGATCAGCGACAGCACGCCCAGAATGTCGGCGCGATTGGCGACGTCGCCGCCCGAGGAAGCATGCAGCGCTTCGCGAAACGCGTAGATCGGGCTGGTGCCGATATCGCCATAGACGACGCCGAGCGCTCCCAGCATCAGCACCTTGGTGCTGTGCTGCTCGATTTCCGCATAGCCCGATTGGTCGGCGGATTCTGCGTCTGCACCACCATTGGCAAGGGCCATGGACGACACTCCGATAAAACGCGCGGTGCTCTACGCTTGCTGCAGTGCAATATCAAGTGCCCTGACGTGAGGGCTCCCATGCCGCCCACGCACGGCTTTCCGTTTACGGAACGGCCGGACCTCTGCGTCGGATGGAGATCGTCAGATCGCGACCTGCGTGCCGATCTCCACCACGCGTCCGGTGGGGATCTGGAAATACTCCGTCGCGTCGGCCGCCGTTCGCGCCAGGCTGATGAACAGCCGGTCCTGCCAGACCGGCATGCCGGAATTGGGCGAGGCCTTCAGCGAGCGCCGCGACAGGAAGAAGGATGTCGTCATGATGTCGAACTTCCAGCCCTGCTTGCGGCAGATGGCCAGGGCGCGCGGGATGTTGGGCTGCTCCATGTAGCCGAAGGTCAGCGTCACGCGCATGAACAGCTCATTGACCGTCTCCAGCTTGACGCGCTCGCTGTCCGGCACCACCGGCTGCGGCGCCGTCACCACTGACAGGATGACGTTCTTCTCGTGCAGCACCTTGTAGTGCTTCAGGCTGTGCATCAGCGCCGTCGGCGCGCTCAACGGATCGCTGGTCAGGAACACGGCGGTACCCGACACCAGCTGCGGTTTTTTCTTCAGAAGATTCGCCGCCAGGAAATCGAGTGGGATCTCGTTGCGGCGCGTCTTATCGAACAGGTAGCGACTGCCGCGGATCCAGGTCCACATGATCAGCCCCATAATCGAGGCGACCGTGATCGACACCCAGCCGCCTTCGACGATCTTGACGACATTGGCCGAGAAGAAGCCGAGATCGATGACGCCGAACAGCATCGCGAGCGCCAATGCCAGCGCCAGCTGCCATTTCCAGAGCCAGCGCATGACGACGAACAGTAGCACCGTCGTCATCAGCATCTCGCCGGTCACCGAAATGCCGTAGGCGGAGGCAAGCGCGCTCGAGCTGCCGAAGCCGACGACCAGAAGCATCACGCCGAGCGCGACCAGCAGGTTGACCCTCGGCATGTAAATCTGGCCGCTCTGCATCTCGGAGGTGTGCTGCACCTCGATGCGGGGCAGAAGATTGAGCTGCACCGCCTGTCTTGTCAGCGAGAAGGCGCCGGAGATGACGGCCTGGCTGGCAATGACCGTTGCCGCGGTCGCGAGGCCGACCATCGGCACCAGCGCCCATTCCGGCAGCATCTGGAAGAACGGGTTGGTGGGCTTGCCGCCATGCGAGAGCACGAACGCGCCCTGCCCGAAATAATTCAAGAGCAGGCAAGGGAACACGATTGCAAACCAGGCCATGACGATCGGCTTGCGGCCGAAATGGCCAAGGTCGACGTAAAGCGCCTCGGCTCCGGTCACCGCCAGGAACACGGCGCCGACGGTGACGAAGGCGCCTGTCGGCGTGGTGGCCAGGTAATAGATCGCGTAGTACGGGTTGATCGCGAGGAAGACGGACGGATCGTCGACGATATGATAGAGGCCGGCCGCGCCGATCGCCACGAACCATGTCGCGGTCACGGGTCCGAACACCGCCGCCACCTTGCCCGTGCCGAAGCGCTGCACGGCGAAAAGCACCGCCAGGATCATCAGCGTGATCGGCACCACATAGGCATCGAGCGCCGGCGTGACGACCTCCAGGCCCTCGACCGCCGACAGCACCGAGATCGCCGGCGTGATGATCGAATCGCCGAAGAACAGCGCCGCCCCGCAAAGGCCGATCACCAGGATAAGCCGTGAGCCAGGCGGATAGGCGCTGCGAGCCAGCGACATCAGCGACAGCGTGCCGCCCTCGCCCTTGTTGTCGGCCCTGAGCACGAAGGCGACATATTTGATCGTCACGATGATGGTGAGCGCCCAGACGATCAGCGACAAAACGCCCAGCACATCGTGGCGGGCGACAGAGCTCGACGAGGCATGCAGCGCCTCGCGGAAGGCGTAGATCGGGCTCGTGCCGATGTCGCCATAGACGACGCCCAGCGCGCCGAGCATGAGCACCTTGGTGCTGTGCTGCCGTTCGGTTTCGGCATGGCCCGACCGTTCGAGGGATTCCGTTTCGCTGCCGTTGGCTAGCACCATGAACCCCACTTTACCGGATTCGTCGCGTTCTGAGGTCGCCGCGATGCGCGGGACGCACCAAGACTGTCGAAACTACTCAAGGTCCCCTACCATCCGCAGGCCTTCAAGAACCGCCCGACCGTGCCGGCCATGCCATACTCCAGCGCATCCGCTGTCAACCCATGTCCGATCGATACTTCGGCCAATGCCGGGATGCGTTTGGCCAATGCCGGCAGGTTCTTCACCGTCAGATCGTGGCCGGCATTGACGCCGAGTCCGGCCTTGAATGCGGCGTCGGCGGTTTTTCCCAGTCTTTCCAGTTCTTTCGCCGCCTTTGCGGAATCGGAATGGAAACCTCCATACGGCCCGGTATAGAGCTCGATGCGGTCGGCGCCGGTGTCGCGCGCCGCGTTGACCCCGTCCGGGTCGGCATCCGAAAACAGCGACACACGGAAGCCGCCCTTCTTCAACCGCTTGACGATCGGAGTGAGGAACGCCGCCTGGGCGACGAAGTTCCAGCCATGATCGGAGGTTGCCTGTGCCGGATCGTCCGGCACCAGCGTCACCTGCTCGGGCTGGTTCTTCTCGACGAGGGCCAGGAAATCCTCGGTCGGATAGCCCTCGATGTTGAACTCCGCGGACGGAAACTCGTCGTCGATCAGCGCCCTGATCTCGGGCAGGTCGGAATGCCTGGTATGCCGCTCGTCGGGCCTCGGATGCACCGTCAGCCCATGCGCGCCGGCGGCAAGCGCGATGCGACCAAGCCCGGTGACGCTTGGCCATGGCAGATCGCGACGATTGCGCAGCATGGCGATGGCGTTGAGGTTGACCGAGAGCTTGGCGGGCATGAGCTGGGTCCAGTGGATCGGCGGGCATCTATACCGCCTTTGACGGGAACAGATAGAGGGTTTCGCGTGTTCCAGGGGATAGTTGGAGGCTAAGACAAGGATTTGCCAGTGAATTTCCTCGAAGCCGTGCCGGCGATCCGCCGCATCGAGACCAATCGCGACGCGCTTTTTGCCATAGACGTCGTCGGCGATGTCTCGCCGGCCGACGCGGAAAACCTCTTCGGGCTGCTGGAGGCCGCCTACGCGCTGCATCCGCGCATCGATGTGCTGATCAGGCTGACCGACGAGGAAAGCGTCGACTGGCCCAATATCAAGCAAGACACGCTCCGGCAGGGCGTGGCCGACGCGATGGAGCATGTCGTGCGCTGCGCCGTCATCGGCGAGCCGAGTTGGGCCACCCTCGTCAGCGGCATCTTCCCGAAGACGCTGCCTTTCGAAGTCAGACGCTTCGATGTCGACGATGAGGAAGCGGCCTGGCAGTGGCTTGGCGCAAGGCCGACGGACAGGCCGACCTCACCTGAATCCGAACAACCCTGGAGCAATCCAGGAAAAGTGTGAGCGGTTTTCCGCCCGGAATTGCGTAAAAACAAGGAGATAGAGCATTTCACCGTTTCCGTGAAACGGTGAAATGCTCTAGGTGTCTAGTCCCGGAGTGTGGGGGAATCAGTCAAGCTGATCCTTCATTCAGGGATGAGCTATGGGACAGATACTCCACGGCAGCGCCACGACCACGCACGCCATCCGAGCAGCGATACAGCGATCGGAGGCTCCGCTCAAAGAACTCGCAGCGCAGCACGGTCTAAATCAGAAGACTGTCGCCAAGTGGCGAAAGCGGGCCTTCGTCCATGATGCGCCGATGGGTCCGAAGATTGTACGCTCCACCGTTCTGACGGCTCAGGAGGAGGCGATGATCGTCGCCTTCCGCAAGCATACGCTGCTGCCTCTGGATGACTGTCTCTATGCGCTGCAAGCGACAATCCCGCACCTGACGCGGTCGTCCTTGCATCGTTGCTTTCAGCGCCACGGGATCAGCCGCCTACCCGAGGTCGCCGGCGACAGGCCGGCCAAACAGCCCTTCAAGCGCTACCCGATCGGCTATTTCCACATCGACATCGCCGAGGTTCGAACCGAAGAGGGTAAGCTCTACCTATTCGTGGCAGTGGATCGGACCTCGAAGTTCGCTTTCGCTCGGCTGATGCAGAAGGCGACCACAGTCACTGCAAGAGCTTTCCTCGACGAATTGGTCGAAGCCGTCCCCTACAAAATCCACACCGTGCTCACCGACAATGGCATCCAGTTCGCCGACCTGCCCAAGAACCGGAATGGCCCTACCGCGCGTTGGCGCGGCCATCCCTTCGACCGGACCTGCTGGAGGCATGGCATCCAGCACCGTCTCACCAAACCCAACCATCCATGGACCAACGGTCAGGTCGAACGGATGAACCGAACGCTAAAAGAGGCAACTGTCCGGCGATATCACTACGAGACCCACCGACAACTTGAAAATCACCTTGCTGCCTTCCTCAACGGATACAACTTCGCCAGGCGGCTAAAGACCCTTCACGGCCTTACACCTTACGAAGCCATCTGTGCGGCATGGGCCAAACAGCCAGAAAGGTTCCGGCTCAATCCCGTCCACTTGACCTCGGGACTGAACACCTAGCGCACCACCGTCAGCCGCTCGGCGGCGCGGGTGATTGCCGTATAGAGCCAACGCTGCCTTGTTTCCTTGAAGGCCCAGCTCTCGTCGAACAGCACCACGTCGTTCCACTGCGAGCCCTGCGCCTTGTGCACCGTCAGCGCATAGCCGTAGTCGAAATCGTCGAAACGCTTCTTCTGCTGCCAGGGGATCTCGGCGTCCGGATCCTCGAACGCCGCCTTGAGCAGCTTGATCTTGGCGACGCCGCGGTCGGGATCGTCCTCTTCCGGCGAGACCAGAAGGTTGATGCCGGGCTTCACCGTTTCGCGCGAGGATGTCATCACTTTCCACAGCGAGCCGTTGAGCAACCCCTTTGCCGGATCGTTGCGCAGGCAGACAAGCTTGTCGCCGGCCTGCGGAAAATCGGCGTTGAACCCCTTCAGCTCGCGCAGCCTTTGATTGTAGCGTCGGCGCGTGCGGTTGGTGCCGACCAGCACCTGGTCGGCCCTGAGCACCAGATCCTGATTGACTGCTTCCCTGCCGATCACCTGCGCCGTGCCATAGTCGCCATGCATGAATTCCCGGCCCTCGCGCACGTCGAGCGCCAGCCGGATGATCGGATTGTCGCGCGCCTGGCGGTGTATCTCGGTCAAGAGCACATCAGGCTCGTGCTCGGTGAAGAAGCCGCCGCCCGAGATCGGTGGCAGCTGCGCCGGATCGCCGAGCACTAGGATCGGCGTGCCGAAACTCATCAGGTCGCGGCCGAGTTGCTCGTCGACCATCGAGCATTCGTCGATAACGACGAGCTTGGCGCGCGAGATAGGGCTTTGCCGGTTGAGCGAGAAGGTCGGAGACATCGAGGTCTTGCCGGTCACCTCGTCCTCGACCGATTCCTCGCCCTTCGGCCTATAGATCAGCGAATGGATGGTGCGGGCGTTGGTCGCGCCCTTCGAGCGCAGTACCTGCGCCGCCTTGCCCGTGAAGGCGGCGAACTGTACCTGCCCGTCGACATGCTCGGCGAAATAGCGCGCCAGCGTCGTCTTGCCGGTGCCGGCATAGCCGAACAGCCGAAAGACCTGCGGCCGGCCCTCCTTGAGCCAGCGTCCGACCGCTTTCAAAGCCTCGTCCTGTTGCGGGGAGAATTCCATCAGTGCGACAGACCGGATTCGCTGACGAAAGACAAGATTGGCCGTCATGTCGGCCGTCGTCGGCTGCGAGCGCGGGCGCCTCCGACAATTCAGGCTATCAGCCGCAAACCGGAACGTAAAGAGAACAAAGACAATCTATCTGCCCACGCCCGGATCGTTCTCCAGCAGGATCGGCTTGCCATGTGGCGTGGCGTGCGCGGCGCGTTCCCAAGCCGCGGCGAGCTCGTCGACCTCGCCCTTGCCGGCGACACCCTTCCGGGACAAAAGCTTCTCCAGCGCCGCCAGCCAGTGCTCGTAATAATCGTGTCCGTCGCTCGCGGCGCCTGGCTGCTTCACTTCGGCGGACAGGGCATCCGCCCACTCGCTCCACGAAAACAGACCGTTGTCGTGTAGCGCCACCGTCAGGGCGAAGGCTTCGGCCTGCCACGGCTCGGCGAAGACCGGCTCGTCGAATCCTGCCGGCAACACACCGTCATGCCGGCTCAAGATAGCTCTCCCAGGCATCGATCGAGACGCTGAGCGTGGGATCGGCGCCCTCGCCCCAGATTTCGGGCCCGTCGAACACCACCGTATAGACCCATTGCGGGTTCTCGCCCTTGCCATGCGCGTTGCTGTCGGGGAAGACGAAGCCGCCGCGAACGGCCTCGATCCTCCCGGTCTTGTCGCGCGCGTAGCGTGGCAGGCGCGTATGGCCGGTCGGGTTGAAATTCTTCGTGCGTACCCGATCGCCCGCGCGAAAACGCGCCGGCGTGCCTACGGGACGGTCGCACGGCCCGCCCTTGGCGAGCACGGCCGGCACGTCCGCCGCCTTCAGCACCCGTTTCGGCGTCGCGGCTGGATCGACTGCCTTGCCGGCGGCAAGGTCGCGCTCGGTGACGAAGCCATGGCGCTTCAGCAGCGTTTCCAGCGCCTTGATCCAGATCTGGTAGTAGCTCGATGAATAGTAATCGGCGGGATGCAGCGATTCCCGCGCATGCCGGCTTTCATCGATGTTCCAGGCGCCCATGCCGCCGGCGGTGAGCGTCACGCCAAGCGCCCGCCTTTCCCATGCCGCGTGGAAATAAGGCTCGTCCTTCTCGGGCGCGACAGGCCCGAAACCCATTTGCCCGCCGAGATCCTGCGGCCCGTTCATGCCGGCTCCCCTTTCGGCTCTCTGGCCAGCGCGGTGCCGATCATCGCGTCGCGGCTGACCAGGCTTGCAAGCTGTTCCTCGCTCCAGCCCTCGGTGCCTTTCGGGCGCATCGGCACCACCAGGTATCGAAGCTCAGCGGTCGAATCCCAGACGCGGATCTTCTTATCCTTGGGCAGCGTCAGCCCGAATTCCTCGAGCACCCCGCGCGGATCGATCACCGCCCGCGAGCGGTAAGGCGGCGCCTTGTACCAGACCGGCGGCAGGCCGAGCACCGACCACGGATAGCAGGAGCAGAGCGTGCAGACGACGAGATTGTGCGTCTCCTCGGTGTTGAACACGGCCTGCATGTGCTCGCCTTGGCGCCCGGTATAGGAGAGCGACCCGATCGCCGCGGTCGCGTCGCGCTTGAGCCATTCGGCATAGGCCGGATCGCTCCAGGCCTTCGCAACCACCCGCGCGCCATTGCGCGGGCCGATCTTGGTCTCATAGGTATCGACGATGACGTCGATAGCCGCAGGATCGATCAGGCCCTTTTGGGTCAGGATTGTCTCCAGCGCGCGAACGCGCGCCGCGAAGGGATCCAGCTCGTTGTCATGGTCATGATCATGGGACATGGTCACAGACTAGGATCGGCAGCGATCGGCCGCAAGCGCCGCGGCTTGGGCCAGTCGCGCGATCTACTCGGCCGCCACCTTCTTCGGCTCTGCCTCGCCGTCAAACAGCGAGCCCTGCTCGCCGCCTTCCACCACATGCAGTGCCGGCCGGCTCCTTCTCGACGAGAAGCTGAGCAGCCAGCCCGAGAAGTTCTCGAAATAGACATAGATCACCGGCGTGACGAACAGCGTCAGCGCCTGCGAGGCGAGCAGGCCGCCGACCACGGCAACGCCGAGCGGCTGGCGCAATTCGGCGCTGGCGCCTGTGCCGAGCGCGATCGGGAACGTACCCATCAACGCGGCAAGGGTGGTCATCATGATCGGCCGGAAACGCATCAGGCAGGCTTTGTGGATGGAGTCCTTCGCCGACATGCCCTGCCGCCTCAGCTCGAGCGCGACGTCGACCATCATGATGCCGTTCTTCTTGACGATGCCGATCAGCATCAGGATGCCGATCACCGCGATCACCGAAAGGTCCATGCCGGCGAAGCGCAGCGCCACCACGGCGCCCAACACCGCCGACGGCAGGCCGGTGAGGATGGTGAGCGGGTGGATGAAGCTCTCATAGAGCATGCCGAGCACGATATAGATCGTCAGGATCGCGCCGCCGATCAGCAGGCCCTGGTTGGCCAGCGAATCCTGGAAGGTCTTGGCCGTGCCGGCGAAGGTAGTCGAGATCTCCTTCGGCATGCCGATCTGTTCCTTGAGCTGGTCGATGCGGGTCACCGTGTCGCCGAGCGAGACGCCCTGCGGCAGATTGTAGGAGATCGTCACCGCCGGAAGCTGGCCGAGCTGATTGACCGTCAGCGCGCCGGCCGTGCGGTCGACATGCGCGAAGGCGCCGAGAGGCACCAGGCTGCCGCTCGCCGTCCGCATCTGGATGGCCAGCATCCGCTCCGGCGACCATTCGATCTTGGGGTCGAGCTCGGTGATCACCTCATAGCTGTCGGCCGAACCGAAGATCGTCGAAACCTGATCGGTACCGAAGCCGCCATAGAGGGCCGAACGCAGCGTGTCGGTATCGATGCCGAGCTGGGCGGCCTTGTCGCGGTCGATCACCAGCGATGCCTGCAAGGCGTTGTTCTGCAGGTCGCTGGTGACGTCGGTGAACATCGTGTGGTCGGCGACCATCGCATCGTTCAGCTTCTGCGCCCAGATATCGGTCTGGCCGGTATCCAGGCCCTGGACCACCAACTGATAGGCGCTGGCCGACGACCGCGAGCCGAGGCGCAGGTTCTGCACCGGTTGCATATAGGTTTCGATGCCGGCCACGTTGGAAAGTTGCTTCCTCAGATCGGACTGCACCTTCTCGATGTCGGGGCGCTGGCTCTTGTCCTTCAACTGGACGTAAAGCCGGCCTTGATTGAGCGCGCTTTGGCTGCCGCCCACCGACCAGGCGACATGCGTCACATAGGGAGAGTGCGAGAATACATCCGCGACCTTGCCCTGCAGCTTGACCATGGCGTCGAAAGAGATGTCCTGGCGCGCCAGCGTGGTCACCGAGATCTGGCTGATATCCTCCTGCGGAAAGAAGCCCTTCGGCGAAACCTGGATCAGCCACACCGACGCCGCCGCGGTTGCGACGAAGACGAGGAACACCAGGAAAGTGTTTCGCAGGCAGAAGCCCAGGATCCGATCGTAGCCGCGCGTGATGAGGTCCGGTTTGTGACCGGGCGCATGCTTTTCACGATCCGCCTTCGTCACCGACAACAGCCGTGAGCAGAGCATCGGCGTCAACGTCAGCGACACGAACATCGAGGCCAGGATGGCGACGGTCACCACCACGGCGAATTCGTTGAAGATGCGGCCGATGACGCCGCCCATCAGCAGCACCGGAATGAACACGGCCACCAGCGAGATCGAGATCGAGATGATGGTGAAGCCGATTTCGCGCGCGCCCTTCAGCGCCGCGTCGAAGGCCGACAGCCCGTCTTCTTCCATGTGGCGGAAGATGTTTTCCAGCATGACGATGGCGTCGTCGACGACAAGGCCGACGGCCAAGGTCAGTCCCATCAGCGAGATGTTGTCGATCGAGAAGCCGAACAGGAACATCGCGCCAAGCGTGGCGATCAGCGAGATCGGCACCGCCACCGCAGGAATGATGGTTGCGGTTACCCTGCGCAGGAAGACGAAGATCACCATCACCACCAGGGCGATGGTCAGGAGCAGCGTGAACTGGACGTCGTCGACGGCTTGCCGGATTGAGGTCGACCGGTCGTTGAGCAGCTTGATGCTGGCTGCCGCCGGCATCTGGTCCTGGAAGGACGGCAGCATCGCTTTGACCTTGTCGACGACGTCGACGGTGTTGGCGTCGGGCTGGCGCTGGACGGCGAGGATGACGGCGCGCGTGCCGTCATACCAGCTCGCCGTCGTCGTAGTCTCGACCGAGTCGACGACGCGGGTCACCTCGCCCAACCGCACCGGGTGACCATTCTTGGTGGCGATGATCAGGTTGGAGAAGCCGGCAGCGTTGGTAAGCTGCGTGTTGGCGGTGATGGTCAGTTGCTGCTTGTTGTTCTGCAGGACGCCGAGCGGCGTGTTGCTGTTGGCCGATGTGATCGCGGCCTGCAGCTGATCGATCGAGATGCCGCGCGCGGCGAGCGCGGTCGGGTCGATCTGGATGCGCACCGCATATTTCTGCTGGCCGAAGATCGAAACCTGCGCCACGCCGTCGATGGTCGACAGCGACGGCGAGATCACGTTTTCGGCAAAGGCGTCGAGATCCGTCAGCGGGACCGTGTCGCTCACCAGCGACATCAGGAGGATCGGCGCGTCGGCCGGGTTGACCTTGCGATAGCTCGGCGGCGAGGTCATTTCCGGCGGCAGCGATTTTTGCGTTCTTGCAATAGCCGCCTGCACGTCGGCCGCGGCTGCGTCGATGTCGCGGTTGAGCACAAACTGGATGGCGATCGAGGTCTGGCCGAGCGAATTGGTGGTCGAGATCGAATCGATGCCGGCGATCGTCGCGAACTGCTTGATCAGCGGCGTCGCCACCGATGTCGCCATCGTCTCCGGCGAGGCGCCGGGCAGGCTGGCCGAAACGTTGACCACCGGAAATTCGGCGCTGGGCAGCGCCGCCACCGGCAGGAACTTGTAGGCAAAGATGCCGCCCAGAATGAGGGCGAACGACATCAGAAGGGTGGCTACGGGCCTGCGGATGCAGAATTCGGAGATCATTGGCTCGCCCCGCTGGCCTTGTCGGCCTCCGCGACCTTGGGTGATGCCTGATCGCCGGATCTGGCGGCCGCCTTGCCTTCATGCACCGCCGCGCCGTCCTTCAACCGTGTCTGGCCTTCGACGACGACCTTCTCGCCGCTCTTGAGACCATCGCTGATGGCGCTGTTCTGGCCCTCCGTCAGCGCCACCTGCACCAGTCGCATCTCGACGGTGTTGTCCGGCTTGACGACATAGACGAAAGGACCCTTCTGGCTGGGCTGCACCGCGACCGTCGGAACCGAGGTCATCTGCGGCATCGTGCCGGCATCGAGCACCACGTTCACATATTGCCCGGGCCACAGCGAAAGATCCGGATTGGGTATGCTCGCCCGCGTCGCGATGGTGCCGGAAGCGGTATCGACACTGGAATCGACGAAGTCGAGCGTGCCTTTGCCGATTGGCGTCGGATCGCCGTCCTTGGTCAGCGTCACGTCGCCTTGCTGTGGGTCGGCGAGCGCCTTGTGCAACAGGGCAAGGTTGCTCTCGGGCAGCGTGAAGTTCACCTGCAGCGGGTCCATCTGGGTGATGGTGACCAGCGGCGTCGAGCTGCCTGAGTTGCCGTTGCTCGTGGTGACCAGATCGCCGACCGATACGTTGACCGCGCCGAGCCGGCCGGAGATCGGCGCCGTGATCGTCGCATAGCTCAATTGCACGGTGTCGGCATCGATGGTCGCCTTGTCGGCATCAATGGTGGCGGCCGCGGACTTTTGCGCCGCCAGCGCCTGATCGTAGGTCTGTTGCGTGCCGGCCTGCTTGGCGACGAGGTCCTTGGCGCGCTGCAGATCAGCCTGGGCGCTCACCAGCATCGCCTGGTCCTTTGCGAGCTGCGCCTGATCCTTAGCGAGCTGCGCCTTCAGCGCGCGGTCATCGAGCGAAATAAGCAGATCGCCGGCCTTGACCATCTGCCCGTCCTTGACCGCTATCGACACGATCTGGCTGGAAACACGGGCATTTATGTTGACCACCTCCGGTGACGAGACGAAGCCGATGGCATAGCGGCGGATCGGGAAATCGGCGGTTGTCGCGGTGGCGGAGACGATCGAGGCCGAACGCGGACCGCCGCCCTTCGCATTGTCACCTTTCGCACTGTCCGGGGCGCCAGCCGTTTTGTCGCCGCTCGCCGTCTTGTCCGCGGCGGCTTGCTTGCCCGAAATCAGCTGCTGGACCCTCGCCAGCGTCGCGGGCGAATAATAGAGCCCGGCGCCCGCCAGACAGGCGACCGCAACAACTGCAAAGGCGATTTTTCCGCGCATCGACAAACAAGCCCTCTATCCGACGCGCCGATCCCGGTGGTCCATTGTAGCTCGATTCACGGCTCTTGCCGCGATTTTCGCCGAATAGATAGGACAAGGCGTTGGCGGAAAAGGGTCAAAACGCGGCATTACGAAGATTTAATGTGCAGTGCACAATGATTGGGCAGCCGGCTAACACGCCGCCGCGAACCCTCGCATCAGCCCCAAATGCCATCAGCGGAGCATCGGCCACAGCGTCGCCGCGAGCAACAGACCCATGGCGATATTGAACCATTTCAACCGCACCGGATCCGACAGGAAACCGCGCAGCGCCGTGCCGAAGCCGGCCCACACCGAAACGCTGGGCAGATTGACGATGGTGAAGGCGATCGAGATCAATGCCACAGAGAGGAACGGGTGATCGGCATTGGTGTAGACGGCCATCGCGGTGATCGCCATCACCCATGCCTTGGGGTTGACCCATTGGAAGGCCGCGGCGTCGATGAAGCGCATCGGCCGCCCCTCCGCCCCCTTTTTGTCGCTCATCGAGCGTGACATGGCAATCTTCCAGGCGAGGTAGAGCAGATAGGCCGCGCCCGCGATCTTCAGCGCCGTATGGAGCACAGGGAACGCCGTCAGCACCGCGCCGAGCCCGAAGCCGACGGCCAAGAGCAGGACCAGGAAGCCGATGCTGATGCCCAGCATGTGCGGAACGGTCCTGGCGATACCGAAATTGACGCCGGAAGCGAGCAGCATGAAGTTGTTCGGCCCCGGCGTTATCGACGTCACGAAGGCATAGACCAACAGGGCAAGGAATGCGTCGAGCGACATGTTATCCTCCCGGATATATGTCAGCCTTATTGTCCTTTTTTAGCGAATGCGCAAAAGCCAGAAACCGGCAACCGCCGGGCCAAGTCGAAAACAGGATGACCGTCCTGATTACATTCCTTGCGGGCCGCGATTCATCGCCGCGACGCCGGTGCGGCAGATCTCGACCAAGCCGAGCGGCTTCATGATGGCGATGAACTGGTCGAGCTTGGACCCCTTGCCGGTGATCTCGAAGATGAAATGCTCGGTGTTGGCGTCGATGACCGAGGCGCGGAAAGCATCCGCGAGGCGAAGCGCCTCGACCCGGGCATCGCCGGTGCCGGCGACCTTCACCAGCGCGAGCTCGCGTTCGAGCGGCCGCTCCTGCCCGAGCTCGTGCGAGCGGACGGTCAGGTCGACCACCCGGTGCACCGGCACGATGCGCTCGAGCTGGTTCTTGATCTGCTCCATCACATGCGGCGTGCCGCGCGTCACGATGGTGATGCGCGACAGATGCCTCTCATGCTCCGTCTCGGAGACGGTCAGGCTTTCGATGTTGTAGCCGCGCCCCGAGAACAGCCCGATGACGCGGGCGAGCACGCCCGGCTCGTTGTCGACCAGCACGGAAAGCGTGTGCGTTTCCGGCTTCTCGGTCTCCTTGGCGATGAAATAGGCGGAGCCGGTCGGTTGAAGGTGCTGTGCGTTCATGACGTGAATCTCGATTTCAGACTTTTGAGCTAATTCTCTGTTTGCGCACGGCTTTCTCGCGACAGCCCCGCCCTGTGAGGGTGCTACACCAGTTCCCTGCCCTTGGCGTCGATGGCATTGGCCACCGCCTCGTCGGTGGCCTCGTCGGGCAGGAGCATCTCATTATGCGCCTTGCCGGACGGGATCATCGGGAAGCAGTTGGCCAAGGTCGCCACACGGCAGTCGAACAGAACCGGCTTCTTGACCGAGATCATCTCGCGGATCGCGTCGTCGAGCTCGTCCGGCTTGTCGCAGCGTATGCCGTGGCCGCCATAGGCTTCCGCCAGCTTGACGAAGTCGGGCATCGCCTCGGTATAGGAATGCGACAGCCGGTTGCCGTGCAAGAGCTGCTGCCACTGGCGCACCATCCCCATATACTGGTTGTTGAGGATGAAGATCTTGATCGGCGCCTCGTACTGCACCGCCGAGCTCATCTCCTGCATGGTCATCTGCACCGAGGCGTCGCCGGCGATGTCGATGACCAGCGCGTCCGGATGCGCGATCTGCACGCCGAGCGCCGCCGGCAGGCCGTATCCCATCGTGCCCAGCCCGCCCGAGGTCATCCAGCGGTTCGGCTTGTCGAAATGATAGTGCTGCGCCGCCCACATCTGGTGCTGGCCGACCTCGGTGGTGATATAGGTGTCCATGTCCTTGGTAAGCGCATAGAGCCGCTGGATCGCGTATTGCGGCATGATGACGTCGCTGTTCATCTTGTAGGCCAGCGAATCCCGCGCCCGCCATTTCGCGATCTGCTCCCACCACGGATAGAGCGCCTTCTTGTCGGTCTTGGCGGTCGCCCGCCACAGCCGCACCAGATCTTCCAGCACGCGGCCGACATCGCCCAGAATCCCGACATCGGCACGGACGTTCTTGTTGATCGAGGACGGGTCGATGTCGATATGGATCTTCTTCGAATTCGGCGAGAAGGCATTGAGCCTGCCGGTGATGCGGTCGTCGAAGCGCGCGCCGATGCACACCATCACGTCGCAGTCATGCATCGCCATGTTGGCTTCGTAGGTGCCGTGCATGCCGAGCATGCCGACCCAGTTCTTGCCGGATGCCGGATAGGCGCCGAGGCCCATCAGCGTCGAGGTGATCGGGAAACCGGTGAGGTCGACCAGCTCGCGCAGCAGGTGGCTGGCTTCCGGGCCGGAATTGATGACGCCGCCACCCGAATAGATGATCGGCTTCTTGGCGGCGGCCATCAGTTCGACGGCGGCCTTCACCTTCTCCAGGTCGCCCTGGACCTTCGGCTGGTAGCTGGTGCGCGGCGCTGTCTGCGGCGGCACATAGATGCCCTTGGCGAACTGCACGTCCTTCGGGATATCGACCACGACCGGGCCGGGCCGGCCCGTCGTTGCGACGTGGAAGGCTTCATGGATGGTGGCGGCGAGATCGTTGACGTCCTTCACCAGCCAGTTGTGCTTGGTGCAGGGCCGCGTGATGCCAACCGTGTCGCATTCCTGGAAGGCGTCGGAGCCGATCAGCGAGGTCGGCACCTGGCCGGTGAGGCAGACCAGCGGAATGGAATCCATCAGCGCGTCCTGCAGCGGCGTCACCGCGTTGGTCGCGCCAGGGCCGGACGTCACCAGGAGCACGCCGGCCTTGCCGGTCGAGCGCGCATAGCCTTCTGCCGCATGGCCGGCGCCCTGCTCGTGCCGGACCAGAATGTGCTCGACCTCATCCTGTTGGAAAATTTCATCGTAAATCGGGAGAACCGCGCCGCCCGGATAGCCGAAGACATGCTTGACGCCGTTGTCCTTCAGCGCCTGCACCACCATTTCGGCGCCCGTCATCTCGCGCCGCTCGTTCTGTCCGTTGCTCATCGGTCTGGTCCCGTACTGTTCGCCATCCGGCGATTTGCTGCTCGTTTAGTTTGGTTGAAGGCAATAAAAAAGGCCCCCGAGGGAGCCTGTGGGATGCGCATGGGAGGTTTTCGCCCGGCGGTTACACCGCCTTGCCCACGCGCCAGCCTACGAGAATGAGTGCCGTTTTCATGGGCGCGGACAATAAGGGCGAAAACGCGGGCTCGTCAATGGGGTCCCGTGCGAATTCACCCGTCCGTGAGAACGGGCGCCTGCCCGCTCCCATGGTACAGCTACCATAGTACAGTTGAGCGCGCCGCTCCGAGGCACCACTATGCGCTGGCAAAGGACGTGCGAGGAGGACGCATGGCTGGCGAGCGGGAGCATATCCGCGAAATCGAACAGGTGCTGTCCGGCGTGCGCTCGGCCCGCGACGATATCGTGGTCCAATCCTGGCTGCGTTGCATCGACCAGCATCGGCTCGACCCGGCACGTCCGACGGAAGCGTACATCGTTCCGGATACCCAGCTGCGCGAGCACCGCGAGCAGTCCGAAAGGCTGATCGCCATTGCCCGCAGCGGCCTGGAGACATTGTTCAAGCAGGTGGCGGGCCAGAACTACGTCTTGCTGCTCGCCGACGCCAAGGGCGTCACCGTCGACTTTCTCGGCGACCCGCTGTTCATGGATCAGTTGCGCAAGGCCGGGCTCTATCTCGGCTCCGAATGGTCGGAGAGCCGTACCGGGACCTGCGGCGTCGGCTCTTGCATCGTCACCGGCGAGGCGATGACCATTCACCAGACCGATCATTTCGACACCACCCACACGCCGCTCTCCTGCACCGCCGCGCCGATTTTCGACACCAAGGGTGAGTTGACCGCCGTGCTCGACATATCGCTGCTGCGCTCGCCGCAGCCGAAGGTCAGCCAGAATCTCGCGCTGCATCTGGTGACGGCGTCGGCCCGGCGCATCGAGCTCGCCAACCTGATGGCGCAGATGCATTCGGAATGGGTACTGCGCTTCTCGCGCTCGCCGGAGTTCCTCGACGTCGATCCGGACGCGGCGATCGCGCTCGACGCGTCCGGCCGCATCCTTGGCACGACGCGCGGCGGAGCGCTGCTTCTGGCGCAGGCCGGCGGCATCGACTGGCGGCGCGCCTCGCCGATCGGCCAGCCGATCTCGCGTTATCTTGATATGGACATCGACGACCTGCCGAACCTGACGCGCGGCCGCCCGACCGAGGAACGGCTGGTGTTCGGCCGCAACGGCAGCGCTCTCTTCGCGCATGCCATCGAGCCGCAACCGCCGAGCGGACGCCGCACGCCGGTCGAGGTGCTGCCGAAGCCGATCGCCGAGCTTTCCGCCGGCGACCCGGCCATGGCGGCAATGCAGCTCAGGGCCGCCAAGCTGGCGCGCACCACAATCCCGACCCTGATCCATGGCGAAACCGGCTCCGGCAAGGAGTATCTCGCCCGCGCGCTCCACGACAGCTCCGGGCGCGCCGGCCCGTTCGTGGCCATCAATTGCGCGGCCATCCCGGAACATCTGATCGAGAGCGAGCTGTTCGGGCATGCCGCGGGCGCCTTTACCGGCGCCACGGCCAAGGGGCGCAAGGGCCTGATCGAGAGCGCCGACGGCGGCACGCTGTTCCTCGACGAGATCGGCGACATGCCCTACGCGCTGCAGTCGCGGCTTTTGCGGGTGATCGCCGAGCGCGAACTGATCCCGGTAGGCGGCATCGCGCCTCGGCCTGTCGACATCAAGATCGTCTCCGCCTCGCATCACGACCTGCGCCAGTTGGTTGCCGAGGGCCGGTTCCGCGAGGACCTGTTCTACAGGCTGAACGCCGCTTCGCTGACCTTGCCGCCGCTTCGCGAACGCACCGATTTCGAATGGCTGCTGGAACGGCTGGTCGGCGAGCGGGCGCGCCTTGCCGGGCGGCCGGCAAAGCTGTCGCCGGCGGCGCGGCTGGCGCTGATCCGCCATGACTGGCCCGGCAACATCCGCGAACTCGTCAACGCTGTGGATCTGGCGGTGGCGCTTTGCGACGACGAGACGATCCAGCCTTCCGACCTGCCCGATTTCGCCACGTCCCGCGCGGCGGCGCCGGCCCCCTCCGCCAGCCTGGTCGCGCTGCGCGCGCCCTCGCCCGAGGAAGAGCGCGGCGCCCTGCTGGCCGTGCTGGCGGCAACCGGCTGGAACATTTCCGAGGCCGCGCGGCGGCTCGGCGTCGACCGCACCACGGTGCATCGCCGCATGAAGCGCCTGCGGCTGGAAGCGCCGAACTGATATTAAAGGGGTGTGGCGCGCCGTAGCGCGTGCAACAGCCAATGCAACAGGCAATACGACGGCAGAGCGTCCTAACAGGTTGATTCCATTTTAATCCATGATGAGCGCCACGGTTGGCACGCCGCTTGCTGCTCATGGCGCACTCTAGCAAGTGGAGGAGAACAAATGCTCGAGAGAACACCCACCACCAAGGCTCAAGCGCTGCTCGACAAGTTCGGCAAAGCGTTGGAAGCCGGCGATATCGACAGCGCCGTCAACTGCTTCCAGGCCGACTGCTACTGGCGCGACCTCGTCACCTTCACCTGGAACCTGAAGACGATGGAGGGCCAGGATCAGGTTCGCGACATGCTGCGGGCGACGCTGGCCAACACCAAGCCGACCGGCTGGTCGGTGGCCAAGGGCGAGGAAGCAAGCGAGGACGGCGGCGTCATCACCGCCTGGATCACTTTCGAGACGAATGTGGCGCGCGGCTTTGGCCTTGTGCGGTTCAAGGGCGACCTGATCTGGACCTTGCTGACCACGATGGCCGAGCTGAAAGGCCATGAGGAGAAAGCAGGCTTCACCCGTCCCCTCGGCGCCAAGCATGGCCATGGCAAGGACCGCAAGACGTGGCGGGAGGAGCGCGACGACGAGATCGCAGAGCTCGGCCACACCAGGCAGCCCTATGTCGTCATCATCGGCGGCGGCCAAGGCGGTATCGCGCTCGGCGCACGGCTGAAGCAGCTCGGCGTGCCCACCATAATCGTCGAGAAGAACGAGCGTCCGGGCGACTCCTGGCGCAAGCGCTACAAGTCGCTCTGCCTGCACGATCCGGTCTGGTACGATCACCTGCCCTATATCGACTTCCCGAAGAACTGGCCGGTCTTCGCGCCGAAGGACAAGATCGGCGACTGGCTGGAAATGTACACCAAGGTGATGGAGCTGAACTATTGGTCCTCCACCACCGCGAAATCCGCCAAATACGACGAGAAGACGAAGGAATGGACCGTCGTCGTCGAGCGCGACGGCAAGGAGATCGTGCTCAAGCCCAAGCAACTGGTGCTGGCCACCGGCATGTCCGGCAAGGCGAACTGGCCGAAATACAAGGGCCAGGACATATTCAAGGGCGAGCAGCAGCACTCCTCGACCCATCCCGGTCCGGACAAATACCGCGGCAAGAAAGTGGTGGTCATCGGCTCCAACAACTCGGCGCACGACATCTGCGCGGCGCTGTGGGAAGGCGGCGCCGACGTGACCATGGTGCAGCGCTCGTCCACCCATATCGTCAAGTCGGACACGCTGATGGATATCGGGCTTGGCGCGCTCTACTCCGAGCAGGCGGTCGAGAACGGCATGACGACGCGCAAGGCGGACATGATCTTCGCCTCACTTCCTTACCGCATCCTGCACGAGTTCCAGATCCCGCTCTACCAGCAGATGAAGGAGCGCGACGCGAAATTCTACGACGACCTGGAAAAGGCCGGGTTCATGCTCGACTGGGGCGATGACGGCTCCGGCCTGTTCATGAAATACCTGCGCCGCGGCTCCGGCTACTACATCGATGTCGGCGCCTGCGACCTCGTCATCGACGGCTCGATCAAGCTGAAGAGCGGGCCGGGTGCTGCCGTGCAGGAACTCACCGAAACCGGCGTCAAATTCGTCGACGGCACCGAGTTGCCGGCAGATCTGGTGATCTATGCCACCGGCTACGGCTCGATGAACGGTTGGGCCGCGGACCTCATCTCACAGGAAGTCGCCGACAAGGTGGGCAAGGTCTGGGGCCTGGGCTCCGCTACCACCAAGGATCCGGGTCCATGGGAAGGCGAGCAGCGCAATATGTGGAAGCCGACGCAGCAGGAAGCGCTGTGGTTCCACGGCGGCAACCTGCACCAGTCGCGGCACTATTCGCAATACCTGTCGCTGCAGCTCAAAGCCCGACAGGTCGGCCTGCCAACGCCGGTCTATGGGCTGCAGGAGGTCTATCACAAGAGCTGATTGCCATCGTGCAAAAGACCCGCGCGGCTCGCGCCGCGCGGGTCTCGCATTCACGCCCTGAGTGTCACACCCCTCGCCTTGGCCCAGCGCTCCACGATCTTGCGCTCCTCCGGCAAGGCCAGACGGTTGCCAAAACCGCGCACCTGGATCGCGCGGTTTTGCGGATCGAGCTCGATCGTCAGCAGCCGCTCGATCTTGGCCAGCGCCGTACGCCGCAGCACCCAGATCGAGGCGTTGCCGGCGATACATTTGGCCGCGTAGGTCGAAACGCAGTGATGCATCGCGCGGCTCTCGGCGACCAGGTCCTCGGCGGTCTTCAACTGCCGAACGAAGAAACGCTCGCCGCGCACCTTCGCTTCCTTGGCCGATGGCTGCCATTCCCAGTCCTCCAGGCGCGAGCCATCCCAGGCACCGCTCTGCGCCTGTGCTCCCGCGACACGCTGGTTACGTCCGGCCGCGCGGCGTCGCATGGCCTCTATGCGTTCGATCGCGGCGATGTCGCGATGCCAATCCAACATCTGCCGGCGCAGCGACAGAAGCGTGCGTCCCTTCAGGCTATAGGCCGCATCACGTTGATGCATGGCGCCGATGTAATCGCACAGATCGTCGATCTCCTCCTTCGGAGCGGGATGTCCGCAGAAGAAGCGCACAACCTCGCGCCAGAAGGCTAGTTCGCGGCGCGGCGTGCGCGCGATCTTCGTGCGCGCAAGCCGGGCCGCCAATCCCTGGTCGTCCGTGTAGGACCGGGCAATCGCCAGCCAGAATGCCTCGGCGAAACCAATGTCGCCGGACGCGTTGAGGAAGCAATGCACCTCCTTGCGCGACAGCCAGGCGTTGGCGCCGGCCTTGTAGAGCGAGTCGCCGCGCGCGACCGTCACATACCAGGACTTGCGAAATGCGATCTCATTGGCGTCCAGGCCTGTGCTGTCCAGCCAGACGCTCTCGAGCGCGGCCGAAACCGGATAACGCGCATAGAGATAACGTGCCGCGGCCAGCCGCAGGCGCGCGCGGTTGCGCGTCTTCAGCTTCGGACGCCACAGCGCGCCGTCGCGGATCGCCATGCCGGCAAAGCCCGAGCGAGCGTCGTCCAGCGCCCGCTCGAAATCCGGAACGGGACGCGTGGCGGCGAAGACCTGCCGCAGCCTTGCATCATATGCTTCAATACGTTGGCGCTCGGCGTCCTGCCTGCGCTGGATCATGGACCTGGCCATGGCCGTTCTTCCCAGTTGGAACCCTGTCCGCCGCACGCATTTCCAGCGTCGGCACGGATCGTGACGATCTGGATTGCGGGATCATTGACAGGTCTCCTCTCGGGATGGCGAGTTGTGGATGGCGAGCTCTCTAGGACCCGAGCAAAGATGACGCAAGCGCCATTCTATCAATGTTTACAATGGCCTGCTCGAGTGTTGCAAAGGCGCATCTGAGGCTCCCAGGCAGCCGGCATCGTTCGCGGAAAGCGCTCGGGCTCGCCGTCGTTGGCCCCCGCACGGTCGGCCGCGCGAAAAAGATAACTGCCCATCGCGGATCGCGGTGGGCGCTCGCATCGTCAGGAAGTTTGAAACCCGCGGCAGCGGGTCAACCGGTCCGTCCGCCGCGAAGGCGCGTAATGCGTGAACAGGATCTCATCATCGCCTCCATCAAAAGCGTTGCGGGTATCGGCACGGCCGTTGAAAAACCAACCGGCCGCATGTAGGGCGCGGCTAATACATCTGTTTGAGCACGACAGCAAGGCGCCGGCTATGCTCGGCATCGCCGGGTTCGAATGAGGCCTCGACATTCCGCCCATTGGGACTGGACGCAATTGGATCCGGCGCGCGAACACTTGCAACCTGGAGGCGGTCGCGGCAGCCGCCTGGTCGGTCTCCAATCAGGGCGTTTTCGCCATCGAAGCAAAAACACATGGCCGCAGCCTCCCCGGTTATATTCGGCTAGGCCGCCTTTTCCGCCGCGAACTTCTTCACCACGCGCTCCAGCAGCGGCACGTAATCACGAAAGGCGCGCGTTTTCATATTGGCGACCTTGCCGCCCTCGTCCCAGATGCGCACCCGCACGGCTTCGTCGTGGAAGGGGTTGCTGCGAAACTCGGCCACTTCCTCCGCGCTCATCGGCCCGCCCTGCAGAGACAGCGTATGCACCGAGGCCGGCGACAGCTTGCCGAAATAGGTCGGATCGGTGGCGCACAGATAGCGCTTGGCCGAGACATGCAGCCTGACGCATTCGACGATGACTGGTGGGAAGAACGGCGCCAGCACCTCGCCGCCCGCCTCGTCATGATGCTTGTCCTCGACGTCGTCGGGCGAATAGGTGCCGAACTCGCTGGTATAGTGGCCGATGTCGTGCAGCAGCGCCGCCGCCACCAGCTCTTCCGGCGCGCCGTCCTGCTCGGCCAGCCACGCGCCCTGCAGCATGTGCTCCGACATGGTGACCGGTTCGCCGAGATAGGATTCGGCGCCGCGGCGCTCGAAGATGTCGGCGATGAACTCGACGATGTTGCCTGCGTTCAATTCGTTCGGTTTCATTCCGCCGCCTCCTTGAAACCATGATCGAGCGCGGCAAGCGTCGACAGCAGGCCGTCCTTGTCGGCGTAGCAGCCTTGCAGCCAGCGCTTGCCGCTGCCGGAAAACGCCTTGCGCGCGTGCATGACGCGGGTGTTGTCGACGATGAAGGATTGCCCTGCCTCGAGCTTGAAGGTCACCTCGAAGGCAGGATCCTCGATCAGTTCGGCGAACCGGCGATACGCCGCGTAGTATTTGTCCATCTCGGCAAACGGCACGTCGACCGTCGGCGCCAGCGAGCGGTTGTTGAAGCGGATGCAGATCAACTCGCCGTCGGGTCCGAGCTCGATCATCGGCCGCTTCGACTGCAGCCGCACGCCCAACGAGCCGGCATATTCGAAGCGTGCCGGATAGGAAGAGAGCAGCCGGAAGCCTTCGGGGTTCTCCACTTGAAGTGCCGCCGCCACCGCGAATCCATCGACGACGCTGGATTCACCGCCTTCCACCGTGTTCTCGATGCAGGCCAGGATCTGCAGCGTCGGTACCGGGTCGCGATAGGGATTGTCGGTATGCGCCTGCAGGCCGAGATTGGTGTAGGCGAGGTTGTTCGGATTGACCTCGGCGCGCACCTCGAACCAGCGCCCGTAATTGGTCTCCCGGATGTAGCCGAACAGGTCGGCCACCTTGCACAGCGCGCCGGATTCCGTGGGCAGTCCGTCCATGACGGCAAAGCCATAGGTCCGCACTGCCGAAAGCCATTCGCGCAGGACGCCGCGGTCATGCAAGGCCGCCGCGTAGCTGGCGCGCGGCACCGAATTCTGCATTGTCGACTTGGTCCAGCGTTGAACGACGTCGCCCGTCCAGCCGGGCTGCCGAGATTCGACGCGATCATAGGCGTTGGCCCACAGCCACTGGGCCGGGAAGCTGGCTGTCTTGTCCTCGGGCGTGAATCTGACCTCCAGCCCTCCGCCCTTGATCGAGGCCTCGTCGATCCGCGTCTCGGCCGGGATGTCGAGGATGGTGATCAGCCGCTGGCCGTTGCCGGCGCTGCGCGTCTTGTCATCCAGCGCATTGTCGCGCAGCCACATGGCGTGGAAGCGGCTCACTGCTCCATCCTTCCAGCCAAGCTCGATCGTTCGTCCGTCGTCGCCCAGCCTTACCGTCGTCAGCATATCCCGAAAGCTCCTATTCTCTGTCATTGCCGCGAGCATGGATTGCATGGTGGCTTCGTAAAAGGCATAATTCAAATTATCGTTTTGCAGGTATAGACTTTAAATTTCTGATGGCTGGAAGAGCTTTCGACACGATGCCTCCTCTCGATTGGCTGCGCAGTTTCGAGGCTGCCGCCCGCCTGTCGAACTTCACCGCCGCGGCCGCCGAGCTCGGGCTCACGCAGGCAGCGGTCAGCCAGCACATCCGCTTTCTGGAGGAGCGGCTCAGGACGCGATTGTTCGCGCGCCTGGCGCGCGGCGTGGCCCTGTCGCCGGAAGGCGCGGCCTATCTCCCCCACATCCAGTCGGCTTTCGTCACCATCGGCAACAGCACCAACGAGCTCTTCGAGCCGCGCGCCGTGCAGACCGTCTCGATCCGGGTTCCGATCTCGTTTGCGCTTCTGCTGCTGGTTCCGGCCCTGCCCGACCTGGCGAAGGCGCTGCCGCAGATCCGGCTCGACCTGGTGACCATCCATCGGCCGACCGACTACGACCAGCCGGGCTCGGCGCTCGACATACGCTTCGGCAACGGGTCCTTTCCCGGGCGCGAGGCCGACCGGTTGATCGTCGAGCGGCTTGTCCCGGTCGCGGCTCCGCCGCTTGCCAAAGATTTCGATTGGACGTCATTGCCGCTGCTCCTGGTGGCGGGCGCGCGGGAAATGTGGGCGGAATGGTTTGCCGCCGCGGGACTTTCCGGACAGCCCCGGCGCTCGCACCGCTTCGACAGTTTCGTCGCGGCCATGGAAGCCGCGAAGGTCGGCGCCGGAGCGCTGCTCGGCTCGCGCCCGCTCATCGACACGGCCCTCAAGGAAAAGGCTCTCGTCAGGCTTTCGGATTTCGAGCTTTCGAGCCCATCGGGCCATTTCCTGACAAGATCGTCATCGTCGCGATTGTCCGGCGCCGAGCAGGATTTCCGCCGCTGGCTTCTGTCGCGCATCGCCAGGACTTCAGGGTGACGTGCCGGCGGCCGCTCCGATCCGCTTCCAGTAGATGAGGGTGCCGGTCAGTCCGCCATGCGGCTTCAGCGCGAAGTCCGGGATTTCGCCGGTCAGCGTGAAGCCAAGCTTCTCGTAAAAGCCCGCCGCGCCCTCCTCGCTCGCCGTGTCCAGCACCAGCAGCGTGCGGCCTTTCTCAACCGCGAGTTCCTCCGCGGCACGCATCAGGCGGGTCGCGACGCCTTTGCCGCGATGGTCCCGGCCGGTCATCAGCTTGGCGATCTCGGCGCGGTGCGGCTGGTTGGGCGGGAAGTCGAGCAGCAGCGTGACGGTGCCGGCAAGCGCATCGCCTCGCCAAGCGCCCAGCACCGCCCTTTCGCCGCGCGCGGCCGCGGCAAGCGACTTGCGCCAGAAATCCCGCGCGGCCTCCGGCGACAACGGATGCATGAAGCTCACCGACCCGCCGGCGGCGACGGCCTCGATCAACAGATCGGTGAGCATAGCGATGGTCGCCGCATCATCGCTCAACGCCCGGATTTCAAGGGAGTTCATGCTGGTGCTCTCCAGGTGACGAAACATCGGGGGTAAGTCATTTGAAATGGCTGGTTCGCCCGCGCCGGCGCGCTCGCCGGATTTCGGCGATACGGTCGGCGTCGTCGTCGCTGAGATGGCGGCCGCGCTCGAGGATCTCGAGCGTGTATTCCTCATAGGTCAGGCCGAGCCGCTCGGCCCTTTCCAGCCGCATCAGCATGACGGCTTGGCTCGACGCCTTCCAGGCCTTGTCATGGGCGGCGCGCCAGGCGAGGAAGATGTAGGCGTCGCCTTTGCCCCAGGGCGGGCCTTCATAGTCGTCGAGCGGCGGCCCGCCATTGTGCGAGCGTCTTGGCCGGCGAGGCATGGGTCAGTCCTTGACCAGGGCCACGAGATACTCCGCCGGATCCGGTCCGGGAGCATGGAAGACGCAGTCCGAGGGGGCACCCAGCGCCAGGCAGTCGCCGGGCTCGAGCCTGTGCACCACATCGCCCTCTGCGAAATCAAGCCTCCCGTCGATCAGCCATATCTGCTGCTTGATGAAGGCGTAGGATGACGCCGGAAGACTGACCTTGGCGCCCGCCGGCAGGCTGACCCTGACCAGTTCCAGCGGCATCCGCGATGCCGGCGACAGATCCCGCCGGATGTAGCCGGTTGCCGGATCCTGCCAGACCGGCTGCTCCTCCTTGCGCGAGACGCCGCCGGCTTGCATCTCGGCCCGTGCGATCAGCGTCGACAGCGTCATGCCGAAGGCCGCCGCGATACGCACCAGGAGTGCCGCGGTCGGGCTGGTCGCGCCGCGTTCGATAGCGCTCAGCATCGCCTTCGAGACGTCCGAGCGCCCGGCCAATTCGGCCAAAGACCAGCCCCTCACCGTCCTTTCGGAGCGTATGCGCCTGCCGATCGTGGTTGTGATATCATCCGACATATCGTCCATATGTCCAATATATCGGAATGTCGGAAACTGGGAAGAGGCTGTTCGATCGAATTGCAGCGGCTGGCTTAACGGCGCCTACACCATCCGACCTCACCTGACTTTAACCCCGATTGGATAGGGTTCCCGCTCCAGGGAATGGGACAGGTCACCGATGTTTGTTGAACGCGAAGCCTCCGTCGGAGAACCGACCTCGCAGGAACGCCGCAACATCCAGCAGAACGATAAGCGCATCCTGGGCAATGTCGTGCAATGCGACGGCGCGCGCGCCACCATCAGCGCCCATGCCGAGGACGCCGAAGGCGCGGTTACCGGCCTCTGGACCGTCGGCAGGATGATCTCCATCAATCTCGGCTCGACGCGAACGGTCGGCCTTGTCTACGCCATCGGCAAGTCGGACCTTCACTGGAACCACGATGGGCAAAATCTGATCGAAGTCAGCGTCGAACTGGTCGGCGAAGTGCGCGACGGCGCCGAGCCTGGCGCCAGGCCGGTGTTCGACCGCGGCATCACCACCTATCCGCATATCGGCGCCATTGCCCACCGTATCCGAAGCCGCGACCTGCAGGCGGTCTACGACTTGGCAGGGCGCCATTCGGTGACCATCGGCACGCTGTCCCAGGATGAGTCGATCGATGCCAACATTGCCATCGACGACACGCTGGCGCGCCATTTCGCCATCGTCGGCACGACCGGCGTCGGCAAATCGACGGCGGTCTCGCTGCTCTTGCGCAAGACGATCGAGGCGCGCCCGGACCTGCGCGTGCTCATCCTCGACCCGCACAACGAGTTTGCCGCCTCGCTGCCGGAATATTGCGTCAAGGTCGATTCCAAGACGCTCGACCTGCCGTTCTGGATGTTCAGGCTGGAGGAGTTCGCCGAAGTGCTGTTTCGCGGCCGCGAGACGGTACCCGAGGAAGTCGATGTCCTGCGCGACCTGATCCCGGCCGCCAAGAACCTCTACCGCAACCCGAATTCCGGCACCTATATCAGGCGCGGCAGCGACGCGCTGACGGCGGACACGCCGGTGCCTTACCGTATTGCCGATCTCATCAAGCAGATCGACGAGCGCATGGGCATGCTGGAGGCCAAGAACGACCGCCCGACCTTGAAATCGCTGAAGACGCGCATCGAATCGGCCGCCGCCGACCCGCGCTACCGCTTCATGTTCAATTCGCGCCTGATCGAGGACACGATCCACGAGACGATCGGCAATATCTTCCGCGTGCCCAACCATGGCCGCCCGGTCACCTGCTTCGAGATGGCCGGCATGCCTTCGGAAGTCGTCAACTCGGTCTGCTCGGTGCTGGCCCGCCTGGCCTTCGACCTGGCCTTGTGGAGCGAGGGCCGGCTGAAATTGCTCCTGCTTTGCGAGGAGGCCCACCGCTACATGCCGGCCGACCCGCGTCTGGGCTTCGCGCCGACAAGGCACGCGCTGTCGCGTATCGCCAAGGAAGGCCGCAAATATGGCTGCTATCTTGGTGTCGTCACCCAGCGCCCGGGCGAGCTCGACCCGACCATCCTGTCGCAATGCTCGACCTTTTTCGCCATGCGGCTCGCCAATGAGCAGGACCAGGCGATCATCCGCTCGGCGATCGCCGACTCCTCGGCCTCGACCCTGGCGTTCCTTTCTTCGATGGGGCAGCGCGAGGCCATCGCTTTCGGTGAAGGCGTGGCGACGACCATGCGGTTGAAGTTCGAGAAGCTGCCGCAACAATTCATCCCGGGCACGGCGAAGGGCGAGCAGATCGAACCCTCCGTGGACGGCAGCGACGTCGATCTGGCCCTGATCGTCGAGCGGCTTCGCAACGTGCCGAAGCCGCAGCAGTCCATGGCTTTCGCCGAGACCGTGGACTCGACCCGCCAAGCCGGCGACCCCGACTACAAGAAGCCGGCCACCGCCGCGCCCCGTGTCCAGCCCGACGACGACTTCGACACCCGCTACGGCCTGAAGCCCTCGACCTTCGGCATGCGCCAATTCAACGATTGAGCCAACGACCTTTGCGGGCAGGCTAAATTCCACCAAGAAATTCGTTAGGCTGGGCCGAATGGAGTCGCTGTCGAGAACCGGAGCGGAGCGGACATAAAGTCCGTCAGCACCGGAAGCGCAGAGAGCGGCTCCAGTCGACCGGCCTCATGAATTCATGTCGGAATTTTAGGCGCAGACTCGGTTGCGGCCCTGCTTCTTCGCCTCATAGAGCTGGCGATCGGCACGGCGGTAGAAATCCTCCGCGCTCTCCTTGTGGTCCCAGACGGCGAGGCCGACGCTGGTGGTGACCTTGAGACGCACATTCCCCGACATGATCGACAGGTTGGCGATCGCCTTGCGGATGCGCTCGGCGAACCGGGCGAGCAGTTCGACATCCATGTTGGGAGTGACGACCGCAAACTCCTCGCCGCCCAGCCGCGCCACCACGTCGTGATAGCGCGTCATGCCCCGCAGGCAGGTGGCGACGGCCCTCAGCACCTCGTCGCCGACATCGTGGCCATGCGTGTCGTTGACCTGCTTGAAATGGTCGAGGTCGAGGATCATCAGCCCGACGGGCCTGTCGATGCGGCGAAACTCATGCAGATATTCGCGCAGCGCATCGTCGAAATAGCGGCGGTTCTGCATGCCGGTGAGACCGTCGGTGAGCGCCGCCTGCTCGAGCGTCTGCGAACGGGCGCTGAGCGAGACCGTCATGGCCCTGAGCTTGCCCTCTTCCCGCACCTGGCCCCGGATCAGCGGGTAGATGAAGAAGGTGCCGAAGAACAGCGCGGTCGCCAGCAGTGCCCCGGTGACGAAGAGCAATTTGTTGAGATAGACGATTTTATCGACGCGCGATGCGGCATCGAGGTCAGCGGCGATGTCCTGCAATTGGCCATAGGCATGGAAGGTCACCAGGCCCGCGGCCAGGATCACAAAGATAAAGACGAAAAATGCGGATTCCGCCTTATGGAAACGCATCTACTCCCCGCGCACTGTATTCCCGGTTTATGGCATGGCGGACCTTACGGACCGTTAATCCGAACAACCCTGGCGAGAATTAGAGCTTGGGATTTTAAGGTGCTGATTGAAAAGGCTTTTAGTCAGTCCAGAAGCGCCGGTTCGTCGCCAGGCCGCAGCCTGCGCCACTCCTCGCCCAGCTGGTGCCTGAACCAGGTCGACTGGCGCTTGGCATATTGCCGGGTGGCGATCTTGGCGCGTTCGATGGCTTCGGGAAAACCCGACTGTCCGGCCATCGCCGCCTGCAACTCGCGCACGCCGATCGCCTTCATCGCCGGCAGGTCGGGGTCGAGGCCGAGCGCGGTGAGCTGACGCACTTCGTCGACCGCGCCCTTGTCGAGCATCCGGTCGAAACGCGCCTCGATGCGCCGGACCAGTTGCTGCCGATCCGGCTCGATGACCAGGAAGCGCGCGCTGCCGCGATCGATCAGCGGCCGGCCGCGCGCCGCCTGCCATTCCAGGATCGAGCGACCTGAGGCGTCGAGCACCTCAAGCGCCCGCACGATACGCTGGCCGTCGGTTGGCCTCAGCTGCATGGCCATAGCCGAGTCCTCGTGCATCAGCAGGCGATGCAGCCTTTCGGCCCCTTGTTCCTTGAGCTCGTAACGCCAGCGCCCGCGGACGGCGGCCGGAATGTCCGGCATGTCCGAGATGCCTTCGGCCAGGGCGCGGAAATAAAGCCCGGTGCCGCCGACGAAAACGACCGGACGGCCAGACAGGACGCCATCGTCGATCAGCTTCGTCACATCGCGCAGCCAGGCGCCGGTGGAATAGGCCGTGGATGGATGCACGTGGCCGTAAAGGAAATGCGGAACGCGCGCCATTTCGGCGGCGCTCGGCCGCGCCGTCAGGACGTCGAGCACCGAATAGCCTTGCATCGAATCGGTGTTGACGATGACGCCGCCATTGCGTTCGGCAACATCGAGCGCCAGCGCCGACTTGCCGCTGGCGGTTGGCCCGGCTATCAGGATCGCGTTCTTGATGCGGCCTTCGCCCGCCTGCCTGCCGGAATGTTCGATGCCGCTGATCGCCACTTTAGTGTCCCGTCCAGAAGCCCGCGCCGTGCCGGCCTCGCTTGCGAATATGGCCTTGCGGGCCGCCGGCGCAAGCGCCGTTCGCTGGCTGGCTGAGGACGTCGCCTGCGACCTGGTTTTGCCGGAGACGCCGGATATCGGCGAAATGACCGCCAACCTGCGCGCCGCGCTGGCCTCCGAACCGGTCGACATCATCGTCCAGCCCGCCGAAGGCAGGCGCAAGAAGATCCTGCTTGCCGATATGGATTCGACCGTGATCGACCAGGAATGCATTGACGAGCTCGCCGACGAGATCGGCGTCAAGGATCATGTGGCGGCGATCACCGCACGCTCGATGAACGGCGAGATCGCCTTCGAGCCGGCCTTGCGCGAGCGCGTCGCCCTGCTGAGCGGTCTCGACACCGCCGTGGTCGACCACATCATCGCCAATCGGCTGACGCTCGCCGCCGGCGGTCGCACCCTGGTGCAAACGATGCGCGCCCAAGGCGCGTGGACGGCGCTGGTCTCGGGCGGCTTCGACGTCTTCACCAGCCGCATCGCCGCCAAGCTGGGCTTCCAGGAAAACCGGGCCAATCGTCTGATCGAGAAGGACGGCAGTTTCACCGGCATGGTGGCCGAGCCGATCCTCGGCCGCGCGGCCAAGGCCGAAGCGCTGCTCGACATCGCAAAGAGGCTTGGGCTGACGACGGAGGATGCCATCGCAGTCGGCGACGGCGCCAACGATCTCGATATGATCCGTCTTGCCGGCACCGGCGTTGCGCTCCACGCCAAGCCTGCGGTGGCGGAGCAGGCGCGCATCCGCATCGATCACGGCGACCTGACCGCGCTGCTCTATCTGCAGGGTTATCGCCGGGAGGAGTTTGTCGAATGACGCCGATCCGCACGGAGCGCCTCATCCTGCGCAACTGGGAGGAGCGCGACCGCGCGCTTTTCCACCGCATCAACTCCGACGAGCGCGTGATGGAGTTCTTCCCGTTCCGCCGCGACCGCGCTGCGGCGGACGCCAAGATGGACGAGGTCCGTGCTTGGATCGATGAGGATGGCTACGGCTTCGCCGCGGCCGAGATTGCCGCAACCGGCGAATGCATCGGCTTCGTCGGTCTGTCCGGAACGGAAGACATCGACGTGCTGGCGCCCGGCACGATCGAGATCGGCTGGCGGCTGGCGCCCGAATTCTGGGGCAAGGGCTATGTCACCGAGGCATCGGAAGCCTGGCTCGCCTTCGGCTTCGAAACGCTTGGCGTCGACGAAATCGTATCGTTCGCAGTCGCCGGCAATCATCGTTCGGTCGCCGTCATGAAGCGGCTCGGCATGCGCGCCGATCCGGACGCCGATTTCGATCATCCGAGCGTTCCCGACAGCCATCCGCATCTCAAGCGGCATGTCCTCTACAGGCTGTCGCGCGAGGACTGGCGCGCACGAAAAAGGGCGGCTCGCTAGCCGCCCTTTTTCGTTGAAGTCCAGTTGGTTGGACGCGTTTTTGGACTCAATCCATCCGGATCGTCACGAAGCGCAGCTCGCCGGTCTTGGAGGCCAGCATCAGGAGCGCGTTCTTGCGGCCCTGCTCCTTCAGCGCGCCGATCCGGTCCATCACGTCCTTCGGCGTGCCGACCGATTCCTGCGCGATCTCGGTGATCACCTCGCCGGGCTGGATGCCGCGCTCGGCCGCCGCCGAATCCTTGGCGACATCGGTGATGACCACGCCGGAAACGTCGGCCGCGATGCCGAATTTCTGCCTGGTCTGGTCGTTGAGTTCGCCGACCGTCATGCCGAGCACCGAGGCCGTCGATACCGGAGGCGTCGCCTTGTCGCCCTTGTCCTGATCGGTGTTGCCGTTCTCGCCGCTGGCCAGCTTTTCACCGTCCTCGAGCCGTCCGAGCGTCACCTTGACGGTCTGCTCGACGCCTTTGCGCACGATGACCACGTCGACCGCCTTGCCGACCGGGCTTTCGGCGACGACGCGCGGCAGGTCGCGCATTTCGTGGATATCCTTGCCGTCGAACTTGATGATGACGTCGCCGGCCTGCACCGAACCGTTGTCGACCGGCCCACCCTTGATGACGCCGGCCACCAGCGCGCCCTTGGCGGTCGCCATGCCGAGGCTTTCGGCAATGTCGTCCGTCACTGGCTGGATGCGCACGCCAAGCCAGCCGCGCCGCGTCTCGCCATACTGGCGGAGCTGGTCGACGACGCCCGCGGCAAGCTGCGAGGGGATGGAGAAACCGATGCCGATCGAGCCGCCCGAGGGCGAGATGATCGCGGTGTTGATGCCGATGACCTCGCCGGCTGCGTTGAACAGCGGACCGCCGGAATTGCCGCGGTTGATGGCGGCGTCGGTCTGGATGAAGTCGTCATAGGGGCCGGAATTGATGTCGCGGTTGCGCGCCGAGACGATGCCAACCGTCACCGTGCCGCCCAGGCCGAACGGATTGCCGATCGCCATCACCCAGTCGCCGACGCGCATCTTGGTGGAATCGCCGAATTTCACCGCCGTCAGCTTGTGGCCCTTGGGGTCGACCTTCAGCACCGCAACATCGGTCTTCGTGTCGGTGCCGACAAGCGTCGCCTTGAGCGTGACGCCGTCGGAGAAATTCACCTCGATATCGTCGGCATCGGCGATGACGTGGTTGTTGGTCACCACGATGCCCTGGTCGGCGTCGATGACGAAGCCGGAGCCGAGCGACTGCACTTTCTGCCCGCCGCCGCCCTTGTCCCCGCCACGGTTCTTGAAGAAGTCGTCGAAGAAATCCTGGAAAGGCGAGCCCTCGGGCAGTTGCGGCATCGGCACCGCGCCCGGTCCTTCGGTGCCTTTCACCGTCTGCGAGGTCGAGATGTTGACCACCGCGCCGAGCAGGCGCTCGGCAAGATCGGCGACCGAAGGCGGTCCGTCGGCGGCGATCGTCGGCGTGACGAAAGACGGGACGGCAACGATGCCGACCGCAAATGCCGTGGCGCCGGCGAGGGCCATGCGCCGCGCCGCGCGCAACAGGGTGTCGGATATCATCATGGCCTCCCGATGGTTTTGAAAAGGAAAAGCGCATCCGCAAAGGCGCCTGTCCTGTTCATGTTGGCAAGAAATAAGGCACGTTTGCGGCTATAGCTATCGGCCAAAGATAAATCGTCAATCGCTTCGGCACCAAGGAAATTCATTCGAGCAATTCCAGGAAAAGTGCCTAGCGGTTTTCCGTCCGGAATTGCGCAAAACAAACAACTAGCCGCGGACCAGCCAGACGATGCCGACACCAATGGCGATCGCCGCCAGTCCGCCGATCCGCAGCATATTTTCCGGCATCGACAGCACCTCGGCGGCGAGTTTCCGGGCCAAGGCCGGAAACCCTGCATAGACCAGCCCTTCGATCACCAGGACCAGGCCGATCGCCGCCAGAAAATCCTGCACCGCCCGCTACTGGGCGGCGCCGGGTTGCGCCGCAGGCGCGGCAGGAGCCGTCGCAGGCGCGGCCGGTGGCGCGGAAGGTGCTGGCCCCGGCTTGCTGCCAGGATCGCGGAAGTAGCGGAAGAACTCGGATTCGGGCGAGAGCACCATCGTCGTTCCGGTGTTGTCCAGCGCCGTGCCGTAGGCATTCATCGAGCGATAGAAATCGAAGAAGGCCGGATCGCGCTTATAGGCATCGGCGAAGGTCGCGCTGCGCTGCGCCTCGCCCTCGCCGCGCAGGATTTCCGATTCCTTCTGCGCCTCGGCGACGATCTCCACGACCTCGCGGTCGGCCCGCGCCCTGATGCGCTGCGCCGCCTCGTTGCCGCGCGCCCTCAGACGCTCGGCCTCGGCCAGGCGCTCGGCCTTCATGCGGTCATAGGTCTGTTGCGAGACCTCCGCCGTCAGATCGGTCCGGCGGATGCGCACATCCTCGATGTCGAGGCCGAGCGAGGTCGCGTCCGGACGCAACTGGTCGCGCACCTCGCGCATCATGTTGCCGCGTTCTTCCGAAAGCGCTGCCTCGAAGTCACGTAGGCCGTAGACACGGCGCAGCGCCGCGTCGAGACGGGTCTTCAGGCGAGCCTCCGCCAATTCCACTTGGCCGGACACCGCCGCGCGGAAGGTGCGCGGATCCGAGATGCGATAGGCGATGAAGGCATCGACCTCGTAGAACTTGCCGCCCGAGACCTGCACGCGGATGTTGTCTAGATCGAAGCGCATCACCCGCTTCTCGACCATCTGCACGCTGTCGGCGTCGAAGAAGGCGAACGGCGCCTTGAAGTAGATGCCCGGCTCGTTCTTGACGTCGATGATCTCTCCGAACCTCAGCACGATCGCCTGCTGGCCGGCATTGACCACGAACACCGAGGAATAGAGCAGGAACAGAAGGACTGCCGCGATGGCGGCGATGATGGGAAGACGGTTGGCCATTACTGGTTACCTCCCGTCGTGGCACCCAGAGCCGGCGCCGGCTGCGCTTTCGGCTGCAATGCCGGCAGCGGCAGGTAGGGCAGCACGCCCTGACCGTTGCCCTGCTCGACGACGACCTTGTTCGAGTCCTTCAGGATCCTCTCCATGGTTTCGAGATAGAGGCGCTTGCGCGTGACGTCGGGCGCCTTGGCGTATTCATTGTAGACGGAGATGAAGCGCTGCGCCTCGCCCTCCGCCTCCTGAACGACCCGGTTCTTGTAGGCCGCCGCATCTTCGCGGATCTGGGCCGCCTCGCCGCGCGCCTGCCCGAGCTTCTGGTTGGAATACTGGTTGGCCTGCTCGACGAACTTGTCCTCGTCCTGCTCGGCGCGCTGCACCTCGTCGAACGCATCGGCCACCTCACGCGGGGGTGCCGCGTCCTCGATCGAGACCGCGTTGACCTGGAGGCCGGTCTTGTAGCCGTCGAGCGTGCCCTGGATGATCTCGCGCACCGCCGTTGCGATGCCCTGGCGATCGTCGCGGAAGATGTCCTGCGCCGGACGTCGGCCGACGACTTCGCGCATGGCGCTCTCGGCCACCTGGGTCAGCATGCCGTCTGGGTCTGAGACGTCGAACAGATAGGCCTTGGGATCCGAGACCTGGTAGGCGACCGAGAACTGCACGTTGACGATGTTCTGATCGCCGGACAACATCAGCCCGGAGCCGCTGGTCGCGCCGCCGCCGATGCTGACGAGCTGTTCGGAGATCTTGGCGGTCTCGACCGTTTCGATCGGCCACCAATGGAAATGCAGGCCAGGCTGCGAAAGTTCGGTCTTCGGCTGGCCGAAGCGGAGCTCAACGGCAACCTCGTCGGGCTGCACGGTATAGATCGCCTTGAAGGCCCATAGCACGATGAGGGCCAGCGCGATCAGCCCGAGCACCGCCGGGCTGGCGCCGCCGCCGCCCGGAAGCGCGCGCCGCAGCCTGTCCTGGCCGCGCCGGATGATATCCTCGAGATCGGGAGGCGAGCCCTGCGGGCCGCTCGGCCCTTTCGGTCCCTGCCCCCAGGGCCCCTGATTGCCGCCGCCGCCCCATGGGCCGCCGCCACCGCTCTTGTCGTTCCAGGGCATGAATGTCCTTTCGCTTCGGTTCCCTCAAGGCCTTGCGGCGCAATCGTAACGTCGTCCTTCTATAGGGACGCCTTGGCACGCTTTCAACGCGATGTGCCATCGCTACCGTCCGATTTGGATCGGTAGCGACCCTTTGTCGTCGTCAACGAACGTCGCGTCGGCGCTGGTAAACCGTATAACGCGTCGCGTGGCTGTCCTTCTCGCCGGCGGGAAAGTCTTCGGCGCTGACCACTTGCCAGACCTTTGGATCGATCGGCGGGAAATGCGCATCGCCATCGACGCTGGCCAGCACATGGGTCACATGCAGCCGGTCGGCCAGCGGCAGGGCCTGAGCATAGATCTCGCCGCCGCCGACCACGCAGATTTCCTCCGCCCCGGCCATGCAGCGGCCGCGCACCTTGGCCAATGCGATTGCGTCATCCAGCGAATGGGCCACCTCGATGCCTTCGGCGCGCCAGGCTTTGTCGCGCGTCACCACGATGTTGAGCCGGCCGGGCAGCGGCCGGCCGATGCCTTCATAGGTCTTGCGGCCCATGATGATCGGCTTGCCCATCGTATCGGCCTTGAAGCGCTTGAGATCGGCGGAAAGCCGCCACGGCAGGCCGCCCTCGCGCCCGATCACGCCGTTTTCGGCGATGGCGACATAGATAGCGATGTCCATCAGCCGCCATCCCCGCCATTGTCCGACGGCTCCAGCAGCAGGACGTCGATGTCGCGCTCGGGATAAAAATCCTTCGCGGTGATCTCGAACGTCGTCGGCCCGACCTTTTTGACATTGTCGCCGCAGAAGGAGACGAGGTTCTTGGGACTGCCTTTGTCGATGGTCAGCTTGAAGTTGCCGATGGTGCCGGATGCCCAGTTGCCTCCCGTCGTGAGGATGTAGGCGATCCGGCTCTCGTAATATTTCGGGTAGCCGTCGGGATTTTCCTTCGCGGCCTTGCGCACCGCGTTCTCGAACGCGCCGTCCATGCAGTAGCGGGTCTTGTAGGCACTGTATTGCGGGTCCTGGAACTGGCCCTCGGAAAAAAAGCTGACCGAGGAAGTGCCGCCGACGCTTGGCTTGTAGCGGTGCGAGACATGGACCTCCTTGTTGGCCGGAAAGGTCGAGCGCCACCAGTAGGTCGAGCGCAATTGCCAGAAGGGCACATAGGCGGTCTGCATGCCCGAGCCGTCATCGGCGGTATCCTCGATGATGATGCCGCGGTCTTCCCAGTCCTTGGTGACATCCTTGGGCAGTTTCGCCAGCGCCGCCTTGGCGGCATCGCCGAACGGATAGAGCGGCACGTTCTGGGCCTTGAGGTCGGCGGTGATGTCGATACCCAGCGCAAACGCCCTCTGCTCGAGCTGCGGCTTGGCATCGACGCCGTCGATCGTCACCTCGAAGCCGAGGAAATTATCGCTCTGAGCTTCCGGGATCGCCGGCATCTCGTTGGGATCGCCTTCGATGTCGGGCATCGGGAATGCGACGATGGAGCTGACATCCTTGTCGGTGTTGTTGCGGAAGACATAGTCGACGGTCACCTTCTCCGGCGAGATGAAAAGATCTTCGCTCTGCATGGCGACGGCGTCGCTGCGCGACAGGATCAGCCCGCCTGTGCCGAGTTCGGCGACGGAATCATTGGCGAAGGCCGGAGCGGCTGTTATTGCCAGTGCTGCGGTCAGTACGGTGCGTAACATGGACCCCTCCTCTGTGCCGCGATACCGGGATCAGCCGGATGCTCTCTTCCATCTACCGTTTCAAGGTAGCGTTTCAAAGCCCTTCGTCGCCGGCTGCGGGTACTTCTGGACACCGCGCCGCCGATCGGGCAGGAGATCGCCATGCGCAAGCTCCTCGTCATCGGCATCGGCGCCGGCAATCCCGACCACATGACGGTACAGGCCATCGGCGGCCTGAACCGCGCCGACGTGCTGTTCATTCCCGACAAGGGAACGAAGAAGAACGATCTTGCCGATTTGCGCCGGCAGATCTGCGACCGCTTCGTCACCAATCCGAAGTCGCGCCGGGTCGAGTTCGACGTGCCGGTTCGGGCCGAGCCGACATCGTCTTACCGGACGACCGTCGACGACTGGCACGAGGCGATCGCGGAGATCTACGAGACCTTGATCCGCGACGAGCTTGCCGAAGACGGCTGCGGCGCCTTCCTGATCTGGGGCGACCCGTCGCTCTATGACAGCGCGCTGCGTATCCTCGAACGCGTCCGCCTGAGGGGCAATGTCGGTTTCGAGCTCGAAGTCATCCCCGGCATCACCGCGATCCAGGCGCTGGCCGCCGCCCACGCGACCGCGCTCAACCGGATCGGCGATTCGATCCTCGTGACGACCGGTCGTCGACTGACGGAGGAAGGACTGCCCGCCAATGCAGGTTCCACGGTCGTCATGCTCGACGGCAAATGCGCCTTCAACACGCTGGCCGACAAGGATGTCCTCATCCAATGGGGCGCTTATCTCGGCACGCCGGACGAAATCGTCATCTCCGGCCGCTTGGGCGATGTCGGCGCCGAGATCGAGAAAGTCCGCGAGGAAGCCCGGCGCAGGAAGGGCTGGATCATGGATACCTATCTGCTGAGGAAATTAGGGGAGTAAGGGAGTAGGGCAGTAAGGCAATAGGGACCGCGCACATCGCGTGCGAGAGAATTCCAGGACGTCACATCCTACTGCCCTACTGCCCTACTGCCCTACTGCCCTACTGCCCTACTGCCCTACTGCCCTACTGCCCTCCTGCCCTACTGCCCTCCTGCCTCATCCCGCATCGATCTCCGCCTGCAAGGCCTGCATATGCACGGCGGCGGCGGATGAAGCGGCCCGCTCGATGGCGCGAAACCGGCTGACGACCGCCAAACCCACCGATGTCAGTTGCGCGCCGCCGCCCTTCTTGCCGCCGGTCTGCGCGGCGATCAGAGGCTTGCCGAAGACGCGGTTCATGTCCTCGACCAGGTCCCAGGCATGCTTGTAGGACATCTCCATGCCGCGCGCCGCGGCCGAGATCGAGCCGAAGGCGGCGATCTGCTCGAGAAGCTCGATCTTGCCCGGGCCGATCCGGCCGTCGGGGTCGAGATTTATCCGCAAGCTCAGCGATGGCATGTCTTGTCCTCCGCGATCATGCCGAGATTACCTTCTCTGCCATCATAGCGCTATTCCAAATCAACATAGCGGTATTCATCAACCGTCCGCCTCAACCGGCAGCCCTGCCCCGGTCGTCGCGCTGTCCAAGCTCACCGTCTTGATCACCGCGAACACCTGGCGGCCGAGCGCCAGACGAAGGGTGTGTTTGGACTGTTCGGTGATACGCGCCAGCACGACCGCGCCATTGCAGTCGATGGCGATTTCCACCGTCGGCCCGATGCCAGGCCTGACGGCCGTGATCATCCCCGCCAGGATGTTGAGCGCGCTGAGGCCGGTCGGCTTGTCCGTAGCGATCATGACGTCGCGGGCGCGGATGCGCAGCCGCACCATGGCTCCGGCCGGCCGCGCCAGTCGGGGCACGCGTATCTCGCCGGCCTGCGAGCCGAGCACCGTCATGCCGAAAGCCTCGTCATGGCGCAGGACCTTGGTGTCGAGCACCGCCCCGCCCTCGCCGCGCTCCTCCGCCGGCAGCAGATCCAGCCGCTGCATGATGGCCTCGGTCGGGCCTGAAGCCACGACCTTGCCTTGCGAAAGCACCACGACGTCGCTGGCCAGCCGCGCCACCTCGGCGACGGAATGGCTTACATAGACGACCGGGAGCTTCGTCTCGTCGCGCAGCCGTTCGATATAGGGCAGGATCTCGGCCTTGCGCCCCTCGTCGAGCGAGGCGAGCGGCTCGTCCATCAGAAGCAGTTTCGGGCTGGCAAGCAGCGCGCGGCCGATGGCGACGCGCTGCCTTTCCCCGCCCGACAGTTTCGCCGGCCGCCGGTCGAGCAGATGGCCGATGCCGAGCAGCTCGACCACCGCATCCATCCTGGCGTAGCGCTCGGAAGACGGCGTGAACCAGCGGCCGTAGCGCAGATTGCCGGCGACGCTCATATGCGGGAACAGCCGCGCATCCTGGAACACCATGCCGATCCGCCGCTTGTGCATCGGCACGAAGATGCGCGCTTCGGTGTCGGCCAGCACCCGCCCGTCGACGGCAATGCGGCCCTTATCCGGGCGGACCAGGCCGGCAATCAGGTTGATCAGGGTCGACTTGCCAGAGCCCGAAGGCCCGAACAGCGCCGTCAGCCGGCCCGTGCTCTCGAAACGCGCTTCCAAGGCGAAGTCGCCGAGCCGATGGTGGATATCGACCGAGAGCGTCATTCGATGTCCATCCGCCGGCCGACGCGCCGCGCCAGCACTTCCGAGGCGATAAGCGCGACCATCGAGATGGCGATCGAGATCAGCGTCAGCCTGAGCGCGCCTTCGTCGCCGCCGGGCACCTGCGTGAAAGTGTAGATGGCCGAAGGCAGCGTCTGCGTTTCATTGGGGATGTTGGAGACGAAGGTGATGGTGGCGCCGAACTCGCCCATCGCCTTGGCGAAGGAAAGGATCGCCCCGGCGATCAGGCCCGGCAGGATCAGCGGCAGCGTGATGGTGGCGAACACCCAGAGCGGGTTGGCGCCGAGCGTGCCGGCGGCGGCTTCCATTCTGCGGTCGACCGCCTCGATCGACAGCCGGATCGCCCGCACCATCAGCGGAAAGCCCATGACCCCGCAGGCCAATGCCGCGCCCGTCCAGCGGAACGAGAAGACGATGCCGAAATGCTCGGCCAGGAAGGCGCCGGCCGGGCCGCGCCGGCCAAAGGTGAGTAGGAGCAGGTAGCCGGTCACCACCGGCGGCAGGATCAACGGCAGGTGCACCAGCCCGTTGAGCAGCGTCTTGCCCCAGAAGCGCCCACGCGCGAGCAGAAGCGCAAGCAAGATGCCGGGCGGCAGGCTGGCAATCATCGCCACCATCGCCACCTTGATCGACAGCCGGACCGCATTCCATTCGTCGGGAGTGAGGTCCAGCAGCCAGTTCATGTCAGTGTTTGCGCGGTCTTTCTCAGTTGCTCGGCGCGAGCACCGTAAAACCCTGCTCCTTGAAGAGCTCGGCGGCCTTGGCCGACTCGACGCATTTCAGGAAGGCAGCCGTATCCTTGTCCTTCGAATCGGCGGTCTGGGCAATCGGGTAGATGATTGGCGGGTGCGAATCTTCCGGGAAGGTGCCGACCACCTTGACGCCTTTCTCGGCATGCGCGTCGGTGGCGTAGACGATGCCCAGCGCCGCCTCGCCCGTCGACACCAGCTTCAACGCTGCACGCACATTCTCGGCCTGCGCGACCTTGCCCTCGACCGACGGCCAGACGCCCAACGATTCCAGCGCCGCCTTGCCGTATTTGCCGGCGGGTACGGCCTTGAAATCGCCCATGGCAAGCTTGCCGTCGCCGATCAGTTTGGCAAGGTCGAAGCTTTTCTCGACTTTGGTCTCGACTTTGGAGTCCTTCGGGGCCACGAGCACGATCTGGTTACCGAGCAGCTTCACTTCGGTGTCCGGCTTGGTCAGCTTCTTGTCGGAGAGATATTTCATCCAGTCGAGGTCGGCCGATACGAAGACGTCGGCCGGCGCGCCGCCTTCGATCTGCTTGGCCAGAGCCGAGCTTGCCGCGTAGGAAATGGTGGCGGCTTCGCCGACTTCCGGCTCGCAGGCTTTGTTGACAGCGTCGAGCGCATCCTTGAGGCTCGCCGCGGCGAACACGACGACCTTGCCGTCGGCATGGGCCGCCGGCACCGCAGCCATCAGCATTGCCGTGAAACCTCCAAGAGCGATCGCCTTCAACCCGAAACCCTTGCCCGTCATGAAGTCTCTCCCTGGTTTCAAATCCGTTCGGCTCAAGGCCTCAGACCGATATATCCGGATGAACATAACAAGGAAAGGCCTTTTGCCTGTCGCGGCATTGTGCGCCGGCGTTGTCTCGGCCTACGATGGATGCGAAGCGCAAAGGAGAGACGGATGAAGATCAGCGCCCGCAATATCCTGAAGGGTAAGGTGACCGAGATCGTCAAGGGAGCGACCACCTCGCATGTCAGGATCGACATCGGAGGCGGCGTCATCGTCACCTCCTCGATCACCAACGAGGCGGTCGCCGATCTTGCGCTCGAAAAAGGCAAGCAGGCCTATGCGGTGATCAAGGCCTCGGACGTCATGGTCGGCACCGACTGAGCCGAAGGCTGGCTCATACCGCGATTGGCGCCTTGATGTTGGCATCCGCGAAATAATTTTCGAGGCGGAAATCCTCGAAGCGGAAAGCGAAGAGGTCCTTCACCTCCGGATTGATCCACATCGTCGGCAGAGCCTTGGGCGTGCGCCGCATCTGCTCGCGCGCCTGCTCGAAATGGTTCGAATAAAGATGCGCGTCGCCGAGCGTGTGCACGAAGTCGCCGGGCTTCAGCCCGGTCACCTGCGCCACCATCATGGTGAGCAGGGCATAGGAAGCTATGTTGAACGGGACGCCGAGGAAGATGTCGCCAGAGCGCTGGTAAAGCTGGCAGGAGAGCCGGCCTTCCGAAACATAGAACTGGAACAGGCAGTGGCAGGGCGGCAGCGCCATCGCCTCGACCTCGGCCGGATTCCAGGCCGAGACGATCAGCCGGCGCGAGTTGGGATTCCGCCGTATCTCCTTCAAAAGGCCCGCGATCTGGTCGATCTCGCCACCATGCCCGTCCGGCCAGGAGCGCCACTGCTTGCCATAGACCGGGCCGAGATCGCCGTTCTCGTCGGCCCATTCGTCCCAGATGGTGACGCCGTTGTCGTTGAGATATTTGATGTTGGTGTCGCCGGCCAGGAACCACAGAAGCTCGTGGATGATCGACTTCAGATGCAGCTTCTTGGTGGTTGTGACCGGAAAGCCGCGCGAAAGGTCGAAGCGCATCTGGTAGCCGAACACCGAGCGCGTGCCGGTGCCGGTGCGGTCGCCGCGGTCGACGCCGTTCTCCAGCACATGCTTCAACAGGTCGAGATATTGGCGCATCGGTTTCGCCTCGATTCGGGTGACAGCCAATCATACCCGACCGACAGCCCGTCGAACACCGCAAAGCAGGCCGCGGATGTGGATCGCGCCAAAAGTCCACGGTGCCGGCACGGTTGCGTGCCGGCTGCGGAACGTACGGCCTCAGAGGGAGCCGAGTTTGCCGAGATCCTTGGCGACCAGATAATAGAAGGTCACGCGGCTCTTGGTGTTGTCGGCATGCATCGCCTTGCAGGTCTTCTCGATCGCCGCGTTGGCTTTTGCGGCATCGGCAACGCCGAGCTTCTTGCCGATCCAGTTCTCCCGCACGCGGTCGAGTTCCTTCGGGTCGGTGCAGGAGACCAGCGAGGAATCGCGGTTCCTGAGCGCAATGCCCAAATGTTTGACGATCTTATCGACCGCGTCGGCGCTGGCGCCGGCATCGTATTTCTTCACATCCGCAAGATAGTCGGCCATCGAACTTCCCCTCGTCGGCGCCACGGATCCGGTCGATGAGGGTTGTGGCGCGCCGCGCAACCTGTGCGCTAGGTCAGAGACTCCTCACCGGGAGCGAGATTTGATTGAGTAGGCGCGCAAGTCAACCCTTGGCTGCACAGTTTGGCATAACCGGATAAGCGCCGGTTTGGCCTTTATTTTTCCCTCACCGCTCCCTATATTCGCTTCGTCGGCTTGACCGACTATGGCGATAAACAGGCGATGAAATAAGCCGTTCGGACCCGGGGGCGGTACCCGGCGCCTCCACCAAAAACCGCTCTGGCTGATGGAGCGGCTTTTGCTGGGGGCGAAATAGGATCGACGAAGGTGTAAAGATCGTACTTTCGCCCGGCATTGTACCACCGTCATCGGGCTAAACTTATAGTTGCCAACGACAACTATGCGGAAGCTCGTCTCGCTGCTTAATGCGGCGCGAACGCTTCAAATCAAGTCCTAGCGGTTCGCACTTCTAGGCGGGGTTCGGAGGTACCTGGCAACAGAAACCTCCACCTTCCCCCTTTTTGCTTCTCCCCAAACAACTGACGGCCGAGGCTCGTCCGGCGCTCGATGCGCGGCGCGCAGCCTTGCCGCTCATCCTCCATGGACAAACGATGCAAAACGATTCCGACCGATTCTTCGTGCTGACCGGAGGCCCCGGCTCCGGCAAGACCACGCTGATCGAGGCGCTGCAGGCCCAGGGCCTCGCGACGGCCCCCGAGGCCGGCCGCGGCATCATCCGCGACCAGATGGCCATCGGCGGCCCTGCCCTTCCCTGGCAGGACCGCGCGCTCTTCGCCGAGCTGATGCTGTCGTGGGAGCTGCGCTCCTGGCAAGCCGCGCATGCCGAGCCCGGTCCGGTCTTCTTCGACCGCGGCGCGCCAGATACGATCGGCTATCTCAGGCTCTGCGGCCTGCCCGTGCCGGACCACGTCGCAAGCGCGGCGCGAAAATTCCGCTACGCGCGCCGCGTCTTCGTCGCACCGCCCTGGCCGGAGATCTTCACCCAGGATGAGGAGCGCAAGCAGACGCTCGACGAGGCCGAGCGCACATTCCGTTTCGTGACCGGCGTCTATGCGGAGCTCGGCTACGAGCTGGTGTCGTTGCCCCTCGCTCCGATCGAGGAGCGGATGCGCTTCGTCATTGATCAGGCGGCGTTGCGACAGACATAAAAAGGCCGGGCAGGCCGGCCTTTTTCATGTTGTTTCGAGGCGCCCTACTCCGCCGGGGCCTCGACCGCTTCGCGCGCGCGGCCGAGCGTCAGCTTGGCCAGCGTGAACGAGATCACGGCGCAGAGCGTGATGCCCGCCACCATCGGCAGCGGCGTGCCGTCGAAGAAGATGCCGGCGATGCCCATGGCCAGCGCGCCGATGGCAAAATGCAGCGTGCCCATCAGCGCCGACGCCGTGCCGGCGATCTCGCCATGCTCTTCCATCGCCAGCACCGAGGTGGTCGGGATGACCAGGCCAAGGAAGCCGTAGCCCACGAAGAGCAGCGCCGCCATCACGTCGAGCCGGTCGACGCCGGAGGCCATGATCGCGAACAGCGCCACCATCACCGTGGCATAGCCGGTGACCGCCACCCACACCACGCGCTTCAACCCGAAGCGATCGGCCAAGAGCCCAGTCAGCTGCGACATGCCGATGAAGGCGACCGCGTTGATCGAGAAGAACACGCTGTAGACCGACGGCGACAGGCCGTAATGGTCGATCAGGATGAAGGACGAACTCGACAGATAGACGAAGAAGCTCGCGATGCCGAAGCCGGCGATCGCCACAAGGCCCAGGAAATTGCGGTCTCCCATCAGGTAGCGGTAGCCGGCAAGCGCCGTGCCGAAGGACGAGCCGGCGCGCTCTTCGACCGGCCGCGTCTCCTTGAGCGAGGTGGCAAGCAGGATCGTTGCGAGCGCCGCGGCGCCCGTCACGGTCCAGAACACAGCGCGCCAGCCGAAGCTTTCGATGATCTGGCTGCCGGTCAGCGGCGCCAGGATCGGCGACACCGAGAACACCAGCATCAGAAGCGACATCAGCTTGGCGGCCTCGTTGCCGGTATGCAGGTCGCGCACGATGGCGCGCGGCACCGCCATGCCGGCGCTGGCGCCGAGGCCCTGCAGGAAGCGGAAGGCGATCAGCCATTCGATGTTGGGTGCCATCGCCGAGCCGACGCCGCCGATCATGAACAGCGCAAGGCCGGCATAAAGCGGCGCCTTGCGGCCGACCATGTCGGAGATCGGCCCGACGACGATCTGCCCGAAACCCATCGACAGGAAGAAGATCAAAAGGCTCATCTGCACGGCGGCGGTGCCGGCATGCAGGTCCTGGCCGATCGAAGGCAGCGCGGGGAGATACATATCGATCGCGAACGGGCCGATCGCAGACAACAAGCCGAGCACGACCGCGATGCGGAGGAATTTGGGACTCATGATAAGCTCTTTTTCGGATCTGGTTGCCGCCGCGAATACCGGCGTCTGAACCCAGGACGTTCCATCCCGCGGGAAATCCTACATTTCAGAGTGAATTCATTCGCCCTTCAGGCGAACATATTCATCTCTTCAGCGGGATTCCCCTTTGTTTGTGTCCACAAATTTAGACAGGCTTGTCCAATTCGTCAATCACCGCTATATAGATTTTCATGAAGCACGGCGTTTCTCCTGACACTTTCCCGCCACGCAGCCACGAGGCCAAGCGCGTGTCGGTGGTGGATGCGGCCGCGTCCGTCTTCTGCCGCGAAGGCTATGCCGGCGCCAATATCGACCTGATCGCGGCCGAGGCCGGCGTCTCGCGCCAGACCGTCTACAACCATCACGGCGACAAGGAAAAGCTCTTCGTCGCCGTCGTGCGCGACCTGACGGAGCGCTGCAATGCCGGCATCTTCGCCACCATCGCCAGCTTTCCCGACCAGCCTACGGACCTGGAAGCCGACCTGATCGCGTTCGCGGTGCGCATGAACCGCAACTGCATCTGCAACCGCGACGGCCGTTTCCTGCGCAAGCTGATCCAGGCGGAAGGCGAGCGTTACCCGGAACTGTTTGCCGAATGGCGCGAACAGGGGCCTGGCCCCACCTGGTCGGCGCTTGCCGCGCGCTTCGCCCGGCTTGCCTTCGCCGGGCATCTCGCGATCGGCGATCCCGATGTCGCGGCGCGTCAGTTCCTCGCCCTCGTCAACGCCGAGCTTCAGATCACTTTCATGCTCGGCGGCACGCCGACCGAGGAAGAGGTGTTGCGCTCCGCTACCAATGGCGTGCGGACCTTCCTCAGCGCCTTTGCCAGGAAGAAGTCGCCAGCCGGCAAACAGGCGGCGCTCGTTCACGCCTGAGCGATCAAATCGCCGACACCCCTCTTGGCCTCACGCCTTTGCGCCTATATGCGGTTTACGCCGCGCTCAAGCTTGATTACAGCTATGCGGACGATTCAACGGAACCCGACCATCACATGGCCGACGACCATATCCGCTACGACATTCTGGCCCAGGAGGCTCTGCGCGGCGTCATGCGCAAGGTCCTGGCCGAGGTCGCGCGCACTGGCCTTCCGGGCAATCATCATTTCTTCATCACCTTCCTGACCGGCGCGCCCGGCGTGCGCATCTCCTCAAGGCTGCGCGAACGCTATCCGGAGCAGATGACGATCGTCATCCAGTTCCAGTATTGGGACCTCAAGGTGACGGATGCCGGCTTCGAGGTCGGGCTTTCCTTCTCCGACGTTCCCGAAAAGCTCGAAATCCCCTTCTCCGCCGTGCGCGGCTTCTACGATCCGTCGGTCAATTTCGAGCTCGAGTTCGACGTCAAGACGGAGGGCGCCGAGGACGAGGCCGCCGCTCCGGCGCCCGAACCGGTTGCCGTCGTGCCGGAGAAGAAGGCGGAAACGAAGAAGAAAGCCGCCGAGACCGAAAAGAAGCCGGCGGTCGCCGAGACCGGCGGCAAGGGCGCCGACGTCGTCTCGCTCGACGCCTTCCGCAAGAAGTAGCGCGGCGCCATGGGCGAGGTCGTCAATCTCCGCCAGGCCCGCAAGCAGAAAGCGCGCACCGAGAAGGAACGCCAGGCGAGCGAGAACCGGGCACTGCACGGCCGCTCGAAGACGGAGCGCGAGCGTGATCGGCTGACGTCGGAGAAGGCCGAGAAATTCGTGGCCGGCCATCGCCGGGAAAAGCCCGACGACCCCGGCAAGCGCTGAGTCCTGCAATGGCCGCGGTCGAAAAACGTTCGGTTACGATCCGCGGTCACCGCACAAGCTTTTCGCTCGAACAGCCCTTCTATGACGATCTCATCGCCATCGCCGCGCAGCGTTCGCTGTCGCTCGCGGCGTTGGTCGCCGAGATCGACGAGACGCGCACCCGCGACGCCAACCTGTCGTCGGCGCTGAGGCTCTATGTGCTCGCCTGGGCGAAACGCAGCGCGGGCAGCGCGCCTTGATCGTCGCCGCCGCTCAGCCCGCGAAATACAAGCGGCGAGCCATTCGCGCGCTCTTGTCCTCGGGGTCGAAATAGGACGCCGTCCAGTCCTCTTTTTCGATCAGGAAACCCTGCTTCATATTTTCCGGCTTCGCATTCGGATTCTTCTCAAGGAATATCCGGACCGCCTCGCGGAAAGCGTAGTGTGAATAGAGCCGCATATATTCGCCCAGATATATGTCGGCCACGCGCGTATCCCGCTCGATGACGAGCATGTTCTCATCGTTGGTTTTTGTGCTCGCTTCGCTGAAATTCGCCGACCCCGTCACGACCATCGGCTGGTCCGACAACGGATCGACAAGCATAAATTTGAGATGCACCCAGTGCACGTTGACCGGCGAGGTTATTCGATCGAGCTCCTTCAGCCATTGATCAAAATTGTTCAGGCCAATGCGATTGCCGATGGCTATGACAACGTTGGGGCGCGCCTGAAGCTTGCGTATCGCGGCCACCTGGGCATCCTTGTTTTTCCCGTTCCACTCCTTCTCCATCAAGCCGAAACGCAGAACGCGATCGTCCTTCCCGTAAACATCGCGGAACGTCTCGTTCATGCCGAACGCAAATGTCATGAAGAGTGCGTCTTTGGCGCCGCCGGCCAGTTGCCCGTACCAATCCAGCGCGTCGATATTGGCGCGCGGAGAAAAGACCGGCGCCATTCCATCGACGAAATCCGTGGCGGGTGCAGGCGTTTGCTCGATCGTCCAGGTCTTGTACGTACTGCCTCTTGAAGTGTCCGGGTCCGTTTTGAGCTTGTCGTTAAAGGCGAGATACTTGGTCGCGATATCTTTGTCCTCGGTGATATGCGTGCAATTTGCATGCCCGAAAAGGCCGTTCTCGGTGAGATTGGTCGATCCGAACAGCACGGCCTGAGGCGCGCCGTTGCGGCTCAGAACCAGGAACTTGTTATGCATCAATGTGCCTCTGGTGCGAGGCGTGGTGATCGACTTGATCTTTGTGCCGGCAATCGCTGCCTCGTTCTTGCCGTGCGGTCCGGTGGCGTTGTCGATGTCGTCGAAGACCACCGAGACATCGACGCCGCGCCCCTTGGCTGCTCGCAATTCATTGAGCACGCTTGGCCATTGGAACTCGTAGAAGGCTCCTTTCAAGCTGAAGCTGTCATCCACCGCGCGTCGTATGAAGGTAACGATGCTCTCGACGAGACCACGCGAAAGCCAGTCATAGGCCGCTTGCCCGATCTCAGCGGGCATCCTGTTTTGAAAGCGCCGGGCATACTCCTGGGTAGCCGGTGAACCGCGATTGAAATTGACGGTGTGTTTCGCCCCTTCCGTCGGCTCGGTCGTGACCTCGACGTCCACCGAAACGCGCTGTTCGAGAGCGGAGGGAGCACCATACATCGCAACTATGGTGTAGGTATATTTGTAGTTGGGCTTCGCACTGTAGTCGGCCCACTGAAAGCTCTGGAACGGATGATGCAAACTAGAATATTGTCTGCCCGGCGCCGGATGAGGCTCGATACTCTCGAAAACCTTGGTTCCGGACATCCAATAGATTTCACCCTCGTTGGGGTCGGTGCGCCTGATACCGAAGCCGCGTAGTCCATCGCGCATTGGTTCAGTAATGTTTATTCCGAGCATGACGACATGCGATCCAGCTACTGCATTGACCGAGAGCCCGCCATTTTGCTGTCGATTTCTCATTGCTTCCCCCGAAACATAGTAGCGATATCCGCGGATTGCGGTATTCGCGAGGCGCATCAATGTAACAGGGTTTGCTAAAACGTTAAGTAGACGCACAATTCGGCACTCCAAGAACTGAACCGTTTCTTGGATATTTCTGCCAATTACTTAGCTGGCTATACCCTGGCGCGTCTTGCGCCTTGCGCCGAAACTGAGCAGTGCCGAACGGTCGCGCTCCTCCGCCTGCTTTTTCGACCTTACCCGCATCATGTCTTTCCAGCCGATATAGCCGATGAGCCGTTCATCCTCGCGTGAGACAACCGGCAGATGCGAGATATTGGCCGTCAGCAGCTTGTCGGAAAGCGCCTCCAGATATTCGTCCGGATAAGCGAGGGTGATCTTGCTGCCGGCGAGCAACTCGCCAAGCGTCGCCTTGCGGTGCATCCCCGAGCGCCGCCAGCGCAGGATCGCCGGCGGATCGATCACGCCGAGCACACGGCCCGCCTCGTCGATCACCGGGAAGCTCGGATGCCGCGTGTCCGGCGCGGTCAGGAAGGACGCCGCGCCATGCAGCGTCATCGTCGCCGGCACGCTCTCGACCTCGGTTGTCATCACTTCCTTGACCCTGGTCAGGGCGAACGGATCGACGCGGTATTCGCGCACGAGATGGTGCCCGCGCCGCGCCACCTTCTCGGTCAGGATCGAGCGCTTCATCAACAGCACGGTGACCGCGTGCGCGGTCGCGCAGGCCGCGATCAGCGGCACCAGCACATGCGTGTTGCCGGTGAGCTCGGTGGCGAAGAAGGTCGCCGTCAGCGGCGCGCGCATGGTGCCGCCCATGGTCGCCGCCATCGCCAGCAGCGGCCAGAAGCCGGGGGTCGCCTCGGGCAGGATGCCCGAAAGCACCGCGCCCATCGCGCCGCCCATGATGAGCAGCGGCGCCAGAACGCCGCCCGAAGTTCCGGATCCCAGCGCCACCGCCCAGATGACGGCCTTCACCACAAGGAGCAGCAGCGCCGCTGTGGCGACCGTGCGGCCGTCGAGCATGTTGGCGATGTTGTCGTAGCCGACACCGAGCGCGTGCGGCTCGATCAGCCCGCCGATGCCGACCACCAGGCCGCCGATCATCGGCCACCACATCCAGTGTATGGGCAGTTTCTGGAAGGCATCTTCGCACCGATAGACCAGTTGCGTCAGCAGTCCCGAAAGCAGCCCGGCGGCGATGCCGACCAGCACCCAACCGCCGAGCCCCGCGATCGATGCTTCCATGGTTCCGGAGAACGGGAAAATCGGGCCCGGCAGGTGCAGCAGGGTGCGCTCGACTTCCGCGACGATTGCGGCGACGGCGACCGGGATGAAGCTGCGCGGCGTCCATTCGAACAAAAGCAGCTCGACGGCGAGCATGATGGCGGCGATCGGCGTGCCGAACACCGTCGTCATTCCGGCTGCGGCGCCCGCCACCAGCAGCGTCTTGCGCTCATTGTCGCTGACCGGCAGCATCTGCGCGATCAGCGAGCCGATGGCGCCGCCGGTCATGATGATCGGGCCTTCGGCGCCAAACGGCCCGCCCGAGCCGATCGAGATCGCCGACGACAGCGGCTTCAGCACCGCGACCTTGGCGTCGAGCCGCGAGCGCCCGAGCAGGATCGCCTCGATGGCCTCGGGAATGCCGTGGCCACGGATCTTCTCGCTGCCGAAGCGCGCCATCAGGCCGATGATCAGCGCGCCGACCACCGGCACGAGCACGGCGGCAAGCCCAAGCGGCGTATCCTCGAGCTTGAGGTCGGCCAGCGAGAACTGGCCGAAATAGGCGATGTTGGTGGCCAGACGGATGAGCTGCAGAAGCACGATGCCGGCAAGGAGCCCGGCGGTCGCCACCACCACGGCGATGGCCGCGATGATGAGCACGCGCGGATCGGTCGTGAAGTCGCGAAGATGGCCGTTGCCGGCGTGAGTGGATTTCATTTTGGGAGCCTGAACTTTCTGGCGGCGCAAAGGCCATCCGGTTTCAGGAGGCCTCATATCGTAATACGATATAAATCTTCAAGCCGTTTTCGCTTCCCGCGCCGCGTCATTTTGGACAGGGATCGCGACAGGCTGTTGAGCTTTTGCGGGAAAGGACCATAAGTCGGGGAATGACGCCGCAGAAACCACGCCCCGCCATCAGTCAGGCCGACTACCAGCGGCTGTCGCAGTTCCGTTACCTGATCCGTCGCTTTCTCGAATTCAGCCAGGTCCAGGCCAACGAGGCGGGCCTGACGCCGCGCCAGCACCAGGCGCTGCTGGCGATCAAGGGATTTCCAGGCGGCGGACCGGTGGCGGTGGGCGATCTCGCCGAGCGTTTGCGCGTCCGCCACCACAGCGCGGTGGAACTGGTGAACCGCCTTGCCGAGGCAGGACTGGTCGTCAGGAGCCAGGACAAGGCGGACAACCGGCGTGTGCTGCTGCAGCTCACCCCTTTGGCCGACGATCGCCTGGCCGAACTGTCGGCCGCACACCTCGACGAGCTGTCGCGCATCGAGCCGATGCTGCGGCGTCTGCTTTCGCGCCAGGAAGAATCATAGAGCTATTCCAGGAAAAGTGTGAGCGGATTTCCGCCCGGAATTGCGTAAAAACAAGGAGATGGAGCATTTCACCGTTTCCGTGAAACCGTGAAAGGCGCGCGGGACATTCGGACCGGTTCCGCTCCGCGCGCTGCGAAAAGCTCAACCGCCGTCGAGCGACTTCAACAGATTGTCGATCGTGAACGGGTTGGCCTTCGGCTTCGCCGGCGCCGGGGTCGAACCGTCGTTGACGCCGGGCAGCGACCTGTCGACCTTCCGCGCTTGCTCGGCCGCCTTGCGCGCTGCTTCCAGCTTCGCCTGCTCCGCCTTCTTGCGATCGGCCTCGGCCTGCGTTTTGGCCGCCTCGTCCGCGGCCCGCTGCTCGGCCTCCGCCTTCGCCTGTGCATCGGCCTTCGCCTTGGCGTCCACTTCGGCCTGCGCCCTGGCGTCGGCTTCCGCCTTTGCCCTCGCCTCTTCCTCGGCCTTGGCCTTCGCCTCGGCTTCCGCCTGTGCCTGCGCTTCCGCTTCGGCCTTGGCTCTGGCTTCCGCCTCGGCCTTCTGCCGTGCCTCTTCCTCTTGCCGACGCAACTCCTCGGCCGCCTTGTCGCGCTCCGTCTGCAGCGCCGCGTAATAGCGCACCTCGCGCCGCAGCCGCTGCTTTTCGAGCAGCGCCGCCTGCATCGCCTCGACCCGCTGCTGCTCCTTCTCCAGGGCACGCTGCGTCAGGAACTGCGCCAGCGGACCGCTGTCGAATTGGGGCGCGGTCGGCCCGAGCGGGCCGGCCAGGCTGAAATTCACCGCAGGCTCCGAGCCGACCAGAGCTTCGTCGCCGGGACGGTAGGTCAGGGTTCCCTTTGCGGTGACCGTGCTCGTGTTTAGATCGGCGGTCACGTCGGCGGACAAGGTCGCGCCGGGATTGTCGAGACTGATCGGGGGCGCCCGCAGCGTGCCGTTGGCGACGGTGAAGGCGACATCGGCGTCACCGGCGGCGAAGCTGCCCTCCCCGGCGATCTGCGGTGCGAACTCCGCCGTTTTGGCCGCGTCGATATCGCGTCCGATCGCATCGGCCTTGGCGATGATGGCGGCAAGGCCGTCCGGATTGATGCCGTCCACATGCAACCCCTTCAGCGCCGCCGTGCCGGATCCCGACAGGGCCGCAATCATGGCGTCGACCGATTTGCCGCTGGTCGACAGCGCTGCCGAAAGATCGCCGCGGCCGCCAATGCCGGCGCCGGGCAGGACCGAGGAAAGATCGCCGCCGGCCAGCCTCATTTGGCCGGAGAACAGCCCGGTACCCTCCGTGTTCTTCAGGTCGAACAGGCCGGTCAGATCGCCGCCATAGAGCTTCGCCTTGAGGTCGGAGACATGGATGCCTTCGCGATCGAGCTTCAGCGAGAATGAAGCGTCATGCGCCGTCGCGAATGGCCCGACGGCGAGGGCCGAGGTGTTGAGATCGAGGTCGGCGTTGAAAGGCAGGGTCGACTTCTGGCTGAACGGCGTCGTCGGCCATCCGCCCTTGGCGGGAGCGAAGGACTGGTCGCCGAACAGCGAGACCGCCAACGGATCGAGGTCGAACTCGTCGAGCGCCAGCGCCCCGGCAAGATGCGGCAACCCATCCTTGGCGTCGATGTTGATGTCGCCGGACACCGCCGCCTTGTTGATCGAGCCGGTGAGGCCGCTCAGCACCAGAAGCCCGTTGCCGAAATCGGCATCGGCCGCCAGCGAAGTCGACATGCCGGTTCCCATGCCGGGCAGGCCCACCCCCGTCGTCATCAGCCACGGCTCGATATCGGCGGCGTCGAGATTGACCTTGCCCTTGGCGGTGGCGCCTTGCGCCGTCTCGGCGACAGTACCGTCGAAGCTTGCCCTGAAATCGTCGGCCGTCAGGTTGAAGCTGGTCGCGAGGCCGCCGGCGACCGTACCTTTCGCCGAGACATCGGTGTTGGCGTGGCCGAGCATGCCGAGCGGCAGCGCCGGCAGGCCGTAAAGCGCCAGCAGCGTGGTGGCGTTGTCGTTGCGGGCGTTGAAGGTAATCGATACCGGCGCCTCGGAAAGCTTGTCCGCGGTCCCCTTGCCGGAGAGCGAGGCCGAGAAGGCCGAGCCGCCCGCCTTGCCCTGGGCTGAGAGCGCCAGCCCCGTCGTGCCGTCGCCATTGTCGGCGGCGCTGGTCAAGAGATCGATGCGCGCGTCCTGGAACAGTTCGGGATAGGCCGCCGCGCGGCTGGCCAGGCCTTTGAGCACGCCGTTGTCGGGATAATGCTGAGCCGCGACATCGATCAGCGGCTTCAGATCCACCGCCACCACGGAAGCGTTGAGCTTGCCGGTCGGGCTTTGCGGAAAATCCTTGATTCGGCCCGTGGCGCTGATCGAGGCACCGGCCAGGCCGCCGATCGAAAGACGGTCTATCTCGAGCAGGCCTTCGCGCAGCCGCAACGCCGTGTCGACGGTGTCGGCGCTCAAGCCGCCGGCGCTGACGGGACCCGCCTTGATCTGGAAATCGAGATCGCGGTCCGAAAAGCGGTTGGCGCCCTTGTCGCTGATGAAGATCGAGGCGAAGGCGGCGAGCCCGTCGACATCCATTTCGCCGCCCCTGAGCCGCAGCAGCACGGAAGGCCTGGCGCCGTCTGGCTGGCTGGAATCGATGCTGCCGGAAAATTTCGCTTTGCCGAGGATCAGTTCGAGATCGCTGAAGGACTGCCGGTTCTCGCTGAGATCGACCTTGGCCTTGAAGCCCGCGGCGGGCAGCCTGCGGATGGCCTCGTCGACATCCTTCGACAGCCAGGCGGCAAAGCCGGAAGGCTGTCCGACGGCGAGCAGCAGCGAGCCGGTGAAGCCGAAATGGTCCTCGACGCTCAACATGCCGTCGGCTTCGAGCGTCGTGCGGCCAGGCAGCGTCGCGGCAAGCGACTTGACCGACCAGCCTCCTTCGACCGGCTCGGCCGACAGCCGCACGTCGCGCACCGTCGTGTCCCCCGCCACCACCGCCGGCAGCCTGACCTCGAGCGTGCCCGGTATCGTCGGCTTCGGCATATGCTGCAGCGCCTGCTCGAAGGCCGCGATGCGCTGGTCGAGCGTGAAGCCTGAGCCGGCGGCTCCGCCGACCGCCTCGTCGAACTGCACCTGCGCGCCGCTGGCCTCGACCGCGAAATGCGGCTTCAGGCCGAGATCGACCGAGGCCTTGCCGTCGGCGGTGTAGGGATTGTCGAGCGGCCCGGTCTCGAAGCGGAACTCGTCGACATTAAGCTTCTGGTGGTCGAGCGCGAACTTGCCGTTCAGCCGGAAGCCCGGATCCGGCTTGCCGGTGCTGATCTTGACCGGCTCGCCGTCATTGCCGCGCAGCTCGGCCGAGTTCTTGTCCGCACCCGAGATCTTGAACTGGCCGGAATAGACCGCGGCGCCCTTGACGATGCCGGCGTTGCCGTCGGCTTCGATGATCAGCGGATAGGCATCCGGATCCGCTTTTAGCCTGAGCCGCATCTGGCCGTCCGGTTCCACCTTGCCGGTCGAGGCCGAAACGTCGGTGCGCAGGCCGTCGAAGCGCAGCGTTCCGTCCATGCGCCATGGACCGGTGAGCGCCTTGGCCGAAATGGTCGAGTTGATCTCCGAGATCAGGTGGCTGCGTCCGCCGGCGGCGTGGCGAAGCTCGATCTGACCCTCGGTTACCGAGAGCTTCTCGATGGCGATCTGGCCGGGGTTGAAGGGCGTCGACGGCCGGATCGCCCAGTCCACGGTGCCGTTCCCGGCGACATCGATGATGGCCTTGGGATGCACCAGCCGCATGTCGAAGATCAGCACTTCGCCGCGCAGGAACGGCGCGAGCTCGGCATCCATGGAAAAGGTCTCGACCGTCATCGCCGGCTTACCTTCCGGCCCGCCCGCGACCTCGACATTGGAGAAGGTCACCGACGGAAACGGCAACAGTCGCGCGGTGGCATCGCCCTTCACCGTCACCTTGCGTCCGAGGATGGCGCTCGCCTCACGCTCGAAATCGCTACGGTAGCCCGTCCAGTCGATGAAATACGGCACCACCAGCGCCGCGCACAGCACCAGCACGAACAGGCCACCGAAGATCACGAACAGGCGGGCGAGCATCTGTTTCCCGGGTTGAAAGTCAGCCGCACTCTACCCGCATCCGCGTGTCGATAAAGAGGCAATTGAGCATGCGGCAGCCGCCAACCTCTCCAGTTGCGTGACCGCTCGCTGTCGCGATATCTCTCTTCCCGATCCCTGCCCTTCCGGCCGCACCCTTGGCCGCCACAGATCTGAACCCAACGGAGCGTTCCCGATGTCAGGCAAGAACTGGGACAGAGTGCCGATCGACGCGCAGAGCGTCGACGCTCCGCTGTCGACGGCCGCCATTTTCCTCGTCGTCACGGTGGGCAGCGACCAGGCCGCGCTTTCGACCGCTGCCTCGGTGCTGGGCGAACTCGACGATCTCGTCAAGAATGTCGGCTTCCGCGACCTGTCGGGCCGGCTGTCCTGCATCGCCGGCATCGGCGCCGGGCTCTGGAACCGCCTGTCGCCCGGCCGGCGTCCGCGCGAGCTGAAATCCTTCGCGCCAATCGAGGGAACGGCACATTCGGCCCCCTCGACGCCAGGCGATCTCTTGTTCCACATCCGCGCCGAGCGACCCGACATGTGCTTCGAGCTCGAGCGCATCCTGCTGGACGCCCTTGGCGGCAGCGTGAGCGTCGTCGACGAGGTGTCCGGCTTTCGCTATTTCGACGCGCGCGACCTGCTCGGCTTTGTCGACGGCACCGCCAATCCGACCGGCCTCGACCTGCCCGCCTCCGCTTTGATCGGCGACGAGGACGGCGAGTTCGCCGGCGGCAGCTATGTCGTGGTGCAGAAATACCTGCACGACATGGCCGCCTGGAAAGAGACGCCGACCCATGTCCAGGAAGAGATCATCGGCCGCACCAAGATCGACAACATCGAGATCGATGACGACGACAAGCCGCGCAAGTCGCACAAGTCGCTGGCCACCATCGAGGACGACGCCGGCAACGAGTACGACATTTTACGCGACAATATGCCGTTCGGCCGTCCCGGGCAGAACGAGTTCGGCACCTATTTCATCGGTTACACGCGCTATCTGTGGGTGATCGAGAAAATGCTTCAGCGCATGTATGTCGGCGAGCCGCCCGGCGCCTATGACCGGCTCCTCGACTTCTCTACCCCGCATACCGGCACCACCTTCTTCGCGCCGACTCGGCCCATGCTGCAGAAGCTGGTCGAAGGCGTGGGAGAATAGCCGCCGGCCGGCGAATCAGCCCGCCGCCGGCAAGATCTTGCCCGGATTCATGATGTTCAGCGGATCGAGCGCCTGCTTGATCGTGCGCATGACATCGACGCCATGGCCGAGCTCATGGCGCAGGAAGCCGACCTTGCCCTGGCCGATGCCGTGCTCGCCGGTGCAGGTGCCTTCCATGGCGATGGCGCGCATGTTGAGCCTGGCGACGAATTTTTCCGCAAGCGCGATCTCGGCCGGGTTATCGACATCCATCAGCACCAGCACATGGAAATTGCCGTCGCCCGCATGGCCGACGATCGGCGCGATCAGTCCCATCTCGGCGATGTCGGCCTCGGTTTCGGTGACGCATTCGGCCAGCCTGGAGATCGGCACGCAGACATCGGTCGACAGCCCTTTGGCACCGGGACGCAGCGTCAGCGACGACCAATAGGCGTCGTGCCTGGCTTTCCAGAGCTTCGTCCGCTCTTCCGCGACGCTGGTCCACAGGAACGGCCCGCCGCCATTCTCCTCGGCGATCATGCCGAACGTCTCGGCCTGTTCGGCCACGCCCGCGTCGCTGCCGTGGAATTCGACGAACAGACACGGGCTCTCCGGATAATCGAGCTTGGAATAGTTCTTCATCGCCCGCATCTGCAGCGCGTTGACCAGCTCGATGCGCGCCACCGGGATGCCCATCTGGATCGTCGCGATCACCGTGTTGCAGGCCGCTTCGAGGCTCGGGAACGGGCAGACGCCGCCCGAGATCGCTTGCGGAATGCCCTGCAGCCTCAGCGTCAGCGACGTGATGACGCCGAGAGTACCTTCGGAACCGACCAGAAGCCGCGTCAGGTCGTAGCCGGCCGAGCTTTTCTTCGCCCGCTTGCCGGTCGTCACCGTCTCGCCGTCTGCCATGACGGCGGTCAGCGACAGCACGTTCTCGCGCATGGTGCCATAGCGCACCGCGTTGGTGCCGGAAGCCCTGGTCGCCGCCATGCCGCCGAGCGAGGCATTGGCGCCCGGATCCATCGGAAAGAACAGGCCGGTGTCGCGCAGGTGCCGGTTGAGGTCCTCGCGCGTCACGCCGGGCTCGACGGTGCAGTCGAGGTCCTGCGGGTTGACGGCAAGAATCCGGTTCATGCGCGACGTATCGATGGAAATGCCGCCGCCTGGCGCATTGGTGTGGCCCTCCAGCGAGGAGCCGACGCCGAAGGCGATCACCGGCACGCGGTGCGCGGCGCAGGCGCGCACGATCTCCTGCACGTCCCCTGCCGTCTCGGCGAAAGCGACGCCGTCCGGCGCCTGGGTCGGGATATAGGTGGTGGTGTGCGCGTGCTGGCCGCGGATCGCCTCGCCGGTCTGGAAGCGCTCGCCGAAGCGCTGCTTGAGGATGCCGAGCACCGCGGCAATGCCTTCCTCGTTGCGTTCGACGGGGTTGAGGTCGCTCAAAGCCATGAATTCCTCCGCGAATGGACCAGCGGCCACTCTTGTCATGCAGCTATGGATGATGCCTAAAGCAATCCGAGGAAAAGTGTGAAGCGGTTTTCCAGCCGGAATTGCGCCAGAACAAAGAGACCTCACCAGCCACGCGCTGTCCAGCCACGATCAAGGAAAACCAGATGACGATGCCTGCGCCGATCATTACCAGCCCGATGGCGATCGAGAAGGACTGGATCGACTACAACGGTCACCTCAACATGGCCTACTACAACGTGCTGTTCGACCGCGGCTCGGACGAGGCTTTCGAAATGATGGGCATGGGACCTGGTTACGCCAAGGAGCGGCGCCTCACCATCTACACGGCGGAAGTCCATGTCTGCTACGTGCAGGAGTTGCATCTCGACCACAAGGTGAAGGTCTCGTTCCAGCTCATCGACCATGACGAAAAGCGGCTAAGGGCCTATCAGGAGATCCGCCACGTCGATGGTTGGCTGGCCGCCACCTCCGAGCAGCTCGCACTGCATGTCGACATGGCCGGGCCGCGGGTCGCCCCCTTCCCGCCCGACGTGCTCGCCAGGGTGGAGGCGATGCGCGCCGCCCATGCGGCGCTGCCGATGCCCGAGCGCGCCGGCCGCTCGATCGCCATCAAGCGCAAGAGCGCTTGAAAACCCGCGCGCCCGCGTTAACCTTACCAAGGTTTTAACGTGAACAAGTCGGTTGAGTCCGTTGAACGACTCACCGGCGCGTTCGAAAACCGCCCCTACCGGGTTTGCGCACGGGGCGGCTGGCGGAATGCGGTGCGAGGACAGTGCATGAAAACCGACATCAAGGTCGAGGTGGAGCGCTTGGCGGCCGATCCACGCATCACCGACTATGATTTCTGGCGATCGCTGAAGAACGTCAACAACGAAATCTTCCACATCGCCAACAACAACGAACCTATCCCATTCGACATGATCCGCTGGCGCGCGATTCTGAAGCAGGCGCGCATGAAGCGTGGCCACGCCTAAAGTATGTCTCCCGAAAGTGGGAACCGGTTTCGGGATGAAGACATGCGTAAAATCAAAAACCTAAAGCGCATGGAGCGAATCTGAAAGATCGCGACGCGCTTTAGCCGGTCACTTATGCCTGAATCCGCCAAGCGGCGAGCGCGGCGCGACCGGTGACGACTGGATGATGGCGGTGTTGGTCATCGCATAGGGAATGATCCGGTCGATCACGCGCTCGAGCTCGCTCACCGAGCTGACATGGGCGAGCGCGATGAAGCAATCCTCGCCGGTCACCCGGTCGCATTGCGCGATTTCCGGTAGCTCGCGAATGATGTCCGCCACTACGGAAAGCTGCCCCGGCACCGGCCTGATTCTAAGCCATGCCGACAGCTTCATTCCGAGAGCGGCCGGATTGATCCTGACCGTATAGGCCTCGATCACGCCGTTTTCCTGCAGCTTGCGGATGCGCTCCGCCACGCTCGGCGCCGACAGCCCGACGGCGCGCGCCAGCTCCGCCGTGCTGATGCGCGCGTCCTTTTCCAGGAGCCGCAGGAGCTTCAGATCGATCGCGTCCAGATCGGCATTTTCACTTCGAAGGTTTTTCAAGCCGATCCTCTTCCATCACAAAGAAAAATCGCCCTCTCGCCATTTATTGCATATATAGCTGACGAATTTCGCCTGCGATAATGCGCGCATGAAGACGCAAACGCAAATTCCAACTGCAAACCGGGCCAGCGGTGATACCGAAGCGGGCTCCACCCTCGCCGGCCCTACCACACTTGCCAGGACGGCCGACGCGTTGCCGCCGCATGTCTGGTTCTGCGTCAGCGCCGTGTTCCATTATCTCGGGCCGGCCTTCGCCGTGCTGCTTTTCGCTCAGGTCGGCGTGCTCGGCATGGCTTGGCTGCGCATCGCCACCGCCGCCCTCATCTTCGCCCCTTTGACCATGCCCTGGCGCGTTTTCGCGCACGCCGATCGCGGCCGGCGACGGTTGCTGCTGGCCTTCGGCGCCTGTCTGGCGGTGATGAACTGCTCGTTCTATCTGGCGCTCGACCGCCTGCCGATCTCGCTGGTGGCGGCGATCGAATTCGTCGGCACGATCGCCGTGGCGCTGGTCGGCCTGCGCAGCCGGCGCAACTTCGCCGCGCTGGCCGTTGCCGTGGTCGGCACCTTGCTGCTCATCGACGTGAAATGGTCGAGCGATCCGATCGGCCTGTTCTGGGCGTTTTTGAATGGCGCCCTCTTCGTTGGCTACATCGTGATCGGTCACCGTGTCGCGCAGGCAGGCTTCGGCATCGCCGGCCTCGGCGCCGCCATGGCGGTCGCATTCCTCATCGTCTTGCCGATCGGCTTTCGCGAGGCGCTGCCCGCTTTCTCGTCGCCGCAACTGCTTGCTGCGGCGATCGGCGTCGGCGTCTGCTCCTCGGTCATCCCCTACATCTGCGACCAGCTCGCCATGGCTAGGCTGCCGCGCGCGAGCTTCGCGCTGATGCTGTCGCTCCTGCCGCTCACGGCGACGCTGATCGGCGTCATCGTGCTGCGCCAGGTGCCGAGCGTCACTGATTGCCTCGGCGTCACTCTGGTGATAGCCGGCGTTGCCATGCACAAGCCGGCGGCAAATACATGAATTGTTCGGCTAGGCGAGCTTCTCTTTGAGAAACGCCACCGTCCGGCCCCAGGCGAGATCGGCGGCCTTCTTGTCATAGCGCGCGGCCGAGGTGTCGTTGTTGAAGGCATGATTGGCGCCTTCATAGACATAGACCTTGTATTCGACATGGGCGGCATCGAGCGCCTTCTTGTAGGCATCGATGCCGGCATTGGTCCTGCTGTCGAGCCCGGCATAGTGGAGCAGCAGCGGCGCCTTGATCTTCGCGGCGTCCTCGGCCTTGGGCTGCATGCCGTAATAGGCGACGCCTGCGTTGAGGTCGGGCGCACGGACTGCGAGCTGGTTGACCGCGCCGCCGCCCCAGCAGAACCCGACCGCCCCGACCTTGCCGTTGCCGTCCTTGAGGCTCCTGAGGTAGGCGACCGTCGCCACGCCGTCGGCCGCGACCTGAGCGGCATCGAGCTTGCTGAACATATCGCGCGCCTTGTCCTCGTCGGACGGCGTGCCGCCAAGCGGCGACAGGAAGTCCGGCGCCAGCGCGATGAATCCCTCCAGCGCCACGCGCCGGGCGACATCGCGGATATGCGGGTTGAGCCCCCTGTTCTCGTGGATGACGATGACGGTGCCGAGCTTTCCCTGCTGATCGGCCGGCTTGACCAGATAGGCTTTCATCTCGCCGCTCGAGCCGGGATAGGTGATGTCCTCGCCCTTAACGCGGCTGTCGTCCTCAGCGACGATCGCCGCTTTTGCGGAATTGGCCGCCAGCATCGGCGCGATCGCGGCCGCCGCGGCGCCCGAGCCCGCCAGCTTCGTCAACTGCTCCATGAAGCGGCGGCGGTCGAGCGTCAGATGCGTGTACTCGTCATACGCATCGATCATCGCCTGCGTGATGATGAGCTGCGTGGGCTTGGCGGCGGGCTCGGTCATGGCTGTCCTCGAGGATGGCGGTGATCCGCAAGATAGGGTCGAGAATTGCACGGTCCAGTCCACGTCCCGGATGACGATCGCCGGGGAGATGGAGACAGCCCGCCGCGCGCCGACAAGCCGGCTTGATTCATCACATTTTGGTTATTTCAAAAAGGCTTGACGATGCTGTCACACTAGGACGCGAAGTTGCGCGGCGCCGCCCTAGAGCAATTCCAGGAAAAGTGTGAGCGGTTTTCCGTCCGGAATTGCGTAAAATAAAGAGATAGAGCGGTTCGCCGTTTCCGTGAAACGGTGAAACGCTCTAGCGATGCGAATGACGAAAGGGGAATGCCATGAACGTCCAGGACATCATCAACACCGTTTCCTCGACAGCCGGCCTCGACGAGCCCACCACCGAAAAGGTTGTCGGCACCATCTTTTCCGTTCTGGAGCACGAAGCCGAAGGCACCACCGTTTCGTCTTTCTTCGCCCAGATCCCCGGCGCCGACGCGCTGGCCCAGAAATATGACGTGATGGCCGCCGGTGCGACAGCCAATTCGGGCGGCGGCCTTTTGTCGTCGCTGCAAGGGGCGCTTGGCGGCGTGCTCGGCGAAAAGGCCGGCGCCCTGATCAACGGCGTCGCCGCCCTTAAAGCCTCCGGCCTCGACATGGCCCAAATCCGTCAGGCCGGCGAGACCTTGATCAAACAGGCCGAGGCCGCCGCCGGGCCCGACCTGACCAATCAGGTGCTGGAGCAGGTGCCCAGCCTGCGGGGCCATCTCGGACTTTGAAGCCTGGCGCCGTCCTACATTATTTGGGCAGCGCGTAAGCCATCACATAGTCACCCGGCTTGGTGCCGACCGAGCCGTGCCCGCCGGCGACGATGACGACGAACTGGCGGCCGTCGGCGACCGTATAGGTCATCGGTGTCGCCTGCCCGCCCGCCGGCAGCCTGGCCTGCCAGAGCTGCCTGCCGGTGGTGAGGTCGTAGGCGCGCAGATAGTCGTCGACCGCCGCGCCCAGGAAAGCGACGCCGCCCGCCGTGATCATCGGCCCGCCGATGCCGGGAACGCCGACCTTGAACGGCAGCGGCAGCGGCGTCATGTCGTAGACAGTACCGTTGCGGTGCTTGTAGGCGATGTTTCCGGTCTTGAGGTCGACGCCGGCGACATAGCCCCAAGGCGGCGCCTGGCAGGGAATGCCGAGCGGCGACAGGAACGGCCCCATCACCACCGCGTAAGGCGCGCCTTCATTGCGGTTCAGTCCCTGCTCGCTGCCCTTGGTGTCGCCCGGCGGCGGCACGTCCGCGCGCGGGATCAGCTTGGACGTGAAAGCCAGGTAGGTCGGCATGCCGAACATCACCTGCCGCACCGGATCGACCGCGACGCCGCCCCAGTTGAAGACGCCGAAATTGCCGGGATAGACCAGCGACCCCTGCAGCGAGGGCGGCGTGTAGCGGCCCTCATAGCGCAGCTTCTTCAATTCGATCCGGCAGGCCAGCTGGTCGAACATGGTGATACCCCACATGTCGGCGCCGGTCAGCGGTTTCGGATTGAACGAAAGATCGGAGGCCGGTTGCGTCGCCGAGGCCTGGTCGCCCTCGATCGCGCCGCCGGGCGCCGGCACTTCCTTCACCGGAATGATCGGCTCGCCGGTACGCCGGTCGAGCACGTAGAGATCGCCCTGCTTGGTCGGCCCGACCAGCGCCGGCACGACGCCGTTAGCCGTCGTGATGTCGACCAGCGACGGCTGCGCCGGCACGTCCATGTCCCACAGGTCGTGATGCACGGTCTGCCGCACCCAGCGCAATTGCCCGGTGTTGAGGTCGAGCGCGGTGATCGATGACGAGAACTTCTCGACATTGGCGCTGCGACCCATGCCGAGCTGGTCCGGTGTCTGGTTGCCGAGCGGCACGTAAAGCAGTCCGAGCTTCTCGTCGGCGCTCGCCGTCGACCACATGTTGGGCGAGTTGTGGGTGTAGGTCTGCCCGGCGGGCAGCGGCGTCGTCACATCCGGATTGCCGGAATCCCAGTTCCACAACAGGGCGCCGGTGTCGACATCGAAGGCGCGGATGACGCCGGACGGCTCCTCGGTCGAGTAATTGTCGTTGACCGCGCCGCCGACGATGATCTTGCCGGCGACGATAAGCGGCGCCGAGGTCGAATAATAATAGCCCGACTTCGGATAGGGCATGTTGGCCATCAGGTTCAGCGTGCCGCCCTCGGCGAAGGACGGACATACCTGCCCATTCGCGGCGTCGAGCGCGATCAGCCGAGCGTCCGACGTCGGCAGGTAGACGCGCTGCGCGCAGGGCTGGCCGGCGGCGATCTTGGCATCGGCGTAATAGGACACGCCGCGGCAGGTCTGGTGCTGGCGGTTGTTGTCCAGCTTGATCTTGGGATCGTAGCGCCACTTTTCCTTGCCGCTCGCCGCATCGATGGCGATGGCGAAATTATGCGGCGTGCAGATGAACAGCGTGTCGCCCACTTTCAGGGGCGTCACCTGATAGGTCGTCTCGCCGATATCGTCGGGGCCCTTCACGTCGCCGGTGCGATAGGTCCAGGCCGGCTGCAGCTTGGCGACATTGTCGGGCGTGATCTGGTCGAGCGGCGAATAGCGCTGGCCGAAAGGCGTGCGGCCATAGAAGTGCCACTCGCCTGCCGGCATGTCGCCGCCGAGATTGGCGGCCGCCGCCACCTTTTCGGTGCCGAGCGTGCCGCCGATGTCGTGCGGATCGGCGGTCATCGAATAACCGGCGACCGCAAGCGAGGCGAGCACCGCCAGGATCAGCGGCGCGCGTCCGTCCGGCCCCCGCAGGCCTCGCCTTGCCCATGGCGTCAGTAGCCATAGCGCGATGAGCACGATGACGCCGCCGCGCGGACCGAGCTGCCACCAGTCGAAGCCGATTTCCCAGACCGCCCAGCATAAAGTGGCGAGCACGAACAGCGCGTAGAGCCAAAGCGAGGTCGACCGGCGCCTGAAAAGCAGCCATGCGGTGATCAGGAAGACCAGGCCGGCGACCAGGTAATACCAACTGCCGCCCAGCGCGACGAGCCAGATGCCGCCGCCGCCGAGAATGAGACCGATGAGGAAGAGGACGAGGGAGGTGATGGTGACAGCCAAGACGGTGCTCCTTCGACTGTTGCGCGCTTACGGCGTCTTCCGGGACGGCAATCCCTGCCCTGCCGCCAGCTTTCCCCTCACCCGCTCCGGCTGTCAAGTTGGAGCCAGACACGCGAAACTAGAACAAAACGTAGACAGTTCTGGTCTTTCGCTCCCGAATCACTACATTCGGGGGCGATGTCGGGCTTTTCCGAGGACATGCCTTTTTTCGATGAACCGAATGCGCGGCCGGCGGCGGCCCCATCCGGCATAGCCGCGCGCGCCATGGCGGCGCGCAGCGGCCAGAACAGCGCGCCCGATTACCTGAAGGGCTTGAACCCGGAGCAGCGGCTCGCCGTCGAGACGACCGAAGGGCCGGTCCTGGTGCTGGCCGGCGCCGGCACCGGCAAGACGCGGGTGCTCACCACGCGCATCGCCCACATCCTCGCCACCGGCAGGGCCTTCCCCTCGCAGATCCTGGCCGTCACCTTCACCAACAAGGCCGCGCGCGAGATGAAGCAGCGCATCGGCTTCCTGATCGGTGAAGGCAATGTCGAGGGCATGCCCTGGCTCGGCACCTTCCATTCGATCGGCGTCAAGCTGCTTCGCCGCCACGCCGAGCTTGCCGGGCTGAAATCGGATTTCACCATCCTCGACACCGATGACGTGGTACGGCTGATCAAGCAGTTGATCCAGGCCGAAGGGCTGGACGACAAGCGCTGGCCGGCCAAGACCTTCGCCCAGATGCTCGACAACTGGAAGAACAAGGGCCTCGGCCCCGACGAGATTCCGGAAGGCGATGCGCGCAGCTTCGGCAACGGCAAGGGCCGTCAGCTCTACAAGGCCTATCAGGAACGGCTGCAGACGCTGAATTCCTGCGACTTCGGCGACTTGCTCTATCATCCGATCCGCATCTTCCGCGCCTATCCGGACGTGCTGAAGGAATATCACCGCAAGTTCAAATACATCCTGGTCGACGAGTACCAGGACACCAACACCGCGCAGTATATGTGGCTGCGCCTTTTGGCGCAGCGGCCCCATGCAGGGCGCTCTGCAAGTTCCGACTCGGCCGAAGGCCGCAAGCCCGACCGTGCCTCCGAGCGGTTGCGAGGCCCGCGCGGAGGGCCCGCGCCGGCAGGCGCGGAACAGCCCGTGAGCGTGAATATTTGCTGCGTCGGTGACGACGACCAGTCGATCTATGGCTGGCGCGGCGCCGAGGTCGATAACATCCTGCGCTTCGACAAGGACTTCCCGGGCGCCACCATCATCCGTCTGGAGCGCAACTACCGCTCCACGGCGCATATCCTTGGCGCCGCTTCCCACCTCATCGCCCACAATGAGGGCCGTTTCGGCAAGACGCTGTTCACCGACCGCGACGACCCCGAGGACGACAAGGTTCATGTCCACGCCGCCTGGGACTCGGAGGAAGAAGCGCGCGCCATCGGCGACGCCATCGAGGTCTATCAGCGCCAGAAGCACAATCTGAATGACATGGCGATTCTCGTCCGCGCGTCCTTCCAGATGCGCGCCTTCGAAGACCGCTTCATCACGCTGGGCTTGAACTACCGCGTCATCGGCGGTCCGCGCTTCTACGAGCGCCTAGAGATCCGCGACGCGCTTGCCTTCTTCCGCGTCGTCGCCAACGGCGGCGACGACCTCGCCTTCGAGCGCATCGTCAACGTGCCGAAGCGCGGGCTCGGCGAAGCCACCATCCGCCAGATCCACGACACCGCGCGCGCCATGCGCGTGCCGATGCTGGAAGCGGCGGCGACACTCGCCGAAAGCGACGAGCTGAAGCCGAAGCCGCGCGCGGCACTGCGCGAGGTCGCAGCCAATTTCGAACGCTGGCAGAAGGCGCTGGAGACCACGCCGCATACCGAGCTCGCCGAGACCATCCTGGAGGAGAGCGGCTACACGGATATGTGGAAGAACGACCGTTCGGCGGAGGCGCCCGGGCGGCTGGAGAACCTCAAGGAACTGATCCGCTCCATGGAGGAGTACGAATCGTTGCGTGCCTTCCTCGAGCACGTCGCGCTGGTGATGGAGGCCGAGCAAGGCGAGTCGCTCGACGCGGTCTCGATCATGACGCTGCATTCGGCCAAGGGCCTCGAATTCGAGACCGTGTTCCTCCCCGGCTGGGAGGAAGGCCTGTTTCCGCACCAACGCGCGCTGGACGAAGGCGGCCGATCGGGCCTGGAGGAGGAACGCCGGCTTGCCTATGTTGGCCTGACGCGGGCGAAGAAGAACCTGCATATCTGGTTCGTCTCCAACCGCCTGATCCACGGCCTGTGGCAATCGACGATCCCGTCGCGCTTCCTCGACGAACTGCCGGAGAGCCATGTCGATGTCGCCGACGGCGGCAATTCCTACGGCGGCTATGGCAACCCCTATGGCGGCGGCGCTTTCGCCTCAGGGCGTGGCGGCGGCCGGCAGAACCCCTACGGCGCCTCGCGCTTCGACAATATTGGCGCCAAGGACCAGGGCAGCTTTTCCAACACCTATGCGACGCCCGGCTGGCAGCGCGCGCAGGCCAACCGCACCGAAGCGACCGACCGCAACTGGGGCACCCGCTCCGGCCACCAGGTCGAGCGCATCGGCTATGGCGAGACCGACAGCGGCTACGGCGCCGGCCGCACCTCGGTGAAGGGCCGCACCATCGAGGGCGAGCTGGTCGCGAAATCCGTCGCCGACACGCCGTCGGCCTTCAATGTCGGCGACCGCGTCTTCCACCAGAAATTCGGCAACGGCAACATCGCCGCCATCGACGGCAACAAGCTCACCATCGACTTCGACAAGGCGGGGCAGAAACGCGTGCTGGACGGGTTCGTCGCACCGGTGTGACCGGCTCCTCACCTGTACCGTGCCTGGTTCCATTTGTGCCCGAGCAGCGACAGGATGATGATCAGCCCGTTGAAGAACTGCACGTAGAAGCCGCCGGCCGCTTCGCGGCCACCTTCCCCACAAGGGGGAAGGAGAATCCCAGCCTGTCACGCAACCATCACGTTCACGTCCTAGACCGCTCGACGGCAGGGGCTGCCCGCATCGCCGGTGCCGCGCCCTTTTGAGCCATTGGCCGCTCTGCTCGTCACGAAGGGGACATCCATGAAACATCTCACCCGAACCGCCGCGCTTGGGGCGGCACTCGCCCTGTTCACCGCCATGACGCCGGCGCTCGCCGATGGCGTTGCCTATGTCAACAAGGGGCTGGTCGGCGTCGGCCGCATTCCGGCCAGCCAGAAGGACAAGTTCGGTGAGACGTTCGGTTCGGGCTCCGGCATGGCGATAGACACCAAGTCCTGGGCACGCGACGGCGCGGGCTACAAGGGTTCGCTCTGGCTGCTGCCGGATCGCGGCTACAATGTCGTCGGCACCACCGATTATCGCCCGCGCCTCAACACCATCTCGATCGAGCTGACCCCGACCGCCCCGGGCGCGGCGCCGGCCGCCGGGCAGGAACAGACCGGCGTCAAGGCGACGCTCGCCGACACCATGCTCCTGACCGACGACAAGGGCGCCGACGCCACCGGCCTCGATCCGCTGAACGGCGTGCGCGAAGCAGCCGGCGAGATGCCGATCCTGCCGCAGGCCGACAACGGCAAGTTGGCGCTGGACGACGAGGCGATCGTGCGCCTGCCCGACGGCACGATGTTCATCTCCGACGAATACGGCCCCAACATCTACCGGTTATCGGCCGAAGGCCGCCTGATGTCGGCGACGCAGCCGCCCGCGGCGCTGGTGCCCATGCGCCACGGCAAACCCAACTTCGCTTCCGACAATCCTGGCCCGGGCGCCGCCGAACCCGATCCGAAGGATCCCGAGACCGGCCGCCAGAACAACCAGGGCCTCGAAGGCATGTCGATGACGCCGGACGGCAAGTTCCTGATCGCCGTGCTGCAGTCGGCAACCCGCCAGGACGGCGGCGATTCCGGCTCGACGCGCCAGAACACCCGCGCGCTGGTCTATGATGCCTCCGATCCCGCCCATCTCAAGCTGGCGCATGAATATGTCGTGCCGTTGCCGGTGTTCAAAGACGCCAACGGCAAGACCAAGGTGGCCGCCCAGAGCGAGATCGTCGCGCTCTCCGACAAGAGCTTCTTGATGCTGGCGCGCGACTCCGGCAACGGCCAGGGCCTGAAGGGCGACGAGTCGCTCTACCGCAAGATCGAGATCGTCGACCTTTCCGCCGCGACCGACATCGCCAACGGACCGTTCGACGCCGCGGACAAGCCGGTCGCGCCGAAGGGGGTGCTCGACCCGTCGGTGACGCCTGCCAAGCTGACCTCCTTCATCGACATCAACGACAAGGGCGAGCTCGGCCGCTTCGGCCTGCACAACGGCGCGCCGAACGACAGGAACAACCTGTCCGAGAAGTGGGAGGCCATGTCGCTGGTCAGCGTGCTCGATCCGAAGCTCCCCGACGACTATTTCCTGTTCGTCGCCAACGACAACGACTTCCTCACCCAGGACGGCTTCCAGGTCGGCGCGCCCTACAAAGCCGAGGACGGCGCCGATGTCGACACCACTTTCCTGGTCTATCAGGTCACCCTGCCTGGACTTTCCGGGAACAGCCTCGCTGCTAACTAGTTTCTGCTTCGGTCGCATGCCGAGCGGCATGCGCCCGAGCGCGGAAGAGGTGCATGAGCATCAGGCCTGCGATAGCATCGCAGGCCTGATTCATTTTCGGTGCTGCCATGGATGACAAAAAGCCCGCTCGCCGGCGGACCCACGACCTGACCAGCGGCCCTATCCCGCGCACGCTGCTGTTGTTCGCGCTGCCGGTGCTGGGCTCCAACGTGCTGCAGTCGCTCAACGGCTCGATCAACGCGGTCTGGGTCGGCCGCTTCCTCGGCGAGGCGGCGCTGACGGCGACCTCCAACGCCAATCTGGTGCTGTTCCTTATCCTCGGCACGGTGTTCGGCATCGGCATGGCGGCGACCATCCTGGTGGCGCAATCGGTCGGCGCCCGCGACCTGCCCGAGGCGAAGCGCATCGTCGGCACCAGCGCCACCTTCTTCTTCCTCGTCTCGGTCGTGTTCGCCGTCTGCGGCTGGATCTGGGTCGACGCCATCCTCACCGGGCTCGGCACGCCGGCCGACGCATTGCCGCTGGCGCGCGCCTATTTGCGCATCATCTTCGTCGCCGTGCCGATGATGAACCTGTTGTCCTTCGTGATGACCGTGTTGCGGGGCGCCGGCGACTCCCGAACGCCGTTCGTCTTCATGGCGCTGGCGGTCGTGCTCGACGTCGTGCTCAATCCGCTGCTGATCCGCGGCATCGGTCCCTTCCCCGAGCTCGGCATCGCCGGCTCGGCGACCTCGACGCTTGTAGGCCAGACGGTCAGCGTGATCGCCATCCTGATCGTGCTTTATGCGCGCAAGCATCCACTGCGGCTGGCGAGCGCCGACCTCGCGCTGCTCAGGCCCGATCCGGCCTTGCTGCGCATCGTCGTCTTCAAGGGCGTTCCGATGGGCCTGCAGATGATCGTCATCTCGGCCGCGGCGCTGACGGTGATGGGCATCGTCAACTCCTATGGCTCGCAGGTCGCCGCCGCTTACGGCATCGCAGCCCAGCTCTGGACCTATATCCAGATGCCGGCCCTGGCGATCGGCGCCGCCGTTTCCTCTATGGCGGCGCAGAATGTTGGCGCCGGCCGCTGGGACCGCATCGGCAAGGTCGCGGCCTCGGGCGTCGGCTTCAACCTGGTGCTGACCGGCGCGCTGGTGGCGCTGCTTTTCGCCTTCGACCGCCCGGTGCTCAGCCTTTTCCTCAGCAACGACAGCGCGGCGATCGACATCGCCGCCCACATCAACAAGGTGGCGTCCTGGTCGTTCATCCTGTTCGGCGTCACGATCGTGCTGTTCGCCACGGTGCGCGCCACCGGCGCCGTCATGCCGCCGCTGATCATCCTGATCATCTCGGTGTTGATCATCCGCACCGGCTTTGCCTATTCGATGCGCAGCATCATCGGCCAGGAGGCGCTGTGGTGGAGCTTTCCGGCCGGCTCGATCGCCTCGCTCGTGCTCGCCGCGGCCTATTACCGCTTCGGCCGCTGGCGCACGATGCATATGATCGAGGACCGGCCAGCAGCCGGCGAGCCGCCCGACACCGGCCTCGGGGTGCCGCGCCAGCGCGCGCAACTCCTGCCGGAGACCGAATAGCCTACCGGGCGTATCTGACGCCGAAGCCAAGCGCCACCAGCGAGAAGACGATGATCATGCCGGCAAAGGCCATGCTTGCCACGGTGGCGTTCGCAAGGCTCGACAGGACGCCGATGCCGATCACCGGCAGCGCGTTGCCGCAGAAACAGCAGATGAAGAAGACCGAGACCACCTCGGCGCGGCGGTCGGCCGGCGCGATCTGGTTCACCACCTGCAGGCCGCCGCGGTAACCGAGCGCCGCCGCCACGCCGCACACCGCCGTCGCCGCGACCATCACGGCCATCGAGGCATAGACCTGTGCCGCCACGACCAGCGCCACGGCCGGGATCATCAGCGCCAGCGCGGCGAGCATGGTGGAGCGGGCGGACAACCGCGCGGTGCCGACAATCATCGCCGCCGCCACGATCGACAGTTCGAAGAACAGGCCACCGGCCTCTGCGTGATTGGTCGCATGGAGCTGCTGCGCCAGGATGCTCGGCGCCAGCGCCGCGTAGAAACCGACCAGCGCCATGGCGCCGAAACCGGTCACCGCCGGCGCCACGAATTGCGCTCGGATATCGTCGGGCACCGAAAGCCGTGGCCGCAGCGAGACGTCCGAGAGCCGCCCGGGATTGGAGACCGTTTCCTGCGTGCGCCAGATCAGAACGGTGACCAGCGCAAGCAGGACGAGATAGACGGCAAATGTCAGCCTCAGTGGCCAGGGCGCGTATTGGGCGAGCAGCCCCGCCACGAGCGCGCCGACCCCAAGCCCGATGAAGTTGGTGCTGGTGGCTATGACGGCGGCGCGCGACTTGTCCTTGCCTTCGATCAGCTCGGCAAGCCAGGCGGTCCCCGCACCCGCGCCGACACCGATGCCAAGCCCGCTGAGGATGCGGGCGATATCGAGCCAGGCGAGGTTTTCAGCGAAGAGGAAGAACAGAGCGCTGACCACGGCAACGCCCATCGCGGCGAGCGCGGCGGGACGGCGGCCGACGACATCCGATACCCGGCCGAAAAACAGCAGCGCCGCCAGGTTGCCGACGACATAGACGGCATAGACCAGCGTCAGCGTGATCTGCGAGAAGCCGAAGACCTGCTTGTAGATCACGTAGAGCGGGGTCAGCGCGGTGCTGCCGGCGAACAGCGCGGCGATCATGGCGGCGACGGCGGTCATCGCGGCGCGCCCGCCAAGTTCATTGTCACGCGTCAGGGTTTGAGCGTAGCTGGTCATGGCGAACTCCGAGGGTTGCAAGCCCAACGCCGATATAATGGCGCCGTTCCACCCGGCGAACGCCCTCCTGACAATTCTGGCAGGATGGTCAGGCGCGGCATCCTCTCGTAACGTCTACGCACAGCGAGGGAGGAATCATGGGCAAAGGACGGGTCGAGGCATTCACCGATGGCGTCGTCGCCATCATCATCACCATCATGGTGCTGGAGCTGAAGGTGCCGCATGGCGAGGACTTTTCCGCTCTTTTGCCGCAGTGGCCGATCTTCTTCTGCTATGTGCTCTCCTTCATCAATGTCGGCATCTACTGGAACAACCTGCACAACATGTTCCACACCGTACAGCGCGTCGACGGACGCGTGCTCTGGGCTAATCTCAACCTTCTGTTCTGGCTGTCGCTGATGCCGGTGACCACCGCCTTCATGGGCGAAAATGAATTCGCGCCGGCGCCCGTGGCGGTTTACGGCATCGATCTCGCGCTTTGCGCCGTCGCCTATACCATCCTGGTCATCAAGCTGCGCCATCTGCACGGCGCCGACACGACCTTTGCCAAGGCGGTTGGCCACGACAACAAGGGCAAGATCTCGCTGGCGCTCTATATCGTCGCCGTGTTGCTCAGCTTCCTCAACCAGTGGATCAGCGTGGCGATCTACGTGCTTGTAGCGGCCATCTGGTTCGCACCAGACAAGCGCTTCGAGAGATTGATCGAAAAATAGAGCTTACTTGCGCATCGCCTTGAGCTTTTCGGCGGTCGTGGCGGCAAGGTCGGCATAGCGTTCCTCCAGCCGCTCGGCCGCCTTGATGATCGAAAAGTCATGGCCGAACTTCTCCAGCGCCAGCCGCAGCTTCTCGGCGAAATCCGCCTGCTTTTCCAGCGCCGCGAACAGCTTCTTCACCTGCGCCTCGCTGATATCGGGATTGGCGAGCATCCTTGGCACCTCGCGGCCCATCTCGTCGCCATTGGCGGTCTGCTCTTTCAGGATTCCGATCCAATCGGTCAAATGCCGAGCTCCTTTTTCCGGACAGCATGCGCGGCAGGGGCGGCGATGGTCAACCCGTTGCGACTGTAAGTCGTCAACCTGTTGCGACTGTAAGTCGTCAACCTGTTGCGACTGTAAGTCGTCAACCTGTTGCGACTGTAAGTCGTCAACCCGTTGCGACTGCAAGTCGTCAACCCGTCGCGACAATTGCCGTCGCTGACGCCAGACTTGCCTCGTTGGCGGCCGGCGCTAAGTTCGGCCCGACCCGAACGAGGATGGAAATCATGACCAGCGACGCCGAAATCCAGACCGCCCTGCCTGCCTTCGCCTCCGGCAACGTCGCCGTCATCACCGGCGGTGCCAGCGGCATCGGCCTTGCCGCCGCGAAACGGTACGCGGCGATGGGCATGAAAGTGGTGCTTGCCGACATCGGCGGCGTGCGCCTCGATCAGGCGAAGGAAGCCGTCGCCGCAATCGCCGGCGACGATGCCGTGCTTCCCATTCCCACCGACGTCTCCAGGGCGGAAGAGGTAGACCGGCTGGCGGAACTGGCTTACGGGGCCTTTGGCGCGGTGTCGGTGCTGATGAACAATGCCGGGGTCGGCAACAATCCAGGCAAGCCCTGGGAGAACCGCGACGCCTGGAAGCGACTGCTGGACATCAACTTCTGGGGCGTCGTGCATGGCGTCGAGGCCTTCGCGCCGCGCATGCTCGCCGCCGGGAGGCCGGGTCTCATCATCAACACCGGCTCCAAGCAGGGCATCACCACCCCGCCCGGCAATCTCGCCTACAACGTCTCCAAGGCCGGCGTGAAGACGTTTACCGAAGGGCTGGCACATGCGCTGCGCAACGAGCCCGGCGCGAAAGTGTCGGCGCATCTGCTGATCCCCGGTTTCACCTATACCGGCCTTACCGAGGGCGCGACGGAAAAGCCCGCCGGCGCCTGGACTGGCGAACAGGTAATCGACTTCATGCTGGCATCGCTGATCGACGACGATTTCTACATCCTGTGCCCCGACAACGAAGTCGCGCGGCCGACGGATGAAAAGCGCATGGCCTGGGCGATAGGCGACATCATCGAGAACCGCCCTGCCCTGTCGCGCTGGCATCCCGATCACAAGGACGCATTCGCGGCCTTCATGAATCGCTAAGCAATTCCAGGAAAAGTGCATAGCGGTTTTCCGTCCGGAATTGCGTAAAGCAAATACCGACGGCCGCCTCAAGCCGCCGCTTTCTTCTTGGAGGCGTTCTTCCCGGCCGCGGTCTTCCTCGTGCCCGCGCCGGCGGTCTTGGGCTGATGCTTGGAGCCGTTCTTCCCGGCCACAGCCTTGTCGGCCGCCTTTTCGGCAATCTCCCGATCATGGCGTTTTGCCGCCGCCTCACATTTCGAGCGGATCTCCTCGACCTCGGATTCCGTCAGGTGTTCGATCCCGATGAAGTGATTGTGGGCGCGGCCGACCCTGATCAATTCGTCCAGCTTGGCCTGGATGGCCGCGCCGTCGCGATTTTGCGTGTTCTGGATCAGGAACACCATCAGGAAGGTTATGATGGTGGTGCCGGTGTTGATGACCAGTTGCCAGGTGTCCGAGAAGCCGAAGAACGGCCCGCTCAGCGCCCATGCGACCACGATCAGCACGCAGATGGCGAAGGTCGCCGGTAGGCCCGCCAGATGGGCCACCTGGTTGGCTATCCGCGTAAAAACTTTCTCGATCATGCAACTCCCTCGAACCGTGGATGCGCAGGCATTTGCCAAGAAACAAGCTGCCGCCCGCTCCGGTTCCGCCGGGTCGAATTTTCGTGCCCGCACGCGGCTGCAACCGACTACACTCAGAAAGCGTAGGCGCGTGAAAAAACACCTTATCCGTTTGTTTGCAATAGTGCCGGTGCAGGCCAGAAAGCCTGTTCCTTCCGCTTCACGGCGGTTTACCTCCAGCCCCTTCCGCTGCGCCACCCCCGCATGGCGGAAGGGGCACTCATGATCAGAGCGCGGAGCATGACCATCGAAACGCCCCGTCCTGTCACGCGCTACCTTTCCTCCCGGTTGGTTGGCGGTGCTGCGTGTCTCGGCCTTCTGCTGGCCGGCGCTGAGGCAAAGGCCGATCCCGGAACGGATCCGAAGATCACCGGCAGCATAGAACAGCACTGGACCACCAACGCGCTGGACAGCGATCGCGCCGTCACCGACTGGTACACGCTGCTGCGCGGCTCGATCGACCAGCAATGGGGCGATGCCGACGCCAATGCCAGTGTCCATGCCGATTTCGAGGCATCGCGCTACAACAGGGCCTCGATCGAGGACGACCGCTCGCTGGCGCTATCGGCACAAGCTTTCCGCCGCCTGGAGACAGGGCTCGAGCTGCGCGGAACGCTCGGCTATCGCGTGCTGAGCACCGGCGACGATCTCGAGATCGGGCCACTCATCATCGGCACGCGCGAGCTGAAGCAGATCCTCAGCGCACAAGGTCAGCTCGGCATCGATCTCGGCAACGCGACTTCGCTCACCATCGAAGCGACGGAAAGCATCGAGAAGGTCGGCGATACCCATTTCCAGGACGATCTCATTTCGCCGACTAAGCTGCACGCCGACCGCATCCTTTCCCAGGTGGCGGCGAGACTCACGCGGACCGTCGGCGAATACGCCTTCGGCGGCTCGACATCGGCGTTGCTGGCTTCGGTCGAACGCGTCGGCTTCCCGCCGCTCCAGCTTTCCTTCTTCCAGTACACGGCGCAGGCCGAAGCGGCCTTCAAGGGCATTGACGGCTCGAGTTTCGGCCTGGCGCTCGGCGCGCAGTATCTGCGCGGCGCGGACGGCATCTATGAGCGCGTCTTGCCGGCCTGGCAGGCAAATTTCGTCCAACCGCTGCCGAAGGGATTCGAGCTGCGCGGCACCTGCTTCGGCCGCTACGAAACATCCGACACGGACGATCCGCTCGCCTCGTGGCTGCGCCGCGCGGAGCTCGAGCTCGGCTTGAAGCTGCGCGAGAATGTTGCCGTCGGCACCGGGATTTTTGCCCAGCTCAAGGACAATCTGCTGCTTGAGAATGTCGAGCGCAGCAAAGGCGTCTATGCCGAGGCGACCTGGGGCGCCACCAAGACGCTCAACATCGTTTTCCGTGTCGATTACTCCCAGAAAGTAAAGACCATTCTCGACGAGCATGAAAACACGGTCGACGCCTTCGTCGGCGTGCGCACGAATATCTAGAGCATGATCCCGAAAAGTCGGACCGGTTTTTGGAGAAAGATCATGCTCCAACAAAGAGTTAGATCGTGAAGGCGATTCAACGAAACGCCATCACGATCTAACGTTGGCGGCCAGGGCCGCCAGTCAGCGATCAGACACGACAGACAGGAGGGTGTGCGAGACCCTCCTGCCCGCGTTTTGCGGATGCTAGCTGTCCGCGCTTCTGCTCAGTGCTTCTTCAGCGAGTAGTTGTTGCTGCCGACGTTGACGCCGATCCCGCTGAGGATACCGGAAACGACATTGGTCTTGTTGCCGTTCAGGATGCCCGAGATGACGTTACCGTTGAGGATGTTGTTGCCGTTGAGCGCGCCATTCAACGCGCCGAGATTGACGTTCGGCGACACGTTGATGAGGCTGCCCGAGCTACCACCCCAGCCACCGGCATAGGCGCCGGCGGACGAGAAGGAAACAACAACAGCTGCAGTGAGTGCAAATACGAACTTCTTCATGACTACTCTCCTTTGTTGCTTGCGGTGTTTCCTTCAACTTCACCCCGATATTACCTCCGATTTGATTTGTACATTTTGCGGAAATGCTTGCAACCGCAGAGTGGTGAATTCGATCTATACACGTCGTTTTCCAATTTTTAACGCTAATCTTTTACGTTAAAAACCTTGGTTACGGGCAATGGTAAATAGATCGGGGAGCAGGTCGATTCAGGGGGTATTGTCTTCCCAGCGATCGAGAAATGCTTCGATCGGCATAGCCTGCATGTCGGGGATTGCGCGGGCCAGTCTCTCGGGCGCCCAGTCCCACCAGGCAAGCGCCTCGATGCGTGTCGCGACCGCGGCGGAGAAACGCCGGCGCAGCGGCTTTGCCGGAACGCCGGCGACGATCGTGTAGGCCGCGACGTCATGCGTCACCACGGCATTGGCGCCAATGACGGCGCCATTGCCGATCGCGATGCCCGGCATGATGACCGCGCCATGACCGATCCAGACATCGTGGCCGACACTGACCGATTTTGCCTGTCGGCGCGCACGGAATTCGGTATCGACGCCGAGCCAGCGGAAATACTCGTTCGGCCGGTAGCTGACCTTGTGCTGCGTCAGCCGCTCGATCGGGTGCTCGAGCGCGTTGATGCGGCTATTCGCGGCAATCGAGCAGAACTTGCCGACCGTCGTGTAGATCGCCTCGCAATGGCGTTCGAAATAAGAAAAGTCGCCGACGCTCACCTCGCGCAGGATCACCCGCTCGCCGATCGAGGCATAGCGGCCGAGCTTGCATCCCTTCAGCTCCGCGGTCGGATGGATGCGCGGCTCGGGGTCCTTGAGGACGAGGTTTTCAGGACGGTCCATAAGGGGGCTTTACGCCGGCAGGGACGGCCCCGCAAGCGTGACCTGCCCTCGGCAAGCCTTATCGGGCTATTGCGGCTTACCCTTGGTCCACACCACGTTCTGGCCGTAAAGCGGCACCGTCGTGACCGACATCTTCGCCGAGCCGTTCTGCACCTGGCGCGAATGCGACAGATAGATCAGCGTCTCGTTCTTCTTGTCGTAGATGCGGTTCACCACCTGCTTCTTCCAGATCAGGCTGAGGCCCTGCTTGAACACCTCTTCGCCGCCCTCGCTCATGTCGATGTCGCCGACGGTGATTGGCCCGGTCTGGCGGCAGGAGATCGAGGAATCGGAAGGATCCTCGAACCAGTTGCCCTTGTGCAGCCGGTCGATGATGCTGCGGTCGAAATAGGCGACGTGGCAGGTGACGCCGTCAACCTTCGGGTCCTTGATGGCGTCGATCATGATGTCGTTGCCGACCCAGTCGACACCCACTTTACCCACCTCGTCAGCCATGGCCGCGCCGGCGCTGAGGACAAGACATGCGGCGAACAAGCCGATCAGTTTTCGCAAAGGTTGCCTCCTCGGTTGGCGTTTTGCCGATGTCAGGTGGGACAGGATCGTGGCGTTTGCAAGCCGCCGATGACTTACAACGAGCCTATACCTGTCGGAAGGCCAGCATCTGCCGCAGCACGTTTGACTTCAGCACGAAGTGCTGGACGAGCGCGCCGGCCACATGGAGCAGCACAAGATAGAGCAGCACATTCTTGCCGACGACATGCACGAAACCCGCGCCAGGCACCTGCAGGAACCACGCCGCGGCGCCGGAAAGCGGCACGATGAAGATAAGCGCGTAGATCACCAGATGCGTTGCCCTGGCGAGCAGCCGCAGCGCCGGATGCTCCATCCCCGACACCGGCGGGACGCCGCGCATTGCCCGCAGCCACAGCCGCCAGGCGGCGAGCACCAGCACCGCAAGGCCGAGCACGACATGCATATAGGCGAGCGGCCAATCGCCGGCGGCGGCTTCCTGCCCACGCCGCAGCGCGCGCCACACATGCTCCATGCCGTCATGGGCAACGAACTGGACCAGGATGAGCGCCGCGATGCTCCAATGCAGCCATATCTGGGTCTTCGAATAAGATGTCGGCGCGCCGGCCATCGGGTTACTCCATCACCAAAGTCTACGGAACATAGTTGTGAAGCCAAACCGTTCAAATTAAGGATCGGTAAGGCTCCGCGCCGCGATCCGCCTGCCCGGCCGCTTGCGGCAACGCGACATCTTTGCGCCCACGGCGCCGACCCGTTAAGACTGTCGCCAAACTGGCTTTCAGCCTGAGCAATGGCGACGGACATTCACTGATGATGCGTTCAATCCTGATCGGCATTCTCGTCCTCATGGCGGCGGGAATCGGCTGGCTGACATTCGACTGGTACCGGGGCCATTACGGCGGCGAGCCCTTCGGCGCGCCCTTCACCCTGGTCGACCAGAAAGGCGCGCCGATCACCGAGGCCGCCTTCAGGGGCCACCCGAGCGTGGTGTTCTTCGGCTTCACCCATTGCCCCGAAGTCTGCCCGACGACCCTGTTCGAGCTCGCCGGCTGGCTGAAGACGATGGGCGACAGCGGCAAGAACCTCAACGCCTATTTCGTCACCGTCGATCCGGAGCGTGACACGCCGGAGACGATGAACACCTATGTCAGCAACTTCTCCGACCGCATCACCGGCATCACCGGCGATCCGGACAAGGTGCATGCCATGGCCAAGGCCTTCGGCATCTACTGGAAGAAGGTCGACACCGGCGACGGCGACTACACGATGGACCACACGGCCTCGGTGCTGCTGCTCAACGCCAAGGGCGATTTCGCAGGAACCATCGCCTATGGCGAGAGCGCCGACACCGCCATCGCCAAGCTGAAGCGGCTGGCAGCCGGTGGCCAAACCTGATGGCGCAGACCAGGCTCCACCTCATCGCCAACAAGGTCGAGGCCGACCGCATCTTCGCGGCGCTTGACGCCGCCTTCGAGGAGGACGGCCTGCCGCTCGCCGTGCTGGAGCTCGATGAGGAAAAAGACATCCACGAAGTGTCGCTCTATGCCGATGGCGACGTCGATTCCGTCGAGGCGCAGGTCACGGATATCCTCGCCGGTCTCGGCCTGCCGAAGGCCGTCGAGCGCGAGGTCCTTCCCGATGTGGACTGGGTGTCGCGCTCGCTGGAAGGGCTGAAGCCGGTGCGCGCCGGCCGCTTCCTCGTCCATGGTTCGCATGACCGCGCCAAGCGCCACGCCGGCGACCTCGCCATCGAGATCGAGGCAGGCCTTGCCTTTGGCACCGGCCATCACGGCACCACGGCCGGATGCCTCGAAATGCTGAAGCAGGTTGTGCTGCGCGAGCGGCCGCGCAACGCGCTCGACCTCGGCACCGGCAGCGCGGTGCTCGCCATCGCGCTGGCCAAGCTCGCACATATCCCGGTGCTCGCGACCGACATCGATCCGGTCGCCGTCCGCGTCGCCGCGGCCAATGCCCGCCTCAACCATGTCAAGGCGCTGGTCGAGACGGTGACGGCGCCGGGCTTCCACAACCCGATCTTCGCCAGGCGCGCGCCTTTCGACCTCATCGTCGCCAACATCCTGGCCCGGCCGCTGATGCGGCTGGCGCCGGAAATGGCCAGGCACGTCAGGCTCGGCGGCTCGCTGGTGCTCTCCGGCATCCTCGACCGGCAGCGCGACGCGGTGATCTCGGCCTATGTCGGGCAGAGCTTCCGCCACGTCCGCACGCTCCACCGCGAGGGCTGGGTGACCATCCACCTCAAGCGCTGAGGCCGGGTTGCATCCAGCCGATCTGGCCCTGCCGAAATCGATTCCGGTTTTCAAGATCATGCGCTACGGTCGCCGCAAGAGCATGATCCCGAAAAGTGGGAACCGGTTTTCGGAGAAAGATCATGCTCCAACAAAGAGTTAGATCGTGAGGGCTATTCAACGAAACGCCATCGCGATCTATCCACTCGAGGGAGCCAAAAATGTTCCAGACCTTTGATTCCGCTGGTGATCCGGCCGTCGGCAAGCCGCGTGTGGCGTTGCTGCGGCAATGGCTGGCCGAGAACGGCCTGGATGGCTTCCTTGTGCCGCGCGCGGACGAGCACCAGGGCGAATATGTCGCCGATCGCTCAGCGCGGCTGAAATGGCTGACCGGCTTTTCCGGTTCTGCGGGCGTCGCGATCGTGCTGCGCGACCGCGCCTTCATCTTCGTCGACGGCCGTTACACGCTGCAGGTGCGAAATGAGGTTGATCTCTCGATCTTCACCGTCGAAAGCCTCATCGACAATCCGCCGGCCTCCTGGATCAAGGACAATCTCGGCAAGGGCGCAAGGATCGGCTTCGACCCGTGGCTGCACACGATCGGCGAGATCAAGGCGCTGAAGGCGTCGGCCGAGCAGTCCGGCGCGACATTGGTGCCGCTCGACAGGAACCCCATCGACATCATCTGGAAGGACCAGCCGGAACCGCCGCGCGCGCCGGTCGAGATCCACCCGCAGAACCTTGCCGGCGAACTCGCCAAGGATAAGCTGGCGCGGCTGGCGAGGGCGATCGAGAAGGATGGCGCGACCCATGCGGTGCTGACCGATCCCTCGTCGATCGCCTGGGCCTTCAACATCCGTGGCGGCGACGTGCCGCATACGCCGCTGGCGCTCGGCTTTGCCATCCTCGCCGCCGACGGCAAGCATCAGCTGTTCATGGACCAGCGCAAATTCTCGCGGCAAGTCGCGGCCTATCTCACCCAGCTTGCCGATCCGCACGATCCAGGCGAGTTTGAAGCCGCGATCATCGAGCTCGCCAAGGGGGGCGCCAAGATCGCGCTCGATCCCGTGCTGGCGGCGGAGAAGCTCCGCATGCTGGTCGAGGACAATGGCGGCAAGGTCGTGCTGGCCGCCGACCCGGCGCGCATTCCCCGCGCCACCAAGAACCAGGCCGAGATCGCCGGCAGCCGCGCCGCGCATCGCCGCGACGGCGCGGCTGTCGCCAAGCTGCTGTGCTGGCTCGACCGCCAACCGCCTGGCTCACTCGACGAGATCGCCGTCGTCACTAAGCTTGAGGAAGTGCGCCGCCAGACCGGCGAGGAAACGCAGATGCCGCTGCGCGACGTCTCCTTCGACACGATTTCCGGCGCCGGCCCGAACGGCGCCATCATGCATTACCGCGTCTCGCGCGCCACCAGCCGCAAGCTTGAGAGCGGCGAGCTGTTCCTGCTCGATTCGGGCGGCCAATATCAGGACGGCACCACCGACATCACCCGCACCGTGCCGATCGGCCAGCCGACCGAGGAGATGCGCGAGCGCTTCACGCTCGTGCTGAAGGGCATGATCGGCATCTCGACGCTGCGCTTCCCCGCCGGTACGCGCGGCTCGGAAATCGACGCCGTTGCCCGCATGGCGCTGTGGAAGCATGGCTGCGACTTCGCCCATGGCACCGGCCACGGCGTCGGCTCCTATCTCGCCGTGCATGAGGGGCCGCAGCGCATCGCCCGCACCGGTACCGAAAAACTACTGGCCGGCATGATGCTGTCCAACGAGCCCGGCTACTACAAGGAAGGTGCCTACGGCATCCGCATCGAGAACCTGATCCTGGTGACGCCGGCGGAGCCGGTCGAGGGCGGCGACATCGCCATGCACGCCTTCGAGACCCTGACGCTGGCGCCGATCGACAAGCGGCTCATCCGCACCGATCTTCTGACGCGCGATGAGTTGCACTGGCTCGACCAGTATCATGCATGGGTGCTTGCCGAGATCGGCCCGATGGTGGACGGCGAAACGCTGGCCTGGCTGGAGAAGGCGACCGCACCGCTGCCGCACGACGCCAAGATCTGAGATGAGCTTCTTTCTCCCCGTGAACGGGGAGAAACGCCCGGCAGGGCAATGAGGGGCGCCGGCATTCCCAATGATTGCCGGAATTCCTACCCCACAAACTGCCGTGCAATGATCAGCACCGCCGCGCCGGCCAAGAACATCGCCATCAACCCGCCGCGCAGCGAGACCAAAGCAGTGACGATCAGTGCCGCCCATTCGGCGGGCCCGGCGCCAAGCACTGCCGGCGCGACCAGCGTGGTCAGCACCGCGGCCGGCACGGCGTTGAGCCCGGCTTCGACGCGCGGATGGATATTCTCGAAGCGCGAGATGACCAGATGCCCGCCGATGCGGGTCAGATAGGTGGCGATCGCGCCGGCGAGGATGATCCAGAAGGTCGTGCTCACGGCCGCTCCCCTATTCCGCTGTGATGCGGCGGCAGGATCACCGCCAGCAGCACGCCGGCGATGGCGCCGATCGAGACATGCCAGGGAGAGCCGACGGTTCTGTAGGCGATGATCGATGCGGCCGCGCTTGCGGCGACGACTGGCAGCCACAGCGGCCGCTTGCGGAAACCGAGGACGAGGCCGAGGAAATAGATCGGCAACAGGAAATCGATGCCCAGCGCATGCGTATCCGGGATCATCTTGCCGAACACCGCGCCCAACCCGCTTTCGATCACCCAGAACACGTAAACCGGCAGGCCAAGCCCAAGATACCAGACAAACCCGACCGGTTTGCCCGACACGGCCCTCGCCTCGGCCACGGCGAATTGCGGGTCGGTCAGGATGAAATAGCCGGCGGCCTGCTGCAGCAGCGGCCAATGCGCGATGCGCCGGCCGATCCCGGCCGAATAGAGCACATGGCGGAAATTCACGGCGAAGATCGACAGCACGATCAGCCACGGCGCGACATGCTGGCCGAACAGCTCGATGCCGACCATTTGGCTCGCGCCGCCATAGATCATGGCGCTCATCAGGAATGCCTCGAGCACCGAGAAACCATTGTCGACGGCGATCGCGCCGAACAGGATCGCGAACGGCGCCGAGGCGACGACCACCGGCATCGACAATCGCACGCCGTCCCAGAAATCCCCGCCGGTCCTGCCCTCAGAAATTGCTTCCGCCGCCATCAGCCGCTCCCAATGCATGCCCCCCAGAAGTGCGCAGCGGTTCTGGGACAACGACATGCATCAACAAAAAGACTTGAGACGCGTCGCCTGAATCCGTTCAGCGCGACGCGCTTCAAGTGCGGTCTGATTTAGGGAGCGTCGCCCTCAATGTCACACCAATTCGCTTGACCCAGCGATCAGCGGAACTGATCGCCGAGTTGCGAAGCGGCGGAAATTTCCACCCGCCTCAGCTGACGAAGTAGCGCTGCCACTCGAAGTCGGTGATATGCGAGGCCTGCCAGGCATCGAAGGCCGCCTGCTCGGCGCGGCGGCTTTCGGCGTAGTTGTCGCGGAACGCTTCGCCGAACGCCTCGGCGCAGAAATCGGATGCGGCGAAGGCTTCAATGGAAGCATCCAGCGTACGTGGCAGCTTCGGCTTGTCGAGGTTGGCGAGGTTGCTCGTCACCGGCGCCTCGAGCGGCAGGTTCTTCTCGATGCCTTCGCAGCCGGCCGCCAGGATCGCGGCGATCGAGAGATAAGGATTGACGTCGGCACCGGGCGCCCGGTGCTCGAACCGGCAGGCGGCATCGTTCGGCGTGGTGATGGCGCGGATCGGCGCGGTGCGGTTCTCGAAGCCCCAGGCGACGTCTTCCGGCGACCACGCGCCGCGATCGAAGCGGCGGTAGGAGTTGACCGTCGGCCGGAAGAAGATATGCGTCTCCTGCATGCGGTTGAGGACGCCGGCGAGGAATTTCTCGGCGACCGGCGTCAGCCGGTTCGGTCCGGCCGCGAAGGCCGGCTTGCCGTCCCGCCACAGGCTGACATGATGGTGCGCGCCGCAGGCGCTTTCCTTGCCCGGCGGCTGGAAGCGCGTCATGAAGGTCGCCACCAAGCCACGCTCGGCGCACAGCTCGCGCAGATGCAGCTTGGCGCGCATCGCGGCATCCGCCGCCGCGAGAGCGCTCTTCGGCGTCAGCGCGTATTCATACATGCCATAGCCATATTCGGTGACCAGCGAGGCGACGCCGATGTCGATGCTCTTCATGCGGGTGATGAACTCGGCGGCGAAATCCTGGTATTCGCCGCTGCGCACGAGGTCGTAGTTGATCAGCGAATGGCCCCAGGGCTTCAACTCGCGATAGCGGCCGGCGCGCATCAGATCATGGTCGGCGTGGAAAATGCCGAACTCGTATTCGAGGGCGAATTTCGGCTCGTAGCCAAGCGCCCTGGCACGCTCCTCGACGCGCGCCAGCACGCCGCGCGGGTCATACGGACAGACGGCGCCGTCCAGCATGAAGGAGCGCGTGATGGCGGACGCGAATTTCGGCTTCCAGCCATGCTGCACCACCGTATCGGGGTCGATGATGCCCTTGATGTTGGGAAAGCCGTTCTCCTCATTGGCGCTCGGCGAGGCGAAGGCGACATCGCCCGTCGGCTGGCCGTCGCCATGCGTGACGCAATAGAGGATGGCATTGATCGACTCGCCGGCTGTGGAAAGCTTCAGCGGCGCGATCTTGGAGCGTACAACGCCCGACGTGTCGACCGTATGCACCTCGACGAACTCGACGCCGCGCGACGCAAGCTCTGCCTGCAGCGCCTCGAGCTTCGGCGCATACGCCGCCACCCTGTCCTCGAATTCCACGTTCAACCCTCCACCAGGAAATGACTGAGCTATTTGGCGTTGCGCCGCAACAGGAGCGACACAAGCTCGTCGAGCTCATGCCGGCCGCTGATGCCGCTCGGCCGGAATGCCATGCAAAACACGATGACCACGCCGAGCGCCACGCCCGACAGTCCAAGCAGCTGCGGCATCTGGATACCCGCGACGGTCACGCCGGACTCGATGCTGCGGATGAATTCCAGCCCGATCGAAAGCACGATGACGCCGGTGACCGCCCCCGTCACCGTCGCCATGCCACCGAGGATCAGCATCGCCAGCGTGTTGAAGATCATCTGGAAGTAGAAAAGTTTCGGACTGATCGTGCCGGCGAAATAGGCGTAGAGCACGCCGGCAAGGCCGCAGATCAGCGCCGACAGCACCCATGACATGAGCCGCAGTTTCTTCGCATCGATGCCGAGCGCCGCCGCAGCCTGCGGGCTCTGCGCGCTGGCGCGCAACTGCAGGCCCCAGCGGCTGTCCTTGAACAGCCGCGCCGCCACGATCGCCAGCACCGCGAACACCAGCATCCACGGCAGGCCGACCACTTTCGGGATGCCGAAGAAAGCCTGGTTGCCCTTGAACAGATCGGTCCAGTTGAGGAACACCGAATGGACAATGATGAGCAGCGCCAGGCTGACGATGGTCGCCGCGACCCCAGACAGCCGGCTGATCACCTTGCCGCTGACCAGCGCCACGATGCCGACGACGACGAGCGCGACAAGCGCCGACGAAACCGGATCGAATTCAAGCGTCGCAAAGCCGAACGGGGCGTTGGGGATCGACAGCTTCTTCATGGCAAGAGGCGTCGACAGAATGGCGACGCCATAGGCGCCGAGGCCGACGAAGGCGCTGTGGCCGAGATTGGCGATGTTGGAATTGCCCATGAACACCTGCAGGCCGACCACGACAATCAGGTTCACGAAGGCGCCGAGCGCCAGGAAGGTGTAATAGGTCGGCGCGAAGTTCAGCACCAGGAGCCCGATCGCCAGCACCGGCAGCGCCGTCACCAGCCCGCCGATCAGCGAGCGGACCAGCGCATTGTTGGATCGCGCCGCGCCGGTCGGAGCCGCCATCTGGTCGACCGCTTGCGAGAGTTCGGAGCCTGCCACGTCAGATCTCCCCGCTCTAAATCTCTTTGTCGCCGAGTTCGATGCGCTGGCCGAGCAGGCCTTCCGGCCGGTAGACGAGCAGCGCGACGATGATCGCGTAGGTGAGCGCGTCCCGGAAGCCCGCATATTCCTGCGGCAGCGCGACGAGCAGGCCGACTTCGATGAAGCCGAGCAACATGCCGCCGACAGCGGCACCCGGCAGCGAACCGAAGCCGCCGATGACGCAGGCGACGAAGGCCTTCAGCACCAGGCCGAAGCCGAGATCGGGTGAGACGCTGCCGCGCCGTGCCAGGATGAAGACGGCGGCGATGCCCGCCAGCGCGCCCGAAATCGCAAACGCCGTGGCAATCACCCGGTTTGCCTTGATCCCCATCAGCCGCACGGTGGCGAAGTCGCGCGAGGCGGCGCGGATGGCGAGCCCGAGAGTCGAGCGGTTAAGGAAGAGCACGAGCGCAAGGATGGTCAGGCCCGAGACGATAAGCTCCATCACCTGCAATGACGATACGGCGAAGGGACCGACAAACCACATCTGGTTGAGGCCGTTGAGGACCGAGACCGACTGCGGCTTGGGCGAGATCAGAAGCATGAAAAGGTTCTGCACCACGATCGACACGCCGAAGGCGGTGAGCAATCCGGTCGTGGTCGGCGCGTAGCGCACCGGCCGGAAGGCGACACGCTCGAACACGACCGCCGCGAGCGCCGCCATGCCGACGGCAAGCAGTACCGCGACGAAGGGCGAGGTCAGCCCGAGCGCGGCAGCCAGGAACACGCTGTAGGCGGAGACGCCGATGATCTCGCCATGGGCGAAATTGACCAAGCCCATGATCGAGAAGACGACGGCTAGCCCGAGCGCCACCAGCGAATATTCCGCGCCGAAGGCGAGCGCGTTGAGGAGTTGCTGCAAGGCGTAATCCATCGCCGCCTACCCGCCGATATAGAGGTTGAACAGGCCGTGCTCGTCGGCGAGCCTGGCCGGCGGTCCGTCATAGCGCAGCGTGCCCGAGCTCACGACATAGACGCGGTCGGCGAAGCGCAGCGCCTGCTTCGCGTTCTGCTCGACCACCAGCAGCGTCAGCCCTTGCGCCTTGAGCTCGCCGATGAAGTCGAAGATGCGCGCCACGATCTTGGGCGCGAGCCCGAGCGACGGCTCGTCGAGCAGCAACAGCTTCGGCCGCGACATCAGCGAACGGGCGATCGCCAGCATCTGCTGCTCGCCGCCCGAAAGCGTGCCTGCCGCCTGGCCGTAGCGCTCGGACAGCACCGGGAACAGGGACAGGAACCGCTCGATGTCCTGGCGCACACCGGCGGGGTCGCGCCTTGTCGCCGCCCCCAGCCGCAGGTTCTCGCCGACACTCAGGTTGGCGAAGATGTGCCGGCCTTCTGGCGTCGAGGTCAGCCCGGCGCGAATGCGGTCCTCGGTGCGGACATGCGAGATGTCCTTGCCGTCGAGCACGATACGCCCCGAGGCTGGCGTGACCAGCCCGGTCAGCGCGTTGATGGTCGAGCTCTTGCCGGCGCCGTTGGGCCCGAGCAGGGCGACAAGCTCGCCCTGTCCGACCTCGAGCGACAATTCACGCACCGCCATGACGGCGCCATAGCGCACGACAAGCTTCTCGACCTTCAGCACGTGTCCCTGCCTCGCTTTAGTTCAGCGCCGGAACGAAGGTCGGCGGCGTGTCGGTGATCAGCACCCGCTTGCCGTCGGCAAAGCCCATCACCGGCACGGCCTTGACCGGATAGCCCTTCTTCTCGGCGAAGGAAATCGTCGGCGCCGTCGTGCCCGGATATCCGCCAGGCGCGCGGATCGCCTCGCGTAAGGCGGCGGGGTCGACGGTGCCGGCCTTTTTCGCCGCTTCGTAGCTGATCTGCACCATGTCGGCGCCGAGCGCGTCGAAGATGCCGTTGATCTTGTAGCCGTCGGCCTTGCACTGGGCGAGGAACTTGTCGATCGGGCCATCGACGCCGGTCGCGCCATGGGTCGCGAACATCACCTTTTCCAGCGATTTCGGATCGCCGACCGTGCCTTCCAGCGATTTGTCGTCGAAGGCGTCGCAGCCGGTCACCCAGCCTTCATAGCCGTTGGCGCGCAATTGCCGGATCAGGATGCCGACATCTGGCAGCACGGCGCAGATATGGATCGCGTCCGGCTTCTGCGGCAATGCCTTGATCGAGGCGATCTGCGGCGACCAGTCGGTGGTGCCGTAGGAATAGTTGAATTTGCCGACCACCTTGCCGCCGAGATGCTCGAACACCTCGCCGAACCACTCCGGCAGCTTCTCCGAGTAGGAACCGGCATCGGGCGACACCATCAGCGCGACGGTCCGCGCGCCCTTGCCGTAAAGCGCGTTGGCGGTGGCCGAGGCATTGATCGGATCCGGCACGGCGCCGGCAATGAAGTTGTCGAGCCCGGCCTGCTGCATCTCGAGCTGCGTGTTCGGTGCCGAGAACACCGTGGCGCCATAAGGCTGCGCGGTCTGCGCCATCGGGATCAGCGCGTCCGGGAACGGCACGCCGGTGATGATCTGCGCGCCGGCGTCGAGGAATTTCTGGCCGAGCGAGACCGAAAGCTGCGGATCGGAGCGGTTGTCCTCGATCATCAGCTCGACTTTGGGATCGTTCGCGCTTGAGGCCTTGTTGAGCTTGTCAGCCATGCAGCGCGCGCCCTCGGCCTCGCTATAGGGCGCGTAGGCCCCGGTCATGGCGACCGCAAGCCCGATCTTCAGATCGGCCGCGCCCGCATGCCCGGCCTGCAGCAGCCCCGCGGTCAGCACCGCGGCTCCCAGCAAAATCTTTTCCATTCTACCCCTCCTTCCTCTCATTGCGGTTGTTCTTCCGGGCCTTCAGGCCGTCTCCGACTGCCCGACATAGACCTCGACGACGCGCGGATCGCGCCACACGTCTTCCGTCTCGCCCGAAGCGATCACCTGGCCCTGGTCCATCACGCAAAGCCGGTCGCAGAGCCGGTTGATGAAGCGCAGGTCGTGATCGATGACGATGGTCGCGCAGCCGACGTCGCGACGGATGCCTTCGATCGCCATCGCCAGGGTCTCCGACTCGGCCTCGTTCAGACCGGCCGCCGGCTCGTCGAGCAACAACAGGGACGGTCCCAACGCCAGCGCGCGGGCGATCTCGAGCCGGCGCTGGCTGCCATAGGGCAGCGTTCCGGCCGGGCTGTCGGCGAAGCCTGCGAGCTCATATTGCTGCAGCAGCTGATCGACGCCGATGCGCCTGGCGGCATCGGGGCGCACGGCGCGGCAGGTGATATGCGCCACCTCGACGTTCTGGCGGACGGTCAAATCCTTGAACAGCCTGATGGTCTGGAAGGTGCGGCCGACCCCTGCCCGCGCGCAATGCTCCGGGCCGCGGCCGGTGATCTCGTCGCCCGCCAGGCGAACGCTGCCGCTGTCCGGCTTGAGCACGCCCGAAATGGCGTTGACGAGGGTGGATTTGCCGGCGCCGTTCGGACCGATGAGACCGAGGATCTCGCCCGCCTCACAAGTCAGCGAGGCGCTGCGCAAGGCCTGCACGCCGCCGAATGTCTTGCTGACTGCCTCAACCGACAGCATCGGTCATCTCTCCCATTCCCGGCCGCTGGCTGTTCTCCTGTCGGTCGGTCAAATGGATGCTAGTCTCCCGACTTTTCCATAACAAGTATTTTTTTCCATTTTAGAAAAATTCTTGAACGGAAAAGCTGGGGCTCGTCGGTCAGACGCCTGCTCGTGGCGGCAGCCCGTCGCGCGGCACCGTGTTCGACATCAGCATGATGACGGGCTCGTCGCCGAGCGCCACATAGGCGTGCTGCATCTCGCCGTCGAACAGGATGCTGTCGCCGGGCTGCAGCACGGTCGGGTCGTAGTGGAGCGTGTGCAGTTGCAGGCTGCCGCTCAGCACATGAATGAACTCCTCACCCGAATGGCTGCGCCACCCGCCGTTTTCCTCGAAGGTTCTGGCGCACAGCGTGACGCGCCAGAAAATATTGGTCTTGTCGCGGAAATCGCTGCACAAGACCTCGAATTCCATGGCGTTGCCTTCATGCAGGATGCCGCTGCCGGCGCGCGTGATCGAGCGGCGCGCCTGCGGCCCGGGCTTCGGGCTGAACAGGAAGGAGGCCACCGGCACGTGCAGCACGCCGGCGATCATCAGGGCGATATCGACGGTCAGCCTTGCCTTGCCGTTCTCCAGCTTCGAGAGCTGCGAAACGGAAAGGCCTGAGCGCTCGCTGAGATCGCGCAAGGTGATGTTCTGCTGCTTGCGCGCATCGCGGATCTTGCTGCCCACATTGCCTTGCATCGTCCACGCCCTTGGCTGTCGTGTTTCCAATTCGACAAGCTCTAACGGCGCGCCCTTCGAGCGTCCAGTCTTCAGACGGCTACGGTTGATTGCGGCCATAGGGATATCGCGACGGTAGTAAAGGCAGCCTCGAGGACGCGGCTGATGCGTTCCAATGTTTCCGGATCGGTAAGCAGGTCGTTGCGCACCTCGAGATAGAGGCAGGGCCGGCCCTGCTGCAGCCCGTGCCGTTTCAGCGTGTAGCCGACGGCCTGGCGCCAGTCGTAAGGTTCGTTGTCGCCGATCCTGAAGCCAGCCTCCGTGCCCTGGGCCCGGAGCGTTTTCAGCGCCGAGTTGACGAAGGGTGACTGTTCCCGCCACAGCACGCCGATGTCGACATTGCGTTTCACCCCGCCCATCACCGGCGTGAAGGAATGCACCGAGATCAGCGCGCGCCTGCCGGCGGCGGTTTCGATGATCGCCCGTTCGACCGGCGCCCAGGCGACGAGCTTGCGCAGCCTCGCATCCGCCGCATCCACCGCCAGATTGCCCGGCACCGGGATGCCGCCGAGATCCGGCCGCATGAAGTCCCATTCCTCGGCGGGGCGGTTGTAGTCGAGGAACAGCCGCGAATAGCGCGCGATCACGGCCGGCGCCCGCAGCGTTCGCGAGAGCCGCCGCGTCAGCGCATCGACACCGATGTCGACCGCGAAATGCGTGCCGAGATAGGGCTCCGCCAGGCCAAGGTCGCGCCACGGCGCCGGCACGACGTTGCCGGCATGTTCGGCGATCAGGAGATAGGGGTTGGCCGAATCCGGCAGCAACCGCTCCACGCCGGCCGCCGCAAGCGCCGCGACGGCCGCGTCGCCAAGCTCTTCAAGGCCACGCACGGCCGGACGCCCCCGGCGGTCAGGCGATGACGGAGCGGACATGGTAAGCCTTCGCCGCCGTTGCTTCGATCAGGCCGGCGCGTCCGTTGGTGCGGCCGAGGCCGGAATTCTTGATGCCGCCCCAGGGCAGATATAGGTCGGCATGATCGCAGCGGTTGAGATAGACCGTGCCGGCTTCGACCTCGTCGAGCAAGGCCACGCCGCGCTCGACATCGCGCGTCCAGATCGAGGCGCTCAAGCCGTAGTCGCTGTCGTTCATCAGCCGGATCGCCTCGTCGTCGCCGCCGACCGCCTGGACGCAGGCCACCGGCCCGAACAGTTCGTCGCGCATGATCTGCATCGTATGGTCTACGCCGGTCAGCACCTCCGGCGCGACGTAGGCGGTCCCGAGGCTTGCCGCCTTGAGCGCGCCATCCTGCGGCATCAGGCGCTTCGCCCCTGCCCACACCGCGCTTTCGGTGAGGCCGCGGATGGTGTCGGCCGCGACCGCGCGCACCACCGGGCCGACCATCGGCTTTTCGGCGATCGGATGGCCGATCCCCCATTTCGCCGTCTCGGCGACCAGCGCCTCGACGAAGCGGTCGTGAATCAGGCGATCGACATAGATGCGCTCCACCGAGCAGCAGGACTGGCCGGCGTTGGAATAGGTGCCCTCGGCGATCAGCGGAACCGCCGCATCGAGGTCGGCGTCGGAGCGCACATAGGTCGGATCCTTGCCGCCGAGCTCGAGATGCACCTGGGTGAAGGTGCCGGCCGCTGCCGCATGCACGCGCCGGCCGCCGTTGACCGAGCCGATGAAATTGACGGCGTTGAAGACGCCGGATGCGATCAGCCGTTCGGCGTCCGGATGATCGAGGTGCAGGCTCTGGAACACCCCTTCCGGTCCGCCGGCCGCACGGAAGGCCTCCTCGGCAAGCTCCGCGACCAGCGGCGTCTGCGGCGAGTGCTTGAAGATCACCACATTGCCCGCCGCAAGCGGCGACGTGACCAGATAGCCGAGCATGGCGGTCGGGTAGTTCCAGGCGCAGATCGACAGATGCAGGCCGCCGGCCATTGGCTTGGCGTAGCGGCGGATGTTCTCGTCCGACGGATAGGGCATGTCGGCCAGCGTCTCCGGCGCGGCGCACGCAAGCAGCTCGCCGATCAGTGCCAGGCGCGGCGTCTCGTCGGCTTGCCACAACGGCCTGCCGATTTGCCATGCCACCGCCTCGGCGAGGGGCGTCGAGCGCGCTTTCATTTCCTCGCCGAAGCGCAGAAGGATCGCCAGACGCTCGGCCAGCGGCGCGCGCCGCCAGCCCGGCAGCGCCGCGCGGGCGCGAGCGACCGCAGCCTCGATCGCGGCCCCATCGGCATAGGCGCGGGTGGCATAGATCGAGCCGTCGACAGGAGAGGTCACCGAAAAGGTCCGCGCGCCGGAATGCAGGTTCATGGTTTTGGAATCCACCCGAAAAGGAAGCTGTCGATCGCGGCACGATATCGCGATTTTCCATTTTGGCAAATTTTTTCGAATACGGCTTGATGGATTTTTTATCGGCCCCTATTGTCCCGCCATCGCGCCATGGCGCCAACATCAGGAGGGGTGACGGATGATCGTCTTTGATTTCACCGGCAGGCACGCGGTGGTGGCCGGTGCCGGCGGCGGCATGGGTGAAGCGATCGCGCTTGCCCTGCTCGATGCCGGCGCTTCCGTCACCGCCATCGACGTCAAGACGCGTCCGGCCTCGCTTGCCAGATATGACGATCGGCTGACCTTCGCCCAGGGCGATTTGACCGACGCCGTCTTCGTCGAAGAGGTCATCGGCTCCGCCGGCCGCGAGCGCGGCGGCATCGATTATCTCGCCAATGTCGCCGGCGTGCTGTGGTTCGGCCGCGACAAGTCGGCGCTCGACATGGATCTCGGGGTCTGGGACGACGTCTTCAACATCAACCTGAAATCCTTTGTGCACACGGCGCGCGCGGTGGTTCCGCATATGCGCGCCGGCGGGCGTGGCGGCGCCATGGTGCATTTCTCGACCATCCAGTGGTATCGCGGCGATCCGAACCCGCAGGACGCCTATCAGGCCTCGAAGGCCGGAGTGTGTGCGCTGTCCAAGTCGCTCGCCATGCAGCTTGCCGCCGAGCGCATACGCTCGAACGCGATCTGTCCCGGCATGGCGCTGACGCCGCTGCAGGCGCGCTGGGACACTGAGGAGAAGCGCGCCGCCGTTGCGAGCTATGCGCCGCTCGGCCGCATTGGCACGCCGCAGGACATGGCCAATGCCGCCCTCTTCCTGCTCTCCGACGCCGCGAGCTATATCACCGGCATCGAGCTCCCCGTCGATGGCGGCCTGCTGATGCGGATGTAGGACTCGGGCCTCGGACGGCTGAGACCAAATAGGTCAGGCCGCCGCGGTTGTCCCCTGGATCGCCCTGCCCCAGTCAAGCAGCGGCTTGGCGCGAAGCGTGAAGCCGACGAGATCGTCGACCAGCGCCGGCGAATGAATCGTCGCCGGATCGATGTCGTGCCTGACCACGAAATGCCGGTTGCGCACCGCTTGGGCGAGATCCTCGTCGCCGACATCCTCGAAACCGCGCGGTGCCCGCTTCAGGCGATCCTCCGCATCGAGCTCCAGGCCGGCCTTCTTGAGCGATGAGACCATGGCCCGGAACGCAGCCGGTTTGGTCACGATCGCCTTGCGCATCGCCTGCAGCAGTTCGGGCGCCGGCTGCCACCAGGCAACGCCGGCGAAGCAGCGCTCGAGCCCGATATGCACATAGAAGACGCCCTGCTCCATCTTGGTGCCGTCGGGCGAGAGAATCGCCGAGAGGTGCCGGTTGTAGGGCCGCTTGTCCTTGGAGAAGCGCACGTCGCGATTGATGCGGAACAGAGACCTCTTGCGGTCGCCGCGCAAGCCAAGCTTGGCCGCCTCGAAGCGTTCGCTGAGCGTCTCGACCAGATCGCAGAACGGCCCATGCAACTCGCTGTCGAAGAGGTCGCGGTTCTCCTGGAACCATTCCCGGCTCTGGTGGAAATCGAGCGCCTTCAGGAACGGGATGGCCTTTTGCCCAAACCCTTTGAACGCGCCCGTCATCAGCCGCCCCTGCCGATGCGCCGCAGCCAAGTGTCCTCGTCGATGACCTCGATGCCGAGATCGCTCGCAACTTTGAGCTTCGAACCGGCGCCGGGACCTGCCACCACCAGGTCGGTCTTGGCCGAGACCGAGCCCGCCACCTTGGCGCCGAGCCGCTCCGCCATCGCCTTGGCTTCCGAACGCGTCATCTTTTCCAGCGAGCCGGTGAACACCACCGTCTTGCCTGAGACCTCGCTGCCGGCCGAGATTTCCACGACATAGGGTTTCGGGTGGACCTGGGCGAGCAACGCATCCAGCACGTCGTCATTGCGCTCATTGCCGAAGAAATCGCGCAGCGCGTTGATCACCGTGTCGCCGATGCCGTTGATCGATGGGAAGACGGTATGCGGATCCTCCGCCTTTGCCGTCTCCTTGCCGATCCGGATGAGCTCCTCGATGGTCGAGAACTGGCGGGCAAGGACGGCCGCCGTCGTCTCGCCGATATGGCGGATGCCGAGCGCGAAGATGAAACGGTCGAGCTCCGGCTCGCGCCGCGCGTCGATGGCGGCGAAGAGTTTGTCGAGGCCTTCATAGTTGCGCTCCTCGACGCTGCGCACATTCTTGCGCGTCTTGCCTGAAGCTTCCTCGCGCAGCCGCGCCTGCTCTTCCCGCCGCTCGGCCAACGCCCTGGTGACCGCCGGACGGCGATCCTTCAGCGTGAAGATGTCGGCGGCGGTCTTCACCAGCCCCGCATTGAAGAACAGGTCGATGTTCTCCGCGCCGAGGCCCTCGATGTCGAGCGCGCCGCGCGACACGAAATGGCGCAGCCTTTCCACGGCCTGCGCGGCGCAGATCAGCTCGCCTGTGCAGCGGCGGCGCGAATCCTCCTTGCCCGTCTTCTCGTTGATCTCGCGCGTCGCCGGCGAGCCACAGACCGGGCAGGTATGCGGGAATTCGTAAGGCACGGCATTGGCCGGCCGCTTGTCGATGACGACGCTGACGATCTGCGGGATGACATCCCCTGCCCGCTGGATCACCACCGTGTCGCCGATGCGCACGTCGATGCCGTCGCGGATTGGCTGGCCGTTGCTGTCGAAGCCTTTGATGTAGTCTTCATTGTGCAGCGTGACATTCTCGACCACCACGCCGCCGACGGTCACCGGCGCCAGGCGCGCCACCGGCGCCAGCGTGCCGGTGCGTCCGACCTGGATGTCGATCTTCTCGACCGTCGTCATCGCCTGCTCGGCCGGAAACTTATGCGCGACGGCCCAGCGCGGCTCGCCGGTGACGAAGCCCCAGCGGCGCTGCAACTCGAGCTGGTCGACCTTGTAGACGACGCCGTCTATGTCGTAGCCCAGCGAGGAACGCTGCTCCTCGATCCGGTGGTAGTGCGCGATAAGTTCGTCGATCGATTTCGCCCGCACCATCAGCGGGCTGACCTTGAATCCCCATTCCTTGAACTTCTGCACGGAATCGTACTGGGTCGGAGCCGGATCCGCTGTCGTATAGCCCCAGGCATAGGCGAAGAATTTGAGATTGCGGCTTGCGGTGACCGACGGGTCCTTCTGGCGCAGCGATCCGGCCGCCGTGTTGCGCGGATTGACGTAATCCTGGCCGCCTATAGCCGCCGAGCGCTGCTTCAGCGCCTCGAATTCGGCATAGGTCATGTAGACCTCGCCGCGGATCTCGATGACCTCCGGCCAGCCCGAGCCCTGCAGCTTCTTCGGGATGTCCGCAATGGTCTTGAGATTGGCGGTGATGTCCTCGCCGACCGTGCCGTCGCCGCGCGTCGCGCCCTGCACGAACACGCCGTTCTCATAGCGCAGCGAGGCCGACAAACCGTCGATCTTCGGCTCGGCGGTGAAGGCGATGTCGAGGTCCTTGTCGCGGTCGAAGAAGCGTCTTCCGCGCTCGATGAAATCGGCGACGTCCTGGTCCGTGTAGGCCTTGGCGAGGCTGAGCATCGGCACCGCGTGGCGGACCTTGGCAAAGCCTTCCGCCGGCGGCGCGCCGACCCGGCGCGACGGCGAATCCTCGCGCACGAGATCGGGGAAGCGCGCCTCGATCGCGAGATTGCGCCGCGCCAGCGCGTCATACTCGGCGTCGGAGATCGTCGGCGCGTCCTCGGTGTGATAACGCCGGTCGTGCTCGGCGATCTCCGTCGCGAGCCGCTTCAGCTCCTCCGCGGCCTCGCTTTCGCTCAGCGATTCGACTGGTTTTTCCGACATGGAACGCGGTCCTCGATCAATGCATGTCGCCCAAAAGTGTCGTGCGGTTTTGGGATAACGACATGCATAAAACAACAACCCAAGCGCAGCGCGCTTGGCGGCGGGCCACTATAAATCAGGATTCGCCGGCATGAAGTCGGCTTGCGCAAAAATCATTCCCGAACAGCAAGATGCAGCCATCTGCTGACTCAACCTGCCAGCGCCCAGAAATCTCAGGCCGCGGCTGTGTTCTCGCGCAGCAACCTTTCCGCCGCGGCGCGCGCCTCGTCGGTGATGACAGCGCCGGCCAACATGCGCGCGATCTCTTCCTGGCGCGCGGCGCGGTCCATTTCGGCGATGCCGGTGGCGACACGGTCCTTGCCGCCGGATTTCGAGATCAGGAAATGCGTCGCGGCGCGTGCCGCCACCTGCGGCGCATGCGTGACCGAAAGCACCTGCACACGCTTCGAGAGCCGAGCCAGCCGCTGACCGATGGCGTCTGCCACCGCCCCGCCGACGCCGGTGTCGATCTCGTCGAATACGAGCGTCGGCGCCGAGCCGCGATCAGCGAGCGCCACTTTGAGCGCCAGCAGGAAGCGCGACAGCTCGCCGCCCGAGGCGACCTTCATCATCGGCCCCGGCCTGGTGCCCGGATTGGTCCGCACCCAGAATTCGACCTGGTCGATGCCCTCTTCCATGCGGCTTTCGGCATCGCTTCCCATCTCGACGATGAATTCGGCCCGTTCGAGCTTCAGCGCCGGCAATTCCGCCATGACAGCCTTGGTCAGGCCCGCAGCCGCCGCGTGGCGCAGCGACGAGAGCTGCGCGGCGGAGATATCGTAGGCCTCGCGCGCCGCGGCGGCCTGCTTCTCCAGCGCATGCAGCCGCTCCTCGCCGGCATCGAGGTCGGCGAGATCGGCCACCATCGTGTCGCGCAACTGCGCCAGCTCGTCGACCGCGACATTGTGTTTGCGCGAGGCGGCGCGCAGCGCGAAAAGCCGCTCCTCCGCCTTCTCCAGGCGCTGCGGATCATATTCGGTCGCCCGAAGCGCGGCTTCCACGCCGGACTGCGCGGCATCGAGCGAGATCATCGCCTCGTCCAGCGACTTCACCACGTCGTCGAGCAGGCCCGGCGCTTCGCCCGACTTGCGCTGCAGCCGGCGCAACAGGCTGGCAAGCTGCGGCAAGGGCGAGGACGGCCCCGACAGCACATCCTGCGCATCATGGATCTCGGCGGCGATCTTTTCCGCGCGCATCATCGTCGCGCGCAACTCGGCCAGGTCGGTCTCTTCCCCAGGCTGCGGATCGAGTTTCGCGAGCTCGGCCACGGAAGCACGCAGGTAATCGGCCTCGCGCGCCGCCGCCTCGACCTTGGCGCGGTGGCGGGAAAGCTCCTGCTCGCAATTCCGCCAATAGCGCCAGGCTTCGCCCGTGCCGCGCACGGCGCCCAGATGGCCGCCGAAACTGTCCAGCAACTCGCGATGCGCGCCGGGATCGACGAGCGCGCGCTCGTCATGCTGGCCATGGATCTCGACCAGCGCGCGGCCAACATCGCGCATCAGCGTGACGCTGGAAGGCTGGTCGTTGACGAAGACGCGGGTGCGGCCGTCGGCCGTCTGCACGCGGCGCAGAATGATGTCGCCATCGTCCGCGATGTCGTTTTCGGCGAGCAGCGCGCGCGCCGGATGGTTGCGCGGCACGTCGAACACGGCAATGACCTGGCCCTGCGTGGCGCCATGGCGGACGAGCGAAGCATCGCCGCGTGCGCCGAGCGCCAGCGATAACGCATCGAGCAGGATGGATTTGCCGGCGCCGGTTTCGCCGGTCAGCACCGAAAGCCCAGGCAGGAAGTCGATGTCCAGCTTCTCGATCAGGACGATATCGCGGATCGACAGTCTGGACAGCATCGCAAGCTTCAGGCGCCGGTGATCATCTTCCCGGCCTTGGAGATCCACGAACCGGCATTTTCGCGCGGCTCAAGCCCGTTGCTCTGCAGGAGCTTGTAGGAATCCTTGTACCACGGACTGTCCGGATAATTGTGACCAAGCACCGCCGCGGCCGTCTGCGCTTCCGAGGTCAGGCCCATCGCATAATAGGACTCGGTCAGGCGCGCGAGCGCCTCCTCGACATGGCGGGTGTTGGAATAGGTTTCGACCACGGTGCGGAAGCGCTTGACGGCGGCGATGTATTCGCGGCGCTCGAGATAATAGCGGCCGATCTGCATTTCCTTGCCGGCGAGCTGGTCGTTGGCGAAGCGGATCTTGTCCTTGGCGTCGGCCACATATTCGGAGTTCGGCCAGCGCGTCACCAGATCCTGCATGGTCTGGATGGTCTGGCGCGCTTCCTTCTGGTCCTGGGTGACGTCCTTGATCTGCCGGTAGTAGCTGAGGCCGATGATGTATTGCGCGTAAGCCGCGTCGTCGGTCGACGGATAGAGCGTCAGGTAGCGTTTCGCGGTTCCGATCGCCTCGTCGTAATTGCCGGCGCGGTAGTCGGCGAAAGCGCCCATCACCATCGATTTGCGCGCGAATTCCGAATAGGGATGCTGGCGATCGACGGCGTCGAACTTCTTGCTCGCCTCGTCGAGGCGGCCGGCATTCATGTTGGCCAGGCCCTGGTTGTAGAGAACGTCGGCCGGTTCGGTCTGGTCGACATAGGTCGCCAGGTTGACATCCTTCTCGGAGGACATGCAGGCCGACAGCACGAGCGCGGGAGCAACCACCGACAGCGCCAGCAAAACACCACGACGCGGCGCTACCGATTGACCAACTCGCGAAAAAAACATGTTTGGATTCCGCCCCTTCGGCGTCGTTTCGGTCCGGGCCGAACCCTTAAACCATTATCCCCTTGCCCGGCAACGCTATGTCCGGCCAATCGCACATTTTTGTGGCGGGCCCGCCCTACGCCCAAGCTTGTGCAATTTCAGCGATTCGTGATGCAATCCTGCAACACAAGTCCGCCCTACAAAGCCAGAAAACGGTTAAAAATCAGATCACCCAGGGTGCATAGACCGGCCGGCTGACGGCGATCATCTCGGCGACTCGGCCGCGCTCGCGGCGCCGGGTCTCGACGATCTCGAAGGCCGTGTGGTCGGAAAGCAGCCGGCGCAACGCGGACGCGTTCATCCGGTGGCCGCCGCGATAGGAGCGGAAGCAGCCGATGAAGCGCGCGCCGGCCAACGCCAGGTCGCCCATCGCATCCAGCGTCTTGTGGCGGGCGAATTCATTGGGATAGCGCAGCCCGCCGACATTGATGACGCGGTTGTCGTCGCCGATGACCAGCGAGTTCTCCAGCGACGAGCCGAGCGCGTAGCCGGCGGCCCAAAGCCTCTCGACGTCCTTCATGAAGCCGAAGGTCCGTGCCCGCGCGATGTCGCGGCGGAAGATATCGGGATTGATGTCGGAGGCGAATTGCTGGCGGCCGATCGCCGGGCTTTCGAAATCGATCTCGACCTCGAATCGCGTGCCGTCATAAGGGCGGAACTCCGCCCAGGACGCCCCGGCTTCCACACGCACCGGCTTGACGACGCGGATATAGCGGCGCTTGACCGCCAGCGTCTCGATACCGGCCTGGTCGAAGGCTTCGACGAAAGCCATGGCGCTGCCGTCGAGTATCGGGACTTCCGAACCGTCGATCTCGATGATGAGATTGTCGATGCCGAGGCCGAACACCGTGGCCATCAGATGCTCGACTGTGCCGATATGCTCGCCCGCCGGATCGCCGAGCATGGTGCAAAGATCGGTTGCGCCGACTTCGGCGACCAGGGCGCGGAGCTCGCGGGTCTGGCCGCCATTCGAAAGATGGAAGACGATGCCGGTGTCGGCATCAGCAGGGAGGAAATGAACGGTGACGGATTTGCCGCTATGGACGCCGATGCCAGTCAGCGTCGCGCGCGATTTCACTGTGGTCTGATAGTCGTGCAAGAGTAACCCCATAGCCCCAAATGCCTGCGTCCGCTCTATCGGCCTTGGGTATCTTGCAGCCAGGTGATGGCCTGGCTTTCGCATAGGATGCGGCAAAATAAGCAAGAGCATGCGGCTCTGTGTGGTCGGCAGGCAGGGCTACTCCCCGAATCCCGGCTAACCGACTTTAGTCCGTGGCGAAGATAATGGCCCGTCCGGGAGACTCCAAATCACGGTTTCTTACCCCGTGTAACTGCGGGATTCTGTCAAAAGCAGCCAATAAGCTATTGTTTTTCATAGATTTCACAAAAGCAACAGGCAGACGATTTCTCGTCTGCCTGTTAACAACCGTTACATATCGTTAACGATTGGACGGTCTGCCGTATCGACGATAGTCGATCCGGCGTATCGATCAGTTGGCCTGGCGGCGCAGGAAGGCCGGGATTTCCAGCTGGTCGTCCTCCTGGACCGTGCGGGCCTGCGGCGTCAGCCGGCCCTGATCGTCGAGCTGCCCGCGGCGCGGCGCGTAGAGCTGCGGATCCTGGCTGGCGAGACGGCGCATCTCGGGCGCGGCCTGGCGCAGCTTCGGTTCGCGCGGCTGTGCCGGCTGGAGACGGGCCGGTTCTTCCTCGCGGCGGGTAAGGCCGTTGGTCAGGCGCTTGATCAGCCCCATCGGACCGCTGTTCTCATGGTCCGCCGGCCGGGTCTTGGCTTCAACCTCAGCCCTCACCACCGGCGGAAAGTCTTCCACGCGCGGCATGCGTTGCGGCGCCGCGGCGACCGGCTGCGGCATCTCGCGCTGCGGCGCGGGCTGCTGCATGACCTGCGGCTGCATCACCGGCTGCGGTTGCGGCTGCGGCTGGGCCGGCGGAGCCTGGAAGATCTTGCTCTGCGGCCGGAAGTCGTCGGCCGGCGCGGGGCGCGGCTGCGCCATGGCGGCGGCATTCGCCTCGGCAAGCTGGATAGCCTCGGCGACCGGATCGACCGCGCGCGGCTCGTAGGTCTGCGGCTGAACCGGAGCGGGACGGATTTCGGCGGCCGGAGCCGCCGCCGGACGGGCGGCCGGCTTCTGCGGCGCGCGGATCGAGATCGGCGCAGCCGCGATCTCGGCCGCCGACTTGTCGATGCCGGTGGCGACGACCGACACGCGGATCACGCCTTCCAGCTCCTCGTCGAAGGTGGCGCCCAGGATGATGTTGGCGTCCTGGTCGACCTCCTCGCGGATGCGGGTGGCTGCCTCGTCGACTTCGAACAGGGTAAGGTCGCGGCCGCCGGTGATCGAGATCAGCAGGCCCTTGGCGCCCTTCATCGAGGTCTCGTCGAGCAGCGGGTTGGCGATCGCGGCTTCCGCGGCGGCCATCGCGCGGCCTTCGCCCGATGCCTCGCCCGTGCCCATCATCGCCTTGCCCATCTCGCGCATCACCGAGCGGACGTCGGCGAAGTCGAGATTGATCAGGCCTTCCTTGACCATCAGGTCGGTGATACAGGCAACGCCCGAGTAGAGCACCTGGTCGGCCATGGCGAAGGCATCGGCGAAGGTGGTCTTGTCATTGGCCAGCCGGAACAGGTTCTGGTTCGGAATGACGATGAGGGTGTCGACGCACTTCTGCAGTTCCTCGATGCCCATATCGGCCGTCTTCATGCGGCGCTGGCCTTCGAAATGGAACGGCTTGGTGACGACGCCGACCGTGAGGATGCCCTTCTCGCGCGCGGCGCGGGCAACGACCGGAGCCGCACCCGTGCCGGTGCCGCCGCCCATGCCGGCGGTGACGAAGCACATATGGGTGTTGGAGAGGTGATCGATGATCTCGTCGATGCACTCTTCCGCCGCCGCGCGGCCGACTTCCGGCTGCGAGCCGGCGCCGAGGCCTTCGGTGACATGCGCGCCGAGCTGGATCAGCCGCTCGGCCTTCGACATGGTCAGCGCCTGCGCGTCGGTGTTGGCCACCACGAACTCGACGCCGCGCAGGCCGGCTGTGATCATGTTGTTCACGGCATTGCCGCCGCCGCCGCCGACACCGAACACGGTGATGCGTGGCTTGAGCTCGGTGATGTCCGGCTTCTGCAGATTGATGGTCATTGTCTCCGTCCTTTGCCTTTCCCGCCGCCTCGCCGCTGCGGCCGCCTATGGGGCTGTCCCCGTCAAATTAAAAACTGTCTCTCAACCACTGACTCATGCGATGCAGTTTTCCGCCTGTTCCGGTCATCCTGAAACCGGAAAGTCCTTTCGCCGAATGGCTCTCGAAACTCGCCATCTGCGGATAGATCATCAGTCCGACCGGGGTCGAGAACGCCGGCCCCTTGGCCGCCTCAGGCAGGCCCGCGACGCCCAGTGGACGACCGATGCGCACATTGCGCCCGAGAATGCGTCGCGCCGCTTCCGGCAGGCCGGCGAGCTGGCTGGCGCCGCCTGTGAGCACGACGCGCTTGCCGACGGCATTGCCGTAGCCGGACTTGTTCAGCCGGTCGCGCAGAAGCTCCAGCGTCTCGTCGATGCGGGCGCGGATGATGCGCGTCATCACCGAGCGCGGGATCTGCAGCGGCACATCGCCCTCTTCGCCGATCGGCTGGATCGAGACGAGGTCGCGGTCGTCGGCGCTACCCGGCAGTGCCGAGCCATGCATCACCTTCAGCCGCTCCGCGGCATCGAGCGAGGTCGACAGCCCCTTGGCCATGTCGAGCGTCACATGGTTGCCGCCGATGGCGATGGCGTCGCCGTGCACGAACTTGCCTTCCGAGAAGACCGAGATCGTCGTCGTGCCGCCGCCCATGTCGATGCAGGCGGCGCCCATTTCGAGCTCGTCGTCGACCAGCGAGGCAAGTCCGCTGGCATAGGGCGTCGCCACCATGCGCTCGACCGACAGATGCGAGCGGTTGATACAGAGTTCGAGGTTGCGCATCGGCGCGGCATCGCCGGTCAGCACATGCATGTCGACGCCAAGCGCATCGCCGACCATGCCGCGCGGGTCCCGCATGCCGCGCTCGCCATCGAGCGAGAAGCCCACGGGCAGCGAATGGATCACCTCGCGCTCGGCCCGGAGCGCCTGCTTGGCGCCGGCAGCGAGCACCCGCTTGATGTCGACTTCCTCGACCTGATGACCGCCGAGATTGATCGTCGCCGAGAAGGCTTCGCTCTTCAGCCGGCCAGCCGTCATGTTGACGATGAGGGAATCGACGGTGAGCCCGGCCATGCGCTCAGCCGCATCGACGGCAAGCCGGACGGCATGCTCGGCACGATCGAGGTCGACCACTACGCCCGACTTCACGCCTTGCGACTTCTGGTGGCCGATGCCGATCACCTGGATGCGGTGCGACCGCCCGCGCAGGAGCTTGCCGTCCTCGTTCGGCTTGAGCTTCGCCACAATGCAGCAAACCTTGCTGGACCCGACATCGAGCACGGTGAGCGTGCCCGACCGGCGCGAAGATTGATCACCGCTGCCGCCAAGCCAGCTCATATCTTCGTCTCCGCCTTGCGCTTGGCCAGGTTCTTCGGCTTGTCGCTGAGCGCGGCTTCGCGCTGCGTCGCCGCCTCGGGCGAGAGCTCCACCACCAGCCGGTCGGAGAGCCGCATGTCGACGGCGGCGATGTCGCGCGTCAAAAGCCCGTTGTCATGGTCGATCTTGACGAGCTCGGCGATCGCCTGGTCCTCGTTGTCTTCCGGCAGCTTGACCGTGATGCCGTTCTCCAGCCTCAGATCCCAACGCCGCTCGCCGACCCGAATGTAGCCTTTGACCCGCGCCGCGAGCTCGGGATAGTGCTTGATCTTATCGAGAAAGGCCGGCGCCATCGCCGGCGCGCCGGCGCCAATGATCAGCGGCAGCAGCGCCTGCTTGCCGCCCGAGAACGGCGCGATCACCTCGCCCGACCGCTCGATGACCGAAACCGAAGTGCCCTGCTGCCAGAGCGCGAAGGGCTCGCGCTCCTCGACGCGCACTTCCAGAGTATGCGGATAGATCTTGCGCACCGCCGCGCCCTCGACCCAGGGCAGCGTCGCGATACGCTCGCGCGCAGCCTCGGCATCGAAGCCGATCAGCGAGGTCCAGCCATCGAGGCCGAGCCGGTCCAGCACGTCGATCTCGGAGGTCTGGCGATTGCCGACCACCTTGATCTGGTCGACGGCAAAGCCGGTGCGGGCCGTAATGCCCTGAACGATGCTGTCAGTGTAACCGCCGAGAAAGGCGCCATAGGCGCTGCTCGATGCGATCAGCGCGGCGGAAAGGATCGCCGCAGAGAAGCGCGGCGCTTCGTACTCGCCGTCGCACAGGCGCGCCAGCACGCGCATCGGCCGGCGGAACTGACGCGGCAACACGAAACGGTCGAATGACAGCGACATGCCAAGCAGCACGGACCGAGCCGCACCGCCGCCACTACCCTGTCCCCACCTCAACGCAGACACGAAGCGTCCTCCACCATCCAACTCAACAAATCGCCGAACGAGTGTCCCGCTTGCGCGGCGATTTCAGGCACCAGAGACGTCGGCGTCATGCCCGGCTGAGTGTTGACCTCGAGCCAGACAACCTCGCCGTTTTCGGAGTGACGGTCGTCGTAACGGAAGTCCGACCGGGAAACGCCCCGGCAACCAATGGCAAGATGAGCCTTGAGGGCCAGTGTCTGTATTTTTTGGTAAATATTCGGTGAAATTTTAGCAGGGATTTCGTGTTTTGATCCGCCGGGAACGTATTTTGAATCGTAATCGTAGAAGGAATGCCCGGTCGGGATGATCTCGCAGACGCCAAGCGCCACATCGCCCATCACCGCGCAGGTCAATTCGCGCCCATGGATGTAGCGCTCGACCATGACGATCTCGCCATATTGCCATTCGCTCGAGCCGATCACCTGGGGCGGATGCGACTGCCCCTCATGCACGATGACCACGCCGAAGCTCGACCCCTCATTGACAGGCTTGACCACATAAGGCGGCTTCATCGGATGCTTGTTCTGGACGGCGAAGCGGTTGACCACCTTGGATTCCGCAACCGGAATGCCGGCAGCCTTGGCGATCTTCTTGGCCTGCTCCTTGTTCATGGCGAGCGCCGAAGCGAGCACACCCGAATGGGTGTAGGGAATTGCGAGATATTCGAGAATTCCCTGGATGGTGCCGTCCTCGCCGAACGGACCGTGCAGCGCATTGAAGGCGACGTCGGGCTTGAGCTCGGCAAGCACGGCTCCGACGTCGCGCGAAACATCGACACGGGTGACCTGATAGCCTTCACTCTCGAGCGCATCCGCACACGCCTTCCCCGAGGACAGAGACACGGGCCGCTCCGAGGAGAATCCACCCAGGAGGACAGCCACATGCTTCTTCTTCATTCCCGTCATTCCCCTCTCACGCCGGGCCTGCAACCGATATTCCCGTACCGCATTTCCAAGCATTGAGTCCGAGTCTTCCGGCAGGTTGCCCCCCCAGACGGAAAACGCGACTGAACGCGTCGAACGACTCAAATCAGAAAACGCTTCAGGGCAGAGAATCAGAGAGTTGATTCGCTGGCAAGTGCCTATGATTCCGAGAGATTCACTTTCCGCGAAAACGGCAGCAAAAAGTGAATTGTGAGTCTTTAAGGCAACGGTTTCGCGGCCGTTTCACACCGCTGCAAGTTCAAGCATCACATGAACTTGAGCCTGCGCTCAAAGAAGCTGGCCAAGAAACTCCTGCACCGCATGACCGGGGCGGAAATTGCCGAGGCGCTTGATCTCCCAGTGCAGCCGGATGCCCGAATTCTCAAGCACCCGCGCTCGCACCGTTTCGCCGAGATATTCGAGGTCGTAGCCGGTGGCCGTGCCGGTGTTGATCATGAAGTTGCAATGCATCGGCGACATCTGCGCGCCCCCGATCATCAGCCCGCGGCAGCCCGCCTTGTCGATCTCCTTCCAGGCCGAGGTGCCTTCCGGATTCTTGAAGGTCGAGCCGCCGGTCTTCTCCCTGATCGGCTGCACCGTCTCGCGATGGTTCTGCACCGCATCCATCGCAACCTTGATCGCCGCCTTGTCTTCGGCAAAGCCTTCGAAAACGGCCGAGGTGAAGATCAGTCCGGAAGGCGCGGATGCGTGACGATAGGCATAGCCCATATCGGCATTGCTGAGCGTGTGGAGGTTGCCCTTGCGGTCCAGCGCCCTAACCTCGACGACCCGCTCGCGGGTCTCGACGCCGTTGGCGCCGGCATTCATCCTGAGCGCGCCGCCGACGGCGCCGGGGATGCCGTGGTAGAAATGGAAGCCGCCTATGCCGGCTTCGTAAGCCACCGCGGCGACGCGTTTGTCCGGCGTTGCCGCTCCCGCCTTGATCGTGGTCGGCCCGGTGGCCTCGGCCTCGCCAAAACCCTTGGCCGAGAGCCTGACGACGAAACCGGGAACGCCGCCGTCGCGCACCAGCAGATTCGATCCGACGCCGACCACCATGACCGGTATTTCCTCCGGCACGGCGCGCAGGAAGGCGGCAAGGTCTTCCTCGTCGGCCGGCTGGAACAGTGCCTCCGCCAGGCCGCCGGCCCGGAACCAGGTGATCTTGTCCATCTCGGCGTTCGGCGTGATGCGGCCGCGCAGGCCGGAAAGCTTGTCGCCGAGCTTGTCGATCAGGTCCTGGCCGCGCATCATGAGGGCGTCCCCCCAAGTTCCCTGGGCAGCGCATAGGCCCATTGCGTGATGTTGCCGGCGCCGAGGAAGACTACGAAATCGCCGGGCTTGGCAAGCTCGCGAATGGCGGGCGCGATCGCCGCCTGGCCATCGATATAGCGTGCGTCGCGGTGGCCGCCAGAGCGGATGCGCGACACCAGCGCGTCGGAAGTCGCGCCTTCGATGGGCTCCTCTCCGGCCGCATAGACCGGCGCGACCATGACCGTGTCGGCGTCGTTGAAGCAGACGGAGAACTCGTTGAACAGATCATGCAGCCGGGTGAAGCGATGCGGCTGCGCGATGGCGATGACACGCCCCTTGGTTGCGCTGCGCGCGGCCTTCAGCACCGCCGCGATCTCGACCGGATGATGGCCGTAGTCGTCGAACACCTCGACGCCGTTCCACGAGCCGGTATGGGTGAAGCGCCGCTTGACGCCGGCGAAGGACGACAGGCCCTTCTTGATCGCCTCGGCCGAGAGGCCAAGCTCATGCGCGACCGCGATCGCCGCCGTCGCGTTGGAGACGTTGTGCCTGCCGGGCATCGGCAGGCGCAGATCCTGGATCGTCGAGGTGCCGCGCCCCTTGCGGTCGCGGATGACCACGTCGAACTCCGAGGTCGCGCCCTGCATGCGGTGGTTGATGAAGCGGACATCGGCCTGCGCGTTCTCGCCATAGGTGATGACGCGCCGGTCCTCGATACGGCCGACCAGCGCCTGCACTTCCGGATGGTCGGTGCACATCACGCCGAAGCCGTAGAACGGCACGTTCTCGACGAACTGGCGGAAGGCCTCGCGCACCTTGTCGAAGCTGCCATAGTGGTCCAGATGCTCGGGATCGATGTTGGTGACGACGGCGATGTCGGCCGGCAGTTTCAGGAACGTGCCGTCGCTCTCGTCGGCTTCGACCACCATCCACTCGCCGTCGCCCATGCGCGCATTGGTGCCGTAGGCGTTGATGATGCCGCCATTGATGACGGTCGGGTCGAGCCCGCCGGCCTCGAGCAGCGTCGCCACCATGGACGTGGTCGTCGTCTTGCCATGCGTGCCGCCGATGGCGATGGCCTGTCGGAAACGCATCAGCTCGGCCAGCATCTCGGCCCGGCGCACGATCGGCAAAAGCCTCTCGCGCGCGGCTTTCAGTTCCGGGTTGGATTTCTTGATCGCGGTCGAAACGACCACCACTTCGGCGTCGCCGAGATTCTCGGCCTTGTGGCCGACGAAACATTCGATGCCCTTGTCGCGCAGCCGCTGCACATTGGCGCCGTCGGCCTGATCGGACCCCTGCACCTTATAGCCGAGATTGTGCAGCACCTCGGCGATGCCGCTCATGCCGATGCCGCCGATGCCGATGAAATGCACAAGGCCAATCGTCTGCGGCATCTTCATGGGCGCGTCCTCCTGTAGTCCGAAACCGTTTTGCCGGACGCAATAGCCTCTGTCAGATCGGCGAGCAATCGCGCCGCATTCGGTTTCCCGGACGAGCGGGCGGCGGCGGCCATGGTCGCCAGCCGGTTCGGATCCCTGATCAGCCCTCCGACCAGTTCGGCGATCCGCTCCGCCGACAGCGTCGACTGCGGATGGAGCTCGGCGCCGCCGGCGGCGGCAAGTGCGGCGGCATTCGCCGCCTGGTCATGATCGAGCGCGTGCGGGTAAGGCACCAGCAGCGCCGGCCGGCCGATGACGGCGATTTCCGAAACCGTCGAGGCGCCGGAGCGCGACATCACCAGGTGCGCCGCCCCCATGCGCGCCGCCATGTCGGTGAAGAAGGGAGAAACCTGGGCGTCGACCCCGAGATCGACATAGGCGGCCTTCACCCGCGCCACATCCTCGGCGCGCGCCTGCTGGGTGATCGCCAGCCGCTTGCGCAGGTCTTCCGGCAAAAGCGCGATCGCCGCGGGCACGGCATCGGAAAAGAACTGGGCGCCTTGGCTGCCGCCGAACACGAGCAAGCGGAACGGTTCGCCCTCGCTCGAGACGACATACGGCGTCTTCGCAGCTTCGAGGACCTGCGGCCGGACCGGATTGCCGGTGGTCACGGTCTTTGCGCCGGCGGCGCTCGCCCCTTCCGGCAGGAAGCCGCCGGCAATCGCGTCGACTCGGCCGGCGAGCGCCTTGTTGGCGCGGCCCATGACGGCGTTCTGCTCATGGATCAGCGTCGGCACTCTTCGCCTTGTCGCAGCATAGAGCGGCGGCAGCGTCGGATAGCCGCCGAAACCGACGACCGCTTCCGGCTTGATCCTGGCGATCACCCGGCTGGCTTCCCGCACGCCCTGCCAGATTTTCCAGAAGGCCGAGAGCATCGCGACCGGGTTCTTGGAACCCAGCGTGGCCGAGGCGATCGTGTGCGTGTCGGCTGCCGGGAAATGGCGGGAATAACGCTCGGCGCGATGGTCGGTGGCGAGATGCACCTTCCAGCCGCGGTCGATCAATTCATGCGCGAGCGCCTCGGCCGGAAACAGATGTCCGCCCGTTCCGCCGGCTGCAAGCAGGATGACACCCTTTGACATCCCGCCTCATTCCGCCGGCATTGCGCGCTGCGCGAGGACGAAGCCCATCTGCTTGCGCTTTTCCGGCCGCTTGCGCGTCAATGCGAGCACCATGCCCATCGAGACGGCGATGGCGATCTGCGAGGAGCCGCCATAGGAGATGAAAGGCAGCGTCATGCCCTTGGCCGGCATCAGCTGTAGGTTCACACACATATTGATGGCCGATTGCAGGCCGAAGACGGTGACGAGGCCGCCGACCGCGTAGCGGGTGAAATCGTCGTGTTCCTTGAGCGCGATGCTCAAGCCGCGCAGCACGATGAAGGCGAAGATCGACATGATGAAGAAGCACATGATCAACCCGAACTCCTCGCCGGCGACGGAGAATACGAAGTCGGTATGAGCATCCGGAACAATGCGCTTGACGGTTCCCTCGCCCGGCCCGACACCGAACCAACTGCCGTTGATCAATGCCTCGCGGCCCATATCGACCTGGAACGTGTCGCCTTCGCCGGTCAGAAACTTGTCGATGCGCAAGGCAACGTGCGGGAACACCGAATAGGCAGCGAACAGCCCGCTCGCCCCGACGATGCCGAGAGCCACGATCCACAGCCACGGCAGGCCGGCCATGAAGAACATCACGCCCCACGTGCCCGTCACCAGCATGGTCTGGCCGAGGTCGGGCTGCGCCACCAGAAGCGAGATGACCAGCGCAAGCAAAAGCATGGCGAACAGATTGCCGGGAATGTCGGGCTGGCGCTTATGCTCGGCAAACAGCCACGCGCAGATGATGACGAAGGCGGGTTTCAGGAATTCGGACGGCTGGATGGAAAGGCCGGCGAGCGATACCCAGCGCCGCGCGCCCTTCACCTCGACGCCGATGTAGAGCACCGCCACCATCAGCACCAGCATGATGCAGAGCATCACCAGCGACATGCGCCTTATCTGTCGCGCCTCCAGAAAAGAGACCGCAAGCATGACGAGGAGCGCCGGGATGGTGAAGATGACCTGCCTGGTGGCGAAGTGAAAGCTGTCGAGGCCGATACGCTCGGCCACCGCGGGGCTGGCCGCGAAGGATAAAATGATGCCCAACCCCATCAGCGACAGGAACGCGGCCAGGAACCAGCGGTCGATCGTCCACCACCAGGTTGCGACAGGACTTTTGTCGAGACGGCTTTGCATCAACGTGGCCCTCCGATGGGTTTCACACCATCAATAGCAGTCGCAGCTTGCCTGAAGGCTTCGCCGCGAACTTCGAAATTCTTGAACTGGTCGAAACTGGCGCAGGCCGGCGACAGCAACACCACCGCCTCTCCGCCGGCGTCGTTTGCCGCGTCATGGGCGGCGTGCTCGACAGCGGCCGCCAGCGTTCCCGATATTTCGTAGGGCACCCCCTCGCCGAGCGTCGCGGCAAAGGCGGGCGCCGCCTCGCCGATGAGATAGGCCTTGGCGATGCGCGGGAAGAAACCGCGCAACGGCTCGATGCCGCCTTCCTTGGGCAGGCCGCCGGCGATCCAGTAGATACGGTTGGCGAAGCTCGACAGCGCGGGTGCGGCCGCGTCGGCATTGGTGGCCTTGGAATCATTGACGAACAGCACATGATCCTTGCGGCCGACCTGCTCCATGCGGTGCGCCAGACCGGGGAAGCTTTCCAGCCCGGCCTGGATCTCGCCGAGATCGAGCCCGACTTTCAGGCACGCGACGACGGCGGCCAGCGCATTCTGCGCATTGTGCTGGCCGCGCAGGGAGCCGATGCCTTCGAGGAAGGCGACGCGGCTGTAGCGGCCATGCACCGCTTCCATCAGATTGGTGCCGTCGGCGAAATAGCCATCGGTCAAAGGCAGGCGCTTGGAAATGCGAACGACGGGTCGGCCGGCGCGTTCCAGCCGGTCGGCGATCTGGGCGCACCAGGAATCGTCGACGCCGACGATCGCGGTGTCTGAGCCGGCGACCAGCCGCTCCTTGATCGAGGCGTAATGCGCCATCGTGCCGTGCCGGTCGAGATGGTCGCGCGTGAGATTGAGCAGGATGCCGGCCGTCGGGTCGATCGAGGGCGCAAGGTCGATCTGATAGGACGAGCACTCGACCACATAGTGGCGCTGCGGCTCTGGCGGATCGAGCGTCATGATGGCGCGGCCGATATTGCCGCCCATCTGCGTGTCGCGCCCCGCGGATTTCAGGATATGCGCCGTCAGCGCCGTGGTCGTCGACTTGCCGTTGGTCCCGGTGATCGCGATGAAGGGGGCCGCCGGGGCGCGGCTGATGCGCTCGCGGCAGAACAGCTCGATATCGCCGATCACCTCGACGCCGGCGCCGCGCGCCAGCTCCACGGTCCAATGTGGCTTCGGATGCGTCAGCGGCACGCCTGGCGACAGCACGAAGGCCGCGAAACGCGGCCAGTCGGCTCCGCGCAGATCGCCGGTTGCAATGCCCGCGGCGGCCGCCTTCGCGACGCTGTCCGGATTGTCGTCCCAGGCCAGCACCTCGGCGCCCCCCGCGATCAGCGCATGCGCGGTGGCGATCCCCGAGCCGCCAAGCCCGAAGAGCGAAACGCGTTTGCCGGAAAAGGAAGCGGCTGGGATCAAGCAGGCGCCCTATCTAAGCTTGAGGGTGGAGAGGCCGACCAGTGCCAGGATGACGGCGATGATCCAGAAGCGGATCACCACCTGGCTTTCGGTCCAGCCGAGCTTTTCGAAATGGTGATGGATCGGCGCCATCAGGAAGACGCGTTTGCCGGTCATCTTGAAATAGCCGACCTGGATGATGACCGACAGGATCTCGACCACGAACAGGCCGCCGACGATGACCAGAACGATCTCGTGCTTTGTGGCGACCGCGATGGTGCCGATCAGCCCGCCCATCGCCAGCGAGCCGGTGTCGCCCATGAAGATTGCGGCCGGCGGCGCGTTGAACCAGAGGAAGCCGAGGCCCGCGCCGATCACCGCGCCGAGCACGACGGCGAGTTCACCGGTGCCGGGCACGAAATGGATCTGCAGATATTCGGCGAAGACCGCGTTGCCCGAGAGATAGGCGATGACGCCGAAGGACGCCGCCGCGATCATGATGGGCACGATCGCCAGCCCGTCCAGGCCGTCGGTCAGGTTCACCGCATTGCCCGCGCCGACGATGACGAAGCAGGAAAACGGCACGAAGAACCAGCCGAGGTTGATGAGGAATTCCTTGGCGAAGGGGAAGGTCAGCGACGACGAGAACGGCGCCTGGCCATTGTGCATGATCACCCAGGCGGCGATCGCCGCGATGATGAACTCGATCGCCAGCCGCGCCTTGCCTGAGAAGCCCAGATGCGACTGCTTGGTGACCTTGAGATAGTCGTCGTAGAAGCCGATCGAGCCGAAGCCGACGGTGACCAGAAGCACCACCCAGACATAGATCGAGGAAAGGTTCGCCCATAGAAGCGACGAACCGATGATGCCGGACAGGATCATCAGCCCGCCCATGGTCGGCGTTCCCGCTTTCTTGAAATGCGTCTGCGGGCCGTCGGCGCGGATCGGCTGGCCCTTGCCTTGCCGCAGGCGCAGCGAATTGATGATCGTCGGCCCGAAGATGAAGACGATCAGCGCCGAGGTGATCAGCGCGCCGCCGGTGCGGAAAGTGATGTAGCGGAAGACGTTGAAGAACGAGATCTTGTCCGCGAAATCGACGAGCAGTGTGAACATGGTCCTTCCGTCCCCCGGAACCCGACCTAGGCCGGCTTAATGTTTGTGGCTTCCGCCGGAAATTTGCCGAGCAATGCCTCGACCAGCTTTGAAAACCCGATGCCTTTAGACGATTTGACCATCACCACGTCGCCGGGCCTGAGCGCGGAGATCACGAGTGGCTTCAAATCTTCCGCTCCCGAGCGATACTCGGTCGCGATGTCCGACGGCAGGACGTCGGCCAGCGCCCGCATTTCCGGACCGCCGAGAAAGACGTTGCGCGTGCCCGTCCCGACGATCAGCTCGGCAAGCGCTGCATGGAGTTTCGCCGAATGGCTGCCGAGCTCCAGCATGTCGCCGAGCACGGCGATGCGCCTGCCCTCGCCCGAGACCGGCGTGGCGTTGAGCAGCGCCATGGCCGCCGCCATCGACGCCGGATTGGCGTTGTAGCTCTCGTCGATCAGTGTGATCGGCCCGTCGGGATGATGCAGGACATGGCGCCGGCCCCGCCCGCGCTCGGCCGAAAGATCCGCAAGCGCGGCCGCGACCTTGTCGACGTCCGCACCGACCAGTTGCGCGGCGCCAAGCACGGCCAGGACATTCTGCACGATATGACGGCCGGGCGCCCCGACACGGGCGGTCAGATCCCTCTTGCCGATCTTGACGACGATGTCGGAATGGTCGGCATGGAGTTCGCAGCCGACCAGGCGGAAGGCCGAGCGGACATTTTCGCCGAACCCGAAGACATGCTCGACGCCTGCGTCTTTCGCCATTTTCCCGAGCAGCTTCCAGCGTGGATCGTCGCGGTTGAGCAGCGCGGCGCCGCCGGGCTCGATCCCCTCGAAAATCTCGGCCTTTGCCATGGCGATCTCGTCGAGATTCTTGAAGAAGCCGAGATGGGCGGCGGCAATGATCGTGACGATGGCGACATGCGGCCTGACCATCTTGACCAGCGGCCTGATCTCGCCCGGATGGTTCATGCCGATCTCGAAGACCGCGTAGTCGCAGTCCTGCGGCATGCGCGCCAGCGTCAGCGGCACGCCCCAATGGTTGTTGAACGACTGCGCCGAGGCATGCACCCTGCCGACCGCCGACAGCACATGGCGCAGCGCTTCCTTGGTGGTCGTCTTGCCGGCCGAACCGGTGACCGCGATGATTCTGGCCTTCGAGCGGGCGCGGGCCGCGACGCCGAGCTTCTCCAGCGCCGCAAGCACATCCTGCACGACGATCATCGGCGCCGTCAGCCGTCCGAGCGAGGGCAGCTTGGCTTCGGCGACGACCAGCACGGCCGCTCCGGCCTTGACCGCCGCCGTCGCGAAATCATGGCCATCCATCGCCTCGCCCTTGATGGCGAAGAAGGCGTCTCCAGGCTCCAGGCTGCGGCTGTCGATCGAAATGCCGGTGATGCCCTCCGGCAGCGAGCCGATCGGCCTGCCGCCCATCGCCTCGACCAGCGCTTCCGACGTCCACAGCAGGTTCATGCGGCGCGCTCCTTCAGCGCATCGCGCACTTCCTCATGGTCGGAGAAATGGAAGGTTTCGCTGCCGATGGTCTGGCCTTCCTCATGCCCCTTGCCGGCGACGATCAGCGTGTCGCCGGCGCGCAGCATCGCCACCGCCTCGTGGATCGCCTTGCGGCGGTCGCCGATCTCAATGGCGCCGGGCGCGGCGGCAAGGATCGCCGCCCGGATCGTTTCGGGCACCTCGCTGCGCGGATTGTCGTCGGTGACGATGACGATGTCGGCGAGCCGGGTCGCGATCTCGCCCATGATCGGCCTTTTTCCCCGATCGCGGTCGCCGCCGCAGCCGAACACCACGACGACGCGGCCCGTGGTGAAAGGCCGGACCGAGGTCAGCACGTTTTCCAGCGCATCGGGCTTGTGGGCGTAGTCGACATAAACGGGAGCGCCGGCGGCGGTGGTGCCGACGAGGTCGAGCCGGCCCGGCGCGCCCTTCAATTTCTCCAATGCCGCCAAGGCTTTGGCCACGGACGTTCCAGTCGCGATGGCAAGGCCTGCCGAGACCAGCGCGTTGGCGATCTGGAAATCGCCGGCCAAAGGCAGGTCGACCTCGTGCAGCACGCCGTCCGCCACGATTTCGGCGCGCTGGCGATGGCGCTCATGCTCGACCCGCTTGAGCGTCAGGAAATCGCCATGGCGCCCGACGGTCAACACTTTCAGCCCCGCCGCCTTCGCGGCCTTGATGGTCGGCTCCGACCACGGGTCGTCGGCAAAGACGATCGCGGGCGCGCCCTTCGGCAGCAGCGTGTCGAACAGACGCAGCTTGGCGCGGTGATAATCCTCGACCGTCGGATGATAATCCATGTGGTCGCGTCCGAGATTGGTGAAGGCGCCGGCCGCGAGCTTCACGCCGTCGAGGCGGCGCTGGTCGAGGCCGTGGCTCGAGGCTTCCATCGAGGCGTGGGTGACGCCGGCATCCGCCAGTTCCTTGAGCAACCGGTGCAGCGCCACCGGATCGGGCGTCGTCAGCGAGCCATATTCGTTGCGGCCGGGCGCCACGACACCGGTTGTGCCGATCGAGGCGGCGGCAAAACCCGCCTGCTCCCAGATCTGGCGGGTGAAGGCGGCGACGGATGTCTTGCCGGCGGTGCCGGTGACGGCGACCATGGTCTCCGGCTGGCGGCCGAAGAAGCGCGCCGCGCTGAGCGCCAGCGCCAGGCGCGGATCATCGACGGCGAGAACCGGGATCGACAGGCTTGGGACGGCCGCGCCCCTGCCGGTGACGATCGCCGCGGCGCCACGGCTTGCTGCGTCGGCCGCATAGGCCGAGCCGTCGGCCTTGCTGCCGGCAAGCGCGAAGAAGACGGCGCCGGACTTGACGGCGCGGGAATCGGAGGAAAGTCCGGTCACCTCCAGATCGGGGAAAGCTGTTCCCTCGACAGGCAGGATACCGGCTAGATCTTTTAGATGCATTGAGTCCCGTTCACCGCAACAAAATAGCGCGCAGTTGCCGGCGCGCCCCAAGAATCACTGATAGGAAACCAGCGTTGCACCATTTTCATGGCTGAAATCTGGCTTCACGCCAAGCATGGCCGCTGAGCGCCTGATGATATTGCCGGCCATAACCCCCGCATTGTTGGCGGCGACGTCCGTCATCCCGGGCTTTTCCGGATGCGGAGCGTCGGCGATCGTGAACACCAGGAATTGCGGATCGTCCATCGGGAAGGCGGCGACGAAGGTGTTGAAATTCAACTCCTTGGAGTAACGGCCGTTGATGACCTTCTCGGCCGTTCCGGTCTTTCCGCCGACCCGGTAGCCGGGGGCCCTGGCGTTTCTGGCCGAGCCCTTCTCGGCGTTGAGCGTGTAGAGGTAGCGCATGCCTTCGACCGTCTTGTCACTGACCACTCTCTTGGCCACCGCCATGGCCTCCTCCTCGCTGCGGACCAGGAATGTCGGCTCGATCAGATAGCCCTGCATCAGCGCCGCGCAGCCCACGGCGGCCTGCAGAGGCGTCGTCGACACGCCGTGGCCGAAGGCGATGGTGAAAGAGTTGACCTGTTTCCAGACCTTGGGCTCGGTCGGACGCGCGACCTCGGGCAGCTCGGTCTGCATCCTGTCCAGAATGCCGAGGCGATGCAGGAATTCGCGGTGCCCTTCGATGCCGACCAGCTCGGCCTCCCTGGCCGACCCGATGTTGGACGAATAGAGGAACACTTCCGGCAAGGACAGGACGCGGTTCTTGCCATGGAAATCGTGGATGGCCTGGTGGCCGACCCGGATCGGATGCGAGGCATCGAAGCGGCTGTTCATCGTCGCCTTGCCGGAATCGAGCGCCATGGCCGAGGTGAAGCTCTTGAAGGTCGAGCCCATCTCGTAGAGACCCGCCGACATGCGGTTCAGCCGGTCCTTTTCCTGCGCATTGTAAGGATTGTTCGGATCGAAGTCCGGCACCGAGGCCATCGCCATCACTTCGCCCGTCTTGATGTTCAGCACGACGGCGCCGGCGCCCAATGCGCGATAGCGCTCCAGGCCGGCGGCGATCTCGTCGCGCACCACATGCTGGACGCGCAGATCGATCGAAAGCCTGACCGGCTTGAGATCCTTGGCCACGGCCAGACCCGACGCCTGCAGGTCGCTCAACCCCTGCTCGTCGATATACTTCTCCATGCCGGAGATGCCCTGGTTATCGATGTTGGTCAGGCCGACGATATAGGACGAGGTCTCGCCGCTCGGATAGAAGCGCCGCTTTTCGGTGCGGAAGCCGAGCCCGGGTATGCCCAACGCCAGGATGTCGGCCTGCTGCTTCGGCGTCAGCTGGCGCTGCAGCCAGACGAAGCCGGCGCCGCTCTTGAGCTTGCGGTAGGTCTGCTCGTAGTCGATCTCCGGCAGCACGGTCGACAATTTCTCGATCGCTTCGTCGGCGTCGACGATGCGGCGCGGCTCCGCAAACAGCGACGCCGTCTTGATGTCGGTCGCCAGCACCTCGCCGTTGCGGTCGACGATATCCGGACGCGATGCCGTGACCCGGCTCTCCGGGCCGCCCGAAAGATCCGGGTTCTGCATGCCGAGATAGACGAGCCGGCCGGCAATGGTCGAATAGATGGTGAAGAACACCGCCATGGTCATGACGATGCGCGTCCTTGCCTTGCCGCCCGTCGCCTTGCGGGCGGCATCGACGACGATCGAGCCGTCCTCGGCCTGCTTCTTCCGGCGCTTCAGCAGGTCACCGATCCTTGGAAGCCTGCTGATCATTGAACGGTGCTCCCGGTGACCACTGGATCCTTGCCGTCCGAAGGCTCCTTGCCCGAATTGTCGGCCATGCCGCCAAGGCGCTGCGAGGAGAGATCCTCGATGGTCACGGGTTTCACGGGAATATCGTCGAGGCTGCCGATCTGGTGCGCGTTCACCGGCTCGAGTCCGAGCTGGCTCTTATAGACGTCGGCAAGCTTCTGCAGCCGCGACGGCTGCGTGAGCAGGCTCCAGTCCGCCTTGAGGAGATCGATCGTTTCCTCCTCGTAGTGGATTTGCGCCTGGATCTTCTGCACCGCCGCCAGTTGCTCCTCGGCTTCCCGCTTCGTCTTGTAGGTCAGGGCCGCGGCCGAGACCATGACGGCAATCAGGACTATGTCGCTGGTACGAAACACGTGCTCACCTCTCCCCCGGCCGCTCGACGGCGGGAAGCTTTGGAAGGCCGAAAATCGAAAAATCGCCGGCGCGTGCCGGAGCGTCGGTGCGGATCGCGGCGCGCAGCCTGGCCGAGCGCGCGCGCGGATTGGCGTCCAGCTCGGCTTCTCCCGGCGTCACGCCGCCGCCAGCTTTACGGAAAGTCGCGACGCGCTGCGGCGCATCGGGCATGTGGCGCGAGCCGCCGGCGGCTTCGGAACGATCGGCGATGAAGCGCTTGACGATGCGGTCCTCCAGGGAATGGAACGTCACCACCGCGAGCCGTCCGCCGGGCTTCAGCACACGCTCGGCGGCTAGCAGCGCCCTTGCCAGTTCGCCAAGCTCGTCATTGACGAAGATGCGCAGCGCCTGGAAGACGCGCGTGGCGGGGTGGATCTTGTCCTTCGGCGCCCGTCCGATATGCGTTTGGATGGCGTCGGCGAGATCGAGCGTGCGCTCGAAAGGCTTCTTCTCGCGCCGGCTCTCGATCATGCGCGCGATGCGCCCGGCGTGACGCTCCTCGCCGAGAAAGCCGAAGATGCGGGCAAGGTCGCCCGCCTTGAAGGTGTTGACGACGTCGGCCGCGGAGAGACCTGCCTGCGCCATGCGCATGTCGAGCGGCCCGTCGGCGCGAAACGAAAAACCGCGTTCGGCCTGGTCGAGCTGCATGGACGAGACGCCGATGTCGAGCACGACGCCCTCGGCGCTTTCGACATGCTCGTCCAGCGTCGAGAACGGCGCCTGGACCAGCCTCAGCCGGCCGCCGGCCTGCTCTTCGAGCGCCCTGCCCGCCGCGATTGCGTCCGGATCGCGGTCGATGGCGACGACTGAAGCGCCGCGATCGAGGATAGCGCTGGTGTAGCCGCCGGCGCCGAACGTCCCGTCGATGATGGTATCGCCCGCTTTCGGCGCGAGCGCATCGAGCACCTCGGCAAGGAGGACCGGAATGTGACGGGCCAGTCCGCCAACGGCGTGAGCGTCATCGCCGTGGCCAGCCATCATTCCGATCGCTCCCCGGGCTTCGTCCCCTGCCGAAGCTGCAAAAGCCTGGCCCGCGCCTGCGCCCCATAGGCGGCAAGCCGTCCCGGCTCCCAGATTTGAAAGAAATTGCCGCGGCCGACAAAGGCCACCTCGTTCGAGATGCCCGTATGCTCGCGGATGAAATCGGTCATGGTGATGCGGCCGTCCTGGTCCAATTTCAGGAATGTGCCATCGCCGTGGCAGAAGAACGACATGTCGTCCGCCGTCTGCAGGAACGGGTCTTCCAGCGCTATCCGCTGCTCGTAGCGGTCGAGCAGATCGAGGCCACCCACATCCATGGCCGGCAGGTCCAGGCAGCGCAGCGCGTAGAGTTCCGAATAGCCGCGCTTCTGCACCACGGCGCGGAAATGCGCCGGAACGGACACCCGCCCCTTCGCATCGATCCTGTTCACCGCGTTTGACAGAAATCGGTCCAATGAACGCTACAGCCGCTTCCGCCGCCGTACCCCTTCCCATGTTGTTCTCCGCGCCCCCGCCTCGCTTGCGGCAGATCGCTTCATTCACCGGGGCGAAAACCGGCAAACGCGCAGCCGCCGCGGCTGCCCGATTGGCGTACGCTTCACCCTGACGCGGAACGAAAGCTTGATCTGAATGGGATATCATGGGGTATTATGGGCGTCAACGGGAACAGACATCACAAACATGCACGCCACAACCAGAAAGCGCAGGCCGAAGGCGCGTCTCGTCTTTATCGTCTATTAAGCCTAACGAAGCGTTTAGAGCCCTCTGGCCCAAAAAGACGCGGCTTGCTGTGGACGGCCGGCGCGCATAGCGTCGAGTGAAGTTCTGCCTGATCGAGGATCGAATTGATGTCCGACACCGCGAAGTCCCGCGCCGCGACGCTTACCCATTTGCGCAGCGCCGGTTTCGCCAAGGGCGATCCCATCCCCTTGCCGCTGACCATGGCCTCGATCTTCCACGCGCCGGGCGACGCGACCGGCTTCGATCAATATGGCCGTTTCAGCAACCCGACCTGGCATGCCGTCGAGCATGCGCTTGGCCATCTGGAAGATGCGCAGTGCGTTGCCTTCCCATCGGGAATGGCGGCGATTTCCGCCGCTTTCTTCGCGCTCGCCAAATCGGGCGACCGCATCCTTTTGCCGTCGGACGGCTATCACACGACGCGGGCTCTGGCCGAGCGTTTCCTGAAACCGCTCGGCGTCGCCTATCAGGTGAGGCCGACGGCAAGCATGCTCGATGGCGGCTTCGCCGGCTACCGGGCGGTGTTCGTCGAAAGTCCGTCGAACCCGCGGCTCGACATCTGCGACATCACCGCCGTCGCCAAGGCCGTCCATGCGCAAGGAGGGCTCCTGATCGTCGACAACACGACGATGACACCCTTCGGCCAGCGCCCGCTGGATCTCGGTGCCGACGTCGTGGTCTCGGCCGACACCAAGGCGATCAACGGCCATTCGGACGTGCTCTTTGGCCATGTCGCCAGCCGCGATCCCGACATTGTCGCCAGGGTGAAGGATTGGCGCGAGACGGCCGGCGGTATCCCCGGCCCGTTCGAGGCATGGCTCGTGCATCGCGGCCTCGAGACGCTCGAAGTACGCTTCGACCGCATGTGCTCGTCGGCCGAAACCATCGCGCGGCGCCTGAAGGACCATCGCGCCGTCAGCGGCTTGCGCTTTCCCGGGCTCGAGGGCGACGCCTCGCACAATCTGGCGCGTGCCCAGATGGAGCGCTTCGGTTTTTTGATCTCGTTCGAGCTGGCCTCGGAACAGAAGGCCGAGGCGTTCATCGACAATTGCGCGCTGATTGAATCGGCAACCTCATTCGGCGGTGTTCATACATCGGCTGAGCGGCGCTCGAAACGCGGCGACGCCGTGCCGCCTGGCTTTGTTCGCCTGGCGATCGGCTGCGAGCCAGTCGAGGAGCTCTGGCGGGCGATCGAGGCGTCGCTGGACAAGATTGGCGCCTAGTCCCGCTATACCAGATCGTCAGCCTCGATGTTGCGCCGGCCATGCAGCACGCGGAGGATTTCGACCGCATCTTCGCCGACGCGGTAAAAGGTGAGATATTCGCCAACGACGAGATGGCGGATGCCCGGAGCGATATCATCTCGCAAAGGACCAGATGCAGGGTAAATGGCGAGTTGCTGCCACCGGTTTTCGATGCGATCGAGCAGCCGGTCCGCTGCAGCTTCGCTATCACGCGCAACATATTGCCAGATCGCGATCAAATCCTCTTCGGCATGCGAGGTTCGAACGATAGCCCGCAAGCGTCATACCGCTCCGCCGGACCGAAAGCGCCGGCGCGCTTCAGCCTTGATTTCGTCCATCGATACAAACCGTCCCGGCCCGCTGTCGATCCCCTCCTGAACGAGCTTGCGCAACTCCTCCACGGTGTAACCGAGCAGGTCGCGGCGCTCCTTCCATTGCCTGAGCGCATCGCGGATCACTTCGCTCGCGGAAGCATACTCTCCGGCGGCTACGACATCGTCGACGGCCTGCGCCAGTTCCGGCGAAAGCGTGATGCTGCGTTTGTCGACCTGGCCCATGACGTGCTCCTATTTCGCTAGAAGGTACGATTTAATCGCACCAGCTTCAAGACTGACCACGTCGGGGAGGCCGCCTCACGGCAATGCTTGAATCAGAGATTCCACCCGTCGGCGTAACCCTGCTGATCCCGTTCAGCTATCGCTAGGACAAAATTGCCAGCTGGCCTGTAAGCCGGGTTCTGTATGGCCCTCGCCTTGCGACGAGAACGTGGCGGCCATTCATCTTGGGCGCATGTCGCCATGCGCCTCACGCAACCTACCCGGACGGTGGGCCGGAAACAGCCCTCGAAGGTTTCCCTTCGCACCGCCCCTATTCGGTTTTGCTCCCGGTGGGGTTTGCCGTGCCGCTCCTGTTGCCAGTCGCGCGGTGGGCTCTTACCCCACCCTTTCACCCTTGCCCGGCAATGCCGGGCGGTTTGCTTTCTGTGGCACTTTCCCTGGGGTCGCCCCCGCCGGCCGTTAGCCGGCACCGTGTCTCCATGGAGCCCGGACTTTCCTCACCCGCAACCTTTCGGCTCTCGCGGGCGCGGCCGCCCGGCCAGCTGGCAAGGGCGTATAAAGGGATTCCCGCTTGAAAACGCAAACGAAAAAGCCGGGTGAGTGCCCGAAGCGCAATGGATTTGGGACAACGACATGCATCAGACAGACACTCGTTGCCCAAATCCATTCCACGGACGGGCTCAGGCCGGCGAACCGAGCGCCGCCATCTGCACCTTGACCTTGCTGCAATAGGCGGCCGAAACCGGATTCATCCGCGTCGCGCCATGACCCGCATTGTACTTGAGGATCGTGCCGCAGGTGGTGCCGCCGCCGAGACCTTGCGCCATGGCGAGATACTTCATGCCGTATTTGATGTTGGTGTCGGGATCGAACAACCCCTTGGCCGAACCGGTGTAGCCCATCATGCGCGCCGTGGCCGGCTTGATCTGCATCAGGCCGATCTCGCCGGCGTTGCCGACCATGTTCGGCCTGTAGTTGCTTTCGATCTTGATGACGGCCCTGGCCAGCGACACCGGCACGCCATAGCTCGCGGCATAGCGGGCAATGATCGTCGAATACTGGCCGTCCCCCGTCGCTGGCGACGACAACGCCGGCTTCTCAGGGCGGATGGAGGCTGTCGCGGTCAGGTCGATAGTCTGCCTGTTGTGCTTCGTATTGCGCCTTGCCGTTCTTTTCGCCGCCTTGGCTGCGGCAACCTTCTCCACCTTGGTCGGAGCGGTTCCCTTGATCGTGGAACCCTCGGCTGCCGGGCTTGCCTTCGGTGCCGCGGGCGCGGCGGCGAAGCCATTGTCAGCCCGCAAGCTCAGAGGGGCACTGTTCGCTGGATTGAAGGCAAGAGTCATCACTCCGGCAGCAACGGCTGCCGCTACAACGGTCAATCTTTGCATGTAGTCCTGTTCTGTTAGGGCCGCGCGAAGAACTTCGCGCAGTTAGGTCAATTCAACGCCGGGGCATCTTGGGGGATAGACGCCCGACAACTTGCGGGAGAGGCATTTGGAGGCGGAATTGGCGGCAATGAAGGCGGCGCAATTCACTTTAAATGACAGATTGTAATTTAAGGAACTTATCGCGACTGTTTGGCTGAAGCTGCCTCTACGGAAGCCACGAGCCTTTCAAGTGTGCGGATCGTCGATTTGTCCGCCACGCCATCCACCAGCCGCCGCCTGAAATGCCGCTGGAACGCCGCCACCACGATCTCCGTCTGTCGGTCGTAGACACCCGATATCTCGACGCCATAGCCATAGAGCGCCAGCATAGACTGCAGCGCCTCGACGTCGGCGCCGGTGTCGCCGGCCTTCAGCGCGGCGCCGGGCCTTATCGGCGCCGCCGGCACGAGATGGCCGATACCGGCCGCGAACAGGGCCTTCCAGGGAAATTTCTCGCCAGGATCGATCTTGCGACCCGGGGCCACGTCCGAATGCGCGAGCACCCTAGCCGCGGGGATCGAGTAACGGCCCACGATACCTGCGCACAAGCCGATCACGGCATCGATCTGCCGCCTCCGAAAAGCCTTGTAGCCCAGCGAATGCCCGGGATTGACGATCTCGATGCCAACCGAACAGGAGTTGATGTCGGTGCGGCCGAGCCAGGAGCTCTTGCCGGCGTGCCAGGCGCGGTCGCTCTCGCGCACCATCTGCACGATGCGGCCATCCTCGTGGACAAGATAGTGCGAGGAGACTTCGCTCGCTGGATCGCACAGCCACGCCTCGGCGCCGGCGCCGCTTGCCATTCCGGTATAATGCAGCACGATCATATCGGGCCGATGCGTCTCTCGGCGCGGACCGAAATTCGGCGAGACCCGGACCTCGGCGCCTGGCTGGTCGGGCAAAAAGCCGCTCATACGTGCCTGAGGCCCCGCTCGATCATCTCATAGGCGGCATTGATCGCCGCGACCCTGGTGGTGGCGATCTTGATGAATTCCTGCGGCAGTCCGCGCGCGATCAACCTGTCCGGGTGATTGTCGGAGATCAGCTTGCGATAGCGTTTCCTGATTTCCTCGAACGGCTTGCCGCGCTCGATGCCCAGAACGACGTAAGGGTCGGCGGCGCCGAGATTGACGTGCCTGGACAGGATCGCCTCGTAATGCACTTCGTCGATCCGAAAGATCTCGGCGATCCGGTGCAGGAACTGCCCTTCCCGCTCATGGATGAGTCCGTCCGCCTTGGCGATGTGAAACAGGCCGTCGAGTATGTCTTCCAGCATCATGCAATTGGCATGGCCGGACCCGCAGAGCTGCGCCATGCGCTGGGCATAGGTCTCGAAGCCGGCAACGTCCTGCTTGGCGATATCGTAAAGCCGCGCCACATTGCGCGTCTCGCTCGGCGGCACCTCGAAGATTTCCTGGAAGGCGCGCACCTCGTCCTGCGTGACGATGCCGTCGGCCTTGGCCATCTTGGCCGAAAGCGCGATCATCGCCACCGAGAAGGCAACGCGCCGGCGCAGGTCCGGATCGCCGGAAAACACGGTGCGCACGGCCTCGACGACATCCGCGACACCCGAGGACGCCGACGACGAAACACGAGCGATGAAGTCGCCAAGGCGGTCCCAAATCGACATGCCGGCTTCATAGAGCGAACCGGGCGGTTCTATCAAGCCGGGACAATGCCGCAGGGAGCCGGCATCACATGGGAATAACGCAAGAAGGCCGGCAATGCCGGCCTTCTTCGAGATTGTCGGTCGACCCCTTACTGCGCAGGCGCGGCAGGAGCCGGATTTGTTGCCGGAGCCGGTGTAGCGGGCTTCGAAGCGTCGGGCGAAGCCGGCTTCATCGGCTGCTCGTTGGCCGGCGGATTGGTGCTCTGGGTTGTGGTCTTGTCGGTACCATTATCGCTGCAAGCCGCGACCCCCAGCAGGGCGAGCGCCGAAACCGACGCCAGAATGAGCTTCTTCATGGTATCTCTCCTTCAGCAGACGCTCACATTTCGGTGAGCGGTCGCAGGGAAAATGCATTTAGCGGCTCGCCGGTTTCGTAACGATGCATTTCCATGTGTAACATCAACTTGCGATTGCTGGCGCCCAAAACCCGAACTAACAGAACATAAGCTTTCGAGATGGTGAGTAAGCAGAATGCCGGCAGCCGCAGGGACCAAGAAATGGGACTTCTGGATCGACCGCGGCGGCACGTTCACCGACATCATCGGCCGTGATCCGCAGGGCCGCCTGTACCCTCGAAAACTCCTGTCGGAAAATCCCGAGGCTTATGCGGACGCCGCCATCCAGGGCATTCGCGACCTGTTGGGCCTGAAAGCAGGCGCTGCCATTTCCGCCGACGCGATCGGCGAAGTCAAAATGGGCACGACAGTTGCCACCAATGCGTTGCTCGAGCGCAAGGGCGACCGTGTGCTGCTGCTGATCACCAAAGGTTTTCGCGACGCATTGCGCATCGCCTATCAGGCAAGGCCGGACATCTTCGCCAAGGAGATCATCCTGCCGGAACAGCTCTACGAGCGCGTCATCGAGATCGACGAGCGCGTACGTGCCGACGGCTGCGTCGAGCGCCTGCTCGACATCGCGGCCTGCCGCCCGGCGATCGAAAAGGCCAGGGCCGACGGCATCGACGCGGTCGCCATCGTCTTCATGCATGCCTGGAAATACCCGGACCACGAAAGAGCCGTGGCAAAAGTCTGCCGCAAGATCGGCTTCAGCCAGATCTCGGTCTCCCACGAGGTCTCGCCGCTGATCAAGCTGGTCGGCCGCGGCGACACCACCGTGGTGGACGCTTATCTGTCGCCGATCCTGTCGCGTTATGTGCAGCGTGTGGCCGGCGAACTGGGCGCCGGCCCGCGTCTGATGTTCATGATGTCGTCGGGCGGCCTTACCGCCGCCGACATGTTCCAGGGCAAAGACGCGCTGCTTTCGGGACCGGCGGGCGGCGTCGTCGGCATGGTCGAAACGGCGAAGCTCGCCGGCTTCGACAAGGTCATCGGCTTCGATATGGGCGGCACCTCGACCGACGTCGCCCATTATGACGGCGAATATGAGCGCGCCTTCGACACCGAGGTCGCCGGCGTGCGCATCCGCGCGCCGATGATGCGCATCCACACGGTCGCCGCCGGCGGAGGCTCGATCCTGCATTACGAGGCGGGCCGCTTCCGCGTCGGACCGGATTCCGCCGGCGCCAATCCCGGCCCGGCGGCGTACAGGCGTGGCGGCCCGCTCGCCGTCACCGACGCCAATGTCATGCTGGGCAAATTGCAGCCCGATTTCTTCCCGGCGATTTTCGGCGCGAGCCAGGACCAGCCGCTCGACATTGGCACGGTCCGCGAAAAATTCGCCGCACTTGCCGCCGAAATCGGCGATGGCCGGACGCCCGAGGCGGTAGCCGAAGGCTTTGTCACCATCGCCGTCGAGAACATGGCCAACGCCATCAAGAAGATCTCGGTGCAGCGCGGCTACGATGTCACCGAATATCTCCTCAATTGCTTTGGTGGCGCCGGCGGTCAGCACGCCTGCCTGGTCGCCGATGCGCTCGGCATGGAGGCCGTGCTCATCCATCCTTTCTCAGGGCTGCTTTCGGCTTATGGCATCGGCCTCTCGTCGGTCTTCGCCTCGCGCCAACAGGGTCTGCTGCAGCCGCTCGCCGAGGAAGCCAGAGCGGCGATCGAGACTCTCATCGCGGCCTTGCGCACGGACGTCATCGCCGAGCTCGGCGAGCAAGGCATTGCCGAGGACGCGGTTTCGACGAGGCCCGTGCTCCACATCCGCTACGACGGCACCGACACGGCGTTGCCGGTGAATTTCGAGCATGGCTCGATCTTCCGCGCCAGGAGCGACTTCGAGGCCGCGCACAAGGCGCAGTTCGGATTCATTTATGACGACAAGCCGATCGTCGTCGAGACCGTTGCCGTCGAAGGCATGGAAGCCGCGCGACAGGACAAGGCTGAAATCGCCGCCCCTGCCGCACTGGCAGGAGCCGAGCCAAAGCCTTCGGAAAGCCGGCAGATTTATACCGAGGGCCGCTGGCACGAGGCCGGCGTCTACCGCCGCGAGAACTTGCGGCCCTCCGACACGGTCGCCGGACCCGCGCTGATCATCGAGCCGAACCAGACCATCGTCGTCGAGCCTGGCTGGCGCGCAGAAATCACCAGTCTCGACCACGTCGTGATCCGCCGCACGGAACGGAAAGCGCGTGCCGCGGCACTCGGCACCGAAGCCGATCCGGTGATGCTGGAGGTCTTCAACAATCTCTTCATGTCCATAGCCGAACAGATGGGCGTGACGCTGCAGAACACTGCCTATTCGGTCAACATCAAGGAACGGCTCGACTTCTCCTGCGCCGTGTTCGACCGCCATGGCGCATTGGTCGCCAACGCGCCGCACATGCCGGTGCATCTGGGCTCGATGGACCGTTCCGTCGAAACCATCATCCGCCTGAATTCCGGCGACATCCATCCGGGCGACGTGTTCGCGCTCAATGCGCCCTATAATGGCGGCACGCATCTGCCCGACATCACCGTGGTGACGCCCGTCTTCGACGATGCGCGCAAGGAAATCCTGTTCTGGGCGGCCTCGCGCGGCCACCACGCCGATGTCGGCGGCACCGCGCCCGGCTCGATGACACCTTTGGCCACGACGGTAGATGAGGAAGGTGTGCTGTTCGACAATTTCCGCATCGTCGATCGCGGCCGCTTCCGCGAGAAGGAACTGGAGACGCTGCTGACCGACCATCCCTACCCAGCGCGCAATCCCGTCCAGAACATCGCCGACCTGAAGGCGCAGATCGCCGCCAACGAAAAAGGCGTGGCGGAGCTGCGCAAGATGGTCGCGCATTTCGGCCTCGACGTCGTCGAAGCCTATATGGGCCATGTGCAGGACAATGCCGCCGAGAGCGTGCGCCGCGTGATAGAACGGCTTCCCGACAGCGCAGCATATGAATACCCGACCGACACCGGCCAGGTGATCAAGGTGAAGATCACCGTCGACCGGCAAAAGCGCGAGGCGACCGTCGATTTCACCGGCACCTCGCCTGTCATGAAGAACAATTTCAACGCGCCGGAACCGGTGGCCCGCGCCGCGGTGCTCTATGCCTTCCGCGTCATGGTCGAGGACATGATCCCGATGAACGCAGGGTGCCTCAGGCCGATCAACATCGTCATCCCCGACGGCTCGATGCTGAAGCCCGCCTACCCCGCCGCCGTCGTCGCCGGCAATGTCGAGACCTCGCAGCACGTCACCAACGCCCTGTTCGGCGCGATGGGCGCGATCGCCAACGCGCAAGGCACGATGAACAATCTCACCTTCGGCAACAGGAAATACCAGTATTACGAAACGATCTGCTCCGGCTCGCCGGCCGGCCGGATGAATTCAGGCCGCGGCTTCGCCGGCACATCCGGCGTGCACACCCATATGACCAACTCGCGCCTCACCGATCCGGAGGTGCTGGAACTGCGTTTCCCCGTCGTGCTGGAAGACTTCCACATCCGCGAAGGCTCTGGCGGCAAGGGCAAATGGAACGCTGGCGACGGCACAAGGCGCACTATCCGCTTCCTCGAACAGATGGAATGCGCGATCCTGTCCTCGCACCGTAACCGGCCGCCTCAAGGCCTCGAGGGCGGCGGCGACGGCGAGGCCGGCTCGACCAAGGTCAGACGTAATGACGGCACGGTCGACGTGTTGAAGGCCTGCGACCAGACCACGCTCGAGGCCGGCGAGGCCGTCATCGTCACCACGCCGACACCCGGAGCATTCGGAAAACCGTAAGAATTCGTGACAACCTGCCGTCAACAGGCTGTCACCTGCCTGTCATGACGCTGCGCTACCCGCTTGCGCCAACGCAAACGGGGAATCACCTTTCCATGTCGGACGTATCCGGAGAACTCGTTTATCGTCGCGGCAAGGAAGTCGGAAAGGCCGTCTACCAGAACCGCGCACTATCGAAGGACGGCATTTCCGAGCGGCTCTTTGCCTTCCTGTTCTCCGGTCTGGTCTATCCGCAGATCTGGGAAGACCCCGATGTCGACATGGAGGCCATGCAGCTCGGCGCCGGTCACCGGGTCGTCACGATCGCTTCGGGCGGCTGCAACATTCTGGCTTACCTGACCCGCTCGCCGGCCCGGATCGATGCCGTCGATCTCAACGCCGCCCATATCGCACTGAACCGCATGAAGCTGGAAGCGGTGCGGCACCTGCCTTCGCAGGGCGACCTGTTCCGCTTCTTCGGCGCCGCCGGCACCAGCCACAATTCCGATGCCTATGACCGCTTCATCGCGCCGCATCTCGATCCGGTGAGCCGTCATTACTGGGAGCGCCGCAACTGGCGCGGCCGCCGACGCATCTCGGTGTTCGACCGCAACTTCTACCAGACCGGCCTGCTCGGCCTCTTCATCGCCATGGGCCATCGGGTCGCAAAACTGTTCGGGGTCGATCCGGCCGGCATCATGGAGGCTGAGAACATCGGCGAGCAGCGCCGCTTCTTCAACGAGGAACTGGCGCCCATCTTCGACAAGAAGCTGCTGCGCTGGGCAACCTCGCGCAAGGCTTCGCTGTTCGGCCTCGGCATCCCCCCGGCGCAGTACGATTCGCTGATCACCTCCGGCGACGGCTCCATGGCGAGCGTCTTGAAGGCACGGCTGGAAAAGCTCGCCTGCGATTTCCCGTTGAAGAACAACTATTTTGCCTGGCAGGCCTTTGCCCGCCGCTATCCGCAGCCCGGCGAGGCGGCGCTGCCCGCCTATCTGGAACAGCGCAATTACAAGACGATCCGCGACAACATCGATCGCGTTGCCATCCATCACGCCAACCTGATCAAGTTCCTGGCCGCCAAGGAGGCGGGCAGCGTTGACCGTTTCGTCCTGCTCGATGCACAGGACTGGATGACCGACGACCTGCTCAACGCGCTGTGGACCGAGATCACCCGCACCGCTTCGGCGGGCGCCCGCGTCATCTTCCGCACAGCGGCGGAGCCCAGCCTGCTGCCCGGCCGCGTCTCCAGTTCCCTGCTCGACCAGTGGAGCTACGAGGCCGACGCCTCGCGCGAATTCTCGGCAAAGGACCGCTCGGCGATCTATGGCGGCTTCCACCTCTATGTGAAGCGCGCCGCATGAGCGCCACGGATCTGCCGGCCAGCCATGCCGAGCTGATGGACGGCGTCTACCGCTGGCAGCGCCATGTCTATGACCTGACCCGCAAATACTACCTGCTCGGCCGCGACCGGCTGATCGAAGGGCTGGACGTGCCGCCAGGCGGCACCGTTCTGGAGCTCGGCTGCGGCACCGGCCGCAACATCGCGCTTGCCGCCCGCCGCTATCCCGACGCCCGCTTCTTCGGTTTGGACATCTCTTCCGAGATGCTGGAGACGGCGAGCGCGACCATCGCCCGCGAGGGTCTGTCCAGCAAAGTCAGCCTGGCGCGTGGCGACGCCACCGATTTCGACGCCAAGGCTCTCTTCGGCATCGAACGCTTCGACCGCGTCTTCGTCTCCTATTCGCTGTCGATGATACCGGGGTGGGAAAAGACCGTATCTGCCGCCCTTGCCGCGCTCGCCCCCGGCGGCTCGCTGCATGTCGTCGATTTCGGCCAGCAGGAAGGCTTGCCAAACTGGTTCCGCGCGCTCTTGCGCGGCTGGCTGCGGAAATTCCACGTCACGCCGCGAGCGTCGCTGCGCGACGTGCTTGAATCGGAATCGCAACGCACCGGCGCAACCTTCCGTTTCAGAACGCTTTATCGCGGCTATGCCTGGCTGGCGGTGATCGGATCTTCCAAATAGCAAACGCTATTGGTGCAGCGCCTTCACCAGCGCCCCTACCATCGCCTGTGGACGATAGCCGAGCTTGGCAGGCGTCAGCCCAAGCCGCACCACCACCAACTGCTCCGAGGGGACGATCGCCACCGTCTGGCCGTCATGGCCTTCCATCCAATAGGTGTCCTTCGGCAAGCCGGCGGCAGCACCCGCGCCGGGTTTTTCCTCATCGCCCGGACCTTCGATCCAGACCTGGCCCTTGCCATAGACTTTTGAAGTCGGCGCCGGTTCGCGCATCCAGTCGACGAAACCGGCTGGCAGGATCTGGTTGCCGTTCCAGACGCCGCCCTGCAGCAGGAACTGGCCGAAGCGCGCCCAATCATGCGCCGTGGCATAGAGATAGGACGAGCCGACAAAGGTGCCCTGCTCGTCGGTTTCGAGCACTGCGCTATGCATGCCGAGCGGCTCGAACAGCGCCGTGCGCGGCCAGGCCAGCGCCTTCGCCTTGTCGCCGATCGCGTCCTGCCACAGCCGCGACAGCATCACCGCCGTGCCGCTCGAATAGGAAAACACCTTTCCGACCTCGCCGGTCAGCGGTTGGGCCTCAGCGAAACGGGCCATGTCCGGCTCGAGATAGAGCATGCGCGTCACGTCGGCGACGTCGCCATAATCCTCGTTGAACGCCAGCCCGCTCGACATCGCCATCATGTCGGCAAGGCTGATGGCGGCGCGGCCGTCGGCCTTCCACGGCGCGAAAAGGCCCTTGTTGTCGAGCGCGAGCTTGCCGTCCTTGACCAAGGTGCCGACGATCGCCGCATTCACCGTCTTGGTCATCGACCAGCCGAGCAGCGGCGTCTTGGCCGAAAAACCGTCGCCGTAGCGCTCCGCGACAATGCGGCCGTTCTTCACCACCACGATGGCGCGCATGCCGATGCCGGCCATGGCGGCATCGTCGACGATCTTGGCGACTTCCGGGTTCTGCGAGGCATCCACCCGCTCGCCATCGGGCCACAGCGTATCGGGTTGCGCTGCGGCAGGCGGCACCGCGCGCAGCGAGGTCTGCCTCGCTTTGCCGGTATCGCCGTCGGGAACCGATGCGCAGCCGACCCCGAAGCGCTCCACGGCAACGCTCTTGCCCAGCACCCAGAGCAGGCCTGCCGAAACCATCCTCCTTTCCCTGTCGACCGACACTTTCATCAGCCTGAGCAGCGGATGACCGGGCGCCTGCACGTCGACCGCCAGCACCTGGTTCGGGTCGCGGCCGGCAATGAAGACATTCGAGCAGACGATCTTGGCCGAATAGCCGGAGCCGACGCGGATCAGTTCCGGCGGGGCGAGATAGAGCCAGGCGAAGAGCGCCGCCACCGCCAGGATCACAAGGCCAAGCAGCCACTTGATGAACTTCACGACAGCCCGCATGTTTCCCCCGCCTTCTGGATTCGCCGGCTCGATTTATGTCATCGATTTGCCGCCATTGCTTCCGCAAAATCATTGGCGTCGTCGAACGCCGTCAATGGATTATCAACCATGTTCGGCGATCAACTGCTCCATGTCGCCCAAAACTGCGCAGCGGTTTTGGGACAATGACACGGACAGACAAATGAGAACTGGGCGATCCTGTGGGGCGATCGTCCGGAGGGGGACCGCGCAAGCGACCGCCATCAGTGAAGGACCCATCAGCGGCCGGCTGAACCCGGCCTGGGGAACGCCATGCGCCGTCTCGCGGCCATTCTGATGCTGACGCTGCTTTGCGCCTGCTCGACCGTCGACGATCTCTCTCCGCTGTCGCCGTCCTCGCAGACGGTTGCCGTGCGCGCGCCCAAATTCGAGGACTCCAAGCCGCATGAATGGGACAGCGGCGCGCCATGGACCTACGCCATACACGGCACGGATGTTTCCAAATACCAGACCTCGGTCGACTGGCCGACAGCGAGAGCCAGCGGTATCTCCTTCGCCTTCATCAAGGCGACGGAAGGCGGCGACCGCTTCGACGACTATTTCAACGAGCACTGGTCGCGCACGAAGGCAGCCGGAATTCCGCGCGCGGCCTATCATTTCTTCTATTTCTGCACGCCGGCGGAAGCCCAGGCGCGCTGGTTCATCGCCAACGTCCCCAACGACCCCTCGGCGATGCCGCCGGTGCTCGACATGGAATGGAACCCGAAATCGCCGACCTGCCGGCTGCGCCCCGATCCGGCCACGGTGCGCAGTGAAATGAGCATCTTCCTGCAAATGGTCGAGCGCCATTACGGCAAGAAGCCGATCATCTACACCTCGCTGGACTTCTTCGACGACAACCAACTGGCGAGTTTCCGCGGCTATCCATACTGGCTGCGCTCGGTCGCCGGCCACCCGCGAGAGAAATACGGCAGCCACCCTTTCACCTTCTGGCAGTATACCGGAACCGGCATCGTGCCCGGCATGACCGGCAAGTCGGACATCAACGTTTTCAACGGCTCGGAAGCCGCCTGGAAGAAGTGGCTGCGGCAGAACACCCGTTGACAACCGATCCCTCGCCTGCTTTTCGACACGGCGGGCGGCGAAATATGCAACCGCTGGTAATCCGGAGCGGCGCTTTCGCGCGAGTGCATGGCGCGGCTCCCGAACTTTGAAATCCTCGCATGCGCCTGTCCGGTCCCGATCCGGGATCACGATGGGGTCATGCGCCGGTCTCGAAAGGAAAGCGATGCGATTGCGCGTTGAAATCCTGGCGGCGCTCTTCGTCGGCGCGTCGGCGCTGCCCGTCGCGGCACAGGAATGCGGCGGCGATTTCGAGGCCTGGAAGCAGGGCGTCGCGGCCGAAGCCAAGGCGGCCGGCGTCGGCGCCGTCGGCCTCGACGCGCTGGAGGACGCCACCATCGATGGGCGCGCGTTGGCGCGCGACCGCGCCCAGGGCGTCTTCACTCAGACCTTCACCGAATTCGCCAACCGCATGATCTCGGCCTACCGCCTGAAGCAGGGCGCGGCCAATCTGAAGAAGTACGCCGACGTCTTTACCCGCGCCGACAATGAGTTCGGCGTCCAGCCGGCCATCATCGCCGCCTTCTGGGCCCTGGAGACCGATTTCGGCGCCGTGCAGGGCGATTTCCACACGCTGAATGCGCTGGTGACACTCTCGCATGACTGCCGCCGCCCTCAACTCTTCCGGCAGCAATTGGTGCCGCTGCTCACCTTGATCGACCGCGGTGTGCTGCCGGCCGACGTCAAGGGCGCCTGGGCCGGCGAGATCGGCCAGACGCAGATCCTGCCGACCGACTATCTTGCCAAGGGCGTCGATGGCGACGGCGACGGCAAGGTGGACCTCAGGAACAGCGTGCCGGATGTCATCATGACGACCGCCAACAAGATCATGTCGCGCGGCTGGAAGCGCGACCAGCCTTGGGTCCAGGAAGTGCGCGTCCCCAACGAGATGCCGTGGGACCAAACCGGACGCACCAACAAGCTGCCTCTGTCGCAATGGGCTCAGTGGGGCGTGACCAACCCGGACGGCACGCCGCTCGTCGACAATGGGCTCAAGGCCGGCCTGGCGCTGCCTATGGGCCGCAAGGGTCCGGCCTTCCTGACCTACGACAATTTCGACGTCTATCTGGAATGGAACCAGTCCTTCACCTACGCGCTGACGGCTGCCGTGCTTGCCACGCGCCTTGCCGGCGCGCCGCAATTCGATCCGCGCACGCCTGAGCCCGGCCTCAACGGCGAACAGATGAAAGCACTGCAGACCAAGCTCGAGGCCAGGGGCTATGATGTCGGCACTGTCGACGGCATCCTCGGCACCAACACGCGCGAAGCGGTCCGCAAGGAGCAGACGCGGCTTGGGTTGCCGGTCGATGGCTGGCCGACGCCGGAGTTGTTGGCGAAATTGTAGCACCCTCTCCTTCTCCCCTTGTGGGAGAAGGTGGATCGGCGCGCAGCGCCGAGACGGATGAGGGGTGTTCCAGCGGAGTGAAACGTCGGCTTTCCCTGGAACACCCCTCATCCGTCGCCTTCGGCGACACCTTCTCCCACAAGGGGAGAAGGGGGAGCTCAATCCGCCATCGTCTCCAGACTCGCAAATCCCTCCGGCGCGTCGCCTTCGTCGAACGGCGTCGTCACCTCGACGAAGGTGTCGGGGAAGAAGCCGTTGAAGCGGGTTCTCAGCGACAGCGAGTAGGCGCCGATATGGCCGATCTCGATCCAGTCGCCGGTGTCGACCGTTTCCGGCAGCCAGAACGGCCTGGACAGGATGTCGACGGAATCGCAGGTCGCGCCGCAGACCTTGAACGGCACGACGGTCTTCTCGTCGCCATTGCGCGTGCGGATCGCGGGATCCGGGATGAAGCGCGCCGGCAGCGTGATCTTGCCCGTCCATGAATCCGACAGCGACGCCCAGATGCCGTCATTGATGTAGAGCCGCTTGCCTTTGCGCAGCAGCACGCGAACGATCAAGGACAGGCAGCGCGCAACGATCACGCGCCCGGGCTCGGCCACCAGCGGCATCTGGTCGAACTGATACTCCTTCAGGTCGCCGGCGAGCCGCGACATCAACTGGCCGAGCGAAGGCATCTCGACCTGCTTGCGGTTGGGATCGTGGCCGTATTCGGCGGGGAAGCCGCCGCCGACATCCAGCCCGGCAATGTCGAAGGTCAGGCGATTGCGCACCCAATCGGCCGAAGCCAATGCCCTCTCATAAGTATCGGGATCCTCGATCTGGCTGCCTACGTGGAAGCAGAGCCCGACCTTGTAGCCGGTGCGGTTCAGCCGCTCGGCAAGTTCGACGGCATTGGCTGGCCCGGCGCCGAACTTCTTCGACAATTCGTAAGCCGCGTGACCCTTGGTCTGGATGCGCACGAAGACGGTGATGGCGCCGGGGTCGATGTCGAGCGCCCGCACCACACGCGTCAGCTTGGTGATCTCGTCCTCATGGTCGAGCGAGATTACCCGGATGCCGTATTTCTCCAGCGCCAGCTTGATGTCCGACTGCGCCTTGACCGGGTGCATGTAGAGCATCTCGGCATCCGTCGAGACTGCCCGCACGGCGGCGAATTCGCCGGGCGAAGCGACGTCGAAGGTGCTGACGCCGGCTTCCACCAGCGTCTTCAGCACGATCTGCTCGCCATTGGTCTTCACAGCGTAGGCGGTCTTGCCGGGAAACATGCCCATGAACTGCAACGCGTCCGCCTTCAGCACCTGCGGGCGGAAACAATAGACCGGATCGTCGGGACGAAGCGCCAGTGCCGCATCGCGGGCATTTTCGAATCGCTGCATGGACGAATCCTCGGGGTCTGGAGCGCGCACAATTAATCCCAGCTAGCCGCCAAAGAAAACACTTCTGTGTCTGGCGGCCCGGAGCGGCCGGTTGCACATTTTTTCGACCCTAGACCACCAGTCACGTTTCGGGTGGCCCTTGCCCGCGAATCCGATATCGGTTGGTGAGGTGTGACGGCCGGGATTGCGATCGGCCCGGGGAGGAACAGGACATGTCCACTATAGCCGGTGCCGCGCCGACGCGCGGACCGATGACGCTCAAGGATTGGGCGCAGCTTCTCTTGCTCGGCGCGATCTGGGGCGGCTCGTTCTTCTTTGCCCGCATTGCCGTGTCCGAGATCCATCCGCTGGCGCTGGTGCTGTTTCGCGTCGCCATCGCCGCGATCGCGCTCCAGCTCTATCTGGCGGTGCGCGGCCCGTCGTTCCGGCTCGCCTTCCCGCATGCCGGCCTGTTCTTCCTGCTGGCGCTCACCAACAATGTCGTGCCCTTCTCGCTGATCTTCGCCGGCCAGACGCAGCTCGGCGCCGGCGTCGCCTCGGTGCTCAATGCGACGACGCCGTTCTGGACGTTGATCCTGGCCAATGCGCTCACGACCGACGAGAAGCTCTCCTGGAACAAGCTGGCCGGCATCGCGCTCGGTGTTGCGGGAACAGCCGTAATGATCGGCCCGGGGCTTGTTGCCGGTCTCGGCGGACCGGTCTGGGCCAAATTCGCGCTGATCGGCGCCTCGGTGTCCTATGCGATCGCCTTGATGATCGCGCGCCGTTTCAAGGGTGTGCCCTCGCCGGTCATCGCCACCGGGCAGTTGACCGCCTCGACCATCATCATGATCCCCATCGTGCTCATTGCCTATGGGCCGACGGGCTTGTTCTCGGCCTCGCCACCGGTCTGGGCCGCGGTGCTGGGGCTGGCGCTGCTCTCCACCGCCTTTGCCTATATCCTCTATTTCAACCTCGTCGCCTCGGCCGGCGCCACTAATGCCTCGCTGGTCACGTTGATCGTGCCGGTCAGCGCGGTGCTGCTCGGCTTCCTCTTCCTTGGCGAGCGGCTGGCGCTGTTCGAGATCGGCGGCATGACGCTGATCGGTTTAGGTCTGATCACCATCGACGGGCGGCTGTTCGGCAGATGGTAGCGGTGTCATGCCACACCGCCGCCACAATTTATTCACAACGGCGAAGCCGGCTTTTGCCGAAGAGTTTCAACGGCTAACGACCAATTCCAGGTCGCGGATTTCACAATCATGTCGCATTGCAGCACGTTTTCCGCTTGCCTGTGGCCCAAATGACCCTAGACTCCTGCCATAGCTCTGAAGAGGAGGCTATGACATGGGACTGACGAGGCCGATCAACGCTTTGATGATTTGTGCCGCATTCGCATTCATCGGTGCCCTTATCATAGGTGTGCTTCCCTGACCCGCCAAAGCCGGGAAGACTAAGCACCGAGAATAGTCCAACAGTTCGAAAAGGCCGGGTTTCCACCCGGCCTTTTCCATTGCAAATCCTGACCTACAGCTTGGCTCAAGCCGCGGCCGATCCGGTCGCCTCCGCCTCATGCGAGCGGATGCCGATCATGTGGCAGACGGCAAAGACGAGATCGGCACGGTTCATCGTGTAGAAATGAAAGTCGCCGACGCCGCGCTCAACGAGGTCGAGCACCTGCTCGGCCGCCACGGCCGAGGCCACCAGCGCGTGCGTCTGCGGGTCGTTCTCCAGCCCTTCGAAACGCTCGGCGAGCCATGCCGGCACCAGCGCGCCGCAGCGCGACGAGAAATTGGCGACCTGCGTGAAATTATGCACCGGCAGGATGCCCGGCACGATCGGGATATAGATGCCGGCGCGCCGCGCCCGCTCGACATAGCGCTCGTAGAGATCGTTGTCGAAGAAGAACTGGGTGATCGCCCGCGTCGCGCCATTGTCGACCTTGCGCTTCAGCATGTCGATGTCGGTGGCGAAATCCGGGCTTTCCGGATGCTTTTCCGGATAGGCCGAGACCGAAATGTCGAAATCGCCGACGCTCTTCAGCGCGCCGACCAGTTCGGCGCCGTTGGCGTAGCCGTCGGGATGCGGACGATAGCTTGTGCCGACACCGGCCGCCGGATCGCCGCGCAACGCCACGAAGCGTTTGACGCCCATGTCGGCGAACTCGCGGATGACTGTGTCGACCTGATCGCGCGCGGCGTCGACGCAGGTCATGTGCGCCGCCGGCGTCAGCGACGTCTCGTTGAGGATGCGCTTGACGGTGCGCGCAGTGCGCTCGCGGGTCGAACCGCCGGCGCCATAGGTCACCGACACGAATCTCGGCTTGAGCGGCTCGAGCCTTGTGACGGTGTCCCAGAGCTTTGCCTCCATCTCATCCGTTTTCGGCGGGAAGAACTCGAACGAAACCCTGACCTTGTCGCCGATGTCGGGACGGCGGGAAAAGCGGAACTGGTTCATCAGGCTGTTTCCCTTGCTGGAAGTGCGTCGTTGGACGGATCGGCGATCAGCAGGCGGCGATCGCGGCCGAGCCAGAGCTTGACGGTCAGCCTTGCCTCGTTGCCGCCGCGCGGCTCGAACTCCTGGCTATCCTCGAGGTCGAGACCGGCCTCCGCGAACCAGTCGGATATCTGCCGATCGGAGAAGCCCAGCCGCATATGCGCGTGCTGGTCGCGCAGGAATTCGAGATTATGCGGCGCGAAGTCGACGACGATCAGCCTGCCGGACGGCCTAAGCAGCCTTGCCGCTTCGGCGATGGCGCGGGCGGGATCGTCGAGATAGTGCAGCACCTGGTGGATGGTGACGAGATCGAAGGCGTTGCGCTCGACCGGCGGCGAGAAAATATCGCCCTGGCGAACCTGCGCATTGGCGATGCCGGCCTTGTCGAGATTGGCGCGCGCGACCGTCAGCATCTCGCGCGACATGTCGATGCCGACGCCGCGCCGGTAGAGCGGCGCGAAGATTTCGAGCAGCCTGCCCGTGCCGGTGCCGAGGTCGAGCATCGATTGGAACGGCCGTTTGCCGACGAGCTTGATGAGCGCCGCTTCCACCGCGCGGTCCGGCACATGCAGCGAGCGGATATGATCCCAGCTCGCGGCGTTCTCGGAGAAATATTCGGCGGCCCGGTCCTGCCGCTTGCGCTTCACCGCCGCCAGCCGCTCGAGATCGCGCACCACCTGCGCATCGGCCTCACTGATGCCGGAGACGAGGCGCTGCACGAAATCGCGCGAATTGTCCGTATCGGTCAGCCTGAAGAAGGCCCAGGACCCTTCCTGATAGCGGCCGATCAGCCCGGCATCGAGCAAAAGCTTCAGATGGCGCGAGACGCGCGGCTGCGACTGTCCAAGAATCTCGGTGAGGTCGGAGACGGTGAGATCGCCCCGCGAAAGCAGCACCAGGATGCGCAGCCGGCTGGATTCGGCCGCCGCCTTCAATGTATCTACCATTGTGTCGAGCGAGACATGCATGAGCGGGCTCTCGTTGAAAGATATAAAGATATGTTTATGTCGATTTTAGAACCCTGGCAAGCGCTATGTCGCTTCCGGACAAGAAAATGGCGCAGCCGTGATCCGCGCCGCGCGGACGGTTCTTGAGCGGAGTGAAGAGGATGTTCCAGACCCGCGAAGGTGAAACGCTTCTTGCGGCCGATCCGGCGCAACAACGGCCGGACGGGCATATCGTCTTCATCGGCCGCATCGTCTCGCCCTGGACCAGCCGCGAGGATTGCCCCAAGAACATGCGCGCCGCCCGCGAATCCGGGCGAGCCGCAACAGTCCTGATCGACGAGCCTTATCGACCGGGGCTGCAGAACCTGGAACGCGCCAGCCACATCGTCGTCCTGTCCTGGCTCCATCACGCGCCGCGGAATCTGATCGTGCAGAAACCCCGCCATGCGGCTGAACCGAAAGGCGTTTTCTCGCTGCGCTCTCCTGCCCGTCCGAACCCTGTCGGCCTGCATGTGGCGAAGCTCGTCGCCCTCGATATCGAGGCCGGGCGGATCGGGATCGACGCCATCGATGTGCTCGACGGCACGCCGGTCGTCGACATCAAGCCCTACTACGCGTCCACCGACGCCTTCCCCGAAGCGACCATTGCCGGGCGCGACGACAAATGAGGGCCCCCACTGGCCGCCGCCGCGCCATCGCCAAGGCGCTGACCGCGCTTCTTCCCCTCGCCCCCTATGCCGACATGGAGAAGATCCGCGCCGACGCCGGTTCCGTGCACATGAAGACCCTGCCGCCGACGATCGCGGTGTGGCTGGCGACCATCGCCCATGTCCGCCACGCCCACACCGATTACGAAAAGCTCCTCGCCGAAGGCTATGACCGGGATTCGGCGCGCTTCTTCGTCATCGAGCAGACCAATGCGGTGCTCACCCGCTGGCGCGCGACGAGGCTGCTCGAGGAAGACGACGAGGACGAATAGGCGTCTGCGCTCCCCTACGGCGCATTCCGCCAATTAATTCGGGTGCCGCCTCTGGAAAAACGGCGGCGGCGCCGTAGATGGAATAAGCGGAGATTCCTCCGTTTGCCCCTCCGAATTCATCGCCCTCTGGGCAAGGATCAAAGATCATGACTGATAAGGTTTGGTTCATCACCGGATCGTCGAAGGGCTTTGGCCGCGTCTGGGCCGAGGCAGCGCTCGCCCGCGGCGATCGTGTCGCCGCCACTGCCCGCGATGCCGCCACGCTCGCCGATCTCGTCGAGAAATACGGCGACAAGGTCGCTGCCATAAAACTCGACGTCACCGACAAACAGGCGGTCGACGCCGCAATCGCAGAGGCACACAAGCGCTTCGGCCGCCTCGACGTCGTCATCAACAATGCCGGCTACGGCCATTTCGGCGCCATCGAGGAAGTCACCGAGCAGGAGGCGCGCGACCAGATCGAAACCAACGTCTTCGGTGCGCTCTGGGTCACCCAGGCGGCACTGCCCATCATGCGGGCCCAACGATCCGGCCATATCATCCAGATCTCGTCGATCGGCGGCGTCAACGCCTTTGCCTCGATCGGCCTTTACCATGCCTCGAAATGGGCGCTGGAAGCCTTCAGCCAGTCGCTCAGCCTGGAAGTCGCGCAGTTCGGTATTCACGTGACCCTGGTCGAGCCGGGCGGTTTCTCGACGGACTGGGCCGGCCCGTCGGCCAAGGTCTCCAAGCCGATGGACGTCTACGAACCGGTCCGCGCGGCGATGGCCGAGCGCCGCAGCCGCTCGGTTGCCGGCGATCCGCAAGCGACCGGTCCGGCGATGCTCGCCATCGTCGATGCCGCGGAGCCGCCACTCAGGGTCTTCTTCGGCGACGGCGGCCTGCCGATGATCCGGCAGGAATATGCCAACCGCATCGCCACCTGGGAAAAATGGGACCATGTCTCGGTGATGGCGCAGGGCGCCAACAAGAACCGGAAAGCTGCCTGAGCTACGATCCGGCGACGCCGCAAAGCAGCGCAGCCGGATTGCTTGGCTGCATCCGTTACATTCGGCTGACCAGAGCATTTCACCGTTTCACGGAACGGTGAAATGCTCTATCTCCTGTTTTCACGCAATTCCGGGTGGAAAACCGCTCAAACTTTTCCTGGAATTGCTCTAAGAGCCCGCTGCTCCCTTTCGGAACCACGAGTTCTTTGCGTCGACACTTAGAACTTGTAGTTCACCCCGAACCGAACCGTATTCACGGAGCGATCGACCCGCATGCGAAAACCCTCCTGGTTCCGCGAGGTCACGTCGCCGAAATCGGCGTAAAGATATTCCGCTTTGGCGGTCCAGTGATCGGTAAGGGCGTACTCAATGCCGGCACCTGCCGTCCAACCCGCGTCGGTACCGCCGAAATCTGGCCAGCTATCGGGCGCGTCGCCAGTCTCGGTCCATTGATGCTTGAAATTGGCAACGGCAAGTCCGCCCGTGACATAAGGCAGGAAACGGTCGTACGCATAGCCCAGGCGCCCGCGCACGGTGCCGAAAAGATTCATCTTGTTGGTAAGATCGACGCGTCCGGAATCTGGTGCATCAAAGCTCCGGCTGTTGGATGTGTAGGCCAGGTCGGCTTCGATGCCGATGACGACATTGTTGGCGAACTCATGGTTGTAGCCGATCACACCGCCCAACAAGACGCCGTCAGAACCGGCATCGAATGAACCGCCGGTCCAATCATCATCAATGTCGTGCCAGTCACTCTTCAACCGCGACCAGCCGATGTTTCCACCGACGTAAACACCCGACCAATTGTACGCGGAAGCGCCCGGTTCGACCACAACGTCGGCCGCCGATGCCGCGCTGACAAGGCCAAGGACGAAAGCGGTAGCTAGCAGAAATTTCATTGCACCCAACCCCTCATTTACACGCGCTTCTACCAGAAGTCGCAAAGCGTAAAAACGCCGTCGAATGGTCCAATCCGAAAATGACGAGCGTGTTGTACAATTGTAACACCAACTCCCGGTCGTATAAGGGAAGTTGCGGATTAACTAAATTAGCATCGCTCAAACTAAGTCTATGCTCGATATATCCACTGCTCGGGCACGCGAACCGATATCTCTTCACCAAATCATGACACGGCCCGGCTTTTCGACCCAGGCGACAAGGCCGCGCAGCCGTTTCGCCTCCTTGGGAAAGAGCAGCGCGGCGGCGTTGATATCCGGGGCGCCGACATGCTCGGCGATTGATTGCCCGGCAACGCGGCACGGCTTGTTCTGGCCGTCGACCTTGAGCGTCACGCCACCCTTGAAGAACATCAGCGAGCCGGCCGGCAGCATCGACAGATGCGGCACGCCTTCGATCACAAGATTGGCGCCGATCCATTCCGGCTTGATCTCCTTGAGCCCCATGCGTTGGGCGACGATCGCAAGCTCGTCCGCCGCGACCAGCGACAATTGCCGCTCATTGCGCATTTCGGTGCCGCGCGGATACCAGGGCTCGCGCCCGCCCGAGCGCCGCGTCGTTCCGCCATGGAAGTCGCCGGCGATACCGTCGAAGCCGAGCAGCAGTTCCTCGACCGCCCGCGTCTCGAAATGATCGTGCGGGGCGGCATAGAGCGCCGCTGCCTTCGCCGGCAGCTTGCGGCTGGGCACGATGTCGACCACCGGTTCCGCCGCGGGAAAAAGCTCAAGGTTCGTTTCCTGCATGCCGCTGGTCTAAAGGTGCCGAAGAAGGCGGTCCAGTCGAAAGCGCTGATGATCCGATCACGCCGCTTGATGGCGATCACGATCTTCTTACCGCCAATCCCTTTCGCCGGTCGACGCGAGCCGCAATGCTGCCGTGCCTGCGGCATAGACGATCGCGCGCAATCGGGAGGAGGTTCGATCATGCAGGTTGGACACGCCGTCGCGGCGCTTTGGCTGTTCTGGGTGGTATCCTGGGTGCTTGCGGCTGCTTGGGCCGATCCGGCGCAAAAGCGCGCCGATCTCAAGTCGGAGGCGCGCTATCGCGTCCTTTGGCTGGCCGGCACCGCGCTGATGTTCGTGCCGGCACACGGCTATGTCGGCCGGCTCAGGCTCTGGACGCCGACGCTCACCGAGGCCTGGATCTGCATTGCGCTTATCGCCATCGGCATCGCCTTCGCCTGGTGGGCGCGCCTGCATCTCGGTCGGCTATGGTCGGCCAATGTCACCGCCAAGGCCGATCATCGCGTGATCGATACCGGCCCCTATGGCCTGGTACGCCACCCGATCTACACCGGGCTGATGCTGTCCGTCCTCGCGACCATGGCGGTCAAAGGCACGGTTTGGGGCGTAGCAGGCGCCGCCCTGCTGCTCGTCGGCGTCGTCGTCAAGGCGAGACTGGAAGAGAGGTTCCTGCGCGGTGAGCTCGGCCCGGCCTACGACGATTACGCCAGGCGCGTGCCGATGCTGGTGCCCTTCGCGCCGGCGTGAAGCCGCGTCCTCAAAGCATCCTGAGCAGCGCACCGCCGATCGAATAACCGGCGCCGAAGGCGCAGATCAGGCCGAAATCGCCGGCCTTCATGTCGGCATGGTTCTCCGACAGCGCCACGATCGCGCCGGCGCCGGCGGTGTTGCCGAGCCGCTCCAGCACCATGGGCGCGCGGTCGTGATCGACATCGTGGCCGAAGGACAGTTTCAGGATCATCGCGTTCATGCGCGCATTGGCCTGGTGCAGCCAGAAGCGGCGGATGCCTTCCGGCGTCAGCCCGTGCTCGGCCAGGAACTCGACGATGAATTTTTGACCGGCGACGGTGACTTCCTTGAACACCTTGTTGCCGACCTGCTTGATGAGATTGCCTTCCAGGTTGATCATATAGGGATCGTCCTGGGACGTGCGCGTGTGGTAGCCGAGATTGGTGCGGATGTTGTTCGACATCTGCGTCCAGGTGCGCGTGTCGAGCACCTCGAAGCGCCCCGGCCGCTTTTCGCCTTGCGCCAGCCCCTCGACGACCATGGCGACCGAGGCGTCGCCGAAGATGAAATGCGTCTGCCGGTCGCGGAAGTTGAGGTGTCCGGTGATGATCTCCGGCGTCGACACCAGGATGCGCTTGTGCGCCCCTGCCCTCACCAGGTTGACCGCGACATGCAGCGCCGCCGCCGCGGAGGAGCAGCCCAGCCCCATGTCGAAGCCGGCGCCCTTGGTGCCCAAGGCCTCCTGCATCTCGATGGCGATGGCCGGATAGGGCCGCTGATGATGCGAGGCCGAGCAGATCACCAGATCGATGTCCGACCCCTCGACGCCTGCATGGGCAAGGGCCTTCCTGGCCGATGCGATGCCGAACTCCGCCTCCAGCGACAGCGCGTCGTCCGGCCGCGCCGGAATGCGCGGCGCCATGCGGGTCGGATCGAGGATGCCCTCGCGCTCGATGACATGGCGGCTCTTGACGCCCGAGGCATGCACGATGAAGTCGCTGTCCGACTTCTGCAAGAGGGGCTCGCCGGTGTCGGCGCGGCGCGCATTCTCGGTGTCGACCCAGCTGTTGAAGCTTGCAACCAGCTCTTCATTGGTGATGACGGGTTCGGGGATTTCGGCGCCGATGCCGCTGATGATGACGCGATGCATGTCCAATCCGTCCGAGGGGCGGCAAGGTGTGCCGAGGCGAGAGGCTACACTTGTCGCATTTGCCCGGTTTATTCCAGCTTAATTCGACAACCGCCGCTGGCATTCAGGTGGTGATGCTCAAGCACGCTTAGCGACGATGAATATCCGCGGAAAGCACAGCAGCACCTTGCCGTTCGCCGTCTTCGGGTAGGCCTTGGCGATCTTGGCGGTGTAGCTGTCGAGGAACACCTTCTTCTCATCCGCGTCGAGCGGATCGAGGAAGGGCTTCAACCCGGTCGCCTTGACCCATTCGACGATCGCCTCGGCGTCGGCAAGCGGGTGGTTGTAGATCGTGTGCCAGATGTCGAGCCGGTCGGCGAGCGGCGACAAAAGATCGTAGTAGAACGACACCGGCGGCAGCGGCCCGCGCGCGGCGCCCTTGAGCTTGGCCGCGAACGGCACTTCCGCCGCGGTTTCGCGCATCAGCTGGTGCGAGGCTTCGCCGAGATTGTCCGGCATCTGCACGGCCAGGGCGCCACCCGGCGCCAAAAGCCCCATCAGCCGCTGGAACACGGCCGGATGCTCCGGCAGCCATTGGAAGACGGCGTTGGCGAAGATGACGTCGACGGGATGCTCGGGCTGCCATCCGGCGGCGTCCGCCAGCTCGAAATTGACGTTGGGCAGCCGCGCCCGCGCCTTCTCGATCATGTCGGGCGAGGTGTCGAAGCCGCTCACCTTTGCATCCGGCCAGCGCTCGACCAGAAGCTCGGTCGAGTTGCCCGGACCGCAGCCGATATCGACGACGCGGCGTGGAAAATCGACCGGCACCTGCGCGACGAGATCCCGCGCGGGCCGCGTGCGCTCATCCTCGAACTTCAGATATTGGGCGGCGGACCAGTCAGCCATGTGAGAACCTCGCTCTGTTCGCCGCCCCCCCAACCGATGCTACCGCGTCAGCCGCTTGTGCGTCATGCGGTGCGGGGTCGCCGCTTCGGCGCCCAGGCGGCGCAGCTTGTCCTTCTCATATTCCTCGAAATTGCCCTCGAACCATTCGACATGCGCGTCGCCCTCGAAGGCGAGCATGTGAGTGGCCATGCGGTCGAGGAACATGCGGTCGTGGCTGATGATGACCGCGCAGCCGGCATAGGCTTCGAGCGCGTCTTCCAGCGCGCCCAGCGTTTCGGTGTCGAGGTCGTTGGTCGGTTCGTCGAGCAAAAGCACGTTGCCGCCGCCCTTCAGCATCTTGGCCAGGTGGACGCGGTTGCGCTGGCCGCCCGACAGGTTGCCGACCTTCTGCTGCTGGTCGCCGCCGCGGAAGTTGAAAGAGGAGCAGTAGGCACGGCTGTTGACCTCGTGCTTGCCGAGCTTGATGACCTCGGCGCCGCCGGAGATCTCTTCCCACACCGTCTTGTTCGGATCCAGCGCGTCGCGGCTCTGGTCGACATAGCCGAGCCGCACCGTCTCGCCCTTGCGGATCGTGCCGGCATCCGGCGTCTCCTGGCCAGTGATCATCTTGAACAGCGTCGTCTTGCCGGCGCCGTTCGGGCCGATGACGCCGACGATGCCGCCCGGCGGCAGCTTGAACGACAGGTTCTCGATCAAGAGCTCGTCGCCAAAGCCCTTGTTGAGGCCTTCGACCTCGATGACGACATTGCCGAGGCGCTCGCTCGACGGGATGACGATCTGCGTGTCGGTCGGCTTGCGGCTTTGCGACTGCTCGACCAGCTCTTCATAGGCCTTGATACGCGCCTTGGACTTGGTCTGGCGCGCCTTGGGCGAGGACTGAATCCATTCGCGCTCGCGCCAGATCGCCTTCTGGCGGGCGTCGTCCTCGCGCCCCTCCTGGATCAGGCGCTTGGCCTTGGCGTCGAGATATTTGGTGTAATTGCCCTCGTAGGGGATGCCGCGGCCGCGATCGAGTTCCAAGATCCAGCCGGTGACGTTGTCGAGGAAGTAGCGGTCGTGGGTGATGATCAGCACCGAGCCCGGATAGTCGCGCAGGTGCTTTTCCAGCCATTGCGTGGTTTCGGCGTCGAGATGGTTGGTCGGTTCGTCGAGCAGCAGCAGGTCGGGCTGCTCGAGCAGCAGCCGGCACAGCGCCACGCGGCGGCGCTCGCCGCCCGACAGGTTGGTCACTTCGGAGTCCGGCGGCGGGCACTGCAGCGCATCCATCGCCATCTCGACCTGCTGTTCGAGGTCCCAAAGATTGAGGCGGTCCATCTCGTCCTGGAGCTTGGCCGACTCGTCGGCCGTCTCGTCGGAATAGTTCATCATCAGTTCATTGTAGCGTTCGATGATGGCCGTCTTCCTGGCGACGCCGTCCATGACGTTCTCGCGCACGGTCTTGCTCGCGTCGAGCTGCGGCTCCTGCGCCAGGTAGCCGACGGTCGCGCCCTCGGCCAGCCAGGCCTCGCCCTGGAACTCCTTGTCGAGCCCGGCCATGATGCGCAGGATCGTCGACTTGCCCGAGCCGTTGGGTCCGAGGATGCCGATCTTGGCGTCCGGATAGAAGGACAGGTGGATGTTATCGAGCACCTTCTTGGTGCCGTAGGCCTTCGACAGGCCTGACATGTGGTAGATGAACTGGCGAGCCACGCGCGCTTTCCCTGGAAACTGAAGTGTCAAGGTGGATGGGGGTTGGGCGCTATGTAGGCGATGAAGGGCCGAACGGCAATCGCTTTCGGCGCGCAGAGGCCAATCCGCGCCCATTCGCTGGCCTGCGCAACCAGACCAGCGTCTCTACAAGGCCAAGCTCAGCGGCCGCGACCGCGCGGTGGGCGAGCCGGGCAGCGAGGCGATGATCCTACAGGCGGTGCCCCGATCAGCCTGAAAAGGATCAGCCTGACCGGAAAAGACCTGGCCAAGTAACTTCCGCCTATTGGAAGCCGATCGCGTCGACCGTGCCCTTGGGGCAACCGGCCTTGGCCGTCGGGGCGGATGCCATCAGGAGATCGGCAAGCTTGCTGTCCGGGCCGATCGGGCCGGACAGGCCGAGCGTGATCTCGCCGATCATGCGCCGACCGCTCGACGGATCGACCAGGCAGGACACGCGCACGCGATCGCCAGCGCCGGCCCCGAAGGCTTCGTTGAAGGCGCCGCGGATCTGGTCCGAGGTCAATTGCTTGCCGATGTTCTTGTTGAAGAGATCACGCACCGCCGAGCCGTTCACCGCCCGCATCAGGTTGAGCGCGTCCGAGAAATACTCCTGCTGGCTCTTGCCGTAGCAGGTGCCGTGCTTGATCCATTCGTGGCGCTCGAGCTTGGACGCCGTGCCCGGCATCACCTGGTCGAGCTCGGCGCGCGTGTTTGCGTCGAGATCGACCGGCGGCAGGTCACCCCAATGCGAGGGATTGTCATTGGCCTTGTCGCTCGCCGACACCTGGCAATAGAAATTGCCGTTCGGCTGCGGCCACAACCCATGCAGCGTAAAGTGGGAAGCGTCGAACTCGCCGGGGTTCTGCGCTTTGCATTCGGGCTTGCTCGCCTTGGTCTCACAGAAAGCCGGTTGCCAGCTCAAGGCAAAGACATATTCGGGTTTTCCGGAGGCCGACGACGGCTTGGTCTGACCGGAAGGCGCGGTAGCCGCGCTGCCGCCGCTCAAATGACCGCAGCTGATCTTCACCCAGCGCCGCTCCGGATCGGCTCCGGGCACCTGGATAAGGTAGTGGGTGGGCTCGTCCTTGTTGCCGGCAAGGAGATCGTAGCTCTGCCCGGCCTGCGTCGAGATATTGCCTGGGTTCTTGCCGCTCTTGATGGCCTGCGTCGCCGGGCAGGCGCTGTCGGCCACGAAGGTCCCGCTCATCTTGACGTCGGCATGCGCCGCGCCGACCCAGGCACCGACCAGCACCATCGAACCCCACAATGCCCAAACCCGCATCCCGCTCTCCCGGCGATCATTGAACCGTATTGGATTCGTCACACTAGAACAGCCGACGTGTCAGAATTGCGATCTTTTTCGTCGCGCGAAAAAAACAATCCCCAGCCGAGCGCCTTCATCGGCGTGTCCGCAAGCGCGCTTGTCCACTTGACGCCGGCAAAGCCCTCGCCCAACAGTCGACCAGAGCATGATGCCGAAAAGTGTGAAGCGGTTTTCGGACGCCATCATGCTCTTCTCTAGGGGTTTGGAGTCGGATGATTTCAGGTCGAATCGACCTGAAATCATCCGACTCTGGGGAGCGCGACATGCCATTCGACAAGCAAGACAGCGTGGCCTCACCGACCGGGGCCGAGCTAAACCTTTATGTGAAAGAAGCCGCGGAACGTCCGCGCGCGGCGGTCCAGATCAATCACGGCTTGGCCGAGCACGCGGCGCGCTATGCCCGCTTTGCCGACTTCCTCAGCCAAAGAGGTTTCCACGTCTATGCCCATGACCATCGTGGCCATGGCGGGACGAAAGCGCCCGACGCGCCGCTCGGCAAGTTCGCGGACGTGGACGGCATCGCCAAGGTGATCGCGGATGTCGACGCCGTGCACGATCTGATCGCAAGGAAGCACCCGGGCTTGCCGGTGATCGCTTTTGGACATTCGCTCGGCGCCTCGGTAGCGCTGAACTTTGTCCTGCGCCACTCGCAACGTATCCATGCTGCCGCGATCTGGAACGGCAATTTCTCAGCTGGCCTGCTCGGCCAGCTGGCGCTGCTCATCCTCGGTTGGGAACGCATGCGGCTGGGCTCCGACGTGCCGTCGCGGCTTCTGCCCAAGCTCACTTTCCAGGCCTGCGGCAAGGCGGTGCCCAACCACCGGACCCTGTTCGATTGGCTGTCGCGCGATCCCGCCGAGGTCGACAAATATGTCGCCGATCCGCTCTGCGGCTGGGATGCCTCCATCTCGATGTGGCGCGATGTGGTCAACATGGCGCTTTACGCCGGCAAGGATTCGAGTTTCGCAGCCGTGCGCCGCGACCTGCCAGTCAACCTCATCGGTGGCGAGAAGGATCCCGCATCCGACTACGGCAAGGCGGTCCATCACCTGGCAAGGCGCATGGGGGCAATGGGCTTTTCGAATCTGGTTTCAAGGGTTTACCCGGAAACCCGCCACGAAAGCCTGAACGAGATCAACCGCGATACCGTCATGAACGATTTTGCCGCCTGGGTCGACAGCGTGCTGAAGTCCTGAGCGGCGTGGCCTACTGCATGGGTCGTGACACGGCCGGCCCCGATTGCTAGAGGCTGCGCTTTGTCTAACCACGGTGATCCATGGCCGAACCTCCGCTGAAAGGCATCCGCGTTATCGAACTCGCCCGCATCCTGGCCGGTCCCTGGGCCGGGCAGTTGCTCGCCGATCTCGGGGCCGATGTCATCAAGGTCGAGAGCCCGGACGGCGGCGACGACACCCGCAAATGGGGTCCGCCCTTCGTCATGAGCCAGGACGGCGAGAACCTTTCGGCCGCCTATTATCATTCCTGCAATCGCGGCAAGCGCTCCATCGCCATCGATTTCTCCAAGCCCGAGGGCGCCGAGACGCTGCGCAAGCTGGTCGCCACCGCCGACGTGCTGATCGAGAACTTCAAGCTCGGCGGACTGAAGAAATACGGCCTCGACTACGAAAGCCTCAAGGCGCTCAATCCCCGCCTCGTCTATTGCTCGATCACCGGCTTCGGGCAGGACGGTCCTTACGCGCCGCGCGCAGGCTACGATTTCATCATCCAGGCCATGGCCGGTATGATGTCGATCACCGGCGAGCCCGGGGGCGAGCCGCAGAAGGCAGGCGTCGCCATCTCCGATCTCTTCACCGGCCTCTATTCGGTAGTCGCCATCCAGGCAGCGCTTCGCCATGCCGAAAGGACCGGCGAGGGCCAGCACATCGACATGGCGCTGTTCGACAGCCAGATCGCGGCGCTCGCCAACCAGAACCTCAACTATCTGGTTTCCGGCAAGTCGCCGGTGCAGGTGGGTAATGCGCATATGAACATCGCCCCTTACGAGGTCCTGCCGGTGCGCGACGGCCATATCATCCTGGCAGTCGGCAATGACGGACAGTTCGGCAAGTTCTGCGCGGTGGTCGGCCTCACCGATCTGGCCGCCAATCCGGATTTCGCCACCAACCCGGCCCGCGTCGCCAACCGTGTGAAGCTGCGCGAACGTATCGTCGAAACCCTCGCCGCCTGGGATCGCGATCCGTTGCTGACGAAGCTAGAGGCAGCGGGCGTGCCGGCGAGCCCGATCAACACGATCGGCCAGATGTTCGCCGACCCCCAGACCATCGCGCGCGGCATGCGGCTCGACCTCGACGACGGCCATGGCAACCGCCTGCCCTCGGTGCGCGCGCCGATGGTGATGTCGGGCACGCCGCTCGTCTATGAGCGTCCCTCGCCGCGTCTTGGCGAGCACACGCAGGAAATCCTTGCCGAACTGGAGAGATCAAAATGAAGACCGGCGGACAGCTGATCGTCGAGGCGCTCGAGGCAAACGGCACCGACCGCATCTTCTGCGTTCCGGGTGAATCCTATCTCGCGGTGCTCGACGCGCTGCATGACTCTTCGATCCGGACCATCGTCTGCCGCCAGGAAGGCGGCGCCGCAATGATGGCCGACTGCCAGGGGCGGCTGACCGGCAAGCCCGGTATCTGCTTCGTCACCCGCGGCCCCGGCGCCACCAACGCCTCGGCCGGGGTCCATATCGCCATGCAGGATTCGGTGCCGATGATCCTCTTCATCGGCCAGGTCGCGAGCCACGCCAAGGAACGCGAGGCCTTTCAGGAGGTCGACTACAAGCGCTTCTTCGGCGACATCGCCAAATGGGTGGTCGAGATCGACGACGCCGCGCGCATCCCGGAATTCGTCACCCGCGCCTTCGCCGTCGCAACATCGGGACGTCCCGGCCCCGTCGTCATCTCGCTGCCGGAGGACATGCTGACCAGCGAGGTCGAAGCGCCGGCAGCGCTGCCGCACACGCCGGTCGAGACGCGCCCGGGCGAAGCCGAGCTCGACGCGCTGCAGATGCTTCTCACCAACGCCAAGCGTCCTTTCGTCATCCTCGGCGGCACGCGCTGGAACGAGGAAGCGGTGGCGCATATGCGCGCGATCGCCGAGAGCTGGTCGCTGCCGGTCGGCTGTTCCTTCCGCCGCCAGATGCTGTTCGACCATCTCCACCCGAACTACGCCGGCGATGTCGGCATCGGGATCAATCCGAAGCTGGCGGAGCGGATCAAGCAGGCCGACGTGGTGCTTTTGATCGGCGGCCGCCTGGGCGAGATGCCGTCTTCCGACTACACGCTGCTGAAGAGCCCCTACCCCGACCAGGCGCTGGTGCATGTCCACGCCGATGCCGGCGAGCTCGGCCGCGTCTACCGGCCGACCATAGCCATAAATGCCTCGCCCGCCGCTTTCGTCGAGGCCTTCGCAAGGCGCAAGCCCGCCGCCAAGCCTGTCTGGGCTGCCGAGATCGAAAAGGCGCATGCCGCCTATCTCGAATGGTCGACCCCGCCCCAGACCGGCCCGGGCGCCGTCCAGATGGGCCCGATCATCGAACATCTGGGAAAGGTCCTGCCGGAGGACGCCATCCTTACCAACGGCGCCGGCAACTATGCCACCTGGGTGCATCGCTTCTATCGCAACCGCCGCTTCGGCACGCAGGCGGCGCCCACCTCCGGCTCGATGGGCTACGGCACGCCGGCCGCGGTCGCCGCCAAATCATTGTTCCCGGACCGCACCGTGATTGCCTTTGCCGGCGACGGCTGCTTCCTGATGAACGGCCAAGAGTTCGCGACGGCCGTCCAGTATGACCTGCCGATCGTCGTGATCGTCGTCAACAACGGCATTTACGGCACGATCCGCATGCATCAGGAGCGGGAATATCCGAGCCGCGTCGTCGCCACCGAGCTCAAGAACCCTGACTTTGCAGCACTTGCCCGCGCCTATGGCGGCCATGGCGAGACGGTGGAAAAAACCGCCGACTTCGCGCCGGCCTTCGAACGCGCGCTGGCCAGCGGCAAGCCGGCGATCATGGAGATCAAGCTCGATCCCGAAGCGATCACGCCGACCCGCACGCTGACGCAGATCCGCAACAAGAGCTGAGCGCCGACAAGAGTTTAAGCTGAGTTCCTCGCGCCAGCCTTCAAAGTTCGCCGCGCTTCAGCCTACATCGCCTTTTCGATCTGGCCGCGGATCTCGCCGTCCTTGTTCTTGGCCGTGTGGACGTTGACATAGTATTTGCCGGCTTCCAGATCGGCCGCCTGCGCGTCGGTGAGCGTCGCGGAGCCCTTGATGGGACTCTTGAGCTTGCCTTTGAACGGGATGACCGGATCGGCATTCGCCCCCATATCCGCCGGACCGTGGATGTGAGCGGCCACCGCCGGCCCGCTGAGGCCGGAATATTTGACGTTCCAGCTGAGCTTCTTGCTGGTGGTGTCGAAGGTGAATGTGGCGGTTCCCTTGCCCTTGGTGGTGACGGGCGGACTCTGCTGGCTGCCGTCGAGCGTCGCCTTGAACTTCATCGTCTCGGCCATGGCCGGCGATGCGAGAAGGAAGGCGGTCGAAACGGCCAAGGCCGAAAGCATCGGCGTGGATAGGATGCGCATGAAGACCTCCGTTGATTGCAGCACCCTTCGCGGCCCCGGCGCGCGGATGCGCCCCTTCAACGGCCGGGCGGCCGGATGTATCCCTGTGCGCACAATTATTTTACCCCAGCCGGAAAAAAGGGGCGGTCGCCCGCCCCTTTGCACGTCCGCGTTGAGAGCGGAGCTTACTTGATCGCCTTGTCGGTGATCGCGGTCGTGTAGGCGCCGCTCGCCTCCTTGCTGATGATCTTCTGGTCGAGCAGCGCCTTGGCGGTGCGCTCATAGGCGGCCGGGATCAGCTTGCCGTCGGCATTGTCGATCAGCTTGGCCACTTCCTTCATCATGAACTTCTGGTGGTTCTCATCCTGGCCGCCGGCGTCGACGACGATCTCTGCCGCCTCGTCGGTGTTCTCGGTTGCGTATTTCCAGCCCTTCATCGAGGCGCGCACGAAGCGCACCATCTTGTCCTCGAAGGCCGGATCCTTGAGCTTGTCCTCGAGCGTGTAGAGCCCGTCCTCCAACAGGTCGTTGCCCATGGCCGAGTAGTTGAACACGACCAAATCTTCCGGCTTATAGCCGGCGTCCAGCACCTGACCGTATTCGTTATAAGTCATCACCGAGATGCAGTCGGCCTGCTTCTGGATCAACGGCTGCACGTCGAAGCTCTGCTTGAGCACCGTCACGCCGTCCGGGCCGCCATCGGTCTTGAGGCCGATCTTGTTCATCCAGGCGTAGAACGGATATTCGTTGCCGAAGAACCAGACGCCGAGCGTGTGGCCTTTGAAGTCGGCTTCGGTCTTGATCGGTCCGTTCTTGGGGCAGACCAGTTCCATGCCGGCCTTCTTGAACGGCTGGGCAATGTTGACGAGCATGACGCCCTTGTCGCGTGCGGCGAGCGCGCCGCCCATCCAGTCGACGATGACATCGGCGCCGCCGCCGGCGATCACCTGCTCGGGCGCGATATCCGGGCCGCCCGGCTTGATGTCGACGTCGAGGCCTTCGGCGTCATAGAAGCCCTTGGCTTTGGCGACATAGTAGCCGGCGAACTGGGCCTGCGTGACCCATTTCAGCTGCAATGTCACCTTGTCGGCGGCTATGGCCTGGAAGGCGGCCAGCGACATGGCGCCGGCCAAAGCAGAAATCAGCAGTCTTTTCATGTTGTTACCCTCTGAAGTTAGCACCCAAACCCACCGCCCCTATCCACCTCGGACAGAGGGATGCCAAAACGTGACGGCTCTCTCGATGAGAGCGACCACGCCATAAAAGACCGAACCCGCAAGTGCTGCAACTGCGATTTCGGCCCACACCATGTCGATGTTCATCCGCCCGACTTCCGTCGAGATGCGGAATCCCATGCCGACCACAGGCGTCCCGAAGAACTCCGCGACGATGGCGCCGATCAGCGCCAGCGTCGAATTGATCTTCAGCGCGTTGAAGATGAACGGCATCGCCGCCGGCAGCCTGAGCTTGAGCAGCGTCGGCCAATAGCCCGATGCATAGGTGCGCATCAGGTCGCGCTCCATATGGCCGGATGCGGCCAGCCCAGCGACCGTGTTCACCAGCATCGGGAAGAAGGTCATGATGATGACCACCGCGGCCTTGGACGGCCAGTCGAAGCCGAACCACATGACCATGATGGGCGCCACGCCGATGATCGGCAGCGCCGAGACCATGTTGCCGATCGGCAGCAGGCCGCGCCGCAGGAACGGCACGCGGTCGGCGAGGATGGCGACGACGAAACCGGCGAGATTGCCGACGACATAGCCGACGAGCACCGCCTTGAGGATCGTCTGCCGCACATCCGAGCCCAGGATCGGCAGCGAATTGGCGATGCGCGCGCCGATGGCGCTTGGCGGCGGCAAAAGGATGAAGGGGATGCCCGCGCCGCGCGTCACCGCTTCCCAGAGGATGAGGATCCAGGCGCCGAAGATCGCCGGGATGATCAGGCGCAAGGCGGTCGACATCAGGCGTGAATTTGGGCGCAGCTCCGACAAAATCGCGACACAGCGCCAAGCGAGCAACCATGCCCCAGCGAGCACAAGGTAGTAAGCAGGCCCCGCCGTACCTTCGTGACCGCGAATGCTGCCCAGCAGCAGAAACGCAGCGCCGTGGGCGCAGATAAAAAGAAGCGCTGCCTCCCACAGCTTAGGGAGGCGACCTGCGATCCAAACCGGAAGGGCAACCAATGCGATCGCAAGTCCTCCTGAAGAGCTGCCATAAGGCCAGGCGAGGCCCGGTACGCCTATGTTGAAAACGAAAATCACAATCGGATAGAAAACCAGTACGAAGGCCAGGTTTGCCTGCCAACTGTACTTGACGGCGCTCATGCCGGCCTCCCGCCCATGGCGCGGTCGACCAGGCGTCCGGCGATGCCGACCACCATCACCAGCAGCGCGGCGACGACGGAACCCGCGACCAGCGCCGACCAGATATCGATGGTCTGGCTGTAATAGGCGCCCGCGAGCAGCTTCGCGCCGATGCCGGCGACGGCCCCCGTCGGCAATTCGCCGACGATGGCACCGACAAGGCTCGCCGCCACCGCCACCTTCATCGAGGTGAACAGGAACGGCACCGAGGCCGGCACGCGCAGCTTCCAGAAGGTCTGCGAAGCGCTGGCATTGTAGGTATGCATCAAATCGAGATGCATGAGCTCGGGCGAGCGCAGGCCCTTCACCATGCCGACGGCGACGGGGAAGAACGACAGGTAGGTCGAGATCAGCGCCTTGGGGATCAGGCCGGTGATGCCCACCGCCGCCAGCACCACGATGATCATCGGCGCCACCGCCAGGATGGGAATCGTCTGCGAGGCGATGATCCAAGGCATCAGGCTGCGGTCGAGCGTCGCCACATGCACGATGCCCACCGCGATGACGATGCCGAGCGCCGTGCCGAAGGCGAAACCCAGCAGCGTCGAGGACAATGTCACCCAGGTGTTGTAGACAAGGCTGCGGCTCGACGTGACGGACCGCAGGAAAGTGTTTTCGAAGAAATTCACCGCCACCTGGTGCGGCGCCGGCAGCGTCGGCTTCGGCTGCGACAGCGTCTTGCCGATGAACTCGACCGCGCCGGGGGTCTCGTTGCCCCTGGCATCGAGATCGCGCTGGAACGGCGCGTTGAGGATGACGGCAAAGATGTACCAAAGCACCACCACGCCGGCGAGGATGGTGGTGACGGGGATGATCTTGGAGCGGAAGGAGTCCATCTAGCGCCGCCTTTCCCCTCTCCCCGCCGGGGAGAGGGTGGCCGGAGCGAAGCGAAGGCCGGGTGAGGGTGAGTGTATCCGCCCATCAAGCACCGCCAGGATCGTATCCAGCACCGCCCGACGCTCCGCCAGAACCTCATGGTTCCAGAAGCGAAGAACAGAATAACCGTGGCGGTTCAGCCAAGCGGTTCTCGCCGCATCGGTTGGAGAATCGGCGTGCTGGCTGCCGTCTATTTCGACGATCAACGCTTTTTCACGACAGACAAAGGCTGCGAAGAAAGGGCCCAGCGGCACTTGCCTCACGAACTTATAGCCATTGAGGTGCCGTCCTCTCAATTCGCCCCAAAGCCTGTATTCCGCTTCGGTCTCGTCGATCCGAAGCTCCCGGGCTCGGGCCGTTGCGCCGACCTTTCTTTTGGTCGAATCCGTCGACGTCCCCTCACCCGGCCGCTCCGCGGCCACCCTCTCCCCGTGGGGGAGAGGAGGAAACTCGTCCGCCTCAATCATCATAGCTGTGCCCAGCCCTGAGACCATCGCGCACGCGCGCGGCGATCGCCAGGAATTCCGGCGTCTCGCGGATGTCGAGCGGCCGCTCCTTCGGCAGCGTCGATTCGATGATGTCGGTGACGCGGCCCGGCCGCGGCGACATCACCACGATGCGCGTCGACAAGTAGACCGCCTCCGGGATCGAGTGGGTAACAAAGCAGATCGTCTTGTTGGTCCGCGCCCAGAGGTCGAGGAGCTGCTCGTTCAGATGGTCGCGGACAATCTCGTCCAGCGCGCCGAACGGTTCGTCCATCAAAAGCAGGTCCGCATCGAAGGCGAGAGCGCGCGCGATCGAGGCGCGCTGCTGCATGCCGCCGGAAAGCTGCCAGGGATATTTCTTCTCGAAGCCCGAGAGGTTGACCAGCGCCAGCGTGCGCTTGATGCGCTCCGCCTGCTCGGCCTGGCTCAAGCCAATGACCTCCAGCGGCAGCGCCACGTTGCGCTCGATGGTGCGCCACGGGAACAAGGCCGCCGCCTGGAAGACATAGCCATAGGCGCGTTTCTCGCGCGCCTGCTCCGGCGTCATCCCGTTGACCGCGATGGTCCCGGATGTCGCCTTCTCCAGGTCCGCGATGACGCGCAGCAAGGTCGTCTTGCCGCAGCCGGACGGGCCTATGAAGGAAACGAACTCGCCCTTGCCGATGGTCAGATCGACATTGGAAAGCGCCTGCACCGGACCGTCATTGGTCTGGAAGGTGAGGCCGAGCTTGCTTGCCGAAACGACGGCTGGCTGCTGTTCGGTCATTGGCTGCAGCCTGCCGTTCGCAGCCGCTGCCGCGGTGTCCGCAATCCGGTTGATTTTATGATAGCGTTGCTTTCCACTCGTCCTGTCCCACCCGATCGACGCCGCCCGGAGCCTTGCCGATGTCGCCTAAACCCACCTGTCATCTCGTTCGCCCCGAAAGCACTTATGAAGGCAAGCAGGGGCTGAGCTATTTCGCCGGCATCGCCGCCGAGACCGTCGGCTCCTCCGGCATCTGCATGCATCTTCTCACCATGCCGCCCGGCGCCCGCGCCAAGGCGCATATGCACGAAAGCCACGAGACGGCCATCTACGTGCTTTCCGGCGAAGTCCACACCTGGTACGGCGACCGGCTCGAGCACCACATCACCGTCAAGGCCGGCGATCTGTTCTACATCCCGGCCGGAGTGCCGCATCTGCCGGCCAATCTGAGTGGCGCCCCGTCTTCCGCCGTCATCGCCCGCACCGACCCCAACGAGCAGGAAAGCGTCGTCCTGCTGCCGGAGTTGGATGAGCTCGTCGCCTGACCCTGACGGGATCGCCGTCATTTGCATCGCGCGACTTCGCCCATCACATTTCCGTCCTCGTCGGCCACCACCAGCTTCTTCGCGTTCTTCGCGCTGCGCTTGATGGTGAACTTGGCCGGCGCCTGTCCCTCTTCGCCCTCCGCCTCGCATTTCGCCGTCACCACCAGCGAGCCATCGGCCTGGGGCTGCTTGTCGCTGAAGGTGCAGGCGCTGGCGGCCGTGATCAGTTCCTTGTCGGTCAAAAGCAGCATCTTGTCGGCGGCGACCTGCTGGCCGTTCCGGTTTATGCAGCCATATTTGTCGCCATAGGGCTTGCTGAGGTCGATGCCCACGGCAAGAGCCTGGCCGGCGGCCAGCACAGCAGTCGCCGCGATCGCCAGATGAAGGGCCCGCATGGTCAGACCCCGGTGGCCGGGATGCCGGTACGCTCCACCTTGCGCGGAGCGGAAATCTCCTTCCAGGTCGACAGCGCGCGGTTGACCGCGCCGTTTGGCTCGCGCGCGACGAACTCGCCATGGCCCGCCTTTGCCTTGACGTCCGCCTCCTCGATCGACAATTCACCGCGCGAGAAGACGAAGCGCGGCAGGCCGGTGACCTCGACGCCTTCGAAGACATTGTAGTCGATCACCGACTGCTGGTTCTTGGCCGAGATCGTCTTCTTGCGCTTCGGATCCCATACGACGATGTCGGCGTCGGCGCCTTCGACGATCGCGCCCTTCTTCGGATACATGTTGAGGATCTTGGCGATGTTGGTCGAGGTCACCGCGACGAACTCGTTCATCGTCAGCCGCCCGGTGTTGACGCCGGTCGTCCACAGCACCGGCAAGCGGTCCTCGAGCCCGCCTGTGCCGTTCGGGATCTTGGTGAAATCGCCGATGCCATTGCGCTTCTGCTTGGTAGTGAAGGAGCAGTGGTCGGTCGCCACCACCTGCAGCGAGCCCGCTTGCAGGCCGGCCCACAGTGAATCCTGGTGCAGCTTGTTGCGGAAGGGCGGGCTCATCACGCGCCGCGCCGCATGGTCCCAGTCCTTGTTGAAATATTCGGTCTCGTCGAGCGTCAGGTGCTGGATCAGCGGCTCGCCATAGACGCGCATACCTTTCTGGCGAGCGCGACGGATCGCCTCGTGGCTCTGCTCGCAGGAGACATGCACGACATAGAGCGGCACGCCGGCCATGTCGGCGATCATGATGGCGCGGTTTGTGGCCTCGCCCTCCACTTCCGGCGGGCGCGAATAGGCGTGGCCTTCCGGGCCGTTGTTGCCGGCGGCCAGAAGCTTTTGCGAGAGCGCGGCAACCACGTCGCCGTTCTCGGCGTGGACGAGCGGCAGCGCGCCGAGATCGGCGCAGCGTTGGAACGACGAATACATCTCGTCGTCGTCGACCATCAGCGCGCCCTTATAGGCCATGAAATGCTTGAACGAAGTGATGCCCCTGTCGACGACCTGAGCCATCTCGTCGAACACCTGCTTGCCCCACCAGGTGATCGCCATGTGAAAGGAATAATCGCAGGACGCTTTCGAGGTCTTGTTGTCCCACATCTGCAGCGCTTCCAAGAGCGACTGCTGCGGCGCCGGCAGGCAGAAATCGACCACCATGGTGGTGCCGCCGGAAAGGGCGGCGCGCGTGCCGGATTCGAAATCGTCGGCCGAATAGGTGCCCATGAACGGCATTTCGAGATGGGTGTGCGGATCGATGCCGCCCGGCATGACGTAGCAGCCGGTGGCGTCGAACTCGTGGTCCCCATGCAGGTTGGAGCCGATGGCGACGATCTTGCCGTGCTGCATCAGCACGTCGGCCTTCCAGGTGCGGTCGGCGGTGACGACGGTGCCGTTGCGGATGACTTTGGTCATTTCTGTTCCCCTGTTCTTTCGCGCTTCTTTGCGAGCGGCGTTGCGAGGTGATTTGGTCTAATCGGTCACTCGACGATTCCCGCCGTCTCGACCACCGCGTGGAACAGCACGTCGGCGCCAGCCGCGGCCCATTCCTTGGAGATTTCCTCGGCCTCGTTGTGGCTGAGACCGCCCACGCAGGGGCACATGACCATGGTCGCCGGCGCGACCTTGGCCGCCCAGCAGGCGTCATGGCCGGCGCCGGAGATGATGTTCATGTGGCTGTAGCCCAGCTTTTCGGCGGCGGTGCGCACGCGGCCGACCAGCGTCGGGTCGAAGGTTACCGGATCGAAATGGCCGACCGCCTCGACCGAACATTTGACGCCGAGCGCTTCGCAGATCTTCGGCGCTTCCTTTTCGATGCGGGCGCGCATGCCGTCGAGCTTCGCCTGGTCCGGCGAGCGGATGTCGACGGTGAAGACCACCGTGCCCGGCAGCACGTTGCGGGAATTGGGCGAGAACTTCATCTGGCCGACGCCGCCGACGGCGCCCGGCTGGTTCTCAATGGCGACCGTCTGCACCATCTCCAGGATGCGGGCCATGGCAAGGCCGGCGTTGACGCGCATATTCATCGGCGTCGAGCCGGTATGCGCTTCCCTGCCGGTCAGCGTGAATTCCAGCCACCACAGGCCCTGGCAGTGCGTTACCACGCCGATCTGCTTGTTCTCGGCTTCGAGGATCGGTCCCTGCTCGATGTGGTACTCGAAATAGGCGTGCATCTTGCGCGCGCCGACCTTCTCGTCGCCGACCCAGCCGATCCGTTTCAGCTCGTCGCCGAAGGTCAGGCCGTCCAGATCCTTGCGGGCATAGGCGTAGTCCTGCGTATGCACCCCGGCGAACACGCCGGAGGCAAGCATGGCCGGGGCGAAACGCGCGCCCTCTTCATTCGTCCAGTTGGTGACGACGATCGGGTGCTTCGTCTTGATGCCGAGATCGTTGAGCGAACGCACGACCTCGAGCCCCGAGAGCACGCCGAGCACACCGTCATACTTGCCGCCGGTCGGCTGGGTGTCGAGGTGGGAGCCGACATAGACCGGCAGCGCGTCCGGATCGGTGCCGGCGCGCGTCATGAACATGGTGCCCATTTGGTCGACACCCATCGAGAGCCCGGCCGCATCGCACCAGGACTTGAAAAGCGCGCGGCCCTCTTTGTCGGAATCGGTGAGCGTCTGGCGATTGTTGCCGCCGGCGATGCCGGGGCCGATCTTCGCCATCTCCATGATGGAATCCCACAAACGGTCTGAATTGATTCGCAGATTTTCGCCGGGTGCGGCCATTTGCGGTTCCCATTTTCACCAGGGGTCTTGTCGCCCCTTGAGTGGTTTGCATCCTGACCGTATGGTCAGCTTTCAGACTACACAAGCTGACCAAGCGGTCAACGAGAATCTTGGGGGAGGCATGACCGAATCCACCCGTCCCATGCGGCGACAGGACATAAGGCGGGAGAATGAAAAAGCCATCCTGCTTGCCGCCGAAAAGGTGTTCGCGGAAGCCGGGTTCGGCGGCGCCACGATGCAGCTGATCGCCGATTTGGCGGGACTGCCAAAGGCTAATCTCCACTATTATTTCGCCACCAAGGAGGAGCTCTACCGGTCCGTCGTCCAGAACATCTTCGAGATCTGGCTGCAGGCGGCCAATTGCTTTGACGCGGCGCGCGGCCCGGTGGACGGCATCAGCGCGTATATCGACGCCAAGATGGAGATATCGCGCCGCCACCCGGACGGCTCGAAGGTCTGGGCATCGGAAGTAATGCACGGCGCGCCGGTGCTTCAGGACTATATGGAATCGACTCTGCGCGAATGGACCGACGGCCGCGTCGAGATCATCAGGCGCTGGATCGAGGAAGGCAAGATGGACCCGGTGGACCCGCGTCATCTGCTCTACATGCTCTGGGCCACGACCCAGCATTACGCCGATTTCGGCCACCAGATCGAGACCCTTAACGGTGGCAAGTCGCTCTCCGACCGGCAATGGCGGGAAGCCAAGGAAAACATCAAGCGAGTGATCCTGACCGGCATCGGCGCCCAACCGGCCTGAATGGCATGACTATCGAGGTCGGCGCTTCTCAGCCGACCTCGCCCAGCCGCTTCACGGACATCCTCCCTCGATAGGAAGGATGTCCGCCCCGGCTTGTCAGTCGATCGATCTCAGAACATCGCGAACGTGGTCGATCAGCTCGTTGATCTGGCCCTTGGTGATGATCAGCGGCGGCGACAGCGCGATGATGTCGCCAGTGGTGCGGATCAGCGCGCCGCGCTCGAACGCCTTGACGAAAGCCGAGAACGCCCGCTTGGTCGGGCTGCCGGCGATCGGCGCCAGCTCGATCGCGCCGATCAGGCCGATGTTGCGGATGTCGATGACATGCGGCTCGCCCTTCAGCGAATGCAGCGCGTCTTCCCAATACGGCGCCAGCTCCTCGCCGCGCGTCAAAAGACCCTCTTCCTTGTAGGTGTCCAGCGTGCCGAGCGCCGCGGCGCAGGCGATCGGATTGCCCGAATAGGTATAGCCATGGAAGAACTCGATCATGTGCTCCGGGCCGGTCATGAAGGCGTCGTGGATCTCCTTCTTGACGAACACCGCGCCCATCGGAATGACGCCGTTGGAGACGCCCTTGGCGGTGGTCATGATATCCGGCGTGACGCCGAAATAATCCGCCGCGAACGGCGTGCCGAGGCGGCCGAAGCCGGTGATCACTTCATCGAAAATCAACAATATGCCGTGCTTCGTGCAAATTTCCCGAAGCTTCTGCAGATAGCCCTTCGGCGGCAGGATGACGCCGGTGGAGCCGGCGACCGGCTCGACGATGACGGCCGCGATGGTCGAGGCGTCATGCAGCGCGATGAGCCGCTCGAGGTCGTTCGCCAATTCCGCGCCATGCTCCGGCACGCCCTTCGAAAAGGCGTTCTTTTCCGGCAGATGCGTGTGCGGCAGATGGTCGACGCCGCCGAGCAGCGTGCCGAACATCTTGCGGTTGGAGACGATGCCGCCGACCGAGATGCCGCCGAAATTGACGCCGTGATAGCCGCGCTCGCGGCCGATCAGCCGGGTGCGCGAGCCCTCGCCGCGAACGCGGTGATAGGCGATCGCCATCTTGAGCGCGGTCTCGACCGATTCCGAACCGGAATTGGTGAAGAAGACATGGTCCATGCCCTTCGGCGCGATGTCGACGAGCCGGTTCGCCAGCTCGAAGACAATGGGATGGCCCATCTGGAAGGCCGGCGCATAGTCGAGCTCGGCGGCCTGGCTCTGGATAGCCTCGGTGATCTTCGGCCGGCAATGGCCGGCGTTCACGCACCACAGGCCCGCAGTGCCGTCGAGCACCTTGCGGCCGTCGCTGGTGGTGTAGTGCATGTCCTTGGCGGACACGAACATGCGCGGCGCCTGCTTGAACTGACGGTTTGCCGTGAACGGCATCCAGAATGCGCTGAGATCGTTCGGCGTGACTTTCAGCCGGTTGGACATGACCAGGACTTCCCCTTGTAACCTGTTTCGGTGCGGCCAACGCTTGGTCTTTGCTGCGCTTTCGTGCTACGCAAAATTTTGACCGGTTGGACAAACGTTAGCGCCGCCAGTCGGCGGTCAGGGGATTACTAGCGGAAATGCGGCATAAAAAGCGCGCTCCACAGCCCAAGGAAAAACTGGTCCAGACAATTGGTCCAGAGAGCCCGTGCAAAGACGGCCGGCAAGGATGACGGACACGATGGAAGGCTCCGCTCCCCGCCGCACCCGCATCCAGCAGGAAAAGCGCGAGCTGATCCTGGAAGCCGCGCTCGAAGTCTTCTCCGCCAACGGGTTTCGCGGCTCGACCATCGACCAGATCGCCGAAGCCGCCGGCATGTCGAAGCCCAACCTTCTCTATTACTTCCGCCGCAAGGAAGACATTCACGAGACGTTGATGCAGCGCCTGCTCGACACCTGGCTGGCGCCGCTGCGCGAGCTGGACGACATCGGCGACCCGCTGACGGAGCTCAGAAGCTATATCCGCAGGAAGCTCGAAATGGCGCGCGACTTCCCGCGCGAAAGCCGGCTGTTCGCCAACGAGATCTTGCAAGGTGCGCCGCGCATCAAGCCGATGCTGGAGGGTGAATTGAAGACGCTGGTCGACGAGAAGGCCGCGGTCATCAAGGGCTGGATGCGCGCCGGCAAGATCGCCCGCACCGATCCCTGGCACCTGATCTTCTCGATCTGGGCGACGACGCAGCACTATGCCGATTTCGATGTCCAGGTGCGCGCCGTGCTCGGCGCCGACCGCGGCGGCGACGGCCGCTTCGAGGACGCGGCGCGCTTCCTGGAGCAGCTGTTCCTGGATGGGCTGAAGCCGAAGGGCTGACCTGCCCTCGTCGCCTACGCGCTGCGCCGCTCGGTCGGAAGCCCCTCGAGCAGCTTCTTGAGCTTCGCAACCGAGTTCTGCTCGGCGAGCGGCGTGTAGACGATCAATCGCATGTCCGAGCCGTCGTCGATCGACAGGCTCATATGCTCGAACGTCATCGCGCCGGCGATCGGATGCCGCAGGTGCTTGAGGCCGGAGAGCCGGTGCACGACATCGCGCTGCGGCCACCATTCGCGGAATTCAGGGCTGGAGCGCATCATCAGCGCGATCAGCCGCTCGAAATCAGGATCGCCGACGTATTTCGCGCTCTCGGCGCGGAACGCGGCGAGGGTCGCGCGCGCCAACTGCTCCCAATCCACCAGCAGGTGCCGCCGGTGCGGATCGGTGAAGACACCATGGATGATGTTGCGGGCATCGCCCTCCAACAGGCCGTAGTCGCCGAAAATGGCGACCGCCGCCTCGTTCCAGGCCAGCACGTCCCAGCGCGGGCCGACAACATAGGCGGGCTGCAACACCAGGCTCTGCAGCATGTGCAGCAAGGGCCCCTCGACCTTTCCCGCAACGATGCGCCGCCGCTCCGGCTGCTGGCGGCCGGCGAGCGTGAACAGATGCCGCTGCTCGGCGGCGTCGAGCCGCAGCGCCTGGCAGAGCGCCGACAGCACCTCGACCGAAGGCCGCACATCCCTGCCCTGCTCCAGCCAGGTGTACCAGGTCGTGCCGACGCCGGCGATCATCGCCACTTCCTCGCGCCGCAGCCCAGGCGTGCGTCGCCGCGCGCCGCAAGCGATGCCGGCGGCATCAGGCGAAAGCCGCTCGCGGCGGGAACGCAGGAAGGCGCCAAGCTCGCGCCGGCGATGATCTTCGGGGGAATGAGCGACGGCATCCATGCGCTTATTATAGCAGTACCGATACCAGGATAAAGTTTGAACTGTTTGAGACACACGCCGTGTCCCATCTTTCCGTGCAGAGCAGCGCAAGGAGGCTCTGGACATGGAACTCAAGGACAAGACAATTCTCGTCACCGGCTCGACCGACGGTGTCGGTCGCGTGGTCGCCGAAAGGCTCGGCGCCGCCGGCGCCCGCGTGCTGGTGCATGGCCGTGACGTGGGCCGCGGCAAAGCGACAGTCGCCGCGATCGAGGCCAAGGGCGGCAACGCGGAATTTCTCGCCGCCGATCTCGCTTCGCTTGCCGAAGTGCGCCGCCTCGCCGAAGCCGTGCGCATAAGGACCGACCGACTCGACATCCTGATCAACAATGCCGGCGTCGGCACCGGTGGCCAGGGCGCCAAACGGCAGGTCAGTGCCGATGGCTACGAGCTGCGCTTCGCCGTCAACTATCTCGCCGGCTTTCTGCTGACGTCGGAGCTTTTACCTTTGCTCAAGGCAAGCGCGCCGGCGCGCATCGTCAACGTCGCCTCGGCCGGCCAGCAGGCGATCGACTTCGACGACGTCATGCTGACGCACGGCTATAGCGGCGTGCGCGCCTACTGCCAGAGCAAGTTGGCGCAGATCCTGTTCACCGTCGATCTGGCGGAGCAGCTCGGCGGCACCGGCGTCACCGTCAACGCGCTTCATCCGGCAAGCTACATGGACACGACCATGGTCAGACAGGCCGGCGTCACGCCGTGGAGCTCGGTCGAAACCGGCGCCGACGCCATCCTCAACCTGGCGACATCGCCGGCGCTCGAAGGGCGCAGCGGCCGCTATTTCGACGGCCAGAGGGAATCGCGCGCCGATGCCCAGGCTTATGACGGAAAGGCCCGCGCCCAGTTGCGCGCGCTCAGCCTCGAACTGACCGGACACCGATCTTCAAAATCCAAGGAACAGCACTCATGAGCGAGACCATCGAACACTGCGTCATCATCGGCGGCTCGTCCGGTATCGGCCTTGCCACGGCCAGACGGCTGGTCGGCCCCGGCATGAAAGTCACCATCACCGGCCGCAACGAGGAGAAGCTGAAAAGCGCCTGGAAGAGCCTCGACGGCACCGTCGGCAAAGCCGCCTTCGACGCCGCCAAGCCGGACGAGGTGCGGCAGTTTTTTGCCGAGCTCGGGCCGTTCGACCACTTGGTTCTCGCGGCGAGCGGCGGCAAAGGCTTGGGGCCGTTCGCGACTCTCGACCTCGCCGACATCGGCAGCGGCGTCGACGAAAAAATCCGGCCGCAGCTCTCCTGTCTGCAAGCGGCCCTGCCGACCTTGAACAAGGCCGGGTCGGCCACCTTCATCTCGGCCGTCTCGGCGCAGATTGCAGCGCCCGGCGTCGCCGGCATCGGAGCCATCAACGGCATGCTCCTGACCGTCGCGCCGATCCTCGCCGTTGAGCTGAAGCCCTTGCGCGTCAACGTCGTTGCCCCCGGCGTCATCGACACGCCCTGGTGGGACTTTTTGCCGGACGATCAACGGCGAGCGGTGTTTGCCGAATATGCCGGCAAGACCCCGGTCGGCCGCATCGGCCGCGCCGAGGATGTCGCCGAAGCGATCGCGTTCCTGGTTTCCAACGGCTTCATGACCGGTCAGGTGCTGACCTGCGACGGCGGCCTGCGCTTTGCCGCGTGAACACCGAGGCGCGCGGATTTCTCATCCGCGCGCCGGCCGTCCGATCAGGCGGCCTTGGCGGCCGGCATCGGATGGATGGCGTGGAAGGGAATGCAGAGCCTGTTCCAGGTGTTGATCATGCCGAGCGCGACGGAGAGCTTGACCAGTTCCTCTTCGGAGAAATGCTCGAGCGTGCGCGCGTAGAGTTCGTCCGACACGCCGTCGTCGGCGATCAGCGTCACGGCCTCGGTCCATGCGAGGGCGGCGCGCTCGCGCTCGGAAAAGAGCGGCGATTCCTTCCAGGCGGCGACTAGGTAGAGCCGCGTTTCGGTCTCGCCGTCGCGTCTTGCCTCACGGCTGTGCATTTCGACGCAATATGAGCAGCCGTTGATCTGGGAGGCCCTGAGCTTGATCAGATGCAGCAGGCTCACTTCCAGCCCGCACTCGTCCACGGCCTTGTTGAGCGCCGACACCGCCTTCATGATCTCGGGCGCCTTGGCAAAGAACTGCAATCTCTGTTTCATCATCTTTCCTTCCAGGTTTTTGGGTGGGTTAGGGATCTAGGTCTGCTTGGATGAAGCGGATTTCTGCGGCCGCTGGTGGCGCTCGACGAAAGAACAGCTCGCGGCGTAGGATCGCGGATCGCCTTCGGCGGCGTATTCGGCCACGATGTCGGAAATCTTCACTTCGGCGAGCGCGGCCCGATAGGCGCGCTCGGCCTTGAGCATCGCGACATTGATGCCGCAGGGCTTCACATAGGCCGACGCGTCGATCTTGACCGGGCCACGCTGGCGGATTTCGCCGCAACGAAATGCCGGCTCTCTGCCCTCGACGGCGAGCACGATGTCGAGCAGCGTGATGCGCTCGGCCGGCCGCGCAAGCCGGTAGCCTCCCGCCGGCCCCGGCACCGATTCAAGAATTCGCGCCGCCGTGAGCATGTTGAGATGCTTGAGCAGATAGCTCGGCGAAAGCCCAAAACATTCCGCCAGCGCCGCGCCCGGCATCGTGCTGTTGCCGTCCACGCTGGCCAGCGTGGCTGTGCAGTGAATGGCCGCCTCGACGCCATCACCCAGTTTCATCGTGCCGACTCCTATTCTTGGATATCTTTTATCGTGGATAATTTCTATCCGCAATAGGCGAAATGAAAAGCGGCGCCCGAAGGCGCCGTTTTTCGCGCGCTCGAATTGAACGGTCCTTATTCCGCCGCCACCTTGGCCATCGGATTGTTGGGATGCGTCGTCCAGTTGGCGTAGATCGGCGACACCGGCTTGCCGGTGCGCTGGTCGAGCACGCCGGCCGCCAGCGGCTCCATGGTGATGCAGCCTTCGACCGGGCAGACATTGACGCAGAGATTGCAGCCGACGCATTCGGCCTCGATCACCTCGAAATGCCTGACCCCATTGACCATGCTGGTGATCGCCTGATGCGAGGTGTCCTCGCAGGCGATGTGGCAGCGGCCGCATTTGATGCAGGCGTCCTGGTCGATATGCGCCTTGGCGACATAGTTAAGGTTGAGATACTGCCAGTCGGTGACGTTGGGCGTGGCGCGGCCGATGATGTCGGACAGCGAGGCATGGCCCTTCTCGTCCATCCAATTCTCCAGCCCCGCGATCATCTCCTGCACGATCTTGAAGCCGTAGGTCATCGCCGCCGTGCAGACCTGCACGTTGCCGGCGCCTAGCGCCATGAATTCGGCAGCGTCACGCCAGGTGGTGATGCCGCCGATGCCGGAGATCGGCAGGCCATGCGTTTCCGGATCGCGCGCGATCTCGGCCACCATGTTCATGGCGATCGGCTTCACCGCCGGGCCGCAATAGCCGCCATGCGAGCCCTTGCCGTCGATGGTCGGCATCGGCGCGAAATTGTCGAGATCGACGCCGGTGATCGAGTTGATCGTGTTGATCAGCGACACCGCGTCGGTGCCCCCGGCCTTGGCAGCCCGGGCCGGCTTGCGGATGTCGGTGATGTTGGGCGTAAGCTTGGTGATGACGGGCATGCGCGTGTACTGCTTGCACCAGCGCACCACCATTTCGATATATTCCGGCACCTGGCCGACAGCCGAGCCCATGCCGCGCTCACTCATGCCGTGCGGGCAGCCGAAATTGAGCTCGATGCCGTCGGCGCCGGTTTCCTCGACCAGCGGCAGGATCGCCTTCCAGCTTTCCTCCACGCAAGGCACCATGATCGAGGCGATCAGCGCCCGGTCCGGCCAGTTCATCTTGACCTGCTTCATCTCGCGCAGGTTGGTCTGCAGGTCGCGGTCGGTGATCAGCTCGATGTTGTTCAAGCCCAGCAGCCGGCGGTCGGCGCCCCAGATCGCACCGTAGCGCGGACCGTTGACATTGACGACCGGCGGCCCCTCTTCGCCGAGCGTCTTCCACACCACGCCGCCCCAGCCCGCCTTAAAAGCGCGTTCGACATTATAGGCCTTGTCGGTCGGCGGCGCCGAGGCCAGCCAGAACGGATTGGGCGACTTGATGCCGATGAAGGTATTGCGGATGTCTGCCATGCTCATGCCCTCCCGTTAGAGGTCAGCGCCCGGTGGATGCTCTCGGCTGCATCGCGCCCTTGCGCTACCGCCGAGACAGTCAAATCGTCGCCGCCGAAGATGCAATCGCCGCCTGCCCAGACTTTCGCCAGTGAGGTGCGCCCTTCCGCATCGACCTTGATGCGGCCCCCTTCGAGCTCGATCGCTTCGCTGCTGCCGTTGAGGTGAGCAGGCACGAAGCTCTGGCCGATGGCCTTGAACACCTGGTCGGCGTTGAGCCGCAGCGTTTCCCCGGTGCCGACAAGCTTGTCACCGCTCATCGCGGTGTATTCGAGCTCGATGGCCGAGACCTTGCCGTTCTCGTCAATGACGCGCTTCGGCTGCAGCCAGTGGCGGATGGTGACGCCATTGGCGGCGGCCAGATCCTGCTCGAAGCCGGAAGCGTTCATGTGCTCCTGGCCGCGCCGGTAGCAGATCGTCACCTCCTCGGCGCCGAGCAATTTCGACTGCACCGCGGCATCGATCGCCGTCATGCCGCCGCCGATGACGACGACGCGCCGGCCGACCGGCAGGCTGGAGAGATCGCTTGCCTGGCGCAGTTCCGAGATGAATTCGACGGCATTGCTAACGCCGTCGGCGTCCTCGCCCTCGGCGCGCAGCGCATTGACGCCGCCCAGCCCGAGCCCGAGGAACACCGCATCGTAATTCCGCACCAGGTCGGCCAGCTGGAAATCGCGGCCGAGCGCCTTGCCGTTCTGGATGTCGATGCCGCCGATTGCGGTGACATAGTCGACCTCGGCCTGCGCGAAATCGTCGACGCTCTTATAGGCGGCGATGCCATATTCATTGAGGCCGCCGGCCTTCGGCCGCGCCTCGAGGATGGTCACGTCATGGCCGTGGCGGGCAAGGCGATGCGCCGCCGCCAGCCCAGCCGGCCCAGCGCCGACCACGGCGATGCTTTTCCCGGTCGGCTCGGCGCGCTTGTAGAACTGCTTGCCCTCCGCCATCGCCACATCGGTGGCGTAGCGCTGCAGCCGGCCGATCTGCACCGGCTTGCCTTCGGCCACCTCGCGCACGCAGACCTCTTCGCACAGCGTCTCGGTCGGGCAGACGCGGGCGCACATGCCGCCAAGGATGTTCTGGTCGAAGATCGTCTTGGCCGAGCCCAGCGGATTGCCGGTGGCGATCTGCCGGATGAACAACGGGATGTCGATCGAGGTCGGGCACGCGTTCATGCACGGCGCGTCGTAGCAGAAGTAGCAGCGATCGGATTCGACCAGCGCCTCGTGGTGATCGAGCGGCGGATGCAGGTCGGAAAAATTGTCGGCATATTGCTCGGAAGACAGCCGGCCGCCGGCAATGCCCTCGATGAAATGACCAGTCGCCATTCCAGTTCCCCTTGTTGTCGTTTTGGGGAAGGCTAGCACGTTTTATTTTTTTATCAATTGGTCAATTTTCGGCCAAGCCGCTGAAATGGTTGAGTAAAAATATGACAAATGAAGTCATGTTATAGCCGCCTCGGTCACCTCCGCGGTGTCGTGGCTTGTGACCCTGCGGCTGTGGATCGACCGGATCTCGGCCGCCACAAGTTCCTGCAGCCGCCACAGATTGCGGTCATGGATGCCGAAGGTCTCGAGATGGCTGACGGTGTTGTAGAGATATTCGGCGCCGGAGCCGACATGGCCGCACGCGCGCGCCAGCACCCAAGCCACCTTCTCCAGCGGCTGCCTGAGCGACGTCCCCCTGCCGGTCACGCCAACCCAGAAGCCCAGCGCCCGCAGCCGGCCTTGCGCCGTGCGCACCGGAACCCACCTGACGGACGCAACGGCTTCGTGGTCGTCGATCTCGCGTCGCAACAGCCTTTCGATCTGGGCGGGCTTGTCGCCGTCCGGCAGGCGATAGATGACACCGTCGCAGCGTCCGCCGCGTTCGAGCGCCATCATCAGTCCGGGCTGCGCGGCGCTGCCTCTCCAGCGCACGAGATCCAGGCAGAAGGAGCGATGCCAGCCATGCGCCGAGGCACGCTGCTGCTCTACCGACTCGAAGGCCGGTTTCCAGATCAGCGAGCCATAGGCGAACACCCAAAGCGGTCCTGCGTCGGCTTCGCCGGCGAGACGCGTGGCGAGTGCGCTGAAATCGTCGTCGCTGAGTTGCGTCCACTCCCCGCTCGGACCGGGATCGATCTCGTCGCGATGGCAAAGAGCGACAAGCTCGGGCGTGAGCGACATCTGGCGCATGGAAAACGCGAACCCCTCTTTGACGGCAGCAAAGTCGAAAAGCCCGGGCCATGCAAGATCGGGGCGGAGCGCCTTGCCGGCCGATATTTTCGGCCCATGTCGGAATTCTGTCGCCAGGATCGTCCTAGGATGGATCGAACAACGATCGCTGCCTGAACCGGTGAGGAGACCGACCATGCCGAAATCCCCGCAACCTTTCTTCTGGTACGAGTTGATGACCACCGACCTCGACGCCGCCGAGGCCTTCTACACCGCCGTTGTCGGCTGGAAAGCCGAGCCTTTCGACAAGGCGCCCGGCATGCCCCGCTACATTGTCGTGAATTCCGCCGTGCGCGGCGTCGGCGGATTGATGACCATGCCGGAAGAGCCCGCCAAGATGGGCATGCCGCCCGCATGGATCGGCTATATCTATACCAAGAACGTCGACGCCTCCACGCAAGCGCTCAAGGACGCCGGTGGTGCGGTGCATCGGGCGCCCGACGATATTCCGGGCGTCGGCCGCTTCGCCGTCGTCGCCGACCCGCAAGGAGCCGCCTTCATGTTCTTGCAGCCCAATCAGCCGGAACAGCCGCCGGTGCCGGCGACCACGCTTGGCCATGTCGGCTGGCATGAGCTCTACACGACCGACTGGAAGGCGGCCTTCGATTTCTATTCCAGTCAGTTCGGCTGGGAGAGCGCCGGCGAGTTCGACATGGGCGAGATGGGTATCTACAAGACCTTCGGCGCCGGCCCCGAATCCGGTGGCGGCATCATGAACAAGCCGCCGCAGATCCCGGTTCCCGTCTGGCAGTTCTATTTCAACGTCGACGCCATCGATGCCGCCGCCAAGCGCGTCACCGACAATGGCGGCAAGGTCATCATGGGTCCGATGGAGGTGCCGAGCGGCCAGTGGATCATCCAGTGCCAGGACCCGCAAGGCGCGCATTTCGCATTGCTGGCGCCGGTGCGGTAGCAGCGCCCACCTGACATATTGGCGCCGGATCACTCCGGCGTCAGCACCGCAAGCTTCAGATCGGCTTTTTTCGCACCGCTGAGCTGGACGATGGCCGCTCCGCCCTGGAGCCTGAAGCGCACGCTCTTGCGGATGCCCGGGCAGTTCTTGACGCCGCTGAAAGCCGCCGATTTCACGGTCTTCCCGTCCTGCACGACGTCGATCCAGGCCTCATCGGACAGGCTGAACTGCAGCTCGCCCCCAGGCGGCACGGTCACATTTGCCGTCGCGCCGAAAGTGCCGGCTTTCGGCGCGCGGTCCGGCGGCACTTCAAAGCTGACCGTGTCGACGGCCTCAAGCGAGAAATCCACCGCTTGCCCGACCGTGAGGGTGGCGCCGGACTGAGCCGCAGGCGCTGTCGAGAACAGGGCTTGCTCGCGCGCGATCGGCCATTTGAAGGCATCGCAACCCGCGTCTGCGGCTGCGGCGAAGCCGGTGCCAGTGAGGATTGCGAACAGGCTGATGACGATGACTTTTTTCATGGCAAAGCGATCCGTACGGTTTGATATCCTCCATCCTCCAGTACAACTTTAAGGATATATATGCAACCATAGAGAGAATAAAAAATCCGGGAGAATGAAACCATTTCCACTCACCGATTGTTGATGGTGAGCCATGGGAAGTGAGTGGTTCATTGCTGGGCGATAAATTATGGCCGGGCGGGAGGGTAAAATGGAGTTCTAGATGAAGCTTTTCGAAGGCCTCACCCAGTACCGTCCGCAAGCGCTTGGCGTGTTGCGCATCATGACCGCCTTGCAGTTCATCGAACATGGCTCTCAGAAGCTGTTCAACTTCCCGGCCAGCGCTGAGCCGCACGCCCTCACCGGGCTGACGACGGTTGCCGGCATCCTCGAATTCGCCGGCGGCATCCTGTTGGCGCTCGGCCTCTTTACCCGCCCCGTAGCGTTCCTTCTGGCCGGCGAAATGGCCATCGCCTATTTCATGGCGCACTTCCCGCGCGGCTTCTTCCCCGTCAACAACGGCGGCGACTTGGCGATCTCCTTCTGCTTCATCTTCCTCTATCTGATCTTCGCCGGGTCGGGCGCCTTCGCGTTGGACAACCGCCGCAGCGCCTGAAGCGTCCAAAGGGTGCGCGCCTGGGGACTTTTTGTTTCGACGCAATTTCGCGCGGAAACCGCTTCCCGCTTTCCTGGCTTTTGCCCTAGCCGCGCATCCGCTCGAAATTGGCATCGAACAACGGCGCCGCCTGGATGCGCGCCTCATGGCGCTTGCCGAGGATCTCGATCTCGAAACCGTCATGCCTGTCGGCGATCTCCTTCGGCACATAGCCCATGGCGAGCGACGTCTTGGAATTGTGCGCGTAGCCGCCCGACGTGACCCAGCCGCGCACGACGCCGTCATGCCAGATCGCCTCGTCGCCGATGACATCGGCATCGACAGCGTCGACGATGAAGGCGCGCAGCCTGAGCCTGCCGCCTTGCTTGCGTTCGGCCAGCGCTGCCTGCTTGCCGATGAAATCGGCGTCCTTGCCATAGGCAACGAAGCGGTCGAGCCCGGCCTCGACCGGACCATAGATCGGCCGGTACTCGCGCGCCCACGAGCCGTAATTCTTTTCCAGCCTCAGCGCGTTGAGCGCGCGCGAGCCGAACAGGCCGATGCCGAATTCCTCGCCCGCCGTGATCAGCGCCTGATATGCGGCGCGCTGATATTCCGGCGCCACCCAGATCTCGTAGCCGAGGTCGCCGGTGTAGCTGACGCGTCCGACGAGGCATGGCGCCATGCCGATATCCATTCGTGCAACCGCCATGAAGGGGAACGCCGCGTCCGAAACGTCGACGCGGGTGACCTTGGCGAGCACCTCCCTCGCCTTCGGCCCGGCAATCGCAAGGCCGGTGAGCTTTTGCCCCAGCGCCTCGATCCGCACCGAGCCATCCTCGAGCAGATGCGCCTCGAACCAGCGCATATGGTACTGCTCGGCGATGCCGGATCCGGCGATGAACCACTCTGCGTCGTCGATGTTGGCCAAAGTGAAATCGCCGATCAGCTTGCCGTCGTCCTTCAGCATGGGCGCAAGCGTCATGCGGCCGCGCCTGGGCAGCTTGCAGGCGAAGATCCGGTCGAGCCAGGCGGAAGCGCCGTCGCCCGTCACCTTGTATTTGGCGAAGTTCGAGATCTCCGATAGGCCGACGCCGTTGCGCACCGCCGCGACTTCCCTGGCGACATGGTCGAAGTCGGTGGACCGCCGCCAGGAGAACTCGTCGGCGACGCCTTCCGGCGCATACCAGAGCGGTACTTCGAGCCCATAAGACACGCCCCATTGCGCGCCTTTGGCGGCAAGCGTGTCGTAGAGAGGCGTTGTCTTCAGTGGACGCCCGGCCGGCAGTTCCTCATTGGGGAAGCGGATCGAGAAGCGCCGGGAATAATTCTCGCGCACCTTGGCGTTGGTGTAGGCCATCGTCGCCCAGTCGCCGTAGCGCGCCACGTCCATAGCCCAGATGTCGGCGCCCGGATCGCCCTCGATCATCCAGTTGGAGAGCGCGAGCCCGACGCCGCCGCCCTGGCTGAAGCCGGCCATGACGCCGCAGGCGACCCAGAAGCCGGGCAGACCGCGCACCGGACCGACCAGCGGATTGCCATCGGGCGCGAAGGTGAAGGGGCCGTTGATGATCTGCTTGATCCCGGTCTTCTGGAAGGCGGGGAAATGGCGGAAGCCGACTTCCAGCGACGGCGCGATTCGATCGATGTCCGGTTCCAGCAGCTCATGGCCGAAATTCCAAGGTGTGGTGAACTCCGACCACACCTTGTTGGCCTTCTCATAGGTACCCATCAGCATGCCGCCGCGTTCCTGGCGCAGATAGAGCTCGCCGTCGAAGTCGACCGCGTGGATGATCTCGGTGCCGGTCTTCTTGTTCCAGTCGGCGACTTCCGGCATGTCCTCGGTGATCAAGTACATGTGCTCCATGGCGAGCACCGGCAGCTCCAGCCCAACCATGCGGCCGACCTCGCGCGCCCACAGCCCGCCGGCATTGACGACATGCTCGGCGATGATATCGCCCTTGTTGGTGATGACGCGCCATAACCCGTCCGGACGGCGCACGATGTCCTCGACCTTGGTGAAGCGCTCGACCTCCGCCCCAAGTTTCCGCGCGGCCTTGGCATAGGCGTGCGTCACGCCCGACGGGTCGAGATGGCCGTCCTCCTTGTTGCGTACGGCGCCGACGAACTGGCTGGGGTCGATGAGCGGCATCAACTCCGCCGCTTCCTTGGCCGAGATCACCTCGAGATCGATGCCGAGATAGCGGCCCTTGGACACCACGCCGCGCAGCCAGTCCATTCGTGCCTCGGTCGCGGCCAGCAGCACGCCGCCCGTCAGGTGCACGCCGGTCGCTTGCCCGGAAAGCTCCTCGATCTCCTTGTAGAGCGAGATCGTGTATTTCTGCAGCTTTGCGACGTTGGGATCGCCATTGATGGTGTGCATGCCCCCGGCCGCGTGCCAGGTCGAACCGGACGTCAGTTCATCGCGCTCTAGAAGCACGACGTCGGTCCATCCATGGCGTGCAAGATGGAACAGCACCGAGCATCCGACGACACCGCCGCCGATGACCACGACCTTTGCATGCGACTTCATGGATTTTTTCTCGTTGGTTCAGAGAGTTGAGAGATCGAAATGAATCAGGATGGGAAGCTGTTCCCTCACGGCTCGCCTTGCCCGATCGCTTCCTTGCGCCGCGCCATATAGGCTTCGAGCGCCTCGCGTATGGCAGGATCCATGGCCGGTTCGACATATTCCTCCAACGCCTTCTTCCAAAGCCTGGTCGCGCGCGCCGTCGTGTCGAGCGCGCCCGCCTCCTGCCAGGCTTCGTAATTCTGCCAGTTGGAGAGCATCGGCTGGTAGAAGGCGGTGGCGTAGCGCTGCAGCGTGTGCGGCTCGCCGAAGAAGTGGCCGCCGGTCGGCACCGCGCCCAGCGCCTCCACTGCAAGCTCCGGCTCGTCGACCACGATCGGCCGCAGGAATTCCATCATGTGCTGGATCATCTCGACATCGATGACGAGCTTCTCGAACGAGGCCGTCAGCCCGCCTTCCTGCCAGCCGGCGGCATGATAGACGAGGTTGCCGTGGCCGAGCACCGCGCCCCACAGCGCCATCATCGTCTCATAGGCGCCTTGCGCGTCGGCGGCATTGGAGGCCGAGCCCGGCGTCGTGCGGTAAGGCAAATTGTAACGTCGCGCCAATTGCCCGGAAGCGATGTTGGCCTTGGTGTTCTCCGGCGTGCCGAAGGCCGGCGCGCCCGACTTCATGTCGACATTCGAGGTAAAGGCGCCATACATCACCGGCGCGCCGGGACGCACCAACTGCGTCAGCACGATGCCGAACAGCGCTTCGGCATTCTGCTGCGCCAGCGCGCCGGCAAGCGTCACCGGGCTCATCGCGCCCATCAGCGTGAACGGCGTCACCGCCACCGACTGGCCGTATTCGGCCATGGTCATCAGCCCTTCCGCCATCATCTCATCGAAGCGGCGCGGCGAGTTGACCGAAATGATGGTGGTGATGCCCGGGTCCTGCGCCATCTCATCCAGCGTCAGACCGCGCGCGATCGCCATCATCTCGATGCCGTCCAGCGCCCTTCCCCGGCCGATCGCCGAGACGTGGAAACATTTGTCGGTCAGCGTCAGATTGGCGAAATAAGTGTCCATATGCCTTGTGTTCGCCGGCAGCTCGATCGGCGCGCAGACCTGGTTGCCGAGCATGTGGATGCAGTTGAAATGCTGCGCCAGCCGGACGAGGTCCGAATAGTCGGCGAGGTTGCCGGCGCGGCGGCCGCGCTCCATGTCATGCACATTGGGCGGGCCGGCAACGAGCGTGAAATTGATGGTGCCGCCGCCGAGATGGACGGCGTTGTCAGGATTTCGGGGCGTCAGCGTATAGGCCGGGCGTGTCGACTTCAGCGCCTCCTCGACCATGCCGCGATCGACGCGCACATTCATCGAGCCCCGGTCCACCTTGGCGCCGGCACGCTCGAACAGCGACAGCGCGCGTGCGCTCATCACCTCGATGCCGAAATTCTCCAATATGTGCATCGATGCCTGGTGGATGGCCTCGATCTGGTCGGCCGACAGCAGAGCCATCGGCGGATACGGATTCTCCACCCGCCGCCGCGGAAGTTGCGGGATGGCGGCCGGTCCCCGATTGCTGGTGCGCTCGGCGCCGCGCTTGCGTCTTGGTTCGCTCATGCGCGCATCAGAGCGCCGGCATCGCAGGCGAGCTGTCAGGAATTCGCCATTTGCCGGCGTGATTTTAGCCAAGGCGGCATTTTTCAAAATCAAGGAATAGAATTCCGACACAGATGGTCGTAATATCGATATTCGATTTTCAGGCCGCCACATCCGCGTTAAGGAAGCGAGCAAGACTCCTTTTATGATTTCGGCCTATTCGTCTCCCAATGCGTAGGTCGAGTTTTAGTAAAATTGTCGCTGTCTCCGTGCTGCTGGCGCTTTCGGCCTGCGCGACGGCGCCCAGCCACATCAACAATGTCTGCGCCGTCTTCGACCAGAATGACGGCTGGTTCGACAATTGGCAGTCCGCCGCCGAGCGGACCGAGCAGAAATACGGCATTCCCGTTCCCGTGCTGATGGCGACGGTGCGCAAGGAATCCGGCTTCAAGAGCAATGCCCGCCCGCCGCGCACCAAGCTGCTCGGCTTCATCCCGTGGAAGCATGTCTCGAGCGCTACCGGCTACTCGCAGGCGCTCGACGGCACCTGGTCGCAATATCAAAGCGAGACCGGCAACTGGGCGGCACGCCGGACACGCTTTGCCGACGCCATCGATTTCGTCGGCTGGTACCACTCCAAGACCGCCGACACTTTCGGCGTCGCCCGGAACGACACCTACAATCTCTATCTGGCCTATTATCTCGGCTGGACAGCCTATGGCCGCGGCAATCGCGGCGACGCCGGCGTGCAAAGCTACGCGCGCGCCACCGACCAGATGGCTCGCGACTACGCGGCGCAGCTACGGCAATGCGGAAACTAACGCCCTTCCAGGGTTAGTGCCGCCTCGTCGTGTCCTTCGGCCTTGGAACACCGGTTTCCGAATCCTCGTCGCGCACTTCGTGGCGACGGGCTTTGAGCACCGCGTCGTTCTCCTCGACGCCCTCTCCGATCGCATCGGCTTCCGCGCTGGCGTTTTTGCCATCGGGACGCTGCGGCGGCGTGCCGGCAAAGCCCGGGCCCTCCCCGTGCGGCGCATCATCCGGCACGCCTTCATGTGCCGCGTGCTCCTTGTCGAACTTGATGACCGGTTCCATCTTGGCGAGCACGTCGTCCGAAAGCCAGCACAGGCTCGTATGGCCGCCGCCGAGATTCTTCACGGGCGGCACCTTCGTCTCGCACAGATTGTCCGGGACCAGCTTCTTGTAGCCGCATCGCGTCTGGAACGGGCAGCCGGTCGGCGGGTTCATCGCCGACGGGATGTCGCCTTCCAGCACGATATGCTTCTTGACCACGCTGGTGTCGGCGATCGGGATCGCGGAGAGCAGCGCCTCGGTATAGGGATGGTAGGGCGGCGAGAAGATCTGGTCGGTCGTGCCCTGCTCGACGATATAGCCGAGATACATGACGACGACGCGGTCGGCGATGTAGCGCACCACCGACAGATCGTGGCTGATGAACAGCATCGTCGTCTTGTTCTTGCGCTGGATGTCCATCAAGAGCTCGGTGACCGCCGCCTGCACCGAGACGTCGAGCGCCGAGACCGGCTCGTCGGCCACCACCACCTTGGCGTCGCCGGCAAAGGCGCGCGCAACGCCGATGCGCTGCTTCTGTCCGCCCGAAAGCTGGCGCGGCTTGCGGGTCTCGAAAGCCCTGGGCAGCTTCACCAGGTCGAGCAGCTCCAGCATGCGCTGGCGCCGCTCGGCGACCGTCTTGCCGACATTGAACTTCTCCAGCGTGCGGATGATCTGCGAGCCGACGCTGTGGCTGGGGTTCAGCGTGTCGAACGGATTCTGGAACACCATCTGGATCGACGACACGGTGTCGACGCCGCGGTTCTCGATGCCCGTCGACTGGATTTCCTTGTTTGCCAAAGTCACCGTGCCGGAACTGGCGGTCTCGAGACCCAGAAGCACCTTGGCCAGCGTCGACTTTCCGCAGCCGGACTCGCCGACGATCGCCACCGTCTCGGATTCACGCGCGGTGAACGAGATCGTCTCGTTGGCCTTGACGACGCGGCCTTCGCTGGAGCCGAACACCTCGCTGCCGCCGACCTTGTAGTATTTCTTGAGGTCCTGGATCTTCAGCACCGGCGCGCCGGGCTCGACCTTTTCGTTGACCTTCTTGGCGCCGGGCGGCAGCGCCTCCCAGTCGATCTCGTTGAAGCGCACGCAGCGCGAGAAATGCCCCTCATGGCCCTCGACCGGGATCATCGGGATTTCCGCCGCGTTGCAGACGCCCTCGACGAAATGGTGGCAGCGCGGCCCGAAATTGCAGCCCTTCGGCCGCTCATGCGGCAGCGGCAACTGCCCGGGAATGGAGATCAGCGGCCGCGAATTCTTGTCGGCGCCGGGCAGCGGGATCGAGCGGAACAGCCCTTGCGTGTAGGGATGGCGCATCCGGTCGAACACGTCCTCGATCTTGCCGGTCTCGACCGCCTCGCCGGAATACATCACCGTGATCTTGTCGCAGGTCTCCAGGATGAGGCCGAGATTGTGCGACACGAAGATCATCGAGGTGCCGAACTTCTCGCCGAGCCCCTTGACCAGCTCGACGATGCCGGCCTCGACCGTGACGTCGAGCGCGGTGGTCGGCTCGTCGAGCAGAAGCAGCGCCGGCTTGGACAGCAGCGCCATGGCGATGACGATGCGCTGCTGCTGGCCGCCGGAAAGCTGGTGCGGATAGGAGCGCATCATGCGCTCCGGATCGGGCAACTTCACCGCGCGCACCATCTCCAGGGCCCGGTTGTAGGCCTCTTCCTTCGAGACCTTGTCGTGGATCAGCGGCACTTCCATCAGTTGCTGGCCGATCTTCATCGCCGGATTGAGGCTCGCCATCGGCTCCTGGTAGATCATGGCGATCTTGTTGCCGCGGATGGCGCGCAGCTCTTCCTCGGACATCTCGCCCATGTCCCTGCCCTGGAACTTGATCCGGCCGCCGACGATCTTCCCGATGTTGGAGAGGTCGCGCATGATGCCGAGCGACACGGTCGACTTGCCGCAGCCGGATTCGCCGACGATGCCCATCGCCTCGCCGGGCATGACCGTGCAGGAAAAATCCATCACGGCCGGAATCTCGCCCTTGCGGGTGAAGAAGGAGATCGAGAGGTTCTCGATCTCGATGATGGGTTGAGCCGGATTTCGAACTGCCTCGTTCATGGGTCGCTCCAATCCTAAATTGTTCCAGCAGCTAGGGCCTGAACCCCCGCTATCAATCCTTCATCGACTGTTCGCGCAGCGAGTCCGCCAAGAGGTTCAGCCCCAGCACGAACGACATCAGGGCGATCGTCGGCGGCAGCGCCGGGTGGATGAAGGAACGCAGCAGCCGGCTGGCGTCCTTGATCGCGGTGCCCCAGTCGGGGCTCTCCGGCGCCAGGCCCAGGCCGAAATAGCCGAGCGTTCCGAGCAGGATCGTCGTGTAGCCGATGCGCAGGCAGGCATCGACGATCAGCGGGCCGCGCGCATTGGGCAGGATCTCCCACAGCATGATGTACCAGGGCGATTCACCGCGCGTCTGCGCCGCCGCCACATAGTCGCGCGTCTTGATGTCCATGGTCAGCCCGCGCACGATGCGGAACACGCCGGGGCTGGAGGCGAACACCACCGCCACGAAGATGTTGAGCTGGTTGGGATCGATGTGGACGAGCTTGAGCGGATCCTTGTCGAAGACCAGGCCCGCATAGATCCAGCCGCCGACCACCAGCGTGATGCCGAGCAGGATATAGAGCCGGTCCGGCCGGTTCTTGTAGCGGGTCCAGAACAGGACGCAGAAGAAGATGATCGGGAACAGGAAGAACAGTCCCGCCATCGCATAGGGGATCGGCGTGTCCATGATGCCCGGCGTCACCAGGAGATAGAACAACAGGATCACCGGGAAGGCCAGCACCAGGTTGGCGAGGAAGGACAAGAGGGTGTCGATCTTGCCGCCATAGTAACCGGCAGGCAGGCCGAGCGTGATGCCCACCATCAGCGCGAAGCCGGTGGCGGCCGGCGCGATGATCAAAACGATCTGGCTGCCATAGACCATGCGCGAGAACACGTCGCGCGCAAGCTTGTCGCCGCCGAAATAATAGACGAGCTTCGACGCCGGCTCGATCGCGCCGGGCAGCGTGTCCTTCATCACCGAGACCTGGGCCAGCGGATCGAAGGGCGAGATGGTTGAGGCGAAGATCGCCGTGAACAGCCAGAACAGGCAGATGAAGACGCCGGCGATGCCGACGCCGCTGTCGAAGAGCTGGCCGTAGAGCCCGAGCTTGCGCCGATAGGCAAAGCTCGCGCCCATCACCAGGATAAGCGCGACCCAGACCGGCCAGAACCGCCAGAGCACGCCGAGAACGACATCGAAGGCGCTGATATATTCCGTTTGCATCGGCCCTGCCCCTACTGAACCCTGATACGCGGATTGAGAAACGCGTAGCCGACATCGGAAATGAGCTGCGTGATCAGCACGATGAACACCGAGACCAGCGAGCAGCCGAGCAAGAGATCGATGTCGTTGTTGCCGGCGGCTTCGACCAGGGTGTAGCCAAAACCCTGGTAGCGGAACATCACCTCGACGATGACGACACCGGTGAGCAGCCACGGGAACTGCAGCATGATGACGGTGAAGGGCGCGATCAGCGCGTTGCGCAATGCGTGCTTGATGACCACGCTGCTGAAGGACAGGCCCTTCAGCCGGGCTGTGCGGATATATTGCTGCGTCATCACCTCGACCATCGAGGCGCGTGTCATGCGCGCGATATAGCCGATGCCGTAGATCGCCAGCGTGATCACCGGCAGGGTGAAATTGTAGAAGGTGATGCCTTGGCTGGCTGACGCCGCCGAGCCGTTCAGCCAGCCGAGCCAGGAAGCGAAGATGACGGTGAAGATGACGCCCGACACATATTCGGGCGTCGCCGTCGAGGCGATCGAGGCGACCGACAGCACGCGGTCGGTGCGCGAGCCTTCGCGCATGCCGGCCAGGATGCCGATCAGCAGCGAGATCGGCACCATCACCGCCAGCACCCAGAACATCAGCAAGCCCGTGGCGCCGAGCGCCGGGAAGAGCTTCGCCGCGACGGTCGTCTTGAACTTGGTCGAGCAGCCGAAATCGCCTTGCAGCACGCCTGAGAACTGCGGCTCGGTCGGGTCGTTGCAGAAGGAGAAGCGCTGCGTGGTCTTGCCGGTCGCCGGGTCGGTGATCGGATGCTTCGGCAGGACGCCAAGCCACTGGCCGTAACGCAGGAAGAAGTTCTGCCGGTATCCGTGATTGACCAGCCAGCTTTCGAGCTGGTCGGCGGGCGTGTGCATCTCGGTCTGGCTGATCGCCAGCTTCTTCAGATTGGGCTCGAGATTGACGAGGAAGAAGACGACCAGCGTCAGGCACAGCATCGTGAGCAGTATCGTGCCGATGCGTCTGGCGATGAATGAGAACATGTGTGCCCCCCTGCCGGCCGGGTTGGGGTCAGATACGTTCAACCCTGTTTCGTAATGCGGATGGCGCCCCGCCGCCGCTGCAGGTTATGCAACGGCAACGAAGCTGCAAATACGAGGGGCGGCTGCCCCTCGTATTCATCGCGCCATGGATCACGCCTGGTCGAGCCAGACCTTGCCGAAGTCGTGCTCGTAGGTGGGGTGCATCGAGTGGTTCTTCACCTCGGGCTTGATGTTGATGTAGAGCTTGCGCCAGTAAGGCTGGATGATGATGCCGGAATCCTGCAGGATCTGCTCGATATCCTTCATCACAACCTTGCGCTTCTCCGCATCGGCGATGCCGAGCGCCTCGTTCACCTTCTTGTCGAAGTCCGGATTGGTGTAGGCCGTCTCGTTCCACGCTTCGCCGGTGCGGTAGGCGATGGCGATCACCTGGATGCCCAGCGGGCGCATGTTCCAGTTGGTCTCGGAGAACGGGTACTTCGTCCAGTCGTTCCAGAAGGTCGAGCTCGGCAGCACGGTGCGCTTCACCTTGATGCCGGCCTCGCGCAGCTGCGCCGCGATCGCGTCCGTGGTGTTCTTGTGATAGTCCTCGTCGTTGCTGATAAGCTCGTGCTCGAAATCGATCGCGCCGGCTTCCGTCAGCATCTGCTTGGCCTTGGCGATGTCGCGCTTGACCTCCGGCAGCTTGACATATTCCGGATGGATCGGCGCGACATGGTGGTTTTCGGCCGGCGTGCCGGCATTGCCGTAGCCGAGCTGCAGGACGGTTGCGTTGTCGACCGCAAGCAGCATCGCCTGACGAACCTTCTGGTCGTCATAAGGCTTGTGGGTGACGTTGAAGCGCGACACCACGGTGGCGGCCGTCACGACTTCCGATACCGGAGCGCCGACATCGGCGATGATCTTGATGTAGTCGGCCGTTGTTTCGTGGTTGGTGTGGACTTCGCCCGATTCGAAAGCCGAGACGGTCGCGGCCGGATCGGTGCCGTAGTCGATGAACTCGACGCCGTCGAGGAAGGCCTCGCCCTGCCACCACTTGCCGGTCGTGCGGCGCTTGTAGACCACCTTCTGGCCGACGTCGTAGGAGACCAGCTCGAACGGACCGGTGCCGATCGGGCAGTTCTTGAAGTTGGCGCCCTTCTCGTCAAAGGTCTTGTGCACGACCAGCGCCGGATAGTCGGTCAGGTTCGGAATGATGGCGATGTCGGGCTTGGTCAGCTTGAGCTTGACGGTCATGTCGTCGACCTTGACGACGGACCCTTCGCGCAGCTTCTTGGTCTTCTCGTCGACCAGGCTGCCGAGGCGGCCAGGCATCGAGTTGCCTTCCGCGCCCTTGTCCGCCCAGCGGGTGAAGTTGTAGATCACGTCGTCGGCGGTGAACTTGTCGCCATTGTTCCATTCGACGCCCGGCCGCACATGCAGCGTGTATTCGGTGGCGTCGTCATTGATGTCCCAGCTTTCCAGCAGGTAGGGCGCGAAGGTGTACTCCTTCGTGTACTTCACCAGCGGCTCGAGCGCCTGGCGCTCCGCGTTGGAGATTTCCGACCAGTCGGCGGTGCGCGGATCCTTCGGATCCTTGACCGACATAGCGACCTTGATCACCCCGCCCTTCTTGCCCTGCACGTCCTCGGCCCGGGCCGGGGTCGGCGCGGCAAGGCCGAGCATGCCATAGGCCATCGCCGTCGATGCGCCGAAGACACTGGCCAAGGCCAGGAATTCGCGACGGTCCACATTGCCCGACTTGGCGTCTTCGGCCATTTTCAGGATGTGATCCGGAACGCGATCACCATTGCTTTTATAGATTGCCATGACTTACTCCCATTGTTGGCTTTCCGCCTTTTAACATTCCGCATCCAGACCGCGTTGTCAAAAGACGGTGTGGAGTAGGAACAGGCCAAGGAATGTGCATCTTTGGTTGCAACCCGGTTCGCGCGATAGCGACAGTCTTGACGCAAATTTGTTATCGCGGCGCGGATTTCCCAAAAAATCGTCGCGGACGATTAAATCAGTACATTTTATGCGGATAAGGCCCCCGCGCCCGCGCCCGACAGCCTGTTGGGCAAGCGGAGAAACGCCCGCGCGACCTCAGTATTCGCGTTCGTAAAAGACGCCGCCTTTGGCTTCGCCGGCATCGTTGGCCTCGCCGCGCAGCTTGACGCCACGGCCGACATTAAGGTCGATCGTGGCTTTGCCGGAACCCGGCTTGTCGCCCTTCTGTATGGTCACATAGGTGCGGTCGTTGAGATACTTGCCGGCCGAAACCGCGGTGCCGCCCTTCTCGTCCGTCGTCACGTCGAGATCGTCCACGCCGATGGCGCTTTGCAGGTTCTCAAGCAGCGAGGTCGAACCGCCGACGCCGGCCAGTTGCGCGGCGGCGCTTGCAAGCTGCGCGATCTGCAGCGGCGACAGTTTCGACATGGATTGACCGAAGATGAGCTGCGCCAGCACCTCGTCCTGGGGCAGCGCCGGCACGGAGGAGAAGGTGAACTTCGGATCGGTCGCCTCGCCCGACACGACGATCGTGACCGTGGCGCTGCTCGTCGTCGTGGTCGCCGTCATGTTGAGATAGGGAACCAGCGAGCCCTGGAACCCGATCGTGCCCTCGGTGAAGGTCAGCCGTTTGGAAAGGATGATCAGCCGTCCGCGCTGCAAGGTGAAGGTGCCGACCGCCTGCGGCGACGAGGCCGGGCCCGTCAGCTTCAGCGATCCGCCGAGCTCGGCGTCGACACCTCTGCCCTGTATGAAGATCTGGTTCGGCGCGTTCACCGTCACGTCGAGCGTCAGGCCGCTGCCGCTCTTGCTGCTGCTGCTGGAAGTCGCCGGACGCAGCGCCTTGTCCTGCGCCCGCACGGACGCAGGCGCGTTCTTGTGTTTCACGTCCAGCGCCGAAAGCGACCCCGGCAGCTTTTCCGGGACGGTGATGACCGTCCTCGCCAGGTTGACCGTGCCGGCGATCACCGGCGCCGAGACGAGCGGCCCCTTGATCGTCAGGTCGCCACCGAGATTGGCGGTCACCACCCGGCCGTCGGTGTAGCGGCCATCGGTGAGCTTGATCGACAGGTCGGCCGGGAAGCCTTGCGCCGGCGTGATGCCAACCGTGCCGCTGGCCGAAAGATTGCCTTTTGTCGAAAGCGTGCCGGTGAGCCGGTTGATCCTGGCGACGCCATTCCCGATCGAGACGTCGGCGGCGACATCGTTGACCGCGAGGCCGGAGCGGGCATCGATAAGGCGCGAGCCGGATGTCGTGACTTTGCCGCTGATCACTGGCGCGGATGCAGGACCACGCACCTGCACATCGACATTGGCGGTGCCGTTGAGCGCCAGACCTTGCGCCGCGAGCTTGGCGGCAAGGAAGGCAAACGGCACCTTGCCGTTGAAGTCGAGCGCCAAGGTTGGCGTGCCTGCTGTCGCAACCGTGCCGCCGCCCTTGAGGCCGAGGCCGGCGCCGTCGCTGATGTTGGCGTCGAAGGCGAGCTTGTTGCCGGCAAAAGTACCGGAGGACGACACGTTCATGCCGCCGAGACCGGCGCCGCGCGTCTGCGAGGTCTGCACGCCTGAAGCGTCGATGTTGAATGCGACCGAGGGGATCGAAGGCTGGCCGGTGACCTTGACCGTGCCCGAGATCGAACCGGCCGCGTCGAGACCCGGCGAGAAGCTGTTGGCGAGCGAGATCGGCACCCTGGCCAGATTGGCGTTGATGTCGAGCGCCTGCGAGGCCTTGCCCGTCACCGTCGCCGTGCCGCCGCCGAGATTGAGCACCAGCCGGTCGAGCGTCGTCACACCGTTGGCGATAGTGATCGTCGAGGCCTGCGCGATCGCGGCCTTGATGCCCTGCACGGTCGCCTGGCCGGACGCGAGCTCGACGGTCGTCGTGCCGTTGGCGACCTTCACCCGGCCGGCGGCTTTTGCCGGGACGTTCTTGACGGTTGCCCCGCCCGAAAAACCGGTCCAGTCGCCGTCGCGCTTGAGATCGACATCGATGCCCGTGATGGCGGTGCCGCCGGACGTCACGCTCTCGGCGCGCACCGTGCCGGCGATGACCGGCGCTGCCATATAGTTCGCGATCTGCGCGTCGATGGCGACATTCCTGGCGGAAAGATCGCCGCGCTTGATCTGCGAGGTGTTCGCCTTGATCGTGACATTCGGCCCGTTGGCCGCCTTGGTGAAGGCGATGGTGCCGCGCACATTGCCCTCGGCCTTTTCTAGGGCCAGCGCAGCCAGCGGCCCGATATCGGGGAGGTCGAGCGAAATCGTGCCGGCCGGCACGAAGGCGTCGTCGAGCGCGAGATCGCCGGAAATCTTGTTCGGGCCGAGCGACAGCAGAAGCCCGTTGATCGCGCGGCTGCCATTGGTCGTGGCGAGCACCGCGCTGCCCTGCAAATTCTGCCCGGCGACGTTGCCGGTGAGCTGCACATTGGCCGCCGGATTGGCGGCATCGGCCTTGCCGCTGGCCGTGAGCTTCAGCCCGGTGATCTCGCGTGCTGCCACCGAAAGCCGGTCGCTCTCCACCGTCATCGACAGGTCGGGCGCGGTGACCGGGCCCTGTGCGTTGAGCGCAAAGGCGACGGCGCCCTTGGCGTCCTTCGAGAGCCCTGAAACGTCGCTCAGTGCCCCCCTGATGTCGGCGGCCAGCTTGCTGTCGGCAAGGCTCGCCTGCCCGTCGGCGCTAAGCGCTCCCGAATTCAGCCTCAGGCCGTCGATAGTGATATCGCCCTTGGCATCGCGCTTCAGCGCGGCGCTCAACTCGGCGCGCTCGCCAAGCATGCCGCGCACCGCTGCCGGCAAGGCGGGCGAAGCGACATCGGCCTTCATATTGAGGTCGACGGCGCCGTCGCCCAGCGATATCCGGCCGGCGACCTGGCTGTTGAGAGCATCGCTCGTCAAGGAGCCGCTGTTGACGGCGACAGCATCGGCTGCGAGGCGGCCGTTGACCTTCGCCGTGACCTTGCCGGCGATCAGCGGCGCCAGCATCGGGTTGTCGAGACCGATCCTGTCCACCGACACCGTGCCGGAAACCTGACCAGACCGCCCCTCAATGTCGAAGGCATCCGAATGCAGCACCAGGGTGAGACCGTCCACCTTCGCCTGGCTGGCGGCAATGGAAGGCAGGATTGCGGACACGTCGAGCCGCGCTTGCGTGCTCTCGCCCGCCATCTTCGCCGACAGGGACTGGACCGCGATCTTGACCGGGCTTTCGGGGCTGCCGATCGTCAACGGCAGGCTGGCCCCCGATGATGTGAGGTCGAGGGAGAAGTCGCTGGCGCCATTGGGATTGAGGGTGCCGGCGGCCTTGCCGGAAATCCCATCGCCCGACAGCGTGGCATGGTCCAGGGCGACGCCGCCCGCCAGCGTGTAGCTGCCGGCAGCATCCAGATCCAGCGGCCCGAGACCCGCCTGCCGGGTCTGGCTGGTCTGGGCTCTCGCCACCTTGGCATTGAACTGCACGTCGGGGTTGGACGACGGACCCGTGACATGTGCCGTGCCTTCCACCGTTCCCGCCCCGTCGAGGCCGGGCACGAAATCGTTGGCGAGCGCCACCGGGAGGTTGGCCAGGTTTGCCGTGAGGTCCAGGGTCTGGCCGGCACTGCCGGAAACGGTTGCCGAGCCGCCGCCGAGATTGAGCGCAAGCTTCTCGATTGCGGCCACGCCGTTGGCGATGGACAGGCTGGAGGGCTCGGCGATGGCCGCCTTGATGCCGCGCACAGTCGCCTCGCCGGACGTGATCTCCACGCTTGTCGTGCCGCCGGCGATCTTCACGCGGCCGGTCGCGGTGGCCGGAATGCCGGACGCCGTGGCGCCGCCGGCAAAATTCGTCCAGTCGCCGTCGCGTTTCAAATCGATGCCGATGCCGCTGATGACCGTGCTGCCGGAGGTGACACTGTCGGCCTTGATCGTGCCCGAGATCGCCGGCCCTTTCAGGTAGTTGGCGATCAGCGCGTTGATGGTGATGGCTTTCGCCGCCAGATCGCCGCGCGCGATCGACGTGCTGGCCGCGTTGATGGTGACGGTCGGCGCCTCGCCCTCCTTGGCAAAGGCGATCGTGCCGTTGATGTCGCCGGTGGCGCTCTGGTTGCCGAGCGCTGCAAGCGGTCCGATGTCGGGCACGGCAAGCGTCAGCGTGCCGAGCGGCAGGAACTTGTCATCGAGCACGAGATCGCCCGACACCTTGTTGTCGCCGAGCGCCAGGCTGAGCCCCCTGATCGAGCGCTTGCCGTCGGCGGTCACCAGCGAAGCTGCGATGTCGAGCGCCTGCCCCTCGGCATTGCCGGTCAGCGAGATGTCTGCCGTCGGATTGGCGACATCGGCCTTACCCTTGGCTGAGAGCTTGACGTCCTTCACCGTGCGACCGGCCGCCGTCAGGCTGGGGCTGTCGGCTGAAACGGAGAAATCTGGCGCCCAGCGCGGACCGGTAGTCGTCAGCGCGAAATTGACCCCACCCGCGAGCGGCGTTCCGGCGAGCGGCGACAGCGGCGAGACGTCGCCCAAGGTGCCCTTGACGCTGGCCTGGATGTCCGTTCCTTGCATGCTGCCGGTGCCGCTGGCGCTGAGCGTGCCGGAGCTGATCTCCAGCGAGTTGGCGGCGAACGCGCCTTGCGGATCGCGCGTGGCGGTGGCCGAGAATTTCACCCGCTCGCCAAGCAGCGAGCTGATCTGCGGCGGCAATGCCTTTGAGATTGCGTCGGCATTCATCTTGAGCGTCATCGACAGGTCGGCCAGCGCCACATTTGCCGTCAGCCCGCCATTGAGCGCATCGCTGCGCAAGGTGCCCTTGTCGATAGTGACGTTTTGGCGGCTGATAGTGCCGGAAAGATCCGCCGCGAGCTTGCCGGTCACAAGCGGGGCCAACGTCGCCACATCGGTCTTAAGACCGGCGGCCGCGAGCTTGATGGCGACCGGGCCACTGAGGGTCTCGACGTCGAAGCCATCGGAATGGACCTCGCCCGTAATGTTGTTGAGCTGCGTGCCGCCGACGGCGATCGAGGTAAGGGACGTGCCGATATCGACCATCGGCGCCTTGCCGTCGCCGAAAGCGCGCACGGTGGCCTTTTCGACCGCGACCAGGATCGGAACCGCGCTGTTGCCGACATCGACGGTTACCGGCTTGTCCTTGGCGGAGAGCTCCACCACCAGGTCGCTGGCGCCCTTCGGATCGACATTGCCGGTCGCTGCGCCGTGCACGGAGTCGCTCTCTATGCTGGCCTGCTCGATCTCGACCCCGCCAGATGCGGTCGCGGTTCCAGCGAGGTCGAAGCTCGTCTTGCCGGCAAACAGCGCCTTTATCTTCTCCGGCAGGAAGCTCTCGAACTCGCCGTCGCCCTTGGCCTCGATACGGTGGCCCCTATCGGTGAGCTGGTGCCGGCCGGTCAGCTGGCTGACGATCCGGCCGTCTACCATGAAGGTGCCGACGCCGCTCCAGTTGGCCAAAGGTCCGCCGCCGGAAACGACGATGTTGACGGGCGGCGCATCCGGCAGCTTGAGCAAATTGGCGATGATGCCGCCGGCCGGCTCCGACGCCTTGAGATCGAGGTCGAGCCTGTTGTCGGCTGGCGCAAAGTGGATCTTGGCGTCGACATTGCCTTGCTTGCCGTCATGGCGGCTGACGTTGAGCACGCTTTGGATCGCCAGCGGTGACGGATCGGCCCTGAGCGAGCCCTTGGCGGCCAGCTCGGCAATGCCGCTGCCGGCAAGCTCCTGTCCCAGCGCGATCTCCGGCAGGTCGATCTGCTTCAGGTCGATCGATACCGGCAGGCTGGAAGAGCCGCCCTGCGACGGCTGCTGGCTCGGCTGGGGCAGCCGCGCCAGTTCGATGCGCTCGGCGGCGAAGCGGTCGGCATTGAAATTCCGGGAGAGCAGAGCCGTCGGCGACCAGTCGAGCGCCACCTTGCGCGCCACCATCCAGGGGCCGGCGCGGTCTTCCAGCACGATGTGGTCTACCCTGAGCGCGCCCGACCAGATGCCTTCGATGCCGGCGACCGTGATCTTGCGATCCTCGTTCGAAGCCATCTTCGAAATCAGGCTGGCGAGGTTCTGGCGGCCACCTTCGGTGCCGGTCAAGACGACAACCGCGCCGACCGCCACCACCAGCAGGATAAGCAGCGCGTAGAGGCAAATGCGGAGGATGCGCCAGAAAATCTTCATCGTCAGAACGCCTGGCCGATGCCGGCATAGATGCCGAAATGCGGATCGCCCGGATCGCGGTTGAGCGGCACGGCCGCGTCAATGCGCAGCGGACCGAACGGCGTGATGTAGCGCAGGCCGACGCCGGCGCCGGCCTTCACATCCGAGAAATCGGGGAAGGATTTGGTCGAGACCGTGCCGGCGTCGACGAACGGCACGATGCCGATCGTGTCGGTGACGCCGATGCGCATCTCGACGGAGGTTTCGAAGAAGGAGAGGCCGCCGATCGGCTGGCCGTCAATATCCTTGGGGCCGATGCCCTGGTAGGAATAGCCGCGCACCGAGCCGCCGCCGCCGGAATAGAAGCGCCGGTCGGCCGGCACGTTCTGCAGGCCGGTGCCGACGATCGAGCCCAGCGTCGCGCGTTCGGCGAGCACGAACCGGCTTGCCGTGTCGAGCGACTGATAGGTGTAGCCCTCGCCCTTCAGCTTCAGGAAGGTCGCGCCGTTCAATATGTCGTAGCTCGGCTCGGCATAGGCGAGGAAGCGGAGCCCCCTGGTCGGGTTCAGCTTGTTGTCGCGGCTGTCATAGACATATTGCAGCGGCACGCTGGCGATCAGGTAGGTGTGCTTGCCGAAAGCGTCGGTGATCCGCGAATAATCGAGGTCGAATTCGGCCGACACCCGCTGCTGCTTGTCGAGGTCGTAGGAAACGCCCACGTCGCCCTTGACCGAGAAATGGTCGTAGGCGTCGGGGTGTTCGAACACCGTCTTTACGCCGGTGAAGAATTTCGATGTCGGCCCGAGCACGCCCGGCTTCTCGAACATGACGCCGGCATTGTAGTTGAGGGCGGAAAGGCTGTTGCTGCCGATGCCGCTGATGGATCCGTCGATGCGCAGCTTCTCGGCCTGGCCGAACAGGTTGCGGTGTCCCCAATAACCTTCCAGCCCCAGGCCCTCCGTGTTCGAGAAGGTGCCGCCGACGCCAAAGAAGCGCGGCTTGCGCTCGCTGACCTGGACCCCGATCGGGATGTTGCCGTTGGCGTCGAGGCTGTCGGCTTCCTTGATGGTCACGCTGTTGAAGACCTCGAGGCCGAGCAGCCGGTCGCGGGCGTCGTCGATTTCCTGCGGCGAATATTGCTGGCCCCGCTTCAGCCCGGTCATATATTCGGTGAAGTCGCGATCGACCTTTTCCGTGCCCTCGACCGTCGTGTCGCCATAACCGGCGACCGGGCCGGCGGCCACCGTCAGCGTCACGTCCAGCGTCGAGCTGGCATGCTCGGCGACGATCTCGCGATCCGTCACCTTGGCGAGCGGCCTGCCCTCTTCCTTCAGCGCCCGCACGATCAGCGCTTCGGCCTTGAGCACCGCGCCGGAGCCGGCATCGCCGCCGGCGATCAGGCCGAAATCGGCCGCCGCCAATCCCGCCGCATCGCCCTTCAGCCGGATGTTGCCAAGCGTGAACTTCGCCCCGGGAGCAACCGTAATGACCACCGGAACGGGCTGCGGCCCCTTGAATTCGGCATCCGGCGGCAATTCGTCGATCGACTTTCCCTCGATCGTGATGCTGACCACGCCCTCGTAGCGGGCATCGGCGTAGAGGGCGGCGACCAGTTGTTCGCGGTCGCCACGCGCCTTGGCCATCAGGCCGAGCGATCCCGACACCGGATGGTCCTCGTCATTCTTCAGCGCCGAGGCATTTTCGAGCCTCTTGACCAGATCCTTGTCGGCGTCAGGCGCATTGATCGTCACCGAATAGCGCAGCGGATCGACGACGTCGGCATCCTCGTCCTTGGACGAGCCCCAAAGCTTGATGCCGAAGATCTCGAAAGCCGCCGCCTGCCTCACCTCTCCGGCCAGTGCGGTCGCGCAGACGAGCGCGAAAAGCAGGGCGCGCGGAAGCCCGCGCCCTGGCGCGAACCCTCCTGACATCTGCGTTTCAAGCGCCGGCATTAAGACAACCTAGTCGACAAAACTAAAATTGGAATGAAGTTCCGCAACGTTCGTAAAGGGGCCACAATCCAATTGTCTGAAATAGACCGGGCTTGGAATTCACACCTTTTGCGATTCCGCAAGAAAGTGTGATCCGTCTCACAGAGGTTCTGTCGAAATACCGGCCTTTGGCCGGCATGGAAACCGTTCGCGGGTGATAAACCTGCGGCGCTCCGGCGTTGACAAGCCTGCACGAAGCTTGATCATGCCCGGACGCTGGCGATGTCTGGAGGGTGGTATGGCAATGCGCGCGGCTCGTGGTCTCTCTTTCCTTCTTCTCATCTTTTTCGCCCTGGGCGGGGCGGCGCTTGCGGCCGAAGCCCGGCGAATCGTGACGACCGACAATTCCGACTATTTCGGTTTCGACCTCCGGTCGGAGCAGAATGTCAGCCTCGACCAATGCAAGACCACCTGCCTCGGCGACCCGGCCTGCCGCGCCTTCACCTATAACACCAAGGCCAAATGGTGTTTTCTCAAATCCGACTATAACCAGTTGAAATCCTTCACCGGCGCCGTCGCCGGCAAGGTCGCGAATGTCGACGGCGACCCTGATATCGGCGCCCCGCCGGCACTGGCCTTTTTCCCGAACTGGATGGCCGACCAGGCCCAGCAGTTCCGCAACAAGCTGACCGATCCGGCCTATGACAAGCCGACCGAGGGGCTTGCCGCGCTGCAGGCCGCGGCCGAGCAGGCCTCGCTTACCGGCGACCATCGCCTTGCCATGCAGAAATACCAGGCCGCTGTCTCGGTCCTGCCCGACGACGGCGCGCTGTGGCTGGCGCTGGCGCGCGAGATACTCGCCGTGGAGCCGGCGTCGAACACCACCGAACCCGCGACGTTCCCGATGAACGCCACCTCGGCGGCCTTCAACGCCTACAAGCTGGTGCGCACGACAAAGACCCGCGCCGAGGCGCTGGCGCTGCTTGCCGCCGGCCTCGACAAGCGCGATCTCTACCGGCCGTCGCTGCAGGCCTATGAGGCGAGCCTTGCGCTGGTGAACTCGCCGGCCGTCCAGGCCGACTATGCCGACCTCAAGGCGCGCAAGGGTTTCCGCGTCGTCGAGCACACCGTCGATGCCGATTCCTCCTCGCCGCGCATCTGCGCCCAGTTCTCCGAGGACCTGGTCAAGACCGGAGTCGACTATTCGCAGTTCGTGACCGTCGACAACGCCGCGCCCAAGGCCGTCGAGGCCAAGGACAAGCAGATCTGCGTCGAGGGCCTGGAGCACGGCCAGCATTATGACGTGACCTTCCGCGCCGGCCTGCCGGCGGCGATCGGCGAAACGATCGCCGCGCCTGTCGTGCTGTCGATCTATGTCCAGGACCGTGCCCCGTCCGCCCGCTTCACCGGCGACAGCTTCGTGCTGCCGGCCGGCGCCCGCCGCGGCATTCCGGTCATCACCGTCAACATGAATGCCGCCAAGATGACGCTCTACCGCATCGGCGACCGTTCGCTGGCGCAGCTTCTGTCCGGCTATCAGTTCCTGCATCAGCTCGATGGCTATGACATCTCCACGATTTCCGACCAGATGGGCGCCCCCGTCTGGTCGGGCACACTCGACATCGCCAATGATCTCAATAAGGAGGTTACCACTTCGTTCCCGGTGGATGAGGCGGTCCCGCAGCGCAAGCCAGGCGTCTATGTGCTGACCGCGCAACCTGTCGACGACAAGAGCGACGACTATGGTTCACGCGCCACGCAGTGGTTCGTGGTCTCCGACATCGGCCTTTCCACCTATACCGGCCAGGACGGCCTCAACGTCTTTGCCCGTTCGCTGGGCTCGGCCAAGCCGATTTCCGGCGCCGAACTGACGCTGCTTGCCAAGAACAACGAGATCCTCGGCACCGCGACGACCGATGCCGAGGGCCACGCCGTCTTCAATCCGGGCCTCACCCGCGGCGAAAACGGCATGGTGCCGGCCGTGCTGATGGCGAAGCAAGGCGACAACGACTTCGTCTTCCTCGACATGGGCAAGGCCGGCTTCGACCTGTCGGATCGCGGCGTCGCGGGACGCGCCTCGCCGGGCGCGCTCGACGTCTATGCATGGACGGAGCGCGGCATCTACCGCGCCGGCGAGGACGTGCATGTCGCCGCCCTGGCCCGTGACGGCGCGGCAAAAGCGGTCGAGAACCTGCCGCTGACCTTCATCTTCACCCGTCCCGACGGCGTCGAGAACCGCCGGATCGTCAGCAATGGCGAGTCCGCCGGCGGCCATGCCGTCGATCTCCCGCTCGAGGCCAACGCCATGCGCGGCACCTGGACCGTGTCGATCTACACCGATCCCAAGCAGTCGCCGGTCGCCAGCCAGATGTTCCTGGTCGAGGACTTCGTGCCGGATCGCATCGAATTCGATCTCACCGCCGACAAGAAGGAGATCGCGCAGGGTGAGACGGCCAACGCCACGGTGGACGGCCGCTTCCTCTATGGCGCGCCGGCCGCGGGCCTGGCGCTCGAAGGCGAGATGACGCTATCGACCACGAGCAGCTGGGACAGCTTCAAGGATTTCACCTTCGGCCTTGCCGACGAGCAGTCTAGCGAGCCGACCGTGACGCCCCTCGCCAACCTTCCCGTCGTCGGCGACGACGGCAAAGCGATCTTCCCGATCACCATCGACCAGTTGCCGTCGACCACCAAGCTGGTCAACGCCAAGGTCACGGTGCGCATGCGCGAAGCCGGCGGCCGCGCCGTCGAGCGCTCGCTCGACATCGGCGTTCGCCCGCAGCGCGACGTCATCGGCATCCGGCCGGATTTCGAGGGCGATGAGGTGCCGCAAGGCGGCACCGCCAAGTTCAGCATCATCGCCGTCGACCCGAACGGCAAGCGCGAGGACCTGAAGGGCGCCCAATGGTCGCTCGTCAAGGTCGAGCGCAATTATCAATGGTATCGTTCCAACAATTCCTGGAACTACGAGGCGGTGAACCTCACCAAGGCCGTCGCCAATGGCGCGGTCGACCTGAAGGCCGATGGTGAGGCGACCGTGTCGCTGCCCGTCGACTGGGGCCGCTACCGGCTCGAGGTCGAGACCGCCGATCCCGACGGTCCGGCGACCAGCTATGAGTTCGATGCCGGCTGGTATGTCGCGTCCACCACCACCGAAACGCCCGACGGTCTGGAGATCGCGCTGGATAAGGACAGCTACGCCGCAGGCGAAGTCGCCAAGCTGAAGGTGTCGCCGCATTTTGCCGGCGAACTGCTTGTGACCATCGGCGCCGAAAAGCTGTTGAAGACAGTCACCGCTTCGGTGCCGGCCGGCGGCAGCACCGTCGACATCCCCATCGGGGACGACTGGGGCGCCGGCGCCTATGTCACGGCAACCCTGTTCCGGCCCGGCGACGCGCAGGAATCGCGCATGCCGGCCCGCGCCATCGGCGTCAAATGGCTGGCGGTCGATCCGGGCTCGAAGAAGCTGGCGGTCGCGCTCACCCCGCCCGAAAAGACCGTGCCGCGCCAGCAGTTGTCGATCCCCGTCGCGGTCAACGGCGCTCAGGCCGGCACCAACGCCTATGTGATGGTGGCTGCCGTCGATGTCGGCATTCTCAACCTCACCAACTACAAGGCGCCCGATCCCGAGGACTGGTTATTCGGCCAGCGCATGCTGGGGCTCGAGATCCGCGACCTCTACGGACGCCTGATCGACGGCTCGCTCGGCACCATGGGCAAGATACGCACCGGCGGTGACGGGGCGAACATGCAGGCGCAAGGCAGCCCGCCGACCGAAAAGCTGGTCGCCTTCTTCTCCGGCCCGGTCGAGCTCGACTCCAACGGCAAGGCGCGGATCGATTTCGACATCCCGCAGTTCAACGGCACCGTGCGCGTGATGGCGGTCGCCTGGACCAAGGATGCGGTCGGCCATGCCCAAACCGACGTCATCGTGCGCGATCCGGTGGTGATCACTGCCGGCCTGCCGCGCTTCCTGGCGCCGGGAGACGCCGCGACCATGCGCCTCGACATCGCCGACACCGATGGCCCGGCCGGCGACTACGCGCTCTCGGTCACCACGACCGGCGATCTTTCGACCGGCGACAAGCCCCTGCCCGAGAAGCTGACGCTCGCCCAGGGCAAGCGCCAGTCGCTCACCTTCCCGCTGGTCGCCAAGACCGCGGGCGATGCTTCCGTCACCGTCAAGCTCGCGCATGCCGACGGCACCCAGGTCGAGCAGACGCTCTATCTGCCGGTGCGCCCTGCGCAGCTTCCGGTCACCAACCGCATGGTTGTCGACCTGAAGCCCAATGGCGGCTCGTTGCGGGTCGACAAGGAACTGCTGGCGGCAAGCGTGCTCGACGGTGCTTCGGTCAGCGTCGGCGTTTCGCAGTCCTCCGCGCTCGACGTGCCATCGCTTTTGATGTCGCTCGACCGCTACCCCTATGGCTGCGCCGAGCAGACCACCAGCCGCGCCATGCCGCTGCTCTATGTCAACGACATGGCCAAGAGCATCGGCATGGAGAGCGACCCGGACCTGCATCAACGCATCCAGGACGCTATCTACAAAGTGCTGTCCTACCAGGCCGCAAGCGGTAGCTTCGGCCTCTGGGGACCGGGCTCCGGCGATCTGTGGCTCGATGCCTATGTCACCGAGTTCCTGACCCGGGCGCGCGAGGAGAAGTATGATGTGCCGGCGCTTGCCATGAACCAGGCGCTGAACAACCTGCAGAACTCGCTGGGCTACGACCAGAGCGTCCAGGATCGCGGCAGCGAGATCGCCTATGCGCTCTATGTGCTTGCCCGCAACAAGAAGGCCTCGATCGGCGACCTGCGCTACTACGCGGACACCCAACTCGAAGCCTTCTCCAGCCCGATGGCGGTCGCCCAGTTGGCGGCGAGCCTGGCGCTCTATGGCGACACGCAGCGTTCAGAATCGACCTTCCAGACGGCGCTGAGGCTGGCGCAGTCGGAAACCGACTACGACTGGTACCGCTCGGACTATGGTTCGCGGCTGCGTGACGGCGCGGCGATGCTGGCGCTGGCAGCGGAATCGAAGCCAGTGCCCAGCATCATGCCGCAGCTGATAAAGCTGGTGGGCGTGGCGCGCGCCGATGCCCGCTGGACGAGCACGCAGGATGAATCCTGGATGCTGCTTGCCGCGCGGGCGCTGAAGGAAGGCAATGATTCCATCACGCTCTCCGTCAACGGCGCGCCGCATTCGGGCGGCTATTCCGACCAGGTCGCCGGCAGCAATCTTGTCGACAGCCCGCTCACCATCGCCAACACCGGCGCGACGCCGCTGCAAGCGGTGGTCACGGCAGTGGCCGCGCCGGTCGACCCGCTGCCTGCCGGCGGCGACGGCTTCACCATCGATCGCACCTACTACAAACTCGACGGTACCGAGGCTAACGTCACCGAAGCCAAGCAGAACGAGCGCTATGTGGTCGTGCTCAAGATCTACGAGCAGAACAAATGGCCGTCGCGGCTCCTGATCACCGACCTGCTGCCGGCCGGCTTCGAGATCGACAATCCGAGCCTGGTTTCCAGCGCGCAACTGTCGAACTTCTCCTGGCTGGCGCAGACCGACGCCGCGCATCTGGAGTTCCGCGACGACCGCTTCGTCGCCGCCTTCAACCCCAACGAAGGCGATGGCGACCGCAACATCACGCTGGCCTATGTCGTGCGCGCCGTGACGCCGGGCACCTACGCACATCCGGCGGCGACGGTGGAGGACATGTACCGGCCGCAATATTCGGCCCGCACCGCCACCGGCGTCATGGAGGTGAAGGGCGAGTAGCGATGAAAAGGTCGCCGGTATCTCCCTTCTCCCCGTCCCTATACGGGGAGAAGGTGCCGACAGGCGGATGAGGGGCAGCGCCATGCTCTCCAAGAAGTTTGTGCGTCGAACAGCCATGGCCGGGATTTCGCTCACCGGCTTGGCGGCACTTTCGGTCGCCGCGCTCTGGGAACTCGACCGGGCCTTCCCGCCGCCACTGCCGGCAAGGCTGACCGTCTCCACCGAGGTGCAGGATCGCGACGGCCAGCTGCTGCGCGCCTTCGCCACGCCCGACGGCTACTGGCGGCTCGAAACCCGCCTCGACCAGATCGACAAGCAATTCGTCGACATGCTGGTCACCTATGAAGACAAGCGCTTCTGGGATCACCGCGGCGTCGACGTTTTGGCGCTTTGCCGCGCCGCCGGCCAGCTCGTCACCAGCGGTCATATCGTGTCGGGCGGCTCGACCTTGTCGATGCAGCTTGCCCGGCTGATCGAGCCGCGCGACAGCCGCAGCCTCGGCTCCAAGCTCAAGCAGATCTTGCGCGCCATCCAGATCGAGCGGCGGCTCTCCAAGCAGGAAATCCTCGAACGCTATCTGACGTTGGCGCCCTATGGCGGCAACCTCGAAGGCGTGCGTGCCGCCTCGCTTGCCTATTTCGGCAAGGAGCCGAAGCGGCTGACCGTCTCGGAAGCCGCCCTCCTCGTGGCACTGCCGCAACTGCCGGAAAGGCGCCGGCCCGACCGCAACCTCGGCATCGCCCACGCCGCGCGCGACAGGGTACTGACCCGCATGGTCTCGGCCGGCCTGCTCGGCGAACACGAAGCGCAGCGCGCCGCGCTGGACGACGTCTCGGGCCTGCGCAGAAAACTGCCGGCGCTGGCCGCGCATGCATCCTATGCCATGCTGCCCAAGGCCGTGCCCGGAAAGCCGCTGCAGCTCACCATCCGCCGGAGTGTGCAGCAGGGGCTGGAACAGGTCGCAAGGGATGCCGCCAGGAAGCTCGGCCCGAAACTTTCCGTCGCCATGGTGATGGCTGACGCCCGCACCGGCGACATTCTCGGCGAAGTCGGCTCGGCCGATTTCTTCGACGCCAGCCGCTCCGGCTGGATCGACATGACGAGGGTGGTGCGCTCCCCAGGTTCGACGCTCAAGCCCTTCATCTACGGGCTCGCCTTCGAGCAGGGGCTGGTGGCGCAGGAGATGATCATCGAAGACAGCCCGGCCGATTTCGGCGGCTACCGCCCGAAGAATTTCGACATGGGCTACCAGGGCGATGTCTCGATCCGCCAGGCGCTGCAATTATCGCTCAACGTGCCCGCGATCCGCGTGCTCGACGCGGTCGGTCCGGCGCGGCTGACGGCACGCTTCCGCCAGGCCGGCGTCAACCCGATCCTGCCGCCCAACGAAGCGCCCGGCCTGGCGATCGGGCTTGGCGGCGTCGGCGTGACCTTGCGCGACCTGGTGCAGCTCTATACGGGCCTCGCCAATGGCGGGAAGATGCACACGCTGCATGACGGCACCGAGCCGGCCAATGCCCAGCGCACCACCGCCACCATCCTCGACGACCAGGCGGCCTGGCAGATCAACGACATCCTGTCCGGCGTGAAGCCGCCGGAAGGCGCCATGCAGCGCGGCATTGCTTACAAGACGGGCACTTCCTACGGCTATCGCGATGCGTGGTCCGTCGGCTTCGACGGCCGCTACGTGCTGGGCGTATGGGTCGGCCGCGCCGATGCGAGCCCTGTCCCCGGCCTGTCGGGCTATGTCTCGGCCGCACCCATCCTGTTCGAAGGCTTCGTCCGTTCCGGGCTTGCCAGCGTGCCGCTGCCCGGCCGGCCGCCGGGCGTCTTCAACCTCAGGCGCGACGAATTGCCCGTGACGCTCGCCCGCTTCGGCGCCGGCGCCGACGGTCTGGTGCAGGCGACCGCCACCGAGCCGGCACCGGCCATCATCTTCCCGCCCAATGGCGCCCGCGTCGATCTCGGCACCAACTCCGCCGAGGCCACGCCGCTGGTTCTGAAGCTCCAGGGCGGCCGCGCACCGTTCCGCTGGCTCGCCAACGGCAAGCCGCTTGCCGGCATTGACCGCCGCCGCACGGCGACGTGGCAACCCGACGGCACCGGCTACTCGACGCTGACCGTGATCGACGCGGCCGGCCGCGCGGCCAGCGTGAAGGTTTTCGTTGAATAGAGTGCGGCAAGCGATTCAGAAGGTTGCGTTTTGCGCATTGCTTTCGACTGCCGGTACCCTCGCAGCTCACACCGACCCCCTCCCCACCGGCTTCGTCAGGCTGGCCGATATCGATCCGTCCATCCGCCAGGATATCCGCTACGCCGGCCGCGAAAACTTCCTGCATCGCAAGGTCGACGGCTATGACACGCCGGTCTGCATCCTGACCGCGCAGGCGGCGAAGGCGCTGTCCGGCGTCCAGAAAACGATGGTCGCCAAAGGCCTGACACTGGTGGTCTTCGACTGCTACCGTCCGGCACGCGCCGTCGCAGACATGGTCCAATGGACGAGAGAGGGCGGCCCGCCGGACCCGCAATGGTATCCGACGGTCGAACGCGGCAACCTCATCGCCAAGGGCTATGTCGGTGAGCTGTCCAGCCATTCGCGCGGCTCGACGGTCGACCTCGCCATCGCCGATGCCGCCGGGAAAAGTACCGTCCAACCGGCCTGCGGCGCGCCCGACGGCGGCACGCTCGACTTCGGCACCGGTTTCGACTGCTTCGATCCGGCGAGCGAGACGGCGCACCGCCCTCTCGGCGCCGACGCGGCGGCGAACCGCAAGATGCTGCTCGCTTCCATGCGTGCCGCCGGCTTCCGCAACTATGCGCACGAATGGTGGCACTTCACCCTCGCCGAAGAACCTTTTTCAAGACAGCGCTTCGATTTTCCGGTGACCGCCAATTAAGGCGCGGCGAGGCTTGCCCTAAACTCGACCATCTCTAATTAGCTCGGCTGACGAGGAGCCGTGCGGTCAGCGTTGAGGAAATCATTTCCTCGACTGGCCCAATGACGGCGAAAAATTGCTTCGGGGAGGTGAAAAAGGCAACATTCAATGCATCTAAATTCTATAAACTCGGTAGAGTTCGTGCAGTTCAACGGAGGCGGGAATGACCAAACCTCATTTCAGGAAACTGCTCGGCGCGCTGGTCGCCACATCTGTCCAGTTCGGCACGCTCGGTTTCGCGTTTGCCGACACGACCATTCTGAATGTGTCCTACGACCCGACACGTGAACTCTATAAAGCCTATGACGAGGCCTTTGCCGCGCATTGGAAGGCGGAGACCGGCGAAACCGTGACCATCCAGCAGTCGCATGGCGGATCCGGCGCCCAAGCCCGGGCGGTGATCGACGGCCTCGACGCCGATGTCGTGACGCTGGCGCTCGAAGGCGACATCAATGCCATCGTCTCGAAGACGAAGAAGATCAACCCGGACTGGCGCACGAAGTTCGAGAACAACTCGGCGCCTTACACCTCGACCATCATCTTCCTGGTGCGCAAGGGCAATCCCAAAGGCATCCATGACTGGAGCGATCTGGTGAAGGACGGCGTCCAGGTCATCACGCCGAACCCGAAGACCTCCGGCGGCGCGCGCTGGAACTATCTTGCCGCCTGGGCCTATGCGAACGCCAATGACGGCAACGACGAAGCCAAGACGAAGGAGTTCGTCGGCAAGCTCTATGCGAACGTTCCCGTCCTCGATACCGGCGCGCGTGGCTCGACGGTGACCTTCGCGCAGAAGGGCCTGGGCGACGTGCTGATCGCCTGGGAGAATGAAGCCTATCTCGCGCTCGACGAATTCGGCGCCGACAATTTCGACATCGTCTACCCGCCGACCTCGATCCTGGCGGAGCCGCCGGTCGCGGTCGTGGACGCCAATGTCGATGCCAAGGGTACGCGCAAGGTCGCGGAAGCCTATCTGGGCTGGCTCTACTCCAAGGAAGCCCAGACCATCATCGCCAAGAACCATTATCGCCCGGCCAAGCCTGACCTTGTGCCGGCCGAGGACCTTGCAAAGCTCCCGGCAATCAAGCTGGTCACCATCGACGACCCGCAATTCGGCGGCTGGAAGAAGGCGCAGCCTTATCATTTCGGCGACGGTGGTATATTCGACCAGATCTACAAGCCGGCCCAGTGAAGGGCGTGCCTTCAAAGCCGCCGACTGCAATGCCCGATGCCATCTGGTTGAGTAAGAAGGGACGATCCAGAACAGCATGACCACAGCACCCGCCAAGGCGGGGTGGCGATTCAGGCAGCCGAGTGTCATTCCGGGTTTCGGATTGACGCTCGGCTTCTCGCTTGCCTACCTCACGCTCATCATCCTCATCCCGCTTTCCGGGCTGGTCTGGCGCTCGGCAGCGCTCGGCTGGGCCGATTTCTGGGCGATTGTCGTCGACCGGCGCACCCTCAACGCGCTCAAGATAAGCTTCGGCACCGCCTTCCTGGCGGCTACCGTCAACGTCGTGTTCGGCACCGTCGTCGCCTGGGTGCTGGTCCGCTACCGTTTCCCGGGGCGGCGCATCGCCGACGCCATGGTCGACCTGCCTTTCGCCCTGCCGACGGCCGTGGCCGGCATCGCGCTCACCACACTCTATGCGCCGAATGGCTGGATCGGCCATCTCCTGATGCCGCTCGGCATCAAGGTCGCCTATACGCCGCTCGGCATCGTCATCGCGCTGGTGTTCATCGGTCTGCCCTTCGTCGTGCGCACCGTCCAGCCGATCATGGAAGAGCTCGACAAGGAGGTCGAGGAAGCAGCCGCCACGCTCGGCGCCAGCCGTTTCCAGATCATCACACGCGTGCTTTTCCCGGGCCTGGCGCCGGCGATCATCACCGGCTTCTCGCTCGCCTTTGCGCGCGGCGTCGGCGAATACGGCTCGGTCATCTTCATCGCCGGCAACCTGCCCTTCAAGTCGGAGATCGCGCCGCTTCTGATCGTGATCCGGCTCGAGGAATACAATTACGAGGCGGCGACCGCGATCGCCGCGATCATGCTGGCGCTGTCCTTCCTGATGCTTCTGGTCGTCAATCTCGTTCAGACATGGAGCCGCAAGCGCTATGGCTGATCCCGAGATCAAATCCTACGAGCCGCATCACGAGAGCCAGTCGCCCGCCGTGACCGAAAGCCGGCCGGTCAAGGCCGTGCTGATGGCGATCGCCCTTGCCTTCCTCGCCGTCTTCCTGCTTTTGCCGCTGATCGTCGTCTTCCATGAGGCGCTTGCCAAGGGCATCGGCGCCTACACGGAAGCCCTTTCCAGCCCCGACACGCGCTCCGCCATCCGCCTGACCTTGCTGGTGGCGGCGATCTCGGTGCCGCTCAACGTCATCTTCGGCATCTCGGCCGCCTGGGCGATCGCCAAGTTCGAGTTCAAGGGCAAGGCGTTCCTGACGACGCTCATCGACCTGCCCTTCTCGGTCTCGCCGGTCATTTCCGGCCTGGTCTATGTGCTGCTCTTCGGGGCGCAGGGACTGCTCGGCGCCTGGCTGAAAGCGCATGGCATCGTCATCCTCTTCGCCGTTCCCGGCATCGTGCTGGCTACGATCTTCGTCACCTTCCCCTTCGTCGCGCGCGAGCTCATCCCGCTGATGCAGGAACAAGGCAATGGCGACGAGGAGGCGGCGCTTTCGCTGGGCGCCAGCGGTTGGCAAGCCTTCTGGTATGTGACGCTGCCCAACGTCAAATGGGGGCTGCTCTACGGCGTGCTTCTATGCAATGCGCGCGCCATGGGCGAATTCGGCGCGGTCTCGGTGGTGTCGGGCCACATACGCGGCCTCACCAACACCATGCCGCTGCATGTCGAAATCCTCTACAACGAATACAACGCCGTCGGCGCCTTTGCCGTCGCTTCGCTGCTCGCCGGCCTGGCGCTGGTGACGCTGGTCTTGAAAACGCTTCTCGAGATGCGCTACGGCGCCGAGATCGCCGCGACACGCGGGCACTAGATGCATGTCACCCAAAAGTGTGTAGCGGTTTTGGGACAATGACATGCATCAACTAACAGAGGTCATTCTATGGAAGTTCGCGTCGTCAATGTGCGCAAGGAGTTCGAGCGGTTTCCGGCGCTCCACGACGTGTCGCTCGACATCAGGTCCGGCGAGCTGATCGCGCTGCTCGGACCGTCGGGCTCCGGCAAGACGACGCTGCTTCGCCTGATCGCCGGGCTCGAGCGGCCGACCAAGGGCGCGATCTTCTTCGGCGACGAGGACGCCTCGCAGAAGTCGATCCAGGAGCGCAATGTCGGTTTCGTCTTCCAGCACTACGCGCTGTTCCGCCACATGACGGTTGCCGACAATATCGGCTTCGGCCTGAAGGTCCGGCACGGCGCCGCGAGACCGCCCGCGCAGGAAATCCGCCGCCGGGCGCTCGAACTGCTCGACCTCGTGCAACTGTCGGGTCTGGAAAAGCGCTACCCGGCGCAGCTTTCCGGCGGCCAGCGCCAGCGCGTCGCTTTGGCCCGCGCCATGGCGATCGAGCCCAAGGTGCTTCTGCTCGACGAACCCTTCGGCGCGCTCGACGCACAGGTACGCCGTGAGCTGCGCCGCTGGCTGCGCGAGATCCATGACCGCACCGGCCACACCACCGTCTTCGTCACACACGACCAGGAGGAAGCGCTGGAGCTCGCCGACCGCGTCGTCGTCATGAGCCAGGGCCGTATCGAGCAGGTCGGCACCGCCGACGATATCTACGACACGCCGAACTCGCCCTTCGTCTACTCCTTCATTGGCGAATCCAGCTCGCTGCCGGTCAAGGTCGAGAACGGCGAAGTCTGGATCGCCGACCGGCCGATCGGGCTCTCGGCGCCGCATGCGCCCTCCGGTGAGGCGATCCTCTATTTCCGCCCGCATGACGTCGATCTGCTCGACGGCTGCAGCGGCTGCATCGCCGGCACGGTTGCCGCCAGCCGCCGCGTCGCCGGCACCAGGCGCGTCGAGCTCGAGGTCGGCGGCGAACGCCAGCGCATCGAGATCGAACTGCCGGTCGACCATCCCGCCGCGCAGAAGAGCCGGGTGGCCTTCAGGCCGCGGCGCTGGAAGCTTTTTCCTAAGTCCTGAATTACCTTCGTGCCTCTGGCGCCCCAGCCTGGCGACACTCATGAATCTGCTTGGAAGAAATTCCTAGCAAAGGGCTGTTTCGGCGAGATATTTTCCAAACTCTGGGTCGCCGCCCCGAGCGCGTGCCTCGTCGCGCCAATCTTTCCTGACTAAGGTCGCGCCATAGCTTCGATCCATTTCCAAGGAGCCTGTTTTCATGAAGCGTCTATTGCTCGGCATTGCGGCAGCTGCCGGTCTCGTCCTCGCGTCCTCCCAAGCCTGGTCGGCCGACAAGCTTTTGAACGCATCCTACGACGTCGGCCGCGAGCTGTTCGTCGACATCAACAAAGCCTTCATCGCCAAGCACCCCGGCGTCACGATCGATCAGTCGCATGCCGGCACCTCGGCGCAGGCGCGCGCGATCGCCGAAGGTCTTGGCGCCGATGTCGTCACCTTCAACCAGGTCACCGACGTCGACTTCCTGGTCAAGAAGGGATTGGTCTCAGCCGACTGGCAGAAGGATTTTCCGGACAACGCCTCGCCCTTCTATTCCTTGCCTTCATTCCTTGTCCGCGCGGGCAATCCCAAGCATATCAAGGACTGGAACGATCTGGTGCGCGACGACGTGCAGGTGATCTTCCCGAACCCGAAGACGTCCGGCAATGCGCGCTACACCTATCTTGCCGCCACCGCCTACGCCAAGGAAGCCTTCAAGGGCGACGACGCCAAGGTGAAGGAATTCATCACCAAGCTCTTCAACAACGTGCCGATCTTCGACACCGGCGGCCGCGCCGCCACCACCACCTTCGTCCAGCGCGAGATCGGCGACGTGCTGATCACCTTCGAGTCGGAGACACGTGGCATCCGCAAGGAATATGGCGATGACAAATTCGAGCAGGTCACGCCTTCGGTCAGCCTGCTGGCCGAGTTTCCGGTAGCGGTCGTCGACAAGGTTGCCGACGAGCACGGCAGCCGCGATCTCGCCAAGACCTATCTCGACTTCCTCTACACGCCGGACGGCCAGGAGATCGCCGCCGAGAACGGCTTGCGTGTTCGCGACGCGGCGGTGGCCGCCAAGCACAGGGCCGACTTCCCGGATGTCCGGCTGCTGACCGTCGAGGAAGTCTTCGGTGGCTGGGACAAGGTGCAGAAAGAGCATTTCGCCGCCGGCGGACTGCTCGATCAGGCCTACGGCAGCCGCTGAAAGGGCTCCACAATCAGGAAGCGCAAGGAGGCCGGCTTTGCCGGCTTTCTTCTTGTAAGCCGGGCGGCATGAGTTCGCAGGGGAAATCCTGGCCCAACGTGAAAAACGTTACGAAGAATCAACGCGTTTGTGCCTAAGCTGCACCGGCAAATTGTTGGGCCAGCGGGCGTTCGACGGTCAAACTGTCATGATTTGCACACAAACAACCGCCAGATGCAGGGCGATTGGGGTTTGATGAATTGAATCGGGCATGCTGACCAAAAAAGGCAAATACGGCCTCAAGGCCCTCGTGCATCTTTCCAGCCTGCCGGCTGGCCAGCTTGCATTCGTCAACGACATCGCCGTCGCCAACAACATCCCGAAGAAATTCCTGGATGCGATCCTGGGCGAGTTGCGCAATGCCGGCTTCGTCCAGAGCCGCAAGGGCAAGGAAGGCGGTTACCGCCTCGCCCGGCCCGCTTCCGAGATCAAGATCGGCCATGTCGTGCGCGTGCTCGACGGGCCACTGGCGCCGATCCCTTGCGCCAGCCGCACGCAATACCAGCGTTGCGAGGATTGTGACGAGGCCACCTGCCAGGTCCGCCACATGATGCTGGAAGTGCGCCAGGCGATCGCCGAGGTGCTGGACAACCGCAGCCTCGCCGCCATGCGCGACGCCGACAACGACGATTTCCCGGCGGAGCTCACGTCTCAGATTTGAGGCAATTCGAGGAAGGGTAAAGCGGCCAGGCTTGACCGCTCGCCGCAACCTTGCGCCCGCAATGGCGCCAAAGACAAGCCGCGACCCTGACTTTTCGCCCTCGGTTGCCAGTCTACCGCGGACGCAGTAAAGCGGCAGAGCATGGTGCCGAAAAGTGGGACCGGTTTTCGGGCAGGATCATGCTGCATCGAAAGAGTGAAACGGGGCTCTGACGCATGAGGCTGCCTTGGCCTGGCAATTCCCGCAGGGCCAGCCGGCAGCCGACGTCGAACGAGATCTATCATACCGAGATCACCGCCGACGTGCCGGTGCCGGAGCGCAACGAGTCCGTCCGCTTCTTCAGCCGCAAGGTCATCCGCCCCGGAAAGCTGCGCCGCTTCACCAATCGGGACCTGCGCGAAAGCCTGCTGTCCTGTTTCTATCTCGGCGTCGCGGCAATGCTGCCGGTCTCGTCCTGGGGCCCCATCTGCGGTTGGGCGTCCAGGCTCAGGCGCAAGCGCCACTTTCGCAAGGAGTTCGCCCGTTACGATGCCGCGGTGAGGGCCGTGCTCGGCGATTCCGTCGACACGCGAGCGATGTTCGAGGCGCAACTCGCCGCCATCCACCGCCGGCGGCTGACGCTTTCAGCGCATCTCGTCGCCGGCTGGCGCTGGTCGCCGGCGATCCGCCTCGAAGGCCTCGAGGCCCTGCAACAAGCCCTGCGCAACGGGCATGGCGCCATCATATGGTGCGACCAATTCACGGCGCAGACGATCATGGGCAAGCGCGCCCTGCATGAGGCCGGCGTCGACACCCATCAGGTGAGCGCGCAGTATCATGGCTTCTCGCCGAGCCAATTCGGTTTCCGCGTCATCAACCCGCCATTGATCAAGGTCGAGAACCGTTTCCTGAAAAGCCGGATCGTCTTCGAGCGCACCGACGCCTATCAGGTCACCACGCGTATGCAGAAGTTGCTGAAGGCAAACGGCGTGGTGCTGATGACCAACACCATCTATGCCGGCTCCGCCTTTGCGGAGGCCGCCATGGGCGAGCGCGGCTGGACTCACCTCGCCTCGGCGCCGGCAAACTTCGCCGCGCGCGCGGGTGCGGCGCTGTTTCATATGGCGACGATCGAGACGATCCCCTTTCGCCAGTACCGGGCGATCGTCCGCGAGCTGAGCGCGAGTCCGGAAGCGCCCGTATCGCCCGCCAAGGACGCGACAGGCAAGAACCTCGTCGTTCAGGCGGGATTCATCCTGTCGAAGCGCGACCAGATGCTGGAAACGCTCAAGCTCTGCCCGGAGCAGATGTTGGCCTGGTCGAGCGCCACGCGGCTGACCGAGCGGCCAACCGAACCTGCGATCGGCAAAGAGGGCGCCTGAAGCCCCTGTCAGGTGCAATGCTGAAAATCACTGATCCTGGTCGACGACTTCTCTCAGTATCCCGGCGACGCTTCGGGTTCCGTCGACCGTCACCGCCCGCTCGTCCGCGGCGGGCTCTTCCAGCGTGGCGAACTGGCTGTCGACCAAGCTAGCGGGCATGAAATGGCCCTTGCGGTTGGCGACCCGCCGCCAGGCGGTCTCGCGATCGATCTTCAGATAGAGAAACACCGTGTCGGGACAGAAGCGGCTCAGCCGCTCGCGATAGCTGCGCTTGAGCGCCGAGCACGCCGCCACCGCTTTCCGCCCGTCGGCGACGGTGGCCGCGATACGCTCGCCTATGGCGTCGAGCCAGCCCGCGCGCAGCGCGTCCGTCAGCGGCTCGCCGCGCGCCATCCGCGCCACATTCTCCGGCGGATGCAGCCGGTCTCCTTCGATGAAGTCGGCGCCAAGCGCCTCGGCGAGCGCCTCGCCGACGGCCGTCTTGCCGCAACCGGCGACACCCATCACGACGATGGCCGGCGCCGTCCGAAGATCGTTCATGCGGAGCTCCGGAATCTGCGGTCTTGCGCTCGCCTCATCCACGGTCAGCGGCTTGCCGGCGCGCGCCCGTAGAGCAGAAGCATGGCGACGATGACGACGCCATAGATGATCTGCCGCCCCGCCTCCGGCATCTGCATGACCGAGAGAATGGACTGCAGGAGCGTGATCAGGATCACGCCGGCCACCGTGCCGAGATAGGAGCCGCGTCCGCCGAGGATCGACGTGCCGCCGAGCACGACGGCAGCGATCGACGGCAGCAGATAGGCATCACCCATGGATTGCGCCGCCTTCGACGCATAGCCCGCCAGAAGCACGCCGCCAAAGGCCGACAGCCCGCCAGAGACGGCGAAGGCGATCATCACGATGCGGCGCGTGTCGATACCGGAGAGATAGGCGGCGCGCTCGCGGTTCCCGATGCCGTAGACGGCGCGGCCGAAGCTGGTGCGGGTCAGAACGAAGACCATCGCGGCGCCGATCAGCGCCCAGATGATCACGGCGTTTGGAACGCCGGGAATGGTGAAGCCGGTCGCCAGATACCGCATCGCCGCCGTTGCCGAATCCTGTGGCGAGAAGCCGCCCGTATAGACCACCATCAGCCCTTGCGCGACCGCGTTGGTGGCCAAAGTGATGATCATCGAGGGGATGCGCAGATAGGCCACACCGATGCCGTTGACGATGCCGATCGCCACGCCGCACAGGACGCCGAAGGGGATGGCCAAAGCGACGCCGGCCGGCCCGTAGGCGGCCGCCGCGCAAGCCATCATGGCGCCTGCCGCGACGGACCAGGGCACGGAAAGGTCGATCTGGCCGAGCAGGATGACCAGCATCATGCCGGTGGCGATGACTCCGAGAAAGGACGCGACCTTCAACTGCTGCAGCAGATATTCCGGCGACAGGAAGCTGCGCGAATAGAGGCTGCCGAGGAAAAGCAGCAGCACGATGCAGGCAAAGGCGGTGACGACAGCCGGGTCGGCGCGCCGCAGAAACTTGGGCATGCGGCCGGCGATGCCGCCGATGGTCGTTTCGCTCACAGGAACCACTCCAACCGGTTGCGCACCCGAAACAGCGCGAAGGCGCCGAGGCTGACCGCGATCAGCAGGATAACGCCCTGGAACAGCGGCTGCCAGAGCGGATCGAAGTCGAAGACGAACAACAGGTCGCCGATGGTGCGGAAGGCGAGCGCGCCGAAGATCGCGCCGATAGCACTGCCCTTGCCACCGAACAGCGAGACGCCGCCGAGCACGACCGCGGCGATCGAGAACAGCGTGTAGGAATTGCCGCTCGCATAGGCCGCCTCGCCCGTATAGGTGAAGAAGGTGAGGAACAGGCCGCCGATCGAGGCCAGCAGTCCGGCCAGCGCGTAAGCGAGGAACTTGCCGCGCCGGATCGGCACGCCGGACATATAGGCCGCTGTTTCCGATGAGCCCGCGGCATAGGCCGCGCGGCCGAACTCGGAGCGGCTGAACGGCACCCAGACGACCAGCACGACGACGAGCAACGCGACCAGCGAGGTCGGGATCACGTCGAACAGCTTTCCCGTCAGCGCATCGGCCAAGTCCTCATTGACCGATCCGCCCGGAAACGGCCGCAGCAAGAGCCCGATGCCGTAATAGACGGCACCCGTTGCAATCGTGGCGACAATCGGCTGCAGGCGCCCATAGATGACGATGGCGCCGTTGATCGCCCCGCAGACCAGCCCCGCCGCAAGGACCGCGATCACGCCGAGCGTGGTCTGGAGGGGCGTACCGACCACCAGCCAGGACGCCAGGCAATTGGTGAGAAGCAGGATCATGCCGACCGACAGGTCGATGCCGGCGGTGATCACCACCAGCGTCTGCGCCATGGCGACGAAGGCCAGAAGCACACCCTTGTTGGCGGCCGTCTGCACGACATTGGCGGTGAATCCCGCGGGGTGGTTCGTGGTGTAGATGATGAACATGACGATGAAGATGCCGAGCGCCAGCAGTGTTCCGCGTTGCTCGGCCAGTAAGTAGCGCCAATCCTTCACGCGCCCGCTCCCTGCTTCATGTCGACGCCTTCGCCATGGATGTTGAGCGCGCTGGCGATCAGCGCGTGCTCGGTGATCTCGGCGCCGACGAGCTCGCGCTTGACGCTGCCGTCATAGAGCACGAGCACGCGGTCGCAGCAGCCGATCAACTCGTCATAGTCGGTCGAATAGAACAGGATGGCGGCGCCGGCATCCGCCAGCTTGCGCATCAATTGGTAAATCTCCTGCTTGGTGCCGACATCGATGCCGCGCGTCGGATCGTTGAGCAGGATGATGCGCGGTTGCCGCATCAGCCATTTGGCGATGACGACCTTCTGCTGGTTGCCGCCCGAGAGCGCGCCGACGGGAATGTCGAGCCCCGCCGTCTTGATCGCCAGCAGCCCGACCATGTCGTCGATCAGGCGCTGCTCGGCGGCGCGATCGATGATGCCGCCCTTGGCCAGCCGGTCGAGGGCCGCGAAGGAGAGGTTTTCGCGCACCGTCATCGGCAGCATCAGCCCCTCGGTCTTGCGATCCTCGGGGATCAGCGCCATGCCGATGCCGTCGTCGCTGGCGGCGCGCGGGCTGGAGATGGAAACTGGCTTGCCGTCGATCAGCACCTCGCCGCGCAGGCCGCGCAGCACGCCGAAAAAGGCAAGCAGCAATTCGCGCTGACCCTGCCCGTCGAGACCGCCCAGGCCGACGACCTCCCCTGCCCTGACGCTCAGCGAGATATTGTCCAGCCGGTCGGCCCAGGAGAGATTGCGCGCTTCGAGCACCGGCGTGGTGGCCTGAGCGCCAGCGGGTTTCGGCGGGAAGATGTGGCTGTATTCGCGGCCGATCATCAGCTCGACCACCTCATTGTCGCTCTTCGAGCCGGCCGGGTAGCTGGCCACATTGCGGCCGTTGCGGAACACCGTGCAATGGTCGGCGAGCTCGGCGATCTCGTTCATGCGGTGCGAGATGTAGAGCAGCGCCAATCCTTCCGAGCGCAGCCGCTTCAGCACCTCGAAGACCTTGGCGACATCCGCTGCCGTCAGCGCGGAGGTGGCTTCGTCGAGGATCAGGATGCGCGGCTTGCGGGCCAGCGCCTTGGCGATCTCCACCATCTGCCGGCGCGACAACGGCAGATCCTTGACCAGGGCGCGCGGATGGATGTCGGAAGCGCCGGCGCGCGCCAGCGCTTCTTCGGCGATCCGCCGCTGCGCCTTGCGGTCGATCATGCCGAAGCGTTTCGGCGGATCGGAAATGACGATGTTGTCGGCGACGCTCAATTCCGGGATGAGCGACAGTTCCTGGAAGATGCAGACGATGCCGGCCTGATTGGCCGCGGCCGGCGAAGCGAAGCTCACCTCGCCCCCGTCCAGCGTCATGCGGCCTTCGTCGGGCGCCACGACGCCTGCCATGATCTTGATCAGCGTCGACTTGCCGGCGCCGTTTTCGCCGAGAATGGCGTGGATGCTGCCGGCGGCGACGGTCAGGTCGGCCTTTTCCAGGGCCCTGACGCCGCCATAGCGCTTGGATATGCCTTCCATGCGGAAGAGCGGAACCACACCGTCCATCGGCCCTCCGAAATGTTCATGGGAACGGCGCCGCGGCTCAGCCGCGGCGCCGGCCAGCGACCCAAAGACTACTGGTTTTCCTTGGTCTGACCCATGATTTCCTGCGCGCTGAAATTGATGCCGCAGGTCGGGAAGGAATTGCCGACGAAGAAATTGTCGGACTCCTTCGGGAAGTAATCCGTCCCTTCCTTCATGTTCGGATCCGAGGCGACGGCCAAGGGCAGCTTCACCTCTTGCGGCACCACCTCGCCTTCCAGCGCCGCGATCGCGGTCTTGATGGCCACCGCAACCTGCGCCGGGCCGGAGCCGGCCGAAGTGCACTTCAGCCCATCGGCCGAATGCGCCGCGCAGAATTTGCGGAAGCCGTTCTCGGTCTCGCCGCCGAATGGGACGAAGGGATGCTTGGCGTCGATCATCGCCTGCACGATGCCGGTGTCGCCGCCTTGGCCGGTGATGCCGTCGAACGGGCCGTTGGTCGCAATCGCGTCGGCCGTCACCTTTTGCGCCACACCATCATCCCACTTGCCGGCGACTTCGGTGACGTCCCACTTCTTGCCGGAAGCATCCAGCACCTCATGGATACCGTTGTGTCGGTCGGTATCCACCGAGGTGCCGGCGACGCCGCGCACTTCGAGGATCTTGCCGCCGTTCGGCACTTTCTCGACCAGCCACTTGGCCCACAACTCGCCGAGACCCTTCTGGTCGACATTGACGTTGATGGCGTCCTTGGTGTCGAGGATGTTGTCGAAGGCGACCAGCACGATGCCGGCTTCCTTGGCGCGCTTGATGACCGGGCCGAAGGCGGTCGGATTTTGCGCGTCGGTGACGATCGCGTCATAGCCGGAATCGATGAAGTTGTTGATCGCCGAGATCTGCGCCGGCACGTCCTCGCCGGTCGAGACGACCTTGAATTCCTTGATCTTGGCCTTCACATCCGGCTGCGCCGCATAGGCCTTGGCCGTCTGCACCATCTGGATACGCCAGGTATTGGCGATATAGCCGTTCGAGAAGGCGATGCGGTATGGGCCTTCCTTCTTGGGGTACTTGAAGAACTTGGTGTCCGCGGACCATGGCGCGAAGCAGTCCGGCTGCGCGGCGGGGCCGGAGACGATTTCCGGTCCGGCGGCCATGGCGGCCGAGTGGAGCATGACGAATGCAGTTGCGGCAACGACGCCGCCAACGAGTGACTTGATCATCGGTATTCCTCCCAATTGCAGATCTGCGGAACTATGAAATCCTCACACGCCCGGCGGCACCCTCCTGCCGAACCGAGATGCTTGCCGGGCGATGCGCATCGCCCCGCCTCCCCTCTTCCTTCGCCTCCCGAGGACATTCAGAAACTATCATATTATACATAATAAACAAGCATGAGCTGTTGCTTATGTATAATAAACAGACGCCTGAATATGCCGGATGTTGATTTTACAGACAAATGGTAGCGCTACCACAGAAGGCTGTAAAGCGGCGTCCTGGTCATTTTTCCGTGTCCTCAGAGCGTTCCAGGGAACTGGCGCAACGGTTGGCTCGGCGTTCCGCCGTAGCCTTAGCGCGCGGTGCTTTCGCGTCGCATGAGTTCGAAACCGAGGTCGACGATCCGCTGTTCGGGCCGGTTTCCGGCGATCGCAGCCAGCGCCATGGCGACCGCGCGCGTCCCGATTTCATAGCGATGCGTGCGCACGCTGGTGATCGAAGGAAACGACACCTGCATCATGTCGAGATCGTTGAAGCCGGCAATGCCGATCTGCTTCGGCACGTCGATCGATGCGCGATGGCATTCGAACAGGACGCCGAGAGCGATATCGTCGTTGTTGCAGAACACGCCGTCGAGCGTCGGCATCTTGGCCAGCGCGTCGCGGAACAGCTCGCGCCCGAGCGTCACGCTTGACGGCACCGGCGTGGTGGTGACGAGCCGCGGATCGAACAGACCGGCGGCCTCCATGGCGGCGCGGTAGCCGGCGAGGCGGCGCTGCGAACGCGGGTCCATTCGCGCGCCGATGAATCCGATCTTGCGGTATCCGACCTGCAGGAGATGCTCGGCGGCCGTCCTGCCGCCGTCGAAATGCGAGAAGCCGACCATCATGTCGACCGGGTCCGGGCCGGTCTCCATCACCTGCACCACCGGGCAGCCGGCATTCTCCAGCAGCCGCCGAGCGCTCGGCGTCTGGTCGATGCCGGCCACGATGAGCGCCGCCGGGCGCTGGGATCCGAAAACCTGCAGCAGCCGCTCTTCTTCCAGCCCCGAATAATGCGTGTTGCCGATCTGGATGCGGAACGGGCTGTCCGAGAGGCTGTCATAGATGCCGCGCACCACCTCGGCGAAGACGTTGTTGGTGAGCGATGGAACCAGCACGCCGAACACCTCGGCGCGCGCCGAGGCAAGCGCGCGGGCGTTCGGGTCGGGCACGTAGCCGAGTTCGTCGACCGCGGCCTGGATCTGCCGGCGAAGGTCCTCCGACACCCGTCCCGGCTCACGCAGCGCGCGCGACACGGTGATCGCGCCGACACCGGCCTTGCGTGCCACATCGGCGATGGTCGGACGGCCGCCGCCGCGACGGGAGCGCGGCCTGGTCAAAGGCTTGTTCCCCGCCCTCGCACGCGCGGCGGCAATTTCGGGATCGGCATCCGTGTCATCGCGCCCACCAAGTCAGCCCGGCAAGTCAGCATTGCCGATTGGCGTCGCGCATGCGCCAATCGTTGTCAAGCAAGCCGGCGCCCGAGGCCCGTCAGGCGATCGCCGCGGCGCTTCGGTTGGCCTTCCACATCAAAAGCAGGATGGCCGCGAGGTTGACGAGATTCCAGCCGATCCCGTTCAGGAAGGCGGCCGCATAGGAGCCGGTGAGGTCGTAGATCCAACCCGACATCCAGCCGCCCACCGCCATGCCGAAGATCGTCGCCATCAGGACGATGCCGACGCGCTGGCCGGCTTCCTTTGCCGGCATGTAATCGCGCACGATGATGGCGTAGCAGGGCACGATGCCGCCTTGCGACAGGCCGAAGACCAGCGAGACGACATAGAGCGAGGCAAGCCCGTCGAAGGGGATGTAGAAGAGCAGCGACAGACACTGCAGCGCCGAGCCGCTCAGCAATGTCTTCACTGCGCCGATGCGGTCGGCGAGGAAGCCGGAGCCGATCCGGCTGACGACCCCGGCCGCCAGCATGATCGACAGCATGTCGGCGCCGCGCGCGACGCCGTAGCCGAGATCCATGCAATAGGCGACGATATGCACCTGCGGCATCGACATCGCCATGCAGCAGCCGAATCCGGCAATCACCAGCAGGACCTGCAATTGCGAGGGTGACAGCGAGATCGGCTGCACCGGCCGCGCGCGAGGCGCGCCGGAAATTCCCTCATGGGGCGCGCGCCGCCGCAGCAACAGGACCAGCGGCACCATGGTGACGAGACAGACGATCCCGATCAGCGCATAGGTGAAACGCCAGCCATGGCCTTGCATCGCATAAGGCATGATCGTCGGCCAGATCGCCCCGGCAATGTAATTGCCCGATGCCGCCACCGTCACCGCGACGCCACGGCGGCGATCGAACCAGTGCGAGACATCGGCGATCAGCGGCCCGAAGATCGCCGAACAGCCGACACCGATCAGAAGGCCTTGAGCCAGCGTGACACCCAGGATCGAATTGGCGAGCGATGCCAGCAGAAACCCCGCGCCTAACGCGAGCGAAGCGGCGAGAGCCGGTATCCAGTATCCAAAGCGATCGATGGCGCGCCCGATCAGCGCGTTGCCCGCGGCAAAACCCACCATGGTCGCCGTGTACGGCATCGAGGCGGCGGCGCGATCGATGCCGAATTCGGCTTGCACGGCGGGCAGGACCACGACCACCGCCCAGGTGCCGACGCCGCCGATCGTCGCCAGCAGCAAGGAAATGCCGAGCCTCGTCCATGCATAGAAGCTGTCTATGCCGGCGTTCTTCGCCGCGTTTCCTGGAAGTGTCGTCACGGCGTCTCCTGCCCGCGATTTCTTCGAGATCGCGTCTTTGGGCGCACTATCGGCCCATTTTCCAAGCCGAGCAGCGCCACGACGGGCAAATCCGTGGCTCCAGAGCCGGAACCCGCCTCCCCTCACGGAGTTTGCCTCAGAGCAATTCCGGGAAGCGCTCCACGGTTTCCGTCCGCAATTGCGTGAAAATAAGAGGTCGAGCGCTTCGGCCTCTCCGTGAAACGCCGAAGCGCTCCAGGAAGGAGTTTCGCCATGACCGCCAAAAAGAAATGGTCGGCCGACGTGACCGAGCACAGCGACGCGCTCGATCTCGAGGAGCACGTCTTCGAATCCGACGACGCCAAGAAGATAGCCGCCTCGCTGAAGCGCTCAGCCGAGCACAGCGACCGCCGCAAGGCCGAGCCGTTTCAATCCGCCATGTCGATGTTGAATTTCTACATCAACCGCGCCGGCAAGAACCTGCCCGAGGAGCGCAGAAAAGTGCTGGAAAACGCGAAGGACGAACTGCGGGTCGCCTTCGGCCGCGAAAAGCAGAATCAGCATTAATCTGCCTGCGCCCGGACTGGTCCTAACGCGATTGAATGACCTCGTCGGTATTGGCCAGCAGCTTGCGGACCGCATTGCGCGCCGCATCCGGCCTTTTCAGGCGGATATTCCTCTCGATGGCCTCGTGCAGCTTCTGGGCATGCTGCAGATCGTCGAGCTCGCGCGTCGTGTAGGTGAAGAGATGGTCGAAGGCGGATTCGATCAGCACGCCTAGCGGCACCAGGAGGTCGTTGCCGGAAGCTCTCAGGATGGCGAGATGGAAGCGCGTGTCGGCGCGGGTTCGCTCCTGCAGGTTGGTGGCCTCGCCCATCTCGCGGCAGGCCTGGCTGATCTCGGCCATCTGCTCGTCGGTGCGCCGCATCGCCGCGAAGGCTGTCGCTTCCGGCTCGATGATGTGGCGGAACTCCTGCACGGTCCTCAGGAAAACCTCGCGGTCCGGCGACGTCGCGTACCAGGACAGCACGTCGCGGTCGAGGAGGTTCCAGCGTTCCTTCGGTTCGACCCAACTGCCGATCTTCGGCCGCGACGCCAGAAGGCTCTTGGCCATCAGCATCTTGATCGCCTCGCGCACCGCGGAGCGGCTGACGTCGAAGGTCTCCGACCATTTCGCCTCATTGGGCAGGATGGTGCCCGGTGGATAGTCACCGCGCACGATCCGAAGCCCGATCTCGCTGGCCAGAGAGGTATGGACGCTGGCGCCGGGGATGCGTGGCGCATCGGCCCGGCGAACGCCGGCCGTACGCTCCGCAGCCGCCGTCTTCATCGGCCTTTTTTCGTTGTTCGGCTTCGCGTCCCGCATAGGTCCACAAAATCCCGTTTTCAGGGGCTGTCAAGCATGGCAAGCCCGCTTTGCCAAAACCTGCCGAGATGTGCACAGCTCAACGGGCATTTGTCGCTGCCTCAGGTCGTTTTGACGTATTTGCGCCAGCTGTGCTCGGGCCGGAAGCCGAGCACCTCGCGCGCCTTGCGGTTCGAAAGCAGCGTCTCATATTCGCCGAGCTCGGCCTGGACCGGCACGTCCGGATAGAAGCGCTTCAACAGCTCCGCCGTCGGCAGGTCCGACGAGGTGTCGTCATTGGCCGCGTTGAAGACCTGGTAGCCCAGGCCATCCTTCTCGACGGCGCGCAAGGTGATCTGGCCGAGATCGCGCGCATCGATGTAGCTCCAGGCGATGCGCTTGCGGAAGCCCGGATCGGCGAACCATTTCGGGAACAGTGAGTACTCGTGCGGCTCGATGACGTTGCCGATGCGCAGCGCATAGATGTCGGCGCCGCTGCGCAGCGCGAAGGCCCGCGCCGTCTTCTCGTTGACGATCTTCGACAGCGCGTAGGAGTCCATCGGGTCGACGTCATAGTCCTCGTCGAGCGGGAAGTGCGTGGGATTGCGCGGCTCGTTGGCGAAAACCAGGCCGTAGGTCGTCTCGCTGGAAGCGATGATCACCTTGCGTATTCCGAGCTTCACGGCTGCTTCGATGACATTGTAGGTGCCCATCGCGTTGATGCGGAACACCTCGTTGTCCGGCGTGATCATGATGCGCGGGATCGCCGCGAAATGCACCACGGCGTCGACCGGCTGAGCCCTCAGCGACGGATCGAACTCGTGCAGGCCCATATAGCTCGACAGTGCGTTGAACACCTGCCCGCTGTCGGTGATGTCGGTGATCAGGGTGCGCACCTTCGGATTGTCGAGCGGCTTGGTGTCGATGTTGAGCACCTGGCAGCCATGTTCGACCAGATATTGAACGACGTGCCGGCCTGCCTTGCCGCTGCCACCGGTGAACATGATCCGCTTCGTCATTTTAGTCTCCACAAGGCTCAGGAATTATGTGTATTGTCAGACAATATGGTATTCCGCAATCGCTTGCCAACCGCGATCCGCGGAAACCTCTCGACAATCGCCCGCCGCCGGGCACCAATCATCATGAAAGACAGGGAAGAGACGACATGAGCACCACCGCTGCCCGCGAGAACATCGGTTTCATCGGCCTAGGCCTTATGGGGCACGGCATCGCCAAGAATGTCGTCGACAAGGGCTATCCGCTCACCTTCCTCGGCCGCAAGAACCGCAAGCCCGCGGAAGACCTGGCCGGCCGCGGCGCCAAGGAGGTTGCCACGTCCAGGGAGGTGGCGGCGGCATCCGATATCGTCTTCATCTGCGTCACCGGCTCGCGTGAGGTGGAAGCGATCATCCGCGGTCCCGGCGGCCTGAAGGAAGGCCTGAAGCGGGGCTCGGTGGTCGTCGACTGCTCGACCTCCGATCCGGTCTCGACCGTGGCGCTCGCCGCCGAACTCAAGGCGCTCGGCGTCGACTATGTCGACGCCCCGCTCAGCCGCACGCCGAAGGAGGCCTGGGAAGGCACGCTCGATGCCATGGTCGGCGCGCCGGACGCGGTATTCGCCAGGGTGAAGCCGGTGGTCGAGACCTGGGCCGGCCGCATCGTCCATATCGGCGACACCGGCGACGGCCATCGCATGAAGCTGCTCAACAACTTCGTCTCGCTCGGCTACGCTGCGATCTATTCCGAGGCTCTGGCGCTGGCGCAGAAGGTCGGCATCTCGCCGGCGCGCTTCGACAGCGTTATCCGCAACGGCCGCATGGATTGCGGCTTCTACCAGACCTTCATGCGCTGGACCCTGGAGGGCGACCGCGACGCGCACAAGTTCACCATCGCCAATGCCTTCAAGGATCTGACCTATCTGGAATCGATGGCGGGCGCCGCCGGCATCGCCAATCCGCTCGGCAACGCCACCAAGAATTCGTTCGCGACGGCGCATGCCGCCGGTCCCGCCGAGCAATATGTGCCGATGCTCGCCACCCATATCGGCAAGCTCAACGGCGTCGACCTGATGCCTTCGAAGGACGGCGTCAAGCAGAAGATCTGAGAGCAATTCCAGGAAAAGTGCGGGGGCGCCTTTTGGGCGCCCCCTTCATTTCTCGATGGTTCGGATGCAGCCTGCGCCTACTTCTGGATGCAGGTGTCGGCCGTTTCCTTGGTGCATTCGTCGAGGCCGGTGAAGACCGGATCGTCGACCTTCTTGCCCCCGATGAGGTCGAGCATCACCGACGGCGCCTTGTAGCCCATTTCGAACGGCCGCTGGCCGACCAGCGCGGTCACCAGGCCTTCCTTGGCGATCGCCACCTCGTCGCCGATCGTGTCGGCGGCACCGATGACGAACTCGTTCTTGGCGATCTTGTCGGCCATCGGCTTGAACAAATCGCGATAGGGCTGCGGGGCGCCGAACAGCGGCCAGCCGCCCATGATGCCGAAGGCGTCGAGCTTCGGATTGGCGGCAAGGATGTCGGTCATCGCCTGCACGCCCTTGGCACCGTCGTCATTGGTGAACACCGGGCAGCCAGGGGCTTCGGTCCAGCCGCCTTCGCCGGCAAGTGCGGCAAGGCCTTCCTTGCCCGACAGCGCATCGCGCATGCCTTGCGCGCGGCGCAGGATGTTGTCGGCCGCCGGATTGCCTTCGATGGTGCAGATCGTGCCGCCATTCGGCTTGGCCTTCTTGATGTACTCGCCGATCTTCTTGCCCATGAGGTAGTTGTCGGTGCCGAGATAGGTCTTGCGCAGCGCCGCGTCTTCCTTGGCAAGGTCGGCGTCGACCGTCATGATCGGAATCGACGGATTGGCGCTCTTGATCGTCTGCGCGATCAGCGGCGCGTTCGACGGCGAGATCGCCATCGCCGCCGTGTCGGGCTTGCTCAGCATGTCCTGCACGATCTGCGCTTCACCGGCTTCGTCCGAGGTCGATGCCGGGCCGGTGTAGAAGCATTCATATTCCGAGCTGGCGTTCTCCTTGTTCCACTTCTCGCAGCCCTGATGGATGGCTTCGAAGAATGGATTGTCGAGACCTTTCACGACGATGACGAGCTGTTTCTTGGCCAAAGCCGGCCCGGCGCCCAACGCCATGGCGGCGACGGCGGCAAGCAAAAGTGTTTTCCTCATATCAGTCCTCCCTTGAAACAGACGGACACCGCGTGCCCGCCACACCGATCAGACCGGATGCGCAGGAACGATGGCGAGCATCTTCCCAATGCTCGTGTCCCGGCCGGGCTGATAAGCATTTGCCGATCCGTTCGCCCCAATACTGGCGCGCCCGAATCCTTGATCGTCAAGCCATTTGCCCCGTTCCGCCGTATGCGCGCTCGATGGGCAAATTATTCCTCCGACGCTAGCTAATATCGGCTTTCGCCAACGGTCAATTCCTATTTGTCCTACAAAACAGATTTTTTGTCGAGTCTCGAAATTAATCGTCAGACAATTGATTGACGGCTTTGCCGGCTTTTGCCTAAATGCATCTACCGCGCCGTTCGTGAGGAGATGGACGGGCGGAACGTAGGTGGCGCCGGCGAGTCCGGCGGAAGGCTGCGTCAACAAACGGGGAGGCTTAAGGCTGGTGTCGGTTCTCGAACTCGCCAACATCTCGAAGCATTTCGGCGCCATCCAGGCGGTCAACGACGTCTCGTTCTCGCTGGAGGCCGGCGAGGTCGTCGGCCTGATGGGCGACAACGGCGCCGGCAAGTCGACGCTGGTGAAGATGATTGCCGGCAATTTCCGGCCGAGCCAGGGCACCATCCATCTGGAGGGCAAGGAGCTTGTCATGCACAAGCCCGCGGACGCCCGTCAGCACGGCATCGAGATCGTCCACCAGGACCTTGCGCTATGCAACAATCTGACGGCCGCGGCAAACGTCTATCTCGGCCGCGAGTTGCGCCGCGGCATCGGCCCGTTCCGCATCCTCGACTATGCGGCGATGTACAAGCGCGCCGGCCAGCTCTTCGCCGAGCTGAAATCCGAGACGCGGCCGCGCGACCTGGTCAAGCAGATGTCGGGCGGTCAGCGTCAGGCGGTGGCGATTGCCCGCACCATGCTGTCGCAGGCCAAGATCGTCCTGATGGATGAGCCGACGGCGGCGATCTCGGTCAGGCAGGTGGCCGAAGTGCTCAACCTCATCCGCCATCTGCGCGACCAGGGCATCGCCGTTGTGCTGATCAGCCACCGCATGCCCGACGTGTTCGATGTCGCCGACCGCGTCATCGTCATGCGGCGCGGCCGCAAGGTTGCCGACAAGAAGATCGCTTCGAGCTCACCCGAGGAAGTCACCGGGCTGATCACCGGCGCCATCGAACAGGTGGCATGACTCACGGATTTGAACGGGTGGCGTGACGCAGGGTGTTCCGCGTCCCACCTCAGGAAAGGTCGATAATGGCAGTCACCCTTGACCAGACGATCGCGCAGAAGCAGCACACCTTCCTGTCGCGGCTCTTCTCCAACCAGACCTTCTGGGTGGTGATCGCAGTCATTCTCGCCTGCCTGTTCCTGTCCGTCGCCACCGATTCCTTCGCGACGTCGAAGAATCTCTTCAACATCACGCGCAACGTCACTTTCGTCGCCATCGTCGCGCTCGGCATGACCTTCGTCATCATCACCGGCGGTATCGACCTGTCGGTCGGCTCCGTGCTGTGCCTGTGCTCCATGGTGCTCGCCGTCACCATGCATGCCGGCTATTCGATCGAGATCGGCATCCTGGCCACGATCGTCACAGCCCTCGCCATCGGCGCCTTCAACGGCGTGCTCATCGCCTATCTCGGCTTCCCGCCCTTCGTGGTGACGCTCGGCATGCTCTCGGTGGCGCGCAGCCTTGCCATGGTCGCTTCGAACAACACCGTGGTCTTCCAATTCGGGCCGGACCACCAGAAGCTTCTGGCGCTGGGCGGCGGCGCCTGGGTCTTCGGCATCGCCAATCCGGTTCTCTACATGATCATCCTGGCGCTGATCACCGGCTTCATCCTGCGCTGGACCAAGTTCGGCCGGCACATTTTCGCTATCGGCGGCAATGAGCACGCTGCGACGCTGACAGGCGTTCCCGTCAAGCAGATCAAGGTCGCAGTCTACATGATCTCCGCGCTATCGGCCGGGCTCGCCGGCATCATCCAGACCGGCTGGCTTGGTGCTGTCACCACCAATCTCGGCACCGGCATGGAACTGCAGGTCATCGCCGCCACTGTCATCGGCGGCGCCAATCTCGCCGGCGGCGTCGGCACCGCGCTCGGCGCCGTCGTCGGCGCCGCTCTCATCGAGGTGATCCGCAACAGCTTGGGCCTGCTTGGCATCAACGCCTTCTGGCAAGGCACCTTCATCGGCGGCGCGATCATTCTGGCGGTGCTGTTCGACCGCATCCGCAACTTCCGGCGCAGCGACTAGCCCCTATCGCCCAGTCTGAAAATCGGCCCGGACGGGCGATGCGAGACGGCCATCATTCCTGCCTGCCTTGACGCGACCGCACCCCGGCCGCACTATTCTAACGCAGGCGAAGGGAGGCCAGTCGCCTGCGGGAGGAACGATACCTATGACGGACGCGATCAGGCTCTATTGGGGCCGGTTCGGGCATGTTTCCGTGCTGAATGTCGCCAACGACTTCGTCACCCATGCCCATGGCGAGGCGCATCTCATCATCTGGCTGGAAGGCACCGCAGGCGAAATGACCATCGGCCGCGAAACGGTGCGGCTTGGGCCCGGCACCGCGGCCGGCATCAATTCGTTCCAGCCACACAGCCATGCGCTCTCCCGGGACGGCAAGCCTGGCCTTTTCCTGGCCTTCTACATCGACCCGGATTGGGCGCGCCAGCGCCGCGACCTCCCCTCGTCGGCGCCGCTGTTCACGCAAGCCGCGATCACATTGGAGCCCTGGCTGCACCAGGCGGCGGCGAACCTGCTCGACCACCTCACCGACAATGAGAGCATCGACGACGTCGCCAATTACGAGATCGAACGTTTCATCGACTCAGTGCTCGATGCGGCGGATGCTTCGGCGCCGCAGACAGCCCGCGCCCGCATCAACACGATGCTCGACTTCCGCGTCCGCAAGGCGATCCAGTTGATGAAGGCCAATGTCTGCGAGCGCATCTCCTTCGACGACGTGGCCCGTTCGGTCGGGCTCTCCCGACCGCATTTCTTCGCACTGTTCAAGGAACAGACCAACCTGACGCCGAACGTCTACTGGAACACGCTGCGCATGGAGGAAGCCGTGCGGCAACTGCAGTGGTCGCAGGAACCGCTGATCTCGGTCGCCTGCAATCTCGGCTTCACCACCCAGGGCAATTTCTCGCGCTTCTTCCGCGACCATGTCGGCGTGCCGCCGACGCTCTACCGCGAAGCCGCTCGTGCGACAGCGTAAGGCGCGTTGAGATTGAGGTCAGGCCGAGCCGGAGTCGAAGACGGGCGCGAAGCCGCCATTTGCAGGCCGGCATCACCTCAATATCGACGCGCCGGTTTTTCCGACTGGTTGATATGCGCTCAAGACGCATTGATAAGCGCCGCCCCGTCGGCCGCCCTAGCCTGTTCCCGATCTTTGCAAGGGAACCAGTCATGGCGAAAGTCACCATTTCCAGCGTCATCGACGCGCCGGTCGAGCAGGTCTGGGCGCGCATCCGCGACTTCAACGGCTTGCCCAGTTGGCATCCGCGCATGGTGGAAAGCCATATCGAAGACGGCAAGGACGCCACCACGATCGGCTGCGTGCGCAATTTCAAACTCGTCAGCGGCGCGACGCTGCGTGAAAAACTGCTCGACTTCTCCGACGAGAATTTCCTGGTCAGCTACTCGATCCTCGAGACGCCGCAGCCGCTCACCAATCACAAGGCGACGCTGCAATTGCGCCGCGTCACCGACGGCAACCGCACCTATGCGGAATGGACGGCGAGCTTCGACGCCGCGCCCGAGGAAGCCGACAAGCTGGCCGAGGGCATGGGCGCGAACGTCTTCCAGGGCGGCTTCAACGCCCTGAAGGCCCATTTCGCCGGCCAGAGCTGACGGGAGCGCGCCATGTCGCTTGCGCTGCAGACTTTTTCGAGCGTGAAAGACGCCAACGCCGCCCTGCAGGCAGCGGGCGCACGCTACATTGGCGGCGGCACGCTTGTCGTCCGCGCGGCCAACGAAGGCGACGTTTCCGTCTCCAGCCTTGTCCGCGTCACCGATCCTGGCCTGTCGCGGATCGCGGTTTCCGGTGGCAAGGTCCGGCTCGGCGCTTCGGTCACGATGGCCGCGATCGCCCGCCATCCCGAACTCGCCACGCTGGCGCCGGCCGCGCGCGCCGTCGGCGGGCCGGCGATCCGCAACATGGCGACCGTCGGCGGCAATCTGTTCGCCCCTACCCCTTACGGCGATTTCGCTGTGGCCCTGCTGGCGCTGGATGCGACCGTCGTCACCGAAGACGGCGAGATTCCGATCGAGACTTTTCTGGCCGGCCGCGACACCAGCCGCGCCGTCGTCACCGCTGCCGGCTTCTCAATGCCCAAGGCCGAGAGCTTCCGCTTTCTGAAAGTGTCGCGTGTCAAGCCGAAGGGGGTGTCGGTGCTGAGCATCGCAGCACTTCTGCAGCGCACGGCGGACGGCACCGTGACTGCGGCGCGGATCGCGCTGGGCTGCATGGCCGACCGGCCGATACGCGCCAAGAGCGCGGAGAAGGCGCTGCTCGGCTGCAAGCTCACGCCTCAGGAAATCGCGCCGGCGCTTGCCGCCGCGAGCCAAGGCATTGCGCCGATCACCGACCCGATCGCCAGCGCCTGGTATCGCGCCGAGGTCCTGCCGGTCCATCTCGGCCGGCTGCTGCTCGATTGATATCCATTGGGGACGCGTCAGCCCGGCCGGTCCGGGCGGGTGCGCGAGGAGGAAGAATGGCGAAGGTCCCGGTTCAATTCACGCTCAACGGCTCCGAAAAGGCCGAGTTCATCGAGAGCGGCACGACGCTGCTCCACGCGCTCAGGGACAAGATCGGTGACACGTCGCCCAAGGGCGGCTGCCACCAGGGCACCTGCGGCGCCTGCTCGGTCATCATCGACGGCGAATTGCGGCTCTCCTGCCTGACGCTGGCCGAGACCTGCAGCGGCGCCGACATCAAGACGACCGCCGGTCTCGCCGAAGGTGGCGTGCTGCATCCGCTGCAGCGCGCCTTCCTCGATGCTTTCGCCACGCAATGCGGCTTCTGCACGCCGGGCATGATCATGGCGGCGAAGGTGCTGCTCGACCGCACGCCCAACCCCAGTCGCGAGGACGTGGTCGAGGCGCTGTCCGGCAACATCTGCCGCTGCACCGGCTACGAGCCGATCATCCAGGCGGTGCTGACGGCCGCGCGCGCCAACTCGCAGAACGCCGCCTGAGGGGACGAGCCATGGAACTGCGCAAGGATTATTTCGCCGATGTCCGCAAGGACGGCCTGCACGAGATCGGCCAGCCACGGCCGCGGCTCGATTCGCCCGGACACGTCACCGGCAAGACCGCTTATTTCGCCGACCGCAATTTTCCGGGCATGCTGCATCTGAAGATGGTGCGCAGCCCGCACCACCATGCCCGCATCCGCTCGATCGATACGTCCGAGGCGGAGAAACATCCGGGCGTCGTGCGCGTGCTGACCGCCAAGGACGTGCCGCACAACGTCTACACCATTCTGATCCTGATCCAGATCGGGCCCGAGGACGAAACCGTGCTCGCGGACGGCAAGGTGCGCTGGAGGGGCGAGGCCGTGGTGGCGGTGCTGGCCGAGACCGAGCGTGCGGCGCAAGAAGCCGCCGCCAAAGTCAAGGTCGACTACGAGGTGCTGCCGGCGGTCTTCGACATGGAAGAGGCGCTGAAGCCCGGCGCACCTTTGGTCAACGAATATCACGGCCAGAATTATTATCTCTACGACAGCGGCGAATGCCGAAAGGTGCGCTTCGGCGATGTCGAAGCGGGTTTTGCCCAAGCCGACCACATCCTCGAGCAGTCCTACCGGTCCTCGCCGATCGAGCACGCGCCGACCGAGACGACGGGCTGCGTGGTGGCGCCCGAAGGCAATGATCGCTTCACCTGCTACACCAACACGCAGGCGATGTTCTTCACGCTCGACAACACCTCGATCATCCTACAGATGCCGGGCTCTAAGCTGCATTTCGTGGGCGGCACGGTCGGCGGCGGTTTTGGCGGCAAGGTCGACGTGATCGTCGAGCCGATCGCTATTCTTGGAGCCAAGCTAACCGGACGCCCGGTCTGTTTTATCTACAGCCGCGAGGAGGAGATGCAGATCTCCTCGCCGCGCGCGGCCGAGAAGGTCGTCATCAAGGACGGCGTCATGAAGGATGGCCGCATCGTCGCACGCAAGGTGACCGGCTACACCGATGCCGGCGCCTATTCGCGCCATTCGCCCTATGGCGCACAGAAGGGTGCGGCACACTATCCCGGCCCCTACACGATCCCGAATGTCTGGATCGACACTTATTGCGTCTACACCAACCGCACCCCTTCGTCGGCCATGCGCGGCTTCGGCGTCACCATCGGCGACTTCGCGCTCGAGGTGCAGATGGACAAGCTGGCGCGGCTGATCGGCATGGACCCGCTCGAGTTCCGCTTCATCAACGCCTACCGTGACGGCGACATGAAGGCGCATCGCCAGCCGACGGAGGGTGCGGCGCTGATCGAATGCATGCAGGAAGCCTCGCGCGCCGCCAACTGGCCGGTGGCGGAGAAATACATGGCTATGTCCTCCTACAAGAAGGGAGCCTGACATGGCGATCCGGCGTGGACGCGGCGTCGCCGCGATCAACTATCCGACCGGCATGAACCTTGGCGGCGACCCGACCCAGGCGCTGGTCCATTCGACGCCGACCGGCAATTTCATGGTCACGCTCTCCAGCGTCGACCTCGGCCAGGGCATGAAGCAGATCATGGCGCAGATCTGCGCCGAGACGATCGGCGTGCCGACCGACCGCGTCGTCATCGACACCGCCGACACCGACACCGGCCCGCACTGCATGGGCACCTTTGCCTCGCGCGGCACGCACCGCGCCGGCAACGCCGTCATCCAGGCGGCCAAGGAGGCCCGTCAGGTGATGCTGGAAGTGGCGGCCGAAGAGCTGGAGGTGAACGCCTCCGATCTCGAGACCGACGGGCAGGGCAACATCCAGGTGAAGGGCGCGCCGCAGAAATCGATCTCGATCTTCGATGTCGCGCTGTCGGCGCATTTCAAGCGCGGCCGCTCGATCTCCGGCCGCGGCATGTTTCTGATCCCGCGCTCCTATCCGGAGAAGGAGACCGGCGCGATGAAGCCCTCCACCTGCTATGCCCATGCCTGTACGGTGGCCGACGTCGAGGTCGACGACGAGACCGGCGAAGTGACGGTGCTTACCGTCAAGAACGTCTTCGAGATCGGCCGCGCGCTGAACCCGAAGATGGTCGAGCAGCAACTGGTCGGCGGCTCCTGGATGGGCATCAGCCACGCGCTCTACGAGACGACCGAGCCCTATTACCCGAACCGCGACCACGGCGGCACCGACTTCAACCAGTATCTGATGCCGGGTCCAGGCGATCTCGCCGAGACCGAGATCATCGTGCTCGAACGTCCTTCCGCCGATGGACCGTTCGGCGCCAAGGGTCCGGGCGAGATGTGCGCCAACCCACAGATCCCCGCCATCGCCAACGCCGTCTTCGACGCCGTCGGCGTGCGTATCGACACGCTGCCGATCACGCCCGAGCGCATCCTGCGCGCGCTGAAGGCGCAGGCCGCAGGTTGAGGGGAAGATGGCAAACGCCGACGCCGTTGCGGTCACTGCTTCGCCAGAGGCGATAGCCGCGCGTCTTGCCGCCTCGCGCTATCTGGCTGACGACAGCCTTGCCACCGCGATCTTCCTGGCGATTCGGCTCGGCAAGCCGTTGCTGCTCGAAGGCGCGCCGGGCGTCGGCAAGACCGAGGCCGCCAAGGCGGTCGCCGAACTGCTCGGCCGTGAGCTGGTGCGCCTGCAATGCTACGAAGGCATCGATGCCGGGCATGCGCTCTACGAATGGAACTACCAGCGCCAGTTGCTCGCCATCCGCCATGCCGGCGAGCACGAGATCGACATCTATGACGACCGTTTTCTCATAGCGCGGCCGCTGCTGCAGGTGCTGCGGGCGCCGGCGCAACGCGTGCTTCTGGTCGACGAGATCGACCGCTCGGACCACGAGTTCGAAGCGCTGCTGCTCGAATTTCTTTCCGACTTCCAGATCAGCATCCCGGAACGCGGCACGATCCGCGCCGCCACGCAGCCCATCGTCATCCTGACATCGAACCGCACGCGCGAGCTGGCCGAGGCGCTGCGCCGCCGCTGCGTCTACCACTGGATCGGCTATCCCGATGCAGAGCGCGAGGCCGAGATCATCACGCTGCGCGCCAGCGATGTCGCCGAGGCGACCGCGCGCGCGGTGGCGAACGCCGTGCAGGAAATCCGCGCGCGGCCTCTCGCCAAGCCGCCGGGCATCGCCGAAGCGGTCGAATGGGCGAATGCCGCGACGATTCTCGAAAAAGGCGGCAGCCCATGGCCGGAGGCCTTCCGCCGCGCCATCGGCGTGCTGATCAAGGATGAGGAGGATTTGTCGGCGATCGCACCGGAACTGGGGAGGATTGTCGAGGAGGCTCTGGGGTGATGGGCGACCCAAACAGTCCCTTCTCCCCGTTTACGGGGAGAAGGTGCCCCGAAGGGGCGGATGACGGGCAGCGCCACACTGGGCAGGTGGCGCCGCCCCTCACCTGCCTGCCGGCATCCTCTCCCCGTAAACGGGAAGAGGAGAGCTTGCCCCGTTCCGCGCAGCCGTTCCTCGGCTTCGCCCGCCTGCTGCGCCGCCACGCCTTCGCCATCGCGCCGGAACAGGTGATCGGCTTCATGCAATCCGTCACCCTGCTCGGCCCGCGCTCGATGAACGACATCCGCGAGGCAGCCCTTGCGACGCTCGCGCCCCCACCCGATCGCCGCGGCGAATTCGAGGCGCATTTCCGCGCCTATTTCTACGGCGACGCCAAGCCCTCAATCAAAGGCGAAGAGGACGACGAAACCCGCGTCAAGGACGACCGCGGCACGCGCGAGGAAGAGAACCAGGTCGCTCGCCGGGAGAAAGGCGGCGAGCTGTCCTCGGCGCTCGAGCAGTTGAGCAGCCGCGATTTCCAACGCGACGCCGATAGCCTCGGCCAGTTCCGCCGCAAGCTCGCCACCGCCCTGCCCGGCCGTCGTTCCTTCCGCACTGCGCGCACCCGCTCGCGCGGCACCCTCGACCTCCGCCGCTCACTCAGCGAAATCGTCAGCGCCGACGGCGACATCCCCTCGCCGCTGCTGCGCCGGCGGCAGCCAGTGCCGCGAAAGCTGCTTCTGCTTATCGATGTCTCCGGCTCGATGAAGCTGCACACCGCCGACTATCTCAAGCTGGCGCATGCGGCGGTGCAAGGTGCCGATCGCGCCGAAGTCTTCACGTTCGGCACACGCCTCACCCGCATCACCTCGGCGCTGCGCGTCCGCGACCGCGAGCATGCGCTCGTCCGCGCCGCCGCGCTTGTGGACGATTGGGACGGCGGCACCCGAATGGGGCCGACTTTGCTCGCTTTCCTTGCGGTGCCGCGCTTTTCCGCCTTCGCGCGCGGCGCCTGCGTCGTCATCCTGTCGGACGCGCTGGAGCGCGGCGATCATACCGAGCTTGAAACCGCGATGCGCCGCTTCAGCGCCCGCACCTTCCGGCTGTCGCTGGCGAGCCCGCTCGCCGGCGATCCGCGCTTTCGGCCCGCAACGTCGGCGCTTCGCGCCATCCTGCCGGCGCTCGACGACCTGGTCGACGGCTCGTCGATCGGAAGCCTCACCGATTTCATCCTGTCGCTCGCCAGCCCGGCCCCTGCGGCCGAGACCATCTGGAAAAGGGTATCGTGATGCAGAAAGCCATCGACGCGCATTTCCACATCTGGCGCCAGAAGGATCAGCCCTGGCTGGTCGGACCGATGGTGCCGCGCATCTTCGGCCCCTACGAGCCGATCCGCCGCGATTATCCGATCGCGGAATTCCTCGAGGACCAGCAAGGCTCGGGCGTCGAGAAGGCCGTCTATGTCCAGACCAACTGGGCCAAGGAGGATTTCGAGAAGGAGGTCGCCTTCCTGCAGAAGACAGCCGACGAGACCGGCTGGCCGCATGCCATCGTCGGCTATGCCGACATGACGGCCGACGACGTCCGCCCGCAGATCGACCGGCTGATGAAATATCCCTTACTGCGCGGCGTGCGCATGCAACTCCACTGGCACGAGACTCCCGCTTTTCGCTTCGCCGCCTCGGCCGACCAGGTGATCGATCCGAAAGTGCGGAAGAACGTGGCGCGGCTTAAGGATTACGGCCTCACCTTCGACCTGCAGCTTTTCCCGGCGCAGATGAAGGACGGCCTGACTCTCGTCGGCGAAAACCCTGAGACCGACTTCATCCTCACCCATGCCGGCATGCTGACCGGCATGGAGCCTGAAACCACCGAAGCGTGGAAGGCGGGTCTCCGCACGCTTTCGGCGGCGCCCAATGTCTACGCCAAGCTGTCGGGACTCGGCACGTTCGTCCACCGCAACGACCCGGAGCTCATCGCCTACATCGTCGACAACGCGGTCGGCATTCTTGGCAGCGACCGGCTGATGTTCGGCTCGAACTTTCCGATCGAAAAACTTTGGACCAGCCATGCCGAGCTGATCAAGGCGCATCGCAGTGCAGTTGCGAAGCATGGCACTAAGGCCGAGGCGGACATCTTCTGGAACACGGCGCAGAAGGTTTACCGGCCGGTGTGAATGCTCCGAAAGCCGCCGCGCCGGCGGGCGCGACGGCTTCGGTGGCAAGTAGTTACTGCGTCGGCAACATGCCTTCGACGTCGCTTGCGGCGTCGGCAAGCGCTTCCTTCGGCGTCGCCGACTGGTCGACGATGCGCGAGAGATTGTCCACGATGGTCTGCGTCACCTTGACCCCGTTGGTGCCGGGGAAAGCATACCACGGAACCATCAGCGGCATCTGGCTGAGGCCGGCCTGGAACAGCGGGTTCTTCTTGTAGAAATCGCCGAGATAGTCGGGAGACTTCGCGGCGAGCTCGTTGTTGGGCACATAGCCGGTGCCGGGCACCACGACCGACGCGCCGTAGGGGCCAGCGGCGAACTTCGCGAACTTCCAGGCGGCTTCCTGTTTCGCCGCGTCCTTGGTCAGGATGACGACCGCATTGCCGCCGGTCGGCAGACGGCCGTTGACCGGATCGATCAGCGGGATCTTGGCCGTGCGCAGCGTGAACTTGTCGCCGACATTCTTGATCGTGTTGACCAGCGCGCCGGTGGTCTGGAATTCGAAGCCGACCTTGCCGGCCGCGAAGGCCTGCTCGCCCGCCGGCTTGGTGAAGACCGGCATGCCGCCTTCCTTCACCATCCGCTCGATGAGCTCTACGGCCTTCTCGCCTTCCGGACCGTTGAAGGCAACCTTGCTCTCATCGCCGTTCAGCATCTTGCCGCCGGCGCCGAACAAGAGCGCCGAGAACATCCAGTCGTCGCCCTGCCAACGGAAATCAATGCCGTCGACGCCGTTGCCGAGCGCCTTGATCTTGCCGCCGAGCGCGATGACCTCGTCCCAGGTCTTGGGCGGATTGTCCGGATCGCCGCCTGCGGCCTTCACCAGGTCGGCATTGTAGTACATGATCGGGTTGGAGGTGGCGAAGGCCAGGCCGATCTGCTTGCCGTTCACCTGCGCGAGCTTCAGGATCGTGTCGGAGAAGCCCTGCTCGGCCATGTTGCCGTCCTTCTTCACGAGCGGCCCGAGATCGACGGCGACATCGCGCTCGTTGAGCATGCGCAGGCGGTTGAGGCCGATGAAGGTGATGTCGGGCATCTCGTCGGTGCCAGCCTGGCGAAGGATGGTCTGGATGCCTTCCTCATAAGTCGCGGACGGGCTGGCGAACTGGATCCTGATATCGGGGTTTTCTTCCATGAACTTCTTCGAGATCGTGTCCATCACATTCTTGAAGAAGCCGGGCATCGGGTAGTGGACCGTCAGCGTCGTTTCGGCATTTGCCGGAAGAGCGAAGGTCAGCGAGACCGCCGCGGCGGCGAAGATCCTGGAGATAGGCTTCATTACGTCGTGCTCCTTGTTTAGTCCGGTCAGTTGTTGGCAGTTCAGCCCTTGAGACCGGTCATGGTGATGCCTTCGACGAAGCGCTTCTGCGCGAGCAGGAAGGCGACGACGAGTGGAAGGGTGATGATCAGCGTGGCGGCCATCAGCGCGCCATAATCGTCGCCCGCCTCCGCCGCCCGGAAATACATCAGGCCGAGCGGGGGCGTTGCGTAGGCCTGCTTGCTGATGACGATCAGCGGCCAGTAGAGATCGTTCCAGTGCGCGACGACCGAAAAGATCGCGAAGGCGGTGACGGCCGGCCAGGCGTTGGGGACGATGACGCGCGCGACGATGCCGAGCTCGGACATTCCGTCGAGCCGCGCCGCGTGGATGAGATCGTCGGGCATGCCGCGGAAGAACTGCAGGAACATGAAGATCGCGAACACCGAAATCGTGAACGGCGCGACCAGCGCGGTGTAGCTGTTGAGCAACGACAATTTGTCGAAGGCGACGTAGAGCGGCAGCGCCGTCGCATGGATGGGAACCAGCAGGCCGAGCATGACCAAGACCATCATCGCGCGCGCCGCCCGGAACTTCAGCTTGGCCATCGCGTAGGCGCACGGAATCGCCACCGCGACCTGGAAGAAGAAGATCAGCCCGCACACCACGACGCCGTTCCACAACAGCGTTGCCATCGGCACTTTCTCCAGCGCCTTGGCGAAATTCTCGGCGAAGTAGACATGCTGTGGGATGAGCGAAAGCGCCGCGGTGAAGATGTCGCTCTGCGTCTTACCGGCGGTCGAGATCATGAAGATGTAGGGCGCCAGGATCATCAGCGCGCCGAGCGAAAGCAGCGCGAAACGGACGATGCGGCCGACCGGGATGCCTGTCATGTGTAGTGCACCCGCCGGTCGAGCACGCGGTACTGCAGGAACATCAGCACGACGAGGATCGCCAGGAAGACCACCGTCATCGCCGACGCATAGCCGACGCGCATATAGACGAATCCCTCCTGATAGATGGTGAAGAGCAGCACTTCCGACGCCTTGTTCGGGCCTCCGTCGGTCAGCATCTTCACGGTCTCGAAGACCTTCACCGCATTGGTGATGCTGATCGTTATGACGAACAGCGTCGTCGGGCCGAGCATCGGCCAGGTGACCAGGAAGAACCGGTCGAGCGCAGATTTCGCGCCGTCGACTTCAGCCGCCGCATAGAGCTCGCGCGGGATCGCGGTCAGGCCGGCCAGGAACAGCACCATGTTGAAGCCGACCGACTGCCACACGCCGATGATCGACAGGCTATAGAGGACGGTGTTCGAGGCGCCGAGCCAGTTCGGGCCGGGAATGCCGGCAAACGAAAGCAGCGCATTGAGCGGCCCGATGGTCGGATGGAAGATGTACTGCCAGACGGTTGCCATGGCGACGATCAGCGAGGCCACCGGCAGGAAGTATATGGTGCGGAAGAAGGCCCGGGCGCGCAATTCGCTTTCGATCAAGAGCGCGATACCCAAGCCGAGCGCGATCGAGACCGGAGCGACCATCGCCGTGTAGAGGGTGGTGTTCCACAGCGATTTGCGGAAGGTGCGGTCGGTGATGAGATGCGCGTAGTTCTCGAAGCCGACAATCCGGAATTTGCCGTAGCCGAGCTCGAAATCGGTAAAGCCAAGGAAGATGACGGCAATCACCGGCAACAGCACGAACAGGAAGAGCAGCACGATCGCCGGCAGCGCCAGCAGCCAGGCGGTCCGGTCCTCGCTGCGCCGATAAAGCGCCACGGCCGGGATGTTGCCCGCCATCGTGACGCTAGACATAGGCTGGCTCCTGCCGCGCTCCTGCCGCAGCGGCCGTACGCAGCCGTCGCCCTTCCGGCCCAAACACCATCGCCAGTTCGGATGGCAGAAGGATGCCCACTGGCATTCCGGCGATCAGGTCCCTTGCCTCATGCGGCGCGAGCTTGGCGACGATGGCGTCGCCGCTTGCTTGAAGCCGGCAATGGGCGATGACTTCCGACCCGAGGAATTCGAGCCGCTCGATACGCCCGGCAAGGCCGCTGCGCCCATCAGGCGCCAGTTTCACGAATTCGGGCCGGATGCCGAGGCTGACCGGGCCGTTCGCCACTTTCTCCATCAAGGCAAGCCGGATGCCCTCGAAACCGGCATGGCCGTTTTCAGCCTGCGCCGGGATGATGTTGATCCTTGGCTGGCCGACGAACCGCGCGACTTCAATATGTGCCGGATCATTGTAGATTGCCTCTGGTGTGGCCAGTTGAAGCAGATGGCCGCCGATCATGACGGCCACACGGTCGGCCATGGAAAGCGCTTCGGCCTGGTCGTGCGTGACATAGAGCGTCGGCACGCCTGCGCGCCTATGCAACTCGACGATTTCGCCGCGCGCATGGACGCGCAAATTGGCGTCCAGGTTAGAGAGAGGCTCATCCATCAGGAAGATGCTGGGGTGGCGCACCATCGCCCGCGCCAGCGCCACGCGCTGCCTCTGCCCGCCAGACATCTGTCCGGGCTTGCGATCGAGCAGATGGTCGATCTTCAGCAAGGCAGCCATCTCGCGCACATCGCGCGCGATGCCGGCGCGTATCTCCCCCTGGCCCGGTAGCCAAGCGCCGATCAGCGGCAGGCGCTGCGCGCGGCTCAGCCGCTTCATGGCGAGCGGTACGGCGATGTTCTGGCTGGCCGTCAGATGCGGATAGAGCGCGTAGGATTGGAACACCATGGCGATGTTGCGGTCGGCAGCGGCGACGTTCGACATGTCCTTGCCGCCGACCAGGATTTCGCCGGCATCGGCATGGTCGAGCCCAGCAAGGATGCGCAGCAAGGTGCTCTTGCCGCAGCCCGAAGGGCCGACCAGGGCGATGAACTCGCCGGGCTCGGCATCGAGGCTGATGCCGTTCAGCACGGCATTGCCGGCAAAGGCCTTGCTCAGGCCGCGAAGCGACAGCGCGCCCATCACCCGGCCTTCCTGCGGACCTTGTGGGCCTCGTGCGGATAGACCTCCTCGACCACGTCGTCGAGAACGTGGATCGCCATGCCGGGAATCGCGACAATCTCGCTGACGACAGTGTCATCCAACTCGTGCATGACAGCGCCGATCAGTTGCTCGCCCGGCATCCTGCGTTCCATGGTGTCGACGATGAAGGCGGCGGACGGTCCCCACACCAGGGCGGTGTCGGCGTATCCGCCCTTCCAAGCCCAGTGCAGGTGGCCGCTCGCATGCAGCGCCACGTCATGGGCGGCGATCAGATCGTAAAGGCGCCGGCGTTGCGTTGGACGGATGCTCCAATAGCCGGTGTCACCTTCATCCGGATCGTCGACAAAGAGCGGCTTGTGGGCAAACATCGCGACGCGGCGGCCGCCACGGCTTTCCAGCGTTTCCCGCAGCCATTCGAACTGGGCTTCTTCGGTCGTGTCGTTGAAGCCCATCAACTGGCTGTCGAGGCCGACAAGCCGCCAGTTGCCCGCGTCCTCGAACCAATAGTCAGGCCCGGCCAGTCGGCGCCAGCGCTGGAGCCGCTCGCTATTGACCGGCTGCAGGGAACCCGGCAGATGGCCGACATCGTGATTGCCGGGCACCAGAAGCACGGGTTTCGATATCTCCCGCATCAGCCCCATGCAGAAGGTGATGTCGTCATCCTTGTCGGCGCCGTCGACGGTCAGATCGCCGGTGTGGATGACGAGATCGGCGCCGCTCTGCTCGATCCAGGCGGCCAAGGGCTCCCAATTGCCGTTGAAATGCGGCTTGGTCGGGCTGAAATGGGTATCGGTGATCTGAACGATCTTCATGACGGCTCCGCCGCGGGAACCGTGCCGGAAGAAGGCCGAACGGCTGCGCGTGCGGCTTCCTTAGTGCCGTTACATGTCACTTCCTTAACAGCGGCGGGCAAAATTCTCGATCACGGGCACAAGCCTGTGAAATGCGAAAATGAACGTCGCCGGTCGATATTTTTTTGCTGGCGGCGACACGGAAAATGCCGCGCCGCGCACCCGACTCACTTCACCTCGAACTGCGGATCGAGCGGGATCTGCATGGCCGTGACGAGGTGATTGGTCTGCCCCGCCAGCCCGATGATCGACACAAGCTCGCCATGCTGCGCGTCGGTCATGCCCTTGGCCCGTGCGGCGGCCGTATGCGAGTGGATGCAGTAGGAACAGCCATTGGCGGTCGAGACCGCGATGTAGATCATTTCCTTGGTCAGCGGATCGATGGCGCTGTCGGCGACCATCACTGCCTTCAACTGCTCCCACACCCGCTTCAAAGCCGCCGGATCATTGGCCAGCCCTCGCCAGAAATTGTTGACGAAGTCGGATTTCCGCGTCGCGCGGATATCGTCGAACACGGCCTTCACCGCCGGGATCTTTTCGACCTCGGCATCGGTAAGGAGTTTTGTGGTGGCCATGGTTTGGTCCTTTCAATGAACTGATGGAAGCGCCGTTGAATCAAGTGTTGCGTATAGGCGGCTAAACGGTTTGTCCGATTCGATTTCTTGGCTCGGAACAGCACATTGCAGCGAGGTTGCGCGAAGCGCTTCAGCCTCGTCATTCTAGGGTCTGCGCGCTTCGCTCCTTGCTCCGCCCGTGGATGACGACATGACAAGCGCCTCGGCTAGTCTCCAGGGGTGTTCGATCCAATCGCGCGATCATCCGCCGCCGCTACCCCTAGTGCACCGCAGCATACATGATCTTCTCCTCTGTCGCCTCCGCGGGCGAGAACTCCTCGACGATGCGGCCCTGACGGCAGACCAGAATGCGATCGGAAAGGTTCATGATCTCCGGCAGGTAGGACGAGATGACGACGACGGCGAGGCCCTCGTCGGCCAGCCGGTTAATGATCTGGTGGATCTCGGCGATCGCGCCGACATCGACGCCGCGCGTCGGCTCGTCGAATATGACGATGCGAGGCTGCTGCACCAGCCCCTTGCCGATCACCACCTTCTGCTGGTTGCCGCCGGAAAGCTCGACCACGCGGGCGTTATCGTTGATCGCCTTGATATTGAGCGTCTTCGTCCATTCGGCCGAGAGCTGCCGCATCTCCTGCTGGTTGATCACCCAGGCCTTTTCGCGGCCCGCGGCGAGCAGCCCGCCAAACAGGTTCTCGGCGATACCCATCGTCTCGAAGATGCCTTCGCTCTTGCGGTCCTCGGTGACATAGACGATGCCGTCGGCGACCGCTTGCGCCGGCACGAGATAGCGCACCGGCCTGTCATCCAGCTCGATCGCGCCGCCGCGCAGGAAGTCGCGCTTGTAGATGCCCGACACGATCTTGAACGTCTCGGTGCGCCCCGAGCCGATCAGGCCGAACACGCCGGTGATCTGGCCTTCGAAGATCGAGAAGGAATTGTTGCGCACGATGTTGCTCATCGAGATGTCCTGCACCGAGAGCACTTTCTTGCCCGCCTTGCGCAATTTCGTCTCGTCGCGCTGGCGATAGATCTCGCCCGACAGCGAGCGACCCACCATGGCCGCGACAATTCTGTCGCGGTCGAAGGCCGATGTCTCGTCGGTGATCACCAGTTCCCCGTCGCGCAGGATGGTGATGCGGTCGGCGATCATCAGCGCCTCCTCGAGCGCATGGCTGATGAAGACGATCGAAACGCCTCGTGCCTTCAGCCGGCGGATGAGCGCGAAGAAGTGCCGCTTCTCCTCCGGCGTCAGCGTCGCGGTCGGCTCGTCGAAGATGATGATCTCGGCATTGTGGTGGACGGCGCGCGCGATCTCGACCATCTGCCGCTTGGCGGCGCCGAGCGTGGCCACCATCGCGTTCGGATCGACCGGAAAATTCAGCGACTGCAGGAATTGCTGCGCCGAGATATAGGTGCCGCGCAGCCGGTTGAGGAATTTCTCGGTCCCGAGATAGAGGTTCTGCGCCACCGTCATCGACGGCACCAGGCTGGTCTCCTGGAACACCATGGCGATGCCGGCCTCCAGCGCGGCATGCGGCGAGGCGTAAGCCGTCTCGGCGCCCTTGTGGAACATCTTGCCCGAAGTGGCGTCGACGACGCCGGCGATGATCTTGGTCAGCGTCGACTTGCCGGCGCCGTTTTCGCCGAGCAGCGCATGGATCTCGCCCTTCCTCAGATCGAACGTGACGTTCTTCACCGCAGGCACGCCGCGATAGGTCTTGGTGACGTTTTCCAGACGGACGATCGGCTCCATCAGAAACCTCCCGTGATTGCGTCGAGCGCCAGCACGCAATCGCCGCCCTTCGCGGCGACGAACAGGCAGCCATCTCGTTCGGTCACGCTGCAGATGCCATGGCGCGTGCCGTTGGCGCGGCTGTGCAGGCTGAACTGCGGCTGCAGGGTCCGGTCGAGCCTGACTACGAGCCCGTAGGAGCGGCTGGGCGACCACGGCTTGTGGATGCCCATCGTGCGGATGCCGCCGCATTGCAGCGGCTCGAGGAAGCTGCGGTTGGAGGCCAGCGCCGGCGCGATCCAGTAGGCCGGCGGCACCTGGTCGATCATGTCCTGGCGATAATGCGTTTCCTGCAGCACGAATTCGATCAGCCGGTTGCGCGGCGCAAACAGCGCCAGCCAGGCGCCGCCATCGCCGGCGGGCGAGAGTCGCGAAGGATAGCCGGGCAGATGCGTCAGCACTGTCGAGCGGTTTCCGTTCGAGCCGTCGAAGCGCACGAGCTGGTGGCGCCAGCTTTCGCTCACCAGCACATCGCCGCCGAGCGGGTGAAGCCCATAAGGAAAGGCGATGTCGCCGGCGATCTTCTGAAAACCGATGCCTCCTGGCCCGCAGCGCCACAGCGAGCCGGACGCGCCCTTTTTCATCAGGTCGGCGGCCCATTGCGAGGGCGGATGCTGCGCCGAGCCATTGGCCAGCCACAGCATGCCGTCACTGGCATAGGCAAGCGCGGTGATGCACCTTAATTCGGCCGGCACCGAAACCTCCTTGCCGGCGATGAGCAGCCTGCCGCTTTCCAATCCTACGGTCAGGTCTCCCTCTGGCGACACTGCCAGCGCGGTGATGGGGGACTGAAAGGTCTCCGCCACAACGGGTTCGGACCCGGCCGCGATCGCAAGAACGGCATTGCCGCTGGAGACAAGCAGCCGGCCCTCCACGTTCAGCAGATTGTCCGGTTCGGTCAGTTCGGCAAAGGCCGCCGCGTCGTCCAGGCGCGTGTTGGGACGGAAGGCGCCGTCGAGCGGCGGGATGGTGACCGCCTTGCCGCGAAAGACATCCAGGATCGGATCGAAGATCATGGCTTGCCTCCCCAATAGGAAGCGGGGCTCGTCCAGTTCGGATCGGCGCCTTCGATCCTGTAGCGCCCGATGCGGTTGTTGAGGATGCCGCCGACGAACAGATAGCCCTTATGCTCGCGCATCGAGGTCACCATCGGATGCGCGTTGCCGGAAAGATCGCCGAGCGTCTCGACGATGCCGCCCTTATCGTTGAACTTCACCACGCCGCCGGTGTTGATGTTGGGAAACAGCCATTCGTCCTGCGGCAGGCGCCGGGTCATGCGCTTGCGCATGTCAGGGTGGCGCAGCGAGAGGTCGAAGCTCGGCGTGCGCATGCCGAGCCACGCCATCCAGTAATTGCCGTCGGACGCCCGGTTGATGTTGTCGGGATAGCCCGGCATGTCGCGGATGACGCATTCGGCGGTGCCGGCCTTCGGCCCTTCCAGCCAGTAGCGGTGCACGCGGCAGGCCCAGCTTTCGGCGAAAAACAGCGACTTGCCGTCATGCGCCATGCACACACCGTTGGTGTAGCGGTAGCCGTCGAGCAGCGTCTTGGTCGAACCGTCCTTCGGATCGTAGACCAAGAGACGGCCCGTGGCGCGGTTCTCGATCGAATCCAGCGCCCAGTCATGGGCATCGTAGCGCTTCGTCGAGTCCGTGAAGTAGATGCGACCGTCCGGCGCGATGTCGCAATCGTTCGGGTCGCGCAGCCTTGCGTCGTCGACGATCGAGGTCCAGGAGCGCGCCGTCTCGGCCGAGAGGCGCTTCACCTCGCGCTCCGGTGAGACCGAATAAAGCCCCATGGCGCCGACGCAGCTGATCAGATTGCCTTGCTTGTCGAAGGCCAGGCCCAGCGGAAAGCCGCCGATATGGGCAAAGACCTCGGAGCGCTTGTAGTCGGGCGCAAAGAAGCGGACGATCTCGCCGTGGCGGGTGCCGCAATAGAGATGGTCGTTGCGGTCGAGGATGACGTCCTCCGGTCCTTCCAGCTCGCCGAGCCCGATATGGTCGGCGGCCGACAGCCGGTTGTCGAGCTCGTAGGACGTTCCGGAGCCGGGTGCGGCCGATTGCGTTTCGCCCATCTTGAGATAGACCGGCGCGACATAGACCTCGTTCAGCACCTTGTGGCGGTTCTTCAGCCAGCGGATATCGATGGTGACGGCGACCGCCAAGAGGATGCCGAGCACCATCTGGTTGGTGCCTGTGCCGTAGCCAAGCCGGATCAGGCCGTTGGTCATGGTGAGCACGATGATGGCGCCCATCAGCCCCTTGACCACCGAGCCGCGCCCGCCGCCGAGGCTGACGCCGCCGACCACGGCCGCGGTCAGCGCCATGATCTCGAGATTGAGGCCGGTGCCCGGCCCGGCTCCGCTCAACCGGCAGGCGATGAGGAAACCGCCGATCGAGGCGCAGAAGCCGGAAAAGACATAGGTCATGAACACGGTGCGGCGCACGCGGATGCCGGCATTGTGCGCCGAGCGGCGGGAACCGCCCACCGCCAGCACATGCCAGCCCGGCCGCGAGCGCGTCAGCGCGATATGCGTGACGATGGCGAGGATAATGGCCAGCCAGACCGAGACCGACAGGCCCCAGAAGGTGCCGTCGCCGATGAAGTCGAGCACATCGGAGCTCGCCTGGGAAAGCTGTACGTCGGCCGCATAGGCGGTGACGAGGATGTCGAACAGCGCGCGCCCGAAGATGAAGGTGACCAGCGTGGTGAGGAAGGCGCGCAGCCTGAGATATCCGACGAGGTAACCGTTGATGGCACCGAAGATGAGCCCCGTGCAAAGGGCCGCGGCAAGTGCCAGCCAGATCGACTGTTCGAGGATGAAGAAAACGTAGACGGCCGAAAAGCAGGACAGCGCGAAGATCGAGCCGACCGAAAGATCGATGCCGCCGCCCAGCATCACCACCGTCATGCCGATGACCACCAGCGAGAACTCGCCGAGCTGGCGGGTCGATTCCTGCAGCGAGGTGAGCTTGAAGAAGCCCGGAATGATCGAGCCGAACACGCCGAGCGTCGCCACCAGCGCCAGGAAAGGTATGGCGTTGTCGGTCCAGCGTTTGGTCAGGATCTCGCCGACCAGATGATCGGGCACGAGATTGTAGCGCCAGGCCTGGAGGCGTTCACGAAAGGTCATCGGCTGCTGCTGTCATTGAAAACGGGAAAGAGGTGGCCGGAACGGTCCGGCCACCCCATGGATGCTTTTCCGGCTGCGTGGCTTATTTCGCGGCCGCTTCGGCCTGCAGCGCCTTCAGGTCCCAGCAGCTGTCGGGCTTGAGGTCGGCCTTGGTCGTCGCCTTCTCCAACGTGTAGATGTAGGTGTGCGAGGTGCCGGCCGGCTGGCCGCTCTGCAGCAGGAACTTGATGATGGCGTTCATGTCGCCCGACTGGCGGGCAAGGTCGGTCATCACCACGGCGCCGTAGGTGCCGTCTTCCAACTTGTCGCAATCGGCAGCCTTTTCGCCGCCGCCGGTGGTGACCAGGAACACCTTGCCGTCGAGCTTGGCGTCGCGGATCGCGGCCGAGGCGCCGGTGGCGTCGCCGTCCCAGAAATCGATGATCGAGCAGATGTCCGGGTGCTGCTGCAGCATCGTCGTCGTCACGTTGCGCGAGGTGGTCGCGTCCCAATTCGAGTCGGGCTTTGCAACGACCTGGAAATCGGGATGCTTCTCCAGCACCTTCATGATGCCGGCATACTGATAGAGGCTCGACGAGTTCGCCTGGTCGCCCTGCACCAGTCCGATCTTCTTGGACGAATTCTCGCCGCAGCCCTTGATCGCCGCTTCGGCTTCGAGCTGGCCAAGCTTGTCCCAGTCGCTGCCGACGAAGGCGTCGGCCGGGAAATTCGCCGGGTTGTCGACCAGCATCACATAGGTGCCGGCGGCCTGCGCCTTCTTCATCAGCTTCGAATAGGAGTTGAGGTCGGGCGCATGGATGATCAGAACATCCGGCCTGGTATCCGAAGCGATGGCGTCGGTGATCGCCTGCGCGCCGGCATCGACAACCCAGTTCGGATCGCGGGTCTCGAACGTGCCGCCCCAGGCCTCGACTTCCTTCTTCAGGTAGTGCGCCCAGCCTTGCGCGAGGTCGAAGCCCATCGCCAGCGGCACGAGCATGACGCGCTTGCCGTTGAGCGCCTTGGCATAGGCGGCCGGGCCTGGATCGTCGGCGGCAAGGCTCGGCGCCACGAAGGCGGTAACGGCGAGCGCCGTGGCGGCAGCCATCAATGTTCTAAGCAGTCTCATTTGACACCTCTGGTTCGGTTTTCGTTGCCGGGCGATCGTCGCGATCGCTCCGGGGTACCCCAGAGCAAGATGGGCTGGCCCATCTGCCCTAAATGTCGCCCTGTTGGGCGGTCTGCTCGTCGCGCGGATTGAGGATGCCGTCGACGATGATGGCGCCCAGCAGGATCGCGGCCTTGATCAGGTTCTGGTAGAGCAGCGGAATGTCGATGATGGTCATGGCGTTGAGCAGGATGCCGATCAGCGCCGCCCCTACCAGCACGTTGCGCACCCCGCCCCTGCCGCCCGAAAGGCCGATGCCGCCGATCACCGCCACCAGGACGATGTCGTAGAGCAGCGTCGAGTTGACGATGCGGGTATTGATCGAATGCAGGCTGGCCGCCGTCAAAAGCCCGGCGACCAGGGCCACGACAGCCGAGAGCACGTAGCGCAGCACCAGCATCGGCCGCACCGGAACGCCGATGTTGCGGGCGGCGACCGGATTGTCGCCGGCGAAATAGATGAAGCGGCCCCATTTGGTGTAGCGCAGGAACAGGAAAACCAGGAAGGCCAGTCCGGCGAAGACGAACACCTCGACCGGAATATCGAGGAAGCGGACCCCGCCGAGCAGCTCCACCCAGTGCCCTCCAGGCACGGGCACGGCGTCCTGCGTGATCAGTTGCGAGCGCACATAGCCGAACACGAAGGAGCCGGTGGCCAGTGTGACGAAGATCGCCGGCACGTCGGCATAGGCGACCAGGAAGCCGTTGAGCAGGCCGATGGCTAAAACGCCCGCCAGCACATAGACGAAAGCTAGCCCGTCCGAGGTGCCGGTGTTGAGCAGTTGCAGGTACCAGGCGACCGACATCGCCATGATCGCCACCGCCGACAGGTCGATGCCGCGGCCGATGATGACGACCGCCATGCCGAGCGCCAGGATGCCGAGCACCGAGACCGAGCGGACGATGGCCACCAGATTGTCGGCGGTCAGGAACCCGGGCAGGCCCAGCGCAGCGGCGGCGAACAAAAGGATGGCGATGGCAAAGACGATGCCTTCCTGATTGAGGCGCCTCCAGTTCGGCCAGCCGATCGCATTCATCGCTTATGTCTTTCGCCCCGATCGCAAGGCCCTGCCGGCCTCCATCCCCCACGAAAGCTAATCGGCTCAACAGCGGCTCGTCAAATGAATCCGCGTTCAAGACCCGCGCCTCTCCGACTATTTTCCGGGTGGATGCATCGATTGCCGCAACTGGCGCAATAGTCGGAAACTCTTGGGCTTTTTGACAATCCGTTGCCCCGGCCGCCCGGTCGGCGGAAGAGCCTGTTCGAAGGTTGCGGGGCTGGCGCAATTTAAGTTCGCAAAATCCACCCGGCGCGACACCAATTGTTCGTGGAACAATCCGGAACCTCATCCCCGGCATTGGCCGTCGGGACCAGGAAGCCCATCGCGGTTACGCGCCGTGCTTGCCGCGCGGAATTTGCGGGCCGGGACACGGCTGCGCTGTCGGGAATGCTGGTCATGACGCACTGGTTGAACAGGATAAGCCCGGTCCAGTCCAGAGCTTATCCAACGAACTTTCGTGCCGCCTCGCCGCCTGTTATGGAAGAGCGCGGGCCGGCCGAGGGAAATGCATGAAGCCCATCTATATCGACTACCTCAACGCTCTCGACATTGACGCACTTGCCATGACCGATGCCGAGATCATCGGCGCCGTCGAAGCCGGGCTCGTCGCCCAGGGCAACGGCCGGACGGTGATCGAGCCGCGCGTCCATCTCGAACCGGATCCGTCCTTCCACGGCCATTTCAACGTGCTGCGCGGCTATGTGGCGCCGCTCGACGCCGCTGGCGTGAAGATTGTCGGCGACTATGTCGATAACTACCTGCATGGCCTGCCGTCGGAATTCGGCATCCTCAATCTTTTCGACCCGCGCACCGGCACGCCGCGCGCCATCCTCGACGCCACCGTCATCACCGACATGCGCACCGGCGCCGTCACCGCCATCGGCGCCAAGCATCTGGCGAAGAAGTCGTCAAAAGTGCTCGGCCATATCGGCGCGCGCGGTACCGCCTACTGGAACGTGCGCCTGCTCGACCACCTCTTCGACTTCGACGAGATCCGCGTCCATTCGCGCCGGCCGGAAAGCCGCGATAGTTTTGTCGCGAGGCTGGCGGCCGACCTCGGCAAGCCGGTCATGGCCGTGGCCGACTGGAAAAGCTGCGTCGAAGGCGCGGACATCGTCGTCGAAGCCTCGCGGCTGCCGGAACCGCAGCCGCTGCTCAAGACCGAATGGATCAAGCGCGGCGCGCTGGTGGTGCCCTATGGGACGATGAGCGCGGTCGAGCTGTCGCTGACCGACATCATGCAGAAGATCGTCGTCGACGATTGGGGCCAGTGCAAGGGCGGCAAGTTCGGCTCGCTCCGCGCCCATGTCGAGACGGGACGGCTGAGCGAGGCGACGCTGCACGCCGAGCTCGGCCAGATCGCCGCCGGCCTCAAGGCAGGCCGGCAAAGCGACGGCGAGACGATCCTGTTCTGGCATCGCGGCCTCTCGCTGTCCGACATCGCGCTCGGCAAGGCCATGCTCGCCAAGGCCGCGGAAAGAGGTATCGGCCAGAGGCTGCGCTTCGCATGAGCCCGCTCGTTCTCACCGGCGCCGGCGTCAGCATCGAGGATGTGGTTGCCGCCGCGCGCAACGCCTGCAAGGTCGAGGTCACACCTTCCGTCCTCGAAAAGCTCAACAAGGCTCGCCAGGTTCTCGATGCCGCCGCGGCCGGCGGCCAACAGATCTACGGCTTGAACAGAGGCCTCGGCGCCAACCTCGTCACCGCGGTCGAAGGCGATGCGAGCGCCTTCCAGCGCCAGTTGATCGAAGGCCGCAGCGCCGCGGTCGGCGAGGCGCTGCCGGTGCCGGCCGTGCGGGCGGCGATGTTCGCCCGCCTTGCGATGCTCGCCGCCGGCGGCTCGGGCCTGTCGCCGCGCGTCTTCACGGCGCTGGTCGAAGCACTCAATGCCGGCGTGCATCCCGTGATGCCGTCACTGGGCTCGATCGGCGCCGGCGACCTTCTGCTGATGACGGCGATCGCCCGCGTGCTGATCGGCGACGGCGAAGCAGAATACCAGGGCCGCCGCATGCCTGCCGCCAAGGCGCTGATGATGGCGCGGCTGGCACCTGTTTCTCTCTCGCCGAAGGACGGCCTCTCCCTGATCAACGCCTCGGCGGTTTCGGCCGGGACCGGAGCGCTGGCGCTGACCGATGCGCTGTCGGCGCTCGAACAGCAGCAGCAGGCCGGCGCGCTGACGATGGAAGGCATTGGCGCCAACCGCACCATCCTCGATCCGCGCCAGCATCAGGCACGCCCGGGCGCCTGCCAGCAGCTTGCGGCAAAGGCGCTGCGCGATCTCTTGGCACGCGATGAAGCGCCGGCGCCCACCACCATCCAGGATCCGCTGTCGATCCGCTGCATGCCCTCGATCCACGGCGCGCTGATCCAGGCGATCGACCATGCCAGGCTTGCTGTCGAGATCGAGCTCAACGCCGCCGCCGACAATCCGCTGGTGCTGGCCGAGGATGAGCTGGTCATGTCGACCGGCAACTTCCACACCGCATCGCTGGCGCTCGCCTTCGAGACGCTTGGCCTGGCGACCGCTCAATGCGCGGCGGCATCCGCCGCCCGCTTCGTCCAGCTCACCGGCTCGACGCGTCACGGCCTGCCGAAATATCTTTCACCGGTCGGCGGCGCTTCTGCCGGCTTCGTGCCGCTGCAGAAGACGGTGACGGCGATCCTGGCCGCGATCCGCCACAAGGCCAATCCGGTGATGCTCGATTTCCTGCCTGTGTCCGAGGGCGTCGAGGATCACGCCACGCAGACGCCGCTCGCCGTCGCCAAATGCGCCGAGATGATCGCGCTGTGGCGGCGGCTGATCGCCTTCGAACTGATGGCTGCGGCGCAGGCCGTCGATTTGCGCGAGGGCACGACGCTTGCGCCGGCCACGGGCGCAATCCACGCGGCCGTGCGTACGCATGTGGCGACACTCAAGGAAGACAGGCCGCTCGGCATCGACGCCGAAGCGCTTTATGCCGCCCTCGCCAGCGGAATCTGGCAAGGCCCTCCGGCAACGGGCTGACGCTTTTCGACTCTCGGTTCAGGGCTTTGCATCCACCTTCTTCATGAAGAGGGTGAGCTCGTCGGGATCCATATGCACGATGTGCCGGTCTTCCGGATAGGCGCCGCTGTTGACGTCGGCGACATATTCGGAAAACGCCGCGATGCGCTCCTGCTGCAGCCGGTCATATTCGGCGGCGAAGTTGCGGTAGACTTTCGAGTGGCGCGGCATGTGACCGCGATTGGTGCCGAGAATATCCTCGGCGAACAGATATTGCGCGTCGCAGCCCGTACCCGCGCCCATCGACAGCATGATCAGCGAAGTGCGCTCGGAGATCGCCTTCGCCACTTCCACCGGCACCACCTCGATCTCGGCGCCGATCGCGCCGGCGGCCTCGAGCTGCTTGACCGCCTCGAACACCTGCATGGCGGTGTCCGCGGTCTTGCCGACGGCCTTGAAACCGCCGGTCCAGGTCGCGCGCGACGGGATCAGGCCGACATGGCCGATGACGGGGATGGCATCGTCGGCCATACGCTTGATCGTGGCGTATCCGGCGCTGCAATAGACGGCGTCGGCGCCGGCCTTGTAGAGCCGGAACGACCAGCGCAGGAAATCGTCGGCCGTGCCGATCTCATAGAAATTGTCGCCGGGCATGGTGAAGAGGCTGGGCGCGGCATCGCGATATTGCGGGTTGAGCACCAGTTCCGGCGGCACCGAGACGATATCCACCCCTGCCCGCTCGGCAGCCTCCGCCTCTTCCAGCGTCAGCACGCGCAGCATGGTCAATTGCCGCTTGCCCTTCATGGCGCGCAGGTCGGCAACGGTCGGTCTCTTTCGGCTCATTGATCTGTCCCTGTTGAATTCGTCCACGGCCTCAGCCGATATCGATCATCACCTTACCGGCCTCGACCTTGACCGGGTAGGTCTTGAGGTTCACGCAGACCGGCGCGCCCTTGGCCTCGCCGGTCTTGTAGTTGAAACGGCCGTTGTGCTTGGGGCATTCGATGATGTCGTCCATCACCAGCCCGTCCGCGAGATGGGCCTTTTCATGCGTGCAGTACCCGTCGGTCCCGAAGAAGTCGTCGTCCGCTGAACGGTAGATGGCAAAGGTGCGGCCGCCATGGTCGAAGCGGATCACATCCTCTTCGTCCACGTCGTCCACCGCGCATGCTTCGATCCACTCCGCCATCGTCTGTCTCCAACCTTTCTCTGGATTGCTGCGCCGCCTCTATTCGGCGGCCGCGGCCGTTATGTCGACATCGTGGAACTCGCCGCGATAGGGCTTGGCCGTCGGCGGCAATTCGCGCTTGAGATAGTAGTCCTCGTATTTCAGCTGCCTGAGCAGCACCGGCCAGACCTCGCGATAGGCGTGCCACATCGACGGGTTCGCCGCCGGCAGGTCGTGCTTGATCAGTTCATGCAGCTTCGGCAGCGCGTGGTAGGGCACCATCGGGAACATGTGGTGCTCCACGTGGTAGTTCATGTTCCAGTAGATGAACCGGCTGACCGGGTTCATATAGACGGTGCGGGTGTTCAGCCGATGGTCGGTGACGTTGTCGGCGAGCCCGATATGCTGCAACAACCCCGTCAGCACCATGTGCCAGGTGCCGTAGAGGCGCGGCAGGCCGATCAGCACCAGGGGTATCCATGACCGAAGCGCGATCGCGACAGCGATCGTCGCGACGTATACCGCCATGTGCCAGCGCGCCGCGATCACCGCTTTATGCTGCTCCATCTCGGGGATGTAGCTCTTCTCGTCGTCCGACAATGTTCCGAAGGCCTGGCGGACCAGCGTCGGCAGCGAATAGCGGAAGTCGAGAATGCCGGTGAAGGCCAGTGCCGCCTTGAGCAAATCCGGCGGCCGCATCACCGCGATCTCGGCGTCGCGGCCGACGATGATGGTGTCGGTGTGGTGGCGCGCATGGCTCCAGCGCCATTGCACCGGATTGCGCATCAGCATGAAGGAGGCGATGTGGTAGACGGCGTCGTTCATCCAGCGCGTGCGGAACGCCGTGCCGTGGCCGCATTCGTGCCAGCGCGAGTCGCTCGACGAGCCGTAGAGCACGCCGTAGACGAACAGGAACGGCACGACCCACCACGTGCCCCAGAACCAGACGATACCGGCCGCCGAGCCCAGGATCGCGACGATCCAGATGATGGTGTCGCGGATCGCCGGCCCGTCGGAGCGCTGCATCAATTCCTTCATCGTCTTGCGCGGCACTTCGGTGTGGTACCACTCGGCCGAGGCAAGCCCGGTCTCGATCGCCCGACGCGTGCTTTCGCCGACAAGGCTGTAGTCGCGCTTTTTCGCCATCGTCACATCGGCCTCCAATCTTCACACAGCGCTGGCAATCCGGTCCGCCGGCCGGAGGGCTTGCTATCGATAAATGTCGCGCTCATGCCCTGCCCGCCAGTCTTGGGAACTTGCCGGAAGGGTGAGGATAATCCTGCTCGGGCTGGCGGGCGATGGCCACGATCCTGCGTTCCGCATCGGCGATCGCATCCTTGCCGTCGAGGACGCGGAACAGAGCGTCATAGGCACGGGTGTCGCCATGCTCCAGCCAGATCATCTCGCCGCGCTCGCGCGCGGCAAGATTGCCGAGCACATGGTGGGTCGAGGGCTCGATGCCAAGCGCATATTGCCCGGCTTGGAAATTCTGCCACTCATAGCAGCAGGGCAACTGGTCCTTGCGGGTGACGACCTCGAAGCCGAGGCCAAGCCGGTCGTTGACGACGGCGACCGGCACCTCGCCTTCTGCGTCGGCGCCCATCTCATGCTGCCAGACCTGCTCGCTGAAGCCCAATTGCGGCGCCGGCACCGTGCGGTAACCGACCTTCTGCGCTTCGTAGCGCTCGCCTTCATGGGCGGCCCAGACCACGTCGCGGATCGGCGCCAGATAGCGCGAGCCTTCGTCGAGCAGCGGATGCCCGACATTGACGTGGTAGAAATACATATGCGGCGTGCGGTGGAAGCCGTGGTTGACGACGCGGTCCGATATGCGGATCTCGCTGTCGCCGACATCGGCCTCGATGCGGCGGATGAGGTGCAGGTCCTCGCCGAACACGCTCGCCTGCTGGACGATGCCTTCCGCCCACAAGACGCAGCGGTCGCCGTCCCAGCTTTCGCCGTAGCCGGTGAGCCGTGCCGGAATGGTGCTGACGCGCCCGTGCAGCGAATGCGTCACCGTCTTGCGTCCGGGATAATTGTAGTTCTCGGCCGGCACCTCGTTGCGGCCGAGAATATGGTCGAGGCCGCAGGTGACCAGCAGGCCGGAGAAGGACCGGCCCCAGGCAAAGCCGTCCTCGCCTTCATAATCATGCAGGCCCGGATTGCGGAAACCGCTCGGTGAATGCCAGCCGATCGCCTGGCCCTTGTACTCGCAATCGGCGATGTCGAGCGCGCGGTCGACGAGCGCGGTGAAGCGCAGCCCCGAGCCGGTACGGAATTCGAGCATGCGGATGCCGCGCTCGACGCCGTCGCCGAGCGTCATCAGCCGCACGCCGGCGAATTGCGACAACATGCCGGAGCGTTCGGCGACCTGCCGGCGCGAAAGCGTCTCTCCGTAGAGCTTCACCATGCCGTCACTGCGCCCTTTTCATCAGGGCCGACAAATCGGCGCCGGTTATCAGGCTTTCCACCGTCAGCAGGTCGGTGTCGGCGACCGTCTGTTCGGCGACGATCTCGCCGCGGCGCATGACGACGATGCGGTCGGCGACCTCGAACACATGGTGGATGTTGTGGGTGATCAGAAGCACCGAATGCCCGGCTGCCCGCATTTCCTTGACGAAGCGTAGCACGCCGTGCGTCTCCTCGACGCCGAGATTGTTGGTCGGTTCGTCGAGGATGATCACCTTGGCGGCGAACTGCATCGCGCGTGAGATCGCGATCGACTGGCGCTCGCCGCCGGACAGCGTCGAGACCAGCGCATCGGCGTCGAGCTTCTTCGAGATACCGACGCGCTTGAGAAGCGCCGAGGCCGCATCGCGCAACTTGGCAAGATCGAGCGGCGCGAAGACGCCCAGCCATTTGAGATTGACCGGCTCGCGGCCGAGGAACAGGTTGCGCGCGATGCTGAGGTCGGGCGCAAGCGATGTGTCCTGATGGATGGTCTCGATGCCGAGGTCCATCGCCTCGCGCGTCGAGCGGATCGAGACCTTCTCGCCGCGCACATAGATATCGCCGCGATCGATCGGGAAGACGCCCGAGATCGCCTTGATCAGCGTCGACTTGCCGGCGCCGTTGTCGCCGAGCAGCGCCACAACCTCGCCTTCCTTGAGCGTCAGCGAGGCGTTCTTCAGCGCGCGCACGCTGCCGAAGGATTTTTGTAAGTTCTGCAGCCGGAGCACTTCCTGCATCATCGTCAGCTCCTTGCGGCGTTTTTCTGCAGCAAAGCGTGCAGGATGAGCATGGCGAGGATGATGACGCCGACGAAGATATTATAAGCCAAGCCCGGCACGCCGATGAGCACGATGCCGTTGCGGATCGCCCGCAGCATCAGCGCGCCGACGATGGTACCGAGGATCGTGCCTCGACCGCCGGTCAGCGCCGTGCCGCCGACCACGACCATGGCGATCACCTCGAGCTCGTAGCCGGTTCCCGCCACCGGCGATGCCGCCGAGATGCGAAAGGCGCTGATCATCCCGGCGAGCCCGGCGAGCACGGAGGTCGCGATGAACAGCCAGATCTTGACCGCGTCGGCCGGCACGCCGCGCGCCACCGCCGCGTTTCGGTTGGAGCCGATGGCACTGATCCAGTTGCCGAGCTTGGCATAGCGCAGCACATAGACCGCGAGCAGCGACAGCGCGACGAACCACCAGAGCGAGGTGTAGAAGCGGAATGCGCCGATGTTGAAGCTGCCGGCGAGCAGCGTGACGAAGAAGCCCGGCTGGTCCCAGGACTTCAGCGGAAAGCCTTGCGTGATGTAGAGCGCCGCGCCGCGCACGATGAGCAGCATCGACAATGTCACCAGGAAGGACGAGATGCCGATCTTGGTGACGATCACGCCGTTGATGGCGCCGATCGCAATGCACAGCAGCAGCCCGGCGAGCAGCGCCACGCCGATATCGACCCCGGCATTCTGCACCAGAAGCATCACCACCACTGGGGCCAGGGCGAACACCGCGCCGACCGACAGGTCGAATTCGCCGGCGGTCAGCAGCAGCGTCATGCCGAGTGCGATGATGCCGAGCTCCGGCAGGAACGCCATCATGTTGGAGATGTTGAGCGGCGACAGGAAATTGCCGTCGGCGACCGCAAACACCATAAGCAGGATGACGAGGATGACGAAGGAGGAGAATTGCGGCGAGCGCATCAGGCTCGACTTGGCCTTCGCGCGCCCCGCGCCGTCTTCCGCTGTGACTGCCCCGACTTGCTGGACCATGACTTGTTGAACCATGCTTTTCGGCACGGCGGCCGCCGCTGAAACGGCGGGCGCCGATTTCCTTACTTCTTGTCGTAGAGCTTCAGGATCGGTTCGACGCTCGAGGCGTCGTAGAGGCCGAATGTGTGGATGTCGTAGCCGATCGGCTCGCCCGAAGCCGCTAGACCGAGCAGCGCGACCGGCATGAAGCCCTGCGCCGACGGATACTGCCAGGCGGCGGCGTTGACGAAGCCGTCCTTGACCGCCTGGGCCGTCTCCTTGGAATTTCCCCAGCCGACGACCGGGATCTTGCCCGCCGGGATGCCGGCGCCGTCGAACACCCGCTTGACGCTGGCCGCCACGGAATCGCCGAGCGCGATGATCGCCGGCGGATTGTTGGCGACCATGTAGTCGGTCATCTTGGCGATGATGCCGGCCGGATCGGTGCCGCAATCGACCACGTCATATTTGATGCCGAGCGGATCGAAGACGCCGGCGATGCCTTCCGTCTCGAGCTGCTGGTAGCTGGCGCCGGGAACCTCGACCGGCAGGAACACCTTGTCGCCCTGCTTCACCATCTTGTGGTCGACGAGATACTTCGCCCAGATGGCGCCGGCTTCCCTGAGGTCCGCGCCGACATAGGCCTGGCGGCCGGTCGCCGGATCGTCGGTGTTGAAGAACACGATCGGAATGCCGGCCGCCTTCGCCGCCTTCACTTCCTCCGTCCACAGCCCTGGCTGCGCCGAGGTGGTGGCGATGCCATCGGGCTTGGCGGCGAGCGCCGAGTTGAAGGCCTCCTTCTGCGCCGCCATGTCGCCGCCGCTGAAGGAAATCTTGCAGGTCACCTTGAGCTGATCGCAGGCCTTGGTCGCGCCGGCGTTCCAGTCGATCCAGAACGCATCCGACGGGCCGCCATGCGACAACAGATAGAACGTCTTCTGGCCGTCTGCCGCCTGCGCGGCCGAGCCGAATGCGATGCCGGCAAGCACGGTCGCCGCGGCCGCCAGCTTCAATCCAAACTTCAACATCTCGTTTCCTCCACTTTGACGTACAGGCAGGCGCCGCCGCGGACCGGTGGCGCCTGCGCAATCTCAGAGGCCATTCTCGCGGAACTTGCCGTCGAGGAACTTCTTGGCGCGCGGCACGTCGTCTTCCGACAGGTGCTCGATGATCACCGGGATATTGGGATGCTTCTCGGCCAGACGCTTCAGGTAGAGGTCGTAGTTCAGCGAGCCGAGTCCCGGCGCGGGCAGCTCAATCTCGCCGACGCCGCGGAAGGTGTGGCTCTCCATCGCGTCGGCGTCGCCGATATCGGCATGCTTCTCCGACTTGTCGTCGCCTGAGCGCTTCACGTCCTTGGCATGCGCGATCTTGATCTTGTCGGTCAGCGTATCGAAGACCTGATTCAGGATCTGGTCCATCCGGTCGATGTTGTGGGTCTCGAAATAGTTGGTCGGATCCATCAGCAGGCCGAGGCCGGGATGGTCGACCTGCGCGAACATCTTCACCGTCTCCTCGACCGAGCCGACGACATTGTTGACATAGGTCTCGAGCAGGAAGACCGCGCCGTGGTCATAGGCCGTCTGGGCAAGGTCGGCGATCACCTTGCGGCATTCCTCGAAACCTTCCTCGGTCTTGTTCTTCGGGTGATGCACCCAGTCGGACTCGGTGTTGTAGGTGCCGGTCTCCGAGATCACGTAAGGCGAGCCGAAATGGCGCGCGTTGCGGATGATCTCCTTGAGATAGCCGACGCGCTTCTCGCGCTCCGCCTTGTCCGGATGGATGATGTTCGTGTAGCCCGACACGCAGCAGATCGGCAGGTTGTGGTCGCGGAAGGTGTCCCGCACCTTCTTTGCCTTGTCCTTGGTGATCTGGCCGGCCGAGAGGTCGATGTCCTTGAAGTGCAGGTCGAGCTGCACCGTGTTGAAACCGAGCCCGCGGATCTTCTTCGCCGTCTCTTCGAGGCCATACGGGAAATAGCCCGTGAAAATACCTGCCTGCATCATGATCTTGAATTCCTCCTTGTAAGCGATTCAGTTGATTCAGTTTGTCGGGATTTCGGAGAGCTTGACCGTGCGGCCCGCCGCCATCGAGCGGTAGCCCGCCTCGACCAGCGCCATGGTCTTGACGTTGTCGGCGACGGAGAGCGCCGGCGGCGTGCCCGTCTTCACGGCATGCTGCAGCTGTTCCATCACGCCGATGAAGGCGTGCGGAAACCACATCGTCTCCCAACTCGGGCTCACCCATTCGCCGCCGGTCGTCTCGGCCGACGCGTAGGTCAGTGTCGAGGCTGCGCCCGTCGGCCAGCCGATCGTGCCCTTGGCGACTCCCTTGGTGCCGTCGACGCGCCAGTTGATGTGCTGGTCGTCCTTGTAGCCCTCTTGCCGCGGGCCGGACCAAACGTCTTCGAGCGAGACGGCAAGCACGCCCGACGGGAAGCGCAGCGTCGAGACGGTGATTCCGTCGGAATGGTCGAACTGCGTGCGCGGGTCCTTGCGCGTCAGCGTGGTGATCTCGTCCGGATCGCCGAACAGGAAGCGCAGCACGTCGAGGTGATGCACGCTCATATTGGCAAGCGTCAGACGGTCGTAGTCCTGGAGGAAGGTCTGCCAGTGCGGGATCGCGTGCATGTCGATCTGCGCGAAGACGATGTCGCCGAGCGCGCCGCTGTCGATGATCTGCTTCAACACGCGCATCGACTGGTCATAGCGCATGTTCTGGTTGACCGAGAGGATCTTGCCCGACTTCGCCGCCTCGTCGCGCAGCTTGACGGCTTCCTCGACCGACAGCGCCAGCGGCTTCTGTGCCAGGATCGCCTTGATGTGCGTCTGCTTCAGCGCATGGCGGATCAGCGCCGGCTGCTGGTCCGGCGGAAAGGCGAGATCGATGATCTCGACGTTGGGATCCTCGATCAGCTGTTCCGGCGTGTCGTGGACGGTCGCAATGCCCCAGCGCGTCGCAACCTTCCGGGCATTCGCCTTGGTGCGCGAGGCGATCGCCACCACCGGGAAACCGGCTTCCTTGTAGGCCGCCAGATGGCACTCGGCCATGATCATGCCGGCGCCGACGCAACCGATCTTGTACTCCTTGGTGCGAACCTTGACGTCCGGCTCGAAGCCTTTTTCTGCCATCTCTTCCTCCCGAAATTCAGTGCTTAGGGCCGCCGTCACAGCGCGCCTCCGTCCTGGCCGAAATAATGCACTTTGGCCGGCTCGCAGGATATCGCCACCATCGCGTCCGGCCTGATGTCGGGCTGCCCGCGCAGCAGTGCCCTGAGCCGCGCCTGCCCGGCTTCCATGGTCACCACTGTGTAGCCGCCGAGCGGCTCGACCTCGAACACCCGTGCCGGGCGGCCGTCCTTCGTGTCGCTGTCTGCCCAGGGCCGGACCTTGATGTCTTCGGGTCTCAGCCCGATCTCGATCGCCTCGGCCGGCGCCTCGGCATCGGCAATACGGATTGTCCCTTCCGCAGCCTCGACGCCATCGGCGCCGCGCACCGAGGGCAGGATGTTCATCATCGGGGAACCGAGCATGCGCGCCACATAGGCGCTGGCCGGCCGGTCGTAGATTTCCGCCGGCGCGCCGATCTGCCGGATGCGGCCGTGCTCCAGGATCGCCATGCGGTCGGCGACCGACATCGCCTCCTCCTGGTCGTGCGTGACATAGATCAGCGTCTTGCCGAGCTCGCGCTGGATGCGCTTCAGCTCGACGCGCGTCTCCTCGCGCAGCCTGGCATCGAGCGCCGAGATCGGATCGTCCATCAGATAGGCCGCCGGATCGCGCACCAAGGCGCGCGCGATTGCCACGCGCTGCCGCTCACCGCCCGAAAGCTGCGCCGGCGGCTTGTGCAGAATGTGGCCAATGTGCAGCTTCGCCGCGACGTCGGCCAGCCGCTTCTCGATCTCGGCTTCCGCGACTTTCCGCTCGACCAGTGGGAAGCGGACATTGTCACGCGCGCTCATATGCGGGAACAGGGCCAGGTTCTGGAATACCATGGCGACGTTGCGCTCCGCCGGCGAGACGCTGTTGACCGGCCTGCCGCCGATCAGGATCTCGCCCTGGTCCGGCACTTCCAGGCCGAGCACCAGACGCAGGATCGTCGACTTGCCGGACAGCGGCGGACCGAAAAAGCAGAAGAACTCGTTGTCATTGACGGTGAAAGAGGCATCGTCCACGGCAAGCGTGTTGCCGTAGCGTTTGGTGACATTGCGAAAGATGATATCGGCCATGGCTCAGCCCGCCTTCACTGCGCGACCGGTGGCGGCATCGAAGACGCGCACCGAGGAGCCCGGCGGCGCGACGACCACTGTCTGCCCGACCGACAGCCCGACATCGTTCTCGAACACCGCCTTCACCGCGCCCTCGCCTTCGCCGAGATGGACGATGGTGCGCGCGCCGATCCGCTCGACGAAGCTCACCGGCATCGACAGCCCGCGCTCGGCAAGCGCCACTTGCTCGGGCCGGAAGCCATAGAGCACATCGCCACGCACCGCGCGCACGACCGAAGCCAGTTCATCCGGCAAGGGCGGTGTGACACCGAGCGGTCCGAGATCGACCACCAGCCCGCGATCGCTCTCAGCCGGCCTGCCCTTCAGCAGGTTCATACCCGGCGCGCCGATGAAGCGCGCGACGAAGACGTTGGCCGGATTGTTGTAGACCTCGAGCGGCGTGCCGACCTGCTGCAACACGCCGTGATCCATCACCGCGATGCGGTCGGCCATGGTCATCGCTTCGAGCTGGTCGTGGGTGACATAGACCATCGTCTGCCTGAACTGGCGCTGCAACTGCTTGAGCTCGGTGCGCATCACCGCGCGGAAGGCGGCGTCAACATTGGACAAAGGCTCGTCGAGCAGGAAGATCGCCGGCTCCATAATCGCCGAGCGGCCGATCGCCACGCGCTGCAGGATGTTGACCGAGAGCCGGTCGGCCTTGCGGTCGAGCAGCGGCGAAAGCTGCAACATCTCGGCGATGGCGCCGACGCGGCGGTCGATCTCGGCCTTGGCGGCGCCGCGCATCTTCGGGCCGTAAGCCAGGTTCTGGCGCACCGTCATATGGGTGAAGATGGCGTAGTTCTGGAACACGAAGCCGACGCCGCGCCGCCCCATCGGGACGCCTGCCATGTCGCGCTCGCCGAACAGGATCCTGCCGCTGCTAGGTTCCTCCATGCCGGCAATCATGTTCATCGTCGTCGACTTGCCGCACCCGGACGGTCCAAGCAGCGCCATGAACTCGCCATCGGCGATTTCGAGGTCCATCGTCTTCAGCGCGGTGAAGTCGCCGAATTTCTTGACCAGATTCTGAAGATGGATGGCGCTCATGCCGGCACCTCCCGGCTCTTCGCCATGCGCTTCATGGCGTAGACCGCGACGATCGAGAGCACGATCAGGATGGCGAGCGCGATGGCCGCCACATAGCCCCAGATCAGGTCCTGCGTGGTGACCTTGTAGATGTAGACGGAGATCGTCTCGGTGGCGACGCCGGGGCCGCCGCCGGTCATGATGTAGAGTGTGTCGAAGATCTTGAAATTCTCGATCACCCTTATTGCCAGCGCGATGATGATGATCGTCTTCATCTTCGGCAGCACGATGGTGGTGAAGCGCTGCAAGGCATTGGCGCCAAGCAGCGTCGCCGCCCTCATCTGGTCCTCCGGCACGCCGACGAGGCCGGCAAGCAGGATCAAGAACATCAGCGGCGTCCACTGCCAGATGTCGGCGATCATGACCGCGATCAGCGCCAGGTTCGGATCCGATAGCCAGGCGATCGCCACCGGCGCGCCGACGATGCGCGACAGGATGTCGTTCACCGGACCGCCCGACTGGAAGAGCATGAAGAACATGTAGCCGGCAACCGCGGGCACGACCATCATCGGCATCAAGAGGATCGAATAGAAGATGCGCTTGCCGGGAAAATCGTCCGCGAACAGCGTTGCCAGCGCGAGGCCCAGCAGGAACTCCGCCGGCACGCAGACCAGCATGACGATTGCCGTGCGCTGCAGCGCGCTCCAGAAGCGTGTGTCGGCCGCGAGGTCGGTGTAGTTGGCGAAGCTGTTCCACATCTCCCAGGCGTTCCACCAACCGATGCCCGAAAGCGGCGACCAGTCGGTGACGCTGATGTAGAGTTGCATCAGAAGCGGAAAGGCCGAGATGAACAGCACCAGGATTTGCGCCGGCAGGGTCAGGCGGAAGCCCAGCCGCGCGCCTTCGTCAGGCGTGACGGACCTTGTCCCCGCGTCCATCTTGTCCTCCGGAATCGTCGCCGTCACCGCGCTCATTGCTTGAGCGCTCCGAAGGTCAGCCCGCGCACCAGATGGCGCTGGATGGCGATGCCCATGATCACCGGCGGCACCGCGGCGATCAGGCCAAGCGCGGCCTTGGCGCCGTAGAGCTGCCCGGTCATCGAGGACGACAGCGACGCCATGTAGACAGGGATCGTCACCCATTCGCGCGTCGTCAGCAGCAGCGCGATCAGATAATCCGACCAGTTGAGGATGAAGACGAAGAGCGCGGCGCTCGCCAGCGGCGCGCGCATCATCGGCAGCGTGATACGAGTGAAGACGCGCAGCCGCGAGCACCCCTCGACAAGTGCTGCCTCCTCGATCTCGCGCGGCATATCGTCGAAGAAGGTCTTCATCAGCCAGAAGGCGAAGGGCAGCGTGACGATGCCGTAGATCAGCGCCAGCCCCCACCATGTGTCGTTGAGATTGAGGAAGGCCCACATGATCATCACGGGGATCATGACGGCCATCGGTGGAAACAGCCTGAGCTGGATCAGCGCCAGCGGCAGGTTCTGGCCCGAGCCGAAGCGCGACAGGCCGTATGCCGCGGCGGTGCCCGCAGACATGGCGATCAGGGTTCCGAACACCGCAGAAAGCAGCGACGACAGGATCGGCTTCACCGCCGTATGGTCGAGCGCGACGATCAGGTCGTTGGTGGAGTGGCCGAACACGAACTGGAAATTGGCGAGCGTCGGCTGCTTCGGCCACCAGGTCAAGTCGGCGCCGGTCGCCGACCATTCGCCGATCGGCTTGAAGGCCATCGACACCATCCACAGGATGGGCACCAGCGTCACCGCCATCGCTGCGAGGATCGCGGCGTAGCGGAATATCTCGAAGGGAATTGAACGCTTCATCTGGCTGCTTTGCTGGTGGCGTTGGGAAGGAGGGGAAGAGCTGACGCCCCTCCCCTCCGGTTCTGATCCAAGGAGACGGATCAGCTGATCGGATCGAGAACCGTGGGCCAGGCCTCCTTGTTGGTCTTGATGGCTTCGAGGAGCTTGTCCTCGCCGATGCGCCGCGCGATCTTCTTCCATTCGCGTTCGGTGTCGGCCATCGCCTGCTCCGGCGTCTTGGCCTTGGTCAGCGAGGCCACGAGGTTCTCGTCGAGCGCGTTGTGGAAGGCCGTGGCGCCGGGATAGTTGATGGTCGGCACCGTGCGCGCCACCGTCTCGCGCACCACGTCCATGTGGTAGGCGTGATAGGTCTGGCGTACGAGCGGATCGGAGAAGTCCGAGAGCCGGAACGGATCGAGATAGCCGCCGGGATTGGCGCTCATCCAGGCATAGATGCGGGCAGAGCCCAGCCACTGCAGCAGAAGGTAGGCGGCCTCCGGATTCTTCGACTGCGACGAGACCATGCCGGTCAGCGAGAACCACAGCACCGAGCGGCTGATCAGCTTGCCGTCGATCTCGCGACCCGGCGGCAGCATCGAGCCGATCTTGCCGGTGACGGCCGAATCCTTGTTGCCGGCATTGTCGAGGAATTTCGGGAGGTTGGAGAAGGCGCAGGTCATCGCGGCGCCCCCCTTGGCGAAATTGCCATACTGCTCAGGCCAGCCCCACGAGATCGCGTCCGGCGAATGGTGCGCCAGGGACTCCACATATTCCTTGGTGGCGGCTATGCCCTGCTCGGAATTGATCAGCGGCTTGCCGTCGTCGCCGAACAGGAACTGGTTGGGCGAGGCCATCGAGACGTAGCGCTGGTACCAGTTGGTGTAGCCCCAGCCCTGGTTGCGCAGGTCGGTCGAGCCGAACAGGCCCTTGTCCGGCCGCTGGAAGAAGGCCGCGACGTCGCTGTGCTGCTTCCACGTCTTCGGCGGCGCGAGGTCGTAGCCGTATTTGTCCTTGAACGCCTTCTGCTCGGCGGCATCGCTGAACAGATCGGTGCGATAGACCCAGGTCTGGAAGTCGCCGTCCAGCGACACGCCATAGGTCGAGCCGCGATACTGGTTGAGCAGCGACACGCCCTTGGCGCCGTTGACGTAACCCTGCTTCGGGTCGTCCCATTCCGGCTTGTGCTTGGCGGCGAAGTCGTCGAGCTTGGCGATGCCGCCGGTCTCGGCGAGATCGCCGAGCCGGTTCCACTCGGTCGAATAGATGTCGTAGGCTCCACCCTTGGTGGAGATGTCCTGCATAGTCTTGGTGAATTCCTGGCCGTTGGGCAGGCCGACGATCTCGATCTGGATGCCGGTTTCCTTTTCCCACAGGTCCTTGATCGACGGCGCGCCGGCCGGGAAAGGCTTGGTCAGCTGGCCGATCGAGCCGTCGGACAGGCCGAGCACGATCTTCGCCGGCGCCTTGCCGGCGGCTTTCAGGGCCTTGGCAGCCTCGACCGCGCGCCCTTCCGGCGTGTCGGCGCCGTATTGATAGCGCTCCGCGCCGTCGAAGCCGGTCGGCCCGCCGATCATGCCGGGTGCCAGCGCATCCGCCGCGAAGGCGCGGCCGGGACGAATGAACTGCGGTGCAATACCGGTCGCGGCGACGAACACCGCGGCCTTTCCTCCGGACGCCAGCAGGCGGCGCCGCGACATGCGGATCAAATGAGACATCGAATTCCTCCCTCGGGGCCTGTTCCTCCATGCCCACGTGAGGGATATTGACGACAGTGCGTGAAGCCTGTCAACATCATAAATACTCAAAACACGTCATAAGATCGCAAATGAGGGAGATAATGCAGTCCACCATACCCGTCACCTCGCGCCCCTTGCTTGGATTTGAGGGATTCCTGCCGCGACCTGGCCAGCTCGGCCGGACCTTCGCCGCGTTATGTACCGCGCCGGCTTGCGCGCAAGCCAAGGGCGGTTACATCATTTCACATCAGAATCGCGGTCGCCGCTGAGGCGTTTTCCGTAACTGAGTGGACGCTGCGTGATTTTGATGCTTGCGATGAGGTGCTCGACGTGCGGTCAACCCTGACAGACATAGCCCGGGAAGCCGGCGTTTCTCCGGCCACGGTCGACCGCGTGCTCAACAACCGGCCGGGCGTGCGCGCCCGCACACGCGAGATCGTCATCGAGATGGCGCAGCGCCTGGGCTACATCGCCGAAACGCCGAACGGCACGCCGCAGCGCGCGGTGCCGGGACAGACGATCAGGCTCGATTTCGCGCTGCCGGCCGGCACCAACTCCTTCATAAAGCTCCTGCACCGGCACATCGAGGCGCAGGCATTGACGCGGCCCGATCTCGACGTGCGCGTGACGACCATCGAAGGCTTCAACCCCGACCGGCTCGCCCGCCTGCTGCAGGACCTGCATGGCCAGACGCAAGGCGTCGGGGTCATCGCGCTCGACCATCCGACGGTGCGAGAGGCGATCCGCTCGCTCTCGGCGAGCGACATCAAGGTCGTCACCATCGCCTCCGACATCCTGCACGTGCCGAGGGTTGCCTATATCGGCATCGACAACCGCGCGGCCGGGCGGCTGGCCGGCTATCTGCTCAACCGCTTCATGGGCGCCGGACATCCAGGCAAGGTCGCGCTGTTCGCCGGCTCGCTCGCCTATCGCGGCCACGAGGAGCGCGAGATGGGGTTCCGCCACATCGTCGCCGAGGAATCTCCCAACCTCGAGATCGTCGAGATGCGTGAAATGCTCGACGACCGCGAGAAGGCCTATTCCGAGGCCTCCGCTTTGCTCGAGCGCCACCCCGACCTCGCCGCGATCTACAATGTCGGCGCCGGCAACACCGGCATCGCCCGCGCGTTGAAGGAGCGCGGACGGGCGAAGGAGATCATCTTCCTCGGCCATGAAGTGACGGACGGCACCAAGGAGCTTTTGCTCGACGGCACGCTCGACGCGGTGATCGACCAGAACCCGCGCGTCGAGGCGAGGGAGGCGCTCAACATCCTGTCGCACTCCGTCAAGGGCTTGCCCTACGAGCTCCACCAGCCGCGGCTGCAGGTGATCTTCCGCGAGAGCATCCCGGAGATTTGAGCCGTTTCGGCCTGGCTTCGAGGATCGACAGCCTCAGGCCGCAATCAGCACCGTGCTGTCCGGCGACCAGGTGAGCACGACAGGCTGACCTTCCGCCAACCTCTCGGCGCCGGTGTTCTGGACGATCACCTTCAGCGTCTGGCCGTCGCGCTCGACGAAATAGGTGCTGTTGTTGCCGGCGAAGATGCGCTTCGAGACCCGGCCTTCGAGCGTGTTGGCATTGGCTGGATCGGGCTTTGCCGCGCCGGTGGAGATCCGGATGCGCTCGGGCCGCACGGCACAGCTCGCCTTGGCGCCGGCCGGCACCGATGCGCCTGTCGAAGCCGCGATCGTCGTGCCGTCCGGCAGCTTGATCCCAGAACCGGTCGCATCGCCGCGAAAGATGTTGGCGTCGCCGAGGAAGGTCGCCGCGAACTCGCTTTGCGGCCGGTCATAGATCTCTTCCGGCGGCCCCTCTTGCACCAGCCTGCCGTCGCGCAGGATGCCGATGCGGTCGCTCATCGTCAGCGCCTCTTCCTGGTCGTGCGTGACGAAGATGGTGGTGATGCCGATCTCGCGCTGGATACGCTTCAGCTCGATCTGCATGTCGACGCGCAGCGCCTTGTCGAGCGCGCCGAGCGGCTCGTCGAGCAGGAGCACGCGCGGCTTGGTGACGATGGCGCGCGCCAGCGCCACGCGCTGGCGCTGGCCGCCGGAGAGCTGGTGCGGCTTGCGGCCGCCGAGCTTGCCCAGCTGCACGAGATCGAGCGCACGCTGCACTTCCGTGGCGATCGTCGCCTTCGGCTCGCCGCGCACCGAGAGCCCGAAAGCGATATTGTCGGCGACGCTCATATTGGGAAAAAGCGCGTAGTTCTGGAACACCATGCCGATGCGCCGCTTCTCGACCGGCACGCGCTCGACGCTCTCACCGCCGATGGCGATGCGGCCGGCATCCGGAAAATCGAAGCCCGCGATTTGTCTCAGCAGCGTGGTCTTCCCGCTGCCCGAAGGTCCGAGCAGCGCGTAGAAGCCGCCATCGGCGAAATCGATCGAGACATCGTCCAGCGCCTTGTGCGCGCCGAAGCTGCGGGAGACGTTCGCGACCTGGACGCCAGCCATTATTTCTCTCCGCCGAATTTGAAGAAGCGCGCCGTGAGCAGCATCAGCGCCATCGACACCACGATGATGATCGTCGAGACCGCGTTGATCTCGGGCGTGAAACCTTTGCGGATCGCGGCATAGATTTCGACCGGCAGCGTCGTCTGGCCGGGCGTCGACAGGAAATACGAAACCACGAACTGGTCGAACGAGACGGCGAAGGCGAACAGTCCGCCGGCGATCACGCCGGGCATGATCCAGGGCAGTGTCACGCGCATGGTCACCTGCCACTGGTTGGCGCCGAGCGAGCGCGCCGCCTCCTCCAGTTCCGGCGCGAAGGTCTGCAGCCGCGCGGAGACGACGACGATCACGTAAGGCAGCGCCAGCGCGACATGGCCAAGCAGGATTGCCACCAGCCCGCGGCCGATGCCGACGCCGAAGAAGAAGATCAGCATCGCCGTGCCGGTGATCAGCCACGGGATGGCGATAGGCGGGAAGAGCAGCGCCTGGAGGAATTTCTTGCCGCGGAACTCGTAGCGGTAGAGCGCGAGCGAAGCCATCGAGCCCAGGCCCGTCGAGATCAACGTGGTGATGATGGCGATCTCGATGCTGTTCCAGGTCGCCGCGATCAGCTGGTCGTTCTGCCAGAGCGAGGCGTACCAGTCCGTCGTCCATTCGAACGGCAATTGGTAGAAGGGCGAGGCGTTGAACGACATCGCCGCCATGATGATGATCGGCAGATAGAGGAAGCCGAGCAAGAGCACGATGTAGAAGCGCCCGAGCCCTTCGAGGATGCGCGTCGTCGCCATTACGCAGCTCTCCGCAGGACGGGTGCGGCCAGCGCCAGGATGATCAGCACCACGGCGAGCAGGATGAAGGACAGCGCCGCGCCCAGCGGCCAATTGAAGACCGCGACGAACTGGTCCTCGATGACGGTGCCGTAGAAGGTGCCGGTGCGGCCGCCGAGGATGCGTGGCTCCATGAAGGAGCCGACCACCGGCACGAAGATCAGCGCGGCACCCGCGATCAGCCCCGGCATCGACAGCGGGATGATCACCCGCCACAGCACCTGCCGCCGCGACGCGCCGAGCGAGCGTCCAGCCTCGATCAGCGAGTCGTCGATCGCCTGCAGCGTAAGGTAGCAGGTTAACACCATGTAGGGCACGTAGGAGTGAACCAGGCCGATGATGACGGCGGGATAGGAGTACATCAGGTCGATGTTGATCTTGAACGGCAGCACGGCGTTGAGCGCCGTGTCGAGGATGCCGCCTTCGCGCAGCACCATCGCCCAGGAGAAGATGCGCACCAGTCCGTTCGACCAGAAAGGCAGGATGACGAGCAGGAAGATCGCCTCGCGGCTGCGCCCCTTGAGCACCTTGGCCAGCACGTAGGCCGCCGGATAGCCGATGACGACGCACCACAGCGTCACCTCGAGGCCGAGACGCAGCGATGAAAGCAGAAGCCGCGAATAGAGGCTTTGCGAAAAGAAGGCCGCGTAATTGCCGACCGTGAAGGCCCATTCCTTTCCGGCCAGCGGCAGGTCGGTCATGAACGAGAAAAAGACCATGGCCGACAGCGGCAGGAAGATCGCCACCGTCAGCCACAGATAGGCGGGGAGGAGAAGCGGCAGGGCCGGCTTCAGCCCGCGGCGCGAACCGATCGCAAGCTGGTCGGCCATTCTGCCTCTCCTCCCCGAAAGACGCCGATTACTTCACGTTGACCTTCAGCTCCTGCCACAGCGCCAGATACTTTTCGCGCTGCTCGTCGGTGATCGGCGCCTGGAACTGGATACGCTTGGCGACATCCGGGCTGCCCATGACCTTGCGGTTGAAAGCATCCTCGGGCAGCGCCTCGACCGCCTTCGTGTTGGCCGAGACCGGTGCGCCGACCTTGGTGACCCATTCGACATAGAATTTCGGGTCGATCATGTAGTTGATGAAGGCCTCGGCGCCGGCGACGTTCTTGGAGCCGACGGGGATCGAGAAGGCGTCGAGCCAGGCGACGGCGCCTTCCTGCGGGATGACCAGCGAGACCGGCAGCTTGAAATGCGTCTTGGCGCGGTCGGCCGAGCCGCTCCAATAGGTGCCGATGTCGATCTGGTTGGAGGCGACCATCTGGTTCCAGTCGTTCTCCGAGCTCCAGAAGGTCTTGATCTGCGGCATCAGCGAGGTGAGCTTCGCCTTGACCGCATCCATATCCTTGATGTCGTTGATGTTCTGCCCTGAAGCGATCGCGCCGAACTGCACCGCCTCGACGGCGTCGTCGCGGATGATGACGCGGCCCTTATGCGCCGGATCCCACATCTCGGCGATGCTCGTCGGCGGCTTGTCGAAGGACTTTTCGTTGATGGCCAGAGCCGTCAGGCCCCACACCCACGGCACGCCATAGACCTTGCCGTCATGGTTGAGCATCGGCGAGCCCGCCTTGTCCTTGGCGATGTCGGCATAGTTGGAAAGCTTCGAGACGTCGATCGGCTGGATCAGCTTGCCGGCCATCGCCTGGTCGTTGAAGGCGGCGTTGATCATGACGACGTCGTAGAGGCCGGGATTGGTGCGGATCTTGGTCAGCATCTCCTGTTCGGAGTTGAAGAAGTCATTGACCACCTTGAAGCCGGTCGCCTTCTCGAAATTGGCCACCGCCCACGGCTCGTCGGCGCCGTAGCCCTTCCAGTTGAGCACATGCACTTCCTCGGCGGCTTGCGCGACCCAAGGGAATGCACAAACCGTGAAGGCGGAGACCAAGACGGCGGTGGCCGTCAGAAAAGCGGTCAGTCGGGGCATACGCATGTTCTTTCCTCTCATTGTTTGCCCGGTTGGCGGGCTTGTTAAGTTGCAGTCGCTTGCGCCCGGCCAGGCACGGTCGTCGCTTCGCCGCGCTCAGCCAGGAACTTTTGGATTTCCGTGTCGGTCGGCGCCGAAGACCCGCCGTGGCGGGTAACCGAAAGCGCTGCGGCCGCATTGGCATAGCGGGCCGCCTCGCAAGGCGACATGCCGTGCGAAAGACCACTGACGAAGGCGCCGATATGCGTGTCGCCGGCTCCGTTCGTATCGACGGCCTCCACTTCGAAACCAGGCACCGCGCGGGTGCCGCCATCGGCCATGCGGACGAGGCAGCCATGCGCACCGGCGCGGATGACTACGCCTTCAGCGCCGGGGCAATGCTCGGCGAGCAACCGGATGGCGACGGTCTGGGCATCGCCGGCGCCTGCTATTTCGGCGGCCTCATTGGTGTTGCAGCTCAGCCACGTCGTGCGGGCCAGCACCCTGTCCAGGATCGGCCGCGGAATGTCGGCGATCACCGGCGTCGGATCGAAGACGAAAGGGACGCCGGCGGGCAGCGCCTCGATCCAGTCGGCAAGCGCATCGCGGCTGCCGGGATAGCTCAGCGTGTACCCCGAGGTGAAAACCCAATCGCCGGGAACGACTTGCACCGGCTTCATCATGTCCGGCGTGAGCCGGCTCTCGGCGCCCGGCCAGGAGACGAAGGTGCGCTCCGCGTCGCCGCTGATCATGGCGACGCAATTGCCGCTGTCCATCAAGGGCGACGGCGGCGTCAGCGTCTCGATGCCTTCGGCCGCGAAAGCGGCGCGCAGGAAGTCTCCGTCCGGCCCGGTGCCGAGCTGGCCACCGAACACAACCTTCATGCCGGTGCGGCTTGCCGCGGCCATCATGTTGAAACCGCCGCCGGCAACCCGCGCGTAGGCTGACGCAGTCTTTTCCGTGCCGGCCGCCGGCACGGCGTCGATGCGGTAGACATAGTCGACCACGGCGCTGCCGACATGGACGAGCCGCCCGCTCATGCGGCGTCCTCCTTGCCAGAACCAGTCTTGGAGCGGCGCGCCGCGACCAGATCGGCCGTCAGCACGCGGACCTCCGCGATGTCGATGCCCTTCAGTTCCGCAACGCGATCCTGCGGTAGCTTCGACAGACCGGCGCAGGCGCCGGCCATGCCGGCGGCGATAGCGCCGATCGTGTCGGTATCGCCGCCGAGATTGGCCGCGATGACGGCAGCCCGCCATGCATCACCTTGGGCGACCTCCAGCACCGCGAACGCGGCCGGCACCGATTCCTGGCTGGCCACGCCGGTGCCGATCAGGTCGACGATCAGCTTGACGGCTTCCTTCTCCGCCTTGCCGCGGACAAGCTCCTGCGCCCAAAGAATGCGCGCAGCGATGTCGCCGCCGGTGACCCAATGGCCGAGCGTAGCGCCAAGCCTTGCCGCCGCGACCGCATGGCCGGAAGCGGCACGCCAATCGCCGCCCGAAATGCCAAGGCTGACCGCGGCGGCAACGGCACTGGCGGAGGCTATTGCGATCGAGGTGTTGTGGGTGGCCCGGCAGGTTTCCGCGACTTTGGCGACCAGGCCATCGAGCGGCTCCGGCGGCATCATGATGCCGACCGGCGCGATGCGCATCGCCGCGCCATTGGTATCGCCGCCGCGCCCGGCCTCCTCGGCCGGAACGCCGCTGTTGATGGCGTCGATGGCGCGCTTGGTCGACGGTCCAAGCAGGTCGTAGCTGCCGCGCGCCTTGACATCGCGCTCCCAGTCGAGCAGCGCGTTGACCCAGCGCGCATGGTCGAAGCGCTCGCCGGACTCGGCCAGGATGCGGCCAAGCAGCAGCGCCTGTTCGGTATCGTCGGTGATCGCGCCGGCGGGCAGCCCTTTTGACACCGGGTGATCGGCGGCAGGTGGAACGAACTCCTCGACATGGCGGTAGAGCTCGGCGATGCGGACCGGCGACAGAAGCTGCGTCGGCATGCCCAGCGCATCGCCCAGCGCCCCGCCGATCAGCGCGCCCATTGCCCTGTCGGTCCCGTCGGCCACCATGCTCAGAACTCCAGATGCAGCGCGAAATGCGCCGGGTTGAGGAGGCTGGTGACGAATTCGATGGCGCGTCCGTCGGCGGCGCGCGTCAGGCGGCGCGTGCGCAGGAAAGGCGTGCCCGGCGCGCAGGCGAGGATCGCGGCGTCTGCCGCGCTCAACATCTCGATGTCGACCCATTCCTCGCCGTGATCGGGCACGAGCCCTGCCCCGCGCAGCGTCTGGTGCAGCGTGCCTTCGCGCAGGCCGCGCAAGGGGATGTCTTCCAATTCTGGCGACAGCGGCAGGCGGCTGCGCTCGATCGAGATGGCGTGGCCGTCATCGGCATTGGTGCGGGCACGGTCGACGGCGATGAAGGACGGGCTCTCGACGGCGAGCCTTGCCGCCAGTTCCGCGTCCTCGATGATCTCGAGCCGCAAGGTGCGGGTCTCGGCATTGGCGCCGGCATTGGCAAGCGCGCGCGACCAGCCGATCGCATCGTCCACCGGCATGCCGTCGAAGGTGACGAAGGAGCCGATGCCGACCTTTGTGGTGATCAGGCCCCGGCTGGAGAGTTCCTCCAGCCCCTTGCGGACCGTGTTGCGGCTGACGGAGAAGCGCTGGACGAGCTCGTTCTCACTCTGCAGGCGGTCGCCGAAGCCGAGCACGCCGGAGCGTATCTCATGCTCCAGAACCGTCGCGATCTGCTCGGGCTTGCCCGTGCCGGGTGAGAGCTGCATCGCGCGACGGGCCATATCGATACCTGTTCAATGAACCTGTATAGTCCTGTTCAATATCGGATTTGAGTTGCAGCGTCAACGTTAGCGCCGTCTCCCCGTCTCTATACAGGAGAAGGTGGCGGCAGCCGGATGAGGGGCAGCGCCTGCCTCGGACAATTGGCAGCGCCGACGACAGCCGCAGATCAGACGAAGAAGAACTCCTCGACGCGCTGCTTGGCCTGCCGCAGCACCGGCAGGATGTCGCGCTCCATCGCTTCGACCGAGAAACGCACCGACTGCGTCGAGACATTGATGGCGGCGACGGTGCCGCCGGAGCGATCGACGATCGGCACCGCGATCGATCGCAGGCCGAGCTCCAGCTCCTCGTCGACGATGGCGAAGCCATCGGCCCGTGCCTTCTCGATGGCCTTGCCGAGCGCGGCGCGGCCGGTGATCGTCTTGGGCGTTCGCCGCTCGATCGTCGCTTGCGCCAGGAAGGTCTGCAACTCGTCCGCCGCAAGGCCGGAAAGCAGCACCCGCCCCATCGACGTGCAATAGGCCGGCAGCCTGGTGCCGACATCGAGCGCCACATTCAGGATGCGCCGCCCGGGGATGCGCGCAACATAGACGACATCCTCGCCCGACAGCACCGCCGCGTTGCAGGCTTCATCGAATTTGCCGGCCACCTCGCGCATGATGGGTGCGGCGAAGGTCCAGAGCGAGGCGCCGCCGAGCCAGGTCCGCGCGACGGTCAAAAGGCGCGGCGACAGCGAGAACAGCCGGCCGGACTGCGTCGCATAGCCCGTGGCGACCAATGTCAGCAGAAAGCGGCGGGCGCCCGCGCGGGTGAGGTCGGCCTCTTCGGCCATTTCGGTCAGCGTCATGCCGGCCGGATGGCGCGCGAGGATCTCCATCACCGTAAGGCCGCGTTCCAGCGAGCCGACGTGGTCGCGCGAAATGGATTCTTCTTCCACGGGCGCCTCCCAGGCCGGCGTTGACTCGATGCAAAGGTTGGAGTTAAAAGTATCTCATATAAAACAGATGTTCGCAATACGAACTTTTCACGGAGCCTGGAGATGGTCAAGTTCCTGCCGCTGACAGAGGCGGTCGCGGAAAACCTGCATGACGGCGACACGGTCGCCTTCGAGGGCTTCACCCATCTGATTCCCACCGCCGCCGCGCATGAGGCGATCCGCCAGGGCTTTCGCGACCTGACGCTGATCCGCATGACGCCCGACCTGATCTACGACCAGATGATCGGCATGGGCATGGCGAGAAAGGTCGTCTTCTCCTATGTCGGCAATCCTGGCGTCGGCCTGCTCAGGCGCGCCCGCGACGCCATCGAGAACGGGTTTCCGCGCGCCGTCGAGGTCGAGGAGCACAGCCATGCCGGCATGGCCAACGCTTATGAGGCGGGCGCGGCCGGCCTGCCTTGCGCGGTGTTCCGCGGCTATCGCGGCGCCGGTCTCGCCTCGGTCAACCCCAACATCAGATCGGTCACCTGCCCGTTCACCGGCGAGGTGCTGGCCGCCGTCCCGGCGATAAGGCCGGACGTCACCTTCATCCATGCGCAGAAGGCGGACCGCAAAGGCAATGTGCTGGTCGAGGGCATCATCGGCATCCAGAAGGAAGCGGTGCTGGCTGCGAAGCGCGCGGTCGTGACGGTCGAGGAAGTGGTCGACAATTTCGACGACCTCCATCCCAACCTCACCGTGCTGCCAAGCTGGACGATCGCGGCGATCTCCATCGTGCCGGGCGGTTCGCATCCCTCCTACACGCATGGCTACTACGAGCGCGACAACGCTGCCTATCTCGAATGGGACGAGATCGCCGCCGACCGCGACCGTTTCCAGGCGTGGATCCAGAAGAACGTCATCGAGAGCAGCGCCGACGACTTTGCCAGCCGCGTCGAGCATCTGAGGAAAGCCGCATGAGCGACGCGAAAAATATGGGCTTCAGCCCGAACGAGATGATGACGATTGCCGCCAGCCGCGCCTTGAAAAGCGACGATGTCTGCTTCGTCGGCATCGGCGCGCCGTCGGCCGCCTGCAACGTCGCGCGGCTGACGCATGCGCCCGACATCACGCTGATCTACGAGAGCGGCACCATCGGCACCGCGCCCGATGTCTTGCCGCTGTCGATCGGCGACGGCGAATTGTGCGAGACGGCGGTCACCACCGTCGCGGTGCCGGAGATGTTTCGCTACTGGCTGCAGGGCGGGCGCATCTCGATCGGCTTCCTGGGCGCCGCTCAGCTCGACAAGTTCGGCAACATCAACACCACCGTCATCGGCGACTATGCACATCCCAAGACCCGCCTGCCCGGCGGCGGCGGCGCGCCGGAGATCGCCACCTCGTCGAAACAGGTCTACATCACCATGGCCCAGTCGAAGCGCGGCATGGTCGAGAAGATCGACTTCTTCACCTCCTTCGGCCATGGCGACGGCGGCGATCATCGCCAGCGGCTTGGCATCGACACCGCCGGGCCGACGCTTTTGATCACCGACCTCGCCATCTGGAAGCCGGACCCCGTGACCAAGGAATTCACCGTGGTGTCGCTGCATCCAGGCGTCACGCGCACGCAGGTGCAGGAGACCTGTGGCTGGGTCGTAAAATTCGCGGAGGCCCTTGACCAGACGCCGGCGCCGACGGAACTCGAGCTGAAGACATTGCGCGACCTGCAGGCCCGCACCAAGGCGGCGCATCAAGGAACCGCGAAAGGGAAAGCTGCCTAGATGACCGAAGCCTTCATCTGCGACTACATTCGCACGCCGATCGGCCGCTTCGGCGGCGCGCTGTCCTCCGTCCGCGCCGACGATCTCGGCGCCATCCCGTTGCGGGCGCTGGTCGAGCGCAACTTGGGCGTCGACTGGGCGGCTGTCGACGACCTCGTCTATGGCTGCGCCAACCAGGCCGGCGAGGACAACCGCAACGTCGCGCGCATGGCGCTGCTGCTGGCCGGCCTGCCGCAGGACATTCCCGGTTCGACCGTCAACCGTCTGTGCGGTTCCGGCATGGATGCCGTCACCATCGCCGCCCGCGCCATCAAGGCCGGCGAGGCGGAGCTGATGGTCGCCGGCGGTGTGGAATCGATGAGCCGGGCGCCCTTCGTCATGCCGAAGGCCGACACCGCCTTCTCGCGCAATGCCGAGATCTACGACACCACCATCGGCTGGCGCTTCGTCAACCCGCTGATGAAGAAACAGTATGGCGTCGATTCCATGCCGGAGACCGGCGAGAACGTCGCCGAGGACTTTTCCGTCAGCAGAGCTGATCAGGACGCCTTCGCCGTGCGCAGCCAGGACAAGGCGGTGGCCGCGCAGGCCAATGGCCGGCTGGCGAAGGAAATCACGCCGGTGACCATCCCGCAGAGAAAGGGCGACGCGATCGTCGTGTCGAAGGACGAACATCCCCGCGCCGGCACCACCATCGAAGCGCTGGCCAAATTGCCGACGCCGTTCCGCCAGGGCGGCACCGTCACCGCCGGCAACGCTTCCGGCGTCAATGATGGCGCGGCCGCCCTCATCGTCGCTTCGGAAGCGGCAGCCAGGAAACATGGCCTGACGCCGATCGCCCGCATCCTCGGCGGTGCGGTCGCCGGCGTCGCGCCGCGCATCATGGGCATCGGTCCGGCGCCCGCCACGAAGAAGCTTTGCGCCCGCCTTGGCCTGACGCCCGAACAGTTCGACGTCATCGAATTGAACGAAGCCTTCGCCTCCCAGGGCATTGCCGTGCTCCGCCAACTCGGAATTTCCGAGAAGGCGGAGCATGTGAACCCCAATGGCGGCGCGATCGCGCTGGGCCACCCGCTCGGCATGTCGGGCGCGCGCATCACCGGCACGGCGGCGCTTGAGCTCAGCGAACGCGGCGGCAAGCTGGCTTTGGCCACCATGTGCATAGGCGTCGGCCAGGGCATCGCGATTGCGCTGGAGCGGGTCTGACCGGTCGGATCAATAAGGAAGACCGACGTAATTTTCGGCGAGAGCGGTCGATGCGGCCTTGGAATGCACGAGGTAATCGAGTTCGGCTTCCTGGATGCGCTGGCCGAATTCGCCGGTCTCGGGAAAGCGGTGCAGGATCGTCGTCATCCACCAGGAGAAGCGCACGGCTTTCCAGACCCGCGCCAGCGCCTTGGCTGAATAAGCGTCGAGCCCGGCTTCGGATTTGTCGCCATAGAATTCGCGAAGACCGGCAAAGAGATAGCGCACGTCGCTGGCTGCAAGGTTGAGGCCCTTCGCGCCGGTCGGCGGCACGATGTGGGCGGCGTCGCCGACCAGGAACATCCTTCCGAAGCGCATCGGCTCGGCGACGAAGGAGCGCAGCGGCGCGATCGACTTCTCGAAGGACGGCCCGGTCGTCACGGCAGCTGCTATCTGCACCGGCAGGCGGCGGCGCAACTCGTCCCAGAAGCGGTCGTCCGACCAGGCCTCGACGCGCTCGTCGGCGGGAACCTGCACATAGTAGCGGCTGCGCTGCGGCGAGCGCATCGAGCAGAGCGCGAAGCCTCGCTCGTGATTGGCATAGACCAGTTCATGGTCGGCCGGCGGCACCTCGGCCAGCACGCCCAGCCAGCCGAACGGATAGTGTCGCTCGAACGTCTTCAAGGCGTTTTCCGGCACCGACCTGCGGCTGACGCCGTGATAGCCGTCGCAGCCGGCAATGAAGTCGCAGTCGATGCGGTGCGTGACGCCGTCCTTCTCATAGGCGACGAAGGGCGACGCGCCGTCGAAATCATGCAGCGCGACGTTCGACGTTTCGAAGACGGTCGGGAGTCCCGCCGCCTCGCGCTTCTGCATCAAATCGAGCGTGACCTCGGTCTGGCCATAGACGGTGACATGCTTGCCGCCGGTGAGCGCGGTCATGTCGATGCGATGCGCGCAGCCGTCGAAGGCGAGCGAAATGCCTTCATGCGGCAGGCCCTGGGCATGGAGCCTCTCCGCCGCGCCCGCTTCGCCGAGCAGGTCGACCGTGCCCTGTTCGAGCACGCCGGCGCGAACGCGGCCGAGCACATGTTCGCGGCTCGACCGCTCGAGGATGATCGTCTCGACCCCGATCCTGGCGAGCAACTGTCCGAGCAGCAGCCCGGACGGTCCGGACCCGATGATGGCGACCTGCGTGCGCATCAATGACCGAGGCTCTCGATCTGCGCGGCCAGCTCGGCGGCAAGCCTGAGCGCGGCCGCGGTCGCCACGACCATTTGCGGCAGGACGAGCCATTCCAGTGTCCACGCGGCGCCCGAACGTTCCTGCTCATGCACCAGCGCCTGGTGCATGCCGGAGAGCTGAACGGCATTGAACCTGGCCAGCGCCACCAGCGTTTCGGCCTTCACCGGATTCTGCTTGTGCGGCATGGCCGACGAACCGCCGCCACCGGACAATTTGATGTCGGAGCCCGTCAGCGACATCAGCGCGACATCCTGCCCGAACTTGGCGAGGCTGCCCGTCACCAGCGACAGCCAGCCGGCGAATTCGGCCAGAGCGTCGCGCTGACTATGCCATTGCGGCGCATCGGCAAGACCAAGCTTCGCGGCAAGCGCGGCGCGGACAGCGGCGGCCTTGTCGCCGAGCTTGTCGAGCGTGCCGGCCGCGCCTCCGAACTGTACCACGACCAGCCGGCCGGCCTGTTCCTTCAAGCGTTGCTGGTTGCGCTCGAGCGGCATCCGCCAGGAAGCGATCCGGTCGGCCGCTGCGATCGATATGGCCGGCTGCATGCGCGTCATCGCCGTCAGCGCCCTGCCTCCGAACTCCTGTTCAAGGCTGACAAGGCGTACGATATTCTCGCTCAGCAGCAGGCCGATATGCTCGACCGCCCGGCGCAGCCTGAGCACCAGCGAGGTGTCAATGACATCCTGGCTGGTGGCGCCGAAATGCACATATGCGTCGTGCGGCGCACCGACGATCGCCCGAATCTGCCGCACCAGTTCCGGCACGACGACCCCGTCCTTGGCCACACCGGCGCGCAGCCTCGCCGTGTCCGGCCGGAACGCGGCCAGCGCTGCCACGATCGCCGTCCCGGCATCACGCGGGATGACACCCAACTCCGCTTCCGCCTCGGCCAGCGCCCGCTCGAAATCGAGCACCGCGTCGATATCGGCTTCGACGGAAAAATGCCTGGCCGCCTCCTCGTCGCCGAGCAGGCCGGAAAGCAGAGGATGATCGAAGGGCGAAACGGTCATGGCGCCACGGTCAACTGTCGAAGAAGACCGTCTCCTTCTCGCCCTGCAAATGGATGTCGAAGACGTAAGCATCGCCCTGGCGCTCGGCGATCAGCGTCGGCACCCGAACGCGATGTTCGATGCGGGCAAGGATCGGGTCCTCGGCATTGGCCTTCTCCTCGTCGGAGAAGTAGAGCCTGGTGCTGAGGCCGATATTGATGCCGCGCGCCACGATCCACAGCGTGATGTGCGGCGCCATCAGCCGGCCGTCGCGAAACGGCACGCGGCCCGGCTTGATCGTCCGGAACAGGCAGACGCCCGTTTCCATGTCGGTCGGCTGCCGGCCCCATCCAGGGAAATTCGGATCGGCGGCGCCGCGCAATTCCGACGGCGAATTGTAGAGCCCGTCGGCGTCCGCCTGCCAGATCTCGATCAGCGCATCCTTGAGCGGCATGCCGGTGCCGTCGAGCACGCGGATGCGCAGCTCGATGCGCTCGCCCTTGGTCTCGCCATTGAGCATCGTCGAGCCAAGGTCGTTCGTATAGACGCCGCCGATACCGCAGAAATTGGGCGTCAGCCCGATATGCACGTAAGGGCCCGCGGTCTGCGAAGGGCTTTCCTTCAACCGGTCGAGCGACTGCGCCATCAATTGCCCTCCGGCCTGTTCTCGAACAACGTCGAGCGGCGCCCGCGCAGCACGATGTCGAACTTGTAGGCGAGCGCATCCATCGGGATGGTCGACTGCATGTCGAGCGCGGCGATCAGCGCCTCGACCGCTTCCCTGTTGGAAATGCCGCCGACGATCGGACAACGCCAGATCAGCGGATCGCCCTCGAAATACATCTGTGTGATCAGTCGCTGCGCGAAGCCGTGGCCGAACACGGAAAAATGGATATGCGCCGGCCGCCAGTCGTTCGGCCCGTTCGGCCACGGATAGGGCCCGGGCCTGACCGTGCGAAAGGCGTAGCTGCCGTCTTCGCCGGTGATCGTGCGGCCGCAGCCGCCGAAATTCGGATCGAGGGGGGCGAGATAGGCGTCCTTCTTGTGACGGTAGCGGCCGCCGGCATTGGCCTGCCAGAATTCGAGCAGCACGCCAGGCACGCCCTTGCCCCGCTCGTCGAGCACGCGTCCATGGACGATGATGCGCTCGCCGAGGGCGCTTTCGCCAGGCCTGGCGAAATTATGGATCAGGTCGTTGTCGAGCTCGCCGAGCATCGCGTGCCCGAAGACCGGTCCGGTCAGTTCTGACAGCGTGTTGTCGAATGCCACCAATGCCCGTTGCGGCGAGCGCAGCACCGAGCTCTTGTAGTTCGGCGTGAAGGCGGCCGGATGCCACTGGCGGTCGCGCTGGAAGAAGGCGCCGGTCTCCGGTGAATGGTTCGAGCCTCGCTCAGCCATGGGCGGCTCCGTCCATCTGCGCGAACACCTCCTTGGCAATCTTGAAGGCGCGGTTGGCTGCCGGCACGCCGGCATAGACCGCGACGTGCAGGAAGGCCTCGCAGATGTCGTCCCGCGTGGCGCCTGTATTGGCGGTGGCGCGCACATGCATGGCCACCTCGTCGTCATGGCCGAGCGCGGCAAGCAGGGCCAGCGTCACGATCGAACGCTCACGCTTCGACCAGCCCGGCCGCGCCCATACCGTTCCCCAGGCGGCCTCGGTGATCAACTGCTGGAACGGCCGGTCGAAATCGGTCGCGGCATCCTCGGCACGGTCGACGTGGGGATCGCCAAGCACGGAGCGGCGGACCTCGAGACCCGTCCGGTAGCGGTTCTTCGTGACATCATCCATGGGCAGACGTTTCCTCAGGCAACGAGGCGGCGAAATCCCGGATCAAGGTGACGAGCGCGTCGGGCTGCTCGATGCAAGGGATGTGCGCGGCATCGCGGATCACCTCGAAGCGCGCGCCGGGGATCAGCTCGGCCAGCGAGCGGACCAGATCCGGCGGAGTCGAGCCGTCCTGGTCGCCGACGACACAAAGCGTCGGCACCGCGATGCGCCGCGCCGCATCGGTGAGGTCGGCGTCGCGCACAGCCATGCATGTGCCGATGTAACCGGGCAGCGCCTGCCTGGTCAGCATGTTGCGGCAGCCGGCCAGATCGGCCGCGCGTGCGGCGTGGAAACCCGGCGTGAACCAGACTTTCATGATTCCGTCGGCGATCACCTCGATGCCGTCGCGCTCCACGGTCGCGATGCGCGCGTTCCAGCTTTCGGCGGTGCCTATTTTGTGCGCTGTGTCGCTGAGGATCAGCGCCTCCACGCGTTTGGGATGGCGGGTATAGAGGCGCTGCGCGATCAGGCCGCCGACCGACAGGCCGCACAGCACGACCTTCCCGAAGCCGAAATGATCGATGAGGCCCATCAGGTCGTCGGCATGGTCGTCGATCGAGCGCACGCCGCCGCCGATATCCGACAACCCATGCCCGCGCTTGTCGTAGACGAGCATCGGCACTTCGCCGGCAAGCCGCGCGACGACGTCGTCCCAGATCCGGAAATCGGTGCCCAGCGAATTGATGAAGATGATCGGACGCGACGTGCCCGTCGCCTCGATGTAGCGGTGATGCAGCGTCACGCCGCCTATGCTGACGAATGGCACGATCTCGATCCTCCAAAGCCACATTGCACCAGCGGTTTGGTTCGGTAAAATGATATTTTGCGGCGTTTCATTAACTCTGAGGTTATCGAACCATGGTCGAAAGCCGGATCCGCTTCCGCCATCTGCAGGCCTTTCTCGAAGTCGCTCGGCAAGGCAGCGTGGCGCGCGCGGCCGACTTCCTGCATGTCAGCGCGCCGGCCGTGACCAAGACCTTGCGTGAGCTGGAAGAAGCGCTCGGCGTCGCCGTGGTCGAGCGTGACGGGCGCGGCATCCGGGTCACGCGTCTCGGCGAGATCTTCCTCGGTCATGCCGGCTCGGCGATCTCGGCGCTGAAGCGCGGCGTCGATTCCGTGCGCCAGGACGGCGCTCTCCATCGCGACCCGATCCGCATCGGCGCGCTGCCGACTGTGTCGGCGCGCGTGATGCCGCTCGCCATGAACCTGTTCCTCGAGGAAAACACCGGCGCCGCGCTCAAGATCGTCACCGGCGAGAACGCCGTGCTGCTCGAACAGTTGCGCGTCGGCGCGCTCGACCTCGTCGTCGGCCGGCTCGCGGCGCCGGAGCACATGACCGGCTTCTTCTTCGAACATCTCTATTCCGAGCAGGTGCTGTTCGTGGTGCGGGCCGGGCATCCCCTGTCGGAACCCGGGGCAGACATCTTCGCGCGGCTCGACGACTTCCCCGTCCTGATGCCGACGCGGGAATCCGTCATACGCCCCTTCGTCGACCGGCTCTTCATCACCAACGGCATGACCGCGCCCGCCACGGAGATCGAAACCGTTTCCGATTCCTTCGGCCGTTCCTTCATGCGCCAGAGCAATGCGGTATGGATCATCTCGGCCGGCGTCGTTGCCAATGAGATCGCCAGCGGCGCTTTCGTCGCACTGCCGGTGGATACGGAGGAGACCAAAGGGCCGGTGGGCTTGACCATGCGCACCGACACCGCGCCCTCGCCCGCCTTCACCATCCTGTTGCAGACGATCCGCGAAGCCGCGCGGCACCACGCCTGACGATCGAGCTAGCAGTCCGAATTTCGCTAACCCAGCGGTTAATAAAACACCGTAAAATATCATTTTACCGAACCAAACCGCTAGTGCAATGTGATCTCCGGAGGATCGAAAGCCGTGCCGTCCGGCCGCAAGCGGAAGACCCGTTTGCCGTCGTGTCGAACGGCGACTGAGGGAGGAGCAGATGTCTCATAATATCGGCAGCAAGCCCGCCATATCGGGCATTTCACGACGCCAGTTCATCGCCACATCGGTGGCCGGCGGCGCAGCCCTTGCGTTCGGCCGCGGCAAGGCTTTCGCGCAGGCCGCCGACACGCTCAAGGTCGGCTTCGTCAGCCCGCGCACCGGCCCGCTCGCCGGCTTTGGCGAAACCGACGGCTATGTGCTTGACCTCGCCCGCAAGGCCCTGGCCAAAGGCATCGAGCTCGGCGGCAAGAAATACAGCGTCGAGATCCTCGACCAGGACACCCAGTCGGATCCGTCGCGCGCCGGCCAGTTGGCAAAAGACCTGATCAACAACCAGGCTATCGACCTGATGCTGGCCGTTTCCACGCCCGAGGTGATCAACCCGGTCGCCGATGCCTGCGAGGCGGCCGGCGTGCCGTGCCTCTCCACCGTCATGCCATGGGAAGCGTGGTATTTCGGCCGCGGCGCCAAGCCGGGCGCGCCCTCGCCTTTCAAATGGACCTATCATTTCGGCTTCGGCGTCGGCGAATTCTTCAAGACCTATATTTCGCAGTGGAACCTGATCGAGACCAACAAGAAGGTCGGCGTCATGTATCCGAACGACGCCGACGGCAATGCCATTCGCGCCAACCTGGCGCCGCTTCTGGCCAAGCAGGGTTTTACGATCGTCGATCCCGGCGCCTATGAGACCGGCACCACCGACTATTCCTCGCAGATCGCGCTGTTCAAGCAGGAAGGCGTCGAGATCTTCAACTCCTTCCCGATCCCGCCGGACTTCGCCGCCTTCTGGCGCCAGGCCGCGCAGCAGGGGCTGACAAGGCAGATCAAGATCGCCCAGGTCGCCAAGACCGGCCTGTTCCCCTCCGACATCGAGGCGCTCGGCGATCTCGGCATGAAGATCTCGAGCGCCGCCTATTGGCACAAGGCCTTCCCCTACACGTCGCCGCTGACCGGCGTCTCCGGCACCGAGCTTGCCGATGGTTACGAGGCGGCGAGCGGCAAGCAGTGGACACAGCAGCTCGGCGCCTCGATGTCGCTGCTCGACGCCGGCTTCGAAGCCCTGAAGGCGAGTTCCAACGCCAAGGACAAGGCAGCGGTCGCCAAGGCACTGAGCGTGCTTAAGACCGAGACCATGATCGGCAAGGTCGACTTCACCAGCGGCCCGGTCGCGAACGTGTCCCCCGGTCCGATCATCGGCACGCAATGGGTCGCCGCCAAGGAAGGCTCGAAATTCCCGCTCGACTATGTCGTGACCGAGAACGCCACGGACCCAAATGTGCCGGTCGGGGCCAAGCTCCAGCCCTACAACGGCTGATTAAGTCGAGGACCGCATCGTGAACGCCACGCCCAACGGTGCCGTCCTCAGCGCCGCCGGCATCCACAAGCGCTTCGGCGCGCTTGTGGTGCTCGACGACATCGACTTCGCCATGGGCGCCGAGGAAGCGGTCGGCATCGTCGGCCCGAACGGCGCCGGCAAGACGACGCTGCTCAGCGTGCTCTCCGGCGCTTATCCGCCGAGCGCCGGAACCATCGCCTTCAAGGGCGATGACGTCACGGCGCTGCCGGCCACGCAGCGCTGCCGGCTGGGCCTGGTGCGCACCCATCAGGTGCCGAAACCCTTCGGCGGCATGACCGCCTTCGAGAATGTCTTCGTCGCCGCCTCGCACGGCGCCGGACTCGGCCGCGACGAGGCTTATGAGGAAGCGCTCGGCTCGCTGAAGCTCTGCGGCATGTTCAGTGTCGCTAACCGCCGCGCCGAGACGCTCGGCCTGCTCGACCGCAAGCGGCTGGAGCTCGCCCGCGCGCTCGCCGCGAAGCCGACGCTGCTTCTGCTCGACGAGATCGGCGGCGGCCTGACCGACGGCGAGGCGGGCGAGCTCGTCGAGACCATCCGCGAATTGCGCCGCCGCAGGATAGGCATCGTCTGGATCGAGCACATCGTCCACGTGCTCTTGCAAGTGGCCGAACGGCTGATCTGCATGGATGCCGGCAAGATCATCGCCGACGGCGAGCCGCAGGCGGTGATGGCCGACCCGCAGGTGATCAGCGCGTATCTCGGCGGAGGCCCGAAATGAGCCTGCTGTCGGTCGAGAATCTCGTTGTCCGCCATGGCCTGCTGCAGGCGGTGCGCGGCATCAGCTTCAGCCTCAAGCGTGGCGAGACGCTGGCGCTGGTCGGCGCCAACGGCGCGGGCAAGACGACGCTGCTGCGCGCAATCGCCGGCGCGCACCAGGCGGCCTCGGGCCGTGTGGTCTTCGACGGCAACGATCTCTCCGGCGTGCCTTCGCATGAACGCGTCCGCAAGGGCATCGCCCTGGTTCCCGAAGGCCGGCGGCTGTTCGTGCAGATGACGGTCGAGGAAAACCTTCTGCTTGGCCGCACTGCCAGCCGCCCCGGCGACTGGAGCGTCGAACGCGTGCTCGACACCTTCCCCAACTTGAAGCCGCGCCGCCATGCCAAGGCCGGGCATCTTTCCGGCGGCGAGCAGCAGGCGACCGCAATCGGCCGTGCGCTGATGAGCAATCCCGACCTGCTCTTGCTCGACGAGGTCTCGCTCGGCCTGTCGCCGCTGGTCGTCGACCGCGTCTATGCCTCTCTGCAGGGGCTGCTCGGCTCCGGCACGACGATCATCCTGGTCGAGCAGGACCTCAACCGCGCGCTCTCCGTCTCCAACAAGGTGATCTGCATGCTGGAGGGCCGGATCGTCCTTGCCGGCGACAGCAAGAGCGTGTCGCGCGACGAGGTGACCAAGGCCTATTTCGGTCTGCACCGGAAAGGCGCCGGAGGCGTGCCGGCATGATGAACCAGATCGTCCAGGGCGTCCTGCTCGGCGGCTATTACGCGCTGATCGCCTGCGGCCTCTCCTTCATGTTCTCGGTGATGCGCATCATCAACCTGGCGCATGGCAGCCTCGCCGTGCTATCGGCCTTCGCGCTGTGGCTGCTCGCCTCGCGCTTCCACATCTCGCCATTTCTGGGCCTGCTCGTCGTGCTGCCGCTGATGGCCGCGATTGGCTGGGCCTTGCAGCGCTTCCTGCTTGAGCGCAGCGCGCGCGGCGGCGCGCTGCTGCCGATCCTCACAACCTTCGGCCTCGCCATCGTCATCGACAATGTGCTGTTCGAACAGTTCGGCGCCGACACGCGCTCGCTGGCGCCCTTCATCGGCAGCCTGTCCTATGCTTCCTGGGAATGGCCGGGCAGCCTCTATGTCGGCAAGCTAGCGGTGATCATCTTCATCACCGCCGTCGTCCTGCTTGGTGGACTGCAGCTGTTCCTCACCCGCACCGGGTTAGGCCGCTCGATCCGCGCGACCTCGGAAGACCCTGATACCGCCGGCATTGTCGGTGTCGACGCGCGCCGCTCCATGGCAATAGCCGCAGCAATCGCCATGGTCACGGTCGGTCTCGCCGGCGCTTTCCTCGGCATGCGCGCCACCTTCGATCCCTATGCCGGCGCAACGCAACTTCTGTTCGCCTTCGAGGCGGCCGTCATCGGCGGTGCCGGCTCGCTCTGGGGAACGCTGATCGGCGGCATTGTGCTGGCGCTCGCCCAGACGCTCGGCGCCAGGATCCATCCGCAAGGTTTCCTCATCGGCGGCCACGTCGCTTTCCTGATCGTGCTGTTCATCCGGCTCTACACTTCCGGCCTCGGCCTGCACGGCTTGCTGCGCCTCTCCACGCGGAAAGCCTCATGAGCACCGCCTCCCCGGTCATCGAGCGCGGCACGGCCGCTTCGCGCACCGCCGGCATCGGCGTTTTGAGCATCATTCTGCTGCTCTCCATCGCGCCGCAATTCCTATCGGCCGGCGCGGTCGATCGCATGACGGCGCTGTTCATCTATGTGATCCTCGCCGCCATGTGGAATGCGCTGGCCGGTTTCGGCGGTCTGGTCTCGGTCGGCCAGCAGGTGTTCTTCGGCCTTGGCGCCTACTTCGCGATCCGCCTCGCCAATGCCGGGCTCAATCCATTCGTCTCGCTCTTCGTTTCGGCGGTCATCGTCGGCGCCGTGTCCTGGCCGATTTCGTTGTTCATGCTGCGCTTGAGGAACGGCGAGTTCGCCATCGGCATGTGGGTGATCGCGGCGCTCACCCACCTGCTCGTCAATCTCGACCGTCTGATCCAGGGCGAGACCGGCACGTCGCTGATCTCGCTCAACGTCTACGATGCATCGACACGCCGGCTGACCATTTATTGGCTGGCGTTGGCGTCGATGACCGCCCTGCTCGCGATCCTGTTCGGTCTGCTGCGCGGCAGCACCGGCGCCGCCATTCGCGCCATCCGTGACAATGAGGATGCGGCAGCCTCCGTCGGCGTGCGCGTCACCGGCACCAAGCGGCTGCTCTTCATGCTCGCCGCCTTCGGCATCGGCGTCGCCGGCGCGCTGTGGCTGGCGACCGCGATCACCTTCCAGCCGAAGACCTATTTCAACGTGCAGTGGACCGCTTACATGATTTTCATGGTGCTGGTCGGCGGCATCGGCACCTTCGAGGGCGCCATCCTCGGCGCGCTGCTCTTCTTCCTCATCGAGACCTGGTTCGGCGGCACCGGCGTCTGGTACCTGATTGGGCTCGGCGCCACGGCGCTGGTCTTCTCGCTGCTCTTGCCGCGCGGCCTCTGGGGCACGCTCGAAGAGCGTTTTGGTTGGCGCCTGTTGTCCGTAGGCTACCGAGTCAGGCTTCCCGCCGGGGTGGCGGATCCGACCGGCGAGACCATTTCACCAGCACCCACTGCTCCGCACAGGGAGAAGGCATGAGCATGCTGTTCGGCAAGACGATCCTCATCACCGGCGTCGCCTCGGGCATCGGCGCCCGCACGGCGGAACTCGCGGGCCAACTCGGCGGCGACGTCATCGGCGTCGACATGCGCGAGCCAGCCGGACATCAGGGCGCCTTCGTCAAGGCCGACATCTCGTCCAAAGCCGGCGTCGACGACCTCGTCGCGCGCTTGCCGCAGCGCATCGACGCGCTCTGCAACGTCGCCGGCCTTTCCGGCAATATGGGCGCGGCGCCGACGCTCGCCGTCAATTTCTACGGCCTGCGCGCGCTCTCGGAGGCGATGGCGCCAAGGCTTCGCGAAGGCGGCGCCATCGTCAATGTCGCCTCCATCGCGGGCTTCGGCTGGCGCGCCAATCTCAACCGCGCCGCCTCTATGGTCGGCGTCGAAGGCTTTCCCGATGTCGCCAGGGTGATTGCTGACCACGCGATCAAGAACGAGGAAGGCTATCCGGTCTCGAAGGAGCTTTTGCTCCTGTGGACCTTCCGCGCGGCGCATCAGGAGCCGTTCAAGAGCCGCGGTATCCGCATCAACGCGGTGAGCCCCGGCCCGGTCGAGACGCCGATCCTGAAACAGTTCCGTTCGGTCCTCGGCGACGCCAAGGTCGACAGCGATATCGCGCGCGTCGGCCGCGCCGGCACATCGGGCGACATCGCACCGGTCGTGCTGTTCCTGTGCTCGGACGGCGCGCGCTGGATCAACGGCGCCAACGTGCCGGTCGACGGCGGCCTCGAAGCGTCGATCAACGCGGAAGTGCTTGGCTTCTAATTTTGCAACGCTCCAGCGGGAGCGAGGGAGAAACCCATGGACATCGGACTTCTGATCGACGGCGACGAGCGGGCGGCGACCGGCAAAGCCTCCTACGAGCGCCTGGACCCCTTCACCGGCAAGCTCGCGACGCGCGCCGCTGCCGCAAGCATCGTCGACGCCAGCGCAGCCGCCGATGCGGCGGCCGCTGCTTTCGATGCCTGGTCAAAGACCGGGCCTGGCGAACGCCGGGCGCTGCTCTCGAAGGCGGCCGATGTGATGGCTTCGAAGGTTGGCGAGTTCACCAAGCTGATGATGGAAGAGACCGGCGCCACCGGACCCTGGGCCGGCTTCAACGTCATGCTGGCGTCCAACATGCTGCGCGAGGCGGCGGCGATGACCACGCAGATTTCCGGCGAGGTCATCCCCTCCGACAAGCCGGGTACGCTCGCCATGGCGATCCGTCAGCCGGCTGGTGTGTGCCTCGGCATCGCGCCGTGGAACGCGCCAGTCATCCTCGGCACCCGCGCACTCGCAATGCCGCTCGCCTGCGGCAACACGGTGGTGCTGAAGGCCTCCGAACTATGCCCCGGCACGCATCGCCTGATCGGTCAGGTGCTGGTCGAGGCCGGCCTGCCCAAGGGCGTCGTCAATGTCGTCACCAACGATCCGAAGGACGCGGCGGCAATCGTCGAGGCGCTGATCGCGCATCCGGCGGTGAAGCGCGTCAATTTCACCGGCTCGACCAAGGTCGGCCGCATCATCGCCGAGCTCTCCGGACGGCACCTCAAGCCCGCGCTGCTCGAGCTCGGCGGCAAGGCGCCACTGGTCGTGCTGGACGATGCCGACATCGACGCGGCCGTGAATGCCGCTGTTTTCGGTGCCTTCATGCATCAGGGCCAGATCTGCATGTCGACCGAGCGCCTGATCGTCGAGGAGACAATCGCCGACGAGTTCGTCGCCAAGCTCGCCGCGCGCGCCTCAAAACTGCCGGCCGGAGATCCGCGCGGCCATGTCGTTCTGGGCTCGCTGATCAGCAGCCAGGCGGCGGACAAGATGGAGGAGCTGATTGCCGACGCGACCGCGAAGGGTGCAACGCTCGCGGCCGGCGGCAAGCGGACAGGAACGGTGGTGGAAGCGACGCTCCTCGACCACGTGACGCCCGCCATGCGCGTCTATTCGGAAGAATCCTTCGGCCCGGTGAAGCCGGTCATCCGCGTGAAAGGCGAGGACGAGGCGGTGTGCGTCGCCAACGACACCGAATACGGCCTGTCGTCCGCCGTCTTCAGCCGCGACATCCGCCGTGCCATGGCCGTCGCCGCGCGCATCCAGGCCGGCATCTGCCACATCAACGGTCCGACCGTCCACGACGAGGCGCAGATGCCGTTCGGCGGCGTCAAGGGTTCGGGCTATGGCCGCTTCGGCGGCAAGGCCTCGATCGCCGAATTCACCGACCTGCGCTGGGTGACGATCGAGGACCCGGGCCAGCACTACCCGTTTTGATTGGCCGCTTCTTCCTTCTCCCCTGTGGGAGAAGGTGGATCGGCGCAGCGCCGAGACGCATGAGGGGTGTTCCAGCGGAGTGAGACGCTGGCGTTCCCTGGAGCACCCCTCATCCGACGTCGCTTCGCGAGGCCACCTTCCCCACAAGGGGGAAGCAAGAAATGCCCTCACCCCAGCGTCAGCCCGGCCTTCCTCGCCTCCTCGCGCAGGAACGGCAATCCGACCTCGATGACGTCGCGCGGATCCTCGGCCACAGGCCGCCACACGGCGAGCCCGCCGGCGATGTCGACATCGACATGGTTCATGCTTTCGAGCGTGATCGCGCCCTGATAGCCGATATCGGCGATCGCCTTCATGCAGGCTGCCCAGTTCAGCATGCCGCGCCCTGGCACGCCGCGATTGGCTTCCGACACGTGCACATAGCCTAGATAGGGCGCCGCCGCCTCGAAGCCGGCGGCAAAACTCTCTTCCTCGATATGCATGTGGTAGGTGTCGAGATGGATGAAGATGTTCTCGGCGCCCACCCGCTCGATGATGCGCGCCGCGTCGACGCCGCGGTTGATGAGATGTGTCTCGTAGCGGTTGCAGGGCTCGATGCCGAGCTTCAGGCTGCGCGACTTCGCCGATTTCGCCGCGCGTTCGAGAAAGCGGCACATGCCGTCGATCTCGCGCTGCGTCGGCGCACGTCCGGTGGTTTTGCCGATCGTGCCATAGGTGACACCGCCCAAAGCCTCGGCGCCGACCTCATTGCAGACCTTGAAGGCCGGCTGCAGGAAGTCGAGCGCCTCGTCGGGCCGCTCGACGACGTCGAGCGCGCGCGGCAGGCCGAGCGACGGGACAAGCTCGACGCCATAGTGGTTGGCGAAGCCGCGTGTGCGCTTGGTGTCGATCTCTTCGGGGCGCAGCAGCGGGATCTCCATCAGGCCGATGCCGAGCTCCTTCAGCCGGTCCATCTGCGGCTCGATGCGGGCGAGGTCCCAGACCGGAGCTATGGCGAAAGTGTGCAATCCGAAGGTATTCATATCAGCCTCGTTGCTCATGCGCCGCCGCGGCGGCAATGTCGCCGCCGCCGACGATGCGGCTGACGACTTCGTTCATATTGGTCCTGGCGGTGACGAGATCGGCGTCGGCCCTGCCGTGCCGCAGCACGACGATGCGGTCGGTGACCGACAGCACGTCGTTCAGCCGGTGCGAGATCAGGATGACGGCGATGCCTTCCGACTTCAGCCGCCGGATGAGGTCGAGCACGCTCTGCACCTCGCGCACGGCAAGGGCCGCCGTCGGCTCGTCCATGATGACGAGCTTCGGGTTGAAGGTGAGAGCGCGCGCGATCGCCACCGTCTGCTGCTGGCCGCCGGAAAACGAACCGACCGACCGGTTTATCGACGGGAGATGCGCGCCGAGCCGCTCGATCATCTTCGACGCCTGCCGATCCATCTCGCTTTTGTCGACGAAGCCGGGAAACAGGCCAAACAGGCGCTTCGTCGGTTCGCGCCCCAGGAAGATGTTGGAGGCCACATCCTGCTGCTTGGCCAGCGAAAGATCCTGGTAGATCATCTCGATGCCGAGGCGGCGGCGCTGGCCGGGGTCAAGGGCAAGAATGTCCTTGCCGTCGAACTCGATCGAGCCCGAGTCGGCGCGGTAGATGCCGGTGATGGTCTTCATCAGCGTCGACTTGCCGGCGCCATTGTCGCCGACCAGGCCGACCACCTCGCCGGAAGCGACCGAAAGATCGACGCCGTGCAAGACGTCGACCGCGCCGAAACTCTTGCGGATGCCGCGAAGCGAAAGCAGGGTCATACGCGCGACTCCTTCCGCACCTGGTACTGGTCGATGAAGACGGCGAGGATCAGCACCGCGCCGATCGCCATCTGCTGGTAGTAGGATTGCACGGCAAGCAGCGTCAGCCCGTTCTGCAGCACGCCCATGATCAGCGCGCCGATCATCGTGCCGAGGATCGAGGCGCGGCCGCCGAACAGGTTGGTCCCGCCGATGATCGCCGCCGTGATGGCGGTGAGCTCGTAGTTGATGCCGGCGGTCGGGTCGCCCGCGTTGACGCGAGCGGTGAAGAGCAGGCCCGCGAGCCCGGCCAGCGCGCCGGAGAGCGTATAGATGATGCGGCGGTGATGCTCGACCCGGATCCCCGCCGCGCGGGCAGCACCTTCGCTATCCCCCAGCGCCAGCGTGTGGCGGCCGAAGCGCGTATAGGCAAGCACCGCATGCGCGACGATCGCGGTGACCACGAAGATGATGACCGGCATTGGAATGCCGAAGGGCCTGCCCTGCCCGATATAGACGGTCTCCGGCGGCAGGCCGTAGATCGCCCTGCCCTGCGAGATGACCAGCGCCAGCCCGCGCGCCAGGCCCAGCATGCCGAGCGTGACGATGAAGGCCGGCACGAAGGCGCGGGTGACCAACTGCCCGTTGATGTAGCCGGCGATCCCGCCGGCCAGGATGCAGGCGATCACCGTCAGCACCGAGGGCCAGCCGAGATTGACGGCGACAAAGGCGCCTGCGACGCCGGCGAGGCCCATCACCGAGCCGAGCGACAGGTCGAGCCCGCCCGAGCCGATGACGAAGGTGGCGGCGATCGCCAGCACGCCGATCGTCGACGTCGCGAGCAGGATGTTGAGGAAATTGCTGAGCGACAGGAAGTAGGGCGACAGGAGCGCCATCGCCGTGCTCAGCGCCAGAAGCACCACCAGCGACTCCAGCCTGATGTGGAGCCTTTCGACGGATGCGCGCTGCACCCGAGCCCAGAAGCCGGGCTGTTCAGAAGCCATGTCTTTGCACCTTCGAGAGAGGGCAGTAAGGCAGTAGGCAATAGGGCTTAGGCAGTAGGGAATACCAGAGTGACCCGAGCGGCACGAACCTCTTACTTCCCTACTGCCTACCGCCTATTTCCTACTCACTTCACATATTGCAGCATCGGCTCCTTGCCGGCGTCGATCACGTCCTTGGTCAGCACCAGCGTCGGCACCGCGATGCTTTCCTCGACCTTCTCGCCGGCGAGCGCCTTCTTGACATTCTCGACCGCCTGCTTGCCGACGAGATAAGGAAGCTGCGCCACCGAGGCATTGAGGCGGCCTTCCTTGATCGACTTCACAGCATCGACATTGCCGTCGACGCCGATGATCGTCACCTGCGGGCCCTTGCCGGCCGCATAGACCGACTCCACCGCGCCAAGCGCCATGCCGTCATTGGCGCAGAAGATGGCGACGAGATCGGGATGCGCCGTCAGCGTATCGGTGGCGATCGAGGCGGCCTTGCCGCGATCCCAGTCGCCCGGCAGCGAGGCGACGATCTCGAGCCCCGGCGCCAGTTCTTTCAGCTTGTCGGCAAAGCCCTTGGCGCGCTTCTCGCCGGTGATGTTGCCGGAGAGGCCTTCGATGACCAGCACCGGACCCTTGGCGTCCTTGCCCAGCTTGTTGGCCAGATACTCCGCGCCCTGGGCGCCGGCGGCGATGTTGTCGGAGCCGATATGGAAGGTCACCTTGACGCCTTCCTTGTCGAGCACCGCCTGATCGAGATTGTTGTCGAGGTCGACGATCTTGATGCCGGCGTCCTGCGCCGACTTCAGGCAAGGCAGGAGATTGGTCGAGTTGATGGCGGCGGTGATCATCGCCACCGGCTTGCGCTCGAGCATCGTGTTGCACAGATTGAGCTGCGGCTCGGCCGCCTGGTCGCTCTCGGCCGCCTGCTGGAAATATTTCACACCGGCTTCCTTGGCGCCGTCCGCGACGCCCTGCGCCATCGCACCCCAGAACGGGTTGGCCAGCGTCTTCATCAGCACGCCATATTCCCCGTCCTCCGCCTTGGCGCCGACCGCGGAGAACGCAAGCGCGACGCCCACGGCAAGTGTAAATCGATTTATCTTCAAGAAACGCGATATCATTCGATCCTCCGTTGATCCTGGGCGCCGGATGCCTCGGCCAGGTCCGGCGCATGCTTCCGTTCACGACAATGGGGGCTGTTGTCGGTCTCCTCCCCCGGAATGCGGACCGCTGCCTGGCGAGCCAACGGATTCCCGCATCAACACCTGGCAGGGTTCGAGCCGCGCCATGGGTGGTCCCACGGCACCCTCGACCCTGCGAAACAAAAGGTTCATCGCCTCGCTGGCGATCTGCCGCACCGGCTGCACCACGGCCGCAATCGCCGGCCATGTCACCTGCATCCATTCGGCATCGTCGAAGCCGACGAGCGAGATGTCGTTCGGGCAGTGCCAGTCGCGCCGGCGGAATTCCGACAGCGCGACAAGTGTGCCTTTCAAGAGCAGCGAATAGACGGCGGTCGGCCGCTCGCCTCGCCCGAAATAGTCGCGCAGCGACGATCGCAGCGGCTCGACGCTGACCTCCGAGGTGATCACGTCGATACGGGTGGACGGGTCGAGCGCCAGCGCCTGGGTGCGAAAACCTTCCAGCCGAGCGCGCACGGTTGCCGCGCCTTCGGCGAGGCCGATGATCAGGATGTGCTTGTGGCCCTTGCCGACCAGCATCCGTGCAACCTCGGCGCTGGCGGCGGCGCTGTCGGCCGAAACAGTATCGAACGCGTCATCCGAGAGCACGCGATCAATCAGCACGCCGGTCATGCCGTTGGCTTTCATGAAGGCGGCGGCCGGCCCATGCTCGTTGCGCACCGGCGCCAGCACCACGCCGGCGACGCGCCAGTCATGCATGCGGGCAAGAATCTCTTTCTCGCGCGCCTCCGATTCACGGCTCGATGCGGCGACCAGCGTGTAGCCGCGCTGCTCGGCAAGGCCCTCCAGCTCGGTGACCATCTGCCCGAAGAACTCGCTTTCGAATTCCGGCATGATGGCGCCGATGATACGGCGTTTGGCCCTGCGCATGTCGGAAGCCAAAGGATCGACACGATAGCCCAGGCGCTCGACCGCGTCGAAGACGCGCTGCGCGTTTTCAGGTTTCACCGTGGTGACGCCGGCCAGCACCTTGGAGACGGTGGCCGCGGACACGCCAGCATGGCTCGCCACGTCGTGGATCGACGGACGCCGCTGCTGGGTTTCCCGTTGCGCCATTGACCTCCTCCCCGAGGACAGGCAGCCGATTTTCTGCCTCGCTACTCCAAGCGATAAATCGATTTTTCGTTCTTGTAAATCGTTTCATCGGTAGTAAGACTGGAAAGATGTAATTGACGCGATCCAAATGTGTCCCGGGAGGAAAACATGTCCGACAACGCGTTGCCGCTGGTGGTCAGCGCACCCGAACCGCGCACCCTCGACCTGATTTTCACGCCGCCGCAACTGGCGCTGTTTCGTAAGAAATATCGCATCGTCGAGACAACGCCGGAAGGCGTCGCAAAGTTGCCGCCGAATGTGCTGGCCGAAGCGCGCTACATCGTTGGCCAGCCGCCCATCGCCCCGGAAACGCTGCAGAAAATGACGGCGCTGCGCTGCATCTTCAATGTCGAGACCAACCTTCTCAACAACATGCCCTATGAGACGCTGTTCGCGCGCGGCATCCATGTCGTCACCACGGGCCTGGTCTTTGCCGAACCGGTAGCCGAGCTCGGCCTCGCGATGGCGCTCAATCTCGCGCGCAACATCGTCGACGCCGACCTCGCTTTCCGGCAGGGCGAGGAATTGTGGGGCGGCGACGGCAACCAGACGGCGCGGCTCCTGTCCGGCGCCGATGTCGGCATCATCGGATTCGGCGATCTCGGCCGTGCGCTCAACCGCCTGCTGACCGGCTTCCGCACCCGCACGAAGGTCTATGATCCATGGCTGCCGCCGTCGATCCTGATCGACAACGGCGTCGAGCCTGCTTCGCTGGACGAGGTGCTGTCGCAAAGCGATTTCGTCTTCGTCGTCGCTTCCGTCACCAGCGAGAACCAGGGCTTCCTCGGTGCCGACGCCTTTGCCAGGATGCGCAAGGGCGCCGCCTTCATCCTGCTCAGCCGCGCCGGCGTCGTCGATTTCCAGGCGCTGATGGAGGCGGTGAGGAGCGGCCACATCGTCGCCGCCAGCGACGTCTTCCCGGAAGAACCGCTGGCCAAGGACCATCCCGTCCGCCGCCTCCCCGGCTTCCTGCGTTCGGCCCACCGCGCCGGCGCGCTCGACATCGCCTTCAAGCGAATGGGCGACATGGTGCTGGAGGATATGGACCTCATCGACCGAGGCCTGCCGCCGCTGCGCTCCAAGCGCGCCGAACGCGAGACGGTCTCGCGGATGCGCTCCAAGCCGGTCGACAGGAATTAAGGCAACGAAACGCTTCGCGTGAATCGCGGAAGGCGAGGCGCTCAGGGTGCCTGGCCATGACTTGGCTCTTCCAGGCACGCCAACTGGAAAGCCGTATCAAACCAACGTTCAATAACGGATTGACAGCTTCGATCTGGCTCAATAAGTTCGGTGACAGAACGAATTAATCGAGCCGTATGTGAGCGACCTGCCGCGTATTTCCCGCCAATTCTCGCAGCGATCCGTCATGGAGGCGATCGTCCAGGGCGGGCCGATCTCGCGGGCCTCGATCTCCAAGCTCACGGGCCTGTCGAAGCAGACGATCTCGGAGATCGTGCGCGGGCTCGAGCAGGAAGGCTGGGTCCAGGAGACCGGCCGCACCAGCGGCCATGTCGGGCGCACGGCCGTCACCTATGAGCTCGTGCACGATGCCGCCTATATCATCGCCGTCGACCTCGGCGGCACCAAGGTACGGGTGGCGCTGACCGACCTCACCTGCCGGATCTTCGCCGAGGCGGCGACAGCGATCGATTCGCGCGGCGGCCAGTTCGTCATCGACCAGATCGCGGCCCTCGCCTTCCAGGCCGCCGCCCGGGAGCGCATCCCGCGCAAGAAGATCCGCCTTGCCGTCATCGGCGCGCCGGGGGCGCCGGACCCCACGACCGGCCGCATCCTGCTCGCGCCCAACATTGCCGGTTTCGACGCCATGAATGTGCTCGACGCGTTCGAGAAGGCGCTCGGCGTCGCGGTGATGATCGAGAATGACGTCAATCTCGCAGTGCTCGGCGAGAACTGGCTTGGCCGGGGCCAGGGCACCGACAATCTCGCCTATATCGCGCTTGGTACCGGCGTCGGCAGCGGCCTGATGCTGGGCGGCCATCTGGTGCGCGGCGCCACCCATGCCGCGGGCGAAATCGGCTTCATGCCGATCGGCGCCGATCCGTTCGCGGCGGAATCGCTGCGCACCGGCGCGTTCGAGCGGGCGGTGGCAACCCATGCGATAACCGAACGCTACAGATCCCTGACCGGCATCCAGGTCGCGGTTCCCGCGATCTTCGAGAATGCGGCTGCAGGCGACAAGGCAGCGCTTATCGTGCTCGACGAGACGGCGCGTTATCTGGCGCAAGGCATTGCGGCGATCGCCGCCGTCGCCAATCCCGAAAAAATCATACTGGGAGGTTCGATCGGCCTCAGGCCGGAGATCCTGTCGCGCGTCAAGGCCCTGATACCGCTGTGCTTCCCCTACCCGGTCACGGTCGAGGCCGGCGAGCTGGGCGCGCGGGCGGCACTCATCGGCGCGGCCGCCATCGGTCTCGGCCAGTTGCACAACACGCTGTTCGGCGTCGACGCGCCGGATGGCCGGATTTCGCTTCCCACCGCCCAGGCGGCTGCCTTGAAGGAGGTTGTGCTGTGACCAGCGATATCGTCACCAGGCTGCGCGCAGCTCTCGATACCGACCACGCGCTGGCGCTGTTCAGGGGCGCGATTGGCCGCGAAAGCATCACCGGCAACGAGGCGAATTTCGTCGGCTTCCTGGAAGAGAAGATGCGCGAGCTGGGACTGAGCGGCCTGAGCCGCGCGGATTTCCTGCCCGGCAGGCCGAACATCTGGGGCGAGCGCAAGGGTGCCGGCAACGGCAAGCGCCTGCTCTTCATCGGCCATACCGACACCGTTCATGTCGATGGCTGGCGCGAGCATTGGGCCGGGACCGAGCGGGAGGACCCGTTCGGCGCGCCCATCATCGACGGGGCGGTCTGGGGCCGCGGCTCCGGCGATCTGAAGGCCGGTATCACCGCTTCGCTGGCGGCGCTCTCGCTGCTCGACAAGGCCGGCATCCGCCTCAAGGGCGATGTGGCCTTCGCTTTCGTCGGCGACGAGGAGAGCGGCCAGCCCGGCACCGGCGTCTCCGCCGGCATCAAGCATTTCGTCGGCCGCATCGAGGCAGGCGCGGTCGCGGCGCCCGATTTCACCGTCTATGTCGAGCCGACGCGGCTTGCCGTCTATGCCGCGCAGATCGGCTTCTTCATCACCGACATCACGATCACCGGCAAGTCGGCCTATTTCGGCGTGCCCGAGCTTGGCAAGGATGCCTTGCGCGCCGCCCATGCCGCCATGACGGCGCTGTGGAACCATTCGGATGAGGTGGCGGCCCGCGCCGAGCACAAGCTCACCGGGCGCGGCTTCCTGCTGATCACCGGCCTCACCGGCGGCGGCTATATCGCCGTGCCCGAGCGATGCACGCTGTCGCTGATCCGCAAGCTCCTGCCGGGCGAGGACCTCGACAAAGCGGCCGCCGAGATCGAGGCCGCGGTGCGCGGCGCCATCACCGATCCCGAGATCACCGTGGAGTTCGCCTATCCGGCCGGCCGCGACCACCGGCTGGGCGGCACCGCCGCCGAGATCGATGAGAGGCGCGCCGAAGTCGCCCTGCTTTCTCAATCGATGGCGGGCGCCATGGGCGGGCGCGGCGTGATCGAGGGCGCGCCCTTCTGGTCGGAATCGTCTTTTTTCGTCAATCGGTTGGGCATTCCCGCCGTCTATTGCGCGCCGGGCGATATCCGCAACTGCCACACTTTCGAGGAGCACGTCGATGTCGAGGAATACCTCGCCGGCATCGTCGGCTTCGCAGCCTTCATGGCCCGCTATTGCGGCGTGGCCGACTGAGCGACCAACGAAGCAGAAAATGGGAGACTAAAAACATGCTGATGAAGAAATGGATTGCCGTCTTGGCCGGCGGATTGATGCTCGCCGCCGGCGCGGCTCACGCACAGACGGTCGGACCGCAGGGCGAGACCGCCACCCCGAGTTCCGGCCTGACGCTGAGCGATGCCGACATCGCGGCGCTGAAGGACAAGGGCTATAAGGCGGCCCTGTTGTGGCACACCTCTTCCGACTTCACCAATGCGGTGACCGCCGGCGCCACCGACGAGTTCGCCCGCGCCGGCATCTCGATCGCGGTCAAGACCGATGCGCAGTTCGACGCCGCCCGCCAGCGCAGCGACATCGAGACCGCGCTTGCCGCCAAGCCGAACGTCATCCTGGCCCTGCCGCTCGACCCCGTCACCTCCGCTGAGGCCTTCCGCCAAGCGGTCAAGGACGGCGTCAAGCTGGTGTTCCTGTCCAACCTGCCCAAGGATTACAAGCAAGGCACGGACTACGCCTCGATCGTCACCGACGATCTCTACCAGATGGGCAAGCAGGCGGCCGACGCCATGGCCAAGGCCATCGGCGGCAAGGGCAAGGTCGGCTACATCTTCCACGACGCCAACTATTACGTCACCAACCAGCGCGACCAGTCCTTCAAGAAGACTATCGAGAAGGACTACCCCGATATCAAGATCGTCGCCGAACAGGGCATTTCCGACCCCGCCCGCGCCGAAGAACTGGCCAATGCCATGCTGCTGCAGCATCCCGATCTCGACGGCATCTACGTGACCTGGGCCGAGCCGGCCGACGGCGTGCTTTCCGCGCTGCGCGGCGCCGGCAACACCCACACCAAGATCGTCACGCTCGACCTCGCCGAGCCTGTCGCGCTCGACATGGTCAAGGGCGGCAATGTCGCCGCACTTGTCGCCGACAAGGCCTATGAGCTCGGCCGCGCCATGGCCGCCTCCGGCATGAAGTCGCTGCTTGCCCAGCAGACGCCGGCCTTCGTCGTCGCGCCGGCGCTGACGGTGACCAAGGAGAACGTCTCCCAGGGCTGGAAGGATTCGCTCAACCGCGACGCGCCGCAGTCGGTGCTCGACGCGGCAAAGTGAAGCCGACGCCCCGGCCCGGCTTGCCGGGCCGGGGTTCTCTTCCTGAACAAAAAGGGGAACCGACATGCGCAAAGCATTTGGTATCATGACCGTATTGGCGAGCCTGTTCGCCGCTCACGCCTTCGCCGCCGAAGGCGTTACCACCGGCCCGAACGGCGAGAAGCCGGTTCCGGCGGCCTCGCTGACGCTGACGGCGGCGCAGGAGCAGCAGATCAAGGACGGCAAGTTCACCGCGGCCCTCGTCTGGCATGAGATGAGCGAGTACACCAACGCCGTCAACGCAGGCGCGCGCGACGAGTTCAAGCGTCTCGGCATCGAGGTGGTGGCACAGACCGACGCCGGTTTCGACGCCGCTCGCCAGAAGGCCGATGTCGAGACGGTGATGGCCAAGAAGCCGTCGATCATCCTGTCGCTGCCGGTCGACCCGGCGACCGCGGCTTCCGTCTACGATCCGGCCCGCCAGGCCGGCGTCAAGCTCGGCTTCGTCGACAATTGCCCGGCCGGCTACAAGCAGGGCACGGACTACGTCACGATCGTCTCCGACGACCTTTTCCAGATGGGCAACAAGGCCGGCATCGCCATGGCCGAGGCGCTCGGCAAGAAGGGCAAGGTCGGCTACATCTTCCACGACGCCGATTTCTACGTCACCAACCAGCGCGACGGCGCCTTCAAGAAGACCATCGAGCAGGACTACCCTGACATGAAGATCGCCGCCGAGGCCGGCATGGCCGATCCGGCGCGCAGCGAGGATATCGCGCAGGCGATGATCACCCAGCACCCGGACCTTGACGGCATCTATGTCACCTGGGCCGAGCCGGCGCTCAGCGTGCTCTCCGCGCTGCGCGCCGCCGGCAACACGCACACCAAGATCGTCACGCTCGACCTCAACGAACCGGCCGCGCTCGACATGGTCAAGGGCGGCAACATCGCCGCCCTCGTCGCCGACGAGGCCTATTCCATCGGCGTGACGCTGGCGCGCGCCTCGGCGGGTTCCCTGGTCGGCCTGAAGGCCGAGCCCTTCTACGCGGTCGATTCCATCGCCGTCACCAAGGAGACGGTGAAGGACGGCTGGAAGAAGTCGCTCAACAAGGATGTGCCCGCGACCATCGCGGACGCCATGAAGTAAACGGCGTGACAGGCTGCGAAGCACGCACCATCGGAGATCGAACATGACCAGCGCCAATACCGGCACCGAGGTGGGCAGCTTCGCCAGCCGCTTCAATCTGCAACAATATGTCGTCTATCTGGGCTTCCTGGCGATCTTCCTGTTCTTCGCCTTCATGCTGAGGGACAGCGGCTTCCTCACCGTCCGCAACCTCTCCAACATCGTGCTGCAGACGGCGCCGGTGACGATCATGGCGATAGGCCTCGTCTTCGTCATGTCGGCCGGCGAGATCGACCTTTCGATCGGCTCGATTGTTGCCGTATCGGCGCTCGCCGCCGCAGTCACCATCGCCTCCTACGGGATGGCGGCGGGTATCGTCGCCGGCTTGGGCGCCGGTATCCTGATCGGCCTCATCAACGGCGCGCTGGTTGCCTATGTCAGGCTGCCGTCCTTCCTGGTGACGCTGGCGACCATGGGCCTGTTCGCCGGCGTCTCGCGCTCGATGACCGATCTGCGCTCGATCTCGGTCACCAACGAGGCCTTCACCGGTTTCTTCGGCTCCGGTTCGCTGCTCGGCGTGCCGTCGCTGATCTGGTGGACGGTGATCGCCATCGCCGCCGGCCATCTCGTCTACCGCGAGACGCGTTTCGGCGCGCATGTGCTTGCGACCGGTGACAATGCCCGCGCTGCAAGCGTTTCAGGCATCAGCGTGCCGAAGATCAGGCTCGCCGTGCTCACCATCAGCGGGGGGCTCGCGGGGCTTGCCGGACTGCTCTACGCAGGCCGCCTGCAAGCGGCGAAATACACGCTTGGCGAGACGGATCTGATGACGGTCATCGCCGCCGTCATCGTCGGCGGCACGCTGCTCAATGGCGGCAAGGGCTCGATCGTCGGCGCCCTCGTCGGCTCGCTGATGATGGGCATGCTGAACAACGGGCTGATCCTGATGGGCCTTTCGGTATCCGACCAGATGATCGTGCGCGGCCTGATCATCCTCACCGCGGTCGCCGTGTCGCTGCGCGACAAATCCCGCTGAAGGAGCCCCTTCCATGTTTCTCGACGTTCTGCGCCGCCGCAACCCCGCTTTCATCGAAGCGGCGATCGGCCTGCACCAGCAGGGCAAGCTGCCGGCCAATGCCTATGTGCTCGATCTCGACACGGTCGAGCGCAATGCAAAGATCCTCAAGCAGGAAGCCGATCGGCTCGGCCTGAAGATCTTCGCCATGACCAAGCAGGTCGGCCGCTCGAGTTCCTTCTGCAAGGCGGTGACGCGCGGCGGCATCGAACGCGCGGTCGCCGTCGACATGGCCTGCGCGCGCGCCACGCACAAGGCTGGCATGAAGCTCGGCCATCTCGGCCATCTGCAGCAGATCGCGAAATTCGAAGCGGATGCGGCGGCAAGGACCTTCAAGCCGGACTACTGGACCGTCTTCAACGACATCAAGGCCGAGGAAGCCGGCAGGAGCGCCAAGGCGGCCGGCTATGTCCAGGACCTGCTTGCCCGCATCGCCGCCGAAGGCGACATTTTCTACCGCGGCCATGAAGGCGGCTTCGACGCCGGCGAGATTGTCGCCGTCGCCGACCGGCTCGATGCCGTTCCGGGCGGCCGCTTCTCCGGCATCACCACCTTCCCTGCCCTGCTCTTCGACCATGCCGCGCGAAAAGTGCTGCCGACACCCAATCTGGCGACGCTGAGCAAGGCGGCCGAGGCGCTCGCCAAGGCGGGTCGCAGCGGGATCGAAATCAATGCGCCGGGCACGACGTCGAGCGTCATGCTGGCCGCGCTGGCGCAAGCCGGCGCCACGCAATGCGAACCCGGCAACGGTCTGCACGGCACCACGGCGCTGCATGTCATGGAAGACCTGCCGGAGCTGCCTGCCGTGCTCTACCTCACCGAAGTGTCGCATCTGTCGGGCGGCAAGGCCTATTGCTTCGGCGGCGGCTTCTATATCGATCCGATCTTCCCGGACTATGACGTCAAGGCGATCGTCTCGGCCGAGCCGACCACCTCCGCGTCGGCGCTCAGGAGCGTCGAAGTGCCGCCGCCCTCGGCGATCGACTACTACGCCATGATCGACGCTGCCGGCGCCAACGCGCCGAGGCCTGGCGACAGCGCCGTCTTCGGCTTCCGCGGCCAGGCCTTCGTCACCCGCGCCTATGTCGCCGGCGTCTCCGGTATCTCGAAGGGCAAGCCGGTGGTCGAAACCATCGAGAACGGTTTCGGCGAGCCCTATGCCTGGCCGGTTTAGGAGTGAGAGATGAGCGCCCCCATCCTTCAGCTTCAGGACATCCGCAAGAACTTCGGCGGCCTCACCGCGATAGAGAATTTCTCGCTGGAGGTCTTTCCGGGCGAGATCGTCGCGCTTGTCGGAGACAACGGCGCCGGCAAGTCGACGCTGGTCAAGATCATCTCCGGCGTGCACACGCCCTCCTCCGGCACGATCACCATCGAGGGCAAGCCGGTGACGATGTCGAACGCCACCATGGGGCGCGCGCACGGCATCGAGGTGGTCTATCAGGATCTCGCTTTGGCCGACCAGCAGACCGTCTACATGAACATGTTCCTCGGCCGCGAGCCGCTGAACCGCTTCGGCCTGCTCGACCGCCGCCGCATGATCGCCGAGACGGAGAAACTGGTGAAGGAGCTCGACGTGCGCATCCCTTCTGCGCACGCCACCATCCGCGACCTCTCCGGCGGTCAGCGCCAGGGCGTCGCGATCGCCAGGGCGACGCACTGGGCGAGCAAGCTGATCCTGCTCGACGAGCCGACAGCCGCGCTCGGCGTCGCCGAAACGGCCAAGGTGGAAGCGATCGTTCAGTCGCTCAAGCAGCGCAATGTCGGCATCCTGATCATCAGCCACAGCCTCGACCAGGTGTTCAAGCTATCGGACCGCATCTGCGTCTTGAGGCGCGGCAAGCAGATCGGCGTGCGCGAGACCAGAAAGACCGACAAGAACGAGATCATCGCGATGATCACGGGACTGCAGCAGCAGTAGCCGGATAGAGCAATTCCAGGAAAAGTGCGCAGCGGTTTTCCGTCCGGAATTGCGTGGAAACAAAAGGTTGGCGCCTGGCTCAGGCGACGAGGTTGCGGCTGACCGTTGGCGCGGCGGGCTCGACGAAATTGGCTTTCAGCCAGGCCAGCGCGCTGGCGACATCCTCGATGGCGAAGCGGGCAGCCGTCTCGCCCTGCGGCTTGACGCGGATCGAGATCCCGCCGGCGGCATTGACCGTTTCGAAGCCGTTCTCGTCGGACGTGTCGTCGCCGAGGAACACCGGACGCCTGCCGGTGAAAGGATCGAGCTGCATGAAGCGCCGGATCGCGGCGCCCTTGGCGGCTTCGAGCGGCATCAGTTCGACTCCGGCATTGCCGGCGATCACGCGGTAGCCCTTCGGCAGCCGGCTGAGGGCCGCCTCTACCAGCTCCGTCGCCCGCGCCAGAAGCTGCGGCGCGGCTCTCGTGTGGATGGCGAGCACCGGCCCCTTGCGCTCGACATAGACGGCCTTGCTTGCCAGCTCCAGTTCGATCTCGTCGGCAAGTGCCGCCATATCCGCCGGCTCGTCCGCGGCCTCAATCGGCCCGTCCGGCACAAGTCTATGCTCCAGCCCGTAGAGGCCGGCGATCCGCAGTTTCAACGGGTCGAACAGATGGTCGACGGCTGCTATCGAGCGCCCGGTGATGAAGGCGAGCGCGCCGTCGAGTCGCTGCTCGATCCTCTCCAGGAGAAGGCGCAGCTCCTCGCTGACCGAGACGGCGTCGGGATGCGCCGCGTGCTCCAGCAACGTGCCGTCGATGTCGAGGAAAAGCGCCCAGCGGCCTTCGGGAAGCGCCGGGGTAAGGTCTGCCTGGATATTCATCGGAACCCGACTGCCTGCTTGCGTTCGAACATGGAGACGACATTGTCGCCGGTGGGGCCTGCCGGCCGGTCGTATAGAGCGGTGACCCTGTCGAGGTCGCCGCGTTTCCTCAGCCGCGCCGCGTCGAGCAGCATGCTGCCGGCCCAGCGATACACATTGTTGTCGCGCACGATCTCGCGCATGCGCCGCATGCGCTCGCGCTGCTCATCCGGCCCCATGTTAAGCGCCTGCAGCATCGCCTCGCTCATCATGGCCGCGTCGTAAGGATTGACGATCAGCGCCTCCAGCAGCTCGCGCGAGGCGCCGGCGAAGGTGCTGAGCAAAAGCACGCCCTGTTCGTCGTCGCGCGACGCGACGAACTCCTTGGCGACGAGGTTCATGCCGTCATGCAGGCTGGTGACCAGGCAGATGTCGGCGGCGCGATAGAGTTCATAGACCGCCGCCTGCGAATGATGCTCGGCCACCATGACGACCGGCCGGTAGGTTTCGCTGCCGTAGCGCTGGTTGAGCTTCTCGGCGCAGCGCAGACATTCCTCATGCAGCTGTCTGTAGGCTGGCAGCGTGCCCCGGCTCGGCGCCGCGACCTGCAGGAACACGACCTTGCCCACCATTTCGGGATGCCGAATGAACAGCTCCTCGAGCGCGTGGAAGCGATCGAGGATGCCCTTGGTGTAGTCGAGGCGCTCGACGCCTACGCACAGCTTGGCGCCGGCTGGGATCCTGAACCGCTTGCGCACGCGCAGCCGGCACTCCTCGACGCTGGGCAGCGCGTTCAGGAGCTCGACCGGCCATTCGATCGATATCGGATAGGAATGCACCAGCGTCACCTGGCCGCCGTAGGAAATGGCGGCATCGGCACGCTCGATACGGCTTTCCATGAAGCGGTCGACGCTCTCGGTGAAGTTGTTGGCGTGGAACTGGGTGTGGAAGCCCACGATCGAACTGCCAAGCAGGCCGTCCAGGATGCGTTCGCGCCAAGGACAGATGCTGAACACTTCCGAGTTCGGCCAGGGGATGTGCCAGAAGGTGATGACGATTGCCTCGGGCAGACGCTCGCGGATCATGCGCGGCAGAAGCGCGAAGTGATAGTCTTGCACGAGCACGATCGGCCGCTCGTTGCGAGCCTCGGCAACCACCGTCTCTGCGAATTTGCGGTTGACGGCTTCATAGGCCTCCCAGTCCGACTCGCGAAAGATCGGCCGCGTGAAGGCGATATGGCAGAGCGGCCACAGGCCCTCATTGGCAAAGCCCAGATAGTAGCCTTGGTACTCGTCGTCGCTCAACCAGACTCGCCGCAACGTATACGAGGGATGGCCAGGCGGCACCTGCACACGGTCGTTTCCGTCAACGACCGTCCGATCGGCGCTGCCGCCGCCATAGGCGATCCAGGTGCCGGCGCAGGCGCGTGTGATCGGCTCCAGCGCGGAAACCAACCCGCTCGCCGGCACGACAAGCTCGACGCCGCCATCCTTCGTCTCGTTGTGGATATAGGGTTCGCGATTGGAGACGACGATCACCTGCGCATCCGGCAGTTCGTCGGCTAGGATCTTGCGCAAGGTTTCCGGCGACCAGCTTACGAGAGCCGCATCGACGGACTGCCCGTTCTTCTCGAACTCGCGCAGCACCTTGCGCGCGGCTTCGGTGGCAAAATCGTCGCCGGAACCCGGCATGGCCGATGCCCTCGGATGATTGCGGCGGTATCGGGATATGGAAATGAAAATCGCTAGTGCGGACAAACCGAGGCTTGCGAGAATAAGGACCAGTAAAAGGTCGACGCCATATTGTGTCATTGAAATGCCAGGTTGCCTCCGGCCATCCATTCATTGTTTTTGTTGGTGCCGGCCGCGGACGGGCAAGCCGGGTCAAGTCTGGAACGCGCAAGCCTGCGATCAGTTCCGACATTTTCCGATTGTTGAACACGCGGTTGCGGCGCTTTGTTTACGTGCGCACGATGAGCGGCACCTGGCCCTCGTGCCGGTCGGGCAAGAAGGCTGCAACGCGGTCGCCGACCCGCTGGAAGGTGAGATCTACCGCTTTGTCGCCGACCGTCAGATGCCGGAGCGTGAGCGTGTCGATGCCGATCGGGAGCCTTGGCCGCGAGACATGCAATTCGCCCGCCCAGCCATCGATTTCGAGCCCGAGACAGGCCTGCATCAGCATGAAGGTGGAGCCGGCCGACCAGGCCTGCGGGAGGCACGCCACGGGATAGGCGATCGGCGCTTCGCCCGGAGCCCGGGCGAACCCGCAGAACAGCTCGGGCAGACGCATGTTGAAATGCACGGCCGACTCGAACATGCCGCTCATCAGCCGCACCACGCTGTCGCGTTCGCCGTAGCGTGCGAGGCCGACGCCGCAGAGCGCCGTGTCATGCGGCCAGATCGAGCCGTTGTGGTAGGACATCGGATTGAAGAACACCGCATCGTCGGCGAGCGTCCTGAGCCCCCAGCCGGAATGGAAGGACGCCGACAGCAACTGGTCGGCAACCAGCTTGGCGCGCTCTGGCTGCGGCAGCCCGACGAAAAGCAGGTGTCCTGCATTCGATGTGCGCACCTTGCACGGCTTGCCCTCGCCATCGATGGCCAGAGCATAGAAATTCATGTCGTCCTGCCAGAAATCCCGCTCCACCGCGACCCGCATTTCCTCGGCGCGGTTCTCCCAGTGCTCGGCGTCGGCGAATTCACCGCGGCGGCGTGCGAGCGCCGCCATGCCGCGGAAAGCGGCGAAGACATAGCCCTGCACCTCGACCAGCGCTATCGGTCCCTTGGGGATGCGGCCGTCGGCGTGGAACACCGAATCGAAACTGTCCTTCCAGCCCTGATTGGCAAGGCCCGACTCGGCGGCGCGCTGGTAGGTGACGAAACCGGTCGCGCGGCTCGCCTCCTCAGTCCATTCGGCGGCGGCCTTCAGCGAAGGCCAGAGCCTGTCGATGAAGGCCATGTCGCCGGTGCGGTCGGCATAGGCGGAAGCCAGATGGATATAGAGCGGCGTGGTGTCGACGCCGCCATAATAGCGGCCGAATGGAAGCTCGCGCAGCGCGGCCATCTCGCCCTTGCGCGTCTCATGCATGATCTTGCCGGGCTGGGAATCCGAAAAAGGCGACGTTTCGGTCGCCTGGTGCTCGGCCAGAAAAGCCAGCACGCCCCGCGCCAGGCCGGGATTGAGCCAGAGCATCTGCAGGCTCGAGATCACGCCGTCGCGGCCGAATGCCGTCGAGAACCAGGGGATGCCGGCATAAGGATAGGGCCCGGTCGGGAGCTCCGTGGTAAGCAGCGCCACATCGGCGCGGGCGCGCTCGACCCAGTCGTTGAAGACGCGGCCCGAGCTGTGCACCGTGGCGCCATGTCTGCGCTTGGCGCGCATGCCGAAGCGGGCCCGCGCCGCCGCGGCGCGGAAACGGTCGCGATTGGGAGCCTCCGAAGCTTCCGGGCCGACTTCGACATACAGTACCTTGCTGCTGCGCTTGGTCACCGCGATCAGGAAGTCGGCGCGGTTGTCGCTTAGTTTGTCGGGAGCTTGCGAAAAGGAGATTGCCGACAGGCGCGGCAGCCCGTCGAGACCGTCATAGCCGAGCATGACGGACTCCTTGTCGGTCTTTGCCAGATGCGTCGTGCCGCGCTTCGCCCGCGTCGAGCCGCGCACCTCGAACATGTCACGGAAGTCGGCTGCAAAATGCAGCGAGACGGTGATGGTCGAATGCTCGCGGCTGTAATTGGAAAGCGTGATGCGCTCGAACAGCCTGTCCTGCCACAACAGCCTGACGCGTTCGATATGGATAGCCCCCTGGGGAATATCGCGGCCGGCCGCGCTCTGGATCGGCAGGTTGGTGAGGTTGGACGTGAACAGCACATTGTCCTGGCTGAGCGAGGCGCCGAGCAGCGACATCTGCCTGCCGCCGATGGTCAGCCGGAATTCGGACAGCACGCGCGTGTCGTCGCGAAAGAAGCCGTCGCCCGATCCTCTGATGTCACCATAGGCGTCGGCCACCGCGAAGCAATCGCCCTGCTTCAGGGCAAAAAGCCGGTGCGGTTCCCGCGGCGCCGTTTCGTCGAGCGATGAAAGGGCCACGGCGGGATCGAGCTTGCGCTCGTCGAGCTCCGTCATTCGTCACCTCTTTGTTTGCCCCGCCCTAGAGCATGATGCCGAGTGTGAAGCGGCCTTCGGACGTTATCATGCTCTATCTCTTTGATTTAGGGCCGGATTCAGATTTCGGGTCGAGCAGGCCTGAAATCACCCGGCTCCAGGTATCAAGATCAGGAGGCCTTGGCCTCCGGCGTGCCGGTCAGACGCATATAGGCAGCAAGATAATCGCGCGCCATTCTTGTCGCCGAGAACCTTTTCTCGAAGACCGCCCTCACCTGCCGCCGATCCAGATCGAGGAGGGCGGGCATCGACGCGACCGCATCCTCTACGCTGTCCACGACGAAGCCGGTGACGCCATTGTCGACGATCTCCGGCAGGGCGCCCTGGCTCCAGGCAATCACCGGCGTGCCGCAGGCCATCGCCTCGATCGCGACGAGGCCGAACGGTTCCGGCCAGTCGATGGGGAACAAAAGGCCCGCCGCATTGCCGAGAAACCCGGCCTTCTCGTCTTCCGTGATCTCGCCGACATAGTCGACGCGGTCGCCATCGATCAGCGCCTCGATGTTGTCGCGGAAATAGGCGCGGTCGTCATCGCCGATCTTGGCCGCCAGCTTCAGCTTCAAGCCGGACCGGCGCGCGATCTCGATGGCGCGGTCCGGCCGCTTGTCGCGCGACAGGCGTCCGAGGAAGGCGAGATATGGTTCTTCCGCTCGCGGTTCATAAGTCGGCTGGTAGGCGTCGAGCGGCAGTCCGTGATGGATCGTTGCGAGCCAGTTCGCATCCGGCAGGCCGCGCTTCTGGCTGTGCGAGATCGAGATCATCGGGAACCGCGGGAAGCGTTTGTAGGCCGGCGCCAGATCCACATAGTCGAGCCGGCCATGCGGGGTCGTCACCGTCCGCCCCGCCATCTCCTCGAAGAACGGAAAATGCAGGAAGTGGCTAAGATGGAAATGGATGACGTCGAACTCTTGGGCGCGCTCGCGCACCTCGGCAAGCATCGCCAGATGCGCTGCGATCTCCGATTTCTTCGGCCGCGGGTCGAGGCGTATTGCCTGGTCGCGTCCAGGCACCAGCCTGGCTGACGTTTCGCTGTCGCCGCTGGCGAACAAAGTCACATCATGTCCGAGCCCGACCAGCGCTTCGGTGATATAGAAAACGATCCTCTCCGTCCCGCCATAGAGTTTCGGTGGCACGGATTCGTAGAGCGGCGCGACATGGGCTATGCGCATCGGTTCCCTCGGCTGCTGACGCGAGGCAAAATGCGTCAGCAGCCAGATCGTTCCTGCCCAATCGAGCACAAGCGCTGTTGATATCCGTTCGACAAGGGTGACAAGTCGGCCAGAGGCTTTCAACCCTGAAGCGCTCCGAGCCCGATGCCGAGCGCCAACCAATTAAATCAACTTGATTTTCTAAAGTAGCAATCTACAATTTCGGTGACTGGCAACGACCGCATGACTCTCAAGAAAGCCATCTCCGGCACAAATCTCGAGCAGGCCAAATCGCACAACCGGCGTGTGGTGATCGAAACGATCCGCACCAACGGCGCGCTGTCGCGGGCGGCGATCGCCAGGTTGACGGCGCTGTCGTCGCAGACCATCTCCAACATCGTCGAGGAACTGGAAGCGGCCGGGTTGCTGCGCCCTGAAGCAACGCTGAAAGGCGCGCGCGGCCAACCTGCCGTCCCCTACTCCATCAACCCCGACGGCGGCTATTCGATCGGCCTGCAGCTCGACCATCAGCTTGCCGTCGGCGTCGTCACCGATCTCTCCGGCACCATGCGCGCGCGCATCGAGAAAAATGTCGACCGGCCGACTCCCACAGAGGCCATGCCGCTGCTTGCCGCGATCTCAAGCGACCTGATCGCAACCTGCCGGCTCGATCGGAAACGACTGCTCGGCATCGGCATGGCGATGCCCGGGCCGTTCGGCGTCGAAGGCATGACGTCGGTCGGTCCGACGGCCCTTCCCGGCTGGCAGGATTTTCCGGTGGCCGACGAACTGGAACGGCTGACCGGTATCGCCGTCACGGTCGAGAATGACGCCACCGCGGCGGCCATAGGCGAGCGGCTTTACGGCGTTGCCCGCAAGCTCGGCAGCTTCGTCTACCTTTTCATCGGCACGGGCCTCGGCGCCGGGCTGTTCCTCGACGGCCATCTCTACAAGGGAAGCCGTCACAATGCCGGCGAGATCGGCCACATAATCGTGCAGCCGGGCGGACTTGCCTGCGGCTGCGGAAAGCGTGGCTGCCTGGAGCGCTACGTCTCGCTGCGCGCGGCCTATGACAGGCTCGGCCTGGCGGATCCCGACCATGCTTCTCCCGAGCTTCTGGAAGACCTGCTGGCAAAGGGCGACCTTCGTTTCGAGGCCTGGCTCGCCGAGGCGGTCGAGCCATTGCGGCAGGCGATCGACATCCTGGAGATGGCGCTCGATCCCGAAACCGTCGTGCTCGGCGGCTTCATGCCGCTGCCGGTGATCGAAGCTTTGGCCAGCCGGCTGGAACCGCTCCATCTCTCGGTGAGCTCGACCAGCGTGCGTACCACGCCGCGCGTCATGGTCGGCGCCGCGGGAAAGGACACCTCCGTGCTCGGCGCGGCCGCGCTACCGATCTTTTCGGAAACCAACCCGCAATTCGACGTGCTGCAGAAGCCGGTCACCTGACACATGGCGGTCCGGCCGATCATAAAGTTTCCCGATCCCCTACTGCGCGCCGTCGCGGATCCCGTAGCGCTTTTCGACAGCGATCTGCGCAACCTGGCCGGCGATCTCATCGACACCATCCACGCGGCACCCGGGATCGGCATAACCGCCCCGCATATCGGCATCCTGAAACGCCTTGTCGTGATCCAGGTACCTCCCGCCGCAAAGCCTTCGATCTATGTAAATCCGTCGATTGTCGAGGCCTCGACCGAAACGATCCGCCATACGGAAGGCAGCGTTTCGATGCCTGGCGTGACGGAAGATGTCGAGCGCCACGCCCGCGTGCGGGTTCGCTATCAGGATCTCGAGGAGGAGCAATTCGAGGACGCGGAGGGCCTGCTGGCGGTCTGCCACCAGCATGAGATCGATCAACTCGACGGGCTCTTCTGGACGCAGAGGCTATCGCGCCTGAAACGCGAGCGCGTGACCAAACGCTACGCCAAGCTAACCCGAGCGTCCTAATTTTAGATTGGCGAGATTATGATCTGGTCTGCCGGCCGGCGACGCGTTCGAGCCCGATCAGCAAGATGAGCGTCACGGCGACGAGCACCATGGTCAGTGCAGCGCCGGCAAACACATCGCCGCGGTCGGTGAGGCTGAAGATGGATACCGGCAGCGTCACCCAGCCCGGCGGGTAGACCATCACGGTAGCGCCGAGCTCGCCCATCGACAGCGCGAAGCTCAAGCCGAAGGCGGCGACCAGATAGGGCGTAAGCAGCGGCAGCGTGACGTGCCAGAGCCGGTAGGCGGGACGCGCCCCGAGGCTCGACGCCACTTGCTCGAAATCGGGTGAGAGCCTCGCCAGCCCGGCCGAGACATTGCCGAAGGTGAAGGCCGAGATCAGCACGAAATGCGCGACCATGACGATGGCGATAGTACCGTTGAGGAGCAGCGGAGGATGGCTGAAGGCCACAAGCAGGCCGAGTCCGACGGATACCGAAGGGACGGCGCTTGGAATGAAGAACAGCACGCCGAGCACCCTGGCCAAAGTTGCGTCCTGGATACGCAGCGCAAGTGCTGCCCAGGTGCCGCTGACCAGCGCCAGCGCGCTGGCCAGGAAGCCGGTGACGAGGCTTGCCTTCACCGCCTGCCAAGCCGCGCCCTGCACGACATCGCTGTAATGCTCTGTTGTCAGGCCGCTGGGCAGCACGCCGTTCCACTGGTCGGCCAGGCTGGAAAGCAGGATCACCGCGAGAGGAGCGAGGAACAGCAGGCCGAACAGCAGCGCGAAGACTGCCCAAATCAACATGCGACCGGGGCGCGACCAGACCAGCATCCCTATGCTCCGAGACGGCCGGCGGCGAACCGGTAGAGGCCGAACAGCCCCAGCGACAGCGCGATGTTGATGACGGCAATGATGCAGGCGACCTGATAGGCCGATTCCTGGATGGCCTTGCTGTAGATCAGCAGCGGCAGCGTGATGACGCCCTTGGCGCCGATGAACAGCACGATGCCGAACTCGTTCACCGTCAACAACAGACACAAGCTGCCGCCGGCGATCAGCGCCGGCACGGCGGCCGGCAGGATGATTTGGCACACGATCCTGAACGGCCGCGCGCCGAGCACGCTGGCCGCTTCGATCTGGCCGCGATCGACGAGCGAAAAGGCGGCAAGCAGAGGCCGCAGCACGAAGGGCGAGTAGACGGTGACCTCGGCCAGCACCACGCCCCAGGTTGAGTAGAGGAAATCGACCGGCGGTGCCTGCAGCGAAAAGACTTCCATCAATCCGGCATTGAGCATGCCGGCCGAGCCGTAGAGGAAGGTGAAGGCGAGCGTCACCAGGAAGGTGGGCAAGGCGATGAAAGTGTCGATAAGCCGTGCGATCACGCCGCTGCCGGGAAACGGCACGAAGGCGAGGATCAGCCCCAGCACCAGCCCGACGATCAGGCACCCGGCCGTCGCCGCGACCGAGATGGTGATCGTGTTGAGAAGGGCGTTGAGGAAGAAGCGTGCATGCAGCACGCGCACGAACTCGGCGACATTGGCCATGCCGCTGTCGTCGGTAAAAGCCTGCCGGACGATCAGCACCAACGGATAGAAGAACAAGAGCGCCAGCAGCGCAGCCGGCGGCACGATCCAGAACCGGCCAGGCACCTTCTTGACTGTCGGTGCGGGAAGGACGGCCGCGTCAGCCACGGACGTCTTCCGGTACGAGCGAGGTATCGCCGGGCGTGAAGAAGAGCGGTACGGCGGAGCCGCGCTCCGGCAGGCTCACCGGCAGCCTGGTCGCCGAGACGCGCACCGGCGTTCCCTCGACATCGAGCACCAGATGGGTGAGCTCGCCCTGCCAATGCACTTCCTTCAGCGTGCCGACGATTTTGTTGGTGTGTTCCGCGTCGCCGGTGAGGCTGAGATGCTGCGGCCTGATGCAGAGCAAGGTCTTGTCGCCGGGCTTCTCGCCGCGTCCCGCACCTGCCAGCACGGCATCGCCGAGCCTGGCCTTGGCGAACCCCTTCGGTCCGGCGGCGCCTTCCGCGACGGTGACCGGCAACAGGTTCGCGCGACCCAGGAACTCCGCCGTAAAGCGGTTCGGCGGCCGGCGATAGAGTTCGGCCGTCGGCCCGTGCGAGGACACCCGTCCGTCGCGCATGATGGCGATCTTGTCGGCAAGCGTCAGCGCTTCGGTCTGGTCGTGCGTGACATAGAGGATCGTCAGTCCAGGCAGGTCGCGATGCAGCTTTGCGATCTCCTCGACCATGTTGCGCCTGATCTGCGCGTCGAGCGCCGAAAGCGGCTCGTCGAGCAGAAGCACGCGCGGCCTGACCGCAAGCGCCCGCGCGATCGCCACACGCTGCTGCTGGCCGCCGGAAAGCTCGCGCGGATAGCGCTTGGCAAAGCCCGACATGCCGACGATTGCGAGCGAATCCTTGACGCGCTCGGCAATCAGCGCCTTGTCGGCCCCTTGCGCCCTGAGGCCGAACGCGACGTTGTCCTCGGCCCGCATATGGGGGAAGAGCGCATAGTTCTGGACCACCATGCCGAGCCCGCGCTCGTAGGGCGGAAGATCGGTCACGTCGGTGGCGCCGATGCGGATCCGGCCGCTTGCCGGCCGGACGAAACCGGCGACGGCCCGGAGCGCCGTGGTCTTGCCCGAGCCGGAGGGTCCGATCATCGCCAGGATCTCGCCAGGCGCGATGTCGAGCGTCAGCGGATGCAGCACGACATGCGCGCCATAGGCGACGCTGACCTTGTCGAAGTGGACATTGGATCCGGCACCGCGAATTTTCGCGGCGTCGACATCCATGACATTGCTTCCCGTGAAAGCGGGCACCGACATGGCTGCTCCTCCGGATTTGCTCACCAGGAGATCAACTTCCCGTCGCTTCGTTCCACTTCTTGACATAGTCGGGCAGCTTGGCGAGCGCATCGTCCCAGTTCGGCGCCCAGATGGTCACGCCCTTCATCGCCTCCTGCGCCTTGGCGAAATTGGCGTCGTCCGGCTTCACATCCTTGCGGGCCGGCAGGCCGAGCGCGACGGAGCTTACCGTCGACTGCGCTTCCTTGGAGAGCAGGAACTCGATCAGCTTCTTGCCGTTGTCGGAATTGGGCGCGCCGGTGACCAGGCCGATCTCATAGGGCAGCGCGAAGGTAGAGCGGGTGCCGTCCGGACCGGCGGGCCAGAACACCTTGATGTTCGGATTGTCCGCCATCTGCGACAGGTTCATCTGCAGGTCGCCATTGGCGACATGCAACTCGCCCTTGTTGACCAGCGCGGTCAGCTTGCCGGTCGAGGCGGATGGGCCGACATTGTTGTCCTGCAGCTTCTTCATGAATTCGAAGCCGGCATCCTCGCCGCCGAAGGCGTGGATGATCTCGAGCATGACGGCGGTGCCGTCGCCGGCCTGGCCAGGCGTCGAATACTGGATCTTGCCCTTGAACTTCGGATCGAGCAGGTCGTTATAGCTCTTCGGCGCTTCCGAAAGCACGGAGGCGTTGTAAATGAAGTTCATGTAGTTGTTGACCAGCGGCCGGTACTTGTCGGTGCCACCGTCGATCTGGTCGGAGCCTTCGGGCTTGAAGTCCTGCAAAAGGCCGTCGGCGGCGGCGCGCTGGATGAAGGGCGGCAGCGTGACGAGCACGTCGGCCTGCGGGTTCGACTTCTCCTTGGCGACGCGTTCGACGACGCCGCCCGAGCCGCCCTCGATATACTGCACGGTGATGCCGGTGGCCTTGGTGAAGGCCGCGAACTCGGTCTCGTACCAGCTGTTGTTGCCGTCATGCAGGCCGTCTGCCGAATAGATGGTGACGACGCCGTCGGCGAAGGCCGGAGCAACAAGCGCCGATGAGCCGAGCAGCGTCGCGGCGAAGGTCATGGCCAAGGTAAGATTGCGCGATTTCATGTCAGTTCCCCTGTGTTTGGAAGGCACATCCTGCGACGCACTCTTGGTCGCGCCGACTGGTCCGCTGCGGGCGGCTTAGCGCTGGTGCATGTCGTCGTTGTGTCAACTTTGGAGGTCACCGATCGATAAGTAAAATCTATTTATTTTATGACAGACAAGCCTGAGCTGATATTTGTCACGAAACTGTCGCATGGCCACTGCAGGCGTCTTCTCCGGCACGCTTGGTTACGGTTCTTCACGCAAGCGACGGACTTTTCAGAGAAATTCGACGCCCGCCGTCTGCGCGCGCAAACGCGGATCCCGCGAGCGGATCGTCACCGGCCTGCCCTCGAGCACCTCGAAGCAGCGAGCCAAAGTGTCGTCCTCGAGCCGCTGCATCGCCTCATATGTGAAGAAGGTGAGGTGCGGAAACAGGATCACATTGTCGCGATCGAAAAGCGCGCTCATCGGATGACCGGATCTGGTCAGCGGCTCCAGCGAGTAGACGTCGAGCCCGGCACCGGCGATGCGCCCGGCAACGATCGCCTCGACAAGCGCGGCTTCCTCGACGATGGCTCCGCGCGAGACGTTGATGAGGATCGACGAAGGCTTCATGCAAGCAAGTTCTTGCGCGCCGATGAGACCGTGCGTGTCATCGTTCAGAACGCAGTGGATCGAGACGAAATCGCAAACCCGCAGCATCGCTTGCAGATCGTCGGCTTTCTCGATGCCGGCAGCCTGCATCGTCGCCGCGTCGACGCCAGGATCGAAGCCGAGCACCCTTGCCCGGAACCCCTGCCCCGCCATGCGCGCCATGCTGCGGCCGATCTTGCCGCAGCCGACCAACCCAAGCGTGGCGCCGGCGATATCGCGTCCCAGCCAGCGCTGCTCGGGCCAAATCCAACCGTCGCGCGAAACCGCCGCGGTGATTGCCGGCAGCCGCTTCGCCAGCGCTATCAACAGCGCGAACGCCCCTTCCGCAACAGTCTCTTCCGCATATTCGGGAACATTGACGACGGGAATGCCGCGCCGCATCGCCGCCTTTATGTCGATGGCATCGATGCCGACGCCGTATTTGACGATGCCCTTGAGTTGTCGCGCCGCCTCGATGACCCGCGCGGTGATCGGCGTGTAGCACATCAGGATGAGGTCGGCGTCGGCGACCGCCGCCATCAGTTCGGCTTCCGGAGTGCCGTCCGGCAACGTCACCAGCTCGACGCCGCGCGCCCTCAAGCCCGCGTCGATGCCGGGGCATTCGAGCTCGCTGTCGGTGCGGACGGCCTTCATCGGGCTCAGGCTGCCAGCACGGCGGCCTCGACAATGTCGAGCGCCCGGTCGAGATCGGCGCGCGCAATCACCAGCGGCGGCGACAGCGTCAGCACATTGCCCTGGCTGATCTTGAAGCTCAGCCCCTGGTCGAGGCAGCGATAATAGATTTTCTCGGCAAGCGCGCGCGCAGGCGTGCGGCTCGCCTTGTCCTCTACCATCTCGACGCCGAACATCAGCCCCCTGCCCCTGACATCGCCGACGAAAGGCGAGCGCTGCATGAGGTCGTTCATGCGGGCGAGCGCATGGGCGCCAAGCTCGGCCGAGCGTTCGACCAGCCCTTCCTCGCGGATGATGGCGATGGTGGTGAGCGCGGCGCGCGCGGTGACCGGGTTCTTCTCATGCGTATAGTGGCCGATCGCATAGTCGCCGGCGACGTCGAGGTCGCGGCGCGCGATCACCGAAGCGATCGGCAGGATGCCGCCGCCGAGCGACTTGCCGAGCACGATGATGTCGGGCGTGACCCCGTCATGCTCGGAGGCGAAGAACTTTCCGGTCTTGCCGAGCCCGGTCGGGATCTCATCGAAGATGAGCAGCGTGCCGTGCCGGTCGCAGGCTTCGCGCACCGCTTTCCAGAAGCCCGGTGCCGGCACCAGCGGCGTCGCGCGCATCGGCTCGGCGATGAAGGCGGCGAAGTCGCCTTCGCGCCCCAGCACGTAGGAAATCATGCTCGCGCAGGCGCGTGCCGACTCCTCCAGCGAATTGGTGCCGTACGGGCAATTGTGCGGCGCCCAGGGCGCGACATGCTCGGTGCCGGGCAGCAGCGGCCCGGCGATACCGGAGCGGAACGTCGCCTCGCCGCCGACGCTGGACGCGCCGAAGCCCGCGCCGTGGAAAGCATCCCAGAACGACAAGGTCTTGAACCGGCCGGTCGCCGCGCGCGCCAGCTTCAGCGACACCTCTATGGCATCCGAGCCACCGGTCGTGAACAGCACCTTGCCGAGGTCGCCCGGCGCCAGCGCGCCGAGCGTCTCGGCGAGTTCCACCGCCGGCTCGCAGGTGAAGCGGCGCGGCGCGAATGGCAGCTCGTCCATCTGCCTGGCGATAGCTTCTTTGAGCCGTGGATGGCCGTAGCCGATATGGTGGACGCTGTTGCCATGGAAATCCATGTAACGGCGCCCGGCGGTGTCCTCGATCCAGATCCCTTCGGCCTTGGCGATGGCCGAGACGCAAGGGCTGGAAAGGCTCTGGTGCAGGAATGCGTCGGCGTCGCGCCGCAACAGCGCCTGCGAAGGAGCATGGTTTTGCCTGGCACTCCATTCCTGGCGGGCTGCGGCCTTGTTGGATTCGCCTTCGGTATGGACGAGCGTCATTGGCCGAACAACTCCGTTATGGTCTCCTCGCCAAGCCCGAAGCCGGTGCTGGCGCCGGTGCCGCTGGTGACGATCACCAGTTGCACGTCCTCATGCGGGGTGTCGCGCAGCACGGCATTCTTCGCCGAAGCGTAGCTGCCGGTCCAGCGTGCGAGCACGCCTGGTACCGCGCCGAACAGTGTCTTGAACTCGCCCAGGATCAGCTGGTCGATTGCCTCCGATCCGAAAGGATCGAGCGTTAGCCCGTAGTGATGGGAATCGCCTACAACCAGCGATCCGTCGGCGCTCTGCACGACGATCAGGTGAACGCCGTTGGCCAAGGCCGCACCGCGGTCCTGGGTCAATCTCTGCCGTAGCGCGCCTGCCTCGGGCAGACTGGCGAAGCCGCCGTAGCGCAGCAGGCTGAGATCGGACATCAGCGCCGACTGGAGCCGGAAACCGGGATGGGCAAGGCGCAACATCTGCAGCTTGCAGCGCTGCACACCATGCTTGCCGATCAGTTCCGGATAAAGCGAGCTGAAATCGTCCCCCGGACAAACGACGACCTTTGCGGCGTGAACACGTCCCGCGCTGGTCTCGACGAAGGGCGGAGCGATCTCCGTCACCGAGACGCCGGTGCGGAACACAACGCCATGCTTCTCAGCCAGGAACGATGCCAGCCGCGGCAGCACCTCGCGCGACTCCACGCGCAACTCGAACGGACTGTAGAGCCCGCCGATGATCGCCTTCTCGGCGAGGCCGGCTTGCTGCGCGGCAGCCTCGCGCGCCGTCAGAAGCTTGCATTCGCCGCCATGCTCGCCGGACTTGAATGTCTCCAGCAGCGCCAGCGCTTCCGGGCGCTGTGCCGCAATCAACTTGCCGCGATGCAGAATATCAATGCCGGCCTCGTTCGCGAGCTCGATCCAGATCTCGCGGCTGCGCTCCGCCAGCCGGCGCCCCGGCCCTGGCTCCTGCCCGGTAACGACGACGAGGCCGAAATTGCGGATCGAGGCGCCGTTCGCCTTCTGATCGCGATCGATGACGACGACGCGCAGGCCGCGCCGTGCGGCGGCCAGCGCATGCGCCAGCCCAAGGATACCGGAGCCGACAACGGCGAGATCGAAACTCTCCGTCACGGCGCTTACCAGGGCAGGGAGAAGGTCTTGATGTTGGTGTAGCTCTTCATCGCCTCGATGACGCCTTCCTTGTAGCCGTTGCCGGAGTCTTTGATGCCGCCGAAGGGGCTCATCTCGATGCGGTATCCCGGCACTTCCCAGATGTTGACGGTGCCGACCTTGAGGCCGGTGATGTATTTCTGCATGCGGCGGAAATCATTGGTGCAGACGCCCGACGACAGGCCGAAGGCAGTCGAATTCGACAGCCTGATCAGCGCCTCGTCATCGTCCGGCGCGCGCACGATCGGCACGATCGGCCCAAAGGTTTCCTCCATCACCAGCTCGGACTGGTGCGGCACGCGGTCGACCACGATCGGCGGCAGCAACGCGCCCCTGCGGCCTGGATCGTAGAGCACTTCGGCGCCCTGCTCAGCCGCCATGTGGACACGCTTCTCGAACAGCGCCGCGGCCTTCTCATGCACCACCGTGCCCAGTTGCGTTGCCGGCTCGCGCGGGTCGCCGAATTTGATGGCCTTGGCCCGCTCCAGCACCATCGGCACGAAGCGGTCGGCGACCTTCTCCTGCACCAGGATGCGCTTCACCGCCGTGCAGCGCTGGCCGGAATTCTTTGTCGCGCCGGCGACCGCAAGATCGGCCGCCTTGGCAAGATCGCCATCCGAAAGATCGTTGAGGATGATCAGCGGATCGTTGCCGCCGAGCTCCAGCACCTGGCGCTTGTAGCCGGCCTTCGACGCGATCATCTTGCCGACCGGCACGCCGCCGGTGAAGGTGATGAGGTCGATATTGGGATTGGTGATCATCTCGTCGCCGATATCGGCAGGCCATCCGGTGACGACCGACAGCATTTCCGGCGGCAGGCCGGCCTCGTAGAGGATATCGGCCAGCATCAGCGCCGTGATCGGCGTCAGCTCCGTCGGCTTAACCACGACGCAATTGTTGGTGGCGATCGCCGGCGCCACCTTGTGCGACACCATGTTGAGCGGATGGTTGAAGGGTGTGATGGCCGAGATCGCGTTGAGCGGCTCGCGGATGGTGAAGATCTTGCGCTGCTTGCCATGTGGGGTGAGATCGCAGGAAAAGATCTGCCCGTCGTCCTGGATGGCCAGCTGACCGCTCAAGGTAAAAACGTCGAAGGCGCGTCCGACCTCGTAGAGCGAATCCTGCTTGGAGATGCCTAGCTCCAGCGTGATGAGATCCGACAGCTCGTCCTTGCGCGCATTGAGCAGCTCGGCGGTCTTGAGCAGGATCTTCTGCCGCTCGTAGCGCGTCAACTTGGGCTGATAGGCGGCCGCGATCTCGAAGGCGCGCCGCGCATGCTCCGCACCGCCCGCCGGCACTGTGCCGATGACGGTGTCGTTCCAGGGGAAGCGCACTTCCAGCCTGCGCTCAGCATCGACCTTTTCCCCGGCGATGCGCATCGGCTCGTGGCGGACTTTGATGGCGGGATCGAGTTGGGTCATGTGGGTGGTTCCAGTCGTGGATATGTCGCGGGGTCGACCCCCACTCCGGCCCTTCGGGCCACCTCTCCCCCGATCGACGGGGGAGAGGAAATCAGTCGGCGTCGGCCCTTGTTCCTTCGCAGTCCAAAGCGCTGGGTAATCGACCGGGCGCCTTTCCTCTCCCGTCGATCGTGGGAGAGGTGCCGGGGGAAGTCCGGCGGAGTGGGGGTCGACAGCGCCCAACCTAAGCCTGCGCCGCCGCCATCGTCGCGTAGTAGAACGCATCGAAATTCCGCAGCACCGGCTCGTTCGGCAGATCCGGCAGCACGCGGTTGACGATGAACGGCACTTCCTGCTCCGTCAGCCCGCCATGCGAGCGCAGCGGCTCGTCGAGCGCCGCCAGATTGTGCCGGTGCTCGGAGGTGCCGATCGTCTTGTTCTCGCCGGAGATCAGGATGATGTCGCCCATGCGGTCCTCGGGCAGCTCGAAGCGCGCGCAGCCTTCCTCGCGACCGAGCACCAGGATGATGTCCTCGACCTTGCGCAGCTTTGCCATCACCGCCTCGCGGTCCACGCCCTTGGGAAGGTAAGCGGTGGCGAAGGAACCCAGCGCCCCGTGATGCACGACATAGGGGTCGGTGATCGGCAGGATGACACGGGCGGCGTCCTTGCCCAGCCATTCGTCGAGCAGGTCCTGGACGTAGACCACGTTGGGCGAGCCGTCGGCATGGTGCTTCGGCTTCATGCCATGGTCGGCGGTGACGACGATCGCCGCACCCAGCGCATCCAGCTGCGCCAGATACTTGTCGAACATCTCGTAGAAGGCGTTGGCCTGGGGCACGCCCGGGGCGTATTTGTGCTGCACATAATCGGTGGTGGTGAGATACATCACGTCCGGCCGGAATTCCTTCAGGAGTTGCACGCCGGCGGCGAAGACGAATTCCGACAGCTCGGCCGAATAGACCTCGGGCACCGGCAGGCCGAAATGCTTCGAAGCATTGTCGATGCCGTGCTCGGCTTTTGTCGTGATGTCGGACCTCTCGGCCGAGAAGCACATCGCCCGACCGTCGTCGAACTTCAGCCCCTTGCCGAGCAGCGCCCTGAGCTTGTCCTTGGCCGTCACCACCGCCACCTTGGCGCCGGCGTCGTAAAAGGCTTGGAACACCGTCGGCGCGCGCAGGAACTTCGGATCGTTCATCATCACCTCCTCGCCCGTCTCCGGGTTGTAGAGGTAGTTGCCGCAGATGCCATGCACCGCCGGCGGCCGGCCGGTGGCGATCGACAGATTGTTGGGGTTGGTGAAGCTCGGGATCACCGAATGGGCGAAGCGCACCGTGCCCGTCTTCTTGATCCTTTCCAGTGCCGGCATCAGCCCGGCTTTGATCGCTTCATCGAGATAGGCCGGCTCGCAGCCGTCGAGGCAGATGGCGATGGCCGGCACGCGCGGCCAGGCATAGGAACGGCCATTGGCCGCGACGTTGACGGGAGACATCTGGTTCATTCGAAAACCTCTCAGGCGGCGAGCTTGGCGCGCTCGGCGATAGCGGCGGGGGATGGGGCGGCGGTGTCGACGCCCATTTCGTTCAGCGACTGCGCTGCCGCTTCGACCACGCGGCGCATGACATGCTCGTCCATCTGGCCGATGCAGCCGATGCGGAAGGAGTCCACCACCGTGAGCTTGCCCGGATAGATGATGAAGCCCTTTTCCTTCATCAGTTCGTAGAAGCGGTCGAAGGCGAAATTCTCATGCGCCGGGTTGAAGAAGGTGACGATGATCGGCGACAGCCAGCGATCCTTGAGCAGCGTCTCGAAACCGAGCTCGCGCATGCCGGCCACCATGACGTCGCGGTTTCGCGTGTAGCGCGCGCCGCGTCCGGCAACGCCGCCCTCGGCCTCGTGCAGACGTAACGCCTCCAGGAAGGCCGCGACGACATGCGTCGGCGGCGTATAGCGCCATTGCCCGGTCTTGTTCATGTTCGTCCATTGCGCATGGACGTCGAGCGACAGCGAGTGGCTGCGTCCCTTGGCGGCTTCGAGCTCGCTCTTGCGGGCGATGACGAAGCCGAAGCCCGGCACGCCCTCGATGCATTTGTTGGCGGACGAAACCATCGCCTCATAGCGGATGTCGTTGACGTCGAGCGGGATGGCGCCGAACGCGCTCATGGAATCGACCAGAAGCTTGCGGCCATTGGCATAGACGGCTTCCGATATCTCGGCGACCGGATTGAGGATGCCAGAGCTGGTCTCGCAGTGGATGGCGATCACATGCGTGATCGCGGGGTCGGCCCTCAGCGCCGTCGCCACCTCCTCGCCGCGCGGCGGCAGGTAGTCCCCCTTGTCGATCAGCGTGTAGGCGCGACCGATATATTCCATCGTCTGCGCGGCGCGCAGGCCGTAGGCGCCGTTGGCCAAAACCAGCACCTTGCCGTCCTTGGGCACGAACGAGCCTAGCATGGCCTCGACGCAGAAGGAGCCGCTGCCCTGCATGGGCACGCAGTCGAATTCGCCTCGGCTGTCACCGGTCAACGCCAGAAGGCGGCGGCGCAGCTCAGCGGTCATGGCGCGGAAATCGCCGTCCCAGGAGCCCCAGTCGCGCAGCATCGCCTGCTTGACGGCATAAGCCGTGGTGAGCGGGCCGGGAGTGAGCAGATAAGGTTCGCCCAGCGCTGGCGCATCCAGCGGCTTGGTCGCCGCAAATTTCGTCTCAGCGCGCATGCTGCCCTCCCACTTCGATCCTGTCATCGGAATATGACAGCCATTCTCAGCGGGCATGACATATTTGTAAAATCGTTATTTTGTATTGATGTATCGATCTGATCGATGCTACGACCGTAAGCCAGACGCGCCGCCAAGGGAGCCAAGCGAATGCGCTATGTCCAGCTTAGGGCGTTTCACCAGGTCGCCATTTCCGGCGGCTTTTCGCGCGCGGCCGAGGCATTGTTCCTGACCCAGCCGGCGATTTCGGATCAGGTGCGCAAGCTCGAGGAAGAATATGATGTGCTCCTGTTCAACCGGAACAAGAAGCAGGTTACGCTGACCACCCAGGGCCAGAGGCTGCTCGAGATCACCCACCGCATGTTTGAGACCGAGCAGCAGGCGTTGGAATTGTTGACGGAATCGCGCGCGCTGCGGGCCGGCACGTTGCGCATCGTCGCCGACGCGGCGCACCACCTGCTGCACATCCTCGGCGCTTTTCGCGCCCGTTATCCCGGCGTCCAGGTTTTGCTGCGCTCCGGCAACACCGACACCGTCATCAGCAGCCTCTACAGCTACGAGGCCGATATCGGTGTGCTGCCAGAAGTACCATCGGGCCGCGATTTCGAGATGCTGAAGCTGAACTCCACGCCGATCATCGCCTTCGTGTCGGCCGATCATCCACTCGCGGCGAAAAAATCGCTGACGCTCAAGCAGTTGGCGCAGGAACCGCTGGTGATGCGCGAACGTGGCTCGAAGACGCGCAAGAAGCTCGAGGATCTTGCCGCGGCTTTGGAGATCGAGCTCAAGCCCGCGATCGAGGCCGAAGGCCGCGAGGCGGTGCGCGAGATCGTCGCCTCCGGCGCCGGGGTCGGCTTCGTCTCGGCGGCCGAGTTCGGTCACGATTCGCGGTTGGCCGAGATCGCGATCGACGCGCCGGAGACGCTGATGGACGAAGCGCTGATCTGCCTGCGCGAGCGCAGCGGCGGCAAGCTGGTGCGCGCCTTTTTGGACATGGCGCGCTCGATGTCGGGGGATTGAGTCCGGTTCTTACGTGGAACCTGGCGCGGCAGCCGTCACCCGCCAGACCGTGTTGCCGACGTCGTCGGCAATGAGCAGCGCGCCGGATTTGTCGACGGCAACGCCGACGGGGCGGCCCCTCGCCTCGCCCTTGTCGTTGAGGAAGCCGGTGACGACGTCCTGGGCCATGCCGTTCGGATGCCCGCCGCTGAACGGCACGAAAACCATCTTGTAGCCGTTGAAACGGGAGCGGTCCCAGCTGCCGTGTTCGCCGACGAAGGCGCCGCCGCGATAGGATTGCGGCAGGTTGTTCGCGGTGTAGAAGGCAAGCCCGAGCGGCGCGACATGCGAGCTCAGCGCATAGTCCGGCGGGATCGCCTTGGCCACCATGTCCGGCCGTTGCGGCATCACGCGCGGATCGACATGCTGGCCATAGTAGCTGTAGGGCCAGCCATAGAAGGCGCCGTCCTTTACCGACGTCATGTAATCCGGCACCAGGTTCGGTCCGAGCTCGTCGCGCTCGTTGACCACGGTCCACAGCGCCTTGCTTTCCGGTTCGAACGACAGGCCGTTGGGATTGCGCAGCCCGCTGGCGAAGATGCGCCAGCGGCCGGTGGCGCGGTCGACCTCCCAGATCGCGGCGCGGTCCTTCTCGGCCTGGATGCCGTTCTCGGTGATGTTGCTGTTCGAGCCGACGCCGACATAGAGCAATGAGCCGTCAGGGCTTGCGACAAGGCTCTTCGTCCAGTGGTGATCGATCGGTCCGCCGGGCAGTTCCGTCAGCACCTTGCCGGGCGCCGTGATCTTCGTATCGCCTGGCTGATAGGGATAGCGCACGATCGCGTCCGTATTGGCGACATAGAGGTCGTTGCCGACCAGAGCCACGCCGAAGGGCGAATTGAGATGGTCGAGGAACACGCCCTGATAGTCCAGCTTGCCGTCGCCGTTGGTGTCGCGCAAGAGCGTGATGCGATTGCTCGGGCCAGTGTCGCCGCCGGAGGTGACCCAGCTCTCGATCCAGCCCATGACGATGTCCTTGGGCCGCTTGACCGACGCTTCGTTCGGCGCCGTCGATTCCACCACCAGTATGTCGCCGTTGGGCAGCACGTAAAGCGAGCGCGGATGCTGAAGGCCCTTCGCCAGCGCCTCGATCCGCAGGCCTTGGGCGACGGCGGGCTTTTCGTCATTTTTCCAGCCGACCACTGAGGCCAGATGCATTGGCGGGAACAGATATTGATTTATCTCCGGCAGTTTTGGATTCGGGCCGATCTGCGCGTTCGGATCGGTGTTGTCGTCGCTGCAGCCCGCGACCCCCAGGGCCATTGCGCAGCAAAGCGCCGCGATCGGCCATCTGATCGCGCTATCAAACCGTCTCATCGGCTACTCCTACATGATGGCGATAGACCAACCCCCAGCCGAGCCAGCCCGTGAAGAGCAGGATGATCACCACCAGCGCCGACAGGATCAGCCCGGTCGGCACGACGGACGTCCAGGCGTCGCGCGTGTGGATAAGCATGTTGAAGAAGGACAGAATAAGCGCGACGAGATTGCCGGCCATATGCAGCCATGCGGTCGGCTGAGCGCGTATCTTGCGACCGCCAAGAAAGTCCGTAAGCCCCGCTATGGCGGCCAGAATGCCGACGATGACGCCAACGGTCAGGAGCCAGGCCGAGAAGTTGGCCCAGGTCATTTCGGCCGTTCGCCAATAGGCGATATCGGTAAGCAACGTCCCGACGAAACAGGCGATCGGGATGGTGACGAGCATGGGATGGATGGGATGGCCGGCTATACTTGCCGTGGATCGCGGGTTGTCCATGCGGAAGCTCCTTTCCGCTCTGTTGCTTGGATGTAACAGCGCGAAAAGGGGAATGTTCCGCCGGACATTCTTGTGCTCACTAGAAGGTGAACGCCCAATTGTCAGCCATGGCTGACGCGGAACAGGCCGTTCGGGAACGGCCGGACGCGCATTTTACGGAGGATGATCAGGCAAGCCGCGCGGCATGCCATTTGAGGTGATCGTCCATGAAGGTCGAGATGAAATTGTAGGAGTGGTCGTAGCCCTCCTGCATGCGCAGGGTCAGGTCGATGCCAGCCTTCTTGCATGCCTCTTCGAGGAGCCATGGCCGGAGACCATCCTGCAGGAAGCCATCCGCCGTGCCTTGATCGACGAGGAATTCCGGGTATCGCCGGCCGTCCTCGATCAGCAGCGTGGCGTCATAGGCGCGCCAGCTCTTTTCCTCGCCTCCGAGATATTTTTCGAAAGCGGGACGCGACCAGCCGGCCGTCGACGGCTGCACGATCGGCGCGAAGGCCGAGCAGCTCCGGTAGCGCTCTGGATTCTTCAGCGCGATCGTCAGCGCGCCGTGTCCGCCCATCGAATGACCGAAGATCGCCTGGCGTGACATGTCGGCCGGGAAATTGGCGGCGACGAGTGCCGGCAATTCCTCGGCGACGTAGGAATACATGCGATAGTTCTTCGCATAAGGCGCTTGCGTCGCATCGAGGTAGAAGCCGGCGCCGCAGCCGAACTGCCAATTGTCCTTCTCGTCCGGCACGTCGGCGCCGCGCGGGCTGGTGTCGGGACACACGATGACCAGTCCGAGCTCGGACGCCAGCCGTCGGTACTCGCCCTTGTCCATGACGTTTGCATGCGTGCAGGTCAGGCCCGACAGATACCAGAGGACCGGAAGCAGCCCGTCCTTGGGCTGCGGCGGCACGAAGACGGCGAAGGTCATGTCGCAGGCGCAGACTTCGGAAGCGTGCGAATAGACACCCTGGATCCCGCCATGTGCTCTGGAGGTGGAAACGACCTTCATCAGCTCTGCCTCTCGTCAGGAAATCCTCACCCGGCATAACCGCCGGCTGGGGCTCGCGCAACCTTGCGCCTCATCAAACCAGATAGGCATTGCGACGAAGCTACGCCCGGTCAGTCCGCCGGAGCGATCAAATCCGGCTCAATTTGCTGAAAACCGGGCACCCCGCAAAGCTTCAGACCCGTTGCGATTTCGTCGAGCAGAATGTCCAGGACCCGCTCGACGCCGGCCTGTCCCGCCACTGCGCCGAACAGGGCGGCCCGGCCGATTGCCGAGGCGGTTGCTCCGCATGCTTTTGCCTTGATGGCGTCCATGCCCGTGCGGATGCCGGAATCGATCAGGATCGGAACCCGGCCGCCGACGGCCGCATGCACGGCCGCAGTTGCATCGACGCTTGCGATCGCGCCGTCGAGCTGCCGGCCGCCATGATTGGACACCCAGACCCCGTCCGCGCCCTCCCCGATCAGTCTCGCGGCATCGTCCGGATGCAGGACGCCCTTGACGATCAGCGGGCCCTTCCACCAGTCGCGGATCGTGCGGAAGTCATTCCAATCGAAACCGGCATGGAGGTTGCGGCCGACGCGCGCCGCGATCGTCAGCCCCGCGCTGGTGTCGCCGAGATAGCCGCGAACATTCTCGAATTGCGGGAAGCCGCCGCGCAGGAGGCGAAACGCCCAGGCCGGATGCGCGATCCCTTCGATCATGTGCCGCAGCGAAGGCCTGAGCGGGATCGAGATTCCGTTTCTGAGGTCTTTTTCGCGCTTGCCGCCCGTCTGCAGGTCGACCGTGACCACGAGCGCCGAATAGCCGAACTCTTCAGCCTGGCGCACCAGCCGGCGATTGAAATCGAAATCCTTCAGCACATAGAGCTGGAACCAGAGCGGTCCCTCGACCGCCCTTGCCATCTGTTCGATCCCGGTCGTCGCCATGGTCGACAGCGTGTAGGGTATGCCTCGCGCCGCTGCCGCCGTGGCAATCGCAATGTCGGCGCCGGGGCGCACCAGCGCGCAGGATCCCATCGGGCTGATCACCAGCGGCGTCGGATAGGCTCTCGACCATAGCGTGGTGGTCAGGTCAGGCCGGGATACGTCGGTCAGAATACGGGGCAGCAGCCGGATACGCTCGAAGCCGGCGCGGTTCTCGCGCAAGGTCAGTTCCTGGCCTGCTCCGCCATCGACGAACTCGAAGACGGATTTCGGCAGCCGGCCGCGCGCCAACCGGCGAAAATCCTCCACCGATACGCAGCGATCGAGCCGCCTCATCGCGTCAGGCCGCGAGCCGGTCGCAAACGGTCCCGGTGATCTCGGCGGTCGACGACCTACCTTTGAGGTCGGCGCTGAGCAGCCCGTTCGCCAGGCACGCTTCCGTCACCCGGCGGATCTGTTCGGCGGCCCTGCGCAGCCTTTCGTCGCCATGTCCGCGGCCGAGCCACTCGAGCATGGCCGCGGCCGACAGGATCGTCCCGTAGGGATTTGCGATCCCCTTGCCGGCAATGTCCGGCGCGGACCCGTGGGCAGCCTGGAAGAAGCCGTTCGCGTCGCCGACCTCGGCCGAAGGCGCCATGCCCATGCCGCCCACCGTCGCCGCCGCCAGATCCGACAGGATGTCGCCGAACATGTTCTCGCTGACGATGACGTTGAAATGGCCGGGCTTCAGCACGAGATGCATGGCCATGGCGTCGACCAGCGCATGTTCCGTCGCGATATCGGGATAGTCCTTCGCCACCTCGTCGAACACCGAGCGGAAAAAGGCGTAGCTGCGCAGCACATTGGCCTTGTCGCAGCATGTCACCCGACGAACGCCGTCGCGCGGCGCGCCGTTCGACTGGCGCGCCAGTTCGAAGGCCTTGCGCACGATGCGCTCGATGCCGGCGCGCGTTTGCACCAGCGTGTCGACCGCCACCTCGCCGCGCAACAGCGCCCCTGCCCCGCGCGCCGCGTAAAGCCCCTCGCTGTTCTCACGCAAAATGACGTAATCGATATCGCCGGCCTTCACGCCGACGAGCGGACTCGTCACTCCCTCGAAGAGCCGGATTGGGCGGATGTTGGCGTAGAGGTCGAGCTCGAAACGGAGCCTCAGCGTGAAGTCGAGCCCCGCTTCCGTTCCGTCCGGGTAGACGACGCCGGGCAGGCCGCCGGCGCCATGCAGGATCGCGTCCGCCGCTCGGCAGGCCTCAAAGGTCGGCTCGGGAAAGCTCTGCCCCGTCTTCAGGAAATGCTCGGCGCCGGCCGGATATTCGGTGAAGCGCAAAGGGCAGACTGACCCGAATGCCGCCTTCACCACCTCGACCGCCGCGGCGCACACTTCGGGGCCGATGCCGTCGCCGTGCACGACCGCGATCTGATAGACATCCTTCATCGCCAAATCCCTCGGGAACCGCGGATATTCAGATGCATTTGCCGCCATCGACATTGAGGTCGACGCCGGTGATCATGCTGGCCTCGTCGGAGCAGAGGAACGCCGCGGCGTTGCCCATGTCCTGCGGCGTCGACAGCCGGCCGATCGGAATGGTGGCGATGACGCGGGCGCGGTTTTCCTCGCCGGAGCCGATGAAGGTGGACAGAAGCGGCGTGTCGCCGGCGACCGGGTTGATCGCGTTGACGCGGATGCCGAAAGGCGCGAGCTCCACCGCCATGGCGCGGGTGGCGGCGATCGCCCAGCCCTTCGAGGCATTGTACCAGGTGAGGTTCGGACGCGGCGAGACGCCGCCCGTCGAAGCGACATTGAGGATAGCGCCGGATTTGCTCGATTTGAAATGCGGCACCACGGCGCGCGCGCCATTGTAAATCGAGCGCATGTTGACGTTGGCGATGCGGTCGAACAGACCTTCGTCCATCATCTCCAAGGGCAGCGGCGGCTGCGCGACGCCGGCATTGTTGACCAGTATGTCGAGGCCGCCGAAGGCAGAGCGCGCCAGGTCGGCGGCCGCGATAAAACTCTCCAGTGTCGAGACGTCGCCGGTGATCGGCCGCACCTTGTCGCCGGCTTCGCCAGCGACGCGCGCGGCCGCCGCTTCGTCGCGGTCCATCAGCACGACCGACGCGCCTTCCTCGATGAACTTCTTGACGATGCCCTCGCCAAATCCCGAACCGCCACCGGTGACGATGGCAACCTTGCCAGCAAGTCTCATGTCTGTTCCTCCGTTGCCGGAAACATCGGGGAAGATGCGCGCGTTGCACAGTCCGATTATCTGAACGCCCTTTTAGCTTTCCTTGTTTGAGGTCGCCGGCAGCGGGAGTAATAGTCGCGTCGGAATTCGTGAGGAGGAGACGATGACGCTGAACTTCGACCCGAGGGCGAAGGCCACGACGCTCTACCATGGCGAATTTCGGCCGATGTTCATCGGCGGCAAGTGGGTCGCGGCGCAGTCCGGCGAGGTCATGCAGGCGCTGAACCCGGCGACGGGCGAAGTGCTGGCAACGGTGCCGCGCGGCGGAGCCGCAGATATCGACGCGGCGGTGGCCTCCGCGCGGGCCGCGTTCGAGGGGCCTTGGTCCAAATTCTCGCCCTACGATCGGCAATGCGTGCTGCTCAGGATCGCCGACCTGTTCGAAAAACATTGGGAAGAGCTCAGCGTCTCCGACACGCTCGACATGGGACTGCCGATCACCCGCACGCTGGCCAACCGGCGCCGGGTCATCGGCATGCTGCGCTTCTATGGCGGCATGGCGACCGCGCTGCATGGCGAGGCGATCGATAATTCCATCCCCGGCGAGATCGTCACCTTCACCCGGCGCGAGCCGGTCGGCGTCGTCGGCGCGATCATCCCCTGGAATGCGCCCACCGCCGCCTCGATCTGGAAGATCGCGCCGGCTCTCGCAACCGGTTGCACCATCGTGCTGAAGCCGTCGGAGGACGCATCGCTGACGCCGCTCCTGATCGCGAAGCTGATGCAGGAGGCCGGCGTGCCCGACGGCGTCGTCAACATCGTCACCGGAACCGGCGCCGAGGCCGGCGCGCGGCTCGCCGAGCACCCGGATGTCAATAAGATCGTCTTCACCGGCTCGACGCTGACCGGCCAGGCGATCGCGCGCGCCGGTGTCGCCAACCTCAAGCGCGTCTCGTTGGAGCTCGGCGGCAAGTCGCCGATCATCGTCTGCCGCGACGCCGACATCGACAAAGCCGTGCCGGTCGCGGCGATGGCGGTGTTCGTGCATTCGGGCCAGATCTGCATCGCCGGCTCGCGGCTGTTCGTGGCGCGCGAGATCCATGACGAGTTCGTGCGCCGCGTCGCCGAGTTCGCCGGCAAGCTGCGCATCGGCCACGGCATCGAGGCGGAGACCGAGATCGGCCCGCTGATCAACGCCAGACAGGCCGGGAAGGTGGAAGGCTACATCAAGGCCGGCAGCGACGAAGGCGCCAGGCTGGTCGCCGGCGGATCACGGCTGACGGGCGAGCTCTATGACGGCGGCAACTTCATCGCGCCGACCGTCTTCGGCGCTGTGTCGGACAAGATGACCATCGCGCGCGAAGAGATCTTCGGCCCGGTCATCTCGGCGATGCCCTTCGACACGCTGGACGAGGTGGTCGCGCGCGCCAACGCAACGCCTTACGGCCTGGCGGCCGGCATCTTCACCACCAATCTCGGCACCGCGCACAAGCTCGCGCGCCGCGTCAAGGCGGGCTCGGTCTGGGTCAACATGTACCATGCCATCGATCCGGCCGTGCCGTTCGGCGGCATGAAGATGTCCGGCTATGGCCGCGAGGGCGGCGTCGAGCATCTGCACGAATATCTGGAGACGAAAGCGGTCTGGATCCAGACCGACTAAGCCGCTGCAGAACCGTCAGTGCGCCAGTTCGCGCAGATTGGTGCGGATAAGGTTCATCAGCTGCTCGGAGAAGGAGTGGTGCACATAGCCCCGCGCGGTGATGATGCCGACGGAACGGTGGGCGTCGCGATGGTCGATCGGCACCACACGCATGCGCTCGTCATTGCGCGATATGGCGATGCCCGGCACCACGCAGACGCCCAGCCCCGACGACACCAGCGCCACCGCGGTCTGCGCGCTTTCGACTTCGTATTGCGGCTTGAGCTCGATCCCTTCCGCCGCCGTCAGCCGGTCGAGCAGTCCGCGCACCGCCGTCTTGCGGTTGAGCAGGATCAGCGGAAAGCGTTTCAGGTCTGACAGATTGAGCTTCTTCTCGCCGACATAAATCTCCGTCGGGATGCAGGCCATCAGCGGATCGTCAAGGATCGACTCGAACTGGAAGTCGTTGAGGTTCGGCAGTTCCGGGCCGAGATAGAATTCGACGCCCTGCTGTTGCAACAGCGCGAGCGCCGCCTGCGGCGGGGTCTCGATGACCTCGACGATCGAGCGCGGATAGCGCAATTTGAACGTCGCCAATATGTCGCCCAGCCGGCTCGCCGCCAATGTCGGCGCGCAGGCGATCTGCACCTTGCCCTTGCGCCGCGCGGCGATCTCGGTCAGCCGGTCGAGGCTGGTCTGCACCTGCGACATCGCATTGGCGATCTCCTCGAACAGCACCTGGCCCTCCGGCGTCAGGCTGGCGCGTTGCGCCGTGCGGATGAAGAGCGAAATGCCGATCTGCTCCTCGAGGTCGCGTATCTGCATGGAGACGGCCGACGGCGAGCGGTTGCTTTCTTCGGCCGCGCGCCGGAAGCTTCCGTTTTCCGCGGCAAGCAGGAACGTCTGCAGAAGTTTGAGGTTGATGCTGGACATGTCCGCTCAGGCAGGTGATCAGGCCTCCTGACCTATTCAGACGCGGAACCGATTGCAAGGCAATAGCCGGCCCAAGCGCCGGTTCTGGCTTAGCCAGCCAATCTATTTCTGGGTCAGTGGACCGCCGCGAACATGACCCGTTCCTCGGTTGCGTCCGACAGCATCATCTCCTCGACCACGCGGCCGCGCTTCACGACCAGGATGCGGTCGGAAACAGCAAGGATTTCCGGCAGATAGGAGGAGATGACGACGACGGCCATGCCCTGATCGGCAAGGTCGCCGATGAGCTGGTGGATCTCGACGATGGCGCCGACGTCGACGCCGCGCGTCGGCTCGTCGAAGATCACCAGCTTGGGCTGCTGGATCAGCGACTTGGCAATCACGACCTTTTGCTGGTTGCCGCCGGAAAGCTCGATCATCCTGGCGCGATCGCTGATCTGCTTCAGCCTCAGCCGCTCGCCCCATTGCTTGGCGAGTTCCCTGGCGCGCGCCAGCGACACGATCGACACCGGGTTGGATTTATCGGTCAGTTCTCCGATCTGCAGGTTCTCGCCCGCCGTCATCGTCTCGAAGAAGCCGTCGAATTTGCGGTCCTCCGTCACATAGACGATGCCGTCGCGCACCGCCGGCCGCGGCACGCGATAGCGCACCGATTTGCCGAGCAGGCGGATTTCACCGCCATGGAAGAGATTGCGCTTCAGCAGCCCGGCCACGACCTTGGCCATCTCGGTGCGGCCGGCGCCGACCAGTCCGAACATGCCGGTGACCTGACCAGAGAACACCGAGAAGGACGAGTTGCGCACCAGGCCGGCGCAGGAGAGGTTCTCGACCGACAGCACCTTGTCGCCATAGGGCCGCGCGGTGCGCTTGACCTCGCCATGCAACGTTTCGGTGAGCGTGCGGCCTACCATGGCCTGGACGATGGACGCGCGGGTGAAGCCCTTTGCCTCGCCCGAAGCCACGATCTCGCCATCGCGCATGACGGTGATGCGGTCGGCGACGGCGAGCGCCTCTTCGAGCGCATGGGTGATGAAGATGATGGCGATGCCTTCCTTCACCAGCCGCTGCAGAAGGTTGAAAAAATGGCGCTTTTCTTCCGGGGTCAGCGTAGCGGTCGGCTCGTCGAAGATGATTACGCGCGCTTTGTGGTGGACGGCGCGCGCGATTTCCACCATCTGCTTGTGGGCAGCGCCCAGCGTGCTCACCTGCGCGGTCGGATCGACCTGGAAACCCATGCCGGCAAGGAATTGCCGCGCCTGGATGTAGAGGCCGCGCAGCCGGTTGAACATCTTCTCTTCGCCGAGATAGAGGTTCTGCGCAACCGTCATGGCCGGCACCAGATTGGTCTCCTGGAACACCATGGCGATGCCGGCGCGAAGCGCTTCGGCGGGCGTTGCGAAAGACACCTCCTTGCCGTCGAAGAACAGCTTGCCCTCGGTCAGCTTGAACACGCCGGCCATGACCTTGGTCAGTGTCGATTTGCCGGCGCCGTTCTCGCCCAGCAGCGCGTGGATCTCGCCCTTGCGGAGGTCGAAATTGACGTTCTTGAAGGCCGGGATGCGCGAGAACGCCTTGGTCGCATCCCTGAGTTCGATGATGTTGCCCGACATCGCTTAACCCCGCTTGCCGCTGGCGGCCTTGGCCAGGCGCACGATCCTCGACCCGCCGCGCGAGGCGACGAGCAGGTCGTCGTCAACCTCGCAGGCGCTGATCGTGCCGTGCACCGTGCCGTCGGCGCGCGAATGGAAGCTCGACAGCGGCTTCATGTTCTGGTCGCAATGGACCACCAGCCCGTAGGACCGGGTGACCGCGTAGGGCTTCAGCACGTTCATCTGCTTCAGTTGGCTGCCCTGCATCGGCTCGCGGTAGTCGCGCCATGAGCCGAGCGACGGCGCCATCCAGTAGGCTTCCGGGATCTCCGCCAGCATGCGCTTGCGATAGGTCTCCTCGCGCAGGATGAACTCCACCAGCTGGTTGCGCACCGAATAGAAGGTCAGCCAGTAGCCGGCGTTGAAGGCGGGCGCGATCCGCGCCGGGTAGGCCGGCAGATGTTCCAGCACCGGCACCGGCGCCTTGCTGGCGAGGTCGATCGCCAGCACGCGATGGCGCCAGGCCTCGGTGACGTAGACGCGGTTGGAGCCGGTGGTGGCGATGCCGGCGGGCCAGGCGAGACCTTCGCGGATCAGTTCCAGCCGGCCGCTTTTCAGGTCGAGGCGCCACAGCGAGCCGGAAGCATTCTTCTGCATCAGGTCGCGGCGCCAGCCGCTCGCCGGCAGCGAGGCCGAGCCGTTGGCCACCAGCAGCGTGTTGCTGTCGAGGAAAGTGAGCGCGGTGACGCAGGAGAGCCTGCGGGCCTCGTCCCCCGTCGCCTCGCGCCCGTCATGCAAGCCGCCTCGCATGATGACGCCCTTGCCTTCGATGGCCAGAGCGGTCATGCCGCGGGCATGGGCGAGCGCGGTGATCTCGCCAGGAAATTCCTGCAGGAGTTCGGCCTTGCCGTCGGCATCGAACCGCAGCAGCCGGTTCGCGCTGCTCGCCAGCATGCCCTTTTCGGTCCGGACCAGATTGTCGGCGTCGGCGAGGCTGGCGAAGGTTTCCGCCTCCTCGAGGTCCTGGTTGGGCAGCAGCGGCCCGTCGAGCGTCGGCACGGTCACCGCCCAGTCGCCGCGGCCGAGGAAGCGGTCGAAAAGCCGGCTCATGGCGCTCATGCCTTTTTGCCCCAGTAGGAATCCGAGCTGAACCAGTTGGGATCGGCGCCTTTCAGCGGCAGGGTTCCCATGCGGTTGTTGAAGATGCCGCAGAGATAGAGGATGCCCTTGTGCTCGCGCATCGAGGTGATCATCGGGTGCTTCTCGCCGGCCTGGTCCCACAGGCTCTCGAGGATCTGGCCCTTCTCGTCGAAGCGCAGCACGCAGCCGGTGTTGAGGTTGGGCATCAGCCAGGCGTCCTCCGACACGCGCCGCGCCATGCGGCGGCGGAAGCCCGGCATTTCCAGCGATAGGTCGAGCGCCGGCGTGCGCATGCCCATCAGCGCCAGCCAGTAGGTGCCGTCGGAGGCGCGGTTGATGTTGTCGGGATAGCCGGGCAGCCCCTCGATGACCCGCTCCACCTTGCCCTTCTTCGGCCCGTCGAAATAGTAGCGGCTGATACGGCAGGCCCAGCTCTCCGCGAACAGCACCGACTGGCCGTCGAAGGCCGTGCAGATGCCATTCGGGAACACGAGGTTCGACAGCAGCGTGCGGGTCGAGCCGGTTTTCGGATCGTGGACGATAATGCGCCCATTGCCGCGGCTCTCCAGCGCGTCCGCGTACCAGTCGTGCATCTCGAAACGCACCGTGGCCTCGGAAAAGACGATGCGGCCGTCGGGCAGGATGTCGCAGTCGTCGGCGAGCTTCATGGTCGAGTCGTCGACGACCGATGTCAGCGAGCGGTTGGTCTCGGCGGTGAGCAGCTTCACCTCGCCCGCCGGCGAGACCTGATAGAGGCCCATGCCGGCGACGCAGATGACCAGATTGTCGTCACGGTCGAAGGCCATGCCGAGCGGCGAGCCGCCGATATGGGCGAACACTTCGCTTTCCGTGTAGTGCGGCGGCTGGAAGCGCAATATGTCGCCCTGCCGGCTGCCGGTATAGAGCCGGTCCTGCCGGTCGAAGATCACGTCCTCGGCGCCGTCGAGGAAGCCGAGGCCGATGACGCCGACATCCTTCAGCCGGTCGTTCACCGCCATCGGCGCGCCGGGCGCGGTCGAGATCGACTGCGGCATCTTGGCGAAGGTCGGCGAGATATAGACGCTGCGCAGGATCTTGTGGCGGTTCTTCACCCAGCGCACGTCGAGAAGCACGGACAACAGCAGCACGAGGCCGAGGATCAGATAGTTGACCGGGCCGGGCACGGCGAGCGCAAGCAGGCTGTTCGACAGCACGAGCACGAAGAGCGTGCCCATCAGCGCCTTGGCGACCGAACCGCGGCCGCCGCCGAGCGAGATGCCGCCGAGCACGGTGGCGGTCAGCACCTGCAATTCGAGCCCGGTGCCGATGTCGGAGGCGGCGCTGCCGATGCGGGCCGAAAAGAAGAAGCCGGAGAGCGCGACCAGCACCGAACAGAGCACGTAGGCGCTGAACAAGGTGAAGCGCACATTGATGCCGGCATTGTAGGCGGAGCGGCGCGCGCCGCCGACCGCGAACAGCCGCCAGCCATAGCGGGCGCGCGACAGCACCAGGTGGATCACGATCGCAATGACCACGAAGACCGCGAAAGAGGTCGGTACGCCCCAGACCGTTCCGAAACCGAGAAAATCATAGGTCGGCGAATCCGGGCCGCTGGTCACGATCGCCGTCGAGACATGCGGGAAGACGATGTCGAAGGTGGACCGGTAGATGATGAGCGTGACGAGCGTGGTGAGGAACGCCCGCATGCGCAGGAAGCCGACCAGGAAGCCGTTGATGGCGCCGCAGACGACGCCGAGACCCAGGCACGCCAGCAGGCCGGTTCCGAAGCTCCACTGCTCGACATTCATGCCGTAGAGCGTGACGAGCACCGCCAGCGCGAAGGTCGAGCCGACGGAGAGATCGATGCCGCCAGACACCATCACGATGGTCATGCCGAGCACGACCAGGCCGAGCTCGGCGGTCTGACCGCTGAGATTGGTCAGCGTCGTCACGTCGAAGAAGCCCGGCACGATCGAACCGAAGATCGCGCACAGGATCACCAGCGCGGTGAAGGGGATGACGCTGTCGATCCATTTCTTGGCCAGGATCTCCCCGACCACGTGGTCGGGGAGCAGACGGTAGCGCCAGCGCACAAGGCTTTCGGCCATGCTCATCGGAAAGTCCGTTTACTTGATGTCTTCGGGCTTCCAGCAGTTCCGGCCGGTCGCGTTGGTCTTGTCGACGCGGGTGATCGGGCCGAAGAAGATGGTCTTCTCGCTGCCGGCCTTGCGATCAGGGTGCTGCAGCAGCTCGGAGATCTGCTGCGCGGCGATTTCGCCCTGGATCGGCGCGTTGAAGTTGAAGATGACGTCGAGCAGCCCGTTCTTGATGCTCTCGCAGCCCGTCGCTGCGCCCGCGCCATTGGTGACGATGGTGACCTGGTCCTGCTTGCCGGCAGCCGCTACAGCCGCGCCCGCGCCGACTTCGGCATTGTCCCAGATGCCCATGATGCCGCAGAGATCGGGATGCTGCTGCAGCACCGTCTCGGTGATCTGGCGGGCTTTTTCGCTGATGTAGTCGGCCGGCTGGTCGGAGACGAGCTGCAGCTCTGGATTGGCCTTCAGCACCTCGTCGATGCCGGTGCGCATATAGATGTTGGCGGCGCCCGTCTGGACCCCGGCAAGCCACACCACCTTGTGCGAGACGGCGTTCGGCCCGGTGCAATGCTTGGCCAGTTCGCCCATCTCCAGGCGGCCCATCTCGATCCAGTCATTGCCGACATAGGAGTCGGTCTGGGTCGCCGATTGCATGTTGACCTGCAGCACCTTGATGCCCGCGGCCTGCGCCTGCTTCAACAGGCGCGCATAGGTCTGCACGTCCGGGTTCTGCACGATGATCAGGTCGGGCTTCTCGGCGATCGCGCCCTGCATGGCGCGGATGCCGGCATTGGTGTCGCCGTTGGGATCGCGCACCTCGAGGCTGAAGCCGTAGCGGGCGGCATGGCGCTGCCACACCATCACCCAGGCCTGGTTGAGGTCCATGCCCTGCGAGATCGGCACGAAGATGACCTTCTTGCCCTTGAGCGATTCCAGATAGGGCGCGCGGCCGACCTGGTCGGTCTCCTGCGCGCCTGCGGCCTGCGCGGCGCCCAGAAGCGCGAGCGCGGTCATGCCCGCCAACAGACATTTATTGAATAGCTTCATAGGTTTCCTCCCTGATTTGATGGTTCGAGTTGTTGTTTCAGATGTCGCCGCTCTGCGAGGTCTGCTCGTCACGCGGATTGATGATGGCGTCGATGGCAAGGGCGCCGAGCAGGATCACGCTCTTGATCAGGTTCTGGCTGGTGTAGGAGAAGTTGAGGATCGTCATGCCGTTGGTCAGGATGCCGACCAGGATCGTGCCGGCGATCACGTTGCGCACGCCGCCCTGCCCGCCCGACAGGCCGATGCCGCCAAGCACGACAACCAGGAGCACGTCGTAGATCAGGCTCGAATTGTAGAGGCGCGTGTCGATGCCGGTGACCAGCCCGGTCATGATGATGCCGGCGGTGAACGCGATCAGCGCGCTGATGACGTATTGCGTCACGATGATCGGGCGCGTCGGCAGTCCGGTGGTGCGGGCCGCGTTCGGATTGTCGCCCGTTGCGTAGACCAGCCGGCCGAAGCGCGTCTTCCTCAGGAACAGACCCATCATGGCCGCCACCGCTCCGAAGATGACGACGGACATCGGTACGCCGAGCACGCTGCCATTGCCGACGAATTTCAGCCACGCGATGTCCGGCGGGGCATAGAGCACGTCCGAGGCGAAGACGATGCGCCCCGAGCCGTAGACCGACGAGGCGATGGCCAAGGTGGCGAAGATCGGCGGGACTTCCGCGACCGCCACCATGACGCCGGTGAACAGGCCGATGGCCGCGACCAGGATGGCGCCGCAGATCACGGCGAGCGTGAAATCGATGCCCCAGGTGGAGACCCAGATGCTGAAGGCGACGCCGACGACCATCACCGCCACCATGGTGAGGTCGATGCCGCGGCCGACGACGACGAAGCCCATGCCGACGGCAAGCGTACCGAGGATCGACACGTTCTTGAGGATGGCGATGATGTTGCCCTGGCTCAGGAAATTGTTGAGCGTCGCCGAGAAGACGACGAACAGCACAACCGAGATCGCAACGACGACGACTTCCTGGGACGCCTTGAAGCCAAGGCGCCTGTCGTCCGATTTGCCCGAACCAGGCATTTTCCTCCTCCCAGGCAGCCTAGTGGTCGGCGCCTTCCTCGGGTGACCAGCCGCTCCGGAATCCTCCCAAGAAACCCAGCCGTTCGCCTGGTTCGGACAATTACGGCTGGAGCGTCAGCGGACAATTTCGTTTTTCTGATACGCTGTGCAGTTTGCCTCCGAGACCGAGGATAAGGCAGGTCGCGGTTAGGGGGTGGCCCCCGGGACCCAAGCGCGCCGCGTGAAGTCCAATATGGACCATTTATTCACGATCCCGGGCGAACTTGTCGTTTAAGCCTTTTGGCACCGCTCGGAGGCGCGGTGTTGGGAGGTTTCACGAGCCATGAAAGCCGTTCTGACGGTCACGAATCTGCGCAAGTCGTTCGGCGGGGTCCATGCGCTGAAGGGCATCGACTTCGATCTTCATGCCGGTGAGATCCATGCGCTTTGCGGCGAGAACGGCGCCGGCAAAAGCACGCTGGTCCGTATCATCGCCGGCCTCATGCCTGCGGACGAAGGCGAAGTCCGCGTCGATGGACAGCTTCTGCGGCCCGGCGAGCTCACCAATCCGAAACTTGTTTCCGTCGTCTATCAGGAACTATCGATCATTCCGCATCTGTCCGTGCTGGACAATGTGCTTCTTGGCGACCCCGACATCTCCCAGCTTTATATCCGCGGGCGCTACAAGGCGCGTGCACGCGAGACTCTGGACCAGCTTGGCCTGTCCGATGTGCCGCTCAACGTCGAGGCCGGCAGGTTGTCGATCGCCGAGCAGCAGCTTCTCGAAATCTGCCGGGCCGTGATGCGCGGCGCGCGCGTGCTGATCCTCGACGAACCGACCGCGAGCCTTTCCGACGCCGAGATCCAGCGGGTTTTCGCGACGGTGCGCTGGCTGCGCGCCAAGGGAACCGCCGTGGTCTATATCAGCCATCGCCTGCCGGAGATTTTCGCGCTCACCGATCGCACGACCGTGTTCCGCAACGGACAGCGCATCCTGACCAAACCGACCGCGCAATGGACCAATGACGAGCTCGTCGCCGAGATGATCGGCCGCGAGGTGACCTCGGCGCATGCCACGCGCGACCGGGCGGGGCCTGGGGCTGCGACGGTGATCGAGCTTGCGGGGCTCGGCGTCGCGGGGAAATACCGTCCCGTCGATCTCGCCTTCCGCGCCGGCGAGATAGTCGGCATCATCGGCCAGCTCGGCTCCGGCGCCAATGCACTGGTCGAAACGCTGGCTGGCCTGGAGCGGCATTATGCCGGCACGATCAGGGTCGGCGGTTCTGTGGTCGAAGTCACCTCGATCGCCGCTGCGAGCCGCGCTGGGATCGCCTATGTCTCGGAAGACCGGGGCGGCAAGAGCCTCTTCCTCGGAGCCCCCATCGAGGTCAACCTCACCGCCGCGATCCTCGACCGCCTCAACCGCTTCGGCGTGCTGACGCTAGCCGATGCGCGCAAGCAGGCGAGCGACCTTGCCCGCCGGTTCCAAATCGACGTCCGCCGGTTGCCGGCCGCCGCATCGACGCTCTCCGGCGGCAACCAGCAGAAGGTGGCGATCGCCAAGTCCGTCGCGCTCTCACCCAGGATCCTGGTGCTCAACGAGCCGACCCGCGGCGTCGATGTCGGCGCGCGCACCGAGATCTACCGCGAAATCCAGGCGCTTGCCCGCGAGGGTCTGGTCGTCCTCTTCTTCTCGACCGATCTGGAGGAAATCCGGGAGCTCTCGCAACGCGTCATCACGGTCTTCCGCGGTGAGATCGTCCGCGACCTGCCGGTCGAGGAGACGACCATGGATTCCATCCTGGGCGACGTGGTGCGTGGCCGGGCTATGGGGAGAGCGGCATGAGCATCAACGGTAACATAAGGAGCGGAGGCAAAGCCTTGGCCGGATTCGATGCCACGGCGCTCGGCGCCAGCCTGATACGGCCGGAGCGCATCCAGTCCACTGCGGTATGGGCGACAACGGTGCTGTTCGCTTTGTGGGCTTCATTTGCAGTTCCCGGTTTCTCCTCCAGCGCCAACGTGTCCGCGATCATGTACTCCACGTCCGCGGTGGGCATCGCCGCGGTCGGCATGTCGCTCATCACGCTGTCGGGCAATCTCTTCATGCTGTCGATGGGCGCGACGGCCGCCGTCTCCACCATCCTCTTTGCTTCCTTCCTGCATTTCGGCTTGCTCGCGAGCGTGATCCTGGTGGTCCTGATCGGCGGGCTGTTCGGTCTGGCCCAGGGCATCGCCGTCGGCGTGTTCCGAACCAATCCGATCATCACCACCATAGCCATGGCCTCGATCATCACCGGCGCCGGCTCGTTCTATTCCGGCGGCCTGACGGTCGTTGGCCAGGGAGACGCAAGCTGGCTGGGAGTCGGGCGGACCCTCGGCCTCCCCAACCAGATCCTGCTCTTCCTGCTGGCGGCGATCGTGCTGAGCTTCATCGTCGAACGGACCCGCTTCGGCCGCGAACTGCGCCTCATCGGGTTGAACCCGAAGGCCGCCGGCTTCACCGGCCTTCGCGTCGGCCGCACTTTGGTGCTCGCCTATTTGTTCGCCGCCATGGCCGCGGCCTTTGCCGGCGCGCTCTATGGTTCGCAGGCCGCCCAGGGCAACCTCAAGCTCGGCGCGGGGCTGGATTTCGACGCAATCGCCGCGGTGTTGGTCGGCGGCGTGGCGATCAAGGGCGGCCAAGGCCGCGTCCTCGACGCGGCGATCGGCGCTGTTTTCCTGGCGATGATCTCCAACATCCTTTTGCTCAAGGGCCTGTCGCTGGAAATCCAGCTAATCGTCAAGGGCCTGGTGGTGATCGGCTCGGTCATCCTCGGCGCGCTGGCGCTCGGTTTCCGGAGGTAAGACGATGGCTGCGATCCGCAAGTCCAGGACGATCTCCGGCGCGACGCTGCTGCGCCTTGCTCTTCTCGCCGCCCTCGTCGTCGCCTTCGCGATCTGGAATCCGGCTTTCATCAGCGGCCGCAATCTCTATGCCCTCATGCAGTCCTTCGCGCTGCTCGGCATGGTCGCGCTTGGCCTGTCCTTGACGATGATTGCCGGCGAGTTCGATCTGAGCGTCGGCTCCATGGTCGCCGTGGGCGGCCTGATCACGCTCGTCGTCGGCGCCGGCAATCTGGTCCAAGGCATGGCCGCTGCGCTCGCGTTCGCCGTGCTTGTCGGCCTGGTCAACGCGATCGTCATCAGCCGCTTCAAAGTGTCCTCGCTCGTCGTGTCGGTCGGCTCGATGATGGCCCTCTCCGGCTTCGCTTTCTGGCTCGCCGGCGGCAAGGTCATCAGCACCGACAATTTCGACCTCGGCATGGCGCTGGACGATCCGCTGCTGACCGTCCTGTCATGGCGCAGTCTCGTGACGCTCGCCGCCTTCCTGCTCGTCGGCCTGTTCATGCACTACACGCTGATGGGACGCGACATCCGCGTCGTCGGCAGCAAGCCCCAGGTCGCCGCGGCGAGCGGCGCCAGGGTCGGCCGCTCGCTGGTGATCGTCTTCGTGATTTCCGCCGTCACGGCCGCGCTCGCGGGAAGCCTGCTGTCGATGAGCCTCGCCAGCGCCGCCGCGACAACCGGCAGCACGCTGATGCTGCAGGCCGTCTCGGCCGCGATCGTCGGCGGCGTCGCGCTGACCGGCGGCTCGGGCACGCCCGCGCATGTGCTGCTTGGATCACTGATCCTGACGGTGATGAACAATGGCCTCAGTCTGATCGGCATGGCGGCGACGGGGATTCTCTTCGCCAACGGCCTCGTGCTGATGGGGATCGTGCTGCTCGACGGTCAGTTGGGCGCATGGATGAGCGAACGGCTCGCAATGTCGCGGGCCGCCAATTCCGCCTAGCGGAAACAACCGACGGACCCTTGCAACGCCGCCGAGCGATCGGCGGCGCGGGGGAACGTGCAACCTTGAAACGGGAGGAGTAACCAAATGAACTTCGCAAAACTCATCAAACTTCTGCTGACGACCGCGGTCGCCGGAGGGCTGATGGCGCCGGGAGTGGCCTTCGCCGCTGCCAAGGGCGCGAAGGTGATCCTGCTGACGGTCACGGAAGAGTGCGAATATTGCGCCCTGCACCAGCGCGCCTTCAAGGAAGTCGCGGCCGCCGCAGGCATCAATCTCGAGGTGAAGATCAACAACTACGACGCCGCCGAACAGGCCTCGCAGGTCGACCAGGCGATTGCGCAAAAGCCCGACGCCATCGTGCTCTGGCCCGCCGATGCCAGCGCCATCGTGCCGTCGCTGCGCAAGATCAAGCAGGCCGGCATCCCGCTGGTGATCACCAACTCGCAGCCAGACGAGAAATATTCGCAGTTCTGGGACGTCTTCACCGGCCCGTCGGACATCGGCAACGGCGAGTCCGCCGGCGAAGCCATGATCAAGGGTTTCGCCGATAAGAAGCTCGGCAGCGAAGGCAAGGTCTTCATCGTCGAGGGCGTTCCCGGAACGCCGCCGCAGATCCAGCGCTCGCAGGGCTTCGAGGATGTGCTTGGCAAGAAGGCGAGCGGCATTCAGGTGGCCGGCAAGCAAAACGGCAACTGGGACCAGACCAAGGCGACGGATGCCGCCGCCGCCCTATTCACCCAGCTCGGGTCGGACGTGAAGGGCGTTTACGCGCAGGCCGACAACATGATGTCGGGTGTGATCGTCGCCGCCAAGCGCGCCGGCATCGATCCGGCAAGCCTCGTCCTGGTGGGCTCCAACTGCTCGATCGAGGGCGTCAACCAGATCAATGACGGTACGCAATACGCCACCGTCCTGCAGTCGCCGATCGACGACGGCAAATATGCCGCGCAGGCGGTCGCCGATCTTCTCGATGGCAAGAAGGTCGAGAAGCAGATCTTCCTGCCGCACGAGATCATCACCAAGGCCAACGTCGCCGACTGCAACGCCGCGCTCGGCCGCTGATACCCGCATCCGAGGCACGGCGGCAGCCGCCGTGCCTCATCCTTCCCGACGTCAGAAAAGAGGAATGCCCCATGGCCACGGAGCCAGTCTTTAGCAACGCCTTGCCGGACCTTGTCGTGGTCTCCGGAACGGCTTCTGGTCTTGGTACCAACATCGCACGGCTGCTGACCGAAAGCCGCGTGCGCACGATCGGCGTGGACCTGGCGCCGGCGCCCGACAGCCTTGCGAACGAACTCTATTCGCATGTCCGGGGCGACGTCACCGACGAGACGACATGGGCCGGCGTCGCCGACACCATCACCAGGGAAAACCCAGGAACGCTTGGCCTTGTGACATCGGCGGCGATGCTCAATGTCGGCACCATCCTCGACTTCGACAAAGCAGCGATGGAAAAGACCATGTCGGTCAATTTCATCGGCACGGCGCTCGCCTTCCGCGCCATGCTGCCGCTGATGACGGCGCGCGGCGGCGGTCCGATCGTGGCGGTCGCCAGCATCGACGCCACCTTCGCCGAGCAGCAACTCGCCGTCTACGCTGCCTCGAAGGGCGCTGTCCGCCAGTTGACCCGCACCGTCGCCATGGACCATGCGCGCCAGGGCATACGCGCCAACGTGCTGAGCCCCGGGCCGATGCTTGCCGGCCTGTTCGAGCGGCACATGAAATCCGCCAACGACCCGGACCGTTTCCTTGCCGCGCGCGCCAACCGCCAGCCGGCCGGCCGCATCCTCGATCCGGCCGAGGTCGCGCGCGCCGGCCTGTTTCTGCTTTCCGATGCTTCCACGGCCCTCAACGGCGCCGAGATCATCGCCGACGGCGGCCTGACGACCAGCTTCGACTTCCGCACCGGGTCGGAAGGCGCTTCGGTCTGAGGAGAAAGATGATGAGCAACCCCATCGAACTCGTCGCCGCCTACTGGACCATCTCGGGCGACGTCTATCCGTTCGCGCCGAACGAGATCAGTCCGTTTCCTTTCGCAGAGCGCGTCGAGGCGGCAGCCAGGGCCGGATACAAAGGCGTGGGCCTGATCCATGCCGACCTGCAGGCCACCCGTGAAAAGATCGGCCTCAAGGAGATGCGCCGCATCCTCGACGCCAACGGCATGCCGCATGTCGAGCTGGAGTTCATCACCCACTGGTTCGCGTCCGGCGCCCTGCGCGCCGCATCGGACAAGGTACGCCGCGAACTCTTCGAGGCTGCCGAGGCGCTCGGCGCCCGCGACGTCAAGATCGCGCCGGAATTCGATGCCGACACCATCGACCTTGCGCAGGTCACGGACAGCTTCGCCGCGATCTGCGACGACGCCGCCCGTTACGGCACCAAGATCGCGCTGGAGGTGATGCCGTTCTCGAACGTGCGCACGCTGGAAACCGCGCGCGCCATCGTCGAGGGTGCGGCGCGAGCCAATGGGGGCCTGCTGCTCGACATCTGGCATGTCGGCCGCGGCGGCATCCCCTACGAGGCCGTCGCCGCCGTGCCGAAGCAGTACGTCGTCTCGGTCGAGCTCGACGACGCGGATGAGAAGGTCGTCGGCACGCTTTGGGAAGACACGATCTACGAACGCCGGCTCTGTGGCGAGGGCGTGCTCAATCCCCCCGCCTTCATCGACGCGATCCGCAAGACCGGCTTCGACAGCTTCTATTCGGTCGAGGTGATCTCCAAGAGGCACCGCGTACTGCCGCTCGAAGAGGCGGCGCGACGCTCGTTCGAAACCACCATGGCGCAATTCGCCGCAAGATAAGGAGGATCAAATGGAAACCAATCTCAAGGGCAAGGTGGTGCTGATCACCGGAGCGGCGAAGGGCATCGGCCGCGAAACGGCGATCGCCTTCGGCCGCGAGGCAAGCCGCGTCGCGCTCTTCGACATCGACGAAGCAGCACTCGCCGAGACCTCGGCCGCGGTCACGGCGGCCGGCGGCACGGCCGCGACGTTCAAGGCCGATCTGTCCTCGGCCAAAGACATCGAGGAGAAGGTCACGGCCGCGATCGCCCATTTCGGCGGAACGGTCGATGTCCTTGTCAACAATGTCGGCGCCGGCGCGGTGCGCACGTTCGACCAGCTGACCGACGCCGAGTGGGACAAGACCTTCTCGCTCAACTTCATGAGCTATGTCCGCACGACGCGCGTCGTCCTGCCGGTGATGCGTAAGCAGGGACATGGCGCAATCGTCAACAACGGCTCGGATCTCGCGCGCCAGCCGGAAGGCGTTCCGATCGACTATTCTGCATCGAAGGCGGCGGTGCTCGCGCTGACCAAGGGGCTGGCGCGCACCGAAGGCGCCAACAATATCCGCATCAACGCCGTGGCTCCCGGCCCGATCTGGACGCCGTTCTGGACGCAGCCGGGCGGCTTTGCCGAAACCATGGGCAAGTTCCACAATATGGAGCCGCAGAAGGCCGTCGAGCACGAGATGTCGCTGCGCCAACTACCGCTCGGCCGCCTCGGCAAGCCGGAGGAAGTGGCCAACGTCATCGTTTTCCTCGCCTCCGATCTCGCCTCCTTCGTCACCTCCTCCGTCTGGGGTGTCGACGGCGGCTCGATACGGGCGATCGCCTGAGCGATTCCAGGAGAACCGCGGTGCGGTTCTCCTTCTGGAATTAAATAAAACAACGAGTTGCAGCGGGCGATTCGATCAACCGCTGAACTCCTTCAACGCGCGTCGCAACGAGACGGATTCAGCCGGCGCGGTCGACGATCCGCTCGATGCGGTCCTGGGCGTCTTTCAGGGCCGCGCGGTCGGACTTGCGGCCGGAAAGCGCGTCGTGCACTTCCTCGCCGATGATGCGCTCCATGTCGGTGTAGAACGGCACCGGCGGGCGCTGCCAGTTGCGCAGCAAATTGCGGTTGGCGAGGCTGCCGACGAAGCGCACGAGCTGCGAGCTGCCGATCGCCTCCGGATCCGCGCTGACCGAGAAGCGCGGCGCGACCGGAAAACCGTTCTTCACATGCTCCTTCATGGCCTCGCGCGAGGCCATCCAGGCCAGCGCTTCTGCCGCAAGCGGCAGGCGCTTCGGATCGATGTTGGAAGGGATGCACAACAGGAACCCGCCGATCGGCGAGGTGTTGGTGCCGCCCGGCCCGGATGGCTGCGGGACATAGGCGACGCGGCGCTTGACCGCGGAACGGACTTCGGCCTCGAACTGCGCGGCGCGCATCGTCCACACGTAGCCCATGGCGCTCTGGCCGCGCAGGAAGACCGCGCAGGAATCGTCCCAATGCGCGTCGAGCGCGTCGGGCTGGGCGATTTCCAACATGCGATGCATATAGTCGAGCGCCAGCAGGCCCGCTTCGCTGTCGATCTGCGGCCGCATATGCTGCGCATCCAGGTTTTCGGTGGAATAACCGGTCGGCGTGCGGCGGATCGACAGCACGCTCTGGCCGCAGCAGCCGAGGAAGAACATAAAGCTCGACGCCAGCGGCCTGTGCGCCGCGTTCCAGGCGATGCCATAGCGTTCGGCGGCCGGGTTGTGGAACGCGCGCCCGGCGCTGATGACGTCGTCGAAGGTGCGCGGCAGCGCCAGCCCCTCGCGTTCGAAGAGGTCCGACCGGCAGGCCAGCACCTCTATCGTGCAATAGATCGGCACGCCGTATTCGACGCGCTGCCAGGTCGTCGTCGACCAGATCGAGGGATGGAAATCCATCGGATTGATGCCGGATTCGCGGATCACCTCGCCGATCGGCAGGACGAGCCCCTTGCTCGCGAACTCTCCGAGCCAAGGCATGTCGATCGCGATCATGTCGTAGGCCGAAACGGCGCGCGCGCCATTCGCCAGACCTTCGCGATAAAGATCATTCTGGTGGACCAGCTTGAAGCTCTTGGCGCTCGCCAGATTGTTGCGGAAGTCCGACCACATGTTGCGCATGGCGGCGAAGTAATTGTCGTCGTTCAGCAGAAATTGCAGCTCGACGCCCTTCGTGACCCTGTTGGTCAACAGGTTGATCGGCGGGATGATCGGGCTACCGCGCTGCGGCGCGCCGAAATAGTAGTCGGCCTCGTGCTCCTCATTGTTGCGGCCGCCGACGATCTCGGCGATCAGGGCCTTGGTTTCCGCCGCATAGTTGATGGCGAGGTTCGACAGGCGCGCCGTCGGATGAAGCGTGAACCGCTTGGCCGTTTCGGAAGCCGCCCGCCTCTCGATCAATCCGCCGTCGATCATGCCCTGGATGCGCCGGATCGCCGTGCCGTGAGGGAGATTCGAGACCAGCGCCAGCTTGCTGATCGTAACCGGATAGCCCTCGAGCTCCGAGCGCATGAGGTAGTGGATGATGCGCCAGGCAGCCTCGTCCTCGACGTCCGCAACGCCGAGGAAAGGCCTGCGCAGGCGATCCACGAAATCATAGACGCGCAGGAACTCGTGATCGTTCATACGCACATTCTCCTTCCAGGCAGGAAGGATACGCCGATCATGCGACTCGACGCCAGCTTTTGTCCAATTTGGACAAAGATACGCAGCTCAAGTTCCAGCGCTCTTGGGAGCCAGCACGAAATCCCACTCGACCGACCAGAACGGCGCTTCGAAACCGAACTCGCTCGCCTTCTTCGGGTCGGCGACTCGGGTGAAATCGGCGATCAGCGAATCCTTCACCCCGAAGACGGCGTCCTCGGCAAGGTAGCGGCAGTCGGGCGCAAAGATGTGCGTGATGACCGGATCGTAACCGGGCGCGCTGACGATATAGTGTACATGCGCCGCACGGTTCGGATGACGCCCGAGCGCGGCGAGCATCTTTCCGACCGGCCCGTCGTCGGGGATCGGATAGTAGCGCGGCTTGACGGAGCGGTACCAGTATTCGCCCTTCTCGTCGGTGGTGAAGACGCCGCGCAGGTTCCAGTCGGGCTGCACGTCCTTCTGCTGGACATCGTAGAAACCGTCGTCATTGGTCTGCCAGACATCGATCAGCGCGCCTGCGATCGGCTTGCCTTGCGTGTCGAGCACGCGACCACGCACGACCATCGGCTCACCCTTGCCGTCGAGGCAGATATTCGCGCCATGCTCGTAGCGCGGCGCTTCGGGCACATAGAACGGTCCGAGGATGGTGTTTTCCGTGGCGCCGTTCGGACGCCGGTGATTGATGGCGTCGACCAGCATCGAAACGCCGAGCGTATCGGAAAGCAGAATGAACTCCTGCCGCCAGTCGGAGCACATCTTGCCGACATCGGTGAGGAACTTGATGCCTTGCAGCCACTCCTCATGCGTCGGCTCGATCTCCTTGATGGCGGCATGCAGATGTTTCACCAGCACGCTCATCACCTCGCGCAGGCGCGGGTCGACATCCGGTCCCATGCGCGCGTTGACCACGTCGACCGAAGTCTCTTCCTCGAAATAGGGATATTTTGGTCGGGCAGCGTCCGCGGTGCCTGTCATGGCGATAACTCCTCCAAAGACGTTCGGGCTTCTCAGGCCTGCGGCGGCTCGCCGGCATAGGCGCGTGCGATGAGAGCCCGGATCGGTTCCCGTTCCAGCGCTCGAGGGTTCCAGTAGGGATTGGCCAGCGCGCGGTCCGTCGCGATATCGATTCCGTCAGACGGCATGCCGATTTCGGAAAGCGCGCGCTTGGCGGCGATCCGGCCGGCGAGATCGTAGAGAGCCATGGCAGGATCGTTGGCCTTCAGCGCGGTCCGCAGGGTCCCCATGACCGCCGGAACGGCGGGGGCATTGTAGGCCAGTGCATGCGGCAGCACGATCGTATGGGTCTCCGCATGCGGCAGATCGAAACTGCCGCCCAGCGTATGGCAAAGCTTGTGGTGCAGCGCCATGCCGACCGAGCCGAGGCAGATGCCGCAGAGCCAGGCGCCATAGAGCGCCTCGGAGCGCGCGTCGCGGTCATGCGGGTTCCCGGCGATGACCGGCAAGGCGTTCACCAATGCGCCGATGGCCTCGGTCGCCATCAGATTTATCACCGGGTTTCTTTCCCTGGCATAGAGCGCCTCGACCGCATGGGCGATGGCGTTCATGCCGCTTGTTCCCGACAACGCGGCAGGAAGCGTCATCGTCAAGTCGACATCGTAGATCACCACTTCCGGCAGCACTTTCGGGCTCGATTGGGTGACCTTCACGCCATCCTTGGTCTCGCCGAGGATGGGTGTCATTTCCGAGCCGGCATAGGTCGTCGGCATCACGATCTGCGGCAGGTCGGTGCGCAACGCGATCGCCTTGGCGAGGCCTGTCGTGGAGCCGCCGCCGACCGCGACCAGCCCATCGGCCTGAAGCTCCGCCACGACCTTCAGCGCATCCTCGGTGACGGACACGGGCGTGTGCATCGTCGCCTTGGCATAGACGCCTGCCGCCGCGCCGTCGAGCGAACCGGCCAAACGCCGGGCCTCGGCCTCTTGCGGCGGCGTCGCCAGCACGAGCACGCGTTTCAGTCCCAGCCGATCTATCTCTTCCGGCAGCCTTGCGATCGTTCCCGACCCGAAGACGACGCGCGCCGGCTGGCCGTTATAGACGAAGCTTCTCATCGAGCCCCTCCCCGTCAGGCCCGGTTGTCGACGCGCAGCAGGAAGGGATTGATGCTGACGCTCTGCCAGACATTGGCGGCGTTGAACGGGTCGGCGGCGTTGAATGCCTTCACCTCCTCGATGCTGTCGGCGGAAAAGACGAACAGCGAGCCGATCATGGTTGCGCCATCCGCCGCGACAAGCGGCCCGGAGATCACGGTCGCGACCGAGCCGCCGGCAAGATAGGCCTTGTGGGCATCGTAATTGGCGAGCCGGCGCGGAAGCGCATCGGCATGGTCGAGACAGTGCACGGCAAAGAGCAAGGTAATCCTCCCGGGTAGGCGCGACGCTTGATCGATCGCCGCCAAGTCTACTCCTCCCCGATGGAACTTAAATCGACTCCCGTCGAACAGGCTGGTCAATTAGTCCAATCTGGACAGACACGGGCCGATGCTGTCGTGATGGCCTGCGGCGAAGAAGCGCGCAAGGGTGCCGCCCCACGTCGCGCGGTCCGGGAGCGCCGCCGCGAGATCGCCGTGTTCTCAGGCGATCCGCTGCTCGAACTGGGTGATGTCCGCGCTCTTGCGCAGGCCGGTCGCGACGACGGATACGCGGAATTTTCCTGCCAGCGCCTGGTCGAAGATGGCGCCGACGATGATGTCGGCATCGGCGTCGACTTCCTCCCTGATCCGCGTCGCGGCTTCGTCGACCTCGAACAACGTCATATCCATGCCGCCGCAGATCGATACGAGCAGCCCTCTGGCGCCCGACATGGAGGCCTCGTCGAGCAGCGGATTGGCGATCGCCGCCTCGGCCGCGATCTTGGCGCGTCCCTCCCCGGAAGCTTCGCCGGTTCCCATCATCGCCCGGCCCATGTCCCGCATCACCGACTTCACGTCGGCGAAATCGAGATTGATCAGGCCTTCCTTGACGATGAGATCGGTGATGCAGCCGACACCCGCGTAGAGAACGCGGTCCGCCATGGCGAATGCATCGGCGAAGGTGGTTTTGGCGTCGGCGACCCTGAAGAGGTTCTGGTTCGGGATGACGATCACGGTGTCGGCGCTCTCGCGCAGGCGCTCTATGCCTTCCTCGGCCGCCTGGGTCCTGCGCTTGCCTTCGAAGACGAAAGGCTTGGTGACGACGGCCACCGTCAGGATGCCGGCATCGCGCGCGGCACGCGCGATCACCGGCGCCGCGCCGGTCCCGGTGCCGCCTCCCATGCCGGCGGTGATGAAGCACATATGCGTTCCCGCCAGGTGATCCATGATCTCGTCGATGGATTCCTCCGCGGCGGCGCTGCCGACCTGGGGCAGCGATCCGGCGCCCAGGCCCTCGGTCACATGCGCGCCCAACTGGATCAGCCGCGACGACTTCGACATGGTGAGCGCCTGCGCGTCGGTGTTGGCGACGACGAACTCGACGCCCTGCAGCCCTTCGGCGATCATGTTGTTGACGGCGTTGCCGCCGGCGCCGCCGACCCCGACGACGGTGATCTTGGGCCTCATCTCCAGGATTTCCGGCTTGGCGGTCATTTTTTTCATCTTTCTACCAAAGCACCTGCTGCCCTGCCCCAAGACCATGCGGGACCGGAACGACAAGCACGCGAATCAGGCGATCCCCACCAAGCGCAGGGAATCAGAGGAGACGCCTCCCTGCAAGGTCCGCTCACATCTATCCAGGCGCGAATGCCCCTGCCGAGAGATGGAAAGCGCGCGGGCCCTCGTGTGATCCGAGCCGACGCCGGTTGAGGAAATTCTATTGCGTCACCGAAGTCGAGGTGCCCCAGGTGTCCGACAGCACGTAGCCTTGCGGATACGGATCCGTCGGATCGACATAGTAATTGTGCTCGCCGGTGATCCAGGCCCTGCCCGTGATCTGCGGCACGATCGCCTTGCGCCCGGCGACTTCGGTGAGTTCGAGGATCTTGCCGGTGAATCGCGAGCCGATGATCGATTCATGGATCAGCACCTCGCCTTCCTTCATCTGGCCCCGCGCCTGCAGCACCGCCATGCGGGCCGAGGTGCCGGTTCCGGTCGGGCTGCGGTCCGAGCGTCCGGGCGAGACGATGCAGGTGTTGCGCGTGACGTTGCCGGGCCCCCGGAACGGCATCGCGAACTGGACGATAGACACACCGCGCACATTGTCGAACTGCGGATGCACGACATCGAGCTGCTCGCGCGCCGCGCGCCGAACCTTCTCGCCGGCCACGGCCAGTTCGCGCGCCTCGTCGGGCGTGACCGAGAAGCCTAGCGCGGGCGCATCGACGATGGCGTAGAACATGCCGCCGTAAGCGATGTCCACCTTCAGCGTCCCCAGCCCCTCGATTTCGATATCGGCATCGAGGCGCTCGGCGAAGGCTGGCGCGTTGCGGAAGGTGACCGACAGGCATTTGCCGTCGCGGCATTCGGCGCTGATCTCGATGACGCCGCCCGGCATGTCCAGCTTGAAGCGTGTCTCAGGCTCCTGCATCGGCACCATGCCGGTTTCGAGCAGCACCGTGGCGATGCAGATCGTGTTGGAGCCGGACATCGGCGGATATTCGGTCGGCTCCATGATGATGGCGCCCGCCGCGCAATCATCGCGCGTCGAGGGCACCAGCAGATTGACGTGACGGGCAACGCTGCCGCGCGGCTCGCAGATCAGCATGCGTCTTATATGATCGTGATCGCGCTCCATGGTGATCATCTTTTCCATCATCGTGCGGCCCGCGGGCGGCAGCACGCCGCCCACGATGACATCTCCGATCTCGCCCTCGGCATGGCAGCCGACGACGCGGATGCTGGTCTTGGTGCGCATTGCTTGTTCTCCCTGTCCGCCGCAGCCTGGCAAGTGGTCTCGCTCGAGGACAAACTGACCAATCCGCGCGCCAGCCTCAAGGAGAATCCCGACCGCGGGTGTTTTTCCGCTGCTTGTCGAGATAGGAAACGATAGCGCCGAAGTTGCCGTGCCTGAACGGCGTTACCCGTCCGCCAGTGCCGTCACCTCGCGCCGGAAAGGCAGCGCGTCACCGATGTCGGCTTCGTCCAGCTCGCGGGCGAAGCGGTGGCCGGCATAGGTTGCCCAGGCGATCGGTCCCGGCGCTTCGGCATCGCCGATGACCCTGATCGAACGGATGCCGTTGCCGCCCCACTCGGTCTCCCGGGCTTTCAGCTCGCGCCAGACGGCATCGTCCTGATTGCGCGACGTGACCAGGACGACGGCGTCGGCCGCCAGTTCCCGCCGCCCGCCGGTATAGACGCAGGCCGTGACGACGCCGCCGGACGCGATGCTCGTGACGGTTCTGTTGAGGACGATATCGACGCCCAGCTCCGCCAGGCGGCGGTGGATGGCCCCCTGCTCCAATGTGTTGCGGGTCCAGTCTGAGACATAAGCCGAAGGGGTCACCAGGGTCACGCTTGCGCCCTGCCGCGCCATCAGCTCGGCCAGCACGCCACCCATGTAGTAGTGGTCATCGTCGAACAGCACGACATTGCCGGATGGCACCTTGCCCTCCATCAAGTCGTCGGGCGTGTAGACCGGCATGGCGGCGTCGATCGGCATCGGCACGACATGGGCGCGTGCCACGCCGTCGCGCCGCCATGCCGACCCGGTGGCGATGGCGACGTTCTGGAAGCCGAAGGACAGGATGTCGTCCGCCGTAAGCCGGCTTTCGAAATAGATCTCGACGTTCGGCATCTGGCTGAGCTGGTACTGGCGATAGTCGCGCACCCGGCCCCAGGCCGAAAGGCCCGGAAGCAGGCACTCGCGCGCCACGCGTCCGCCAAGCGCCTTGCCGGCTTCCGCCAGCGCCACCTGATAGCCGCGCAGGCCGAGCGCGCGTGCCGCCTCAAGTCCGGCGGGTCCGGCGCCGACGATCAGCACGCTGTCGCTGTCGCCCTTGGGCTGCATGCGCTCCGGATGCCAGCCTTTGCGCCATTCCTCCATGAAGGTCGGGTTCTGCGTGCAGCGCGAGATCGACATGGTCATGTCGCCGGTGATGCAGATGTTGCAGCCGATGCATTCGCGGATGTCCTCGATGCGGCCCTCCTCGACTTTCTTCGGCAGGAAGGGATCGGCGATCGATGGGCGCGCGCAGCCGATGAAGTCGAGCGTGCCTGACTTGATCATCCGCACCATCACGTCCGGCGAGGTGAAGCGGCCGACGCCGACCACCGGTTTAGAGGTCAGCTTCTTGATGCCGGACACCAGGCTCTCCTGCGCCGCCTCTTCCTTGAAGCGCGACGGCCCGGAGCAATCGTCCCAGGCTCCATGCGCGAGATCCCAGAGATCCGGCAGGTCGGCATGCATCTCGATCATGTCGCGGACTTCCGAATTGGCGAAGCCAAGCTCGCCGATCATCTCGTCCAGCGACAGCCTGAGCGTGAGGCCGCAGGTGTCGCCGATCGCGTCGCGCCCTTCCTCGATCAGCTCGCGCATCAGCCGTGAGCGGTTCTCCAGCGAGCCGCCATATTCGTCGCTGCGCTGGTTGGTGGCGGTGGACAGGAAGTGCTGGATGATGCCGAAGCCATGCGCGCCGTAGAGGCAGACCAGGTCGAAGCCCGCCTGCCTGGCACGCTTGAAGGCATTGCGGTGCCAGCGGCGCAGGTCGCGGATATCCTGCCTGTCCATGGCGCGCGCCTGCACCGGATCGTTGGTGAAGGTGCGGATCGGCAGCGCCGAGGGACCGCGCGGCACCTCCTTCGTGTAGAGGTTGGGACCGTTGATGCCGGAATAGGCGAGCTGGATGCCGGCGAGCGCGCCATATTCGTGCATGGCTTTCGCCATCTTGGCGAGCGCCGGAATGTCGGCGTCGTCCCAGAGCCTGAGCTCGATGAAGGGCGTGATCTCGGACGTGTGGTGCATCTCCGTCTGCTCGGTGAAGATGACGCCCCATCCGCCCTCGGATTTCATGCGGCGCATCTCGGCCGCCGCCGACGGATCGCGGTAGCCGCCGCCATTGCAATGGGGAACCTGATAAAAGCGGTTCTTGGCCGTCACCGGACCGATCTTCATCGGCTCGAACAGAATGTCGTAGCGTGGGTCGCGCATAATAGCTTCCTTCATGCCGGCTCGGTCCTGCCGATCCGCTCAGGAGCATGATCCGGAAAAGTGGATACCGGTTTTCGGAAAAGATCATGCTCCATACCAGAACTACTCATAAGTTGGCGCCGGCGCGGGAAAACTACGGAATTCTTCTGCGCGGATTAGGACGCGCCTAACCGCGCATCCGGTGATTAGCTTGCGATGAACCGGGGCTGAGCCAAATTCGACTTCAGGGCGGCGTCCGCACGATGTAGACAACCGGCTGCGGCAACAAGGCAAGAGACATGGACAGCATCAGGATACTCGAGCGGCTGATCGCCTTCCCGACGGTGAGCCGCGATTCGAATCTCGACCTGATCGGCTATGTTGCGGAGCTGCTCCGCGCGAGCGGCATAGCCAGCCAGCTCATCCACAGCGCCGACGGCCACAAGGCCAACCTCTTCGCCACCATCGGTCCGGCCGACAGGCCCGGCATCATGCTGTCCGGCCATACCGACGTCGTTCCCGTCGACGGCCAGAACTGGACGCTGCCGCCATTCGCGATGACCGAACGTGACGGTAAGCTGTACGGGCGCGGCGCGGCGGACATGAAGGGTTTCGTGGCCTCGGCGCTTGTCGCCTGCCTCAAGGCCTCGAAGATGCCGCTGCGCACGCCCTTGCATCTCGCGCTCTCCTACGACGAGGAGGTCGGCTGTCTCGGCGTGCGCGACCTGATCGAGATGCTGGGCGCGGCACCGCAACGCCCGCTGCTCTGCATCGTCGGCGAGCCCACCAACATGCAGGTGGCGACGGGGCATAAAGGCAAGCTTGCGGCACGCGCCACATGCAAGGGACGCGAAGGCCATTCGGCGCTTGCTCCGCTAGCGCTCAACGCCATCCATCTCGGCTGCGATTTCGTGCGCGCCTTGCGCGACGAGCAGGACCGGCTCGCCCGCGAAGGCGCGCGCGACGGCGACTACGACATTCCCTACACGACCGTGCATGTCGGCAAGATCAATGCCGGCGTCGCGCTCAACATCGTGCCCAACCTTTGCGTGGTCGACTTCGAGATCCGCAACGTCGCCGCCGACAATGCGGCCGGCATTCTCGACAGACTGCGCAACGCCGCCGCGCGCATTGCCGCGGGTGCCATTTCGATCGCACCCGAAGCCGCAATCGACATCGAGATCACCAACGCCTATCCGGGTCTCGATACGCCGGCCGCTTCGGAAGCGGTCGCTTTCGTCAAATCGCTGACCGGCGCCAACAGCACAGTGAAAGTCGCCTTCGGCACGGAAGGGGGATTGTTCAGCCGCGATCTCGGCACGCCTTCCGTCGTCTGCGGTCCAGGCTCGATGGCGCAGGGGCACAAGCCGGACGAATATGTCAGCGTCGAGCAAATGCGGCGCTGCGACGAGATGCTGGAGCGACTGCTGTCGCGGCTCGCCGAAGGCTGGCCGTGAATCTTACTTGACGATCCGTTCGGTGCCGAAGACGCCCTGCTCGACGACGAAGCGACGGCAATGGTCGATGAAGGCCTGCACCGTCAGCGTGCGATGCTCGGCATTGGGCAGAGCAATGCCCATCATCAGCGGCCTGATGTCGCCCAGCAAAGGCACGAAGACCAGCAATTTGCCGTCAGGCGACATGGCGTTCAGCGGCCGCATATTGGCAATGCCGTAGCCGAAACCGTTCGCGACCATCGAGCGCATCACGGCGATGTCGCCGGTGCGCTCGGCGATCCTGGGCCGCAGGCCCTGGAAAGCCGACAGGAAGTATTCGCGGCTATAGGGCAGATCGAGCAGCACCATCGGTTCGTCGACCAGTTCCTCGGGCGTGATACCCGCCCTCCCCGCCAGGCGATGCGCGGCTGGCAGCATCACATAGGCCGGCAGTTGCATCAGCGGCTCGAAGGTCATGTCCTGCGACAATTCGAGGTCGTAGGTAAGTGCTGCGTCTATTTCGCCACGCTGCAGCATCTCGAACAATTGCCCTTGGTTACGCTCGAACTGGCGGACGCGCACATCCGGATAGGCGTCCTCGAATTTCCGGCGCAGCGCCGGCAGCACGATCTGCGCGAACGTCAGAAGGCAGCCGATTGCCAGCGGTCCGCGCACCTTTTCGGCGATATCGCCGGCAATGTCGTGCAGCGCATCCGCGTCGTTGAGCAGCCGCGCGGCTTCCTTGAGAAACAGGCGCCCGCCCGCAGTGAGTGCGAGGGCGTGCGAATGCTTGCGCACAAAGAGCTGGACGCCGAACTCCGCTTCGAGCTGGGCGATCGAGGCCGAGATCGACGGCGGCGAGACGTTCACCTGCTCGGCCGCCTTGGCAATAGAGCCCGCCTCGCCGACGGCGACGAAGTATTCGAGTTGTCTGAGCGTGAAGCGGAGCGGCATGGGCGTCTATGATGCCCGTTTGGTCGCTGCAATCAAGTCGGGGCCGCTCCTCAGTACTTGATCCAGGTGGTCTTCAGCGCGGTGTATTTGTCGAGCGCGTGCAGCGACAGGTCGCGCCCGAAGCCGGACTGCTTGAAGCCGCCGAAGGGCGTCATCGGGCTCAGCGCATCGACGGTGTTCACCGAGACCGTGCCCACGCGCAGCCGTTCCGCTATGCGGTGCGCCCGCGACAGGCTGTCCGTCCACAGCGAAGCCGCCAGCCCATAGACGCTGTCATTGGCAATCCGCAGCGCCTCCTCTTCGCTGTCGAAGGCGATCACCGACAGCACCGGGCCGAAAATCTCGTCGCGGGCGAGCGGATCTTCAGGCGAGACCTCGTCGAAGATGGTGGGTTGCACGAAGCTGCCGCGCCCATCGACGGCCACCCGGTCGCCGCCGGCCACCAGCCTGGCCGACTTCCGGCCGCCATCGATGAAGCGCATGACGGTCGCTGCGTGGCGCGCATCCACCATCGCCCCCATGCGGGATGCCGGGTCGAGCGGGTCGCCCGGCTGCGTCGCCGCCGCGCGCTCGGCCAGCTTCTCCACCAGCGCATCCTTGATGCGGCGCTCGACCAGCAGCCGGGAATTCGCCGAGCACACCTGTCCCTGGTTGAAGAAGATGCCGAAGGCAGCCATGTCGGCCGCCGCATCGAGATCGGCGCAATCCGCGAACACCAGATTGGGGCTCTTGCCTCCGGTCTCCAGCCATACCTGCTTCATGTTCGACTGGCCGGAATATTGCAGGAACAGCTTGCCGACGGCGGTTGAGCCGGTGAAGGCGAGGCAATCGACGTCCATATGCCGGCCAAGCGCCTGGCCCGCGGTCTCGCCGTGGCCCGGCACTACATTAAGCACGCCGGCGGGCAGGCCCGCCTCCATGGCGAGCTCGGCCAGCCTGAGTGCTGAGAAAGGCGATTGCTCGGCCGGCTTCAGCACCACCGAATTGCCCGCCGCCAGCGCCGGCGCGCATTTCCAGGTCGCCATGTCGAGCGGGAAATTCCACGGCACGACGGCGCCTACGACCCCAAGCGCCTCGCGCCGCACCAATGCGAGATCGCCCTGCCCTGTCGGCGCCACCTCGTCATAGACCTTGTCGATCGCTTCGGCATACCACTGGAAGATCGCCGCGGAGCCCGGCACGTCGATGGTGGCCGCGTCCTTGACCAGCTTGCCCATGTCGAGCGATTCCAGCAGCGCGAATTCCTGCAGGTTCTCGCGCAGCAGTTCCGCCAGCCGCAGCAGCACCTGCTTGCGATACGCGGGACTGGTTCGCGACCAGACGCCGGCTTCGAAGCTGCGTCGCGCAGCGGCGACGGCAAGATCGATATCCTCTTCGCCGCAGGAGGCGACCTCGGCCAGCGTCGCTCCCGTGGCCGGATTGATGCTGGCGAAGGTCCGGCCGGAGCGCGCCGGCACCGCCTTGCCGTCTATGAACGCCTTGTCGCGGAAACGGATCGCGGACGCCTTGCCCATCCAGTCCTTATGACTGAGTTCGCTCATGCTTGCTCCAGACTGCCGGTATTACTCGTCGCCGGGAACGCCGTAGCTCGGCGCGTCGGACGGGTTGAGGGCGCGGGTGACATAAGCATCGAGCTGGGGCTTGTAGATTTCCCACAGTCCCGCCAGCTGCTCGATCGGACACGCCTCCGTCCAGTCGCAACGCAGGTCGGCGACGGGCCATGAGACATCGCGCACCAGCTTCATGCCGGCGGAGCGGACGGGCCCCGCCTCGCCGCCGGCTTTGAGCGCGGCGCGCATCGTGGCAATCAGCCGGTCGCCGAGCTCGCCTTCGGACGCAAGGAAGGCGTCGACCATGGCACGCGGGACGCCGTCATTCGCGAGCAAATTGCCGCCGCAGGCGACGTCTTCGCCGCGCGCCTCGGCCCAGATGCCGAGTGCTTTCGGTCCCGAATGGATTGCGCTGCCGCCGGCCGCGTCAACCGCCAGCACCTGCCGGTATTCGCTGAAGGCGGCCGTGCGCTTGATGATCGCGACGGCCTCGGTGGCTGAGGCGCCGCGCGCCATCAGCTCCAGCGCCCGGACCCCGAGCGTCGGGTCGGTGACGTTCTGGCTGGCGACCGCCCCGACGCCGGCCTGCGCATAGGCGCAGCGCGCCGCGACCGCGGGGGACGACGAGGACACCGCCACCCCGAACATGCCTGTGCGCCGGCAGCGCGCGACGATGGAGAAAGTCATGGCGCTTTAATCCGGGATGACGGCAGTGCCGTCGATCTCGACCAGCCATTCCGGCCGCGCCAGCGCCGACACGACCAGGCCGGTCGAAACCGGGTGGACGCCCTTGATGTATTCGCCCATCGTCCGGTAGACGGCCTCGCGATGGCGGACGTCGGTGATGTAGACCACCACCTTCACCAGATGCTCCATCGTGCCGCCGCACTCCTCGATGAGCTGCCTGATGTTCTGCATGACCTTGTGGGTCTGCTCGACCGGATCGTGGCTGTCGATGTTCTTGGCGGTGTCGAGGTCCTGCGGGCACTGTCCCCGCAGATAGACGGTGCGGCCGCCGCGCGTGACGACGGCCTGGCAGAGGTCGTTGTCGAGCTTCTGCTCCGGATAGGTGTCCTTGGTGTTGAATTTGCGAATTCGCGTATGCGCCATCTTGGTCTCCATCGGGATCGGGCTCGCAGCTCTGGTCAGGCGTCCACGGGCTCGCGCTTGGCGGCGTGGTAGGCGAGATATTTACGCTGCGTCGAAATACGGTCGGCCACGTGCTTGGCATCGTGCCAGACGCCCCAGATGAAGCTCGACCCCCTGCGCGACTGCCAGGGCAGTCCCAGGAAATAGATCCCGGGCTCGACCGAGACGCCGCGTTGATGTCTTGGCCGGCCTTTCTCGTCGAAGGCGTCGACCTTCAGCCAGCTGTAGTCGACGGTAAAGCCTGTCGCCCAGATGATCGTCGCAATCCCGGCCTCGGCCAGATCGAGTTCGAGGATCGGATTGGTCACGCAGTCCGGGTCCGGGCCGATTTTGCGAAGGGCGGGCTCTTCCGGAAGGTCGAGGCCGTTGCGCGCGACATAGGCGTCGGCCTCGTCCAGCAACGACATCAGGTTGGCGTCGCCCCTGGCGATATTCTTCGCGAGATCCGGCGCAAAACTCATCACCCCGTCCTGGTATGCCTTCGTCATGCCGACGAGCGCAAGCCCCTGCGCAGCCAGGCGGCGGAAGTCGATCGTCTCGCCGCCGCGCGCGCCGCTCACCGCGATCGTGACATGCTCCGTCCCGGGTCCTGGCGTCTCGAGATCCCATTTGCCTAGGACGCCCAGCCACCAGCAGAAGTCGCGCCCGCGATAGGCGCGCGGCGGACGGTCATGCGCGCCGACGGAGAGATAGACGCTCCTGCCTGAGCGCTGCAGCTCGTCGGCGATCTGCACGCCCGAGGATCCCGCGCCGACCACCAGCACCGCACCCTTCGGCAGTTGCGCTGGATTGCGGTAAGCGCTGGAGTGGATTTGCAGGATACCGGCATCGGCGGGAACGAGAGGTGGGATGACGGGAACTTGAAAAGGGCCTGTTGCGGCGACGACGCTGTTGGCCTCGATCACCCCATCCGATGTCTCGACGCGAAACCCCGGACGGCCGACATTCCTCTCAACGAGCTTGACCTCGACGCCACAGCGGATCGGCGCGTTGATCTGCTTTGCATAGGCAACGAAATAGTCGGCGATCTCTTCCTTGGGCGGAAAGCCGTCGGGACCCGTCACGGGGAACTCCATGCCCGGAAACCGGTCATGCCACGCCGGACCGTTGGCGACCAGGGAGTCCCAGCGCTGCGAGCGCCAGCGCTCGGCGATCCGGCCGCGCTCGAGCACGAGATGAGGCACCCCGCATTTACTCAGATGCTCGCTCATGGCCACCCCGGCCTGGCCGCCACCGACAACGAGCGTGTCTATCTTCTCAACCGACATATCCACGTCTCTTCCGATGGGGCTTTCGCCGCTGCGATGGGGGTCCGGTTTGCTTTTAGTGACGGGCTGGGGAAGCGAAAATTACGATTTCATGTGTCAGTGCTTAGCTTATCCCTAAACGCTGAGACGGATCGCGGAGCTGTTGCGGATTCCCACGACAAAGGTCGATGGCATCACCTCCGAACACCGAGCATCAGCCTTAGGCAAACCCTAAGCACGGGTACCGGAAAAAATTATTCTTGCTCTCCGGATTTGGTGGTTCCTTGCCTCCATCACCCGCATGAGAGCGACGGCCGCTGAAAGTCAAATGGCGCGAGAGACCCTTTACGCAAATGGCGCGCTCTATACGGTCGATGCGGCGAACCCCCATGCCGAGGCGATGCTGGTTCGCGGCGAGCGCATCGCGGCTGTCGGCTCCTGGTCGTCCGTCAAGGCGCAAGCATCCAAAGACGCCGAAATCATCGATCTCCAAGGCCGGTTCGCAATGCCCGCCTTCATCGATTCCCATCTCCATTTCGCCTGGGGGAGCAAATACCTCGATGAGGTGCGGTTGCGCGAAGCAAAGACCTTTGGCGACGTTCTCGACCGGCTGAAGGCCTATGCGCAGGCTCATCCCGACCGGGCATGGATCGTGGGCAGCGAGTTCAGCTACGGCTACCCCGATCTCCCCGACGGCGGCTTCCACAAATCGCTTCTCGATCAGGCCATCGCCGATCGCCCCGTCTTTTTCCGCTCCGGCATGGCGCATGCGGCCTGGGTAAACAGCAAGGCGCTGCAACTTGCCGGCATCACACGCGACACGCCCGATCCCGAAGGCGGCGAGATCGTCAGGGATGCGAGCGGCGAGCCGACCGGATGGCTGAAGGAGAAGGCGTGGTCCACATTTGAAGCACTGGTCCCCCAAGCCTCGCAATCCGCTATGCGATCAGCACTACTCCGCGCCGTCAAGGAAGCGAACCGCTTTGGACTGTCGCGGGTCCAAAGCGCGGGGATGGATGATGAAGCGGTCCCGTTGCTGGCGGAGATGTTGGCGAATGGCGAGCTGAGCCTGCGCTTCACGCTTTCGAGCATCGTCAATCCCGATTCGAACCTCGACGAGGTGATTGCGCGCGTATCGGGATGGAGAGAGGACCTCGACCCTGACTTTCTCGACGGCCGTGTCATCAAATTCTTCCTGGACGGCGTGCTGGAGTCCCACACCGGCTTCATGCCTCAGGGCTATGCCGACAAACCCGATGAAACCGGAACCTGCCTGTGGAAGGCATCGGCTTACAACGCAGCCGTCAGCCGTGCGCAGCAAGAGGGATTTCAGGTCTGGACGCACGCGATCGGCACGGGAGCCATCGAGATGGCGCTCGACGCCTATGCCGCGGACGGAGAGCGCTCGCGGCAGCGCCGGCCGCGGGTGGAGCATTGCGAGATACCCACCGCGCGCGACATCGAACGGTTTGGCCAGATCGGAGCGATCGCGAGCTTCCAGCCCGCCATGATCTACCCACGCGACCAATGGCTCGGGATGGAAGGACTTTGGGAAGTGCGGGTCGGCTCCGAATCCTTGCCACGAGCCTTTCCCGTCCGCTCCATCCTGGAAGCCGGCGGCCCCGTCGCGTTCGGAACCGATTGGCCCATCGTTGATCTCAATCCACTCATCGGCATACGCAACGCGGTGCTGCGGCAAAGCCGGGACCACCAGCCGAAAGACGGCTGGGTTCCGGAGCAGCGGATCACCGTCGCGCAGGCGCTCCATGCCTACACGCTGGGGGCAGCCTTTGCCGGTCACCGGGAGAACGACGAAGGCAGTTTGGCGTCGGGGAAGCTCGCCGACTTCATCGTCCTTTCCGACGATCCGCTGCGGGTCGAGCCGGACAGAATAGCGGATATCAAGGTGCTGAAAACGATCGTCGGCGGCAAACCGGTTTGGCAAGAACCTGCGGCTTGAGGCGCGTCCTGGGGGTTGGATGGAAGCGACGGTATTTGACTACATCGTCGTCGGCGCTGGGTCGGCCGGTTGCGTGGTCGCCAATCGGCTGAGCGCCGATCCGTCCGTCAGCGTGTGCCTTATCGAGGCCGGCGGCAGCGACAACAGCCTGCGCGTCAAGGTGCCGGCGGGCATCCTCTCCCTCTACGGCAATCCGAATTACGACTATTGTTTCGTCGGCGTGCCGCAACCCCATCTCAACAATCGCAGGATTCCGGTCAACCGCGGCAAGGCGCTGGGCGGATCGAACTCGATCAACTCGATGGTTTATATTCGCGGCGCCGCCGAAGACTATGACGAGTGGGCCGGGCTCGGCTGCGCCGGATGGGCCTATCGCGACGTGCTTCCCGTGTTCAGGAAGCTGGAGCGCAACCTGCTCGGCCAGGATCCGCGCTATCACGGCACAGACGGCGAGCTTTTGGTCGACAATCCGCGTGATCCGAACTTGCTTTCCGCCATGTTCGTCAAGGCTGGGGAAAATGCCGGTCTGCCCGCCAACACCGACTTCAACGCCGAGAGCCAGTTCGGCGTCGGCATCTACAACGTCACGCAAGACCGCGGACAGCGGTTCAGCAGCTTCAGCGCCTTCATGCGTCCGGTGCTTCATCGCAAGAACCTGATGCTGCTCAGCGAATGCGAGGTGATCGACCTTGTCATCGCCGAAGGGCGCGCTACGGGAATGCGCGTACTGCATGACGGTCAGCAGAAGACGCTCTCGGCCAGCCGCGAGATCGTGCTTTCGGCCGGCGCCATCAACTCGCCCAGGGTTCTGATGGCCTCCGGCATCGGTCCGGCTGCCGAACTCCAAGCGATCGGCATCACGCCGGTCCTCGACCTGCCCGGCGTCGGCAAGAACCTGCAGGATCATGTCGACGGCATGATCACCGTGCGCTCCAGGAGCACCAGGACGCTCGGCCTTTCGTTTGCCAACCTGCCGCGCATCGCCGCCGCGCCCTTCCAGTATTTCGCGCGCCGCAGGGGCATGCTCACCACCAACTACGTCGAAGCCGGCGGCTTCGCGAAGACCAGGCATGCGAACGGCCTTCCCGACATCCAGTTCCATTTCGTGCCGGGCTATCGCAGCCATCGCGGCAGGCTGATCGAGTACGGCCACGGCTACGCCATTCACACCTGCGTTCTAAGGCCGAAAAGCGTGGGCGAGATCAGGCTGTCGCGCGACAATTCCCACCGCGACGTCCTGATCGACCACCGCTTCTTCACGCATGAAGACGACGCCATGGTGCTGGTCGAGGGCATCAAGATCGCGCGCCGGATCTTTGCCTCGTCCGAATTCGACACGGTGCGCGGCAAGGAGATGCTCCCGGGTAAGGATGTCCGGACCGACGACGAGATCCTCGCCTATCTGCGTGCCGAGGCGCTGACCGTCTATCACCCGGTCGGGACCTGCAAGATGGGAACGGACGATATGGCCGTCGTCGATCCGGCGACCCTCAAGGTACGCGGCGTGGACAGGCTTCGGGTCGCGGATGCGTCGGTTATGCCGAAGCTGATCGGCGGCAATACCAACGCGCCCAGCATGATGATCGGACAGAAGGCTTCCGAGATGATCCTCGGCTCGACGCAGAACGGCCAAAGGTAAGGCAGTCCTCGACGTTTGAGGACAGTTCACCGTTCGTACGCAGAACTGCCCTCAACCATTTGTGACGGCTCGATATTGCTCTCAGTGATCCTCGTCGATCTCGTCGTGCAGGAGACCGAGGATGCGGCGCTTGAGCGCGATGAAGTCGGGTTCGAGGATCACGTCCATCGAGCGCGGCCGCGGGATGTCGACCTTGATCTCGGCTTTTATCTTGCCGGGCCGGGCCGTCATCACCAGCACGCGATCGCCCAGAACCAGCGCCTCGTCGATGTCGTGGGTGACGAAGAGCACCGTCTTCTGCTGCCGCTCCCAGACCCGCAGGAGCAGCTTCTGCATGGTGCCGCGCGTCTGACTGTCGAGCGCGCCGAATGGTTCGTCCATCAAGAGAACCGCCGGGTCGTTGGCAAGCGCCCGCGCGATCGCCACGCGCTGCTTCATGCCGCCGGAAAGCTGGGCGGGATAGTGGTCTGCGAAAGGCGTGAGGCCGACCTCGTTCAGATACTGATCAACGATCTGCCGGCGCTGCTCCGCGGGAAGACCCTTACGCTTCGGGCCATATTCGATGTTGGCGCGCACGGTGAGCCATGGAAACAAGGTGTAGCTCTGGAACACCATGCCCCTGTCGGGACCCGGTTCGATGACTTCCCTGCCGTCGACCTTGATGATGCCCGAGGTCGCGTCATTGAGGCCGGCGGCGAGGTAGAGCAGGCTGGATTTGCCGCATCCCGACGGGCCGACGATGACGCAGAATTCGTTCTTCGCCACCTCGAGCGACACATCGTCCAGCGCCAGCACGCCATTGGCATCGCCATAGCGCAGTGTCACGTCCTCTATGGCCATGGTGGTGCCGGCCGAACGGGCATCGCTTGCCGTATGGGCCTTGCCGGCCGGATTGTTCGCCTGGACGGTTTCGGTCATCACTACCCTTGATCCGGCTGCGGTTGGCGAGGAGGCGTTCAAGATCAAGGTGCCCATGGCGCGACCCTTGCCCGGAGAATGCGGAATGCCGTGTCGGTGATCAGGCCGAGAAGTCCGATCGCGGCGATGGCCATGAAGATCACGTCGACCTGGAAGCCGCGCATCGCCTTGAGACTGATATAGCCGAGGCCGCTAGACGCGGCGACGAGCTCGGCCACGACCAGATAAGTCCAGGCCCAGCCCATGGTGACGCGAAGCGTATCGAGTATCGAGGGAAGCGCGGCGGGGAAAATGACATGCCACACGGCTTCCGAGCGCTTGGTGCCCAGAGTGTAGGAGGCGTTGACCAGATCCCTGGAGACGCTGCGCGCGCAATCGGAGATCATCACCAGTTGCTGGAAGAAGGTGCCGAAGAAGATCACCGCTATGCGCTGCTCGATGCCGATGCCGATCCAAAGGATGAACAGCGGCACGAAAGAGGTGACAGGCAGATAGCGGATGAAATTGACCAGCGGTTCCAGCGGCGCCTGCACCGCCCGGTAGGTGCCCATCCAAAGCCCTAGCGGCACCGCGATCAGCGAGGACACGATGAAGCCCAGGATCACTACCTTGGCGCTGGTGAACGTGTGATAGAAAAGACTGCCGTCGAGCGACATGCGATAGGCGGTCTGCAGCACGGTTCCCGGCGTCGGCAGGAACATGTTCGGCACGACGCGGCCGTAGGACAGAAGAGCCCATCCGCCGATCACGGCTACCCACATCGCCAGCGCGAGCGTGGTTGCGGTGCTGGCGGGAATGTTGGCGAATGGGGTCGTCAGGCGTGTCCACGCCGTCCGCCTCTGTGCCATAGGATGGCCTCCGTAGAATCTAAACGCGAAAACCTGGCTTGGAGAAAAACGGGGTCGGCCCGGATTGACCGACCCCGACGATCCCGAAGGCTTACTGTTCCTTGATGAAGTCTGTGTCGAGGATGGTTTTCGAGTCGATCGTCATCTTGAGCTTGCCGGCCTTGCCCCAGATGTCCTGCGCGAAGTTCACCAGGTCGGCCGCTTCGCTCTTCTCCGGCGTGCCGAAGAATTCCAGGTTGCGGGCGCGGTCGTAGTAGCGCACGCCCTTGGCGCCGGCCGCGAAATCCTCGGGCTTCTCGAGATAGCCGCCAATGCCCTTGGCCATGATCTCATAGGCCTTGTCCGGATTGGCCTTGATGTAGTCGACCGCCTTGTAATAGCCCTTGATGAGGGCCTTCACGTCTTCGGGGTGCTTCTCGATCAGGTCGCATTTGAGCGCGATCACATCGACGATCAGGCCGGGCGTGGTCGTGGAATCGATCAGCACCTTGCCCTTGCCGCCCTTGCGGACTTCGGTGAGATGCGGCTCCCAGGTCACCGCGGCGGGAACCTGGCCGGCGATGAAGGCGGTCGCCGCATCGTCGGCGGTCATGTTGGTGACGCTGACATCGTCTTCCGTCATGCCTTCCTTCTTCAGGAGCACGTTGAACCAGAATTCGGAAACGGAGCCCTCGTTCAGGGCGACGGGCTGGCCCTTCAAATCCTTGAGCGACTTGACGTCGGCCTGGGTGACGACGCCGTCGCCGCCGTGGCTGTCGTCGAGCGCGACGACATATTTGAAACAGAGCTCGTCGGAGCGGTACTTCATCAGCTCGTCGACGGTGGACGCTGCGCCGTCGAGGTCGCCGCCGGCAACCGCCGCCATGTAGAGCGCTGATTCCTCGATGATCTTCAGGTCGACATCGACGCCGGCTTCCTTGAAGTAGCCGAGGTCACGGGCAAGGAACAGCGGCCCGTAGCCTACCCAGGTGGTCATGCCGAGGCGGATGGCGCCGGCGTCGGCGGGAGCGGCAAGCCCCAGGCTGAGCAGGCCTGCGCTGACCGCGGTCATCAGGCAGTTTCGGAATGTCTTCATTGTCGTGGTTCCCCATGGCTGTTGCCGGCATCGGCCCCATTCAAACGGCCTATGCCAAGCGGCGTTTGGCAGCCGCTCTCTTGTTATGCGTCGCCTCCCGGGCGGGCCTAGTGTGTTCTAGGCTTGCAACAGAGCATCCGGGCCGGATCGCAAAAAGAAGTCTTTTTCTGTCCTTTGCTTCGCTGAAACCGAAGCAGCGGGCAGAGCTCCGGCTGATGCGCCTGAACCGGTGCGCCGGGCGACAGCGGTTCCGGTGGCGCCGACAGATGCGCCGGTGACCGTGGACGGCTGGCTGGCCGAGGGATTCTGGAGGATGGTTTGCCCAACCGGAGGTGTTTCCCGAGCCGTCGGGAAAATCGACGGCCGCGCGAGGACGAATGGCAAACTGGGCGCTTCGAGGGGTCGGCAAGGGATGCGGCCTCATCGGCCGCATCCCGGATTTCGGCGCAAGCCGCGCTCCTCGGCGCGGCAGGGCGGACTAGGCCGCCAAGGCGCCCGACTTCTTCGCGGTCCAGGTGGCGATATAGTCCATCAGGCCGGGGCTGAGGCAGTCATAGGGCTCCAGCCCGATCGACTTCAGCTGGCCGCGAATGCCGGCCATGCGGTCCGGGTCGACGCCGGATTCGATGATCGAGGAGACGAAAGCGGCAAAGCCCGGCGGCGACCAGCCGTCCTCCTCGAAGCGTTCGGGATGGATGAAGGACAGGCCCTTGAAGGGATGGTCGCGCTCGACCGGGCCGTACATGTGGACGCCGCAGCCGGTGCAGGCATGGCGCTGGATCAGCGCGCTTGGATCGACCACCTTGAGCTTGTCGCCGTTCTCGGTGACGGTGACGTCGCCGCTGCCGGCAACGGCCACGACCGAGAAGATGGCGCCTTCCGGCTTCCAGCACTTGGTGCAGCCGCAGGCATGGTTGTGGGCGATCTGGCCCTTGACCTTCACCTTCACCGGCTTGCTGGCGCACAGGCAGACCAGCGTGCCGCCGGCAAAGGATGCGCTCTCCTTCGGCAGGCCATTGTCGATCTTCGGATGCAGTTTCTCGGCCATTTACACTTCCTCCCATGTTTGACCACAGAGGTCGCGGGCTTGCTGGCCTGCGGCCCGATGGGTTTGCTTCAGTAAACCACGACGCTCCTGATCGACTTGCCCTCGTGCATGAGTTCGAAACCCTTGTTGATGTCTTCGAGCTTCAGCGTGTGGGTGATCATCGGATCGATCTGGATCTTCTTTTCCATGTACCAGTCGACGATGCGCGGCACATCGGTGCGGCCGCGCGCGCCGCCGAAGGCGGTGCCCATCCAGGTGCGGCCGGTGACCAGCTGGAACGGGCGTGTGGAGATCTCCTGGCCGGCGCCGGCAACGCCGATGATGACCGACTTGCCCCAGCCGCGATGCGATGCTTCGAGCGCCTGGCGCATCACCTTGGTGTTGCCGGTGCAGTCGAAGGTGTAGTCGGCGCCGCCGATCTGGTCGGCGCCGCGCTTGGTCATGTTGACCAGGTAAGGCACGATGTCGCCGTCGATCTCCTTCGGATTGACGAAATGCGTCATGCCGAACTTCTCGCCCCAGGCCTTCTTGTCGTTGTTCACATCGACGCCGATGATCATGTCGGCGCCGGCAAGGCGAAGACCCTGGATGACGTTCAAACCGATGCCGCCGAGGCCGAAGACGACAGCGGTGGCGCCCTGCTCGACCTTGGCCGTGTTGATGACGGCGCCGATGCCGGTGGTGACGCCGCAGCCGATGTAGCAGATCTTGTCGAAGGGCGCGTCGGGATTGACCTTGGCGACCGCGATCTCCGGCAGCACGGTGAAGTTGGAGAAGGTCGAGCAGCCCATATAGTGGAACAGCTTCTCGCCGCCGACCGAGAAGCGCGAGGTGCCGTCGGGCATCAATCCTTGCCCCTGCGTGGCGCGGATGGCGGTGCACAGGTTGGTCTTGCGCGACAGGCATGACGGGCACTGCCGGCATTCGGGCGTGTAGAGCGGGATGACATGGTCGCCCTTTTTGACCGAGGTCACGCCCTTGCCGACATCGACGACGATGCCGGCGCCCTCATGGCCGAGGATCGCCGGAAAGATGCCTTCCGGATCGGCGCCCGACAGCGTGAACTCGTCGGTGTGGCAGATGCCGGTCGCCTTGACCTCGACCAGCACCTCGCCCTCGCGCGGGCCTTCCAGGTCCACCTCCATGATCTCCAGCGGCTTTCCGGCACCAACAGCAACGGCGGCACGGGTCTTCATGAGGCACTCCTCCCAAGGCAGTCGAAAAACCTATGTTCCGGCGGACTTGAAGTCCGCCGGGCAACAAAAATACCGTTTCCAAGCCGCAGTGAGGTCGCAATAATCGAACGGTCTCCCTCATAAGTCTATTCTACCAAGGTCCCCCCACCCCTCACCACCCGGATAGATGTATTGGCTGATATCGAGGGATCGACCGGGAATTTCCGCACAGTTTTCGGCATGTCGTAATCCGCTTGATCGCCAGTCTCCTGCTGCTGGCAAGTAGGACTAAAGCAGAAGCGACAGGTCGGCCCACGGGGTTTGATAAATCCAACACGTCCGCTAAGTTTTCCGCGGGGCACCTTGGCTTGGCGCTGGTCCGGCACGATTGGACGCGACGCGAGAGTGGGTAATGTTGTCGATGGCAAGCGCGGTGCCGAGCACTCTCAGGTCCTTTTTGTGCTTTCTTTTCCTAACCGCCAGTTTTTGCGGTGTGGCAGCCGAGGAAGCGAGCAAGCAGCCGGCTGCAACGGCCAAGCCTGAGAAGAAGATCACAGAAATCAAGATAGGCTATTTGCGGGCATATGCGCCGCAACTGACGCTTTCCTTGCTCGACCAGCCGCCGAGGGACGAGGGTGTTGCCGGCGCCAAGGTGGCGATCGGCGACAACAACACGACGGGAGCGTTCCTCGGCCAGAAGTTCAGCCTCGACATCACCGAAATGAAGCCCGACTCCGACGCGGTCCAGGCATTCGACGGCCTGATCGCCAAGGGCGACCGCTATGTGGTCGCCGACCTCTCGGCCAAGCAGTTGCTGTCCATTGCCGACATTGCCCGCGACAAGGGCGTGCTGATCTTCAACATCGGCGCCACCGACGACAGCCTGCGCGAGGAGGACTGCCGCATAAACGTCTTCCACATCGCGCCGACGCGCAGCATGCTGGCGGACGCGCTGGCGCAGTACCTCATGGTGAAGAAATGGCCGAACTGGGTGCTGCTCTACGGCTCGCATGAGCAGGACCATCTCTACGCCGATGCGCTGCGCCGCGCGGCCGCCCGTTTCGGCGGCCAGATCGTGGCGGAGAAGGAGTTCAAGGACAACGGCACCGCCAGGCGCACCGACACGGGCGCCACGCAGATCCAGCAGCAGATTTCCGTATTCACGCAGGACCTGCCGGAGCACGACGTGGTGCTGGTCGCCGACGAGAGCGAGGTATTCGGCACCTATGTGCCCTACCGCACCTGGACGCCGCGGCCGGTCGCGGGCACGGCCGGACTTGTCGCCTCGTCATGGCATCCCTCGAGCGAACAGTGGGGCGGCATCCAGATGCAGAGCCGCTTCCTGAGGACGACGGGCCGGCAGATGTTGTCCAAGGACATGTCGGCCTGGACGGCCGTGCGGGCCGTCGGCGAAGCCACCACGCGGACCAATGGCGACGATCCGAAAAAGATCAGCGACTACATCCGCTCGGACGATTTCTCGGTCGCCGCCTTCAAGGGCCAGAAGCTGACCTTCCGCAAATGGAACCTGCAGTTGCGCCAGCCGATCCTGCTCAGCGACGCCAAGTCGGTCGTCTCGACCTCGCCGCAGGAGGGCTATCTCCACCAGGTTTCCGAGCTCGACACGCTCGGCGTCGACCAACCGGAGACCAAATGCGCCCTTAAGTAGCAAGCAATCGGGAGGAGTTTCGGTGCAAGGACGAGCTTGTGCACTCGCCATTCTCGCGACCGGCCTCATGGTCGGTCCGGCATCGGCCTATACGGCCTATGTCTCCAACGAGAAGGACAACACCATGACCGTCGTCGACACGGCGACGATGAAGGTGATCAAGACCGTCGATGTCGGGCAGAGGCCGCGCGGCATCACGATTTCGCCCGACGGCAAGTTCGTCTATCTGTGCGCCAGCGACGACGACACGGTGCAGATCATCGATACGTCGAGCCTTGAGGTCGTTGGCGATCTGCCCTCGGGACCGGATCCCGAATTGTTCGTGCTCTCGCCCGACGGCAAGACGCTTTATATCGCCAACGAGGACGACAATCTGGTCACCGTCGTCGATGTCGCGAGCAAGGCGGTGCTTTCGGAGATCCCGGTCGGCGTCGAGCCGGAAGGCATGGGCGTCAGCCCTGACGGCAAGACCATGGTCAACACCTCCGAAACCACCAGCATGGCGCATTTCATCGACACCCAAAGCCATGAGGTGACCGACAACGTGCTCGTCGATACGCGCCCCCGCTTCGCCGAATTCAAGCCCGATGGCTCCCAGGTCTGGGTCAGCGCCGAGGTCGGCGGCACGGTCAGCGTCATCGACAACGCCAAGCGCCAGGTGGTGAAGAAAATCCAGTTCGCGATCAATGGATTGCGGGCTGAAACCATCCAACCTGTGGGCATTGCCATAACCGTAGACGGCAAGAAGGCCTATGTCGCGCTCGGTCCGGCGAACCATGTCGCGGTGGTCAACACCGAAACCTATGAAGTGGAGAAATACATCCTCGTCGGCCAGCGCGTCTGGCACCTGGCCTTCACCCCGGACCAGAAGACGCTGATCACCACGAACGGCAATTCGAACGACATCACCTTCATCGATACGGCGACCGATGAACCGGTCCAGTCGCTCACCGTCGGCCAGCAGCCGTGGGGCGTGGCCATATCGCCCAACTAGCGATGTCCCAAGCAGATCGGGAGGTTCATTCCATGACGATCAACCGAACGATTGCCGTCGCCGTTCTGGCCGGACTGACGGTTGCTCCGCTCAGGGCCAGCGCCGACGATGCGCCGAAGGTGACGCGATCCAGCAAGACCCTCCCTGAGCTGGTCCTGGGCTCGGACCAATCCAGCTACGACGTCAACCGGACGGATTTCGAGCTGATCGCCGGCCAGGGCTATCGCTGGAAGATCACGTCTCACGGCGGCTTCGAATACAAATTCATGACCGATCTCTGGCGAAACGTCTGGATCGACCAGATCGTGATAAACGATCTCGAAGTGCACATGGCCGGCGCGCCGGCCTGGCTCGAATTCGACGACGCGGGAACCATATTGGTTCAGTTCCACACCGTGCGCCCCGGCGAGTACAGCTGGTCCGTCCCCGATCTTGCCGACAAGGGTCTCAAGGGAAAGATCACGATCAAATGAGAGCTGGCAAATGAGACCTGGCAAACGAGAGCGGGCGAATGAAACCGGCGCACACATGAGGACAGGGTGATCGGCGTGCGGCATCTGCGGACAGGCGGTTCGGGAAATGAGGTGGCGGCGCTCGACGTCGCCGGCGTCAGCCATTCCTACGGTCCCAAACGGGCGCTGAACAACGTATCCTTCTCGATCGCGCCGGCGACTTTCACCGTCCTGCTCGGCCTCAACGGCGCCGGCAAGACAACCTTGTTTTCGCTGATCAGCCGTCTTTACGACACGCGCCACGGATCGATCCGCATCTTCGGCCATGACATCCGCCGCGCTTCCGGCGAAGCGCTCAGATGCGTCGGCATCGTGTTCCAGGCACGCACCCTCGACCTTGACCTCAGCGTGCACCAGAACCTTTCCTACCACGCCTCGCTGCACGGTATCGGTGGACGTGAGGCCCGGCAGCGCATCGCCACCCTGCTCGAAACGGTCGATATGCAGGGCCGTGACCATGACAAGGCCCGCTCCCTCTCCGGCGGCCAGATGCGACGGATCGAAATCGCCAGGGCGCTGCTGCACCGCCCCGCCCTGCTGCTGCTCGACGAGGCGACGGTCGGCCTCGACATCCAGTCGCGCGCCGGCATCCTCGCCACCATCCGCCGGCTCGTCGACACCGAAGGCATCGGCGTTTTGTGGGCCACGCACCTGATCGACGAGGTCGACGACGGCGACCATGCCGTCGTGCTGCGGCAGGGAAACCTCGTCGCCAGCGGCACGGTCTCCGATCTCATCCATGCCAGCGGCGCCGATTCGATCCGCGACGCCTTCTCGAAGCTCAACCGGGCCGAGACGGCCGGCATTGCAGGGATTTCGCCATGAGCACGTCCGCGATGCCGCAGAAGGTCGCCTCCATCACACCGGTGCGGTCCGGCGCATTCGGCCTCCGTCACTATCTCATCTGCCTCAAGGGCGTCGTCCTGCGCGAGTGCCTGCGTTTCCTGCATCAACGCGAGCGCTTCGTCTCCTCGCTGGTCAGGCCGCTCGTCTGGCTGTTCATCTTCGCCGCCGGCTTTCGCCAGGTGCTCGGCGTCTCGATCATCCCACCCTACAAGACCTACGTGCTCTACGAGGTCTACATCACGCCCGGCCTGTGCGGCATGATCCTTTTGTTCTCCGGCATGCAGTCCTCGCTGTCGATGGTCTACGACCGCGAGATGGGCAATATGCGCATCCTGCTCGTCAGCCCGTTTCCGCGCTGGTTCCTGTTGGTGTCGAAGATGCTCGCCGGCGTCGCCGTATCGATCGCCCAGGTCTATGCGTTCCTGATCGTGGCGTGGTTCTGGGGCGTCAAGGCGCCGCCCCTCGGCTACCTGTTCGTGCTGCCGGCGCTGTTCTTGTCGGGCATGATGCTTTGCGCCCTCGGAATGCTTTTGTCCTCGATGATCAAGCAGCTCGAAAACTTCGCCGGCATCATGAACTTCGTCATCTTTCCCGGCTATTTCGCCTCACCCGCCCTGTATCCGTTGTGGCGCATCCAGGAAGCCAGCCCTCTCCTCTACAAGATCTGTCTCGTCAATCCGTTCACCTATGCCGTCGAGCTGATCCGTTTTGCCTTTTACGGGCAGGTCGATTGGGTGTCGCTGGGCGTGGTCGCCGGATGCACGCTGCTGTTTCTGGCCGGAGCCATCATCGCCTACGACCCCTCGCGCGGGCTGATGACCCGCAAGCAGGACACGGGAGGAAATGCCTGATGGCGAGAACAGCCTTTGCTGTCAGCGTGGTTATGGTTGGCCTGTTCGCGCCGGCAACAAACGCCGGCGCGGCGACCGCCGATCCGGACTGGCCATGCGTCCAGCGCAAGGTGCCGCAATTGTCGCTCGGCCAGGTCTGGAACGGGCCAGACCTTCCGCCGTCGGCCAAGGACTGGTCAGACGACGCGTCGGTCTCCGCCCTTGTCGAGGACGTCGCGGCACGGCGGCTGCCGCTCGCCGACGCCCAGAAGAAGATCAGGGATTTCGCGGCGTCCCTGCCGGCCGAGCAGCTTGCGCCGAAAATGGCGATGGTCGTGCAGGGCATGTTCGACCACATGGACGCCGAGCGCTCGCACGTGATTGCCGGCATCGCTCGCTATGCCCACAGGCAGCTCGAAATGGCCGCCGACTTGCGCAAGCAAGCGTCCGATGTCGATGCGTTGCGCGCAAAGCCCGGCGCGGATCCCGACGAGGTCGAGCGCCGGACCGACCAGTTGAATTTCGCGACGCGGATCTTCACCGAGCGCGCGCAATCGCTGACTTACGTCTGCGACGTGCCGAACATCATCGAGCAGCGGCTTTACCAGCTGGCCAAGACCGTCTCGGAGACGCTTGCGGCGAAGAAATAACGCATGGCCCCCCAAACGCACACCGGTCTCGAAAAACGCGTCCCGTCAGCTGCTGCGGCCGGGCAGCACGCGCCAGCGCTGCACGAAGTAGCCGGGATGCGTCTCCAGCCAATGCGCGACCAGCGGCTGCGCCTGCATGAAGGCCACTCCGGGATTCATGGCTAAGCCGTCCGCCATTTCCTCGCGTTGCTCGCATGTCTGCGGCACGGCTGACATGCAGACCATCATCACGATTGTATAAAGCATTGCCCCTTCCCCTTCGAAATCCCGAACCCCACGCCGGGACGCAAGGCGATTTGCCTGCAGGGTTTGGCTGCCCTTCCGTCTTACCGCGAGTGTGAAGCGACTGCCCCTGCCCTTCCCGCGTCGCAGCATAACATGCGAGCTTGGGAGTCACCATCTGCGGCGACCCGGTTGTCCACCCCCTTCCGGACCTTTTCGCACGACCTCGACGGCGGATATGTAAGGTGCTTCACCCGCGCCGCGTTCCGGGTGCCCTCGCCTGTTGCGTCCGTGCTGCTTCATCCGCTTCGGCGCGTGGATACAGCTTGCCGAGTAGGGGCAGGTAAGTCGCACCTTTGCGCATCAGGAAATCGTTGAAGGTCGCCATGGCCGGCGACATCACGTGATCGGTTCGCATCACCGAAAACCATTGACGGCGGATCGGCATGCCGGCCACGTCGAGGATGACGAGCCGGCCGGTTCCCGTTTCCGCTGCGATCGTGCGGGCGGAGACTTCAGGTCGAACCGCACGAAGCGCTGATGGTTGGAGACAGCATCAGCGATGTCGGCGCGGCGCGCGCGGCCAGCATGCCGATCGCTCTGCTGCGCGGTGGCTACACCCATGTGCCCGTAGAAGAGCTGGACGCGGATCTTGTCTGCGACAGCCTGCTCGATCTGCCCTCCGCCATGCAGAGGCTGCAAGCCGCGGCCTGACAGGCGGTGTCGATTACCCAGCCAGTCGCCTAAACTAGCCGATCGAAAAAGCGAACCACCGGCGAAGCCGTCACTTCGAGAGCTGCCTCGACTTGAGAACTGCCCTGCTTTGAGAATTGCCCCTGCTTTGAGAACTGCCCTACTTTGAGAACTGCTTGAGATAGGCGATGACGTTGGCCACGTCCTTGTCGTCCTTGAGGCCGACAAACGCCATCTTCGTGCCCTTAACCATGGCCTTTGGATCGTGGAGATAGGTCGTCAGCGTCGGTTCGTCCCATTTGACGCCGGACTTTCCAGCCGCGACCATGGCCTGGGAATAGCTGAAACCCGGATGCGTGCCGGCCGTGCGGCCGATGACGCCGTTCAACGACGGACCGACCTTGTTCTGGTCCTTGTCCGCGACGTGGCAGACCTTGCATTTGGTGAAGACCTTCTCACCGGCCGCCGCGTCCTGCGCATAGGATTCGTCCGTGATGAAAGTAACCAGGAAAATGGCGGCGAAAAATGCGATAACGCGCATGGCAATTCCTCATTAATCGTCAAATGCCCGGCGCCCGCAAAAAGCTAACCGGAGGCAGGCGGAAGTCAATCGTACGAAGGTCCAGTCTCCGGCATTCGACCGAGTCGATCCTGTACTTTCGCCTTTGTTGACGGTCCCGGGACGAGCGCGTAGCCTCGGATCGTTGTTGGATTTCCAAGGGCACCTCGGGACATCGGTCAGGCTGGCTCGATCCAGGCTGAGATTTGCCCAGGCAATGGGGTAGGCGGCATTTCGCTGGAGCGGGCGTCGTCGCGCGCGAGAGGTGCTGAATGAACATGGTCGACCTCATCTTGACGGTTTGCCTGAGTGCCAATCCCGGCGCTTGCCGGGACGAGCATCTCTATTTTGAAAGCCGCGGCTCCCTGTTCCAATGCATGATGCTGGCGCCCAGCGAAATCGCGAAATGGTCGCAGGAACACCCGGCCTTGAAGGTCAGGCGTTGGAAATGCGCTTTCCCGACGAAGGACCGGGCGATCTGACCGGCGCCGCTGGTTTGTTCCAACCCCGGGAGAACGCATGATGATTTCGCGGCGGGAAACGCTTCGTTTGGCGGCTCTTGGAACGGCGGCGGTTCTCGGCGCACAGTCCATTGCCGCCGCCGCGTCCAAGGTCCGCATCGGCGTGCTGAAGTTCGGCACGGTAAGCTGGGAGCTTGATACGCTGAAGCAACATAGTTTCGACGCGGCCAACGGGATCGATTTGGACGTCGTCAATTTCGCCGGCGAGGATGCGACCAACGTGGCGATGCTGGCAGGCGCGATCGACATCATCGTGACCGATTGGCTGTGGGTGTCGCGCCAGCGTTCGGAGGGCGGCGACGTGACATTGGCCCCCTATTCGACTTCCGTCGGCGCGATCATGGTGGAGGACGCATCGCCGATCCGCACGATCGCCGACCTCAAGGGAAAGAAGATCGGCGTCGCCGGCGGGGCGCTCGACAAGAGCTGGCTGCTGATACAGGCGCTGGCCAGGCGCGATCACGGCCTCGACCTGCCGGCGGTGACCGACGTCGTGTTTGGCGCGCCGCCGCTAATTTCGCAAAAGGCCATCCAGGGCGAACTCGATGCGGCGCTCAACTTCTGGCATTTCTGCGCCCGGCTCGAGGCCGGCGGCTTTCGCCGGCTGATCGGCGCCGACGGCGCGCAGATAGCGCTCGGCGCCTCGGGCCCGGTATCCGCGCTTGGCTATGTATTCCACGACAAATGGGCGAACGAGAACCCGCGGGCCGCCCGCGGCTTCCTCAAGGCTTCCGCGCAGGCCAAGGATCTGCTGGCAAGGTCCGACGAAGAGTGGCTGCGCCTCGCGCCGGTCATCCGCGCGGACGGCAAGGAGTTGGCAAAGCTGCGCGACCGCTACCGCGAGGGTATCCCCAGGCGGCCGGTCGCCGAGGAAGCGGCCGATGCCGGCAAGCTCTATCGGGTGCTGGCCGCAATCGGCGGCGAAAAGCTGGTCGGCAGCGCGCCGGAGATGGCCCCTGGCACATTCTGGCGGGAGCCGCCGCAATGACGGTAAAAGATGGCGGCGGGCACACGCTTGGCGAAGCGGCCGGCATTTCCAAAGGTTCCGTCTCGGCGGCAATGCTGATGCCCGCGCTGACGGTGACGATCTCCCTGCTCGGGCTCGGACTGCTGTGGAGCCTGGCGGCGAATGCCTGGCCGAGCCGCGCCTTTCCGGGACCGGGACAGGTCTGGCAGGTATTGCTGAGAGAGGCGGCGAGCGGCGACCTTTTCTACCACCTCGGCGCGACCTTCGGCCGAGTCGCGGCCGCATACCTCGTCGCGATGATCGTCGGATCGGTAATCGGCATCCTCCTCGGCAGCTACCGCCGCGCGGACCGGTTCTTCAACCCCTGGGTCATCCTGTTCCTCAATATTCCCGCGCTGGTGATCATCGTGCTGGCCTATATCTGGTTCGGCCTCAACGAGGCGGCGGCGATCGGCGCGGTTGCCGTTAACAAGATCCCGAATGTCGTGGTGACAATGCGCGAAGGCGCTAGGGCGCTGGACCCCCGTTACGCCGAAATGGCGGCGGTCTACCGCTTCGGTCCGCTTGACCGCCTTCGCCACATCCTGCTGCCGCAACTGCAGCCTTATCTGGCGGCGGCCTCGCGCTCCGGCATCGCTCTCATCTGGAAGATCGTCCTGGTGGTGGAACTGCTCGGCCGCTCCAATGGCGTTGGCTTCCAGATCCATCTCTATTTCCAGCTTTTCGACGTCGCCGCCATTCTTGCCTACACGCTGGCATTCGTGGCGGTGATGCTGGTGATCGAACTACTTCTGGTGCAGCCCGTTGAACGACATGCAACCCGTTGGCGCCGCCGCCCCGCTTAGGGTCGACATCGCCGAGAAGACCTTCAGATCCGCGCACGGCGTCTCGGTCACAGCGCTCAAGAACCTTTCCTTCGAGGTCCGGCAAGGCGAATTCGTCTGCCTGCTCGGGCCATCGGGCTGCGGCAAGACCACGACGCTGCGCATTCTGCTCGGGCTCGACAGACAATTCTCCGGTTCTTTCCAGTTGCCCGGAGGTGGCTCGAACCGCATAGCCGCCGTGTTCCAGGAACCCACCCTGCTGCCCTGGCGAACGGTGGAAGAGAATGTCAGGCTTGCGCTGCCGAAAAGTCTGCGCATGAAAAATCTCGACGCGCTGTTAGACACGCTCGGCCTCACCGGCATGCGCTCCCTCTATCCGTCCGAGCTATCGCTCGGCCTTGCAAGAAGAGTAGCCCTTGCACGGGCCTTCGCGATCGAACCTGCGGTGCTGTTCCTCGACGAGCCGTTCGTCTCGCTCGACGAACGGACCGCCGGGCAGCTCCGGCGCCTGCTTCTTGATGTCTGGTCGGCCCGGCCCACGACAGCCCTGATGGTGACGCACAACCTGACCGAAGCCCTGGCGCTTTCGGATCGCATCATCGTGCTTGCGCCGCGGCCCTCGCACGTGCTCGGCGTTTTTGACATAGGACTGCCCAGGCAGCACCGCAGCCCCGAGGCGGCGAACGACCTTTTGCGATCCTTCCATCAGAAATTTCCGGGCGTGACCTGACCGCCTGGAAACCGCTTCCGTGTGACGGCGAACCTCTCTAGAAGCAACGAACGTCCGCTTCCGCCTGCGCCTGCTTCAGCTCCGTTCGCGCGGCTTTCGCCGGCGCGCTTTCGCGGAACAGACCTGCATTCTCGCCCGTTGTCAGAGACATGCTCTTGAAGGTCTCGGCCCTCTCATAATGGTCGTAAGGCAGGATCGAGGCGATGACATCGATCGAGCATGAACAACTCTCCAGCGCTTGGCGTGTCTGGCCGTTTGTGCGCATGCAGCCGAGCACGTAGTCGACGATCGTCGCGGTTGGATAATCTCCTGCGGCGCCAGCAGGGTTTGCAAAGACCGTTGCCGACGAGAAGAGAAGCGTCAGGATCGAAAATCCAGCATATCTGACCATTGGAAATTCCTCCTATTGCCCGCCCGCGCCGCACCGAGGCGGCACCATCGTGCCCAGTTGGCGGCACGCCGCAAGCCCGGTCAAGCTCCCACCGCCCCGGTATAGGACCAAAGGAGGAATGCTTTGCCCACGGACAGCAGCGCTCCAAGGCAGCTTCACGGCCCACCTCAGAACCAACCTTCACGAGTACCTTTTACCCCCAGATCAATATGAAACGCCAAAAAAATCCAGCGATAAAAGACGAAATAATATTCAAAAACATAATTCAAAGTTATTACAATCATAAATGCACAAATATAGGATTCTATATATATGACTAACAAACTTTGCACTGGCACATGGCTTGAAGTTTCCAATATCTTTTATCTGCCAATTTTATATTGCGCCGCATCAAATGTATGTTGCGATGCACAATCCCAACAGGGCTTTTTCCTTGCCTGACTTTTTGCAATGACATAGCCTTACCCTGTTTCCGGCTTCAAGGACTTCGCCGTAACAAGGGAGCGGCGGGTGTCTTTCGTAGGCCAACCGGGCGGGTGCAGGCTAGGCTGACTTGGTAGAGGGCAGAAACGTTCCTCTGCTATTTGCAGCTTAGGTCGTGACAGCTGCCGGAAATACTTCCCAGGATGAATCGCTTGGACAAGCTCTTGCGAGCTTGAATACGATTTCTTGTTGTCAACTCGGGAGGAATTTGATGCGCGCACTTACGCAAGCTACCTACATCGCAACTACCACTGCGCTACTGTCGTTGGGCGCGCTCTATACAGCGTCCGCCAACGAAGAACTCGCGAAGATGGCCGAAAACCCGAAAGACTGGGTGATGCAGACGGGTGATTACGCCAACACCCGTTACTCCACACTGAAGCAAATCACCAAGGACAATGTGAAGAACCTGCAGGTCAAGTGGACCTTCTCGACCGGCGTGCTGCGCGGCCATGAGGGCGGGCCGCTGATCATCGGCGACGTGATGTATGTTCACGCCCCGTTCCCGAACACCGTCTATGCGCTCGATCTCAACAAGGATGGAAAGATCCTGTGGAAGTACGAGCCCAAGCAGGACACCAACGTCATTCCGATCATGTGCTGCGACACGGTCAATCGCGGCGTTGCCTATGCGCCTGCCGATGGCGACCGCCCGGCGCTGGTCATCCTCAACCAGGCCGACACTACGGTCGTGGCGCTCGATGCCAAGACCGGAAAGGTCGTGTGGTCGGTCAAGAACGGCGAGAACACCGACGGCGGAAAGGGCGAATCCGGCACCTCGGCGCCCGTGGTCGTCAAGGACAAGGTCCTCGTCGGCGTCTCCGGCGCGGAGTTCGGCGTCCGCGGCTGGCTGGCCGCCTACGATCTGAAGGACGGCAAGCTCGCCTGGAAGGCTTATTCGGAAGGTCCGGACGCGGACACGCTGCTCGATCCCGAGAAGACGACGCAGCTCGGCAAGCCGGTGGGGAAGGACTCCGGCACGAACACCTGGGAAGGCGAGCAGTGGAAGACAGGCGGCGGCACGACATGGGGATGGTATTCCTATGATCCCAAGCTGAACCTCGTCTATTACGGCACCGGCAATCCCTCGACCTGGAATCCCGTCCAACGTCCCGGCGACAATCGCTGGTCGATGACCATCTTCGCCCGCGATGCCGACACCGGCGTGGCCAAGTGGGTCTATCAGATGACCCCGCATGACGAATGGGACTATGACGGCATCAACGAGATGATCCTCGTCGACGGCATGGAGGTCAAAGGCAAGAAGCACGACGTGCTGGTGCATTTCGACCGTAACGGCTTCGCCTACACCATGGATCGCGCCACCGGCGAGCTTCTCGTCGCCAAGAAGTACGATCCGGCGGTGAATTGGGCGACCGAAGTCAATATGGACCCCAACAGCAAGGAATACGGCCGCCCGCAGGTCGTGGCCAAATATTCCACGCAGCAGAACGGCGAAGACACAAACTCGACGGGTATCTGCCCGGCAGCGCTTGGAACCAAGGACCAGCAGCCGGCCACCTACTCGCCGAAGACCGGGCTATTCTATGTGCCGACCAACCACGTCTGCATGGACTATGAGCCGTACAAGGTGAGCTACACCGCCGGCCAGCCTTATGTGGGCGCCACCGTATCGATGTATCCGGCGCCCGGCGGCGACGGCAACATGGGCAACTTCATTGCCTGGGATGCCGCCAAGGGTGAGATCGTCTGGTCGAAGCCCGAGCAGTTCTCGGTGTGGTCGGGCGCGCTGGCGACCGCCGGCGACGTCATCTTCTACGGGACGCTCGAAGGCTACATCAAGGCGGTCGATGAGCACGGCAAGGAACTCTACAAGTTCAAGACCCCATCCGGCATCATCGGCAACGTCACGCCCTTCGAGCACAACGGCAAGCAATATATCGCCGTTCTGTCCGGTGTCGGCGGCTGGGCAGGCATCGGCCTCGCCGGCGGACTGCTGTCACCCGACAACGCCGCTGCCTGGCACGGCGCCGTCGATCAGGGCCGCGCGCAGGGCGATCAGGCCGCGGTCGTCGGAACCGCCGGTCTCGGAGCGGTCGGTGGCTACGCGGCGCTTGCCGACTACACGACGCTGGGCGGCCAGCTCACCGTCTTCGGTCTTCCGGATTGATCTCCCGGAAAAACCTTAAGACCGAAGGCAGAAAGATCGAGAGCCCGGATCATCCCCAGGCAACGGCCGGGCTCTCGATCTGAAGCACACCCGAACACCGTCAACGCCCGCTCGCGACGGCAACCCCTCGTCCTTTGGCAAAACAAGGAAGTGTCTGAATGTTCATCCGCATCGCAGTTTCCGTTCTCGCCCTGACCCTTCTGCCCTTGGCCGGCTCGATTTCGGCGCAGGCCGAAGACAGCGCCGACAAAGCCAAGGCGGTCAAGGACGAGGGCGGCAAATATTTGGATGCGGATGGAAATCCAACCTACAAGATCGAGAACGGAACCGTGGATTGGTACACGTTCAGCGGCTATCGCCGCTACCACTCGGACTGCCATGTCTGCCACGGGCAGGACGGGATGGGTTCGACCTATGCCCCGGCCCTGGCGAACAGCCTTAAAACGATCGACTACCCCACATTCCTCTCGATCGTCGCCCAGGGCCGCAAGAACACCGCCAACGGCAAGGAGAATGTCATGCCTGCCTTTGGCGACAACAAGAACGTCTACTGCTATCTGGATGACCTCTACGTCTATCTGCGCGCCCGCGCCGACGGCGCCGCGCCGCGCGGCAGGCCGCCCAAGCACGAGGACAAACCCCAGGCGGCCAAGGATGCCGAAAAATCCTGCATGGGAGGATGACGTGACCGGCCGGGTTGCATCGAAGCCGCGTTTCGTTCTGCCTCTGCTCGGCGCGCTCGCCTTGCTGCCATCGGCCGCCTGGGCGCAAGGCGCCGGTCTTGGCGCCGCGGGCGAACTGGTCGACCCCGACATTCTGCGCGTCTGCGCCGATCCTTCGAACATGCCTTTCACCGACCAGAACGGCCAGGGATTCGAAAACAAGCTGGCCGAGTTGGTCGCCAGGAAGACAGGACGGAAGTCGGTCGCCTACACCTGGTTTCCGACCGTGATCGGCTTCGTGCGCAACACGCTTGCCGCCAACCGATGCGACGTCATCATGGGCTATGCCCAGGGCGACGAGCTGGTGCAGAACACCAACGCCTATTATCGCTCCTCCTATGTGCTTGTGCATCCCAAGGGCGACGGCCTCGAAGGTGTCGAGACGATCGAGGATCCGAAACTCGCCGGCAAGCGGATCGGCGTCGTCGAACGCACGCCGCCGACCGCCAACATGGCCGCCAACAAGCTCTTGCGGACGGCAAAGATCTACCCGCTGGCCGTCGACACGCGCGTCACCCCGTCGATGGGAGAGGTCATGATCAAGGACATGCTCGCCGGCAAGATCGACGCGGCGATCCTGTGGGGACCGATGGCCGGTTACTATGCCAAGCAGCTCGACGCGAATGTCGCGATCGTCCCGCTGGTCAAGGAAAAGACAGGTTCGCGCATGTCCTACCGCATCACCATGGGAGTGCGCCCATCCGACCAGGAATGGAAGCGTACCCTCAACAAGGTGATCCGCGAGAACCAGGCGGAGATCAACAAGCTCCTGCTCGACTACAACGTGCCGCTGATCGACGAACATGACAACCCGATCACGGCGACGCCGGGGTGAGCGCGATGGAGCGGAAGCAGCAGAGGCGATGGAGGTAAGGAACCGATCTTCGATACGGACAGTTTCTTTTAGTTGTTTGAGGACCCGGTGTTTCATTTGTCCATTTGTGAAGTGATGGACGAGCCATTGCACCCGCCCGCAATGGCGCCAACGACATGACCGGCCCCCTCGGGCTGGCAGAAGAGGAGAATGCGATGAAGAAGAGCTGGAAGAAACCGACTATGTGCCAGGTTGCTGCGGGCTTCGAAATTTCGCGGTATCTGCCTGCCGAAATTCCTCCCAGGAAGTAGGCCGCAAGGGTGCATGTCCCTGGCAGCAGGGGCATGCACCCCGCCGCATGTGAGGGCATTGCAGCGCAAAACACGGATACGAAACTCTCTGCCGCCGACAAGCCGGTCGGATGGGCCGCGGAGCGGGCATTTGCCATGCGCGTGAAGATCGTCGGATCGGCGGCGGGAGGCGGCTTTCCGCAGTGGAACTGCAACTACCGCCTGAGCCGCGCGGCCCGCGCCGGCGTGCCCGGCATGCGTCCACGAACCCAATCGTCCATCGCAGTATCGGCGGACGGGACAGGTTGGGTTCTCTTCAACGCGTCGCCCGACATCCGCCAGCAGATTGCGCAAGCGCCCGAACTGCAGCCCGCGTCCGACGCACCGCGGCGCTCGACGCCGATCCGCGCGGTGGTGCTGACCAATGCCGACGTGGACCATGTCGCGGGCCTGCTCAGCCTGCGTGAAAGACAGCCATTCGCGATCTATGCGAGCGCGCAGGTGCTGGCGACACTGGAGGCCAACTCGATCTTCAATGTTCTCGATCCGGCGATCGTACCCCGGCGCCTGCTGGCGCCGACGGAGGAGATGACGATCCGCGATGCGGCGGGCCGGGAGACCGGCGTCGTGATCGAGAGCTTTCCGGTGCCGGGCAAGGTTGCGCTCTATCTGGAGGACAAAGACCATCCGGATGCCGATTTCAGTTCCGATGCCGGCGACACCGTCGGGATCCGCATCGCCGGCTCCGGCGGCGCGGTCTTCTACATACCGGGCTGCGCGCGCATCGATGCCGCGCTGCGCACGCGCCTGGCCGGCGCCGCCTGCCTTCTGTTCGACGGCACCGTCTACACGGACGGCGAGATGATCGCGGCCGGCGTCGGCCATAAAACCGGCGCGCGCATGGGGCACATCGCGATGTCGGGACAAGCAGGTTCGATCGCCGGCCTCGCCGATGTGAAGATCGGTCGCCGTATCTTCATCCATATCAACAACACCAATCCTGTTCTGGACGAGAATTCCGCCGAGCACGCGGCGGTCAAGGCGGCTGGATGGGAAGTCGCCAGCGATGGCATGGAGATGGAATTTTGAGCGATTTCCACGACGTGGCCCGAGACGGATTGTCGAAGCGCGATCTCGAGGCCGTGCTGCGGCGGGTCGGCGACGAGCGCTATCACAACCGCCATCCTTTCCATCACAGGATGACCGGCGGTGCGCTGTCGAAGGCCGAGATGCAGGCCTGGGCGCTGAACCGCTATTGCTACCAGGCCGTCATTCCACGCAAGGACGCCATGATCCTCGCACGTGCCGAAGACCCGGCGTTCCGCGCCGCCTGGCGCAAGCGCATCGAGGACCATGACGGCGAGGACGGCTGGAGCGGCGGCATCGCCCGCTGGCTGCATCTGGCGACCTCGCTCGGGCTCGATGCCGAAGCCGTCAAGAGCGAAAGGCTGGCGCTGCCGGCGACTCGTTTCGCCGTCGGCGCCTATCTTTCCTTCTGCACGAATCGGACGCTGCTGGAAGCGGTCGCATCGTCGCTGACCGAGATGTTCTCGCCACGGATCATCGGCGAGCGGGTACCGGCGATGCTGGCGAAATACGATTACATCACCGAGGACACGCTGGCCTATTTCACGCAGCGGCCGGAGCAGGCGAAGCGTGACGCCGATTTCGCCCTCGCCTATGTGCTGGCCCATGCCGACACGGCCGAACGCCAGCAGCGGGCGATCGATGCCCTGGTGTTCAAATGCGATATCCTCTGGGCCATGCTCGATGCGCTCCAGCATGCCTATGGCACCCCCGGAAACATACCGCCCGGAGCCTTCTGCCCGGAGGCGGCCTTATGATGACGGCGCTGCGCGAAAGAGCCATCGTGTCGTCGCGATCGGTGCCATCGCTGCCCAGGCATGTGCGCATCCAGTATGATCCCGTGCGGCAGGCCTTCGCCGTGCTTTCGCCGGAGAAGGTGTTCTGGCCGAACGAGATCAGCCTCGACATACTGCGCCGCTGTGACGGCCAGTCCAGCGTCGAGCGCATCATTGCCGATCTTGCTGCCGACTACGACGCTGATCCGCAGGACGTGGCGGCCGACGTCGTCGCCTTCCTGCAGGAATGGTCAGACAAGCTCTTGGTGAAGCTATGAGCGAGCCCCTCCTGCCCCCCATCGGCATGCTGGCGGAACTGACGCATCGCTGCCCGCTGCAGTGCCCCTATTGCTCCAACCCGGTCGAACTGCTGAAGGCCAACCGCGAGCTCGACACGCAGACCTGGCTCGATCTCTTCTCGCAGGCCGCCGATCTCGGTGTCCTGCAGGTGCATCTTTCCGGCGGCGAGCCGACGCTGCGCCGCGACCTCGAGCAATTGATCGCCGGGCTCTCGGCGCGCGGTGTCTACACCAACCTCATCACCGCCGGTGTCGGCATTGCCGAGGGCCGCATCGAGGCCTTTGCCGAAGCCGGGCTCGACCACCTGCAACTGAGCTTCCAGGGCGCCCGTCCGGCAACCACCGACCGTATCGGCAACCACCGGGGCAGCCATGAGAAGAAGCTGGAGACGGCGCGCCGCGCCCGCGCGGCCGGGCTTCCCCTCACCATCAATGCGCCGGTCCATCGGCACAACATCGAGGAAGTGCCGGAATTCATCGATCTCGCCCTCTCCTTGGATGCCGAGCGGCTCGAGATCGCGAACGTCCAGTATGCCGGTTGGGCGCTCGCCAACCGCGACAGGCTGATGCCCGACCTGGCAGCGGTCAACCGCCAGGCGGACATCGTCGCGGCGGCGCGCGAAAGGCTCGTCGGCATCATGACCATCGATTTCGTCACGCCGGATTATTTCGCCATCTATCCCAAGCCGTGCATGGGCGGCTGGGCGCGCGACGCCTTCATGGTCGCTCCCGACGGCACCATATTGCCGTGCCATGCCGCCCAGACGATTCCCTCGCTCCGCTTCGAGCGCTTCGGAGACCGCAGGCTCGCCGAAATCTGGACCGATTCACCGGCCTTCAACGTCTTCCGCGGCACCGACTGGATGCACGAGCCGTGCCGAAGCTGCGAGCGCCGCGAGATCGATTGGGGCGGCTGCAGGTGTCAGGCGATGGCGATTGCCGGCGATGCCACCGCAACGGATCCGGCCTGCGTCAAGTCGCCGATCCACAATCGAATGGCGATACTGACCGACGCTGCGCAGGCGGAGGCCGCGTCGGAGGGAAATGAAAGCTTCATTTTCCGGCGGATCGGCGCCGAAATCCGACCTGACACGCGCGCCGAGCCTGCCCACCGGTAACGGCCCGAAGGATTTCTCTTCCTTGGCGGTATCGCCTTGTGTCTCTTGCCGATCAGGCGCCGCTCAAGCCCGGAATCCCGGCCAGATCGATCTCGGTGATGTGCCAGCGGCCAAGGTTCGCGGTGTAGAGCTTGTCGCCCTTGAAGGCGATGTTGGTGGGATGCGCCAGCGTCGTCGCCGCCGGATCCTCGATCAGCACTTCGAGGCCGCTGTCCTTTCGCCAGCGATAGATGCGGCTCGGCTCGTAGCATGAGATGAGCAGCGAGCCGTCGGAAGCGAAGGCGAGCCCGTCCGGGACATTGCGCACGTCTTCGACGACGACCTGCCGGCGTCCCGCCGTACCATCGGTGAGGATCGGCACATAGCTGATGCAGGGCGCGTCGCTCTCAACCACATAGAGCCCGTTGGCGTCCGGCGCCATGGCCATGCCATTGGCGAAGGACATCGCTTCCCGGCACCACAGGCCGCCCTCACCCGTCCGCAGATCGTAGCGGAAGATGCCCGAACGTTTTTCCTCGCCCACACTGTCAGACACGTAGAGCCGGCCTCGCGCCTCGTCGATGACCGGATAGTTCGGCACGCGGATGCCGGACGAAGCGAAGCGCTCCATATGACCCGTCGCGGCATCCCAGCGGAAGATCGCGGCATGCTTGAGATCGCAGGCAAAGCAATTGCCGGCGCCGTCGAAGGCAATGCCGAGAAGAAAGCCGTCGGTACAGCCCATGCGCTCGACCGAACCGCCATCGGCGGAAAGCCTCAAGAGGTCGCCGGTCTCGGTGCCGCACCAGATCGATCCGTCGCGATGGACAGCCACGCCCTCGGGATGCGCGACGCGCGGATTGCTGAAGATGCCGTCGAAGAAGATCCGGGCGGCGGACATATCGAGCAACGGCTTTGCCATGGAACGCTCCTCAGCTTGCGGCAGGTAATCTCTGCGCGGCGACGCAGCGCTCGACCATGGCGCGGTCGGCCGCGAGGATCTCGGCGATGAGCGCGCCACGCTCCTTGGCGCTGACGAATTCCAGACGCCGCAAGCCAAGCGGATCGATGCGGTTACGCAACAAGGCAAGCGTATCGCTGGAGGGCACCGGCACCTCGCGGCAATCGGCGCCGAATGTCACTTCGAACCCGGTGGCGTCACGGATCTGCTGCCGGGTGACGCCGGGCATGGTTTCGATGACGATCAATTCCCGTGATGCCTCGACGAGGCGGAGGACGCAGAGGTCGGTGAAGACCAGCGCCTTGCCTGTCCTATAGCCCATCGGCTTACGTTCGGCCGGCGTCAGCAGACCGCGCGCCGAGCTGACCGTCTCGACCTCGTTTACCAGGGACTGGACCGAGTGACGTGGTATGTAAAGCAGGTAGTCGCGATGCATGTTGGCGACATCGGCCATGCCGCCCTGCCCCGGCAGCCGGATCAACCCGCCGCTCGGCTTGCGCAACGCGATGGTGTTGACCCGGCCGTGCCGGTCGACCTGCGCCGCGCCGACGATCTCATGCGTCACCGCGCCCGCCTGGTAATAGGTCGAATAGGTGTCGTCGCCGCCGGCATGCGCGACCGCCGTCTCGCAATCGAGGCTTTCGATCAGCGACAGCACCATCGGGCTCGGCGCGATGTCGAGATGGCCGCAGCTCATCGTCGCGATGATCATGTCCGGCGCGTGCGCCGCCTTGGCCAGCCGGTAGGCGACGTTGGCGAGCGGCGAGACCGCGCCGGCGCTGGCGAAGCTCTCATTGTCGAGCTCGAGGGCGATCCGCGCGGCAATGATTTCGTCGACGGATGCTTCCCGCTCGCCCTGCACCAATGCAGGCATCGCGAGGACGGTCCCGGCGCTGACTTTGGCCGCCTTCTTGAGCCGTTCCGGCAGGCCGCCCGAAGGCAGGCTTAGCTTGTCCCACAACGCCGCGTCCTTCGTCGCGAACGCCTCCGACAATGCCTGATAATCCGTGACGTAGAACGGCAGGCATGAGGCCGGGTAGGCGCCACCCGGTGCCAGCGCTATCGCCGAAACCTGGTTGCGGGTAAGCACGCTCTGGCGGCCGTCCCGCCGCAACGCGCCGACCGGCACGATCTCCTCGACCGTGACCAGCACTTTCCGCGCCGCGCCCGCCATCGCGAAGTCCAGCGCCCGCGGTCCGATGATCTCGACATTGCCGCTTTCGTCGGCGCGCTGGGCGTGGACGATGAAGGTGTCGAGCCTGAGCGGCGGGACGAACCCCGTATCGGTCCCGGCCAGCGGATCGGGCCTGGCGGCCGCAGTCGGCATGCGCGCCAGCATGTCCGATCCTTCAGGAAGCTGGAACGGCATCGACGGCAGGTTCTGCTGCGCTGCCCGCAGCGCCTGGATCATGGCCAGTGCCGTCCAATCACGGACAGGGATCGTGCCGTTCTCCGCCGCCGCGCGAAACCTCGGCGGCAGCCCGAGGATATCCAGGCTGGAAAAGCACAGCTCGATTTCCGCCACCGCGCCCGCCCCGAGCAGCAGTTCGAGCGGCAGGCCGCCGGCCCACGAGACATAGCGCAAATCTTTCACGCCGGACCCGGCGATCGCGCGCAGCAACGCGATCGGCAGCCGGGCGAAGTGGTGACCGCCGACGCCGAAAGCGTCGCCGTCGCGGACCATCGCCGCCAGCCCCTCGATATCGGTGAAGCGGGGCCGGTTCGGCTTGACCAGGGAAACTGACCTGTGATCTGTCACAGCGCCGATGCCTCGATGCGGTAGCGGGTCACGAACGGTTTCCCGGGCGAGAATTCCAGCGCCGTCGCGATGCCGGATTGCGCGATCGGATTGTCGGCGAGCGCGGTCGCCGGGCCGAGCCCGAAAGGCGAGCAGATCGGCTCGATGCCGATCGCGACATGACGCCCGTTCCAGGGCGCCGCCTTGCGTCCGCGATTGGAATACCAGAGCAGGAGGCTCGGGAAATGCTCCTTCTGCCAGGATAGCTGCACCCGGTATCCGTCCTCATGGTTGACGAGCGCCGCGGTACCGTCGACGCCCTCGATCTGCAGCAACTCCTCCGTGGCCGCAGCCAGGGGCAAACGGGAGGCGTCGATCGTGCCCCCGGTGCGCGCCGGCACCGATATCAGCTCGAAGAAGGTCTTGTTCCCGGCAAACAGTGAACCGCCGGGTTCGACATCGTGTGGATAGGTGCGGCCTTCGTCGAAGCCATCAAGCTCGAGTGTGGCGGCGCCCGTCTCGAACGGCAGCCGGAACACCGGGTGCAGACCGATCGGCAGGCGGCAGGCGCGGCGGACGAATATCCGGAACTCAATGTCGATTGCCGGCGCCGACGGATCGGGCCTTATCGTCCGTTCGACACGCTCGACCGGGCTTGCGTTGGGATAGGCAAGCGCCAGCGACAGCGATCCGCTCCCACTGGCGCGCCAGGCCCAGTCATGATTGGAGCTGTGGCCGTGGACTTCCTCGTCCGGAGCCGGCGGCCGCATGACGCGCGCCCAGCTCTCGGGCCATCCTTCGGCAGGCACCGAATAGCCGAAGGGCACGCAGGGCCATTCGCCGCGCAGCTTGCGCAGAATGCCCGGTAGCGCTTCCGATTCCGGTTCGTTTGCCCAGGGTGCGACATGCATCGGCGAGACCTGCCGGCCGTCGGAAAGCACAAACGTGACCGGCGCGAGCATCGCGCCGAGCCGCTGCACGGTCAGCGCGCCATGCGCCCAGCCGAGGCCACGATAGTCGTCGTCCCTCATGAGCCGGCCTTCTTCACCGCGCTCCTCTCGGCGAACTCCTTGACGCGCCGTTGGCCGGTCTCGCTGCGATAAAGGCCGCCCAGTATGTTGCGCTCCATGGCGAGGCCATCCGCCAGACCGCCCGACACGGCATGCGCCGTCAGGGCCTTCAGGCCTTCGATCGCGGCGGCTGGCTCGGCGGCGATCATCGCGGCCAGTTCGAGTGCGCGCGGCATCAGCCTTTCGACATCGACGATCTCGTTGACCAGGCCGGCATCGACGAATTCGGACGCCGGCACGATGGCGCCGGTCATCAGCAGAAGATTGGCGCGGTTGCGCCCGAGCTTGGCGACGCTGCGCTGCGTGCCGCCACCGCCGGGGATCAGTCCGAGCTTGATCTCGGGCAGGCCGAGCTTGGCATACTGGTTGGCGATCACGATGTCGCAGCACAGCACCAGCTCCATGCCGCCGCCCAGCGCGAAGCCGTTGACCGCCGCAATCACCGGCTTTCGGTTGTCCTCGATCGCCGCGTACATGCGCGTGCCGGCGGCCTGGAACGTGTCGAACTCGGCCGAGGTCTGCGCGGCATATTCCTTGATGTCGGCGCCGGCCATGAAGCCGCGCCCCTCGCCGGTCACCACGATCGCACCGACATTTTCGTCGCCCGACAGCGCCTCGAACGCCTCCGTGATCTCGCCTTGCATCTGCCGGTTCATGGCGTTGAGCTGATCGGCGCGCCGGAAGGTGACCACCGCGACGCGACCTTGGATCTCGACCGTGAGTGTCTCGTAGGCGCCCATCATCAGGCGGCGTCCACGGTCATGTCGCCGGACGCCTCGAGCGCTGCGATCTCGTCCTTCGACAGGCCGAACTCGGCCAGGATTTCGCGGCCATGCTGACCGACCAGCGGCGCCGGCCGCTCGATGGTCGCGGGCGTCTCGCTCATCTTGACGGCGGGCGCCACCACCCTCACCTTGCCGCCGCGCGGATGCTCGTAGCTGGTGATCATGCCCATATGCGTGACCTGCGGATCCTCCGCCGCGCGGCGGATGTCCTTCACCTCCGCGCACCAGATGTCGGCTTTGAGAAGCCGCGCCAGCAGATCCTGCGTGGCGAATTTCCTGGTCTCGGCATTGACCTTCTCGAACACCTCGTCGCGCTTGTCGAACAAGGTTTTCAAATCGTCATAGGCGGCGAGCTGCGGCGCTTCCAGAACCTCGTAAAGCGTCTTGAACGGGCTCATGGCGATCGACACGTAGCCGCCGTCCTTCGTCTCGTAGATACCGAACGGCGCCTGCATGCCGGGATGGCCGATGCCGGAATTGGGCCGCACGAAATCCTCGCCGAGATTGAGCACGGCGACATATTCCTGGTTGAGATGCGCCAGCAGCCCGGCCAGCAGATTGACCTCGATCTTCTGACCCTTGCCGGTCTTCTCGCGATAATAGAGCGCCGACAGGATGCCGTAGACCATGTTCATGGCGCCGATCTGGTCGGCGAGGCCGGCGCCGGCGGGAACCGGTGCCTGGTCGCCGCGGCCCGTATTGGCGATCAGCCCGGCCAGCCCTTGGATGAGCATGTCCTGCCCCGGACGCTCGACGTAAGGCCCCTCCTCGCCATAGCCGGAACCGGAGCAGTAGATGATGCGCGGATTGACGGCCTTGAAATCCTCGTAGCCGTAGCCGAGCTTGGCCAGCACGCCGGGACGGAAATTCTGCACCACCACGTCGGCAGTTCGGGCCATCTCCATGATGATGGCATGCACCTTGCGGCTCTTCAGGTTGAGCGCGATCGAGCGCTTGTTGCGGTTCCAGGCGAGGAAGTTCGGGCTCTCGGAGCCGCCCACCCATTTGGCGAAGAAGGTCATGCCGCGGAACATGTCGCCGGCGCCCGCGCGCTCGATCTTGATGACGTCGGCGCCCATGTCGCCGAGCAACTGCGTGGCGAACGGCCCCTGCAGCAGATGGCTGAAGTCGAGGATGCGGACGCCTTCGAGGGCCTTGTTCATTTCATGTCTCGTTTCGTTTCAAAGCAGTTCGGGAACGTAGCGGGGCGCCGCCGTCAGTCCGCCATCGACGCGCAGGTCGGTGCCGGTGGTGAAGCCGGCCGCATCGGAAGCCAGATAGACGGCGGCCTCGGCCACCTCCGAAGGCTCGCCGATGCGGCCAAGCGGATGCATCTTGACCCACGCCTTGGCGAGGCTGCCGCCGATTTCCTTGATCAGCCTGTCGTTCATCGGTGTGTTGATGGTGCCCGGCGAGATCGAGTTGACGCGGATGTTCAGCGGGCCGAACTCGACCGCCATCTGGCGCGTCATCGCCATCACCGCGCCCTTGGCACCGGCATAGGCGGTCCAGCCGTCGAGGCCGATATGGCCCTGCGCCGAGGCCATGTTGATGATCGAGCCGGACTTCTGCGCGATCATGTGCGGCAATGCGTATTTGCAGCCGCGGAACACGCTGGTCAGGTTGACCGCGATCAGCCGGTGCCATTGCTCGTCAGTCATCTCGTGCACCGGCATGCCGCCTATCGCGATCGCGGCGTTGTTGACCAGGATGTCGAGATGTCCGGTCTTGTTCACCGCGCTGTCGATCAGGCCGGCGATGTCGGCTTCCTGGGAGACGTCGCAATGGACGTAGTCGGCACGGCAGCCAGCTGCGCGTAGCGCTGCCGCGAACGTCTCGCCTGCGTCGTCGGCGATGTCGCCGAGGAACACATGCGCCCCTTCCCGGGCCATCGCCTCGGCGATCGCGTGGCCGATGCCGTCGGCCGCACCGGTGATGACGGCGGTTTTTCCTGCAAGACGAGCCATATCAGCCTCCATTCGCGCGCCGGCGCTTCGCTTCGTCGAAGGCGACCGCGGCAATGATGATCATGCCGGTGATGACGAGCTGCCATTCGGTCGGCAGGCCGAGACCGCGCAGGCCGTTGGACAAGAACTGCAGGATGAGCACGCCCAGCGCCATGCCTGTCAGGCTGCCGATGCCGCCGGCAAGGCTCACGCCGCCGAGCACCGTCGCGGCGACGACCTGGAATTCGAAATTGAGCCCCGCCGTGTGCTGCGCCGAGCCGACACGCGCCGCCAGGATGATGCCCGCGACGGTCGCCAGCAGTGCGCTGATGATGAAGCAGATGAACTTGACGCGCCGCACGTCGTAGCCGGCGAGCCGCGCCACTTCCTGATTACCGCCGACGGCATAGATCTGCCGTCCGAAAGGCCTGTGCTGCATCATGTAGCCGAAGGCGACGAGGAGCACGATGGCGATCACCGCCGAATACGGGATGATGTTGAACAGGCGCCCGTCGGAGAGCGCGATGAAGGAGTCGAGGCTGGCATCGTCGGGGATCGCGCGCTGGCCGGTATAGAGATAGACGCCGCCGCGCATGATGAACATGGTGCCCAGCGTCACAATCAGCGAGTTGATGCCGGCATAGGCGACGAGATAACCGTTCACCACACCGATGATCAGGCCGAACAGCAGCGCGCCGCCGACGCCGAGCAGCAGCGAATTGGTGTCGTTCATGATGATGATCAGCGGCAGCGCGATGGTCGCCAGCAGCGAGCCGATCGAAATGTCGACCTCGCCGGAAATGAAGACGATGGCGCAGCCGATGCCGGCGGTGAGCGCCAGCGAGGCCTGCCCCAGCACGTTGGTCATGTTGCGCACGGAGAAGAAATTCTCGACCGTTGCGGAAAAGAACGCCAGCACCAGGACGAGGCAGACGAGCAACGCCAGTTCCTGCCGGGCAAAGAGCCGCGCCAGCAGGGATGGCTGGTCTTTCGCGGAAGCCGTGCTTGCAAGGCTCATCGCTTGCCTCCTCCGAGGGAATGGCGCTTATCGCAAGGAATGCCGAGGCGATGCGCCATGGTTCTATCCGATCGCCGCATTGAGGATCTTCTCCTGCGTGGCTTCCTCGCGTGGCATCAGCGCGGTCAGGCGGCCCTCGCACATCACCGCGATCCGATCGGCGAGGCCGAGCAGTTCCGGCATCTCCGACGTCATCATGACCACCGCCAAGCCCTCGCCGGCGAGCCGGTCGATCAGCGCGAAGATTTCCGACTTGGCGCCGACATCGATGCCGCGTGTCGGCTCGTCGACGACGATGACCTTCAGGCCGCGCATCAGCCAGCGCGAGATCAGCACCTTCTGCTGGTTGCCGCCCGAGAGGTTCTTGATCTGCTGGAACAGGCTGGGGGTCTTGATGCGGAAGCGGTCGACATAGTCCTGCACCGCCTGGTGTTCCTTCGCCTTGTCGACGAAACCCAATCGGGCGAACGCGCCGAGCGAGGCGAGGCTGGCATTCTGGTACACGGGCAGCTCGCCCATCAGGCCCTCGCTTTTGCGGTCCTCGGTGAGCAGGCCTATGCCGAGCCGCACCCCGGTGCGCGTGTCGTGCGGCGCAAGGCGCTGACCGTCGACCGTGATGATGCCAGAGGTGATCGGGTCGTAGCCGACGATCGCCTTGGCGAGCTCGGTGCGGCCGGCGCCCATCAAACCGAAGAAGCCGAGCACCTCGCCGGCGCGTGCCTCGAAGGACACGTCGATGAGCTTCTTGGCCGTGCTGAGGTTTTCAACCGACAGTGCCACCTTGCTGCCCGCCGCGCCGCGCTGGCGCGGAAAGAGGTTGTCGATCCGGCGGCCGATCATGTCCTGGATCAGCGTGTCGTTGGTGTGCTCGCCGATCGGCTTGGTCGAGATGTGGCGTCCATCGCGCAGCACCGTCACCGTGTCCGCGATCTCGAACACCTCGTCGAGCTTGTGGCTGACATAGACCACGGCAATGCCGAGCGCCGCCAGGCGGCGGATGACGGTGAACAGCAGCGCAACTTCGTTCGGCGTCAGCGAGGACGTCGGTTCGTCCATAACCACCACGCGCGCCTCGTGGGCGAGCGCGCGGGCGATCTCGACCATCTGCTGCTGGCTGACCGGCAGCGATCCCGTCCGCGCCGCTGGATCGACGTCGAAGCCGATGCGGTTGAAGAGTGCCGCCGAGTCGGCGCGGATCTTCTTCCAGTCGATCGAGCCGGTCCTGCCGGTCGGATAGCCTTCGAGGAAGATGTTTTCCGCGACGGTGAATTCGGAGATCAGCGCGATCTCCTGGAACACGACCTTGATGCCTTCCTTCAGGCTGTCGCGCGGCGATTTGATGTCGACCTCCCGCCCGCGCATGCGGATGGTGCCGGCGTCCTTGCCGTAGACGCCGGCCATGATCTTGATCAGCGTCGACTTGCCGGCGCCGTTCTCGCCCATCAGGGCGTGGATCTTGCCGGGCTCCAGGGTGAAGTCGACATTGTCCAGGGCCACCACGCCCGGGAAGCGCTTGCCGATGCCGCGCATCTCCAGCGCCGACACATTCGTGTCGATCGGCGCGCCTTCGCCGGGATGAAGGAAATCAACGGACATTGGCTTTGTTCCGGATGATGTCGAGATAGGTCGCCAGGATGATGACGATTCCCGGTACCACCATCTGCAAGTCCTGGTTCCAGCCGAGGATGATGATGCCGTTGTCGATCACCTTGAGCACCAGCACGCCGAGCAGCGTGCCGAACAGCGAGCCACGGCCGCCGAGCAGGCTGGTGCCGCCAAGGATGACGGCGGCGATCACCGTCAGCTCGAAGCCGCGCCCAGCGGTCGGCTGGCCGGCATTCATCAATGACGACAGGATCATGCCGGCGACGCCGACGGCGAGGCCGGTGACGACGAAAGCAAGCAGCTTCAGCCGTTCCGAACGCAGGCCGGACAGGCGCACCGCCCTTTCATTGGCGCCGACCGCGTAGAGATAGCGACCGAGCGTGGTGAAGCGCAGCGTCACATAGGCGACGACGAAGATCAGCGCGGCGATGATGACGGGTACGGGTACCGCGCCGACATAGCCGGCGCCGAGATCGGTGAAGCTTGCCAGTTGGTTGTGGTTCTGCACGGCTTCGCGCGTGAACAGATAGACGCCGCCCTGCAGCATCATCATGGTGCCGATGGTGGCGATCAGCGAGTTCACCCTGAGCTTGGTGACGACAAGCCCGTTGAACAGACCGACTCCCCCGGCGAAGGCAAGCGCTGCCAGCATGCCGAGCGCGAGGCTGTGCGTGGAATTGAGCACCGCCATGCCGATGCAGCCGACAAAGGCGAGCGATGCGCCGACCGACAGGTCGACTTCCGCCGTGATGATGAGCATGGTCATGCCCGAGGCGACGATCAGCACCAGCGCGCATTGGCGCAGGATGGCGATGATGTTGGCTTCCGAATAGAACTGCGGCGCCGCGATCGAGATGGCGATGCAAAGCACCGCCAGGATGGCGCCCAGCACCAACTGGCTGCTGCCGAGAAGCTGGCCGCCGATAGGACGCTTCTGCGCGGAAGCGTGAGTAAGCTCGCTCATGTCAGTCCGTTCCCGTCGCTAGAGCATGATGCCGAAAAGTGTGAGGCGGTTTCGGACGACATCATGCTCTATCTCTCGGATTTAGAGACGGATTCAGATTTCAGGTCGAACAGACCTGAAATCATCCGGCTCTAAGGTCAGGCACCGGCGCCCATGTCCTTGCCGGCCATCGGCGACTGGCAGGCAGCCCTTCCCGCGACGCGGGAAGGGCCGTGTCGATCGACCTATTTCTTCAGGTCGGCCGAGGTCTTCATGCACTTTGCCGGCGGCTGCAGCGCATTGACGGCGTCCCATTTGATGGTGCGGGTCTTGCCGTCATAGTCATAGTATTTCTTCCAGTCGTCGCCAGTCATCGGCGCGGTCGGGCTGACGATGTGCTCCGGCACCTGCTCTCCGTTGAAAAGCTTGACCGCCGCGTCGATGGTGGTGAAGCCTTCCTTCTCCGGGAACATGGCGGCCTCGATGCGGTAGGACGGCTCGTTCTGCATGGCGTTGATGAAGGCGAGCCCTTCGCCGCCGGTGCCGACCGTCAGCAGGCCGTCCTGCGACTTTCCGGCGGCCTTCCATGCCTGCAGACCGCCCAGCGACGAAGAATCGTTGACACCGTAGATGATGTTGATGTCGGAATTCTTGGCGAGCGCTGCCGAGGAGACTTCCAGAGCGCGGTCCGGATTGCCGCCGCCGTCGAGGTCATGCACCATCACAGCATCGGGGATGACGGTCTTAAGCCCATCCATGAAGCCGTGCGAGCGCAGCACCGTCGCCGACAGCAGCGGCAGGCCGACATTCATCACCTTGGCGACGCCGCCGAGCTTTTCCTTGGCATATTTTCCGGCCTCGACGCCGGAGAAGTAGCCGGTGTCGTAGTCGCAAATGGCGACCATCGTGGTCATGCCCTTGACCGGGTTGCCCTCGAGCACCACCGGGATGTTGGCGGCCTTGGCCTGACGCAGCAGCGGCACCACGCCTTCCTCATTCACCGGGGTGATGATGAGCACGTCGACGCCCTTGGCGATGAAGTCTTCGGCAGCGGCGACCTGCTTAGCTATGTCGAGATTGGCGTCCTGCACCTCGACGTCGATCCCGAGTTCCTTGCCGTGCGCCTTCATGCCCTTGATGACGTTCTGGTACCACTCATGCGTGGCGTAATTGGTGACGTAGCCGATGTGCTTGGGCATGTTCTCGGCGCGCGCCGCCGCCGCGCCTATGGCCAGCATGGCCGCGGATGCGAGCAGGATTGATTTGGACCAGTGCATTTTTCTCTCCCAGGTTTTTCGTTTATCTCAGTCGCTGAACGGGTAGTCCCGCCGTTCCGGGTCGGCACGTGAAGAGCTGTTGGCTTCGCCCCAACCGAGCGCGGCCGATATCTTCTCGGCGGCGGTCCGGGTTCGTTCGAAGACGGTTTGACGGTCGAAGCGCGCCGCCTTCTGAGGCAGCAGCGGGACCGTGAGCGCGGCGATGACGGCGCCGACATGGTCGCGCACGGGCATGGAGATGTTGGTGCAGCCCTCGACGGCCAACGACGCGCGCATCTCGTAGCCGAGCCTGGCCACCTCGTTCAGCCGCGCCTCGATTTCCTCGCGCGTCCCCTGCCCTTCGCCGGCAGCGACGATCCGCTCGACGATGCGGTCGCGCTCCGCCCGGTTCGAATGGGCGAGCAGCACCGCGCCGGAACTGGTTTCGAGGATCGGGAAATGCGATCCGAGCGCAACCGAGTAGCGCATCGGCAGCGGCGAATCGATCTGCAGCACCACCAGGGCGTTCTGTCCCTCGCGCACCACGAGGTGACAGCTCTGGTCGGCATTGGCGGTCAATTCGCGCATCACCGGCAGCGCGCATTCGACCAGCCTGTTCACCGGCGGATGCATATGCGCCAGCTCGAACAACTTCAGCGACAGCCGGAAGCGGTCCGATTGCGTGCGGAACAGGTAGCCGCGCTTCTCCAGTAAGAGCAGGATGCGGTAGATCTCGTGGATGGACCTGCCGAGGCCGGTGGCGATCTCGGTCTGGGTCATCGCTTCGGCGCTTGCAGCCATGAACTCCAGCACGTCGAGCGCCTTCTCCACCGCCGGCACGCGATATCCGTTGCGGCCGCTTTCGCTTTCCTCGAGCGTTTCGGCAATACCGGCAGCCATCACGCGACGCTCCGTTCCGGTTGCCTGGTTTCGCGATAGAGGCGGTTGACGTGATCGGCGAGTTCCGCAACCGAGATGTCGCCAGCAATGGCGGCGGCCGCGCGCGGCGCGCATTCGCGGAAGAAGGCGATGAAGCCCGGATGCGTCGGGCGCAGATAGGACGAGCTGATCGTGCGCAGCGTCGAGGCGAAGAAATCGCCGGAGAGGCGATTGACCTCGGCATCCTTCCAGGCGGCCAGCGATCCCGGCTGTCCGCCCGACCTCACATAGTCGCCGCGCTGATAGTCGGGCGAGCATAGGAAAAGCGCGTAGTCGATCGCCGCCTGCTTGTGCATCGACTGGGCGCTGACGCCGATGCCGGCGCCGCCGAGTAGTGCGCCGGCCGATCGCGCGGTCGGCACGTCGGCGAAGCGCAGATACGGCCTGTCGGTTTTCGCGGCGTAGTTCACATAGCCGAAGGCGAACGGCACATAGACGACATCGTCATGCGCGACCATGTGGTCGTAGCAGCGGATCGGATTCCATTTGGACGAGTTCGGATGCGACAGCGCCGCCAGTTCGCGCAGCTGCCCGATGGCATGGTCGACCATATCGGTCGCGATGAACTGGTCGCCATGTTCCTGCGGATGTCCGAGCGTCAAAAGCAGGCACATCGCATCCGTCGGCACGAAAGGCAGGCCGAGCCATTTGCCGTCCTTACATGCGCGGCGGCCGAGCTCGACGACTTCTTCATGCGTGCGTGGCACCGGTCCGTAGCGCTCCAGAAGATCCGGACGATACGAAGCGACGTGGCAGGCGGCGTCGATCGGCAGCGCCCATTGGCGTCCGTTCTTTTCGTAGGACCGCCAGGACGGACCGACGGAGTCCTGTTCGAAGAAACGGACCTGCTCCGCCGACAGAAAGCCGTCGAACGGCACCATCAGCTCGTCCTGCGCGATGTCACCGATGAAGGGATGGTCGAACACCACCAGGTCGTATTCGCCGAGCACCGGGCCTAGCGCGCCCTCGCCGAATTCATAGAGGCTGCGGCGGTCCCATTCGATCTCCAGACCGGGATTGGCGGCGCAATACGGCGCGACGCTGGCGTCCAGCGGACCCCAGCAACGTCGATGATCCCACGCAAGACCGCGCAGTCTTGTCATATCCGGCAATTCCTCCCTGGAACCGGGCCACGTGCCCGGTCCGCAAACCACTAGCAGGTATTTTTACCTGAGCAAATAGTTTTTACATACGCAAACCACTTCAAGCCAGCCCGAACCGCTCGACGGCCCGCATGATGCCGCGCAATTCGGCGAGGCCCTTGAGCCGGCCGATCAGCGAGTAGCCGGGATTGATCCTGGTCTTGCCGATGTCGTCGGCGAGCAGGTGCCCGTGGTCCGGCCGCATCGGAATGCGCCAGTCGGCGCGGCCTTCCTTGCGGCGACGCGCCTCCTCCTGCATCAGGGCGAGGATGACATGCGCCATGTCGGTGCCGCCCTCGAGATGCTCGGCCTCATGGAAAGAGCCGTCATCCTCGATGGTGACGTTGCGCAGATGGACGAAATGGATGCGGCTGGCGAACTCCTTGACCATGGCGACGATGTCGTTGTCGGCGCGCGTGCCGTAGGAGCCGGTGCAGAAGGTCAAGCCGTTGGCCGGGCTATCGACGGCATTGAGGATGAAGCGCGCATCCTCGGCGGTCGAGACGATGCGCGGCAGGCCGTAGAGCGAGAATGGCGGGTCGTCGGGATGGATGCACATGCGCACCCCTTCCTGCTCGGCCACCGGAATGATCTCGCGCAGGAACCAGGCGAGATTGTCGCGCAATTCCTTCGGCCCGATCGCATCATAGTCAGCCAAGGCCTCGCGAAAACTGTCGCGGTTGTAGGCGCGCTCGGTTGCGGGCAGGCCGGCGATGAGATTGCGCTCGATCCTGTCGATCTTCTCATCGTCAAGTTCCTTCAGCCGCGCTTCCGCTTCGGCGATGCGGGCGGGCGTGTAGCTGGCTTCGGCATTCCGGCGCTTCAGCACAAACAGGTCGTAAGCGGCGAAATCGATCGCATCGAAGCGCAGCGCATAACCTGTCGTCGGCAAGCGATAGGCCAGATCCGTCCGCGTCCAGTCGACCACGGGCATGAAGTTGTAGCAGATCGTCGCGATGCCGGCCTTCGCCAGCGCCCGGATCGTATCCTTGTAGAAGCCGACATAGCGGAGCCGCTCCGGCGAGCCGATCTTGATCGAGTTGTGGACCGGAATGCTCTCGACCACCGACCAGGTCAGCCCCGCCGCCTCGATGATGCGCTTGCGCTCCAGGATGTTCTCCAGCGGCCAGACGCGGCCGTCATAGATGTCGTGCAGGGCCGAAACCACGCCGGTCGCGCCCGCCTGCTTGACGTGATCGAGGGTCACCGGATCGTCGGGACCGTACCAGCGCCAGGTTTGTTCCATTTGCCGCCTTCCTTCGTGAGAGGTCGGCAACTTATTGTTGGACCACAATGAGAGTCAAATTAAAATTTGACACTTGTGAGTGGTTGCGCGCCAGGTTCATCCCGGGGAAAATTACCAAGTCCAAGTTCAAACCGGTTGTTTTCCTCAAACCATACGATATTCTGGTCCAACAATTAGGAGGATCGATGCCGGAAAACCCCCAAGCCGTGCGCGACAATGTCGCCGCCCGCCGCGCCGGCGGCGGCTCCGCGGTCGACACCGCCGCCGGACGGATCCTGGACCTCATCCGCGCGCGGCAATTGAATGTCGGCGACGTGCTGCCGACGGAGCGTGAGCTCAGCGAAATCACCGGCGCCAGCCGCAATACCGTGCGCGAGGCGCTGCGCACCATCCGCACCTACGGGCTGATCGAGCCCAAGCCGCGTGTCGGCGCGGTGCTCGCCAACGGACAGAGCATCGCCATCCAGAATTTCTTTGCAGCGCATATGGATGTCTCGCGCTCGTCCTTCGCCGACATCCAGGGTTTCAGGCGCATCATCGAGGTCGGCATCGGCGACCACATCGTGCTTAACGCCACAAGCGAGCAGATCGAGGCGCTCGACGAAATCAACGCCAGGATCGTCGACAGCCGCTCGATCGAGGAAGCCGCCGAAAACGACTTCAATTTCCACATGGCGCTGATCGGCCTGGCGGACAATCGCATGCTGACGGACATGTATTCCTTCCTGTCCCCGGTGATCCTGCGGATCATGACCATCGGCAAGGAAATGCGCCCGGTGCTGGCCGACACCCGTGCCGCGCATGGCGAGATCATCGCTGCGCTGCGCGCCCGCGACAGGCTGGCTTACGCCTATTTGATGAGCCGCCATCTCGATTTCGCCTTGCGCTTCCTGCCGGAAGAACCGGCTTCCGAGACGTGACCAAGGAGTTTCAGCTATGAAGGATTTTGAAGGCAAGGTCGCGCTGGTGACCGGAACGACCGGGATCGGCCTCGCGACCGCCAGGCGCCTCGCCGCCGGCGGCGCCGCGATCGTCGCCTGCGGTATCGACCGCGCGGCCAATGCCGCGATGCGGGCGGAGTTGGAAAGCTCCGGGGCCGGAGCGCTGATCGTGGACACCGACGTCTCCGTGCCGGAGCAGGTCCGCGATGCCGTCGCAGCCGGCGTCGAGCGTTTCGGCGGCCTCGATGTGATCGTCAATTCGGCGGCGGTCCATCCCTATGGGACCGCGACGACGACCGACTGGGAAACCTGGAACAAGGCGATGACCGTCAATGTCGGCTCGATCTACCTGACCGCGCATTTCGGCATCCCGGAAATGGTCAAGCGCGGCGGCGGCACGATCGTCAATGTCGCCTCGGTGCAGGGTTTCGCCTGCCAGCAGAACGTCGCCGCCTATGCCACCACCAAAGGCGCGATCCACACGCTGACACGCTCGCTGGCGCTCGACTATGCGGCGGCCGGCATCCGGGTCAATTCGGTCAGCCCGGGCTCGATCCGCACACCGATCCTGGAAAAGGCCGCGCGCGGCGACAACGGCAGCGACGCCGATGTCGAGGAGGCTTACAAGCGCTTCGGCGCGGCCCATCCGCTCGGCCGCATCGGCGAACCCGAGGAAGTGGCCGAGCTCATCGCCTTTCTGTGCTCGTCGAAGGCCGGCTTCTGCACCGGCGCCGACTACAAGATCGATGGCGGCCTGACCGCCGGCATCGGCGTGAAGTGACCATGAAGATCGGTCTTGGCCTTTACCGGGAATCGTTGACATCAGACAATTTCCGCTTTGCCCGTCAGGCAGGCGCCACGCACATCGTCGCCCACCTCACCAACTACTTTCGCGGGCGCGATCCTTCGCTGTCGGCCGGCAGCGAGACGGAGGGCTGGGGCGACTGCTCCACAGATGAGCTATGGAACTATGAGGACTTCGCCGGCCTGGTGAAGACAGTGCGCGACAACGGCCTGGAAATCGCAGCGATCGAGAATTTCTCGCCCCGCTTCTGGTCCGATATCTTGCTCGACGGTCCCGATCGGGCGAAGCAGATTGAGGGATTGAAACGGCTCATCCGCGATGCCGGGCGCGCCGGCATCCCTTGCATCGGCTACAACTTCTCCATCGCCGGGGTCTGGGGTTGGTCGCGTGGACCCTTCGCGCGCGGCGGTGCGATGTCGGTGGGGCTCGACCTTGCGGCGATCGATCCCCATCTGCCCCTGCCCGATGGCGTGGTCTGGAACATGCGCTACCGCGCCGGCCGGCCGGGCGCAGCGCCGGTGAGGGTGAGCAGCGATGAGCTTTGGCAGCGGCTCGGCGCCTTCCTGCGCGACGTCGTTCCCGTGGCTGAGGAAGCCGGCGTGGTGCTCGCCGCCCATCCGGACGATCCGCCGGCCGAGGCTTTGCGGGGCGCGGCGCGACTGGTCAACCGTCCGGAGAAATACGACCGGCTGATGGACATCGTGGATTCGCCGTCCAACGGACTGGAGCTGTGCCTCGGCTCGCTGCAGGAAATGCCGGGCGCCGACGAGATTTACGGGCATGTCCGGCGCTTCGCCCGACGCAAGCGCATCGGCTACATCCATTTCCGCAACGTGCGCGGCAAGGTGCCGAACTACCACGAAACCTTCGTCGACGACGGCGACATCGACATGGCCGAAATCGTCCGCATCCTGCGCGACGAAAACTATGACGGCGTCATCATCCCCGACCACACACCGGAAATGTCCTGCGACGCGCCCTGGCATGCGGGGAAGGCCTTCGCGCTCGGCTATATGCGCGCGCTGGTGCAGAACGCCGAGGCGCTGGGACCTTCGCGGACCGTTCAATCCACCAACATCCGGATGCAAGCCTGATGACCAGATCGACACGTCTCTATGCCGACGATGCCGGAATGTACCGCCTGTTCGAGGAAGAGCTCTTCGTCGCCGTGGTCGGCGATGTGATGGATACGCTGGGGCTGCAGCATCAGTTCCTGCCGCCGGTGTTCAAACCCGTCGACGAGAAGACGCGATTGCTCGGCCGGGCCATGCCCGTGCTCGAGACCGATATTTTTCCCTCCGGGGAGGCGACGCACAATCCGCTCATGAGCAAGCCGTTCGGGCTGATGTTCGAGGCGCTGGACGATCTGAAACCAGGCGAAATCTACGTCGCCAGCGGCGCCTCGCCCCGCTACGCGCTGTGGGGCGAGCTCATGTCGACACGTGCCAAGATCCTCGGCGCGCATGGCGCGCTGGTCGACGGTTTCGCCCGCGACACCGACGGCATCAAGGCGCTGGGATTTCCCTGCTTCTGCACCGGCTACTACGCGCAAGACCAGGGCTTGCGCGGCAAGGTTATAGACTATCGCTGCGCGCTCGAGATCGGCGGCGTGCGCATAGAGCCGGGAACGCTCCTCTTCGGCGACAAGGAAGGCGTACTCGTCATCCCACGCCAGGCGGAAGAAGAGGTGGTGCGGCTGGCGCTCGAAAAAGTCCGCGGCGAGAAGCTCGTCGCCAAGGCGATCCGCGAAGGCATGAGCGCGGTCGATGCCTACAAGACCTTCGGCATCATGTGAAAGGTCGTTGCCCGGCAGCGGTCATCACACGGTCAGTCGGGCTTGCGCGACAGCACCAGGTACATGGCTGCGAGCATCAGGACCAGGGCCAGCCAGAACGACGCGGCCGGTCGTTCGTCGAAGACGGCCAGGCTCCAGAGGATGCCGGCGGCCACGGCCAGATAATTGAAGATCGAAAAACGCGTCGGCCCCATCCGGGCGACCAGCTCGAAGAACAGGACGAAGAAGATGGCATTGATCGCCGTCGCGAGAACGAGCGGCGTCGCGGTCCTGCCGGTCCACTCGGAAGGCAACGCTGCACCGCCGAGCGCAAGCATGACGACGCCGGCAACCACGGCCGCTCCCAGCAACGTTCCGGCCGCCATTACCGCGGAGGACGCGCCTTCGGGACGCAGCCATTTGGCGCAGTTGTTGGCGGCAGCGAACATGACCGGCGCAAGGAGCGCCACCAGAAACCAGACGACGCCGTCGGAGCCGACAACGCCAGCGTCGGGCAGCGCGAGGACAGCCACGCCGGCCACGCCGAGCAGCATTCCGGCGAGAGTGCGCCAATCGAAGCGATCGAGGCCCGCCAGCGCGCCGATGCAGAGGGTGAATATGGGAGAAAGGCAGAGCACCAGGGTCAGCACCGAGGCGTCGACATGCGGAGCCGCTGAAACCAGGATGCCGATCGGCAGGCCAACCACCAGGCCACCCAAGATCAGGTACGTACGCACCTGTCCGGCGGTAAGGGCAAACCGACCGCCGGTGACGGCGGCCGCCAGGACCAGTGTCACGCCTGCCGCAAGAGATTGCGCGAAGGCGAAGCCCACGGGCGGCCATTGCGTTTCGGCGGCCAGCCGGTTGACCGGAAAAATGCCGCCATAGATCGCCGCTGCCAAGAGCAGAAGAGCGGCGTCGGTCGGCGGCAGGCCCTTGCGAGCTACAACTCGGTCGTCACGCATGGCACACCCCCCGTTAGGCGCCCTTTTCCCAACCAATAGTCCGGAATTCGAGGTCCACCGCAGACCTGTTCCACCTATCGGAGTCAGACCGTTCTGAGGGCGGCTGTACGAGCTTCGTCGACCTGGAGCAGGCCAGGCTCGTCGGCCTCGACCAGAACCACCTTGTAGACCGTCTCGGCATCCTCGCGGCTCAGCCAGCCGCGATTGACGGTCGCCGCGACACGCCTCGGATCGCGCTTCAGCGGATCGCCGTAACCGCCGCCGCCGCAGGCGGTGAACTCGATGCGGGCGCCATCCTCGATCGTCTCTTCGCTGAAGGCCGGCAACACGATCTTCTCACCGGCCCTGAGCTTGATCGTCTCGCTCTCCTTGCCGTCGCCGCCGCCCAGCACGCCGCGCGGCGGGAAGCTGGTGCCGTCGGCCGCGTAGACGATCGTCATGTCGTGGTCGAGCGGATAGAAGACGCCGCCGGTCGCCGGCGCGCCCTCGAACTCGCCGAAACCCTGCGATCCGGGCAGCACGCCACGGCGCTCGATAACGATCGGATACATCGACTCGTCGACCTCGACCGAGTCGAGCTGGATGAGACCGGCATTGGCCGGGCCGCAATAGGTCAGCCAGCCGTCGAAGCCGTGGCGGGCGCCGCCGCCGGCATAGCCGACAAAGACCTGGTTGACGTAGGACTTGCCGTGCTTGAACGGGTCCTGACCGGAGATGACGCCGACCCCTGCCGGCAGGTGCGAGCCGCTCTCGGCCTGGCCGTAAGGCGCGCCCATGCGCGAGAATACGCAGTTGCCGGCAATCATCAGCCGGTCGTTGACGTTGGTCGTGGCGACCGAAGTGCCGACCGGATATTTCGGCTTGCCGATGGCGCTGCCCTCGCGCAGCAGCACCTTGATCTGCGACTTCGCGCCCTCATTGTGCGGGATGCTTTCGTCGAGATTGTTGAAGACGCCGATGCGGCAGGAGCCGGTGGCGGTGTTCTCCGACAGGTTGAGGCCGCCCGGCACGTTGTCGATGTTGTCGCGCACGTCGACGACTATCTCGCCCTTCTCCGGATAGACATTGATCGTCACCTTGACCGGGATGCCTTCGTCGGCGACGCCCGGCACCGGGTCATGGCGCGTCTCGTAGCTGTAGCTGCCGGCCGGCAGCTTGGCGATCGCCGCCTTGGCGCAGCGCGCGCCGTAGTCGAACCAGTCCTCGACGAAACCGAGAATCGTGTCGCGGCCATAGCGCGCGAACAATTCGCCGATACGCCTTTCGCCGGTGCGGCAGGCGCCGATCTGAGCGCGAACGTCGCCCAGCCACATGTCCGGCACGCGGTTGCGCATCGTGCCGATGCGCAGGATGTCCTTCTTCTCCTCGTAGTTCTGCGCGACGCGCACGCAGGGGAAATGCATGCCTTCCTCGAAGATGTTCTTGGCGAAAGGCAGGTAGGTCGACGGCACCGGCGCGCCGGTGTCGGCGTGGTGCGACAGCGCCACGACCCAGAACAGCGGCTCGCCCTCGAAGAACACCGGCATCGCCATGATCAGGTCGGCATGGTGCGTGCCGCCGGTATAGGGACAGTTGTTGAGGAAGATGTCGCCTTGCGCAATGTCGTCGAAGAGATCCGTCAGCGGCCGCGTCGCCATGTCCATCGACATGACATGGATCGGCAGCGCGTCCTCGACCGAAACCAGCCTGTGGTCGTAGGTCAGGATGGCGCAGGAGAAGTCGCGCGCATTCTTGATCACCGCCGAGCGGCTGGCGCGCATGACGACCAGGGTCATCTCGCGCACGATCGCCTCGAAGCGGCTCTTCAGCACCGACATCAGGAAGGGGTCGACACGGCGTTCAGCGACGTCGAGCTCGAGCCTGTTGATGGAGTCCATGGGTCGTTCTCTCACGTGATTGTTGAACTAGGCGATGTTGACGACGAGATTGCCGTAGCGGTCGATCTGCCCTTGATGCTGGTCCTTGAGATAGGCGGTGAAGGTCTCGGCTTCGACCAGGCAGGGGCCGGCAAGCTGCGCGCCGGCGCGCAGCTGCGCAAGTTCGTAGACCGGAACCGTTTCGACACGCCCGCTTTCCTGCTGGTAGATGCCGCGCCTGGCCTTCAGGTCGATCGGGCCATTCTGATCGGGCAGCGTGTTCTTCTGCCAGATATCCTGGCCCGAGCGCTTGCCGATGGCGCGCAGCTTCCACGCCGTGAACTCGACGACGTCGTTGTCGGCGCGGATCGAATAGATGCGCTCGTGCATCTTGTGGAAGGCCTCGACCAGACCCGGCAGATCGCCCTCGGACACCACTCCGTCCTTTGCCTCGAACGGCACCTCGATCTCGAAGGACTGGTATTCGTAGCGGCCGAGGAAGGAGAATTCGAACTGGCGGTTCTCAGGCGCCACGCCGGCTTCGGCGAGGAAGTTGTCGCCGGCCTGCTTCAGCCGCTTCAGCGCGTCGTTGACGCCGGCGACGTTGAAGTCGGCATCGGAGGTGAGCAGCACCGCGCTCTCTTCCGAGCGGATGTCGGAGATCAGGCCGCCGAAGGCGCTGAGGCCGGCCATGAAACGCGGCACCATATAGCGCTTCAGGCCGAGGATGTCGGCCATCTCGGCGATGTGGATGGCGGTGGCTCCGCCGCCGCAGACGAAGAAAGAGTCGCGCGGATTGATGCCCTCGCGCACGGTGATCTCCTCGATCGCCGCCACCATGTTGTGGTTGGAGGTGGTGTAGATCGCGTAGGCGGCTTGCTCGCGCGTCACGCCGAGCCGCGCGGCGATCTTGTCCACCGCGGCCTCAGCCAGCTCGCGCTTCAGCTGCATCTTGCCGCCGAGGAAGTAATCCGGATCGACGATACCCAGCACGACATTGGCATCGGTCACGGTCGGCTCGGTGCCGCCCTGACCGTAGCAGGCAGGCCCCGGCCGCGCGCCGGCGCTGCGCGGGCCGACCTGCAGCAGGCCGCCTTCGTCGACAAAGGCGATCGAGCCGCCGCCGGCGCCGACCGAGCGCACGTCGACCTTGGGAATGCCGAGCGAATCGTCATGGATCATGCTGTCCGGCGTGACGATGATCTGGTGGTCGCGCAGCGCCGAGACGTCGAAGGTCGTGCCGCCCATGTCGCCGACGATGATGTCAGGCTCGTCGGAGAGCGCGAGCGCCGCCATCGGCGCCAGCGTCGGGCCGGACATGACGCTGTAGATCGGCTTCCGGATCATGTCGGCCAAAGGCATCATGCCGCCGACGCAATTGGCAAGCAGCAGCTCGCCCGCGAAACCTTCCTCGTCGAGCGCGGTCTTCAGCTTCTCGATATAGGTGCGCACGATCGGATTGATCGAGGCGTCGATCGCGGCCGCGATGATGCGCTTGTATTCGCGCGGCATCGGGTTGATCTCATGGCTGAGCGTCACCGGAATGCCCGGCAGCTCTTTGTCCAGGATCTCGCGCACGGCAAGCTCATGCGCCGGGTTGACCACCGACCACAGCAGGCCGACGGCGATCGCCTCGACGCCGAGGCCGCGGAATTCGGCGGCCGCCTTGCGCACGTCATCCAGCGACAGAGGCGCCAGTTCGCGGCCGCGCGCGTCGATGCGGCCGGCGACCGTCTTGGTGAGATGGCGCGGCACATAGGGATCGGGATAGTTCAGCCGCCACTGGAAAGCCCCTTTGCGCGGGCCCTCGCGCAGCACGAGGATATCCTGGTGACCGGCGGTCAGGATGAGGCCGACCTTGACGGTCTTGCGTTCGACCAGCGCGTTGGTGGACACGGTCGAACCGTGCACGATGAGGTCGATCTCTCTCATGAAGTCGGCGCCGCTCAGGCCATAGCCCTCGGCCGCAACATGCAGCACGTTGATGAAGCCTTTTTCGAATTCGCCAGGCGTCGTCGGCGACTTGAAGATCGCGATCTCGCCCTTGCTGTTCGAGACGAGGCAGTCGGTGAAGGTGCCGCCGATGTCGATGCAAACTTGATAGGCCATACGAGCTTCCCGAAGAGGTTGGAGTATCAGCGCCTGGCTTCGTCGCGATTGACGATCAGGCTGACGATGATGATGACGCCCAGGCAGATCTGCTGCAGATAGCCGTCGATCTGGACGAGGTTCATGCCGTTGGAGAGCACTGTGACGAACAGCGCGCCGAGCACGGCGGCGCCTACGCCCCCCTCGCCGCCGGAGAGGCGCACGCCGCCGACCACGGCGGCCGCGATGGCCTCCAGCGTGAGATTGCCGCCGAGATTGGGCTCGCCCGAGCCGGTGCGCGCCGTGAGCAGCAGCGCGCCGAGCGCCGCCAGCAGCGCGCAAAGCACATAGGCCAGCACCAGCACCGGCACGGTGCGGATGCCAGCCGCCACCGCCGCCTTGGGATTGGCGCCGATGATGTAGAGGCTGCGGCCGAAACGCGTCGCCTTGAGCGCCAGGAACAGAAGCACGAACACCAGCGCGGCGATCCAGATCGGCATCGGGATTGCGAGCAGCGAGCGCTCCGCGAATTCGGCGGTAAGGCTCTTCGGAAGGCCCGTGACCGGAAAGCCGCCGCTGATCGTCGAGGCAAAGGCCAGCACCATGTTGGCCATGCCGAGCGTCGTCACCAGCGGATTGATGCCGATGCCTGCGATGAGGAGGCCGTTGGCGAGGCCGATCGTGCCAGCGATCAGAACCGCCGCGCCGATGCCATAGAGGATCGAAACGTCGCCGCCCCCCATCGCCACCATCGCCATCGAGGCAGCGACGCTGACGAGCGAGACGGTGTAGCCGAGCGACAGATCGAAGCCACGCGTCAAAAGCACCATGGTCTGCGCCATGGCGAAGATGGCGAGATAGCTCGCCTGCAGCGCGATGTTGCGGAAATTGCCGACGGAAAGCACGCGCGGCTCGACCAGGCCAAACAGGACAAGCACCACGAGGATGGCGATCGGCAGCCGCGCGGCGCGCAGGATTTCCTTCGGCGAGAGGCCGGTAGCCTGGGCCATCGGTTGTGTCTTGGCCTCCGTGCTCATGCCTGCCGCTTTCTCAACAGAAGCCGTTCGATGGCCAAGGCCACGATCAGCACCGCGCCAAGCACCAGCGTTTGATATTTGCTGTTCACCTGCACCAGGTTCATGGCGTTGGCGATAACTGACAGGAACAGCGCAGCCAGCGCCACCAGTTCGGCGCGGCCGACGCCGCCGCGCAGCGACACGCCGCCGATGACCGCGGCGGCGATGGTTTCGAGCGCCAGCGTACCGCCGATGGTGGATTGGCCGGAGCCAAGCCGCGACGTCATCAGGAAGCCGGTGAGCGCGGCGAGCAGGCCGGCGAGCATATAGGCCGCGATCAGCGTACGCCCGGTAGCGACGCCCGACAGGCGCGCCGAGCGCTGGTCGCTGCCCACCGCATAGATATGACGGCCGAGCGCGGTGAAACGCTGCATGACGATACAGGCGGCAAGCACGCCAAGCGCCACCCAAAGCACGATCGGCAGGCCCAGGAACTGGCCGCGTCCGACATTGGCGACGAAGGAATCCGTCACGCCGTAGATCGGAATGCCCTGCGTGAAATAGAGCGCGATGCCCATCAGCACCGACATCATCGCCAGCGTCACCATGAAGGGCGAGAGCGAGAAGATCGACACCAGGCCGGCATTGACAACCCCGACAAGCGCCCCGACACCGAGAGCAACCACCAGCGAGGCGATGATGATGGACAATTCCATGCCGGGAAAATACCCGCTGCCGACCAGCATCACCGCGGCCGTAACGACCGAGGTCGCCGCCACCACCGCCCCCACTGACAGGTCGAAGCCGCCGGCCGTCATCACCAGCATCTGCGCCAGCGACGGGATGAGCAGCAGCGCGAAATTGCGCATGACGTTGAGCAGGTTGAGCCGATTGAGGAAGCGCGGTTCGATCAGCGCCGTCGCGACCACCGCCACGACCAGGAAGGTGATGACGATGCCGCCCTGCATGAGGAAACGGTCGAGCCGGCTCGCGCGGTGCGATGGCGCGTTGGCAACGGCCATGGTCGCCGTTTCAGAGCTCATGCGCGGCCTCCGAAATAGTGCGACAGCACCTGGGCTTCGCTGAGCTCGTGCTGGGCAAGCTCGGCGACGATTTTGCCTTCATGCATGACATAGACACGCGAGGCGAGATTGATCAGCTCCGGTAATTCGGACGTCGAGACCACGACCGAAGCGCCGGCCTCGACCAGCGACTTGATGAGGTTGTAGACATCGGCCTTGGCGCCGACATCGATGCCGACGGTGGGTTCGTCGAATAGATAGACATCGAAAGATTTCATCAGGCCGCGCGCCAGCATCAGCTTCTGCTGGTTGCCGCCGGAGAAGGCGGAGGCCTTGCGCTCGGGCGCCATCGGCCGCAATGCGAGATTGCCGAGCGGTCCCCTGATCGCCTCGTTCTCGCGCCAGAACTTCAGTACCGGTCCGGACGACAGTTGCGGCAGGTCGAGCGAGCTCATGGTCGCGTTCTCGCGCGCCGATCGCGCCAGTGCCAGGCCTTCCGATCCGCGATCGGCGGGGAAGTAGCAGACATTGGCGGCAAGCATTGATGTCGGCGTCGGCCGCTCGACCGGCCGGTCGCCCAGACTGATCGTGCCCGCCTCGATCGTCTCAAGGCCGAACACGGCGCGGCAGAGCTCGCTGCGCCCGCAGCCGACAAGACCGGCAAGTCCGACCACCTCGCCCGCGCGAGCGGTGAAGGAAGCCCCGATGACGGAGTGCTTCTGCGTCGTAAGGTCCCGCACCTCGAGCCTGACCGCGCCGGGCTTGTGCTCGATCTTAGGAAAGAGCTGCTCGACGGGACGGCCGACCATCATCTCGATCAGGCCCTCGTCCGAAATCTCCGCCGTGACCACCGTGCCGATCTTCTTGCCGCCGCGCAGCACGGTGACGCGGTCGGAGAGATTGCGGATCTCGCTCATGCGATGCGAGACATAGATGATGCCGACGCCACGCGCCTTGAGCAGCGCCACGGCGTTGAACAGTTTCTCCGCCTCGCCGTCGGTGAGCGACGCGGTCGGCTCGTCGAGGATGAGCACCTTCGGCCGCATGCGCAGCGCCTTGGCGATCTCGACCATCTGCTTTTGCGCGCGCGACAGGAAGGCGACCTTCTCGTCGAGCGGCAAATGGAAGCCGAGACTATCGAGCAGTTCGGCTGCGGCCTGGCGCATCTGCTTGCGCTTGAGGAAGAGGCCGGACGACTGCTCGCGGCCGAGGAAGATGTTTTCGACCACGCTTAGGTCGGGAACCAGACTGAATTCCTGGAAGACCGCGGCAATGCCGATCTCTTGCGCCACCTGCGGCGTCAGGCTGGTGATTGTGCGGCCGTTGATGCGGTAAACGCCTTCGGCCCAGGGAAACGTGCCGGCAATGAGATTGATGAGCGTCGACTTGCCGGCGCCATTCTCGCCAAGCAACGCGTGGACCTCGCCCTCGTTGAGGGAGAAGTCGACATTGTCGAGCGCGGCGATGCCGCGGAATCTCCTGGTGAACCCTGTAACTTCCAGCATCTCGTCCAAAGGCCCAAAACCGGCAAGAGCAATTCAAGCAAACCGCGCGGCGGTTCGCCCGGAATTGCGTCAAGTCGCCTGACCGCCTTCTGCAAGGCGGTCAGGCCGGGAGGATCGCGATACAATCGCGAAGCTGAAGGCCGCGCCGGCGGCCTCGTTGCTATTCGACCGAGAACACCGGGCGCCAGTTGTCCGGCGCGAAGATCTGGGTCGTGTCGATCTTGTCGACATTGTCCTTGGTAATGATGCCGGGGGCAACCAGCAGGACCTTTTCGTGATCCTTCTTCTCCAGCGCGCGCACCGCGAGGTCGACGCCGATGCGTCCCATGATGACCGGATACTCGGTGGCGAAGCCGAGCACCGAGCCGTCCTTGACGGCCTTCAGCATGGTCTGGTTTTCATAGGATGACATGATCGTCACGTTGCTCAAGCCGGCATCGGCCACGGCACCGATCGCTGCCTCCGCCGTCGGGGCGCCGCCCCAGATGACATTGACGTCCGGATGGGTCTGCAGTGCGTCTTCGACCAGTTTGAGCTGCGCCGGGACGCTGGCCTCGCCGAACATCTCGCCGACCAGCTTGACGTTGCCGCTCTTGGTGCTGTCGCGGAAGCCGTTCATGTAGGTCTCGGCCCAGCCGCTGCCCTGCGGTCCGGGGAACGCCACTGCGGTGCCCTGCTTGTCGCCGAGATACTTCTTCACATACTCGCCGGTCTGAAATCCCTTCTGATAGAAGTCGGGCGTGATGCGGGCAGTGATCGGCGTCTCCAGTATCGGATTGGCGACGGCGATGTTGACGATGCCCTTGCCCATGCCTTCGTTGATCTTGGCCGCCACGCCGGCTTCCGAGATCGCCGAGATCAGGATGGCGTCGGCGCCCGAGGCGACGCAGTCGTCATATTGCGAGATCTGCTTCGGCAGGGCCGTGTAGCCACCGGCCTGCAGCACCGTCACCTTGACGCCGAGACGTTTCGCCTCCTCGACGATGCCGTAGTCCACCGACACCCAGTAGCTGTCCTGCAGATGCGGGAAGAGCACGCAGAGCTTCCAGGGCTTCTCCGCTTTGTCGAGCGGCTTGTACTCGATCTCTCCGACGTTCTTGAGGTCGCCGTCCTTCGCCGAGGCGATCTTGAACGGCCACCAGTCGGCGGCATGCGCCATTCCGGCCGACAGCACCGTCGCCGACAGCGCCAAGGCCAGTGATTTCTTCAATCCTCGCATATCAGTCTCCCATTTTTCAGCGCCCTGCCGGGCTGGAGTTTTCTCGATTTCGGCTTTGGTTGCCTTTTTGTATCCAATTGCCACTTCTGTGTTGGCATTTCATGACGTAAAGCGACAAATTACAACGACAATGTATCCAATAAGAGGGAAACTTACATCTTATATCTTATATGTCAACGTGAGAATGAGCGACTGCCCCATCCGCGGCGGGACATCTGACGAAGCCCTTCAGCCCTACGGGTGGACTTGCGGCAACGCCGTGTCGAGCGAACGCTCGAACGCATCGACCAGATCGGCGACCTGCGCCTCGGTGATGATCAGCGGCGGACAGAAGGCGATCGCGTCGCCCATGTTGCGCGAGATGACGCCGTTCTGCTGCAGCAAGCTGTTGACCAGCGCGCCGAGCGCCGCCGGCTTGCCCCACGGCGCTTTGGTCGCCTTGTCGGCGACGAGCTCGACAGCGGCAATGAGACCGACGCCGCGCACCTCGCCCACCAGCGGATGCGAGGCGAGCTTGCGCAGCCTTGCCTGCAGATGCGCGCCGACCTTGCGCGCATTGCCGACGAGGTCGCGCTCCTCGATCAGCTTGATGTTCTCCAGCGCGACCGCCGCGGCGACCGGATGACCGCCGCCGGTGAAGCCATGGCCGAAGGTGCCGATCCGGTCGCTCTCGTCGGCGATCGGCTCGAACACCTTGTCGTTGATCAGCAGCGCCGAGATCGGCAGGTAGGAGGAGGAAATCTGCTTCGACAGCACCATGATGTCGGGCTTGATGCCGAAGGTCTGCGAGCCGAACATCTCGCCAGTCCTGCCGAAACCGCAAATCACTTCGTCGGCCACCAGCAGGATGCCGTATTTCCACAGCACCGCCTGGATCTTTTCCCAGTAGCCGGCAGGCGGCACGACGACGCCGCCGGCGCCCATGATCGGCTCGCCGATGAAGGCAGCGATCGTTTCAGGTCCTTCGGCGAGAATGAGCTTTTCCAGCTCGTCGGCGAGCCGGGCGGAAAACTGCTCCTCGCTCTCGCCGGACTCCGCGTCGCGCCAGTGATGCGGCGTCGATGTATGCAGGATGTTGGCGATCGGCAGGTCGAAGGAGAGATGGTTGTTGGGCAGGCCGGTGAGACTGGCCGAGGCGATGGTTACGCCATGATAGCCGCGCTTGCGGCTGATGATCTTCTTGCGCGCCGGCTGTCCAAGCGCGTTCGAGCGATACCAGATCATCTTGATCGCGGTATCGTTGGCCTCGGAACCGGAATTGGTGAAATAGGCCTTGCTCATCGGCACCGGCGCCATCTGCACCAGCTTCTCGGCAAGGTCGATCAACGGCGAGTGCGCCTTGGAGCCGAAGTCGTGATAGAAGGGCAACTTCGACATCTGCCTCGTCGCGGCGTCCACCAGCCGCTTTTCCGAGAAGCCGACGGCAACGCTCCACAAGCCCGCCATCGCCTCGATGTAGCGGTTGCCGGCGATGTCCTCGACATAGACGCCATCGCCCTTTTCGATCACAAGCGGCCCGGCCTCCTGATGCTTACGGGCGTTGGTGTAGCCATGCAGGTGATAGCGAATGTCGCGGGCTTCGGGGGAATTAGGTCTGGCGTCCATCACTGCTCCTGTCTGCAGGCGTCCAAGCGGGAATTGCCCCTGCCCCTTCTCGAAGGGCCGCGGTTCCCTCTTGCAATATGCTGTTTGATGCATCATGTTTCTTATAAGATATACTGTCAAGCCCTTTTGGGGCGATGACCGAGTGGGGACGGGAACGGCATGACGAGCTTCAGCTTCGAGACGCTCGAGCGCGAAAATCTCGGCGAGACGGTCTATGCGCGCGTCGCGGAGGCGCTGATCAAGGGACGCTTCGCGCCGGACGCGCGGCTGACCATCCGCGATCTCGCTCAATCGCTCGGCACAAGCGTCACGCCGGTTCGCGATGCTATCCTGCGCCTCATCCAGGATGAGGCCCTGGTGCAGAAATCGGCGCGCGAGGTGCGTGTTCCCATCATCACGCTGGAACGCTATCGCGAGATCCGCCAGATCAGGCTGAAGCTCGAAGGTCTCGCCGCGCGCGAGGCCGCGCTCAAGGCGACGCCCAGGGATGTCGAGCGGCTGCGCGATCTGATCGCGCGCAACGAGCGCGCGATTGCCGACAGGAACTGGACCGAAGGGCTGGAGCTCAATCAGACATTCCACTTCGCGCTTGCCGACATAGGCGACATGGTGGTGCTGCGCGGCATCCTGAACCGGCTTTGGCTGCAGATGGGGCCGCTGATCGCCGAGTCCTACCACGAAGGCGGCCGCGCCATGATCGACAATCACCACGCGGTTCTCGCTGCGGTCGAAAAGAGGGATGCCGATGCCGCCGAACGTGCGATCATCGCCGACATCACCGAGGGCGGAAACGTGATTCTCGAACGGCTGTTCAGCAGACGCGCCGCGGGCGCCAGCCAGGCGAACTGAGCATGGAGCAGGTCGACTGCATCGTCGCCGGAGCCGGCGTGATCGGCCTCGCGGTTGCCCGTACCCTAGCCGCGCGGGGTATTGAGACGCTGGTCCTCGAAGCGGCGGACGCCATCGGTACCGAAACCAGTTCGCGCAATTCCGAGGTCATCCATGCCGGCATCCACTATACCCCAGGCTCGCTGAAGGCGCGGTTGTGCGTGGCGGGACGCGACATGCTCTACCGCTACTGCGCCGAGCGTTCGATCGCGCACCGCCGCTCGGGCAAGCTGATCGTCGCGACAGACGAGACGCAGGAGCCGGTGCTGGCCACTATCCGCGCCAACGCCGCAGCCAGCGGCGTCGAGGACCTGCGCTTCCTCTCCGCCGCGGAGACGCAGGCGTTGGAACCGGCACTGCATTGCACAGCCGCGCTGCTCTCGCCCTCGACCGGCATTGTCGACAGCCACGGGCTGATGCTCGCCCTGCTTGGCGACGCCGAGGAGAACGGCGCGATGCTTTCGCTCAACACCCGTATCGTCGCCGGCCGCGTGGAGGCCGGCCGCATCGTGCTGCGGACGATGGACAAGGCGAGCGGCGAGGAGTTCGAGATCGCCGCGCCCCGCCTCGTCAACGCGGCCGGCCTCGGCGCGGTCGCCCTGGCCGGCTCGCTCGACGGGTTTGGTCGGCAATTCCTGCCGACGCTTCGCTACGCCAAGGGCAACTATTTCTCGGTAGCCGGGCGCGCGCCCTTTTCACATCTTGTCTATCCGGTGCCCGAACCTGGCGGGCTCGGCGTCCATCTCACCCTGGACCTTGCCGGCACGGCCCGTTTCGGACCGGATGTCGAATGGACGGACACGCTCGACTACCGCGTCGATCCGGCGCGCGGCGAGCGCTTCTATGCCGCAATCCGCAAATACTGGCCCGATCTGGCCGACGGCAGCCTGCAGGCCGCCTATAGCGGCATTCGGCCGAAGCTGTCGGGTCCGGGCGGAGCCAGCAGCGACTTCGTGATCCAGGATTCGGCAACGCACGGCATCCACGGCCTGGTCAACCTGTTCGGCATCGAAAGCCCCGGCCTTACCTCCAGCCTGGCGATAGCCGATGAGGTGGCGCGCCTCCTCGCGCCGGGGGAGCATTGATGGATAATCGGAAGCTGGCAAGCTTCTATGCCGCGATGGGCGAGTTGCTCGGCGGGCGCGGCTGGTCGACCGATCCGTCCGATCTCGCCGCGCATGGCCGCGACTGGCTGGATCGCTACGGCCATCCGCCGCTCGGTGTCGCCCGCCCCGCCTCGACCGGGGAGGTCGCCGCGGTCGTCAGGCTATGCGGCGAGCACCGCGTGACGATCACCCCACAAGGCGGCAACACCGGCCTCAATGGCGGCAGCGTGCTGAACGACGGACAGGTGGGGATCGTGCTCTCGCTGGCGCGGATGAATCGCATCCTGGCGATCGACCCGGTGGGTCTCACCGCCACAGTCGAGGCGGGCGTCGTGCTGGGCGCGCTGCACGACGAACTCGCTGGGCACGGTCTCGCCTTGCCGCTTCACCTTGGCGCCGAAGGCAGCGCCCGCATCGGCGGCCTGATCGGCACGAATGCCGGCGGCAGCCACGCAATGCGGCACGGCATGATGCAGGACCTGGTGCTTGGGATGGAGGTGGTGTTGCCCGACGGCGAGGTCTGGGACGGCGCCCGCGCGCTGATCAAGGATAATGCCGGCTATCAGCTGCGCAAGCTGTTCTGTGGCGCCGAGGGGACCTTGGGCGTCGTCACCCGGGCGGTGCTGCGACTGTCGCCGTTGCCCATTGCCTATGCAACGGCGCTGCTTGCCCTGCCGGATCTCGAAGCGGCTCTTCGCGTCGGCGCCTTCTTTCGTGCTCGCACCGGCGATCTGCTGACGGCCATCGAGTTCTTCGGCGAGATCGGTCTTGCCCTGGCCCTGAAGCATGTCGAGGGCCTGGACAGGCTGATCGACACGCCGGGCCCAACCTACCTTCTGGTCGAGCTCGCCACATCCGTGCCGGATATAGCTCTCGACACGATTCTCGAGAATGCACTGGCGGCAGCTCTGGAAGACGGCACCGTGCTCGACGGCGTGATGGCGGCAAGCAAGGCGCAGCGGGCGTCCCTCTGGCGCCTGCGCGAGGAGATGCCGGAAGGCCAGCGGCTGGAGGGCGTCCAGATCAAGCACGATGTCTCGGTGCCCGTGGCGCGGCTGGCCGCCTTCATCGATGAAGCCTCCCGCGCGGCTGAGCGCGTCCTGCCCGGCGTCAGGATCAACCCGTTTGGTCATCTCGGCGACGGCAATGTACATTTCAACCTCTCGCCGGCCGAAGGAAGCCGAGACTTTGCCGGCCGCGACCAGCAATTGTCCGAGGCGATCTATGACGTGGTGACCCGCCACAACGGCTCGATGGCTGCCGAACATGGCCTTGGTCAAGCCAAGGTGGCGCTGGCGGATGGGTTCCGGTCGCCCGTCGAGCGGGCGCTGATGCGCGGCATCAAGGCCGCGTTGGATCCACGCTCCGTCATGAACCCCGGCAAGGTGGTCTGACCCAACCCCCGGCTCTCCAGCAGTCGGCCGTCTGGCTTAATAGATTGTATCCAATTGTCGCGGACGTAGGCAGTTTTTCGGGTTTAAGTTGGTTCTAGCGGCAGAATTGTATCCAATGCCGTCGATCCTCCTCGGGAGCCCCGGATGCCTGACTACACGACTTTGGCCTCATCGGCTTCTTGGCGCGAGCTCCGTACGACGCGCGGCGACTGGGACGATGCCGGCCCGGCTGTGCTGGAATCGATGCTGGTTTCGGCTCATCTGATCCGCGCTTTCGAGGAGAAAGTGCTGGATCTCGCCGGCCAGGGCCTGGTGCATGGTCCGGCTCATTCCGCCGTCGGCCAGGAAGGCGGCGCCGTCGGTTCGGCCGCTCTGATGCGCGCCACCGATCAGGTCAATGGATCCCATCGCGCGCATCACCAGTTCCTCGCCAAGTCGATCCGCTATGTCGCGCCTGCGGGATTGGCCCCCGCCGGCGATTTCTCGCCGGCCATTCGCGGCTTGGCCCAGAAGGCGCTCGCCGAGATTCTCGGCCTCGCGCAGGGTTTCTGCCGCGGTCGCGGCGGCTCGATGCATTTGCGCTGGGCAGAGGCCGGCAATCTCGGCACCAACGCCATCGTCGGCGGCGGCGTGCCTTTGGCGGCGGGCGCGGCATGGGCGCATAAGCGTGCCGGCAAGGGCGACGTGGCCTTTGCCTATTTCGGCGACGGCGCCGTCAACATCGGCTCCGTCCTGGAAACGATGAACATCGCCGCCGCCTGGAAGCTGCCACTCTGTTTCTTCATCGAGAACAACCGCTATGCGGTCTCGACCCATGTCGAGGAAGCGACGGCCGAGCCGCGCCTGTCGGCACGCGGATCGGCTTTCGCCATTCCCGCCTGGAAAGTGGACGGCATGGATCCCCTCGCCGTCTATCTTGCGACCAAGGAAGCCATGGAACTGATGCGCGACGGTGGTGGGCCGGCCATCATCGAGGCGGACGTCTATCGCTATTTCCATCAGAACGGTCCCCTGCCCGGCAGCGCCTTCGGCTATCGCGACAAGGCCGAGGAAGCGGCGTGGCGGGCGCGCGACCCGCTCGACCGGCTGGCAAATGAAATGGAACAGCGTCAGATCATCGGCGCCAGCGGCGTTTCGGCGCTACGCGAACGCGCGCTCGCGCTGATGGCCGATGTCGCGGCCGAACTCATCGAGCAGGTGGACGGCAAGAACCGGATCAAGCCCGCGCTCTGGCCCGACGAAGGTTTTCGCGACCACGGCATACGCGGCGATCTTTCAGAGCTATCCGGCCAGCGCACGGAGGAGCTTGAAACCTTCGGCGGCGCGATCGACGGCAGCGCCAAATTCATCGACGCGGTCGCCAATGTCATGCATCGGCGCATGGCGACGGACGACCGCATCGTGATCATGGGCGAGGATGTGCATCGGCTGAAGGGCGGCACGAACGGCGCGACGCGCGGCCTTGCCGCCGCTTTCCCGGACCGGGTGCTCGGCACGCCGATCAGCGAAGCCGCCTTCACCGGGCTCGGCGGCGGTATCGCCATGGACGGCCGCTATGTTCCGGTCGTCGAGTTCATGTACCCCGACTTCATGTGGGTGGCGGCCGATCAGGTCTTCAACCAGATCGGCAAGGCGCGCCACATGTTCGGCGGCGATATCGACGTGCCGCTGGTGCTGCGCACCAAGGTCGCGATGGGCACCGGTTACGGTTCGCAGCACTCTATGGACCCGGCCGGCATCTTCGCCACCTCGCCCGGCTGGCGCATCGTCGCCCCTTCGACGCCGTTCGATTATGTCGGGCTGATGAACAGCGCCCTGCGCTGCAAGGACCCGGTGCTGGTGATCGAGCATGTCGAGCTTTACAATTCCACCGGTCCGGCGCCCGTCGACGATCTGGACTACTTCATCCCGCTCGGCAAGGCCAAGGTGGTGCGCCGGGGCACGGCGATGACGATCCTCACCTACCTCGCCATGGTGCGGCCGGTGCTCGAGGCGGTGGAACGCCTCGGCATCGACGCCGAGGTCATCGACCTGCGCTCGCTCGACCACGCCGGTCTCGACTGGCAGACCATCGAAGCCTCGATCTGCAAGACCGGCAATGTGCTCGTCGTGGAGCAAGGCGCACGCGGCACGTCCTATGGCGGCCTACTCGCGGCCGAAATTCAGAACCGCTGCTTCGACTGGCTCGACCAGCCTGTCCAGCGTGTCCATGGCGGCGAGGCTTCGCCGAGCATCTCCAAGGTTCTTGAGGCCGCCGCTTGCGCGCGGCCCGCCGATATCGAACGGGGTCTGCGCCAGGTCATGGCCGATCAGGGGCGGCCGCTGAGCTGAAAGTCAGGCCTTCGGATCGTCGCGCGGCGTCATGAAGCCGGCGGTCTCGCCGCCGTCGACGCTGAGCACCGCACCGTTGACGAAGCTTGCGGCCGGCGAGAGCAGCCAGCCGACCGCCTCCGCGACATCTTCCGGCGTGCCGAGGCGCGACGCGGGAATGCGCTTTTCCAGTTTCTCGCGCCTTCCCGGGATGGCCAGCGTCTTCGCCATCATCTGCGTGGCGATCTGACCCGGGCAGACGGCGTTGAAGCGCACCTCCGAGCCATATTCGAGCGCCAGCGCTTGCGTGAGGCCGATCAGGGCCGCTTTGGAGGCGGTATAGATCGCGAGTCCCTCCTCGCCGACAAGGCCTGCCACCGACGAGATCGTCACCACGGCGCCGCGCGCGGCCCGCAGGCCCGCGAGCGCATGACGCGTGAACAGATAGGCCGAGGTGGCGTTGGCCGTCATCGTCCTGTTCCAGTCATCGAGCGTCGTCTGGTCGAAGGCGGCGCGCCCGCCGGCGCCGGCATTGTTGACCAGGCCGGCGATATGTCCGCCGCCGATCTCCAGCGCGACGTCGACCGCGCGCTTGCAATCGGCCTCGCTGGTCGCATCGCCTGCGGCAAAGACCGCATCTGGAACCGCGGCAATCACATCATCGGCGGCGGCCCGGTCGCGCCCGGTAAAGACGACCCGCGCGCCCTCCGCCGCCAGCCGCTCGACGCAGGCCGCGCCGATACCGCGCGTGCCGCCCGTCACCAGGAAGACGCGCTCAGCGTCCTTGGCGCTCAGGCCGCCGCTCCGTAATCGATGAGAGTGCAAAGCGGCCCTTCCCTGTGCGCGGCCCAGTAGAGGTCGTGGATGCGGTTGGTGACCGGCCCGGGCTTGCCGTTACCGTAGATGCGGCCGTCGAGCACCGTCACCGGCATGATGCCGCCGGCCGAGCTCGAGATGAATATCTCGTCGGCCGCGCGCAATTCCTCGATCGGCAGCGGCCGCACCTCGCAGGCAACGCCCGCCTGACCCGCAAGCTCCATCACCGTGCGGCGCGTCATGCCCTCGAAGACGCCGCGCTCAGGTGTGGTGATGACGTTTCCCTTCACCGCGAAGATGTTGAAGCCGGCGCCTTCCGTGACGTTGCCCTTGCCGTCGTTGAGCACTGCGACGATGGCATCCTTGTCATAGGCCTCGAAGATGCCCATCGTCAGGTCGAGCCAGTGGAAATTCTTCAGGCGCGGATCGAGCGATTCCGGCGGGATGCGCTGCACCGAACTCACCACCATCTTCAGCCCATCGCGCCGCTGCTCCTCATTGGCGATCCACACGAAGGGCTGCGCGAAGGCATAGAACCGGTTCTGGCAGAGCCGGGGGTCACGGGTGCCGGCCGGCGGCACCCCGCGCGTGCAGGTCATCTGCACATAAGCATCGCGCAATCCGGTCCGGCGCACGCATTCGACCAGAATGTCGGCTATCTCGGCCTTGGACAGCGGCAGGCTCATCCGCAAGCCGCGCATCGAGGCCAGGAAGCGCTCGATGTGGTCGTCGAGCCTGAAGAAACGGCCTTTCCAGACATGGGTGACGTCATAGGTCGCATCGGACCGCACGAAGCCGCGATCGGTGATCGGAACGGCCGCCTCCGCGAGCGGCATATAGCTGCCATTGACATAGGCCATGCCCAATGCCGGATCGTAAGCGGTCCTGTCTGTCATGAAATCCTCCACCAATGTCGAATCTTACTATTGGATACAATCCTCTGGATTTATTCGGCCAGATCGTCTAATTTTCTTGCCAAGCGGCATACATTGGATACGCTCGTGCCGGATTATAGATGCCGGACCAGCAATGCCTCATGACATCAGCCATGCCTGCAACGGCCTTCCGGGCCTGCGGGGCACCGATCATATCGGCTTCACAGTTCCCGATCTCGACGAAGCCGTCCGTTTCTTCGTCGAGGTGATCGGCTGCGAGCCGTTCTACGAGCTCGGACCTTTCCGGTCCGACGGCGACTGGATGGAAACCCAGCTTAACGTCCATCCCAGAACGGTGATGAAGCGGCTCAAATTCCTGCGCTGCCGTCACGGCTCCAATTTCGAGATCTTCGAATATTCCGCGCCCGATCGAAACGCCTCTCAGCCCCGCAACAGCGACGTCGGCGGACACCACCTCGCTTTCTATGTCGACGATATTGACGAGGCCGTCGCCTATCTCAAGGCGCGGGGCGTGCGCGTGCTCGGCGAGCCGACGGTGCGCACCGAGGGGCCGAGCGCCGGTCAGAGCTGGGTCTATTTCCTGAGTCCCTGGGGCATGCAGCTCGAGCTGGTCTCCTTCCCCACGGGCAAGGCCTATGAGCGCGAGACGGACCGCCGGCTCTGGCATCCGGCCAGCCCTCATCTGTGAGCGGTTGGTTCGTGCCGATTCCCAGCCGCTCGCCGATGCACTAACATCTTCGGGATGGACACGGTGCGGGGAACTGAGATCATGGCCGGCAGACGCGCGGGTGGCGGAACCGAAAGCAACGGCGCCGCATTGGCCAGCGGCCGCGTCACCGATGCGCTGCGCAATGCCATCCTGTCGGGGCGGCTGCGGCCGGGCAGCCGCATCCGCCAGGAGGAACTCGCCGAGGAATACGGCATCAGCCGCATCCCGGTGCGCGAAGCTCTGAGGCAGCTGGAAAGCGAGGGGCTGGTCATCCTCGTGCCCAACAGCGGCGCCTGGATTTCCAAACTCGACCGCGCCGAATGCATCGAGATCTACAAGATCCGCGAGCGGCTGGAGCCGCTGGCGCTTTCCGAAAGCAGCGTCAATCTTTCGCCCGAAACGCTTGCACGCCTGGAAGACCTCGTCTCGCGCATAGAAGCCGCCGGCAGCATCGACGAGTTCCTGCAGCTCGACCGCGAATTTCATCTCCTGAGCTATGAAGGCGCGCGTATGCCCCAACTCGCCCAAATGATCCATAAATTCTGGAACACCACCCAGCAATACCGCCGCGCTTTCGCCGCGTCGGCCGGCAAGGCCGGCATGGCGGCGGTGCATCACGAGCATCGGCTTATCCTCGAAGCGCTGAAGCGGCGCGACGGCGAACAGGCAGGCCTCATCCTTTACGGCCACATCCGCCGCACCCGCCTGCAGTTGGAACAGCACACCGAGATGTTCGCCTAGCCCGGGCACCGGCGGGAACCCATTCCTTTTGTTTTGAGCATGATCTTTCCCGAAAACCGGTTCCCACTTTTCGGGATCATGCCCTAGAATCCCGCTTGGCTGATGAACTTCGTGACGAGATAGGCTTCCAGCGCTTCCGAGCCGCCTTCGGAGCCGTAGCCACTGTCCTTGACGCCGCCGAACGGCACTTCCGGCAGGGCCAGGCCGAGATGGTTCGTCGTCAGCATGCCGGTCTCGATCTCGGCGCCGAGCTCGGTCGCCGTCTTCAGCGACCGGGTGAAGGCATAGGCCGCGAGCCCGTAGGGTAGCCGGTTTGCCTCGGCCACCGCCTCGTCGAACGTCCCGAACGGCATGATCAGGGCCACCGGGCCGAACGGCTCCTCATTCATGATGCGCATGCCGGGGCTGAGATCGCTGAGCACTGTCGGCTCGAAGAAGGCTCCCTTGTTGCCGATGCGCTTGCCGCCGGTCTCAAGCTTGGCGCCCTCGGCCACCGCTTCGGAAATCATCGCCTCTACGGCTTGCAGCCGCCGCTCGTTGACCAGCGGCCCCATGCGCGTGCCTTCGGCCAGCCCATCGCCGACCTTGAGGCCGCGTGCGTGGCCGACGAGCTTGTCGATGAACGGCGCGTAGGATTTCTCCTGGACGAGGAAACGCGTCGGCGAGACGCAGACTTGGCCGCCATTGCGGAACTTGGCCGCCGCCAGCAGGCTCGCCGCTTTGTCGAGGTCGGCATCGTCGAAGACGATCGCCGGCGCATGCCCGCCGAGTTCCATGGTCACGCGCTTCATATGCTGCCCCGCAAGCGCGGCGAGTTGCTTGCCGACGGGGACGGAGCCGGTGAAAGACACTTTCCGGATCACTGGATGCGGGATCAGGTAGCTCGAAATCTCCGGCGGATTGCCATAGACGAGGTTGAGCACGCCGTCGGGAAGGCCGGCGTCCTTGAACGCGTCGGCGAGGCAGGCGGGCGAAGCCGGCGTTTCTTCCGGCGGCTTGACGATGATTGAGCATCCGGTAGCCAGCGCGGCCCCGATCTTGCGGATCGTCTGCGACACCGGGAAGTTCCATGGCGTGAACGCCGCGACCGGCCCGACCGGCTCGCGCACGACCAGCTGATGGACGTTGCTGGCTCTCGCCGGCACGATGCGCCCATAGGTGCGGCGCCCCTCCTCCGCGAACCAGTCGAGGATATCGGCCGACGCCATAACTTCGATCGTCGCCTCGCTCAGCGGCTTGCCCTGTTCCAGGCTGAGCAGGCCGGCGATCCTGCCGGCACGCTCGCGCATCAGCCGCGCCGCCTCACGGATCACCTTTCCGCGCTCGAAGGCCGAGACCTTGCGCCAGATCCTGAAGCCGCGTTCGGCCGCCGCAAGCGCCCTGTCGAGATCGGCTGCGCTTGCCATGGCGACCGAGCCGATGATTTCGTCGGTGGCCGGGTTGCGAACCTCGAGCGTCTTGCCGCCAACGGCCGGCCTCCACTCGCCGTCAATGAAAAGCCCGACCTCGGGATACATGGTTTTGCCCTGTCTGATGGTGATTGTCATGGAGCCAAGCCTCAGAGCGAGAGGCTCTCCCTTGTGTCTTCGATGGCGAGGAAAAGCGCGCGGACGAGTTCGTCGATCTGGTCCGGCTCGATGATGTAAGGCGGGCAGAGCGCCAGCACGTCGCCCATGTTGCGCAGGATGATGCCGCGTTGCCGGCAGGCGCGTTCGACTTGAGCGCCCACCCTGGCCTCGGCCGGAAAGCCCTGTTTCGTGCGCCGGTCGGCGACCAGCTCGACGCCGGCCAGCAGGCCGACGCCACGGACCTCGCCGACCATCGGATGATCGGCGAGCGCGTCGCGCAGCGCTGCCAACATCCGCGCGCCCAGTATCCGAGCGCGGGCGACGACATCGATCTCGTGATAGATGCGCAAGGCTTCGGCGGCGACGGCCGAGGCGACAGGATGGCCCGAATAGGTGAAGCCATGTCCGAAGACGCCGTTGCGGTGCGCTTCGTCCGCAATCGACTGATAGGTCGCGTCCGACACGACCACGGCGGCGATCGGCAGGTAGCCCGAGGACAATCCCTTGGCGACCGAGAACATGTCTGGCTTGAAATCGAAGGTCTGGCTGCCGAACCAGTTGCCGGTCCTTCCGAAGCCGCAGACCACTTCGTCGGCCAGAAGCAGGATGTCGTGCTTGTCGAGCAGCTTGCGCAGCCTGGGGAAGTAACCTTGCGGCGGCACGATGACACCGCCCGCTCCCATCACCGGCTCGGCGATCATGGCGGCGATCGTATCTGGCCCGGCCGCCAGGATCATCGCCTCCAGTTCGCCGATCAGGCGGTCCGTGAACGCCTCCTCGCTCTCGCTCTCCTGTCCTTCCCGGTAGAAATGCGGCTTGCCGGCATAGAGGATGTCGTCGGTGCTCATGCCGAATGAGCGGTGCATATGCGGCAGGCCGCTCAGCACCGCGCCCATCACCGTGCTGCCATGGAAGGCTCCGCTGCGGCTGATGATGCGCCGCTTCCCGGGCTTGCCGCGCGCCGCCTGATAGTACCAGGCGAGCTTGATCATGGAATCGTTGGCTTCCGAGCCCGAATTGGCCAGGAATATCCTGCAATCCGGAATGGGCGAGACCGCCGCGAGCTGCTCGATCAGGTCGATGCAGGGCTCGTTCGAACGATGGTTGAAGGTGTGATAGTTGGCGAGCTTGGCGAATTGCGCGGCCGCCGCGGCGGCCAGCCTATTGTCGTTGAAGCCGAGCGATGCCGTCCATAGGCCAGCCATGCCTTCGATATAGCGGTTGCCGGCATCGTCGCGGACATAGACGCCGTCGCCGCCGGAGATGATCAGCGGCCCATCCTGCTCGTGCCGCCGCGGGTCCGTCTGCGAATGCAGATGCAGGCTCATGTCGATCGGCCGAGCCGAATTGTGCAGCATTTCCTGTTCCCTGGAGCCGGATGATTGTTCTTGCGGCTCAACCAAATATCTTATAACTTATAAGTTGTCGAGGGTCGATAAACCGAAATGGAGGAGATTGAGCATGGCGTCCTCAGGCGCGGGCCGATGGCCGAGCAACAGCGGCGATGACGAGATCTCGGACGAGCAGGCTGCCCGACTGCGCGAGCGCGCCCGCTTCGTGCGGCTGGAGACGATCCGGCTGATTTCGATCGCCAAGGTCGGCCACTATTCGTCAGTTTTCTCCTGCGCCGAGATCTTCTCGACGCTCTACTACGACACGATGCGGCTGCGCCGCGGCGAGCCGGGCTGGCCGGATCGGGACCGCTTCCTGATGGGCAAGGGCCATGCGGCGGTCGGCCAGTTTCCGATCCTGGCCGACCTCGATTTCTTCGACCGTTCCTGGCTCGACGATTACACCCGCCTCGGCAGCCCGCTCGGCGATCACCCCGATATGCGCAAGGTGCCCGGCGTCGATTTCAGCTCCGGCTCGATCGGCCATGCCCTGTCCAACGGCGTCGGCATGGCGCTCGGCGGTCGCTTCCACGGAAAGGGCTTCAACGTCTTTGTCCTGCTCGGCGACGGCGAGATGCAGGAGGGCCAGGTGTGGGAGGCCGCGATCAGCGCCGCCACCCATCGCTTGAGCAAGCTCGTCGCGATCGTCGACCGCAACGGATACCAGCTCGACGGCAAGGTCGACGATGTCGCCGCGGTCGAGCCGCTGGACGAGAAGTGGCGCGCCTTCGGCTGGGAAGTGCATGAGGTCGACGGCCACGACGTCGTCGCGCTCGCCAACCTGCTGCGCAAGGTCAAGGCCGACACCAGCCGAGAAAAGCCCTGCTGCATCATCGCCAGGACGGTCAAAGGCAAAGGCATCGACTACATGGAAACCGAACCCGGCTGGCATCTCGGCTATCTCGCGCCGGAAGACGAAGCGCGCGCCCGCGCCATGATCCTGGAAGGTGCGGAATGAGCGCGGCCCTGCATCCCGACAGCTGGCAGTACCGCGAGCTCAACAAGCGCGCGCCCTCGCTGGCAACCCTCGCCGACACTTTGATCGAGCTCGCCGAAGCCGGCCATCCGGTCGTCGCTGGCACCGCCGACCTGCAGCACTCCAACGGGCTCGTCGGCTTCGCGCGGCGCTTTCCCGAACGCTTCACGCAATTCGGCATCTCCGAGCAGAACATGGTCTCGGCCGCAGCCGGCATGGCGACGACCGGGGTCATGCCTTATGTCGCCACCTTCGCGTCGTTCCTCGCGCTGCTCTGTTGCGAGCAGATCCGCATGGACGTCGCCTATTGCGCACAGCCGGTCCGTCTGATCGGTCACCACACCGGCATTTCGCTCGGCTTCTACGGCACCTCGCACCACGCGACGGAAGACATCGCCATCATGCGCTCGATCGCCGACCTCACCGTCGTCTCGACCGCGGATGGCCCGCAGTTCGCCGCGGCGCTGCGCGCTTCCGTCAATCATCCGCAGCCCATCTATTTCCGCATCTCGCGCGGCCACGATCCCGTCGTTTACCCCGACGACGCGCCGTTCGAATTCGGCAAGGCGGTGGTCCATGGCATCGGCAACGACCTCACCATCATCGCCTGCGGCATGGCGGTGCACTCTTCCAAACAGGCGATGGAGGCCTTGAACGACAAGGGCCACTCCGTCGGCCTCATCGACATGCATACGATCAAGCCGCTCGACCGCGCGGCGGTGATGCAGGCCGCACGCAAGTCGCGCATCATCCTCACCGTCGAGGAGCACAATATCCTCGGCGGCCTGGGTGGCGCCGTAGCCGAAGTCCTGGCAGAGGAAGGTGGCGGCGCACGGCTAGTCCGGCATGGCATCAAGGACGAGTACAGCCTCATCGCGCCGCCGACCCATCTCTACCGTCACTACAAGCTCGATGCTGCGGGTGTCGAAAGCGTCGCGCAATCCCTGCTAGCTTAGCAGGCCGACAATACAAGGAGAGAAAAAGCGTCTATTGGTTATATCTTGTAGAATCACCGCCGGCAGAAGACGCCAGACAACAATGCCGAGGAGACCTTTGCCATGAACATTCAGCCGCTTGAGCAAGGCAATCTGTCCGCGCGCGCTTATGTCGCCCTTCGGGAAGGGTTGATCGCGGGGCAGTTCCGGCCGGGCCAGCGCCTTGTGATGCAGGATCTTGCCGACCAGCTCGGCACCAGCGTCACCCCTGCCCGCGAAGCTTGCCTGCGGCTGGTCAGCGAGCGCGGCCTGGAGCTGCGCTCGGGTCGCTTCGTCACCGTGCCGGCGCTGACTCTGGCGCGCTACATGGAGGTGCGCACCATAAGGCTCGCGCTGGAAGGCCTCGCCGCCGGGCTCGCGGCGCAGAACGCGACGAAGGATGACATCGATACGCTGACCGCCATCCAGAAAGTGTTCGAGAAAGCGGACCGAGCCGGCGATCCGGAACTCTCATTCCGCTACAACCGCGACTTCCATTTCACCGTCTACCGGCTTTCCGGCATGGAAATGCTTGTCGCCCATATCGAGAGCCTGTGGGTTTCGATGGGGCCGATGCTGACCGTCTTCTTCAAGGAAGGCGAGCATAAATATGTCGGCGCCGCCGAGCACATGACGGTGATCGAGGGCTTGCGCGAGAAGAATTCGGAAAAGGCCCGCGCCGCGATGGAGCGGGACCTCATCCTGGGCGGCGAGGATTTCCTGCGCTTCCTGCAGGAACACGAAGGCTTCGTGGCGCCCTGACCCTAGAGCAATTCCAGGAAAAGTGTGAGCGGTTTTCCGTCCGGAATTGCGTAAAACAAAGAGATGGGGTGTTTCGCCGTTTCATTGAAACGGTGAAACGCACCCGTCAGGCTTGCAGCCGCGCGACCGCTGCCAAAGCCTCGTTCGTAACCGACAGCGCCTCGTCGATATCGGCCTCCCGGTGGGCAGCCGACAGGAACAGCGTGTGCGCCGGATGCAGGTAGACACCGCGGGCGAGCGCTTCCAGGCAGAACGTGTCGCCGAGCCTCCGATCCACATCGTTCTCAAACAAAAGCACCGGCATCTGCACCGGCCCGCTTTGCCGCAAGGGCACGCCGTGTTTTCGCGCCTGCGCATCGAGGCCGTCGCGGAAGCGCTGGCCCATGGCCCGCATATGCGCCACCGCGTCGACCGCGCTGAGCTTCCGGATCGTGGCGATGGCCGCCGCCATCGACACGCCGGCGGTCCAGAAAGAGCCTGTCGTGAAGATGCGCGTCGCTCCCTCGCGGAAACGATCGTTGCCGGTGACGGCGGCCAGCGCATGGCCGTTGGCGATCGCCTTGCTCCAGGCGGCCATGTCGGGCCGCACGCCGACCGGTTCCCAACTGCCGCCCATATCGAGGCGGAAGCCGGCGCGCACGTCATCGACGATCAGCGCTGCATCGGCGGCGTCGGCGAGCGCCCGCGCCTTTCGCGCGAACGCTGCGGTCGGCAATTCATGCGGCTTGCCAAGGTCGTGCTTGAAGGCCGAGACGAGGATCGCAGCGAGATCACCCCTGCACTGCTCGGCCGCCACATCGAGGCTCTCGACGTTGTTGTAATCGTAATAGACCAGATGCGCGCGGTCTTCCTGGGTAACGCCCGCAACTGATGGCGAGCACCACGGAATGGCGCCGTGATAGGCGCCGCGCGCGACCAGGATCTTGCGGCGCCCGGTGCCCGCGCGGGCGATCGTCAGGCAGGCCGTCGTGGCGTCCGTGCCGTTCTTCGAGAACATCGCCCAGTCGGCATGCGGGACGGTCTCGACCATCAGTTCCGCCAATTCGACAAGCCGTTCGCTCGGCCCGTTCATCGCATCGCCAAGCGCGCGCTGCCTGTCGGCCGCCGCCTCGACGTCGGCGTCGCCATGGCCCAGGATCATCGGCCCCCAGCCGCAGAGGAAATCAATGTACTCGCGCCCGTCCACGTCCCAGGTGCGGCACCCTTGGGCACGCGAGAAATATTGCGGATAGCCGACCGGCAGGCGCGGTGCATTCTGATGCCCCCACATGCCGCCCGGAATGACGCGCTTTGCCCGGACACGCAAGGCGCCGTCGATGCTCTTCGAATGCTGGTCCATGCAAGGATGCCCCCGTCCGGCGTCGTTCCGCCCGACTCGCCAAGACTTGTTTGCAGCATTCGATATATCATGTATCATCCCCACACAATAGTTTGGGACGCGGAGAAAATGCAGCCTATCATCGGCGTCGTTGCCGACGACCTCACCGGCGGCATGGAAACGGCAGCGATGCTGGTGGCGCTCGGCGTCGATTGCGGCTTCGTGACCAGGGCCGCCCTGGTCCGGCATTTCGCCGATTCGCCAGCTGTCGTCGTCGCGCAGAAGACCCGCGTCGTTTCCGCCGCCGAGGCCGTGCGGAAATCGGAAGAAGCGGCGCAGCGGCTGCTCGACATCGGCGCGAGGCGGCTGTTCTTCAAATATTGCGCCACCTTCGATTCGACCGACGACGGCAATATCGGTCCGGTGGCCGACAGTCTGCTGGCCCTGACGCGGGCTTCCCATACCGGCTTTTGTCCGAGCTCCGGAGATCTCGCGCGCAGCGTCTTCCAGGGCCATCTCTTCGTCGGCGCGCAGCTCGTTTCGGAATCGCCGAAACGGCACGATCCGCTCACCCCGATGACCGATCCCAACCTGGTGCGCGTGCTGCAGCGGCAGTCGAAGCTCCCTGTCGGCCTGTTGCCGCACAATGTCGTGCGGGCGGAGCCCGCCAGCCGTCAAGCCTATCTCGACCACCTGGTCGCGCAAGGTGTCCGGCACGTCATCATGGACGCTATCTATGCGGAAGATCTTGCCGCGGTCGCCGCGCTGACCGTCGACTGGCCGCTGATGACCGGCAACGCGCCGGTCGTCCGCCACTACCCGGCGCTCTGGCGCAAGCGCGGCTGGCTGAACGACGCGCCGCCGAAGCGCCCTCTGCCGGCGGTCGAAAGCCCCGGTGTCGTGCTGGCAGGCAGTTGCGCCGAACGGACGTTGGAGCAGCTCGCCGCGTTCGAACGGACAAGGCCTGTGCACCGCATCGACATCGCTTCGGTCGCAAGCGTCGATGCGGCGGTCGGGAAGGCGCTCGACTGGGCGGGCACACATCTTGAAGGCGGCCCGATCGCGATCGCCACCTCCGCCGGCCCCGAGCAGGTCGGCGCCGCACAGGCAAGACATGGGCGCGAAGGCGCGGCAAGCTTCGCCGAGGCCATTCTTGGCCGGCTCTCCGTGCAACTGCGCAAGCGCGGCGTCCGGCGCTTCCTCGTCGCCGGCGGCGAGACGTCCGGCACGGTCGTCGAGCAGCTTGGAATAGATCGCCTGAGGATCGGCGCCTACCAGGGTCCAGGCATCGCGCGCGCGACGACGGAAGAAGGCGAGATCGTTGCGCTCAGCCTCAAATCGGGAAAGCTGGGCCCGGTGGACATGTTCCTGCCGACGCTGGAATCCATGCGGCATCCGGAGCACTGATGATCGACGAAGGCAATCTTCCCAACGCCATTGTCGAAACGGTCCGCCGTCTGCAGGACAAGGGCTTCAATCACGGCAACAGCGGCAATGTGAGCCGCCGCCTATCTGGCGGCATGCTGATCACCCCGACCGGAGCAAACAGCGCCAATCTCACGCCGGACCGGCTCGTCCATGTCGATGCCGCCGGCGTCGTGACGGGTGAATGCATCCCATCCAGCGAATGGCACATGCACGCCGCGATCCTCAATGCCTACCCAGCGGCCAACGCGGTGATCCATACCCATGCCGATGCCTGCGTGGCGCTCGCCTGCCTGCGCAAGCCGCTGCCGTCTTTCCATTACATGGTCGCGGCCTTCGGCGGCACCGATGTGCGCTGCGCCCGCTACGCCACCTTCGGCACGGTCGACCTCGGCGCATCGGCGGTCGAGGCGCTCAAGGATCGCACCGCCTGCCTGCTCGCCAATCACGGCATGATCGCCATCGGCAAGACACTGGAAGCCGCCTTCCAGACCACGGTGAAACTGGAGACGCTGGCGCGTCAGTATCTGATGGCGTTGCAGGTCGGCGAGCCAGCCCTGCTTCCCGAAGCGGAAATGGAGCGGGTCGGAAAACGATACGGCAACTACGGAACGGGTTTGTTGCCGGGCTAGCAAGCACGGAGGCACCGTTCTTATGAACTGGATTTTCGAATGGCTGCGGGCGCGCGATATGGACAGGTCCGGCGGCGTATGATCTTGAGAACCATTGGCCAGATGCGAGAAGCGAGTCCGCTGACGAATGCAGAACCTGCCTGAGATCCAGGCGACGAGCCTGTCTTCGCAGATCTACCTGCGTCTTCGCCAGGAGCTGATGTCGGCGCGCCTCCATCCCGGCGACCGGCTGAAGATCCGCGATCTCGCCCAGCAGCTCGGCACCAGCGAAACGCCGGTGCGCGAGGCCATCTTCCAACTCGTCAAGGACGGCGCGCTGGAAATGAAGCCGGGCTACTACATCCGCGTGCGGCGGATCAGCCTCAAGGAATATTTGGAGCTGCGCGACATACGGCTGGTGCTCGAGCCTTATGCCGCGGCAAAGGCAATGCCGCATATCGACGAGCCGTTCCTCAAGACCCTCGAGGATATCCACCACAAGCTGATCGAGGCCGAGCGCACCAAAGATTACGCGGCCGCACTGCAGTACAATTACGACTTCCACTTCGCGGTCCATCGCAAATCGGAAATGCCGCATCTGATCGAGATGATCGAGAGATTGTGGATCCAGGCCGGCCCGCTGCTCAGCCTGCTCTACCCGCATGGCCACCCGACCTATGAAGGCCAGCACCAGCACGTCAACGTGATCGCCGCCCTGCGCGCCAAGGACGAGGCGGCGCTGCGGCACGCCTTCGAGCAGGACCTGATCGAAGGCGGCCGCAAATTCGTCGAGCACCTCGCCGCCATCGAGAGCAAGGAAGACGCCGAAGACGAGCCGCCACGGCGGTCGCGGCGCTAGAGCAATTCCAGGAAAAGTGTGAGCGGTTTTCCGTCTGCATAAAAACAAAGAGCTAGAGCGGTTCGCCGTTTCCGTGAAACGGTGAACCGCTCTAGCCGGCACCTTTCAGAAAACCCGACATCAAGGCCCCGCTCCGCCCGATGAAATCTCCGGACGGGCCGCGGGTACACAGCCTTTTCGCCGCGCTCCAACGCTTTCGTCCGCCCTGTTTTCACCGCTCGCCACGCGGCGCGGAAACCTCATTATGCAAGCTTGCGACCTTGATCATATATGATATATTCTATTTCCAGAGTTCAAAAATAAGGGGAGAACAATGAAGCTTCGCAATGGGATTCTGGGACTGGCGCTCGGCCTTTTGATGGGCGGCGTCTCCCACTCGGCCTTCGCCGACGACGCGTCCACCTTCGTCTATGCCGATGCCGGCGAGCCGAGCACCATCGATCCGGCCAAGGCCAATGTGAACTGGGAGTTCACGGTCACCCGCAACATCTACGATCGCCTCGTCGACTTCGACCTCTCCGATCCGTCCAAATTGCTGCCGGCGCTGGCGACGGAATGGACGCAGGACGGCAAGGTCTGGACCTTCAAGCTGCGCGACGGCGTCACCTTCCACGACGGCACCGCCTTCGACGCCAACGACGTCAAGGCGACGCTCGACCGGCTGCTGAAGATCGGCCAGGGCCAGTCCTATCTGGTCGACGACATCGCCAGCGTCACCGTGGTCGATCCCAAGACCGTCAAGATCGAGACCAAGGCGCCGACCGTCTTCCTCGCCTCGAACCTCAGCCGCATCGAGATGCTGTCCGACGAGGACATCGCCAAGCACAAGGACGACCTCGGCCAGGCCTGGTTCAACGAGAACGCCAACGGGACCGGCCCCTACGAATTCGTGTCCTGGACGCGCGGCACGCAGATCGAGCTGAAGCGCAACGACAAATGGTGGGGCAAGTTCCCGGAAAAGCCCTTCGACCGCGTGCTCGACCGTTTCGTCACCGACGGCGCCAACCGCGCCCGTGGCCTTGAAGGCGGCGAGTTCGATCTCGCCAATTTCGTGCCGCTTGACGAGGCGCTGCGTATCGGCACCAGCAGCGGCTTCCATCTCGTCGAAGGCAATAATCTGTGGGCCTGGCCGGCGATCTATCTCAACATGGATCTGGCGCCGACCAACAACAAGGATTTCCGCGAGGCGCTGGTCAAGGCGTTCGACTACAACGCTATGGTGCAGTCCTTCCAGGGCAAGGCCGAAGTCGGCCGCGGCCCGGTCCCGTCCTGGTTCCCCGGCAGCCCGGAAAAGGAAGAGGCCGAGATCAAGACCGACCTCGACGGTGCCAAGGCAGCACTTGCCAAATCGGGGCTCGCCAACGCCAAGATGAAATGCTCGGTGCCCGCCGGTTTCCCGGAATTCCGCTTCGCCGCGACCGTGCTTCAATCCTCGGCCCAGCAGCTTGGCGTCACCGTCGAGATCGAGGAGCAGCCCTTCGTCGAGGCGATCACCGCCATCAAATCCGACAAGAGCAACTGCTTCGTGCTCGGCAACGCCAATCTGAGCCCATCCGACGCGACCAAGTTCTTCTCCGCGCACTATCTCAAGGGCGGCTTCTACAATTCCGGCAAATTCTTCGACCAGACGCTGCAGGACCTCGTGGCCAAGCTGCCGACGATTTCGGACGCCGCCGAGCGCGGCAAGCTGCTCAAGCAGGCGGCCGATATCGTGGTGGACTCCCACTACATCATCTGGACCGCGCGGCCGAAGACCGTTGTGCCCGAGCCTGATCGGATCGGCGGCTACCGCATCGACCCGGCCGAGTACATCAACGCCCGCTTCTGGGAAATGTACAGCAAGTGACAGCGGGGTGAGCATGCGGACGGCACGGTTGTGATCGCCTTCCTGTTGAAGCGTCTGGTCTGGGGCCTTGTCGTCCTCATCGCCGTCGCGGTCATAACCTTCTTCCTCAGCCGCGTCGTTCCGGCCGACCCCGCGGCCTTCCTGGCAGGCCAGAACGCCTCCGAGGAGACCGTGCAGCGCATCCGCGTCGAGCACGGTCTCGACCGGCCGCTGCCGGAACAGTTCGCCTCCTATATGATCGGCCTCGCCAAGGGCGACCTCGGCGAGTCCATCCGCACGCGCCGCAGCGTCAGCACCGACCTCAAGCAGTATCTGCCAGCAACGCTTGAGCTCCTGGTCGTCAGCTTCGTTCTCTATCTGGTGGTCAGCTTCTCGCTGGCGGTGCTTGCCGCCCGCCGCCCCGGCGGCGCGGTGGACGGCGCGATCCGCCTCATCACCATGATCGGCACCGGCATCCCCGTGTTCTGGCTCGGCATGACGCTGCAGTTCTTCTTCTTCTACAAATTGCACTGGCTGCCGCTCGGCGCGCGCTTCCCCATCCGCGAGACGGCGCCGCCTGTGGTCAGCGGCTTCCTGCTGGTCGACTCCCTGCTGGCCGGCAGTCTCACGGCCTTTCTCGCCAGTCTGAAGCATCTGACGCTTCCTGCCGCGACCATCGTCGTCAATCTGCTCGCGGTCGGCACGCGGCTGTCGCGCGCCGCCCTCATCCAGGAGCAAAGCCGGCTCTATGTGCGTACCGCCCGCGGCAAGGGCCTGTCGCCCAACCGCATCCTGTTCAAGCACATCTTGCGCAATGCGCTTTCGCCGATCCTGACGGCGACCACCATGCAGTTCGGCTACATGATCAGCTGGGTGATCCTGGTCGAGGTCATCTTCGACTGGCCCGGCATCGGCCTCTATGCCTACCAGTCCTTCCAGGTTTTCGACTATTCGCCGGTCATCGCGCTGGCAATCGTGTCGACGGCCGGCTTCGTGATCATCAACCTGGTGATGGACCTTCTCTATCCGGTGATCGATCCGCGCGTGCAGAGTGTCGGCTCATGAGTATTTCCACCCAGCCCGCGCGCCGGACCACCGCAAGACCGAAGGGCGTGCTCTTGCCGCTGGCGCTGCTGGTGCTGGTGATCCTTGCCGCCTTCACCCTTCTGCCCGGCCTGATCGCGCCGCACGATCCGATCGCGCTTGCCATGGCCGACCGGCTGAAACCACCGAGTCTCACGCATATCTTCGGCACGGACGAGGGCGGCCGCGATGTCTTTTCGCGCATCGTCTACGGCACCCGATATTCGCTAGGCGTGGCGACCGCCATCGTCTTTGCCTCGGCTTTGTTCGGCGTGGTCTATGGCGCGGTCTCCGGCATGGCGCGCCAGGGCATCGACAATCTGATGATGCGCATCGTCGACCTGTTCTTCGGTTTCCCCGCGCTGGTGCTGGCGCTGGCCGTCGCAGCCTCGATCGGCCGCGGCCTCGACAGCGTGGCGCTTTCGCTCGCCATCATCTGGTGGCCTGGCTATGCGCGGCTGGTGCGCGGCGAGGTGCTGCGCCTGCGCGAGCGGCCGCATGTCGAGGCCGCCCGCGCGCTCGGCGTCTCCGAGATGACCATCCTGCGCCGCCACATCATCCCCTTCGTTGTCCAGGAGGTGAATGTGCGCGTCACCACCGACATCGGCTACGCGCTGGTCGCCGTCACCGCCCTTTCCTTCCTCGGCCTCGGCGCCAATTCGCCGACGCCGGAATGGGGCCTGCTGATCCGCGACTCGCGCCCCTATTTCGGCTCCGCCTGGTGGTATCTGGTCTTTCCCGGCACCATGATCATGCTGACCGCCACCGCCTTCTCGCTGATCGGCGACGCACTCGCGTCGAGGCGGGCCGCATGATCCTGTCGGTCCGCGACTTCGCAATCGGCTTCCAGCGCGCGGGCCAGAGCCTTGTCGCGGTAGACGGCATTTCCTTCGATGTCGCCGAGGGCGAGACCTTCGTCATCATCGGCGAGTCCGGCTCGGGCAAGTCGCTGACCGGGATGTCGATCGCGGGCCTCCAGCCGCCCACCGCCTTCGTCTCCGGCTCGATCCGTTTCAAGGACCGCGAGATGCTGAAGCGGCCCGATGCCGAATTGCGCAAGCTGCGCGGCCCGGAGATCGGCCTGATCTACCAGGACCCGCTGAGCTCGCTGAACCCGGTCTGGCCGGTCGGCGACCAGATCGCCGAGACGCTGACCGCGCACGGCCTTGCCGGCCGCGCCGAGGCAAGAAGGCGCGCCGTGGAAATGCTGGAGCGCGTGCGCATTCCCGACCCGCGCCGCGTCGCCTCCGCCTATCCGCACGAGATCAGCGGCGGCATGCGGCAGCGCGCCATGATCGCGATGGCGCTGGCCGCCGGCCCGAGCCTGCTGATCGCCGACGAGCCGACGACGGCGCTCGACGTCACCATCAAGGCGCAGATGCTGGAGCTGCTTGCCGAACTGAAGCGCGAGCTTTCGCTGACGATCATCCTGATCACCCACGACATGGGCGTGGTCGCGGAGGTAGCCGACCGGATCCTCGTGCTCTATGCCGGCCGCATCGCCGAGGTCGGGCCAGCCGACGCCATCATGCTGCAGCCCTCGCATCCCTACACGGCGGCGCTGATGACCAGCGCCATGATCTCGCAGACGCCCGCCAAGCAGGAGCTCAACGCCATCGTCGGCGGCGCCCCCGGGCTAGGCGCCTTCCCGTCGGGATGCCGCTTCCATCCGCGCTGCCCTCGCGCACAGGACGACTGCAGGGCCATCGAGCCGACGCGGCGCAAATTCGGCGCAGCGGAGCTTGCCTGCCATCATCCGATCGAGGCGGCGATGCCTCTCCATGTCGCGAGGAGCTGACCATGGCGCTTCTCGAGCTCAATACTGTCTCGAAGACCTTCTCGCAGCGCCGCGGCGGCCGCGCCGTGCAGGCGGTGGCCGGTGTTTCGCTCACCGTGGGCAAGGGAGAAACGTTGGGGCTGGTGGGCGAGAGTGGATGCGGTAAGTCCACTCTTGCCCGACTGGCGCTCAAGCTGGTCGACGTGACGGACGGGCGCGTGCGCTTCGACGGCGTCGACGTGACCGGCTTCGCCGGCCGTCGCATGCTGCCGATCCGCCGTCGCCTGCAGGCCGTGTTCCAGGATCCGCTCGCCTCACTCAACGCGCGCATGACCATTGCCGAAGTGATGCGTGAGCCGTTCGATACGCATGGCGTCAAGCTTGGCGCCGGGCTCGAGACGCGCATTCGCGAGCTTCTCTCCTTCGTCGGATTGGAGAACATCGACATCCAAAAGCTGCCCGGCCAATTTTCCGGCGGCCAGCTGCAGCGCATCGCCATCGCAAGGGCGCTGGCGCTCGAACCGGAAATCATCGTTGCCGACGAGCCGACCTCCGCGCTCGATCCGTCGATCCAGGCGCAGATCGTCAACCTGATGCTGCAGATCCAGCGCAAGCGCGGCATCTCCTACCTGATCATCTCGCATGACCTCGACGTGATCGGCCATGTCGCCGACCGCATCGCGGTTATGTATCTCGGCACCATCATCGAACAGGGCACGGCCGACGAGATCATGCGACAACCGCTGCATCCTTACACGCAGGCGCTCTTGTCGGCCGCGCCGACGCTTGCCGCGCGTCGCCAGGTCGGCTGGAAGCGTATCATGCTCACCGGCGATCCGCCCAATCCAGCCGACGTGCCACCCGGCTGCAGGTTTCATCCGCGCTGCCATTTGGCCCGCGACATCTGCCGGGAAAAAGTGCCGCCGCTGCGCGCCATGCCCGGCACCGGCCAGATGGTGGCCTGCCACCTCGCGCCCGACGAGACGGCGCGCACCGGCGCCGAGGTCGGACGCGCGCGGCGTGGGCTGGCTGTGGCAGGTTAGAAGCACACCGAAGGGAGGGAGCAATGAAACGGTCGAAGGAAATCCATGTGACGGGCCTGGGCTTTCCGGAGGGACCGGTGGCGCTTCCGGACGGTTCGATCGCCTTCGTCGACCTGCTGCACGCCAAGGTCCGCACCTTCAAGGACGGCGCCGTGCGCGAGTTGGCAACGCTGCCCGGCGCGCCGAACGGCATGCGGCTCGGCCCCGACGGCGCGCTCTACATCTGCAACAATGGCGGCCTCGCGCCGGAATCGTTGGAGAAGCTGCATTTCGCCGAGCCGATGATCCCCGGCTGCATCCAGCGCCTGCGGCTCGATGGCCGCTGGGAGAATTTTGCCGACCAGTTGCCCGGCGCAAAGCCTTCGCGGCCGAACGACTTGATCTTCACACCCCAGGGCGAGATCGTCTTCACCGATCCGCAGAACTGGGAGGTGCTCGGCGCCGACGGCCCGGCCTACCATGGCGGGCAGTTGCTTGCGGCGGGACGGGACGGGAAGGTCTGTGCGCTGGCCAAGATGACCGGCTTCCCCAACGGGCTGGTGTTCCATCCCGACGGCTCGCTGATCGTCGGCATCACCATGGAGCATCGTCTGCTGCGCTTCGACTGGAACGGCGGCAGCGTCGGCGCGATGACCGAATGGGTTCGTTTCGACGGCCGCTTCAATCCCGACGGCATGGTCTTCCATGACGGCCTGCTCTACGTCACCGGCAGCACCGGCGACCGGGTCGCAATCATCGACGCCACAGGCCGGCTCGTCGAAATGATCGATTGCGGCCAAGGCAGCGACCCGACCAATTGCTGCGTCCATCACGGCCGGCTCTGGGTGACGCTCGGCCTGCCCGGCCAGCTCGTCTCCTACGCTCTTTGACCAACGCCTCTCAGACCATCATCGAACGAGTAAGCCCATGTCCCGTGAAGACGATTTCGTTCCGCCCGAACTCGGCCCCGTCAACATCCGCCCTCGCAAGGCCTGGGCCATGTCCGCCGACGAGCATTGGCACTCCAATCCCTGGTACGAAGCGCCGCGCGGCGACCCTGCTCTGCCCGAGGTCTATACCTACACTGACACGATGTCCTACGATCCGGGCGACGAGGTCGTCTTTCACTCCTCGACAACCGCGCCACAATGGACGCTGGAAATCTACCGCGACGGCTATCGGCCGGAGACCGTGCACAAGGTCGAGGGCATCGCCGGCGTCTTCGCGCCGACGCCTGCGGATGCCTACAGCGCCGGCTGCGGGTGGCCCGTCAGCCACCGCTGGCGCCTGCCGGCCGATCTGCGCTCGGGCTTCTACCGTGTCGTCTCGACCTGCGCCCGCGCCAATGGCGGCAAGTTCGTCCAGCATCATTTCTTCGTTGTGCGGCCGACAGCGGCGACGCGCCGCGCGAAGATCCTGATGATCCTGCCGACCGGCACCTGGACCGCCTATAATGATTTCGGCGGCGCCAACCACTATTTCGGCGTTGCCGGTCGGGGCAACGACCAGCCCTCGCCCGTGCTTTCGCTCGAGCGCCCATGGACCCGCGGCATCGTCTGGCTGCCGCCTGGAGCGCCGCGCATCTGCGCCGATCCGCTGCCGGAGTTCGGCGACGCGCCGCGCTACCCTATGAAGGAATGGGCCTACGCCAATGGTTTCGGCCAATATTACGCCGCCGCCGGCTGGGCGCAGTTCGACCGCCACTTCGTGCTGTGGGCGGAGAAGGAAGGTTACGAGCTCGACATGATCACGCAGACCGACCTGCACTACAGGCCGGAGCTGCTCGATGCCTATCCGTGCGTGACCATTATTGGCCATGACGAATACTGGACCCACGAGATGCGGCTGGCGATCGAAGCCTATGTCGAACGCGGCGGCAGGCTAGCGCGCTTCGGCGCCAACTTCCTCTGGCAGATCCGCCTGGAGGACGACGGCAAGCGCCAGATCTGCCACAAGTTCAACGCCATCAACAACGATCCTGTCGCCGGCACCGACAAGGCGCATCTGCTGTCGACCGCCTGGGAAGACAAAGACGTCGCATGGCCGGGCGCCTCGACGGTCGGCGTCAATGGACTGCATGGGCTCTATGCATCCTGGGGCGGCTTCGCGCCGCACGGCCAGAAAGGCTTCACCGTCTACAGGCCCGAGCATTGGGCGTTTGCCCGCACCGGGTTGCACTATGCCGACATCTTCGGCGACAAGGAGCGCATCTTTGCCTACGAGGTCGACGGCCTCGACTACACGTTCCGGCATGGCCTCCCCTACCCTGTCCCGGTCGACGGTCAGCCGGAAACAATCGAGATCCTCGCCATGGCGCCGGCGGTGCTTGCCGAGGACGAGCCGGACGGCGAAGGCTTCCGCTACTACGTCCGCGGCAGCGACCACGAAGGACTGGTGAAATGCGTCACCGGCGAGGTGACGCCGGAAGGACTTGCCCGCTACAAATACGGTGCCGGCATGATGGTTCACATGACGCGCGGCAAGGGCGAGGTGCTGACTGCCGCGACATGCGAGTGGGTCATGGGCCTCAAGCGCGGCGACCGCTTCACCGAGCAGATCACCCGCAACGTGCTTGATCGGTTCACAAACGCATGACGTTCGAGCGCGCATTCCAACTCGATGGATGACCGATTTGGACCGGAAGCGGACCTTGGCGCCTCGTTGACGAGGACGCTTCCGGAAAGCCGATCAAAACAATTCCCAAACGGACGAAACAATAACTCCGGTAGCGTGTTCTGCCTTCGATGGGCGTGTGGGCATTTCCCATCTGGAGGCGATGATGAGCGCTAATGGCCTCGACGTTTTCGACAAGACGATACAGACCACCAATATCTGGCTGAAGGAGATCATGGATGATCTTGGGCCCGATCGGCAGTTGGCATGGCATACCCTCGGCGTCGTGCTGCGGACCTTGCGCGACAGGCTGCCGCCGGACCTGGGAGCCAATCTCGCCGCCGAGTTGCCGCTCCTGATTCGCGGAGCCTATTACGATCAGTACAATCCGTCCAATCAGCCAAGCCGCGACCGGTCCATCGACGAGTTTCTGGACCCAGTTGCGGATGGATTGAAGGCCGCGCGGCCGGTCGATCCCGGCGATGCCGCGCGCGCGGTTTTCAAGACACTTGTCCATCATGTCGATCTCGGCCAATCGGCCAAGGTGCGCGACGCCCTGCCCAGCGACATTCAGACGCTTTGGCCGGGCAGCGTGGGTGCATAGGCGGACGCCGGAAGGAAATGATGGCCCTCTCGGATTTGGATTGCGAATGATCACGCCGAATATGCCGGGGACGATGTTGATGGCGCCCCGCCTGGGGACATATGCGGCTAGATTTCACCGATTGCCTTAAGCACGTGTCGTGCAATGACGCTCTCTTCGTCGGTCGGCATTATGTTGATTTCGACAGTGCTGGCGGGTACGCTGATCGTCGGCGCGTGGCGCAGATTTGCATCATCGTCGATCGCGACGCCCAGCCAGCCCAGCCTGCGGCAGATAGCCTCTCGGACAGCGTCGGAATGTTCGCCAATTCCCGCCGTAAAGACGAGGCAGTCGAGGCCGCCCAATGTGTTGGCAAGCGCGGCGATCTCTCGTGTCGCACGGAAGACGAAAAGCTCAAAGGCTTCGCGGGCCTTCGGATCCGCGCTCGCCTCCAGTTCGCGCATGTCTGCGGACATTTCCGAAATGCCGAGCAGGCCAGATTTCTCGTAAAGGAGGTGCTGAAGTTCGCGCGGCGCCATGCCTTCGTGTTGCAACAGGTAGAGCAGCACGCCCGGATCAAGTGCTCCGCAACGCGTCCCCATGACCAGCCCGTCCAGCACAGAAAAGCCCATGGTCGTATCGACGCTGACGCCGTTTCGCAAGGCGCACAGGCTGGCTCCATTGCCGAGATGGGCGACGATCGTGCGTCTGTCCGATTTTCCCACTGCCTGAAGCCGGCTTGCGATGGATTCATAGGAGAGGCCATGGAACCCATAGCGGCGAATGCCTTTCCGCTCATAGGCTCTCGGCAGGGCGAAGCGGTTCGCCGGCGGCCTGATTGTACGGTGGAAGGCAGTATCGAAACACCCGATCTGTCGAAGCCGCGGCCTCATTTTTACGATGGCGCGGATCGGGCCAACGCTACGAGGCTGATGCAGCGGCGAGAGCGGTGAGAGCGCATCGATGGCGTCTATCTGCTCAGGCGTTAACACGACAGGATCGAAAAACGACGTTCCGCCGTGGACGATACGATGGCCGCAGGCCGTGACGCGGCGCCCGCCGAATTCCGTCTCGATCCAAGTCAGCAATGCCTCGAGGACATCTTCCAGGCTGCTGTCCGGCAAGGCTCGATCGACCAGGGGCTTTCCCTTCTCCGCTTCTGCCTTGATGTGTGCCGAGAGACCTATCCCCACTGATCCACGCGCTGCCATATGCGGCTCGCCTGCGCGGCCGACGTCGTAGACCCCAAACTTGAGGCTGGATGAACCAGCATTCAGCGCCAGGACTGTCCTGTTCATCGGACGTCGGCCCCGGCCGCCGCCTCGCGCCGCCACGTCCAGTTGCGGATCTCGGGCAGATCCTCACCATGCTCGTAAACATAGGCCTTATGTTCTTCGAGCTTCCTCTTAAGGGAGGCCGAGAACCGAGCGGAGCGCTGGGACAGCTGCGGAAGCCAGCGCAACGCCGCCAAAGTAAGATGGAACCGGTCGATCTGGTTCATCACCGCCATGTCGAAAGGCGTGGTCGTCGTGCCTTCCTCGCGAAAACCATGGACGTGGATATTGTCGTGGTTGGCGCGTCGGTAAGTCAGCCTGTGAATGAGATAGGGGTAGCCATGATAGGCGAAGATTACCGGCCTATCCTTTGTGAACAGCGCATCGAACGTTCCGTCGGTGAATCCATGCGGATGTTCGCTGCGGGCCTGCAGCGTCATCAGATCCACCACGTTGACGACTCTGATCCGCAGCCCGGGCGAAGCTGCGGCAAGGAGATCGACGGCGGCAAGCGTCTCCATGGTGGGCACGTCGCCGGCGCAAGCCATCACAAGGTCGGGTTCCTCATCGGCAGGACAGGTCGAGGCCCATTCCCATATGCCCGCGCCGGCCTTGCAGTGGCCTTCCGCCTCTTGAGCCGTCAGCCATTGAGGCGCCAGTTGCTTACCGGCGGTGATGACATTGATGCGGTTCCATGTGCGCAGGCAATGGTCAGCGACCCATAGCAACGTATTCGCATCAGGTGGAAAATACAGCCGCACCGTATCAGCCTTCTTGTTCGCCACGAAATCCGAAAAGCCCGGATCCTGGTGGCTGAAACCATTGTGATCCTGGCGCCAGACATGCGAAGTCAGCAAATAGTTGAGCGATGCGATCGGTTCGCGCCAGGAAAGCTCCGCTGAAGTCTTCAGCCATTTGGCATGCTGATTGACCATGGAATCGACGATATGGATGAAGGCTTCGTAGCAGGAGAACAGGCCGTGCCTGCCTGTCAGCAGATAGCCTTCTAGCCAGCCTTGGCACAGATGCTCGGAAAGCACTTCCATCACCCGCCCTTCGGGGGCGAGATCGACGTCATACGGTTCGATGCCTTCCATCCAGACGCGATCCGTGGCCTCGAAAACAGCGTCGAGGCGGTTCGATGACGTCTCATCTGGACCCATCAATCGAAAATTGCGCGAGGCGGCGTTCAACCTGACGACGTCGCGCAGGTAGGCGCCCAGGATCCGTGTGCCTTCCGCCGTCCGCCCGCCAGGCGCCGGCACATCGACGGCGAAGCTCTTCCAATCGGGTAGTGCAAGATCCTTCTTGAGCAAACCGCCATTGGCATGGGGCGATGCGCCCATGCGTTTGGTTCCTTCAGGCGCAAGCGCGGCGATCTCCGGCAGAAGGTGGCCTTGCGGGTCGAACAGTTCGTCCGGCCCGTAGCTGCCCATCCATTGCTCGAGGATCTTTCGATGCGCATCGTCACCGCGGGCATTCGAGACCGGAACCTGGTGCGCGCGCCAGAAACCTTCCACCTTTTTGCCATCGACTTCCTTCGGCCCGGTCCAACCTTTCGGACTCCGAAGCACGATCATCGGCCAGCGCGGCAGCCCGGTGATTCCGGTCGTTGTCCGGGCAATTGCCTGGATATCGCGGATGCGCTCCATGACCTCGTCAAGCGTTGCAGCCATGAGCGCATGCATGGGCTCCGGATCGCTGCCCTCGACGAAAAACGGCTCATATCCGTATCCGATGAAAAGACTTCGCAGATCATCGTCATTCATTCGGCCCATCAATGTCGGATTTGCGATCTTGTAGCCGTTGAGATGCAGGATCGGCAGGACCGTCGGTCCGGGGATTCAGAAATTTGCTGGAGTGCCAGCCGGCCGCCAGAGGCCCGGTCTCGGCTTCGCCGTCCCCTACGACGCAGGCGACCACGAGATCCGGGTTGTCGAACGCCGCGCCGAAGGCGTGGACCAGAGCATAGCCGAGTTCGCCCCCCTCATGGATCGAGCCGGGCGTCTCCGGCGCGGCATGACTTGGCACGCCGCCCGGGAAAGAGAACTGTTTGAACAGTTTCTTCATGCCTTCAGCGTCGCGACCGACATCGGGATAGATCTCGCTGTAGGTCCCTTCCAGCCATGTATTGGCAACCATGGCCGGGCCGCCATGACCCGGCCCGCAGATGAAGAGCATGTCAAGGTCACGCTCTCTGATCAGCCGGTTCAAATGCACGTAGATGAAGTTCAGGCCAGGGGTAGTTCCCCAATGTCCGAGCAATCTCGGTTTCACGTGCTCGGCGCGCAGAGGCTCCCTAAGCAGCGGGTTGTCCATCAGGTAGATCTGACCGACCGACACGTAGTTCGCCGCCCGCCAGTATCGATCCATCATTGCGAACTGCGGTAACCTGCTGTTCATGGCCTCGCTCCTTCGACGCTTTACCGGCTCATGCCCTCGCGGAACACACTGGAGTCACGGCGATTGATGCCTGAGAGGATTGCGATGACCCCGACATTTCTGCCCCGGAACCGGCACACCGCCCCGCGCCACCCAATTGTCCTCAACCCGAAGGGCCGCCTGGCGTTCCCTCGCCGCTGCCGAATCCCGCTCTTGGACGGGGCCGGCGGATACGGACTCGGTCCCGTCCAAATTGGCCGGCTCCTGTCGCGTTTTCCTATCGAGCGCTGACGCGTGCATTGAGAGGCTTTCGGCGATTGAGCGTATTCTGGGCGGTTTGTTGCGGCCGCCAGCAAGGGAACCAACCGGGGGAACCAACCGGGTCCTGATGGTTCGGAAACCAAGCCGGCAGACGATGATGGAGGCGGGAGAATAGGAGAGAATTCCGATGTGCTCGATCTTTCCCGCGAGCGCCGTCGAATGGTCGATGTTCACCTTGCCCGCCGCGGCATAAAGGATCGGGAAATCCTGGCGGCGATGCGCGAGGCCTGACGCCGTGGCAGACCGAACCGTCGACCTATGCCCGGGCCGCGCTGACCAAAGGCTATCCTCGACGGATTTCAACAGCCCGAAATTTCATTCCTGCCGCTTTGAACCTCTCCAATTGAGCCGTTCCGGCTCACATTCCTCGGTCCGGAACATAGAGGCAGAAGGAATGCTGGGATCTGGCGTCGCCGCCAGGCTTGCATTCATGGAAATATTCGTCGCGGGATCGCTTGATGCGGTGATCGGTGTACGGGATCAGTTCTCCGGTCGAAAGCTGGTAGCCGTATTTCGTCTCCTTCACATCCGAGGGCGGCGCCTGGTAGCAATCCATGCCGGCGCAGCAGGATGGGTCGTACTGCCAGCCAGCCGGCGCCTGGTGCGCCGATGCCGGTGTGCAAAGGAAACTGGCCAGGACACTTGCAGGCAAAACCAGCCATGCCTTCGATCGGCGCCGATTGGACGAGCGGCACGCTGGAGCATGATCCCGAAAAGCGGGAACCGGTTTTCGGAGAAAGATCATGCTCCAACAACGAGTTGGATCGTGAGGGCGATTCAACGAAATGCCATCACGATCTAACGCGCCGGTCCGTTTCCAGGAGTGTCCGCTCGAGGCTGTTCCGTTCATCGCCGGTCGCCGTGTTTTGCCGAAGCCCAGGGTAATTCCGGTCCCAAATCCTCCGCCGGGATACAGGCATCGCCCGCGGAGCGCGCTACCGAACTTGGAAGTGCAAGTTATGTTCCATGTGCCGGGCTCCGCTCATTCCTTCACATGGGCGCTGTCCCTGCACGCCTTGACTTCCCGGAATGCTCGACGACCACCGGGCCGGCTGCTGAACCCTTTCCGGTCGCCGGACCGACCTCACCTTGTCGCCGGGTGAGTCCCATGCCCTCGCGTGGCTTTTCGTTCTCAGCGGCATCCTGCGCATCCGCCACAAGCCAAATCCACCTGGGTCGCCGGCACCTGCGTGCGCCTGGTGCCCGCTTTCTCGGCGGCATCCTCACGGCGGCGCCAGGCCCGGCCGAGGCCTGAGGCCGGCACATGCGAAGGACAGGCACGGGCCGATCAGGTGTCCCCGATCTGGGCAGACGCCTGTCAGGGCATCTGCAGCGAATGGCGCACGGCCGGCGGACCCGCCGAAGATGACGTCTCCACGTCGTGGTGGCAACAGGGGCAGTCCGAGTTGACGACACCCGACGGTGCCTTCGCCACGAAGGTTCCGAGCCGCAACAGGATCACGGAATGGTGACCGCAACCGGGAACACGTCGCAATTTTAGTCCGCAACCACAGCCCCCCGCATGCGTTCGCCGGATATCACGATCTGTTTCACGTTGGAAAACGCCATGACGGACGCCACTGCAAATACCCCTCATCGCCTTGTACGCCATCGCGGCATCGCTTTCTGGTGGAGGGCGCTGATCGGCATTCTGCTGATCGTCCTCGGCCTGCTGATCGGCGGCGGCGGGGCCTGGCTGATAGCGCTCGGCGGCTCGTGGTATTATCTGCCCGCCGGCATCGCCTTGCTGCTCGCGGGCATTCTGCTGCTCGCAGGAAACATGGCCGGTGTCTGGCTTTACGTCCTGACATGGCTCGCAACGCTTGCCTGGGCCTATTGGGAGGTGGGTTTCGACGGCTGGGCCCTGATGCCGCGTACCCTTGCTCCTACGATCATCCTGATCTTCGTGCTGCTCACGATCCCCGCCTTCCGCGACCGGATGGGAGGCGGGAACCGAAACGCAGCTTATGTGACCGGCTTGCTGCTGCCGGTCATTGCCTTGGGCGCGTTCGGCTTGTTGCACGTCAACGCCTTGGCGCAGGCACAACCGGCGCAACCGCCGGTGCCTGCCGCGCAGCCCTCGCCGAACGGCGCGCCGGCGCCGCAGGATGCCGCGATCCATCAGGCCGGCAATGACTGGCCGGTCTATGGCGGCTCGGAACTGGCGACACGCTATTTGCCGCTGAACCAGATCACGGCGGCCAACGTTTCCAAGCTCACCCGAGCATGGTCGTTCCACACCGGCGACATGCCGAACGGCGCGACCAAGGACCTCTACTCGCCCGAGAACACGCCGCTGGAAATCGGCGGCCATCTCTTCGCCTGTTCGGCCAAGGACATCGTCATTTCCGCCGATGCCCGCAGCGGCAAGGAAGAATGGCGCTTCGACCCGAAGGTGCCGGATAACGCGATACCCTATGGCGCGAGCTGCCGAGGCGTCGCCTTCTTCGCCGCTCCAGGCGCAAATGCCGGCCAAGCCTGCGCCACAAGGATCATCTTCGGAACGCTGGATGCAAGGCTGATCGCCATCGACGCCAAGACAGGGAAACCTTGCTCGGATTTCGGTCAGCAAGGCAGCGTCGATCTGAACCAAGGCATCGGCGAGACCGTGCCCGGCTGGTATTCTGTCACGGCGCCGCCGACCATCCTGCGCGGCATCGCCGTCGTCGGCGCGCAGGTCAAGGACGGTCAGGCCGAGGACGCGCCTTCGGGCGTCGTGCGCGGCTATGACGCCACCACCGGCAAGCTTGCCTGGGCATGGGACATGGGCCATCCCGACCGCACCGGCGCGCCGCCTCAAGGCGACACCTACACGCGCGGCACGCCTAACATGTGGACCGTCGCCGCCGCCGATCCGCAACTCGGCTATGTCTACCTGCCGCTCGGCAATGCCGCAGTCGATTATTACGGCGTCGATCGCAAGGATTTCGAGAACCAATTCAACTCCTCGATCGTCGCCATCGATGTCACGACGGGCAAGCCGGTCTGGCATTTCCAGACGGTGCATCACGATCTCTGGGACTACGACCTCGGCTCGCAGCCGACGCTGGTCGACTTCCCGACCGTGACCGGCAAGATCCCGGCAATTATCGTGCCCAGCAAGCAAGGCCAGATCTACGTGCTCGACCGCAAGACCGGCAAGCCGCTCTTTCCGGTCGAGGAACGCAAGGCTCCTTCCGGCGGCGTCGAGCCGGACAAGCTCTCCAGGACGCAGCCCTATTCGGGCTACGCGCATCTCGACCAGCCGGTGCTGGCCGAAAAGGACATGTGGGGCATGAGCCCGCTGGATCAGCTCTATTGCCGCATCCAGTTCCATCGCGCTTCCTATCAGGGCGAGTACACACCGCCGACGGTCGATCGGCCGTTCATCGAATATCCCGGCTACAATGGCGGCACGGACTGGGGCAGCATCGCCGTCGACACCGACAGCGGCGTGCTGATCGCCAACTACAACGACATGCCGAACTACAACCAGCTCATTCCGCGCAAGAAGGCGGACGAGATGGGCTTCAGGCCCATAGACAAGGGCGGCAGCCCGAAGAAGGTGAAGGATATCGGCGACCCGCAGGCCGGGTCGCCCTACGCCATCGCAGTCAATGCCGGCTGGCGCCTGCCCACGGGCCTGCTGTGCTCGAAGCCGCCCTACGGCCATATCCGCGCAATCGATCTCAAGACCGGCAGGACGCTGTGGGACGAGCCGCTCGGCAGCGCCGAGAATAACGGCCCCTTCGGCATTCCTTCGATGCTGCCGCTGACCATCGGAACGCCGAACAATGGCGGTCCGCTGGTGACGGCCGGCGGACTGATCTTCATCGCCGCAACAACCGACAACAAGCTGCGCGCACTGGACATCAAGACCGGCAAGGAGGTGTGGCAGGCCGATCTTCCCGCCGGCGGCCAGACGACGCCGATGACCTATGAGGTCGACGGCAGACAATATGTCGTCATCGCGCCCGGCGGCCACCACTTCATGGAAACCAAGGTTGGCGACGAAGTCATCGCCTATGCTTTGCCGGCCGGATGACAGAGGTCGGTGAGCTACGGTAGAGCAATTCCAGGAAAAGTGTGAGCGGTTTTCCGCCCGGAATTGCGTAAAAACAAGGAGATAGAGCATTTCACCGTTTCCGTGAAACGGTGAAATGCTCTGGAGACTTCAGCGCTTAGGTCGTTGCGACGACGCCTGGTCGGTCGCGAGAACCTCCGCTTGGCCGGCCGCCAACTCGGCGCCTGGGCGAGGAAGTCCAGATCAGGACCAGAGGAATGCCCCGGCGGGCAGCATCACCTGCCAAGGCGAACATGGGTTTCGCCCTGCCAGAGACATAGTGAAAACAGCCGTGCGCGTTCATCGCAGGCGTGCTCAGGCGAGCAACTGATCGATCCTTATCGGCAGGTCGCGGATGCGCTTGCCCGTCGCGTGATAGACGGCGCTCGCGACGGCGGCGGCCGTACCGACATTGCCCAGTTCGCCCAAGCCTTTCACACCGGCCGGGTTGACCGCATGGTCCACCTCCGGAACCAGGATCACCTGCAGGTCCTTGATGTCGGCATTGACCGGCACGAGATAGTCCTGCAGGTCGCGATTAACGTAACGCGCATAGCGCCTGTCGACCTCGGTCGCCTCATGCAGCGCCTGGCCGATGCCCCAAATCATGCCGCCCATCAGCTGGCTGCGTGCCGTGCGCGTGTTCATGATGCGGCCGGCCGCGAACGCGCCGACGATGCGCGGCACGCGGACCTCCCTGGTGTAGCGGTTGATACGCACTTCGACGAACTCGGCGCCGAAGGCGTATTTCACCGAATCCTCGTCCTGCTCGCCTCCGTGGAATTCCGGCGTGCCGGCATAGAGCTTCTTCAGCGCCTCCGGCGTTGCGCCATTGGGCGCGAATTCGGCATATTCCTCGATCGCACCGACCTGCATGGTTTTCAGGACGTCCTCGACCTTAGCCGACGCGCCGCTCTTCGCCACGATCTTTCCGTCGGCAAGGTCTAATTCCTCATTATGGGAGCCGGCCAACGGACCGCCCTCGGCAGTAGCGGCAGCATATAGCTTGGCTCGAATGGCATCGCAGGCCTTGAGCACCGCCGAGCACACGCTGGCCGTCGAGATCGAGCCGCCCGAGACGGGCGCCGGCGGCAGGCTGCTGTCGCCCATTTCGACACTGATCTTGTCGATAGCGACGCCGAGCCGTTCCGACGCCATCTGGCCGGCCACGGTGCGAACACCGGTGCCGATCTCATGCGAGCCGCATTGCAGACGCACATCGCCGTCCACCGTCAGACGCACGCGCGCCGCGCATGGCGCCACGGCGGTGGGATAGATCGCCGTGGCGCAGCCCATGCCGACCAGCCAGTCGCCGTCGCGCATCGCGCCGACCTTCGGATCGCGTTTGGCCCACCCGAAGGCCTCCGCCGCCTGGTCGTAGCACTGGATCAGCGAGCGGCTGGAGAACGGTTTCTTGCCGATCGGTTCCGTCTTGGGTTCATTGATCCGGCGGAACTCGACCGGATCCATGCCAAGCGCCACCGCCATCTCGTCCATCGCATTTTCGAGCGCGTAGACATAAGGCGTCTCGGGCGGCGAACGCATGTAGCCCGGCGTGTTGCGGTCCGCCTGCACCAGCGAGACATGGGTCAGCACCGAGCCGTAGCCGTACATGCGGCCCGTGGCCGACGTGCCGCCGACGACGTAGAGGTCGGGCCGCGAGGTCACCTCCCAGCCTTCATGCGCGAAAGCGGTGATGCGGCCGTCCTTGCCGGCGCCGATCCGGATGCGATGCCGGGTTTCGGCTCGGTAGGTCTGCGTGCCGAACGCCTGCATGCGGCTTGTTACGCAGCGCACCGGACGCCCGAGCCGCTTGGCAGCGACGGCGACGATCGCTGTACGCGGCGTCATCGGCCCTTTCGAGCCGAAGGCGCCGCCGATGAAGGGGCTTACGATGCGAACATTCGCCGGATCCATCTTCAACTGTCTGGCAAGCTCGACTTTCCAGCCGGTGACGTTCTGCGAGGGCTCATGCACCACGAGCTGGTCGCCCTGCCAATACGCGGTCGTCGAGAACAGCTCGATCGGATTGTGGTGCTGGGTTGGCGTGGAATAGCGCTGGTCGATCTTGACCGCCGCCGCGGCAAAGGCAGCGTCGAAGTCGCCGGCCTTCACGTCTTCCTTGAACATCGGGCTTTTGCCGGCCGCCGCAACGGTCTTCGTGCCCGGGCTGTCGAAGCTCGCGGTGGGCTTCTCCTCCTCATATTCGGCGCGGATCAACTGCGCCGCCTCTTCGGCCGCCTCGAAAGTCTCGGCGACCGCAAGTGCGATGATCTGGCCGTCATGGAAGATCGTCCGGTCATGCAGCGGTCCGACCGATGTGGCGCTGGAATTGCCGAATTTCGGTTTGTCGACCTTGTCCATGTCGCCATAGGTGACGATGTCGAGCAGGCCCGGCACCGCGCGGGCATCGTCGAGACGAAGCTTCGTCACCCTGCCCTTGGCGATGCTGCTGGTGGCCAGCGCGCCATAAGCGAGGTTGGCGGTCGGCAGGTCGGCGGGGTAATGCGCCTGCCCGGTGACTTTCAGCCGCGCATCGACGCGCGGCAGCGGTTCGCCCTGGTTTTCCTTGGGTCTTGGAGCGGCAGCGTCCATGGTCACACCTTCATGTCGCGGGTTTCGAGCAGCGCGCGCACCAGCGTTCGCTTGCCGAGCTCGATCTTGAATGCGTTGTGCTGGCGCGGCTGGGCCTCGGCGAAAGCGGCGTCCGCCGCCGCTCCCGCCGATGCCTCGTCGAGCCTCTTGCCTTGCAGGACCTCCTCGGCCGCGCTGGCGCGCCAAGGCACGGTCGCCACGCCGCCGAGCGCAATGCGCGCCTCGCGCACCGTCTCGCCGTCGAGGTCGAGCGCGACGGCCGCCGAAGCCAGCGCAAAGGCATAGGATTCGCGGTCGCGGATCTTCAGGTAGAGGGAGCGCCGACCCCACGGCAGAGCCGGCACCTCAATGGCGGTGATGATCTCGTCGGCGGCGAGATCGGTCTCGACATGCGGCGTATCACCGGGCCGCCGATGCAGCCTGCCGAAGGGGATTTTGCGCTCGCCATGCGAGCCCTCGGCGTAAACGACGGCGTCGAGCGCGATCAGCGCCTGGGCGAAGTCGCCATGATAGGTGGCGATACAGGCGTCGCTGCCCCCCAGCACCGCATGCTGCCGGTTGAAGCCGTCCATCGCGGCGCAGCCGGATCCGGGCACACGCTTGTTGCAAGCCCAGGATGTCTCGCGAAAATATTCGCAGCGCGTGCGTTGCAAGACATTGCCGGCGAGGCTTGCCATGTTGCGGATCTGGCCGCTCGCGGCCAGCCGCAAACTGTCGGCAATGACCGGATAGCGGCGCCTCACTTCGGCGTGGTCGGCGGCCTCGCCCATACGCACCAGGGCACCGAAGCGGATGCCGTCTTCCGTTACCCGGATCTGCCTGAGCTTTTGCTCCTCGAGCCGGTTGAGGTCGAGCAGGCGGTTCGGCTCGGCGACCCCTAATTTCATATAATCGGCGAGATTGGTTCCGCCGGCGATGAACTGCGCGTTGGCCCGCGTCGGCTGGTCGTCACGGGTCGTGAAGTTGGACGCCAGCGCGACCGCCGCGGAGATGTCGGTTGGCTGTTCGTAGACGAAGGGACGCATATCACGCTCCCTTCGTCTCGCCGCGCGCCTGCAGGATGGCGGCGACGATATTGGGATAGGCGGCGCAGCGGCAGATGTTGCCGCTCATATAGTCGCGGATGTCATTCTCGGATTCGGCGTGACCTTCATTGACGCAGCCGATCGCCGACATGATCTGGCCTGGTGTGCAGTAGCCGCACTGGAAGGCATCGTGATCGATGAAGGCCTGCTGCATGGGATGCAACCTGCCATCCGTCGAGGCGAGCCCTTCAATCGTCGTCACATCCTTGCCGTCGTTCATCACGGCGAAGCTCAGACAAGAGAGCACGCGTTTGCCGTCGACCCGCACCGTGCATGCGCCGCACTGGCCGTGATCGCAGCCCTTCTTGGTGCCGGTGAGCCCGATATGGTCGCGCAACGCGTCGAGCAGGCTGGTTCTGGTATCGAGTGAAAGCTCATAGGTCTGCTTGTTGATCCTGAGCGACGTTACGACCGGCTGCCTCAGCTTGGGCTGAGCTGCGACCGGCTGCGCGGCCTCGGCCCGCGAAGCCAGCAACGGCGCGGTCGCGGCCGCCGAGACCGTACCTGCCATGAACTTTCTTCGGCTGAGACCGTTGGTGGACAGGGCTGAGGGCTGGGACATGGCTCGCTCCTGGCTGGCTGGTGTTGTGCGCTAACCTTTCAACGGTGCCATTGTTCCGACGCTAAGCTCAGAAGCGTGACGCTTCACCAAACTGTGAGGCTTCATACCCGACCGAAGTGCAGCGAGGCCTCCCTCCGGGCTGGAACATGCGTGGTCCCGGGGCGTTCTGTCTCAGTCTACCCCTCCGTCAGCAGGGCACCATGAAATCGAAGCTCGTCGCCGAGACCTCCGGACAAAGAATATTCGTGGTCGTGCTCGATCCGGGCGAGGAAGCCTTCGCGTCCCTTACCGATTTCGCCGGTCAGAAGGGACTTACCGGCGCCTCGCTGACGGCCATCGGCGCGTTCGAGAGAGCGACGGTCGGCTGGTTTGATTTCGGCTCGAGATCGTACCGGAAAATTCGCGTGGACGAGCAGTGTGAGGTGCTGAGCGCCATCGGCGACGTCGCCGTCGACGACAGCGGCAAGCCGAGCCTGCATCTCCATGCCGTGCTCGGCCTGAGCGACGGGTCGACCCGAGGCGGACATCTGCTCGAAGGCATCGTCCAGCCGACGCTCGAAATCACCGTGACCGAGGCGCCCGTCCATTCGCGGCGCACAAAACGGCCGGGTCTCGGCATCGCCCTGATCGACCTCGACGCCTGACGTCCGGCGCGATGGCCCAGTCCACAGACGTTGCGTTTCCGCTTCCTCTCGACACACCGCCCATGGAGGCCAGGACGGCCGAAGAACTGCCGAAAGGGGACGGTGCTTGGCAGTTCGAACCGAAATGGGATGGATTTCGCTGCCTTGCCTTCAAGGGCACGGAGACGGTCGACCTGCGGGCGAAATCGGGCAAGCCGCTTGGCCGATATTTTCCGGAATTGATCGCGACGATGCAAAGCCTCGATGCCAAGGATTTCGTCGTCGACGGCGAGATCGTGATCGAAATCGACGGCCGCGCTTCCTTCGACACGCTACAGATGCGGCTGCACCCGGCAGAGAGCCGCATCCGCAAGCTGAGCGCGGAGACGCCGGCACTGCTGATCCTGTTCGACATGCTCGTCGCCCCGGGCGGCAGGTCGATGCTCCAAGCGTCCTTGATTGACCGTCGCACGGAGTTGGAGACCTTCGTTTCCAAAGCCGCCGGTGCAAAGCTACGACTTTCGCCCTCCACCACGAACTTCGCGATCGCCGAGCAATGGTTGCAAGAAGACACCCACGGTTCGACCGACGGGGTCGTCGCCAAGGCGCTGGATGAACCCTATCGGCCCGGCGAGCGCGCAATGGTCAAGGTCAAGCGGCTGCGAACCGCCGACTGCGTCGTGGGCGGCTTCCGCTATCTGAACGGCAAGCGGCAGGTCGGGTCGCTGCTGCTTGGCCTCTATAACGACAACGGACAGCTGGATCATGTTGGCTTCACCTCGACCATCGCCAATGACGAGCGCGCAGCGCTCACGGAGCGGCTCGAAGAGTTGCGCGGCGGATCGGGCTTCACCGGCAAGGCGCCGGGCGGGCCGAGCCGCTGGAGCACGGAGCGCAGCGGTGAATGGGAGCCCCTGAAGCCGGAGCTGGTCGTCGAGGTTCGTTTCGACCATGTCACGGGCGGACGTTTCAGGCATGGCACAAGGCTCTTGCGCTGGCGGCCCGACAAAGCGCCGCTCCAATGCACGTTCGAGCAGATCGCGTAGCTGCGCCTTGCCGGGCCAATCGATCGCCAGGGCTCTTCCTGAGAGGAACAGTCAGCCCGCGTATTGGAGAACGAGATGGACCTCGCAACATGCAGCGATCCGGACGGCAAGCCGAAGCGCCGACCATCGAACAGCAGAACTGGGATGCCTTCGCGCGATCCTTCCAAGGAAGGCAGCTGCTTCGACGAACTCTGAAGGTTGATCGGTTCAGATTTCGAGCAGCGCGTAGGGCCGGCCCGTCGGCTTCGTGATGTGCATGGCGACATTATAGACTTTCGCGCCGCCGGGAGTCTGGCCTTCGAAAGTGCCACGATGCGCATGCCCATGCACGACGGCGCTCACCTTGAACCGGTCGATCGTTTCCGCAAGCCTGGAGGATCCCAGGAATGGGAAAATTTCCGGCGGCTCGCCGGCGACGGTCTCCGCGATCGGCGCGTAGTGAAGCACCACAAGCGTGCGCTTGGCGCGGACCTGTCGCATGGCATTTTCGAGCCGCATCGCCTCGCTGACGCTCTCGGCCACCATGGCCTTGATTGCCGGCTCACCGAAGGACCCAAGCATCCTGGAGCCGAAACCGCCGACAAAGCCCTTCACGCCGACAAAGCCCACTTCCATCAGTTCCGTGGCCTGTCCATCGAGGAGATAAACGCCTGCCTGGCGAAGCGTCGCCGCGATCTGCTCGACGCAGCCGGATTCGTAGTCGTGGTTGCCGAGCACCGCGACCACGGGAATCGAGCAGGCCCTGAGATCTTCCGCCAAAAGCTCAGCCTCCTTCGGCTTTCCGAGATTGGTGAGGTCTCCGGTAAGCACCAGGACATCTGCTTCGCGGGAAACCTCGCCGAACAAATCGCGATAGGAAGTCTGCGCATCTTCCTGAACATGCAGATCGCCCATCGCGGCAATCTTGATCTTGCCGTTCGCTTTGCGACCCGCCTTGCTTTGTTCAGCCATCGCGGAATTCCCCAACTCCGCCGACACCGGCAAATCCCCATTCCTTGACGTCGATCTCGTAGTCGACCTGCGACAAAAGCCGGCCGCGGCAAATCTTCATCCTCGGCGAAGGCAGTTGCCGCTGCCTGGCGAGCCGGTCGAGCAGATTGTCAAGGAGCCAGTCGGGGATCTGGTCGCGCTCGCTGGGATAGATCCATCTGAAATTCAGCAACTGCATCAAAAGCACCTCCCAGTGGACGTCCAGATAGGAAAGCAGCCTGTGCCAGTCGATCTGCTCATGCGCCTTGAGGATGGTGTGGGCGATGTCGGCGCCATCGTGACGACCCCTGTCCTGGATGAAGCATTTCGACCAGATGAGCTCCGTCGGTCCGATGATCCGGACTCGGCTGCCCAGCAGTTCGACCTGGCGGGCATGCTCCAGCCACTGGTCCTCGACCTGCATGGTGCCGTTGGCTGATGCAAAGATCACATCGAAGAAATGCGGGCCTTCGAAAACCTTCCCCAGCCAACGATCATCCTCGATCTCGACGGCGTAGCCGATATCCTTGAAATGGGCGAGGATGCGCGGGCAATCGCCGGCCTTGCAGAAGATATCGAGGTCCTTGGTCTGGCGTACCACGCCGGTATAGGCGCTTACCGCATAGGTGCCGGCAACCAGGAAGGGAATGTCGGTGGCGGCGAGCTCGCGGATGGCATTCGTGTAGAAGGCCTCCGCCTCGGCGCTCTTCAGCGTCGGCTCCGCCTTCGCGTCGATCACCGGCAGCGTCGCCAGCACTCCCGGCAACTCGTCATTGGTCATCAACCGTTGCTCCGGTTTTGATCTTCATCCACATGTTCCGGTAAACAGCGGTGATCCGGGGTTGTTCCGCGCTCGACGCCACGCTTCCAAGACGAGCATCACCACGACAGAGGCGCTAGTCCCCTTCCTCCTGGTAGAGGTGTTCGGCCGCCCGGTCGCTCTCACGCCGCTCCGCCGGTCCCCGGCGGCGACGGGTAATGAGCACGTAGGCGATCGCCAGCAGGAGAATGAGGGGACCGCCCGCGACGACGATGAGCCACAAATCGGAGCCGGACATTGGTCTTCCCTTCCCGGATCGAAGGTGCCCCTCCGACAGAGGGTGTTGCTAGTCATGACGCTAACCGGTGAAGGGCTGGAATGTTCCGGGCGGCGCGGCAACCAATCCGCAGCCTATTGCCGTATCCATCGGCATCATCCGCTAGCGCCGACTTGACGACTGACCAAAAGGCAATGGGACGTTGGTGCAGGAGTCCACGGCCGTGGCTGAAGACGTCTCGCCCAGGTCTTCCAGCAATGACATCCGTGCACGGTTCAGCCGGCTTTTGATGGTACCGATGGCGCAGCCGCAAATGCCCGCGGTCTCCTCGTAACTCACGCCGAGGATGGCGATCAGCACCAAGACCTCGCGCTGCTGGGGAGGCAGTTTGCCTATAGCGGCATGAACCTCCTGGCTACGAATATGCCATTCCTGGTCGCCATAGGTGATCGAACGGGCCGATGCGCAGTCATTCACTGCCGGCGCTTCGCGCGTGTAGACCTTGTGCTTCGTATAGAAGGTATTGCGCATGATCGTGAACAGCCATGACTTGATCCGGGTGCCGGGTTCGAATTGATCGATATGCGCTATCCCCTTGAGCAGGGTCTCCTGCACGAGATCGTCGGCGTCTGTCTTGTCCCTGCAGAAGGTACGCGCGAAAGCCCTCAAAGCCGGGATCAGATCGACGATCGTCGCTTCGTTGTGGAGGGCCGACGAGTAGGAATTCATCGTCCGCAAAATGCCTCCGCAGGGAACCGTTTGGGTGGGATTGCCAGAAGGCTAATGCGCTGGGGGCATGGAGGTTCCTGTCGCCTCAGGATTGTCGTTCATTTCCGGTCGTAATTTCGCGTGTCGTCTTTTGCTCCGGGCAATCGCCGGATCTTCGGTCCAGACCTCGGCCCACGTCCGAAGCCGACCACGAAATGTGCCATTTTGGGGTGACCAGGAGGACGCCGCCGGCACCGCGCGGATACCGAACGGCGATGCGTTCAATGCAGCTTGCCGTCGACGTTCTTGACTTTCAGTTGTGCGGCCGCTTCGAGCTCCCGAGCCAGCTCGGACAGGCGTCGGGGCGTCGGTTCGTCGGCAATGGTCTCGAATGCGGCGGCCAGTTCCTGGAGCGTGTGAACGAACAGGTCATCCAACATTTTGATGCCGTTAGAGAAAAACCCATGGCGCTCGCCTGTGATCCGTCAACAAGCTCCGGGTCGCCAGCAATCCGGAGGCCGGCCTAATCCCGGAATGGACGGAATGTTCCGGTTGCGCAAAGGTGGCCGCGCCTCGGTTGCCGAGGATCCAATCCGACATTGCCGTCAGTTGATCGAGCAGCGAGTTCGAAATCATCTTCGTCCCGATCTCGCGAATTTATTCGGCAACGCTTGCTTAGTTTCCAGAAATCAATCGCAAACCATCGATATATATAAATTATCAAGCAGACCTCGCGTCCGCCACGATGCAGACCGCCGATCAAAGCAAACTACTTGAGGATTTGCCGTCGCGGCACCGCGGTATGACTATTCGGTGGCCATTCTGACACCGGATTTATCGGCGAGCAGAGCGGCAGTCCCATCGCCATTGTGCCGTAGTTCCACATTCCTTGACATCGGGTATTTATCCGAAATTATGCAGGAAAGAAGGATCGCGAGCATGACGGGAATCGCGCTGTCGCGCGTATCAAAGCACTTTGGCGCAGTCGAGGTTATCCGCGACGTGAGTCTGGATATTGAGCCGGGAGAGCTGGTCGTCTTTCTCGGTCCGTCCGGTTCTGGCAAGACAACGCTGCTGCGGATGATCGCCGGCCTCGAAAGCATTGACGAGGGCACGCTGACGATCGACGGGGTGCGCTCGGAAAACCTTGCGCCGGGCAGGCGCAACGTTGCGATGGTCTTCCAGAACTATGCGCTTTACCCACATATGACAGTCGCGGAGAACATGGCCTTTGGGCTAAGGAACATTCGGGTCGCGCCGGATGTCATACGCCGACGGATCGCTGAGGCGGCGCGTATCTTGGAGATCGAAGCGCTGCTCCACCGGCGACCGTCGCAGCTCTCCGGCGGGCAGCGCCAGCGCGTGGCCATCGGGAGGGCGATCGTCAAGGAGCCCAAGGCATTCCTGTTCGACGAGCCGCTCTCCAATCTTGACGCGGCGCTTCGGGCCCGTACACGCGTCGAGCTCGCCGAACTGCATCACCGTTTGAAGGCGACGATGATCTACGTGACCCACGACCAGGTTGAAGCGATGACGCTCGCCGACCGTATCGTGATTCTCAACGATTGCCGGATCGAGCAGATGGGGAGACCCGACGAGGTCTATGCACGTCCGGCGTCGCGATTCGTCGCGACCTTCGTCGGGTCTCCGGCGATGAACATTCTGCCTGTTACGGTTTCGGGCTCGGACGACAGGCTCAATGCGCGCTTGACTGATGGATCGCTCGTCGGACTTCCGGGCGCGCCGGCGAACGTGGATTGGCGCGAACTCGGAGTGCGGCCGGAATCGCTGACTGTCGTCTCCGAAGGCCATGAAATATCCGCAACGGCCACCGTTGTGGAGCGCCTTGGTGAGCGCACACTCATCTATGCGCGGCTTGCGGATGGGACGCAGGTTACGGCACAGGATCGCGCGCTTTCGAGCGTTAAACCAGGCGACGCCGTTCGGCTGAAGTTCGACACCGCTGCCCTGCATCTCTTCGCCGCCGACGGATCGGCTTGGCACGCGCGCTGAGGGGCCTGAACCACCGAGCGGGTCGTACCCTTTTTCATCGCGGTTCGCGTGCGGCCGAGGCTAGAGCGTTTCACCGTTTCACGGAAACGGCTAACCGCTCTATCTCTTTGTTTTTGCGCAATTCCGGACGGAAAACCGATCACACTTTTCCTGGAATTGCTCTAGCCCTTGATACCTGCCGAGAGCGTTATCGCTTCGGTCACCCGGCGCTGGAAGAAGAGGTAGGCTAGCGCCACGGGAAGGCCGGCCAGTACGGCTGCCGACAGCTGGCGCGCGTAGTAGACACCGAAGGCGTCGTTGACCTGTGTGATGCCGACGGTGATGGTCATCATCTCGGTGCGGGTCACCGACAGGAACGGCCACAAGAAGGCGTTCCACGTCCAGATGAAGCAGACGATCGACAGCGCCGTCGTTACCCCCCAGTTCATCGGCATGTAGATTTTGAAGAGGATCCCGAATTCAGACGCATTGTCCATGACCGCGGCCTCGCGGAAGTCTTTCGGGACCTGATCGAAGAACTGCTTGTACACGATGACGATGACGGGGTGGATAAGCTGCGGCAACATGATTCCGGCCCAGCTGTTGATCAGGCCAAGATTGGCGACCAGCACGAAATGATTGATGATAAGCGCTGAAATCGGCACCATGAAGGAGGCGAGGATCAGCCACCATAGCGCGGTCCGCCCCGGGAATCGCAACTGCGAGATCGCGTAGCCGCACAGCATCGAGATGAAGATGGTGATGGCCGTTACGCCGACCGCGACCGCCACCGAATTGATGTACCAGGCACCGATCTGCGTGGTGGTCAGGGCGCTGATGTAGTTCTCCAGCGTCGGCGTCTCGGGCCAGAGTTCGATGTAAGGCCGGACGACCTCGCTGTCCGGCTTGAGCGATGAGATCACACCCCAGTAGAGCGGGAACGCCCAGAGGATGGCCCAGACGAGCGTCAGTGCCGTGATTATCCCGCCCCGGAAGTCCCAGCGTTGCGCAGCCATGACGTTCATCGGCGCCGCCTTTCGGCGAACCGGAGCAGTTGGAATTGCAGGACCGAGACGACGACCACAAGCACGAAAAGGGTAACGGCGACGGCCGCCGCCCTGCCTCCCTGGTTTTGCTGGAAGGCCTTCTGGAAGACATAGTAGACGAGCACCATGTTGTCATTCGGCCGGCCGCCGATCGAGAACAGATAGACCTGGTCGAATATCTTGAGCTGCAGGATGAGTTGGATGGTGAACACCAGAGAGGTGATCGGCCACAGCAGCGGCCAGGTGATACGCCGGAAGGTGGTCCATCGCGTCGAGCTGTCGAGCGCCGCGGCTTCGTAGATCTCCGCCGGTATGGACCGCAGTCCGGCGAGGAAAAGGAGGATCGAGAAGCCTGCGGTCCACCAGATCGTCACCCCGGCCACCGCCGGCAAGAACCAGACGCGCGACTTGAAGACCGGCACGCGCGGGATTCCCAGCCAATCCAACACATGCATCGCGATCCCGAACTGGAAATTCAGCGTCCAGTCCCAGATCAGATAGACCACGGAGACCGGTAGGATGTAGGGCAGGAAGAACAGCGCCAGAACGAGCGCCTGGAACCGGCCCTTGAGTCGCGACACGCCAAGCGCGATCAACAGCGCGATAAGCGTTCCGGGGACGACCGTCATCAGCACGAAGTAAGCGGTGTTCCAGACCGCGCGCCGGAATATCGGGTCGTTGTCGAGCCGCAGGTAGTTGTCGAGACCTACCCACCGACCCGCGCCGATCAGCGGCGCATCGGTGAAGGAGATGCGAAACATCTGGACCGTCGGATACACGAACGCCAGCAAGTAGACCGCCAGGAAGGGAGCGACCAGCACCAGTGCGACCAGACGTTCAGTGCGGAAGTTGCGAAGCATGGCTCTTCCTCAATATAGCTGGGACCGCCTTGGACAGGACGGTCCCAGCCTTTGAGTCCTACATGCTGTTCAGCTCCTCCTTGATGGATTTCACCGCTTCGGCGGGCGCCATCTCTCCATTGAGGGTCGGCACGAAATAGTTGGACATGATGTCGAAGATCGGCCCGGCGACACCGGCTTTGGGCGACTTCGGATCGAAGATCATGTTGGCCGTCAGCGTCGAGTAGGTCGCGTTGGGTTCCATCGCCTTGTATTCGGCCGTCCCGGTGACCGGCTTGTATGCCGGGATGTGGCCCGCCGTAGCCCAGAACAGCGAGTGCTTGTCCATCCATGAGATCACCTCGAGAACCGCGGCACGCTTTTCCGGGCTGATCTCCTTGCCCTTGTTCTTCGGGATTGCGAATGAGTGGCTGTCCGCATAGGTGCATGGCTTGTCGAAGATCACCGGGATTTCGACGGCGCCCCAGTCGAACAGTTTGCCTTGCTTGGCGAGGTCGGTCATCGTGGGAACCTCCCACACACCGTTGATCATCATCGCGGCCTTGCCCGAGGTGAACAGGGCGACGGTTGCGGGATAGTCCGTGTAGGTCGACTGCAGCCCTGCCTTCGTCCATCCTTGCAGAACCGTTAGCGCCTTCTCCAGCTTTTCGGGATTGTCGCCGGCGAGGAACTCGTTGCCCGTCAGAAGCTCGCCGCCTTGCTGGCACACCAGCGAATAAATGGTGCGGTACATGAAGTTGCCGTCGGCGGTGACGCTGCCCAACGGGAACTCGACGCCGGCATCCTTCAACTTCTTGAGTGTCGCGGTAAATTCCTCCTTGTTGCCCATGCCCACGGGACGGCCGTCGCTGCCGAGCACGCCTGCCTTCTTCAGGAGGTCGCGATTGTAGTACAGGACGATTGGATGGGTATCGAGCGGCACTGCGTATTGCTTGCCGTCGACCGTCACGGCATCCATCGTCGTCTGGGCGAAGTCCGAGGCCGAGAGGCCCATCTTGCTCATGTCGTCGGCGGTGATTTCTTCGAGAATGTCCTGGCTCACCGCCAAGGGGATGCGGCTGGCATGATAGGTCATGACGTCTGGCGCCTCACCGACCGCGGCCGAGGTCTGCACCTTCGTGTAGAAGGGCGTGCCCCACTCCAGCGTCGTGGCGTCGATCTTGATCTTGCCGGCGTGAGCGGTGTTGAAGTCGGCGATCATCTGCTTCATGCGCACACCGTCGCCGCCGCCGAGGAAATCCCACCATATGACGGTTTCTTCGGCCTGGGCCGCTGCGGACCAGAACCCTCCGGCCGCAACCACAGCTATGGCCATCATCCTGCGAACGTTCATCTCAGCTTCCTCCCGAGTACGGCGGTTGGACCCGCCTTGAACCTTTCAATGCTACACCAAACCAATCCGCCCGCAACGGATTTTACGGTATATATCTGATAGTCGGATATTGACTCAGAGTGTCACACGCACCATCGAGTACGAGTGTGGCGGCAAGGTCAGCGTCATTCCCTTGCTGCTGAGCGCTGCTCCGTTGCCCTTGACCGGTGCGACGTTGTCCGGCGCGTCTTTCGTGTTGCGGGCCTCGAGATCGTCGTGACGGATGATCGTATGCTCGATGGACTTGGCGGCGAACCGCTCGAGGGCGACGTCGGCCTCTATCGCCTCGGACCCATGCCGGTTGATTGCGAAGAAGGTCAGCGTGCCGGCATTCGAATTATGCACGCCTGCAATGTCGAGCCATGGCACCTTGTCGGCCGCGGCCGCGTCGTAGGTAGGCGCCTCGACCGCGAGCTGCAGCGCGGTCCCGCGGCCGTGCCTGGAGGCCAGCATGAAAGGCCAGTAGATCGTCTGCCGCCAGGCGCTGCCGCCGGGATCGGTCATGATAGGCGCGATAACGTTCACCAGCTGCGCAATGCAGGCGATGCGAACAATATCCGACCGTCGGATGAAGGTGTTGATGATGCAGCCGACCTGCAGCACGTCCTCGAAATTGTAGATGTCTTCCAGAAGCCTGGGCGCTTCCGGCCAGTCCCAGCCGCGCATGCGCTCTGCGTCCTGCCTGCGCTGATGGTACCAGACGTTCCATTCGTCGAAGGAGATCTTCACGTCCCGCTTCGAGCGAGTCTTGGCCTTCACATAGCCGATGATGCCCGCGACCGTGCCGATGTAACGGTCCAGCTTGGCCGGGAGGGCCAGATATTCGGCTGTATTCTTCTCGTAATTCTCGAAATACATATGCAGGGAGATGTAGTCGACCTGCTCGTAGGTTGCTTCCAACACGGTTGCTTCCCACTGCGGATAGGTCGGCATGTTGGAATGCGACGAGCCGCAAACGACCAGCTCCAGCGTGGGATCGAGGCCGCGCAGCGCCTTGGCGGTCTCGTTGGCGAGATGGCCATATTCGCCCGCCGATTTGTGGCCGACCTGCCAGGGGCCGTCCATTTCATTGCCGAGACACCAGAGGCGGCAGTTCCAGGGTTGGGTGCGTCCGTTCTTGGCCCTGAGGTCGGACCAATAGCTGCCACCGGGGTGGTTGACGTATTCAACGAAGGCTCGCGCCTCGTCGAGGCCGCGGGAACCGAGATTGACCGCAAGCATCATCTCGGTGCCGGCCTTGTCGGCCCAGTCGGCGAATTCGTGGATTCCAACCAGGTTCGGCTCCGTGGTGCGCCAGGCAAGATCGAGCCGCCGCGGGCGGTTCTCCTTTGGGCCTATGCCGTCTTCCCAATTGTAGGCGGACACGAAGTTGCCGCCCGGGTAACGGCAGATCGGCGTGTCGAGCGCACGCACCAACTCGATGACGTCCTTGCGCATTCCCTCGGCGTCCGCTTGCGGGTGCCCAGGCTCGTAGATGCCGGTGTAGATCGCCCGGCCAAGATGCTCGAGAAACGAGCCATAAAGACGTTTGTCGATATCCGCGACGGCATAGGCCGCGTTCGCCGTGACTCTGGCCTTCATGATCCCTCCCACTGCGGATTCAATCTGACTTTCCGGTCTATATCCGGATCACGGGTCAGTTAAGGGCGGAGTTCGTCTGCCCGTCAAGGGTCGACTGTGCTCTCAAGCCTTCAGCAGGCGCAGAACGATATCGTTGCTGTAATTACCGAAGCCGCTGCCGAAGATGTTTATGCCGCCGGGATGACGCGCATCTTCCTTCACGCCGATGCGTATGCGGATCGAGCGGTGCCGCTCGAGTTCCAGATCGGCCAGCGAGCATTCGGAAACCTTTTCATCGTTGCGATAGGTGCCGTTGTTTTTGACGCGCCAACATGTGAGGTCGCCATACTGCGATCCCGCCAGCTTCCACCAGTCGGGCGTATGCTTGCCGCGCTTGTCGCCATAGTCGGCCGGCGCCGTCCAGGTATCTATCTCGTGTCCGTTGATCGCGATCGTGATGTCCGATGGCCAATCCTTCGACGTGCCCGGCACCTCGGAGGAAAGCTCCATCGCCAGTTCCAACCCGCCGACCTTGGCGTTGGTAAGCGTCGCATTGTTGGGGAACTGGTATTCGACGAAGCCGCGGGTGAACCACAGCAGCCCGGCCCGCATACGGTCGGGATCGAGAAAGGTGTCGGGCACATCGAGAAGTCCGATGACGCCGTCCTTCGAACACAGACCGCAGGGAGCGGAAACTTCCCACCTTGTATAGAGTCCAAGCGGCATCGCCACTTCTATGACGCCGGGGTCCTGCGCCGGGGTGCGGTCTTTGAAGACGACGACCAGTTCGGAGAAGGTCGAATAGCAGACCTTCTGGCTTCCCTTGCGCGCTTTCTGTGATTTGGTTTCGATCAAACCGACATCGACGAGAACCTGGATGTTTGCGGAAATCGTCGACTGCGGAAGACCCAGTTCTTCGGCCACTTGATTGACGTTTCTTGGCCCCTTGCGGTGCAGCAGATCGAGAATCCGGACCCGCACCTCGCTCGCGAGGCTCTTCAACAAGTCAAGCCGCTCAAGCGGATCGACAACCATGATTTCATTCGACATATGGCCCCACACTCGTCGGACGAGGTTATGTATCAGCAGATCAGATACAAATAAAGACGGTGGCGTTATGAAGCGAACCCGCTAGAGTAATTCCAGGAAAAGTGTGAGCGGCTTTCCGCCCGGAATTGCGTAAAAACAAGGAGATAGAGCATTTCACCGTTTCCGTGAAACGGTGAAATGATCTAGCTGGCATATCTTTCGTAGCCCCTTCGCGGTTCCGCAGTTGACCAGCACGGCCCCGCGGCGGCGTTGCCCCCGCGGGGCCGCCGGGCCGGATATAGGCGGGGTTGTGTGCGCCAAATTTTGCAGAAAGGGCGGTCAATGAAGCCGGTCACGCGGCTTGGCGCTGAGCGAGCTTCTTGTGCTCGCTCCGCTGGCCGCTCGCCCTTCGAGGCGCCGAGCGCTTCGTCCATCGATTACCTACCGCATCACTGCACGGATCACTTCGCGCAGCCCGTCCGAGTTCGATAGCAAAATGCCTTTGACGGCGGCGCTGGCGGCCTTACTCAGTCTTGGTCATGGTGACTTCCCTTCCGGGGAATCGGTGACGTTGAACACAGCCTGCCATGGCCGCGCTGTCTCAGCGAATTTGCAGAATTCCCAGCACACCCGCCAAGCCGCCTTGTAGTTCGGGCTGGGGCGTGATCCAAAAAATTCGAAAGGCTCCGGGACGCCAGTCGATCGCGAATTGTAGAACGCTCGAACGCCACAATGGGGCGGCAAGCGGACTGGCGACTACTGGCGTGAAGCCTCAATCAGCAGACATTCAATCAGTGCAAGCGGCACTTTGCCATGGCTCAATGCTGCTTTGCAAAGCTTACGGAGTCCCCGCTATTCCGCAGGCGGTTGCTACCGAATAGCGGAGCTCCATATATTTTGGCGGCCGCTTGACGCGGTGGACGGGGACGCTCGCATCCCTAGCCTCTCACCGTCAGGCACTAAGCCAGGATAGCTATGCCGCCTCTTCGACCAGCACTCTAGAGGGCGGAACACCACTCTAGAGGGCGGAACACTTGGACGCCGTGGCGGTTGCAGTCAGCGCTAAGTACTGACAAGCCTTACAATGGTATCAATATTGAATTCCAAGCGCTGATCGAGGGCACCCTTGTCCATCAGATCGCGCTCGAAAATGATTGATCCTGTAAAACGATTAGTCAGGTAGTAGTATCCTATCGCAGCGATCGTAATATTTAATTGAACTGGATCGATCCCCGCACGAAAATCCCCGCTTCTCACACCTCTTTCAAGGATGCTCTCCACCATCGCGACAAATTTTCGACTCGCCGTCTTGATCAGCTCTGACTTCTTCACGTGTTTGGCTTGATGAAGATTTTCGCTGTTGACCAAGGTGATAAATTCCGGGTTTTTCAAGTAATATTGCCAAGTGAATCTGACCAGCCGTTCCAAAGCATCCCTAGGTTCCAGATCGTCAAGATGAAGCTTCTGTTCAGCACTACGGATGTCCAGATAAGCGTTCTCGATCACCGCTTGGAAAAGGCCGTCTTTGCTCCCGAAATAATGATAAATCATACGTTTGTTGGATTTGGCTTTCGCTGCAATAACATCAACGCGGGCGCCGCCGAGCCCATTCTTGGCGAAATCGCTCTTTGCTGCTTCCAGGATGCGAAGCTTGGTCGCTTCGGCATCCCGAAGCCGCTTCTTCTTGGCGACATTGCCTGATTTTTCGGACGTGGCGTCCACTTTGGCCGCTCCCTTGATTCCAGTTCCAGCGTACAGGCGATGATCGGTCATACGCTGAAAGTCATTTCAATTGCCCAAGAAGTCAACAGGCCGCGCATTGCGCCGCCGCTTGACTCTCGCACGTTCAGGAAGTAACTAGATGGTGCATTAAGTGGCTAAGGGGCGGTTCGGACGGCCAGGCTCCTCAAGGTTGCTCAATAGGTGACCCGCCTTTGCGGGTCGTTGCCAAATGGGAGGAAGCATGTCGACTTTCATCAAGGATTACATCGAGCGCGAGACCATCAACCGGCGCAATTTCCTGCTAGCCACGGCCGCCGGCATGGGGGCGATGGCCGTACCATTCGCCTTCGGCGGCGGCGCTGCCCGCGCGGCGATCAATGACCCGGCCATCGCATGGTCCTATCGCGACCGCGCTTCGGCCTACTGGAACTCAATCGTGTCGGGTGGCGAGGCGTTCGTGGAATCCCTCGGCAAGCCCAAGGAGTCCCTCGTCTCGCTGATCAATGAGGGTTCTTCGGAAAAGTCGCTAGCCGACATCAAGGCGTTTCTGGCCAAGACCAACGGCAAATGCGCGATCGCCTGCGACGCCAACGACAGCCCGAATGCCCGTCCCGTGGTCGAAGCGGTACGGGATGCCGGCGCCTACATTTCCACGATCTGGAACAAGACTGACGACCTGCATCCGTGGGATATCGGCGACAATTACGTCTCGCACATGACCTGGTCGGACGAGAAGCCCGCCGAACAGACGGCGCGCATCCTGTTCGAGGCCATGGGCGGCAAGGGCGGCGTCGTGCACCTGGGAGGTATTGCCGCCAACAATCCGGCCATCGAGCGCCTAAACGGCCTAAAGAACGCCCTCAAGGATTTCCCCAACATCGAGCTTCTCGACGCCCAGCCCGCCGATTGGGACACGACCAAGGGTACGGAACTGATGGCGTCTTTCCTGACGCGCTTCGGTGACAAGATCAAAGGCGTTCACTGCGCCAACGACAACATCGCCTATGGCGTTATCGAGGCATTGCGCGCCGAGGGCATCGAGGACATGCCGATCGTCGCCTATGACGGGAACCCCGAGGCGGTGAAGCTGGTGATGGACGGGAAGCTTCTGGCGACCGTCTTCACCAATCCTCACTGGGGTGGCGGCATCACCGCGGCGCTCGCCTATTATGCCGCGACCGGCGCCTTCAAGCCCTCCGAGGAGCCGAAAGAGCATCGCGAATTCTACGGTCCGACGGTCCTTGTCACGAACAAGGATGCCGCAGACTTCAAGGCCAAATATCTCGATTCAGTCCCCGCCTACAATTGGAAGGATTTCTGGGGGCCGAGCAACGGGCAGATCAAGTACAAGTAACAAGAAGCTCGATCGGGTGGCCCGGAAACGGGCCGCTTCCCACTATGACGGCACGCTTGGACGGGAGGCCGAAGTTGCCACGCATCCTCACGCGAGAGAACGCGATCCGCTGGGCACCCTTTTTGGTGCTTCTCGCGCTCATAGTCCTGTTCACGGCTCTGAACCCTTCGTTCCTGTCGCAGCGCAACTTCGCGCGCATCGCGATCGCGGCGGCGCCCGCGCTTATGGTGGCGGTCGGCGTGACCTTCATCATCGTGATGGGTTCCATCGACCTGTCCATGGAGGGTGTCGTTTCCCTGACGGCCGTCCTGTTCTGCTTCCTGATGCTGGCGCTCGGCGGAACGCTCGCGTCCGGCGGCTGGATCGCAATCCCGGTCATTCTCACCGTCGGGGCCGCGATCGGCCTGGTAAACGGTCTCATTCATGTCAAGCTGAAGATACCATCCTTCATGGCGAGCCTCGCGCTCGGCTTCGTCGGCACCGGCGCCGCGATTCTCCTGACCGGCGGCGATATCGTCAAATTCAACGATCCGACGTTCCGCGCCCTTCTGACCTGGCGCATTTTCGGATTTCCCCTGATGGTCTATGTCGCGGGCCTGTGTCTCGTCCTTGCCTGGTTCATCCAGGCCCATACCCGCCTCGGGCGGTATTTCTACGCGGTTGGAGGCGGCGAGGACCTTGCCCATGCCTCGGGTGTGCAGGTGCAGCGGGTACGGATGGCCGGGTTCGCGCTTGCCGGCCTCTTCTACGCGATCGCGGCGATCCTGCAGGTGGCGAAGCTCGGTCAGGCGGAATCGGTCACCGGATCCAACTTCATGTTCATGTCGATCACGTCGGTCGTGGTCGGCGGTGTGGCGCTCTGGGGCGGCATCGGCGGGGTATGGAACACCCTGGTCGGCGTCCTCATCGTCGCCGTGATCAACAACGGCATGGTGGTCATCGGCCTGCCCGATTTCCTGCAGGCCGCCGTTCTTGGGCTGCTCGTCATCATCGCAGTCATCCTGTCGACGGACCGGCGCTCGGTCGCGTTCGTCAAGTGAGGGCGCCATGTATGAATTGAGAGCGGTCGAAAAGAAGTTTCCGGGCGTCAGGGCGCTCAAATCCGTCGACTTTTCCATCAGCCGCGGCGAGATCGTTGGGCTGGTGGGCGAGAATGGCGCCGGCAAGTCCACGCTCATGAAGGTGATCTACGGCGCCTACCAGCCCGATGGCGGCGAAATCCTCATCGACGGCAAGCCGGTGCGCTTCAGCGGCCCCCGCGATGCGATGGAGCGGGGCATCGGCATGGTGTTCCAGGAGCAATCGCTGATCACCAACCTGTCGGTTATGGAGAACATCTTCCTGGGCTATGAAGACCAGTTTTCGCGCTTCGGGGTGATCAACTGGAAGGCGATGGCCAAAGCTGCCAGGAAACAGCTCGCCAAGGTCAAGCTCGATATCGATCCGCGCACCGTCACCTCAAGCCTTTCCTTCGCCCAACGCCAGCTTGTGGAACTGGCCAAGGTGCTGACGCTGGAGGAACGGGTTCAGGGTCACCTGGTCGTCCTGCTCGACGAGCCGACCTCGGTGCTGGCCGAGGAAGAGGTGAAGCTGCTGTTCAAGCTCGTGCGGGAGCTGACGACGCGCGCTTCATTCATCTTCGTGTCCCATCGCATGGACGAAGTGATGGAGCTCTCCGACCGGATCTACGTGATGAAGGATGGCCAGGTGGTCGATGTCGTCTCGCGCGGCGCAGCGACGCCGGAGGCGATCCAGCACAAGATGGTCGGCCGCCACGTGGATAAGGAATATTATCGCGAACAGCGGCAAAAGCCCTACGACGCGGCGAAGCCGCTGGTCGAGCTGTCGGGCGTGGATCTACCGGGACGGGTTCACGATATCTCGCTGACGCTGCATGCCGGCGAGGTTTTGTGCTTGGTCGGCACCGAGGGCTCCGGCCGCGAAGCGATCCTTCGAACAATTTACGGCATGCGCACGCCCACCAAGGGCACCCTGAAGATCAAGGGCGAGACCGTCTCCAGGCTGACCGCCCAGGGAGCGGTGGAGCGCGGCGTCGGCTATGTGCCGCGCGAGCGCAAGATCGAAGGCATCGTGGCCGGCATGAATGTCTACGAGAACATGACGCTTTCGCAAATGCCGCACTACGCGCGGATGGGCTGGCTCGACGTGGCCGACGAGCGTGCCCTTGCCCGCAAATGGATCGGCAAGCTCGCCATAAAGGCAAGCTCCGAATATGCCGACTGCGGCAACCTTTCAGGCGGCAACCAGCAGAAGGTCGTGCTTGCCAAATGGCGGTCGGGCGGCTCCGACATCATGCTGCTCGATCATCCAACCCGCGGCCTGGACATCGGCGCCAAGGAGGATGTGTACGACATGATCAGGGAAATGTGCGACGACGGGGTCGGCGTCGTCCTGGTCGCCGACACGCTTGAAGAGGCGATCGGCCTCTCCCACACAATCGTCGTTATCAAGGACGGCGAGATTCAGAAGCGCTTCGACTGCGTTCCCGGCTCCAAGCCGACGCTCTACGATCTTCTGCACTACATGATCTGAGAAGCCTCCATGGACATCCAACGCCTCAAGCCGCACTTGCCTTGGATCACCCTTCTGATCCTGGTCGCGATCGTCGGCATCGCCGATCCCAGCTTCCTCAAGCCAGCCAACCTGCTGAGCCTTGCCGGCGACATCGTGCCGCTGTTCATCATGGCGCTGGGCTTGACCTTCGCGATCTACATCGGCGGCATCGATCTGTCGGCCCAATCGATGGCGAACATGATCACAGTCGTCGCCTCGGTCTATCTGGCGCCGCTCGGGATCTGGGTCGCGGCGCTCTGTATCCTTGCGGGGCTCACGCTGGGGACGCTTTCCGGCTACCTGACCACCCGCATGTACGTCCCGTCCTTCATCTCCACGCTGGCCGTCGGTGGCTTATGCTTTTCTGTGGCGCAATGGCTGTCCGGCAACCGCGCTCTCAACATGGATGCCACTCAGCGCAACGAGACGTTCGGCTGGATGATCGCTCGAACCGGCATCGTGCCCCACGAACTCTTCATCGCGCTGGGCCTGCTGGCAATCTGCCTGCTCATAGAACGGCGAACGATCCTCGGCCGTGCGCTGAAGGCCGTGGGCGCGGGCGAGCTCGCCGCGGCCGCGTCCGGCCTTAACGTCTCCCGCTACAAGATCCTCGCCTTTGCCATATCGGGAGCGCTGGCCGCAGTGGCCGGACTGCTCTTTTCCGTCAAGCTGTCGGGCGGCGCGCCGACGATCGCCAACGGCTTCCTGTTGCCGGCCATCGTCGCCGTGCTTGTCGGCGGAACGCCGCTGACGGGCGGCGTCGGCGGCGTGCTCAACACGGCAATCGGCACGCTGATCGTGGCGGTGATCCGGGCATCGATGCTCTATTTCGGCATCGCGGCGACGCAGCAACAGATGGTCTTCGGCCTGGTGCTGATCGTAGCGATCGCCTTGACCATCGACCGCTCCAAGCTTCGCACGGTGAAGTGAGATACACCATGGCAACAATGCGCGCCGCAGTTCTGACCGCTCCGCACTGTTTCGATCTGCGCGAGGTCGCCATTCCGCAGGTCGGCCCCGACGACGCCTTGATCCGCGTCTCACGTACCGGCATATGCGGGACCGACATCCATATCTTCAACGGTCACTATGCCGCCGACCGGCTGCCGCTGGTGCCCGGCCACGAGTTTGCCGGGACCGTAGCCGCGACGGGCGCGCATGTGAAGCACATCGAGCCCGGCACGACCTGCGTCGCGGACGTCAACATCGGTTGTGGCGAGTGCTATTGGTGCCGCCGCAACGAGATCCTGAACTGCCCGTCCATGACGCAGGTCGGCATCGGACGCGACGGCGCCTTCGCGGAATATGTATGCGTGCCAGCCAGGCTTGTCATACCGGCTCCGGACAATGTGCCGGCCGAGGTGCTTGCCCTTACCGAGCCGGTGTCCTGCGTGGTGCGCGCTGCGCGCAAGGCACGCGCGACCTTCGGCCAATCCGTCGTCATTCTCGGCGCCGGGCCGATCGGTAACCTTCACGTCCAGATGATGCGCCTGTGCGGCGCCGCGCCAATCATCGTCGCCGACCTATCGGAAGATCGCTGTCGTCTTGCCCTTGAAGCCGGAGCGGATGCGACCGTCGCCGATCCTGCCCAGCTTAAGGCGGAGGTCCTGAAAAGGACCGGCGGGCGCGGCGCGGATCTCGTGATCGAGAGCGTTGGTTCGCCGCGGCTTTACGCGCTCGCTTTCGAGCTCATCCGCAAGGGCGGTCATGTCGCATTCTTCGGTCTTACCGGGCCCAAGGACACGGTGCCGGTCGACATCCTTCGCACCATCCTTGAGGAGAACAGTCTCAAGGGCTCGGTCGCCGGCATGGGAGAAGACATGCACGACGCGCTGACACTTTTGTCGCACGGCCGCTTTCGGACCGAGGCGTTCACCCGTGCAGCCTTTCCTCTCGATCAGATCCAGCGCGTCTTCGAGACTTTGGCCGAACGGCCCCAGGATCTGAAGACGCAGATCATATTCAACTAAGGCTGGCCGGCGCGTCTCGCCGGGACGGCGATCGCGAACGGCCGGCGTACCCGTCGGAACGGAGGCATTGCATGCTTGATTTCACTGACCGCGCGACCCTGCCGGATGCGCCGCGCGAATTCGGTTTCTGGTCGGATGGATCCTGGCGCAAGGGCGGAGCCATGTTCGAGCGCCGGTCGCCGGGCCACGGCGTGCCGGTGACGCTCACGCCCAGATGCTCGGTCGACGACCTCAACGCCGCCGTCGCCGCCGCGCGCCGTGCATTCGAGGATCGCCGGTGGGCCGGACTGCCGGGAGCCGACCGCGCGGCGGTGCTTCTGAGGACCGCCGATATCCTGCGCCGCCGCCGCGACGAAATCGCCTATTGGGAAGTCCTCGAAAACGGCAAGCCGATCTCGCAGGCGCGCGGCGAGATCGATCACTGCATTGCATGCTTCGAGGTGGGCGCGGGCGCCGCAAGGCTATTGCATGGCGACAGCTTCAACAGTCTCGGCGATGGCCTTTTCGGCATGGTGCTGCGCGAGCCGGTCGGCGTGGTCGGGCTCATCACGCCCTGGAACTTTCCATTCCTGATCCTGTGCGAGCGCATTCCCTTTATCCTGGCCAGCGGATGCACCGTCGTCGTCAAGCCTTCGGAGGTCACATCCGCGACCACGCTGCTGCTTGGCGAGATCCTTTCCGAAGCCGGTGCGCCGGACGGAGTCTATAACGTCGTCACCGGCTCCGGTCGCACGATTGGCCAGGCGCTGACCGAGCATCCCGACGTGGACATGCTGTCCTTCACCGGATCGACGTCGGTGGGCCGCTCTTGCGTGCACGCCGCGGCCGATTCGAACTTCAAGAAGCTCGGCCTGGAGCTCGGCGGCAAGAACCCGATCATCGTCTTCGCGGACAGCGATCTCGAGGACGCGGCGGACGGCGCGGCTTTCGGCATAAGCTTCAACACCGGCCAATGCTGCGTGTCGTCGAGCCGCGTCATCGTGGAGCGCTCGGCTGCGCGCGAGTTCGAGGAAATCCTCGCCGCCAAGATGGCCAAGATCGTCGTCGGCGATCCGCTGCAAACGAAGACGCAGGTCGGCGCCATCACCACCGACGCGCAGAATTCGACCATCCTGAGCTATATCGACAAGGGAAAAGCCGAAGGGGCGAGGCTCGTCGCCGGCGGACAGGCCCTGGATCTCGGCGGCGGCCAGTATATCGCGCCGACATTGTTTTCTGCTGTCACGCCCGGAATGGCTATAGCCCGCGACGAAATCTTCGGGCCCGTCCTGTCTTCCTTCCATTTCGACACGATCGAGGAGGCGATCAGCCTCGCGAACGATACCGTCTATGGCCTGGCCGCCAGCGTGTGGACCAAGAACATCGACAAGGCGCTGGTCGTGACGCGGCGCGTGCGCGCCGGCCGCTTCTGGGTGAACACGATCATGGCCGGCGGCCCGGAGATGCCGCTCGGCGGGTTCAAGCAGTCCGGTTGGGGACGAGAAGCGGGAATGTACGGCGTGGAAGAGTACACACAGGTCAAGTCCGTCCACATCGAGGTCGGCAAGCGTGCGCACTGGATCAAGTGATGACTACAGGTTTCGACTATGTGATCGTCGGGGCAGGCTCCTCGGGCTGCGTGCTTGCCGCGCGCCTGTCCGAGAATCCGGCCGTCAGGGTCTGCATCATCGAGGCTGGCGGCAGGGACAGCCACCCCTACATCCATATGCCGGTCGGCTTCGCCAAGATGACCACGGGACCGCTCACCTGGGGACTGGTCACGGCGCCGCAGAAGCACGCCGACAACCGTGAAATTCTTTACGCGCAGGCAAAGGTGCTTGGCGGCGGTTCGTCCATCAATGCCGAGGTCTATACACGCGGGCACCAGACCGACTACGACCGCTGGGCAAACGAGGAAGGCGCGGACGGTTGGGCGTTCAAGGACATCCAGAAGTATTTTCTGCGTTCTGAGGGCAACTCCATCCTCTCCGGCAGGCTGCACGGCACAGACGGGCCGCTCGGGGTGTCGAACATACCCGATCCGAATATCGTCTCACGCGCTTTTGTCCAAAGCTGTCAGGAATACGGGCTGCCGTATAATCCCGACTTCAACGGGACAAGACAGGAAGGCGCCGGAATCTACCAGATCACGACGCGGAACAACCGGCGTTGCTCGGCGGCCGTGGGCTACCTCAAGCCCGCTCTCGGGCGCCCGAACCTTACGCTGATCACAGGAGCGCTGGTCCATCGCATCGTCTTCAAGGGCCGCCGGGCCGTTGGCGTCGAATGCTCGGTCGGCGGCTCGCTGAAGGTCATAAACGCCGACAGCGAAGTGCTGGTCACCTCGGGGGCGATCGGCACGCCGAAGCTGATGATGCTGTCAGGCGTCGGCCCTGGCGATCACCTCCGTCACCACGGCATCGAGACGATCCAGGATCTCCCGGGCGTCGGGCAGAACCTCCAGGATCATTTTGGCATCGACATCGTGGCGGAGTTGAAAGGCCACGATTCACTCGACAAGTACAACAAGATGCACTGGATGCTGTGGGCCGGCCTCCAGTATACGGTGTTCAAGAGCGGACCGATAACGTCAAACGTGGTCGAGGGTGGTGCCTTCTGGCATTCCACGGGGAACCATGCGGAGTCGGTGCCCGATCTGCAATTCCATTTCCTGGCGGGCGCCGGCGCTGAAGCAGGCGTGCCGTCGGTTCCGAAGGGATCATCGGGGATCACGTTGAACAGCTATACGCTGCGCCCGAAATCGCGCGGGAGCGTGACGCTCCGTTCGCCGGACCCGCGCGACAATCCGATTGTCGACCCCAATTTCCTTGCTGACCCCGACGATCTCAGAATATCGGTCGAAGGCATCAAGATCAGCCGGGAGATATTCAATCAGCCGTCGCTGCGCAAATTCGTCAAGGAGCTCCGTTTCCCTGACACAAGCGTGCGCTCGCAGTCAGACTATGAGGCCTATGCGCGACGCTACGGCCGCACCTCCTATCACCCGACTTGCACCTGCAAGATGGGGAAGGATGCGATGTCGGTAGTCGACCCGCAATTGCGGGTGCATGGGCTCGACGGCATTCGCATATGCGACAGCTCGGTGATGCCGTCGCTGGTGGGGTCAAACACCAATGCGGCGACAATCATGATCGGCGAGCATGCGTCGGACCTCATCCGGGGCAACCGATAGCGTTGCCAGCGGCCTCGGATCTGCTCGCTCTTGTCTCACGCCTAGAGCGGTTCACCGTTTCATGGAAACGGTGAACCGCTCTATCTCTTTGTTTTTACGCACTTCCAAGCGGAAAACTCACACTTTTCCTGGCTTTAGGCGTCGAAATCCGGCGCATATGGGATCAGCCGCTTCCCGACAACGCGGTAACCGACGGCATTCATGGCGTCGATGCGGGCCATGTCGATACTCGACAAGGTGAAGTCCATCACGTCGAAATTCGTGCGGATGTTATCCGGCCTGGTGGACATCGTGTTGATCGGCAAACCCTTCTGCAGGATCCAGCGCAGCACGACCTGAGCGGCCGACTTGCCGTATGTGGCGCCGATATCGGCGAAAAGCGGATGTTTGAAGACCTCGCCGCGCGCGACCGAGCAGTAGGATGACAGAGGAATACCCGTTTCACTCGCCGCCGCCAGCAGCTTGCGCTGGTCAAGAAGCGGATGGAATTCCACCTGATTGGTTACGAGCGGCACGCTGGCGATCTGCTTCGCTTGACGCATCATCGCCGCTGTGTAGTTCGAAATTCCGACGGTGCTGGCGAGGCCCCGATCTTGCGCTTCCTGAAGCAGTTCCAGTGAAAGCCTGATGTCGCCTCCTGGCGTCGGCCAGTGAAGCAGCAGGATGTCGACGCGATCCAACTTCAGATCCTGCAGCGATTGTTCGACGGACGGCATGAACCGCTCTTGCGAGAAGTTCTCCACGGTGACCTTTGTCGTGATGCAGAGTTCGTCCCGGGGTATGCCGCTCTCGGCCAAGGCCAGGCCCGTGTCCGCTTCATTGCCATAAGCCTGAGCCGTGTCGAACGCGCGGTAACCCGCATCGATCGCAGCCGCGACCGCAGCGCGCAGCGTATCCCCCTTAAGAGGGAAAGTTCCAAACATCCGCTGGTTCGTCTTCTGGAACATAATGTTCATCGAAATCCTCCCACTGGTTGCCGTCGGCGCGGCGCTTGCTTTGAAAGCGGTCGACGGCTATACAGATATAACTATCTAGTTACTTATTGCCAAGCCTAGTGGAGAGGAAACGTGAGCAAGGTCAGGTCGGCAGGGCAGGCCGTCGCAGCGATACGCGACGGAGCGATGGTCGCGGTCAATTCGTCGTCCGGCCTGTTGTGTCCGGACGCGGTGCTTGAAGCCATTGGCAAACGCTTCGCGACGGAGGGAGCGCCGCGCGACATCACCACAATCCATCCGATCGCCGCCGGCGACATGTTCGGCACCAAGGGTGTCGACCACGTCGCTTTGCCGGGCCTGCTCAGCCGCATCATCGGCGGCTCGTATCCGTCGGGGCCGACCAATGCCGAGCCGCCGCTGATCTGGCAGCGCATTCTGGCCGGCGACGTGGCGGCCTGGAACTTCCCTTCGGGAATCGTCTTCGACATGTTGCGCGAGGGCGCGGCGCACCGTCCAGGCGTGCTGACCAAGGTCGGCATGGATACCTTTGTCGATCCGGCGCTCGAGGGCGGCGCCATGAACGCCGTCGCGCGGAAATCGCCGATCGTGCAGCGCGTGGAATTCAACGGCGAGACGTGGCTGCACTTCCCAGCCCTCCGGCCGGATGTGGCGATCATCCGCGCGACCACAGCGGACGAGAAAGGAAACCTCACTTTCGAGCAGGAGGGGGCGACCCTCGGCGCGATGGAGATGGCACTTGCGGCGCGCAATTGCGGCGGCATCGTCATTGCCCAGGTCAAGCGCGTCGCGGCTGCGGGCACGCTGCGGCCGCATGAGGTGCAGGTCCCCGGAATTCTGGTGGACTTCATCGTCGAGGCTCCGGATCAGCTGCAGACAACGGGCACTGCATATGATCCGGCCATATCGGGCGAGCTGTTCCGGCCGCTGCACACATTCCGCACGCCGGAATACAATGTCTCCAAGGTCATCGCGCGCCGCGTCGCGCAGGAGCTTCGAGCGGGCTGGGCAGTCAATATCGGCTTCGGCATCTCGGCCAACGTGCCTCGCATCCTGATCGAGGAAGGACTGCACGGCGCCGTCACCTGGGTGATCGAACAGGGTCCGGTGGGCGGCGTGCCATTGCTCGACTTCAAATTCGGCTGCGCCTCGAACGCGGAAGCGTTCGTCGCCTCTCCGCACCTTTTCACCTACTTCCAGGCCGGAGGCTTCGACTGCTCCTTGCTGTCGTTCCTCGAAATAGGCTCCGACGGATCCGTCAACGTCTCGCGCCTCTCCTCGACGCCACATCGCACCGCCGGCGCCGGCGGCTTCGTGGACATCACCACGCGGGCACGCAAGATCGTGTTCTCCGGTAACTTCAACGCGGGCGCGAAGATGCGGCTGGAGAACGGAAAGTTGATCATCGACAAGGAAGGCAAGGTCGCAAAGATCGTCCCGAAAGTGGACCAGGTCAGCTTTTCAGGACGGCGCGCCGTCAGCCAAGGCCAGGACGTCACTTATGTGACGGAAAGGTGCGTCATTCGCCTGACCTCCGATGGCCTGGTCGTCACCGAAATAGCCCCTGGGCTCGACCTCGAGCGGGACGTCCTGCGGCAGGCGGCGTCTCCTCTCGCGGTCTCGCCCGGGCTGAAGCTGATGGACACGGCGCTGTTCCTCGACCAGCCGATCGGACTGCGGCTGTGAGCGATCCGCGCCTCGACCTCAGCTTCGACGGAGCGGTCGCGCGAATGACCATCCGCCGGCCTGAGAAGCTCAACGCGCTCGATGCCGCGATGGTCGATGCGCTCGTGCCGTTGTGCAGGACGGTGGAGCGTTCCGCGGCGAAGGTTCTGATCCTGACCGGCGAGGGCGAGAAGTCGTTCTGCGCGGGCGGCGACGTCGCTGCCTGGAGCGCGCTCGGCGCTGAGCAGTTCGCGCGCCACTGGATCCGCGACGGCCATGCCGGCTTCGACGCTCTTGCCAGGCTCTCGCAACCGGTCATTGCCGTCCTCAACGGCCATTGCCTTGGCGGGGGTCTGGAGCTTGCGGCCTGCGCCGACTATCGGATCGCCGAGAGCCACGCCCGCATCGGCCTGCCTGAAACCAGCCTCGGGATCATACCAGGCTGGTCGGGCACCCAGCGCACGGCTCGCCGTTTCGGCCCCCAATTGGTCCGGCGCATGTCGCTCTTCGGCGAGGTCTATTCCGCCGACGAGGCCTTGAGATTATCGCTTGTCGACAAGGTGGTCGACAAGGGGAGCGGCCTCGCGTCGGCCGAGGAACTTGCCGCTATCGTTGCAGGCAGGTCCGCTACCGCCACCGAACTCGCCAAGATGCTCATCAACGCCGCTGAAGGCGAGGAACGGGAGCGTGTCCTGGATGCATTTGCCGGACGTATCGCCGCCGGCAGCGACGACCTTCGGGCGGGCCTCGCTGCCTTCCGGGAAAAGAGCCACCGGCCGGGAGACTGATCTCGGGCCCAATCTAGGCGACAGAAGTCTGTTTCGCAGGGCGGCGGCTGACCGCTCAACAGTCCCGAACCTGGGATACCCCCACGACTGCGAGCGCTGCCCGGCTGTCCAGCCTCTGTCTTCAACAAACGGCGCGGAAGCGCTCCACGCAGGCGTCCAGGACGTCCCCGGGGTCACGCTTCCACCAGTTCTGCGCCGAGAACACCTCCACCTCGCACGGTCCGTCATAGCCGGCCGCTTCCACCGCCGCGCGGATTGCTTTCAGGTCGGCCACGCCGTCTCCCATCATGCCGCGATCGAGCAGAACGTCGCTTGTCTGCGCCAGCCAATCGCACAGGTGATAGCCGAAAATGCGTTCCGCCCCGGCCCGCAGCAATTCGGCGGCCAGTGTGCGATCCCACCAGACGTGGTAGACGTCGACCGCGACGCCCACATTGGGCGCACCGACGGCGACGCAAAGATCGACCGCGTCGCGCATCGTCACCAAACACGACCGGTCGCCACCATAAACCGGATGCAGCGGCTCGAGAGCCAGGCGAACGTTGCTGGCCGCCGCGTAGGCTGCAGCTTCGGCGACACGATCCGCGACCAGCTTGAGGCTTTCGCCGATGCCTTTCGTTCCCGGCTCGACCCCGCCGCAAACGATGGTCAGGACACGCGCGCCGAGACCGGCGGCCATGTCGATCGCGGCGCGGAAATCGTCCATGATCGCCGCGCGGCCGGGCAGCGCCAAGGGGCCGGTGAGATAAGGCGCGCGGCACAAGCCGACGACACTGAGGCCAGCCGCGCGAACCCGCTCGCCGATCTCGACGGCGTGGCCGCCGATTTCGCGGCGCCAGAAGACTATGCCGCGCAGGCCGCGCTCGGCGCACGCATCGAGCACACGCTCGATCGACCAGCCCGCGCCGTGACCGTCGAGATTGTGGCCGAGCGTCGCCGTATTGAGTGCCAGCGCGGAATGGTTCCTCGAGAAGTCACGCATGGTTCTGGTCAGAGGCCATAAAGAGCAAGCAGCTTGCGCATGCGCGCGGCGGCCAGTTCGGGATCGACCAAAAGGCCGCATCCGTCGGCCAACTTGAACACCTCCACGAAATAGGGCAGCGGCCGCATCGACTGGGCGCCCGCGAGCATGATGAAATGATCCTGGAACCCGTTCAGCCAGGCAAGGAACACGACCCCCGTCTTGTAGTACTGGGTGGGTGCTCGAAAGATCAGGCGCGCCAGCGGCACGGTCGGATCCAGCGTGGCGTGGAAGCCTTGGATATCGCCACGGCCGAGCCTGTCGACGGCGTAGGCGGCGGCCTGCGCCAAGGGATCGAAGATGCCGAGAAGGGCATGCGAGAATCCTTGCTCGTCGCCCGCGATCAGCTCCGGATAATTGAAGTCGTCGCCGGTATACATCTTCACGCCGGCGGGCAGACGGCGGCGCATCGTGATTTCCTTCTCCTTGTCGAGGAGCGAAATCTTGATGCCGTCGATCCTGGCGGTGTTGTTTCCGATAATCGCCAAGACCGTCTCGAGCGCATCCTCGAAGCAGTCGGCTCCCCAGTAACCCTTGAGGGCCGGATCGAACATCTCTCCAAGCCAGTGCAGGATCACCGGGCGGTCGCAGCGCGCAAGCACATCGCCATAGGCCGAAACATAGTCATCCGGCGAACGCGCCACGGCCGCCAGCGCCCGGCTGGCCATGACGATCAATCTGCCGCCGACCTTCTGGATGGCCTCGATCTGCTCGAAATAGGCTCGGCAGACATCGTCGAGCGTGCGCGCATCGTCAGGTCCGAGCTGATCGGTGCCGGCGCCGTTGAAGATGAGCGCGTCAGGCAATTCGCTCCTGGTCCTGCGGATCAACTCCAAGGCCGAAGGCCAGTCGAGACCCATGCCACGCTGCGCGGTGTCCATTGCTTCGGCGATGCCGAGGCCGAGCCCATGAAGGTGACGCCTGAATGCGATCGTTGTCTTCCAGTCGATGGCGGGGCGGCCGCCGGGGTCGCTGGCGCTGAGAGGATCCGCCACGACATGGGCCGCCGACAGCACGGTACGTGGCGCATCGGGCGGCAATCGCGCGGCCGGAATCGTTTTGTCCTGAAGCCGGTAGTCGGAAAGTGTGCCCAAGCTATCCGGCAGATGGATGATCATAGCGTTCTCCCTGGCGTTGCGCCGCCGTCAGAACCGCGGGACCAGCATGCCCGCATCGACGGCAATGACATGGCCGGTCGTATATGGCAGCTCGCCCGTGGCGAGCGTCGCCATGACGCGACCGACATCCTCCGGTTTGCCGAGGCGGCGGATCAATGTCAGCCCTTCGTCATCGATGCGGCGCTGGTAAGTCTCGCTGACCGCCCTGGTCATGGCCGTTTCGATCAGACCAGGCCTGATGTCGTAGACGGCGATGTTCTCCCGGCCAAGGCGGACGGCGAAGACCTGACTGACCATCGCGGATCCGGCCTTGGACACGCAATATTCGGCGCGCGGCTCCGCCACCGCCGTCGCATTGGAGGAAGAGACGTTGATCAGGCTGTAGAAGCGGCCGTCATCGCGTTTGCGGGCAAGCAGCCGCCTGGCCCAGCGCTGGGACAGGAAGAACTGCGCCTTCGTGTTGATTGCCTGACAGCGGTCATAGCTCTCCTCCGTCACGTCGAGCGGGTCGCCGCGCGAGATGACCGACACGCCGGCATTGTTGATCAGCGTCGACAGCGGCCCGATGACGGCCTCGGCCGCGTCGAGCATACTCTCGTGGCCGCCCAGATCGGCGACATTGCCTGCGACACGCGCGACCGGAACGCCGAGGGCGGCGACAGCAGCTTCGGCGGATTTCAGTTCCTCATCATCGGCCGGACCGTTGAGCGCCACGCCGAATCCGCGCCGGGCGAGCTCCAACGCAGCCGCAAGCCCGATGCCGCGGCTTGATCCGGTGACGAAAACCGCATGACGCGATCCGACGGTCACGCCCGGGCTCCATGCTTGAGGAGCTCGCGGGCGATGATCATGCGCTGGATCTGGTTGGTGCCTTCATAGATCTGCGTGATCTTGGCGTCCCGGTAGAGGCGCTCGACCTCGAAGCCGCGTATGTAGCCGGAGCCGCCGAAGACCTGCACGGCATCGGCAGTGCGCGCCACGGCTATGTCTCCCGCGAAACATTTGGCGATCGAGCAGGCCTTGGTCGCACTCTCTCCTGCATCGATCTTCTCGGCGGCGCTGCGAACGAGCAGGCGAGCCGCCTCGATGTCCTTTGCCATGTCGGCAAGCAGCCACTGCACGCCCTGGAAATCGGCGATCGCCTTGCCGAACTGGCGCCGCTGCTGCGCATAGTCGACCGCTGCCTCGAGACCCGCCTGCGCGATGCCGACGGCCAGCGAGGCGATGCCGACACGCCCCTTGTCCAACACGCTCATCATCATGTGGAAACCACGGCCTTCTTCGCCCAGCAGCGCTTCAGGACCCAGGACGACATCGTTGAAATTGAGCGCGCCGACCTGGCTGGCTCGCTGACCCATCTTATGTTCCTTCGGCCCGCGCTCTATTCCCCTGGAGTGCAGATCGACGATGAAGATCGACATGCCGCGATGACCCGCGTCCTTGTCGGTGCGCGCCAGCACGAAACCGACGTCGGCGACCGGCGCGTTGTGGATCCAGATCTTGCCGCCGTTCAGCCGCCATCCGTCCCCGTCGCGCGTCGCGGTGGTGCGTATCCCGGAAACATCGGTGCCAGCCTCAGGCTCGGTGATACAGTAGGCGGCCTTCTTCTCGGCGCGCATGGCCGGACCCAGCCACTGCCGCCGCTGCGCCTCGGTACCATGCTGGACAAGCAAGGTGCTGATCAGCTCGACGAGGCCGCACTGATCGGCGACGGATGCATAGCCGCGCGACAGTTCCTCCATCACCAGCGCATAGGTAAGTGTGTCGAAGCCGGGACCGCCCATGGCCTCCGGAACGCCGATACCGAAGAGGCCGAGCTCGCCCATCTGCTCATATATTTCCGCAGGAAAGCGCTCGTCCCGATCAAGCGCCTCGGCAACCGGACGAATGACATCCTCGGCAAACTGGCGCGCCATCTCGCGCACCTGCTGCTGCGTTTCGGTCAGCGGCACGATCGACCTCCGTATGTAACTATCTAGTTACTCCTACGCCGGAATCGCCGCCGACGTCAAGCGGCCGGACTTCGCATCGCAACGCGTTGCCGCTACAAGCACTTGCGGCGCCGCCTGAACTTAACTAGAAATAACCAGATGGTTACTAACGGAGGATACTATGAAGCCGTCTGACAAGCGCGTATTCGGGCGGTCTGGGCTCAACGTCACGGCCTTCGCGTTCGGAACCGCTCCGATCGGCAATTTCCTTCAGCCGATAGACGAGCAGACCGCGAATGCAATGATCCAGACCGCATGGGACGCGGGCATACGTTTCTACGACACCGCGCCGATGTACGGCCACGGCCTTTCGGAACTGCGAACTGGGCATTCGCTGCGCTGGAAGAAGCGCGACGAGTTCGTCCTCGCCAGCAAGGTGGGCCGGGTGCTCAAGTCCGCGAAACGCTCCGGGATCGACTTCGCGCCGTGGTCGAACGCTGCGCCGAACACCATGAATTTCGACTACTCCTATGACGGCACCATGCGGTCGTTCGAAGACTCGCTGCAGCGCCTGGCGCTCGAACACATCGACATGCTTTTCATCCACGACATCGATCGGTTCACCCGTGGCGACGAGCAGCCGGAAGTCTTCCGGCAGGCGATGGATGGCTGCTGGCGGGCATTGGAGAAGCTGCGCTCGGGAGGCGCCGTAAAGGCGATCGGCGTTGGGGTCAACGAATGGCAGGTTTGCCACGAGGCACTGAAGCAGCGCGACTTCGACTGCTTCCTGCTGGCGGGCCGCTATACGCTGCTCGAGCAAGAAGCCCTCGACGAGTTCCTGCCGCTTTGCGTCGAGCGCGGCGCGGCGGTACTCGTCGGTGGTGGATTCAACTCCGGTATTCTGGCCACCGGTGCCGTTCCCGGTGCCAAGTACAACTACTCGCCGGCGCCAAAACCCGTCATGGAGAAGGTGGCAAAGATCGAGAAGGTCTGCCGCGCGCATGGCGTGCCGCTGCCGGCCGCCGCCTTGCAGTTCGTGGTGGCGCATCCGGCCATCCCCTCCTTCTGTGCCGGCACTCGTACGGTCCGGCAACTCGAGCAGAACCTGGACTGGTTCAGCTACCCTATTCCTGGCGAGTTCTGGCAAGAGCTGAAGAAGGGCGGCCTGTTGCGAGAAGACGCCCCGGTGCCGGCATGAGCGCCGACGCCCAGGGAAAATCGCTCACAGGTTTCGAGCTAAGCTACGAAGACGTTGAGGTCGGCGATCATTTCGAAACGCCTTCCAGGGAAGTAACGGCGGCCGCGATAGAAGCGTTCGCGGAGATGACCGGTGACAGGTTCGAAATCCATATGAGCGACGAGGCGGCACTTCAGCACGGCTTCCCGGCGCGCGTGGCGCATGGCCTGCTTGTGCTGTCTCTTGTCGATGGGCTGAAGAACAATGCCGTTGCCCGGTTTCGGGCGATAGCCTCGCTCGGCTGGACATGGCGGTTTTCAGCCCCGGTGCTTGCGGGCGACACCATAAGAGCCGAGGTGGCGGTCGCCGGCAAGCGGATCACTCATAATCCGGCCCGCGCAATCCTTCGCCTGCGTTTCGTCGTTCGCAACCAGCGGGGACGGGCCATACAGGAAGGCGAGAACGAGTTGATGATTTATCGGCGTGACATCGCTTGAGAAAACTCGCTCGTGCCCTTTCAAGGGACGCAAGTAGGCAGTCTGCTTCCAAGCAACGACGGAGCTTGGCTCTGCGACCGACATGGGCGCAAAGCAGCCACTCAGCACATGGAGAACTGGAGGAGTGGGCTGACGAGCGGAATCAAGATTGCACCATTGCCGGTCGGCGGAGATTGAGAACAGTCGAAGCCATGATCGAGCTCACCGCGGACTTCATGGATTGCGTCGCACATTTGGCACGTACCTCGCCGAATGCAACATGCAAGCGCGCAGTAATGGAAGCGATAGGGCATTCCTCGATGACGTGACGGATGATTACGTCTGCGAGGCCAACAAGAAACGAATTGCCGTCGATGATCGCGAGGGCAATCAACCAGAGGGAAGAAAAGCGGGACCAGATGAAGCGGCGGGCGGATCTGCGCGTAGTGCGATGATCAGGAATCTCTATCTAATGAAGGAAGGCGTCTGACCTGGAGTTTCTATGGCGGGCAAAGCGCGGGCAAGCCGTGGGCAAAGCCGCTTTTTCGTAATAAAATCAAAGGTGATGGTGGGCCCGGAGGACGTATTCAGGCCATTGATTCTATTGCATTTTTCGTGGGCCGAAACCAGAACGCTTCTCGCATCGTCCCGTATGGTTCCGCCGCAAATCCGACGTCGAAAGGGATCACGTGCTCAAAAACACCCTCGCGGTACGAACTGCAAGCCAAGTGCGAACACACATACCATCCCCGCGCAATGCGACACGATTCGATGGTCGCTCCCTAGCGACGATCCCCCCTCAAATCGGACGGCGCCAACGGATTCATGCGCTCGAGTGTCCGGTCTTTCATGACGAATTGATGCCAGAGCGCTATCAGCGCGTGCAGACCTGCGAGCCAAAGGATCAGTGTTCCGCCGGTTTCGTGCAAGTCGGCAATCTCTCCTGACGCGCCTTGCACTGGCGCCGCTAGGCTCGGCAGATCGATACCAAGAAACGAGACCGGCACGCCGAGCCGCGAGGCGGCGTACCAACCGCTCAGCGGCAGCGCGATGAGGAGAACGTAGAGCAAAGTGTGTGCGGCACGCGCTGCAAGATCTAGCCATCGGTTCTGCGGATCTTCGATCATGGGCGCGGCGCCCAGCCATCGGGCCAGTAGGCGAGGAATAACCAACAGCAATACGGCTAGGCCTACCGTAAAGTGGACGTAGGAGGGATCTGTCCGCGCGTGTCGGCCCCCTACGGCCGTGAGCCACGCGACCACCACGAGCACCGCCGTCAGCCAATGAATTGCGATCGTGATCTGGGAATAGCGATGCATCAAAGGTGCCCTTGAGCTCGTTTGGCGCTCTCACAATCGCACAAACGCCGATATGTTCCAGATAGCTCCACCGGCGCCGAGACAACATATGGGCCACTCGGACAGCGAAAAATAAGGCATTCGCCTCTCGCTGGATACAGGTTCAACGAGCCATGATGATCGGCAGCCCCGGGTCCTCGATCATCGATCTGGTGACGCCGCCGAAAATCCTCTCGCGCAGCCGGGAATGGCCGTAAGCCCCCATGACCATGAGTTCGGCGCCAGTGTCGACGGCATGTCGGCGCAGAACATCGGCGATAGAGTGGTTTGAGCTCGGCAGTCGGTCTACTGCCACCTTCACTCCATGACGGGAGAGATAGCTTGCCACGTCTGCCCCGGGTTCCGCGCCGTGATGCCGTTCGTCCTCGATCGGGTTGACCATGGCGACCCGCACCTCGTCGGCGCCTGAAAGAATGTTGAGCGACTCCCGCAAAGCGCGCGACGCTTCCAGGCTGGCGTCCCATGCGACGAGGACGCGTTTTGGCTTCAACGTCACAGTCGGCCCTTTGGGGACAAGCAGCAGTGGCCGCCCGGACGAAAACAGCGCGCCCTCGATGACTTTCTCCTTGAGCGTTTGGCTCGTTAGCAAGTCTGGCCCAAGGACAGTTAGATCGGCGTAACGCGCGCGCCGGCCAATGACCTCATCTGCCCAGGCATGGTCGGGGTAGTCGTCGCTCAGGTCCGTCGATACCGGGCTCGCCGACAGCATTTTGGAAACGGCCGAAATCCGCTTCTGCAGCATTTCCATTTCAGCTTGTCGCTCCGCGAGCCAAGCCGGCGAAACCACCTCGGCATATGCTCCGCCAGAGGGGGGCGCCGCGATGACCAGAACAAGCACCGAGAGATGGGCATTGATCTCTTCGCACAGGCCGGTGGCAAGCTTCAGATCGTCATCTCCCTGATCGGGCCCTGTAACCGTGAGCAATGTCTTGGATGGCATAGCGGCAGCTCCTTGTTCGGGAAATTTCACAGAGGAGTAGCGGTAGCCAGATGGTCGGAAACCGTCCTTGCGCCAGATCAAACTGATCCCGTCTCGAGATTGATCCCGGTCAACGCGCAACCGCGCGATACGCCTTGGCCTGATCCGATGGCTGGAGGTGGACCGAATGAAATTCCGGACGACGATGTGTTTCATGGCGCTGACGCTGAGAGCCGCGACGGCACAGGAGATGAGCAATGGACAGCAGGAATATCTGAATTCCTGCGCCGTCTGCCACGGTTTGGACGGCAAGGGCGACGGACCGATGGCCGACGTATTGCGGAAGCACCCCGCGAATTTGACCACGCTCACGAGGCGCAATGGTGGGGAATTTCCGTACTGGCGGGTCTACGCGACGATCGACGGCCGCGGCCTCGTGCCCGAGCATGGGGAGCGCGACATGCCGGTCTGGGGCAACCAGTTCCTACCCGACGACGTGAAGAAGTACGGCCCCTACGGTGGAGAGGCCGTCACCACGGAACGCATTCAAAACCTGGCCGGTTACGTCATGACGCTCCAGCGCTAGCACGACATGTGGAGCTGACGAGCCGAAGGATGGATGCAACCAAGGTCAAGGCGCATATGATGATTGCTCAGAACCAAGACGTCGTGGTCGACATGCTGAAGGACCCTGCCACCTATGGTGAGGCTAGTCCCGTCGAGACGATTGAAACCCACATTTCCCGGATATTCCTCGTCGGCCAGCGCGCATTCAAGATGAAGCGGGCGGTCAAGCTGCCCTATGTCGATTTTTCGACGCCGCAGTTGCGGGTCGCCGCATGCGAAAAGGAAGTGGAATTGAACTCCAGAACGGCGCCCGGCCTCTATCTCGATGTCCAGCGTATCACGCGCGCAGGAGACAGGCTTGCCTTTGATGGGTCGGGCGAACTGGTCGACGCCGTCATCGAGATGGTTCGCTTCGATCAGTCGAAGCTTCTCGATCGCATGGCCGCCGCGGGGACGCTGACACCCGCGCTGATGACAGGCGTGGCGCGCATGGTCGCGCAATATCACCGCAACGCCGAGGTGATCCATGCCGGTCGCGGGTCGGCGAACATCGGCGGCGTGCTTGAAATCAATGCGGCTGGATTTGCGACGAGCCACGTGTTCGACGCAGGGGAGATCGAAGCGCTCGATGCGGCGTTTCGCAATGCCCTCGCCCGCCATGCCGGCCTTCTTGACCGGCGCGAGGCGGCAGGCAAGGTCCGCCGCTGCCATGGCGACCTGCATCTGCGCAACATCTGCGTCTTCGACGGCGAGCCTCGCCTGTTCGACTGCATCGAGTTCAACGACCGGATCGCCACGGTCGACGTCCTCTACGACCTCGCATTCCTGCTGATGGATTTGTGGCATCGCGGCTTCCCGCAATTCGCCAATCTGGTGATGAACCGGTATCTGGACGACGCCGATGACGAGGACGGCTTCATTCTTCTGCCTTTTTTGATGGCGGTGCGGGCAGCGGTGCGCGCTCACGTGACCGCGACGCAGGTCGAGGAGGGCAGCCAGGACTCCACAAAACTGATAGCTGAGGCGAGATCCTATTTCGAGCTTGCGCTGACCCTGCTTGCCGAAACGCCGCCCCGGCTTGTCGCGATCGGCGGTTTGAGCGGCTCGGGCAAGACGACAGTCGCCGAAGCGCTCGCCGCTCAAATCGGCGCGCCACCCGGCGCCCGGATCGTTGAAAGCGACCGCATCCGCAAGGCCATGCATTGCCTGCCGGCCGAGACCAGGCTGCCGGACAAGGCTTACCGGCCCGGTGTATCGGAACGCGTTTACCGCCAGATCGCCTGGCGCGCGGAATTGATCCTTGCCGAAGGCGGTTCCGTCGTCGCCGACGCTGTCTTCGACAAGCCGGAGGACCGCGACAGGATCGAACGCGCCGCGAGCAAGACAGATACCCCATTCGCGGGATTTTGGCTGGCGGCCGATCCTTCGGTGCTTTGCCGTCGGGTCAGCGAGCGCAAGGGCGGTCCCTCGGATGCCACCATCGACATTCTGTCGCGGCAATTGCAGCGCGATCCCGGTCCATTGACCTGGCGCGAGATCGATGCCGACCGCAGGGTAACCGAAATCACTGCCGAGATGGCGGCCTTGGTCGAGGGCACTGCTTCCTCCGCAATCAGCCTGAGGAAGACGGGAACATAGAGCCGACCGGCGCTTCAGCTGACCTCCAGGGTGGCCACGGACAGGCCCGGCTCGCTGGGATGATGCGCCAGCGAGAAGCCGAACTCCCGGCACATCGTGAGCATCTTGCGATTTTCGTTGAGGACTATGCCCTCGATGCGGCTGATGCGTTCAGCCCTTGCATAGTCGATGACCTGGTTCAGCAGTTCCCATCCCAGGCCATGGTCCTGCAGGTCCGATCGCACCAGCAGCGCATATTCGCCGCTCCTGTGATCCGGATCGCAGGAAAGCCGGCCGATTCCGGCCAACGCTCCCGTGTCCTTTTCAAGCGCGACGAAGGCGATGTCGCGATCGTAGTCGAGTTGCGTGAGCCGCTTCAGCATCTGGTCCGGAAAGTTCTTGCGCACTGACAGGAACCGCAGTCGGAGGTCGTCGGGGGAAATCCTTGCCAGGAACGCGGGATAAAGCGCTACGTCCGCCGGCATGATTGGCCGGATGTGAAAAGTCATGCCGTCCAGCCGAAGATCGCGGCTCCATCCTGATGGATAGGGCCTTATGGCAAGGGCCGGGTTCGGCGCGGGTTCATCCACCCGTCGCGGGTCGATTTCGATGCGGGCATCGAGCGCAATCACGCCCTCGGCATCGGCCAGCAGCGGGTTGATGTCGAGGGAGACCAGGCAGGGAAAGTCGACGATCATTTGCGACAGCCCATTCAGCGCGGCGATGATTGCGGCTCGATCGGCTGGCTTGCGGTCGCGATAGCCGGCAAGCAGGCGGCCTATCCTGGTCGCGTCGATCGCGTCTGCGGCCAGCACGTCGTCAAGCGGCGGCAGGGCGATCGCGGTGTCATTCACAACCTCGACCGCTGTTCCGCCCGCCCCGAACAGAATGACCGGGCCGAACATCGGGTCCACGCTCATGCCCAGAATGAGCTCCTGCGCATGCCTGCGCGCGACCATGGCTTGCACGGTGTAGCCGTCCGGCCTCGACCCCGCCGCCTGCGCGCGCAAGCGTGTCTCGATCGACCGCGCAGCCTCCGCGGCCTTCTCGGCAGTCGCGATGTCGAGCACCACGCCGCCGACATCCGACTTGTGCGAAACCACCTTCGACAGCAATTTGACGACCACTCTTTCCGAGCTTTCGAGAAGCTCACCGGCTGCCCGCGCCACGTCCGCAACGGAGCCGGCGACAATGGTTCTCGGCACGGCGATGCCGTAGGCGGCGATCGCCGCTTTTGCTTCCGGCTCCGTCAGCATGCGCCGTCCTTCGCTTGCCACGCGCCGGAAGATGGCATGCGCCGACGCCCTGCCATCGGCCTGGTCTTCACCCTGGCTTGAGGGAGTCCGCAGGAGCGCCCGTTGGGCACGCGACCATTCGCTGAGATAGGACGCCGCGATCGCCGCATCCTCCGGCGTTTCGAAACTGGCGATACCGGCTTGCGTCAGGATCTGCCGGCCCTCGCGAGCCGTGTGCTCGCCGAGCCAGCACGCAAGGAGCGGTTTTCTTCCGATCTCGCCTTCGTCGCCAAGCTCGGCCACTTTCCTGGCGGCATCGCGCGAGGAGCCAAGTCCAGTCGGGCAGTTCATGACAAGGATGACATCCGTTTCCGGATCATCCGCCAGAGTGCCGAGCGCCGCGCGATACCGTTCGGGGGCGGCATCACCCACGATATCGACGGGGTTAGCATGCGACCAGGTCGGCGGCAGCACGCGGTCGAGCTGTTCGATCGTCGACGGCGCAAGCTCAGCCAACGCACCCCCGCGTTCGATCAGCTTGTCGACCGCGAGAACGCCTGCGCCGCCGCCATTGGTGACGATGCCGACGCGCGCCCGCTCGAGCGGAGAATAGCGCCCGATCGTTTCGGCCGCATCGAGCAATTCGGCGAGGTCTTTCACGCGCAGCACCCCAGCCCTGCGCAAAGCGGCGTCCACCACCCTGTCCGCGCCGGAAAGCGCGCCGGTGTGGGTCGCCGCCGCCCTCGCAGCCTGCTCGTGGCGGCCGGGCTTGATCGCGATGACCGGCTTGAGCCGCGCCGCCGCCCGCGCGGCCGACATGAACTTGCGCGGATCGGGTACGGTTTCGAGATACATCACGATGGCGCGCGTATGAAAATCGCCCGCCAGCATGTCGAGGCAGTCGCCGACGTCGACATCCGCCATGTCGCCAAGCGAGATGATCCGGGAAAAGCCGACATTGTTCTCGGCCGCCCAGTCGATCAGCGATGTCGCGATCGCGCCTGAGTGCGAGATCAATGCGATGTTCCCAGGTCGGGCCGCCATGTGGGCAAAACTTGCGTTGAGCTTCGCCGGGGGAACCATCAACCCGACTGTGTTCGGCCCGATGATGCGCATGAGCGACGGTTTGGCGGCATCGAGCATTGCCTGGCGCAGACCGTTCCCGTGATTGAGCCCCGCGGTGATGACGACGGCTACTCGCGTTCCCTTCTCACCCAGCTCGCGCACGATACCGGGGACGGCGTTGGGAGGCGTAACGATCACCGCCAGATCGGGAATGCCCGGCAGGTCGGCAATCCGGCCGTAGCAGCGATGGCCGGCCACCTGCGAGTGTTTGGGATTAACCGGCCAAATCTCTCCCTCGAAACCGCCGACGATGATGTTGTTGAAGACAACGCGACCGACCGAGCCAAAGCGCTCGCTTGCTCCAACGACAGCGACAGACTTCGGTGAGACTGCGTACTCAAGGTTTCGGATTGTCATCCTGAAAAGCTCCTTGCCGCCACATTCACCGAAGGCGCCATGCATTCATTGCGCTGGATCAAAGCGTCACGGGCCTCCTGCGGCTAGCTAAAGCGGCGCTGCGACCAAGCGGCTCTGCGGACGAAGGTATCCCGTCGAAGGAGGCTCCCATGAGTTACTATTTCAGCAAAAACCTCGACATGCCGTTTGCCGCGGCCATCGAACATGTCACCAAAAGGCTTGCCGGCAAGGGCTTCGGCATCCTGACGCGGATCGATGTCCAGCACACGATGAAGGTCAAGTTGGGCGTCGACTTCAAGCCCTACATGATCCTCGGCGCCTGTAATCCGCATTTTGCATGGCGGGCGCTGCAGGCCGAGGACAAGATTGGCGCGATGCTGCCCTCCAACGTGATTGTGACCGAGATCTCGCCAGGCAAAGTCGACGTTGCCGCTGTCGATCCGGTCGCGGCGATGGGGGCGGTCGAAAATCCGGCACTTGCCGCAATAGCAAACGATGTCCGGTTGTTGCTGCAGGAATTGATCAGCGAGCTTTGACGGCCGACGCCATGGACGAGTCCGCATTGCGGCGCTTGCTGCTGACCATCGCCATAGTGGGTCTGGCACTTGGGCTTGAAGTCTGGCGGAGCGGTCTTGGTCTCCTCTCGCCCGACACAATCTGGACCGCGGCAACCCTGCCCGTCGTCGTCACACTCGCCATCTCCATCTTGCGGGACTTCTGGATCGGCCGGATCGGCGTCGACGCGATCGCGCTGGTTTCGATGTCGGCGGCGCTGTTGCTTGGGCAGGCTTTGGCAGCGGCGGTTGTCGCCATCATGTATGCCGGCGGCACGGTGCTGGAAGACTTTGCGCGCGGCAGGGCCGAACGCAATCTCAAAGCGCTGACCGACAGGGCGCCGCGCGTGGCGCATCGCAGATCGGCACAGGGCACCGAGACGGTGCCAATCGAGCAAGTGGCGATCGGCGACGAACTTCTGGTGCGCGCCGGCGAATTGCTGCCGGCGGACGGCGTCCTGATTGACGCTTCGGCCGTGTTGGATGAATCGACCGTCACCGGTGAACCCCTGCCGGAGCGGCGCGGCGCCGGCGACATCTTGCGCAGCGGCACCGTCAATGCCGGCGAAGCGTTTGTCATGCGCGCCACTGCTGTCGCCGACAAAAGCACCTATGCCGCGATCCTGCGCATGGTCACCGCCGCGCAAACCGCCAAGGCGCCGTTCATACGCATCGCCGATCGCTTCGCGCTGCTGCTGCTTCCGGTCACGCTGCTGCTCGCCGGCATCGCCTGGCGGCTTTCGGGCGACCCGATCCGCGGCCTCGCGGTCTTGGTGGTTGCCACGCCCTGTCCGCTGATCCTCGCGGCGCCCGTTGCATTCATCGGGGGCGTGTCGCGCGCTGCCCGCGCCGGCATCCTCATGAAGGGCAGCGCCGCGCTGGAGGCGCTGGCCCAGATACGCACCGCTATCTTCGACAAGACCGGGACCTTGACGCTCGGCGGCGCCGAACTGATCGAGATCGACGTCGCTCCGGGCGAGCAAGCCGATGAGCTGCTGCGGCTGCTGGCCTCGCTCGAACAGGCTTCGCATCATGTTCTTGCGGATTCGATCGTCCGCGTCGCCCGTCATAGAAAGCTGATGCTTTCCCAACCTTGTGAAGTTCGCGAGCATCGTGGAGAAGGCCTTGAGGGCCGGATAGACCGGATCTCCGTCGCGGCCGGGTCGAGGCCGCTCGTTCTTGGGAACGAACCACTGCCCGAGTGGGCGGAAAGTGGAGAGAGCCGGTACCACGACGCGCAGGTGCTCAGGGTGTTTCTGGCGCTCGGTGGCCGGCTTGCCGCTATATTCACATTCGGAGACGCCATACGCGAGGATGCCCTCGACACGGTTTGCGCCCTGCGTTCGGCGGGCGTCACCCGGATAGTCATGCTGACCGGCGACGATAGCACGACCGCCGAGAAAGTTTCCGCTTCGCTCGGACTTGACGCCGTCTTTGCCGATGCCACGCCGGCGGACAAGGTCGGAACGGTCGAGGCCGAGAAGGCGACGGCGCCGACGATGATGGTCGGCGACGGCACCAACGACGCTCCTGGGCTGGCCGCGGCGACCGTCGGCATCGCGCTGGGAGCTCGAGGCGGTACCGCTTCGTCGGAGGCCGCTGACGTTGTCGTGCTCGCCGATAGCCTGCAGCCGGTTGCGGAAGCATTACGGATCGCCAGGCGCACGCGCCGGATCGCCCCGCAGAGCATCATCGTCGGCTTGGCGCTCTCGGGCGCCGCGATGATCGCGGCCGCCATAGGACATATAACGCCGGTGGCGGGAGCGTTGCTTCAGGAGGGGATAGACATCGCCGTCATACTCAATGCGCTGCGGGCGCTTGGCGAGGGGCGTTTGCCACACAAGCGAAACCAGGAGAGCTGACGGTCATGACCCAGGAAAATCTGGTGGTTTGCACCAAATGCGGCGTGGTCAACCGCCTGCCGCTTAGCCGGAACGGTGCCGACGCCAAATGCGGAAAGTGCGGCGCGCTGCTGTTTCCAGGGTTTCCGCAGGATATCGACGCGGCGAACTTCGATCGTCAAATCGGTCGCGGCAGCCTGCCTGTCCTCGTCGATGTCTGGGCGCCTTGGTGCGGCCCCTGCAAGGCGATGGCGCCGGCCTACGAAGCCGCCGCCAGGGCGCTGGAGCCTCACATCCGGCTGGTCAAGCTGAATTCCGACAAGGAGCAGGCCGTCGCGGCGAGACTGGGCATTCGCGGCATTCCCACCATGATCCTTTTTCGTCGCCGGCGGGAGATCGCGCGCATATCGGGGGCGATGACGACGAACCAGATCGTCGCCTGGGTTCGCGGCCACGTGCCAACGGGTACCAACTGAGTGGTCGAAGCTGGGCTTGTTTGACTCTGATCAAGGTCCCATCCAGCCGCCGCGCTAGGAATGGCCTCGAAGGAGTTTGCCATGACCAGCTTGCATGACCTCACCCCGAAATTCAGGAATATCCGCCTGCTTCTGGCGCGCGAGAAAGGCCATCCGGAGGGAGACCGCGACGAGGGCTATGACGTGCTTGCGCCGCTCACGGGCGAAGGACGCCTGGATGCGCAGGAATGGAAATCGCACCAAGGGATCTGCCGTGTCCGCCGTTTCCGCCCAGGCGAAGACGATCTGGTCGGCCGCTTGCGCCGGAAGCCGGGCGGACAATGGTTTTTCGATTATGCCGAAGGCGACCGTGACGACGAGATCGGCTTTCACCTCGGCGAGGAACGCTTCGTCGCCGGCGAGTATGTCTCCATAAGGCGCAACGGAACGATGCACACTTATCAGGTGGCCCGCGTCGAGCAGCCATAGCACCTCCGTTGAGACCGGTAGAGGGGACCCATGTCGCGGCGCATACTTGTTCTCGTCGGCCACCCTGACCCATCCCCTGAACGGCTCTGCCGCGCCTTGGCTTCGGCATATGCCGAAGCCGCCGAAATGGCGGGCCATGAGGTGCGCAAGATCGATCTGGCCCTGCTGGAGTTTCCGCTGCTTCGGACGATGCAGGAGTTCGAGCACGGGTCGATACCCGACAGTCTCAGGGGAGCGGCCGAGGCGGTCCTCTGGGCGGAGCATTTCGTCTTTGTCTTCCCGCTTTGGCTGGGCACAGTACCGGCCATGCCGAAGGCTTTCCTCGAGCAAGTGATGCGGCCGGGCACGGCGTTCGCCTACCCGGCCAAGGGTGAAGCTTTCACCAAATCCTTGCTGCGCGGCCGCTCCGCCCGACTGGTGGTGACGATGGGAATGCCGGCGGCCGTCTACCGCATCTGGTTCCTTAGCCATGGGATTGCCGGCATGCGGCGCGGGATCCTCAATTTTGTCGGCATCAGGCCGGTGAGGGAGACACTGTTCGGCATGGTCGCAAGCGCCAGCGAGGCGAAACGGGTGAGCTGGCTCAAACAGATGCAACGGCTGGGCGAACGCGGGATCTAGCTCATCCGGTCTGCCGGGACGTCACGGCACCAGAACAGCGGCGCCGCTCAGCCTTCCCATCCGCAAATCGTCGAGCGCCTGGTTGGCCTGCTCGAGCGGATAGGCCTTTGAATGCGTCCGCACCTGCGCCTGTCTCGCTACCGGAAAGAATTCCTCCGCGTCGCGGCGAGTAAGATTGGCGACTGAAACCAATTCTCTTTCTTCCCAGAGAAGCCGGTAGGGCATCGATGGAATGTCGCTCATGTGGATACCGCCGCAGACCACCCGTCCGCCCTTGCGTATCGCCCGCAACGCCGCCGGCACCAGGTCGCCGACCGGGGCGAAGATGATCGCCGCGTCAAGCTCTGCGGCGGGCAGTTCTTCGGACGATCCTGCCCAGACGACGCCCAGCGAGCGCGCGAATTCCTGCGCCTGAACGTCGCCGGACCGCGTGATGGCGAAGATCTCACGTCCCTGCCAGATCGCGACCTGCGTGATGATATGCGCGGCGGCGCCGAAGCCGTAGATGCCCAGCCGCCCGCCGTCGCCGGCTTTCTTGAGGCACCGCCAGCCGATCAGTCCCGCGCACAGGAGCGGCGCCAGCGACACCGGATCCGCGGCAGCATCGAGCTCGAAAGCGAAACGCTCGTCGGCGACGACATGGCTCGCGAAGCCGCCGTCGCGCGTGTAGCCGGTGAAGAGCGGTTGGTCGCAGAGGTTTTCAGCGCCGGAGGTGCAATAGGGACAGTGGCCGCATGTGTGTCCGAGCCAAGGGACTCCCACCCTCTGACCAAGCCGGGACCGCGACACGCCCTCGCCAACCAGGTCGACGATGCCGACGATTTCATGGCCCGGCACGAGCGGCAGCTTTAGCTGCGGCAGGTCGCCGTCCACGACATGCAGATCGGTGCGGCAGACGGCGCACGCCTCCACTTTGAGCCTGATCTCGCCCGGCCCCGGCATTGGGTCGGGACGTTCGACGAGGTTCAAAGGCGCACCGGGCTTTTCCAGCACCATTGCCTTCATCACGCTTCCCCGGCTTCTCGAAAGCGACGGACCCGCTGCCGCTCGGCAATGCAAGATCGAGCAATTCCAGGAAAAGTGTGAAGCGGTTTTCCGTCCGGAATTGCGCCCAAACAAAACAACAAACGGCTGGTCCGGCGCCGGTTCCTATCGCGGCGAGTGCTTGACTCTCGCCGGGTGCGGCCGTGCACGACGGCCGAAACCGTGGCCCGCCGAAGCGTCGCTGCGCTTGCCGGCGGGACGCATGTCAAAATAAAGGCCTGCCGCGGCAAGATAGGCAAGGCCGAGCAGCCCGGCCCAGATCTCAATCATATCGGAAGTCATGTTCAGGCACCTCAGGTTGACTGATTGGCTCAACCGAATGATCACCCAGCCAATTCGTCCGGGCCTTGATCGTGGTCAATTGCATGAAATGAAACGCCTCGCCGCGAGGCCCGCCCGATCTGTTGGTTTCGGGACAGCTCTACGTAGTTTCCCGTAGGGACATAACCGAATTTCGGCATCGAGGGATTTGGGCGACTGCTGTTGTCACAAATTCACCAGGACCACAGCCATGTACGCTCAAGCCTCCGCCAAGATCGAACTGCCGTCCTACCTCCAGAGCGATGCACCCGTCTTCGAAGGGCCGAGAACGCCGGTCACCTTCTTCCCGGCAGGGGCCGAAATCTACGCCCAGGGCGAAAAGGCGGGCGCTCTCTACCAGGTCGAGTTCGGCGCGGTCCGCATCTACCGCCTGCTCGCCGACGGCCGCAGGCAGATAAGCGCGTTCCACCTGGCGGGAGAAACCTTCGGTTTCGAGGCCGACGCCACACACCACTTCTTCGCTGAAGCCATCAACGCGACCGGCATCCGGGTCTATCGCACGCCCTCGGGCATGGACATGTCCCGCCAGCTCCTGCCTCTCGCCCTCAAAGGCCTGACCCGGGCGCAGGAACATCTCCTGGTGCTCGGCCGCCAGAACGCCATCGAGCGCGTCGCGGCATTCCTCGTCGAAATGTCGGAGCGCCAAGGCGGGTTGAGGCAGGTGGAGTTGCCTATGTCGCGCAACGACATCGGCGACTATCTCGGCCTCACGATCGAAACCGTCTCGCGAGTCTTCACCCGCCTGAAGGAGAAGGGCGTGATCCGTCTGCTCAGCCTTCGCAGCATCGAGATCCTCAAGCGGGACACGCTGCTGGCGATGGGGGAATGAGCCATTCTAGCCAGTTCCACGCATCCATCCTGGAAGGGACGACAATGAAAAGCACGCTCATCACGCACACCGGATTTCGGTTCGAGGTGCGGCGCGCCCGGTCTGATGACGAGCCACTCGTCGCCGAGTTCTTCAAACATGTGACGCCGGAGGATTTGCGCTTCCGTTTCCTCGGGGCCGTGCGGGAAGTATCGCATGAGCGCCTGTTGGCGATGACCCGTTCCGATGATCCCCACATCCATAACTTTCTCGCCTTTTCGACCGACGGAATGCTGATCGCGGTGGCGACGCTCGCAGCCGATCCGGCCGACCGTCGCGGCGAAGTCGCCATTTGCATCCGCGAGGATCGCAAGCATCTCGGCGTCGGCTGGGAGTTTCTCGGCTATATAGCGCGTTACGCCGACGACCATGACATCGAGACCATCGAGTCGATCGAGAGCCGCGAAAACCGCGCGGCGATCGAACTCGAGCGCGAAATGGGCTTCACCGTCACGACGGATCCTGACGATCCGACGCTTGTCCTGGTTCAACGGAAGCTAGGCGCCAAGTTGGCGAGGTAAGGGCACCTGGGAAGCCCGCTACCAAGGCCGTGGAGACCGGTAGCGGGCAAGCAAATGGCTGCACTCCTTGACGATCGACCATTCGGCGTCGGCTTCTAGCCGGTCGGAGGCTCGAGCAGCGTCTGCTGGTTGAGCAGCGTCGATATTGCAGTGATGACCTGTGGGAGGAAGAACGGCTTTGTTATCATGATGCTATTTGGTACGCCTTCCACACCCCACTGTCCGGCGCTGTCGCCGCTTATGTAGACGATGGGAATAGTAATGTTGGCCTGTCTGACGTGGCGAGCTATCTCCCATCCTGATGGGCCCGGACCTAGGCGTATGTCGGAAAGCAAAGCCTTGAACTTGGCCGGATCGGCGTCGAATAGGGCCATAGCGTCTGCCGCATTGCCGGCCGACACGACTTCGAATCCAGCTTCTTCCAATGCCGACTCCAAATCCAGCAAGATCATGGTCTCGTCTTCAACGACCAGAACCGCACCATTGCTCATTGCTGGAGACCCCGAGGGTACTCACAACGTGCAACCGAAACTTTAGTTCCCGCCAATATTGGTCAGACGTGATAGCACGCTTCTTGCAAGGGGCCGTGAACCGGTGGGCTATTCGGCTTCCTTGACTCGATCAGCGCGGTTCAAGTCGGTTCGAGGCTGAGCAATTCCGCAGCAACCGCGCGTTCTTCGTCGGCCTGCATGACAAGCACATTGACGCAAGAATCCGGGGCGCTCACAAGGCCCTCCCCTCTGTGATTCAAGCCGTCATCCATGGCCACACCCAGCCATGCGGCAGCCTCGCATATCCGTCGCCGGATCGCCGGCGCATGCTCGCCGATGCCCGCTGTGAACACCAGCGTGTCGAGCCCGCCCAGCGCCGCAGCCAGCGATCCGATTTCGCGCCCGACCCGATAAACGAACAGATCAACAGCGCGCACTGCCGCCGGGTCTTTCGAGGCCAGCAGCGTCTGCATGTTCCCGGAGATGCCGGATACGCCGAGCAGACCGGATTTCTCGTAAAGCAAGTCGGTCAGCTCATCGGACGACAGCTTCCGCTCTTGCAGGAGGTGCAGGAGGACGCCGGGATCGATCGCCCCGCAGCGCGTGCTCATGACGAGGCCGTCAAGCGTCGAGAAACCCATGGTGGTGGCTTGGCTTGCGCCCGCCTTCATCGCGCAAAGGCTCGCGCCGCTGCCAAGGTGGGCAACGATCGTTTTGCCGCCGGCGGCGGCGCCATAACGGTTGCGGAGCTCGCTGGCGACGTGGCTGTAGGAGAGCCCGTGGAAACCGTAGGACACGATGCCTTGCTCAGATATCTCGTGCGGCAGGCCGTAGCGCCTTGCGAGTTCGGGCTGCGTGGCGTGAAAGGCCGTATCGAAACAGCCGACCTGGACGGCACCGAGCAGAAGGCGGCTGGCAAGGTCGACCAGTTCCAGATTGATCGCCTGATGAATCGGAGCGAGCGGCTCGAGCTTGCGCAGGGCATCGAGCGTGCCTCCATCGAGCAGCGTCGCGCGGGCAAACTCCCGGCCGCCATGCACGATCCGGTGCCCGACGCTGCGCACCCGGCGCAACAGGCCACGCTCCGCCAGGTAGGAAGCAACGGCTTCGAACGCCTTGTCGATGGTGATCGGCTGTTCGCCGAGGCTCCTGTCGAACGGCGGCGTCGTTGCCGTGGGCGCGACGTGGAGCCGAGGCCGCTCGCCGATCGACGAGACGCTGCCACGCACCAAAAGATGAAGCTCGTCGCGCCCTTGAAAGGCGGCGAACTTCAGGCTCGATGAGCCGCCATTGAGGACAAGAATGACATCCGTCATGGCCGACTGACTCCGGCCGCCTTTGCAGGTCGGGAGCTCTCAGCCTTGCGCTTCGTCATCGGTTACCGTTCCCATTTCCAGCCGAGTATCTCGGGCATGTCCTGCCCGTGATCGCGGATATAGGTCCCGTGCTCGATCAGCTTGCCTTCCATGGCCTGCTTCAGCTGGATATGCGCGCCGGCCGGCTCGGGAATACGGTCGAGCACGCCGAGCACCAGATGATAGCGGTCGAGCCCATTCAGCACGGTCATGTCGAAGGGCGTGGTCGTCGTCCCTTCCTCGTTGTAACCGCGCACGTGAATGTCGTCGTGGTTGGTCCGCCGATAGGTCAGGCGATGGATGGTCCAAGGATAGCCATGATAGGCGAAGATGATGGGCTTGTCCCTGGTGAACAACGCGTCGAACTCGCGATCCGACAGGCCGTGGGGATGGTGTTCCTTTGGCTGCAGGGTCATCAGATCGACGATGTTGACCACCCGGACCTTGAGGTCGGGAATGTGGCGTCTCAGGATTTGAACCGCAGCCAGCGTCTCGAGCGTCGGCACATCGCCGGCGCAGGCCATCACCACATCCGGCTCGGCTCCGCCGTCGGTCGACGCCCACTCCCATATGCCGATGCCGGCGTTGCAGTGGACTTTCGCCTCGTCGATGGAGAGCCACTGCCAGGAATTGGCTTTGCCGGCGACGATCACGTTGATGCGGTTCCATGTCCGCAGCACATGGTCGGTCACGCAAAGCAGGCTGTTGGCGTCCGCCGGCAGGTAGACGCGCACGACATCCGCCTTTTTGTTCAGCGCCACGTCGATGAAACCTGGATCCTGATGGCTGAAGCCATTGTGCTCCTGCTGCCACACATGGCTGGACAACAGATAGTTCAGGGAGGCGATCGGTCGCCGCCAAGCAAGCTTGCGGCAGGCATCCAGCCATTTTGCATGCTGGTTGAACATGGAATCGACGATGTGCGTGAAGGCCTCGTAGCAGGAGAAGAAGCCGTGGCGCCCCGTGAGCAAATATCCTTCCAGCCAACCCTGACAGGTATGCTCGGACAGAATCTCGAGCACCCTGCCCTCTCGGCCAAGATGGACATCCTCGGGCAATATCTTCTCCATCCAGGCGCGCTCCGTAACCTCGAAGACGTCCTGCAGCCGGTTCGACGCGGTCTCGTCCGGACCGACGATGCGGAAGTTCCGGCTGCCTCGGTTCAACGTCAAAACGTCGCGCAGGAAACTGCCCATTACGCGGGTCGACTCCGCCTTGACGCTGCCCGGCCGCTCGACCGGAACGGCGTGCTCATGAAGGGCGGGTAGGTCGAGAGACCGGCGCAGCAGGCCGCCATTGGCATGCGGATTGGCGCTCATGCGCCTATCACCTTGCGGCGCGGTGGCGCGGATCAGGGCCACAGGCGAGCCAGCGGCATCGAAGAGCTCTTCGGGCCGGTAGCTTCTCATCCATTCCTCGAGCATCTTCAGATGCGCCGGGTTCTCGGTGAGGCCGGAGAGCGGAACCTGGTGGGCCCGCCAGAACCCCTCGGTCTTCAGTCCGTCGACCTCCTTGGGGCCGGTCCAGCCCTTCGGGGTGCGCAGTACGATCATCGGCCATCTCGGCCGAGACCGCACAGTCTTTGCGCCGCTGCGAGCCGCCTCCTGAATCGCCCGGATGCGGTCGAACGCGTCGTCGAGCACGACCGCCATTCGCTCATGCATCGAGGCCGGATCGTCGCCCTCGACGAACAGCGGCTCGTAGCCGTAACCGACGAACAGCGCGCGAAGCTCATCTTCGGGGATGCGGGCGAGAATTGTGGGATTGGCGATCTTGTAGCCGTTGAGATGCAGGATCGGCAGCACCGCGCCGTCAAGCGCGGGGTTGAGGAACTTGTTGGAATGCCAGGAGGTTGCAAGCGGCCCGGTTTCCGCCTCGCCGTCGCCAACGACGCAGGCGACGATAAGATCCGGGTTGTCGAAGGCCGCGCCATAGGCATGCGAGAGCGCATAGCCAAGTTCGCCGCCTTCATGGATCGAGCCGGGCACGTCGGGAGCGGCATGGCTTGGGATGCCGCCTGGAAACGAGAACTGCCGAAACAGCTTCTTCATTCCAGCTTCATCCAACGAGATATCCGGATTGATCTCGCTGTAGGTGCCTTCGAGATAGGTGTTGGCCACTATCGCAGGTCCGCCGTGGCCCGGGCCGCAAACATAAATGGCGTTGGCGTCACGTTGCCGAATGACGCGGTTGAGATGCGCGTAGATGAAACTGAGCCCAGGCGACGTTCCCCAATGGCCGAGTAGCCGCGGCTTGACATGCTCCAGCCGAAGCGGCTCGCGAAGCAGCGGATTGTCGAGCAGATAGATCTGCCCGATGGTCAGGTAGTTGGCGGCGCGCCAGTAGGCATCGATGTCGTGCAGTTCCTGGGCGGACAAGCGATTGACGCTGGGACGCTCGGTCATTTTCCGACTCCTTCGCTGGTTTGGCCGATCCGGCTGAGGCACAACGCATCGACGCTGCCACCGGTTCATGACCGGTCCGTGTCAAGACCGACATCACCGATCTATCCGGCGAAGAACGGTCGAGCTTTGATCCATCGCAAATGCCGGTCTAGGGCAGCTCTAAATCGCAGGGTCGGGCTGCGGCTTCTGCGAGGAGCAGGAGAGCAAAGTCTTTGCTTCAGAACAACGAACGTCCTGGCTGGCTCGGGCAGGATGCCGGCTTGCAAATGCGGGCCAATGCGATGAAACACAAATTGAACGACGATACGACGATGGACGGGATCATGCGCCAGACGCCGGCGGCGATCCGAGTCGTTCTCCAGTATGGGATGCTCTGCGTCGGCTGCCCGATCGCCACCTTTCACACCGTTTCAGAAGCGGCGCACGAGCATGAGCTGGACGAGGACAGGCTTCGTCGTGACCTGCAGGCGGCGATCGACGCCGGCAACGTGGACTAGCTTTTTGCAGCGCGGCCTTCGGCAATGACAAGCAGCCGATGCGGCTCGACCACGACGACCCTCTGGCGTCCGCTCTTGACCAGCCCTTGGTCCTCCCATGCGGAAAGCAGCCGGCTTACCGTGTGGAGCGTGGTGCCCGTCATTTCCGCGACGTCCTGGCGCGAAATCGGGAAGTCGATCAGAATCCCTTGTTCGGTCTTTTTCCCCGACTGCTTGATCAGCTTGAGCAACGCGTGCGCGACGCGCTGCTCCACCTGCTCGGTGGACATCTCGATAACGCGCGTGTGGGCGTCCTGGAGTCTGGATCCGACAACCTTGTAGGTATTGGCGCTAAAGCTGGGGTAGCTCGTGGCGAAGGTGGACCACAGTTGGCTTGGCCAAGCAAGCACCACGCAATCGGCGGCCGCCACGGCATTTGCCGGATAGGTCGTCCGGCCCAGCGCGCTGGCGATCCCCATCAACTCGCCTGGGCTTATATATCGCACGGTCACCTCGTGTCCGTCCGGAGTCGACTTCACCACGCGCACATGGCCGTCGAGCAAGAGGAAGAATGAATGTGCCTCCTGTTCCTGCTCGAATACCGGCTGATCCTTGGCAATGCGAACGGATCTCGCCTGGCTGATGATACGATCGAGGTCCGCTGCGGCGATCCCCTCTAAGACGGACAGACCGGCAATCAACGACCGATCAAGGCTTGCCAACTGCCTTCCCTCCCCAACTCAACTGCGCACCGCGCTCGGGCCTCGGCCGAACTTTGTCACGGACGACCCGTTGCCGACAAGTGAAGCCTCCCTCGTCTCCTCCACTGTTCGTCCGTCATTTTTCCTCTTGCAATTTGCGCCAGCGCAAATCGGCAGGCCGTCCGGCGATCTACAAGGGCGCAACGGTTGATGCCGTGGTGAACCCAAAGAAAGGAACTTGGAATGAAACTGCCCCTGATTGCCGCGGCGATAGCCCTGCTCTCACTTGCCGGCACTGCAAATGCCGAAGAACATGTCGTGCAGATGCTGAACAAGGGTGAGAAGGGCTCGATGGTCTTCCAGCCCGACTTCGTCCGCGCCGCTCCCGGCGACACCATCAAGTTCGTGCCGACCGACAAGACTCATAACGCCGAGATCATCAAGGGCATGATCCCGGACGGTGCCGAAGCGTTCAAGGGCAAGCCGAGCGAGGAGGTCACGGTCACCCTCACCAAGGAAGGCGTCTATGGCGTGAAGTGCGCGCCACACTACGGCATGGGTATGGTGGCGCTGATCGTCGTCGGCAAGCCCGTCAACCTGGACGCGGCCGAGACCGTCAAGCAGATCGGCAAGGCAAAACCGGTCTTCGCCGAACTGTTCGCCGAGGCGACCAAGGCCGCTTCGAACTGATCCGACAGCATGTGAGATTGCCTCCGGCGGTGGCGAGCCGGAAGCACTGGCCGGGCAGACCTGGGGAGAGGTCTGACCCGGCCATTTTCATTTTTGCGATTTGGTATCCTACCGCAGCCACAGTTGTCATGACGCGAGTTGCTTTCGCCAATCATCCCAAAACCAAAATCCATTTGGCTCAGATTTGCGCAAACGCAAAGAAGCGCCGCGCAAAGATATTATCCTCGCTTCATCGAAATGGTGAAGTTGAGGAGATGAAAATGCTTACGAGACGCGAAGCTTTGTTGGGTTCTGTTCTGACCGCCGCCGCCGTCGCTGCCATCGGCTCTGGGCCGGTAATGGCCGCCGCCAAGGATGTGGCTGGGCTGCCCCGCGAAAAGGTGACCCTCGTCGCGCCGCCTTTCGTGCACGCCCACGACCAGGTGGCCAAGGGTGGCCCCAAGGTCGTCGAGTTCACCGTGACGATCGAGGAGAAGCCGCTGGTCATCGACGCCGACGGCACGCAGCTCAACGCCATGACCTACAACGGTTCGATCCCGGGCCCCCTCATGGTCGTGCATGAAGGTGACTATCTCGAGCTCACGCTGATCAATCCCGACACCAACACGCTCGCCCACAATATCGATTTCCATGCGGCGACCGGCGGGCTCGGCGGCGGCGCGCTGACGCTGATCAACCCGGGCGAGCAGGTGACGTTGCGCTTCAAGGCGACCAGGTCGGGCACATTCGTCTACCATTGCGCCCCTGGCGGCGCGATGATCCCGTGGCATGTCGTGTCGGGGATGAGCGGCGCGGTGATGGTCCTGCCGCGCGACGGACTGAAGGACGACAAGGGCAAGCCTGTCCGCTATGACCGCATCTACTATGTCGGCGAAAACGACTTCTATATCCCGCGCGATGAGCAGGGGAAATTCAAGAAGTACGACTCGGCCGGCGACAACTACGACGACACCGTGAAGGTGATGCGCGGCCTGATCCCGACGCATGTCGTATTCAACGGCAAGGCTGGATCGCTGACCGGCGAAAACGCGATGAAGGCCAAGGTTGGGGAAACGGTGCTGATCGTCCACTCGCAGGCCAATCGCGACACCCGTCCGCATCTGATCGGCGGCCACGGCGACTTCGTCTGGGAAGGCGGCAAGTTCGCGAACCCGCCCGCCAAGGATATGGAAACCTGGTTCGTTCGCGGCGGTTCGGCGGGCGCGGCGCTCTATACTTTCCGGCAGCCTGGCGTCTACGCCTATGTCAATCACAACCTGATCGAGGCCGTCGAGCTCGGCGCCACCGCGCACTTCACCGTCGATGGAACCTGGGACGACGATCTGATGATGCAGGTCGAGGCTCCCAAGGCGATTGCCTCGTAAACCGGAAAGACGGTCTACCACGACCTGCCGGCGCGGCCGGCGGGTCGAACCTGCAGGCGGATTTTCCAACATGTCCTTCGATCCTGTCTTCACATTTGGAACGATTGCGGCCGCCGCCCTCATCGGACTGGGCGTCAGCAATGCGATCGACGGGACATCCGCTCGGTCCCGGGTTCCAGCTGCGGCTGCAGAGCTGGTAGCCCTGAAGCCCGGGTCATTCGAACACCCACAGCCTGGCGAGTTCCTCAGGGACAACCATCCCGCACCCGCACCCGTGGCGAAGGAAACCATCGACGCGCCTCTGGAAATCATGAAATTCCAGGTGACCGCATCCGACTATGACCGCTGCGTTTCGGACGGCGCCTGCAAGCCTGCTGATTCAAGCATTGTCGGCAACGTTCCGGTGACGGGCGTCAGCTTCCTCGATGCGCAGGCTTACGCGAATTGGCTGTCGGCGAAAACGGACGAGACCTGGCGGCTCCCGACCGATGTGGAGTGGGCCTATGCCGCCGGCGAGCGGTTTCGGGCCGACATCGAGGGCGACGGCGACTCTGCCAATCCCGCGAGGCGATGGCTCGCCCAATATCGCAACGAGGCGGCGCTCGGCCGTCAAGCCGATCCCGAGCCTCGCCCTCTCGGGGCATTTGGGACCAATTCGAAGGGCGTTGCGGATATCGCCGGCAATGTCTGGGAATGGACATCGACCTGCTACGCTCATGTGACGATGTCCAGCGATGGCGTTGCCAGGTCGCTCGGCAATTGCGGCGTCCACGTTGTGGAAGGTTTCCACCGGACCTACATGTCGAACTTCATCCGTGACGGCAAAAGCGGCGGCTGCGCGGTCGGCACTCCGCCGGACAATCTCGGATTTCGCCTGGTCCATGGTCGCGCCGGCCTCCTGCAGGCGGCGCTTCGCCGCCTTGGCTTGACCTGACTGCTCTCAAAAGGAACACCGAATGACTTCAAAGCCGGTCTTTCCCGACAGGGTTCGCCCTGTCGCCGAACAGCCCCTGGCCCGCCCTGGCGTCGACCGGGCTTCAATTGGATTGCTGGTTCGCGAATTCTATTCCGGCGTACGAAAGGATGAGCGACTTGGACCCATCTTCGCCCGGGAAATCACTGGCGATTGGGAGCCTCATCTGGAGAAGATGACCGACTTCTGGTGCTCGGTGATATTGAAGAGCGGCGACTATCATGGACGGCCGGTGCCAGCTCACCTGAAGCTCAAGGACGTCACCGAGGCCGACTTCAGTATCTGGTTGGCCCTCTTCAGCAAGACGGCGTCCGAGCTCTTCACCCCTGAGATCGCGGCTGTCTTCGTTGAGCGGGCCGAACGGATAGCGGCAAGTCTGAAGCTTGCCATGTTCTTCCGTCTCGGCTCCTCAGCCAGTGATTAGGTGCAATCCCGCCGGCGTGGGAATTCGTCGGGCTGATAACAGGCTTGATTTTGCGCAAGGACCGCGGCTGTCAGGGTTCGTAGTCTCCGCCGATGATCCTTAATCTTTGCGTCGGTACGATCGTCATCAGTCTGACGGTCCTGATCCATACTTTCGGCCTCATCGCGATCACTCACGCGATGGCACGGCTCGTCGCGCTCTTTCGCATGCACGGGCGGCGCAGCCGGGTCATCGCCATGATCACTGTGGTTATGGGATTTTTCGCGGTCATGACGACGGAGGTCTGGCTGTGGGCCGGAATCTACAGGCTGCTTGGAATCCTGGGTGACTTCGAGACGGCGCTTTACTTCTCGACCATAACCTTCTCGACAGTCGGCTATGGAGACGTCGTTCCCGCCCAGGGCTGGCGCGTGCTGGCCGCGCTGGAGGGCATCAACGGGTTTCTGCTGATCGGCTGGTCGACCGCCTACCTTATCGCGGCCGGCACCCGTGTCGGCCCCTTCAGGATCGGCGAGCACTTCTGAACCGTGGTTTCGGCCTCAGACCGCCGGCGAGTGCCTGCCGGTTCCATTGTTGAGATATTTGTCGAACCTGGCCGCCACAGTCCTGACGAGCGGACGGCTTTCCTCCGGCACGATGAAGTTTTCGCGGTCGAGCCGAAGGAGATGGCCGGCGCCGCCGATGGCCAACCGGCTCGCTTCGCAGAGCACCGTTTGTCCCACCGCTCCAAAGCGTTCGACAAGTTCTATCGCCGAGAAGGCGAAGCTGCACATCAGGCGTTCGATGAGCCAGGCCCTCGCCTGATCATCGACGCTGAGCTCAATGCCGCGCGCTGTCGCCAGCCCACCGGCATCGACGGCTTTTTCGTACTCGCCGGTCGCGACAATGTTTTGTGCATAGCCCTGGCGGAACCGACTGATCGAGGACGGACCAAGACCGATCAGGGTGTCGCACTGATCCTCGGTATAACCCTGGAAGTTGCGACGGATCTTGCCGGCACGGGCCGCAACCGCCAGCGCATCCTGCGGTTTTGCAAAATGATCCAGCCCCAAGGCCTCGTAGCCGGCATCGACGATCAGTTGCGCGGCAAGCCGTGACTGCGCCAGGCGTGCGGCGGAGTCGGGCAGCCAGGCTTCATCGATCATCGTCTGGTGCTTCTTGAACCATGGCACATGCGCGTAGCCGAATAGGGCAAGCCGGTCCGGCTCCAGCGTCAGCGCCTGGACGACCGTCGCCGCGACACTTTCGCGGGTCTGATGCGGCAGGCCGTAGAGAAGGTCCAGGTTGACGGATTGAACGCCTCGCGCGCGGACCGCATCGACAATGCTTTTGGTGAGCGCAAAGCTCTGCTCGCGGTTGATCGCCTTCTGCACCTTGGGATCGAAGTCCTGAACGCCGAGGCTCGCCCTGGCCATGCCGATTGCCGCAAAGGCATCGATCCGGCCGTCATCCATGTCGTTGGGATCGATCTCGACGCTGAGGCTGGCATCGTCGAGAAAGTCGAACCGATCCCGCAATGCTTCTCCCAGCATGAGTATGTCATCGGGCTTGAGCATCGTCGGAGAGCCGCCGCCGAAATGGACGGCGCGGATCCTGCCCCGGCCGTGCACAAGGCCGCCGACCGTTTCGATCTCCTTGTGGAGCGAGCGCAGGAAGGCGGCCACGGGCGTATAGTGACGTGTCTGCTTGGTGTGGCAGGCGCAGAACCAGCACAACCGGTCGCAATAGGGGATGTGCAGATAGAGCGATATCTCGTCGTCGCCTTCGAGCGCATCCATCCACCCGCGAACCGTCACCGCATCGACGCCCGGATGAAAGTGCGGCGCCGTCGGATAGCTCGTGTAACGCGGTACGTTGTCGGCAACGTTCGCAACAGCGCTTGGGTGCGTGGCATGGACGGCGGCGTGAGGGCTCATACCGGGCAAACTGCCCGAACGATGCCGGCAAAACCTTGATCTGGATCAAGGCGATCGAGGGCGCGACCGGCGCAAGCTGCCGGCGCTATTGATCACGGGCGTCGCGATGACCGCCACACAGGATGCTCAGCAGGCCGACATTCCCGCGATTTGCAGATCCTGCGAAGCGCGGCGGGACGGATTATGCGGCGTGCTCAAGCCCCGCCAGCTCGCCGAGCTGGCTGCAGCTTCGTCGAGGCATGAGATTCCGGCAGGGATGGAGCTGTCCGACGATGGAACCTACTCGAACCTGTTGTCCGGTGTAATCAAGCTCACCAGGAACCTGTCTGACGGTCGCCAGCAGATCGTCGGATTTCATTTCGCGCCTGATTTCCTGGGCGGCCTTTCGAGGCGAAAAGGCCGATCAAGGCCGAAGCCCTGACGACTGTGGAGCTCTGCTCGTTTCCAGGGACAACGATCGATCGAATGATCGACGAGGCGCCTGAGCTCGCGCGCCAGCTGCTGAGGCATGCGCTGAACGAACTTGACGACGCACGCGACTGGTTGGCTGCGCTGGGACGCAAAACCGCCTCCGAAAAGGTCGCAAGCTTCCTTCTCATGGTCGCCGGAAACATCGATCGCGCACGCCATCCGGCAAGCTCGATAAGCTTCGACCTGCCGCTGACACCGTGCGGATATCGCCGATTTTCTTGGGTTGACCATCGAGACGGTAAGCCGGGAATTCTCCCGGCTGCGAGTGGACGGCGTGATCCGGATCGTAAACAAGCGACACATTACCCTCGAGAGCATAGCTCAGCTCGAGGAGCGCTGCGGAGACTAGTCGCCGTCCAACCGTCATTCGGCTTCGGCCTTCCGGAGCTGCTGACTTCGGCCCTCCAGATTATTTCATGGCGCTTTTTGCCTGTTCACCTCATTGCCGAAGCTGTGCTCCGGCGGTCGCTGCAACCCTCGCCAAAACAAAAGCTCGTCACGTTTGACTTGAATCAAGGCCGGCGGACGGAGAATCCCGAAATGGTGCCCCGAGCGGGCATTCCGCCGGAACTTTCGAGACGAGATCGGGGACTTGCGATGAAATTTGGCACGGAGATCGTCCTTTTAAGCCTGTTTGCTTTTGGTGCCCTTGTGGCCGCCGGCTTTGGCGTGGATGAACCCTTCCGCCAGCACATGTGGGTTCTTTTCGTCGCGGTAGTTGGCTTCACCGCGATCCTGCTGCGCAATTCGGATTTCAAGCCCGCGGCGCCGATCGACCCCTCCACCTACATGGACGGTCCGATCCGCTACGGTGCCATCGCAACCGTGTTCTGGGGCGTCGTCGGCATGCTGGTCGGCGTCGTTATCGCGCTTCAGCTCGCCTTCCCCGATCTTAACATCCCACCCTGGTTCAACTTCGGCCGTCTGCGTCCGCTGCACACATCCGGCGTCGTCTTCGCCTTCGGCGGCAACGCCCTGCTTTGCACGTCGCTCTACGTCGTCCAGCGCACCTGCCGCGCACGGCTGTTCGGCGGCAACCTGGCCTGGTTCGTCTTCTGGGGTTACCAGCTCTTCATCGTCATGGCCGCGACCGGCTATCTCCTCGGCATCACCGAAAGCCGCGAATATGCAGAGCCGGAATGGTATGTCGACATCTGGCTGACGATCGTCTGGGTCGCCTACCTGATCCTTTTCCTTGGCACCATTCTGAAGCGCAAGGAACCGCATATCTACGTCGCCAACTGGTTCTACCTCTCCTTCATCGTGACCATCGCGATGCTGCATGTCGTCAACAACCTGTCGATGCCCGCCTCCTTCCTTGGCTCCAAAAGCTATTCCGCCTTCTCGGGCGTCCAGGACGCGCTGACGCAGTGGTGGTACGGGCATAATGCGGTAGGCTTCTTCCTGACGGCCGGCTTCCTGGGCATGATGTATTATTTCGTGCCCAAGCAGGTTAACCGGCCGGTCTATTCCTACCGCCTGTCGATCATCCACTTCTGGGCTTTGATCTTTCTCTACATCTGGGCGGGGCCGCATCACCTTCACTACACCGCGCTGCCCGACTGGGCGCAGACGCTCGGCATGGTGTTCTCGGTGATGCTGTGGATGCCGTCCTGGGGCGGCATGATCAACGGCCTCATGACCCTTTCCGGCGCCTGGGACAAGATCCGGACGGACCCGATCGTGCGCATGATGGTCGCGGCCATCGCCTTCTACGGCATGTCGACCTTCGAAGGTCCGATGATGTCGATCAAGACCGTCAATTCGCTCTCGCACTATACGGATTGGACAATCGGCCACGTCCATTCGGGCGCGCTCGGCTGGGTCGGCCTCATCACCTTCGGCGCAATCTACTACATGGTGCCCAAGCTCTGGAATCGCGAACGGCTTTATTCGCTACGGCTCGTCACCTGGCACTTCTGGCTGGCGACGCTCGGCATCGTCGTCTACGCGGCTGTGATGTGGGTCTCGGGCATCATGCAGGGGCTCATGTGGCGCGAGTACGACGAGCAGGGATTCCTCGTCTACTCCTTCGCCGAGACCGTCGCTGCCATGCATCCTTACTATCTCATGCGCGCCGCGGGCGGCGCCATGTATCTCGCCGGCATGCTGATCATGGCCTGGAACGTCACCATGACCATTCGTGGCTACCAGCGCAGCGAGCAGCCTTTGCCGGGTTCCGCCCCCGCACTCCAGCCTGCCGAATAAGGAGCCAGACATGGGCCTGATGGATAGACACGCACTGATCGAGAAGAACGCCACGCTGCTTCTTGTCGGATCCCTGCTGGTGGTGACTGTCGGCGGCATCGTCGAGATCGCGCCGCTCTTCTATCTCGACAATACGATCGAGAAGGTCGAGGGCATGCGGCCTTACTCGCCGCTCGAGCTCGCCGGCCGCAATATCTATGTGCGCGAGGGATGCTACCTCTGCCACAGCCAGATGATCAGGCCGTTCCGGGACGAGGTGGAACGCTACGGCCACTACAGCCTGGCGGCCGAGTCGATGTACGATCACCCGTTCCAGTGGGGATCCAAGCGAACGGGACCCGATCTCGCCCGCGTCGGCGACCGCTACTCCAACAGCTGGCACGTCCAGCATCTCAGCGATCCACGCTCCGTCGTGCCGGAGTCGATCATGCCGAGCTACGCGTTCCTGAAGGAGAAGCAGATCGAGGTGAAGGACTTCTCGACGCATCTCGTCGCCAACCGGCGTATCGGTGTCCCCTACTCCGACGACATGATCGCCAATGCCAATGCGGATCTGATGGCGCAGGCGAATCCCAATGCCGACACGTCAGGCCTGGAAAAAAGATACCCGAAGGCCAAGGTCGGCGACTTCGACGGCAACCCGCAACAGGTCACCGAGATGGACGCCCTGGTGGCTTACCTCCAGATGCTCGGCACGCTCGTCGATTTCAAGAACTACGACGAAGCCGCCGGCTACCGCTGAGGAGCGCAGACCGATGGAATACAATTTGATGCGGGAATTCGCCGACAGTTGGGGCCTGCTTGCCATGGCCCTGTTCTTCGTAGGCTGCATCGCATTCGCGCTTCGCCCCGGTGGCAAGGCGCATGCGGACCACGCCGCACAGATACCTCTCAAGGACGATTGATCATGAGCAGCGAGCATGTCGACGAAATCTCCGGCGTGACGACGACCGGTCATGAGTGGGACGGTATCAAGGAACTCAACAATCCCCTGCCGCGCTGGTGGGTAATAACCTTCTACGTCACCATTGCCTGGGCACTCGCCTACACGATTGCCTACCCCGCCTGGCCGATGTTGAGTTCCGCGACCAAGGGCGTCCTGGGCTTTTCCAGCCGCAACGACGTCAAGAACGAAATGGCGGCGGCCGAGGCCGCCAAGGCCAAATACGTCGCGGCGATACAGACCAAAACCGTTTCGGAAATTGCTGCCGACGACGCCTTGCGCGAGTTCGCCGTCGCTGCCGGCGGCGCCGCATTCAGGGTCAACTGCGTGCAGTGCCACGGTGCCGGCGCGCAAGGATCGATAGACTTTCCGAACCTCAACGATGACGATTGGCTCTGGGGCGGCAAGGCGGAGCAGATCCAGCAGACGATCACGCACGGCATTCGCTTCGCCGCGGACGCCGATACCCGCCAGTCGGAAATGCCTGCCTTTGCCGACGTGCTCAAGCCGGAGCAGATCGCTGAGGTCAGCGCTTTTGTGGCCAGCCTTTCGGGGCCGGTGCGGGACAAGAGTCTGATCGAGCCCGGCGCCAAAATTTTCGCGGACAATTGCGTTGCCTGCCATGGCGAGAACGCGAAGGGCAACAGGGATCTCGGAGCACCCGATCTGACGGATGCGATCTGGCTCCATGGTTCCGGCGAAGCCGCGATTGCTTCTCAGGTGCGGGCCCCGAAGAACGGAGTGATGCCTGCCTGGGTCGGTCGTCTCGGCGAGACGACGGTCAAGGAACTGGCTGTCTATGTCCATTCGCTTGGCGGCGGAGAATAGGAGCGGGGCCTATTCTCGGCCCTCGGCCGTTCAAGCGACGAGGCCCGGCCATGCCGGGCCTCGACTTGTTTTGATCCCTCAATTTGACCTGCATCAACGCGACGCGGCTTGAGCGATTGCAAGACTGCCCGGCAGAGGCGGCGCCGCTTCGCAGCGATTGGAGAAAATCGTGCTGGATCAGACGCAGGTAGAACGGCTCGAGGCCGAAGCGGTCAACTCCGCAAAGACGCGACAGCCGCTCTACGCAGCGCGCAGGAAGATCTTCCCGAAGCGTGCCTCGGGCCGTTTTCGCCAATTCAAATGGCTGGTGATGGCGATCACGCTCGGCATCTACTACCTGACCCCCTGGCTGCGCTGGGAGCGCGGCCCCTTCGCACCCGACCAGGCCGTTCTCGTCGACCTGGCAAACCGGCGCTTCTATTTCTTCTTCATCGAGATCTGGCCACAGGAATTCTATTACGTTGCCGGCCTGCTCATGATGGCGGGCGTCGGCCTTTTCCTGATCACGTCGACCGTTGGGCGGGCCTGGTGCGGATACACCTGCCCGCAGACCGTCTGGGTCGACCTGTTCCTTGTCGTGGAAGGGGCGATCGAAGGCGACCGCAATGCCCGCATGAAGCTGGACGCCTCTCCCTGGAGCCCCCGCAAGCTGTTCTTGCGCATGAGCAAGCACGCCGTCTGGCTGGTCATCGCGGTCGCCACCGGCGGCGCCTGGATCTTCTACTTCGCCGATGCGCCGAAACTGCTCGGCGAGGTCGTCACTGGAACGGCGGCGCCTGTCGCCTATGCCACCATCGCCGTGCTCACCGGCACTACCTACGTCTTCGGCGGGCTGATGCGCGAACAGGTCTGCACCTACATGTGCCCGTGGCCGCGCATCCAGGCAGCCATGCTCGACGAAAACTCGCTGACGGTGACCTACAATGACTGGCGCGGCGAGCCGCGTTCGCGACATGCCAAGAAGGCCTCGGCCGCCGGGCAATCGGTCGGCGACTGTGTCGACTGCAACGCCTGTGTCGCCGTCTGCCCCATGGGGATCGACATCCGGGATGGCCAGCAACTGGAATGCATCACCTGCGCGCTCTGCATCGACGCTTGCGACAGCGTCATGGACAAGCTTGGCCGGGAGCGCGGGCTGATTTCCTATGCGACGCTGGCGGACTACAACGCCAACATGGCGATGGCCACCTCCGGGGGCACCGCCCCCGTCAATCCGGCGCTGGTGAGGACGCCGAGCGGCGGCTTCGCCGACGGCTTGGCGCACTTCCATCTGGGCAAGATCTTCCGGTTGCGCACCTACATCTATCTCGGCGTATGGTCGGCGATCGGCTTGGCGTTGGTCTATTCGCTGCTGACGCGCGAACGGCTCGAACTGAACGTCCTGCACGACCGCAATCCGCAATTCGTGACGCTCTCCGACGGCTCGATCCGTAACGGCTATACAGTCAAGCTGCTCAACATGATACCGGAGCCCAGGATGATCGAGGTCACGTTGCAGGGTCTCGACGGCGGCGAGATGAGCATCGTCGGCATCGATCAGCCCGCAAGTCGCTCGTTCTTCATCCCGGTCGAGCCGGACCGATTGAAGACGCTCAAAATCTTCGTCAGGCAACCGGCCGATCGGATCAGAAAGCCGGCCCAGAGTTTCGAATTCCGCATCGCCGACAAGGCAAGTTCCGAAACCGCCGAATACACGGCCACTTTCAATGCCCCGGAGAACAGCAGATGAGCGCCGAAACGCAAAAGCCAGGCGGCTTCAGCGGCAAGCACATGTTGATCGTCATCGTCAGCTTCTTCGCGGTGGTGATCGGGGTGAACGTGACGATGGCGACGCTCGCCCAAAAGAGCTGGACCGGGCTGGTCGTAGAGAACACCTATGTTGCAAGCCAGCAGTTCAACGAAGAAGCAAGAAAAGGACGAGCGCAGGCGGCGCTTGGCTGGACAGGCAAGCTGACCGTCGCTTCCGGCGAAGTCCGTTACAGCCTTGTCGACAGCAAAGGAAAGCCGGTGCCGCTGCATGGCGTCAGGATACTGTTCCGCCACCCGGCCTACGAAGCCGAGGACGAGGCCCTGACACTTGCCGCAGTGTCCCGAGATGCTCCCGGAAACACAGACACGTTCGCTGTTCGCCACACCCCGAAAAACGGCGTCTGGATCGTGGAGATCGATGCAGACGCCGGGCTTAGGTCACCGTTTCGCGACGTCCGCCGCATCATGATTTCAAACGGAGCCCTGCAATGAGCTGCTGCGCGCCAGGCGCTGAGATGGCATTGGAGATGGCTGCCTCGGCACCGCCGTCGAGCGAGGAGATCAAGCTGGCCAGCCGTTCTCTGGGTGGCGACATGCACCAGACCGACCTGTCGGTTCCGACGGCTCATTGCGGGGCTTGCATTCAAGCGATCGAGACCGCTCTCTGCAAGGTCGAGAACATCGAGTCCGCGCGCGTCAACCTGTCGACGAAACGAGTGTCGATACGCTGGCATGGCGACAGTGTCCCGCCATTCTTCGCCGTGCTCGGCCGTCTCGGCTATCAGGCGCATCTGTTCGACACCGAAATTGACGAGAAGGACAGGACGCTCTCGGAGCTGATCCGCGCCGTCGCCGTGGCGGGCTTTGCAGCAGGCAACATCATGCTGCTGTCGGTATCGGTCTGGTCAGGCGCCGAGGGCGCGACGCGCGATCTGTTTCACTGGCTGTCCGCGCTGATCGCCATTCCGGCTCTCGCCTTCGCCGGCAGAATTTTCTTCCGCTCCGCGGCGAATGCGCTGCGCCATGGCCGCATGAACATGGATGTGCCGATCGCGGTGGGCATATCGCTCGCCTACGCGATGAGTCTTTACGAGACGATCGATCACGGCGAGCACGCCTATTTCGATGCCTCGGTGTCGCTGCTCTTCTTCCTGCTGATCGGCCGCACGCTCGACCATGTCATGCGGGAGCGGGCGCGAACCGCCGTCAATGGCCTCTCACGGCTCGCATCAAGAGGTTCGCTTGTCCTGCGTGAGGATGGAACACGCGAATACCTGCCCGTCGCCGAACTTGTGCCTGGGCTGCGCCTGCTCATCGTGGCCGGAGAACGGATACCGGTCGACGGCGATATCGTCAGCGGGAACTCCGATCTCGATTGCTCGATCGTCTCCGGTGAAACCGAGCCCAAAACCGTTAGTGCAGGCGCCCATGTGCAGGCCGGCACGCTCAACCTCACGGGCCCGTTGACGATGCAGGCGACTGCCGCCGCGAAGGATTCCTTCCTGGCGGAAATGGTTCGGCTGATGGAAGCCGCCGAGGGTGGCCGCTCGCGCTACAGGCGGATCGCCGACAGGGTATCGGCACTCTACGCGCCCGTGGTCCATCTTGCCGCCTTTGTCACATTTCTCGGCTGGATGGCCGCCTCCGGCGATTGGCATCGCGCCATGACCATCGCTATCGCCGTGCTCATCATCACCTGCCCTTGCGCGCTCGGCCTCGCGGTGCCGATCGTCCAGATCGTCGCGGCCCGGCGCCTCTTCGAGGCCGGCGTCATGGTCAAGGATGGCTCAGCGATGGAGCGTCTTGCGGGGATCGACACGGCTGTCTTCGACAAGACCGGAACGCTGACGCTCGGGCGCCCAAAACTCGTGAATGCGTCGTCTATCGATCCGACCATGCTTGCGATCGCGGCGGACATGGCGGCTCATTCCCGCCATCCGTTCTCGAGGGCAATCGCCAGTTATGCGGGGTATTGCGGCCAGCCCAGCGTCGGATCCGTCACCGAGCATCCGGGCTTCGGCATCGAGGCCGTAACCCAAGGGAATACGTGGCGGCTCGGCAGGCGCGGATGGGCGGGCTGGAAGGCTCGCACCGGCGGCGAAGGCAAACCCGGCGGCTATGGCGGCACCGTGCTCTCCAAGAACGGAAACATCGTCGCCTGCTTCGCTTTCGAGGACGCGCTTCGGCAAGATGCCAAGGCAGCGATCTGCCAGTTGAAGGACGCCGGGCTTTCGGTCGATATGCTATCCGGGGATACCGCCAAGGCCTGCAGCGAGGTTGCCAAATCGTTGGGGATCGCAAGTTTCGCGCCGGCTCTGCTGCCTTCCGGGAAGGTCGAGTGGATCGAAGCGCTCACCCGCGCCGGACACAAGGTGCTGATGGTGGGCGACGGCTTCAACGACACACCGGCATTGCGGGCAGCGCATGTTTCGATGGCTCCGGCGACCGCGGCCGACATCGGCCGCCAGGCCGCCGATTTCGTCTTCCTGCGCGAAAGCCTGCTTGCGGTCCCGCTGGCAATGGATGTCTCGCGCAGGGCCGGCCGGCTCATCCGCCAGAACATCGCGATCGCCATCGCCTACAACGCCTTTGCCGTTCCGATCGCCGTTCTGGGCCACGTGACGCCGCTCATCGCGGCGATCGCAATGAGCGCCTCTTCGCTGATCGTGATTGGAAATGCGATGCGGCTTGACGCAACGGCGAAAGCGGCGCCTGAAGCTCCGCTGGCCCGGCGCCGCACCGATGTCATCGAAGCGGCCCGTCCATGACCACGCTCGTTTATCTCATTCCCGTGGCTCTGTTTCTGGGAGCGCTCGGTTTATCCGGCTTCCTATGGGCTTTGCGCAGCGGCCAGTACGAGGATCTCGATGGAGCTGCCGAGCGAATACTGATCGAGCCTGATCAGCGAGACGGCGAAGGTCGGCAAAACTGACGTAAATCAAGGCACCGTTGTTCTCGACGTCCCAAAAATAAGGCTGACGAAAGCGGGAGATTTCGATGCACGCTCGCGACATCATGACGACGCCGGTGGTCACGATCGGCGCCTCCGCCTCGGTCGCCGAAGCGGCCGATCTGATGCTGACCAGGAACATCCGCTGCCTGCCGGTCCTGGGAGAGGATGGATCACTGGCCGGCGTCGTCAGCGAAGGCGATTTCCTGCGCCGGGGCGAACTCGGCACCAGACGGGCGCGGCCTCGCTGGCTCGAATTTCTTCTCGGTCCGGGCAAGCTCGCCGAGGAGTATGTCCGTTCGAGCAGCCGCCGGGTGGGCGAGGTTATGACGACCGGCGTCGTTTCGGCAGCGCCAGGCGCCTCGCTCGCCGAGATCGTGGATCTCATGGCAACCCACGACATCAAGAACGTGCCGATTCTCGACGCGGGGAAGATCGTCGGCATCGTCAGCCGCTCCGATCTGATGCGCATCCTGCTTCGCACCCTGCCCAAGTCAGGCTCCGCGACTGTCGACGACGAGGTCATCCGCAGGAACATCCTTGCCGAGCTGCGAGGGCAGTCCTGGAGCGTTGGCGGCGACCTTATCGGCGTCACTGTCAAAAAAGGAGAGGTCGAACTGAATGGCGCCATTTTCGACGAGCGCCAGCGAAAGGCCGCTGTCGTTGCAGCGGAGAACGTCGCAGGGGTCAAGAAAGTAACTGACCATCTCTTCTACGCCGGACCGTTGTCGGTCGTGCTCGTCTCGTGATGAGCGAGCGCGGCGCGTATCGCTCGAAGCTCGCCCCGAGCCTGGGATGCAGCGCAGACGCGACAAAGCCGGAAACCGCCGTGCTCCCATAGCCGGATGTGAGCCGCCATGTGCCCGGCCGAGCTTGCTTGCCGGCCGCTCGCCATGCAGCTCGTTGCGCCAAGCGTCAAGGTTCAATCAACGGATGGACTGCAATCGAGTGATCAGGTCGCTGTTGCGGCAATAGGCCGGCGGATGGTCGGCACGCGCGGTTTCGTCGAGCCAGGCTGCGCATTCGTCCTGGTGGCCGCAAGACCGGCACCGGTCGACGGCACGACTGGTGACGGCTGCGTGATCCGCCACAACCTTCAGCTGCCTGTCGACGCCCATCTTCTGCATCATGCGTTCCATCAAGGCAGTTCTGGCGTCAGCCCCGATCAGATATTCGAGAAAGCTCATGTGGCACACTCCTCAGATGACAATTCATTGCCATCTCAAGCGGCGCGCGACGTTGATCTCAATCAAGGAGCGCTGTCCATTTCGTGAACTTGCTTTCGCCAAAGGGATCGATTGTCTCGCCCATGAACCTAGCCTGCGGTACCGAATATCGCACCGATACCCGCGGTAAGCGCCATTGCCAGCGCTCCCCAAAAGGTAACCCGAATGGTGGCCCTCCATGCATTAGCGCCGCCAGCCCTCGCGCCGATCGCACCGAGCACCGCGAGGAACAGCAGCGACGCAATCGAAACCACGGCAACAAGTCGGGAGGGCGGTGAAAGCAGCACCATTGCCAAAGGCATGATCGCGCCTATTGAAAACGCCGCCGCCGAAGCGAGCGCAGCCATTATCGGTCGTGCAGCAGTCACCTCGGAAATACCAAGTTCGTCGCGGGCATGTGCGCCAAGGGCGTCCTTGGCCATCAACTGGTCAGCCACCTGCAACGCCAATTGAGGCTCCACGCCTCGGTCGATGTAGATCTGGGCAAGCTCGTGCCTCTCGAATTCGGGTTGGCTCGCAAGTTCTTTTCGCTCGCGCGCGAGATCGGCGTGCTCGGTATCGGCCTGTGAACTGACGGACACATATTCGCCGGCGGCCATCGACATGGCGCCAGCTACCAGGCCGGCGACGCCGGCGACCAGCACGCTGGCGGTGGTGGCATTGGCGCTTGCAACACCAATGATCAGGCTGGCGGTCGAGACGATGCCGTCGTTGGCGCCGAGCACCGCGGCGCGCAACCAGCCGACGCGTGACACCAGGTGGTTTTCGGTATGAAGGCGACTCATCTGAGCAAAAGGAAAGTTGTCGGTTTGATCATGGCTTGCGTCCGCATCGGCAAGCCGGGAGGGCAGCCCGCCCGTTGATTGCCCTTGGATCCGAACAAATGCCTTGATCGAAGTCAATCGGCGACACCCGGCCCGTCGATCCGCCATTTTTCGCAAGCCGGAGCGCTGACAGCCAGTTGTCAGCTAGCTCGTGAGATATTGCTCCAACCTGCAGGGAACGGCTCGGGCCGGGCCGCGCTCAAAACCGGAACTGTGTTCATGAAACAGATCGCTCTGTCTCTCTTCGTGATCGCCTCGTCGGGAGCCTATGTCTGGGATCAGGCGGGCAAGCTTGCCGACAATGATCTGCTCGATACACAAGGGGCCACCAATGCGACAGAGCAGACCTTGCCCCCTGTGGCTCCGCCGCCTCCTGCCGATCCGGTTCCAGTGCCGGCCTCGACCCTGCCGGCAGTTTCTCGGTTGGATGTACCAAGAACCCTGGCGCCACGCGCAACGCTCGAAGCCAGGGTCCACTCGACGATTGCGACGCCCGCACCACAGTCCACCTTTGCTGACAGCCAGCCGGAAACCACACAGCCTCCGCCGCCATCAGCGCCAAAAGCGGAACTCCCACGGGCGGATGCCGCACCGCTGCAGGCACGGTCATTCGCGGTGACGCCCGCCGTCTACATTCCCATTCCGCAGCCGCGACCGGATTATCCTCCAGCGCGCATTATCCATGCAGGCATGAAGCTCGCGGCGCACGGCTACACCGACGGGGTCTACACCGGTCCTCCGGCCGACGCCTACTACGGCATCATTCAGATCCAGGCACTTGTCCAAGGGGGCCGCGTAACGGCACTCAAGGTGCTGAAATACCCCAATGACCGCCGCACCTCCGTCAGCATCAACCGGCAGGCGCTGCCGATGCTGCGTGACGAAGCGATCAGCGCGCAGAGCGCCGATGTGGACATCATCTCGGGTGCGACGCTGACCAGCAAGGCCTTCATCCAGTCGCTCGGCGGAGCCCTGAAGAAGGCTTCTTCCTGACTCGATGCGCGAAACCCGAATTCTGATGGGAATGCCCATCACGATCGATGTCGGAGGCGCCGGCAGCTCGCTGGTCGAGTCCGTGTTCGACTATTTCGAGCGGATCGACCGGCGCTTCAGCACCTACAGGAGCGACAGTGAGATTTCCGCCATCAACCGGGGTGACGTTCCGGTCAAGGATTGGAGCGGCGAGATGATGGAAGTGCTTGCGCTCGCAGAGCGGACAAGAAACGAGACGAACGGATATTTCGACATCCGCAGGGTCGACGGCTCGCTTGACCCGTCCGGGATCGTGAAAGGCTGGGCGATCCGCAATGCCGCCGCCCTCATCCGTGGAGCCGGCATCGGCGATTTCTTCATCGAGGCGGGTGGCGACATTCAGTCCTGCGGCAGGAATGCCTCCGGCGGAGACTGGAGCGTCGGCGTTCGCAACCCCTTCAAGAAGGACGAGATCATCAAGATCATCTATCCGCGCGGTCGCGGCGTCGCCACGTCCGGCACTTATGCGCGCGGCCAGCACATCTACAATCCCCATGAGCCTTCGGAGACTATCGCCGACATCGTCAGCCTGACGGTCATCGGATCCGATGTGCTCGAAGCCGATCGCTTCGCCACGGCAGCCTTCGCCATGGGCCGGGACGGCATCCTCTTCATCGAGCAGACTTCCGGGCTGGAAGGGTATGTCGTCGACGTCAATGGCCGTGCCACGCCGACAAGCGGATTCGGAGACCTTTGCGAACCATGATCAAGGCAGTCGACCGATTCCTCGATCACGTGACCATGTACCGGCTGGTGCTCTACTATCTGATGGCGCTGCTGAGCGCGGCGTTCGCCTTCTGCTTCGTCAAGCTGGTGCCGCATGATCCGCTTGCGCTCGCTTTCACCGCTGCCCTCACAGTCGCTACCTGCTGGATCACCAACATGGCCTTCGCGCTGGTCTTCGAGGTTCCGGCAAACAGCGAATCCGTCTATATCACCGCCCTCATACTCACGCTCATCCTCGATCCGGTCGCATTCACGGACTTGAAGGGTATCGGGGCTGTCGCTTTCGCCTCTGTTTGGGCGATTTCGTCGAAATACATCCTGGCCGTCGGCCGAAAACACCTTTTCAATCCAGCGGCACTCGGCGTCGCGCTGTCGGCGCTGTTGCTGAACCAGCCCGCCACCTGGTGGGTCGGAGGCAATCCATGGCTGCTTCCCTTCGTCCTCGTCGGCGGGGTTCTGGTCGTGCGGAAGCTGCGCCGTCTGGATCTTGTCGCGGCATTTCTGGTCGTGGCCCTGGCCGCCGTCCTGGCAACAACAGATCCGGCGCAATATGGTGCGGCCATCAAGGAAACGCTGGGCTCATCGCCGCTATTTTTCTTCGCTTTCGTGATGCTGACCGAGCCGCTGACGGCCCCTGCACAGCGCTGGCCGCGGATCGCCTTTGCCGTCATCGTCGGCTTCCTGTTCGCGCCCAACATCCATATCGGCTCGTTCTACTTCACGCCCGAACTCGCTCTCCTGGCGGGTAACCTCTTCGCTTACGCCGTGAGCCCCAAGGGCCGGTTCGTGTTGACTTTGGAACGCATCGAGCAAATCGCCGTCGACAGCTACGACTTCGTCTTCAGACCGTCGCGAAGGCTTGCCTTCCGGGCGGGCCAGTATCTGGAGTGGACGCTGAGCCTCGACTGTTCCGACAATCGCGGTAACCGGCGTTATTTCACCGTCGCCTCATCGCCTACCGAGCAATCGGTGCGGCTTGGCGTCAAGTTCTATCCGCAATCGAGCGCTTTCAAGCGGGCCCTGGGCGCTATGAAGCCCGGCGCCACGATCCACGCTTCGCAACTGGCCGGCGATTTCACGCTGCCGTCCGATCCGAAAACCAAGATCGCCTTCCTGGCGGGCGGCATCGGCATCACGCCGTTCCGCTCGATGCTGCAATATCTCATCGATCGCCAGGAAGCGCGACCTATCGTCGTTCTCTATGGAACAGAAGGCCAGGAAGACATCGCTTATCGACACGTGCTCGCATCCGCGAGACGCGAGCTGGGCATAAGGACCTACCACGCGGTGGCCAAAGGCGCCGTACGCGGCCAGTATCCCGGCTACATAGACGCCCGCCTGGTGCGCCTCACCATGCCCGACTATCTCGAGCGCACCTTCTACGTCTCCGGCCCCCAGGCGATGGTCAAGGCGTTGCGCCAGAAGCTTGTGGCCATGGGCGTCAGCCGTTCGAGGATAAAGGTCGACTACTTTCCTGGTTTTGCCTGACGCTCAACCATGCCGAGGCAGGTGGATCGTTACCGCCAGGCCAGGGCTGGCGTTTGCCATCGCAAGGCGACCGCCATATGCCTCGACGATATCCGAGACGATCGCCAGGCCGAGACCGCTGCCGCCGCCCCTGCTGTCGAGCTGCACGCCGCGGGCCAGGGCGGCATGCCGCGCGGCCTCGGGGATCCCGGCGCCATCGTCGACAACGGCAACCATCACCTCGCGAGCGGTTGCGGATGCGCTGACGCGGACGAAGGATTTCGCGAACCGCGCGGCATTTTCCACCAGGTTGCCAAGGATCTCCGACAGGTCGCCTTCGTCGATAGGCGCCATGAAATCCTCAGGACTCTCAATCTCGAACGAGAGCTGCTTGCCCTGTGGCGTGCGTTTGACGACGGCGACCACGCCAGCCGCCACCTCCCGGACCCGGCATGCGGCCTTGCCGGAGACTCCGGGCGCCAGACGGGCGCGTGCCAATTCCCGCTCGACATGGCGGCGGATGGCGCCGGTGCTCCTTTCGATCTCGTCGGCAAGCTCGGTTTCGCCTTTTTTGCGCAGGGTTCGAATATCGGCGGACAGCACCTGAAGAGGGGTCTTGAGGCCGTGCGCGAGATCGGTGGCGCGCGAGCGGGCGCGCGAGAGGGCCTTCTCCTGCGCATCGAGCAGGCGATTTATTTCGTCGGCGAGTGGCTGCACCTCGGCCGGTGCGGCCACGTCGAGCCGAGCGGCGCGCTGCGCGATCACGTTTCTGACGGCGACCCGCAAGCCTTCCAGCGGCGCCAAACCGACGGTGATCTGGATGAAGAAGGCTCCCATCAGCGCGAGCGCGAGGACCATGAGCGCTGGCGCCAGATCACGGACATATTCGCCCACCGAGACCTCCACGTTGCGATGGTCTTCCGCCACGACGGCGCGGAACGCCCGCCCGTCGGTATCGGTGATCGTGCGCGAGACGGCAACAGTGAGCTCACCGCCCGGCCCGGTGAGTTCCGCCTTGCGCAGCTCGCCACCGGTCGCCTGGTCAGGCAGGGCGAGCGTGGCATCCCACAGCGAGCGGGATCGGACGAGGTTGTGCGTGGCCAGGTCCTCCACTTGCCAGTAGTGCCCGGACAGCGGAATGGCGAAGCGCTGGTCGGATATCGTCGACGCGACCGACAGGCGGCCATCGGCCGTGAAGCTCGTCGCGCCGATCAGCTCGTTTAGGTCGACGGTCAGCTCGCTGACAACGCGACGCTCGACATTCAGCTCGAACAGATAACGCAGCCCAACGCCGGCTATGCCAAGCGCGATCACGATCGATATGGCCGCGGCCGACCACAGCCTGAACCGGATCGAATTGCGCATCAGTCAGGTCCGTCGGGCACGAGGTATCCAAACCCGCGTCGTGTCTCGATCACATCGCTGCCGAGCTTCCGCCGCAGACGCGCAACGATAACTTCAATCGTATTCGGGTCGCGGTCGTTGTCGGAGCTGTACAGATGCTCCGCCAGCTCGGTCGGCGCGACCACACGGCCGGCATGATGCATGAGAAAGGCGAGGAGGCGATACTCCAGCGGCGAAAGCGCCATAGGGACGCCGCGCAGCGAGATGCGCATCTGCCGCGTGTCGAGCAGCAAAGGGCCGGATTTCAGCACCGGCGCTGCTTGCCCGCTTGACCGGCGCAGGATGGCGCGCAGCCGCGCCAGCAGTTCCTCCATTTCGAACGGCTTCGGAAGGTAATCGTCGGCGCCGGCGTTGATGCCTTCCACGCGCTCGGTCCATAGGCCCCGCGCCGTCAGGATCAGCACCGGAAAACGCCGGCCATTGCCGCGCCAGCGCTTCAGCACGGTGAGGCCGTCGAGCTTCGGCAATCCCAAATCGAGGATCGCTGCGTCGTAGTTCTCGACATCGCCGGCAAACCAGGCCGCTTCTCCGTCGGTCACGATATCGACGGCCATGCCCGACGCCTTCAGGACTGCCGCGATATCGGCCGCGATGCGCGGTTCGTCCTCGGCCAGGAGTATTTTCATTTGCGGTCGCCTTCGCCACTCGAGACGCCGCCCACCCCGGCATCGACGTCAACGATCCTTCGCCTGCCGTCGGCAGCGATCACCTGGAACCGATAGACCCACTTGCCCCCTGTCCGTATGAGATCGACCGCAACGATCTCACCGGGAGCCTTGGCGCGGACGACGGCCAGGATATCGGCGAGGCCCTCGATCTCGCCGCGCTCATGGAGGTCGCGAGCCCGATCATGATCGTCGTCGTCGTCCTGTGCGCGGGCCGCGAGGGGACTGGCCAGTACAAGCACGGCCACCCCCAGAATTGCCAGGCGCGTCAACACGGTTCTCATGGCAGAGAGCTGTCGCACGCGAAAGCTGTCAAAACGCTGTCAGTCATCGTCAGCCGGCGGCAAGCGCGGGGTCTCTATCAAGAACCTCCGCGCCCGATGCTGGGTGCGCAGAAAAGGATACGAACATCATGCGCAATTTTCCTTTGTTGTTTGTCGCCCTCGGGGGTCTCACCGCTTTCGCCATACCCGCTGCCGCTGAATCCAGCCAGGCATTATGCGCGGCCGCACCGGCCGGTTCCGCGACAACCATCGACCTACAGGCTATCCCGATGATGAGCGCTGCCGGCCCCAAGTCGGTCAAAGGGGTCGGCGACGACGAGTGTGAGGGCGGCAAATCCTTGTCCGGCGCTCGCGCAGATCGGGAAGACGAAGGTTTGGACGACAGCGACGACTGACGGATCTGAACGTTTGACGCTGCCCCTTTCACTGTTCCTGGAGAGAATTTCCGATGCCTGCGATTCAGCACGTCCATCCCATTCTGGTGCATTTCCCCATTGTGCTCATTTACACGCTGGTGATTATCGATATCGCCGCGCTTACCGGCCGCAACGCCGTTACGATGCGCTCCGGCGTAGGAACGATTTCGACCTTCGTTGCCGTCGCCGCGGGGTTGTTCGCCGTCGTCACCTGGCTCTTCGGCGGGATGGCCCTTGATTACGCCGAGGCCGCGGGCTTCAGCAGCGAAATAGCCGAAATACATGAGAGCCTGGGCACGATCAGCGCCTTTACCTTTTTGGGCTGGGGCGTCATCCGGCTCGCGCTGTGGGTACGAAATCGCGAACTCGGAACGCTGCGCTTTGCCATTCCAGTCATTGAAGTAGCCGGCGCGGCCCTGGTCACGGCAACCGGCTATTATGGAGGCCAGCTGGTCTATGACCTTGGTGTGAACGTCGCCAAGGCCGCCGCTGGTGGTTGACGTCGCAAACTTGGACCTTGAGCCGCCGCGCATCGAACCGCATCCTTCGGCTCAGCCCGGGATGCGGATTGACGCGGCCCGGCGCGGATTCGAGCCCGGAACTCTTCTTCCGGGCTTGCCGCGGCTGCCGTGATCGAAAAGCAGGCCCTTGGTAATCTCGGAGACAATCACATACAGCGCCGTGATCGCAACGAGCCCGGTCAGCACCGATCCTGCCAAGGGTCCAAATCCGAACCAATTGGCGAAGGGGGCGTAAGGAATGGCAATAGCGATAACGCCGACACAGAGGGCGAGGCCCGCAAGCACGCGGCTGGGACGGCTGTTCCATGGCCTCATACGGGTGCGCACGATGAACAGGATGGCAAGTTGGGTCAGCACAGATTCGATGAACCAGGCCGTCTGAAACGTGGCTGCTTCGGCATGGGCTGCCAGCAGCAGGAAGGCGAAGGTCGCGAAGTCGAACGCGGAGCTCACCAGTCCGAAACTGACCATGAAACGTCTGACGAAATGGATGTCCCAGTGCCGCGGTCTGCGCAGTTGTTCAACGTCGACATTGTCGCCGGCGATCGCCAGCGATGGAATGTCGGACAGGAAATTGTTCAGCAGGATCTGCTTGGCCAGCAGCGGCAGAAACGGCAGGTAAAGCGAGGCGGCGGCCATGCTGATCATGTTGCCGAAATTGGCGCTCGTCGTGATGGAAATATACTTCATCGTGTTGGCGAAGGTCTTGCGGCCATCGTCGACGCCCCTCACCAGCACGCCCAGGTCGCGCTTGAGCAAGATGATGTCCGCGGCCTCGCGCGCCACATCGACGGCGGTATCGACTGAAATGCCGATGTCTGCCTCATGAAGCGCCGGCGCGTCGTTGATACCATCGCCTAGATAGCCGACCACGTGGCCGTTCCGGCGCAACGCCTCGACGATACGTTCTTTCTGGTTCGGATCGATCTCGACGAAGAGATCGGTGTTGCGGACGCCAGCGAGAAGCCCGTTCTTCGTCAGCTTCGACAGATCCTCGCCGGTCATGATCCGGTCGGCCCGCAGGCCCACCGCTTCGGCCAGATGAGCGGCGACGTAGCGGTTGTCTCCGGAGATGACCTTCACGCCGATGCCTCGGTCGGCAAGCGCCGACAGCGTCTCCCGCACCCCTTCCTTTGGCGGATCGAGAAACAGCAGGAATCCCGCGAACGCCATTTCGGTCTCGTCGTCACGGCTGAAGCCCGCCTTGCCTTGAAATCGCCGTGTCGCCAGGCCGAGAACACGATAGCCTTGCGCGCTCCAGCTTCTGAATCGTTCGTCGATCGCCTCGCGTTCGGTCGCGCCGAGGGGCGTCAAGCTATGCGAACCCTGCACGAAGCCGCAAGCATCGAGAACGTTCTGCACGGCTCCCTTGGTGATAAGGATTTGTTCGCGCTTGCTGTCCTGCACGGCGATCGACAGGCGCTTGCGCACAAAATCGTAGGGGATCTCATCGATCTTGATGAACCCGAACAAATCCTCTTGTGGTGCGCTCGCAATCGCCTCGTCGAGTGGATTCTTCAGGCCCGTCTGCAAAGTCGCGTTGAGCCGGGCGAAAAGCAGGACGTCGGTCGACGAATTGCCCTCGATGTCGAACCATCCATCGAGGTGAATGACGCCCTCAGTCAGCGTCCCGGTCTTGTCGGTGCACAGCAGGTCCATGCTGCCGAGATTCTCGATCGCGTCGAGACGGCGCACAATGACACCGCCGGCGGCCATCGTCCGGGCGCCCCGGGCCAGGGTCACGCTGATGATCGCCGGAAGCAGTTCCGGCGTCAGACCAACAGCCAGCGCCAATGAAAACAACAGCGATTCGATGAAGGGCCGGCTGAGCATCACGTTGGCGAAGAACACCAGGATGACGATCACAAGCATGATCTCGGTCATCAAATATCCGAACATCCTGATGCCGCGGGCAAACTCGGTCTCAGGTATCCGTCGCTCCAATGCCTCGGCGATCGATGCGAATTCGGTCCGCACCCCCGTAGCGACGGCCAGCACCTTTGCCGTTCCGCTGCGAACGGAGGTGCCGGTGAACACGGCGTTGCTACGTTGCGCGATGCCGGCTTCGGGCGCGGAGCGGCCGGCGGACTTCACGACGGGAAAAGTCTCGCCGGTCAGAACGGATTCGCTGACATTGAGATCCCGCGACTCCAGGATGACGCCGTCGACGGGGATCAGATTGCCAGCCGACAGCCAGACGACGTCGCCGGGAACGATCTCCTCGACATTGACGGCGCGTTCGAAGCCGTCCCGAAGCACGGTCGCCTTTCGGGAGATTCGGTTCCGCAGCGCCTCCATCGCTCGCGAGGCGCCATATTCCTGAGTGAAGCTGAGAACGCAGCTGGCAAGCACGATCACGCCGATGATTGCAGCCTCATGCCCCTCTCCGACGAACGCCGAAACGGCAGCAGCAAAGACCAGGATCAAGACCAACGGGCTGCGAAACTGCCGCGCGAACACGCTTAGCGCCGTTCCGCCGGACCGGGGCGCCAGTTCATTGCGACCGAATTTGGCCAGCCGGACTGCCGCATCGACGCTGAGCAGGCCGGAAGTGGAGGTCTCCAACCGGCCGATCAGTTCCCCCGTTTCGAGCGACCAGTATGCGGGCTCGACATGGCTGGAAAAGTGGTTGGCCGGCCGCTCGTCACCTGGAATGACCTGCAGCCGGTCCGGCCCATCTGCAGTCCTGGTCGCCACGGTCGCAGTCAATTCGAAAACAGGCGGCTGATGGATTTCTCACCAATCAGCGATCGCGTGATGCCGCCAAAGGCCCATTCCCTGAGCCGGCTGTGGCCGTAAGCCCCGGAAACGATCAGATCGGCGTGGACCGCGCGAGCAAACGCAACGAGCCCCTCGCCGTCGGCGGCGCCGGCGACCATTTCCGTCCGCGCCTTGATATCATGCTGCTCCAAAAACACCGCGACGTCGGCGAGGCTGTCTTGAACATCCGTTCCCGAACCGGCTTCCATTGTGGCGACGACGACCTCCTTGGCTTTGGCGAGGAGCGGCAAGGCATCCGACAAGGCTCGTCTTGCTTCCCGGCTGTCCTTCCAAGCGACCAGAACGGTTTTCCCAACCAGGTGTTCGGCGTTGCCCCCCAGGACCAGGACGGGTCGGCCGGCCCCCAGCACCAGGCTTCCTATGTCGAGCGCGCGGAAGACATCCTCGCCGCCATCGGCGGTCACGATGAGATCAGCGGAACGGGCCACCAGCCCCAGAGCACGGGTCGGACCGCAAATATATTGTCTCCATTGGCTGCTGATGGAGTGGGGAACGAACTTCTCGAAGCTGTCGCGCAGTTCGGCAAGACGCTTCTCGATCTCCTGGCGTTTGACCTGCATGACCTCGCCTTCATAGACCAGGCCTTCACCGGTGGACACCAAGGGCGGGACGTCCGCGGCAGCGAAACCGATGAGGTGAGCATTGAAGCGATGCGCCATTTCCGCCGCGAGCTTCACGATTGGCCCAGGCTCCGCGTCGGCGGCCAAGTTGACGACAATCGTTTTGTAGGACATGCGGGCACCTTCAGGACATGATGACCGACTGACGAGTGCCATTGCGCGGGGTGCATGACCTTGATGCTGATCAAACTGGGATAGCTCTATGTTTGCGAACGCCTGCATGGATGCTAAACCAGCGATCGCCAGTCTTCCTCCTGATGCAGAACGGATGTGACCCAGAAGAACCCAGTGTCCGCCGAAATCATCGCTGACGCGCTCGCCTCGCCAGGCGGCTCGTCGCGAAGTGACGATTTGCCGGACCATGAGTTGCTTGCATTGATGTTCGAGCAGGCACCGGGTTTCATGACCTTGCTAAGAGAGCCCGGGCATGTGTTCGAGCTCGCAAATGCCGCCTATAAGCAAATGGTCGGCCAGCGAAACGTCATCGGCAGATCGATGCGCGAGGCCTTTCCCGATCTCGAAGGCCAAGGCTTCTTCGAATTGCTGGATCGCGTCTACGAGACGGGCGAACCCTATGTGGGCCGAAGCGTCAAGGTCGTGTACCGCAACGCAGAGACGGGCGGTGCGGAAGAACGCATCCTAGATTTCGTCTATCAGCCCATTAGAGCGAAGGATGGCCGAATCACGGCTATATTCGTCCAAGGGACGGATGTCAGCGAGCTGTCCTTCGCTAACGCCGCGCTGCAGCTGCGCGAGGATCACCTGCGTTCGATCCTGGCGACAGTTCCCGATGCGATGGTCGTCATCGACGAGAGCGCGAACATCCAGTCCTTCAGCACGGCAGCCGAGACATTGTTTGGCTACAAGGCTGGCGAGGTCATTGGCCAAAACGTCAAGATCCTGATGCCCTCACCATATCGAGAAGAGCACGACACCTACATGCAGCGTTACCTGACGACCGGAGAACGCCGCATCATAGGACTCGGCCGTACGGTAACCGGTATGCGCAAGGACGGATCGACTTTTCCGATGGAGCTCAGTGTCGGCGAAATGCATCCGGGAACAGGCCGCTTCTTCACTGGCTTCTGCCGCGACCTGACGGAACGCCACAGAACCGAAGCCAGGATGCAGGAGCAGCAGCAGGAATTGCTGCATATGGCGCGCTTCACCGCGCTTGGCGAAATGGCCTCGACACTGGCCCATGAGATAAACCAGCCGCTGACGGCTATTACGAACTACCTGAAGGGCAGCCGGCGCCTCTTGGAAAAGAGCAATGATCAGAATGCGGCCCTGCTTAGGGACGCGGTCGAAAAAGCGGCGGAGCAAGCCTTGCGCGCCGGCGACGTTATTCGTCGTCTCAGGGATTTTGTCGCGCGCGGCGAGAGCGAGCGCCAGGTCGAACGCCTTCCGTCCTTGATCGAAGACGCCTCCTCGCTTGCACTGGTGGGCGCCCGGGAAGCGGATGTGCGCGTCACCTACGAGCTCGACCCGGCCGCCGAACTCGTTTTGACCGATCGTATCCAGATTGAACAGGTGTTGCTGAATCTGATGAGAAACGCGGTGGAGGCCATGCAGGGCGCGCCGCGCCGCGAGTTGCACATCGTCACGGCGGCCCGCCAAGATGGCATGGCTGAAGTTGGCGTCGTCGACACCGGTCCGGGCCTGGCGCCGGAGGTATCAGCCCAACTCTTCCAGCCCTTCGTGACCACCAAGAAACAAGGAATGGGCGTGGGGCTGTCCATTTGTCGCACTATCGTGGAGTCTCACGGTGGGCATATCTGGGCTGAGGCGGTTCCCGGCGGAGGTACCGCGTTCCGGTTCACGTTGCGCGCCGTCGGAAAGGAAGAGGTTACCCGTGGCCAGTGATGTCGTGCATGTGGTCGACGACGATGTCGATGTGCGCAGGTCGCTGGGTTTCCTGCTTGCGACAGCCGACTTTGCCGTGCGCCTCCACGAATCCGCTACTGCATTTCTGGCGTCAGCGCCGAAGGAAATTGAGGGTTGCGTCGTCACCGATGTGCGGATGCCAGGCATAGACGGCATCGAGTTCCTAAGGCAACTGAGAGCACGCGGGCATGCCGTTCCGGTTATCGTGATGACAGGCCATGCGGACGTTGCCCTAGCGGTCCAGGCGATGAAGGAGGGAGCTGCCGACTTCATCGAGAAACCGTTCGACGACGAGGTCCTGATCGAGGCCATCCGATCGGCCGTGCACAATCGCAGTCAAGCTGTTGTCACACATCCGCAAGCAGCGGACATCCGCGCAAATCTGTCCAAGCTCTCGGAGCGCGAGCGCCAGGTACTCGACGGTCTTGTCTCCGGATTGCCGAACAAAACGATCGCCTATGACCTCGGCATCAGTCCGCGCACCGTGGAAATCCATCGCGCGAACGTGATGAGCAAGATGGGCGCCGGGAGCCTGTCGCACCTGGTGCGCATGGCTTTGATTGCCGACCTGAAAGGCTAATTTAACGTGAATTTCGCATTGGATCCCACTCGCTATTCTCGGGATCCCAAGGCCGCCAGTGGGTGGGATGGACATCGACGCGGGCGCCGGTCGCGACATTTTTCCAACCCATCGGCTCTTTCCTGCACGGGAAGACAAGCACGTGCACACCGTCCTGATCAAATACGGCCAGTTGAAGGCTGGCGCCGAACGGCGCGCTCGCGATGGGATTCCACATTGGACCAGTCTGATCCAGTGCAGGGTTCAGCGCTTTGACTTGAATCATTTTTCGGACGGCGCCGCTTTCCGCCGCGCGTCGGTTCTGCAGTGCACGGGCTTTCGGCGGATCATCTTGCGGTGTATCCGCCGTCAACCAGGTGGTAGCTGCCGGTTATGAAGCTCGCCTGGCTTGAAAGCAAAAAGCAGGTAAGCGCGGAAACTTCGGCGGGTGTGCCCAGCCGGCCAATGGGGTGCAGTTCTGCAAGGCTTTCGATCACCTCGGGCTCCAGATTCTTGGTCAACAGCGGCGTGTTGATGAACGCAGGACCGACGGCATTGACCCGGATGTTCCGCTCGGCGAATTCCATCGCCGCAACCTTCGTCAAGCCTATCAGCGCATGTTTGGACGCCACGTACGCACAAGCCTTCGGCCATCCGACCGAACCCAGGATCGACGACATGTTGACGATGGCCCCGCCCTCTCCCGTCTCGAGCATGGCGGCAATCTCGTATTTCAGGCCATGGAAGACACCGTTGAGATTGACATCGATGATCTTGTGCCAGTCCTCCAGCGGATAATCGGCTGTGGTTTCGCTTGGTCCGCCGATGCCGGCATTGTTGACCGCAAGATGCAACCCGCCGAACTTCTGTACGGCGAAGTCGACCATCTTTTTTACCGAGGTGGCGTCCGCGACATCAACTTCGAAAGCGAGCGCGCTTCCGAGCGTAGATGCGATCCGCGTAACGGTATCGACCGCTGAAGAACGGTCGACATCCGCGACGACGACATGCGCTCCACGGCTGGCCAAATCGAGGGCAATCGTTGCGCCGATTCCGGATCCAGCTCCGGTGACGATCGCCGTTTTGCCTTTGAAATCCATGGTCGTGACTCCGTTGATGGAGCAGCCAATAGCGATCGCCGTCGCGCTTTGCCTTGACTGCCGTCAAATGAGATCACGGTCGTTTGCCGTGCATCATGCGGTCTCAGTCCCCTGGAAGCCATCTTCGCGCTTTTTGACGCGGGTCAAAGACCGCCGTCCACAACGGTGCTTTGATGCAGGCCTCGACAGGTCGAGCATGATTGGCCACGCGGGCGCGACGATCCGCGCCAAACGCGGAAATTGCGAAGTGATGGACCAGTTTCGCATGGCTGCCTGCCGAGCGGGTCCGCTGGCCTCGGCTCTACGCCTCGTGGCAATCCTGGTGGGAAGAGCGGAGGCAGCGGCACCTGCCGATCAAAGCTGTTTTATGGAGAGAATCATGGCCGAAGCTGCCACCAAACTGCCCGTGAAAACCGAAAAAGCCGCTCCTACGTCGCCGAGATCCGACAACTGGACCACGCCGTTCGAGAGCTTGCGGCGCGAGGTCGATCGGCTTTTCGATGACTTTCATCCCTTCGACTTGCGATTGCCGTCCACCCGCTCGTTTTTTGGCCGCAACCTGCCCGTGTTCCGCGGCGCGGCCTGGTCGATAGCGCCGGCGATGGACCTGGTCGAAAAGGCCGACAGGTTCGAAATCACCGCTGAGCTCCCGGGTATCGACGAAAAGAACGTCGATATCAAGCTCGCCAACAACGTCCTGACCATCAAGGGCGAGAAGAACGAGGAAAAAGAAGAGAAGGAGAAGGACTATTATCTCTCTGAGCGGCGCTACGGCTCCTTCCAGCGCTCGTTCCAATTGCCCGAGGGCGTGGACGCCGACAAGATCGACGCCAGCTTCTCCAAGGGCGTACTGACCGTGAAGATGCCCAAGACGGCCGAAGCGCAGAAGGCCGAAAAGAAGATCAGTGTCAAAGCCGCCTGAGGGCCTGAGGGAATGAACGGGCCCCTGTGCCGCAAGCGCTGGGGTCCAGTCTCGTCGGGTTCAAATTGACCGTTCGTTGGGCTTCTGAGCGTTATTCGGCTTCGTTTCTGTGTCGGCCTGACGTTCCGCGATTTCGAGTTTCTGCCGCTCGCGCGCAAGCAAGCCTTCGATGACCCGCCGCTTTTCCGGATCGGTCTCCCGGGCGAGCAAATCCTCGAAATGGGCGATGTTCGCCCTTGCGATGTACCGGTCCACGACAATCCCTCGAATGTCGCTACGACCCCTCGAATGTCGCTACGACGCTTTCATTCTACATCGGACGTGACCTGTGTCCTACCCCCAGCTTGTTCACTTCCCGTGCCCGCTCGAGCGTTGGCGCAGCGCCGGGAGCGATCGCCATCTCGGCCTGCGCATGGGAATTTGATCTGGCTCAATGTGAGGGCGACGCTCCCGCGGCAAAAGCAACTGAAGGATCTGCCCCGGTTTCTCGAACAGGATTCGGACATGAATTACCAGTGGTTCTTCGAAGATGCGATCGACCAGCTTCACGCCGAGCGTCGCTACCGCGTTTTCGCCGACCTCGAGCGCATGGTGGGCAAGTTCCCGCGCGCCATCTGGCGTTCCAACGGCCGCGCCCAGGAAATCACCGTCTGGTGCTCCAACGACTATCTCGGCATGGGCCAGAACGCCGATGTCATCGCCGCCTTCCAGAATGCTGCCGGCAAGATGGGCTCGGGCGCCGGCGGCACCCGCAACATCTCCGGCACCTCCAACCCGGTGGTCGAACTGGAGCATGAGCTCGCCGACCTGCACGACAAGGAAGCAGCCCTTGTCTTCACCTCCGGCTTCGTCTCCAACGAGGCCTCGATCTCGACCATTGCCAGGCTTTTGCCCAACTGCCTGATCATCTCGGACGAGCTCAACCATGCCTCGATGATCGAAGGCGTGCGGCGCTCGGGCGCGGAGAAGAAGATCTTCCGCCACAACGACGTCGCGCATCTGGAAAGCCTGCTGCAGGCGGCGGGCCGCGAACGCGCCAAGCTGATCGTCTTCGAAAGCGTCTATTCGATGGATGGCGACATCGCGCCGATCAAGGAGATCGTCGAGCTCGCCGAGCGCTACAACGCCATGACCTATATCGATGAGGTCCATGCGGTGGGCATGTACGGCCCGCGCGGCGGCGGCATTACCGAGCGCGAAGGCCTGGCCGACCGCATCGACATCATCGAGGGCACGCTGGCGAAGGCCTTCGGCACGCTGGGCGGCTATATCACCGCCACAAGTGCCGTGATCGATGCCGTACGCTCCTATGCGCCGGGCTTCATCTTCACCACCGCGCTGCCGCCGGCGATCGCGGCTGCCGCCACCACCTCGATCAGGCATCTGAAGCGCTCGCAGGCCGAGCGCGACGCGCAGCAGCGCCAGGCAGCCCGCACCAAGCAGGTGCTTGCCGCGGCCGGCCTGCCGGTGATGGAATCGGCCACCCATATCGTGCCGGTGCTGGTCGGCGATCCCGAGCTTTGCAAGATGGCGAGTGACCGGCTGCTTGGCGTGCACGGCATCTACATCCAGCCGATCAACTATCCGACGGTGCCGCGCGGCACCGAGCGGCTGCGCATCACTCCCACGCCCTTCCATTCCGACGCGCTGATCGCCGAATTGCAGGACGCGCTGGTCGAGACCTGGGACGCGCTCGGCATTCCCTATGCCAGCTCCGGCCGTCCCGCCGTCGCCAAGACCGACCGGATCATCCCGCTGCTGGCGGCGACGTCAGGGGGCTGAATCGAGGGCCCCAGATCCGACGCAACGCGCCGCGCTTCCATGGAGGAAAAGGAAACACGTTCAGGGATTGCAGCCATGACACACTCCGTCTCGCATACTTCAATCACACATGCCGCCGAGCAGGCGCAGCAATGGGTAAACGAGCTCGCCAAGGATCTGGATTGGAACGAACAAAGTGCGTTCCGGCTGTTGAAGGCGGTCTTGCACACTTTGCGTGACTGGCTCTCGCCCGAAGAAGTGGCCGATCTGTCCGCACAGCTGCCGACGCTGATCAGAGGCATCTACTTCGAAGGCTGGAACCCGGCCGAACCGGCCCGGGAGCGCAAGAAGCGCGACTTCGTCATTTGCGTGCGCAACCGCTTTGGCTACGAACCGGAGATCGACGTCGACAAGGCTATTGGAGCAGTGTTCCGGCTTCTCGACCGTCACATCTCCCACGGCGAGATCGTCCAGGTCCGAAACTCGATGAAGAAGTCGCTGCGCCAGCTCTGGCCGGAGGGATGACCGATGTTTCGCGATCGCCAGGATGCCGGACAGAAGCTCGGTACCTCGCTGGAGCGCCTCCAGCTGCAGGATCCAATTGTACTCGCCTTGCCGCGGGGCGGCGTTCCTGTAGCGGCCGAAGTGGCCAAGGTTCTCCAGGCAGCCCTGGATCTGGTCATCGTCCGAAAAGTCGGAGCACCTGGCAATCCGGAACTTGCCGTGGCCGCCATCGTGGACGGCGATCCGCCGGACGTCGTTCTTAACCGTGAGATCGTGGAGGCCTATGCTCTCGATGATGGCGCCCTTCGTGTTTTGATCGCGCAGGAACGGCCGGAACTGGAGCGGCGGCGGGCATTATATCGCGGCAAGGAGCCGCCCCAGTCGGTGGCCGGCAAAACGGTGATTGTCGTTGACGACGGGGCGGCAACCGGAACGACGATGAAGGTGGCCATCCGGGCGTTGAAGCGGCGTTCCCCCCGAAAGATCATCGTGGCGCTCCCCGTTGCCCCACCGGAAACAGTGGACGAACTTGCACAAGAAGCGGATTTGACGATCTGTCTCAACCAGCCGGCGCGCTTCCGGGCGCTCAGCTATTACTATGGCAGCTTTCCGCAGCTTTCCGACAAGGATGTGCTCGATGTGATGGCGCAGATTCGCCAGGATCGCCATCCTGCCTTCGAAAGAAGAAGCTCCGGCACAAACGCCGCAAGCAAATCACGGCACGAAGCCGGAACTTAGGAGTTTTAGCCATGGAGATCCGCACGCTTTCCACTCTGGAATGCACGAAACTTCTGACGGCCAACAGGGTCGGCCGGCTGGCCTGCGCGAAGGACGGGCAACCCTATATCGTGCCATTCTACTATGCCCATGCCGACAATCACCTTTACGCTTTTTCCATGCTGGGCAAGAAGATCGACTGGATGCGCGCCAACCCCCTGGTCTCGGTGCAAGTCGACGAGCGTGGTACTAACCGAGGTTGGAAGAGCGTCATCGTCAATGGCCGTTACGAGGAGCTTCCAGATCGGATCGGACACAAGGTGCAGCTCGATCACGCTTGGTCGTTGCTGAGCAGGCACACCGACTGGTGGGAGCCTGGCGCGCTCAAGCCGGCAACGTCCTCGGTCGCCGAGCATCGCCCGCATGTGTTCTTCAGGATATTCATCGCGGAAGTGTCGGGCCGCGAGGCGATGGAGACTTGACTGAGGCGCGGTGCCGCAAAGCAGGTTGCAACGCCACAGGTCGACTCCCGGTGGACGCATCCGCAATCCCGGTCAAAGGCAAGCCCACATGGACGCGCTCATCCTTCAACTTAGCGTCGCTTTGGCGATCGGGTTGCTCGTCGGGCTGGAGCGTGGTTGGCAGGAGCGCGACGCGGCGGCTCATAGCCGCACGGCGGGCATCCGGACGTTCGGCATTGCGGGGCTTCTCGGCGGCGTCAGCACGGCGTTGGCCGAAGCGCTCAATGAGATTTCCGTATTGATCGCCGGCTTCCTCGCATTTGCCGGCATCCTTGCATGGTACAAGGCGCGTGAAGCCGTGCATGACGAGGATTTCAGCGTCACCACGGTCATTGCCGGCTTGGCTGTCTTTGTGCTTGGAGCGCTATGCGTAGCAGGCGATTTCCGCGTTGCAGCCGCAGGCGGCGCGGCGCTGGCGGCGCTCCTTGCCAGCCGCGAAATCCTGCATGGTCTGTTGAAGCGCCTCACTTGGATCGAGCTTCGCTCGGCATTGGTCCTGGCAGCGATGACCGCCATAGTCCTGCCCCTGCTGCCTGACCGCGCCTATGATCCCTGGGGTGGTTTTAATCCACGCGAGATCTGGCTGCTCACGGTTCTGATGGCCTCGATTTCTTTCGCTGGCTACGTCGCCGTGCGCATCCTCGGCAACGCTCGTGGTTTGATTGTGAGCGCCCTTGCCGGCGCCGTGGTGTCATCAACTGCTGTCACCCTGTCACTGGCTCGTATTGCCGCCGCGTCGAACAATTCCTTGTCGCTATCGGGCTCAGCCTCCCTGGCCGCGATGGTATCAATCCTGCGTGTCTGCCTCGTGGTCCTGCTGCTGGCGCCCGACGTTGCGGCATTCATCGCCATGCCGGCACTTTTTGCTGCGGTCGCGTTTGCGGCCTGCGCAGCGATCATGTTGGCAGTCGCGGGCGGGAAAGAGGACAATGCCACGCCCTCAAGAAATCCGTTCGAAGTCATACCGCTGATAATCTTTGCATTGATGTTCGCATCCGCCTCGACGGCAAGCGCTGCGTTGGCCTCCCAGTTTCAGGAACAAGGTCTGCTGGCGAGTTCCGCGATTGCGGGAGCATTTGATGTCGATGCCTCGGTGCTTAGCGCCGTGCGGCTGGCCGGGCACTCGATTTCCATCGAAACCATTGGGCATGCCGTGCTGGCCGCGTTGATGGCCAACGCGATCGGACGCCTGTCCCTGGCGGCATTCGCAGGTCCGGTGAAATTCTGGCTGCCACTGGCCGGCACGACCTTGATCGCCGCGACTGCAGGCTACTGCACCATGCAGCTCCTTTAGGGAGCTCGATTGGCGGTCGGCTCCAGCGTCACTTCAGATTTGACCGCCGTCAAGGCTGGCAAGCCTAATTCCTGTTGAACTGCTCCCATCGTTCCAAAGGTGGGAGGGCCTCATGGCCACGACAGACATCAATTTCCCTGCCCGGGCAGAAGCTGCCAGCCCGGCTACGGCCAAGCTGCGATTGGGCTCCCTGACAGCGCTCGTGGTCGGCTCCATGGTCGGCTCGGGCGTCTTCAGCCTGCCCCAGAACATGGCGGCCGGCGCTGGCCCGCTTGCAATCCTGATCGGCTGGGCCATCACCGCGGTCGGCATGCTGGCACTCGTGTTCGTCTACCAGTCGCTGGCGGTGCGCCGGCCGGAGCTCGATGCCGGCCCCTACGCTTACGCCAAAGCCGGCTTCGGTCCCTTCATCGGCTTCAACAGCGCCTGGGGCTATTGGATCAGCGCATGGGTCGGCAACGTCTCCTACGCGGTGGTCGTGTTCAGCGCGCTGTCCTATTTCTTCCCTGCTTTCGGTGACGGGAACACCTGGCAGGCGGTGCTCGGCGCCTCGATCCTGCTGTGGGCCATCCACTTTCTGATCCTCGCGGGCATTCGCCAGGCTGCAGTCGTCAACACCCTCGTGACCGTGGCCAAGATTGCTCCGGTCGTTCTCTTTGTCGGCGTTGTCGCCGTTGCCTTCAGGCTCAAAGTCTGGTCGCTCGACTTCACGGGTCTTGGCAATGCCTCGCTCGGTACCATCGCGGCTCAGGTCAAGAGCACGATGCTGGTGACGTTGTGGGTCTTCATCGGTATCGAAGGCGCCAGCGTTTTCTCTGCGCGAGCCGAGCGGCGCAAGGACATCGCGACGGCAACCGTACTCGGTTTCTTCACCTGCCTTGGGCTTTACGCGCTGGTCTCGCTGCTTTCGCTCGGCATTCTGAGCCAACCCGACCTCGCCGCCCTGAAGAACCCATCCATGGCGGGCGTGCTGGAGGCGGTCGTCGGGCCGTGGGGGGCGGTGCTCATCAATGTTGCGCTTGTCGTCTCGGTCGTCGGCGCTTTCCTCAGTTGGACCCTGCTTGCCGCCGAAATCCCGCATGTCGCCGGCAAGGACGGGACGATGCCGAGATTCTTCGGCCACGAGAGCGAACGCGGCGTCCCCTCGACCTCCCTGCTGATCACCAACCTGCTTGTCCAGGCCTTCCTGGTGATCACACTCTTTGCCCAGAGCACATACCAGGCGCTGTTCTACATCGCTTCGGCGGCAATTCTCGTTCCCTACATCTTCTCCGGCGCCTTTGCCGCGAAGCTTGCAATGACCGGGGAGAGCTATGAGAGCGGCGAGCGGCGTTCCGGCCCACTTTTCGCTGGCGTGCTGGCAACGATCTACGGGCTGTGGCTCGTCTATGCGGCGGGACCAGCGTATCTGTTCATGTGCGCGATCCTTTATGCACCGGGCATCGTCTTCTACGTCTGGGCCCGCCGCGAGGCCAATCAGCGCGCCTTCAACCCGGTGGAGGCCCTCATAGCCGTCGCGCTCGTCGCCGTCGCAATCCTTGCCGCCTACGAGATGTGGACCGGCGCCGTCCGCGCGCTTTGAGAGGCGGTCCCATGGCAAATCTGGGGGTTCATTCGGAAGTCGGCCGCCTGCGCGAGGTGATGGTCCACCGGCCTGATCTCAGCCTGCGCAGGCTGACGCCTGATAACTGCAAGTCGCTGCTGTTCGACGACGTGTTGTGGGTGAAACGGGCCCGCCAGGAGCACGATGTCTTCGTCGATGCCCTGCGTGAGCGCGGCGTGGTGGTTCATTCGTTCGGCGAACTGCTTGCCGAGACCATGGGGGTCGGCAAGGCGCGCGACTGGCTGCTTGACCGCCGGGTGCACGCCGGAGTGGTCGGCCTTGATATGGTCGACGAGATGCGAGGCTGGCTGAACGAGATGTCGGCCGGCCTGCTGGCAACATGCCTGGTCGGCGGTATCGCCCGCGCCGAGCTGCCGTTCGAGCCCAAGGGGCTCACCGGAAGAACGCTCGCGCCTCAGGACTTCGTCCTGCCGCCATTGCCCAACCAGCTCTTCACCCGTGACAGCTCCTGCTGGATTTATCGCTCCGTGTCGGTCAACCCGATGTATTGGCCAGCGCGACGACCCGAAGCCGCAAATGTCGAGGCGGTCTATCGTTTCCACCCGCGCTTCCGCGACAGCGGCATTCCGTTCGTATCGCCTCAGGCAGGAACCGGTATCAGCCTGGAAGGCGGCGACGTCATGCCTGTCGGCGGGGGCGTCGTTCTGGTCGGAATGGGAGAACGCACGACGCCGCAAGCGGTCGGCGATCTCGCCCGCAGCCTATTCGCCGCCGGTGAAGCCACACATGTGCTCGCGGCGCTGATGCCGCGCGACCGCTCCTTCATGCATCTCGACACCGTTTTCACCTTCTGCGACCGTGACCTTGCAACCATGTATCCGCCCGTGGTCGACAGGCTGCGCACCTTCTCGATCCGGCCCGGAGACGACGATGCGGCGGTCTCGGTCAGGGAAGAGAACGCCCCCTTCACAAAGGTCGTGGCGGAGGCTCTCGGCCTTAAATCGCTGCGCATCATCGCCACCGGCGGCGACCGCTACGAGGCCGAGCGCGAGCAATGGGACGACGGCAACAATGTTGTCGCGGTCGAGCCGGGCGTCGTCATCGGCTACGACCGCAACGTCTACACCAACACGCTTCTGCGGCGCGCCGGTATCGAGGTGATCACCGTCGAGGGCGCCGAGCTAAGCCGCGGCCGCGGCGGCGGTCACTGCATGACCTGCCCGGTCGCCCGCGATCCCATCTGAAAGGACATCCAATGTCGATCAACCTTCACGGCCGCTCTGTGCTTTCACTGGATGACCTTTCGGCCGAAGAAATCCGCTTTCTCCTGAAGCTGGCGGCCGATCTGAAGGCCGCCAAGCAGGCGGGTCACGAGATACCCCGCCTGGTTCGCAAGAACGTCGCCCTCATCTTCGAAAAGGATTCGACGCGCACACGCACCGGCTTCGAGGTGGCGGCCTACGATCAGGGCGCCCATGTCACTTATTTCGGTCCTTCCGGCAGCCATATCGGTCACAAGGAATCCATGAAGGACACCGCGCGCGTGCTCGGGCGGATGTATGACGCGATCGAATATCGCGGCTTTGCCCAGCACCAGGCCGAAATGGTGGCGGCGCACGCCGGCGTTCCTGTTTACAACGGCCTGACGGATGAAGCGCACCCGACGCAGATCCTCGCCGATTTCATGACGATGCGCGAGTTCACGCACAAGCATCTGTCGGGCATGACGGTCGCGTTCGTCGGCGAGGGACGCGACAATGTCGCCCAGTCGCTGGCACTGGGGGCCGCCAAGGTCGGCATGGACATGCGCATTGCCTCGCCGAAGGAGCTCTGGCCAGACCAGGAATTCTGTAATCATATCAAGGAACTCGCGAAGCGCAGCGGGGGCCGCTTCCGGCTCGACGAAGACATCAAAGATTGCGTCCAGGATGCCGACTTCATCTACACCGACGTCTGGATGTCCATGGGCGAGGACAAGTCCGGCTGGCCGGAGCGCATCCGCCTTCTGACGCCCTATCGGGTGACGAAAGACGTGATGGCGGCCAGCGGCAATCCGCATGTGAAATTCATGCACTGCCTGCCGGCATTCCACGACACCGAAACCGAGGTTGGCGCTTATATAGCGCGCGAATTCGGCATCGACTGTATGGAGGTGACCGACGAGGTGTTCGAGTCCGGCGCCTCGATCGTCTTCGACCAGGCGGAGAACCGCATGCACACGATCAAGGCGCTGCTCGTCGCCACGATCGGCAACTGACATGCTGATCGTGACGGCCCTCGGCGGGAACGCGCTGTTGCGGCGCGGCGAGCCCATGACCGCCGAAAACCAGCGCAACAACGTCAAGCGCGCCGCGTCCGCCCTCGCCGCGCTGACCGGCGAAGGCCATTCGCTCGTGATCACGCATGGCAACGGTCCGCAGGTCGGCCTGCTGGCGCTACAGGCCAGCGCAATGAATGGCAGCGCATTTCCGCTCGACGTGCTCGGCGCAGAAAGTGCCGGGATGATTGGCTATGTGATCGAGCAGGAGCTCCGCAACCTTATCAGTTCGAGACTGTTCGCAACATTGCTGACGCAGGTAAAGGTCGACCCAAGCGACCCAGCCTTCGCGCAGCCGACGAAACCAATCGGCCCGGTCTATGATGAGGAGACTGCACGGCAACTGGCAGCAAAGAGAGGTTGGGCAATCGCCCGCGACGGCGACAAGTGGCGCCGTGTCGTCGCCTCGCCGCGGCCCACCGAGATTCTGGAAGCATCCGTCATTTCATTTCTCGTGGACCGCAACGTCGTCGTCATCTGCGGTGGTGGCGGCGGCATCCCGGTCGTCGCAGGTGAGGACGACAGCCTGATTGGCGTCGAAGCCGTCATCGACAAGGACCTGGCCAGCTCGCTGCTAGCGCGGCAGTTGAAGGCCGACATGTTGCTGATGCTCACGGATGTGGATGCGGTTTATGCGAGCTACGGCACGCCGCATGCCCGCGCGCTGCGCAATGTCGGAGCGACGGAGCTCGCGGGAAAGGATTTCCCCGCCGGCTCGATGGGGCCCAAGATCAGTGCCGCGACCGAGTTCGTGGAGGCGACCGGCAATCCGGCGGCGATCGGCCGGCTGGAGGACGCGGTGGAAATCGTCAAAGGCCGGCGAGGCACCCGGTTCGAGCCTTAGCCGTGTTCGAAGCCTTACCCGGCGCCTCCCTCAAGAGAGCGGCGATGGCATCGGGAGCTGACGCGGTTATTCGCCGAGCGCACGGCGCCTTTCCTCGAACTCTTCCTTGTCGATCTCGCCGCGCGCAAATCGCTCCCGAAGAATATCAAGCGGTCTGCGACCCGCGAGCGGGTGATGCGGCGGCCTCGAATTCGGTATACCCCGTCCGCGCATGAGAAGGACCGCGCCTGCTAAGAGAACCGCGAGAACGAGGATCATGAACAGCGGACCGAAAATCATTCCATACCAACCTTCGCCCCACATCATCTGAGGTCCCCAACCGTACCTTCCGATGTCGGTCGGCGCCTCGGCCCACGCCGCACCGGAGACAAAGGTCATGGCAGCAGCCGCTGCCGCGACCCATTTCATCAATGCCTTCTGCATTGGCTCTGCTCCATCTTTGATGACCAACATCCTACCGGCCTTGGAGCGGCTCCACTTTGCGCGAGATCAACGTCTTCGCGGCATCGCCCCGACGAAGAGAGCAAGCGAACCGATCGTCCGCCTTCCCCGAGCGCAATATTGTTCGTTATCCTGACGGGGTCAGGCCCGCGCCGGCCAAGAACGCGCGGATCGCTTTGCGGACCGCCTGCACCCTTCCAACCAAGAGATGCCCACCTGTGTCGAACACGACCAGCCTTGCGCCATGGATCCTGCTTGCCGCGAATTCGGCTGACGGCAAGGTGTTGAACAGGTCGTCGCGCGCGGAGATGATGATTGTTGGTGCGGTGATCTCTTGCAACGGCAGCTCGTAGGATTGGGGGGCGCTGTCGATCTTGAGGCCTGCCACACGCAGCGACAGCGGCTCGACGCTCTTGACGAAGCTCGCAATGCGGTCTTTTTCGGCCTGAGGCGCCGCCGCAACCAGCGCCGGCCGAACGCCAACGAAGCGAATGAGTATTGACGGTGCGATAGTCTCGGCCGCCCACCAGGCGAAATCGCCACCAGCATTGACGGCCCAGAATGCGAATTTGTTGCCGCGGCCTATATCGGTCGACACGGGACTGGTCGGAGAGTAAAGGGCCGGGACAACCAAAATGAGAGCCGCAACCTTGTCCGGGTGCCGGAGTGCCAGCTCCACCGCAGAACGGGCTCCAGCCGAAACACCGACAACCACAGCCTTTGGCACGTTCAGCTTGGAAAGCAAGGCCGAGTGCGCGTCGGCCTGAGCGATTGCTGAAGGGTCTTGCGGAACGGGTGTGCGCAGATAGCCGAAGCGCGACGGCGCGATGACCCGAAAGCCTCCACCGACGAGATCGGCAGCCAGGGCAAGGCCTTGGTCGAAACCGCCGCCCGCGCCGTGGATCGACAGCAGTGGAATGCCCGCGCCGCTGTCGGCGTATTCGACGGGGCCGACGTCAAGCTCGGCCACTAGACTGCCATGGCTGACGGTAGCGCGCAGACGGCTAAGCTCGTTGCTGTAAAGCAGGGAAGCCACGCCAGTCGCCATCATTATAGCGATGAGCGTGATCAGCAGGAAACCACCAATTCGAATCATTGCGAACCTCCTCGAAGGGGTAGGCAGCGTCTCGTTCGTCCGTCTCTTGAAACGAGAGCACATCAGACCAGTCGACGACCAGTCATCATTGATCCCGGTCAACGCGGCTTGGAATAGCAATTGACGCTTATCAAAGCCGGCCGGCGGCAACGCGTCTATGTCGGTGGGGCTGGCAGTCTGGGAGAGGACCATGGCCCACAAACAGGTATTGTTCCGTTCGGCGGCGCGCGAAAAGATCCTGCGCGGCGCGACCCAACTTGCCGATGCCGTGCGGGTGACGCTCGGTCCGCGCTCGAAGTCGGTTCTCATCGAGAGGAAATGGGGCGCGCCTATCGTGTGCAACGACGGGGTGACGATCGCCAAGGAGTTCGACTTGAAGGATCCGGAAGAGAACCTTGGCGCGCGCATGCTCAGACAGGCGGCCGAGAAGACCGGCGACATGGTCGGCGACGGAACGAGCACGTCGACCATACTTGCCCACGCGATGCTGGCCGACGGCGTGCGCAACGTGGTCGCCGGCGCGAGCGCAATCGACATCAAGCGCGGCCTCGACCGCGCGACGAAGCAGGCAATCGAAACGCTCAAGCAGACATCGCGGCCGGTCTCGACCAGGCGCGAAAAGGAACAGGTGGCCACGATCTCCGCCCATAACGATCCGCTGATCGGCGAACTGATCGGCGAGGCTATGGAGAAGGTCGGCGGCGAAGGCGTCATCACGGTCGAGGAATCGAAGACGACCGAAACGGTCCTTGATGTGGTCGAAGGCATGCAATTCGACCGCGGCTTCCTTTCCCCCTATTTCGTGACCGACACCGAGAAGATGGAGGCGGTGCTGGAAGACGCGCTCGTGCTTATCGTCGAGAAGAAGATTTCCTCCCTCAATGACCTGATCAAGCTGCTCGAGGCCGTGGCCAAATCTGGCTCGCCTTTGCTTGTGATCGCGGAGGATGTCGAGGGCGAGGCGCTTGCAACGCTTATCGTCAACCAGATCCGAGGCACGCTCAAGAACTGTGCCGTGAAGGCGCCGGGCTTCGGCGACCGCCGCAAAGCCATGCTGCAGGACATTGCCGTCTTGACGGGCGCACAGGTCATTTCAGAGGACATCGGCCTGAAGCTCGAGAACGTGACCATGGCTCAGCTGGGGCGCGCCAAGCGCGTGGTCGTCGACAAGGACAACACCACGATCATCGGGGGCAGCGGCGACCGGAAGGCCATCCAGGGGCGCGTCGAGCAAATCCGCCGTGAGATCGGCGATACGACCAGCGACTATGACCGAGAGAAGCTTCAAGAGCGGCTCGCCAAGCTTGCCGGGGGCGTGGCCGTCATCAAGGTCGGCGCACCGACCGAAGCGGAAATGAAATCCAGAAAGGAAGCGCTCGATGATGCCATCAGTGCCACCAAAGCGGCGGTCGCCGAAGGGGTGGTGCCTGGTGGCGGGCTCGCCTTGCTGCGCTGCATTGGCGCGGTGACTGAGGAAGAAGCGCGTTGCGAAGGCGATGAACGGACCGGCGTCCAGATTCTCAGACGCGCGCTCGAAATGCCCGTGCGCCAGATCGCCGAGAACTCGGCCGTCGATGGCGGCGTGGTCATCGCAAGGATGATCGAAGGCAAGGGGAACTTCGGCTTCGACGCTGGCCGTAAGGAATATGTCGACCTGGTCGAGGCGGGCATCATCGACCCGACCAAAGTGGTCCGCATCGCTCTGGAAAACGCAGTCTCGGTGGCAAGCGTTCTCCTGCTTACGGAAGCGACCATGACCGATATTCCGGAGCCGGCGAAGGAGCGCACGCTTGAACCGGAAATGTCGATGTAGTGAGCGAAAGAGCCCGGCACGCCTGCCCGGAAGCGAATTTGCTGCGGCAGGACTGGAGGCCGACATGCGAGAGGCAAATAGTCCAGCACAACCGACCGCTCCGGTCTTTACCGCCCGTGGATTGGGCAAGGTCTATGGCTCGGGCGACTCGCAAGTGACGGCCCTGAACAACGTGGATCTGGATATTCGAAAGGGCGAGTTCATCGTTCTTCTTGGGCCATCTGGTTCGGGCAAGTCGACGCTTCTCAATATCCTTGGCGGATTGGACGCCCCAACCTCTGGCTCGGCGAAGTGGCGCGATCACCAGCTGACGGGCGCCGGCGACGATGAGCTAACGACATACAGGCGCGAGCATGTCGGCTTCGTCTTCCAGTTCTACAATCTGATACCGAGCCTCAGTGTCGAAGAGAACGTGCGGCTTGTCGCCGAGATCGCCGGCAATCCGATGGATCCGGACGAAGCGCTCAGCCTTGTCGGATTGCTGCATCGCGCGCGTCATTTCCCATCGCAGCTGTCGGGCGGCGAACAGCAGCGCGTCGCCGTCGCTCGCGCGATCGTGAAACGACCCGACATCCTGCTTTGCGACGAGCCGACCGGCGCCCTCGACGTGGACACTGGCCGGCTGGTTCTTGCAGCGATCGCCAAGGTGAACGCGGAACTCGGCACGACGACTATCGTCATCACGCACAATTCAGCAATCGCTGGGATGGCCGACCGCGTCTTGCGGCTGAGTGGTGGGCGCATCGTCAAGGAAGAGCCGAATCAGAACCGTATCGCCGCTGAAGACGTCCAATGGTGAGCGTGCTGGACATCAAGGTGCTGCGCGATCTCTGGTCGATGCGGCTTCAGGTTCTCAGCATCGCGATGCTCGTCGCCGCAGGCGTGGCCGTCTTCGTGATGTCGCTGTCCAATTACCGAGCGCTCGTTGCGGCCATGGAGAGCCACTACCGCAACGAGCGCTTCGCCGACCTTTTTGCCGGCATGACGCGCGCGCCTTTGGTCATCGCTGACCGACTGCGCGAGATCGACGGGATCGGCATCGTCGAACCGCGGGTTGTGAAGCCAGTGCGGGTGATACGCGAGGACACCAACCTGCCGATCTCGGGCCGCATCATCTCGCTGCCGGCCGAGGGACAGCCTCTGCTCAATCGCATCCATCTGGTGCAAGGTCACTGGCCCGACCCGTTGCATCCGGAAGAGGTAATCATAAACGCAGCCTACGCCCAGGCGCGGGCCGTGCAAATGGGAACGTCCATTGAGGTCGTTCTTAACGGGCGGCTGCAGGATTTTCGCGTCGTCGGTTCCGCCTTGTCGCCTGAGTTCGTTTTTGCCACCCGCAGTGCGGTGCCGCTTCCCGACGACCGGAACTTCGTTGTCTTGTGGGCCGCCGAGGACGCGGTGGACAGTGCGTTTGATATGAAGGGCGCCTTCAACGACGTGGCGATGACCTTGGCCCCGAAGGCAAGCATCGAGCCCGTGCTGGATGAGGTGGACCGCTTGCTAGCTCCGTACGGTGGCACGGGAGCCTACGATCGCGGCAATCAGCCCTCGCACCGTTTTCTTGAAGACGAGCTGGCGGAGCAGGAAACATTGAGCATCTTCATGCCGTCCGCGTTTTTTGGCATCGCGGCCTTCCTCCTCAACGTCGTCATCGGCAGAATGGTTGAGGCGCAACGCGGACAGATCGCTTCGCTTAAGGCGCTGGGGTTCGACAACGGCACCATCGCGCTTCACTACTTCAAGTTGGTCACGGCCATTGCGCTGCTGGGGGCGGCTGTCGGCCTGGCCTTGGGGTTCTGGTTCGCCATTGGCGTCGTAGGAAGCTATCGTGCCTTCTTCCGGTTTCCTTCGCTGGAGGCGCAGTTCGAGCCGTGGCTTCTCGTTGCCGCGACGCTGGTCAGCGTCGGCGCCGCGAACCTTGCGGCTGCGACATCGGTGTATCGAATAGCTATGCTGACACCCGCCGAAGCTATGCGACCCGCAACGCCACCGGCTCTGCGGACCTTCGCGTGGATTCAGACAATAGGGGGTCGCCTCATTCCGATGCAGTATACAATTGCGGCCCGCACAACGCTGGGCAGGCCTTTCAGGACGCTGTTTTCGACCATCGGCATCGCCCTTGCCGTTCCGCTTGTCCTGTTTGGGCTCTACTGGTTCGATGCCATCGACTACATGATCGATGTCAGCTTCAGCCGCGTCGAGCGCGGCGACGCCTTTCTCACTTTCACCGAGCCTGTTTCCACGGATGCACTCTACGAGTTGATGGCGCTTCCCGGAGTGCTGAAGGCTGAACTCCAGAGAGTGGTTCCTGTCAGATTGCGAGCCGGGTACCGGACCTATAGCACGTCAGCCGTTGGCCTGGATCCCGGCTCCGAGCTCAGAGTTGCCAGGGACAAGGCGCTGCAGCCGATCGCCATTCCGGCAGACGGCATCATGCTGGGCCGGCAGATCGCGAGCCGGCTCGATCTTGATGTGGGCGATACAGTGTCGATCGAGATGCTGGAAGGCCCCAGGGTGGTAAGAGAAGTCATTGTCCGCAGGATCTGCGACGACATCCTGGGGTCGTCGGTGACCATGGAGCGCAGCGCGCTCAATCACCTGGTGCGGGAAGGTCCTGTTGCAAACGTCGCGGCACTCAGGATTGACCCGGCTCAATCCGAACGGGTCTGGTCCAGTATAAAGTTGATGCCGAGGATCGAGGCAGGTTCGGTCAAGCTTCTGTGGTTGGCGCTTTTCAACGACACGATCGGCGGAATGGTGATGATCGGCGCGCTGATCTTAGCGGGGTTCGGAATGCTGATCGCGACAGGTGTGGTCTATAACAGCGCACGCATTGCGCTGCAGGAGCGCGCCTGGGAACTGGCGGGTCTGCGCATTATCGGGCTGAGCCGGCACGAAGTGTCGGCGGTGGTTATCAGCGAACTTGTCGCGGAGCTTGTCGTGGCCATTCCATTGGGACTACTGATCGGACGCTCCCTGATCGAGCTGATCGCCTCAGCGCGGGCGAGCCAGTCCTTTCAAATCCCTGTCGTGATCGATCCGAGCAGTTACGTCCTTGCCTCGCTCCTGGTGATCGCTGCGGCTTTCGCCAGTTTCATCATGATCCGCCGAAGGATCGACAGGCTCGATCTGGTAGCCGTCCTCAAGACCCGAGACTGATCATGAAGCCTCGGACAACATCGATCGCCGCAGGAATGTTGCTAGCGTCCATCGCGGCCGCGGGTCTGTATTGGCTTCTCACGCCTCAGCCAGTTCTTGTCGAGACGGCAGAGGTGGTGGCGACGACGTTTCAGGACGCGATCGAACAGGACGGTCGCACCCGGGTGCGGGATCGCTATCTCGTATCGGCGCCTGTGTCGGGCCGACTCCAACGCCTGACGCTTAAAGCCGGCGATGTGGTGCGGACCGGGCAGAGACTGGCGACCATCATGCCGCCTGTTTCTCCCTTGCTGGACACACGTGTGCGACGAGAGCTCGAGGCGCAGGTCGGTGCCGCAGAAGCGGGACTCGACGAGGCCGAGGCACTCCACGAGCAGGCGAAGGTCCTTCTCGCTCAAGCAAGCGCGGACCTCGAGCGCACCAAGCAGCTTGCCTTGCACAACGTCGCGGCGACGGCGCAACTTGAACGAGAGGAGGCTCTGTTTCGGTCGGCCGACCGGCAGGCCGCAGCCGCCGAGCGCCGCTCGCATGCCGCGACTCATGTTTTGGAGCAGGCCCGCGCGGCATTGCAATCCGTCGGCAATATAGATCTGGGAGACAGTTTTGCGGTGTTGTCGCCCATCGATGGTTGCGTTCTCAAAATCGAGCAGGAAAGCGAGAGCGCTGTCTCGCAAGCAGCCCCCTTGGTCGAGCTAGGCGACCCGCACGACCTCGAAATCGCAGTTGACGTTCTGACGACCGATGCCGCTCGCATAAGACAGGGCGACAAGGTGACTATCGCACGCTGGGGCGGGCCGTCGGATTTGCAGGGGGTGGTGCGACGTGTAGAGCCTTCCGGGTTCACCAAGATCTCGGCGCTCGGCGTCGAAGAACAGCGCGTCTGGGTGATCATCGATATAATTTCGCCAGCCCAGAGCTGGACCAGTCTGGGAGACAGCTATCGCGTCGAGGTCAAGATCGTGGTTGACGAGACAAAACAGGCCACCGTCATGCCGACGGGGGCACTGTTCCGGCGAGGCAATGCCTGGAACGTCTTCGTTGTGGATGGAGATCGGGCACGACTCCGGGAAGTACAAGTATCACGTCTTTCGTCGCGCGCCGCTGCAATAGCTCAGGGTGTACGCCCCGGCGAAACTGTGGTCGTCTATCCGCCGGCTGTCCTTGCCGATCGCAGCAAGATCAGGACCCAGTAACTCCAACCCACAGCTCAAAAAAGTCCGCTCAGGATGGAGCGATGACGGGATTCGGCTCGCGCCGCCTTTGGCGGATCGAAAAAATATCTCAAAAACTTCTTTTACGTCTTGTGCAGCTCGAAACCGCCTTTTGCGTCTCGACGGTAGTCAATTGCATCGACTACACGAGAATGTGCTGTGTTCGTCTCACGGGATACGTAGTCGATATGGATTGCCAATAGACTGTCATAAGCTGGCTTGCCTTTAAGAGCGGCGATGATGGCATCGACGATCCTCACCGCATCCGCCTCCCGGTCAGCGTGCGTAACCAGTGAATTGTTGAGGTCGCTATTCACGACAGTCACCATGATCTGGATCGCGTTGGTCGCGACCTCAATCGAGTTCTCGCCATGGCCAGTCGCGGATATGATCGACTGTTTGATCCCGGCATCGAACACGGTTTGCTCGGCGAAAGCCCTCGGAGCAGCGGGCAGGAAAACCGCCGGTGCTGGCGCCAGCAACAGGCCAAGAATGCGAATGAAAGCCAAGCGCGAGAACATTTGCCTTCCCCAACAATCGTACAATAGCCATTAAGGCACGCTGCGGCCGGAAAACCTTGACGCAGGTCAACGCAAACTGGTCGAGCCCCTGCATGCGCCAGCGACCGATTGGCTGGTGCTCTTAGCGAACTGGCGTGTCTCGCTGTTGAGGACTTTATGGATAGCGACACCGCACCGATAGCGTCTCGCTCGATTGATTCAAGTCAATGCAGGGGAAGCTGAGCTGGCTTGGGCTAAGATATTCCAGCAAAGGAGTGGTCCACATGCAGGCTCAACCTTCCGAGATACAGGTTTGGGATCCCTTTGTCCGAATAGCGCATTGGACGATCATGCTGGCATTCTTCGTTGCCTATCTGATTGAGGACGCAACGACGGTTCACATCTGGGCGGGGTATGTTGTCGGCGGGCTGCTCGTCGCCCGCGTCGCGTGGGGCTTTGTCGGGCCGCGGCATGCCCGGTTTTCCGACTTCGTGACCGGTCCGTTGGTGGCCATCAGTTACCTCTGGGAGCTCATGCGCGGGCGCGCGAAGCGCTATGTCGGGCATAGCCCCGCCGGTGGCGCGATGGTTCTGGCACTGCTGGCGTTTCTAGCAGCGACGGTCGCGACGGGTCTCGTCCGCTACGCCGAAGAAAAAGGTGCCGGGCCGTTGGCGCCTCTCTATGCGCAGACATTGTCCACCATGGTCTCGCAGGCCCCGGAGCAGGACGAAAACGAAGGCGGCGAAGGCCGTGTTCGCAGCTCCCTTGGCGAGGCTCACGAGGTGATCGCCAGCATCACGCTTGCTCTCGTTGTTTTTCATATTGTCGGAGTGCTGCTAGCGAGCTTGGTGCACCACGAGAACCTGGCAAAAGCAATGGTCACAGGGCGTAAACACCCCGATTGACGGCCACACAAAAGCAGCGCCTGCTCATCCACCCAATCAGGCCGCATGGTAGCGAGATTTCAAAAGCTCCAGTGCTCCGACCAGTCCGCATCCGGCCGTTAAGACGACGACAAGCTCTACCAGATGCGGTTGCCCAAATTGGAACAGCCTGCTCGCGCTCGGCCATGAAAGCACCAGCGCAAGCATAAGCGCATCCACGGTGACGACAATTAGCAAAGCGCGATTTGGTCGTCGAAGCGCTGCGATCAAGGACGCGCTGAAAGCACGATTGACCAGAACCAGGCCGACTATGCTTGCCACCAGGGCAAAGAAAGTCAGCGCGCGGACCTCATGTTCCGGCATGCCCGAGTGAAGGCCGGCCAGAAAGATGGCGGCGACAACTGCCAATGTGAGCAAGCCCTGAGTCAGGCTCCATGCCACCAGTCGGCGCGTGAATAGCGCCTCTTGCGGATCTCGCGGCGGCCGTTCCATTATATCTTCTTCCTCGCTCTCCGCCTCGAAGACGAGCGAGCAGACCGGGTCTATGACCATTTCCAGAAAGGCGATGTGAAGCGGCCCGAATAGAATGGGCAGGCCGAACACCAATGGCATCAGAGCCAGCCCCGCGATCACCACGTGCACGGCCACGATGAAGCTCATCGCCTTTCGCAAGTTGTCGTAAATACGCCGTCCGAGCCTGATTGTCTTGACGATCGAGCCGAAGTCGTCGTCCAGAAGAACGATGGAGGAGGCTTCACGCGCAACGTCTGTGCCGCGTCCGCCCATGGCGATGCCGATATCCGCAGCCTTCAGCGAGGGAGCATCGTTGACCCCGTCGCCGGTCATCGCGACAACATCGCCGTTCGCTTTGAGGGCGTTAACGATCGCCAGCTTCTGCTCCGGCATAATGCGCGCGAAGACGGTCGTCGTCTTCACCGCATTGGAAAGGCCCTCCTGTTCCAGCGCCATCAGCCCTTCGCCGGTGAGAACATCCACGACATCCAATCCGGCCTCCCGCGCTATGGCCTTCGCCGTGGTGGGATAGTCCCCGGTGATCATAAGCACGCGGATCCCGGCCGACCGGCAAGTGGCCACGGCATCCGGGACCCCCGCCCGCAGCGGATCGGCCAACCCAACCAGCCCCGCGAATTGGAAAGCAAAGCCGGTCTGCTCATCGGTCAATCCGCTCTCGGCATGGCTCGCGCGCGCCACCCCCAAGACCCTTAGCCCCTGGGCCGCCATAGCATCGGCGTCTTTGCGCATTGAGACAGTCTGGTCCGCGCCCAAGCCACAGAGCTTCAGGATTGCCTCGGGCGAACCTTTGGCAGCGACGAGACAATCCGGATCGCCTGCGCTCTTTCGCCAGACGTTCGACATCGCCAGCAGCTCTGGCCGAAGCCCGTATGAGCGGACCAGTTGCCGGTCGCTCGCGCCCGGACGTCTCGGCAGTCTTTCAGCCGCCAGTTCGTAAAACGCTTTCTCCATCGGATCGAAAGGAACCTCAGCGCTGGCAAGGACACCAAGCTCGACCAACTCGCGGAATGCCTCTGGGATGAGATCCGAGGTGTTCAGAAGCGAGAAGGCACCACCAGGCGTCCTCAGCTCCGCGACGGCCATCTGGTTCCTGGTCAGCGTTCCAGTCTTGTCCGTGCAGAGCACAGTTGCGGATCCAAGCGTCTCAATTGCCGAGGCTCGACGGGTTAGCACGCGCACCTGAGATATGCGCCAGGCGCCCATAGCCATGAAAATCGTCAGCACCATCGGAAATTCTTCCGGCAGCATCGACATGCCCAGCGCAATACCTGCCAGTATCCCGTCAAGCCATCCGCCTCGCAGCCAGCCATAGAGCAGCACCGCCAGCAGGCTCACGGCAGATCCCCCCAGGGCAAACAGTCGTACAAGGCGCCTTGTCTGCATTTGCAGACGAGGAGCCTCGCTTTCCAAGCTGCTCAGCGCCTGCCCGATTTTCCCGATTTCCGTTCGCGCCCCAGTCGCGATGGCTTCACCGATGCCTGAGCCGCGAACGACGAGCGATCCTGAAAATACGGCGGGGACGTCATCGCCGCCGGGTCGGTGTTTGACGGTCCGATCTGGTGGCATGGCGGCCATCTTCCTTACCGGAACGGATTCGCCGGTGAGCAAGGATTCGTCGATTTGAAGATCACGGCCCTGGACCAGCAGCAGATCGGCAGGGACACGGTCTCCCTCGGCAAGCATGACGATATCGCCGCGCACCACCTCGCGACCGGGAATCCGCCGGCGTTGGCCATCGCGAACAACCAGGGCGCGCGGGCTTGTGAGATCGCGAAGGGCTTCCAGGACGCGCTCCGTGCGCGCTTCCTGGATAATGGTAATCGCCACCGACAGAGTGGCGAAACACAGCAGGACCACCGCCTCCTGCAAATCACCAAGCAGGAGATAGATAGCGCCGCCAGCCAACAGGAGCGCAAGCATCGGCTCGCGTATGACCTCGATGGCAATTCTGAGCGGTGTGCGTCGCCCAGATCTGGGTAGCTCGTTCGGCCCCTCGGCCAATAATCTCATCTGAGCTTCGGCTTCGCTCAGGCCGCAAGACGTCTCGGCATGCAGTTCCATCTCATGGGCCTGATGCTTGAGGGCGCTCGCCGACATTCCTTAGCGTCCAATGATCGGAGATGAACCCCGGGCCTAGTGCGACATCAGTACCGGCAAGCGCAGATCCGACAATATCCCATCGGTCGCGCCGCCGAGCACAAAGTCACGGATACGAGAATGGCCCCACCCGCCCATGACAAGGAGCTTGCCGTTGATCCTCAAGGCATGGTCCTCGAGCGCGGCGCCGATCTCATTGTCGCCGGCGAGGATCTGCTCGACCTTGGCAGGCAGGCCCCTCGCCGCCAGGCCATCCGCCAAACGATCGCCTGCATCTTCGTGAGGCAGAACTTTTTCGTCCGTCACGGTGACGATCGATATCGTTGATGCCCGTTCCAAAAACGGCCGGGCGTCGGCCACGGCTCTTGCGGCGACGCGGCTGCCGTCCCAGGCGATCACCACGTGATCGAGCGCGCCGACATCTTCATCCCCCGGGAGAACCAAGGTCGGCCGGCCGGAGTTGAACACGACTTCCTCGGCGATCGCACGGATTGACTGGACGTTGTGCGCCCAACTCACCATGCAAAGATCAAAGTAGCGCCCTTCCCTGGCAGCGGTTTCCCCGATGAAGGCCGGTTGGGCTTTCAGCGCCTGGCTGGTCAGAGCGAGGTTGCATCGAGCGGCTTCCGCCGCGATGGCGTCCAGGAAAGCCTTGCCACGGTTCCTGCTCGCCGCATTGGCCTCGCGGATCTTTGCGGGGAGGTCTAGCAAGAGGCTGGACAACGCGTTCGAGACGTCGGGAATATCGACGTTGATGACGGTCGCATCAAGGGTGGCGCCGAGTTGGTTTGCAACCGCCACCGCATTCGCAGCAACCTTGGGGCCCGGCGGATCCGGATAAGTCGGCAGGAGCAGGGCTGTTAAGAGTTGCATGGGAGTTATCTCCTTCGAAAGGGTGGAGCCTAGGCCGCCGCGGCCATTCAGTACGAAAGCAGCCTGTGGAACGAGCCCGAGCTGAGCAGGGACCTCGTCGCGCCGCCGAACGCCCACTCGCGGAAACGGCTATGGCCATAACCGCCGGCAACGATGAGATCGGCGCCGATACGGTCGGCTTCGGCGATGATGGAGTTCCCGACCGAGACCCCTTCGCCCTCGAACCGCTGGGATCTCGCCTTGACGCCATGCTTCATCAGGAAGCGCACCACGTCCGCCGTGCCATCCGGCGCGACGACCGTTCCGTCCTCAGCCGCGTTGAAAACGGTCACTTCCTTGGCATTGCGCAGGAAGGGCATCGCATCGACGACCGCCCGCCGCGCTTCGCGGCAATCCTTCCAGGCGACCATCGCCCTCTCGCCCTTGAAGGGCGCAAGGCCGTCGGCCGCAAACAGAACAGGCCTGCCCAGGGACAACACCAACGCGCCCGGATCCGCGGTTCGTTGGTAGTCGCCGGCCGCAGCCGCGGTCGGCGCTCCGGTGATCACCAGATCGGCCGCACGAGCGTGCAGGGCAACGGCGCGCGTCGGATCATCGAGTTCCGACCGCCATGACGCGCGCTCGTCGTTGCCGGCCACGTTGAGGAACTCCTCCTTGAGCTTCCTGATGCGCTCCTCGATGTCGTGGGTTCGGTAGCGCAGAACCTCCGCGACCAACGGGGAGGATTCGCTGGGCGAGACCAGAGCGGAGGGCTCGGCCGCAACCAACGCTATGAGATCCGCCTCGAACCTCTTCGCGATCTGCTGCGCGAAAAGCAGGCGCGGTGTAGCCGGAGCATCGATATCAAGCTGGACAAGTATCGTCGTGTAGATCATATCCGGACTCCATAAGAGGCGGCTAGATCAACACGATTGAAACTGCCCTGCTTTGATGTGCATCAAAGTGATGGCGTAGCCGCGGCCAGCGAAAGCGTCGACCCACTCGAGGTCATGGCTGACGGCGAGGTAGCCGCACAAGAGGCCGTAATCTCCCAATGACAGGTGAGCTGCGACTACTGAAGTTCGCCATGTTGGCTCATGGAATGACGACGTACTGCGTTCCGCCAGCGTGAAAAACCCCCAGCAGCAAGAGCCTGTCAAAGTTACCCGCCGTTTGCACCACTTGCATTGCCGAGTGGACCGATTGCTGTCCGACGCTGACGATAAAGTCGCCTGCTATCAACCCTGCGGCCGCGGCGCTGCTTTCCGGATCGACGGCAACAATCTCGGCTCCGTCCGTCTGCCCGTAGGCTGCGGATTCCGGCGAGATATCGGCCAACACCATGCCCGACAGCAACCCCGTCCCTTTGACGAGCAACGGGCTGATCGTGTTTGTGTCCGTAAGCTGCACGGTCAATTCCAGCGGCTTGTTCTTTCTAAGAATTGAGAGCCGCGTCTTTGCGCCGACCCTGAGCGCGCCAATCGCGGTTCGAAGACCCGTGTCACTTTGAATCGGTTGTCCGTCGATCGCCACCACGACGTCACCAGCAAGAACACCGGCATTGCCCGCGGAGGATCCTTCTACGACCCCGCTCACGAGCGCGCCGGCCGTGACCTTCGAATTCAGCGCTTGTGCCAGCAATGGGGTGAGATCCTGGATCAGGATACCCAATTCCCCGCGCCGGATCGTCCCGTGGGCGATCAATTCTCCCATGACCTGCTTAGCCATGTTGATGGGTATGGCGAAACCAATGCCGACATTGCCGCCCGCTGGACCGACAAGCGCGCTGTTGATGCCCACCAGCTCGCCCTGGAGGTTGACCAGCGCGCCACCCGAATTGCCTGGGTTGATGGAGGCATCCGTCTGGATGAAGTCCTCCAGTCCTTCGGATCCCAGCCCTGAACGTCCCAAGGCGCTGACGATGCCCAAAGTGACGGTTTGACTGAGGCCGAACGGGTTGCCGACGGCCGCGACGTAATCGCCTACCCTCAATCTGCTGGACTCTCCCAAAGGCACCGCCATCAAATTGCCTGCTGGTATTTGCAGGACCGCGATGTCGGTCGGCTGATCCGTGCCGACGACCTTGGCCGGGAACGATCGGCGATCCAACAAGGTTACGACGATCTCATCGGCATTCTCCAGCAGGTGATTGTTGGTCAGCACGTAGCCATCCTTGGAATCCACGATCACCCCTGACCCCGCTGTCTGAAACGAACGCTCCGCGGGTGACGGTTGCTCCGGAAGTCCGAAGAACTTGCGCAAGAAGGGGTCCGACAGGCTCGCATCCGCATTGCCGTTCAGCCTTCCCTTGACGCTGATGCTGACGACAGCCGGAACGACCCGTTCGAGCATTGGCGCCAGCGATGGAGGATCATTGCCAAGGACGGGCAGCCCGGCGGCCCAGACCGCGGAGAATGTGGAGAAAACGGCGACGGCTGCTGCGAGCAGAACCGCGCGCAACGCGTTCCAGACTGTGCCCGCCAACGATTGGACCGGCATCATCGACCGAGGCTCTTGATGTAGCCAATAATGGCTTCGGCCTGATCAGGAGTGGCCACGAACTCCGGCATGTCCGGGTGACCGGTGGAAATGCCCTCGGCCAACGCCTCTTGCAAGTCTTCGATCGGGTAGCGCAGGCGCAATGTGCGGAAAGGCGGAGCGTCCGGGTGAATGCTTGCCCCTGTCCGGCTGACCGCGTGACAGCGCGCGCAGTTGGCTTCGACCAATCTCTTGCCATAGGCGATCAGTGAACCGTCGCCCGCCCAGGCGGGCAATGCGAAAGCAACTGCAAACGGCACGAGCGTGAATGCTGTTCTGCGTTTCATAGCCACCGATTACGGGGCAAATGAACGCCGGGCCTTGATTTGAGTCAAACTGCCATAAGCTCACTGCCGCTGGATGACGTACGTGCCCGGGGGCCGTGCAAGTCGCCTTCAGGCGGCCCGAGAAGCCGGGCCCACCAGCCCGCAGCGGAAGAGTTCGTCCGGTAGCGGCTGCGGTTGCGAGCTTTGCTACGGCCAAGCCGCGCCCGGATCTCCCCGGATCTCTCCGGTCCGGCGCCTTGTGTTGACAACTCGAGACGGGGATTCGCTCCCCCAACGATCGCCGCCCCCTTTCCCTGATCGCAGCATTTTCAGGTCGCAAGCGTCGCCGTGGCCATGTCATCCACTGTTGTTTCCGCTTCCTTGCGGACTTGTCCGGCTGTGTCCGCGGCCAGCCTGGCACCGACAGATGCGAAGTTGGCGGCCTCGTTCGCGTAGTCGCAAGTGGCATTCTGGATGAAGTTCACGAACACGTCGAAGGCATCCGCGAATTCGTCGCCGCCCGTCAGTTTCTCGACAAGCCTGAGTTCATCCTCGAATCGCCGTTTGAGGAAGGACACGCTTTCGATCTGATAGCGCAACAGTGCGCGGATCGAGTGTGCTTGCATGGTGGCGACGGCGCTCAGGAATTTTTGGCTGGTCTGGACGAAAGGCGCCAGCTCGGGCGCACGAAACTCTTCCGGATTTCTGATCATGATGGCTTTCCCTTCGCTCCGCGCTGCAGAGATTTGTTTTCGGCCGACTCGGCCGGAGAGCGGCGGCTGGCGCTATGGCTTGCCGACAAGCGTTCACTCTCCCGGAAGGACGCGGATTCGAAATAGATCGCTGCTCCGGCGATAAATCCGAGGACGAGCACAGCGCCCCAGAGCAAGATATCTTCAGCGGACATGGACGAATTCCTTGTTTGCCCATCCAATCATCGCAGGGCCGGCGCAAGCCACATTGATTGTAATCAACAGGGTTCATCATCCGGCATCTCGCTTTGACGCTGATCAAGGCGGGGACCGGCGATGGCGGCGACAAGACCAGGAAAACCAGCCGCTCGATGCCAAGCGAGGGAAGGATATGAAGAAATTGCCGATTGCCGAAGTCTATCGGCTCATCGAACCCGGCCCGGTCGTTCTGCTCTCGACGCGATCCGGGCAGGGCCGCGCGAATGTCATGACCATGTCGTGGCACATGATGGTGGCGGTCGCACCGCCGACGATTGCCTGCGTCGTGTCAAGCAATGACCTCTCGTTCTTCGCCTTGCGTCAGACCAAGGAGTGCGTCATTGCAATCCCTGCCGTCGGGCTCGCCGAGAAGGTCGTGAAGGTCGGCAATTGCTCCGGACGCGATACGGACAAGTTTGCAACCGCATGGTTGACGCCGCTTCCCGCCGAACGGGTGTCGGCGCCGCTTGTGGCCGAGTGCTTCGCCAACCTCGAATGCCGCGTGGTCGATACGCGGCTGGTCAACAAGTACAATCTGTTCGTGTTGGAAGTCCTCGAAGCCTGGATCGATCCGGGCCAGCCAAAGCCGAAAACTTTCCATCATGTCGGGAACGGCGGCTTCGTCGTCGATGGTGAGGTGATCCACTTCGAATCACGAGTGCCCTAAGACGCGCCACAGCAGAGAGGATTTTGATCCGCATCAAGGCGCGAGGGCTTCCTCTCAATAGCATCAGCTCATCCAAAAAATCGAACCGGAAGCGCGTGCGATGAGCTACAAATCAATCCTCCTGAACCTCAACATTGATGGTCCGATCGAACCGCTGGCACGGATAGGTGTAAGCCTAGCCAAGCGCTTCGACGCCCGCTTGATCGGGTTCTGCGCGGCGGATGCTCCATTGCCGGTGACCATGGCGCCCGAGGGCGCGGCGATAGCCGCCGAGATTTGGGAGCAGTCAAGGGACGAAATCCGACGCCGCCTCATCGACCTGAGTGGCGAGTTCGGCAATCTGGTCGCCGGCGCGGTCGAGACAGGCTGGCACGGAGAGATCGAAAATCCGGACCGTGCCTTGGCCAGGAAAGCCCGTATGTGCGACATTGTCGTCACCGACGCCTCCCGGGGCGCATCCACGGGGGACTCTTACCGCATGGCCGATCCAGGCTCGTTGGTGCTGCGCGCCGGCCGGCCGGTCCTGGTCGCCGCCCATGGCGCGACGGATTTGCCGGCCCGACGGATCGTGGTGGCATGGAAAGACACCCGAGAAGCAAGACGTGCGGTCGCTGACGCTGTGCCGCTCATGGCAATGGCCAGCGAGGTCACGATCGTGGCGATCGACCGCCATCCCGACGACTGGATCAGGGACAGCGTCCATGACGTGTCGACTTTCCTGGCCGGCCACGGGATCAAGGCGCGTACCGAGATCATCAAGACGGACGATGACGAACACAATCGCCTGGTCGATTTCTTCGCCTCGGTGAGTGCCGAACTTGTCGTGTCGGGCGCCTACGGCCACAGCCGGCTGAGGGAGTGGGTATTCGGTGGCGTTACCCGCTCACTGCTCGACGAGGTGTGGCTAAACCGGCTGATGTCGAATTGACGCTGATGACGGGGCTCGCGTCCGCAGGAACCGGCGAGACACCATTGAAGATGGCGGAGTGGCATTTGCGAGAAGGGCTTGGCCATATCTGCCGTCAGTACGAACTCATCGAGAGATTAAGGGCTAGAAGGCTGCCTATGAAAAGGCGGAGCACTTGCTTGCCGTCCTGGAGTCCATCCAAGCGAATGAGGCCATTTCCGCTGCCGGGGTAACAAAAGGAAATGCCGGCGCTTGGATCGCCGGCATCTCGAAGGTGACGACCTGCCTATCAGCCGATCGTGATCCGGTCCTCGACCGTCTTCACGCCAGCCGCCGCCCAGGCGGCGCGCTCGGCCGCCCGGCGTTCCGACCAGGCATGCACCCGGCCTTCGAGCCTGACCGCGCCATTGTCGAGGACGTTGACCTTGATCTCCTGCGCCTCGAGTTCCGCGGTGCGTTTCAGCGCGTTCTCGATGCGCTGCTTGATGTCATAGGTCGATGGCCGCGGCTTGATCTCGATCTGGTTGCTCACGCCGACAACGCCGGCGAGATGACGCACGGCATCTTCCGCCGCGGTCTTCTGATAATGCCATTCGACCTTGCCAGTAAGCTTTACCCAACCGTCCTGCACGCGGATCTGCACCGCGCCGCTTGGAATGGACGCGTTCCAGGCGATCGTGTTGACGGCACGCTTGGCGATCTCGTCATCGGCCGTCCTGTTGGTGCCGAACGGACGGACTTCCATCTCCTGTGCGATGGCCTGGACGCCCTTGACGCTGCGCACGACGTCCTCGACCCGGACCTTCTGAGCGTAGGTCGGCACGTGGCCGCTCAGCGTCACAACACCGTTGTCGACTGCTACGCCGATATCCGCGGCATCGATGGCGGGATCGAAGTCGAGCTCATCGAGAATGTCTTGTCTCAGTGTGCTGTTGCTCATCTCGTACCTCACTGTTTGGGGAGCACGGTTGCTCCTGACTCGGGAAGTGTGGTTCTTGGCCGGCTCGATGACGTTGATCGCTGTCAAAGAGGAAGGATTTTGACGCTGAGTATTTCCTGCGTCTGTGCCACGTGAGCTTATGCCGGCACGGCGACCATATGTTCGGCCCGGACGGTCGACGAACCTTGGCGCCGCAACGGCGGAAAATCCTCAGGCGTAATCGTCTCGCGTTCGAGAAGCAGGCTGGCCCCTGCTTTGAGGTCGGCCATTCGGGATCTAAGCAATTCCTGCGCGGTCGAAAAGGCTTCGTCCAGCATCTGGCGAACGGCAACATCGACCTCCCGGGCAGTGGTTTCCGAATAGTCTCGCTGGCGCATCAGCCCGTCTCCAAGCCATTGCTGCTTCTGTTCCTCAAGCACGGCCTGGCCAAGGGCCGAGCTCATGCCGAAGCGTGTTACGCTCTGGCGCGCCACGTCTGTCGCCTTGGCAAGGTCGTCCGCTGCTCCGGTCGAAACCTCGCCATAGACGATATCCTCCGCCGCCCGGCCAGCCAGCAGCGCGACCATCCGCTCCTTCAGCTCGCTTTCGGTAATCAGGAAGCGATCGTCGGTCGGACGCTGCATGGTATAGCCGAGCGCGCCGATCGAGCGCGGGATGATCGACACCTTGTGCACGGGGTCTGTCTTGGGAAGCGCCGCAGCCGCAAGCGCGTGCCCCATCTCATGATAGGCGACCCTCTCGCGCTCGCCCGCATTGAGCAGCCTGCTCTTGCGTTCGGAACCGGCCACGATCCGCTCGACTGCATTCGTGAAATCATCCATCGTCACCTCGTCTGCATTGCGCCGGGTGGCGAAAATCGCGGCCTCGTTCACGAGATTGGCAAGGTCGGCCCCGGTGAAACCCGGGGTGATGGCCGCCACGTCACCGATATCCACGCCTGACGCCAACGCCACACTGCGGACATGCACCTTGAGGATGGCCTCGCGTCCCTTCCGGTCCGGCCTGTCGATCACCACCTGGCGATCGAAGCGGCCGGCGCGGGTCAGCGCCGGATCCAGGATTTCCGGCCGGTTGGTGGCTGCAAGAAGCACAATGCCGACGCGAGGGTCGAAGCCGTCCAGTTCCGACAAGAGTTGGTTGAGCGTCTGCTCCTTTTCATCGGTGCCGCCAAAGCCTGCAAAGGGGCTGCGCGCTCGCCCCAGCGCGTCCAGTTCGTCGATGAAAATGATGCATGGCGCGGCCTGTCTTGCCTGCTCGAAGAGATCCCGAACACGCGCGGCGCCCACGCCGACGAACATCTCGACGAACTCGGAACCCGAAATCGAGAAGAAGGGCACGCCCGCCTCGCCGGCCACCGCGCGCGCCATCAGCGTCTTGCCGGTTCCGGGCGGCCCGACCAGAAGAGTGCCCTTGGGGATGCGCGCCCCAAGGCGTCCATATTTGTCCTTGTCCCTCAGGAAGGAGACGATCTCCTGCAGTTCGATCTTGGCTTCGTCGACGCCGGCGACATCGTCGAAGGTCACGCCCGTTTGTCTCTCCACATAGACCTTGGCCTTGGACTTGCCGATGTTGATCAGACCTCCCATGCCTTGCCGTTCGGCGAAGCCGCGGAAAAGAAACATCCAGAGTCCAAAGAAAAGCAGCGCTGGTAAAATCCACGAAAGGATGGTGGTGAGCCAGTTGCTGTCGGTGCCACCCGACACCTTCACGCCGGCCTTCTCGAAGGCTTCTGCCGCAGCCGGGTCAACGCGTGCGGCGATGAAGAGGCTCTTGCCCTCCTGCGGCTCCCTGAACTGCCCCTGGATGGTCGTTTCAGTCAGCGTGACCGACGCGATCTTGCCTTCGCCGACGAGCCGCATGACGTCACTATAGGAGAGCTGCGTGACGTCGCGCCAACCTAGCCAAAGCTGGAGAAATCCGAACAGGACCAGCACGAGAAGAGCGTAGCCGATGTTGAAACTGTGCTTCCTGTCCATGGCTGTCTTCCGCGGAGCCGTGGGGCCTCAGCAGGCTTGGCGCAGCCAAAGCGCCGGCTTGCGGGCCGGTCGCTTCGAGTGCAAAGCCTGACCGAGTTTTGCCGACGCGTTGCTTGCCCTCTGCCGAACGGTCCGGAGATCGCATCCGCAAATTGCCGCGGCATCGGGTACCGAAAAACCGCAGGCATCCAAAAGGACAATGGCTTCACGCTCGGCAGGATGAAGTCCGCGCAGCAGAAATCTTGCGGTGCCGTCCACGCCGCAGGTTCGCAGCGCTGCCTGGCGCCCAGGAAGACGAGCCAGCCTCCTGGCGGTCTCATAACCATGAAATTCCCGATGCATAAGATTGAAAAGCAGCAGCCTGACATCGTCATGCGCTGCATGGCGGTCGCCTCTACAGGCGCGGACAAGCACTACCTCGACCAGCGCATCGGCCAGTTCCCGATCATCCGCGAGGCAAACGGCAAATGCTCGCAATTGGGGCAGAACCTCAAGCATATCGGATGCCGAAGGGGCAATCATGGAAGCCTCGCACCGCCGAAATTCAAGCGCATCCTATGCGCCCCACGCTCTCTTGGCTTTGAGCAAGGTCAAAGATCGTCGGACCGGTCGAGATTAGAACTGCGCGAATTCTTTTCCGGGCAGCCCATGGGTATCGTCGACGACAACATCAATGCAATGCCCGTGCGCGGCAAGTTGCGGAGTTTGCTCAGCCGCCTGAAGGAACACCCTCTCGCTCGTGTCGGACCCGGCTTGATCACCGGCGTGGCCGATGACGATCCCAGTGGAATTGCGACGTATTCGCAGGCGGGCGCCCAATTCGGCCTCAACATGCTTTGGACGATGCCGCTCTGCTTCCCGCTGATGGCGGCGGTCCAGTCCATGTGCGGGCGCATCGGCCGCGTTACGGGCAAGGGGCTCGCCGCCAACATAAAGGCGTTCTTCCCGCCCTTCGTGCTCAAATTCGTGGTTGTTTTGCTCCTGATCGCGAACACGCTGAACATCGCCGCGGACATAGCGGCCATGGGGGAAGTCGCGGAACTTGTCACCGGCATCAACAGGCATCTCGCCACGCTGGTCTTCACCTCCTGCACGTTGGTCCTGCAGGTGCTCGTTCCGTATCACCGCTATGTCAATTTCCTCAAATGGCTGACGCTGTCGCTGCTTGCCTATGCCGCAGTGCTCTTCACGGTGCACGTCCCGTGGAGCGAGGTGGCGCTTCGCACCGTGTGGCCCAAGCTTGCGCTCAATTCGGAGACCGCCACCATGGCGGTAGCGATCTTCGGCACGACCATCAGCCCCTATCTCTTTTTCTGGCAGGCCTCCGAGGAGGTCGAAGAGATGAAAGGCGATCCTCCTCTCATCCAGGATGGCGCCCGGTCGGGGATTGAACTGCGCCGGTTGCGCTGGGACACCTGGAGCGGGATGTTCTATTCGGATGCGACGTCCTACTTTATCATCCTGGCGACAGCGGTAACGCTGAACGTTGCCGGCATCACGAATATCGAGACCGCGGCGCAGGCCGCTAGCGCCCTGCAGCCGCTGGCAGGCGATTTCGCCTTCGTGCTCTTTGCCACCGGCATACTTGGCGTCGGATTGATCGGCGCGCCTGTCCTGGCGGGGTCGGCGGCGTATGCGCTTGCGGAGGCCATGGGATGGCAGGAGGGCCTGGAGCTCAAGGCCAGCGATGCCCGCGGCTTTTACAGTGTCATCGCAGTAAGCATCCTGGCAGCGCTGGCTATACAATATCTGCCCATCAGCCCGATGAGAGCCCTGTTCTGGAGCGCCGTCATCAATGGGGTCGTCGCCGTGCCGCTTATGATTGTTGTCATATTGCTGGCGTCAAGCCGATCGGTCATGGGACCTTTCACCTGCGGTTGGCCGATCGTCATGCTGGGTTGCATGGCGACGGCACTGATGGCCGGAGCGTCGGTCATGATGCTCCTGCCCGGCTAGGGCCGGCTTGCCGACACACCATGATTTTGCGCGAAATCAAGGTATCGGCCTCATCAACACCTAGAAGGATCCGATCACGCGCATGGATCGGTTCGGCGTCGCCCGACGATCGAGTTCGCCGGCGCCTGAGTTGATTTGGCGGAGAGACCCGGAAGTGTGGCTATGCCATTTGCATCAATCGAGGACCTTCCCCCGCAGATCCGCGTGCGCCTTCCCCTGCACGCAAGGCCGACCGCGGCGAGAAGCGGGAGGAAATCGCCCATCGGGTCGCATGGTCTGCGGTGAAGCATCGCTACCGCAAGGGAGGAGATGCATGGGAGCCGCTGTGACCGACTGATTTTCGAGGGATTGATCGATGTCAAATCCTTCGCCTCAAATCCTGCATATGTCTGGCGATCGGGCATTTGAGGTAACCGCGCTCAATGAGAAACGCCGTAGCGAGGCTTGTCGACACATGCAACGCCGAAAGAAGCAAGGGATCTGACTTTCCAACCATCTGGAGAGAGGTGCTGAAGGCGCACCCATGCGTGCGCGGGCAACCGGTTCAAGACAGCGGAGAGAGCGGCCCGCTGTTGAGGATACCTTTGATCACCGGCCAGTTTCTCGTCTTCACCGGTTCGCATTTCTCCCTCTTGTGAGCACGGCACAAAACAGCTCGAGCACTGGCAATTCCTTGACTTGATGAGGATCAATGTCTTTGCGCCCGGCTGTCTTGATGCCGACAGCAATGGATGGGAGAAGCGAAATGGCAGGCAAAAGTGCAGCAGCTTGGCTAACTGGTGATCGCCATCGGCGGTGATCGGCTCACCGCCGATGAACTGGCCGGTGCGCTGATCGCAATCGCCGAAACAAGGGACGCCGCAAAGCGCGCGGCATCGGCTAAGTATCGGATGAGGTTTTCGAGAGCGGGTCCAGGAGAACTGCTCCGGTACCTTAGCGCAACGTGCGCAGCACTCCAGCACAACCGGGCAGCACGCCGGCAAGCGGCACAGGCTCGCAATGACATGCGCACCTGGCAGGTCGAGCGCCGCAAGCGCACACGACATCTTGTCGAACTCGGCGGCCTCGTCGCCAGGCAGGCATCGTCGAACTCACCGCTGATGATCGCGCCATCATTTACTGGGCGCTACTGTGGTTTGCCGACAAGCTCAAAAGCGAAGATCGCGAGTACGCGCGAAGCCTATGGAGTACAAAGGCAAGCAGGCGTTCCGGGACAACTAGACGCCAAACCGCTCCCGCATTTGCGCGGCCTTGCCCATTCGTCCCGGGGTGCGCGCTCCATTATTTCAAAGGCGGCCTGTTGGACAAAGGGCAGCTCCGCGAGGCGGTACTGGCGATGCGCCGCGAAGCGCGCCTGGTTCTCGCAATCCCACCTACGACTGCCACTCACACGCTACCCATTAAGCACACAGAATGCTGCCAATCGAGATCCGTCAGCTTGCGGCGGCGCTTCGCAGCAGCATGAGCTCGCCGATGTTTTCGGTGATGACATAGCCGACCAAACGTCCCTTGGCATCCACCACGCCGACGGCAGGTACAGCTCCACTCTTCAAGGGCTTGAGCGCCTTGATGAGCTTCTCATGGTCGCGGATCACCGGGATATTTGCGGCCATTGCCTCGACCAAAGGAGCCTCACCGCCGCGCTGCTGCAGTCCGGCGACGAGCCCCTCGCGCGTCAGCACCCCGCGCAGCCTGCCGCCCCGGTCGACGATCGGGAACTCGTGTTGCGTCGTGCGCAACAGGGCCTGCGCCGCCTCGTCGAGGGTCGCGATCGCCGGCAGGCTTTCGAAACGGCTGATCATGACGTCGCGCACGTTAACGGCACGCGCCGCTGCCTCGAGCCCCGCCGCCTGCGTTTCCGCGGTCGCGGCGAGATAGACGAAGATCGCGACGAATATGAGCAGGACGTTGCCGACGACAAGGCCGATGAAGCCGAAGGCGAAGGCGGCGAACTGACCGACGATCCCTGCAATCTCCGTCGCGCGCAAGCGATTGTAGCGCGTGGCGAGTAAGGCGCGCAGCACGCGCCCGCCATCCATCGGAAATGGCGGAATGAGGTTGAAAAGGACCAGCCAGATGTTGACGGCGGCGACGCGGGCCACCAACGCGACACGCGGGTTGTCCATCGAGGTCAGCGCGTCGATGCCGGCTGTGGCGCCGATCACGACGATCAGGAGGGCAGCGATGACGACATTGACCATCGGCCCAGCGAGCGCCACGACGACCTCTTCCAACGGCTTCTCGGGCAGGCGCTCCAGCTCTGCGACGCCGCCGATAGGCAAAAGCTTGATCTTTGGCGTTCGGATGCCATAGCGCCTAGCGGCAGCGGCATGGCCAAGCTCGTGCAATACCACGCAGGCGAATACGGCGGCCGTGAAGCCGACCCCTTCGATCGCAGCTGACGTTCCACCCTCCTGGAAATAGGCGATGCCGATCCAAGCGAGCAGCAGCAGGAAAGTCAGGTGGATGCGGATCTCGGTGTCACCCACACGGAGGATCGGGTAGGACCACTGCATGATGTTCCTCCATCGGGGCGGCGCCCAAGCCGGCCCATTTAGGCTGCTTCTGGCGGCGCATCTATCGCCCAGTTCCGTTAGCCATTCCCGAGCTCAACGTGTCCCGTGGAGGGTTGGCCGAGGTGGACGGACTGAGGCGGCACGGCCCCAGAGGTTGAGAATGGCTCCCTTGCCGAAGCCTCGCCGCAAGTGGTAGCACGATCCGGGAATTGCTGAGCCGCCATCTCCTGTGCCCATATAGCGAGCACGCTCTGGCGTGTCGCCTCGGCAACAAGGCAGTATCCTCTCGGGTCGAGGATCGATAGCACGGCGTGATCGTCTTTGCGCGCCAAGCGAAAGGCGCGGTCGATTACGTCCAGGCAAGCGGCCAATTGGCCAACGCTTGGCAGACGCGTGTTACGGAGCATGTCGGAAAGCCGGAAGGCTTCGAGGCCACGCTCGGGGATGCTGGTACCCTCCCGACCCAGTTCGAAGAAGACGCTGACGACAGGGAGCATGCTCCGGATCGACGCTAGGATTGCCATTCCTGCGGATTGCAGGCGGCCAGATCCGGCGCATCTGGCGGACCTGGTTCCGCCGATGGCGAAAGCCCCAGCGAATGCGCGATCTCATGTTCCAGCCATTGCCGGACTTCCGGCGGAGCAGTTCTGATTTGCTCGGGGCTTAAGGTGATGCCGACCATGATAGCGTCTCCCATTGTTCCCCAGCATCAAGGCAGAATGCGTGCGCAAGGACCTTGATGCGCATCAAGTCCGACATGGCCGCGGTACCGAGCCGAGGTCGCTCGGACGCCGAGGCTGGGAAGAGAAAGCATGACTGAATCGAAAGCAGCGGCTCACAACGGCGACCACATGTTTCCTTCCTTGCGGTAACGCCGCTTCACCGCCGCCCATGCGACTCGGTGGGCGATTTCCTCGCGCCTCGCGCCGCGGTCTGCATATTCGTTCCAGGCGTTGTTAAAGGCAGCGCGGTAGATTTCTTGCGCATGCAGCGGAAGATGCTCACTGATTGGCGGCGGAAGATCCTCAATCGACCCGTATGGCATCAGCTGACACTTTCATGTTTCGGAGCTAGTGGCTGCATTGCGGGACAGTCAGCCCCCACAAATGATCCGGGGCATCTCGTAGCTGTCGGGAAGGGTGATGCCTTGACTTCGCGCAAAGTCAGGCGTGTCCTTGGCCCGCCCCGAGCCTAGCAGGCGCCGCATGCGCCATGGCCGCAGCCAAAGAGCACGCCTGTCAGTCCAAGGCTATCGCGGAGCAAGGCGAGCAGCGAGGAGTCTGCCAGGAGATCGATGTCCCGCTCCCTATCATTGATCGTAGCGCGGACAAGCACAGGACGTCATCGGCACCAGACCATCCTGGCCTTCTCCCGGGGCGTCGGCGCCGGGAGCGCCAGAGGATGGCCAAGGATGACGGGCGCGGCCGGGTGCCAGTCAGCGGGAATGCCGAGCTCGGTCTTGACGGACGGATCGCTCAGCCATGCGCGTGCAAGGCCGATCCAACACGTACCCAGACCCTTCGCGTGCGCTGCCAGCATGAAATTTTCGGCGGCAAGGCAACAGTCTTCCGACGACTGGCTTTCACCGTTGATGGCGCAGATGATGACGAGCACGGCCGCCCGTGAAATATTTCAAAGGCTGGATCGGCAACATGCGTGGCAAGCGGCGAATCTGAGGGAAGATGCGCCAGCGCGTAGCGCCTTGCCTGTGCCGACAGTGCATGCAGGCGTTCCGTTCCGCGCACGACGGCAAAGGCCCAAGGCTGAAGATTGACGGCGCTCGGCGCGAGGATGGCTGCCCCAACAAGCTCTTCAATGGTGACATCGTCGACGGGCTCGCCCGTAAACGCCCGCACTGCACGCCGCGTCCGCAATGCATCCATCAATTCCATGCCACGCTCCTCATTTGTATTCGCTAATCGGTGTGCCGTTCCGCGGTTGCGCCAGTGCGAGAAGACCGTCCGCTCCGTCCAGGAGCGATACGGATGGCCGAAGCAATCCCTCGAGACATTTTGCAAAGCCGTTTTGCACCTCGGCCGGTGGCGCTGCGGAGATTTTGTAGGACCACGTGCTTCCCGACCCCGCGGTGGCCAAGGTCAATTCGAAGTCGCCTCCGACGAAGGCTTGCAGGAAGTTACGGGCTACGACCCGGTCGAGCGTCGCTGCCATGATCCCGCCGTCCTTGTGGACTTCGTAATCCATATCGTCGGCGGACCGGAAAGTATGGGATGTGAATGTTGCAGCCGAGAGATCCAAGAGCTGGAGCTCTTCCGACATCGGTTGGTGCGCGGCCATCATCGTTATGAAGCCGATTGCGACGGACGCATTCGACTTGTCGTAGCCGGCGAATGCGGTGAACTCGACCAATTCCGGCGTCGCTGGATTTTGCATGTCGAGTGTGATTTCGCAGATCTTTGCGTCGTTTGTTTCGTCGAAATTGTAGGCGTAGCTGACAGCGTCAGGCACGATCGGATCGGCGAGAGCCGCTGACGGGATTATCCCAGCAACACCGGCCACAAGTACAGCCCGGGCGATCGGCGACTTCATCATGCCCTCCCTCTCGCGGAGTAGGTTTGCCAAGAATATCCGCGCTCGCCGCTGCCTTGATTGATCGGGGTCAAGAATGACGAAATCGATCCAATGAGCTCGCTGTGGGTGTCAGATGCCGGCGTCTCACGTTCGTCCGCATTGACATAGTGCCGCAGCCCCTCTCGTTGCCTTCGGCAGCAACAAGCATGCGAGGATTGACCGGGATCAAAGTCGTGGCGACGAGCTGGCAGGAAGTGGCGACGGTTGTTGCCCGAAGCCCCGTGGTAGCCGTGGCGATGCCGGGCGCGGGATTTCGAGTGATGGCTTCGTCGCAGGAAATTCCTAGAGAAAATTTGCTGCACATCAAGAACGACGGGCGGACGGCCCGCTAACATTTGATCCGCCTGTGAACGATTGGGGAGTTATCCATGACCAGCTATCGCGTGACATTCTTCAAGAACCTCGTCAATTCAAGTGGCCGCCAGTTCAAGTGCCCGCAAGGCACAGTTGAGATTCGACGAGCGCGCAATGTGGACCGCGCGTTCCAGGCCGCCGAGCGACGATACGAACGCGCGAAGAAGATCTGCAACTGGACACTGTATGCCGATGTTGCCGAACTGGAGACAGCGCAGGACAACGGCAATTCGCTTCACTTGGTTGAGCCCGCATCGCACGAGCACTTCATGCCGAATCCCGTCGAGATGCGTGGCTCGCCCCGCATTGGCCGAGCGGCCTCCCACCGTTGATCTGTCCCTGCATGTCCTGCTAATCGCGCTGCCGCGTGGGACAGTGTCCGAGCGCGCCCTGTCGCGTAAGTTTCCATCCTTATCGCGGTTGTTTGCAAGGGAACGCACTGGTGCATGCATCCTTCGTTCAGAACGGCGATTTCCACTCTTGATGACCAAATTACCGTTTGGACCGAACCCCACAGTCGCCGGGACATCGTCACCCGTAAAACTCGGCCGTTGCATTCACGAGGTGGGGTCCTTTCTCGCGCCGATTCCTTAGGGAAATTACCTAGGGAAGAAACCGAATTGTTTGAGAGCCCTGTTAGCGTGGAGACTAGAGACGTAAACGACGTGCCGACGCCCGGATCGAGTGTCCGCAACGTCCGTCTCAACGGTAAACCTCAGGGAGGGCCAGATGGTCGCTGTCTTGCGCGCCTCGATGCGAGGCATTGTGACGACAATCGGCGCGGGCATGTCCCGCAGTTCAGTGGGTGCTAAAGGCGCGCTGCGCAAGCTCGTGAGAGATCTGTTCGATCCCTATCGGCCTGAGCTTTACTATATGCGTGGTCCCGGGCCGAGGTCGCATGAAAAGAACGGCGGCCTGCACATCGGCTAGGCGAACGCGGCCTTGTCAACCGCCTGCTCGACGAGATGCGGACCGTGTCCCATCTTTCGGCCTATCCCAGCGTAGTTGAAAGGTAACCACTCGCGGGATCTCGCCCGTACGACTTGCCGCCGGCTTCATATAGTCTCGTTGCCGCAACTGCCTTCTCACCATGACGGCGTCTTGAGCGGAAGACTTCGAATCCTTCCAAAGCGCAAGGCGCTATGCCCGTTCCTTCGAACCGGAAGCGCGAGGAACAACGCTAAGGTGATCGATCACCTTAGCGGCGCCCGGTGCGTTCTCCGCGGCCACGCGGACGGCGTTCCGAACTATTTCGCTCTGCACGCTGCCAGTTAATTCAACGACGCCGTCAAGGACCGCAACATTGATGATCGGTCGCGGCGCCCATCTCTTGCCTGTGATCTCCCTCAGGATGTGCTTGCGCATGGACAGGTCCGCGATCTTGGCTTCCGGCAAGCTGTCAAGGCGTGCAGCGAGACGGCGCAGCAAGTCCGCTCGGCTCACAATTCCGATCACCATCGCGTCTTGAACCACGGGTAGCCGCTTCACGCCGTCTCGGATCATCAGCGCGACAACCTTGTCGAGTGGCGTTTCTGGCGTGATGCTGACGACCTTGCGCGTCATGACCTCTCCGACCGTACGGCCGCGACTGTGCACATATTCTTCCGCCAGTTCGTCCGGTGTCAGCCATAGCTGAACCCATTTCTCGTGTCTGGGCGCGGTGCTGATCTCGGGCCGACAAGCGAGGTCGCGTTCGGTAACGATGCCGACAAGAGCGCCAGCCTGGTCAACGACCGGCAAACCACTGATACGATGCGCAAGCATGAGCTGCGCGGCTTTCGCGATCGAGCTCTGCGGCGTGACCGTCAAAGCCCCTGTAGTCATGATGTCGCGCGCCTGCATCGAAGTTTCTCCTGCCGCTCAACCCCGCAGGGAGCCGGTGTTGAGAAGCCGACGGGCCACCCGCCTTCGAGAATTGGCGTCCTCGATCTCGGTTGCATGGCGCCGAATTGTCGGCGCTGTGCATCGTCATCGCGCAAGAGTCGACCAACCTCACCTATTCCGCATTGCGACAGATCAAAACCGATTTGCGGCGCGTCGACAGAGCCGCCTTGTCGAAGACGCGATTGATCCGGATCAAGGAATCGCGGCGTCTGATCCCGCATTCTGGTCAAGTTGTGCTGAGGCAGATAAGCGAATTGCGGCATCGAAACGTCTATGGGCGGGCGGGATGCCATTGCGCGAACCAGTCGTGCGTTGACGCGCAACAAGGATCCGCGGCCTTGCGGACGAGCGCCTAGGAGAGATCTCAGGGTGAAAGCTGGCAAGGGCCGCGGATTCCTGCCGCGATCAATCCAGCCGATCCTGAGAAGCATAAGGCGCGAGCCATGTCCACTGCCATGCAGAGCGCAGATATCGCACAACAACAGCGCTCTTGGGCGGCGCAGGTTGGCTGCAGCGGTTGAATAGGATCGCAGGAGACATCTGTCGATCTAACGGTGTTTGGTCTGTTCAGGGCGAGCACCGGGATGTGGCGATCGTCGTCGCCACGTGGTTGGGGCGTGGGCTCGTGTGGTCTCGTGGCGGTCGGCCCGGTCCGACAAGGAGGGCGCTCGGAACCGAGGCTGAGGCTACAGGGCCGCTGATGGTTCCGGCACACGTCCGCTTCCAGGCCCGGAGCTTTCGACGGCGTCATCCCCGCTGCCGCAGCTACCCGCTACCATGGGCTCATATAGCGGTTTGATCCAACTCAAAGCGTTTCTGCGTGTCTGGCGGTTCATTGCGGTGAAGCTGAGATGGCTGAAGATCGTATAGGAGCGAGCGATGGGCTATAAAGATATTCTGGTCTTCCTTGACGGTTCTCTCGACAACAACGCGCGAATGGAGCTCGCCTTTTCGCTGGCTCGAGCCCATGGCGCGAGATTGACTGGTGTCGACGTGGATGCGGCTGCGGCCTTCGAAGGAGATTGGGCTGAGCGTGCGAGATCGCTCGCTGAGGCGTTCCATACCGGCGCCAACGGGGCAGGCTTGCAGGTTCGCTTCAAAATAGCGGACCGGGACACGGCGGATTGGAAGGACTTCTACGCGCACTACGCTGACTTGGTGATCGCAACGCAGCCCAACCCGGAGGCTTCGGGCAGAATCCTATCCGGCGTACCCGAGCGGGTCTTGATGACGTCGGGAGCGCCGATGATCGTTCTGCCGCAAGGCTGGAGACCGCAGCCCGTCGGTAACGAAGTCGTCATCGCGTGGTCGCCCAGCGCCCAAGCTACGCGCGCGGTGCACGACGCCATGCCGATCCTCGCCCGAGCGCGGAAAGTGACAGCGTTCGCATTCGATCCTCCGGCCGACAGCGAGGACGCGGACCTCGAGATGCTTCGCGAGCATCTGCTTGCTCACAGCATCAAGGTCGACGTCGACAAGTGGGAGGATGCTGGCGACCTATCGCCGATCGAGGCGCTATTTGCCTCGCCTGCGCTGGAAGGGGCAGATCTTATTGTGGCTGGGGCCTACAGCCATTCTCGGTTCCGCGAAGCCCTTTTCGGCGGCATGACTAAGTCCTTGCTTCGGCAGTTCTCGTTGCCAGTGCTGGTCTCGCACTGAGCGGTCCGGCTTGGGAAAGGGGCAATTTGGGCTCGGATCGGCATGTTCTGCCGGCACGGCTTTGCGGCAGATCGACCAGAAAGCAAGAGAGAGCCTATGGTGAAGCGGGCAATCAAGAGCCCGAGAATTCGCCAAAATCAGCCGTGCTCATCGAGCAAATTCATGGCGATCGCCATCCTTACCAGTTCCGGAAGGCTCCTGGCCTGCATCTTCGCCATGACGTTGGCGCGATGAATCTCGACAGTTCGCGGGTCGATGTTGAGATCATAGGCGATCGTCTTGTTGGCCAGTCCCGCGACCATGCCCGACGAGGACTTCACGTTCCCGGTCCGACAACTGCTCGAGCCGGGCTTGCAGTGCCGAAAGGTCATCATCACTCTTGGCGGCTTCGTCGAAACTGCTTGCGGCTCGGCGGATTGCGTCGACCAGAACCTCGTCCTCGAATGGCTTTTCGATGAAATCGAAAGCACCCGCTCTCATGGCGGCCACTGCCAAGGGTACATCGCCGCGACCTGTAATGACGATCGAGGGCATCATTGCCCCCATCTCCTCCAGACGCTCGAGGAGTTCGACGCCGCTCATGTCGGGCATGCCGAGATCGGTAACGAGGCATGCGTTGCCGTCGTCGGCGGCTGCAGCAAGGAAGCTTGTCGCTGAATCGTGAGCCCGCACGTTGAAACCCATCACGGTCAGCAGAAAGCCAAGAGACCTGCGTACAGGTTCCTCGTCGTCAACGATGTGGACCACATAGGTGTCAGTTTGCATCCGGCGCCTCTTCCGTTGCTATGGGCAGGGACAGCCGGAACGTCGCCCCGCCATTCCCGTTTCGGCGGGCTGCTATCTCACCACCGTGCGCTTCGACGATGCGCTTGGAGATTGAAAGCCCGATTCCCATACCGCTGGCCTTGGTGGTGACGAAAGGCTGGAACAGGTTGGCGGCAATGTCGTCCGAGATTCCCGGCCCCGTGTCGGCCACTTCGATGAGCATATGTCCGTCGTCTCGAGCGGTGCGGACGATCAACTCGCGGTTGGCGCTTTCACGCATCGCCTCCATGGCATTGCGTATCAAGTTAATCAAAACCTGCTGGATTTGCACCCGATCGACCAGGACCTCCTCGGTGTTCTGAGTGAATTCGAACACCGACCGCACGCCTTGCTCACGAGACCCCACGAGCGCCAAAGCTCCAGCCTCCTCGATCAGCTTGTGCAAGTCTTCCGGCGACTTTTCGGTTTCGCCGCGCGTCACGAATTCGCGAAGATGGCGAATGATGCCCCCGGCTCGAAGAGACTGTTTTGCTATCTCCTCGAGCGCCCCCCTCAACGGCTCGGCCGTCGTGTCGTCGAGATCCCTCAGCAAGCGCACGCAGCCTTGCGAATAGTTCGCGATGGCCGACAGGGGCTGATTGAGCTCGTGCGCCAGCGTCGAGGCCATTTCGCCAAGTTCGCTCAGACGGGCAAGCCGGGCCAGTTCGCTTTGGAGTTCCTGCAGGCGCGCTTCGGATTCTTGGCGTTCTGTCAGGTCTTGAATGAAGCCCGTGAAAAACCTTCCTGCGGCGGATCTGACCTCGCCGACCGACAGCTTCATGGGAAATGTTGATCCATCCTTCCTGCGCCCAACCACCACGCGGTCCACGCCGATGATGCGCTTCTCTCCGGTCGCCAGGTATCGCTGCATGTAACCGTCATGCTGGCTATGATACGGCTCCGGCATCAGCAGGCGGACATTGTGGTTCAAAACCTCCGCCTCAGTGTAGCCGAACTGACGAACGGCCGCTGCGCTGAAAGAGCTGATATGCCCGCTCTCGTCGATTACGACCGTTGCGTCGGGAACGGTATCCAGGATCGAGCGCAGGTGTGCTTCGCGCGACCTTAGCAGGGCTTCGGTCCTGTCAAGCGCACGGCTCGCGTGGTGCAGCATTTCTCCCATCCAGGCGATCGTTAGCCCAACAAGTCCAAATACGGCGGCTTGGAGCCAACTGACTTGATCGACTCCAGTGAAATAGACCGCCGAAACAAAGGAAAGGAGGAGCGCAACTAGGCCAGGACCGATGCCGCCGAGGATCGCCGTAATCAAGATGGCCGGGATGAAAACTATGAAGGCAAGGCTGGTCCCCCAGGACGCTGCTCAATGCAAGTCGAACGGCGAACGCAACGGCTACCGCCGCTACCGCGAGCAAATATCCGTTCGTGCCTTCGAAGCGGCGTGAGAATGCAGCCTGAAGCAAGCGGCCCTGCATCCCAGGAATATCTCGCGCTGGCATGGATCTCCCTTTCGAGCTAGGAAGCGCACCGCAAAAGCCGGCGTTTCAATACTCTTTGCCGAAATCGCGCGCACCCTATCGGTCGGGAGGGTAAGCGTGTTTGTCCGATCGCAAGGATAATCCACCGCGCGCCGACCGCAAGCATCGCTCTGTCGTGCAGTTTGCCCTGGCCTCAGGGCTGAGAAGCATGGCAGTCGCTTCCGGTTCGCGAAGGTGGCAATGAAACTGAGACAAGGCCTACGTTGAGCCGAAGCCAGGCGAAGGGTTCTCAGCTCACCGAATCCCGCGCCGACGTGAGCCTTGCGGCCTCCATCGAATTGCTCTGGGACCTAATAGGGTTTGTCTCTGATGCGAAGCATGTAGAGAAGCCGAGACACCAGTAGCTCGCCGACCCAGAAGGCCGCAACCCCGATCAGAACGTCCAAAGCCGAAAGGTCGGCAAGGCCTCTGACAAGGACGAGGGGCAAAAGGGATTCGGGAACCTGATCGAGACCCGGTGCTTCAGCGCTCGAAGCCAATCGGAGCCGACGCTTGAGAAAGCTAGACAGCATGTCGCCCGCCATGGCGGCGAGCCCGATTAACGTCCCGGTTGATACACCGAGCCCCACGACGGCTCCGCCGATGGCGGCCGTCAGGATCGCCAGAGCGCATCCTCGAAGGGTCTTTGACTGGCCGAGCAGTGGCTGCCCATCCCAGAAACGCCAACCGCCGTCGATCGGCCATGCGAGCCAGTTACCGAGTATCCTCTTGGCGATCACCGGCACGCCGTTCGCAAGAGCCAGCAGGACGAGGCACTGGAAAATCCGCCAGAAGTGAACGTGCACGTGCAAACCCTCGTATCGAAGGGAGCTTAGGGAAGGCCTATTCCACTATAGCGATCAGGACGTCGCATTGGTCGATCGTTTCTGTAAAGCTCGATGAGTTGCACAACCGTCCTCGCCGACGAGGCATTGCGCGAAGAAGGGCGTTAGCCCGGTTGCGAGACGCCGGCGATGGTCGATTGTCGCCGGTCGTCCGTAAGCCGACCATCCACCAATTGGATAATGCGGTCGCATTGGGCCGCAAGATCATGGTTGTGCGTAACAACCAGGAAGGTCGTTCCTTGTTCACGGTTAAAACGCCGCATCAATTCGAACACGCTCTGGGCCGAGGCCGTGTCGAGGTTCCCGGTAGGCTCATCGGCCAGAACCAGAAGCGGATTCATGGCCAATGCGCGGGCGACCGCGATGCGCTGCTGTTGTCCACCCGACATGTTCATCGCGCGGGTATCACGCCAGTTGCCCAAGCCGACCTGATCCAGCAATTGATCAGCACGCTCCTCCATTTGAGCATCCGGCCGGCCGCGGTCGACGAGCATTGGCATAATCACATTCTCGCGGGCCGTGAAAGCCGAGATGAGGTGGTGGTACTGGAACACAAAGCCGATCGAATGCCCGCGCAGCCTGGTCAGCGCTGTTTCCTCAAGCGACGTCGTATCCTCGCCGCCGATCGACAATCGGCCCGACGTCGGGCGATCGAGCAGCCCAACGATGTTGAGGAGGGTGCTCTTGCCGCAACCGGACGGGCCCATCAGCGCCACGAATTCGCCTGTCCTCATCGTCAGGTCGATGCCATGCAACACTTCGGTCTCGACCGGGGTGCCGACGTTGTAGGATTTGCGAATACCTTCGAGGATCAAAAGATCAGCCACGGATCGCCTCCACGGGATCAAGCCTGGCGGCACGAAGAGCGGGGACCATCCCAGCAAGCACTCCGGTAAGGGTGGCCAACAGCGCCGAGAGCGCGAAGAGACTTGGGTCTATGAGCAGCGGAAAGAGGGCATCTCCATTCGGTTGGCGGGCGAAGCGATACCAGGCGAACAGTGCGGCACCGCCCAGCACGCAGCCGAGCAGCGAGCCCAGGAAACCCAGCACGCCGCCTTGAATAAGAAAGACCCGCAATATCTTGCCGCGCGAGCTGCCCATTGCTCGCAGAATACCGATATCCTTGGATCGCTGCAGAACGGAAACCACAAGAACGGCCGCTATTCCAAAGGCCACGGACAAACCGACGAAAGAGCGTATCAGCAGACTGGAAAGAGTCTGGGCCCACAGCGCTGTAAAGAACTGCGCATTGGTAACAATCCAGCTTTCCGCCTTCACCGGAAGCGTCGCGCTGATGTCGTGCGCGATAACTTCAGCCGCGTAGACGTCCGTGACGGTCATGTCGATGTCAGTGACGCCCCCAATCAGCTTGAGAAGACTTTGCGCAGTCCGCAGCTGGACATAGGTGTTGCGTTCGTTGACGCCGCGATTGCCAAGATCGAAAATTCCGCGGATGGTCAGCACGCGGCTTCCGCCTTTGCCGCCGGCCACGTTGACTTTGTCGCCGACCGTGACGCCGAGATCGTTGGCAAGGTCCAGGCCCACAAGGATATCGTCGGCCTCCAGCCGGGGCTCTCCGGCAATGATATAATCAGGCAGGCGTACGATGCGGAAGTAATCGTCAGCCTCTATTCCCACTATGCCGACGCTGCGGCTGACGTCGCCCCGCACGGCCAGCGCCGAGCCTGAAATCGAAGGTGTCGCAACGACGACGTCCGGCCGCGCTTGCATCCTCGCGCGTATCGTCTGCCATTGATCGAGCGCCAAAACACGCTGGGTCGGGCGCTGAACGATGGGTGCTTCGACGACGCCGTCGCGCTGTCGAAGCGGCCGGGCAATTTCGTCGGGCGGCTGCAGCTGGATATGGGGCTGCGAGCTCAGGACGCGGTTGGTGAAATTGGTTTGCACACTGGTCAGCATCGCCGACATGAAGACGATCACGCCGACGCCGATGGCTATTCCAACCAGGATGAAGCCGGTCTGCATGCGTCCCTCGCCCAGAAAGCGGAGCGCCGCGATCCAGCCAAATGTCAGCCAGCGTCTCATGAGTTTACCGGCCGGATTCGCTGCCCCGCTCTGACCCCCGCCGCGACCGGAACAACAAGGTCACCCTGCGCCAGGCCATCGAGGATCTCGACCTGGTCGGCCGCGCGTAATCCTAATCGCACTCGCTGCTCGCGCACCCTGCCATCCCGATAAGCCAAAACCCAGGGTGCAGCGGAAGTCGAGTCATGGACGACACGGGCCGGAACGATCAAGGTCGACTGTCTGCGGGCGACCGCAATGTCGACGGAGACCGTCATGTCCTGGCGCAGATAGGGCGGCGGATTTGCCACCGTGAGCTTCACCTCGACGGATGCGCGGGTAATGTCCACGGACGGATTTATATATGTCAGCTCGGCATCGAAGAGCTTGTCCGGATAGGCATCGGCGGAGGCTCGCGCGGCTTGGCCCAGTTGAAGCAGGCCGAGGTTCTTCTCGTCGATCTGCAGCACCAGTTGTATATCCCCGCTTGGCGCCAGAACGAGCAGTGCCGCCCCTGGCTGGACTACAGCTCCGCGTTCGACGTTGCGCGTAATGAGTATCCCATCGCGAGGGGATTTTATCGTGGCGTAGTCGAGACGCGCCTTGGCCGTGGCGAGGCTGGCGTTGGCCTGATTGAGGGCGGTCTGCGCCATCACATAGTCACTTCCGCCGGGTTGCGACGTGTAGACCTGTAGTTCGGCCGTGCGAACTTGCGTTTGCGCGATCTCGAAGTTCTTGGTGGCCTCATCGAGGGCCTGCTTCGTGCCGAAACCGGACCTGAACAGATCTTCCGCACGCTGATAGGCAGCGCGAGCGTCGACGAGATTGGCTTCGGCCTGTTTTTGTCCCTGCTCGGCCGCCGGCAGCGTCAGCTCGCGCATCTGGCGGATTCGTGCTTCGGCCTCCGCCACCGTGCCTTCGGCTGAGACCACCGCCGCATTCAGTTCACTGGGCTCGAGCACGACAAGCGGTTGGCCTTCCTTGACCGACTGGCCCTCGCCGACGAGCACGTCCTGAACCGTGCCGGTGATCTGACTCCCAATGTTCACGCGATACGGGGATTCCACATGGCCGCTTGCGACCACGGTTTTCACCAGGTCGCCGTGCACGACCGGATACACGACAACCGCCGGGCCGATAAGCCAACGGGCAAGGAGCCCTGCCGAGACGAGTGCCGCCGCCAAGACCACGGCGACAACCCATTTGTTGGCCGATAAGAAGGGTAGAAAGCTGCGCCCTCCTGGTCCAACTGCCCGGGGGTTGAACTGCGTGTTTGTCTGCAGCATCGCCGTCTCATCCAACTATTTCGCTGAATGCTAGGCCGAGGCCGCGTCGGACGTTTTGCGTCAGATCAATTGTCCTAAGGTTCAAGTTTCTAGCACCGCGCTCAAACGCGGCGCAACCGTCAGCGTCCTGTCAGGCTGTGATTGCTAGTCACCGCTCGCGACCGATCCTGTTTCAAGCAGCCCGCCAACCGAGGTCGCCGGATGGCGGTCAGGAGAACCCTATGCAGTTTTTGAGAATTGGACTGGCATTGACCGCGCTGGCAGTTGCAGCGCCAGCATTCGCGGATTCAACGGTCAACGTCAAATTGTGGGACAAGAATGGCGATATGAACCCGGATGCTAAGATGGGGATGGGCATGCCCGCCAATATGAGCATGGCGACAATGAAGGTTCAGCTCGACAAGAACGTGGTGCCGGCTGGCAAGGTGACCTTCAATGTGACCAACACCTCGAAGGCCACGGTCCACGAAATGATCGTTGTGCCCGTGGCGGATCCCAAAAAGACGACGCTTCCATATGTTTCGAATGAGAATCGTGTCGATGAGGATGCGGCGGGCCATCTGGGCGAAGTTTCAGAACTCGATCCAGGCAATTCGGGTTCACTTTCTCTCGACCTCAAGCCGGGCTTCTACGCGGTGTTCTGCAACATCCCAGATCATTTTATGAACGGCATGTGGGCCACCATCAAAGTCCAGTAAGACGGCACAAAGCACGCCCGGCGACAAAGCCGCGGCGTGCACGCCTCGAAGACTGCGGGCGCTCGCCGCCACTGCCCAAAGGTTGCGATCAGATCACCGCCGCGACCGCTCGAACGAAACCGACGGCTCATCAACGCAATCGAGTCGATCGAGGCCGTCGGCCGGTCAGGCGGTTTGTATGGCGCTTTTGATCGACATCATGGAATGCTTGATGAAGTCCTTGGCAATTTCGCCCACGAGTTTGGCGTTCAACGGCGGCTGATAATGTCTTCTCAGTTCGCCAAGCGTGCGCGGATCGGCGATGACCAGGATATGCGCGCAGTCTTTTTGATGCGCCTTTTCATTGAGATAGGCCGCGACCGATCCCGCAAAATCATCTTCACGCAAGCGCGACTCGTCCGGGTTCGCGGTTGAACTGCGGTGCCTGCCGCCGGATCCGGCGTGAGCGATTTCAAGGATAGGATCCTCGATTTCAACTAGATCGATATGCGGTTGGTGGCCCTTGCTCTGGAACAGCCGCAGGTTCTCGCCATCGGTTATCGCGACGAGGGTGTCGTTGTTCAGGATCATATAATCTCTCCGACATCGGATCAGCCGGGCAGGCGTCCACGACTATGTTGCTATCGTCAGCAGGTAACACCGGAACAAGGTGCACAGCATTGACCGCAATCAAAATCGACTGCGCTTTGACTGGGTCCTTCATAGAGAAGGCGTTCAACCGCTGAGCTAATTCGGGCAGAAGGCGGAATGCAGCGCCTCGATCACCGTGAGCACCTCCGGCCGCGTGATCCGATAGTAGACCGTTGTCCCTTCCCGACGGGCTTCAACCAACCCATCAGCCCTTAGCCGCATGAGTTGTTGCGACATCGGCACCTGGTCGATGTCGAGCAATTCGCGCAACTCGCCGACGGAGCGCTCCTCGTTGCCGAGCGCGCACAGCACGAGCAGACGCTGCGGGTGGGACAGGCTCCGGAGCAGTTCCGCTGCTTTGTCCGAGGCCGGGATCATATCTCTTACATTCATATTCTTGAATTTAAAATCTTTGAATGTTATCTGCAAGGCCACGGGCCGTGGCGCCGCCACCTTACATCGGAGCCGCCCTGTTTGGGAATTTGAGCCTGATCAAGGCGACCGCGTGCTCCGGGCGCATGATCGTATGCAAACTGGAGGACGTATCGTGTCCCATATCGTTGTTCTCGGAGCAGGCCTTGGCGGAACGATCATGGCCTATGAGATGCGCGACAAGCTGTCTGCCTACGACCGGCTGACGGTCGTCACGCTGGGCACGTCATATTCCTTTGTGCCTTCCAATCCGTGGGTGGCCGTCGGGTGGCGGGAGCGTGACGACGTCACTGTGGATCTGGCGGATACCTTCAAGCGGCGCGGTATCACCCTGCGTCCCGAAGGCGCGAAAAAGGTGCATCCGAAGGAAAACCGGATCGAGCTCAATGACGGCTCCTTCGTCGACTACGACTATCTGATCATCGCGACCGGCCCCGATCTTGCCTTCGACGAGGTGCGGGGGCTTGGGCCTGACGGCCATACACAGTCCGTCTGTCATATCGACCATGCCGTCGCCACGCGGGCACGGTTTGACGAACTGGTCCGAACGCCCGGGCCGGTCATCATAGGCGCCGTACAAGGTGCCTCTTGCTACGGCTCGGCCTACGAATTCGCCTTCATTCTCGATACCGCGCTGCGCAAGGCCAAGGTGCGCGATCAGGTGCCCATGACCTTCGTAACGCCGGAGCCCTATATCGGCCATCTCGGACTCGACGGGGTCGGCGACACCAAAGGCCTGCTCGAGAGCGCCATGCGCGAGCGCCACATCAAGTGGATAACCAACGCCAAGGTGACTTCGGTCGAAGCCGATGTGATGCATGTCGAGGAAGTCAATGACGACGGCACGGCCAAAGCCGAACACGCCCTGCCTTTCGCCTTCTCCGTGATGCTGCCGGCCTTCCGCGGCGTTCCGGCGGTGATGGGCGTCGAGGGGCTTGTCAATCCGCGCGGCTTCGTGACCATCGACAAGCACCAGCGCAACCAGTCCCATCCGAACATCTTCGCGATCGGCGTCTGCGTCGCCATTCCGCCAGTGGGCAAGACTCCGCTGCCGGTCGGCGTTCCAAAGACCGGCTTCATGATTGAATCCATGGTGACGGCGGCGGCCGAGAACGTTGCCGCATTGCTACGCGGCGAGGAGCCCAGGGCCGTCGCCACATGGAACGCCGTCTGTCTCGCCGACTTCGGTGACGAGGGCATCGCCTTCGTGGCGCAACCCCAAATCCCGCCGCGCAACGTCAACTGGTCATCGCAGGGCAAATGGGTCCACGCGGCCAAGGTCGGCTTCGAGAAATACTTCCTCCACAAGGTCCGGCAGGGAAAGAGCGAGACCTTCTACGAAGGGCTGGCGCTCGACATGCTGGGCATCAAGAAACTCAAGGCAATCCACATTGAGCCGGCCGAATAGGCGGCTCGCACCTCAGGAGAACATGAAAATGACCATCGACAAGGCCGTGCTGATGTTTGCGGGGTTCCTCGTGCTGATCTCGTTGGCGCTCGGCATCTACCATTCGCACTACTGGTTCCTGCTGACCGCCTTCGCCGGACTGAACATGGTCCAGGCCTCCATCACCGGCTTCTGCCCCGCGGCGATCGCGTTCAAGAAACTGGGCTGCAAAGCAGGTGTCGCGTTCAAGTAGCAGCACGCTCCCAGAAAACATCAAGAACCGGGAAGGTTTGCCACGCCTCCTGGACAATTTCAACCGACCGGGACCAGCGCAATGCGAACCACGAGATCGGTCCTCGCCACCATTCTTCTAATCGGCACCGCATGGCCTGCGATACCGGATGCGAGGGCTGCCGAATTCACGGTGAAGGCCACCACCGTCACCGAGATGAAGGCCGTCTATGGCCAGGTCGAAAGCCGTACCGTGGTGCCCGCGCGCGCCCGCATTTCCGGCACCATTAGCGAGATCCGCGTCGCCGAAGGCCAAGAGGTGAGCCAAGGCGACCTGATCGCCACGGTGGTCGACGACAAGATTTCGCTGCAGCTTCACGCCGCCGACGCCAAGATCGCGGCGCTCGCGTCGCAGCTTGACAATGCCCGCATCGAGATGCAGCGCGCGCAGGACCTACTGACCAAGGGGGTGGCCGCGCAGAGCCGGGTCGACGCTGCGCGGCTGCAGCTCGATGTCACGACCAACCAGCTCGCGGCGGCGGTCGCGGACAAGGCGGTCATCGAACAGAGCGCCTCGGAGGGACAGACGCTGGCGCCCGCCATCGGACGGGTGCTGACTGTTCCGGTTACCGCCGGCTCGGTGATCATGGCCGGCGAACCGGTCGCACGCGTCGCTTCCGGCCAATATTATCTACGCCTGTCGCTGCCGGAACGCCACGCCGCCGAGATCGTGGAAGGCGCCGCTGTCGATATCGGCGAGCGCGGCACGGCGTCGAATGCCGGCTTCGTCAAAGCCCGTACCGGCCGCATAGCCAAGGTCTACCCGCAGATCGAGAATGGGCGGGTGATCGCCGATGTCGAGGTCGCCGGTATCGGCACCTATTTCGTCAACGAGCGCACGCTGGTTTCCATTCCGGTCGGCAAGCGCGCCGTGCTCGGCGTTCCGCCCCAGGCGGTGCACACCATTCATGGCGTAGACTACGTCACGGTCGAGACGGCAAACGGCCCGCTCGACGTGGCCGTGGTGCTCGGCGAACGGTTCGATGACGCCGGCCAGGCGCGCATCGAGGTGCTGACCGGCCTCGCGGACGGCGACAAGGTCGTCCTGCCATGAAACTTGGCATTGCCGGCGGGCTTACCCGCTCCTTCATCGGCTCGCCGCTGACGCCGCTCTTGCTGCTGGCAGCGCTGGCGCTCGGGCTGGTGGCGCTGGTGACGCTGCCGCGCGAGGAGGAGCCGCAGATCTCCGTGCCGATGGTGGACATTCACGTTCAGGCCAATGGTCTCAAGGCCGAAGATGCCGTCAAGCTGGTCACCGAACCCTTGGAGACCATCATCAAGAGCATCGATGGCGTCGAGCATGTCTATTCACAGACCGCGGATGACGGCGCGCTGGTCACGGCCCGCTTCAATGTGGGCACAAGTTCGGACGCGGCGGTGTTGCGCGTACATGACAAGGTGCGGGCCAACATGGACCGCATCCCGGTGGGGATTCCGGAGCCGCTGATCATCGGGCGGGGCATCGACGACGTCGCCATCGTGGTGGTGACGCTGACGCCGGCGACGGAGGCCGCGAGCCGCTATTCCGCGGCCGACCTGACCCGGCTGGCGCGCGAGCTTCAGGTCGAAGTGGCAAAGCTCCCCGATATCGGCCTCACCTACATCGTCGGCGAGCAGCCGGAGGAAATCCAGGTCGAGCCCGATCCGGAAAAACTCTCGCTTTACGGGATCACGCTGCAGCAGCTGATGGCCAAGATCGCTGGCGCCAACCGCTCCTTCCAGCTCGGCGCGGTGCGCGAACAGGGCAAGCAGCAGGTGCTGGTCGCCGGCCAGACGCTGCAGGGGCTCTCCGAAATCGGCAATCTGCTGCTGAGCGCCCGTGACGGGCGGCCGGTTTATGTGCGCGACGTGGCGAGCATCCTGCTGGCGACGGCGCCCGCCGAAAACCGCGTCATGAACATTGCCAAGACCGGCAATGGCCTGGAGCGCGCACCGGCCGTCTCGCTTGCCATCGCCAAGCGACCCGGCACCAATGCCGTCGTCATCGCTGACACCATCGTCAAGCGCCTCGAGCAGGCGCGCGGACAGATCTTCCCCAAGGATGTCGCGATGACGGTCACCCGCGACTATGGCGAGACGGCGAACGAAAAGGCGAACGAACTTCTCTTCCATCTCGGCCTGGCGACGATCTCGATCGTCGTGCTGGTCGCAGTCGCCATCGGCTGCCGCGAGGCGCTGGTGGTCGCCGTCGTCATCCCGACGACGATCCTGCTCACGCTCTTTGCCTCCCGCATCATGGGCTATACGCTCAACCGCGTCAGCCTGTTCGCGCTCATCTTCTCGATCGGCATCCTGGTCGACGACGCCATTGTCGTGATCGAGAACATTGCCCGCCATTGGGCCATGGAGGACGGGCGCTCGCGCAGCTCCGCCGCGATTGACGCTGTCGCCGAGGTTGGCAACCCGACCATCGTCGCCACGCTGACCGTCGTCGCCGCCCTTTTGCCGATGCTTTTCGTGTCGGGCATGATGGGGCCCTATATGAGCCCGATACCGGCCAATGCCTCGGCCGCGATGCTGTTCTCCTTCTTCGTCGCGGTCATGCTGACGCCCTGGCTGATGATGAAGCTTGGCCGCCGGCATGCGGCGGCGGAGGGGCAGACCGGCCATGGTGGCGGACATATAGGGTTGCTCGGCCGCGCCTATGTGGCGGTCGCGCGGCCGATCCTTGCGTCGCGTCTGCGCGCCTGGCTATTCCTGTTGGTCGTCGGCGTCGCGACACTGTCGTCCATGGCGCTGATCTACACCGGACAGGTGACGGTGAAATTGCTTCCCTTCGACAACAAGACCGAGCTGCAGGTCATCGCGGACCTGCCCAAGGGCTCGTCCGTCGAGGACACCAACCGCGTTCTTCAGGCGGTGGTCGACCGCCTGGCGGGGATGCCCGAGGTCGTCTCGTTCCAGACTTATGCCGGCACCGGCGCGCCCTTCAACTTCAACGGCCTGGTGCGCCACTACTCTCTCCGCTCCGGCCCGGAACAAGGCGACGTGGCTGTCAACCTGAGCGGAAAGGGCGAGCGCAGCCGCGCCAGCCATGCCGTCGCACTCGACATACGCAAGCGCCTGAAGGGCCTGGCGCTTCCGGCGGGCACGGTCATCAAGGTGGTCGAGCCGCCGCCCGGGCCACCGGTGCTAGGCACACTGCTGGCTGAAATCTACGGCCCGGACGCCGAAACCCGCCGCGCCGTGGCGGCCAAGGTGCGCGAGACATTCTCGAGCGTCCCGTTCATCGTCGACGTCGACGACAGTTTCCACAACCAGCCGCAAAGGCAAAGGCTGTCGATCGACCAGGACAATCTCGAATATTACAAGGTCGAGCAGTCAGACGTTTACGACACGCTGAACTATCTCTTCGGCGGCACCACGGTCGGCTATTCGCACCGCGGCGGCGGGCGCTATCCGATCCCAATCCGCATCGCTCTGTCGAAAGGCAATGGAGTGGTCGATCAGCGCGCGCTGGCGACGCCGGTGGCGGCCAACGCCTTGCCGGGTACAAGCGACGTGGTCGAGCTCGGCGACGTGGTGCGCCTGACGAGCGAACCCGCCTCATACCCGATCTTCCGGCACAACGGCCGTCCCGCCGAGATGGTGATGGGCGAGCTTGCCGGCGCTTTCGAGGCGCCCGTCTATGGCATGCTGGCCGTGGACGACGCCATCGCCAAAGCGGATTGGGGGATGCTGCCGAAGCCGGTGATCGCGTTGCATGGCCAGCCGGACGACGAATCGAAGCCGACGCTCCTGTGGGACGGCGAGTGGGAGGTGACCTGGGTGACATTTCGCGACATGGGCGCCGCCTTCATGGTGGCGATCCTCGGCATCTATATCCTGGTCGTTGCGCAGTTCGGTTCCTTCAAGCTGCCCTTGGTGATCCTGACCCCGATCCCGTTGACGCTGATCGGCATCATGCTCGGCCACTGGGCCTTCAGTGCGCCCTTTACAGCCACTTCGATGATCGGCTTCATTGCGCTAGCCGGCATCATCGTGCGCAACTCGATCCTGCTGGTCGATTTCATCCGGCACGCCGGTGGAACAGATCAACCGCTGATCGGCGTGCTCCTCAAGGCCGGAGCGATCCGATTCAAGCCAATCCTGCTTACCGCGCTGGCGGCGATGATCGGCGCGGCGGTGATCCTGACCGACCCGATCTTCCAGGGGCTGGCGATTTCCTTGCTGTTCGGTCTCGCCTCGTCGACGCTGCTGACGGTGCTGGTCATCCCGGCAATCTACGTGGCGCTGCGCGGCGGCTCGAAGCAGGAGATCGAAAGCGAAACCCAGGCACGGCCCATGCGGGCCAATGAACAAACCTCAACGCGCGCCTGAGCCAGTAAGGACAAGACTTTCCGGAGAGGAGAAATGCGATCTCCGAGTCTCGGATCCGCCTCTTGAATTAATTTCTGCAAACTACGTAATAACCATCCGGTAGATAGCGGTTTTCTTGGTCGTAGCGGGCATCGCTGTCGATACAAGATCGATACGCTAGCTGCTGCTTCGCTCACCCTTTCATTCGTATTCTCTCGTATGGCCTGGCAAACCTAGCGACCGGAAAGCACTAGTTTTCCATGCGAGCGGCGTCCCCATTCTATTCAACAAGAGAATCGATGAACGCATCCTTTCCCAGGACGCGAACGACCGGCTTGAGCCGAAAACTAACTGTCGTTTTTCGGGATAAGTGTGTTTAGATCGTAAACCTTGATCTTTAGCCGGAGCGCCGCCCATCGCAATGGATCCCTTCGCCCCGTTGCGTCAACGTTTCCTCGCCCGCTGTACCGATCAGCTCGCCGAGCTGAAGGCCATTGCGCATCAGGCCGCTCCCCTCCCCGGCAACGATGCGCTCATCCGGCTCGCCCACTCGCTCGCCGGAGCCGCGGGCACCTTCGGCTTTGCGCATATCAGCGCACGCGCCTCCACGCTGGAGACGCTGCTCGTCGAGCAGGCGGATGGAGCAAGCGTACGCGCGGCGCTGGATGGCTTGATCGCCGAGATCGAGCTGACGCTGGCGTGACACGGCTTTGGCCTGAAGCCGCCGGGACCTATTTCTTGGCGGCGCCGAGACCCGTTCTGGTCATCTCGCCCCAGCCCTGGTTGCCGCGCAGATATTGCCACCAGCCTTTCACACGCCAGAAATTGTTGAGCTGCCGGTAGCCGAAATTCTCGACCACGGCGGCGGCCGTCAGCACGGCGAGGTCCCTGGCGCGGGGAAAGCGTTGTAGTTCGGCCTCTTCGAGGATCAGCGAGCAGACGCTGACGCAGACACCATAGGTGAAGATGAGCGCGGTGAAGGCGAGAAGATATTCCGCCGAAAGGATGCCGAGCAGCCAGAAGGCCGGGATCAGGACATAGCCCAGCACCTCCGCTACCGGTCCCAGTACGTCGACGACGAAGATGTGGCCGAAGCCGAGGAACCCAACGCGGCCGTAGCGCGGGTTGAAGAGCATCGAGCGGTAACGGAAGAAGCATTCGAGCGCGCCGCGCTGCCAACGCGAGCGCTGGCGGGCGAGCACGTTCAGCGTTTCCGGGGCCTCGGTCCAGCACACCGGCTCGGGAATGAACTGGATGCGGTATTTGCTTTTTTTGTCACGCATATAGCGGTGAAGCTTGATGACGAGGTCGAGGTCCTCGCCCATCGAGCCCTTGGTGAAGCCGCCCACCGCGACCACTTCCGCGCGGCGGAACATACCGAAGGCGCCGGACACCAGCATCAGCGTGTTGATGCTGCTCCAGGCCAGTCGCGCCATAAGGAAGGCGCGCAGATATTCGACCACCTGAAACAAAGGGAGCAGGCGTCGCGGGAGGTGGACCTCGCGCACCCTGCCCGCCTCGATCTTCGAACCATTGGCGATGCGGATCGTGCCGCCCACGGCAATGGTGCGCTCGGGGTCGTCGATGAAAGGCTGGGCAGCGCGCATTAGCGCGTCGGGCTCCAGGATGGAGTCGCCGTCGATGACGCAGAAAAGCGGCGCGCGGCAGACATTGATGCCAGCGTTCTGGGCGTCCGCCTTGCCGCCATTTTCCTTGTCGACCACGAACAGCCGTTCGGTCATCGGCGAGGAATAGAGGCCGCGGATCGGCTGGTGGGCGAGCGCCTCCTCGTAAGGCCTTTGGAACTTCACCAGCTTGAAGGCATCGATCAGGCGCTGCAGCGTGTCGTCCTTCGAGCCGTCATTGATGACGACCACCTCGAAATTGGGATATTCGAGCGCGAGCATCGAATGGACGCTCTCGACCACGTTCAGCGCCTCGTTGTAGGCCGGCACCAGCAGCGCGATTGGCGGCGCGACGTCGCCATAGCGCTGCCACAGCAACGCCGAGCGCGCCACCGGCGGGCGCTTCGACAGCGCATAGGCGGCGAAGACGAGTTGCAGGAGATAGATCGTCGTCTGCGCCAGCCCCGCCCCGATGATGAACCAGGACAGGACGGTAGCGGCCAGAACGACGTCATGGCTCCAGTCGGCGATCATGGGACCGGCCCCTCGGCAAGAATAAGCGAGGCGGTGCGCTGGCTGCGCGAAACCTCAGCGGAAGCAATCTCGCGCAGCAGCAGCTCTCCCGGCTGGCCGAAGGAGCGCAACGCGTTAGCGGCGGCATAACGCACGGTCCAGACCTCGTCATCCAAGAGCCCGGAGAGCGGCGCGGCAAGGCCAGGCAGGCCGAGGCGCCCCGCGGATTCGGCGGCGGCTGCGCGCACGTCCCAGTCGTCGCTGGCCATGGCGCGCTTCAGGATGGCCGGTGCCTGGGCATGACCAGTCAGGCCCAGCGCCCGCAGCGCGGCGGCGGCAACTTCGGGCGCGGCGTCGCCGGTCAGCCCAGCGAAGAAGTCGGCGAAGCCGAAGCCGCCCGCCTGGGCAAGCGCGTCGATCGCGGCCGCCCTGATGAAGGGCAGGGCGTCCGCGCGCGATGCGTGGACCGCAAGCTCATTGAAGCGCGAACGCGGAAAGCGCCGGAACAGCTCGATCAGGCGGCGCGAGCGCTGCCCCGCCACGCCGATGAAATCCAGCGCGGTGCCGAGCAGGGGCAGGCTGCCCAGATCGCAGAGCGCGATGGCCGCCGCTATCCTGACTTCGCGTGAACGGTCCTGCGCAAGCGCCGAAAGCAGCCTTGCCGACGCATCCTGCGATCCCAGCGCTGCCAGCATCTCGGCCGCGTGTATGCGTTCGGCGACATTGCCTTTCTGGAGCAGCCTGCCAACACGGGCCGGCAGGCCACATTCATTGAAGGCGACCAGCACATCATCCCTCTCCTCGCCGCGCAGCAGCGAAATGAACTCGAAGCCGGCGTCGATCGCCACGCCGGCCGGCACGCCAAGCACCGTTGCCTTCAACGCCTCGCGATCGCGGTTTTCGGTGAAGGCGATCAGCGCCGTCAGCACTTGGCGCCGCTGATCGGCCGCCGCCCTCTCCCTGCGCTCCTGCAGCACACGGCGCGCGATCAGCAGCAGCATGATCACCAGGGACATCCCGCTGAGCAGTATCGACAGGTCCCAGACATACCACATGGTCAAAACCGCGCCGCCAGCCCGAGGCCGAATAGGTTGCGGTCGAAGGCCGGGCGTTGTTCATGCGCGATGCTGGCGCGCAGCGTCAGCGGATCGCTGACATCGAAGGAAATACCGCCGAAGACGGTGCGCGTCGGCACCAGCGCGCCGTCGTCGATCTCGGGAGCGTCGGCATAGCCGGCGAAGACGTTGAAGCGAGGCGTCGCCGCAAAGTCGGCGCGAAGCACATAGCCGTCCGCCCGCGTGCCGATATCGTCCTCGGCATGCACCCAGCGGGCCGAGAGCCCCAGGCGGCCGTCGAGAATGTAGCCCTGGATCCAGGGCTGGATGCTGGTGACGCTCGCATCGGCGAAATTGTCGTAGCGGGCATCGATGTTCAGCGAGAGCGGGCCGAATGCCTTTGCCGGCGCCACGACCTGCCAAGACGCGCCGGCTCCGGCCGAATGGCGTGCCAGGAAATCGGCATTCGGCGTCACTGCGGCGAGCACATAAGCGGAGAAGGCCGGCGTGAAAGCCTGGTCGATGCGGCCCTCGATCTGGACGTCGGCGCGGCCGAAACGCGTCGCCAGCCGGGTGTGGCCGGAAAGCGTTGTGCGAGGCGACAGCCGGTAGGCAAGACCGGCGGAGCTGTCGGTCCAATTGCCCAGACCATTGGTGAGATCGCTGACCTCGCTGCCGACATCGAGCCGCCATTTGCGCGGCGGCGGCACGGCCAGCCTTTGCTCGACATCGGCAGAGCCCGGGTCGATGGCGAGTGCCTGATGATAGGCCTGGCGCGCGGCGTCGTCGTCGCCCTCGGCGCGGCGCAGATCGCCGATCCCGACCAGCGCCTCGACGTTCTGCGGCTCTAGCGCCAGCACACGCCGGAACGACTGCCCGGCCCGCGTGTAGTTGGCCTCAAGCAAGGCGATTCTGCCGTCGAGGCCAAGCGCCTCCACATTGGCCGGCGTGGTCGCCAGAACGCCGTCGACCAGAGCTCGCGCGCGCGGCGTGTCGCCTTGCCAGATCGCCAGGCGCACCTTGCCCAGCCTGGCATCGAGAAGGCCGGGCTTTAGGGCCAGCGCGCGGTCGAAGAAATGGTCCGCCTCGTCGAAACGCTGGCTGGAGCCCAGAACGAGGCCAAGCGCGACTAGGATGTCGGTGTCCTTGGGCGCCAGCTTGAGGGCGCCGCGATAGACTTTCTCCGCCTCAGGGAGCTTGCCCGCCTGGCGCAGGCGCCTGCCCTCTTCCATGAGGCCCGGGATGGGGTTGGGCCGGCGATGCGACATCTTCCCCGCCGCCTGGGTAGAGGCGGCCGGTTTCGGCTTGCCGGCAGCGGATTGTTTCGCCTTACGGATGTTCTCGACCAGCTTTGCGGCATCGGCATTGGCCGGATCGGCCTTGGCGACGGTTTCAGCCAGCGGCAGGGCGGCGTCCAGGTTGCCGGAGCGGAATTCGACCTCAGCCATGCCGAAGGAGGCGTCCCGGTAGTTCGGGGCCTGCGAAAGCGCCTTGGAAAAAGCATCGCGCGCCGCCGGAAGGTCGTTGCGGCCGAGCTCGGCGAAGCCAAGCTGGACCAGCGCGTCGGCATTGTCTGGCTTGAGCGCCAGCGCGCGCTTGAGCAGGTCAGCGGCCTCATCGAAATGTTGCGCTTGCCTCGCCTTCACCGCCGAGGCGTAGAGCTCGTCGACCGTCTGCGCCAGGACCGCGGCCGGGGCGCCGGCAACGGCCAATACCAGGCATGCGGCGAAGCTCAAGCGCCGGCGGCGCCGCATCAGCGCTTCCCGCTCTTGCGCGCGATGAGACGCGCCAGCCGGGCCAAAAGCTCTTCGGGAATGAATGGCTTCACCAGATAGTCGTCGGCGCCCTTGTCCAGGGCCGAGACAATGTCCTTTTGGCCCTTGCGGGCCGTCAGCATGACGACTGGCGTGTCGGACAAAGCCGGGTCCCCCTTGATGCGCGCCAGCACTTCAAGGCCGTCGGCCTTGGGCATCATCGCGTCGAGCACGACGACGTCGGGGGCGTCCTGCCGCACCTTCTCGAGCGCTTCCGCCCCATCGACCGCCTTGACGACCTCGTATCCCTTCGCCCTCAGCCTGAACTCCATCAGCTCAAGCAGCAAGGGGTCGTCATCGCAGATCAGAACTCTTGCCTTCGCTCCATCCACCAGTCCTGCTCCGGTTCCGTCGCCCCCCGGAGTGATCACCCATGGACCTGCATCCGCCAATGCATTCCATGCAGACAAAACCGTCGCAAATCATAGATAAGACCGATTCGCGACGGCCGCATTTCGATGCAATCAGTAGATGAATATCGGCGCAGCGTATAGGAGGCGTAAACACCGGGCCGGGGCTTGCCGACAGGCTTGTCGCCTCGGTGGCGCCCACCCGGCTAGACCGCCGGGCCCCCGGCGCGCAACGCAAGCAGCTTCTTCACGTCACCGGCAAGCGCCAGCGGGTCGAAAGGCTTGGCGATGACGCTCGCCGCTCCCATGGCGAGATAGCGTTCGACCTCATGCGATTGGGTGCGCGCCGTGATGAACACCACAGGTATCGGTGCCGTCGGCTGCGATGCAGCCAGGCGCTTCAGCGTCTCCGGCCCGTCCATGTCCGGCATCATCACGTCGAGAAGGATGAGGTCGGGCTGCCATGCTGCCGCCTCGACCAGCGCCTCGGCGCCCGAAGCGCAGGACCGCACCTCGAACTCGGGCTCCAGCTCAAGCGACATCTGGGCTATTTCGCGGATGTCGTCCTCATCATCCACATAAAGGATCTTTGCCGGCATGAGGGTCACTCCTTGACTTGCGTAATGGCTCCCGCACCGTTGAGGGTCGAAACCAGCATGTTCCTGACCAGTCTTGCAACGTCGATCTCGGACGCCTTGGTCTTGGTCATGATCGCCTGGACCCGATCGCCCAGCTTGTCGTCCAGCTCCGCCGCCGAAAACACGATGACCGCTGTTTCGAGCGGCAGAGTGGCAAGCAGATCCAGTCCCGATCCGTCCGGGAGCGCGATGTCGAGGATGACCAGATCGAAGCGATGGCTGGCGATCGCCTGCTGCGCATCCTTCAGCGTTTTCGCCGAGGTGATCGAGACACCCGAGCCCAGCCCTTCCGACATCACCGCAAGCACACCCTCGTCGTCCTCGACATGCAGGATCGTCGGCTTCGGTTCCACCCTGCGGCCGACGATCTTGCCCATGGCGGCGTGGAGGCGCTTCGGATCAACCGGCTTCTCCAGCCAGTCGATGATGCCGACCGCTTTGCCGTTCAGCGAACGCCTGGCCTCGTCGGCGACAGCGGAGATGACGATGACGGAAATGTCGGAATTGACCTGCGAGGCCCTGATGTCGTGGAAGAGCTTGATGCCGGATTCCCCCGCCAGCTTGATGTCGAGCGTCAGCGCCACGTAATCGCGGGAGCCGAGGAGAGCCTTGGCGGTGTCGATGTCGGGGGCAACGTCGCTGGAGAAGCCTTCCGCGTCGAGAAGCGCGGCGATTACCGCGGCGACGTCCGGCTCGTCCTCGCAGATCAGGACACGCAGCCGGCCATCGCGTTTGCGTGACCGGCGCTCGACGATGACCGGTTTCGCCTCCTGCTTCTGCGCTTCGGCAAGGTCGACGTGAAACGACGTTCCCTTGCCTTCCTGCGTTTCGAAGGAAACGGCGCCACCCAACTTTTCCACGATGGTTTTGACGATGCTCAAGCCGAGACCCGTGCCGCCCTTCCTGCGGGTGCTGGACGCGTCGGCCTGCTCGAACTTACCGAATATGCGGCTGCGGAATTCCTCCGGAATGCCGGCGCCCTGATCGATCACCGAGATGCGCAGCATGCCGCCCTCACGGCGCTGCAGCTTCACCATCACGGTGCCGCCGTGCTCGGAAAACTTTATCGCATTGGACAGGAGGTTCGCCATCACCTGATGCAGGCGATCCGGGTCGATATTGGCCTCGGCGCGCGGCGCGTCGTCAACCAGGACAATGCGTATCCTGCTCTCGGCCATGTAATTGGAGCTTGCGGCGATGGCCTGCTCCAGAACCGGGCGCACGGGCATCTGCTTGATCTTGAAGCTGATGACGCCAGATTCGATCTTCTCCATGTCCAGGATGTCGTTGATGAGAAGAACGAGCCTCTCGCTGTTGTTGTGAGCGATGTTGACCAGATTGGCCGCCTTGGGAGGCAATTCGCCCGCAACGCCCGCCGCGATTAGCCCGAGCGAGCCGCGGATCGACGTCAACGGTGTGCGCAGCTCGTGGCTGACGGTTGAGATGAAGTCGTTCTTGAGCTGGGCGTTTTTCTTCTGCTCGGTGATGTCGCGGTTGTAGGTGATGACGCCGACGATCTTGCCGGTCTCGTCGCGGAAGGGAGCCTTCAATGTATAGAGCCAGCCCTGGCTGCCGTCCGGGAAGAGCGCGGGCTGATCGATGCGCGATGTCTGCCCCGTCTCCAGCGTGCCCATTTCATCCTGCCTGAAGCGTTCGGCCACGTCCTTCGGATAGAAATCGAAATCCGTTTTGCCGATCAGGTCCTCGGCCGAGGCGGCACGCATCATTTCCGCAGTGGCCGGGTTTGCAACCACGAAGCGGCCGGCGGCATCCTTCACGTTAAGGCAATCCGGCAGCTCGCTGACCATGGCGCGGTAGATCATGTTCGACATTGCGAGATCGCGCCGCCGCTGCTGCCGGTCGAGCAGCACGCCGATAATGAAGGTGCCGAGAAACCGGAACAGGAGGGATGGAAGCGTGCTCTGCTGAACGAAGCCCGCGAGGACCTGCTGAGGGATGACCGCAAGGGTGATCAGCCCGGCGAGCGCCACCGTCACGCCCAGGCCAAGTATATCGAGCATGGTGCGCGATCGGGCTGCGACGACATGGTGCCAAGCAAGCCCCACGACGGCCGTGATCAGGATGCTCATGATCCCTACGCTGGCGCCCTGCCCGCCAAGATAGACGCGGTAGGCGATCGAGCCGCCGGTAGCGATTAGCATAGCCGGCCATCCGCCGAAGAAGGCGGCTGCGCCGATGAAGGCGGCCCGCAGGTCGACGACGAAACCTGAGACGGACAAAGCCGTCGCCATGGAGATGACCGAGCCGGCGCACATGACCAGGCCGAGAAGCAGCGACTGTATCAGCCGTGGAAGGCGTCCGGTAAAGTCAGCCACAAGATCCCAAGCGACCACCAGGATGGAGACCAGGGCAAGGTTAGCGAGGAGCGAGTGCCATATCTCGGACATGACTTCCGGCTGCTTTTTTCAAATGAATACCCCATAAAACCTATCCGAGATCTAAACGCCTGCCCGTGCCGCCACAGTCCCCTGCTCACGGCACCAGGTCCTCAGCGACATCGTCCTTGCGCCGTTAACCGCCTCGGCTGGAATAGCGCGGGCAAGCAGCCTCTCCTTCGACAAGTCCGAAGTCCTCAAGCATCCAGGCTTCGACACCTGACGCAGAGTGTCGAGCCCGAACTGCGACAGACTGTTTTTGGTCATCCATAGCTCGCCCGGCTTCGGGCCCCGCGCGGCTGCGGGCGGGCGGGGGGCTGCCAGATATCTTGTGCGTGAGGCCGTGATGATGAAACGGAGAACATGGCATGGCCATCGAGAAAGAGCTTCTGGACCGTTTGCTTGCGGATCGCGATCGGAGGATCTGTTCAGCTACGCGGCAAGGCGGGCAGCGGCCGGCTTGATCAACCGAGCCGGTGCTCGTCGTCGATCAGCTCGAGCCTGGATGGGGTAACCTCACCCCATCGCCACAGAACGAGATTGAAGTCGCCGATTGCGACGCCTTTGGCGAAGCTCGGCACGAGCAGGCCACTGTAGCCTTGCGCGACCAGCGCGCGGGCAAATCGTTGCGTATGCGCCTCGCCATAGTCTCTCATCTGATCGCGCCATGTCGGATCAGCGAGGGCCATCGCGTCGAGACCCATTGCTGCAAGAGCAGTGGCGTCGCGCGCATCGAAGACGGCCTCGATCTCGGCACGATAAGCGACCAGCGTCGTCGGCTGCAGGTCGCCAACTTGGTTGGCTTCGCGCAAAGCCGTCAGGACAGAGGTCGACGCATAGAGCGCCGGCATGCCTTTCGGGCTGAAACGCCCTCCATAGAGCTCCGCACCCCGTCCCGACATAGGCTGGCGGGCATACACCGGATTGAGGGCGCGGTAGAGCCGGCCCGAATAGGTGATGGCGGCAACCGTCAGGCGTAAATCCCCGCATCGACCGCGTCGATGAAGTCGAGGACCTCACTGGCGCGGCCCTCTCGAACGAGCTGCATCGCGGTCTGTCCCGAAAATCCCGGCAGCGGCTCGGACCGATACCAGGCATAGGCCATGAGCGCGGAGCCAAATCGCGGCTCGACCTTGTTCACGATTTCCACCATTTCGCGCAGGCGACGCTGCGTCTTGTCTGAGCGCACCCGCTCCCGCCGCTGGACCGCGTCTTTGCCCAGACCAGCGGTGCGCGCAATCTCCTCGCTCGTGGTGCGGAAAGCGTCTGCAATCTTCTTGGGTGCGAACAACCCGTCATCCGCATATCGTGCCAGGCCCATTGCAGCACCTCCATGCGCTGCCAGGAAATATGACGCAATATGGCGTCAGCATTGCCGGCATTTCAAGAGCTGCTCATTTCTGGCTCGCAACGCCCAGCAAGGGACAGATCTCTAGGTCGCGCAGTGCCCGCCTTTAGGAAGTGCGCTTCACAAGTCATGCCCCTCGGTGCCGATCAACTCGATCAGTTCTCGGGCTGGCTTCTCCGAAATGCGCCACGTTTGTTGAGTTCCAATAATCCGCCGCGTCGAGAGCCTGTCGGCGAGTGGCCTGACACGCAAACGCGCCATCCTCGGCCGGGAAGCAGGGAGTGGCATCACGAAACAATCGATTTTTTGGCCCGCCAATTCGAAAAACCGTATATGCAAATATAAATTGATATAAATCAAACGAACGGATCGGTTTATCTCTGGCATGCAACCGGCGACAACCTGTGGTTATCGTCGGTTTCTTTCAAGTTGCTCTCTGATATTGTTTCAGTTAACGCTAAATTAACCACGACAAATGAAAGATAACCCGACTTGAGCCGCATCATACGGCTCGAAAGAGGGGCTCAATGAAGTTCGTTCGTGCCGCCACGGTTGCGAGTCTGCTGGCCGCCTGCGCCGGCCAGACGGCGTCGGCCGCCACCGGAAACGTGCTGTTCAACGGCACGGTCACCGCGACCTGCACCATCACGATCAACTCCAACGGCACGATGACCGTGAGCAGCAATCTTCAGTCGCTGAGCTCGCACAACGCCGGCGGCTCGGCAGGTAGCGCTCAGGTCGATACGACAGGCGGCGTCACGCTCAGCGTGGACCCTGTGACCACGACGACCGTGCCGGCATCGGACACGACGGCAACGACATGGACGCCCACCTTCGCCACTTCGGGCGCGCAGACGATTGCCGAAACCGGCACCGCGACCGCGCTGACTGTGCCGGGCACATCGACGGTGGCGGTCAATCTCGCCGGCACCAAGAGTGGCACGAACCGGTTCTCCGCCGGCAACTACCAGGCAACGGTGACGCTGCGCTGCGAATAGCCCTTACGCGAAAGGAGCGGTCCTTGAGAAGAATTGCAATTCTGGCGGCAGGCCTGATCGCCGCGCTGTCTCCAGTCGCGGCGACCGGCCAGTCGATGACGCCTATGCGGGGCGAGGTGCGATCCTTCACAGATGCTTTCGCCGTCCGCGTCTTTCCAGGCAACCCGTACAACCAGCGCATCCGCGTCGAGGTCCATGTCTACGACCAGGATTTCCAGCCCGTCGCGGCGAGGATCACGCCGGCCGCCTTCCTTCTTGCCGGCCAGGCGTCGCGCCCTGTCCTGGTGGTCGTGCCGTTCGACGGCGCGAACGAGCGTAAGGTGCGTATCTGTGCCGAGAGTATCCCCTTTCCAAGCGAGCAGACCCAAATAAGGGCACAGATATGCGGAAAGTTCTTCGGGCATCGCAGGTTCTGACCTTGTCCTTGCTGCCCGCCCTGGCTGTCGTCAGTCAGGGGCTTGCCGAGGATATCCTGAACCTCAACCAGAACCAGACCGGTTTCAGCCTGCCCGGCGTCAGCTTGCCCCAGGGCCAGGACGAGGTTCATGCCAGCGACGGCACGACCTGCCGCTCGGCCGTTTCCGGCAGCGGCGCCTATCTCGACCTCGGCGTCATCCGCGGCAACAACAACAGCAACCAGGCCAACGGCGACATCGCCACTTATGGCCGCGTGGTGATTCCGATCGGGCGGACGCCGAAACGCGTCGATTGCAGCCGCCTCTATGAGCTGGAAGTCGAGCGCCTGCAGCTTGAATTGAAGCTCCTCAAAATGGGCGTCGGCGCCGACGGCCAGACGACGGGGAGTGTGGCCGCTTCCCCGCCCCAGGGCGCCGCACCGCAAGCCAGCGCGGGCCACGTCAGCTCTGTCCAAGCCAGCGCTGCCCAAGTCAAATCAGAGGCATGGGCCAACGAAGGCTGGACCATCAGAGGCACGACCGGCAGTGAAAAGAAAAAGAAGCGGAAATAGCCCTGCGCTGTTGGCGCTGGCAGCAGTTGCCGGTCTCTGCCTCCCGGCGCAGGCGGCGATCGTCGGCACCTGCACGATCATGATCGGCGCATCGGGAACGATGAAACCGAACCCCGCAATCAACATCTTCGGCTCCAAGCAGGCGGGCGGATCGAGCGCCGGTGCCACCATCACCGCAAGCTCGCTTCTGTGCACGGTCCTCAACCTGTTGGACTGCTATTCCGTATCCGCACCGGCGCCGATCGCCTTCAGCTCGGCGCCGAGCGGCGGCGACACCGACGTCACTTTCGCCACCGTCTTCCGGCTCGACGGCTCAGGCGTGGACATTCCGGGCAGCTCGCCGCAAAAGCTGACCAACGGGACCCATACGATCCAGGTCGATCTGACCGCCACGAAATCCCCCGGTATCTTCCCGGCGGGCAGTTATCAGGCCGAGGTCATCGTCCGGTGTGAATGATACTGCCGGGCACGGGCGAGCAGACATAACCGCGTCCTGCTGGCGAAGGCCACCATGATGTCCGGAGGCCCCCTTCAGGCTTCTGCGGGCCGAACCCAACAATCAGTATTGGATGAGGCTGTGGCAGAAGAGGAGAGCGGAGCCAGCTACGCCGACTAATGCTGCAGTGTCTCACTTCAATGGCCGGCAGCCGCGCAGCCTATCTGTCGACGTCTCCCAGCACGATGTCGATAGATCCGAGGACAGCTGTGACATCCGCAAGCAGGTGACCGCGGCAGAGCAGATCCATCGCCTGCAGGTGCGCGAAGCTCGGCGCCCGCAGCTTGCAACGGTAAGGCTTATTGGTCCCGTCCGCGACCAGATAAACGCCGAACTCGCCTTTGGGCGCTTCGACCGCTGCATAGACCTCCCCGGCGGGCACGCGAAAACCTTCCGTGTAGAGTTTGAAATGATGGATCAGCGCTTCCATCGAGCGCTTCATCGCGGCACGATTGGGCGGCACGATCTTTCCGTCCGGATTGGAGATTGGCCCGGGGCCTTCCTTCACCAGCAGATCGACACATTGGCGCATGATTTTGGCCGACTGACGCATCTCTTCCATGCGCACGAGATAACGGTCGTAGCAGTCGCCATTCTTGCCCACCGGAATGTCGAAGTCCATTTCCGAGTAGCATTCATAGGGTTGCGCCTTGCGCAAATCCCACGCGGCGCCTGAGCCGCGCACCATCACGCCTGAGAAGCCCCACCCCCAAGCGTCAGTCTCAGAGATCTGGCCGATGTCGACGTTGCGAAGCTTGAAGATTCGGTTGTCGGTAAGCAGCCGATCGAGGTCAGCAAGGGACTTCAGAAACGGATCGATCCACTTGCCGATATCCTCTACGAGATCCGGCGGCAGGTCCTGGTGGACTCCGCCGGGTCGGAAATAGGCGGCGTGCATGCGAGAGCCTGAGGCCCGCTCGTAGAAAACCATCAGCTTCTCGCGCTCTATGAAGCCCCACAGGGGTGGCGTCAGCGCACCGATATCCAGCGCCTGTGTGGTGACGTTCAGAAGGTGGGAAAGGATGCGCGATATCTCACTGTAGAGAACACGTATCAATTGCCCGCGCCGCGGCACGGTCAAACCCGTGAGTTTTTCGATTGCCAGGCACCAGGCATGCTCCTGGCACATCGGCGCCACATAATCGAGGCGGTCGAAGTAAGGCAGGGCTTGGAGATAGGTCTTGTATTCAATGAGCTTCTCGGTGCCGCGGTGGAGCAGGCCTATGTGAGGGTCGACGCGCTCGACCACCTCGCCGTCGAGCTCGAGCACAAGACGAAGCACACCGTGCGCCGCCGGATGCTGCGGGCCGAAATTGATGTTGAAATTCCTTACGGCGGCCTCGGCCATGATAGTTTTACTCCGAGTGGCGGGCGCCGAACCCGGAAATCACGCTGATGTTCCCAAGCTCGCATGCGCTGCGCACCATGATCGTCACGGACATCTCCGGGCCCATAGTTTACCCCCCCCTAAGTAGGAAAGTGACGGGCCCGTCGGCTTCCGTCGGCGGGACCTTTGTCGCCTGGAACCTTTGAGCCAAGCAGTGGTTTGCAGGCGGCGACGCGTCTGATGGCCAGGCAGTTGTCGTCGCGGTCGGGCTTGCATCAAGCCGACAGGAGCCCGCAGCACGCTCCCTTGGCTGCGGGCTCTTACGAAAGTCGCAGGGGACGGCCGAGGAAGACTCCCGAAGGCAAGTATCTTCGGGTTGAACTCACTATTAGCAAGTAAGGCTATCCGATGGTCCTGAGTTCAGGCCGTTTTTCTCGCAGTCTGCACACAGTCGAGAACCTTCAGATAGCGCCAAGTTCTGCCCCGGAAACCATGCACCGAAGCAAGCGCTCGGAACAGGTTGCACGCGTTGTGCGAGAGCAGTCCACAAGCTAAATGCGGCACCGCTTGCGCGCGCTCCCGATTTTTCGCTCGGAAGGATGGCTACCCGAGCACTTGCGGACAGTTATGGATCGGGTCAAGGCAAACGAAATGAAGAACCGTAGGCGTTGACCGTTCGCCCATCGACTCCGGACGGACCTTGACCTCCATAACTTTCCCAGAATAGGCAGCCGCCGACCAACGGCGATGTGCTGACGCCAAGGGCACCTTTTCGTAAACAGGATGCAGAGGTCACTTGAGGCTGGCGCGGCGCTCTACATCAGCAATGGCGCAGTTCGTTCGTCCGTCATATGAGCGCGCCTGATTGCCTTCTGCGGCATCAGCGTTCCTGGAATCACGGGCACCACTTGAAGCACTGGAGCGCCGAACTCCGCAGTCGATCACCTGTCGTAGTAACCGACTATTCACCTACCGCGGCGCGCCGGGCGCATACTGCCTGAGAGCCCGGAACAAGGCTTCGCGATCATCGTTGGTCGATGACCGACGGGAGCGCAGTATATGAAAAGCTTTGTGGTGGAGACTATGGCCGGTGAAGCGGTGACAGGAAGTCAAATGGTCATAGCCGAGACACCACTGGATGCCGCCAAAATTGGAACTGGCCGCGAGGTCCAACAAAGGCGCGAAGAAATGGAGTGGGTGCGAGTTACCGATGAGGCCGACGCCGCCGTGTTTCGGTTCGCTTTCAAAGGGTGACGGAGGGGTTGTCCCCGTGAAAAAGCTTCCTGACAGAGCCGATGGGCGTCCAAGGCTGTTCGGCGTTGATGGGGATCAACCGACGGCGGCGCCGAACGCCCGCGACGATGGCAGGAGGCTTCTTGCGACCACGGGCCGGCTTTCTGCTGGATCGTCTAATGCTTCAAGATCTGGCTCAGAAACAACTTCGTTCGATCGTGGCGCGGGTTACCGAAAAAGGTGTCAGGCGTGCCCTCCTCTACGATCTGTCCGGCGTCCATGAAAATGACGCGGTCGGCCACGGCGCGGGCAAACCCCATTTCATGCGTCACGCACACCATCGTCATGCCATCGCGCGCCAGCTCCGTCATCGTCTCCAGCACCTCGGAGACCATTTCCGGGTCGAGCGCGGAGGTCGGCTCGTCGAACAGCATGACATCGGGCTTCATGCACAGGCTGCGGGCGATAGCCACGCGTTGCTGCTGGCCGCCGGAAAGCTGGACAGGGAACTTGTTGGCCTGCTCGGGAATCCGGACCCGCTCCAGGAACTGGAGGGCGGTCTTGCGCGCTTCCGTGGCCGAGACACCTTTGACCCACATCGGTCCGGCCATACAGTTCATCAGTACCGTCATATGAGGAAACAAATTGAAATGCTGAAAGACCATGCCAATGTTGGAGCGCACCGCGGCGATATTGCTCATCCTGCCATGCAGCGCGACGCCGTTGACGACGATCTCGCCCTCCTGATGCGCCTCGAGGCGGTTGAAGCAGCGGATCAGCGTCGACTTGCCCGAACCGGAAGGCCCGCAGATGACGATGCGTTCGCCCTTGCGGACCGTCAGGTTGATATCCTTCAGCGCATGGAACTGGCCGTACCATTTGGAAACGGCTCGGGCCTTAATGATAACCTGAGCGCTCATCGCACCTTGCTCCTGGCATAGTGCCGTTCGATGCGGGACTGGATCAGCTCGAGGCAGATCGACAGCACCCAGTAGATGACGGCAGCCGAGATCAGCATTTCCATATGCTGGAAGGTCTTCTGTCCGAGCGTGCGCGCCAGGAACATCAGCTCCCACACACCGATGACGGAGACCAGCGAGGAATCCTTCAGCATCGAGATGAACTGGTTACCGGTCGGCGGAATGATGACCGGCAATGCCTGCGGCAGGATGATGCGGCGCATGGTCAGGGTAAAGCCGAACCCCATGGAGCGCGAGGCCTCCCACTGGCCGCGATCGATGCTCTGAATGCCGGAGCGGAAGATCTCGGTCATGTAGGCGCCGTAACACAGCGACAGCGCCAGGATGCCGGCCGGCACGGCATTGATGACAAAGCCGAGCTGCGGCAGCCCGAGATAGATCAGATAAACCTGCATCAACAGCGGCAGGCCCCGGAAGAACGAGGTGTAGAAGCTGGCGATGGCATAAGCGAATCCGTTGTTGGAGAGCTTCGCGACCGCGCCCGCCACCGCGATGACCGAAGCGATGACGATGGAGATAGCCGAGACATAAAGCGTGGTGACGACGCCCTGGCTGATCAGGAATGGCAGCTTCTCGCGGATGAAAGGCAGGCTGAGGTGGAATGTCTGGAAGAAGGCGATGAACAGAAGCAGCAGCTCCAACCATACGATGCCGATCTGCAGCTTGAGCGGTGCGAAGCCGATCAGGACGACGTTCAGCGTGAAGATCACCGCGATGGCGAAACCTACGGCAAAGCGCCCGTAGAGGCCGCTCGTTGACGGCTCGCCGATAACCGGGCGCAGGAGTTCGGCGAATCCGGTGCCGGACATGTTGAACGCCATGAAGACCAGCAGGACGACGCCGAACATCGTCGCCACGAACCAGGGCTTGTGAACGAGGACTTCGGCCTCGACGGTATCCGGGTAGAGCATTTTTGAGCACCGGCGGTTCGGCGGCCTGCAAGATGGCAGGCCGCCTTGGACAGATTAGTTCGTCTTAGAGTAGTCCTGGCCGTACCATTTCTCCGAGAGCTTGCTCAGCGTGCCGTCGGCCTTCATCGCCTTCACGGCGTCGGCGATCTTGGCCGACAGTTCCGAATCGCCATGCTCGATGGCGATGGCCAGCGGCTCGTAGAACACCGGTTCGCCCAACTGCTTGATCGGATAACCTGCCTTTATGGCATCCAGGATCGACGGCAGCGACGACACCACCGCGTCCAGGCGCACACCGTCGCCGAGGCGAAGGTCGTCGAAGGCCGTCGTGGAATTCTCATAGGAATGGACTTCCTTCGGATTGAGCTTGTATTCGAATGGCGGCGCCCCGGCGGCGTCGAGCGTCAGGTCCTTCTTGGCATAGGCTTCGAAGGTAGAGGTGCTGGTAGCGCCGACCACCTTACCGTCGAGATCGGCGAGCGCCTTAGCCTTGCTGTCCTTGTGCACCGCGACCGCCGCCGGCGTGTAATAGTACACCGCCGGAAAATCGAAAATCTCGGCCCGCTTCTTGGTCGGCGTCATCGAGCCGACATGCATGTCCCAGCGGCCAGCCCAGTTGCCCGCAGTGATGATGTCCCAGCCGGGCGTGACGAACTCGACCTTGACGCCGAGACGCTTGCCGATTTCCTTGGCGACATCCACGTCGAAGCCGTCCAGCTCGTTGTTGGCGTTCATGAAGGATTGCGGCGCCCAATTGGCGTCGGTCGCCACCTTGAGCGTGCCCGCGGCGGTCACCCGGTCGAGCACCGCGCCGGTATGGGCGGGATAGGCACCAAGCGCAAGCGCGAGTGCGGCCATCGTCAGCTGTCGTCTGCTCCAGAATGTCATTTTCGTCTGTTCCCTTGTTGTTTGTTCAGTCCCATGCGGTCATGGCCATTCAGCCGGTCATGATCTCGCAATTCCTTGGCGACGAGGTCGGCGTCCTGCTGGGGGCTGGCGGCATTAAGCGGTGCCCTGGCCGGTCCGGTCTTCCGTTCCTGCGCGGGATATTTGCCGTCGTCATTCCCTCGCTCACGCGGAAAGCTTCGGGTTGTTTTCGGCCAGGTGCCGCTTGGCAAGCCGGCCCTTCCCGCTCGCTACCCATGCGCGACGGCTCCTCTCCCGCGGCCCGCGCTGAGCAGGAAGCCGGCCATCGTTTCAGCGACAAGCGCCGGCGCCTCGATCAGGATCGAGTGGCGAAGCCCGGGCAGGATGGCGAGCTCGGAGTCTTGTATCTGTTCGTGCATCAGCCGCGCCATGCGCGGGCTGGACCCCTGGTCGGCCTCACCGGTCACGATCAGCGTTGGACAAGTGATGCGGTCGAGAATGCCGCCGAAATCGGTTTCGGCGAGAACCCGGTAGGCGGCGGCGTAGCAATCACGGTCGTTCTCGGCGTCGCGCCGGCGCAGCTCCGCGATAATCTCAGGGTTTCTCTCCAGAAAATCCTCCGTCAGCCAGCGCGACAGGGAGGCTGCGTGATGCGCCGAGGCATCGCTTGCCATTAGCGCGGCCAGCCGGCCGCGCACCGCATTTCGCTCCTCCAGGGTGCGGCCAGCAACCGTCGACAACAGCACCAGTTTCTGCAGCCGCTCGGCATTCGTCAGCGCAAGGCGCTGCGCGATCAGGCCGCCCAGGGAAAAGCCGGCCAGATGGAAGGTGGAAAACCCGAGATGATCGGCCAGCGCCAGCGTTTCGCCGACGAAATCGTCGATCTCGTAACGACCCTTGACCCGGCTGGAGCGGCCATGGCCACGCAAATCGAAGCTAAGGACGGCGAAGCGATCCTTCAGCCGATCGGCCACCCCGTTCCAAGCTTCGAGATAGGAGCCGACGCCGTGGATGCAGACCAGCGGCATGCCACCTTGGCCATCCAGGCGCCAGTTGAGCAGCACGCCTTCGACATCGAGTTGGCCGCAACGTGCCATCATCATGCCCTCGCCGCCTGGCGCGCCCTGTCGCGCTCGCGCGCGGCAAAGACCGGCATCACCTCGTCAATCCAAAGTTTGATCGTCTTCTTCTGCAGCTCGAACGGCAGATTAAAGGTCAGGCCGAGGCAGTACTGGTCGACACCCGCGGCCTCATAGTCGAGCAGCTTTTCGATCACCTCGTCCGGCGTACCGAACATGAGGTTGCGGCGGATGTTTTGCGGGTCGTAGTTGTCCTTGCCCTTCACGCTTTCGTAGGGCACCGCCTCGGGAAAGCCATTGTGCACGGTGCCGATATTCTGGAACAGGTTCTCGAAGGCGCGGCCGTAGTCGATCGCATGGCCGACCGCGACCTCCCAATCCTGCTCCCGATCATAGACGCAGGTCCGCCGCTGCATCATCAGGCGCGGCCGCGGCACCTCCGGATGATCGGCGACGGCCTTGCGGAATTTCTCGCCGAGCACGGCGATCTCGGCGGGTGGGGCCGACAAAGGCGTCGACAGGATCGAAGCGCCTATGCCGACCGCCCAGTCAAAGGTGCCAGGGTCGCGCGCGGCCACCCAGATCGGCGGGTGCGGCATCTGCAGCGGCTTCGGCACGCCGGCAGCCAGAGGAAACCTCCAATAGTGCCCCTCATGGGCATAGTCCCCTGCCCACAGTCTCTTCACTGCCGGCACCAGCTCCTTCAGATAGGCGACGCCTTCCTGCTGCGGCATGCCGCCGGCCATGCGGTCGAACTCATACTGATAGGAACCGCGCGCGATGCCGAACTCCAGCCGCCCACCGGTCAGGTGATCGCAGAGCGCTGCCTCCCCCGCCAGCCGGATCGGGCTCCAATAGGGCGCGACCAGCGTCGACGTGCCTAGCCTTATTTGCTCGGTGTGCTGCGCAAGCCAAGTCAGCGTCATCAGCGGGTTGGGCGAGATTGTGCATTCGATGGTGTGGTGCTCCGCCGTCCACAGTGTCTCGAACCCGCCCTCGTCGGCCATGCGCGCGAGCTCGAGCAGATTGCTCTTCACCCTCGCCATCGGGATGTCGGGCGAGAAGCGTTCCATGGTCAGCGATACGGCGAATCTCATGTCGGTCTCCCGGTCGTTGCGTCGGGTTCTTGATCAGCGAAGGCGGATGACGAACGGGTCCTGCATGGCGCCCGAATAGTCGATGACGACGTTTTTGAGCCGCGAGAACTCCTCCATGGCGTCAAAGCCGCCGCGCCGCCCGTAGCCGCTCTCCTTGAAGCCGCCATTGGCGGACATGAAGGAGGAGGCGCGATAGGTGTTTATCCACACCGTGCCGGCCTCGACGTTCTTCGCGAAGCGCAGCGCGCGGTTGATGTCGCGGGTCCAGATTCCTGAGGCGAGTCCGTAGCGTGTGTCATTGGCGAGCCGGATCATCTCGTCCTCGGACGAGAACGGGATGACGCCGACGACGGGACCGAACAGCTCCTCCTGCATGAACTCCATGCCGTTGGCGGCATCGGTCATCACAGTCGGCTCGAAATACCAGCCGCCAGCCAGCTCGTCCGCCTGCGGCCGCCGGCCGCCGGCCGCGATCCGCGCGCCCTGGCGCACACCAGAAGCGACATAGGTTTCCACCTTCGCGAGCTGCTCAGCCAGCGCCAGCGGGCCGATATCGGTGTCCTCCCGCATAGGCAGCCCGACCCGCACCCGCCTCGTGCGCTCGACCAGCGCCTCTAGGAAATGCTCATAGGCGCTTGCCTCAACGAAGCAACGCGAGCCGGCGACGCATGTCTGGCCCGCGGCCGCGAAGACACCGGACACAACGCCGTTCACGGCATGCTCGATATCGACGTCGCCGAACACAACGTGAGGGGATTTGCCGCCAAGCTCCATCGAGCAGGGAACGAGGTTCTGCGCGGCATTGGCGGCGATGCGCCGCCCGGTTCCGGTCGAGCCGGTGAAGACGAATTTGGCGATGCCTGGATGGCGGGTCAGCGCATCGCCCGCAGCAGCACCCGTACCGGTGACGACATTGACGACGCCGGCGGGGAAGCCGGCCTCCATGATCAACTCCGCCAGCGCCAGCGTCGAGGCCGAAGCATGCTCCGACGGCTTGACGACCACCGTGTTGCCCAGCGCCAGGCACGGCGCCAGCGTGCCGGTGAGCAGCATCAGCGGAGAATTCCAGGGCGTGATCATGCCGACGACCCCGATGGGCTCGCGCAAGTTGAAGTTCAGCATGTCGAGTTTGTTGACGGGGATCGTGTCGCCGAGCAGCTTGTCGGCCATACCGGCGAAGTAGGTGTAGCTGTCGGGCATGGCGCGCATCTGCGCGCGCATTTCCTTGAGCAGCTTGCCATTGTCGCGCGTCTCGATCAGCGCCAGCTCGTCGGCGTTCTCCCGGACCAGTTCTGCCAACCGGCTCACCAGCTTGCCGCGATCGGTCTGGGTCATGCGCCGCCAGGCCGGATCGGCGAAGGCCGCGCGCGCAGCCTCGACAGCCGCGCCGACATCCTCGGCGCCGGCCTCGGCAAACCGGTACCAGGGCCTGCCGGTGGTCGGGTCGAAACTGTCGATATATTGCCCGCTTGTCGGCGCCACGAACGCGCCGTTGATGAACAGTTCCTGGCGCGAGCCTTCGAGCGATGCGACCGTCGTTTTCATGCTGTCTGTCCTGCGTGGATCGTCATTCGGACGCGGCCTGCGTCCATGATTGCGACTGCCCGTCGATCATAGCGACGCGTCCGCCGTCGCCGGTGTCCATGTAGATGCCGAAGCGCTTGTCCTGCCGCTCGCGCGCATAGCGGCGCAGCATGGCGCGCAGCTCATGGGTAGCGATCTGCTCGTAGGGCAGCGCGTCGACGGCAAAGAAGGCATGGCCGTCCGGCAGCGCGGCTCCAGCACTCTCGCGGCTGAGTTCGGCGCGGTAGATCAGGTAGCCCGGATCGCTGTCGGCGACGTCGAACACTGAATAGAGGAAGGTGTTTTCAGGGACGAGGCTCAGCGCCTCGCCCCCGTCCAGCACCAGTCTGCTGTCCGCCTTGCGCCGCCGCGCTGTCGGTAGGACAAAGCCGCCCTTGCCGTCGCTGCGCAGCAGGATGCGGTTCCCCGCTTCGACCAGATAGCCGATGATCATGTCCTGCGAGGCGAGCCAGCCGGTCGGCAGCGGATCCTTCACGCTGGCGTAGCGGCCGCGGCAAAAGCCGAGCGGCGCCGACGGGCTGGTGCCGAAGGCCTGCACCCGGCCGATCAGGATAACGTGGTCGCCGGCCTCGATGCGGTTGTGAACGGTGCAGTCGAACCAGGTCAGGCTGTCGGTGAGGATCGGCGCGCCGGTATGGGCGCGGTCGTGATTGACCGACTGGAACTTGTCCGCCACCTTCGAGGCGAACACCGACGAAACATCGGCCTGCCCCTCGTGCAGGAAATTGACCGCGAAGGACTGCGCTTCGTTGAAGGCCGGAAAGCTCGCCGCCGACTTGCCGACGCAGACCAGAAGCAGCGGCGGGTCGAGCGAGACGGAGGTGAAGGAATTAGCGGTCATGCCGCGCGGATTGCCGTCGCTGTCGCGCGTGGTGATGACGGTGACACCGGTGACGAAGGTCCCGAAGGCACGACGCAGGGCGATCGGGTCGATCGTCCTTTGTGCCACTGCGTTCGCCATCGCTTTCCTCCACATCGTTGGATGGAAGCTAGGCAGGAGCCGGCGCCCGTTCTTCCTCCGATCTGTAGGAAAGAGTTCGCGGCGCGCTGCTGCCCATCCGAGCAATCGGAAGCGCGATGTGACCTGGCTGCAGCAATGGTGGGACCGACGGTCCTATCAGGCGGTCGCCACGCGGCTGTCTATGATGCCGCTGAGACGGATTGCCAGCTCGACCGCGAAACGCTGTTCAGGCGTGTCGAGCTTGATTCCAAACAATTCCTCTATGCGCGACAGGCGATAGCGCAAGGTGGTGACATGAAGCCCAATGGCGTCGGCGCAGGCCTGACTGCGGCAGCCTTCGCGCAGATAGGCAAACAGCGTGTCCAGATAGGGCGTGCCGTGCTCACGGTCATGCGCGATCAGCGCGCCGACGCTTCTGTCGACGAAGTTGCGCACATCTGGCACATCGGCTGCGGCGACCAGCATCGGCAGCGGACCAAAATCCTGGCCGGCCAGGACGCCGGTGCGTCCGAAGGAGCGGCCGATCTGGATCATCCGGCGGCAGCGTTCCCACGCGGTCGGGTAGTCGGTCAGCACGCTGCACGTCTCGGAAACCAGCACCGCCGGCTCACCGTGGAAATAGTGGCCAAGCTCTGCGGCGATTTTGTTCGGCAGCTTCCCGAGACGGATATCCCGCCCGGCATCGTCCGCAACCAGACAGACAAGCCCGCCTTCGATGGCAATGACCGTGCCCGCCACGCCTGCCTGTTCCAGAAGCCGGACCAATACATGGTGTGGACCGGCAAGACCGCCCCCGCCCTCCTTGGCATTGTCGGCATGGTCGATGACGATCAGTTTTTGCGGCGTGGTCAGGTTGACCCCCAATCGACGGGCGCGATTGACGATATCGGTCTCGTCGCGCCAGCGGCGCTCGACGACTTCCAGGAAGAGCTCGGTCAGCGACCTGGTCTCGAAGCGGAAGCGCACGAAGCTGCGCAGCATCTGCACGCTGAGCGCGAATTTGGCGCTGTCCAGCAGCATCTGGTCGAGCTGGCCGGATTGCTGCGGCGTCGGAAAAATCATCAACGCGCCAACCACTTCATCGTCGATGGTCAGCGGCTCGAGGTGTACGGAAAACCTTAGCCGGTGTTTGCCGTCGTCGACGAACAGCGTCTCGTTCTGACGCGCTGCCAAGGCGCCGCGAGCGACCTTGATGATCTGCCGGCTCAGCACGCCGGCGACGGCTTGTTGCCAGGCCGCGGCATCGAAATGCACCTCGCTCGGCGAGCGGCCCGCCACGACCAGATTGGCGTGAAAATCAATAACCACGACGGGATATGGCAAAAGCTGGCCAACCTTGTCAGCGAGCCCGGCCACCGATCCTTCCGACAAGGCCTGCTGCAGAAGCGAGGTGTGCGCAGCCAGGACCCGCTGCAGGCGCTCGCCGGCCAGCTTTTCCTGGCGCAGGCGGTGCTGCTTCTCCACCGCGATCTCGCCCAGATGGACGATCATGCCTATGAAAGCAATATCCTCGGCGCTCACCTCGGTGATCTCGCGCGAGACGACGGTCAGCACCATCGGCCGGCCGTCCTCGTCGAAGCAATTCATCGGCATGACAAGCACGCTGCGGTAGTCGCGCTCGAACGCCTCCCGGCGATAGCCCGGAAACTCCTCGGACACCCGAGCGTCCCTGATATAGACGGGCTCGTTGCGGTTGAGCGCGACGATAGAAGGACTGGTGGCGAGTTCCCAACGGTCCGGCAAGGTGCGCTGGATGAGCGTCGGATCGTGGCGCACGATGACATAGGCATGGCCATGCGGAGCATCGATGCTCATGATTGAGCCGAGCGTCCACTTGGCATGGCGGCAGGCGGCCAGCACGAGGTCGCGCAGCACCGATTGGAGATCGCCACCCGAATTGATGAGGCTGGCAGCGTCCCGCAAAGAGAGAATTTGCGATTCGTGGTTCACGCCCGGTATTCCGCCTCGCGAAGGGTCGATTTAGCCGTCGCGGATACGGCAACGCTACACCGCTTCCAAGCGGGGTGCACGCCGATTCTTCCTACGAACCGGAGGAATACCTGCCCCGTGAGCCTCACTAGGCTGAGCTTCCACCATCGGGGCTGAAATCATGGAATTGCGAAAAGTCTGCACCTTCATCGAGGAAGTGCACATCGAGGGCGGCAAGGCCGGCGCCAGGCCGGTAACGTCGATCGTGGTCGCCGCCGTCCTGGGTAATCCGTGGGCCGGGCGCGGCTTCGTCGAGAACCTGCGGCCCGAGATCCTGGCCATAGCGCCCCGGCTCGGCCATGAGCTTACGCGCCGCCTCGTCGAGCTTATGCCCGCAGAGCGCATAGAGAGCTACGGCAAGGCCGCGGCCGTAGGTGTGGCCGGCGAGATCGAGCATGCCTCGGCTATGATCCACACGCTGCGGTTCGGCAATGTCTTTCGCGATGCTGTCGGGGGCACGACCTATCTCGAATTCTGCAACACGCGCAATGCGCCGGGAGCCCTGCTGTCGCTGCCGATGATGCACAAGAGCGAGAACGGACGCCGCTCGCATTTCATCACTGCCAATTTCCAGATTGCCGACGGGCCAGCCGCGGATGAGATTGTTGTTGCCATCGGCGCCGCGGATGGTGGTCGGCTCCATCCGCGGATTGCGGATCGCTTTGAGGACATGAAAGAGATGGAGCAAGAAGCCCGCACGTAACCCGCAGGAGGCGTCGACGGGGTTTTGCCCCCGCCCGTAGCAGATGGTTATTTGCCCCAACGGCCTCGAGGCCCGCTTCTTCAAGCGCGGCCTCCAGATTGATCAAAATCATTTTTCGTCTTCAACGACTAGAACCGCACCACTACCCATCCTTGCGCATAGCCCAGTGGAGCCAAGGCCTGACCGGAAGTTGTTCCGTGAATATGTGGGACGACGCTATCTTTCCTCGCTCAAGTTCACTCGGAACGTGCAACGCAGACCAGTCGAATCGTAGCTGATCTTCGCTCCACCAGCGTTTTTTCCATCAAAAACCCGTTGGAGCAGCTGCGTACCAAATCCACTCTTGCCAGGGCTGACAGGTGGACCGCCATTCTCACGCCAATCGAGCTGAAGAAGCCGGTCGCCTTCAGCGTTTTCCAGCTTCCAATTGATCGCGATCGATCCCGTTGAATTGGAGAGTGCGCCGTACTTGATCGCGTTTGTCGTCAGTTCATGAAGCGCCAAGGAGAAGGAGAGCGTGGTATCCGGTGGAAGCCAGACTTGTTCGCCGCTGAGCTCGAAGCGATCGAGGGATGCATGCGGCTCAACGACGGCGGCAATCAGAGCGCTTAGGCTGGCGCCGCTCCAGTTCTCGCGGGTCAAGATGTCGTGCGCTTTGGCCAGAGACACAAGTCGGTTTGAAAGCGCCTGACCCGCCTGTGCCAGGCTGCTGGCGCTGCGCATGGTTTGGGCAGCTATGGCCTGAACCACGGCTAGGGTGTTCTTGACCCTGTGGTTTAGTTCATTGACGAGCAACTGGCGCTGTTCCTCCGCTCGTTTGCGGTCCGATATGTCCAGACTGATCTGCACAGCGCCCACGACCGTGCCGTCCTCGCTGCGGATGGGCCGCGCGCTGGACAGCAAATATCGCTGCGCCCCGGATGGGAGGGTGTATGCAAATTCCTCGTTGGTGGTCTCCTCGCCTCGCATCGCTCTACTAAGCGGGCGGTCCTCCCGGCTGATGGTTTGGCCGTTTTTGTAAGCGAGAGTATCGATCACCAGATCCGGTTTTCCGAATGGCCTGTGATCCTGAGGCGACAGTCCCATGAGTTCCGCAGCAAACCGGTTGCGGATGACCTGGCGCGCCTGTGGGTCATAGGTAAACCAGACTGCAGCGGGAACCGTCTCTAAAACCGTTTCCAACTCGCGCGTGCGCTCCGCAATTGCATGCTCTGCCATGATCATGGCCTGCCCAATCGTGTCGAATTCTGCGACCGAGGTAAGGACCGGCTGCACGGCCCGGCCGCTGCCGAGCGCATGGGCTCGTCCGACGAGATCTGCGGTGGCCTTGGTAAACCTGCGGCCGACGAAGTAGGCCAGAGCGAGCGAGAAAAGCAGTGCTGAAAGACCGATCGCTCCAATCTGCACGAAGGACCACCAGAGCGGCGCATGGAGCTGGCGTAGAGGAATGTTGGCGGTGTAGAACCAGCCAGAATAGGGCGAGCGGTAGTATCCAGCGAGCAATTTGTTCCCATCGAAACTCCGAGATTGGAAGGTACCGGCGCGGCCCACGACCTTGGCTATGTATTCGGGCAAACCGGGCCTGCCGGTGACCTGGTCATGCATTTTGGATCTGGCGACATATTTTCCCTCGCGGTCCCCGACGCCGACAGTCCACCCCTCCGGGACCGCTGGCAGCATGACAAGACGAATGCGTTCGGTAGGAACCGATACCGAAAGGAACAACTGTTCGCCGTTGACGCCCGACACCGGCGTGGTGACTGCGACGCGATACTCGTTTTTACCGTGTCCGGCGAACACGCTGCCGACGAGAACTCCGGCGAGCTTCAACTGGTCGCGTTCGGCAATTGTGAGCGGCGTTCTCGAAGACATATCGGAGGCCAGCTCAGATCCGGTGCTTGCCAACTGGCGGCCGTCGAGATTCCGTAGTGTGATTACCTCGTCAGTCGCCTGGACAATGCGGCGCGCGTCCCTGGCAAAGGCGAGCAAGTCTCCGCTGGCGAGAGCGGGCGACCTGGAGAGGCCGTCAAGAACCGTCTTGAGATTAGAGAGTTCGCCGTCGACCACCAACGACACCTGTCGCGCGATCCGCAGGGCTTCCTGCTCGATCCGTGAGCTTTCATGCAGTGCGTACGTGACAAGCAGATAGGCAGCAAAAAGCCAGACGGGCAACACTGCTGCCGCGATTAGTCCAAGCAGATGGGCCCGTGCTGATCGACGAGACAATCTTGTCCCCTGTCCACCCCCAAAGGTAGCTTAATCCCACGCGCGCCAACGACAAGTGCGAGCAGCCAGCGCGAAGCGCCGCGTTCGCGGCGTCGAGGGCGCCAATCGCGCGCGATTGAGGCAAGCAGCGGCGTGATTTGTGGAATGTTTCCTGAACCAAATGGCGGCCGGCGCTTTAAAATGTACAAACGGCACCACGCAGGACTGCATCCTTTATGCTCAGACTAACATCAAAATTTGCACTCCATATGCACAAGTCGGGGAGCGGCCTCTCGCCTCGAAGGCGTTTCCTTTTAGTCGGTGCGAAGAACAAGGCGGTTCTTAGCCGTCCCGATTCAGCAAGGCTGCAGGCTGTCACCACCGGCTCTTAGGGGTTCGAAGCATCATCGTCGGGATTGAACATGGCGGAACACGGACATCGTCGCTGCGAGCAAATCGACTGCTTGATAGTTGGAGGTGGCCCTGCTGGGCTCGCAGCCGCGACTTATCTTGGCCGCTTTCGCCGGCGGGTGGTTCTTTTCGATGCCGGTGAAAGCCGTGCGAGATTGATCCCGATCACTCGAAACTGTCCCGGCTTCCCGAACGGAATATCCGGGGCCGACCTGCTAAGTCGTTTGCGGCAACAGGCCTCGCTGAGCGGGGCGGAGCTTAGGGACGAAGCAGTCCAAGATATTCACCGCGACGGTACCGAGTTTGTTGCTACCGGTCCAACGACTGTTCGGGCCCGTGCGGTGCTGCTGGCGACGGGTGTGGTCGATACACTTCCTGACATCCCACTGGCTACTGATATGATCAGGGCGGGGACCATGCGCCTTTGCCCGATCTGCGATGGCTACGAGGTCACGGATAAACGTGTCGCAGTAATGGGCCCCGCGAAAGAGGCTGCGAAGAAGGCGCTGTTCATGCGAATCTACACCCACGACGTCACCGTACTTGCGACTGACGGGCAGCGTGGAATTGATGGGTGCCCTACAGTCCCGGAAGCCGGAATCCGGTTTGCGGCTTGCATTCCCAACTCGCTCCGCCCCCTTGGTGAATACGCCGTCGTCCTTCTCTCCGACGGAACGACCTCCACATTCGATTCGGTCTATCCAGCGATGGGATGCAAGACAGGAGCTAAGTTTGGAACCGACCTCGGGGCGACGTGCGACGACCCGGGCTATCTCATTGTGGACGCACATCAGCGAACCCTTGTGCCCGGTCTCTATGCCGCCGGTGATGTGGTGAACGAAATCAACCAGATCGCTGTGGCGTTCGGTCACGCGGCGATCGCGGCCACGGACATTCACAATCACCTTGCAGAGACCAGCCACAGCTTTCGTCATTGATCGCCATGCACCTTGTTCAGATACTGCTTCCCTGCATGGACAATGACGGCCAGCCTTTCGGCCAAGAAGACTTCGAAAGGGTAAAGGAAGAGCTGGCGAGCCGCTTCGACGGCGTTACCGCCTATCTGCAGGCTCCTGCCGACGGTTTGTGGAGAAAGGGCGCCGAGTCAAACGCCGACAAGATCGTCATCTTCGAAGTCATGACCGAGGAGATCGACCTGCTCGAATGGCGTGACCGCCGCGCGGCACTCGAGCGGCGTTTCCGGCAGGAGAAGGTGATTATCCGCTATATGCCGATCACGCTGATCTAGCACCCGGCGGACCAGTCGACAGCTCCGGCCAACACAATTCTGTGACGAAGCTGGCGCAGGAGCGGCTCGCGACTTGCTCATTCAACAACTTGCGGCCGGGGTCTTCAGCGGACCAGAAGCCCTTATGCCGTCCGCTTCAACTCCGTTACCTGCGCACCTAGCCAGAAGGCCTGTCCGTCAGCATACGAACGCGCGTAGTTCTCGCGTCAAAGGGAAAAGCGAGGTCTTGCCATGGGAGCTCACGCGCACCGCCCATTTGCTCCCCCTTACAAGCTCGACCCCACGAAGTTCTTGTGGCGCCTGGATCGAAGTGGGCGGATGAAACTGGTCTCAAATAAGGTCCAATTTTTGCCCTCAACCGGAAGGTGGTGCGTGCGCTCTCTTGCCCGACTACCAGCTCAATTCTCACATTGCTGCCCTTATCTATCGTCTCACCAAAGGAGTTGAGGCACCGTCCAGAAGTCGGCTTGCGTAACTTCCTCGTGAGCCTGGGATACTGGTCGGAACAATCGAGGAGACGTCAAGTTTGGCCGTCTCGATCAGCGTAAGGCTGCCCACGTCCAACCCAATGGAGGACACCATGAGACCCCCTCGCTTCACAACGACTGCGGCCGCCGTTCTTATGTTCGCGACTTTCCCTGCTCTCGCCCAGACAAACGGAACCCCTGCCCCTACGCCGGCGACCGAACAGCCTGGCGCCGGACAGGTGCCGGATGCGAACGGGCAAGCGGGCGGCCCAACGCGTGAAATGATCCGCCAGATGATTGACCAGGCCCTCCAGGAGCGGATGCAGCAGGATAGAAGCTCTGACGTGGCCAACAATCGTCAAGACGAGGATGACAACGCTCAGGACAGCGCAGATCGTCATGGCGCCCCGTGGCATAAAAACCATTATGGCGGACCGTCCGGCGAGCACAGGATGGCTGGACACCATGGCCCGCGTATGATGATGCGCGGCGCCGGACTGCGACTGATGTTCGCGTTCTTGGACACCAATGGCGACGGATCGTTGTCCGAGAACGAGGTTCAGGATGCAGTCGGGCGCATCTTCTCTGCAATCGACCAGAATGGCGATGGGAAGGTCGACATGGATGAGATCCAGTCCTTCTTCCACGGTTACGGCGGCGAAGACATGCACCAATAGGCCACCAAGCCAAGACGGCGGCCCGTAGCGAGGCAGGCGTGCCAATCTCCCATCGTCTGGGTGGAGATACTTAGCCTTTCCAACCGATGATCACGCGGCCATGCCGGCACTCGTCCATGAAGCTAAGCCCTCTCGATCGCTCTCGCGGGGATTTCAGAAGTTTACCAGTGCTGCGAGGCTCCCGATCTCCAGGGCCCGTCGATGCCGGTCGCGTCCCGGCGCGCGCTCGCGAGCTCGCCATCGCGGAACCGGCTGGGAGTTCTGTCGCGGCCAGCCAGTGTGCCCTAAGTCGTGGCTGGCACAAAGAATCCGGCGCCCCTTAACCCGCTACCCACTTCAAATAAGGTCTGTGGCGTACCTCTTTCCGACAGTGGCCACAATCTACCGTCTTGCCGGGACACCCTTTTCTGTGGGTTCCAGCCGGGCAGCAGGTGCCTGCCGACGCATCCCACCAGCCGCAGATGAATATCTTGGCCCCGCCATGACAGGTGGCACACGCCAGAGTGCTGTCGTTTTCAACATCGCTAATGCACATCGTGCCGATCTGACGGATTAAGCGTCTTCGGCAATTATCTTTTGATAAAGCACCCAAAAATGGTTGGCCGACGAAGACCTCGATGTCCGATGCCTCTTACCGGACAGACAGGTGCAAAAGCGGAAACGACTGTGAGACAGTGAGAGTTGCAGAATATACCGCCCTGCCGGCTTCATCATACACCGAGATCGTCAAGGTCTCATCGAGTTCGTTCTCAGCCATCTCGTCGGCGGCGATGTCGTGCAGCGTCTTAAGCGCTTCTCGTTGCATGTCGCCCGGGCTGTCCAGTTCAACCTGGGCGTCGGCAAAACGCTGCCCGTTTCGGGAAACTTCGAAAAGGTACCGTGGCATCCAGCCATTGTGGCTACGTCGGATGCTACCGCATTTAAATTTGAGGGACCGCAACAGGCTGAGGGACGAAGGCTCCCGAAACAGCTGATAGCTTACGCAATACGAGCAGTTGCGCATTGGCCCCATCAGCCAAGCGCTCGGCTTCCGCTTGTGAGAGCCCAATCAACGATATGTCATTCGCTTCTGCCGGCAGATCAGTTGCTCGGTCGTAGACCAGCCACTCGTCGTTCGGATCCCTGATAGCGATGTACCTCATCGCCATGCCCCACAACGTTAGGGCATCCTAATATTTGCGGCGCCGGGATGTTCCAAAGAGTAAAGCCGCGAATTCTATTTTGGCCGTGGCATCGCGACGCGGATTTGGGCTACCCTGCTGATGGTCAGCATCCAAAGCTCGCCGCCTGATTAGCGTTAACTAATTATAGACCGCGCTGTCCCAAATTAGAACAGCGCGGCCCATAATGCTCGATAGCCGCGCAGGCGGCTTCGGCCCATTCACCCCCCGCACCCAGCCGGAGCCGCCACCTCGATATAGCAGGCGCGGTTGAAGGAACACTTACCAGGTATACCTTCCGCCGCGTTAACCTTGAGATCGAATTTGGGCCAACGGACCCAACCTATGCTGCTTTGTCTCCGCGGCATTGAAAGCATGGGCCAACGTGAAAGCAGCGCACGTCAACGCACGCCGGTATCATCGCCACTGCGGAGCGCGTTGGTCTTGGTTTAGACCCTCTCCTCAAACCGATCCAGCTTCCCCCAGTCAAAGGGGCCGCCAACGCCTGGTTCGTCCGGGGCGACTGCCAGCCGCTCCTGCAAGCTGAGGGGGACGTGACAGATCGATGTCGAAGCTGTGCGTGTCTACCCAACGGGCGTTGGGTTGGCCCGCGACCAACCTGACATGCAGTTCCTGCATGCAGTTCCTGCACACCGGAATTCCGGTTTTGCGGGAAAGCTCGGCCACCCGCAACCAGCCTGTGATACCGCCACAGTTCAAGGCGTCGGGCTGGATGTAGGAGAGCTTCGACCAGGCGAAGGCATGCTGAACTCCTCGACATGGCACGACGGTTTCCGCTACGTGAGCGATTGCTGAACAAGCGCCCCGGAACATTCGAGCGCTGTCACTGTTTTTTCACCAGGAGGAACAGCCATGGCCGACGACAAGACAAAGCGAGATTTCCGGGACCGCGACCGCGTTTCAGCCGACGAGGATTTTGAGGTTCGCTATTTCGCCAAGCAGCACCGGGTCAGCCCCGAACAGGTTCGCGCTCTCATCAAAGAGCATGGCAACGACCGAAAGACCCTGGAACGAGAAGCGAGGAAGCTTCGAGGATGACCAGGCTTGCTAGCTTGGTCCTTCGAAGTGGTGACGGTGCGCTGCGAGTCGGGCGAGGCCGGACCTGGCGGCACTACCAAGAAGCGATTGCCTTGGCCGGTATTTCGGATTTTGAGGGAGTAACGTCGCGTCGGGGAGCTGAAAAGGCGGCGAGCTAATTGTGAGAATACGGGCGAGCGTCGCCCGTATTCTGTGCCTCGCCCGGGTGGCCGCACTGTCCTCAAAGGTAATCCTCTCAGATCCGGAGCACAGCGGTGATACTATGCACCTCGTCCAAGTGCTGTTGCTCCGTTCGGACAAACCAAGTGCAACCCTTTCTCGGAAGGGAATTCAACCGTCTGAGATCAGAACGAGCGGCTCGCTTCGATGCAGGGACCGCCTATATCCGGGTCCAATAAGTGGTCGGCGCCGAACCAAACGTTGAAGCTGGCTGGATGCCGAACCGTAGCAATACGGACGCGGATCCACTTCGCATCGTCTGCTTCAGACGCATGACGGCCTCCAGCACCTCACCTGCCATGCCCGCTTCCAGGCAGAAGCCAAGTTTTCTCAATGGCCGAGATAGAGGCGCAGTACTCCGTTCACTTCAGGATCGAAAGGTCTGAGTCTGCAGGCAACTAATAAGTGAGCTAGCCTGCGTCGGAACCCCGATAGGGATGATGCCGTCGTGCGGGAAGCAATCGGCGATTCGGATATCCGCTCCCGACAGTACCGACTCCGTCTCCAAGATTGGAAATCGATTGCTCGATGCAAGGCCGACAGCGATCCGCGCATGCAGCTTCAATCGCATCGTCACCATCGATCCGCACATGGCCGTTGCTGCCGATCGCTTCCGGTTGCGCTCCACGCGGGGCTTAATGATCAGCCCGACCTTCAAACAGGCTCGGCTTGCCGGGTACCAGAGACGCGCCAGATACTTACCCGTCAACTCCAATTGTGCACCTTGTAATGAGCCTTAAGATTGCGATCGGTCCGCCGCGCCTGGCCATCAATCACGGTATCAACTTTTTGGTGACAGAGCAGGACGGCCAGATCGAATGGCCCACCCATCAAGGCCTGTACGCCTCCGACACCAGGCTCGTATCCAGTTGGCAATTGTTCGCAAACGGCGAAAGCTGGGATTTGCTCAACTCCGGAAACATCGCCCATTTCGCAGCCAAGATTTACCTCGTTAATCGCGCCTTCGTGACCGAGGCCGGGCCGGTACCGGCCAGCGACCTTGGGCTGATAATCGGCCGGGCCATTGACCAGGGAGGACTGCACGAGGATCTGGACCTTGTGAACTATGGTCGTGACACTATCCAGTTCAACCTGGAGCTCGGGATCCGGAGCGATTTCGCCGATCTCTTCGAGGTCAAGGCCGGCACGATAGTGCGTCGCGGCAGGATCGTGACCGAATGGGACGACCGGCATTCGCGGCTTCGGACGTCTTACGTCAACCAAGATTTTCGGCGCGAAATCGCGATTGCCATTCGAAAAACGCTCACGAAGCCTGTCTACGCCAACGGGCGGATCAGCTTCGACATCAAGATTGAACCAGGCGCAACCTGGCATGCATGCCTTCTATATGACTTCGGAAAGGATCGTACGACGTCTCATGCTCCTCGCACTTGCGTTGACCGATCCCTAAAATCGAAGACCGCCAAACAAGTGATGGACTGGGGCCGGAACGCGTGCAAGCTCAGTAGTTCGAACGACGAGTTTCGACAGTTCTATGTCCAGGCGATCGAGGACATGGCGGCACTGCGCCTTCCGATCGAGGGGACCGATGAATTGGAGTATGTTCCGGCTGCGGGTTTGCCCTGGTTCATGGGTCTGTTCGGCCGCGACAACCTGATCGCCTCGTTGCAGAATGCCCTGGTGTATCCGGACTTTGCTCGCGGCGCGCTGGACGTGTTGGGTCGATCTCAAGCCACGTCTCGCGACGACTACCGCGATGCGGAGCCCGGAAAGATCATGCACGAGCTTCGGATAGGAGAGCTTGCGCATTTCCATCTCATTCCCCACACCCCTTACTACGGCACCGCCGACGCAACCCCTCTTTATTTGATCGTCCTCCACAATGCCTGGCGCTGTACGGGCGACGCCGGTCTGATTGATCGGCATTTGGAAACTGCCGAGAGATGCCTCGACTGGATCGACCGCTACGGCGATCGGGATGGGGATGGGTTTCAGGAATACGAAACGCGCTCGAAGCTCGGGTACGAGAACCAGAGTTGGAAAGATGCGGCCGATGCAGTGGTCTACCCGGATGGTACCCCTGTCAAGGGACCGAAAGCCCTCTGCGAGTTGCAAGGTTATGTCTACGACGCATGGCAACGCATGGCTGAAATCTATGACGTCAAAGGGGACCACGGTCGGGCCGGCAAGCTGAGAACCAAGGCCAAGAGGCTGTTCGACCGTTTCAACGACGTTTTCTGGGACGAGGCTCTCGGGTTTTATGCTTTCGCGCTGGATGGAGACAAGAAGCCGGTTTTGAGCATCGCTTCCAATCCTGGCCATTGTCTCTGGTCGGGCATCGTCCCTCGGGAACGAGCGGCGAAGGTGGTAAAGAGGCTGATGGAGCCAGACATGTGGAGCGGCTGGGGCATTCGCACGCTTTCAGACCGTCATCCCGCCTATAATCCGAATTCCTATCAGAATGGCTCTGTCTGGCCGCACGACAACGGTTTGATCGCACTGGGCTTCCGACGGTACGGTTTCTCTGAAGAAGCCACCCGCATCGCCGGCGACGTCAGCGGAGCGGCGAGCTATTTCATGCAACATCGGATGCCCGAGCTTTACGCAGGATCATCGCGAACGCCGACGACATTTCCAGTGCAGTATAAGAGGGCCAACGTGCCCCAGGCCTGGGCTGCGGGTTCCTGCTTTGCATTTCTACAGGCAATCATCGGCTTCCAGCCGGACGCGCCCAACGGCAAGCTCTACCTCGACCCCAAGTTGCCAGATTGGATGCCCGACCTCAGGCTGAAAAACATGCGCTTCGGAAAGCACCGGCTCGACATTCAATTCTGTCTGGAGAATTCCGTCACGCAGTGGAAGGTCACAGCTGGCGACCCCACGTTGGTGGTGGAGCGGAGCTGTGCAAGTTGCGACCACTTGACGTGAGCCGGACTCCCGGCGAATTGAGGGAGCCTGAGGCTAAATAGGAAAATGCCATCTGGCGCCGAGACAAGCTCTATCCACAGCTTGAACTGCGTTGCGCAACGCTTAGAAGGGGCGCCCTTCTGGACCGTTTGCTTGCGGGGCGACCGTCCGCAGGATCTGTTTGCTAAGAACCGGTTGCCGGACGATCTGTAGAAGGTGCTTTCCGAACGGATACTGGACGCCGAGCTGGCAAAGGATGGCTTTCCAGGCAAGCCACAACACGCAGGCTCCAGGTGCCGCGGCGCCGCCGCGCCAACGCGGGCAGCGGCCAGCTGGATCAACCGAGCCGGTGCTCGTCGTCGATCAGCTCGAGCCTAGATGGAGCAGCGTGACCCCATCGCCACAGAACGAGATTCAAGTCGCCGATTGCCGCGCCTTTGGCGAAGCTCGGCACGAGCAGGCCATTATAGCCTTGCGCGACCAGCTCACGGGCAAATCGCTGCGTATGCGCCTCGCCATGGTCTCTCATCTGATCGCGCCATGTCGGGTCGGCGAGAACGGTCGCATCGAGACCCATTGCTACAAGAGCAGTGCCGTCGCGCGCATCGAAGACGCCCTCGATCTCGGCACGATAAGCGACCAGCGTCGTCGGCTGCAGATCGCCAACCTGGTTGGCTTCGCGCAAAGCTGTCAGGACGGAGGTAGATGCATACAGCGCCGGCATTCCCTTTGGGTTGAAACGCCCTCCATAGAGTTCGGCACCGCGTCCCGACATTGGCTCGCGGGCATATACCGGATTAAGCGCGCGGTAGAGCCGGCCCGAATAGGTGATGGCGCCGACCGTCAGGCGTAAATCCCCGCATCGACCGCGTCGATGAAGTCGAGGACCTCGTTGGCGCGGCCCTCCCGAACGAGTTGCATAGCCGTCCGCCCCGAAAATCCCGGCAGCGGCTCGGACCGATACCAGGCATAGGATATGAGCGCGGAGCCAAATCGCGGCTCGACCTTGTTCACGATTTCTACCATTTCGCGCAGGCGGCGCTGCGTCTTGTCTGAGCGCACCCGCTCCCGGCGCTGGACCGCGTCTTTGCCCAGACCAGCGGTACGCGCGATCTCCTCGCTCGTAGTGCGGAAAGCGTGCGCAATCTTCTTGGGTGCGAACAACCCGTCATCCACATATTGTGCCAGACCCATCGCAGCACCTCCGTACAGTGCCGAAAACCATGACGCTATATAGCGCCAGTTTTGCTGGCGTTTCAAGTGCTGCCCGGCTTCTGCCGGGACGATGGTTTGTTCCAGCGGTCGGACTTCAACGGGCTATGCTTCCCCGCGCGGCGGTGCGTGAAGCCATGCTGATGGCATCCGGTCGTTGCAGCATTCGCCAGCGGAACGCACACGGCTCTTCGTCGTTTTTGGCTCTGAAGGGAACCATGAAATGGAGACAGATCATGAGAAGGCTTTTGTTACCTGCAGTGGCAGGCGCGCTTGTCGCCCTGTCTGGCGCAGCTTTTGCCGACACTCCCGTGTCCGCCGCTACAAACCTTAACGTTCGCGCTGGTCCGGGCTCTCAATATCCGGTGATTGGGGTGCTGCGGGCGGGCCAGACGGCCACACTGAACGGCTGCCTGCAAAATTCGAAATGGTGCACCATCGCCGAGGCCGGCGGTCAAGGCTGGGTCTATTCCGATTACGTCACGGCGAATTTCGGCGGCAACCGGGTCGTCTTGACCGAGCGGCCTGCCAATTCCGGCATCGCGGTCGTGAAACCGCCTCGCAATCAGGCGAATGCCGGAGCCGTCGCCGGCGGCGCCACCGGAGCGATCGCCGGCGCCATCATCGGTGGTCCAGTTGGCGCTGCTGTGGGCGGCGCGGCGGGCATCGTCGGCGGCGGTGCGGCTGGCACCGTGATCACTCCCCCCGAACAGGTGCGCACTTACATCAGCGAGCACCGGGTCAAGCCTGTTTACCTCCAAGGCAAGGTAGTGACCGGCACGACGCTGCCTGCGACGGTAGCCCTGCAGAAGATCCCAAACTACCGGTACCGCTATGTCTATGTGAACAACCGACCGGTGCTGGTTGAGCCGTCGACGCGGCGCATCGTTTATGTGGAAGGCTGAACGTGCCAATCGGCAAGCAAAATAGTGTGACAGCACGGGAGCGGTCTCGACCCCGAGCCGCCCGCTAGACGCTGGAGGCGCCGCCGTCCCAAGCCTGCTTATTGCCAACGGGATGGCAGCGTTCTCCGCTCCCTGAAATCAAGCGCTTCGGGCCTCGAGTTGCGGGATCCGGCAGGCCGGTGTCAGCCGAGCGGCACCGTGCGCTCGCTGGGCCGAGGATCGCCTCGAAGCTCATGCCTCGCATTCGAGAGATTTGTGGTGAGCAATAGCGATAACGCTGTCTCTGGAAATTCGAGTGACAGCGATGCCTCGGCCAGGTGGTCCTCGACGACCCAGTCGCCGGGCTAAATTGTCGACATGCGGGTACTGCTCCTCCCAAGGGGGGGGGTTGGACTTCTGGCGACACGAGAGGCTGGAAAAGAGCCGGCCTTAAGCCGCGTCGCAATCCGAACCTTCCGGCGGCAGGCGCAGCGGCTGTCAGGCTTCGCCGAGATCTCCGGCCGCCAGATCGATCCGCCTTGCGTGGAGAGCCCGCGGCGCGGACGGCCGCCGGCGATCTCGATATTCGGCCATCGTCATCCCCTTGTGATGCCGGTCGCGGCGATGCCGCGCACGAAATAGGGCTTCACAAGGCTAGGAAGAAGCTGTCGACAGCGTCGCTACGACCGCGGGCACAGCCAAAGTCGCCAGATCGACCGCAAACCCGCGCCCCGGCAGGCCGCGCTTTGTGAGCGGCAAGACGATAGAAGCAGAAGCGGCCCCAGCCAGCCGCCAACCTCCCACCCGATGTCCCCGCGCGGTCCTCCCGGTCACGTTCCGTTCTCAAAAGAGTTGATTATCAGTACCAGCTAATGCCTGCTATGGTTAACACAGAGCCTGCAGTCGGCTTTGTCCCTCACCTACCCTCGTCTCTCCGGGGTTCTGCTGCGAGGCTTTCATGAAAGAGGGCCGGTCGTTGCCCTAGCGGCCGGCCCGCTTTCTCTTCATGCATAATCTGCTATCCTCCCGCCAGCTCGCCACTGGGGGTGCCCTCCTTGACGGAGCCGCGGGCTCGGAGGGTCGGGTTGTCAACACGATTCGGCCCTCGTCCGCTTCACACAGACCTTCGTTGATTTCCCGCGGCCCTTGACCCAACGGCAGGTGCTTGGTTTAGAGTGGAGTTTAGTCTGGTGGACGTTCTCCCAGCGAAATTCCCTCTGGGAACATCCCTTTCGGGCGAGTTCCCCCCATGAGACCGTCCTGCTGGATGCGGCTGCACAAGGTCCACGCTTGACCAGTCCGCGCAGACCTTTCGGCAGTTGGACGCAAACTCGTAGGAACTGAATCCGGTTCGGCTCAGCAAAAAGCAAAACCCGCCGCAGCTAATGAGCGCACGCGACGGGCTTTTCTGCGACGGAGAGAGCAGCTACACCTCGGCGGATCGACTGCATCTTCTAAATCGCCACGCCGTGAATTCGTTCCAGATTGGAACAGTTTGTGGTCGGCTAGGCCTCTCTGTTGACGTCCTACCGACGGAATTCCTATCCTGACCACCAGCCGGCGCGCGCTTAGGTGTCCCTAAACTCCTTGGAACGGTGCTGCGGGCTGTGAGGGTCGAGTCGCAGGGTAGACGATTCGGCCCTCATCCGATTTGATGATGATTGCCAATCACCCTCCGATAGCATGACAATCAGTCTCATTGCTGCGGCACCCCAGCGCCCCCGCGTCTAGAGTCTTTCATGTTTTGACGGAAGCGTATCCGGCGTTTTCGAAGTAGTTCTTGCATTCGGCTGCCTCGATGGCTTCGACGAGGTGGCCGATGTGTCGCCAAGTGTCCTCGACGGTGCGTTTCTGCGCCTGGCGCATCCAGTGCTTGATCTTGGCGAAGGCCTGCTCGATCGGATTGAGGTCCGGTGAGTAGGGCGGCAGGTACCAGAGCCTGGCGCCAGCGGCTTTGATCATCTGCCTGATGGCCGCCGACTTATGGCTGCCCAGGTTGTCCATGATGACGATGTCGCCGGGCTTCAGCACGGTGATGAGCTGCTGCTCGACATAGGCGCGGAAGCATTGACCGTTGATCGGTCCGTCGAAGACGCAAGGTGCCGCGAGCCGATCACAGCGCAGCGCGCCGAGGAAAGTCAGCGTGCGCCAATGACCATGTGGAGCCAGGCCGCGCAGCCGCTTGCCCTTCGGCCCCCAGCCGCGCAGGGGAGCCATGTTGGTCTTGATCCAGGTCTCATCGATGAAGACCAGGCATTGGGGATCGAGGCCGGCCTGCCAGGATCGCCATCGCTGGCGCCGACGGGCAATATCGGCACGTGCCTGCTCAAGGGCGAACAGCGTTTTTTTTGAAGCTTAGCCCTTCGCGGCGCAGGAACTGCCACACCGCATTGTGCGAGACCTTGACCCCGCGCGCGGCCAACTCGTCCTTCAGCCGATGTAGCGACAGATCAGAGGTCTGGTTGATCCGCTCCACGATGAAGGCTCGATGCGGTTCCAGAACCCGCTTACGGTGGCCACCCATCTTGCCCGGCGCCACCGAGCCGGTTGCCTGATGACGCTGCAACAATTTCACGGCTGTCGAATTTGCGATACCGAACCGCTTGGCGGCCGACCGGCGGCTCTCGCCACTCAAAACCGCCGCAACAACCCGCTCGCGTAAATCATCGGAAAGAGGTCGAACCATCAGATGCTGGCCTCCTATCCAGCCAGCATCTTGAATCACAAATCAGGCCGAGCGGGAATCCCCTCCGATTCAATCAAGCTATGAAACGCTCTAGTCCCCGCCGCTGCAAGCCCAAGCTCAAGCCCGGCAGCTCCCTGTCGGGCTTTTTCTTTTCCATCAATTTTTTTGCGGAACCAGATCCAAGGTTCAGATGTTGCGGCAGACCGGGGGCTGGAGGGAGCCAGCCAATGTCAGATGAGAACCAGGCGACATCGCTCATCAAAAGGCTCGTTGAACAAACCGGCATTACCGAGGCGCAAGCGCACGAACTTGCTCTCCTGATCGGCCTGAATTGGAATTCGCTGATGCGGGAGGCGAAGCTCATTGCGGCTGGGGCAAGGGCTGAGGTCGCCCGGATCGGGCCACTGGCCGAGGATTGACGGCTCAGGGAACGGAATTCCTATCCTCACCACCAGTCCGCCCGGGCGCATGCAGACTGACTCTGCAACGTGCGGGGACCTAGCGCGCTTCAATCCTCAGCGCAGTCAGCGTCTCCGGCGTGATCGTCCCGGTGACCTTGAGGGAGTAGTCCGCCTGCATGCGCAACAGCCCGGCTCTCAATTCAGGATTCATCTCGCCGTCTATCTCGCCGCTGTAGTAGCCGAATGCGAGTAGGGCGAACTGGACCTCCTGGACGATCTCCTTGAACTTGTAGGCATTGCCCGGGAGCGTCTTGAGCGGCGCAGGCGTCGGGGCGATCGCCGGTGCCTGGTAGCTCGGCGTCGGCGTCGAAGGGGCACTATACAACGGTGCCGGTTCGCTCGGCGCCGGCGGGACGTAGGAATACCCGCCCGTCGACGACCTATGGCTCGAGTGCGAGCTATGGCTGCTGTGACTGCTGTGGCTTCGATGTCCGGCAAGCGTATACAGGTGGTCGAGCTTGAAGATGTCGAAGAGTGATTTCGTCTTTCCGGAATCGCCGTCCAATGTCTTGGTCGGCAGCGCCTGCGCATTGGCTGGCAAGAATCCCGCCGCGAGCAGCGAAGGTATCGCGAAAAGCCGCTTCTTCATTGGATAGCCCCCAGTTTGCTATATCCGTGGTTCGCTGGATGCCACTCGAAAAATCCCCCGCACCGAGCCTTCACCGAGCATCCACTGCACTCATCTCGGTAGGCACGTTTCCAGTCAGAGATCGTCGCGGGTGCCAGACTGCGGTATGGCTCCGGTACGGTGCAGAGCGGGAAATTGTAAAGCCAGGCATCTATTCCCCGGCTCCGCACGAGATCGATCGAACGGCCGACGACGTCGAAGCCTTCCGAATTGTCGTAGAAGAGCGTCTTCCAGTTCATGCGGCCGAAGCCGATGTTCTCCATCTGCATGATCGCCCAGGTCCGGATGAACGGCAAAGTGGCGGCGATGAAGCTTGCGAGTTTAGGCAGCCCGTCCGCATTCGGACGCATTAGCACGGTGCGGAGCTCTACCTGGGCGCCCAGGCGGCACATGAGCGCGAGATTCTCCAACAGCTGCTCGTGCGCGCCGGCCTTCGCGACGATCTCGTCATGGACGGCGGCATCGCGGGAATAGAGGGGTATACCCCACACCACCCTGCCGCGATCGATGCGGCTCATCACTTCCCGGTCACCTTCGCCGAAATGTTGGCCGTTCGTCAGGACATGAAAAGAAAGGTCCGGACGTGCGAACAAGACCCGTTGCAAGAAATCGAAAAGCTGTCCCTTGAAAAGGGTTGGCTCACCGCCGGAAATGCCGATCGTCGCGCCTTCAGGAGCCAGCAACGCCGCGGTTTCGAAATATGGGAACAGGTCGACGTGGTGTCTCTTCGGCGGCTGGGAGCACATCAGGCAGACCTGGTCGCAGCGCTCCGTCACAAGGAACGTGTTGTGTCGCGAGGAACTGCGGATGAGGCGATCCGCGGTTCCGCGTCGCGGGTTCACGAGCAGCACGTCTCCATCGACCTTGGCAGGATCGATGCCAAGAATTCGTATCGGACCGCCCTCGCCGACATAGTGGGCGCCTTCCGGACCGATGCGGTCCAGCACCACGTCGAAAGGGCTCACTTGCCCAGTCTTCGGTTCGCGGCCATCGGCCTCAAGCGAGCGAAGCCGGACCACAAAAGGCTGGTCAGCGTTTGCCTCCACCTTGATGCGCAAGGGTATCATTGGTGTCTGGGCGCCATGCTGTCGTCCCAGCGGCCGAGCCCGAGCCAGGCGGCCAGGGAAGCGCGCGCCGGCTCGTCATTTCGGTAGAGGACCTCGAAGACCTTGTCGAAGAGCGACAAGTGGCGGCCGCAGAACCATGTGTCAGGCCGCGGAACGTCAATCCGGCCATACCGGGAGATGTCGTCGATCGCGTCAGTGCCGCAGAACGGCTGGAAGGCGCAGTGGATGCAATCCGGATCGAAGTGGTTGAATGCCGCCGAATTGAGAAGGTCGACCTTCGCCCGGTCGATGCCAGTTCCGATGTCACCAATGCTGAGATCGATGCGGCCGATCCTGGACAGCATCCGGGCTTCGTCAGTCGGATAGAAACGGCCATCGTGATCTATCACGACATAGTCGGAGGCGAAGAAGTTCGGGTTGCGTATGTCGACGTGGTTGTCGGCATCGAACCGCAGCACACGCTTCAGGCACTGGCTGAAGTAGTACTCTTCCATGAAGCGTCCGGTCCGACGGTTGCGGGCGATGAGGAGGTCGATGAACTCGGAATGGAGACGATTCCAGCGCGCGAGGACGTTGTCGCCTTGCTGAATCTTGCGCGCGAACCCTTGATAGTTCATCGGGCGCAGATACACGGACCGGATTCCATAGCGCTCGTAATTGTCCAGCAGCGCGTTGAAATCCGGCGGGTCGGCTACATCCACCGTGGGCAGGGCCGAGATCTTCCCTTCCGGATAGCGGGAAACGGCCGCCTCGAGATTCCGAAGGAAAACATCGGTGGCCGCACTGCCGTGGGTCCGCTGACGCTCATGCGTGGTCCGGTCTCCGTCCAGCGACGTACTGATGAATGTGTCATCCGCCTCCAGGAAAGCCCATGAACGCTCGTCCAGTGCCTGCAGGTTCGTGCAGACGACGAATTGAGATTGCGGAAACCTTCCGCGGCAGAAATCCCGAACCGCCTCCAGGAGATCGATCCGAAGCAAGGGCTCGCCACCCTGGAATTCGATCTTGACATCCGGACCGTCCAACCGGCCAAGGAACGAAAGGACGCCGTCAAGGGTCTCGACCGACCAGTCGAAGCCGCGAGCCGTCTCGGCAACCCGGGAGACCTGGCAGTAACCGCAAGCAAGATTGCACCTAAGCGTCGGCACGAGGATGACGTAGTTCATTCTCGTCGGCCTCGCCTGCCGCCGCGCCCACCTGTAGGCGAACGATGTCCAGGGGAGATCGAACTCGCGATCGAAACCGTGATTGCCTTCCCTTAGAAAGCTTTCGTCGACGGTAGTCAGGCTACCGGCGGCGTAGCGATCCAGGAAGCCGTGGCTCGACTTGAAAAATCCGCCCGCATCGTCGCAGAACAATACCGAACCGTCCGGCATGTCGCGGAACTTCAGCGGCCAGACGTTCATGACGTGGTGACCGCGGCGACGAGCGCCTGGCGCATCGTCAGAGTTTCCGTATAGATTTTCTCGCGATAGAGGAAGTGCAGAACATCTTTGCGAAACTGATCTTCGGCAATGCAGCCGGATGACCTTACTGAGATTTCACCGTCTTGCCTCGCGATGCGGCAAGCGGGGTAAAGTACCCGCAGCCGAAGCATCGCGGCATCGGCATATTTCCCGAACTGTAGCGGAATCTCCACCACAACGTCGACATCAGTAGCGTCTGGCAATTTCGTCATGTCCCCACCCGTGGAGATAATGCGCGGGTCGGAATAAACAATCAACGGGATATTTGAGAGACGCTTTCAGAGCCGATTTCACTTGCGGCGTTTTCGAATTCCCGGCTCCAGCCCGTACTTGCAAGGTCCGCTATAACACCCGTTTCAAGTATCAGCGTTCCAAACGAGGACGTCACAACGAGCTACCTGACGCTCCGGATCTCGATCGCTCTGCCCGTGTTTGCCCAACCCGCCCTTCATGCCCTGTTGCCGAAGAACACCGGCCGGAACAATCGAGCACACCGCCAGTTTGGGCAGCCCAATGCGCTTGAGGCAGACCACGGCCAACCAAATGGAGCATGTCATGAGATTCCCTCGCTGCACGACGGCTGCGGCCGCCGTTCTTGTTTTCGCTACGTTCCCTGCTCTCGCCCAGACGAACGGAACCCCTGCCCCTACCCCGGCGACCGAACAGCCTGGCGCCGGACAGTTGCCGGATGTGAACGGGCAAGCGGGAGGCCCAACGCGTGAAATGATCCGCCGGATGATTGACCAGGCCATCCAGGAGCGGATGCAGCAGGATCGAAGCTCTGAGGTGGCCAACAATCGTCAAGACGAGGATGACAATGCTCAGGACAGCGCAGATCGTAATGGCGCCCCCTGGCATAAAAGCCGTTATGGCGGACCGTCCGGCGAGCACAGGATGGCTGGACACCATGGCCCGCGTATGATGATGCGCGGGGCCGGAATGCGACTGATGTTCGCGTTCTTGGACACCAATGGCGACGGATCGTTGTCCGAGAACGAGGTTCAGGATGCTGTTGGGCGCATCTTCTCTGCAATCGACCAGAATGGCGACGGGAAGGTCGACATGGACGAGATCCAGTCCTTCTTGCACGGCTCTGACGGCGAAGACATGCAGTAGGAGATCTGACGGCGACCAGGCCGAGACGGCTCTTCGCGGGGGAGTAGTCGTGCCAATCTCGTCATGCCCGAGTTGGTCCTCGCCTGAGCTTCACGTGGAAACCCGCGAAAGGACACCTCCCAACGCCCGATCGCACGTCAAGGCCAGTGCAGGGGCGTAATCCGGATAGATCAGGTGTGACAACGCAGGACGGTGCCGTCAGGCCTGCCGATCGCCGGATTTGCCGTGATCGAAGCTGCTGACCTGGGCGACGCTATCGAGAAAATCTCGCAGGTTCGTTGCGCTGTCGCGCACGGCGTCGTTGAGGTAATGGCCATTGGAATAAAGCACATGGCAACGCCTCAGGGAGCGGCGCCAATTGGCAAGCCGGCCTGCTTTCGGCGTCTCTGTAGCCAGAAAACCAGACCGAACAGGCAAAGCGCGGGAAGCACGAACCAGTAGCGCGATGGACGGTCGTTTGGCACCATCACCCCGGTGATTTCGTCACCGGGCTGCAGCCCGAACTTCGCCGCCTGGCTCCCGAGCCGCACGATGCCGACCGTCATGGTATCACCCAGCTCACTGACGCTCAGTCCTGCGCGCTCCAGCCGCTCCGTGGCATTCTTGCCTTCGGCGAGATCGAGCCTGACCAGCTTTTCGATCTCGTCCCCATTGATGTTGACCGTCTTCAACCTTAGGCGAACCGCCTGCCCCGCCGGCGTCGCATCAACAGTCCGGTTCAACTGCGACACCGGTTTTTCAACAAAGGGCTCATCGACCAGATCGAGCCAGTAGCCGGGCCGGAACAGCGTGAAGCAGATCAGCAAGAGGGCTATGGCCTCGTACCACCGATTTCGAACAAGGAACCAGTTCTGCGTCGCTGCAACGAAGGCGATCATTGCAAGTGCGGATGTGCCTACGACGAGGACAAAATCCAGCGGTCCCTGCAGGTCGATCATAAGCAGGCCGTTGTTGAAGATGAAGATGAACGGCAACAGCCCCGTCCTGATTTCGTACTTGAATCCCTGAAAGCCGGTCTTCACCGGATCGGCGCCGGAAATCGCGGCTGCCGCGTACGCTGCAAGACCGACCGGAGGCGTCACGTCGGCCATCAGCCCGAAATAGAAGACGAAGAGGTGCACGGCCACCAACGGCACGGCCAGGTCGTTTTGTGCGGCGAGATCGACCATCACCGGAGCCATCAGTGTCGCGACGACGACATAGCTGGCCGTGGTCGGCATGCCCATGCCCAGAATGAGGCAGATAACGGCGGCGAACAGCAGCATGACCATGAAGCTGCCGGCCGAGATGAATTCGACAAGCTCTGTCATCACCAGCCCGACGCCGGTTAGGAGCACTGTGCCGACAATGATGCCGGCGGTTGCAGTGGCGATGCCGACCGTGGTCATGTTGCGCGCGGCGGCCGATAGCCCCTCGACCAGATCGACAAGGCCTTCCTGCCAACGCGGCGCCAGGCGGCGCTCCTTGCGGAAGAACGCCGTCAGCGGGCGCTGCGTGACGACCAGCGCCATCAGCGCTGCCGAACCCCAGAAAGCGGAGAGGCCAGGCGAGAGCTCCTCCACCATCAGGCACCAGATGAGGAGCACCACCGGTAGCAGGAAATGCAGGCCCGTTCGTGCCGTCTCACCGAAATGGGGTATTTCTCGAATGTCGCCTTTGAGGCTGTCCAGGGGCAGGTCGGGATGCTTTGCCCTGTAGGCGACAAGGCCGACATAGACGACGACAAGGGCTGCGACGATCATCCATGTCGCGGCGCTGCCGAAGACGGTCTTCGTCCACCCGATGCCATAGTAGACCAGCCCGGCCAGGATCACGAACGCGCATATGCCCATCAGCGAGCGCATGGCGCCTTGCAAGGCGGGATGACGGCTGCGCGAAGGCAGACCCTTCAATCCCATCTTCATCGCTTCGATGTCGACGATGTAGAAGAGCGAGCCGTAGGTGAGCAGCGCCGGAAAGAAGGCGTGCTTGACCACCTCGGCATAGGAAATGCCCACATATTCGGCGATGAGAAAGGCGGCCGCCCCCATCACCGGCGGCATGATCTGGCCGTTGACACCCGCCGCGCATTCGATGGCGCCGGCCTTGACCGGCGTGTAGCCGACACGCTTCATCAGGGGAATCGTGAAGGTGCCGGTGGTGACGACATTGGCGATCGACGATCCTGAAATCATTCCCGTCAGGCCAGAGGCCACGACGCCGGCCTTGGCGGGGCCGCCGCGGTACTTCCCGAGGACCGAGAAGGCAAGCAGGATGAAGTAGCCACCTGCCCCCGCTCGTTCCAACAGCGTTCCAAACAGGACGAACATGAAAACGACATTGGTCGAGACGCCGAGGGCAACGCCGAACACGCCTTCGGAGGTGAGCCACATCTGCGAGGCAGCGCGCGACAGCGTCGCACCCTTGTGCGCCAGCAGGCCCGGCATGTACGGCCCGACGAAGATGTAGATCAGCATCAGCCCGGCAATGATGGTGATGGCGGGGCCGACGGCGCGCCGGGCGGCTTCCATCAGGACGACGATGCCGACGATGGAGATGACGAGGTCCGCTGTCGTGGGAAGCCCGGGCCGCGTGGCGATCTCATTGTAGAATATGACCAGGTAAAGTGCCGCGGCCGCACCCGCGACGGCAAGCACCCAGTCGGGCAGCGGAACGCGGCTGCGCGAGGAGCTTTTGAAAGCGGGAAAGGTGACGAGTGCCAGGAACAACGCAAAGGCCAGATGGATCGCGCGCGCGATCCCGTCGCTGACGACGCCGAAGCCGAGCATGTATGGGATCGGCGAGGAGTACCAAAGCTGGAACAGCGACCAGGCCAGCGACACGGCCATAACAAGATGCGCGGCGAGTCCCGTCGGCTTGCGCCCGCCGGTATCGGCCTCCGCCACGATCTCATTGAGCTTGTCGAAGTCGACGTCTTCAGGCGCATCCGCCTGGCGGAACTGATCTGTCATCGCTCTCCCCTCGACCGGATTTTTTCATTCTGGTCGTTTCGGTTTGCGGCCGGGCTGCCGTCCAAGGCAGCCCTCCATGTCGAAGGTTCAGAGCCAGCCTTTCTCCTTGTAGTAACGCTCGGCGCCCGGATGCAGCGGCGCCGAAAGGCCGGCCTTGACCATCTCCTTCGGGTCGAGATTGGCGAAGGCCGGATGCAGCTTCTTGAAGTCGTCGAAATTCTCGAAAACCGCCTTGACCATTTCGTAGACCACGTCGTCCGGGGTCTTGGCGCTGGTCACTACGGTGGCGCGCACGCCGAACGTTGTCGTGGGATCTGGGTTGTTGGCATACATGCCGCCTGGGATGGTCGCGACGGAATAATAAGGATGCGCCTTGACGAGCGCATCCACGGCGGGCCCCGTCAGCGGAATGAGCTTGGCGCCGCACGCCGTGGTCGGATCCTGGATCGCGGCGGAGGGATGCCCAACGCCGTAGAAGAAGCCGTCGATCTTGTTGTCGCAAAGTGCGCTGCCCTGTTCGTCAGCCTTGAGCTCGGCGGCGAGCGAAAAGTCCTTCAGCGTCCAGCCCATCTGTTTCAGCAGCTCTTCCATCGAGGAGCGAGTGCCTGAGCCGGGATTGCCGACGTTGAAGCGCTTGCCCTTGAAATCCTCAAAGACCTTCACGCCGGCATCCGGACGCGCCAGCACGGTGAACGGCTCGGGGTGGACCGAAAAGACCGCGCGCAGGTCCTTGATTGCCTTACCGTCGAAATTGCCGGCGCCGTTATAGGCCTGGAACTGAACGTCTGATTGGGCAAGCCCGAAATCGAGATCGCCGGTAGCGATAGCGTTGACGTTGAAGACGGAGCCGCCGGTCGATTCGGTCGAGCAGCGTATGCCTGTCTTCTGCCGGTCCTTGTTCATGAGCCGGCAGATGGCGCCGCCCACGGCATAATAAACTCCAGTCACACCGCCGGTACCGATGGTGACGAATTTCTGCTCCGCAAATGAAGGTGTGGCCGCCAGCAGACATCCCGCCGTGGCGGCGGCTATCAACATTTTCAGCAAATGACGCATTCGACTTCCTCCTGGTGATGCCCCGGCCTTGCGCCGGGCTCTGGTCAGGCGCGCTCCGAAAAATCGGGAGCGCGCAAGGCTGCATCGACGGCATCGCCGAGCCGTTCGACGATGGCGTCGATGTCCTGGCTGGTGGAAATGAAGGGCGGCGCGAGCAGCACATGGTCACCGCGGGCGCCATCGATCGTGCCGCCCATCGGATAAACCATCAATCCGTTGTGCATCGCTTCGCGCTTGATGCGCGCGTTGAGTTTCAGCGCCGGATCGAAAGGCTCCTTCGAACCACGATCCGCCACGAGTTCGATCGCCTGGAACAGGCCGCGGCCACGAATGTCTCCGACATGATGATGATTGCCGAAACGTTCCCTCAGGCGCCGCTCCAGATGCAGGCCCGTCGCCCTGACGTTGTCGAGCAGATGGTCGCGGCGGATCACCTCCTGGACGGCAAGCCCAGCCGCCGCGGCCATCGGATGGCCCATATAGGTGTGGCCGTGCTGAAAGAAGCCGGATCCGTTCGCGAACGAGTCGAAGACATGCCGGCCGAGCAGCACGGCGCCGATGGGCTGATAGCCTCCGCCGAGTCCCTTGGCGATGGTCAAGAGATCGGGAGCGACGCCTTCCTGTTCACATGCGTGAAGCGTGCCGGTGCGGCCCATGCCGCACATCACCTCGTCCAGGATGAGCAGGACGCCGTAGCGGTCGCAAATCGCTCGGACGCGCTTGAGATAATCAGCCACCGGCGGCACGGCTCCGGCAGTCGCGCCGACCACCGTTTCGGCGACGAAGGCGATGACCTCGCCGGCGCCGAGTTCGAGTATCTTGTCCTCCAGGGCCTGCGCCGCCCGTGCCGCGTAGTCGGCGTTGCTTTCGCCGGGCAGCTGGTAGCGATAGGCGAAGCACGGATCGATATGGTGCGTTTGGATGAGCAGCGGCTGAAACTGCCGCCGCCGCCATTCATTGCCCCCTGCTGCGAGCGCGCCGAGCGTGTTGCCGTGATAACTCTGGCGGCGGGCAATCACGTGGCGGCGCTGCGGTTCGCCTTTCTCCACGAAATACTGCCGCGCCATCTTCAGCGCGGCCTCGACAGCCTCCGATCCGCCGCTGACGAGATAGACATGGCTGATACCAGCGGGTGCGTCTTCAACGAGGCGGTCGGCCAGCCGCTCGGCAATTTCGGTGGTGAAGAAACTAGTGTGCGCATAGGCAATGCGGTCGAGCTGATCACGCATGGCCGCAATGACACCTGGATGGCCATGGCCAAGGCACGAGACAGCCGCGCCGCCCGATGCGTCGATGTAAGCGCGGCCGTCGCTGTCGAATATGCGGATGCCCTTGCCGCCCACTGCGCGGGGGAGCGAGCCTTTGACGGTGCGGTGGAGCAGATGGGTCATTTCTTGCCCAGACGCGGTTTGAGGTGAACGTTGAGCGCGGCATGATGCTCATCGGTACGTCGCAGTTCCGCCAAGGCCTGCTCGCCGCCGTGGCCGGCAAGGAGCGCAGCTAGGATTTCCGCGACAGCAAAGGCCGGCGCCATGGTGTGGAAGAAGGACGGACTTTGCGTCGGCACGAGGATGACCTTCGTTGCGATCTGAGCGAGCGGCGCTACCTCGCTATCCGTGATCGCAACGAGGGGGACACCGCGCCTGGCGGCATATTCGGCGATCTCCACCGTCTGGCGCGTGTAGGGGAGCACGCTCGCCACCAGCAGCACGTCGTCGGGGGTGGCGCGGCCTATCGCATCGGCGCCGGTTCCGGCCACGCCGTCGAGCAGCACCGATCGATTGCCGACGAGCGAGAGGACGTAGTGCACGTGCCAGGCAACGGGGTGGCTGGAGCGCAGGCCGAGGCAATAGATCCGCCGCGCCGACGAGAGGCAACTCGCGGCCGCCACGATCTGATCCAGAACCTCCGGTCTCGAAAGCCGGTCGATATGGGCGGCGAGCGCATCCATCATCTCGGCGGCCTGGCCGCGATCGCCCCTGAGTTTCTGGCTGAGCACCTGGATCCCGGCTTTTCCGGCAAAGCCCTGGTATCCGCTTCGAACCGCTGCCGCGTAGGTATCGCGTATGACGTCGTAACCCTCGAAGCCGAGATGCTTGGCGAGACGCGTCATCGTGGCCGGCTGCACGCCTGCCCGCCGCGCCTGTTCGCGCATCGAAAGAAGCGCCACGTCGCTGGGATGGTCGAGCATGTAGCGCGCTGCGGCCTGCAACTGCGTCGACATGCCGTCGAACTCTGCGATGATGCGTTCCGTCAAAGGCCCCTGACCCATCAAGACAGTCTGGCGCGCTTCTATCCTGTTTGCAACAAGTGATTCACAAGTTATCGTAATGATCCAATTGTCTGGTCACGGCACGATGTCCCGATCCTCCGATAGGCCGGTTGCCATTGCCGTTGCGCCGAATGGCGGCCGGCGCACCAAGGCCGACCATCCGGCCTTGCCCATGACGCCTGCCGAGCTCGCTCGATCGGCGGCCGAATGCCTCGAGGCGGGCGCGTCAATGATCCACCTGCACGTGCGCGACCGGCACGGCCAGCACATTCTCGATCCTGACGCCTATCGGGCTGCCATTCTTGCCGTTCGCCAGGCGGTCGGCGATGCGATGGTGGTGCAGATCACAAGCGAGTCGCTTGGCGCATACGAGGCCGGAAAGCAGATGGACGTGGTGCGACAGACCAAGCCCGAGGCGGTGTCGCTCGCGCTGCGTGAGCTTGTGCCCGGCAGAGATGCCGAGTCAGACTTTGCGGCGTTCCTCGCTTGGCTGAAGCGTGAAAGCATAGCGCCGCAGATCATCCTTTATGAGCCCGGCGAGGCTTTGTATCTGTTCGACATGCACCGGCGCGGCCTGATCCCCTGGGACCACATTCCCGTGCTTTTGGTTCTCGGCCGCTATACGGCGTCACAGCAGTCTGCCCCGAACGATCTGCTGCCGTTTCTTTCGCCCGGCATTCCACGCTTCCGGTCGTTCATGGTCTGCGCCTTCGGCCGTGACGAGGCTGCCTGCGTATGCGCGGGAGCATTGTTTGGTGGAGACGTCCGGGTCGGGTTCGAAAACAATCTCCTACTGCCGGACGGTTCCATGGCGGCATCGAATGCGGTTCTGGTCCATACCGTGACGCAGCAGCTGCGGGGATTTGGCCGCTCAATCGGGTCCGCCGCCTCGTTGCGCCACGACTGGGAGGCTGGAGACGGCGACGAACAGCCTTGAAAGGCATTGTCGGGCCACTCTGCTTCGGTCGCAAAGACGGGGCACTCCCGAAGCGAAGGCGCTCAATCTACTCGGCCTGAATTGGGCCTGGTTTTGACGAGAGAGGGCAAGCCAATGAGGGAAGGTCAGCGCAGGTGGGTTTCGGCGGTCTTGCTGTCTTGCGCGCCAGTATCCCAATGGTCGTCTGAAAATTGACGCCGGCGCTCGATCAGCGCCTGAGGCGAGCTTTCCCCGAGCGACTCCAGAACACCCGCACGGGCACGGTTAAGGCGGCTTTTGACCGTGCCGATGGCACAACCGCAGATCTCCGCGGTCTCTTCGTAGCTGACGCCCAGCACGCCGATCAGCATCAAAACCTCACGCTGCTGCGAGGGCAGCTTCTGGATGGCTTGATGCACTTCCCTGCTTTGGACGGACCACTCCTGGGACGGTTCCGAAATCGGCCGGCTGGAGGCGCATTCGAGCAGCCCGGGCGTCTCCCGCGCCGCGGCTTTGATGCGCGTAAAATGCGTGTTGCGCATGATCGTAAACAGCCAGGACTTCAGGCGCGTGCCCGGCTCGAACTTGTCCTGGTTGGCAAGTCCCTTGGCCAATGTCTCCTGGACGAGATCGTCGGCGTCGTCGGGCACCCGACAGAAAGTTCGCGCAAAAGCCCGCAAGGCAGGAATAAGATCGACGACGGAGATCTCACCGCCGTCAGGGTTCGGCAAATTATGCTCTCTAGGTGACAATTTTCCGGACCCAGCAAACAGGAGTGGATGAGATGCAGACTAGGGAAAATGCCTGAGAAAGAGGAACGTTCCTAAGTTTCACCGCCTTCGCGCAGGTTTGACTGAGACGATCGGGCGGAAAGAAATTAATCCGTCGTTATAGGTATTATGCAATTTTTCCGGAAATTATATGGAAGCAGAATGAGGGATTTTTCAATATTCGAAACTTGTACTTTTTGTCTCTAAAGAAGCGCCCGTTACGGTCGGGAGCGAGACTTGCCGAAACCTCTAGCGCCTGCCCGAAAGCCGCGTAGCCGGTTGCGGCTGCTCTTCCGGCGCAGACCGATCAGACGTTGTTTGCCCGCACTTGCCGCAGGGTGAGGTCGCGGTTGCCGCAATTCGTCGTTGCGCAGTGTTCCTCTCCAAGACCAGTTCCGCCTTCTCGGCGGGAGAGAAGCTGGTCGCCGTCATCACGCGCTACTACAAAAAGGAACAAATCCGTGAACACGGCCTGGTCGGCCTGGAGTTGCCCAACTCGTGCCACATTGAAGGGTCCATTTTTTATTCCCTGCAAATGCCTCCAAGGCTTTGCAAGAAAATGACAATTTTCGATTTATGAGCGGGAGGTATCCATGATTCCTGCGGGTATTCGCGCGCCCTTTTCGATCCCGACACCCTGTATCACAGCAGCCCTGATCGCAATCGGTCTCGCTTCAACCGCACCCCAGGCATACGCACAGTCGGCCGCGAGTGCGGCTGCTCAGCCGCCGAGCGGCTTGTGGCTGACCACGCCCTATCCGGAGTTCTCGGCCCAGGCAGGGAAGAACGTCAGCGTGCCCTTGAACCTGGCCAACCGCGGTCTGCCGCCGCAACGCGTCGAGCTCGGTGTCGATGGCCTGCCTGATGGCTGGAAGTGGGAGATCGACGGCGGCGGCAAACCCGTCACCGCGGCAATTGCCGGGTCGGACGGCACGGTCAGCCTCACGCTGAAGTTGACGCCTCCGACGGGCGACCTCGGCAAGGCCGTGAACTTTGCCGTGTCCGGCAAGGCTTCTACAGAGGCTTTGAAATTGCCGATGGCGATGACGCTCACTAAGACCGAGCCTGCGAAGCTGACGCTGGAGCCAAAGCTGCCAGCGTTGCGCGGCACCGCCAAATCGGCTTTCGACTTCCAGGTCGACATCAAGAACGACGGCCAAGAGGACTCTACTGTCAATCTACTGTCGAAGGCGCCACCCGGCTTCCAGGTGACCTTCAAGCAGGGCTACGGCTCGCAGGAACTGACCAGCTTGCCGCTGAAGGCGGGAGAATCGAAAACGCTGTCCGTCAGCGTCCAGCCGCCCGACAACGCCGAGGCGGGCCAGTATCCGGTGGCCGTAGCCGCCAGCGGCGGCGCCGCCAACGCCGACACCAAACTGCTGCTCGACATCACCGGCAGGCCATCCGTTTCTCTTTCAGGGCCGCAGGGGCGGCTTTCGGGCGATGCAACGGCGGGTCAGGAGCGTACCTTCACATTCACACTGTCGAACAGCGGGTCGGCCCCTGCCCGCGATCTGAAGCTTTCGGCGAGCCCGCCATCTGGCTGGAAAGTCACCTTCAATCCCGAGAAAGTCGAGGAGATCGCACCAGGCGGAACAGCCGATGTCGGCGTCTCGATGACACCTTCGACCCAGGCGATCGCTGGCGACTACATGGTCTCGGTCCGCGCCAATGGAGACGGCGCATCCGATAGCGCCAATTTCCGGGTGACGGTGCGCACATCCACGATGTGGGGCGTGACCGGCCTTGGCGTCATCGGCGCCTCTGCGTTGATGCTGGCCTTTGCCGTAACGCGGTATGGACGGCGATGAGCCCGGTCATCGAAGCACGGGGCCTTGTCAAGCGCTACGGTCGTTTTGCGGCGGTTGACGGCATCGATCTCACCGTCGAGAAGGGCGAGGTCTTCGGCTTGCTCGGCCCCAATGGCTCGGGAAAGACCACCACCATACTCTTGCTTCTCGGTCTGACGGAGCCGACCGCGGGCTCGATCACTGTGCTCGGACTCGATCCGTTGCGCCAGCCGCTGGCCGTCAAACGGCGGGTCGGTTATCTGCCGGACCAGATTGGCTTTTACGATCATCTGACCGCATGGGAAAATCTGGCCTTCACAGCAAGGCTTGCGGGCCTGATATCGAAACAGGCGCAGGGACGGATTGCCGATGCCCTCGGGAGGGTGCGGCTCACGGAGGTCGCCCATCGCCGCGTCGCGACTTTCTCGCGCGGCATGCGCCAGCGGCTCGGGCTGGCAGAAGTGCTGGTCAAACAGGCCGAGATCGCCATTCTCGACGAGCCGACTTCCGGCCTCGACCCGCAGTCGACGCAGGAACTGCTGGACTTGATCCGCGAGCTGGCGGCCGAGGGCGTGACGTTCATGCTTTCCTCTCATCAACTCGCCATGATGCAGACGATCTGCGGCCGTGTGGCCCTTTTTCGTAGAGGCCAGGTCGGCCTCGTCGGCCGGGTCGAGGATCTCACCGCCAATGTTCTTGGCGGCACGTTCAGGATCGAAGTCGAAATCGAGAAAGCAGATCTGGTCAAGGTGCTGGCCGGGGTGCCGCACGTATCGGGCCTGACGCGCTTGCAGGACGAGCGCTGGCGCGTCGACGCCGCCGCCGACGTGCGGGCCGATGTCGCGCGCCGCATCATTGGCGCCGGCGGAGCACTTCATTCCATCACGATGAGCCAGACCACTCTCGACGAGGTCTATGTTCGCTTTTTCGAAGGAGAGAACCATGACGTCGCGGCGTGAAGGATCGCCGTTTGCCGGCCTGTCGACGATCGCGCTCAAGGAAGCAGCCGATCATATGAACAGCATTCGCATTCATCTGGTGATGATCCTGGTCATCCTCACCGCAATCGGCTCGGTCTATGCCGCAATCGGGCAGATCAAGGCCACAGTCGGCGAGGACCAGTTCCTGTTCCTGCGCCTGTTCACCACCGCGCAGCAGCCATTGCCATCCTTCGTGTTCTTCCTCGGCTTTCTGGTGCCTCTGGTGGCTATTGCGCTTGGCTTCGATGCCATCAATGGCGAATACAACCGCCGCACGCTGTCGCGCGTCCTGTCACAGCCGATCTATCGCGACGCGCTTCTTGCCGGCAAATTCCTGGGCGGACTGTTGGTGATCGCCATATGCTTGCTGGCTCTGTGGCTGCTGGTGACCGGTCTTGGCATGCTCCTGTTGGGGCTGCCACCGAGCGGTGAAGAGATCGCCCGCGGCCTTGCGTTCCTGTTCGCCTCATTTGTTTACGCGGGCGTCTGGCTGGCGGTAGCGATGGCCTTCTCCACGATCGTCAAATCGCCAGCGACCTCGGCGCTATGCGCGCTCACGGCCTGGCTGCTGTTTACGGTGTTCTGGCCGATGCTGGCGCCGCTGATCGCCGGAGCCGTCGCGCCGATCGACCCGCTCGATCCCTTGACGGCGGTCCATCAGATCGAGATCAGGCAAGCCATCGCCCGCATCTCGCCCAACACCCTCTACGGCGAAACCACGCTGGCCCTGCTCAATCCGGCAACGCGTTCGCTCGGTCTGCTGTTTACCGATCAGTTGAGCGGGGCCCTGATGGGGGCACCCCTGCCCTTTTCGCTGAGCGTCGCCCTCATCTGGCCGCAGCTCGCCGGCATGATCGCAGCACTTCTGGTGCTGTTCACCATCGCCTACGTTTCATTCCAGAGGCAGGAGATTAGAGCTTAGGCGCCGCTGATAAACGGGCTTTGTCTGAGATCGAAGCTTCTGATCCCTGCATGGACGGCCGCGACCAGACCATTTTAAGGCCCGTACTGTACAGGCAAACATTACTAAAGATTCATACACTGGAAATGACATTGTAATGTTCCCCTGTCTATCTTCTTAAACAGGACGCCCTTCAGGGCACAATCTTGAAGAGGATACCAGATCATGAAAAACTTCCCCAGTATATCTTCCAACACCCGCAAGCGTCTGATGGCCGCCGTCGCTTCGCTCGCCGTCGTCGGCACGGTCGGCGCGGGCATGCTCGCAACCGGCACCGCCCCCGTGCTGGCCGATGCCGTGCGCGTCGAAGCCCCGCAGATGCCGAGTTTCGCCGATCTCGTCGAGCACGTCTCGCCGGCGGTGGTCAGCGTCAAGGTCAAGGCCAAGATCCAGCCGACCGCCGACGATGGCTCGGACGTTCAGGAGGGTTTTGACAACCTGCCTCCGCAGCTGCGCCGCTTCTTCAAGGAATTCCGCGGCTTCGGCGACCAGGGCGGCCAGTTCGGCATGCGGCCCTTCAATCACCGCGACCATGGCAATGGTCAGCCGCGTCCGATCGCTCAAGGGTCGGGCTTCTTCATCTCCGAGGACGGCTATCTCGTCACCAACAATCACGTCGTGTCGGAAGGCTCCGATTTCAGCGTCGTCACCAATGACGGCAAGGAGCTTGACGCCAAGCTGATCGGCACCGACCCGCGCACGGACCTTGCCGTGCTCAAGGTCGATGGCGGCGGCACCAAGTTTCCCTATGTCGACTTCGCCGACGATTCCAAGGTCCGCATCGGCGACTGGGTGGTTGCCGTCGGCAACCCGTTCGGCCTCGGCGGCACCGTCACCGCGGGTATCGTCTCGGCCCGCGGCCGTGACATCGGCGCCGGCCCCTATGACGACTTCATCCAGATCGATGCCCCGGTCAACCGCGGCAATTCGGGCGGTCCGACCTTCAACCTCAACGGCCAGGTGGTCGGCATCAACACCGCCATCTTCTCGCCGTCGGGCGGCAGCGTCGGCATCGCCTTCGACATCCCGGCCTCGACCGCCAAGCAGGTCGTCCAGGATCTGATGAAGAACGGCTCGGTCCAGCGCGGCTGGCTCGGCGTCGAAATCCAGCCGGTCACCTCCGATATCGCCGAATCGCTCGGCCTGAAGTCGGACAAGGGCGCGCTGGTTTCGAGCGCCCAGGATGGCGGGCCGGGCAAGAAGGCGGGCATCGTCGCCGGGGACGTCATCACCCAGGTCGACGGCAAGGATGTCGCCTCGCCGAAGGAGCTCGCCCGCATGATCGGTGCGTTCGCGCCGGGCAAATCGGTCGACGTGACGGTCTGGCGCAACGGCAAGAACGAGACGGTCAAGGTCGATCTCGGCACGCTGCCGGCGAGCGACAAGCAGGCCTCGAACGACGACAACAGCAAGCAGTCGGCGCCGGCGGGCAAAGCCGACACGCTTGCCAATCTCGGCCTGACCGTCACCAAGGCCGAAAAAGGCAAGGGCCTCGTGGTCACCGACGTCGATCCCGACAGCGATGCGGCCGACCGCGGCATCCAGCCCGGCGACGTCATCACCTCGATCAATTCGAATGAGGTGAACACGACCGACGAGGTCTCCAAAGCGATGACCGATGCCGCCAAGGCCGGCCGCAAGGCCGTGCTGATGCAGATCACCCGCAACGACTCGAACCGCTTCGTCGCGCTGCCGGTCGGCAAGGGCTGAGGCATCAGCGTTCAGATCTTCCCTGCGGCGGTATCAACACCCCCGAGCCGCCGCCGGGAAAACATGGGGCCGGATGTGCTCTGTGCTCGTCCAGGTGGCCAGTGGCCTGCAAGATCTCTCAGGATTGCGAATAGATCTCTCGATTTTCGGAAACCGGCAGCTAATTGGTAGCCTATCAGCTGCCGACGGGGCAAAGTCGGGTTGGGTTGTGGAGGCGCGCGTCGGCTTTGGGTCGGAAGCTGCGTCTGACACCTACCCTGAATTGCCCGAGGGGTCCGCTGCATTCGTCAGAACCAGCCTGCGCGCGGGTCTCAAGCCCGGGAAGACGCGCTTCTGCGTCGCCGGTCGGCGGGAACCAGCTCTTTGTTGCGCTCGCTCGTCACTTCGGGTGCGGGCTCGCTGATTTCGCCTGCCACAACCCCACGCGCCGGCTCGAGCATGAGACCTGCGTTCGAGAAGTCGTTCGTGGGTGTCGGCCACAGGACAACTTTGTGGTTCCGTAATGACTCTTCCCCAGTAAGGCTTTCTCGTCCGTCGGAGAGGTTTCTTCGGTCATGGGTCGTCTTTCCTCTATCGATTCTCAGGACCAGCCCAGGTCCAACCGGCTGTTATCGCGAATAGATCCGGACGCCCTCGGCCACCGAATTGGCGACATGTTCGCGCGTGACGACGCCGATGACATCGCCGGCGCGTGGGATGCCGTGTCCGGTCACGACCACCGCCATGAAGGCGTTCCTGCGCCATATCCGCTCAATGACGTCGGAGACAACCGTATCTTCGCCCACGATGGTGAAGTCGCGGGTGGCAATGTCGCCGAGGGTCACGCCCGTGTGAGCGCCTTCAAGACCACGCCGAAGGCCCGTGTTTACACGCAGGACGCCGAAAATCTGGTCACCCCTGGTAACCACCACATGGCGCAGGCGGCTCTCCGCTTCGTGTTCGCGGAGGAAATCGTCAAAGCCCCGCTCGGCCGAGAGAACCATGATATCGGCATCCATGACCTCCCGAGCATGGCGCACCAGGAACATGTTGGCGTGCAGCGCCTTGGGGATGGCGCGGCCACGGCGCACCAGCTTGAGCGTGTAGATATTCTCGCGGGACAATAACCGCCGCACACCGACGCTGGCCGCAACCGCAAGGATCATCGGCATGACGATGTCGTATTGTCGCGTCATCTCGAATGTCATGGTGACGGCGGTCATCACAGCGCCCGTACCGCCGCCGACCATGGCACCCATGCCGACCATGGCGAAGGCCGGAACGCTGACGGGGACGGGAACACCGATTGCCTGCAACAGCGACGCGAACCCGCCGCCGAGCGCCGCGCCCATAAACAGCGAGGGAGAGAAGATGCCGCCGGACGACCCCCCGCCAAGGCTGATAGAGGTGGCCGCCGCCTTGCAGACGAACAGTAGGACCAGCAGCCAGCCGATGGACATTTGGCCGGTCAGAATGCTTTCGATCGTGGCGTATCCGACGCCGTCGACATAGTACTGACCAAGCGTGACGAAAAGGACATACATCAGCACCCCCAGCGTCAGCATGCCGATCACATGGCGTGTATAGCGGCCGGGAATCTTATCGAACCAGTCTTCGGCCAGATGCAGGCCGCGGATGAAACCCGCTGCTGCTACCCCCACCAGGCCACCCAGGGCGGCATAAAGGACCAGCAGCATGATTGCGTTGGTGTCGGCAGGCAGCGCCTGTAGCGGAGGCACAAGAAAAGCCGGCAGTTGGCCGAAAAACCAACGCCCCACAAAGGTCGCCGCGCCGGTCGCGATCGCCACCGGCAGGAAGGTGCTGACACTCACTTCCGGCATCATCAGCTCGATGGCGAACATCACGCCGCCGATCGGCGTGTTGAACGTCGCTGCGATGCCGGCGCCAGCACCAGAAGCGACCAAGGCGATCCTTTGGCCAACCGGCATGCTGATCATCTGCCCAAGCGTCGAGCCCAGCGCCGAGCCAATCTGGATGATCGGTCCCTCGCGCCCGACCGAGGACCCAGAGCCGATGGCGACGGCTGAGGCCAACGATTTCACCAGCGCCACGATCGGCCGGATCTTCCCTTCCTTGTAGTAGATCGCGTCCATCACTTCCGGCACACCGTGGCCCTTGGCCTCCGGCGCGAAGTTGGACACCAGAAAGGTCACGACCACGGCCCCGATCACCGGCGCCAGGATGACGAAAGGTCCCCAGCGGCTTGGTGCGGTGAAAACGTTTGCGTCGTAGGCAACAACAAACGTGCCGTTGAAAAAAAGATTGTGCAGCAGCCCGATCAGATCGCGGAAGAGCACGGCGCCCAATCCGGTGACGATACCGAGACCCAGCGCCAGAAGCGAAAGGGTAAGCAGGCGGAGACGACGGCTGTCTTCATCGCCCGGCAAAGTTTCGACAGGAGAGCTAGTCCCAAGTTTCCCGGTCGTACCTTCTGAACTCAACGCAGACATGTCGCTCCTTGCCATAGCCTGCAGCGGACAAACTCAGCCAAATACGCTGGCCTTTTCGTCAGCAATCGAATATGTCATGGCATGACATAATTTAATGGGGTTGAGAAGAGTGGCGCCCCCAAAACGACCCGCACATGGCGACTTAGCGAATGAAAACCCTGTGGCGTCCCGTTGCGGCGGGGCCTTCGGTCCGGCTTTTGCCGCACCGCTTGACGACAGCGTCTATGAAGGATTGGCGGGCTTTCGCGGGGCGATGCGAAGGTTTCTCGCCTTCAGCGAAGCCAAGCTGACCGCAGCCGGCATCACCTCCCAGCAATATCAGGCAATGCTTGTGATCAAGGTGCATCCGAGCGGGGCGGTCATGATCCGGGACCTCGCCCGGGAAATGCTCCTGCAGCCGAACGGAGCGGTGCAACTGGTGGATCGCCTGGTGAACGTCGGCCTGGTGGAACGCCGGCAATCTCCTGACGACCGTCGTAGCGTCCTTGTTGCAATGACGGCCGAAGGCAGCCAAGTGCTGGAGCGGCTCGCCACAGACCATCTGCACGAAATGCTGCGGCAGGAACCGTTGCTGGCGGAATCGCTCAGGCAACTGAGGCGTCTGGGTCGGTGACATCATGAGCGGCGAGCGTAGTCCGGAACCGTTGCTAGAGCCTTACGCGCCGCTCAACGTGCTCAAGCCTGTCGCCCCCGACCTGTGGATTGTCGACGGGCCAGAAATCACCTTCGCCTGGATGGGGCTGAAACTGCCGTTCAGCACGCGTATGACGGTGGTCAGACTGGACAGTGGAGGTCTGATCCTTCATTCACCAGTGGAATACTCGCCCGGACTTCGTTCTGCTCTCGAGAGCCAGGGGCCAATTCGTTTCCTGGTGGCACCGAATTCCCTGCACTATTGGTGGATACCCGAGTGGAAGGCCCAAATGCCGAGTGTGCCCGTGCTCGCGGTTCCTGGCCTCGCTGAGCGAGCCAAGCGGCCGGTTTTCGTCGACCAATCGTTGATGGACCGACAGTCGCCTTGGCCGGAGGAGATCGATCTTCTCGTCGTCAAAGGCGACATGCTGACAGAAGCCGTATTCTTCCACCGCGCGTCTCGGACACTGATTCTGACGGATCTCATCGAAAACTTTGAGCTGAAGCGCATCCACAGCTGGCTCTTCCGTACGCTTGTGCGTCTCTCTGGAGCAGCCGATCCCGACGGCAAGGCTCCCATCGATATGCAACTGACTTTCTTCCGGTCCGGTCAGGCTCTGCGAAAGGCGGTTCGTCAGATGATTGTATGGAGGCCTGAACGCATCATCATCGCTCACGGGCGCTGGTACCAGAAAGACGGGGTGAAGGAACTCAGGCGCGCTTTTCGTTGGGTCTGAATGCTTCCATAACAACTTCGGGGCCACCATCACGACGGTTCCGATGTTTCAGCGGCAAAAATTATCCGGGTCTTACCATCGTTCAGCGGGGGCGGCCCACGTGCTGCAAACTCGATGCTTCTGCATATTTTTTCCAAATGCGAATCCGGTGCCTGGGTTGCCCCGTCAATCCCTGCGCGATTGGCGTCACTCCGTCCGCCATTTCGAAGTGTCCCCGTGCGCAGAGCAGCTCTCAGTTGCGAGCCGCCCGGATCCTGTCGGAGCTGATTCAGCGGAGCCTGGAAGCGAACCGTCCCTTTGATGGAACTTTGCCACAGCGACCCAGTTTGGCTCCGCATGACCCGTTCCCCCAAAAATTCGCAGCTGCCTACACGTTCGGCCCGACAGGTGTTTGAGGACCATCTCCGGCTGAGGCTGCAAGGTCGTCTCGAGGAGGATCTGGCGCGCAACTACGCCGCCGATGTTGTTCTCCTTACAGTCAACTCGAATGACTGCGGCCATGACGCGCTCAGGAACTCGGCAAGAAGGTTGAGAGAGCAGCTGCCCGGCGCGAAGTTCGAGTTGATCAAGAAGCAAGTGCGTGAGCGCTTCGCTCTGCTTATCTGGCGTGCGACCTCCGCGCGCTTCGACGCTGCGGACGGTGCCGACACCTTCTTCATTCAGGACGGTTTGATCCGCCTGCAAACGATCCACTACAGGCTCCTGTTGAGCGCCGACTATTAGTGCGTTGGAGGCGCGTGGAACTTCTTATGAGTGGATTGGTTGCACGTTGGTAACGACGAAAGCAGTGGCAATGGCAGGTCCGAAGACGCGCGAAGCTCATCACGCCGGACAGGTGGTCGATATTAATTCAGCGACCGTTGACGAGCTCATGGCCGCCGGGGGACTTAACCTCGCGCAGGCAAGTGCAGTTGTTGAGGCCAGGCCGCTCGCGAGTTGGCGGGAAGTTGCGCGGCTCCCCGGATTTGATCCAGAAACGATTGGTCGCCTTAAAGCAGGCAGATTAGAAATTCGAACGCTGTAGTTCCTGCTCCCCGAGCTGCCCGACGACGCCGGTGAAGTTGCGGTGCAGGCCCGAGCAGCAAGACCGCTACGCGCACCTCCCCGATTGGCGCGGCCGGCGAGCTCACCGGAGCCGCCTGCTGCCGTACCTGTGTCGATTACGCGCTCATTTGCTGGGCAATGCGTACGCAATCACGGCGTCGCCGTTGCGCGTACCTAACCCGCCATGACCGCCAGCGGCAATCGCTATATATTCGCGACCGTCGCGGCCTTGATAGACCGCCGGCGTCGCCTGCCCGCCAGCCGGGAGCCGCGCCTGCCACAGGACCTTGCCATTCCGCTCGTCGATCGCGCGGATGTAATCGTCGGCATAGGCTCCGACGAAGATCAGCCCGCCTGCGGTAATGGACGAGCCGCCGATGTTGAAGATGCCGGTCGGCAACGGCAGGTCGTAGTGGGTCTTGAACAGCCCCATGTCGCGTGTGGTTCCGACGGGCCTCTCCCAGACAATCTGGCGGGTGGAGAGATCGATCGCGACCATTTTGCCCCAGGGCGGCCGCATGCATGGGGCATCCAGGGCGTTGAGCCAGGGCTTCACGGTGACTTCGTAAGGGGTGCCATATTGCGGACCGTTGGCAAATTCAGGCGGTTGCGGATAAGGCTGGCCGCTCTCCCACCCGGCCCAAGGGTAAATCAGTCCCTTCTTCACTGCCTCATCGTGCGGCGTCGCTTTGGAGGTGAAAGGGATATAGCTGGTGTTGGCGATGAATAGATGGCGCGCGGGGTCGATAGCTCCGCCCTGCCAGTCGATCACGCCGTCGAAAGCCGGGTAGAGGATGGAGCCTTTCGTCGTCGGCGGCGTAAAGAGCCCGTCGTTTCGGCTGCCGGCGAGCTTGATGCGGCACAGCATCTGATCGATCGGGGTCACACCCCAGGTGTCTGCACCCGTCAGCCTGGCGGGCGTCAGGCTTGGCATTCCCACGGAATAGGGCTGGGTCCGAGAGAGCCTGTCGCCGGGCAGGCCGCCCTGCGGCACCGGCTTCTCCTCAACGGCGGCGAGCGGATGGCCGTCGCGCCGATCGAGCAGGAACAGCTGTCCATGCTTCGTGGTCTGCACCATAGCAGGCGTGCCGTCAGGCAGGTCGACAAGGCTGCCGGCAATCGGCAGATCGAAATCCCACACGTCGTGATGGACAGTCTGGAAGTGCCAACGCTCACGCCCGCTGTCGATCTCGAGCGCCACGATGGCGGAGCTGTACTTCTCGTCGAACGGCCGTCGTTTGGCGCCCCAGTAGTCAGGCGTGGCATTGCCCATAGGCACGTAGACCAACCCGAGCTTGTCGTCCGCTGTGTACGCGCCCCAGCCGTTCGGGGTACCGCGTGTATAGATTTCGCCGGGCTTGAGGGCCGAGGTCGGATCGTCGCGACCCATGTCCCAGGCCCAGGCGAGCTTGCCGGTCCGGGCATCGAAGGCACGAATCACGCCCGACGGCTCGCCCTCCGTCTGATTGTCGTAAACCCAGCCGGAGAGGATGATCTTGCCGCGGGCGATCATCGGCTGCGAGGTTATGAAGTGGAAACCGGGTGGCACCACACCCATGCCCTGCCTCAGGTCCACATAGCCGTTCTCGCCGAAATCCGGACAGAGTTGGCCCGTCCGCGCATCCAATGCGAACAAACGCGCGTCGGCTGTCGTCGAGATGATCCGCTCGGAGCAAGTGTCCCCTGTTGCGCCGACCGTCGCGTGCGCGACGCCTCTGCAGGCGAGATAGATATTGGACCTGGTGTCGTTCTGCGGGTGGAAACGCCAGCGCTGATCACCGGTCACGGGGTCGAGCGCCACGACGTCGCGGTGCGGCGTGCACAGGTACATGGTGTCGCCGACCTTGATCGGCGTTGCCTCGAAGTTGAACTCGTGGCCATGAGCGTTCTCCCCAGGGCGGGGCATGTCGCCTGTGTGAAAAGTCCAGGCGACCTTAAGCTGGTTGACATTGGCGGGGCTGATCTGCGTCAGAGGCGAGTATCGATGCCCGTCAGCCGTGCGGCCGTAATACATCCAGTCGCCAGGCGCGATCCCGAAGTCGGGATTGCTCACGGCGGAGGCCGATGCGATCTGGCCGTTCTGCCGCCAGCGTTGGGCGGTTGTCATCCAACCGGCGGCGAACACGAGCGCGATCAGCGCAACGCAGACGCCGGCGCCGATCCAGCGGTGTGCCGCGCGAAGTCTGAGCCGTCCGGCGGCCCAGGGCATTGCTATCCACAGACCCAAGACTGCTGGCGCTACCAGCCGCGGCAGCAACGCCCAACCGTCGAGGCCGACTTCGTAAAGCGACCAGACCAGGGTGAAGGCAAGGACGACCCCGTAGAGCCAAAACCCGAGCGGTCGCTGCAGAAGGATCAAAACTCCCGAGGCGATCAGGAGGAGCCCGGTCACGACGTAGTAGATGGTGCCGCCGAGCCACACAAGATCAGCACCGCCCACCGCAAGCACGGCGCCAATTAAAGCGACCAATAGGCCCGTCACCCCGGTAAGGCTCAGGAATCGGGCGCGCATCGTAACCTCCATCGTTTCCGGTTGGCGCAATTGCCCTCCTATGAACAGGAACTCAGGGGTTGCGGGACCGCCAACCGTGGTGTCCCTGCTTGCGGGTTTGCGGTTATCGCTGGTCCCTGCCGACCGCAGATCTTCTAGCTGCGAAGCAGCCACCGAGCACAGGGCGGGCCCGAGCTCGCGCGGTGGTAGCCATCGGATTCACGTCCCTTCCGACTTGCCTCCGTTTTTGTCTGGGGCACTCTCGGATCGGGCCAGGCCGCAGGCCGTTGAAGCGCATGCCGTTGGATCCGAGTTTCGTCCTTTCGCAGCCCTGCCCCAAACTGCGCCGACATCATAAGGTTCCTTGCTCTTGCCGGTGGCGAGCGAAACGCACCTCGCCAGGTTCGCCAAGGGCTCGAAAGGGAATGCCGGGCTAGGGGCCGCCGCGAGCTCAAGCGCACGGGTACCTCGCCGTGTGGCGTGCAACCCCGCACTCGCCCGGCTCGAGGCTCACAAGACCAAGGGAGCCTTTTTAAATTTGCGGCGCGCCCCAGTGCCGCTTTGACGAGCTGACACAGTCAAGAGGGCGAACAGCGCTGCGGCCAGTTCTGCCTGCCTAGTCACCAATGCGTGAACGCAGGGCGATTTTTTGGAACTCCTGAGCGATTGCGAAGTTCGGGAGCCGGAGAGCAATTCAGGTTCCGGAGGGGATGCCCCAGGTTTTCGCCAGAAGCGCAGACGGCGCCGTGCGTTTCGTGCTGTGGGGCACGCTCGCGGCATCGATGGCGGCGGCGACGCTCGGGACCGCATGGCTGAGATCGCACTTTGTGACGGGAGTGGGGGAAGCGATGGCGCAGCCTGTGCCTTTCAGCCACAAGCATCACGTGGGAGAGCTGGGCATCGATTGCCGCTATTGCCACAACGGCGTCGAGACGTCCGCCTCGGCTGGCCTTCCAGCCACGGAGGTTTGCATGACCTGCCACTCTCAGCTCTATACCAACGCCGCCATGCTTGCGCCGGTCCGGGCAAGCTTGGCCAGCGGCCAGCCCTTGCGGTGGCATCGCGTCAACTCAGTGCCGGATTACGTCTACTTCAATCACTCCATCCACATCGCCAAAGGCGTTGCGTGCGAAACATGCCACGGCGAGGTCGACGACATGCCGCTGATGGCGAAGGCGCAGCCCCTGTCGATGGAATGGTGTCTCGGCTGCCATAGAAATCCCGGGCCGAACCTTCGTCCTCCTGGCGATGTCTTTCTACTGCACTGGAAGGCACCCGAGGACATCGATGCCATTCGCAAGCAGCTCATCAGCGCTCTTGGCATTCACCCTGACACGATGACGGATTGCTATGTCTGCCATCGATAGCGAACCCGCTGCGCGGGAAAAGGAGCGGCTTTGGCGGAGCCTGGAGGAGCGTGCCGGAACGGCTGAGCTGGACAGCTATCTGCAGGCGGAATTCCCGTCGCTCGCCCGCAGGTTCCCGGTAGATATCGACCGACGCACCCTGCTGCAGCTGATGGGCGCATCGCTGTCGATGGCGGGGCTGGCCGCCTGCAGCCCGGCACGGGAAATCGTGCCCTATGTCCGACAGCCGGAAATCGTGATCCCCGGCAAGCCGTTGTACTATGCGACCGCCCTGTCGAGCCAGGGCTATGGGATCGGTGCCGTCGTCGAGAGCCATGAGGGTCGCCCAACCAAGATCGAGGGCAATCCCGATCATCCGAGCTCGCGCGGTGCTAGCGACGCCGTCATGCAAGCCTCTGTCCTGGAACTGTTCGATCCCGAGCGATCGCGAACGCCGCTCAAAGATGGGGATCCCGCCTCGTATGGCGACTTCCTCCGCGACATGGTCGCTTTGGGCACGCGCTTGGCAACAAGGCAGGGAGAGGGCTGCGCGATCCTGATCGGGGCGACAACCTCTCCCACGCTCAAAGCCCAGATCGAGCGGCTCCGCTCGCGTTATCCCTCTTTGCGAATCTATGGTCACGATGCCTTGGCCGCGCCCGGGGCCGAACAAGCGGCGCAATCCCTGTTCGGCCGCGCCTGCGTTCCTGTCCACCATTTCGACAAGGCCGATGTGGTCCTGTCGCTGGACTCCGACTTCCTCGCGCAAGGTCCCGGCCGTCTCGCCTACGCAGCGGATTTCATCTCCCGGCGGCGCGTACGCGCCCCGGGCGACGCGATGAGCCGATTTTTCGCCGTCGCCACGACGCCGAGCATCACGGCGGCGGCTGCCGATCACCATCACGCCGTCCGGCCAAGCCGGGTGGAAGCGCTTTCACAAGCGCTTGCCACCGCCATGGGCGTCGCACCCACCAGCAACACGCCCGATGCGGAACGTCCTCCATGGTTTGCCGATGCGACCGCCGAACTCCAGTCCGCCGGAGCGCGAGCTCTCGTTGTCGCCGGCGAGCAGCAAAGCAATTATGTCCACAGCGTCGCCCTGGCGATCAATGCTCGTCTTGGCGCGCTGGGCAGCACTGTCCACCTGATCGATGCCCCGCATGCAATGCCGGTGACCGGTGACCTGGCCGCCATGTGCCGGGACATCGAAGCCGGTTCGGTGAGCGAGCTTTTCGTGCTTGGCGCCAATCCCATGGCGACGGCCCCGGCCGACATCGACGTTGTGAAGGCCCTCAAGCGCCTGACCCTGCTCGTCCATTGCGGTCTTTATCGCGACGCCACGGCCATGCTGTCCCACTGGCACATTCCGGCTGCTCACGACCTCGAGGCATGGAGCGACGCGCGAGCTCATGACGGCACCGCCTCGATTATGCAGCCGCTGATAGCTCCTCTGTTCGGCGGCAGGACGCTCCACGAAATCCTTGCCGCCCTGGAGGGGGATTTCAACTCCAACCCGCTGTCACTGGTCCGCGCGACATGGGCGCCATCGCTGGACGACGAAGCCTGGCGCAAGACGCTCCGCGATGGGGTGGTCGCGGGGACGGCGGCGGCGCCGATAGCCGTCTCAACGTCAGGCGCCCTTCCCCCGCCCGGCGGCAAATCCCTCGCCAACGGCCTGGAGGTCCGGATACTTGCCGATCCGTATCTGGGTGACGGTCGACATGCCAACTGCGCCATGCTGCAGGAGTTGCCACATCCGCTGACGAAAGTCGTCTGGGCCAACGTGGTCATGATCGCCCCGGCCAACGCCAGTAGGCTCGGGCTTCGCAACGGGCAGACGATAAGGCTGGAAAGCAACACGCAGTCGATCGAAGGGCCGGCATGGATCATGCCGGGTCAGCCCGCTGATACCGTAACCCTTACGCTCGGCCGCGGGCAGTTCCCATTGGGCGGCGTAGCGGCGATGGCGGGGGGCTATGACGCGTTTCGGTTCCGGACGGCCGGCGAACCCTGGTCCGCACAGGGCGTTACGATGACAGTGGGCCAACGGGTTGCTCCCCTTGTGACCACGCAGGAGCATCAGACGATGGAGGGGCGCGCGATCGTGCGCTTTGCCTCGCTGGATCATTTCAAACAGGCACCGGATTTCGTGCGCGACGGCGTGCCGCCGCCACCGACTGAATCCGTCTACCCCGATTGGAGCTATCCTGAAGAGGCCTGGGCGATGTCGATCGATCTGTCGGCCTGCATCGGGTGCATGGCCTGTGTCGCGGCGTGCCAGACAGAGAACAACATCCCGACAGTCGGGCCGGACCAATGTGCCCTTGGCCACGAGATGCACTGGCTGCGCGTCGACCGTTACTATCACGGACCGCCGGAGGCACCGGAAACACTGTTCCAGCCTGTACCCTGCATGCAGTGCGAGAAGGCGCCATGCGAGGTGGTCTGCCCGGTCAACGCCACGGTCCACACCCATGACGGGCTGAACGCCCAAGTCTACAATCGCTGCATCGGCACCCGCTACTGCTCGCAGAACTGTCCCTACAAGGTGCGGCGTTTCAATTTCCTCGAGTTCCAGAACTTCGACAAGGAGACGGCCGGCCCGCGTCAGGCTGCATACAATCCCAATGTCACGGTGCGCTCGCGCGGCGTGATGGAAAAGTGCACCTATTGCGTCCAGCGCATCAGCGCAAAGCGCATCGAGGCGCAGAAAGACAACCGGCCTATCCAGGACGGAGAGGTGGTCACCGCCTGCCAGCAAGCCTGCCCGACGCGCGCCATCACCTTCGGCGACAAGAACCGCGTGCAGTCCCAGGTAAACCGCGAGCGAGCCGCACCTCATTCCTATGCTTTGCTGGAAGAACTGAATACCCGTCCTCGAACCACCTACCTTGGACGCATCCGCAACACGGGCAGCAGGGACGCTACCGCCTCGCGCCGTCAGGGGGAGGCCGATGGCTGAGGCTGCAGCAGGCACCAACAAGACACCGCCGCGCCCGCCCAATCTGTTGGGCCGGCACGACTTCCCCGAAATCAGTGGGCGTATCGCTTCGGTCGTGCTGCAGGGGCGGCTGCCGCGCTACTTCTGGACAGCCTTCTTCCTGTTCTTCCTCCTTGTCCTGCTCTTCCTCTATTCGATCACATATCTGATTGCGGTCGGCGTTGGCGCCTACGGCATCAACATCCCCGTCGCGTGGGGCACCATGATCTCGTCCTTCGTCTGGTGGATCGGCATCGGGCATGCCGGCACGTTGATCTCGGCGGTGCTTTTGCTTCTGCGCCAGCCGTGGCGCGCCTCGATCAACCGCTTTGCCGAAGCCATGACGCTCTTCGCCGTTGCCATGGCGGGTCTCTATCCAATCCTGCATCTTGGCCGGCCCTGGTTCTTCTACTGGCTCCTGCCGCTGCCCGACACGCATATGCGCTGGCCGCAATGGCGCAGCCCCCTTGTCTGGGATTTCGCGGCGATCGCCACCTATGCGACCGTCTCGCTGCTGTTCTGGTATATGGGCCTGCTGCCTGACCTCGCGATACTGCGCGACCGGGCACGCTCGCGTGCCGCTCAGGTCTTCTACGGCCTGCTTGCAATGGGATGGCGCGGCTCAGCCTATCACTGGGCGCGCTATGAAAGTGTCTATTACCTGATGGCGGCGCTTGCGACGCCGCTGGTTGTCTCGGTCCATTCCATCGTCTCGCTCGACTTCACCTTCGCCATCGTGCCCGGCTATCATTCGACGATCTTCCCGCCCTATTTCGTCGCTGGCGCGCTGCTCTCTGGTTTCGCCATGGTGCTGACCATCGCCATTCCGTTGCGGTGGGCCTTTTCCGTCGAAGACCTGATCACGCTCAAGCACATGGACAATGCCGCCAAGCTGATGATCGCGTCAGGCATGGTCGTCGCCTACGGCTACGTCTCCGAGGCCTTCTTCGCCTGGTACTCCGGCGAAGCCTACGAGCGCACCATGATGGTCGAACGGGCCATCGGCCCCTATGCGTGGATGTTCTGGGCGATGCTTTTCTGCAATTGCGGCGTTCTTCAACTGCTGTGGCTTCGCGCGGTCCGGCGCAACATGCCGGTGCTGTTCATAGTCGCCGTGATCATCAATGTCGGCATGTGGCTGGAGCGCTATGTGATCGTCGTCAGCGGTCCCAGCCGCGACTTCCTGCCTTCGGCGTGGGACGAGCAATCGCTGACCTGGCTCGACTACGGCATCCTGTTCGGCTCGCTGGGCACTTTCTTTGCTCTGGTGTTCCTGTTCATTCGCATCCTGCCGGCGATCACGATCTTTGAGGTCGAGGAATTGGCTGAAGAGGGCAAGGGATCATGACGCTCTACGGCATCATCGCATCATTCCCAGATGCCGATCGCCTTGCCGATGCAGCCAGGGCCATGCGCAAACGCGGCTATAGCCGCATGGACGGCTACTCCCCTTATCCCGTCCCGGAGCTCGCTGACATCCTGGGCATGCCCAAGACCAGAATGCCGCTTGTGGTCCTTGCCGGCGCGATCCTCGGGGCAGCTTTCGCCTACGGACTGATCCTCTACTCTGTAGAGATAGACTATCCGATCAATGTCGGCGGCAGACCGCTGCATTCGTGGCCGGCTTACATCGTCATCGCTTTCGAAGCCGCCATCCTGGGCGCCGCCGTTGCCGGATTCATCGGCGTGTTTGTCGCCAACGGCCTGCCGCGCTACTACCATCCGGTCTTCAACGCGCCGATCTTCAGTTTTGCCGAAGGGGGCAACTTCTACCTTCTGGTAAGAGCCGACGATCCGAAATTCACCAGAGCCGCCACCAAAGCCCAGCTCTCCCGGCTGGGCGCAGATCAAATTTCAGAGGTGGAGGCATGAGGGCGGCCCTCGCCGTGCTGGTCGGCATGGCGCCGTTGCTTGCCGCCTGCAAGCAGCAAATGGCCGAGCAACCGCGCTACAATCCGCTCGACGCAAGCAACGAGTTTGCCGATGGCGCATCGGCGCGCATGCCGATACAGGGTACAATCGAGCGCGGTGAAGATCTCTCGGCGACCCCCCAGACGATTCCCTATCCAATAACATTTGCCCTGCTCCAACATGGACGCCAGCGGTTCGAGATCTTCTGCGCGCCCTGCCACGGGCGCGCCGGCGATGGCCGCGGGGTGATCCCCAGGCACGGCTTTCCTTCGCCGCCAAGCTACCATCAGGACGCGCTGCGCCAGGCTTCGGACCGCCATTTCTATGATGTCATCACCAACGGATACGGAGTGATGTATTCCTACCGATCGCGGGTGCCGCCGGCGGATCGGTGGGCGATCGTTGCCTACATCCGTGCGCTACAATATTCGCGCGATGCACCGGTGGCTGAACTGAGCGAGGATCTGAAGGCCAAGCTCCGGAGCGAGGCCGTCCCATGATCCGGCTTCCCGACCACGGCCCCGCAAGGGCGGCATTGGCGGTAGGCGCAATCGGCCTCGTTGTCTGTTTGGCCGGGGCGGTCCTCAATCTGCGGGTGCTGCTTGCCGCCTGGATGACGGCCGCGATCCTCGCGGTTGGCTTTCCGCTTGGCGCCATGACGCTGCTGATGATCCATGGCCTCACGGGTGGCCGTTGGGGAGACGCGATGCGGCCCTGCTTGCGGGCAATGACCTGCACGCTGCCGCTGGCGCTTGTCCTCCTCTTGCCTGTTGCGGCCCGCCCCGACCTCGTCTTTCCCTGGGCGGTCGGTGACACCGCAACTTTGCCCGACGTCATCCGCGAGAAACTATCATACCTCAACGTTCCGTTCTTCCTCGTTCGGCTCGGGGCTTGTGCCGCGATCTGGCTGGTGCTGGCCGCCTTGATCCTGAACTGGACCGATGGCGACAAGCGTACCCGTTCAAGCCGCGGCTTCGCGCTTGGTCTCGTGCTGCAAGGGGCAGCGGTCTCGGTTTTCGCAATAGACTGGATGCTGTCGCTCGACCCGGAATTGAGCTCGACCGTCTACGGCATGTTGGAGGCATCTGCCGAGGTCGTCGGCGCCGCGTCGTTGACCTTGCTGGTCCTTGCTGCAACCCAAGCCGTCGCGGCTTTGCCGGGCGGAGGCGAAAAGACCTCACTCGGCGAGGACGTGGCCAATATGCTGTTCGGCTTCATGCTCACCCTGGCCTACCTCGCCTATATGCAATGGCTGGTCATCTGGGCGGGTGACCTGCCAAACGAGATTCACTGGTACGTGCTGCGCACATCAGGCATCTGGCTGGTCGTGCTTTGGCTGGTCATCCTGCTGCAGTTCATCCTACCGTTCGGCGGGTTTCTTGTGCGCGACGTCAAACGCATCCACCGGGGCCTGATGTCGTTGGCGGCGGCGATGCTTGCCGGGCACATATTCGAGACCCTGTGGCGCGTCCGCGCGCCGCTGGTCGCACCGAAACTGTCGTCAATCTGGATCGAATTGGGCGCCTTTGCCGGTGCCGGCGGGCTGTGGCTCGCGGTGTTCCTGTTGCTGTTGCGAGAGCCTCAGCTTCAACTTTTCTGGCGCCGGGTGGGCATTCATGACTGAGAATTCGCGCCCTCCCGAGACGCGAGACGTCTGGCCCGGAACCCTGCTTCTCTTCGCAGGAGGACTGGCCGTGTTCCTGCTTGTGGCGAGCGGCATGCTCTATGCGCTGTTCGTCCTGCCTCCGCGGTGGCCGCCGCCAGGTGCGGCGTGGCGTTCAAACGATGCGACGCCGAAGCTCTCGACAGCCCCCGGACAGGAGCTCGCCTCGACCCGGAGTGCGGAAAATGCCGAGCTGAACAAGCTTGGTTGGGTCGACCGCACGGCAGGCATCGCTCGCATTCCGATCGACGACGCCATGAAGCTCGTCGTTCGAAACGGCCTGCCGGTTTGGGACAAGACTGTGGCGGCGGAGGGAGAGTGCGCCCTGCTGAGCGCGGATGTGCCCCGCTCAAAGCAGGCGCAGCAATGCCGCGACACGACCACCAAAGGGACGGCCCAATGAAGTCGCTGCTGTTGGCCGCATTGGTTTTGCTTGGAAGCGCCGTGACGGTGCGCGCTGTCGAGCGACCGTCCTTCGACCCCAAGATCGGAGCGCAGTTCGACCTCGGCCGCAAGCTTCGCGACTCCTCTGGAGCCGAACGATCCCTCGACGAGATTCTGTCCGGAAAGCCGGCACTCGTGGTGTTCGGCTATGACAAATGCCCGAACCTGTGCGGCCTCACGCAGCAGGCGGTCGCCTCCGACCTCCGGAAGACTGGTCTCGATCCCGCGGACTACCGCGCCCTGTTCATTTCGATCGACAGGACCGAGACGGCAGATGACGCAGCAAGTGCCAAAGAGGTTGTCGCGCAGTCAACGACGCCCGCCGGGCTGAAGGCGTGGCACTTTCTGACCGGCGCCGATGGCGCCGGCGCATCACTGGCGGCTGAGGCGGGCATCCATTTCGACACGCGACCACGCGTGAATCAATTCGTCCATCCGATCGCCGTCCTGGCCGTGACACCCAGGGGGCGCATCTCTCGCGTTCTGCCGGCCCTGACCTTCGAGCCACGCGACCTGAGGCTGGCGCTCGTCGAGGCGTCCGCGAACAAGCTGGGCTCGATCGCGGATCATGTCTTTTTGCTGTGCGCGGGGTTCGACACGTCCAAGGGGCAGTATACCGCGCCTATCTGGGCCGCGCTCAAGATCGGAGGTATCGCGACGCTGCTTGTGCTTGGCAGCGGCATCGCTCTGCTTGCGCGGAGGCGGGCATGAGCTTTGCAATCCATTTCGCGCCGCCGGAAGCCTCTTCGGTCGCAGGCAAGGTCGACGTCTTGTTTTATGGGGTGTTGGCATTCTCGACAGCTCTCACTCTGCTCCTGACAGGCCTTGTCGTGTACTATGCGGTGAAATACCGGGCAGGCACATCGGCGGATCGCACCGGCGCGCGCGGCCGTAGCCTGCCGCTGGAGATCGGCTGGACCGGCGCCAGTCTGGTCGTTGCGTTCATCATCTTCGCCTGGGGCGCTGAACTCTACGTTTACCGCGATCAGCCGCCTGCCGACGCTTTGGAAATAGCTGGGCTCGGCAAGCAGTGGATGTGGACGTTCCGCCATGCCGGCGGGCAGCGTGAAATCAACGAGCTGCACGTGCCGGCCGGCAAGGCGGTGGTCGTGTCGCTTGCCTCCCAAGACGTGATCCACTCGTTCTACGTTCCGGCATTCCGCTTGAAGCAGGACGCGGTGCCCGGCCGAACCACGCACCTGTGGTTCATTGCCGACAAGCCGGGGCGCTATCACTTGTTCTGTGCCGAATATTGCGGCACCCAGCATTCCGAAATGGGTGGCTGGGTGACCGTCATGCCGCCTGAACAATTCGCGCAGTGGCTCGCCGCGCAAGGCCAGGACGAATCCCTGGCCGAAGGTGGCGCGAGACTCTTTCGCGCCTTGGGCTGCTCGGGCTGCCACGGACCCTCGAGCAAGGTTCGCGCGCCCGACCTTGCCGGCGTCTACGGCAAGCCGGTCGCCTTGTCGGACAGGCAGACAGTGGTTGCCGACGAAGCCTATCTCAGGGACTCGATCCTGCAGCCCGCGAAACAGATCGCCGCCGGCTATGATCCGATCATGCCGAGTTTCGACGGCCTGATCGATGAATCGGAATTGCAGATGCTGGTGGCCTATTTGAAGTCGCTATCCGCCAGTTCACCCGGTCGCAGCGAGACGAGCCAATGAGCAGCCAGAGCGCGCATGTCGAGACCTATTTCGCGGAGGGCGCGGGCATACGGTCCTGGTTGCTGACCACCGACCACAAGCGCATCGCCTGGCTCTATCTCGTGTCGTTGACGGGCTTCTTCTTCCTGGGCGGGTTCTTCGCCGTTCTCATGCGCATCGAGCTTGCGACACCGGCGGGCGACCTCGTCTCCGACGCCGTCTACAATCGCCTTTTCTCCCTGCACGGCATCATCATGGTGTGGTTTTTCCTGGTGCCATCGATCCCGGCCAGTTTGGGGAATTTTCTGCTGCCGCTGATGATCGGCGCCCGCGATCTCGCCTTTCCGCGTGTCAATCTTGCGAGCTGGTACGTCTTCATCATCGGCAGCGGGTTTGCGCTCGCTTCGGTCGTGGCCGGCGGTGTCGACACCGGTTGGACGTTCTACACCCCGCTTTCCAGCCTCTATTCCGACAGTTTCGTTTCCACAGCCGCGCTTGGCGTGTTCATCGTCGGCTTCTCCACCATCATGACCGGCATCAACTTCATCGTCACAGTTCACAAGCTCAGGGCTCCCGGCCTGACCTGGTTCCGGCTGCCGATCTTTGTGTGGACGTTGTATGCGACCAGCCTGGTGATGGTGCTGGCAACGCCGGTGCTTGCGGCTTCCCTGATACTGATCGTGCTGGAACGTGTCTTCGGGATCGGCATCTTCAATCCGGACCTCGGCGGCGATCCTCTGCTGTTCCAGCATCTGTTCTGGTTCTACTCGCATCCGGCCGTCTACATCATGATCCTGCCCGGAATGGGTGTCGTCTCGGAGGTGCTGCCCTGCTTCAGCCGGCGGCCGCTGTTCGGCTACACCTCGGTCGCGCTCGCCTCGATGGCCATAGCCGTTCTAGGCTTCCTGGTCTGGGGACATCACATGTTCGTCTCAGGACAGTCCACCTATGCAGGGGTGGTCTTTTCGTTCCTGTCGTTCTGTGTGGCCATTCCATCCGCCATCAAGGTCTTCAACTGGAGCCTGACGCTTCGCAAGGGCGAGATCACCTTCGAGGCGCCGATGCTTTATTCGCTGTTCTTCCTGGCGCTGTTCACATTCGGCGGACTGGCGGGTCTCGCGCTCGCCGCGCTGGGCTTCGACGTGCATGTGCACGACACCTATTTCGTTGTGGCGCATTTCCATTACATCATGGTCGGCGGCATGGTGATGGCGTTCATGGCCGGCATCCATTTCTGGTGGCCGAAGATGACTGGGCGACTCTATGCGGAGATGTGGGGGCGTGTCGCTGCGGTGACGTCCCTGGTGGGGTTCAATCTGACGTTCTTTCCGCAGTTCGTGCTGGGCTATCTCGGCATGCCGCGCCGCTACCACACCTATCCACCGGAGTTCCAGTTCTGGCATGTGCTCTCCTCGGCCGGAGCGGTGGTGCTCGCAATAGGCTACCTCATGCCGCTCTTCTATCTTGGCTGGTCGCTGTTTCGCGGGGCCACAGCCCCGGCCAACCCCTGGGGTGCGACCGGTCTCGAATGGCAGACGAGCTCGCCGCCGCCGCCGCACAATTTCGAAGTGACGCCGGTCGTCACGCGACCTGCCTATGACTATCCCATGAAGGGACTGCAGCACGAACGCTTCAGCCCGCATCGGCGGGAGGATGCATGACCCGGGCACCCGAAAGTGTAGCCTTCGATACGGTGCGGCGCGAGGAAGCCGCCGATCGTTTCGGCATGTGGATTTTCTTGGGCTCTGAAGCGATGCTTTTCGGCGCCATCCTGCTGGTCTTCCTGGTGGCGCATATCCGCTATCTTCCCGCCTTCGCAGCTGCCTCAAAACATCTGTCCTTGCCGTTGGGCACTCTCAACACCGCAGTGCTCATCACGTCGAGCTTCACCATGGCGTTTGCGCATGAGAGCGCGTCGGCACGCCGTTGGAACACCGCGGCCTGGACGCTGGGCATAACCGCTTTTTTGGGCGTCGCTTTCCTTTGCATAAAGGGGACTGAATACGCCAAGGAGTTCCACGAAGGCATCGCGCCGGTTATGGGGGCGCCTTTCTCCTACCAGGGGCCGGATCCCGTTCACGCGCAGTTCTTCTTCAGTCTCTATTTCGCGTTGACCGGCCTGCACGCAGTGCATCTGGCCAGCGGCATAGCGGTCGTTGCAGGCCTGCTTTTGTCATGGCGGCGGACCGACATCGACAGCCGTGTGCGCCGTACCCATGCGATCGGGCTTTACTGGCACTTCGTCGACATCGTGTGGATATTCCTGTTTCCCGTCCTCTATTTGGTGCACGCGTAGGCGCCATGGAACACATCCGTAAGCTCGCCTTCGCTTATGTCGCATTGCTGGTCCTTCTTGGGCTGACGGTCGGATCATCCTTCCTCGATCTTCATGGTGCCAACACTGCCGTGAACCTTTTGATCGCGGCGATGAAGGCAGCTGTCGTCGCGGTGGTGTTCATGAAGCTGACCGGAGAGGAAACCCTGCCGCCGCTGGTTGCGGTGGCGGTCGCCTTGTGGCTGGCTATTCTCTTCGGGCTGACCCTGATCGGCTGAAGAACCGAGCGCGGCTGACGCGCAGCCTTTCGGCGCTCATGCGCCAGCAAGACGATCTACCGAACCGCCCAAACCGTGTTGCTGGGATCGGGCCGACCACGACGGTGCAATTGGCCGCAGCCACTTTGGCGCTGCGGACGATCTGGCCTCCATATCAGCGTGGTCCGCGCATCGCTGAGGACCTGCCCGGTCTCACCTCCGCTCGGCGTTCAATCGCGCTCCGAAAAAGTGACCCGCGGAGGGAACATTTCCCCGATGCCCCAGTTTGGCTCCACACGCACTCGCAATCATGGCCGCGTCGTGAAACCGAAAAAAGTCAGCCGCCGCCAATTCCTGGCGGTCAGTGCAACCGCCGCAGCGGCAGCCGGAGGCGTTGGCACGGCACCCGCCTTTTCACGTGATGTTCATGGTGGCGACAAAGATCCGTGGCTGCCGCATCAGGCCGACGCTCCGCATCCCCTCCAGGCCCCTGACTACAAGTTTTTTACACCCGAGGAGGCGGCTTTCATCGAAGCCGCTACCGAAAGGCTCGTTCCAGACGACGCCATCGGGCCCGGAGCCAAGGCATGCGGGGTTGCGCTGTTCATCGATCATCAATTGGCCGGTGCCTACGGTCGGGCACAGGGCTGGTACATGCAAGGCCCCTGGTCAAAGGGAGAGGAGACGCAGGGCTATCAATCGCGCCTGACCCCTTCTGCGCTCTATCGGGCAGCCATCAAGGCTATAGAGGACCACGTCGCGTCCTCGCATTCTGCCGCGCCTTTCGCCGGCCTGGCACCAGACCAACAGGACGCGATCATAAGCGATCTCGAGAAAGGCAAGCTCGACCTTGGCGGGGTGGATGCCAAGACCTTTTTCAAGATGCTCTGGCTGAACACCAAGGAGGGCATGTTCAGCGATCCCATCTATGGCGGGAACAAGGATATGGCGGGATGGAAGATGCTTGGGTTTCCCGGCGCGCGGTACAATTATCTCGACTGGGTCGACCGGCACGGACAACGCTATGATCAACCGCCAGTCGGGATCCGCGGCCGTCCGGAATGGAACGGGGAAGGCTGACGCATGGTCAACAGGCTTCCGTCCGTCGACGTGGTCCTGGTTGGCTTCGGCTGGACCGGAGCAATCATGGCGCAGGAGCTTACGGAAGACGGGCTCGAGGTGCTCGCGCTGGAGCGCGGCAGCTGGCGCGACACGGGAACCGACTTTGCGCCCAGCTTCATTCAGGATGAGCTGCGCTACCGCTATCACGGGCATCTGTTCGAAGAGACCGCTCAGGAGACCTTGACCTTCCGCAATACCCCCGACCAGACGGCTCTTCCGATGCGGCGGCTCGGCTCGTTTCTGCCCGGCACCGGCGTCGGCGGATCCATCATCCATTGGAACGGCCAGGCCTGGCGCTTCCTGCCCTATGATTTCCAGATTCGCAGCCAGACCGTCGCGCGATACGGGAACGCCGCGGTTTCGCAGGACATGATGCTGCAGGACTGGGGCATCACCTATGACGAGCTAGAGCCCTACTACATGCGCTGGGAGGAACTGTGCGGCATCGCTGGCCAGGCCGGCAACGTCAAGGGACAGAAACAGGCGGGCGGCAATCCCTTCGAAGGGCCTCGCTCGAAGCCCTACCCCACGCCCCCGATGAAGCAGACCTACGGGCCGACGCTGTTCGGTCAAGCGGCAGCTTCCCTCGGGCTGCACCCGTTTCCATGCCCTTCGGGCAACATGTCGCAAGCCTATACCAATCCGCTCGGCGTCACGCTGGCGCCCTGCACCTATTGCGGCTTCTGCGAGAAATTCGGCTGCGGCAACTATTCCAAGGCCAGTGCCCAGACGACCATCCTGCCCGTCCTGATGCGGAAGAAGAATTTCACCGTTCGCACGGAAAGCGAGGTCACGCGGGTCAACGTGGACGCTTCCGGCAAGCACGCGACCGGCGTCACTTACGTCGACGCCCAGGGCAACGAATTCGAGCAGCCGGCGGATCTCGTCATTGTGTGCGCCTATGCCACGCACAACGTGCATCTGCTGATGAGCTCAGGCATCGGCAAGATCTACGATCCAGGTACTGGCCAGGGCACGCTCGGTAAGAACTACTGCTATCAGCTCACGCCTTCCGTCGACCTGTTCTTCGATGACAAGCTCCTCAATCCTTTCGTCGGGGCGGGCGCGTTGGGCGTCATCGTCGACGATTGGAACGGCGACAATTTCGACCACACCGGCCTCGGATTCATCCATGGCGGGTATATCGCCGGCTACATGACGACGGGACGTCCAATCGAAACGGAGCTGTTGCCGGAAGGAACCCCGAAATGGGGCGCCAAGTGGAAGAAGGCCTTCGTCGAGAATTATCTCAAGTCGATGTCCGTGTCGCTCATGGGGGCGGTCATGCCGGACAAGTCTAACCATCTCGATCTCGATCCGTCCTACCGCGATGTCTATGGCCGGCCGCTCATGCGCATGACCTACGACTTCAAGCAGAACGAACTGAAGATGCAGGATTTCGCCATGGGCAAGATGGTGGAGATCGCGCACGCCATGAAGCCTCGCGAGATCAAGAAGTCGGCGCGCGGACCGCACTATGACATTGAGCCTTATCAGTCGACGCACAACACCGGTGGCGCCATCATGGGCGCCAGCCCGGCCGACAGCGTGATCAACAGATATCTCCAGCACTGGGACGTGCCCGATCTGTTCGTGGTTGGCGCCAGCGCCTTCCCCCACAATAGCGGCTACAACCCGACCGGAACGGTAAGCGCTCTTGCGCTGTGGGCAGCGGATGCGATCCGCCGCCAATACCTCAAGCATCCCGGCCCATTGGTGCACACATGATCACGCGACGCGCAGTCGTTCTGGTGGCATTTGCCGCAGCGCTCGGCGCGGTGCTCGTGACGCTGGGTCCCTTCGCATATGCTCAGATCGGTGATTTCGGCAAGCAGGAGCGTGGACGGTATCTGGTGGCGGCGGGAGATTGTGAGGCTTGCCATACTGCCGATGACGGCAAGCCCTTCGCGGGCGACAGGCCAATCGAGACGCCCTTCGGCACGATCTACTCCGCCAACATAACGCCGGATCCCGAGACCGGCATCGGGGCATGGACGGAAGAGCAGTTCTACCGAGCCATGCATGAGGGGCTGGCCGCCGATGGCCGGCGCCTTTACCCGGCCTTCCCTTATCCCTGGTTCACCAAGGTGACGCGCGAGGACGTCGACGACATCCGCGCCTACCTGCGCACCCTGGCCCCGGTGCGGGCCAAACCGCGCGACAACGAATTTATCTGGCCACTCAATCACAGGTTTGCCATGGCGGCATGGAATGGCCTGTTCTTCAAGCCCGGCGAATTCCAGCCCGGCAAGGACCAGTCCGCCGAATGGAATCGCGGTGCCTACCTGGTTGAGGGGCTCGGCCATTGCGGCGCCTGCCACACGCCCAAGAATATTCTCGGCTCATCGAAGACGTCGGAAGCCTTTCAAGGCGCCGAGGTGCAGAACTGGTTCGCGCCCAACCTGACGGGCGACAAACGCACGGGCCTGGGCTCCTGGAGCGAAGAGGACATCGTGGCCTCAAAACCGGCCACAATGCGCGCACGACTGCCTATGGTCCGATGGGCGCAGTGGTCAAGGACTCGACCTCGAAGCTGACGGACCAGGATCTGCAGGCAATCGCCACGTTCCTCAAATCCTTGCCTGCCTTCACCCCCAATTCTGCTGGCAGTGCCGATCAGAAGATGCTCAGCGCCGGAAAGGCAATTTATGGCGATGATTGCGCTGCATGCCACCAGCTCGGCGGCGAAGGTGTCGAGGGTGTGTTCCCTTCGCTGAGGGGCGACGCGGTCGTGCAATCGGACCAACCGCTGTCGATGCTTCGCCTCATTCTGAACGGCGGCCATGCCGCAGCGACGGCGCAGAACCCCAACGACAAGACGATGCCATCGTTTGGCTGGAAATTGTCGGACGACCAGATCGCTGCGCTCGCCACCTATGTTCGTAACGCCTGGGGCAACCAGGCCGCTCCGGTAACTGCGGAAACGGTCCGGAAACTGCGCAGTTCCACCGATAGCGTCACGGGCTCTTACTGATCTGGCGCCCTGGCCTCGGACGTCCTCTCATTCGCGAGATAGCGTCGCCGATGCCGTCGATCAGAGCGGCCATGCCCCGCGATCGGTTTACCCAGTGACGCGCTCAACCTCACCGCCATATCGCCATCGCAAGCGAGCTGTTCGTTCCAACGCCTGATGCCCGCGAAAGTAATGGAACAACCGCCTGCTGTGACAGTTGGGGCGTGTCTCCCGGAGTTGCAGGGTGTCGGCAGAAAGACCGCGTCAGCGCTCGGGAGACCTGATCCGAGATTTCCACGCGCCCCTTGATGGACGCTCTGTCTCAAACCCGTGACCAACCGTTGTGCTTTTGCCCAGTAGATCTCAGTCACTGCGCCCGCTCTTCTGGTTGCCCGCAGTCTCGGCCCTGCCCGGCTGCGCGGGAGGCGTGCTCGATCCGCAGGGACCGATCGGGGTCGGCAACCGCACCATCCTTCTGAACTCGCTTGCCGTGATGCTGGTCATCGTCGTCCCGACCTTGATCGCGCTGCTGGCCTTTGCCTGGATGTTTCGCGCCACCAACCGCAATGCGCGCTACGACCCAAATTTCACCTATTCCGGCAAGATCGAGTTGATCATCTGGTCGATCCCGACGCTCACAATCCTCTTCCTTGGTGGGCTGATCTATTACGGATCCCACCACCTCGATCCGCGCCGGCCGATCGCGTCCGGCCAGCGCCCCCTGGAAGTGCAGGTGGTGGCGCTCGACTGGAAATGGCTGTTCCTCTATCCGGACCAGGGTGTCGGAACTGTCAATCAGCTGGTCATTCCCGCTGGCACGCCGGTGCATTTCAGGCTTACCTCGGCCAGCGTGATGAACACCTTCTTCGTGCCGCAGCTCGGCAGCATGGTCTATGTCATGAACGGCATGCAGACCGAGTTGCATCTGCAGGCCGACCGCGAAGACGATTATTTCGGCCTGTCGGCTCATTTCAGCGGCGACGGCTTTTCCGACATGAACTTCCGTGTACGGGCGGTCTCCGCGGACGCATTCGCCAGTTGGGCTTCATCGCTGCATGGCAAAGGCGTCTTGGATGCCAACGCCTATCGCGCGCTTGCCCGCCAAAGCATCAACATGCCGCCTGCCGCCTTCGGCCAGGTCGAGCCTGGCCTGTTCGACGCAGTGCTGCGCCAGACCCTGCCGCCCGGACCGGGGCCAGCCGAAACCGCCGCCGGCGAGCCGCAGGTGAGCCCGAAGGCCGAGCCGAAGGCGGCGCCGGCCTTGACGCACCCGCCCAAAGAAGGAGGATGACGATGCTCGGCAAACTCGACTGGTCGGCCATTCCCTTCGACCAGCCCATTCCACTCGGCGCAGCCCTGGTCGTCTTCCTGGCGGCCGCCGCGGTGCTGGTCTGGATCACGGTGAAAGGCTACTGGCCCTATCTGTGGCGAGAATGGATAACCTCGGTCGATCACAAGCGCATCGGCGTCATGTATATCGTGCTGGCGGCACTGATGCTTCTGCGCGGCTTCGTCGATGCCATCATGATGCGTACCCAGCAGGCGCTCGCCATCCATGCGCCGGGCTATCTGCCGCCGGAGCATTACGACCAGATCTTTTCCGCGCACGGCACCATCATGATCTTCTTCGCGGCGATGCCGTTCATGATCGGCCTGATGAATTTCGTCGTGCCGCTGCAGCTCGGCATCCGTGACGTCGCTTTCCCGACGCTGAATTCGGTGAGCTTCTGGCTGACCGCGACCGGCGCGCTGCTCGTCAACATTTCCCTCGTCGTCGGCGAGTTCGCGCGCACCGGCTGGCTGCCCTACGCGCCTCTTTCCGAGATGACCTATTCGCCGGGCGTCGGGGTCGACTACTATCTCTGGTCAATCCAGATCTCCGGCGTCGGCACGCTGCTCACCGGCGTCAACCTGGTGACCACCATCCTCAAGATGCGCGCGCCGGGCATGGGTTATCTGCGCATGCCGATGTTCTGCTGGACCTCGCTCGCTTCCAACCTGCTGATCGTCGCGGCCTTCCCCATCCTGACCGCCACGCTGGCGATGCTGACGCTCGACCGCTATCTCGGCTTCCATTTCTTCACCAACGAAGCCGGCGGCAACCAGATGATGTTCGTCAATCTCATCTGGGCCTGGGGCCATCCGGAAGTCTACATCCTGGTGTTGCCCGCCTTCGGCATCTATTCGGAGATCTTCTCCACCTTCTCGTCGAAGCCGCTTTTCGGATACCGCTCAATGGTGGCGGCGACGCTGTTCATCTGCATCGTCTCCTTCATGGTGTGGCTGCATCATTTCTTCACCATGGGCGCCGGCGCCGACGTCAACGCAGCCTTCGGCATCGCCACCTCGGTCATCGCCGTCGGCACGGGGGTCAAGATCTACAACTGGCTCTTCACCATGTATGGCGGACGCGTGCGCTTCGACACGCCGATGTTGTGGGCGCTGGGCTTTGTCACCACCTTCACGGTTGGCGGCATGACGGGTGTGCTGCTCGCCGTCCCGCCGGCCGACTTCATGCTTCACAATTCGCTCTTTCTCGTGGCGCATTTCCACAACGTCATCATCTCGGGCGTGCTGTTCGGCGCCTTTGCCGGTTTCACCTACTGGTTCCCGAAGGCCTTCGGCTTCCGCTTGCACGAAGGCTGGGGCAAGGCGGCATTCTGGACCACGCTTGCCGGCTATGTGCTGGTCTTCGTGCCGCTCTATATCGTCGGGCTGCTCGGGATGACCCGCCGGCTCCAGCACATCGATATGGACCTCTGGACGCCATGGCTGATGGTCGCGGCCTTCGGCATTGCGGTGATGATCGTCGGCGCAGCCTGCCAGATCACACAGTTGATCGTATCGATCAGGCAACGCGAGGCCTTGCGCGACCAGACGGGCGATCCCTGGGACGGGCGCTCGCTGGAGTGGTCGACGCTCTCGCCGCCCCCCGTATTCAACTATGCGCGGCTGCCGCATGTCGAAAATGAAGAGCCTTATTGGACCATCAAGCAAAGGGCCGCCGACGAGCAGGCGCCGGAGAGCAAGCGCAACTACGAACCGATCGAGATGCCGCGCAACAGCCCGACAGGTTTCGTCACCGCCTTCTTCAGCACGCTGATCGGCTTCGCGCTCATCTGGCACATCTGGTGGTTGGCGATCGTCGGCTTCATCGGCGCCTATATCACTTTCGTCGTGTTCGCGTGGCGCGAGCATGGCGATTATGAGATTCCCGCCAGCGAGGTCGAACGCATCGATCGCGGCGGCCGGGCAGCGCAGCTTGCATGGATGCGCAGCCGGGAGCGTCCGGCATGAGCGACATCACGGCAGGCAGCGCACCGCGCGATCCCTATCGGCTGGGCCGCAGCCAGGCCCATGGCCTGTTCTCGGCGACCGGACGCGGCGAAGGCGGGCCGGCGTCGAAGTTCGTCACCGTAGCCTATGGATTCTGGATCTTCCTCCTGTCGGACATCATCATGTTCTCGGCTTTCTTTGCCGCATACGCTGTCCTGTCCAAGCAGACGGCCGACGGGCCGACAGGCAAGGACCTGTTCGAGCTCACGCGCGTGGCGGCGCAGACGGGTCTGCTGCTCACGTCGAGCTTTACCGGTGGCCTGGCAATGCTCGCGACGCGTCGCCGGTCGATGGCTGCCGCGCAATTCTGGCTGCTTGTCACCGGCTTGCTCGGCGCGGCCTTCGTGTTCCTGGAAGTGCAGGAATTCGCAACGATGGTGAACGAGCAGGCCGGCCCGTCGCGCAGCGCCTTCCTTTCGGCCTTCTTCGCCCTCGTCGGCTGCCACGGCACCCATGTCGGGCTGGGTCTGCTGTGGCTCGGCACAATGATGGCTCAGCTTTGGGTGAAGGGGTTCCGGCCCGAGATCTTGCGCCGGGTGCATTGCTTCAGCCTGTTCTGGCACGCGCTGGACATCATCTGGGTCGCCATTTTCACACTAGTCTACCTTCTTGGAGCATCATCATGAGCGAAGCGGACACTCGCGACGACAAGGCGCTCGATCATCGCGACGCGGCACCGGGTGAAGAGCGCATCGAGGAACATGAGATCGCGGGCGGTCTTGCGGGCTACCTGCTTGGCTTCGGCCTGGCGATCCTGTTGACCGTCGCTTCCTTCCTCGCCGCGCAGACCGACGTGATCTACCAGCCGGCGGTGATCTCGGCCCTGACGGTGCTCGCCATCGCGCAGATGGGGGTGCACCTCGTCTTCTTCCTGCACATCACCACCGGGCCCGACAACACCAACAATGTCCTCGCGCTTGCCTTCGGCGTTCTGATCGTGGCGCTGGTGGTTTTGGGCTCAATCTGGATCATGGGTCACCTGAACCAGAACATGGCCGCCGTTACGGCCCATCAGGCAGCAACGATGCCTTAGCCTGGCCGAGGGTGATCGCAGGCTCGGTGAACAGCAGGCCCCGCAGCATTAGCGTCAACCCAAAGTTTGTCTCCACAGGCTCCCTGCCGCAGTGGCTCCGGCTTCGGGTGGAGGTCGGTCCGATGAGCGGCTGGTCAAATGGCGCCGAGAGCGCAGACCAAACAGTTCGATTCTACGGCTCTACATCGATTGCGGCCAACACAGCTATCGCGGTCCACGCAGGTAAATTCGGCCCCGGATCGGGCAACAGCGATTTAGTAGGGCATTTGCAGTTCATCAGATTTTCTTGAACCGCCCCCACTCTATTCGAAAGGCACCGCGACAGCCACCCTGCCTTTCGAAGGCATCCTGCAACTCCCCCCACGTTCCCAGATATTCTGCGCAGTCACTGCAGACGATCGGAGTGCCTGGGGACACGCCTCTTGGGATCCGCAGCCTGGTTGTCCGGCAGCGGGGGCACTCCAATTGTTGGTTGAGATATTGATCCGCAGACATGTTGCCAGCGCTCCATGCAGTTTTCGGGCTGTGCGGACGCGAATGTTCCCGTGTCACCCGATGGTCATTGCAGTAGGGACTCGTAGTCCCACTGCTCTGTCGGACAAACCGGTACGCCGCCCCGGGGCGGGTATCCATTCGAGCGAAAGTGTCAAGGAACCACTGCGTCGCCCGGAATTTGATCGACGACCATACGGAAGTTAGGTCATGCGATGCTGGCTTGAAACCCGCTAAACGCCGAACACGCAGAATTGACGGGCCGTGCCTCGCAGCGACGGCAGCGCCCATACATCTATCGGCCGACACATCGGCCTGACAGGAGGGCTGGCCATCGCGGTTTGCCGGCCCGCGACTACATCTTTTCCTTGACGCCGGCCTTGAGCAGCCACCAGTTCACGGGATAGCTGGTCAAGAAACCGGCGATCATGGCGAATTGCATCATGAACCAGAACTCGACCGTTTCAGCTGTCAACGAGACACCGAGAACCGGTCGAAAAACCCCGAACTGGGCGAACGCCATGAAGCCGTACATCCCGACTTGCCATGCCGTCAGCGACAGCGTGTCAGCCTTCAGCGCCTCAATCAGGCCATCCTTCACCGAGAGGCCGCGCATCGGCCTGATGGTGAAATATTGAAAGGCGACGCCGAGGAGGAAGGCGAACAGGAAGTCCAAGGTCCAGACCGCGAACATCTTCTCGTCAAACAAACTGCGCCACCCGAACCAGAGTGCCACGCCGGGAAAAAACGTTGCGAGCGATTCCGCCACGATGTCACCCAAGGTGCAACCGGCTCCGCAATGCAGCGCACCTTTGCCGACCATCACGGGGAAGGGTGTGTCGGGCGTGCGCCGCCGAGACTTGGCCGCGCTGTCGCCAGCCGATCTTCCGAATTTCAGGTAGCCCCACAACACCAGCACCGTTCCGAAAAGCGCGGCGACCGGCCAGACGACGTTCATGATCCACATCGGCTGCGGTCGGCGCGTCTCATCCCACCCAATCCAGCCTGCCACCAGGAGGGCGCTGACCAGCGAAACCACACCAAGCACATGCAGCCAGAGGGGTACCATGTCGTTCCGGACCTTTCGCAAATCTAGTCCCGGTGGATCCCAAGCCGAATTCGGCTTGCGGTCGCGTCATCACCCCAGCCCTTGCATCGCGAATCAATCGCCCACCACGCCGAGGAATCTCGTCACAGTCGGGCGAACAGCAGATGCATCGCAGCGGCCCGACCGTCCGTCGACGAATGCTCACGCGTTTGGGAGCCAAGCGCCTAAACGATTGAGGCCGGATTTGTTCCAGACGGTCACTCTCGAGCTGTCGTTTCCCTTGCGTCGAAAACCGGAACCGCAATGGCGCTGTTCAAATCGATCGCGGGCAAGCCTGGCGCGGATGTCGATGCTTAAGGGTGCAAGCGCTTCAGCATGATCGGGGCCAGAAAAGATCTCAAATAAACTTGAGCGCTCGAGCGGAACAAAGGCAGTGCTCTCTGGTTCGCCCTCTATAGAACGTATCGGGAGGAACTCATGTTAGCTCGTTCTACAATCATCAGCGGCCTTGTCGCGTGCCTGCTCCTGGCACAACCCGTCGGTTCAGCTGTCGCGGCGCCACCCGTTGTCTCAAGCGCACCGGTGCCTTCTTATGTGACGCAGGCGCGCTACCACCATGGCCATCGCTTCATACTGCGACGAAACCATGCATACTGGCATGGGCACAGAGGCTACCGGCACTATCGGCCGGGTTATCGCCGATACAATGGATGGTGGTTTCCACCAGCCGCATTCGCCTTAGGTGCCATTATCGGCGGCGCCCTCAGCCAGCATGGCCCCGTATCCAGCCGCCACGTCCGATGGTGCTACGACCATTACCGGTCCTACCGGGCATCGGACAATACATTCCAGCCCTATCACGGTCCTCGCCGGCAGTGCCGGTCCCCTTATGAATAGGTTCTAGACCGCCACGATCAGGTGGACGACCTCAAGCCAAGCAGTGTGGAGCCGAGACGTGACCCGCGGAATAGCAATTGCCCTGATTGTTGTCGTCGTCCTGTTCGCCGGCTTTGTCGTGCTTCGGGGCGCGGGGTCTTCCGCGGGCGGATCGGGCGGAGAGACCCCGCACGCCCTCGATACGCGCCCCTAATGGCAGGTTCGCCGGCTCGCCAGGCGCACATTGCCCTTCGCCCCGCCGCGGGAAGGGGCCGATAAACCATTTCCAACAGGAGGCTGCCCGATGTATCGGCTTGCGCTTTCGGCAATCATCATATTGACAGGCGCTGTCCTTGTCCTCGGAGGCCTCTGGTTGGCTGCCCTGGGCGGCAGCTGGTTCTACGTCGTGCTGGGCGCGATGCTCGCTGCATCTGGCGCGCTGATCGCCATGCGCAGACCGGCTGGAGCTGGCCTCTACGCCGTTACGATCCTCGTCACGCTATGTTGGGCCTTGTGGGAAGTCGGCTTGAACTGGTGGGCGCTGGCACCGCGGGGCGGGCTGTTGCTCGTTCTCGGTATTCTCGTGCTCCTGCCTGCCATCGTAAACGCGTTCAATCGGCGCTATCGGATCACGGCCGGGTTTGACGCCAACAATGCAGCGCTTGCCGCAGTCATCGTGTTGGCGGCGGCCGTCGGCATCTATTCGATGTTTCAGGATCCAGACGACATTTCCGGCACATTCAATCAGGAGCGTATGGCGGCAGTGGCGGCGGCAACGGACGGGGGAATTCCTCCCGGGCAATGGGTTGCCTACGGCCGCACGTCGATGGGCCAGCGCTTCTCCCCGCTCAATCAAATCACGCCGGCGAACGCCGACAAGCTAAAGGTCGCGTGGACTTACAAGACCGGGCAGATCCGTGACCAGAACGATCCTCAGGAGACAACCTATGAGGTCACTCCGCTTATGGTCAACGGCACGGTGTATATTTGCACTCCTTTCAGCACGGTGATCGCGCTCGATCCCGAGACCGGCAAAGAGAAATGGCGGTTCGACCCCAAGCTCAAGCAGCCGCCTCGGGACACCACGCAGCATATGACCTGCCGAGGCGTGGCCTACCAGGAGGTCACACCGGCCGACGTGCCGCCGGAAGTCTCTCTCGCACCTGACTCGGCCGCGGCCGGCACCCAGGCTGCCGCCGATCTCCAGCAAAGCGTCGACGAAGTGACGACCCAGGCCGCTGGCGTACCGCAGAATGTGGTGACCGGGCACGCGCCGGCCGGAGCTCCCAATCCGGTGGTCGACCGCGAGCAGCCCCCGGCGCACGTGACCCTGAGCGCCGAATGCACCAAGCGACTTTTCGTCCCCACGTCGGATGGCCGGCTGATCTCGATCAGCGCCGACACCGGCAAGCTTTGTCCCGGATTCGGCGGTTCGGACGGCACGGTAAACCTATGGGCCAACATGCCCAACGTGACACCCGGCTCGTTCTATTCGACGTCTCCTCCAGTTGTCGCCGGGAACCTGATTGTCGTGGCTGGAGCAGTCAACGACAACGTTGCGACGACCTCGCCGTCAGGCGTGATCCGGGCCTTCAACGCCTATACCGGGGCACTGGTTTGGAATTTCGACAGCAAGAACCCGGATGCGACCGCTCCAATTCCCAACGGCCAGACCTATTCCCACAATGCTCCCAATTCGTGGAGTGTCGCCAGTTACGACCCCAAGCTCGGGTTGATCTATTTTCCAATGGGCAACGAATCGCCCGATCAGTTCGGCGCCAACCGCGGACCGAACACCGAGCGGTTTTCATCCTCGATCCTGGCGCTGCATGCGGACACGGGACAGGTGGCGTGGGTCTTCCAGACGGTTCATCACGACCTGTGGGACTACGACGTGCCAGCCCAGCCGAGCCTGGCTGATCTGACCATCAACGGGCAACAAGTTCCGGCCCTCGTGGCGCCCACGAAGCAGGGCGAGGTGTTCGTCTTGAATCGACTGACCGGCGAACCCGTTTTGCCGGTCAAGGAGGAGCCCGCGCCGCAAGGTGCTGTCGGCGGAGACCATACAGCGCCAACGCAGCCACACTCGGCGGTGTCGTTCAGGCCAAAACCACTGACCGGAGCCGACATGTGGGGCGCCACCCCCATAGACCAGCTTTACTGCCGCATTCGCTTCCATCAACTGCGTTACGACGGTGCGTTCACCCCGCCTTCCCTCGGCGGCAGCATTGTTTATCCGGGAAACTTCGGCATCTTCAACTGGGGAGCCATTGCCGTCGACCCACAGCGCGACATTGCCTTCGGCATGCCGGTCTATCTGGCTTTCACCTCGCAGCTGCTGCCCCGGCCGGACGACACAACCCGCGTCGTCAGCAAGAAAGGCGCGCCAGTGTTCAACGAAAACTTCGGCGCTCCGTTCGCCGCCAAGATGGGCCCGTTTTACTCATTTCTCAATCTGCCGTGCCAGCGGCCACCATGGGGGTATGTCGCTGGCGTGGATTTAAGAACGGGCAAGACGGTGTACCGCCATGTCAATGGCACCGTCCGCGACCTGTCTCCTGTCCCGCTGCCGTTCAAGATGGGAGTGCCAGGGATTGGCGGCCCCATTGTCACCGCGGGCGGCGTCGCCTTCTTGAGCGGCACGATGGACAACTACGTTCGAGGCTATGACCTTCGCACAGGTCGCGAGATTTGGCGCGATCGCCTGCCGGCGGGCGGGCAGGCCACGCCGTCCACGTATCAGGCTGCGGACGGCCGCCAGTATCTGGTCGTGGTGGCGGGGGGTCATGGGTCGACTGGCACAAAGGCAGGCGATTCGATCATCGCCTACGCGCTGCCTCGTTGACTGCTGCCCTTTCCCGTGTAGAGCGCGCTCCGCGCGACGTCCAGGCTGCGCGGTCGCCTGGGCGTGTCCTCGGGCGCCGACTAGCCGCCACCTGACGAGTTCGCGATTTGAGCATTGAACAAGGCTTCTCCGTCCGATCCACCGAGTGCCACTTCAACCTCTCGCTCGACAACCCCGCCCCAATAGGAAGAATAGGCCTCGCGGCTGGACGGGGTCCGCTCCGAACCGAGTTCAGGCGCGTAGGCGCGCACTTGTTCCAGCAGCGCCTGCCAAGGCAGCCAACCAACAATCCAAACCGGAATCTTGTGAGGGCGGCTCAAGCACAGGCAGGGAAACCGTCCCACCCCGCGAAATCGTGCCTCACGCACATCGTCTTGAAGGGCCGCTTTGGCGTCGCGCCCGGCGAATTCCTTCACGAAGAGGGCATGATCGAACTGCTCGGGGCGAGCTTTGGCAAGCTCACAGGCAAGCTCAACCAGCACTTCGTCGCGCGCTACATTGCGCCCTTCGAGCATCAGTGCTTGCCGGACGTGGCGGAGATAAAGATCGCCGGCGGCGGGCGACTGCAGTCCTGCCGCCTTGACCGCGAGGCAGGCAGGCCATGACGAGGCGGGTGGGTCTTTCACCCAGATCGCCGGCTCGAGGGGCATTCCCGTCACAGCGCTGGCCTGGATCCATAGCGGGCCCATCTGGATCGGGCGATGGATGTCGTGCACCGGATCGCAGAACCTGTCCCAGCCGCCAATCATGCCGCCCATTCGCAGCCGCAGGGCGACCTTGCCCCGAAACCCGTAACGCAGTCGCCGCAGCTGGGGCTCAAGGCCCCAGCTCCAGCAACACAGCGGATCGGTGAAATAGGAGATTTCCAGGACCGGTTGCTGCCCAGGCGGCTCGGTTGGGCGATTGGCCATGAGCTGTCGGCTTAGACCCGGGAAGTGTCGGGCTTCATGGGACTCTCCAGTTTGTCCTGCGGGTATGAGGACCATTGTGCCAGGGCGGAAGCCGTCTTGGACTTGACCTCCTCACTGCGCTTTTTCGACATCTCCTTGTTTTTTGCAGCGACTTGCTCCTGCGTCGTCTTCACCCCTTTGGGTTCATGATTGATCTCGCCATCGGTGTCGATGACGTGCTTGAGCGGCTCCTTGACGTACTCCCAGCTTTCGCCCTCGTCCCATGGACCCTGCCCTTCGTTCCAAGGCCCTCGCGCATCAGCACCGTTCGAAAGATTGAAGTAGGTGTGCGTGTGCCTCGGGTCGCCCTGAAGAACGCCCATTGGGAAGTTCGGTTGAATGGTGTCCAAGGCTGCCCCGAACATCTGAAAATGCGCAATTTCCCGTGTCATCAGAAAGCGCAAGCTGTCATGCACCAGCGGATCGTCAGTGAACTTCATCAGGTATTCGTAGGTTATCTTTGCGCGTGCCTCGGCGGCCATGTCCGAGCGCAGATCGACTGTCAAATCTCCATTGGCATCGATGTAGCTTCCTGAGAACGGGACGCCTTGGCTGTTGGTCAAAGTAGGCCCGCCGCCAGACTGTATAAGGAACAGGGGGTTGGTAAGCGCCTCATGCAGCACCTCCTCCTTACCCGCCTTGCCTTTGGTCAGTTTGTTAAGAGGGCAAGCCTCGGCGGCGTTCTTCAACTCGCCGTTCACGCCATCCAGAAGCATGGTGATCGTGGCGCCGACGATCTCAAGATGGCTGAATTCCTCGGTCGCGATGTCCATGAGCATGTCATACTTATCAGGATAGGGTTTGCGCGTCGAAAAGGCCTGCGTGAAGTAACGCATGGCAGCGGCAAGCTCGCCATTCGCACCGCCAAACTGCTCAAGCAGAAGGGCGGCAAACTTCGGGTCCGGTCCGGACACGCGTGCGTTAAATTGCAGTTCCTTGACGTGATAGAACATGATCGTCTCCGTGATTTTAGGGGATATGATCGCTCCAAGTGGGAGGACAGCGAACCCGACGCTGGAGCGGATAACCGAACCGAGCGACTGCAACCCGAACTTGAGCGGGCCCAGCTTGTTCCACGGCCCGGGGGCACTTTGTTCACGTCGCAGGCCGCTTCCGCTCGCCGATCCTGTCGGTGTGCGGGTTTTGGTCAAAACCGATGTGCGTAGAACGATGTTCCCATCGTCGGAGCGACAGGTGCTGTGTTGCGCGTAGCGACAGGCCTCACGTAACCCGCCTCATATGGCCGGGTAGGCCTTTGCGATGAAGGGATGGGGGGGCCGCCCTCCAGGCCCGCGAACTACTGTGGCGGCGAGCCTTTAGAGCCGCGCTGCTTGCCATTTCCGAGGGCCACGTCAAGCTCAGCGCCGACCAGTACCAGCGTTGTGGACAGCCAGAGCCATATCATGAAAGCGATGACGGTACTGAGGGATCCATAGGTGATCGACAGGCTCGCCACGTGAGCAAGCACGCGCGAGAACAGGGCGGAACAGGCGGTCAGAGCTGACGCCGCTGCGAACGAACCGAATGTCACCAGCGAGCCCTGCTCACCCTCGCGATTAGGAGCAAAGCGGTAGAGGATTCCAATGCCGACGGTGGAGAGCGCGACCAAGGCAGGCCATCTGCAATAGGTCAACAGCACCGGCCATTTCTGCGAAATCCCGCCAAGCGCAACCAAGGACGGGCCGATCACAATCAGCGCGATGCCGATCACCGACAGAAAAAGAATGCCGCCAGTAAAAGCCATCGTGATCACTGTAAGGCGCAGGAAACCTCTGCTCTCCGTACGCTCAAAAATCGTATTGAGCGCGACCAGCAATGCCTTGACGCCGCTGCTTGCGCTCCAGATGGCCAGAGCAAGGGCGAAAAATGGACCAAGGAAGCCCGAAGAAGCCCCTCCGTCCGCGCTCTGCGCAAGTTGGTTGTTCACGGCCATTCGGATGATTTCCTGCGTGCTCTGCGGCATCACCGTGGCAACGGTCATCACTGCAGCCTGCAGTTCGTCTGGGCTTATGAATTGGCTGCTTGCCCATACCAGCACGGCAATGCCGGGGAAGATCGCCAGGGTAGCGCAAAATGCTACACCCGACGCGATGCTGGAAAGCCCGTGCGTGTGGCATGCGATCGCGGCTTGACCGACGGCTTGCGCCCAAGACCGCAGCTTGGCTGAGGTGAACCATGGCTCCGGCATGCTGCCTCCGACCCTGGGAACCATTCATGCAGCGCATCGTTCCACGGCCATAAGGCGCCTCACCAAGCCTGATCGCTTCTTGGCCATGCCTTCGTCGGTTGTCTCCTGAAGTTTACGGTTTCGACTGCACGAAACAGCTTCTGGCGCCCCCGGGTGTGGCGTGACATGGACGACAATCCGCGCCGCGGTTGAACCGAAGAGATGGTGCACACGTGCCAGCTGGCGATCATCCAAAAGCACTCATCCGCTATGGGGTCCTATACGCCGGCTTTGCCGGCGCGGTGCTCTTTCTCATTTGGCGCGTGAGTGAGGCGCTGCTGCTTCTCTTTGCCGGCGTCGTATTTGCGTCTTTTCTCGACGCCCTCACGTACCTGCTCGGGAAGCTCGTGCATTGGCCGCGCGGCGTCCGGCTGATGATCGTCTGTGTGGCCCTGTTCGCCTTTGTGTTGGCCTGCGTTGCATGGGGCGGAGCCGCGATCGGGGTGCAAGGCAGCGAACTGGCTGCCACCGTGCGCGAGCAGATCAACAACGGCTTGGCTTGGCTGCAGCAACACGGCTTCAAATTCCCTCGGAACGCCGCGGATGATTTGACGCAGCCGGACCTGCGCGAGGCGACCCCGACATTGAAGTCTATGCTCCCTAACGTCGGCGGGTTGTTTGGGCCGGCCTGGACCGCCGTTGCAACGTTGGTAGCCGGGCTGGGCGACGGTATGATTATTGTTTTCCTCGGACTCTTCTTGGCCGCACAGCCTGTCGTCTATCGCGACGCTGTTCTCCTGGTTGCCCCGCCGGATCGCCAACACGGCTGGCGCGTGACGCTGGACGAATGCGGACAAGCCCTGCGGCACTGGATTGTCGGCCAACTGATCACGATGACCTTGATCGGGCTGATCGTCTGGGTTGGGTTGACATTCATTGGAGTCAGTCCGGCTGCTCTTCTCGGCCTGCAAGCGGCCCTGCTTGCCTTTGTACCCACGTTGGGGCCGCTGGTCGCTGGCGTTGTAGTCATCGTCGCCAGCTTGCCGTTCGGCATTTGGGCAGTGATCGGCGCAGCTGTGACATATCTTTGCGCGCAGACGCTGGAGAGCTACGTCTTGACCCCGATGATCCAAAGGCGAGCCGTTTCCGTGCCTCCTGCATTGCTGTTTTCGGGCCAAATTGTGCTTGGGGTCATGTTTGGAATTTATGGCTTGGCCCTTGCGACACCCTTGGCTGCGGTCATCCGAATTCTGATGTTGCGGCTATACGTGGCACCCGCGCGTCGCAGCGACGATGTCTCGGCGTTGGCGACTTCCGGTGGACAAGTGAAGCCTGGTGAAACGGGGGCTGGCTAGGACACTCCCGACCGGTCCTTCCGTCCATTCTTGGCCGTTCCGCTCGCCGCGCGCCGGCCGGCCCGATTGACCTGGCAAACACTTCTGAGACTATCTCCGGCGGCCGAGGCTGAGATCGGTTGGTCGAGAAGATCGCAGGATCAAAAACAGCTCCCCCGCGCCAGGCAGGAAATGCCTCCACATCATCTCGAAGTGCTCCAATGCGAGCCATGTCGGCGGCTCGCCCATCCGCGCCGGCCGACGGGTGCGCTTCGATGCCGTCCCCGGTCGAGAACCTGTCCCGGCGAATAGCCCGTTGCAACTTCGCGCAAAGCTCTTGGGAAAACATCGAGGCGAGCAGCTTCGACGAGAGAGGTGCCACGACACGTGATGGACGCGAACAGTGCATGTGTTGCTGCGCAAAACCCATCGACGCCAGCAGCATCAGCCAGCCATCGACGAATTTGCCCCGATTGCCGCTCGGAGTTCTGGCCTGTGCGACAGGAGTCGCACAGCCACATGCAACAGCGGGAGCGCCGGATTGGCGCTGCCCGCCGGACGGTCAGTCGAGCACTTTGACGATGCTGTGGGTTTCGGGGTCAACGACCACGGTCCGATTATCAATCACGGTGTATTCGTACTTTACGTTCGGCACTTTATGGAGTTCCACCTTTTCCGGCAGTGTGCTCCCGACCTTCAGCTCCACCCCCGGCAACTTGATGGAAGCCAGCGGTTCTTTCTTCACGTATTCGCGGATGGTCGTTTCCTGTTCCGGGGCCAGAACCACCGTATCCGCGATTGCGACGCTAACGCCCGACAAGAGCAACAGGCCGGCGACAGAGTTGCTGATCAACGTCTTCATTTTCGATTCTCCTTCCATGTGCCCCTTCTTTAACGCTGACCAATGCAGCGGAACCGCCGACGGGCCTCTCGGCAATTCATGAATCAACGAGCTTGTCGCACCCATGTTTCGGCACAAAAAAGTGAAGGGGCTAATGCGCTTGCGCGTCGGACTTAGGTCCAAGCCTTAAGAGCCGACCGCGGGCTCAAGACCGGCCGGACGGGCGCCACACTCGCGCACCGCGAGCCCTGCAACAAAAACAGCAAGAATCCCGTCGTTCCCCATCAGCCAAACGACGCCAAGCACCGTGAGCGACAAAGCCACGGCCATGGTGGCGAGCGAATGGCGCTCTGAGAAGGGCTGGCACCGAGCCCATACCAGAAGTTGGCCAGCCAGCCACCCCAACGCGAGCCCTGTTGAGACGCCTCCCACAACTTCCCAGATCCGAACGCGCATCAGCCATTCCGAAAGCGCCTCTACCGGAGCGCGGGCGAGAAAGAGAATTGGCAGCGTCACGAGAAGAAGTGCCAGGCCATCATTGGCACCGTTTTCGGCTGTCAGTGGACCGCGCATCCGGTTCGGAATCAGGCGCCACAACCGCTTCCGGACATAACCGCCGACCAGGCCAAGCGCCAGCACGGTGCCTGCACCGAGTGCCAGCGCTCCACTAAGACTGCTCATGAGTTTGCCTGGTGATCTTGCCGGGTGTGCCGCACTGATCCTGCCGGACACAACGGATCGACAGCCGACGAAGAATGGAGCATACGGCGAGCAGCCCGCGGCGACTGTCCGGCAGATTCGAGCGCGTGCGGTGGGGCCGTTCTATCCCGCATACGGATCGAAGCCGGTCCACCCCGCAGCCTCATATTCGCTGCGCCGTTCCGCCACATTGACTGACCTGGCCCGCAGAATCTGTTCAGCGTCTGGGATCGCTGGGTCCTTGACCCTTGCAACGACAAGAGTGCCGCCGCGGCGAATGCCTTCCGCGTAAACGCCGGCGTCCTCTTTAGCGAGGCCTGAACCGATCAACGCGCTGGTGATGCCGCCAGCTGCGCCAACTGCCGCCGCGCCAGTTAGGGCTCCCGCTGTGGTCGCGGCGAGCCACCCGGCCGCCGCCAGCGAGCCCAGGCCTGGAATCGCGATCACGCCAAGGCCTGCCAGAAGTCCTGCCGTACCACCGACCAGACCGCCGAGGCAGGCGCCGGCGACGGCGTCCTCTGCCGCCTGCGACCGATGGTGCGCGTACCAGCGGTTTGCCCCATGGGCAACAACGCTGATGTCGGACGGTGAAACGCCCGCCGCGCCCAATTCGCGAATCGCTTGGTCGGCATCGTCGTAGGTATCAAACAGCCCGATTACCACTTTCATGTGGGGCTTCCTGTCCTGCACCGTGCGATTGGCGGCTCGAAGCATGGCACCTCTCGTCCAGGACCGCTCAACCATCTGCGGCCCCCCTGACCAGATTTAGGTGCATTGTTACGCAGCGATAGCGCCAAATGTCCTCCCGATGCCAAATGCCATGGAAACGCGCCTTCACCCGAATTCATAACATCAAAATCGACGGCCCAGCGGTCAGGGTAAGGACCGGGACAGCAACCGCTGGGCCGGACGGGAGCCTGCTCCTCCCGATGGCGAGATCTGAAAATTCCGCAGCTTCAGACCTCGCCGCCGCTCCCTGTCTACAGGGGGGGGTCTCGCCACGTTGTGTTCACCCTCGTTGCCACATTTACTGAGCCCGGCCGGAACCTATTCCAGACGGGACGATCAATTTCTTAGCGTTTGTCGGGCGGGTGCAGTGATGGCAAGTCATCACTGCTCAGCGCATGTCACCCGGCGTCGGGAGCCGCTAGGAATCGTTATGGCAGTTGAGCCACCCTGGATCCGCGCCCGGTTCGCTCAGGCCCTAGGTCGAAGCTCGCTGGCCAAACGAATATCAAACCGAGCGCAAAACGAAATCCAGCATTGCGGCAAGGGGTTCGGGGCTTTTCCTGAGGCGGCTGCGAAGCGCGGCCCCCTCCCAGCAATCCACCAGGAGATCCGCCATCCTTGCCGTGTCGACGTCGGCCGCGATGGCGCCCTCTTTCTTGGCCGCGTCGAGGCACAGTTGGAGCCTTTGGGCAATCGAGGAGAAGCACCATTCGATCTTCTCCCTGAAGACGTCACTGATGCCTGAGAGCTCCTGTCCGAGTCCGCCCATGAGACAGCCCAGATACCCTTCCTGTCGATAGCTCTCCTCCACCTGCCGGAAGAAGGAGCGAATGCGCTCCAGCGGCGGCACTGCAACATCGGCAATGCAAGCGTCAAGCGTTGCATGAACGCCGGCGATGTAGGTGTCGATTACCTGGAGGGCGAAATCCTCCTTGTCGGAGAAGTGGTGATAGAACGAACCTTTCGGCACCCCTGCCGAATCGAGCAGCGCCTGCAGGCCGAGATTGTTGTAGCCCTGCCTGAGCAGCATGGGCAGGCCTTCGCCAATGAGCCGTTGCTTCGTCGTGTGCATCGCTTGTCAGAATGATCGCGCCGGGACGGCGCGACCATTACACCCAACGAGAACGGATTTCCAATTCCGGCGATCGCCCGCGCTACCGTTGGGTCTTTTTGACCATGTGATCGATCACATGGCTGTGCTCGTGCTGTGGGCTGAACATGATAATGGCGGCATCCTCCTCGACGCGCACATTGTGTCCGGGAGGCCAGTAAAAGAGGTCGTCCTTTCGCACCGTCTCCTTCCGCCCCTGCGCATTCGTCGTGGTGATCTCGCCCTCGAGCACATAGCCCCAGTGCGGGCACTGGCAGCAGTCGTGGTCGAGGCCTTTGAACAGCGGCGTCGTGTCGACACCCTTGGAGAGAGAGAAATGTTCGGCGCTGATCTGATCGTAACCGGCGACGCTGCCAAAACCCAGGCGCTGCCTTATCACTGCTCCCGGAAGCTGAAGGCGTACGTCAACGTCATCCTTTGCAACTTTCATCGCGTTCCTCCATATTAGACCACTCAGTCTAGACTGAGTGGTCTAATATGCGCGGTCGATTTAGTCAAACGAAAAAGCATCCCGAGGCGATCGCCCGCGCGGCGTGCAGGAGCGCCAAGAGCTGACGCGCCCCTATCCATCGCGGCGGAAGCGCCGCCGATCATGGGGCCGTTTGAGGGTTCACGCCTGTATGAGTATGTGCAATGCTGCCAGATCGCGCTGAGTGCACAGCTTTCATGCGGCTAGTGGTGGCGTTCAAGCAGAGGGATCGGGGCAAGATTGATCGGCTGGTACTGCGCCAGTCTTCCTAGTGCCTCGGAGTCGCTCAACACAATCAGCCGCGCGTTGCTGCTGATCAGCTGTTCGGCTCGCAGCTGCTGCATGACGCGGTTCAGATGCGGCACGCTCAGCCCGAGGGCGTCTGCCATGACTTGCTGGGAAAAGGGCAGATCAAAACTCGTCTCCTGCGCCAGACCCACTTCGAAAAGGCGCGCATGAATTTCAAGCAAAAGGTGAGCCAGCCGCTCTATCGGTGTGCGCCTGCCGAGATTGACGATGTGCTCCGCATAGCTCGCCGCCTCCTGTGCTGCCAGCCAGCTGAGCACCAGGCCGAATTGCGGCTGGTCGTAGCAGAGACGGGTGTAGCGATCGATCCCACACACGGTGTACGTCAAATCCGTCAGCGCCTCGACGGCGTAGGTTGACCGATCGAAAAAGCTCACCGGAAATCCGATGACATCCCCGGGCAGGATGAGCTTGAGAATCTGGCGCTTGCCGCTGCGGAGCACCCTGTAACGTATGGCGTAGCCATCTTGGACAAAGCACAGGCTCCGAAACGGGGAACCTTGGATGATGAGTTCTTGCCGTTTCTTGATGCAAACGTCGCGTTCGAAAATCGCTTCAAGCGCTTCGACGTCGTCTGCGTTCAGTCTCATGACGCGGGTCAGTCTGGTCTTGATCGCGTGACCGTTCAACGGCATGCGGCCTCCGATGCCCCGGGTCGTTGGGCCACCGCATCATGCGGCGACTTGTTAATCTAGATCATTAATCGAAATCATCCAACGAAAGTTGCATTGACCAGACCGCCAGCGCGGCTGCGAATGGCTTTCGGATCCGACCTGTTTCCTTGTCGGTTGGACGAAGCGGGGCTACGAGGAAAGCCCCAGAGGCTTTTTGGCCTAGGGAGGAAAATCCAATGCCATTCAACGATGACAAACGAGCCGGCCTGTCTCGCCGCACTTTGCTGCACGCCGGTGCTGGCCTTGCGGGCAGCATGATGCTGCCTGTCTCGCTCATCAGCCCGGCCTCTGCATCCGGCGATCAGCCGGCGCTGGGCACATGGCCGGCAGGCTCGCAAGGCGATACGGTCTATATCGGTGCTACTGTGCCGCGCACCGGCGCCTATGCCGTCCAGGGCGAGGACGAGCTCAAGGGCATGCAACTGGCCGTCGAGCACATCAACGAGGGGAACGACCTGCTCAAGCAGATAGCGCCGAAGATCGACAAGGGCGTTCTCGGCAAGAAGGTGGCCCTGGTCGTTGCCGATTCAGCCGCCAAGCCGAACAATGCGGTGCAGTCGCAGCAGACCTTCATCAACGACAACAAGATCATCGCCATGACGGGATCTACCTCTTCGGCAGTGGCGGTCGCACTCAACAAGTTCGCTCAGCGCGAGAAGATCCTCTATCTGGTGGCAATCTCCGGCTCCAACGATACCACCGGCAAGGACTGCGCGCGCTATTCGTTCCGCCAGTGCGTCTATGGAGAGACCTGCGCCAATGCGATCGGCCCGGTGCTGGTCAAGAATTTCGGCAAAGGCAAGAAGGCGGCCTTCATGACGCCTGACTATACCTACGGCCACACCGTCACCAAGTCGGTCAATGACTATCTCACATCCCAGGGCGGTTGGGAGATGGTCACCAACCAGGTTTCGCCGCTCGGAACGCAGGACTTCAGCCAGTATCTCACCAACATCGCCAATTCCGGCGCTGAGTTCATCGTCAACGTCAACTGGGGCCGCGATGCCGTGCTCTCGGTGCAGCAGGCAAAGCAGTTCGGCCTGACGCCAACCATGAAGATGGTGATCCCCTACCAGATTCCGTTTCTGGCAAAGGAAGTCGGCCCGGACCTGACCGAGGGGGTCTTCGCCGCCACAGACTTCTGGTGGACGATGGAGGACAAATATCCGCTTGCAAAGGCCTTCGTCGATGCCTTCCAGAAAAAATACGATTACCGCCCCGAATGGGGTGCGGAAAACGCCTACATGCAATTCGCCATCTGGGCGCGGATGGTCTCTGAAGCCGGCACTTTCTATCCGCCAGACGTCATCAAGCAGTATGAAAAGGGCGAGACCTTCCCCTCGATGGTCGGAGACGTCAAATTTCGGCCCGAGGACCACCAGCTCATCCGTCCCGTCGTCATCGTCCGCGGCAAGGCTGCCAAGGACATGAAGAACCCGGAAGACTTCTGGGAGGTCGTGGAGATCGTGCCCGGCGAAGGCCTGATGCAGAAGCCCGATGCCTTTGGGTGCCAGCTTGGTGACTACACCTGACGCTCACGAAAATCCTCTTCGCATCGCCGGCGCCAACAAGGATCGTCGCTGCGTCACGGCCAGCTCAAAAGTGCGCCAAGCAATGTCTTCGCGCACTGAGCTCTGGCCGACCGGCAGTCGCGGGGCAGCCGGCGATGCGACAGCCAATTCGTCAACCTCAGTTCGGGCGACAGCGTGATCAATTGGGCCAACTTCCTATCGCAATGCTTCAACGGGCTGGTGCTTGGCGGGCTGCTGGCGCTGATTTCGTCCGGCCTGACAATCATCTACGGCACGCTTGGCGTCCTGAACCTGGCGCATGGCGCCATGTTCATGCTCGGCGGCTATGCCGGCTGGGTGGCCTATGATTACACAGGCTCTTTCCTCGTCGCGCTGATCGCCGGTTCACTCTTCGTCATGCTGGTCGGCGTGCTGATGGAGCGGCTGATCATTCGCTATTTCTACTCGCGCCCGCAGGAGGATCAGATCCTGGTTACCTTCGGTCTGGGCATCGTCTTCGTCGAGACGGTACGCTTCTTCTTCGGCAGTCTGTCCAAGACGGTGCCGCCGCCGGCGCTGTTCCAGGGCATCACCAATCTGGGTTTCATGGTTTATCCGACCTATCGCCTCGCCTCGCTCGGCATTGTCACGGCGGCGCTGCTGGCCCTCTATCTGGTCCTCTACCGCACCCGCCTCGGCATGATCGTGCGTGCCGGCATAGAGGACTCCGTCATGGTCGGATCGCTGGGGATCGACGTCTACAAGGTGTTCATGCTGGTGTTCGGCATCGGCGCCATGGCGGCTGGGTTCGCCGGCATCGTCAATGCGCCAGTGGTGTCGATCGCGCCGGACGTCGGCGAGGCAATCCTGGTCCAGACCTTCGTCGTGGTCGTCATCGGCGGTGTCGGATCATTCCCGGGTGCGGTGCTGGGCGGCCTCATCGCCGGCGAGATCATCTCCATCACCTCGATGTTCAACCCTGGCTATTCGTATGTCATGCTTTTCGTGGCGATGACCCTCGTGCTGGTATGGCGTCCCTACGGATTGCTTGGCACGGCAGGCCGCGAGTGAACGCAATCCGCTCATGAACCAGAAACATCCCTTTCTCGTCGAGGTGCTGACGGCGATCGCGTTGATCGCCGCACCGTTCATCCTGCCGCACTTCGGCTTCGCACCGACCACCATCAACCGCATCCTGATCTGGGGGCTGTTCGGGCTCGGGTTCGACATCCTTTTCGGCTATACTGGCCTGCTTTCCTTCGGTCAGTCCGCCTTCTTCGGTACCGGCGGCATGTTCGCTGCCTACCTGTTGACCGAGCTGGACTTTCCCTACGTCATGGTGGCGATCATCGTCGGCGCCATCGTCGCCGGCCTTGTCGGCTACCTCGTTGGGCTGGTCGCGCTCAGACGGACCGGCATCTATTTCGCCATGATCACCGTAGCGATTTCGGAAGTCTTCTTTTTCGTCGAATTCAACCCGCTTTCTCACTACACCGGAGGCGAGAACGGCCTGCCGGGCGTGCCGACGCCGAGCGTATTCCTTGGGTTCACCACGCTGACGTTCCATTCCGACAGGGCCATGTATGCTTTCCTGGCGTTCTGGTATTTCGTCGGCTTGGTCGCGGCGCTTCGCATCGTGCGCTCCCCGGTTGGGGCGATCCTTTCTGCCATCCGCGACAATCCGCAGCGCGCGGCGGCACTCGGGCACAATATCCACGCCTACAAGCACGCTGCCTTCGTGGCAGCCGCGATCTACGCCGGTTTCGCCGGCGGCCTGCTTGGCGTCATGCAGGGATTCATGCCGCCGGACGCTTTCATGTTCGACACTTCCGGCCAACTCGTGATGCAAACCGCAATAGGCGGAGCCGGGTCGTTGTTCGGGCCGCTGATCGGCGCGACGGTGTGGCTTTTCCTCAGCGATTTTTTCCAGAACACACTCCATTTGGGTGCGACATGGAAGCTGGTGCTCGGCATCGTTTTCGTGCTGCTGGTCGTCTTTCTGAGGCGCGGCATCGTCGGCGGAATTGCGGATCTCTACCGCATGGCTAAAGGCGCAAAGAAATCGGCGGAGCCGGCCGGGAACCCGGCGGCTGCCTCGGTGATCACGCCGGCCGCCACCGAGCCGATGCTGTCGCCAGCCCGTCCGACGCACCGCGCTCCCGGCCCTATCCTTCGGGCTACAGGGTTGAGCAAGCGCTACGGTGGCCTGATGGCCAACAGCGATATTGATTTCACGATCAATCATGGGGAAATCCGCGGTATCATCGGACCCAACGGCGCCGGTAAAAGCACATTCTTCAAAATGCTTACCTGCGAGGTCCCTCCAAGCTCGGGCAAGATCATGTTCGAGGACCGTGACATTACCGGCATGAGCGTGACGGACGTCTGCCAACTCGGACTGACCAAAAGCTACCAGATCAACCAGCTCTTCGATCGGCTGACGGTCCGTCAAAATCTCACGATTGCTGCACTCGGCGAAATCCGAGGCAAATTCAGACTGGACCTCTTCCGCAATATCCTCAAAATCCCTGGCCTTGCCGAGCAGGTGGAGCGCACGCTGGCTCTGGTCAACCTGATGCACCGCGTAGACACGCCGGTTTCGGAACTTGCCTATGGCGAGAAGCGGCGGCTGGAGATCGGGCTAGCGCTTGCGACGTCGCCGAGCCTGCTGTTGCTGGACGAGCCGCTTGCCGGCATGAGTCCAAGCGAACGCATCGAGACGGTGGCGCTGTTGAGGTCGATCGCGCGCGGTCGCACGATGATCATCATCGATCACGACATAGATTCCCTGTTCGAACTGGTCGAAACGGTCACTGTCCTGCAAGAGGGCCGCGTGCTCGTTCATGGCACCCCAAAGGAGATCAAGTTCAATCCACGGGTTCAGGAAGCCTATCTCGGCGGCGTCCACGGAGAGATGGCATGAGCCTTCTCGAAGTCAAAGGACTGAATAGCTACTATGGGGACAGCCATATTCTGTTCGACGTGTCGCTACGCGTGGAGAAGAACGAGGTTGTCGCGCTTCTCGGCCGCAATGGCGCCGGCAAGTCCACGACCCTCAAGAGCCTGATGGGTGTCGTCACGCCGCGCTCAGGCAGCGTCAGGCTGGGCGGCGAGGAACTGGCAGGCAAAACGGCGCATAGCATCGCCCGGCTCGGCATGCAGCTGGTGCACGAGGAGCGGCGTATTTTCGGCAGCCTGAATGTTGAGGAGAACCTGATCCTCGCCGGCCTGACAGCTGAGAACAGGTGGCCCCTCGACAGGATTTACGAGATGTTTCCGCGTCTGAAAGAGCGGCGCGCCAGCCGCGGAACCGACCTCTCCGGGGGCGAACAGCAGATGCTGGCGATCGCCCGCGCGCTCATACGTGACCCGAAGATCATACTGCTCGACGAGCCATTCGAAGGGCTTGCGCCGGTCATCGTCCAGGATCTCGTCAAAACCTGTCGCGAACTTGCGGATGCCGGGCGGACCATGGTCCTGGTGGAACAGAATCTTGCCGCGACGCTGACGCTTGCAGAGCGCGTTTATGTCATCAACAACGGGCACATCGCCCAGGAGTGGACGGTCGCCGAGATCAAGGCCGGGCCGGAACTCCTGCAACGCTATCTCGGCGTTTGATGGGAGCTGTCCCAGCAAGTTGCGGAAAGCCAATTCGCTCGCCCGTTGCGTAACGCGAGTTTCCCAACAAGCCGCAAAGGCCTGGCGCCCCAGGCGCAGGCCCTTGGCGTGGTCTTCTTTGGAAAGCAGGTCAGCTGTCTATTGTCTATCCAAACGCGTCGGCCAATCAGATGACAGCAGAAATTCTCCTTCCCGCTGCAATTCCATTCAATAGTCCCGAACAGCGACGAGACGGCTGCCTCGGATAGTGGCCACCACGAGCCGGCCGTTCGGAGGGTATTTCGGCAATGCAGCCGCCTGATCCTCTATCGTTGCACCATCGATTTCGCACAACGCGCCCCCGAGTAGCCAGTTCTGACCAGTCCTGTCGCCCACCACAGCTATGTAGTCGCCGTCGGCCGGGTAACCCATCAAACCTATCTGCTCATATTCTTCCAATTCGCGCATGTGCGTTTACATCCCTCCAAACGACATCGTTTCAAATCTATGGATGGCAAGATGCCGCGCCTGTCGTGCGCGGCCCGGCACCACCCCAACGGGTGCCGGGCCGCAAGGAAGTGCCCGCGCGGTCGCACTTCCTCGATACATGCCTGACGGATCATCAAGAGCTGCTCGACCGAGGCATCGACGACTCGTTGGCGCAAGCCACGAGCGCAAGCTGTCGCGTGGCTGCGGCTTGTTGCCGGGCTTGAGACAGCCATAAGGCTCTATGCTCCTGAGCAAGACCTCTCATGGCCGAGCGCGCCGCGGGGGTGATCTCGTACGCGCCGCAAAAGGCGCATGGGAACTCTGCCTGCCGGTGCGCCAGATCGGCTTCCAGGGCGGCTCCCTCACAAATCGGGCAAGTTGATGGATAGTATTTACGGCCTTTGTCAAACGGCAAAACGTTCATTCGCGGGCACCGCTTTTTTCGGCATTAAGTTCTGTCATACACTTGCGCACCCTCCGGAGGCCCAGCGGCTGCATGGAGATAACAACCGCTGGGCTTGACGGGAGCGTCGTTCCGAACGCAAGGCGCTCGCCGTAATGACTGCGTCCGTCACCTCCGATATCTCCGGCAGGCAGGCTGGGTTTGCCGGACAGGCCGAAGGTTCATCCCTACTTCTCGACTTACTGGGCAGGGGGGCGAACTATTCCGAGCCAGAAGACATATTTTTTCATACGCAATTTGCTCGGAACCGGCCCGGATAGGTCTCGTTGTGCCCGTAGTCCATCAGCCGCCTGCGAGGGCGAAATGGGCTTCATTGTCAACAGGAGATTCCCTCATGATCCGTACCATTTTAGCGACGACGGCATTGGCCACATTCGTTTCCTTGTCCAACTTCGCATATGCGGCGCAGCCGGCCACAACCCAGCAGGCCCAAGCCGTGCCTGGCCGCTTGGCCTCAAATATCATCGGCGACAAGGTCTATAACGGCACCGGCGACAAGGCTGACAATGTCGGCTCCGTCGATGACCTTTTGATAGGCGAGAACGGCGCCGTGGATTCGGTTATCGTCAGCGTTGGAGGATTTCTCGGAGTGGGGGAAAAGGACGTGGCCATCCCCTTCAGCGCCGTCAAATGGGCAGACAATGACGGCGGGCGACGGCTCGTGATCAATGCGACGGCCGACGACCTAAAGGCGAAACCGAACTTCGACCGCAAATCCTATGACACGGCCAGCGCAAACAGCGCCGCGACCACCGAGACGAGGACCGACAGCATGGCAGCGGCGCCGGCGACCACCTCGACCGAGCCGGCCACGACCGCCGCGATCGGCTCGAAAGACAAGGCTTCGATGACCCCTGTCGATCCTGGAAAAATCCGCGCCGAGGAACTTGTCGGCACGACCGTATATGGCGCCAACGACGCTAAGGTAGGCGAGATCGGCGATATGGTCCTCACAAAGGACGGCAAGGTTGACGCGGTCATCGTCGATGTCGGTGGTTTCCTCGGCATCGGTGAAAAGGAAGTGGCCGTAGGCATGGACAAGCTTTCATTCATGCAAGATCGCAGCGGCAGCAAATACCTCTATACTAATTTCACCAAGGATCAGTTGGAGGCCCAGCCCGCGTACGACAAAAGCACATGGGCCGAAAACCGCAACAGCCAGCGCATGATTGTGCAATAGTCATTCGAGGGCCGCTCCGATCCCGAGCGGCCCTCGCCACTGGTCGACTTTCCGACGGCACACGTTTGAGCACGCTGCCGACGGGAGCCGTGTCCGTGATGCGGGCTGATGCTGGCGTCTCTCGGGAAGCCTGGGGTAAAGCGCAAACCCAATCTTGCCTCACCGCATCCGACGCCGTCCCTTGATTCACGAGATGCCGGCCAGTGCGCCAGGTTGAGCCGAATGCCCACGGCGCGCATGAAGCTCGGGAATGGCAGATTTTATCGCGCGCAGCCAATGAACTCACTTGCTGCCGATCGGATTTCGTCCGCGGCCGTCACGTTCCGGCCAGCCACCTGGCCGGCGCAGGTTGCCGCTCGGTCGCCGTCCGTGTGGTCTCCTGACTTGCCCCCCAGTTGCACAGAGCTTTCGCGACAAGGCCTGAGGCCCCACGGAAGCGACCGAGCCCGCCGCCCACACATATTTGCGACTGTCGTGGAATAGTTTCTGCTCGGGATCGGTAGATGCAGCAACGAGGTGAAGTTTGTCCGTGCTCGCCACTTTGAACAATTTTCGGATGCTCATGCCGAGCGTTTCTGGCGCCGCAATATGGGAGACGAGCGCTCGAGGATCTGCACCGAAGCTCTGGAGGCCGAAACTTCTGCCTCTCGGACCCGGCATCCCCCTACCCCGCATCTTGATCTGGATCGCCCCCGCCGAGAAAACCCCATCATCTCGGTCGATCGACCGATCGCCACACGACCAGCATCCACGAGGGCGCTGGAAAGCAACCTGAGACACAGGCGTCTCAAAGGGAGGAAACTATGGAACAAACATTTTCGCAACGCTTCGACGCTTACCAACCGTCAAAGACGCTGTGGTTCTGGACGGTGGTATGTGCCGTTGTGCTGACGATGATCGTCGGCTTCACGGCCGGAGGCTGGACGACGGCTGGAACGGCGGCGGAGATGGCCAAGACATCGGCCATCAAGGCAAAGGCCGAGCTGGCAGCCAATCTCTGCGTCCAAAAATTTATTACAGCGTCGAATGCCAGCGACAACCTCGCCAAGCTGAAGGAAACCTCTTCTTATCAGCGAGACAGCTTCATCAGCGATGGCGGATGGGTGAAGCTGGCCGGGATAAACAAGGATGTGCCGGGTGCGGCGGATCTGTGTGCCGACAAATTGTCAGCGATGGACACGATCCCGACGAACAGCGTGGCTCAGGAGAACACCAAAAGCTGATGACTCGCCCGGCGGACGGTGTGTCGCCGGGCGCTACTCGCGACGGAGGCGCAGCCATGGACGAAGCGTGGTTTTCAAGGCCGGTGCCAGTGGCTAACGGCATATCAGGGGAGATCAACAACGTCCTCAATGCCAACCAGGCGATCGACCTGCTTACCAAGCACTGGCGCGGCGCGGGAAGCCAGAAGCACAAGACGGCGCTGCGAGCCTGCCGGCAAGCTATGAACGGCGGTATCGCGGCCGACCTTGCCAGGGACGCTTTGATCGACGCGGCTCGAGAGGCGCACATGCTCGTCGAGTAAGCAGCTCGTCGTCATGGCAAAACGCGGAGCTCCGTTCGGTTTCCTGCCGGCCAGACGGCAAACTGGACCTCGCGGGCGGCTTGCCTTCGTCCGTGTCGTCCTTGCAATTCTGTTGCTCGCGGCGTCGGCCAACACCACGGGCGCCCTGCGAGCGGACGCTGGCTCGTTTCCCCTGCCTCGTTTCGTCTCGCTAAAGGCTTCGTCCGCCAATCTGCGGGTTGGGCCAGGTGTCGGCTATACTATCGAATGGGTCTTCAAACGACGTGGCATCCCCCTGGAGATCTATCAGGAGTACGGCAATTGGCGACGGGTGAGAGATTGGGACGGAAGCTCCGGCTGGATCCATCACTCGCTCCTGTCAGGGCGCAGAACCGGCGTCGTCGCTCCCTGGTCTAGGCAGCCGCTTGCCTTGTACGCGAAGCCGGCGGCGGACAGCGCCATCCTTGCGTGGCTCGAGCCTCGCGTGGAAGTCGAGCTGACCCGATGCGACGGACAATGGTGCGCGATCGCATCGGGTGCCTCAAGGGGTTTCATGAAACAAACCGGGCTATGGGGCGTCTACCCGGGCGAAGTGCTCTAACCTGGTGACTCTGGATGGCCGAGCGAACGGTGTTGATTTCAGGCGGAGGAATTGCCGGACCGGCACTGGCTTTTTGGCTTGCAGCCGCCGGATTCCGGCCGACGCTGATCGAACGGGCGCCCCAATTGCGCACTGGGGGCTATGTCATTGATTTTTGGGGCCTTGGCTATGACATCGCCTCGTGGATGGGCCTTGAGGCAGATATCAATCGCGTAGGATATCACGTGCGCGAAATGCGCATCGTGGGTGAGAACGGCAAGCGTGTCGGAGGCTTTGGCACGGACGTCTTCGGCGAACTGACAAACGGCCGCTACGTGACCCTCGCACGCAGCGATCTCTCGCGACTGCTCTTCGAAAAGATCAAAGACACCACCGAAGTCATTTTCGACAATGAGATCGTCGGGCTCGAAGAAAACTCGCATGGTGTACGGGTGCAACTGGAACGTGGAGGCGAACGCGACTACTCGCTGGTAGTCGGCGCCGATGGCTTGCATTCAGGCGTTCGGCGGCTCGCGTTCGGACCGCAGCATCAGTTTGAGAAGAAGCTCGGCTACGCCGTCGCGGCATTCGAGGCCGAGGGCTACCGGCCACGCGATGAAGACGTGTATTTGATGTACGGCCTGCCGGGGCGGATGCTCGGCCGTTTCACGTTGCATGGCAACCGCACCCTTTTCCTGTTCGTCTTCACCGTTGGTGAGAGTCCGTTGCCAACGGCGCTGGACCTGCAAAAGGAAATGCTGCGCAACAAGTATGCCGATGGCGGATGGGAATGCCCTCGTATCTTGGAGGAACTGGGTCATACGGATGAGCTCTACTTTGACAGCGTCAGCCAGATCGCGATGAACAGATGGGCCAAAGGTCGCGTAGTGTTGATCGGCGATGCCGCCTTTTGCGTTTCCCTGCTAGCTGGGCAGGGCTCGGCGCTGGCCATGATTTCCGCCTATGTTCTGGCAGGGGAGCTCTTAAAGGCTGATGGTCGAGATGAAGAGGCGTTCGGCAGCTACGAAGCGGTTTTGCGGAACTACATACGAACCAAGCAGCAGGGAGCGGCGCGATTCGCCAGCGCCTTGGCACCCAGGACGCGGCTCGGACTTTTGTTCCGCAATCTGGTGACAAAGGCTTTCTTAATACCCGGCCTGGCGCGTCTGGTGATCGGAAAAGAAATTACTGACGCACTGGACCTCCCCGATTATCCCTGGCGTTAGCCGGTCCCGGCTGCAGCACTACACCTCTCTCTTCGGAAAGCGATTCCCGAACCCGTTGCCTGGCGGACGATAGGCTGCAAGCCTCCACTTCCTGGAAGACGAGTTGCCGCTGCTCTGGTCGGTCCCCTCCCCGGGTCATGCGGATGAATGCCAAGGCCAGCTGCGGACACTGCCGGTTGATCCTCATTTTCACTTCTTTGCCGCGCGCTTGGCTGGGCGGATCCAGCGCCGTGACTGTGTTAGGGTAGGCTTTTCCTCAAGGACAGGCATGGCAGGCATCTCGCGGAAATACCCCATGCTGCGGCGCTCGCGGGCAGGACTTCGCGTCGCATCCGGCAACCGCGCGTTGTCTTCTGAGCTGGAGCCATATCGACCGGATTGATCAGCGTGCCGTTCGCGGCTCTCGGATGTGTGCGGCGATGTTGGGCTACGGCACGGCTGGCCTCGTTTCGCGCGAGCCTCTTTATCACGCGCTATCGCGCGTGTTCGTGGCCGAGGCGATCCGGGGGCGCAGGGTGGATGGCGCTGACGATGCAGCAAAAGCTTAGTCAGGACAGCAAAATATTTGCGCACGACCGATCAGAAATGGCAGCACCAACCCGGGCTTTGAGGAATGGCGCCGAAGGCTGTTGGGGAGCGCCCATCAACAGTGTGATTTTCTACTAGCCAGCGCCCCGCGTCCGGAGTTCCATCGAAGACGTGAGGCCTCACAGCACCCAGCGGAACGCCCGCCTCAACTCAGCAGTCCCGTCTTTGTCATACCATCGGCCATGCGAGATGATGACACGCTCCGGATGCCAGGCCAGCATCTCCTGCACAGCCATGCGCAGCGCTCTGCGGCGTCGGAAGAAGCTCAGCCGCATGTCGATTGGTGCCTTGCCGTCGGGGTCGGCGGCACCTGCGAATCTTACGAGCAGTTTCAAGAACCAGCTGTGTATCCGCTTTGGCTCGAAGTTCTCGATCAGGTCGGTGAGGATCAGCGTTCGCGTGGCGCGGTGGAACAACACAGCTTCGGTCAGCACATCGCCTCGAACGACCAAAAGGTCGACTTCGCCAGGCCATGGTGAGTGCCGCCCCACCAGAAGCCGGTCCACGGCAATCGGACGCTTGGCCCGCTTCTGCAAACCGCGCACGGCCAGAACTTCGGCATTGGGAATGGCGGCCTTCCAGTCCGGTACCCACCAGTAGTGCAGCGAGTTCGGAGCAATCAAAAATCGGACCGGGCCGAGCACATCGACCGCCGATCGCAGCGCCGGGGTCAGAGCTACCGGCGAGTGGAGCGCCAGATCGCCGTTGCGGAGCCGCAGAACCGTCATGCGGGTACTGAAGGGAAATTTCATCAGGCCGAGGTCAAAGTCTATCGGCGGTCCATCCACGATCCACACGTCCGGTGCGACCGGCTTGAGAACATTGATCGGCTCGTACAGGTTCAACGCGGACTGGCCGTTCAAAGATTCCTCAGGGCTCGGCATCAGCTCTCAATCCTTCGGAGTGGCTCGGCGTGGGTCAGCAACCACTTCCGCGCTGGCGCGCCGTCAGCCATTCACGAACAGCCAAGGCGGACGACTTGCGATCTTGCGACCCTCATTTCGGCGGCGGCTGCGACCAGCGCCGCTTCGATGTCGGCGTCGAACGACATCGACCCGGATTCTCGCAGCATTGCCGCGGCGCGGATTTCGGCAGGCGCGTCATCAAGGGCGAGCGCGTCTCGGGCGTCTGATCCGCTCGTCATGACGGCAACTCCGGCCGCTCGTTGGCCTGAGTGTCATCGTAGCTCCGGATGGCGACAACCCAGTCCTTCCTGATCGTGGCGAGCACGAGACGGCAACCTCGCGGATAATAGCGCGGCAGCGCCGCAGCCTGTTCAGCAATAATGGCACCGTTGAAGCCGCACAGCTCGCCTCCGAGCAGCCAATCTTCATGGTCGCCAACCACCGCGATGTAGTCTCCATCGCAGGGATAGCCGATCAGCCCAACTTCCTCGTAGTCTTCAAGCTTGCGGATCGCGTTTGCTGCACTCAAGCCGGACACCTCTCGGTACAAGATCGGACACAAACACATCTGGAACGGCCCGGCACCACTCGCCGGGCCGCAAGGAAGTATCCGCGCGGGCGCACTTCCTGACTGCCATGACGCACATTCACGATCCGCCCCGCGACAGCGTCTCGTTTGCACAGGCAACAAACGGGACAGTCGAATTCTGTTGCCTAGCCTGCGACAGCCACATCCTTCGGTTCTCCCCGGAGAGCCCCTTCATTGCGACGCGCGCTGCCGAAGTGATTTCAAAGGGGCCGCAACAAGCGCATTGGAACTCGACCTTGCGCAGCGCGATATCAGCCTCCAAGGCGGCGCCAGCACAGATCGGACATTTTGAGGGATAATATCGTCTCTCAAACGACAAAATGTTCATCACACGAGCCTTCTTCGGGCCTTAAAGAGAGCGACGCACCGAGGCCGAGGCAGCTGCGGCGCCGATGGGGGAGGATGGGAACGCGCGTCAACGTTAGGCGACGATCAACCTCGAGTCTTGGGAGCAACATTCCTGCGCGTGGCGACTTCAATCTGCTTTGCTTCCACCTCGAGCCGGTCTGGCGCGGCGGATCCCATCAAGGCATAGGCGGTGCCTCCAGACTGCCAGTAGACCGTTGGCACGCGTCCGTCCGTCGCCGGGGTGGGAGGCACTGCGTCCTCGCCATTCATGGGGGCTGCCACCAGCGTGATACGACCAACGCTTGGCGTATCGGCCGTGACGACGAGGCTTTGTTTCCCGTTCCACGGCTGCACCTGGACGTCCTTCACCACCCACACCGACGGCAGGGTCGGCATGCTGACGTTGACGGCACCGACCAGTCGTTCGATCTTGTCCTGCTTCGGCTCGACGCCTCTTTCCGGGCCCGCATTCAGTTGCGCGACCCGCAACGCGTCTCGCGCGGCCAAGATGAAAGTCTCATCAGCCGTCTTGCCGCCTTGGCGGAGCGGCACAGTCAACGAGTTCGCGCCCCAGCCGATCGCAACCAGCACGACGGCGGCGACCTGGAGCCTCAGTATTGCCAACATCTTTCCGCGGCGAAAGGCACTCTCCAGTCGCTTCGCCTTCTCCATGCTCGCGGCAGGCGGAAACAGCCGCTGTGGCTGTGAGGCGCGCAACGCCTCCATACGTTGTGCATGAGCAAAGACCTCCGCCGCCAGCTCCGGCTCACGTGCGAGGCGGGCTTGCAGGTCCGATCTCTGCGACGCTGAAAGCTCACCGTCCAGAAGGCGACCGATATCCTCTTCGGAAATCCCATCAGTAGGCCGCATCGCGCCCTCCCACGATCTTGAGACGGGAAGACCCGTCCTCTTTGTCTTCCAGGTTTTGCTTCAACGCCGCTCGGGCGCGGCTGAGGCGCGACATCACGGTCCCTGCCGGCACACCCAGAAGATTGGCGGTCTCTGAATATGTGAACCCCAGCACCGCAACCAGATGCAGTATCTCCGCTTGCTCGGCCGGCATTCGCGTCAGCGCCCTTTGTACCTTCGCGAGTTCAGCCGAATGCTCCTGCGAGGGCGGCAAGGCCGATTCTGCTAGTTCCGCAAATGATGCCATGCGCTGCCGGGTGGCAACGGCCCGGCTGGCGTTCGTGAGGAATGTGTTGCGGACGATGGTGATGAGCCAGGGCAGCAAGGGACGTGAGGTGTCGTAGCTGGCGGCCATCGTCAGTGCGCGGGCAAGCGCCTCCTGGACCAAGTCGTCCGCATCAGAATCGTTGCCGGTGAGGACGCGACCGTAACGCCAAAGATCCTCGAGGTGCGGTATGACGTCCAACCTGGTTTTCATATCACCAAGATATACTCTTTTGCGTCACTTCAGGATCTCCATTTTGAATCTGGCTGACAGGTAGACGGCCCAGCGGGCAGGGACAGCTTCCGCTGGGCCGACTGGGAGCGTGCTCCTCCCGGTTCCAAGATCTGGGGTGCCATGTATCCTCAGATGCTTGCGCCGCTCCCGTGTCCGATACTGGCTTCGACAGCTCTTGTGCTCACCCTCCTTGCACCATTTACCAAGGCCGGCCGGAAACTATTCCAAGCAGCAGAGAAAATATTCCGGAGTGCGAGCCGACCCTCATCACTCTAGCAAGCCGGAATAGAATCCGCTGCTCGACGGTATCAACGAGAGCCGGCTCGTCGACAACGCGGGCCGGAGCAAGAATGAGGACGGGTCGCGATGCGGCTGGGCGAGATCATTGCAAATACGTTCACTGCTGTGTTGCTGGTAGGCGGCCTCGCCGTGGTTTTCCTGATTGCCGGCAGACCGCTCTTTCCGAGGCGCCAAGCACGAATGGTCGTCCTCCTGCCAGCCGATCCGGACAAGACGGCTTCGATCCGCGACAAGCGCCAGCAACTGCCAGCCTATTTCAATCTTGCGCTTGCACCAAGAAAACCAACGGCATTGCGATAGACCGTCTCCCGCGTCCAGGCGACCGTTTTGGCGCTCCACCTCCGCTGCGTGCGCAGGCAACCGGCGGCGGCACTTACCTCTTGGAGGCGCCATGCGTGCGCGGGCACCGGTACCCGGCGGGTTTGACCGGTGTCGATCTCGCGTCATCAGACGGCATGTTGATCCGTCCGTGAAGGGGCCGAGACCTTCCTTGCCTGTCAAGAGTAGCCGCCGTCCATGACCGCGCTTGTTGGTGGCAACGGCTTTCGCTTGCCGAATCCATTCCCAGCTAGCCATAATCCGGAATGGACGAACTCTCCATTCCCACGCTCGGGCTTATACTCCTGACGGCCTCGCTCGTCGCGATGATCTCGAGGCGGCTGCACCTTCCCTACAGCGTCGGGCTGGTAGCTGCCGGCATAGCGCTGGGCTTTGTCCCGGGTGCTACCGAACTGCCACTCAGCCGGGACTTGATCTTCACGGTATTTCTGCCTCCGCTGATTTTCCAGGCGGCCCTTGAAATCGAATGGCGTCATTTCCGCGTCAACCTGCCGGTGACTGCTTTGCTTGCCTTTCCGGGGGTGGCGATCGCTGCGGCTGTTGTAGCACTCGGGATGCATTGGCTGCTCGGATGGAGCTGGACTGGCGCAAGCCTCTTCGGCGTGCTGATCGCGGCGACGGATCCGGTTTCCGTGTTGGCTGCCTTCAAGGAGATGAAGGTGCAGCCGCGGCTTGGGCTTCTGGTCGAATCCGAAAGCCTGCTCAACGACGGCGCGGCGGCCGTCGGCTTCGCCATCCTGGTCGCGGTGGCATCAGGCGCAAGCGCCACGCCACTGGCCATCGCCTCTTCCTTCGTCTGGATTGTCGCCGGCGGCATCGCGATCGGCGCGGCCGTCGCAGCGGTGCTTCTTCTCATCGCGGGGCGGACGGAGGACCATCTGGTGGAAATCACGCTGACGACGATCGCAGCCTACGGGTCATTTCTAATCGCCGAGAAATTCGGCATGTCAGGCGTTCTTGCGACGCTCACCTCCGGCCTTCTGGTTGGCAATGTGGGCTGGAAAGGCGCGATATCCGCCAACGCGCGAAGCCACGTGCTGGCATTCTGGGCCTATGCCGCCTTCCTCGCCAACTCGATCGTGTTCATCCTGATCGGCGGCCATGAGGCGCACCAGCCGCTCGGGATTTTTGCGGGTAGCTCGGCGGTCGCCGTAGCACTCGTACTGCTCGGCCGGGTACTGGCCATCTATCCGCTCTGCGCCCTGCTCAAGCCGACTTCGCTGAAGGTGGATCTCAACTACCAGCACGTCCTCGTTTGGGGCGGCCTGCGCGGCTCACTCGCGCTTGCGCTGTCCCTTGCCCTGCCGCAGGACATAGCTGAGCGTGGCGCGATCATCGTCACGGCGTTTGCCGCGGTGGCGTTCTCGATCTTTGTCCAGGGCCTGACAATGCCATGGTTTATCAAGAAGCTGGGACTGACGGCCGAGCAAAAAGCGTAAGGGCGCGCCGGCTGCCGTGAAGGGGGACTTCGCGCTTCGGCAGCCGGCACTGCACGGGCCATGCGGGACGGCCATCCCTCCCGTGGCCGAGAGGATGGGCCTGAATTCCTTTTTCATCAAGAGCGGCTTGCCTCTTTGAGATGATGACAACGTGCCCGAACAAAGCAGCGGTCCAGGAAGTGCGATTTGCTAGGATCAGCGACCGAGAGGCGTGCGAGAAAGCTTGGTCAATTCAGCTTTGTCCACTATGTCGGTGTCGGTCTGATCGTAGGCCAACGCGGGCACCCGTTGGCTCCCGCTCGTCAGTCATTCCCGGCAAGTTCGTCTGCCCGCCGAAGGCTCTACCAAGCGGCGCCAACTCTCTCGAGGAAAATGCGCTTCTCCCTGGGGGCATCATCGCCTCCGCAGTGCTTTTCCCCTGGCCTGATCATAGCTGCTTTGCTCGTGGCGTCGAACCGTTGCGACCTACTGAAGAATCGGTCGAGCTCAGACCGGTTCCTACAGGCGCGGGAGCGCTGCACAAGCATGATGGATCCGCTTAAACCAAAGTATTACTGCGCCGCCATGGGCGATCTAACATGACGCGCTGTTGGAGGCGGTGAAGGAAATCACCGGGAAGGATGTTCATCCGCTGGTTTGGGGCGGTCCGCTCTAAGCAAGCCCGCCCGAGCAAACCCGGGCGGGCGGTCAGGTCATCCCCAACGGCGGCACGTTAGCTAGTGTTCCAGTCCTACGAAATGCGCCGCGTTCCCTAACGGGCGCGGTTTGGCAAGGTTCCAATCTGGGTCTGATCGCCATCCACCGTGATTTGCATCAGCCGTTTGCCGTTCGCGTCGCGGACAGTGCAGGCGATGTTGCTGACGATCTCAAAGGCCCTGTCCTTGGCCTTTTTTAACGTTAGGCAAGGCAGTTCCTATGGCGTCGTGATAGACGTCGCCACCATAGGCGAGATCGAAGTGAAACCGGAGCATCTGCCGAGTAAACGCCTATCGCCGCGAAAAGGGTCCCTCATCGTTTTGCCTTATGTTGGTCTACCTGGCATACGACGTAAAAAAACAATAGCTTACGCCGGAACCGGTGTCATTTGTTAATCGCGGCTGGATCAGCATAGGGGTAACGCGACGCCGGCCGAGTAAGCGGATAAGCTCCGTCGCCTGGGTTTCGCTTATGCCGGTTTCTCGGACAAGCCCTTTGAACAACCCGATCTTGCAGCGGCCTCTCACCATCCCCCGACGTCTTCCCTCCTTCGAGAAGCGAAGGTCCTTTTGGGAAAGAACTAGGCCCATATGCCGATAGATCGTTCGATGGTCTGTGGAAATAAAGAGGCGCCGATGTTCACGGAGAACCAATAAGGAACAAAAAGGCATTCCGTTAGCAACCTGTTGACGAGCTCGGTTGTAGAGTGAACCGCTATTGTTCTTTGCGCTGTCGGCGAAAAGGCGCCTTCGGAATGGAAGTGAATTCCGTCCCCTCCTTCGCTCCGAAGTGCGGAAAGTCGAACGTCATTGACGCGAGCCCGATTGCATCGCCGCCTCCCCGCATGATTGGCGCCGGATCGTTGATGCGAATGTCGTCGGCTTGGGGAAGATCGAGTTCAGTCTGATGGGCTGGAATTTTCAACGCCAGCGAAGCCATCATTCGGCAATATTCTGCCTAGGCGATATGCTGCTCATGATCATTGCACATGCTGCCCCGGGCCAAGAATCATGGGCGGTTCCGCCCGGTGTGAGAGATGCGGCCGCTGCGCTGACTTTCGTGCCGGCTTTGCCTTTGGCCGATCCTTTATGCCTTCCTTGGCCAGGCTCTTCTTCAGCACGGCAGCCAGATCCACAACGTTCTCCTTGGGTTTCGGCGCCGGCTTGGGCGGTTTCTTGCCCTTGCGCTTGGCATCGATCATGGCAATCAGCGCATCCTCATATGTGTCCTCGAACTTCGACGGGTCGAACTTCGTGACCTTCTTGTCGATCAGCAGCCCGGCGATTTCGAGCAAATCCTTGTCGAACTTCGGAGATGTGAATTCGCCGAAGGCGCTCTTTTCCGAAACCATCTCGTTGTGGGTGCGCAACTCCGTCAGGAGCATTCCTTTGCCGAAGGGCTGGATGATGACTTCCCGGCCGCGCTGGTAGAGCACCACACAAGACCGGGCGGCGACCCTCTTCTTGGCCATGGCTTCGCGCAGCACATTGAATGCCTCGGTTGCGGCGCCATCGGCGGGAATGACGTAGTAGGGCTTTTCCAGATAGCGCGTGTCGATCTCGTCGATTGCGACGAAGCCATCGACCTCCAGCGTATGCTGCGACGTCAGCTTGAGCTTCTTGATCTCGTCCGGCTCGATCTCGAGGAACTCGCCCTTCTCCGCCTCGTAGCCTTTGATCTGGTCTTCGGCGGGAACCACCTCGCCGGTCCCTTCGTCGACATAGGCGCTCTTGACGGGAAGTCCGTCCTTGCGGTTCAGGATTTTGAATGAACCTTCCCGGCTTCGGTGGTCGCTCCAACCAGCTTCACGCCGCAAGTGACCGAACCAACTTTCAGGAAGCCCTTCCAGACCGCGCGCGGCGCCGCCATGTCCGTACCTCGCCAACCAAGTCACAAGGGGAACAACTAGCGCCCGGCATGGTTCCCCCGCCGACCATTGGCGAAGAGGGGCTTGACCGCTGCTGCGGGTCTTACACTCTCTCAACTCTTGCTATGACACAGGCATGAAGACGATAGCGACTTACGATTCGGCTGCCGGCTCCTTCACGCTGGAGAAGGGCGTCTGGCGAGGAACGTTCCCGATTGCGGACCTGCCGAAGCGGCTGAATTTCTATCGCCAGCAGGCGGGACGATATCCTGCACAAGCCGCATCCTACGCAGAGGACGTGAAAGCCCTTGAAGCGCTCTTGACGCGATTGAGTATGCGGCAATGAAAAAGCCCGCACCGGGGGGGAACGATGCGGGCTCGTGTCGGGGACATAACCAAACCCGACGCGACGCCGTGAAACACAGGGAGGGCATGCGTCGCGGCTACCCAACATCGGCGTGATGAGAATGTTCCGTAGGCTCAATGCCTTCGCTTCAGGAAGCGCGCTTCACGCAGGAGCGATGCCCAGTCAGTGCCGATCATCTCGATAAGCTCACGGGCTTGGTCATCGGAAATCCCCGTCTCCTCAACCAACCGCCGAACCAACAGATCAACCAGACCTTTCTTGTCGTCGCCTGCTTCGCCACACATCGGAAAACTCCATGCATCGCGCCGAACTGGTTGTGAGCGGAAAGGTTTCGGACGCGGATCAGGCGTAGCAGAAACGAAAAATGCCCGCCGACCGAAGCCGGCGGGCCATCTTCCCTCAAACTGCTTTTGCTACCCTTCCCGGATGGTCCGCCCGGACCCAGGAACCCCACACAAGTCATAATGCAGTTTTGACTAATGAGCTGTAGCTCGGAAGCAACAAGTGGGATTTCCCGGGTTGGCCAGCCAGAGGCGGCCTTGGGATTTCACAAAGCCCAGCTCGCGAATGACAGAGGACGACGCGCACTAAGCCTGGCGGACGATCCACCGCGCGCACCTGTCAGGCTACAGCGTAAGGAGTAATACCTAGCGGCCGAGCGGCAGTTTTGACACCGAGAGCAGTTCAGACTCGTCCCTGATCCCGGCCAAGTAATTGGCAAGGAGGCGAGATGCGAGGGCTTCGCGTCGCTCAGGCGACTGACTTTCATTCTTCAATTTGTCGAACACGCGACCGAGCAGCGCAACTTCCGACGAACTGAAGATGCCTGCTTCTCTGGCTCTTGCAATAATTGGCATGAGGCCCCTCCCCTAAACAGGTCGATCCCTCAAACGCCGCGAATCTGGCCTTCAACAAAGTTGGTTGTCAACAAAAAAGCCCGCCGGCAGAGGCCGACGGGCTGGAGTAGCCTGGTGCGCAGGGTGGTAAAGTACGCGGCAGGCCGAGCACCGAACAACAAAGCGCACGCGTTGTTCCCCGAAAATCTAAATCCACATCCTCAGTCGCATTACTCCCGAGACAAAGGTCTTGCCCGGCAACTCATAGGTCTGGACCGAGCAACATCTTCCTGTTCATTTGCTTATGGTTGCGAGCATAGTCCCTTCGTCGTCAGTGCGCGGATGCCCACCGTCACCTGCGGGGGCATTCGCATTAGTCTGTGGGTGCTCGATGCCGATCCCTGAATGCCTCAATGACGAATCCCTCAGTTATGACTGTCCAAAATGCCGGCACCGGATTATCCGGAAGGGCTCCTGGTTTAAGGTGATCTCCGCTTTCGCATGCCCGAACTGCAAGGCGGCGCTTCGGCTTGGCTATCCTGAAAAGTTAAGCCTTTTCGCTGCTCACAGGGGTACAGGCGGCAGGGGACGAACCGACCGAACTAGTCGGTGACGCCGACGGCGCCGATGACTGCGATCAGTCATCCGGGCTGTCCTCGTCCCGGCTAGCTCAGTTCGGGCGACGAGCGGCGCTTGCCTTGGTGTGCCGGTCGCATTCGGCCGGCGTAGCGAGACTTATTGCGCAGCCTGTCGCCATCGTCCTGTCGACCCTGTACGTCCGCCAGGCTATCACCGAAGGCCGGACGCGGGGCTGGAACACCGTTGACGCCGGAAGTCGCACACGCCCCTGCGCCGATGCCTGCCCGATTTCCCCGCGCCGTGGAAAGACATAGTCGACGCTGGCCGGCAATTGATCGCCTTCACGGTGTCCCGGGCCTGGCGGTGGCAGGTTTCGAAGAGCTCGTCGCTCGAAGTGCCCCCTCACCGAAGGCGTCGCCTGGCCCTTGCCCTTCCGATAGGCGTCATACCAGCTGCGTCGCTCCTTCACGGTGATAGCGCCCGGATCGGTCGGAACATGCTGTAGCGGCCCTCATGCGCGAGCAAGCGGGCGAGCGATTCCTGCTCGCGATATGCGGTCACCGAATTTTCCGTTCGATCGGGAACTTTCCGGCTCGTCGGCGGTTGATGGCCGCGGCGCGGGATTTCAGATTTGGATTGCTTCAGCAAGCTGGAAGGGTTGATCGACGGCGGCGACACCAACCTGGTCGCGGAGTCGCGCGCGCTGCTTGCTCAAATCAAAGGCAAGTCGCACGAACTGGCTCAAGCCGTGGATGAATTCCTGCTTGACGTGATGACCCTTGAATTCCTGCTCGAATCCGAACGGGAGGCATTCCACAGTTCGGCCCGAAGACTGGCACGCATGCGCCTGACGATGGTGAAACTGCTCTCGAACTAGCGGTTCCCCCCGGCCGAGCCTTGCGGGTTGCCCAGCGAGATCTGCGCGGTCGCTGCCTCGGTCGAGCGTGTCGATGATCGGGGCGATGGTATAACTGCCGCCAACGCATCAGCGGAGGCCGATCGCCTCCGTTCCTTCGGACCCGGCGATCGGCGCGCCTCCGATGGTGACCGAGCCGGAGCCCCTGCTGCGCCCCGTCGACACGATCGGAATCGGCGCGGGTCTCCGCCGCCGTCTCGTCCGCCTCCATCAAGCGCAGCACGTCTTCCGGCTCGACATCGCCCGTCTCGACCTCCTCGATAACCTGCTTGGTCCTATGCAAGTCGCACCGGCGGGCCCAGTCGGTCACAGGCGTCAGGCCGCTCGCCGAAATCACCATGCCGCGGGTGACACGAACCGTTGGCAACGGCTGTCCCGAGACAGAAACGCCGGCGTTGCGCGGCACGGAACCCGCCTGCCGGTCCTTGATGGCGAAGGCCGCGCCATGCCCGCGCGCCAGCCGGTCGGCGAAGGCGAACAAGGAGCTGTCCGTCGTGAGAGAGGTCCCGGTTGAGGGCATAGGTCTTGGCGACCATGCCGACATGGACCTTGCGAAACTGTCGCGCCGGAAAGCCGGGGACATTGTCATGCCTTCCGGCTCGACGGTGACAGTTTCCGGCTCGTACTAATTTTTGTAATGGCGCGTGGTTTTCTAACTTCCCTCTTCGACTACGAACGGGTCGCAACGCTTCGTCCTGGGGTATACGTTGACAAAGTCGTCCGCACCCAGCCGAGGCACACGGACGCTTGGGAGAGTAGATCACGCTTCCGCCCGTATGAGGGAGGGAAGCTGCGTGGTTTTCACACGATACAGCGGCATTTTCACGCCAGCCGAACTGACGCTTCTCCAAACCGTCTTTGATACGCTCTGCAAAGAGCGGCGTCTGGCCCTTAAAGACAAAGATCAGAGAGACGATCTCGCACGCGAGGTCATCCAAAGGTTCGAGAGCGGCTACTCCAACGAAGACGACCTGTTGCAATCGCTCTCAAAGCGTCGAAGAACCAATGTGCAAAGCAGCGCCGCAAACCCTTGAGCCTGGCGTCACGCGAGCAGCAAGAACAGCGAGGTGAAAATCGCTGAGTGTCTGATGGCCAAGCACGTCAATGACACACCTAAGCCCGGGGCTCCTCGCAATCCTTAATCCATTCCCGCCAGTGGGTGGGCCGGATATTGACGGGGATGCCGGTGATTGCGTCTTTCCAGCCGGTTACGGTCCGCAGGCAAGGGAAGACGAGAGGGGTGCTCGCCTTCTTCGTCGATAACGGCCAGCTGCAGCACACGAGAGAATGGCACGGTAAGGATCGTCTCCCACACGAGCGCACAATGCCATCGTCGTCCGAAACCGGCTTTGATTTTGGTCAGTTTCACAGAAAAGCAAGAGCGTTTCCAACAATCGGACTATCCGAGCAGCGAATACGCCAAGGCGAAAAAGCCTGATGCCGCCGGCGCATGGGTTCTGCATCTCGACCGTGATGCCGACGACCTGACCGACGCCGTTGCAATCGAGGAACGTGTGCTCGTCCTTGACTGACTGCTCCACGCAGAAGCCGGACAGGCTACACTTCGCCGGGCACAGTCATGGGTGGTCTTGCGCGCATGCGTGTCGATCAGGAGAGGTCGCACGTGACCAGACCGACCTCCATGAGCATGCGCGGCCCTGCGACGTCGATCGCCGCCCCGCGCGCGTCGGCCTGCACCTGCTTGCCGGTCGTCCTGCCACCGTGCGAGCCGACGGGGCGCATCAGGTCGACCTTGGCGGAATAGAGGAACCCGCTGACGCCGGCGATGAAGGCCGCCGCGACGCCTTTGCCGAACGATGATCCGGCCCGTGCGACGCCAGAAGCGAATGTCGGGGCGGCGTTCAGTGAGGAATTTCTCCAAGCCTTCAAGGCCGTTGAGCAGGACGGCCCGAGGTCAGGATTCGGCCTGCGTCCCAAGCTTTTGCGGACGAACGCGGATGATCGTCTTGCCGGTGTGCCGCTCCCTTGCGTTGAAGGTTGCAACGGCCTCCTCCAGGGCCGAAACCTTGCCGATATTCGTCCGCAGACGTCCGCCCCGCACTCGCTGGACGATCTCATCCAGCTGGACACGATCGGCCTCGACGACGAAGTCGATCGTCAGGCCGTCGGCGGGTCGAACGTCCGTCGGTCCGACGACTGTCACCAGCGTTCCTCCGGCCCGGATCAGCGCCGCGGACCGCTTCTGAATGTCGCCGCCGATGACATCGAATACCAGGTCGACGCAGCCGATATCCTCCAGAGTGTCGTTCCCGAGGTCGACGAATTCATTCGCACCGAAGTCGAGCGCCTTCTGGCGGTCGGCGGCGCGTCCGGTGCCGATGACATAGGCACCGGCTTCCCGCGCAAGCTGCGTCACCACCGAGCCGACGGCGCCCGCTGCGCCATGCGCGAGCACGGACTGTCCTGCCTGAAGGCGGCCATGCTGGAATAGGCCCTGCCATGCGGTGAGGCCCGAGATCGGCAGGCTCGCGCCCACGGCGAAGTCGACATCGCCCGGCAATGGCGCGAGATTGCGGGCTTCCATGGCGACGTACTCGGCAAGCGTGCCGTCGCGATGCCAGTCCGACAGGCCGAACACCCGCTGACCGATCGACAGCCCCGTGGTGCCGTAGCCCAGCGCGGTGACCACGCCTGCCAGTTCATGGCCAAGGATCGATGGCGTCCGGTCGCGAAAGGCCCGATCCGCCCAAGTCGAAGGCCATTCCAGTTCGGTGTTGACGAATCCCGCCGCATGAACCTGAACGACGACGTCGTTTATCGCTGCCCGTGGTTCGGGCCGCTCCAAAAGCTTCATTCCGGCCGTTCCCGCAGTCTGGTCCGTTACAACGATTGCTTTCATGGGATTTGTCTCCTCGGATATTTGTGGGTCCAGCTGAATAGCGGGCGTGCTTTTTCGGTTTTCAGGCAGTGGCTGTAGCCTCGGCGCCTTCCGCTCTGGGCTTCACGTCGAATGTCCGCTCGACGGCGGCGGGCGCTCCATCGTCAGACTCTTTCATGCAGCTCACCTGTCGGTGAGACGGCAACCGACAGCCATGTCCTAGCTTCATCGCAGAGCTTGACCTGCTGCGGGCGCCGAATATAGCGCCACTTCTCCAACTTCTCTGGTTCCACCCACACAGCCGAAAACCGCCGGCGTTCCCCCTGCCGACCGGCCTCGGTTTATCGTGCGACCACGCGCAGGATCTCATCGATCCGGGCCTTGAGCACCGAGGGAACGAGCCGTTCGAGCCCCGTTTTGGGCCGTAGCCATCGACAAGAGAGCATCCTGTCGAAGTTTCGGCCAAAGGCGCTCGACGGCCATAGGAAAGCTAGGTTCAAGCCTGCTCCTTCTTTGCTTTCGCGAAGCCGCGGTCGGTTGCGATGAACCGTTCAAGCATCGGTGCGATCAAGCGCGATGGATCGGCAGAAGGCCGCCCGGTCTCGCGCCCGAGGATCTCTGCGTATTTCACCAGATCGCGATGCAGGGGCGCCGGCAGTTCCACCGTAATCTTCACTGGCTTGTCGTCGGCAATCGTTGCGAGCTTCAACTTGGCCATGTCAACCTCCGTATGGTTCAAGGGCAAGGTCGCGGGTGACGAGGACGCGAACGGGAAACCCGGGCCGGATCGTGAGCGTCGGCGCGACAGCGAGTTGGCGCTGAACGACCTGTTGGCCTACCTGGCTGACGCTATCGGAGGCACCGCCTCGCAGGGCACGCACGATATCGCTGTCCCGATCGGAAGAACCGGCCTGCGCGCCAACGCTCAGAACGGTCGACAACGCCGCGGCCTTGAAGAGCTCGCCCCAGTGATAGTCGACGGCATCCTCCAGGCCGGCATAGCCCTGAGGGTCCGCGCCAGGCTGCCGCTCCAGCACGATGGAGCGTCCGTCGGGAAAGATCAGCCTGTTCCAGACAAGCAGCACGCGGCGCTGCCCGGAACCAATCCCGCTATCGTATTGCCCAACAATGCGAGTGCCTTGCGGGATGAGCAGCGAGCGGCCGGTGGGACTGTCATAGACATTTTCGGTCACCTGAGCGCTGATCTGCCCGGGAAGGTCCGACCGGATGCCCGTAATGAGCGCGGCTGGGATCACGGCACCGGCTTGCAGCACATAGGGCGACACAGGAGGCGTGACGTGATCCGGGGCCACCGTCCGCCGGTCAGCGGCGGCGGACAGGAAGGAAAGCTGGCGATCCTGCGCATTTGGCGCAGCGTTCTGACTGGCGAGATCGGCAATAGCAGGGGCGGACGCTTCGGCGGTCCTGGGATCTCGTGGCGCTGTCTGGAAGAAGACACGCGAGGTTCTGGCCGCTTCCTCTTCGGCTCGCCGGCGCTGCTCGGCTTCGTCAATCGAGGGGCTTGGGATTGAGGGGGGCACGATGGCCTGCCCCTTGTTTTGAGCATCGAGGATCGGCCTGCCGAGATCGCCGGGCAGCGGCGGCCCAAGGATCGGGCCGGCGTAGTCGCGCGGCAGTCTTGCCAGTCCGTCGGCCGGCGGCCGATTGGAGGTGGGGTAGAGCTCCTCGCCCTGCTTGAACGTGTTGGCGTCCTGCAGAGCGTAAATCAGCGCGCCGCCTATACCGAGCGAGGCGACGAAGCCTATACCCGCGAGCATTTTGCGCGACAGACGCGTCACACGCGGCGGTTCGGGGCGAAGCCGCATGCGTTCGACGGCCATATTCCTCTCGTTCATGGCTGCGGCACTCCCCTGCGTATTGCGTTCGGCAGCGTCGACGCGGCGCGATCGCTTGGGCCTCGCCCCACCCCATCGGTTCTTCTGTCGATGCGCACGATCCTGACCGTCTGCTGCCGCTTGCCGGCGCCAAGACGCAGTTCGGCCGCGCCAAAAAGACGGTCGACGATGAGGATATTTTGATGGACGCGGCTGTTGGTGATTTCAGCCTCGCCGTCCGGGCCGATGACGAAAATCGGTGGCATCTCGCCTTGCACGATGCCGCGCGGAAACTCGACGTAAACCCGGCGGCCATCGTCGTAGGCGCTCACCGGCTTCCAGGGAGGGCTGTCGCCGGCGATGCCGTAGCGATAGTTTCGCGCCGTAAGCTGCGGTATGACCGGCATCGTGGCGATCGTCTGCAGCAGGCCCGATTTCGGAGCTGGATAGGACCAGGCAACGGCGGGCATGTAGGGCTTCGCGCCTGAGCGTAGCTCAAGCATATAGCTGCGCCGGTCGGTGGCGATGATGAGGTTCGTCGTGATGTCCGAACGCGAGGGTTTCACCAGGACGTGGACGCGTCGGGCGATGCCGGACCCGCTTTCGGTGTCGCCTATGATCCAGCGCGCGGTGTCACCGGCCGCGATCGGGCCGGCTCCGGTCAGGCTCTCGCCAGGCTCTAGCGCGATGTCCGTAATCTGGCCAGGTGAGGCGTAGACCTGATAGAGCGCTCCCTCGCTCCACGGGTAGATCTGAATCGCGTTGTAGTAGCCTTCGCGGCGCGGTTCGACCCGCGCCGCGGCGTTTGCGTTCTCGATACGGGCTGCCGGCGTTTGCCCGACGGCGCCGCCCTGCGCGGGCGCCCAGCCTGGTGGCACGCGAAGAGGCTTCGGCCTTTGCTCGGTCGAGGCGGCCGGAGCCGGCGGCAAGGGGGGAACATAGGTATCGTAGCTGATCGTCGGCGGCTTCATCGCGGGCGTGGCGCAACCCGCAAGCAGCGTCGTCGCCGAGACCAGCACCGACAGCAGATATCTCGACAAATTCGTGCCGGCAACAAGACGCGATGTCGGGCTCATTGGCTCATCTCCCGCGACCAGTTGATGGCGTTGACGTAGATGCCAAGCGGATTGGCGCGAAGCCGTTCGGCGTCGCTTGGCATCTGCGTCACGATCGTCAGGATCGCGGTCCAGCGCTCGGTGCCTGAAAGCTGACCGTTTTCATAGTGGTGCTCGATCCAGGCGACACGAAAGGAGCCCGGCGAGGCTCTGATGACCGACGAAATGTCGACCGCGACCTGCTGCTTGCCGACCTTGGAGAAAGGATTCGCAGCGCGCGCATAGTCGTTGAGCGCCGCAGCACCCTGGTCGGTGGTCCAATCATAGGCGCGCAGCCAGTCCTGGCGCAGGATGATCGGATCGGCGGGGATCGAGCGTACCTGCTCGACAAAGCGGGCAAGATGCCACGCGATCTGTGGATCGGTCGGCTTATAGTCGGCGGTTGCGGGCGCGATCGCTTGAGCCTGGCCTAGCTTGTCGACCTGCACGACCCAGGGGACGACCGTGCCGCGGCCCGACTGCCAGACCAGCGAAGTGGCGAGCCCCGCCGACAGGATGAGCGACCCGAACGCCATGGCGCGCCAGTTGCGTGCCTGCACGCGTGCGGAGCCGATGCGTTCATCCCAGATCTGCTGCGCCTTCTGATAGGGGGTTTCCGGTCGAGGGCTCTTGCCATAGTGGACGGCGGGGCGTCTGAAGATGTTCATTTCGTCATTTGCCTTCAGAAAGAGAAATCGATGCTCCCCCGCCATGGCTGTCACCGGCGCGCACGGCGTGGGCGGCGGTCTGGGCAGCGTGGGCGAGGCGTTGGGAGCGATGCAGCCGTCTGGCCCATTCGGGCTGTCCCTGAGCGCTGGATGGCTTGCCCGCGCTGGATGCGTCCGCCGTTGACGCCGTGACGCCGCCTAGCGTTCCCATGGTCGACGAACCGCCAGTGATTTCAGCGGCCGAACGGGCGCCGGTGGCGAAGCTCGAGCCAAGCGATCGGGCGGTGCTTGCGGCGGCGCGCCTGAGCGGGGAGGCTGCCGCCGAAGCGCCAGCGCGCGCAATGCCGCCGAGGCCGGAGGCGACGCCTGCCGCCCCAGATTGACCGGCGGCGCCAAGCCTGTAAGCGGCCGAACCGCCACCGACGAGTGATGTCGCGCCACGCGCGGCGGACGTCGCCCCCGCGAATGCGGCTGTCCCGCCTCGCGTCGCGAGGTTGGCTGCTCCGTAGCCTGCAACTGCGATGCCGCCCGCGGCAAGGCCGGTCCCCACCGCCGCACCGGCGCCGAGCTGCGGTCCACCCGCGACGAGCCCGTTGGCGATGCCGGGACCGAAGATGCCGAGGCCAAGCAGCGACAGCGCCGCCAGCACGATGGCCATGGCCTGGTCGATGGTGGGGTTCTCGCCGCCGAAGCCTTGGGTGAATTCCCCGAAGAGCGTCGATCCGATGCCGATGACCACGGCAAGCACCAGAACCTTGATGCCGGACGAGATGACGTTGCCGAGCACACGTTCGGCCATGAAGGCCGTCTTGCCGAACAGGCCGAAGGGGATCAGCACGAAGCCTGCCAGCGTCGCCAGCTTGAACTCGATCAGCGTCACAAAGAGCTGCACCGCCAGGATGAAGAAGGCGAGCAGGACGAGCGCCCAGGCAAAGAGCAGGCAGGCGATCTGGATGAAGTTTTCAAAGAAGGAGATGTAGCCCATCAAGCCGGAGATCGCCTCGAGCAATGGTCGTCCGGCGTCGAGACCGGTTTGCGCCACCTTGCCAGGGTGCAAGAGGTCCTGTGCCGAAAATCCGGTTCCACTCGCCTTGAGGCCAAGACCGGAGAAACTCTCGAAGACGATCCGGGCGAGACCGTTCCAGTTGGAAATCAGATAGGCGAAGACACCGACGAAGAGCGTCTTCTTGATGAGCCGCGCAAGGATGTCGTCATCGGCGCCCCAGCTCCAGAAAAGCGCGGCAAGCGTCACGTCGATGACAATCAGCGTGGTGGCGACGAAGGCGACCTCGCCGCCGAGCAGGCCGAAGCCGCTGTCGATATAGCGGGTGAAGGTGGCCAGGAACTGGTCGATGACGCCGGTATTGCCCATGTCTAGCGGACCTCGTGCAACGCTGGATCTGGCGAGCGCGAAGCGGCGGGCTCGATTGTCGAATCCCGCGGGGGCTTTTCGAGACCGAGGAAGCGCTCACGCTGTTCGGCCCACAGCCGCGTGCATCCTTCCTCACGCAGGGCAGCCTCGCCGAGGATCTGGCAACGGTGCAGGCCATCGCGGAGCGGATTAGGCACGGAGGGCGTCCCTGTGAGCGATCCCTCTCCCACCGTCCTGTGGTCCTTTCGGCTCATCTCGAGCGCCGTCGCCGTCACGGCGGCGGCTACGAAGACGACGGCCAGGATGCGAACGAGGTTTTTGCCGTCCATGGCGACCGACCTCAGCGGTTGAACATCTGGACAGAGCCTGCCTGGTAGCCGGAGCCAGGCGCCAGGAAGCGCCGCCGTTGCTCGCGTCCCTGGTCGGCCGCCGCGGCACGTTCGGCGTCAGTCAGTGCCTGGGCACGACCGTTGGCGGCCACCAGGGCGGTCAGGTCCGCAAGCTGCTGGCCCTGAAGCGCAAGCAGCTGGTTGCCGGCCTGCGTCGCCTGCAGCGCGCCGATCGCCGACTGGCTGGCGCCGACCAATGCCGACATCTGCGCGCGACCGGTGTCGATGTTTGCGACCACGCCCGCCTGGACGCGCATTGCGTCCTGGAGGCCGCCGACCGTGTTTTGCCAGCGCGAGCGCGCATCCATGACGAGTTGCTGGTCGGAAGCAGAGAGCGAGACGCTGCTGTATTGCTGCTGAAATGCCTTGTCGACCTGCTGCACGTCGAAGGCGATGTTTTGTGCTTCGTCGAGAAGCTGTTGCGTGCGCTGCACCGACTGTTGCAGCTGCTGCAGCGAAGACAATGGCAGGCTCGCCAGGTTGCGCGTCTGATTGATCAGCATCTGAGCCTGGTTCTGAAGCGAGGTGATCTGGTTCGTGATCTGCTGCAGCGAGCGCGCGGCCGTCAGTACATTCTGTGAATAGTTCGATGGATCAAACACGATCAGGGCATGGGCTGGCGCAGTCATCATTGGCGCGATCGGCGTGGCGAGCGTCGCCGCGACCACAAGAAGGACGCGCCGGCGGCTTTGACGAACAGTCATGGTTTGGAATCCTTTTCAGGTTCGGGAACGGTGAGGTTGGGAACGAGGTCGGCGGCCCAGCCGAGGTCGCGGGCACGCAGCCAGGCCGACAGGAACCCGTCGCGGCCATGCTCGGCGATGATGCTGCCGATCAGGGCCTGATCGCTCTTCGAGGACGCGGCGCAAAGCGCAAGCCCGACCTCTGACAGGCCGAGCTCGAAGAGACGGTTGCCGCGACGGGACTGGCAGTAATAGTCGCGCTTGGGTGTGGCTCGCGCCAGGATCTCGATCTGGCGGTCGTTCAGGCCGAAGCGGCGATAGATGGCGGTGATTTGCGGCTCGATCGCGCGTTCATTGGGCAGCAGCAGCCGGGTTGGACAGCTTTCGATGATCGCCGGCGCGATCGCCGACTTGTCGATGTCGGAGAGGGACTGGGTGGCGAACACGACGCTGGCGTTCTTCTTGCGGAGCGTCTTCAGCCATTCGCGCAACTGCCCGGCGAACGCATCATCGTCGAGAGCAAGCCAGCCTTCGTCGATGATGAGCAGGGTCGGACGACCATCAAGGCGGTCGCCGATGCGATGAAACAGATAGGAAAGGACGGCCGGGGCGGCCTGCGTGCCCACCAGACCTTCGATTTCGAACGCCTGCACGGACGCCTGACCGAGCTGTTCGGCCTCTGCGTCGAGCAGCCGCCCATTCGGGCCACCAACACAGTAAGGACGAAGCGCCTGTTTCAGGTCGCTGGCCTGCAGAAGCACGCTTAGCCCGGTCATGGTGCGTTCCTCGACCGGGGCCGAGGCAAGCGAGGTCAGCGCCGCCCAGATATGCTCCTTTGCCTCCGGCGTGATCTGAATGCCCTCGCGCGTCAGGATCGCGACGATCCAGTCAGCCGCCCAGGCGCGCTCGTACGTGTCGTGAATGCGGGCGAGCGGCTGCATCGAAACGGACGCGTCCACGCCCTCGGTGAGATGACCGCCGAGATCGTGCCAGTCGCCGCCCATGGCGAGCGTCGCCGCGCGGATCGAACCGCCGAAGTCAAAGGCGAAGATCTGCGCGTTGCGGTAGCGGCAGAATTGCAGCGCCATCAACGCCAGCAGCACCGATTTGCCGACGCCGGTCGGGCCGACGACTAGCGTGTGACCGACATCGCCCACATGAAGGACCAACCGGAACGGGGTCGAGCCTTCGGTCTTGCCGTAAAGCAAGGGAGGACCGACCAGATGCTCGTCCCGTTCCGGCCCCGCCCACACGGCAGAAAGGGGGATCATGTGGGCGAGATTGAGCGTCGAGATAGGCGGCTGGCGGACATTGGCATAGGCGTGTCCGGGCAACGACCCGAGCCAGGCATCGACGGCGTTGACGGTCTCGACAATGGCCGTGAAGTCGCGGCCCTGGATGACCTTCTCGACGAGCCGCAATTTCTCGTCGGCCACGCGCGGGTCGCTATCCCATATGGCGACGGTCGCGGTGACATAGGCCATGCCCGCTATGTCGGCGCCGAGCTCCTGCAACGCCGTGTCGGCGTCGGCCGCCTTGTTTGTGGCATCGGTGTCGAGGAGTGCCGATGCCTCGTTGGTCATCACCTCCTTCAGGATCGTGGCGATGCTCTTGCGCTTGGCGAACCATTGCCGCCGTATCCGGCTCAGAAGGCGGACCGCGTCGACCTTGTCGAGCAGGATTGCGCGGGTCGACCAGCGGTACGGGAAGGCCAGCCTGTTGAGGTCGTCAAGCAGGCCAGGTGTCGTCGCGGTCGGGAAGCCGAGGATGGTGAGCACGCGAAGATGCTTGCCGCCAAGCCGCGGTTCGAGCCCGCCGGCGAGCGGCTCGTCCGCCAGCAGCGCATCGAGGTAGATCGGGGTCTCGGGGACGCGCACCGAGTGACGCTTGGTCGAGATGGTGGAATGTAGGTAGGTCAGCGTTTGGCCGTCGTCGAGCCAGTGGCATTCAGGCATGAACCCATCGAGCAGGGACAGCACACGCTCGGTCCGGTCGACAAAGGCGCGGACCATCTCGCCCGGATCCGCGCGCGACTGGTCGCGGCCCTCATAGAGCCAGCCTTCGGCGCGCGTGGCGTCCTCGGGCGGCGGCAGGAACAGGAATGTGAGAAAGTAGCTCGATACGAAATGAACCCCCTCCTCGTCGAAGTCGGCTTTGCGCTCGGCATCGAGCAGGCCGGAGGCCGCATTGGGAAACTGGCTTTCGGGATAGGAAGCCGCTTCGTGGCGCTGCGCTTCAACGAAGATGCTCCAGCCCGAGCCGAGACGACGAAGGGCATTGTTGATGCGCGATGCCACTGCGACAAGTTCCGCCGCTACGGCGGAGTCGAGATCGGGTCCGCGAAAGCTGGCGGTTCGCTGAAAGCTGCCGTCCTTGTTGAGCACGACCCCGGGGGCGACGAGTGCCGCCCAAGGCAGGAAGTCGGCAAGGCGGGCAGCAGTCCGGCGGTATTCGGCAAGGCTCATCATGGCGGCGCCCTCAAACCGACAGATGCCCAGGCAGCCGCAGGTGCCGGCGGCCGACTTCGAAAAAAAGCGGATCACGCCTGGCAGCCCACACCGCAGTAAAATGTCCGATCGCCCACATGAGAAGACCGACCAGCCAGAGCCGCAGCCCAAGACCGACAGCGCCGGCCAGCGTGCCATTCAGGATCGCGATTGCACGCGGCGCGCCCCCGAGCAGGATCTGCTCGGTCAACGCCCGGTGCACGGGCACCGTCCACCCCGGCACAGCGCCGAGCTGTTCGAAAGCGGTTGTCATCAGATCAACGCTCCGCCGCCGAACGAGAAGAACGAAAGGAAAAAGCTCGACGCAGCGAAGGCGATCGAAAGGCCGAAAACGATCTGGATCAGCCGCCTGAAACCTCCCGAACTGTCGCCGAAGGCCAGCGTCAGGCCGGTTACGATGATGATGATGACCGCGATGATCTTGGAGACCGGTCCTTCGACCGACTGCAGGATCTTCTCGAGCGGCTGTTCCCACGGCATCGAGGAGCCCGACGCAAAGGCTGCCGGCGTGAGCATGAAGTTGAAGGCGACGGCGGCGCTGGCCACGGCAAGGCTGGCCTGGCAGCGCGAAGAGAGGCGAGTCATGAAATTTCTCCTGTGTTGATCGGTGTGGCTTCGGCGATGCGATAGTCGCCATCGGGCCCCAGACCCTCGACCCTGACCAGCTCGACAAGCCGTCGCGCGGCGCCGCGACCGGCGAGCACGGCGACCAGACCGATCGTGTCGGCGATCAGCGCACGCGGCACAGTGACGACGGCCTCCTGGATCAGTTGCTCAAGCCGGCGTAGAGCGCCGATGCCGGAGCCGGCATGAAGGGTGCCGATGCCGCCGGGATGCCCGGTGCCCCATGCCTTCAAGAGGTCCAGCGCCTCGGCGCCGCGCACCTCGCCGATCGGAATGCGGTCGGGCCGCAGGCGCAGCGAGGAACGGACGAGGTCTGAAAGCGTGGCGACGCCATCCTTGGTGCGCATCGCGACGAGGTTCGGGGCAGCGCATTGCAGTTCGCGGGTGTCCTCGATCACGACGACCCGGTCCGTCCCTTTCGCCACTTCGGCGAGCAGCGCGTTGGTCAAGGTCGTCTTGCCGGTCGACGTGCCGCCGGCAACGAGGATGTTTGCGCGGCCGGCAACGGCGGCGCGCAACACGGCGGCCTGGCAAGACGTCATGATGCCTGCCGCGACATAGTCATCGAGCGTGAAGACGGCGACCGCGGGCTTGCGGATCGCGAAGGCCGGCGCGGCGACCACGGGCGGCAGCAGGCCTTCGAAACGCTCACCGGTTTGCGGCAACTCGGCCGAGACGCGCGGGGAACGGGAATGGACCTCGGCGCCGACATGATGGGCAACCAGCCGCACGATCCGCTCGCCAGCGGCAGGCGCAAGCATTTCGCCCGTATCGGCCAAACCTTCCGAAAGCCGATCGACCCAGATCCGGCCATCCGGGTTCAGCATGACCTCGATGATGGCGGGGTCGTCCAGGAACCGGGCGATGGCGGGCCCGAGCGCGGTGCGCAGCATACGAGAGCTGCGCGCGCGTCCTTCGGTATCGTTGTGCAAGACAGCCATCGGGCCCCCGTTTGGCCCGGGAACTCGTCGAGCAGTTCCCGGTCGCAGACAAGCAAGAGCGGCCTGGAGCAGCCCGATTCAACAGCTTTCGATCGCCGTCGTAGCGCAGCGAACAAAGACCGGCGAACGGCGGGGCCGACCTCACGAAGCGTCATGGCGGCCGATCGCTGCCATCCAGCGACGGCAGAATGTAAACTATCGCAATATTATGTACATGTTTATTGACACATGACTCCCGCCGGGTTTATGAAACGCCTGGCAGTGGCGGCGATCGCCCTTTCCACGGCGCGGAGGATTGTCATGCGGTTCGGTCCCGAGGGCACGGTTTCGCGGCGCCAGATAGCCGTTTCCAAATGCGTTCGAAGCGCCCCGCCAGCCGCTACGCCGCGCCCGTTGCCGGCAAAGGGCGGCGAAGCCGCATGAGCATGCTCGACATCTGGCTTGGGATCCTGCAAGGGCTGCGTGTAACGGCAGAGGTCACAGCCTATGGCCTTGTCTTCGCGGTGCCCTTCGCGCTTGTTTTCGGCGTCGCGCAGTTTCTGACCACCGGATTGACGCGCTTTCTGGTCACGGCAGTCATCGAATTCTGGCGCAGTTCGGCGGTCGTCGTCCTGCTCTTTGTCTTTTACTACGTTCTGCCGGTCACGGGGGTCACCCTCTCGGCGATGACCGTCAGTGCATTGGTGCTCGGCCTCAATAGCGGCGGCTATGCCAGCCAGGCGGTGCGGGCCGGGCTCCAATCTCTTCCGGCCGGCCAGCGCGAGGCTGGCATGGCGCTCGGCCTCTCGCGCCCGGCGATCCTGCTTCTGATCGAGCTGCCCCAGGCGTTGGTCGCCATGAGCCCCACATTCGTCAACAACCTCATTCAGCTGGTCAAGGCGACTTCCCTTGTCTCCCTGGTCACGCTGACGGACATGACCTTCCGCGCCAAGGAAATCTCCCAGACCGAATACGACCCGGTCGCGATCTATTCGGCGTTGCTGCTAGCCTTCTTCGTCGTCTGCTATCCGATCGCGCTCGCCGGCCGCTGGCTCGAAGCGCGGGTCAATCCCGAAAGAGGAGTGGCTCGTGGGATTTGACCTCGACTTCGCGCTCTCGACCGTCCCGATCATAATCGGCGCGATCGGGACGACCCTGCTCGCAACGGTCTTGAGTTGCCTCGGCGCGTCGGCGCTTGGCTTCACGTTCGAGATGATCCGCCGTGGCGGCGGCGTGCCCGGCTTCGCCGTGCGCTTCCTGATCGATTTCATCCGCTCGACGCCGGTGTTGGCCTGGCTCTATTTCCTGTATTTCGTCATGCCCTTCTACGGGATCCGGCTCGGCGCCATGACGGTGGGCATATTGGGGCTAAGCCTCTATTACAGCGGTTATCTGGCAGAGGTGTTCAAGGCGGGCATCGACGCTATTCCGAAGGGCCAGCAGGAAGCAGCCAGAGCCCTGTCGCTCACCCGCCGCGATACGGTCATTTTCGTCATCGCACCCCAGATGCTGCGCAACATCGCCGCGCCCCTGGGCAACTACCTGGTCTCGATCCTCAAGGCGACGCCTTATCTCGCGATCCTGGCGGTGCCGGAAATGCTTGGGCGTGCCTTCGACATCGCATCCCAGACCTATCGCTACGCGGAGCCGCTGACTGTCGCGGGCGTTCTGTTTCTGGCGCTGGCGCTGATCGTTTCTTATGGGGTCAAGCGCATGGAGAAGCTCCTGCTTGCGAGCGGGCGCCGCTGATGCTCGATCGGCGGGCGCCTCCGACCCCGACGCCTCAATCCGTCCCGCTCGTGCGGATCGACGGCCTCAACAAGTGGTTCGGTGCGCTGCAGGTATTGAAAGACATCGATCTGACCTTGCGGCCGGGTGCGCGCGTCGTCGTCTGCGGACCCTCGGGGTCCGGCAAGTCGACCTTGATCCGCTGCATCAACGGTCTGGAGCCCTTCCAAAAGGGGACGATAGAGCTTGCAGGAAGACGCCTCGGAAAAAGCGATCGCGATGCGGCGATCGCGCGCCGGCTGACCGGCATGGTGTTCCAGAGCTTCAACCTCTTCCCTCACCTCACCGTGCTTGCCAACTGCACGCTGGCTCTGCGCCGGGTCCTTTCGAAATCGGCGCGGGAGGCCGAAGAGATCGCGATGCGGCATCTGACGGCGGTGCACATCGCCGAAAAGGCGCGGGCCTATCCGGCTGAGCTGTCGGGCGGCCAACAACAGCGGGCGGCGATCGCGCGCGCGCTCTGCCTCGATCCCCGCATCATGCTTTTCGACGAACCCACCTCGGCGCTCGACCCGGAAATGATCAAGGAAGTGCTCGACGTCGTGATCGCGCTCGCGAAAACCGGCGTGACCATGGTCTGCGTGACGCATGAAATGGGCTTCGCACGCGAAGTGGCGGATGAGATCGTGTTCATGGACCAGGGCCGCATCGTCGAGCACGCGTCTTCCAGTGGCTTCTTCTCCGGAGCCGCTCATCCGCGCGCCAGGCTATTCCTGGACACAATCCTGAGCCATTGAACGTCGCACACGCAGCTACGGCGCGATCGGCGACATGACAATTGAATGGCGCGGGAATTGCCGACGGGACTACCAGTCGGGCGCGAATGCGTAACCAGCAGAGCGGACCGTCCGGATCACATCGCTTCCCACAGAGGACCGAAGCCTTTTGCGCAACCTGGCAATATGAACGTCGACACCGCGTATGTCGGTTGCGGCGGCATGCTCAGGCCATGCGGTCGCGACCAGTTCCTCCCGGCTGAGCACCTTGCCGGGTTGCGCCAGAAGGCTGCGCAGAAGCTTGAATTCGATCGGCGGCATAAGGATTTCTTTTTGCTTGAAGAATGTCCGGTGGGTCTGTCGGTCCAACCGGAAATCGCCCTGCACCAGATCGCCTGCCTTGGTTTGGCGCGCAAGCCTGGCGGCTCCCGCCTTGCCATGCAGCCAGGTCAGAAGCTGTTCGGGCGCAAAGGGCCGCGAGAATATCTCGTCGACGCCCGCCTTGATGAGGTCCAGGTGCAGTTTGCCGGAACGCGGCGCGACCAAACCTGCAAGAGGCGCTGCTCTTGTCGCTTCGGACGATTTGAGCGACAGGCATAGCTTGGCGACTGCGCGGTCGCCCGGCTGACAGTCCAGGATGACCGCAAGCGGCGTTTCGGCCTTAATGGCGCGCGCGATCTCCTTGTCCGCCGTGATCAGGCGGGTTTCGAAGCCCGCCACTGAAAGGATATGCCCGAAAACCAGAAAGAAATCCGGGTCCTTCGAAGCGATCAGGACCAGCGGCATCATGAGTTCATCAACCGAATTCGGTGCACCATAGGGCTGACTACCGCGCAAATGGGCGCGATGACAATATCCCCTGGCGGGCGAACCTCCAGCTGCCGGAGGCAATCAGCCTAGATTTTGTCCGCCAGTATGGCGCCGGTGATGCCGTAAGCCTGGCGCGTCTGCTCAATGGCCTCAGGCGTGACATCGATCAGCAGCGCGATGATGTCGCCATCGGGATGTTCGAGAGCGTTGCCGAGTTCGTAAAGCGTCCAGCCAAGGGCACGCAGGCGTTTCGGCCAGAATGTTTCGCACACGACGCTGATTTGTCGAATCCCCAGACTTTGCGCCGTCTCGAGGAGGCCGCACAGAACAAAGCCGGCGATCGGCGACGACGCTCCGTGCGTGCGAAGCGATGGGACGACAAAAAAGCGCGTCCATTCGAAAATGTCAGCCGCTCGCGGAGGCGTGCCGCCGGCGAGAATCGGGAAGACCTCGCTCATGAGATGCGGCTGCAATGTCGGAACGAGACGCGAGCCGCCGACGATCTTGCCGTTGGTATCGAGCGCCAGAACGTAAAGCGCATGCTCATTGTCGAAGGCGTCGATCTCGATGTTGATCGGCCGGGCGACGGCGCGCCAGCGTCTATGCTTGACGTAAATGTCGTACCGGATGCGAAAATAGCGCTCCAGGACTTTTCTATACTGCTTCCTGTTTTCCCAGGTGACCAGATGAATACGGACCATGACGCCTCCAAAAGTGGAGGTCGTAGGAAAACACGCTTCCTGCCCGTATGATGGTATTCAGGTATTGCTAAATCTGGATTTCCTGTCGTCGCAGAGCTTTGACGATCGCATGCGAGACATTGGCCGCGTCGAGCTTTCCTCGAATGTTGCGCTGATGGCTTTCAACTGTGTTCCTTGTGACGCCCAGGATGCAGGCGATGTCTTCGTTCGACTTGCCTTCCGCACTCCACTCCAGGAGTTCGCGCTCGCGCGGCGTCAAGGGCGCGGCATCGACGGCCTGGCCGGATTGTTCCAGCCCTGACAGACGTCGGAAGGTATGCACGCAAAGCGTCTCGATGAACGGCACGTCGCTCGGCGCTATTTCAATCCGATCGCCCGCTGCCGTGACGACGCCTGGCCCTGCCAGCGGCACGTGGACTGGAACGCAGAGACCTTGGCCCATCCCGAAGTCCGCCGCTTCATCCATCACCAGCTTTGCGCGCGCAGAAAGCTTTGCCGGCGGAAGTTCGTCCCATAGGAATGGCTTCGGCGAATGCCGGCACTGCGCGACGCAGGGATCGTGCGAAAAATAATCCTCCGACATGTAGCGAAGGTACCATTCGGACGGCCAACCATCGACCAGGATCTCTCGGCTCCAGTCGGTGTCGTGCGGCACGGGCAGGCCGGTGATCAGAAAATAACGCAGGCCGTAAGGCTCGATGGCAGAGCGGAACTCTTGGAGGATGTCATCCACCGAGCACGCGCCGTCGATCCTTGAGATCGCTGCAAACAACCCAAGAAGACTATCGATCTCCATCGGCAGACCTCGACAAGTGTCGGCCCCATCCCAGCCGACAACTTAAGATGGCAAGTACGGTATATTCAATGGGACTTGCGCCGAATGTACACTTCAGGAGTCAATTAGCTGGCGCAAAGATAAAGAGCCTGAAAGCCACATCAATTTTGGGTGAACAGACCGCGCTTCATTCCGTTGACTTTGGCGTCGTCTGCTTTGTCCCGCGCGCTGCTCGCCGATTCGATGGAACGGCCGCGATCAACTCTTGCGGCTCGACATCCAAGGCCTTCGCCAGGATCTCGACTGTATCCAGCGTGGCGTTGCGCCGACCGGCCTCGACGCTGCTGATATAAGCTCGCGTGCGGCCCGAAACGAAAGACAACTGCTCCTGCGACAGTCTTCTTTCCCTCCGTAGCCGCTGCACGTTCAAACCAAAAACGCCGCGAAGCTTCATCCAACAACGGATGCTACGACGCGCACTATGGTGCGACACACTATAGTGCACATTCCGCATTGACAGCGGTGCCGCGGGCTGTTTGAAACAACCGGCGAATTCATCGTTTTCTGACACAGGAATAGCCATGCCGAGCCCGCCGTTTCGCGACCTCGCGCACGACATATCCGTGCATGCCTCAGGCGAGATCAGCCGACCCAAAACGGACAAGAGCCGGGTCCTGGAATTCGTCTGCATCCGTTGCGGTGCCTCCTACCCCGCCGATATCAGCATCGACTCCAAAGGGTGCGCACGGTGTCAGGCGACCGCGCCCGCAAATCTTCGGCCGGTATATGCGGATCCTCCCGCTCATCCCTTGGAGGGCGCCACGCCATCGCGCTCGCTGTGGCGCTTTGCGCACATGCTGCCTTGCAATGCCGCGGATGCAGTGAGCCTCGGCGAGGGTTTGACGCCCCTGCTCGCGGCGCCGCGCATCGGCGCGGTCCTCGGCGTACCCAACCTCGCAATCAAGGACGAAGGCCGAAACCCGACCTGGTCGCATAAGGACCGTTTCTCGACCGTCGCCGTCAGTGTGGCGCGCGCCCGTGGCGCAAAGGTCGTCGCGACCGCCTCCTCTGGCAACGCCGGCGCTTCGCTGGCGGCCTACGCTTCCAGAGCCGGGTTGAAGTGTGTTGTCACTACTTTCGCCGGGTCTGCCGGCGCGATGCTGGCGCAGATCCGAAAATATGGCGCAACGGTGCTGCCCCTGGTCAACAAGATGGACCGATGGTCGCTGCTGGAACAAGCGGCTGCCCGCTATGACTGGTTCATCGCCTCGCCCTATCACGGTCCGGTGGTCGGCAGCCATCCGCTTGGCATCGAAGGCTACAAGACGATCGCCTACGAGATCGTCGAGCAGTCGGATGGCAAGGCGCCGGACTGGTGCGTCCTTCCGGTCTGCTATGGCGATGCATTATCCGGCGTGTGGGCTGGCTTTTGCGAATTGCATGCGCAAGGGGCAATCACCCAGCTGCCCCGTCTCGTCGCCGCGGAGGTGCACGGGTCGTTGGCGGACGCGCTTGCCAGCGGCGCCGATGCCTTGAGTGAACGCAAGCTGCTTTTCGACAGCCTTGCGGTATCAATAGGCACGCCGCGCAGCACCTTCCAGGCTTTGAAGGCTCTGCGCGAATCCGGCGGGCACGCCGTCCCCGTCGACAATCAAGGTCTGGTCGCGATGCAGGAACGCCTTGCGCGCGACGAAGGAATCTTTGCCGAACTGGCATCGGTTACGCCGCTGATCGCCATATCGACGTTAAAGGATCAAGGCGTCATCGCGGCCACAGACCGCGTCGTGGCCGTCGTGACCGCCAGCGGTCTCAAGGATCTTGATCGGTCCATTCGATCGAATGACCACGGCGAGATCTTCCAGACGACGCAAGACGCCTGGCGCTGGCTCGACAAAAGCGGGCCGGATCTCGTCTCATAGATTCTCCGCCGCACCAATAGCCGATGGCACCACAGTTGCTGCCTGGGTTTTGAGCACATCGTCGAGACTGCGCCGCATCCAAAGAAATCGCGTCCATTGCGTCTCTGCGGCCGGTGCGATTGTCGTCAGCGTCCTCGGCTCCGACGGTTCCTTGCAGGGCCAGCCAGGCAGGGTTGCAAGCCAGTCGTCATTGTAGACGGTCTCGGCATGGCGATGGCCTTCGTCTGGCATGATGACCGCGATCTGTGCGTCCGGAAGGGTCTCTGCAACCCAACCCGCCACCAACGCGGCGGCGCCGCTGGTCGGCCCCATGAAGATCCCGTGCTCGCGCAGCAAACGGTGCGCACTCAGATACGCCGGATAGGCGCCGACCCAATGGATCTCGTCGACAAGCTCATGCCTGACGTTTTTCGGCAGAACGCTGTTGCCCAGGCCCCGCAGCATGCGTTTGCCGACGGGCTGCCCGAACAGAATGCTGCAATGGGTATCGACGGCAAACACCGTCAGGTGGGGAAAGACCGTTCGCAGAAAGGAGGCCGTGCCGCACAACGAGCCGCCGGTCCCTATGCAGCCGACCAGACAATCGACCTTTCCCATCGCCCGAATGAAAAGTTCAGCCAGCCGCGCATAGGCAAGCCAGTTCCCCGGACTGTCATATTGGCGGGTCCAGAAGCCGTCCGGCTCCTTGGCGAGGATTTCCTGCAGGCGCTCAAGCCGGCCAGGCTGGTTGCCGTCGCCGCGCGGATCGTCAAGCGCGATGACCGTGGCGCCGATGCGCTCCAGCCGGGCTTTGTATTTGGCGTCGATAAGCGTCGAAGCGGTGACGAGGGTAAGGCGATAGCCACGCGCCGCCGCCAGCAGCGCCACCGCCATGCCGAACGTGCCGGATGTCGTTTCGACGATGTGGGAGCCTGGCTTCAGTTCGCCATTCGACGCTGCCCGATCGAGAATGTAGCGAGCCGGCATCAGCTTCATCAGCGGAAAAGCCGCCGCGACCAAATTTGGCGCCAGGCGAGCCAGGCGTGGAGTTTCGAGGTCCCTGAAATAGTCGACGGCGAGGGTCACCATGTCCAGCCCTCCGCATTGACCAGATGGACCTCGACGTCCTTGAAGCCGGCGCGTCTTATCTGTTGTGCGACCAGAGCTGCCCGTCGCTTCAGATTCGATGCGAAAAGATCGAAGATGAGACCGAACAACGACCCGCTATGGGCGACTTGCACGCCGCACGCCCCGGCCCGCCTGGCGATTTCAGCGATCTCGTCGAAACCCTGTTTCGGCAAATGCCGTTGACTGATCAAGGCACTGGCCGAGGCGGCACGTCCAAGAAGATTGGGATCCTGAAGGGAAACCGCCCGCGCCACCAGCGCCCGAAGCACGCCGAATTCCTGGATTTCGGCACTGTCGTAGCGCGCCGGCGGCAGCTGCAATGTATCGACCGGGACACCGCCATTCGCCTTGAACCCGACCAGTAGCAGCGGCGGGAGCGAGCCGCCGAAATTCTCAATCACCCGGCCCTCGCGTTGCGCGAACAGGACCGCATGCTCATCGAATGCGATCGCGTCGCTGGCGCGCTCAGCGGCAACGGCGAGACGGCCGATGGTCGAGGACCGCAACTGCACCTTGAGGGCCGCGGCAACCGCGCGAATGGAAGCGACGACGTCCGCGGTTGATGAGCCGTAGCCGTGCCCCACGGGAATCGAGCTTTGCAGCGTCAACACGCCACCACCGGTCGCATTCAAGAAATCGAGCGTGAGCCGCGCGGCTGCCGACGCCTTGATCTTATGATCCGGGTGGACAATGACCGCATCGTCGCCGCTCCTGGCAAAGGTCGCCTCGGACCTCAAACCGGCAATCGGGAGCGTGACGAGCCCGCGATGAAGGCGCCCGCCATCGTCCTTGAAGACGCCCTGGATGAGTTCGCCGTGATGCCCAATTGCCGCTCCCCTTCCGATCGAGGGCCGCGGCGTTTCACGGCTCGTAAGATCGCCAGCGCCAGCCATTTTCATCTCCCCCACGCTTTCTCGCAGCGAAGGAGGATGGCGCTGGGGGCTCACAGCCGCCCTCAAGGAATTCCGGTATTGACGGCTTGCTGTCGAACGAGCCGGCCGGGAGGCGCACGATCCATCGTCAGGCGGCGGAGCCGAGATGCCTCAGCGGCCGGCCAACCGAAATCGATTGCGCCGCAGCCATGATACCCTCGGCATTGATCGCGTAATGCCGGTAGAGATCCGCGATCGTGCCGGTCTGGCCGAAGTGCTCGACCCCCAAGGCGCGTGTACGGTGGCCATGGACCGACCCCAGCCAGGCGAGCGTCGCGGGATGCCCGTCCAGCACCGTCACGATGGCGCAGGAACTGGGAAGGCCGGCCAGAAGGCGCTCGACGTGACTCGAGGCGTGCGGATGGCCGTACTGGCGCGCGCGGGCCGCGGCGGACCAGCCGGCGTTCAGCCGATCGGCCGAGGTCACGGCCAGAAGCCCGATGTCGCGGCGATCGCCGCCCATCAACCCCAGCGCCTGTACCGCTTCGGGCGCGACTGCTCCCGAGTAAGCTATCACCAGTTCGGCATTTGGCCCGGGCTCGCGCAGCCAGTAGGCGCCATCGACGATGTCGCGCGCCAGCTTGCTTTCCATCGGGCGTGTCGGTTGCTCGATCGAGCGCGTCGAGAGCCTCAAGTAGACCGAACCTCCGGTCTGATCGCGCAGCCAGGTATGGTCGTCAGGCTCGGCTTCGGCGCTACGCTGCATATAGTCGAATCCCCAACGCAGGATGGTCGCCAGTTCATCGACATAGGCCGGCTCGAACGTCGCCAGACCGTCCTGCGCCATGCCGATCAGCGGTGTGGCGATCGACTGATGCGCTCCGCCTTCGGGAGCCAGCGCCACGCCGGAGGGCGTCGCCGCCAGGACAAAGCGGGCGTCCTGGTAACAGGCATAGTTGAGCGCATCGAGCCCGCGCTTGATGAAGGGATCGTAGAGCGTGCCGACCGGAAGCAGGCGCTCGCCGTGGAGCGAGTGCGACAGGCCGAGGGCCGAAAGCATCGTGAAAAGGTTCATCTCGGAGATGCCCAGTTCGATATGCTGTCCGGACGGCGCAAACGTCCAGTTGAAGGTGGAGGGGATGCGCTCCTCGCGGAAAATGTCCGCCTGACCGCCGCGGGCGAACAGGCCCCGCCTGTTTACCCAGGCGCCCAGATTGGTCGAGACAGTGACGTCGGGTGACGTCGTGACGACACGGCTGGCAAAATCGCTGTCCGACTTTGCAATCTCGTGCATCAAAAGCCCGAAGCCTTGTTGTGTCGACATGAACGGCTGAGCGGCGAAGCCGATGCGCGCCGGCACCGGAATGGCAGGGGCCTTATGACGACGCGGGGCTGCCTGCGCGAAAGGCGAGGACGCGAGGAAATCCCGTATCGCAGCCTCGTCATAGGCGAGGCCCTCGAACATGTCCCATTCGCGGCCCTCGCGGACACCCATGCCTTGCCGCAACGCGTCGACTTGCGCCGGCGTCATCAATCCGGCGTGGTTGTCCTTGTGGCCGGCGAGCGGCAGGCCAAAGCCCTTGATCGTATAGGCGATGAAGCAGGTCGGGCGATCATGCCCGCGCGCTTCCTCGAAAGCATCGATGATGGTCTCAAGATCGTGGCCGCCGAGATTTGCCATCAATGCGGCAAGCTCTTCGTCGCTGCGCTTCTCGATCAGGCGGCTGACCGGTCCCTGGTCGCCCAGATCGTCCAGCAGACGCCTGCGCCATGCCGCGCCGCCCTGGAAGGTCAGCGCGGAATAGAGCTGATTGGGACATGCGTCGATCCAGGCCCGCAGCTTTTCGCCGCCCTCCTCCTCGAAGGCGGCCTGTTGCAATGTCCCGTGTTTGAGGATCACCACGTCCCAGCCGAAGTTGCGAAAAATGGTTTCGAACCGCTGCCACAGGCCTTCGCGCACCACCGCGTCGAGGCTCTGCCTGTTGTAGTCGACGATCCACCAGGTGTTGCGCAGGCCCTGCTTCCAGCCCTCGAGAAGCGCCTCGAAGATATTGCCTTCATCCATTTCGGCGTCGCCGAGCAGAGCGACCATCCGGCCTTCCGGCTGGTCGGTGTTCCAGCCTTTTGCCCTGACATAGTCCTGGACCAGAGAGGAGAACAGGGTCTGCGCGACGCCCAGTCCAACCGACCCGGTCGAGAAATCGACATCGTCGATATCCTTGGTTCGGGACGGATAGGACTGCGCCCCGCGATACGCGCGAAAATTCTGCAGCTGCTGAAGCGTCTGCTTGCCGAACAGATACTGGATCGCATGGAAGACCGGGCTGGCATGCGGCTTGACGGCGACGCGGTCTTCCGGCCTCAGGATCTTGAAATAGAGCGCCGTCATCAAGGTCGAGGCGGACGCCGACGACGCCTGGTGGCCGCCGACCTTGAGGCCGTCCGCCGAGTCGCGAAGATGATTGGCGTGATGGATTATCCAGACGGCCAGCCAGAGGACCTTGCGCTCAAGCTCGGAAAGGATCGTCATCGTCGGGCTCCCTGTGAAATCGCGCCTCAACGATACCCGCGTCGACCTTCCGAATGTGGCTATTCTTGCGCAAAGCGATCGATGATATTGGCTGATCCAGCCAATTGCGGCCCATAGATGAGGGAAACATGCCAAATCCGGCGCTTGACGCAATCGACCTGAAGATCATCGCTGCGCTGCAGAAGAACGCAAAGGCCACTTCGAACGACCTCGCCGAAGCCGTCGGTCTTTCGCCCTCGCCTTGCGCTCGGCGCGTCAGGCTCCTGGAGAACGCCGGCGTCATCAAGGGCTACACCGTGGTGGTCGACCAGAAGAAGCTCGGACTGCCGATCAGCGCCTTCGCGTCGATCAAGCTTGAACGGCAGCGCGAGGACGATCTCGACCGGTTCTCGCAAGCCGTGCTGCGCTGGCCGGAGGTGGTCGACTGTTATCTGATGACCGGCCAGCGCGACTACCTGATGCGCATCGTGGTGCGCGACCTCGAGGCCTATGAGCGGTTCATCAAGGACAAGCTGACGCGGCTGGACAATATCGCTTCGATCGAAAGCAGTTTCGCCCTGGGTCAGGTCAAGCGCTCGGAAGCGCTGCCAATCTGATAGAGCGAGTATTCCGCAACGGCCATCGCGGCGACAGCCGATCTGCGTGACCTTGCGCGGGTCGAGAGCGGATGCGCCTCAAGATCGGCGGTCCCTGGCCGCATCCTCGATCAATCTCGCCAGCAACTGGCGGAATCGTTGGTCAGACTTGTCCCCAATGTTTCCTATATCTTCCGCCACCATGCCGGGTGCAGAAACCGACGCCTCCCCACTTATCGAAACGCTGACCTTGAAGGCCCTCGCGTGGTTTTTCTCCACCGCTCCATTCCCGTAGATTCGGAATTCAACAGACGGCGCAACGGCGCTATCCTCGGGGCGTGGGATGGGTTCTATATCGATGATCACCTCTCCCGCCACGTCTGCCTTGGCCGCTTCCAATGACGCGACCACGACCTCCGTTAGCCAATCTCTGGCCTGGGCGCCAAAGTCCACCTTTGGAGTATGCCCATCCGCGCTCTCGTCCTGCCGACGGTGAGCCTTCTTGCCCCGCTCAAGGGCCTCTTTGAACTTGGACATTTCTGGCCGCCTTCGACCTGTCAGGCATGAGATACGGCAGATCGGCCGCAGCTCTCCAATCTAAAGAACGCACGCGATCCTCGGATGTTGCGCCTCGACGAAATTGCCGCTTTGGACACGCATACCTGACGGCGCTGTCCGGGTTTGCTTGCGGAGTGCATGGCTGGACCGCCGGTTCCGATGGCTAGATCGGCATCAAAGTGGAGGGGTCTTAAATGTTATTGAGCCGCGTGGTTACTTGCCTTCGCTTCCAAGAAGGATGAACTGAGCGCCGCAAGTTAAGCGGCTTCGCACTACGCTACCTTTCGAACAGCAGCCCTGAATGGGTGATCGATGGTGAAGGCGTCCGGCTGGATTCCCCGCTCGATCTGCGTCCATGTGACAGGATGGGCAATAGGAAAGCCGGGCCGCGCTCGTGGCGAGAACGTACCGATCGCAGTATTGCCGCGCCCGTTGCGCAGATAGTCGAGGAAGATGCGACCCCGTCGGGCTGCTGGATCGGCTGACAAGAGGTAACGGTCCGGCTTGGCATCGATGAGGCACTGGGCGAGCGATTTGGCGAGTTGCCGCGCCCTGTCGTGGGTTACACCCGAAGCCAGCGGAGCCGTCAGGTGAATGCCTTTGCCCCCGGTGACCTTCGGCCAGCTCCGCAACCCAGCCGCTTCCATGATTTCACGTAGCGACAGCGCCGTCTCGATCACCGCATCCCATGGCACGCCTTCGCCAGGATCGAGGTCGAGCACGAGCTGGTCGGCATGCTCGATGCCGTCAACCGCAGCGTTCCAAGGATGCAGCTCGACAGCGTCCATTTCGACCAACCCAAGCAGCCCGTCGAGATCATCCACCCAGACCCGAACACCTTCGCCGCCCTCGCGCTTCTGAACGCGTAGCTGGTGCACCGGTCCTGGTATCGGAGGCAGCGGTCCCTTGTGATAGAAGGTGGCCCCGTGCGCATGACGGACCAGCTTCAGTGGTCTTCGGCCCAGATAAACCATTGCTCGGTCGGCCACCCGCCGCCAGTAGTCCACGAGCTGTTCCCTGGAAGGTGCAACAGCATCGGGTAGCAGCTGGAGAATGTTCTCGCGAGGAACGCCATGCTGGCCCTCCAACCTGCGCTTGGAGGGCGACGGCGGCTTCGCCGGGATCACCTGGAGATCCTCGCGCAATCCCTTGAACACGGCCTCGCGCAAGATGCCCCGGTCCGTCACGCCACTGAACTGCACCTCCGCCAGCACCTCCGGCCGGACCCACGTCGCCTTGGGCTTTTTGATCGGCTCCGAGAGAGGTGATTTGCTGATGATGAGCGGATCAAGCCGCTCGCGAACCCGCCGGGCTTCCCCCAGCGTATAGCCGCTTTGCGCTTTTCCAGCATAGAGCAGCCGCTCGCCCTGCCACCTGCCGATATAGAGCGAAGCAATGCGGCGTGGCTGCGCGCCAAGCTTTTCGACGAAAGCGACAATCGGGAACGTGTCGCTCTTGACGCACTTGACCTTGAGCCAGCTCGTTTGGACACCGGAGCGGTAGGGAGAGTCAGCCCGCTTTGAGACCACACCCTCCAGGCCCATGCGGCAGGCATGGTCGAACACGTCCTTGCCGCTGATTTCCAGGTGTTCGGCATAGGTGAGTGTTGGAGCCGTTTCCTGCAGCAGCCCGTGCAGAGCGGCTTTGCGCTCAATCAGCGGCTGCTGCCGAAGGTCGCGGCCGTTGAGGTGCAAAAGATCGAACGCAAAGAACATGAGCTTCGGCGAGTTCGGATTTCCCAGCTCCCGCTCAAGAGCTTGGAAATCCGGTAAGCCAGTCTTGCCGAGGACGACCGCTTCGCCATCGAGGATTGCGGATCGGACCGGCAGGTTCGCCGCCGTCTGGACGATCCGTTTGTACCGATGCGACCAGTCATAGCCGCGACGCGTGAAGGCACGTGCCGCACCACCTTCAACGATAAGCTCGGTCCGGTAGCCATCGTATTTGATTTCGTGCAGCCAGTCCGCGTCGGCAGGAGCGTTCTCGACCAGCGTCGGTGATTGGAATTCGATGAAGGCGAGGTGACCGGTCGATTTACGCATGCACTCGAACTCCTGGACCGGGATTCAAACCGGGCAGGAGCAATCGGTTCCAAAGATTTTAGCAAAATTGAATATGATTGTCGGCCGCCGACGCGGTCGGCTGCTGCCTCTGAAGCTCTTAGACCTTGTAGGCGATGATCGTGCGCCGTTCGCTTAACGGTCACTCCAGCGGTGAGCCACTTCTCGTTTCTGCAATATTTTGTACATATTTTGTATATCTATATTGACGCGAGAGCGGGCCTCAACGTAGCGTTGAAGGGCCGGGGCCGGGTCCCTGCGCGCAACTCAATCTCACGGGAGGACTGCACGATGAAATTTCGAGCCCGATCGGCCGCCATTGGCCTCGCCTGCATCGCCTATGCCGCGATTGTCGGATCTGTGCTGCCGGCCACGGCGGAAACGACAAAGGAACGCGTCTTGAGAGAGGGCAGGATCGTGATCGGCATCCACAACCGCGCGCCATGGGGCTACAAGAAGGAAGAGACCGGCGAGTTGCTCGGCTGGCACCCCGACCTGCTCAGAGCGGCGTTCGCCGACCTCGGCGTCAAGCAGATCGACTTCCAGGTCACCGAGTTCGGCGCGTTGATCCCTGGCTTGATGGCCGGGCGCTTCGACGCCGTGGCGTCCGGCTTGTCGATAACGCCGCCGCGGTGCCAGCAGGTCGCCTTCGGCGCTCCCGACCTGAGGCAGGACGACGCGGCGATCGTGCTCGCCGGCAATCCCAAGGCGATCCATGGCTATGCCGATCTTGCCAAGAAATCCGACACCATCATGGGTGGCGGCCGCGGCAGCAACGTCATCCAGAACGCCATCGCCGAGGGCGTCCCTCAGGATCGCATCCTGCAGTTTCCCGACATCGAGACCAACATCGCGGCACTGCGCGCCGGCCGCATCGACGCCGCTGTATTTTCTTCCCCGACGGCGATCGGGCTGCTGGCCGGCAAAAAGAGCCCCGATCTCGAGCGCGCCACCCCATTCACGACCGACGAGAAGTCGATCAGCTACGTCGCGATCGCCTTCAGGAAGGATGATGGCGACCTGCGCGACCTCTATAATCAGGGGCTGGCCAAGGTCATGTCGAGCGGCACGATTGCCACGATCATGGCGAGGTACGGATTTGGTCCCACGGAAAACGTGCCGCCAGGATTGACGACCTCGCAGTTGTGCGGAGCCGCCAACTGACCGGGTCGGCAACGGTAACCCGTCCAGCAGCCAACAGGACCTGAAGGCGCCACGCGAGCCCGGGCGGCGCCTTCGCCTGCAGGCCCTTCGCATCACTGCCGCTCAGGATCGCTGGATGGCACGATGTCTTCGGGGATTTCCTGCCGCAAGCTCGGTCCCTTCGCCAGCCGCCTGCCAAGCGCGGAAACGAAAGCTTCATAGCGCTCGCTCGCCTTGGCCCGCGCTGCCTGGGCCATCGGCTCAGGCAAGGCCGGAGTGGTCGCAAGCCAGAAGCGGATGAATACCGCGTGGGTTTCAACCGAGATGCCGACGTCGCGCTCCAAGCGCGCAATCCGGCGATCGATCCGGTCGAGACGTTTGGAGATCGCCGCCTCGCGTTGCGCGTCGGCATCCGGAGAGAGGAACGACGCGATCGCCGCTTCAGCAATGAGCGACTGCGGGCGATCGCGCCGGGCGGCATAGTCGACCAGCAAGGCCATCACGGCAGGGTCGAGATAGACAGAAATCTGGACCTTCTTCTTTCTTGCTGTCATGACCTTCACAGCTCCATGCCGTCGTCCGGGTCGAGCGCGATCTGACGTGCCACGCCCCGAACAAGGCGAGCCATCCGGCTGCTCTTCGCAGCGAGATCATCCGTCTCGTCAGGCGCTTCGAGCTCGAATTCGTTGACGGACGGCAGCTCGGCAGCCGGGAGAAGAGGATCGAGCTCGGGCTGACGTCGCAATTCGGACTCGGTCGAGGAGTCCGGGACTTTCGCCAGGGCAGTTGCGGCTGCCATCCCGGGTGGCGGAGCCGGCAACGGAAGCGCTGTCCAATCGTCGGGCTCCGCCTCGGCTCGAGTCGTGACAGCCGGTGGCGGCATGATGCGCTCCCGCAACCGCGGGTCTTCGAAATAGCGCGCCTTCTTCGCCCGGATCGGCGGCGTGCCCGCCAGCATGACGATCTCGTCGCCGGTCGGCAGTTGCATGATCTCGCCGGGCGTCAGCAACGGTCGCGCCGTCTCCGAGCGCGAAACCATGAGATGACCGAGCCAGGGCGAGAGGCGGTGACCGGCATAGTTCTTCATAGCCTTCAGCTCGGTCGCGGTGCCCAGGGCATCGGAGACGCGCTTGGCGGTGCGCTCGTCATTGGTCGCGAAGCTGACCCGTACATGACAGTTGTCCAGAATGGAATTATTCGGGCCGTAGGCCTTCTCGATCTGGTTGAGCGACTGCGCGATGAGGAAGCTTTTCAAGCCATAGCCGGCCATGAACGCGAGTGCGGATTCGAAGAAGTCGAGGCGTCCCAGCGCCGGGAACTCGTCCAGCATCAGGAGCAATCGATGGCGATCCGTCCTGGCCTGCAGATCCTCGGTCAGACGGCGGCCGATCTGGTTGAGGATGAGACGGATCAGCGGCTTGGTGCGGCTGATGTCGGAGGGCGGCACGACGAGATAGAGCGTCGCCGGACGAGGATCGGCGACCAGGTCGGCGATGCGCCAGCCGCATGCGCGCGTCACCTCCGCCACCACCGGATCGCGGTAGAGCCCAAGAAAGGACATCGCGGTCGAGAGCACGCCGGAGCGTTCGTTGTCGGACTTGTTCAACAACTCACGGGCGGCGCTGGCGATGACCGGGTGCGGACCGCCCTCCCCCAGATGCGGCGTCGTCATCATCGCGGCCAGGGTCGATTCGATCGGCCGCTTCGGATCGGACAGGAAGGCAGCGACGCCGGCAAGCGTCTTGTCCGGTCCGGCATAGAGCACATGCAGGATCGCGCCGACCAGGAGCGCGTGGCTCGTCTTTTCCCAATGGTTGCGCCGTTCAAGCGAGCCTTCGGGGTCGACCAGGATGTCGGCGATGTTTTGCACATCGCGGACTTCCCATTCACCGCGGCGAACCTCGAGCAAGGGATTGTATGCATCCGATCTTGCATTGGTCGGATCGAACAGCAGCACCCGGCCGTGGCGAGCGCGGAAGCCTGCGGTCAGACCCCAGTTCTCGCCCTTGATGTCATGGACGATCGCCGAGCCTGGCCAAGTCAGCAGCGACGGCACTACGAGCCCGACACCCTTTCCCGAACGCGTCGGCGCAAAGCAAAGCACATGCTCCGGCCCGTCGTGGCGCAGATAATGAGTTCCATAGCGCCCCAGCACCACGCCGTCCGGGGCAAGCAGGCCTGCCGCCTGCACCTCGCTTCTTTCGGCCCAGCGCGCGGAGCCATAGGTCGCAACCTCCCTCGCCTCGCGGGCACGCCACAGCGACATGCCGATTGCTACGGCGATCGCGATGAAGCCGCCCGAGGCGGCGATCAGACCGCCGCGCGCGAAGATGGCCGGTGCGTAGCCGTCGTAGAAATACCACCACCAGAAGATGGCGGGCGGATAATAGACTGGCATGCCGCCAATGACGAACCAAGGCGCTCCCAGCCGTTGCTGATAGCCTAGCTGCCAGGCGGACCATTGCGTCGAGGCCCAGATCGTGAGGAGCACGATCAGGAAGACGACGACGATCTGTCCCCAAAGGACTTTCGTTCCCGACATTCGCTTCTCCTCGTGCCGAGAGTTCGCCAAGGCAGATGCGAGATGCAACCGCCGGCTCGCGTCTATCGCGTCGCGTCGTACTGCCGGCAAGGAAGACAGGGAATAGGGAAGCCCAAGAGCGCCTCCTCGACTGCGGGTTTGAGGCAGGCATCATACGCGATCGCGTATATCCAACTTCTATACGCGTTTGCGTATACTGCATATTTATACGCGATCACGTATATTGCAAATCCATACGCGATCGCGTATACACGCTCTAGGAGACTATCATGACCGACCAGATCGCTCGCAACGAAAAGCAACTCGGCGCCATTCTGCGACGCGCCCGCAGGCAAGCCGATCTCACGCAAGAGATGCTTGGCAGCCGGATCCACCTGCGTCAGGCCACCGTGTCCCGCCTTGAAGCCGGCGAGCCGGCAGTGCAGCTCAGTACGTTGATGGCTGCGCTCTCCGCCCTCGACCTTGAACTCGTCGTTCGCCCGCGCAGCAAAAGCAGCGCGACCGACATCGCGGACTTGTTCTGATGGCGCGGCGGCCGGCTCACACGCCGCTCAATGTCTTCGTGAACGGTCGGCTGGTGGGCGTGCTGCGCAGGCAATCCACCGGCGCCGTGGACTTTCAATATGCCCGCGAATGGCTGGACTGGCACGCTACCTTCCCTGTCTCGCTTTCGCTTCCCTTGCGGGAGGACCGCTATATCGGCGCGCCTGTAGTCAATGTCTTCGACAACCTGCTTCCCGACAATGACGCCATCCGCAAGCGTATTGCCGAACGCGTCGGCGCGGATGGGACCGACGCCTACAGCATGCTTGCCGCCGTCGGCCATGACTGCGTCGGCGCATTGCAATTCCTGCCTGATGGCGCCGATCCCGGCAGTCCTGGTAGCAGCGAAGGCAAGCCGGTCAGCAAAAAGGATATCGCCGGGATGATCGCAAACCTCGCTGTCGCCCCGCTTGGCCTCGGCGAGGATGAGGATTTCCGCATCTCGATCGCCGGCGCCCAGGAAAAGACGGCGCTGCTACGCAAGGACGGACGCTGGTACAAGCCGGTCGGCACGGCGGCGACCACCCACATCCTGAAACCGCAGATCGGCAGGTTGCCGAACGGCATCGATCTCTCCAACAGCGTTGAGAATGAATATCTGTGCCTTAAGCTGATCGACGCGTTCGGCGTTCCCGCCGCCAGAACTGAGATCGCCCACTTCGGGGAGCGCCGTACGCTGATCGTCGAGCGGTTCGACCGGTTGTGGGCCAGGGACGGCCGTCTCCTGCGCCTACCACAGGAGGATATGTGTCAAGCACTGTCGGTCCCGCCGACACGCAAGTACCAGTCAGAGGGCGGTCCCGGCATGCCGTCGATCATCGAGCTTCTAAAGGGCAGCGACAGGCCCGAAGAGGACATCTCGCTGTTTTTGCGTGCTTGCATAATATTCTGGCTCATTGGCGCGACCGACGGCCACGCCAAGAATTTCAGCATTTTTCTCGGGCCCGGCGGGCGGTTTCGGATGACGCCGCTCTACGACGTGCTGACCGCGCAGCCCAGCCTTGATGCTGGCCAAATCCCTCGCAAGAAATTCAAGCTGGCTATGTCTGCCGGCAAGAGCCGGCATTATTCCATACATGAGATCGTGCCCCGCCATTTCATGCAGACCGCTGACATTTCCGGCGTTGGAATGTCCCTGATGCGCAAGATTTTCGAAGAGATCTCCGCAAATGCCGAGCGGTGGACCGAGGCCGTGATTTCGTCGTTGCCACGTCACTTTCCCGCGCAGCTCGTCGAGTCGGTCAGATCTGCGATAATCAGGCGCGCGGCAATTCTCGCCGAGGCACGCTGATCAAGCCTAGAGAGCGGCCCGACAAGGGCCACCAAACCAGACATTCAATATCGACATCCCCTGCGGCGCAGCTACGACTGCCGGTTCTCGGTACACCGGATCGTATCTTCCGAAATCTCCTGCCGCAGCTTCGCGCCTTTCGCCAGGCCGTCGCGCCGTGACGAAGGCCTCGTAGCGTTCGCCGGCCTCCTGCTCGCGCAGACGCATAAGTTGACGGGCAAGCCGGCGCGATCGACCAGCGCGGCCCGAGGTGCGGCGAACGCCAAGCCTCCCTGCCGCGATTCTGTTGTCGTCCAAGTCGTCAGCGCCACGGCTCAGGAAAACCGTGAGGATCTGCTCCCAAAGGGCTTTCGCGACGGACATGGCAGGATCCATCCTTTCAGCTGCTAGAGACCTAGCCCGCGCTTGCGGGCAAAGCTCCAATCGACACCGCCGTCGCCGCGGGTGCTGCCGCTGACATGCTGGCCGAGGTGCTTTTCGAGCGAAGGCGTCCAGGGCACGAGCTGGAATCCGAGGCCATCATCGATCATCGCGAAGCGGCCGGACGCAAGCGCAAAGCGCTGGCTGTAGGTACCGGACACGGATTCGCCAGGTGCGGCACGGTTGAACGAACGGCCGGATTGGGCCGCGATCCTGCCGCCCAGCGCCTCGAGCTCCCTTCGGCGCAGCGTGTCCATCAAGTTGCCGGCAAACACGGTCCCACCCGGCTGCCGCTCCGCCAGCCCCAGGCCGACCAGATGCTCGACGCGCCGATCGAGCGCCTGGCGCACCTCGGCGCCGAAGCCGCCATCGGAAAGAGCCGCCGCAGGACGGGCAAGCGCCTGCCGGTCGAGCCAGGTCGCCCCCTCCGCAACCACCTGTCTGTCGATGTCGAGGTCGGAGCGCACGGCAAGCGCCAGCCGCCGCCGACCCTGAGCGTCCTCGAATGTGCGCAGTTCGACGATTGCGCCTGGTGCGGCGTCGCCCGCCGCCTCGAGATCGGCCAGCCGCACGTGATGACAACGGCCATCGACACCATCGATGATTGCATAGGCACTGCCCCTCAGTTCGTCATCCAGTCCGCGCTCGATGAAACGGCCGCTAATCCTCTCGATGGTCTCTGCGGCCAGCACATAGCTGGCGCTCGCGCGTTCGATGTCGCGGGCCGAGAATGCGCGATGCAGGCGTTTGATGATATCGGCGCGCTCACCCATCTGGCGCAGCGTCGCCTCGGCTCTCTCGCTGACGATCCATTGGCCAGGACCGAGTTGTTCGGCAAGGCCCAGCATTTCCAGCCGGCGCAGCCGCCCGATCTTTGAAGCCATGAATTCGTCAGGCTGGCGATGAGCACGTGGCGCGAGATCGATGAAACCGTTCTCGCCTGCGTCGCGGAGCAACTGGCGGTCGAGCCCGGTCCACCGCTCGGCCTCGACCTGGCGCTCGACATGCCGGCGGATCTCAGGTTCCGACCGGGGGCCAAGCTCCTGCGTGACGAGCTCGCTGGCGCGATCGCGCATGCCGCGGCTGATGTAATCGCGCGAGATCACCAGGTCCTGCCCGTCGTCGGCCCGGCCGCGCAGGATGACGTGGACATGCGGATTGTCGGTGTTCCAATGATCGACCGCAATCCAGTCGAGCGACGTGCCGAGATCCTTCTGCACGCGATCCATGAGAGCACGGGTGAAGGATTTCAGGTCGGCCATCTCGCCGGCATCATCGGGCGAGACGATGAAGCGGAAATGATGTCGGTCATCCTTGCAGCGATCGACGAAATCCGCGGTCGACGCATCGTCGACCTCCGGTCCGAACATGCGGGCTCTCGCGTCGTCGCGTGCGACCCCCTCGCGGCGCAGATAGTTGAGGTGGGTCGCCATTGGCGCGCCGCGTTTCGAATGGCGAACCACGCGCGTCTTGATCGTCGCTAGGCGGGAGCGCCCGGTGAGGAATCGATTGGCTTGAAGGCTCGCTGCCCTGCCGCGTCCGAACTGCGAGCGCCTGCCTGTCCCGATCCGGCCCGAGCGCGACACGCCACCGGCCTTTTGCGCCGCCGCAAGCGCCTGGGCGATGAAGGGCCGCGACGATTGGGCTCTGGTCGAGCGAATGCGGCCCGGACGGATACGGAACTCGTGCTCATCAGACACGGCACACGCCCTCACCTTGCCATAAGTACAGCGAATACAGCGGCTTGCCTGTTCTCAGCACATTGCGCCGTGGCGCTGCAATGTGCGGGAAGCGGTAAAAAACCCAGCAAATACAACGAGCCGACCGCAGCACAATGTGCGCCCTTTTATCTTGCCGTCCCTCGGTTGTTGGCGTAACCGTCTGGTCCCTGCACATATTTGAAGTAGCGCATGCTCGCGTCATGTCGGGTTCCTTCGGTTTGTGGAGGACATTCGGATGGCGCCTCGCCGCAACTGGGCCAAGGCCAAGAGCCTCTACCGGTCGTTGCAGGTCGCTAGCTGGCTCGGCAGCAGTGTGAGCGCGCAGGAATTCTGCCGCCAGCGCCAACTCTCGGTCAGGACGTTCGATCCGTCGATTGACCATCTGGCGAGCAGCGAAGACCCCCGTAAACGCGCGCCGGCTCTCGCCGAATGATGAGGATTGGACAACTCACAATGGCGGTGGTCGTATGTTGTTGCGACCCCGGTGGATGGTTCATAGTTGCAGCGTGATGGGGATAAACAGATGACCCAGTCTTCCGCAAACGGAGCAGAGACAAGACTGCTTGCCGAGGCCATTGCCGCGCTTCGTGAGTTGACGTCTCGGGCGCGAGAAACGCACGACCGATCGTTCGACGATGGCCATTCCGCCGATTCATGGCAGAGCGATGAGCTGCGTGCCGCGATAGAGCGTGCTGAGGCAGTAATCGCCAAATCGGAGGCTCCCCGAGAATAGCAGGCTGCGTCGAAAGTCTGCTTCATTGAACCTGCAAACTCGGGATTCATGTCAAGCCTGACCTGACGTGCAGCGGCCGAACGCTTACTTGTTGCCCCGTGTCCCATGCGCAGCAAAGGCTGCGACGTCCGACGAGAGGCCAGGCGCGATGTGACGGAGACTTCGTCATCGCCGCCGTATCCGCAGGTCGGACCCAGTGAACAGTTGCCGCGGCTGCGAACCGGCCGCGAAAAGTTTGCGCGCCAACGGCGACGACGAAACCTCGGCGGAAGCGTGTTCTCCGGACGAAAGACCGGAATCGGCCAACGACCTGGACCGCACTGTGAACAGCGGCGCGGCCTTCCAGGTGACGGCCTTGTCATTGGCGGCGGTGAGCGCGCCGGTCGCATCACCGCCGCCCGACAAAGGGCGAAGCTTCGCGACATAGGCGCGCGTTTCGGCCGGCAGCGGGCGGCCCCTCAACGAGGCTTCATAGCGCCCCGGCCCCGCATTGTAGGCGGCGAGAAAACCCGGTGAACCGTATCGATCATAGAGCTCGCGAAGATAGGCAGCGCCGGCAAGAATGTTGTCGTGCGGATCATAGGGGTCGCGGCCAAGTTGATGACGAAGACGCAGCTCGGCCCAGGTTTCGGGCATGATCTGCATCAGTCCCATAGCACCCTTTCGCGACACGGCGCGCGGGTCGCGGGCGCTCTCGAGGTGCATGACCGCGCGTATCCAGAGCTGAGGAAGGCGGAAGCGACGCGACGCCTCGACGATATGTGCCGCGTATGGATCGTCGGCGGATTTGCGGGAGATAGGCGCGGATTGTGCGGCGGCTCCCGTGATCGCGTGACAGAGGATCAGCATGCCAGCGACGAGCCGACGTGCTTGCCTCCAACCAGACAACCAGGTGACGGGGCGGCGTTCGCGCGCACGGCTCGGCGCCGACGGCCCACTCATCGAGCGCGCTCCGGCCGCCATTTCGGCCGGATCCAGCGCAGCGACCAGGAACCGTCGTCCGATCGGAAGAGACCGGCGCGAAAGCGCCGGCCAAACAGCGGATCCTCCAGCCGGCACGACAGATAGTCGCCAGCCGTCTGCCCGGTTTCCTTCCAGGCTGCGCCGACCTCGGGGCCGCTGCCATCGCCGATGTGGATGCGAAAATCCGGCGCGTTGCCGCCGGACGTCCTGATCGGGACAAGCATCAGTTCGACGTCCACGAGCAGAGTTCGAATGCGCCCGGAGTAACCGGATTCTGTTTCCTTGAAGACGCCGATTTCGGCCATGGTCTGTCTCCTTCCCTGTTGGCTGGGCTGAATTTCAGTTCGCGGGAGCGAGCCAGGTGTAGTGGCCATCGCCCCTCTCGTCGGTCCAAAGCGGCGTTGCGCGTCCAACGATCGAGCTCACTGGGAACGGGCCGAAGTAGCGCCCGTCGAGACTGTCCTGGACACGCCGGTTCATGACGAAGATTTGGTCGGCTCCTATCGTGCGGCAGCCCTGCCAGTCAGGCAGCGCGCGCCCCCTGCGGTCGCGCTCCAGCGCGGTGCCCACTGCGGTCCCGTCGACGGTGATGGCGCGGCCGACGCGACAAACCTCCTGTCCAGGAAGGCCCTCGATGTGCTTCAGCATCGGCACGCCGAGCGGAAGGTAGCCACGCCTGGCGGCGAAGCGTGCAACCGGGTCCGGTGGCTCGAGGACAACGAGCGCGCCAGCCGTAGGAACGGCCATTTTCCTGAGCGCGTAGAGCCCGATTGGGGCACTGGCCGATGCGTTCCATAGCAGCAGCGGCGGCATCTTGACCAAAGCCGGACCGACCGTTGCGGAGACAGCCGCAAGCATCGCGGCCATGCAAGCGGCGCGGCTCACGAGGCGGCTCGCTTGCGCAACAGATAGGCCCGGTGCTGCGCGAGCGAGTAGGCACGTGGCGTTCCGCCGGCAATCAGTCGGTTGTGGGTCTGACGCCAATAGTCCGGTGCGACCTCGACCGGATCGAGGCCGCTCGCCTCGATCGCATCGATCAGCTGCAGGACCCGCTCAACCTTGTCCCAGCCTGCGATCTTGAGCAGGATCTCGCCGCCTGGCCGGATGTAAGGCAGCGTCTGGTAAGCTTCTGAGGGCAAGACGGCGCGCACGATGTCTATGCGCGAAGCGACGGTGCCAAAGTCATTCCCCGCCCAGCGCACGAAGGCAAAAACATTGCCTGGCGCAAATCCCACGACGCGGCGGCGCTTGTCGATGATCGTCTCGTGCGCAGGGCGTCCGAAGCGGATGCGATGCTCGATCCGCTTCTCGATCCAGATCAGCTCGACCGTGGTGAGCTCGCTGCCCGGCGCCGATTGGGGAGACGGCGTCATGTGTTGCCTCCCTCGCGCCGCCCGACGCGCTGCAGCTTCTGCTCCGCACCGCTGGTCCGCTGCTTGTCCGCAAGAGTGTTAGATTGGGAGTTAGACTCTAAGTTAGAAGCGGAATTTCCCGTTTCGGGCCCGCCCTTTAGAGCCGATCGCGGTTCCCGAAAGCACGAGGATGCGGTTCCCGATGGCACGATGGTTCGGGTTCCCGATGGCACGACGCTGTCCACAGGCCCCGGCGCCGGTTCGAAAGCCAGCAACACACGGCCGCCGGCTTCGACTTCCGTGAACAGAAGGTACCCGGGAAGCGGTTGGCGCCGCACGATGTCGCGCAGCTCGAAGGCGAAGCGCTTGAGCGGCGAGAGGCTGCCGGACTTGCGATGCAGGTGGCTGATGTCGAAGCGCCAGCCGGCACGCTGGCGGCCGCCATGCTTGCGCACCAGCCGATAGAGCCAGCGCTCCAGTCCACCGGTCAGCCCGAAATAGGCCCGGTCTATGGTCAGGATCAGCGCGTCGTCCATGACGGCGCGATAGAACCAGTCGGGCAGGATCAGTTCGAGACCCAACGGGCGGCCGTTGCGACCCGAGCGCTCCTGCCATTCGTTGATCCACGAGAAGCGATGGCGACGGCCTTCCGCTGGTTGGCGGATGGAGGTGACGACGCTTGTCGACTGCAGGCGATCGAGCGCCGCCTTGAGGCGCAGGTAATCTCGCTTGGAGACGCCGCGGCCGATGAAGGTAAGCATCTCGTATGGCGTCGCGGCCATCAGGCGGGATGTGCGCAACCCGGCGTCCCGCGCGCTAACGATCTGGCTCGCGGCCCATATCAGGATATCGGCATCCCAGATCGTCGCCACGCCGTGATCGGGCATCGCTTCGACACGGATCGCCACATCGCCGGCGCGAAAGTCGATCGGCGCGATGCGCCTGGTTTTGGCGAGGGAGAAAAAGGGATAGGCCATGAGGTCCTGCGCATCGCGTGGCGCGACCACGCCCGGCAGCGCCTGGAACAGGTCGAGCTGTTCGCGCTCCAATGGTTGACGTGGTCTGGCCGACAAGGGGGAAATCAGCGGGCTCAGCGCCTTTCGCGCCCGGCATAGGGGATCAGGCGGGCGGCCTGAGGCTTGGCGGGCAGCACCGAGCCATGGGGATCGGACGTCGATGTCATCGCGCCGCGCTGGACCCAGAGCTGGAGGTCGTCGACGGCGTAGACGACGCGGCCGCCAAGTTTGCGATACGCAGGTCCGGTGCCGTAGGTGCGGTGTTTCTCGAGCGTGCGCGCCGAGAGACTGAGGAAATGCGCGGCTTCAGAAGTGCGCAGGTAGCGCGGCGGCAGTGGCGCGGCGTCGGCGTTCATGAGGTGTCTCCTTCCGGCCGTTGCGGTTGAACGGCGATCGATGGCCAGGATGGAGGAGCAAGGGCACCGTGATCAGGTGCGCAATTGAGGGGCGCTATTTCGCACCGCGAGGGCCGTCGGGGGTGGCGCAGGCGCCTGCATCGATCGGCGGTAGCGGCGCTCGACCATTTTCGCGCTATCTCGTATCAAGCAGCGCAGCCGCTCACGGGAAGTCCGCTCGGACAGGCCGGCGCCCGCAAGGCCTTCGCGCCATCAGGAGACGCCTCGCCCGGTGTCGGGCGAGGCGTCTGCCGCTTCACTCGCCGTTGCGGCGGTTGGGGCGTGACCAGATGAGGCTGTGGCCCTCACCTTCCTCGTCGGCGAAGAGGTTGGCGTAGATCGGAGCGGTGAAGCTCGGGTCGTCGAGCTTGAGCCCGAGATAGTCGCGGCCCTCGGTGGAGCGCTTGGACCAGGCGGCGCCGATTTCGGCCTTGCCGACCACCACGCGATGGCTCGGAGCATTCTCGCCGCTGGCCCGGGTGTCGGGGACGATGCGTACGCTCTTGGCCTGGACGCTCAGGGTGACGATCTCGCCGGTGAACTCGTTCGCATTGGTCTTCTTGAAGGTGCCGATGGTAGCCATTTTCAGTCTCCGTTCTCGTTTCCGAGCCCGCACCATGCGGCCTCGATGGCGATCGTGAGGCCGAAGGCGACCGCCGCCGCATCGCTTGCGACCGAAGCAGAGCGGAGGATGGCGCAGGCGCGCGTTTCTTGGTTGCGCGAGGAATGGGCTTAGCCCAGGGGAAGAAACGCGCGACGCGCCATTGCGGCAAAGGCGGTCGAGGCTTCAGCCGTCCTTCGGCCAGATCAGCCTGTTCGAGAGGTCGTTGGTGCGCTCCGCGAATTGCCCACGGAGACGATGGTGTCACTGACCCTAAAGGAGACGATGTGGACCGTCTCGCCGGTGCTGATGTTTCTACGGCCTGACATGTGCTGTATCAAAGCGTGGATCCATCTGGCGATCGCGGACGGGATCAGCTTCCGCTTCGGGTGATGACTGGCAATGCCGTTGCTGGAGCCTATCGAAGCTGGTCCAGACACGCGCTCTCCAATGCCGGCCTCCGCGCTGGAGCGGCCGTATGTTGCGGACGTCTCACTTGGGCCGACAGCGGACCGGGAGGCCGTAGGGGAATAAGTGAGGATCTGCCATGGGTGCGCGGGGGCTCGCTATGTCGAAAGCTTTGCACCCAGCTCGGGCAAGTCTTGCTGCGCTCCAGATTGTCATTCGTAAACGACACTCGCCGCGATGAGACGCACCAGTTCCGCCTGCCGCCGCGTCTCGGTCTTCTCGAACACGTGCTGCAGGTGGGTGCGCGCGGTGGTCAGGCTGACGCCGAGCTCGTCTGCGGCCGCCTGCAGCCCTTCGCAGCGGGCGATCGCGATGGCTACGGCCGCCTCGGCCGGGGTCAGCCGATAGAGATTTCGCAACTGGGCCTGCACCGTCCGCGGCGTGCTGTCCGGATCGGCCACGAACACGATCGCGGCGGGGCGGCCGGCCACGAACCAGGTCGACTTGGTCTTCAGCGGCGCCACCAGCACGCTCAGCGGTCGCCGCGGCGCCGGCCGCGCGAGCGCCATCACGCCGCCCGCAGTGTCCGACCGCTCCGCGGCCGCGACGATCAACCGCTGGAAGTGCGCGGCATCCGCGCGCCTGGCTGCGCGCAGCGCCGATTTCTCTGTCCTGATTCCGTCGGCTTCAGTAAGCAGCGCTTCGGCCACCCGGTTGGCGAACAAGATCTCGCCGTTTGCCGCCACGATCAGCACGCCTTGGGCGACGCGGTCGAGCGCCTCGACATTGGCACTCCTGGCGATCTCCGAACGCGAGAGGCGCAATCCCACGCTCGCCGCGCGGACCAGATGCGGCCCGATACGGCGCAACCGGTCGAGGTGCTCGGGCTCGAACTCTCCTGTTGTCTCGGCACGTCCGCAGGTGAACACGACGCGCGTGTCCGACTCGTTCGCCAGCACGACTCCGATCGAGTGGCACATGTCGCCGGGCCGGCAGAAGTCGTTGTAGAACTCGGAGCGCCGGTAGACCTCACGCGGCAGGAGCTCCCAGATCGGGATCAGCGTACCGGCGCGCAGCCGCGCGATGCGCGGCAGGAACACATTGGTCTTGTAGTAGTACCGCGCATAGGTGAGGTCCGCCTCGGGCGGCATGCGCACCGAATTCGCTTCGCTGCGCAACGTTCTTGTGTTCTGGAACGTGAGCTTTGTGGCAGCGCCTTCGAGGAAATCGGACAGCGTCTCGAGAACCTGCGGCCAGCGGCCGGGTTCGACCGCAGCATCGTAGATCTGCCCCACCATGCCGTCGAAGTCGTACATGTGTGCCGGATGTCACCGCTCCCTCGCCTGAAGGGATTTGCAGTTTGCCGGAAGCCGGCTTCACTGACAACCATTCCCCGCCTCATCTCATATGTTCATACGAGGCGACCGCCTGAGGCCAGCGTGTAGCTATCGTGGACGCCATCAAGCTTCACATCAACCATATGTGGCGAAAGATGCAAACACAGGCAGCACCTGGTACTCAAACCGACTGGAATGGTACGCATTACGAAACGCTGCTGACGGCGCGCGAGACCGGCGGCAAGCTCGGGGCATTTGCATCCGATGCTGGTCCGGGCGATGGACCGCCGCGCCATCGCCATCCGAAATCCGACGAAGTCTTCGTCGTTCTCCAAGGGCGGCTGCGCTTCTGGCGCGCCGGGGAAATTTCCGAGCGTACCGCCGGGGCATTGTTCTACATTCCCGCTGGTGTCGAGCACACCTTCGTCGTCGTTGAGCGTGCGCGATGGATCGCCATCCTGTCCCCGGGTGGCCTCGAGAGCTTTTTCCCGACGGTTGCCGTGCAGGGACTGGAAATTCCGCGCGACCTCGCGGCAATCAAGGCGATTGCGACCGAGTTCGACATGGAAATTACCGGGCCACCCTTCACGATCGCTGGGCCATAACCGCACGTGGCGTGTCGGCGCATTTGGCTTCACCGGATCGACTGGTATGATCGTCGGGCCGACCGAATTCGGGAATGTCGATGGTCGGCTGAGATGATCCGCGAAGTTGCCGGCAAAAAAGGGGCGATGACATGGAAGCGGCGCCGCGTTCACAGATTGCTGAGCACTACGCGCGAGGCACCCTGATCGCAGATATTCGTGACGCTCTTGCCGCCATGGGGAAGACCGAAAGCACGGTCACGGCCGAGGACCTCTCGCCGGTGGACGAGTTTCACATTGGCGGCCGCGCCGCCACGGGAGAGTTGGCAGCGCAACTTGCGCTCACTGCCACGGATCGAGTGCTCGACATCGGCTGCGGCCTAGGTGGACCGGCGCGGCAGATCGCTGCGCGCTACGGCTGCCATGTGAACGGCATCGATCTCACTCGCGACTACGTCGAAGCCGGCAATGTGCTCTCCAGTTGGCGGCATCTCGAGGAGCGCGTCTGGTTGCGGCAAGGCGATGCTTTGGCGCTCCCCTTCGCAGATGGATCGTTCACCGCCGCTTACATGCTGCACGTTGGAATGAACATTGCCGACAAAGGCGCGCTATTTTCAGAGGTTGCGCGGGTCCTGCGCGCGGGTGCGCGTTTCGGTGTCTTCGACGTCATGCGCACCGGAGCTGGCGAGTTGTCTTATCCGCTGCCATGGGCAAGTACGGCAGATACCAACGCGATCGCCCCGCCAGAGGACTACCGCGACGCGCTTTCCGCGGCAGGTTTCGAGATCTTGTCGGAACGCGAGCGGCGCGATGTCGCGCTTGACCATTTCGCGCGGCAGCGCGCCCAGGCGGCCACAGGGCAGGCAGTACTGGGGATCCAGACGCTCATGGGAGCGCGGCGGCCGCAGATGGTCCGAAACATGGTCGAAAGTATTTCAGCGGGCCAGATTGCACCGGTCGAGATCATTGCCCGAAGATGGTGATGCCCAAGTTCGTCGCTGGCTCTGGCTGCTTCGGGTCAGGACCTCAACGAAGGAGCCCTGCCCTGGCACCGTCGGCTTAGGTGAGCAGCAGAGCTGATCTCAACGGCCGCAAGGCGGCGCAAAAAAGCCATTCAATTCATGATCGTAACCCTGGGCTTGCACACAACGCGTTAAATAAACCAGGCGTCACGCCCCCTATCAGGAATGGCGCCGTCGCGCGCGCAGTAATTGTCGATAGCCGCACTCGACCATCTTGAGGCCGTCGCGTACGAGACGTTGGGTCTGATAGCGAAAAGCCGAGTCGTGCCAGTCGGCGGCGCTGACCAGTCGCCGACCGAACAACGCGGTCGCGACTTCGAAATGGGATGCCTGCTCTTCCCGGCCATCGAGGCATCGCAGCATGTGCCCAAGGCGCCGGCGCTGGGCCGCGGTCAACCGCGTGTCGGGAAGGTGCTGCCTGTGGATCGAGCGGATGAACCGCTCGATGGCTTGCAGCCGGTCGTGCGCCATGTCGTCCAGCGGTATGATGGCGGCGAGCGGTTCACCTGGCTGGGTGTCGCCGAGAAGCGCCAGTTGCGTGCCGCCCGGCGAAGAGCGCATGTGAAGACCGACTTCGTCACGTCGGCCCGCGGCCGGCGGGACGCCGGAGACGCTGCTCCCCGTTCGCAGTTCGGGCGGAACCTCGACAAGGTTGACGACCGCAGGGTTGATCTGAGGCGCCCAATAGACGGGCTGCTCGACCGCGGATTGGTCAGGCCGGGCGGCGAAACTGCAAACCCCAGCGCTTGCGTAATGCGCGCATCGCCTTAGCTGAGCGGGAGGTTGCGAAGTCCTGCTGATACCGCGGATTGCGGCGCAGGAACTCCCAGGCAATCTCATCGGCCGCCGCGCCTTTGATGAATGCATATGCCTGTGGGTCCCGCCACTGCGATGTATCCGGCTTCATCCACATCCTTCCCTTCTCAAGGATTTGATAGGGAGATGCGGCGTTGAGCGAAATCCTTGGATTCCGTCATTGACGAACGGACGAGGAGAGAACCCGGCGGCAAGCGATCAAGCGAGAAGTATTGCGATGCATATGCTGCTGGGCGGCTTGCCTGGAAAGCCGTTCAGCCTTTGCCGTGTTTCGGAACATTTTAGCCTCGCTGAATGTTCACCTTCGCATGACGGAGCCACACGAAACCGGAGAAGCCGAGGATGCCAACCGGCGGGAGTTCACCCCAGCCTATTGCCGGACTGCTCGCGCGCTGCTCGATTGGTCTCAGGTCCGCCTGGCTGCGAAGTCCAATCTCAGCGAAGCCACGATCCGCGACTTTGAGAGCGGGAGGCGCATCCTCCGCGCTGGAAGGATTGTGGCGGTCCGCAAAGCCTTCGAATCGGCCGGCGTGACGTTAACGGTTGGCGGCCCTTTGCTGACAACGCCGGCGGATATCCCCTCAAGTGGGACAGAAGACCAGCGGGCCGGCGTAGCAACAGCGCGCAACCGATCGGCGGCGCGTGCGTCGAAAAGGATCCGCAGTCGACCGCTGAAGGGTGAGGACGCCGAGGTCAAACACGTCGTTGAAGTGCATGACATTTCACCGGCCCAAGCGCGAGAGCTGGTGCGCCGTCACGGTAACGACTGGCGCAAGATCGACGAGGCTGCGAAAGTCTACAAGGACGACAAATGAAGGGCCGCTTGAGCGAGCATATCCCGCTTCGTGATCGCCTCACTGGGCGGTGAAGAAGGTCGACAGCACCTGGCGCTTCTCGCCGAGCAGGCAGACGAAGCGATCAGGCGCTCCGGTCTTGCGACTGCGGGCGATATACGCCTCGCGCAGGATCGCCGTCCTGACTGGCACATCTTCCACTCTGGCATCGGCCTTGCTGACCGCGCCGCTCTCAATGTCAATCACGAGATCGCTGATGTCCATGGACTTCTCCTGCAGCGCCAGCAGACCCGTCGATTTGCAAGCGGCCGGGTCGTCCGACGTTTGAGCCCGGGCGCTTGTGGGCAGCAACGCGAACAACCGATGCCGCCAATATCTCGATCCCGCATTTCGCTGCCCCAAAGGAAAAGCCCGCGTCGCCGCGGGCTTGTTCATGGTTGAATACTTGACAATCAGGCCTTGTCGACGACGTTCTTCACCGCGTCCTTGACCTGGCCCTTGGCGACCTGTGCCTTACCCTTGGTTTCCTGAACCTTGCCCTTGGCCTGTTCCTCGTGATTGTCCACGGCCTTGCCGACGGCTTGGCGCGCCTTTCCGGCGACTTCGTTGGCGTTGCCCTTAACCTTGTCCGATGTGCTTCCCATGACGCGCTCCCTTGCTGGATTCAGGCATTCACTCCGCAAGAGAATCTGTTCGTCGACAATTGGTTCCACGTTTCCGGAAGACCTACGCCAAAGGGAGAACAGAGGGCCGTGACAGCGGGAACGGGCGGGTGCATCCATTGCTCGGACATCTTGTAACGTGAAGGTCGGTCCGCCGCTCACAGAACGCTCGAGGAGCCCCGCGTAACGTTTGCGATCCCTACTGGCTCGCGCATTGCAGTGTCTTGAACGTCTCTGTCCAGCTGCGATAGGCCTCCTCATCGCCTTGGCTCCACGCTCTGAAGGCGCGCCAGGCCGCGAAGGACGAGGCGGGCTGCTCGAACAGCGAGCCGATCGATTGGTCGCCGGCGGGCCAGCCGCCCGGCTGATCGCATGTCGCGTCCTGTGCAAGACGCCGCAGGTCGGCCAATGCAGAGTGGATCTGCGGAAGCGGAAATTCGAAAAGATCGGTGTTGTCCTTCGCTTCGCGAACCACGACCGCAAGCTTGGCGATCACACCCGCCAACGATTGTGCCGGCGTCGCGGCAATCTCAGCCAACAGGGCGTCGGCCTTGTCCGCTACATCCTCTTTCTGGCCATCGAGATCGTCGCAATCGGCGCTAGCCCCCTGCCCGCGCCCAATAAGAGCGCCGGTGGGCAAAAATGCGCCGCGCTCCAACTGCCTCCCCTCCTCTTGCTGCTGGCGGACGCAGGAAGCCAGCATCTCAACATGGGCGTCGATCCAGGCAAGGGACAGGAGAAGTGCGGGATCGGGTGACGACGGAGCTTCGGCTGAAGGGCCGGCACGCTCTTTGGTCAACGGGGATTGCATCTCCCGTCCAAGCGTGACGGAAGGCAAAGTCGTGGTATTGTCGGAATCAGCCATGATCCGAGCTCCCACACAGCTTGGCATTGGTCAGGTCGAAAAGGGTGTTGGCGCACCCTCTTCGACCGCTAGTGCGGGCAGGGATAATATACAAATTGATTGACGTCAATCATAATATTGCCGAAAGGGCTGCGAATTTCAGCCCCGAACAGTGTCGCGGCGCGCGTGCAATGTTGGGATGGAGCCAAGATGATTTGGCCCGTGCGGCAAACGTCGCACGGCAGACAATCGCTGATTTCGAACGCGGGGCCCGGATTCCGATCGCGAACAATATATTAGCGATTATGAATGCACTCGAGAAGGCTGGAATTGAAGTACTGCCCGACAATGGAATTCTGTTGCGAAAGAGCAGTTGATCCCGGCTTCCCGCTGAAGCCCGTTACCGGGCGCGGAAGCCCGTCCGGCCGAAGCCGAACGGGCTTGCTACCTGTTACTCGCCGTTGCGGCGGTTGGGGCGGGACCAGATGAGGCTGTGGCCCTCGCCTTCCTCGTCGGCGAAGAGGTTGGCGTAGATCGGAGCGCTGAAGCTCGGGTCGTCCAGCTTGAGCCCGAGATAGTCGCGGCCCTCGTTGGAGCGCTTGGACCAGGCGGCGCCGATTTCGGCCTTGCCGACCACCACGCGGTGGCTTGGAGCGTTCTCGCCGCTGGCCCGGGTGTCGGGAATGATGCGCACGCCCTTGGCCTGGACGCTGAGGGTGATGATCTCGCCGGTGAACTCGTTCGCATTGGTCTTCTTGAAGGTGCCGATAGTGGCCATTTTCAGTCTCCGTTTTCGTTTCCGAGCCCGCACCATGCGGCCTCGATGGCGATCGTGAGGCCGAAGGCGATCGCCGCTGCATCGCTTGCGACCGCAGCAAAGCGCAGGATGGCGCAGGCGCGCGTTTCTTGTTTGCGCGAGGAATGGGCTTCGCTCAGGGGAAGAAACGCGCGACGCGCCATTGCGGCATAGGCGGTCGAGGCTTCAGCCGTCCTTCGGCCAGATCAGCCCGTTCGAGAGGTCGCTGGTGCGCTCCGTCAAATGGAAAACGGAGACGATGGGATCATCTGCGAGTAAAAGCGATGGTGTCGGGCGTTTCGCCCGTGCTGATGTTACCGCGCCTGACATGTGCTGCATCAGAGCCTGGATGCATCTGGCGATCGCGGATGGTATCGGCCTCGGGAGCATGACTGGGTAGCGCCGCTTCTGGCCGTTATCGAAGATGCTCCAGACGCACCCTCCAAATAGCCGCCTCTGCCATTGAACGGGCCGTAATATAGCTGACGTCTCATTTGGAAGCCGTGAGCAGCCGTCAGCTGTCGAGCGTGAGGACGCTAAAGCTGAAGCCGAAAGTCACGGATTGCCTGAGCTTTAACTCAAGGTTAGACGGCTTCGAGCTTCTGTACCCCCATGAGACCGCGCTCAACCAATTGGTCGATCAGGTCGAGCGCGCGGGTACGCCGAATTGGATCTTCGCTATTTGAAGCATAGAGCTTAAGCGCCAGTTCGCCGACTTCCTGCATTTCATATGCCCGAGGATCCCGACCAGAATCATTCCTCTTCCTGACCGTTTCTTCAAGGAGGTTGAGCACGAGATCGTCAAGACCAGGAGGCACACGTTCAAGTCGATGCAGGAAATAGGTTCGCTCGCTCTCGAAATACTTGGATGCCGCATAAGCGTTAAACACCTCAGCATGAGCTGAGATATCTTCAGTCTCCATGCGCCGAAAACAGTCAAATGCCTCGTGTCGTACCGCTGCCTCGTCATCGTCGAAAAACCGAATCAACCAATCGGTGCAAGGCGTACCGAAGCGGGCGGATTCGAAATTGGCAGCGGCTACCGCAGCTGCTGCACAGCGATGCTCAGCATCGGCCACAATCAAATTTTCGGCGAATGACAACCAGTCTCGATCATCGAGGCATCGCCGGAAGATGGCTAGCGCGCCAAATCCTCTAGCGAGCGGGTCCTTGTTAATCAGATAAACGTTGATCAGTTGCGCGAAGCCTTCGATTTCGAGTTCGGCGACCCAGTTCAGGATCTGCTGACCATCGTTGGAATACAGAGCTTCGGGACAGGTGCGCGCAACGCGGAGCACCCAATCGATGGCTTGCTTACCTTCATGTTTGAGTGCACACATCAACAAACCCGTCAGCGCAGACTGCACATGTGGAGCTGCGGGGGCGCCGACGATCCCGTCCGCCGTTGAGCGGTATTTCTCGAACTTTTCTTTCGAGTGCCAGCAGATGCTTCCAAGGATGTCGAGGGCGGACCCGCGTGCCGAGTTGATCGCCTTGGCGCGAAGTTCGCCACCAAAGGTAAAGGCCTTCTTCCAGTCGGGCTCCTTTGCTCGCTCGCCGCGGTTTATGTCGACAATTCCAGTGCTATCATCAGGTTTCGTCGCAATGTTCAGCACCAAAGCTTCAGCAAGCGGACCGAGCGGCCCTTTGCACGCCCGGATCATCCAGATCAAGGCGCGGTCGTCCGATTTCGCGGCAGGATTTGTATCCAGGGCAATGAGCACCCTTTCGATCAAATCGGCGTCGGGCTTAGTTTCCGCAATGCCGGCAGTGATGCCCCAGGTAAAGTCCTCGTGCGAACCCTCGGGAAACCGACCGAGCAACGTTAGGAAACGCTCCGGCGCCTCCTTCGCGCGCTCCTTCAATTCACACGACAGCTCCCTGGCGCCACCACGCAGTCCATCTTCTCCCGAGAAGCGTCTCTCGAGTGGCAGGCTAAACTTGGCTATCGCGCGCAGCCAGGACCGGTCACTCATGAGCTTGGTACGTTCACCGTCGATGGGCGAGCGGACCATGCCTCCGCGGATGCCGTCAGGTTGCTCCGGCTTTTGGCCAGCAAACTTTCGGTCGAGTTCAGCCAACCGCCGCCGTGCATGCGGTGACAACCACCCCGCACCAATCTGGCGCAGCACCGACCATTGACGCTTCCCGGAATCGTTGAGACACCAGGTTGGATAGTCGTTGAGCTTCGGTGTGAGCCGAGACTTGTCGCCCGCCTGCTCCCGCCGCGCGAGGGCACGTTTCGCACTGTCGATTTCGGGCCGCAACGCTAGAACCGCTTTTTCGCAGCGCCTGCGCTCATCCGGTGTGAGCCAAGGCATTGCTGCAGCGATCGCGCGCCCGGCCGAATGCCCGTCAGCACCGTGCCAGCCTGCTTTGAAAAGTCCGGAATTGTCGACCTGTTCGACGAGCAAACCTCGCAGCGCCTTCGGGTTTGCCGCAACGGTCTCAAGCAAGAAATGCAAACTTGTGATATATAATTCTGGCCCTATCCCGCGGAGCAATCGAGCTGCGGCTCGCGGGTCCTGTTGGGCGACTTGCGCCAACGAGGCTCGCACCAGGTCCAATAAGTCGATTGTTTGCATTTCGGTCTGATCCCGGTGTCGCCAGTACCAGATCGAATCGTTGGCCGGCCTCGAATTCCCCTGGACCGAGCGTTCCATTGCAAGCCGCATAAAAGGCAGGATCTGTTCAAGGAACCCCAGGGGCGATGCCTTGGCGAGCTCGCTCAGCCAGTGTAACGACGTCCCGCCATTCTCGTAACGATGCCTGAATGGATGTCCCTCTGGATGGAGGCGGAACCAGCGCCCAAGTTGCGCGCCAAAAATGCGTGCCGCTTCGTCCGGTGCGATCTTGATCCAGGAGCCGTAATAGTCGTCCCAATCGTCCTCGGTTTCCCAATCATCAGGCATTGCCCGATCGAGCGTGGCGATCAGACAATCGGCGAGGCACTTGGCATCCGATTTTGGCTCGATGAAACGCAACGTTGCAAGTACATCGCGGACGCGCTCTGGTCGCCGATCCAGAAAGCCGTAGAGCAGCTGAGATACCTCGTTGGGCGCGATCGGCGCGATCGATCTCAGGAAGCCCAGTGCCCAGTTTAGATCCTCCCCGTCATAGGCAAGCCAGTCCTCTATCAATCCGTGCTTGTTGAGCAGGTCGAACCAAGGTTTGCGCTCGTAAATGACGTTGCCCGACTTGATCGGCAATCCATCGCGCTGAGCGTAGCGTGCAACCAGCTCCCATTCCCCCATCGTAGGATCGGGGATCGTCGCAAGCCAGCGTACGACCGTTTCGCGGATATGCGGGCGCACTCGCCTATCGCCCAGGACCGCACCTAGATCGACAAGGTAGCGGCTGAGTTCAATCTCTCGCTCGAACGCTAGGATTTGTCGGGTCTGAGTACGTCGGAACAAGGTCTGTTCGCTGGCCAGCAGGAAATCGATGATTGGTTTGCGCTGTTGTACAAAGTGTCGGGCATGCAAATAGTCGAACAGCGATTCATGCAAGAAGCCGGTCCGGAGGCCGCGCGCAACGATCAGTCCAGCGCGCTGCAGGATATCAAGCGCTCCAGCGAAAGGGTCCAGCGCCGCTACCGGAGCGAAGAGTTCCTGCCGCTCGCTCATTGTCGCGGCGAGTGCGGTCAGGGGAGCAAACACGCTCCAGCCGGGCCGAAAGTCGCGCTGGATCTCCTGATCGCGCGCAGCTAGCAACCGGCCATAGAGTTCGGAGAGATGTTCTACTCGGCGCAAGTCGCTGATCCCACTCTTCGCGAGTGCGGCGGCTAGCGTCAGGCCAATCGGAAGCGCCAAGAGCGCCATCAGGCGTGCGTTGTTGGGATCGTGCAGAATGCCAAGCCGGGTGAGAACCGCGTCAACTTCAGCACGTTGGAAGGGGGCCACGTCGACCCGTAGATTGCCCTTAGCTTGGGCAATCTGCCTGAATGCATGATCATTTTCGAGATCGAAGCTGCGGCAGGCGAAGATCAGTTGGACATGCGGATATTGTGCGGCTTTGCGGACCAGCTCAAGCACAACACGACGCAGTTCGGCGATCCTTCCTGAAACTTCACTGACTGCATCGGCCTGGTCAACGAGCAGCACCGCGCGGTTGTCGGAGGCTAGCTGTTCGAGAACTACCACTGGATTATCCGCTGTGCCGACTGTCTGCGCGCCAAGTTCGTCGAGCGTTGCGACGGCGCCAGCCTGATCGACGCGGAAGGCGAGATGGAGGGTGCCTTGGGCGCGGAGCTGTTCAATTACATCGGCGAGGATAGCCGATTTTCCGATCCCTGCCGCGCCGGCCAGCAGCACGACTCCTGCGCCTGCACGCAACCCGGCAAGCACTTCCTGCACGGCTGCACGCTCAATGCGGTAAAGGCCGGCACCGAGCGGCGGGTAGGAACCGAGATAGCTAGCGGTTGCGTCGCGGATACGACCAGGCAGTGCGCGGTCGAGTTCGTATTGCTTGGTTTCGATACCTGCACTGCTCAGGAAGCTAATGACATCCTCATATACGAGCGGCCGGTTGAAGTTGCGCTCTTCCTCAAGCCAAGTGCGGAATTGCGCCGCGATCGTGTCGGGATCACCTTTGAACCAATAGGTAATGCGCGCACGCAGGTTTTCAGCGAGATCGGCCTCGGACAAGGTGCGGAACTCTGTCTGCCGCAAGAATCGAAATGCCTCCGTGGCATCGCAAGCCAATCGTTCCTTGAGCATGCACCAGTGCTGCGTTTCCTTCTCCGACAGACTTGCCTCGAATGTCTCGGGACTGTGTGTGGCAGGCAGCTTATCCTGAAGCAGTTTGAGTGGCGGTGAGGGATCACTCGACACGAAGAGACAACGTCCCCCCATGTTCGCAGTTTTGGTTCGAAAGGCTCTGAGCACGCCGGCGGCGTCGAGAGCGGCGATCGACCAAGTGCCCGTTGCGGTCTGACGCTTGCACTGATGCCATTCAACCCAGGCAGCGCGGGTCAACGAAAATTCGAATCCCTGTTCCTCATCTCCGAGGGCTTCGACGGTAACACCTCGAACGGTGCCATCCAACAGTCCGAGCAGTTGATGCGCCAGCCAGCGTGCTTCGAAGCGGTTGCCCGCTTTATCCGCAATTCCCCCCCTGTGCATTACACTCGTCCGTTGTCCTCGTCGGTCCCAGGCGCATAGAACAGACCTAGAACATTCAAATTCGCATGGCAACTGTGACCGCGAATGCTGCTGACCTCTTTGCGGTCATGTTCGATCGCTTACCCCGGCCGCATCGTGATAGTTGCTGAATATGATTTGTACAAAGCGATTCTAGCAAACTTCATTCATGCCTTGCGAAGCACGTGCGGCACTCAGCCATGACGAAGACACGCAACAATCACTACGTCCCACAATGGTACCAGGAAGGTTTTTTTGAGCCGGGTCGGAACACCTATTTGTACCTCGATCTAAGCCCACCTCAGCACGCGCTACGAGATGGACGCGTGGTCACTGAGAGATCGAAATTCGTTTCACCAACGTCACGCGCGTTCTGTGAGAGGGATCTTTATTCGACCTTCTTCGGCACGTCTGTGGTTGACGAGATTGAGCGTAAGCTCTTCGGCGATATCGACGCGCGCGGAGCGCACGCGGTCCGCGCCTTTGCCGGCGAGGACGCCCGAGAGTGGCGTCGTCACTTCACAACGTTCTTCGAGTACCTCGACATCCAGAAAATCCGCACTCCCAAAGGATTGGACTGGTTAAGCGCGCAATATCCGCGACTGACACAGAACGACCTAATGTTTGAGATGCAAGGCATCCGGATGATGCACTGCACGATCTGGGTCGAGGGGGTGCGAGAGATCGTTTCGGCCCAGGATGCTGACGTCAAATTCATCGTGAGCGATCACCCGGTCACCATCTACAACTATGCGGTCCCTCCGGGCGCCAACTCCTATCCGAACGAACCCTCGATCGCGTCGAAAGGCTCGCAGACTATCTTTCCCCTGAACCGCGATTTTTGCCTCATCCTCACCAATCTCGAATACGCGGAAGACCATTCGGCTAATCCGCTCGAAAAGCGTACGTTTGCGGGAAATTATCGCAACTCGATCGTGCGCACTGACGCCTTAATCCGCACCCGAAAGCTGACGAGCGACGAGGTTATTTGAATCAACCGCGTGCTCAAGGCGCGGGCGAAGCGGTACATTGCTGCCGGCAAAGAGGAATGGCTCCACCCGGATATGTCGTCGACGGAGCCTTGGCCCGAACTGCGCAATGTCTTCCTCCCGCCCAAGAATGGACTTTGGCACTTTGGCGGCGAGATGTACGCCACCTTCGAAGGCGGAGGAGTTTACTATCAGGACGCGTTTGGCCGAAGGGAAAAGGAGCGCGAGTTTCTAAAAAAAGAGCCTCCATCGAAGCCGCCTCACCATCGCGCCCTCTGCGGTTGCGGATCCGGGCGCACATTCGGCTTTTGCTGCGAGTCCAAACCAGTTGCCCTTCGCCCAACATGGGTGGAGCGTAGCATTCGCGAGCGCAATTTGATGCTGTTCACCGGCATCTCCGAGATTCTCGGGATCACGCCAGACCGGGATTGGGTGACGGTTCGCCGGGAAATCACTGATGAAAAGATTAGAGACGCCTATGGGCTCTACGACGCCTTGTGGCCCCGGGATACGAACTTACTGGCGATGTTGCCAAAGCCGGACGGTACGGCGCGCGCGATTTATACAGGGCTTTTGCACCCCTCAGCTATTCCGAAGTGCGCGCTCGGCTTGTCACTCTATTTTGACGAACTGCTGATTGAGCATCCCTTCATCCATCCGGGGACAGTCAACAAGAGCTTTAGTCCGCTCGAGCATCCCGGGATGTATAGGCAGGAGTTTCTTAAGTCGGTCGCCTTATTCACGATGATGATGCCCCTTGTGGAAAGGGGTCTCGTCACACTGTTTCCAGATCCCTGCAATTTCGATTTCCATCTGCGCGATCAGATGTTCGAAATGGCCCAGGTCCGCTCGAGGGGGTTGAAAGTCGATCCAGACGAAGAAGCTGGGTTCATTGAGATGATGAAGGAAGAGCACAAACGGGCGATGTTGCTTTTGCCACGCGAAGCGCTTCGGCACCAAGTTCTCCGGGACTCTCCCACGCTAAAAGAAGTGGATGTCGAGGCTGTTCTCGATGCCTTCGATCAGCTTCGTCAACAAGACCCACTTGCCGTGTCACAAGAGGGCTCGCTCGACGGTGCACAGGATGGCGGACAACTCACGCCATTTAAAATTGCACCAAACTTTGAGATAACGATGTATCTCGCACAGGCCACTGGCTCATGCATCGTCACCGACAGCGTGTTTCGCTGGCGCGAACTTATGGTGGCCGCTCAACGGGGCTGGTTGGGCGCACCGCCGCTGGCCCAGCTCCGCGCTAGCATGGAGCAGGCCGATTTTGCGTTTCCTTACGATGTCCAGGATATCAGCGCCCTAGCCGAGCGCGGGATATTTGGAGCTTATCCAAACATCATGCGGAAGATCTTAAAGTATCTTTCGACGCTTTCAACGAGGGATTCAAAGCCGAATTTCGAAGCCAGCCTCAATGCTGAATTTGAGCGCATCCGAGCCTCAACGGCTTCAGCCAAAAAGAGGTCCGCAACTCACCTGCCTAAGGCTCGGATATCGTGCCTTTGGCCCGCTGGAGGCATCCAAGACAACACCGTGAATCGGCTCCTGTTAATGTCCAGTTCCGAGCACCACCTCGCCAGCGTACCGATGGCTCTATTTGTCGAGCGCTGAGCCACGGACCTCGTCGAGCACACCAGCGCCAAATGCCGATGATGGCCGCTTGCAGGCAATGAAAAAGCCGTCCACCCGTCGGCCAGTTGGAACTAGGACCAGCCCACTTGACTCACACCGCTCAATCGTAGAACAAAGAGAGAACATGCTTATATACGCTTTCACGGAGGTCAACGACCATCTTGCGGCCGGAGCCCGCCATAGACGACTTGCGCGCACGGATCGAAAAGATCGAGGGCCGGCGCCGACGCGCCAGGTCGGTGCTTCCTTTCGGGATCGCCGAGCTGGATGCACGGCTTCCGGGCGGAGGACTGGCGCTTGGCGCGCTGCATGAAATCGCGGGCGGCGGAAACGGCGCGATCGATGGCGCGGCCGCGGCGCTGTTCGCCGGCGGTGTGGCGGCGCGCACGCGCGGCAAGGTCTTGTGGTGCATCACGCGGCCCGACCTGTTCGCTCCGGCGCTGGCGCAGGCCGGCCTGAAAGCGGATCGCGTCATCTATGTCGAAGCCGGCGACGACAAGACGATCCTAGCCTGCATGGAGGAAGGCATCCGGCATGGCGGCCTCGGCGCGGTTGTCGGTGAAGTCGCGCGGCTGACCATGACGGCCTCGCGGCGGCTGCAACTCGCCGCCGAAGAAGCCCACACGATCGGGATCGCGCTGCGGAGATGGCGACGGCAGACGGAGGCGGCCGATTTCGGCCAGCCGACGGCAGCCATGACCCGCTGGCGCATCTCGGTCCTGCCCTCGGCGCCGCTGCCTGTGCCGGGTGTCGGCCGGCACCGATGGCTCATCGAATTGATCCGCGCCCGCGCGGGTGACAGTGCCGATTTCGAATTGGAGGCGTGCGATGGCACGGGTCGTCTCGCTGTTCCTGCCGACCTGGCCGACCGACAGGGCGCGGCGCAAGGCCGGCAACGCAGCGCCGCCGGCTGAGGCCCCGCTCGTCCTGGTCGGTCGCGACAAGAACAGGCGCGTGGTGCTCGCGGCCGATGCCGCAGCACTCGCCGCCGGCCTGCGCGCCGGCATGCCCGTGACGAAGGCGCAGGTGCTGGTGCCGGGCCTTGCGATCGAGGACGCCGACCAAGAAGCGGGTGCCGAAGCGCTCGAGCGGCTCGCCGTCTGGATGCTTCGATTTGCGCCGATCGTGGCGCCCGATCCGCCCGACGGGATCGTCATCGACACAACGGGCGCCGACCATCTCCGTGGCGGCGAGGCCGCCATGCTCGAGGGCATGGTCGGGCGTCTGGCGATGTCCGGCATCGTCGCGCGCGCGGCGATCGCGGACAGCTGGGGCGCGGCGCATGCGCTGGCCCGGTATGGCGGCCAACACATGTTCATCGCGCCACCCGCCCACGGCCCATCCATTCTGGAACCACTTGCGCTCGAGGCGCTGCGGATCGCGCCATGGACGGCGGCCGAACTGCGCATGCTCGGCTTCCAACGGATCGGCGATCTCCTGAAACAGCCGCGCGCACCGCTTGCCCTGCGCTTCGGCCCGGAGATCGGCCGCCGCATCGGCCAGGCTCTTGGCGATACAGCCGAACCTATCGACCCTGTCCGCCCGCCGGACATCGTCGAAGTCCGCCGTGCCTTCGCCGAGCCGATCGGCGCGGCCGAGACAATTGCGCACTACATCGGCAAGCTCGTCGCCCAGCTCTGCAAGGTAATGGAGCAGCGCGGCCTCGGCGCGCGCCGGCTCGATCTGATCTGCCATCGCGTCGACAGTCAGGCTCAGGCGGTCCGTGTCGGCATGGCGATGCCCGTCCGGGACGCCAAACGGCTCAGCCGGCTGCTTTGCGACAAGGTCGAGACCATCGCGCCGGGTTTCGGTATCGAGATGATGATCCTGGCGGCGACGGCGGCCGAACCCCTGGAGCGCAGCCAGGTCGTGAGCTCCCTCGTCGAGGAAACCGTGCCGGACGTGTCCGACCTCATCGATACGCTGATGAACCGCGTCGGCGAGCGCGCCGTCTACCGGCTTGCGCCCGTCGCCAGCGACGTGCCGGAGCGTTCGGTCAGCAAGATCCCGGCGATGGCGGCCGACACCGGCGCGGGCTGGCCCAGCCATTGGCCGCGGCCAGCCCGCCTGCTGCCGCAGCCGGACCCGGTCGAGACGGTGGCGCTGTTGCCCGACCATCCGCCGGTGTCCTTCACCTGGCGCGGAGTGCGCCGGCGCGTGAAGCGCGCGGACGGTCCGGAGCGGGTCTTCGGCGAATGGTGGAAGCGCGACGCCGAGGTGATGGCGGTGCGCGATTATTTCCGGGTCGAGGACGACGCCGGCGAGCGCTACTGGCTCTACCGCGCCGGCGACGGCGAGGATGCCGCGACGGGCACGCACCGGTGGTTCCTGCACGGGGTGTTCGGATGAACGAGGCGCGTTATGCCGAGCTGCAGGTCACCTCGCATTTCAGCTTCCTGCGCGGCGCCTCCTCTGCCGAGGAGCTGTTTTCGCAGGCGGCCCTTCTCGGTGTCGAGGCGCTCGCCGTCGTCGACCGCAACAGCCTCGCCGGCATCGTCCGCGCCCACGAGGCGGCCAGGACAACGAGCGTGCGCCTCATCGTCGGTTGCCGCCTCGACCTCACCGATGGCACGTCGCTGCTCGCCTACCCGACCGACCGTGACGCCTATTCCCGGCTCTGCCGGCTGCTCTCGCTCGGCAAGGCCCGGGCCGGAAAGGCGAAATGCCATCTCGAATGGAGCGATGTCGTTGCCTATGGCGACGGCCTCATCGCCGTGCTCCTGCCCGACATGGCCGATGAGATCCTGGCGCTGCGCCTGAGACATCTACGCGAGGCATTCGGCGACCGCGCCTACATGGCGCTGACGCTCAGGCGCCGGCCCAACGACCAGCTTCGCATCCACGAGCTGGCCATGCTTGCCTGGAAGATGAAGGTGCCGTGCGTCGTCACCAACGACGTGCTCTTCCATGAGCCGGGCCGCCGCATGCTGCAGGACGTCGTGACCGCGATCCGGCACAATGTCACCATCGACGCGCTCGGCGAGCGCCGCGAGCGGCATGCCGACCGGTACCTCAAGCCGCCTCAGGAAATGCACCGGCTTTTTGCACGCTACCCGGAAGCGCTGGCGCGCACGATCGAGATCGCCGACCGCTGCCGGTTCTCTCTCGGCGAGCTAGCCTACCAATATCCGGAGGAGCGCGACGATCCTTCGCTGACACCGCAGCAGGCGCTCGAAAAGCTGACATGGCAGGGCGCCGCGACGCGCTACCCGGAAGGCATGCCGGACAGTGTCGCCCGCTCGCTGCGTCACGAATTGCGGCTGATCGAGAAGCTCGGTTATGCACCCTATTTCCTGACCGTGAATTCGATCGTGCGCTTCGCGCGCTCGAAGGACATTCTTTGCCAGGGCCGCGGCTCCGCCGCCAATTCGGCGGTCTGCTACGTGCTCGGCATCACCTCGATCGATCCCGGCCGCAACGATCTTCTGTTCGAGCGTTTCGTCTCCGAGGAGCGTCGCGAGCCGCCCGACATCGACGTCGATTTCGAGCATGAGCGGCGCGAGATCGTCATGCAGTGGGTGTTCGACACCTATGGACGCGACCACGCGGCGTTGTGTTCGACGGTGGTGCGCTACCGCACCAAGGGCGCGCTGCGCGACGTCGGCAAGGCGCTCGGCCTGCCGGAGGACCTCATCCGCACGCTCTCCGGCCAGGTCTGGGGCTGGTCCGAAGAGGGCGTCGAGGAGCGGCATGTCGAGGAACTCAATCTCAACCTTGCCGATCGCCGGCTGCGACTGACGCTCGACCTGGCGCGTCAGCTGATGGGCGCGCCGCGTCACCTCAGCCAGCACCCGGGCGGCTTCGTGCTCACCCATGACCGTCTCGACGATCTGGTGCCGATCGAGCCGGCAAGCATGAAGGATCGTCAGGTGATCGAATGGGACAAGGACGACATCGACGCGCTCAAATTCATGAAGGTCGACGTGCTGGCGCTCGGCATGCTGACCTGCATGAAGAAAGGCCTCGATCTCCTCGCAGAGTGCAAGGACATACGCCTCGACCTTGCCACCATACCGGCGGAGGATCCGCGCACCTACGCCATGATCAGGAAAGCCGATACGCTCGGCACCTTCCAGATCGAGAGCCGGGCGCAGATGTCGATGCTGCCGCGGCTGAAGCCAAGGACTTTTTACGATCTCGTGGTGCAGGTCGCGATCGTGCGCCCCGGGCCGATCCAGGGTGACATGGTCCACCCCTATCTGCGCCGCCGGGAAGGCATCGAGCCGGTGCACTACCCAAGGCCGGAGCTCGAGAAGGTGCTCGGCAAGACGCTCGGCGTGCCGCTGTTCCAGGAGCAGGCGATGCGGGTTGCCATCGAATGCGCGGGCTTCACGCCGGGCGAAGCGGACATGCTTCGCAAATCGATGGCCACCTTCAAGTTCACCGGCGGCGTTTCGTCGTTCAAGACGAAGCTGATCGACGGGATGATGGACAATGGCTATGAGCGCGCCTTCGCCGAGCAGACCTTCAAACAGCTCGAAGGCTTCGGCTCCTACGGTTTTCCGGAAAGCCACGCCGCTTCCTTCGCGCTGATCGCCTATGCCTCGGCCTGGCTCAAATGCTGGCACCCGGATGTCTTCTGCGCGGCGCTGTTGAACAGCCAGCCGATGGGCTTCTACGCGCCGGCGCAGATCGTACGCGACGCCGCCGCGCACGGGATCGAGATCCGGCCGGCTTGCGTCAACGCCTCGCGCTGGGACTGCACGCTGGAGCCTATTTCCGATGGCGGACATTTCGCCGTCCGGCTGGGCTTGCGCATGGTGCGCGGCCTCGCAAATGCCCATGCAAGCACGATCATCGCCACGCGCTCCGACCAGCCCTTCGCCTCGGTCGACGATCTGTGGCGGCGCGCCGGCGTGCCGCAGGCAGCACTTGTCCAGCTCGCCGAGGCGGACGCGTTCCGGCCAGGACTTGGTCTTCCGCGTCGCGAGGCGCTTTGGGCGATCAAGGCGCTGCGCGACGAGCCCTTGCCCCTGTTCGCGGCTGCATCGGCCCGTGAAGCGGAGCAGGTGCCGGAGATCCACGAACCGGCGGTGGCGCTTCGGCCGATGACGGCCGGCGGCGAGGTCGTGGAAGACTACCGCCATATCGGCCTGACGCTGCGCAGCCATCCGATCTCTTTCCTGCGCGACCACCTTCGCCGTCGCCGCATTGTCTCCTGCGCCGAGGCGATGGAGACGCGCGATGGCCGCTGGCTGGAAACGGCAGGCATAGTGCTCGTCAGGCAGCGCCCGGGCTCGGCCAAGGGCGTCATGTTCATCACCCTTGAGGACGAGACCGGGATCGCGAACCTCGTCGTCTGGCCGAAAGTGTTCGAGCAGCACAGGCGGACCGTTCTGTCGGCGGGCATGATCGCCGTAAAGGGCCGGATCCAGCGCGAGGGCGAAGTGGTCCACCTCGTGGCTCGCAAGATCAGCGATCTGTCAGCCGAGCTCGCCAGCGTCGGCGAACGGGAGGGCAGCTTTCCCGTGCCGCACGGCCGCGGCGACCAGGTGCGCAATGGCGGCTCGGGACCCGATCCGCGCGAGCTGCCGCCCAAGGGGCTGCGCAGCCGCGATATCTACATACCCGACCTCCACATCGACAACATCAAGGTCAAGCCCCGGGATTTCAGGTGAAACGCCGAATTTCTTGCCCGGCTCAGGATCGCAAGACGACCCAAAGCGTTAGAAGTCGAACGTCGTGACCGGGCGGCGATCGAACAGGAGACGATAATGGCAGACGACAAATCGAAGCGAGGCGCCGCAGACCGTCGGCAGGTCTCCGGCGGTGAAGGCTACGAGGTCAATTATTTCGCCCGCAAGCACGGCATCAGCAGAGAGCAGGCCGAAGCCCTGATCAAGCGGGTCGGCAACGACCGCGACAAGCTCAATGCCGCCGCGGAGAAGCTGAAGAAATAGGCCGCGGACTACGAATGGCGCATCGGGCAGTTGGGTTGTGTTTGAGTGAGGTCAGGTGAGCAAGTCAGCTTTGCGTCGCCCCAGCACCCGAGGATCTTCAACGCCCCTTGCGAAGCCAGCCTCGCGCGGCGCAGCCAAACTCGCGCCGCCCGCGTTCCGGCCGCTCCAGCTTGCAAAACTGGTGGACACGGTTCCTCCTGGCGACCGCTGGATCCACGAAATGAAATATGATGGCTACCGCATTCTCGTCGCCGTGGGCGGTGGCGAGGCGCGCGCCTATACGCGCTCCGGCCTGGACTGGTCCGGCCGTTTTCCGTCCATTTTGGCGGAGGCGCGCAAGCTCAAGGTTCGCTCCGCCCTGATCGACGGAGAGGCGGTGGTCATGGATGCGGAGGGCCGATCCAGCTTCCAGGCGCTGCAGAACGCATTGAAGGGCGCTCCCGCGAGCATCGATTTTTATGCCTTCGACCTGCTCCAGCTCGACGGGGAAGACCTGACAAGGTTGCCGCTCCTGCAGCGCAAGCAGAAACTGGAGAAAATCCTGCCGGCGAAGCACCCCGTCCTGCGCTACTCCGATCATATCCAGGGCCGCGGGGAAGAGTTGCTGAACCGCTTCTGCGACGCCGGCCTGGAGGGGGTGATCTCGAAGCTCGCGGATTCGGCCTATGTCGGCGCCCGCGATGGAAGCTGGCTGAAGATCAAGTGCATCAAGCGTCAGGAATTCGTGCTCGTCGGCTGGACGCCGTCAGACAAGGATCGCGCGTTTCGATCGCTAATCCTCGGCGTCCATGACGGCGGAAAGCTGCGCTACGCCGGCAAGGTCGGGACCGGTTTCGATGCCGCCGGGATGGCCCGGCTCATGCAGACCATGGCGCCGCTGGAGCAGAAGGCGGCAACGGTCGAGGCGCCGCGTGCGGAGGTCCGCGGCGCGCACTGGCTGCGTCCCAGGCTTGTCGCCGAAATCGCCTTCACCGAGATGACCAATGAAGGGACACTGCGCCATCCAAGCTATCTCGGCCTGCGCGACGACAAGAAGCCGGAAGCGGTCGTGCTCGAGACGGAACACCGCACGGCGACCCTGCCGCCGCCGGCGACAAGCGCGGTCGCGATCAGCAATCGCGGCCGCGTGATCTACCCCGAATCCAACATCACCAAGGGCGAGCTTGCCGATCATTATTCCGACGTCGCCGCGATCATGCTTCCCTGGGCCGCCAGCAGACCGATCAGCCTGGTCCGCTGCCCGCAGGGGCGGGCGAAGAAATGTTTTTTTCAGAAGCATGACGCGGGCAGCTTCGGCGACAAGGTCCATCACGTGGGGATCACTGAAAAGGACGGCCATGAGGAGCCCTATCTTTACGTCGACGATGCCGAGGGGCTTCTAACCTGTGTCCAGATGGGAACGATCGAGTTCCACGGATGGGGAGCGCGTATCGAAGACGTCGAGAAGGCCGACCGCCTCGTGTTCGACCTCGACCCCGACGAGGGACTGGATTTCGAGGCGGTCCGCGCTGCTGCATTCCAGTTCCGGGATATTCTGAAATCCATCGGCTTGACCACCTTCCCGATGCTGACGGGCGGCAAGGGCGTGCATGTGATCGCCCCGCTCACGCCGCGAGCCGAATGGCCGGAGGTAAAGGCCTTCGCCTCCGGGCTTGCTCAGGCGGTCGCGCATAGCGACCCCAGCCACTTCACGGCGGTGATGTCGAAGGCCAAACGCAAGGGGCGGATTTTCGTCGACTACCTGCGCAACCAGCGCGGCGCCACGGCGATCATGCCTTATAGCGCCAGGTCGCGGCCGGGCGCCCCGGTCGCAGCACCTGTCACCTGGGCGGAGATGAAGACGATCGATGCGCCCTCGCATTTTCATGTCGGCGACGCGCCCGAGTTGAAGAAGCGCGCCGCATCGAAGGCCCTCGCGGACTGGGGCCGGGCCGATCAGTTCCTGCCGGACCTCATGAAGCCATGAGGATCGCCACCTACAACGTCAACGGCGTCAATGGCCGCCTGCCGGTGCTGCTGCGCTGGCTTAAAGAGGCAGCGCCGGACATTGCCTGTCTCCAGGAACTCAAGGCGCCGCAGGAGAAGTTCCCGGAAGGGCCGATCCGCGACCTCGGCTATGACGTGGTCTGGCATGGCCAGAAAAGCTGGAACGGCGTCGCGATCCTGAGCCGGGTCGGCAACATCCACGAAACGCGGCGCGGCCTCCCCGGCGACCCCGATGACAGCCATAGCCGCTACATCGAAGCAGCAGTCAATGGCATCCTGATCGGATGCCTTTATCTTCCCAATGGCAATCCAAGGCCAGGCCCGAAATTCGACTACAAGCTGCGTTGGTTCGACCGCCTCATCGACCACGCAGCCGAACTCGTGGCGTCCAGACAGCCGGTGGTGCTGGCAGGCGATTTCAACGTCATGCCGACCGAACTCGATGTCTACAAGCCCGAGCGCTGGCTGGACGATGCTCTGTTCGCGCCCGAGGCGCGCGCCGCTTACGCGACGCTGCTCAAACAAGGCTGGACCGACGCACTGCGCGCGCGTCATCCCGGCGAGAAGATCTACACGTTCTGGGATTATTTCCGCAACGCCTTCGGCCGCAACGCAGGCCTGCGCATCGACCACCTTCTCGTGAGCCCGTCGCTCAGGAAGCGGCTGATCGATGCCCAGGTCGACGGCGAAGTGCGCGGCTGGGAAAAGAGCAGCGATCACGCGCCGGTCTGGATCGAGCTCTCGCAAAAGTCAGCGCCTCGCGGCCGTTCAATGCCTGACGAACGAAGCAGCCCCAGGAGCGGCTAAGCGTCGGTTGCTCGCCAATGATGAAACCGTCACGATGTTTAGCTGCGGCGTCGACAGGCTTCGTACGTCTAAAATGCCTACGCCCGTGTCGCGGCCGCATTCAGCAGCGCACCGCCTCGCTTCACCCGACCTGCTCCACGAGCAGCGTCCCCGGCTGAAGCGGCTTGATCAGCGATTTGGCGGATACCGACGGATCAAGCCAGCTCGCCCAATCCTTGCGCTCCAGGATCACGATCTGCCGATCGTGATACGGCGCGATATCGGGACCGGGTTCCATCGTGAGCATGGTGAGCGCTTCCCCGACATCATCGGCGTCGCGCCAAATCCCGGCGATGCAGAAGATCGGCTCGTCGCGCTTGGTGAAGAGCCACTTGTCCTTGCGCTTTTTGCCCTTGTCTGTCGGTTCGGTGAATTCGTAAAATCCATCGGCTGGTATCAGGCAGCGGTTCGAGGCGAACTCGCGACCGTCCGAGCGGAAGTTGTAGACCGGCCTCTTGTTCGGTCCAGGCCAGCTCCACCGGCGCTGAACAAGGTCACCCTCGCCGACCGCTCCGTCAACCGGGCAGATGATCGGCCCGATGTCGGTTATCTTGATGTCCTCGCGCGCCTGGAGGTTCGGCGCTCCTTCACTGAAGCGGATCTTGATCTTGAGATCGGCGAAGTCCTCCACGATCGAGGCGACATCCACCATCAGCCGATAATCATTGCACATGTCTCACCTGTCTCTGCGGCATTGCGCGGCGGCTTCGTTCCTGTTATGTTCTTTTGGCTATGGGCGCAACAGTTTTCGATTCCGACAGCCCGCTCGACGAGCCCCGCGTCATCATAAGGCGCTACGGCGGCGATGTTGAGATGCTCAAGCTGCCGTGGGGACTTCAACCGAAGGAAGCAGGCGGGCGCCCCTTCACCGTGGTGCGCGCGGAGGACCGATCGTTCCCGACCCATCGCTGCCTCGTGCCGGCGTCCGAATTCCGGCACCGAAGCCAGGGGAAGAACTACAGCTTTCGCCTCGCCGACGATGACTGGTTCTATTTCGCCGGCATCTGGCGGCCGGCGAGCCGCGATTGGCCGGAAGCCTACGCGATCCTGACGATCGAGGCCAATGACGACATCGCGCCCTACCATGATCGCCAGATGGCGGTGCTGCGCCGAGACCAGCGCTCGGCCTGGCTGGACATGACGCGTCCCGAACACGAAGTGCTTCGTCCCCTTCCCAAGGACAGTTTCCGGATTTCCCGCCTCCATCAGGGCCGCGCGCAGGCTGAATTCGCGATCTGAGCGTTGTAGATCCTGCAGCACGAAGCACATATCGTGGCGAAATGGCCCCTGACCGCAACGCCGACCAGCGCAAGATCATTCATGTCGACATGGATGCGTTCTACGCGTCTGTCGAACAGCGCGACAATCCGGAGCTGCGCGGCAAGCCGCTGGCCGTCGGCGGGGCTGCGGCGCGCGGCGTGGTGGCTGCCGCGAGCTACGAGGCTCGCGCCTTCGGCGTTCGCTCCGCGATGCGTTCGGTTACGGCAAAGCGCAAATGCCCCGAGTTGGTCTTCGTGCCGCCCCGCTTCGACGTCTACCGGTCCGTCTCGGCCCAGATCCGCGAGGTGTTCGCCGAACACACCGATCTCATTGAACCGCTCTCGCTCGACGAGGCCTATCTCGACGTGACGCGGAACAGGCTCGAAATTTCGTCTGCCACGACGATCGCCGAGATGATCAGAGCGAAGATCCTGCTGGTGACCGGTCTCACCGCTTCCGCCGGCATCTCATACAACAAATTCCTCGCCAAGATGGCCTCCGGCCAGAACAAGCCAAATGGCCAGTTCGTCATCACGCCCCGCCATGGGCCGGCCTTCGTCGAGGCGCTGCCAGTCAAGAAATTTCATGGCGTGGGTCCCGCAACGGCTGGCAGAATGGAGGCGCTGGGCATTAAGACAGGCGCCGATCTCAAGGACCGCTCGCTTGCCTTCCTGCAGCAGCATTTCGGCAAGTCAGGGCTATGGTATTATCAGATCGCGCGCGCCATCGACGAGCGCGCGGTCGAGCCGGATCGGCCGCGCAAATCGATCGGCGCCGAGGATACGTTCGCAGCAGACATCTCCGAACTGCCAGCAGCAATCGCCGAACTTAAGCCGCTGACAGCCAAGGTCTGGGAGCACTGTGAAGGCAAGGGCATCCGCGGCCGGACGATCACGCTGAAGGTCAAGTTTGCCGATTTCCATCAGATCACGCGCAGTCGCACCGTGTCGGTGCCAATCGAGCTCTCTGACTTCGAACGTCTCGCAGCCGATCTCCTGAAGTCGGTGTTTCCGGTACAGAAGGGAATCCGGCTGCTGGGCGTCACGCTTTCGTCGCTCGGCGATGTGTGGCCGCCGGAACAACGGCAACTTCGGTTCGAACTTTAGGATGAGCGCAAAAGGAGAAGCGGCCGCAGGCTATGCGGATCAGCGCGCGTGGGGATCGGATTTGGCGATTATCCTGGATAGCTAATCCGGCCCAATCATCGGCCGGCACGATCGTGCGAAGCAGAGGGGAAGGCACATGGCCTCCCCTTCCGGGGGTTGATGCGTGAACATCAGGCGGCCTCGCATTCTTCTGCGCCGTCCGGCTGCAGCCCGTGCAGGAAAGCGACGGCGCGTTGCGCATGGGCAGCGGCCGAGAAGATCGCACGCTTGTCGCAGCTTAGGACTTTCAGCCACGAGCCGAGGTAGCTCGCATGGTCCGGCCGGGGCTCGAGTTCGGGCGCGATGCCAAGATCGGCGCAGAGGAAGCAGCTTCCGAGCTCGGCGATCAGTTCCTCGCGCGCTCGCTCGCTGCGATCCTTGGCGTAGCGACTAAGGTCGCGGTTCACGCGATGCGGCGCCGAAGTCCAATGGGTAACCTCGTGACTGAGCGTGGCGACGTATGACGCGGCGTCCCGGAACGTCTGAAGCGGCGGCATCTGGATGTGGTCCGTCACCGGGGCAAAGTAAGCGCGATCCCCGCCGTGCCGGATTACCGCCCCGGTGTTGGCAAAGAACCGGTCGGCATGCTCGATCGGGGCGATCGGATCGCGCACCGGCTCCGCCTGCCTTTGATAGAACTGGTCCGGCAGGCCATCGATTTGCGCAACGTTGAAAACGGAATAGGCCTTCAGGAACGGGATCTCGTGCTCGATTTCCTCGCCCCTGGTATCCCTCTCCGTCTTGGTGAAGCGGCTGGCGAAGACCACCATTGAGCCGGTCTCGCCCTTGCGAACCGCGCCGCCAAGTTCGAGCGCCTGCCTGAATGTCATCCACATCGGGTTGGAAAAGCCGCGCGCGACAGCCTCCGACCAAAGCAGCAGCACATTCATGCCGTTATAGGGCAGACCATTGTGCCTGAGCGGCCGGGTGACGCGGCCGGAGGCATCGCTCGATTGCCACGGCTGCATCCAAGGACGGACACCCTTCTCCAGCTCGGCTACGATGCGGTCGGTGATCCGCGCATAGAGATCGATACGTTCTGCTTTTTCTTTCCTGGTCATTTCATGAACCTCCAGTTGGAGGCCGCGCCGATCGCGGCCCCGTCACGGGGGGCCACCTGGGCGGAGCAGGAGGGCAGGCCGCGCACCCGACCGGTTCCCGTCGTGCTCGCACGATGGAGATGGTCATGGGCCGCAGCGACAGCGGAGGACGGCGAGGCCGTTGCGCTGACTGCCTGGCTTCGCCAGGACCTCGGGGCAGGACGGGGCGCGAGCGGACGTCAGGAAACGGAAAGGCGGCGCTGGGCGCCGCCTTTCTGCAGTCGAGAGAAGGCCGGATCAGTGGACCGACCGGCCACCGCTATAGGGATCGTATTCGAAGAGGATTTCGACATCGGCGTCGTCGAGTTCATCGGCGGGCATGACGCCAAATTCGTTGTCGACCTGGAAGAGGATGACGGGAACCATGAGCGTGCGGGCGAGCGACCATGCGGTCTTTTGGGCGAGTATGAGATCGTGGGACATCTGAGGGCTCCATCTTGGAGCGGGCCAATTCCCGCTCGATGGCTCCGTCAGTGTGCGGAAGCGGGCGCGATCACCCGAAGGCGTCAGCCGAGCGGCCGCAGCATGCTAGCGGACCCCTCGCGGGTTGATCGGCGAAGATCCGCAGCCGCACCAGGAAAGCCATTACCAGAGAGCGGATTGGGCCGTGAAGGAGCCCAGCATGCCGATCGGGCGAGGCTGGCGAAAGGGCCGGCATCGGCGGCCGTCCCCCAAACGTTCGTGCGCCGGACCTATTCGCTCGGCGAACTGTATGGCAGCGGTCGTCTCTCTTCGTTCGCCACGCAACGGCACTCGCGACGAAACCGTCACCTGGCCATGATGGAAAGCGGTGTATTGGGTAGGCCCTGCGCAGTCGATGCAAGGGGCGAATGCGCCGGATGTACACGACATCGAAGGAGGGCGGGACCGGAGTCCCGCCCTCGACGTTTATCCGAGAGCTGCCATCTGCAGTTCGGCAGCCTTGCGGTCGACGGATTGGCCGGGGTTTTCGACTGGCCGCTCGAAGGGCTTCCAGGCCTCGCCTACAACCTGCTCGTAGGCCGCGATAGCCCCCTCGGCGGCCATACGCAGCGCATGGGCCTGTAGCGCCATATCGGCGGCGAACTCGCGCTTGCGCTGGGCGGCGCTGTCGAAACCGACGGGGCCTGTGGTGTCTTCGTTCCGATCGTCGCAGGCCGACTTGGCCGTCGCGTCCCGTGCTTCGGATACCGCTCGGCTGTAGAACTGGCCGGCCCCGTAGGCGGATCCGACAAAGGCACCGACGACGCGTTGCAGGTGTATCTGCATGGCGCGTTCCCCCAGCCCTTCGTCAAGCGCCGCGGCCGTATCCACGACGAGCTTTTCGTGCAGGTCGCGAATGCCGTCGCTGTCGAGCACCGGGAGGCCAAAACTCTCCGAGACGAGCGAGCACTGTGCGGCGTCGGGGCACACGAGTCGGACCATTTGGAAGGTAGTACCCTTGCGCAACGGGGCGACGCGGGCGGTTGCGCGGGGATTGGCGGCTTTGCTGGTCATTGACATATCCTTTCTTCAGTTTCTCGAGGTCAGGACCGACTCCGTGCCGACCCTGCCTCGGGCGCGGACCAAAAGAACCGGCGGAACGACGGGCGCTTCAGGGTCCGGGCGGACCGAGACGAGCATGGAAGGTTTGCGGCCAAGCAGGCTTCCTTCAGCCCTCGCGCGGGACGCGGGCCTGCCATGTCGAGACCGGACCGATCCGGCCGCCCCGCGGCGCGGAACGCGGCCTTGAAGCGCACGGCCGCGGGTTCAGGACCGCATGAACCCCGAGTGAGGACCGGCACGGGCGTCGACTTCGACATTGGAACCGAAGGACAGGTGATCATGGCCACCTGCCGACTCATCGACCGATGGCCGCTCGGCATGCACACCACGCCCACACCATGAGGGCCGTGGTCCGACACCGGAGGGACCATCATCGGCAGCGCCCGCTGTCGCGGCCGTACACCTGCAGCCGCCAGGCGAACCTGACGGCGGCAGAGCGATCAAAAGGAGGCAAGGTCTATTCGGCAGCCTCGCGGTAGCCGTCATCGAGCCCGCCTTTCTCGGGCCGTTGGTCCTCTACACTCAGACCGTCGACTTCGGGCCCAAGGTCGTCATCGACCTCGGGCACGGTGCTCTTGGACAGCCACTCGGTCAGGCTCGCCGCATCGGGAGCGAACAGCGCAGCCGGGTGGACGAAGTGGCTCTCCTTGAAGTGCTCGACGAGCGCGGCCCGCGTGTCCTTTACGCGCGCCCTCGGCAGGACCGGCGTGTCGGCGCAGGAGCCCTCGAGCGCCGGACGTGACAGACAGGAGAGGAAGTCCTCGGTGCCCATATTGACGAGGAAGCTGTCTGCGCCGATCGCGCCGCCCGCAACGAGCGCCACCACGCCCGACTTGCTCATGCCCTCGCGGCAGGAGAGCGCATCGATGAGGACGCCCCTGGCGGCGCTGCGCAAAGTTTCGGCATCAAAGGTGAACTTGCCCTCGGCATCGAAGAGGGTGGCTGCGTGCCGCGGCATTCGGCGACCGAACCCATGATTGCCGCCAGCACCGGAATCGACGCGCACGTTCTGGCCAGCGAAGGCGAGAACGAGCAGCGCCAACAGCGTGTCGTCTGCGATCGGCGCCCGCGACAGCGCCTCATGCAGAGCATCGGTGCGCAGGTCGCCGATCATCTCGATACCCTTACGGGTCATATCGGGACGCGACTTCGGCATGACGATCGCTTCCGTCACGTTGGCCTTCTTCTTGGCCTCGGGCAGGCGGAAGTGGACGGTCCTTACCTTTCCCTCGCGGTCGAGATACATCGCGGCGTGATCCGACTTCTTCGGCGTGCCATAGACGCGTTCCGCCTTCGGCGGCAGCTTCACCTCACCATAGGCGTTCGGTTCGCTGATGATGCCGTTCTTGGGCAGGTTCTGCGTCATCCATTCCTGCTGAGCGCCGAGGAAGGCCTCGACGTCGGTGGTGTACCGGCTGTCCTGGTCGGCCGGTGCGAACAGATCCTCTACCCAGGCGATGCCGTAGGCCTCGCGCAGCTCGTCGTCAAAGCTTGCGTCGCGCGCGTACATGCGTCGCTTCGCGAGACCGTTGGCGATGCTCCACCACGACACCTGTGGGTCGCCCTTGCTGGGCTTTTTTGCTTTCCAGACCTCCTTCTGCTCCTCAAGCGAAGCGGCCGCGATAGTGCGGAGCTGCTGCTCGTTCGGCATATCGCCTTTGGCCATTGCGTCGAGCATCGCCGGCAGCACATTGGCGAGCAGGCGCAGCTTCTTGATCTGGCGCACCGACTGCGCGAGCGCGATCGCAATGGACTCTTCGGTCCAGTTCAGCGCAACGAGACGCTCGATGGCTCGCCAAAGATCGACCGGGTTGAGCTGCTCGTGCGTGATAGAGGTGGCCAGCGATCGCATCGCGCCGCCGTCCTCGGCTCGAGGCACGACCAGAACGGCGACCTCTTCGAGACCTGCTGCGATCGCCTGCTTCGCGCGCCGGTGACCCTGATCGATGACGAAGCCATTGCCGCCATCGGCTTCAGCGAACACGATCAGTGGTTCGACGACGCCAATGGCCTTGATCGTTGCGAGTAGCAAGGCGTCCGCCTGCGAGCTGGACTTGGAGCGCCTCGCCTTGTCAGGATTGTCCTTGAGCGCGCGCGGATCGACAAATTTCAATTCCATGGGAATGCTCCTAGGGGGTTACGGACAGGCCCTTCGCCGGTCCTTTCTCGTCTTCTTTCCGAAGACATCACCCGGCCCGCGGAGCGGGCGGGACGGGGCAATTGCGCTGGAGCATCCCTGCCCGGCTGGCCAAGCGGGGCTTCTTCAGCCCTGCGCAGGATGACGGGCCGGGATTGCGACCAGCGCAGTTGAGCGTCAGCGTCGGCGGACCACCCGATCTGCGAGCAGTCCTCCTTGTCTTTTTGCGTCTCTCCTCTCTGGTACGCCCTCCAGATCGAGCCGGCGAAAGCTCAGAACGTGGAGGCAAGCTACGTCGCCTGCACCTCATGCCCGGCGTCTCGATCTTTCGCGAGATGCCCGGAAAAACTTCTGACTCCTGGGTCAAGGAGAACCGCCGTGATCTGATCAATCGAGAACAATGGCTATTCGCAGCGTCGTGCGTGTCAGCTCGTCGGCTGCGCTCTCATTCTTGGATCGGCGTTCCAATCATCCGCTACGGGTCGAAGGCGATCACCGCAGCACCGAGCTTGCTCCCTCAATGCGAGCAGGCGGTCGGCGTAGATCTCGCCCTGTTTGTTGTTGTCGGTAGCCGCGACGAGCTCAACACCCGGCCTGGCGGCAAGCGCGCGGAGCGCCGCATCGGTTGCCGGCGACCAGCCGCCCCCGGTGCTGAGATAGGAGGTGTCGGCGCGAAAGCCCTCGAGCGCGGCAAGGCTCATGGCGTCGATTGCGGCTTCGGTCACGCAAAGGCGCAGCGCATCAGGGCTGCCGAGACGGAACAGCACCTTGGCACCGCCAGTGGCAAAGCCGCGCCAGTCCGGTCCGCGTTCCTCCCAGCCGGTAACGGTCCCGTTGTTGTCGACATGGGCGGCCCACATCGAGCCGTGCGGGCCTTCGCGCAGGACGCCGGCGCTGATTGCGGCGCGGACGATGCGGTCGGGAAGATGGCGGGCACCGGTCAGATAGCGCCAGGTCGCCGATCCGCGCCATGGCCTGCGCCGTGCGTGCCAGCGCTCCGGTATCGACAGGTCAGGCTCCCGCTCGCGGGACACCCGCTGCCAGATCGGCTCGCACGGCACGAACCCGACGAGGCTGGCGACCTCGTTCACGGCTTCTAAGAACGGCACCTTCTCAAGATGTTCGACCAGGCGAAAGATATCGCCTTTGCCGTCGCCGAGTGGGTCGAACCAGCCCTTGCCGTGATGGATGACGATGATGATCGAAGCCTCACGGCGATATTTCATCGCCTTGCGCGTGCTCTCCTTGATGTCCAGGACGAACCCCGCGCGCTTCAGCACCGCAGCGCAGGGTACCTTGTCCTTCAGCCTTTCAAGTTCTGCTTTTTGCATTTCGCCCGCGCACCTTTGCAGCGCCTCCCTTCCATTCGGTTCCGTCCAAACAATTTGGGCAGGAACAGGAGGCCGCGAAGAGCAAGGCCGGGCAAGGGCGCGGCATGCAATGCCGGGATGGCGGCGGGTTGCGCCGCGGCGCAGCTTCCCTTGCCGGCCTTGGCGCGCAAGCGGCACCGTGTGCCGGCCCCATCGGCGACACTCTGCTTCTGCGACGCATGCATGCACCGGGCCTTTGCTCCTCTCTTTTCCTCGTCAATCCGTCGCTCAAAAACTCCGCCCTGCTCGGCCTCTCCATCGGATGAGCCCACTGCTCGCCCGACCAATGTGAAAGGGCGTACAAAGTGGAGGCACCGAAATGTCCGTAAGCGCGAACAAGTCAGTTCGGTGCCGGAGCAGGTTCGTGGCCCTGAGACCGGTTCAACAGGGCGGCCGAAGGAGCATCAGCATAGCGCCGCCGTAAGGCGGGATGCGGGACCGACAGCCCCCGGCGAAGGGCGCCATATGAAAACGACCAGTTGGCCCCTTGCCGAGGCTTCGAGCGCATTGCAAATCGCGCTCGCGCCGCGGCGGCGCGGAACCGTCATCCGCACATGGTCCGGATGCGAGGGCTGTACGAGCGACATTTTGCCGGTCATGGAGCGGTCGGCAACGACGCCGGGCTTGTTCCATGCCTTCGGTTTCGGCGGGCACGGTTTTCAGCTCGGCCCCGGCGTCGGCGAGGCCACGGCCGAACTGATCACGACCGGCCGCTGCCAAACGCCACTCGACGATGTCAGGATCGATCGGTTCGCCGGCAGTCTGACAACGCCCATCGATTGCAATTGGCGGTCCCAAGCCACAAGGGATGACCACTTACAGAAAGGCCAATGTGGCCGCAAAACTCTCGCTCACGTCCAGTCGACCGGCGCCATCTCCGGGGTTATCTGAGATGAACGGCCGGACGACGAGCCGCTTGGATTATTTCAGGGACGGGCGGAACAAATTGCGCGCGTGAAAGTTAGAGAGCGCTGATCGAGGGGACTCACGCGATGCTCCTTGCCTTGAACGATGCGATCTCGACGGCTGTCTTGGCCGGCAGAAGCGCAAACGCGGAAATCTTCGGAGTCATCGACCTAACTAGCAAAATTGAGGCCCGGATCGGCGGCATCAGCTTAGGGCGCGCCATCCAGTTCGTCGCCAATGCGTCGGTGCTTGGATACGACGTTCGTGGTGCAATCATTTTGTATGGGGAACGAGGAACACCAAGCCTGAGGATATGGGACTGCGAACATCTTTGGGCGCAGTACGGCGGCGCACTTCTCCAACCATAGCGCAACGCGCTCGGAGAGAGATCATAGCTGTCCCACCGAGTTCGCCAAGGGCCCGACTAAACTGGTGTTGCTGGCATGCCTCTTCGTTGTCATGCTCGTCACATGGCTACAGCCGCTTTTCGATGCGGCGGGTTGCGGTCCGTCATGCCTGGGGCTCGTGGTTGCACCGCGGCGACGATGGCGAGCTGTTTCCCATGTATGCCCGGCCGATCAGCAAAGCGAAATGGTGAATGGTCTTTAAGGGGCCGAGCCGATCCATCAGACCGAGGCGCTTACCAAGCCATTGCCACAGTGGTGGAGGAGGTCGCCGCTTGACAAAGCTCTCTGAGCTCGGCCCACAGCGCCCGGTCACCGTGCATATTCTGCCCGGGTCCAGGCATGATTCAGATTTCATCGGTGCGAAACCTGCGGCCAAATCGTCGATTTCAAAGACATTCGCCAGGTTATGTGGCACCAGTTCCAAACAGACCATGAGCCGCTTGAACTGGACAGCTAGTCCGCAATGCGTCGATAGCGGACGTGATTTCGAATGTGGTCGTTGAAGAAGCGGCCTTTGACAAACGCCGATCGGACGCGACGTAAGTTTCCGGCGGTACCTCTCGAATTCATAGCGCTTGCCGCTGGCCACGAACCACACGGAGAGAACTCTGGTCGCCGGATCGTATTCGGTTTTCCTGATCGAGATGGACGGCATTGGCGCACCCGCTGGCTTGCTCATCGCAAACGGTCGGAGCGCGGCTTTTGTTTTAGGAGCACGAACTTATAACGGCCGCCATGAAGACGATAGCGATTTACGATTCGGCTGCCGGCACCTTCACGCTGGAGAAGGGTGTGTGGCGAGGAACGTTCCCGATTGCGGACCTGCCGAAGTGGCTGAATTTCTATCGCCAGCAGGCGGGAAGGTATCCTGCACAGGCGGCCAACTACGCGCACGACGTGAACGCGCTCGAAGAGCTGGGTCGGGAAATCGGCGCGAAATAGATCGTGAACATTTTAGCCAGATTGCATGTTTCGGTGCATGGCCAAAGACGCCCGTTCACCATCGCTGCGAACGCACCTTGAACTCTCGATGCCGTCTCAAACTACATCGCTGCGATCGGGGGCATGATGGGTTCGCCAGTGCGGTATCGCGCCATCTGCAACGCGGTATGCTCAAGGATGGCGGCAAGCGTTCAAGTGGCTGTCAGGCCAGGCCCGCCATACGGATGAGCCTCAAAACCCCATGGCCGATGGCCAGCACGAATTGACCATCGTTGGCGGTCAAATCCCAGCCGAAGAATGCAGCCCAGCAAAAGAGCATCATGGTGAAGCGCATTAGAAAATGCTAATACGCGATCATTGACCAAACGTTTACGGAAAAGGCTTGCGCCCACTGTGTCACTTCGGACCAAGATCCTGGCATCGGCCTGCCAAAGGCAGGATAGCCGGGTTGAAATCCGGCAGCTCGTCGGGCTTGAGGCAGTTGTTGGAGCCTCGCCCGGCGAGTTTCAGCGAAACCGGTGGAATGTAACAACCGTGATATTCATGCAGCCTTGCTAATGTAACCTCCGCATCGGCCGACTCCCAACCCCGGGTCCGCAAGGCCCGGCAGTCCAACCCAACGCACCCCAACAGAGCGCGGAACTGTCGGTCCACTTATGAACAAAGCGCGCGTACCCCTTGGGCTGCCCGGCGTCACCGCATGGTTTGTGGATTGCAGGTTCCGACTCGTCGCGGCCAGAGTGGAGGCACATTGCCGAGGGGCGACCAGTCGCAGGAGGTCGCTATGGTTCAGCGCAATAAGGCAAAGCAGCTTTCAGGGTTGGAGGTACAGCGCTTCATGGAAGCTGCAGAGGCATACATGCGCTATCGTCCGCCCACTGATGTCGACGCAATGCCAACATTACCGCGCTACGGGTGATCTGCATAAAGCGCTGCCAAAGGCGGTGAAGGAAATCACCGGGATGGATGCAGAGTTCATCCGCTGGTTTGGGGCGGGATCTCGGTAGGCTGGATAGCCCGGCCTTTCCCTCAATCAGGGTGACACAGGATTTCGGCGGGGCCGGGCTACCCAGCAAGGCGAACCTCACCCGCGCATGTTTACTCTAGTGGGCCGCAATGAAAAGCCCGCCGCGGCTAATGAGCGTACGCGACGGGCTTTCCGGAGAGTACACGGCTACATCCTGCCACCACGGTATCGACCGACAATCGCCAGAATACGTTGTGGCTGAATTTGTTCCAATTCGAAACAAAATCAGCGTTTAGCGTGCCATTGGAGTGGCTTTGGCTCCTTGGCTTCCCGAATGGTCTTGGCGGCCTCTTCTATGGTGATACCGCACTTGCGAGCATAGTAGGCAGCCTCCGCTGCAAGCGCCTCTTCAATCGGCTCTTCAATGACGCGCTTGGCCTTGTGTTTTGCCTTCTTCCCCATGAGGCGAATCATATCACAGCTCGGGGCGAAATGCCGCCTGAAGGCCATCGCCCGTGGCAGCGAACTTGCAGAAAGCGCCATGTTTCACCGCACCTCGTAAAAAACAAATCTCTTTGCCGGCTAGGTACATTGGCCCTCCGAGGAGGGAGCGGACGGCCTAGGTGCTCCTCGGACAAACGGAGGGGTGGCCCCAGGCACTCGGTCGTGATTGAGGCGAGGCATATGCCGCTACATAATCGCCAGAAGCTCCCGGCCTTTTTTCAGTCAGGGATCATCAGAGAAGGTCCCCGTTACATGATTGTCGAATTCGTGGGTCCGGCGGGCTCTGGGAAGACGACAATCGCACATGCACTCTGTCATCACTTGCGAGCCCATGGGCATCCTGCCAGCGTTATTCTCACTTACCAGCCCGGCGGCTATCAATCCATGCTGGACCCCGGGGGCATCATACCCGCCATTCACCGTGTTGCCCGTGCGATTGCAGGACCGATCAGCATGGCGTGCCGACCGGTTGCGAACGCCGCCGACTTCAGAGTTTGCGCGCGCCTAGTGAACACGCTGCCGCCTCGGAATCTGATTTGGCGCATCAGACTGGCTCAATACGTCCTCCGACTGGCCCGTGCATGGCGCCAGTCAATCGGTTGCCAAGAGATTGTGATTTTCGATCAAGCGTTCGTTCAAGTCGTGTCGACACTTGCCCTCTTGAGCGGATGTGCGAACGAAAAGTCGCTGGCCGATGCGTTAGACATCGTTCCCACGGCGGACATCGTGGTCCGAATCAACGCTTGCGAAGGTCTCCGCATAGAGCGCCTCAACGACCGACAGCGGCGCCAAAGCTTTGCCGAGCGTTTGTTCGAGGCCAAGTTGGAGGCGAATCTCCGATCGGCACAGACTGTCGACCAGGTATGTGGCTTGCTGAGAGCGCGCGGTCGATCAATCGTAGACGTCGACACAAGTCGTCGGCTTTCGCCAACTCTGGCGTTGGAAGATATCGAGGACCACATTTTTGAAGCGCTCTAGTGCGCCGGCTGATATCAACTGCACCTACCGGCTGATGTTCCAATAGCAACCGCTTGTCGAGGCCGGTTTCAGCGCCAGACTCATCCCTATGGCGAAGGGCTCTTTCAATATCGGCGATGAAGTCGCCATCACGGCGACCGTACGCGGGCGGGTGACAGAGGATCGGGAGAGCGTGTCGCTCCCATCCTATGGCCAGCCGCATTCCATCGTTGACCGAACATCAAAGGTCAAGCACGGCCAGCCGGTCGAACGGAGACGGGACGTGACGCGGCTCCGGGATGTGTGTCCGGACATTCAGATCGCGCTCTTCGAGAGCTGAACCGTTCAGTCGGAGACGCAAACGAAGCTGTGCGGTGTTTGAATGTCAGCCGGTCCTTTTCGTAGAGAACATCACGCTACCCGAGACCTTGGTTCGCCAGGGCATCGGTCTTCAGCGCAACGGACCGCCGGCAGCAAAGTCGTCGAGACGCTTTCCCCACGACATGGTCAGCACCGTGTCGAAAACCGGCATCCCGGCATGCGACAGAAAGGCTGCGAACTCGCCGCTAACCAAGTGGAAGGCCAGTGTGGGCGCAAAACTGTCGCTCATGTCGTGGACAGCTTGGTGTCAACCGTTCGCTACCGGTCTTTGCCGCATCGAGGCACCCCATCATGCCCGACACTGTAGAAGGGGTCGTGCGCTCTCCGAGTGGGAGGCGGCATGCTCCCCACTCGAACCCTTGAAGTTGCACAACCGTCCTATTTGTACGCCGAGACCGCAATTTTGCCGCAGTGCTTGATCGGCGTGCTTTCGTCGGAGGTTGATGCAATCTAGATCCTGACCTCTGAACGGAAGTCCGTGGGCTGGGCGGACATGTGCCGGTGAAATCATGAAAAGCGACACCCTCTCCTATCCCCCTCGGGGCCTCTCACGCGAAGAAGCCGCCCGCTACGTCGGCGTGGGCGTGACCAAATTCGATCAAATGGTCGCGGACCACCGCATGCCAAAGCCGAAGAAGGTTGATGGCCGCGTGATTTGGGATCGCTTGAAGCTCGAAGCCGCCTTTGGCGAACTACCTGGAGACGATGAAGAGAACATCGTCGACTTCCTGTTGCAAGGGAATCACCGCAGGGAATAGATTCATTCTGCCATGACCGATAAATATCCCGGCCTCTCCTCCTACACTGACCGCCATGGCAAAGTTCGCTGGCGCTATCGGACGAAGGAGCGTGTGGTTAGTCTGCCGGCCCCCAATCAGGCGGGTTTCAAGGAGGCCTACCAAGCGGCGGTCGAGGGCCGGAAAATCCCAAAGGCTCCCGTCGTCCGTATGCCCGGAGCCGCCCTGCCCGGCACGTTTGGAGCGGCCTTTCAGCGGTTGAAGATCTCGGTCAAGTGGCTGGCGCTTGACGAAGCCAGCAAGCGCAAGAACACGCAGCTGATCGAAGAGTTCCTAGAACTCCGGGTGGTCGCAGATCACCCGCTCATCTGGCGCGACGTTCCGGTCAAGAATCTTCGACGTGTCCATGTTGAAGAGCTTCTAGGCCGCTTCATCGCCACGCCACACAAGGCCAAGCATCTGTTGGTGGGTATACGGAAGTTGGTCTATGTCGCCCTACGGCAAGACTGGATCCAAATCGATCCCACAGCGGCGGTCGAGTGGCGCCCTGCCTATGCCGGCTGGAAAGCGTGGTCACGCGAGGCCATGGAGCAGTTCGAAAACCGTTGGCAGCTCGGCACCGCGGCACGCACTTGTTATGGGTTGGCGCTTTGGCTCGGCAACCGCCGCGGTGATGTCGCCGGGCTGCGATGGGATCAGAGGGTCACCCGCCGTGTCTTTATCGATGGCGTCGAGCGTCACTTCGACGGGTTTGATATCGTTCAGGCCAAGAACAAGGGACGAACAGGTGGAAAGCGGCTTTTTGTGCCGATCACACCGATGCTGTCCGAGATCCTGGATGCGGCCGACAGGCGCGGCGAGACCGTTCTGGTCAACGGCCATGGTGAGCCCTTCTCCGCCAAGTCATTGACTGGGATGATGGCGCATTGGTGCAAGCTTGCCGGTCTTCCGAAGGGCTTAACACTGCATGGCTTGCGGAAGTCGCTCGGGGTTTATCTGGCGGAGGCCGAGGCCTCGACCAGGCAGCTCATGGACGTGCTCGGTCACGACGACATCGACCACGCCGAGCTTTATTCGCGCGAGGCATCCCAGGTTCGGCTGGCGGTCCAGGGGATGGATCGGGTCGTGCGGCTGGTAACGCGCAAGCCGATGCTTGGCGAACCTATTGGCGAACCCCGTGGCGAACCACCTCGTAAACCATTGATAAATAATGATAATGGTGGGCCCGGAGGGACTCGAACCCCCAACCAAGCGGTTATGAGCCGCCGGCTCTAACCATTGAGCTACAGGCCCCACGCGGGCTGGCTTAGAGTTTTTCTTGTCGTCGCACAAGGCTTTCGAAAGCGCTGGCGCAAAACGCCAAAATCAGCCCATATTCGCGCCGTAGAGCGGCCTGCGCCCATATGGCGCGAAAGCCGTAGAGCGGCCTGCGCCCATATGGCGCGAAACAGGTCCGGCCCTTGCGCCGCACTGCCGGGAATCGATGCCTTTGCGGGTCGAGGCAGATGCGGCGCGGAGCGTCGGATCGCAGACTTCGAGGAGTTTTCATGACCAGACATCTTTTGCCCATCGCGCTCGCTGCCGCGGTCGCGTTCCCGGCGCTGGCAAGCGCCGCGGACACTCAGCCTCCGCCCCGCATCATCGTATCCGGCGAAGGCGAAGCGACGGTGGCGCCGGACATGGCGATCCTTTCGCTCAGCGTCATGCGCGAAGCCAAGACTGCGCGCGAAGCGCTCGATGCCAACAACGACGCCATGGCAGCGGTGATCGCGGCGATGAAATCCGCGGGCATTGCCGAACGCGACCTGCAGACCGCCGGCATCCAGATCAACCCGCGCTACAACTACACCAACAAGGCCGACGGCAGCCAGGAGGCGCAGCTCGTCGCCTATCAGGTGACCAACACGCTGTCGGTGCGCGTGCGCGATGTCGACAAGACGGGCGAGATTCTCGACAAGGCGGTGTCGCTCGGCGTCAACCAGGGTGGCGGCATCGCCTTCACCAATGACGATCCGAAGGCGACGATCACCGAAGCGCGCAAGAAGGCCGTCGCCGACGCCATGGCCAAGGCAAAGACGCTTGCGGAAGCGGCCGGCGTCAGTCTTGGCAAGGTGCTCGAGATCACCGACCAGAATATCGCGCCGGCGCCGATGCCGATGGCGGCCAAGTCATTCGACGCCGCCCGTTCGGCCGTGCCGGTGCAGGCCGGCGAGAATTCCTACAACGTCCAGGTCACCGTCACATTCGAGCTGAAGTGACGATCGGCCGGCGCCGCAGGCGCGCCGCGAGCGCGCTACCGATACGCAAAAAAAGCCCCGGAGGATCGGTCCTCCGGGATTTTTTTCGAGCCGCGCCTCATCTTGAGGGCTCCGCTACTCAGATTGATCTTCGCGGAACATCATATCTCATAGGCGATCCGCGAGGATCCCCCGCGTGGGCGATCCTCGCGGATCGTCGTTTCAACCTCAGCGATAGATGATCGGGCAGCCGCGTTCGTTGGCGAACACCACCACCACGCGGTCGCCGTACTGGCGGCCGGCGACCTTCACCGTGCGGCGGCTGATGTCGACGATGCGGGCGCGATGCAGGCCCATGCGCTCGGCCTTGTCGAGGGCGCGGTCCGGCGAGCAGCCGCGCCAGTCACGGTCGCGGCGCCAGTCGCGGCGATAGCCGTCGTCGTCGCCGGCATAGATGCCGAAACGCGGGTCGTGCCTGTCCCCGAAACCGAGGTAGAGGCTGTCCGCATGCGCCGGAATGGCGGCCAAGGTGCCAAGTCCGACAAGAGCCGAAAGGGCTGCCGTCTTGATCGTGTTGAACATCGTCTTCTCTCCTTGTTGTGGGCTGTCGCCCTTAGAACCAATGATTGGAAAATGCCTTTTTGTGTCTGAACTTTCCGCGAACCGGCCGTTCATGTCCGGTTCATATAAGCGCGAACCTCCCAGGAGTTCGTCGGCCGTGGTGCTTAAACGCGAACCTCGTCATGGTTCGTCCTTAAACGCGGACGCTTCAGCGTTCGTCATCAATAAGCGTTGCGAGCCGGTTACGGTTCGTCATCAACATGCGAACCCGTCCAGTGGCGGCTACGGTTCATCCTCCAGAATGTAATCAAAGTAGTCGTCCGGCTCGGCCAGATCGGTTTCCTTGGCCTTCACCCGGCCCTGGATCGAAATGCCGGCTTCGTGCACGGTCTCGGCGCTTCCTGAAACAAGCCTGTGCCACCAGTAGAGATCATGCCCTTCGGCGATAAGCCTGTAGGCGCAGGTCTTTGGCAGCCAGGTGATGGTGCGCACATTCTGCGGCGTCAGGCCTACGCAATCGGGCACCCGCGCCAGGCGATTGGCATAGTCGGAGCAGCGGCAGTTCTCGGCGTCGAACAGCCGGCAGCCGACGCTTGTCCAGAAGATCTCGCCCGTATCCTCGTCCTCGAGCTTCGACAGGCAGCATTTGCCGCAACCGTCGCAGAGCGATTCCCATTCGGCCGGGGTCATCGCCTCAAGCGTCTTCGTTTTCCAGAATGGCGCAGTCATTTCGGTGGATTTGGCCCTCCGCGGCTTTCCGGTCAAGCGCTGCGGTGACGGGTGACCCAGTATCAACATTAGAAAAACACGAAATTGCCTTCAAAAGGCCAGCCAGGCATCCTTGGCTGGCACCAATGCCCGGCGGAACCAATTGCGGTTGATGGAGGTTTGGGCAGGGATGGGACCCCACTAGGAGAAAATCGATATGAAACGCCAACCACGGATTCTGGCGGGTACGGCAATCGGCCTGCTTATGGCATCCGCGCCGTTGGGCGCGTACCCGCTGCAGGGGGGTGTCGCTTCCGGAAGCCTGCACGGCCCGCCGCTCGTGCTGGCTCAGGCCGCTTGCGCCGAAGGCCAGTCGGCCGAGGAATGCGCGCAGGGCGGAGCCGAGCAGCCGCGCAAGAGAAAGCGCGAACAGCAGCAGCAAAGCGAAGCCGCGCCGGCAACCGAACAAGCGGCACCTGCCGAGACCGAGCAGAAGCCGCGCCGGAAGCGGCAAGAGCAGCAGCAGATGGATAATGGCCAGTCCGGGGAGGCTGCGCCAGCCGAACAGCAATTCAAGCCGCGCAAAAAACGCGACCAGCAGCAGCAGACCGAGGCCGCGCCCTCCGACCAGGGCGGACAGCCCGCGGGCGACGAGCAGCAGTTCAAGCCGCGCAAGAAGCGCGACCAGCAGCAGACCGAGGCCGCGCCTGCCGACCAGGGCGGCCAGCCCGCGGTCGACGAGCAGCAGCCGCGCAAGAAGAAGCGCAACCAGCAGAAAGAAGCAGCGCCGGCTGAACAGCCTGCGGAGCAGGCCGCGCCAGCCGCAAGCGACCAGAAACAGGGCGACCAGCAACAGGGCGACCAGCAAGGCAACCAGGGTCGCAAGAAGCGCAAGCACGATCAGCAGCAGAGCGAACCCGCCGGCAAGGCGGGCGAGCAGGTCGCCCCGACCGAACAGACCGCTCCCGCTAACGACAACCAGCAGGGCGGCAATCAAGGCAAGAAGCGGCGACAGAACCAGCAGAACGAGACCGCGCCGGCAGGTGAACCCGCACCACAGCAGGCCGAGCCGCTGCAGAATGGCGAGCAGCCCGCCCAGGGCGGACAGGCCCAGGACAACAAGAAACGCGGCAAGAAATCGGCTGCCGAGCAGCCGGCGAATGGCGAACAGCCCGCCACCGGTGAGCAGCCTGCCACCGGCGCGCAGACAAAGACCGGCCGCCAGCCCGCCACCGGCGAGCAGCAACCCGTGACCGGCGAACAGCCGGCCAATGGCAATCAGCCGGCGAACAACAATCAGCCTGCCAATGGCGGCAACGCCGCGCAGGGCCAGACCGCCAATCCGAACGAAGCGCCCCTCCTGGACAGCCAGAAAGATGCCGTGCGCAAGCACCGGGGCCGCAACGACAATGGCCAGAACGGCGGTGCCCAAACCGGTGGTCCTCAAACCGGCAATGGCCAGGCCGGCAACGGCCAGAACGCCAATCAGGCCGGACAGCAGCAAGGCGGCGAGCAGGCCCAGAGGCCGGCCCCCGTCGATCAGGGTCCGCCGCCCACCGACGACAAGTCGGCGCAGCAGGCGATCAGGCCCGAGAAGATCGTTCCCGTCGACCAGGAAAAGGGCAAGCGGATCGATCTCACTCCGGAACAGGTCGTGCGCGAGCGTCGCCGGCCGCAGGGCGCGGATGTCGTGAAACAGTTCGGCGACCGCGTGATCCTCCAGTTCAACAACCAGACCTTCGTGGAAAGCAACGAGGCGCCCCGCATCACCCGCGGCGCCAAGGACGTCTACTACGAGGATTTGTCGGGTGGTCGCACGCGCGAGACGGTTGAACGCGGCAACGGCATCCGCGTCGTCACCATCCGCAACCGCTACGGCGATGTCGTCCAGCGGTCGCGCGTCATGCCGGACGGCCGGGAATACATCCTGAGCTATGTCGACGAGCGGCAGTACCAGGACGACGAGGATTGGCGCGATCCGGGCGACGACCTGCCGCCGATGCGGCTCACGATACCCCAGCGCGAGTACATCCTCGATTCCGAGGATGTCCAGAGCGATGACGACTACTACACCTTCCTCGAGCAGCCACCCGTGGAACGAGTGCAGCGTCTCTATTCGATCGATGAGGTGAAGCGCTCGGCCCGCGTGCGCGATATCGCCCGGCGCATCGATCTCGACACGCTGAACTTCGACTTTGGTTCGGCCACGATCTCCGACACCGAGGTGCAGAAGCTCGATGGCGTCGCCAAGGCCATGGAAAAGCTGCTGCAGAAGAACCCGGCCGAGACCTTCCTGATCGAAGGCCACACTGACGCCGTCGGCACGCCGGACGCAAACCTCGCTTTGTCGGATCGGCGCGCCGAAGCGGTCGCCGAGGCGCTGACCAATGCCTTCGGCATTCCGGCCGAGAACCTCACCACGCAGGGTTATGGCGAGGAGTATCTCAAGGTGAACACGCCCGGCCCGAACCGCGAGAACCGGCGTGTCGCCATCCGCCGCATCACCTCGCTGGTGGCGCCGGTGGCGAGCAACAGCGACCAGCAATGAGCGTTGGATTTCAAGATCCTGATCGGATTTCTGGAATCAGCGCTTGAGATGAAGGCCCGTCCGCGCCGGACGGGCCTTTTCCTTTCCTGGCTCAAGAAGATTTGTCCAGTCGATTGGAGCTAACTCATTGAATTGCCGCATTGCGGCACCCAGATTCCCTGCAGGGCGTTCCCTGCCCTGTCCCGACTCCAGCGGGACACGACTGAGCCCCGCCGGGTCCCCTCCCCGGCGGGGTTTTTTGCTTGAAAACCGGCCCTGTCTGGCCGAAATACCGTCAATCGCAATTTGACCGGAAGCCTTCATGAAGCGTCTCGAACTCGCCATCGAATCCGTCATCCTCGCCTCGCGCTGGCTGCTGGTCGCCTTCTATCTCGGCCTCGGCATCGCGCTCGCGACATATGCCCTGTCCTTCGGCAAGAAGCTTTACGAGTTCGTGATCAGCGCCTTCACGCTTGGCGACACGGACACGATCCTGAAGATGCTCGGTCTGATCGACGCGGCGCTTGTCGCCTCGCTGGTGGTGATGGTGATCATCTCGGGCTACGAGAACTTCGTCAGCCGCTTCGACGACCAGGACGGCGAGGTCCACTGGCTGGGAACGATCGATGTCGGCTCGCTGAAGGTCAAGGTCGCCTCGACCATCGTCGCGATCTCCTCGATCCACCTGCTGCAGGTCTTCCTCAATCACGCTTCCTACACGACGGAGCAACTGATGTGGCTGACCATCATGCATCTGGCATTCGTGGTTTCGGCGCTGATGCTGGCCTATATCGACCGCGTCATGGCGCTGGCGAAAGGCAAGAAGGCCGCGGCGGACTAAGGCCGCCGGCACCCTTCAGTAGATCCTTCTGACTTTGGTCTGCGAGTTCGCAAACACCTCGTCGGGAACGAAGAAGTCCCCTGCGAGTTCGTCGGCTGCCCCCGGGGCATAGATCGAAAAGTCCGTGACGCCCTCTTCGCGCAACACCTCTTCGTCGATGTAGAAATTGCCGGTCGCCTCGCGCGATGGGCGCAGGAAGATCGCATGCGCGGCATCGGCCATGATGTCGGGCGAGCGGCTCATAGCAGCCACTGTCGCGCCGCCAAGAAGATTGCGCACCGCGGCCGTGTCGATGGTCGAGATCGGCCATAGCGAGTTGACGGCGATGCCTGCTCCGGCGAACTCGGCGCTCATGCCCAGCGTGCACATCGACATGCCGAACTTCGCCATCGTGTAGGCGACATGGTTCTTGAACCATTTGGCCTTCATGTCGAGCGGCGGCGCCAGATTCAGGATGTGAGGGTTTTTGGCCAACTTCAAGTGTGGAATGCACATTTTGGAGACCAGGAACGTGCCGCGCGTGTTGATCTGATGCATCAGGTCGTAGCGCTTCATGTCGGTCTCCAGCGTACCGGTGAGCTGGATGGCGCTGGCATTGTTGACGCAGATGTCGATGCCGCCAAACCGCTCCACCGTCCTGGCCACCGCCTCGGCGACCTGCGCTTCGTCGCGGATGTCGCAAAGCATCGGCAGCGCCTTGCCGCCGGCCTGCTCGATCTCCTCGGCCGCGGTGTAGATGGTGCCCGGCAGCTTCGGATGCGGCTCAGCGGTCTTGGCCGCGATCGTAACATTGGCGCCGTCCCGCGCTGCGCGCAGCGCGATCGCCAGCCCGATGCCGCGCGATCCGCCCGAGATGAACAGCGTCTTTCCCTTGAGCGACATCTTTGCCTCCTCTTCGATGTGGAGGCAAATTGCGCGGCGGACAGCCCCGGCGCAAGGGCCCAAAGCGGCCGGAACGGTTACGCTGCGTAGGGTGCGAGACCTTCGCGGCACCGAACAAGAGCCATTGAGGTCTGACCCTCTAGACGAGGACCAGCCCCTGCCGCATGGCAATCGCAATGGCATCGGTGCGGTTGGCGGCGCCGAGCTTGATCAGGATGGCGGCGACGTGGAACTTTGCCGTGTGCACCGAAATGTTGAGCCGCCGGGCGATGACCTTGTTGGGCGCGCCTTCCGCCAGCAGCGCCAGCACTTCCGCCTCGCGCGGTGACAAGGAAGGGCGGGCCTGGCTGTCGTCCGTCATGTCCTCGTCGGCGAGCCCGTCATGGAAATCGCCATGCGCGATCGTCGACGGCCCTGCCCTGTCGATGCGATAGCCTGAGGCCGCCAATCGCGCCGCGGCGGCGACCAGCAAGCCATCTGCGGAGGCGGGCAGCACGGCCAGCACATTGTCCGCCACCCGTTCGCTGCCGGCACGTCGCGAAAGCAGGACGATGGGCGTAGCCGAACTGACGACCCGGCTTTCCAAGCCGGCCTCATCAGCGATGGCGACATCCGCCATTTGGCCGAAGGCGCTCCCGGCCAGCGACGGCAACAGATCGTCGCTGGCGGCAAGTACATCCGCGAGTTGCTCGGCGCGCTGGGCATCGCCGAGCGCGATCAGCACCGTGAGCCGTTGGGTTGCCGGCTCCGGTCTCGCAATCGTTTGTGCCGCGCTGCTGGCCATCGATCCTCTCAGCTCAGCGGCTTCTCGCCGATGGTGATCGACACGTCGCGCTCGGCGCCGCCGCTCAAGATGCCGAGCGTCACGGTGGTACCCGCGCTGTCCGGTCCAAGCTTTCGGATCAACTCGCGCGGGCCGTGCACGGCCTCGCCGTTCCAGGCGACGACGATATCGCCGACATGCAGGCCGGCGGCCTTGGCCGGACCGTTGTCGTCGAGGCTCATAACCATGGCGCCTTTGGTGTCGCCATTGCGGATCGGATGCAGCCCGGCGCCGAGATAGCCGCGCGCGACATGACCCTTTTCGCGCAGCGTCGCCACCGCCCGCTCGATCGTCTCGTAAGGCATGACCAGCGCCCGCCGGCGCGGCCCGAACAACAGCATGCCGATCAGCCCGCCCTTGGCGTCGAGCACCGGCCCGCCCTCGAAGCGGCCGCCGGTGTTGATGGCGAGGTTGATGCGCCGGTCGATCGTGCCGCCGCGCATCGAGCGCCAGGCCGGTCCGACCTCGCCGACCGTGCCGAACACGGCAAGTGCCGCGCCATCGCTGTTGCCGGCAGCGATCGCCAGATTGCCGGGCCGCACGGCGCCGGCCTGGGCGAGTTGCGGCAAACCGGCAGCGGCGGAAGCCGGTTTCAGCAGGGCAACGCCCGTCGACGGATCGCGGCCGACAAGCTCTGCCTTCACGCTTTCGCCGGAGGCCAGCGTCAGTTCGATCTCCTCGCCGGCTTCGACCGCTTCCTCGGCGGTGACGAAGTAGCCATCGCGCCAGTGGAAAGCGCTCGCGGTGCGGTGGTGGTGCGTGACGAAACTCGCCAGCGCGGGCGCGGCGTTGGCCGCGACATCGGCGATCGCGTCGGAAAAGGCACTGAGGTTGAAGTCGCTCATATCAATGATCTCCTGGGTTCGGTGACCCAGATATCGCTCGGTAGCGTGGCGGCGGGTACTCGCCTGACGGCTAGTCGCCGGCCCGACTGGCCATCTGGTCAGGTCGCGGCAATTGCAGCCGCTTCGCACATATAGTGCGTGTCGCCCAAAAGTGTCGCGCGGTTTTGGGGCAACGACACGCACCAAGGAAAACATCATTCTGTGAGGGAACACGCTCATGGCCTTCGCCGCCGAAAAGTTTCCATCCGACGACACATTGCTCGACGCTTACTCGGTATCCGTTGCCGATGCCGTCGACCGCATCGGTCCGGCCGTCTGCCGCATCGAGCGCATCGGTGCCGGCGGTCACGGCTCGGGCTTCGTGATTGCGCAGGACGGGCTGGTCGTCACCAATTTCCATGTCGTTGGTGACGCGCGCGCCGTGCGCGTCACGATGCCGGATGGTGCGGCGCGCGAAGGCCACGTGCTTGGCCGCGATCCGGACACCGATATCGCGCTGGTGCGCGCCGACGGCAGTTTCGCCGATGTCGCGCCGCTCGGCGATTCCAAGCGGCTGCGCCGCGGCCAGATCGCGATCGCGATCGGCAATCCGCTCGGTTTCGAATGGACCGTCACCGCCGGCGTCGTCTCCGCCCTTGGCCGCTCGATGCGCGCCTCGACCGGCCGGCTGATCGACGACGTCATCCAGACCGATGCCGCGCTCAATCCCGGCAATTCAGGCGGACCGCTGGTGTCTTCGGCGGGCGAGGTGATCGGCGTCAACACCGCCATGATCCACGGTGCGCAAGGCATCGCCTTCGCTGTTGCCTCCAACACCGCCAATTTCGTCATCTCCGAGATCATCCGCTTCGGCCGCGTGCGCCGCGCCTTCATCGGCGTTTCGGCCGACACGACCAATCTGCCGCGCCGGGCGGCGCTCCTGTCGCAGGTGACCACGAACACGGCCGTGCGCCTGCGCAGCGTCGAGAAGAACGGTCCCGCTGCCAAGGCCGGCTTGAAGGAAGGCGACATTATCGCCGCGATAGACGGCCGGCCGGTGACCGGCGTCGACGACCTCGTGCGCATGCTCGACGCCGAGCGCATCGACCGCGCGACGCTCTGCACCGTCGTGCGCCGCACCGGCGTCAGCCAGGTGGCGGTGACGCCCGTGGCGCGGGCGGGCTAGGCTTCACCTAGCATCCGGCCGCACCCTCGGCGTACTGCGCCAAAAACTCCTTGCTCGGCGGGATCGGCTTGATGACGTCGATCAGCACGCCGTTGGGATCTCTGGTGATGAAGTGCCGCTGGCCGAACGGCTCGTCGCGCAAGCTGCGCAGGATCGGCAGGCCGGCGGCGACGACGCGCTCATGGACGGCGTCGGGATCGCGGACCTCGAAGTTGATCAGCAGGCCGGACGTGCGTCCGCGCCCCTCCTCCGGGATCGTCTCATGGTCGCCCTGGACGATGCCTAGATTGACGCGGCGGTCCTCCGCCGACTGGAGATGCACATACCAGTCGCTCTCGAAGAGCGGCTTGAAGCGGAAATGCTCGACGTAAAAGGCCGCGGTGCCTTCGACATCGTCCGTCATCAGCACCGGATAGTAGCTGGTCGTCTTCATCTTTCCTTCTCCTTCCATCCAACATACAGTCTGTATGTAATGCAAATAACATACAGGCTGCATGTATGCAAGAAGAGTCCGGACGCCGCTCCAACCGCGACCGCACCGAGGCGACGCGCGCGGATCTGATCCGCGCGGCGCGGAAGCTGTTCACGGAAAAATCCTATGCCGAGACCGGCACGCCGGAGATCGTCGCCGAGGCCGGTGTCACGCGCGGCGCGCTCTACCACCACTTCGCCGACAAGCAGGCGCTGTTCGTGGCGGTCGTCGAGCAGGAGGCGGCGGCAGTGGCGGCCGAGATCGACGACGCCTCGCCGCCGTCGCTCTCCGCGCGCGACGCGCTGATCGCCGGATCGAACGCCTATCTCGAGGCCATGCGGGCGCCCGGCCGGACACGGCTTCTGCTGCTCGACGGGCCGGCCGTGCTCGGCCGCGCGGCCATGGACGAGATCGACAGCCGCCACGGCAACCGCTCGCTGCGCGAAGGCCTGGTCGCAGCAATGCGCGCGCAGGCAATGACCAGACTGCCAGCCGAGGCGCTGACCGCCCTGCTGGCGGCCGCCTTCGACCGGGCGGCTCTGGCCATCGAGGCCGGCGCGCCCGCGGAAGACTACCGCGCTGTGCTGATCGCGCTCATGGACGGCTTGTCTCCGGTCCCTCCTCGATCCACACGCCCGGCTCCATCTCGTTGAAGCAGCCAAGCTGGCGCTTGAATTCGTCGATCAGCCAGGACGCGGCTGGCTTGGGACTGCGGTCGGCGCGGTGCATGGCATAGAGCGGCGAGCGCACCTCGCGATAGGGCTCCAGATCGAGCTCTACCAGCCTGCCGCTGGCGAGGTCGTCGGCGATCAGCCAGCGCGGCAGGCCACCCCAGCCGAGACCTTCGCGCATCAGGGCATGCTTGGTGCGCACATCTGTCAACCGCCAGGTGCGATAGGCAAACACGCCATAGTCGCGCCCGCGCGTCCGCTCCGACTGGTCGGAGACGACGAGCTGGATATGCTCGCGCAGGTCCTCCACAGCCACCGGCTTCGGCAGTTTGGCCAAGGGGTGGTCAGGCGCCGCGGCCGGCACCATCGAGGTGAAGCCGATGCGCAGCAGAGTGACGTCGGCGTCGCCTATCAGTCCGCCGAAGCCGAGATCCGACTGGCCGTTGACGACCTGGTCGACGATCAGGCCGAGCGATCCGATGTAGAGCCGCAGCATGACCGCCGGGAACTGCGCCTCGAAGGCCTTCAGCACCCGCACCAGCGCCGGCGAAGGCAGCGCCACATCGACCGATATTGCCACCTCCGCTTCCAGTCCTTGCCGATAGCCGTCGGCGCGCGAACGGATGCGCTGCAGCACGCCGATCATGCGCCGCGCATCCTCCAGCATCGCCTTGCCGACATCCGTCAGCTGCGGCTCGCGCACGCCTTCGCGCTCGAACAGCTTCAGGCCAAGCTGCGCTTCGAGATTGGCGATGCCGTAGCTCACCACCGACTGCGCCCGGTTGAGCTTGCGCCCCGCTGCCGAGAAGCTGCCGGCATCGGCCACTGCCACCAGGATTTGGAGCTGATCCAATGTCGGGTTCGGCTGCATGCTCATGCCATCTATTTTGTTGATGGATTGTATACATATTATACCAGTTATCCTGATGGAGTGGCAATCCCATATAGCGGTGGAAAGTTTTCACCAACCCCAAGGGGACACCGCCATGTCTATTCTTCTCGTTACCTCCAGCCCGCGCGGCGCCGCTTCGCACTCGACCCGCATCGCCACCGATCTTGCCAGGAAGCTCGTTGCCGCCGATCCGTCGAACACGCTTGTCGTGCGCGATCTCGTCGCCAACCCGCTGCCGCATATCGACCCTGATTACGCCACCGGCATCTACACGCCGGCCGAAGCCCGCACGCCGCGTCAGGCCGAAGTCGTGGGCGTTTCCGACGCCGTGCTCGACGAGCTTTTCGCCGCCGACACCGTGATCCTCGCCACCGGTTTCATCAACTTCAACATCTCCTCGACGTTGAAGTCCTGGGTCGACCACGTCGCCCGCTCGGGCAAGACCTTTGCTTACGGCGAGAACGGTCCGAAGGGCCTCGTCAGCGGCAAGAAGGTCTACATCGTGCTCGCTTCCGGCGGCATCTATTCGGAAGGCGCCGCGGTGCAGATGGACCATGCGGTTCCCTATCTGCGCAGCGTGCTCGGCTTCCTCGGCATGACCGATGTCGAAGTCATCCGCGTCGAGGGCGTCGGCATGGGCGCTGACGCCGTCGCGACGGCCCTTGCCAAGGCCACCGCCAAGGTCGACGCGATCGCTGCCGCCACGGCTGGCCAGGTTGGCATCGCAGCCTGACTACCGTTGGCAGGAATGAAAGAGGCAGGCGCCCGCCAGCGCCTGCCTCTTTTGCGTCTCGCGCCCGGCCGACGCCCGTCATCGTGGCGATCCAGAACGCGGTGCCGATCTGGAACGATTTTTTCTTCCCGCTGGTGCTGATCACCTCCGACAATTTGAAGACACTGCCGCAGGGGCTGACCGTGTTCGTCGGCGAATTCACCACCGACTGGGGGGTGCTGTTCACCGGGCTGACACTGGCGGCGTTGCCGATTACCTTGCTCTACATCGTGCTGTCTAAGCAGTTCATTTCCGGCATCACGCAAGGCGCGGTCAAATAGGCGGTCGAAACAACGAAGAGATCGAGGATCGTAAGTGGCAAACCAGAACAAGATCATCATCACCTGCGCCGTAACCGGCTCGATCCACACACCATCGATGTCGCCGCATCTGCCGGTGACGGCCGAAGAGATCGCCACCGCAGCGATCGAGGCGGCCGAAGCGGGTGCCGCGATCGTCCACCTTCACGCCCGCAATCCGGTCGACGGGCGCCCCGACCAGTCGACCGAGGCCTTCGCGCCTTTCCTGCAGGTCATCAAGCAGCGCTCCAACTGCGTCGTCAACATCACCACCGGGGGCGCCGCGACGATGAGCGTGGAGGAGCGCGTCCGGCCGGCGAAAGTGTTCGCTCCGGAAGTCGCGTCGCTCAACATGGGCTCGATGAACTTCGCGCTGTTCCCGATGCTGGAACGCTTCAAGACCTTCGAGCATGACTGGGAGCGGCCCTATCTCGAATCCTCGCGCGACCGCATCTTCCGCAACACCTTCGGCGACATCGAGCACATCTTGCGCACCTGCGCCGACAACGGCACGCGTTTCGAGATCGAGTGCTACGACATCGGCCATCTCTACACGCTGGCGCATTTCGTCGAGCGCGGCCTGGTGAAGGCGCCCTTCTTCGTCCAGAGCGTGTTCGGCATCCTGGGCGGCATCGGCACGCATCCGGAAGATGTCGCCCACATGAAGCGCACGGCCGACCGCCTGTTCGGCAACGACTACCACTGGTCGGTGCTGGGCGCCGGCCGCCATCAATTGCCGATCGCCACGCAGGCGATCGCGCTCGGCGGCAATGTGCGGGTCGGCCTGGAGGATTCGCTATGGATCGGCAAAGGCAAGCTCGCCCGCTCCAGCGCCGAACAGGTGACCAAGGTGCGTCAGATCATCGAAGGCCTCGGCGCCTCGATCGCCACGCCCGACGAGGCGCGGCAGATCCTGCAGCTCAAGGGCGGCGACAAAGTTGCGTTCTGAGCGGCACGACAAAGCAAAGAGCCGCCGCGACAGCTGGAGCAATTCCAAGTGTGAGCGGTTTTCCGCTCGGAATTGCGTAAAAACAAGGAGATAGAGCATTTCACCGTTCCGTGAAACGGTGAAATGCTCTAGCCGAACATCTTCTCGCCCTGCTCGTCGACGAGCTGGATGCCCTTCTTGATCGAGATGTCGACGGCGTCGTCCAGCCCGGCGAAACGGTCGGCGCGGATGAAGCGGTGCTCTTTCAGCACGCCGTCGACTTCCTTGGAGACGACGCCGCAGGTCTGGTACTGGCCGTCGGCCTTGTAGGGCGTCGCGCTGATCAGGAAGCCCTTGTGCTCGACCTGCTTGGCTGGCTTGGCGGAGCCGGTCTCAGTAGCCTCGCCACCGCCGCCGCCGAAAAGCTTTTTCAGAAAAGACATTTTTCAAAACTCCGTTTCACGCGAGCGCCGGAAGCTTTACGGCGCTGTTCATTCCGACTTTGTCTCAGCATGCGCGAATGCGCCGCCGTGTTCCAGCCCTTTGACGAAGACGCCGACCAGAAGCTCGATCTGATGCCAGATTTCGTCGGCCTGCCGGCTGTCCGAATTCGCCACATAGCCGCTGGTCACGATGCCATGCACGCTTGACCACAAGGTCCGGGCCGCAAGCGCGCGGCGCTTGTCATCGAGGCCGAAGTCGCCCGCCTTGAGCACGCCGGCGACGATATCGAACAATTCGTCCAGCAGCGCGTCATAGGCATCGGGGCCGGGCCGCATCGCGCGGCGGCGGTTGAAGGCAAGCACAGCCGGCCAGCTGCCGGGATGCGCCTCGACGAAGCGCACATAGGCCGCCGCCATCGCCAGGATGCGGTGCTGGACGTCGGTCACCCCTTGCCTTTCGAGATCGGCCATGGCCGCCAGGCCTGTCGCGCCGAGCCGGTCGAGCAGCCGCATGTTGACGGCGCGATGCACCTCGTCGAGATCGGCGAACAGGTTGTAGACCGATCCGACCGAAATGCCGGCCTGCTCGGCGATGGTACGTGCTTTCAGGTTCTCGGCCCCGCCCTCATTGAGCAGCGCCTCGGCAATGGCGAGCACTTTTTCGCTCATCTCTTCCTTGTCTAGCGCCATGCTCTTTCCCGTCTTCTCCGCTCCGGTCGGCCGGTCCGGACTCATTCCATTTGCCTGCGTTTACCATGCCCGACGCCGCATGAACAGCGTTCAAAATATGCCTTGAACATTGTTCATTTCCTGTTATGTTGGCTTCGTGAACATCGTTCACAGCAACAGGGAGAAGACTCAATGCTTAGCCTGATCAAGACATTGCTGGACGGCGCCAGCGCCCGGGCCGAAGAAAATCTGACGGATCGCTTTGCCATCGACCTTCTGGCGCAGCGCATCCGTGATGCGGAGGCGAGCCTCGCCGCCGCGAAGCAGACGCTCGCCTCACTGATCGTGCGCCAGCGTGCCGAGCAGACCAGCCTCGACCAGCTCGACCGCCGCATCGCCGATCTGGAAACCCGTACGCTGAGCGCGCTCTCGGCCAACAACCAGGCTCTTGCCGAAGGCGGCGCTTCCGCGATCGCCGAACTTGAGAACGAGCGCGAGGTTCGCCGCGCCACCGTGAAGAGCCTGGGCGAGAAGACCTTGCGGATGCGCCTCTCGGTCGAACGGGCGCACCGCCGCATCGTCGGCCTCAACCAGGGCATGATCTCGGCCCGGGCGATCGATGCCGAACGCAAGGCGCAGTCGCGCCTCAACCGCTCGATCGGCCGCACCGCGAGCATCAATGAAGCGGAGGAACTGCTCGCCCGCATCAGGGAAAGCAGCGACCCGTTCGAGGAGGCCGGCATCCTCGACGAGATCGACGGCGAATTGCGCCACGAGGCGATCCGTGAGCGTCTCGCCGAAGCGGGCCATGGACCGGCCACCAAGGTGCGGGCCGAGGATGTCCTGGCGCGCCTCAAATCCCTGAACTGAACCCGCCTCTCGAAATCAGATCAAAACCCGAAACAGACCAAATCCAAGGAGCAATACGATGAACGGCAATCAGACCTATATCCTGTTCAACACCGTGTCGGTGGGCGCCGCCTATTTCATGCTCGGCCTATCGCTGTGGCTGGCCCCGGTCGACCTCTCGACCAAGGGCTATTGGGCGATGGGCGTGCTCCTGCTCACCGGCAGCCTGGTGAACCTTGTCAAGTACCGCACCGACGAGCGGATCGCGGCCGAGACCACAGCCAAGATCGAGAAGGCGCGTAATGAGAAGCTGATCAGCGAATATGTCGGCAAGGAATAGTCCCTGCCCTGCAGATCGCCGACTGAATGCAAAAAGCCCGGATCGCTCCGGGCTTTTTTGGCTTTCCTCGTGAAATGACTTAGCGGCGCGACAGCGCCTCGATCGCCTCGGCGGCGTCTTCCAGGATGCTGATCGCCTCGGCCTGCTTGTCTTCCGGCGCGTCGGCGATGTCGCCGAGCGCGGCGCGCAGCCGGTGGCGCAGCGTGCGGAACCGGTCGCGCGTTTCAGACCGGCCGCGGCGCCCCTCGTCCCTGTCGTCGCCCCAGCCGAACCATTCGCGCGCCGCGGCCATCTTGCGGCCGAAGCGCTCGAGATGATCGAGCACGCTGTCGATCATCTCGCGGTTCTCCTCGAGATGCGCCCTGCCGGCCTCGGTGATCGAAAACACCTTCTTGTTGCCCTCGCTGGACGACACCGCATAGCCCGCCTCCTCCAGGAAGGTCAGCGTCGGATAGACCACGCCCGGGCTCGGGCTGTAGATGCCGCTGGTGCGCTCTTCCAGCGCCTTGATGATATCGTAGCCATGGCGCGGCGCGTCGGCCAGAAGCGACAGCGTGATCAGCTTGAGATCGCCGTCGGCCAGCATGCGCCCGGCGCGGAACATGTCGCCCGGGCCGCCACGGCCGCCGCCCCTGCCGCCGAACGGACCGAAGCCGCCGCCCCCTCTGCCACCAAATTTGCCGGCCATGCGCATGAACATGCGCTCGCCGAAATGATTGTGCCCGAAATGCTCGTGTCTGTGCATGGATTGCTCCTTGAGTTATATCTTACGATACATCGTAAGTAAGGTCCGCTTCTCATTGAGTCAAGATATATCTTACGATGTATCGCAGGTACTGCCAAGGCATCGGCGGCTGCTGTCGTTTTGGTGGGGGTGCTGCGGCCTACCAGCGGCCCTTGCGCCGGTTCCAGGCGTAGAGGAGGTCGGCGAAACGGTCATAGGCGACGCGCGTGAAAGGCACCGCGATCACATTGCCGAACAAGCTCGCCAGCCACCCCTCGCCCGGCGTGAGCCGCCAGACCGCGATCGCCACATCGGCGCCGACCAGCAGCCGTCCTTCGGCATCGGTGGCATGCAGGCGCCGGCGGATATCGTCGAGGGAAGCGCCGAAAGCCGAAAGCGCTTCAGGTTCGAAATTGATGTCGCGGAATTCGATGCGGCCAGCCTTGACCGCCTCGATCAGCCGCCGCTTCTGGCGGCTGATGCCGGCGTCGCACACCGGACAGCGGGTGTTGTACCAGACGGTCAGCAAAGGCTCGGACATGGAACGACTATCGGCGATAGAGCATGATGCCGAAAAGTGTGATGCGGTTTTCGGACGACATCATGCTCTATTCCTTAGATTAGAGACGGATTCAGATTTCAGGTCGTTCGACCTGAAATCATCCGTCTCTAGGCTCGGCGCCGCAATGTGACCGATCGGCAAGGCTGTCCTTTCGCTTCATCCAAGCGAACTGATGATCTCGCGATAGGCGAATTCTGGGAACGCCTTCATCGTCCGTGTCTTGACGTTGCCGCCCGACGACAACATCAGCGCGAAACGGGCGAGCACCGCATCGTCCGGGGCTTCGACGATGGCGACCATGTCGCATTCGCCCATAGTCAGATAGAACGACTTGAACGAGCCGCCCATTTCGCCCAGCAGCTTCTTGGCGGCATCGAGCCGTTTCGGCGAGTCCCGCACATTCCTGGCGCCCAGCTCGGTCCAGTTGATAAGCACGATGTAGGTTGTCATGGCACACCTCCCACCGGAGGCCACGGAGCGCGGCGCCGTTACGACCGGCGCCGGGGCGGGCATCCGGCTTGTCGCCCACAAATGCATCCGACCGCAGAATTATCGTCCTGTCCAGCAAACCCGGCAAGACGGGAAGAGAGCAACCGGGAACGAAAAAGGGCGCCGAGGCGCCCTTTCGATCTTCGTATGATTGCGTTCCGCTCAGCTGTCGAGGAAGCTTCTGAGCTTACGCGACCGGCTCGGATGCTTGAGCTTGCGCAGCGCCTTCGCCTCGATCTGGCGGATGCGTTCGCGGGTGACCGAGAACTGCTGGCCGACCTCTTCCAGCGTGTGGTCGGTGTTCATGCCGATGCCGAAACGCATTCTGAGAACACGTTCCTCGCGCGGCGTCAGCGAGGCCAGCACGCGCGTCGTCGTCTCGCGCAGATTGGCCTGGATCGCCGCGTCGATGGGCAGGATCGCCATCTTGTCCTCGATGAAGTCTCCGAGATGCGAATCCTCCTCGTCGCCCACGGGGGTTTCGAGCGAGATCGGCTCCTTGGCGATCTTCAGGACCTTGCGCACCTTTTCCAGCGGCATGGCGAGCTTCTCGGCCAGTTCCTCAGGCGTCGGCTCGCGGCCGATCTCGTGCAGCATCTGGCGCGAGGTGCGCACGATCTTGTTGATCGTCTCGATCATGTGCACCGGAATACGGATGGTGCGCGCCTGGTCGGCGATCGAGCGGGTGATGGCCTGCCGGATCCACCAGGTCGCGTAGGTCGAGAACTTGTAGCCGCGACGGTACTCGAATTTGTCGACCGCCTTCATCAGGCCGATATTGCCTTCCTGGATGAGATCCAGGAACTGCAGGCCGCGATTGGTGTATTTCTTGGCGATGGAGATGACGAGGCGCAGGTTCGCCTCGACCATCTCCTTCTTGGCGATCGCGGCCTCGCGCTCGCCTTTCTGCACCTGGTTGACGATCTTGCGGAATTCCTGGATCGAGATCGCCGTTTCGGTGGCAAGATTCTGGATCTCGGCGCGCAGCTCCTTGATCGTGTCCTTCTCGTTCTTGGTGAATTCCTTCCAGCCGCGCGAGGTGAGATTCGCGATCGAGCGGGTCCAGTTCGGGTCGAGCTCGGAGCCCTGATATTCCTTGAGGAATTCCTCGCGGCGCACGCCATAGCTCTCGGCCAGCCGCAGAAGCTTGCCCTCGTTCTGCACCAGGCGCTTGTTGATGTCGTAGAGCTGCTCCACCAGCGCTTCGATGCGTGCGGCGTTGAGCGACAGCGACTTCACCGCCTTGATCAGCTGGTCCTTCAGCTCCTTGAGCCTCCGGTCCTGGCTGGGCGAGAGAGTGCCGGCCGCGGCCAGGCGATTCTCGACCTGCTGGTCCTGCAGCTTGCGGAGCTTCTTGTAGGTGTCGGCGATGACGTCGAGTGTCTCCATCACCTGCGGACGAAGTTCCGCTTCCATCGCGGCGAGCGACAGGCTTGCCTCGTCCTCGTCGTCGTCCTCTTCCTCAAGCCCGCGCGTGTCGCCGCCGACATTGGTGATGTCGTCTTCTTCCTCGCGTGCCGCCGCGCGGCCGCGTGGCTTCTCTTCGGGCTTGGACGGCGCTTCCTCGACGCGTTCGACCACCGGCGCCTGCTTGGCCTCGGGACCGGCATAGGTCGCCTCGAGGTCGATGATCTCGCGCAGCAGGATCTTCGATTCGTTGAGCTCGTCGCGCCAGATGATGATGGCCTGGAAGGTCAGCGGGCTTTCGCACAGGCCGGCAATCATGGTCTCGCGGCCGGCCTCGATGCGCTTGGCGATGGCGATTTCGCCCTCGCGCGACAGAAGCTCGACCGAGCCCATCTCGCGCAGATACATGCGCACCGGGTCGTCGGTGCGGTCGGTCGGCTCTTTCTTGGTGGTCGTGGCCGCGACGGCGGTGCCGGTCTGTTCGGCAAGCTCGTTGGCGTCTTCCTCGCTGTCGGCCGCCGCTTCGCCTTCGCTCTCTTCACCCTGCTCGTCGTCCTCGACGACATTGATGCCCATGTCGTTGAGCATCGCATTGATGTCTTCGATGCGGTCCGGATCGGTCTCTTCCGAGGGCAGCACCGCATTGAGTTCGTCGAGCGTGACATAGCCGCGTTTCTTCGCGGCTTTGATCATCTTCTTGACAGCATCGTCGGAAAGGTCGAGCAGAGGGCCATCGGTGGCGCCTTCGCGTTCGGTCTCGACCTCTTCCTTTTCCTTTGTCGCCATTCTTTGTCGTCTCCAAGCGGCCGCTATCGAGGCCGCGTAAACTGTCGGACCGGTTTGCCGGATATGCGCCGGAACGCTTTCTACCGGTCCGGCAACCGCGTCATCTCTTTTTGTTTGTGCATGTCGCCCAAAACCGGCTTTCCACTTTTGGGCGACATGCATTAAGTCCAGCTTAACCGTGATATCTGGAGCAGGCACTTTGCCTGTCCAGCCATCACCAGTACCTCACATCGCTCAAATTTCCCGCCGACGCCGGGGCACGGTTAACGTTTCGAATCGTCCTGATTCCGCCAATCTGCCAGAAGGTCAAGCGCCTCTGGCATGATTCGCATGAAAAAAGCGAATCAATTACCCGACTTAGAGGCGTCGATTCGACGCGCTGCTCATTTCCACTTCACTTCAATGGGTGGTGTTGGGCCTAAACGCGGCCAACCCTGCCCGATGAAACGCCGAACCCTTCGATCAGCGCTTCCGTCGCCTGCACATCGTTGAATTGCGCTTGAATCTCGACGAGATGCCGGAAGTTTTCGTCCGAAGGGTCTGCATCGAGCGCCGCCTGCGCCTGTTTCAGCTCTCTATGTAATGTGCGGGCGCTACGCTGCAAGTGCATCGCCTGGTTGAAGGCGTCGCGGGCGTCATCGAGCGCCGCGGTCTCGAGCGCCGGCCATTGCCGCGCCCGCTTGATCAGTTCCACAGCCCGCTCCCAGATGCCGCCGCAGCCGGCGCGCTCGATGGTGGCGATGACCGCGCCGCGCTCGTCGGCCGCGTCATGAGCCATGGCGTCGAGAATGGCCGCGTGCAGCTTGCGCAGATCCGAATTGGCGAGGTCGAGGAATTCGACATGGGCGAAATTCTCGTCGATCAGCGCCGGATGGTTGACGAGGGCCACGATGATCGTCGCCTCGCGCACCGACATGGCTTCGCCCGTGCGCTTGACCAGCGCCGAGCGACCCAGGCTCTCGGTGATCGCGGCGCGCCCGCCGGCAACGCCTCGGCCAAACACCCCGCCTGGCGCCGAACCCCTGCCGCGCTCGCCCGGCCGGCCTTCGGAGCGTCCGCCGTGGCCCTGCCGCACCGCGCGTTGCGAGCCGAAGAAGCTCCGCACCCGCTCACGCATCTCCTGCTGATATTGATAGCGTGTGCTTTCGTCGCGGATACGGCTGGCGAGTTCTCCCACCGTCTTTTCCAGCCCAGCGCGCCGCTCCGGCGTGTCGAAAACACCACCGGCCGTCTCGCGCATCCACAAAAGATCGACAAGCGGCCGCGCCTCCGAAAGCACGGCGCGGAACGCATCCGGCCCATCGGCCTTGACCAGATCATCTGGGTCCTTGCCGTCGGGCAGCAATGCAAAGCGCACGCGACGTTCCGGCTGGACCGAAGGCAGTGCCAAGTCGGCGGCCCGCCATGCCGCTTTCAGTCCGGCCTGGTCGCCATCGAAGCACAGCACCGGTTCCGGCGCCATACGCCACAGAAGCTCCAGTTGGTTTTCCGTGAGCGCGGTGCCGAGCGGCGCCACGGCGTTCTCGAAGCCGGCCTGCGCCAGCGCGATCACGTCCATATAGCCTTCGACCGCGATCACCGTTCCGCCTTTTGCCAAGGCCTTGCGGGCGCGGGCGAAATTGTAGAGCACGTTGCCCTTGTGGAAGAGCTCGGTCTCCGGCGAGTTCATGTATTTGGCCAAGGCATCGGGCGCCAGCGCCCGTCCGCCGAAGGCGATGATCTTGCCGCGCGAATCCGGGATCGGAAACATGATGCGGTCGCGGAACCAGTCATAGGAGACCGGAATGTCGTCGCCATGCCGCACCAGGCCGCAAGCCTCGATATCAGCCTTCGGCACACCCTTGGCGGCGAGATGCTCCTTCAGCGCGTTGCGGCTGTCGGGCGCGTAGCCCAGCCGGAAGGATTGCTGCGTCGCCGGCGTCAGCCCGCGGTCGCGCAGATAGGCGCGGGCTTTGGCACCGTCGGCGCTCTGCAACCGCTCCTGGAAGAAGACGGTCGCCATCTCCATCACGTCGGTCAGGCTGGCGCGTTCCTTCTCGCGCCGTTCCTCCCGTTCATCGCGCACCGGCATCGGCACGCCGGCCATCTCGGCGATCTTCTCGACCGCCTCGGGAAAACTCATGCCGTCGAGCTCGGTGAGGAACTTGAAGTGATCGCCCGAAACCGAACAGCCAAAGCAGTGGTATCGGCCTTTCTTGTCCTCGCAATGAAAGGATGGACTTTTCTCGCCGTGGAAGGGGCAGCAGGCCCAATAGTCGCCGCGCGACGTGTTGGTCTTCTTCCTGTCCCATGCGACGCGCTGGCCGATGACCTGAGAAATCGGCACGCGGTCGCGTATCTCGTCGAGGAAGGCGGGCGGAAAGCGCATCGGGTGAAAGCTCGTTTGCCTCCATATAATCAAGTCGCCCGGGTGCGGCGACTCTGGCTTACCGATCGTACCCGCTTTTCACAGACGAAGAGAAGGCGGCCGGGTGGCCGCCTTCCGAATTTGCGGATTGTCGTGGATTAGTGCGCGGCGATCGCGCCGAAGATGATGCCGGAAACGATGCTGACCAGCACATAGTCGTTGCCGACGCGGATCCACTCCTGGCCGGGGCCGGGGCGGCGCAGGCCGTAGCGGTTCCAGTCGCGGATCGGCTGGTGGCGCCTCCAGTTGGAATATTTCTGGCCATTGCGCCAATGGCTGCGCTTCACGACGACCTTCTTCTTCACGACACGCTTGTCGACATGCCTGCCGGGTTTCTGCCAGTCGACCTGGGTGTAATTCGACTGCGGCGCGCTCGGCTGGGCGAGCGGCGCGGCCTGGCCGGAGAAGGCCGAGGCGGCCAGCATCGAGGCGGTGACGGCGGAAAGTATGAGACGCTTCATGGTCGGTACTCCTTGTTGTCGATAGACGCAGGAGTAGCCGCCAATGGATGAACCGAAACTGAACGCTAGAATTACAATTCTGTAATGGTTTCCGATGCTTGCGCAAGCTGCTTCAACAACGCTTCGGATCGCCCCCGGTCACCCGGCCGGGCATCGGCCACTATGAGGCGAAGCACAGCCGCCAGGCGCATGCAACCAATGCTTCCTCCATTCATTTCCGACATGCGCCGTCGAGCCGAGACGATCATCGCATCAGAAAAATCTATTATTCGGCTAATCTTAATTGGTATATTTCGACGCGTTGAAATGGCTAAGAATCGCACTCCTCTCCACATCGCCGGAGCCAACTCGCGAGGTCGGCTGTGAGCGGCTCCGTCGTCCTCCTGCACCTTGCCGGCGCAGTGGCGCTGATGCTGTTTGCCACCCGCATGGTGAAGACAGGGGTCGAGCGCGCCTATGGCGACGTGCTTCGCCACAGGCTGCGCGCCACCATGCGCAATCCGGTCATGGCGGTGCTGGCCGGCTGTGGGCTGGCGGTCGCGTTGCAGAGCTCGACCGCGGTGACGCTGCTGGTCGGCTCCTTCGCCGGCGCCGGCATCGTCTCGGGCGCCGCCGGGCAATTGGCGGTGCGCGGCGCCGAGATCGGTTCGGCGCTGGTGGCCAAGCTGCTCACCTTCGACCTCACGCTTCTGGTGCCGCTCTGCCTGATCGCCGGCACGGTCATGTTCATGGCCACCGAGCGGCGCGACTGGCGGCAGATGGGCCGCATCCTGATCGGCGTCGGTCTGCTGATCCTGTCGCTGGAGATGATCGGCCAAGCGTCGGAGCCGCTGCGCAACAGCCAGTTGATGCCGCTGATCATCAATTATTTCTCGGGCGACTCCATCACCACTTACCTGTTGGCCGCGCTGGTCACCTGGCTGTTTCAGTCGAGCATCGCCGCGGTGCTCTTGATGGCGACGCTGGCAGGTCGCGGGCTGATCACGCCGGAACTGGGCGTCGTCCTGGTGCTGGGCGTCAACCTCGGCTCGTCGCTGATTGCGCCGATGCTGACGCGGTCGGCGCCGCCCGAGGTGCGCATCGTGCCGGTAGGCAACCTTTTGATGCGCGGCCTGGGCTCGCTGATCATGCTGGTCCTGGTCATGACCTTCAAGCCGGATGTCGCCTTCCTCGGCAGAAGCGCACCCGATCAGATCGTCAACGCCCACATTCTGTTCAACGTGCTGATCCTGCTGGCCGGCCTGCCGCTGGCCGGCCTCGTCTACCGCGCTTCCGAGAAGATCGTGGCGCTGGGCAGCAAGCCTCAACCCCCCGCCACGCTCGAAGTCGTGGAGCTTTCCGCGCTGAACGAGAGCGCCCTCGACACGCCGAGTCAGGCGCTGGCCAACGCGACACGCGAGGTGGTGCGGGTCTGCGAGACGGTCGAGATCATGCTGAAGCGCATCATCGAGCTTTACGAGGATGCCGATCCCGCCAAGATCAAGGCGCTTGCCGCGCTGGACGACCGCGTCGACCGGAGGCACGCCGCGATCAAGCTCTACCTGGCCAAGGTCACCAGGAATCCGTTGACCGAGGACGAGGCGTTGCGGTGCCAGGAGCTGATCGGCGCCTGCGTCAAGCTGGAGCAGGTCGGCGACATCATCGTGCGCAACATGCTGGTGCATGTCAGGAAGAAGCTGGAGCGCGGCCTGGAATTCACGCCCGAAGGCTGGCAGGAGCTTTGCGCCTTCCATTCCTCGGTGCTGGCCAACGCGCGGCTTGCCTTTAACGTGCTGGTCTCGCGCGATCCGGAAACCGCCAGGCAATTGGTTCTGGAGAAGGACCTGCTGCGCGAGCGCGAGAAGGAAACCAGCGCCAGCCATTTCCTGCGCCTGCGCGAAGGCACGGCCAAGAGCGTCGAGACGAGCTCGATCCACCTCGACACCATCCGCGATCTGAAGCAAATCAACTCCCTGCTTGCCTCGATCGCTTATCCGGTGCTCGAGGAGCGCGGCCTGCTCGGTGGCTCGCGGTTGAAGGCCAGCTAAGACGATCGAAAAATTAGTCTTTGCTCATCCTCGCTTCCGTCGGCTAAGGATCGCCTGAGGACCTGTTGGGAGGACGATCGGCCGATGGACACGCATTCGCGCAGCTTCGCCAAGGCGCTTTCATGGCGCGCCACCGGCACGATCGACACGATGATCATATCGCTCGTCGTCACCGGCAGCATCAAGCTCGCGGCCACCATTGGACTGACCGAAGTCGTCACCAAGTCGCTGCTTTACTATCTGCATGAGCGCGCCTGGCTGAAGATCCCGTACGGGCGCAAAACGCCAGCGTAGCAGCAGCGACAGGTCGGCTCGGATCGGTCCAGTCAAGAAAAGCTAAAGCGCCATCGCCAATTTCTGCATTGCCGCGCCCGCCCGGGCGTGGTTTGAGGCCATGCATTCCTCGCATATGTTTTGAACCATGCTGCCGCTGATTGCCCTTTTCCTTGCCGCCTTCGCCTTCGGCACCACCGAATTTGTCATCGCCGGCGTGCTGCCGGAGGTGGCAGAGGGACTCGGCGTTTCGGTGCCGACCGCCGGCTATCTCGTCTCCGGCTATGCCTGCGGTATTGCCATCGGTGGCCCTCTGCTGGCGCTTGCGACCAGCAAGGTCTCGCGCAAGACGCTGCTCATCGGGCTGACGATCGCCTTCACCCTGGGCCAGGTGGCCTGCGCGCTGGCGCCCGATTTCACCTCGATGCTTCTGCTGCGCATCGCGACCGCGGTGGCGCATGGCTGCTATTTCGGCGTCGCCATGGTGGTTGCGGTCAGCCTGGTGCGCGAGGACCAGCGCGGCCGGGCGGTCGCGGTCATTCTCTCGGGATTGACGGTTTCCAACGTCATCGGCGTGCCCGCCGGCACCGCGATCGGCAGCCTGTGGGGCTGGCGGGCCACCTTCTGGGTGATGGGCGCGCTGGGCCTCGTTGCGATCGTCGCCATGCTGGCGTTGCTGCCGCGCACGGCGGGCGCTGCCAACCGGCCCGCCGGGCTGGCGCGCGAAGTTCGCGTGCTCGGCCGCCAGCAGGTCTGGACCTCGCTGATCCTGATGCTGATGCTGATGATCGGCCAGTTCACGCTGTTCACCTACATCACGCCGATGCTGCTCGAAGTGACCGGCCTCGACGAGAGCCTGATCCCGTGGGTGCTTTTGCTCAACGGCGTCGGCGCCACGATCGGCGTCCTGGTCGGCGGCAAGCTCGCCGACTGGAAGCTGATGCCCGCGCTGATCGTCATGCTCGCCCTGCAGGCTGCGGCGCTCGGCGTCGTCCATCTTGTCAGCCCCTATCCGGTGCCGATGATCGCGACAATTGTCATCTGGGGCGGTCTCAACTTCGCCATCGGCGCGCCGATCCAGACGCGCATCCTCGCCTGGACGGCCGATGCCTCCAACCTCGCTTCCTCGCTGATCCCTTCCGGCTTCAATGTCGGCATTGCGCTCGCCGCGTCGCTGGGCGCGGCGATGCTCAATGCCGGCTACGGCTATCGCAGCCTGCCGCTCGCCGGCGCCCTGGCCATGCTGGTGGCGGTGGTTGTAGCTGTGGCTTCGCAAGCCTGGGAATGGCGCAGCCGCGCGACGCCGCCGCTGCCGGCGGCGGCCGAATAAGGGGCCGCGCCACGCCTTCGGCCTCAGACCTTCGGTCGTGAGGAGTCCGGCGCTCCCGCAAGGATGGCAGCCAGGCTCTGAAGGCCTTCCTTCAACCGTCCGCGGTTGGGGGTAGCGCCCAGCGCCAGGCGGAAGCCATTGGCGAAGTCCGTTCCTATGGCGAACTCTTCCGCGGGGCTGATTGCCAATCCTCGGCGGCGGGCAATGTCGGCGAGTTCGACTGAGCGCAATTTGCTCTTCAGCGGATACCAGAGGTGCAGGCCCGCATGCGTTGCCACGAACCCCTTCGGCAGGACTGTGCGGGCAATCTCTTGCCTCGCCAGCGCTTCCGCGCGCACGGCGTCGGTGATCTCGCCGGCAAGGCCGCTGCGCAGCCACTCGCAGGCAAGGCCCGTCATCAGCGGCGGCGCCATCATGGTGGTGCCGCGGATTGCTGCCGCGATCCGTTCCGCGGCGCGCTCGTCAGGTGCCGCCAGGAAGGCCGTGCGCAGGAAGGGCGAGATGCATTTCGCCAACGTCGCGACGTGGAAAGTCCGCTCCGGCGCCAGGGCCAGAAAAGCCGGCGGCGGTGCCGTCAGTAATCGGCTGTAGGGATCGTCCTCGACGACGTTCAGTTCGAGCTTCGCGGCCATGCGGGCGAGTTCGCGCCGCCTGCCTTCGGGCATGACGGACGCGGTCGGATTTTGCAGCGTCGGATTGAGGTAGACAAAGCGGGCGCCGTGCCGTCGCGCCGCCTGCTCGAGATCGTCCGGCCGCATGCCTTCATCGTCGTTTGCAACAGCGGCGAGCTTGCGCCGCGTGGCTGCGGCCAGCGCGATCAGCCCGGGATAGGTCAGCGCATCGGCAAGCACCGTGTCGCCCTCGCGCGTCTCCGTCAGCATGACGGCCGCGAGCAGCGCCTGCGCACCCGAACCGACAACGACCCTGTCGGCCGGCAGCCTGTCCCCCGCAGCGGCGAGCCATGACGAGCCGGCGGCGCGCTCCGCGGGCGAGCCAGGGCCGGGATGATAGGAAAGCAGCGCTTCCGCGCTCGAGCGTTTGAGCAGCCCTTCGACACCCGTCCTGATCAAGGCTGGCAGGTTGAGCCCGGCCGGCGCCGGCGGAATGTTCATGCTGAGATCGAGGATGGGCTCTTCCGGTTCGCCGGGCGTGACGAAGGTGCCGCGGCCCGCCGTCGCATCGATCAGGTTCCGGCGTCGGGCTTCGGAAAAAGCCCGCGTTACGGTCGTGAGATCGACCCCGAGCAACCGGGCGAGTTCCCGCTGTGGCGGCAACCTGTCGCCGGCCTGCAAGCGGCCGTTCGAACGGGCATCCGCAAGGGCGTCCACGATCTTCAAATAGACCGGTCGCGGTCCTGCCTCGAGAACCGGAAGCCAGCTGATGTCACTTCCGCCGATCACCTGTCGCCAATCCATACACTTTGTCGCATTGTATGCATACAAATAGGATATATGTATGTACCCGCGATCTCAAGGCCAGCTCGGCCTCATGGGAGATCCATTGGAGCGACGATCATGGAACACCTTGCGCACTATCCACCTCTGGTCCCCTGGCAGGTGGGAATCCGGGGCCGCTGCCCGCGCTGCGGCGAAGGCCACCTGTTCGACGGATTCCTGAAACTCGCTCCGAAATGCGATGTCTGCGGGCTCGACTTTTCCTTCGCCGATCCCGCCGACGGTCCCGCCTTCTTCGTCATCTGCTTTGCCTGCGTGCCTTCGGTCCTGTTCGCCGTCTGGGCGCAGGTGGCCTTCGAGCCCTCCATGTGGTTCCACGCCTTCGTCTCCGTGCCGATCGTTCTCGCGACCTGCATCCCGCCGCTGAGGCCGCTTAAAGGCTGGCTCGTGGCAAGCCAGTTCTATCACAAGGCGGAAGAAGGAAAGCTGGCCAGGCCCGGCGAGTGAGCGCCGAACCGCTTCGATCTAAAGCATGTCGCCCAGAAGTGTGCAGGGGTTCTGGGACAACGACATGCATCAAAACAAAGAACTAAAGCGCGTCGCGTGAATCCTTCTTCCCGCGACCTGCTTTAAAGATCGATCCGATATTTGAGGCTTTCGGCGCCACCATAGGCGGCGACCTTGGCGAAGCGCCCGACAAGGATGCCGCCATTGGCGAGGATCACCTTCTGGGACGCAAGATTGTCGACGTCCGTGGTGATCTCGACATGGTCCAGGCCCACTGCCCTCGCCTCGCCCAGCATCAGCCGCAACGCTTCGGTGGCGTAGCCGCGCCCCTCCCTCCACGGCACCACCGCATAGCCGATATGGCCAAGCACGTGCGGCGGCAGCGCCGATGTGCCTTTTTGCCAGCGCAGCCCTATAGAGCCGACCGCCTCGCCATCCCAGATCCAGCGCCGAAAGCCGGGCAGGCGCGGCACGGTCGTGCCGTCGGGCAAGGTGATGGGCGGCCCCTTGGCCTCGGGATCGTCGAGGCTGGCGAGAAAGGCCACCGGATCCTGGTCGATCGCCGCGAGCTGCTCGCGCGTTGCTTCCAGCAGCCGCACATTGTCGGGCGACCACCCGCGCTCGAGCGCCGCCTTGTAGGACTGCAAATGTTCGAGAGCGGGTTTGACGATCTCGATCATGGCTCGCTCCCTGTCGAGACCGAGATAGCCGCCACGCGGATCTCCCTCAAGTCGCCTGGAATTGGATTTCGCCCTTGTTCAGGAAACACGTCTTGTCGAACAGCGACAGGTCGAGCGGGTTCGGCAGCCGGATATCGCCGATATCCGGGAACGGTTTGAGAGTGGGATCGTAGGACCTGTCGACCTGCGAGATGAAGACCAGCACCAGCCCGCGTTCGCGGGCGAACGACCTCAGCGCGCGTATCTGGACCATGAGTTCGGGATTTTCGCGCTTCTGGTCGAGCAGCTGCAGATAGTCGATGACCGCCAGCGTGCCGCGCGGCGCCGACCGCAATGCCTCGATAATGTAGGCGGCGCTGATGGCGTCGGAGTTGTCGAAGGTGAACAGGTGGCGGAAATCGGCAGGGTCGGCGCCGATGTCCCTGAACCGGCCCAGGATGTCGGCATGCACATATTCCAGGGTGAAGAACACGGCGCGATTGCCTTGCTTCATGGCCGCCACGGCAAGTTCGAGGCTCATCAGCGTCTTGCCCTGGCCAGGCCTTGCCGCCACGAGGACCATGTCGCCCGGCATCAGCCGCGCCAGCAGCTTGTCGCCGGGCGCGGCCGAGGCGGCCTTGGCTGAAAGCAGGCTCCAACTGGCAAAGCCTTCCTCGGCCGCAACGCGGTCGAGCGCCATGTGGAGTGGAACTTTTTCCCGGCGGGACAGCAGTCTCGCCTGGCGTTTCAGATGATAGACGGGTGCGGAAAGCCGCATCGAAAAACCTCCTGCTGCGAGCAGTCTCGGCAACCCCTCCTTATGCCTGGCGCTCGAACAGTTGGTCGGGTGATGGACTGCCCTGCATGAACGATGCTTCCCGATGGAGGGAGGAGGCGTGGGCGCGCCGGAATCAGATCATAGCGCAATCGAAGCGTGCCGAAAATCCGACCTCCAAAAGGCGTCGCTAAACTAGATGTGTTTCGCCGATGGGTGCGAAACCTTCTATGATCGGCCCTGCTGATTCATGGGTGCTAGACATTTCGACGGGAGGGGCAAGAGGGTGCGGTTGAGATCTGTTCCGCTGGGCGCGGCCATCTTCTGCCTTGTCGCGATCCTGGCCGCTCTGACCGCATCGGTCAGCTCGTTCGCGGCCTTGCGGCCGTCGACCGTTCCCGACTGGCTGCAGCGCCACGTCGGCGACGAGGAGGGCCAGATCTCTCAGGTCGTGCTGGAACGGGCGCGCGCGCTCTACCAGAAGAAGGTCAGCGAGGGCTCGGTCAGCAACCCCTGCTATTTCGCCATGGACGCCACGCGTCCCGGCGACCTCGGCAACAGCGTGCTCGGCCAGCGCTATTACATCATCTGCGAAGGCAAGCAGATCTTCCGTGCGGTGTCCTCGGGCCATGGCGGCGGCCGCAACCTGAAAGGCGTCGCCGATTTTTCCAACGGCAGACGCTGCGCGAAAAACTTCGGCAATGCGATGGACTCGGAACTGACGGCCGGCGGCGCTTACATGACCGCCGAGACCAAAACCTCCTTCAAGGGCTACTATCGCGTCGGCGCTGAGAACGCGGTGTTCATGCGCACCTTCATCCAGTTCGACGGCGAAGGCGAAGCAGCAAACGCCAGGCAGCGCGTGATCGGCGGCCATCCGGCTGCCTTGCTGAGGGGCATGTGCCTGCGCAAGGACCCGAAAAGCTCCTACGCCGACCACGACGGCTTCGTCCCGTTCGGCAAGCTGGTGAATTATGCCGGCGGGCGCAGCAATGGTTGCACCAGCTGGTCGCCGGCCGATGCCGAGCAGATCATCCCCCTGGTGAAGAACAACCCGACGACGCTCTACATCTATCCGGAATCGCGCGACATCGCCGCTGTCGCGCGGGCCAAGGCCGCCGGCCAGGCGCTCTCAGCCGCAGGCACCTATTGGAACGCCTCCTGCCTGAAGGAGATCGGCGCGCCCAAATTCTGGCCGAAGAAGGTGCTGGAGCCGATCATCGCCCAGTACAAGAAGGACCATCCGGCGCCCCCGCCGCAGCCCGTGCCGATGTGCAAGGACTGAGGCAGTCGTCTATTGCAGCAGCCCCTTGACGATGGCGCTCGCCTTGGCGAAGTCCATCTGGCCGGCATATTTCTGCTTCAGCGCGCCGATCACCTTGCCCATGTCCTTCTGGCTGGCGGCACCCGTCGCCGCGATCGCCTCGCGCGCCGCGGCCTGGATCGCCGCGTCGTCGAGCTGCGTCGGCAGGAATTCGCGGATGATCTCCATCTCGCCACGTTCCTGCGCCGCCAGCTCGGGCCGCTTGCCATCCTCGAAGGCCTTGGCCGATTCCTCGCGCTGCTTCACCATCTTGGCGAGGATCTGCAGGATCTCCTCCTCGCTCGCTGGCGGCTTGCCGGCGCCGCGATTGGCGATGTCGCGATCGTGGATGGCGGCCTGAATCAGCCGCAGCGTCGGCAGGCGATGCTTGTCCTGCGCCTTCATCGCGCTCTTCATGGATTCGGCGATTTTCTCGCGCATCGTGCTTCTCCTTCGAATGCGGCGGACAATAGCTTTGCCGAACGGGCAAAGCAAATTCCGGCAACCCGCTGATATTGCTGGACGAATGGAAAACAGGGCCGGTTGGCGGCGTCCGCATTGACCGTTCGGGTGCCTTCGCCTATGTACTCGGTCCTGCATGAGACAATGAGTTGACGCGCGGAGGCTGGTAAATCCTGCTTCGCGCGCTTTGTTGCGCGAGTGGTCCCGCTGACCAGTCGCAGCGCCTGACAGGAGTGCCGCCATGGCCACGACCACCGCCCCCTGGGCCACCGAAAAGCCGACCGCCCTTCTGGTGCTCGCCGACGGCACGGTGATAGAGGGCCGCGGTCTCGGCGCCACCGGATCGGCCGTTGCGGAAGTGTGCTTCAACACCGCGCTGACCGGCTACGAAGAGATCCTCACCGATCCGTCCTATGCCGGCCAGATCGTCACCTTCACCTTCCCGCATATCGGCAATGTCGGCACCAATGACGAAGACATCGAGGACCTTAACCCGGCGGCCCGTGCCGGCGCAGTCGGCGCGATCTTCAAGGCCAATGTCACCGACCCGTCCAACTATCGCGCGGCCGGCCATCTCGACCAGTGGCTGAAGCGGCGCGGCATCGTAGCGCTGTCCGGCATCGATACCCGCGCGCTGACCGTGCTGATCCGCGAGAAGGGCATGCCCAACGCCGTCATCGCGCATGCGCCCGACGGCGTTTTCGATATCGAGGATTTGAAGCGGCAGGCCGCGGCCTGGTCGGGCCTGATCGGCCTCGATCTCGCCAAGGAAGTCACGTCGGGCCAGTCCTCGGTCTGGCGTGAGACGCCTTGGGTCTGGAACGAGGGCTTTGGCGAGCAGGACGCGCCGTCGATGCATGTCGTGGCGATCGACTATGGGGTCAAGCGCAACATCCTGCGGTTGCTGGCGGGCCTGGGCGCCAAGGTCACCGTCGTCCCGGCCAAGACCGGCGCCGACGAGATCCTCGCGATGCAGCCCGACGGCATCTTCCTGTCCAACGGCCCCGGCGACCCGGAAGCGACCGGCGAATATGCCGTGCCGGTGATCCAGAACCTTTTGAAGACCGACATCCCGGTGTTCGGCATCTGCCTCGGCCACCAGATGCTGGCGCTGGCGCTCGGCGGCAAGACCGAGAAGATGCATCAGGGCCATCACGGCGCCAACCATCCGGTCAAGGACCACACCACCGGCAAGGTCGAGATCGTCTCGATGAATCACGGTTTCGCCGTCGATGCCGACTCGCTGCCCGAAGGCGTCGAGGAAACTCATGTCTCGCTCTTCGACGGCTCGAATTGCGGGATCGCCCTGACCGGCCGGCCGGTCTTCTCGGTGCAGCATCATCCCGAAGCCTCGCCCGGCCCGCAGGATTCCCACTACCTCTTCCGCCGCTTCGTCAACCTGATCCGCGAACGGCGCGGTGAGGAAGCGTTGGCCGAACGCGCCTAGAGTAATTCCAGGAAAGTGTTATCGCACCGGAAGCGAAGGAGGCCGCCATTTGCAGACCGGCCTCACCTGAATATCAGCACGCCTCAAGCAGCGTCCGTTACGGGCTCCTGCGTGTGCATGCGCTCGATTTCCTTCGGCGTCGGCTTCGCCACCTTCGTCACGAAGACGATCACCGCCAGCGTCAGGAAGATCGCGCCGAGCACATAGGGCGCGCCGCCGAACACGACCGGCGCCGTCGGGCTGGTGAACCAGGAGAAGATCGCCGTGTAGAGCAAGGGCGTGATGATCGAGGTGATCGAGAAGACCGAAGTCATCGCGCCCTGCAATTCGCCCTGCGCCGAAGGCGGCACCTTGGCGGCGGCGAGGCTCCTCAGCGGCGGGTCTGCCAGCGCTTCCAGGCAGCCGGCCACGATCACCGCATAGATCATCCAGCCTTGTGTCGAAAACGCATAGCCGAAGGCGCTGAGCGCGGTGAAGGTCAGGCCGATCGCCGCTGTCCTCCATTCGCCGAGTTTCGGAATGATGCGCGGCAGCACCGTCGCCATGATGATTGCGCCGCACAGGCCGAAGGCGCCGAGCGAAAAGCCGATCTGCTGCTGGTTCCAGCCATAGCGGTAGTTTGAGACGAACGCCCAGACGGCCGGGTACATCATGTGGCCGAGCGTCATCAGGAAGAACACAAGCCCGATCCAGCCTATGCCCGGATAATTGCGCATCTGCATCAGCGTGCCGACCGGATTGGCGCGCTTCCACTCGAAAGGCCGCCGGTGCTTCTCGTCCAGCGTCTCGGGCAGGAACACCATCGCGATCAGGAAATTCACGAAGGCAAGCGCTGCGGCGAAATAGAACGGCACGCGCGGCCCGAACGTGCCGAGCAGCCCGCCCAGCACCGGGCCGATGACGAAGCCGACGCCGAAGGCGATCCCGAGCAGGCCGAAATTCTTCGCCCGGTTCTCGTCGTTGGAGATGTCGGCGATGAAGGCCGACGTCGTCGAGTAGCTGGCGCCGGAAATGCCGGCGAGCACGCGGCCGATGAACAGCATCGGATAGGACCAGGCGATGGCGCAGATCAGGTTGTCGATCGAGAAGGTCAGCACCGAGGCAAGCAGGACCGGACGGCGCCCGAAACGGTCGCTCAGACCGCCGACGATCGGCGCGAAGAAGAACTGCATCGCCGCGTAGACGAAGAACAGCCAGCCGCCCTCGATCGCGGCCTCGCTGACGCTGACGCCGCTCAACTCCTCGAGATAGGCCGGCAGCACCGGCATGATGATGCCGAAGCCGATGATGTCGAGCAGCAGCGTCGTGAAAACGAGCGCGAGGCCCCGCTTGGCGGTTTTCGGGTCGATCATGGCGATAAGCTCCTCAGGCCGCCCGAGGCGGGAGGCACCTTATAGGCGACGTTGCCGGTGGGAACAATACGCGAACGAAGGCAAATGCCTTATCCTGACATCCCTTGCCAGCCGCTTCGAACGCGGATCTCAGCGGAAAGAAGCGGCGGGCGCCGCCTCAGATCGGACCGCTCATCGTGTTGCAGTCGGACAGCTTGCCGCTCTTGTAGCCGCGCGCCAGCCATGTCTGCCGCTGCTGCGAGGTGCCATGGTTGAAGCTTTCCGGCACGACGTAGCCCTGCATCCTCTTCTGCAGCGTATCGTCGCCGATCTGCTTGGCGGCGTTCAGCGCGCTTTCGATATCACCCTGCTCCAATATGCCTTTTTGCGCGGTGTAATGCGCCCACACGCCGGCGAAGCAATCGGCCTGCAGCTCGATGCGCACGGAGAGCTGGTTGGCGTCGGCCTCGCTCATGCCCTGTCGCATCTGGTTGAACTTGCTCATGATGCCGGTGAGGTTTTGCACGTGGTGGCCGACCTCATGCGCCACCACATAGGCACGCGCGAACTCGCCGGAAGCGCCGAACTGCTGGTCGAGCTGCTGGAAGAAGGTCATGTCGAGATAGACCTTGTGATCGCCCGGGCAGTAGAACGGCCCGGCCGCCGCCGAAGCGAAACCGCAGGCCGAACGGACCTGGCCGCTGAACAGAACCAGCTTGGGATCCTCGTAGGTCAACCCTTGCGACTTGAAGATGCCGGTCCAGGTGTCTTCGGTTTCCGCCAGCACGGTCGCGACGAACTGCTTCATCTCGTCATTGGCGGGCGAGCCGCTATTTTGCGAGCTGGTGTCTTCCGTGATCTGGCCGCCGCCGCCCGGCAGCAGGCCGCCGTCGCCGCCACCCAGGATCTGCGACGGGTCGAAACCGAAATACCATCCCGCGAGCACGACCAAGATGACCAGGAGGATGCTGCCGCCGCCACCGGTACGGCCGCCGATGGGGATGCGGAACTGGCCGTCGCCGCCCAAACCGCCGCCGAGCCCGCCGCCGCTATCGCTGCGCTCGTCCTCGATATTGTCGCTCTGACGACGGCCTCTCCAAAGCATGGCAACTCCTCGCAATGCGAATGTCCTGGAGGGGCTGGCCCGCGACCACCCCCTGCAGACAATTATCGCAACGGCCGAACTAAGTCACAGAGTTTTTCGCGCCCGAAAACCGCATGATCAGAGGAAACGCCCATCGGGTCGGTTAATTTCCACTCCGTATAAACCGGCTGAAAATCTCAGCTTTTCTGCTTGGCGCCGGCGCTCTTGACGTCCGAACTCTTCGACCGTTCCTCGAAACGCGCCGCGCCCTTCTTCAGCGGATGGCCGGTCCCGGCCTCGGCCTTGCGCTCGTTCCTGGCGGCGGCCTGCCGCAATCCTGTGGCTGCTTGCTTTCCCTCGGCGGTCGGCGCCTGTTCGATACCCATTGCTTCCTCCCCCATTGCTTCCTCCCTAAGCGTGATAATCGCGCGATGTGGGAAACAATGCAGCGAAGATGCGTCGGTTCCGCTTCGACCCGCTTGGGCGGACCGAAAACCTACGCCTGGCGATGCGTCATCGCCCGGCGGAAGGCGTCCAGCGTTTCGGCGCTGACATGGTGCTCGATGCCTTCGGCGTCGATGCGCGCCGTCTCGGCGCTGACGCCCAGCGAGCGCAGGAAGGCCTCCACCGTCTGGTGGCGGATGCGGCTTTCCTCGGCGACCTTGCGGCCGGCCTCGGTCAGGAACACGCCGCGATAGGGTTTTCGCGAGACCAGCCCGTCGGCGCACAGCCTGGTCAGCATCTTGGCCACCGTCGGCTGCGCGACGCCAAGCCTCGCCGCGATGTCCACCTGGCGTGCTTCGTTGCCGTCCTCGATCAGATCGGCGATGAGCTCCACATAGTCCTCGACCAGCGCGCTCCGGCGCGCCTGGCGCTGCTGCCGGAATCCTTCCGAATGGATTTCGGCATCGGGAAGCGGCTCTTCGCGTCGAACGGGTTTGTTCCTAAGCGCCAATATGCGCTCCTCCTGGCCTGTCCTGGAGCATGATGCCGAAAAGTCTGAACCGGTTTTCGAACGACATCATGACCATCTCGTTGGCTGAATCGGGACCCGCATCCATACCACGAAACCCAGTGATGATCCGGCCGTTTATTTGCATTCCCATGCGGGCGCAACCGGCGTTTGCGCCGCCACCCTGGAACTTGCTCCTGCGGATCACGAAAGCATGATCAATGAAATATAGCATATTGCATAATGTTGAGCCATGACATAGATGAGGAGAAGCTCGATAGATCCAGCGGAAATGTCCATGTCCGATGCTGAAGCAGCAACCGCAGACCGACCCGCATGGCGGTTCGACAGGCCGGACGACGAGCAGCCCAGCCTGCGCGAGGTGAACGCCTCGATCGCGGTGCCGCGGACCGGCGTCTGGTTCCGCCGCCTGTTTGCCTTCATGGGCCCGGGCTACATGGTCTCGGTCGGCTATATGGACCCGGGCAATTGGGCGACCGACCTCGCCGGCGGCGCGCAATTCGGCTACACGCTGCTTTTCATCATCATGCTGTCGAACCTGATGGCGATCCTGCTGCAGGCGCTGGCGGCGCGGCTCGGCATCGCCACCGGACGCGACCTCGCCCAGGCCTGCCGCGCGTACTATCCGCGCCCCGTCAACCTGGTGCTCTGGATCGCCTGCGAGCTGGCGATCATCGCCTGCGATCTCGCCGAGGTGATCGGCACGGCGATCGCGCTGCAGCTTCTGTTCGGCATTCCACTGATCGGCGGCGCCATCCTCACAGCTCTCGACGCCTTTCTCGTGCTTCTCCTTATGAACAAGGGTTTCCGCTACCTTGAAGCCTTTGTCGTCGCCTTGCTGATCATCATCTTCGGCTGCTTTGCCATTCAGATCTTCGTCGCCGCGCCGCCGGCCGGCACCATCCTGCATTCGATGTTCGTACCGTCGTCCGACATCGTCACCAATCCGGCGATGCTCTACATCGCCATCGGCATCATCGGCGCCACCGTAATGCCGCATAATCTCTATTTGCATTCCTCGATCGTACAGACCCGCGCCTATGAGCGTACCGAGACCGGCAAGCGCGACGCCATCAAATGGGCGACGACGGATTCGACCATCGCGCTGATCCTGGCGCTGTTCGTCAATGCGTCGATCCTGATCGTCGCGGCGGTCGCCTTTCACGACACCGGCCATCACGACGTCGCCGAGATCGGTCAGGCCTTCGAGCTGCTGTCGCCGCTGCTAGGCCTGAGCATCGCCTCGATCCTGTTCGCGGTCGCGCTGCTCGCCTCCGGCCTCAACTCGACCGTCACCGCGACGCTCGCCGGCCAGATCGTGATGGAAGGCTTTCTGCGCCTGCGCATCCCGCAATGGGCACGCCGCCTCCTGACGCGCGGCATCGCCATCGTCCCGGTGGTGGCCGTCACCGCGCTCTATGGCGAGAAGGGCACGGCCGAACTTCTGGTCTTCAGCCAGGTGGTGCTGTCGATGCAACTGCCCTTCGCCGTCATTCCGCTGGTGCAGTTCGTGTCGGACAAGAAGAAGATGGGCAGTTTCGCCATACCGCGTGCCGCTGCAGTCCTGGCCTGGGTGGTGGCGGCCGTGATCCTCGTTCTCAACTTCAAGCTGCTCTACGACACCATCGCCGGCTGAGCGCGACATTCCAGCCGGACGCGCTATTCTTGGCGCCATGGCCGAACCGGACGAAGCCCGCAGATTCTACGCCAAGCTGATGGCCGCGCAGGCGCGGTCGGCCGACCCGCGCATCAAGGAAGTCTTCGCCTCGGTGCCGCGCGAGGCGTTCCTGGGTCCGGGTCCATGGACGGTGTTTGCCGGCGAAGGCCGGTTCGAGACGCCGAGCGCCGATCCCGGCTACATCTATCAGAACGTGCTCGTTGTGCTCGATGCCGGCAAGGGCATCAACAATGGCGAGCCGCTGCTGCACGCGATGTGGCTCGGCAAGGTGGAGCCGAAACCTGGCGAGCATGTCACCCATATCGGCGCCGGCACCGGTTATTACACGGCGCTGCTGGCGAAACTGGTCGAGCCGGGCGGCAGCGTCACCGCTTTCGAGCTCGAGGCCGACCTTGCCGCGCGCGCCAAGGCGAACCTTGCGGCTTACGATAGCGTCGAAATAGTCCAGGCCGACGCCGTCGCCAATCCGTTGCCGCCCTCCGACATCATCTATGTCAATGCCGGCGTCGTCGCCCCGCCCGCCGCATGGCTGAAAGCGCTGAAACCCGGCGGCCGCATGATCCTTCCGTGGCGTCCCTCCGAAACGGTCGGCCTCGCGGTCCTCATAACCCGCCTGGAAAATGGCTTTGCCTGCCGGCCCTTCATGGGCTCCTGGTTCATCCCCTGCGTCGGCGCTTCCACCGCCGGGCCGGGCGCGAAGATACCGACCCGCGAGCGCGCTGTGCGCACCCGCTCGATATGGCTGACGGCGACAAAGGCGCCGGACCGCACCGCAACCGCCGTCTTCGGCGAAGTCTGGTTCTCGTCACGCGCCATTCGCGTCGACGACGCGCGATAGAAATTCGCAGGGCCTTGTCGGAAAGCGGCCTTGTCGTTCGTCCTAGAACCATGATCCGAAAAAGGTAGGAACCGGTTTTCGGAGACACGCAGAAATCGTCCGCGATGGCGCGGACCGTGAAAAACGGAGAACAAAGATGCGCAAGATCATCGCCGCCACATTCGTCAGCCTCGACGGCGTCATGCAGGCGCCCGGCGGTCCGGAAGAGGATCCGGTCGGCGGCTTCAAGTTTGGCGGCTGGACGTTCCATTACTTCGACGAGGTGGCGGGCGGCGCAATGGAGGAACTGTTCTCCAAACCGTTCGACCTGCTGCTCGGCCGCAGGACCTACGATATCTTCGCCGCGTACTGGCCGTATCAGAACGATGCCATCGCCGATGTCTTCAATCCCGCGACCAAATATGTGGCGACGCACCGGCCGGATTCGTTGACCTGGCAGAACACGCAGTCGCTCGGGCCTGACATCGTTGCGAGGCTGAAGGAACTCAAGCAGGAAGACGGGCCGGACCTGCTCATCCAGGGCTCGGGCAATCTGATCCAGACCTTGCTCGCCAACGGGCTGATCGATGAGATCCGGCTGATGATCTTTCCGCTGCTGCTGGGCAAGGGCAAGCGGCTGTTCGGCGACGACGCGATGCCGGCCGCCTTCAAGCTCGTCAAGTCGCAGGCTTCCACCACCGGCGTCATCATGGCGACCTATGAGCGCGGAGGCGAAATCCGTACCGGCTCGTTTGCCCAGCAGGAGCCTTCGCAAGCCGAGCTCGAGCGGCGCAGGAACTGGAAGTAGCACAAGCCAAATGCGCGGCGGGCCGGGCCCGCCGCGCATCCGATTAGGAAGCGTCTTTCACAACGACGACCAAACGGCCGGGAACCGCCGATGATCCCCACCATCACCGCTTTCGAACGGTCGCCCGATGGCGGCAGAGGGCTGGCGCGCGACATGCAAGTCCGTTGGGCGCTTGAGGAAGTCGGCCAGCCTTATGACGTTCGTCTCGTATCGTTCGGCGGTATGAAGCAGCGCGCGCATCTCGCGCTCAATCCCTTCGGCAGTATCCCGACCTATGAAGAAGGCGATCTCGCTCTGTTCGAGTCGGGGGCGATCGTCCTTCACATCGCGGAACGCCACCCGGGCCTGTTGCCTGACGATGCGAACGCCCGGGCGCGTGCGATCGTCTGGATGTTTGCCGCCTTCAGCACTGTGGAGCCGCCGATCCTCGAGCGCGCGACCGCCGTGATCCTTGAGCGCGATGAGCCGTGGCACGACGAGCGCCTGCCCCTGGTCGACGGCCGGATCCGCAAGCGTCTGGCCGAGCTCTCCCGCCACCTCGGCGATTCCGACTGGCTCGATGGCGGCTTCAGCGCCGGCGACCTTGTCATGGTGGGCGTGCTGCGCCGGCTGCAGCGATCGGGGCTGCTGAACGAATTCCCGAACATTGCCGCCTATGTCGCCCGCGGCGAGGCGCGGCCGGCCTTCAAGCGGGCATTCGAAGCGCAATTGGCGATCGCCAGGGCCGCAGCGGATGCCTGACCGGCGGTCGCGTCACGCCGCCTGGCGATAGCGCGAAAGACCTTCGCGGATATGGCTGGCGAAAGCCTTCGCGGCTGGCTGGGTGGCGTGTTTCGGCAGGTGCAGGTTGACCGAGAAATTCGGCAGCGGCGGAAGACCGGCATCGGACAGGATGTCGAGATCGGCCGGCACCGTCGAGGCAAGCCATGTGGTCACGGCAAGGTCCGACCGCACCGTCGCGGTCGTCGCGTCGATGTTGCCGTTCTCGAACACGGTGCGCCAATCGAGCCCATTCTCGCTGAGCGCGGCGAGCACCGCCGGCCGGAAGGCGCAGGTGTCGGCGACGATCGAGACCGGCAGCGGCCGCTTCAGGCGCGCCGCCCCGCCTCTGGCGCCGACCCAGACCAGCCGGTCGACGAGCAGGCATTCGCCGGCGCTGGGGCCGACGCGCTCCTCGATCACGGCAAGGTCGATGGTGCCGGCCGCCAAGGCCGCCGCGAGTTCCGGCGAAGAGGCGCAGACCAGCGATATCTCCACTTGAGGATAGGCTTCGGCATAGGCTTTCAGCACGGGCGCGAGCAGCGTGCCGACGAGATCGTAAGGCACGCCGATCCGCACCTGTCCGGCAACGGCCCCGCTCCTGATTTCGGCGAGGATCTCGTCGTTGAGCTGCAGCAGGCGCCTGGCTTTGTCGAGCAGCCGCTCACCCACCCGCGTCAGCTTCAAACCGCGGCGGTCCCGCTCGAACAGGCTCTGGCCCAGCACCTCTTCCAGCCGTTTGACCTGCTGGCTGACGGCGCCTTGCGTCAGGTGGAGCGCGTTGGCGGCCGCCGTCATGCTGGCCTTGTCGGCCGTCGTGACGAAGGTGCGGATGAGGGTCGTGTCGAGATCGCGGATCATGGCGGCATTATAATTGCTAATGCAAACCATATCAAACATTGCATTTACTGATATGACTAAGCACCTAAGCATGGCGGCTTGTTCGACTGGGAAGCCCGCATGTCCGAAACCATCATCCCGTTGGTCCTGTTCGCGCTGATCTCGACCGCGACGCCCGGCATCGCCACAACGCTCTCGACCGCCTCCGGCGCGCAATTCGGCTTTCGCCGTTCCGTGCCGCTGATGGCCGGCAGCGCCGCCGGACTGGCGACCGTGGCGGCAGCGGGCGCGGCCGGCCTGGCTGGACTTTTAGCCGCCATTCCATCCCTGCAGCTCGCCATGAAGATCGCCGGCTCGCTCTATCTGATCTGGCTGGCGATCAAGATCGGCCGCAGCGGTCCGCCCAACCTCGACATCAGCATGGCCAAGCCGAACAGCTTTTTCGGCGGCGCTGGCATCCAGTGGATGAATCCGAAAGGCTGGGCGATGGGGCTCGGGGCCGCCGCGTCCTTCGCAGCCCTTGCGGATGGTCCGCTGCAACTCGCGCTGCTGCTGGGCGCCGTGTTCGGCCTGGCTGCGGCTTTCTCGCTGTCGCTGTGGTGCGTGGCGGGAACCCTGCTTGCCCGCCTGCTCAAGACCGAGCGCCAGTGGCGCGCGCTCAACATCGTGCTCGGCCTGCTGCTGGCCGCCTCGATCCTGCAGATGTGGCGGCCCGCCTAACGCTGGTTCCTCGCCCCACGAAAGTGGGGGAGGTGGCTCGGCGAAGCCGAGACGGAGAGGGGAGTGGCACCGCCCTAACAAGTAACCCTGCGAAGGGACTCGCCCTACGAAGCCCCCTCTCCGGCCGCTTCGCGGCCATCTCTCCCCCGCTTTGCGGGGGCGAGGAACTCACTTCAGACGGCGTAGCGCGCCGCCGGCTTGCCGGAGAACAGGCTGCCGAAGAAATGATCCCTGGCGCCGAGATAAGTGCTCAGCTCGGAAGCGTCGGCAAGACCGGGCGCGGTGACGGTCTCGCCCTGGGCGAAGCCGGCAAGTGCTGCGTCGACCAGATCCTCGGCGCTCATGATCCAGTCCGGATTGAGCTTGTCGAGGCTGATGCCGGAGACGTCCCACAACTCGGTGCGGACCGGTCCGGGCACGACCGACTGGACTTTCACATTGGTGCCGGCGACTTCCTTCTGCAGCGCTTCCGTGAAGTTGGCGACATAGGCCTTGGTGCCGCTGTAGATGCCGCCGACGGCGATGCCATAGGCGACGACCGAGGCGATGTTGATGATGCCGCCGCGGTTGCGCTTGATGAGGCCCGGCAGCACAGCGCGGGTCAGCCTGGTCAGCGCAATGACATTGACCTTGATCATGCGCTCGGCCGCGTCGGCATCGGCGCCGGCGATCGTCTCCAGGCCGCCCACGCCGGCATTGTTGATCAGCAGCGTCACGCTGTCGTCCGCCGCCACCGCCTGCTCGACGCGGCGCAGATCGGCATCGGCCGCAAGGTCGGCGACGATCGTCTCGACCTTGCGGCCATAGGCATAGGAGAGCCTGTCGGCCAGCTCCCGCAGCCGGTCGGCGCGGCGCGCCACCAGCACTAGGTCGTAGCCCTGCCCTGCCAGCCGGTCCGCATAGACCGCGCCTATGCCCGACGATGCGCCGGTGATGACGGCCGTGCCCTTGTTGTCCTTCGTGCTCATTGTTCTGTTCCTTCGTTCGCTTCGCTTGGTCCGGCGCGACGATCACGTCATCTGCCGGGCCTCCGATCTAGATTAGTGGCATATGCCACTTTCCCGAAAGTGGGTATATGCCACTATCTTGTCAACGGCAGCGGCGAAAACTATTTCTGCGGCAGGCTGGCGCGTCTTTGCGCCGGCGAGGAGCGATCATGGCAGAAGCTCGGAAGCCCGGATTCAGTGACTGCAACAACGCCACACTGCGCCGTGCTGCGCGCAGTCTCGGCCGCTTCTACGACGACGCGCTGGCGCCGTCCGGCCTGAAGGGCACGCAGTTCGGCCTGCTTTTTCAGATCCACATCGGCGATGAGCCCGCGATGGGCACCATCGCCGAAGCGCTGATCATGGATCTGTCCGCGCTCGGCCACACGCTGAAGCCGCTGATCCGCGACGGCTATGTAGAGACCTTCGCCGACAAGGACGACCGCCGCGTCAAGCGCGTGCGGCTGACGCCGCGAGGCCAGGCCAAGCTCGACGAGGCGCTCGAGTTCTGGAGTATCGCGCAGCAGCAGTTCGAGAAAAAGGTCGGCGCGGAGCAGGCGGCAAAGCTGCGAGCCGCACTGGACGCAGTGGCTGATCTCGACCTGGAAATGCCGACGGCCGCTCTTTCGCCCTGAAGAAGCGGCCGCGATTCAGGCTCTGTAGCGCCTCTTATTCGGCCGGCATCGCCACCGGCCGGGCCAACATTCGGCCGGCGAGCACGATGCCCAGCCCGATGATCGGGAAAACGGCCGCGACCAGGCCGAGATCGGCCGGGACGCCGAAGCGCAGCACGGCCGCGCCGACCACCGCACCCAAAGCGACGCCGAAATAGAGCGCCGACGCATTGAGCGACAGCACGATGGGCGCGGCGTCGGGCGCGATCTTGAGGATGCGGCTCGCCTGCGCCGGCGGGAAGGCCCAGCCGACGATACCCCAAGGCACCATCATGCCCATCAGCGCCGGTCCGGCGACCGAATGCGGCAGGAAGGTCGGGATCAGCGAGAAGGTGACGAGCATGGCGGCCGACAGGGTCAGCGACCAGGCGACGGTGCGGGTCGCGCCGAAGCGGTCGGCGGCCTGGCCGCCGGCGATGTTGCCGATGACGGCGCCGACGCCGAAGGCGAGCAGCATGCCGGGCAGTGCGATCGGCGACAGCCCGCCACCCTGGATGGCCAAGGGCGCGATGAAGGCGAAGACGGTGAACGCGCCGATCAGCGCAAGCGCAGTCGTCAGCAGGATCGGCATGACGCCGGGGCGGACCGCCGCCGCCAGCCTGCGCTTCAGCGGCAGCCTGGTGCCGACGATGCCGCGCGGCAAACGCCACCACAGGATCGCGCCCGACAGCGCGCCGAGCGCGGCGATGGCGAAGAACGTGCCGCGCCATCCGGCGATCGCCGCGACCAGCGCGCCGAGCGGCGCGCCGACCGCCACCGCCACCGTAGTGCCGCCGACGACGACGGCGATGGCGCGCGCCCGGTGATGGTCGTCGACCAGCGCCACGGCCGTCCCTTGCGCGGTCGCCGCGAACAGGCCGGACGACAGCGCCATGACGATGCGCGCGATCAAAAGCAGCTCGAAGGACGAGCTCACCGCCGCCACCAGGTTGCCTATGACGAAGAACACCAGCGTCCACAGGATGACACGCCGCCGGTCCCACTCGCCGGTCAGCGTCGCCAGCACCGGCGCGCCGATCGCGTAGGCGAGCGCGAAGGCGGTGATCAGCGAGCCGGCGAGCGGCACGGAAATGCCGGCATCGGCGGCAATGTCGGGCAGAAGGCTCGAGATGACGAAGCCTTCGGTCGAGATCGCGAACGATCCGAGCGCAAGCCAGAAGATCCGCTTGTCCATGGGGGATTGTCCTTAGTTCAAAAGTTATTGAACAATTGGACATAGCAGGGCATGATGTCAACCGAGCCGGGACAAAATAGCTGAACCCTGCTGACAGCCCTGTGTCAGGACCAGGCCGAAAGGAAGAGGCTATATCCATCGGCGGAAAGGGAAGCCGCGTTGAAGTTCGTGCCGTTTGTGCTTAATTCTGGGTCATGAGCCTGCCCCATCCAACCGCCGACCAGATCAGCCTGCCGATCGTGCTCGCCGTGCTCGGCGACCCGACCCGGCTTTCCATCGTGCGCTATCTGGCGAGCAAGGAAGGCGTGCCGATGAACTGCAGCAAGTTCCTCGACCTCGCCTCCAAGACCAATCTCAGCTACCACCTCGCCAAGCTGCGCGAGGCGGGCGTCACCCGCAGCGAAGCGGTCGGTACCAGCCGGCTGATCACGCTGCGCCGCGACGACCTCGACAAGCGCTTTCCCGGCTTGCTCGACAGCGTGATTGCCGCGGCTGAGAGCGACAAGGATCTGCCGGCGGTCGGCACCGCCGAAGCCGAGCTTTCGGCCTGAGCGATAAAATTTGCGCGCGCCTCGGGCCTCACAATCGCCGCTAATTTCAGGATGACATCCGGGCGTCCCGCCGCCTATATCTGGTCGCGCCTTGGAAATTGCAGCCAAAAGATGAAGCGCAAAGCTACGCTCCGACTGACGCTTAAGGCACTCCTTGCCGCTCCATTGCTGCTCGCCGCCCTGCCGGCCTTGGCTCAGGAAGCGACGGGACCGATCATCTCTATCATCGGTGGTCTCGCGCCGGATGATTTGCTCAACATCCGCGCCACCGCTTCGCCGGGCGGAAAGATCGAAGCGCGCCTGCCCAACGGCGCGGCCCTGAGGAACTACGGCTGCAAGACCGTCAACAATTATCCATGGTGCAAGGTCGAGGACACGCAGGACGCCCACATAACCGGCTGGGCGCCCGCACGCTATCTGAGCCCCACCAACCCGGCGTCGCCTCCTGAAGACACCGCCACGCCGGCGACGGAGGCCAGTGTGCCTCCGGCAGCTATATCGCCTCAGCCCTCCGAAGCGCCGCCACCTGATATCGCGGCGCGCCTGGGCAGCACCAAGCCCGCGGACCCGCCATCCGCGGTCGAGATCGGCAGGACCGCCATGCAGGACGCCTATGGCCTCGCTTTCGCGGCCGCGGCGACCGCTCAATCCGACGCCCCTGCCCCCGACGCCGCCGGCGGTATCCCCTGCGCGCGTCATGTCGGCCAACCGATGACCCGCTGCGAGATAAGCGTGGCGCGCACGGGCGGCGACAGCACCGTGACGGTGACATGGCCGGACGGCGGCACGCGCGCCATCAATTTCCACGACGGCAAGCCCGCCGGCTCCGACTCCGCCGATGAATTCCGCTTCACGCGCGAAGGCACTCTCAACATGATCCGCATCGGCGCCTCCGAACGCTTCGAGATCACGGATCAGCTGGCGCAAGGGGAGTAAGGCAGTACGGCAATAAGGCAGTAGGGAAAGAAAGCACCCACTCCCCTACTCCCCTACTCCCCTACTCCCCTACTCCCCTACTCCCCTGCTCCCCTACTCCCCTGCTCCCCTACTCCCTACTGCCCTACTGCCCTTCATTTTCGGGGTTACATCCCGCAAAACTCTTCCCTATAAGGCCCTCCTAGCCTGATACCTGAATCGCAAGCACAACCGGCCGGGACCTCACCCGTCCCGGTTTTTCGTGCAAGCCGCTCGCCGAACGGATTTTTCGAACATGCCAAGACGCACCGACATCAAGTCGATCCTGATCATCGGGGCCGGCCCCATCGTCATTGGCCAGGCTTGCGAGTTCGACTATTCCGGCACCCAGGCCTGCAAGGCGCTGAAGGAAGAGGGTTTCCGCGTCATTCTGGTCAACTCCAACCCGGCCACCATCATGACCGATCCGGAGCTGGCCGACGCCACCTATATCGAGCCGATCACGCCCGAAGTGGTGGCCAAGATCATCGCCAAGGAGCGGCCGGACGCGCTGCTGCCCACCATGGGCGGCCAGACGGCGCTCAACACGGCCCTCTCGCTGCGCCGCATGGGCGTGCTCGACCGCTACAATGTCGAGATGATCGGCGCCGACGCGGCAGCCATCGACAAGGCCGAGGACCGCGCGCTGTTCCGCCAGGCGATGAGCAAGATCGGCCTGGAGACCCCGCGCTCGATGCTGGCCAACGCCACCGACGTCAAGAACGCCGACCGCAAGACCCATGAGGCCGAGCGCGCGGCGCTGAAGGCCGAGAACCCGGAAAACCTCGACGCCGCGCTCGATGCGCTGGAAACGCGCTGGAATCTCGGCGAAGGCGACCGCAAGCAGCGTTATATCAGCCACGCCATGGCGATCGCCGCCCAGGCGCTCGACCATGTCGGCCTGCCGGCCATCATCCGCCCCTCCTTCACCATGGGCGGCACCGGCGGCGGCATCGCCTACAACCGCGCCGAATTCTACGACATCGTTCAGTCCGGCCTCGACGCCTCGCCCACCACCGAGGTGCTGATCGAGGAAAGCGTGCTCGGCTGGAAGGAGTATGAGATGGAGGTCGTCCGCGACAAGGCGGACAACTGCATCATCGTCTGCTCGATCGAGAATCTCGATCCGATGGGCGTGCACACCGGCGATAGCATCACCGTCGCGCCAGCACTGACCTTGACCGACAAGGAATACCAGATGATGCGCAACGCCTCGATCGCGGTGCTGCGCGAGATCGGCGTCGAGACCGGCGGCTCCAACGTGCAGTTCGCCGTCAACCCGGCCGACGGCCGCCTCGTCGTCATCGAGATGAATCCGCGCGTCTCGCGCTCTTCGGCGCTGGCCTCGAAGGCCACCGGCTTCCCGATCGCCAAGGTCGCGGCCAAGCTTGCCGTCGGCTACACACTGGACGAGCTGGAGAACGATATCACCGGCGGCGCGACGCCAGCCTCCTTCGAGCCGACCATCGACTATGTGGTGACGAAGATCCCGCGCTTCGCCTTTGAGAAATTCCCCGGCGCCGAGCCGGTGCTGACCACCGCCATGAAGTCGGTGGGCGAAGTGATGGCCATCGGCCGTACCTTCCAGGAATCGCTGCAGAAGGCGCTGCGCGGCCTGGAAACCGGCCTGACCGGCCTCGACGAGATCGAGATTCCCGGCCTCGCCCACGGCGCCGCCAGCCATGCCGACGACCGCAACGCGATCCGCGCCGCCCTCGGCACACCGACGCCGGACCGGCTGCGCATGGTGGCGCAGGCGATCCGCATGGGCACGTCGCTGGAAGACGTGCACGCCATGTGCAAGATCGACCCGTGGTTCCTCGAGCAGATCGCCGGCATCATCGCCATGGAAGAGCGCATCCGCGAGCACGGCCTGCCGCAGGATGCCGTCAACCTGCGCATGCTGAAGGCGATGGGCTTTTCCGACGCCCGCCTCGGCTCGCTGACGAAGACCGATGCCGAAGCCGTCCAGAAGCTCCGTGAAAAGCTCGACGTTCATCCGGTCTACAAGCGCATCGACACCTGCGCCGCCGAATTCGCCTCGCCGACGGCCTATATGTACTCGACCTATGAAGTGCCCTTTGCCGGGGCGCTCGACAACGAGGCGCGCGTGTCGGCTCGCAAGAAGGTCGTCATCCTCGGCGGCGGCCCGAACCGCATCGGCCAGGGCATCGAGTTCGACTATTGCTGCTGCCATGCCGCCTTTGCGCTGCGCGACGCCGGCTACGAAGCGATCATGGTCAACTGCAATCCGGAGACGGTTTCCACCGACTACGACACCTCCGACCGCCTCTATTTCGATCCGCTGACGGCGGAGGACGTGCTGGAGATCCTGCGCGCCGAGCAGGCTTCGGGCGAGCTCGTCGGCGTCATCGTCCAGTTCGGCGGCCAGACGCCGCTGAAACTGGCCGACGCGCTGGAGAAGGCCGGCATCCCGATCCTCGGCACCTCGCCCGACATGATTGACCTCGCGGAAGACCGCGACCGCTTCCAAAAACTTTTGCACAAGCTGAATCTCACCCAGCCGAAGAACGGCATCGCCTATTCGGTCGAGCAGGCGCGCCTCGTCGCCGGCGAGCTCGGCTTCCCGCTGGTGGTACGCCCGTCCTACGTGCTGGGCGGCCGCGCCATGCAGATCATCCATGACGAAAGCATGCTGCAGACCTACCTGCTCGACACCGTCCCCGGCCTGGTGCCGGAGGACATCAAGCAGAAATACCCCAACGACAAGACCGGCCAGATCAACACGCTGCTCGGCAAGAACCCGCTGCTGTTCGACACCTATCTCACCGGCGCCATCGAGGTCGATGTCGACTGCCTGTGCGACGGCAAGGAGACCTTCGTCTCCGGTATCCTGGAGCATATCGAGGAGGCCGGCATCCATTCGGGCGACAGCGCCTGCTCGCTGCCGACGCATTCGCTGCACCCCGACCTCGTCGACGAGTTGGAACGGCAGACTGCGGCGCTTGCCCGCGCGCTCAATGTCGGCGGCCTGATGAACGTGCAATATGCCATCCAGGACGGCACGGTCTATGTGCTGGAGGTGAACCCGCGTGCCTCGCGCACCGTGCCTTTCGTCGCCAAGACGATCGGGCGGCCGATCGCCAAGATCGCCGCGCGCATCATGGCCGGCGAGACGCTGGAAAACGCCTTTGCCCATTACGGCGCGATGCCCGACGCGCGCAATCCCGGCCACATCGCGGTTAAGGAAGCCGTCTTCCCCTTCGCCCGCTTCCCCGGCGTCGACATCCTGCTCGGCCCGGAAATGCGCTCGACCGGCGAGGTCATGGGCCTCGACCGCGATTTTGCCCTGGCCTTCGCCAAGAGCCAGCTCGGGGCCAATGTCGACCTTCCGCGCTCGGGCACGCTGTTCGTCTCGGTGCGCGACGAGGACAAGAAGGGCATCCTGCCGGCCGTGAAGCGTTTGGCTGAACAGGGCTTCAAGGTTCTCGCCACCTCTGGCACCGCCCGCTTCCTCGCCGAGAACGGCGTGACGGCCGAAAAGATCAACAAGGTGCTGGAAGGCCGCCCCCACATCGAGGACGCCATCCGCAACCGCCAGGTCCAGATCGTCTTCAACACGACAGATGGCCAAAAAGCGGTGTCGGACTCGAAGTCCCTGCGCCGGGCGACGCTGATGCAGAAGGTGCCGTACTACACGACGCTGTCAGGTGCGGCAGCGGTGGCGGAGGCGATTGCGGCGTTGCGGGCGGGGAACCTCGAGGTTCGGCCGCTGCAGGAGTATTTTGGGTGATAACTAATTTTGCTTCCGTTTAGGGTGAGCCTAGAAAGCGCTTTGTATTATCTATTACCTCTCCCAAATTAACGATTGGATCTATCTCCCACGTCTGTATAAATGCCCTTGAAAGAAATAGGTTTAAATGGCCCGGCTGTGTAGTTGCCGGCAATTTTGAACCTTCGACTTCTTTTGCTCTTTTTAGAACGAGAAACTGAATCTCGCGCAAATAATATATGTCGTTATACAGAAAATTCAATATATCGCATGACCGAAACATAACATTCAAGGATAAATTTCCGTCTCTATATTTAAAATCTCCGCTTGTAGGGCAAGGTACATAGCCTGGCCACCTTTTATTGTACAGATCAGATGGTCTGAAAAAAGTAAAAACATGGGTACTAGCGCGCGGAAACTCCGACACTTCACTTATGAGCTTTTCGATCTGATTGATGGCATTTAATGGAGTGGGTCGCGAAGCCGTGTCAGGAAAATTCTCTAACCTGTTGCGATAGCTAGGTTTGCTAATTCGATCCTTTTCCGAGGTGTAAACGCGAGCCGTTCTTTCTATTGCTTTGAGCCCTCGCACGCCGAGCAACTCGCCAAATTCGTGCCGCCGTTCTGCAAAATGCCCAAATGCGTCTGTCGAATATGGTATAAATACCACCAGAGGGCTGATTTCCAGCGATCGCTTGACTCGCCTACCTCGCAGGAAAACTTCCGAGATTGCCTTGAGGCAAGCATCAGTTTCCGATTTTGACGTTATTGCGTATGTCATTGACTATTTCTTTTGCAGGCGAATACATCAAAGCAATTAGGGCAAGGGCGAAGAAAACCATAGACGCGACAGTACCTGCCTTCGTCACAGAATACATCCTTTTTAAGTTCATTTGTCTGTAATTTTGTAGGAGATAGAGGATAAATACCTGTTGAAGGTCTTCCTTTAGTAATACCTTAGCATCTATGGATCCAGATATAGCAGTCAAAAAAGCTCTGAAATTTTTCCGAACGTCCTCGACCGCCGCTTCCTTATCTTGCCCAACCAACACGTCTAGATCATCAATAATATCACCAGAGACCGTATATCTGTAATACCAGCTCTTTATATCGGCGGCTTTCCTATACGGGTGATTTTTCTCCGAAACTTCAGTATACATCATTATTAATCGGCATGCCGTTATCCCAAGTATTATCAATCCCATACCGAGAAAGAAAACAAAATACTTCGACCCTCCGACCGAATTGACAATGGCGGCGGCAGCGGCAATGAATGAGAGCATCCCCAAAGCAGCTTGAAAGAGTTTTCCACGCTGATCTTCGTACCAATCATGGCGGCCGACAGCATACTCAATCATGCGGTAAACCCTGTCCTGCACGTTGCCATCTACACCAAATTCATATTCGGTGGCGATCTCTGATAGCTTTTTGCGTATTTTGGGCTGCATAAAGGGCCTTCGCAATAAGATGTTGCTGCATCGCAGAATCACAGCATACACTGGCCGACTACCATAAGACACACCCAAACAATGTTGTTGTTCAACACACGGTGTCGGCCGTTTTTTTTAACAGCCTGCCTTGTCCTTAGAACAACACCCAAGTTCTGGTAACGCTCCGTCGAATCGTCGGCAACTTCGGTTCGAACACGCTTCCACGCCACCGCCACACACTCGATCTCGATATCAAACTCCATCGGTCATGACGCCACCGGCACGGAATTGAGCGCCGGCGGGTTGCTCGCAAAAATACTTCCCGTAGACTCGGTTGATGGCGTTGTAGAAGCCGGAGTTGCGGCGTAGATGCGCGCAGCGCCGAGACGGATGATTCCAGCGGAGCGAGGCGTCCGTTCACACGCACCCTTCCCATCAACGCCGAAAGGCGCGCAATGGCCGTCGTCTCATTCCTTCCAGCACCCCTCATCCGTCTCGGCGCTAGCGCGCCGATCCACCTTCTCCCACAAGGGGAGAAGGCAAGGGCATCCCTCACTGATGCGCCACCGCCAGGTCCTTCACGTGCTTCTCGTGCATCTTCAGCACCGGCAGCGTCTTCTTGGCGAATTCCTTCATCGCCGGGTCGTCGCCGGAATTGGCATAGGTGGAAAACAGCGCGACAGCATCCTTATGCGCGTCGGTCTGCATCTTGATGTATTTGGCGTCGAAATCCTTGCCGCTGGCGCTCTTCAACTCGTCGAGCATCTGCTGCTCCTTGGGCTGCAGCGCTGGGCCGGCGGGCTTGATCGATGCGGTGGTCTGGCCCTGGCTGAGCGCGGCCTTGAAATCCTCGCCGGCCTTGGTGTGATCCTTGATCATCTGCGCCGCGAAAGCCTTGACGTCGGCCGACGCCGACTTCTCCTGCGCCAGCTTGCTCGACTCGATCTCGAACATGTTGGCATTCGGCACGGTCGTGGCGAAGGTCTGGGTGTCGACCTTGTTCTGGGTCACCATCGGTCCCACGGCGTCCGTGTTGGTGTCGTCCGATTGGGCGAACGCGGCGGGCGCGCCGGCAAGAAGCGCGACGGCGACCAGGGGCAGCAGCGTTTTCATCTCGATCTCCGGTCCGAAACAGCCCCTCCGCCTTCCCCAACGCGGCACCGGCCCCCGGGTTGCGTGGAAAGAGGCCCCGGGCCTGCCGTCCTCGGCCATCCGTCGACTGTTTCGCCCGCCACGAGGTCCGAGGGCACGCCGCACCGGATCACCCCTTCACCCCGCCGGCCGTGAGGCCGGAAACGATGCGGCGCTGGAAGACCAGCACCAGCACAACCAGCGGCACGGTGACGATCACCGAGGCGGCCATGATGTTGCCCCAGGGGATCTCGAATTGCGAGTTGCCCGACAGAAGCGCGATCGCCACCGGCACGGTGCGCTGCGCGTTGGTGGAGGTGAAGGTCAGCGCGAAGAGGAACTCGTTCCAGGCGCTGATGAAGGCGAGCAGCCCGGTGGTGGCGAGCGCCGGCCACATCAGCGGCAGGAAGATGAGCGTGACGATGATCCACGGTCCGGCGCCGTCGAGGATCGCCGCCTCCTCGATCTCCACCGGCAGGTCGCGCACGAAAGTGGTGAGCACCCAGACCGTGAACGGCAGCGTGAAGATCATGTAGGACAGGATGAGCGCGAAGAGCGAATTGTAGAGATGCAGCGCCCGGATAATCTCGAACAGCCCGGCAAGCGCGGCGACCTGCGGAAACATCGACACCGACAGGATGGCGAGCATCAGCGCCGAGCGCCCGCGGAAGCGGATGCGCGCCAGCGCATAGGCCGCGGTGATGCCGATGAGCAGCGAGACCGCCACCACGGCGCCGGAGACGACGAGCGAGTTGGCGAGGTTGCGCAGGAAGGGACCTTCGGTCAGCACGTTGCGGTAATTGGCGAGGCTGAACGTTCGCGGCCAAAGGCCCGCCTGGAACAATTCGGTCCCGGATTTCAGGCTGGTGACGATGGCATAGTAGAACGGAAACACTGCGACGAAGACGATCGCCGCAAGGAGCAGATAGAAGGCGGCGCGCTTCAGCATCTTCACCTCAGCGCCCTCCCTCGAAACTCAACCGGCCGATCCGGATATAGGCGATGGTGAGCAGGCCGATGATCAGGAAAAGCAGCGTCGAGGCGGCCGAGCCATAGGCGAACTTGTCGAACTCGAACAGGTTCTCGCGCGCGAAGATCGACATCGACTTGGTCTGGACGTTGTTGGGCGTCAGCACATAGATGAGGTCGAAGATGCGCAACGCGTCAAGCGCGCGAAAAATCACCGCCACCATCACCGCCGGGCGGATCAGCGGCAGCGTCACCCATCGGAAGACCTGCCATGGGCTCGCGCCGTCGAGCTTCGCCACCTCCAGGATCTCGCGCGGCAGCATCTGCAGGGCCGCCAGAATCAACAGCGCCATGAACGGCGTCGACTTCCAGATATCGACGATCAGCACCGCGACCATCGCCGTGTCGGTGCTGGCCGTCCACGCGATCTTTTCGTCGATCAGGCCGAGATCAAGCAGCACGACATTGATGATGCCGAACTGGTCGTTGAGCATCCATTGCCACATCTTGGCCGAGACGATGGTCGGGATCGCCCAGGGGATGAGGATCGCCGCCCGCACGATGCCGCGCCCCGGGAATTCGGCGTTGAGCGCCAAGGCGACGACCATGCCCAGCGCCGTCTCGCAGGCCACCGAGATAACGGCGAAGCGCACCGTGTTCCACACCGCCCGCCACCAGACCGGATCGACCAGCAACCCGTCATAGAGCACCCGGCCGCTCGGCAGGCGCAGCACGGAAAGATAGTTGTCGAAGCCCACCCATTGCCGCGCGTCGAGATCGGCCAGCGAAGCGTCGGTGAAGCTGTAATAGACCGTGCGCAGGAACGGCCAGCCGGCGACGACGGCGAGCACGAAGAGCATCGGCGCCAGGAACAGCCATGCCGTGCGCACGCGCCGGCGCGCCAGCGGCGATCGCCTTGCCGCGCTCACCAGCCCTTGCCTTTCAGCCTGGTCAGCCTCGCCTCGAGCTCGGCCAGGTTGTCGGCGGCGGTTCCGTTCCCGGAGATCGTGTTGTGCACGGCGGTCCAGAACTGGCTCGATGCCTCGTTGTACTTGATCCTGGCGGTCGCCGAGGGACGCGGCTGCGCGTCGAGGAAGATCGGCTTCCAGCGCGGCACGATCGGCTGCTGCCGGGCGATATCGGGGTCGTCATAGAGCGCCGCGATGGTCGGCAGGTTGGACGTCTTCAGCGTCCGGTATTTCTGCATCTCGGGCGAGGCGATGAACTTGACCAGGTCGATCGCCTCGTCCGGATGCTTAGAATATTTGGAAACGGCGAGGTTCCAGCCGCCCAGCGTCGCGACCGGATGCCCGCCATCGCCGGCCGGCAGCGGCGCCACGTCGAACTTGCCCTTGATCGGCGAGTTCTCGCTGTTGCCGAGCGCATAGGCATAGGGCCAGTTGCGCATGAAGACCGCATTGCCGGTCTGCCAGACGCCGCGCGCCTCTTCCTCCTGATAGGCGAGCGCGCCCGGCGGCGCGATCGTGCCGATCCAGCCCTTGACCCTGTCGAGCGCCGCCGCCGCCTTTGGATTGTCGATGGAGATGCGGCCGTCCGGCTCGATGATCCCGCCGCCGCCATTCGACATCACCCATTCGAGCGCGTTGCAGGTCAGCCCCTCATAGGCATTGCCCTGGAAGACGTAGCCCCAGAGGTCCTTGTTGCCGGCCGCCCGCTCCTTGTCCATGACGAGCTTCGCCGTATCTTGCAATTGCTGCCAGGTCGTCGGCACCTTAGCGTGGTATTTGTCGAGGAGATCCTTGCGGTAATAGAGCGCCGGCGCGTCGGTGAAGATCGGCAGCGCGACCAGCCTGCCGTTGACCGTCTGCGACTTTATGATCGATGGGAAATGCGCGCCCACCACGTCCCTGGTCGCCTCCGTCAGGTCGACCAGTTGGCTCGCCAGCTGCGGCGCCCAGATGACGTCGGTCTGGTAGACGTCGATGTCGCTGCTGCCGGCGGCAAGCCAGAGCCGGTACTGGCCGAACTGGTCGGTGGTCGAAGGCGGGATGACGACGATGTCGACCTTGTTGCCGCTCTTCTTCTCGTAACGGTCGAGGATCTCGCGCAGCACCTTGATGCCGTTGCCGGTGTCGCCCGACACGATCGACAGTTCGATGGCGCGTGCCGGGGTCAGCAGCAAGCTCGTTACGAGAGCGAGAACGGCAGGTGCTAAGAACTTCACGGGCGGGTCGCTCTCGCTTCCGAGCCGGCGAGACGGACGTCCGCCCATTCGTCAACTCATCAAGGCCCCACCCCGCGTTGAATGCTGAGCGCCGCTTTTCGGTTCCGTCGGTGCTGCGGTGGCGGTCAGGCCGGCGGGTCGGCGGAGCCGAATCCGTCGGCTCGACGGCGTCGGTGTTCCGTTCCTTCCGGCCTCACGTGAAAGCGGACGGGCTCCGAAACCCCCGCCCCGGAGCCCGCCTGGGAGTGGCTGACGCATGCCGGCACAGCCGCCTCCGACGCCTTGCCAGCGTCGATCCGCCGATCGGCCGCACGGCACGACGACGCATTAGCATGACCTAACGTCAGCCTATGTGAAGCTGTTCACAATGCCGGAACCCGTCAGCCTTCTCGGTCGACCGGGATCGTGCCGGCCGCTCATGGACCTGAGGGCCGCGGTGTTCTTCACCGTATTGATCTTGAGATCGGCGTTCGCGGACCGTCCGCTCAGGCGTCGGGTTGCAGGCGCCGCCGCTTGCGGTCGGTGCCAAGGCCCGTCGCTTCGAGCAGGCCCTTGCGCTTGGCGTCGTAATAATAGCCGGTCTGGTAGAGCGTGTCGGCCCGCTTGGCGTTGCCGCCCGAAACCAGCCAGGCGCCGCGCAGATATTTGACTGCGTATTTGAGATTGGTCTCGGCGTCGAACAGGCCGGCCGCCGGCCCGTCATAGCCCATGCCGCGCGCAGTTGCGTGCTTGATCTGCATCAGCCCCCAATGGCCATGATTGTAGGCTTTTGGGTTGAAGGTGCTCTCGCGGTTGACGACATGGCGCACCAGCTCGACCGGCACTTCGTAGATCGCTGAATATTTCTCGATCAGCCGCTCGATCTCGGCGCGCGGGCCGCTGGCGTGCTGCTCGGATTGCCGGGGCGCCGCCAGCAGCGCCGGATTGTCCGGCGCCACATAAGCAACCTGCTGCACGCCCGGCATCGGCGCTACTTTCGCCGACTGGCCCGTGACGGGCATTGCCATGCCTGCGGTCGTGTAAACCGCCGCTCGGCTGATGGATCCCGCCTGCTTGATGGATCCGGGGCCGGTCGGCGAGCCGCCGGCCGTCAGCACCGGTGGCGGCGGAAACTGGCCGGCCATCGGCGTCGCTCCGGCAAAGGCCGCGGGCTGAGCCAGCGCCGCGCCGGGCTGAACCGGAGGAGGCAAAGGCGCGCCAGGCGTCGCCGGCGCGCCTGGCGTGGTCGCCATGGCGACGGCATCGCCCGCGAGCGCCGCGGTCTGCACCTGCGCGAGGCCAGACGGCTCCGGCAGCACGGCCACTGTTTCCGGCAGCGCTAGGGTGGGCGTATCGTCCGCAGCGGTAGGCGTCGCAGCCTCCGCAAGCGCGGGCGCGGCCTTCATCTGCGAGGTCGAGGTGCAACCGCTGAGACCGGCTGCCGCAACGAGCACGCCGAGGGCGGTGAATATGATTTTAGCTGGCAAGCCGTGCAGGTCCGGTTTGTCGTTTGTTAAGGAGTCCTTACACCAGCGATTCACACCCGGCAATCGGGGCGGGTAGGCGGTTTTCGGGTGGCGATAACAGGGCGGAAATGCCATATTGTTCTGGATATGTACTCGTTTTTCGCCGTTTTGCGGAAGGAATACGCCATGAAACCCACATCTGAGATCACGGCCGGCCACGCAGTGTTAGAAACAGTGATCGGCTTCATGGGCATTGCATGGAGCGAGAAGGGCCTGATCCGGCTCTGCCTGCCCGAGCGCAGCCGTGAGGCGATCGAGCGCCGTCTGTTCCGTCATGCGGGTGTTTCGACCTCGACGGACCAGCCGCAATGGGTGGTCGAGCTGATCGCCTCGATCAAGGCCTACGCGGCCGGCGAGGACGTCGACTTCTCCTGGGTGCCGGTAGACCTGGACGGCGTCGATGACTTTCGCCTCGCCATCTATGACGCAGCGCGCAAGCTCCGCTTCGGCGAGACCACCACCTATGGTGAGTTGGCCAAGCGCGCCGGCCATGCCGGCCTTCCGCGCGAAACGGGCGCGGCGCTCGGCGCCAATCCCGTGCCGCTGGTCATTCCGTGCCACCGCATCCTGGCGGCTGGCGGCAAGATCGGCGGCTTCTCCGCCCCGGGCGGCTCGGCCACCAAGGAAAAGATGCTCGCGATGGAAGGCGTGCGCGTCGGCCCGCCGCCCGCCGCGCAAGCCTCGTTCGGGTTCTGAGAAGCGCTACCCGCTCTTCAATCCCTGTCAGTCGTTGTGCAGGAACCGGCGGCGGAAGCGCCGATCGAAATCCGGTCGCTTGCAGACATAGACCATGCAGGACCGGGTGTCGGCGCTCGGCACATAGGCGCGCGCCCTCACCTCGCCCGCGTTGCAGAAACGCTCGTCGCGCACATAGCGGTCGTAGAGCGGCAGCCCCGGCACGCGCGTCGACTGGTAGCGCAGGATGACGGCGCCCTGCCTGGCGATCGTCGCCTGCACCCGGTCGCAGCTCATGCGCGTCGGATCGTAGCGCGACACCGCCTGCGCCTCCGCGGCCAGCAGCAGGAAGCAGGCGGCAAGCAGAATGGTCCTCATGGCTTCTCTCCTCGGAAAGGCAGGCATTCCATCCCTTCACAACGCGGGCCTGCTGTCAAAACTTCCACGCGCCACTGCATTCCGCTCGATCCGGCATGCGGGCATTGTCCAGGCACCCGTCTTGTTTTCTTGCTCAAACTATCCTATATCCGCAACATTGAATTTGGCCGATCGATCGGGCCGCGATCTTCGCGTTTGCTGACGTCTATCTCCAAAATTTCGATACCGCCGGCCGGACAATGGTCCGGTCAAACAAAAGCAAATGTGAAGGGCATTCTATATGGCAACTGGTACGGTCAAGTGGTTCAACGCCACCAAGGGCTATGGGTTCATCCAGCCCGACAATGGCGGCGCGGACGTTTTCGTCCACATCTCCGCCGTTGAGCGCGCTGGCATGACCACCCTGGCTGAAGGCCAGAAGATCAACTTCGAGATCGAGCAGGACCGCCGCACCGGCAAGTCCGCCGCTGGGTCTCTGAGCAAGGCAGCCTGATTTGGCTTGAGCATTTCGCAGCCAGGCTTAACCGCCAAGCGCCGCGAGATGCGAAGTAAGCAAGGCGCGCGCCGGACGAAGGTTCGGGGCGCACGGCAAGTCACGGATGTACTGACGGTCGCGCGATAAGCGCGCCGGAGTGGAAGGATCCGACAAGCTGGAACAGCAGATAGCTGCCAGCCCGGACCAGACGCTCCCGGTCAGGCTACCGGCATAGGAAGGCGGGCATTGCCCGCCTTTTTTGTTGCCTGGATTTTGGGCGAATTGCTGTCTGGGTTGAATGGTCCCTTTGCTAGTACCATTTTAGCCCAATAGTGGTAGCATCGGCACATGACCAAGCTCGAACAGATCGAAAAATCCGTCGCGGAGCTCAGCCCTGAAGAGCTGAAGGCCTTTGCCGCCTGGTTCGAGGCGCTGCAGGCTGATTTATGGGATAAGCAGATAGAAGCCGATGCAAAGGCGGGCCGGCTGGACAAGCTGGTTGCAGAAGCACGCGCCGAAATAGCCGCCGGCAAACTGCGTGACCTGTGAAGCACAGAGCCACCGCTAGCTTTTGGACAAAATACAATTCTTTGCCAAAGGCCGTTCGCCATACGGCCGATAAGAGCTTCACCTTGATGAAGGCCAATCCGCGGCATCCGTCCCTCCATTTCAAAAAGGTGGGAGAGCTTTGGTCGGCGAGGATAGACGACAATTATCGGGCCTTGGCCCTCGAAAGCGCTGATGGCTTTGACTGGATCTGGATCGGCAGCCATGCCGAATACGATCGTCTCATCAAATAGCCAACAGCGCCTCCAAATACTCGCCGCGTAGAAACAGATTAGCCCACCCACTCGATCGGCACATGGCCCTTGTCCGCCTCGACCCGCTTCAGCCAGGCGGCGACGGCCGGATAGGCGTCGAGCTGGAAGCCGCCCATCCCGGCGGTGTGCGTATAGGCATACAAAGCGATATCGGCGACGCTATAGGCGCTGCCGGCGAAGAATTCGTTCCGCTGCAAATGCTGGTTCATCACGCCAAACGCCTTGTTGCCGCGCTCCAGGGTCAGAGCCAGCCGCTCGGGCGTAGCGTCCTTCGCCCGGTCCGGGAAGGTCAAAAGCGCCTTGCGCACCGCGATGTAGGGCTCGTGGCTGTATTGCTCGAAGAACAGCCATTGGTAAGCCAGCGCGCGTTCGTACTTGTCGGCCGGCAGGAAGCGCGTGCCCTCGGCAAGATAAAGCAGGATGGCGTTGCTCTCGGCGATGCGCCTGCCGTCGTCGAGCTCGAGCATCGGCACCATCGCGTTCGGATTCTTGGCGACGTAGTCGGGTTTGCGCGTCTCGCCGGTATGCGAGCTCACCTCGACCCGGGTGAAGGGAATGCCGAGCTTCGCCATCAACAGCCGCGGCTTGTAGCAATTGCCGCTGTCGGCCATGTCGTAAAGGATCATGCCTCTTGCCCTCTCCGAGTCTTGCCGCAAGGCTCTAGCGCGCGGGTCGCACCTCATCCAGTGATTTGTTTTTGAGGAGAACCATCAGCAGCGCTGATGCGTCTTTAGCGGCCAGGCATCAGCGATGCTGATGCAGAGGCACGATCTTGTCGCCGGCGTCGAGCAGGGCGTCGATGGAAAGCGGCTCTTCATTGAAGATCGTGCCGGCAAGCGCCGGGCGGGCGAGATGGAAGCCTTGCAAAAGGTCGACGCCGCCCTCGAGCGCGACGCGCAAATGCTGGGCGCTCTCGATGCCCTCGACCAGCACCTTGGCGCCTCGCTCGTGCAGCATCGCCACCAGCGGCCGGAAGAAGCGCTCGGCGGCGGCATGGCGGCAGAGCTCGCCGAACCAGGCGCCGTCGATCTTGACGACGTCGGGCGCAAGCAGGTCGATGCGCGCCTCGGTCGAATGTCCCGTGCCGAAATCGTCGATGGCGATGCGGATGCCGTCGCGCCGCATTTCGCGCACCAAGCTGGCAAGGACACGGTCGTCGGCCGCCTGTTCGGTGATCTCGCAGACCAGCAGGCCGGGCTCCAGCTCGAAATCGCCGAGATGCCTGGTCATCAGCCGGATTTCGGCCAGCGCCCTGCCGAGATGGTCGTTGACGTTCGGATTGTAGTTGAAGAACAGCGTCAACCCCTCGACGCCGATGTTGCGATAATTGCCGAGATGCAGCATCCGGCACATCGTTTCGACAAACAGCCGGTCGGACGCGGGAACGCCGTCGAAGAACATTGGCGGGGCTATCGGATCCGCGACACGCCGCGGCTCGATCAGCCCCTCGACGGCAACCGCCCTGAGTGCCTTGCCCTCCGGAGTGAAGATCGGTTGATAGGCGCTCCACAGCCGGAACTCGCCATAGACGCCGAACTGAAGGCCGATCTCGTCGGCGAAGATCGCCTCGGCGACGTTGCGCCGCCTGTCCGGTTGTTGGCTCATGGTGCGACCTTGCGCCCGAACACTCTTGCCGGCCGCGCCCGCGGCGCCGGGGCCGGACTTGCGGCGACCTGTGCCTTGTTTTCGTCGGCCGAAGACCGCGCAACCTTGCCGAAGACGCGGAAGCTGGTGGGGGCAAGTTCCGGCCGGGCCAGCACGTAGCCTTGCACCATGGAGGCGCCGGATCTCTCGGCAAGCTCCAACTGCCAGCCTTCCTCGATACCTTCGAAGACGGTGCGGATGCCCTGGCTCTCGAAGCTTTGCACCATCGCCGTCAGCAACGCGAAGCCCGCGCCGGACTCCATCAGCTGGGTGATCCAGTGCGCATCGAATTTGACGATGTCGGGCTTGAGCTCCTTGATCCGGTTGATGTCGGAATCATCGGCGCCGTAATCGTCCACCGCGATGCGGAAGCCGTTGGCCCTCAGCGCCTCCACGAAACCGTAGAGCGTTTCCTGCGAAGCCGATTTCTGCTCCGTGACCTCGCAGACGATGCGGCGCGGATCGATGCCGGCTTCGTGCAGCACCAGCCGCATGTCGCGCAACGCCTTGTCGGCGATGTGGCGATCGGTGAAGACCGACGGGTCGAAATTGACGAAGATGAATGCTTCTTCCGGCAGGCAGGCGCCGGCGTTCAGAAGATGCAGCGTGCGCGTCAGCGCCTCGATATGCAGCCGGTCGGCCGCCGGGCAGGTGCCGAAGAATGTTCCCGGAGACTGCGGCTCGCCATCGCGGAACGGCCGGATCAACCCCTCGAAAGCGGCGACCGAAAGCTTGCCTTCCTTGAAGGCGAAGATCGGCTGGAACGCGCTCTGCAGCGTATAGATGCCCCAGACACCCGTAGAGGTGCCGTCATCATGACGGATGATGTGGGCGAGCCCGATGCTGCGCGACAAGGTTTCCCGCTCCGCGAATAGGCGCGATCCGATCTGCGATCCTGCCAGCCAAGGGTTTACCGGCCGTTGATGAATTTAGCGTTGCCGCTCGCGCAGGCTTGACCTTGGTCACGCCTCCTTGACCTCTGGCTCATCGCACAATGCTTGCGCTCCGCGCCATGATGCGACATGAGAGGCGCCGCGGCCGCTTCTGGCCGCTTTCCTAGGAGACATCTTGTCATGGCCTTTCTCGCCGACGCCCTTTCCCGCGTTAAGCCTTCCGCGACCATCGCGGTGACGCAGAAAGCGCGCGAGCTGAAAAATGCCGGCCGTGACGTGATCGGCCTCGGCGCCGGCGAGCCGGACTTCGATACGCCCGACAACATCAAGAACGCCGCGATCGAGGCGATCCGCCGCGGCGAGACCAAATATCCGCCGGTCTCCGGCATCGTGCCGCTGCGCGAGGCGATCGCGAAGAAATTCAAGCGCGAGAACAATCTCGACTACCGCCCGGAGCAGACCATCGTCGGCACAGGCGGCAAGCAGATCCTGTTCAACGCCTTCATGGCGACGCTGAACCCGGGCGACGAGGTCATCATCCCGCGCCCCTACTGGGTGAGCTATCCCGAAATGGTGGCGATCTGCGGCGGCACGTCGGTCTTCGCCGACACCTCGATCGACAACGGCTTCAAGCTGACGGCGGAAGTGCTGGAAAAGGCGATCACGCCCAAGACCAAATGGCTGTTGATGAACTCGCCGTCCAACCCCTCGGGCGCCGCCTATACCGAAGCCGAGCTGCGGGCGCTGGCCGACGTGCTGCTCAAGCACCCGCATGTCTGGACGCTGACCGACGACATGTATGAGCACCTGACCTATGGCGACTTCGTCTTCAAGACCATCGCCGAGGTCGAGCCGAACCTCTATGAGCGCACGCTGACCATGAACGGCGTCTCGAAAGCCTATGCCATGACCGGCTGGCGCATCGGCTACGCCGCCGGCCCGGTGCCGCTGATCAAGGCGATGGACATGATCCAGGGCCAGCAGACCTCGGGCGCCTGCACCATCGCGCAATGGGCCTCCGTCGAGGCGCTCAACGGTCCGCAGGACTTCATCGCCAAGAACAAGGCGATCTTTCAAGGGAGGCGTGATCTCGTCGTCTCGATGCTCAACCAGGCGCGCGGCATCACCTGCCCCTCGCCCGAAGGCGCCTTCTACGTCTATCCGTCTTGCGCCGAGCTGATCGGCAAGAAGACCAAGACGGGCAAGGTGATCGACAATGACGAGGCCTTCTGCTCCGAGCTGTTGGAAGCCGAAGGCGTCGCGGTGGTGTTCGGCTCCGCCTTCGGCCTCGGACCGAACTTCCGTATCTCCTACGCCACGTCGGATGCCTTGCTGGAGGAAGCCTGCACGCGCATCCAGCGCTTCACCGCGTCGCTGACCTGACCGGGCGCAAGGTCGCCAACATAACAACCCGGCTCCGGCCGGGTTTTTTTCGGACAGCTTCAGCCGCCATATTGCTCGGGCGTGACTTCTTCCAGCCAGTCGGCGTGGACGCCGTCCAGCGCCTCCTGCATGGCGATGTGTGTCATGGCTGTTTTCGCCCCGGCGCCGTGCCAGTGCTTTTCGCCGGGCGCGAAGGAGACGACGTCCCCTGCCCTGATGATCTGGACCGGCTCGCCCCAGCTCTGCGCAAGTCCGGCGCCAGCCGTGACATAGAGCGTCTGCCCCAGCGGATGGGTGTGCCAGTAAGTGCGCGCGCCGGGCTCGAAACTGACCAGCGTCGCCCTGAGCCGCGCCGGCGCCTCCTTCTCGATGATCGGCGTCTGCAGCACCCGGCCGGTGAAATAGGTCTCCGGCGCGATGATTGTCGGCACGCTGCCGCATGCAATGATCTTCATCGTTCAGATCCTCCAACGCGTTGGTTGAACAGGGGCCGCGTGCGGCGTCTCGCGCCTTAGTGTCGCTTCCCAACGCGGCCATTGCAACCGGCTTCGGGGGGTTGCTGAGCGACAGCACCGATTCCACGCTCAGGCATCGCGCGGCCGCAACATTAGAATGTCTAAGAACTGTCATAAATCGTTGCTTTTTAACCATAAAATCGCGATCCTTACTCACCCGCGAAAGAAGCAGCCAAGGCAGCGGCTGCGCTCAGCGTTTCTTAACGGCTGAGGCCCTAGCCATGGCGCGTGCTGTGGGGGCGCGGACATGAGCATCTTGGCGACAATCAAAGATCATAGCGGCCGTATCTATCGCGGCATCCAGGCCTTGCTCGTGATGAGCATCGCCGCCACCGGGCTTGCGGCTTTCGCGCTGACGGAGAATGGCTCCCGCACTGGCGCGCTCGCGGTATCGGTGACATCGACCTTGATGGCGCTTTTGGTGCTGATGTACATGCGCGCGAGCGTCGTCCAGCGCCTGCAATCGGCGGCGGACGCCGAAGCCGAGAAGCACCGCTTCCTCTCGGTCGATGCCATGACCGGCGCCACGGCCCGGCGCTATTTCATCGAAGCCTTGGGCGACTGGCTGGGCGGCTTGCGCAAGCGCCGCCAGGCAAGCCTGCTTTTGATCGACCTCGATCATTTCAAGCAGCTCAACGACACGTTCGGACACCAGTTCGGCGATCTGGCGCTGGCCCATCTGGTCGCGGAAGCGCAGCGCATCTTCGAGGACAGCGTCATCGGGCGGCTCGGCGGCGACGAGTTCGGCGTCATGGTTCCGCATGGCGACGTGGCCCTCATCAACAGAGACGCGCGCCGGCTGCTGGATGCCATGCGCGCCGGCAAAAGGCACGAGGGCAAGATTATTCCGCTGTCGATCTCGATCGGCGTGGCGCTTGCGCCGCTGCATGCTTCGAATGCAACCGAATTGATGCTTCTGGCCGACCTCGCACTCTACGAAAGCAAGGCTGGCGGCCGCGGTCGCGTTACCGTCTTCGACGAGGAGATGCTGTCGGACAAACGTTATCGCCGGCTGGTGGAGCGCGAACTGCGCGCCGCGATCTATCTCGGCGAGTTGGAACTGCACTACCAGCCGATCGTCGATCCCGACGGCTCCGTCGACGCGCTGGAAGGCCTGATCCGCTGGCGCCACCCCGTGCGCGGCTTGATCTCGCCGGCGGAATTCATCCCGATCGCCGAGCGCTCGACGCTGATCGACATGATCGGGGAATGGGTCTTCAAGCGCGCCTGTGCCGATATCGGGCATTTTCCCGAACGGCGCATCTCGATAAACGTCTCCGGCGAGCAGCTGAAGCGCGACGAGATCGTGACGATGTGCGACCGGGTCCTGCGCGAAACCGGCCGGTCGGCATCGCAATTCATCATCGAGATCACCGAGACGGTGGCGACGGCCGCGACGCCAGAGGTGCTGAGGCGCCTGGAGGCGCTGCGCGGCCTAGGCTTCCACATTGCGCTCGACGACTTCGGCACCGGACATTGCGGCTTCAATTATCTGAAGTCGCTGCCCATCGACAGCGTCAAGATCGACCGCTCTTACATCCGTAGCCTCGCCCATGATCAGGTGGCGCAGATCTTCGTTTCCGCGCTTGCCCAGATCGCCCGCATCCAGGAGATCGCCATCGTCGCCGAGGGCGTCGAGACCGCGCAGGAATTCGCTCTCGCCCGAACGGCCGGCTGCAGCCGCTTCCAGGGCTATTTCTTCGGCAAGCCGGCACCGCGCGACAAGGCAAGCGCGTTGTGTGTCGCCGCCCGCGACCAGCTCGCCCTCACGGCCTGACAAACAGGAAATGGCAGCCTGCCGGACCCAAGCCGGCGAACATCCTATTTTTCTTGCCCTCCCGGCGAACCCGTGTGACGATGGCTTCGGGAAGAGGTGAAAACCCCGCCCGCGACGGCCGAACAGGCCGGCCGCCGCTCTGCACAGGGTGCGATCGGACGCAAAACCGGTTTTCACTTTTGCTGATCGCTCTCTTGGGAAACGCCTGAGTGGAGGTTCAGCCATGGGTACTCGCGCCGGAGGACGACGCACGGGACCGAAATGCATCGCCATAGTCGGTCCCTTTGCAAGCGGTAAGACGACACTTCTCGAAGCAATTCTCGCCCGCACGGGCGCCATTCCCCGCCAGAACCCCGTTTCATCGGGCAACACCGTTTCCGATCATTCGCCTGAAGCCCGCGCCCACGCCATGAGCGTCGAGGCGACTTTCGCCACCACCGATTTCATGGGCGAGCAGCTCACCTTCGTCGACTGCCCCGGCTCCATCGAATTCGCCTTCGAGGCCGAACCCGTGCTTGCCGCCTGCGACCTCGCCGTCGTCGTCGCCGAGGCCGACGAGAAGAAGATCCCGGCGTTGCAGCTCATCATGCGCAAGCTCGACGATCTCGCCATTCCGCGGATCCTGTTCCTCAACAAGGTCGACAAGGCGATCGCGGGCGTGCGCGAGACGCTGAAGATGCTGCAGCCGGCGAGTTCGGTGCCGCTGCTCTTACGCCAGATTCCGGTGCGCAAGGACGGCATCGTCATCGGCTCGATCGATCTGGCGCTGGAGCGCGCCTACATCTATCGCGAATACGCCGAGAGCGAAGTGGCCGAAATTCCAGGCGACGACAAGGCGCGCGAGCTGGAGGCGCGTTTCTCCATGCTGGAGACGCTCGCCGACCACGACGATCACCTGATGGAGCAATTGCTGGAGGAGATCGAGCCGCCGAAGGACGCGATCTTCGACGATCTGTCGGCCGACCTGCGCGCCGGCGCGGTGACGCCGGTGCTGATCGGCACCGCCGAGAAGGGCAATGGCGTGCTGCGCCTGTTGAAAGCCATTCGCCACGACGCGCCGGACGTCGAGGCGACGAGGAAGCGCCTTGGCGCGCCGGACGGCCAGACGGTGGTGCAGGTGATGAAGACCATCCACACTGCGCATGGCGGCAAGCTTTCGGTGTCGCGCGTGCTGTCCGGCCAGTTGGCCGACGCGGCCGAGCTTTTCCTGTCCAACGGCGACACGGCGAAGGTGTCGGGCATTTACAGGATGCTCGGCAAGGACCAGTCGAAGCTGACATCGGCCAAGGCCGGCGACACGGTCGCGCTCGGCAAGCTCGAGAACGTCAAGACCGGCCAGACGCTGAGCTCGGCCAAGGGGGGCATCCGGCCATTGGTCACGCTCGAGCCGCCGCAGCCGGTCTTTGCCTTCGCGCTTCGTCCCAAGGAGCGCAAGGACGAGGTCAAGATGTCGGCGGCGATCCAGCGGCTTGCCGAGGAAGATCCATCGCTCAGCCTGCGCCACAACCAGGACTCCGCCGAAACCGTCCTGTCGGGCCACGGCGAAATGCATCTGCGCGTGGTGCGCGAGCGTCTTGAGGGCAAGAACCAGATTCCGGTCGAGGGGCATGCCCCGGCGGTGCCTTACCGGGAGACCATCCGCAAAGGAACGCAGCAGCGTGGCCGCCACAAGAAGCAGTCCGGCGGCCACGGCCAGTTCGGCGATGTGGTGATCGAGATCAAGCCGCTGCCGCGCGGCTCCGGTTTCCAGTTCTCCGACACCATCACCGGCGGCGTGGTGCCGAAAACCTACATCCAGTCCGTGGAAACTGGCATCCGCGACTATCTGAAGACGGGTCCGCTCGGCTTCCCGGTCGTCGACGTCGCCGTCAACCTGTCGGACGGCTCCTACCATGCGGTCGATTCCTCCGACATGGCTTTTCAAATGGCGGCAAAGCTGGCGATGAAGGAAGGCATGGCTGCCTGTTCGCCAGTCCTGCTTGAGCCGATCATGAAGGTCGAGATCGTCACGCCCTCGGATGCCACCTCGAAGATCATCGCGCTGATCCCGCAGCGGCGCGGCCAGATCCTCGGCTATGACGCAAGGCCGGACTGGCCGGGCTGGGACGTGGTCGAGGCGACCATGCCGCAGGCCGAGATCGGTGACCTGATCATCGAGCTGCGCTCGGCCACTGCCGGCGTCGCCAGCTACAAGGCCGTTTTCGACCATATGGCCGAACTCACCGGCCGGCTCGCCGACGAGGCGATGAACGCCAACGGCAAGGCCGCGTGAACAGCTTAGCCTTTTGACGGATGGAGATATGGAAACGGCGTCCGGATGATCCGGACGCCGTTCCTATTGCGGACCGTTTTCCTGGGAGGCAACGGCTGGTCCGCCGCATCCGGAAAAAATGGTTCGGACGCGGTAGCTGCCTGAGCCCGGTCTTTCGAGTGATGCCCCCATCTCCCGAACCGACCAACCGCGTCCTATCATCTACTTAAACCATAGACTGCGTCTGCGACATGTTACCCGATGTTACATGTCACTGTTACGTGGGGGATTCGGTCGTGTTTTTGCCGGCCCGGACGGCCGTGGGCAACAAAAAAGCCGGATCAATAAAGATCCGGCTGAGTTTGATTGGAAGTGCCGATTAGGGCTAACCTCCAGAGGGGAACACTCGAGGGCGCTAATGGGAGGAGAACGCGCCCTGGAGATGTCACTATATATGTGCTCATCATGCCCAAGAAACAAGCATCTATTTTGCAACACACGCATGCAAAAAGACGCAGGCTGTGGTCCAACCTATTCTTGGAACCCATAGGACCAGAAAAATCGCCGATTTCGGTGCGTTTCCAGCCCTAAAGCGACTGCTTGAATGCAAGATCGGCCCGATTTTGCTCGAAAACAGGCGAGCCGGCGAAATGATGTCGATTTCGGCAAGCCGAGTTTATTTTTACGGCAGGAGACCGATGATGCGAACTTTTTCAGCAATCGCCGGCAGCGCGTTGTTCCTTGTCGCGGCGCCCGGCGTTGTCGCCGGATTGGCGCCTTGGCTGCTGACCGATCATTATCGCAAACCTCTGTCGGCTCTGCCGGGCTCTGTGCCCGTGGGCTCGATTCTTGTGATCGGAGCGGCTGCCATCCTGCTTCATGCTTTCGCCCGCTTTGCTCTCGAAGGCCTGGGCACGCCCGCTCCCGTGGCGCCAACCGAGAAACTGGTTATCGGCGGCATCTACCGTCATGTGCGCAACCCTATGTATGTCGCCGTGCTGGCGATCATCTTTGGTCAGGCTCTCATCTTTTCAAGCTGGCCGGTGCTGGTCTACGGCCTCATCGCCGCGGCGGCGATGATCTCCTTCGTCAAGCTCTACGAAGAGCCTACACTCGCCAGCCGTTATGGCGAGGAATACGAGGTCTATCGCCGCGCCGTGCCCGGCTGGCTGCCGCGGCTGACACCCTGGCGCGGTTGAACCGCCCCGTTCCGAGGGGTGCCGATATTCAGGTCAGGCCGGGCCGAGAACGGCAGGTTCCGAGAACGGGAACGGAGCGTATTTCCGTACGTGACTGCCGGAAGCGCAGGAGGCTGCCGTTCGCAGGCCGGCCTCATCTGAATATAGGCACCCCCTCAGTAGGACCAGCTACGGGCCTTGGCGATGATGAAATCGCGAAAAACGTGCAGCTTCGCCTGGTTCTTCATCGCGTCGGGATAGGCGAAATAGGTGTCGAAGGACGGCACCTCTGTCTCCGGCAGCAGCTGGATCAGATTCGTGTCCTTGCTGATCACATAGTCCGGCAGCATGGCGATGCCGGCGCCGCCTTGCACCGCCCGCTTGATCGACAGGATGTCGTTGATCTGCAGCGTCGGCACGCGCTGCGCGCCCTCGAAATCGCCCACCGTCTCCAGCCAGTTGAGCTCCGACAGATGCGAAGGCACCGGCACGCCGAAGGTGACGATGCGATGGTTCCTGAGTTCGGCGATCGAAGCCGGCTTGCCGAACTTGGCGATATAGGATGGCGCCGCGTAAAGGTGGAAATGCACCGTGAACAGCCGGCGCTGGATAAGGTCCGGCTGTTGCGGCTGGCGGAGCCGGATGGCGCAATCGGCCTGGCGCATGGTCAGGTCGAGCTCCTCATTGGCAAGAATCAGCTGAAGGCTGATCTCGGGATAGAGCTCGATGAATTCCTGCACGCGCTCGGTCAGCCAGCCGGCGCCCAGGCCCACCGTGGTCGTCACCCTGAGCACGCCCGACGGCCGGTCCTTGGTTTCGGTGAGCCGCGTCTTGATGGTTTCCAGCTTCATCAGCACGTCATGCGCCGTGCGGAACAGCATCTCGCCCTGCTCGGTCAGCACCAGGCCGCGCGCATGGCGGTGGAAGAGTGCTACGCCGACATCATGCTCCAGCGCGCTGACCTGCCGCGAGATGGCCGATTGCGACAGATGCAGCGTCTCGGCGGCATGGGTGAACGACCCAGCCTCCGCCGCTGCGTGAAATACGCGTAATTTGTCCCAGTCCAGCGCCATGATTCCCCTCGCGTTGCCTTTGGCGTCTGAATGAAAAATCAGGCTTTTAAACGGCTTTTTTCAGCCGATCTGTCATTCCGCCGCTTCGCGGTGAACCTCGATGCCCGCCAGATATTTTTCCGCCTCGAGCGCCGCCATGCAGCCCAGCCCGGCCGCCGTCACCGCCTGGCGGTAGACGTCGTCGGTCACGTCGCCGGCCGCGAACACGCCGGGCACGTCGGTGCGGGTCGAATCCGGCGCCGTCCACAGATAGCCGTTCGGCTTCTGCTTCAGCTTGCCGACGAAGAGCTCGACCGCGGGCGCATGACCGATCGCCACGAACACGCCGTCGACCGTCAGCTTCGATTCCTGGCCGGTCACGACATTGCGCAGCGTCAGGCCCTCGACGGAAGGCGGCAGCGGCGCCTTGCCCGGGCGTCCGGTGATCTCGTCCACCACCGTGTCCCAGATGACGCGGACATTGTCCTTCTTGAGCAGCCGCTCGCGCAGGATGCGCTCGGCGCGGAAATCGCCGCGCCGGTGGATGACGGTGACGCTCTTGGCGAGGTTCGACAGATAGAGCGCTTCCTCCACCGCCGAATTGCCGCCGCCCACCACCGCCACATCCTTGCCGCGGTAGAAGAACCCGTCGCAGGTGGCGCAGGCCGAAACGCCGAAGCCCATGAAGGTCTGCTCCGACGGGATGCCCAGCCACTTGGCCTGCGCGCCGGTGGCGATGATCAGCGCGTCCGCCGTGTAGACGGTGCCGGAATCGCCGATGGCGCGGAACGGCCGTACATTGAGATCGACCTCGGTGATGATGTCGTTGATGATGTCGGTGCCGACATGCTCGGCCTGCGCCAGCATCTGGCTCATCAGCCACGGGCCCTGGATCGGATCGGCGAAGCCCGGATAGTTCTCGACATCGGTGGTGATCATCAATTGGCCGCCCTGCTGCAGGCCGGCGACCAGCATCGGCTTCAGCATGGCGCGGGCGGCATAGATCGCCGCCGTGTAGCCGGCCGGGCCGGAACCGATGATAAGAACGGGCGCATGTTTCGTGTTCATGAAAGTCCCCTGCGGCGCGCGGCCGTGGTTTGTCGCGCGTAATGTAAGTGTTGCCCGTGGGACCAGCAAGGCAAGTTGGCCTTCGTCCCCGGAAAGCTTCATCCCCGGCATACCGGGCCATATCGCGCCCGCCACCAATGCATGCCGCCCGGGAGGTGTGTACGGCTCTGGGATGACGACATGCATCAAACAAGGAGAAAATCATCGCAAAGGGATAGCCTCCCGGGCGAAACCAAATTACAAAATCGCGAAAGATTCTTGCGCGAAAGCCGATCATGCCGCTCAAAGCCGATCTCGACGCCATCGACTGGAAGATCCTGCGCGAGCTGCAGGCTGACGGCCGCATGACCAACGTCGAATTGTCCAACCGGGTCGGCATCTCGGCGCCGCCCTGCCTGCGCCGCGTCAGGCGGCTGGAAGAGACCGGCATCATCCGCGGCTACCGCGCGCTGCTCAACGCGCCGGCGCTGGGCATGGATGTCGTCGCCTTCTGCCTGATAGGCCTGCATCATCAGGCCGATGCCGAGCTGAAAACCTTCGCCGAACGCACGCGCGGCTGGCCGATCGTGCGCGACGCTTGGATGGTTTCGGGCGAATCCGATTTCCTCCTGCATTGCGTGGCGAGCGACCTCGGCACCTTCCAGACCTTCGTCATCGAGGAATTGGCCTCAGCCCCGAATGTGGACACGGTGCGCACCGCCTTGACCATCCGCCGCGTCAAGGACGAAGGCCTAGTGGCGTTCCCGACTTAATGCGCCGGCTTGTGGAAATTCCCCAGCGCAAACAACGAGCTTAGCGCCAGATATTGAATCAGTCTGCGATCAGAGCGACCGTATCGCGGCAAGCAGCCCTTCAAAGTCCGCGGCGTCGCGCAGCGGCGAGACCGAAAGCCCGTCCATCGTCGAGACCTCGCCGTCGACGAGCCAGCCGCGCTTGAGACCGGCGCGACGGCCGGCTTCCATATCGGCCGGCTTGTCGCCGACGATCAGCGATCGCCTCAGATCGAGGCCGAGCCGGCGGCCCGCCTCCAGCAGCATGCCCGGATTGGGCTTGCGCATCGGGTGAGCGGCAATCGCGAGAGGACCTGAACCGGCGTCGTGATAAGCGCAGGCCAGCACCATGTCGGCAAAGGCGTTCTGGTCGGCCAGCAGGTCGAGCACGCGCTCGTTGACGCGTGCGAACGCATCCCAGCCGAAATAGCCGCGGGCGATGCCGGACTGGTTGGTAACGACAACGACCGGGATGCCGTGCCCGTTCGCGGCCTCGATGACCGGCGCGATGTCGTCGCGCAGCACCATGGCCGCCGGATCGTCGGGATAGCCGGTATCGACATTGATTGTGCCGTCGCGGTCGAGAAACAGCGCCGGCCGGCCCGCCGGAAAGCTCCGGTCGCCAACCCGCTCGACCCAAAGCCCCGGCTCGGCCAGCGGAAAGCCTTCGCTCTCAGCCATTGCTGAGACGCGCTTCGACCGCCTCGCACATATGGTGGTAGAGGCACAGATGCCCCTGCTGGATGATCGGCGTCGAGGTCGACGGCACGTTGAGCAGGATGTCGGTCAGCGGCTTGAGCTTGCCGCCGGTCTCGCCGGTCAGGCTGATCACCGTCATGCCCATCGCCCTCGCCTGCTCGGCGGCGGCAAGGATGCTTGGCGAATTGCCGCTGGTCGAGATCGCCAGCAGCACGGCGCCTTCCGATCCATGCGCCTCGACCTGGCGCGAGAAGACCGTGTCGAAGCCGTAGTCGTTCCCCCAGGCGGTCAGCACCGCGGCGTTCGCCGGCAGCGCAATGACGTTGTAGGCCTTGCGCTCCTTCAGGAAGCGGCCGACCAGCTCGCCGGCGATATGGATGGCGTCGCTCGCCGAGCCGCCATTGCCGCAGATCAGCAGCGCCTTGCCTTGCGACAGCGCGGTCACCACCGTGCTCACGGCGCGTTCCATCTCGCCGGTCAGATCACGCTCGACCATCGCCGAGATCGCCGCCGCGGAGCGGACAAGGTAGTCGTTCAAATCGGACATGAGACCCTCAGTTTGCGGCACGCAGCCTGCCGATCGTGTTCGTCGTGCTCTTGCCGGCGACGAGGTCGACCAGCACCACGCGCCCGCCCGCCTTCTGGACCACATCGGCGCCGACCACGGTTTCGATCGTGTAATCCGCGCCCTTGACCAGGATGTCCGGCAAGAGCGCCTCGATCAGCTTGAGCGGCGTGTCCTCCTCGAAAACGACGACGGCATCGACCGAGGCAAGCGCGGCCAGCACGCAGGCACGGTCGTGCTGGTTGTTGACCGGACGTCCGGGCCCCTTCAGCCGGCGCACCGAGTTATCGCTGTTGAGGCCGAGCACCAGCCGGTCGCATTGGCTGCGCGCGGCATGCAGCAGGCTGACATGGCCGGCATGCAGGATATCGAAGCAGCCATTGGTGAAGCCGACGGTCAGCCCCTCTTCCTTCCAGGCGGCGACCATCCTGGCCGCGGCATTGAAATCGAGAATGGCGTCCTGGTGAACGGTCGGCCCGTGCGAGCGGAACAGCGCACCCGACAATTCCTCGACGTTCAGCCGTGCCGTGCCGCGCTTTCCCACCACGACACCGCCGGCCGCGTTGGCGATGACGGCGGCGTGCACCCGGTCGGCGCCGGCGGCGAGCGACAGCGCGAAGCTCGCGATGACCGTGTCGCCGGCGCCGGAAACGTCGAAAACCTCGCGCGCCTGGGTCGAGATGTGGCGGGCATCCTCGGCGGAGACCACGCTCATGCCCTTCTCGCTGCGCGTCGCGACGATGAACTCGAACTCATGCGCGGCGATCAGGTCGCGTGCGGCGGCGACGATCTCGTCGTCGCCGAACACCTTGCGCCCGACCGCCTCGCCGAGCTCCTTGCGGTTCGGCGTCACCGCCGTGGCGCCGGCATAGCGCGCATAGTCGTGCCCCTTCGGATCGACCAGCACCGGCTTGCCGGCATCGCGGCAGATCGCGATCAATTCGCCGGCGACGCCATCGAGCAGGATGCCCTTGCCGTAGTCGGAAAGGATAACGATATCGGCGCGGCCAAGCGTCGCCTGGAAATGATCGATGAGCTTCGCCCGCTCGGCGGAGGTGAGCGGCTTGATCTCTTCCTCGTCGAAACGCAGCACCTGCTGGTTGAGGGCGCTGAAGCGGCTTTTCGACGAGGTCATGCGGTCCTGGCGCTGCAGGAGCCCGTCAGTGTCGACGCCGATCTCGCTGAGCATCCGCATCAGATTGTTGCCCGCCTGGTCGGCGCCGATCACCGAAACGGGTATCGCGGCCGCGCCCAGCGAGACGATGTTGGAGACGACATTGCCCGCGCCGCCCATGTTCAGCGTCTCGCCCCGCCCATGCAGCACCGGGATGGGAGCTTCCGGCGAGATGCGCTCGATCACGCCGTTGACGAACCGGTCGAGGATGAAATCGCCCACCACCAGCACGGTGACGTCGCCGAACCGGGCGATGGTGCGGTGCAAAGGTTCCGGAGAAGGCGGATTGTGCTTGATCATCTCGCTGGCGCCCCGAGGGCGGATTTGGTCGGTTTGAGGCGCCGGAATTGCAGCGCCCATCGTATTTGCGATGCCGATATACCGCAATTCGGGCCAGCGCAACGGCAGGCTGCGAACCGGGCAGGCGGAACAGGCGCGAGTGAAGCGGGAGCTTTGCGGCGCGACTATGGCCAAGCATCGCCGGCCTAGCCCGCGAACGTGCTTTATCGACACTCCCGCCCACCTCACCTATAAGAGCCGGAATCGTAAGCAGCAGAGGCCTTCATGATCATCGTCACGGGCGGCGCCGGCATGATCGGCTCCAATATCGTCGCCGCTCTCAATGCCGAGGGCCATGATGACATCGTCGTCGTCGACGATCTCACCGACGGCCACAAGATCGCCAACCTCGCCGACCTTCGCATCGCCGACTATCTCGACAAGGACGATTTTCTCGCGCGGATCGAGGATGGCGGGCTCGGCCGCATCGAGGCCGTCTTCCACCAGGGCGCGTGCTCGACCACCACCGAGTGGAACGGCAAGTTCATGATGGACGTGAACTACGCCTATTCGAAGCGGCTGCTGCATGCCTGCCTCGCTCTACGCGTGCCCTTCCTTTATGCCTCCTCCGCATCCGTCTATGGCGGCGGCAGCGAGTTCCGCGAGGAGCCCGACTTCGAGCGCCCGCTCAACGTCTATGCCTATTCGAAGAAGTTGTTCGACGACTATGTCCGCCGCAACGTCTTCGACACCGATCATTCGCAGGTGACGGGGCTGCGCTACTTCAACGTCTACGGGCCGCGCGAGGCGCATAAGGGCGCCATGGCCTCCGTCGCCTTCCATCTCTTCAACCAGGTCGAGCGCGGCGAAAACCCGAAACTTTTCGGCGCCTATGGCGACTTCGGCCCTGGCGAGCAGAGCCGCGACTTCATCCATGTCGGCGACGTCGCGGAGGTCAATCTATGGCTTTGGAAGCGTGGTTTGAGCGGCATCTTCAACTGCGGCACCGGCCGCGCCCAGCCGTTCCGCGCCGTCGCCGAGACGGTGATCGACACGCTCGGCAAGGGTGAGATTGAATTCATCCCCTTTCCCGACCATCTCAAGGGCAGCTACCAGAGTTTCACGCAGGCTGATATGTCCCGCTTGCGCGCGGCCGGCTACAATGGCCAGTTCCGCACAGTCGAAACCGGCGTCAGGGACTATGTCGAATGGCTGAAGGCCCAACGATCCTCGTGATCGGCCCACGTTGGGTGGGCGACATGGTCATGGCGCAGTGCCTGTTCGCGGCGCTGAAGGAAAAGCATCCGCATGCGGCGATCGACGTGTTGGCGCCCGCCTGGGCGGCGCCTTTGGTCAAGCGCATGCCCGAGATTCGCAGCCAGATCGATTTTCCACTGATGCCGGGGGCACTCGAATTCCGCAGCCGCAGGCGCTTCGGCCGCTTGCTGCGCGGCCGCTACGACATGGCCTATGTGCTGCCGGGAAGCTGGAAATCGGCGCTGATCCCATTCTTCGCCCGCATTCCGCGCCGCGTCGGCAATCTGCGCGAGATGCGTTACGGCCTGCTGACCGACGTGGTGCCGCTGCCCGAAGCCTTGAAACGGCGCACGGCGCGCGCCTATTTCGGCCTCGCGCGCGGCGGCACCTTTCGTGCGCCGAAGCTTACCGTCGACAACGCCAATCAAGCCGATCTGCTGGCTCGGTTCGGACTGACCGGCAAGAAATTCGTAGCGCTCATGCCCGGCGCCGAGTTCGGCCCGGCAAAACGCTGGCCGAGCGATCACTATGCTGGGCTCGCCCGGGACCTGATGGCCAAGGGACTGGGTGTCGCGTTGCTCGGCTCGAAGAATGATGCCGGCGTGACGGCTGAGATCGTAGCACTTGTTCCGGGCGTCATCGACCTTGCCGGCAAGACGCGGCTGGAGGACGCCATCGACCTGATCGCCGCGGCAAAGCTTGCGGTCTCGAACGACAGCGGCCTGATGCATGTCGCGGCCGCCGTCGGCACGCCGATCGTCGCCGTCTACGGCTCGACCTCGCCCGAGAACACGCCGCCGCTCAGCGAGCGCTCGGAGCTGATCTGGCTGCATCTGTCCTGCTCGCCCTGCCACAAGAAGGTCTGCCCGCTCGGCCATCTCAACTGCCTGAAGACGCTCGATGTCGCCCGCGTCACCGCCGCGGCCGACCGCTTGCTCGAGGTTCCGGCAGCGGCATGAAGGTGCTGATCGTCAAGACATCGTCGATGGGCGATGTCATCCACACCTTTCCGGCCGTCGAAGACGCGATCCGCAACCGCCCCGATGTCAGCTTCGACTGGTGCGTGGAGGAGCCGTTTGCCGCCATCGTGGCCTTGCATCCAGCGATTGGCACCATCCACAAGGCGGCTGTCCGGCGATGGCGCAAGAGGCTTTTCCACGGCGAAACCTGGCGGGAGATGGCCGGGCTGCGCAGAGCGCTCCGCGCCTGCCGCTACGATCTTGTCATCGACGCGCAAGGCTTGTTGAAGTCGGCCCTGGTCGCCATCCAAGCCGGCGCGCCGATTGCCGGCTTCGACGGAGCGAGCGCCCGCGAGCCTTCGGCGACGCTGTTTTATCAGCGCAAATATCCCGTACCGCGCGACCTTCACGCCATCGAGCGCACCAGGCGGCTGTTCGGACTGGCGCTGGGCTACCAACCCGACCTGTCGGCGCTCGAGTCCGACATCGTGCCGCCGGCAGGCGGCTTGGCCGGCGTTGAAGGCGGGATCGCCTTCCTGCTGCACGGCACCAGCCGCGAGGACAAGAAATGGCCGGTCGAGGATTGGATCGAGACCGCGCGCCGGCTGGCCGGCCGGCACTTCACGCCGGTGGTCACCTGGTCGAACGATGCGGAAAGGAAAGTGGCGGAAGCCATTGTCGGAGCTGTGCCAAGGACGGTTCTGGTTCCAAAATCGCCGCTCGCCGAGATCGCCGCGATCCTTGGCCGTTCGGCGCTCGTCATCGGCGCCGACACCGGCCTCACCCACCTCGCCAGCGCCTTCGGCCTGCCGACAATCGCCATCTTCCTGGCGACGGAACCCGGTCTCACCGGCCCGCGCGGGAAGTTTGCATCGACCTTGCTTGCGCCAGCCGGCGGCAAGGTCGCGCCGGCTGAAGTGGTGGCTGAAGCGGAGCGGTTGCTGACGCTCAGATCAAACGCGCCGACGTGAGGACCTTTTCAGAATTCGCTCTGGCGAGTCGAATAGCGTGGTTTTCGAGAACCGGAGCGAAGCGTACTTAAAGTACGTGAGCACCGGAAGCGCAGAAAACCGCGCTAGTCGGCCGCCGGAGTAGAATTATCAAAAGGTCCTCAAATAAACTGCACCTCGACAATCTCATACCCCCGCGCGCCGCCCGGGGCATTGACCTCGATGGCGTCGCCGACTTCCTTGCCGATCAGCGCGCGCGCGATCGGTGAGGAGATAGAGATGCGGCCGGACTTCACGTCGGCTTCCTGGTCGCCGACGATCTGATAGGTTTTCTTTTCCTCGGTGTCCTCGTCGACGAGCACGACCGTCGCGCCGAATTTCACCTTGTCGCCGGAAAGCTTGGAGACGTCGATGACCTCGGCGCGCGCGATCAGATCCTCGAGCTCGTTGATGCGGCCTTCATTGTGGCTCTGCGCCTCCTTCGCCGCGTGATACTCGGCATTTTCCGACAGGTCGCCATGCGAGCGCGCTTCGGAAATCGCCTCGATGATACGCGGACGCTCCTCCTGCTGACGCCAGCGGAGCTCTTCCTTCAGTGACGCGAACCCCTCGCCTGTCATCGGGACCTTGATCATATGCCTGACCTTTCCTGCCGCCGCCCCCGTTTTCGGGAGCGGCCTTGTCGATAGGTACAAAAAGAAAACGGTCCGGCAGCCTCGGGCTAACGGAACCGTCTCACCACAATTTCCCTGAATATAGCAATCTTCGCGCGATTTTCACGCCCAAAAATGAAATTCGGCAAAATGATCACCGCTTTCGCGGGGTCCGCGGCGCGGCAAACGAAAACCGGCTGCGATTGCCGGCGGCCGGTTCGAAGAGCAATTCCAGGAAAAGTGTGAGCGGTTTTCCGTCCGGAATTGCGTGAAATAGAGAAAGAGCGGTCGCCGTTTCCGTGAAACGGTGAACCGCTCTAAAGACCTCGAAGCCCTGTTCAGCTCCTCAGGAAATGATCGATCTGCTCCGACAGCATGCCGTATTCGCGCGAACCCTTGCCGGTCCGCTTTTCGATTTCCTGGAGCTGCTGCTGGGCGCCGGCAAGATCGCCGATCTGCAGATGCGCCTCGCCCAGATACTCGCGCACCAGCGTGTAGTTCGGGTCGATCCTGAGCGCTTCCTCGTAATAGCCGAGGCCGACGGTGACGCGGCCCGAATGGCGGTGCGAATAGCCGAGGTAATTGAGGATGCGCGGATCCTGCTTGTTGGCGGCGAGCGTCAGCACCGAGATCGCCTCGTCGTAGCGCCCGGCCATCGCCAGATCGTGTCCTGCCTCATAGATGCTGTCGTCGTCCAGCATGCCATATTGCGGCACGACGCATTTCTTTTTCTTCTTGTCCCAGACCTCGCCCTTCTTGCAGGTGGTGGTCGTCTGGCCACCGCTGCTGCCGCCTTCACCAGCTGCGAAAGCCGGCGCAACGAACAGCGGCAGCGCCGCGATAGCCATGACCTGAACAAGCAAACGTCTGCGCATCGAAGCCTCCATGAGCGTGACAATGGCAGGTTAACGCCGCCTCGGGGCGGTTTCATCCCGAAATGCGAGCCGCTGCCGAACTATTTTCCACGACCGGAAGGAAGCCGTTGCCTCCAGGCGTGACGCGCGCTGCAAATCCGCTATCATCGGGGCCGAGCGCATCACGTGGAGAAGGACCGTGCAGCAGCGCCTCGAGAAGGAGTGGGAACTTTCGATCGACCCGGACACGGTGCGCCTGTTCATCCTCAAGGCGAAGGCGCTGAGCGCCGCCGTCAACGAGGACTACGACGACGGCGCCGAGCACGAGGTCGAGTTCGACGGCGACACGCATGCCAGCCATCACCATGACGGCCTTGTCGAGGAAGCCTCGGAGGACCTTACCGAGGAGGAATTCCGCGAGCTGATCAACGATCTCAACATCGACGAAGCGGCCGAGCTGGTCGCGCTCGCCTGGGTCGGTCGCGGCGACTATGACGCATCCGAATGGGCGGATGCCGTGGCCGCCGCCAGGGAGCGCCCCAGGAGGCGCACGGCCAAATATCTGCTTGGCCTGCCGATGCTTGCCGACTGGCTGGAGGAAGGCCTTGAAGCCATCGGCGCGTAACGCGCCGGTAACCGATTGTGATCGGCAAGGCTGCCGGCGCAGGCAACTTCGCGACACGACCGCCGTTTCGGGGCGATGGCAACGCTGAGCCTTTCACGACTTTGCAGACTGGCGCTGCCTGTGGCAGCCGCGATCCTGCTGGTTACGCCGGCCTCGGCCAAGCATCATCATCGGCACAAGAGACACGGGCCGCCGGCCAGCCAGAGCGCCGCTCCGGTGCCGGAAACGCCGCCGACAACACCTGTTCCGGGGTCGCGTCCCCAGGACTTGGAGAACGGCGCCGACAACTCCGGGCAAGACAAAAGCCAACTCGACACCAATGACGACTTCCTCAACCAGGATAAGTCGCATCCGAAATGGGACGCCCGTCCGCCGCGTTCGAAGGGCGCCCAATCCGAGCCGCGCGCGGAATCCGAACCTGAGACGCCGGACGTCGTGCCGACGCCGCCGCAGAAGCCCGCCGAACTGGAGCCGGAGCCGCCGGAAACCGCGCCGCAACCGCCGGAAAAACCCGAACAGCCGGGCGAGGAAAAGATGCTCCCCGATCCGCGGTCGGCCGAGATGCCGGCCGACAAGATGCCGGCGCAAGAGACTGCGTGTCGCGAGCGGCTGAGGGCGCTGGGCGTCGAGTTCGAGGAGCACAAGGCCGAGCACGATGCGCAAATCGGCTGCTCGATCCCCTATCCGATAATTTTGAAGACGCTCGGCAAATCCATCGGCATCAGCCCCGGCGCCGAGCTCAACTGCCCGATGGCCGAGGCGGCCGCGCGCTTCATGGCCGATGTCGTCCAGCCTGCGGCCAAGGCCCAACTCGGAGCCGATTTGAAATCGGTCAACCAGGCCTCGGCCTTTGTCTGCCGGCCCCGCAACGGCACCCGCAAATTGTCGGAACACGCCTTCGGCAACGCGCTCGACATCGCGAGCTTCACCTTATCGGACGGCAGGAATATCGAGGTCGGGCCGGCACCGCCGGAGAAGGACGCAAAATTCCTCGACACGGTGCGCAAGGCCGCCTGCGGGCCGTTCAAGACAGTGCTGGGACCCGGTGCGGACCCGGACCACGCGATGCATTTCCACCTCGATCTGGAGCCGCGCGGGCACGGTGGCACGTTCTGCCAGTAGGCGCGATCTCGGAAGTTTCTGTCACGTCCCGGCAAGAACAGCGCCGCAATTCCGCCCAAGGCATGAATGCCGGCGCTGATCTTTCCTTTACTGTTGAGGGTTAACCTTGTGCCATTCGGGGACAAGGACGCCTTTCGATGGCTCGAAGACTTGGCGCTGTGCTGATGGCGGCGCAACGGAACACGTGTGCGCGGATCGCGGTCTTCGGGCTGGCGGCGAGCGCCATCGCGGCGATATCGGCCTGCACGACCGGCGACGTCTTCGCCCTGCAGCCGGCCGTCGATGTCGGCAGCCAGACCGCTGCCGTGCCGCAGCCCGATGCGCGGCAATATTCCGGCTTGCAGCGCCTCGTGCCGTCCAACCCCTATATGACCCAGGCCGCCTATCCGCGCATGGACGAGCCGATGTCGCCGCTCGAGCAGATGCCCGCCAGCGAGATCGACTGCCGCAACGAGCTGAAGCGGATGGGCGTCGTCTATCAGGACATCCAGCCGATCCATGAAGGCCAGTGCGGCATCGACTATCCGGTGAAGGTGACAGCGATCGGCAGCGTCGCGATGAAGCCGGCGGCGACGCTGACCTGCAACATGGCCGCCACCTTCGCCGCCTGGACCAGGAACGAGTTGCAGCCGGCTGCCCGCTGGCGCTATTTCTCCGGCGTCAAGGCGATCCACCAGGGCTCCAGCTATTCCTGCCGCAACATCGCCGGAGAAGGCGTGCTCTCGGAGCACGGCAAGGGCAACGCCCTCGACGTCATGAGCATCGAGCTCAACAATGGCGACGACATCGACGTGCGCAAGCCTGGCCTGTTCGCTTTCCGCACCCGCGGCTTCCTCAACAATGTGCGCGCCGACGGCTGCCAGTATTTCACCACCGTGCTCGGCCCGGGCTATAATTACGATCACCGCAACCATTTCCATTTCGACATCAAGAACCGCAAAAGCGGTTACCGCGCCTGCCGCTGACTGCTTCGTCCTGATCATGTCGCCAGCCTGGCTCCGCAGGTCTTTGCCCCAAAACGGCCAGCGCCGCATAAAATGTTCGCGCAAGGATTTGGGAGCGGTCGGTCGTGGGTGAACGAAGCCTGAGGCGGCGCGCGGCGATCTGGCTGGCGGCCATCTGCGCCTTCTATCTGGCGCTCGCCTATGTCGCCGCGCCGGAATTCTGGACCTGGCGGGAGCGTGGCTTCCGCACCCGCCCCTTCGAGATGGTGACGCATACGCCGCAGGGCATTCCCGGCGATCCGATCAATGTCGGCCTTGTCGGCACCGAGAAGGAAGTCGTCCACGCCTTCGCGGTCGCGGGCTGGGATACGGCCGATGCCGTGACGCTCAGGACCGCGATCGACATCGGCGAAAGTGTCTTGTTTTCCCGCCCCTATCCCGATGCGCCGATGAGCCGCCTCTTGTTCGAGGGCCGCGCCCAGGATCTTGCCTTCGAGAAACCGGTGGCCGACAGCGCCGACCGACGCCACCACGTCCGGTTCTGGCAGACGGACACGGTCGGCGACGACGGCCGCCCGCTCTGGCTGGGCGCCGCGAGCTTCGATCGCGGCGTCGGCTTCAGTCACGACACCGGCGCCGTCACCCACCATATCGGTCCGGACATCGACGCGGAGCGCGACTTCCTGATCGGCGACCTGAAGGCCGCCGATCAGCTCACGTCGACCGACGAGATTCCGGGAATCGGCGCCACAAAGACGGGACGCAACGGCGGCGGGGATCCCTATTTCACCGACGGCATGGCCATGATCGGCGTGCTGAAGACGCTGCAGTGACCTTGCCCCGCGCCCTCAGGCGGTGGTGATCACGATCTTGCCGAACGGTCCCTTTTCCAGATGCTGGATCGCCTGCGGCACCTCGTCGAAGCCGTAGACCTTGTCGACGACCGGCTTGATGCCGAGCGCCTCTATCGCCTGGTTCATGCGCTCGAAGGCGCGTCGGTGGCCTATGGACAGGCCTTGCACTGTGATGCGGTTGCGCATGAAGGACAGGATCGGAAAGCTGATCTCCGTCGCGCCGAGCAGGCCGATGATGGACAGCCGGCCGTCGGCGGCAAGGGCGTTGAGCGACCGGCGCGCATTGTCGCCGCCGACCATTTCCAGCACATGGTTCACGCCAAGCCCGTCGGTCATGGCGCGAGCGGTCTCGTCCCATGCCGGCTGGGTGCGGTAGTTGATCGTCCGCCACGCGCCGAGGTCCTTGGCGCGCTCCAGCTTCTCGTCGCTGCTCGACGTGACGAGGGCGCGCAGGCCGAAGGCGGCGGCGAATTGCAGCGCAAACAGCGACACGCCGCCCGTGCCCTGGATTAGGATGGTCTGGCCCGGCACCGGTCTTGTCGCCTCCGCCATCGCGAACCAGGCGGTCAGCCCCGCAATCGGCAGCGTCGCGGCCTCGACATCGCTCAGCGAGGCCGGCGCCGGCACCGCCGCGTCCTCGCCGAAGACGACATGCTGGGACAGCATGCCTGGAAGCGAGGAGCCCAACGTGTGCTGGTGGAGCACGGCCGGTGCGTCGCCATCCGGCCAGTCGGCGATCACTTGTCCCAGCACCCGCTGTCCGACCTTGAAGCGGCTAACCGCACCGCCGACCGCGACGACCTCGCCCACGGCGTCCGAGGTCGGCACGAAAGGGAAGGACAGGTCGGGGATAAGCACGCCGTCCACGATCATCTTGTCCTTGTAGTTAAGTGAGACGGCTTTCGTGCGCACCAGAAGCTCGTGCGGGCCCGGATCGGGGATCTTGCCTTCCACTGGCTGCAGGTTCGAAAGGCCGAACCCGCTCATCTGCCACGATCTGTTGCTGTCGGTGCCCATGCGTCGCGCTCCTTGGTTGATGGGTGCGCGAGAGATTTATGCGATCCGACTATGGAAAATAGTGCCGCAATGCGGCATATTCGGCGACATATTGAAGAGTTTTAATTTACAATAGGAAATCGATATGGACCCCGCCGACCTCCAGGGCATCATCGCATTCGTCAATGCCGTCGAAGCCGGCAGCTTCACCGGCGCCGGCGAGCGGCTGCATGTGACGAAGTCGGCGATCGGTAAGTCGGTCGCGCAACTGGAACAGCGGCTGGGTGTGCGGCTCCTCAACCGCACCACGCGCAGCCTCAGCCCGACCAGCGAAGGCATGAGCTACTACGAATCCTGCGCGCGGGCGCTTGCCGAGATCGAGGCCGGGCAAGCGTTGCTCGCCTCGCGCCGGCAGGTTCCGTCGGGCAGGCTTCGGGTCGATGTGCCGCTCGCCTTCGGCCGCCGATGCGTCGCGCCGGTATTGCTCGACATATCCAGGCGGTTTCCGGACCTGACGATCGAGATCTCCTTCAACGACCGCCGCGTCGACCTGATCGAGGAAGGCATCGACCTTGCGGTGCGCATGGGCGAGCTCGACGATTCTTCGTCGCTTGCGGCACGCCGCATCTATGCCCAGCGTTCGGCGATCTGCGCCTCTCCCGACTATCTCGAACGGCATGGCCGCCCGCAATCGGTCGACGACCTCGCTCAGCACAGTGTCATCGGTTACGGGCGCGAAGGCGTCGTCCGACCCTGGGCCGTCCGCGACGGCGCCGGACATCTCACCACCTTCGTGCCCAAGGCGCGGCTTGTGCTCGGCCACGGCGAGCCGATGCTGGATGCCGCGCTTGCCGGCTGCGGCATCGCCTTCCTGCCGACCTGGCTTGCCGGTCAGAGCCTGAGGCGCGGCGCGCTCGAAATGGTCCTGTCGGATCATCTGGTGGAGCACATCGTCGTCCATGCCGTGTGGCCCCTCACACGCGCGCTGACGCCGAAGGTTCGCGTGGTCATCGATGCGCTTGTCGGGCATTTTTCGGCGCCGCTCTGGGATGCCGCCTGACACTGCGTCTGTCATCTTCCAAAAATACCGGCAGGCTATTTTCGAATGCACTGCAGCAATGCTATTGACCGCCCATGCTTTACGTTGAAATCGCCGTCGTTGCCGTCCTCATCTTGGTGAACGGCCTTCTGTCGATGTCGGAACTTGCCATCGTCTCGTCGCGGCCCGCCCGCCTCAAGGCGATGATCGACCGCAATGTCAAGGGCGCCGGCCGCGCGCTGGCGCTCGGCTCGAACCCCGGCAAGTTCCTGTCGTCGGTGCAGATCGGCATCACGCTCGTCGGTGTTCTCTCGGGCGCCTTCTCGGGCGCGACGCTCGGCGAAAGGCTGGCGCAATATCTGGCCTCGACCGGCATCCGCGAAAACATCGCGGACCCCGTCGGCGTCGGCATCGTCGTCGCGGTGATCACCTATGCCTCGCTGATCGTCGGCGAACTGGTGCCAAAGCAGATCGCGCTGCGCGATCCCGAGCGCGTCGCCGCCCGCGCCGCGCCGGCCATGACCATCCTCGCCACCATCTCTGCGCCGCTGGTCTTCCTGCTCGACATTTCCGGCCGCGCGGTGCTATGGCTGCTCGGCCAAGCCGGCGAGGCGGAAGAGAAGGTTACCGACGAGGAGATCAAGATGCTGGTCGCCGAGGCCGAGCATCACGGCACCATCGAATCCGACGAGCGCCGCATGATCGCCGGCGTCATGCGCCTCGGCGACCGCGCCGTGCGCGCCGTCATGACGCCGCGCACCGAGGTCGACTGGCTCAACCTGCAAGCCGACGAAGCCGCGGTTCGAAAGCTCTTGATGGATACCCAGCACTCGCGGTTGCCCGTCGGCGACGGCAATGTCGACGCCATGGTCGGCGTCATCCAGACGCGCGACGTGCTGGCCGCCCTTTTGGCCGGAAGAGTGCTGGATCCGCGCCAGCATGTGCGCGCCGCCCCCATCGTCCATGACCAGGCCGACGCGCTCGACGTGCTGCAGAGGCTGCGCGAATCTGACGTGCCGATGGCGTTGGTCCATGACGAATACGGTCATTTTGAAGGCATCGTCACGCCGGCCGACATCCTCGAAGCGATCACCGGCGTGTTCCGTTCCGACCTCGAGGCCGGCGAGGAGGAGAACGCGGTCAAGCGTGACGACGGCTCATGGCTGCTCGCCGGCTATATGCAGGCCGACGAGATGGCCGAGGTGCTGGGCATCGACCTGCCGGAAAACCGCGACTATGAGACCGTCGCCGGCTATGTGCTGTCGCATCTCCATCATCTGCCGACCACCGGCGAGTGCGTCGACGCGCAGGGCTGGCGTTTCGAGGTGGTCGATCTCGACGGCCGCCGCATCGACAAGCTGATCGCCACCCGCCTGCCCGACGGCCACCGGCAGGTCGTGCGCTGAACGGAACCTTGGTCGCCTCCTTGCAGTTTCAGGGCATGGGGAAAGATCCATGGCCGAAGACAAGCAGGAACGCGACGAGCGACTGAAGGCGGAGAAGGAATTCCGCGTCCGGTTTCTCGTGAAGGAAACCGGGATCACCGAGGCCCAGGCCCGCGAGTTGGTCGAGATGATCGGCATCGACGCCAGTTCGCTTCTTCGGGAGGCGCGGCTGCTGAAGAAGAAGTAGGTGGACGCCGCCTGCGCAAAGTGACTCGTAACGGTCACATTTCGGGCGTACCGTTCATTCGTCGTCCATACCGAACAGAGGCAAGCGGACGCCTGGAAGCGGTCATCAGGCTTTCGCCCTGTCAGGGAGGCAAGCATGTCAGCATGCGGTGTGGCGGATTCCGCCGAGCTCGACGTTCTCACAAAAGCCTTGAACGACTATTGCGCTAGACACCACATCGCCGACAAGGATGGTCGCGAACGGATCGCGATCAGGGTCATGATGCTTTTCGGACAGGGCGTTTCCGACCTGGTTCAGTTGTCGGCGGAGCTTGAGCGCGGTTCCGTTTGATTGGTCCGGGCTCGGGCGCGCGCACGGACTATCGATTGCCAACGTTGGCCGCCAAGGGCGAAGCTAACCAACTGTTGCCCTGGGCGGCCAAGCCGTGGGACAAGGTCCGGCCCGCAAATCCTGTGTCACCATGGTAAGCGGGCCGACCGCCCGGGCTCCGCCCTCCTTTCGCTGGCGGCTACTATCCGCGTATTCGATTCAAAGCTTATATTTATACTGCTTATATTCCTGAAACCTAATGTTGCTTTTAAGTAACGGCGGGAAATAAATCAGTAATCGACGATTCAACTTCGCGACAGGAATCAAACGCCAAGTTAACTTCTTGACGCTTTCGTCGGCACGCCGTCCCGGCGATCCGGCATGGCGGGCGGCGGATTTCGGGCGAGGCAGGCCAATGAAGACGAGCGGCGGCGCGCTTCGGCGCATGCGGGGCGGGATGCTCCTTGCCGGCGTGAGCGGCGCGGCGATCGCCTGCCTGCTTCCGGGTGCGGCCTCGGCGATGACCTATTTCGTCAGCAGCGAGACGGAACTGCGTAACGCCATCACCCTGGCCAATGGCGGCTCCGAACTCGCTGCCGACACCGACCAAGTCGCTATCGATCGACACACAGGGCTTTATCTTGTCGGGCACGCCTGCCGGCTCAGGTTCGGGCACTGTCCGCTTCACTGGCGGCCCTCTGACCAGCGGAATGGTCACTTTCTCGGGAACGCTCACCGGTAGCGACCAGCTTGGTACCACAACGCCCGGCACCGGCCTTGTCTTCAACAGCGGGGTAACGACTGTGGGAGGCACCACGGCGCAGGTCGTCAACAACGGGTCGGTATCGGGTGGCGCCGGAACCTCCGGCACCAATGGCGGCATTGGTGTGACACTCACGAACGTCGTGACTTTTGTCAACAACGGCACCGTCAACGGCGGCACTGGGACGAACGGCACCCTTACAGGAGCGGCCGCGGCCGGCGTGAGCATCTCCGGCGCCGGCGCAACAGTCATCAACGACACCACCGGCACGATCCAGGGCGGCAACACCCATGGCGGATATGCCGGCGCCGGCATCTATGTAACGGGCACCGCGACCAAGCCCGGGTCGGTCGTGAACTACGGTACGATCCGTGGCGGCTCTGACCTGACGGGCGTCGGCACCGGCAACTTCGCGATCAGGAGCCGGGGAGCTGGCATCTCGATAACCAACTATGGGACTCTGGAAGGCGGCAACGGCTCGGCGGCAATCGGCCCCGATATTAACTCCTCCTGGACGGTTTCGGTCGTCAACGCCGGCACGATCCGCGCGGGCGCCGGCTCGACCACCGCTATCCTGTTTTCCAACAATGTCGGCTCCGCGTCGACGCTGGAGCTTCAGGCCGGCTCGCAGATCATCGGCAACGTGATTGCCGGCACCTTAAGCACCGGCGACACGCTGCGGCTCGGCGGCAATAGCTCCGCGGTGCTCAACGGCGTGATCGGCGACACGGGCCAGTACCAGAACTTCGACATCTTCGAAAAAACAGGCAATAGCACCTGGGCGCTGACGGCGGACAACACCGCCACGCAGGCCTGGACGATCTCGCAGGGCACTTTGCAGATCGGCAATGGGGGCACGACAGGCAGCATTCTCGGCAATGTCACCAACAACGCCACCTTGGCCTTCGACCGCTCCGACGTCTCCACCTTTGCCGGCACCATCTCCGGCAGCGGCGCGGTGAAGCAGATCGGCAGCGGCACGACCAAACTCACCGGCGCCAACACCTATGGCGGCGGAACCACGATCTCGGCTGGCGTGCTGTCGGTCTCCGCCGACGACAATCTCGGCGACACTGCAGGCGGCCTGACCTTCAACGGCGGCACGCTGCAGACGACGTCCGCGTTCACCAGCGGCCGCAATGTCACGCTGACCGGCAATGGCACATTCCAGACCGATGCCAACCTTGATCTGACGGGCACCATCAGCGGCGCCGGCCTTTTCACCAAGACAGGCGCCGATACGCTGACCTTGTCAGGCAACAACAGCTACACCGGCGGCACGCGAATCCTGGGGGGAACCCTCGAGGCCGAGGGCGGCAACGCGATCGGCGACCAGTCCGCCGTGATCGCCCAGGCCGGTGTGTTCCGCGTCCTCGGCAACGAGACAATCGGCACGCTCTCGGGAGATGCCGGCACGGTCGAGCTTGTCGGCAACCTCACGACCAGCACGAATTTCGCCAACACGACTGCCCTGTTCTACGGCGGCATCACCGGAGCCGGCGGCTTCGTCAAGACCGGCGCCTACCGCCAGGTGCTGGCCGGCAACAATAGCTATCAGGGCGCGACGCAAATCCTAGGCGGCACGCTCTTCGCGGTCGGCGCGGGGATCGACTCCATTCCCGACGCCTCGGCCGTCACGGTGGCGGGCGGCGCCACGCTGTCGCTCGTGCGGCCTCCTATCTCCTCTATCTTTACCGGCATAGACAGCGATGACGAGACGATCGGCTCCTTGTCGGGTGCCGGCAATGTGAATCTCGGCGACAGGAAACTGACGATCGGCGGCGACGCCAGCACCGCGTTCTCCGGCTCGATCTCAGGCACCGGAGGCTCTCTTGCCAAGCTGGGCAGCGGCACGCTCACGCTCTCAGGCACGAACACCTATACCGGCGCAACGACGGTCGACGCAGGCGTGTTGCGCGTGAACGGCTCGCTTGGAAATACAGCCGTCGGCGTCAACAGTTCCGGCACTCTGTCGGGGGTCGGAACGATTGCAGGGCCGGTGACGGTGGACGGCACCGTCGCGCCGGGCAACAGCCCCGGCACGCTCACAGTCGGTTCGCTGACGCTCAACGCGGGCGCGAAACTCGATTACGAGCTCGGCATTCCCGGGACGATCGGCAACGGCGTCAACGACTTGATCGAGGTCAACGGTGATCTCACCCTCGACGGCACGCTGAACATCACCGACGTCGGCGGCTTCGGCCCCGGCGTCTATCGGCTCATAAACTACGGCGGTGCGTTGACCGACAACGGCCTTCAGTTCGGGACCACGCCCGTCGCCGCGAGCGATCTCTTCATCCAGACCGCAATCAACGGACAGGTCAATCTGATCTCCGCGGCCGGGGCAACTCTGAGCTTCTGGGACGGCGGCAATGCAGGGCTGCATGACAATGGCTTGATCGACGGCGGCGATGGTGTGTGGGCCGCGGCGAACCGAAACTGGACCGAGGCCGACGGCGAGATCAACGGGCCGTGGGGTCAGGATTTCGCGGTGTTCGGCGGTCGGGCCGGCACTGTCACGGTGGACAATTCCGCCGGCACGGTCGGCTTCACCGGCATGCAGTTCATGACCGATGGCTATGTGATCAACGGCGGCACGCTCACCACCAACACCGCTGCCACGATGATCAAGACGGACGCCGGCGTGACGGCGCAATCGCCGCGGAGATCGCCGGGAGCGGCGGTCTGGTGAAGACCGATTCCGGTACGCTGGTGCTTTCCGGCACCAACACCTACAGCGGCGGCACGACCGTCTCGGCCGGGACGCTGACGGGCCAGGCGACGAGTTTCGGCACCGGCAACATCCACGACAACGCGGCGCTTGTCTTCGACCAGCCGCTCGACGCCAGCTTTGCCGCCGTCATCGACGGCACCGGCACGCTGACCAAGAGGGGGAGCGGCAATCTCAACCTCACCGGCGCCAACACGCTCAGCGGCGCCACGACGATCGAGGCCGGCAAGCTCTCGGTCATCGGTTCGCTCGCCAATTCCGCCGTGACGATCCTGAGTGGCGGCGCGCTTGGCGGCAACGGCACGGTTGGGTCGACGACATTGCAAGCCGGCGGCGTGATCGCGCCCGGCAACTCGATCGGCCAGTTGACCATCCAGGGCAATTTCGCCGGCGCCGGCGGCACGGTGGAGATCGAGGCGATGCTCGACGGCGATGCCTCCTCCACCGACAAGGTGATCATCACCGGCGATACTTCCGGCACCGCCATCATCAAGGTAATCCCGGTCGGCGGCGCCGGCGCACAAACCGTCAACGGCATCAAGATCATCGATGTCGGCGGCGCCTCGGCCGGCACCTTCAACCTGCAGGGCGACTATATCTTCCAAGGCGACCAAGCGGTGGTGGCGGGCGCCTATGCCTACCGGCTCTACCAGAACGGCGTCAACACGCCTGCCGACGGCGACTGGTATCTGCGCTCGGCGCTGATCACCCCTGGCGGCCCGACGACGCCGCTCTATTCACCGGCCGCGCCTATCTACGAGGCCTATGCCGGCGCGTTGCAAAGCTTCACCCAGCTCGGCACACTGCAGCAGCGCATCGGCAATCGCTCCTGGACTGTCGTCGCCCCGTCAGCGACAGGCGGGGCAAACCAAGGCCCGATCTGGGGACGCATCGAGGCCTCGCACAGCGAATTCGAGCCGGGCACGAGCACCACCGGCACCGATTATGACGCCGATCTCTGGCGGCTGCAGGCCGGCCTCGACGTGCTGCTCTCCGAAACCACCTCCGGCACGCTGATTGGCGGCCTCACCGTCCACTACGGCACGGTGAAGTCCGACGTCTCCTCGTCCTTCGGCACCGGCTCGATCGACGCAACCGGCTATGGCTTCGGCGGCACGCTGACCTGGTACGGCAGGAACGGTTTCTATGTCGACACGCAGGCCGAGCTGACCTGGTTCGACAGCGATCTCTCTTCCGCGACGCTCGGCAAGAAGCTCGCCGACGGCAACAACGGCTTCGGCTACGGCCTCAGCATCGAGGCCGGGCAGAAGATCGCGCTTCATGGCAACTGGTCGCTGACGCCGCAGGCGCAGTTGAGCTACGCTTCCGGCGATTTCGACAATTTCACCGATCCTTATGGGGCGCTAGTCTCCAGCGACACCAGCGGTAGCCTGATCGGCCGCATCGGCCTCTCCGCCGACTATGAGAGCGAGTGGAAGGATCGCACAGGCGAGACGAGCCGCTCGCATGTCTACGGCATCGCCAATCTCTACTATGATTTCCTCGACGGCACCGATGTCGATGTCTCAGGCACCCGACTGACCAGCAAGCCGCAGCAACTGTGGGGCGGGCTGGACGTCGGCGGCGCGCTGAGCTGGGCCGAGGACCGCTATTCCGTGCATGGCGAGTTGCTTGCCCGCTCGAGCCTGGAGGATTTCGGCGACAGCCATGCTTTCGGCGGCACCGTCGGCTTCAGCGTGAAGTGGTAGATCACGAACCGACCACTGCGGGCACCGATCAATGCGCATCCGGCGGCGGCGCCTTCGGCGTCACGTTGCGCAGGAACGGCACCAGCGCCGTGGCGATGACGAAAGCCGCCATGATGACCAGGAACGCATCCGCATAGGCCATCGTCGAAGCCTCGCGATAGGTGAGCTGCCAGAGCTGTTTCAGCGCGGCGGCGTGGCCGTCGTCGATGGCGCCGGGCAGTTGGCCATAGCGCTGCGCCACATTGTGGACCAGACGCATGGCCCCTTCGTTCTGTGGCGTCAGATGCGAGGCGATCGTCAGGAAGTGGAAATTGGTGCGGTTGTTGAGGATCGCGCCGCAGATCGCGATGCCGACCGCGCCGCCCAGATTGCGCATGGTGTTGAACAGGCCGCTGGCATATTTCAGCCGGTCCGGCGGCAGGCTGCCGAGGCCGAGATTGACGCTGGGCGCCACGGCGAAGACCTGCGGGAAGCCGCGGAGAACTTGCGGGATGAGAAGCTCGGCCGAGCCCCACTGGCTGGTGATCGCGCTGAAGCTCCACATCGAGGCGCCGAAGGAGGCCAGCCCGAACATCATCAGCCAGCGCGTGTCGAAGCGCTTGGCGAGGAAGATGTAGACCGGAACGCCCACCATCGAGGCGACGCCGGTGGAAAACACAGCCAGCCCCGTCTCGAGCGCGTTATAGCCGCGCACATAGCCGAGGAACAGCGGCGTCAGGTAGATCGTGGCGAAGATGCCGATGCCGGTGATGAAGGACAGGAAGCAGCCGATGGCGAAGTTGCGGTTGCCGAAGGCGCGGAAGTCGACCACCGGCTGCGCATAGGTCAGGCTGCGGACGACGAACAGGACGAGCGTCACCACGGCGACGACGGCGCCGTTGCGGATCGTGGCGTCGTCGAACCAGTTCCAGCGCGAGCCCTCCTCAAGGACGTATTCCGCCGTACCCAGACTGACCGCCATCAACGCCATGCCGATATAGTCCGCGCCCTTCAGCAAGGACGGATCGGCCTTGTCGATCCTGACCAGCAGCGCGACCAGGACCGTGATGAGCGCGCCGGGGACGACGTTCACATAGAACAGCCAATGCCAGTTCAAGGTGTCGGTGATCCAGCCGCCGATGACGGGGCCGAGCGTCGGCGCGATCGAGGCGATGCTGCCGACGACCGCCGCGGCATAGACGCGCCGCGGGCCCTGGAAATAATGGAAGGACGAGGTGAACACCGTCGGGATCATCGAAGCGCCGAGCAGCCCCTGCAGCGCCCGGAAAACGATCATGCTTTCAATGTTCCAGGCGAAGCCGCACAGCATGCTGGCCAAAGTGAAACCCGCCGCCGAGATGGTGAAGAGCCATCTGGTCGAGAAGACGCGGGTGAGCCAGCCGGAGAGCGGGATGACGATGATCTCCGCCACCAGATAGGAGGTCTGCACCCAGCCGATCTGGTCCTGCGCCGCCGACAAGCCGCCGCCGATATCCTGCAGCGAGGAGGCGACGATCTGGATGTCGAGCAGCGCGATGAACATCCCCACGCACATCACCATGAACGGCACGATGCTGGCGAGGAAGGATTGCTGCGGTGCGGCCGGCGCTGACATGGCGCCCTCAGCGCGATCCGGTATCGACCGTGACCACAGTCGACAGGCCGGGCCGCAGGACGACTTTACCGCCCTGGTCGGCGTCGATGGTGATCCTGACCGGCACACGCTGCACGATCTTGGTGAAATTGCCGGTCGCATTCTGCGGGGGGATGACGCTGAAGATCGCTCCGGTGGCCGGCCCCAGGCTGGTGACATGGCCCTTGAGCGGCTGGTCGGGAGCGATATCGGCATAGACCGTCGCGGTCTGGCCGTCGGCCATCGCGCGCAGCTGGTCTTCCTTGAAATTGGCGTCGACCCACAGGCCCGAAGCAGGAACGATGGTCAGCAGATAGCTGCCCGGCGAGACATAGGTGCCGACCTGAGCCAGCCTATTGCCGACGATGCCGTCGATCGGAGAGCGGATTTCCGTGAAGCCGAGGTCGAGTTGCGCGGTGTCGAGATCCGCCTTGGCGGCCGCGGCTTCCGCGGTGGCTTCCGAAATCTGAGTGTTGAGGACGTCGAGCTGCTGTCTCGACGCCGCAAGCGCCGCCCGCGCGGCGGCGACAGATGCCTGCGCCTGGCCATCGGCCGCGGCGCTCTTCTGCGCATCCTGCTGCGAGCCGGTCTTGGCGCTGGCAAGAACCGCGTAGCGCTTGGCGTCCTGCGCGGTGAACGCCGCCGCGGCGCTCTTGGCCTCGAGGTCGGCGCTGGCCTGCTCGATCAGCGAGTTCTGCAGCGACACCTGGGCGCGCAGATTGTCGAGCGCCGACTGCTTCTGTTGCACCGATGCCCGCGCACGCTCCAATGCCGCCTTGAAGGGTCTGTCATCGATACGGATGATGGGTTGGCCGGCGGTGACATGCTGGTTGTCCTCGACAAGCACCTGGTCGATATGGCCTGCGACGCGCGGCGCCAGCGGCGTGACATTGCCGCCGACATAGGCATCATCGGTCGTCACCATGAAGCGGTTGGCCTGCCACCACTGGACGCCATACCATCCGGCGGCAGCGATCGCGATCAGCGCGGCGCCGGCCAGCAATGGCTTGCGACGCTTCCTGACCGGCTTCGGGACATCGACGGCCGTGGCCTGCAATTCGGCCGGGGAGAGAGCCTTGTTCATCTGCTTTTCGCCTCTTCCTGGCTCAGCTTGTTCTCGACCAGCGGCAGGCCCGAGCCCTCGCTGCTGAAGCGGTAGCGTTGCCGCATGCGGTCGCTGGCCTTAGGCCCGGTCGCCATGGTGAAGCCGCCGCTGTCGAGCTCCCTGCCTGTCTCGCGGTCGACCAGAACCGGATCGGCCCAGCGCCCGTCCGCCGTGTCCACCACGACAAGGCTCGGGCCTTCGGGCGCCAGATGCCTGTTGCCCCAGGCAAGCAGCGTAAGCAGCACCGGTCGGAAATCGCGGGCCTTGGCGGTCAGCACATATTCATGGCGAAGCGGCCGTTCGCAGTAAGCGCGCTTCTCGAACAGCCCGCGCTCGACCAGGCTGTTCAGCCGCCGGGTCAGGATGTTGGGCGCGATATCCAGGCTCTTCTGGAATTGATCGAAGCGCGTGAGGCCCTGGAACGCGTCGCGCAGCAACAGGATACTCCACCACTCGCCGACCTCATCGAGGCTGCGTGCGATGGGACATGGGCGCGTTTCGAAGCTTGTCCTGGCAACCATTCTCGCGACTCACTTTCAAGATGCAAGTCACAAATAGCGAAGTTAGTTGCATAATGCAAGTTACTCCTGAGGCGTGTCTCAGGGTCCGGCCGACACAAAGTCGTGAGCGGCGGCAACGAGTTGGGAAAGCGGCAGCCGGCGACGGCGGTCAGGGCAGCAGCACCACCTTGCCTATGGCACGGCGCTCCTCCAGCAATCGATGCGCCTCGCCTGCCTGATGCAGCGGAAAGCGGCCGCCGATCGCCACCTTCAGCCGGCCGCTGGACGCCAGCTCAAATAACTCGCCTAGACTTGCCCCGAGACTATCCGCGGACAAGAGCGGCAGCAGAGCAAACCCCCTGAGCGCTTGATTGCGGCCGATCATCGCTTCGAGGTCCGACGCCGACAATTGAAACCGGCCGAGCGCCGCGAACACCAGTTCGCCGCCGGGCGCCAGGGCGTCGAGAACCTGCTGGGTCAACGCACCGCCGACGGTGTCGTAGACGATTTCGGCGCCCAAGCCGTCGCTCGCTTCGCAGATTCGCGCCGGCCAGTCCGCCGCGCTGGAGTCGATCGCAACATCGGCACCGAGCGCGAGAACGAAATCGCGCTTGGCGGCCCCGCCGGCCAGCGCGACGACGCGACGCGCACCCTGCCCTTTGGCCAATTGGACCAGCAGCGAACCGACGCCTCCGGCGGCCGCGGGAACCAGCACCGTCCTGCCGGCCGGAGGACTTTGCCGCGTGAGATGCAAGGCGGTCAGCCCCTGCACCATCAGGGCGGCCGCATCTTCAAACGAAAGCGCATCCGGCAGCGGCACGATGAGGCCGGCGTCGATCGTCACATGGTCGGCATAGCCGCCGAATGGCCGGGCCGATCCGAACAGCGGCGCCGCCACGCGGCGTCCGAACAGGCCTGGATCGACACCCTCGCCGACCGCCTCGACCGTGCCGGCAACTTCGACGCCGGGGAATGCCGGCAGGGCTGGCGTGACCGCGTAGCGATCCGCGCGCATCAGCACTTCGAAGAAGTTGATGCCGGCCGCTTCCACCTTGACCAGAACCTCGCCGGCTGCCGCGACGGGCGTTGGCACGTCGACGACCTCCAGCACGTCCGGACCGCCGAAACGGTTGAACTGGATGGTTTTCATGGCAAGGCTCCGATCGCTATGGCACCGGCCGGTCTTTGCCACTATCTGCGCAGTCGCCGCTACACACGGATTCGTCCGCTGCACACCAGGAGGTGACCATGGCCCAAATCACCAAAGGACGCACGATCAAGCGACTGCCGATGCTTCCCGTAGAACGCGCGCTGAAGGTGATCTCGGGCCGCTGGAAAGTGGTGATCCTCTATTATCTCTTCGACGGTCCGCGCCGGCTGTCGGCGCTTAAAGCCCTGATACCCGGCGTCACCCAGAAGGTGCTGATCGACCAGTTGCGCGAGATGGAGGAGCACGGCCTGGTCAGCCGCAAGATCTTCGCGGAAATTCCGGCGCGCGTCGAATATTCAGCGACGCCGCTCGGCCTCAGCCTCGAGCCGATCCTGCTGGCGCTCTGCCGGTGGGGCCAGCACCATGCCGACGCGCTGGACGAGCGGGCGCATCTTGCCGACTGCATCATCAGGCCAAGGCAGGCCACCGAGGCTTCGGTAAACTAAAAAGGGGCGCAAGCGATGGCTCGGCGTAGGTCAGCCTGATCGCCAAGCACTGCCAAAAAGACGAGATACTGGAGCGCGAAGCAAAGGCGCCTAGTGCCTGCTGGCTGATCGGCTATTCTCGGACGAAGGTGTCGAGACTGGTGCCAAAGGCACGCCAGGTTCCTACCTGCTTGCGGGAAGCGGTTTCGCCCTCCTTACCGGTGATGATGCTGCCCGCCACCGTCAGCCACATCGTCGCCAGTTTGCCGTCCCGCAATATGCCGGTGTAGCTCACCGCGGCGGGGCCGGCCGTACCCTCGCCGGCGGCCGTTACTCCAATCACATCGCCATGCGCGATCCCATATATCGGCACCGTCCGTCCATAGAAGCTGCTGTCTTCGAGCGCAGTGCGAAACGTGCCTTCGATCCGGCCGCCCTCCTCGCCGGTTATTTCAAGGACGGACCCATACTGATTGCGCCATCTGCCAAGCCAAGGCATTACGCTGCTCCGTGACTAAACCGTCTTCACCGGATTCGGACTTGATCTAACGCGCCGTTCTAGGCGATCAAGTGACCGCTAAGACGTGGTCGGGACCAAGCAGGGCAGCGGCCACCGAGGCCTCGGTAAACTAAAAAGGGCGGCGCAAGCGCCGCCCTTCGGGAGGATGGTTAACGCAGGCTCTTTAAGCGGCCTGGGCTTCGCCGGTGATAGCGTCGGCGGCGCGCGCAGCCTTCAGCACCTTCGCCCACCAGGCGACGTCGTTGATCAGCGCGGCTGCGGCCTGGTTCAGATGCTCGATGTCCTCGAGCTTCTTCTCGCCCTGGCGGACCGCAAGGAAATCGCCCCAGGCGATATGGACGGCCGACTTGACGGGAGCCATCTGCAGCTCGACGGCGATCAGGCGGAGCTGTTCAACCGCGCGCGCGCCGCCGACCGAACCGTAGCCGACGAAGCCGGCCGGCTTCTTGTTCCATTCATTGGCGGCGTAATCGATGGCGTTCTTCAAAACACCGGTCGGCGCGTGATTGTATTCGGCGGCGGTGAAGATGAAGCCGTCGAACTCGGCGACCTTCTTCTGCCAGCGCTGCGCCACCTCGTTCTGCGATGGCGCCCAGGCGGAGGAAGCGACTTCGTCGAAGAAGGGCAGCGGCCAGTCGCGCAGGTCGACGATCTCGACGTCGATATCGGCATGCGACTTGGCGATCTTGGCGATCCACTGCGTCGGCACGTCGGCGAAGCGGGCGGCGCGCGTCGAACCGACGACGATGGCGATTTTGGGCTTGGACATAAGGGGCTCTCCTTGCGGGAATTTCTGGTATCGTTTGGATACCGGCGCTATATGTGATACTGACAAATCGGCGCGCAAGGAGGCACGTTTTTGTTACTGAGGCACCCGCATATCACCGAGGACTGCCGTGCCGTGTCGGAAATCCTGCAACGGGTCGGCGACAAATGGACCGTGCTCGTGGTCGGCAAGCTGGGCGACGGCGCGATGCGCTTCAACGAATTGCGCGCCGCCGTCGGCGGCATTTCGCAAAAGATGCTGACCACCACCCTGCGCGGACTGGAGCGCGACGGCTTCGTCACGCGAAAAGTGTTTCCGACCATTCCGCCACGTGTCGATTACGAGCTGACCGAACTCGGCCACGAGTTGCTCGTGCCGGTCGGTGCGCTCGGCGAATGGGCGCGCAAGAACACAAATCGGGTCCGCGAGGCGCGCGCGAAATTCGACAGCAGGCAAGGCTGAAACCGCTGTAATTCAAAGGTTTTTGAACCATTGGATGAGCCGAGCGACTCGGCGTCGGCCTGTCGTACTTTCCGGTTTTGGCCGGACCGGCCACGGCCCCGCGGTCAGCCAGGCAGGTGTCGCCGCGCAGCCGCCCTCGACAAAGAAGTCTGTTTTTAGCCGGCCACCGATCAGGCGCTTGGAGTGGTACCGCCGCAGCATACCGTCAAGCAATCCTCCGGCCGCGCGGCCTTCTTCTCGATCGCCTTCGGATCCCTCATGCAGGCGACGCGTGGAAGATCTTTGCTGACCTCCGTGTAGGCCGTTATGCCAAGCAGGCAGGCGAGAGCGATAAGGGCCGCCACGAGCCAGCCGTTCAGCATGTGTTGACGCATTGTTTTCCCCCTCGCGACCTCAAACTGGGGCGCGAAGGCAACCAATGGATGTCGCGAAGCGCATCTTCCGCGCGGGCGTTGTTACAAAGGGCGGGCTTGGGGGAATCGGAGCCTGTCAGCTCTCGGCCGGAACCGGCTTCGGCTTGCCCTCGCCATCGAGCGCCACCATGACGAAATCGGCATGGGTGACCTTTTCCATCAGGTCGGAAAGGTAGCGCTGCGCCCAGGCCTCGACCTTGAGCACCATGGAGGTGCGGCCGACGCGCTCGACATGGGTGTAGATGCAGAGCGTGTCGCCGATCTTCATCGGCTTGGCGAAAGACATTTCCTTCACCGCCGCGGTGACCACCCGCCCCTTGGCGCGCTCGGCGGCGCGGATACCGCAAGCAAGGTCCATCTGCGCCATCACCCAGCCGCCGAAAATGTCGCCGGCCGCATTGGCGTCGGACGGCATGGCAAGCGTCCTCAAGGTAAGATCGCCGAGGGGTTTTCCGTCCGCATAATGCACCATGGCGAAATCCTTACGAGGTCAGTTGCTGTTGCGTAGCAATGCGACCACGATGTCGCAAGCTCCGGCGAAAGCGAAATGCGCGTCAGCGCGCCGGTCGCTTTTTTCACAAGCCATGCCGGAAGGTCCGGCGACGACGTGAACCGGCAATGTCTAGGCTAGGTGCGGATTTCGGAGCGCGCCCGCTTATCATGCAGACTTATGATTTCATCGTCGTCGGCTCCGGCTCGGCCGGTTCGGTCGTTGCCGACAAATTGTCGGCTTCAGGCCGCTTCTCGGTGCTGGTGCTGGAAGCCGGCGGAACCGACCGACGCTTCTATGTCCAGATGCCGCTCGGCTACGGCAAGACTTTCTTCGATCCGGCCGTCAACTGGAATTACAAGGCCGAGCCGGACCCAGGTCTCGCCGGCAATGCCGACCATTGGCCGCGCGGCAAATTGCTCGGCGGCTCCAGCTCGATCAACGCCATGGTCTTCATCCGCGGCGCGCGCGAGGATTTCGACGCTTGGGCGGCTGCCGGCAATCCCGGCTGGAGCTATGACGACCTCCTGCCCTCCTTCAAGGCGATGGAGGATAATGCAGCCGGCGCCGACCAATGGCGCGGCGTCGGCGGACCCTTGCACGTCACCAATTGTTCGCGCGCGGTGCACCCGCTGACCAAGCGCTATCTCGCGGCTGCGCAGCAGGCCGGGCTGCCTTTCAATCCCGACTTCAACGGCGCCTCCCAGGAAGGCGTCGGCGTCTACCAGATCACGACCAAGAACGGCCGCCGCATGTCCGCTGCCCGAGCCTTCCTGCGGCCGGCGATGAAGCGCGGCAACGTTCGCGTCGAGACCAACGCGCTGGCGACAAGAATCCTGTTCGAGGGTAAGCGCGCCGTCGGCGTCGAATATGAGCAGAACGGCGAGCGGAAAACTGTCCGCGCCGGCCGCGAGGTGATCCTCTCCGGCGGCTCGATCAACTCGCCGCAATTGCTGCAGCTCTCCGGCGTAGGCCCCGCCGCGCTCCTCGGCGATCTCGGCATCCCGGTGGTCCATGCCAACGACAATGTCGGCGCCAATCTGCAGGACCATGTCGGCATCAACTATACCTTCAAGGGCAAGCTGCCGACGCTGAACCAGATCCTGCGGCCATGGTGGGGCAAGCTTCTGGTCGGCATGCAATACATCCTCTTGCGCTCCGGTCCGCTGTCGCTGTCGATGAACAATGCCGGCGGCTTCTTCCGCACCGATCCGTCGATGGCGCGGCCGAACATGCAGCTTTATTTCCAGGCCTTCTCGACCGTCATACCGAAGAGCGGCGAGCGTCCGATCCTGACGCCCGACCCATGGCCGGGCTTCTCGATCGGTCTCTCCAACTGCCGCCCTTCGAGCCGCGGCGAGATCATGATCCGTTCGAGGAATCCGCACGACTATCCGAGGATCAGGGCCAACGCCTATTCGACCAATGCCGATGTCGACGAGATGCTGGCGGCGGTGAAGTTCGTGCGCAGGATCGCGGCGATGCCGGCCATGGCCGAGATCATCGAGGAAGAGGTTTTGCCTGGTCCGTCAATCACTTCCGATGCCGATCTGATTCAGGATTTCAGGAAGCGTTCGGGTACGGTCTACCATCCCGTCTCGACCTGCCGCATGGGTCCGGACGCTTCGCGCGCCGTCGTCGACCCGCGGCTTCGGGTGCATGGGCTGGAGGGCCTGCGTGTCATCGACGCGTCGATTTTCCCCGACAACATCACGGGCAACACCAACGCCGCCTCGATCCTCACCGGATGGAAAGGCGCCGATCTGGTTCTGGAGGACCACAAATGAAAATCACCGACGTCAAGACCTGGGTTGTCGGCAACCCGCCGCCCGGCATCGGCGGCAAGTATTTCATCTTCGTCAAGCTCACCACCGACGGAGGCGTGGTCGGCTATGGCGAGGCCTACAACGCCACCTTCTCGGCGCATGTCACCGCCAGGATGATCGAGGACATGGCCGAACGCTATCTCGTCGGCCGCGATCCGCACGATATCGAGAACTTCTTCCGCCGCGCCTATTCCTCCGGCTTCACCCAGCGTCCCGACGTCTCCGGCATGGGCTGCTTCTCGGCGCTGGAAATGGCCTGCTGGGACATCATCGGCAAGGAGGCCGGCAAGCCGATCTACAAGCTGCTCGGCGGCCAGGTGCATGAGACGCTGCGCTCCTACACCTATCTCTATCCGCACACCGGCAGCGTCCATTCGGAGGACGCGCGCGGCCAGAATGTCTACAACGACCCCGGCATGGCCGCCGCCTGCGCGCTCGAATATGTCGAGCAGGGCTTCAACGCCGTGAAGCTCGACCCGGCCGGCCCTTACACCGCCTATGACGGCCACCAGCCGCGCTTGATCGACATCGACCTCTCGGCGCGCATGATCAAGGCGATCCGCGAGGCGGTCGGCAACAGGGCGGATATCCTGTTTGGTACGCATGGCCAGTTCACCGCCTCCGGGGCATTGCGTCTTGCCCGAGCCATCGAGCCTTACGACCCGCTTTGGTTCGAGGAGCCGGTGCCGCCGGATATGCCCGAGGTGATGGCTGAGGTCGCCCGCGGCACCTCGATCCCGATCGCCACCGGCGAGCGGCTGACGACCAAGTTCGAGTTCGCCCGCGTCATCGAGAACCGCGCCGCGACCATCCTGCAGCCCGATCTCGGCCGCTCCGGCGGTATACTGGAAACCAAGAAGATCGCCGCCATGGCCGAGGCCTATCACATCCAGGTGGCGCCGCATTGTTATTGCGGCCCGATCGTCGGCGCCGCAAACATCCAGCTCGCGGTGACGCTGCCCAACTTCCTCATCCTGGAATCGCTCAAGCAGTGGGACGGTTTTCACGAAAAACTGCTCAAGAAGAAGATCGAATGGCAGGACGGCAACGTCATCCCTTCGAAGGAGCCTGGCCTCGGCGTCGAGCTCGACGAGGCGGTCTGCGACGCGCATCCCTATAGCGGCAAGGACCTGCATCTGCAGATGATGCAGACGCCGCTGATGCCGTGAGCCTCGCTTACGCCTTCATCGGCCTTGGCCATCTTGGTGGTAACCTCGCCGCCGCCCTGCTGCGCAACGGCTTTGCCGTCACCGTCTTCGACCGCGATCCGGCGGCGGTCGAGCGCCTCGTCGCGCTCGGTGCCTCGGCGGCGGCGAGCCCGGCCGAAGCCGCCGCCCGGGCTGGCAATGCCATCTCATGCCTCCCCTCGCCGAAGGTCAGCGAAGCGGTGCTCGCCGGCCCGGACGGATTGCTCCAGGGCCTGCCGGCGGGCGGCGCCTGGATCGAGATGTCGACCAATGGCCGCGACGATATCCTGCGGCTGGCGGCCCTCGCCTCGGCCAAAGGCATCGAGACGCTTGAATGCCCGGTGACCGGCGGCGTGCATCTGGCCGCGGTGGGCAAGATCACCGCGCTCGTTGGCGGCGACGCCGCGCTCTATGAGCGGCACCGCCCGGCCTTAGAGGCGATGTGCGCGAAGTCCTTCCTGATGGGTCCCGTCGGCGCGGCGGCGGTGATCAAGGTCATCACCAACATGCTCGCCTTCATCCATCTCGTCGCCGCGGGCGAAGCGCTGATGCTCGCCAAGCAAGGCGGGCTCGACCTCGCGCAAGCCTATCACGCCATTGTCGCCTCTTCCGGCAACAGCTTCGTCCACGAAACCGAAAGCCAGCTCGTGCTCAACGGCTCCTACGACATCGGCTTCACCATGGACCTGGCGCTGAAGGACCTTGGCTTCGCGCTCGCCATGGGCCGGGATTTCGGTGCGCCGCTCGATCTGGCAACACGCGTCAACGCGATCTTCGAGGAGGGCAAGCGCGCCTATGGCGGCGATGCCTGGTCGACCAAGATCGTCAAGCTGCTCGAGGATGCGGTCGGCACGGAGCTCCGCGCCCCGGGCTTTCCGGCCAGGCTCTAATTTTGACAGCAGGCTGAAGCCGAAGGTTACATCCATTCGACGCCTGCCGGCTTTTCGGGAGGTCGGCTTGTACCTATGCCTGCATCGCGATCACGCCTGACGCGGCACTATCTGGCCTGCTACAGTGTCTCAAGGCGGCAACTCGTGGGTTTAGGGGTTTAGCGGTGGAATCGCACGGAAGGAGAAAAACTCTACTCGCGTTTCTGCTCCTGCTCGGACTTGGCGGCATCCTATGCGGGGAGACGCGAGCCAATTCTTCCGCTCACCTCAAGGACTTGCGGAAGCTGGAGGGGATGTATTGGCATAACTTCAGCAACGGCCTTGTGGACGGCACGAAGTATGAGTCCACAAATGTTCTTGAGCTGGTCCGGTACGACAAGGATTCGTTGTATTTCAGGGCATCATTGCAGTTCTACAATGGTCACAGCTGTTCCATCTACGGCATAGCCGAGCGGAACGGAGCGCAACTCACCTATTATGACACGACCTACGGCAACGGCTGCGTTCTGCATGTCGTTCCGACGTCCAAGGGCATCAGCCTGGATGACCCGACCGGTCAATGCCGGGCAATGAGTTGTGGCGAAAGGGGTGGTTACGGCGGCGAGAACTTTTCGCCTAAGCACAAGAAGAAAATCACCTACATGGCCAGACTGAAAAGCTCCACGCAGTATCAAAAAGCGGTTGTGGACTATGAGAGGGTGAAAACTGCCAAGGCGCACGGCATCGCCCCTCAGTGGTCAAACGCCAAGGCCATGCTTGGCACCTATGCCTTTTGGGGGAATGTGGAAGGCGTGAGGCAAGCTCTGATCCAGGGAGCGGACTTCGAAGTAAATGATGGGCAAAGATGGGGGCCGGTATCGGGCGCCGGCTATAGGCGGGACATCGAAATAACCCAGCTCATGCTAGATCATGGAATGGATATCAACAGAGTAGAGAACGGAAAGACGCTGCTCGCCAACGCCTCTTGCAACGACCCGGGCCAGCCGAACGGCGACCAGCAGTTTGCCTACATAAAATGGTTGCTTGAGAAGGGGGCTAATCCCGACATTCCGGACAGCGACGGAGAAAGGCCCGTCGATATAGCCGTTCGGACAAAGGCCGATCAGCGCATTGTCGAACTGCTGAAGACCAAGACCGAACGCTAGAGCATTTCACCGTTTCACGGAAACGGTGAAATGCTCTAGCTCCTTGTTTTTACGCAATTCCGGGCGGAAAACCGCTCACACTTTTCCTGGAATTGCTCTAGATCGGCCGCAACATCAACACCTCAGCGTCAGCGCGCCGGGGAGGATCTCGAACGTCGCCGGAATCCGGCCAGGCGACTCGCCGTCTATATCGACCAGCGCGCCATTCTTCTCGACATCGCCCAGCGGCTCGACCAGCACCTTGCGCCCACGCAGGATGGTGATTGCCGGATGGTTGCGGTGGCGGCCGCCATAGAGCAGCCGGATGTCTCTTATCAGTCCGATCTTGTTCGCGGCCCGCACGATGACGATGTCGAATTGTCCGTCCGACAGCTCGGCGTCCGGCGCGATCATCATGCCGCCGCCGAAGAATTTGCCGTTGGCGACCGCCACCAGCGCCATGCGCGCCTCGACCGGCTCGCCATCGTCGATGGTGATCCTCACGTCCTGGAAGCGGTAGCGGACGAATTCGAGCACCGTGCGCCAGAAGAACAGCGCCTTGGTCGAGACCCTGCCCTTGCGCTTGTCGGCATTGACGGCGCGATCCGTCGCGCCGGACAGGCCGAGGCTGGCGATGTTGATGAAGTGGCGGCTGGCCAGCTTGCCATGATCGTCGATGTAGCAGACCCGCCCGGCGTCGACTTTCCGCGCCTTGGCATCGGCGATCAGTTTCAGCGTGGCGTCGATGCCGCGCGGCAAGCCGAGCCCGCGCGCGAAATCGATGCCGGCGCCGCATGGCAGAAGCCCGAGCTCGCTCGTCCTTCCGATCTCGTCCCGCGCCTGCAGCAGCCCGTCGGCCACCTCGCTGGCGGTGCCGTCGCCGCCAGCCGCGATCACCAGTTCGCATCCGCCGGCGGCGAGGTCGATCGCCAGCCGCTCGGCGTCGCCGGCGGCTTGCGTCTCACGCAGGTCGAAACCGCCGAAATTGGCCTTGAGCGACGCCGCCGCCTCGGCCCAGCGCCGCTTGAGCCGGCCGCCGCCGGCTATCGGATTGAGAACCACCCCGACCTTCAAACCGACCTCCCCCGAGGCACGTCGCGTAAAATGCGCGGCGGAACCTGCTGGCGCCCAAAGTCTCTTGCCGACGCATATCCTTTTGCCGGCATTGAAACGCGGACGGATCGGCGGAGCAAGGCTCCAACATCCAAGGTCGCTAAAAAGCGGGGCAGGCTGTCTAAGGGGTTCGGCCGCCGAATTCCCGGGCTTTTGCCGGCGGTCCCCGATAATCCCGCTATCCACAGGGCCACGGGCATTCCCCGAACCGCTTACCCGGCGTAGATTCAACCCATCTCAGGCGGCCACTGAACGCCCCAGCCGAAAGGCAAAAGCGCAAGGCGGATTTCCTGAGGCCCGTACGGCCCGAAACGAAAGCAGGTTCGCTTGCAGGAGGGACGGATGCCGAGACCTACGGGTGCCGCGGAAAGCGTGCCAACGCCGACGGCGGACCGATGCTGCCATGAAGGCCGGGAAAAACCTTCGATGGCACGCTGGCGAAGCTCGCAAGGGTGGAGATCGGCGTGGTCTGGAACGGGCGCTGCCCTCGGGTGGCGACTGGCAGGACCGTCAAAATCAAGGCCGGCCTGGCGCGACGACTTTACGGAAGTTGCTGCCTTAACCGGTTCCTGATCTGACAGGGAGGCGCTGGGAGAAATCCCAGCGCCGACTGTCTTTTTGGGGGTAACCAAGCCTGCCTGAGGCATTTCGGTCACAGTCACCGTCCAGGCAACCTTCGGAAATGTCCCGTCATCCACATTTCACAATCGCGGCCAAATCCCGCCTTGTTCGGCATGGATTGATGCAAGTGGGGAAAGGGAGCGATTTCGAAGGGACAAGACCGTGATCAAGACCGCCCTTGTCGCCATGACCATCGTCGGCTGCGACTGCGACGCGAAGCTCTGCGAATATATCGGCGAGACGCCGGCCAAATGGGCGACGATCGCCGACTGCGAAGCGGCGATGAAGAGCCAGATGCTGCATCAGCGCAATTTCAACTATCCGCTGGTTTCAGGCATCTGCCGCGTCAAGGGCTCGGCCTCTTCCTCCGAGCTTGCCGCGAAAGCCTCCCGGCCGGATCTGACGCCCAGGAATCGCGTCGTCGAAACCATCGCCCCGCTGCCGCCCGAGCTCGACCATCGCCCGAGCGTCCCGGTCGGCGGAACGGTAACCGCGGGCGAAACGGAATCGGCGAAGCCGGTCGCCTTCGACAGATCGGTCGATGGCGGGCGCGCGGTGCTTTACCGCACCAAGGCCGGCTATGCCGTGGTCAAGACCGATCTCAGCCGCGCCGCCGGCGCGACGGTGGACGCGGCGAAGCGCTCGGCAAGCTGGCTTGCCGGATTGACAGGTCTTTGATCCGGCTCGAGGCGTGTTGAGATTCAGGTCAGGCCGAGCCGAGCGTGGTGGCTTTCGAGAACCGGAGCGGAGCGTGTACGTGAGCGCCGGGAGCGGAGGAAGCGGCCTTTGGCAGGCCGGCCTCACCTGAATATCGACACGCCTCACAGTTTGATCTTCAGGGTCTCCCAGAACTTGTCGATCAGCGGCTGCTCGGTCGCATTGTCCTGATCGCCGATGCGCGTGATGAAGAGCAGCCCCTGATCGGCGGTGCCGAAGCCGACGATTTCGAAATCCGCCCTGTCGGTGCGCGTCTTCACGGTGGCCTTGAGGCCCGTCAGTTCCTTGCCGTCGGCGAGCTTGCGGCTCGTCGGCTGCTGCGCCAGCCGTCCGCCGGCCTGGATCGTTTCCTTGGTCATCTCCTGCAGCATCAGCTGGTTGAGGGAGACCGGGTTCATCTTGTCGTATTTCTGCACCACGACGAGGGTGCCGAGCGCCGAAGCCATGAGGTACTGGGCGATGCCGTCGCCGAGATCGGTCTTGGTGACAGAATAATCGCTTGGATGGACGAAGGAGAATGTGCCGCCGGAGAAGGTAACGAAGTCATTGTGCTCGAGCCTTACCTTGCTGGTCTTGCCGCTGGGAAGCTTCACGTCGATATCCTCGCCGGGATCGATGTCGACGGTCACGCCGTCGATGGTCAGCTTGAAGGCCTTCGGGTCCTCGGCACGGGCAAGTCCGGCGCAAAGCATGATCGCGGCGAACGCCGCAGCCGCCAATCTCAGTCGCATGTCCTGTACTCTCCGCGCAGTTCTGGTTACCGCGTTCGATAGCGGCCTCGTTTCAGCAGCCCAAGCGCTCCGTTATCATTGTCCGATGACAATTGGCGTGGGCCAGTTCTTGATTGATAAAGCCGACACGTTGCCCGAAGATAATGCGCGAGGATATTGGCCTTGACCGGGGGGGTCATGACAAGTGCCGTTCGTATCGCGCTATGCCTGCTGCTGGCGCTCGCTCCCTTGCATGCTCGCGCGCAAAGCGACGACAAGGCGATGATGATCGCCTCCGACGACGCCGAGATGGCGGCGGCGATCGAGAAGGCGCGGTCGAGCCTCGATGAATTCCTGGCTTTGTCCGACACTCCGCCGCCGGGTACCGGCAAGTTCAAGCTCAAGGTGATGATCGCCGATGGAGATGCGACGGAGCATTTCTGGGTCATCCCTTTCAAGCGGACCGAGACGGGCTTCGTCGGCACATTGGCGAACGAGCCGGAAATCGTCCGCAATGTCGTCCTCGGCCAGAACATCGAATTCACCCGGGACGATATTTCCGATTGGGGCTACACCAAAAACGGTCATCAGGTCGGCAGCTTCACCGTCTGCGTAATGCTCAAGAAGATGTCGAAGGAAGAGGCCGACTATATGCGCACCCAATACGGCTTCGACTGCTGAAGCCTATGTGGCAACCTCGTCCCTCGCGCCGATCTTGCGCACCAGCGCTGCCGTTGCCAGCATCGCGCCGAGATCGGCGATCATCGGCGCGACATGCGCGTTGTAATCGATCGGCTGCGCAATATCCGGAAGCTCGAAGAAGTTCTTCGACCGCGGCATCAACAGAAAGCCGTCGCTGCCGCTGAGCGCGACCCGCGCCTGGTCGTAGGGCCATGTCTCGCGCAGCCAGGTCAGCGCCTGCGCCATCCGGCCGGTCACCAGCGGCCGCGCCGCCTCGACATTGTCGGTGCGGAATTCATAAGTGTCGTCGAGGTCTTCGACGCCGGAAGACAGCTCCTGCATCTTTGAGGCGAACATGCCGCGGAAGAAATGCGCCACCTTGCCCGCCTTGCGCGCCGCAACCAGCGTTCCCGGGAACGGCTCGATGGTCTCGAAGGCCACGATGACGCCTTTGAAGGCGATCGTCTCGCTCTTGCCGGATCCTTCCCAGAGTTTCGCCTCGTAAAGCTCGAACGGAAAATCCTCGTAACGCCCGGAAATGACGTCGTCGAAGCTCTGCCGGTTGAAGGCGCCGACCGTTTCGCGCGGCATTCTGTCGAAGGAGTTTGGCCGCGCGCCATGCTGGTAGCGCACGTCGCGCACGAAGCCGAAGATCATCGGCAGCAGCGTGTCGCGGAAGGATTGCTGCAGCCGCGTCGCCGGCCTTAGCGCCCGGAAATAGACGAGCATCGCGGCGACCATGCCGCCGAGATAGAGAAAGACATGCGGCGTCGAGAGCCATTGTTCGTGGGGATCGGCGGCGGCGTTGAACAGCCAGGCTGTCAGCGCGACGAAGACGACGACCAGGCCGACGAACACCGGCACCCGCCAGCGGACCTGTCTCTGGGCCGACGCCCGTTTCGCCTCATAATCCTCGATGCCGCGCCTGATGCCCGCGATCACCGCCTCGCTCGGCATGAAATCCGCTGCTTCCATGGCCCCCCCCCGGCCGCCGCTGAGATGGGCGCATGATAGCGCTTTTCACGCGAAAGTCGCCTGCGCTTGCGACGGTCGGCGGCTATGTCTCCGAGGCGGGATAGATTGCCTCCAGCCGGGCCGCGGCCCGCTGCTTGAGCGCGCCGTCCAGAGCCTCGGCCGGCACCAGCCGTTCATGGCCTTTATCGGCGAAGCGCATGAAGAAATGCATCTTGTAGGCGGCGATCATGCCGCGCGTGGCCGGATCGGTGCTGACATCGACAACGAAAATGGAGCCGACACGTGCCGGCCACGGCAGCCTGGCAAAGGCTGTGCCGAGAAAATCGCCAAGGCCGTAGGCGATCGCGCTGCCGCCGATGCGCTCGATGGGCTGCACGACATGTGCGTGATGCCCGACGACCAGCCGGACGCCGTGATCCGTCAGCCGCCTCGCCAGCGCCCGGGTCGCAGGCCGTGGAAAATGCCGGAACTCCCAGTCCCAATGCGGCACCGCGCAAGTGAGGTCGATGCCGGAAACGGTGTCGCTCGGCCATTCGGCGGCACGCATCGAGATGCGTTCTTCGAACGGCGCGGCATCCGTGTTGCGCCAGAGCGTGAAGGCCGCGAGCCCGATCGTCAACGATCCGGCCGCATGACGCTGGACAGGTCCGCCGGCAAGCGTGCCGATGGTGCGGATCCCGAGCCGGTTCAGCGCCGCAAGCGTTTCCTCGAAACCGGCGATGCCCTGATCGAGCACATGGTTGTTGGCTAGGGACAGCACCAGCCTGTCGCGCGCGATGCCGGCGGCCGCGAGCGCATCGGCCAGGAAACGCTCGCTCATCGCGTGATGCGTGCCGAGCCGCGTGCCCATCGCCGCATGTGCGCGCTCGACGATCGGGCTTTCGCAATTGCCGACCACGAGATCGGCGGAGGAAAGCAGCGTCGTGATCGCCGGATCGCATTCCGGCGCATCGCGGTTGGCGACCGCGGAGATGTCGCCGACGAAGGCCAGCCGCACCCTCCGCACAGGCTGCGGATCGAGCAACATCGCCGCAGGTGCCGCGAAACCGTTGCGGTCGCCGGCAAGCGACGGTCTCAGCAGGCGCGGCAGCCACGACAATTTGTAGGCAAGCGGATAGTTCGACACGGGTCCATCCATTTTCGCCCTGTGTAGACTGTCTGGCGGGCCGGTTGAAGCGGCTCCCCCGCGATCTTGCGGCGGGCTCTCGGGCCGACCGAAATGTGTGTATGCTCGCCGGCAGCGGAGGGCGATGACGATGCTTAGAGCGATCCTTGCAGCAGCCTTGTTTGCAGTCCTGCCGGCGTCCATTGCCTGGGCGGAAATGCCGGACGCGGCCAAGTCCTTGTTCGAGGCGAGGAGCGTGGCCGAGCGGAACACGGCGCTGTCGACATTGGAAGCGGCGGCCGCCAAGGACCCGGCCTCGGCCTATGCGGCCGGCGCCGGCGAATTCTTCACCGCGCTCGAGCTCCTCGCCGGCGGCCTGCATCGCCACGGTTTCGAGAGCCCGAAATCCTTCATGCTGCCGCTGATGCAGCTGCCCGTGCCCGACAATCCCAACCCGCAGCCGCTGACCTACGAAGAATTCCGCGCCATCCTGGTGGCCTTCCGCGACCGGCTCGAGAAATCCGCCGCAACGCTCGGCTCGGTCCCGGCCAACGCCGACATCGGCATGGTGGTCGATCTCACCCGCGTCGGCATCGATCTCAACGAAGACGGCACGATCGCACCCGACGAAAGCTTCGCCGCCATCATGGCCTCGCTCTCGCGCGGCAGCATCGACACGGGCAATGCCGCGCCTTCGCTCACCTTCCGCTTCGACCGCACCGACGGTTTCTGGCTGCAAGGCTATGCCGAGTTCCTGATGGCTCAGGCCGATTTCTGGCTGGCGCATGATTTCCGCAACGCCTTCGACGGCTCCTTCCACATGCTGTTCCCGCACGCCAAGCTGCCGCTGCAGGACGCGCTGGTGCCGCTGGACGGCGGCATGAGCGGCAACATGTTCGCCTCGGAATGGCGCTTCGCGGATTTCATCTCGCTGGTGCATCTCGTCAACTGGCCGGTGATCGAGCCGGACCGCCGGCAGGCCGCGCGGCGCCACCTGCTGGAGATGATCCGGCTGTCGCGCGAGGACTGGAAGGCGATCCTGGCCGAGACCGACAACGACCGCGAATGGCTGCCGGGACCGCAGCAGAAAGGCGTCAATCCGCTGACCGGCCTCGAGGTCGGCGAGGAGCAGGTGCAGGCCTGGCTCGCCACGTTGACCGTGGCCGAGGATCTTCTCGAAGGCCGCGTGCTGCTGCCGCATTTCCGCATTACCGGCAGGGGCATCAACATGAAGCGCTTCTTCGACGAGCCGAAACCTTTCGACCTCGTCCTGTCGATCACCGGCCCCGGCATCGCGCCCTATCTCGAAAGCGGCAAGATCCTCACCAGCGACGATTTCGACCAGATCCAGCGCGAGTTCGGCGGCGCAGGGTTTTTGACATTCGCGCTGTGGTTCAATTGAGGGCCGCAAATCTTGGGTTCCTCGTCACCATGGAGGAGAGGAACCTGGTCGGCGTTAGCCTTTCCCATCGGATCATGACGCCTCTCCTGACAGCCTTCTGTCAGCAGCCTCGACGCCCGGTCGAAGCCCTTTCACTCGGCTCTTTCCATTTCGGCCGAGTCCACCCATATTCGGGCCATGGCCAGACATCCTGACAAGAAGACGCCTTCGCAAGACGGCGCGCCGAAGCGGCGCAGCCCGCTGACCGAATTCCTCGACGCCGCCGAGCCGCTGGAGCCGGGCGGCTTCGCGGAAGCGCCGCAGGCCGACTTCATCGGCGCTCCGCTGACCGGTTCGATCTCCGATTGGGCCGGGCAGATCGAGCGCGAGGCGGAAAGGCAGCCGAAGCCGAAAGCCCCGAAAAAGATCCCCGAGCGCTCGTCGGCGCCCGGGCGCACCGCGCGCGGCACCTCGATGGGCGGCGCCGCCTCGGCCAAGGAGCGCGCGGCCGCCGGCCTCAACCCGGTCGCCGGCCTCGACATCAGCCTGGAGGACGCCGAGCAGGTTTCCTCCAGCGGCGTCACGGCGACCGTCGCGGCGCTGTCGAAACTAATCGAATCCGGCAATCCGCTGCACAAGGACGGCCAGCTCTGGACACCGCACCGTCCGGCCCGGCCGGAAAAGTCCGAAGGCGGCATTGCCATCAAGATGGTGTCGGATTTCCAGCCGGCCGGCGACCAGCCGACCGCGATCAAGGACCTCGTCGAAGGCATCCAGCAGAACGACCGCACCCAGGTGCTGCTCGGCGTCACCGGCTCGGGCAAGACCTTCACCATGGCCAAGGTGATCGAGGAGACGCAGCGCCCTGCCCTGATCCTGGCGCCCAACAAGACGCTGGCCGCGCAGCTCTACGCCGAGTTCAAGAAGTTCTTTCCCGAAAACGCGGTCGAGTATTTCGTCTCCTACTACGACTATTACCAGCCGGAGGCCTACGTCCCGCGCACCGACACCTATATCGAGAAGGAATCCTCGATCAACGAGCAGATCGACCGCATGCGCCACTCGGCGACGCGCTCGCTGCTCGAACGCGACGACGTCATCATCGTCGCCTCGGTGTCCTGCATCTACGGTATCGGCTCGGTCGAGACCTATACGGCCATGACCTTCCAGATGCAGGTCGGCGACCGGCTCGACCAACGCTCGCTGCTGGCCGACCTTGTCGCCCAGCAATACAAACGCCAGGACGTCAACTTCGTTCGCGGCTCTTTTCGCGTTCGCGGCGATACGATCGAGATCTTCCCGGCCCACCTTGAGGACCGCGCCTGGCGCATCTCGATGTTCGGCGACGAGATCGAGGCGATCACCGAATTCGATCCGCTGACCGGCCAGAAGACCGGCGAGCTGAAAAGCGTCAAGATCTACGCCAATTCGCACTATGTGACACCGCGCCCGACGTTGAATCAAGCCATCAAGTCGATCAAGGAAGAATTGCAGCATCGCCTGCAAGAGCTTGAAAAGGCAGGCCGTTTGCTGGAAGCGCAACGGCTGGAGCAGCGCACGCGCTTCGACCTGGAGATGCTGGAGGCGACCGGTTCCTGCGCCGGCATCGAGAACTATTCGCGCTATCTCACCGGCCGCCGTCCCGGCGAGCCGCCGCCGACCTTGTTCGAATATGTGCCGGACAATGCGCTGATCTTCATCGACGAGAGCCATGTCACCGTGCCGCAGATCGGCGGCATGTATCGCGGCGACTTCCGCCGCAAGGCGACGCTGGCGGAATATGGCTTCCGCCTGCCCTCCTGCATGGACAACCGGCCGCTGCGTTTCGAGGAATGGGACGCCATGCGCCCGCTGTCGGTCGCGGTTTCGGCGACGCCGGGCGCCTGGGAGCTGGAGCAGTCCGGCGGCGTCTTCGCCGAGCAGGTCATCCGCCCGACCGGCCTGATCGATCCGCCGGTCGAGGTGCGCCCGGCCAAGAGCCAGGTCGACGATGTCGTCGGCGAGATCCGCGAGACGACGAGGCTCGGCTACCGCACCCTGGTCACCGTGCTGACCAAGCGCATGGCGGAAGACCTTACCGAATATCTGCATGAGAACGGCATCCGCGTCCGCTACATGCATTCCGACATCGACACGCTGGAGCGCATCGAGATCCTGCGCGACCTGCGCCTCGGCGCCTTCGACGTGCTGGTCGGCATCAACCTGTTGCGCGAAGGCCTCGACATTCCCGAATGCGGCTTCGTCGCCATCCTCGACGCCGACAAGGAAGGGTTCCTGCGTTCGGAGACCTCGCTGATCCAGACGATCGGCCGTGCGGCTCGCAACGTAGACGGCAAGGTCATCCTCTACGCCGACCAGATCACCGGCTCGATGGAGCGCGCGATGGCCGAGACCAACCGCCGCCGCGAAAAGCAGATGGAGTGGAACGCGGCCAACGGCATCACGCCGGAATCGGTCAAGTCGCGCATCGCCGACATCCTCGACTCGGTCTACGAGAAGGACCACGTGCGCGCCGACATCTCGCAGTTCACCGACGACGCCGGCGCCATGATCGGCAACAACCTCAAGACCCATCTCGAGGCGCTGGACAAGCAGATGCGCGACGCCGCCGCCAATCTCGACTTCGAGAAGGCCGCCCGCATCCGCGACGAGATCAAGCGGCTGCGCGAGATGGAGCTTGCCATCTCCGACGATCCGCTGGCGCGCGAGGTGGAAAGCCAAAGCCCCGCGTCGGGCCGCGAGAAGGGCAAGCACAACAAGGGCGTGGCCAGACACCGCACGGCCGAGGAGCAGGAGCGTTTCCGCAGGCTCGACGAAGCACGCGCCGCTGAGGAGGCGGCCAAGGCGGCCCGGCCCAACCTGTTCCGCAAGCCGCATCTCGACGAGATGGGCGCCGACGGAGCCGTGCCGGTGAAGAAGCCGCTCTTCGCCAAGCCTTCGCTCGACGACATGGGTCCAGGCACCGACATGGCGACGCCCGCCGGCGCGGTGTCGCGCTCGCTGTTCAAGAAGCAGACGGCGCAGGAAGCGCACGGCTCCGATTTCGGCATTCCCGGCGACCGCACCAAGCCGCTGTTCCGCAAGAACTCGCTCGACGAAATGACGGTGCGGCGGACGGAAAAGCCGGTCGAAGGCAAGAAGCCGGTGAAGCCGCAGCCAATCTCCCCCGTTGGAGGGGAGATGTCCGGCAGGACAGAGGGGAACGCGAAGGACCGCGACGATTCCGGCAAGCCCATCGTTCGTCAGCGTTCCGGCATCGGTTCCTACGAGGATCCGGCCGACGAGCGCCGTCAGAAACGGCGGCCGAGCAAGACGGGGCGGCCAGGAAGATAACACGGCCCTTGTGGATGAAAAAACAGAGCTATCTTGCTCGAATATCTTTGAGGAACGTAGAACCAATGGCATGGCAAAAAAGCAGAATTTACGAGAACTGGAACCTGATGACCTCTGCGGCTGCGGTTCGGGAGAACCTTATTCCCATTGCCACAAACTGACGGCCGTAAAATATTTTAAGGATGACAAAGGAGACATTTCTTACAATATACCCATATCTAACGAGTTAATGGGCCTTCTCGAAGATACGTCCGCAAGATTCAGAAAAGTTTTTGGGCGAAAACAGAGGGGAAATGAACCAATTTTATTTGAGAAATTTCTTGCAGGAAAAGAGCCTCTATTATTCCAAGCCGCACTAAAAGTAGCCAATTTGGCGGGTGTAGATGAGGAACTCATATACGCTTGGAGAAAGACTGGACTTATTGTTGCTGAGCAGAATTCACACCTTATCCCTAACGTAGACAAAAAGGAATGGCAACTAGCCATACAAGAATACAGGCGAATAAAGCGTAAAGGTAAACCCTTTTCATAAATTCACTTATCTAAATGGAAAAGAGTTCGATTCCCTTACGCGAATAAAGGAGATAATTAAGGAGTTTGTTTCGGTCGGAGATTTGGCTTTCGATAAGATCTCAACATCTGTTAAGATAGAATCTCACGCCGATAAAAAAATGTTTATCCTGTTGAGTTATAATACAGTTCTATATGCTATTACAACTATCATAACAATTATTGAGGAGAGATACAGTGATGATTGTCTATCAATAGGACGGGGTATTTTTGAGCAATACCTTCGGTGTAAAGCGCTACGAGTCGGATTCCTTGCTCCTGAGGCGATATTCTGCGCATCTCTGGCCAGCCATGGGATCCTTGAGTTTTCAAAGAAGAAGAATGGGAGGGTAGACTACTCAAAGGTTGTAAATTTCGACAAGAAAATTGTTGATGTATCTATAAGCTATTCGGATCTCGCAAAAAATTCGGGGGACGAGTATGATATATATTTATATGACGTTCTGTATAGAGAGTTGTCCCACTACGTTCACAGAGACGTTAGCTACGCATTGATTAACACTCTGATGGATAGAAGGCTATCCCTAGAGCTAATCGACGATGAGGTAGCCGGACCTTATACTATTGGGATTTTGATTTTTCTATTTTTTGAAGAGATCGTCAAGAACGATTGGGTAAAGGGCTTGGCTAGACGAGATATAATGTACAAGTTAAATGAATTGGAAGAAAATCTTGAAATAGTATCGGAAAATAAGGAGATAAGAGCTGGAAGAGTTCCGCTCATCTTTAAATAGCTGGTCATTTTAACATTTTATAGAAGAAGTCGTCGTTGGCGTCTCAATGGGGCTTGCTATCTGCCAATCAGTGGTATAGCCCAGTCTCACCTTAGACGTCTAGGAAAGCTGCGTGAACTACCATCGTCAGCGGGGCCCGATTTGTGCCCTGCGAGCTTGCTGCAGGGCTGACCAGGACGGTCCGGGTTAGCACCAGGCAAGCTGCCTGCTTGCCTCGCATGACCGCTCCTTCATCCGCGCCGTCGGCAACCGCTTCTGGCTGATCGACAAGCGGCGGCTGACCGAGGTCGATGACCCGGAGGCGTTCTTCCGCTCGGTCGCCGAAACGCCGGACTGAGACACGATACATCGACCGGGCCGTCACCGCCGGCCTGGCGATACTTTTCCACTTTCTAAAAAAAGCGCATGCTGAACTGCCCAGCCATGGAAGGAACGGCCATGCGTGCGGTGGACATCGTCAGCAATCTCTACCAGGCCTATGCGGACCGCGATATCGAGGGTGCCCTGGCGCGGTGCTCCGAGGATGTCGTGTTCCGCTGGATTGCCGATCCGCGGCAATCGCGTCATGCCGGCACCGCGCATGGCAAGCAGGAATTCCTGTCCAGGCTGCTGGCGCTCGACGACGACTTCGAATACCGGCACTTCGTCCCGGTCGAGATCGTCGACGGCGGCGACAAGGTGGCGGCACAGGTCGAGATCCACATGACGCACCGCGCCACCGGCCAGGAGTTCATCATGCGCACCGCCAATTTCTGGACGGTGCGCGACGGTGAGATCGTCGAGATGGTGGAATATTACGACACCGCGCTTGCGGCGTCGGTGCTCTGAAAAAGATTGAGGCGACCTGTCGGATCGCCGATTGCCGCCTCGTCCTTGGGATGCCGACACGATGGTGCCGGCGTCACCAGGGAGACGCAACATGTCGGTACTGTCATCCATCGGCCGCCTCGCCAACCGGTATGCCCAGGCCCGCGCCCGTCACCGCAGCGAGCGCATCCTGCTTTCGCTGCCGGCCGAGCTGCGCAAGGACATCGGCGTTCCGGAGATTTTCGAAACGCGGGAAAGCCGCCGCGCCGCCACCTTCTCCGGGAAGGTCATATAAAATGATGCTTTCAATGCAACTGTCTTGCGGCCGCGCGGCTGCAAGGCAAGGCGCTTAAAAAGAATTTCTGAAGCGATGTAGGATCGCCGCCGCTTCGTCCGTCCTTGGGCCGCAAGCCAGATCAACCCGTGAAGAGGAACACGAGAATGAACGACCAGACCCCTCCCCGCGCCAAGGTTCTTGGCGGATTGACTCCCTACCTGCAGGTCGACGGCGCCATCAAGGCCGCCGAATTCTACAAGAAGGCCTTCGGCGCGGAGGAAGTGTTCGCCTATCCGCCGGACGACAAGGGCCGCACCATGCACATCCATCTCTATGTCAACGGCTCGACGCTGATGCTGGGCGACGCCTATCCGGAGCATGGCCATCCGCATCAGGCGGCGCAGGGCTACACGCTGCAGCTCCATCTCGGAAGCGACGATATCGACGCCTGGTGGCAACGCGCGGTCGATGCCGGCTGCGAAGTCGTCACGCCGCTGCAGGTGATGTTCTGGGGCGACCGCTGGGGCCAGGTGAAAGACCCCTTCGGCGTCGCCTGGGCGATGAACGCGCCGGTGAAGTGAATTTCCTAGCGAGCAGACGTCGCCTCAAGGGACGACGCGCTCACTCGCGCCGGGTCGTTCCCCGCCGGCCCGGCGCTCGTTTTCAGCAATGGAGTTTCATCATGTCCTATGTCGATGGTTTCGTGATTGCCGTGCCGAAGGCGAATCTCGATGACTACAAGAAGCTGGCCAACACTGCGGGTCCGATATGGATGGAGCACGGCGCGCTCTCCTATGTCGAATGCGTCGCAGACGACGTGCCCTATGGCGAGCTGACCTCGTTCCCGCGCGCCGTGCAGGCGACGGACGACGAGATCGTCATCTTCGCCTGGGTCGTCTACGAATCCAGACAGAGCCGCGACGCGGTCATGGGCAAGGTGATGGCCGACGAGCGTCTCAAGATGGACTGGTCCGCCATGCCGTTCGACGGCAAGCGCATGATCTTCGGTGGCTTCCAGCCGTTTATCGAGCTTTGAGCACAGCCCCATCGGTCGTCATCCACGGGCGGAGCAGGAGCGGAGCTCCTGCGCAGACCCGAGGATCCATGCCGTGGTATAGAGGCGCCGCTACGGTCCAGAATTCTGCTCCGCCGCAATCTTCGCGCAGGTAACGGCATGGATTCCAGGGTCTTCGCGACGGAGCTGCGCTCCTGCTTCGCCCTGGAATGACGACGTTGCAAGGCAGCTGCTAATCGCAGAGGTCTGCGATGGCCAGAGCAAGCGGCATAACAGTATAATGCCGCCCTATCCGTTCTGGAGCTTGTCCAGCAGCGGCTTCAGCCGATCCCCATAGCGCTTCCACAGGTCGACCGAGCCCCGATACATCGGCTGCCGCACCTGCGCGGCGGAAGCGGTGCGCACCGGCCGGTCCGTCTCGTGGAACGACAGCACCTTGTCGTCCCAGGGCAGGCCGAGATACGCCATCAGTGCCCGCGTCTGCCCCTCCTGGTCGGCGACGAAATCCTCATAGCGCACATCGTGCACGACGCCCGGCAGCACCTTGTGCCAATGCGCCATGATGTCGGTGTAGAGGTTGTGGAAATCGGCGAGCTCGCCGAGGTCGTAGCCGTAGCGGTGGCTGTCGCCGCGGAAATGCACCTTGAAGATCGACAGGCACGTCGCCGCCGCATCGCGCGCGCAATGCACGATCTTGGCCTTCGGCAGCATCATGTGCAGGAAGCCGACCAGCAGGAAATTGCCCGGCATCTTGTCGGTGACATGGCGGTAGCCAGGATAGCGGGCATGCAGCATGTCGAGATAGGCTTGGCCCGCCTCGGCGAAGGCCTTGTCGGGCATGTCGGCGATACCGCCGGGGAAGCCGCCCGGCATGCTCATCGGAAACTGCTTGCCGACGGCCGTCTTGAGGATGTTCAACTCGCCTGCGCCAAGGACCTGCGGGTGACTGGCGATGATCTGTTCGACCAGCGTGGTGCCGGAACGCGGCATGCCGACGACGAAGATCGGCGTGTCGTCTGAAATATCGCTTGTCCGGTGCTTCTCGAAGAAGGCGGTGTCGAAGGCCGCCTTCATCGCCTCGAATTCGGCGCGCGTGCGCGCGGGATCGTAGGAGATCGCCTTGCGGCGGATGGCATTGCCCTCGGCGAAATAGTCGAAGGCGCGGCCATAGTCCTTGAGATCGTCGTTGGCCTTGCCCAGGCCGAAGGAGAGCTGCATGCGCGCGAGGCTGTCCCGCGGCGCCTTGGCGTGCTCGGCCTCCATGCCGGCGAGCTCCTTGTCCCGCTCGGTCTGGCGTTTGACCTGCGTCAGCAACAGCCAGGCCTTGGCCATGTTCGGGGCGATCGCCAGCGCCTGGCGGGCGAGATCGGCCGCCTCGTCGAGCTTGCCCTTCTCCATCGTCGCGACGCCCAGCCCGTAAAGGAGCTCGGCATCCTTCGGCCGGATCGACAGCGCCTCACGGAACAGCTTGATCGCTTCGTCCAGCCGGCCGGCTTCCTGCAGCGTCTCCGCAAGGCCGATGCGCGCACGGACGTGGAACGGGTTGCGGCCGATCGTCCCGCGATAGATCTCCTCGGCGGCTTCGAACTGGCCGAGTTGCGTCAGCGACGAACCGAGATTGTCGCGCGCGGCCAATTGGTCGGGGCGGATATCCACCGCGCCTCGGAAGAAATCGATCGCGGCGGCCACACGCCCGAGATCGCGCATGACCGTGCCCATATTGTTGAGGAAGTCGGCATTCTCGGGCTGCAGCGTCACCGACTGCTCGATGAGATCGAGCCCTTCCTCGCTCCTGCCGGTCTGGTGCAGCAGCAATCCGAGGAAATGCAGTGCCGCAGCATGGTTCGGCTGCTGCCCCAAGACCTGCCGATAGAGCGCCTCGGCCTCCTGGCGGCGCCCCGCCTGGTGGAATTGCAGCGCCTTTTGCACATACGGGTCGAGCGGGCTGGGCGAGCCACCTGGCCTGCCGCCGGCGTTTGCCGCTCTTCTGTGATCTTTGCTAATGGGAAACCTGCCGTATTTGTTGGTCCGCCGGACCTAAGCCATACGGCCAACAGATTCAAGACTAATGCATGTCGCCCAGAAGTGCGCAGCGGTTCTGGGACAACGACATGTATCAAAACAAAAACTTAAAGCGCGTCGCCTGAATCCGTTTCACCGCGACGCGCTTTAAGCATCAGCGCGCGTCGCAGTGTCCATTGCGCGGATGGACACCGCCGTCTTTTCAGCAGGGCCCGTCGCCTACGATGCGATAGTCCGCCGCGCGGGCCTCGCATGCGTTGGGAAAGGTGCGCATTTGCCCATGGCGCCTCGCGCAGACCGGAGCGTATTCGCGCGTGCAGAACGTCTGCTCGCCACCACCGCCGCCGCCATCACGGCAAGCACCTTCCCGCACGATGCGGTAGCCTTCCCTCTCGGCAAGACAGGCGTTGGCGAAGGTCTGGCGGTCGCCGCCGCGCCGGGCGCAGACCGGTTGGTACTGCATGGTGCAGAGCTGCGGATGCGGCCGGGGCGGGCGCGGCCGAGGGCCGTCGTCGACGACCACCGTACAGGCCGCCAGCAGCGCGGACAGGATGAAGACGACAACGCCCTGACGCGAGACCGCAAGAAATCGCATATGTCCCTCCTCCGTTCCGGCGGGGTGACGCCGGCTCGCGGTATCCTCGCATCCTGCGCGGTAAACGCAACCACTGTTTGCGGAGCGGGGGCGGCCGCCACCTTCGTTCTGGCCCATGCTTGGCCCGTCTCTGGCCGATGACCGGTGATGAGGCCGGGTCTATCGAGGCCCCAGCGTTGGACGCGCCGCGGGCCGCCCGCGAGCGTCATCTTGCAACCATCACGTTTCCGTGTAATAAATTTCGCCGTTCGGGCATTTGCGACCCGGAGAGCGGCACGTTTTGGACGACCTTTCCCCGACAAGTGTGAATCTCTGACAACCCCGTTTTTCGGCGGGGGGTTCGACCATGCGCGAATGCATGACCGCCGAAGCAACCACCGGGATTTGCCCAAGGCGCGAGGCAGCGGGGCAAACCACAAGACTGACACGGGTGAAGGAGTTTTCCCCAATGGCCCAGACCGGTACCGTAAAGTTCTTCAATGCCACCAAAGGCTTCGGCTTCATCACGCCGGATGGTGGCGCCAAGGACGTGTTCGTCCACATCTCCGCGATCGAGGCTTCCGGCCTGCGCACGTTGGTCGACGGCCAGAAGGTCACCTTCGACGTCGAGCCGGACCGCATGGGCAAAGGCCCGAAGGCGGTCAACCTGCGCGCCGCCTGATCGCCGGAACAGCCTGTCCCTACGGACGCGATGGTGCGGCGGGATCATAAATCGGCTTGCGGGCAGGCCCGAAATTGCGAAGGCGCGACGGTTCCGTCGCGCCTTTTTCGCGCGCAAATGCCTGGGTCGGCAGGCGAAAACTTTCTCTTGCCGATAGCGCTAAAATAAAGGACAAATTTCCTCTCGGGCAGTTTGCCGGCCCGAGACTTGACTTGATGGGATCAAAGGAGTTTCCCATGCCGCAGACCGGCACCGTCAAATTCTTCAACCATGCCAAGGGCTTCGGCTTCATCACGCCCGATGATGGCGCGAAGGATGTCTTCGTCCACATTTCGGCCGTGCAGGCGTCGGGCCTTCCCGGTCTTGAGGATGGGCAGAAAGTGACATTCGACACCGAGCCGGACAAGCGCGGCAAGGGTCCGAAGGCCGTCAATCTGTCGATCGGCTAAGCCGGCTCGCGACGGATCCGACGGAGGCTATGCCAGGCGGGACCGCTCCCGCCCGGTACCGGGCTGTGCCCAAGTCTCGAAATCGCCCCAGCTCGAAAATTGCCGGCCTCAAAAAATCGCTTGGGCCGAGTTTCGTTCAGCCTCCGTTCAGCCACGGTCTTCTATTAACCTTTGCTAAAGCCGGTCCGTATCCCCTGAAAAATGCGCGGGCCGGCGCGAAGGAGACCAAAATGAACCGTTTTCTCAAGACCGCCATCCTGAGCGTTGGCATTGCCGCGACCACCCTGGCCACCTTCTCGGCGGCCAATGCCGACGACTGGCGCTGGCACCATCATCGCAGTCACGGTGGCGACGCCCTCGCCGCCGGTGTTGTCGGCCTCGCGGCGGGCGCCCTGATCGGCAGCGCGCTGAGCAACCCCGGCCCTCGTTATTACGATCCGGCCTATGATGACGGTTATTATGTCGACCGGCCGGTGGTGCGCCGCTACTACGTGCAGCAGCCCCGCGTGGTCTATGCCGACCGCTACGCCGAACCGTGGACCCGCGGCTGGTACGAATATTGCTCGGACCGCTACCGCACCTTCAACTCGCGCACCGGCACCTTCACCGGCAATGACGGCGCCCAGCATTTCTGCGTCGCCAACTAGAGCGTTTCACCGTTTCACGGAAACGGCGAAACGCCCTATCACTGTGATTTAACCCAATTCCGGACGGAAAACCGCTCACACTTTTCCTGGAATTGCTCTAAACAAACCCAGGGTTCCGTGCCCCGGACAAAAGCGCCGCCTCCAGCGGCGCTTTTCTTTGCCTGCGGGTCAGGTGAGAAAGGGATTGGTCCGCCGTTCATCGCCAAAACGGCTGCCTGGGCCGTGACCGCAGATGAAGCCGATATCGTCGCCGAGCGGCAGAAGCTTTTGCTTGATCGAGGCGATCAGGGCGGCGTGGTCGCCGCCGGGCAGATCGGTGCGCCCGATCGAGCCGCGAAACAGCACGTCTCCGACGTGGGCGAATTTGGCCGCGCGGTTGTAGTAGACCACGTGGCCCGGCGCGTGTCCCGGGCAATGCAGCACCTCGAACCGATGGCCGCCAAAGGACACGACCTCGCCTTCGGTCAGAAAACGATCGGGCACGCAATTGCGCACCGGATCGGTGAGACCAAAACGCTTGGCCTGGTTCTCGAGATTGGCAAGCAGCGGCTTATCGGCCTCGTGCGGGCCGATAATGTCGATGCCCAGCGCGTCCTTCAGTTCCATCGCGCCGCCGGCATGGTCGATATGACCATGCGTGATCCAGATCGCGCCGGCGGTGATGGCATTGTCCTTCAGCACCGACAGTATCTGGTCGACATCGCCGCCGGGATCGACGACGACGCCCGTCTTGTCGTCCATATCGAACAGGATGGTGCAATTCTGCTGGAACGGCGTGACCGGCACGATACCGGCATTGAGCTGACCCATAACGTTCCTTTCCAAGTTTCGTCCTGATGTAGACAGGTGGGCAAACGCCGTCCACTGTTCGGCACAAATATCCTGGAAACGAAAATGGGCGGCCGGAGCCGCCCATTTGCAAACTTGAAGCGACAGGCCTTACTTCTTCATCGCGTTCATGACCGCGCCGATAATGCCGGTCAGGATGGCGCCGCCACCCACGCCGCCGAGAAGGTTCTTCAGGTCGAGCGCGCTGCCGATTCCGCCCGCCGCTGCGGCTGCGTCGACTCCACCGCCACCGAGCAGACTGCCAAGGATAGCCGCACCGCCGACGCCGCCGATCGCGCCGCCGAGTATCTTGGTAAGCTGGCCCATCGCTGCCTGCTTCAGCGCCGCGCCAACCGCCTGGCCGCCGATAACGCCGGCAATTACCTGTACAACGATCTGAATAATCGTGTTGCTGTCCATGTAACTAGTCCCTCCATAGCTGCCTGCCTCCAAGGGCCGACACCATCATGAGACGCCGAACCGTTCGAAAGTCAAATGCGTGAAAGCTTAAATAAAAGGGGCGGCCCGAAAACCGCCCCTATTGCGTAAAAAAGCTGTGACTATCGCTATTCTGCGGCTACCGCATGCTTTGGCTGCACCGCAGCCGAATAGTCATTCATCAAAGTCTTGGCGATCTCGCCGACCTCGAATCGGTACGGGCCAATCTCCGAAACCGGCGTGACCTCGGCTGCCGTCCCGGTGAGGAAGCACTGCTCGAAACCTTCGAGCTCCTCAGGCATGATGGCGCGCTCGACCAGTTCAAAACCGCGATCCTTCGCCAGGCCGATCACCGTGCGGCGGGTTATGCCGTCGAGGAAGCAGTCGGGCGTGGGCGTATGGATCTTGCCGTCCTTGACGAAGAAGATGTTGGCGCCCGTGGCTTCCGCCACCTGGCCGCGCCAATCGAGCATCATGGCGTCGGCGTAGCCCTTGGCCTCGGCGGCGTGCTTGGACAGCGTGCAGATCATGTAAAGGCCGGCGGCCTTCGACTTTGACGGCGCGGTGCGCGGGTCGGGCCGGCGCCATTCGGCGATGTCGAGGCGGATGCCCTTGAGCTTCTGCGCGGGGTCGAAATAGCTCGGCCACTGCCAGATGGCGATGGCGCAGTTGATGCGGTTGTTCTGCGCCGAGACGCCCATCTGCTCGCTGCCGCGCCAGGCAATCGGACGCACATAGGCGTCCTGGAAACCCTGTTTCTTCAAAAGCGTGCGGCAGGCCTCGTCGATCTCGGCGACCGGATAAGGAATCTTGAAGCCGAGCAGGCGCGCCGATTCATGCAGGCGCTCATTATGCTCGGTCAGCTTGAAGATCTGGCCGCCATAGGCGCGCTCGCCTTCGAAGACGGCGCTGGCATAGTGCAGGCCATGGGTCAGCACATGGATTTTGGCGTCGGCCCATTTGACGAACTCGCCGTTCATCCAGATGAAGCCGTCCAATTGATCGAAGGGAACGGATGCCATGGAAACCTCCCGCGGGCGGGCGCCCGCAAATCGTTGTCCTTTAAAAGCCTTTCGTATCGACCCCGCCCCGGGTTCCGAAACGCTGGCCAATGCTTGAAAACGTAGGCGGATATTCAATTCGTGGCAAACTCAGGAAGTTCCGGAAAAACGGGTTCCGCTTGCCTTTTCGTTCGCAATCCGCCGAAAAGCTTGTCAAAAATTATCATTGCCCGGGAATTACGTCAATAGTACTGACATAATTCCCGCCTTGCATGGAGAAATGATGACGGATCCAAGCCCCGCAGCCGGAAAACCGATCAGGACGGCGATCGCAAACGAGGACGGCATCGACTTCGCCATCATCGAACTGTTTTTCTTCGCCTACCGCGATTTCACCTCCGACCCCGACCAGATCCTCGCCGAATACGGCTTCGGCCGCGCCCATCACCGTGTGCTGCATTTCGTCAACCGCAGACCCGGCCTCACCGTCGCCGAGCTGCTCGATGTGCTGAAGATCACCAAGCAGAGCCTGGCGCGGGTCCTGAAGCAGTTGATCGACACCGATCATATCGTCCAGGTTCAGGGCCCGCGCGACCGCCGGCAGCGCGAGCTGTACCCGACCGCCAAGGGTCGCGCGCTGGCCCTGGCGCTGGCGCGGCCACAGTCGCGCCGCATCCGTGCGGCATTGGAGGATTCCGGAGCCACCGAACGCGCCACGATCGAGCGTTTCCTGGAAGCGATGGTCAATCCGGAACTAAGAGCGCAGATCGACATTGTGCCTGCGCAAACATCGGGGAAGAACCATGGAGACCATTGAGAAGGTTGATCATCCGGCCGCGCCCGACGATGACGCGCCGCACCTCTTGGTTGTCGATGACGACACGCGTATCCGCAACCTGCTCAAGCAGTATCTGTCGGAGAACGGCTTTCGCGTTACCGTCGCCGGCAATTCCGGCGAGGCCAGGCGCAAGCTCGCCGGCCTCGACTTCGACCTGTTGGTGCTCGACGTGATGATGCCGGGCGAGACCGGCGTGGATCTCACCAAGGCGCTGCGGGCCGAGAAGAACGTGCCGATCCTGATGCTGACGGCGCTGTCGGAGACCGACAGCCGCATCACCGGGCTGGAGGCGGGTGCCGACGATTACCTGCCGAAGCCGTTCGATCCGCGCGAGCTGATCCTGCGCATCAACAACATCCTGCGCCGTGGCGGCCCGGCGGCGACGCCGAAGGTGGAACAGCTGGTGTTCGGACCCTACACGTTCCAGATCGCCAAGCGCGAACTGAAGCGCGGCGGCGAGGCGCTCAAGCTGACCGACCGCGAGCAGGAGATCCTCGCGATCTTCGCCGCGCGGGCGGGCGAGACGATACCGCGCCATGAGCTGGTGGGCGATGAATCGGATGTCGGCGAGCGCACCATCGACGTGCAGATCAACCGCCTGCGCCGCAAGATCGAACGCGATCCGTCCAATCCGGTGTGGCTGCAGACGGTGCGCGGTATTGGGTATCGGCTCAGCGTCGAATAAACTATCGTCGAAGGCCCTTTGCTGAACGGCCATCGACGAGCGGAAGGGCGAATGGCGACCACGCAACTGGACAAGCCGAAAGGAGGCGGCCTCGGCGATCTCGCACTGCGGACGCTGAGGGCAATGCCGCGCGCCTGGAACCGGTTCTGGCGTCTGATCGCGCTCTACATGCCGAAGCGGCTCTACGCCCGCTCGCTGATCATCGTCATCGCGCCGATGATCCTGCTGCAGTCGGTGGTGGCCTTCGTCTTCATGGAACGGCACTGGCAGACGGTCACCCAGCGCCTGTCGCAGGCGACGATCTCGGACATAGCGGCCGTCATCGACATGATGGAGACCTATCCGCACGACGCCGACTACGCCAACATCATCCGCATCGCCCAGGATCGCATGCAGCTGAAGGTGGACCTGCTGCCACCCGACCCGCTGCCGCCACCCGGCCCGAAGCCGTTCTTCTCCATCCTCGACGAGGCGCTGTCGTCGGAGATCACCAGGCAGATCAACCGCCCGTTCTGGATCGACACGGTCGGCAACTCCAACGTGGTCGAAGTCCGCGTTCAGCTTGAAGGCAAGGTGCTGCGCGTCTTCGTTCGGCGCAGCCAGGCCTATGCCTCGAACACCCACATCTTCCTGATCTGGATGGTCGGCACCTCGCTGGTCCTGTTGATGATCGCCATTCCCTTCCTGCGCAATCAGATCAGGCCGATCCTGACGCTCGCCGAGGCCGCCGAGAGTTTCGGCAAGGGCCGGCCGATGCCGCGCGATTTCCGCCCGCGCGGCGCCGAGGAAGTCCGCCGCGCTGGTTTCGCCTTCATCCAGATGCGAGAGCGTATCGAGCGCCAGATCGAGCAGCGCACCGCCATGCTGACCGGCGTCAGCCATGATCTCAGGACCATCCTCACCCGCTTCAAGCTGCAGCTGGCGCTGGCCGGCGGCAAGGCCGAGACCAAGGCCGCGCTGAACCAGGACATCGACGACATGCAGTCGATGCTGGAAGGCTATCTTTCCTTTGCCCGTGGCGAGGCCGCGGAGGATACCGGCCGTTTCGACCTCAACGCCTATTTCCAGAAGCTCGGCGAGGAAGCGCAATTGCGTCGCTGCAAGCTCACGACGACACTGACGGGCGATCCGGCCGTGCATGTGCGGCCGAACGCCTTTGCCCGCTTGCTTTCGAACGTCATCGGCAATGCCTTCCGCTATGCCAAGACCGTCGAGGTCCACGCCAATCACGGTCGCGGCTCGCTCACCGTCACCATCGACGACGACGGTCCCGGCATCGCGCCCGACAAGCGCGAAGAGGTGTTCAAGCCTTTTCTGCGGCTCGACGAGGCACGCAACCTCGACGCCAGCGGCACGGGACTTGGCCTGTCGATCGCCCGCGACATCGCCCGCAGCCACGGCGGCGACATCAGCCTCGAGGACAGCCCGCTCGGCGGCCTGCGCGCCGTCATCAAGGTGCCCGCATAGCCAGAGCACGATTCCGAACCGACCATCGGTTCGGGACGAGATCATGCTCAATCAAAAACAGCTTCATCCGCCCGTCATGAAATCATGGTCAAGAGCGCGCATGAAGCGCGCGACCTTCGTTGATTCGGCCCTGCCTCCCCGCTTCGATCCCGTGCCCGCCCGGGTGCGCTGGAGCGAGGCGCGGGCTGCTGCGTGGCTGCCGTTCCGGCACCGCGCCGCCGCGCTCAGGAACTACAGAACATCGTCATTCGCATCGGGATCGCCATGCGCATCCTGATGGTCACCGACGCATGGCGGCCGCAGGTCAATGGCGTGGTGCACACGCTGGAGCGCCTGACCGAGGCGCTGAAACCGTTCGACGTCGAGCTCGATTTCCTGACGCCGAACCTCTTTCGTACCTTGCCGATGCCGACCTATCCGGACATCCGGCTCGCGCTGACGACGCCTGGCCGTGTCGCGCGCCTGATCGAGGCCGCTAGGGCCGACCACATCCACATCGTCACCGAGGGTCCGCTCGGCATCATGGCGCGCCGCCATTGCCGAAAGGTGGGCCGGCCCTTCACCACCAGCTACCACACGCGCTTTCCCGAATATCTCAGCGCCCGCCTGCCGGTGCCGGAAAGCTGGGCCTATAACTGGCTGCGCGACTTCCACAATTCCGGACAGGGCACGCTTGTCGCCACGCAATCGCTGGCGGACGATCTCGCGGCGCGCGGCTTCAACAAGCTGAGGCCCTGGACGCGCGGCGTCGACACCGACCATTTCCGGCCTGACAAGCGCAAGGAAACCGGATTTCCGCGCCCGGTCTTCCTGTGCGTCGGCCGCGTCGCGATCGAAAAGAACCTGACCGCCTTCCTCGATCTCGACCTGCCCGGCAGCAAGGTGATCGTCGGCGAAGGGCCGGAACTGGCAAAGCTCAAGGCGCGCTACCCCGACGCGCATTTCCTTGGCCATCGCCCGAACGACGAACTGGCCGAGATCTACGCCTCGGCCGACGTCTTCGTCTTCCCGAGCCGCACCGACACCTTCGGCAACGTCATCATCGAGGCGCTGGCCAGCGGAACGCCGGTGGCCGCCTATCCTGTGACCGGACCGATCGACATCGTCGGCGATGGCGTCGGCGGAGCCGTGTCGAACAACCTCGGCGAAGCGGCGACGAAGGCGCTTGAAGTCGATCGCGCCGAAGCGCGCCAGCGCGCCATGCGCTACAGCTGGCAGGCCTGCGCCGAAATGTTCCTCGATGCGGTCGATGAGGCGCTGGGCATGCCAAGCAAGCGCGCTGGCCAGGACAGGGTGGCTCCGGGTCGCCCCAGGCTCGTCCTAGAATAGACGCCCGCCGTCCGGAACCTTGCGCTCGATGGCGCCGAGCACAACGGCGCCTTCCTCATCGGGAAAGCCCAGCGTCAGCACTTCCGACATGAACGGGCCGATCTGGCGCGGCGGGAAGTTGACCACCGCGAAGACCTGCCGGCCTATAAGCGTCTCCGGCGCGTAGTATTTGGTGATCTGCGCCGACGATTTCTTCACCCCGATCGCCGGACCGAAATCGATCTTCAGCTTGATGGCCGGCTTGCGCGCCTCCGGAAACGGCTCGGCCTCGACGATCGTGCCGGCACGGATATCGACCCGGTCGAAATCGGCAAAGCTGATCTCGGGCTTGCGCTCGCTGCTGGAACTCATCGGCGGTATCGGTTTGATTCAGGCGTTTCCGTGGGTCTCGAAGAGCACGCTGGAGAGCGCGTCCTTGGCCGATGTACCCGACCAGACGACGAACTGGAAGGCCTGGAAATAGCATTCGCAGGCCTCGAGCGCCGACGACAGAAGCACCTCGACCTGCTGGCTCGAAGGCTCGACCCCGCCGGCAAGCAGCAGCGACTGCCGGAACATAATGGCACCTTCCTGCTCCCACAGATCGAAATGCCCGAACAGCATCTGCTCGTTGATGAGCGACAACAGCCGCATCACTTCCAGCGCCCGCGTCTCCGGCACCTTGATGTCGAAGGCGCAGGCCAGATGCAGCGCCTCGAAATCCTCCATCCAGGAAAAGGAGACATGGTAGTCGGTCCAACTGCCGGCGACCGAAATCGAAATCTCGTCGTCACCGGCGCGTTCGAAGGACCAGTCGTTGTTGTGGGCCACCTGCTCGATGACATCCACCGGGTGGATTTCGCGGGAGAATTCGAGTTCGAGGAGTTCCATGAATGCTTCCTGTGTTCAGGGGAGCGCCACACGCTCCGCGGGGCACACACGACGAACAATCTTGTCTAGAACTCGGACGGTCAGGACTTTCCAACGCAAAGACCCAACCGGACCCCACCGCCCGGCGCATGACCCTGCTCGAATCATGCAACAAATTCAGTCTATTGATCGGGAGTCGCGTGAACAGCCCAATTTTTCGCACTGCGTCATCCGCATGTGGAAAGGTGGCTGTCACGAAGATTCATGCAATGCCGGTAAGCGATTCACGGCAAAGCGATTTTTCGGATCGCGCTATGTGGAAAAGTTTAACGATTATTTTTTTGCGCGGGGCTTTGCGGCACCCGCAGGTGCGGCCTGTCCGGTCAGTTCGGCGAGCTTGGCCTCGAGCGCCTCGACGCGCGTCGCCAACTGGATGTTGTCTTCCCGCGCCTTGACCGCCATCTCGCGCACGGCCTCGAATTCCTCGCGCTGCACCACATCCATGGAGTTCAGCATGCGCTCGGCCTGCGCCCGGAACGCCGTCTCCACCTCGCGCCGCACGCCCTGCGCGGCGCCCGCGGCGTCGGTCATGATCTTCGCGAATTCGTCGAGAATGCGGTTCGGTCCGGTCGCCATGGCAGATCCTCGCTTTGTCGTTTTGACGTAGTGGCGCGCGGCGCGGAATGCAAGCATGTCCAAGCGAGCAATCGCCACTGGATTGTACGGCCAATAACTATTATTATACCGAGCGAAACCGCAAGGGAGCACATCATGGCCATCAGTGCAGATCTGGGTCATCGCCTGGAGGATGTCGTGAACCGACTCGTCAGCGACGGCCGCTACAATTCGAAGAGCGAGGTTTTGCGCGAAGGCGTTCGCCTCGTTGAGGAGCGGGAGAAGCGACTCGCCGCACTGGATGCTGCGCTCGCGAAAGGCATGGCCGACATTGCCGAGGGACGCGTAAAGCCAGCCGAGGAAGTGTTTGACCGCCTGGAGGCCAAATACAAGGCGATGGCCGCGAGGAGCAGGTGAGGCGACTGATCTTTGCCGCACAGGCCGAGACGGACCTCGAGGCCATCACAGAACACATTGCCAAGGACAACCCGTTCCGGGCCGTGACCTTTCTTCAGGAACTGCGCAGTGCTTGCTTCGAACTGCGCGCGATGCCGGAGCGTTATTCCCTGATTCCGCGCTATCAATCTTCAGGAATTCGGCGTCGTGTCCACGATAACTATCTGATTTTCTTCCACGTCGGCACTGACACCGTTGAGATCCTGCACGTCCTGCATGGCGCGATGGACTACGAACAGATTTTGTTCCCGGGAGCCTGATAGTAAGCTCGCTTACTCACGACATCGACCTTGCCTTGACCGCGCCAAAACCCTGCCGCATGGTCCGCGCCCAATCGTGACCGTCTCCGGGGATCCCGTCTTGAGCGAATATTTCCTGTTGCCGCTGGCCTCCCTGCCCTTCCCAAACATCGATCCGGTCATCGTCCATATCGGGCCGCTGGCGGTGCATTGGTACGGCGTCGGCTACATCGTCGGCATCCTCTTTGCCTGGTGGTACGCCAAGCGCCTCGTCACCACCCCAGGCCTGTGGCCCGACGGCAAGCTGCCGATGAAACCCGAGGACCTCGACGACTTCATCGTCTGGGCGGCCATCGGCGTCGTGCTCGGCGGTCGCACCGGCTATGTGCTGTTTTACGACCTGCCGCGCTATATCGCGCATCCGCTCGACATCTTCGCCGTCTGGCAGGGCGGCATGTCGTTCCATGGCGGCTTGCTTGGCGTCATCCTCGCCATGACGTTGTTTTCGCTCAATCGCCGCATTCCTACCTGGACACTGTTCGATGTGGTGTCAGCCGGCGTGCCTGTTGGTCTCGGCCTGGTGCGTGTCGCGAACTTCATCAATTCGGAGCTTTGGGGCCGGCCCTCGGACGTGCCCTGGGCGATCGAATTCCCCAATGGCGGCCCGTTCACCCGCCATCCCAGCCAGCTCTACGAGGCTTTGCTCGAAGGCCTCGTGCTGTTCCTTGTGCTGCGCTTCCTCACCCATTCGCGCCTGAAACTGAAGACGCCGCGCTTCGTCGGCGGCGCCTTCATCTGCGGCTACGGCCTGTCGCGCATCTTCGTCGAGTTCTTCCGCGAGCCCGACCAGCAGCTCGGCTACCTGCTCGGCACCAGCTGGCTGACCATGGGCATGATCCTCTCCACGCCGATGGTGCTCGCCGGCATCTGGGCTATGGCCACGGCGAAGCCGGTGCCCGAGCCGCGGGCGGCATGACCCGGCTGAAGCAGCGCATCACAGGCCTGATCGGCGCGGCGGGGCCGATCCCGGTCAGCGAATATATGGCGCTCTGCCTGTTCGATCCCGAGGAGGGCTATTACACGACGCGCGAGCCCTTCGGCGCCGCCGGCGACTTCATCACCGCGCCCGAGATCAGCCAGATGTTCGGCGAGCTTGTCGCCGTCTGGCTCTACCAAGCCTGGCAAGGCGCCGGCCGGCCTCTGCCCGCGACCTTTGCCGAGATCGGTCCCGGCCGCGGCACGCTGATGAAGGACATGCTGCGCACCTGGTCGCGGCTCGACCCGGCGCTCGTCGCCGGCGCTTCCTTCGCCCTGATCGAGACTAGCCCGCGCCTGGCCGAGATCCAGAAGCAAACGCTCGCCGGCCAGAGCGTTGCGCTTGCCTGGCACCAGGCCATCGACACGCTGCCGCCGCAGCCGCTCTTCATCGTCGGCAACGAATTGTTCGACGCGGTGCCGATCCGGCAGTTTGTCTATGTCGGCACGGGTTGGCGCGAGCGCGTTGTCGGCCTCGACGGCGCCGATGAACTGCATTTCTTCGCCGGCGCTGGGTCCGTCGACCCGGCGCTGCTGCCGGCAGCCGCAGCCGATCCGCCGCAAGGCGCCATCGTCGAAGTGGCGCCAGCCCGTTCGGCTCTGATGTCGCGGATCGCAGAACGTATTGCCGGCCACGGCGGCGCCGGCCTCTTCATCGATTACGGCCATCTGCAGCCAGGGATTGGCGACACTTTCCAGGCGCTGCGCCGGCACCAGCGCGAGGACGTTTTGGCCAATCCTGGCGAAGCCGACCTCACTGCCCATGTCGACTTCGCCGCCCTTGCCGAAATGGCGCGAGCTCATGGTCTCGATGTGCAATTGTCGACGCAAGGCGAATTCCTGCTCGGCATGGGCCTGCTCGAGCGCGCCGGCACGCTCGGCGCCGATGCCGATCTCGGGACACGTCAAGCCATTTCCGACGCGGTCGAACGCCTGGCCGGTCCCGACGCGATGGGGGAGTTGTTCAAGGTCATGCAGGTCCTGCCGGCGAAGAAAGCCGGCTGAGATCGGCGAGCGGCCTAGCCGCCTGGTCCGCTTCGTTCTCCGAACTTCGCCTTGACGAACCCGCCTCGCACGGACGACAAACCCAACCATGCTGAATCAGACCAGACCCGATCCAGTACGCTCGCCGCTGCTTGAAAAGGCGCAAGGCACGCGCCACGGCTACTTCACCCGCGTCGGCGGCGTCTCCGACGGCATCTATCGAGGGCTCAACATCGGCACCGGCTCCAGCGACGATCAGACGCTGGTCGCCGAGAACCGGCGCCGCGTTGCCGACTGGATGGGCGTGCCGGCGGATCATCTGTTGACCGCGCACCAGATCCATTCGCCGGATGTCGTTGTCGCCAGGGAACCCTTCGCCGGCCCTCGACCGAAGGCGGACGCCATCGTCACCGACCGTCCCGGCATCGCCATCGGCGCCTCGACCGCCGATTGCGGGCCGGTCCTGTTCGCCGACGCCGAGGCGCGCGTCATCGGCGCCGCGCATGCCGGTTGGAAGGGCGCCTTCACCGGCGTGCTCGAAAACACGGTCGCCGCGATGGAAGCCCTTGGCGCCCGCCGCGAACGCATCGTCGCCGTGCTCGGCCCCTCGATCGGTCCCGACAATTACGAGGTCGGGCCGGAATTCGTCGCCCGCTTCGTCGAGGCCGACGCCGGCAATCTCCGCTATTTCAGGCCATCGGCAAACCTTGGCCACTCGATGTTCGACCTCAACCGATATACGGTCGACCGGCTGCGTAAAGCTGGCGTGACCGCCGAGGGCCTTGGCCGCTGCACTTACGCGGAAGAAGACCTCTTCTATTCCTACCGGCGCACCACACACCGCAAGGAAGCGGATTACGGGCGCCAGGTTTCGGCAATCGTTCTGGAGAAAGAGTAATGGCGCTGCATTTCGAACGTTCGGAATTCGACGCGCGGCGCGACCGGCTGCTGATCGAGATGGCCGAGAAGAAGCTCGACGCCGTGCTTTTGTTCGCGCAGGAGAGCATGTACTGGCTGACCGGCTACGACACGTTCGGCTTCTGCTTCTTCCAGTGCCTGGTGGTGAAGGCCGACGGCTCGATGGTGCTGCTCACCCGTTCGGCCGATCTCAGGCAAGCGCGCCATACCTCGACCATCGAAAACATCGTGCTATGGACCGATCGGCAGGGCGCCAACCCGGCGATCGACCTGCGCAACCTGCTCAACGACCTCGATCTGCTCGGCGCCCGCATCGGCGTCGAATACGACACCCATGGCCTGACGGCCTATAATGGCCGCCGGCTGGACGAGCAGTTGCAGACCTTCGGCCAGATAGCCGATGCCTCCGGCATCGTCGGCCGGCTGCGCCTGTTCAAGAGCCCGGCCGAGATCGCCAAGGCGGAAAAGGCTGCCAATCTATCCGACGACGCGCTGGACGCGGCGCTGCCGCTGATCAAGCAAGGCGGCGACGAAGGGCTCATCCTCGCCGCCATGCAGGGCGCGGTCTTTGCCGGCGGCGGCGACTACCCGGCCAACGAATATATCATCGGCTCCGGCGCCGATGCCTTGCTTTGCCGCTACAAGGCCGGCCGCCGCAAGCTCACCAAGAACGACCAGCTGACGCTGGAATGGGCCGGTGTCTTCCACCATTATCATGCTCCCATGATGCGCACCGTACTCACGGGCAAGGTGTCGAAGCGCCATCAGGAGTTGTTCGATGCTTCCCGTGCCGCCCTGCTCGCGGTCGAAAAGGCGATGACGCCGGGCAACACCTTCGGCGATGTCTTCGATGCGCATGCCCGTACGCTCGAAGCGCATAATCTGACCAAGCACCGGCTGAACGCCTGCGGCTATTCTGTCGGCGCCCGCTTCACGCCGTCCTGGATGGACATGCCGATGTTCTACCAGGGCAATCCGGAGCCGATCGCGCCCAACATGACGCTGTTCGCGCATATGATCATCATGGACTCCGAGACCGAGACCGCGATGACGCTCGGCCGCACCTACCTCACCACAGAATCGGCGCCGAAGCCGCTGTCGCGCCATGATCTCGACTTGATCGTACAGTGAATCCATAATGGTTGGTTCACGCGGGGGCGTTCGTCACTAGGGAGTTTTCAGGCAAATGAGACGATCGTGGGTGACGACCGTGTCATTGCTTGCGGCGTTGGCGCTCGGCGCCTGCACCAACGCCAAGGACGTGCTCGAACCTTCGGCGATCACCCCGCCCGCAAGTTCGGTCCAGTCTTCGGCCACTCCGCAGGGCACATCGACGACAGCCATCTCACCGACCACGACCGCGCCGGCTCCTTCGACCGCCACCGCGACGACGACATCGGCAAAAACAGCGACGCCGGCCCAGACCGCCGCCCTCGCCAGGACGCGGCTGCAGGTGGCGCCGATCGTCGGCGCGTCGGTGGACGCGGCGGCACCGTTGACGGCGGAACTGCAGGCCCGTGCCAAACAGCGCGGCCTGACGCTTGTGGGCAGCACGGACCAGACGGCGACGCATGTGCTGAAGGGCTATTTCTCGACGATGTCCGAGGGCAAGGACACGACCGTCATCTATGTCTGGGACATTTACGACCCTTCCGGCAACCGCCTGCATCGCATCAACGGCCAGCAGAAGGCGCCCGCCGTCGGCAGCGGCGAAGGCTGGCCCACGGTGGCGCCCGCCACCATGCAGGCCATCGCCGACCAGACGATCGACCAGTTCGCCGCCTGGCTTGGCAGCGGCGGCGCCGGTTGACCGGACCGGCCGAACTGCTGCCGGCCAAAACTGTTGCTGGCTTACGATGTTTTCCCTGTTTGTTGCGCTCGCCGGAAGGAATCCCCACAACGAGGCTTGCAATACCGGCGCGGGCCGCTAAAAGCCCGCATAAAAGGCTCATGAGAGTCTCTCCGGCCTCTCCATCCTTCACCAGGAACGGTGCATGAAGCTTTTCGCGGGCAATTCCAACCGGGTGCTGGCCGAGGCGGTCGCTCGCTATCTCAACATCCCGCTAGGGAAGGCCAGCGTCAGGCGCTTCGCCGACCAGGAAATCTTCGTCGAGATCCAGGAAAACGTGCGCGGCGAGGATGTGTTCATCCTGCAGTCGACCTCTTATCCGACCAACGACCATCTGATGGAGCTGCTCATCATGATGGACGCCTTCATGCGCTCCTCGGCGCGACGCATCACGGCGGTCATCCCCTATTTCGGCTATGCGAGGCAGGACCGCCGCGCCTCCGGCCGCACGCCGATCTCGGCCAAGCTGGTCGCCAACATGATCACCCGCGCCGGCGCCAACCGCGTGCTGACGCTCGACCTGCATGCCGGCCAGATCCAGGGCTTCTTCGACATCCCGACCGACAATCTGTTCTCGGTGCCGGTGATGGCGCGTGACGTGAAGGCCAAGTACAAGCAGCTCGGCAATGTCGTCGTCGTGTCGCCCGACATCGGCGGCGTGGTGCGGGCGCGCGCGCTGGCCAAACGTTTCGATGCGCAACTCGCCATCGTCGACAAACGCCGCGAGCGCCCGGGCGAATCGGAAGTCATGAACATCATCGGCGCCGTCGCCGGCAAGGATTGCCTCTTGATCGACGACATCGTCGATTCCGGCGGCACGCTTTGCAACGCGGCCGACGCGCTGCTCGCCAACGGCGCGACCTCCGTCACCGCCTACATCACCCATGGCGTGCTCTCCGGCGGCGCCGTCGCCCGCATCGCCGGCTCGAAGCTGCAGGAGCTGGTGATCACCGATTCCATCCAGCCGACGCAGGGCGTGCTCGACGCCCCGAACATCCGCGTCATTTCGATCGCCGACCTGATGGGCGAAGCGATCTCGCGCACGGCGACGGAAGAGTCTGTCTCGAGCCTGTTCGACTAGGTGTTCAGTCCCGAGGTCAAGTGGACGGGATTGAGCCGGAACCTTTCTGGCTGTTTGGCCCATGCCGCACAGATGGCTTCGTAAGGTGTAAGGCCGTGAAGGGTCTTTAGCCGCCTGGCGAAGTTGTATCCGTTGAGGAAGGCAGCAAGGTGATTTTCAAGTTGTCGGTGGGTCTCGTAGTGATATCGCCGGACAGTTGCCTCTTTTAGCGTTCGGTTCATCCGTTCGACCTGACCGTTGGTCCATGGATGGTTGGGTTTGGTGAGACGGTGCTGGATGCCATGCCTCCAGCAGGTCCGGTCGAAGGGATGGCCGCGCCAACGCGCGGTAGGGCCATTCCGGTTCTTGGGCAGGTCGGCGAACTGGATGCCATTGTCGGTGAGCACGGTGTGGATTTTGTAGGGGACGGCTTCGACCAATTCGTCGAGGAAAGCTCTTGCAGTGACTGTGGTCGCCTTCTGCATCAGCCGAGCGAAAGCGAACTTCGAGGTCCGATCCACTGCCACGAATAGGTAGAGCTTACCCTCTTCGGTTCGAACCTCGGCGATGTCGATGTGGAAATAGCCGATCGGGTAGCGCTTGAAGGGCTGTTTGGCCGGCCTGTCGCCGGCGACCTCGGGTAGGCGGCTGATCCCGTGGCGCTGAAAGCAACGATGCAAGGACGACCGCGTCAGGTGCGGGATTGTCGCTTGCAGCGCATAGAGACAGTCATCCAGAGGCAGCAGCGTATGCTTGCGGAAGGCGACGATCATCGCCTCCTCCTGAGCCGTCAGAACGGTGGAGCGTACAATCTTCGGACCCATCGGCGCATCATGGACGAAGGCCCGCTTTCGCCACTTGGCGACAGTCTTCTGATTTAGACCGTGCTGCGCTGCGAGTTCTTTGAGCGGAGCCTCCGATCGCTGTATCGCTGCTCGGATGGCGTGCGTGGTCGTGGCGCTGCCGTGGAGTATCTGTCCCATAGCTCATCCCTGAATGAAGGATCAGCTTGACTGATTCCCCCACACTCCGGGACTAGACACCTAGAGCATTTCACCGTTTCACGGAAACGGTGAAATGCTCTATCTCCTTGTTTTTACGCAATTCCGGGCGGAAAACCGCTCACACTTTTCCTGGAATTGCTCTAATCGATTTCCAAGGGCGCGTAACGCAGCAGCGTGACACCTTGCGCAAGGCGCTCCGCGCCAAGCGGCTTCAACGCCAGCGACAGGCCGGATTGGAAATATGGCTTGCCGCCGCCCAGCACGACCGGATGCATGTAGAGCCGGTACTCGTCGATCAGGCCCGCGCGCGCAAGCTGCCCGGCAAGCTGGGCGCCGGAGACGGAAATTTCGCCGTCCGCCTCCGCCTTGAGCGATCTCGCCACCTTCTCGACATCACTCTTCATCAGACGGGCATTCGGCCCGACCTCCCCAAGCGTGGTCGAAAACACGACCTTCGGCGTCTGTCGCCAGGCGCGAGCGAAATCACGCTCGACGTCTTCAGCGCCGATCTCCCGCTCCGGACTGTCCCAGAAGCGCATGGTTTCATACATCCTGCGCCCGCACAGCGCGATTGAAGTTCGCCGCATCTCGCCGTTGAAATGCCGATGCAATTCTTCCTCGGGAACCGGCAGGCCGATGTCTCCGCCCGGCCCGGCAATGTAGCCGTCCAGCGATGTCAGCATTGCATAGACGATCGTTGCCACCAGCGTTCCTCCGCTTTTGCCTCCCCAGAAAAGAGGAACATAACCGATTGCAATTTGCAATCGGTACTGGCAAGCGGAACCCGGACTGAGAACCGACACGTCAACTCAATGCTGACGGGGCCTCGCTCACGCGGCGATCGGACCGCCTGTGCGGCGCGGGTTTTCACCGAAATCGCGCGCGCCGCGCATATAGCCGCGCGGCGAGGTGCCGAGCATGCGCTTGAACATGGTCGTGAATGCCGGCACGCTGTCATAGCCGAGATCGAGCGCCACCCTGGTGATCGGCTCGCCGTCGGCGAGCCTGGGCAGCGCCGCGAACAGGCAGGCCTGCTGGCGCCAGGTCGACAGCGACAGCCCGGTCTGGCGGTGGAAGGCACGGGTGAAGGAGCGTCGGCTCATGCCCGCGGCATCAGCCCATTCGTCGATCGTCGCATGCGGCGACGGGGCCGCCACGAAGCGCCGGCAAAGTGCCGCAAGCTTCGGATCGGACGGGAAAGGCAGGCCGAGCGGCCGTTCCGGCAGATTCGGGATCTCGTGCAGCAGGAGCCCCATGACGAGCGCGGCGCGCCCTTCGAGCTCGCCGCCCTGCGGCAGCTTCTCGGATTCCACGATCAGGCTGTGCATCAATTCGGTGATGCCGACGACCCGCAGGCCTTTCGGCAGGCCAGCGACCGCATCCGGCACGACATAGACCGAGCGCATCGAGACGTCGCCCAGCATCTCGACGGAATGCTCCGTGCCGGCCGGTATCCACATCGCGTGGTCGGGCGGCACCATCCAGCGTCCATGCCTGGTCGTCACCAAGACGACGCCGACCAGCGCATGCAGCAACTGGCTGCGGCTGTGGCGGTGCCGCGGCACATGGTAGCCGTCCGGGTATTCCGTCGGCAGCGCCACGGCCGGCCCGACGGCCTGTTCCAGCCATTGCCACCGGCTTTCATGCAACCTGCCTAACTCGGCGGCATTGCCCTTGAATATCTCCTTGCCATGCGGCATCGATGTGGCCCACTTGCGAAACTATTGGACCAAACCACGAAAGACGTCACTTGGCAACAAGCCTATAAGGCCGGCTGCGGTTCGCCGCCTAGAGCATGATCGCGAAACCTGGGAACCGGTTTTCGGAAAAGATCATGCTCCAACAAGACTACGGAGCATTGCCTTGACTGATACGACCGCCACCTCCGTCGCCACGCCGGCGCCGGCAAGCAACATCTCGGCGCAAGCGACGGCCTTCACCGTCATTCTTGCGGTGAGCTTCTGCCACTGTGTCAACGACATCATGCAGTCGCTGCTTTCGGCGATCTATCCGCTGCTCAAGGACAATTACGGTCTCGATTTCTGGCAGATCGGCCTTCTGACCTTCACCTTCCAGGTGACGGCCTCGCTGCTGCAGCCGGTGATCGGCATGATCACCGACAAGAAGCCGATGCCCTACTCCTTGCCCTGGGGCATGGCTTCCTCGCTGGTCGGCCTGGTGGTGCTCGCTCATGCCGGCCATTACTGGCTGCTGTTGATCGGCGCCTCGCTGATCGGCATCGGCTCGGCGATCTTCCATCCGGAATCCTCGCGCATCGCCCGCTTCGCCTCGGGCGGCCGCTTCGGCCTCGCGCAGTCGCTGTTCCAGGTCGGCGGCAATTTCGGCCAAGCCATGGGACCGTTGCTCGCCGCCTTCATCGTCGTGCCGTTCGGTCAGACCAGCATTTCCTGGTTCGCCGTCGGCTCGCTGATCGGCATCGTGGTGCTGTGGCAGGTCGGCGGCTGGTACAGCCGGCTGCGCGCCTCGATGGCCAGCCGCAAGCAGGCTGCCCACGTCTCGCCTTTCACGCGCAAGAAGGTCATGTGGGCGCTGGCCGTGCTGACGCTGCTGGTGCTGACCAAGAATGCCTATATCGCCTCGCTCTCCAGCTACTACACCTTCTACGCCATCCATAAGTTCGGCGTTTCGGTGCAAACGAGCCAGGTGATGCTGTTCCTGTTCCTCGGTGCCTCGGCGCTCGGCATCCTGCTCGGCGGCCCGTTCGGCGACCGCTACGGACAGAAGGCGATGATCTGGTTCTCGATCGTCGGCGTGCTGCCCTTCACGCTGGCGCTGCCCTACGCCAATCTGGAATGGACGATGGTTCTCACCGTGCTGATCGGCCTGATCCTGTCGTCGGCCTTCTCCAACATCGTCGTCTTCGCGCAGGAGCTGGTTCCGGGTCGCGTCGGCATGATCGCCGGCATCTTCTTCGGCTTCGCCTTCGGCATGGGCGGCATCGCTGCCGCGGTGCTCGGCGTCGTCGCCGACATGAAGGGCATAGACTTCGTCTACCAGATCTGCTCGTACCTGCCCTTCCTCGGCCTGCTGACAGTGTTCCTGCCCAACATGAAGGAAGCGCGGAAGGCCTGAACTGGCCGGATAGCGGCTCTATCTCCTTGTATGCAATTCCGGACGGAAAACCGCTCACACTTTTCCTGGAATTGCTCTGGCAACAATCGCCGCCGGGTTCGGAACCTTGACCGTTCCGGATTCGGCGGAATTTCCATAGTGCAACGCCCCCAAACGGCAGTTCTTTCCTCAGCGCCCGCCAGTACGCGAAATCAGCTTTTTCTCCACAAGCCCATGCGCCGCAGCAGGCCGGGCAGAAAGCCGCCGGGATCATCGACGGCAGGCGCCTGGTGCCGCCGCCTCGGCAGCGCTGCGAATAGCCCGGGAAGCTTTTGGAGCGTCTCGGTCCAAAGCAGCGTGTCGAGCTGTGCGATGTCTGCCTGCGTCAATGCTTCCGGTTCGCTTCTGAGCGCCTGCGCAAGCAAATCCCGAAAATCTTCCGGCCTGTCCGCCAGCCGGACATTTCGCCAATGCTTGAATTGCTCATAACCGCGAAACGCGAAGCTCGTCGCCACGATCGGCTTGCGGCTGTACAGCGCTTCCGCGGTCTTGATGTTGGTGCCGCCGCCTTCGACGATCGGAAGCATCACGGCATCGGCAAGCTCGATCAGCGCGCTGAGGGTCGCGCCGTCCTGCACGCCGAGCAGCTCGATCCGGGCATTGTCGGCACCGCGGTGCCGCAGGAATCCGGGATCGTTCCGGATCTGGTCGGCAACGCCGCCTACCACGACGATCCGCTCCGAGGCTGAGAGAAAGCCGAGGTCCGGACCCGTCATCTGGAGAAAACCGCGTACGTTGGGCGGATGGCCCGACCCGACGAACAGCGCGGTGCGCAGGCCGGCGAAGCGCGACGCCCAACGAGCGAAGCCGGCGGACGTTTCGCGCGGCCATATGCCGTTGGCGGCGATCACCACGCTTGGATTGAGCTTGCGGAAACAGGCTGCGTCCTGCTCGCTGACGGTGACGACCAGATCTGCCTTTGCGGCAAGATCGGACTCGATCTCCGCCGCGCGTTGCGCGCTCCACAGGTCCGTCCCCGCGCCGGCTGTCGCAGCCTCTTGCGCCGGCAACTGCTGCTCGAAGTTGTGCGAACTGTACACGATTGAAAAGCGTGCCTCCGGCGAGCCCGTCTCGACATACTCGCGCAAAGCCGGCCAAAGCCAGCATTGCTCGAGGGCGATGACATCCGGCCTGAAGTCATCGAGGAATTTTGCGATTGCGCGGCGACTGGATTTGCTGCGCACCACGAATTCGGCGCTGGCGACATCGGAACGCCATTTGCGCCTGGCCATCTTCTTGCGAAAGCGGCGTGGCATCTCGATGAAAAAATCGCCGGTCTCCATTTCCCGCCTGGCGCCGCGGTGGGGAGTAACGACGACATGGCGTGTTTCCCATCCACAATCCCGCAGGACCTTGTGAATGGCATTTGCCCTCAATTGGCCGCCATGGACCGGCCGCCAAATCGGAAACGTTCCCAGCGAAACATACCTCATCGGGTCGACCTGACGCTACAGCCGCTGGCGTAAGGCAGCGGTCCCAAGCCGATACCCATTCTGTTGCCCCCACCTCGGAGGGGACACTACCATTTTCGGCGTCGAGTCCGGACATGATAATGGCGGGTGGGTGCTGGCCTCTCACGGATGTCAAAAGAACGACATGGGTCGACCCATCCTGCTCAACCGTTCACGACGGTCCTTCCCCTTTTGTAGCACCCGCCCAAAGGCGGGTGCTTTCGCGGGTTTCAGCAGGCAAGCTCAGGCCTTGAAGAAGGCCAGCAGGTCCGCGTTGATGACGTCCGCATGAGTCGTTGCCATGCCGTGCGGAAAGCCCTTATAGACCTTGAGCTCGCCCTTCTTGAGCAGCTTGATCGCAAGCAACGCGGAGTCCGCGATCGGCACGATCTGGTCGTCGTCGCCATGCATGACCAGCACCGGCACGTCGACTGTCTTCAGGTCTTCGGTGAAGTCCGTTTCCGAGAAGGCCTTGATGCAGTCGTAATGCGCCTTGGCGCCGCCCATCATGCCCTGGCGCCACCAATTGTCGATGACGCCTTCGGAAACCTGCGCGCCCGGGCGGTTGAAGCCGTAGAACGGTCCGGCCGGCACGTCGTGGAAGAACTGGGCGCGGTTGGCGGACAGCGCCGCCCGGAAACCGTCGAACACCTCGATCGGCAGACCACCTGGATTTGCCGGCGTCTTCAACATGATCGGCGGCACCGCGCCGATCAGCACGGCCTTGGCGACGCGGCCTGCGCCGCCATATTGCGCGACGTAGCGCGCCACCTCGCCGCCGCCCGTCGAGTGACCGACATGGATGGCGTCCTTGAGGCCGAGATGCGCGGCGAGCGCCGCCACGTCGGCGGCATAGGTGTCCATCTCATTGCCGGTGTCGGTCTGGCTGGAACGGCCATGGCCGCGCCGGTCATGCGCGATGACGCGGTAACCTTGTGCCAGGAAGAACAGCATCTGAGCGTCCCAGTCGTCGCTGCTCAGCGGCCAGCCATGATGGAAGACGACCGGCTGGCCCGCCCCCCAATCCTTGTAGAAGATCTGCGTTCCGTCCTTGGCGGTGATCGTACCGCTGCCCGAGCCCGGCTTGGTCTGCCCTGATGTGGTCTGCAAGCTCATCTCAATCTCCTTTGGTTGATACCGCAATAAACAATATCGCGATAACTGATTTCGTAACGAAGATCGAAAGCCTTGTCCATCGAAATATGTATCGCGATATCATTTTTCGTGGTACACAGCAGATGATCAGTCGGCAAAAGGAATACGCAGTGCCTCTCCCGTTGGACAATCAGCTCTGCTTCACGCTCTATGCCACCTCGATGGCGATCAACCGCACCTACAAGCCGATGCTGGACGAGATGGGCATCACCTATCCGCAATATCTCGTGCTCAATGTGCTGGCAGAGGCGGACGGCATGTCGGTGGGCAGCATCGCGCATCGGCTCGCCCTGGAATCGAGCACCATCACGCCGCTGGTGAAGCGAATGGAGCAGGCTGGCCTTGTCACCCGGCAGCGCAGCCGGGCCGACGAGCGTCAGGTGCAGGTCGACCTGACTCCCAGCGGACGAGCCCTGCTCGTCCAGTGCAACTGCCTGAACGAGACGCTGATCGAGCGCTCGGGCATGAAATTGGCTGAACTCGATGCCTTGAACCGGCAAATCCAGGCATTGCGCGATGCGCTGAACGGCGGCCAGGCGAACGACGACGCCTAGAATAATTCCAGGAAAGTGTCCGGAACCGCGCGAAAGCAGCGGTCACGCCTCAATCTTCACCGGTGGCAGCGGCGGCGCTTCCAGCCCCTGGAACGGGTCGCGCCAGGCATCGATCGCTTCCAGCCGGCCATACCAGCGGCGGATCGACGGATATTCGTCGAGCGGCAATCCGGCGACGTCGTTGAACGGCAGGAACGTCGCCATGCGGAAATCCGCATAGGAGATCGAATTGCCGACCAGCCATTCCCGCCCGGAAAGCTCAGGCTCGAGGACCGCCGCGGCTTTATGGAACTGCCTCAGTCCCTCCTCGACCAGCGCCTGATCGATCGGGCCGAGGCCATAGCGCTGCTTGGTGCCAAGTTCGAAATGCACCATGTCGCAAGCGAAGGCGAAACGTTCCTTGCCCCAGCTGATCCAACGGATCATGTCCGGCTCGTCGTCCCCGTGGCGCCAGAAATCCGAACGCGTCTCGCGCGAAAGCCGGCAGGCGATGGCGTCCGCCTCCCACAGGCTCCATCCTGCGCCGACCAATATCGGCAAGGTCAGATTGGGGTTGAGCGCGCGGTAACGCTCGGCCTGCCCCTGCGCCATCGGCGACGCGAATTCGAACGCGATCTCCGCCTTGAGATGGCGCGCCGTCGCGACCGCGAGGCGAGGATTGGGATTGCGGCTGAACAGGAGTTTCATAGTGGTCCCCACGGATCTGGTCACGCGCCGCAGGACGTTCGGGAACCGCCCGATCCTACATTTGTCGCAAATGGATTTCCGGATTATGCTCGGCACCGGAAACCACCCTGCAAGCCTTCCAGCCCAACCGCTTGCACCCTTGCCCGCCTTCCGCTATAGAGCCGCCACCCGCGTAGACACCCTTGGAGGCAACGCGGAGGAAGGCCGGCCAGGCCTCGCATGATCCCCAGACGCATTTGGATCGCCAAACGCATCGGACAGATCGTGCAAGGCCGCGACGGCTTTCGACGTTTACGGTTGGCCTCGTGCTTGCCGCAAGCGCTCCATAACACGCGAAAGGAAATGCCATGAGCCACGATACCTACGAGCTCAAGGCCGAAGCGCGCGAACAGGTCGGTAAGGGGTCCGCCCGTGCAGTTCGCCGCAACGGTAAAGTGCCTGCAGTCATTTACGGCGACAAGCAGCCTCCCCTGGCGATTGCGCTGAACTACAAGGACATCTTCTACAAGATCCACGGCGGCGGGTTCCTGACCACGGTCGCCACGATCGATGTCGACGGCAAGAAGATCCAGGTCCTGCCGAAGGATTTCCAGCTCGACCCGGTCAAGGATTTTCCTGTCCATGTCGACTTCCTGCGCATCGGCAAGGACACCGAGGTCAATGTCGACGTGCCTGTCCACTTCATCAATGAGGACAAGTCGCCCGGCATCAAGCGCGGCGGCGTGCTCAACATCGTTCGCCACGAAGTCGAGTTCCACTGCCCGGCCAACGCGATCCCGGAATTCATCACCGTCGATCTCGCCGGCACCGACATCGGCGACTCGATCCACATCTCGGCGGTCAAGCTGCCGGCCGGCGTCAAGCCGGTCATCTCCGATCGCGACTTCACCATCGCGACCATCGCCGGCTCGTCGGCGATGAAGCCGGAGGCGGAAGCCACCACCGAGGCGGCGGCGACCGAGACGGCGGCCCCGGCGGCCGAAGAGAAGTAATTCTCCACGCTTGGAGGCGGCGATGCTTGTCTTTGCAGGCCTCGGCAATCCGGGCGCGAAATACGAGAACAACCGGCACAATGTCGGCTTCATGGCGGCGGACGCGATAGCCCGCCGCCATTCCTTTTCGCCCTGGTCGAGAAAATTCCAGGGCCTGATCTCAGAAGGAACGGTCGGCGGAGAGAAGATCCTGCTGATCAAGCCGCAAACCTTCATGAACCTGTCCGGACAGTCGGTCGGCGAGGCGTTGCGCTTCTATAAGCTCGAACCGGCCGCGCTTACCGTCTTCTACGACGAGATCGACCTTGCCGCCGGCAAGCTCAGGGTCAAGGTGGGCGGCGGCTCCGGCGGCCACAACGGCATCCGCTCGATCGACCAGCATGTCGGCAATGCCTATCGCCGGGTGCGCATCGGCGTCGGCCATCCCGGCGTCAAGGAGATGGTGCACGGCCATGTGCTCGGCGATTTCGCCAAGGCGGACCGTGAGTGGCTCGATGTCCTGCTGGACGCGATCGCCGACGACGCCGCGCTGCTCGCCAAGGGCGACGACAGCTCGTTCATGAACCGCGTCACGCTCGCCTTGCGTGAAAAACTCGTGCCGACCGGCGACGACGACCGCCCGCCGCCCAAGCCGCCGAAGCAGCAAAGCCATATCCGCCAGGCGCGCCCGCAGCAGTCGGCGGCAAAAATTCCCGAAAGCGGTCCGATGGCCGCCATGCTGAAGAAGCTGTTCGGAAAAGACTAAAGCATGTCTCCCGAAAGTGGGAACCGGTTTCGGGATAAAGACATGCGTAAAATCAGGAACCTAAAGCGCATGGAGCGAACCTGAAAGATCGCGACGCGCTTTAGGAATGGCACCGCCCGCGCGAGCACCGCCCGACGTCCCACCGGACTTCGCCGGCTTGCGCGGTGATCCCGCGATAACCAGATTAGCCGCCATGAGGTGGCCCGGCCGATCGGGGCTTGACGTTCGTCACCCCTATCGCCCATAGCCCTCACCAAAATCGAATTCCGACAGGACTGGACGAACATGGGTTTCAAATGTGGCATCGTTGGCTTGCCCAACGTCGGCAAGTCGACGCTGTTCAACGCGCTGACCAGAACGGCCGCCGCGCAGGCCGCCAACTATCCTTTCTGCACCATCGAGCCGAACACCGGCGAGGTGGCGGTGCCGGATCCGCGCCTGCAGAAGATCGCGGCGATCGGCAAGTCGAAGGAGATCATCCCGACCCGCATCTCCTTCGTCGACATCGCCGGCCTGGTGCGCGGCGCCTCCAAGGGCGAAGGGCTGGGCAACCAATTCCTCGCCAACATCCGCGAGGTCGACGCCATCGTGCATGTGCTGCGCTGCTTCGAGGATGACGACATCACCCATGTCGAGGGCCGCATCGATCCGGTGGCCGACGCCGAGACGGTAGAGACCGAGCTGATGCTTGCCGACCTCGAAAGCCTCGAGCGCCGCATCGTCCAGTTCCGCAAGCGCGCGGCCGGCAAGGACAAGGAGGCGATGGCGGTCCTGCCGATGATGGAGGCGGCGCTCGAATTGCTGCAGGCCGGCAAGCCGACGCGCTTCCTGCTCAACGGCATCGCGCCGGAGGACCTGCGCATCCTGCAGGGGCTGAACCTGCTCACCTCGCATCCCGTTCTCTATGTCTGCAACGTCGCCGAGGCGGATGCCGCCACCGGCAACGAGCACACCAGGGCCGTGGAGAAGATGGCGGCGGCGCAGGGCGCCGGCACGGTGGTGATCTCGGCGGCGATCGAGGCGGAAGTCGCCCAGCTTTCCGACGAGGAGGAAATGGAGTTCCTGGCCTCGATCGGCCTCGACGAGCCCGGCCTCAACAAGGTCATCCGCGCCGGCTACGAGCTCTTGCATCTGATTACCTACTTCACCGTCGGGCCGAAGGAGACGCGCGCCTGGACGATCCACAAGGGCGATAAGGCGCCGCAGGCGGCGGGCGTCATCCACACCGACTTCGAACGCGGCTTCATCCGCGCCCAGACGATCTCCTACAACGACTTCGTCACGCTGGGCGGCGAAGTCGCGGCCAAGGAAGCCGGCAAGGCGCGCGACGAAGGCAAGGACTATGTCGTCCAGGACGGCGACATCATGTTGTTCAAGTTCAACACCTGAGTGCCTGGCTGGCTTACCAGAAAGGGCTTGACCAAATCGTCCCGGGCCTTCATCCGGGATGCCCGACTTGCGGGATCGCACATTCGTCAACCGGATTGCCGACATGACCGGAAAGACCTGGGCCTATGAGGATTTCGTCGAAGGCGCCTCGCTGGACATCGGCAGCAAGACCGTAAGCGCTGCCGAGATCATCGAATTCGCCTCGGAATTCGATGCCCAGCCGATGCATCTCGACGAGGAAGCCGGCAGAGCCAGCATCCTCGGCGGGCTTTCGGCTTCGGGCTGGCACACCTGCGCGATGTTCATGCGCATGCTGTGCGACGCCTTCCTGCTCGATTCGACCTCTCAAGGGTCGCCCGGCATCGAGCATGTAAAATGGAAGAAGCCGGTTCTGGCCGGCGACACCCTGCGCGGCACGGTCACGATCCTGTCCAAGCGCCAGTCCAAATCGCGGCCCCAGCTCGGCTTGATCACCATGCGCAGCGAACTGGTCAACCAGCGCGGCGAAAGCGTCTTCGAGCTGGAGAACACCGGCATGTTTCTGACCCGCGAGGCCGCGACATGACCCTCGACGAATTCTTCCTGATCGGCCAGACGGTCACGCTCGGCTCGCACAAGTTCGAGCCGGAAGAGATCAAGGCGTTCGCCAGGAAATACGATCCGCAAATCTTCCATGTCGATGAAGAGGCGGCGAGGAAGAGCGTGCTCGGCGGGCTCTGCGCCTCTGGCTGGCACACCGCCGCCACCTGGATGAAATACAATCTCGAAAAGCGCATGGAGACCGAGGGCGTGCGCTGGACAGGCCCCGGCCCGCAGCCCGAATTCGGCCCCTCGCCCGGCTTCCGCAATCTCAAATGGCTGAAGCCGGTCTATGCCGGCGAAACCGTGACGTTCACGCGTACCGCGCTGGCGCACCGCCCGCTCGCCGGGCGCCCGGGCTGGAACCTGCTCACGCTGCGCTCGGAAGGTTTTGACTCCACCGGCGACAAGGTCATCGAGTTCGACAGTGCTGTGCTGGTGAAGGTGGAGTAGCATCTCTTCCTTCGCCCCTTGTGGGAGAAGGTGGATCGGCGCGATAGCGCCGAGACGGATGAGGGGTGTTCCAGCGGAGTGAGATGCTGGCTTTTCCTGGAGCACCCTCATCCGTCGCCTTCGGCGACACCTTCTCCCACAAGGGGAGAAGGGGCAGGCCTGCTCAATGCCCCTCATACCCGATCAGCGTCCTGACCGGCACGCCGAGCGCTTCCAGCTTCCGGCGGCCGCCGAGGTCCGGCAGGTCGATGACGAAGCATGCGGCGACGATGTCGGCGCCGATCTGCCTGAGCAGCTTCACCGCCGCTTCCGCCGTGCCGCCGGTGGCGATCAGGTCGTCGACCACGATCACCTTCTCGCCCGGCGAGACGCCGTCCTTGTGCATCTCCATCTCGTCCAGCCCGTATTCGAGGCTGTAGGCCACGCGCACCGTCTCGTAAGGCAGCTTGCCCTTCTTGCGGATCGGCACGAAGCCCGCCGACAACTGGTGCGCAACGGCGCCGCCGAGGATGAAGCCACGTGCCTCGATGCCCGCGATCTTGTCGATCTTCAGCCCGGCATAAGGATGCACCAGCTCGTCGATGGCACGGCGGAAGGCGCGCGCGTCGCCAAGCAGCGTGGTGATGTCGCGAAACAGGATACCGGGCTTCGGATAGTCCGGAATGGTGCGGATAGCCGCAAGCAGCGTGTCTTCGAGGGAGGATTTCATCGAGGCTTTCCGCATGTCCGGCTGTCGGATTTGACGGCGTCGGCCATTGCTGCCCGACGCGACCGACAAGGGCTACCGCGATGTCGCGCCAGAGACAAGCACATCCGGCAAAGGATCGGCGCCGACCGGTCGCGGCCATAAGGAAAGGGCGCCCGCGAAGGCGCCCTTCGAAAAGCAGGCGCTACCGTGCGGCTACATGCCTAGGTCCGAGCGCAGTTCGGAGCGCGCGACTTCGTACTCGGCCTTGAAATCGGGACGGTTGAGCAGGACCGCGGCGATCACGCTGCCGGAAATCTTGCCCATCTCGATATCGGAGGGATAGTGAATGCCGCCGACCACGCGGTTATGGGCAAATTCGGCCGCGCGCGCCATGATCTCTGCCCGCTTCTCCGGCACCATGTCGGCAAGGATGATGCCCATCATCGTGCCGACCGTCGCGTGGCCAGACGGCCAGGAGCCGGAGTTCGACAGCTTCACGACCGGCTTGACCAGATCGCTGAGCTGATGCGGGCGCGGACGTTTCCAGACATCCTTGGCCGGATCGACGACCGCGCCTTCGGTGGCCACGACGCGATCGAAGAAGGCGCTGAATTTCGGCAGCGTTTCCTTACTGAACTTCGGTCCCATGACATCCGCGAATCGCCACACATTCTCTTCGGCATCGCCGATGGCGCGCTTTTCCATTTCCGGCGTGCGCGTCACCTGAAGGGTCAGCACCTCGCCGAGTTCAGCCTTGGTCTCAGCCGAATCGTTGGCGGGCGGCGGAGGCAGGATCATCGTCAGATCGATGTCCTTGTTGGTGACGAAGGGCTGCGCCTCGTCGGCATGGGCGACATGTCCGGTGACAAGCAGCAGGAAACCTGCCGCGAGCGATGCGAATCTTTTCATGGGTAGGATCCTTTGAAGTAGGGGCAAGACAGGATCGCCACGCGCAATGACGGCCATGTGACATGGCCGGATCAAGCGATCTCGAAATACGAAAAGGGCGCCTCAGGGGCGCCCTTCTAGCTTTTCGCTTTTATCGCGCCTCAATGCGCGACGTCTGCCCATACCCTGCGCTTGGTCATGTACACCAGCGCGCCGAAGAGCAGCAGGAAGACCATGACGCGGAAGCCGGTCTTCTTGCGGTCCTCCAGATGCGGCTCGGCGACAAACATCAGGAAGGCCGAGACGTCGCGGGCATACTGGTCGACGGTCTGCGGCGAGCCGTCGTCATAGGTCACCTGGCCGTCCGAGAGCGGCTTCGGCATCTTCAGCGACACGCCGGACAGGAAGTACGGATTGTAGTGCGTGCCTTCCGGGATCACCATGCCGGCCGGCGGCGTCTGGTCGTAGCCGGTGAGCAGCGAGTGGATGTAATCCGGGCCGCCCTGCGCATATTGGGTGAAGATATCGAAGATGAAGCGCGGGAAGCCGCGCTCGACACCGCGCGCCTTGGCGAGCAGCGACATGTCCGGCGGAGCGGCGCCGCCATTGGCGGATGCCGCGGCCTGTTCGTTCGGGAACGGCGCCGGGAAGTGGTCCGACGGCTTGCCGGGGCGGTCGAACATGTCGCCGGCATCGTTCGGGCCGTCATGAATGGTGTATTCGGCGGCGAGCGTCTTGATCTGCGCGTCCGAATAGCCGAGCCCTTCCAGCGTGCGGAAGGCCACCAGGTTCATCGAATGGCAGGCCGAGCAGACTTCCTTGTAGACCTTGAGGCCGCGCTGCAGCTGCGCCTTGTCGTAGGTGCCGAACGGGCCGGCGAAGCTCCAGCTCATTTCCTTCGGCTCGTTGATCGGGAAATGCGTCGGAGCGGCCGGGTTCTGCTCTTCCGCGGCGATGGCCCCGGCACTTGACATCCAAGTGCCCGTGGCCACCAGGCCGAGCAGCGCCAGCGAGGTGAGAATCTTCTTCATACCCAAATCCCCTCAGATCCTCAGCCTTTGGTTTCCGGCGCGGCGGTCGCGCCTGCCGGATGTCCGCTGCCGCCCTTGTTCTTCTCCAGCACCGCCTCGGTGATCGAGTTCGGCAGCCTGCGCGGCGTCTCGATCAGGCCGAGCACCGGCATGATCACCAGGAAGAAGGCGAAGTAGAACAAAGTCGCCATCTGCGCCATGAACACGTAAGAGCCTTCCGCCGGCTGCGAGCCCAGCCAACCGAGCAAGATGGCGTCGGCGACGAACAGCCAGAAGAACAGCTTGTACCACGGACGGTAGACCGCCGAGCGCACCTTGGAGGTGTCGAGCCACGGCACCAGGAACAGCATGGCGATGGCGCCGAACATGCACAGCACGCCGCCGAGCTTGGAGTTGATCGGGCCGATGTTGAAGGTGATGGCGCGCAGGATCGCGTAGAACGGGAGGAAGTACCATTCCGGAACGATATGGGCCGGCGTCTTCAGCGGATTGGCGACCGTGTAGTTGTCCGGGTGGCCGAGATAGTTCGGCAGATAGAAGACGAAATACGCGAAGAAGAACAGGAACACGATCATGCCGAACGCGTCCTTGATGGTGGCGTAGGGCGTGAAGGCGACGGTGTCGGTCTTCGACTTGACCTCGATGCCGGTCGGGTTCGACTGGCCAACGACATGCAACGCCCAGATGTGCAGGACGACGACGCCGGCGATCATGAACGGCAGCAGGTAATGCAGCGCGAAGAAGCGGTTCAGCGTCGGGTCGTCGACGGCGAAGCCGCCGAGCAAAAGCTGCTGGATCCAGTTGCCGACCAGCGGGATGGCGCTGAAGAAGCCGGTGATGACGGTGGCGCCCCAGAAGCTCATCTGCCCCCAGGGCAGCACATAGCCCATGAAACCGGTGGCCATCATCAGCAGGTAGATGATGCAGCCCAGGATCCACAGCAGCTCGCGCGGCGCCTTGTAGGAACCATAGAACAGGCCGCGGAAGATGTGGATGTAGACGGCGACGAAGAAGAACGAGGCGCCGTTCGAATGGAGATAGCGCAGCAGCCATCCCGAATTCACGTCGCGCATGATCTTCTCGACCGAATCGAAGGCGAGATTGGTGTCGGACGTGTAGTGCATCGCCAGCACGATGCCGGTCAGGATCTGCGAGGCCAGCATGATCGACAGGATGCCGCCGAACGTCCACATGTAGTTCAGGTTGCGCGGCACCGGATAGGCGACGAAGCTGTCATAGATCAGCCGCGGCAGCGGCATGCGGGCGTCGAACCAGCGCTCGATACCGGTCTTGGGCGTATAGGTCGAGTGTCCCTCGCTCATCGAAATGTCCCCTGCCTCAACCGATAAGGATCTTGGTGTCGGAAATGAACTTGAATACCGGAATCGCCATGTTCTCCGGCGCCGGGCCTTTGCGGATGCGGCCGGCGGTGTCGTATTGCGAACCATGGCACGGGCAGAACCAGCCGCCGAAATCGCCTTCCTGGCCGAGCGGGATGCAGCCGAGATGGGTGCAGACCTGCACCATCACCATCCAGGCTTCCTTGCCGGGCGTGGTGCGGTTGGCGTCGGTCGCCGGCGCGTCGGCCGGGAGGTTGGCGTTGCGCGCGATCGGGTCCTTGAGATCGGCGAGATTGACGGCTTCGCCGTCCTTCATTTCCTTCTCGGTGCGGTTGCGCACCACCACCGGCTTGCCGCGCCATTTGACGATCAGCGAAGAACCCGGCTGCAGCGAGGAGACATCGACCTCGACCGAGGCCAGCGCCAGCGTCGAGGCGTCGGGACGCATCTGGTCGATGAACGGCCACGCGACGGCTCCGGCGCCGACAACGGCGGCCATGCCGGTGGCAACGTAGAGAAAATCGCGACGGTTGGGATCGTGGATGTCGGTTGCGCTCACGGGTGCCTGATCCTTTCGCCTCTTCCTAACCGGAGGCCGAGCCTTGTCCCCGCTCAATCGCACCTGCCCGACAGCGCATGGCGAACAGGCTAGCGAATTCCTCCGGCATTTGGATTTTCGGTTTATGCGTGCGGCCCGTTTTTGTCCAGCGGGGTGAGGCCACAAGGGCAGATTGTCGCGGGTGTCCAGCATAGGCGGAAATTTGACGGGACTGGCCGGATGTAGCAATATATCTACATCTCCAGGATGGAGGTGCTGAAATGAACATCTCGACCAAGACGACAACCTTCATGTCGAGCCGTGAATTCAACCAGGATACGGCGCGCGCCAAGCGGGCAGCCAGGAACGGGCCAGTCATCATCACCGACCGCGGCAAGTCCTCGCATGTGCTGATGTCGATGGAGGAATATGAGAAACTGAAAGCCCAGGGCAAGCCGGAGAAACATAGAAGTCTCGCGGATGCGATTGCCGATGATCGCCCGGAAGCGGATTTCGATTTCGACATACCGGAACTCAAGAGCATGTCCCTCCGCCCAGCCAAGTTCGACTGATGTATCTGCTCGATACCAATGTCATCTCCGAGCTCAGGCGAAGAGACCGATGCGATCCGAACGTTCTGGCCTGGGCGGAAAGCCGAAGTCCGGTAGAGTTCTATGTCTCGGCCGTCAGCATCCTCGAAGCCCAGATCGGCGCCCTGAAAGCGGAGCGAAAAGACGAGAAGAAGGGAGTGATTCTGCGCGCCTGGGTGGATAGGTTGGTCGCTGAAATCGCGGAGCGCATACTGCCGGTGGATCTCGCCGTCGTGCTGCGTTGTGCGCCGCTCCACGTCCCGGATCCAAAGCCTGACCGCGACGCCTATATCGCTGCCACGGCGCTGGTCAACAACATGACGATCGTGACCCGCAATACCAAGGACTTCGAAGGCACCGGCGTGAGGTTGTTCAATCCCTGGATACCGGCGAAAGGGTAGAGGCCATGGCGCATGTCATTGAACGCGACAGCTGGGCCGAATCTCCCGACCTGTGGAAAGGCGAGTTGCAATGCGGCCAGTTCGGCGCCAATTCCTGCCTGATCTTCAACTATCAGGAAAAGATCGGCGGCGGCCCGCGCCTGCACAAGCATCCCTACGCCGAGATCTTCGTCATCCGGTCCGGCACTGGTCTTTTCACGATCGGCGACCGGGAGATCACGGCCACGGCCGGCCAGATCCTGATCGTGCCGCCCGGCACGCCACACAAATTCACCAATCTCGGCCCCGGTCCGCTCGAAAGCACCGACATTCACGAGAACGGCCACTTCATCACCGGGTGGCTGGAATAGGCCATAATCCCGAAAAGTGGGAACCGGTTTTCGGGAAAGATTATGGTCAAACCAAAGAGCGCCTAACTGGCGCCCAGCCTGACCAGCACGGCTCTGGGAATATCGTATTCGCGGATCACCGCATCGTGCTTGCGCAAGCCGCAAAGCTCGCGCTGAATGAAGTAGGCATGGACGGCCGCGGCGGCTTCCTTGAGCAGCCGGTTGCGATGCTCGCCCTCGCCATGGTCGCGCAACTTCGCCAGGGTCTCCTCGACACGCTGACCGGCGCGGCCGAGGGCGGCGGCCTTTTCGGCGAGGATTTCGTGGCCGAGCAGGTCGAGCGCGCTTTCCTGCGCGCCTGACCGTCCGAAATTGGTGGGCATGCGTACCGACATGACGCCGTTCTACTCCGCCGGCCGCGTCTCTTCCAGCGCGCTTTCCTCGTTGAACAGGAAACCGCCGGACTGCCGTTTCCAGAGCCGCGCATAGAGCCCGTCGAGCGCCACCAGCTCATCATGCGTGCCCTGTTCGACGATGCGGCCGCCGTCGAGCACCACCAGCCGGTCAAGTGCCGCGATGGTGGAGAGCCGGTGCGCGATGGCGATCACGGTCTTGTTTTCCATCAGCCTGGTCAGGTTCTCCTGGATCGCCGCCTCGATGTCCGAATCGAGCGCCGAGGTCGCCTCGTCCAGGATGAGGATCGGCGCGTCCTTGAGGAAGACACGTGCGATCGCCACGCGCTGCCGTTGCCCGCCGGAGAGCTTCACGCCGCGCTCGCCGACATAGGCCTCGTAGCCGGCGCGACCTCTGGTGTCGCGCAGTCCCAGGATGAAGTCGTGCGCTTCGGCCTTTTTCGCCGCCGCAATCACTTGCGCGTCGGTGGCGTCCGGCATGCCGAGCTTGATGTTGTCGCGCAGCGAGCGGTGGAACAGCGCGGTGTCCTGGCTGACGACGCCGATATTGCCGCGCAGCGAGTTCTGCGTCACATGCGCGATATCCTGGCCGTCGATCAGGATCCGGCCGCCTTCGAGGTCGTAAAGGCGCAGGATCAGGTTTGCCAACGTCGTCTTGCCCGCGCCGGACGGGCCGACAAGGCCGACCTTCTCGCCCGGACGAACGGCGAGGTCGATGCCGTCGAGAACGCCTGCCCCCTTGCCGTAGTGGAAAATGACGTTGCTGACGTCGATGCGGCCGCCGGTGACGACCAGCTCCCTGGCGTCCGGCGCGTCGGTCAGGCCGAGCGGCTGCGAGATCAACGCCTTCGAATTCTCCAGCACGCCGAGATTCCGCAGGATGCCGTTGAGCTGCATCATCAGCCGGCCGAGCAGCATGTTGAGCCTCAGCACCAGCGACAGTGTGAAGGCGACGGCGCCGACCGTGATCGAGCCTTCGACCCACAGATAGACGGCGAAGGCAGCGATCGCCGTGATCATGACGCCGGAGAGCATGGTCAGCGCCATGCGCACGCCGGTCAGCCGGCGCGTGAACGGCCGCAGCGCGTCGAGATAGATGTCGAAGCCGCTACGGATGTAGCGGTCGTCGCCATCGGCCGAAAACAGCTTCAGCGTCTGCACGTTGGAATAGGAATCGACGATGCGGCCGGTGATCATCGAGCCGGCCTCGGCGGTCGCCTCGGCATGCTTGCGGATCGCCGGCAGGTAGAGTTTTGCCAGCCAGCCGAACGCGGCGATCCACACCACCACCATGACCGCCAGCCGCAGATCCAGCCCAGCGACCAGCGCCAGTGTGGTTACCGTATAGACGATCATGAACCAGACCACCTCGATGAAGCTTTCCATCAGGTCGCCCGTCGCCTGCCCGGCCTGCCAGACCTTTGTCGCGATGCGCCCGGCGAAATCGTTCTGGAAGAAGGCGTAGGACTGCCGGGAGACGTGCCGGTGCGCCTGCCAGCGCACCAGATTGTAGAAACCGGGCGTGATTGTCTGCTCGTCGACCAGCGCCGACAGGCCGACGATCGCCGTGCGGATGACGAGCACCACCGCGCCCATGAACAGGAGCTCGGGGCCGGCGGCGGTCCAAAGCGCCTGCCAGCTGCGCTCGCCGGGCAGCTGGTCGAGGATGTCGACCAGCCTGCCGACGAAATAGAACAGGCCTGCCTCGACCAGCGGCGCGATGCCGCCGATGATCAGCATGGCGAAGAAGGCAAGCTTCGCCTGTCCGACATAGTGCCAGAGGAAGCCGCCGACGCCGGCGGGCGGCCGCAGATTCGCGGGCTCGCGGAACGGGTAGACCCAGTGCTCGAACCAGCGATAGATGGCTTGCATCATTCGGCGGCTTCACCTTTCGTCGGCAGATCGTCGGCGACCGGTTTCTCCTCCAGCAGGAATCCACCAGACTGGCGCCGCCAGAGCTGGGCGTAGAGCCCGCCCTTGGCGATCAGCGCCTCATGCGAGCCGTCCTCGACGATGCGGCCCTTGTCCATGACGACGAGCCGGTCCATCGCCGCGATGGTGGACAGCCGGTGGGCTATGGCGATGACGGTCTTGCCCTGCATCAGCTTGTAGAGGTTCTCCTGGATGGCGGCCTCCACTTCCGAATCGAGCGCGGACGTAGCCTCGTCGAGGATCAGGATCGGTGCGTCCTTCAGCATAACGCGGGCGATTGCGATGCGTTGCCGCTGGCCGCCGGACAGCTTCACGCCGCGCTCGCCGACAAGCGCCTCATAGCCGCTCTGCCCATGCGGATCGGTCAGCCCCGCGATCACATCGTCGATCTGGGCGGCCTTGGCGGCGCTGAACATCGCCTCGTCGCTGGCCGACTGGCGCCCATATTTGAGGTTCTCGCGAACCGACCGGTGCAAGAGCGAGGTGTCCTGGTTGACGAAGCCGATCGCCGCGCGAACGCTTTCCTGCGAGACGTTGCGGATATCCTGCCCGTCGATCAGCACCTTGCCGTCCTGCACGTCGAACAGCCTGAGCACGAGATTGACCAGCGTCGACTTGCCGGCCCCGGAACGGCCGATCAGGCCGACCCGCTCGCCCGGCGCGATCTTCAGCGACAGATTGTCGATGACGCCGCCTTTGCCGTCCTTGCGCCAGTAGTTGAAGTTCACCCGGTCGAACTCGATGCCGCCGGCGGTCACGACGAGGGCCGGCGCGTCGGGCCGGTCTTGCATCACGATCGGCCGCGCGATCGTCGTCATCGAATTGCTGGCGACGCCGATCTGCCGGAAAACGTTGGCGCCGACATCGAGGATCCTGCCGGAGATGTTGGCGATCTGCAGCGCGAACGGTATCGCGGTCGCCACGGCCGCGGTGGTCATGGCGCCGGCGTTCCAGCCGGCGAGCGCGAGCCAGCTCACCGCGATAAGCAGCGCCGCGTTGAGGATGAACAGGGCCGACCACATCAGCGTGAAAACGCGCATCAGCTGGTAGAACGTATCGGCGTGCTCGACCACCGCCTCGGAGACATATTTGTCTTCGTGCTCGCCGGTCGAGAACGTCTTGAGCGTCAGGATGTTGGTGTAGCTGTCGACCATGCGGCCGCTCACCTGCGACCACCGCTCCGACAGTTGGGACGAGCGTTGCGTGATCCTGGGCATCGCCGACCAGAAGATCAGGCAATAGAACACCAGCCACACCGCCACCACGGCCAGCAACAGCGGGTCGAGCCGCGCCAGCACGACGATGGCGACCGCGACGAAGACCAGCGCATACCAAACGGCGTCGACGGTGAGGTTCACGCTCATCTCCATTGAATCGCCGCTCTGCATGACCTTGGTTCCGATGCGGCCCGCGAAGTCGTTCTGGAAGAACGACCAGTCCTGGCGCACGACATGCCAATGGCTTTGCCAACGGATGAGGTCGATGAGGTTCGGTGCGATGGCATGGTTGCGGATCAGCGCGTCGATGACCATCGACAACGGGCGCAGCAGCACGACGAACGCCATCAGCATGAGCAGCGGCCCGTGCGCGGCGAAGAATTCGCCCGGCCTGGTGCTGGAGAGCAGGCCCACGATCAAGCCGACGAAAATCGGCAGCATCGCGTCCACGATTGCCGCGACCGCAACGATGACGATGCGCAGCCAATAGGCGGTACGAAACTGCCTTATGAAATACCAGTAGAAGCGCCAAAGCCCCATTGGCGGCTGCCTGTCGTCGGCCAGCGCCACCGGCGAATAACGGCTTTCGAACCAGGTGAAGATGCGGTCGAGCATTTTTCTCTCATAGGCGCCGGAAACCCGCCGGCGCCTGATTTGGTCGCCGCCAGCCTCTGACCAGGTCGTGGTTACGCCCGGGATCGATTCCCGGCAATCGCCCGTAACCTTGATGCCGGAGCGGCCCGACGGAGCCGTCGGGCGCTCCAAGTCTTTGTTCCTGCGCAATTCCAGACAGAAAACCGCTACGCGCTTTTCCTGGAATTGCTGCGATCGCGTCACTCCGCCGCCAACTCGGATTGAGGCGCTTTGGCGTCGGCCGGCGCGTCATCGAGCAGGAAGCCGCCCGACTGGCGTTGCCAGAGCTGCGCGTAAAGCCCGCCCTTGGCGACGAGTTCCTCATGCGAGCCTTCCTCGATGATGCGGCCCTTGTCCATGACGACGAGCCTGTCCATCGCCGCAATCGTCGACAGCCGATGCGCGATGGCAATCACGGTCTTGCCCTGCATCAGCTTGTAGAGGTTCTCCTGGATCGCCGCCTCGGCTTCCGAATCGAGCGCCGAGGTCGCCTCGTCGAGGATCAGGATCGGCGCGTCTTTCAGCATGACGCGGGCGATCGCGATGCGCTGCCGCTGACCGCCGGACAGTTTGACGCCCCGGTCACCGACATGGGCGTCGAATCCCTTGCGGCCGTTGTGGTCCGAAAGCCCGCCGATGAAATTGAGCGCCTCCGCCCGGCGCGCCGCCTCGATCAGCATCTCGTCGGTCGCATCGGGCCGGCCGTAAAGGATGTTCTCCTTCACCGAGCGGTGCAGCAGCGAGGTGTCCTGCGTCACCATGCCGATCTGCGCGCGCAGCGAATCCTGCGTGACGGCCGCGATCTCCTGGCCGTCGACGAGGATCCTGCCGCTTTCCAGGTCGTAGAAACGCAGCAGCAGGTTGACCAGCGTCGACTTGCCGGCGCCGGAGCGTCCGACGATGCCGACCTTCTCGCCGGGCTTCACGGTGAGCGACAGGTTCTCGATGACGCCCTTCTGCTTGCCGTAATGGAAGCGGATGTCCTCGAAGCGGATTTCACCCCGGCTGACGGCGATGTCCTTCGCGCCCGGCCTGTCTTCGACCAGGCGCGGCAGCGAGATCGACTGGATGCCATCCTGCACCGTGCCGATATTCTCGAACAGCCCGGACATCTCCCACATGATCCACTGCGACATGCCCCACATGCGCAGCACCAGGCCGATGACCACGGCGACGGCGCCGATCGTCACCGCCTCGCCCAACCACAGCCAGAGCGAGATTGCCGTCACCGAAAACAGAAGCAGCGAGTTCAGGATGTAGAGCAGTCCGTACAGCACCGTCACCAGCCGCATCGAGCGATAGACGGTGTCGAGGAAGCTCGCCATGCCTTCCCTGGCGAAAGTCGCCTCGCGCCGCGCATGCGAAAACAGCTTCACCGTCTGGATGTTGGTGTAGCTGTCGACGACGCGCCCGGTCATGGTCGAGCGCGCATTGGCCTGCTCCTCGCCGACCCTGCCCAGCCGCGGGATGAAAAAGCGCAAAAGCCCAACATAGCCGACCAGCCAGACGGCAAGCGGCGCCGCCAGCCGCCAGTCGGCCGAGCCGACGATGAACAGCATGCCGAGGAAATAGACGATGACGTAGTTCAAGACGTCGATCAGCTTGATCACGCATTCGCGCACAGCGAGCGCCGTCTGCATCAGCTTGGTGGCGATGCGGCCGGCGAACTCGTCCTGGTAGAAGGCCATCGACTGCTTGAGCAGATAGCGATGCACCTGCCAGCGGATGCGCATGGGATAGTTGCCCATCAGCGTCTGCTGGTTGAGCAGCGAATGCAGCCAGACCGTGCCCGGCAGCGCGAACAGCACGACGAAAGCCATGCCGGCGAGCTTCCAGTGCTCAGTCTGCAGAAAGGTTTCGCGGTTCTGCGCCGACAGCCAGTCGACGATGCGGCCAAGGAAGCCGAACATCCAGACTTCGGTGAAAGCGATCGCCGTCACCAGCACCGCATCGAGGATGATATAGGGCCAGGCGCCGCGTGTATAATGCACGCAGAACGCGATCAGCGTCTTCGGCGGCTCGACCGGCTCCGCAGCCGGGAAGGGATTGAGCCTGTTTTCAAACCAGCGGAACATTCCGGCACTCACGATGCTGTGCGCGCTCACGCGGCGCGGGATTGATAGGGTAGGTTTTGCAGCCGCGCGGCATTGCGGGCCGGCGACACGGAATCATCCGTGTCGCCGGCCCTGCTGCTCGCAATATAGGGTTTCGCCGGCATTTCGCCGACAGGTTCGTTCGACGATCCTGACGGCCCCGAACTTGCCGACAAAGAGCCTGCCCGATTCCTGTCGCCCGGCCGGATCAGGCGGATGATCCGCCGCACCAGCGTGGGCCGGCTGTGGTCGGGCACCGCGCGCGAGAAATCGACGTCCGGCAGCATGCCGCGATGCGGCCTGCGCCGTTCCTCGGCATGCACCGCCGACGAATAGGTCTCGCCGATCAGCAGCGCCCAGGTCGCCACCTTGCGCTCATGCAGGCTTCTTGAGCCTGGTATCTTGTAGGGATCGAACATTGGTCCGTCCTCCATATGCAAATGCGTTAAAAAGGGTGATGCGGCCTCGACCACCGGCATTCGGCCGAAGGCGCGGACAGAATCGGTCGGGACCAGACGACGAGCGTCAGCCTCGACACGTTCGGCGGGGGCGCGGCGCCCCTTTGGCAGTTTGAAAAACATCGCAAGATTCCTTCGAAGGCCGAAAATTGGGTTCGGCGGGAATCGGTGCGATGAGGACTTAAAGTGTCAGAAGAATCGTCGTACCGAAACCGCCGGCGGGCATACGCGAGCCCCGGATGGGAGCTGCCCGGAGAGGAGCTGGAAGTGCATGGTCATCATGTGTTCCCCTCCGTTCGGTTCGGGTTGACGATGGTGGGCATATACTCGACTTCGCAGAAAATGGCCACCCGCCAGCCCAGAAATCGCCGAAAGCCGGAGATGCCTGTGGCCGATCTGCCACTTATTAGCAGGATGCGGAAATGAACGATCGTCTGCGCATCGCGCTCTACCAGCCGGATATCGCCGGCAACACCGGGACAATCCTGCGCTTCGCCGCCTGCCTCGAGATCGGCGTCGATATCATCGAGCCGGCTGGTTTCCCGCTCTCCGACCGGGCGCTGAAACGGGCCGGCATGGATTACCTCGAAATGGCGGCGCTCTCCCGCCATGCCGACTGGCACGCCTTCGAGGAATGGCGAAAGGCGCATGCGCGCCGCCTTGTGCTGCTCACCACCAAGGCCGCGACCGCTTATACCGATTTCGCTTTCGCCGCCGGCGACATTCTTCTGTTCGGTCGCGAATCCGCGGGCGTGACGGAAGAGGTCCACCACGCGGCGGATGCGCGACTGACCATTCCGATGCGGCCGGGCGCGCGCAGCATCAATGTCGCGCTTTCGGTCGCCATGGTCGCGGGCGAAGCGCTCCGCCAGCTCGGAAAATAATCTTTGCGCTTCCACGCCATCCCGAACCGCCACCCCTTCCGCCGTCATTCTCACCCAGGCGCACATCGCCTTCTCCTGCGGTTGCCCTATCGATTTTTCCTGGCTACAAGCTCAACTTAACTTGAGGTCAAGCGGGAATTCGAAGATGGCTCCGGTGAGGGAATTGACGGTCGGCCAGGTGGCGATGCGCAGCGGCGTTGCGGTGTCGGCGCTGCATTTCTACGAGGCGCGCGGGCTGATCCGCAGCCATCGCACGTCCGGCAACCAGCGGCGCTACGGCCGCGATGTGCTCAGGCGCGTGGCGATCATCCGCGTCGCTCAGGAGGTCGGCATCTCGCTTGCCGACATCGCCCGGGCGTTCCAGTCCCTGCCCGAAGAGCGCACGCCGAACCGCGAGGACTGGCACCTGCTTTCGACAGCCTGGCGCGACGACCTCGACCAGAAAATCGCCCAACTCAAGAAATTGCGCGATGGCCTGACCGACTGCATTGGTTGCGGCTGCATGTCGATCGACAAGTGTCCGCTGAGAAACAAGGAAGACCGGCTGGCCCGGGAGGGTACGGGGGCGAGGCGGCTGGTTCTTCCTTCTCCCCGTTCACGGGGAGAAGGTGCCCGAAGGGCGGATGAGGGGCAGCGCTGACTTCGGCCATTGGCAGCACCCCCGGGCGGCGCCAAAAACTATCGTCTGGCTACGCGATAACCTCACAGGCCGGCGCCGCCCCTCACCTGCCTACCGGCACCCTCTCTCCCCGTAAACGGGGCGAGGAAATCCTAATCCGCCGCCGGCAGCCGCCGCATGGTGAACTCGATCACGTCGCCCGGACGTTCGAACCAGCTTTCGATCTCGGTCCAATAAGCCTGCTTGGGGAAGCGCTCGAACCATTCCTTGGCCTTGAGGCGCGCCGCCGGCCGCGGCAGCACGAAGGTCTCGCGCAGGAAACCGTCGCGCGGCAGGTTTGCGCGCTCGGCGCGCGAGCGCTCCAGCCTCTTCTTCAAGCCATCCAGCGGCGGTCTTGCCGGGGTGCGCACGAAGGAACTCCTTTGCACCTGGGTCAGACAGGACTTGACCCTTGCCTTTAAGAGATTAGGGATCGCGGGCGGAAAAAACGAGTCATTTGTCAGGCAAGCGCCTGTGACTGGAGATGGATTTGGAACGACCTGACCTTCCGGTGGGGCTGCCGGCCGACATCGAGCAGAAGAAGATGAAGGCCCGCCTCTGGTTCGAAGCGCTGCGCGAGCGCATCTGCGCCACCTTCGAGCAGCTCGAGCAGGAGCTTCAGGGACCGCTGTCCTCATGGTCACCCGGCCGTTTCGAGAAGACGCCCTGGGAGCGCGACGAAGGCAAAGGTGGTGGCGGCACCATGTCGATGATGCGTGGCCGCGTGTTCGAGAAGGTCGGCGTGCACACCTCGACCGTCCATGGCGAATTCTCGCCGGAGTTCAGGAAGCAGATCCCCGGCGCCGAGGAAGATCCGCGCTTCTGGGCAAGCGGCATCTCGCTGATCGCGCATCCATGGAACCCCAACGTCCCGGCCGTGCACATGAACACGCGCATGGTCGTCACCACGCGCCAGTGGTTCGGCGGCGGCGCCGATCTGACGCCGGTACTCGACCGCCGCCGCGTCCAGGACGATCCCGACACGATCGCCTTCCATCGCGCCATGCAGTTCGCCTGCGAGAAGAACGCCGCCGTCGCCGACTACCCGAAATTCAAAGCCTGGTGCGACGAGTATTTCTTCCTGCCGCACCGCAACGAGCCGCGCGGCATCGGCGGCATCTTCTTCGACTGGCTGCATTCGGACGAGGACAAGGGCGGCTGGAACGCCGATCTGAATTTCGTCCAGGACGTCGGCCGCTCCTTCCTCGTCGTCTATGCCCATCTTGTGCGGGGCAACTTCAACCAGAACTGGACCGATGCCGAGCGCGACGAACAGCTGATCCGGCGTGGCCGCTACGTCGAATTCAACTTGCTTCACGATCGCGGCACCATCTTCGGCCTGAAGACCGGCGGCAATGTCGCCTCGATCCTGTCCAGCCTGCCGCCCGAGGTAAAATGGCCGTAACGATCCAGTGAGCGCGGCGATGGCCGCATTGCTGTCCCATTCGCCGAATCTTGGCAGCCAATGTGGCAGCAGCAATATCTTTTTCGTCTAATATCCTTTTGAAAAAATTGAGCTATTTAAGATCGCCGGGTCGGGAAGCGCCGGCGGCAGAGGTGGCGATGATCGCTCCCGCGGCCGTGACTCGACGCGTCTTGACGGCCCTGACCAATGCGGGCGCCTTACCAAGCGGACGCCCACATTCCAGGAGAGCATGCCATGCGCAAGCTTATCGTGACGGCGGCAACGGCCGCCTTTCTCGCCTCGGGTGGCGCCGCGTTCGCGGCGGTCAAGCACACCACGGGAACGGTGAAGAGCTTTGACGGAACGGCCATGAGCCTTGTTCTGGATGATGGATCGACATTCAAGCTCTCCAAGGCCTTCAAGGATCCAGGCATTCAGGCCGGCGAGAAAGTCCGCGTGTCCTGGGACATGAGCGGCAAGAACAAGATCGCCGAGGCCGTCAAGATCATGAAGTAACGGCCTTGCTCCGAAGGTCCAGCTCTCAGGCAGCAGGAAAGGCGGGGCATATTGCTCCGCCTTTCCTTTCCGATCCGGGACAAGGGCACTTTCAATGCAACCGAACCGGCCGACGCGTGTTATGGTATTCCGGCAGAGCAACGGGAAGAGGCGCGCCGTTCCCTCCCGGACCGCCAAGACAAAATACCAGGGGCGGGCGGCCAAGGCCGAACCACCCCGCGCCGGAGCAATTCCGGGAAAAGTGTGACACGGTTTTCCGCCAGGAATTGCGTAACGCTCTAGGAAAGGAAGAATCATGAAGGAATTTCAATGCGGATCGCTGGTTCCTGGCTGCGACTGGCACACGCGCGCCGAGGAGGAAGCCGAGGTCATGCGCCGCGCCGTCGAGCATATGCGCGAGACGCATGGCGAAACAATCATCCGCGAGACGATGATCGAGGCGATCCGCTCGCGCATCCAGAAGGTTCGCGACGCCGCCTGAGCGGCCAACGTCAGGAATTCGATCGCACGGGCCGGCACGCAGGAGGAAGCGCGCTTGCGTCCATGCCAATTTTCCGCCGGCGATCGCTGGGGTCGCCGGCAGAAATATTTCCGCATAATTCAAGCAAATTCTTATATTCGTAGCGGCTTGGATAACCTTGCGGTAACGCTGCGCGTGCAACTCTCCAACTCATGATCCGGCCAAAGAGGCTGCCCGAGGAGCCTTCGCCGTCAAGGCGCTGTCCGGAATGGTGGGGCGAGGTGCTGCGCGCATGCGCGAGCGGTCCAACATCGGAGCGGGTCTCAGCGCGGCGGCGCTCCTGTCGTGCGCCTTCCTCTTTGCCTCCGCGGCGGCCGCCCAGGAATGGACGACCTCGCTCGTCGATATCCATCAGGGTTCCCCACTCAGCGACAAGGCCAGGGGCCTCGGCAACGGCGGCTACGAGTTGCAGAGCGGCAGTTGGGTGTCGTTCAACCACTGGTACAGTGCCAACTGGGTCGACATGCATGTGGACCTTCTCACCCAGATCACGCCCGATACTGGCATTCTCTGGGGATTCGGCACAGGCGAGCAGGCCGAGAAATACCGCATCGAGCCCAGCCTGAAGCTTGGCTTTCTTACCCAGATCCACCCCAACCCGAACAGCACCCTGTCGCTGTCGGTCACCTCGACCATCGGCGGCGGCCTCACTGAAAAGCCCTGCCAAGCCGACTATGGCGACCTTGGCACCTACAGCGTCAATTGCCGGCTCGCGGCCGGCGTGACGGCGCCTGAGGAAACCTTGAAATACCTGGTCAGCGCCAAGCCTGAGACCATGCATCTCTGGTTGAATTACCGTCTCACTTTCTGATCGCAGGAGCCGCAAATGAACATCATCTCGTGCCCGAATTCGCGCCCGTCCCGGTTCCCGTTGAACCGGGGAATGAAGTTGGGCGTTGCAGCCGCCTTTGCCCTCCTCTGGGCGCCGATTGCCTCGGCACAGGAGGCTCTCAGCGCGGACGAGACGGCTGCGCTCTGCCATGGCGGCGGCTCCATCTGCGTGAGCGCGACGATCCCTGTCGCGCGCACGGCACAAACGGTTCAGAGCTGGATGAGCCCCGACGTCGGCGCCGCATGGGCAGCCGGCTATAAGGGCAAGGGCGTCACCATCACAATGGTCGACGACTTCAGCAGCACGTCGCGTTTTTCCGGCAATTTCGGGATCGGCGTGCAGACCCAGCGGCACGGCGAATGGACGCGCGAGGAAGCAAGCATGATCGCTCCCGCCGCGACCATACGCTCAAAGGATTTCTCCACCGGCACGGCCGTCTCGCTGGCGAGCGGCCGCAACGTGCTGAACCTCAGCTACGGCATGTACACCACCGCGGGCTACAGCCCGAACCAGATCTGGTGGGCTCCGGAGGAGTCCTCGATCATCTCCTACGCCACCAAGGGTTCGGCCATCGTCTCGAAGGCGGCCGGCAACGATTCCGTCGCTGTCGGCGGGGTGACGGATGGCCAGCAGGACTATCTCGACCTCGCCCTGATCGGCAAACCGACGGCGATCTTCGTCGGCGCGCTGTCGACGAACGGTACCACGGCCAACAAGGCCCAACTCGCCTGGTATTCGGACTACGCCGGCTCGAACCCGGCCGTGCAGAGCCACTTCCTGGTGGTCGGCGTTGAGGGTGACAAGACCGGTCTCTACGGAACGTCCTTCGCCGCGCCGATCATCTCAGGCTATGCAGCGATCATCGGCAGCAAGTTCACCAAGGCGACGCCGGTGCAGATCACCAATGACCTGCTCAACACCGCCCGCACCGACACGCTGGCCAATTACAACCCGTCCATTTACGGCAAGGGCGAGGCAAGCCTTTCCCGCGCGCTCGCCCCTGTGGCGATCCATTGACAGGCGCCTAAAGCACTCCAGGACAATGTGACGGTTTTCCGTCCGGAATTGCGTAAAAACAAGGAGATAGAGCGGTTCGCCGTTTCCGTGCCTTTCAGATCTCCAGCGCTTGCGCGGCGCGTCTCATGAGCGCGCCGCGTTCCAGCGTGAAGCCCGACTCGACCCATTCCTTCTCCAGATTCTTCAGCGTGGCGCCGAGCTTCGGCCCCGGCGAGGCGCCAAGCGCGGTCAGGTCGGCGCCTTTGATCGGAAACACCGGTTTTTGCCATTTCAGCGTGAAATTGAGCAGGCGTGAAAAGCCGCCGGCCTCCATCATCGCCTGATTATCCTCGACGGCGCGCGTCCGCGCGGCGGCGAGCGCCAGCCGGATGCGATCGAGATAGCCGTCGCGATCGCCGTAATAGAGTTTCTTGGCCAGTTCGGTCTCGGTCGCCTTGGCATCCGGCGCAACGGTCAGCGCCCAATGCCGCAGACGGTCGGCATCGTCGTTCGACAATCGCAGCCGCTCGCCTAGCGTCTTCATGCGCACGGCATCGGGCGGAACGATCGCCTCCAGCCTCAGCATCGGATCGGCGGCCCAGCCGAGATCTTTCCCGGCCTTGACCAGGCCATGGATGGCGTCGATGCCCCATTTCTCGCTTTCCGGCAGCACGGCGGAAAGCACGCCGGCCTGGCGCATCCAAAGCAAGGCGCGCGACGGATCTTCGGCCGACAACAGCTTCTTCAGTTCGGACCAGACCCGTTCGGCGGAAAGCTGGGCAAGCCCGTCTTTCAGCCTTGCGCAGGCCTTCAGCCCTTCCGCGTCCGGCCGTCCCTCGCCATACCAGGCAAAGAACCGGAAAAAGCGCAGGATGCGCAGATAATCCTCCCGGATGCGCGCTTCCGCGTCGCCGATGAAGCGCAGCCGCCGCGCTTCGATATCGGCGATGCCGCCGACGAGGTCGACGATCGTGCCGTCGGCTTCGGCATAGAGCGCGTTGATGGTGAAGTCGCGCCGCTCGGCGTCCGCTTCCCAGTCGCGGCCGAAGATCACTTTTGCCCGCCGCCCGTCGGTCTCGACATCGGCCCTGAGCGTCGTCACCTCATAAGGCTTGCCACCCGCGATCACTGTGACCGTGCCGTGCTCGACGCCTGTCGGCACCGTCTTGAAGCCGGCCGTCTCGGCGCGTCGGATCGTTTCCTCGGGCACGGTGGTCGCGGCGATGTCGATGTCGGCGACCGGCTGGCCGATCAACGCATTGCGCACCGCCCCGCCGGCGACGCGCGCTTCCTCGCCGCCCTGCTTCAGCGCCGCAAGAAGCTTCTGCAGATGCTTTTCAGCCAGCCAATCAGCCCTGCCCCGGAGTGACGCCTCAGCGCTCAACCATAAAGCCTTTCATAGAGCGTGCGGATGATGCCCGCGGTGACGCCCCAGATGCGCTGGCCGCCATAGGGCATCTCGTAGAAGAACCATTCGAGCTCATTCCACATGCGGCTGTCGCGCGCGTGATTGGCCGGGTCCATAAGGAAGCTCAAGGGCACCTCGAAGGCAGCGTCCACCTCGTCGGCATTGAGCGTCAGCGAAAAACCCGGCCTCACGATGGCAAGCACGGGCACGATGCGATAGCCGCTGCCCGAGACATAGTCCGGCATGCGGCCGATGATCTCGACGTGGTCGCGACCGAGGCCGATCTCCTCCAAGGTCTCGCGCAAGGCGGTGGCCTCGGGGCTCTCGTCGGTCGCGTCGATGGTGCCGCCCGGAAAAGCCACCTGGCCGGAATGGCTGCGCAGCTTCTCGGCGCGCTTGGTGAGCAGCACCATGGCGCCCTCGGCGCGGTCGATCACCGGGATCAGCACCGCCGCGTCGCGCAACGGCTTGACGCGTTCGAGCCTGGGATGGCCGGGATTGAAGCGATGATCGCCGAAATCGTCACCCGGCTGCGCCTCGGCCTGCGCCGCGACGCGCGCCCGAAAATCCGCAATTGAAAACGGCGCCGGCGTCACCTGGTCCATCACGCGCTCAGCCGCTTCAGCTTCTCGGCCGGCATGATCGGATAAACCTCGCCGCCCGAGCGGACCGAGAACATCGTCTTGCCGTCGATGTCGATCTCCTCGCCATGCTCGACCAGTTCGTACATCACCGGCCGCGCCACCAGGGCTTCCAGCCGCCCGCGCACCAGCACATAGGGCTTCAACCCGCCGGTTTCGTCCTCGTCGACGAAGCGCAGCGGATGGCCGGGCCCGGCGGCGACGACGTCGCCGACATTGGTGCGGAAGGTGATGACCTGGTCGTCCCCGCTCCCGGATACATTCATCTCGACGGCGATGAAGGGCGCGTCGGCGACGCGTATCCCGACCCGCTCGACCGGCGTCACCAGATAGGTTTTGCCGTCGGCATCCTTGCGCAGCACGCTGGAAAAAAGCTGCACCAACGGCATGCGTCCGATCGGCGTGCCGAGGTAGAACCAGGTGCCGTCGGCCTTGATCTCCATGTCGAGGTCGCCGCAGAAGTCCGGATTCCAGCGTTCGACCGGCGCCGGCCCCTTGCCGGCCCGCGCCGCGCGCGAGATCAGCGCCTCCAGGCCGCGAGCCTCGGTGGCGCTTGTCAGGCTCTGTTGGCTCAGCTTCCGCTCGCCCGGGATCTGTTCACGATGTTCGCTGCGTTCGGCCATGGTCACGAAATAGTCACTGTTCTCCCGATTGTCAGCCTTGTCCGCCCGAGTCTGTGATTTAAGTTCAATTGCAGGCGCCAGGTCAGGCCGAATCGCGGCATTCTGCGGCATCGAGAATGCAGGCCGGTATCTCCAACCACAAGGATCGAGCGGCATGAGCGTGATGATCAAGGAAAGCCCGATCAGCGAAAAAGCGATGATCGAGGAAGCCGAAAAGGCGCTGGCCGACATCTCCAGGGTCCGCGATGCGGTCGGCCGGGTGATCTTCGGTCAGGAATCCGTCGTCGAGCGCACGCTGGTGGCGCTGCTGGCCGGCGGCCATGCGCTGCTGGTCGGCGTGCCGGGCCTCGCCAAGACCAAGCTGGTGGAGACGTTGGGCATCGTGCTTGGCCTCGATTCCCGCCGTGTCCAGTTCACGCCCGACCTGATGCCGTCGGACATTCTCGGCTCCGAGGTGATGGAACAGGACGAGTTCGGCAAGCGCTCTTTCCGCTTCATTTCCGGGCCGATCTTCACGCAATTGCTGATGGCGGACGAGATCAACCGCGCCTCGCCGCGCACGCAGTCGGCGCTGCTGCAGGCGATGCAGGAATATCACGTCACCATCGCCGGCGTCCGCCACGACCTGCCCTCGCCCTTCCATGTGCTGGCCACGCAGAACCCGCTGGAGCAGGAAGGCACCTATCCGCTCCCCGAGGCCCAGCTCGACCGCTTCCTTATGCAGGTCGATATCCTCTATCCGGAAATCGAGGCGGAACGCCGCATCCTGCTCGAAACCACCGGCGTCGACGAGGCAAAGGCCGACAACGTGCTGCAGCCGGCCAGGCTCAGGGAAATACAGACGCTGATCCGCCGCATGCCGGTGCCGGAAAGCGTCGTCGAGGCGATCCTCAAATTGGTGCGTTCGGCCCGGCCGGGCCAGGGCAATGCCGAGACCGACAAGCATGTCGCCTGGGGGCCGGGCCCGCGCGCCAGTCAGGCGCTGACCCTGTGCGCCCGCGCCCGCGCCCTATATGATGGCAGGTTGGCGCCTTCGGTCGACGACGTCCGTGCCTTGGCCGAACCGGTGCTGCAGCATCGCATGGCGCTGACTTTCGCCGCCCGCGCCGAAGGCACCTCGGTGCGCGACGTGGTGGCGAAGCTGGCAAAAGGCGTCTGATGGGTCGAATAGGCGAGGTCCAGGCACCGGTTGCGACGCGCGACGCGCTCGCCCGCGGCCGGTTGCGGGCTTCACTTGTGCCGGACCTGCTGGTCGAGGCCCGCCGTATCGTCAACACCGTGATCGCCGGCTGGCATGGCCGCCGCAAGCGCGGCATCGGCGAGAATTTCTGGCAGTTCCGGCCCTATGTCGAAGGCGATTCCTCGCGCATCGACTGGCGCCGCTCGGCGCGGGACGACCATACCTATGTACGCGACCGCGAGTGGGAAGCCGCGCACACCGTCTGGCTCTGGGCCGACCCCTCGCCTTCCATGCTCTACAAATCCGCCGGTGCAAGCGTCTCCAAGGAATCGCGCGCGCTGGTGCTGGCGCTGGCCTTGGCCGAGCTTTTGTCGCGCAGCGGCGAGCGCATTGCCTGGCCGGGCCTGACCGACCCGTTCACCGCCCGCAACGGCGCCGAGCGCATCGCCGCCCAGCTCAGCCACGCCGCCGCGCTGCCCGCCAAGCCGGACCTGTCGGCCATCCGCCGCTTCTGCGATATCGTGCTCGTCAGCGATTTCCTCGATCCGGCCGAGGAAACCAAGGCCTGGCTCGACGTGCTCGCCCGCCACGGCGTGCGCGCGCATCTGATCGAGGTCGCCGACCCCGCTGAGGAAACCTTCCCCTATGCCGGCCGCACCGAGTTCACCGATCCCGAGACCGGCGACAAGCTGACCGCCGGTCGCGCCGAGATGCTGGCCGAGGAATATCGGCTGCTTTACCGTGCCCGCCGCGAGGAATTGGCCGCCTGGTGCAAGCGTCTTGGCTGGAGCTACACCGTCAACCACACCGACCGCCTCGCCTCCGAGGCGCTGGTGCGCGTCCACCTGGCGATGACCGCTGACGGCGCCAATTTCGGAAAGGCGGTCGCATGAGCTGGCTGCCGCTTTCCTTCGGGGCGCCCATGGTGCTGTGGGGCCTTCTGGCACTGCCGGTGATCTGGTGGCTGCTGCGTCTCACCCCGCCCAGGCCGCAGACCGAGGTTTTTCCGCCGCTGAGAATCCTCGCCCGGGTCCTGAGGCGCGAGGAAACCCCGCAGCAAAGCCCGTGGTGGCTGACGCTGCTTCGGTTGCTAATGGCCGCGCTCGTCGTCATGGCGCTGGCCGAGCCGGTCTTCAATCCGCGCGAAAAACTGCCGGCGGAAGGTGCCGCCCTCGCGCTTGTCATCGACAATGGCTGGGCGAGCGCCGCCGACTGGAACAAGCGCGTCGCCACTGCGGAGCGATTGATCGCCGACGCCGGCTCGAACGGCGTGCCGGTCGTCATCGCCTTCACCGCTGAGAAGCCCAATGCCGAGATCGGTCCTTTCGACGCCTCGGCCGCGCTCGACCACCTGCGCGCCGCCAAGCCGCGGCCGATCCCCACCGACAGGCCCGCCGTCTATGCCCGCGTCGCCGCCGCGCTGGAACGCCTGCCGGGCGCCAGCGTCGCGGTGCTCGCCGATGGGCTTGCCGCCAAAGGCGACGGGGCCGCTTTCAAGACGCTGCTCGAAAAGAACGCGACACGGTTGGTCTGGGCCACGTCCGACCGGCCTTCCGTGACCGGCCTGGTCGGCGCCGACAATCAGGTCGACGGTTTCGCGCTGACCGCCATCCGCGCGCCGGGCAACCCGGCTCCGGCGCAGATCACCGCGGGCGCCTTCGACGACAAGGGCCGCCGCATCGCAGATGCGACGCTGACCTTCGCTCCGGGCGAAGCCACCGCCACGGGGACGATGGCGGTTCCGTTCGAGTTGCGCAACGATTTCGCTTCGATCGCGCTCGACGGCGAGCATCACGCCGGCGCCGTGCGCGTGCTGGACGAGAGCTCGAAACGCCGCCGCGTCGGCCTTCTGTCGCAGGCCGAGGCCGACCAGGCGCAGCCGCTTCTGTCGCCGCTCTACTATATCCGCCGCGCCCTGCAGCCCTTCGCCGACCTGGTCGAGCCATCGAGCGCCGACCTTGCCGACGCGATTCCGCAGCTTCTCGACCAAAAGCCGGCGATGATCATCATGGCCGATGTCGGAACCATCCCGGCGCAGGTCAAGCAACGGCTGGTCGATTGGGTCGACAAGGGCGGCACGCTGGTGCGTTTTGCTGGTCCCCGCCTTGCCGCCGCCGGCAATGACGACGACCTTTTGCCGGTCAGGCTACGCAGCGGCGAGCGGGCGCTTGGCGGCGCGCTGTCCTGGACGACGCCGCAGGCTGTGACCGAATTCCCGAAGACCGGTCCCTTCGCCGATCTTGCACCGCCTTCCGAGGTCACGGTGAGCCGGCAGGTTCTGGCCGAGCCGACACCCGACATCGTCGAACGCACCTGGGCCACGCTTGCTGACGGCACGCCGCTTGTGACGGGCATGAAGAAGGACAAGGGCACGCTGGTGCTCTTCCATGTCACGCCCGAGGCGACCTGGTCGAACCTACCGATCTCCGGCAGCTTCGTCGAAATGCTGCGGCGCATCGTGCAGCTGTCGCGCAACCAGGGCGCGGCAATCGCCAATGCCGAGGCCACCGCCGCGTCGCTCGCGCCGTACCGCATGATCGACGCCAACGGCATGCTGACGCCGCCCTCGCCGGATGCCCGGCCGCTGGTGCCCGGCGCCGGCCCGCTGCCGGTGACACTGGAAAATCCGCCCGGTCTCTACGGTTCCGAAACGGGCGTCTTCGCGCATAATCTGCTCGATGCGTCGAGCACATTCGCACCGCTGGTTCGTCCGCAGGTTTCGCTGCCGGTGACGGCCATCCCCTATGCCTTTGACGAATCGCAGAATCTCAAGGGGCCGCTGGTCGCCGTCGCGCTGCTGTTGATGGCGCTCGACAGTTTGGCCGTGTTCTGGATGGGCGGCCTGCTGGCGCGCCGGCCACGCCGCGCAGGCACGGCGGCGACAGCCGCAGCCGTTCTGGCCGTGCTGGGCGGCCTCTTCGGCCATGCCGATCCTGCTCGCGCCGACGATTCGAAGCCCGGCGACACCCAGGCGATCGAGGATATTTCGAAAACCCGCATCGCCTATGTCATCACCGGCGAGCCGGGCGTCGATTCGATCAGCCGCGCCGGCCTCGAGGGCCTCACGCGTTTCCTGATCGAGAAGACGGCGCTCGAGCCCGGTCCGCCGGCCGGCGTCGATATCGCCAAGGACGAACTGTCCTTCTTCCCGCTGATCTACTGGCCGATCGATGCGACGGCGCCGATGCCCAGCCAAGCGGCGATCGCCCGCATCGATGCCTACATGCAGCAGGGCGGCACGGTTCTGTTCGACACGCGCGACCAGTTCTCGAACGGCATCGGCGCCGGCTCGGCAAGCCCTGCGACCGAGCGGCTGCGCGACATATTGGGGAATCTCAACGTGCCGCCGCTGGAGCCGGTGCCCTCGGACCACGTGCTGACCAAATCCTTCTTCATCCTTCCGGAATTCCCCGGCCGCTTCAACGGCAGCCCGCTCTGGGTCGAGGCTTCACTCGACGCCAGCAATACCGAGAACCGCCCCGTGCGCACCGGCGACGGCGTCTCGCCGATCATGATCACCGCCAATGATTTCGCCGGTGCCTGGGCGATCGACGAGAACGGCGATCCGATGCTGCCGACGGTGCCGCCGGATCCGATGCAGCGCGTCTACGCGCTGCGCGCCGGCGTCAACATCATGATGTACATGCTGACCGGCAACTACAAATCCGACCAGGTGCATGTGCCGGTGCTGCTCGAACGGCTGGGGCAGTAGGTCATGAACTGGTCGATCTCCTTCGAACCGCTGGTCTCCTGGCCGCTCTTCGGGCTGCTCTTCGTGCCGTTGCTCCTGCTGGCGCTGGTCGGCCTGTGGTTCCGCCAGCGCGGCTCGGCATTGCGCTTCATCGCGCTGCTCGCGCTTGCCGCGGCTTTGCTCAATCCCGTTTTCCTCGCCGAGGAGCGCGATGCGCTGAAGAGCGTCGTTGCCCTGATCGTCGACCGCAGCCAGAGCCAGGACATCGGCGACCGCGCCAAGCAGACCGACGAGGCGCTGGCCGGCCTTGAGCAGCGTCTTGCCCGCTTCAAGCAGTTCGACGTCCGCGTCGTCGAGGCCGGCAAGTCCGACGCCGCGGACGACCGTACCGAAACCAGACTGTTCAGCGCGCTTGAGGGCGCCTTCCGCGACGTGCCGCCGTCGCGCATCGGTGGCGCCGTCATGATCACCGACGGCGAGGTGCATGACGCGCCTGCCGGCGCGCCGGAGTTCAACGCGCCGCTGCACGCGCTGATCACCGGCAATGAGCACGAGAAGGACCGCCGTATCCGCTTCGAGAACGCACCGCGCTTCGGTCTCGTCGGCAAGCCGCTCGACATGACCTACCGTGTCATTTCGACAGAAGGCGACGGCGCGCCGGTGGACGTGCGCGTCTCTGTCAATGGCGAACAGGTCTCGGTCGAGCATGCGACCGTCGGCCAGCCGATGAAGCTCTCGGTCACGATACCCAATGCCGGCCGCAACATCGTCCAGCTCGGCATCGACCGGGAGCCCGGCGAACTGACCGACGCCAACAACCGGGCGATCGCCCTGGTGGACGGCATCCGCGAGAACCTGCGCGTGCTCCTGGTCTCCGGCGAGCCGCATGCCGGCGAACGCACCTGGCGCAATCTTTTGAAGTCGGACGCTTCGGTCGATCTCGTCCACTTCACCATCCTGCGCCCGCCGGAAAAGCAGGACGGCACGCCGATCAACGAATTGTCGCTGATCGCTTTCCCGACGCGCGAGCTGTTCGTCGAGAAGATCAAGGATTTCGACCTGATCATCTTCGATCGCTACCAGCACCGCGACGTGCTGCCGATCCTCTATTACGACTACATCTCCGAATATGTCGAAAAGGGCGGCGCGCTGCTGATTGCCGCCGGCCCCGAATATGCCGGCGAAAACTCCATTGCCCGCACGCCGCTGAACGCCGCGCTGCCGGCCTTGCCGACCGGCGAAGTGGTGGACAAGGCCTTCTATCCGCGCCTGACCGATCTTGGCCAGCGCCACCCCGTGACGCGCGGGCTCGACGGCTCGGCGAGCGAGCCGCCGCATTGGAGCCGCTGGTTCCGCACCATCGGCGTCAAGAACCCGGAAGGCGAAGTGGTGATGAAGGGCGCCGACAACCGGCCCCTGCTCCTGCTCGACCGCAAGGGCGAAGGCCGTGTCGGCATGCTGCTCTCCGACCAGGGCTGGCTGTGGGCGCGCGGCTTCGAAGGCGGCGGCCCACATGTCCAGCTCTACCGGCGCATCGCGCATTGGCTGATGAAGGAGCCGGAACTGGAGGAGGAACGGCTGACCGCCGACGGCCGCGGCATGGTGCTCGAAATCCGCCGCCAGACGATGAGCGACGAACCGGGTCCCGCTCAGGTCATCACCCCCTCCGGCAAGACCGTGACCGTGAAGCTCGATAAAGCCGAGCCCGGCATCTTCACCGGCAGCCTGCGGGCCAGCGAGATCGGCCTTTACCAGATCGGCAATGGCGATCTCACGGCGCTTGCCCATGTCGGCCCGATCAACGCGCCGGAATTCCAGGACGTGGTCTCGACCGAAAACCGGCTCAAGGCGCCCGCTGAAGCGACCGGCGGCAGCGTGCGGCGGCTGGCGCCGTCATCGACGCTCGCCAATCTCGCCGGCGGCGTGGCCCTGCCGTCGATCGTGCCGGTCCGCTCTTCGGCGGCCGCCTCGGGCGACGATTGGATAGGCTTGCGCACGACCGACGACAGCACGCTCAAGGCGGTTTCACGCGTGCCGCTGTTCGGCGGCTTCCTCGGCCTCGGCCTCTTGCTGCTCGCCATCGGCTCGATGTGGTATCGCGAGGGACGGTGAGTTTTTACCTCTTCCCTTGTGGGAGAGGTCGGATTGCCCCGATTTGTCCTTCACAAATCGGCTGGCAATCCGGGTGAGGGATAAGCTTGGCGCCGGAGCACCCCTCGTCCGTCTCGGCGCTGCGCGCCGATCCACCTTTCCCACAGAGGAGGAGAAGGAAAGCGCCCGCCCCTACTCTTCCGGCTCGGTCGTGAACAGCAGCGGATAGCCCTTGGCCTTGCCGGCATCGGTCGCGCGCGCCGCCTTGGTCTCGGCGACGTCGCGCGTGAACACGGCGACTACGCACACGCCGCGCGTATGCGCGGTGATCATGACGCGGTGCGCCTGATCCTCGCTGAGCTTGAACTCGCCCTTGAGCACCGTCACCACGAATTCGCGCGGCGTGAAATCGTCGTTGACGAGGATGACCTTGTAGAGCTTCGGCCGCTCGGTCTTCGGCTGAGTCTTGGTGCGGGGCTTGAGGACGGTTTCAGGCATCGGAATCCACCAGTGATGAACTGGGTTTTCGTTTCACTCGTCACGCAGGAACGCGCACGTCCATTTGCCCCGCGCGACGGCAACGGAGCCGAGGTGATGAAAACCATATGTGGGGAAGCGTCGCCTGCCGGTCAACGCCCCTGCCGCCCGGCCGTGCGCGACCTGCCGGGGCCACCCGGTCCGCGCTCAAGGAGCGCGAAGAGCATCCAGGCGACAAAGCCGATCATCGTCGCGCCGGTCAGCACGAGCAGAATCCACGACTGCGCCGGCGTGATGTAGTCGAAGCTTGAAGAGATCAGCGGCGCGAACAGCTCGGGCTCGGTCCTGCCGCTGGCGGGATCCGGCACGGGGCTTGCGGTAAAGATGATCAGCGATCGCGCGGCCGCGGTGGCGATCAGGCCGCCGAGTGCCAGCGAACGCATCAGGGACGAAAGCCGCTTCTTCATGCGGATTGTCCTACAGCACCGGCATTGCGATCAGGTTAAGGGTCGCGCTAGGCGCGGCGGAAACTGCCGGCTGAGAGGGCTTCCGTCACGCGTAAGCCGCTCCGACCGAGATGGCCGGAACGGCTTTGCAAGATGATGCCGAAGCCTGGATCAGGTCTTCGGAGCGTCCTTCTTGTCGGTCTTCTTGACGACCTTCTTGGCAGCCTTCTTGTGCTTCTTGGCGGCCTTCTTGACGACTTTCTTCGCCGGCTTGGCGGTGCTGTCGGCCGGAGCGGTCGTGGTGGTCGCGGTCGAAGCAGCCGGAGCGGTGGTCGTCGTCTGGGCGTTGCCGAGAGCCGGCATCGCGAAGGCGAGAGCAACACCGAGGCCGAGGGCGGAGAGGATGGACTTCTTCATGGCTTCATTTCCTTTTTTTTGCAGGTCTGGATGAGCGTCACTGGTCGGGATCGACCGGCGTCACTCCAAGCAGCTTCAAAGCGTTTGCGAGCATCCGGATTCCCTGTGCCTGTTTCTTGTTGGCGCAGAACCGGTTTCCCTTTCTTTGCAGTGCTTTCGCCGCGGTGACCTGCGTTGCCGCGGCATGGGTTTCGAGGGCTTCGTCAACCTGACGGCTCAGATTGGTGCAGCGCTCGGTCCGGGTTAGCGGGGCTACCTTTGCGGTGGAGGCGCCGGCCGCGGCTGTGATGAGCGATATGCTGAGCAAAGCACCCATCACGCTGATCCAGAACCTCTGCATTGGTCTTGCCCGTTACTCCGAAACTTGCGTCGCAGCCGATGACCTGACCGCCACGGCACCGGTTATGACCTTGAAATTTTTCACCAGTTTTTCCCGACTGTAGAATTTTGTTTCTGGATTGTTTCTGGGAAACCCGGCCGGCGCGGCGATCGCGGCCACTGGCCAAGATGTGGCCCGAATTCTATCGTGTGGGTGTTTCGCGAAGGGATGTCCGGCAAATAGAATGATAGGTTTCGAGTGAAATCCGATGCGCACATACTGATCGTCGACGACGACAAGGGCATACGCGACCTGTTGCAGGAATTCTTCCAGAAGCGCGGCCTGCACACGACGGTGGCCGGCGACGGCACCGAGATGGAAGCGATCCTGCGCCGCACGCCGGTGGACCTGATCGTTCTCGACGTGATGCTGCCCGGCAAAAGCGGCCTCGAGCTTTGCCGCGAGATCCGCGCCAATTACACCACGCCGATCATCATGCTGACCGCGGTAACCGAAACGACCGATCGCGTGGTGGGCCTGGAAATGGGCGCCGACGACTACGTGCCCAAGCCCTTCGATCCGCGCGAGCTTCTGGCCCGCATCCGCGCGGTGCTCAGACGCAACGGCAGCGCCGAGCCGCGCCGTCCCGCCGCCAAGCAGGTCTACCGCTTCGCCGGCTGGACGATGGATTGCGCGCGGCGCCGCCTGACGGCGCCCGACGACGTCCGGGTGGAGCTGACGATGGCCGAGTTCAACCTGCTGCAGACCTTCGTCAAGAGCGCGCAGCGCGTGCTTACCCGCGAGCAGCTGATCGAGCTTTCCGGCGGCGACACCGGCTACAGCTTCGACCGCAGCGTCGACATCCTGGTGAGCCGTCTGCGCCGCAAGATGGAAGACGACCCGAAGACGCCGAAATTGATCCTGACCGTGCGCAGCGGCGGCTATCAGTTCCTGCCCGAGACCACGTCCGAATGAGACGCTTCCTGCCGCAGACCCTGCCAGTCTGGGTGCTGCTCATCGTCATTGCCGGCCTCATGATCAGCCAGGTGGCGACGCTTTACATCGTGGCGCGCGACCGGGCCGCCGCCAACGATATCGTCGACCTCTACCGGTTGAACGACCGCGCATACTCGCTGGTGCAGCTGATGCACGACGCCACGCCCGAAGAGCGCAAGGCGACCGCGTCGGGCCTGTTCAACTCGACCTATGCGCTGACGGTTTCGGACACGCCCGCCGTCACCTCTTCGATCGCCGGCGACGATGAACTGGCGGAGCTGGAGGACATCCTGGTCGGCCGCTTGTCGAAATTCGGCGTCACCGACGCGCGCGTGCGGCGCGATCCGGCCACGCAGGAATCGGATGTACCTGACGGCGAGGCGATGAACAAAGATGTTGGCCAGGTCGAGCGCGACCTGCTGGTGCTGGGCGCGGATTTCGCCCAGAGCGACAAGCTGACCGCATCGTTGCGCTTTTCCGATGGGCAGTGGCTGAATTTCACCGAGCCGATCACGCCTCCGGGGCCGATCCTCAGCCCCGACAGCCTGCCGCTCTACTCGCTGATCGCCGGTTTGATCGTGGTGATGTCGATCTGGTCGCTGCGCCGCCTGACCGCGCCCTACCGCATGATGGAAACCGCGGTGAAGCGCATCGGAAATGATCTCAAGAGCCCGCCGATCGCAGAGAGCGGCAGCCGCGAGATCCGCGCCGCGGCGAAGGCGATCAACGCCATGCAGATGCGATTGCGCGATTATGTCGAGGATCGCGAACACCTCGCGGCGGCGCTGGCGCACGACCTGCGCACGCCGCTGACCCGCATGCGCCTGCGCCTCGAACTGCTGCGCAGATCGCCGGCGCGCGAAGCGCTCGCGCATGACCTTGCCGACATCGAAAGCATCGCCAGCTCCGTCATCGACTTCGCCAAGTTCGAGGTGACCGAGGAAAAGGCCGAGCGGATCGATTTCTGGTCGTTGGTGGAATCGGTGGCGGACTCCTTCGACGGCGCGTGCTTCGATGAGGACGTGGTCCCTTCGCGCGGCCTGATCTGCATCGCGCGGCCGGTGGCGCTGCGCCGCTGCGTCACCAATCTCATCCAGAACGCGGTGACCTACGGCAAGAAGGCGCATCTCGGCGTGCGGCGATCGGGCGACACGATCACGCTGTCGATCCGTGACGAAGGTCCCGGCATCCCGCAGGAGCAGTTGGATGCGGTGTTCGGCTCCTTCGTGCGGCTTGAGGGTTCGCGCAACCGCACCACCGGCGGCCTCGGCCTCGGCCTCACCATCGCCCGCAACATCGCGCGCGGCGCCGGCGGCGAGGTCAACCTTTCGAACTACCCCGGCGGGGGCCTCTTGACGGAGTTGAGGCTGCCGGTGGCAGCTTGAGTCAGCAGCCGGTTGTCCCGCCGTATTGCGCCACTGGATCGGCCGCCTCTTCCTTGTGATAGTGCGGCCCGCTTGGTCACGAGGGAAATCCATCCATGTTCTACGCCGTCCTTGCCTATCACGTGGAAGACACCGTGCAGTCCTGGACGCCCGACGAGGATGCGGCACTGATGAAAGACCTGCTCGAGGTCAACGACAGGCTTACCCGCGAGGGCAAGCTCGGGCCGGCGGCCCGGCTTGACGCGACGGCCAAGGCCGTGACGCTGCGCGGCCCGGGCGACGGCATGATCATCGACGGTCCCTTCGCCGAGACCAAGGAACAGTTGCTCGGCCTCTATGTCCTCGACTGCGCGAACCAGGACGAAGCGATCGCCGCCGCGCGCGATCTCAAGCGTGTCAATCCAACCGCCGTCTACGAAATCCGGCCGATCATGCTCTATTTGCCGGGCGCCGCGCTGCAGGCCGGTTGATATACACTAGGCCCGCGTCTCAGGTTGGTGTCGCGACAGCCGCGATTTCCCGTCCCAGCCGAAGCATCTCGCGCATCAGCAGGTCGAGATCGTCGCGTCGCGTGCGGTGATTGGCGATCGCCACCCTGAGGCAGTGCCGGCCGTGCACAGTCGTGTCGGACAGAGCCGCGATGCCCTCTTCCTGGAGTCTCAGCATAATCTCGGTGTTGAAGGTCTTGAGCCGCTCTTCGGACGCGCCGGCCAACCGGTGGCGGAAGCTGACGATGTTGATGGTGGTCGGCGCCATCAGTTCGAGCGCCGGCTCCGCCTCGATCAATCGGGTAAGGTAGCGGGCCTGGGCGATGTTCTGGTCGATCAGCCGGCCGAACTTATCGACGCCATGCTCCTTCAGCGCCATCCAGATCTTCAGCGCCCGGAAACCACGCGACGTCTGTAGCCCGTAGTCGTGCAACCACGCCCCGGAGGCAAGGCCGCGCGGCGTCGATTCCAGATATTCCGGCGTGACTGCAAAGGTGTTGCGGTGCTGGGATGCGTCCCGCACCAGCGCGCAGCCTGCCTCGAACGGCGCGTGCAGCCATTTATGCGGATCGAGCGCGATCGAATCCGCCTGCTCGATGCCGGCGACGAGCGATCGGTTTTGAGGCGCGATCGCGATCAGCGCGCCGATACAGCCGTCGACGTGGAACCAGAGGTCTTCTTCGGCCGCCACCGTCGCCAGCGCCTGAAGGTCGTCGACGGCGCCGGTGTTGACCGTGCCGGCGGTGCCGATCACGCAGGCCGGCTCGAAACCCGCCTCGCGGTCCTCCGCGATCGCCGCCTTGAGCGCGGCGATATCGATGCGCAACCCTGCGTCGGTCGGGATCCGCCGCAGAGCCCGGTTGCCGAGGCCCAGCGCCTCCATCGCCTTGCGGTGGCAGGAATGGACCTGGTCCGAGGCGTAGTAGCGCAGGGGTTTCGGCACTGCCCCGACGCCGCGCTCGCGCACGTCGACGCCCGCCTTGACGTTGCGCGCCACGGTCAGGCCGATGATGTTGGCCATCGAGCCGCCACTGACCAGTGTGCCGCCGGCCGTGGCCGGGAAACCCACCGTCTCCTTCATCCAGTTGACGACCTGGCTGTCCATCAAGCCTGCGGCATGGTTGCCGCCGCCGAGATTGGAACCCTGGATCGCCGCCAGGAAATCGCCGAGCGCGCCGGTGAAGTTGCTGGCTCCCATATACCAGGCCCAGAAGCGCGGATGCACGTTGCCCATCGGGTAAGGCATGACGTTGCGGGCGACATCGTCATAGACATCGGCCATCGGCGCCGGCGATCGCGGCAACGGCGCCGAGAAGAATGAGCTCACCTCGGCTGGCATCTCACGCCAGACCGGGCGCTTGCGGACATCCTTGAGATAGGTGATGGCGTCGTCGAGGATCCGGTGCGAGAGCGCCCCAGCATCGGTCCAGTCCGGCGGATCGAGCGTTTCGTCCGCGGTCGCCGCTTCCTGAAAGCCGTCCATCGGTATCTCCCGCCGGCGTGTGGGTGATCATGTGCCACAATGGCGACGCCGCCGTTCATGGCGGCGTCGCGGTATCCGTTTTCAGCCGTCGAACTGGCAGCTGGGCGTCGAGCGCGACAGCGCCGTCTCCTCGGCGTCCATCTCCGCCTCGATGCCGTCGAAGAGCGGCGTCGACATGTAGCGCTCGCCGGTATCGGGCAGCATGCACAGGATCACCGAACCGGCCGGAGCCTTGCCCGCGATCTGGCGTGCCACGGCGAAGGTGGCGCCGCCGGAGATGCCGGTGAAGATGCCTTCCTGCTGCGCCAGCGCCTTCGCCCATTTCATGCCTTCGGGACCAGGGATCGGCACCACCTCGTCATAGTAGCGCTGGTCGATCGCTTCCTGCAGCACATTGGGGATGAAATCCGGCGTCCAGCCTTGGATCGGATGCGGCTCGAAAGCCGGATGGCTGGCGGCCGGCGCGCCGCCGGCGCCGCGCTCCTGGGCCTTGCCGCTGCCGATCAGTTGCGCGTTCGCCGGCTCGGCAAGCACGATCTTCACCTCCGGCCGCTCGCGGCGCAGCACCCGGCCGACGCCGGCGACCGTGCCGCCGGTACCGTAGCCGGTGACAAGCACGTCCAGCCTGGAACCGGCAAAGTCGTTGATGATCTCGCGCGCCGTCGTCGCCTCGTGGATGGCGGCATTGGCTTCCGTTTCGAATTGGCGCGCCAGGAACCAGCCATTGGCCTCGGCCAGTTCGACCGCTTTCTTATACATACCGAAGCCCTTCTGGGCGCGCGGCGTCAGCACCACCTTGGCGCCGAGCATGCGCATCAGCTTGCGGCGCTCGACGGAGAAGCTGTCGGCCATCGTCACCACCAACGGATAACCTTTCTGCGCGCAGACCATGGCGAGGCCGATGCCGGTGTTGCCGCTCGTCGCCTCGATCACCGTCTGGCCAGGCTTGAGCTTACCGCTTCGCTCGCCCTCCTCGATGATGTTGAGGGCCAGCCGGTCCTTCACCGAGGCCGCCGGATTGAAGAATTCGGCCTTTACATAGATCGTCGCGTGACCCGGCCCGAGATTGTTGATGCGGATGACCGGCGTGTCGCCGACCGTGTCGAGAATGCTGTCGAATAGCCGGCCGCGCCCGGCCGTAGTCCTGATTTTCAACTGATGCAACATGCTGCTTTCTCCTCGATGTCCTCACGTGCCGGTTACAGACCGGCAGTTTTGGCGGCGCGGTTTCGACACCTGGCCGCGATAGGGTTTGGTCGACCTGCCGCCTACGCGGCAACGGCGGCATTCCGGCACGGAATGGGGCTGCCGGCTGCCTCCTGTCGTCTTTGGTGATAGAATATGGACCAACTGGTGAGCGTTGGAGAAAGCGTGGAAACATACGTGGAATCCGCTCGACCGTGCATGGAGGGCAGCTCAGGCAGCCTTTCCGTGCGGTTGCTCGGGAAGCTGACGATCGCCCGTGACGGTGTGCCCGTCAGGCTCCCTTCCTCGCGCAAGCTGCGCGCGCTGCTCGCCTATCTGGCGCTGGCGCCCCACCCTGTCAGCCGAAGCCGTCTTTGCGAACTTCTTTGGGACGTGCCCAACGATCCGCGCGGCGAGTTGCGCTGGTGTCTGAGCAAGCTGCGTGCCGCGCTGGACGAACCGGGCTTGCGCCGGGTCGAGACGGAAGGCGACACCGTGGCGCTTCGCCTCGGCGGAGCGAGCGTCGATGCCGTGGAGGCCGCCGCGGCGGTGGCGAACGGGATCGAGACGCTTCGCCTCGACCGTCTGCGGGCGCTTGCGCAACTGTTCGCCGGCGATTTTCTCGACGGGCTCGAGCTCGATCGCAGCCCGCATTTCGGCAGCTGGCTGACGGCGCAGCGCCGCCGCTTCAGCGCCTGCCATGTCGCGGTTCTGGAGCACATCATCAGCCTTGTTCCACAGGGAGCCGATGAGGCCGGCGCCTATATCGACAAATGGCTGGAGCTTGCGCCCTTCGACGGCCGTGCCCATGTGGCGCTGCTGGAAAACCTGGCCCGGCGCGGACAAATCGGCGCCGGCGAGGAGCACCTTGCCACCGCGGCGGAGCTGTTTCACTCTGAAGAGCTGGATTTCACGCCGTTGCGTGAGGCGTGGCAGGAGATAAAAGCCCGCAATGCCAGCGCAACGCCATGCGCCCGATCAGGACCGGCTTTCCCGTCCCCGGACCTGCCGGTCGCCGAGATCGAAACCGAACCGGCGGCGACGCGCCGGGCGTCGCTCGCGGTGATGCCGTTTGCGGAGAGCGCCGGTACCGGCGGCTTCCGTGGCGGGCTGGCCGACGGCCTCACGCATGACATCATCACGCGGCTTGCCAAGCTTCGCGATTTCTTCGTCATCGCCCGTGGCTCGGTCTTTGCGCTCGCCGAGAAGAACATAGCGCCGGAAGACGCCGGGCGCAGGCTGAATGTCGACTATGTCGCGACAGGCGCGGTGCGCAGCCTGCCGGGTCGGTTCGTCATCTCGGTCGAGCTTGTCGAGGTTCGCACGGCAAGGGTCGTCTGGGCCGAGACCTTCGAGCACAAGCCCGACGACATCTTCATCGTCAGCGAGAATATCGGCAACAGCATCGTCTCTTCCATCGCCGCCGAGATCGCGACGGTGGAGCGCAACCGCGCATTGCTGAAAGCGCCAAACTCGCTCAATGCCTGGGAGGCCTATCATCGCGGCCTCTGGCACATGTATCGCTTCACCCGCCAGGAAAACGAGCTGGCGCAGCATTTCTTCGGCGAGGCGCTGAAGCTGGACCCCACTTTCGCGCGCGCCCATGCCGGCATGTCGTTCACCCACTGGCAGAACGCTTTCCAGCGCTGGGGCGACCGCGACCGCGAGACCGCGCTGGCTTTCGAAAGCGCCGGCCAGAGCCTCTTGGTCGACGACCGCAACCCTGCCGCCCACTGGGCGATGGGCCGCGCGCTATGGCTGCGCGGCGAGCAGGACGGCGCGCTGCTGGAACTCGCAAATGCTGTCGATCTCAGCCCCAATTTCGCGCTCGGCCATTACGCGCTGTCCTTCGTCCATTCGCAGTCGGGCGATCCGCGATCGGCGATCGGCTCATCCGACCATTCGCGCCATCTCAGCCCCTTCGATCCGTTGCTGTTCGGCATGATGGGCGCGCGCGCCATGGCGCATGCGCGGCTCGGCGAATTCGACGCGGCGGCCGAATGGGCGCTCAAGGCGGCCGCAAGACCGAACGCCCACGTCATCATCCTGGCGATCGCCGCCCATTGCCTGGCGCTGGCTGGCCGGCAGGACGAGGCGCGCAGCTTCGCCGCCAGGATCCGTAACACGTGGCCTGATTATCGCGCCGACGATTTCATCGCCACCTTCCGCTTCGACCGGGACGGGGAAGCCTTGTTCCGCAACGGCGCCAAGCTGATCGGACTGAATTGAGCCATTCAGCTTAATGCATCAGCGGCCCGCTGGCCTTCCGCCATGCATCGATGCCGCCCTGGATGTGGCGGGCGCTGGAAATGCCGACATCCTGCGCCGCTTGCACCGCCATCGCCGAGCGCTCGCCGAAGGCGCAATAGAAGAGTATCTGCCTGCTGGTCGATTTCGCCAACTCATGCAGCATGCCGCCGGCGGCGATATTCTCCTGCAGCCGTCCATAGGGCAGGTGGATCGCGCCGGGAATGACGCCGTGCCTCTCGCGTTCCGACTGCTCGCGCAGGTCGATCAGCGCCACGTCGGGCCGCCCGACCAGCGCCAGCGCCTGCTCCGCGCTCACCGCCCAGCCGCGGGCGGCGATATCATCCTGGTGCAGCCCGACCCGCATGTTGGCGGGCACGGCCACATCCATCATTTTCGGATTGGACAGGTTGAGATTGTTCATAATGTGGACGTACTCGTCGACCGACTTCACCTGCAGGCGCGGATTGAAGGCTTTTTCCTCGCCGATCGTCGACACGGTCTCGCCCTTGTAGTCATGCGCCGGAAAGATCAGCATCTCGTCGGGCAGCTTGAGCAAGCGGCCGAAGATCGATTCATATTGCTGGCGCGGATCGCCGTTCTGGAAATCCGTGCGGCCGGTGCCGCGGATGAGCAGAGTGTCGCCGGTGAAGACCCGGTCGGGCAGGACGAAGCTGTAGGAATCGTCGGTGTGGCCGGGCGTGTAGATGACGTCGAGCGCCAGCCCCTCGATGCCGAGTTTGTCGCCGTCGGCAAGCCGCATCGACACCACGTCGGCCTTGGTCTGCTCGCCCATGACGGTCACGCAATGCGTCCTGTCGCGCAGCGCGCCAAGGCCGGTGATGTGGTCGGCATGAAGATGCGTGTCCACCGCCTTTACCAATCTCAGATCCAGCTCGTTGACCAGTTGCAGATAGCGATCCACCTTCTCCAGCACCGGATCGATGATCAGCGCCTCGCCGCCGCGCCGGCTGGCGAGCAGATAGGAATAGGTGCCGGAAACGGAATCGAACAGCTGACGGAAGATCATTCGCGCCTCTCTCGCCTGAGGCCGATGGCCCGGCTGTCGGCCAGTCTAGAACAAGCGCGCTGAGCCCGCCAGCGGCAGACCGCTTGCCCGTCCAAAGGCCTGGAAGCCCCTACCGCCTCAGCACGGCGCTCAGCACGTCCCTGATGCCGATCGCGCCGACGAAGCGCGAGCCTTCGTCGAACAGCGCCACGGGCGCCGTCTGCGAGCGGTGCATAGCGAGCATCACCGTTTTCAGCGGCGTGCCGGGATTGGCCCAGAACACCTGAGCCCCTTCCTCCGGCTGACGTTCGACATCGGCGCAGGAGACCCACACCGCCGGCTTGCCGTCGCGTTCGGCCGCGGCCACCAGGCCATGCTCGTCGATCTTGAAGCGCGTCGTCTTGCGCCGGTCGAGCCACACCCAGCCATTGTCGCCCTGCTCCAGGTCGCGGCGGTCCCGCATCACGTTCCACGCCGTCAGCACCGACAAGGGGTTCACATTGGCGATGAAGTCGCGGACATAGTCGTTCGCGGGCCGCAGAACGATGTCTTCCGGCGCGCCGGTCTGCACGATGCGGCCGCCCTCCATGATCGTGATGTGGCTGCCGATCTTCAGCGCCTCCTCGAGGTCGTGGCTGACGAAGATGATGGTCTTCTTCAGCTCCGCCTGGAGCTGCAGCAATTCGTCCTGCAGCTTGGTGCGGATCAGCGGGTCGAGCGCCGAGAACGGCTCGTCCATCAGAAGGATCGGCGCCTCGGTGGCGAAAGCCCGGGCGAGGCCGACGCGCTGCTGCATGCCGCCTGAAAGCTCATGGGCGTATTTCTTCGACCACTGGTCAAGATGGACAAGCTGCAGTTGCTTCTGCACCCGCGCCTTGCGCTCCGCCTCCGGCACGCCGGCAAGCTCGAGGCCGAAGCCGACATTTTCCTCGACCGTGCGCCAGGGCAGCAGGCCGAACTGCTGGAACACCATGGCCACCTGCTTCTGCCGCAGCCGCCGCAAGGTCGTCTCGTCGCAGGTGACGACATCGACGATGCGGTCGCCGTCCTTGACCAGCACCTGGCCGCGCGACACGACGTTCAGCCGGTTGACGGCCCTCAGCAGCGTCGACTTGCCCGAGCCGGACAGCCCCATCAGTACCGAAATCTCGCCTTCGTGCACGGTGAGGCTGGCACCGGCGCATCCAAGCACATTGCCGGTCTTTTCCAGTATCTCGGCCCGGGTGGCGCCCTGGTCGATCAGCGCCAGCGAACCTGCCTGGTCGGCGCCGAAGACGATGTCCACGTTCTTGAAATCAACCGCGACGGTCATTTCTTGCCTCCAACGCCGATGCGGGTCATGCGGTCGAGAACGATGGCGAGCACGACGATCGCGAGGCCGGCCTCAAGCCCGAGATCGATGCGGCGCGAGCCGAGCGCGCGGTTGATTTCCGTGCCGAGACCGCCGGCGCCGATGAGCGCGGCGAACACGACCATCGACAGCGACAGCATGATCGATTGCGTGAGACCCGCCATGATGGTCGGCAGCGCCGAGGGCAGCTCCACCTTCCACAGAAGCTGGCGCTTGGTGGCGCCGAAGGCCTCGCCCGCCTCGATGATCGCCTTGGGCACCGAAACCACGCCCAGATGGGTGAGCCGCACGGCCGTCGGAATGACGAAGATGATGGTGACGATAAGACCGGGCGCGTTGCCGAGGCCGAACAGGGTGAGCACCGGGATCAGGTAGACGAAGGTCGGCAGCGTCTGCATCAGGTCGAGCACCGGCAGCATGACGCGGTAGACCTTCGGCTTGTGCGCGGCCCAGATGCCGAGCGGCACGCCGATCGCCATGGCCATGGCGGCGGCGGCAACGACCAGCACCAGCGTCTGCACGGTCTGTTTCCAGAGATTCTGGTTGATGATGAAGATCAGGCCGAGGAAGACGCCGATGGCGAGCGGCCGCGAACGCTGCAAAAACCACGCGATAACCGCGATGACCAGCGCCAACAGCACGGGCGGCACCATCAGCAAAAGGTTCACCGACCCGTCGAGGATGAAATTCAGTCCGTTTGAGAAGGCCCGGAAGATGGTGTCGAAATTGTCGGTCAGGAAGCTGAAGAAGGCCTTGCCCCATGGCCCGATCGGGATCTTGTAGTCGGTCAGGAATTTAGAAATCGGATCCATCTTTCCCCTCTCGGCTTCGCCGCGCTTGCCGCACGGTCATCCTCTCACGTCTCCAGGCATATGAAAAAGGGCAGCCTCTTCAAGGGCTGCCCTTTTCCGGAATCATGCCGGTCCCAAGCGGATCAGCCCCCGAGCGCGGTCTTGACCGCGGCTGCGGCGTCGCCGCCGTCGAAAGTGGTCACGCCGGCGATCCATGGCTTGACGGCATCCGGATTTTTCTTGAGCCAGTCGGTCGCCACAGTCTGCGGGTCGCCACCTTTCAGGATCGCGTCCATCATCTGGCCTTCCATATCCAGATTGAACTTCAAATTGGCGATGAACTTGCCGGCATTCGGGCATTCGGTGGTGTAGCCCTTGCGCACGATCGTGTAGACCGTGGCGGCGCCGAAGCCGCTGTCGCCCATGCCGTCGAGATAGGTGATCTTCATGGCGCCCATCACCGGATGCGGCGTCCAGCCGAGGAAGGCGATCCATTCATTGTTCTTCATCGACTGCTCGGCCTGCGTCAGCATGCCGGCCTCCGAGGACTCGACCAGCTCGAACCCGGCCAGATTGTCCTTCGGGTTCTTGATCATGTCGAGGATGATGCGGTTGCCGTCATTGCCGGCCTCGATACCGTAGATCTTGCCGTTGAACTTGTCCTTGAACTTGCCGAGATCGGTCAGCGTCTTGACACCGGCATCTGCGACATAGGTCGGCACGACGATGCCGTAGCCGGCGCCCGTCAGGTTGGTGCTGATCGTCTCGATCGAGCCTTCCTTGGTGTAGTCCTTGATGTCGTTGGTCATCGACGGCATCCAGTTACCGAGGAAGACGTCGAGGTCCTTGTTCTTCAGCGAGGCCATGGTCACCGGCACCGAAAGCTGGATCGTCTGCGGCTCATAGCCGAGCGCGGTGAGCAGCACCGAGGCGAGGCCCGTGGTGGCCTGGATGTCGGTCCAGCCGACGTCCGACAGGCGGACCGCCTTGCAGCTCGCCGGATCGCCGGCATAAGCGGCGGTCGTGGACAGAAGCGCCGCAAGGCCGAGGCCTGCGACGAAGGATTTCATACGCGACATGAACTTTTCTCCCATTGGAACTTCGAGGCAAAGCGAAGTCACGGTTCTTGCGCCCGCCTTGTTTCGTCAGCCAAACACCATTTTGAAGCCGTTTCAAGCGCTTCAACATCACGACGAACGGCGCGGGCTGGCCATTAAGCGACATGACGAGCTTTTGAACGACATCGGATTTAGACGGCAGGAGTTTTTGGTGGACGGAGCCGCAGGCCCCCTCCCCGTGCGCCGACATGTGAGCTTAGAAGGACGGCATGGCCAAGCTTTACTTCCACTACGCGACGATGAATGCCGGCAAGACGACCATGCTTTTGCAGGCGTCCTATAACTATCGCGAACGCGGCATGTCGACGATGCTGTTCGTCGCCGGCCTCTATCGCAAGGGCGACAGCGGGCTGATCTCGTCGCGCATCGGCCTCGAATCAGAGGCCGAGATGTTCCGCGACGGCGACGATCTTTATGCCAGGGTCGCCGAGCATCACCGGCATGCCCCGGTGCATTGCATCTTCGTCGACGAGGCGCAGTTCCTCGAGGAGGAGCAGGTCTGGCAGCTCGCCCGCATCGCCGATCGCCTGGGTATTCCGGTCATGTGCTACGGCTTGCGCACCGATTTCCAGGGCAATCTGTTCTCCGGCTCGCGCGCGGCCGCAAGGCGACGATGGTGGTGCGGCTCGGACCCGACGGCAAGGTGGCGAAAAAGGGCGAGCAGGTGGCGATCGGCAAGGACGTCTATGTCTCGCTCTGCCGCCGCCATTGGGAAGAGGAGATGGGCAGGGCCGAACCCGATGACTTCATCGGCTTCGTCAGGGCATGAACCGAAAGCCTTTTCGGGTTGCCGGCCGTCGGGTAGCCGGCTGCCACCCGGATGCAATTGCGCGGTTTTATGCTGCTTTGTTAAGGTCGGCGTCCTAATTTCCAGCCAGCCAGAACCAGCCGGAGAATCCGCAATGTTTCGAGCCATCTCGTCCGCCGCCGTCTTCCTGCTTGCCGGCGGCCTTGCCGCGCATGCCGGTGGCGATGCTGCGCTGGGCAAGAAGGTCTTCAACCGTTGCATCGCTTGCCATGAGGCAGCGACGGATCGCGACAAGGTCGGCCCGCATCTGCTGGGTGTCGTCGGCCGCAAAGCCGGCTCGGCGGAAAGTTTTCAGACCCATTATTCGCAAGCCATGAAGGATGCCGGCGCAGCAGGCCTCCTCTGGGACGAAGCCAACCTCACCGAATATCTCAAGGCGCCCAGGCAGAAGGTTCCCGGCAACAGGATGGCTTTTACCGGCCTGACCAGCGATGACGACATCGCCAACGTGGTTGCCTATCTCAAGGCCAACCCCAAGCCCTGATCGCTATTGGAAGAAACCGGTATTGCCGCCGGCGCAGGAGCAATTCCAGGAAGGTGTGAGCGGTTTGCCGTCCGGAATTGGGCAAAAAACAAAGAGATAGAGCGGCTCGCCGTTTCTGGGAAACGGTGAACCGCTGTAGAGATTTCCGGCGCTGTCTAATCGCCTTGGCCGTCCGTAAAAACAACAACTTAAGGCATATAAGCTGAAGCTGTTCGATGGCGGCGCGCATTATTGGACACCATGCGCATGCTTGCCTTGTCTTTCAAGGGTCTAACCAATTCTTTTGTTTTGACGCCTCTGTTTGTCTTCCTTCTTTCAATCCCTTGAAGCCCCACATATATTCGCCGCCACGACACGGAAACGGATGCCGAAGCGGGAGGCCCCAATGGCGACATTGCAGAATTTCGATGCCGAAATTGCCAAGACCAAGCAGGTCGTGCAGGACATGCGCACCAAGATCGAGCAGTCCGGCACGGTGCTCGACACGCTTGCCCAGGCCGACAAGAAGATCGGCGACGCCAACTTCGACATCGAGAACGCCCGCATCGAGGACGTGCTCAAGCAGCAGAAGGTCATGGAAGGCAACATCGCCGACCTGATCATCGGGCTCGAGGACGCAACCAACGTCTTCGGCGCCGAATTCGAGAGCATGAAGAACTACACCGGCTGGGAAAACTTCGTCGGCATCTTCTCGGCGCAGCGCAAGCAGCGCATGCGCACCGACCGCGTGCGCAACATGTCGTTAGCCGGCAATCTGCAGGAGCTTTTGGCGAAATCGGATACCATCGTCGGCATCCTGAAGGCGCAGAAGCAGGTCCTCGACCAGCGCTACAAGACTTCCGAAACCAGCCTGTCGCAGGTGATCGAGCGCCGCAAGGCGACCATGTCCAACCTCGAGGCTGTGCAGAAGCGCATCGAGGAACTGAACCCTCTGCTGCTCGACATCGAGAACAAGATCGCCTCCTCCACGACCCAGAAGGAGCGCACCGAGCTCGAGGGCGAGCGCTCGAAAATGGCGACCGAATACAACGAAAAACAGGCCAAGGAGCAGGAGCTGCTGGCCGAAAGCCAGACGCTCGAGCGTTACACCTCGATGTTCCAGACCTTTGTCGATTCGCTCAACAACCAGATCGCCGCGCAGTCGACGCTGATCAACAAGCTGACCATCGACACCGAGCAGCGCATCGTCCTCTACAAGGCGCTGGAGGATTCGCTGAAGACCGCCGCCCAGCAGGACGTCGCCCACAAGATCAACACGCTGGGCAGCCAGGTCGACAACACGGCGGAAGAGACCATGGCCGGCATCGGCGCCGCCTCGCAGAAGCACATCGGCGACCTGCTCGAGATGCATGAGAAGAACATGGTGGCTTCAGCCGACATCCAGCGCCGCAAGAAGCTTGCCGACGATGCCTTCGCCCGCCGCTTCGACGAGGTGATGAAGAAGCACAACGCCGCCAACTATGTGCAGTCCTAAGCAGGTTCCGCAAAAGTGTTCCAGGGTTTTGCGGTCAGAACCTGCGAAAATCAAAGGAATCCGGGCAGATATTCGTGGGGCATCCCACGAATATCTGCTTGGGCGGCGCCGCTGATTTCATTGCAACGGCAGTCCCATGACATCTGAGAACGACGCGGCGGCACGCTATTTCTCCGCCATCACGGCGGCGCTGAGCGGGCTGGAAGTGTTCATGCGCGACGACCGCTCGCCGCTTTACCGGCACGGCATCGTCGCCAGGATCGTCGCCGAGTATATCGCGCGGCTCGACAAGTCCTTTGCCTGCTGGCGCAACCGGCTGGGTTTCATGGACACCTTCCGCATCTCGCGCGCCGAGAGCGGCTATCCCGTCTTCCAGAACCTGCTCGAATTGGAAAACGACCGCCAGCAGGCCGATGCCCGCCTGGCCAACATCCCACAGGCCGGCGAGCTGCGCGAGGAGATGGCCGACTTCATCCTGCGCCATAAGGAATTTCCCGAGGCGCTGCAGAAGTCGATGGCCGAGCGGCTCTATCTGGAGGACGTCAAGAGCGAGGCGACCTTCGGTCCGTTCACGCTTGCGCAGACGGCCAAGGTCTCGGTCAACCCGAAGACCATGCGGCCCTATTATCTCGTCCACTGGGCCACGTTCGACGGCAGCGCCAACCTGCCGCTGATCTACATGGTGACGGTAGAGGACTCCTCCGAGAGCATGGTGCGCCAGCTGGTCGACAACAGCACCGGCAAGCTGAACGAGAAGGTCGAGATCCCGCTGCCCGTCGACGGCCTGCTCAATCCCGAGCTTGCGCACCGCTTCGACGACTTCACCGAGAAGAACTCCGCCTACACGCTCTCGCCGGCGACGATCGCGGTCAATCTCGACAAGGACTTCGAGCCGCTGCATCCCAAGCAGTTGCGGCGCGTCGTGCTCGGGCCCTTCTACTCGGCCGGCATCACCGACAACAATTCGACCGTGGCCGAGGTGCTCTCCAAGGTGCGGAAGCCCGAGAATGCCTGGCTGCTCACCTGGACCATTCAGGAGGTCTTTTCCAAGAGCGAGAAACCCGGCCGCAAGGGACTGTTCTCCAGCGAGAAGACAACGCAGGAATTCTTCATCAACACCGACGATCTCGAAGCGGCGCGACAGGGCGTTTCGAGCTACGAGAAGCACGCGCTGATCCCGCACGAGGCCTACCAGGCACTCTACGCCGCGGGCGAGGCGCAGAAGATCTTTTCCGGGTACAAGGTCCACATCCTGTCCAACGGGCAGGTGATCAGCGACGTCTGACCGTCAAATCGCGGAGCATCCTTCATGGACACCGGCCTGACAACGATCTCGGAAGCCGCAATCGAAAAGCATCGCGCGACCGCGCAGAGCTTCATCACCCGCATCGTCGTGCTGGAGGATCCTGCGCGCGAATCCGGCACGGCGCTTGCCGGCACCAACCGCCGCTTCGTCTCGACCGTGTCGGTCGGCTCGGTGCGGCGCACGCGCGAGGTCGAGCTCACCAAGACGGTTGCCGCGATCCATCCCGACGACCAGTTGATGACGATCCCGCAGCACACGCTGCTCTACCGCGCCCGCCGTGGCCTGGCGATCGCGCTCGCAATATCTGATGTCTTCGCCGAAGGCTCCGACCTCGAAAGCCTGCAGGCGAAAAACGCGCGCGCGCCGCTGGAAGGCGACGAGGCGGCCACCTTCAAGAAGCTTCTGTCGGCCTCGGCTTACGTTTCGGCCTTCAGCTTCGCCTCCTATCTGTTCCAGCTGATCGACAGCGACGGCGAGGCGCCGAACGATATTCCCGAGCCCGACTTTCTGTTCGACACGCCGCAGGACGCGGTGAAGTCGATCGTCGCAGGTCTCGACAAGGCGATTGCCGGCTCCAAGGATGACGCCGACCTGGCGACACGGGCGCGGGCCTTTGCCCGCGTCACCATCGACGGGCTGCTGGCGCGCAAGGGCCGCTTCGACGGCATTGGCCCGTTCGAGAACGCGCATATCCGCATCGATGTCGACGACTTCACCCTCGATGGCTTCGACGTCGCGCCCGGCAAACGCTCAAAGCCGCTGGTAATGACCTTCAAGAAGCCGGAAGAGGTCGTCGGCAACCACATCGCCAAATACCAGTCGGTCAAATTGGCCAAGATGCTGATGGCCTACGATTTCGAGCGTGAGCTCAACCCCTTCGTCGAGCTCGGCGGCTTCCTGTTCACCTTCATCGGCGATGGCGCGCCGGGCACCGGCAAGACGACGCTGATCCAGATGATCGCCGGCCTCGTCAATGGCTACTGCCAGATCGCCGGCTATCCGTTCGCCTATGAGAATTTCGGCGTCGACCAGATCTCGTCCTACCAGGGCAAGTCGGGCCAGAACTGCCGCCAGTTCATCAACAATATCCTTAATCCGCGCGTCATCGGCTTCGGCACCATCGACGACATCGACCAGGTGGCGGCGCGCCGCTCCGACGACCGCGCATCGGCCGGCCAGCAGGAGATCACCGGCGTCTTGATGGACGCATTCGCCGGCGCCTCGACAGTGGTGCGCGGCAATTGCTCCTTCGGCATGTTCTCCAACTATCCGGAAAATGTCGACGACGCGCTGCGCCAGCGCGCCGGCGCCCGCTGGCTGGTCGACGGCCCGCAGACGCGCGACGACTATATCGACATCTTCGTGCTGCTGGCCGGCAAGAACCACAAGATTCCGCTCGGGCAGCATCAGCTCTATGCCGCGCAGGAAATCCAACGCGCCGTGGCCGAAGCCTATGAAGAGCACGAGAAGCCGCAGGAAGACGGGCTGATGAAGGTCTATGAGCGCTACATGAAGGAAAACGGCGCGCCCAAGACCATGGCCGATGTCGGCACCTATCTGCACATGATCAAGGACGCCGAACCGCGCTTCACCGGCCGCGCCATCAAGAACGTCACCGACGCCATCAAGATGCGCGCCATGGACATCGAGCTGCCGGACGACTGGTTCGAGAAGCCGGAAGCCTTCATGCACAAGAGCTACGACGACAAGAAGGCGATGATCGAGGAACTGCGCGGGCCGTTCTCGATGGATATGGTCATGCAGGAGATCAACCGCTACGCCGATTCCGAATTCCGCTATTCCGACAAGTCGGATGATGCCGCGGTGGAGAAGCTGCTGCGCGACGCAAGGCTGCGCGAGAGGGCCGCGCGTGAAATGGAAGAGCTGAAGAAGAAGGGGGCGTGGAATGCTTGAAGCGCGCGGACCTTCCCTTCTCCCCTTGTTGGAGAAGGTGGATCGGCGCGATAGCGCCGAGACGGATGAGGGGTGTTCCAGCGGAGTGAGACTTCGGCGTTCCCTGGAGCACCCCTCATCCGGCCGCTTCGCGGCCACCTTCTCCCACAAGGGGAGAAGGAAAGGCTGCGCCGCCCCTCATCCGCCCTTCGGGTACCTTCTCCCCGTGAACGGGGAGAAGGGAAGATGACCCGCCCCGCCAAGAAACCCGACCTCCTGCGCGACAACGAGCTGATCTACGGCCGCCTGCTGACCGTGGACGAGCCGCATCTCGTCCAGCGCTACAACAAGGCTCTTGCCGCGTTCGGCCTCGAACCGACCAAGCTTAAGACCTTCCAGATCGACCGCACCGGCTTCTCGCCCGAGATCGCCGAGGAATGCGGCGACTTCGACTATCTCGACCCCAACGAGGTCAACCGCCGCTTCATCATCCTGACGCCTTCGCAGATCGAGCTGCCGGTGGTTCACACCGCCTTCTCCAACACCTCGCAGCTGATGTTCGAGTTCATGTCGAAGAACCAGCGCGCCATCGACGCGCTGACCATCAAGGACGTGATCTACGGCGAGATCGAGGACTCGGTTCCCAAGGTCAACGACATCGAGGACCTGCTGTCGATCAACCAGGTCGAATTCAAGGTGCTGTCGGCCGAGGATGTGCTGGGCAAGGCGGCCGAGCTCGGCAAGCTGGTCGACCGGTTGAAGCAGGAGCCCGACGCCTGGCGCGACAATGCGATGCTGCAACGCATGGTCGATCTTGCCAAGGTCTGCGGCGACATCCGCGAGAACGCGCTGGTGCCCGACCAGGTGATCTTCCGCCACAACGCCTACTGGACCAGCCATTTCGGCGGGCTCTATGTCTTCGTCGACCCCGACATGACGACGGTGATCAGCGACCCTGCCGCCCCCGGCTTCCGCCGCTCGCGGCCCTGGCAGGTGAGCTATCTGTCGATCAACGACGCCGATAAGGTGTTCCGCTTCCTGGCCGCCACCGGCCGCCTCGACCTGCCGCGCGCTTCCTGGATCGAGGCCTCCGGCTATCTCGAGCACCGCGCCGAGATGATCGTGCGCGCGCTGATCCGCGATGCCGAGCCCAACCGCAACCTGACGGATGTCGACAAGGTCTGGCTGCAGACCTGGATCCACAGCCATGCCGACCTGATCGCCAGCGACGGCAATTTCCCGTTCCTCAATGCCGCCAAGCGTGAGATCGCCCAGTTCGGCCATCTCAAGATCGAGGACGTGCCGCCGCGCCAGCGCTTCCTGGTCGTGCGCGCCAAGCCCGATCATCCCGACGCCTGGCTGACCAACCAGTTGATCTCGGACTTCGTGCCGCAGGACTTCGTTTCGCGCTACGTCTTCAATAAGCCAGGCTTCTACAAGGACTATGACGGCTTCAGCGACGCATGGCGAAGCCATGTTGTGGACGTTCTGAAAACCACATATCTGAAGGATAAGGCGGCGTTCCGCGCGCGTCTTTACGGCTTGACTGACTAGAACGAAATGACCGGTCATTTCGTTCTAACTTTTTGTTTTGGCGCATGATGTTATCCAAAAAGTCTGCCGCTTTTTGGCGTCATGCTAAGGGGGTGCCACAGCCATGCTCGACCCGATCGTGAATTTCTTTACCCGGATATTCCAGTGGATCGGCCGTGGCATAGGCTTCCTCATCGGCGTCATCCTGTGGCCGTTCATGTGGGTCGGCCGCTGGTACGGCCAGCGCGGCTGGATCCTCAAGGCCGTGGTCGGTCTCGCCCTCCTGGTGCTGATCGGCCTCTACGCCAATTTCTTCTACGCTACGCAGTGGTGGAATAGTTTCGATCCCAATTATCCAGACAAATACACCTTCGAGAAACGCAACGTTTCAGCCGGCGAGCAGGTTTCGGCCGGCAGCGGTACCGACACAGCCAAGACCTGCGGCAACTCGGCCATCGCCCAGGTCGCCGCCGATCTGACGGATTTCAACGTCAACCAGAATGCCTGGATCTCGTCGATGATCCTCTACAAGCTCGGCCTGTTCGGCATCAACTGGGACAACACGCCATGGATGGACAACAAGGCGTCCTTCCAGCGCGGCATCAATCAGGCCGTGCGGCGAACCGCGACCGAGCTTGCCGACAATCTCGGCCGCGTGCGCACGACCTCCCAGATCGACGCCGACCTGCAGGATGCGCGCGGCAACCTGCAGTTCGACGAATACACCTGGTATTTTGGCCTCAACCCGTTCGGCCCCAAGACGCCGACGCCAAGCTACTATCGTGACGCGGTGCGTAAGCTGCGCTCCTTCAACGCCCGGCTTGCCACCTGCCAGGCGACGTTCGACGCCCGCGCCGACAATCTCAAGCAATATATCGACCGCATCGCTTCCGACATCGGCTCGACCTCGGCGATCCTCAAGGAACGCGCCGAGAACCATAATGACGGCTGGTTCGACTTCCGTGCCGACGATCGCTTCTGGTTCGCCTACGGCCAGCTCTACGCCTATTACGGCCTGATGAAGGGCGCCCAGGCCGACTTCGAGGACGTGATCAAGGAAAAGCACCTGCAGAGCCTGTGGGACACGATGGACCAGCAATTCGTGTCGGCGCTGCGTATCCAGCCTTTCATCATCGCCAATGGCCGCGAGGATGGCTGGCTCCTGCCGACGCATCTGACGACGATGGGCTTCTATATCCTGCGCGTTCGCTCCAACATGGTCGAAATCAGCAACGTGCTGACGCAATAGCGCCGTCCCCGGGCGACAGGGCGATGGCGGATTTGCGTCGTCGCCGCTGTCGCTTTTCGCGCATTAGGCGGCTGTTTTGAGACGGCGGAGCGGCATCCGCTCTGGCTTCTATACGGCGCAACGACCGGGCCCGAGATGACCGCCTTGAAGAACCCAGGCTACAGGAACGCTCTTTCTTAACAGGAAACATAGTTGCATGGAAGTTGACGCCGTCACAGCGACAGGGTTACATGCCCTTGCGTCCGGGCGGCGTTTCGACCATGCACGAATGATCGAACCCCTCCCCTCCACCGCCTACTCCAGAGGAAAGCCGTCATGGCCGAAGTGAAGTCCGACATCGAGATCGCCCGCGCCGCCAAGAAGAAACCGATCCAGGAGATCGGCGCCAAGATCGGCATCCCCTATGAGCACCTTTTGCCTTACGGCCACGACAAGGCGAAGGTCTCGGCCGAGTTCATCAAATCGGTGAAGGGCAACAAGGACGGCAAGCTGATCCTCGTCACCGCCATCAATCCGACACCGGCCGGCGAAGGCAAGACGACGACCACGGTCGGCCTCGGCGACGGTTTGAACCGCATCGGCAAGAAGGCGATCGTGTGCATCCGCGAAGCCTCGCTCGGCCCGAATTTCGGCATGAAGGGCGGTGCGGCCGGCGGCGGCCTCGCCCAGGTGGTGCCGATGGATGACATGAACCTCCACTTCACCGGCGATTTCCACGCCATCACCACCGCCCATAACCTGCTTTCGGCGCTGATCGACAACCACATCTATTGGGGCAACGAGCTCGGCATCGACATCCGCCGCGTCGCCTGGCGCCGCGTCATGGACATGAACGATCGGGCGCTGCGCGAGATCATCTGCTCGCTGGGCGGCGTCGCCAACGGCTTCCCGCGCGAGGCCGGCTTCGACATCACCGTCGCCTCCGAAGTGATGGCAATCCTGTGCCTGGCCACCGATCTCAAGGACCTCGAGAAGCGGCTCGGCGATATCATCGTCGCTTATCGCCGCGACAAGTCGCCGGTCTATGCCCGTGACCTCAAGGCCGACGGCGCCATGGCGGTGCTGCTGAAGGACGCCATCCAGCCCAACCTGGTGCAGACGCTGGAGAACAACCCGGCCTTCGTGCATGGCGGCCCGTTCGCCAACATCGCGCATGGCTGCAACTCGGTCGTCGCCACCACGACAGCGCTGAAGCTCGCCGACTATGTCGTCACCGAAGCCGGCTTCGGCGCCGACCTCGGCGCGGAAAAATTCTTCGACATCAAGTGCCGCAAGGCGGGCCTGAAGCCGGCGGCGGCGGTCATCGTCGCCACCGTGCGCGCCATGAAGATGAACGGCGGCGTCAAGAAGGAAGACCTCGGCAAGGAGAACATCGAGGCGGTCAAGAAGGGCTGCCTCAACCTCGGCCGTCACATCGAGAACGTGAAGCAGTTCGGCGTGCCGGCGGTGGTGGCGATCAACCACTTCACGACCGACACCGAGGCCGAGATCCAGGCGATGAAGGACTTCGTCAAGGCGCAAGGGGCCGAGGCGATCCTGTGCAAGCACTGGGCGCAAGGCTCGGCCGGCATCGAGGACCTCGCCCACAAGGTGGTCGAGATCGCCGAATCCGGCGCCTCGCAGTTCTCGCCGCTCTATCCTGACGAGATGCCGCTGTTCGACAAGGTCAACACCATCGTCAAGCGCATCTACCGCGGCGACGAGGCGATCGCCGACAAGTCGATCCGCGACCAGTTGCATGCCTGGGAACAGGCCGGCTACGGCAACCTGCCGGTCTGCATGGCCAAGACCCAGTACTCGTTTTCGACTGACCCCAACCTGCGCGGCGCGCCGACCGGCCACACCGTGCCGGTGCGTGAGGTCAGGCTCTCGGCAGGCGCCGGCTTCGTCGTCATCATCTGCGGCGAGATCATGACCATGCCTGGCCTGCCCAAGGCGCCGTCCTCGGAAAAGATCTTCCTCAACGAGCAAGGTCAGATCGAAGGCCTGTTCTAAACATCCTTCGGGCCGGGCACGATCCAGGGCGCCGCCTCATCGCGGCGCCCTTTTTGCTTCGCCGGCTTTCACGCCACCGTGGGCGAGCCGAACTTCTTGATGCCGGCGACCGACATCGAGACGAATTGGTCGAGAATGGCGAAGAAGATGTCTAGGCTGAAGCCGAACAGGAAAGCGAAGGTGAACAGGCTGAAGCCAATGCCGGTGACCTCGCCGCCGAGCTTGGTGCCGGGCGCCATGAACCAGGCGAGGATCATGCCGGCAAGCCCGCCGAGCGCGATCCGGTGGATGAGGCGCGACAGCGGCGGATTGGGCAGAAGCGGGTTCAGGATCATGCGCATGTGGAACATGATGCCGCCAAGCGCGCCGTAGAGCGCGGGCAGGATCCACAGCGCATACGGGCTGAGGACCTCGCTCAGCGTCTTGGCCTGCAATGTCAGCGTCGAAATCGAATTCGGCGTGATGGTGATGACGCCTTCGCATTGGAGGTCGCGTGTCGCCTCGTCGAAATCCGCGTTCACGTCTTCCACCTGGCCGGCCGCGCCGGTGGCGCTCACGGCTTGGATGCCGCCCTGCAGGTTGCCGTTGTTCCTGCAATCAAAATCCGACTGCTTGAGCGGCTGGCTGTTTCCGGTCCCGCCTTGCTGCTGCGCCAGCGCGACCTGCTGGCCGCAGAACTGGTCTATGGCCATCTGACGGGGATTCGAGAAATCGAGCGGCGCGCCCGCTTTGGCCGAGGAAGCCGAAAGCTTGCAATAGGCCCATTGCATGCCCCAGAGCGGAAACGGCGCCTCCTGCGTCATGAACCCCTGCGCCCGCACCAGCAACGAGGAGAAGCGCTGGTCGAGCGAATGCAGGCTGTCGACGGAATTGTAATAGGCGTCTTTCAACAGCGTCAGGTCGGTGGTCGACGCCGGCTGGGCGATGGCCGAGCTCAGTTGTTTCTTCGTCGCCCAGACCTGCCGGATCGACTGTCCGAACCGGGCGCTGAAATCATTGTTGTCGATCTCCTGCAGCTCCGCATTGATCGAGACGCCCCTGTTGTAGACATAGGTCAGCTTGCCGATGACGACCATCATCGTCACCGACAGGGCGATGAGAAAATAGGTCGCGAGCGCGGTCCGGCGTGACATGTCGCCCGGCGACCAGCCGGTGCGCAGCGCAGCCAGGGTGGAAAACGGCACGGTGTTGGAACACTCGTTGAGCACCGTCTGGAGTTTGACGACCTCGGGCTGGCTAGCCGTCGCATCGCAGAGCTTTTCCGCATCGCCGATCGCGGCGAAGAGTGCGCTGTCCTTGAACACGCCGTAGCGGCCATAGCCGGCAACCAGCTTGGCGTCGGCAAGCAACCCGGAGACAAGAGGATCATGGGATGTCGTCATCGCGTCCCCTCGACGACTAGCCCAGATAACCCGGCACGAAACCATATTGCGACGGGCACCCGCACGGATAGCCCGCCGGCCCGGGCGGCTGCGCCCAGCACCAGAAGAATTGGGTGAAGCAGATCGTACCCGGCGCGTGGGGCGGGACCTGTGCGAAGGCGGGCCACGGCAACAGCGCCGCGCCGACGGCGAGGATCAGGACGACCACGGTTCGTGCAACGCGCGCTTCCAATCCAGCCCCCAAAAGCCAACCGCGCTTACTCGCATGCGCGGCGACTTTGCGAAAATACCGGAACGGCTTCCGTGAAATGGCTCACGCTCTGCCTGGAAATCGGCCGCTAAAGGCAAAGGCGCCGCGTCCGGCGGCGCCTCTTTCTCGCCCGAAAACGATTCGAGCTAGGCGGCGTTCCGCTGCAAGGCCCGCTGGTTGGACGCGTAGATCGTGTCGCGTTCGGGCAGCTTCCCGGTCTTCAGGCAATCGATCCATTCGGCGGTCTTCAGCACTGCGGCGAAGCGCGACTGCAGAACCACGCTCACCACCCGGTGTATGTCCTCGGCCGACGCATAGCCGGCGCTGTTGGCATAGGGCACCGAGCCGCTGGCATCCGACAGGAACTCGACCGCAAAGCCCATATGCACGGCGTGGATGATGGTCGACAGGTCGCAATTGTGGGTCATGTAGCCGACGACGGCGATCGTATCGATGGCATTGCCGCGCAACCAGGTTTCCAGATCCGTGCCGGTGAAGGCCGAAGGCAGCGTCTTTTCGACATAGTGGTCGCGGCCTCGCCCGGCGATTTCGGCATGCAACTCGCCGCCATGGCTGCCCTTGGCGAAGATCGGCGAGGTCTCGGGCGCCATCTGCTTGACGACGACGATCTTGATGCCGGCCGCCGCGGCCGCGTCCATGGCGCGCGCGACATTGGCCACGGTCTCGGCGAAGGGCGGATGCTGGATGGCGAGATTGCCGCCGTCATAGTCGTTCTGGACATCGACGACGACAAGCGCGCGGCGCGGGTGGGTGGCTGGTGCTGACATGGCGGTTCTCCTTTCGACCGGGTTGATGGCGCAAAGCTAGGCGGATGTTTCGGGTCGAGAAAGTGGCCCGATTGACATCATTCGAAAGAATTGAGACATTCGGCTTTTAATGGAGCGATGCCATGAGGAACCCGATCATCGCCGCTGTCGCTTTCGATGGCATCAGCCCGTTCCACCTTTCCGTGCCGTGCCTGGTGTTCGGCGCAGATCGAACCAGGCTCGGGCTGCCGCGCTTCGACTTCCGCGTCTGCGCGATGGAGGACGGACCCATTCATACCGATGCGGGGCTGAGCATCGTCGTGCCACACGATCTTTCGGCGCTCGACGAGGCCGACATCGTCATCATCCCAAGCTGGAAGGATCTCGAGGCTCCCTTGGCCGCGCCGTTCAAGGAGGCGCTGCAACGCGCACATCGGCGCGGCGCGCTGATCGTCGGCTTGTGCCTCGGCACCTTCGCCATTGCCGGCGCCGGATTGCTGGCCGGGCGCAAGGCAACGACCCACTGGGCCTATACGGACCAGTTGCAGAGGCTTCACCCTGACATCTCAATCGACGCCGACGTGCTCTATGTCGACGAGGGCGACATCATCACCTCCGCCGGCGTCGCCGCCGGGCTCGACTGCTGCCTGCACATCGTGCGTGCGCGTTATGGCGCGGAGGCGGCGCTGCGGCTTGCGCGCCATGTCGTGCTCTCGCCGCACCGGCAGGGCGGGCAGGCGCAGTTCATCGAGCGCCCGCTTGCGCCGACGCCGAACGCCGACCGCTTCGCCAAGGCCCTCGATGATGTGCGGGCATCGCTCGGCGAAGCCCACAGCCTGGACAGTGTCGCCGAAGCAGCGGGCCTTACCCGCCGCACCTTCACGCGCCGCTTCCAGAAAACCACCGGCACCAGCTTCGGCGACTGGCTGGCCGACCAACGGGTGGCGCTGGCGCAAAGGCTGCTGGAGCAGACGGACAAATCGATGGACATCGTGGCCTTCGAAGCCGGCTTCGGCAGCGCCACTTCGCTGCGCCAGCACTTTGCCGCGCGGCTTAGGACTTCGCCGCGGCAATACCGCCGCGAGTTTTCCCGAAACACCAAGGCGCCAGGCGCAATCAGCCTCTTGTAGTGGCCCGTGCCGGGTTGCCGACAACGGTTGTGTCGGCCGCCACATCGCGGGTCACCATCGCGCCCGCGCCGACGATGGCGCCCGCGCCGATGCTGACGCCGGCGAGGATCACCGCGCTGCCGCCGATCCAGGCGTTGTCGCCAATTGTCACCGGCTTTGCGATCTCCAGCCCGGCCAGCCGTCCAGCGGCTTCGCGATGATGCTCGGCGCAGTAGATCTGCACATTGGGGCCAAGCAGCGTCCGCTTGCCGATGCGCACCGGAGCGGTGTCGAGGATGGTGCAGCCGGCATTGAGGAAGACGCCCTCGCCGAGAAACAGGTTGAATCCATAGGCGCAATGGAACGGCGCCTCGATGCGCGCTCCCTCGCCCGCACTACCGAGCAGGGCCCGCAAGGCCGGAGCGATATTGCCGCGCTGCCGGGGCGGCAGGCCGTTATGCTCGAACACCGCATCGCGCGCGGTGACGCGCAACGCTTCCAGCTCATCGTCGATGCAGCTGTACCACTCGCCCGCCGCCATCTTCATGCGCTCACTTGCCGTCATGGCGACACCTCCGGATTTCGTCTGCTGCCAAAGCATAGTCGCCAAGGCATAGTAGCCAAGGCATAGTCGATTGTCTGACAAAGCCTCGTGGCCAAACGACCTGCTTATGCTAGCTTGCCATCACGGAACCGAGCGAGGTTCCGTGACGAGGGGGATCATGCTTTACCTTGTTGCATTGCTGATTGGCGTCGTCACCGGCCTTCGTGTCGGAACGGCGCTTGCCGTCACAGCCTGGGGCGCTTGGCTCGGCTGGCTGCCTGTCGCGAACACCTGGGCGAGCTTCACGGGCCATTGGATCGCCGTCGGCATCTTCACCATCCTGGCCATAGTCGAACTCATTGCCGATCAACTGCCGTCGACGCCCAGCCGCAAGGTGCCGCCGCAGTTCGGCACGCGTGTCGTCGTCGGCGCCTTCTGCGGCGCGGTCATCGGCGCGACCGCCAGCGCCACCATCGGCGGCCTGATCGCCGGCGCGATCGGCGCGGTGATCGGCACGCTGGGCGGCGCGGAAGCGCGTGCGCGACTGGCAGCGGCCTTCGGCAAGGATCCGCCCGCCGCCTTCATCGAGGACGCGGTGGCCATCATCGGCGGCCTGCTGGTCGTGGCGGCGGTCGCATGAGCGCAAAGAGCTTCGACGCCATCGTCATCGGCGCCGGCCAGGCCGGGCCGCCGTTGGTCGGCAGGCTCGAGGCCGCCGGCATGAAAGTCGCGCTGATCGAACGCAAGTTCATCGGCGGCACCTGCGTCAACACCGGCTGCATGCCGACCAAGACGATGGTGGCGAGCGCCTATGCCGCGCACCTCGCCCGCCGCGCCGCCGACTATGGCGTCGCGCTCTCGGGCCCCGTCGGCGTGGACTACAAGCGGATAAAGGCGCGCAAGGACAAGGTCACCAACGACGCCCGCGGCAATCTCGAAAAGTGGATTGGCGGCATGAAGGGCTGCACGCTCTATCGCGGCCATGCGCGTTTCGTCACCGCCGACACCGTGCGTGTCGGCGACGAGCTGCTCACCGCGCCGAAAATCTTCCTCAACACCGGCGGCCGCGCCTCCGTGCCCGACCTGCCCGGCGTCCACGACGTGCCCTACCTCACCAACGCCTCGATGATGGATCTCGATGTGCTGCCCAGCCATCTGATCGTCGTCGGCGGCAGCTACATCTCGCTCGAATTCGCGCAGATGTTCCGCCGCTTCGGCTCCGAGGTCACGGTGATCGAGAAGGCGCCGCGACTGACCGGCCGCGAGGACGAGGACACCTCCGCCGCCATCCTCGCCATCCTCGAGAACGAAGGCATCGCCGTCCATGTCGGCGCGGGCGACATCAGCTTCGCCAGACAAGGCAGCGACGTCGCCGTCACCTTCGCCGCCGGCAAGCCGCCGGCGGTCGGCTCGCACGTGCTGCTGGCGCTCGGCCGGGTGCCCAACACCGACGATCTCGGCCTCGACAAGGCCGGCGTCGCGGTCGACCAGCGTGGCTATATCGTTGTGGACGATCAGTTGCGCACCAACGTACCCGGCATCTGGGCGATGGGCGACTGCAACGGCAAGGGCGCCTTCACCCACACTTCCTACAACGACTTCGAGATCGTCGCCGCCAACCTGCTCGACAACGATCCGCGCAAGGTCAGCGACCGTATCGAGGCCTACGCGCTCTACATCGACCCGCCGCTCGGACGCTGCGGCATGACGGAAGCGGCGGTGAAGAAATCCGGCCGCCGCGCGCTGGTCGGCCGGCGTCCAATGACGCGTGTCGGCCGCGCCGTCGAGAAGGGCGAGACGCAAGGCTTCATGAAGATCCTGGCCAATGCCGACACTGGCGAGATCCTCGGCTGCTCGGTGCTCGGTCCGGGCGGCGACGAGGCGATCCATTGCGTGCTCGACCTCATGTATGCCAAGGCGCCGATCTCGACGCTGGCGCGCGCCATGCACATCCATCCGACCGTCTCGGAGCTCCTGCCGACCATCGCCCAGGAGCTCAAGCCGCTGGGCTGAGGTCCGCGGCAGCGTTCTCCCGTTTCTGCATTGCTGCGTTGCAACAATGGCGCTTGCGCGTCGGCATATTTGCGGGACAGTCTCGATCTTGAACCGATTCAGTCCGGATATCCCATGCCGCTGCCGATCCTAGCGCTCGCCATTGCATCCTTCTGCATCGGCACCACGGAATTCGTCATCATGGGCCTGCTGCCGGAGGTGGCGGCGGATCTCGGCGTCTCGATCCCCTCCGCCGGCCTCCTGGTCACCGGCTACGCGCTGGGCGTCGTCTTCGGCGCGCCGATCGTCGCCATGGCGACCGCGCGCTTGCCGCGCAAGCCGGTGCTTGTCGGCCTCGCCGCCCTCTTCGTCATCGGCAACCTCTTCTGCGCCATCGCCCCGAACTACTGGCTGTTGATGGCGGCCCGCGTCTTCACCGCTTTCGGCCACGGCGCCTTCTTCGGCATCGGCTCCGTGGTCGCCGCGAGCCTCGTGCCGCGCAACAAGCGGGCGAGCGCCATTGCGCTGATGTTCGCCGGCCTGACGCTCTCCAACATCCTCGGCGTCCCCGCCGGTACGGCGCTGGGCGAAGCGTTCGGCTGGCGCGCCACTTTCCTCGCCGTCGTCGGCATCGGCCTCGTCTCGGTCGCCGCCATCGCCTGGCTGGTGCCGTCCGATGTCGCGGAACCCAGCGGCGGCGGCCTGGTCGGCGAATTGCGCGTGCTCGGCAAGCTGCAGGTCTGGCTGGCGATGCTGATCGCCTCGCTCGCCTCCGCCAGCCTGTTCGCCGTCTTCACCTACATCAAGCCTTACCTCACCGGCATCTCCGGCCTGTCGACGGCGACCGTCACCTGGGTGCTGCTGCTCTTCGGCGCCGGCATGACCATCGGCAACATCATCGGCGGCAGGCTGGCGGACTGGAAGCTGATGCCGACGGTGATCGCCACGCTGCTCGCCATGGCCCTGCTGTTCGTCGTCTTCACCGGGCTCGGCACTATCGCAAGCGTGGCCGTGGCCATCGTCTTCCTGTGGGGCATGCTGATCTTCATCGTCGTGCCGCCTTTGCAGATCCGCGTCGTCGAGGCGGCCGCCGAAGGACCGAACCTGGCCGCCACGCTCAACCAGGGCGCCTTCAATGTCGGCAATGCCGGCGGCGCCTGGATCGGCGGCCTCGCTATCTCGTGGGGCGTGTCCTACGCCAACCTGCCGCTGGTCGGCGCGGCGCTCGCGGTTCTCGCCGTCGCTGTGGCCGTGCTGTCACAGGCACTCGACCGCCGCACAGCCCTGCAGCCGCAGCCGGCGGAATAGCGGCGTCTGCCCCGACAGCCCGGAGCGGCTGGACCACTCGACAGCCCGATCGCAAAAATGCATGGGTGGAACCTCTTCACGCGGAGGTATCCCATGCAGAAGACGATCGAGCGCATCGCCGGCGACAGCGAAGGCGTCGCCTACGAATTCCCGGTCTTCCGCTTCGAGGGCAAGGACAAGGCGGCCCCATCCGCCTATCTGCAGGCCGCTCTCCATGCCGGCGAGCTGCCGGGCGTCGTCGCCATCGACGCGCTGATGCCGATGCTTGCCAAGGCGGAGGCCGAGGGCCGCATCAAGGGTCCGATCACCATCGTGCCCTGGGCCAACCCGATCGGCCGCGCGCAATATCATTTCGGTGAGCACCAGGGCCGCTTCAATCTCGCCGCACCAACTTCAATCGCTCCTTCCCGCTGCTTGCCACACCCGACGCCAGGCTTCTGCCGGACGTCAGCCTCGGCGGCGCCGATCGCCGGCTGAAGAACCGGCTCGTCCAGCTGTCGCTTGGGCAGGACATCGTCCTCGATCTCCACTGCGACGACGAAGGTCTCGCCTATCTCTACATCCACACCAGCCTGTGGCCGCATATGGCCGACTGCGCGGCCGCCATGGGCGCCGAGGCCGTCCTGCTGTGGAGCGAGGACAACAGCGGCACCTTCGAAGGCGCCTCGATCATGCCCTACCAGAACGCGCCCGCAAGCGTCGCGCGCTTCGACCGCCGCGCCGTCACCACGGTGGAATATCGCGGCATGCTCGATGTCGATGCCGACCTGGCGGCGTCCGATGCCGCGGGACTTTACCGTCTGCTGGTGGCGCGCGGCGTCGTCCAGGACGCATCGGTACCGAAATTCGAGAGATTTTCCGGCCCTGTCGTGCCGCTCGAGAACATCGACATGATGCCCTCGCCCAGGGCCGGCGCGGTCCTCTACGACGTTAAGCCCGGCGACCGCGTCAAGAAGGGTGACAGGCTGGCGACGATCGTGCATGCCCCCGGTGAGGCCGGCGGCCGCACGGAAGTGCTTGCCCCGCAGTCTGGCTTCATCCTGACCCGCCGCGCGCGCCGCATCATCCGCGCCGGCGAGGACCTTCTGAAGCTCGCCGGCGATGGCAGGAGCGGCGACGCGCGCTCCGGCACGCTGGAGGATTGAGGGCCTTGCGGGCCACGGCGTCGGCGTGAAATCCAGTTGCATGCATCTCCATTCGCCGCTATGGGAGTCGCCATGAACATGCGTTCGAACAAGACCATTTGGTGGTGGGGCTGCTGACAGCGGCCTGTTCGTGCGTGTGCGCGTGAAAGTAGAGGGTGGCCGCAACGGAATCTCCGGGCGGCCATTTGTTTTTAGAGCCATTCCCGGGTCCGTTGCCCAAAACGCTGATGGAGACGGCAATGACGACTAAAGTTCTGGACAACGGAGCCGAGCGCTTCGTCACCGCGGGCGGCGTGACGATCACCCGCGAGCGGCACGACCGGCCCTACGAAGGCGCGATCGACACCTATATCGACGGCCTGAATTCGCGCCGCGGCGCCGTGTTCTCCTCCAATTACGAGTATCCAGGACGCTACACGCGCTGGGACACGGCCATCATCGATCCGCCGCTGGTGATCTCCGCGCGCGGCCGCACGATGCGCATCGAGGCGCTGAACAAGCGCGGCGAAGTGTTGCTGCCGGTGATCGGCAAGGCGCTGGCCAGCTTGAGCGAAGTGACGATCGCCGAGACCTCGAGGACGCTCATTCGTCTTGATGTCGCCAAGCCCGGCCGGGTCTTCACCGAGGAGGAGCGCAGCCGCGTTCCATCCGTCTTCACGGTGCTGCGCGCCGTCACCGCCCTGTTCAAGACCGCCGAGGACGCCAATCTTGGCCTCTACGGCGCCTTCGGCTACGACCTCGCCTTCCAGTTCGATCCGGTCGATTACAAGCTGGAGCGCAAGGAGAGCCAGCGCGACCTGGTGCTGTTCCTGCCCGACGAGATCCTAGTCGTCGACCATTATTCGACCAAGGCCTGGACCGACCGCTACGACTATTCCGGCGACGGCTTTTCGACCGAAGGTCTGGCCCGCGACGCTCATGTCGAGCCATTCAAGACCGCTGACCGCATCCCGCCGCGCGGTGACCATGAACCGGGCGAATATGCGAACCTGGTGCGCCGCGCCATGGAGAGCTTCAAGCGCGGCGACCTGTTCGAGGTGGTGCCCGGACAGATGTTCTACGAGCGCTGCGAGACCCAGCCTTCCGACATTTCCCGCAAGCTGAAATCGATCAACCCGTCTCCCTATTCCTTCTTCATCAATCTCGGCGAGAACGAATATCTGATCGGCGCATCGCCGGAGATGTTCGTGCGCGTCAATGGCCGCCGCGTCGAGACCTGCCCGATCTCCGGCACTATCAAACGCGGTGACGACGCCATTTCCGACAGCGAGCAGATCCTGAAGCTGCTCAACTCGAAGAAGGACGAGTCCGAGCTCACAATGTGCTCGGATGTCGATCGCAACGACAAGTCGCGCGTCTGCGAGCCGGGCTCGGTGCGCGTCATCGGCCGCCGCCAGATCGAGATGTATTCGCGTCTGATCCACACCGTCGACCATATCGAGGGGCGGCTGCGCGAAGGCATGGACGCCTTCGATGCCTTTCTGTCGCATGCCTGGGCGGTCACCGTCACCGGCGCGCCGAAACTCTGGGCCATGCGCTTCATCGAGCAGAACGAGAAGAGCCCGCGCGCCTGGTATGGCGGCGCCATCGGCATGGTCAACTTCAACGGCGACATGAACACCGGGCTGACCTTGCGCACCATCCGCATCAAGGACGGCATCGCCGAGGTGCGCGCCGGCGCCACGCTGCTTTTCGACAGCGTGCCCGAGGAAGAAGAAGCCGAAACCGAATTGAAGGCATCCGCCATGCTCTCCGCCATCCGCGACGCCAAGACCGGCAACGCCACCGGAGCCGAGCGCACCACCGCGCGAGTCGGCGACGGCGTCAACATCCTGCTCGTCGACCACGAGGACTCCTTCGTCCACACGCTCGCCAACTACTTCCGCCAGACCGGCGCCAATGTCTCCACCGTGCGCACGCCGGTGCCGGACGAGATCTTCGAACGGCTGAAGCCCGATCTCGTCGTGCTGTCTCCCGGACCGGGCACGCCGACGGATTTCGATTGCGCCGCCACCATCAAGAAGGCGAGGAGCCGCGATCTGCCGATCTTCGGCGTCTGCCTCGGCCTGCAGGCGCTTGCCGAAGCCTATGGCGGCGAGCTCAGGCAGTTGCACATCCCGATGCATGGCAAGCCGTCGCGTATCCGCGTCTCCAAGCCCGGCATCATCTTCTCAGGGCTCCCCAAGGAAGTGACGGTCGGCCGCTATCACTCGATCTTCGCCGATCCCGTGCGCTTGCCCGATGGCTTCGTGGTCACCGCGGAGACCGAGGACGGCATCATCATGGCCTTCGAGCACCGCAAGGAGCCGATCGCGGCGGTGCAGTTCCATCCGGAATCGATCATGACGCTCGGCCACAATGCCGGCATGCGCATCATTGAGAACATCGTCGCGCATCTGCCGCGCAAGGCCAAGGAAAAGGCCGCGTAGGAACGATGACGGAAGCGCCGGACATGACGACGGCCGCGGCGAAAGCCGCGACCAGACAGAAGGTCGCAAGGCTGGCCTTCTGGTCGATCGTCGTCGCCGGCGTCGTGCTCGTCCTCAAGCTTGCCGCCTGGTACATAACCGGCTCGGTCGCGCTCTATTCCGATGCGTTGGAATCGATCGTCAACGTGATTGCTTCGGCCGCCGCGTTCTGGGCGATCCAGGTCAGCTACAAGCCCGCTGATCAGGATCATCCGTTCGGCCATCACAAGGCCGAGTATTTCTCGGCCGTGCTCGAAGGGGTGCTGATCGTCGTCGCGGCGCTCTTGATCCTCAACGAGGTCTGGCGGTCCTGGCAGCACCCCGCGCCCCTCGAACAGCCGTGGGAAGGCCTTGCCGTCAACGGCGTGGCCACTGTCATCAACGCGATCTGGGCCTGGATGCTGATCCGCACCGGCCGGAACGCCAAATCGCCGGCTCTGGTTGCCGACGGCCAGCATATCATGACCGACGTGGTGACCTCGATCGGCGTGTTCGGCGGCCTTGTCGGCGCAGTGCTGACCGGCTGGCAGATCCTCGATCCGACGCTCGCCGTGATCGTCGCGCTGAACATCCTGTGGCAAGGCTGGCATGTCATCGGCTCGTCGATGAACGGGCTGATGGACCGCGCCGTCGACAACCAGGAAAACATGCAGATCCGCGACATCATCTCGGCCAATTCGAAGGGCGCGCTCGAGGTGCATGACCTGAAGACCCGCATCGCCGGCCGCGCCACCTTCATCGAGTTTCACCTGGTGGTCGATGCCGACATGACGGTCGGCGCCAGTCACGTCATCTGCGACCGCATCGAGGACGCGCTGAAGGCCGAGATTCCCTCGGTGCGCGTCACCATCCATGTCGAGCCGGACGACGAGGCGAAGCTGCCAAAAGGCACGACGGCAGTACCTTTCGCTTAGTAGAGCGCGAAGGTCTGTCGAGATTCAGGTCAGGCCGAGAACGATGGCTTCCGGGAACCGGAGCGGAGCGGACCAAAAGTACGTGAGCACCGGAAGCGCAGGAAGCCGTTGTTCGCAGGCCGGTCTCACCTGAATACGCCAGACTTACGGAGCACATGCCGACTGCGGCATCGGCTGCAGCCGAAAGACCTTGTCGTCGGACTTCGTCTTGCCGTTCGCCGTCTTCGAACAGAGATCGACGGCCGCCACCGCATTGTTGGGGTTCGCGACCATCATCGTGCCGTTGGGGCCGCGCTTTAGGAAAATCTCCTTCTGCGAGATGTCGCAGGGAAAATCGCTCATCTTCGCGCTGGCCGAGCAGCGCCACTGGTCGGCCTCGCCCTGGCAGGAATAGGTTTGCGTGATCTTGGCGCCTTTCTGCCTTGTCGTCACCGAAACGGCGATATCCGCCCCGTCGGGCCAGTTCGCGGCATCGCCGCCGGCGGCGAAGGCGGCAAGCTCGATGGGTCCGCGGAAGACGCGGATCGATTTCGTCAGCTGGCTGGGATGCGACTTCAGATGCTGATCGTCGTAATCGCGTCCGAAGCAGAAGGGCTGATCGGGCTTCAGCCGCACGCGCAGCGGATCCCCGAGCGCCGGATCGATCGGATCGATGCGCGCGAATTCCGCCTTGCAGCTGTCGGCCGGCATCGGGTCGAGCTTGAAATTGTCGTCCTCGCTGCCGAGCGCCTGCTTGTTGTATTCGGCTTTGCTCATCGACTCCGAGGCGTCGGGATCGAGATAGATATCGGGCGACAGATCGGACAGAAGCAGCTTGCCCTTGTCATCGACCTTCAGCGACGCCAGCGTGCGGTCGCAATCCATGCCGCAGCGGATGCCGCTCGACGGGTCGCTCGCATCGTTCTTGTTGCACCAGCCGCTTGCCCATTCCGGCTTCTCGGCGTCACGCACCGTGGTCGTGAGGAAGCCGTTATAGGAGTTATCCTGATTGGCGGGCGGCTCCTCGTTGGGCCGGCTGACCGGATCATGGCCATAGTAGAAGAAGATGCGCGCGACCTTCTGATGCGGATGCGCCTTGAGATGGGCTGCGTCGTAGACACGGCCGAAACAGGCGTCGGCGCCATTGGGACTGAGTTCTTTGAGGCTGAGAGCACTGTCGGCGCGCCCCGCGCCGGCAAAAACGGCAAGGGCGGCGCAAAGCACCGCGCCCGCCATGGTCCTCCCCACAACGGTCCTCGATGCCATGTGACCCTCCTCCCACCGACAGGACTGGCTTATGCTAATCTAGAGCATTTTGCAGCCAAGCGGAATCGCTTGGCGTCGCACAAATGCGGCAAAAACAAAGAAATAGAGCGGTTTAGCATTTCCTTGAAACGCTAAACCGCTCTAGGAGCGCCGCCCGGACCATGCAAAATTGCGCGAACGGGCGAGGCAAGGGAGGATAGGATGCTGCGCCGTGACATTTTTCGCGCCGGTCTCGCCGGCGCCGCAGGCTTTTTCGGTCTGAGCCGGGCAAATGCGGCAACGCCTGAGGGAAGGCTGAAAGTCGTTTATCACCTCAGCGACGCGGACAAGGTCAACTTCGTCCTCGGCAACATCAAGAACCACTACGAAGGCACCGGCGGCAATGTCGATATCGTGCTTGTGGTGCACGGCCCGGCTCTGGCCGCCTTCAAAGCCGAGAGCGCTTCCGGCGCTATTTCCAGCCGCTTTGCGGGCCTCGTCCAGCAGGGACTCGTTCCGCAAGCCTGCGGCAACACCCTCCATGGCATGGACATCACGGTGACCGACCTGCTGTCGGGCTTTCAGGTCGCGGAGAAGGGCGGCGTCGTGAAGCTCGCCGAACTGCAGCACCAGGGCTATGTCTATATCAGGCCCTGAAAGCGCCAACACTTGAACGGCAGGCCGGCAATGGCCTACGAAGGATGGCAGGAGGCCAGCGGACATGACGACACTTGCCATCCCCGATCTTGCCGGCAAGGCGGTGCTGGTCACCGGCGCTTCGACCGGCATCGGCGCCGCCCTTGTTCGTGCCTACGCGGCGCAGAAATGTCTCGTCGCGCTGCACTACAATGCGAGCCGCGCAGCCGCCGAGAACCTGGCCCAATCGATCCGCGACGATGGCGGCGAGGTGTTTCTGGTCCAGGGCGATTTTTCGATCCCTGCCGACGTCGAGCGTGTCGTCGAGGAGAGCGCAAACCGTTTCGGCCGGCTCGACGGCCTCGTCAACAACGCCGGCGGCATGCTTGGCCGCGTCGCCTATGCCGACCAGGACGAGGCGCATTATGACGCGGTCATGGACCTCAACGCCCGCTCGGTGCTCACCGCTTCGCGCAAGGCGATCCCATGGCTGAAGCGCCAGGGCGGCTTCATCATCAACACCACCTCGATCGCTGCGCGCAACGGCGCTGGCGGTGGCGCCGGCCTCTACGGGTCGTCCAAGGCCTTCGTCTCCAACGTGACGCGCGGCATGGCCAAGGAGCTGATCGGCTTCGGCATCCGCGTCAACGCGGTGGCGCCGGGCACCATTCTGACGCCCTTCCACGAACGCTATTCGAACGCCGAGCAGATCAAGGCCATGGTCGCCACCATTCCACAAGGGCGCGCCGGAACGCCCGAGGACTGCGTCGGCGCCTACCTGTTCCTGTCGTCCGATCTGTTGAGCGGCTACATCATCGGTCAGGTAATCGAGGTCAATGGCGGCCAGTTGATGCCGTGAGCCGGCGATTGCATACTTGATTGAGCGTGCAATCTGGAAGGAGAGCAAGGGCATGTACGGACTGATCGGCAAGATGCGGGCGGCGCGCGGCCAGCGCGATGCGGTCATGGACGTGCTGCGCGAAAGCACCGCCGCGCTCCCCGGTTGCCTGAGCTACATCATCGCCACCGATCCGGCCGACGCCGACGCGATCTGGGTCACCGAAGTATGGACCGACCAGGCGAGCCACAAGGCCTCGCTGCAATTGCCGGAAGTCCAGGCGGCGATCGCCAGGGCGCGCCCCTTCATCGCCGGCTTCGAATTCCAGATCGAGACCCATCCGGTCGGCGGCTTTGGATTGCCGACGCCGGAAAAGGCCGGCTGACCAGAGAATAGCTCTGTCGTTTGATTGGAGCACCAAATAATGCGGACCGTGAGCATCCAGCATGCGAAGGCCAATTTGTCACGTCTTGTAGACCAAGCCGCCGGAGGCGAGGCGTTCATCATCACAAAAGCGGGCAGGCCGTTGGTCAAGGTCGTGCCTATCGATCGACCTACCGCTGCACAGATGCGGCGTCTGGGCTTTATGGCTGGCCAGTTTTCCGTCCCCGAAGGTTTCGACCGTATGGGCGGCGAAGAAGTCGAAGCGCTGTTTGACATGAACAAGTGAGGGCGTTGCGGCCCTGCCAACAAGGTGCCGTAGGGTTCGCCTAGAGCCAAATATGGACTCCTCGCCAGAGCAACCATCCCGGGGCCACGCGCCCATCGAGCGCATGGCGCGCCTGCGCCCGCCGCTACAGTGGCTGGCGCTGCTGGCGCTTTCCTTGCTCTTCGCCGGCGCGCTGGAGCTCGCCGCCCTGCCCGCGGCACTGCTGATCGGCCCGATGCTTGCCGCGATCCTTGCCGGCACCAACGGGGCCACGGTGCGCGTGCCGCGACCGTTGTTCGGCTCGGCCCAGGCGATCGTCGGCTGCCTGGTCGCCGGTTCGATCTCGGCCGACATCTTTCCGGTGCTCTATCGCGAATGGCCGCTTTTCCTCGGCGTGGTGGTCGCAACCGTCGCCGCCTCCAGCCTGCTCGGCTGGTTGATCAGCCGCTGGCGCATCCTGCCCGGCACCACCGCGGTCTGGGGCTCCTCGCCCGGTGCCGCGACCGCCATGGTGCTGATGGCCGGCGCCTTTGGCGCCGATCAGCGTCTCGTCGCCTTCATGCAATATCTGCGTGTCATCTTCGTCTCGGTGACGGCCGCGCTCGTCGCCAAGATGTGGGTCGACACATCCGGCGTCGAAGTGCCGCCGATCGTCTGGTTTCCCCCGATCGATGCCTTCGCCTTTACCGCCACCATCGGCATTGCTGTGGTGGGCGGCCTAACCGGAAAGCTGGTCAGGCTGCCCTCGCCGTTCTTTCTCGGCACCTTCATCTTCGGCGCGGTGATCCATCTCGGCCTCGGCGTGCCGATGCAATTGCCGCCCTGGCTGCTGGCGGCCAGCTACGCCATGGTCGGCTGGTCGATCGGGCTGAACTTCACCCGGCCTATCCTGCGCCATGCGGCGCGCGCCCTGCCGCAGATCGTCGGCTCGATCGTGGCGCTGATCGCCTTTTGCGGCGGCATGGCCTTCGTCATCAGCCGCCTGCTCGGCATCGATCCGCTGACCGCCTACCTGGCGACCAGCCCGGGCGGCATGGACAGTGTCGCCATCATCGCCGCCGCGGCGCGGAACGTCGACATCTCCTTCGTCATGGCGTTGCAGTCGGCGCGCTTTCTGGTCGTGCTGCTCGTTGGGCCAAGCGTAGCCAGGCTGGTGGCGCGAAACGTCAGGGCCTGATCCGCGATATCCAAGAGTGCAGGGGAGCTGAGGAGAATTGCCCATGAACCGCCGTCGGAATGCCGTCGATCTTTCCGGCCGTGTCGCCGTGGTGACGGGCGGTGCGCAAGGCATCGGCTTGGCGGTCGCGCGACGCCTGCTGTCGTCCGGCGCCGGCGTCGCCATCTGGGATGTCGATCAGGCCGCAATGAGCAAAGCCGCCGCCGAGCTGGCTTCGCTCGGCCGCGTCGAAGCCATCCTCTGCGATCAATCGCAGATCGAGGCCGTCGATCGCGCCGCCGCCGAGACCGAGCGGACGCTCGGCCCCGTCGATCTCCTCGTCAACAATGCCGGCATCGCCGGACCGGCGGCGACGGTGGTGGACTACGACCCCGCCGCCTGGCGTCAGATCGTCGATATCGACCTTAACGGCGTCTTCTACTGCTGCCGGCGCCTGGTTCCGGGCATGATCGCGCGCAATTACGGCCGCATCGTCAGCATCTCCTCGGTGGCCGGCAAGGAAGGCAATCCCAACGCCGCAGCCTATTCCGCCGCCAAGGCCGGCGTGCTGGCGCTGACCAAGTCGCTCGGCAAGGAGCTCGCCGGCCACGACATCGCCGTCAACGCGCTGACGCCCTCGCCCGCCCGCACCCGTATCCTCGAGCAGCTCACCGAGGCCCAGGTCGCCTATATGCTGGGCAAAGTGCCGCGCGGCCGCTTCGTCGAGGTCGAGGAGGCCGCCGCCATGGTCGTCTTCATGCTGTCGGACGAGAACTCCTTCACCACTGGCGCCACCTTCGATCTCTCCGGCGGACGCACGACCTACTGATTATCGCCGAAGGCTCTCGTCGCGCCCAGCCGCAAGCCGCTCCGGCAGGAAATCGACGAAGACGCGGACCTTCGGCGAAAGGTGGCGGTTGGACGGCCATAGCATGCGGAACTGACCGCGGCCGTCGACATGCTCGTCGAGCACGGTGCGCAGCTTTCCCTCATTGAGCGCTTCCCGCACCAGGAAATCGGGCATGCAGGCGATGCCGAGACCGGCGATCGTCGCGCCCTTCAGCGCCTCCATGTTGTTACAGGTCAGCGTCGAACGGATCTGGGGCGCGGCGCTCCCGGTGATGAACGGCCAGTTGAGCAGCCTGCCGCTGTTGAGGAAGCGGAAGTGAATGCCGAAATGGGCCGCGAGGTCCGCCGGCGTGCCGGGCGTGCCATGCCGATCGAGATAGGACGATGCGGCGCACAAGATCATGCGGAAGGGCGCGACCGGCCTCGACACCAATCGTGAATCGGGCAGCTCGCCGCTGCGGATCGCGACGTCGATGCCCTCTTCGATGACGTCGACGATGCGATCGTTGAAATCGATGTCGAGCTCGATTTCCGTGTATCGCGCCATGAATTCCGACAGCACGGGCAAAAGCAGATGGTAGGTGACGATCGGGGTGGAGATCCGCAGTCGCCCGCGTGGCGTCTCGCGTGTCCGCGACAGCATCGCCTCCGCGTCGTCGATGTCGTCGAGGATGCGTCGCACGCGTTCGTTGAACAGCTTGCCCTCCTCGGTCAGGCCGATGCGCCGCGTGCTGCGCTGCAGGAGCCGCACGCCGAGCTCTTGCTCGAGCCGGGCGACACTCTTGCCGACGGCGGAAGCCGAGATGCCGAGTGCCCGTCCGGCGGTGACGAAACTGCCAAACTCGGCGGTGCGGGCGAAGGCAAGAAGGCCGTTGAGACGATCCATCGCTTGAATCCATTCGAGCGTTTTATTCCGGGATGACCGGAGATCTAATACTATTCTGCCGTAAATGTCGCCGCCCTATCTTCTCGTTGCGATCGGCGCCGCCAGCCGGCGGCACGCCGGCAACCCGCCTGAGATAGGAAAATCCATGACTTTGATGACCAGAACCGGCCCGGCCGGCAGATGGCTCGTGCTGCTGTCGGTCTGCCTTGCCGCCATGACGATGCCGTTGAGCTTCACCGGTCCCGCCGTGGCGCTGTCCCGCATTGCCGCCGATCTCGGCGGCAGTCCGCTCGCCCTCAATTGGGTGACCAACGCCTTCATGCTGACCTTCGGCGCCGGCTTGATGGCCGCCGGAGCATTGGCCGACAATCATGGGCGCAAGCGGATCTTCCTTGCCGGCCTTGCCGCCTATCTCCTTGCCGCGCTGGGCTGCATGCTGGCGCCGGGCATCGTCTGGTTCGACACGTTCAGGGCTCTGCAGGGCATTGGCGGCGCCGCCGCTTTCGCCGGCGGTGCCTCCGCGCTCGCGCAGGAATTCGACGAGCAATCGCGATTGCGCGCCTTCAGCTTCCTCGGCACCAGCTTCGGCATCGGCCTTGCCTTCGGTCCCGTTGCCTCCGGCCTGCTCATCGGCGCATTCGGCTGGCGCTCGATCTTTCTTCTCGTGGCGGCGCTTGGCGCTGCTGCCGCCGCGCTCGGCCTGCGCGCTTTCGCCGAATCGCGCGACCCGGATGCAACCGGGCTCGACTGGGCAGGAGCCGGCACCTTCACCATGGCGCTTGCGGCGCTGACCTACGGCGTGCTGCAGGCACCGCAGAGCGGCTGGGCCAATCCCTTCGTCATCGTGCTCCTCGGCGTCGCTGCCATCTTCTTTGCCGCCTTCGTCATCGTCGAGCGGCGCGTGCGCCGGCCGATGCTGGACCTGACGCTGTTTCGCTTCCCGCGTTTCGTCGGCGTCCAGTTCCTGGCCGCGGCGCCAGCCTATGCCTTCGTCGTGCTGCTCGTGCTCTTGCCGATCCGCTTCATCGGCGTCGGGGGGATGAGTGAGATCAAGGCGGGGCAATTGATGATCTGCCTCTCCGGCCCGCTGCTGATCTTACCGCTGCTGGCCGGCCAGGCGGCACGCCGGATCGCTCCGGCGACGATCTGCGGTGTGGGCCTCCTCGTCGCCGCGGCCGGCCTGATCTGGCTGAGCCGCGTGCCCGCGGCGGGCAGCACGCTGATGGCCCCGCTGATCCTGATCGGCATCGGGATCGCCTTGCCCTGGGGGCTGATGGACGGGCTTGCGGTCAGCGTCGTGCCGAAGGAGCGCGCCGGCATGGCGGTCGGCATCTTCAACACCACCCGCGTCGCCAGCGAGGGCGTGGCCCTGGCGATCGTCATGGCGGTCTTGTCCGGTTTCACGGCCACGCAGCTTATCGCTCGAGGACTGGCCTCGCCTGCCGAAGCGGCCGCAGCGGCGCAGCTGCTGGCAACCGGCAATGTCAGCGAAACGGTGCAACATCTGCACTTGGCCGACGCGACTGCCCTGGTCCAAGCCTATGAGGCAGCTTTCGACCGGCTGCTCATCGTGCTGGCGACGATCACCGTGCTCACCGCGATCGTCGTCTTCCTCGGCTTGCGTCGCGGATCGGCATCGGAGCAACACGTCGCGCCTGTCCCGGCCGGCCAGGAAGGCTGACGCGACGTGACGCCGTCAAGCCTGGCGAGGTGCCAAAAAATACTTGACTCTCTAACTCATATTTGAGAGCGCGAAAGCGCTACAAAACATGAGAACTGGAGACAGGTTAATGCCGAAGCGGTCGACGACGTGGCGCCGGGGATTATCATTGCTGGCGGGCAGCGCCATCCTCGGCCACACCTGGCCGGCGATTGCGCAGGATGGCGGCGGCGCCACCGTTCTCGACAGGATCGAGGTGACCGCCGAGAGCGACGAGATCCTGAAGCAGGACGGCTATGTCGCCAAGAAGGACCGCATCGGCACCAAGACCGACACGCCGATTGCAAAAATCCCGCAGGCGGTTTCGGTTGTCACGCAGAAGCAGATCGAGGACCAGAAGCCGCGGACGCTGAACGATGCGCTGGGCTATACGGCCAGTGCCAATCCAAACAGCTTCGGTTTCGACACGCGCTACGACGCCTTCTTCCTGCGCGGCTTCCAGGCCTTCTACAACGGCATGTTCCGCGACGGGCTGCGCCAGTACAACGGCCCTTCCGCCTGGTTCAAGACGGAACCTTACGGCATCGAGGGCGTCACCATCCTGAAGGGACCGGCCTCCTCGCTTTACGGCGTCAGCGGTCCGGGCGGCATCGTCAACGTCGTCACCAAGCGCCCCAAGGACGAGCCGTTCCACGAGATCGAACTGCTGGCCGGCGAGCACAACCGCTTCCGGGCGGCGCTCGACGCCTCCGGGCCGGTCAATGACGACGGCAGCATCCTCTACCGCTTCACCAGCCTCGGCCGCCTGAGCGAGACTGGCCTGCCCGCCTACCCCGACGACAAGCTCTATCTGGCGCCGGCCGTCACTTTCAAGCCGGACGAGGACACCAAGCTCACCATCCTCGGCGAATATTCGAAGTCCGTCACCGGCGGCACAGCGGCTTTCTACAATTCCGCCTATGGCGTGCTGTCGAACGTCTATGAAGGCGATCCGGCCTGGAACGATTTCACCCAGGATCAGGGGCGCATCGGCTACGAGTTCGAGCACCGCTTCAACGACTGGCTGACCGTGCGCCAGAACCTGCGCTACAACGCCGTCGATTCGGACATCGAATATAGCGGCCATTACTCGATCGGCGCCGATCAGCCGCTTGAGCGCTACTGGGGCCACTACACCGAGACGATGAAGAACTTCGTCGTCGACAACATGGCGCAGCTTGAATTCGACACCGGTCCGGTACGGCACACAGCGATCGCCGGCATCGACTATGCCTGGTCGGACTATGACGCCGGCAGCGGGCTCTCCTATGTCTCTGTCGAGGACATCAAGGCCGCCCCCGTTCCCCATTCCGGCGGGCAGGAGATGAACCAGCTCGGCGTCTACCTGCACGACCAGATGGAGTGGAACGATTTCACTCTCTTCACCAGCGGCCGCTACGACTGGGTCGACACCACCTCCACCGCGGCCGATTTCAGCCAGTCGAAGCAGAAGGACAGCGCCTTCTCCGGCCGCGTCGGCCTGTCCTACCGGACCGAATGGGGCATCATCCCCTATGTCAACTATTCGACCTCGTTCTCTCCCAACATCGGCTTTGTTTATGACGACGTATCGAGTTCCGTCAGCCGCGTCGCCCGCCCGACCATCGCCACGCAGAAGGAGATCGGCGTCAAATACGAGATCCCCGACCACAACGCGACGGTCAGCGCCGCGCTGTTCGACATCGACCAGAAGGACGGTGTCGTCTTCGACGCCTCCACCGGCATCAACAAACAGCGCCAGCTCGACCTAAACTCGCGCGGCGTCGAGCTGGAAGCCAATGCCTCGCTCGACAACGGCTTCAGCGTCATCGCCTCCTACACTTATCTGCGCGTGAAGATCGAACGCGGCGCCGAAGGCACCGACGGCAAGGAACTGTCGGCGACACCGAACCACATTCTGTCGCTCTGGGGTCATTACCAGTTCGAGAACGGCACGCTTGAAGGGCTCGGGCTCGGCGCGGGCGTGCGTTTCGCCGGCGCGAGCTACGGCGACGACACCAATAGTTTCAAGAACGACGCGCGCGCCTTCGTCGATGCCTCGCTGTCCTACGATTTCGGCTATCGCAACCCGAAGCTCGAAGGCGTGAAGCTGCAGATCAACGCCAAGAACCTGTTCGACAACCGGCAGACGATCTGCTCGGCCGGCTATTGCTACCGCGACGAAGGCCGCTCGCTGTTCGGCAGCCTGCGCTATCGCTTCTGATGTCGGTCTCCGTCTCGAACCGGGCCGCCTCGTCGCCGGCCGCCATCGTCGCTGCGATCGGCGGTCTTTACGTGGCGCAGAGCGTGATCGGCGGCATCACCTGGACGGGTCTCCCGGCCGTCATGCGCGAGCAGGGCCTGCCGCTCGACCGCATCGGCCTGCTCACCCTGATCGCCCTGCCCTGGGCGCTGAAGTTCTTGTGGTCGCCGGCGGTGGAGCGCTACCGGCTTCCGCCGACAGGCAGGAACCAAACCGGCGCGATCGTCCTCATCGGCGGCCTCGTTTCCATCGCCGGACTGCTGGCCGTCGCCCAGTTCGGCCCCGCCGCCTTCTGGCCCGTCGTCGCCTGCCTGACGGTGGTAGCCTTTGCAGCCTCGACGGTCGACATCGCCTGCGACGGTTTTGCGGTGCAGAACCTTGCCGGCAAAAATCTCGGCTGGGGCAATGCCGCCCAGGTCGGCGGCGCCTATCTCGGCTCCGCGATCGGCGCCGGCCTGTTCCTCTATCTCGTCGAAATCCACGGCTGGCGCGCGGCAGTGTCGGCGATGGCCTCGCTGCTTGTTCTGCTCGGCCTGCCCTTCCTGCTCGGCATCGCCACCAAAGCGCGTGAGGAAGTGCGCGAACACGTTCCCGCGCTCACTGCAGCATTGCGGCGCCCGCAGATACGCCGCGGCCTGGCGGCGTCGGCGATCTACGTACTGGCGCAGAAGGCGGCGCTGACCATGCTTGGCCCGTTTCTGGTCGATGCCGGGCTCAGCCTTTCCGCGATCGGCCTGGTCAACGGCGCCGGCAGCATGATCCTTGGCGTCGCGGCAGCACTTGCCGGCGGTGCTCTCGTGCGATGGCTGGGCACGCGCAGCGTGCTTGTGCTCGCGCTCATCTTGCAGGCCGGATCGCTGTTCATCCTCGCCGCCTTCGCGCTTTCCGGCATTTTCCCGGCCGGTCCGCTGGCGGCTGTCGCGATGCTGAGTTCTTCCGCCATCATGGCGCTCGGCTTCGTGGCGCTCTACGCGCAGTTCATGCGCTGGTCGGATCCGAGGCAGGCAGGCGTCGATTTCACGCTTTTCCAGTGCATGGACGCGTTGGTCAGCATGGCCGGCGGCATCCTGGCCGGCTATGCGGCGCAGCATCTCGGCTATGGCGTGCTGTTCGGCGGCGCAGGTGTCGTCGCGCTGCTGGCGGCGCCGGCGATCGCCATGGTCAGCGACCGCGGCTGAGACGAGACGGCGCTAATCCTCGCCGGCCCCGTCTTCGCTGGGCGCGCCGCGGCGCCAATAGGCGGTGACCAGGTGCCGGTCGCGCGACAGACCCCATTCCTTGCGCACGATCCAGCGGATCTCGCGGAAGTCGGCGAACTCGCATCCTGCCCAGACATAGGGGTCGTCAGGGCGTGGCAGGTGGCCGCGCTCGCGCAGCGCTTCCGGCAACAGGCCGGCGCAGCCTGCTTCGCGACCATGCCGATAAAGCCAGCGGACGGCGATGTTCTCGCTCGCCGCCAGCGTCACTCGGTCTTGCGGACCATCGACTTCGATGATGGCTTCGGCGCGAGTGGACGGCGCAAGCTCTTCCAGGATCCGGCCGATCGCCGGAAGCGCGGTATCGTCGCCCAGAAGAAGCAAGTTCGATGCCTCGGGCACATCGCCGCCGCCGGGACCGATCATGCCGATGATGTCGCCGGCCCTCGCATTCTGCGCGAAACTCGCGGCCGGTGTCTCGGCGCCGGGATGCAGGACGAAGTCGATGTCGAGCCAACCCTTGGCCACGTCCAGCGCGCGGATCGTGTAGACCCGCACCGTGAGCGCATCCTCGCCCGACGGCCAGACGATCAGCCCGTCGACGCCCATGGTCGGCCAGACCGCCTGCCGCCCTGCCGGCGGCAGCAGAAGCCGGACATGCAATCCGCCACGGGCGAAGCGGCCGAGGTCGCGACCGGAGAAGCGCACGCGCTGCATTTGCGGCGACAACCGCGTCGAGGACAGGACCGATATCTCGCGGAAGAACACCGGCGTCCCGGCATCCGAGCCATCGCCTTGCCAGCGCAGGCCTTCGGTCGTGCTCAGATGCGCGGCGATGTGGCCGGCGAAGATCATCTTCATGTAGGAGAGGCAGGTCTCGTCCTCCGCCGCGACGCGGACCAGCACGCCGTCGTCCTCGAACGAGGCATTCAACGAGCCGTAATGCATGCGGAATTCCCATTGGCCGGCAATGCCGGTGTCGATTTCATGGTCGCTATGCTCGGCGCGCAGCCTGTCCATCACTGCGCGGATGCCATCGTTCTGGATACGGGTTTGCGCGCTCAAGAGCTTCATCGCCGGGCCTTCCGATATCGAGTGCGGCGGCGCCGGCCGAAGCCCGATGTCGCCGAGCGTCGGCATGCCACAGCGCCAGCGGCATTGCCACTAAAACATGATTACAAGAGTCATATTTTTGGACAATGCCGCACGAAGGTCGGCGACGCGTCCGTTTTCAGCTTATGACCAGGCGCGCGATCCGGTCGCCGTCCAGCGTGAAGGCCATGTCGCCTTCGCCGTTGAAGCCGTTGCCCGTCACGGCGACGCGGGCATGATAGACGCCGTCGCGCTGCGCGATGCGGACGATGCGAAGGTTGGACTGCACGCCGATATTGTCCGACCGGTTCCAACGGGCGATGCCGTCACGGCCATGGAATTCGCGACCCCAGTCGCTGAGGAAGGCGTTGTCGGTGAATGTAGCCAGAAAGGCCTCGGTATCGCCGGCATTGGTGGCTTCGACAAAGCGGCGGATCGGGTCGGGCGTGGTCATTGGTCTGGGCGCTTGAGGTGTGTTGAGATTCAGGTCAGGCCGAGTCGAAAATGACGATTTCCGAGAACCGGAACGGACCGTACTTCATGTACGTGAGCACCGGAAGCGCAGGAAACCGTCATTTGCAGGCGGCCTCACCTGAATATCAACGCACCTCAATCCAGCCTGTGCATGAGATCGTCATCCAGCCAGCGGCCGAAGAAATAGACAAGCTGCTTGTGCCACCAAGGCCAGTCATGGCTGACGTCGCCGCCCCAATAGTCGACCCAGGCCGGGATGGATTTGTCGCGCAGCACTTGTTCCAACTCGCGCGTCTCGACCAGCATGCGCTCTTCCCAGGCGCCCTGGCCGCAGCAGAAGATAAGCCTGAGCGCCCTGAGCCGCCCGAGCAGCTTCTGGTCGACGATGCCGGGCAGGTAATCGAGCGGGGAGTTGAAATAGATATTGCCTTCAAGCGCCCGACCGAAGAAGTCGCGGGCCGAGTAGACGCCGGACAGCGAGATCACGCCGCTCGCCAGCTCGGGGAAGCGGAACACGAAGTTGGACGAGTGGTAGCCGCCCATCGAGCAGCCGCTGAACAGCGGCTTGAGATTGCGCCCGCCATTGGACTTGGCGGCGACCGCTTGCAGCTCCGGCAGCGCTTCTTCGCGCACATAACGGAAATAGGCTTCATGGCGGGCGATGCGGTGCGCCGCGTCGGCATGCTTGTTGAAGAAGGATTCCGAATCGATGCCGTCGAGCGTGAAGAGCTGGATGCGGCCGGTGTCGATGAACTCGCCAAGTGCTGCGACACCGCCGGAATCCTCGAACTGGTAGAACCGCCCTTGCGAGGTCGGGAACACCACCACCGGCCGCCCGGCATGGCCGTAACGCTTGTATTCCATGTCCCGGCCGAGATTGCGGGCATGGCCCTTGTGATAGGAGACGTCCATCGGCTCAGGCCTTTTCCGCGTGGATATAGTCGACCGCCTGGCGCAGCGCCTTCTGATCCTTCGAACGCATCTGGTAGGCGTAATTGCCCATGGCGCGGCTGAAGACCTCTTCGATGGCCTGGTGATGGACGATCTTGTCGCCGTGGGCGGCTAGCACGTCCGCATGGCTGTGCAAATAGTCGATATGGCGTTTGCGGCTGGCATAGGCGGTGAAATACTTGCCCTTGTAAGGCCCGCCGACCGCATCCTTGACCACCATCTCGGCCCAGGCTGCATAGACGTCGATGTCGAACGTGTAGTTGATGGCGTCGGTCATCCAGGCGCCGGGCGGGCGCATGTTGACCTCGAGCGCGATGATGCGCTTGTCCCTGGTCTCGAACAGCTCGATGTGAAAAAAGCGCTCGCGCACATCAAACGCCTTCAGGATCTTGCGGCCCGCCTCTTCCACGGCCGGCGTGATCTCGGGGAAGCAGGTGTAGCTCATATGGCGGTCCTTGTTGACCGCATCCATGATGCTCTGGTCGTAACGGTGGCTGGCCGCCAGCACCACCTCGCCGTCGCGGTTGACCAGCCCGTCGAAGGTCACCACCAGCCCCTCGATGAACTGCTCCATGACGAAGGTGACGCCCTCGGGCTTGTCACGGAAGAACTGGTCGAGCTCCCTGGCGTTGGAGATCTTGAAGGTGTTCGAGGCGCCGGAACCCGAATCCGGCTTGACCACGACCGGGTAGCCGACACGCCGGATGAAGGTCATGGCCCCGGCGCGGTCGGAGCATTTGCGCTGCGGGATGGTCTCGACGCCGCTCTTGCGGAAGAAGGCGCGCATGCGGCTCTTCCGCTTCAAGTTCTTCACGAAATCGACCTTGGTGCCGTAAATATTGAAATCGGTGCGGATGTTGGCTTCGAGCTCCAGCCAATGCTCGTTGAGCGACTCGAAGCGGTCGATGCGGCCCCATTTGTGGATGAAATGCCCCATCGCCCGGAACACGGCATCGTAGTCTTCCATGTCGGCGATCCGGTAGTATTCCGAAAGCGCTGTCTTCAGCTTGCCGTTCAAGGTCTCGTAAGGCGCATCGCCGATGCCGAGCACCGTGGCGCCGGCCTTCTTCAGCCGGTCGCAGAAATCGGCGCCGTTGGCTGGAAAATGCGGCGAGAAGAATACGAAATTCATGGCCAACCCCTCCCCCGGCTTCGCATGGTAGCCAAGCCTTCGGAACCAAGTCTGGCGCATTTACGAGGCCTGGGGAAGACGCCAGTGCCGGCGAAGGAACCAGGCTCAGCGCTTTCGCCCCTGCGTCCCGCTTGCCTCAGCCGTGCCGCTCCTGTAAGAGAGCCGCCATGACCACGCGCGTCCGCTCCGTCCCTTCTTCTCGCACCGGCTTTGCCGGCGAGACGGCGCGCGCACTCGCTTCGACCCTGCTTCTTCTCGGCCTTATCGGCGATCGCCGGGTTCGCTGAAGGAGCGCCCGGCGGTCGATACCCGCCGCCTCAGGCGCATGCTCCTTGGCAAAGTCACAAACAAGCGAATGAAATTCTGGTAGAGGCGACGCTCGCCATCAATCCGCCCAAGGCGAACATGCGAGCCGCCCGGAGAAGAGACGATGAACGCACGAGAAGAAATCCGCGCCGGCGAGGCTGAAGGCAAGCATGCCGCCCGAGGCATGCCCAACGCGACCCGAAAATACCAACCCTATCCAACCGTCGGCCTTGCCGACCGCACCTGGCCCGACAAGGTTATCGGCAAGGCACCGATCTGGTGCTCGGTCGATCTGCGTGACGGCAACCAGGCGCTGATTGACCCGATGGGCCAGGAGCGCAAGGCGCGCATGCTGGCGCTCTTGCTCGACATGGGCTTCAAGGAGATCGAGATCGGTTTCCCATCTGCCTCGCAGACCGATTTCGACTTCGCCCGTTGGTGCATCGAGGAGGGCAATGTCCCCGATGATGTGGACCTGCAGGTGTTGGTCCAGTGCCGTCCGGAGCTCATCACACGCACCTTCGAGGCGCTGAAAGGCGCCAAGACTCCGATCGTGCACTTCTACAACTCGACCAGCGAATTGCAGCGCCGTGTCGTCTTCGAGAAGGACGTTGCCGGCATCAAACGCATCGCTACCGATGCCGCCAGGATGATCACCGACATGGCCGCCAAGGCTGGCGGCGGCTACCGGTTCCAATATTCGCCGGAAAGCTTTCCCGGCACCGAGCTCGAAGTCGCGCTGGAAATCTGCAACGCCGTCACCGAGATCGTTCGGCCGACGCCCGACAACAAGTTGATCATCAACCTGCCCTCGACCGTCGAATCCTCGACGCCGAATGTCTACGCCGACCGTATCGAATGGATGATCCGGCACCTGGACAATCGCGACAGCCTGATCATTTCGCTGCACCCGCACAACGACCGCGGCACCGGCGTCGCCGCAACCGAGCTCGCCTTGATGGCCGGCGCCGACCGGGTCGAGGGAACGCTGTTCGGCAATGGCGAGCGGACCGGCAATGTCGATATCGTCAACCTGGCGCTCAACATGTACACACAGGGCGTCGATCCCGAGCTCGACTGTTCAGACATCAACCGGATGAAGGACGTCTACGAGTATTCGAACCAGCTGAAGATCCCGGAGCGCCACCCTTATGTCGGCGAATTGGTCTACACGGCCTTCTCCGGCTCGCATCAGGACGCCATCAACAAGGGCATGAAGGCGCTGAAGAAGGCCAACACGCCGCTCTGGGAAGTGCCTTATCTGCCGATCGATCCAGCCGATGTCGGCCGCACCTACGAGGCGATCATCCGCATCAACTCGCAGTCGGGCAAGGGCGGCATCGCCTATGTGCTGCAGGCAGATTACGGCCTCAATCTGCCGCGCAATCTGCAGATCGAGTTCAGCCAGGCGATCCAGGCGATCACCGATGCGGAAGGCAAGGAAGTCCCTGCCAAGCGCATCCACGAACGCTTCCTCGAAACCTATGTCGACCAGCCCGGCGCGCGGCTGAAGTTCCTCGACCATCGCACCTTCCCCGATACAGAGGTGAAGGGCAGGCGCATGGTCGAGGCGGATATCCTCGACAACGGCAAGGAAGTGACCATCACCGGCTCGGGCACCGGTCCGATCGACGGCTTCGTCGACGCGCTCTCGCGCCATGTCGGCGTCGACATGTCGGTGCTCGACTATTCCGAGCATTCCTTGCAGCGCGGCTCCAACGCCTCGGCGATCTCCTATGTCGAAATGGAATATCCGGGCGGCAAGCTGTTCGGCGCCGGCATCAACACCAACATCGTCGCCGCCTCGTTGGAGGCCGTTGTTTCGGCCGCCAACCGTATCGTTGGCCGCAAAGCCGGCTGATCTGATCCAGTGATGAAGCGTGGCGCAGCCCGGCTTGCACCACGCTTCAGCCACGGACGCTAGAGCGGCCCTTCGTTAACCGCCGGGGGAATTTCCGGTGGCTTACGCGATCGCATAATACAAGCATCCTTGTGCGCCGGCGCGAGCGCTATATTATCGCGCCCTAACCTGTGCCGACTTCGAGAGGATCGACACTTGGAGCATGCCCCGCCTGCCGCCCCCGCAGTGCGCGAGACATTGGAGCGACTGCTTGCCAGCGAAACGTTCGGACGTTCCGAGCGTGCGCGCCGGCTGCTACGCTATCTGGTGGAACGCGAGCAGGCCGGCGAGGCGGACAGGCTGAAGGGCGTTTCCATCGCCATGGACGTCTTCGGCAAGGACGGCGATTTCGACGCCTCCACCGATGCCGTGGTCAGGGTGCAGGCCGGTCGGCTGCGCGAGCTCCTGGACCAGTACTTCGCCAACGAAGGTATCGCCGAGCCGGTCCGCATCGCGATCCCGCGCGGCGGCTATGTCCCGTCCTACGAGCCGAACGCGATTCGGCTGCCTGGCAACGCCAGGCCCGCCTCCGACACCGTCGCGCAGCGGCCCGACGCATCGGCCGAAGCCGCTCCGGCTGTGTCCGAGCATCTCAACAGCGCTGTGCCGGGCGAGCCTGTGGCGCCGGCGGCACCCGCGCAGTCGCTGACACGGCAGTTGCGCTTCTTCTGGGCCGCCATGGTCCTGGTCATCGTCATGCTCGGCGTGCTCATCGCGCGTCAAGGCAATGCATTCCTTGGCGACGGCGACACAACCACACCGGTCGAAACGGCCGGCACGGCGAGCATCGCTGCCCAGCCGACATTCGACTCCCTGCCGCTGATCTACATCGCGGTGAAAGCCGACGGGCCGGAGGCGGCTCGCGTCGCGTCGTCGCTGCGCGCCGGCCTTGCCGGTTTCGACAGCATCGATTTCATTGGGCGCGATGCGGATTCGACGCGTAATCGCTCCGCCGATCCGATCAGTTTCGTTTTCGAGATTGTTCCCGGGCCCGCTGCCGGCGACGTCACGGTGGAATTGCAGAGCGTCGCGACCGGCCGGGTTCTCCTGTCGCGCAACCTGACATCGGCCGAAAGCGCCCCTGGCGTGGTTGAAAGCAACATCGCCAGCCTCCTCACCTCGACCGTTCCCGCCTCTGGCGCGATCTACAGCTACATCGACCAGAGCGACATCCGGACCACCCAGATCGGATGCCTGGTCCTCGACGACCGCTATTTTCTCGATATGAGCGCTGAGACGCACGAGGCCGCTTATCGCTGCCTGGAGAAGCTGGTCGGGGAAGGCACCAAATCGTCGCTCGTCTACGCTGAGTTGGCCGCGCTTCATGGGGAGGCCGTCACCGCCCACTATCCCTATCCGCCGGAAGCGACGCTGGAAAAGGCCATGTCGCTGGCGCATCGCGCTGTCCAGATGGGGCCTATGAACCCTCACGCGCATCGCGCCCTCGGCTACCTCAACTCGCGCTTGGGCAATGCGGACGAGGCGATCCGCTTGACGCGCAAGGCCTACGAACTCAATCCCTAAGATCTCGGCATGGCCGCCGCCTATGGCTACGGGCTGATCTTCGCCGGCAAATATGACGAGGGAACGCCGATCCTGGGTCACGCGGTCGAAGCCTTCAGTGGCCATCCGACCTGGTGGGATTACGGCCTGTTCGTCGGCGCCTTCATGCAGGGCGATATGAAGAGGGCCGCGATCGCCAGCGAGTCGCTGCGCACGACCGCATCCAAGTCGCACTATCTGGCAGCGCGCCTGATCGGCGCCAAGATTTCAGGGCGCGACAAGCTCGCGGGCGAGCTTGCGAACGAGCTCACCGCCGAATTCCCGAACTTCGTCGCGGACCCGCGCGCGACGTTCGTCGACCGCAAATACCCCGCCGATCTCACTGACCGGCTGGTGCAGTCCTTGCGGGCCGCCGGGATCGGCAACCCGAGCTAATCCAGCCCTGCGCCCGTGCTTGGGCCACGCGAACCGCAACCACAAAAGTAAGGCACTGTGATCCGGCAGGTATTAAGCATGTCTCGGGAAAGTGAGAACCGGTTTCGGGATAAAGACATGTGCAAAATCAAAAACCTAAAGCGCATGAGCGAATCCGAGAGACCGCGAAGCGCTTGAGGACATGCTTGCGCCTCGGGCGTCTGACAGGCGTTGCGGTCGCAAAAATTTTACTGGCCATGGCGCTGGATCGGGAGCAATTCAGCCACAATTTCTAATTGCTGCCTGTCTTGTTCACCGCTCCATTTTCATGCTTCCGTTCCCTTATGCCGTCGAGGGCGGCGCTGGTCCGAAGACGATCGTCTTTCTGCACGGCCTCGGAGCCTGCGGTGAGATTTGGCGTGACGTCATGGCATCGCTGGCGGCCGAAGCGAGACTGTTGGCCTATGACCTGCCCGGCCATGGGCAATCCCTGGAATGCGAGGGCATGGGCGGGCCTAAGCCGGCGGCACGAGCCATTCTCGCCGATCTGGCCGAGCGCCGGTTGGGCAAGGTCCATCTCGTCGGTCACTCCATGGGCGGCGCGATCGCGACATTGATGGCGCTTGCCGATCCCGGCCGGATTGCTTCGCTGACTTTGCTGGCGCCCGGTGGTTTCGGCCCGGAAATCAACGCGGGCTTGCTGCGCCGCTATGCCGCCGCGACCGGAAGGAACGAGATCCGGGCCTGCCTTGCGGCCATGTCGGGCCCGCGCAGCCTGCCGCCTGACCATGTGGTCGATGCGCTCTGCCGGATGCGCGAACGGACGGGCCAGTTTCAGACCTTGATCGATATGGCTGCTGCAATGACCAGGGATGACCGGCAAGGGGTCATTCCCGCAGCGCAATTGGATGCGCTGGATATGCCGGTGATGGTCGTCTGGGGGGCGCAGGATCCGCTCCTGCCTGCCTCGCAGACCGAGGCTCTGCCTTCGCATTTCCACCTGCATCATGTTCTTGACGCGGGCCATATGCTGGTCGAGGAGGCTCCGGCCCTGGTTGCCGAGATCGTGCGTCGCAACACGCGGCGGCGCGCCAGGCGGTCGCCGCATCCACCGCTGGATGCCGCGGCGAGCTGATTGCCGGGTGCCCTGCCGGGATTGGCTCCCGGAGCCATCACGAAAGCGTCCGCGACGCGCTTCATGCGGACCAGCGTCCGCCCCGCTTATCGTTAGCAGTGCATTTTGCCGGTGACTGTGTTAACTCGCTGTTAACCAACAACGAGGCAGCCGCCCATGAAGGATGCAGGCGACAAGATCACTCCGATAGAGCCGTCGCGGAAGCTCTCGGATGCCATACGCGACGTCAAGAACGCCTTCGCCGACCGCGATGATGTGGTCGTCGAGATGCGCGAGGCGCACCGCATGCGGCTCGATCTCCTGGCAACCGAGCTTGCACCGGTCTTTGCCGATGTACCGGCCGACATCGACAGCTTCGACTTTGCCGTCTCGTCGGGCCTGCAGCCGCGGCTATGGATCGACGCGGTGAGCCATGTTGCCATGGGACGCGACCGCCGCACCTACCGCTTCCTCAAGGATACGCGCGTCGGCCGCGTCGTGCTGGCCGAGACGACCGAGATGAAAGCCGTCGCCGATGCGGTGACGCGCTACGTGGCCGAACGGGTCGTCGAGCGGCAGCGCTTGATGGAGGGCGGCATGGAGAGCGCCGTTCCCGGCCTGCATCGTCCCGCGGTACGGGAAGCGGAGCCGCCCATTCGGTCCGAAAGCCGCCTCAATGGCTGGACAACCTTCTTCGCCGGCCTCGGCCTGATAGCCGCCGGTGCCCTTGTCGGCCTGGCGCTCTCGCTGGCGATGTTCTGGGATCGGATCGCGCACATGAAGATCAGCTTCTGACGAGTTCGCGGTCCTTTACGGCCGGCATGTCGAGATCCGTCGTTTGCAAATCCGAAGGCGGCAGCGCCGGTCCGGTCAGCCCCCGCCGCGTCAAGCGCACGCGCCAGGCGCCCTTTTCGCCGTCGATCTCGAACAGATTGTACTGAGCGGCCGGGTGCTTGCCGCCAGGCGCCTGGCCCGCGGCGGCAACCCCGACCACGGGCACCTTCGCGCCACGTGCGCCGATGTTGAACAAGGACGGCAGATGCGAATGGCCATGCAGGACCAGCTCCGCGCCATGCCGGCGGATGACTTTGTGAAAACGGGCGATGCCGAACAGCCGCTTATGTTGCTGGACGGCGCCGCGCACCGGCGGATGGTGGATCATGATGGCGCGGAACAGCCCTTGTTTCGCCGCGTCGTCGAGAACCTTGCCGAGCCGCTCGGCCTGTCCTTCCATGAAGAAACCGTTGGCCATGAAAGGCGCCGTGGCGCGCGCCGTGGTGACGCCGATCAGCGCGACCTTGCCGCGAACGCGCAGATACGGAAAGGAATTGCGATCGACCGGACTGTTGACGCCGTCGCCCGTCATCCAGGGAGCCCACGCCCGGCAGACCTTGTCGAAGGCGCCCGGCACATAAGCGTCGTGATTGCCTGGCACCACGGAAACGTCGTGTGGCGATCCAAGCGTCTCCAGCCAGTGCTTCGCCATCTCGATCTCGCCGTCGAGCGCCAGGTTGACGAGGTCTCCGGTGACGGCGAGATGGTCCGGCGCGTTCGCCTTGATGTCGGCGACGATGGTGTCGATGACGGCGTCATGCATGTGGCGGCGTCGGTTGCGCTGCCAGTTGACATAGCCCAGCACCCGCTTGGACGCGAGATCGCGATAGGTTACATCGGGCAGCGGTCCCAGATGAGCGTCGGAAATATGCGCGAGCCTGAACATGGTCCCTTCTTAAGCGACGCCGGCGAGGCTTTCCACTCACCCTTTGCTGTTCGCCGTGGGATCTGAGGATGAACGACCGAGCCGATCCGGAAGAGGCGTTCCGCCAGACCGGCTGGCCGGGAGTGCGGGCAAGGCTGTTCCATTTGTACTTCCTGCTGCGCCGCCCCATGACGCTCGGCGTGCGCGGGCTGGTTTACGATCGCGCCTCCAATTCCGTCTTCCTGATCCGCCACACCTATGTTCCAGGCTGGCAATTGCCGGGCGGCGGCGTCGAGATCGGCGAGACGCTCGAGGAAGCACTGGCGCGCGAGCTGGCCGAGGAAGGCAACATTGCCCTGACGGCTCCGCCGGTCCTGAAGTCGATGCACTTCAACCGCCGCTCCAGCAGGCGCGATCATGTCGGCCTTTATCTGATCGAAGCCTTCAGCCAGACCGCGCCGAAACGGCCGGACCACGAGATCGCCGAAGCGGGCTTCTTCCCGATCGACAGCCTGCCCGAGGGCACGACTCCGGCGACGCTCCGGCGGATAGCGGAGATTTTCGGGGGCGCAAGACCTTCACCCTACTGGTAATCTTCGAGAGCGTCATCTTGCTCTCTTCAGCCAAATTACTATTATTTCCTCGATTAGGGGGAGGAAGCGGTATGGCTGTAGATCAACGAGATTTTCCAAATCTCTGGCCATATGTTGGATTTTATTTTCTGACGACGACAATATTGTCGCTAGCATGGACCGGATACTGGTATTTCGTCCCATCCGCTTTGGAAAACGACAGCGTGGTCGTGGCCGCAAACGCCGGCATCGTATTTGGGTCGACGGCGACAGCATGCGCAGCATTCATTAGGCGCCATGGCAGGCTTTTCACCCGATCAGAATATTGGAGAATGATTTCTTATTCGACCGCGGCATCCCTGCTGTTTACGATTATTTCCTTCGTATTTTTTTCTGCAATCTGGCCCGCAGGCAACCTTTCACCTAGCATGTGGGTGCTGGTGATTACGCAAGTGGTTTTTGTTTTCGTACTTAACGCCGCCGGCTTCTCCAACCGGTTCGGCAAAATCATTTTGAAAGCCCATAAAAAGAGGCAAATCCAGCTCGACACCGAGCCATTCCGATAGCCCCCGCTAGAAGCGAATATCACGCCGCCTTCCTGAACCTGTCCCGGTCATGCGACGCGGCATAGTCGAGCTCCGGCCCCACCGGGATGATTCCCGTCGGGTTGATCGATTTGTGGCTGCCGTAATAATGCGCCTTGATGTGATGCAGGTTGACCGTGCCCGAGACGCCGGGCACCTGGTAGAGATCACGCAGATAGTTCGACAGGTTCGGATAGTCGGCGATGCGGCGCAGATTGCATTTGAAGTGGCCGACATAGACCGGATCGAAGCGCACCAGCGTCGTGAACAGCCGCCAGTCCGCCTCGGTGAGGCGCTCGCCGGCTAGATAGCGTCGCTTCGAAAGCCGCTCTTCGATCGTATCGAGCGCCGCGAACAACTCGCAGAACGCTTCCTCATAGGCTTTCTGCGTGGTGGCGAAGCCGGCCCGGTAGACGCCGTTGTTGATCGTCGGATAGACCAGCGCGTTGATCTTGTCGATCTCCGCGCGCAGCGCCGCCGGATAGAAGTCGAGGCCCGCGTCGCCCCATTCGTCGAAGGCGGAATTGAGCATGCGGATGATCTCGGAGGACTCGTTGTTGACGATCGTCTTTTCCTGTTTGTCCCACAGAACCGGCACCGTTACGCGGCCCGAATAGGCCGGATCGGCCTTGGCATAGATCTGGTGCAGGAAATCGAGGCCGTACAGCGTATCGCCGGTGGCGCCGTCCTCGGTTTTGAAGGTCCAGCCGTTTTCGCCCATGAAATGGTGCACCACGGAGACGGAGATGATGCCCTCCAGCTTCTTCAGGGCACGGAAGATCAGCGTGCGATGCGCCCAGGGGCAGGCGAGCGATACATAGAGATGATAGCGGCCGGGTTCCGCCTTGAAGCCCCGCGTGCGCCCTTCCGCTGGCCTGCCGTCGCGCGTGATCCAGTCGCGCCATTGCGACTCCGTTCGCACGAAGCGCCCACCGCTGTCGGTGTTCGGCCCACGATCCCGCCATTTGCCTTCGATCAGCAATCCCATGCGAAAAATCTCCCTGTTACTCCACACATATCTAGGCCGATAGGCGGACGGGCGAAGCCTTCGGGCACTGAACAGTTCGTCAAACGAGGAATCAGTTCCGTAAAACGGCGAACCAGTTCGCCAGCTGGCGCAAAGAAAGGCAAAAGACGCCGATTGCAGCGGCACAAAATTGGTGCTAGCGGAAGCGCCCATGCTCGACTTTGCCTCGATCCGGTTCGACCGACGACGACAGGGCGCCCGCGCTTAGGAAGCGCTGACTGGCGAACGCTGCCGCTTTGCAGCAACCTTTCCTCGCATACCGGAACGCAAAGACCATGAGCCTTGCCGACGTGAAATACCTGCCGGAAACCCCGGCCCATGATGCCGAAATCGAAGCCATCAACGACGAGGCCTTCGGCCCCGGTCGTTTCGTGCTTGCCGCCTACAAGATCCGCGAGGCCGGCGGGCACGACCGCTCGATGTCCTTTGTCGCCGTCAAGGACGACACGGTGATCGCTTCGGTGCGCATGACGCGTGTGGCCGCGGGCGCCGGTCGCGCCATGATGCTCGGCCCGCTTGCGGTGCGCCCCGCCTTCAAGAATCTCGGCATTGGCCGCAAGCTGGTCGCGATCGCGCTGGAGGCTGCCAGAAAGGCCGGCGCGCCTGCCGTTATCCTGGTTGGCGACGAGCCTTATTACGGACCGCTCGACTTCAAGCGCTTTCCGCGCGGACAGATCACCATGCCGCGCCCGGTCGATCCCGACCGGCTGCTGCATCACGAGATCAAGCCCGGAGCCATCGCCCGTTTTGCCGGCGATGTCTGTCATGCCAGCACGGCAAGGGTTGCGGAATTTGCCCCGGCTGTGACGCGTTCGGTCGCCAGCGCGCAGCCGTCGATCGACCCGCCCATCGCGGTTGCGCCGCCTTTGCGCGCTTCGTAGCATGATCCGGTATCCTGGGAGGTTTGCATGAACCCGAACGGCCAGATCGCGATCGTCACCGGCGGGGGATCCGGCCTTGGCGAGGCGACGGCGCGCGCGTTTGCCGCCAAGGGCGCCCGCGTCGCCATCCTCGATGTCGGCATCGAGCGCGCTGCGAAGGTCGCGACCGACATCGGCGGCATTGCCGTCCAATGCGATGTCTCTAGCGGCGACAGTGCCACGGCCGCGATCGCCGAAGTGGCTGAAAAGCTTGGGTCGCCGCGCATCCTGGTCAATTGCGCCGGCATCGCCATCGGCGTGAAGACGATCGGCAAGGACGGACCACATCCGCTCGACCAGTATCGCAAGGTGATCGAGATCAACCTGATCGGCACCTTCAACATGATCCGCCTCGTCGCCGACCGGGCGGCGAAGCTCGACCCGCTCGCCGGTGGCGAGCGTGGCGTCATCGTCAACACCGCTTCCGTCGCCGCCTATGACGGCCAGATCGGCCAGGCCGCCTACGCGGCGTCCAAGGGCGGCGTCGTCGGCATGACGCTGCCTGTGGCGCGCGACCTGGCGCGGTCCGGCATCCGCGTCTGCACCATCGCGCCCGGCATCTTCAAGACGCCGATGATGGCCGGCATGCCGCAGGAGGTGCAGGATTCGCTGGGCGCCTCCGTCCCCTTCCCGCCCCGGCTTGGCGAGCCGTCGGAATATGCAGCACTTGCTCTCCATATCGTCGAGAACCAGATGCTGAACGGCGAGACCATCCGCCTCGACGGCGCCATCCGCATGGCGCCGAAATAAGCGGGATGGGTGGCTCGCCGACAAGCGCCGGTGCCTCTCCCGAAAAGACCGGCCCGCTCGCCGGCCTGAAAGTGATCGAGATGGCCGGGCTTGGCCCGGTGCCGCTTGCCGCCCTGATGCTGTCCGAGATGGGCGCCAGGGTGCTGCGCATCGAACGCGCCGATTCCGGCCAGCCGCTGCTGAGGCTGCCTGAAGCATACGATCTCGACCGCCACGGCCGTTCCATCCTCAAGCTCGACCTGAAGCGTCCGGCGGGCGCGCAACTGCTGCTGCGCCTTGCGGCACAGGCCGACATCCTAGTCGAAGGTTTTCGCTCCGGCGTGATGGAACGGCTCGGGCTGGGGCCGGATGTCGTTCTCCAGCGCAATCCGGCGCTGATCTATGGCCGACTGACCGGTTTCGGCCAGGACGGGCCGCTGTCCGGGCGAGCCGGCCACGACATCACCTATCTCGCCTATGCAGGTCTCCTGCATGCTCTCGGCAGGCAGGACGCGCCGCCGGTGCCGCCGCTCAACCTCGTCGCCGATCAAGGCGGCGGCGCCATGATGCTGATCGCAGGCGTGCTCGCCGCCCATTTCCAGCGTTCCCTGACCGGCAAGGGCCAGGTGATCGATGCCTCGATGATCGAGGGAGCTTCGATGCTCGCAGCACCCATCCACGCCTATATGGCCGCGGGTCTCTGGAACGACAGGCGCGGCGAGAACCTGCTCGATTCCGGCGCGCCGTTCTACGATACCTATGAGACCGGGGACGCAAGGCACATTGCCGTCGGCTGCCTCGAACCGCGCTTCTTCGCCGAATTCGCCAGGCTGCTGCCGCTCGACAGGCGTTTTGTCGCCAGCCAGTACGACAAGTCTTCGTGGCCCGCGATGCGCGCCGCCATTGCCGGCCGGGTCAGGGAAAGAACACGCGACGAATGGGCCGCGCTTTTCGCCGCGACCGATGCCTGCGTGGCGCCCGTGCTGTCCTTGGCCGAAGCCAGGGATCATCCGCATAACCGCGCCAGGCAAAGCTTCGTGAAGTCCGGCGGGCTCGACCGCCCGGCTCCCGCGCCGCGTTTCTCGCAAAACCCGCGAACGCCTGCCGCGGCGCCGGCCGTCGCCGACCGGGAGCCATCCGTCATATTGACCCGTTTCGGCTTCAGCGAAGAGGAGATCGCAACCCTTGCAAAGGCGGGTGTAATCGACCGATAACCGGAGAACGAAAATCAACTTATCTCGGGTGAGCCTGTGACCGAATCGAAAAAAGACGTCATCCGCGAGACCAATGCCGAAGCGGTCAGGCTGGCGAAAACCCTGATGCGCTCGGCGCGTTTCGGCGCGCTCGCCGCGATCGAGCCTGGGACCGGCGCGCCGCTGGCAAGCCGGGTTGGCGTCGCCACCGACATCGACGGCGCGCCGCTGATCCTGATCTCGATGCTGTCCGCGCACACCGGGGCGCTGCTCGCCGATCCGCGCTGTTCGCTGCTGCTCGGCGAGCCCGGCAAGGGCGACCCTCTGGCGCATCCGCGCATCAGCCTTGCGTGCCGCGCCTCGCGGCTGGAACGGGGATCGGCCGATCAGATCCGCGCCGAGCGGCGCTACCTCAACCGCAATCCGAAAGCGAAGCTTTATGCCGGGCTCGGCGACTTCTCGTTCTTCCGGCTAGAGCCCGAGCGCGCCAGCCTGAATGGCGGCTTCGGCAAGGCCTTTCTTCTAGACCGCGACGATTTCATCACCGGCGCCGCGCTTGTCGAGGAGTTCGCCGGCAGCGAGCAGGCCGCGCTCGATCACATGAATGCCGATCATCGCGACGCGCTTGCCCTTTATGCGCGCCATTTCGGCCGTGCCGAGGGCGGCGACTGGATCGCCACCGGTTTCGACCCCGACGGCATGGATCTCGCCGCCCCGGATGCGACATGCAGGATCTTCTTCCCCCAGCCTCTGCAAAGCGCGCACGAATTGCGTTCGGCGCTTGTCGCGATGGCAAAGGCGGGGCGCGCGGCAGAGTAAGAGCGATAGTTGATCGCGAGCCGACGAAAGCAACGCTTGAGATTTAGATAAAATGATCTACCTTCGTTGTGACGCTGATTCAGCAGCGCCCATCGACATCTGAACATTGTGGAATCAGGCGCCATTGCCCCCTGGCGCCAGGATGAGCCAGGACCCTTGGGGGATCTATGATCTCAAATAAGCTTATCGCTAATGCGGAATCGGCAGCCGCGTTTCTCACCCTCATGGGCAACGAAAAGCGCCTGCTGATCGTGGCCCATCTAATGGATGGCGAAATGTCGGTCGGCGCCATCGCCGAGAAGGTGCAGCTCAGCCAATCCGCGCTGTCGCAGCATCTCGCCAAGCTGAGGGCGCTCGATCTCGTCGAAACCCGGCGCGACCGCCAGATGATCTACTATTCCTGCAAATCCGAAGCGGTGCGCGAATTGCTGCGCATGCTGGAAGGCATTTTCGGCGAAGGCGATCTTTCCCAGATGGCCTACCGGTTGCGCCGCGCCGGGGCTTGACCCGCGGTTCGAGTCGCTCATACCTCGCCGACCACTCTTCGGCGAGGCGTGTATGAATCTCATTCCTATCGACGATCCCCAAGACCCGCGCGTCGCCGCCTATCTCGACATCCGCGAGCGCGATCTCGTCGGCCGGCAGGGCCGCTTCGTCGCCGAAGGCAAGGTGGTGCTGGACCTCCTGTTGTCGACCGGGCGCTTCGCCGCCGAGTCTGCGCTCATCCTCGAAAACAGGCTGGCCGGCGTGCAGGAAATCCTGCGCAAGGCGCCGCCGGACTTTCCGGTCTATGTTGCCGCCGGTGAGGTCATGGACCGGATTGCCGGCTTCCACATGCACCGCGGCATCCTGGCGATCGGCATGCGCGGCGCGCCGGCGCCCGCCGAAATTCTGGTGGAAACCTTGCCCAGGCGCGCGTTGGCCGTCGTCCTGGTCGGCATTTCCAACCACGACAATATGGGGGCGATCTTCCGCAACGCCGCAGCCTTCGGCGCGGACGCGGTGCTGCTCGACCAGACCTGTTGCGATCCCCTCTACCGCAAGGCAATCCGTGTTTCGGTCGGCGCGGCGCTGAAGGTTCCCTTCGCCTTCTTCGGCGACACCGGCGCCTTCACCGCGACGCTCGATCGACTTGGCTTCAGCCAGTTCGCTCTCTCGCCGAGCGGAGGAACCGACATCCGAACCGCGGAGCGGCCAGCGAGGCTGGCGCTCTATCTCGGCACCGAAGGCGAAGGCCTGCCGCGGGACCTGCTTGCCCGGCTGAATACGGTGAGGATCGGCATGGCGGAAGGTTTTGACAGTCTGAACGTCGCCGCCGCGTCGGCGATCGCCCTGCATCACTTTTCGAATTGCTGAAGCGTACCTCCCGAAAGTGGGAACCGGTTTCGGGACAAGGACCGCGCAAAGTCAAAGGCCCAAAGCGGGGAGCGAATCTGAAAGATCGCGACGCGCTTTAGGGTTGTCCGGAGAATCCGTCCGGGATGACAAAACGCTCGGGCGCTCCGGTTATCGGTTTCAATTGCCGGCCTTCTGCAAAGCCCTCACCCGGTCGGCAAGGCTGATGCCGCGCCCGTTCTGCTGCCCGTCGCCCGCCAGCGCCTTGGCGATAGGGGAATCCGGCCCGTCGAGCTTCATCGTCAGATTGACGACCTCGGCCGCCAGTTCATTCATCTGTTCGCGAAGGCCGGCGCCGGAGCGCGCGTCGCCCGCCGATTCCGGCATTGCCGTCGCCGAGGCTGCAAGATCGGTTTTCAGCCGCTTGTTCTCACGCGCCAGCGCCGTCAGCCTCGCCTCCAGCCGTTCCCGGTCGCTCTCGAGCCTGGCGATTGCCTTGTCGACATCGTCGCTTTTCGCATCCGAGCCGGCGCCCGGCCGCGCGACGCCGTTTGCCGCGGCGGTCTCCTTCGAACGTTCGCGCATTCGAGCAAGGTCCTTCTCGCGCCGGTCGAGCTTTTCTTCGCGGTCGGCAAGCGTGGCGAGCAGCCGCTCAACCTTCTTCTCGAGTTCGGCCGTTTTCTTCTTCTCGACCTTCAACGCTTCGCGCGCGGCCTTGCTTTCCGAGGCGATTTCCTGGTTGCGCCGGTCCGCCTCCTTGCGCTGGCTCTTAAGCAGCGCGATGTCGCTGGCGAGCTTTTCGAGCTCCGATTCGCGCGCGACCAGTTCGATCTGGCGGTTCGAGGACGCGAAGCTGGCGTCGTCATACATCTGCTCGAGCTTCTGCAGCTCCAGCCCCCGCTTCTCCAATGCCCGCTCCGTCTGGGCGAGCTTTTCCGACAGGCGGTGCAGATCCTCCTCGCGCTGCCTGAGTTCCGCATTTTTGGCCTGCAGATCGGAAAGCGCCTGGTTCTTGTCCTTCGTTTCGACCGCAAGCTCCTTCAAGGCCTCGCGCCCGCGGCCGATCTCGACCAGCTGCTCGGCCACCTTCTCCTGCAGGTTCTTGACGGTTATCTCCAGCCGGCGCGTCGTCATGGCGTATTCGGCACGGACCCGGTCCTTGTCCGCCTGGATCTCGGCTTGCGTCAGCGGCAAAGAAGCCTCGAGGCGCCTGCGCGTCAGGACAACGGCCCGCCGCCAGACGGCCGGCGCGACCAGCGACACCAGGAAAACGGCGCAAAGGAAACCGAGTACGAAGAACAGGACCGACTGAACCAAGGCGTGCTATCCACTTTACGGAGCGGCGGAGCGGCAATCGCGGGACTATGCCACCTTGGCATGGCGGAAATTCAACGCCGCGGCAAGAGCTTGCCGCGGCGCGATCAGCACGGTCCGAGCGATTGTGACGAGCGCAATCCGATCAGAACGGGTTCCAGGTCGGCCTTTCGGTGAGCTTCAGATAGCCGAGATTGACCCCGAGACGGGCACCGACGCCGGTGCGGATCGGCACGAGCAGCACCCGGTTGCTCTGCAGTACGTTGAAGCCGACGCCGGCAATGACATAGGCGGAGCCGGCAACGCCGCCAAAGCGGTTGTAGAGGCTGCTGATGTCGTCGAGATTGTAGACCAGCATCATCACCCGCGAGCCTTCGCCGCCGAAATCCCAGCCAAGCGAGGGGCCTTGCCAGAACACCTTATGGTCGCCGGCGTTCTTGGTGTAGAGCGTCCCTTCGCCATAGGTCAGGCCGCCGATCAGGGCGCCGGATCCTTCCTCGCCGAGCAGGTAGCCATTGGGCAGGCCGTAGGAGGCGAAGATCTTCTCGACGACGGTGGCTAGGCCGCCGGACGTCTCGCCGAAGAATTTATGACCGGAATCGATGATTTCCTGAGCGGTGTACTGCTGAGCCCGTGACGCCGAGGTCGAAAGGACCAAAGCCGCCAGGAGTGTGATGGTCATGGTGAGGACACGGACGAATGTCCGGTCGTAGTATCGGGAAAACATGCTTCCAAATCTCCGTCAGGGAGCACTTTCGCCGACGCCTCGCACCCCTGCGGCTCTTGCCGGCCGTTCAGGGTGGCTATCACAGGCAAACTATGCCGTAATCCTTTTTCAACCATTAAGCTCCCACACGAAGATGGCGGTTCGAAGGCTGCGTTTGCGCCTCCGCGGCGGGTTTCCCCTGCAAACACACCATTTTCGCCGCCGACAATTTTGGATTTGTTGATGCGCGCCCGGGCCCTGTGTATTCAGAAAGCCTTGGAAAAGAGCGTGATTCGTGTGGGCAGGCGCGAAAATTGTCGCTCGGCCATGAACAAGTGACTTAAGCAGGGATTTCGCCGATGGCCGAGCTTTTCACCCTTTCCGCGCCTGATCTCGCGGCGCTGCTTTGCAGCCGCGTCTGTCACGACATCATTTCCCCGGTCGGCGCAATCAACAACGGCCTCGAACTGCTCGACGAAGGCGGCGCCGACGAAGACGCCATGAAGCTCATTCGCCAGAGCGCCAAGAACGCCTCGGCGCGGCTGCAGTTTGCCCGCATCGCCTTTGGCGCCGCGGGTTCCGCCGGCATGATGATCGACACCGGCGATGCCGAGGCCGTGGCCATCGCCTTCTTGAAGAACGAAAAGCCGGAACTGGTTTGGAACGGCTCCCGGGCGCTCCTGCCCAAGAACAAGGTCAAGCTGCTGCTCAACCTCATTCTCGTCGCCAACGCGGCCATACCGCGGGGCGGCAAGCTGGTGATCACGCTGGAGAACCTCGAAACCGAGCCGCGTTTTTCGCTGTCGGCCAGCGGCCCGATGCTGCGCGTGCCGCCGAAATTCCTCGAATTGCATTCCGGTCACAAGCCGGAGGAGCCGATCGACGCCCATTCGGTCCAGCCTTATTACACGCTGCTTTTGGCGCGTGAAGCCAATATGACGATCTCTATCCACGCGACCGCCGACGAGATCGTGCTGACGGCCGCATAAGAAAGGCCGAAGTATCTTATACCGCTGATATTTGCGATGGCAGTGCAGGTTGAGCAATGCCAGCCGCAATCCATGTAACGTCGCCGCGGGCCAAAACCGCGCGATATGCCTGTTTGGGAAAACTTTACCTAACGGCTTTTCGGCTTCTTTACCAGATTGGCCTAGGGTGCTTCCGGTTACCCGGAGGTTGCCGGTTCGGCAGATGGGCAAAGAGGACCCGGACATGAAGCGCTGCCTGTTCGTCGATGATTCGAGCGTCATCAGGAAGGTCGCAAAACGCATTCTTGGCGGCTCGGACATGATCGTCGTTGAGGCGTCGACCGGGGTCGAGGCTGCCGATATCTGCGCCGACGACATGCCGGACGTGATTGTCATCGATGGCGGGCTCACTGACATCCAGGCGGTCGACCTCATACGCCGCATCCGCGCCATCGAAGCTCCCGTCAAGCCACAGATCCTGGTGTCGCTGGTCGAGGTCGATGTGGCTGCGATCATGCGCGCCAAGCGCGCCGGCGCCCAAGGCTATCTGCTGAAGCCCTTCAACCGCGCGCAACTGCTTGAGAGCTTCCGTTTCCTCAAGATCGCCGCCTGATTCGCCGCACAGATCCAACAAAAAACCCGGCCTGAGCCGGGCTTTTTGTTCGAATCGTTTGGATCGCCTACGCGCTGACGCGGATATCTTCCGGCTCGCGCAGCACATAGCCGCGGCCCCACACAGTCTCGATATAGTTCTGACCGCCGGATGCCGCGTCGAGCTTCTTGCGCAGCTTGCAGATGAAGACGTCGATGATCTTCAGCTCCGGCTCGTCCATGCCGCCATAGAGATGGTTGAGGAACATTTCCTTGGTGAGCGTGGTGCCCTTGCGCAGCGAGAGCAGCTCCAGCATCTGATATTCCTTGCCGGTCAGGTGCACGCGCTGGCCGCCGACCTCGACCGTCTTGGCGTCGAGATTGACCACCAGGTCGCCAGTGGTGATGACCGACTGGGCGTGGCCCTTGGAGCGGCGCACGATCGCATGGATGCGCGCCACCAGCTCGTCCTTGTGGAAAGGCTTGGTCATATAATCGTCGGCGCCGAAGCCGAGGCCGCGCACCTTGTCCTCGATGCCGGCCATGCCGGACAGGATCAGGATCGGCGTCTTGACCTTGGAGAGGCGCAGCGTGCGCAGGACTTCGTAGCCCGACATGTCGGGGAGATTGAGATCCAGAAGGATGATATCGTAATCGTAGAGCTTGCCGAGATCGACACCTTCTTCGCCGAGATCGGTCGTATAGACGTTGAAGCTTTCCGATTTCAGCATCAATTCGATGCTCTGTGCGGTTGCACTGTCGTCTTCAATCAGCAGAACACGCATTTCATTCCCCTTTTCTGCTGCCGAGCCATCTCACGACCCGTCCGGGACCCGGAGCAGTGATTGCCTGAACAGAAGGTGCCACCGACTGGTTAACAAATCCTAATTTCGTGTCGTCCACGATACCAGATTTTTTAACCCCTTTCTACACCCACTTGAATCTAATAACGAATCACAGACCCAAACTGCTAATGCACCACATTAATAAGCCAGCCTAAGTGACTCTAGAGACTCGCAGGCCCGGGCTTCCGCCGAGAGCCGGAATTTTTACCCGGCCTTAAGTCCTCGCCCGTATGATTAACAATGCCCGTAAACGAATGGTTACCGTCGGCAAAAATCTTTAGGGCTTTGTTTCCCATAGCCCAGGGAAAGCCGGGGGAAACGGGCGGCGCTTGGATCGTTCCGGGCGGACTGGGCGGTATTGCAAGTGTGCGTCTGCGGAGTATCGAGTCATGAAGTCACGTGAAAACCTCGTTCGACTGAAGCAATTTCAGGTGAATGAGAAACGGCGGCAGCTCTTGCAGCTGGACATGATGATCGCCGAGTTCGAGCGCATGGCCGTCGAGCTGGAAGCGCAGATCATCGCCGAAGAGAAAAAGGCCGGCATCACCGACATCAACCATTTCGCCTATCCGACCTTCGCCAAGGCGGCACGCCTGCGCCGCGACAACCTCAGAAACTCGCAAAGCGACCTCGCCCAGCAGCGAAGCACCGCCGAATCATTACTCGGCGAAGCTGAAGCGGAGCTGTCCAAGGCGGAAATGCTGGAATCGCGGGACACCAAGATCCGCGACGCCGAAACAGGCGGCCGCAGCGCCATGATCGGCTGATCGCCGGGCATAGTCGCAGTCTTGCCGGAGACCTCCCGGGCATCTTCAGAACCTGCGATCGGCGGCCGTCGGCCTCGTCGTCTTCAGGGCACGGCGCCCATCTCGCCATGATCTGCCGATGCCCGGGCCCGGGCATCCTTGATTTCAGGCGCATGCTCTTCCGCCCAGGAGCGTATCTGGCTGAGCAATCCCGCCAGGTTCTGGCCAAGCTCCGTCAGTTCGTACTCCACGCGCGGCGGAATGACTGCAAACACCTCACGCCGCACAAGACCGTCGCGCTCCAGCACACGCAGCGTCTGCGTCAGCATCTTGGGCGTGATGCCCTCCAGCTTGCGCGCCAGCTCGCCATTGCGCAGCCGACCGCGCCGCAGCGCGCAGACGGTGAGATAAACCCATTTGCTGGCCAGCATCTCAAGCACGGTGTGCGACGGGCAGGCGCGCCGGAACGCGTCGTAGCCGAACGGGGATTTATCCTCACTATCCATGAGGTGCCTATATATAGAAAAGGTACATACTCGACAATCGAATATTACTATCCAAATGATAGCGGTATACCCACTCGAACAGGAGGCGTTCATGCGTGCCGTTATCCAGACTTCCGTCGGCGGACCCGAGGTCCTTTTCGTCGCCGAGCAGCCCGACCCCGCGCCCAAGTCGGGTGAAGTCCTCGTCCGCATCAAGGCGGCGGGCATCAACCCGGTCGACGGCGCCGTGCGCGGCGGTTTCTATCCGCTGCTCGGCGAACCGCCTTTCATCCTGGGCTGGGACATTTCGGGGACGGTCGCGGCGCTGGGAGACGGCGTGACCGCCTTCAAGGTCGGCGACGAGGTATTCGGCATGCCGCGCTTTCCCAAGCAGGCCGGCGCCTATGCCGAGCTGGCCGCAGCGCCGGCAGATGAGATCGCCGCGAAACCTGCCGCCATCGACCATACGCATGCGGCTGCCTTGCCGCTGGCCGGCCTCACGGCATGGCAGGGCCTCGTGCGTCATGGTGGCTTGCAAGCAGGGCAACGCGTGCTGGTTCATGCGGGAGCCGGCGGCGTCGGCCATCTGGCGGTGCAGATCGCCAAGGCGCGCGGCGCCTGGGTGGCCTCGACCGCCAGCCCGGACAAAACGGACTATGTCCGCTCGATCGGCGCCGACGAGGTCATCGACTATACGAAGGGCGAATTCACCGGAAAGGCCGGCGATCTCGATCTGGTGCTGGAGACGGTCGGCGGCGACCATGCCGCGGATTCGCTCAAGGTATTGCGCGACGGGGGCGTCCTGGTGTCGCTGCTCGCTGTCCCCGACGCCGTGAAGGCGAAGGCCAAGGAACGCAACATTCGTGTCGAGCGGATGTCGGTCACGCCTGACCGGGAAGGCCTTGTCGAGCTTGCCGGGCTCGTCGATGCCGGGAAGCTCGCGCCCCATGTGGCGAAAGCGTTTCCGCTTGACCAGGCGGGGGCTGCGCACGCTTTCCTCGCCACGCGGCCGATCGGCAAGGTCGTGTTGACGGTCTGAGGCTTTTGCATAAAATGAAAAGGGCGCGATGTTCCGCGCCCTTTCGTCTAACTCTTCCCGGCCTAGTGCCGGTATTGCTGGATCCGCGTGGTGCGCAGCCCGGCAAGGCCGTATTCGTCGATCGATGCCTGCCAGGAGAGAAATTCTTCGGTGGTGAGCTTGTAGCGCTGGCAGGCTTCCTCAAGGCTGAGCAGGCCGCCGCGCACCGCCGCGACCACTTCCGCCTTGCGCCGGATAACCCAGCGCCGCGTGTTCGTCGGCGGCAGATCGGCGATCGTAAGAGGGCTGCCGTCGGGCCCGATAACATATTTGACTCTAGGTCTAACCAGATCGGTCATCGTACTCTCTACTAAAAACTCAAAGACCCAATCCCCGCCACAGTACCGCCACAGCTTTAAAAATTGCCTAAGCGAACCCTAATCACTAGGTAAGGATCATGAACGCCCGGTTAGGATTTCGTTTAGAATTTGAAACACCGGCCTCCAGGCCTTGAAATTGCCGGTAATCTCGCCCTGGGTCGCAAGCTGGCGCACGCGTGGCGCTTGACCTATATTCCGGCCATTGGCATTGAGCGCCGCACAGTGAAAGCATCATGAACAGCCTCGATCTCCCTCGCCGCCCAGAAGAAACCCGCGTCGTCGTCGCGATGTCGGGCGGGGTCGATTCGTCCGTGGTCGCGGGCATCCTGAAGCGCGAGGGCTACGACGTCGTCGGCGTAACGCTGCAGCTTTACGACCATGGCGCGGCCACACATCGCGCCGGCTCGTGCTGCGCCGGCCAGGACATCGACGACGCCCGCCGTGTCTCCGAGACGCTCGGCATTCCGCATTACGTGCTCGACTATGAGGAGCGCTTCCGCAAGGCGGTCATCGATCCCTTCGCCGAGAGCTATGTCGCCGGCGAGACGCCGATCCCTTGCGTTTCCTGCAACCAGACAGTGAAGTTCGCCGACCTTCTGGCGACCGCGCAGGACCTCGGCGCCGACGCCCTTGCCACCGGCCACTATATCCGCTCGCGCGCCAATGGCGCGCATCGCGCGCTCTACCGTCCCGTCGATGCCGACCGCGACCAGAGCTATTTCCTGTTCGCCACCACGCAGGCGCAGATCGACTATCTGCGATTTCCCCTCGGCGGGCTGTCGAAGCCGCAGGTCCGCGCCATCGCCGAGGAAATGGGGCTCACCGTCGCCGCCAAGCAGGACAGCCAGGACATCTGCTTCGTGCCGCAGGGCAAATATTCCGACATCATCGCCAAGCTGAAGCCGGCCGCCGCCAATCCTGGCGACATTGTCCATATCGACGGCCGCGTGCTCGGCCGCCATGAGGGCATCCTGCGCTACACGATCGGCCAGCGCCGCGGTATCGGCATCGCCTCCGGCGAGCCGCTGTATGTCGTTCATCTCGACGCCGACCGCGCCCGCGTCATCGTCGGGCCGCGCGAGGCGCTGGAGACGCACAAGATCTATCTGCGCAACATGAACTGGCTGGGCGACGGACCGCTGTCGGATGTTCCGGCCGGCGGGATCGAGCTCTTCGCCAAGGTTCGCTCGACCAGGCCGCCGCGTCCGGCCGTGCTGCGCCACCGCGACGGCGTGACGTCCGTCGAGCTGGCCGACGGCGAATCGGGTATCGCGCCGGGCCAGGCCTGCGTGCTCTATTCCGACGACGGCAACGAGGCGCGTGTCTTCGGCGGCGGTTTCATCGAGCGTTCCGAGCGCGGCGCGGAAGCCGAAGCGATGCTGTCCAGGCTGGCGGCAAGACCGGTGCAGATTCCCGCCGAGTAAATTCTCCGTCTGATTGCTCTATGCGGACGAGCCGGTGTGGATCACCGTGCCGGCTGTCAGGATGCGTAGCACCCGGATCGCTTCCTCGCCATCGGTGCGCGGCTCGGCGCGCGTCTCGATGCATTGCATGAAATGGGCAAGCTCGCGCGTCAGCGGCATGCCCTCGCCGACGGCCACATAGGAAGGCTCGTTGGCGGTAAAGGCCCACTGGCCGCTGTCCTGCCACACCGCGTGGCGGTAGACGGCAAGCTTGCGCTCCCAGGGCTCGACGTCGTCGAATACCGCCATCGCCTTTGTGCCGACGACGGTCAGCCGCCGCTCGCGATAGGGATTGAGGCGCGATGCGAAGAGATGGCTGCGGAGGCCGTTCGGGAAGCGCATATGCAAATGCGCGAAGTCGCTGAGATTGTCGAGCAGCGCCGCGCCCTCGCCCCTCACCTCGATCGGCTCGGTGCCGGTGATGGCGAGGATCATCGACAAATCGTGCGGCGCAAGGTCCCAGAGCGCGTCGTTTTCGGTGTGGAACTTGCCGAGGCCGAGCCGGTGCGAGTGGATATAACGCACCTCGCCGAGCTCGCCATTGTCGATCAGCGCCTTCAGCGTCTCGAAGGCGGGATGGAAACGCAGCACATGACCGACCATGAAGATCCGGCCATTGTCCTTTGCCGCCGTCACCGCACGCTCGGCGTCGGCAACCGTCAGCGCGATCGGCTTTTCCACCAGCACGTCCTTGCCGCTTTCGACGGCGCGCACCGCGGTGTCGGCATGGAATTGCGGCGGCAGCGCCATGACGATGGCGTCGACGTCGTTGCGCTCGAACAGCCTGTCCGGCTCGATCGCCAGGCAGTCCTGCTCGCTGGCGAAACCTTCGGCGCGGGCGCGGTTGACGTCGGAAACGGCATGGAGCGCGCCGAGCGCCTTGAGGGTGCGGATATGGTTGCTGCCCCAGTATCCGCAACCGAGGACGGCGATGCGCGGCTTCATTCGTTCAAACTCTAGAATTTCATGGCCGAGACATAGCGACGTGCCCCGCCGAACTCAACCCCGGGACATGCCCTGAGTGCCTGTCCGGCAAAGCTTTTCTGGGATGAGATTAAGCCGGCCGGATTATGCCGGCATGTCGGCCTTATCCAAGCTTGACAGGTTCACCCTCGCAACCTTATATCCGCGCGACCTCGGCGAACGCCTCGCGACGCCCGTCCATCCAGGACGGTTTTCCGGGCCATTGCCACCCTGGCGGGGTAGCTCAGTTGGTTAGAGCACGGGAATCATAATCCTGGGGTCGGGGGTTCAAGTCCCTCCCCCGCTACCATTTACCCAAGTCGCGCGAAAGTGCTTGGCCTCCGGCCTCAAGCACTCTTGGAGCGCAAAGCGATCTCGATCGCAGCCATGTGCGGCCGCGTTCGCGCGGCAGCGCAACTCTGCGCTCGACGGAGCTGCGTGATGCGCCGCTCATCGACCCCAATCACTTCGCCGAACGCCGCGACCCCGAACGCGCCATCGACGGCATGAGCCGGAAGATCCTGTACGCGGAGTTTAAAACCGTGCGCGGCCTATGAGAGCAGCATCCGCGATTTCGACACCGCCCTCAATTTATCCTCCTGCCGCTCTCGGCGTCGAACAGATGCACCTTGTGCATCATGATCTCCAGGTTCACCTCCTGATCCGGCTTGAAGGGCGGCCGGTCCCGGATCTCCGCCATCAGGTCGACGCCATCGGCGGCTAAGGTGATTTCCTGCGCTTCGCCGGTCGGCTCGACCAACTGGACTCTTGCCTTTGCGTGGCTTCCACCGACAGCGATGTGCTGCGGACGAATCCCGTAAACCACGCCTTGCCTGTCCCCTGTCTCGTGCGGCAAGGGCAGGCGTAGGCCCTGCTCCGCGATGAATGCGCCGCTCTGAATGCGACCGTTGATGAGATTCATTTCCGGCGAGCCGATAAAGCCTGCGACAAACAGATTGCCGGGATTCTCGTAGAGTTCGGAGGGGGTGCCGATCTGTTCGATGCGGCCTTTGTTCAGCACCACGATGCGGTCCGCGAGCGTCATCGCTTCTGTCTGGTCATGCGTGACGTAGATGCTGGTTCGGCCCAGCCGTTGGTGCAGCTTCTTGATCTCGGCACGCATCTTCACACGCAACTTGGCATCGAGCTTGCTGAGCGGCTCATCGAACAGGAAGGCCGAAGGATCTCGGACGATCGCGCGGCCCATGGCGACGCGCTGGCGCTGGCCGCCGGACAGTTGACGCGGCATGCGGCCGAGCAGGTCCTGCAGGCCGAGGATTTCGGCCGCCATCTTCACCCTGGAGATGATCTCTTCCCGGGGAACCTTGGCCAGACGAAGCGCGAAGCTCATATTGTCGGCCACGCTCATATGCGGATAGAGGGCATAGCTTTGGAACACCATGGCTATGTCGCGCGACTTGGCCGGCATCTCGTCGACGACGCGCCCGCCGATGCGTATCTCACCGGTCGTATGCTCCTCCAGCCCCGCGATGATGCGCAGCAACGTTGACTTGCCGCAGCCTGACGGACCGACCAGGACCACGAACTCGCCGCTGGCGATTTCGATGTTGACGTCGCGCAGGACTTCCACCGCGCCGAAGCTCTTGCCGAGCTGTTCTATCTCGATTGCGGACACCTATTCTTCTCCCGTACCGGCACGGCTCATTTTCGTTGGGCCTGCCGCCATGCGCGGTATTCGGCCTCACCCTCGGGGCTCAACGGATAGTATGTCCGCAGGTCTCCTCCTTGCGCGAGCCGCAAGCGCGAAAACTCTTCCCACTCTATGTGCGCGCCCGCGAGTTCGACCAGCTTAGGGGCAAGGCCGACCGGCACGACGACCACGCCATCGTCGTCGGCGACGATGATGTCGCCGGGGATGACCAGCACGTTCGAGCAGGCGATCGGGACGTTGACGGCGAAGGGGACGATGTTGGTCTGGGCATGGAAATTCGGCGTGACGCCTCGCACCCAGATGCCGATGTCGAGCGCCGCCGCCTGGGCGGAATCGCGAATGCAGCCGTCGACGACAACGCCGGCGCCACCACGCCCGGCGAAATAGGTCAGCATCATCTCGCCGAAGATGCCGCTGCCCAGATCGCCGCGGGCATCGACCACCACCATGTCGCCAGGCTGGGTGGGATAAAGCACGTGTCGGTGCAGTTGCCGCTCCGGCTCCTCATATTCCGTCTCGTTGTACAGATCCTCGCGCTTCGGCATGCACTGGAGCGTGAGGGCCGGCCCTGCCGCCGTGCTGCCGGAACGCAACGGACGCGGGCCGCGGATCTGCGGATCGCGAATGCCCATCTTGTGGTAAAGCTCGCTGGCCAGCGTCGCCGAACCGATCGCCGCAAGCGCGTCGACCAGTTCTCGTGGCGGCCGGGAAATGTCCTGTATCGCCGGTATCTGGTCAGCTTCCATTCCGTTCCTCCAATCTACGGTGAGGCGCTAACCTCATCGATCGTCACTCAGTTACGTTCAACCGTCGTCGAAGCCGTTCAGCCGCGAACCGCGCCGGTGGTGAGGCCTTTGACCAGCAGCCCCTGGGCAAACCAGACGAACACCAAGGTCGGGATGACCATGAGCACGCCGGCGGCCGACATGGCGCCCCAATCGATGCCGAACTGCGAGACGAAATTGGTGAGCCCGACGGGCAGCGTCTGCGCGGCCTTGCTCGAGGTCAGCGTTAGCGCGAGCAAGAGGTCGTTCCAGGTAAAGAGGAAGGTGATGACGGCGCTGGCGCCGATGCCGGGCGCAATCAGCGGCGCCACGATCTGGACCAGCGTGCGCACGGTGCCGGCGCCGTCCGACTGGGCGGCCTCTTCGATCTCTTTCGGCACATCCTGGATGAAGCCCAGAAGCAGCCAGATGGCAACCGGCAGCTTGGCTGCGGTATGGCTGAGGATCAGCGCCCAGACGGTATCGAGCAGCCCCATGGCGGCAAACACGGCGAAGAGCGGGATGGCAAGCGCGATGACCGGTATCATGCGCATGATCAAAAGCAGCCCGAAGATCAGCATCGCGCCCGGCATCCTGAAGCGCGACAGCGCATAGGCGCAGGGAATGGCCGGCAGATGGACGAGGACGACCGTCGCCACCGAGACGATGACAGTGTTCCAGACATAGCCCATCGTGTCGTACTGGGCGAAGACGGAGACATACTGCGTCAGCGTCGCGGTCTCTGGGATGATGTGCACCGGCACCGAGAAGATGTCGGCCGAGCTGCGGATCGAGGTCAGGAACAGCCACACCAACGGAAAGACGGTGAGCGCGACGGTCAGCACCAGCGCCAGATACTGACCGGCGATCCCCGCCGTGAACCTGCGGCGCCGCCGCTTCGGCTTGGCGCGTGCGCCGACGATGACGGCTTCGGTCATATCGCCCTCCGTTTCGCAATCAGCCATGGCACTCCGTAAAGGAGGCCGAGCACGAACAGCGACATGCCCAGCGCAATGTAGGAGACCGCGGCCGCGTGTCCGAAATCCACCGCCTGGAACGCCAGCAGGTAGGAATAGACCGTCAGCAGGTTGGTGGCGCCGCCGGGTCCGCCCTGGGTCATCAGCCAGACGACGTCGAAGGTGCGGAACGTGTCGATGATGCGCAGCATCAGCGCGATCATGATGACCGGACGCATCAGCGGCAACACGATGTGCCAGAAGCGCTGCCATGGCGTGGCGCCGTCCACCGTGGCCGCCTCGAGCGGCTCCTGCGGCAGGGATTGCAGGCCGGCAAGGAACAAAAGCACCATCAGCGGCGTGTTCTGCCAGACATCGGCGACGATCACAGAGACGAGCGCCCAGGCCGGGTGGTTGAGCCAGGGGATGTCGGGCAGGTTGAACATGCGCAGCAACGCGTCGACCAACCCATATTGGGTGTTGAACAGCCAACGGAAGTTCAGGCCGACGACGGCTGGCGCGATCATCGGCGGGACCAAAAGCAACGTGCGCGCAAGGCGCATGCCGCGCAGTTTGCCGTTGACCAGAACGGCGATCGCCATGCCGGCCACCACTTCGATCGTGATGGAAACGACGCTGAAGATGGTCTGGTTTCGCAGCGCCTGGTTGAACTGGCGGCCGAAAAGTTCGTCGGTGTAGTTTCCGGTCCCGATGAATGGCGCCGAGCCGCTCAGATCCCAGCGGAAGAAGCTCATGATGAAGGAGTATCCGAGCGGATAGATGAGGATGGCCAGCATGACGAGGAGCGCCGGGCTGGCCAGCAGATAGCCCCTCTGCCAGGTGTAGGGCAGCGGCGAGCGTCGCCGGCGCCCTGGCGCCTGGTGCTGTGCGAGCGCCGACATTCTCAGTCGTAAGCCCCGGCCCGGCGCATGATCTCTTCCGCTTCCGTCGCCGCCTGATTGAGCGAATCGGCGGGCGAAACCTGATCGGACAGAGCTTGCTCGATGGCCGAGAACATCAAGGTGCAGACCTTTGAGAAGCCGGCAAGCTTGGGCCATTCCTTGCCGTTCGCGATCGTCGTCTCGAGCTGCTGCAGCCATGTGGCCTGCGGGCCTTTGGCCGCGGCGATCACTTCCTTGGCTATCGCCTGGCTGCTCGGGAAGTTGGTGAACTGATCGAACTGCAGCCGCTGGGCGTCCGCGCCGACCGTGTATTTGATGAACTCGACGGCGGGTTCCTTGCGAGCGGATTGGCCGTTCAGCGCCATGGCATGGGAGATGGCGCATGAAATCGCTGCTTTGTCCCGCACGTAAGGAGCTGTCGACCACTTGCCGACGATGCGCGAGGTTTCCGGATTGGACAGGGTGGCGAAGGCACCAGGCCAATCGAAAGTGGCATAGACCGTGCCGGACGAGAATTCGGTCGAGTTCTCGTTCCATTGATAGCCAACGGCATCGGACGGCACGATTTTGTGCTTCTGGATCAGGTCGCGATAGAAGGTCAGCGCCTTGATGCCGGCTTCGGAATTGAAGGCCGGCTTGTTGGCCTGGTCGACCCAGTCGCCGCCGGCCTGCCAGAGCAGGTCGCTGAAGGTGCGCTGCGCGGGGTCGCCCTGCCCCGGCACGACGAGCCCATAGTGACCGTTGCCGGTGAGTTTCAGGCCGACATCGACGAGTTCCTCCCAGGTCTCGGCCGGCTTCAGGCCTTTCTCCTGGTAGACGTCGCTGCGGTAATACTGAACGCGCGCGTCCATGTTGCGCGGGATAGCCGCCAGATTTCCGGTCTTGGGATCGCGCAGGTATTTGACCGCGACGGGATAGAACTCCGCCAGTTCTGCGTCGCTGAAATAGCTGTTCAGCGGCGCGAAATGGTTGAAGTAGGAATCGATTTGCGCCGTGTGGGTGCTGTAGACGTCGTACTGGCTCGATTTTGCCGCGCTCAACGTGACCACCTTCGCCGTCAAGGGCGTGAATTCCAGGAGGTCGTAGCGAACCTTGATGCCGGTCTTGGCGGTGAAATCCTGGACGATCTTCTCCCAATATTTCGGGTAGAGCGGACCGCCGGTGATCAGCAATGCGGTGATCTCTTTCGCCTCTGCCCTGGCAATCCACGGCGCGGCAAGCGAGCCGGCCGTCACTGCCGCGCTCGCGGCCAGGAATTTGCGTCTCGATAAGTTTCCGGACATCACAATCTCCTCCTGGTTTGATCGGCCGGTCGCTTCAAGGACGGCCGACGACTTTCAGCTTCGGCGATCCACCGGCGTGCTCCTCCCGCCGCGAGACTGCCTGGTTTGGCTCCCCGGAAAGTCGCTTGCGAGCCTCCGGGCCATCGGTCACCTGCGCTCCAACACGCCTCGTTCGGTTGCGAAAGCGTATCGATCGTGATCGCGGACGGCGGCAACAGGGAACGGCGGCTTGCACCGCTCGATCCTCCCTTCCCGCAGGCCGTGTTATAGGCTAGTGAGCGTTTTTATGAGATAAGTTGACTGCATATCTAGCTATCAGCCTATAAGCTTATCAGACAAGTGGATGTTAATGATGGATACCGTCGAGGTCAAGCTTCAAACTTTGCCCAAGCAGGTGGCAGGCGTGCTTGCGCGACGCATCGCCGCCAGCGGTGTCGCGGGCGGCCAGGGACCGTCGGAGCAGCAGATCCTCCAGGAATTCGGGGTCTCGCGCGCGGTCGCGCGGGAGGCGCTGAAGATCCTGGCGTCGCTGGATATGATCGAGATCGCCCAGGGACGGCGCGTGGTGCTGCGCCCGGCCGAGGAGTGGGACTATCTCAGCCCATTGCTCATCGACTGGCTGCCGCACGAGCAGATGCGCGAGATCCTGGCCGAAGCGCACGCGACGCGGATAATCATCGAACCGGCGATCGCCGCCATCGCGGCCAAGCATATGACCAAGGAAAAGCTCGAGCGTCTTGGCACCTTGCTGGCGGCGATGTCGGCAAGCGAGGACAATCCGGACGCCTATCTGAAGCTCGACCTGGACTTTCACATGGAGATTTGCCGGGCGGCGCAGAACAGGATTCTCGACCGCTTCATGTATTCCTCCCGGTGGTGGCAGATGGCGAGCAGGCGCATCAGCAATCAGATGCCCCATGCGCTTCCCTCCGCAACCGAAATGCACAGGGCGATCTACGAGGCGCTCGTGGCACGCGATGAAAGGCGAGCGGAAGAAGCGATGCGCCGGCACCTCAAGAAGACCACCGCCGTCGGCTTGCCTCGGTGAAGGAGCGGCGCAGCCAGCATTCGCGCTGACCGCGCCGCAGCGTGCCGGGAGGACACGGCTTGACGGTGAATTAGGCTCTCTTCGCTTGTTGTTCCTGGCGCTGGCGTGCGCGGAAACCGAACATGTCGCCCTTGTCCTTGATTTCCGCCCAGATGGGCGCGGTGATCCTGTCGATGGCGGCTATGTCCGCGTCGGAAATCGTCCAGCCGGCGCTCTCGACATTTTCCTCCAGTTCCTTGACGGTGCGGGCGCCGACCAGCGGCGAGCTGACGCCTGGTCTGCTGGTGAGCCACTGTATCGCAAGCTGCGGAACCGTCTTGCCGTAGCGCGCCGCGATCGGCTTCAGCAGGTCGACGGCATGCACCGCCCGCTCATAGGTGCCCGGCTGGAACAGCACCGTCGTGCGCCGCTCATCGCCCTCGACGAATTTGGTGTCCGGCGACAGCGTGCCGGTGAGCAGTCCTTGGGCGAGACCGCTATAGGGCATCACGCCGATATTGTGCTTGCGGCAATAGGGCAGTGTCTCGGCCTCAACCTCGCGCCAGAGCATGTTGTAGGGCGGCTGCAGCACGTCGACGACGCCATGCTGACGGGCGCTGTCCATGTCGGCGACGCTGAAATTCGAAACGCCGACCGCCTTGATCCGTCCCGACGCGCGCAGCCGCTCCATCATCTCCATGGTCGGGCCGATCGGAAAATCCGAGTTCGGCCAGTGGACAAAATAGACGTCGACATAGTCCGTCCGCATGCGCTTCAACGAACCGTCCAGCGCCGCCTCGATCGCGGCAGGTTCGAGATGATTGGGCGCGACCTTGGTCGCAATGACGGCCTTGTCTCGGCGGGCGGCCAGCGCCTCGCCGACGACTTCCTCGGCATGGCCGTGTCCATAGGCCTCGGCCGTGTCGATCAGCGTGATGCCGAGATCAAGGGCGCGTCTGATCACCCGGATTGACTCTTTATCGTCGGCCGCGCCCCAAAACGCGCCCGACATCCCCCAAGTCCCAAGGCCGATTTCCGATACCTTGACGGGCGACGAACCCAGCTGTCGCTGTTGCATCCTGTTCCTCCTGATTGGCGCACGCATGGACCACGATCCTGCGGTCGTTAAATTTATACGCTTATATACTCGTCTAACAAGTACATTTCGTCGGGATATACGATTCTTGCGCGACGCCTCCAAATTTCTCAAATAATTCAATGTCAGGTGGCTTCGTCAGGGTCCATTCACGCAAAATCCCTCAAGGGGGGTTTACGTCTTGTTGCCCAATCTTGTATGCTTATTAGACAAGTGGCTTAGGCAGAACTCGCGCTTGTGAGCGCGGCGCCATTACGGGGAGAGGATCCGATGAAGATCGTGGACATCAAGACGGCGGTCGTCGCCTATCACGGCAAGGCGACCCTGATCCGGATCGATACCGACGCCGGCATCTCCGGCTATGGCGAAGCCAATCCCGATGCGGGCGCGGCCGCAATCGTCGGGCTGATTTCGGAGCTGAAGTCGGAACTGATCGGCCAGGATCCGCGCAATGTCGAATATTGCTGGGACAAGATCCGTCGCGATCACGTGTTTTCGGGCGCGCAGGCCGGCGTCTTTCTCATCGCCCTTACCGGGCTCGAGATGGCGCTGTGGGACGTGGCGGCGAAAGCCGCCGGCCAGCCACTCTACCGCATGTTCGGCGGCAAGTTCCGCGACCGGATAAGGCTCTACGCCGATTGCGGCGACGGCGATGACGAATCGGGATCGCCGCAGGGCTGCGCGGCCCGCGCCCGCCGCATGGTTGAGGAGGGTTTCACCGCGCTCAAGTTCGATATCGACAATCTGCACCATCCAACGAAATTCGACCGGATGAACCACACCATCAACGGCGCGGAACTCCGCTTCATGGTGGAACGTGTCGCGGCGGTGCGCGAAGCAGTCGGTCCAGACATCGACCTCTGCATCGATTTGCATGCGCGCTACGACGTGCTGAGCGCCAGCCGCATCGCCGCCGAGATGGAGCGCTTCAATCTTCTCTGGCTCGAAGAGCCGATCCCGGCGGAAAATGTCGAGGCTCTGAAGCAGATCAGAATGCGTACGAAAACGCCGATCTGCGTTGGCGAAAACCTCTATCTGCGCTGGGGCTTTCGCGAGTTGTTCCAGAATTACGGCGCTGACGTCGTTATGCCCGACGTGCCGAAATGCGGCGGCCTTGCCGAAAGCCGCAAGATCGCGAACCTCGCCGAGATGTACTACGTGCCCTTCGCGCCGCATCTTGTGTCGACGCCGCTGGGCACGATGGCGACATGCCATGTCTGCGCCAGCGTGCCGAACTTCCTGGTTCTGGAGTGGCACGCGCTCGAGGAGCGGGAAGCATGGGACAGCTATGTCCGCTTGCCGAACGGCGCGAGGTCCATCGTCGAGGACGGCCATATCGCCGTGTCCGATGTACCCGGCATCGGTATCGAGCTCGACATGGATGGCGTCCACAAGCACGCCGTGCCCGGCTTCGGCATCTTTGAATAGCGGGAGACCGGCTGGTCGGCGGGATCCGCTGCTCGACCAATAGATTCGTTCGGAGGAAGCCATGGGCAAGCGGATCGTCTTCACCGGCGGCAGCGGCAAGATCGGCCGTCACGTCATACCCTATCTGCTGAAACGCGGGCATCAGGTCCTCAACCTCGACCTGACGCCGCTCGATGTGCCGGGTGTCGACACCGTCATCACCGATCTTGCGGACGCCGGCGAGACCTACAATGCGCTGACGCTGCATTTCGGGTTCGGCGAGTATTTCGGCGGCAAGGGTCCCCGCCCGGTCGATGCCGTCGTCCATTTCGCGGCGCTCCCGCGCATATTCCTGCGGCCGGACAACGCCATGTTCGTCGCCAATGTGCAGTCGACCTACAATGTGATCGAGGCCGCCACCAAGCTCGGCATACGCAAGATCGTCACGGCTTCCAGCGAAACGGTCTATGGCGTCTGTTTTGCCGAAGGCGAACGAGACTTCTCATCGTTTCCGGTGGATGAGGATTACGACGTCGATCCGACCGACAGTTACGGCCTTTCCAAACTGCTGGGCGAGAAGATCGCGCGGTCTTTCGCCTCCCGCACGGGAGCCGACATCTATGCGCTGCGGATCGGCGGCGTCGTCGAACCGCATGACTATGCCCGCTTTCCGGAATTCCTGGCCGATCCCTCGAAGCGGCGGCGCGACGCCTGGACCTATATGGACGCGCGCGATCTCGGCCAGATCGTCGATCTGTGCGCCGAGAAGGACGGCCTGGGATTCCAGATATTCAACGCCGTCAACGACAACATCGTGTCCGAATTGCCGACAGCGGAGTTTCTCAGGAAGCATGCGCCCGGCATACCGGTCACCCGCGCTATGGACGCATTTGAGGGACCAATCTCCAACCGGAAGCTGCGCGACGTCCTCGGATTCCGGCAAGAGCATGACTGGCGGACACAGTAATCGACGACCTCACAGTTCGCCGTAGTGTCCCTCACCCAAGGGGGGCTGCTAAGAAGCTCAGTCGAAGAAGCCCGCATCCTCGTCCCGCAGATACTTGCGGGCAGCCTCGGCGTCGATATCGAGGCCCAGCCCCGGCGCCTCCAGCAAGTCCACCATGCTGTCCTTCACGATCTGCTTCGGCAAGCCGATCACCAGGTCCTCCCACCACGGGTCGGAAGCACTCGGATATTCGAAGGCGATGTAGTTGGCGGGCAAGGTGGCGCAGATATTGATCAGCGCGCCGAGGCCGAGCAGGCCGTTGGCGGTGCCGTGCGGCGCCATCAGGATAGAATGCATATAGGCGTGCTCGGCGACCCATTTGAGCTCGGCGATGCCGCCGATGTCGGCCGGATCGGGGCCGATGACGCGCACCGCCTGCGTCTCGATCAGCTCCTTGAAATTGTGCCGCAGGTAGATCTGCTCGCCGGTATGGATCGGCGTCGAGGTTGAGGTGGTCAGTTCCCGATAGGCCTGCGGATTGACCCACGGCACATAGTCGCCGGTCAACATGTCCTCCAGCCACATCAGATTGTACTTCTCGACCGCGCGGGCGAATTTGATCGCATCGGGCAGCATCCAGCCCGGGCCGCAGTCGAGCGCCAGGCTGACCTTGTCGCCCAGCACCTCCTTCATGGCGATCACGCAGTCGAGCATGTGGTTGAACCCGCGCTCGCTGATGACCCCCTGATCCATGGCGCCGTGATAGCCGGCCTTCTTCTGCGTCACGCCGTAATGGAAACCCTCGATGGTATCCTTCATGTTGGAGTGGAACGAAATCCCCTGCTTGACCATAAAGAAGTTCTGCGGCTGCTCCATCATCCATTTGACGTCGGCGGCGTAATCCTCCGGGCGGTCGCCCGTGCGCTTGCGGCGGATCGAGCCGTTGTAGACACGCACCTTGTCACGCACCTTGCCGCCGAGCAGCTTGTAGACCGGCACGCCCGCGGCCTTGCCGGCAATGTCCCACAGCGCATGCTCGATGGCGCTCACCGCCGCGCCATAGGGCTTGAACGAGCCGCGCTGGCGGATCTTCAGCATCACGCGCTCGACGTCGGTCGGGTCCTCGCCGATCAGCGCCTCGCGGAAATGCAGCACGAAGGGTTTTAGATAGGTCTTCGTGTATTCGACCTCGCCCAGGCCATGGAGGCCCTCGTCGGTGACGATGCGGACGATCGGGTGCTTGCCGATGACGGCGCAGCGCAGGTCGGTGATCTTCATGGCGCGGTCCTATTTCACGGACGAGAAAGCTGTCGGCGTAAGCAGCTGGCTGCTGATATTGGCAACGATCTGCCCGTCGCGCTCAGACTCGTCCCGGGCCTTGTGCCACACCGGATCCGTGGCGAAAGCCGTCCATTTCGCCTCACGCTCGGCCAGCGATTCCCAGGCGAGCAAATAGGTGAGGCGATTGTTGTTTTCGCCGATCACCGTGGTGAAAAACCCGGCTTGGCGGATGCCATGCCTCCCAGATGGCCAACGTTTGCTCGGAAAAGCGCTTGAGCAAAGCCGGCAGCCTGCCCGGCAGGCAGTCATAGATACGCAGTTCGTAGATCATGGTTTCGTCCGTTTCCTTCTTCGCCTCTCCGTGGAGAGGTCGACACGAATGACCGCCGGTGGCCCTGTGAGCCTGGGAACGAGGACGGAGCGCCTGGATTAGCTCCAGGTCCGGTCCCAGCTATATTCATTGTCCCAATGCTCGGTGGATTGCCATATCCCCGTGACACCGGGCTGCAGATGCTGCGAGATCACCTCGTCGACCACATCGTCTATGCCCAGTCCCGGCTTGTCGGGGACGGCGATGAAGCCATCCTTGACGAGCGGCCTTCGAAGCCCCGTGACGATGTCGTCCCACCAGTCGACATCGGCGGAATGGTATTCGAGCGCCATGAAGTTTTCGGTCGCCGTCGCCACATGCGCCGCGGCCATCGCGGCGATCGGGCTTTCGGCCATGTGGATGGCCATGGCGACGCCGTGGTCCTGCGCCATGTCGCCGATCTTCTTGGTCTCGAGGATGCCGCCGCTGGTGAGCAGGTCAGGATGGACTATGGAGAGGCCGCCGCTCTTCAGCAGAGGCTCGAAGCCCTCTTTGAGATAGATGTCCTCGCCGGTGCAAATCGGCACCGAGGTCGCCTGCTGCAATTGCCGGTACTGCTCGGTGTACTGCCAGGGGATCACGTCCTCCAGCCAGGCCGGTACGTATTTCTCGATCCGGCGCGACAGGCGAATGCCGTCCTGCAGCGAGATATGGCCGACATGGTCGATGGCTAGAGGAATCTCATAGCCGATGACCTCGCGGACCTCGTGGATATACTGCTCGAGCAGATCTATGCCCTTCTCGGTGAAATGCAGGCCCGTGAACGGGTGCTGCACGTTCTGCGCATCGTAGGCGAGATTGCGGGCCTTGCGCTCCTCGAGCGTGCCGCCGCGGCCGCGCGGATTGGCGTGAAACCCTTCGAGCGCGCCGGCAGGCGCTGTTACGGCCCCCGGAATGTGGGCGATCTGCATCAGGCCCAAATCCATCTTGAGAAAGGTGAAGCCGCGCTCCATGCGCGCCTTGAGGCGCCTGCCGGTCTCAGTGCCGCTCGGCTTCTCGGCGTCGGTATCGCAATAGACGCGCACCTGATCGCGAAACTTGCCGCCGAGCATCTGGTAGATCGGCACGCCATAGGCCTTGCCGGCGAGATCCCACAGCGCGATCTCCACCGCCGACACGCCGCCGCCCTGCCGGCCATGGCCGCCGAACTGTTTGATGCGGCGGAACAGGCGGTCGACATCGCAGGGGTTCTCGCCAAGCAGCCGGCTCTTCAGCATCAGCGCAAAGGTGGCGCTGGCACCGTCGCGCACCTCGCCGAGCCCGACGATACCCTGGTTGGTGTAGATCTTGAGCAGCGCCGAGGTGAACGGCGCGCCGACGATCTCGGCCACCCGCATGTCGGTGATGCGAAGCTCGGAGGGCCTGGAATTCGTGTTGATGCGATTGAGAGCCTCGTCGGCTCCATCCGTCTTTGGCATGATTTGTCCTCGTTCCGCTCGGAGTGCCCTGCCCGCCGCCCTGCTTAAGCAGTGCTAGCCCAGCTCGATCTCGTGGGCCTGCAGGTAGTCGCGGTTCATCTCGACGCCGAGACCGGGCTTCGACGTCAGCTTGAGGTGGCCGTTCGAAACATCGAGCGGCTTGTCGATGAGGTGGTCGTACTTGGAGAGGTCCCACTCCGAGGTTTCGAGCTTGTAGAAGTTGGGAACGGTCATCATCACCTGCGCTCCCGCGACCACGTTGATCGGCCCGGCGGCGTCATGCGGGGAGACCGGAACGTAATAGGCTTCGCAAAGGGCGGAAATCTTCTTGAGCTCGGTGATGCCGCCCGTCCAGGTGACGTCGGGCATGATGTAGTCGGCGAGCTTGTTCTCGAGCACCGGCACGAAATCCCATTTCGTATGGCCGCGCTCGCCCCATGAGATGGCGGCGCTGACCTTATCGCGAACCTGCTTGAGGGCGTTGAGGCTCTCTGGCGGACAGGGCTCCTCGAACCAGTCGATCTGGCCCGCCTCTTCGAGGCTGCGGCAGAGGCGGATGGCGGTGGGAACGTCGAAGCGCCCATGCGCATCGATGAGGATGTCGACATCGGGGCCCGCCGTCTCGCGGATGAGGGCCGTGAGCTCGGCAGCTTCGCGCTCGTCCTTGCGGGTCATGCCGCCGTCGAGATAACCGTCCCGCCTTTCGCGGGCCACGCCATCGACGCTGGGGCCCTGGTGGGGAAAAGGATCGAACTTGAGCCCGGTGTGGCCGGACTCCACGATGTCGCGAATTTCGCGGACTACCGCCTCCTTGCTGGTGAATTTGGCCTGGTTGGGATGAGTGTAAAGCGCGATTTCATCGCGCACCGGCCCGCCCAGCAGCTCATAAATCGGCCTGCCTAGGACTTTGCCGCGGATGTCCCAAAGCGCGATGTCGATCGCGCTCACGCATTCCACAGCGGCGCCGCGGCTGCCCATATAGGTGAAGCTGCGGAAGATCTTGTGCCACAGATGCTCGATGCGCGCTGGATCCTCGCCCGCCACGGCGGCGCCGATCTGCCGCAGGATGGTGCAAAGCGCGCGGTTGGCGAGCTTCGTCGTGGTGGTGATCTCGCCCCAGCCGCTCACCCCCTCGTCGGTCGTCACTTCGACGAACAGATACTCTCCCCAGTAGGAAGCGTCGGACTTGATCAGCCATGGCCGAATGCTCGTGATTTTCATCTGGACTATCCTCTCTGAAATGGCCGGCTGATGCTGTTGCGGTTAGGCTACCCGGCCCGGGCGGCGCTGCGCGCGCGCATGTGTTCGAGCACATGCCGGCCGGAGCCCTCGACATGGCGTGCAATGAGTTCGGCCGCCTTGTCGGCCTCTCCCGATTTGACCAGCGCGATGAGCTCGCGGTGCTCGCGGATGATCGCGGCGCGGCGGGCAAGCGTGAAATTGAAACGACGGCTCACGGCGCGCAGCACCTCGCGATGCTTCCACCAAAGCTCGGCGGCATGGCGGTTGTAGTGCCGCTGGTACATCACGGTGTGGAAGGCGGTATCCAGCTCGCTGTGCCTGAACGTATCGGCGAAGTTGTTCTCCTCGATCAGGCCCTGGAGGCGCTCGAGCTCGGCGATGTCCTCCTCGGTCGCCATCCCCACAAACCAGCGCGTCAGGGCTGGCTCGATGAGAACGCCGATCTCGTAGATATCGCGCACGAAATCCTGATCTATGGGCCGGACGCGCGCGCCCCGGTTGGGAACGAAGGTGACGAAACCCTCGCCGCGCAACAGCTGCAGCGCCTCGCGCACGGGATTGGTCGAGGTGCCGTGACGGCGAGCGAGATCGGTGACAACGAGCCGCTCGTTGGCGGCCAGCCGTCCCTCGATGATGTCTTCCCTTATCTGCTCGTAAAGCGAGGCGCCCTCGCTCGATGCCCCGAGAGCGTCGATCCCCTCGGGTGGCTCCGCTTTGAAATCGCTCGTTCCCGCCAAGGCCATCCCCCTAGTTCAATACACGATCCGATCGATATCATGCACATATTCGACAAACAATGTACGATTTGTTGCGTTGACAGATATTATGCGATCTGAAAACGTATGAAGTGATCGAAGGGATACATTAGGGCGGAGAAATATCCCTGCGATCGAACGACCAAGGACCGCTTGCCTCGACGCAGAGCGGCATGGGAGAACCTGGAGGAGACCTATGAGGAGGATCACACTCGGCGGTGCCGTTCTGCGCGGCACTGTTTCCACTGCTTTGACGGTATCGCTGATGTCCGCTTCAGCACTGGCAGCGCCGCCGGTCGACCTGAGCAAGTGGTCGCCCGAATATGTGCGCTCTATTGCCGGCACGCAGGATTTCGACACGGCCGGCGATTGCGCCAAGGTCACGCCGCTCGACTACAAGGGGCGACTGACATTCTGGTATCAGGGCGTGTTCGAGGGCGACCCCGACCTCCTGCGCCAATACTACAAGGATTTCTTCGCGACCTTCCGCAAGACCTACCCGAACATTCAACTCGAGGAACAGGCCCTCACCTATAACGACCTGCTCGACAAGTTCCGCACCGCGCTCCTGGGCAATGCCGCGCCGATGGCGGTCCGCCTGCAAATCCTGGGTGGTACCGAATTCGCCTCGAAGGGCTATCTGCAGCCGCTGAAACCCGAGGACGTCGGCTATTCGACCGAGGATTTCTGGCCCGGCGCCATGAAGGCGGTGACCTGGGACGGCGTGACATACGGCATTCCGACCAACAACGAGACGATGGCTTTCATCTGGAATGCCGACATCTTCAAGCGCGCGGGTCTCGATCCGGATAAGCCCCCGGCAACCTGGGACGACGTCGTCAAATATTCCAAGCAGATCCACGACAAGCTCGGCATTGCTGGGTACGGCCTTGTGGCGCGCAAGAATGCCGGCAACACACCTTACCGCTTCATGCCGCAGCTATGGGCCTATGGCGGCGGCGTTTTCGACGAAGCGGCAGCGAACCCGACCTACAAGGACATCGAGCTCAATAGCCCGCAGAGCAAGGCGGCGCTGCAGGCTTCCTACGATATGTATGTCCGCGACAAATCGGTGCCGGTTTCGGCCCTCACCAACCAGCAGGCCGACAACCAGCCGCTGTTCCTCGCCGGCCAGCTCGGCATGATGATCTCGCATCCGTCGGACTACAACGTCATGCTCGACCTGCAGAAGAAGGCGACGGGTGCCGACAAGGAGAAAGCCCAGACCGTCATCGACAATATGCGCTACGGCCTCATTCCGACCGGTCCCGACGGCAAGCGCGCCGTCGTGTTCGGCGGCTCGAACATTCACATCCTGAAGCCGGAATATGTCGAGGGCGGCAAGGTGGACGAGCCGGCGGCAAAGGCCATCATCTGCATGTGGACGAGCCCCGAATGGTCGCTGAAGATGGCCTATGCCGGCTCGAACCCCGGCAACCTCAATGGCTTCAAGACCAAATGGATGAAAGAGCGTCTGGACAGCATCAAATTCCTCGATGTCACGACCTCAATGCTACCATACGGCATCCCCTTCCCGGCGCTGCCGCAGTCGCCCGAGATCATGAACATCATCATCCCGGACATGCTGCAGAACGCGCTCACCGGAGCGATGACCGTCGACCAGGCGGCGGACGACGCGGCCAAGAAGGTGAAAGACCTGATGGGCGGCGGACTCTAGTCCAGGCCTGAGCTGCGATCCGACCGGCTGGGCCGACGCCCGGCCGGTCCTCCCGACAACAAGGGCACGCCACAGTGACGATCGTGACCGGCAAGGCCGAGGCTCGCCGAGGATTGCAACCCGCCAGTTCCGGCGTACCGCGCAAGGTCTGGGAGCATCGCGCCGACTACGCCTATGTCCTTCCGGCGATCGTGGTGATGCTCATCGTCATCGCCTATCCGATCTACTACACGATCGAGCTTTCGTTCTTCAACACGCCGCCCGGCCTGCAGCTTCGCGACAAGATCTTCGTCGGCTTCAACAACTACACGGCGATCCTGACCAGCCAGGTCTTTTGGCAGGTCACCTTCAACACCCTGATCTGGACGGTAGGCTCAACCCTGATCTCGTTCATCTTGGGCTTTGCCGCGGCGTTGGCGCTCCATCGCGACTTCATCGGCCGGGGAGTCCTGCGAGCGATCCTGATCATTCCCTGGGTCATCAGCGCCGTCGCCGCTTCCTATATCTGGAAATGGATCTACCATTCGGACTTTGGCATCATCGGCGCGGTGCTGGTCGAGTTCGGATGGGCCGACAGGCCGCCGAATTTCATCGACAACGTCTCAACGGTGCTGCCCTCGCTGATCGTCGTCAACATCTGGCGCGAGTTTCCGTTCGCCATGATCATGATGATGGCCGGCCTGCAGACGGTTCCCGAACAATTGCTGCGTGCCGCGAAAGTCGACGGCGCCAATGCCTGGCAGCGCTTCTGGCACGTCACTTTTCCGCATTTGCGCAACGTCTCGACGGTGACGATCCTGCTGCTCGCGGTTGCCAACTTCAATTCCTTCATCATCCCGTGGATCATGACCGGCGGCGGACCGTCCAACGCGTCGCATATCTGGATCACCCATATCTATGAGCTCGCCTTCGGCCGGCAGCGCTGGGGCGTGGCGGCCGCCTATTCGGTGCTGCTGTTCCTGATCCTGATGACGCTCGGCTACTTCTACGTCCGCGCGCTGAGCGGCAACGAGCGGAAGGAAGGGAACGCATGAGCACCATTGCCGAGACCGTCCCTCGAGGTCAGACCCGTCGCCGCCAGCGTGTCGACGGATGGCGGTGGGCGGGGCGACTCTTCCTCGTCTTCATGCTGCTTTACACGGCCTTGCCGATGGTCTGGATGCTGAGCACCTCGATCAAGTCCGGCTTCGCGGCGATGCAATTCCCCCCACAATTATGGCCGGACCAACCGACCTTGGCGGCCTACCAGAAGCTGCTCGATCCGCAAAACAGTGTCGGCCAGGACTTCCTCCGCTTCTTCTGGAACAGCCTTCTGGTCTCGACAGCCACGACGATACTTTCGGTGATCGTGGCGGTCCCCGCGGCCTATGCCTTCTCGCGCTTCACCTTCCCAGGCCGCAACTTCCTGTTCTTCGCCGTGTTGCTGCGCAACATGTTCCCCGCGGTGATCTTCCTCGTGCCGCTCTTCATCCTGATGCGCGCGATCGGACTGGTGAACACCCACGGCTCGCTTGTTCTCACCTACCTGACCTTCGGCCTGCCGCTGGCGATCTGGCTGTTGAAGGGCTTCTACGACAACATCCCGGTGCAGCTCGAGCAAGCAGCGCGCATCGATGGCGCAACCCGGTTCCAGGCTTTCGTCCTGATCGTGATGCCGCTCTCGACGCCCGGCATCATCGCCACCGCGATCTATTCCTTCATCGGCGCGTGGAACGAGTACATCTACGCCTACACCTTCCTCTCCAAGAACGAGCAGCTGACGCTGCCCGTCGGCATCCAGCGCTTCTTCTCGGAGAACACGACCGACTTTCCCGGCCTGATGGCGGCCAGCTTCATGATGAGCGTGCCCGTCGTGGTGCTGTTTCTCCTCCTGCAACGATACTTCGTGCGCGCCCTGACGGAGGGCGCGGTCAAGCACTAGGGAGCTTGCTGTATGTCCCACGTGGTCCTCAAAGATCTCGTCAAGACCTATGGCGGCTTCAAAGCCGTCAACGAGGTTTCGCTGACGGTCAACGACGGCGAGTTCGTCGCGCTGGTCGGCCCCTCGGGCTGCGGCAAGACGACCACGCTCAACCTCGTCGCGGGCCTGACATCGGTCACGTCCGGCGACATCGTCATCGGCGACCGCGTGGTCAACGACCTCGACCCCAAGGATCGGGACATCGCGATGGTGTTCCAGAACTACGCGCTCTATCCGCAGAAGTCGGTCTATATGAACCTCGCCTTCCCGTTACAGATGCGCAAGCTGCCCAGGGACGAGATCGACAAGAAGGTCAGGGAAGCGGCGCGCGTCCTCGACATGACCCAGTTGCTCGAGCGCAAGCCGCGCGAGCTTTCGGGCGGGCAACAGCAGCGCGTGGCGCTCGGCCGCGCCCTCGTTCGCGATCCGGCGGTTTTCCTGATGGACGAGCCGCTCTCCAATCTGGACGCCAAGCTGCGCGTGCAGATGCGGTCCGAGATCAAGCGGTTCCACCAGGACCTGAAGGCGACCATCATCTATGTGACGCACGACCAGCTTGAGGCTGTGACCATGGCGGACAGGATGGCCGTGATGAATGGCGGCTATCTGCAGCAATATGATTCACCGGCACAGGTTTTCGCCCATCCCGCCAACATGTTCGTCGCAAGCTTCGTCGGCAGCCCAGCGATGAGCCTTATTCCGCTGGAAGCATCCACCGCAAACGGCGGCACCGTTCTGACGAGCGCGGAAGGCTGGAGTCTCGATCTGTCGCAACTCAATGCGCGCAAGGTCCAGAAAGCGACCACCAGGAAGGTCGTGCTCGGTGCGCGCCATTCGACGATCAAGCTGCACAAGAGCGCGGTTGCCGGCGCCATTCCGGCCAAGGCCTATACGGTGGAGCCGACCGGAGACGTCACCTTCGTGCAGGCGTTTCTCTCCGGCGCCGTCGTCAATATCAGCGTCTCCCCCAACGTCGCCGTCGCACCCGACGAGCAGATCTGGCTCGAATTCGACCAGGAGCGCATGCACTTGTTCGACAGCGAAACGGAAATGGCGCTCGAGGCCAATTGAGACAGCGAACGCTGGAACATGAGGGGGGAATGACGACGAAGATGAAGATCACCGCGATCAAGCCCTATCCGGTGTGGGTCGGGACCCGTAACCAGATGCTCGTCAAGGTCGAGACCGACCAGGGCATCTTCGGCTGGGGCGAGAGCGGCCTGAGCGGTCGCGAGAAGGCCGTGGCGGGCGCGGTCGAGCACTATCGCCAGTTTCTCATCGGCCGCGACGCCATGCAGATCGGCCGTATCTGGCAGGAACTCTATCGCAGCCAGTATTTCGAAGGCGGGCGCGTTCTGCAGGCGGCGATCTCCGCCATCGACATCGCGCTTCACGACATCAAGGGCAAGGCGCTTGGGGTGCCGGTCTACGAACTGCTCGGCGGCAAGCAGCGCGACCAGATTCCGACCTTCGCCTCGACAGGAGACGAGGCCGAGGGCGATGCCGCCATCGAACGGGCGCGCGAACTGCGTGCTGAAGGATGGCAGGCGATCCGCTTCTTCCCCGCCGGGCAAAGCAGCAAGGACATTTTCGAGCCGCGCGATTCCATAGGTTCCACCGCTGCCATGCTGAACAAGGCACGCGAGGCGCTGGGCGACGAGGTCGTGCTCGGCATCGACTATCATCATCGGCTGTCAGTCGCCGAGGCGGCAAGCTTCTGCAACAAGCTCGCTCGCGGCGTGCTCGATTTCCTCGAGGAGCCGATACGCGACGAGACGCCGGCGGCCTACGAATCCCTGCGCAGGATGACCGATATCCCCTTCGCCATCGGCGAGGAGTTTGCCAGCAAGTGGCAGTTCCTGCCCTATATCGAGCGCGGCATCCACCAGTTCAACCGGCTCGATGTCTGCAACGTCGGGGGACTCACCGAGGCGATGAAGGTCGCCGGCTGGAGCGAGGCGCATTATGTCGACCTGATGCCGCACAATCCGCTCGGCCCGGTGTGCACGGCCGCGACCATCCATCTCGGCGCCGTGGTGCCCAACTTCGCCTGGCTCGAAACCAGGGTGCCGGAAAGGAAGCTGGGCTTCGACAACTCCGAGTTCTTTCCCGTGCAGCCGCGGCTGGACGGCACCCATTACCCGGTCGGCGACCAGCCGGGCCTTGGGGTCGAGGTCAACGAGGCGGCGATCCAGGCGCAGAGTTTTCGCTTCTGGGAAGCGCCGCATCTCAAGCGCCGCGACGGTTCCGTCACCAACTGGTAGTTCCACCTCACCCGGAGTCCGACAAATGACGCATACGCCCGACATCACGCGACCGCCCAAGGACCTGATCGAAGCGCTGAAGGAGATCGGCGCCGCGACAGTTGCCGGCACGCTTGGCCATATGGGCTTCCGCAGCCCGCATATGGTCGGCCCGGTCGCGCAGAACCGTGGCAAGTCGATCGTCGGGCCGGCGCTGACGCTGCAATTCCTGCCGCAGCGGCCGGATCTTTTCAACGAAGGCGAATATGCCGATCCGGAAACGCAGTTGCACCGGCATGTGCTGTACCACGCGCAGGAGGGCGACGTGGTCGTGGTCGACGCACGTGGCGACATGAGGTCGGGCGTCTTCGGCGATATGATGTCGACCTATTTCAAGGGCCGCGGCGGCGCCGGCATCGTCATCGACGGGTGCATGCGCGACCGGCCCAATGTCGAGAAGCTCGATCTGCCGCTATGGCTGCGCGGCTGGACACCGAACTATCATGTGCAGACCAGCATCTATCCCAATGCCGTCAACGTCCCGATCGCCTGTGGCGGCGTCACGGTGATCCCCGGCGACATCATCGTCGCCGACGACGACGGAGCGGTGGTGGTTCCCGTCTCAATGGCGGCGAAGGTCATCGAGGAAGCGCAGAAGCATCACGACTGGGAAGAGTTTTCCCGAGAGAAGCTCATGCAGGGAGCACCCCTGCAGCGCTATTATCCGCTGCACGACGATGCTCGTGGAGAGTACGACGAGTGGCGCAAAACGCGGCGATAGTGGCTTGACGAAAGTCACGACCTGTACCTGGAGCGGTACGAACCCGCTCCAAGTACTTTTGCTCACCAAAAACTTAGCCGTGCCGGATTTCCGTGCCGAGCACTTTCAGGCACTCCCGGATGAAAGCTGCAAGCGCGGTCCAGCCCTTGGCCGAAACCATCGTGCCGTCGACATAGGCTTCGGTCGGTGACAGGTCGATGTAAGTGCCGCCGGCGAGCGTCACTTCCGGCTCGCAAGCCCCCAACGCTCCAACCTTCTTGCCGCGCACGACGCCGTCGACGGCGACCAGGATCTGCACGCCGTGGCAGATGGTGAAGATCGGCTTCTTCGTTTCGTGGAAATGGCGCACCATTGCCTGAACGCGCTTGTCCGTGCGGATATACTCCGGTCCGCGACCGCCGGCGCAATAGACGGCGTCGTACTGGTCGAGTTGCTTTTCCGCATCGGAAAAGGTCTTGTTGATCAGCGCATAATGGCCGAGCTTCTCGGTATAGGTCTGGTCGCCCTCGAAGTCGTGCAGCGACGTCTTGATCACATCGCCGGCCTTCTTGTCGGGGCAGACCACATGAACCGTGTGGCCGACCGCCTCCATGGCCTGCTGATAGACGAAGATTTCATATTCCTCGGTGAACTCACCGGTCAGCATCAGGATTTTCTTGGCTGGCATGATCTGTCCTCTTTGATTGGGGGCGGCGAGGCGTGAACACGCCTCGCCCACGATTGTGATTGGCGGCTCTCAGAACGGAGAATCCGGGAAGTAATATTCCTTGGCGTTGGCCTGGGTGATCAGCGGCGCGTCGAGCTTGACGTGGCCGCGCACCGGAGCCTGGCCGATCAGATTGGCCACCGTCATATAGACGGCCGTCTTGATCATCGAAGGCGGGTAAGGCGTTTCGACCGGGGTGACGGAATCGCCGTCGATCACCTTCTTGACGATGTCCTTCATGCCGTTGCCGCCGAGCGCCAGCTTGATGTCGGTGCGGCCCGACTGCTTGACCGCCTCCAGCACGCCAAGAAGCATGTCGTCGTCATTGGCCCAGACCCCATCGATATGCGGATACTTGGCGAGGTAGTCCTGCATCAGCTTGAACGCCTCGTCGCTGTTCCAATGGGCATATTGGATGTCGAGCACCTTGATGCCGGTGCCCTTGATCGTGTCCTGGAAGCCCTTGATGCGCTCGTCATCGATGACCGTCGGGATTCCGCGCAGCACGACGATATCCCCTTTGCCGCCCAGCTTGTCGATCATGAACTTGGCCGTGTTGGCGCCCACCGCGATATTGTCGCCGGCAAGGTAGAGGTCCTGGATCGAGGCATCGGTCAGGCCGCGATCGACAACCGTGATGAAGGTGCCCATGTCCTTGATGGCCTTGACCGGCTGGGTCAGCTCTTCGGAAGTGTAGGGCAGGATGACCAGGGCATCGAGCTTACGGCTTGCGGAAAGGTCCTCCAGCGCGCTTACCTGATCGGCGGCGGAGGGTGAGGTTTTCACCACCACCTCGACGTCCGGGAAGGCGGCGTTGATCTCCTTCGCAGCCGCCTGCGCATGATAGACGACACCTGCCGTCCAGCCATGGTCCGCCGCCGGGATCGACACTGCGACCACCTTCTTGTCGGCCGCCAGCGCCTGGCCGGCCACCATAAGGGCGCCGACAGCGGCTGCCGCGACCCATTTTCTACTAAACATAACAACCTCCCAGAGATGTGGACCAATCGAACACAGGCACCCGCCCGGTCCCGAGACGGGTTATTTGGAGAAGCGCTGCACGAGCATGGCGATGATGATGATGACGCCCTGAACCGCGGCAACGAGGTATTCGGAGACGAAGTCTGACAGCACCATCAGGTTGGCGATCAGCTCCAGGATCACCGCTCCGGCAATCGTCCCCCAGATCCGTCCCTTGCCGCCGCGAAGCGCGGTTCCGCCGATGACGACCGCGGTGATGACCTGCAGTTCCCAAAGCTGACCTGTCGTGGGGGTGGCCGCGCCGAGCCGCGGCACGTAGCAGATGGCCGCGACGGCGACGCACACCCCTTGGATGACATAGGCCACCGTGCGCGTCTTGATCACCGAGATGCCGGAGTAACGGGCCACGTCCTCGTTGGCGCCCACGGCTGCGCATTTGCGGCCATATTTGGTCTTGTAGAGAACGAAGGCGCCGAGCACCGCGACGATTACGGAGATCAGGATGGGGATCGGAATCCCGCCCAGGGTGCCGAAATAAACCGGCCGGTATGCTTCGCGCAGCGACTTGTCGATCGGGATGGTGCCGCCGTTGGTCATGTAGGTGATGAGCGCCCGGAAGATGCCCATCGTGCCGAGCGTGGCGATGAACGGCTCTATCTTGCCCACGGTGACGATGACGCCATTTGCCAGGCCGCAGAGCAGCCCAGTCACGACCGCGATCGCCATCCCTGCTGGGATAGCCCAGAGGCCGAGGCTCGGCGCCATCATGTTCATGAACATGATCGTGATCCCGGCAATGAAGGCGACCATCGAACCCACGGACAGGTCCAGTCCGCCCGATGAGATCACGAACGTGGCGCCGACCGCGATAATGGCGATATAGGCGCTGCGCGTGATCACGTTGCTGAGGTTTGTCGCGGAGAGGAAGTCCGGATTGACCAGGAAGCCCAGCGCAAGCAGCGCGGCAAGGGCAAGGAACGGCCCCGCATCGGCCCAAGAGAACTGGTACCGCCGCTCGTTCCGCGCCGGCACGGACTGGGTAAGCGCTGTCACTTCATTCCTCCCTGGGCGACGTGCGCGCGCTCGCTGGTTGCGAGCAGCGCTATCTGGCTCTCGGTCATCGTTTCACCCGAGACTTCGCCGCTGATCCTGCCCTCCCGCATGACGATGATGCGGTCGCAGATACCCACCAGTTCCTGCATTTCCGAGGATATGACGATGCAGGCTTTGCCCTGCCTGACGAGGTCCTGGATGAAGCCGTAGATCTGCGCCTTGTTGGCGATGTCGATGCCACGGGTCGGCTCGTCGATGATGACGACGGACGGGTCCGTCAGAAGGACCTTGGCGAGCAGGAGTTTCTGCTGGTTGCCGCCGGAGAGTTGTCCGGCCCTCGCGCCGAGGCTCTTCAGCCGGATGTCGTAGGTGGCGACCGCCTGCGCCAGGGCCTCGGCCTCGCGGGCCCGGCTCACGACGAGGCCGGGATGGAAGCTGGCGAGCGCCGATAAAGTGAGATTTGGCCCAAGCCGCTCCTGCAGCAGCAGTCCCTTGCCCTTGCGGTCCTCGGTCAGATAGGCGATGCCGGCATCCATGGCTTCGCGCTGGGAGCGTATTCGTACCGGAGCGCCGTTGAGTTCCACCGTGGCGGTTCCGGGCCGAAGTCCCAGGATCCCCTCGAACAGTTCCGTCCGTCCGGCGCCGATCATCCCGGCGAAGCCCAGGATCTCACCTTTGTGCACGCTGAAGGATACGCCCCGGACAAATCCCGGAACCGTCGCATTCAGGACGCTCAGCATTGGCTGACTTGTCCGCGTCGCCTGCTTTTGAGGATAAAGGGCGTTGAGTTCGCGTCCCACCATCAGCCGCGCCATGTCGATCTGGCTCAGCGTGTGGCCCGGATAGGTGCCGATCATCTTGCCGTCGCGCAGCACGGTCACCTTGTCGGCGAGCCGTTGCACCTCGTCGAGCCGATGGCTGATGTAAAGGACAGCGATGCCCCGCGCCTTAAGCTCGAAGATGATGGCGAGCAGGCGCTCGACCTCGCCGCCCGTCAGCACCGCCGTCGGCTCGTCGAAGATGACCACGCGATGCTCGTCGAGCAGCGCGCGGGCTATCTGCACCATCTGGCGATCCGCCAGCGAAATGTCGCGCACGAGAGCCGTCGCCGGAACCTCGCAGCCCAGCTCGGCGAGCTTTGCCGCGGCGAGCCGGCGCATGCGGGCGTCGTCGACCATGACGCCCTTGGTGAGCTCACGACCGAGAAAGAGGTTGTCGGTGACCGTCAGCGCTTCCGCCAACAGGATTTCCTGATGAACCAGCGCGATGCCGGCCGCCTGGGCCTGGTCCGGCCTGGTGAAGCGCACCTGCCGTCCGGCCATGGACAGCGCGCCTTGGGTCGGCTCGATGTAGCCGGAAAGCAGCCGCATGAACGTCGACTTGCCGGCCCCGTTCTCGCCGACGACCGCATGGATCTCGCCGGGCAGGATATCGAGCGTGACATCCGACAACACGGTGACGGTGCCGTACTGCTTGGACACGCCTTCGGCGCGCAAAACAGGTGCGACCGGCAGCGCGTCGCTCGACGCGGCAACGCGATCTGTGTCAATGCGGGCGGCGATGGACATAGGACCTGTCACTCGAAGGCAGGCAGGAGCCGGTCCCGCGAGTTCTCGATGTGGACGCGCATCGCGTCCGCGGCGCCGCTTGCGTCGCCCGCGGCGAATGCGGAGAGGATCGCCTCGTGCTCGTCCAACGCTTCTTCAGTGACCCGCGAGTGGTACATCAGGCGGAAGATATGGAAGTGGGTATGCTGGTGGCTCAGCGTCTCGCGGATGAGCTCGTTCTGCGCGAATTCCATGATCTTGTCGTGAAAGATCGCGTCCTGCCGCGCGAAGTTGGAATAGCGCAGGCGCTCGTCCTTCCCCACCCGCCGGGCCATGACGCCCGCCGCTTCCTGCAAGACCGCGAGGCGCTCTTCATCCAGCGCCGCCGTAGCCTTGGCGGCGGCAGCGGGCTCCAACAGAAGGCGAAGCTCATAAAGCTCATCGAACCGGCGCCGCGTGATTTGCGGGGCCGCGCGATAGCCGATCAAATGGGTCTTGACGACCAGGCCCTCGCCCTCCAACCGCCCGAGCGCTTCGCGAATAGGCGTGTGTGAAACGTCGAATTCCCTGACGAGGTTGTCGACTGTAATGCGCGATCCCGGCGGAATCTTCAGCGACATCAACTGCGCGAAGATCGCTTCGTAAACATCGCCCGCCAAGCTGTTGGCGCGCTGGATGCGGCCGCTTGAGCGAGCTTCGGTTTCAACCGTCAGATCGGGATTTTCCATCGGATACCTCTTGACAGGAGCAAGCCCTAACATGATGCTCCGGCCAATTCAATAGGATATCCTATACGATTTTATAGAGGATATGAACGGATGAAACCTCTCGCTCGCATTCAACGATGCGGGCACGAAAGTCGACAACGCACCGGCCTCCGAACTGAAGGCCACTCACCCGATGCACACGACACTTTCCATCAGTCCCTTTCGAAAGATCTCAGTCCATGACCCTTTTTGCAGCCGCGCGCCTGCCGCGCGAAATCCTCTTCGGCAAAGGCCAGCGCCATGCGCTGCCAGCCATTGCCAGCCGATATGGCCGGCGCGCATTCATCTGCACGGATGAACGGCTTGCCGGAACGTCCGAGTTCATCGAGATGCTCGATCGGCTGAAGGCTGCCCGGATCGACACGCTCGTCTATGACCGCACCTTGCCGGATGTGCCGCGTGACAGCGTGGGCGACTGTATCGCCGAGGCGAAGGGATTCGGTCCGGACATGGTGATCGGCGTCGGTGGCGGCAGTTGCCTCGACATGGCCAAATGCGCCGGGCTGCTCATCAGCCATGGCGGCCAGCTCCAGGATTACTATGGCGAGTTCAAGGTGCCGGGCCCTGTCCTTCCCCTTATCGCGGTGCCGACCACGGCCGGCACTGGCTCCGAAGTCACTCCCGTCGCGGTCATCTCCGATCCGGAGCGGACGCTCAAGGTCGGCATCTCCAGCCCGCATCTCATCGCCGCGGTCGCGTTGTGCGACCCCGACCTGACGGCGAGTTGTCCCCCATCGCTCACAGCCATTGCCGGCGCCGACGCGCTCACCCATGCGATCGAAGCTTTCACCGCGGCAAAACGCGGCGCAGATGCCGACCTGCCGCAACGCCATGTCTTCGTCGGTAAAAGCGCGCTGACCGATCATTTCGCCCTTTTGGCGATCAGGCTCCTGGGCCGCAGCCTCGAAGCAGCCTATCGCGACGGCTTCAACGAGGACGCGCGCGCCGATGTCATGATGGGAGCATTGGCCGCCGGCTGCGCCTTTGGCACCGCGGGAACGGCGGCTGCGCATGCGGTGCAGTATCCGGTCGGCGCGCTCACGCACACGCCGCACGGCCTGGGCGTCGCGACGATGCTTCCTTATGTGATGCACTACAATCTGCCCGCGGCAACCTCCGAGATCGCGGAAATCGGCATTGCGCTCGGCCTGCCGCGCAAGGACGGCGATGCCGATCAGCTGGCCGATGCCGCGATCACGGAAGTCGCGCGACTGTTCAACGCCATCGGCATCACACGAACGCTGGCGGAGCTCGGCCTTCCCGAGGAGAAGATCGACTGGACGGCGGAACAGGCGCTCGGCATCGACCGGCTGATCAAGAACAATCCCCGCCCCTTCGATCTGCCCGCAATGCAGCGCCTGGTCAGGGCTGCCCATAGCGGCGACATGTCGGTCGCGACGATGTGACGAAGGGGCCCGATTCCAATGAATGTTTCCCAGACACCAGTCGATCAGGATCCTGACATGTCCGAATACATCCCGTTCTCGCAAGGCATTTACATCGGCGGGAAATGGCGCCCCTCCTCCGACGGCCGCGTCATCGAAGTGGTCGACCCGTCGACCGAGGCTGTAATCGCCGCGGTTCCGGACGCGACGCTCGCCGACGCCGCGGCGGCGGTCGAGGCGGCGGCACAGGCAGCGGCCGGATGGCGCGAGACCCCGCCGCGCAAGCGCTCGGAGATCCTGAGGCGGTGCTTCGAACTGATGACCGAACGTGCCGAGACCTTGGCCGCGTTGATTTCGCTGGAGAACGGCAAGGCCCTGCGCGATGCGCGCGGCGAAGTCGCCTATGCGGCCGAATTCTTCCGTTGGAACGCGGAGGAAGCGGTTCGCATCAGCGGCGAGTTCGGCCTTGCGCCGTCGGGCACGAACCGGATCGTGGTCGACTATCAGCCCATCGGCATTTGCGTTCTGATAACGCCATGGAATTTCCCGGCGGCGATGGCCACGCGCAAGATCGCGCCGGCGCTTGCCGCGGGGTGCACCGTGATCCTGAAGCCCGCCAGCGAGACGCCGCTGACGGCTTACGCGCTTGCGGCCCTCTATGAGGAGGCCGGCGTGCCGCCCGGCGTCGTCAACGTCATCACCACCTCGAAACCAGGGCCGGTGACAGCGGCCATGCTGGCCGACGCGCGGGTGCGGAAGCTGTCTTTCACCGGCTCGACCGGCATCGGCCGCGTGCTTCTGGCCGAGGCGGCGAAACACGTCATTTCCTGCTCGATGGAACTTGGCGGCAATGCGCCGTTCATCGTGCTCGACGACGCCGATCTCGAGGCGGCGCTCGACGGCGCGATGATCGCCAAAATGCGCAACGCCGGCGAGGCCTGCACCGCGGCCAACAGGCTCTACGTCCAGGCGGGTATCCACGACGCGTTCGCGGAAGGCCTGCGCAAGCGTATGGCGGCGCTCGCCGTCGGCCCGGGCACGGACACGGACACCGAATGCGGGCCGATGATCACCAGGAAGGCCGTGGACAAGATTGATCGGCTCGTCCAGGACGCAGTTGCCCGCGGCGCAAAGATCCTGTGCGGCGGCGCGATCGCTGAAGGCAAGGGATTTTTCTACCCGCCGACGGTCTTGAGCGACGTGCCGGCCGACGCCGCAATGGCTCATGAGGAGATATTCGGTCCCGTGGCGCCAATCAGCCGCTTCGAGGATGATGCGGAAGTCATCGCAAAGGCGAACGACACCGAATATGGCCTCGCCGCCTATATCTACACGCGCGATCTTGCCAAAGGCATGCGCATGGCATCGAAGATCGAGTCCGGCATGATCGCGCTCAACCGCGGTCTGATGTCCGACCCTGCCGCGCCGTTCGGCGGGGTCAAGCAGAGCGGGCTTGGGCGCGAGGGCGGCCAGAAGCACGGCATAGCCGAGTTCATGGAGGCGAAGTATATCGCCGTGACGATCTGATGAGACAGATGGCGAAAGATCCATTCCGCACGCGCGATCACGTCCCGGAGTTCGACGATATCGTCGCCGAGATCCGCCGCAGAAGCGAGGAGGTTCGGGCGAAAATCCCCATGGTCGCCGACGTGGCGTACGGGGCGGATCGCGCTGAAACTCTGGACCTATTTTTCCCGGAAGGCAGGCGCGATCGGCTGCCGGTGCATATCTTCATTCATGGCGGCTACTGGCGCATGTTCTCCAAGACGGACTATTCCTACGTCGCGGAGCCTGTAGCCAAAGCTGGAGTGATCGCCGTCATCCTGGGCTACGCCCTGATGCCGGCGGTGAGGATGGCCACGATCGTCGACCAGATACGCCGCGCCAAGCGCTGGGTGGATGAACACATCGAAAGCCACGGCGGCGACCCCGGCAGGTTGACCGTTAGCGGCCATTCCGCCGGGGCGCACCTCGCGACGATGCTCTTCGACGACGCCAGCCGGCCATCGGGTATCAAAGGCGCGCTTCTGCTCGGTGGCATCTACGATTTAAGGCCGTTGCAGGAGTCGTTCCTCGCGCCTGAGATTGCTATCACCGATGAGGAGGTTGAGCGGTTCTCTCCGATCAACCATAACTTCGATCCGTCCGTGCATGTCGAGCTTGCTGTCGGCGCCAATGAAACGCTGCCTTTCCATCGGCAGGCCGCGACCTTCGCCGAAAGGCTCCAGATGCAGGGGCTGGTCGTCTCCCGCACCAGTCTTGCGGCGGCCAACCACATGAGCAGCGTTCGCGACCTTGGCGTGGCCGGTACCCAGGCCGAGCGGTTGATGGCCAGTCTGCTGGGCAGGTGAAGGTCAATCGTTGGAGCGACAGCTTTCGAAGCCCAAATCGAGGTTAATTGAATTCGCCGTGGCGGCGTCCTATACGTCGCCGATGGAAACCCTAGCCGACGCCCAGAAAAACATAGCTCCGCTCTCCGGCGGCAAGCCTCATGCCGGGCGGGCAGCGCCGTTCCTGCCGATGAGCCGCGCCGAGATGACGGCGCTCGGTTGGGATGAATGCGACATCGTGCTCGTCACGGGCGATGCCTATGTGGATCATCCGAGCTTCGGCATGGCCATCATCGGCCGCCTGCTCGAAGCCCAGGGTTTTCGGGTCGGCATCATCTCGCAGCCCGACTGGCAGTCGGCCGAGCCGTTCAAGGCGCTGGGTAGGCCGAGGCTGTTCTTCGGCGTCACCGGGGGCAACCTCGATTCCATGGTCAACCGCTACACCTCGGACCGCAAGCTGCGCCATGACGACGCCTATACGGCGGGTGGCGAAGGCGGCAAGCGACCGGACCGCTGCACGATTGTCTATACGCAGCGCTGCCGCGAGGCCTACAAGGACGTGCCGGTCGTGCTGGGCGGCATTGAAGCCTCGCTGCGCCGCATCGCCCATTACGACTACTGGTCCGACAAGGTACGCCGCTCGATCCTGGCCGACGCCAAGGCGGATCTCTTGATCTACGGCAATGCCGAGCGCGCCGTCGTCGAGGTGGCGAACCGGCTTGCCGCCGGCGACACGCCGCGCGATCTCGATAGCATCAGGGGCGTCGCCCTGTTCCGCCGCGTGCCCGAGCACTTCACCGAACTCCATGCCGACGATCTCGATTCCGCCGACGAGGGCGCCAGCCGCAAGCCCGGCGACATCGTGATCCGGCTGCCGTCTTTCGAGCAGGTCGAGGGCGATCGCGATGCCTATGCCCGCGCCTCGCGCGTGCTGCATCGCGAAGCCAACCCCGGCAATGCCCGCCCGCTCGTCCAGCGCCATGGCGACCGCGACCTGTGGCTCAATCCGCCGCCCATCCCGCTGACCTCCGACGAGATGGACGCCGTCTACGACCTGCCCTACGCGCGTGCCCCGCACCCGTCCTATGGCGATGCCAAGATCCCCGCCTGGGACATGATCAAGTTCTCGGTGACGGTGATGCGCGGCTGCTTCGGCGGCTGCACTTTCTGCTCGATCACCGAGCATGAAGGCCGCATCATCCAGAACCGCTCCGAGGGCTCGATCCTGCGCGAGATCGAGAAGATCCGCGACAAGACCCCCGGCTTCACCGGCGTGATCTCCGATATCGGCGGACCGACCGCCAACATGTACCGGATGGCCTGCAAGGACCCCAAGATCGAGGCGGCCTGCCGCCTGCCGTCCTGCGTGTTTCCCGACATCTGCCCCAACCTCAACACCTCGCATGACGACCTGATCCGGCTCTACCGCAAAGTCCGCGAGGTCAAGGGCGTCAAGAAGGTGATGGTCGCCTCCGGCGTGCGTTACGACCTGGCCGTCAAAAGCCCCGAATATGTCAAGGAACTGGTGACCCACCACGTCGGCGGCTACCTCAAGATCGCGCCCGAGCACACCGAGCGCGGGCCGCTCGACAAGATGATGAAGCCCGGCATCGGCACCTATGACCGCTTCAAGGAGATGTTCGACGCAGCCGCCAAGGAAGCCGGCAAGAAATACTATCTCATTCCGTATTTCATCGCCGCCCATCCCGGCACGACCGACCAGGACATGCTGCACCTGGCGCTCTGGCTGAAGAAGAACCGCTATCGCGCCGACCAGGTGCAGACCTTCCTGCCTTCGCCCATGGCGACCGCAACGGCCATGTATCATACCGGTGTCAACACGCTGAAGGGCGTGAGGCGCGGCGCGACCGACAAGGTCGAGACCGTTCGCGGCGGGCGGCAGCGCCGTCTGCACAAGGCCTTCCTGCGCTACCACGATCCCGACAATTGGCCGCTGCTGCGCGATGCCTTGAAGGAAATGGGGCGCGCCGACCTTATCGGCCCTCGCCCCGACCAGCTCGTGCCCGCCCACCAGCCGCCCGGAACCGGCAAGGCCGCCGCCACCAAGCGCCCGGTGCGCCCCATCGGCAGAGGGCAGAGGTTCACCACGAAGGGCGTGCCCTTTCCAAAGAAGTGAGGCGATAGGGGCCGGTGGTCTCTCTGTAGCGCGCCGTCAGCATAGCTGACCAGCCGAGTGGCGGTTCGAGCTAGCAGATCTGGCTTCGATGGCAACTCGGCGCCTCATGTCGGTCGTAGCGGCGAACCTTGCCTTCGCTCAGGAGCAGACATTCCGGTGGCTTTTTTTGCGCGTCGTGCGATTCGACTTGGTGCCGGTCGGGAGCGACATTGTGACGTCATGGCAGAGATCGCTGTCGAGCCGGAGACTGGGCGGGCATAACACGTGAAGTTTATGTTGTTGAGGAACACCCACCAGACATTGTGTGGCGCAGTACCTCGCAGCTACAAGAAGGACCGTCAAGGCAACTTCGAGTTGCTCTAAACGATCAAAGGCTGTGCGGTGAAGCCGGATATAGAAGATCGCGTAATTTCTCTTGGCAGTGGGCTAGCTGCGATTCCTGAGCGCCTTCTTTTAGCCCATGCTCGTGGCGAAGTCCTATTCATTTGTGGCGCAGGGATTTCGAGACCTGCAGGACTTCCTGATTTTCGTGAACTCGTAGTCGACATGTACGCGCGTCTGGACACTGGCGTTCATGCCGTCTTGGCAGGTTTGCCCGCTGGCGTGTGTAACCAGTGGCAAGTCGATTGTTCTGGCTTGACCGAACGCCAGACGGCTGAAGTTAAGCGGTTCATTGTCGGCGACTATGACGTTGTCCTGGGCATGCTTGAACGGCGTCTTGACGATCGAACCCGCGGTGACAGCCAAGTCAGGCGTGAAGTCGCTGCACGTCTCCGATCCGGCGCCAACGATCCTGCGCCGATTCATCGGGCACTCATGCGCCTCGCAGACCGAGGCGGGGTCAGGACCATTGTCACCACGAATTTTGATCTGCTACTCGAAGTAGCATCTCAGCGGCTTCGATCGCCCGTCCAAACCTATGCATTGGGTTCTATACCCAGGCCTTCTAGGCAGATGGATTTCTCGGGTGTGCTTCACATACATGGCGCTCTGGACAAAAACCTGTCTCGTTTTTCCGAGCTCGTGTTGTCGGATCAGGATTTCGGTGAATTCTACCTGCGGCGGCGAGTCGTGCCTGATTTCATATACGATGCGGCCCGCCTCTTTCACCTTGTCCTGGTCGGATATAGCGCAAACGATCCACCGATGCGTTACCTGCTGAATGCAGTGGCTGCCGATGGCAGTCGCTTTGACGACTTAAAAGAGCGGTTCACCTTCTTCGGCACAAACGCGCCCGATCCAGTATCATTGGAGGACTGGAAGGCGCGCGGGATCACGCCGGTTCACTACGACTCCAATGGCAATCACAATGCGTTACTGGAAACGCTTGACCGATGGTCTGAACTGTCGGCCATAAATGGAAGGAAAGCAAAGATCGACGCGGAGCTTCGCCGCATCGTCAAGGCAACCCGGGCGGCAGCCCCAGAACCTGATCGCGACTTATATGATCACCTTTTTCGCCGAAGCAATGCAAGCGAACGGGTGCGGTTAGCATCGCTAGTATCTGACGCGAAGGCGGACATTGGTTGGCTCGATGCCATCGTGAAAATCGCTAGTGAAAAAGAGCGGGGGCGGAAATCATGATCCGACCCTGGGCCTATCTCGACCCGCAGGATCGGGACACGTTCCGAGCAACGATCGCATTTCTGCACAAGCGCTTAGCAGAGCAAGGTACGATCAACTGGGCACTGAGCCTGGGACCGGATCAGCGTGTTGAACGAATTGCCGTTGAAGACTTGCTGAACAGTCCCGGCGCGCGGGACTTGCAGGAACCCTGGGCAACTGCTTGGCGCTTGGTCGAAGAAAGCTGGTCCTCCGGTTATTCCGAGAGAGATGATGGAACGGCGATCTATGGCATCCAGAAGCGCCTGCGTGCCGGCGATCGTTCTGGTGCGGTTGTTTCCGCCGTCGTGAATCTTGTTGCTCCGCGCCTCAAAGTGGAACCGATTGATTCCTGGCGCTGGCAATTTGTCAAGAAGCCGCGGTCCCCTAAGTCTTTCGAACATCTCCTTTCTGCGAGCCTGACGAGCGGCGATCTAATCGATCTGAAATTGCTTCAACTCGCCAACGTATCAGACATCCAATTCCTAAAGTCGGTAGCCAGTGCTCTTGAAGCCGCAATTCTGCACGGCCTCGATATCGCTCGACGGCTCGGATGGGATGGGCAGCGGCGCTTGTGGCAGCTCGGAGATTTGGGGAGGGTCTACTACGTGACCTCTGCCGCGCAGGCTGGCCAAAGCAAAGACCCGGATTCCTACCATCACGGGATCGCCCCCTCCGTAAAGCTCCTCCATGCCGTTGTCGCGCGGATTGCTGAACTAGACCCAGACGCCGCGCGGCCATTTCTGATGCGATGGAGCCTGGTTGACTCCCCGGTGCACGTTCGCCTGTGGGCTGCCATGTCTCGGAACTCGCAGTTGACCTCGGCTGAGCAGGTCGGGTCCTTCCTCGTAAGGCTCGATGATCGCAAGTTCTGGGACTTGCATGTGTTTCCCGAGATCGCTGAGCTTCGGGCAACGCGTTTTGGCGATCTGAATCAGAGAACCCAAGAAGCCATTACCGAACGCATCCAAATCGGTCCTCCGCGGGATCATTGGCCAAAGAAGGCTGAGGCGGCAAAAGTCAAGAACGCACGCCTCTACTGGTCTGTTCGCGAGCTGAAGCGTATAGAGGTGGCGGGTGGCCAACTGCCACCAAGTTCGAAGTCATGGCTCGACGCACGAATCCCGCAATTTGCCGATCTTGCCGAGATGACAATCGATGCAGGTTTTCCGGAGGCGGCAACCGCAAGGTGGATTCCTCCGAACCCCGACGATCGGTACAATATCGTTGAGGGGGTACCGCGTCTGCGCGCGCTTGAGACGGCGCTTTCAACGAGCCGCGGCGGCTGGGATGACGACCCCGCTGAACGGGCGAATGATTGGCTGCAACAACCTGAAAAGGCAGCACTTGTCCTCGGAGATTTCGAAGCCGCAGGGAATGGCGTAGATGACTTCCCCAGAGTCTGGAACCGTTTCGGTTGGGCACATTCTCCAAATTCGCCAGAACCTGCGGGCGCGGCGCCACGTGATCTTCAGAGCGAGGCAGTAAGAGTCCTAGCGCTCCTGAACCAACTGTCGGAAGAGACGCTATCAGCGTCGATAGAAGGCATCAGTGCTTGGCTGGACGCGTGGAAAGAGCAGATCGTCTCCAAACCGCTGGGATTGCCCGTGTGGTTGCGAACTTGGCCGATTGCCGTTGAGGCAACCAATATCAGGCCAGAGAAAGGCGATGATGCCAATCTCAGCGTCACTGCCCGTTCCGTGGACGACGATCGGGAGCCGATGGATCTCGACACGCTCAACACGCCCGCTGGAAAACTTGTCGGTGTTTTCTTGGCGGCATGCCCAACTATCACGCCCGATTCACAGGCATTTGCTATTGGCTCGGTTGAAAGACAGATGCGCGATGTCGTGATTGCATCAACCGGGCGAAGCGGACTGATCGCTCGGCATCGCTTAATCGAGGCACTGCCTTACTTCCTCCATGCTGACCCGGACTGGACACAGGAGCATCTGATTGTCCCGCTACTGAACGACGACGGGGCGTCGCTCGCGCTCTGGCGCGCTATTGCTCGGCGTACCCATTTCACCGAGGTCTTGAAGATTATCGGCGGCGCAATGGCGGAGCGAGCGACAGATCGCCGGCTAGGGCGGGAGACGCGGCGAAGCCTGGTGTTCAGCATCGTCATCGAGTCGCTTCACGCTTTCCGTGAGGGGCGGGAATCCGCCGTACCCAATCCGCGGATTCAACAAATGTTGCGCACACTTGATGACGAGGTTCGCGCATCGGCGGCGAGCGCGATCCAGCAATTCGTCCGCGATTTGTCCAAGAAGGTTCCCGAGGAAGGCCGGCCTGAGGGCGAAGAACCAGACAACGCAGCTTCCGCTGCGGCACTGTTCCGGTCCGCAGCTGCGCCCTTCCTTCGCGACGTTTGGCCACAAGAGCGCTCACTCGCAACTCCAGGCGTCAGCGGCGCACTTGCCGATCTTCCCGCCACCTCAGAAGAGGCTTTCGCCGAAGCTGTTGACACTATCGCACGCTTCCTCGTGCCCTTTGAGTGCTGGTCGATGCTCAACTACGGCCTCTACGGCGACGAGGGCGAAGCGAAGAAGCTCGCGATCATCAACGACGAGGACAAGGCAAGAGCATTGTTGCGATTGCTCGATCTCACCGTGGGAACTTCGGAGGGCGCCGTCATTCCCGACGATCTCACCGATGCGTTGGATCAGATTCGGTTCGTAGCGCCCTCTCTTGCCGATGAACCTGCCTTCCGGCGCCTCTCCACCTCCGCTCGTCGTTGAACCGTGTGATTGCCAGAAGCCGTCGGTCTGCTCTCGGCCCCATTCAGGCCATTCAAAGACTGGATCGAGAACTGCTTTGAGTGGCCACTCGGCAGCCTCGAGCATTAGCCCGGTTGGCTGGCCACACAATCATGGTCCTGGTTTAGCCTCGCTCGGTCGCGGCGCCTCCTCTCGCCGCATAACAGCGGCGAAGAAGCCGTCAGTGTCATTGCGCGCGGGCGTCAGCGACAGATAGTCGGCATGGGCTGAATTCGTCAGCTGCGGCGCGGCCTCGCTGAGCGGCACGGCACGAAAAGCGGGATGGGCCGCAAGGAACGCGGCCACCTGGTCCTCATTCTCTTCCGACAGCATGGAACATGTCGCGTAGACCAGCCTTCCGCCGGGCTTCACCAGGCGCGCGGCGCTCGCCAGTATCCGGGCTTGCAGCGACACGAGCTTGTCCAAACCCTGTTCCTCCTGCGGGCGCCAGCGCGCGTCGGGATTGCGTCGCCATGTACCGGTGCCGCTGCACGGCGCGTCCACCAGCACGCGATCGAAACCACCCTTGTGGCGCTTGATCCAGCGATCCGTCTCGCTGGCCAGAAGCCTGGTCTCGATATTGTGCAATCCCGCCTGTCGGAAGCGCTCGGCGCCGCGCTTCAATCGGCCTTCCATGACGTCGCAGGCGACGACATGGCCCTTATTGTTCATCTGCGCGGCGATGGCCAGCGTCTTGCCGCCGGCTCCGGCGCAGAAATCGACCACGCGCTCGCCCGGCCGGGCATCGACCAGCATGGCGACAAGCTGCGAACCCTCGTCCTGGATCTCGACCTCGCCATTCTTCAGCATCGGCAGGCTCGCCAGCGAGGGCCGCTCCTGCACACGAATGCCGTACGAAGCCAAGGCCGACGGCTGCGCCCGCAAGCCAAGATCCTTCAGCGCGCCGAGCATGGCCTCGCGCGTCGACTTGATCGGATTGACGCGCAAATCGAGCGGCGCCGGCGTCAGCAACGCGGCCATCTCGCTCCCGAACGTCTCCCTGAAACGGCGTCGCAGGGGATCGGCCGCCCAGGATGGGCATTCGAGGCGCACCTCTTCCGGCATGCCGGGATGGTCGATCGCGCATCCCTGCAATTTGACCAGCAGCGCGTGCTCTTGACCCGTCAGCATGGCCGGCGCGAATTTCGCGCCATCGAACAGGCGTTTGATCTGATCGGGCGCCCTGCCTTCCTTCAGCGTCAGCCATGCAAGCAGCCGGTTGCGGGGCCTATCCTCGCGCCCGTGCCTGGCCAACCACCAGCCAAGCCGCGCATGATGCCGCAGGAGCGCATAGAGCAACTCCAGAATCTGGCCACGGTCCCTGTCGCCGATATGGCGCCGGGCCCGAAACCAGGCCGAGACGACGGCATCCGCGGGACGCGGAACGCTATCGACTTCATCCATAAGTTCGATTGTGGCTTGCAGGCGGGCGGCAGGGGTCACGGAACGGCGATCAGGCTGAAAAACGGCTGTATAGTCGACGGAACTGCTCCTGACTATTGGTCGCGCGTCCCAGCGCTCACCCCTTGCGTTCCTGCAAGATGTTGCCGCCATCCACGACGAGGACCGCGCCGTTGACATAGCTCGCCGCATCGGAGGCCAGGAACAGCACGGCGGCCGCGACTTCCGCGGGGCTGCCGGCGCGGCCAAGCGGCGTGTTCCGGGCGGCGACGAGTTCCTCCGGGGTCGAAGCGCCGGTCGCGATCCAGCCCGGCGCCACGGCATTGACCGTGACGCCGCTGCGGCCGACCTCCAGGGCAAGCGCATGCGTCAGCCCGATCATGCCAGCCTTGGCCGCGGAATAGGCGGCCTCGCCTTCGTTGGACACGTAAGGCCCGGTGACCGAGGCCATGTTGACGACGCGCCCATGACCGCGCCGCACCATGCCGGCCAGGAATCCGCGCGTGCTCAAGAAGGCGGTCTTCAGGCTGACATCGATGCCACGGTCCCAGTCGCTTTCGCTGAGGTCGAGAAACCGGCGCTGCAATGCCGGCTGGGCGACGGTGCCCATCCCGGCATTGTTGACGAGGATATCGATCTCGCCGGCCTCGGAGCGCAAACGCTCGACGTCGCCGGAAAGCGTCAGGTCGGCCACCAAGGCGCTAATATCGAGCCCCTCCCGCCGCAATTCCTCTGCGCGTTGCTCGACGCGTGCGGACGAGGCGGTGATGACGACCGAAAGACCGGCTTCGCCAAGCGCCCGCGCCGTCGCGATGCCGATGCCGTCGGCGGCGCCTGCGCCGGTCACCAACGCCCTACGGGATTTGCGGAACACGATCACCCCTCCACGACTTCAGTAACCGGCACTGACGCCGAAATCGATCGAAAGCGCGGCCCCGGTGATCGGCGCCGCGCCCGGCTGGCAAAGATAGTGGATGAAGGAAGCGATCTCTTCCACCTGGATGAACCTTGCTTTGTCGCCCTGCGGATAGTGCCCGAGAAGCCGGCGCTTGTAGCCGTCGGGGTCGTCTGCGCCATAGGTCTTTGCCTGATATTCGATCATCGGCGTCGCCGTGTCGCCGGGGCAGACGGCGTTGACCCTGATGCCTTGCGGGGCAAGTTCCAGGGCAAGAGCCTTGGTCAAGAGCACCAGCCCGCCTTTCGAGGCGCAATAGACGGAAGCCCCGTTGTTGCCGACGATGCCGGCGTCGGAGGCGATGTTGACGATCACGCCTTGCGCCGCCGCCAGATGCTCTATGGCGGCCGAGATCAGGAAGAAGGCTCCCTTGAGATTGACGTCCAGCACCAGGTCCCACTGCTCTTCCGCGACCGCGTTTGCCGGCCCTTCGAGCCAGACGCCGGCGGCGTTGACAAGGATGTCGATCGCGCCGCCCCATTCGCTCGCCTTGGCCACCACGTCGCGGCAGGCGGCGACGGAGCGGATGTCGAGCGGCAAACCCACCGCATCCGCTCCGGTCGCGACAATCGTCGCCACGGCTGCGTCGAGCTTGGGGCCGGCAAGATCGGCAAGCGCGATCCGCTCGCCGTCAGCGGCGAAGCGCAGTCCGGTCGCGAGACCCATTCCCCCGGCGCCGCCACCGATCAGGACCGTCCTTCCAGCCATTTCGCTAAACCTCCGTGCAACGCAGCGCCTGACAGAGGCAACCACGCCATTGGGCCATGTCGCATGGACCAGCCCGGTTAAACAATGATCTCAGCGCGCCGTGCCGCGCGATCATCCCAATTCGAGCGTCGTGATGCCGAAAACCGTCGTCGGGGCGTTGCCGGAGCTTGCCGCTCTTGTACATGCGTGTCGTCGCAAAACCCGGAACCATGCCGGCGGCCTGCAGCAGGGCGGTGAATTGAACCTGGCCGGCCGGCACATCGATATGCAATGGCCCACCCGGCGGTTGCGTCCGCGAGGTCGTCCGTTGCCGGGGCTCGGGTCCGTCCGTCGAGAGTCGCAATTCGACGCAGGGCTGCGGGCCCGACTATTATTGGGACGGGTTTTCCGAAACGATGCAAAGAGTTAGCAACAAATTCACCGCCTAGTCGTTCGTTGTTCCAATGGGCAACTGGACACGACCGGCGAAGATCGGGAATCTTCATTTGTCGTTGCTTGGAATCGCATGGAGTGCCGCTGGAAATGCCGTTGAGTGCCGCAGAGATCGCCCGTCATCCGGCAGCGCTTCGCTGTGTGCAGGAGCAAGCCAAGGCGCTCATCCATATTTATGAAACGAGCCCGCGGCTGGCTGCAGTCTTTGCCACCCAGCAGCGCTGGCTGCTTGGCCATGTCGGCCTGGCATTGCATTTCCGGCGCGACCCCCACGACCGCCGCACCGAAATGACGATGGCGCGCTTCATCGAGGTCGTGCGCCGCCATTCGGTGGCCAGCCGCAACACCGCCGAGGCTTTCGTCAAGGAGATGCTGCATTACAACATCGCCGAATATATTGCGGCCAGCGGCGACGGCCGCGCTCACCCAATACGGGTCACGGCGGGCACCATCGAGACCTTCACCGGCTGGATCTACGCGCATCTGACGACGCTCGACCGCATAGATGGCGGACCACGGCTGGCAACCTTCCTCGATCAGCCCGAAATGTTGCCCACCCTGCAGCCGCTGATTGCCGACGGCTTGCTCACCAGCGACGGCGTGCGGGAGCCCGGACCGACCTTCTCGTTGTTTATCTGGCTGAACAACGGCGGCATCGTCATGGACTGGCTGATGTCCGGCATCGATCCGGAGGACGCCCATCTCGACAGGATACCGACCAGCGTCATTTCGGTCAGCGAATTCGCTCACTGGCTGAAGCTTTCGCGAACGCATCTGGCGCGCAAGCTCCATGATGCCGAGGCGCTCGGCAGCATCGGCTGGGTCGGCCAGCGCGGTCATTCCGTGATGTGGGTTTCGAGGGCCTTCTTCGACGAATACATGGCCGTCCAGGCAGCCAAGCTGGCCGTTGTCGACGCAGCCTTCGAAGCCTGCCTCTCGGCCCTGAAAGGGCGCTGACCACCACACCGGCGCAGCCTGCGGAACCGGTCCCCGCTGGCGGGTGCCGGCCAAAACTGCTATCCGCAACATGCGAGCATACAGCATCTTTGGGTGGAAGCTGGGAGGGGGCGTTGACCTACGAAGACATTGCCGGTCACCCGGCATTGCTCGATTGCGTGCGCGCACAAGCCTTGGCGATGCAACAGGCCTATCAAGCAAATCCGCGGGCCTCCTCGGTCTTTGCCACCCAGCAGCGCTGGCTGATGGCCCATATCGGTCTTGCCTTGTATTTTCGCAGGGACCCCAGCGACTACCGCAAGGAACTGACGGCGGCGCGTTTTGTCGACGTCACCGTTCAGCATGCGGTGGCAAGCCGGAACACCGCTCATGCCTTTATCAAGGAAATGCAGCACTACAATTTCATCGAGGTCGGGCCGGCGGGCGACGACGGCCGCATTCGTCCCTTGCGGCTGCCCGTAATCACCCTGGAGCCGTTGATCGGCTGGATCCAGATGCATCTGAGCACGCTTGATGCTCTTGACGGCGGGCACCGGCTGGAAACATTCCAGGCAAGCCGCAGATGCTGGCGAGATTGCAGCCTTTGATCGCGGACGGCCTGATTTCCTCCGTGCCGGTGCGCGAGCCGCAACAGACCTTCTCGTTGTTCACATGGCTCAACAATGGCGGCGTCGTCATGGATTGGCTGATCTCGGGCGTCGACCCGCGGAATGCCGGCGAGGAGCGCATCCCGACCGGCGTGCTGTCGATCGGCGACTTCGCCAGATGGCTTAAGCTGTCGCGCACCCATCTTGCGCGCAAATTGCGTGACGCCGAGGCGCTCGGCAGCGTCGGTTGGCTCGGACGGCGCGGCCACTCGGTCATGTGGATATCGAAGAAATTCTATGGCGAATACGTAACCGCCCAAGCGGTCAAGCTCGCCATCATCGACGCGGCCTTCGCCGCCAGCATGACGCAAGCGACCGGCTGATCGTCAGGCACTTCTATCCGGCTTTCAGGATAGCGGAGAAACGCGGATCGAAGGCCCGGCTGATCGGCTCGGCCGCGGCGCCCACCGCGATTGCCCAGGGATCGGTGCTGCCGAGCTGCAACCGCGGCAGGCGCCGGACGGGCCGGTCCGCGATCGAGGGCAGCAGCGGATGCATGGCCTGAAGCAGCAGCCGGGCCAGCGCCTCGGGCGCGCTGCTGGTGAGGATGACGGTTTGCGGATCGAAGATCGTCTCGATCAGATGCACGCTCCAGCGCAGGTCGGACGCGGCTCTTTCGACCCAACTTGTGACCCTCGGGTCTTGCGCGAGCGCCAGCGCGCCGAGCGTCTCGTAGAGCCCACTCTCGGTGGGGTCGAGGCCAAGATGCTGGTAGAGCGAGGCGAGCGAGGCGCGGTGCTCCAACGGCGTCGAGCCGGGACCGGCCGGCGACAGCAATGCCCTGCCGATCTCGCCGGCATTGCCGTTGCCGCCATTGTAAAGCTCGCCGTTCAGGATAAGCCCCGCGGCGATGCCATAGCCGACATAAAGGCAGACCGCATGATCGACGCCATGCGCGGCTCCGACGATGCGCTCTGCCGTGGCGCACGCAGCCGCGTCGTTCTGCAGCCCGACATTCAATCCGGTGCCAGCGGCAAGCGTCTCGAGCAGCGGGAATTGCTGCCAGGCGGGCATCATCCATTTGTCGTCGGAATCCTTCAGCCCGAAAGGTCCCGGCATGGCCACGCCAAGGCCGACCAGCCGCCGTTCGAACTGCGCGGAAATGCCGACCAGCTCGCGCCTGACATCCGCGACGAGACCAAGGATGGTCTGGACGCCGGGGGACGGCTCATCGAGCGGCAGGCCTGCCTCGGCGCGAGCGATCACCTTGCCGACGAGATCGACCACCACCACCCGCGTCAAATGCCTGTCGATCTGCAGCCCGATCGCAAAAGCACCCTCCGGAACCAGCCGATAAGGCGTGAAGGGCTGCCCCCTGCCCTTGCGCACCGCATCCAGCGCCACGACCAGGCCGTCCCGCTCGAGATCCTCGACGATGTTGGAGACAGCCTGCTTGGTGAGCTGTGTCGCCCGCGCCAGATCGGCGCGAGACAGCGCGCCGTTGAGCCGCAGCGCCTCGATCATGACGCGGCGGTTATGCGCGCTGGTACCCTCCTGGTTGGTGCCGCTCTTGGCGCGGATCGAGCTGATATCGTGCACCGTCGCTTCCCCTCTTGACTCCATTAAAGGATTGATCGACTAATTAAGTCAAGCGAATTGACTTAATAGGTCAGGCCCGCGCGGCTCTACAAGAAGACGGCAAGGCTTTCGGGCCCGCCGCACGCCGCTGAGGACGGATCCGGTCACGCGAAGCGAATTCGGGGAAGCGGCTGGCCGCTCCCTTGCAGCTGTCTAAAATGGGAGAAAGACAAATGCTGAAATCGATCGGTAAGACACTTCTGGGCGCGGTGTTCGTCGGCGGATTGTTCGTCCCCCACGCCTTCGCCGAAACCACCTTGAACGCGCTCTTCATGGCGCAGGCCGCCTATAGCGAGGCCGACGTGCGCTCGATGACGGAAGCCTTCACCAAGGCCAATCCGGACATCAAGGTGAACCTCGAATTCGTCCCCTATGAAGGCCTGCACGACAAGACCGTGCTCGCGCAGGGATCCGGCGGCGGCTATGACGTGGTGCTTTTCGACGTCATCTGGCCGGCCGAATATGCGACGAACAAGGTGCTGGTCGACGTGTCGTCGAAGATCACCGACGACATGAAGAAGGGCGTGCTGCCCGGCGCCTGGACCACCGTCCAGTATGACGGCAAGTATTACGGCATGCCGTGGATCCTCGACACCAAATACCTCTTCTATAACAAGGAGATCCTGGAAAAGGCCGGCATCAAGGCGCCGCCGAAGACCTGGGAGGAGCTCGGCCAGCAGGCCAAGATCATCCAGGACAAGGGCTTGCTGAAGACGCCGATCGCCTGGAGCTGGTCACAGGCCGAAGCAGCGATCTGCGATTACACCACGCTGGTCAGCGCCTATGGCGGCGACTTCATCAAGGACGGCAAGCCCGATTTCCAGAATGGCGGCGGCGTCGCGGCGCTGAAATACATGGTCGATAGCTACAAGTCGGGCCTGACCAATCCGAATTCCAAGGAATTCCTGGAGGAAGACGTCCGCAAGGTGTTCGAGAACGGCGATGCCGCCTTCGCGCTGAACTGGACCTACATGTACAACATGGCCAACGATCCGAAGGACTCGAAGGTCGCCGGCAAGGTCGGCGTGGTGCCGGCGCCGGGCGTCGCCGGCACCAGCGAGGTCTCGGCCGTCAACGGCTCCATGGGGCTCGGCATCACGGCGGTGTCGAAGCACCAGGACGAAGCCTGGAAATACATCGAGTTCATGACCTCGCAGGCGACGCAGAACCAATATGCCAAGCTCTCGCTGCCGATCTGGGCCTCGTCCTATGACGACCCGGCCGTCACCAAGGGCCAGGAAGAGCTGATCGCCGCCGCCAAGCTCGGTCTCGCAGCGATGTATCCGCGCCCGACCACGCCGAAATACCAGCAGCTGTCGACGGCGCTGCAGCAGGCGATCCAGGAATCGCTGCTCGGCCAGACGACGCCGGAAGACGCGCTCAAGACCGCCGCCGAAAACAGCGGCCTCTGACCTGGCGTTCCTCGACAGGCGGGCGGCCTCATCCACGAGCGCCGCCCGTGCTGTTTCCAGAGCAATTCCAGGAAAAGTGTGAAGCGGTTTTCCGCCCGGAATTGCGTAAAAACACAGAGATAGAGCGGTTCGCCGTTTCCGTGAAACGGTGGACCGCTCTGACCGGATGAAGGAGAGAGGCGCCTCTGATGTCAGGCACCTGGATGACGACTCGCGCGTGGCTGTTGATGCTGCCGCTCCTGGTGGTCATGGTCGCCGTCATCGGCTGGCCATTGGTCGATACCGTCAGGCTTTCCTTCACCGATGCCCAACTGGTCGGCACCGCGGGCAATTACGTTGGCTTCGACAACTACGCCAAGATGCTGACGAGCTCCAACTTCACCCGCACCCTGATCACCACCACCTGGTTCGCCGTCATCTCGGTCGCGGCCGAGATGGTGCTCGGCGTGCTGGCGGCCCTCCTGCTCAACCAGGAATTCCGCGGCCGCGCCATCTTGCGCGGGCTGATGATCCTGCCCTGGGCGCTTCCCACCGTCGTCAACGCGACGCTATGGCGGCTGATCTACAATCCCGAATATGGCGCCCTCAACGCGGCGCTGACACAGCTCCATCTCATCGATGACTATCGCTCCTGGCTGGGCGAGCCGGGCACGGCGCTCGCGGCACTGATCGTCGCCGACTGCTGGAAGAATTTTCCGCTTGTCGCGCTGATCGCGCTCGCCGCCCTGCAGGCCGTGCCGCGCGACATCACCGCCGCGGCGCTTGTCGACGGCGCCGGGCCGTTCAACCGCTTCCGCTTCGTCATCCTGCCCTATCTTGCAGGCCCGTTGATGGTGGCGCTGGTGCTGCGCACCATCGAGGCTTTCAAGGTCTTCGACATCATCTGGGTGATGACGCGCGGCGGCCCGGCCAACAGCACGCGCTCGCTGTCGATCCTCGTCTACCAGGAGGCCTTCTCCTTCCAGCGCGCCGGCTCGGGCGCGTCGCTGGCGCTGATCGTCACGCTGCTCGTCACCGTGCTCGCCGTTGCCTATGCGACCTTGGTCAAGAAGACCGCCGGGAGTGCCGCCTGATGGAACGCAAGAGTCCGGTCTTCACCGCTTTCGTCTACGTCTGCGCCATCTTGCTTGCCGCCGTGATCCTGGCGCCGCTCGCCTGGCTCTTCGTCATGAGCATATCGCCGGCGGCCGATCTCGCCGCCAAGTCGTTGCGCTGGTGGCCGCAGGCGGCCGACTTCTCCCGTTACGCGCAGCTTCTGTCGAGGGCCGAGAACAGCGCCGGAGCCGCCTTCACGTCATCGCTGCGCAACAGTCTGGAGGTCGCCGGCATGGCGACGCTTGCCGCTGTCGTCCTTGCCGTGCCCGCCGGCTGGGCCGTTTCGCGCACGCCTTCGGTGGGATGGTCGCTGTCGATGGTGATCGCCACCTACATGCTGCCGCCGGTGGCGCTGTCCGTGCCGCTTTACATGGGCCTGTCCCGGCTCGGCCTGCTCAACAACGTCTTCGGCCTGGCGCTGATCTATCTGACGATCCTCGCGCCCTTCACCACCTGGCTGATGAAATCGGGCTTCGATTCCATCCCGCGCGAGATCGAGGCCGCGGCGATGATCGACGGAGCGGGGCTGCTCCAGACGTGGCGCATCATCACCTTGCCGCTGGCCGCGCCCGTGGTGGCGACATCGGCGCTGTTTGCCGTGCTGCTTGCCTGGGACGAGTTCTTCTACGCCCTGCTCTTCACCTCGGATCAGCGGGCAAAGACGCTGACCGTCGCCATCGCCGATCTCGCCGGCGGCCGCGTCTCCGACTACGGACTGATCGCCACCGCCGGCGTGCTCGCGGCCTTGCCGCCGGTGCTGATCGGCCTCGTCATGCAACGCGCGCTGATCTCGGGCCTCACCAGCGGCGGAGTGAAAGGATAATCATGACTGCTCAAAAGAAACGCCCGGCAGGGCTCGTCGCGATCGACCGCGAAATGGCGCGCCAGCACGAGGATGCGCTGGCCTCCTTCGAGAATAACAGGGATGCCGCCGCCAAGGTCGCCGCTTCGATCAGGAAGACCGGCCGGCTTGTCCTGCTCGGCATGGGCGCCTCGCATGCCGTCGCCCGCGCCGTCGAGCCGCTGTATCGCGCGCATGGCATCGACGCCATCGCGCTGCCGCTCTCGGAACAGCTTGGCCAGCCGCTGCCACTTGGCGGCAGGACGGTGATCGTGACCTCGCAGTCCGGCGAGAGCGCCGAGGTGCTGCGGTGGTTCTCCGAAACGGTTCCGCAGGCTGATACCTTCGGCCTGACGCTGGAGGCCGGTTCCTTCCTCGGCCGTACCGTGCCTTGCCTCGTCGGCGCCGGCGGCACCGAGCTAGCCTTTGCCGCGACCCGCAGCCTGACCGTGACCTTCGCCCTGCATCTCGCCATTTTGGCTTCGCTTGGCGAAGACCCCGCCGGCGCGCTCGCCGTGCTCAAGGCGCCTGAGATGGTCGAGATCGATGCCGCGCTCGCGGCGCTTAAGACGGTCGCGACCATCGTCACGTCCGGCCGCAAGCTTCAAGGCGTAGCCGAAGCCTTGGCGCTCGGCTTCACCGAGCTGTCGCGTCTGCCTTGTTTCTCGCTCGAAGGCGGCCAACTGCGCCACGGACCGATGGAGATGCTGGGGCCAAGCATTGGCGTCGTGCTCTTCCGCGCCAACGATCCGACCGCCGACCTCGTCACCGCCATGGCCCTGTCCGTGGTCGAGACCGGCGCGCCGCTGATCGTCTTCGACGCTTCGGGCAAACCGCCGGTCGCGGGTGCCGTGACACTGACCTTCAAACCCGCCACGGGCCTGGCGGCGATCTTCGCCATGCTGCCGGTGGCGCAACGCCTGATGATCGCCTTCGCCGATTCCCGCGTCGAGAACGCCGGAACGCCGGTGCGCACCACCAAGATCACCAGGAGCGAGTGATGCGGCCGCTCGCGGTGATCGGCAACGTCAATGTCGATCTGATCGTCGGGCCGGTCGCGCCCTGGCCGAAGGCCGGCACCGAGACCGTCGTCGACCATGACGATCTGCGGGTCGGCGGCCAGGCCGGCAACACGGCGCTTGCATGGCAGGCGCTGGGCATTGATTTCGAGATCGCGGCCAATCTCGGCGACGACCAGTTCGGGCGGTGGCTGCGCGAAGCCTTCGGACGCCGGGCGCAGAAATGGCCGGTTCGTCCCGAAGGCACGACATTGTCGGTCGGCATGACCCATCCTGACGGCGAGCGCACCTTCTTCACCACGCGCGGCCATCTGCCACGCTTCAGCCTGGGCGATGTGCTCGCGGTGGTCGACGGCAAACGGCTTTCCGGGGGCTATGCGCTGCTCTGCGGCTCTTTCCTCACCGACGACCTGACGCGCGATTACGATGCCTTCTTCGACTGGGCCGAGGCGCACCGCATCGCCGTCGCGCTCGACACGGGCTGGCCGATCGACGGTTGGACCGAGGCGAACTGCGCCGCTGCGCGCGGCTGGCTGTCGCGCTGCGAACTGGCGCTCTTCAACGAGGTCGAGACGACGACATTGGCCGGTCTCGCAAGTCCGGCGGAAGCGGCGCGCAAGATCCGCGACGGCATGAGGAGTGGCGCGACGGTCGTCGTCAAGCGTGGGCCGGATGGGGCGATCGCCATCGGCCCCGATGGCAGGCTCATCGAAGCGGCAGCGCCTCGCGTCACCGTCGTCGACACGATCGGCGCCGGCGATGTCTTCAACGCCGCTTTCCTAGCTGCGCTGGCGCAAGGGCGGCCGCTGGAGGACTGCCTCTGCGCCGCCATTCAGGTGGCGTCGCGCGCCATCTCAACCCTGCCCCGCGACTATGGCGGGCCGATCCAATTCGAGGATGCCGCCCATGAGCGCGCTTGAAATCCGCGATGTCCGCAAGAACTACGGCAGCGTCGAGACACTGAAAGGCATCGACATCGCGCTTGAGAACGGCGAGTTCCTGGTGCTGCTCGGCTCGTCGGGCTGCGGCAAGTCCACCTTGCTCAACATCATCGCCGGTCTCGCCGAAGCAACCAGCGGCGACGTGCTGATCGGCGGCCGTTCGGTGCTTGGCGTGCATCCGAAGAACCGCGACATCGCCATGGTCTTTCAGTCCTACGCGCTCTATCCGAACCTGACGGTGAGCCGCAACATCGGCTTTGGCCTGGAGATGCGCAAGGTTCCCGCCGCCGAGCGCGACAAAGCGGTGCGCGAGACGGCGAAGCTCCTGCAGATCGAGAACCTGCTCGACCGCAAGCCCGGCCAGCTCTCCGGCGGACAGCGCCAGCGCGTCGCTATCGGCCGGGCGCTGGTGCGCAAGCCGCAGGTCTTCCTGTTCGACGAGCCGCTCTCCAACCTCGACGCCAAGCTGCGCCTGGAAATGCGCACCGAGCTCAAGCGCCTGCACGAGATGCTCAAGACCACGGTCGTCTACGTCACCCACGACCAGATCGAGGCGATGACGCTGGCGACCCGCATCGCCGTTATGCGCGACGGCCGGATCGAACAACTCGGCACGCCGGAAGAAATCTACAACCAGCCCGCGACGCTCTATGTCGCGGGCTTCGTCGGCGCGCCTTCGATGAACATGCTGGATGCGATGGTCGAGGACGGCAAGCTCGCGGTCGTCGGTACGGATGCGCGGCTGGCGCTGCCCGCGCGCTATGCGCGAGCGGCCCGCGACGGGGCGAAAGTCGTTGTCGGCATTCGGCCCGAAGCGCTCCGTCTTGGGCCAGGCAGCGGCCCCGAACTGTCTCTGCCGGTCGAGATCGATGTCGTCGAGCTGACCGGGCCCGAGCAGGTCACGACCGCCCGGATCGGCGCGCAAAGGCTGACCGCAACCCTGCCGCCGCAGGCCCGCGTTGCGAAGGGCGAGCGATGCGCGTTTGCGTTCGACGAAGACGCGCTTCGCCTGTTCGACCCGCCGACCGGCAAGGCTTTCTGAGGAGCAATAGCGAGCGGTTCGGCTTCTTCAAGCAGAACCGCTCGATAGAGCAATTCCAGGAAAAGTGTAGGCGGTTTTCCGTCCGGAATTGCGTTAAAACAAATAGAAGGCGTTTCGCCGTTTCCGTGAAACGGTGAAACGCCTTGGTTTCAGTCGATGTCGAAGGACACGCCCTGTGCCAGCGGCAGCGCCTTGGAGAAGTTCACCGTGTTGGTGGCGCGGCGCATATAGGCCTTCCAGGCATCCGAGCCGCTCTCGCGGCCGCCGCCTGTCTCCTTCTCGCCGCCGAACGCCCCGCCGATCTCGGCGCCCGAAGTGCCGATGTTGACGTTGGCAATGCCGCAATCCGAGCCGTCGACGCCGAGGAAGCGCTCCGATTCCTGCAGGTCGCGGGTGAAGATCGATGACGACAGCCCTGCGCCCACCGCATTGTGCAGCTCCAGCGCCTCGTCGAAATCGGTGTATCTCATCACATAGAGGATCGGCGCGAAGGTCTCCTCCGTCACCGGCGAAACCTGCTTCGGCATCTCGACCAGCGCCGGATGCACATAATAGGCGTCCGGATGGCCGTTCTCGACGCGCGCGCCGCCCGTCACCTTGCCGCCATGCGCTTGCGCTTCCTTGAGCGCCTTCTGCATGTTGTCGAAAGCTGCCTTGTCGATGAGCGGGCCGACCAGCGCCTTGCCTTCCAGCGGATTGCCGACCGAAACGGTCTCATACGCCTTCTTCAAGCGCGGCAAGAGCGCGTCATAGACGCTGTCATGCACGAACAGGCGCCGCAGCGTCGTGCAGCGCTGGCCGGCGGTGCCCATGGCACCGAAGGCGATGGCGCGCAGCGCCATGTCGAGATCGGCGGTGGGACAGACGATGCCTGCATTGTTGCCGCCGAGCTCCAGCACGGCACGCGCAAAGCGCTTGGCGAGCCGCGGACCGACCTCGCGACCCATGCGGGTCGAGCCGGTGGCCGAGACCAGCGGGACCTTCGGATGGTCTACCAGCACCTCGCCGACCGCGCGGTCGCCGATCAGCACCTGCAGCAGTCCTGCCGGGGCATCAGCGCCGAAGCGCTTGGCGGCGCGCCTGAAGATCGCCTCGCAGGCGAGCGCCGTCAGCGGCGTCTTTTCCGACGGCTTCCACACCACGGCATCGCCGCAGACGAAAGCAAGGGCCGCGTTCCACGACCACACCGCGACCGGGAAGTTGAAGGCCGAAATCACGCCGACGACGCCGAGCGGGTGCCAGGTCTCCATCATGCGGTGCCCTGGGCGTTCGGTGGCGATGGTGAGGCCATAGAGCTGGCGGGAAAGACCGACGGCGAAATCGCAGATGTCGATCATCTCCTGGACCTCGCCCAGTCCCTCGGAGGGGATCTTGCCGACCTCGATCGAGACCAGCCGGCCGAGTTCGTCCTTGTGCGCGCGCAATTCCTCGCCGAGCAGGCGCACCAGTTCGCCGCGCTTCGGACCCGGCACCAGCCGCCAGGCCTGGAAGGCCGTGTGCGCGGCATCGATGGCCTTGCCGGCATTCTCCGCGGAGATCGACTTCAACGCCGCGATCTGTTCGCCCGTCACCGGGCTGCGCACGGCGAGGTCGCCTCCGGCCAGCGCCTCCTTGGCAACGCCGAGTTTCTCCAGAAGTGAAGCCGTTTCCTTCGCTAATGTCATTTTCATCCCTTTCAGGTCCCGCCTCTATGGAGTGGGAATAGAGCCATGCGCCATGCCTTGGGTGTGCCCTCAGGCACGCCTGGGCGCTTTGATGGCGTGGCATTACTCGTTTCAGGGAAAAACCGCCACCCCGGCATGGTCTAAGGCCGGGCTGCGAAATTGGGCCAGATCCGCAAACCGAGGCCAAGGCGTGTCGAGATTCAGGTCAGGCCAATATAAACGCGCCTCACCGCGCCTTCTGGATCGACGACTTCTCGGCGCTCTCCTTGATGAGCCGGTCGATATGCATGCGGATATGCGCCGCCTCGGCGGCAGTGTTGGCCAAGGCGATGGCGCGGTCGAAGGCGACGCGCGCCTCCTCGTTGCGGCCAAGCTGCATGAGCAGCCCGCCTCTCAGCCCGAAGAAGTGGAAATAGCCCGAGAGCCGCTCTTCCAGCGGCTCGATCATGGCAAGCGCCGTTTCCGGGCCACGCACCTTGCTGACCGCGACGGCGCGGTTCAGCGTCACCACCGGCGACGGCTGCATCTGCTCCAGCAGGCCGTAGAGCAGGTCGATCTCGGTCCAGTCGGTATCCTCGGCCGTCGCCGCCCGCGCATGCAGCGCCGCGATCGCCGCCTGCACCTGATAGGGGCCGGGCTTGCGGTGGCGCAGCGCCTTGTCGACCAGCGCCAGGCCCTCGTCGATCATCTTGCGACTCCACAGCGAGCGGTCCTGGTCCTCGAGCAGGACGATCTCGCCATGCTCGTCGAAACGCGCCGGCGCCCGCGCATGCTGTAGAAGCATCAACGCCGTTAGCCCCATGATTTCCGGTTCCTGCTGGAACAGCCTGAGCAGGAGCCGGGCAAGCCGTATCGCCTCTTCGCAAAGCGGCGCGCGGGCCGGCGCCTCCCCGCCATTGCTCGAATAGCCCTCGTTGAAGATCAGATAGACCATCGCGGCAACCGCGGCGAGCCGTTCCGAGCGCTCGACCGCGCCCGGCGTCTCGAACGGCACGCCGGCGTCCGCAATGCGCGCCTTGGCGCGGGTGATGCGCTGTTCCATGGCGCTCTCACCAACGAGGAAGGCGCGCGCGATCTGCTTGACGGTGAGGCCGGAGACGATGCGCAGCGCCACCGCGATCTGCTGTGTCGCCGGCAGATCCGGATGGCAGCAGATGAAAAGGAGCCGCAGGATGTCATCGCGATAATGCGCGCCGTCCAGCCGCTCGGCCATGTCGCTCTCGGCATCCTCCAGATCGGACACCTGGTCTTCTTCCGGCATCGGCGCCTGCTTGGCGCGCTTGCGCACCGCGTCGATGCCGCTGTTGCGGCCGACGAAGATCAGCCAGGCGGCCGGATCGCGCGGCGGCCCGTTCTTGGGCCAGTTCTTGAGCGCCTTCAGGCACGCCTCCTGGAAAGCCTCTTCCGCGGCGTCGAGGTCGCGGAAGTAGCGCAGCAGCGCGCCCATCGCCTGCGGACGGGCGTTGCTGATTGCGGTGCTTATCCAGGCGAGATCCGTCATACCGCGACCTTTGTCGGATTGAAGACCGAAACCGGACGGATCTCGTAGGAGCCGCCGCTCGGATTGACCTCGGAGAGTTCGCGCGCGAACTCGACGGCTTCGTCGAGATCGTTGCATTCGAGCGTGTAGAAGCCGAGGAATTGTTCTTTGGTCTCGGCGAACGGGCCATCGAGCACGACCGGCTCGCCCTTGACCTTTCGCAGCGTCGTGGCCGCCGTCGTCGGCAAAAGCCGCGCCACGGGGCCTAGCCGGCCGGCCTTGGCGTATTTGTCCTGCACGTCGAGGATCTTTGCCATGACCTCGTCGTCCTGTTCCTTGCTCCAGGAGCAGACGACGTCTTCGGAAGCGTAGCAAAGGATGGCATAGAGCATGGTGTTGTCCTTTTCGTATCAAAGGACGCGACACTAGGACCCTTCCCGACACAAGGTCGATAAAAAAATTTATCGAAGGATCACGGACTTGGCGATCTCCGCGCCAGCCTGTCAGGCGCCATGCGCCTGCAGCCACCTGAGCACCAGCGTTTCTTCCTCGTCGAGGCCCGATATCAGGCGTTTGCGCTTGTTGGCCTCTGCCATTTCGTCGAGCAGCCGTCCTTCGCTCCACGCCTCGAAAACCAACGGATGGATGTAGCATCTGCGGCAAACCGCCCGGGTGTTTCCCAACCGCTCGGCGACCTTGTCGACGACATTGTTGATCACCCGTTTTTGCTGTGTCTTGCTTTCCGGCAACTCGGTCCCGGCAAACAGCGACGCAGCATGGATCGTGCCGCCCCAGGTGCGGAAGTGCTTTGAGCTGAATTCGGCGCCGGATGCATCACGAATATAGCGGTTGACGTCCTCCGAGCGCACCGGCCGCCGGTCGCCTTCTTCATCGAGATACTGAAACAGCTTCTGTCCCGGCAGGTCCTGGGCGCCGCGCACGACCTTGGCTATCCGGCGATCGACCAGCTTCAGCTTCCATTCCTTGCCCGACTTGCCCTTGAAGGCGAAGCGCAGGCTGGATCCGGTGATTTCGACGTGTCGGTCGCGCAAGGTGGTCAGCCCGAAGCTCTTGTTGTCGCGCGCATAAGCCGCGTTGCCGATGCGGATCATGGTGTTGTCGAGCAACCAGACCACCGAGGCGACGACACGCTCCAGAGGCAATCCGTGCCGGCGCAAATCGGCATCGATCTGCCGCCTGAGAGCAGGCAGGCTTTCGGCGAAGGCGACGAGACTTGAATATTTGACGCCGTCGCGTTCCTCGGTCCATTGCGGATGATAACGGTACTGCTTGCGGCCGCGCTGGTCCCGGCCGGTTGCCTGGATATGCCCGTCCGGATCGGGAGATATCCATACATCCGTCCAGGCCGGCGGGATGACGATCGCCTTGATGCGTGCAAGCGTCGTTTCGTCAACGGTTCCGCCATCGGCCCGGACATAGGTGAATCCCGCACCCCTCCTCAATCTGCGGATGCCGGGATCCGCATCGCTTACATAGTTGAGCGACGTGCCTTCGGCCGAAGCGCGGGCGCCGTTCCTTCGGGTTTCCTCGTCCCGCGCCGAACGATCCGATGACAATTGTGAATGCTGCAGCATGCCGGCTCCGCGAAAAGACCCGTAGATAAAGCCGCGCGCCGAAGACTGGTTCCGAACGAGGTTTTCAGTCCGGCCGGTGGGCGACGAGGTCAGCCATCCAGAGCCCGCCGTCGTCGGCATGAGCGGGAAAGTACTCTCGCCCGGCCGGCACGACCTCGAGGACCATTCCCGACTCGTCCGCCAGATAGTCGTAGCCGATCTGTTGCAGCCGCCGATCGGGATCGAGGCGATTGTAGAGGTCGCGACGCGCCGCCCGCCGCTTGGGCTCGATCATCTTCAAATGATAGAGATTGAGACCGCTGTCCTTCAGGCTGAAGCCGATGTCCTCGGGAAACCAGGCGCCGTGCAGCTCCTTCGATCGGTAGCGGTCGGGGTGGTAGGCAGCAAAAAGCCTGTGCTGCATCTTCTGGCCCCAGGGGCCGTCGACCCTGTAGCTGGCCGGCGTATACATCTCCCGGCAGCGGAATCCCCAGGCGATGCGCCTGGACCCGCTGGTCAACCGGCCGATCCGGCCGGCGACGGCCTGTTCCAGCCTTTCGTCGGGATCCATGGCCAGAACCCAATCGGCGCCCACCTCATGCGCCGCGGCGATAAGCGCGCGCCGCCTCTGCGGCTCGCTGGTGAAAAGCCCCTCCGCGGCGCGGTCGTCATAGGCGATCCAGCCGTCGACGACAGGAGCGAGGTTGGCGATGAGGTCGGGCACGAGATGCTGATCGTAGCGATAGCTGAAGACAGCGACGATCTTGCGCCGCGACCAAAGCCATCGGCCACGCCGCCGGCGCTGCGGCTTCATCTCGACGGTGATCATCGCCTGTCTTCCGCCGCATTGCCATGCCGGGCGCCGACCGATGCGCCGAGCGATTTGGCGAACAATGCCAGCCACACGATCGGCATCGACAGCCTTGCGAAGGTCCTGTCCTTGCCGGACAACCCCTCCGTAATCAGCTTGCCGACATTGCGACGGTCGCGGAACACCTTGCGGAATGGACGTATGGGTTCTCCGGTTTCGAGGGACCGGAGATAAGCGCCGTAGCGGCGCCCGCGGCGATACTGGTCGGCAAGCAAGCCGAGCAGGCGCGTCTCGTTGCGATGGATGGTCAGAACCCTCGGTTCCCAGACCGGCCGCAAAGCCTCCGGCAGCCTGGCCATGAATTCGGTATCTTCTCCGGTCGTCAGCCGCTCGTCGAACGCTCCATATCGATCGAACAGCGTCCTGTCGAACGAAACGCCGTAACACTGCGCCTTCCCGGCCGGAAGACCGGGCAGGCGTCGCATATAGGTGACGAGATGCGCCGCGCAGGCAACCAGACTGCGCGGATGGCTGTTGAGGACGGCACTCGCCACAGCCGCCTCGCCTTCCCGGTGACGCCGCAGCCGAATTTCGGCCCATCCCGCACAGGCCAGGCAATCATCGGCGAGAAAGGCGACGAACGGAGCCTGCGTTGCGGCAATGCCGCGATTTCGCGCGGCGCCGGCAAACAGACGCTCTTCGACATCGATCACTGGTACCTCGATGCCGCAATCGGCAAGCAGCGCCTTGGCGCTGCCGCCGCCGGAATTCACCACCACGATCTCGAGCGGAACGTTCTGGTCGAGCACCGACCTTACCGCGGCCGCCAGTGAGGCGGGCGCCCGGAAACCAATCACCACGACCGCAAGATCCGTCCTACCGGCCATCAGGCGCGTTGCAGTTGGACGGCCGGCGCCGAGAATCGGCGCCTGAGCGCGATCTTCAGCCGATAGCGCATGCAGCGCCAGGCATCCGCGCCCGCCCGTGGCGCGGCTTCGGCGACGCCGAGGAATCTTGCCGCCGTCTCGAAATCGCCGCGCGCATAGTGAACGCGCGCGATCTTCAAAGCCACGAGGCCTTCCCTGGTCTTGAGCGACTGCTCCGCGATGCCGCTGGACCGAAGCCGGCGCAGCGCCAGCCGCCATTCGAGAAAGCGCGCGGCAGGCCTGACGGTGAAACGATCGTCGGAGCGCTCCGCCGACACGAAATAGATGAAGATCGGTCGTGTCAGGACTGCTAGCGAGGCTTTGGCCATCAGGCGCGCCCAAAACAGCGTGTCCTCGTCATAGCCGAGCCCGGTCGGGAACCTCGTGTCGCCGACAAGCCGCCGCGACACCAGCGCGCTGCCGACGGCGATCGACCGTATCCGCCCTTCGAGATAGGCGCAGGCGTTGGCTGGTGCGCTTGCCGTGTAGCCGCCCGGCAGCTTGGTCGACCGTTCCTCGCCGTCGACCTGTCGGCAGTAGGCGCCGACCACCATGTCGGCGCCAGGATCCGCTTCGGCCTTGGCCAGCAGCGCGCGCAGGCCGCCTTCCAGGTGAATGTCGTCGGCATCAATCAGATATATCCAGGGAAAACGAGCTTCCTCCAGTGCTCGATTCCTGGAACCACCGGCGTCACGACAGCTTGATTTGATGACGCGCAACGGCAAGGCAAGCCGCAACGCCGCCTCCGTAGCGACGGCCGCAGTGGCGTCGGACGATGAATCGTCGACCAGCAGCACCTCGCCGATAGCTTCTCTTTCCGACACCAGCGAAGCGAGCGTCCGGACAATCGTCCGGGCCGCATCATGTGCCGGTATGATGACGCTTACCGCTTCCAAATCCGCCTCCGCGCCGCTATCTGATCCGAGAGCAGCCAAACCCCGATGCTCAAGATACCGGGGACACCTGTCCTTGAGAAGCGTCCGCAGGTGACCGGCTTGCTGTCACACTTTTTCGACCGCGACCGGAATGACGTCGACGGCCTGCTCGCCGACTTGGCCGCCTGTCGTCTTCAGCACGCCGACGATTGGCGCAACGTCGGAATAGTCGCGGCCGTAGCCGACCGTGATATGGTCGTTGCTCGCCCGCATGCCGTTGGTCGGGTCGAACTCCTGCCAGCCGGCATCGCGCCCGCACCAGGCCTTGACCCAGGCATGCATGGCATCCGCGCCTTCGAGCCGAGGCTTGCCCTTGGGCGGGATCGTGCGCAGGAAACCGCTGACGTAGCCGGCCGGAATGCCAAGCCCACGCAGGCCGGCGATCATGATATGCGAGAAATCCTGGCAGACCCCGCGCTTCAGCGCAAAGGCGTCGCCGGCCCGCGTCTGCACCGTCGTCGCCTTGCCGTCATAGGTGAAATCGCGATGGATACGGTTGCAGAGATCGACCGCCGTGGCCACCGCCGAGCCGGCAAGGCTCTCTCGCGCATAGGCGGTGATCGCCGCATCGATGCCGACATGATCGCTGGCTGCAAGGAAATGATGCGGTGCGGACGGCGATAGCGACCGCACCAGTTCGAGCTCCGCCCTCAACCCGCCGATGTCGGGCGAGACATCGAGGCCTGGATCCGGCCGTGAGACCGAAACGCGCGCGCTCATCCGGATGTCGAGCGTCTCATGCGCGTCGCGAAAGGCGATCGAGGTGACATTGTTGCCGAAGAAATCGGAAAAATCGGCACGTTCGGCCGGCGGCGGCTGGAAGGACAATGAGGCGGCGATCACGCGCTGCACTCCGGCGATCGTCTGCGGCATCACGCGCACCTGGTGCCGTCCGCCGCCCGCGGCGGCGGCATAGTCGTAATGCAGATGGAGTTTGATGTCGTAGAGCATTAAGGCAATTCCAGCGAAAGCGCGCGGCGGCTTTGCGTCCGGAATTGCGCAAAAACAAAGAGATAGAGCATGGACGCGATCCTTTTCGCTGGAAGTGCTCTAACCGAAATAGGCCCGGGCAAGGCTGTTGTAGAGATCGCCGATCTGGCCGGCGAGGTCGTCGAGCACTTGGGCGCTCATGTCGGACGGCTCCATGACGGCGATTGCCGTATTGAGCTGCAGGATTTCCTTGGCGGCGGGCGACATATGCCCCTCGCCGCCGACCGAAGGCAGCATGCCGATCTCGGCCTTCAGCCGCTCGAGCTGGAACAGGATGGAGCGCGGATTGAGCGGGTCGAGCGCGAGCAGGTCGATCACCGTGCGCCGCCCGGCCTGCACCGGATATTGCCGGCGATGGGTCATGACGCTGTCGCCGATCTCCAGCATCATGTCGAGCGCGCCCTCGGGCGCGCCTGCCTTTGTCAGCCGGGCCAGCGTGCGGGCAGTCTGGATGCCGCGCTCCAGCCTCCGGCCGATCTCCAGAAAGCGCCAGCCGGTGAAGCGATACATGTTCTCATGCAGCAGGCCTGAAAAGCCGGCGAGCTTGCGCAGCATCACCGTCATTGCCCGCGTCGCATCGTCTCCGGGCGCGACCGTCTCGGCGAATTTGTGGATGGTCTTCGACAGATCCTTCAGCGCCAGCCAGCCATCGGGAGAGAAACGGTCGCGAATCTGGCCGGCACTGTAGACCGCGCTGTCCAGGGTGCCGATCAGCCCCCGGGGTATCGCCGTTTCGACCTCGATGCCGAACGGTTCCAGATAGTCCCTGATATCGGCAAGCAACGGCATATCCGGATCGGACGTCTCGGCAAGCCGCACGTGATAGGCGCGCAGCACGCGCACCGTGTCTTCGGAGCGCTCGATATAGCGCCCGAGCCAGGTCAGGTTCTCCGCCGCGCGGCTGGGCAGGCTGCCCGGCATGGTGCGGGTGAAGCCGTCTTGCTCCTGCGGCAGCAGCGTCTCGCGCTCGACCGGCCGGTCGCTGACCACCCAGACATCCGCCGCCTGGCCGCCGCGCTGCATGGCGATCGCCGTCGGGTCGAGCGAGAAGCCGACGCGCGCGAAGCCGCCGGGCATCACCGCCCAGCCTTCCGGCGTGCGCGCCAGATAGACACGCAGGCTGGCGGGCCGAGGCTCGAGCACGCCCCCGACGAACACCGGCGTGGTCGACAGCGTCACCGCTTCCTGGCCGACGAAACCCGCGCCGTCCGCCTCGATGCGACCGACGAGCTCGGCTCGCTCTCCGGCCGAAAGGAACGATCCGAGCCGGGTCGCGCCGTCGTCCTCGAAGGCGAGTCGGGTCGACAGGGCCGGGCCGATCACCATGCGGTCGATATTGGCGAGCACATGGGCGCGCTCGGCCTCCTGACCGCACCACCACGTGGCGATGCTCGGCAGCTTGAGATCGTCGCCTTGCAGTTCCCGCGCGATCCTGGGCAGGAACGACAGCAAGGCCCGTGTCTCGATCAGGCCGGAGCCAAGCGCGTTGACCGCCGAGACCGTGCCGCGCCTGATTGCCTCGACCAGGCCCGGCGTGCCGATTTGCGAGTCCGGTCTCAACTCCAGCGGATCGGCGAAGGCGGCGTCGAGCCGTCGCCACAAGACGCCGATCGGCATCAGGCCGGAAACCGTGCGCACCATCAGCCTGCCGCCGGAAACGGTCAGGTCTTCGCCCTCGAGCAGCATGATGCCGAGATAGCGGGCGATGTAGGCGTGCTCGTAATAGGTTTCGTTGAGCGGCCCCGGCGTCAGGATGGCGACACGCCCGCCGGATTCCTTGGCCATGCCGTTCAGCGCGTCGCGGAATCGGCGGAAGAAGCCGGCGAGCCGATGCACATGCATCTCGCCATAGACGTCCGACAGCGCGCGCGTGGTGGCGACGCGGTTCTCCAGCGCGAAGCCGGCGCCGGACGGCGCCTGCGCACGATCGCCCAGCACCCACCAGCGCCCGTCCGGGCCACGGCCGAGCTCGAAGGCGACCATGTGCAGGAAATGCCCGCTGGCCGGCCTGGCGCCGGCGACGGGGCGCAGATATTCCGGGCTCGCCGCGATCAGCCCGGCCGGCAGGATGCCCTTCTCGATCAGCCGGTTCGGCCCATAGATGTCGGCCAGGAGCGCCTCGAACAGATCGGCGCGCTGGGTGAGTCCTGCGCTGATCTCGGCCCATTCCTTCTCGTCGATCAGCAGCGGAACATGCGCAAGCGGCCATTCCCGCTCATTGGCGCCGGCTTGCTCATAGACGCGGTAATAGACGCCGGCATCGCGCAGATATTGGTCGGCGCGGGCGAACCGTTGGCCCAGCCGCTCAGCCCCCAGTTCGTCGAGCGCGTCGATGAAGAAGCGCCAGGCCGGACGCGGACTGCCCGACGCGTCGACCATCTCGTCGGCGACACCTTCGATCGGCCGGTAGCGTTCCAGCAGGCCCTGCGCCCGCGGCCTGCCGCCCGCCCATCTCTGATTCCCCTTGGCCATTGTCGATCAGAATCTCGCCGGCCGCCTCAGGTCAAGGGTCATGGGAAACTCTTCAGAAACTTCTTCGTCGCGCAGCACATAGCCGCCCGGCGTGTGGCCGCGCGGCTCGAACCGGGCAAGCCGTCGCGCCTCGGCCTCGTTGCCGTTGACCGGGAAGGTATCGTAGTTGCGGCCGCCGGGATGCGCGACATGGTAGACGCAGCCGCCGACCGAGCGACCCGACCAGCGATCGTAGATGTCGAAGACCAGCGGCGTGTTGACCGGCAGTGCCGGATGCAGGCCGGAGGCTGGTTGCCAGGCCTTGAAGCGCACGCCCGCCACCGCGACCTCGCGATTGTCGGTAACCTTCATCGGCACGATGCGGCCATTGCAGACGATGGCGTGACGTTCCGGATTGAGCCCTTCGGTGCGCACCTGCAGCCGCTCGACCGAGGAGTCCACAAACCGGACCGTGCCGCCGATCGCGCCCTGCTCACCCATCACATGCCAAGGCTCCAGTGCCTGCCTGAGCTCCAGCTTCACGCCGGCTTGGCTAACCTCTCCGCAGAAGGGGAAGCGGAATTCGAGCTGGGCGGCGAACCACTCGGGGCGGAAGTCGAAGCCGTTGAGCTTCAGGTCCTCCAGCACGTCCAGGAAATCCGCCCAGACATAATGCGGTAGCATGAAGCGGTCGTGCAGCGAGGTGCCCCAGCGCACGAAGCGACCCTCGAGCGGGTTCTTCCAGGCGCGCGCGATGATCGCACGGACCAGCAATTGCTGCGCAAGCGACATGCGCGCATTGGGCGGCATCTCGAAACCGCGGAATTCGACCAGCCCAAGCCGGCCGGTCGGGCCATCGGGCGAGAACAATTTGTCGATGCAGATTTCCGAACGATGCGTGTTGCCGGTCACGTCGGTCAGGAGATTGCGGAACAGCCGGTCGACCAGCCACGGCAAGGGCGCCTCGCCATTGTCCGGATGCGGCACCTGCGCCAGCGCGATCTCCAGTTCGTAAAGGGAATCGTGCCGCGCCTCGTCGATGCGCGGCGCCTGGCTGGTCGGGCCGATGAACAGACCGGAAAACAGATAGGACAGGGACGGATGCCGCTGCCATTGCAGCACCAGGCTCTTCAACAGGTCGGGCCGGCGCAGGAACGGGCTGTCATTGGGCGTCGCGCCGCCGACCACGACATGGTTGCCGCCGCCGGTGCCGGTGTGGCGGCCGTCGATCATGAATTTGTCGGTGCCGAGCCGCGATTGCCGCGCCTCCTCATAGATCGCGCTCGTCGTGGCGACGCATTCCCGCCAATTGGCCGCCGGATGGATATTGACCTCGATGACGCCAGGATCCGGCGCCACGCGGATGACGTTGAGGCGCGGATCGTGCGGCGGCGCATAGCCCTCGACATGCACCGGCAGGCCGATCGCCTTGGCAGCATTCTCCGTCGCCGCCACCAGTTCGAGATAATCCTCCAGCGCCTCGACCGGCGGCATGAACACGCAAAGCCGCCCGTCGCGCGGCTCGACGGTGAGCGCGGTGCGCACCGCGCCGCCGATCTCTGTCAGTTGCTGCTCGACCCGGTCCTGCTGGGCCGTGGCCGCCGTGAAGGACGCCTCGGCCTGTTGCCGCGCCATTTCGTCGGCGCCGCCGGCCGGAAATTCCGGCAGGATGGCATCGCGCGCCGGCAGCGCGCCGCGCGGCACGGACGGATCGACCGGCACGATATAAGGGAACTGCGCCGGCGGCACGTAAGGCAGCGCGCCGAGCGGCAGGCGGTAGCCGACCGGAGAGTCGCCGGGCACCAGGAATAGGCGGCCGCGCCGCGTCTTCCATTTCTCCGAGCGCCAGCGCTGTCCGGCGGCCTGGCTGTTCCAGCGCTGCACCGGCAGCACATAGCCTGACGGTTTGGTCAGCCCGCGCTCGAAGACGCGCGCCATGCGGCTGCGCTCTTCCGGGTCTTCCAGCTTCGAGTTGGAGGGATCGACATTGTCGGGCAGCTTGCCTTCTTTGAGCAGCCACTCGCCCGGATCCTCATAGGCCTCGCTCACCATCGCCTTGTCGATGCCGAGCTCGCCAGCGACCGCCTTGAGCAGGCTTTCGGCCTGCTCTGGTCCGACCGCGGCATTGCCGTTTTCCCTCGCGATCAGCGACGGATCGCGCCAGACCGGCTCGCCGTCGGTGCGCCAGTAGAGCGAGAAGGTCCAGCGCGGCAGGCTCTCGCCCGGATACCACTTGCCCTGGCCATAATGGAGAAAACCGCCTGGCGCGAAGCGTTCGCGCAACCGGCGGATAAGCTGGTCGGCCTTGTCGCGCTTGGTCGGACCGACGGCTGCGGTGTTCCATTCCGCAGCTTCGAAATCGTCGATCGACACGAAGGTCGGCTCGCCGCCCATGGTGAGCCGCACGTCCCCATCCCTCAGCGCCGCATCGACTTTTTCGCCCAGTTGGTCGAGCGCCTCCCAGCTTTCATCCGAAAACGGCTTGGTGATGCGCGGATGCTCGGCGATCCGGTCGACCCGCATGTCGAAGCCGAAATCGACATTGGCGAAGCTTGCCATGCCGGAGATGGGCGCGGCATTGCGGTAGTGCGGTGTCGCGGCCAGCGGCACATGGCTCTCGCCGGTGAGCAGGCCGGAGGTCGGGTCGAAACCGATCCAGCCGGCGCCCGGAATGTAGACCTCGCACCAGGCATGCAGGTCGGTGAAGTCGACCGCCGTCCCTGGCGGTCCGTCGAGCGAGACAAGATCGGGTTTAAGCTGGATCAGATAACCGGAGACGAAGCGCGCGGCGACGCCCAGATTGCGCAGGATCTGCACCAGGAGCCAGCTGGAGTCCCGGCACGACCCCTTGCCGGCGGCAAGCGTCTCTTCCGGCGAATAGACGCCGGTCTCCATGCGCACGATATAGGCGATCTCGCGCTGCAGCCTCGCATTGAGGCCGACCAGGAAATTGACGGTATTCGTCCGGCTGCGGTCGATACTTTCCAGGAATTTCGACAACAGCGGCCCGGCCGGCTCGGGTTGCCGGTAGATGGCGAGGTCCTCCCGGATCTCTTCCGGGTAATCGAACGGAAAATTCTCGGCGCTCTCCTCGACGAAGAAGTCGAACGGATTGTAGACCGTCATGTCGGCGACGAGGTCGACTTCGATCTTCAGTTCCGTCACCGGATCCGGAAAGACGAAGCGGGCGAGGAAGTTGCCGTAGGGGTCCTGCTGCAGGTTGACGAAATGGTTTGTCGGCTCGACCTTCAGCGAGTGGCTGAGCACCTTGGTGCGCGAATGCGGTGCCGGCTGCAGCCTGACCACCTGGGGACCGAGCACCACCGGCCGGTCATATTTGTAGTGGGTCAGGTGATGGACAGCTGCCAGAATTGCCATGGTGCCCCGGAGAATGGCGTTTTACCGCCGGACCCTGACACAAGTCCTGGGCATTCTCCAAGCAGAGATGTTGCGCTGCACCTAATTTAAGCAGCCTTGCCGCCTAGAAGAACGCCTGCAGCCCCGTCTGCGCCCTTCCGAGGATCAGCGCATGCACGTCATGCGTGCCTTCGTAGGTGTTGACCGTTTCCAGGTTCTGCGCATGGCGCATGACGTGGTAGCCGATCTGGATGCCGTTGCCGCCATGCATGTCGCGGGCCTGGCGGGCGATATCGAGCGCCTTGCCGCAATTGTTGCGCTTGACGATCGAGATCATCTCCGGCGCCATCTTGCCTTCGTCCATCAGCCGGCCGACGCGCAACGAGCCCTGCAGTCCGAGCGCGATCTCGGTCTGCATGTCGGCGAGCTTCTTCTGGAACAACTGCGTGCCGGCAAGCGGCTTGCCGAACTGCTTCCTGTCGAGGCCGTATTGCCGCGCCCGGTGCCAGCAATCCTCGGCCGCGCCCATGGCGCCCCAGGAGATGCCGTAACGCGCGCGGTTGAGGCAGCCGAACGGGCCTTTCAGGCCCGAGACATTGGGCAGCAGCGCGTCCTCGCCGACCTCGACGCCTTCCATCACCACTTCGCCGGTGATCGAGGCGCGGAGGCTGAGCTTGCCGCCGATTTTCGGCGCCGAAAGCCCCTTCATGCCCTTTTCCAGCACGAAGCCGCGGATCTGGTTGTCATGCGCTGCCGACTTCGCCCAGACGACGAAGACGTCGGCGATCGGCGCGTTCGAGATCCACATCTTGGAGCCGGAGAGCTTATAGCCGTTCGCCGTCTTCTCGGCGCGCGTCTTCATGCCACCCGGATCGGAGCCGGCATCCGGCTCGGTCAGGCCGAAGCAGCCGATCCACTCGCCCGAAGCGAGCTTCGGCAGGTATTTTTTGCGCTGCGCTTCCGAGCCATAGGCGTGGATCGGATACATCACCAGCGAGGACTGCACGCTCATCATCGAGCGGTAGCCGGAATCGATGCGCTCGACTTCCCGAGCCACCAGGCCATAGGTCACATATCCGGCGCCGAGCCCGCCATATTCTTCCGGAATGGTGATACCGAGCAGGCCCGCCTCGCCCATTTCCCGGAAGATCGACGGGTCGGTCTTCTCGTCGGCATAGGCTTCCTCGATGCGCGGCGCGAGCTTGTCGGCGGCGAAAGCGGCCGCGCCGTCGCGCACCATGCGCTCATCCTCGGAAAGCTGGTCCTCGATCAGGAAAGGATCGTTCCACACGAAGGCATTCTTCTCGTCGGCCATGGCCCGCTCTCCCAGCATATTTTGAGGTGCCCGGCTTATCGGCCTCCGCACGGAAAAAATCAAACGAAATTGCATCGCAGATCAATGAGCGTTAGTAATGGATCATGAGCGTCCAGCGTCGTCTTCTGCCGAACACCGCCGCCCTTGCGGCCTTCGAAGCGGTGGCGCGCCTCGGCTCCTTCACCGCCGCTGCGCGCGAGCTCGATCTGACCCAGGGCGCCATAAGTCGGCAGATCAGCCTGCTTGAGGAACAGTTCGGCCGGCGGCTATTCGAACGCGACAGCCGCAATGTCCGGCTGTCGGCGGCCGGGGAGATTTACGCCGAAGCGGTGCGCTCGGCGCTTGGCCAGTTGCGCGACGCAGCCCTTGGATTGATGAGCAACCGGCATAGCGGCGTGCTCAACCTTGCCATCCTGCCGACCTTCGGCACACGCTGGCTGATGCCGCTGATCCCGGATTTCGTCGCCCGTCATCCCGACATCACCATCAACTTCGCCACCCGCATCGGCCGCTTCGACTTCGCCCGCGAGCGGCTCGACGCCGCCATCCATCACGGCATGCCCGACTGGCCGGAGGCGGACTGCACGCTCTTGATGCGCGAGACAGTGATGCCGGTGGTTTCACCCGAGTTCCTCGCCGCCCGCGCCATCGTCGCGGCATCCGATATCAGTCGTCTGCCGTTGCTGCATATGGCGACCCGCCCCGGCGCCTGGAGCGAATGGTTCGAGCATCAGGGGCTCGAGGCGCCGACCGGCCCAGGCATGCAGTTCGAACAATTCGGGACGGTCGCGCAGGCCTGCATGGCGGGGCTCGGCGTGGCGCTGCTGCCGGAAATCCTGATTGCCGGCGAATTGCGGCGCGGCCAGTTGGTGCCGGCGCCCGGCGAACCGATGCAAAGCCGAAGCGCCTATTATCTGGTCGTGCCGCACGACAAACGGAGCCATCCGCCCGTCGCCAGCTTTCGCGACTGGCTGCTCGGCCAGATCGGCAAGGAGCCGTCCGTCCTGGCCTGGTAGCTACTTCCGCTTCATCGCCTCGGCCAAAGCCGCGCCGAACGCACCTTGCGACGGCCGCTCCGGCTGGCGCTGCGGCGCCGGCGAGCGCGACGCCGGCTTGCCGCCGTGATCGCGCTGGCCGCCGCGAGGCGCCCCGCCCTCGCCGCCATCCTTGCGCATCGACAAGCCTATGCGCTTGCGTTTGATGTCGACGTCGACGACCCGCACCTTCACCACGTCGCCGGCCTTCACCACCTCATGCGCGTCCTTCACGAAACGGTCGGCGAGTTGCGAGACATGCACCAGCCCGTCCTGGTGCACGCCGATGTCGACGAAGGCGCCGAAGGCGGCGACATTGGTGACAGTACCCTCGAGCAGCATGCCGGGCTTCAAATCCTTGATGTCGTCGATCCCTTCCGCAAAAGTCGCGGTCTTGAAGCCGGGGCGCGGGTCGCGTCCCGGCTTTTCCAACTCGGCGATGATGTCGCGCACCGTCGGCAGGCCGAAACGCTCGTCGACGAAGACGCGTGGATCCAGCGCCTTGAGCGCGGCGCTGTCGCCCATCAGCGCGCGCACGTCGCGGCCGCAAGCGGCAACGATCTTCTTCGCGACGCCATAGGCTTCCGGATGCACCGAGGACGCATCCAGCGGCTCTGTCCCGTTCGGGATGCGCAGGAAACCGGCGCTCTGCTCGAAGGCGCGCGGCCCGAGCCGCGCCACCTTGAGCAGGTCCTTGCGGCTGGCAAACGGCCCGGCCGCGTCGCGATGCGCGACGATCGCTTCGGCGAGCGACGGCCCGAGTCCCGAAACCCGCGCCAAGAGCGGCGCAGAGGCCGTGTTGAGGTCGACACCGACGGCGTTCACCGCATCCTCGACTACCGCTTCGAGCGAACGGCCGAGCCGGTACTGATCGACATCGTGCTGGTACTGGCCGACGCCGATCGACTTCGGTTCGATCTTGACCAACTCAGCCAGCGGATCCTGCAGGCGCCTGGCGATCGACACCGCCCCGCGCAGCGAGACATCGAGGCCTGGGAATTCGGCCGCTGCCGTCGCCGACGCGGAATAGACTGAGGCACCAGCCTCGCTGACGATAACCTTGAGGGGCTTCGGCCCGGCGCCGCCCGGCAGGTCGGACAGCATGTCGGCCACCAATTTCTCGGTCTCGCGGCTGCCGGTGCCGTTGCCGATCGAGATCAGCTCGACCTTGTGCTGGCGGATGAGCGCCGCGAGTTCCGACTGCGTGCCGCGCACGTCGTTCTTCGGCGGAAACGGATAGACGGTCGTCGTCGCCACCAGCTTGCCGGTGCCATCGACCACAGCGACCTTGACGCCGGTGCGAATGCCGGGGTCTAGCCCCATGGTCGGCCTGGAACCGGCGGGCGCGGCCAGCAGCAGATCCTTCAAATTGCGCGCAAAGACGTGGATCGCCTCTTCCTCAGCCCGCTCGCGCAGATCGCGCATCAGGTCGAGCGTCAGATGCAGCGACAGTTTGATCCGCCACGTCCAGCCCGCCACCTCCATCAGCCATTTATCGCCGGGCAGCGTCGCGCCGATCGCATAGGCATTGGCGATCATCCGCTCGACCGGCTTCACCGGCGACTGATCGTCGGCATCCACCTCGATATCGAGCGACAGCACCTCTTCGTTGCGGCCGCGCAGCATGGCCAAGGCACGGTGGCTTGGCACGCCCGACCAGCGCTCGACATGGTCGAAATAGTCGGAGAATTTCGCGCCGGCCTCCTGCTTGCCGTCGACGACTTTTGACCGCAGGAAGGCACGTTCCTTCATATAGGCGCGCAGCCTGCCGACCAGATCGGCATTCTCGGCGAACTGCTCCGACAGGATGTCGCGCGCGCCTTCGAGCGCCGCCTTGGCGTCGGCCACCTCTTCCCTGACATAGGCGAGCGCCAGTTCCGCGGGCACTTTCGAGCGATCGGCCAGGATCGCCTCGGCGAGCGGCCCCAGCCCGCGCTCCTTGGCGATCTCGGCCTTGGTGCGCCGCTTCGGCTTATAGGGCAGGTAGATGTCCTCGAGCTCCGCCTTTGTGGCGGCCGCCGCGATCTTGGCTTCCAACTCCTCGGTCAGCTTGCCCTGCTCGCGGATGGAGCTGACGATGATCTCGCGCCGCGTATCGAGCTCACGCAGATAGGCGAGCCGCTCGGAAAGGTCGCGCAGCTGCGTATCGTCGAGCCCGCCGGTGACTTCCTTGCGGTAACGCGCCACGAAAGGCACCGTCGCGCCCTCGTCCAGCAGTCCGATTGCCGCCGCGGCCTGTTCCGGCCGCGCTCCGATCTCGGCTGCGATGATTGCTGCGATGCGCTTGATGTCCGATGCCATGCTGGTCCCTGCAGAAAAGAGCGGCGACCATAGGCCGGGATGGCCGCTACGCCAACGGCAACGGTTTCGTCATGAGCCGAAGGTCCACAGAAAACCGCCTTGAACCAATCTCGGGTCGGCTTAGACCATGCCGCTCAGGGCCTCCAGGAACGCCACGATGTCCTCGTCCAGCTTGTCGTCCACCGGCTCCGGCTGCGACGACATCTTGGCGATGACCACTTCCGCCTTCGGATTGACGTAGAGCCACTGGCCGTGAATGCCGATGCCACAAAACGCGCCACTGTCGCGGCCGGTCTGGTACCATTTGTTGCGGTAGCGGCCCTTCGGGAAAAGGAACACCATCGTGCCGCGCTGCCAGGCTTCACGGCTGCCGCCGGTGGCGACCGTGTCGCGCACCCAGGCTTCCGGGACGATGCGGCGGCCGTTCGCCGTGCCGCCCTGCCGCATCATCTCGCCGATGCGGGCAAGGTCGCGCGGCGTCATCGACATGCCGCCGGCCGTACGCGCCGTGCCTTCCATGTCGACCGTCACCGACATGTCGCTCGCGGCGCCGAGCGGCAACCACAGTTTTTCGCGGAGCAGTTCGGTCACGCGCATGCCCGACGCCCGCTCGACCAGAATGCCGAGCACGTCGGAATTGGGCGACCGGTAGCGGTAGGTCTGGCCATGCGGCTCGGAAAGCCGCTGGATCGTCATCAGGAAAGCCGTGAGGCTCTCCGAGCCGCCACCGGGATTCCACAACGTCGAGCGGCGGTAGCGGGCAAACGCGCTTTCCGGATCGAGATAGGCCTCTTCGAAATCGAGACTCACCGTCATGTCGAGCACGTTGCGCACGCTGGCATCGCCATAGGCCGAGCCCTTGGCCTCGGGGATATACTTCGTAACCGGCGCGTCGGGATCGAACACGCCCTCGCCTTCCAATATGCCTGCGAGGATCGCCGTCACCGACTTGCTGATCGAAAAGATGATGTGGCGGGAGCCGAACGGCATATGCGGAGCCGACCAGTCGCCGACAAGCTTGCCGGCCTTCAGGATCGTCAGTCCGTCGGTATTAGAACGGTTGAGGAAGGCCTCGACAGTTTCAGCCCCTCCACCCAGAGCGACTTTCTCGTCGAGCAACGTGCCGAGCGATTTCGCTTGGCTCTCGCCGCCGGGCGCCGCCGCCACATGCGCGCTCGGCACCAGCTCGCCGACATTCTGGAACGACCATCGGTTGAACGGCGAAAGCCGCCAGGTTTCGAGCCGCACATCCTTGCGGGCAAAGCCGTATCTGGCCTCGAAGGCACTCTTGCCGGTCACGACATTCTCCGAATCTGTTTGCGGCTTCAGGCCAGCGCGGCGGCGATGGCATGCACCGCCTTCTGCGTCGCCACCGAATAGGCTAAGTTGAGGAAATCCGGATAGGTCGAAAGCTTCACCACGACCATCCTGTGTTCCCAGCTCATATGGATCAATTGGCCGAATACGCCCCGGCACATCAAAGAGCGCGAGCGCGAATCCTCGATCCAGAACTGGTTGCGGTAGCTGCCGTCCGGAAGGCTCGGGCTGAAATTCGGCCCGTGCTTGCCGCTGCGTGTCGCCTCGATCCAGTCGGCCGGGATGACGCCGCCGCCATTGTCGAGGATCAACTGCCCGAAGCGGCCATAGTCGCGGAGCGTCGCGTTGAAGCCGCCATCGGCCAGTGCATAGCCGGCGCTGTCGACGGTGAAGCAGGCGCTCTCGTCGGCGCCGAGCTTTTGCCAGAGCTCTTCCGAGACGAGCTGCGCCAGGCGCTTGCCGCTCACCCGCTCCATGATGAAGGCGAGCACGTCGGTCTCGATCGAGCGGTATTCGAACGCCTCGCCATGCGGGCGCACTTGGTCCTTGAGCCGCAGGATCAGCTCGAACAGGTGCGAGGGCCATTGAAAGTCCGGATCGCTGCCTGGCGGGATCGGCTTCCAGCCCGTGGCGACATCGACCTGGCCGATCTCGGAATAGCGGTCGGTGTATTCCTCGGAAAAGCGCACGCCGGTCGTCATGTCGAGCACGTGCTGGACCGTGGCGCCGGCCCAGCCGGTCTCGCCGAGCTCCGGCAGATAGTCGGTCACCTGTCTGCCAGGATCGATCAGGCCGCGCCCGACAAGGATGCCGCACACCGATCCGGTGACCGATTTCGCCATCGACTGCGACAAATGCAGCGTGCGCTCGTCCATGCCGTTGAAATAGCGCTCATAGGCAATCTCGCCGTCCTTCAGCACGAGGAAGCCGTCGGCATAGGTTTCGTCGAGCAAGCCGGCGAGCGTGGTCGGCGCTCCGTTGCTGTCGGTCACCGGCAGGTTGTCGAGATCGACTTCCGCCCGCTCGAGGCGACGGCGGTGGCCGTTGCCGCGCCACACTTCGACCGTCGGCAGGAATTCGCGGATGTGCTGGAAGGCCCAGCGGTTCCAGGGCGGCCTGTCCCAGTCGAGCTTCGGCGGCACCAGCTTCGGCGGCGAGCCCTGCATGATCGGCGGCCGCGGATCCGAGTTGCGATAGGACGACAAGGCTTCCTCCCGGGGCATATCGCTCAAAGGGTAGAGCGATATGCACAGTAACATTCACAAGAAAGGGAGGCCGGTGCCTCCCCTCCTTCATGCGTCGCGCTGCATTATTTGCGCAGGTTGGTCCAGATCTTGTTGTAGATCTCCACCACGTCCGGCGGGCATGGTGGCACGAATTCCGGCGTCGGCGAGCCGGCCGGAGGGCTGATTTCCGGCGAGTTGGCGAACTCCGGCGCCAGGAATTTATGGCTGCCTGCGATGCCGTTGTCATAGCCGGCGAATTCCGAGATCAGCGCCGCGTTTTCCGGAGCCATGACGAAATCCTGGAACAGCTTGGCGTTCTCGAGGTTCTTGGCGCCCTTCAGCACCGCGACATTGTCCATCCAGCCTTCGATGCCTTCCTTCGGGTAGGCATATTTGATCGCCGGGATCTTCTGCCGCGAACGGTAGCTGGCGCCGTTCCACTGCTCCGAAACGATGACGTCGCCGGAGGTGATCTTGGTGATGGTGTCGTAGCTGAAGGTCTTCCACGACGGCTTGGCGGCCATGAGGATGTCGTTGATCTTCTTCAGATTGGCCTTGTCGGCGCCGCAGCGCGGCACGCCTGCATAGCGCTCGGCCGCATGCATGACGGTGTTGACGTCGTCGAGCATGTTGATCTGGCCCTTCAGTTCATCGGGCGGATTGAACAGGATGGCCAGCGTGTTGATGTCGCCCTTGAACTTGTCCGTGTTGACAGAGAATGCGGTCGTGCCGAACTGCCAGGGAGCGGTGTAGTGGCGGCCGGCATCCCAATAAACGTCGACGAAGCGCGGATCGATGTTCTTGCCGTTCGGCATCGCGTTGGGCTCGGTCTTCTCGAGCAGGCCCTCTTCGACCATGATCTTCACCGTGTAGTCGGACGGCACGACGATGTCGTAGCCGGAATTGCCGGCGCGCACCTTGGACAGCATGGTTTCGTTGGAATCATAGTCGTCCAGCGTCACCTTGACGTTGTACTGCTTCTCGAACTTGTCGATGAGCTTGGGGTTGGTGTAGTCGCCCCAATTGTAGATGTGCAGTTCGCCGTCGGCGAGCGCCGGCACCGCCCACAGCAGAACGGCCGCGGAAACGGCCGCCATCAGTTTTCCAGACATTTTATGTTCTCCTTGCCTTCCCATTGTTGTGTTGGAGCTCGCGGATCATTTTGCGCGCCGGCGCGCGATCAGGAACGAGACTGAGACGAACAGGATCGACACCAGGAGCAGGATGGTCGAGATGGCGTTGATCTCCGGTGTCATCGGCCGCCGGATCTGGTTCCAGATATAGAGGGGCAGCGTCGTCTGGCCGGGGCCGGCGACGAGCTGCGTGATGGTGAAATCGTCGAAGGAGACGATGAAGGCCAGCGCCGCCCCCGACATGATGCCGGGCACCAAAAGCGGCAGCGTGATGCGCTTGAAGGCGTTCCACGGCGTCGCGTAGAGGTCCGCCGCCGCGTATTCCAGCGTCAGGTCCATGTCCTCGAGCCGCGCCCTGATCGGCATATAGGCGAAGGGGATGCAGAAAACGGTGTGGGCGAGGATCAGATTGCCGATGCCGAAATTCAGCCCGAGCGTGCCGGCGATCAGCGCGAAGAAGGAAAGCGTGGCGACCGCCGTGATGATCTCCGGCACCATCAGCGGCAGGTTGATGATCATGAAGGCTGCGGCGAGCCCGCGCCACGGCTTCACCCGCGTCATGCCGATCGCGGCCAGCGTCGCGCAGATGGTCGACACGATCGTCGCCGTCACCGAGATGATCAGGGTGTTCTTCGCGGCGCTGTGGAACTCCTCGTTGAGCAGCGCGCTGCCGTACCAGTTGAGCGTGACGCCTTCCCAATGCGTGACCAGCGATCCGCTGTTCAATGAGAAGATCATCAGGATCAGCACCGGTATATAGAGCACCAGCAGACAGATGACGGCGATCGAGCGGAAGCCCGGCTGGTCCTTGATGTCCATGACGCGGGGCTCAGCCATGCTGCACCTTGCCCGACGTGTTGCGGACATAGAAGAACAGCGCCACCAGCACCGCCGCCATCAGGATCAGCGCCTGCGCGCAACCGAGCGGCCAGTTGCGGCCCGAACCGAATTGCTGCGCGATGAGATCGCCGATCATCAGGTGCACGCCGCCGCCCAGGATCAGCGGCGTCACATAGGCCCCGAGCGCCGGGATGAAGACGAGCAGGCAGCCGGCGATGATGCCGGGCTTGGACAGCGGAATGATCACCCGCCACAGCACCTGCCGGCGCGTCGCATAAAGATCGTAAGCTGCCTCGACCAGGCGGAAGTCGAGCTTCTCCAGGCTCGAATAGAGTGGCAGCACCATGAAGGGCAGGAAAGCGTAGAGCAGGCCGAGCTGTATGGCGAAGTTGGTGTAGAGCATGGTGATCGGCTTATCGATCACGCCGAGCGCCAGGAGCGCGTTGTTGATCAGCCCCTCGTCGCGGATGATGAACATGATCGCCAGCGTGCGGACCAGAAGGTTCGACCAGAACGGGATGGTGATCAGAAGCACCCACCAGTTGCGTTGCGCCGGCGGCCGCGTCGCCATGAAATAGGCGGTCGGGAAACCGAGCAGCAGGCAGATGACCGTCGTCACCACCGCGAACAGGAAGGAGCGCAGGTAGATGATCAGGAAGTCCGGCGTGAACTGCAGCGTGTCGTCGAAAATGTCGCGCTGGAACAGGAAGTTCAGATAGGCATCGGTCGAGAACTGCCACTGCACGCCGCCATAAGGCGCGGCGACGAGCAATGAGTAGACGCAGATGATGATCAGCGGCAGCACGCCGAAAACGCCGATGATGATCAGCGCCGGCAGCGACAAGAGCCGGTTGCGCCGCGCGCTGGTTTTCACCGCCTGGGCTTCGAACAAAGCGGCCTTGGAGAGCGGGGCTGAGGAGAGGGCGGCTGTGGTCATCAGTCTTTCAGGACGCGTGCGGCGTCCTCCTCGAACTGGATGCCGACCTTGGCGCCGGTTTCGTAGGTCACAGCGCTCGAACGGCTGTTCTGGTGGCGCACGATGAAATTCTCGCCGCCGCCGTCGAGCTTGACGTGGTAATGCGTGTCAGTGCCGAAATAGACGATATTCGAGAGCGTGCCGGTGATCGTGCCCTTGGCCGGATCAGGCACCAGATCGGCATGCTCGGGACGCACCACCAGCGTCACCTCGCCGGTCGGATTGAAGCCTTCCGGATAGCCGGCGCTGATCGTGGCGCTGCTGGCAAACTTGACCGTCGCCACACCGGCCTGCTTCGACACCACCGTGCCAGGCAGGAAATTGGTTTCACCGATGAAGTCGGCGACGAAGCGTTCGGCCGGCCTGTCGTAGATGTCGCGCGGCGTGCCCACCTGCAGGATCTTGCCGGCCGACATCACCGCGATGCGGTCGGACATGGTCAGCGCTTCCTCCTGGTCGTGGGTGACGAAGATGAAGGTGATGCCGGTCTCGTTCTGCAGCCGCTTCAGCTCGATCTGCATTTCCTTGCGTAGCTTGTAGTCCAGCGCTGAAAGCGGCTCGTCGAGCAGGAGCACTTTCGGCTGCGGCGCCAGCGCCCGGGCCAGCGCCACGCGCTGCTGCTGGCCGCCCGAAATCTGGCTGGTGCGGCGCGCCTTGAGCGCTTCCATCTTGACCAGCTTCAGCATCTGCGCGACGCGCGCCTCGATCTCGGCTTTCGGCTTGCCGAGCATCTCCAGTCCGAAGCCGATATTCTGCGCCACCGTCATGTGCGGGAAGAGCGCGTAGCTCTGGAAGACGGTGTTGACCGGGCGTTTGTAGGGCGGCAGCGGCGCGATGTCCTTGCCGTGCAGCAATATCTCGCCGGCGGTTGGGAAATCGAAGCCGGCAATCAACCTCAGCAGTGTCGTCTTTCCGCATCCGGAGGGGCCGAGCAATGTGAAAAACTCGTTCTCGCGGATCGACACCGACACCGTGTCGAGGGCGGCTACCTGGTTTTCGCCGGTTCCGAAGACCTTGCGAACACCGCGAACTTCGATCGCGTTCTTACCCGGTTGTTCCGGCACGATTACCCCATTGAGAGCGCCTGCTCTTGTCGGCAGGTGTGTTCCTGTTTGATTGTCACCACAAGCCGGTCGGCTTGGCAACTGCGCAGCAGTGACTCGATCCGAGTCCCCATTCAATTAAGCAATTCCTATGCCATCGTTAGGCTTGGTAGGTGATCCTCCCTCCGCAGATGGTGGTCACCGGGTGCAGGGTGTGCAGCGCTTCCGGCGCGGTCGCCTCGATATCAGCCGACAAGACGACGATATCGGCGAGATAGCCGGTCTTGAGGCGACCCTTGCGATGTTCGTTGAACTCCGCGTAGGCGCCCTCGACCGTGTAGCCCTCGATTGCTTCCCGCAGCGAGAAGCTCTGGTCCGGCATGCCTTCTGCCCAAGGTTTGCGCATCACTGCCGCCTGGATCGACAGGATCGGATCGACCGGCGAGACCGGCCAGTCGGATGCGAACACCACCCGCGCGCCGGCGTTCTTCAGCGTGCGCCATGCATAGCTCAACGGCCACTTGTCGCGGCCGATGCGCGAGATCGTCGGCTCCATCGGGAAGTTCAGCGCGCCCGGCGGATGCGCCGGCTGCATCGAGGCGAGCACGCCGAGCTCGGCGAAACGCGGCACGTCGGAGGCCGTGATCACCTCGATATGCTCGACGCGGTGCCGGCTGTCGCGCCGGCCGTTCTTCTTCAGCGCCGCCTGGTAGCCGTCGAGCACCGCCCGCACGGCGCCGTCGCCGATCGAATGCACGGCGATCTGCAGGCCGCGCCTGTCGGCCTCGATCGCCACCTCGGCGAAATGTTCGGGTGAAAACAGCGGCTCGCCGCGCCAACCGGGGCGGTCGGCATAGTCGTCAACCATCACCGCCGTCCAGGAATCCAGCACGCCGTCATAGAAGACCTTGACCATGCCGGACGTCAGCCATTCGGAATTATAGGTCTGGGCCATCCGCGAGGCCTTTTCCAGCATGTCCAGCTTCATGAAATTCTTGAAGTGGAACGGAATCTTGGTGCGGCAGAGCAGCCGCCCCTCCTTTTCGAGCCCGGCCAACAGCTCGAGCTGGTAGAGATTGCCGTCCATGTTCTGGATCGAGGTGATGCCATGCTTGGCGCACCACTCGAGGCCGCGATGCATCAGGTCCCGATCGGCAGCCAGTTCCTTCGCCGAAGGATACGGATCGGGCTCCGCGCCCTCCAGGCCAAGCCGCGTCCGGTTCGCCCCGTAATGGTCGAGGAGCGGTCCGAAGGCCTCGCCTTCGCGCAGCTCGCCGGCGGCGAGCCCGTCGGCGCCCATGACGATCTCGTTGCCTTGTCCGACCTCCCTGCCGTTGAGCAGCCCGGCCTCTTCCAGCGCCTTGGTGTTCGCCCACATCGTATGGTGGTCCGAAGCCGACATGGCGAAGGGACGATCGGGAATGATACGGTCGAGATCGTGGCGCGTCACCGGCTCCGGCAGGATGGCGTAGTCGACCCCGGCGCCGATCAGCAGCCTCGCGTCCGGGCGCTTGGCCGCAAAATCCTGGATCGCGTCGCGCAACGCGTCGAAGCCGTGCACGCCTGCCAGATGCAGGTTGTCGAGCTCGGCCGCGCCGCCGAACAGATGCATATGCGCTTCGATGAAGCCCGGCAGAACGGAGCCGCCCTGCGCGTCGACGACCTTTGTCGTCGGACCTTTGAGCTCCTCGATGAAAGCGCGGCTGCCGATGGCGATGATGGCGCCGTCCTTGACGGCAACAGCTTCAGCGGCGGGATTGTCGTCGTCCATGGTCAGCACACGGCCGTTGACGACCACCAGATCCGCACCACCGCCCGCAACCGACATCGCGACTCCACATTTTGCTGAGGGACCGGCAGCGCCAAGGTCCAACGAGCTGCCGCTCCATCGGGCGGCGCCATGGGACAAAAGTCGATGCCGGTGCGCCGTCCTCGAAATTCCCCTTGTTATCGTTGAAGACAGCGTGGATAAAAGAATGCGACTGTTTATTCGCGTTTGTCAACAGCCGGAATTTGGAATGTATAGTGGACTGCACCGCGCGCCGATGGTGGGGTCGAGCGGGGAACGGGGGCAACGAGCAGTGAAGCGCAGTCTCGACCGCAAGACCAAAATAGCGCTCGAACCGCGCAAGCAGCCGCGGCAGCAACGGTCAAGCAGGGTGGTCGACAGGATTCTCGACGCAGCGCTGATCCTGACCCGCGAGCAAGGAACCAAGACCCCGACGACGCTCGCCATCGCGCAGCGCGCGGGCCTGTCGGTCGGTTCGGTCTACCAATATTTCCCCAACAAGGAAGCCATCCTTCTCGAACTGGGCAGGCGCTGGCTGTCGTCCTTTCCGGAGGTGATCGCCAAGCGCATCAAAGTCTCCCCGCCCACCAACCGCGAAGAGTTTCGCCGCGAAGTGCGCAAGCTCTTCATCGACACGTCGCGGATCTATCTCGACAACGCGACCCTGATGCCGGTGATCGAGGCCATATCCGGCAACGCCGACCTGAGGCCGATTCAGGACGAATACGACAAAGAGATCATCGCCCTCTACGCAGCCTGGCTGCAGCATGTAAACCCGGCCCTCGAGGAAAAGACCGCCAAGCGATTGGGCCTGGTGATGATGGAGGTCGGGCACGCCTGCAGGCTTGTCGGACTGAAGCGGGATCGCAAGACATTCGACCTCATCGAGGACGATGTGGAAGCCATGTGGCTGGCTCTCGTGAACCCCTATCTCAACCTCGACTGATTTCGCATTTCCAACCGATTTCGCACTCCAGGGGAATTCCATGAAAACTGTCTTTTCGCCTCTCCACGCCGGCCATTCAGGCCAGATGGAACTGGTCACGTCGGCGATCGTGCCGGGTTTCGAGAAACCGTCGCGGGCCGAATTCATCAAGGCGCGGGTGGAGAGCGAGAAGCTCGGCCCGATCATCGGTCCGGCCGAGCATGATCTGACCGCCGCCAAGCGTGTTCATGAAGCCCACTACATCGACTTCCTGCCGACGGTGTGGCCGGAGTGGGTCGCCGCCGGTTTCACGGGATCGGCCATGGGCTTCACCTGGCCGACGCGCGGCCTGCGCGGCGATGTGCCGCCGAAGCGCATCGATGCCTTGCTCGGCTATTACTCCTTCGACGCCGGCGCAACCTTCGTCGAGGGCACATGGGCGGCGATCAAGTCCTCCTATGACGTGGCGCTGACGGCGGCTGCCCTCGTCAAGGGCGGCGAGCGCACCGCCTTCGCGCTCTGCCGTCCGCCAGGCCACCATGCGGGCGCCGCCTTCATGGGCGGCTATTGCTTCATCAACAACGCCGCTGTCGTCGCGCAATGGTTTCGCGACCAGGGCGCGAAGCGCGTCTCGATCCTCGATGTCGACTACCATCACGGCAACGGCACGCAGGAGATCTTCTATCGCCGCGGCGACGTCCAGGTGCTCAACCTGCATGGCGATCCGATGGTCGAGTACCCCTTCTTCCTCGGTCATGCCGACGAGCGCGGTGAAGGAGAAGGCGAAGGTTTCAACGTCAATTACCCGATGCCCTTCGGCACCAACTGGGACGGCTGGAGCGCGTCGCTGGAGGACGCCTGCGCTAGGCTCGCGGCCTATGCCCCAGACGTCGTCATCGTCTCGCTCGGGGTCGACACGTTCGAGAAGGACCCGATCAGCCAGTTCAAGCTGAAGAGCGTCGACTATCCCAAGATCGGCCGCCGTATCGCCAGGCTCGGCCTGCCGACGCTGTTCGTCATGGAAGGCGGCTACGCCGTGGAAGAGATCGGCATCAACGCCGTCGGCGTGCTGACCGGCTTCGAGGACCGCTGAGCCGCATCCGGATGGAGATGCGCCCCCGGTTGTATCCGGGGGCGTATTTTTTTGCGGCCGCGCCGCGACATCATCGGCTCAATTCAGCTTGGAAATCACCGCCTAGCAACGCGAGGACCGGCTGCTGAGTCGCAAAGCGAGTCCACCGAATTCGATTTTGTCAAATCGCGTTTGATGTCGGATTCATCTACGGGTAGATTAGACCCGAATCAGCCGGTCCACGGGGGGCGCGGCGACCAACCCAAAGTCTCAAGTTCCGGCGCCAGGCCGGTACCAGACGCGGACGGTTTCGCGTTCCCTAGACGGATTCGGCGCGATTGGGCGCCGTTCGCGCCCGCGAGTGTGTCTTCGTAAACGTGACGCGTTTCGGTCCGGCCGTTGGCTTTGCCAGCACCGGGCACAAGGATCGATTCCGGCAAGAACCAAGAAATAAAATGAGCAGTTCCGCCGCGCTTCTCCAACCCGATGCTTCAGGCTCGCGCCTGACGTCCCGCGGCGATCTCACCAGTTTCTTCATGCAGCTTGCCGCCGATATCGGCGCCGACAGCTACATGCTGGTCGCCATCGTGCACGACCAGGACCGCAACGATGCGCGCATCGTCTCCTCGAACTGGATCTTCGACGCCATAGAGCTCATCGGCAAAAGGCTGATTGCCAATCTGGCGCTGGGCCCCTTGACCGTGGCGCCGGGCGTGCGCCCGAAGCCGTTGGTGGCGGCGCACGCGCCCGACGCCGGCGCATTGCTGACCGGCGAGGAAGCCCGCCTGCTCGACGTGCTCGGCCACGCCGAAATCTATTCGCTGCGGCTCAATGTCGGCCGGCAGCGCCTGTTCGTCCTGTTCTCGGCCGCAGAGGCGGGCAAGATCGACCTCACCGCCCTGATGAAGGCGCAGATCAAATGCTGCTACGCGCTTTCCAGCATTCCGCAGCTGATCGCGGCGGCATCCATGCAGGATCCGCTGTCGGATCGCGAGCGCGAATGCCTGTTCTGGGTTTCGGAAGGCAAGACAACCGACGAAGTCGCCGTCATCCTCGGCGTCTCGTCGAATACCGTGAACAGCTACATCACCCACGCCATCCAGAAGTTCGCGGCCTCGAACCGCGCGATGGCGATCGCAACGGCGATCAGGAGCGGCATCATTTGAAGCACGCACAGGTCAGAGAGGCGGCAGCCGCCCTTTTCAACGATCAGCGCAACCCCTTCGGCGCCTTCTCGCTCGGCTCCGAGACCCATCACGCCGCCACCATTCCCGATGCGGTGCGCCGATGCCGCTGGATCGCCGTCGACATCAACGCCTCGGCTTTCGGCCTCTATTTCGTCAGCCCCTCGCCCGAGCGCCCGCGTCTCGTGGCGTGCTTCGATTCCGACTATCCCGGCACCGCGGTCGCGACCAAATTCATCTCCGGTGCCAATGGCGAGGACATGGTGCGCCACAGCCGCCTCTCGACGGCGCCGCGCTGGTGGGCCGACGACGGCGCCGCCGGATCTCGGCAGGTCTTCCAGTCGCTCGCCTGGGCCGAGCCGACCACACCGCTGGCGCCTGGCACCAACGGCATCGCCTTTCCGGTGCATGCCGATCGCGGTCAATGCGGACTGGTCGTTTTCCTGGGCCCGGAGATCGCGCTGTCCGACGACACGCTTTGCGAGATCCACGCCCGCTCCTTCGCGCTTTTCGCGGCCGTCTCCCGCATCCGCCCCGGCGATACCGGCAGGATGCGCTCGATTTCCAAGCGCGAGCTCGAATGCCTGAAACTGACCGCCAACGGCAACACCAGCGAGGAGATCGCCAAACTCCTCAAACTGTCGGTGCATACCGCCAACCAGTATCTCACCCAGTCGACGCAGAAGCTCAACGCGGTCAACCGCAACCAAGCCGTCGCCAAGGCGCTCCGGCTCGGCCTGATCGAGTGACGTCACGCCAGCGGCGCTGAACGTGCCGCGCCGACATCGGCTCGGCTGCGCTCAAATCATCAAGGAAATGCCAGCGGCTCGGTTCTCCGGATCCGGGCCTCTTCGATCGCGCCCTCGAGCAAGGTCGTGTTGTGCTCCGGCGTCTCGCCAGGTTTCTCGAACGACACGTAGTTGACCACCACGGATGCCGCGTGCTCGGTCAGCGTCAGCTGGAAATAGACCGTCACGCCGCGCGGCCGCAGCTCCAGGTCGAGCACGATGCGCGGGCTGCCGCTCCAGTCGACATGCGCCTCCGCGCCATGGCCGAGCCGCAGCGTTCCCGGCCGGAAGTAAAGCTCGACCGCCGAATCCACAAGGTCCGACAGGCAGGCGAGATGCTCGAGCCGGATGAAGGCGATATAGTCGGCAACGTCGATGAGCCTCAATTCGCCCACCACGGCCTCGATGGCGCTGGCGACGATCAGCTCGCGGGAATTGGCGTGGGGTTGCCGGTCCATGGATTAACGGCGTCCGTTCATTGGGTTGCTTTTCGCGGTGCCTTCTTCGAGTAGACGATCCGCACCAACTCGGCGACCGCCTGGTAGAATTGCGACGGGATCACGCTATCAACCGAAACTTGCTTGTACATGGAGCGCGCAAGCGCGACATCCTCGAAGATCGGGATGTTGTTCTCCCTGGCGATCTCGCGGATCTTCAGCGCCACCAGATCCTGTCCCTTGGCCAGCACGATCGGCGCGGAATCCTCCTCGCGTACATACTTCAGCGCGATCGAATAGTGCGTCGGGTTGGCGATCACCAGCGTCGCCCGCGGCACGGCCGTCATCATACGTCTGCGCGCCCGGTCGCGCGCCAGCGAGCGCAGCCGCGATTTGACGATCGGATCGCCCTCCGACTGCTTCAACTCGTCCTTGACCTCCTGCTTGGTCATCCGAAGGTCGCGACGCCAGTGGAAGCGTGACCAGACGATGTCGGCCACCGCGATCAGCCCCATGACAAAGACGATCGCTGCAAGGATGTCGACGAAGATGCCGCGGATGACGAGGCCGAACGAGATCGGGTTGGTGATCATGCCGGCGAGCAGCTTGCGATGATCTTCCGAGAGCGTGAAGCTCAGCACGGCGATGGCGAAGCCGAGCTTGGCCAGCGACTTCAGGAACTCGACCCAGCCCTGCATGCCGAACATCCGGCTCCAGCCCTTGGCGATCGAGATGCGCGACAGCTGCGGTCTGATCCGTTCGCCGACGATCTGCGGCATGTTCTGGAAGACCGAGGCGCCGACGCCGGCGACCGTCAAGAGCACCAGCAGGCTGACGACGGCGCGGCCGATCTCAGTCATCACCTGCTTGTAGAGCGAGATGACGTCGGTCTCGGTATCCATCGGCCAGGCTTCCGGCTTTTCAAGGAAGGTCGACAGGAACATGCCGAGATCGACGATCGCGTCCTTGGCGTAGAAGACGGCGAAAACCAGTATGGCGAGGAAGGAGGCAAAGATCGCGGTCTCGCGCGAATGGGGCAGCTTGCCCTGTTCGATCGTGTCGCGGATCTTCTTTTCTGTGGCTTCCTCGGTTTTGGAATCCTTGTCGACCGCTTCAGCCATGGCGCTCTGACCGGGTGGTCATCGTCAGGCGGCTTCGGCGGTGGCCTGCATCGAGGGCAGCTCGAAAGCTCCTTCGCGCGACAGCCGGATGGCGGCGACCGATATGCTCTTGCGCGCCGCCATGATGTCGGCAAGCGCAATGCCCTCCGATCCCTGTCCGAGTTCGGATTCGATCATGCGGCGGGAGCGCGCGCCGATCGCCGACAGCGCCGCTTCAGCGAGTTCCGGCGGCGCGCCGCGCAGCGCCAGCGTGACGAGTTCGGTCGACAGCCCGTCGAACAGCAGGACGCGGGCTTTCTGCGGCAGCAGCGGGAGATCGTCGAAGGCGAACAGCCGCGCCTTGACGCCGGCGAGATCGGGCGTGCCGGCTTCCTCCAGGTCCTGCATGAGTTCGTCCAGTTCGGGCTTCGCCATTTCGTTGAGCATGCTGGCGACGCGCTCCTGGCCGGCCGTGGTGTCCCGACTGGCCTTCTGCGACAGCACGCTCACGCGCAGTTGGTTCTCGACGATCCTGGACGCCGCGTCCGGGACATTGGCCATCGTCACCATGCGCTTGATGATCTGGCTGCGCAGCGGCTTTTCCATCGTCAGCAGCACGTTAGCGGCTGTCTGCGGCGCAAGCTTCGACAGCACCATGGCCGATGTCTGCGGATGCTCGCCGGCAAGGAAGCTGCCGAGCCGCGACGGCTCGAGCTTCTCGAGGTCCGGCCATATCGGCGGCGGCCCTTCCACGACCGGCTGGAATTTCTTCTCGCCCATGATGGCGCTCATCTCCTCGGGCGACAGCGATTCGTTCAGGATCGTGTCCATCCGGTCGGCTGAATCGAGCAGGCCCGCGCCCTCGGTGAATTCGGCTTCGAACTCGGCGACGATGCGCTCCAGGTCGGCCTGCGGAATGGTGCGCAGGAGACGCGCGCCCTCGATCAGCGCCTTCAGCTCGTCCTGCTTGAAGAATTTGAGCAGGCGGCTGGCCGCGGGCTTGCCCATGGCCACCAGTATGGCTGCCGCCTTTTGCGGACGTGTCAGCGCCAATGCCGTCGTCATGCGCGTTGCCCTTGCTGCCGATTGATCCGCCCGCCGGTCATTATCAGGCGCTCTTCGTCGCGGCGATGATCTCGGTCAGCCGGATGCCGAAGCGCGTCGGATCGCTTTCCAGCACCGTGATCTCGCCGCGGGCGATCTTGCGGCCGTTGACCACGACGTCGACCGGCTCGCCGATACGGCGATTGAGCGCAACCGTGGAGCCCTTCTGCAGCGCCATCAGCTCCGAGACCGGCATCTCCGTGCTGCCGAGGATGATCTGCACATCGACCGGAATGGTCATGATGATGGAAGAATTGGCGCCCGACCGAAGGGCGGCGTCCGGGCGCTTTTCCTCTTCCCGCAGCACGCCCCGCAATTCCTCGATGGCGCGGTCGAGCTGCTCGTCGGGCTGATCGGGGTCGGCTTCCGCCTTGGTTTTTGCCATCTGTCGTCTCCATGAATCCCGCGGCTGGCTTCAGCCCGGAAGCAGTCCGTCGATGAAATCCTGCCCGGCATCATGCGGATGGCTGATGCGGACGGTGTAGTTCTGCCCCAACTTGCCGAACTCGCAGACAAACAGTGTTCTGTCGCGGGCGCTGAGCCTGGCGTTGAGCTGGGCGTTTTCCTCCAATTCGATCACCTGGCCGGACTCGAACGCCGCGAGGTCGCCGAGCGTCAGCCGGGCGAGAGGCATAGTCGCTTCCAACCGGACGGTCGAGCGCATCACCTCCTCGGAGAAGCGAGCCCGCCAGTCGGTCTCGCCATGCTCGCCCGCGGCGGCGTCGCCGCTGCGCGAGGTAAGCAGCAGGCGCTGCGGGATCGTCACCGTGAGCGTGCCGCTGTCCGACGGCGTCGACAGGCCATAGACGATGCGCACGGCGGCACCATCGCGCAACACGCGCCGCCTCGCCTCGTTGCCGGACATTGCTTTCGGCACGGGCAGGCGCAGGTCAAGCGAACGTTTGCCGGATCCGTTGAGAGCCGCCGCGACCTCCTGGAACACGGTGGTCGCCACGTCGGCTTCGATCTGCGACAGGTCGCGCTCGATCGGCGCCACCGGCTGGTCGGGATCGCCGCCGAACAGCGCGCTCACCATGACGGCGACCGCCTGCGCATCCATCACCAGCGTCATGGCGTCGGCCGAGGTCGGCGAGGACACGACGGTCAGCGCGAAGGCATCGCCGGCGCGTGAACGCGCCTCGGGGACGCGGCCGACCTCCACCGCTTGCAGATCGACGGTCACCGGCGCGCCGAGCTCCGCGGCAAGCGCCTTCTGCAGCAACGGCAGCGCCCGTTCGGCCATGCCGCGGCCGGCGCCGATCACCTGCGCCGCCTCGCCGCTGTCGCCGACGAGCCGCTCGATGATCAAGGCCCGCGTTTCTGACGGACTGGCCGGACTGGTCATGACGGCAGGCGGCCCTGTCTCGAATGCTGCATGCTCAGGCCGCCTTCTTCTCGGCGACGCCGGCGCTCATGGTGCTCTGCTCCACCGCATCGATCGTAGGACGCTCGTAGGAGGATATGGTCTTGCGACCGAATTCGATCGCGACCTGCGGCAGGGCGCCGTTCATATACGCAAGCAGCGTCTGCTTAACGATGATGTAGAGGCGGTTCTTCTTTTCGCGCACCGTCTTGATCTTGGTGGCTACCGGACCGACCACCGCGTAGGACAGGAAGATGCCGAGGAAGGTTCCGACGAGCGCCGCGCCGATCAGGCCGCCCAGGATTTCCGGCGACTGGTCCAGCGCGCCCATCGCCTTCACCACGCCAAGCACGGCTGCCACGATGCCCAGCGCCGGCAGGCCGTCGCCGACCGCGACCATCGCGTGGTAGGCCTTCAGCTTGTCTGCGCGGATCGTCTGGATCTCTTCGTCCATCAGCGCTTCGATTTCATGCGAGCGGGCATTGCCGATGATGATGATGCGGCAGTAGTCGCAGATGAAGTTCGTCAGGTCATGGTTCTTGAGCACGGTTGGGAAGGCCTGGAAGATGGCCGACTCTTCCGGATTGTCGATATGGGCCTCGACCTCGCTGCGCGACTTCGAGCGCAGTTCGCGCATCAGGCTGTGCAAGACGCCCAGCGTCTCGAGATAGTCGCGCTCCTTCGGCACCGCCTGCTTGAAGGCTTCGAGGATGCCCTTGCCGGTGTCCTTGACCGTCTTCATCGGGTTGGCGACGAGGAAGGTGCCGAGCGCGGCGCCGCAGATGACCACCGCTTCCCACGGCTGCAGCAACACATGCAGATGCCCGCCCATGGCCATGAAGCCGCCGAGAACACAGCCGAGCGTCACCACAAGTCCGATCAGAATGCCCACGACAGGTCCTTCCGCATGTCACGTCGTGGAATAGGGATAGTCTGCGTGCCTTGTGTGAGGCTTGAATCGAAGGCGGCGAACGCGATTCAGCTTCGCGCAAGGAAGTGACGCTATTGTGCGAGGGATAGCTTCGGCCGGAGGCATGCCCTTTGCTCAGTACCTACACCAACTACCAGTTGATCGCCAGAGACATCCCCAAGTCTATCACCCGCATCGAGCAGCAGCCGACGGTCGATCGCGACACCCAATACTATCTGGCCAACATCACCAAGGTGAAATCGATCGACGATTTCGTCAACAACGACCGCCTGTTCAAATATGCCATGAAGGCCTACGGACTGGAGGACATGGACTACGCCAAGGCCTTCATGGTCAAGGCACTGAAGGAAGGCGTCTCGGACCCCGACAGCTTCGCCAACAAACTGACCGACAAGCGCTACGCCCAGTTCGTCGCTGCCTTCAACTTCGCGGCCGATGGCGCCGATGCGACGGTCTACAACCCGACACAGCAGCAGGTTACGGCGAACTACGCCACACAGGCAGAGATCGCGGGTCTTGATCCGGATTCGGACTATGTGAAAGGCGAGACGACCTACTATCTCGCCAACATCACCAAGGTGAAGTCGATCGACGACCTGATGTCGAACGACCGGCTCTACACCTACGCGCTGGCCGCGTTCGGCCTGGATTCGGCCACCGAGGACAAGGATCTGATCAAGTCCGTCCTCCAAGGCGGCGTGAAGGATCCCGATAGCGTCGCCAACAAGCAGACCAACAAGGCCTATGCCGGGCTCGCCGCCGCTTTCAACTTTGCGCAGTACGGCGATACGACCACCACCCGCGTTGCGGCGCAGCAGCCGACGGTCGACATGTATCTGCGCCAGACATTGGAGGAGGACGCCGGCCAGACCAATGAAGGCGTGCGGCTGGCGCTCTATTTCCAGCGCAAGGCGCCCGACATCACCAACTGGTACGACGTGCTCGCCGACACCGCTTTGGCCAGCGTGGTGCGCACCGCGCTCGGACTGCCCGATTCCTTCGCCACCGCCGACATCGACAAGCAGGCGCAGCTCTTCGAGCAGAAGCTCGACATCAAGGACTTCACCGATCCCGAGAAGCTAGGCAAGTTCCTGACCCGCTTCACCAGCATGTACGAGATCGCCCACCCCACCTCGACGGCGGTGACTTCGGTCAGCGTGCTCTTCGCGCAGCCGACCACCATAGGCATCTCCACCGATCTGATGATGGCCATGCAGCAGTTGAAGTTCTGAGAAGATCATGCAGGACAGCCTCTACGTCGCCCTTTCCTCTCAGATCGCGCTCGAGCGTCGTCTCGACACCATCGCCGACAACGTCGCCAACGCCTCGACCATCGGCTTTCGCGCCACCGGCGTGAAGTTCGAGGACGTGGTCTCGGGCACCGGGCCGAAATCGGTCTCCTTCGCCTCCTCCGGCAAGACTTATCTTTCCGGCGCGCATGGCGCGCTGACCGAAACCGGCAACCCGTTCGATTTCGCCATCCAGGGCGACGCTTGGTTCGCCATCGAGACGCCAGCCGGCACGGTGATGACGCGTGACGGCCGCTTCTCCATGAATGACAGCGGGGAATTGATGTCGATCGAAGGCTATCCGGTGCTGGATAGCGGCGGCGCTCCCATCCAGCTCGATCCCCGCAACGGCCCGCCCAAGGCAGGCGCCGATGGCTCGCTCAGGCAGAACGACCAGCTGGTCGGCGCCATCGGCCTCTACAATTTCGATCCCGGCGAGAATTTCGTCCGCTACGGCAATTCGGGCATCGTGCCGGCGCGCACGCCCGAGCCCGTCACCGATCGTTCGGACGTCGGTGTCGCACAAGGGTTCCTGGAGGAATCGAACGTCAACCCGGTTCTGGAAATGACCCGGCTGATCCAGGTGCAGCGCGCTTTCGAGAACACGGCGGCGCTGATGCGGCAGACCGATTCCTCCACCGACGACGCGATCAAGACGCTCGGCTCGAAGTGACGGCATGACGACCGGCTCGTCCCTGTTGCGCGCTTCCGAGAGCCCGGCGGACACCGGGCGGACCGACAGGCTGGCCGCGCTCGAACGTGTCTGGCGGCGGTTCGATGATCCGCAGGCGCTGCTTGCGCGCGGCGGCCGCATCGCCGAGATATCGCCGACACATTACAAGGTCCGCGGCCTGTCCGGGATTGCTAGGCTGGGCGACATCGTCGAGCAGCGCGGCAAGGCCGGCGCGCGACGCGGCGAGATCGTCAAGATCGCCAGCGACGAGGTGGTGGTCGCGCCCTTCGAGCGCAGCGCCGATGCCGGCATCGGCGACGCCGTCTTTCGCCGCGGCCCTCTCGCGGTCACGCCGCATGTCTCCTGGCGCGGCCGCGCCCTCGACGCCTTGACCCGCGTCATCGACGGCGGCCCGCCGCTGATCAGGCCGAATACGGCGGATGCAGTGCATGGTGCGACACCCGGCGCCCTGGCGCGCCAGCGCGTCGGCACCGGCTTCCTGACCGGCGTCAGGGTGATCGACATCTTCACCCCGCTCTGCTTCGGCCAGCGACTCGGCATTTTCGCCGGTTCCGGCGTCGGCAAGTCGACGCTGCTTGCCATGCTCGCCGGCGCCGAGGCCTTCGATACGGTGGTCGTGGCGCTGATCGGCGAGCGCGGTCGCGAGGTGCGCGAATTCCTCGAGGACACGATCGGCGCCGAGAGCATGGCCAAGACCGTCGCCGTCGTCGCCACCAGCGACGAAAGCGCCATGATGCGCCGGCGCGCGCCCGACACCGCCATGTGCGTGGCCGAGCATTTCCGCGACCAGGGTCATCGCGTGCTCCTGGTGCTGGATTCCATCACCCGTTTCGCGCATGCGCTGCGCGAGGTGGCGACCGGAACGGGCGAGCCGCCGGTCGCGCGCGGCTATCCGGCCTCGGTCTTCACCGACCTGCCGAAGCTCCTCGAACGCGCTGGTCCGGGGGTTGAGGGCAAGGGATCGATTACCGCCATCATTTCGGTGCTGGTCGACGGCGACGACCATAATGATCCCGTCGCCGATTCGGTGCGCGGCATCCTCGACGGCCACGTCGTGCTCGACCGCTCGCTTGCCGAGCAGGGCCGTTATCCGCCGGTCAATCCGCTGTCGTCGATCTCGCGCCTTGCCGACAAGGCCTGGAGCCCCGAGCAGCGCATGCTCGTGACAAGGCTGAAATCGATGATCGCGCGTTTCGAGGATACGCGCGACATCCGTCTTTTGGGCGCCTACCAGAGCGGCGCCGACGCCGAGCTCGACAATGCGGTGCGCCAGGTGCCGCTGATCTACGAGGCGCTCACGCAATCGCCGAGGGACCGCGCATCCGCCGATCCGTTCGCCGACCTCGCCCGCCATCTCAAGGGGAAGCTGAATGGCGATCAAGGAGACTGAGCTCCAATATACCGAGCGCATGCTGCGCGACATGCTTGCCGAGGCCGAGGCGGCGGAGCGGGCCGAAGCCAACGCGGCAAGAACCGCTAGGGACAGGGCCGCGCATGCCAAGACACGGAAAACAGCAGCTCTCCTGACCAGAGCCGACAGGCCGCATCCGCCGCGGACATCCGCCGTCGGGACCGCCGACGTCGCGCAGGCCAGCCGCGATTCCGTGCTCGACGGGCTTTTTCCCCGCACCGAGTGGCCGCAGCCGCCGAAAGCCCAGTTCCCGCGCCTGGCAGACAGGAGCGCCGACCGCCGCACAGATTTCGTCATTGCCGCGCTCGGCATCACGCTCGGCCTGATCTGCGCGTTGTTTCCCTGGTACATCTTCCTCAACCAGGAGCAGTTCGGCGTTCAGACGATCAAGTTCGGCGGCAGCGGCAGCAATGCCGGACGCAAGGGCGGCGGCATCGTGGCCGAACGCAGCGGGCCGCTGACGGCCAAGGACGTCCCCAATACCGATATCGACCTCTTTGCCACCGGAACGGTCGAGGACGACCCCGCGCCACCGCCCGCCGACCAGCCCTTCCCTGCCGCCGTCTCGGAATTCAAGATGGTGCATGTCGCCAACGGCCGCGCCATGATCGAGGACGATACCGGTCTGTGGCTGGTCCAGCGCGGCTCGGTGCTGCCCGATTCCAGCCGCGTCGCCGCGATCGAGCAGCGCGGCGGCAAATGGGTGATCGTCACCAGCACCGACAAGGTGATCCCGCTCTCGAAATAGTTAAGCCGGGCCATGTGGCCCGCCCCGCGCAAGGTCCGCGCAAGACTGGCCGCCTAGTCTTGTGCGTACTTGCCCGGGAGATTCCCATGGAACCGGTAAATCTTTTCGATCTCGCCACGCGGCAGTCGCAATGGCTGGCCGTGCGCCAGTCGGCGATTGCCTCCAACATCGCCAATGCCAACACGCCGGGCTACACGGCCAACGACGTCGAGCCCTTCGAAAAGGTGCTCGACCGGACCGCCGTGACGCTTGCCGCCACGCAGGCCGGCCACCTCGGCGCCGAAACGGCCAATGCCGGCTTCAACGTCAAGCCCGAGGATCCCGACGGCGCGATCATGCCATCGAAGAACACCGTGGTTCTCGAACAGGAGCTGATGAAGGCCGGCGAGGTCCGCCGCTCCTTCGAGCTCAACACGGCGATCGTCAAGGCCTTCCATTCGATGATGACGATGGTGGTGAAGAGCTGACCATGGACGCCCTCACCGCAGCCCTCAAAGTCGCGGCCTCTGGCCTTGGCGCCCAGTCGGAGCGCCTGCGCGTGGTCTCGGAAAACCTTGCCAACGCCCAGTCGATCGGCAGCACGCCGGGCGCCGATCCCTATCGCCGCAAGACGATCACCTTCCAGTCCGAGGTCGACCGCGCGACCGGCGGCTCGCTGGTGGAAGTCAGCGCGATCTCGCGCGATCCTTCGGACTTCCCGATCGAATTCCAGCCCGGCAACGAAGCCGCCGACGCCAAAGGGTACGTCAAGATGCCCAACGTCAACACATTGGTCGAAATGGCCGACATGAGCGAGGCAAACCGCTCCTATGAAGCCAACCTGCAGGTCATCAAGCAGGCTCGCGATCTGATTTCCATGACCATCGACCTGATGAGGAACCAGTAATGATCGGCGGTATCGGGGCAATACAATTCAAGACGGCGGTTGACGGAGCGGAGCAGGCGTCACCAAACCTCTTGCAGGGCGGCGTCGGAACGCAGGCCGGCGAAAGCATCGGCAGCAGCTTCGCCGAAGTCCTCAGCCAGGCGGCGACGAAAACCGTCAACACGCTGCAGGGTGCCGAGCAGATGTCGATCCAGGCGCTCAAGGGCGACGCCGACACCCGCCAGGTGGTCGATGCGGTGCTGAGCGCCCAACAGGCGCTGCAGACCACCATCGCCATCCGCGACAAGGTCGTGTCGGCCTATCTCGAAATCAGTCGCATGAGTATCTAGGACCGCGTCATGAAAGCCCTTGCCATCGCCGCCACCGGCATGAACGCCCAGCAGACCAACCTGGAAGTCATCGCCAACAACATCGCCAACATCAACACCACCGGCTACAAGCGGGCACGGGCCGAATTCTCCGACCTGCTCTACCAGGTCGACCGCACGCAGGGCGTGCCCAACCGCTCCAACACCTCGCTGGTGCCGGAAGGCGTCTCGATTGGTCTCGGCGTCAAGACGACGGCCGTGCGCAACGTCCACACCCAGGGCGAGCTGGCCAGCACGGGCAACAGTTTCGATCTGGCCTTGACCGGCAGGGGCTGGTTCCAGATCCAGGGAGCCGACGGCGGCACGCTCTATTCGCGCGCCGGCGCCTTCAATACCAACGCCACCGGGCAGTTGGTGACCGTCGACGGCGCCGAGGTCATCCCGGCCATCACCGTGCCGACCGACGCCGTCGAAGTCATCGTCAACAAGACCGGCCAGGTCTTTGCCCGCCTGGACGGTCAGACGAATTTGCAGTTGCTCGGCCAGCTTCAGATCGCCAACTTCGCCAACGAGGCTGGCCTGGCGCCGCTCGGCGACAACCTTTTCCAGGAGACGGCCGCCTCGGGTCCGGCCAATGTCGGCGTGCCAGGCGATCCGGGCTTCGCCACGATCCAGCAGGGTTACCTCGAATCCTCCAACGTCGATCCGGTCAAGGAAATCACCGAGCTGATCTCGGCGCAGCGCGCCTATGAAATGAACTCCAAGGTCATCCAGGCCGCAGACGACATGGCCTCGGTGGTCTCCAAGAACATCAGGTAACGGATGATGGCCGGGCCGATCTCCTCCGCACTCCGTCGCACCGCGCTGGCCACCGTCCTGGTGGCCGCCGGCGCGCCGGCTTTCGCACAGGATGCGGCCGGCCAGTCGGCGAACCAGATCGCCTCCGCCCAGGCGACCGGCGAGGCCGTGCTGATCCCCAACCGGGTCATCTATCCCGGCGAGACCATCGAGCCCGCCTCGCTCAAGCAGGTGACGCTCATCCCCGGCAAGCACAAGCCCGACGGCATGGCGACGCGCTCCGAGGAGCTTCAGGGCAAGGTCGCCAAGCGCACGCTTCTGCCTGGACGCTACATTCCGGTCACGGCGATTCGCGACGCCTGGCTGGTCGAGCAGGGCGCTTCCGTGCAGGTCTATTTCACCGCCGGCGCACTCACCATTTCGGCGGCCGGGGTCACGTTGCAGCCAGGCGCTGCCGGCGACCAGATCAAGATCCGCAACATCGACAGCGGCAAGATTATCTCGGGCACCGTGATGGCCGACGGCACCATCAAGGTCGGCGCTTCGTGATGCGTGCCTTTGTCCTTCTGCTAAGCGCCGCCATCGGCCTTCAGCCGGCATTGGCCGATGGGCTGACGCCCAAGGCCAAGCGCGAGCTGGCGCAGCGGAATGGCGGCGTCTACGACGATCCCGAATATGATCCGGCCACCACCCAGCGCATGTTCCGTGTATCCACCGGGCCAAGCACGCTGCCGCCCGGCCAGGTCGCCGCGCGTATCAAGGACATCGCCCAGCTGCAGAGCGCGCGCGACAACCAGCTCGTCGGCTACGGCCTTGTCATCGGCCTCGCCGGCACCGGCGACAGCCTGCGCAACTCGCCCTTCACCGAGCAGTCGATCCGCGCCATGCTGGAAAATCTCGGCATCGCCACCGAAGGCGGCAGCGCGCGCGCCAAGAACGTCGCCGCCGTCATCGTCACCGCCAACATGCCGCCCTTCGTCCAGTCGGGCGCCCGCATCGACATCGACGTCTCCTCGATGGGCGACGCCACCTCGCTCGCGGGCGGCACGCTGGTGATGACGCCGCTGAAGGCTGCCGATGGCGAGATCTATGCCGTCGGGCAGGGCTCGGTGATCATCGGCGGCTTCACCGCCCAGGGTCAGGCCGAACAGTTGACGCAAGGCGTGCCGACCGCCGGTCGCGTCCCCAACGGCGCCATCGTCGAACGCGCGGTGCCGGCCGAGTTCGACGACCAGAGTGTGCTGACGCTGCAATTGCGCAATCCCGATTTCTCGACCGCCATCCGCATCGCAGACGCCGTAAACGACTACACTTCTCAGCGCTTCGGCATGCGGGTCGCCGCTGAGCGCGATGCCCGCACCGTGCAGATCAGGCGGCCGAAGAATGTCTCGGCCGCGCGCTTCTATGCCGAGATCGAAAATCTCGTCGTGGAGTCGGACGCCCCTGCCCGCGTCGTCATCGACGAGCGCACCGGCACTATCGTCATTGGCAACAATGTCCGCATTTCGCGTGTGGCGATCAGCCATGGCACGCTCACCGTACGCATCACCGAAGCGCCGAAGGTGGTCCAGCCGGAACCCTTCTCCAAGGGCGAGACCGCGGTCGAGCCCTTCACCGCCATCGAGGCGAGTCGGCCCGACGCGCGCGTCGCTTTGCTCGACGGTCCCGATCTCGAAACGCTCGTCTCCGGCCTCAATCGCCTCGGCGTGAAGCCCGACGGCATCATCGCCATCCTGCAAGGCATCAAATCGGCCGGCGCCTTGCAGGCCGACCTGGTTCTCCAATAGGCACGCCGATGATTGCGCTTCTTTCCTCGAAGACACGCCATTCGCTCACAATGATCGCCGCAGCGGCCGCACTGGTTGGCGGCGCATCCGTCCACGCCGAGGAAGTCCGGCAGGTCCTGCCTGGCGGGCAGGCCCCGGCCCAACCGGCCGAACTTACCCGCGAGCAGGAGCCGGCCCGGCCGGCTGCGCTCGCAGGCGGCAAGACGCCGGACGAAAGCGAGGTCCAGCGCTTCTGCTCCAACATCGCCGACGCCGCGCGCGATCGCCGCTACGCGCTGCAGGCCGAGGAATTGAAGCAGCTGCAGGCCGGCATCGACGAGCGCATGAAGGCGCTGGAGGCTAAGAAAACCGAATATGAAGAATGGCTGAAGCGCCGCGAAGTGTTCCTGGCGCGCGCCGAGGACGGCGTCGTCAAGATCTATGCCGGCATGAAGCCCGACGCCGCCGCCGAACGTCTGGCGATGGTCAATGCCGAGCTCGCGGCCGCCATTCTGATGAAGCTCGATTCGCGCAAGGCCGGCGTCATCCTGAATGAAATGGACCAGAAGGCGGCGGCGACTCTCACCGGCATCATGGCCAGCGCGGCGCGAAGGGTTGATCCGTCATGAAGTTGAAATTGCTCGCCCTGATCGCCCTCGCTAGCCTGGCTGGCTGCGGCACCGACCTCAAGGAGGTCGGCAGGGAACCCGCTTTGTCGCCGGTCGGTTCCGGCATCGGTGCAGGCGGCTCCGGCCCCTACAGCTATCCCGAGCCGCCTGCGTCGCGGCCGAAGAAGTTTTCGCTGTGGGACGACCGCCAGAGCCGGCTCTTCACCGATCCGCGCGCGCTGCGCGCGGGCGACATCCTTACCGTCAACATCAGGCTCAACGACCGGGCCAATTTCAAGAACCAGAACGATCGCAGCCGCACCGCCGCGCGCAAGCTCGGCTACGACATCACGCTCGGATGGGACGGCAGGAGCACCAGCGGCAAGGGCGACGCCGGCTTGAGTTCCAGCACCGAGACCAATGCCGACGGCGAGATCAAGCGCTCGGAAGACATCGCCCTCAACGTCGCCGCAGTCGTCACCGAGGTGCTGCCCAACGGCAATCTGATGATCAGGGGCTCGCAGGAGGTCCGCGTCAATTACGAGCTTCGCGTGCTGACCATCGCCGGCATGGTTCGTCCGTCCGACATCGGCGCGGAGAACACCATCCCCTATGAGCGCATCGCCGAGGCGCGCATCTCCTACGGCGGTCGCGGCCGTGTGAGCGAGGTCCAGCAGCCGGCCTATGGCCAGCAGGTCCTCGACCAGGTTCTTCCTTTCTAGGGTCGGGATAGCGCTGCCGTGGCCAATGTCGAGCAGGTCCAGCCCAAGAAGGGACCGTCCCTGGTGATCCAGCTTGCCATGCTCCTGGTCATGACGGGCGCGGCCGTCGGCATGGGCTGGCTTTCCGGCGGCTATCTCAAGCAGGGCGAAACGCCGGCGCCGGTCCCTGCGGCGCCGGAAAACGCCGGCGCCGTGGAAAAACCCGCCGAGGGTGGCAAGGTGGCCGCCGGGCCAACGCTGGCGCAATTGGCGCCGATCACCACCAATCTCGCCTCGCCATCGGACGTCTGGATCCGGCTCGAGGCGTCGCTGCTTTATGACGCTCCCCAGCCACCGGAAATGACCGAGCAGATCCATCAGGATCTGCTCGCCTTCGTGCGCACGCTCAAGCTGCACCAGATCGAAGGCGCCAGCGGTTACCAGCATCTCAAGGCCGATCTCGAGGAGCGCGCGGCGCTGCGCAGCGGCGGCCACGTCAAACAGGTTCTCGTCAGGACGATGCTGCTCGAATGAGAAAATTCCTCATAGCCACGGCGCTCATCGTCGCCACCACGTCCGTCGCCGCGGCCCAGCAGCTCGATCTTGGCGGCATCGGCAAGGCCGACGGCACGACCGTCGGCTACCTGATCCAGATGTTCGGCCTGCTCACCGTGCTTTCGGTGGCGCCGGGCCTCTTGATCATGGTGACGAGCTTCACCCGCTTCGTCATCGCCTTCTCGATCCTGCGCGCCGGCATCGGCCTGCAATCGACGCCGGCAAACCTGATCCTGATCTCGCTGTCGCTGTTCATGACCTTCTATGTCATGGCGCCGACCTTCGACCAGGCCTGGAACACCGGCGTGAAGCCGCTGATGGACAACCAGATCACCCAGGCCGAGGCGTTCGAGAAGATCTCCGGCCCGTTCCGCGACTTCATGCTGCACAATGTGCGCGACAAGGATTTCGACCTCTTCGCCGATCTCGCCCGCGAGCGCGGCCAGACCGTATCGCGCGAGACCGTCGACCTGCGCATCCTGGTGCCGGCCTTCATGATCTCGGAAATCCGGCGCGGCTTCGAGATCGGCTTCCTGATCGTGCTGCCCTTCCTTGTCATCGACCTCATCGTCGCCACCGTCACCATGGCCATGGGCATGATGATGCTGCCGCCGACGGTGGTATCGCTGCCGTTCAAGATCCTGTTCTTCGTTTTGATCGACGGCTGGAACCTTCTGGTCGGCAGCCTGGTGCGATCCTTCACCTGAGGCGCCGAGCCGAGTGCTGAGGCGCACTCCCTGCCCATTCCAATTTTTCGCAATATATTTTCGATTAACCGTCCGATTTAGGTCTTTGGTAGGGACTTCCCGCCATAGTCGCTCGCAGATGGCGGGTGACCCAACTGAGCGGTCATTGGCATGATGCCGCACCGTCATACCGGACATGCCGGTATGTCAAAAAAATCCGTGTAAAATTAAGGTACGAGTACCATGGCCAGTATCATGACCAACGCTTCGGCGTTGACCGCTCTGCAGAGCTTGAACGCCACCCAGAAAGCCCTTGACACCACCCAGTCCCGCATCTCGACGGGCTATCGCGTCTCCCAGGCTTCCGACAACGCCGCTTACTGGTCGATCGCCACCACGATGCGCTCCGACAACCAGGCTATGTCCACCGTTTCGGACGCGCTCGGCCTCGGCGCCTCGAAGGTCGACACCGCCTACACCGGCATGGACAGCGCGATCTCGACCATCAACCAGATCCAGCAGAAGCTGACCGCTTCCTACGGCCAGACGGATGCTTCGAAGGAAAAGACCCAGGTCGAAATCGCCGCTCTTCAGAACCAGTTGAAGGCCTATGCCGATGGCGCCACCTTCTCCGGCACCAACATGCTGTCGGTCAACAGCGGCGCTACCGCCACCAGCGCGGCCGACGTGAAGATCGTTTCGGCCTTCAATCGCGATGCCACCGGCGCGGTTTCGATCTCGACGATCGACGTCAACGTCGACAGCATCAAGCTGTATGAAGCCGGCACGGCGTCGGGCGTATCGAAGGGCATCCTCGACGCCGACCGCGTCGGTGCGACCGGTGCTGTCACCACTACCGCGCAGAATCCGACCCTGGGTGCGGCAGCGCAGGCGGGCGACACCTATTCGGTAGCCACGATGAAGATCTTCTCCGGCACCACCGCAGCCAGCGATACCCAGATCGCGGAAATGATGAAGGTGGTCGACGCGGCGCTCAAGGATATGACGAACGCCGCCACCAAGCTCGGCGCCGCCAAGAGCTCGATCGACCTGCAGAAGACCTTCACCTCGAGCCTGATGGACTCCATCGATCGCGGCGTCGGCCAGCTCGTCGATGCCGACATGAACAAGGAATCGACCCGCCTCCAGGCGCTGCAGGTGCAGCAGCAGCTCGGCGTCCAGGCGCTGTCGATCGCCAACGGCTCGTCGCAGTCGATCCTGTCGCTCTTCCGCGGCTGATCGCCCTATACTGACCAGGCCAAAGCACCGGGCCGCGCCAAAAGCGCGGCCCGGTTTTTTATTGGGGCGGTTCGCCGTTTCACGGAAACGGTGAACCGCTCCATTCCTATTTGCTTTGAAGCAATTCCGGACGGAAAACCGTTTCACACTTTCCTGGAATTGCTTTGCTCAAGGTCCGCGCAACCTTCGCCTCTTAACTTCCCGAAAGCCTGCTTTTAACAGGCCATTAACCATATCGCGCTAGGTATGGTTAACCAATGACTTACGACAGGTTGCCGACTCGGCCCGACCGGCACGATCGCAACCGATGGGCAGGTTGAGACCCGGCCTGCGTGGCATGCCGGCCTTTGAGAAGGAGCGAGTTTCTTGGCAAGCATCATGACGAACGCTGCGGCGTTGACTGCACTTCAAAGTCTCAACGCCACCAACAAATCGCTCGAGCAGACGCAGGCCCGGATTTCGACCGGCTACCGGGTCTCGGAGGCCTCCGACAACGCCGCCTATTGGTCGATCGCCACCACGATGCGCTCAGACAACTCGGCGCTGTCGACGGTGCAGGACGCGCTCGGCCTCGGCGCCTCGAAGGTCGACACCGCCTATACCGGCATGAACAACGTCCTTTCGACGATCGGCCAGATCAAGACCAAGCTACTGTCGGCGGTGGGCCAGTCGGATGCCAACAAGGCCAAGACGCAGACCGAAATTACCGCGCTGCAGGCGCAGATGAAATCCTTCGCCGACGCGGCCACCTTCTCTGGCTCGAATTATCTTTCGGTCACGTCCACGCAAGTCGCAACCAACAATGACGGCGTCCAGCCGGACGCCAAGATCGTCTCCTCGTTCAACCGCTCTTCGTCGGGCGCCATCTCGCTCGGAACCATCGACATCAACGTCGAGAGCACCAAGCTGTTCGATTCCGGTCTCTCCACCGCCGTCAAGAACCAGGGCATTCTCGATCGCCAGACGTCGATCTATGCCACCGCCGCGGACCAGTCGGCATACGACGCCGCCTACGCGGCCTCGATCGCCGCCGGCGGCACCGACATCGCCGCCAACACCGCCGGCCAAGCCGCGGTGACGGGCACGCCGGTCAAGATCGACAACGTCTCCGCCTTCAATCTCGACATCACGGCGACGGGCGTGACCGACGACATCATCACGCAGATGGTCACCAAGATCGACAACGTCATGAGCCAGCTTACGGACGCCGCCACCGTGCTCGGCGCCGCCAAGAGCTCGATCGACCTGCAGAAGACCTTCACGCAGAGCCTGATGGACTCCATCGATCGCGGCGTCGGCCAGCTCGTCGATGCCGACATGAACAAGGAATCCACCCGCCTGCAGGCTCTCCAGGTCCAGCAGCAGCTCGGCATCCAGTCCCTGTCGATCGCCAACAGCTCCTCGCAGTCGATCCTGCAGCTGTTCAAGAACGGCTAAGCCGCCCGATCACCATCGACCGACGAAAGGCCGCGTCCAAAGCGCGGCCTTTTGCGTTGGTGGCAAGAAGATAACCTTTCGATACTTGCAGACCCCTCGGCGGCACGCCCTATCATCCTCGCACAAGCTTCGCGGTCTAGTCTTCCGGCGGACAGTCATGCTGGGAGCGGTTGAATCGTGCCGGAACAGATCCAGGGCATCATCGCGAATTTGAAGAGCTTCGGCGTGAGACGCCTGGCGCTCATGGGCGGCATCGCGGCCCTGGTCATGGCCGTCATCGGCATCGCGTCCGTCTATCTCAACCGTCCGGCCTATGAGACGCTCTATGTCGGCCTCGAGCGTTCCGACGTCAACCAGATCGGCCTGGTGCTGGCCGATGCCGGCATCGGTTTCGATGTCGGCTCCGACGGCACCTCCGTGCTGGTGCCGGCCGGAACCACCGCGCAGGCCCGCATGCTGCTTGCCGAGAAGGGCCTGCCGACCAGCGCCAATGCCGGCTATGAGCTGTTCGACAATGTCGGCTCGCTCGGCCTCACCTCCTTCATGCAGCAGATCACCCGCGTGCGTGCGCTGGAAGGCGAGATCGCGCGCACCATCCAGTCAATCTCCGGCGTCAAGGCGGCGCGCGTCCACATCGTCATGTCCGAGCGCGCCAATTTTCGCCGCGACGAGCAACAGCCCTCCGCCTCGGTGGTCATCCGCTATGCCGGCAACGATGCCGAAAAGAGCGCCATGTCGATCCGCCACCTCGTCGCCGCGGCTGTTCCGGGCCTGTCGGCCGACAAAGTCACGGTGCTCGATTCCAACGGCAATCTTTTGGCCGCCGGCGACGACCCGTCCAACACCAGCGCGGCGCGCACCCTCGGCGTCGAGCAGACGGTCGAGGCGCAGATCGGCGACAACATCCGCCGCGCGCTCACTCCCTATCTCGGCCCGGACAATTTCCGCGCCAGCGTCAAGGCCGACGTCAACACCGACAGCCGCCAGACCGAGGAGACAATCTTCGATCCGAACTCGCGCGTCGAGCGTTCGGTGCAGTCGGTGAAGACCAATGAGGCGAGCAACCAGAAGCAGGCCTCGACCCCGACCAGCGTCGAGCAGAACCTGCCCGAGACGCAGACCACCACCACCGAGGGACCGCAATCCTCCTCGCAGAACGACCGCAAGGAAGAGATCACCAACTACGAGATCAACTCGAAGAAGATCGCGACCGTTTCGAACGGCTACACGGTCAACAAGATGTCGATCGCGGTCGTCGTCAACCAGGATCGTCTGAAGACCATCCTTGGCAAGGACGCCACCCCGGAGCAGATCGCCAAGCGCGTCGCCGATATCCAGAAGATGGTCGCCTCGGCGACCGGCTTCGACGACAAGCGCGGCGACGTCATCGACGTGTCGGCGGTCGAGTTCATCAACGGCCTCGACGGCGAGCCGATCGAACAGCCGGGTATCCTGGCCTCGATCGGCACCTATACCGGCACGCTGATCAATGCCGCTGCCTTCATTGTCGTCGTCTTCCTGGTGGCCTTCTTCGGCCTGAAGCCGATGGCCGCCGCGCTGACGGCGTCGGCGAAGCCCGCGGCCATTGCCGGACCGAGCTTCGACGACGTGCAGCGTTCGTTGCCGACGCCCGACGCGCCAGTCGCCGCGATCACCGCCGAGGCTCCGGCCGGCGCCCAGTCTGGCGCGCGCGCCGGCGCAACCCCGCTCGACGACCTGCGTCAGAAGATCCGGCCGGCGCCGCAGGAGCGGCTTGCCCGCATGGTCGACCTCAACGAGGAGCGCACCGCGCAGATCCTGCGCAAATGGGCGGCAGCCCCGGAAGCCGTGGGTTAGGCCAATGGCTTCCGCAGCCCTCTTCGATCTCCTGCCCGATTTCGGGTCGCGGACCTCGGCACCCAGCCAGGCGCCGAAGGATCGCGACGTCCAACATGTTCCGGCCGCGCCGGCGCCGCAGGCCGACATCGGCGCGCTGATCGCAGAGGCGGTGGCTGACGCGGAGGCGGCGCTCGAAGCGCGCCTTGCGCTCTCCCACCAGGCGGCGCTCGACGCTGAGCGCCAGGCCAATGACGAAGCCGCGAAAGCGTTCCTCGAAAGCTTCGGCGGCGATCTCGGTGCCGCCGTCGCGACGCGCATCGAAGCCATGGAGCGGCGCGTTGCCGAGCTTGCCGGCGCGACCGTCGCCCGCATCGTCAGCGGCCTTCTCAGCGACGACCTGCAGCAACGGTCGCTGCAGGCCCTTTCGCAAGCCATCAGCGCCGCGGTCGCCGACAGCGAGGCCGTGCGCATCGGCGTCCGGGGCCCGCTCTCGCTGTTCGAGCCGTTGAAGGCGGCGCTCGGGTCCCGCGCCGCCAATCTCGACTTCACCGAGGCGCCGGGCTTCGACCTGACCGTCACCATCGACGAAACTGTGTTCGAGACGCGTATCGCCGAGTGGTCGGCGTCCTTGTCTGAGGTCCTGTCATGAGCGCCGTCGACCACGCCGACCCCCGGCACGAGATCATCATCGTCAAGCGCAATCACGACGGTCATGACGACGGTCACCATGGCGGCGTGTGGAAGATCGCTTTCGCGGACTTCATGACGGCGATGATGTGCTTCTTCCTCGTCATGTGGCTGATCAACGCCGCCAATGAGCAGACCAAGGCAGCCGTCGCCAGCTATTTCAATCCGGTCGAGCTGATCGACCGCAACTCCAGCCGCAAGGGCCTGGAAGACCTCGGTGACGGCCCGAGCAAGGTCGGGCTGACCGCGGACAACCCGCAGCAGGGCGCGACCAAGGCGGGCGACGACGGCAAGGGCGGCGCGGGTTCCTCCGAACGCCGCCAGACGAAGGACGGGGCGCAGGATGCCCAACTGTCCGATGAGAAGCTGTTTGCGGATCCCTACGCGGTGCTGGCGGAGATCGCCGCCGATACGGGCGTGATGCAGAATGTCAGCGCCAAGGGCGAAGGCGGCGCCCAGACGGCCGGTCCGGCGACCGGCGCCTCCGGCGGCGAATCCTACCGCGATCCCTTCGCGCCGGATTTCTGGTCGCAGCAGGTGGCGGCGCCCGACGCCGAGGCAACCGCCGAGCGCGCCAGGATCGACGGTGATCCGGCCAAGCCCGGCGAGAAAGTCGCCACCGTCGCGGTGCCGAAGGTGAAGGCCGTTCCGGCTGCACCTGCGCTCACGGCCGCGCCGCTGGAGCCGCTGGCGACCCCGGAAGGCACCGACGCCAGGAGCGGGCAAAACACAGCGTCGGGCAAGGCCGAGAAGCCGTCGAACGAAGCGTCCGGGAGCGACAAGGCACAGGATCGGAAAGCACAAGCCGACAAGCGCGAGGCAGCGGCCGGCGACGCCAAGGCCGAGGCGGCGGAGGCGAAAAAGGCCGAACAAGGGCAGACCACCGAGAGCGATAAGACGCCAAGCAAAGCCGCCCTCCAGGAAGCGGCTGATATCAAGAAGGAACTCGCCAAGGCATTCCTGCCCGGCGAGAAGCTCGCCGACGGCGTCTCGGTCGAGGCCACCGACAAGGGTGTCGTGATTTCGATCACCGACCAGCTCGATTTCGGCATGTTCGAGATCGGCTCGGCCATGCCGCGCCGCGAGTTGGTGCTGGCGATGGAAAAGATCGGCCGCATCATCAACGAGAGGAAGGGCACCATCACCATCAGCGGCCATACTGACGCGCGACCGTTCCGCAGCGACACATACGACAACTGGCGGCTGTCCACCGCGCGCGCCCATTCGGCCTACTACATGCTGGTGCGCGGCGGCGTCGACGAAAGCCGCATCACCGAGGTCGCGGGCTTCGCGGACCGGCAGCCCAAGATCGCATCCGATCCGATGGCGGCCGCGAACCGGCGCATCGAAATCCTGATGACGGCCGGCGGATGAAAGGCAGGAGCGCCATCGGCGGCGCGATAGCGCTGCTATTGCTCGCGGCAGGGTCGCCATCGGCGGCCTTCGCGCAGGACGCGCTGCAGCCCTATCAGCTGGTGCGTTCGCTGCAGCTGATCCAGGACCGCATTGCCGGCGGCGATCATGCCGCGCTGCCGATGCAGGCGAAGCTCCTCGAGATGATCGACACGCGGATGCGCAGCGCCAGTGCCGAGGATTTCAAGGAGCCGAAGAATTTCCGCGCCTTGCTGGTCTACGGCATGAGCGGCGGCAATCCGGTGACGGTCGCGGCGGCGGCTTCGCGCGCGGTGACCGACCCGCAAAGCCTCGCCATCGCCAAGGGCGTCGTCGCCTATCTGAACGGCCGGCCGGCCGAGGCGATCGACTTGCTGAAGCCGATCGATCCGATGAGCGTGCCCGCCGACATCGGCGCCTTCCTAGGGCTGGTCAAGGGCTCGCTGCTTGCAACCGATGACCCCGCAACGGCGCTTGGGCTGCTCGACGAAGCGCGCCTGCTCAGCCCCGGCACGCTGGTCGAGGAGGCCGCACTGCGCCGCTCCGTCGGCATCGCGGCCGCGCGGGGCGACGCTGCCCGCTTCGCGCTGGCCTCGACCCAGTATGTCGCGTCCTATCTCTATTCGCCTTACGCCAGCCAGTTCGCCGATGCCTTCGTTTCCGGCGTCATCACGCTCCACATGGCGATCAGCCAGGACAAGATCGCCGACATCACCTCGATGATGGATCCCGAGCGCGAGAAGGTGATCTACCTGCGGATCGCGCGCCACGCCGCGATCGACGGCATGACGGAGCTCTCAGCCTTCGCCTCGGCCAAGGCGGAGCTGGGCCGCAACGGCAACGGCAACCAGGATGACCCGCGCACTCAACTCTATTCAGGCCTTTCCACCATGACATCGGCCAGTGTCGACGAGGTGCGCGCCAAGCTCGGCAAGATCGACCGCAGCCAGCTTTCGCAAGGCGACCGCGACCTGCTTGATGCGGCGCAGGCTGTCGCTGGCGAGGTGGTGGCTCCGGTGAAAGCGGCCGCCAAGGCAAAAGCTGCGCCGCCGGCCGCCGCACAAGGCGACGACCCGAAATCCGCGGCTGAGGCCGCGGCCGATCCGGCCAATGCGGACCTGCCTCCGGTGGAAGGAGCGATGCCCGACCAGCCAGCTGTCGCATCAAGCGATCCACCGGTCGCGGAGCGCGATCCGGTGAAAGACGCGCCCACGGCTTCGCCGTCACCCGCCCCGCAGCCGGCGCAGGCAACGGCCGAGACGCCGCCGGCCTCAGTATCGGCTGACGCGGCCCCGATGGTGCAGGCATCCGCGCCGGCGGCGACGCCCGATGCGCAAGACCCGATCGATGCGGCGGTGACCAGCACGCGGCGTCAGCTCGACCAGATCGACCAATTGCTCGGAGCAGCTCCCAAATGACCAGCGTCAACCCGACCCTGCAAGGCCTTGCTTCGACCCAGTCGCAGCCTCGGCAGCACGCTGCCGGCGGCAAGGACAAGGATCAGAATTTCGGTGAGATGGTGCAAGGCGCGGAAAAGCCCGGTCGGCCGCGGGATAGACATGCCGCCGGACCGGTAGGGCCGGACGCGCATCCCGCAAAGCGCTCATCTGCCTCGGGCAAAGAGGAGCCGGGGGAGAAAACCGCTCCGTCGAAAGGGACCGCGGGAAAGGCCGCGAGGAGCGGTGCCCAGGTTGCGGACACCAAGCCAGGGACGGACGAAGATACCACAGCGCAAACCGGGGATTCGGCGCCGCTGCAAGACCGTTTGCCGCTCCTGATGGCGCTGAGCGACATGAAGCACTTCGCGCAGACTTCGGGCGCCGACGGCAAGGCCGCCGACGGTAAAGATGGCGCCGGCGGGCGCGGATCGCTGCAATTGTCGCTGCGTCCGGGCAAGCGCGCGGCGCCCGACGGTTCCGGCGAGCCGCAGCCGCGATCCGACCGTTCGGCGGCGGCTGAGAACGGCGGTCCTGACTTCGGGCAGAAGCCGGTAAGGGCCGACGCGGCGCTCGGCATGCCGAACCGCAGCGATACCAAAATCGTGCCGACGCAAGGGAATGAACCGCGGACCGACAGCCCGGAAGCGCCGCGAGGCTGGCGGCCGGCTTCCGCCTCCAAGGCTTCGCAACAATCGCAGGCCACGCAGCAGACGCCGGCCAAGCCGTCTTCTTCCGCTCCACGCATGGAGGTCGTCAGCCAGCAGAGCTACCCGGCTCCGGCGCAGAACCCGATCGGCCAGACGGCATCGGCGCTGATTGAAGCGCTTGCCTCCGACAAGAGTGTTCAGCAGGCCTTTGCAAGCGCCTCGGCGGGCTTGCAGACGACCAATTCTGTTGCCGTTCCGACACATGTGCTGAAGATCGAGCTCCACCCTTCCGAGCTTGGATCGGTCACCGCCAGCCTGCGACTCTCGGGCGAGCAACTTTCGATTGAGATGAAGCCCGAGACACACGAGGCATACCGCCGTCTCACCGCCGACAGCGACGCCATCGTCAAGTCCATGCGCAGCCTCGGCTTCGATGTCGACAAGGTGACGATCCTGCAACCCTCGATAGCAGTACATGCGGCCGGCCGCACCGACGCGACCAGCGCCATGCCGATGTCGACTGGCCGCGACCAGCCTTCATTCCAGCCCGGGAACTCGGGCGGCAACAGCGCTGGCGGCGAGCGGCAACCGGGAAGGAACGATGGCCATGGCGCACAGGAATTCGCTCGCGCCGCTTCGCCTCTTCGCGAGCGTGCTGACGACGATATGTATATCTAGCCTTGCCGTCGGAGCGGCCGGCGCCGCCGGCAATCCCTGCGAGCCGGAGATCCTGCGCGCCGCGGACCGCTACGGCGTGCCGGCCGGCATTCTTTATGCGGTCGGCCTGACAGAGACCGGAAAGAAAGGCAGCCTTCAGCCTAACGCATTGAACATAGAAGGGAAAGCTGTCTTCCCGCATAGCCGCGACGAGGCTCTGGCGACCTTCGAGAATGCCCGTCGTGAAGGCAAGGTACTGATCGATCTCGGCTGCATGCAGATCAACCAACACTATCATGGCGATCATTTCCGCAGCGTCGAGGACATGCTCGACCCGCATCAAAATGTCGACTACGCGGCACGCTTCCTGGCAAGCCTGCATGCCAGGCACATGACCTGGTCGATGGCCGTCGCCCGCTATCATGCCGGCCCCGACAACGACCCGGCGCAGAAGGTCTATGTCTGCCGCGTCATCGCCAACATGGTCGCCACCGGCTTCGGTAAATGGACGCCGAATGCCAGCGCTTTCTGCAATCAGTAGTTGAGCGCGCTCAAACGCCGATCGACCGTGGCCGACATACGCTCCGGTGCCAATATCGTCAGCCGACAGATCGGCGCGAATACACCTGCTCAACCGCCTTTATTACGCCTCCCGAAAAACTCCCAAGAAAATAGCTACAAGAAATGATGGTTTTTCAGGATTCGCCCGGCCGGGTACCCCTTTCCGCACGGGGCAAGTGAATTTGATTCGGAGGGCGGGCCGATGATCGTGATCGTTGACGAGCGAGAGCTCGTGACAGAGGGCTACTCCTCACTTTTCGATCGCGAGGGAGTGGCCACGGCCGGCTTCGCGCCAGGCGAATTCGGCGAATGGGTGAGTTCCGCCGCCGACACCGATCTCAGATCCGTCAGGGCCTTTCTCATCGGCGACTGCCGCGACGGCGCGATATCACCGCGCCAGATCCGCGACCGCACCGGCGCGCCGGTGATCGCGCTCAGCGAACAGCACTCGCTCGAACATACGTTGCGGCTGTTCGAAAGCGGCGTCGACGATGTCGTCCGCAAGCCTGTCCATATCCGCGAGATTCTCGCCCGCATCACCGCCATCCGCCGCCGCGGCTCCGAAGAAGCCGCCTACACCGAGGTTGGCGCGATGCGCATCTTCATGGACGGCCGCGATCCGGAGATCGACGGCGAACCGCTGCCGCTGCCGCGGCGCGAGCGGCGCATTCTGGAATATCTGGCCAGCAACCGCGGCCGGCGCGTGACCAAGACGCAGGTCTTCAACGCCATCTACGGCATCTTCGACGAAGAGGTCGAGGAGAACGTGGTGGAGAGCCACATCTCGAAGCTGCGCAAGAAGCTGCGTGAGAAGCTCGGCCACGACCCGATCGATTCCAAGAGGTTCCTCGGCTACCGGCTGGTGTTTTGATGGGACTCGAAAGGCACATCCCGCGCCAGCCTCGCACAAGACACGAGGCATAATTTCATGGCCTCCTACCCAGGCACTGCGGAGATCCATCGATGAGCCTCTACGGAATGATGCGGACCGGCGTTTCCGGTATGAACGCGCAGGCCAACCGCTTGTCCGCGGTAGCCGACAACATCGCCAACTCTGACACCACCGGCTACAAGCGCTCTTCGGCCGAGTTCTCGTCACTGATCATGCCCGGTACCGGCGGCGCCTATAATTCCGGCGGCGTGACGACGACGATCCGCTCGGCCATCAGCACGCAAGGCGTCATGACCTACACCACCTCGGTGTCGGATCTTGCAGTCAACGGCGATGGCTTCTTCGTCGTTCAGGACGCCAGCGGCACGCCCTATCTGACCCGCGCCGGCTCCTTCGTCCCGGATGCGCAAGGTCGGCTGGTCAATGCCGCCGGCTACCAGCTCATGGCCTACAGCTACGCCAATGGCGATCCGGCCGCGACCGCCAACGGCTTCGAAGGCCTGGTGCCGGTGCAGATCTCCGACCAGGAGATGACGGCGGCGCCAAGCACGGAAGGTATCTTCAGCGGCAACCTGCCGGCAGGCGCCACTCCGGTCGCTGCCGGCAGCCTGCCCTCCACCAACAGCGCTTCGGCCGAGTACACGTCCAAGACCTCGCTGGTCGCCTATGACAATCTCGGCAACAAGAAGCTGCTCGACGTCTATTTCACCAACACCGGCGCCGGCACCTGGGAAGTCTCGGTCTTCGATCAGTCGAAGGCGACGCCCGGCACCTCCTTCCCCTACGCCGGCGGCGCGCTCGCATCGACGAACCTCACCTTCGACACCACCACCGGCAAGCTCACCGGCGCGACCGACAGCATCTCCTTCACCGTGCCGGGCGGCTCGACGCTGAACCTCGATCTTTCCAAGGTGACCCAGCTCGGCACCGGCTTCACTGTCGCCGACGCCAAGGTCAACGGCAACGCGCCGAGTTCCATCCAGAAGGTGCAGATCGGTCAGGACGGCGTCATCTACGCGCAGTTCGCGGACGGCTCGACCAAGGCGCTTTACAAGATCCCGCTCGCCGACGTTCAGAGCCCTGACAACCTCACAGCCATGCCCGGCAATGTCTATGTGGAGAGCACCGACTCCGGCGCCGTTCACATCGGCTTTGCCAACGAGGGCAAGCTCGGCTCCATCGTCTCCGGCGCACTTGAGAACTCCAATGTCGACATCGCCGAGGAACTGACCAACATGATTGCGGCGCAGCGCAGCTACACCGCCAATTCCAAGGTCTTCCAGACCGGTTCGGACCTGATGGACGTCCTCGTCAACCTGAAGAGATAAACGACGGGCGCGGCCCGTGAAAGATCAGCATGTCGCTTTCCTCCGCACTAAGCATTGCCCAGTCGGCGCTTCTGGCCACGTCCAAGCAAACAAGCGTCGTATCGCGCAATGTGGCCGATGCGTCGAACCCGGACTACACCCGCCGCATCGCCGTGGTGACCAGCACGGCGCCTGGCGCCCGGGCGGTGGAAATCCAGCGCGCCGCCAATGACCTCCTGTTCCGGCAGAACCTGTCGGCGCTGTCGGCATGGAGCGGCCAGAGCGCGCTTTACGACGGCATGGATCAGCTCGATCTGTCGGTGAACGGGGTCGACAATGCGTCGTCCCCCTCCACCGCGATCGCCAACCTGCAGAAAGCCTTGCAGCTCTACGCCACCACGCCGTCGAACCAGAACCTCGGCACCAGCGTCGTCGACGCCGCCAAGCAGGTGGTGAATTCGCTGAACAGCGGCACCCAGGCGATCCAGGATTTCCGCACCCAAGCGGACAGCCAGATCGCCACCGCCGTCGACGATCTCAACTCTCTTCTCAGCCAGTTCCAGGACGCCGACAAGGCGGTCATCTCGGGCACCCGTTCCGGCACCGACGTCTCCGACGCGCTCGATCAGCGCGACGCTATTTTGAAGAAGATATCGGAATATGTCCCGGTCTCGACCTTCACGCGCGGCGACAACGACATGGTCATCACCACCAAGGACGGCACGACGCTGTTCGAGACCGTGCCGCGCTCGGTTACCTTCACGCCGTCGTCCGGCTATTCGGCCGGCACCGCCGGCAACACGATCTACATCGACAACGTGCCGGTCTCGGCCGGCACTGTCGACAACACCACCGCCGACGGCAAGCTTGCGGGCCTTCTGAAGCTGCGCGACGGCGTCGCCTCGACCATGCAGAGCCAGCTCGACGAGATCGCACGCGGCCTCATTACAGCGTTTGCCGAAACCTCGTCGTCGCAGCCCAATGCGACAGGCCTGTTCACATGGTCCGGCGCTCCGGCGATTCCGGCTGCCGGCACGCTGGTCGACGGACTCGCCGGCACGATCAGCATCAACGCCGCCTTCGATCCGAGCGCCGGCGGCAATCCCGCGCTGCTGCGCGACGGCGGCGCCAACGGCGTGGCCTATGTCGCCAACACCGGCGGTGGAGCATCCTATGCCGACCTTCTGATCGGCTACGGCAACAAGCTCGATCAGCCGATGGCTTTCGACAGCTCGGCCGGCATCACCGTCAGCTCGGGCGTCTCCGACTATGCGGCCAATGCCATCGGCTGGTTCGAAGGCGTGCGCCAGCAGGCCTCGACCAATGCCGACAGCAAGCAGGCGCTCGCGGCGCGCACGGCCGAGGCGCTGTCCAATGACACCGGGGTCAATGTCGACCAGGAGATGTCCCTGCTCCTCGACCTCGAGCACACCTACCAGGCCTCGGCGCATATGATGAAGACGGTAAGCGACATGCTGGACGCCCTGATGAGCGCGGTGGGATAATTCATGAAAGCGACAGGCGTTTCCTCGGCCGCCATTTCCAACGCGCTGCGTTACCAGCAGGCGAAGATGCAGGCGGAGCTCGTTAAGGCGACGAAGGAATCCGACACCGGCACGGTCGCGGATGTCGGCCTGGCGCTCGGCAGCCGCACGACCCAGGCCGTCACCTTCCAGCGCGATCTCGACCGGCTGAACGGCATCGTCGATTCCAACGCGCTCGTCTCGGCGCGCCTGACATCGACCCAGGATTCGCTCGGCCAGATCGCCGACACCGCCCAGAGCTTCCTGTCGGCGCTGACCAGCGGCGTTTCGGGCGACTCCTCGACCAGCATCCTGCAGACCGCCGGCGCCTCGGCGCTGCAGCAGATGACGGGCATCCTCAACACCAGCGTCAACGGCGAATATCTGTTTGCCGGCACCAACACCGACGTCAAGCCGATCGACGACTTCAACGCGGCCGGCTCGCCGGCCAAGGCTGCCTTCGATGCCGCCTTTTCGAGCTATTTCGGATTTACCCAGACGGATCCGGCGGCAGCCAACATCACCGCCGCGCAGATGGACGACTTCATCACCACAAAGGTCGAGCCGCAATTCCTGGGCGCCGGCTGGCAGACCAACTGGTCGAGCGCCACCGACGAGCAGATCACCAGCCGCATCTCGCTCAACGAGACCACCCAGACCTCGGTCAGCGCCAACGAGCAAGGCATCCGCAAGCTCGCCATGGCGGCCGCCATGGTCAGCAGCATGATGACCGGCAGCATCAGCGAGGCCGCGCAGAACGCGGTCGTCAGCCGCGCCCAGACGCTGGTCGGCGAAGCCGTCGGCGGCATCACCCAGCTGCGGGCCGAGACAGGCATCGCCCAGCAGCGCGTGTCCGATGCGAGCGACCGGATGAAGACCCAAGTCGACCTCTTCGAGAAGCATATCGTCGATCTCGAGGGCGTCGATCCGGCGGAAGCCGCGACCCGCGTCGCCGATCTGACGCAGCATATCGAGACGTCCTTCGCCTTGACCGCGCGTCTGCAGCAGCTCAGCCTGCTCAACTATCTGACTTGAACTCGCAAACCGGAACGCCAGAGCGCCGACGATGTATCAATTCTCCTACGCCGACATCCAGACCGACTCCGTCGCCGATGCCAAGGACCGGGAGCGGCAGCTGCTCACCCGCTCGATCGACATGCTGGCGGCGGCAGCCGCTGTCGGCACCGATTCGATGGAGGCGGTCGAAGCGCTGCATTTCACCAACCGCATCTGGACCACCTTCGTCGAGGATCTCGGCTCCAGCGACAACGCGCTGCCCAAGGAGCTGCGCGCCAACCTGATCTCCATCGGCTTGTGGCTGCTGCGCGAGACGGAGGACATCCGCCAGGGTCGCACCAACAATTTCGAAGGATTGATCGAGGTCTCCCAGATCATCCGAGATGGCATCCAATGACCAACACGCTGAAGATCTCGCTGAAGCCCAACGAGAAGATCTACATCAACGGCGCGGTCATCCGCGTCGACCGCAAGGTCACCATCGAGCTGATGAACGATGTGCAGTTCCTGCTCGAAAGCCACGTCATCCAGGCCGACCAGGCCTCGACGCCGCTCAGGCAGCTTTATTTCATCGTGCAGATCATGCTGATCAACCCGGCGGGGGCCGCGGAGGCGCGTGACATGTTCCGCCGCTCGCTGCCGATGCTGATCGCGAGCTTCGACAACCAGGATATCTGCAACAGCCTGAAGCAGATCGACCGCATGGTTGGCGAGGACGAGATCTATGAGGCGCTGAAAGCGATCCGCGCGCTTTATCCGCTCGAGCGCAAGGCGCTCGAAGGCAATGACGACATTCCCGAAGTGCCGCGCGCACTGGCTGTAGGAGCATAAGATGGCCGTCGACATGACGACAACGATCCCGGTTGGCGCCAACCAGGCCAGCCAGCAGACCTCGAAGACGGCGGTGGACTACCAGTCGTTCCTGAAGCTCCTGATCGCCGAGATGAAGAACCAGGATCCGACCAAGCCGATGGATTCGACGCAATACGTCGCTCAGCTCGCGACCTTCTCACAGGTCGAGCAGTCGGTGCAGACCAACACCAAGCTCGACCAGATCATGCAGTCCTCGGCCTTGTCGCAGGCCGACGCGCTGATCGGCCGCTCGATCACCTCGGCCGACGGCAAGACCACCGGCACGGTGGCTTCGGTGACGCTCTCCAGCAGCGGCCTGATCGCCGTGCTGCAGGACGGCACCCAGGTCCCGGTCGGCGCCGGCGTGTCGATCAAGCCGGCCGCGTAACCGGTTTCGCGCAGCTGCAGCCATGAACGAGGCCGACGCCCTCGATATCGTCCAGTACGCGGTGTGGACGGTCCTCACCGCGTCAGCGCCGGTGGTGCTCGTGGCGATGGTGGTCGGCATCGGCATCGCGCTGATCCAGGCGTTGACCCAGATCCAGGAAATCACGCTGACCTTCGTGCCGAAGATCGTCGCCATCATGCTTGTGGTGGCGCTGACCGGCCCGTTCATCGGCAGCCAGATCTCGGCCTTCACCAACGTCATCTTCGAGCGCATCGAACACGGTTTCTGAGGCCTCGTCACCATGCGCTTGGGCTTTGCAGGAGCGGCGAGGCCCAGGTCTGGCTGGCGTTGAAGCTGCGAAAAGCGAAATTTTGGTCCAGACGGGCGAGATGCTTGGTTTAAAGCTTCGCCGACGCATTTTCGCCTTTGCCATCTTGTTGTTGGGTCGCACTCTTTGGCGAGTCGCCGTCCCTGCGGGCGCGGCAAGCCTCTAAGCGGACGAAGGCGCAACCATGATCGACGACGAGCCGGAAAGCGAACGCGTCTCCGCGCTGGCGCCGTTCCGGCACGGCATCTTCCGCGCCGTCTGGTCGGCCAGCCTGGTGTCGAATTTCGGCGGCCTGATCCAGGGCGTCGGCGCCGCCTGGATGATGACCACGATCGCCACATCGCCCTACCAGGTGGCGCTGGTCCAGTCCTCGACAACCTTGCCGATCATGCTGTTCGCGCTCGTCGCCGGCGCGATTGCCGACAGCTTCAACCGCCGCAAGGTGATGCTGGTGGCGCAGACCTTCATGCTGGTCGTCTCGGCGCTGCTCACCTTGTTCACCTGGCAAGGCTGGATGACGCCCTGGACGCTGCTGGCCTTCACCTTCCTGATCGACAGCGGCACGGCGCTGAACAGCCCGTCATGGCAGGCCTCGGTCGGCGACATGGTGCCGCGCGCCAAGGTGCCGGCGGCGGTCGCGCTCAATTCGCTCGGCTTCAACATCACCCGCAGCGTCGGCCCGGCCATCGGCGGCGTCATCGTCGCCGCCGCGGGTGCGGCTGCCGCCTTCGCCGCGAACGCGATCAGCTATATCGGCCTGATCGTGGTGCTGGCCCGCTGGAAGCCGGCACTGCCCGAGCAAACCCTGCCGCGCGAGTCGCTCGGTGCCGCGATGGGCGCCGGCCTGCGCTACGTCGCCATGTCGCCCAACATCGCCAAGGTGCTGGTCCGCGGCTTGGCCTTCGGCTTCAGCGCCGGCGCGGTGCTGGCGCTTCTTCCCCTGGTGGCGCGCGACGTCGTCAAGGGCGATGCGCTGACCTACGGCATCATGCTCGGCGCCTTCGGCATCGGCGCGGTCGGCGGCGCGCTGATCAGCGTGCGGCTCAGGCAGTTGCTGTCGAGCGAGGTGATGGTGCGCATGGCCTTTGCCGGCTTCGCGCTCTGCGCCCTCAACGCCGCCGTCAGCCGCAATGGCTGGCAGACATCCGCGGGCCTGCTCATCGGCGGCGCCTGCTGGGTGATCGCGCTCTCGCACTTCAACGTCACGGTGCAGATGTCGACGCCACGCTGGGTGGTCGGCCGCGTGTTGTCGATCTACCAGACCGCGACTTTCGGCGGCATCGCGCTGGGCAGCTGGATCTGGGGCGTGGTCGCCGACGCGCATGGCGCCGAGATTGCGCTGATCGCGGCGGCGATCGCCATGCTTGCCGGCGCGGCAATCGGTTTCTTCCTGCCATTGCCGAAGCAGACGGTCCTCAACCTCGATCCGCTCAACCGCTTCAAGGAGCCGATGCTGTCGCTCGATCTCAAGCCACGCAGCGGCCCGATCGCCATCATGATCGAGTACATCATCCGCGAAGAGGACGTGCCGGAATTCCTGGCGACCATGGCTGAGCGCGGCCGCATCCGCCGCCGTGACGGCGCCCGCAACTGGACGCTTGCGCGGGATCTCGAAAATCCGTCGGTGTGGATCGAGCACTACCACACGCCGACCTGGGTCGAGTATATCCGCCACAACCGGCGCGCCACCCACGCCGACGCCGTGGTCGGCGAGCGCATCCGCGCACTGCACAGCGGCGAGAACCCGCCGCGCGTGCGCCGCATGATCGAGCGCCCGACCACCGCGGGCACGACGCTCGTCTCGCCGAAAGGCCCGATCGATCACTGATTATACATCGCCCGAAGCGCAGTGCTTCAGGCGAACGGCATCCGTCAAGGAATAGGCGCTCAGCTGGCGCTTTGGATCATGTAGAGCTTGCGCGTGGTCTCGTGAATGCGCCACTCGCCCCTCCATCCCTGCGGCAGGACGAGAAGGTCGCCCGGCCCCAGTTCGCGCATCTCGCCATCGGCACGGCCCACTTCCACGCGACCGGAGATGATGTGGCAGATCTCCGACGAGTTCGTGCGGTCGGCGGTGAAGCGGCCGGGCGTGCATTCCCAGATGCCGATGTCGACGCTGCCGTCCGGCGACTGGAAGAAGGATCGCGCAGCCTCCAGCTGATCCCCTTCGATCGAGGTTGGCTTCGGTGAAAAGGCGCCGATCTCGGCCTTGGCGAGGTCGCGGAAAGTCGAAAGGTCGATCAAGCTGGTCTCCATGCATCAGGGCAATTCCCGCAGTCTGGAACTGCGCGAAAACGGAACAGTTGGTGGGCCCTACGAACCGCTAATGGCCGGTGATGCCATCGGCGAGAGCGGCCAGTTTCGAGGTGTGATGGAGCCCGGCGGCCTCGCGGTTATCGGCGATGCGGTAGAGCTGATACATCGAATGGACGCCCAGCCAGCGGAATGGCTCCGGCTCCCAGGGCCGCACCTTGCGGTTGACCCAGGGCAGCTGCGTCAGTTCGGTGTTCTCGCCAAGCACCAGATCGGCGAGCGTGCGCCCCGACAGGTTGGAGCTCGACACGCCGAGTCCGACATAGCCGCCGGCCCAGCCGATGCGCGTTTTGGGATCGAGGCCTACTGTCGTGCACCAGTCGCGCGGCACGCCGAGCACGCCGCACCAGGCGTGGTCGATGCGAGACCCAGCCGTCTGCGGCAGGAGCGTCGTCAAGATCGTATGCAGCTGGTCGATCGTCGCCTGCTGCGTCTGCCCGTTGACGTCGGTGCGCGAGCCGTAGCGATAAGGCACACCGCGTCCGCCCATGGTGATGCGCCCCTCGCGCGTGCGCTGGGCGTAGCAATAGGCATGCGCGGCATTGCCGAGCAGCTCGTGCCCCTCCCAGCCGATCTTGCGCCAAAGCTCTTCCGACAGCGGTTCGGTGACGATCTGCGCGCTGTTGAGCGCCAGCCAGGTCCGCTCCTCGCCAGGGATGCCGGCGGTGAACCCTTCGGTGGCGCGGATGATCGTTTCCGCCCGCACCGTGCCGCGATCCGTGGTCACGACGCCCTTGGCAATGGCGGTGACCGTCGTCTTCTCGTAGATCGAAACGCCGAGACGCTCGACCGCCGCCGCGAGCCCGCGCACCAGCTTGGCCGGCTGGACGCGCGCCTGGCCGTGGATGACGAAGCCGCCCATCACATTCCGGATGTTGATGCGCGCCCGTGTCGCCTCGGCGTCAAGCAGCTCGATGCGTTCGGGATCGGCATCCCAGGAGCGGATCGTCTCGCATTCCTCACGCACGCGCTCCAACTGCGCCGGATTGGTGGCAACCGTCAGATTGTCGACGCGGCGGATATCGGCGTCGATGCCTTCTTCCGTCGCCACCCGGATCACCTCGTCGACACAGCCGGCCATCGCCTTCTGCATGGCGGTGACGCCTTGCCGGGTCGAGGTCTTCAGATATTTCTCGCGCGACCAGCCGAAGCCGCCCGACAGCCAGCCGCCATTGCGCCCCGAGGCGCCGAAGCCGGCAAACTCCCGCTCGAGCAGCACGATACGCAGCGACGGCCTGGCCTTCTTCAGGTAGTAGGCGGTCCACAGCCCGGTGTAGCCGGCGCCGACGATCGCGACATCCGCCTCGGTGTCGCCCGCCAAAGGTGGGCGTGGCGCGGGGATATGACCCAGATCCGCATACCAGAACGAGATATCGCCGTTGCGCTTGACTTGCATGGAATGATTTCCAGGGGAACCGGTGAAAAGAGATCAGGTGAGCGTCATGTCGGCCGTGCTGTCGTCGGGCAGAAGTTTCGCATCGGCGCCGTCGAAGCACAGCTCGACCTTCTCGCCGAGGCCGAAGCTTTCGCCGGCGAGCGGCGAACGCACGATCGCGGTCGAGCCGTCGCCGAGCTTCACTTCGTATTTCGAGCCCGAACCGAGATAGATCGCCTCGGCGATTGTTCCCGACAGCCGGTTCGTGCCGCCGGCATCATGCCCCGGCCGGCGGATGGCGAGTTTCTCCGGCCGCAGCAGCATGACCGGATTGGCTTCGCCCGCGAGCCGGCGCGGCGCGCTGACCGTCTCACCGGCGATGGTCAGCGCCGTGCTTGTGCCGTCGCTCTTCACCTCGCCGCGCAGCACGGTGGAATCGCCGATGAAGCGGCCGACGAACAAGGTCGCCGGCTCGTCATAGAGCTGGCGGCCGGTGCCGACCTGCTCGATGCGCCCGCGATTGAACACGGCGATCCGGTCCGACAGCACCAGCGCCTCTTCCTGGTCGTGCGTGACATAGACGAAGGTGGTGCCAAGCTCGCGGTGGATGCGCTTGATCTCGAGCTGCAGCCATTCGCGCAGCTTCTTGTCGAGCGCGCCGAGCGGTTCGTCCATCAAGAGCAGCGGCGGATCGAAGACGATGGCGCGCGCCAGCGCAACGCGCTGCTGCTGGCCGCCGGACAGCTCGCTCGGATAGCGATGCGCGAAGTCGCCCATCTTGACCATGTCGAGTGCTTTCGCGACGCGGGCCTTGCGCTCATCCTGCGCGACGCCGCGCAACGTCAGCGGATAGGCGACGTTGCGCCCGACGGTCATGTGTGGAAACAGCGCGTAATGCTGGAAGACGACGCCGATATTGCGCCTGTGCGCCGGCACGCCGACCACGCTCTTCCCCCCGACCAGCAGCTTGCCGCTGGTCACATCGGTGAAACCGGCGATGACGTTGAGCGTCGTCGTCTTGCCCGAGCCGCTCGGTCCGAGCAGCGTCATGAACTCGCCGGGCTCGATCCTAAGCGAAACACCGTCCAACGCCTTGAAGGCGCCGTAGGCCTTGCTGACCGTGTCGAGATCAATCGCGGCGCCACGATTTTCCGCCCTCGGGTTCATAGGCGTCCCTTCCGCTCGCGGCCAAGGAGGAGCATGCCGCCGCCGATCAGGATCGTGGTGGCGCATAACAGGATGGTGCCGACGGCCGCGACCGTCGGGTCGGCATCGCGCGTGATCGAGGAAAATATCTGCACCGGCAACGTCTTGAGATAGGGGTTGGTGATGAAGAGCGATACCACGATCTCGTCGAAGGACGTGGCGAAGGCGAACAGCAGGCCGGACAGGATGCCGGGCAGGATCAGCGGCAGCGTCACTGTGCGGAACGTGGTCAGCGCGCCGGCGCCGAGACTTGCCGCCGCCGTCTCAAGCCGCCTGTCGAACACTTCGAGATTGGCCGAGACCGCGATCAGCACGAAGGGCAGCGCGAGGATGGTGTGCGCAAGCACGAAGCCCGTCAGCGTGCCGACGAGTTGCGCGTCGAGATAGACGGCATAGATGCCGATGGCCAGAACCACGCCCGGCACCACCATTGGCGTCAGCATCAGCATGCGCAAGAGATTGGCCGGCCGCGCTTTCATCCGGTCGAGGCCGAAGGCGGCGAGCGTGCCGAGCACCGTCGCCAGCACCGCCACCAGCGAAGCGACCTTGAGCGAGTTGAGGAAGCTGGTCGACCATTCCGGATTGGTGGCGAAGTTCTGGTACCATTGCCAGGAAAAGCCCTGCGGCGGGAAAGCGAGCGACTTGTTCTCGTTGAACGACATCGGCACGACGACCAGCGTTGGCGCCACCAACCAGATCGCGACGAGCAGGCAGACAAGCCCAAGGATAACGCGGGTGAGCGGCTTCATCTCCATCAGCGTCGTCCCGCCTCGCGATGCCTGGACCGCATGACCGGTGCCGCCAGCGCCAGCAAGACGAAGGTCGCGATCAGAAGCACCACGCCCATGGCGCCGCCGCGACCCCATTGCAGCAGGCTGAGCACCTGCGTCTGCACCAGTGTCGACAGCATGGTCGAGCGCGGTCCGCCGAGCAGCGCCGGCGTGATGTAGAAGCCCAGCGCCAGGATGAAGACGATGATCGCGCCGGCATAGACGCCCGGCAGCGACAGCGGCAGATAGACGGTGAAGAAAGCGCGCGACGGCCGCGCGCCAAGGCTTCGCGCCGCCTGTACCAGCCTGAGATCTATGGTCTTCATCACGGAATAGAGCGGCAGGATCATGAAAGGCAAAAGCACCTGCGCCATGCCGATCACCACGCCCGTCTGGGTGCGGATCAGCCGGACGCCGTCGAAGCCGGCTGATCTCAGCAGCGAATTGATGACGCCCGAATCCTGCAGCAGGATCACCCAGGAGAGCGTGCGAACCACGCCGCTCACCCAGAACGGGATCAAGACGCAAAGCACCAGGACGAGCCGCACGCGCGGCCCGACCGCGGTCATCAGATAGGCGTAAGGATAAGCGCAGAGCACGCAGACCACGGTCACCCAGGCCGAGATGGTGAAGGTGCGCTGGAGCACCGTCAGATTGACCGGCGCGCCGAAGAACCAGGCGTAGTTCTGCAGCCCCCATTGCGGCTCCGACAGGCTCCGCAGCACGATTGTGAGCAGCGGATAGCCGATCACGGCCACCAGCAGGATAAGCGCCGGCAGCGTGAGCGCGTACGGCCGCCATGCCCAGCCCGCCCTTTGCCGGGCAGAAGGCGTCGTCGGTTCGAGCGCGCTCACGGGTCTTTGCCTTCTCTCAGCCGGTCAGTTGCCGGCCATCAGCGCAGACCACTTTTCCTGCGCCACGGCGAAGTTCGGCACCCAGAACTTGAAGTTCTGCTTGTAGCCCTGCTTCTGGCGCTCCGGCGTGTTGGTCAGGAAGGCGGCGACGGAAGCGTCGACCTTGGGCTGCGCCTCGCTGTTGATCGGCGTGTAGGACGTCTTCTCCGTCAGGATCTCCTGGGCATTCTTGCCGAGATAGGCGTTGAGCAGCGCGTACGCGGCATCCGTGTCCTTGACGCCGACCGGGATCGTCATCTGGTCCATCACCACCAGCCAATCCTGCCAGGCCGGCGCGTATTTTGCGCCGTTCTTGACCGCGGTCATGGCGCGGCCGGTCCACATCATCAGCATGTCGGCCTCGCCGGATTCAGCGAGCTGCTGCGATTCGGCGCCCGTCTTCCAGAAGATGGTATCGGGGCCGAGCTTGCGGACCACGTCGATGGCCTTGTCGATATCGGCCACGGTCATCGCCTTCGGATCGCCGCCCGCATATTTGAAGGCCTGTTCGAGCAGGCCGCCGGTCGGGCTGCCGGAGCCGTCGATGCCGCGCACGCCCGGGAATTTCTCGGTGTCGAAGAAGTCGGCCCAGCTCTTGGGCGGATTATCCTTGTACTTCTCCTTGTTGTACATCAGCACGACGCCGTAGTTCATCGCCGGCACCGAGCATTCGCCGACCTGGCCTTCCGGGATCTTCGAGACGTCGAGCTTGGAGAGATCGAGCTTCTGGAACAGCTTGCCGCAATAGACGTAAGGCGGCAGGTCGTCCGTATCGACGACGTCCCAGGTGACATTGCCGGATTCGACCTGCGCTTGCAGCTTGGCGATCTCGGTCGGACCGTCATTGAGCAGCTTGACGCCGGACTTGTCGACGAACTCCTTCAGCGCCGCCACCTGGCCGTCCTGGTAGATGCCGCCATAGGAGACGAAGGTCAGGGTCTTGCCTTTGAGCGAGCCTTCCTTCACCTCGCCAGCCACGGGCTTGTCCTGCGCGAAGGCGGCGCCGGTCAGAACCCCAAGCGCCAGAACGGCGCCGATGCCATATCTCGATTTCAGCATAACGATAACTCTCCCATTGATGCCCGCGGTTTGGTCGATCACCTGGCGGCAGGCGGTTTCCAGGTCGTGTATTGATCGAGCTCGGCGCGCGCCGAGGTCGGCGGCGCGATGATCCACATCACTTCGGCCCGGCCGCTGCCGATGTTCTCCGTGCGATGCGGGGTGGACGTCGTGTATTCGACGCTGTCGCCCTCTTCGAGCACATGGCGCGCCTCGCCTAGGAAGACCTCGACGACGCCGCGCAGCACGATCAGCATCTCATGCGCGTCGCCATGCGTGTATTGGTCGGGGCCGGTCGAGCCGCCGATCTCGAACTCGCCGACATAGACCTCCATGTCGCTCAGCGGCGGCCGCGAAAGCAGCATCTTGCGGCAGCCGTCGCTGGGCGGCAGGCTTGGGCGTTCGCTGCGCCTGAGCACGCCGTGGTGATCTTGAGCCGTGCTCTCCGCGAAGAGCAGCGCGACGCTGACGCCGAGCGCCGAAGCCATCTGGTTGAGCGACGCCGTGCTGGCGCCAGTCAGACCGCGTTCGAGCTGGCTGATGAAGCTGGCACTGGTGCCGGTCGCCTCGGCGAGGTCGCGCAAGGAAAGCCGGCGGGCAAGGCGAAGGTTCTTGAGACGCATGCCCAGCACTTCTTGGGCGGCTGTCGCGACCAAACCGTTCTTGTTCCCGTTTGAAGCCTGGCTCTTATGGGAAGCCTTGGGCATCTCATTTGTTCTCCACTGCACAGTTTGTACAGTGACACTGTACAAATAGCAAGCAGCGAGCATCCGGCCAAAACCGGCCCTCAGCTGGGCCAGTCGACCGAACGATCGATGAGCAGTTCTTCGTGCAGCGGTAGCGGGTCAGCCTTCGCCCGACAGGTCGCGGCGCGCCTTGTCGAGTTCTTCGGCATATCGGCGCATCAGATGGCTTTCGGTGAGCAGGCCGAGAACGATGCGCTCGTCGAAATCTTCGACCACCGCCAACTCTTCCGCTCCGGTGCGCTGGAAGGTCTCGGCCGCGGTCTGGACGTTCATCGATGGCACCAGCACCGCATCCTTGAATTGGGCCAGCGCGCTCACCGGCGTATCGTCGTCGGAGCGATCGCTGTGCAGTTCGGGCACCAGCAGCATGCCGACATATTGGTCGGCCTGCTCGACGGCGATGACGCGCTGTCCGGAGCCGAGCGGGACCTCCTTGCGGAATTCGGCAAGCGTGGTCGAGGCGGGGATGGTGCGGACATCCTTGCGCATCATCGTGCCGACGGTGAGGCTGCGCATCCAGCCGACGTCGTGCGCGCTGCGGATCGTCTCGCCGCGCAGATGGAAGCGCCAGGTCGAGAAGGAGTAGCCGAAGGTTTCACGCACCAGGATCGCCGACATGATCGAGGCCGCCAGCACCACGCCGGTGAGCGTCAGGTCGCGGGTCGATTCCAGCGCCAGGAACGTCATGGTCAGCGGACCGCCGACGACGCCGACCGCAAGCGAGGTCATGCCGACGACGGCGGCGACCGCCGGATCGATGCCGGCCGACGGCGCGGTCATTGCCATGACACCGGCGAAGACCTTGCCGAGCAGAGCTCCCAGGAACAGCGAGGCGAAGAACAGGCCGCCGCGGAAGCCGGAGCCGAGCGAGATGGCCGAGGCGGCCAGCTTCAGCACGAAGACGCTCGCCACCACCGGCAGCGCGTAGTTCATGGCGAATTCGCGATGCAACGCGCCATGCCCGCTGGAGAGCACTTGCGGCGTGACCAACCCGAGCAGGCCGACGAAAATGCCGCCGATGAAGGGCCTGATCGAAGCGTCGATCGACAACCGCACGAAGAGGCGCTCGACGATGCTCACCAGATGCATGATGGCGATCGAGGCCGCTCCGCCGAGTAGCCCCAGAAGCAGGAACGGCACATATTCGCTGGGGGTCAAATTCGGCAAACCCGACAATTCCAGCGGGAACGGCACGCCCCCGAACATTTCCGCCGTCAGCGAAGCGCAGATCGCCGCCGTCATCACCGGCGCCACATTGGCGACGGAGTAGATGCCGATGACCAGCTCGAAACCGTAGAAGGCGCCGGTCAGCGGAGCGTCGAAGGCGGCGGCGATCGCGCCGCCCGCGCCGCAGCCGACCAGGATGCGGATGTCGTTGCGGCGCAGGTGGAACGCCCGCGCCAGCCTGGAAGCGATGCCGGAGCCGATCTGCGTGTAGCCGGCTTCCAAGCCGACCGAGGCGCCGAAGCCGCTGGAGATCATCGTCTGCGCCACGATGATAAACGTGTCGGTGAGCGACATGCGCCCGCCATAGAGCGCGTTCGCCTCGATCGGGTCGACCGGGGTGCGGAACTTGCGCTTTCTGAGCCAGACCACCGAAAGGCCGAGCAATAGGCCGCCGATCGCCGGATACATCGCCTGCGTCGGATCGGCGAGCGAGAACATCGCCGAAAGCCGGCCGCCCGGCTGCACGTCGAACAGCAGCCAGTGCATGCCTTGCACCAGCGCGCTCATGCCGGTGACCAGCGCGCCCGCGATCATGCCGATCACGCCGGCCATCACCACGATCACGATGCCGCGCGCCTCGAGCACGGGGATCGAGCTGATCAGCACCGCGCGAAGCCGGCGGGCGTAGACTTGTGGGTCGTTTCTGGCAGGCAACGGAACGGCTCGCCGGTATGCGGAGGAAAAGCTGCCGTGGGTGATACGCGCGGCGGCTATGCGTGGCAACCGCAATGCCGACCGCTTGTGGCGCCATTTTGGCGTTGCGCGAATTAGCCTTAAACAAGACTTTTCGTGCGACCAAGTTGATAAACTTAGTCAGGTACGGGGATGGTGAGAGGGCCGCAATCGTCTTCCGCGACGAAGATCGCCAGCAGCTCGGCCGGCTCGGTGGCGCTGGCATTCTCGGCGAAGGTGTGGATCGCGCCCGGCGCTTCGAACCAGGTCTGGCCCTGAGTGTAGGTGACCGCCGGACTGCCTTCCATCTGCGAGCGCAGCGCTCCCTTGATGACGAAGGCCGTGACGGAGCCGGGGTGACGATGCCGCGGCGTGTAGGCATTGGGCGGGAATTCGACCAGCGCCGTGGTGATCGAATGCCCCGGAACATTCGGCAGCTTTTCGCAGGAAAGCGGCTTCACCGTGGTGGTCGGACGCGCCGTCGCCCCTTCTCCGGCATCGGCCCCCATCATGTGGATATGCGCGTCCATCCCGCCAGTGATGGCGGCTGCCCTGTTGCCCCGGACCATGGCCATGCCAAGCAGCCCCATGACGATAGCGACGACGCCGAGCAGCGCCAGCCTTCGCGAAGAGACGTCTTCGATCATGACGGTCGACTCCCTCGTTTACTGGGCCAGGCGAAAGCCGGCGTGCCAGCCGAGTTCGGTGACGGCCTTGTCGATCGTGATTTGGCCATTCGGCTCCGCCACATTGAAGGCGCCCTGCGCGCCCCGCTCGACGGCAAGCAGCGCCGCATAGGCGGCGGCATCTGTATGCACGGCCGGCCCCGCAGCGCTTTCGGCGCCGGTGCCCGGTCCGTAGAGATGGCCGTAGCGGAGCACGATGCCGGTGATCGGCGCGGCGTTGAGCACATGCGCCTCCAGCGCAATGACGCCGCCGACGCTGACGGCGCGGCCACCCTCGGCGCCGCTGTCCAGCGGGTCCGTCTCTGCATGCGGCTCTGCGCCCGGCGCATAGACCCAGGCGATGCTCTGCGCGATCAGCCGCTTGGCGCCGGCAGCCTTGGCCGCCGCGACGAGGTTACGCGTTCCCTCGTCGCGGATGCGGGCATTGCGTGTGGCTGCTTCAGCCATCTTCGATGGCTCGAGCCCGGCCGGCAGGTCTGTGAGCTGATGGATGACGACCTCCGGCTTCGCTGCCACGACCGCAGTGCGCAGCGCGTTGGCGTCGAACACATCGACCACCACCGGATCGGCGCCGAGCCCGCGCAGGTCTTCCGTTTTTGCCGCCTGGCGTGTCGTGGCCGTCACCTGATGACCGGCCGCCACCAATTGCGGCACCAACCGGCGGCCGATCGCGCCCGAGGCGCCGGCAAGAAAAACACGATAGCCCATCGTCTTTCGTCCCTTGATGCGATAATATCAGAGCACGAACAACATATAAGAGCTCTGATATGATGCGCAAGGGGAATCCCTCCATTCCGTCCGCCGGCGAGGGCAAGCGCGGCGAGCAAGGCTATCTGGGCTATCTGCTGCGCCAAGCGGCCGGCGCATACCGCCTGAAGGTGGAGCGGGCACTGGACGAATTCGGCGTCACCCAGGCGCAGTTCGCGGCCCTTACCATGATCTCGGCCTATCCCGGACTGTCCAATGCCGATCTTGCCCGGCTGGCCGTGCTGACGCCGCAGACGGTGAGCGTGATCGTCGGCAACCTGGAAAAGGCCGGCTCACTTACCCGACGGCCGCATGCCGTCCACGGCCGCATCCAGCATCTCGACCTCTCCGACAGCGGCCGCGCCCTGCTGAAGAAATGCCGGGAACGCGTCTACAAGCTCGAAGGCGAGTTGACCGCCGGCCTCTCCGCCGAGGCGGAGCGCGCCGTGCGGCGCTGGCTGGTCGCTGTCGCGACCGCGGACGCGGCGCAGCCGTAACGCTTCGGACGATCAGGTCGGCGTGCCGCCATCCGTTTCGAAAAGCGTGAGCTTGCGGTCGCCAATGCCGAGCTCGGCCACAACTCGCGCGCCATTCCGCGATATGGACCGACTTGAAATGCGCTTCGAGCGCGGCCCGGTCGCTCCAGCCCTCCGAAACATGAATGAGCCCGGCATCCAGCACATCCTGCGCGTAGGAATAGTGAAGGCAGCCCGGTTCGGCGCGGCTTGCCAGGATCATGCGTTGCATCGCCGGCCTTGCCCGTTCGAGACTGTCGGCTGGCAGCCGGATCGTGCCGGTGATCAGGAGCATGTGCCATCCTTTCGCAAGCCCGTGGCCAAGTCCCGTAGCCACTCTCCCACCTTCGCGCAAGCTTGGAGGATTACGGTCGAGAGCCTGCCCTGTGCGTGGCGGGTCTTGACTTGGGGACGACATGGCGATCAGCGAAACACTACCGTCCGGCCTGGTGGCGAAGAACGGCCGCGACGTCTTCTTCGCGCTCGGCATCGTCGTCATCCTGGCGGTGCTGTTCCTGCCGATCCCCGCCTTCCTCATCGACATCGGCCTGGCCTTCTCGATCGCGCTTTCGGTGCTGATCCTGATGGTGGCGCTGTGGATCCAGCGGCCGCTCGACTTCTCGTCCTTCCCGACCGTGCTGCTGATCGCCACCATGCTGCGCCTGTCGCTCAACATCGCCACCACGCGCATGATCCTGTCGCACGGCAATGAGGGTACGCATGCCGCCGGCTATGTCATCTCCGGCTTCTCCAAGCTGGTGATGTCGAGCGACTTCGTCATCGGCCTCATCGTCTTCATGATCCTGATCGTGGTGAACTTCATCGTCATCACCAAGGGCGCCACCCGTATCGCCGAAGTCGGCGCGCGCTTCACCCTCGACGCCATCCCCGGCAAGCAGATGTCGATCGACGCCGATCTCTCCGCCGGCATGATCGACGAAAAGACGGCGCAGTTGCGGCGCCGCGAACTGGAGGAAGAATCCTCCTTCTTCGGTTCGATGGACGGTGCGTCCAAATTCGTGCGCGGCGACGCCATCGCCGGCCTGATCATCACCGCCATCAACATCGTCGGCGGCATCGCCATTGGCTATCTGCGCCACGGCATGGGCCTCGGCCAGGCGGCCGACGTCTTCATCAAGCTGTCGGTCGGCGACGGTCTCGTCACCCAGATCCCGGCCCTCATCGTTTCGCTCGCCGCCGGCATGCTGGTCTCCAAGGGCGGCACGCGCGGCTCGGCCAACCAGGCGGTGTTCGGCCAACTCGGCGCGCATCCGCGCGCGCTCTACGTCGCGGCCTCGCTGCTGGTCATCCTTGGCCTGATGCCCGGCCTGCCGCTGTTCCCCTTCTTCGCGCTCGCCGGCGGCATGGCCGGCCTGGGCTACATCATCCCGCTGCGCCAAAGCCGCGAACGTGCTGCCGCCGAGGCCCTGAAGACGCAGGAGAAGGCCAACAAGGTCGAGGAGGAGAAGAACTCGGTTAAGGCCTCGCTGGTCACCGCCGAGATCGAGCTGCTGATCGGCAAGCAGCTTTCGACCAGGCTGATGGTGGCGCATCAGGAGCTGGTGTTCCGTATGTCGAAGATGCGCAAGAAATTCGCCCAGCAATACGGCTTCGTGGTGCCGGAGGTGCGCGTCGCCGACGACTTCGCCATTCCGCCGAAGAGCTATCAAATCAAGGTGCACGGCACGGTGGTCGCCGAATACCAGATGCGCGTCGGCGAGATCATGGTGCTGCTCGGCACGCGCGGCGTGCCGGAAATCCCCGGCGAGGAGATCCGCGAGCCGGCCTTCGGCATGCGCGCCTATTCGGTGCTCGAAACCTTCGCCGAGGACCTGAAGCGCGAGAACTTCACCTTCGCCGACAACATGTCGGTCCTGCTCACCCATCTTTCGGAAGTCATCCGCAACAACCTGCCGCAGCTTCTCTCCTACAAGGACATGAAGGCGCTCTTGGAACGGCTCGACCCCGAATACCGCAAGCTCGCCGACGAGATCTGCACCTCGCACATCTCCTATCCAGGCCTGCAGGCCGTGCTGAAGCTGCTGCTTGCCGAGCGCGTCTCGATCCGCAATTTGCATCTGATCATCGAGGCGATCGCCGAGATCGCGCCGCATGTGCGCCGCACCGAGCAGATCGTCGAGCATGTGCGCATCCGCATGGCGCAGCAGATCTGCGGCGACCTCTCGGAAGGCGGCATGCTCAAGGTTCTGCGCCTCGGCAACCGCTGGGACCTCGCCTTCCACCAGAGCCTCAAGCGCGACGCCAAGGGCGAGGTGCGCGAGTTCGACATCGATCCGCGCCAGCTCGAGGAGTTCGGCCAGGACGCCACCAAGGCGATCCGCAAGCATCTCGAGGCCGGCGAGCGCTTCGTGCTGGTCACCGCGCCGGACGCCCGCCCCTATGTGCGCATGATCATCGAGCGGCTGTTCACGACGCTTCCGGTTCTCAGCCATGTCGAGATCGCCAAGGGCGTCGAGATCAAGGTGCTCGGAACGATCTCGTGAACGCGCTCTCGCAAGGCATCGTCATCGCCGCCTTCCTCGCCTTCTGCCGCATCGGCGCCTGCTTCATGCTGATGCCTGGCCTGTCGAGCGCCCGCGTGCCGATCCAGATCCGGCTCTTCGTGTCGGTGGCCGCGACCGGCGGCCTGCTCGCTTTCCTGTGGGACCGCATCTACCCCTTCGTCGATCCGCGCCCGCAGGTGCTCGCACCGATGATCGTTTCCGAGTTGCTGGTCGGCGGACTGATCGGCGCCATGACCAGGCTCTACATGGAAGCGTTGCGCTTCATGGGCTCGGCCATCGCCATGCTGATCGGCTATGGCGGCTCGGGCGGGCCGGCGATCGAGGAGCCTGAGCCGCAGGCCGCGCTTGCCGCCATCATCTCGTTCTCGGCGCTGCTTCTACTCTTCGTCTTCGATTTCGACCACGAGATCGTCAAGGCGCTCGTCGCCTCCTACCAGGTCGCCCCGGTCAACGCGTTCTTCAACCCGCAGGCGGCCCTCGTCGACGTCACCGACACGGTGTCGGACGCGTTCTTCCTGGTCGTCCGCCTCGGCAGCCCGTTCGTCGCCTACGCCATCCTGGTCAATCTGACGATCGGCTTCGTCAACAAGCTGACGCCGCAGATCCCGGTCTATTTCATCTCGCTGCCCTTCGTCATCGCCGGCGGCATGATCATCTTCTATTTTGCCGTCGGCACCTTGCTATCGCTCTTCGTCGACGGCTTCGTCGACCTCACGCTGGCGCGGTAGCCATGACCACGCGGAAAGACCGCCTGAAGAAACTGGTCAAGGTGCAGGAGCAGTTGAAGGCGCTGCACGAGACCCGCCATGCCGGTTTCCTCGCCGCCGCCATCAAGGCCGAAGCGGAGGCCAAGGAACTGATCGAGCATTTCGATACCGACAAATCGCTCGCCGGTCTCTTTCCCGCGCTCTACCACAAGCGCATCACCGATGCGCTCGGCCGGCAGAAACAGAACCTCGAAGACGCCAGGCAGGAAGCCGCGCTGATCGCCACTGCGACGGCGCGCACCAACATGGTCGAGCGTGCCTACAAGGACGTGCGCCGCCGCGACGAGCGCGAGCGCTCCGACCGCGAGCGGCTCGACCTCATCACGCAGAAGCGGGCCGAGGAGTAGCACGGTGATAACCGAAGGTGACTCACGGACGACATCGCGACCGCTTTGCGCCGCATGTCGGACGCTGAACTCGAATTCCGCACTACCTGAAGCCGACATGGATTGCCGCTGGCGTTGGCGGCGAGCGACACTATTGTTCGAAAGGCTCTCCGAGCGATGCCACGCCGTTGAGCTTTAGCAGACGCCGGTTCGAAGAAATGATGCCCAGCACGACGATTGTCACGATATAGGGCAGGCTCGAGAGAAGTTGCGAAGAAACGTCCAGTCCGGTCGCCTGCGCCGCCAGGCTTGCCAAGGAGACGGCGCCGAAGAGGCAGGCGCCGAGAAAGATACGGCTGGTGAGCCAGGTGCCGAAGACGACGAGCGCGATCGCGATCCAGCCGCGCCCGGCAATCATGCCATCGGCCCACAGCGGCGTGTAGACCACGGCCGCGTAGGCGCCGGCGAAGCCAGCCAATACGCCGCCGAAGGCGACAGCGGCGAAGCGCACCGCGATCACAGGATAGCCGAGCGCATGGGCCGCCTTGGGATTCTCGCCGACGGCGCGAACGACAAGGCCGGTCTTGGTATAGGCGAATATTGCCCAGATGGCGACGGTCGCCGCCAGCGAGAGCCACACGACGACGTCCTGGGCGAACAGGCCGCCGATGACCGGGATATCTGAAAGCCAGGGCAACGAAAGCTTCGGAAGGCCTTTGACCGTGAGGCTCTCATAGGTCTTGCCGAACAGTGCCGATAGGCCCTGGCCAAGTATGCCTATGGCCAGCCCCACCGCGACCTGGTTCGCGCGGAACCCCAGCGCGATGACGGCAAAGACAAGGGAAAGAGCCGCGCTGGCGAGGCCTGCGGCGAGGAAACCCAGAAGGTGGCCGCCGCCGCGATAGACGATGATGAAGGCGATGATCGCCCCCAAGGCCATCAGTCCCTCCACGCCGAGATTGAGGACGCCGGCCCGCTCGGCCACCATCTCGCCAAGCGCCGCCAAAAGGAACGGCGTGGCCGCCGCCAGCATTCCGGCGACGATGAACTCGAGGGCATTCATGGAGCGCTTTCCTGGGCGGCATGGCGCCATTCGAGCCGGTAGCGGACGAAGGCGATGGCGACGAGATAGGCGAGCAACAGGCTGCCCTGGAAGACCCGGACCGCGGCGACCGGCAGATTTGCCGACACCATGGCGTTGTCGCCGCCGATATAGAGGGCCGCCATGAGCAGCGCGGAAAAAATGATGCCTATCGGATGAAGTCCACCGAGATAAGCGACGATGATGGCCGCATAGCCGTAGCCGGTCGAGATGGAGCGCTGCAACTGGCCGAGCGGCCCGGCCACCTCGGCCGCCCCGGCGAGGCCGGCCGCGAAGCCGCCGATGAGGAAGGAAATCCAGATTGCGCGGCCTTCATTGAAGCCGGCGTATGCGGCCGCGCGCGGCGCCAGGCCGCCGACCTGCAGCTTGTAGCCCGCGAAACTCCTCTGCATGAACAGCCAGGCCGCGAGCGACAGCGCGCAGGCGATAAGCAGCGAGACGTTGACGCGGGTGCCGGGGATCAGGATCGGCACCATCGCGTCGTACTGGAACATGACCGACTGCGGGAAGTTGAAGCCGGCGGGGTCCTTCCAGGGCCCGAGAAGCAGGTAGTTGAGCAGTTGCGCGGCAACGAGTGCCAGCATCAGCGATACGAGAATCTCGTTCGCGTTGAGCCGCACGCGCCAGAACGCCGTGAGCGAAGCCCAAAGCGCGCCGCCCAGCGCGCCGAGGACGAGCATGGAGGGCCAAATCCACTGCCCCGTCGCCTGCGGGAGCCAGATGGGAATGGCCGACGCGAAGATTGCGCCGAGGATGAATTGGCCCTCAGCGCCGATGTTGAAAACCTTGGCGCGAAAGCCGATCGCAAGCCCCTGTGCGATGAGCAGCAGCGGCCCCATCTTCAGCAGGACTTCCGAGAACGAAGCCCAGGATAGGAAAGGTTCGAGCAACATCGCGTGGAAAACGGCTACCGGATCTCGACCCATCAGAAGGTAGAGCCCGAGATTGAGCAGTGTCGCAAGGCCCAGCGCCACGGGCGGGGCGAGCAGCTTGACTGCAAGCGAGGCATGTTCGCGGCGAACCAGAACGGGAAGGAACCGCAGGGGCAGAGCGCTCATGCGGGGACCTTTTCGGCGGTCGTATGCGCACCGATCATATAACGGCCGATCTCCTCGGGTCTGGTGTCGCTTGTCACCAGCGGCGGACTGAGCCGGCCCTGATGGATCACCTGGATGGAATCGCAGAGCTCGAACAGTTCCTCCAGTTCCTCCGAGATGACGAGAATGGCCATGCCTTCGTTGCGCAGGGCGACGAGGCGCCGGCGGATGGCGGCCGCGGCGCCTATGTCCACGCCCCAGGTGGGCTGCGCCACGAACAGCAGCTTCGGTGATAGCATGATCTCGCGGCCGACGATGAACTTTTGCAGATTGCCGCCCGAAAGCGCCCCAGCCTCCGTTTCCGAGCCCGGCGTGCGTACGTCATACTGCCGGATGCACTCTTCGGTGAAAGCTTTCGCCCGGGGCGTGTCGACCAGCCCGCGTTTCAGGAGGCCGGAGGGATGGGCGGTCAGAAGGCTGTTGAGGACGAGCGACATTTCCGGCACCGCGCCGCGGCCCAGCCGTTCCTCGGGCACGAAGGCGAAACCCAGCCGGCGGCGGGCGGCCGCATCGAGCACGCCGACGTCCTTGCCCATCATGAAGATACGCTCGGACTTTTCCCGCGGCAGCACTGTCTCGCCCGAGATCAGCGTTGCGAGTTCGCTCTGGCCGTTGCCCGATATGCCGGCGATACCGAGGATCTCGCCTGCCCGGACCGTCAGGCTGATGTCGGAAAGCGTCACGGCGAAGGGATCGTCGGGCCGATGGTCGAGGCCGACGATTTCAAGGCGCTTCTCTCCGCCGGAATGGGCAACCGCCGGCATGGGCTGCGGCATGTCGCGGCCGATCATCATGCGGGCGAGGTCGTGCGCGTCGTGGTCGCGCGGATCCACGTGGCCGGTGATGCGCCCGCCGCGAAGGATGGTTGCACGGTCGCAGACCGCGCGAATCTCCTCCAGCTTGTGCGAGATGAACAGGATAGAGACGCCGCCGTCGCGCAACCGCCGCAACGTCTCGAACAGCTTGTCTACGGATTGCGGCGGCAGGACGGAAGTCGGTTCGTCAAGGATCAGGAGCTCCGGTCGGGTCATCAGGCAGCGGATGATTTCCACCCGCTGCCGCTCACCGACCGAAAGCGAATGCACGTGGGCGAGCGGATCGACCTCCAGGCCGAAGTCACGGCCGAGCTTGCGGATACCTTGAGCAAGATCCGATTTGACCCCTGGCACGACCAGCCGGATGTTCTCGACGACCGTGAGCGTCTCGAACAAGGAGAAATGCTGGAAGACCATGCCGATCCCCTGGCGCCTCGCATCCGCCGGGGACGCGAGGGCCAGGGTTTCTCCTTTCCAGGTCGCCGATCCCGCGTCGGGCTGCTCGACGCCGTAGATCAGCTTCATCAGCGTCGACTTGCCCGCCCCGTTCTCTCCCAGGATCGCATGGATCGAGCGCGGAGCCACGTCCAGATCGATGTCTCGATTGGCATGGATCTGGCCGTAGCTCTTGGAGATGCCGCGCAGCGACAGAAGCGGGGCGGTCATGATTACTTGGGCAGCGGCGTGGTGACACCCTTGACGTGCCAGTCCATGGCGACGATCTCGGCCTGGGTCATCGTCTTGCCGGCGGGGACGCCCTCGCTGCCATCAGCCTTGGCGATCGGACCGGTAAAGGGCGAGAAGCTGCCCCCGGCGATCTTGGCTTCAACCTCCTTGATCTTGGCCATCATGTCGGCCGGGATGCCCGGGTTCCAGTCAACGACCTCGACAACCTTGTCGCCGACGCCCAGGAAAGCGTTGGCGCCCTTGAAGGTGCCGGCGAGGTGGGCGTCGACCGATGCTTTGAAGAAGGGCGACCAGTCGGTCGCCACGCAGCCGAGATAGGTCTTGGGCGCGTACTTCTTCATCGACGAGTTGAGGTTGAAGGCGGGGATGCCGGCCTCCTCACAGGCCGAGACGACGGACGGCGTATCCTGCGCGTTGGAGAAGATCACGTCGCATTTCTGCGCCAGCAGCGCCTTGGCGGCTTCCTGCTCCTTGGCCGGGTCGAACCAGGAATTGACCCATACGACCGAAACCTCGACATCGGGCTTCACCGCCTGCGCTCCTAAGGTGAAGGCGTTGATGGAGGTGATCAACTCAGGGATGGCGAAGGCTGACACGGAGCCGAGCTTGCCGGTCTTCGAAAGCGCGGCTGCGGCCATGCCCATCAGATAGGTGCCCTGCGAATATTGGGCCGCGAAGGGCGAGAAGTTCGGCGCCACCTGGAAACCGGAAGCATGCAGCACGGTGACGTCGGGATTGCGCCGTGCGACCTGCAGGGCGCCATTTTGGTATCCGAAGGAGCCGGCAATGAGGAACTTGTTTCCGTCGGCGACGGCCTTGTTCATGATGCGATCGGCGTCGGGTCCCTCCTGTATGTTCTCGATGATAGTGACCTTCACCTTGTCGCCATAGGCTGCCTTCACCGGCCCGAGCCCGTCGGCGAGCGCGCGGCCCCAGCCGACATCGCCGACCGGCGACGGGACCACCAGCGCGATGCCTAGCGGCTCGTCGGCGGCAAGCGCTCGGCTGCCCACCGCGGCAACGAGGCCGGAAGCCGCGGCGCCCTTCATCAATGTTCTGCGGGTAAGATTTATCAGCATGTCGGTTCCCCTTGCTTTTGGTTTTGGTTGCTAGAATTGCACGGTCGCGAGCGCCGCCTCGGCTTGCGCGAACAACCTGGCCTCGTCGAGCCCCGGGAATTCTCCCTTGGCCCAAACGACCCGGCCGTTGATCATGGTCATGTCGGTCGGCGCGCCGATTCCAACCTTGGCCAGCAGGCTCAGCGGATCGTGCCGCGTGCCGACATAGTCCATGCGCCGGGTGTCGATGGCGAAGAGATCGGCGGCCATGCCAGGCGCCAGCCTGCCGATGTCGCCGCGCCCGAGCAGCGCCGCGCCCCCCGTCGTCGCATAGCCGAGAAAATCAGCCGGCGGCGGCACCGGATGACCGCGCGTCGATGCCGCGAGGCATTGCAGCATGTAGGCGGAATGGATGCAGTGCATCAGGTTGGAATTGTCGTTCGAGGCGGCGCCGTCGCAGCCCAGTCCGACACTGAGCCCGAGGGCCGACATCGCCGGTATGTCAGTGATCTCGGCGCCGACGAGGTAGACCGGCTCAGGGCAATGCGAGACGCCGGTGCCGCTCGCCGCCATCTTGCGCAGCTCGTCGTGGGTCAGCTCCCAGCAATGGGCATAGAAGGCATCCGGCCCGCAGAAGCCGATCTCGGTGCAATAGTCGACGGTTCGCAGGCCGTGACGGGCCTGCATGACCGGGCTTTCGCCCTCGCCGACATGGGTGTGCATGCGCACCTTGCGGTCGCGCGCCAACGCCACCGATTCCAAGAACGTGTCGCGATAGCAGTTGACCGGCTGGCAAGGCGCGACGATGACCTGGCGCATGCCGAAGCGACCGGCATCATGGTAGGCGTCGATCAGCCGGGCGCAGTCGGCGATGAACTCGTCCGTCGTTTCCAGCATGGCGTCGGGGATGGTCGAGCCTTCCGATTTCGGCAGCGTGTTGCCGCCCCGTCCGGCATGGAAGCGCATGCCGAGCAGTTCGGCCGCTTCGAATTGCCGGTCGATCAGCCGTTTGCCGGCGTGCCGCGGAAAACAGTATTGATGGTCGAAAGCCGTCGTGCAGCCGTGCTTTATCAACTCCGCCATAGCCGTGACCGACGCGTGGTAGAAACATTCCTCGGTGAGCCGCGAGAAAATGGGGTAGATGCGGTCGAGCCATTCGATGACCGACAGCTTCGTCCAGTCCAAGTCGGCGCGGTTGCGCACGAAGCATTGAAAGAAGTGATGATGGGTGTTGACGAGGCCCGGATAGACGAACCAGCCGGCGGCGTCCTGCGCGACGGTGCCGCCAGACAGTCCCCCCTTGTCGAGGTCTTCGCCGATGGCCCGTATCGCCGGGCCGTCGGTCAAGACATCGACATTGCGGCGGACGCGCGGACCATCGCCATCGTCGACGATGACCGCAGCGCAGTTCTTCAACAGATAACCCGTCATGTCAGGCTTCGCCGCCTTCGAGGACGGGCTCAGGCTTGAGCTCGTGCAGCCGATGGATGCCGGGCATCTCGATGAAGCCGTCGATGCCGCGGATCGCCCGCGACCATAGCCGGATCGCGGGATAGGGATCGAGCCAAACGCCGCCGTCCGGCGCGAGCGCGACATAGGGAAAGCAGGCGATATCGGCGATCGTCGGCCGGTCCGACGCAAGGAAGCGCTGGCCGCGGATGCGCTGTTCGACGAGGCCGGCTTCCAGTTCCCGAAGGGCCGCCGTGCCTTGCCCGCGAAGCGCATCGATATCGCCCGGACGCAGCAGCATCTCGTGCAGGCGCGCCGCTCCCAGGCTAGCGGTCAGCCGGTGCGAGAAGGACAGCCATTGCTGGACGCGTGCTCCCTGCTCGGCCGCATCGTTACCCAGCCATTGCGGCGCCCCCTTGGCGGCGAGGTAGACCAGCATAGCCGAGGATTCGGTCAGGACGAGGTCGCCATCCTCCAGGATCGGGATCGAGCCCGCCGGATTGAGCGCCAGGAGTTCGGGGCCGCGATGCTCGGCGCCGGGATGGAAGTCGACCGGGCGGATGTCGAGCGCCACACCTGTCAGCGCCGCCATCAGGCGCACTTTGTAGCAGCTCGGTGACAGCACATAGTCGTAGAGCTTCATTGCGCCACCAGTTGCGCGCCGTAGGTGTAGCCATGGCGTTTCAGCCAGCGCCGGTAGGCAACCGAGGTCAGGTCGGCCCGTGTGGGAATCTCCATGCCGGGATCGAGCGGCAGCAGCTCCGGGATCTGGTTTTCAAGGATCGACCGGTCCTGGACGAAGATCGTCTGCTGGAAATGAATCAGGTCCGTCAGCGGCGTTTCGTCGTCGAACAGTGCCATCCATGGCCAGACGTCGCACAGGTCTTCGGCAAGCGGCTGCACGAAAAGGGTGATGACGTCCCATTCACCTGGGCGAGGCGGACAGGTCTTGTAGAGGATCGAGCAGGTCGGCGCGGGCACGCGATACATGTATTGCGTGTTGATGCCGCCTGCCGCCGATTTGGCGGCCTGCGGCTGGTAGAACTGCACCTGGGTTGCCCACACCTCGTCTTCGTCCTCGCGGATCTCGACCTTGTAGTTCTGCACCTCCGTATGCGGCTCTGCTCCCAATATGTCGGTATGGACGAACGGGAAATGCGCGATGTCCAGGAAGTTCTCCACCGCGCGCAGCGGCGAGCAGCGCACGCGCACCACCCCGACATCGACGAGCCGGCGGCCGGGCTGATCGGCCTCGGGGATCGCAAACAGCGGCTTTTGCGGATCGCCGAGCGACGCCCAGACATGGCCATAGCGGACTAAGGCCGGCAGAACACGTCCGTTGCCGCCGGCGACCTTGGCGGTCCCGTCGTCGCCGAGCCTCACCTCGATCGGCTCGCCCATGAGGGCGGTTTTGCGTCCATGCGCATCGAGCTGGCTGACAAGGCAGACCGGATACCATTCGTCGATCATCGCGTTGCGGGTCATCGGGCGGTCCCGCTGGCCGCAACATACTCGGCCGCCCGCCGCAGCGCTTCGGCGGCCCTCGACGCGGCGATACGTTCGCTCGGATTGCTGTCCTCGTCGACCAGTACATGCATCAGCGTCCGCGCTTTCCCTTCGGGAGCAAGCAGCAGCCGCACGGTCCGGCCATCATGCGTATAGTCTAGCAGGCCTTCAGCGGCCTTCGTTCCGGCGGCCTCCTCCAGCGCGGCGATGTCGGCCTCCACCACCATTGAGCGCAGGGGGGTAACTCCGTCGAACCGTGGCGGCTCGGCGGCGGGTTCGCCGACCGGAATCCAGATGATGCCGCCGCCATCCTCGACAGGCTGTGTCGCGACACGAATCGTGTCCGGCGGCGTCAGTGCCGGATGGGCCGGAATACGCAGGCAGTTTCCCGCCTGGGCGTAGCTCCAGCCGTGATAGATGCAGGACAGGGTCTCACCGCGCACGAAGCCGTGGGAGAGGCGCATGCCGCGATGAGGGCATCTGTCGGCAAAGGCCGCCATACGGCCGGAGCGGCTTCTCCAAAGGGCAATCGGCCCGGCTGGGGATTGCGCTGGCATCACGGTTCCCGCCGGCAAATCCGCGGAGAGGGCAACAGGCATCCAAGAGCCGGTCGAGTAGGGAGGCATACATCAACTTTCAAACGACACCAGCATGTTCCCGGGGCGCGGCTTAGCGGTCAAGGACATGCTAAAAGACCCGGTCACGTTTGCACAACATCTCCTCACTGGCAATAATGCCCAAAAAAGGTGCATTGCACTCTTCGCAGGGACAGCCCGCAGGCCGGAAACTAGCCCGATTCGCCCTCTATCGGCACCCGGCGGATGGCCTCGACCCAGACATCGATTGGTCCAAGAGAGCATCCCATCTCCATCATGTCGACGAGCTCGGCTGGACCGGCGATGTCGAGTTCGATGCAGTCGGGACCGGCAAAGCATATTGCCTGCGCGAGCCCGAGCTTGGCGGCATGACGCTCGATCCAAGGAAGGAAGGAGGCTGCCTCGACATCGCCGAGGATCGTCATGCGCTCCCGCCAGAAACGGTGATTTTGCTCGCTCATGGAAACCTCGGCAACGAAACAGATATAAGCTATCAACATTTTGCTCAATTGCTGAAGTGCCTTTGGAAGCGAGCTCTCGCGACGCTACGGCGACCGCTCCCGGGCAGCGCCTTGTCGACGGCGGGAAGTGGCCGCTCCGGCCCCTATGGGGCAATCAAGATGTGGGAAGCTGCCGTCCGCGTCCCGCCTCCCTTTTCCCGCAAGCCTGCCACAAGCTTGTTCAGTCATTGTGCGGATAACAAAACCGGCAAAGGGCGGACTTTCTTGGCCATTTCCCCACCCAGCGACATCGTCATGGATGTTGCCCGCGCAGCGGAGCCGGCCGATGTCGAGGCCGCGCGCGCGGCGCTCGCCAGACGGGCGAACGGCGCCTCGGCGCCATTCACCGTCGATCCCTCCGCGACGGTCGATGCCGGCTCCATTCTCTCGCGAGCCACGGCCGACAAGGCGGAAGCCGCCAATCCGGCGAAGAAGTTCCAGCGCTTCGAGGCGATGGTGCTGACGACCTTCATCCAGGACATGATGCCCAAGGACACCGAGGGCGTTTATGGCAAGGGCCTGGCCGGCGACATGTGGAAGTCGCAGCTCGCCGAAAAGGTGGCCGATGTCATGGCCGCGCATGGCGGCATCGGCATCGCCCGGTCGATGCTCGCCGACCACTATCTCGACGGCAAGCACAAGGTGCCGGTCGGCCCGGTCGCCGGCGGACCGCAGAAAGCCGAGATCGACCAGCAGACCAGGCTTTCGACCTCGATGGTCGAGGAGCTTGAGCGCAAGGCCGCACGGTCGATGACCGGCGACGACACAACCATAAAAACGGACATCAAGATCTAGGGACCTACATGGCCGACCAAACGGACCTTTCCAACCTTCCCGCGCGTGCCAACGCAATGGAGGCGCCCGCCGCCGCACGACCCGGCAACCTCGCCGCCATCATTGGCCGCATCGAGGAAGTCGTGGACGAGGAGACCGCCGGCATCCGGAGCGGAACGGCCTATGACCTCAAAGCCTCGAACGCGCGCAAGAGCCGGTATCTCTACGAACTCAACCGCGCCTTGAAGGGGGCCAACGAGATCGAATTCCTCGAGCAGCATAAAGAAGGCCTGCTGCGGCTGCGCCAGAAGCTGGCCAAGAACGAGGCGGCGATCCTCGCCCATCTCAACGCCGTCAACGAGGTCGCCACGCTTCTGAGGAACGCCATCCAGCGCGCCGATACCGACGGCACCTACTCGGCCGGCGAGTTCGGCATGGCCCGAGCATGATCCCGAACCGCAGGACCGCGTCAGCGAAAAGTGGAAGCCGGTTTTTCGGACAAGATCATGCGCGAAGCAAATAGAACATGATAAAGTTCATCGCCGCCGCGCTGTGGATCTGCGCCGTGACGCTCGGTGCGGTCTTCTATTCCTTCCAGGCGGCCGGCCAGCGCGGCGCGGCCGAACCGCCAAAGCCGATGCTGGGCGGCCTCGACTACGTCAAGACCGACATGATCTCGGTGCCGCTGCTGCGCGACGGCTCGATCGACGGCTATTTTCTGACCAAGCTCGTCTACACGGTCGAGCCGGAGCAGATGAAGAAGCTGTCTGTCCCCGCCCAGGCGCTGATGACCGATCAGGTCTATTCCTATCTCTATTCCAATCCGCAGATCGATTTCACCAAGAAGGACTCGATCGATCTCGACGCCTTCCGCAAGTCGATACGCGACACAATCAACACCCGCGTCGGCGTCGAGCTGGTGCATGAGGTGCTGATCGACCAGGTCAACTTCCTATCCAAGGACGATATCCGCGACAACGCGCTTCGCCGCCGCAAGAATGCCGGCGAAACCGCGGCGGCGATGACCAAGGCGTTCAAGACCGCGCCGGAGCATTGATTGCCCGGCCAACTCGACACGGATATCTTAGTAAAGCTTACCCATGATGCGACATGACGCATGGTGACCGCGTTGACGTTTACGTCAACTCGAAGCTATATGCGCCGTGACAGGCGGCCGCTTAGGCGCGGCGCGCCTACCTCGCCCAGCGGCTCGACAGGCCGGTGCGCGTCAACGCAACCAACGAGGAGAACCGCCATGGGCGTTCAGGAGATTGCCGACAAGATCAGGTCGCGCGTGGCGAGCGCGGGTTTCGAGCATTCGGTCAAATTCGACACCGGCAGCGACGGCGTCATCGTCATCGACGGCGCGACCGTCTCGACCACCGACGCGCCGACCGACTGCACCGTCAAGCTGTCGCTCGACGATCTGGATTCGCTGATTGCAGGCGACCTGAACCCGACCATGGCCTTCATGGCCGGCAAGCTCAAGGTCGAGGGCGACATGACGGTTGCCATGGCGCTCAGCCAGCTGCTCGGCTGATCTTTCGTAAAAACGAGAACGCCGCCCCACGGGCGGCGTTATGTTTTTGTCGAGTCTAAGCCCTCAGGCGACGAGGCCCTGGGCTTGACCCTTGATCTTGCGGCCGGCGGCCTTGATTGTGCCTTTGGCGCCGTCCAGCGCGCCTTCCTTCAGCTCCAGCGCAAGAAGCCGGTGCCGCTCATAGGGGCCGGGCATGGCAAGCGTTCCGGTGCGGTCCGCCGAAAAGCCGAACCGTCCGTAATAGGGCGCGTCGCCGACGAGCAGGATCGCGCCATGGCCGAGCCGCGCGGCCTCGGCGACCGCATGTCGCATCAGCGCCGAGCCGATGCCGCCGCTCTTCAAGCCAGGCTCGACCGCGAGCGGGCCGAGCAGCAGCGCCGCCGGACCGCCCTCGCCCAGCCTCACATCCCAAAGCCGCACCGTGCCGACGACCGCGCCCGAGGCATCGCGGGCGACGAAGGCCAGGCCCTCTGAAGGCCGGCGGCCGCGCCGCAGCTTCTCGGACGACTTCTTCTTGCGCTTCGGCCCCATGGCGCGATCGAGCAAGGCTTCGCGCGCCGCGACGTCGCCGGCGCCTTCGCAGACGATGACGAAGGCCGGCGCCTGGGCGGCCCCCTCGTCCGGCGCGCCGCGCGAGCCAGCCTGTGCCCGGAGGGCAAGGGAGGGCGCCAGCGCCGCAATCGGGCTCTTCTCCCCCGCGGAGAAAAGCTCAGCCGACGGTCCGGACGAGGGGGCAATCTCGGTGGCCGCAAGGGCCGATTTGATCAGGTATTCCATATCCGCGATCCTTCACGAGCGGAGATCTGTTCCACAAGCGAGCCCGGGCGGGCGACATCATCGCCCGCGCCGGATGATCTGAACGGTCCTTGCGAACCGGTCAGATCACGTAGGATCGGAGAGGCTCGAAGCCGTTGAAGGCGACCGCCGAATAGGTGGTCGTGTAGGCCCCGGTGCCTTCGATCAGCACCTCGTCGCCGATGGTCAGCGACAAGGGCAGCGGATAAGGCGTCTTCTCATACATCACGTCGGCCGAATCGCAAGTCGGGCCGGCGAGCACGCAAGGCGCGGTCTCCGAGCCGTCATGGCGGGTGACAAACGGGTAGCGGATCGCCTCGTCCATCGTCTCGGCGAGACCGCCGAACTTGCCGATGTCGAGGAACACCCAGCGCACATTGTCGTTGTCGGCCTTCTTCGAGATCAGCACGACTTCCGACTTGATGACGCCGGCATTGCCGACCATGCCGCGGCCCGGCTCGATGATCGTCTCGGGCAGCGCGTTGCCGAAATGCTTGCGCAATGCCGAGAAGATCGCCTGGCCATAGGCCTGGGCGGCTGGCACGTCCTTCAGGTAACGGGTCGGGAAACCGCCGCCCATATTGACCATCTTGAGCACAATGCCCTCCTCGGCGAGCGTCGCGAACACCTTCTTGGCGTCGCCCAGAGCGCGGTCCCAGGCCGACAGGTCGGTCTGCTGCGAGCCGACGTGGAACGACACGCCATAGGCGTCGAGGCCGAGCCCCTTGGCATGGCGCAGCACGTCGACGGCCATCGCCGGCACGCAGCCGAACTTGCGCGACAGCGGCCACTCGGCGCCTTCGCCGTCGGTGAGCACGCGGCAGAACACGCGCGAGCCGGGAGCGACACGCGCGATCTTCTCGACCTCCTCGACGCAGTCCACCGCGAAGAGGCGGATGCCGAGCTGGTAGGCGCGTGCGATGTCACGCTCCTTCTTGATGGTGTTGCCGAAGGAAATGCGGTCCGCGGGCGCACCCGCGTCCATCGCCATCTCGACCTCGGCAACCGATGCGGTGTCGAAGGACGAGCCCATCGCAGCAAGGAGGCGCAGGATTTCCGGCGCCGGGTTTGCTTTCACCGCATAGTAGATCTTGGAATCGGGCAACGCCTTCTCGAAGGCGCGGAAATTGTCGCGCACGACATCGAGGTCGACGACGAGGCAGGGACCGTTCGGACGTCGGGTGGCGAGGAAGTCAAGGATGCGCTGGGTGGCCATCGGGGTCTCTCCATAACGCCTTTCGGCGCGCACAAAGGCTGCGGACGCGGGCGCTCAGCCTCGCGAACTCGCGGTCAAACAAAGGCGGGACGTCAAATCCATGGAACCAGCCGGTGGAGACCCCGGAACCATGGAATGCCGTCTCGCGGCGATGAACCTTGGCCTTGCCCGGCCTCGGTTCGCTTTGTCTGCCTTGGCTTGGATGGGAGAACCCCGTCCGCACTGCCGGCAATGAAGGTGTGCCTCTTTAGTAACCCCGGTCTTTGGACAACCGGAAGAGAACCAGAAAGGCCCGCACCGTCGTTGCTTCAAGGTGTCCTCGGTCTTGTGGTTGGCCACTGACCGACTGGAGGGGGTTGGCTCCAGTTACCTTACCGATTGCCCTCACCATTCGAGGATCGGCGGACACCCACAGGCACGTGCGACTTTGGGCAAGGGCGATATAGGAGCGAAGGGGTTCACAATCAATAAAAATCGTAAGCCCATGTTGTAAAATTTCCGGCATCGAACAATGTTGGTCGCACCGTATCCGGAAATCGAACGATGCCAGGAACTCAAGGGCCGCTGAACGCCTTCCTCGATCTGCGCCAAATGCCTGTGGCGCATGCTGAATTGGGCCCGCTCGCCGGCCTGCGCCTGGCCGTCAAGGACATCTACGACGTCGCCGGCTACCGCACCGGCTGCGGCAACCCGCAAAAATTCGAGGAAGCCCATGCCGCTTCGCGCACGGCCGAAGCGGTGCAGACGATCCTCGATGCCGGCGCCCGATTCGTCGGCAAGACCCAGACCGACGAATTGGCCTTCTCGTTGTTCGGCCAGAACGCGCATTTCCCCTACCCGGTCAATCCCGCCGCGCCTGACCGCGTCACCGGCGGCTCCTCCTCCGGCTCGGCGGCCGCAGTCGCCGGCGGGCTGGCGAACATCGCCACCGGCTCCGACACCGGCGGCTCGATCCGTGCGCCGGCGAGCTTCTGCGGCCTGATCGGGCTGCGCACCACCCATGGCCGCATTTCGCTCGACGGGGCGATGAAGCTGGCGTCGAGCTTCGACACGTTCGGCTGGTTCGCCGACGACATCGAGACCTATGAGGCGGTCGGCAAGCTTCTGCTTGGCCGCGATCCGCACCAGCACCCGCTCAACCGCCCGCTGTCGATTCGCTGGCTCGACGCCTTCGTCAGCGGCCCGGCGGAAGCCGCCGAATATGCGCGCATGAAGGCGTTGGCCGCCGCCGTCATCGGCCAGCCCGCGGAGACCGAATACGCCTTCACCTCGTTCCCCGACGAGCTTTACTGGTGCTTTCGCCGCCTGCAGGCCTTCGAGGCCTGGCGCGAGCATGGCCCCTGGATCTCGGCCGGCGGCCGCCTCAGCCCGGGCGTCGACGAACGTTTTGGCTTCGGCCGCACCATCGACGCCAAGGCCGCCGCCGCCGAAGCGGCGCGGCGGCTGGCTTTTCGGGCCGAGCTTGGCGCCCTGCTTGGCAACAACGGCTTTCTGGTCCTGCCCACCGTTCCCGGCGCAGCACCGCTTGCCGCCGGCACGCCGGAACAGTTCCAGGCTTATCGCGAAAGGGCGCTGCATCTCTTGTGCCTTTCGGGTCTTTCGGGCTTTCCGCAGATCACCTTGCCGATCGGCGCGGTCGACGGCGCGCCCTTCGGCCTGTCGCTGCTCGGCCCTTCCGGCAGCGACGTTGCCCTGATACGGCTCGGCCGCAGGATTCTCGACGCGGCACGAAAGGTCTGACCATGGATACATTGACCCGCATGCGCGCCTTCATCGACGTGGTCGAGGCGGAAGGGTTTTCGGCCGCGGCGCGCAAGATCGGCCGCTCCAAGGCGCTCTTGTCGAAATATGTGCGCGAGCTGGAGGACGAGCTCGGCGCGCTGCTCTTGAACCGGACCACGCGGCAGTTCTCGCTGACCGAAGCCGGCCACACCTATTATCAGCGCGCCTCCGAGATCGTGCGCGAGGTCGACAGCCTCGCCGAGGCGGTGCGCCAGTCTTCCGGCGACGTCCGCGGCAGGATCAAGCTGTCGGCCGCCCGCACCTTCGCCGATGCGCCGATCGGCCAGTCGCTGGTCGACTTCGCCAGGCAGCACCCCGACATCGTGCTCGACATCCATCTCGACGACCGCTTCGTCGACCTTGTCGAGGAAGGTTTCGACCTTGCCGTGCGCATCTCGCGGCTGGAGAACTCCTCGCTGATCGCCAGGCGGCTGGCGCCGTTCTCCGTCCGGCTTTGCGCTTCGCCGGAGCTGATCGCCAGGCATGGCGCGCCGACGCGGCCCCAGGACCTCGCCAACATGCCCTGCATCGTCGACACCAACGGCCGCTCGCTGGCCAACTGGCGCTTCAAGGGCGAAGGCGAGGAATCCATCAGCGTCGCCGTGTCGGGCCCCATCGAGGTCAACAGCCCGATCGTGGCGCGAGCCGCCGCGCTTTCCGGCCTGGGTTTTGCCATGCTGCCGGATTTCATCGCCGCCCCGGACGTCGCGTCCGGCAAGCTGGTCACCGCGCTCGACGACCGGATCCTGGCGGGCACCGGCATCTTCGCCGTCTACCCGCACCGCCGCTATCTTCCGGCCAAGGTAAGGGTCTTCGTCGACTTCCTGGTGCACTGGTTCAGGACGCGCGACACCGCCTGATGACTGTCGCCCGGCCAAGGCAGCGGCGCGCGTAAAGACGAAGCTGAAGCGGGCGTCCCAATTTCGCCCGCTTTATGTCAACCCTCGGGCCCGCTCCCTAGAGCAATTCCAGGAAAAGTGCGTAGCGGTTTTCTGTCCGGAATTGCTCAGAAACAAAGTCAATGGAATCGCGGCACGGAATGCATCTGAAACGGCAAGCAACCATGCTGGCTTCGGCCTTTGCGGCCACATTGGCCTCGGTCGAGCAGGCTGAAGTCCACCCGCATGTCTTCGCCGAAGCCCGGCTCGACGTCATCCTCAGCCAGGATCACCAAAGTGTGACGGCGCTGCGCCACCTTTGGCGCTTCGACGATTTGTTTTCGAGTACAGTGATGATGGAGTTCGACAAGAACTCCGATCTGAAACTTGACGACAAAGAGCTCAAGGAAGTGGCCGACACCGTCCATTCCTCGCTGGCCGAGTTCAACTACTTTCAGCTCGTCACCCAGGACGGCAAGGACGTGCCCATGGTGCCGCCGCCGCATCTGATGGCGAATTTCGACAACGACCAGCTGATCATCCTGTTCGAGTCGCAGCCGAAGACGCCGATCAAGCTCGCCGGCAAGATCGACATCGGCGTCTACGACCCGACGTTCTACACCGCGATCGATTTCACCGACGACGCCAACCTCACCGTCGATGGCCTGCCCTCGACCTGCACCAAGAAGGTCATCCGTCCCGATCCGGACGAGGCGATCAAGGAAAACCAGAAGACCCTGACGGACGCGTTCTTCAACGATCCGACAGGCACCGACATGAGCAAGATCTTCGCCACCAAGCTCGAGTTGAACTGCCCGCCGGAAGGATGATTTGGTGATGAGACCCTCTCTGCGCGCAAGCAGGTTTCGCAAAAGTGTCGCACGGTTTTGCGATTGGAACCTGCGACAAGCAAGGGAATCCAGGCGGATATTCGTGAGACATCCCACGAATATCCGCCTGGCCCTCGGCCTCTTGGCAGCCGCCTTGATGGCGACCCATCTGGCGGGCGTGGCCCATGCCCAGAGCTCGCTCGGCATCGGCACCAATGACGGCATGGCGCCGACCACCACGGGTCCGTTCGCCCATATCCTGATGTGGATCAATCTCAGGCAGCAGGAATTCTACCATTCGCTGGCCGCCGCCATGAAGGCGATGCGCCAGGACGGCAGCAAGCTCTGGCTGCTGATCGGCCTGTCCTTCGCCTACGGCATCTTCCACGCCGCCGGCCCCGGCCACGGCAAGGCGGTGATCTCGTCCTACATGGTCGCCAACGAAGTGGCGCTGCGGCGCGGCATAATGCTCTCCTTCGTCTCGGCGCTGCTGCAGGGCCTGACCGCGGTAGTCGTCATGATGCTTGCCTATTTCGTGCTGCGCGGCACCGCGATCTCGATGACCGACGCGGCGTGGTTCCTGGAAATCTCCAGCTTCGTGCTGGTCACCTTGTTCGGCGCCTGGCTGCTTTGGCGCAAGCTCGGCTCGTCGGTGCTGCGCCTGTTCGGCAGAGCGCCCGCCTACAGCCTGTCGGCCGCCCATGCCGGCCATCCGCATGACGGGCATTCCCATGCGGGCCACTCGCATGGGCATTCGCATGCGCGCGTCGCGCATTCCCTGCGCGTGCATGACGATCATGATCATCATGGCCATTCGCATGCCCACGGCCACGATCATGGCGCGCATGAGCACCGCCATCACGCCGCGCACGACCACGCCCACCACGACCATGGTCCTGGTGAAGTCTGCGAGACCTGCGGCCATTCGCATGCGCCGGATCCGGCGATGCTGTCGGGCGACCGCTTCGACTGGAAGACAGCCTGGTCGGCGGTGGCCGCCGTCGGTATCCGCCCCTGTTCCGGCGCGCTGATCGTGCTGAGCTTCGCGCTGCTCAACGGGTTGTGGCTTGGCGGCCTGCTGTCGGTGCTGGCGATGTCGATCGGCACCGCGATCACCGTCTCCGCGCTGGCGACGATCGCCGTGACGGCCAAGAACTGGGCGGTCTATTTCGCCGGTGATGGCCGCATCGGCAACCGCATCCATTCCATCGTCGAGATCGGCGGCGCCGCCTTCATTTTCCTGGTCGGACTGCTGCTTCTGTCGGCCAGCCTATCGGGCGGCGCCTGAGGCCGGTCAGGCGATCTTCCCACCAAGCTCATCCTCGATATGCGCGCGGATGATTTCGTCGAAGTTCTTCTCGGCGGCAAAGCCCAGTTCGCGCGAGCGGCGCGCCTCGAAACGCGTCGGCCAGCCTTTGACGATCGCCCAGATCGTCTCGTCGGGCTGCTCCCGGATCCGCTTCGCGACCGCGGCGCCGGCGATGCGCTCCAGCGCCTCGATCTGCTCGCCGACGGTGACGGCGACGCCGGGCATTGTGAGGTTGCGGCGCGGACCGACCTTGTCACCGTCGATCTCGGCCGCATGGACGAGGAAATTGACCGCCGAGCGCGGACTGGCATGGGTATGCAGCACCGAGCGCGGCACCGGCAGGATCGCTTCCTGCCCGGCGAGCGGCTCGCGGATGATGCCGGAGAAGAAGCTGGAGGCCGCCTTGTTCGGCTTGCCGGGGCGCACGCAGATCGTCGGCAGCCGGATGCCGATGCCGTCGAAGAAGCCGCGCCGCGTGTAATCGGCGAGCAGCGCTTCGCTCATCTGCTTCTGCGTGCCGTAAGACGTGAGCGGCGTCGGATGGAATTCGTCGGGGATGACATCCGGGAACGGCGCGCCGAACACGGCGATCGACGAGGTGAAGACAAGGCGCGGCGCGAACGCCGCCAGCCGCACCGCGTCGAACAGCGCGCGCGTGCCGTCGAGATTGACGCGGTAGCCGAGATCGAAATTGGCTTCCGCCTCGCCCGACACGATACCGGCCAGGTGGAAGATCACGTCGGGGCGCGGAGCCACGAGAGCCGCCATGGCCCCAGGGGATGACAGATCGCCGGTGTGGATCGAGACATCGACGCCCGTGAGCGCCGGTGCCTGCGGCGCCACGATGTCATGCAGGTCGAGCGCCGTTATCTTGCGCCCGCGCAGCATACCGTCCTTGGCGAGCCGCGCGATAAGCTTGCGGCCGACCATGCCGGCCGCGCCCGTGATCAGAATTCGCATCTTCAGAGACCTTTCTTGCGCTGGCTGCGTCCGCGCAGCCACAGGACGACGAACAGCCCGACCATGAAGGCCACGGCGATGACGGCCGCCAGGACCGTCGACAGCTTGCCCGCGGCCAGCATGATGGCCGGCAGGAAATAGGCGGAGAGGCCGAACAGCAGCAATATCACCGCTGCGGCGATCGCCGCGTTTTTCGTCTCACGATCCATCAGCGGGCGGTCCTCGTTTCGAGGCTGTTCGGTTTCATCAGTGATAGTGCCGGCGATCGGCGGGTGCGCCATGCGCGTGGTCGTGATCGTGGTGATGGTCATGCTCGTCATGGCCGTCGGCGCATTGTCCGAATTCGGACTCGACCGTGGCATGATCGATACCGTGCTTCACGGCGAGCCGCTTCTTGATCGCGCTCACCGCGATATGCGGATCGACGCCATCGTTCAGGCAGGCATGCAGCGTCGCCATGTTGGAGGTGCCGTCGAGCGACCAGACATGCATGTGATGCACCTCGCGCACGCCCTTGACCGCGCCCTCGATGTCCTTGGCGATCACGTCGCGGTCGAGGCTCGCCGGCACGCCTTCGAGCAGGACATGCGCCGCCTCGCGCATCAGCGACCACGCCGTCGACAGGATCAGCAGCGACACCAGGACGGACAGGATCGGATCGATCGGTGTCCATCCCGTCGCCAGGATGATGATGGCTGCCGCGATTGCCGCGGCCGAGCCAAGCAAGTCGCCCAGCACGTGCAGGATGGCGCCGCGCATGTTCAGGCTCTCGCGGTCTCCGCCATGCAGCACGAAGAAGGAGGCGACGTTGACCAGCAGGCCTGCCACAGCCACCACCAGCATCGGCCCGCCGAGCACCGGCGCCGGGTTCATCAGCCGCCCCCAGGCCTCGTAGACGATCCAGAGCGCGATGGCGAAGATGGCGATGCCGTTGGTGTAGGCGACCAGCGTCTTCACCCGGGCGAAGCCATAGGTGAGGCGGCCGGTGGCCGGACGCCCCGCCAGATGGAAGGCATACCAGGCAAGGCCGAGCGCGATCGAGTCGGCGAGCATATGGCCGGCATCCGCGAGCAGCGCCAGCGATCCGGTGAGCAGACCGCCGAGCGTCTCGGCGACCATGAAACCGCCGGTCAGGCAGGCCGCGATCAGCACCCGCTTCTTGTCGGTCGAGCCATGCACATGGCCGGCGCCATGGCTGTGACCGGCCGGACCATGATCGTGCGAAGCGTGGTCATGCGCCATGGATGAACTCCTGTCTGACCTTGCCGGCAAGCGGTTTCTCGCTTCCGGAGATCGTGGTCTATGCGCCGAAGTCGGCGCGAAAATCCTCAAGCCGCCGCTTCTGGCCGCCTTGGTCATCGAAATTCGCCGGATCGAGCCAGCCTTCATAGGCTTTGCGCAAGGCCGGCCACTCCTTGTCGATGATCGAATACCACGCCGTATCGCGGTTTTCACCCTTGACCACAAGGTGCTGGCGGAAGATGCCTTCGAACTTGAAGCCGAAGCGCTCGGCGGCGCGCTTGGAAGGCTCATTGCGGTTGTTGCATTTCCACTCGTAGCGACGATAGCCGAGATCGTCGAAAAGATATTTCGCGAACAGGAACTGCGCCTCGGTCGCCGCCGGCTTGCGCGAGATCAGCGGCCCCCAATAGATGTTGCCGATTTCGCCGACGCCGTTGGCGGCATCGATGCGCATCAGCGTCTGGCGTCCGGCGATCTTGCCGCTCGCCTTGTCGATGACGGTGAAGAACAGCGGATCCTCGCTGGCTTCGGCCTTGTCGAGCCAGGGCTGGAAGGCGGCGCGACTTTCCGGCGGGTAGTCGGGCAGCCAGGCGAAACGTCCGCCGACATCGGGAACCGAGGAGGCTTCGTAGAGGCCGTCGCCATGCTTTGCCGCGCTCAGCGGCTCGAGCCGGACGGTGCGCCCCTCGATCGCCTTGCGTTCCGGCCGCGGGCGCGGCTGCCAATTCTTCAGATCTTCCGACACCGGCCACTCCAATCCGTTTGACTTTTGCTGCCGGACGGTCACAAAAACGCTCGCTCACAGAAAGAACCACAGGGACGGGAAAAATGCTCCACACGATCGCGGCCTTCGACCGGCTCGGCGAGGAAAACGCCTTCGCGGTGCTGGCAAGGGCCACCGCGCTTGCCCATCAGGGCCGCGACATCATCAACCTCGGCATCGGCCAGCCCGATTTCAAGACGCCGCAGCACATCGTCGAGGCGGCGATCAAGGCGCTGCGCGACGGCCACCACGGCTATACGCCGGCAAACGGCCTCTTGGCCACGCGCGAGGCCGTCGTGCGCCGCACGCTGACCACCACCGGCGTAGAGGTGTCGCCTGAGAATGTGATGATCCTGCCCGGCGGCAAGCCTACCATGTTCGCCGCGATCCTGATGTTCGGCGAGGCAGGCACCGAGATCCTCTACCCCGATCCCGGCTTTCCGATCTACCGCTCGATGATCGAGTTCACCGGCGCGACGCCGGTGCCGGTGCCGATCCGCGAGGAGAACGGCTTTGCCTTCTCGGCGGAAGAGACGCTGGCGCTGATCACGCCCAGGACCAGACTGCTGATCCTCAATTCGCCCGCCAATCCGACTGGCGGCGTGACGCCTCGCGCCGAGATCGAGAAGCTGGTCAAGGGCATGGAGAAGCACCCTGAGGTCGCCGTCATGTCGGACGAGATCTACGACGTCATGACCTATGACGGCGAGACGCACTGCTCGCTGCTCAACTTCCCCGAGATCCGCGACCGGCTGATCGTGCTCAACGGCTGGTCGAAGACCTGGGCGATGACCGGCTGGCGCATGGGCTGGTCGATCTGGCCGAACGGTGAGAAGGGCGCGCATCTCTACGACAAGGTGCGCAAGCTGGCGGTGAACTGCTGGTCCTGTGTCAACGCGCCGAGCCAGTTTGCCGGCATCGCCGCGATCGACGGCCCCCAGGACGATGTCGACAAGATGATGCGCGCCTTCGACAACCGCAGGAAGATCGTGGTCGAAGGGCTGAATGCGCTTCCCGGCATTTCCTGCGTCACGCCGAAGGGTGCCTTCTACGCCTTCCCCAATGTCTCAAAGACCGGCTGGAAGGCGAAGAAGCTCGCCTCGGCGCTGCTCGAGGATGCCGGCGTGGCGCTCATCGGCGGCCCCGATTTCGGCGTGCTCGGCGAAGGTTATATCCGGCTTTCCTACGCCAATTCCGAGGAGAACATCCTGCGCGCGCTGGAGCGGATCGAGGCGTTCCTGAAGAAGTGAGCCGTCAGGCGTTCACCCGCGCCCGACAAATGGCATCTTCGTCGCCATCACCGTCATGAACAAAACGTTCGCATCGAGCGGCAGGCTGGCCATGTGCAGCACCGCGTCGGCGACCCGCTGCACATCCATCACCGCCTCGGCGGCGATCGAACCATTGGCCTGCGGCACACCGACCGTCATCGGCTGCGCCATCTCGGTCAGCGCATTGCCGATGTCGATCTGGCCGCAGGCGATGTCGAAGGGACGGCCGTCGAGCGCCAGCGTCTTGGTGAGCCCGGTGATCGCGTGCTTGGTCGCCGTATAGGGCGCCGAGCCCGGGCGCGGCGCATAGGCCGACACCGAGCCGTTGTTGATGATGCGGCCGCCCATCGGCTTCTGCCTTCGCATCGCGCCGAATGCCGCGCGGGCGCACAGGAATGAGCCTGTGAGGTTGACGCCGACGACATCGTTCCAGACCTCGACCGGGATCTCGTCGATCAGCGTCGACTTGTAACCCATGCCGGCATTGTTGAAGAGCAGGTCGACGCGGCCGAAAGCCTCGAGCACGGTCTCGAACATGTCGTCGACCTCCTCGGCCTTGCTGATGTCGCAGGCGACGGCCAATGCCTTGGCCTGCGTCTTGCCCGCATCGGCGATCGCCTCTTCCAGCAGCGTCTTGCGGCGGCCGCAGAACACCGTGTTCCAGCCCGCCTGGAGCAGCGCCGTGGCGACGCTCTTGCCGATACCGGTGCCGGCCCCGGTAACGATGGCGGTCTTCTCTGTTATGGCTGTCATCGCCGTCCTCCGGTCTTGCTTGGAAAGACGTGGCATCGCAAATGGCAAGGATCATGGCAAGTCGCTATTGGCGACAAACAAGAGGCCAACAAAAAGGGCGGTCATTGGCGACCGCCCCGATCTGAACCGCGCTTGGGAGGAGGAAAAGCCGGTCCGACTGATTAGAATGATGCGCTTGCTGGGTTAACGAGAGATTAACGACCGCCAAGGCGGCGCGCAGCGGCGTTTACCAACGTGATTCACCACAGCGAATTAGGCGCGCTGCCCGCCGGCACCTTGGCCGCCGAGACAGTCGCCTCGACATGATCGACCAGCGCGTCCGGCAGGCCCAGCCGGCCGGCGAGCAGGTCGAGATAGCCGCGCTCGGCGCGCGTGTCGGGATCGATGGTGAGCCGCGAGGCGGTGTAGAGCTCGAGCTTCTGCGCATCGGTCTTGGCACCGGCGACCAACGTGTCCAGATCGAGTGGGCTTTCGAGCTCGGCAAGCAGGAATTTTTCCGCTTCGGCGCCAATGCCGGCGAGCTTGAGCTTGTCGGCGATCTTCTTGCGTTCTTCGTCGTCGACATGGCCGTCGGCCTTCCCCGCCGAGATCATCGCCCTGACCAGCGTCAGCGTGAACTCGGCCTCGCCTTGCGGCGCCTGCGCTGGATCGAAAGCGGTATCGGCCGGTGGCGGGAGCAGTTCAGGCTCGCCGGATGCCGGCGCCTGCGCCGGCTCGTTGCCGGTCTTGTAATTCTGGTAGGCCTTGTAGGCGAGGCCGCCGATCGCCGCCAGGCCGCCGAGCTTGATGGCCGCGCCCGTCACCTGCCGGCCGGTGCCCGTGCCGAGCAGCACGGCGGCCAACGCGCCAGCGGCCAGCGGATTGTCCTTCGCCATCTGCACCGCCTGCCCCGCCTTGTCGCGGACGGTCGAGCCCGTGCCTGGAATGTGCGAGCCGAGAAGGTCGTCGAGCAGCTTCTTGGGGTCGAGCATCAATGCCTCCAGAATTGGCCCGGCCGAATGCGCGCGGGCAAGGTTTTGGACCGGCAAGAGGTAGGCCCCGCGCTTTGACATTACAATGACGGGCGGCTTTCGGGCCGTCTTAACTGCCTATATGGCGCTTGCCGCCACGTGCTTGCGCAAGCTCGACCTGGCGGTGGCGTTCGGCATAGCGCTCGCGATCCGCGTCGGACCGCGCCTCGAAGCAATGCGGGCATGAAACGCCGATTGTATATTTCGGCGACAGCCGGTCCTCGACCGTCAGCGGGTGCCGGCAGGCGCGGCAGAGCTCCGCCTCGCCCTCGGCCAGTCCATGCGAGACGGATACACGCTCGTCGAAGACGAAACATTCGCCTTGCCACAGACTCTCTTCGGCCGGCACCTCTTCGAGGTATTTCAGGATGCCGCCCTTGAGATGGAAGACATTTTTGAGGCCGAGCGATTTCATATAGGCCGTCGCCTTTTCGCAGCGAATGCCGCCGGTGCAGAACATCGCCACCTTGCGGCTTTCGAGCTCTTCGCGGTGCTCTTCCACCCAGGCCGGAAACTCGCGGAAGCTGGAGGTCTTTGGGTCGACCGCGCCCTTGAACGTGCCGAGCGAGACTTCGTAGGCGTTGCGCGTGTCGATGACGACGGTGTCGGCGTCCGAGATCAGCGCGTTCCAGTCGGCCGGCGCGACATAGGTGCCGGCGCTGGTCGCCGGGTCGATGTCCTCGACGCCCATGGTGACGATCTCGCGCTTCAGCCGCACCTTCATGCGGTGGAACGGCATCTCTGCGGCGCTGCTGTATTTGACTTCCAGACCGGCTAGGTTTTCGATGGCCTGGAGATGGTCGATGAGCGAGGCGATCGCCTCCTCGCTGCCGGCGACGGTGCCGTTGATGCCTTCATGCGCCAGCAGCAGCGTGCCCTTGATGCCGCGCCCGCAACAGAAGGCGGCGAGCGGCGCGCGCAAGGCCTCGTATCCGTCGAGCCGCGCGAATTTGTAAAGCGCGGCGACACGGATGGGCTGAATTTCCTTGGTTGTCGTCATGGCCATGCCACTAGACTGTGGTCAAAGCTGTTTCAAGGCAAAGAAAGTTCACGCGGCGCACGATCCGCTGCGCGGCATAGCGACACGCTGGGCTCCGTGGACTTGAGCGAACCCTTCTGCTAATCGGTTTAAAACGATAGAATTGGAGACCAGCACATGACCAGCAAGACCGAAAAGCTCCTGTCGCTCCTCAATGGTCAGCCGGTCATCCCGGTGCTCAAGATTGCCAATGTCGCCGATGCGGTGCCGCTCGCCCGCGCTTTGTCGCGCGGCGGCTTGCGGGCCATCGAGATCACGCTGCGCACCGCCGGCGCGCTGGAGGCGATCCGCCGCGTCGCGGCCGAGGTTGAGGACGCGGTTGTCGGCGCCGGCACCATTCTCGATGCCAGGCAGTTCGATGAAGCGGCCGCCGCCGGCTCGAAATTCATCGTCAGCCCAGGCATCACCAGCCAGCTTCTCGACGCGGCCAGGGACAGCCAGGTGCCGCTTTTGCCCGGCGCCATCACGCCCGGCGAGATCATGGCCGCCCGCGAAGCCGGCCTGCGCTTCCTGAAATTTTTCCCGGCCGAGCAGTCCGGCGGCATCGCGTCGCTGAAAGCCTTCGCGTCGCCGCTGGCCGACGTGAAATTCTGCCCGACCGGCGGCATCACGGCCAGGAACGCCGCCGACTATCTGAGCCTGCCGAACGTCATCTGCGTCGGCGGCTCCTGGGTGGCGCCGGACGATCTCATCAAGGCCGGCAAGTGGGACGAGATCGAAGCGCTGGCGCGTGAGGCGAGCAAGCTCAAGACGTAACCGCGCTTTCACCAGGGCAGCGCGCCGTTCTCATCGAAATAGCCGCCCGTCGGTCCGCCTGGTTCCAGCGTCGCCAGCCGCACGATGATCTCGACCGCCTGTTGCACTGTGCGGCCGCCTTTGTGCGCATTGAGGTCCGTCGCGGTGTAGCCGGGAGCGGCGGCATTGACCATGACGCCGCGCGGCGCGAGTTCCCTGGCGAAGGCGAGCGTAATCGCGTTGAGCGCGGTCTTCGAGCTGCCATAACCCATCACATTGGGCGACTGGCCGTTGCCTGACGCTCGTGCCAGCGATCCGAGATAGCTGCTCACCATGACGATGCGGGAAGCGGGCGATGCCAGGAGCAGCGGCAGGAAGGCCTGGGTGACCCGGACCGGACCGAAGACATTGACGTCATAGGTGGCTTTCATGTCAGCGACAGTCTCGCGGCTCGGCGGCCGCTGATAGCGGCCGTCCGGGCCCAGTGCCTCGACATAGCCGGGCGCGATGCCGGCATTGTTGACCAGCACGTCTAGGCTGGGCGTCCGCGCCGCGACGGCTTTGGCCGCCGCCGCGACGCTGTCCTCGCTGGCGACGTCGAGCGCGAGCCACTCGACGTCCAGCCCTTCATTACGCAACGCTTGCGCCGCGGTCTCACCGCGCTCGGCATCGCGAGCGCCGAGCCACACCTTGTAATGCAGTGCCCCCAGGCGCCGGACGGTCTCACGGCCGATGCCCTTGTTGGCGCCGGTCACCAGCGCGTTCTTCGTCGTCATATCCATGTCCTCCTTTTGACGACCTAGAGATGACGTGAGCTGGTCCGCTTCGCGCGCCGGAAACTCTCATGCTCTTGCCTAATCCTCTCAAGTGCGCGTTGCCACGTGCGAGTCGCGTCTCGCTTGGTTGCGTCGCCTCCGTGGATCGGCAATGCTAAAGCGATGAACGAAGCGCTGGAGGAATTGACCGCGATTGCCGGCCGCCATGCGCGCGGGAGGCGGACCAAGACAGCCATTCCGCGCGTCACGATCGGCCGCAGCGAGGTTCCGACGCCACCATTGCCCGAGCTTTGCCAGCCGACCACGCTGTTCGTATTACAGGGAACCAAGACCGTGCTGATCGGCGACCGCACGCTTGCCTACAGCGCCGGCAGCTATTTCGTCTATGCGGTCGAGACACCCGCCACCAGCCAGCTGATCGAGGCGAGCGCCGCGCGGCCCTACCTGGCCGTCGCCTTCGCGCTCGATACCGAGCTGATCGCCGGCCTGCTCATCGACCACAAGCCGGCGATCGATGGCGATAGCTTCGTGACCAATCAGATCGATGCCCTGCTGCTCGATGTGTGGCGCCGGATGCTGCGGCTGCTCGACCGGCCGGCCGAGATTGCTGTTCTCGCGCCGATGCTCGAACGGGAAATCGCGTTCAGGCTTTTGCAAGGCCCGCAAGGCGAGAAGCTGCGCCAGCTCGCGCACGCCGACGGGCGCCTGTCGCAGATCCGCCGCGCCACGGCCTGGATCCGGGCACATTACAACGAGCCGATCGATGTGACGCAACTGGCGGAGCTGTCGCATATGAGCAATGCCGCCTTTCATCGCCACTTCAAGGCGGCGACGGCGATGAGCCCGATCCAGTATCAGAAGCAGCTCCGCCTGCTGGAGGCGCGCCATATGCTGATCGCCCAACCCGGCAACGCCTCACAGGTTGCGTTCGCCGTCGGCTACGAAAGCGCCTCCCAGTTCAGCCGCGAATATACGCGCCAATTCGGGCTCCCGCCCGCGCGCGACGCGGCGCGGCTTCTGGCCAAGGGCGAAGCGGCCACGCTGGAAGTCGACTGAGCAAGAAAACCGGCCGGCTTGCGCCGGCCGGGGGAGTCTTGAAACGCAGCTATCTGCAGACCCTGACCTTCTCGACCACCTTGTGATGGTGGCGCCAATGCGTCACCAGCTTGGTCACGCAATGATGCCGTCCGGCCTTGACGATCACGGTTTCGGCCTGCGAGGGAGCGACGCCAGCCGATGCCGCGGCCAGCGCCAGAACTGACGCCAATACAATCTTCTTCATGAATATCCCCAGTTTGGAACGAACCCGTTTTAACCCATCACTGGGCACGGCGTTCCAACCTCACGGCAAGTTTAGCCCGGCGTGAACGTGCGTCCGCGGAACGCCGGTTGAGACCTCGCCGCGTCTGTTCCCGCTCATGGATTCGAACCACGATTCACGCCTTCAAAGGGCGCTGTCCTACCATAGACGAAGCGGGAAGACCGGCCGGTCAAATAGACCACGGCGATGCTCTAGACTAAAGCGCGTCGCGATCTTTCAGATTTGCTCCATGCGATTTGGGCTTTTGATTTTGCGCATGTCTTTGTCCCGAAGCCGGTTCCCACTTTCGGGAGACACGCCCTGAAACACAAAAGCCGCGCTGGCAGGCCAACGCGGCTTTGCGGCGGGCCACGCTGGCTCGCCTATCTCGTCTGGAAGCGCGCGACCGACAGGAATTTCACCGCGTTGCCGGTGAAGCGGTTTGCATCCGGCACCTGACCATCCGTCTGGAAGCCGGCCGTGTATACCTCGCTCGGGGGCGTGTGCACGATGTTGTAGGCGTAGCGCGGCGCTGTCGTCGGGTCGGAAACCGAGGCAATGTTGACGCCGCTGCCCAGCGCCCAGCGCGCGGCCTGCGGCGGCGGCGCCACCACCATGGCCTTGGGCCCGGGCTTCAGATCATGGGCGGACGCCCTGCCTTCCTTGGCCGTCGTCTTCACGCCGCCGCCGATCGCCTTCGCGGGATCGGTCCCGGCCGGAAGCGCCGCGATGGCCTGGCGCGGCGAGGCCGCATCGACACCCGACGGATCGTTGAAGGCGGAGCGCGGCTCCGGTTCGGTCAACGACGCCAGCTGATATTCGGCGCCGCCGCCATCGGCCCCGACGGTCGCATTGGCCTGTTCGAGGACGGCTTTGACCTCATCCTGCTTGCCCGGCTGCGGCCGTGCGGTCGGCAGCACGGAGAACGCGTCGGTCGCGCTCTTGTCCTGCGAAGCCGTTTCGGCCAGCGCCAGAAGCACGTTCTTGTCCTTCGGCGCGAGTTCCGCCGGCGTCGAGCGGTCGGGACGCCAGGTCGGCAGCGGGATGTTGTTGACCGCCACCTGCGCCGGATCCGTGCTCGCGGCCTGGGCGGCGCTGGCTGCGCCGAGCGGAACCTTGGCCGGCGCGGGCGCCTGCGCCGTTGAAACCGCCTGCTCTGTCGTCGCCGAGGCATCCGCCATGGCGAACGGCACGTTCTGCGGCGTCTGCTGGCCGACATCGACCTTCGGACGCGGCGCGAAGTCGGGCAGCGGAACTTCCTTAGGCGGCAGCGCGGCGATGATCGTCTCGGGCGTATCTCGCTCCGGTTGCTGCGAATCGTCGGCGCTGTCATCCGCGACCTGCGGGATGTTGGCGCGCTTGGCATCCTTCGGCGAAACGATCGCGATGCCCGGAAGATTGTTGGTGCGGGCCGTGGCGGCGCTCGCGACCTGAACCTGCTTCACAGTCTTCTGCTGCGGCGCCGGGCCGCTGTCATCGGCCTCGTCGTCAGCCTCGTCGGCGCCGCCGCCGCGGAACCAGGCGAACAGGCCGCCGGACCGCTTGGTCGAGCCACCTGCGCTGGCCAGTTCGATATTGGGCGTGCCGGCGCCCTTACGCGCCTGATAAGCGGCCAGCGCCTGCTCGTAGCCAGGCAGCGGCTTGCCGTCGCTTGGCACATGCAGCGTCTTGCCGTTCGGGAACAGGCTGACCAGCTCCTGACGGCTGATGCCCGGCCAGTGGCGCACATTGCCGACATCCATATGCACGAAGGGCGAGCCGGAGGTCGGATAATAGCCGACGCCGCCGCCTTGCATCTTGAGGCCGATGTTGCGCAGCTTCTTCAGCGGCACGCCGGGAATGTAGAAGTCCATCGCCTTGCCCAGCATATGCTGGCTCTTCTCGGCGACGCCGCGGCTGCGCGAGCGGAGCATCGCGTTGGTCGACGGCGAACGATAGCCGCAGACGACCTGGATATAATCGGTCGCGCCGCTTTCGCGATAGGCTTCCCAGACGAGGTCGAGCAGCCGCGGATCCATCTTGGTCGGCTCGTTGCGGCGCCAGTCGCGCAGGATGATGTTGATCTTGCGCAGGCCTTCCGGATCGTAACGCCCGTTGCGCTTGTAGACGATCTCGGCCTTCTCGTGCGTGTGCAGGTGATAGAGCTTGAGCGTCCGCACTTCCGCCCTGGCGCCCGACGTCGCCGCGGACAGGAACCCGACAGCCAAAATCACAAACGTCAGCCACCTCGGCCAGACGCTCACGTGAAAATGCCGCCCGTTTTTGTGTCGTTCGATTTTGTTCAAATCAAATGGCTTTCAGGCTGCCGTTTGTCCCCGGATTTGACCAAACGGATGCGTGGTTTTCACATCCGAATATCGATCCTAATGGTTAATCATCGTTTATTGAAGCCGAAATGCGGTAACACCGTGGCGATATCCCGTCAAAAATGATGCACAGCATTTCGTGGTAAACCACTGGTTTAGATCAAGAATCCGGCCTCGGCCAGAACACGATCTGTTACCGTTAGCGTTAATGCGTGATCCATGGCAGCGCCAACCGCTGAAAACACTGGGTTTTCACGTCAAAAGCGACAATTTGACTCGGATTTTAGGCAGGCAAGCTGGTTCGAGGCTTGCCCCTCACGAGGCAAGCCGGTCGACGCGACCAGCTTCGGGATCAATGCCATATTCCTTCAACTTTCGGTAGAGCGTCGAGCGCCCGATGCCCAACCGGCGCGCGACTTCGCTCATCTGGCCGTTGTAATGGTCGATCGCGAGCTTGATCATCTCGAGTTCGACGTCGGCCAGCGCCCGCACATTGCCGCGCTCGTCGAGCGCCCGAAGCGTTCCGAAGCGCAGCTGCGGCCTGGCCGGCGCTTCGCCGTCGGACACGCCAGCCCCGGCCACATCGGCAACAGTCACATCCGGACGGCTCGCGTCCTCGGCCGTTTCGACGACGGCGGATGCCGGTTCCGCTCCGAGATCGACGGTGCCTTCCACCTGCGCCCGGATCTGCGGGAACTCCTCCTCGGTCAGCACATCGCCCTCGGCAAGCACCGACGCGCGGAAGACCGCATTCTCCAGCTGGCGGATGTTGCCAGGCCAGTCATAGGCCTGCAGCATCGCAAGCGCCGTGGCCGATATGCCGGCAAGGCGGCGGCGTGGATCGGCCGGCGCGACCTTTTCCATGAAATGGCGGACAAGGTAGGGAATGTCGTCGCGGCGGTCGCGCAGCGGCGGCACGAAGATCGGGTAGACGTTCAGCCGGTAGAACAGGTCCTCGCGGAACTTGCCGTCCTTGACCTGCTGCAGGAGGTTACGATGCGTGGCCGAGATCAGCCTTATATCGACCTTGACGGTCGAGCGGCCGCCGACCGGATCGACCTCGCCTTCCTGCACGGCGCGCAGCAGCTTGACCTGGACGTCGAGAGGCAGGTCGCCGATCTCGTCGAGGAAAAGCGTGCCGGAATTTGCCTCGACGAATTTGCCGGTGTGCTTCTCCGTTGCGCCCGTGAAGGAGCCCTTCTCGTGGCCGAACAGGATCGATTCGACGAGATTGTCGGGGATGGCACCGCAATTGACGGTGACGAAGGGCTTCGAGCGGCGGTCGCCGCTGCCCTGGATGGCGCGCGCCACCAGTTCCTTGCCGACGCCGGACTCGCCTTCGATCAGGATTGGGATGTTGGAGGCCGCCGCTTTCTGGCCGAGACGTATCACCCGGTCCATCGCCGGGCTGCGCGTGATCATGTCCTTGAAGGTGAGATGGCCGCCGCCGCGCCGCCGCGAGGCGCGCTTAATCTCGTCCTCGACGGCTTCCACCTTGAGCGCGTTGGAAATCGCGGTCTGGAGGCGGTCGGGCGACGCCGGCTTGACGACGAAATCGAAGGCGCCGTGCCGCATCGCCGAGACGACAGTCTCGATGCCGCCCTGCGCCGTCTGGACGATGACGGGAACGTTGATGGCGCGCTCACGCATCGCCTTCAGCACGCCGATGCCGTCGAGGCCGGGCATGACGAGGTCGAGAATGACGACGGACACCTCGCGCGCGTTCGGCCCATCGAGCACGTCGAGGCCGGCCTCGCCGCCATCCGTGACGATCGCGGTATGGCCGAACTTGGTCAACGCGGCCTCGACCAGCCTGCGTTGCACCGGATCGTCATCGACTATGAGTATGGAACCTGTCATGACTGTTTGAGTTGTCCGCCCGAGAAATCCCCATGGATCATCTTGGCACAGGGTTCTAAATAAGGTTTCAAAAAACCCGGTGAACGAATTCCTTAGGATTTGACCGGCTTCTCCTTTCCCTTGTTTCTGGAAGGTATCGTTGATGCGCATGATGTTTGGTCGGCGGCTTGCGGCGCCAGCGTCCGGCCAGGGTGCTGCGGGGCTTGGCGACCTGCCGGAATGGAATCTTGCCGATCTCTATTCCGGAATGGAAGCGCCCGAGTTGAAGCGCGACATCGCCAAGGCGGCCAGCGACGCCGTCGCCTTCGAGACCCGCTGGAAAGGCACGCTGGCCGCGGAAGCCGGGCGCGGCGGCGCCGGCCGCCTGGGCGAGGCGCTGCAAGCCTATGAGGCGCTCGAGGAACTGATCGGCCGCATCGTCTCCTATGCCGGCCTGGTCTATGCCGGCAATACCGCCGATCCGCAGCGCGCCAAGCTCTATGGCGACGTCCAGGAAAAGATGACGGACGCGAGCGCGCATCTTCTGTTCTTCGCGCTCGAGCTCAACCTGATCGACGACGCGGCGATCGAGAGCGCTTTGGCCGCGGACAAGACCTTCGGCCACTACCGGCCCTGGGTGCTCGACCTCAGGAAGGACAAGCCCTACCAGCTCGAAGATCGTGTCGAGCAGCTGTTCCACGAAAAGTCGGTTACAGGGCGCGGCGCCTGGAACCGCCTGTTCGACGAGACGATGACCGACCTGCGCTTCGACGTCGACGGCGAGGAACTGACGCTGGAGCCGGCGCTCAACCGGTTGCAGGATGCCAATGGCGAGGTTCGCCGCCGTGCTTCCGAGGCGCTCGCCGCCACCTTCCGCAAAAATCTGCGCACCTTCACCCTCATCACCAACACTTTGGCCAAGGACAAGGAAATCTCCGACCGCTGGCGCGGCTTCCAGGATATCGCCGACTCGCGCCACCTCGCCAACCGTGTCGAGCGCGAAGTGGTCGACGCGCTGGCCGCGGCCGTGCGCGAGGCTTATCCGCGGCTGTCGCACCGCTATTACGCGATGAAGGCGCGCTGGCTCGGCATGGAGGTGATGAACCACTGGGATCGCAACGCGCCGCTGCCGGAGACGCCGCAGGCGGTGATCAGCTGGGACGACGCCAGGGACACGGTGCTATCCGCCTACCAGCGTTTCTCGCCGGACATGGCCGAAATCGCCCGCGGCTTTTTCGATCGCAGATGGATCGACGCGCCGGTCAGGCCGGGCAAGTCGCCCGGCGCCTTCGCCCATCCGACGGTGCCGTCGGTGCATCCTTACGTGCTGCTCAACTACATGGGCAAGCCGCGCGATGTGATGACGCTGGCGCATGAGCTCGGCCATGGCGTACACCAGGTGCTGGCCGCCGGCCAGGGCGCGCTGATGGCCTCGACGCCGCTGACGCTGGCCGAAACGGCCTCCGTCTTCGGCGAGATGCTGACCTTCCGCTCGCTGCTCGAGCAGACCGGCGACAAACGCGAGCGCAAGGCCATGCTTGCCCAGAAGGTCGAGGACATGATCAACACCGTCGTGCGCCAGATCGCCTTCTACGAATTCGAGCGCAAGGTGCATGCCGAGCGCAAGAACGGCGAACTGACCTCGGACAGGCTGGGCGAGTTCTGGCTGGAGGTACAGGCCGAGAGTCTGGGACCGGCAATCAAGCTGCGCGAGGGCTATGAGGTGTTCTGGACCTACATTCCGCATTTCATCCACTCGCCTTTCTACGTCTACGCCTACGCCTTCGGCGATTGCCTGGTGAACTCGCTCTACGCCGTCTACCAGAACGCCGAGCGCGGCTTTCAGGAGAAGTATTTCGAGATGCTGCGCGCCGGCGGCACGAAGCATCACTCCGAGCTTCTGGCTCCCTTTGGCCTGGACGCCACCGATCCCGCTTTCTGGCAGATCGGCCTTGGCGTGATCGGTTCGCTGATCGACGAGTTGGAGGCGCTCGACAATTGAACAGCAACAAAAAGTGCATCGGCAGCTATAGTTTAGCCGATACGCACATTAGCAAGACTTTATTCTTGCCCTAAATAGGTGTTCTTGAATAATTCTCCGGCGCATTTTTCAACTGGCTTTCGACAGGCCATATGATAGCGTCCGGCCTCAAGCTCAGCCGGACGCTTCGCCCAGGCCAGAGATGGCCGGTCGCGACGCCACGGCGAATGCGATGATGGCCGTCGGCTCAGGACAAGGCCGAACGTCGACGGCTCGATTGAAGCCGGCGGTTCCGCCAACCACGGAACCTTTGACGATCCTTGGCGTGCGCTCGCCTTTCCGGGCCTCCGCCGACGATCGGACTGGAGAGGGAAATGAGCACTTTCTTCTACATGCTCCTGGCGTTCGTTGTGGGTATCCTGGTTGGCTGGTTCATCTGGGGCCGCCTGCGCGGCGAGCTCGACAGCCTGCGCGGCGATCTCGACCGCACGCGCGGCGAACGCGACAGGCTGCGCGCCGACAGCGATCGGCTGAAAGGCGAGCTCGATGCCTGCGGCCGCGCCCGCGCCGATCTCGAAAGCCGGCTGCGCGACGCACCCTCCGCCAAGGCCGGCGCCGACAAGGCTGCAACGCCGGCGCCGGCGACGCTGATGTCGACCCCCGCGACATCGGCAAAGCCCACTCCCGCGAAGGCGGCCGCCGCGAAGAAGCCGCCGGCAACGAAGACCGCGGCGGCGCCGAAGCCGGCCGCCAAGGCTGCTGCGCCCAAGAAAGCGGCGGCCCCCGCGGCAAAGAAAGCTGCCGCGCCGACGACAGGCAAGGCCGACAATCTGCGCCGCCTCATCGGCATCGGGCCGGTCAACGAAAGGCTGCTCAAGGGCCTGGGCGTCACCACCTATGCCCAGATCGCAGCCTGGACCGACGCCGACGTCAAGCGCGTCGAGGAGGTGCTCAATTTCGACGGCCGCATCGCGCGCGAGAAATGGATCGACCAGGCGAAACTGCTGGCCGCCGGCGACGAGGCCGAGTTCGCCCGCCAATTCCCGACCGCGGGAACAGCAAGCAACAGCTGAACAATCCGCTTGTTGGCGCAAAGGCGGCGCCCGCACGGGCGCCGCCTTTGTTTTGGGCCAGCCGCCTTTGCGCCGCCCGACGCCGCTCCCTCGATTGCGCCACGCTGAGCCCCCATATAGAGCGGTCGACTTGGAGCAGTTCCAGGAAAAGTGTGTAGCGGTTTTCCGTTGGAAATTGCGCCAAACAAAGAGATTCTCGGCGTCCAAGGCTCATGTCCCTGCCCGCAGCCATATTCCGCAACGACGAGCGCGCGCGTCAGCTGGTGTTCGACCGGCCGCACGAGATCATTCTCGCGCGTACCGCGGAGGAGTTCGCGCCTGCGCTCGAAAGGGCCCAGGCCGCCGCCGACGCCGGCAAATGGCTGGCGGGCTATTTCTCCTACGAAGCCGGCTACCTGTTCGAGCCGAAGCTGGTGCCGCTCCTGCCCGAAGGCCGCCGCGCGCCGCTGATCTGTCTCGGCGTCTTCGATGCGCCTGTCGACCAGGCGGTGCCGCAAAGTGCAGTACCCGCCAGCAACGGCCCGATCTTCGACGCCAGGGCAACATGGTCCGCCGAGAACTATGCCGGCCGCTTCGCGCGCCTTCACAACCACATCCGCAAGGGCGATTGCTACCAGGGCAACCTCACCTTCCCGGTCCAGGCGCAGTGGTCCGGCGACCCGCTCGCCGCCTTCGACGCGCTGACGGAGCGACAGCCGGTCAAATATGGCGCGCTGGTTTCGCTCGGCGATCCGGTCGTCCTGTCGCGCTCGCCCGAATTGTTCTTCGAGATCGATGCCGAGGGCATGATCGAAACGCACCCGATGAAGGGCACCGCGCCACGCGGCACGACCAGGGCCGAAGACGCGCGACTGAAGGCCTTCCTGCGCAACGACGAGAAGAATCAGGCCGAGAACCGGATGATCGTCGATCTCTTGCGCAACGACATCTCGCTGATCAGCGAGGTCGGCACGCTGGACGTGCCGGAACTGTTCCGCATCGAGACCTATCCGACCGTGCACCAGATGGTGAGCCGGGTGCGGGCGAAGCTGTTGCCTGGCATCGGCATCCGCCAGATCTTCGCCGCGCTCTTTCCTTGCGGCTCGATCACCGGCGCGCCGAAAATCCGTGCCATGGAAATCCTGCATGAGCTGGAAGACGCGCCGCGAGACATCTATTGCGGCGCCATCGGCTGGATCGCGCCCGGCGGCAGGATGCGTTTTTCGGTGGCGATCCGCACCATCTCGCTCTTCGCCGACGGCGAGGCGGTCTACAATGTCGGCGGCGGCGTCGTCTTCGATTCCACCGCCGAGGAGGAGTATCGGGAGTGTCTGTTGAAAGCGCGCTTCGCGACGGGAACAGTGCCGGCTTCGAGCTGATCGAGACCATGCGCTGGGAGCCTGGTTCCGGCTTCCTGCGCTTCGAGCGCCACCTGGCGAGGCTTTATGCGTCCGCCGCCGAGCTCGGCTTCACCTGCGATCCCGGACGGATCGGCGAGGTGCTTTCCAACACTGTCGGCGGACACGGCTTTGCCTTGCGCGTGCGCCTTGCCTTGCAGCGCAACGGCGAAGCGACGGCCGCCGCTCAAGCCTATGAACCGCTGCCTGCCGACAAGGTCTGGCGGCTGCAGCTGGCGCGCATCCGTCTCGATTCCGCCAATACGCTTCTGCGCCACAAGACAAGCCTGCGCCAGGTCTACACGCAGGCGCGCGCCGAATATCTCGCGACCCGCGCCGATGAGGTGCTTTTGGCCAACGAGCGCGGCGAGCTCTGCGAGGGCACGATCACCAATCTCTTCGCCGATTTCGGCGACGGTCCGCTCGCCACGCCCCGCCTCGACTGCGGCCTTTTGCCTGGAATATTGCGCGGCGAGCTTCTGGACGAAGGCCGCGCCGTGGAAGCGATCTACAGCTTCGACGATCTGAAAGCGGCGAAGGCGATCTTCGTCGGAAACTCGCTGCGCGGGCTGATTCCGGCGCGGCTTGGCTGACCACGCTGGAGACATAGACTGGATAGCACCCAAACAGGCATGACCATTCGCCAGCCGACGCACACGCCCTATGACGGGTCCTCCAAACTCTTCACCATCGGGCTGAAGCCGCTCGACTTCAACCGCTGGATCGAGGTCGATGAGTTCCTTTTGCCGCATCTGGCCGAAAAGCAACGGCTTTACGCGGAAATCCCGGAAAAGGTTTTTGTCGAGGAAGACGGCACAAGCGACGCTCAGCGCGAAGTGCTGGACCTGCTCGTCGCGCATCTTGAAGCCGCGCATCCCGGCACGCACCGCCGCGGCGATGCCGAGCCGATCGGTTTCGAGGGAACGATCGACAGGCTGCCCCCTGCCCTGCGCCAGGCGCCGCTGGCAAAGGCTTCGCTGCTCGTCCAGGAAGACCTGATCCTGATGCGTCGCGACGAGCGCGGCTGGCGGCTCGCCGCCGGCTCGCTCTGCTTCCCTTCGTCCTGGTCGTTGCAGGAAAAATTCGGCAAGCCGCTGCAGGAGATCCACCAGCCGGTGCCTGGATTCGGACCCGGCACGCGGCCGGCCGAGCTCATCAACCGCATGTTCGACGGCCTGCAGGGCCAGGCGGTCGAGCGCTTCAACTGGTCGATCCAGGCGGGCGATGCGCTCTATCATCCGCTTTCCAACGTCGAGCGCATCGACCGCGCCACGAACCGCCCGAGCCGCTTCCCCGACGGCGACGTCAAAGCCCATGCCTTCATCCGCGTCGAACGCCAGACGTTGCGCAAGCTGCCCGCTTCGCGCGACATCCTCTTCACCATCCGCATCCATCTCGATCCGCTCAAGCTGCTCATGCGCCATCCGGACCGGGCAGCGCTGGCCGCCTCCTTCGCGGAGCAGCTCCTCGCCCTCGACCAGCAGCAACTCGACTACAAGGGCCTGACCGCCGACCGCGACCGGCTGGTCGAATTCCTCGGCGGCATGGCCAACACGCCTTAACCAAGGCGCCAGGCTGGCTAGCCGGCGATTGGCGCTTTTCGCTGGTTTATGACAATGATCTGTGGTGTAGCGCTTGGCCGTCGGGCGAAAGGCGCCCGGTTTTGCGCGTGTTTGAAGGAGTGTGCGAAAAAATGGCGAATGAAAACTGGCCCGTTTACGGTGAAATCACCGGTCCTGTCGTGATGATCGGCTTCGGCTCGATCGGGCGGGGAACGCTGCCGCTGATCGAGCGCCATTTCAAGTTCGACAAATCGCGCATGGTGGTCATCGACCCGCGCGATACCGATCGCAAGCTGCTCGACGAGCGCGGCATCACCTTCATGCAGGATGCGGTGACCGAGAAGAATTACAAGAAGCTGCTCACGCCGCTCCTGACCAATGGCGGCGGCCAGGGCTTTTGCGTCAACCTGTCGGTCGACACCGGCTCGGTGGACCTGATGAGACTGTGCCGCAAGCTCGGCGTGCTTTACATCGACACGGTCGTCGAGCCGTGGCTCGGCTTCTATTTCAACGCCGAGGCCGACAATGCCAGCCGCACCAACTACGCGCTGCGCGAGGCGCTGATCAAGGAAAAGCACGACAAGCCGGGCGGCCCGACGGCTGTCTCCACCTGCGGCGCCAACCCCGGCATGGTCTCGTGGTTCGTCAAGAAGGCGCTGGTCAACCTCGCCACCGATCTCGGGCTCGAGTTTTCCGAGCCCGCCCAAGAAGACCGCGAAGCCTGGGCCAGGTTGATGAAAAAGGCCGGCGTCAAGGGTATCCATATCGCCGAGCGCGACACCCAGCGCACGAAGAAGCCGAAGCCGATGGACGTGTTCTGGAACACCTGGTCGGTCGAAGGCTTCATCTCGGAAGGGCTGCAGCCGGCCGAGCTCGGCTGGGGCACGCATGAAAACTGGATGCCGAAGAACGGCAAGAAACACAAGCACGGCTCCAAGGCGGCAATCTATCTGGAGCAGCCCGGCGCCAACACGCGCGTGCGCAGCTGGTGCCCGACGCCGGGCGCGCAATACGGCCTCCTGGTGACGCACAACGAGTCGATCTCGATCGCCGACTTCTTCACCGTGCGCTCGAAGAAGGGCAAGGTCCAGTACCGCCCGACCTGCCACTACGCCTATCACCCCTGCAACGACGCCATGCTGTCGCTCGACGAGATGTTCGGCGCCGCCGGCAAGCCACAGCCGGTCCACCATGTGCTCGACGAGAACGAGCTGGTCGACGGCGTCGACGAACTCGGCGTGCTGCTCTACGGTCACGACAAGAACGCCTACTGGTACGGCTCGCAGCTGTCGCTGGCCGAGGCGCGCAAGCTCGCCCCCTACCAGAACGCGACCGGCCTGCAGGTGACCTCGGCGGTGCTCGCCGGCATGGTCTGGGCGCTGGAGAACCCGACCGCCGGCATCGTCGAGGCCGACGAGATGGACTACCGGCGCTGCCTCGAAGTGCAGTCGCCCTATCTCGGGCCGGTCAGGGGCTACTACACCGACTGGACGCCGCTGGATAACCGGCCGGGCCTCTTCCCCGAGGACCTGGACAAGGACGATCCGTGGCAGTTCCGCAACATTCTGGTGCGATAGCAGTCTGTCTGACCGGCCTCACCGCCTTGCAATCGCCCGGAAATCGGGCGATTGAAGGATGCGGACTGAGGAGAGGATTTTCGAAAATGACCATTGCGCGCAAACTGCTTTCGGCAGGCGCCGCGGCAAGCCTGCTGGCTGCGGCCGCCTGCACCACCACCGGACCGTCGGAGCCACTGCCCGCCGCCGCACCCAAAGGCGTCGAGGGCAACTGGATCGACGCCAAGGGTACCGGCCTTTCGACCTTCGCGGGTGGCAAGTTCACCACCGTCGCCACCGACACCGGCCAGAAGCTTTCGGAAGGCAGCTACACCATGACCGGGGCGACCTCGGTCGAGATCCACGGCACCTCGCTGATCCGCCAGACGCCGGTCAGCTTCAACTGCCTGATGGTCTCCACCAGCCAGCTCAACTGCACCAGCGCCAGCGGCCAGAACTTCGTGCTGACGCGCCGGGCCTGAGGCAGGCGAATGCCTCGCTAACAGGGGGACGGCGGCGCGAGCCGCCGTCCTTTTTATGCCGGCAAACATCTCCCTGATTTCTACTTGCATCGGCTGGAACCCGATGTGAACATGATCCGAGGCTGACTGTTATTTTCCAGTCAAGCGAGGGCGTTAAGCACGTCCCAGTCAGCTCATCGGGGAGACGAAAATGAAGAAGATTGCCGCGATCCTAGCCCTGTCTGCCTCGGCGCTCGGCCTGTCAGCAGGCATGTCTTTTGCCGACTACACGCTGAACATCCTGCATTTCAACGATTGGCACAGCCGCATCGAAGGCAACAACAAATACGAATCGACCTGTTCGGCCGACGAGGAGACCAAAGGCGAATGCATCGGCGGCGCCGGACGGCTGATCACGGCAATCGCCGAGGAGCGCAAGAAGCTCGAAGGCCAGAATGTGCTGCTGCTCAATGCCGGTGACAGCTTCCAGGGATCGCTGTTCTACACCACCTACAAGGGTGCGGTGGAAGAGGAATTCCTCAATCAGATCAAGCCTGACGCGGTGACGCTCGGCAATCATGAGTTCGACGACGGCGAGACCGCGCTGGTGCCTTTTCTCGACAAGGCGAAGTTCCCGGTCGTCAGCGCCAATGTCGTGCCCAACGACAAGTCCGGCGCCAAGGATAAGATCAAGCCTTCGATCGTCGTCGAGGTCGGCGGTCAGAAGATCGGCATCGTCGGCGCCGTCACCAACGACACGCCGGAACTCGCCTCGCCCGGTCCGAACATCGCCATCACGGACGACGTCAAGGCGATCACCGCCGAGGTCGAGAAGTTGAAGGCGCAGGGCATCAACAAGATCATCGCGGTCACTCACATCGGCTACCGGCGCGAGCGCGACGTCATCGCCAAGATCCCGGGCATCGACGTGGTGGTCGGCGGCCACAGCCACACGCTCCTGTCGAACACCGACCCGAAGGCCGAGGGACCGTACCCGACGATGGTCGACAACCCGGACGGCTACAAGGTGCCCGTCGTGCAGGCGGCGTCCTATTCGAAATATCTCGGTGAGTTCAAGGTCGTGTTCGACGACAACGGCAACGTCAAGGAAGCCAGCGGCGCCCCGATCTATCTCGACAAGTCGATCGCGCCCGATCCCGCTGTCCTTGCCCGCATCAAGGAACTCGGCGCGCCGATCGAGGCGCTGAAGAACAAGGAGGTGGCCGAGACCACCAAGGCGATCGACGGCAGCCGCGAGAATTGCCGCGCGCGCGAATGCGAAATGGGCAACCTCGTCTCCGACGCCATCCTCGATCGCACCAAGGGCCAGGGCGTCGAGATCGCCATCTCGAACGGCGGCGGCCTGCGCGCCTCGATCGACCAGGGTACAGTGACCATGGGCGAGGTGCTGACTGTGCTGCCGTTCCAGAACACGCTGGCCACCTTCAAGATTTCGGGCAAGGACCTTGTCGCGGGCCTCGAAAGCGGTCTCAGCCAGGTTGAGGACGGCGCCGGCCGCTTCCCGCAGGTGGCGGGCCTCAAATATTCCTTCGACAAGTCGGTCGCGCCCAATGCCGGCCGCGTCAAATCGGTCGAAGTGATGGAGAACGGCGCCTGGACGCCGATCAAACCCGACAAGCAGTATCTGGTGGCCACCAACAACTATGTCCGCCAGGGCGGCGACGGCTACAAGGTGTTCGCCGAGAAGGCCACGGACGCCTATGACTACGGCCCAGGCCTCGAGCAGGTGGTGGCCGATTATCTTGGCGCGCATCGGCCCTACACGCCGAAGCTCGACGGCCGCATCACCGAGATCGCGGCAACGACGGCGGCGGCCGAGCCGGCCAAACCCGCCGAACCGGCAAAGCCTGCCGAAACCGTTCCCGCCGCCACCCAGGCGCCTGCGGCCGAGGCCGCAAAGCCGGCCGAGGCTGCGCCGGCAAGCGGCGAACCGGCGATGCCGGCTTTGCCTTCCGGTTCCAGCGACATTGCCGGCACGCCGCCGGCCGTTTCGGCTGAGAGCACCCCGGCCGCGCCCACCGAGACCGCGAAGCCGGCTGCGGAGCCGGCAAAGCCTGCCGAGGCTGCCCCCGCAACCCCTGCTCCCGCCGCCGAACCGGGCAAGGCCGCCGAAGCGAAGCCGACCGAGGCCAGCCACACCGTCGCCGCCGGCGATACCTATTGGGACCTCGCCAAGAAAGCCTATGGCGACGCCACCAAGTGGAAGCTCATCTCCGAAGCCAACAGGGACTTCAAGCCGCGCCGCCTGCCGCTCGGCGCGACGCTGACCATTCCGCCCGCCGCGAAGTAAGCGGCCACCGGAATTCACGGCACCCGCCCGGAAACGGGCGGGTGTTCCTTTTCCTGGCCCAAACACGATAAGGTGCGGCCAGACGCGGCATTGAAAACCGGCAGGGCATCGCTAGTTTCGCGGCGCTACCGGAGACCGTTGATGACGCTTGCCAGCCCCACCGATGTCAAGACCGCGAGGACCGCTGGGCTGCTGCCTGCCGGCCACCCTGCGGTGAAACACGGCAAGGTCGGCGTCATGCTGATCAACCTCGGCACACCCGATGGAATCGAATTTGCGCCGATGTGGCGCTATCTCAGGGAATTCCTCTCCGACCCGCGCGTCATCGAGCTCAACAAGGCGATCTGGTATCCGATCCTTTACGGCCTGGTCCTGACCACCCGGCCGAAAAAGTCCGGCGCCAACTATGCCAGGATCTGGAACAGGGAAAAGAACGAGTCGCCACTGCGCACGTTCACCCGCGCTCAAAGCGAGAAGCTGGCCGCCGCGCTCGCCGACCTGCCCGACGTGGTGGTCGACTGGGCCATGCGCTACGGCAATCCTTCGACGGCAAGCGTCGCGCAAAAACTCGTCGACCAGGGCTGCGACCGCATTTTGTCATTCCCGCTCTATCCGCAATATTCAGCCACAACGACGGCAACCGCCAACGACCAGTTATTCCGCGCGCTGATGAAGATCAGAAACGCGCCGGCGATCCGGAGCGTGCCGCCCTACTACGACGAGCCGATCTATATCGACGCGCTCGCTCACTCGATCGAGCGGCACCTTGGGACGTTGGACTTCAAGCCGGAGGTGGTTGTCGCGTCCTATCACGGCATCCCGAAGCCTTATTTCGAGAAGGGCGACCCCTACCATTGCCATTGCCTCAAGACGACGCGGCTGCTGCGGGAAAGGCTCGGCTGGGACGAGAAGAAGCTCATCACCACCTTCCAGTCGCGTTTTGGCGCGCAGGAATGGCTGCAACCCTATACCGACGTCACGGTCGAGAAACTGGCCAAGGACGGCGTGAAATCCATCGCCGTCGTCAATCCGGGCTTTTCCGTCGACTGCATCGAGACGCTGGACGAGATCGGCCGCGAGGCGGCCGAAACCTTCCATCACGCCGGCGGCAAGAACTTCGCCCATATTCCCTGTCTCAACGACAGCGCCGAGGGCATGGCGGTCATCGAAGCGCTGGTCCGGCGCGAGCTTTCGGGCTGGGTGTGACCGGCTTCACCGACAGGCTTTGAAGCTGCTGCGCAAAAGCCTTCGCTAACCAATGTTCCTGATCACCCGATTGTAACATTGCGGAAACATACTTAAGTGATTCCGTGAGGTCGCCGCCTTTTGAGGGAGAAACGAAATGGGCTTCAGCGGTTTCGATATTGCCATCATTGTTCTTGTTTTCCTGGTCATCATTCTGCTTTTCAAGGGCATCAGGACGGTGCCGCAAGGTTATAATTACACGGTGGAGCGGTTCGGCCGTTACACCAAGACGCTGACTCCCGGCCTCAACATCATCAACCCGATCTTCGAGCGCGTCGGCGCCAAGATGAACATGATGGAGCAGGTGCTCGACGTCCCGACGCAGGAGATCATCACCCGCGACAACGCCATCGTCGGGGTCGACGGCGTCGCCTTCTACCAGGTGCTGAACGCCGCCCAGGCCGCTTACCAGGTCGCCGGACTGCAGAACGCCATCCTCAACCTCACCATGACCAATATCCGAACCGTCATGGGTTCGATGGACCTCGACGAATTGCTCTCCAACCGCGACGCCATCAACGAGCGGCTGCTGCGCGTCGTCGACGAGGCGGCGCACCCGTGGGGCATCAAGATCACCCGCGTCGAGATCAAGGACATCAACCCGCCGGCCAATCTGGTGGAATCGATGGGCCGCCAGATGATGGCCGAGCGCGACAAGCGCGCCCAGATCCTCGCCGCCGAAGGTCTCAAGCAATCGCAGATCCTCGAAGCCGAGGGCCGCCGTGAAGCCGCCTTCCGCGACGCCGAGGCGCGCGAGCGCTCGGCCGAGGCGGAAGCCAAGGCGACGCAGGTCGTGTCGGAAGCCATCGCCAAGGGCGACGTGCAGGCGATCAACTACTTCGTCGCCCAGAAATACACCGAGGCCTTGGCGAAGATCGGCTCGTCGAGCAACAACAAGATCGTGCTGATGCCGTTCGAGGCCTCGTCGCTGATCGGCTCGCTCGGCGGCATCGGCGAGATCGCCCGCGAGGTCTTCAAGGGCGACGGGCCTTCCGGCCCGCAGCGGCAGGGCTCGCGCCCGCCGGTCGTGCGGCCGACAGACAACTGATGTGATCCCTTAGGAGACCGTCAATGATCGACAGCATCGTTTCGGAGCTCGGACCGTGGAACTGGATGGTTCTCGGCATCCTGCTCCTGGTGATGGAAGTCGTGGCGCCAGGCGTGTTCATGCTGTGGATCGGCATCGCGGCGCTGATCGTCGGCGCGGTGTCGCTGGCGATCTGGGACGCGGCGTTCTGGACCTGGCAGGTCCAGGTGTTGGCCTTCCTCGTGCTGGCCGTCGTCTCGGCCTATGTCGGCCGGCAGATCGCGGTCAGCCGTCAGGGCAGCGTCGACCAGCCGTTGCTCAACCGCCGCGGCGCGCAGATGATCGGCCGCACGGCGACCCTGGCCGAGCCGATTAAGAACGGCCGTGGCCGCATCCGGCTCGGCGACACCTTGTGGCGGGTCTCAGGTCCAGACCTGCCGGTCGGCACGCAGGTGCGCGTGACCGGCGCGGCGGATACCGATCTGGAACTGACCGTCGAGGCGATTTGATCCGAGCGTCCAAGGATGCGTTAAGACTCGGATCCGGCCGGATCGAAAATGGCGGTTTCCGAGAACCGGAGCGGAGCGTACTTTTCGTACGTGAGCACCGGAAGCGCAGGAAGCCGCCTTTTGCAGGCGGGCCTCACCTGAATATGGATGCATCCTACGCCGCGCCGATGCGCAGCAGGTCATGCAGATGCACCAATCCGACCGGGCGCCCGCCCTCGACCACCATCAGGCTGGTGATGGCGGAGGTGTTGATCGTCTGCAGCGCCGTCGCCACCAGCGTGTCCGGGCTCGCCGTCTTCGGCTTCTTCGTCATTACCTGATCGACGCTCATGGACAGAAGATCGCTGGCGATGTGGCGGCGAATGTCGCCATCGGTGATGATGCCGGCCAGCGTGCCGTCGGCGGCGGTGATCGCCACGCAGCCGAAACCTTTGCGCGACAATTCCAGGATCGCCTCCCGCATGCCGGTTCCCGACGGCACCAGCGGCAGTCTTTCGCCGACATGCATGATCTCGCGCAGCTGCGTCAGATTGGCACCGAGCTGGCCGCCCGGATGGAAGGTGCGGAAATGATCCGGCGTGAAACCGCGCGCCTCAAGCAGTGCGATCGCCAGCGCATCGCCCATGACGAGCTGCAGCAAGGCGGAGGTAGTCGGCGCCAACCCGTGCGGACAGGCCTCCGGCACGATAGGCAGCAGCAGCACTACGTCCGCAGCCCGCGCCAGCGCCGAACTCTCGCCCGAGGTGATGGCGATCAGCGGGATGGAAAAACGCCTGGAATAGGCGACGATGCCCATCAATTCCTTGCTCTCGCCCGACCAGGACATGGCGATGATGGCGTCGTCCCGGGCGATCATGCCGAGATCGCCGTGATTGGCTTCCGCCGGATGGACGAAGAAGGCTGGCGTGCCGGTCGAGGCAAGCGTGGCGGCGATCTTGGAGCCAATATGGCCGCTCTTACCGACGCCGGTGACGATGACGCGACCTTCGATTCGTGAGATCAGGTCGATCGCGGCGGCAAAAGGCTCGGACAGCCCATCCGCGAGCGCGGCGGCAAGGGCCGCCACACCGGCCTGCTCCGTCGCCACCGTTCTCAGCGCCGATTCGATCGCAGCCTGCCCGTCCGGCCGCTTTCTTTCTGGGGACCCCGCATGCATGGGCGAAGCGATTAGCGCTTTGCCGCGCTCCTGTCCAACAGATTTGCCTTAGGCCTCCGATTGCAGGGGCTCCGAGGCGTCTCTCTCAACCCTCCGTTAACCATCCGCATTTACGGTTCGGTAAGTATGGCGCAACCGCGCCGCGCAAGCAGTGGTGACGATGTCCGGGGGCCAATCTGAAACGAAAACCGGTCGGAAGGGCATTGCCGTTGCAGCACTGCTGCTGACGGCAAGCGCGCTTGCCTTGCTGCGCCCGGCGCCTGCATTTTCGCAGGAAACCGAACTGCGCGGCGAGGTCTCCGAATCGGCCATACTCGCCGACCAGCAGCGCAAGGCCAGACAGTTGAGAGCGCAAGGCGCGCTGGATCAGAACGCGCCCGCCGCAGCCGTCCAGGACACGGCGCCGGCAACCTACCAGCCGGCAAGCCCCGGCGCCGTTCCCGATGACGACCAGACGGCAGGCGCCACGGACAGCATCTTCGACCAGCCGCAGGCAACGGACGATCCATTGGCCGATACGACGAAACCGGCAAAACGGCGCCAGCCCTCTACGGCTGCTCAACGTGCCCAGGGCGCCAAGACCGACACCAAGGCGAGCACCAAGACCGCCGACAAGAAAAAAGCCAAGAAGAAGGCGGGCGGGGCTATCGACAGCACCACCACTGCCGCGACCGCCTCCGCAGGCGATAAGGCTGATGCGGCAGCGGCTGAGGACGACGGCAGCAATCGCCGCGCCGTCAGCATCGACAGTGTCGACAAGCAGAAGCTCGACCCGGGCCAGGAGCGCACCGGATCGATCGATGGCCAGAAGGCCAAGCCGGAGGAGGATCCCTTCGCTGCTCCCGGCGTCCGGATCGGCACCTTTGTGTTCCGGCCGACGCTGGAGCAAGGCTTCACCGCGACGTCCAACGCCGATTCCAGCAGCACAGGTAAATCCGCGGTTCTGTCCGAGACGGCGCTGCGTTTCACCGCGACCTCCGACTGGCGTGAGAATTCGGCTCTGATCACCGGCTACGGCCAGTTCCGCAACACCGTCTCGGGCGAAAAGATCAACGACGCGCAGGGCCGCATCGAAGGCCAGCTCAATGTCGATCTCGACAACGAGCTGCGCGCCATCGCTAAGCTCGGCTACGAAGCGGCGCCCGAATCGGCGTCCTCGCCGGATGCGATCGCCGGCGTCACCTCGCAGCCGCTGCGCCAGACCGTGGACGGCAGCCTCGGTCTCGAAAAGAGTGTCGGCAAGATGCGTTACGCGCTGACCGGCGCGGTCTCGCACGACTTCTACGGCGACGCCAATCTCTCGGACGGCACCACCATCTCGCAGAAGGATCGCAACAACACGCTCTACACCGCCACCTTGCGCACCGGCTATGAGATCTCGCCGGCGCTGACGCCCTTCACGGAAGTCGAGCTCGGCCGCAGGGTCTATGATCAGCGTCTCGACACCGATGGCTTTGAGCGCTCATCGAAGCGGCTCGGGGCGCGCGCCGGCGTCGAGCTCGATATGGGCGAGAAGCTATCGGGCGAATTCTCCGTCGGCTGGTTGCGCGAGGCGCTCGACGACAGCCGCCTTCCGGCAATCGCCGGGCCGTCCATCAATGCCGACCTTAAATGGTCGCCCGAACGCGGCACCATCATCGGGCTCACCGGCAAGACCGATGTCGAGACCACCACGACGGCGGGCCAGAGCGGCGACATCCTCTACTCCGGCCGGCTGACGGGCGAGCGGCAAATCCGCGCCAACCTGACGGCGAACTCGGCGCTTGGCCTCGATTGGCGCGACTACACCGGCTCCGACGGCCACGATCTGATCCTGAGCGCCGAGGCCGGGCTGACGTGGTGGCTGAACCGCTATGCCGGCCTCACCACCAGGATGCGGACCGAGAAGCTGACCAGCAACCTGCCTGGGCGCGACTATACGGCCAACAGCGTCTATCTCGGACTGAAGGTCCAGCGCTGACGCCTCTCATCCTCGGAGCTGAAGCGAACGCGCGGGCCGAAGTGGCGAAACCGCCGTGGCCTAAAACGCCGCGCCGCGGCGCTCCGCCGGCCGTATCTCGTCCAGCAGCGTGCGGATGACGCCGGCCATGCTTCCGTTCATGTCGCTGCGCCACAGCGCGAAGGCGACATTGGCTTCGACGAAACCTTCCGGCGAGCCGCAATCGAAGGTGCGCCCCTTGTAGTGATAGCCGTAGAAGGGCTGCTGTTTCTCCAACTTCAGCATCGCGTCGGTCAGCTGGATCTCGTTGCCGGCGCCGCGTTCCTGGCTTTCCAGGATGCCGAAGATCTCCGGCTGCAGGATGTAGCGGCCGTTGATGTAAAGATTGGAGGGCGCGGTGCCCTGTTTCGGCTTCTCCACCATGCCGGTGATGCGGAAGCCGTGATGCGCGTCCTCGCCGCGGCCGACAATGCCGTATTTGTGCGCTTCCGCCGGGTCGCATTCCTGCACGGCGACGATGTTGTTGCCGGTCTCGGCATAGAGCTCGACCATGCTCCTCGTGCAGCTCTTTTCCGACTGCATGATCATGTCCGGCAAAAGCAACGCGAACGGTTCGTCGCCGACCAGCTCGCGGGCGCACCAGACGGCGTGGCCGAGGCCCATCGGCACCTGCTGGCGCGTGAAGCTCGTTTGTCCCGGCGCCGGCTGCAGCCGCTGCAGGCGGGCGAGCTGGTCGTCCTTGCCGCGCTGGGCGAGCGTGTCATAGAGTTCGAACTGGACGTCGAAATGATCCTCGATGACCGCCTTGTTGCGCCCGGTCACGAAGATGAAATGCTCGATGCCGGCCTCGCGCGCCTCGTCGACCACATATTGGATGACGGGCCGATCGACGACGGTCAGCATCTCCTTCGGGATGGCCTTGGTGGCCGGGAGGAACCGCGTGCCGAGACCTGCAACCGGGAAAACTGCCTTGCGAACGCGCTTCATGCTGACACCCCTGCGTTTGAGCCAATTATCCGCTCGGCGGCACGCTCCGCAATCCCCCCGAACATTTTCGCGCCGGAATCATTTTCACGCCGAAATGTCGGATTAACGGCGAGCGGTGAATGTGGAGGCTAAAAGCTGTTGCACCTCTTTTCGTTCCCGGCGGCGCCTATGGTAAACTAAATACTAACCCGGTTCGGCGTTGAATGATCCTTCCTGAATTGACGAAGGAGGAAATGATGTCCGTTCGCAACACCGCGAGGCGCCTGACGGCACTGGTGACGGCCGCCGGCCTCACGCTGGCCTTGCTGATGCCCGCCGGGCCTGCTTTCGCCGATGCCGGATTCCGCCAGTGGGTCGCAGGCTTCCGCGCCACCGCGGTGGCGGGCGGCGTTTCGGGTGCTGTCTACGACCAGTCCATGAGAGGCATCGAGCCCGACCCGGTCGTGCTGGAAAAGGCCCGCACCCAGCCGGAATTCACCGCGCCCGCCTGGGACTATTTCGACAATCGTGTGCACGACCAGGCGGTCGCCAACGGCCAGGCGATGGCACGCAAATGGAAGCCGTGGCTCGACCGTATCGAGGCGCGGTTCGGCGTCGATCGCAACATCCTTCTGGCCATCTGGTCGATGGAATCGAATTATGGCGAGACGCTCAAGCGCGACGACATCATGCGCAACGTCGTCCGTTCGCTGGCGACCCTCGCCTATGGCGATCCCAAGCGTTCGAAATATGCCCGCACCCAATTGATCGCGGCGCTGAAGATCCTGCAGACCGGCGACATCGACGAAAGCCATCTGATGGGCTCTTGGGCCGGCGCGATGGGCCAGACCCAGTTCATCCCGACCAGCTATCAGCGCTATGCGGTCGACATGGACGGCAACGGGAGGCGCGACATCTGGAATTCGATCCCCGACGCGTTGGCGACCTCCGCCAATTTGCTCAAGAAGAACGGCTGGCAGGCCGGGAAGACCTGGGGCTATGAGGTCACCATCCCGGCCGGCAAGCTGCCCGGCGGCGCAAAGACGATCGCGCAGTGGCAGGCGCTCGGCGTCGTCAGGGCCAACGGCAAGCCGTTCAGGAACCTGACCGACAAGGCGACGCTGAAAGTGCCGGACGGCCGGGGTGGCCCCGCCTTCCTGATGATCAGGAACTTCTCGGTCATCAAGGCCTACAACAATGCCGACAAATACGCCTTGGCCGTCGGCCTGCTCGCCGATGAGATCGCCGGCGGCACCGGCCTCGTGCAGGACTGGCAGCGGCCCTTCACCAAGCTCACCTTCGAGGAGCGGCAGGAACTGCAGAAGCGGCTTTCCGAGCATGGCTACTACGACGGCAAGTTCGACGGCAAGATCGGCGACGGCTCGAAAGCCGCCATCATGGCCTACCAGGCAAAGGTCGGCCTGACGCAGGATGGCTATCCGAGCCTGGAAGTGCTCAAATGGCTCCGCAAGCAGTAGAGCCCGCGTAAGCGCCAGGCGTCCTTTCAAAGACGGCTAGGATGCTGTAGCGCTTCGGCTTGCGCATGACTTGCCGCGTCTGCCTGGTCATGCGCCAAGGGATGGAGAGGTGTTTGGTTTCGGTTGCGCGTATCAGGCAGAGTATTCGCCGGGCGCCCGTCCTGATTCTCGCCCTTGCCGTGCTTGTCGTCACCGTGGCCGGCGCTTTCCACGCCCCAGCGTTCGCGCAGGAGGAAAGCCGTGGCTGGTCGCTGCGCGACCTTTTGTTCCCGCGCCGCAGCGAACGCATCGAGCCCCCGGTCGAAGTTCAGAAACCGAGGCCGAAGCCGAAGAAGAAACCAAAGCCGCGCCCGCCGGCGGAACCGGAAACGCCGATCGTCGAGAAGACCAACGACGCCCGGGTCGTGCTGGTGGTCGGCGATTTTCTGGCGGGCGGACTGGCGGAGGGCCTCGACACGGCCTTTGCCGACAATCCCGCCGTCCGGATCGTCTCCCGCGCCAACGGTTCGTCCGGCTTCGTTCGCGACGACGTCTACAATTGGCCGGCCCAGATAAAATCGCTGATCGAAACGGAGAAACCGGCGGCCGTGATCGTCATGCTGGGTTCCAACGATCGTCAGCAGATGAAGGTCGGCGACGTGCGCGAGCAGCCGCGCTCGGAGAACTGGACCAAGGAATATGAGCGCCGCACAGATGCGCTCGGCAAGGCCTTGCAGGAAACCAAGGTGCCGTATCTGTGGGTCGGCATGCCGGCTTTCGGTGTGTCGAAGATGAACTCCGACATGCTCGCCTTCAACGACATCTATCACTCGGCCGCCGAGAAACACGGTGGCGAATTCGTCGATGTATGGGACGGCTTCGTCGACGAGAACGGCGCCTTCGTCACCTCCGGCCCGGACATCAACGGCCAGCCGGTACGGCTGCGTTCCGACGACGGCATCAACGTCACCAAGGCCGGCAAGCGCAAGCTCGCTTTCTACACGGAAAAGCCGTTGGCAAAGATACTCGGCCTGGCGGCGCCGGGAAGCGTCACGACCGTGTCGGCGCCGGCCGGCGCCCCGGTCGAGGCGCCGAAGCCGGCCGCCGCACCCGTCATCGTCGACCGCACCCCGCCGATGCTGCTCGGCGACCCGTCACTCGACGGCGGCACCGAACTGCTCGGCGCCGCGCAGCCGGCCAGGGCCGATCCGAACCTTCCCGGCGAAAAGCTGATCCTTGAAGGCAAGGCGCCGACCGCTTCGCCCGGCCGCGCCGACGATTTTTCCTGGCCGCCGAAGCCGCCGGCGACGGCAGCTGTCGAATCCGGCCCGACACCGGCAACTCCTTGACCGACGTTCCGGCGTAGCGGCAATTTCGCGCCGAGCCGAACAATGGCATTATTGGATTTTGGCCGAAGTCAAAGTCGGGGGACGAATATGTCGGCAACGGGCTATGCCTTGCTTGGGTTCGTGACTTGGACCCTCTTATTGCTCATATGGATGGAAATCCTGCGCACCCATCTCGTGGTGAGCGGCCGCGTCCTTGCGAATGGCTTTGCACCGGACAATGCCGGCCTTTCGCCCTTCTTGCAGCGGCTGGCGCGCGCCCACGCCAATTGCATCGAAGGCCTTCCCATATTCGGAGGTCTCATGGCCCTGGCCATGATGAATTCGCGCACCGCGATTACCGACCCGCTCGCATATTGGTTTCTCGGCGCGCGGCTGATGCAGTCGGCCATTCATCTGACGTCGACAAGTCCGATCGCCGTCAAGGCTCGATTCTCGGCGTTCGCAGTCCAGATGGCTATCGGCCTCTATTGGGCGATAAAGCTGCTGCTCAGCTAAAGCATGCCTCCCAAGCGGGAACCGATTTCGGGATGAAGACATGCGTAAAATCAAAACTTAACGTGCTTGGAGCGAATCTGAAAGATCGCGACACGCTTTAGGACGTCTCACCATTTCCGTGAAACGGTGAAACGCTCTAACGGATCGTCGCTTCAGCGTGGCAGCACCGTCGATCCCATCAATGCCTCGTCGATCGAGCGCGCCGCCTGACGGCCCTCGCGGATCGCCCAGACCACCAGCGACTGGCCGCGACGCACGTCGCCCGCCGCATAGAGCTTGTCGATGTTGGTCTTGTAGTCGCGGTCGTTGGCCTCGACATTCCTGGAGCGGCGGCTGTCGGTGACGACCTTGATCTTGCCGTCGAGCTCCCTCATCAGGCTGTCGCTCGCCGGGCCGGCAAAGCCGATGGCGATGAAGGCGAGATCGGCACGGATGACGAATTCGGTGCCGGGGATCGGCTTGCGCTTGTCGTCGACCTCGCAGCAGCGCACACCGGTCAGCTGACCGTCCTCGCCGATGAATTCGAGCGTCGCCACCTGGAATTCGCGCTCTGCCCCTTCGGCCTGGGAGGAGGACGTGCGCATCTTGGTGGCCCAATAGGGCCAGACCGCGAGCTTGTCTTCCTTCTCCGGCGGCTGCGGACGGATGTCGAGCTGCGTCACGCGCACCGCGCCTTGCCGGAAAGCAGTGCCGATGCAGTCGGATGCGGTGTCGCCGCCGCCGACCACGACGACATGCTGGCCGCCGGCGATGATCGGGTGCGAGGGCCAGGCCACCGACTGGATCGGCTCGCCGCCGACACGGCGGTTCTGCTGCACCAGATAGGGCATGGCGTCATAGACGCCGCTGAGGTCGCTGCCCGGAATGCCGGCCGGGCGCGGCGTTTCGGAGCCGCCGCAATAGAGCACCGCGTCGAATTCCTCGATGAGATCGGCCACCTTCATGTCGACGCCGACATTGACGCCGCAATGGAAGGTGACGCCCTCGCCCTGCATCTGCTCGATGCGCCGGTCGATATAGTGCTTCTCGATCTTGAAGTCGGGAATGCCGTAGCGCATCAGCCCGCCGGGACGGCTCTCGCGCTCATAGACATGCACGTCATGGCCGGCGCGGCCGAGCTGCTGCGCCGCCGCCATGCCGGCCGGACCGGAACCGATGACGGCAACCCGCTTGCCGGTCTTCTTCTCCGGCGGATAGGGGCGGATGTGGCCGGTCTCGTAGGCCTTGTCGGCGATCGCCTGCTCGACCGTCTTGATCGCGACCGGAATGTCCTCGAGGTTCAGCGTGCAGGCTTCCTCGCAAGGCGCGGGACAGATGCGGCCGGTGAACTCCGGGAAATTGTTGGTCGAGTGCAGGTTGCGGATCGCGCTGTCCCAGTCGCCATTGTAGACGAGGTCGTTCCAGTCCGGGATCTGGTTGTGGATCGGGCAGCCGGTCGGTCCATGGCAGAACGGAATGCCGCAATCCATGCAGCGCGCGGCCTGTTTCTCGACCTCCTTGTCCGACATCGGCAGCGTGAATTCGCGGAAATGCCGGATTCGGTCGGAGGCGGGCTGGTACTTGTGCACCTGCCGGTCGATCTCGAGAAAGCCTGTTACCTTGCCCATAGTCCAGTCCCTGCTGTCCGAAGGCACGCTTTTTTGTCGCGCACCCGTTAACCCCTTAAGGCTGCCATGGCAACCAAGTCCGAGGTCAGGATTGTTGGTGAGGATGCCGGCCGGGAAGTCATTTTCCCGGCCATGCCCGAAACTATTCCGCTGCCACGCTCATGCGCATGCGTTCCATCTCGATCAGCGCGCGGCGATACTCGACCGGCATGATTTTCCGGAATTTCGGCCGGAAGTTCTGCCAGTTATCGAGGATCTCGCGACCGCGCACAGAGCCCGTGTAGTGGACATGGTTCGAGATCAGCTGGTAGAGCCGTTCCTCGTCATGGCTGGTCATGTCGCCCGACACGTCAACGCGGCCCTTGTGGTCGAGGTCGCCGCCGTGGTGGAGCAGCTTCTCCATCAGGTCGTCCTCTTCCGGGACCGGCTCGAGCTCGACCATCGCCATGTTGCACCGCTCGGCGAAATCGCCCTTCTCGTCCAGTACATAGGCGACGCCGCCCGACATGCCGGCCGCGAAATTGCGCCCGGTCTTGCCCAGCACGACGACGATGCCGCCGGTCATGTATTCGCAGCCGTGGTCGCCGACGCCTTCGACGACGGCGGCCACACCCGAATTGCGCACGGCGAAACGCTCGCCTGCGACGCCGGCGAAATAGGCCTCGCCCTCGGTGGCGCCATAGAGCACCGTGTTGCCGACGATGATCGACTCGGCCGCGACGATCTTGGCTTCCTCCGGCGGGCGGATGACGATGCGGCCACCCGACAGGCCTTTGCCGACATAGTCGTTGCCGGCGCCGACCAGCTCGAACGAAATGCCGCGGGCCAGGAACGCACCGAAGGACTGGCCGGCAGTGCCGGTAAGCTTCACCTGGATCGTGTCTTCCCGAAGGCCCTTGTGCCTGAAGCGCTTGGCGACCTCGCCTGACAGCATGGCACCGGCGGAGCGATCGACATTGCGGATCGGCAGCTCGATGGTGACGGGCTGCTTGGCGTCCAGCGCGGGCTTGGCCAGTTCGATCAGCTTGCGGTCGAGCACGTCGTCGATCGGGTGCTTCTGCCGTTCGGTCCAGTGCAGCGCCTCATGCGGCGCATCCGGCTTGTAGAACATCTTCGAGAAGTCGAGCCCGCGCGCCTTCCAGTGCTGGATCACGTCGCGCTTTTCCAGGAGATCGGTGTCGCCGATGATCTGGTCGAGATGGGTATAGCCCATTTCGGCAAGCAGCGCCCGCACCTCTTCCGCGACGTAGAAGAAGAAGTTGATGACGTGCTCCGGGGTGCCCTTGAAGCGCTTGCGCAGCACCGGATCCTGCGTCGCCACGCCCACCGGGCAGGTGTTGAGGTGGCACTTGCGCATCATGATGCAGCCGGCCGCGATCAGCGGCGCGGTCGAGAAGCCGAACTCGTCGGCGCCGAGCAGCGCGCCGATGATGACGTCGCGCCCGGTGCGCAAGCCGCCGTCGACCTGCAGCGCCACTCTGCTGCGCAGGCCGTTGAGCACCAGCGTCTGATGCGTTTCGGCAAGGCCCATTTCCCACGGGCTGCCGGCATGCTTGAGCGAGGTCAGCGGCGAAGCGCCGGTGCCGCCGTCATAGCCGGAGATGGTGATGTGGTCGGCGCGCGCCTTGGCGACGCCCGCCGCGACCGTGCCGACGCCGACCTCCGACACCAGCTTGACCGAGACGTCGGCTGCCGGATTGACGTTCTTCAGGTCGTAGATCAGTTGCGCCAGATCCTCGATCGAATAGATGTCGTGATGCGGCGGCGGCGAGATCAGGCCGACGCCGGGCGTCGAGTGCCTGACCTTGGCGATGGTGGCGTCGACCTTGTGTCCGGGCAACTGGCCGCCCTCGCCGGGCTTGGCGCCTTGCGCGACCTTGATCTGCATGACGTCGGAATTGACCAGATATTCCGCCGTGACGCCGAACCGCCCCGAGGCGACCTGCTTGATCGCCGAGCGTTCCGGGTTCTTGCCGCCGCCGGGCAGCGGCAGATAGCGGTCGGCCTCTTCGCCGCCCTCGCCGGTGTTCGACTTGCCGCCGATCTGGTTCATGGCGCGCGCCAGCGTGGTGTGCGCTTCCCTGGAAATCGAGCCGAACGACATCGCCCCGGTCGAGAAGCGCTTGACGATCTCGGCCGCCGGCATCACATCCTCGATCGCGACCTTCTTGCGGCCGGTTTCCTCGGCTGTTCTGATCTTGAACAGGCCGCGGATGGTCTGGGCCCGCGCGGTCGCACTGTCGATCTGCGCCGAATACTCCTTGAACGTGTCCCAGGACCCCTGGCGCACGGCATGCTGCAGGGTAGCGACCGCATCCGGCGACCACATATGCGCCTCGCCGCGCATGCGGAACATATATTCGCCGCCGACTTCGAGGCTGTTGCGCAGCACCGGATCGCTGCCGAAGGCGTCCGAGTGGCGGCTGAGCGTCTCGGCGGCGATCTCATCCAGGCCGACGCCTTCGATCAGCGTCGCCGTGCCGGTGAAATACTTCTCGACGAAATCGGACTTCAGCCCGATCGCGTCGAAGATCTGCGCGCCGCAATAGGACTGATAGGTCGAGATGCCCATCTTGGACATCACCTTGAGGATGCCCTTCCCGATCGACTTGATGTAGCGCGAGACCACCTCGTACTCGTCGACTTCCTCAGGCAGCTCGCCGCGCTTGTGCATGTCGAGCAGCGTGTCGAAGGCGAGATAAGGGTTGATCGCCTCGGCGCCGTAGCCTGCCAGGCAGCAGAAATGATGCACCTCGCGCGGCTCGCCGGATTCCACGACGAGGCCGACCGCGGTGCGCAGGCCCTTGCGGATCAGGTGATGGTGCACCGCCGCCGTCGCCAGGAGGGCCGGAATGGCGATGCGGTCGGGCCCGACCTGGCGGTCGGACAGGATGATGATGTTGTAGCCGCCGGCGACCGCCGCCTCGGCCCGCTCGCAAAGCCGGTCGATGGCGCCCTGCATGCCGGCGGCACCCTCGTTGGAGGCGTAGGTGATGTCGATCGTCTTGGTGTCGAAACGGTCCTCGGTGTGGCCGATCGAGCGGATCTTCTCGAGATCGCCATTGGTCAGGATCGGCTGGCGCACTTCGAGCCGCTTGCGGCGCGACGTGCCGACGAGGTCGAAGATGTTCGGCCGCGGCCCGATGAAGGACACCAGGCTCATCACCAGTTCCTCGCGAATCGGGTCGATCGGCGGGTTGGTGACCTGGGCGAAGTTCTGCTTGAAATAGGTGTAGAGCAGCTTCGACTTGTCCGACATCGCCGAGATCGGCGTGTCGGTGCCCATCGAGCCGACGGCTTCCTGGCCGGTGGTCGCCATCGGCGCCATCAGAAGCTTGGTGTCTTCCTGCGTGTAGCCGAATGACTGCTGGCGATCGAGCAGGCTGACATCCTTGCGCAGCGCCCGCGGCTCGACCGGCTTCAGGTCTTCGAGGATGAGCTGCGTGTTGGCGAGCCAGGTCTTGTAGGGATGCCTGATCGCGATCTCCGACTTGATCTCCTCGTCGGATACGATGCGGCCCTTGGCTAGGTCGATCAAAAGCATGCGGCCGGGCTGCAGCCGCCACTTCTGCACGATCTTTTCCTCCGGCACCGGCAGGGCGCCGGCTTCCGACGCCATGATGACGCGGTCGTCGTCGGTGACGATGTAGCGTGCCGGACGAAGGCCGTTGCGGTCGAGCGTGGCGCCGATCTGGCGGCCGTCGGTGAACACCACCGCCGCCGGGCCGTCCCACGGCTCCATAAGTGCTGCGTGATACTCGTAGAAAGCCTTGCGGTCGGCATCCATGAGCTTGTTGCCGGCCCAGGCTTCCGGGATCAGCATCATCATGGCGTGGGTGAGCGAATAGCCGCCCTGGAACAGGAACTCGAGCGCGTTGTCGAAACACGCCGTGTCCGACTGGCCTTCATAGGAGATCGGCCACAGCTTCGAGATGTTGTTGCCGAACAGCTCGGAATCGACCGAGGCCTGGCGCGCCGCCATCCAGTTGTTGTTGCCGCGCACGGTGTTGATCTCGCCGTTGTGGGCGACCATGCGGTAGGGATGCGCCAGCTTCCACGAGGGGAAGGTGTTGGTCGAGAAGCGCTGGTGGACCAGGATCAGCGCCGTCTCGAAGCGCGGATCCTTGAGGTCCTTGTAATAGGCGCCGACCTGGTAGGCCAGGAACATGCCCTTGTAGACGATGGTGCGCGCCGACAGCGACACGCAATAGGCGCCGACATCCTTGTTGTCGTTCTCGGCGTAGATGCGGCCCGAGATCACCTTGCGCAGCAGATAGAGCCGCGCCTCATATTCCTCGTCATCCGGGATATCGGCGGTGCGGCCGATGAACACCTGCCGGTGGAACGGCTCGGAGGCGACGATGTCCGGCGCCTTCGACAGCGACGAATTGTCGACCGGCACATCGCGGAAGCCGATAAGCGGCAGCCCTTCCGACTGCGCCGATTCGGCGATGATCTCTTCGATATGGGCGCGCAGTGCCGGGTCCTGCGGCATGAACCAATGGCCGACGCCGTATTGACCTGCCGGCGGCAGTTCGACGCCCTTGGCCGCCATTTCCTCGCGGAAGAAAGCGTCCGGAATCTGCACCAGCACGCCGGCGCCGTCACCGACCAGCGGGTCCGCGCCGACGGCGCCGCGATGGGTGAGATTTTCCAGCATCGCCAGACCGTCCTCGACGATCCCGTGCGACTTCACGCCCTTCATGTTGGCAATGAAGCCGACGCCGCAGGCGTCATGCTCGTTGCGCGGATCATAGAGGCCCTGGGCGACAGGGCCGTTGGTGGTTCGGCCGGCTTTGGTCAGGACGGTATTTTTAACGGCTGCCGCTTTCGTCTGCGCGGCCTGGCCGTTGATCGCAGATGGCGTCAGTTCCGTCATTGTCCTATCCTCCGTTCTCCACCTCGGCCCTGACCGTTTCAGGGCGCTGGTTTGCCTTGGGAAGCGCGAATGCTTCCCCTACGTCTTGCTGCACGTCTCGCGAAATCCATCGAACCATACGGCTATACGCCCGGTTCGCAGCCGGTATCGTACAGGTCAGAGCCGGGCCGTCTACCCGCCGCTCGCGACAATGGCCGGATTGGCAGCAATGATACGCCAGTCCAGCCTGTTTTGTGCGACAAAATAAGACAGCACTACTGTCCTAAATTTTTTATGGCAGAAATCAGGGGCCTACACAAGACCGATTCACAAAAAACTTAGGCGCGCTGCGACACGCCGGAAACGCAAGCTTTGGTCAGGGGTCTTTCGAGGCGACGCGCTGGCTTCACCGCTTTGCCGGCGATTGGCCCTTGCGCTTCGACCGCCGAAGCGGTCAAGTCCCGCCGCTTTTGCCAATCACGATACGGACCTCTCGATGTTCTTTGCATCCGACAACTGGGCGGGCGTCCACCCCGACATTTCGGCCAACCTCTCGCGCCATGCCGCCGGCGTCGCTACCGCCTATGGCGACGGCGATCTGGACCGCGCCGTCTATCGCCGTTTCAGCGAGATCTTCGAGCGTGAGGTGCAGGTCTTCTTCGTCGCGACCGGCACGGCGGCCAACGCGCTTTCGATGGCTGCATTGAACCGCATCGGCGGCATCGCGCTCTGCCATTCCGAGGCGCATATGAATGTCGACGAGTTCGGCGCGATGGGTTTCTACACCGGCGGCGCGCGCATGGCGCCGGTGCCGGGACCGCTTGGGCGCATGAACCCGGAGGCTCTCGACACGGCCATCAAGCGCTATTCGCAGGATCTGGCCCCGGCCGGCCAGCCGATGGCGGTCACCGTCACCCAGGCGACCGAGGTCGGGACGGTGTACAGCGTCGACGACGTCAAGGCGATCGCCGAGGTCAGCCGTCGCCACAAGCTGCCGCTGCACATGGATGGCGCGCGCTTCGCCAATGCGATTGCGGCGACCGGCGTCAGCCCGGCTGAAATGACCTGGAAGAGCGGCGTCGACCTCATCTCCTTCGGCGGCACCAAGAATGGCTGCTGGATGGCCGATGCGGTGGTGATCCTCAATCCCGATGTCGGCAAGGACCTGCGCCTGCTGCGCCAACGCGCCGGGCAGACCTTCTCCAAGGCCCGCTTCATCTCGGCCCAGTTCGAGGCCTATTTCACCGACGATCTGTGGCTGAAGATGGCCGGGCACGCCAATCACATGGCCGCGCATCTGGCCGAGACCATCGAGGACGCGCCGGCCGGCAGGCTCGCCTGGCTGCCGCAGGCCAACGAAGTGTTCGCCGTCCTCAACCGTGAGACCGCCGACAAGCTGCAGGCGGCGGGCGCCAAATTCTACGAATGGGGCGTTCCGCAGGGTTTTGACGGCCATCTCGGCGACAAGGAAGCGATCTACCGCTTCGTCGCCAGCTTCGCGACGACGACGGAAGAGATCGACCGTCTCGGTCAGTTGCTGGCCTGAGTTCCTCCATGACCAGACCGCCTCTCGGCTCGACGATGCGGCTGGTCCGCCCGGCGCCGAATGTGCTGGGCTTCTATGACGGCCGCGTCGATGGCGCGCGCATCTGGTCGGACGAACCGAACTGGCTCGACGACGGCGCCTACACGCTCGGCATTTGCACCTATGCGATTGTCGACGGCTCGCAGGCCCTCGTCTACGACACGCACATCTCCCTGCCGCATGCCCGCTTCATCCGGCGGACGCTCGAGGAGGCGGGCGTGACCTCGATACGCGTCGTGCTCAGCCACTGGCATGACGACCATATCGCCGGCAACGAGGTGTTTGAGGATTGCGAGATCATTGCCAACGGCCTCACCGCCGCGGGGCTCGAACGCGGCCGCGCCGGGATCGAAAGCGGCAACCCGCCGATCAAGCCGCTCGTCCTGCCCAACAGGATGTTCGAGAATAGTCTCAGCCTGACGGTCGGAGCGATCCCGATCGAACTGCGCCAGGTCGAAATTCACAGCCACGACGGCACGGTGCTGCTGATGCCCAACACCGGCCTGCTTCTAGCAGGCGACACGCTGGAAGACTCGGTCACCTATGTCTCGGAGCCGGAGCGTCTGGCGGAACATCTGGTCGACCTCGAGCGCATGGCCGGTTGGCACTTCGACCGGATCCTGCCCAATCACGGTTCCTTCGAGGCGATCGAAGCCGGCGGCTATGACAGGAGCCTAATCGCCGCCGCGCAGGCTTATATTCGCAAGCTGCTCGCCTGTCGGCATGACCCGGACCTGGCAATGCAGGACCTGAAAACTTTCGGCGCCGACATGTTTGCCGCTACAGCAGCCGAATATTTCGCGCCGTACGAAGCCGTTCATCGGCAAAACGTCGAGGCTGTCGTCGCGGCAGGAAGCCGATAAGGTTGCCTTTCAGGTTAGGCAACCAAAGGCGCAGCAGCAACTCGACGCGTTGCCGATGGCACAATAAAAAGCGGCGCCTCGCGGCGCCGCTTCCGTCTCGGGAGGGAGACGTTGTCTGTGATGGAGCCCGCGGATTACGCGGCGGCCTTGGCTTCGATCTGCTTGGCCTTGTCCGAGGACGAGGTGATCGCGATTTTGCGCGGCTTCAGCTCCTCGGGGATGTTGCGCTTGAGGTCGACGAAGAGCAGGCCGTTCTTCAGCGTGGCGCCTTCCACTTCGACGTGGTCGGCGAGCTGGAAGCGGCGCTCGAAGGACCTCGAGGCGATGCCGCGATAAAGCAGCTCCGAACCCTCGCTGTTGTTCTCTTCCTTGCGCTCGCCCTTGACGGTCAGCACGTTGCGGTGGGCTTCGATCGAGATCTCGTCTTCCGAGAAGCCGGCAACGGCCATCGAGATGCGATAGGCGTTCTCGCCGGTGCGCTCGATGTTATAGGGCGGGTAGGTCTGCGCGGTCTCGGGCTGGCCGAGCGAGTCGAGCATGGTGAACAGCCGGTCGAAGCCGACGGTCGAGCGATAAAGCGGGGAAAAATCAACGTGACGCATAAGGTGTTCTCCTGTTGAGCAACATGGTTTGCGTATGACCCGGTGCGAAACCCTCGCAAGGCGTTCCGGATAGGCCAGCGGCCCCGACATCGGCGGCCGCAATCCTCATTTGGGAAGCTTAAAAAGCCATTTCAAGGCTTTCGTGCCGGTCGCAATGCAGCCACGTTGATGAATGGTGGATGAACCGCGGTTTCGGCATCCGTTCAGTCAGGCGTCGCTATGCTTTGGTCAAGTTCGAGCAATTCCGGGAAGAGCGTGAAGCGGTTTCCGTCCGGAATTGCCTCGAGACAGAAAGACAAGCGGCGCCTTTTCCCCGCGCCGCAACGAGGCCGAACCGGGTGCAACGTCCCTTCCTCCCGGATCGACAGAGGCCGGAAGTGCGCCGCAGGCACTTCCGGCCTTCCTCTTCGCGGGTTGCCGCGCATCCGCGCAACGCCTTTGCTTTTGCCGCCCGGCCGTCTATCACCATGCCGACGCCTCGCCCGTCCGGGCAAAGAACAAGCAACGACGCCGAATGACGGATATTTTCCATCTGACCGAGGACAATCCCCCGCCGCAGAATGCCTCGGGCGGCTTCTTCACCACGCGTGACGGCAAGAAGATCCGCTACGGCGTCTTCGCCGCGGTCGCCCGTCCGCTCCAGGGCACGGTGGTTCTGCTGACCGGGCGCAACGAGTGCATCGAGAAATATTTCGAGACCATCCGCGATCTCGCCGATCGCGGCTTCGGCGTCGCCATCCTCGACTGGCGCGGCCAAGGCGATTCCAGCCGCCTGCTGCGCGACCGCCAGCGCGGCTATGTACGCAGCTTCCGCGATTATACGCGCGATCTCGAGCAGTTTTTCGAGGAGATCGTGCTGCCCGACTGCCGCGGCCCCTATTACATCCTCGCCCACTCGACCGGGGCCGTGATTGCGCTGCTGGCCTCGCCGTCCATGGTCAACCGCGTGCGGCGCATGGTGCTGCTGGCGCCTTTTCTGGAGGTGCCGGACCTGCCGGTCTCGATCGCCACGGTGCGACGCGTCTGCGCGGTCTTCTGCGCGCTGGGTCTCGGCCGGCTCTATGCCGCGCTCGGCCCGCGGCCGAAAGTGCCGCCGCCTTTCGAGGTGAACAAGGTGACCTCGGACCCGAAGCGCTACCGGCGCAATGTCGGCATCTACGAGGCCTGGCCGCAGCTGGCGCTCGGCGGCCCGACCATCCGCTGGCTGAAGGCCGCGGCCGCCGCCGCGCAAGCGGTAAGCGATCCCGATTTCATGGCAAGGGTCAAGGTGCCGATGCTGATCGTCGCCGCCGGCGCCGACCGCGTGGTTTCGACCAAGGCGGTGGAAGCCTATGCCAGAAAACTGCGCGTCGGCTCCCTGTTGATGATCGACGGCGCCGAGCACGAGATCCTTCAGGAGAGGGACATCTATCGCGAGCAGCTGCTCGCCGCCTTCGACGCCTTCATTCCCGGCACGGGCGACGCCTGATCGCGCTCGATCAGCCGCGCAGCGCCGCCATCGCCGCCGTGTGCAATTCCGGCGTCGCGGCCGCCAATATGTCGCCGCCGTTTTCGGCCGGCCCACCCTCGAAAGTGGTGATGACGCCACCGGCCTTTTCGATGATCGGGATCAGCGCCACGATGTCGTAGGGCTTCAGGCCTGGGTCCGCGACGATATCGATGCTGCCGGCGGCAAGCATGGCGAAGGCGTAGCAGTCGGTGCCGTAGCGGGCGAGTTGGACCTTTGTCTCGAACTGGTCGTAGCGCTTGCGCGCATCGCCCTTGAACAGGGCCGGCGTGGTCGTGAACAGCGTCGCTTGCGCGAGTTCGGTCGTCTTGCGCGTCGCGAGCCTGCGAGGTCCGCCCGGTCCTTCATAGTGCGACCCGGACGCATTGGCATAGAACAGTTCGCCGGTGAAAGGCTGGGACATCATGCCGGCGACCGCATCGCCGTCGACAGTCAGCCCGACCAGCGTCCCCCAGACCGGGATGCCGGAAATGAAGGCGCGGGTGCCGTCGATCGGGTCGATCACCCAGACATGCCGGCTGGTGAGGTTCTGGCTGCCATGCTCTTCGCCGAGGATGCCGTGTCCGGGATATTCGGAGGAGATCAGCGCCCGGATCGCACGCTCGGCCTCGCGATCGGCCTCCGTGACCGGGTCGAAGCTTCCCGCCTCCTTGTTGGCGACCGCCCCCTGGCTTCGGAAGCGCGGCAAGGTTTCCGCGGCGGCGGCATGCGCGATGCGCCGCATGAAATCGGTGCTGATATCCAAGTCGCTCTCCCCATCGCGGCTCTTGCCAGCCGCTCTTTCTCGCCAGAACAGGCACTCTGAAAACCGGTCAGGCGCCCGCTTTCTGTTGCCCGAATGCCACATCTGAACCGCCGAAGCGGAATTTCCACATCATATTGAATTAAAAAACCCTGCTGTCGATTGACATTTGTGCGACGCACAATAATTTTGTCATCGGACAGGTTTTCCTGTCCATGCCCTCCTTGGGCGTTTCCTCCCTAGACTTCGACCGTGTCGTGAAAACGATGCGGTCTTTTTTTCGAGCTATTCCGGGAAAGCGTGAGGCGGTTTTCCGTCCGGAATTGCGTTTGTAAAGAACTCGGCGCCCCGACCGCGCGGTCATTCCGCCGCGAGCGGCAAATCGACGAAATGATGATCGGGCATCGACATCAGGTCGGCCGAAAAGCGGGTCAGGTCGCAGGCCAGGGCGTCGAAGCCGGCCGACTTCTGGAATGTCCGCTCGTCCATGTAAAGCCCGCGATTGACCTCGATTTGCAGCGCATGCAGGTGCCGTGCCGGCCTGCCATAGTGCTCGGTGATGAAGCCTCCGGCATAGGGCTTGTTGTGCGCGACCGTATAGCCCATGCCGACAAGCAGGCTGATCGCCATTTCGGTGAGCGCCGGCGAGGCCGAGATGCCGAACCGGTCGCCGATGATGAAGTCGGGCCGCACGCCATTGTCGCCGACGCGGATCGAGGCCGGCATCGAATGGCAGTCGATCAGCACGGCATAGCCGAACCTGGCATGCGTCCTGGTCAAGAGCCGCTTCAGCGTCTCGTGGTAAGGTTTGTAGACAGCTTCGATGCGGGCCACCGCTTCGGCCAGCGGCAGGCGGCCAGGATAGATGTCGAGCCCTTCGCCGACCAGTTTCGGCACCGTGCCCAGCCCGCCGGCGACCCGCGCCGAGCGGATGTTGCAGAAGGAGGGCACCGGCTCCGCGAACATGCGCGGGTCGAGCTCCCAAGGCTCGCGGTTGACATCGAGATAGGCGCGCGGAAAGTTCGCCGCCAGCAGCGGCGCGCCGAGCGGCACGGCGCCGCCGAAGAGCTCCTCGACATAGCAGTCTTCCGACCGGCGGATGGCGTTGCGGTCGAGCCGCGCCATGGCGAGGAAGCGCTCAGGATAGTGGCGGCCGCTATGCGGTGAGTTGAACAGGAAAGGGACGCGCTGTTCGGCGCCCGATCGGATTTCGAAGGGTGGAACGACCGAAAAATCCTCGGCTGCCGTCTTCAATTTTTACGAACCAGGATGAAGCACTGCGTCATGACGCAAAACTTGCCACCTTGCGCCCGGCATGTCCAGCGTTTCAGGCGGCGAAACCGTGCTTCGACCCTATCCAGGATGCCCTTCATTCACTTGATGTTTACCGCCTCCATCTCATATACAGGATGGTTAACGGGCTCGCCCGGCGGCAGGCTTGGGGCGGGTGATTCGGACGGGATATGATGGCACGCATTCTGCTGGCGGAAGACGATGACGATATGCGCCGCTTCCTCGTCAAGGCGCTGGAACGCGCCGGCTACCAGGTAAGCGATTTCGATAATGGCGCCAGCGCCTATGAGCGGCTGCGGGAAGAACCTTTCTCGCTGCTTTTGACCGACATCGTCATGCCGGAAATGGACGGCATCGAGCTCGCCCGCCGCGCCACTGAGATCGATCCCGACCTCAAGGTCATGTTCATCACCGGATTCGCCGCGGTCGCGCTCAATCCCGATTCCAAGGCGCCCAAGGACGCCAAGGTGCTTTCGAAGCCCTTCCACCTGCGCGATCTGGTCAATGAGGTCGAGAAGATGCTGCAGGCAGCCTGAGGCCTGCGTCGGGGACCTGCATCGGCAAGCACTTCGCCGCTGCGACAAACGGAAGCCGTCTTTCCACATTCCCGCTATTGACGCGCCGGATCAAAAGTGGTGTATGCGCGGCGTCGGATGGGCGTGTAGCTCAGCGGGAGAGCACTGCATTGACATTGCAGGGGTCACAAGTTCAATCCTTGTCACGCCCACCATCCTTCCAATAACTCAGCGGTTTCCGCCATGCCTGGCACGAGCGGCGGCGTCAGCAGGCGACGTCTTGGCATGAGTGAAAGTGCGCGCGGCCACTGCGCCATCATAGTCCGCTGGCTCCCCAAGGGATCGAGATCAAGCCAACCTATCACCCGCTGGCTCCAGCATGCCGGTTGGGTCTAAACCTTGCTCGCGATGTCATAAGCAATCGCTCGCGGCCCTTCCTCCAGCGCGACTGTTGCCGCTGTGTTACAGCGCAACCCAGGAAGATCATGCTATCAACTCTTAGATGCAATGGCGGATCGGAGCGACAGGCGAGTTATGAGGAAGGTTCTACTCACATCGGCAATGCTTGTTGGGTTTTGTTCGTCAGGCTTTGCTGCGGATGCATTGTCTGTCGAGCCCACGTCCTACAATTGGACAGGCGCCTATATTGGCGTGGTTGCTGGCGTCAATTTTCTCAAGGGCGATGTGACGATCCCGAATTATGACCCCACCGGATATGATGGCGATAGCACATCGGCATCGATTGGCGGCCAAGTAGGCTACCAGTATCAGTTCGACAACAATGTTGTTCTCGGAGCGGAGGCCCGTCTGGTTGCGGTGTTCAACAAGAAAACGGTGCCGACGATCGACAGTGAAACGTTCGAGACCGCTGCCGATTGGCAGGGCGATATCGTCGCGAAGGCCGGATATGCGATGGGCAACTTCCTCCCCTACGTTAAGGGCGGCGTGGCCTTCCTGCACCTGCACGATACCGGATATAGCGTTCTCGGTTTTGGGGACACCAAGTTTGATCGGACTTATACCGGCTGGACGATCGGTGTTGGCGCAGACTACGCGCTCAATGACAAATGGATTGTTGGCGTTGATTACGCCTACGCGCATTTCTCGGACCATAATTTCCAAGATGACAGCGCGTTGGTCGGCCCAACGTTCGTCAAGCCCAGCACCCATACGGTTTCTCTGCGCCTAAATTACCGCTTTTGACCTCGCTGATCGTTGCGGGCGGCCATGGCGATGGCCGCCTCGAGTCGAGCGCACGTTAACGACTCTCCAGCGGCGCTGCGCCCGCTGGCTACCCGAGATCCCCTTCGAACATCACCAGCGTACGATTTGACGCCTTGAGCGCGAAGCGCATGGCTTCCTCATAGGCCGGGTCGGCATAGCAGGCCTTGGCGATCTCCAGCGACGGAAACTCCACAAGCACCATGCGCATGGCATCGCGCGCCTCAATGAGCAGCGGTGGCTGCTTTGTCGTGTTGGTGCGTGCCTGGTATTTTTCGCCGATGGGCTTCCAGAGCCGGGCGTATTCGGCCTGCGCCTCCTGGTCCGAAATCTCGGTTCCGACGATGAGCCAATATCCCTTCACGCCGAGGCGCTCCCTTATCGATTGCGGTCCGGCACCATGAACCCGCCGCCGTTGATGCGCAACAAATGTCCGGGGACGAATTGCCAATGTCCGGTGCCGGACAGGCAGGCATTGGACACCTCGGCGGTGCCAAGTCCTGAGCGGCATCATCGGCATGCCGTGCGTGGCAACCACGATCTCGCGATCCGCCCGCCACGAGGTCGCACAGGACCGCAGGGGACCGGCTTAGATGCCGGCCATTGCCAGCAGAATCTTCATCCGTGCGATGGCAAGATCGGGATCGGCCAGCAGGCCGGCCTGGTCGGAGAGGCGGAAGACGTCCGCGTAATGGCATATGCCGCGCGCCGATTGCATGCCGCCGACCATGGTGAAATGGTCCTGATGCCCGTTCAACCAGGCCATGAAGACGATGCCGGCCTTGTAGTATTCGGTCGGCGCCTCGAAGATTTTGCGCGACAACGGCACGGTCGGCGCCATCAGCGCGTCGTAACCGGCACGATCGCCTTCGGCCAGCTTCGCCAGCGCGGCATTGGCGACCGGCGCGATGGCGTCGAAGATGCCGAGCAGTGCGTGGGAATGCTTCCTGCCGTCCCCGGCGATCAGTTCCGGATAATTGAAATCATCGCCGGTGAACATCACGACGCCCTCGGGCAGCCGGTCGCGCAGCAGCATTTCCTTCTGCGCATCGAGCAGCGATATTTTGATGCCCTCGACCTTGCCCGCATGCCGCTCGATGATGGCGACGACCGTATCGAGCGCCGCGCCGAAATCGTTGCTGCCCCAATAACCCTTGAGCGCCGGATCGAACATATCGCCCAGCCAGTGCAGGATCACCTTGCCCGACGCCTGGGAGAGCATGCGGTCATAGACGCGGGCATAATCGTCCGGCCCCTTCGCCACCGCCGCCAGCGCGCGGCTCGCCATCATGATCGCCTTGCCGCCCTCGCCTTCGATGAAGGCGAATTGTTCTTCATAGGCGCGGATGACGTCGTCGAGCGTCTTGGCCGCCGCCGGCGCCAGGTGATCGGTTCCCGCCCCCGATGCGAGGTCGGCGCCCGGCACGGTGCGCGCCTCCGCGATCGAACGACGGATCAGCTCCCTGGCGCCTGCCCAGTCGAAACCCATCCCCCGCTGGGACGTGTCCATGGCCTCGGCGATGCGGAAGCCGAGCCGCCACAGATGATGGCGGAACGCCATCGTCCTGTCCCAATCGACCGCCGGCCGCGACCATGGATTGGTCATGGCTATGGGGTCGGCGACGACATGGGCGGCAGCATAGGCGATGCGCGAGAAGCCCGCACCTTTGATCGGTTCGGCCGGTTTGCCGACGAGCCGGTAGCCGACCCGGTCGCCGTTTTCCGCAGGCAAGGTGATGTCCATGGAACTCTCCCGTTGCGGCCGCTATAAATGGAACGTTCCAATAAATCAAGAACCTTTATGATTCTCGGGATCTGAACCGGCAGGGCATAGCCCTTCTGTGGAGAAACGCTTGCGTTGGCAGGTGTTTTGAACCGCTTCAATCAATTTTTCAAATCTCGCGGGAATCACGATTGACTCTGATTTGGAAGGGTGATTAGAACGTTCCAATAAATTTGCTCAAAACGCGGAGGACGGAACGAGGATGGCCAGCCGGGCCAAGGCGACGATCCTGGATATCGCCCGCGAGGCCGGCGTGTCCAAATCGACGGTGTCGCTCGTGCTGCAAGGCAGCGGGCTGATCCGGCCTGAAACCGCGACCAAGGTGCGCAAGGCGATCGAGGATGTCGGCTATGTCTACAACCGCGGCGCCGCCAATCTGCGCAAGGCCCATTCCAACGTCATCGGCATGGTGATCAACGATCTCACCAACCCCTTTTTCGCCGAGCTTGCCGTCGGCATGGAGCGCGTCTTCCAGGCGGCGGGCGTCGTCCCCTTCATCGCCAACACGGCCGAAAACCCGGTGCGCCAGGAAGAGGTGCTGAAGTCGCTGATGGAGCAGGGTGTCGCCGGCCTCATCGTGTCGCCGGCGCGCGGCACCACGCCTGGGGCCTTCCGCCGCATCGAGACGGCGGGCGTGCCGATCGTCTTCACCATGCGCCGGCTGCCGGAGAGCCGCATTCCGGTGATCGCGCCGGACAATCATCGCGGCGCCGCGCTTGCCACCGAGCATCTGATCCGCAAGGGCCATCGCCGCCTGGCGTTCTTCGGCGGCTCGTCCGACCTCGTCGTTTATCAACAGCGGTTGGGCGGCTTTCTCGATGCTTGCGAAACGCTCGGCGTCCCCGCCGCCGACAGAACGATCGTCGAGGGCGAGACCAGCCGCAAGGGTGGCATGGCTTGCCTGGAGACGGCGCTTGCCTCGGCGCAGCCGCCGACGGCGGCGCTCTGCTTCAACGACGCGGTCGCCTTCGGCGTCATGCTGGCGCTGCGCAAACGCGGCCTCGAGGCTGGGGCGGACTTCGCCGTCGTCGGCTTCGACGACGTCGCCGAGGCCGAGCACTACACGCCGGCTTTGACCAGCGTTGCCGTGGACACCGCGGGCCTCGGCGAGCGCGCCGCCCACGTCATGCTGAAGATGATCCAGTCGCGCACCACGCGCGCCGAGGATCATATCGGCGCCGTCAGCCTGGTCGTGCGGGAAAGCAGCGGTCCGGACCGCAACAGTCAAGTGGGAGACGCGGCATGAGCGTGCGATGGGGATTGATCGGCGCCAGCACGATCGCCAGACAATTCATGATCGGGGCCATCCGCGCGCAGGCCGATGGCGAGGTCGCCGCCGTGATGAGCTCAAGCGCCGAGCGTGCGCAAGGCTATGCCGGCGAGAACGGCATCCCTGTCGCCGTCTCGACGCTCGATGCGCTGCTCGGCGCCGATATCGACGCCGTCTACATCTCGACCACCAACGAATTGCACCTCGAGCAGGGGCTCGCCGCGATCAAGGCCGGCAAGCATGTACTATGCGAGAAGCCGCTGGCGCTGACCAGCGCCGATGCCCGCAAGCTGGTCGCCGCCGCGAAAGCCGCCGGCATCGTCTTCGGCACCAACCATCATCTGCGCAACGCCGGCGCGCACCGCGCCATGCGCGAGGCGATCGCCGCCGGCCGCATCGGCAAGCCGATCGCGGCGCGCGTCTTCCACTCCGTCTTCCTGCCGGAAAACCTGCAGGGCTGGCGCATCACCAAGCCCGAAGCCGGTGGCGGCGTTGTGCTCGACATCACAGTGCACGACGCCGACACGCTGCGCTTCGTGCTCGGTGACGACCCGGTCGAGATTTCCGCCTTCACGCAATCCGCCGGCATGGCCGGCGGCGGCCTGGAAGACGGCGCCATGTGCATCTGGCGCTTCAAATCCGGCGTCATCGCGCAATCGCACGAGGGCTTTACCACGAAATTCGCCGGCACCGGCTTCGAGGTGCACGGCTCGGAAGGTTCGCTGATCGCCACCAACGTGATGACGCAGAAGCCGGTCGGCTCGGTGCTGCTGCGCACCGCGAGCGGCGAGGAAGAATTGCGCTTCGACCGCGAGGACCTCTACACCCGCTCGGTCCGCCGGTTCCATGCCGCGATCCGCGGCGAAGGCCAGCCCGCCGCCACCGGCGAGGACGGCATCTGGTCGCTGGCATCGGCCGAAGCAGCACTTCAATCGTCGAAGACCGGCAAGACCGTGGTCATCGATCCGCAACTCGGGAGCCTCGCGTGAGCAAGCTCGTCTCTGCGGCCCATGCCGCCAGCCTGATCAAGGACGGAATGGTCGTCTCGGTATCGTCGTCGAGCGGCCTCGGCTGTCCGGACGCCGTGCTTGCCGCGATCGGCGAGCGCTTCGACGCGGAAGGCCATCCGAAGGCGATCACCACGCTGCACCCGATCGCCGCCGGCGACATGTACGGCATCAAGGGCATCGACCATCTCGCTAAGCCAGGCCTGTTGAAGCGCACCCTCTGCGGCTCCTATCCCTCCGGCCCCTCCTCCGCCGAGCCGCCGCAGATTTGGAAGATGATCGGCGACAATTCCGTCGCCGCCTACAACGTGCCCTCCGGCATCCTGTTCGATATGCATCGCGAAGCCGCTGCCAAGCGGCCGGGCGTGCTGACCAAGGTCGGCCTCGACACCTTCGCCGATCCGCGCCACCAAGGCTGCGCGATGAACGCCGCGGCGAGCGAGCCAATCGTCTCGGTCGAGCAATTCGACGGCGAAGAATGGCTCTATTTCCGCGCCATCGTGCCCAACATCTCGATCATCCGCGCCACTTCCGCCGACGAGCGCGGCAATCTCACCTACGAGCATGAGGGCGCCTATCTCGGCGGCCTGGAGCAGGCGCTGGCGGCCCGCAACAATGGCGGCATCGTCATTGCGCAGGTCAAGCGCGTCGTCGAGAACGGCACACTGAAGCCGCATGACGTACGCGTGCCCGGCGTGCTGGTCGACCACATGGTGGTCGCGCCCGACCAGTTGCAGACGACGCAGACGCCTTACGATCCGGCGATCTCCGGCGAGATCTTCCGGCCATTGTCGACCTTCCGCACGCCGGAAATGAACATCCAGAAGGTCATCGCGCGCCGCGTCGCCATGGAGTTGCGCGACGGCATGGCCGTCAATATCGGCTTCGGCATCTCCGCCAATGTGCCGCGCATCCTTCTCGAGGAAGGCCAGCACGGCAAGGTCACCTGGGTGATCGAGCAGGGCGCGGTCGGCGGCGTGCCGCTGCTCGACTTCAAATTCGGCTGCGCCTCGAACGCCGAGGCGATCATGCCCTCACCGCACCAGTTCATCTATTTCCAGGCCGGCGGCTTCGACGCCTCGCTGCTCTCCTTCCTGCAGATCGACCGTCATGGCTCGGTCAACGTTTCGAAGCTCTCGGCGCGGCCGCATGTCACCGCCGGCGCCGGCGGTTTCGTCGACATCACCGCACGGGCGAAGAAGATCGTCTTCTCCGGCTTCTTCAATGCCGGCGCCAAGCTTTCGCTCGCCGATGGCGCGATCCGCATCGACCAGGAAGGCAAGGTCAAGAAGGTGGTCGAGGCGGTCGAGCACATCTCCTTCTCGGGAAAACGCGCTGTCGCTCAAGGGCAGGACATCACCTACGTCACCGAGCGCTGCGTGATGAAGCTGACGCCGGACGGGCTGATGGTCACGGAGTTGGCCCCCGGCGTCGACCTCGAACGTGACGTGCTGGCGCAGGCCGAGATTCCGCTCTCCGTCGCCAACGACCTCAAGGTCACGCCCGCGGCGCTCTATCAGGACCGGCCGATCGGCCTGTCGCTCAATGGCGGCGCCTCGCTCGGAGGCGCTCATGACTGAGCGTCACGTCACTTTCCAAAGGGATGGCGCCGTCGGCATCGTCACGCTGCGCCGGCCGGAGAAATTCAACGCGCTCGACATTCGGATGCTGCGCGCGCTCGAAACGGCACTCGACAAAGCCGAACTGGCCGAGGGCGTTCGCGCCGTGCTGATCCGCGGCGAAGGCAAGGGCTTCTGCGCCGGCGGCGACGTCGAGGCCTGGGGCGCGATGAGCGCCGCCGACTTCCAGGTGCAGTGGGTGCGCTACGGCCACCGCGTCTTCGACCGGCTGGCGCGGCTCAGGCAACCGACCATCGCCGTGCTGTCCGGCCACGCGCTGGGCGGTGGGCTGGAACTGGCCGCGGCTTGCGACTTCCGCGTCGCCGAAGCCCAGATAAAACTCGGCTTTCCCGAAACCTCGATCGGCGTCGTTCCCGGATGGTCGGGCACGCAGCGCGCCGTGCGCCGCTTCGGTGCACAGATCGTGCGCCGGATGGCGATTGGCGGCGAGATTTTCCTGGCAGCCGACGCGCTCGCGCACGGCATCGTCGACCGGCTGGTCGAAACGGGCAAGGCTTTCGACGAAGCCAAGGCGTGGGCCGAGAAGATCGCCGAACGCGGCCCGCTGGCGACGGAGGCCGCCAAGCTGATGATCGGCGTTGCCGAGGGCGAGGAAGACGCCGCCGCCGTGGAAGCGCTGGCCAGCGGTTTCATCGCGCTGACAGGCGACCTCAAAGCCGGCGTCGGCGCTTTCAAGACCAAGCAGAAGCCGGCCTTTTCGAGATCCTAGAGAAGACATGATGAACGCACCGCTCAACATTGCCATGCCGGCCGAGGCGTCCCGAGCGCCGCAGGCTTACAAGCTTTTGATCGACGGCCGGCATGTCGATGCCCGTGACGGCCGCAGCATCGAGCGCGCCAGTCCCGGCCACGGCTTCATCGTCTCCCGCTATGCGCAGGCGGGCGCGGCGGAGGTCGAGGCGGCGGTGCAGGCTGCGCACAAGGCGTTCGAGACCGGCCCATGGCCGCGCATGAAGGCGTCGGAACGCGCCGCGGTGCTGCTCAAGGCGGCCGACCTGATCGAGACGCGACTGGAAGAGATCGCCCGCCTCGACGCGTTGGAATCCGGCAAGCCGATCGCCCAGGCGCGCGGCGAGATCGGCGGCGCGATCGACATCTGGCGCTATGCCGCCTCGCTTGCCCGCACGCTCCATGGCGAAAGCTACGCCAATCTCGGCGACGATATGCTGGGCGTCGTGCTGCGCGAGCCGATCGGCGTCGTCTCGATCATCACGCCGTGGAATTTTCCTTTCCTGATCGTCAGCCAGAAGCTGCCTTTCGCGCTTGCCGCCGGCTGCACGGCGGTGGTCAAGCCGAGCGAGATGACCTCGGCCTCGACCTTCGTGCTCGGCGACATCCTGCTGGAAGCCGGATTGCCGGCCGGTGTCGTCAACATGCTCGCCGGCTACGGCGCCGATGTCGGCGCGCCGATGGTCAGCCATCCGCTGGTCGAGATGGTGTCCTTCACCGGCTCGACCCGCGTCGGCAAGACAACGATGGCCGCTGCCTCGAACTCCTTGAAGAAGGTCTCGATGGAGCTCGGCGGCAAGAACGGCCAGATCATCTTCCCCGACGCCGATCTCGAAGCGGCGGCGGACGCCGCGGTGTTCGGCGGCTTCTTCAACGCCGGCGAATGCTGCAATGCGGGCAGCCGCCTGATCGTGCACGAGGCGATCGCGGACGACTTCCTGAACGCCGTCAAGGCACTGTCCCAGAAGGTCCGCGTCGGCGATCCGCTCGATGACCGCACCAAGGTAGGCGCGATGATCTCGACCGAGCATATGGAAAAGGTAGCCGGCTATGTAACGGCTGCGAAAACCGATGGCGGCAACGTTTTCGCCGGCGGCGCGCGGCTTCCATCCAATGCCGGCCAATATCTCGATCCGACCATCATCCGCAACGTTACAGAGGATATGGCGATCGCGCGCGAGGAAGTGTTCGGGCCGGTGCTGTCCGTGCTCACTTTTGAAACGATTGAAAAGGCATTGCACATTGCCAACAACACGCCCTATGGTCTGTCTGCAGGGGTGTGGAGCGCCAGCATCGACACATGCATGTCGGTGGCGCGCGGTGTGCGTTCGGGGACGGTTTGGGTGAATACGTTCATGGAAGGTTATCCCGAACTGCCCTTCGGCGGCTACAAGCAGTCCGGTCTGGGACGCGAACTCGGCAAACGCGCGGTCGAGGACTATACCGAGGAAAAGACTATCCAGTTTCATCGCGGCCAGCGCACCGGTTGGTGGCTCGGCTGAGTTGGGAGACGCCGGCGGACACCGCCGGTTATGTGTATGCAACAAGGGAGGTAGTACATGTTGCGCAAATTGCTTATCGGAACGGCACTTGCGACGAGCTTTGCGTTCTCGGCGCATGCCGCGGACGTCAAGGAAGTGCAGATGCTGCATTGGTGGACGTCGGGCGGCGAGGCAGCTGCTCTGAACGTGCTGAAGCAGGATCTCGCCAAAGAAGGCTATGCCTGGAAGGACGTGCCGGTGGCCGGTGGCGGCGGCGACGCCGCCATGACCGCGCTGAAGGCTATGGTCGCGGCCGGCAACTACCCGACCGCCTCGCAGATGCTCGGCTACACCGTGCTCGACTATGCCGCCGCCGGCGTCATGGGCGACCTGACCGAGACCGCCAAGAAGGAAGGCTGGGACAAGTCGGTTCCGGCTGCCCTGCAGAAGTTCTCCGTCTATGACGGCAAGTGGGTCGCCGCTCCGGTCAACGTCCACTCCGTCAACTGGCTGTGGATCAACAAGGCGGTGATGGACAAGATCGGCGGCACCGAGCCGAAGACTTTCGACGACTTCGTGGCGTTGCTCGACAAAGCCAAGGCTGCCGGCGTCATCCCGCTCGCGCTGGGCGGCCAGAACTGGCAGGAAGCCACCATGTTCGACTCCGTCGTTCTGTCGACCGGCGGGCCGGAATTCTACAAGAAGGCGATGAACGACCTCGATGAAGAGTCGCTCAAGTCCGACACGATGAAGAAGTCGTTCGACAATCTCGCCAAGCTCGTCACCTATGTCGATCCGAATTTCTCGGGCCGCGATTGGAACCTCGCCACCGCCATGGTCATCAAGGGCGACGCGCTGGTTCAGGTCATGGGCGACTGGGCCAAGGGCGAATTCCACGCCGCCAACAAGACCCCGGGCACCGACTTCCTCTGCTACCGCTTCCCGGGCACCGACGGTTCGGTGATCTACAACTCCGACATGTTCGGCATGTTCAACGTGCCGGAGGACCGCAAGGCCGCCCAGGTGGCACTCGCCACCGCCACCCTGTCGAAGAGCTTCCAGTCGGCCTTCAACGTGGTGAAGGGTTCGGTTCCGGCCCGCACCGACGTGCCTGACACGGATTTCGACGCCTGCGGCAAGAAGGGCATCGCCGACCTGAAGAAGGCCAACGAAGGCGGCACGCTGTTCGGCTCGCTGGCGCAGGGCTATGGCGCCCCGCCAGCCGTCGCCAACGCCTACAAGGATGTCGTGTCGAAGTTCGTCCACGGTCAGATCAAGACCTCCGACGAGGCCGTGACCGAACTGGTCAAGGCGATCGACGACGCCAAGTAAGGTTCGCTTGAACCAACCCTCCCCCGCTTCGGCGGGGGAGGTTCTCCTGTCGACAAAAGGTGTGGGACAACCCTGGTGCGTTCTGGCGCCGGGCGGTTTCCGACCAACCGGAACTGGATGAGCCGATGAGCACAGTTGCCGAAACCGAGATCAAGCTGACGCCGGAGCACGACGCCCGTCCCGGCGCGACGGTCCGTTCGCGGTTGCAGGATCTGTTGCCGAAGATCGTTCTGGCGCCAAGCTTCGCGGCGACGATCGTCTTCGTCTACGGCTTCATCCTGTGGACGATCTATCTGTCCTTCACCAATTCAAAGACCTTCCCGTCCTATGACATCACCGGCGCCCGCGCCTATCAGCGGCTGTGGCGCTGGACCTTCGAGAGCGACCCGCCGTCGAGCTGGTACACCTCCATCACCAATATGGGCATCTTCGGCTTCCTCTATATCCTGATCTGCCTGGCGCTCGGCCTGTTCCTGGCCATCCTGCTCGACCAGAAGATCCGTGGTGAAGGCGTCTTGAGGCCGATCTACCTCTACCCGATGGCGCTTTCCTTCATCGTCACCGGCGTCGCGTGGAAATGGTTCCTCGATCCGGGCCTCGGGCTGGAGCAGACGCTGCATCAATGGGGCTGGACGAGCTTCCATTTCGACTGGATCAAGAACAAGGATTTCGTCATCTACACGGTGGTGATCGCAGGCGTCTGGCAGGCTTCCGGCTTCATCATGGCGATGTTCCTTGCCGGCCTTCGCGGTATCGACGGCGAGATCATGAAGGCGGCGCAGATCGACGGCGCGTCCACCTTCCAGCTCTACCGCCGCATCGTCATTCCGCTGCTGCGGCCCGTGTTCCTGTCGGCCTTCATCGTGCTCGCGCATCTGGCCATCAAGTCCTACGACCTGGTGGTGGCGCTGACCAGCGGCGGACCCGGCGGCTCGGCCTGGCTGCCGTCGAACTTCATGTACGAGTTCACCTTCAAGCGCAATGAGATGGCGGTCGGCTCGGCCAGTGCGGTGATCATGCTGATGACGCTGACCGCGATCATCGTGCCTTACCTCTATTCCGAGCTCAGGGAGAAGCCGCGATGAGCACTGTTGCCTCGCCCGCCCGTCCGGCTTCGAGCGGCATGAGTGCCAGGACGATCAATCGCATCGTGATCTACGGCCTGCTCGCGCTGTTCGCGGTCTTCTACCTGATGCCGCTCTTCGTCATGCTGGTCACCTCGTTCAAGACCATGGACGAGATCCAGAACGGCAACATGCTGGCGCTGCCGCAGTCGCCGACCATCGAGCCCTGGTTCAAGGCCTGGGGCCAGACTTGCGTCGGCCTCACCTGCGCCGGTATCAAGGGCTATTTCTGGAACTCCATCAAGATGGTGGTGCCGGCGGTGCTGATCTCGACGTTGCTCGGCGCCCTCAACGGCTACGTGCTGACCAAATGGCGCTTCCGCGGCCACACGCTGGTCTTCGCCATGATGCTGTTCGCCTGCTTCATCCCGTTCCAGTCGGTGCTGTTGCCGATGGCGACCATCCTCGGCAGCCTCGGCCGCTTCGGCGCCACCCTGCAGAACGCGACGGGCTTCAATTTCGGCCTCGGCAATTCGACGGTGAACCTGGTCTTCGTCCACGTGGTTTACGGCCTCGGCTTCACCACCTTGTTCTTCCGCAACTATTACGAGGCCTTCCCGACCGAACTGGTGAAGGCGGCGCAGGTCGACGGCGCGTCCTTCTTCCAGATTTTCCGTCGCATCATGCTGCCGAACTCGATGCCGATCTTCGTCGTCACCGTCATCTACCAGTTCACCAACATCTGGAACGACTTCCTGTTCGCCTCCGCTTACGCGGGCACGGGCGACGTCATGCCGATGACCGTAGCGCTGAACAATGTCGTCAACACCTCGACCGGCGTCGTCGAATACAACGTCAACATGGCGGCGGCGATGATCGCCGCGCTCCCAACCCTGATCGTCTATGTCGTCGCCGGCCGCTACTTCGTGCGCGGGCTGATGGCCGGCGCGGTCAAGGGCTGACCCTTTCTTAAAGGAACCGACCATGGCTTTTCTGGAAATTGATGGGCTGAAGAAGCGCTTCGGGAATGTCGAGATCCTGAAGGGCATCAATGTCGAGCTCGACAAGGGCGGCTTCCTGGTGCTGGTCGGCCCGTCCGGCTGCGGCAAGTCCACGCTGCTCAACACCATCGCCGGCCTGGAGCAGATCACCGAGGGCGAGATCCGCGTCGACGGCCGCGCCATCAACGATCTGCACCCTTCGAAGCGCGATATCGCCATGGTCTTCCAGAGCTACGCGCTTTATCCGAACATGACGGTTGCCGGCAACATTGCCTTCGGCATGGAGATGCGCGGCGTGCCGGCGGCGGAGCGCCAGGCGGCGATCGACAAGGTCGCCAAGATCCTGCAGATCGGCCACCTGCTCAACCGCAAGCCCAGCCAGCTCTCCGGCGGCCAGCGGCAGCGCGTCGCCATGGGCCGGGCGCTGGTGCGCGACCCGAAGCTCTTTTTGTTCGACGAGCCGCTCTCGAACCTCGACGCCAAGCTGCGCGTCGACATGCGCATCGAGATCAAGCGCCTGCATGCAACCACCGGCACGACGATCGTCTATGTCACGCACGACCAGATCGAGGCGATGACGCTGGCGACCAAGATCGCCGTGATGCGCGACGGCGAAGTGCAGCAATTCGGCACGCCGGCCGAGATCTACAACAACCCGACCAACATCTTCGTCGCCGACTTCATGGGCTCGCCGGCGATGAACCTGATCCCGGCCAAGATCGACGCCAATGGCAGCGGGCTGTCGGTGGTGCTGGACCGCGAAGCGCGCCAGCCGATCGTGCTGCCGATGCCCGGCGCGCCTGCCGGCCTTTCGGCCTTCAAGGACAAGCAGGTGATCTTCGGCGTGCGTCCCGAGGCGCTGACCGACCCGGAAGGCGCCGAGCGCAACGGTTCGAACATTGCCACCGCCGACTGCCACATCGAAGTGGTGGAGCCGGCCGGCTCCGACACCTTCGCCGTCACCAATCTCGGCGGCAAGGGCGTGGTGGCTCGGCTCAGGGCCGATGCCAGGATCCAGCCCGGCACCAGCACGCCATTGGCCTTCAACCTCAGCAAGGCGGTGTTCTTCGACCCGGCGACCGAGAAGCGCATTCTTTAAACGCCATGGCAAACCCGGATATCGTCATCATCGGCTCCGGCATCGGCGGCGCCACGATCGCCTCCGGCTTGGCCGGCAGCGGCGCCTCGATCCTCATCCTGGAGCGCGGCGAGCCGCTGCCCGCGACGCCGCATGCGCGCTCGACGCGTTCGATCTTCATCGACGAGCACTACAGGCCGAAGGAGATGTGGCGCGAGGCCGGCGGCGCTGCCTTCAACCCCGGCAATTACTATTATGTCGGCGGCAATTCGAAGTTCTTCGGCGCGGTCCTGATCCGCTACCGCGAGGAGGATTTTTCCGAGCTCGAGCATTTCGGCGGCGTATCGCCAGCCTGGCCGTTTTCCTATGACGAATTCGAACCTTGGTATTCCAAGGCCGAGCAGCTCTTTCGCGTTCGCGGCACGCTCGGCGAGGACCCAACCGAACCGTTCCATTCGATCCCCTACGCCTTCAAGCCGGTGCCGGACGAGCCACCGATCGCGCGCGCCCGCGCCGAGCTCAAAGCCCTCGGTTTGCATCCCGCCTCGCTGCCGCTCGGCGTCGACATCGAGGCATGGCTTAAAGAGGGCAAGACGGGTTGGGATGCGTTCCCCAACACTGGCCAGGGCAAGATCGACGCCCAGACCGGCCCGCTGACGGCGGCGCTCACCGACAGGAACATCCGCCTTGAAACCGGCTCCCATGTCGACTGGCTCGAGACCGCACCGGACGGCAAGACGATCGCCGCCATCCACTACACGCAAGATGGCGCGCCAAAGACGCTGTCGCCGAAGCTCGTCATCCTGTCGGCCGGCGCGATCAACTCGGCCGCGATCCTGCTGCGATCGCCTAGCACGAATGGCAAAGGACTCGCCAACAGCTCCGACCAGGTCGGTCGCAATTTCATGAACCACAATTCGAGCGCGATGCTGGCGATCGACCCGCGACGCCGCAATACATCCGTCTACCAGAAGACGCTGATGCTCAACGACTACTATCTGTCCGACGGCAAAGGCGGCAAGCCGCTCGGCAACGTGCAGTTGCTCGGCAAGATCGACGGCAACATGCTCAAGGCCAATGTGAGGACGATGCCGAAATTCGTGCTCGACTTCATGGCCGGCCACGCCGTCGACTGGTACCTGATGTGCGAGGACCTGCCCGATCCCGAAAGCCGCATCATGGTCGACGGCAAGGAGATCGTCATGCAGTGGCGGCGTTCCAACATGCAGTCGCTGGAAGGCCTGACCAAGGTCATGCGCGAGAACCTGCGCGCCTGCGGCTATCCGATCGTGCTGTCGCGCCCCTTCGACAAGCGCACGCCCTCGCACCAGTGCGGCACGGTCAAGATGGGCAATGATCCGGCCACCTCGCCGCTCGATCCATTCTGCCGGGCCTGGGATCACCGGAACCTGTTCGTCGTCGACGGCGGCTTCCTGCCGACCTCCGCCGCGGTCAATCCGGCGCTGTCGATCGCGGCACAAGCGCTGCGCGTGGCGGACTACATCCGCAAGACGGAGCTTGCCGTATGAGCCGCCCGGCAGCCATCGTCACCGGCGGCGCGCGCGGCATAGGGCTTGCCTGCGCCGAGGCACTGGCCGATGCAGGCTTCGACATTCTCATCGCCGATCTCGCCGGGAAACCCGCCGACGGACTGGCTAAAACGATCACCGGGCGCGGCGCGAAGTTTGCCTATGCCCCCTGCGATATCGCCGATCTCGCCGGCCATTCGAAACTTGTCGAAGCGGTCGTAGATGCCTTCGGCCGCATCGATTGCCTGGTCAACAATGCCGGCGTCGGCGCCGTGGTGCGCGGCGATCTTTTGGAATTGAAGCCGGAGAATTTCGACCGCGCGCTGGACATCAACTTGCGCGGCACGGTGTTCCTCAGCCAGGCCGTCGCCAAGGCCATGCTGGCGATGCCTGCCGTTTCGACCCGGTCGATCATAACCATCACCTCGGTGAGCGCCGCCATGGCTTCGCCGGAACGCGCCGACTACTGCATCTCCAAGGCCGGGCTTTCGATGTGGGTGAAGAACCTGGCGCTGCGGCTCGCCGCCGACAATATCGGCGTGTTCGAAGTACGGCCGGGCATTATCCGCACCGACATGACCTCCGGCGTTTCGGCCAAATATGACGCGCTTATCGAAGGCGGGCTGGTACCGGCGAAACGCTGGGGCGAGGCCGCCGATGTCGGTGCCGCGGTCGCCGCGCTTGCCTCTGGAAAATTCGGCTTTTCGACAGGATCGGTCGTCGATGTCGACGGCGCGCTCTCGGTGCCACGCTTGTGAGGAACAATGGCTGACTACATCATTGTTGGCGCCGGTCCGGCCGGCTGCGTTCTCGCCAACCGGCTGAGCGAGGATCCGGGCAATTCCGTTCTGCTTCTGGAGGCCGGCGGCAAGGACTGGCATCCGCTGATCCATATGCCGGCGGGCTTCGCCAAGATGACCAAGGGCATCGCCTCCTGGGGCTGGTCGACCGTGCCGCAGAGAAACATGAAGAATCGCGTCTTCTGGTACACGCAGGCCAAGGTCGTTGGCGGCGGCTCGTCGATCAACGCCCAGATCTATACGCGCGGCAACGCCCGCGACTACGACGCTTGGGAGAAAGAGGAAGGACTGACCGGCTGGGGCTACCGCGACGTGCTTCCCTATTTCAAGCGCGCCGAAAACAATCAGCGCTTCGCCAATGATTTCCATGGCGACCAGGGTCCGCTCGGCGTCTCTAACCCGATCTCGCCGCTGCCCATCTGCGAGGCTTATTTCCGCGCCGGCCAGGAAATGGGCATGCCCTTCAACCCCGACTTCAACGGGGCGAGCCAGGAAGGCGTCGGCTATTATCAGCTGACCCAGAAGAATGCGCGGCGCTCATCGGCCTCCGTCGCCTATCTGAAGCCGATCGGCGCCCGCCGGAATCTGACGGTCAGGACCGATGTGCTGGTCACCCGCGTCGTCGTCGAGAAAGGCCGCGCCATCGGCGTCGAGGTGGTTGACAGGCCAGGCGGGCAAAAGTCTATCCTGCGCGCCGAACGCGAAGTGATCGTCTCGTCGGGCGCCATCGGCTCGCCGAAGCTTCTGATGCAGTCGGGTATCGGCCCGGCGGATCATTTGAAGTCGGTCGGCGTCACGCCGGTGCATGACCTGGCCGGTGTGGGCTCCAACATGCAGGACCATCTCGACCTGTTCGTGATCGCCGAATGCACCGGCGACCACACCTATGACAATTACGCCAAGCTGCACCGCACCCTATGGGCGGGGCTGCAGTATCTTCTGCTCAAGAAGGGTCCCGTCGCCTCGAGCCTGTTCGAGACCGGCGGCTTCTGGTACGCCGACCCGACTGCCGCCTCGCCCGATATCCAGTTCCATCTCGGCCTCGGCTCCGGCATCGAGGCCGGCGTCGAGAAGCTGAAGAACCCGGGCGTCACGCTCAACTCCGCCTTCCTGCGCCCGCGCTCGCGCGGCACGGTGCGGTTGAAGAGCGCCGACCCTGCCGACCATCCGCTGATCGACCCGAACTACTGGTCCGATCCCTACGATCGCGACATGTCGATCAAGGGTCTCAGGCTGGCGCGCGAGATCATGCGCCAGAAGGCGCTTCAGCCCTATGTGCTGCGCGAGGTGCTTCCGGGTCCGAACCTGCAGAGCGACGATGACCTTTTCGACTATGCCTGCCGCACGTCCAAGACCGATCATCACCCCGTCGGCACCTGCCGCATGGGCCATGATGCCATGGCGGTGGTGACACCCGACCTCAGGCTGCGTGGCATCGAAGGTCTCCGCGTCTGCGACGCTTCGGTGATGCCGCGCGTCCCCTCCTCCAACACCAACGCGCCCACCATCATGGTCGGTGAAAAGGGCGCCGACCTGATCCTCGGCCGAGAGCCGCTGCCGCCGGCCGTGTTCAAGGGCAACCAGGCGGCGTGAGGCATCAACGATGATCCGGCACTGCGTCTTTGTCCGCTTTCGCGACGACGTTCCTGAAACCGAGCGCGCGGCAATCCATGCCGATCTCGAAGCCTTGCGCGCCGTCATCGACGGCATGGGCAAGGTGCAGTTCAGCGCCAATGTCAGCCCCGAGCCTTTCGCGCGCGGCTTCACGCATGGATTCACCATCGATTTCCGCGATGCCGCCGCTCGCGGCGCATATCTGGTGCACGAAGCGCATCAGCGCGCCGGCGCGCGCCTTGTCGCCGCCCTCGATGGCGGCACCGGGGGGCTGATGGTCATCGATCTCGAAGTGACGCAAATGTGACCGCTCGCCGCCTAAAACCGGCCGGCGTCCGGTTCTCTTTTGCCCTCCCGGGAACATATCGTTGCTTTTGGGGGATTGAAAAGGAGGACCGCCTTGAACCTCACCACCGAACAGAAGAAAACCGTAGTCGCATCGTTCCTCGGCTGGACGCTCGACGCTTTCGATTTCTTCCTTCTGACTTTCCTGCTCACCGATATTGCCGCTGAGTTCCAGACCGACGTGCCGGCGGTCTCCAAAGCATTGTTCCTGACGCTCGCGACACGCTTCATTGGCGCGTTCTTCTTCGGCATGCTTGCCGATAAATACGGTCGCAAGCCCATCCTGATGCTCAACATCGTCAGCTATTCGGTGATCGGGGCTTTGGCCGCCTTCTCACCCAATCTCGGCATATTCCTGGCGCTGCGCGCGCTGTTCGGCATCGCCATGGGCGGCGAATGGGGCCTGGGCAGCTCGCTCGCCATGGAATCCATTCCGCCCGGCGCGCGCGGCACGGTCTCGGGCATCCTGCAATGCGGCTATCCGGCCGGCTATCTGCTGGCCGCGGTGGTCTACGGCCTGCTCTACGGGCAGAAGATCGGCGACTTCACCTTCGGCTGGCGCGCCATGTTCCTGCTCAGCTTCCTGCCGGCGCTGATCGTGCTGTTCATCCGCTCGCATGTGCCGGAATCGCCGGCCTTCGTCGAAGGCCGCTCTCAGACGCGGCCGGGCCTCCTCGAAACGCTGCGCAAGCACTGGGGCATCGCGCTCTATGCGGTGGTGCTGATGATGTTCTTCAACTTCTTCAGCCATGGCACGCAGGACCTCTATCCGACATTTCTGAAGAAGCAGCACGGCTTCGACACGCACACGGTGAGCTGGATCACCATCGTCGCCAATATCGGCGCGATCGTCGGCGGCCTGGCCTTCGGCGCGCTGTCGGAAAGGATCGGCCGCATCAACGCCATCACGCTCGCTTGCGTGATCGCCCTGCCGGCAATTCCGCTCTGGGCCTACACGACCACGCCCTTCATGCTGGCGATCGGCGCCTTCATCATGCAGGTGGCGGTGCAGGGCGCCTGGGGCGTCATCCCCGTGCATCTCAACGAGCTGTCCCCGGGTTCGGTGCGGGCAACGCTGCCCGGCTTCATCTATCAGGCCGGCAATCTGGCGGCATCCTATGGCGGCCCCTACCAGGCAGGCATCGCCGAAGCGCCGGGAGGCAGCTACGGCTATGCGCTGGCCTTGTTTGCCGGCGTGGTCGCGGTCTGCATCATTGTGGTCATCCGCTTCAGCCCGGAGAAGCGCGGCCAGGTGATGACCGTGCTCGGCTGACGATCCGATTTCAGCCCATCCTGAGCGCCGCGACGCCGGCGACAATGCCAAGCGCCGCGGCTGCGCGCCAGGCCGTCATCCTTTCGCCCAGCGCCAGCACCGAAATCAGCATGGCGAACAGGATCGAGCTCTCACGCAGCGACGCGACCGAGGCGATCGGCGCCTTGGTCATCGCCCACATCACGATCCAGTAGGCTGCGCCGCTGAGCACGCCGGTGAACAGCCCGGCTTTCCAGTCGCGCGCCAGCACCGGAAGCGACCGCGGTCCGCGGAAGGCAATGCACAAGACGAGCGCCCACGCCGCATCGCAGACGAACAGCCAGGCGGCGTAGCTCGTCGCCGTCGCCGCGACCCGCGCGCCGCTGCCGTCGGAGAGCGTGTAACTGGCGATGAAGATCGACGTGCCGAGCGCGAAACCGACGGCGCGCGGATTGAGCTTCTCCAGATGCGCGCCGCCCCGGAACGACATGACCAGCGTACCTGCCGACAAAAGCACGATGCCGAGGATGGCGAACGGCGCCGGGACCTCGCCGACCATGACGATGCCGCCGAGCGCCGAGAGCAGGGGCGCCGTGCCGCGCGCCAACGGATAGGTCTGCGCGAAATCGCCCGCCTTATAGGCGCCGATCAGGAATGTCCGGTAGCCCATGTGGAAGAAAACCGAGGCGAGGATGAATGGCCAGACCTCGGCCTTCGGCACCTCTACGAAGGGCAGCACCACAAGCGCCGCGGCGCCCATGCCGAGCGTCATCAGCGTGATCGACAGGAAGCGGTCGAGATGCACCTTGACCAGCGCGTTCCAGATCGCGTGCATGGCAGCCGCCGAGAGCACCGCCAGGAAGACGAACAGCGTCATTCCCGCCTCACCTGCCCGCCAAGTCTGAGCCGATACCAGGCGTTTCCAGATCGATATCGACCCGAAGCGGAAAATGATCGGAAGCCACTTCGCCGATATCGGCGCTGACCGAACGCACGCGCCCGGCCAGCATGCCGCCGACGAAACAATGATCGAGCCGTCGTTTCGCCAGCCTGCCGTCGATGATCTTTTCGTGCGTATGGAAGTCCGGCCCCGACTCTGTGGCGACGGAAGCGGCATCGACGAATCCGTCGATATAGGCGGCCCCCCGATGGTAGGGGGTATTGCCGACGATGCGCCGGTATTCGGCGCTGCCCGGCTCCATGTTGAAATCGCCCAGCCAGATCGCCGCCACCGGGTTTTCCGGCTCCGGCTGGCCGTTCGACCAGTTGCGTTGCGGCTCGTCGTCGGCGCCGCTCCAGGGACCGCCGTCCGACGGCGCGCGGCGATGCTCGGCAAGCAAGTAATCGATCTGCTCCAGCCGCTCCTCGGCCGCGATATGCGCCAGATGCAGGGAAAGCACCCGCACCGGTCCCGCCGGCGTGCGGATCATGCACTCCAGCGCCGCGTTGCGGGTGTTGAGCGGCCTCAGTGTTCGCCGCAACGGCAGCGTGTGCAGGCGAGACCAGACGATCGGCAGCTTCGACAGCACCATCGTGCCGAACTGCCGCCTTCGGTTGACGACGCGGCCGCCGCGCTTCTCGCTGGCATCCATGTCGAAGGCGGGGCCGTAGGCCCAGTAATAGTCGGGCAGCAAGCTCGACAGGATCTCGGGCTGCTCGTCCTCATTGGTGCGCCGCCAATGCCGCTCGACCTCCTGCAACGCGATGATGTCGGCGCCGTCCACCAGCCTGGCGGCGCGGGAAAGATCGTAGCGCCCGTCGCTGCCGAAGCCGTATTGGATGTTGTAGCTGATCAGTTTCATTGATTAACCGGCTCACTTCCGAGGATCGCAGTAGCGTGCCATCCCTGACGTTGCAATCTGCCGCGCAGGCAGGCGACATGGTCCAGTCGGCGGTCTGCGAACCGCTCTAATAAGTCGTCAGCGGCTGGTAGCTCCCCGCGGGCGACGCCGCCAGTTCCGACCAGTCGATCTCCTCTTCCAGCCGGTGATAGGCCTCGTCGCCGATCGTGCCGTTGCTGCGCAGTTCCTCCAGCGTGTCGCGCTGCCGCTTGATGGCGTAAAGACGCAACCGGTCGTATTCCGTCGCGGCCTGCGCGTCATCGGGATTTTCGGCGACCCGGCGTTGCGCCTCATACTGTTCGCGCACGACGGCGGCAGCGGCCGAGGTCTTGCGGTTCAGCACGTCGAGCGCGGCCTGCATGATGGCGACGCGCGCCTCGGCTACTTCGCGATCGATCGTCATATCGCGCTCGAAGTTGAGCCGGCGCAGCAACGGCTTCAGGCTCATGCCCTGCAGCACAAGCGTTCCAAGGACGACGGCGAAGGCCGCCAGCACAATCGGGTCGCGGCCGGGAAAGTCGGCGGGCAGCGCGATCGCCACCACCAGCGTCACCAGCCCGCGCATGCCGCACCAGCCGACGAGCACAGCGCCGCGAAATGTCGGCGCATCCCGCTTCTGCCCTTCGCTGTCGGGATGCGTGAACTGCCTTATGATCGCAACATAACCCATCACCCAGACGAGACGTGCCACGATGACGACGGCCACCACGGTCCCGGCGAAGAGGAAGGCCTCGCCCTGCCCGTCGCCGGAGAGCCGGCCGACAATCGACCGCGCCTGCAGACCCATCAGCACGAAAGCCAGCACGTTGAGCACGAACACCGCCGATTCCCAGACCGAATAGGTGCTGACACGGCGTCTGGCCGACATTCGGCGCGGTGCGGTGCGCGCGATGGTGATGGCATAGACGACGATGGTGATGATGGCGGAAAGGCCGAGCTTGTCGGCAATGATCCAGACGGCGAAGGTTCCGGCGAATTGCACTACGGTGCTGCTTGCCGCATCCTCGATGCGCGTCAGCGTGAGCAGCGACACCCGGCCGAACAGGTACCCGGCGACGACGCTGCCGACTGTTGCAAGCAAGATGACAGGCACTGCATCCTTGAGCATGAGCGTGCCGACCGCTGCCGAAACCGCGATTCGATAGATCAGCAGCGCCGTGGCGTCGTTGAGCAGGCTCTCCCCCTGCAGAATGGCGGTGATGCGGTGCGGTACCCTGAATTGGCTGAGCACGGCGCTTGCCGCCACCGCGTCCGGGGGAGCGACGATAGCGCCCAGCGCGATCGCCGCCGCGACGGGCAACCCGGCCATCTTGCAGCCGACATAGGCTACGACCGCGGTGGTGAAGACGACAGCGCCGAGCGCCAACAGCGCCAGCGACAGCCGGTAGCGTTTCAGGTCGCGCAGCGAGGTGTCATAGGCGGCATCGAGAAGCACCGGCGCGATGAACAGCGCCAGCGCCAGTTCCGGATCGATCTCGATCACCGGCGCGCCTGGCACGAAGGCGAGCGCAACGCCCGCAAGCGCCAGCAATGAAGGATAAGGAATCTCCAGCCGCCGCGACAGCGCCGTCAGCGCGACGGCAATCAAAAGCAGGATCAGGGTGAGCTCGAAGAGGGCCATGGCTCATCGTAGCGATGGAACCAGGCGTTGGGCACTGCAAAAGTGAATGGTGAATGGGCTTAACCAGAAGATCTCGGGCCCGTAAGGTGCTGATTGCCATTCACCATTTACTATTCACCATTCACGCTTCCCTAATGCAGGACCAGCATGTCGCCAGACGAGAAGGAGATGTCCGCCTTCTCGCCGACGACCGGCGGCGGCGTCGTCGAATTGTTGAAGGTGTCAAGCGAAACCGTATTGCCGCCGATGCCGACGCGCACGCGGATGACGGAGCCGAGGAAATGCACCTCGGCGATCTCGCCCGAGAGGCTGGTGTCGTGGCCGGGCTGGCGCGCCAGCGAGATCGCTTCCGGCCGCAGCGCCAGCGACAGCGTGTCGCCGGACTTCGAGCCGTTGAGCTTGCCTTTGAGCGAGACTTCCTGCGCGTTGACCTGCACCTTGCCCGCGGACGCGTCGGTGACCTTGCCCTCCAGCACGTTGAGCGTGCCGACGAAATTGGCGACGAACTTGGTCGCCGGCCGGTTGTAGATCTCGAACGGCGTGCCGACCTGCTCGGCCTTGCCGCCATACATAACCGCAATGCGGTCGGAGATCGACAGCGCCTCTTCCTGGTCATGCGTGACGAAGATGGTGGTGATGCCAAGCTTCTTCTGGATCGAGCGGATTTCCTCGCGCAGCGACACGCGCACCTTGGCGTCGAGCGCCGACAGAGGCTCGTCGAGCAGCAAGAGCTTCGGCTTGGGCGCGATGGCGCGCGCCAACGCGATGCGCTGCTGCTGGCCGCCGGAAAGCTGGTAGGGATAGCGGTCGGCCATTTGCGGCAGCTTGATCATGTCGAGCATCTCGGCGACACGCCTATCCGCGTCAGGCTTCGCCATGCCGGCCACCTTGAGGCCAAAGGCGATGTTCTGCGCCACCGTCAGGTTCGGGAACAGCGCATAGGCCTGGAACACCATGCCGACATTGCGTTGGTTAGGCTTCAGCCTCGTGATGTCCTTGCCGCCGACCACGATCTTGCCGGCCGAAGGCTCCTCGAAACCGGCGACCATGCGCAGCACCGTCGTCTTGCCGCAGCCGGACGGGCCGAGGAAGGAGACGAACTCACCGGGCTCAACATCGAGGCTGAAATCCTGCACCACGGTGTTGGCACCGTAGGACTTTCGCACATGCTGGATGGACAGGAATGGCTCGGCCATGGCTTTTCTCTCAAGTCAATTCGGTCGGTTCGCCGATTTCGGCGCAAAGCGAGACAGGACCTGGATCAGCGACATGCAGCCCCAGGTAATGGCGAAAGCGATGATGGCAAGGGCTGCCGGCTCGTAGGCACGGTTGGCGCCCATATTCTGCAGATACGGACCGAAGGCCGGGCGGTTGAGCAGGCTGGCCACGGTGAACTCGCCGATGACGATGGCAAAGGTGAGGAACGCGCCGGACAGCACAGCGATCAGCACGTTGGGCAGGATCACGCGTCCGATGATCGTCGTCCAGCCGGCACCGAGGATCTGCGCCGCTTCGGTGAGCGTCCTGACATCGATGGTGCGAAGCCCGGTATCGACGGCCCGGTACATGTAAGGCAGCGCCAGCGTCGCATAGCCGATGACGAGCAGCGCATTGGTGCCGAAGCCGCTGGCGAGGAACGGCAGCGGCGAGCTCGAGCCGTACATGCGGATGTAGCCGAACACGATGACGATCGCGGGAATTACCAGCGGCAGCAGCGTGACGAATTCGACGACCGGCCTGAGCTGGGGCAGGCGAAGCCGTATCCAGTAGGCGGTAGGCACCACCAGAAGCACGCCCAGGATGATGGTGAAGATCGCCGCCACCACCGAGAAGGTGAAGGATTCCTGGAAGCGCGCATCGCCAAGCACGACCCGGTACGCCTCGAAGGAATATTCGCCGCGCTTCATGCGCATGGAGAATTCCAGCGTCGCGATCAGCGGAATGAAGAAATAGGCGGCGCCCAGGATGAACGTGACCCAGGCCCAGAACTTACCCGACTTCATTTGAGCCACCTCTCCGAACGGGTCCGGAACCAGATGTAGAAGACATTGGCGAGGCCGGTGATGAAGATCATGCCGAAGGCAATCGCATAGCCGAGATTTGCGTTGTGCAGCACGTCGCCGCGAATCTGCGCATAGAGAACGATAGGCACGATGTTGAGCGACGAGCCGGTTAGCGCATAGGCGGTTGCGATGGCGCCGAAGGCATTGGCGAAAAGCAGGATGAAGGTGCCGAGGAAGCTCGGCCACAGGACAGGGATGACGACCATGCGCCAGTACTGCCACTGGGTGGCGCCGAGCGTGGCGGCGGCCTCGCCCCACTCCTTTTTCAGGCCGTCGATCGCCGGCACGATGATGACGACCATCAACGGTATCTGGAAATAGAGGTAAGTCAGCGTCAGCCCCCAGAAGGACAGCACGTTGAAGCCGTGCTGATAGAGGTCGAAACCGATCGAGCGCAAAAGCACTGTGAGCAGGCCGAGGCGGCCGAGCGTCGCCAGGAAGGCGAAGGCCAGCGGCACGCCGGCAAATTGCGACGCCACGCCGGAGAAGGTGAGCGCTGCCGAACGCGTCCAGTTCGGCAGGCCGCCGCGCACGATGGCGATGGCGATGGCGAGGCCGATGAAGGCGCCAAGCAGCGACGAGGCGACGGAAACTTTGATCGAGATCCAGTAGGCGGCGACGATGGTCGGCTGCGCGAGATCGGCGATATTCTGCAGCGTGAACGCGCCGTCGGCGTTTTGGAAGGCGCCGATGATGAGATAGAGTGTCGGCAGGATCAGGAACATCAGCGCGAAGATGATGAAAGGCGCGACGCCCAGCCATTGCGTGGGCAGGCGCATCGCGCGCGCCGCGGGCGGAATGGTCCTGTCGGCGGCGGACGGTCCTGAAAGGCTGATATCGGTCATGCCAGACTGCCTTCAAAAATGGTTCCGGGCGGCGCAAGGCCGCCCGGAAAAGCATAGACTTACTTGACGTTGGCGCCGACGACCGAGTCCCAGCCCTTTGTGATCTCTTCCTTGGCAGCGCCCTGCTCGTCGAGCGACGGGAACACGGCCTTGGCATAGGCGTCTGCTGGCGGCAGCTTGTCGAGCAGTTCCTGCGGAACCTTGCCGTTCTTGGCGAGGTCGTTGAAGCGGATCGGGTGGCAATAACCCTTCAGCCAGCCGATCTGGCCTTCGTCGGAATAGAGGTATTCCATCCACAGCTTGGCGGCGTTCGGGTGCGGCGCGTAGGCGCTGATCGCCTGCACGTACACCCCGGCGACGACACCGGTCTTCGGGATGACGATGTCGGTCGGCGGGTTGCCGTTCAGCGTGTCGCGGCCCGACAGGTTGTTGTAATCCCAGTTGATCAGGATCGGGGTCTGGCCTTGGGCCAGCGTCGCCGGCTTGCCGATGACCGGAACGAAGTTACCGGCGGCGTTGAGCTTCTTGAAGAAGTCGAGGCCGGCCTCGCCGGCGGCCTTGCCAGCGGCGGCACCGGTCGAAAGGCCAGCAGCATGCACGGCCTGGATCGCCTGGTTCGACGCACGCGGATCGCCGGCGAGGGCTACCGAGTTGGCATATTCAGGCTTCAGCAGATCGGCCCAGTCCGTAGGAACGTTCTTGACCAGATCCTTGTTCACCATGAACGACAGCACGCCGTAATAGTCGCCATACCAGGCGCCGTCGGCATCCTTGGCGCTGTCCGGGATGGAATCCCAGGTCGAGACCTTGTAAGGCTGGATCAGCCCGTCTTTCTTGGCCGAGGGGCCGAAAGCCAGGCCAACGTCGATGACGTCGGGCGCCTGCGGGCCCTTGTTGTCCTTGTTGGCCTTGATCGCCTCGACCTCGTCGCCCGAACCGGCGTCCGGATTGAGCTCGTTGATGGTGATTCCAGGATACTTAGCCTTGAAAGCGTCGATCACTGCCCCGTAGCCACACCAGTCATGCGGAAGCGCGATGGTGGTGAGCTGGCCTTCAGCCTTCGCGGCCTTGACGAGATCGTCCAGCGAATCCGCGGACGAAATCATCGTCGACGCAAAAAGCGCCGCGGCCGAGAGGGAAAGCACTTTCCCCGTGAACTTGAACATGTGTTCTCTCCGTTGAACTGGCGCGTTTAAGCGCCTGCGATGCGGGTATCGTTTTCGTGTGACAGCCAGATGAAGGCTTTTTGAAACCGGAGCCCCGCGGCACAAAAAGTTAACTCTTTTTAACGGACTGTAGCAATTAGCCCGCGCTTAATTTTCCGGCTAATGGTTAGCCGCCTTGATTTTTGCCCCTTCTCCCTTTCCTCGAATGTTCCCTTATTCAACCTTTTGGCATTGACTGCCCGCTCTCAAACGGAGCCGGCAATTGCATTTTCGAGCAGCGTCAGCGCTGCTTTCTTGGTGAGCTTCACGGGGTTGCCTCCAGCCGTCGGATCGACCACCGCCATGTCGGCGATCAGACCTTTTCGCTTCTTGTCCATGTCGAGCCCCTTGATCAGGCCGGGCAGCGCGTGCGGCACCTTGAGCTCCTTGCGCAGCTTGATGATGGCCTTGGCGAAACCATCGAAGCCGCCCTTGATGCCGCAATAGGCGGCGAGACGGGCAATGCGGTCCTCGATCGCCTCGCGATTGAAGGCGAGCACATAGGGCATGAAGACGGCATTGGTCATGCCGTGGTGAGTGTCGTAGAGCGCGCCGATCGGATGCGACAGCGAATGGATGGCCCCAAGCCCCTTCTGGAAAGCGGCAGCGCCCATGGCTGCGGCGCTCATCATATGGGCGCGGGCGACCAGGTCCTTGCCGTTGGCGAAGGCCTTGGGCAGGTTCTCGAACACCAGCCTTATGCCTTCCACCGCGATGCCGTCGGCCATCGGATGGTAGCCCGGTGCACAATAGGCCTCCAGGCAATGCGCCAGCGCGTCCATGCCGGTGCCGGCGGTGATGAAGGCCGGCATGCCGACCGACAGCTCCGGATCGGCAATGACGATCGCCGGCAGAAGCTTCGGATGGAAGATGACCTTCTTGGTGTGGGTCTCCTCATTGGTGATGACGCCGGCGCGGCCGACTTCCGAGCCGGTGCCCGCCGTCGTCGGCACGGCGATGATCGGCGCGATCGCATCGGAATTGGCCCTTGTCCACCAGTCGCCGATATCCTCGAAATCCCATACCGGACGTGTCTGCCCGGCCTGGAAGGCGATCAGCTTGCCGAGGTCGAGCGCCGAGCCGCCGCCGAAGGCGATGACGCCGTCATGCTTGCCCTTCTTGAACACGGCGATGCCGGCGGTGAGGTTGGACTCGACCGGGTTCGGCTTTACCTCCGAAAACACGCCATAGGGAACCTTGGCGTCGTCGAGGATCTTCAGCGTGGAAGCGACCACCGGCAATTTTGCCAGGCCGGGATCGGTCACGAAGAGCGGGCGCTTGATGCCGGCGGCAGCCAGCGCATCCGGCAATTCCTTGATGCGGCCGGCGCCGAAACGGACGGTGGTGGGGTAGTTCCATTTGGAGATGAGCTTGGACATTTTTGTCTTTCGAAAGGTCAGATCGTTTCGCGCAGGTGATAGGATTTTGGCCGGGTCAGATTGTCGTAGCCGATGGCCGAGAGCGCCGCGCCCTTGCCGGTGTCCTTGACGCCGGTCCACACCAGCGCCGGGTCGAGATAGTCGCAGCGGTTCATGAACACGGTGCCGGTCTCGACGCGGTCGCCTATGGCGATCGCGCGCTCCGTGTCGCGCGTCCAGATCGAGGCCGTCAGCCCATAGGGACTGTCGTTCATCAGCGCGACCGCCTCCTCGTCGTCGCGCACCTTCATGATGCCGACGATCGGGCCGAAGCTTTCCTCGCGCATCACGCTCATCTGGTGATCGACCTCGGTCAGCACTTCCGGCGCCAGATAGGGCGAGCCCGGCTTGTCGTTCTCGACCTTCATGTTGATATGCGCGGTCGCGCCCTTGCGCAGCGCCTCGGCCTTCTGCTCGCGGATCAGGTCGGCGAAGCGCGCCTGCGCCATCGGGCCCAGGGTCGTCGCCTGCTCCAGCGGATTACCGACGACATAGTTCTTCGTCTCTGCGATGAAGCCTTCGACGAACTCGTCATAGACCTTCTCATGCACATAGACGCGCTCGATGCCGCAGCAGCACTGGCCGGAATTGTAGAAGGCGCCGTCGACAAGATTGGCGACCGCGTGGTCCAGCTTGGCGTCGGGCAGCACATAGGCGGGATCCTTGCCGCCAAGCTCGAGGCCGAGCGTCATGAAGGTGCCGGCCGCGGCCTTCTCGATGGCGCGGCCGCCGCCGACCGAGCCGGTGAAGTTGACATGGTCGATCTTGCCGGAGCCGAGCAGCTTCTCCGTCTGGGCGTGGTTCATGACCAGGTTCTGGAACAGACCCTTGGGCAGGCCGGCCTTGTCGAAGGCCTGCTGGAAGCGCTCGCCGACCAGCAGCGTCTGCGCGGCATGTTTGAGGATGACGGCGCTGCCCGCCATCAGCGCCGGCACGATGGTGTTGACCGCCGTGAGATAGGGATAGTTCCACGGCGCGATCACCAGCACGACGCCGAGCGGCACTTTCTTCACATAGCGGCGGAAGCCGTCCTTCGGATTGGAGGCCATGACCGGCTTCAATGCCTGCTCGGCGATCTCCACCATGTAGGTGGTGCGTTCCTTGACGCCGCCGAACTCGCCGCCATAGCGCACCGGCCGCCCCATCTGCCAGGCGATCTCGGGCACGATCTCGTCGCTCATGGCGACCAGCGCCTCCAGCATCGCCAACATGTATTTGCCGCGCTCGACGACCGGCGTCTCTGCCCACTTCTCCTGCGCCGCCCTGGCCCGCTCGACCGCGGCGTTGATCGCCTGGTCGCTGGCGACGGGCCGTTCGGCATAGATCGAGCCGTCGATGGGGGATTTCAGTTTCACGGTTTCCAAGAAGACGTCTCCAAATCAACAAGGTACTGTTTTGACGAAGCCGGCGGCGCCATAGGCAAGGATGGCGCGATCACGGGTGATGATTTCCAGGTTCCTCGAACGCGCCGTCGCTATGATAATCCGGTCCGTCGGATCGTTGTGAACGGCGCCAGGCAGGAACGAGGACTCCACCAGAAGCTCGCTGTCGATCCCCTCCACACTCGCTGCGCCGGCTTTCACGAACCCTTCGAACCAGGCGAGCGGCGACTTGATGAACGGAAGCCGGCCCTTGGAGACGAGCATTCCGATTTCCCAAGCCGACATGACCGAAACGGCGATGATGCCACCGTTCTTTCGCGTACTGGCCACCTTATCGACCGCCGCTCTTGCGATCGGCTGTTCGGTCGAGAGCCACAGCATGAAGCACGTGTCCAGCAATATCCCGTCAGTCGTCATACACTTTGCCCCAGTCCGGGTCCGCGGGGGCGGTGTAGTCGACGTCCGGAAGAAGCGTGAGCGTTCCGGCCATGCATCCAAACAGCGGATCGGCGCCCCGAGGCGGCACGATATACTCCTCACTCTTGCCGCTCATATTCGGAGCATTCTTGAAATCCACCTTGTCCTCCATGAAGCCTGCCCGGCGCCCCGAACTCCCCTCTCCGGCCCGCTCGCCGGCAGACTTGGAAGAGGCTTGAGCACTTCCTTGCGGAGCACGTCGAAAGACCAGACTCTCGCCGGCGATATTGACCGACTCTGTCTGGAACCCCGCAGCCAGCCACTCCTTTGTCATCGGATTGTTGCTGGGATTGTTGCTCCACCAAGCCGGATACCGCTTGGACGCCGGCAGCTTTTCCCCAAGCAGCTTCTCGATATCGCCGAACGACATGGGAACCCGCTCGCCGGTTTGAGCCATCAGGTACGAACGCAAAGGCGAATACTTCCCCATTTTCACGCTCCTGAACTTAACGAGCCAACTACAGCTTTAATTAGGTTCAGTCAACGCTGATTACAGCTTTAGTAGCGCTCGAAGCCTCGGTGCAGTTCCCAATCCGTTATGCGGCGATCGTATTCGAACTGCTCCCAGCGGGCGGTGTGCACATAGTGCTCGATCACGTCGTCGCCGAAGGCCTGCTTCAGCATCTTCGACTTGGCCAGCGTCTCGGTCGCATCGCGCAAGGTCTTCGGGATCTCGGGCAGGCGCGAGGCCTGGTAGGCGTCGCCGACGAAGGGCTTCTGCAGCTCCAGCTTCTCGTCGATGCCGGCGAGGCCGGACGCGATGAGCGCGGCGAAGGCGAGATAGGGATTGAGGTCGGCCCCGCCGATGCGGCACTCCATCCGGATGCCCTTGGTGCCTTCGCCGCAGAGCCGGAAGCCGGCGGTGCGGTTGTCCTCGCTCCACATGATCTTGGTCGGCGCGAAGGTGCCAGCCTGGAAGCGCTTGTAGGAATTGATGTAGGGCGCCAGGAACCAGGTGAACTCCTTGGCGTATTTGAGCTGGCCGGCCGCCCATTGCTGACCGAGGGCGGACAGCGTCCAATCGGCCTTCTCGTCGAAGAACAGCGGCGTCTTGCCGTCGGCGCTCCACAGCGAATTGTGGATGTGGCTGGAATTACCGGCGAGGCTATAATTGTATTTGGCCATGAAGGAGATGGCCTTGCCCTCGGAGTCGGCGATCTCCTTGGCGCCGTTCTTCAGGATGACGTGGCGGTCGGCCATGTCGAGCGCCTCGGCGTAGCGCACATTGATCTCTTCCTGGCCTGGACCCCACTCGCCCTTGGAGTTCTCGATCGGGATGCCGGCGGCCTCCATCTCGTTGCGAAGCCGGCGCATGACGCCTTCTTCCTTGCTGGTGATGCCGATCTGGTAATCGCCGATATAGGGCGAAGCGCTGTCCAGCCCCTGCCAGTGCTTCTTGCGGGCGGACTCGTAGGTCTCGCTGAACAGATAGAATTCGAGCTCGGAGGCGAAATAGCCGATATAGCCGCGCTCCTGCAGGCGCTTGACCTGCTTCTTCAGGATCGCGCGAGGTGAGTGGGCCAGATCCTCATGCGTGTGATGATCGAGCACGTCGCAGATGACCAGCGCCGTCTTCTCCAGCCACGGAATGCGCCGCAGCGTCGACAGGTCCGGCTTCATGACGAAGTCGCCATAGCCTTTGGACCAGCTCGCCGCCTTGTACCCCGGCACCGGCTCCATATCGATGTCGCAGGCGAGCAGATAGTTGCAGCCATGCGTCTCGCCATGCGCTGAGTCGACGAAATACTGGGCCAGGAAGCGCTTTCCCGCGAGCCGGCCCTGCATGTCGATGATGCAGGCCAGCACCGTGTCGATCTCGCCGTTCGAGACCGCTTTCTTCAACTGATCGAACGAGAAATTCCCGGCCATTCCTTTGGCGCTCCAGTGCTTGTCGATTTGAGGGAGAAACGAGGCCATGGCCGGCACTGCGCCGGCCATGGCCGTGAAGCGAAGTCTCAGTGGCCGGTCTCGCCGACCGCCTGTTCGGCCGCCTTGATCGCCGCCTGGCGAGCAGCGATGATGTCGCCGAGCGGCGGACCCTGGAAGCGGTTGCGCTCGAAGGCGAACCAGACGATCGCCGTCAGGAGGAAGAAACCGACGGTGATGTAGAGAGCCCAGTCGTTCGGCGGCTGGATGCCGATGACGAAGATCAGGATCATCGACACGATCGACAGGAAGGCGAACAGCATGAAGATGCCGCGCCCCATGTTCCACGGCCCCATCTTGTCCCACTTCGGCGTTCCCCAGGCCATCATGCCGAGCACGATCGGCACGGTGAAAGAGAGGAACAGGAAGATGACGGTGCAGGACACCACGATCGTATAGGCCGAGGTGCCGGCGACCGAGACCACCGACGAACCCCACACGAACAGCACCGACAGGATCGAGGCCGTCCAGATCGCCGCCACCGGCGTGCGGTAGGTCGGGCTGACCTTGGCAAGCGCCGCCGAGCCCGGCAGCCCGCCGTCGCGCGAGAACGCGAAGATCATGCGCGAGGCGGAGGTGACCGTCGCTAGGCCGCACAGGAGCTGCGCCAGGAACACGACCAGGTAGACGAACTCCTTGAGGCCGGACGGGACGCGCTGGTCGAAGGCCCAGAAGAACACGTTCCAGCCCTGCTTGGCCGCATCGTCCATGTTCGGGATCATCAGCACGAAGGCGGCAAGGAACAGGTAGCCGAACAGCGCCGACCAGATGACCGACATCACCATCGCGCGCGGCACGGAAGACGCCGCCTTGATGGTTTCCTCCGAGGTGTGCGCGGAGGCGTCATAGCCGGTGATGGTGTAGATCGGCAGCAGCAGGCCCAGCGCGAAGACCCAGGCGTTCGACACTTGCGGCCACACGCCGCCGCCGGCGTCACCGGAGTAGTTATGGAAGGTGAAGAGGCGGCTGAAGTCCCAGGTTTGGGCAAACAGCAGGCAGACCACCGCGATCAGGATCGAGCCGAAGAAGATCAGATAGCCGGAGAAATCGGTCAGCTTCGCCGTCAGCTTGATGCCGAGATGGTTGATCAGCGCCTGGGCGCCGGTGATGATGACCAGGAAGATCATCTGGTTGGTCAGCGTGCCCTCGATGCCGAGCGCCGGACCGAAGGCGCCGACGAAGAAGGTCCAGGTGCCGACATTGATGGCGCCGAGCACGGTGATCAGGCCGAGCAGGTTGAGCCAGGCCGTCACCCAGCCGGTGCCGCGATTGCCGAGGATCGAGCCCCAGTGGTAGAGGCCGCCGGCCGTCGGATAGGCCGAGCTGATCTGCGACATGGCGACCGCGAAGGTGAGCGACACGAAACAACCGACGAGCCAGCCGATACCGATGCCGATGCCGCCGGCGCCCGACGTCGCCTGCGCCAGCGAGTTGATGCCGCCGGAAAGGATGCAGATGATCGAGAAGGAAACCGCAAAATTCGAAAAGCGGCTGAGGCGCCGCTCCAGTTCCTGGGCATAGCCCATGCTGTGAAGGACCTGAATATCCTTCGCCTTATCGACTTCGGTATAGTCGTCTGCTGCCATTTGGAAGTCCCCTTAATTTCTTAGCTGGCCGATTGTACTGACTTTCCCATTGCGCTTTGTCGGGAGCCCTTGGCCTCCTCGGGCTCCAGATTCGAAAATATGCCCGTGAGCAGATCCGCCCATTTCCGCTGCCCGGTCTCGCCGGCGATTTCGTCGTTGCGGATTTCGATCATTGCGCAGGCAAGGCCGCGCGAACGCGCGTGCCGTTCCAGCGTGAAATAGACACGGTCGGCCGGCGAATAGGGTTCGTTGACGCCGACGGTGACGCCGGCAAGCCGCCGCAAAGCCGCGACCAGGGGCTTCGCCAGGCGGCGGTCGTCATCATGGATGATGCCGATATGCCATGGCCGGCTCTTACCCTTGTAGACCGGCGTGAAAGAGTGCACCGACACCAGACGCGTCTCCTGGCCGCGCGCCAGCCGTCGCTCGACGGTCTGAGCGATCGTGTCGTGGAACGGGCGCCAGGCCAGGTCGATGCGCGCGGCGCGCTGCTTGTCGGAAAGACCGGCGTTGCCGGGAATGACCGTCGTCTCGCTGACCGGCGGCACGAGGTCGGGCGCGTCGAGCGGCCTGTTGCAGTCGATGACGAGCCGCGACACTCGGGTCTCGACCAAGGTGGCGTCGAGCGCCTCAGCCATGCGGCTGGCGACGGGAAGCGCGCCGGGATCCCAGGCGATGTGGCGGGAAAGGTCTTCGATGGGCAGCCCGAGCGTGCCGAGTTCGGCGGGCAGGAAGTTCGAGGCGTGGTCGCAGGTGAAGACGAAGGGACTCGAACCGCCAGGGTTGGTCACCCTTACGGTCTCCGACGGTGCAAGGCTGGCGGGCCGTGCTTTCTCCATACTGCCGTCCCCTCGGGAGCGCTGTATCTTATGTTACGTATTTTGCCTCATTGCGTCCCGGTGAATGATTTCATACAGTTTAAACGGCTTTGTCAAACGCGAATTCGGGAAAACGGCGGCGGCGGGTCAACAGGCGGGGGAAAACCATGATTTCCAGCATTGCCGAACTGATCTCGGACCGCATCGGGGCGATGCCGGCGGGCGAGCGCCGCGCGGCCCAGACGCTGATCGCCAACTATCCGCTGACCGGACTGAAGACGGTCGCCGAATTCTCGGCCGCGGCCGGCGTGTCCTCGCCGACGATCCTGCGCTTCGTCGCAAGGCTCGGCTTCCAGAACTACCCCGAATTCCAGTCGGCGCTGCAGGACGAGTTGGCCGCGCAATTGCAATCGCCGGCTTCGCGCACGCTGGATCCTGGCTCGTCCGGCGGCGCCGTTTCGCCGATGCTCGAGGCGACGCTCGACAACATGCGCGAGACCTTCCGCCACCTTAGCGACAAACAGCTCGCCGACATAGCCGCGCGGCTTGCCGAGCGGCGCGGCAAGACCTTCCTCATCGGCGGCCGTTTCACCGATCCGCTGGCACGCTACATGGCCGCCCATCTCGCCATCATCCAGCCGGATGTCTATCACCTCGCCGGCCAGGAGAGCATCTGGCGCGACCGCCTGATCGACATGGGCAAGCGCGACGTTCTGGTGATCTTCGACATCCGCCGCTACCAGGAAAGTCTCGTCCGCTTCGCCGAGAAGGCGCATCATCGCGGCGTGCAGATCATCCTTTTCACCGACCAGTGGCTCTCGCCGATCGCCCGCTTCGCCCGCCATGTGATCGCCGGGCGCACCGCCGTGCCTTCGGCCTGGGATTCGTCGGCCGCTCTGTTCGTCGTCGCCGAAACCCTGATCGGCGCCGTGACAAGGCAATTGGAAGCGGCCGGCGCCAAGCGCATCCGCGACCTGGAGAGCCTGCGTTAGACCATGTTCCCGAAAAGTGGGAACCGGTTTTCGGAGAAAGATCATGCTCCAACAAAGGGTTAGATCGTGAGCGCGATTCAACGAAACGCGCCATCACGATCTAGACGCTGCTTGGCCGCTTCGTCACAAGAAGCGTGAGCTGAAAGAAGCCGCGTATATCGACGCAAAGCCGGCCGAATAGGCTATTTCAGCAACCGGCCCTCGATCGACCAGCGCGCCGCCAGGAAGTTCAGCACGGCCGCAACCACGACGCCGATGATCTTGGCCGGCCACACGCCGATGGCCCCTGCCAGGGCAGCGATCGACAGGCTCGAAACGCCAAGCGAGATCAGCGCGCCCAGCGAGACGAAGCGCAGGAAGGAGTGGTGCAGCCGGATGCCGGGGTCCCGCTCGAAGGACCAGAAGCGGTTCGCCACGAAGGAGAAGAGCACCGCGACGAACCACGCACAGACATTGGCGGCCAAAGCCGGCACCGCGAGCTTGAGCAGCAGGAAGAAGGCGGCGAGGTCGATACCGGTGTTGACCAGTCCGACCAAGGCGAAACGGACGATCTTGTTGCCGGTCGAACGCGGCGGCTGGCCGGCGCTCATGCCTTGCCGTCCATCACGCGCGCTCCGGCCTTGTCGAGGCTGGCGCCGAAATCGTCGGACCTCAGAACCGTGAACTCGACCTCGCGCACGCCTTGCATCGGGTCCCGCACCCGCAAAATGTCATCGACACGGCCCGGATGGCACATGAACAGACCTTGTTCGGGCAAGGTGTCGACCGCGCCGCGCAGCGTCACGGCGAATTTCTCCGGCTGTCGCCAGTCATAGATGCCGGAAAGCGGCGTCATGACGCTGAAGCCCGCCCGCCGCATCGCGCTGTTGAAGCCGGCGGCCAGAGCGGCGATCGCCGCGATCTTGGCCGCCGCTGCATCGAGGCCCGGAAGCCCGGGCGAGCCGCGCAGCGCCGGCTTGTGTGTGCTCCCCGCAAACCGAGCGAGCAACCAATTCCGCACGGCAGGAAGAAAATGCACATGCTGGTGTCCGTCGATATGGTCGGGCGGGCCAGCCAGCGCTTCGGTGAAGCGGTCGTATTGGGCATCGAGCTCGGCATGAATGTCCCGCTCCTCGATGCGCCCGCGCCGCACCGGCAGCGCAAGGGCGGCGAGCCCGGGCAACTTTCCTTCCGGGGCCAGGCTGGACGAACCGGTCACCGCGATCTGATCGGTGAGGGTCAGGTGCAGTCCAATGGCCGCCCGTCGGCGGAACGGCCTGATGCGCGCTGCCGCCTCTTCCCATTCGGGAAAGCCGGTCATGCAGCTGGTCCCGGTCAGACGGCCGCGCTCGATGAGATCGAGGATCGCGCCCGACACCCCCGGCGCCAGGCCGTAGTCGTCGGCGATCAGGCGGATCGGCCTGGTCATCTGTCGGGAGCAGCCTGCTCGGCGGCATTGCCATGCAGCACGTCGCGCACGATGTAGACGGGCCGGTCCTTGCTTTCGCTGAGCGTGACCCAGACATATTCGCCGATCAGGCCGAGCAGGGCCAGGTTGAGGCCGCCAAAAAGCACGACGGCGACCATGATGCTGGGATAGCCGGGCACGGCGATGCCGTAGAACAGGACTTCGAAGAGCACCTTCACGCCATAGGCGAGACCGGCGAATGCCGTCAGCAATCCGATGAGGCTGATGACGCGCAGCGGGATCACGGAAAACGAGGTGAACCCTTCAAGCGAGAACGCGATCAGGTTGAACCTGGTCCATTTCGACGTGCCGCCGGCGCGGTTCTCCGGCGAGTAAAGCACCGCCTTCTGGCGGAAGCCGGCCCAGGCGAACAGGCCCTTGTTGAAACGCCGCTTGTCGCGCACGCTGGTCAAGGCGCGGGCCACCGCGCCGCGCATGACGCGGAAGTCTCCGGCATTTTCCGGGATATCGAAGCGCTGGCTGCTGTTGATCAACTTGTAGAACAGCCGCGCAAGCTGGCTGCGCCGCCAGCTCCCCTCGCGCCGGTCGTTCTGCGCATAGACCACGTCGATCTGCGGATTTTCGACCAGCTCGCCGATCATCTTGAGACTGATGTCCATGGAGTGCTGGAGATCGGAATCCATGATCAGGACCATGTCGCCGCGCGAATGGTCGAGGCCGGCGAGCACGGCCGCTTCCTTGCCGAAATTGCGGCTCAGCCGCACGATCTCCCAGGAACCCGACAACGCCGCGGCGAATGTCTCGGCGCTGCCGTCGCGGCTGCCGTCGTCGATGAGTATCTTGCGGACCGTCATGCCGAAGCGCTCCACCACGGCCGCTTCCAGCCTGTCGAGCAGCCCGACAAACGCGATGGCGGATTCGGCCTCGTTGAAGAACGGCGCGATGATGTCGAGCATCTCAGCCATGCGCGACGGCTCCGGCGGCAGGCACCTTGCGTCTATCTTGCGTCCAGAACCAGCCGACTAGCACCAAGGCGACGACGCTGATGCTGACCGGCCGGAACCACGGGTGGAAAAGATCGTGCAGCCGGCCATCGATGCTGGTTAGTCCGGTGACGAAGAGGAGCGCCGCCAGCGACCAGAGCACGGCCCCGGCTCCCTTCTCCCGCCAAAGCAAGGCGATGGAGAGACCGGCAGGCACCGCCACCATGGCATAGGTGTTCTGCTCGACCCGCGGATTGAAGACGCACATGTAAAAAGCCGCCGTGAGGAAGATGGCGAGCCCGCTGGCGCCCGGATCCAGTCGACGGTCGAACTGAAGCACCGCCCAAAGCGTAAGCAAACCGGCCACGACGCGCACGATCGTCGCCACGGATTCAGGGATCGGCATCCCAAGCCTCGTGAAAGGCGCTGTGAAATCGGCCGGGACGAAGGGCCCGGTCGGATCGACCGCCATCGAAGTCAGCATCCGGAAGAAATCGTGGTACTGGGCGTTGATATAGCCCGCGGACGCAAAGCCATAGGGGATGGCGAGCACGACAAGGACCGCCAACGCCAGCACCGGTATCAGCCTGGGACGCAGCGCTCCCGCCAGAAGCAGCATGATGATCGCCGTGGGCTTGGCGATGATCGCGAGCGATGCCCAGAAGAAGCATTCGGCCCGTCGCCCCTCGAGGGCCGACAACGTGAGGAACCAGCACGCCCCGGTGAGCAGGATCGTTGCCTGGCCGTTGCGAAGTGCTGCCAGCGACACCGGCAAGGCTAGGAAGAGCCCGAAGGACAGCAGCCATGTCTGCTCCTCGCCGCCAAGCTTGCGCACCTGGCGCATCGCGGCAAAGGTCAGGACGCCGAAGCCCAGCATGTGCCACAAAACATTGCCCAGATACGGCCCGAGCTTAAATAGCGGAGCATAGAGGACGGCGAAAGCGGGAGCGTAGAGGTATCCCATGGCGACTTCGACCTGATACAGCGGCTGGCCGCTCAGAAACGCTTCGCTGCCATGTCTATAGATATGGACCACCGAACGCGTGGTGGGCGACCACAGCACCAGGCCAAGCACGACCAGAAACGACCCGACCCATAGCCAAAATCCCAAACGGTCGAAAACCGGCTTGGTTACCATCATAGCGCACCCCGCATCCGGCCAGGACGGCTTTCCCATCGCCGCTTGGCCTCAAGCGCCGGCCAGATATCACAACGAAATGAAATAGAACATCCGAGTGTGGCTGGTACCGGCGCGACGGAAGGACGTTGGAACGGCGACATTTTTCCGCCGCCCCACCGTCGATCACGACTTTGTGCTCGAAGGCGGTGGCTCCGATCCGACCCGTTGCCATCGGCCGCCGGGTTGCTCAGGGTTTGATGAACACCTTTCCGTTGGGCTTGGCGAGCTCGGCCGGCAGCCGCGCCATCGCCTCGTCCAGCGGCACGACCGCCGTGACGTCGGTCGACCAGCGCCCGTCGGAAAATCGCTTCTGCGCTTCCAGGACCGCCGGACCCAGCCTGTCGCGGAATTGCCGCATCCATTCGGCCAGCCAGAAGCCCTCGACACGCTTGTGCTGGAAGATCAATTGACCGGGCTCGCGGATCACCGTCGGCTCGGCGTCGAGCCTTCCATAGACGATCCAGCGCGCGCGCTTCGGCATGGCGGCGAAGATGGCGGACGCCAGCGGGCCGGTGACGGCGTCGAGGAAAATGCGTGGCTGCTCGGCCTTCATTGTCTCGCGCAGTGCCACCTCGAAATCCGCCGCCTTCTCTTTGAGCACATGGGCGGCGCCGAGCTTCTTCAACAACGGGATCTGCTCGTCGCGGCGCACGGTGACGATCGGCCGGAAACCTTCTTCCTTCGCCAGCCCGACGATCAGCTTGCAGAGCTGGCTGGCGCCGGCCGTCATGACGAAAGCCTTTTCGCCTTCTTCCCTGACGATGTCGAACATGGCCAGCGCCGTCAGCGGATTGACGATCATCGCCGCGCCATCCTCGTCGCGCACCGTATCGATGAGCGGGATGCAGGACGCCGCCTCGGCGACGGCATAGTCCGCCCAGGCGCCCCAGTTCGAGACGCCTGTGGCGAAGGCGACGCGCTTGCCCGCAAGGCTTTTTGCGTACGGGTCGTCGCCCGTGGCGACGACGATGCCGACGCCCTCGAAACCCGCCGGCCGACCCTTGACCCGCGGCTGGCCGTACTGGCCCTTGATGAAGGCGATGTCGGACGGATTGACCGAGGCGAGGCTGACCTTGATCAGCGCCTGTGTCGGCCCAGGTGCCGGCACGCCTATGTTGCCGGGCTGGAGGTAAGGCTCCATGGCTTCGAGCGCTGCCGTGGAAGGTGTCTTCGCATAGCCGTCGTCGACAAGCAGCAGGCCCCGCATTTGCGATGGAAGCGTCATGGCCGTCAGACCTTTTCCTGCGTGTATTTCTTCAGCTCCGTGCGGGCCACCTGGCGTCGGTGCACGGCGTCCGGCCCGTCCGCGAGCCGCAATGTCCTCAGATGTGTCCAGGAGCGGGCGAGCGGCGTGTCTTGGCTGATGCCTTGCGCGCCGAACATCTGCACCGCCTCGTCGGTGACCTTCAGCGCGACGCGCGGCGCCACCACCTTGATCTGGCTGATCCAGGGCGCGGCCGCGCGGGCGTCTCCCTGGTCGATCATCCAAGCGGCCTTGAGGCACAAGAGCCGCGCCATCTCGATCTCCATGCGGCATTCGGCGATGATGTCGAAATTGGCGCCGAGCTTTGCCAATGACTGGCCGAAGGCCTCGCGCCGCACCGAGCGCTGGCAAAGCATCTCAAGCGCCATCTCCGCCTGGCCGATGGCGCGCATGCAGTGATGGATACGGCCGGGGCCGAGCCGTCCCTGCGCGATCTCGAAACCCCTGCCCTCGCCGAGGATCAGGTTCGCCGCCGGCACGCGTACATTCTCGAATCTCAGATGCATATGGCCATGCGGCGCGTCGTCGTCGCCATAGACCTGCATCGGCCGCAATTTGGTGATGCCCTTGCTGTCGGCGGGCACCAGGATCATCGAATGCCGGCGATGCCGCGGTTCCTCGTCCGATCCGGTCTTGACCATGACGATATAGATGGTGCAGCGCGGATCGCCGGCGCCCGATGCCCACCATTTCTCGCCGTTGAGCACATAATCGTCGCCCTGACGCTCGCAGCGCATCGATATATTGGTGGCGTCCGATGACGCCACGTCCGGCTCGGTCATCAGATAGGCCGAACGAATCTTGCCCTCGAGCAGCGGCTCCAGCCAATCGCGCTTGTGCGCATCCGAACCGTAGCGCTCCAGCACCTCCATGTTGCCGGTGTCGGGCGCCGAGCAGTTGAAGGTCTCGGCGCCGAGATGCGCCTTGCCCATCTCCTCCGCCAGATAGGCGTATTCGACGGTGGACAGGCCGTAGCCGCGCTGGGAATCGGTGAGCCAGAAGTTCCACAGGCCGCGTTCACGCGCCGTCTTCTTCAAGCCTTCCAGGATCTCCGTCTGCCTGGACGTGTAGGCCCAGCGGTCGCCGCCCTTGCCGACTTCGGCAAGGAACTCTTCGCCGAGCGGGGCGATCTCGTCGCGCACCATCACCGCCACGCGCTGGTGGATCGGCCTCAGCCGCTCGGTCATCCCGAGATTCATGTCCGCCATCGCTTTAGCCTTTCCGAAGATAAATCTTTACCCGTGGCAAGGATGACCGTACTTCGGCTAGCGTTGTCAACGCGAGTCCTTGGGCGTGTCTTTCGGCGCGTCCCCGGCCGGGCAGGATGCGGAGAAACACGATGAGCTATCTGGACAAGCTGTTCTCGGTCGCCGGCAAGACCGCGCTGGTGACGGGCGCGGCGACCGGCATCGGCCGCATGGTGGCGACCGGGCTGGTGCACGCCGGCGCTCATGTGATGATCGCCTCGCGCAAGGGCGAGGATTGCGCGAAAGTCGCCAACGAATTGAACGCGCTCGGCGGCTCCGGCCATGCCGAGGGCTTTGCCGGCGACGTGTCCAGCGAAGCGGGGATCGCTGCTTTGGTGGCTGAGGTCAAGGCGCGCACGGAGCGCCTGCATATTCTGGTCAACAATGCCGGCATTTCCTGGGGCGCGCCGCTGCAGGATTTCCCTTACCACGCCTGGGCCAAGGTGTTCGGCGTCAACGTCACCGCCGTCTTCCACCTGACCCGGGAGCTTTTGCCGCTGCTCGACGCGGCGGCAAGCGACGAGGACCCGGCCCGCGTGATCAATCTGGGCTCCGTGATGGGCACCCAGCCGTTGGCCGACGACGCCTATTCCTACACCGCCTCCAAGGCCGCCGTGCATCATTTGACGCGCACGCTGGCGATCGAGTTCGCCGCCCGCCGCATCACCGTCAACGCCTTTGCGCCGGGTCCTTTCCAGAGCCGCATGACAGCCTTTGCCACCGCGACCGAGGAGCAGGCGAAACATGTTGGTAACCATGTTCCGCTCGGTCGTATCGGCGTGGCGGATGACATTGCCGGCGCAACGCTTTATTTGTGCAGCCGTGCCGGAAGCTACGTCACCGGCGCCATCCTGCCGATCGACGGCGGCCAGTCGGTGCAGCATGGAATGACTTTGTTCAAGGAATAGGCCCGATTGAAGGAATCGGGCGAGGTTCAAGGAATAAGGCGTCCGGTTCAAGAAATCGTAATCCGGGCGGGGGTGCGGAGGACATCAGCGTGGAACCGATCAGTCTCGATACGCTTCTGGCGAGCGTCGGCAAGGAGGTCGGCGTCTCGCCCTGGCGAACCGTCACGCAGCGCATGATCGACCAGTTCGCCGATGCGACCGACGACCACCAGTTCATTCATTGCGATCCTGAGCGCGCCAAGCGCGAGACCCCGTTCGGCGGCACCATCGCGCATGGCTTCCTGTCGCTGTCGCTCTTGTCGGCAATGACCTTCGAGACCATGCCGCCGATCGAAAACACCAAGATGGGCGTCAACCATGGGTTCGACACGCTGCGCTTCCTGGCCCCGGTGAAGACCGGTTCTCGCATCCGCACCCGCTTCGTGCTGGCGGACGTCAAGGTGCGGCCGTCCGGCTGGGTGCAGACGGCGCATGACGTGACCATCGAGATCGAAGGTTCGAAGAAGCCGGCGCTGACGGCGCGCTGGCTGACCTTGACGCTGATCGAGCGTCAGCCCGAGAACGCATGACCGGCGAGGCCGGTGCCATAGACCAGGCGGCGCTTGCGCCCTATCTCGAGGCGCATGTTCCGGGCTTTGCCGGCCTTTCCGCGATTGAAAAATTCAAGTCCGGCCAGTCCAATCCGACCTATCTTCTGACCGCCGCCAGCGGCCGCTATGTGCTGCGCGCCAAGCCGCCGGGACAATTGCTGAAATCCGCGCATCAGGTCGACCGGGAATTTCGGGTGATGCGGGCGCTTGCCGGCACGGCGGTGCCGGTGCCGCGCATGCTGCATCTGTCGGGCGAAGACTCGCCGATCGGCCGCATGTTCTACGTCATGGAATATGTCGACGGCCGCATCTTCTGGGATCCGTCGCTGCCGGACGTTTCCGGCAATGAAGAGCGCGCCGCGATCTACGATGCGATGAACGCGACGCTTGCCGCCATGCACGACGTCGATGTCGACGCCGCCGGCCTTGGCGATTTCGGCAAACCCGGCAGCTATTTCGAGCGCCAGCTTGCGCGTTGGGCCGGCCAGTACCGCGCCTCCGAAACCGAAACCATAACCGATATCGACAGGCTGATTGCATGGCTGGAAACGCATATGCCGGCCGATGACAGCCGCGTTTCGCTTGTCCATGGCGACTACCGGCTGGACAACGTGATGTTCGCGCCGGACGTGCCGAAAGTCATCGCGGTGCTCGACTGGGAGCTGTCGACGCTCGGCCACCCCTTCGCCGACCTCGCCTATCAATGCATGCAGTGGCGTCTGCCCCATGCCTCGGGTTTCCGCGGCCTCGGCGGCGTCGACCGCACGGCTGCCGGCCTTCCTTCCGAGGAGGCCTATGTCGCAGCCTATTGCACACGGCGCGGCATTGGGAACATCGACAACTGGACCTTCTTCCTCGCCTTCTCCTTCTTCCGGCTGGCGGCGATCTGCCAGGGCGTCTACCGCCGCGCGCTGGACGGCAACGCCTCCAATCCGGAAAAGGCAAGGACCTATGGTGAGGCAGTAAAACTGCTTGCCCAGCTTGCGGTCGAACTGATCGACGATAATCGCTGAACAAGGAGAGCCGAGCGATGGGCCGTTTCGATGGAATGACGGTGCTGATCACCGGCGCGACCGGTGGTCTCGGCAGCGGCGCGGCAAAGGCCTTCGCCGCTGAGGGGGCGCGGCTGGTGCTCTCCGATCTGGACGAGGCAGCACTCGGTGGTTTCGCCGCAACGCTCGACGCAGAGACCGCTCACCTTGCCGGCAATATCGCCGATGAAAAACTCTCGGAGGACCTGGTGAAGCTTGCCATGCAGAAGTTCGGCCGGCTCGACATCGCCGTCAACAATGCCGGCATCGTGCACAGCTTCGTGCGCCTGCCGCAGGTGTCCTCGGAGGAGGCGCGCCGCGTGGTCGAGGTCGACCTGCTCGGCGTCTTCTATGCCATGAAGCACCAGATTCCGCAGTTGGAGCGGCAATTCAAGCAGAGCGGCAAGGGCGGTGTCATCGTCAACATCGCTTCGGTTGCCGGCCTCTCGGGCGCGCCGAAGCTGTCGGTCTATGCCGCCGCCAAGCACGGTGTCGTCGGGCTGACGCGCTCGGCGGCGGTCGAATACGCCAGCAAGGGCATCCGCATCAATGCCGTCTGTCCGGCGCACACCAGGACGGCGATGGTCGACGGCTTCGTGCGTTTCACAGGGGCGCCCGAAGCCGAAGCGCTTGCCGAACTCACGCGCGGCGTGCCGATGAAACGTGTCGGCGAAGTCGGCGAGATCATCGCCGGCATCCTGTTCCTTGCCGACCCTGGCAACTCGTTCATGACCGGCCACACGCTGGCGCTCGATGGCGGCATTGGCGCGATCTGAGGACGCCGGGCGCGGCTTGCGCCCGCAACCCGTGTTAACCGAAGAGTCCGAACGGACGTTGCGGAACCGGAAGGCTCCCTTGTCCGTTTCCGTACAGCGTATATAATTCGCCAGGCAACCAACGACAAAGGCAGCGGACATTGACGCTGAGCGTTCAGAAACGCCGCGAGAAACAGAAGGCGGAGCTTCGCTCGGAACTCGTCGCGGCGGCTCACAAGCTGGTGCAGGAAGAAGGCTACGAGGGCCTGACCATCCGCAAGCTGGCCAAGCGGGTCGGCTACGCGCCGATGTCGGTCTATTCCTACTTCGCCGACAAGCAGGACATCCTCTTCGCGCTGGCCGAGGATGCCTTCGAGACGCTGGCGCGGCGCATCGAGGAGCATCCCGCCGACGACCCCGTCGAGGCGCTCAAGGCGGTGATGACCGAATACGCCGCCTTCGGGCTTGGCAACCCTAATGAGTACCGCACCGTCTTCATGACCGAGAAGACCAGGCTGCCGGAAGGCCGCAGCTATGAGGACATGGAGGAGGGCAATCCGGCCATGAGGGTGCTGATCAAACGCGTCGAGGCCTGCGTTGCCGCCGGCAAGCTCAAGGGCGACCCGCGCGCCATCGCGACCATGCTGTGGACCGTCGGTCACGGCACGATTTCGCTTTTGATCACCTTTCCCTTCTATCCTTTCGGCGACCCTCAGGCCTATGTGAGACGGATGTGCGATTTCATGCTGGCCTCATTGTCGGCGCGGGATATCCCTCCGCTCACCGAAACCCCGATAAATTGCTGATCGCCACAGCTGTTTTTGCGCTCCCATCGGCTTGATTCGGCGCGGCGAGTTCTTACGTTCAAAAAAAGTTGTCGTACGCGTACAGATTTCGTCTTGAAATTCAGCTCCAGTCACCGTATCTGTACGCTATATCGTACATGTACGAAAAGAGATGACTGGAGACGGAAAATGAAGAAGACCATCCTCGCTCTCGCCGCCGTGCTGGCTTTCTCCGGCGCCGCTCTTGCCGGTACGCATCAGCCGGCTAAGCATGCCCCGGCAGCCTGCGTCCAGACCAACACCAATGTGATTCTTGATTGCACCGCGACCGGCTCGGTCGAAAAGGCGGACGCCAACAAGACCCAGACCAAGAGCCCGCGCCTCGGCATCGATGTGAACCCGTGGTTCGTGCCCGGCCTGTAAGCGCTGGAGCAATTCCGGAACAGAGCGGTTCGCCGTTTCCGTGAACGGTGAAGCGCCCTACCGGCAAATCAACGAAAACGGGCGGCACTTGGCCGCCCTTTTTCATTCTGCCTGAAGTCCGATTGACTGCCGCGACGGCGCTACTTCTTGCGCGACTTCATTCCGGGCACGGCCTTGGCCTTGCCGGGCTTTGCCGGCCCGCCGGGGATGGAAGTGCTGGTGACCGATACCGGATCGCTGGCCGGAAACGTGTCTTCGAGGCCTTCCTCGAGCTCCTCTTCCTCAACCTCGCGATGCCTTTCCTGCTCCAGCGAACGGACTGCCGCTGTCTTCTTGGGTGACTTCGGCGCGGATTTGGATGGCATCGGCAATCTCCCTCGCGAGCTGCGGAAACGGCCAGCGCCGGCGATGGTTCCTGCTGCGCGGCTTTCCGACAGCGCAGTGTGAAGATCAGTTCGCCGCGTCGCCCGCCGCTTCCGACAGCAGAGTAAAGACATAGTCCGAGAAGGAACGCCAGCATTCCACCCGGAACGCATCGGCCGCGCTGCGCAACAGCACGATTTCGGATTTGCCGAGAATGGTGCGCGAGGCAGCACCCACCGGGAAAGCCTCGAGCGACAGGTCCTGCGGACAGCCCGAATTGACCGTCGCCGCGGCGGCAGGTCCGACGACCGAAATCCCGACATTGCGGTGCGAGATGCCGACCGCCGAGTGCAGCGCCGTCACCTTGGCGCAATCGGCGAGCGGATCGCCGCCGGCCTCGTCGATGATCAGCCATTCGTCCGGCCCGAGCCACAGCGCCGTGCGCCCGTCTTTCGAAGCCGAGGTCTTCGGCCTTGCCGGCAGCGTGAGGCCGAGCGCCTTGGAAAGCGCGGCAAGCGACGCCTGCGGCGCGCGCAGCGAGATGCGTTCGGCCGGCGGCAGCATCTCCACTTTCACGCCCGGCGCTGACAGCGTGCGGCCGGCAAGCGCGGGACGCCGCTCGACCGAGGCTTCAGCGGCTTTTGTCTTGGCGGCGGCCTTAGCCATTGAGGCGTTCTCCCTTCTCGTCGACGAACACCATGCCGGTGACTTCCACCTCGATCGTGCCGTTCGGCATCGGCACGTAGAGCGTCTCACCCATACGGTCGCGGCCGCCGGCGACCAGCGCCAGGGCGATCGAACGGCCGCAATTCTCCGACCAGTAGCTGGAGGTGACGTGGCCGATCATCTTCATCGGGATCGGCTGCTTCGGATCCGCGACGATCTGCGCGCCCTCCTCCAGCACCACCTTCGGGTCCTTGGTCTTGAGGCCGACAAGCTGCTTGCGGCCCTTCGCCACAAGATCCGGGCGGGTCAGGCCGCGAATGCCGACGAAGTCGGTCTTCTTCTTGCCGACCGCCCAGTCGAGCCCGGCATCGTTCGGCGTCACCGTGCCGTCGGTGTCCTGGCCGACGATGATGTAGCCCTTTTCGGCGCGCAGCACGTGCATCGTCTCGGTACCGTAGGCGGTCGCGCCATGCTTCTGGCCTTCGGCCCACAGCGCTTCCCACACGGCCTCGCCGTAGTCGGCCGGCACATTGACCTCGAAACCGCGCTCGCCGGTGAAGGACATGCGGAACAGCCTTGTCGGCACGCCGCAGATCCTGCCCTCGCGCACCGACATATGCGGCATCGCCTCGTCCGACATGTCGATGCCTTCGACCAGCGGCGCGATGATGTCGCGCGACTTGGGCCCCTGTACCGCGATCACCGCCCATTGCTCGGTGATCGAGGTCAGCCAGACATTGAGATACGGGAACTCGGTCTGGAGGTAATCCTCCATATGGTTCATGACGCGCGGCGCGCCGCCGGTGGTCGTCGTGACGTGGAATCGGTCCGGCGCCAGTCGGCCGACGACGCCGTCGTCATAGATGAAGCCGTCCTCGCGCAGCATGATGCCGTAGCGGCAGCGGCCGGTTTCGAGCTTCTCCCACGGATTGGTGTAGAGCAGCTCCATGAACTTCGCCGCGTCCGGCCCGACCACCTCGATCTTGCCGAGCGTCGAGGCGTCGAACAGGCCGCCCACTTTTCGCACCGTCACGCATTCGCGGTTGACGGCGGCGTGCATGTCCTCGCCGGCCTTGGGGAAGTACCAGGCGCGCTTCCAGTTGCCGACATCCTCGAACACCGCGCCCTGGCGCGCCGCCCATGGATGGATCGCCGTACGGCGGGTCGGGTCAAACAGCGCGCCGCGCGCATGGCCGACGATCGAGCCGAAGGTGACCGGCGTGTAGGGCGCGCGGAACGTGGTGAGGCCGACCTGCGGGATCGGCTTGCCGAGTTCCTCGGCGGCGATCGCCAGGCCATGCATGTTCGACGTCTTGCCCTGGTCGGTCGCCATGCCGTTGGTGGTGAAGCGCTTGACGTGCTCGATCGAGTGCATGCCTTCATGCACCGCCTGGCGGATATCCTTGGCGGTAACGTCGTTCTGGAAATCGACGAAGGCCTTGACCGTGGTGCCCGGCCCGGCGCCGGGCGCAGCGCCCAGCATGCCGCGCGACCAGCTCTCGCCGGCGTCGACCTTCGGCTTGGCGCTCTTGCCGGCCTTGCCGCCGGCTTCCTTCGCCGCCTTGGCGCCGGCCGCATAGGCCTCATCGATCGTCGCGTCCAACCCGTCCGTGCCGTTGCAGGCGCCGACCGAGACGCAGTCCTGCGCATAAGTGCCGGGCACGAAGCGCCTTGTCTCGTCGTTGAAGGCGACCTTGCCGCGCGACTGCGAGAACAGATGCACCGACGGCGTCCAACCGGCCGACATCAGGATCGCGTCGACCGGGATGGTCCGCCCGCCGCCGCCATTCTTCGGCTGCACGGTCATCGACGACACGCGTAACTTTCCGCCGGCGCTGACCACCGCGCGGCCGAAATTGATCTCGATGCCGAGCGCCCTCGCCTCATCGATCACCGCTCCCGAGGGATTGTCGCGAAGGTCGACGATCGCCGCGACATTGATGCCCGCTCTCTTGAGGTCGATCGCGGCGGCATAGGCGGAGTCATTCGCCGTATAGACGCCGACATTCCTGCCGACCGCGACGCCATAGTGGTTGAGGTAGGTGCGCGCCGCCGAAGCCAGCATCACGCCCGGACGGTCGTTGTTGGCGAACACCATGTGGCGTTCGATGGCGCCGGTCGCGATGACGACGCGATTGGCACGCACCTGCCACAGGCGTTCGCGCGCCAGCTCGCGGCCCGGGCTCTTGAGATGGTCGCTGACCCGCTCGACCAGGCCGACGAAATTCTGCGCGTAATAGCCGAAGGCCGTGGTGCGGGAGAGCACCCGCACATTGCCCATCGCCTTTAGCTGCGCGATCGCCGCTTGCGCCCAGGCGTAGCCGTCCTGGCCGTCGATCCTGGCGCCGCTCTCGAAGCGCAGGCTGCCGCCGAACTCGCCCTGCTCATCGGCGAGGATCACCCTCACTCCCGTCTCTGCCGCGGCAAGGGCGGCTGCAATGCCGGCAGCGCCGCCGCCCAGCACCAGCACTTCGCAATGCGCGTAGCGCGAGGCATAGTGATCCGGGTCCGGCTTTTCGGGCGAAACGCCGAGGCCGGCCGCAGCGCGGATCTTCGGCTCGTAGAGATCCCTCCAGGCCCATTTCGGCCACATGAAGGTCTTGTAGTAGAACCCGGCCGAGAACATCGGCGATGCAAGGTCGTTGACGGCGCCGACGTCGAAAGCGAGCGACGGCCAGCGATTCTGCGAATTGGCGATCAGCCCGTCATAGAGCTCCTGCACGGTGGCGCGCACATTCGGCGTCTTGCGCGCATCGTCGCGCACGATCTGCACCAGCGCGTTGGGCTCTTCCGCGCCCGCCGACAGGAAGCCGCGGGGGCGGTGATACTTGAACGAACGGCCGACCAGATGCACGCCGTTGGCGAGCAGCGCCGAGGCGAGTGTATCGCCCTCGATGCCTGTGTAGGACTTGTCGTCGAAGCTGAAAGAGGCGGTCCTGGCCTGGCTGAGGCGACCGGCGCCGGAGATACGGAAGGCGGCGTTCATTTCGAGGCTCCAGGCAGCTTCGCGGGCTTCGGCTCGCCGGCCTTGTAGGTCATGACGAACTTGTCGGTGACGGTGTCGCGAACCGCGTTGAAGAAGCGCGCGCAGCCATGGATGTGCCGCCAGCGCTCATAGATGACGCCCTTGGGATTCGCACGGATGAAGAAGAATTTCTCGAAATCGTCGTCGCTCTCGGCGGCAATGTTGGTCGGGCGCGCGATATGCGCCTCGCCGGCGTTGCGGAACTCGAGTTCCGGGCGCTCTTCCTCGCAATAGGGGCAGCGGATGAGAAGCATCTGGGTGATCCTAAAACTTGCCGTGACCGGCGCACGCGCCGGCCGATTGATCGCAAAACAGCTGAGCTGGCATTAGTGCGCCACCGCCGCCGCTGCCGCCTCGTCGATGAGACGGCCGGTGCGAAAGCGCTCGAGCGTGAACGGCGCGTTGATCGGGTGCGGCTCGTCCTTCGCGATCGTGTGCGCAAAGACGTTGCCGGAGCCGGGCGTCGCCTTGAAACCGCCCGTGCCCCAGCCGCAATTGACGTAAAGCCCCTTGACCGGCGTCTTTGCCAGGATCGGCGAGCGGTCCGGCGTGACATCGACGATGCCGCCCCAGGAGCGCAGCATCTTCATGCGCGTGAAGATCGGGAACATCTCGCAGATGGCGTCGAGCGTATGCTGCAATATGTGCAGGCCGCCGGTTTGCGAATAGGAGACATATTGGTCGGTGCCGGCGCCGATGACCAGCTCGCCCTTGTCGGACTGCGAGATATAGGCGTGCACCGTGTTCGACATCACCACGCAAGGCACCACAGGCTTGATCGGCTCCGACACCAGCGCCTGCAGCGGATAGCTTTCGAGCGGCATGCGCACGCCGGCCATGTTCATGATGACCGAGGAATGGCCGGCCGCGACCACGCCGACCTTCTTGGCGCCGATGAAGCCGCGCGTCGTTTCCACGCCGCTCACCGCGCCGTTCGCCGCCCGCTTGATGCCGGTGACCTCGCAATTCTGGATGATGTGCACGCCGCGCGCCGAAGCGCCGCGCGCATAGCCCCAGGCCACCGCGTCGTGACGCGCCGTGCCGCCGCGCCGCTGCAGCGCCGCGCCCATCACCGGATAGCGCGCATCCTTGGAGATGTTGAGCGGCGGGCAGAATGCCTTCGCCTCTTCCGGCGTCAGCCATTCATTGTCGATGCCGTTGAGGCGGTTGGCGTGGATGTGGCGCTTGAACACCTGCACGTCATGGACGTTGTGCGCAAGCATCATGACGCCGCGCGCCGAATACATGACGTTGTAGTTGAGCTCCTGGCTGAGCCCGTCCCACAGCTTCAGCGCATGGTCGTAGATGCCGGCGCTTTCGTCATAGAGATAGTTGGAGCGGATGATGGTGGTGTTGCGGCCGGTGTTGCCGCCGCCGAGCCACCCCTTCTCCAGCACCGCAATGTTGGTGATGCCATGCTCGGTCGCCAGGTAATAGGCCGTCGCCAGGCCATGCCCGCCGGCCCCGACGATGATGACGTCGTATTCCTTCTTCGGCTCGGGCGAGGTCCACTGCTCTTCCCAGCCCTTGTGGCCGCGCATCGCCTCGCGGGCAATGGCGAATACCGAGTATTTCTTCACGTTAAGCCTCGCGCCAAAAATCGCGGATGTGGTTCGGGCCTTTCCCGTCACGCGAGGTGTATCACTAGCGAAACCGCGATGTCATCCTTGCGCTGTTTGCGACGGCGCTTGCCGCTTTGCGCCAGGACCGCAATGCCTGCGCGACGACGGCAAGGCAGCTTTCGGGTGGCTGCATCCATGCACATCTGCGACCAGGCATCCATCCGCCGCGAGCCCGGCACAAAGGAAGGATGCAAAGACATGTTCACCCTTACAAACAAGGTCGCGATCGTCACCGGCGCAAGTTCCGGCATCGGCCGCGCGACCGCGAAGCTGTTTGCAGAGCAAGGCGCAAGCCTGGTCGTCGCCGCTCGGCGTCAGGCCGAGCTCGACGTGCTCGTCGGCGAGATCGAGGACGTCGGCGGTACGGCGGCCGCGCTTGCAGGCGATGTCAGGGACGAAGCTTACGCAAAGGCCTTGGTGGAAGTCGCTGTGGCCCGCTTCGGCGGCCTCGACATCGCCTTCAACAATGCCGGCGCCGTCGGCGTGATGGGACCGGTGCCCGACATGACCCCAGCCGTGTGGCATGAGACGATGGACACCAATCTGACCAGCGCTTATCTCGCCGCCAAGTACCAGATTCCGGCCATGCTGGAGCGCGGCGGCGGCTCGCTGATCTTCACCTCGAGCTTCGTCGGCTACACCGCCGGCATGCCAGGCATGGCGGCCTATGCCGCGGCAAAGGCCGGCCTGATCGGGCTGACGCAGGTGCTGGCCGCCGAATACGGCCCAAGCGGTTTGCGCGTCAACGCGTTGCTGCCCGGCGGCACCGACACGCCCGGCGCGACCACGACCACGCCCGAGGCGCGCGCTTTCGTCGAAGGCATTCACGCGCTGAAGCGCATGGCGCAGCCGCAGGAGATCGCCCGCTCCGCGCTTTATCTCGCCTCGGACGCATCGAGCTTCACCACCGGCACGGCCTTGTTTGCCGATGGCGGTGTCTCGATCAACCGGACGTGATCCGGCCGGCAGGCTGGAAACACGTCCATCCGCTGAAATGTGGCGGCGCGGCCTTGCATTTCGGCGCGAATTGACGATTTCGTTTCCCGTCGAGAATGGACGGGGAACGATGCTGCTGATCAGAACCTATGTTGCCCAGAGCGCCATCGAAGGCGTCGGCGTGTTCGCCGCCGAGCCGATCCGCAAGGGTGCTTCGATCTGGCGGCTCGACCCGGATTTCGACCGGCTGATCCCGATGGATAAATACGAGGCCGCGCCGCCGCATCTGCGCGAGTTGCTCGACCGCTACGCCTATCCGAGCCCCGACAAGCCCGGCTTCATGGTCTATGAGGTGGACAATGGCCGCTTCATGAACCACTCCGAGCGGCCGAATACCGATTTCTCGCAGTATGGCGGCGCCACCGCCATTCGCGACATCGCCGCCGGCGAGGAAATCACCTGCGATTACGGTGAGTTTTTCGAGGACTTTGCGCGCCTCCATCTGACGACCGCGTAGGGCGAACAAACGCCTGCTCGCAGCGCTCGGGTTTTTGATCGCTGATTCCCGCAATCAGAGGTGGACATCCCAGCCTGATTCTGCTATCAGCCGCCACAATTCGCGGTGCAGCTCGCCGCGGAGGCATCCCGGCTATGGCCGATTGCCTAACGATTTCAAACCCGAAGACAGGATTGCCCGTGCAGGTACTCGTCCGCGACAACAACGTTGATCAGGCGCTTCGCGCGCTGAAGAAGAAGATGCAGCGCGAAGGTATTTTCCGCGAAATGAAGATGCGCGGTCACTACGAGAAGCCGTCCGAGAAGCGTGCCCGCGAGAAGGCGGAAGCCGTGCGCCGCGCCCGCAAGCTGGCCCGCAAGCGCGCCCAGCGCGAAGGCCTGCTGCCGATGACCCCGCGCCCGGCTCCGGCTGGTGCTGCCGGCGCATCGCGCTCGCCGCGCTCATAACGCCAATTTTTCGTCCTTTTCGAAGGATACCGAGGTGGCGCGATGCGAAATCGCCGCCACCTTTTTGTTTATAGATTCGAGCCGGTTCGGAGAGGGAACGGACTGACGGCGCTGCGGCAGTGAGGACAAAGATGAACGCTATTACCGTAGAGCGCGGAACCGCTTTTCGCGGCTTCGCCCTGACGGCGACCCTGCTTTCGGGTCTGGTGCTTGCAGCATGCCAGACGACCCCGACAGGCGAGTTCAACTCGATCGACAAGGCGCAGGGGTCGAGCGAGAACATCTCCTCGCTTTCGGCGGTCATCCAGCGCAATCCGCAGGACCCCGAAGGCTATAATGTGCGCGGCTCGGCCTATGGTCGCGGCGGCCAGTATCAGGCGGCGCTCAAGGACTTCAACCAGGCCATCCAGCTCAATCCGAACTTCTACCAGGCCTATTCGAACCGCGCGCTGATCCAGCGCTTCCTCGGCAATCAGCAAGCCGCTTTGGCCGACTACAACCGCGCGATCCAGATCAACGCCAACTACGACGCCGCCTATATCGGTCGCGGCAATCTCTACCGCAAGGCGGGCCGTACCCAGGATGCCTTCAACGACTTCCAGAAGGCGATCCAGCTCGACACCACCGATGCGCGCGCCTACCACAATCGCGGCCTGATCTATCAGAGCCAGGGCCAGCACAAATTCGCCATCGAGGATTTCTCGACCGCGATCTCGCTTGCCCCGGACGCCGCCGAGCCCTACAACGGCCGCGGCCTCTCCTACCTGGCGATGGGCGACGAGGACAACGCCTTCTCCGACTTCAACATGGCCATCAAGCTCGACGGCAAGAACGCCGAGGCCTGGGCCAACCAGGCGCTGATCTACGAGAAGCGCGGCGACAAGGCCAAGGCTTCCAAGTCCTATCGCGAAGCCATCCGCCTCGACCCCACCTATCAGCCAGCCAAGGACGGCCTGTCGCGCGTCGGCGGCAGCGCCAGCTGAGCGGAAGCTGACGCAACCAGACGGGTGCAGCGCACGGACGCACGGTCGCCGCCGGCGACCGTAGTGTTGCGCCTGGGAGACGCCTTTAGCGACGCGTTAACTGTCGGCCGCAATGCGTTAACCTTTGCCATGTTCGCGCCAAGTTTTCGACGGAACGCTCCGTGCACCTCGTTCGTTAAGGCGGGGCCAAATTTCGCGAAAGGACCTTTCCAATGATCAAATCCCTTGCCTGCGTCGCTGCCGCGCTTGCCGCCACGGTCCTTGCTTCTCCGGTAAGCGCCGGCACGCTCCGGCTCGGCACACTCGATTGCACAATCGACGGTGGCGTCGGCTACGTCATCACCTCGAACAAGGGCGTGTCCTGCGTCTTCCGTCCCTCCCACCACGGCCCGGCTGAGATTTATACCGGGATGATCTCCAAACTCGGTGTCGATGTCGGCCAGACGCATCAGGGCCAACTCGTCTGGGCGGTGCTTGCCGCCACGCGCAACCATGATGCCGGCGATCTCGCCGGGAGCTATTACGGCGTCAACGCCGAGGCTTCCGTGGTGACCGGCGGCGGCGCCAACGTCCTCGTTGGCGGCCTCGACAGCGCCTTCATGCTGGAACCGCTCAGCGTCCAGGCCCAGACGGGCCTCAACCTGGCCGTCGCGGTGGCCTCGCTGGACCTCGTCCACTCCTACAAGTGAGGCTTCGGCTTCCAAATTCGCTGCGTGCATACGGCCCGGAACATCCGTTCCGGGCCGTATGCTTTGGAAAAGCCGTATCCCTCCGAGCAACAATGGTGGCTCGCCTCGAAATCCGCGAAAAAGCTCTTGAGCTCAACTGCGCTTGAGGTTCTACAAGCCCTGCCGAACTGGATCTGGCGCCTTCATCGGAAATGGATGAGGCTGCCGCGGCTAGCAGGAGATCGATGTGACGGCAGCAGGGGGCGACAAGAAGGCTGACGACAAGGTGGCCGGCAACAGGGTCGACTGGCGGGCGCTGTGGGCGAGCGGCGATCTGGCGCGCTTCTGCTTCGTCAGCCTCGGCATCCTGCTGCATGCCACCAACGAGACGATGGTGGCGACGGTGATGCCGGCCATGGTCGGTGATCTCGCGGGCGTGCAACTGGTCGGCTGGTCGCTGGCGATCTATGAGCTCGGCGCGATCGTCGCCGGCGCCGCCGCCGGCCGCCTTGTCAGCTATGTCGCCCTGCGCTCCAACATGATGGTCGCCGCGCTGCTCTACGCGATCGGCGCGCTGATCTGCGCCGCGGCGCCTTCCATGCCCTTGTTCCTCGCCGGGCGCCTTGTCGAGGGGCTTGGCGGCGGTGCGCTTGTGTCGCTCGCCTTCGTATCAGTCGAGCGTCTCTTCGCGCGCAACATCTGGCCGCAACTCTTCGGCATCATGTCCGCGGTCTGGGGCGTCGCGGCCTTCAGCGGCCCGATGCTCGGCGCGCTCATGACCGAATTCCTGTCATGGCGCTGGGCTTTCGGCATCTTCACCTTCGGCGGCGCGGCGATGGCGCTGGCCAGCTTCATCGTGCTCGACACGCCCGAGGCAAGGAGGCCGCAGGCGGTCGGCGGCAAGGCACCACCCTTTCCCTATCCGGCGCTCGCCTGTCTCGCCCTCAGTGTCGTGCTGATCGCCGCTGCCGGTATCGACATTGCCCTGTTGCGCTCGTCACTGCTGCTCCTCCTCGGCGTGATCGGCCTGGCGCTGTTCTTCCGCATCGACGCCCTCAGGCCACAATCGCGGCTCTTTCCGTCGCCATTGTTTTCATGGCGTTCGCCGCTTGGCAGCGGCATGACCCTGGTTGCGGCATTCTCCGTGGCGACCTGCACCTTCACCATTTACGGGCCGCTGCTTCTGACCACGCTGCACGGCATTCCGATCCTGACCACCGGCTACATCATCGCCGCGGAATCGATCGCCTGGTCGATCCTATCGATCCTCATCGCCAATGCTCCGCTCGAGCGCGAGAGGCTGATCATAGTCATCGGCGCGCTGATGATTGCTTCCGGCCTTGCCGGCTTCGCCTACACGATCCCGGCAGGCTCGATCCCGCTCATTCTGCTGTGCGCCCTGCTGCAGGGCGGCGGCTTCGGGGTTTGCTGGCCATTCCTCACGCGCGTCATCGTCGCCTCGGCGCGCGACGGCGAGCAGACGATCGCCTCGGCTGCCGTGCCGACCATGCAGCGCATCGGCTATGCCGTGGGCGCAGCGCTTGCCGGCATCGTCGCCAACGCCAGCGGCTTCTCGGAAGGCCTGACCCGTGAAGCCGCCGCAGGCGTTGCCGGGTGGCTGTTCCTCGCCTTCGTGCCTCTGGCTGTCCTGGGATGCATCGCCGCGCTGAGGATCGCGCTGCCGACGCTGCGGCCTCAGCAGGCGACTGGCTAAACAACGACGGTCTGCAGACGCTCCGCGATCAGCGCGGCGAGCCGCGCCGCCACCTCGTCCTTGCCCATCTCCGGCCATTCCTCGACGCCGGTGCTGGAGACGATGCGCACCTTGTTGCGGTCGCCGCCCATCACGCCGGACGGGCCGATGCCGCTCTCATGCGAGACGTCGTTGGCGACGATGAAATCGGCGCCCTTCTTCTTGAGCTTGGCCTCGGCATTGGCGATGAGATCCTGCGTCTCGGCGGCGAAGCCGACGACAAGGCCCGGCCGCTGCGCATGATGGCCGATGCCGGCAAGGATGTCGGGATTTTCGACCATCTTGAGCGAAGGCGGCCCCTCGCCCGCCACCTTCTTGATCTTCTCGCCGGCGGCGTTTGCCGTGCGCCAGTCGGCGACGGCGGCGACGAACACGGCGGCATCCGCCGGCAGCAGGCTTTCGACCGCCTGCTTCATCTGGGCGGCCGTTTCGACATGAGTGGTCGCAACACCGGCCGGATCGGCGATGGTGACCGGACCGGAGACCAGCCGCACATCGGCGCCGAGCTTCGCAAGCGCCGCCGCGATGGCGTGGCCCTGCTTGCCGGAAGACCGGTTGGCGATATAGCGCACCGGATCGATCGGTTCATGCGTCGGCCCGGAGGTGACGATGATCCTGCGGCCGGCAAGCGGCTTCGGCCTCTCGTCGAGCATGGCCTCGATCGCGGCGGCGATCTCCAGCGGCTCGGCCATGCGGCCCTCGCCCGCTTCGTTGCTTTCGGCCATCTCGCCCTTGGCAGGCCCGACAAAGGCGATGCCGTCCTTCTGCAAGATCGCCCGGTTGCGGCGCGTGGCGGCGTGCGCCCACATCTTTGGGTTCATCGCCGGCGCCATCAGCACCTTCTTGTCGGTGGCCAGGAGCACCGTCGAGGCAAGGTCGTTGGCGTGGCCGTTGGCGAGCTTCGCCATCAGGTCGGCGGTGGCGGGCGCCACCACCAGCAGATCGGCCTCGCGCGACAGCCTGATATGGCCGACATCGTGCTCGTCCTTGCGGTCGAACAAATCCGTGAAGACATGATCGGCCGAAAGCGCGCCGACCGACAGCGTGGTCACGAATTCCTGCGCGGCCGGCGTCATGACCACCCGCACCGAGGCGCCGCGCTCGCGCAGTCTGCGGATCAGATCAAGCGATTTATAGGCCGCGATGCCGCCGCCGATGATCAGCAGGATCCGCTTGCCGGAGAGCGAACCTCGTCCTAGGAGCTTGCCGGAGGCTGCCACAACCGGGGCCGCAGTTTGGTTTGAATCCGCCAGCGCGCGCAGCGTCTTCTCGATCTGGTCGATGCGGCCGGCCCGCCCTGCCCGGCCTTCGACCGCGGCGCGTATCATGGCCCGCGCCTGTTCCTCCATCGAGCAGCCATTTTCGGCGGCGAGCAGTCGGAGCAGGTCCTTGACCTCGTCATCGAGATTCCGGATCGTGATGCTGGCCATGTGATTGCACTCGCCTCAGATTGCGCTTGCAACGATAGCAATGCAATCAATCTGCGACAAGCCAATTGGCGCTTAGAGCATGATCCCGAAAAGTGGGAACCGGTTTTCGGAGGAAGATCATGCTCCAACAAAGAGTTGGATCGTGAGGGCGCTTCAACGAAACGCCATCATGATCTAGAGCAATTTCCACGCGATGTAGATCAGCGTCAGCGCGATCACCCACAGCGCCACCCGGCCGGAGCGGGTGTGGCGCGCTTCCGCCCTACCTATGGCGTGCGCGGTGGCTTCGTCGAAGCGCAGACCGTTCTCCGCCATCAGGTCGATCTCGCGCGACAGCCGCTCGGTGCGGGCCACAAGATCCGGCGCCTGCCTTGCCAGCGACACGAGGGCTCTGCCGGCGTCACGCGCATCGGTGAGCATGCCGCGCGGGCCAAGATTGCTGGCGATCCAGTCGCTGACAACGGGCTCCGACGTCTTCCACATGTTGAAGGCCGGATCGAGCGTGCGCGCGACGCCTTCCACCACCACCATGGTCTTTTGCAAAAGCACCAGCTCGGTCCGCGTCGCCATATCAAACAGCTCGGTGACTTCGAACAGCAGCGTCAGCAACTTCGCCATCGAAATGGTCTCGGCCGACTGGCCATGGATCGGCTCGCCGATGGCGCGGATCGCCTGCGCGAAGGCCGATACATTGTGCTGGCGCGGAACATAGCCGGCCTCGAAATGCACCTCGGCGACGCGCTGATAGTCGCGCACGATGAAGCCATAGAGGATCTCGGCGAGGAAGCGTCGTTCCTTCTTGCCGAGCCGGCCGGCAATGCCGAGATCGACCGCGACGATGGTGCCGTCCGCCTCAACGAACAGGTTGCCCGGATGCATGTCGGCGTGGAAGAAGCCGTCGCGCAACGTGTGCCTGAGGAACGACTGGACCACATTGGCCGCAATCGCCTTGAGGTCGTGGCCGGCAGCGGCGAGGCCGGCCAGATCGTTCATCTTGATGCCGTCGATCCATTCCATGGTGAGAACATCGCGGCCGGTCCGCTCCCAGTCGACCGCCGGCACGCGAAAGCCGGGATCGTCCTTGGTGTTCTCGCCGAGTTCCGAAAGCGCGGCCGCCTCGAGCCTCAGATCCATCTCGATTCTGGTGGTCTGCGCCAGCGTCTCGGTCACCTCGACCGGGCGCAGGCGACGCGACGCGGGGATGTATTTCTGCTGCAGGCGGGCAGCTAGGAAATAGCTTTCGAGGTCCTGGAAGAAGCGGCGCCGCACGCCGGGCCGGATGACCTTCACCGCTACCCGCGAAGCGGCGCCCTCGCGCACGACTTCGGCGCTGTGCACCTGGGCGATCGAGGCCGCGGCCACCGGTTCGCCGAAGCTCGAATACAGGTCGTCTATCCTGCGTCCGAGCGAGGCTTCGATCGCGTGGACCGCCTCCGCCTTCGGGAAAGTATGCATCTTGTCCTGCAAGAGCGCGAGGTCGAGCGCCATGTCGTTGCCGACGACGTCGGGCCGCGTGGCCAGGAACTGGCCGAGCTTGACGTAGGAGGGTCCAAGCCGCACCACTGCCCGCGCCAGCCTGTCGCCGCGCTGGTAGCTCAACGCCCGGCGGCGGGTGAACAACCGCGCCACCTGCCAGCCGAATTTCGGCATGCCGGAGAGCTCTTCGCCCGGCAGCGCCGCGACGACGCCCTCGCGGACCAACACCCAACCGGCCCGGGCGAGCCTGAAAGCGGCGGCGACGCTGCTCATTGGCCATCCCGATTCAAGAGGGCCTGTTTCAAGGGCGGCTGCTTCAAGGGGTTCGGCCTCAAAGCTTCCAGCCGGAATGAAGGGCGGCGATGCCGCCCGAATAGTTGCGGAAGGTGACGCGGTCGAAGCCGGCGCGGGTGATCATCGCCGCGAAATTTTGCTGGTTGGGGAACTTGCGGATGGATTCCACGAGATAGGAATAGGGTTCACCGTCGCCGGTCACCGCCTTGCCGATCCTGGGGATCGCGTTGAACGACCATGCCTCATAGGCCTTGTCGAGCAGCGGCATCTCGACCTCGGAGAATTCCAGGCACAGAAACCGTCCGCCGCGCTTCAGCACGCGATAGGCCTCGGCAAGCGCGACCTCGATGCGCGGCACATTGCGGATGCCGAACGCGATCGTATAGGCGTCGAAGCTATCGTCCTCGAACGGCAACGCCTCGGCATTGGCCTCGACGAAGTCAGTGTTTGCGGCCAAGCCCTGCTTCTCGGCCCGGTCGCGGCCGACGGCCAGCATCGAGCCGTTGATGTCGAGCACCGTCGCATGGGCCTGGCGCTGGCTGGCCTCGACGATACGGAAGGCGATGTCGCCGGTGCCGCCGGCGACATCGAGCACCTTCCAGCCCGGGCGCTTCGGCGGGTTCAGCCAGGCGACCATCGCGTCCTTCCACAGCCGGTGCAACCCGGCCGACATCAGATCGTTCATCAGGTCGTATCGATTGGCCACCTTGTGGAAGACGTCGTTGACCAGGGGCTGCTTCTCCCCTGCCCCGACCTTCCTGAAACCATAGGAGGTTTCCATGCCGCCCGCGGCCGTGGTTCTCTCAACTGACATTATTTTGATCCGTCATAAAACCGGCGGGACCATAGCCGATCGATGGTGCCGACGCTATTGTCCAAGGCGCGGTTTTCGGCCGCGCTTTCAAAACCCGGCCGGAAAAGGTCTCGCATGATTTTCCGGCCAGCACCTGTGCCAGAGCAGCACACCGGACGGGATAAAAGCATGATTTTGAAGGCCGAACTGCACTGCCACATCGAAGGCGCGGCAGCGCCCGAGCTCGTCGTCGCCCAGGCCCGCAAATACGGCAAGGATCCTACGCCCTACATCCAGAACGGTTCCTTCGTCTGGCACGATTTCACCTCTTTTCTCGCCGCTTACGATTTCGCTTCCGACCTGTTCCGCAGCGAGGAGGATTATGCGCGCCTCGCCGACCATTATCTGACCAGCCTCGCCCGCGACGGCGCCATCTATTCGGAGATCTTCACCTCGCCGGATCATGCCAAAAAGGCCGGGCTGTCGCCAAAAGCCTACACGGATGCGTTAGGTGAAGGCATCGTCCGCGCGAAGGCCAAGACCGGCATCGAAGGCCGCATGATCGTCACCGGGGTGCGTCATGTCGGCGTCGAGGCGGTCGAGCAGGCGGCGCGCTTCGCGGCGCGCTGCGGCCATCCGCTGGTGACCGGTTTCGGCGTCGCCGGCGACGAGCGCATCGGCGATTTCGAGGATTATGTGCGCGCGGTCGAGATCGCGCGCGAAGCGGGCCTTGGCATCACCATCCATGCCGGCGAGCTGATGGGCTGGGAAAGTGTCAAGGCGGCGCTCGACCACATCCGCCCGTCGCGCATCGGCCATGGCGTTCGCGCCATCGAGAACCCGGACCTCGTCCGCCGCATCGCCGACCAGGGCGTGGTGCTGGAATGCTGCCCCGGCTCCAACATCGCGCTGAAGGTCTTCGACAGCTTCGCCGACCACCCCTTTCCGGCGCTGCGCGCCGCCGGCTGCAAGGTGACGCTCAACTCCGATGACCCGCCCTATTTCTGGACCTCGCTGAAGCGCGAATACGATATCGCCGCCGAGCATTTCCACATGGACGACAAGGCGCTCACCGGCGTCACCAGGACGGCCATCGAGGCGGCTTTCGTGGACAAGAAGACCAAAGCCGCCCTGCTTGCCCGCGTCAATGGCGGCGCCCGCTGACTCTCTGCTGGATTCGTCCTTCTTCTGGATTTAAGGCAAAAGCTGTGGTGGATGGCCGCCGGGCGGTTCCTTGGCCGGCGCATTGTCGCTAGGGTCGCGTCAAGCAAGCTTAAGGAGATCACGATGCAGGGCGTCACCGTCGTCGACCACCCCCTTGTCCAGCACAAGCTGACCATCATGCGCAAGAAGGAGACCTCGACGGCCGGCTTCCGGCGGCTGCTGCGCGAGATTTCACTTCTGCTCGGCTATGAGGTGACCCGCAATCTCGAGCTGACCACGACCATGATCGAGACGCCGATCGAGGAGATGGAGGCGCCGACGCTGGAAGGCAAGAAGCTGGTCTTCGCCTCGGTGCTGCGCGCCGGCAATGGCCTGCTCGAGGGCCTGCTCGACCTGGTGCCGGCCGCGCGCGTCGCCCATATCGGGCTCTACCGCGACCATGAGACGCTGGAAGCGGTCGAGTATTTCTTCAAGGCGCCGAGCGATCTTGCCGACCGTCTGGTGATCGTCGTCGATCCGATGCTGGCGACCGCGAATTCTGCGATCGCCGCGATCGATAAGCTGAAGGGACGCGGCGCCACCAACATCCGCTTCCTGTGCCTGCTCGCCGCCCCGGAAGGCATCGAACGCTTCACCAAGGCGCACCCGGATGTGCCGATCTTCACCGCCTCGATCGACCGCCAGCTGAACGACAAGGGCTATATCATGCCCGGCCTCGGCGACGCCGGCGACCGCATGTACGGGACAAAGTGAGCGCTCTTCTTAACTGGCCGTTTACGCAAGCTTGTGGTTCCAGCACGCGTTAAAGTCGTAAACACCATGCCGGGCTTAAGGATGCTGCCCTCGGGAGCAGCGGTTTCCGTTGCTCCAAAACACAGGGGGTAGAGCGGTTCAACGTTCTTTGAAACGGTGAAGCGATCCAGGGGCGTCCATGCTGCGCAAGCTTCTCATCCTCGGCATCTTTGCCGGAACTTCGGCTTCGATTCCGATCGTCTATCAGGCTAACCCGCATCTGGTGGACGGCCTCTTGAAATCGACCGTCGCCCCGCAGCCGACAGGCCCGGAGGCTCAGCCGCAGGTCAATCTCGCCTCGGTCCCGGACAAGCCGGCGACGCCGATGCCGCTCGGCCGCCAGGTGCTGGTCAACGCCGATGCACGGGGCCACTTCACGTCGCAGTTCAAGCTCAACGGCCGTCAGATCGACGGCATGATCGACACCGGCGCGACGCTGGTCGCCATCAACAGCTCGACCGCGCGCCGGATCGGCATCTCGCTCAACCCGTTGGATTTCAATCGCCAGGTGAATACAGCGAACGGGGCGATCAAGGCCGCCGTCGTGACGATCGACCGCCTGCAGGTCGGCAAGATATCCATCGACGGCGTCCAGGCGATGGTGCTCGACGACAAGGCGCTGCAGACCAACCTGATCGGCATGAGCTTCCTGCAGCGCCTGCAGAAATACCAGGTCCAGGACGGCGCGCTTCTGCTCGTCCAGTAGATGGATCAGCGCGGCAATATCCGCCTGATCACGGTCTTCTCGGCGGGCGGCTTGGAACCCCCGATCGTGTAAGCCGCACGCACGGCGGCCGCTGCCGCCTCGGCTTCCGCATCGGTGCGGGCATGGACCAGCGCCAGCGCCTCGCCTGAACGCAGCTCGGCGCCGACCGGCAACAGGCGGGTCAGGCCGACGGCATGATCGATCTTGTCGTCCGGATGCGAACGCCCGCCGCCGAGCGTCACGACGGCAAGCCCGATTTCGCGTGTGGCGATGCCTATCACGAACCCGTCCTGTTCCGCTTTCACGGCCAGCTCCACCCGCGCCGCCGGCAGGTACTTTTCCGGCTTCTCGATGAAATCGCTGGGGCCGCCAAGTGCGGAAACCATCCGCGCGAAGACGCTGGCCGCCCGGCCGCCGGCGAGCGCTTCGGTGGCGCGCCTGATACCATCCTGGTTGGACGAGACGAGCCCCGCCGACTGCAGCATCTCGGCGGCCAAAGCCAGCGTCACATCCTCCAGCCGGCGGTCGCGGTAGCGCCCGGTTAGGAAATCGACGGCGTTCTTGACCTCGACGGCATTGCCGGCGGCCGAGGCCAGCGGCTCGTTCATGCCCGTCACCAGCGCCGACGCGCTGAGGCCAGCGCCATTGGCGACCTCCACCAGGCTGTTTGCCAAGGCGGCCGCGTCGCGCGACTTTTCCATGAAGGCACCGTTACCGACCTTGACGTCGAGCACCAGCGACCCCAAGCCTGCAGCAAGCTTCTTCGACAGGATCGAAGCGGTGATCAGCGGCACCGATTCGACCGTGCCCGTCACGTCGCGGATCGCGTAGAGCCGGCGGTCGGCCGGCGCGAGATTGGCGGTCTGGCCGATGATGGCGCAGCCGGTCTCGAGCACCGTCTTGCGGAAAAGCGCCACGTCCGGCTGGCTGACATAGCCGGGAATGGCGTCCATCTTGTCCAGCGTGCCGCCGGTGTGACCGAGGCCGCGGCCGGAGATCATCGGCACATAGGCGCCGCAGGCGGCGACGATCGGCGCCAGCATCAGCGAGACATTGTCGCCGACGCCGCCGGTGGAATGCTTGTCGGTGACCGGGCCCGGCAAGTCGGACCAGTCGAGCACGTCGCCGGAATCGCGCATGGCGACCGTCAGCGCCACGGCCTCCTCGCGGCTCATGCCGTTGAGGAACACGGCCATGGCGAAAGCCCCGACCTGGCCCTCGGAGATGCTGCCGGCCGTCAGCCCGGCGATGAAGGCCGCGATCTCGTCGGCCGAGAGCCTGTGCCCATCGCGTTTGCGGCGGATGATCTCCTGCGGCAGCATCAGTCGGGCAAGCCGTCCTGAAAGACGCGTCGCAGGATCGCCGCCAGCCGCGCGCCGCCGACCGGCGCCATGTCCTTGGTTTCCTGATGCGAGAGTTCCGCGCCGGTCATGCCGGCCGCCAGATTGGTGATGACCGAGCAGGCGGCGACCTTGAGCCCGAGGAAGCGGGCGAGGATGACCTCCGGCACGGTCGACATGCCGACGGCGTTGGCGCCCATGACGCGCGCCATGCGGATTTCGGCCGGCGTCTCGAAGCAGGGTCCGGAGAACCACATATAGACGCCTTGATGCAGCGCTGTGTCCGTCGCCTTCGCAGCCTTTTCGATCGCGCCGCGCAGGCCGGAATCATAGGCCTCGGTGAGGCCGACGAAGCGGCGGTCGCTCGGCTCGCCGATCAGCGGGTTGGAGCCGGAGAAATTGATGTGGTCGGTGATCAGCATCACCGAGCCCGGTCCCATCTCAGGGTCGACGGAGCCGGCGGCATTGGTGAGGATGAGATGCGAGATGCCGATACCGGCGAGCACCTCGAGCGCCGGGCGCATCGCTGCGGCATTGCCATGCTCGTAATAATGCGCGCGGCCGGAGAGCATCAGCACCGGCGTGCCGGCGAAATGCCCGGCCACCACCTCGCCGGCATGGCCGGACACACCGCTGCGCGGGAAGCCCGGCAATTCGGCGTAGGAAATGCGCCTGGCATCCTTGACCTGGTCGACCAGCCCGCCGAGGCCCGAGCCCAGCACGAGCGCCGCCGTCGGAGCCAGCCCGTCCAGCTTCTCGACCAGATGATCCAGCGCTTCCATCATTTCAGGATATCGCCCCTGAAACCGTAGGGCAGCATGTCGTCCATGGTGACCGTCTCGGCCACGCCGGTGTTGTCGCACAGATAAAGCTTCGTCTCCGGCCGGCAAAACTCGGCCAGCCGCTGCCGGCAGCCGCCGCAAGGCGAGCATTTGGCCATGCGTTCGGCGACCACCGCGATCTCGACGATCCTGCCGCCACCACCCATAATGTAATGGCCGAGCGCGGTCGTCTCGGCACACCATCCCTCGGGATAGGACGCCACCTCGATATTGGCGCCGGTGAAGACGCGCCCGTCCTCGGTGCGCAGCGCGGCGCCCACCGGGAACTTCGAATAGGGCGCATAGGCCTTGGCCATCGCCGTCTTCGCCGCCTCGAACAGATCATGCGACATCCGGTTCTTCTCTCCCACGATCTTGTTCAAATGCCGGTCGCCCCCGGACGAAAATCCCGTCTCAGCGTTCCTTCACATAGGGCACGCCGCCGGCCCGCGGCGGGATCGCCTTGCCGATGAAGCCGGCGAGCAGGATGACGGTGAGCACATAGGGCAGCGCCTGCATGAGTTGCGCCGGCACCTTGCCGACAAGAGGAAGCGGCGAACCCTGCAAGCGGATCGAGGCCGCGTCGAGGAAGCCGAACAGAAGGCAGGCGAACATGGCGTTGACCGGCTTCCATTTGGCGAAGATCAGCGCCGCCAGCGCGATATAGCCCTTGCCCGCCGTCATATCCTTCACGAAGCCGCCATTCTGGACCATGGAAAGGTAGGCGCCGGCGACCCCGGTGAGGATGCCGGTGCAGATCAGCGCGCGGTAGCGCAGCCAGGCGACCGAGATGCCGGCGGTGTCGACGGCGGCGGGATTTTCGCCGACGGCGCGCATCCTCAGCCCAAAGCGGGTGCGAAACAGCACCCACCAGGTGAACGGCACCATGGCGAAGGCGAAATAGACCAGGATCGAATGGCCGGAGATCAACTCGGCATAGATCGGGCCGATGAGCGGCACATCCTTGACCGCATCGGCGCCGGGCCAGATGATCGCCTCGAACCGCTCGCCCGGCTGCAGCGCTGGCGTGCGCCCGCCCTGGCTGAACCAGGCCTGGCCGAGGATAATGGTCGATCCGGCGGCGATGAAATTGATCGCCACGCCGGAGACGATCTGGTTGCCGCGATGCGTGATCGAGGCGAAGCCGTGCACCAGCGCGAAGGCGACCGAGATCAGGACGGCCGTGCCGAGGCCGATCAGCGCCGAATGGAAGACGGCGGCGGCGGAAGCCCCGGCAAAGGCGCCGACCAGCATCTTGCCTTCGAGCCCGATGTCGAAGATGCCGGCCCGTTCCGAATAGAGACCCGCCAGGCAGGCGAGCAGCAACGGCACCGAAAGGCGGATCGTCGAATCGAGCACCTGGATGATTGCGTTGAAACTGTCCATCTCAGGCCCCCTTCCCGTTCACCGCCTGCATGCCGACCGACTTCGGACTGACCGAGGCGAACAGCGCCTGGATGTAAGGCCTGAACATGTGTTCCAGCGCGCCGGCGAAGAGGATGACGAGGCCCTGGATGATGACGATCATGTCGCGGCTGATCGCCGGCATCTCGAAGGCAAGCTCGGCGCCGCCCTGGTAGAGCATGCCGAACAGGATTGCCGCCAGCACGATGCCGACAGGATGCAGCCGGCCCATCAGTGCCACGGCGATGCCGACAAAGCCGGCGCCGGAGACGAAATCGATCGCGACATTGTGCTGGTCGCCCATCACCGGGTTGAGCGCCATCATGCCGGCCAGCGCGCCTGATATCATCATGGCGGTTATGATGATGCGCGTTTCCGAAATGCCGGCATAGCGCGCCGCCTTCGAGCTGTGGCCATAGGTGCGCATCTCGTAGCCCAGCCTGGTCCGCCAGATCAGCAGCCAGACCAGGAAGGCCATGACCAGCGCCAGCAGGAAGCAGATGTTGAGCGGAGCGGAGCGGATCTTGGCGCCGAACAGTTCGATCATCCAGTTGAGCTTCGGCAGTTCGGCGCCGGCGAGGAAATTGCGCGTCTGCGGCGCCTGCGAGCCGGCCGGCTTCAGCGGGCCGACCAGCAGATAGACCATCACCGAGGCCGCGATGAAGTTGAACATGATGGTGGTGATGACGATGTGCGAGCCGCGCTTGGCCTGCAGATAGGCCGGGATCAGGCCCCACGCCGCGCCGAACGCGGCAGCGGCCACGATCGCGATCGGAAAGATCACCCACCAGGGCAGCAGGCTGTCGAGGCTGAGGCACACGAGCGCGATGCCGAGGCCGCCTATATAGGCCTGGCCCTCGGTGCCGATGTTGAACAGGCTGCAATGCGCCGCCACCGCCACCGACAGCCCGGTGAAGATGAAGGTCGTGGCGTAGAAGAGCGTGAAGGCAATGCCGGTGCCCTTGCCGAAGGCGCCTTCGACCAGGATGACGGCGGCGCGGAACGGGTTTTCGCCGACCAGCATGACGACGAAGCCGGCGACGATGAAGGCGACCGACAGGTTGATCAACGGAATCAACCCATAATCGGCCCAGGCCGGCAGCTTGGCGTAAGGCGTGCTCATTCGGCGGCCTCCTGGTGCTCGACACCGGCCATGAGCAGGCCAAGCTCGCCTTCGGTCGCGTCCGGGCCGCGCTCGCCGACGATACGGCCCGCGAACATCACCAGGATGCGGTCTGAGAGCGAGCGGATCTCGTCGAGCTCGACCGAGACCACCAGCACCGCCTTGCCCTGGTCGCGCATGGCGATCAGCCGCTTGTGGATGAATTCGATCGCGCCGACATCGACGCCGCGTGTCGGCTGGCCGACGATCAGCACGCCGGGATCCTGCTCCATCTCCCTGGCCAGCACGATCTTCTGCTGGTTGCCACCGGAGAAATTGGCCGTCTTCAGCCGCGGATTGCCGGGGCGGATGTCATATTTCTCGATCTTGTCCTTGGCGTCGGCCATGATGGCGTCGATGTCGAGGAACGGCCCTTTCAGATAGCGCTCGTCGTCATGATAGCCGAGGATCGAATTCTCGTTCTCCTCGAAGGCGAGCACCAGCCCGACATGGTGGCGGTCCTCGGGCACATGGGCGAGCCCGCGGTCGCGCAATTCGCCGGGATCGGCCTTGCCGGTGAGATCGATCGGCTTGCCCTCCAGCATCACCTCACCGGAGACCGCATGCCGGATGCCGGAGATCGCTTCGAGCAGTTCCGACTGTCCGTTGCCGGCAACGCCGGCGATGCCGACGATCTCGCCGCCGCGCACGTCGAAGGAGACATTGTCGACCATGGTGACGCCGCGCTGATCCTTCACCGTCAGGTTCCTGACCGAGAGCCTTATCGCGCCGGCTTCCGATTGGCCCTTCTCGACCCTGAGCAGCACGCGCCGGCCGACCATCAGCTCTGCCAGCTCGCCGACCGTGGTTTCTTTCGTCACCCGCGTCGCCACCATCGTGCCCTGGCGCATCACCGAAACCGTGTCGGTGATCGCCATGATCTCGCGCAGCTTGTGGGTGATGAGCACGATGGTTTTTCCTTGATCCTTCAATTGCTTGAGGATGCGGAAGAGGTGGTCGGCCTCGGCCGGCGTCAACACGCCCGTCGGCTCATCGAGGATCAGGATCTCGGCGCCGCGATAGAGTGCCTTGAGGATTTCGACACGCTGCTGCAGGCCGACCGGCAGCTCCTCGATGACGGCGTCGGGATCCACCTCGAGGCCGTATTCGCGCTCCAGCCGGTCGAGCTCCGAGCGCGCCTTGGCGATGCTGCTCTTCAGCAGCGCATCGTTCTCGGCGCCGAGGATGACGTTTTCCAGCACCGTGAAATTGTCGACCAGCATGAAATGCTGATGCACCATGCCGATGCCGAGCGCGATCGCGTCGTTGGAGGTGTTGATCGACACCGGCTTGCCGTCGACGCGGATCTCGCCGCTGTCGGCCTGGTAGAAGCCGTAGAGGATCGACATCAGCGTCGACTTGCCGGCGCCGTTCTCGCCGACAATGCCGTGGATGGTGCCGCGCGCGACTTCCAGGTTGATGTCGCGGTTGGCGCGCACGGCGCCAAAACTCTTGTTGATGCCTATGAGCTCGATTGCGGCTTGCGCCATGCAGCCTGTCCCACTCGTTATTTTTTTATCGCTTGGTCAAAACGCCTAGCATGATGCCCCGCTTATGCCAATCGGCCGTTCACTCTCGACAAATCCCCGCGCCCTTGTCAATTTCGAACCTGAGCAGGTCCGCAAAAGTGTCCCACGGTTTTGCGATCGGAACCTGCGAGAACCAACAGAGCATAAGCAGATAATCGCGGGCATCCCGCGAATATCTGCCTAGAGCATGATCCCGAAAAGTGGAAACCGGTTTTCGGAGAAAGATCATGCTCCAATGAAGAGTTAGATCGTGACGGCGATTCAACGAAACGCCATCACGATCTGGAGCAATTCCAGGAAAAGTGTGAGCGGTTTTCCGCCCGGAATTGCTAAAAGCAAGGAGATAGAGCATTTCACCGTTTCCGTGAAACGGTGAAATGCTTGATGAAGGCTTCACATTCGCAAGGGTTCGGTTTTGCATGGCCATGCCTGACGATCGGCTGACGACGCTGGAAATCCGCGCCGCGGAGCAGGAAAAGACCATCGAGGAACTGTCCGGCCAGATCGCCGAGCAGTGGAAGGTGATCGAACGCATGGAGCGCAAGCTCGCCGTCCTGACGGACCGGTTCCTGGAGTTGGAAGAACAAACCGCTCCCGATGTTCCGGTGACCAAGCCGCCGCATTGGTGAGGCGCCATGGGGAAAGACGGCAATGTCCAGTGAAAGCGACCGTGTCGCCAGAGCCGGCGACTATGTCTTTGGCCTGATGAACGACAGGGAACGCGCCCGCGCCGAGCGCGACCTTCAGATCGATCCCGCCTTTCGCGACACGGTGCTGCGGCTGGCCGAACGCTTGCGCGCCTTCGATCCCGCGGGACCTGACGAGCGCGACAACCGCTGGGAGCTGGTCACGCAACGCCTTGCCGAACTGCCGCAGATGCAGACGCGGCTGGCCGCCGTCGCCGATCCAGAGACGGAACCGTCGCCGCCGATGATCCACCGGCTCGAGCGCAAGCCCTACGGCGTCGGCCTGCATTCGCTTGGCGGCAGGCTGGGCTTAGTCATCGCGCTTGCCCTGCTGGCCGCCTTTGCGCTCGGCTATCTCGCCGGCACGCTATAAAAGCAATCCATAAAAGTGCTGGCGGTCTTCCGTCCGAAATTGCGTCAAAGCAGAGACTTCGACATCAGAAGCATCGGCGCGCCGTCCTGCTCGAAAGTCTCGACCGCCGACCATCCAAGCGCTTCGTAAAAGCCGCGCGCTTGCCAGGTGTAGAGGTGGAGCATGCCGATACCGGCCGACGCGGCGTGGGCCTCGACGGTTTTGACCAGTGCCGTGCCGACACCGCCGCCTCGATAGGTTTCCTCGACGACCAGACCGGCCAACCATGGCGTTAAATTGTGCGGCGAGTCGATCTCGTCGCGAACGAGCAGGCAGCTCCCGATCGGCCGGCCACGCTGGCGGGCGACGAAAGCCGCCTCGAAGCCATCGCCGGTGATCAGCCCGCGCAGTCCGGCCATGTCTTCGTCAAGCATCCGGCCCGTGCCCTCGAAGAAAGCTTTGACCCGAAGCCGCGCTATTTGTTCGATGTCGTCCTCGGCCATCGCTTCGATTATCGGCCTCATCGCCGAGTCTCCAAAAAACGAAACCGCCGGGCCATAGCCCGGCGGCTCAAAGCTTGGTTCAACTGCCGATCAATACGGGCAATTGTTATCGGCGGTGTAGTCGTGCACCTGCACCTTGCCGGCGATGATGTCGGCCTTGGCCTTTTCGACAGCCGCCTTCATCTCGTCGGTCACCAGCGCCTTGTTGTTGTCGTCCATGGCATAGTCGACGCCGCCTTCCTTGAGGCCGAGATTCTGGACGCCGCCCTTGAAGGTACCGTTCTTGCCGTCCATGAACGCGTTGTAGACGGCAACGTCGACGCGCTTCATCATCGAGGTCAGCACCTTGCCGGGCTGCAGGCCGTTCTGGTTGGAATCGACGCCGATGCCGAGCTTGCCGGCATCCGCCGCGGCCTGCAGCACGCCGACGCCGGTGCCGCCGGCGGCGGCATAGATCACGTCGGCGCCCTGGTCGATCTGCGTCTTGGCGATCTCGCCGCCCTTGGTCGGGTCGTTCCAGGCGGCCGGCGTGTCGCCGGTCATGTTCTGGATGACGTCGGTCGCGCCGGCCGACTTGGCGCCGCCGACATAGCCGCATTCGAACTTGCGGATCAGCGGGATGTCCATACCGCCGACGAAGCCGACCTTCTTCGACTTCGACGCCATCGCCGCCAGGATGCCGACGAGATAGGAGCCTTCATTCTCCTTGAACACCAGCGAGCGGACATTGGGCAGGTCGACGGCATCGTCGATGATGGCGAAATTCAGGTCGGGATAATCTTTCGCGACCGCTTTCAACGCGTCTTCCCAAGCAAAGCCCGCCATGACGATCGGGTTGCGGCCATCCTCGGCGAAACGGCGCAACGCCTGCTCGCGCTGCGAGGCGTTGGAGACCTCGAATTCGACATAAGCCACGCCGGTTTCGGCCTTGAACTTCTCGGCGCCGTGATAGGCGGCTTCGTTGAAGGATTTGTCGAACTTGCCGCCGAGATCGTAGAGGATGGCCGGTTGGACATCCGCGGCGAAAGCCGGAAGAACCATTGCGGTTGCGGCCAGAAGGCCGAGAACGATACGTTTCATGTGATCCACACCCTGTCGGTTATTTTCCGTTTGCGCCGCCCGCCGGCCCGGTTCTCCGGCAGGCCTGCGACGTCAGGCAGGAAGTGTTTTTCCCCTCCCGCTCGCGGTCAATCTGGCACGGCGCGAAACAAAATTCACGTGGAATTTTGACCTGTTGGAAAAAGCGGTTACCGGCGGTTGGGCTCGGCGCCTTCGCCTCATACTCCCGTCTGTGATTGCGTCAAAACAAGAGCCTTCAGGGGCTTGGGGCGAATTCCGCGCCGCGGCGCCTGCGCCGGTAGCCGATGGCATAGAGCAGGAAGGCGAGCACCGCGAACACCGCGAAACCAGGTTGCGCGAGCACCCAGGCGACGGCGCCGTCCCAGACCAGCGGGCTTGCCTTGGCGCGCACGAAAGTCTCGAAGGCCGCGCGGGTATCGGGTGAGACCGCCAGCCAGCTTGCGTTGAGCGGCGTCAGCACCAGCGAGGAGGCGGCGACCGAGCGTGTCGTGTCGATCACCGCCATGATGACGGCAATCGACAGCGCAACCATGGCTGCCAGCCGAAAGATGAAACGCAACATCGACGCTCTCCCCGGGAACGCTCCGTCTACCCCGCAACCGACATAGAGCGTGCGTGGTTCCCGCGCAATCGCGGCCGGCGAAATTAACGAACCCGCGCCGGCCTGCGCCGGTTCACCGGCCAGATGGCGAAAATGCCGCCGGCGATCGCGCCGACGATCAGCCCGCCAAGGCCGACGAAAGCCGCGAAAAATCCGCAGGCGCCCTCGAAACAGCTCATATGCGTCAAGTCGGCGATCAGCGAACCGGCGAAGAACCCGCCGAATGCGCCGACCGCGCCACCAAGGATGATGCCGAGCAGCGCGGCAAGGATCGAGACGAAGACTGGCGGCCGCTCGGTCTCCGGATTGGCATAGACGGTCTCGGACCCCGCGCCGTTGCGCAGAAGATAGATGCAGAGCAGGCCGATGGCGATCTCGGTCACGGTGAAGCCCAGCGCCTCGACCGAGAAGACGAAGGCATAGGACACATAGGCCTGGCGCAGGATGAGCCAGACGATGATGGCGGCCTGCCAGATCGTGTAATGCCGCGGGAAGCGGGCCGAGCGGTTGAAGGCAAGGCCAAGCAGGTACAATCCCCACAGGATGGTGATCACGCCGCCGGTCAAGCCGCCATAGACGAGCAGGAACGCATTTTCCGGCAGGCTGAAATCGCCGATCAGCCGCCAGTTCGCGATCAGGCCGTAGGCCGACAGCCCCATGACGATGACGAGCCAGGCCACCGGGATGAAGGAAAGCCCGCTATCCGGCCGCCCCGCGGGCTGCTGGTCGATCGACGCCATGTCAGGACGATGCCCCTCGCCCAGGCAATTCCAGGAAAAGCATATCGCGGCTTTCCGTCAGGAACTGCAAAAATTGAACCGGAGGGAAAGCTCGCAACCGTCCCGACCCGGATTGCATTAAATAAACAGTTCGGGCAGTCGACAGCCGCGCGGAACCGAAGTCAAGCGCAGCCAGCCAGAGGCGGCTTACCTGTGCACATCATTCGAACGCTTCGGCCCTTCCCAGGCCCACGGCTCCGCCCTTTCCGCGGCGAAAGCCTTTGCAATACCATCCATTATGGCTTGGCATTCGCTTTCGGATCGACTAGATGAGCCCCGCGCCTGTTTGCCTAGACGGCTATCGGCGCGGGAAGGGGTTGCCTGCCGGTTGAAGGCACACCACATATCCGTCGAGGACTTCCCATGGGAGCATCTCCCCAACCCGCGCGGCGAAACCGGCCGGCGCGAGATGTCAAGGACGGAGAGGTGGCCGAGTGGTTGAAGGCGCACGCCTGGAAAGTGTGTTTACGGGAAACCGTAACGCGGGTTCGAATCCCGCTCTCTCCGCCAGCTCATTCACCTAAAAACCGTTTATTTTCAAAAATTCGTTGCTGCCGGCGCGGCCCAGTCCGAATGGTGCGCCAATTTCCCTGTATTTTCAGACGGTTGTATGATCAAGGATCTGCCTGGTCCATATCTCGGCGATGCCGTGAAAGCGAAGTATCCGCTTCTGTTTGCCGAAGCCGCTGTCGATCGCCTGCGTTGCAGGCATCGACAACATCTTATTGGGCAGGCAGTCGACGGAACGCGCCTGGCGGCCGGCCGACAATTTTCGAGAAGGCCTTGTTGAAGTGCACCTGGTCGGCAAATCCGCATTCGGCGGCTATTTGCATGATGGGCATCGATGTATTCGCCAGCAGGTAGCGAGCGCGCTGGATACGGCTGTCCATCAAATATTGATACGGCGTCTTGCCGGTAGCCTTTTTGAAAAGGCGAGCGAAATGATCCGGCGAAAAACCGCTCCTTTCAGCCAAATCAGCCAAGGAAAGCTTCTGGCTCATTCTGGCTTCTATCACTTCGTGAACGGAGGCGAGCTGCTTACTATCAAATTCTCCGGTCGGATATTCTGCCGTATTGGCCGGATGTAGATTGGAATACCTGCGCAGAATTCGGCCCGCCGCGACCCGCGCCAGATGCTCCACATAGGAGTACGGCCCCTCGGCGTCGAACTCCAGCGCCTCGCTGATCTCGGTGACCAACTGCTCAAGCAAGGGGTCGGTCAAGGCCAACCTGCTGAAGATTTCGATTGGCCGGGTTTCGCCAAGATCGGCAGCGATTTCGGCCAGAAGGGTGGCGTGCAGATAAAGATGTGTCGTGTGGACGCACCTGTCCCATTTCAGCCGGATCGGCTGGCCGGGCGTCACGATGTCCAAATGTCCGGGGCGGGTGTTCGCACGGTGCTCTTGCCCCTCGATGTTGGCGACGATTTTGGCGGAACCGGACCTCGTCAACCTGATGAGAAGGTGCGGGCTGGCAGGGAAAGTTGCGTCATTGGGATCTTCAATCTGCATCGAAAGATACACTTTTTCCCAATTGCGACCGGCGCTCGTCTGAAGGGTCCGGCAGGAAGCGAGCGCGCCAAAGCCGTGGATTTCCTTCACCGGAAACTCTTGGGGGGAGGCAGTTTCCGCCGCTTGGCGGGCGGATCGAGCCTCCGTGTGTACGCTCTCGTACCGAGATTGTACGCGCTCTGGCCAGCTTGTTCGGATGTTCATCGCAACCACCCGATCGCTTCGCGTATACATCCGAAGCTTTGCTTGGATACTTACGATTACTAGGAATAGAGCCGTTCGGCGGAGGACGGCACCTGACAAAAGTCAGGTTCGGACATGACGAAAGTCATGTTTGTTACCGGCGCTTCTCGAATTGCTGCAGCTTCGGATGCCCCCGAGTCCGTCGACCAGGTTGACCTCGGCCTATGTAGGCAGAGGTCCACTGAACGCCATTAGAGCATGATCCCGAAAAGTGGGAACCGGTTTTCGGAGAAAGATCATGCTCCAACAAAAAGTTAGATCGCGAGGGCGATTCAACGAAACGCCATCACGATCTAGGGCATGGACCGCAATACTTGCGCCAGAAGCGCCAAAACCCTTCTAGCTCCCTGAGCAAACGGATTCTTGATGCGTAGATTTGCTGCCTCGGTGCCCCAAAAAAAGGCCGCCCGGAGGCGGCCTTTCTCTTGTATGGCCAGCTGCCGAGTTATTTGACGTCCGTCTTCGCGGCCGCCTTCTTCATCGGCGTAGCGGCGGCTTCGAGCCCCTTTTCCTCGGCCATCAGTTCTTCCTTGGTCACCTTCTTGTCGGTGACGGAGATCTGACCGAGCAGGTGGTCGACCACCTTGTCCTCGAAGATCGACGCACGCAGCGTGCGCAGCGCCTCGGGATTGGAGCTGTAGAAGCCGAGCGCCGCCTGCTGTTGGTTGGCAGGGAGGCGACGCACCTGCTCGAGTACGCCTCGCTGCAGTTCCTCGTCGGAAACGGAGATGCCCTCCTTCTTGCCGATCTCGACGAGGATCAGGCCGAGGCGTATGCGACGTTCGGCAAGTCGCATGCTGTCGGCACGCGCTTTCTCCTCGGTCGTGCCCTCGTCGGCGAAGGTGCGCCCTGTCGCCTTGAGATCCCGGTTGACCTGCGCCCAGATCGTGTTGAACTCGGCCTCCACCAGCTTCGAGGGCACCTCGAATTGGTAGGAAGCGGCGAGTTGGTCAAGCAATTGCTGCTTGACCTTCTGGCGCGCTATCGAGCCGAACTGGTTCTCGATCTGGCTGCGCACGACTTCGCGCAGGCGCTCCAGCGAGTCCAGGCCGAGCGCCTTGGCGGTCGCGTCGTTGATCTCCAGCTTGCCGGGCTTCGCCACTTCCATGACGGTGACGTCGAAGGTCGCTTGCTTACCGGCCAGACTGGCGATCTGGTAGTTCTCCGGGAAGGTGACGGTGATCTTCTTCTGATCGCCTGCCTTGGCGCCGATCAGCTGGCCCTCGAAGCCCGGGATGAAATCCTGGGCGCCGAGCACCAGCGGCTGGTTGGCGCCAGTCCCGCCGGAAAAGGCTTCTTCGATCTTGCCGACATAGTTGATCGTCACACGGTCGCCTTCGGCGGCCTTGCCGTCGGCAGGCTTGTAGGTGCGAGCCGCTTCGGCGACACGCTTGATCTGCTCATCGATCTCGGATGCCGGCACGTCATACACCGGGCGCGTTACCTTGATGTTGGCGAAGTCCTTGATGTCGATCGCCGGAACAATCTCGCGGTTCAATTGAGCCGAGCCGGTACCGGCCGCAAGGGTACTGCCGGCGGCGCCGCAATCCGCGTTGGCGCCGACGCTTCCGGCCGCGGCCTTGGAGGCACCACCAGCCGAACTGCATGCCGTGTTGGCAAGCTGTTCACCTGAGCCGGCGACAGCTTTGGCGACACCGTCAGTTGGATTGCTGGCCGCGTTGGCGAGCATGCCAGTCGAGCCGGCGCCGGCGCCAACGGCTGCCTTCTTGGAGGCTCCGCCAGCCGGATTGCCGTCAGCATAGGCAAGCAGGCCATTATAGGCGAGCAAGCCGCCTGAGCCGACTCCGACGCCTCCGTTCCCACCATTGGAGACGCCGGTTGCATTGGCAAACAGGCCGTTTGAGCCGGCACCGGCGCGATTGGCCATGCTGTTGAGAGCACCGCCAGCCAAATCGCTGGTCGCGTTGGCAAGCAGACCTTTCGAGTCGGCGCCGCTGCTGCCGGTTGCACCATTGGAGGCACCGCTGGCCGGATTGCCAGCCGCGTTGGCAAGCAGGCGATTTGAGCCGCTGCCGATGCCATCGTTCGGAGCACCTCCAGTCGCTTTGGCAAGCAGGGGAACTGAACCGGCAGCACCGGTCGCACCGTTGGAGGCCCCGCCAACCGGATCGCCAGCCGCGTTGGCAAGCAGGCGAGTTGAACGGGCACCGCCGGCCGCACCGTTGGGGATGCTGCTGGTCAGGTCAGCGTCGACGACGTATCCGCCAGGGCTGCGGCTGTCCGCGAGGACGACCAAACCGTCGAGCGAACTGCCGCAGTGTGGGCCGCCCTGAGCTGAACTGTTGCAATCGATGCTTCCCAGGACGCTCCCGATGATCCCGCCGCCAGTGCCGCCGCCACCGGTCCCACCGGTGCTGCCACCGGCAGTGCCGCCACTACCAGTGCCGCCTCCACCAGTGCCGCCTCCGCCAGTGCCGCCTCCGCCAGTGCTCCCGCCGAGGCCTCCGCCGATCGAGCCGATAATTCCGCCGACTATGCTGTTCGCGCTGCCGATCAAACCGTTCACGGCGCTGGCCAGTGCGCCGACGGCACCGCCGATCGAGCCGACCGCCCCATTTGCGGCATTGGTCAGCGAGCCGACCGTGCCATTAGCTGTGCTGCCCAGCGAGCCGACTGTGCCACCGAGCGAACCACTGACGCCACTTGCACCGCCGGTCGCGCCGTTCAGGGCATTGCCCAGCGAGCCAATCGCGCTGCCGAGCGTACCGCCGGCACCACCGGTACCACCAGTACCGCCGGCCGCGCCATTCAAGGCATTGCCCAGCGAACCAATCGCGCTGCCGAGCGTACCGCCGGCACCACCGCCACCAGCGCCGCCGGCCGCGCCATTCAGGGCATTGCCAAGCGAACCAATCGCGCTGCCGAGCGTACCGCCGGCACCACCGGTACCACCTGCACCGCCGGCCGAGCCGTTCAGGGCATTGCCAAGCGAACCAATCGCGCTGCCGAGCGTACCGCCGGCACCACCGGTACCACCTGCACCGCCGGCCGAGCCATTCAAGGCATTGCCAAGCGAACCAATCGCGCTGCCGAGCGTACCGCCGGAACCACCGGTACCACCTGCACCGCCGGCCGCGCCATTCAGGGCATTGCCCAGCGAGCCAATCGCGCTGCCGAGCACACCGCCGTCACCACCAGTGCCACCAGCGCCACCGATCGCGCCGTTCAGGGCATTGGCGAGTGAGCCGAGCGTACCGCCGGCATTGCCAGCATCGCCCGTTGCGCCATTCAGGGCGCTGGCCAAGGCGCCAACGGCGCCGCCGAGCGAGCCGCCGATGCCACCGGTACCACCGATCGCCCCATTCAAGGTATTGGCGAGTGAGCCGACCGCCCTATTCGCAGCGCCACCAAGCGAACCAACCGTTCCGCTGAGCGAGCCGCCAATGCCACCGGCGCCATTCAAGGCATTGCCCAGGGCGCCGACCGCGTCACTGAGCGTACCTCCGGCACCGCCAGCTCCGCCGATCGCGCCGTTCAGAGCGCTGGCCAGCGAACCAACGGCGCCATCGGCAAGGCCACCCAGTGAGCCAACCGTGCCACCGAGCGAGCCGCCGATACCACCGGCGTCGCCGAGCGCGCCGTTAAGCGCGGTGCCCACAGCACCGACCACGCCGCCGAGCGTGCCTTCGGCACCGCCAGCGCTACCGACTGCACCATTTAGGGTGCTACCCAGGGCACCAACGGTACCGCCAAGCGAACCACCAACGCCACCGGCACCACCGACCGCACCGTTGAGCGCGTTACCCAGAGCGCCGACCGCGCCTCCGAGCGTACCCCCAGCACCTCCAGCTCCGCCGATCGCACCGTTTACGGCACTGGCCACCGAGCCAACCGCGCCATTGGCAGCGCCACCAAGGGCGCCAACCGCGCCGCCGAGCGTGCCACCGGCATCACCGGCTCCGCCGACCGCGCCGTTCAGAGCATTGCCCAAGGCACCAACCGCGCCGCCAAGCGTACCTCCGGCACCGCCAGCTCCGCCGATCGCGCCGTTGAGCGCAGTGCCCACGGCACCGACCGCGTCACCAAGCGTACCGCTGACACCGCCGGCTCCGCCGACCGCGCCGTTGAGGGCATTACCCAGGGCACCAACGGCACCGCCAAGCGTACCTCCGGCACCGCCAGCTCCGCCGATCGCGCCCTTGAGCGCAGTGCCCACGGCACCGACCGCGCCGCCAAGCGTACCGCCGACACCACCAGCTCCGCCGACCGCGCCATTCACGGCGCCGGCCAGCGAGCCGATCGCGCCATTCGCGGCACCGCCGAGCGAGCCACCGACTCCACCGGCTCCGCCGAACGCGCCGTTTAGGGCATTACCCAGGGCGCCAACGGCACCACCGAGCGTGCCGCCGGCACCACCGGCACCGCCGACCGCACCATTCAGGGCGTTGCCCAGGGCACCAACAGCGCCGCCAAGCGTACCGCCGGCGCCGCCAGCTCCGCCAATCGCGCCATTCACGGCGCTACCCAAAGCGCCAACCGCGCCATTGGCAGCGCCACCAAGGGCGCCAACCGCGCCGCCGAGCGTACCTCCGGCACCGCCAGCTCCGCCGACCGCACCATTGACGGCGCCGGAGAGCGAGCCGATCGCGCCATTCGCGGCGCCGCCAAGCGAGCCGACCGTGCCGCCGATGCCACCCGCTCCGCCGACTGCACCGTTCAGCGCAGTACCCAGAGCGCCGACCGCGCCGCCGAGCGTACCTCCGGCACCGCCAGCTCCGCCGACCGCACCGTTCAGCGCAGTGCCCAGGGCACCAACAGCGCCGCCAAGCGTACCGCCGGCACCTCCGGCACCGCCGATCGCGCCATTCACGGCGCTACCTAAAGCGCCAACCGCGCCATTGGCAGCGCCACCAAGGGCGCCAACAGCACCGCCGAGCGTACCTCCAGCACCACCAGCACCACCGATCGCACCGTTGAGCGCGGTGCCCAGGGCACCAACGGCACCGCCAAGCGTACCGCCGGCACCACCAACTCCTCCGACCGCCCCATTCAGGGCGTTGCCAAGGGCGCCAACCGCGCCGCCGAGCGTACCTCCAGCACCACCAGCACCACCGATCGCACCGTTGAGCGCAGTGCCCACGGCACCGACCGCGCCACCAAGCGTACCGCTGGCACCGCCAGCTCCGCCGACCGCACCATTGACGGCGCTGGCGAGCGAGCCGATCGCGCCATTCGCGGCGCCGCCAAGCGAGCCGACCGTGCCGCCGATGCCACCCGCTCCGCCGACTGCACCGTTCAGCGCATTACCCAGAGCGCCGACCGCGCCGCCGAGCGTACCTCCGGCACCGCCAGCTCCGCCGATTGCACCATTCAGGGCATTGCCCAGGGCGCCAACGGCACCACCGAGCGTGCCACCAGCGCCGCCAGCTCCGCCAATCGCGCCATTCACGGCGCTACCCAAAGCGCCAACCGCGCCATTGGCAGCGCCACCAAGGGCGCCAACCGCGCCGCCGAGCGTGCCACCGGCATCACCGGCTCCGCCGACCGCGCCGTTCAGGGCATTACCCAAGGCACCAACCGCGCCGCCAAGCGTACCTCCGGCACCGCCAGCTCCGCCGATCGCGCCGTTGAGCGCAGTGCCCACGGCACCGACCGCGTCACCAAGCGTACCGCTGACACCGCCGGCTCCGCCGACCGCACCGTTGAGGGCATTACCCAGGGCACCAACGGCACCGCCAAGCATACCTCCGGCACCGCCGGCTCCGCCGATCGCGCCGTTGAGCGCAGTGCCCACGGCACCGACCGCACCACCGAGCGTGCCACCGGCGCCGCCAGCTCCGCCAATCGCGCCATTCACGGCGCCGGCCAGCGAGCCGATCGCGCCATTCGCGGCACCGCCAAGCGAGCCGACCCTGCCGCCGAGCGAGCCACCGATGCCACCGGCACCGCCGACCGCACCGTTGAGCGCAGTGCCCAGGGCACCAACAGCGCCGCCGAGCGAACCGCCGATGCCACCGGCACCGCCGACCGCGCCGTTCAGGGCACCACCCAGGGCGCCAACCGCGCCGCCGAGCGTACCTCCGGCACCGCCGGCGCCACCGACCGCACCGTTGAGCGCAGTGCCCAGGGCACCAACAGCGCCGCCAAGCGTACCGCCGACACCTCCGGCACCGCCGATCGCGCCATTCAGGGCACTACCCAGAGCGCCAACCGTGCCGCCGAGCGAGCCGCCGATGCCACCGGCACCGCCGACCGCGCCATTCACAGCGCTACCCAGAGCACCGACCGCGCCGCCAAGCGTCCCGCCGGCACCTCCGGCACCGCCGATCGCGCCATTCAGGGCACTACCCAAAGCGCCAACCGCGCCATTGGCAGCGCCACCAAGCGAACCAACCGCGCCGCCGAGCGTACCTCCAGCACCACCAGCTCCGCCGATCGCACCATTTACGGCGCCGGCCAGCGAGCTGATCGCACCATTGGCAGCGCCACCAAGCGAACCAACCGTGCCGCCGAGCGTGCCACCGATGCCACCAGCACCACCGACCGCGCCATTCAGAGCGCTACCCAGAGCACCGACCGCGCCGCCAAGCGTCCCGCCGGCACCTCCGGCATCGCCGATCGCGCCATTCAGAGCGCTACCCAGAGCACCGACCGCGCCGCCAAGCGTCCCGCCGGCACCTCCGGCACCGCCGATCGCGCCATTCAGGGCACTACCCAAAGCGCCAACCGCGCCATTGGCAGCGCCACCAAGCGAACCAACCGCGCCGCCGAGCGTGCCACCGGCACCACCGGCTCCGCCGATCGCGCCATTCAGGGCACTACCCAGAGCGCCGACCGTGCCGCCGAGCGAGCCACCGATGCCACCGGCACCCCCGATTGCTTCGTTAACGGCATTGCCCAGGGCACCGACCGCGCCACCGAGCGTACCTCCAGCACCACCAGCTCCGCCGACCGCGCCATTCACGGCGCCGGCCAGCGAGCCGATCGCGCCATTCGCGGCACCGCCGAGCGAGCCACCGACTCCACCGGCACCACCGATTGCTCCGTTCAGGGCGCCACCCAGGGCACCAACGGCACCACCAAGCGTACCGCCAGCACCACCGGCACCACCGACTGCACCATTCACGGCACTGCTCAGGGCGCCAACCGCGCCGCCGAGCGTACCTCCAGCACCACCAGCTCCGCCAATCGCACCATTTACGGCGCCGGCCAGCGAGCCGATCGCACCATTGGCAGCGCCACCAAGCGAACCAACCGTACCGCCGAGCGAGCCGCCGATGCCACCGGCACCGCCGACCGCGCCGTTAAGCGCACTGCTCAGGGCGCCAACCGCGCCGCCGAGCGTACCTCCAGCACCACCAGCTCCGCCAATCGCACCATTTACGGCGCCGGCCAGCGAGCCGATCGCACCATTGGCAGCGCCACCAAGCGAACCAACCGTACCGCCGAGCGAGCCGCCGATGCCACCGGCACCGCCGACCGCGCCGTTAAGCGCACTACTCAGGGCGCCAACCGCGCCGCCGAGCGTACCTCCAGCACCACCAGCTCCGCCGATCGCACCATTTACGGCGCCGGCCAGCGAGCCGATCGCACCATTGGCAGCGCCACCAAGCGAACCAACCGTGCCGCCGAGCGTGCCACCGATGCCACCAGCACCGCCGATTGCTCCGTTAACGGCATTGCCCAGGGCACCGACCGCGCCGCCAAGCATACCTCCGGCACCGCCGGCGCCACCGACCGCACCGTTCAGCGCAGTGCCCAGAGCACCAACCGCGCCGCCAAGCGTACCGCCGACACCTCCGGCACCGCCGATCGCGCCATTCAGGGCACTACCCAAAGCGCCAACCGCGCCATTGGCAGCGCCACCAAGCGAACCAACCGCGCCGCCGAGCGTGCCACCGGCACCACCGGCTCCGCTGACCGCGCCGTTCAGAGCATCACCCAGGGCGCCAACCGCGCCGCCGAGCGTACCTCCAGCACCACCAGCTCCGCCGATCGCACCATTTACGGCGCCGGCCAGCGAGCCGACCGCACCATTCGCTGCACCACCAAGCGAACCAACCGTGCTACCGAGCGAGCCACCGATGCCACCAGCACCACCCACCGCGCCATTCAGCGCACTACTCAGGGCACCGACCGCGCCACCGAGCGTACCACCGACGCCGCCTGCTCCACCGACCGCACCGTTCAGCACATTACCCAGGGCACCAACGGCACCACCGAGCGTGCCACCGGCACCGCCAGCTCCGCCGATCGCGCCATCCAGGGCACTACCCAGAGCGCCGACCGTGCCGCCGAGCGAGCCACCGATGCCACCGGCACCGCCGATTGCTTCGTTAACGGCATTGCCCAGGGCACCGACCGCGCCACCGAGCGTACCTCCAGCACCACCAGCTCCGCCGACCGCGCCATTCACGGCGCCGGCCAGCGAGCCGATCGCGCCATTCGCGGCACCGCCGAGCGAGCCACCGACTCCACCGGCACCACCGATTGCTCCGTTCAGGGCGCCACCCAGAGCACCAACGGCACCACCAAGCGTACCGCCAGCACCACCGGCACCACCGATTGCACCATTCACGGCACTGCTCAGGGCGCCAACCGCGCCACCGAGCGTGCCACCGGCACCGCCAGCTCCGCCGATCGCGCCATTCACGGCGCCGGCCAGCGAGCCGACCGCGCCATTGGCGGCACCGCCAAGCGAGCCGACCGTGCCACCGAGCGAGCCGCCGATGCCACCGGCTCCTCCGACCGCGCCATTCAGAGCGCTACCCAGAGCACCGACCGCGCCGCCGAGCGTACCGCCGGCACCTCCGGCACCGCCGATCGCGCCGTTGAGCGCAGTGCCCACGGTACCGACCGCGCCGCCAAGCGTACCGCTGACGCCGCCGGCTCCGCCGACCGCGCCATTCAGGGCACTACCCAGGGCGCCAACGGCACCACCGAGCGTGCCACCGGCGCCGCCAGCTCCGCCAATCGCGCCATTCAGGGCGCTACCCAAAGCGCCAACCGCGCCATTGGCAGCGCCACCAAGCGAACCAACCGCGCCGCCGAGCGTACCTCCGGCACCGCCAGCTCCGCCGATCGCGCCGTTCACGGCGCTGGCCACCGAGCCGACCGCACCATTCGCTGCACCACCAAGCGAACCAACCGTGCTACCGAGCGAGCCACCGCCACCAGCACCACCCACCGCGCCATTCAGCGCATTACCCAGGGCACCAACGGCACCACCGAGCGTACCTCCGGCACCGCCAGCTCCGCCAATCGCGCCGTTCACGGCGCTCCCGAGTGAGCCGATCGTTCCACCGAGCGAACCACCGATGCCGCCGGCACCACCGATCACACCGTTGACGGCGCCGGCCAGCGAGCCGACCGTGCCACTGAGCGTACCAGTTGCAACACCGATTGGGCCGTTCACAGCGGCATCCAGAGTGCCCACCGCGCCGCCCACCGTCGAAACAACGCCGGCCGCTGACTTCCTCGCAGATTTGCCAACAGCATCCGCGCTCTTAAGCGCTGATTTGCCAAGGCTGGCCACTGATTTGCGCGCAGACTTGCTGACAGCGCCAGCGGTCTTGCGGGCAGACTTTCCAAGGCCGGCTACAGTCTTACGCACAGGTTTGTGAATGTTGCGAACGGCCTTGCTAACGCCTTTTGTCACGCCGCTCACTGATTTGCCGACCGCACTTACGCCGTGATCACCCACTGCACTTACACCGCCAGCCGCTCCGCCGATTGCGCCGCCGAGGCCACCCACAGCGCCGCCGACGGCACCACCGAGGCCGCCGACCGCGCCGCCAACGCCACCCACAGCTCCGCCGACCGCGCCGCCGAGGCCGCCGACTGCGCCGCCGACCGCACCACCAAGACCACCGACCGCGCCGCCGACTGCACCACCGACGCCACCGACCGCGCTGCCAACACCACCCACAGCTCCGCCGACCGCACCACCAAGGCCACCCACCGCGCCGCCGACTGCGCCGCCGAGGCCGCCTACTGCGCCGCCGACCGCACCACCAAGACCACCCAACCCGCCACCTGCCTGGGCTGTGATAGTTGTCAGCAACGCAATTGACGCCGTGGTGGAAAGGAGGAAATGAGAACGCTTGTAAGTCTTGGACATGGCACGCTCCTATTGGTTTCCTGTGCTGGTTTCTTGCAGTGACAACGGCGAGGCCGCAGCGGACGACCCGAGAAGCTGGTCGACCGCTTTGGCCTTGGAAAACTGGGAATCCGGCAAGCCCCGACGGGGATGGCCAAGCCAAAGCTTGCCACCCTCGTCCCTCGGGACGAGTTCGATCGTCTCAGGCTCTTCGATGTTGAAAAGAGTCAGGATCCGGGTCTTCTTGCCAGGTTGCGGCTCGACGGCCGGATTCAGTCCGTCCCGTGAATGCCTGGCTGCGTGGCGCCGCGAGATCGCTGTAATCGGGGACGCATCTGACAGCGCGCTCATTACAATGGAACACGTTGCATCACTTCCATTAGAATTAGCTGCGGCTAAAATTATTGCCGGCGAAAATGACGCGGCAGGCTTCGCATCCCCAGACAAAGTCCTGGAATTGATGCGATCGGCCATGTCCATTGCCTCCTGAGCAAGATTTCGAGCCAAGTAGAAGCGATCGCCGGCTACGGAGACCTTTGAAGACTTGTTCTCCAAGACATCGGCGGGCCGCCTGGAAACCGTTGCATCCAACAGTTTCCTGTAATCCAAGCCTGAGCGGGTCCTTTTAGGTACCTAGCCTGTTACGCGTTTATCCGTGGAATTCTCCACCATTTCTTCAACCAATACAGAAATACATTTTGCTCACGCCCATCGATCTACGTCATTGTCGATTCGCGCGAAGAATTGACAGAAAACATCACATAATAAGCGAATATGACCTTGAGTTACTTATGTATTAATTGATTTGCTTTTCTTAAAACTTTAGCGATCGCCGGCAGCCAAACCGTCCAGGAGGATTTCGTCCCTAACCGCTCTGGCGTGCTTTCCTTGCCGTTGCCCAGTCTTATGTTCATTCGCTTCGATCCCGGCGCGACCCTGCCTGGAAGCTCCGGTGTTGTGGTCTCGCTGCCGGGCGCTAGGCGCCAGTTAAGCCCCTTCTGAAACGTGTCGGGAATTCCAAGGATCTCGGCCTTCTCGTAGACGCGCAGGGCGCCCTCGCAGCCGGGGCGGAACCGCTGCAGCGCGGGATCGAGCTTGAGGCCTCGCAGCCCGCGCCTCTTGATCGCGTGTCCGAGGGCCGGCGCGGCCGAGTCATTCGGATCGACCGAGGCGAACCCATCAGGCGGGCACTCCGCCAGCGTCAGGCGTGCTTGACGGCGGCAGGGCGAACGCCAGCCGCCAGATTCAATTCGGACGTCCGAAAACGTTCTCCCACCGATTCGCAGAAATATGCGGCAGCTCCAACTCCGGCTCCCGCCCCAGCATCAGTCCAAGCACCCGGGGCGGTGCGAGCGGCGTCTGCTGCACCCAGCAGCGGGGAGCGAAGGCACGCCGGGACACCCGGCGATGGTCATGCCCGACCCTTCCTTGCCTTCGGTTTCGACCCGGCCGGAGCGCAGGACGAGCTTGTCCGGCACGGTCTGCGGCCACGCGCCGGGCGGCCTTCAATATCTGATCGCGGACGCCCGCTGCCGCGGCGAGGCTGGCCGCGCCGAGCGAGCCAGCCTCGGCAGCTGCCAGCCCTTGCCCCCGCTGGGCGCTCAATGGCAGCCTCAATGCTCGACCAGGTGGTATCTGAAACGATCGCGCACGAATTCGTTGAAAAATTGCCCTTTCGAGAATGCCGCCTTGAAAGCCGCGTAGACCTCGGGTCCGACGTCCTCATAATCATAGCGCTTGCCAGTTGGGACGAACCACACCGAAAGGACCCGCCTCGACCGATCGTAGTGGATATTCTGGATCGCGGTGGAAGGCATGTGCCACCTCCTGCTTCCAACTTTAATCTTCCGTGCGCCCCTGGGTTCCGCCATGCCTGGACCCGCCTTGCAGAAGCGCTTTCATTGCCTATCTGAGCCGCATGTCATCAGCCAAGAGCCGAACCACGGGGCGCGCCTTCCAGGGCGATCTCTTCGGCATGCCTGCAAGCCCGCCAGCACCCGAAGGCTTCTCCTACCGGCCGGACCTGATTGCACGCGACGAAGAACAGGAACTGGTCCGTCATATCCGGAGCCTGCCCTTCAAACCTTTCGACTTCCATGGCCATCTTGCCAACAGACAGGTGGTCGGCTTCGGCCTGCGCTACGACTACGAGCGCCGCCAGGTGCTTGAAGCGCCACCGATTCCGGACTTCCTGCTGCCGCTTCGCGCCAAGGTTGCCGCCTTCGCGGGCGTCCCGGCAGCCGAATTCGCGCAGGTGCTGATCAACGAGTACCGCCCGGGAGCCGGCATAGGCTGGCACCGGGACAAGCCCCATTTCGAGCTCGTGGCGGGCGTTTCCCTGCTCGCGCCCTGCAGCTTCCGGCTGCGCCGCAAGACCGGCGCGGCATGGGACCGCGAAACGATCGAGGTCGAGCCCAGATCCGTCTATCTCATGGCCGGGCCGGCGCGGAACGAGTGGGAGCACTCTATTCCGCCCGTGGAACATCATCGCTATTCGGTGACGTTCCGGACGATGCGGGCTCTGTAGGCAGCCGCACCGGCGACCATCCGGGAACCATCGCCTGACCCCGGGGTTGTGTCGTCAGATTTCGAGATCGAAAGGAAAGACGATGCGTATGTTGACGATAGTCCTGACGCTGTCGGCAATGGCATTGGCGCAGCCGGCTTCCGCCCAGCGCGCCGATCCGCAGCCGCCGCAAGCGCCGCCCCCTGCCCAGGAGCCGATCCCCGGCCAACCTCAACCCGGCCAGAACCCCGGTCAGGATGATGCCACCCAGAATGTCACCAATATCGTCGTGGTGGCGATGGAGGACCTGCCTGCGGAAGTGAAGGCGCAGGCCGAAGCCATAGTCACCAGGACGACCGCCAAGGAACTGGCCAAGCTGCAAAGCTCTGTCGACGCCTCGCCCGAGGCGACGTCGGTCCTGCATGCGAACGGACTGAATTCCTCGCAGGTCGTCGCAGCCAACATCGACGGTGACGGCACGCTGACGCTGATCATCCAGACGACGGCCTGACCTAAAGCATGTCTCCCGAAAGTGGGAACCGGTTTCGGCACAAAGACATGCGTAAAATCAAGAACCTAAAGCGCAGGGAGCGAATCTGAAAGATCGCGACGCGCTTTAGAGCAATTCCAGGAAAAGTGTGAGCGGTTTTCCGCCAGGAATTGCGTAAAAACAAGGAGATAGAGCATTTCACCGTTTCCGTGAAACGGTGAAATGCTCAAGGGGTACGATCCGGCCGAACGGCGACCCCGGTTTGCCTTCGATCCTCACTCTTGCGGAGGCCGTCATGACCGAAGCCGCAGTACGCAGCTTCACGCTCAATTTCGGGCCGCAGCATCCCTCGGCCCATGGCGTGCTCAGGCTGGTGCTGGAACTGGACGGCGAGATCGTCGACCGCGCCGACCCGCATATCGGCCTGCTGCATCGCGGCACCGAGAAGCTGATCGAATACAAGAACTATCTGCAGGCCCTGCCCTATTTCGACCGGCTCGACTATGTCGCGCCGATGAATCAGGAGCATGCTTTCTGCCTCGCCGCCGAAAAGCTGCTCGAACTGTCCGTCCCCCGGCGCGGCCAATTGATCCGCGTGCTGTTTTGCGAGATCGGGCGGCTGTTGTCGCATCTTCTCAACGTCACCACGCAGGCGATGGACATCGGCGCGCTGACGCCGCCGCTCTGGGGTTTCGCCGAGCGCGAGAAGCTGATGGTCTTCTATGAGCGTGCGTCCGGCGCCCGCATGCACGCGAATTATTTCCGGGTCGGCGGCGTGCATCAGGACCTGCCGGAAGAGCTGCTCGACGACATATGGGATTTCTGCGATCCGTTCCTGAAGGCCTGCGACGATCTCGATAGCCTGCTTACCGGCAGCCGCATCTTCAAGCAGCGCAATGTCGATGTCGGCGTGATCTCACTCGATGACGCCTGGGGCCTGGGCTTCTCCGGCCCCATGGTGCGCGGCTCGGGCGCCGCCTGGGACCTGCGCAAGGCGCAGCCCTACGAATGCTATGCGGAGATGGATTTCGACATCCCCATCGGCAAGCACGGCGACTGCTACGATCGCTATCTGGTGCGCATGGAGGAGATGCGCCAGTCGGTGCGCATCATGCGGCAATGCCTGGAAAAGCTGCGCTCGGCCGATGGCCGGGGTCCAGTCGCCGCGGCGAACCGGAAGATCACGCCGCCGCCGCGCGCCACCATGAAGCGTTCGATGGAAGCGACGATCCAGCATTTCAAGCTCTATACCGAAGGCCACCGCGTGCCGGCTGGCGAAGTCTATGCGGCGGTCGAGGCGCCGAAGGGCGAGTTCGGCGTTTATCTGGTCTCGGACGGCAGCAACGTCCCCTATCGCTGCAAGATACGCGCTCCCTCCTTCGCCCATCTCCAGGCGATGGATTTCCTCTCGCGCGGGCATATGGTGGCGGACGTCGCGGCGATCATTGGCTCGCTCGACATCGTCTTCGGCGAGATCGATCGCTAGAGCAATTCCAGGAAAAGTGTGAGCGGTTTTCCGTCCGGAATTGCGTAAGAACAAAGAGCTAGAGCGGTTCGCCGTTTCCGTGAAACGGTGAACGCTCTAAAGAGGGAGCGCAGAGACCCCGGTCAGGCCTCCACCGCTCCCATCGAGTTTCTGATCGGTCGCGATTGCATGCATCGCGGCCGTCGCTAATGCATGAACACCGCTCTCAACCAGGCAAGGATACCCGCGCCCGGAGAGATCGCCGCGCGCACGCGCGATGCCGCCCAGCGGGACGGCATGTTGGCGCCGACATGGCAATGGCAGACGACCTCATGCAGCTGCCAGTCGCTCATCTCGAAGAAGCGTTTGGCTTCTCCGTAGGTATCGTCCCGCAAGCCTTGCGCGCGGAAGATCGGATCCTCGAAAGCGACGGTGATCGCCGATCCGTCCGTGCGCATTCTTTGACGCACGTCTGGCGTAGCGTATTCGGTGCCCGTCAACGCCGTGAGGCGACGGCCGGGGTTTTGTTCGAGAAGTTGCGCCCAGCGCTCGAGGCGCTGGGCGCGATTGGCGATGAGAGCCGGTGCTTCGGCATGAACGTCGGCAACGGCGTTGATTTGGTCAAGGGTTTGGTGCTTCACGGCCGTCTCCTGTATCGGCACAATTGGCCACCCGCTGGCAATGGAACTAAGGCACGGCCAGTCGCCGGCAAGAGCCGAAACAGGCGCACGGAATCATTTGATCGCCACTGGCCGCCATCACGCGGCGCGATCGTGTGGGAACTATCCGCGGGCGTGGCCGTTCTGCCACTTGCGCTGCCGATCGCACCCGGCGAAGCGTCCGATGGGCGGCGATCGCATCATCGTTTCAGGTCGGGCGGCTGATCCCGGTTTTGGATCGCAGCAAAGCCTGTCGGGCACAGAGCGGAAGGAAAACGCGATGGCCATTCTCCCCAATCCGGACCCATCCCCCACCCCGGTGCCCACGCCGCCGCCGATCCCGGAGCCGAAGCCGGTGCGCGAGCCGGATCCGGACCGGTTGCCCGACGAGGAGCCGATCCCTAATCCAGACGAAAACGACGCGCCGCCAAAGCATTCCGCGTCCGGACGGCGCCCGCGTTGACAGGCATGCGGGAGGCGCGACGAACGCCCTCCCGCGCCACTGTCATTCCCCGCGCATCGTCGCCTGGAAGGTGGGCAGGTGCTTCTTCTGCGCCTCGATCATGCGCTCGCGGTAGACGCCGTAGATGACGTCGGTGTCGTGCAGCGTCACGCCCGCGATGGTCGGCGAGGCGAAGACCGGCAGCTCGATGCCGCGCTTCGACAGCTGCTCGGCGGTGCGCGCAAGCAGCTCATGCGCCATGATCATCGCCAGCACCGTCGACGATCCCGCCACCGGGCGGCTCCAGCCTTCGACCGGCACCACCGCATCCTCGATCGGCGAGCAGGTGTCGATGACGAGGTCGGCGGCGTCGGCCAGCCTTTTGCCGGACGAATGCGTGGCCGGCTTGTCCAGATTGTTCTTGCTGGTGACGGCGACGACGAAAATGCCGCGCTTCTTGGCATAGAGCGCGGTGTCGATGCCCGACGAATTGCGGCCGCTATGGCCGAAGATGATGATGGAATCACCCTCGTTCAGCGGCTGATGGTCTAGGAACTTCTCAGCATATTTCTCCGTCCGCTCCAGCCACAGAAGCTCGCGCACGCCGCCGGCGCCGAGCACGTTGTGCCACATCACGCGCGGGTCGGTCAGCGGGTTGAAGCCGACGAAGCTGCCATAGCGCGGGAACATTTCCTGCGCCGGCAGGACCGAATGGCCTGAACCGTAGAGATGGACCAGCCCGCCATTTTGCAGCGTGTCGGCGAAACGGTTCGCCGCCTGGCCGAAGGCTTCCGAATTGGCCTTCGATGCCTGTTCGATGAGAGCGACGAGACGGGGGATGTAAAGATCGGACACTTCGGTACTCCTGTTTGATCGTGTCAGCTTCTGGTGTTCGGGAGGCGGCCGGCGCGCAGCGTCGAGCGTATCTCGTAGCGGTCGCCGCGCATGACGGAGACGGTGAATTCGAACGGGCCGCGTTCGTCGATGGTGATGCGCTCGACGACGAAGGCCGGGCTGCCCGCGGGCAGGTCGAGCAATTCGGCGTCCGCCGCGCTGACGGCGCCGACGCGGTAGTTCTCGCGCGCCTCGACCGGCACGATGCCGTATTGCCGCTCCAGCGCTTCGTAGAGCGAGCCCTTGAGCAGGCCGGCATCGAGGAAGCCCGGCACGCGTGCGGCCGCCAGTTGCGCCGTCTGGATGCCGATCGGCTCGTTGTTGCCCAGCCGCAAGCGCCGGATGCGCACGATGGGATCGCCCTCCTCGATCTCCAGCGCGCCGGCCGCCGCCGCGTTCGCCGTCGTCAGACTGCAATCGAGCAGGCGCGAGCCGGCCACCACGCCGATATTGCCCATCTCCTGGGTGAAGGAGGTGAGCTCGCGCGTGCCGGCGACCAGCGTGGCCGAGCGCACGAAGGTGCCTCTGCCGTGCTCGCGCCTGAGCAGCCCGCTTTCCTCCAGATTGCGCAGCGCGTGGCGCAGTGTGATGCGGCTGACGCCGAACAGCGCGCAGAGCCGGTCCTCGGCCGGGATCTGGTCGCCGGTCGCCCACTCGCCGCTCTTGACGATGGCGCGGATCGCCTCCTCGACCTGGTACCAGAGCGGCTCCGGCCGCCTGCGGTCCGGCTGTTGAAAGCTCGCTTCGCTCATCGGATCTGCCTCCACCCGCTTCCCGCCTGCCCGGCAAGCGCGGCACCCGCTAGGCCGGCGCGGGAGCCGAATTTTCCTGGCCTAAGTTCGATGCCGCGCAGATGCGGCGGCAATTGACGCCGCAGCGCAGCAAGCAATGGCGGCGCGATCACGTCCAGCGCGTCCGCCAGGCCGCCCGAGACCAGGATGACACCCGGATCGAGCAACCCCACGGCGCCGGCCAGCGCCGTGCCGAGCTGGCGCGCCGGCACCTCGAGCAGCGACTGCGCGGCAAGCTGGCCTGCTTTGGCGGCTGCGATCAGCTGGCGGGCGTCGGCCAGCCCGATCTGTGCGGCAAGGGCGTCCAGCGCGCGCCCGGAGGCGACACGTTCCAGCCAGCCGCTGCGCTCCTCGCCATGGTCCTTGATGTCGGCGCTGGCCCAGCCGAAGGAGCAGGCGCCGCCATGCGCGCCGGCGACGATGCGGCCATTGGCCAGCACCGCCGAGCCGATGCCGGTGCCTATGGCCAGCAGGATCGCATCGGACACGTCCCTGGCCGCGCCCTCGGCCGCTTCCGCCAGAAGCGCGATCTGCGCGTCGTTGCCGACCGCCACGCTCATGCCTGGGAACAGCGCGGCGACATCGACCCCATCGAGCCAGGGCAGGTTCGGGATCCAACGGCAGACAGACCCTTCGGTCAGACCGGGGACCGCGAGCCCGAGAGCTTTGGCTTCGCCGGCGGCCGCAAGCGCGCGAACGCCCGCGGCGAAGGCGTCGAGGCTTGTCGGTGCCGGCTCGTGGACTTGCGGTGCAAGAGCGCCGAGATCGCCCGTATGGACAGCGGCGCGCAGATTGGTGCCGCCGAGATCGATGGCGAGAACCCGTGTCATCTCTCGCTGCTCCGACCGGCAGGCGGCGCGAACAGGCCGCTGCCGGCATTCCAGGAATGCGAGGCCGCCGCGAAGGCCTGCGCGTGGCGCGTGCCGCGCAGGCACCCTCGCAGCCGGTAGAGCGCGCTGTAATAGTCGACATAGGGAAAGCTGCTTAGGCCCCGCGCCAGCTCATACTCCGTCACCGCCTCGTGCCAGGCGTCGAAGCCAACGCTGACGTCGACGAGATGCTCGGGCCGGAAGCCCTCGTCGTCCTCCCAGTTCTCGCCGAAGAGCAGGAGCTGCGGCGTATGCGCGGGATGGAGACGCTTCAGCGTCGGCAGAGCCGAGAAGAAAATGCCGGTCTGCGTGAGATGCGCGGCCGCGCGATGATCCTTGTGCCAGCTGCCGTGCCAATGCGTGATGACGACCTCCGGCTGCAACTCGCGGATGACATCGCAGACCTGGAGCGCGGTCGCATTGTCATTGGGCAGGAAGGCGTCACGCAGCTTCATGTTGCGCATGGAAACGCCGAGCCGCGCCGCTGCCTTCGCCGCCTCGTCCTCCTTCTGCGTCGAATAGTGCTCCGGGATCAGGCAGGGATGGCCCTGCTCGCCCATCGACAGATGCAGGAAGGTGACCTGGGTTCCATTCTTGGCGGCGGCCGCCGCAAGAGGCCCGGCGATGACCTCGGCGTCGAAGGCATGCGCCCCGACGACCAGGATCGAGCGCGCGGCATAGATCTTGTCCTCGATCATTTCATGCCTCCCCCGGCGCCGACGCCCTCGCGAATCTGGCGCGCCAGCAAACAATACATGATCAGGATCGGTGCCATGGAGATCGCCAGCGAAGCGAACACCAGGCCCCAATCGGTGCGGAACTGTCCGACGAACACGCTGATTGCCAGCGGCACGGTCTTGTAGCGGTCGTCGAAGATGAAGATCAGCGGGAAGAAGAAATCGTTCCACACCGCGATCGCCGTGAAGATGGCGACGATGGACACCGCCGGCTTCACCATCGGCAGCACGATCTGGAACAGGATGCGGGTCTCTCCGGCGCCGTCCATGCGCGCCGCCTCGTCGAGCTCAGACGGCAAAACGCGCATGAAATTGGCGAAGATGAAGACGGCGAAGGGGATGCGGATCGCCGAATAGACGAGGATCAGCCCGGTGAGGGAATCGAGCAGGCCGAGCCCGCGCATCAGCGTGAACAGCTCCACCGAGGCGAGCCTGATCGGCAGCATGATGCCGGACAGGAAGAGGCCGAGCATGATACCGTTCCAGCCGAGCCTGTAGCGGCTGAGCGGATAGGCGGCCATCGCCGAGACGACGATGGTGAGGGCCACCGCGCCGCCGGTGACGATCAGGCTGTTGATGAAGTTGTGGCCGAGATCGGCGCGCGTCCAGGCGCGCACGAAATTGTCGAGCGCCCAGCTCCGCGGCAAGCCGAGCCGGTTGTCGTAGATCTCCGCTGTCGTCTTGAAGCAGGAGACGACCAGGACGTAGAGCGGCAAGAGCACGGCCGCCGTCCACACCAGCAGGACAATCCAACCAGGCAGCCGCGCCAGCTTCTGTGGAATGGCGAGTGTGGTCATAGCTCGACCGTCCGCTTGTCGAAGAAGCGCAGCATCAACAGCGTGCCGATGCTGAGGACGAGGAACAGCATGGTGCCCAGCGCCAGCGCCAGGCCGATGTCGGTGATGCCCACAGCCCCTTCCGCGCCGAAGGCCAGCCGGTAGAAATAAGTCACCAGCGTGTCGGTCGCGTAGCTCGGATTGCCCTGCACGCCCTGCATCACGTAGACGATGTCGAACTGGTTGAAGGTGTTGATGAAGGAAAGCGTCGTCAGCGTGCCGAGCGCCGGCATCAGCAAAGGCAGCGCGACGGAGAACAGCATGCGCGCATTGCCGGCGCCGTCGAGTTTCGCCGCCTCGAACACCTGCGGCGAAATTTGCCGCAAACCTGCCGTGTAGATCAGCACCGGCAGCCCCATCCAGTTCCAGGCATCGACGGCGATCAGCGTGCCGAGCGCGGTGTGGCTGTTGCCGAGCACGGTCAGGCTGCCCTGATGCAGGCCAAGGCCGTTCAGCGCCCATTCGACGATGCCGCCGGGCGCGAGCAGCAGCCGCCACAGCGCGCCGACGATGACGGGGCTGAGCACGGCGGGGAAGAAGAACACCGACTGGAAGAAGGCGGCGCCCCTGCCGCGCAGGAAAAGCAGCCAGGCGAACAAAAGCCCGAGCCCGTTCTGCAGCAGCATGATGCCGAAGAACCATGCGACATTGTGCCAGAGCGCGCCGTAGAGCCGCGCGCCGCTCGGGAACACGAACAGCCGCGAGAAGTTCGCGAGCCCCGCGAACTCCTGCATGCGCAGCCCCTTCCAGGTGAAGAAGCTGCCCCACAGCGACAACAGGAGCGGGTAGAGCACGAACAGCCCGTAGATGGCCAAGGCCGGCAGGATGAACAGCACCGCCATGCGCTGCTGCGTGCGCTGGAGGCTGGTCGTGCGGCGAAGCTTGGTCATGCGCTGCGTTCTGTGGGGCAGAGATGCCGGCCGGCTGGGGCATGATGCCGAAAAGTGTGAAGCGGTTTTCGGACGACATCATGCTCCTGCTTTTTGACAAGAGCGGCCGGCGCTCCTTACTGCTTGGGCTTGAACCAGGTGGCGACGGCGGCCTGCATGTCGGCCGCCAGCTTTTCGGGCGCGACATTGCCTTCGACCATGTCGATGATCTCGGACTGCAGCACCGACGACGCGGTCGGCGTCTGCCAGCGGAAGCCGACCAGCGTGAGATACGGCGTCGAGTTCTTCGCCATCTCCATCATCCTGGCAAGCACCGGATCCTTCACCGTGACGTCGGTGCGGGCCGGCGGCCATCCGAGCTCGTCGGCGAAGGCCTGGGCGAACTCGGCCGAGGCCATGTAGTTCAGCACCTTGATGGCCGCCTCCTTGTTCTGGCTTTCCGAGACGAGGCCGTAGGAGCCGTCCGAGAAAGCCGAGGTGTAGAGCTTGGTCGAGGCGTCGTCGGCCGGGAATGGGAAGATCGAGAACTTCAGCTTCGGGTTCTGCGACTTGAAGCTGCCGTTCTCGAACGAGCCGCCGAAGAACATCGCCGCCTTGCCGCCGATGAACTGCTGCGTGGCGGTGGTGTAGTCGATGCCGGCGAAGCCATCGGAATAGTATGGCTTCAGCTCGGCGAAGCGCTTCAGCGCCGCGACATAGCGCGGATCTTCGAAGGTCGCCTTGCCGCTCATCATCTCGTCATAGAAGCCCGGACCGTAGAGCGTCGGCCCGATAACGCCGACGCCTATCTCCAATTCCCAGGCCGAGCCGTTGGCGCCGCCATTGGCGATCGGCGTGATGCCTGCCGCCTTGAGCTTTTCGCAGGCGGCGACGAAGTCCTTGTAGGTCTTCGGAATGTCGATGCCTTGCGCAGCGAAGATATCCTCGTTGTAGAAGACGCCCATCATCGGCACCGAATAGGGAACGCCGTAGAGCTTGCCGTCGGCGCGGCCGCGCGCCCCGCCAAGGGCGGCGTCGGGCATGTTCTTCAGTTCCGCCACGCTGTCGTCGAGCGCGTCGAGATAGCCGCCTTCGATGAAAGGCTGCAATTCGCCATAGGCCTTGAGCTGCGCGATATCGGGTCCGCGCCCCCCGCGCAGCGCCGTGCTCAGGCGGTTCTGGTAATCGGCGTCGGGCGTGAACTGGATGTCGACCTTGATGCCGGGATTCTTCTTCTCGAACGCCTCGAAGATACGATGCATTGCGGCCTCGTCCTCGGTGCGCCAGCTCCACAGCGTCACGGTGGAGTCGGCGCGGGCCGGCAGCGTCGAAAGCGCGCCCGCGCAAACAGCGGCGAGGCCGCCGATCAGCCCGAGCGCCGCGCGCCGGTGGATTGAAAGCATGCTCATTGCCAGTTCTCCCATTTTCTCGGTTCTGAGGCATTCAAGAGAGTCGTCTGCTTTTGCGAAAAGTCATTATAACGACATGATGCATCTCGCAAGAGCCTCAAAGCCGCGAACGATTGCCCACCACTGGCCGGTCAATGCGTTATCGAGATGTAAATGTTTATTTTGAAACGTAAATTGGCTACCTTTGACCATGTGGAGGATTTTCGGCTACTCACGCCCAACGGAACGTTCGTAGGTTCAGGCTTGCGCCAGCGCTTGAACTTGTCATAACGTCATCGCTCGTGTCGCGACTTTTGTGGAGGATGCCAATGTCGCTTGCCCGGATCTCGAAGCTGGCTCTCGCCGCGGCGCTCGTCGCGCTGCCCGCGACCGGCTGGGCGCAATCGGTGAACATCTCCTACCTGACCCACTGGTCGCCGGAGACGGTGGCCTTGCTCGAAGCGGCGGCGAAGGTTTTTTCCACTACTCATCCGGATGTCGCCGTAACCGTGCGCGCGGTTCCTTTCGGGGATCTCTTGACCACGCTGCGCTCGCAGGGCGGCTCCTCCGACGGTCCGACGATCGGCGGCATCTACGATCTGTGGCTGCCGGAACTGGCGAGGGACAAGCTGGTCGCCCCTGCCCCCGACGCTGTCGCCAATGAGGTGAAAAGCGCCTGGCCGGCCGGCGTCGTCAGTGCCGCTTCTGTCGGCGGCACGCTCTACGGCATCCCCAACGAAATCGACGTCTACGCGCTGAACTACAACAAGGAACTGTTCAAAAAAGCGGGCATCGCCGCCCCGCCCAAGACATGGGCCGAATTCAAGGATGCCGCCGCCAAGCTGACCGACAAGGACAAGGGCCAGCAGGGTTTCGGCATGATCAACTCATGGGCGGCGGGCGTGGTCCATCCTTTCGCCTCGTTGCTCGTCTCCAATGGTGGCAACCTGGTCAAGGACGGCAAGCCGGCGCTGGACAGTCCCCAGGCCGGCGAGACCTTCGCGCTCTATGAAGACTTGATAAAGTCCGGCGTGAGCAATCCGGCGATGGCGACGGCCGACGCCAACACCACCGGTCCGTTCCTCGACAATTTCGTCTCCGGCAAAACCGGCATGATCATCATGGCGAACTGGTGGGAGAGCGCGCTGAAGACCGGCATGGGCGACAAGTTCTCGCAAGTCGCCACCGCGCCGATCCCGGTGGGGCCGAGCGGCGACAAGCCGCATTCGATCTCCTATTCCTGGATGACGGTCGTCAATGCCAAGGCCGGCGAGGCCGAGCAGAAAGCGGCCTGGGAATTCCTGGCCTGGCTGAACAGCCCGAAATCGGGCAAGAACGGCGCATCGGCCATGTCCGACATTTTGATGTCGATGGGCATCCTGCCGTCACGCACTTCCGACATCGAGGCGCACAAGGACAAGCTCGGCTCGGAGTTCCTGTCCGGCTATGTCTCCGTGCTCGCCGATGCGCGGCCTTTCCCGGTCGTGCTCGGCGGCCAGGAGTTCTCGGAATCCCTCCAGCAGACGCTCGAGGCGTTGCAGTATGGCCAGGTCTCGGCCAAGGATGCGCAGGCGAACGCTCAGGCCGACGCCACGTCGATCCTGGAGCGCGCCGCCAAGTAAGTTCGGGTCGCTGACCGGAAGCAGGTGAATGGCCAAAGCTTTTAGTGCCTCGGCGGGCATCATGCTTGCGCCCGCCGTGACATTGATCGGCGTGTTCGTGCTGTTGCCGATGCTGCTCACCATCTGGCTGTCCTTCCAGGACTGGTCGACGCAGACGCCCTTTTCCGAGGCCAGCTTCGTCGGCCTCGGCAATTTCCACGAGATCTTCGGCCCCACCTCGGTCGGCCGCGACTTCAAGACGGCGCTCCTCAACACCGCGATCTACACCGCGCTGTCGGTCGTCCTCATCCTGCCGCTGTCGGTCGTCTTCGGGCTGCTGGTCTATCAGCGCGAGGTCGCCGGCGGCACGGCGCTGCGCACGGTGCTGTTTTCGACCTACATGGTGCCGATGATCGCCGTGGCGCTGGTCTGGTCGAAGCTCTATTCGCCGAGCGAGGGTCCGCTCAACCAGTTGCTCTGGCTGGTCGGCATTGGCCCGCAACCCTGGCTCTCCTCGCCCCGGTCGGCATTGATCTCGATCGTGCTCCTCAATGTCTGGCAGCAGGTCGGCTATTTCACCGTATTGGCCATCGCCGGGCTGACGCAGATTCCGGGCAGCCTCTATGAAGCCGCGACGCTCGACGGCGCCAACGGCCGCGAGCAGTTCCGCTTCATCACCCTGCCCCTGCTTCGCCGCACGCTGCTGTTCAGCGCCGTCATCGCCATCATCAACGCGGTGCAGGTGTTCGAGCCGGTGGCGCTGATCACCCAAGGCGGGCCGGTCGGCTCGACCAATGTGCTGACCTACCATATCCGCCGCGTCGGCATCGAACGCGCGCAGGGCGGACTGGGCTCGGCCATGGCGGTGATGCTGATGCTGTCACTGATCGTCTGCGTCTCGGCGCTGTTTGCCTTCGTCAACCGCAAGGACAGCGAATGAGCGCGGCTGCCCGATCGCTGTCTCGCAAGCGTCCTTCGGGCCGCAAGGCGCTGCTTGCCACCGCAATGCTTCTGGTCGCCGTCGCCTCCGCCTTCCCGATCGCCTGGATGGTGCTGTCCAGCCTGAAGACGCCGGCCGAGACCATGCAGGTGCCGCCGGTCTGGATCCCGCGCACGCCGACGCTCGAGGCCTATGACAAGGTCGCCGGCGTCGTCAATGTCGGACGCTCGATGTGGAATTCGCTTGTCATCGCCACGGTCACCACCGCCGGCATCCTGGTGACGAGCATGATGGCCGGCTACGCCTTCGCCAAATGCTCCTTCCCCCGCCGCTCGCTGCTCTTCTCCCTGCTGATCGCCACCATGTTCCTGCCGCCGATCGTGACGCTGATCCCGCTTTACCGCATGGTCGGCTCGATCGGCTTGAGCGCCAGCCTCGCCGGCATCATCGTGCCCAACCTCGCCAACGCCTTCGGCATCTTCCTGATGCGCCAGTTCATCGCCGGCGTGCCTGACGACCTCATCGACGCCGCGCGCATGGACGGCGCGTCCGAGCTCCTCATCCTGTTCAAGATCGTCGCGCCGAGCATTGCGCCGGCGATCGCGGCGCTTGCGCTCTTCGCCTTCGTCTATCACTGGAACAGCTATCTGTGGCCGCTCACCGTGCTCCAGGGCAATGCCGACGCCTATCCGATCGTCATCAGCCTCAGCCGGCTGCTCAGCTACAACCGCGGCGCCGTCAACACCGGCCTGGTAATGGCCGGCGCCACGCTCGCGGTGCTGCCGCCGCTGGTGCTCTTCGTCTTCCTGCAGCGCTTCTTCGTCGATTCGATCGTCGGGTCGGCGATCAAGGGGTAGCGCGATCGAGCACGATCAAGCCTCGGTCTCGGTTCCGCCGCATATCAGATAATAACACTTGTCGTAGCGGATATACTCAGGAGCACCCGCATCTGGCCAATCGCCGGTGTCGCTGAAGGTTTTGATGAGGCGCGTGCATTGCGCCACTTCCTTGGCATTGTTGCCCCGAAAAGCTTGCGGCGCCGCGAACGCAGCTGCCGCAAGAGCAAGGCATCCTAAGCTGGCGGCAAGGAAGACGTCGGATTTGTTCATCGTCGTCGAATACAGTCGGGCGAATGTCCTGCCAATCGACAATCGATACTATCATTAACGTGTCTGCGCCAATCTCGCCGGCATCCACGCCCCTCCAGCCGCGTTCGACTCCACCGCCGCGGCGACGAACTTCACGCCGCGAGCGCCGTCGACAACGTCGGGCACTTGTGCTGCCCGCGCCGCATCGACCGCACCACCCGCGCGATGCGCGCGGATGATGTCCGCTGCGTCGCGGTAGAAATTGGCGAAGGCCTCGATATAGCCTTCCGGATGCGCGGCCGGCATGCGCGAGACACGCCGGGCTTCCGCCGTCGAGCCGTGGCCACCGCGCACCAGCGTGCGCGTTTCCTCGCCATAGGGTGAGAATCGCAATTCCTCCGGCCGTGATCCGGACCATTCGAGGCCGGCTTTCTCGCCATAGATACGCACCGAAAGATCGTTGTAGTGGCCGGGCGAGGTCTGGCTGGCGAGGATGGTTCCGCGCGCGCCGCCCGCCCAGCGCAGCAGCACATGCGCGTTGTCGTCGAGGCGACGACCGGGCACGGCGGTGAACAGATCGGCGGAAACCGCCTCGGCCTCGAAACCGGACACGAAGCTTGCCAGATTGAAGGCATGTACGCCGATATCGGCGAGCACCGCCGACTGGCCGGCGCGCGCCGGATCGGTGCGCCATTCAGCCTGCTTCTGGCCCTCGGCGTCGATCGGTTTGGTCAGCCAGTCCTGGATATAGGCGCCATGCACCGACACGATCCGGCCGAGCTCGCCCGCCGCCACCATTTCGCGCGCCTGGCGCACCATGGCGTAGCCGGTGTTGTTGAGCGTGACGACGAATCGGCGCTTCTTGGCCTTGGTCAGCGCCACCAGCGCTTCAGCCTCGGCAAGCGTCGTCGACAGCGGCTTGTCGCAGATCACGTCGATGCCGACCTCGAGGAAGGCGGTGGCGATCGGCGCGTGCAGATGGTTGGGGGTGACGATGACCACGGCCTCGATGCCGTCTGGCCGTGCAGCTTCGGCCCTCGCCATGACGTGGTAGTCGGCATAGCTGCGCTCCGGCGCGATGCCGATCTCCGCCGCGGAGGCGGCGGCATTCTCCGGATCCGAGGACAATGCGCCGGCGACCAGAGCGATCCGGTCGTCGAGCCGCATGGCGAGGCGATGCACGGCGCCGATGAAGGCGTTGCGGCCGCCTCCGACCATGCCGACCCGCAGGCGTTGACGCGACGTGCCATCGGCGGTTGCATAGACCATGATTGCGATTATCCTTCCCAAGGTCGATATGCCGGTCGGTGCGGATGCCGTGACCGGCGACGGTTGTTTTCGAATGATATTTCTATTTTTTGTTTTGTAAAACGATTGTGCCGCGTTAGCTTTTTACGCTCGGTCCATCTGATGGCCCGGGGCCGGAGGGCAGGGATCGGATGACGCATCCGATGGTTGGGGTCACGATGAGGCATATCCTATGAGCGGCCGCGGCAAGGCGGCCGACGAGCCGTCCACCCATAGCCTGGAGACGGCGGCGAGAAAGCGGAGCCGATCACTGGCAGCACTTGGCTATACAAAGCCGCAAACCTACGAGGAGCTGCGGGCGGTGCTTGCGTCGGGAACCGTGCATTTCCCGAAACGGCTTCGCCAGGTGGCGATCTTCCTCTGGCAGCATCCGAGCGAGGTGGCGCTTGGCACGATCGCGCAGGTGGCGGACCAGGCCGGCGTGCAGCCCTCGACCCTGGTGCGCTTCGCGCAGATCTTCGGCTATTCCGGCTTTTCCGATTTCCAGCTCCTGTTCAAGGACCGCATGAAGGGCTCCTGGCCGGATACGCAGGGCACCCAGGACAAGGTCGGGGAGCCGAATGCAAACCTGCATTTTCTCAACGGCATGATCGGCGCCTGCCAGGCCTCGCTCGGCCGCATCGGCAACGATCTCGATATCGCCGCTTTCGAGACGATGGTCGATCATCTGGCGGCCGCGGAGCTGATCTATGTCATCGGCAGCAAGCGCGCCTTCCCCGTCACCACCTATCTGTCGCTGACGCTGTCGCAGCAGGGCGTGCGCAACGTGCTGGTCGACAATGTCGGCTCGACCGCGCTCGACCAGGTTGGCTGCATCACGCCGCGCGACGCGGTGCTGGCGGTCTCCTTCAGCCCCTATAATTCGATCACGCCCGACCTCGTCGCAGTCGCGCATGAGCGCAAGGCGCGCATTCTCGCCATCACCGACAGCACCTTCTCGCCGCTGGCAAAACTCTCCGACACCTGGCTGGAGGTGGTTGAGCAGGACTTTGGCGGTTTCCGCTCGCTCGCCGCTTCGCTCGCCGTCGGCATGGCCTTGGTCCATGGCGTCGTCGCGCGGCGGACGGTTTGATTGGCGCGATTGACTAACGGGAATTGTCGTTCCATATTTGAAAAAATGGAAACTTTGTTCCGGGAGGAGGAATGGAGGTTCGTCTCGACGGCAAGGTGGTGCTGGTCACCGGCGCGACGCAAGGCATCGGCCGGGCGGTCGCCAAGATCGCCGCGCGCTCCGGCGCCGCCGGCCTGCTGATCACCGGGCGGGACCAGAAGCGCGGCGACGCGGTTGCTGCCGAGCTGGCGGCCCTGGGCACCCCTGCCGCCTTCGCTGCTGCCGATCTCGGCGATCCCGAAGCCCCGGCGCGGCTCGCAGAGGCCTGCACCAAACGCTTCGGCCGCATCGACGGCCTCGTCAACGCCGCCGGCCTGACCGACCGCGCTTCCTTCGTCGATGCCAGCCTCGACGACTGGGCATCGCTGTTTGCGGTCAATGCCCGCGCCCCCTTCTTCCTGATGCAGGCGGCGATCGCCGACATGAAGAAGCGCGGTCAGGGCGGCTCGATCGTCAACATCCTGTCGATCAACGCGCATTGCGGCTCGCCGGAGCTGGCCGTCTATTCCGCCACCAAGGGCGCGCTGGCGACGTTGACCAAGAACGCGGCCAACGCGCACCGCTTCGACCGTATCCGCGTCAACGGCATCAATGTCGGCTGGACCGACACGCCCGCTGAGCGCGTCATGCAGGCCGAGACGCTCGGCCAGGGTCCGGGCTGGCTCGACGCGGCCAATGCGACGCAACCCTTCGGCCGCCTGTTCTCCGTGACCGACATCGCCAACCTCGCCGTCTTCCTGCTTTCCGAGGTTGCCGGCCCGATGACCGGCGCACTGGTCGACCAGGAGCAATGGGTGATCGGAGCCAACCGGTGAGTGCCGAAAAGCTCAGCCCTGCCCTGCTCGGCCACTTGCCGTCCCAGGTTCGCAAGCCGGCTTACGATCGCGCGGCACTCAAGCCCGGGATCGCCCATATCGGCGTCGGCGCCTTCCACCGCTGCCATCAGGCCGAATACACCGACGATCTGCTGGCGAAGGATTTCGGCCGCTGGGGGCTGGTCGGCATCAACATCCGCCCGCCTCTGCTTGCCGAGACGCTTGGCAAACAGGACGGCCTCTACACGCGCCTCATCCGCCAGAACGACGAGGTCGAGGCGCGCGTCATCGGCAGCATCGTGCGCGTCGTCGACAGCCAGGAAAGCGCAGCGCCGGCGCTGGACGTGCTCGCCTCGCCCGAGATCGAGATGGTCACGATGACGGTGACCGAGAAAGGCTATTGCCACATCCCCTCGAGCGGCGCTCTCGACCTCGACCATCCCGATATCGTCCACGATCTCGCCAACCCCGAGGCGCCGCGCAGCGTGCCCGGCATCCTGGCGCGCGCGCTGGAGCTGCGCATGGCCTCCCATGGTCGGCCGGTGACGCTGCTCTCCTGCGACAATATCCCCACGAACGGCGTCATCCTCGGCAATGTCGTGCGCACCTTCGCCGAACGCCGCGGCGGCAAGCTGGCGGACTGGATCGAAGCCAATGCCGCCTTCCCCTCGGCCATGGTCGACCGCATCGCGCCGGCGACGACCGAAGCCGATGTCGACGCGATCGAGCAACGTTTCGGTTATCGCGACGACGCCGTGGTGGTGGGCGAGCGCTTCCGCCAATGGGTAATCGAGGACCGCTTCGCCGGGCGCGTGCCGCGCTGGGATCTTGTCGGCGCGACCTTGGTCGACGACGTCACGCCATTCGAGCATCTCAAGATGCGCGTGCTGAACGGTGCCCAGACGACGCTCAGCTATCTCGGCGTCCTGGGCGGCTTCGAGCACACGTTCGAGACGATCGCCGACCCGCTTCTGGCCCGTTTCGTCCGCCGCATGCTCACCGAGGAAACACTACCGACGCTGATGCCGGTGCCCGGCATCGCGCCGGCCGCCTATGTCGAGCAGAGTCTGTCCCGCCTCACCAACACGGCGATACGCCATCGCAACCACCAGATCGCCACCGACGGCTCGCAGAAGATCGTGCAGCGCCTGCTCAACCCGATTCGCGACCGCCTGGCGAAGGGCGGGAGCATCGCGCTCCTCTCGGTGCCGGTCGCCGGCTGGATGGCCTATCTGATCAAGGCTTCCACCCGCTTCGGCCGCGCCTGGCAGGTGTCCGATCCGTTTGCCGACAAGATTGCCGCCATTGCCAACCGCATCGGTTCGGACAGCAAGGCGCTCGCCGATGCGATCCTCGCCATCGACGCCATCTTCGACCCGTCCCTGGCCGCCAACGCGACATTCCGCGCTCATGTTGTCGCCGGGCTCGATGGCCTGCTCTCGAACGATCCGATGGGGTTTATCGGACAAGTCTGCGCTGGGCCAACCGATGCGCGGTTGAAGCAGCCGGCGCGATCTGCATAGTTAGAACCTGGGAGGGATCATGAAGCTTGGACTGCTGACAGCACCGTTTCCGGATACGCCGCTCGGCGAGGTCGCCGACTGGGCGCGCTCGGCCGGCTTCGAGGCGCTGGAAATCGCCTGCTGGCCGAAGGCTTCCGGCGCCAGCCGCCGTTATGCCGGCACCAGCCATATCGACGTGGATGCCTCGGCCGCTGAAGCCAGGGACATCGCTGACGAGCTTGCCGGCAAGGGCCTGGCCGTCTCGGGTCTCGGCTTCTATCCCAATCCGCTCCATCCCGACCGGGCCCATCGCGAGGCGGTGATCGACCATCTCAAGAAGGTGATTTTGCTGGCGAGCCGCATGGGTGTCTCCCTAGTCAACACTTTCTGCGGCGGCGACGCCTCGAAGCATGTCGATGCCAATTGGGAGGATGCGCAGAAAATCTGGCCGGCGATCATCGCCCATGCCCGCGAGCATGGCGTGAAGCTCGCCTTCGAGAACTGCCCGATGATCTTCAGCTATGACGAATGGCCGGGCGGGCACAACATTGCCTACTCGCCCTATGTCTGGCGCCGCATCCTGGAAGCCTGGGGCGGCGATGTCGGCATGAATTTCGACCCCTCGCATCTCGTCTGGCAGATGATCGACCAGGAGCGCTTCATCCGCGAGTTCGGCGCAAACATGCTGCATGTGCATGCCAAGGACCTGATGATTGATCATGATGGTTTGTACGAGCGCGGAATCCTTTCGGCTGGCATAGGCTGGCAGGTGCCGCGCATGCCGGGACTTGGGGACATCGATTGGAGCAGGATTTTTTCGGGCCTCTACCGGGCCGGATATGACGGGCCGGTCATCGTCGAGCATGAGGACCGGCGCTTCGAGGGGACGGATGAAAAGGTCAAGCGCGGCTTCCTGCTGGCCCGCGACGTGCTGCGCCCCTTCATCAAATGACGAAAAGCTTGGCGCCGGTGGCATTGGCGCCCCAGGAACTAACCTGAAAAAATCGAACTGAACTGAAAGATCAATGTGGAGGAGTACTGACATGAAAAGACATCTGACCGTGGCCTCGCTGCTGGCCGGCGCCGCCTTGCTTGCTTCGGCGGGCGTTTCGACCGCCGCCGGCAAGTACACGATCGGCATTTCCAACACCGTCCAGGGCAATGGCTGGCGCGAGGAAATGATCTGCGCCATGAAGGCGCAGGCGCTCGCTTCCGGCGAGGTGGCGAAGCTCAACATCGCCCACCGCAACACCGACGCCGCCGGCCAGCTCGAGGACATCCGCAACCTGATCAGCGCCAAGGTCGACGCCATCGTCGTCAATCCGGCCGATCCGGCGGGCATCAAGGCCGGCCTCGAGGAAGCCACCAAGGCCGGCATCGTCGTCGTCGCCGTCGACCAGGCGGTGACCGAGCCGTCCGCCTACATCATCTCCAACAACCAGGAAGAGTACGCCTATCTCGGCGCCAAGTGGCTGTTCCAGCAGATGGGCGGCAAGGGCGAGGTGTTCTACATGCGCGGCGCCGCCGGCGCTTCGGCCGATTCTGATCGCGACAAAGGCTTCAAGAAGGCGCTGGCCGAATTCCCCGACGTGAAGGTCGCGCAGGAAGTCTTCACCGGCTGGCAGCAGGACCAGGCCAAGCAGCAGATCCTGTCCTTCCTCGCCACCGGCACCCCCATCAACGGCATCTGGACCTCCGGCATCGACAATGTGATCGTCGATGCGCTGGTCGAGCAGCAGGCGCCGATGGTTCCGGTCGTGGGCGCCGACAATGCCGGCTTCGTCGGTCAGTTGAGCTCGGTCAAGGGCCTGGTGGGTGCGGCCGTCACCAATCCCGGCTCGATCGGCGGCGCCGGCGTGACGCTGGCGCTGCAGATCCTCGACGGCAAGAAGCCCGCGCAGCAGACCGTTCTGGTGCAGCCGCAGCTCTGGGAGAACGCCACCGAAGAAGGCAAGGCCAAGCTGAAGAGCGTCGTCGACCCCTCGCTCAGCCCCGAATGGCCGGTTTCGATCTCGATCCCGGATTGGACGACCTACACCAAGGAGCAGATCGTGGCCTGCAAGGGCCCGGGCGAATAAGCGCCGAAACCCTCTTCTGCCTTCTCTCCTTGTGGGAGAAGGTGGATCGGCGCGTAGCGCCGAGACGGATGAGGGGTGTTCCAGGGAACGCCAACGTCTCACTCCACTGGAACACCCCTCGCCTTCGGCGACACCTTCTCCCACAAGGGGAGAAGGGGGAGGTCAGCCGCGGCCTGCATCGGTTTTTGGAACGAGAACCACACGATTTGACAACAAACCCGTTGCCACAAAATCCCCTCCTCGACGCCACCGGCGTTGCGAAGAACTACGGCGCTGTCGCCGCGCTGCGCAACGCCTCGCTGTCCGTGCTGCCGGGCGAGGTGCATGCGCTGATGGGCGCCAACGGCGCCGGCAAGTCGACGCTGGTGAAGATCCTGACAGGCGCCATCAAGGCGGACGCCGGGCGCATCCTGATCCGCGGCCAGCAGCTCGATGTCCGCTCGCCCGCCGACGCCCGCCGCGCCGGCTTGCTGCCGGTCTACCAGGAACCTTCGCTGATCCCCGACCTCGACGTCCTGTCCAACCTGCGGCTTACCGGCACGCCGGTCGAGCCCTTCCGCGCCTGGGTGCGCGAGCTCGGCATTCCCGACCTCGATATCCGCGAGACGGCCCGCCATATCCCCTTGGCCATCCTGCGCGTGCTCGACCTCGCCCGCGCGCTTGCCGTCGAACCCGACGTGCTTCTCCTCGACGAAATGACCGCGGCGCTGCCGGCGAACCTTGCCGAGAAGGTGCTGGAAGTCGTGCGCCGCCAGGGCGACGCCGGCCGGTCCGTCATCTTCATCTCGCACCGTTTCGTCGAGATCTCCGCGCTCTGCGACCGCGCGACCGTTTTGCGCGACGGCGCCACGGTCGGCGTCGTCGACATCGAGCCGGGCATCGAGGAAAGAATAGTCGAGATGATGCTCGGCACCCGCATCGAAAAGACGCGCGTCGCCGCGCGCGCGGCGAATGAGGTGGCGGTTGCCGGCGGCGGCCGCCCGCGCCTGTCGGTCCGCAACCTGCAGCTCGGCACCAAGCTCAACGACGTCTCCTTCGATCTCGCCAACGGCGAGGTCGCCGGCGTCTTCGCGCTCGAGGGCCAAGGGCAGGACGAGCTCTTCGCAGCGCTTGCCGGCTCGATCCGCCCGACCGGCGGCAGCATCGAGGTCGACGGCGCGCCGGTGAAATTCTCGCATCCGAGCGACGCCATCAAGGCCGGCATCGCCTATGTGCCGGGCGACCGCACCGAGGCTTTGGCCATGCAGCGTTCGGTGCGTGAGAACATCGCCCTGCCCTTCAGCGCCGCGCTGCGCAAATGGGGGCCGATCCGAATGCGGCGCGAGCAGGTGGTGGTTTCCGGCGCCATCGGCAGATTGCAGATCGACACCCGCGCGCAGGGCGAGGTGCAGCGCCTTTCCGGCGGCAACCAGCAGAAGGTGACCATCGCCCGCTGGATCGCGGCCAACGCCCGCACCATCCTTTGCTTCGATCCGACGCGCGGCATCGATGTCGGCACCAAGCAGGAGATCTACAAGCTGCTGCGCGAGCTCGCCGGCCAGGGCAAGTCGATACTGTTCTACACCTCCGAGATGGAAGAGGTGCAGCGCGTCTGCGACCGCGTCATCGTCATCTTCGGCGGCCGCGTCGTCGACACTTTCCCTGTGGAAGAAGCCGACGAAGCAGCCTTGATGCGCGCCGCCTACGGCCTGCCGCGCGGCGCCAAGGCCGATGTCGGCATCCTTGCCGAGGTCAAACCCGGCTCCAACGCGGAGACTGCGTCATGAGCCGCTTCCTCCGCAATCAGGGCTGGGTCGCAGGCCTCTTTGCCCTGCTGATCTTCCTCTTCGTCGTCACCAAGCTGATCCAGCCGGGCTATGGCAGCGGCGACTTCGGCTCGCTCGCTCGGGCGGTCTTGCCCTATGCGTTCGCCGTCGCGGCCCAGACCATCGTCGTCATCGCCGGCGGAATCGACCTTTCGGTCGCCGCCATGATGGCGCTGACCAGCGTCACGGCCGCCTCGATGATGAACGGCGCCAGCGAGGAATACGCGCTCTTCGTCGTGCCCTTCGTGCTGGCCATGGGGCTGGTGCTCGGCGCGCTGAACGGGATCCTCATCGTCGTCACGCGGGTGCCCGACATCGTCGTCACCCTGGCCATGCTGTTCGTGCTGCAGGGCGCGGCGCTGCTCGTGCTTGAAGCGCCCGGCGGCGGCGCAGCCGAATGGCTGAAGGCAAGCGTCATCGGCACCGTACCGATCCCCGGCCTGCCGGATTGGGCCGATGCCTGGGTTCCGAAGGCGCTGGTGCTGCTCCTCGTCTGCCTGTGCATCGTGTGGATTCCGCTCAGGCGCTCGCGGCTCGGCCTCTCCATCTACGCCATCGGCAGCAACGAGCTCGCCGCCTTCCGCAGCGGCGTGCCGGTGGCGCGCACCAGGATCGTCGCCTATGCGCTCTCCGGCCTGTTCGCCGCGCTCGGCGGCCTGTCGCTGACCATCAGCACCGGCATCGGCGCGCCGATCCCCGGGCCTTATCTGCTGGCCAGCGTCGCCGCCGTGGTGCTGGGCGGCGTTGCGCTCGGCGGCGGCAAGGGCGGCCTGCTCGGGCCGATCATCGCCGTCTTCGTGCTGAGGCTGGTGCGCACCGACCTGACGCTTCTGGCCATCGATCCGAATGTCACCGCCATCATCGAGGGCTTGATCATGGTCGCGGTCGTGATGTTCGGCGCCTTCATCACCATGCGGAGCCGCCCGGCGGGAGCAACGCCATGACCGACATCGCGACCACGCCACAGCCTGTCTCGTTCGGCCGCCGCCTGAAGCGCTTCATGGCGGACCGGCCGCTCATCCCGCTGATCATCCTCTTGATCATTCTCGTGGTGATCCTGCAGATCCTGCGTCCCGGCATCGTCAACGAGCGCTGGATCGCCAACACGGCGAAATTCGCCATCCCGCTGGCGATCCTCGCCGGCTGCCAGACCATGACGATGCTGACCGGCGGCATCGACCTTTCCGTCGGCACGGTGGCGACGATGAGCGCTTTCATCATGGCCACCCAGATCGTCAACCAGGATCCGGCGGTGGCGTTCCTGCTGGCCATGCTGCCCGCCGTGCTGATCGGCCTCGTCAACGGCATCGGCGTCGGCGTCTTCCGCGTGCACCCGCTGATCATGACGCTCGGAACCAGCCTGATCGGCACCGGCTTCCTTCAGGTCTATCAGCGCACGGTCATCGCCTCCGGCGCGAAAATCCCGGATTTCCTCAACTGGCTGGGCACCGGCCTCACCTACGGCTTTCCCAACGCGCTCTTCCTGTTCGTGCCGGTGGCGGTGCTGATCGTCTTCATGCTGAACCGCACCGGCTTCGGCCGCCTGCTCTACGCCGTCGGCGACAACGAGCGCGCCGCGCGCCTGTCCGGCGTGCGCTACTGGCAGGTGATCACCGCGCTCTACGTCCTCTCCAGCCTGCTCGCCGGCATCACCGGCCTGCTCTATATCGGCCTGATCAAGGCGCCCTCGCTGTCGCTGGCCGAACCGCTGGTGCTGCCTTCGGTGGCCGCGGCCGTCATCGGCGGCACCTCGATCTTCGGCGGCCGCGGCGGCTACACGGGCACGATCATCGGCGCGCTGATCCTGACCGTGCTGACGACGCTGCTCACCATCCTGCAGATGCCGGAAGGCGGTCGCCGCATCCTGTTCGGCTTCATCGTGCTCTTCGTGACGGCGGCTTATCTGCGGATCGTCGAGGACCGGTAGCATCTACGCGCAGCCGGCGACCGTCCTTCCTACACAGAACGTTTATCGCATTTACGCCCAGCAATAAGTGCATCATAATAAACGCACCCGCTGACCCTATCACTTTATCCTAACTCATCTGACTTTGCAGGTCTGAGATCATGCACCTTATCTCAAGCGTTTCCATTGAGGGCTTCTGGGAAACATATGACTTTGAAGTCCCGATAGATTCCGAAGTCACGTTCTTCATCGGCCAAAACGGCACCGGTAAGACAACCTTCATAAACTTACTGGCCGCAGCTCTGACAGCGGATTTCAGAACACTAGACCGAATGCCGTTTCGGCGCATTTCAATATCTCTCGCGCCATTGACCAAGGGCGAGAAACCAATAATTATCGTGACAAAATCCCGGAAAAAAGAGAGGCCGTTTGAACTTATTGATTATCGCATCGTCCCCGCTGGCCTAAACGCTAAGGAAGTTCGCTTTTCGCTGGATGATACAGAAGAGCAGATGATCCTACGTAGGCTTCAGCATGACCCTCGTTACTACGAATACTACCATCGATTCCAGGCTGGACTTTTGCCGGAATTGCGCAAGCTTGTTTCCGTAAACTGGCTTTCAATTCACCGAACATCGCCAATGGATCGCCCTCGAGAGGAGCGCGCCTTCGAGTCGTCGGTAGACCAGAAATTGGAGACGTTGTCGAATGACCTCGTTCGCTACTTTGCTACTCTTTCAAAACAGAAAGACGATGAGATTCGTGCCTTCCAAGAGTACATTTTTGTGTCACTCATCGAGCATCGGGATGACATCGATCCATTCAAAGCTGATCGCCTATATCTGGTTGAGCAGTATAGTGAGGCATTGAAAAACATATTCAACGAACTTCACGTTCAGAGAGATACGAGTAAACTTCTAAACGATTTTCTTGAAAGGGCAATTAAAAACAGAGATAAGTTGGGCGATGGAAAAAAGGCTAACAGCCTTACCATGGAGGAGTTGATTTTCAGAATAGGTCTCTACCGAATTGAGGAAGTTGTTAGAAGGTGGGAAAGCTTGCAAGATCGACTGAAGGCGATATTTAGACAGAGAGACAAATTTCAATCGATAGCCGACCAACTTTTTCAGAGAAAGAAAATGTCTTTCTCACCGAGCAACGAGCTTATTTTTAACTCTAGGAGCGGAAAGCCGTTGACGCCTCAGATGCTATCGAGTGGAGAAAAGCAACTGCTAATCCTCATGAGTGAAGCGTTGCTTCAGCGGGAAATGCCCGCCATTTTCATAGCTGATGAGCCTGAGCTTTCACTCCACGTGTTGTGGCAAGAACAGCTTGTAAACAGCCTTCGTGCGCTTAATCCTAAGGCGCAACTCATAGCGGCTACGCATTCACCGGACATCGTTGGCACACTGGCGAATAAGGCAGTGGACATGGAGTCGCTTATAAAATGATCTTCCGGCGGTCGGTAAGCGCTCTCCACAGTTTACATATTTTCTTTGGTGTAGATGTCGTTGTCTTTTGTGAAGGCGGACCGTCCCTGGCGTATAGGGAAGCGGTGGTGGCGGCCGGGCAGGATGGCACTCTTGATACGATGTATTGGAGTTCAATTGTGAGCACATATGGCATCGACAAAAGATTTCATTTTAAGTCAATTGGCGGTAAGGAGAATATTGATGCGATATCTTATGATATCTCTGTTCTTAACATAGACACGATCACGGTATGTAGGGATTCTGACTATGATCGCGCCCTAGGACGCGGGCGTACCGGAAAGAGAATAGCTTATACGAACGGGTATAGCTGGGAAAACGACGTAATACAGCTGCTCGCTCTGGAAAGCCTTGTGAGAAATCTGATAGGCACGGGTCCAACTCAATCTGCACTGATACTGGAATTGCGTGAGAAAGTTGCAAAGTTGGAGACGGATTTGCAACCCTGGACTGAAATAGACGTGAGTATGTTTGTACGTGGTAGAGGCTGTCTTTTTGACCGCGAGAGACCGTTGGCAGCAATCGACATGAGAACGCCACCGACTCTCCGCTTTAATGCTCTTGCTCAGAGATTGAGCGACGCTGGCTACAGGCGTCGACCGCGAAAGGTCGTTTCGGTTTCGGTAAGTCAGGTTACGCTCGTGTGCTACGGAAGGATGTTAAGTAAAGCTATTTATCATACTGTAGTTAATCTATTGAGGCGAGTAAGTGACATGCGGATTGGATACGAGGTTTTTATGAGGCTTGCGATTAGCGAGACGGTGAAGGTGATGACAGCGGGTTTGATTCCTGAATTTGCATCTCACGTGCAGCAGCAGCGGCAAGCGTTCGTATAATCTCGATCAATTAGGACAGGACGGCAAGCGCTGGAAAGAAGGGTGGCGCCATACCTCGCTCAGAGGTAGGCCCCTGTGAATCTACCAACGACTGGTTCTTTCCCAGGATCTAGGCATGTGTCGCGGACGGACTCACTCCGCCGCCTGCGCCTGGCGGGCGTCGATGATCGCGCTGATCTCGAAGCGGCATGAGCCGCAATTGGTGCCGGCACGCAGCGTCGAGCCGATCGCTTCCAGGCTGTCGCATCCGGCCGCGACCGCTGACGCAAGCTGATTGGCGCCGACATGGAAGCACGCGCACACGACGCGGCCAATGGCAGGAATAGGCACGGGCGAGCGGCCGGATAGAAGCGCATGGCGATCGGTCGTCGACAGCTTCTGGCGCGTGGCCAAGAGCGACACCAGCCAGTCGCGCATCGGCAACTGGTCCGGGGCGGCGACCAGCAGAGCTTCGGCCATGACGCCGCCTTCGTCGATGGCGGCGGCGCGATAAGCGAGGCCGCGGCGATCGGTATATTCCAGGAGTTGATCCTGCGGACGGACACCCAGCAGCTTGCGCGCCAGGAGAATGCCCTGATCCGGCGGCTCGGTTCCGGTCAGCTCGTAGACCCACCCGCCCTCGACTGCTTGCCGGCTCCAGTGGACGAAACCGGTCGGCCTGAGATCACGGCGGGTGATGAGTGCGCCCGCCCAGCCGGTCTCTTCCCGCATAATCCTGGCCGGAACGTGCTTGAGCTCCGGCTGGCCGGAATGCGGATCGGTGACCGGCGAGGACAACAGGCCGGCCGCGGCCTTGGCCGCGAACTGGCCGCTCCAATGCATGGGCATGAAGGCATGGCCGCGCCGCTGCGCCTCCGTCACGCGCACCCTGGCGCGGACGAAGCCGAAGCGTGTCGAAAGATGAGCGAGGTCGCCATCCTTGAGACGGTGCGTGGCCGCATCCACCGGATGGAGATCGACCGCGGGCTCCGGCGCGTTCGCCGTCAAACGCGGCACGCTGCCGGTGCGCGTCATGGTGTGCCACTGGTCGCGCAGCCGGCCGGTGTTGAGGGCAAGCGGATAGTCGGCATCGACGGTGAAGGCCGTTGCCTCCTGCCGCACCGGCACGAAGCGCGCGCGGCCGTCCGGCGTCGGGAAACGGCCATCGCCGAACAATCTTGTCTGCTGGTTGCCTCGCTCCAATACGGGCCAATGACGCGGCGCGAAGGCGCAATAGTCTTCATCGCTGAGATCGGCCAAACCGCCGAGATCGAACAGGCGCTCGCCTCTGTTATCGAGCGCGGAGAGCGCGGCATGCTCCCGGAAGATGTCGGCCGGCGACTGGTATGCAAAGGCGTCGCCAAACCCCATGCGCGCGGCAACCTCGCAAACGATGCGCCAGTCGGCCTTCGCTTGGCCCGGCGGCGGCAAGAACGGCCGCTGGCGCGAGAGGCGCCGCTCCGAATTGGTGACCGTGCCGTCCTTCTCGCCCCAAGCGGCTGCCGGCAGCAACACGTCGGCATGGCGCGTGGTGTCCGTTCTGGTCACATCGGAGACGACGACGAAATCACATTTGGACAAGGCGGCGCGGACGCGCGAAGCGTCCGGCATCGAGACCGCGGGATTGGTGCCCATGACCCACAACGCCTTGATGCGCCCGTCGGCGACCGCCTGGAACATGTCCACGGCCTTCAGGCCCGCACGGCGCGCGGTGCTTGGCGCGTTCCAGAAGCGGGAGACACGGTCGATATTGGCCTCGTCCGCGAAATCCATATGCGCGGCAAGTTGGTTGGCCAGTCCTCCCACCTCGCGGCCGCCCATGGCGTTCGGCTGGCCGGTGACCGAGAACGGCCCCATGCCGGGCCTGCCGATGCGGCCGGTGGCGAGATGGCAGTTGATGATGGCGTTGACCTTGTCGGTGCCATGCGCCGACTGGTTGACGCCCTGGCTGTAGACGGTGACGGTCCGCTCGGTGGCGGCAAACAGCTCATAGAAAGCCTGGACATCGGCGGCCGCCAATCCGCATCCCTTCGCGACGCGGGCGATCGACGGCGCGTCCGCGCCGGCCAGCGCGGCCGCGGCATCGAAGCCCGACGTATGCTCGCGGATGAAGCCGGCATCGATCTTCCCGGCCTGGACGAGATGCGCAAGCAGCCCGTTGAACAAGAGCACATCCGTGCCGGGATCGAGCGCCAGATGAAGGTCGCATTCGTCGGCGGTCGCGGTGCGGCGCGGATCGATGACGACGATTTTCGTCCCATGCTCCCTGCGCGCCGCAAGCATACGCTGGTAGAGCACCGGATGGCACCAGGCGGTGTTGGAGCCGGTGAGCACGACGAGGTCGGCGCACTCGAAATCTTCATAGACGCCGGGAACGATGTCCTCGCCGAAGGCGCGACGGTGGCCGGCAACGGACGATGCCATGCAGAGCCGCGAATTGGTGTCGATGTTGGCCGAGCCGAGGAAGCCCTTCATCAGCTTGTTGGCGACGTAATAGTCCTCGGTGAGCAACTGGCCGGAGACGTAGAAGGCGACCGAGTCCGGCCCATGCTCGGCAATCGCCTGCCAGAATTTTGAGGCCACGAGGTCGAGCGCTTCGTTCCAGCTCGCCGGCTTGCCGAGAATTTCCGGCCGCAGCAGCCGGCCTTCGAGGCCGAGCGTCTCGCCAAGGGCGGACCCCTTCGAGCAGAGCCGCCCGAGATTGGCAGGATGCTCGGGATCGCCGCGGACGGTCGTCGTGCCGTCCGCGGCGACCCCGGCCAGCACGCCGCAGCCCACCCCGCAATAGGGGCAGGTGGTCCTCACCTCGCGTGCCTCTGCCATGCCTCAGGCCGCTTTCGAGACCAGCGCTTCAAGCGCGATGAAGAGCCGTTCGCCCTCGATCCTGACGGGGATTGTCCTGACCGAGCCTTCGTCAGCGCCGAGCGCCTTGCCGGTCTCCAGCGAGATCACCCAATTGTGCAGCGGGCACGTCACCGCCGCGCCGTGCACGATGCCTTGGCTGAGCGGCCCGCCCTTGTGCGGGCAATGGTCGTCGATGGCGAAGACCTGGTCGTTCGCCGTGCGGAACACAGCGATCTTGCCTTGCGGTGTGGCGACGCAGCGCGCGCCGCGGCTAGGGATGTCCGAGAGGGAGCCGATCGGTGTCCAGGTCATGCCGTCTCTTTCCTGTCGACTCATTCCGCCGCCTCCGCGAACCCCACCGAAGCCATTGGCCGGAACTCATGCTTGTCCTTGCCGGAGACGCGCTCCGACCACGGATCGACCTGCGCGAATTTCTGGGAAAAGACAAAGCGCTCGAAATAGACGCGGCGCTTCCCGACATCGTCCAGGATCTGCTTCTTGATCTCGGCGGTGCCGATGCGCTTGGCCCATTTGTAGATGCGCTCCAGATAGCGGGCCTGCTCGCGATACATCTGGACGAGCGCCACGATCACCTCCAACGCCTCGTCCTCGGTCTTCACCAGGCCCAGCACTTCCGTGCCCTTGATGTCGAGACCGGCGGCGCCCGCGAAATGAATCTCGTAGCCGGAGTCGACGCATACGACGCCGACATCCTTGCACGTCGCCTCGGCGCAGTTGCGCGGGCATCCCGAGACCGCCATTTTCACCTTGGCCGGCGTCCACGACCCCCACATGAACTTCTCGATGCGGATGCCAAGCCCGGTCGAATCCTGGGTGCCGAAACGGCACCAGTCGGAGCCGACGCAGGTCTTCACGGTGCGCAGGCCCTTGGCATAGGCATGGCCGGAGACGAAGCCGGCCTTGCCGAGATCGGCCCATACCGCCGGCAGGTCTTCCTTGCGGATGCCGAGCATGTCGATGCGCTGGCCGCCGGTCACCTTCACGGTCGGGATGCGGAACTTGTCGACCACGTCGGCGATGGCGCGCAATTCGTTTGCACTGGTGACGCCGCCCCACATGCGCGGCACGACCGAATAGGTGCCGTCCTTTTGGATATTGGCATGCACGCGCTCATTGATGAAGCGCGACTGGTAGTCGTCGGCATATTGGTCAGGCCAGTCGCAGACGAGATAGTAGTTGAGCGCCGGCCGGCATTTGGCGCAGCCGCAGGAGGTCTTCCATTCGAGCTCCTGCATCATGGCGGGGATCGTCTTCAGGCCCTTCGCCTTGATCAGGCGCCGCACGTCGTCGTGGCCGAGGCTCGTGCAGCCGCATATCGGCTGCACCGCTGCCGGATTATAGGCCTCGCCGAGCGTGAGCTTCAGCAACTGTTCGACGAGACCTGTGCACGAGCCACAGGAGGCCGAAGCCTTCGTATGCGCGCGCACATCGTCGAGGCCGGTCAGGCCCTTGGCGGAGATCGCACCGGTGATCTTGCCCTTGCAGACGCCGTTGCAGCCGCAGATTTCCGCATCATCCGCCAGTGCCGCAACGGCCGCCAAAGGGTCCGGGGAAGCGACTCCCTGGAACGCCTGGCCGAAGATCAGCGTGTCGCGCATCTCCGAAATGTCGGTCGCCTTCTTCTTGAGGTCGTTGAACCAGGCGCCGTCGGCGGTCTCGCCGAACAGCACCGTGCCGATAATGCGGTTGTCCTGCAGCACGACGCGCTTGTAGATACCGGCGGATGCGTCGCGCAGGATGATTTCCTCGCGATCGTCGCCGTCGGCGAAGTCGCCGAGCGAATAGAGGTCGATGCCGGTGACTTTGAGCTTGGTCGGCGTGTCGGAGTGGACGAAGCGCTTGTCCTCGCCGTCCGCCAGCCTGGCTGCCGCGACGCGAGCCATTTCGTAAAGCGGCGCTACCAGCCCGTAGACATGGCCGCCGACCTCGGCGCATTCGCCGAGCGCCATGATCGCCGGATCCGAGGTCTGCATGCGGTCGTCCACGACGATGCCGCGATTGACCTCCAGCCCGGCGTCCTTGGCGAGCGCGCTGTTCGGACGGATGCCGACCGCCATCACCACCAGCATCGCGGGGATGACCGTGCCGTCCATAAGCTCGACGCCCTCGACCTTGCCGTTGCCGACAATGGCCTTGGTGTTGGCCTTGGTCATGACCTTGATGCCGCGCGCCTCGACGGCCTTCTGCAGCAGGTAGCCCGCGGCTGGATCGAGCTGGCGTTCCATCAGCGTCGGCATGACGTGCAGCACGGTCACATCCATGCCGCGTTCCTTGAGCCCCGCCGCGGCTTCGAGCCCGAGCAGGCCGCCGCCGATGACGATCGCCTTGGCGCGCGATTGCGCGGCAAGCAGCATGGCGTTGACGTCGTCGAGGTCGCGGTAGCTGAGCACGCCGGGCAGATCCTTGCCCGGCACCGGAATGATGAAGGGCACCGAGCCGGTGGCGATGACCAGCCTGTCGTAGCTCTCGGTCACGCCATGGTCTGAGGTGACGGTCTTCGCCTCACGATCGATGGCGACGATCCTGTGGCCCTTGTAGAGGGTGATGCCGTGCTTGATGTACCAGCCGTCGCCATGGATGACGATTTCCTCGAACGCCTTCTCGCCCGACAGCACCGGCGACAGCATGATGCGGTCGTAGTTCACGCGCGGTTCGGCGTTGAAGATGGTGACGGCGTAGCGGTCGGGCGCTTCCTCCAGCAGGTGCTCGAGCATCCTGCCGGGCGCCATGCCGTTGCCGATGATGACAAGTTTTTCGCTCATGTTCGTTTTCACCCGATCTATTCGGCGGCATAGGAAAGGGACGCGGGCTTGATGGCGGCCGCGCGCTCCATCCGGCGGATGGCGATGTGCATCCAGACGAGGCAAGAGACGACGATGAGGAAGAGCAACATGAAGCAGCTCGACCAAACGCCGGTTAGGTCGTTCAGCGCACCGAAAGCGATCGGCAGGATGAAGCCGCCAAGGCCGCCGATCATGCCGACCGCGCCGCCGACCGCGCCGACGCTGTGCGGATAATAGGCAGGGATGTGCTTGTAGACGGCGGCCTTCCCGAGGCTCATGAAGAAGCCGAGCACGGAGGCGACGGCGATGAAGGCGAGCGGGCCGATCTCGAAGTGGAACGGGATCGGCCCGCTGATGCCGCGCACGACATAGTCTGCCGAGGGGAGAGACAGAACAAGCGTCGCGACGGCACAAACGCTGAAGGTCCAATAGAGCACGGTGCGGGCACCGACGCGGTCGGAGAGCACGCCGCCATAGGCGCGGAAGATGCTTGCCGGGATCGAATAGGCGGCGCCGATCATGCCGGCGGTGGCGATGCCGAAACCGTAGACGCCGATGAGATAGCGCGGCAGCCAGAGCGACAGCGCCACGAACGCGCCGAAGGCGAAGAAATAGTAGAAGGCGAAGCGCCAGACCTGCAGGTTCTTCAGCGGCGCGAATTCCTGCCAGAAGCTTCTCGCCGGCGCTGCCTTGCCGGCACGGCGCTCACGGATGACAGGATCGTCGTCGGTGGTGAACCAGAAGACGATCGCCATGACGACCAAAGCCGCGGCCCAGATCAGCGCCACCGACTGCCAGCCCCAGGCAAGCAGCACGAGCGGCGCCAGGAACTTGGTGACCGCCGCACCGACATTGCCGACGCCGAAAATGCCGAGCGCCGTGCCTTGTTTGCCGGCAGGGAAGAAGCGCGAGACATAGGCGACACCGACGGCGAAGGAGCCGCCTGCAAGACCGACGCCGAGCGCTGCGACCAGCATCTGCCCGTAGGTGTGCGCGAAGGCGAGCAGGAAGGTCGCGACCGCCGCCGCCAGCATCGTCATGGTGTAGACCAGGCGGCCGCCATAGCGGTCGGTCCAGACGCCGAGCACCATGCGCACGAGCGAACCGGTGAGGATCGGCGTGCCGACGAGCAGGCCGAACTCGGTCTCGTTGAGCCCAAGCTCCTGCCTGATGCGCACGCCGATGATGGAAAAGATCGTCCACACCGCGAAACAGACAGTGAAGGCGATGGTGGACATGGCGAGCGCCTGCCGGGAGCTGCTGTCCTGGCTGTGCGCGGCTGGGAGGTTTGCGGTCATGGTCGGCTCCGGTTTGCGGCGTGGGAGGCGCCGCGAGTTTTATTGATCAGAAGCGCGATATCGGTCAGCGCGGCGAGACCGGGACGTGCGCGGTCACTTGGCGAGCCTTGCCCTCGGTTTCGTGATTAACTGGGAACAGCAAGAGCGCCGCGGTGAACAGCGCCGCCGTGAGGATGCTGCTCGCCAGGACATCGCGGCTGGTGAAATCCTTGAGCGAGGGTCCGATCCGTCTGGTCATCGTCATCTCCGGTCCAAAACGAAAAAAGCTGCCGTCCAGGCCCCCTCGCGTCCGTACATCCGGGATCGCGTGGTGACCTGAGCGGCAGCTTTGCCTTTGGCGCCCGCCATTGGACGCCTGTTCCATTGCCCGCGAGGGGCTCGATTATTTCAAAGCACGAAGCGTGCCAGTTGTACGAAAGATCAGAATTTCATTTAAAATCATCATGCTAGCACAATGGGCTTGCGGCGGAGCCAAGCTGCAACGCGGTCAAACATTGGTCAATGGCATGGACATGCCGCACAAATTTTGTGCATCGCACAAGACTGGCGCGCGAATGATCAGGTGCGTTTCTGGCCGGCAATGTAGGCGTCGATCCGGTCCGGATCGAAGATCTGGCTGTCGAAAAATCCGTCCGGGCCGAGCACGAGGCTTGCCCCCGCCGAGCCGACCGGCGTTGCCATCCTCAGCGCGCCCTCCACCTTGGCATTGGCGCCGGGCAAGGCGACGCCAAGCGGCCTCAACGCCGCGCGGTAGAGATCGGGCCGATAGCAGTCGCGGGCGATGGCGAGGTTTTGCGGCGTATGCGGCAACTGCCCCCAACGCACCATCTGCGTGTAGAACCAGAGCGCATGACTCTTCCAGGGAAAGTTGGCCGCCTTGTCGAAGGGCAGGAAGAAATCCTCGACGCGCCGTGCCGCGCCCCCGCCAAGTTGAAGCTGCCCGGTCAGGGCCGGCATCTGGATCGCCTCCGGCTGGCCGAGAAAGTCGGGCCTCGCCATCAGCGCGGCCAGCCCGCCGCGGTTCGCCGGATCCTGGCACCAGCGCGCGGAATGATGCAGCGCCCTCAAGAGAGCCGCCAGCGCCTCCGGGTTCTCCTCGGCCCACGCCCTGCGCGCGCCGATCACCTTTTCTGGGCTGTTGCGCCACAAAAGCGCCTTGACGGTGACGATGTGGCCGGTGCCGGCTGCGACGGCGGCGCTGTTCCAGGGCTCGCCGACGCAATAGCCGTCGATGCGGCCGGCGGAGAGCGCATCGGCCATGAAGGGCGGCGGCACGATGACGATCTCGATATCGCGGTCGGGATCGATGCCGCAGGCGGCGAGCCAATAGCGCAGCTCGTAATTGTGCCCCGAATGCGGATGCACGACGGCAAAGCGCAGCGGCTCGTGGCCGGCGCCGGCTCGCTCGCGGATCAAGGCCCCAAGCGCTGCCCCGGCGCGTGCGGGATCGAGGTCGGGCGCAGCACCTTGCGCCGCCATCCCTTCCCAAACCGTGTTGGACACGGTGATGCAGTTGCCACCGAGCCCGAGCGAGAAGGGGACTATGGTTTCCGACGCGAGCGGCGTGAGGCCGAGGCTGCAGGCGAGCGGCATCGGCCCAAGCATATGGGCTACATCGAAATGGCCGATGGCGATGCGGTCCCGGATGTTGGCCCAGGAGGTCTCGCGCTGCAGCTTGAGCTCGATGCCTTCGCGGGCGGCAAAGCCCATCTCGCCGGCCGCGACTAGGACGGCGCTGTCGAAGAGCGGCATGAAGCCAGCGGTGATCTGGTGCGTCGTGCTCATTCGCCCTCCAGCGGGCCCAGCAGCCCTGCCGCCGTCACCAGGCTCTGGGCGATCTCGGCGATCTTGCGGTTCTGGTTCATGGCGGTCTTGCGCAACAGCGCATAGGCCGCCTCCTCGCTCAAGCCGCGCGACTTCATCAATATGCCCTTGGCCCGGTCGACGACCTTGCGGTTCTCGAGCTCGCTGCGCGCCTCCTCCAATTCGCGCGCCATGCGCGAGAATGCGTTGAAGCGGCTGATCGCCATGTCGAGGATCGGCTTGATGCGTTCCTTCTTCAGTCCGTCGACCACATAAGCGGACACGCCGGCATCGACGGCCGCCTCGATCGAGGCCTGGTCGGAGCGGTCGACGAACATGGCGATCGGCCGCTTCACCGCGCGCGAAAGCTGGAACATGTTCTCCAGCATGTCGCGGTTGGGATTTTCCAGATCGATGACGATGACGTCCGGCTCGAGCGCGGCGATGCGCTTGGCGATGCCGGCCACGTCATGGACCACGGTGACATGCCGATGGCCGGCATCCCGCAATCCGGCCTCGATGATCGAGGCGCGGATGCGGTTCTCGTCGATAACAAGGATGGTCAACGAACCGGCGGACATGCGCCTATTGTGCAGGCGGACCGCAATTGTGCAACGCGGTAGTCAATCGGAACGGATTCCAGCCAAGCTGCGACGCTGTCACGCCCCACCCTGCGTTGCCGCTTCGGGCCGGGGACGCCCTCGCTTCGCGACACCCCCACGATCGAACTCAAGCCGTGATGCCATGCCAAATCGAGGAAGGCGGCCTTTTCACTCCTCCTTGAAGGCGCGAGCGAAACTGTCGGCGACCGGCTGGAAGAGATATTCGAGCAGGGTTCGCTTGCCGGTGACAACGGAGACGTCCACCGGCATTCCCGGATATAGCTTCACTTGCGGCAGCTTCTTGAGTTCGTCGGCACCCACCTCGACCGTTCCCCGGAAGAACGTCGCGCCGCTGCGCTCGTCGATTTCGGCGTCGGCCGAAACCCGCGTCAGGGCGCCCTCCACCGTGGGCGTGGTTCTCTGCTTGTAGGCGACGAGCCGCACCGTCGCCGGCAGACCGGGGCGAACGACATCGATATCCAGCGGCTGGATCTTGACGTCCAGCACCATCTTGTCCTGATCGGGAACCAGATCGAGGATAATCCCGCCGGGAGGCACAACTCCGCCCGGCGTGAAATACCGAAGGTTCATTACTGCCCCGTCTTCCGGCGCGACGACGTCTCGTCGCGCCGCACGCGCGTCGGTCTTCTGAAGCGCCTTTTCGAGTTCGGAGCGTTTTGTCTGGACATCACGAAGGTCCTCGGCGGCCTTCTTGACATAAGAGAGCCGGCCATTGTCGATCTGCGCTTCCGCCTCGGCGATCTGCTGCCGCAGGCTTTCTATGCTCCCGCGGTTCGAGTCGGCCTCGCCCTGTGCGGCAATGACCTGCCGTTCGAGCTGGAGCACGCGGGACTTCACCCCATAGCCTTTCTTGAGAAGCGTGCGGGCGTCCGCCAGCTCTTCCCGCAGGGACGGCAGCTGGATCTCGAAAGCCGCAACGCGCGCAGCGAGCGCCGACATCTGGGCATGGTATTGGGCGATCCGCTGCTGCCATACCTCGACCTCCGACGCCTGAACCTTGGCCTGGTCCTGGAAGATGCGCTCCTGTCCGGCCATGGCCTCGGCGACGGTAGGTTCGCTGCGCCGGGCCGCCAGGTCCGCCGGAAAAGCAATCGTCTTCAGGCCGTCACGCTGCGCGATCAGGCGGGCTTCGCCGGCACGTGCTGAATCGAGCTCGCCGCGCACGGCGTCGCGATCGGATTCCGCGTCGAGCCCGTCGAGGCGGACCAGTATCTGACCCTGCTTGACCAGGTCTCCCTCCCGGACCAGGATTTCCCGGATGATGCCGCCTTCCAGGTGCTGTACGGTCTTGCGATTGCTGTCGACCTTAACCACCCCAGGCGCGACCGCCGCGCTCGTCAGCGGCGCGGTGGCTGCCCAAAGGCCGAAGCCGCCGAACAGCAGGCCGATGACGGTCAGGCCGCCGAAGACATGGGCGCTCACCGCCGGCCAAGCGGGCGGTGGCGGCGGCACTTTCAGCGACAGCGCGGCTTCCGTCACGACCCGGTCCTTTCGGAGCTCACGACCCGAACCTGCGGCGGGGCGGACTGCTGCTCGGGGCGGCGCAGTTGCGCCAGCACGACGTCGCGCGGGCCGAACATCTGCGCCTGGCCTTCATTGAGCACCAGGACGCAATCGACGTTCACCATCAGCGACGGGCGGTGAGCGACGATCACCACCGTCGAGCCGGCCTCCTTCATGGCGGCAATCCCCTGGTTCAGCGCTTCCTCTCCGATGGCATCGAGATTGGAGTTCGGCTCATCCAGCACGACCAGTGCCGGACGGCGATAGAGCGCCCTGGCGAGACCGATGCGCTGGCGCTGCCCGCCGGAAAGCACCGATCCCTGTTCGCCGATCTCGGTATCGTAGCCATTCGGCAGCTTGAGGATCATCTCGTGCACGCCGGCCATCCGCGCGGCGGCCACGACCTCGGCCGGGTCGCCTTGCTCCATGCGGGCAATGTTCTCGCGGACGGTGCCGGGAAAGAGTTCGACGTCCTGGGGGAGATAGCCAACATGGGAGCCGAAATCGGCGCGATTCCAGGCAAACACGTCGACGCCGTCGAGCCGCACCCGTCCCTGCTGTGGCGAAAGCATGCCGACGATCAGGCGGGCAAGCGTCGACTTGCCCGCGGCCGACGGCCCGATCACCGCAAGCACCTGGCCTGGCGGCACAACGAAAGAGAGGTTCCTCAGCACGGGCTCCCTGGCGCCAGCAGGCGTATAGACGACTGCGTCGACTGAGAGCCGTCCCTGGGGGCGCGGCAATTCCATCCCCGGCGGGCGCAGCGACGGAGCCTCGAACAGCCGGTCCAGCCGACGCCAGGCCTCGCGCGCGGCGGTCGTCTGTTTCCAGGTTGCGATAGCCTGCTCGACAGGGGCGAGCGCGCGCGACATGATGATCGAGGCCGCGATCATGGCGCCGGGCGAGACTTCGTGGCGCAGCGACAACCAGGCGCCGAGCCCCAGCACCGCGACCTGCAGGAACATGCGGAACGGCTTGGTGAAGGCATTGATCAGGCCGGCCCAGTCGCTGGCGGTCGTCTGCAGCGCGAGCACCGACGCATTGGCCGCATCCCACCGCCGGGCGAGCACGCCGCCCATGCCCATCCCGTCGATGACCTCGGCATTGCGGAAACCGGCATCCGCCGCCTGATAGGCGCGCGCGGAAGCGGCATTAGCCTGTTTGAGGGTGTTGGCCGTCAGCGCGTTGTTGGCAAGGGCGAGGCCGAACAGGATGATCGCGCCGCCCATCGCCAGGAGTCCGAGCAGGGGATGCAACAGGAAGATGAAGGCAAGGTAGAGCGGCATCCATGGCGCGTCGAACAGCGCCATGATGCCGCCGCCGCCAAGATAGCCGCGCAGCGTGGCGAGATCGCGCAGCGCCTCGGTGCGGTAGGAGGAGCCGCGCAGCGCGTTCTCGAGCCCGCGGCCCAGCACCTGCGGCGACAGCACGCGGTCGATCCAGGTGCCGAGCTGCACCAGCAGCCGCGAGCGGAAGAATTCGAGCGCGCCCATGGCGGCGAGCGCCGCCGTCGTGATCAGCGTCAGATAGACGAGCGTCTCCACGCTGCGTCCCGCCAGCACACGGTCATAGACCTGCAGCATGTAGATCGAGGTCGATAGCACGAGCAGGTTGATGACGAAGCTGAACCCCGCCACCGCGGCGAAACCGCCGCGGCAGCGAGAGAGGGCGAGACGCAGGGCGTTGTTCATCGCTGGCTCCGGCGCATCTCCGCTCAAGTCCACTCGATGAACTTGCTGTTGTCCAGCCCAAGCAGCTGCGTCAAGCTCGTCACGTCGTCCAGCGTCGCCACGTGGACGCGGCCCGTCGTATCGCTCCAATTGTTGTCGTACCAGAGTTCGCCCTTGCCGGTGTCGCTGTTGAAGACGGCGACATAGGCATTGGCCGCACCCGCTGTGCCGTTGACGATCTGCGCGTTGGTCTGGGCTGTCTGGATTTCCACCACCTTGTTGGTGTCGCCAACCGCGATGTTGGTGATGGCGTTGCGGTTCTGATAGTCGGAGGCGCTGAGCCCGGCACCGGCAGCAGTCGCGATGGTATTGGCCGCGTTCCAGCTGCTCGCCCCCTGCTGCAGACCAATCGTGTGGCCCGCGACAGCGAAGTCCAGAATGGTGTCGGTGCCGTTCGAGCTCGGAGCGATCATCCGGAATTGATCATTTCCGCCGCCGCCCAAGAGCACATCGTTGCCGCCCCCGCCGCTCAGAATGTCGTCCTGTTGACCGCCGAGCAGATAGTCGCGTCCGGCGCCGCCGGACAGCGTGTCGCTGCCATTGTAGCCGGCAGCGATATCGCTGCCGCTTCCGCCGGAGAGAGTATCGCTGGTGTTTGCGTTAGCCCCGACAAGCACGTGAAAATCCGCGCTGGTTGTGTTGTTCGCCTGATCGGTGACAGTCACGTGGACATTGTAGTCGCCGATGACGGCCCCGTTCGATTGATTGGCCGTCAGATTGCCACCCGAGTCGACCGTGACATTCGACGCCGGAAGAGCGTTGTTGGAGGTGGCCGAATAGCTGAAGGTGAAGGTGTCCGTTGCGTCCGGATCACCCAGTTGGATGAAATGACCCAGAAGCGCATTGTTGCCGGTCTGCGTCGGCATGAAATCGATGCCAGTCGGCCCGCCGAGGTCGCCTGGGTCGTTGTCGGTGATCGTACCCACCCCCTGGCTGTCGGAAATCGTCGCATTGGTTGGGTTGCTGAGGTTGACGTAGAACTGCTCCGTCTGCTCGAACACCGCATCGTTGACGATCGTCAGAGTGATGGTCTTGCTCGTTTCGCCGGCCGTGAAGCTGAGCGTGGCGCTCAGCGCGTCGGGTCCGGCGGTGTAGTCGCCGCCGGCCACTGCAGTGCCAGGCGCGACCTGATAGTCCACTGTGGCCGGGAGAGCTGTCACGCCCGTCTTGGTGACCGTGAAGGTGACGGTGCCGTCCGCCTCGCTGACCGTGACGTCGTTGATCGAGAAGCTAGGCGGCGAGTCGTTGTCGTGGACCGTCACCGTCGCCTTGTCGCTGGTGTCGAGCGCCTCGAAGTTGCCGCCGCTGGTGCCGCTGACGCCGACCTGGTAGTTGATGCTGTCACCATAGACATTGTTGTCGGCGACCGCAAAGGCGGTGGAGACACCGCTGGTAGCGCCGACCGCGACGGTGACGCTGGCGCCATTGTCGAGGCTGATCACCAAATCCGAGCCGGTGACGGCATTGGCCACATGGGCGGTGATCGTCGCCGTGCCGGCGCCCTCGTTGACGCTGACGTCGTCCAGCGTGATTGCCGTGGTGTCGATGGTGTCGGTGACGTTGGCCGTCGCCGTGCCGGTGCCGACCACCAGGTGCTCGAAGTTGCCGCCCGAGGTGCTGACGATGGTGGCCGTCAGGTGGGAGGCATCGACATAGACGTCCTCGCCATTGCCTGACGCAATCGTCAGCGTGCCGGTGGTCTGGCCGTCGGCAATGGTGATGTCGCCCTGGTCGGTGTGGACCGTGGTGACGCCCTGCGAGGCATTGCTCAACGTCGCCGTGAACACATAGTTGGCAGCCGCCCCCTCGGTGACCGTCGAGGCGCTGAGGTCGACCGTCGCGTCGGTCGTGGTGTCGGTGACGTTGGCCGTCGCCGTGCCGGTGCCGACCACCAGGTGCTCGAAGTTGCCGCCCGAGGTGCTGACGATGGTGGCCGTCAGGTGGGAGGCATCGACATAGGCGTCCTCGCCATTGCCCGACGCAATCGTCAGCGTGCCGGTGGTCTGGCCGTCGGCAATGGTGATGTCGCCCTGGTCGGTGTGGACCGTGGTGACGCCCTGCGAGGCATTGCTCAACGTCGCCGTGAACACATAGTTGGCAGCCGCCCCCTCGGTGACCGTCGAGGCGCTGAGGTCGACCGTCGCGTCGGTCGTGGTGTCGGTGACGTTGGCCGTCGCCGTGCCGGTGCCGACCACCAGGTGCTCGAAGTTGCCGCCCGAGGTGCTGACGATGGTGGCCGTCAGGTGGGAGGCATCGACATAGACGTCCTCGCCATTGCCTGACGCAATCGTCAGCGTGCCGGTGGTCTGGCCGTCGGCAATGGTGATGTCGCCCTGGTCGGTGTGGACCGTGGTGACGCCCTGCGAGGCATTGCTCAACGTCGCCGTGAACACATAGTTGGCAGCCGCCCCCTCGGTGACCGTCGAGGCGCTGAGGTCGACCGTCGCGTCGGTCGTGGTGTCGTGGACCGTCACCGTCGCGGTGTGACTGGTGTCGAGTTGCTCGTAGTTGCCGCCACTCGTGCCGTTGATGCCAAGGGTCAGCGTGCTGCCATCATTGTAGACGTCATCGGCCGGCGCAGCGAAGGTCACATGGCCGCTGGTCTGGCCGTTGGCAATGGTGATGGTCTCGCCGTTCGACAGCGCGATGACGAGGTCGCCTTGCGGCGGATGGTCGACAGTCGCCGTGACGGTGATCGAACCGCCCTCGTCCACCGCCGCCGGAGCGCTGAGCGTAATGGTGGTGGTATCCTTGTCATCGGTGATTGTGCCGACGCCGTTACCGTCGGTGATGCCTACGTTAACGTTGGTCCCGAGAACATTTGTTGTCGCGCCGCTGAGCGTAACATTGAAAGTCTCGTTTGCCTCTTTGTAGTAGTCATCGATCGTCTGCACGGTCACCGTGGCCGTGGTCTGACCAGCCGGAATGATCACATACCCGCTGGTACCCGTATAGTCGGAACCGGCCGCTGCCGTGCCATCGCCCGTGCCATAGGAGACCTTGATGTCATAAGCATAGGCATTGCTCAGGCTGATGGTGAACTGGGCATTGCCGCCCTCCGTGACGGAGCTATCGCCGATCGAAACGGTGGGCAGCGTGTAGGTGTGGTCCGCGCTGGTGTCGACGCCCTTGATGCTGTCACCGCCGTTCACGCTCGTCGCGCGGATCCCAAGGGTGCTGATGTCGGTCAAACTCACGCTGCCTGTATAAGTCAGCGTCTCACCTTGGCTGATGAATGTGGACTTGCTCTCCCCGAGCTTTCCGAGGCCCGCGCTGGAAAGGTAGTCATAGCCATCCCACACGATTCCGGTGCCGTTCATGTTGAGCGAGTTGTCCGACTTCGCGAGGGTAATATTACCGTCGACCGTGGAATCGCCATCGGACCACCAGATCGCGTTGAGGTCTCCCTTGCCCTGCAGTGAAGTAATGACGAACTCCGTTTTACCACCGCCCACGTCCACGGCCTGGACCGACAGCACGAAGCCGTTCTGATTGATAGTAAAGACTTTGATGTCACCGACAGACATGAATAACCCCCTTTACGAGCGCTCGCGCACTCGTGCCCAAAATGCTCTTTGCTGGCGTACCCCCCTCGGTCGCCGCAATCGCGGGACAGGCATACCTATAGTCAGGTATATTAGCTTTTTATGATTTGGAAACCATAACGGGATATATATTGTCTGCTAATATTAACGATTCATTAGACATTTAACAAACCTGCGAGCCTGTCGATTGATGCATACAATCCTCCAAAGCGAGCTGCGTTTTGGGCGAATGATGTGCATCAAAACAACGACTTAAAGTGCGGCCCGCGTCCATCCGGCGCAGCGTGTTTTGATGGCGCGACGTTGACTCCACCATTGCTCGGTCGCTGCCATTTCTGTTGGAAATGATATCGAAATATGTCGTGCCGCGCGTAACCGGACAAAGTGGCTGGCCGTCAACCACGGCGCAATGCTGGTTCGCCAGGCCTGGCCGCCAGTATCTTTCGATCTCAGCCGGCCAAGCTGTCCTGCTCGGCGGCATTGGGGTCGCCCGGCGCCGTCGCCCAGGCGAGTTCGACCAGCGTCACGGTACGCCGTCCAACACCGTCGACCTGGCAGACGATGAGCCCCTGCTCCTCGATATAATCGAGCAGACGGCGCGCGCGGCGCAGCGAATGCGAGCCGTAGGCACGGGCGATCGCCGCGTCGCTCGGGCATGGCCAGCCCTCCTTGGCGGCGCGGGCGATCATCATGAACACGCCCTGCATGTCCTCCGGCAGCAGCGAAGCCCGCACCGCAACGTCCCGCCACGCATCATCCTCGGCCATGTCGGAGCCGACGCCGGCACGCGCCCGCGTCAGCATGCGGCGGAATTCCGAAAGGTCGGGCACCACCGAGGCAAGCCCTTCGATACGGCAGCGGACCACGAACTCCTGGTAGAGCACGCCGATGACGCGGAAGCCCGCATCGGGCTCGGCCAGGATGGCGCGCAGGATGCGGTCCATCCGTTCGCGCCGCTCGGCGAGATCCTCGGCGCTCGGCTGCGGCTCCGCCGGCTCGGGGCGGATGTCCAGCGGCGCGACCTTGGCCGCCATAAGTTGGTCGAGCAGGTCCGGCGAAGGCCGGCGCTGCGGCCTGACCGTCTCCGGCGGCGGCGCGGCGAGAATGATCGAGCGCGCATCCTCGAGCGCTGCTTCCGGCAGCGGCATCAGACGCGGCGTGCCGTTGCGCGGGCTGGTCTCGGTCTGGCCGATGCGCACGCTGAGCGGGCGGCGCGACAAGGCGGGCCCAAGCGCCATGAAATGGCCGCGCTCCAGGTCGCGGAAAGCTTCGGCCTGGCGCCGCTCCATGCCGAGCAGATCGGCCGCGCGCGCCATGTCGATGTCAAGGAAGGTGCGGCCCATCAGGAAGTTGGAGGCTTCCGCCGCGACGTTCTTGGCAAGCTTCGCCAGCCGCTGCGTGGCGATGATGCCGGCAAGCCCGCGCTTGCGGCCGCGGCACATCAGATTGGTCATGGCACCCAGCGAGAGCTTGCGCGCCTCGTCGGAGACTTCGCCGGCGGCGGCGGGCGCGAAGAGCTGCGCCTCGTCGACCACCACCAGCATCGGATACCAATGGTCGCGCGCGACCTCGAACAGCCCGCCGAGGAAGGCGGCGGCGCGCCGCATCTGGTTTTCGGCATCGAGCCCTTCGAGATTGAGCACCGTCGAGACGCGATGGATGCGCGCCCGCTCGCCGGCCGCCTGCAGGCCACGCTCGGTATGCTCCTCCGCGTCGATCACCAGATGCCCAAAGCGTTCGCCCAGCGACACGAAGTCGCCTTCGGGATCGATGATGGTCTGCTGCACCCAGGGTGCGCTCTGTTCGAGCAGCCGGCGCAAGAGATGCGACTTGCCGGAGCCCGAATTGCCCTGCACCAGCAGGCGGGTTGCCAGCAATTCCTCAAGGTCGAGGGCCACCGGCGCGCCTGCCGTGGTCTGCCCCATCTCGATTGCAACGGTCATGTCTCGATTCGGATCGTCTCCCTGCGCGCCCCGGACTTAGCAACCGGAGCGCGGCACGTCGAGCGCGGCCGGCGCCGGGCCACACGGTGTTCCACATCTATGGGCGAGCTCGTTTCGTCCCCGTGGGCGAGGGTCGGTTCGTCCCGATGGGGCGAATGGCGGCAGGCTGTCGGCAATCGCACTGGTCGGACCACCATTTCGCTGGCGCAATCCAGCCATTGGCGTATCATCTTTCCAAGAGAGGGTTCATGGCAGGAGGAGGCCAATGAACATCGCTGTGGAAGTGCCGGTCACAGACCTGACGGTGCAAGACCTTGTTTCGTCTGCTCTTTCAAATTTTCGCGCCGGCGACACGATCTCGACCCGGTCGATGCTCGATGTCATCCGACAATCGGACCCCACCTGCGAGGACAGCGACGACCATCTGGTCGAGCTGATCGTCATGGCCGCCGTTGGTAAGACCATGGGCGTCATCTTCGATCATCGCTCGCCCGATGAGAGGTTGCCGCGGCTGTCATAGCGAGCCCGTCGGCTGAAGCTTCCCAACGTCGTCATTCACGGGCCGAGCAAGGAGCGAAGCGAAGCGCGTAGACCTTGGAATGACAAACCAACAGGCGCTTCGGCTAAGCTCAAAACGGGCGACTTTGGCAACGCAGGCGCGCCGCCCGACGGACCCCATCTAGCTTCCCAGCGGATGCGGCATGTAACCGACGAAGCCCGCGATTTTCCAACGGCCGCCGACCTTGCGGCAGAAATAGAGCGTCTGCCACTTCAGCCGGTCGACGCCGCCATCGGCCTTGGCGACCGAGCCGTCGAACTTCTTGTGCAGCACCGCGCGGTCGCCATCGACGTCGATGTCGCGCATGTTGGTGACGCGGAACAGCGCTTCGCGCAGCGGCTCGGCGAATTTCGTTGCCGCGGTTTCCTTGGCCTGACGCAGCCATTCGTCGCGATAGATTTCGAGCCTCGGGAACTGCAGCCGCCAGGCATCGGCATTGCTGAGGAAATGCGCATGCATGCCGAAGAAGCTCTCTACGATGAAATCGTCCTCGACCATCGACCAGTCCTGACCAAGGAAGGCATCGATGTCGCGCCGCACCAGCATTTCCCACAGCGCGTAACGGTCGGCATCGCCTTCCGGGAACGGGTTCTTGTCGAAGGTCATGCTGGATCTCCCTCCTGTGTCTGCGCGGCCGGAAGCGGCGCCGACCGCAAGATGCTCAGGCTTCTGTAATAAAGCAACATGGATTTCGAAAAAATGTTGCTTTCCGACATTGGCTCTATGAGGATCGTGGCGACAGGCGTAGACGGCTGTTTGACCGGTTCCCATCCGTCGACAAGGAGGCTCACTTGCCCAAGCAGTGCTTTGGAAAATCCCACGTTCCGCTCTCGCCCGCCGTGCGCGCCGGCGATTTCGTCTATGTCTCCGGCCAGGTGCCGGTGGGCAGTGACGGGCTGGTGGTGAAGGGCGGCATCGCCGAGCAGACGGAGCAGGTGCTGCAGAACGTCAAGGCGGCGCTGGCGCTAGCCGGCTGCACCATGGACGATGTGGTGAAGACCACCGTCTGGCTGGAGGATGCGCGCGATTTCGGCACATTCAACACCGTCTACGCAAAGCATTTCCCCAAGGATCCGCCGGCGCGCACCACCGTCGAGTCGCGCCTGATGATCGACATCAAGATCGAGGTCGAGGCCGTCGCCTACCGGCCGGTCTGATCGCGAACACGCAGTAGCAGGGAGAGCACCGATGCAGTTCGATCTCCTGATCAAGGGCGGGCGTGTCATCGATCCCGCATCGGGCCTCGACGCGCAGCGCGACATCGCCATCGCCGATGGCCGCGTTGCCGCGATCGATGCCGCCATCGATGCCGAACATGCCACGCAGGTGGTCGATGCCAGGGATTGCATCGTCACGCCTGGCCTCGTCGACCTGCACAGCCACGTCTATTGGGGCGGCACTTCGCTCGGCGTCGATGCCGACCGGCTCGCCGCAAAGAGCGGCACCACCACCTTCATCGACGCGGGAAGCGCCGGCGCCGGGAATTTCCTGGGCTTCCGCCGCCACGTCATCGAGCGCTCGAAGGTCCGCATCCTCGCTTACGTCAACATCTCCTTTGCCGGCATATTCGGCTTCGCCAAGACCGTGTCCGTCGGCGAATGCAGCGACCTCAGGCTCTGCGAGCCGCGCGAGACGGTTGCCGCGGTGCGCGAGCATGCCGATGTCGTCGTCGGCGTGAAAGTCCGCTCCGGCAAGCATGCTGGGGGTACCAGCGGCATCGCGCCGGTTGACCTCGCGCTCGAAGCCGCCGACAAGGTCGGCCTGCCGCTGATGGCGCATATCGACGAACCGCCGCCGGGCCGTTCGGAAGTGCTGCCCAGGCTGCGCCGCGGCGATATCCTCACCCACTGCTTCCGGCCGTTCCCCAACGCGCCGGTCTTCGCGTCGGGCGCGGTGCGGCCGGACATGCGGCTGGCGCGCGAGCGCGGCGTCATCTTCGACATCGGCCACGGCATGGGTTCCTTCGACTTCGAGGTGGCGAAGGCGATGCTCGCCGAAGGCCTGGTGCCCGACGTCATCTCGAGCGACGTGCATCTCTACTGCGTCGACGGCCCGGCCTTCGACATTCTCGTCTGCATGTCGAAGCTCATGGCGCTCGGCATGCCGCTGCCCGAGGTGCTGCGCGCGGCAACGGTTGATCCCGCGCGGGCGATTGCCCGTCCCGAGCTCGGTGTGCTGAAGGTCGGCGGCATCGGCGACGTCGCGGTGCTGAAGCAGCAACCTGGCCGCTTCACCTTTGTCGACGCCGTCGGGGCATCATTGGTCGCGGATCAGCGCCTGGTCTCCAACGGCATCGCCATCGCCGGCAAATGGTGGCCGAACGACGCGCCTGACCACAATGAGACCGAGCGCTTCGAGGCGCATGCGGGTCATACGCATGTGGATGTGGCGGCCAGGCATTTTGGGAAGTGATCGGCCGATCTCCTCCAAGAGGGGAGATCGCGCGTTACCGCCTCGCATTGCTCGGCTCGCCATAAACCGGTGTCGCAATCCCCTCCATGCGCGCCTTGAGCTGCAGCGCCACATATTTCGAGTAGAAGCGCGACAGCGCCAGATTGCCGCCGTGGAACCACAGCGCTTCCTGCGCCGTCGGTTTCCACATGTTGCGCAGCTCGCCCTGCCACGGACCGGGATCGCCCTTCACGCCGGAGCCAAGGCCCCAGCACGGGCCGACCTTGTCGGCGACCCCGCGCGAGACGATTGCCGCAACCGTCTCGTTCATCGACTGGTAGCCGGTGCAGCAGACGATCGCGTCGACGGTAAGCTCGCTGCCGTCCTCGAACAGGATGCCGTTCGGCGTCAGCGACTTGATGCCGACGCCGCTTTTCACCTTGATCTCGCCGTTGAGGATCAGCTCGCAGGCGCCGACGTCGATGTAATAGCCCGAGCCGGTGCGATAGGCCTTCATCAACAATCCTGTTTCGTCCTCGCCGAAATCGATGGCGAAGCCGCTGGCGCTGAGACGCTTGTAGAAATCCGCGTCGCGCGCCCGGATCACATCGTAGAGCGCCCGCTGGCCCTTTGGTACCAGGGCGAACGGCGTCGAGGCCACGATCATGTCGGCCTTGTCGGTGGTGATGCCGCGCGCCAGCGCATTCTCCGAGAAGATTTCGAAGCCGACATCCATCAGCGTGTCGGATTTCACCACGGTCGTCGGCGAACGCTGGATCATGGTGACCTTGGCGCCCGCTTCCCAGAGGTCGACGCTGACATCGTGGCCCGAACTTGCCGCGCCGATCACCGCGACACGCTTGCCGCGGAACTTCTCGCCCGTGGAATACTGGCTGGAATGCAGGAGCTCGCCCTTGAAGCTCTCGGCGCCCGGCAATTCGATCTGCCGCGGCGGCCCGTAGGCGCCGGTGGCGAAGACGATGTGCTTCGGCTTCAGCGTAATGCGCTGGCCGACGCGGTCGACCACCACGGTCCAGACCTTTTCGGCCTCGTCATAGGCGGCGCTGATGCATTTGGTGGCGACCCAATAATTCAGCTCCATGACGCGGGTATACATTTCCAGCCAGTCGCCCATCTTGTCCTTGGGCGTGAAGACCGGCCAGTTTTCCGGGAACGGAATATAAGGCAGATGGTCGTACCAGACCGGATCGTGGAGCACGAGCGAGCGGTAGCGGTTGCGCCAGGAATCGCCGGCGCGCGCGTTCTTCTCGATGACGAGGGTTGGCACGCCGAGCTGCCGCAACCGGGCGCCGAGCATGATGCCTCCTTGCCCGCCGCCGATCACCAGGCAATAGGGCTGCTCATGCGCGCCGAGATCGCGCGCCTCCCGCGCCCGCGCTTCCGCCCAGGTCTCTCGCTTGGGGTCGGCCTTGTGGCGGATGCCGAGCGGCCGAGCCGGGCCTTTTTTCTCCTCAAACCCCTTCAGCTCGCTCATCGCCGTGAACAGCGTACGACAGCGGCCGTCCTTGAGCCGCAGGATGCCCTCGCCGCGCGCGACCGCCGTCTCGAAGGTGAACCAGGCTTCGATGACGCCGTCGTCCACGCTCGCCTCGCCCGACAGGTGCCAATGCGACGGCTGAACCGCGTGGAGCGTGGCCTTCAGCATGTCGCGGATCGCGGCCTGACCCTCCATGGTCTTGATGTTCCAAGTGAAGGTCAAAAGATCGCGCCAATAGCAATCCTCGACGAAGAGGTTCGTCGCCGCCCCGATATCGCCGGCCTCGAGCGCCCGGCCGAATGAACCGAGCCAGGTTGCCGCCTGTTGCGATGGTGCGATGTCGAGCATTTTTGTCCTTCCTCCGAATATAATCGAACGGCTGGTCGCAATTAGCGGCCTTGCCAGTGGTCGAGATTCAGGTCAGGCCGAGTCGAAAATGGTGGGTTCCGAGAACCGGAGCGGAGCGTACTTAAAGTACGTGAGCACCGGAAGCGCAGGAAACCGCCATTTGCAGGCCGGCCTCACCTGAATATCGATCGCCTCAATCTCCCAGCGGCTCCATCTCCTTGCCTGTCCGATGAATCTGGGCGTTGTACTTGATGCGGCGCACGGTCTCGCGCGCCGGGCCATCGATCCTGTAAGCGGTCGCCACCGCCAGCAGGTCGATGGCAGCGAGGAAAGCGTAGCGCGAAGCGGTCGGCTTCAGCGTATCGGGATATTCCGGAACAGCCATCGTCAACCGCACGTCGCAGACGCGTGTCAGTTCGGTGTCGGGTGCCGTCACGCAGATCGCGTTGGCGCGGTAGTGCTTGGCGAGCTCCACCGCTTCGATCACCTCGCGCGTGCGCCCCGTCGCCGAGATCGCGATGACCAGGTCGCCGGGCTTCAGCGTCGACGCGGTCATGCGCATCAGATACGGATCGCATTGCGCGCTGATGGTGATGCCGTAGCGGAACAGCCGGTATTGTGTCTCCTGCGCCAGCGCCGACGAGCTGCCGCCGAGGCCGAACACCGTTACCTGACGCGCCTTGGCGATCAGCTCCGCCGCCTTTTGCAACTGCCCGGGATCGATCTGCCGCTCCGCCTCCTGAAGCGCGCGTCGTGCCTCGCCGAAGACGGCATTCCAGAACGGCATGCCGCTGTCGCTGTTCGCAGGTTGCGGCTTGGTGGCGAGATAAAGCGCGCCCACGACGAGGCTCTGCGCCAGCTTCAGCTTGAAATCGCGCACGCCTTCGCAGCCGATGGCACGGCAGAAACGGGTCACCGTCGGCTCGCTGACCCCGGCGCGCTGGGCAAGTGCGGCATTGGAAGCATCGACCGCATATTTGACGTCGTCGAGCACCACATCGGCGACGCGGCGCTCGGCCGGCCGCAGTTCCGCATAGCTGTCCTTCACCTGCGAGATGATATCGGGAATGCGCCTGGCATGGTCGTGCCGGTCGCCATCCTCGTCCGTCGTTCGCAACGCCTGGCTGTCAGCTTCGGTCATTGGCCAGTCCTCCCCAGCCCGCTTCGGGACCTGTCATCTTTCGCGATTATCCGCCTGCTGGCCATAGGCAATCAACCGAAACGAGTATGTAGGAAAGTAACACACACCGCAAGGGATCACAAATGAATTGAAAATCAGATGCTTAGGTAAGAGGTGATTGAAGCTGATTGCCTCCGTCATTTGTCGCCGCTTGACAGTAAAGTAGGATAGTTACAGACTGATTTTGCGGACAGATGGGGCCTCCGGCAACCCATCGCGCAGTCTCCGAGGGGGAGCATGAGTACGGCAAGCGCAAGAACGCCGAAGCTCGGCGTGCAGGCAGCGACGAAGGTCTATCAGACGGGCTCCGGTGATCTTCTGGCGCTGGATCGCTGCAGCCTCGATGTGCAATCCAACGAGATCGTTTCGATCGTCGGGCCCTCGGGCTGCGGCAAGACCACGCTGTTGTGGTCGATGTCGGGCCTGCATCGCCTGACCGCGGGCGCGATCCTGCTCGACGGCAAGGAGATCACTGGACCGCGCCCCGAGATCGGCATCGTCTTCCAGGAAGCGAACCTCCTGCCCTGGCGCAATCTCGACGCCAACATCAACTTCCCGTTCGAGATCAAGGGCGAGAAGCCCGACCGCGCCTGGATCGCGCATCTGCTCAACCGCGTCGGGCTCGACGGTTTCGGCGGCAAGTTCCCGCGCGAGCTTTCCGGCGGCATGCAGCAGCGCGCCGCGATCGTGCGCGCCCTGGCGCTGAAGCCTTCGGTGCTTTTGATGGACGAACCCTTCGGCGCGCTCGACAGCTTCACCCGCGAGGAGATGAACCGCCTTGTCGAGGAGATCTGGCTCGACACCAAGACCACCATCGTCTTCATCACCCACTCGATCGAGGAGGCGATCTTCCTCTCCGACCGCGTCGTGGTGCTGACGACGCGGCCCGGCCGCGTCGCCAAGGTCTACGACGTGCCGTTCCCGCGCCCGCGTTCGCTGGAAATCATGGCGACGAAAGAAGTCTTCGACCTCACCAACAAGATCAAGATGGACATCGTCGGCGAGCGGAGGCCGAAGGCCCAGGAACAGCCGGAGCACAAGAGCGCTGAAATCGTGAGGATCAGGCCGTGAGCGGGGGCGACGCCATTCCGGAATTCTCCAAGGCGAAGTCGGGCGACGGCCAGGATGTCAGCCTGACCAACCTGTCCGCCTTCGCCAGCGGGCCCGGTATCAAGTCCGGCGCCGAGGTGGCGGCTATCCTCGCCGTCGCCGTGGTGATCATCGGCGGCATCGAGCTGGCGCTGCGCGTCTTCCACGTGCCGCAATACATCATGCCGCCGCCGAGCTCGATCGTTTACGCTCTCTTCGACGAGTTCCCGCTGATCGCGCCGCATCTCGGCTACACGCTGGTCGAGCTTGTCTCGGGCTTCGCCATCGGCGCCGTTGTCGGCCTGGTGATGGCGGCGGTGATCACCCAGTTTCCCTTCGCCGAGAAGATCGTCGCGCCCTATATCCTGATCCTCGTCACCACACCGATGCTGGCGCTGGTGCCGCTGCTCATCCTGCGCTTCGGCTTCGGCTACACGCCGCGCATCATCGCCGTCGCGCTGGCAGCCGGCCCGATGGTGATGATCAACGCCGCCACCGGTTTCCGCCGCGTCGACAGTGCCAAGATCGCCTTGGCCCGCTCCTATGGCGCCAGCACCTTGCAGATCTTCTGGAAGATCAGAGCGCCCATGGCGCTGCCGATGATCCTGGTCGGGCTGATGATCGGCGCGATCTTCGGCCTGCTCACCGCCGTCGGCGCCGAGATGGTCGGCGGCGGCTTCGGCCTCGGCAACCGGCTGACCTCCTATTCGTCGATGATCCAGATGCCGCAATTCTTCGCGGTGGTGCTGATCCTGTCGACGCTCGGCATCCTGATCTACGTGCTGTTCTTCCTGATCGGCAAGAAATGGGCGAGCTGGGAGACGTGAGCGCGAGGATGGAGTCGCCCGGGAGGCGGGCGAAAGGCAAGCGATCGATAAAAGGGCAATCAACAAAAGGGGAATGCCATGACCAACGACAATCCGATCAATTCCAGTGCTCCGGCCGGCATCAGCCGCCGCTATTTCCTGCAGGTGACGGCCGCAGGTGTCGTGACCGCCTCAGCGCTCGGCGCGTCCGGCCTGAAGGCCAGAGCCGCGGCCTATGAGAAATTCACCTGGATCTCGCCGCGCGGCACGCTCGAAGTGCTGGACGACTATCCTTACTGGTCGGCGAAGAAAGCCGGCTATTTCGGCGACCTCAACACCGACATGCAACCTGGTCCGTCGGACGGCACCGCGACGGTGAAGTTCGTCGATGTCGGCCAGGCCGACATGGGCTTCCCCTCGCCCGGCGTCTTCTCCTTCGCCATCCAGAACGGCATGAAGCTGAAGTCCGTCTTCCACATGGGCGCCCGCGACACTTTCAGCATCGCCTTCCGCAAGGGCCAGGGCACCAAGAACCTCAAGGACCTCGAGGGCAAGACCATCCTGCTCGGCTCCGCCGCCTGGCAGGCGATCGTCGATCCGCTGCTGGCGGCCCAGGGCGTGGACATCAAGAAGGTGAAATATGTCGAGGCCGGCTGGCCGACCTGGGGCACGGCGCTTGCCGGCGGCCAGGGCGATGCGGCGCTGTCATGGGAAGGCTTGCGCGCCGAATGGATCGCCAAGGGCCTCGACTTCGAATATTGGCTGGGCGTGCAGAATTCCAAGCTGCCCGCCAACACCTTCGTCGTGCGCGCCGCCGACCTCGAGGATGCCGACAAGAAGGCCTTCCTGGAGAAATACCTGCGCGGCTGGGCGATGGGCCTCGAATTCGGCTACCAGAACCCGCGCGCCGCGGTCGAAGCGGTGTTCGAGCAGTTCCCGACTTTGGCCAAGAACCTCGGCCCCGAGCTCGGCACCACTTCGATCCTGCAGCAGATCAACGTCTTCCGCGGCGACATGGACAAGCGCGGCGGCTGGGGCTCGCACGACATGGCGAGTTGGCAAGGCTTCTTCGACGAGATCCTCAAGATCGGCCAGATCACCGCACCGGTGAAGGCCGAGGACGTCTGCACCAACGACCTGATCCCGGCCGCCAACGACTTCGACAAGGCCAAGGTCAAGGCTGATGCCGACGGCGCAAAACTGTCGGAAGGCTTCGCCGCGCTCGACGTCGAGAAGATCAAGGCGCACCTGTTCGACTCCGCCGTTAAGTAGTCAGACGCCATGACCACCGGGCGGCGCGAGACGCCGCCCGCATCCGTTCAAAGAGCATTGGGGAGGCTTCGATGGCCGACAAAGTGAAAATTCTGGTGGTTGGTCTGGGCAATATGGGCGCTTCGCATGCCAGCGCCTATCACCGCTCCGAAGGCTTCGAGATCGTCGGCATCATGAGCCGCACGATCAAGAGCAACAAGAAGATCCCGAACGAGCTCGCCGGCTATCCGCTCTACGAGGATTTCGACCTGGCGCTGAAGGAGACGAAGCCCGATGCGGTCTCCATCAACAGCTGGCCGAACACCCATGCCGAATACGCGCTGAAGGCGATCGCCGCCAACTGCCATGTGTTCATGGAAAAGCCCTTGGCCACCAACATCGCGGATGCCGAGAAGGTGGTGGCCGCGGCGCGCGCCAAGAACCGCAAGCTGGTGCTGGGCTACATCCTGCGCGTCCACCCGTCCTGGATCAAATTCATCGAGGTTGGCAAGACGCTCGGCAAGCCGCTGGTGATGCGACTCAACCTCAACCAGCAGAGCAGCGGCACCGCCTGGCACTGGCACAAGAACCTGATCGACTCGCTGATCCCGATCGTCGACTGCGGCGTGCACTATGTCGACGTCATGTGCCAGCTGACCGGCGCCAAGCCGGTGCGCGTGCACGGCATCGGCGCCAAGCTCTGGGCCGAGGCCGACAAGCAGAATTACGGCCATTTGCACGTCACCTTCGATGACGGCTCGGTCGGCTGGTATGAGGCAGGCTGGGGTCCGATGATGAGCGAGACAGCCTATTTCGTGAAGGACGTGGTCGGCCCGAAGGGCGCCGTCTCGATCGTCGCCGGTCAGGGGGCAAGCAGCGCCAAGGACGCCGAGGAGGTGTCCGATTCTGCCGATATCGACCGCCACACCAAGACCGACGCGCTGAAGATCCATTATGCGCAGGTGGACGGCGACAAGAATTTTGCCAGGCCCGACGAGATCGTCAGCATGGAGGACGAGCCCGGGCATCAGGAACTCTGCGACCGCGAGCAGGCCTTCTTCCTGCGCGCCATTCGCGAGGACCTCGATTTGACCGAGCAGATGGATGCCGCGGTCAACAGCCTGCGCATTGTGCTGGCGGCCGAGCAGAGCATCGCCGAGAAGCGGACCGTCGAGTTGGCCTGAGGTTTCTCGGTCAACGGTAGCGCCAGCCCCCTCATCCGGCCGCTTCGCGGCCACCTTCTCCCCGGCGGGGAGAAGAGGGAAGCGCCGGCGCTGACAATCTCCTCTCCGCACCGGGGAGAGGTCAGCCGAGCGAAGCGAGGCTGGGTGAGGGTGAGTCCGCAAGCCATCCTTTGCCTTCAGCAAGAACCTAACGGGAGGAACACCATGGCAGCGATCTCGAAGAGCTTGCTCGAAACCTACACCAACTCGGACGCGCTGGCGCTCGCCGACCTGGTGAAGCGCGGCGAGGTTTCGCCGGCCGAGCTGGTCGAAGCGGCGATCACCATGATCGATCGCCTGAACCCCTCGCTCAACGCGGTCATCCATCGTCTCTACGACATGGCCCGCGCCCAGGCGCCGACGGTCGACAAAACCGCGCCCTTCGCCGGCGTGCCCTATCTGCTCAAGGAGCTCGCCTCGTCCTGGAAAGGCGCGCCCAACACCAACTCCTGCTTCTACCTGAAGGACTTCGTCGCCGATTCCGACAGCGAGGTGGTGCGCCGCATAAAGGCGGCCGGACTGGTGCTCGTCGGTAAATCCAACGCGCCCGAGAACGGCTGGTCGATCACCACGGAGCCGAAACTTTACGGCACGACGAAGAACCCGTGGAAGGAAGGCATCACGCCGGGCGGGTCGAGCGGCGGCGCCGCCGCCGCGATTGCCTCGCGTATGGTGCCGATCGCCGAAGCCAGCGACGGCGCCGGCTCGATCCGCGTGCCGGCTTCCTGCTGCGGCATCGTCGGGCTGAAACCGTCGCGCGGTCGCGTCAGCCTCGCCCCCTTCGGTGACTATTGGTATGGCGGCGCCTACTTCCTCTGCTGCTCGCGCACGGTACGCGACACCGCCGCCTATCTCGACGCGGTCGCCGGCGCCCTGCCCGGCGACCCCTACACGCCACCGGTTCCCAGCGACAGTTGGCTGAACCTTTCCGCGCGTGCCCCGAAGAAATTGCGCATCGGCTTCACCGTCACGCCGCCCAACGGCACGACGGTGGACCCTGAGGTCGAAGCGACCGTGCTCTCCGCGGTCGCCTTGCTCGAACGCCTCGGCCACGACGTCGAGCGGCACGACATGCCGCTCGATGCCGACGCCGTATGGAAGACCTACACCGACATGACCTGCGTGCAGACGGCCGCGACCTTCGATTTCCTCGAAACGCTCGTCGGCCGGCCCGTTACGCCGAACGATGTCGAACCGTTGACCTGGGCGATCATCCAGCGCGGGCGCGCGACCAGCGGCATCAAGCATATTTCCGATGTCGAGCAATTGAGGCTGATAGGCCGCGACATCGTCGGCGACCTCAGTTCGTACGACATCTTCATCACCCCGACGCTGACGCAATTGCCTCGCCCGCTCGGCTATTACGACATGTCGGAAACCGATCTCGACCGCTACAACGCCAAATGGGGCGACGCGGTCTTCAACTTCCCCTTCAACATCTCCGGCCTGCCGGCGATCTCGCTGCCACTCGGGCAATCGGCCGGCGGCGTGCCGGTCGGCGTGCAGCTCGTCGGCCGCTACGGCGACGAGGCGACGGTGCTGGCGCTATCATCGCAGCTGGAAGGCGAGATGCCGTGGAAGGACCGGCGGCCGGAATTTGGATTATCCTTCCCCACCTGACAATGGCAGTGGACGACTTAATGCTTGGAGCCGGTAACGGTTCAGGGTTTCGACCATCTCTTCGGTCGACAACGGCCACCCACTGGGCAGCAAGCGTTTCACTCCGAACCTTCTGCCGCCCGGCTTGGATGGCAATGCGCCTCTGACAGGCGAGCGAAAATTATAGCCAATCGCTTTGGCGCCCCTGGGCAATCTGTAGACGAAGAAGCCGTCAATGTCTGTCCAAAGAACTTGCCTTGGAGAAAGGATCAACCCGCCACTTAAAATAAACCCGTCGCTGCTCAGCAGCAGGGATTGGGGGCGAATTACCAGCCAGCTAAAGAGGGGCAGACCTAGCCCAAAGAGCACCGAACCAACCCATGCCAAGAGGCGGTGAAACTCGTTATCCGGTGTAATCGTTAATCCTGCCCAGACGAAAGCTGCACACGCAAGAAGATATAAAGCCGCCTTGCCCCGTGAGCCTCTTATGGTTTTGGATTCCAGCGGCTCGCTCGACTTCTCGCCTTCCAGCACAGACATGTCGGTTACCTAATCATCAGAAGTTCACGGCTTTAAGCACGATATGGGTTTACGCCATCCAATCAGGCAGTCAGTGACGCGACCGCGTAGCCGGCCAAAACCCCTATAAAATTCCTATATCTTTCCCATCCGCCCCGTCTCGAACCTTTATGGCGATCGGGTCCATATTTTCCTTCGAAAAACGCTTTGATCGCCGTCGCCGCCAAGGTGACGTGCATCCGCGCGCAGTTCTGAGCCCGCCATCGCGAGCCGGCAAACACAAAGTGGAAACAAGGAAGACCTGCCATGGACCTCATAGTTCTCGGGATCGGGATTTTGTTCTTCGCCCTGTCCTTAGCCTACGTCAAAGCCTGCGACGTCATCTGAGCGGAAAGGCCGGATAATGCTTCTCGATTACATTCTCGGCGGCGCGGTGACCTTGTTCCTGCTCGCCTATCTCACCTACGCGCTCATCCGCCCAGAACGCTTCTGATCGGCGCACGGAAGGTCACATCATGACACTCAATGGCTGGATACAGATCCTTATCTTTTGCGGGATCTTGGCTTTGCTCGTGAAGCCGCTCGGCTTCTACATGTACCGCGTCTTCGGCGGCGACCGAACCTTTCTGTCGCCGTTGCTCGTTCCGATCGAGCGCGGCCTCTACGGCCTCGCCGGAACCAGCGAGAAGGAAGAACAGCACTGGGCCGTCTATGCGACCGGCATGCTGCTCTTCAACCTGGCCGGCCTCCTGGTGCTTTATGCCCTGCAGCGATTTCAGGGCGTGCTGCCCTACAATCCCGCCGGGATGAGCGCGGTAGACCCTCAGCTCGCCTTCAACACCGCCGCCAGCTTCGTCACCAACACCAATTGGCAGAACTACGGCGGCGAAAGCACGATGTCGTATCTCGTGCAGATGGCCGGCCTCACCGTGCAGAATTTCGTCTCGGCCGCCACCGGCATTGCCATCGCGATCGCCCTGATCCGCGGTTTCGCGCGCGCCTCGGGCAAATCGATCGGCAATTTCTGGGTCGATCTGACCCGCTGCACGCTCTACATCCTCCTGCCGATGTGCATCGTGCTGACGCTCGCCTATGTGTGGCTCGGCATCCCGCAGACGCTTGGGCCCTATGTCGACGCCACCACGCTGGAAGGCGCCAAGCAGACGATCGCGCTTGGACCGGTCGCCTCGCAGGTCGCCATCAAGATGCTCGGCACCAACGGCGGCGGTTTCTTCAACGCCAACGCCGCGCATCCATTCGAGAATCCGGACGCGATCTCGAACCTGATCCAGATGTTGTCGATCTTCGCGCTCGGCGCCGGCCTCACCAACGTCTTCGGCCGCATGGTCGGCAGCGAGCGCAAGGGCTGGGCTATCCTGGCCTCGATGGGCGTGCTGTTCCTCGTCGGCGTCACCATCTGCTACTGGGCCGAGGCCGCGGGCAACCCGCTGGTCCATGCGCTCGGCACCGACGGCGGCAACATGGAAGGCAAGGAGACGCGCTTCGGCATCGCCGCGTCGGCGCTGTTCGCCGTCATCACCACGGCTGCTTCCTGCGGCGCCGTCAACGCCATGCATGATAGCTTCACCGCGCTTGGCGGCATGATCCCGCTGATCAACATGCAGCTCGGCGAAGTCATCGTCGGCGGCGTCGGCGCCGGCTTCTACGGCATCCTGATGTTCGTCGTCGTCGCCGTCTTCGTCGCCGGCCTGATGGTCGGCCGCACCCCGGAATATCTCGGCAAGAAGATCGAGGCCAAGGAGGTCAAGATGGCGATGCTCGCCATCCTCTGCCTGCCGCTGGCGATGTTGATCTTCACGGCCATCGCCGTGGTCCTGCCGAGCGCCGTCGCTTCGATGGCCAATGGCGGCCCGCACGGCTTCACAGAGGTGCTCTATGCCTATACCTCGGCGGCCGCGAACAACGGCTCGGCCTTCGGCGGCCTCACCGGCAACACGCCCTGGTACAACATCACGCTGGGCGTCGGCATGCTGATGGGCCGCTTCCTGGTCATCATCCCGGCTTTGGCCATCGCCGGTTCGCTTGCCGCCAAGAAGACGGTACCCGCCTCCGCCGGCACCTTCCCGACCGACGGCATGCTGTTCGTCGGTCTGCTGGTCGGCGTCATCATCATCGTCGGCGGCCTCACCTTCTTCCCGTCGCTCGCCGTCGGTCCGATCGTCGAGCACCTGGCGATGATCCATGGACAGACCTTCTGAGATGACCATGCCCCGCTTCAACGACATACGTCGCAACGACCGTCACCAGGCCGGTGACGGAGCGCCCGACGACGGCAGGGACGAGAAGCCTCGTCCTTTCCCGACGCTTTCAACCTTTCTCGGCATGGCGGCCGCGCTGCTCGTGCTGTGGCTGCTGGCCGTCGGCCTTCCGCACCTGTTTCCGAAGACCGAACACCCGGCGCCGTCCAACATAACCGATACTGGAGCCCAAAAATGAGCCAGTCCAAATCCACTGTTATTATGGATGCGCGCATTCTGGTGCCCGCCATCGGCGGCGCCTTCCGCAAGCTTGATCCGCGCACGCTGGTCCGTAATCCGGTGATGTTCGTTGTGGCGGTCGTCTCGCTGCTCACCACCGTTCTTTTCATCCGCGACCTGGTCGCCGGCAGCGGCGACCTCGGCTTCACCTTGCAGATCATCATCTGGCTGTGGTTCACCGTGCTGTTCGCCAATTTCGCCGAGGCCGTTGCCGAAGGCCGCGGCAAGGCGGAGGCCGACTCGCTGCGAAAGGCGCGCACAGAGACCCAGGCCAAGCTGCTCGCCAACGGCGATCGCACCAAATTCAGGCTGGTGCCGGGCACCAGCCTGAAGGTCGGCGATGTCGTGCTGGTCGAGGCCGGCGACATCATCCCCTCCGACGGCGAGGTGATCGAGGGCGTGGCCTCGGTCAACGAAGCGGCGATCACCGGTGAATCCGCCCCCGTCATCCGCGAATCCGGCGGCGATCGTTCGGCCGTCACCGGCGGCACCCAGGTGCTGTCCGACTGGATCCGCGTGCGCATTTCCGCCGCGTCCGGCCAGACCTTCCTCGACCGCATGATCTCGCTGGTCGAGGGCGCGGAGCGCCAGAAGACGCCGAACGAGATTGCACTCAACATCCTCTTGGTCGGCATGACGCTGGTCTTCGTGCTGGCGACCGCGACCATCCCGAGCTTCGCCTCCTATTCGGGCGGCTATATCCCGGTGACGATCCTCGTCGCGCTGTTCGTCACGCTGATCCCGACCACGATCGGCGCGCTGCTGTCGGCCATCGGCATCGCCGGCATGGACCGCCTGGTGCGCTTCAACGTGCTTGCCGTGTCCGGCCGCGCCGTCGAGGCCGCCGGCGACGTCGACACGCTGCTCCTCGACAAGACCGGCACCATCACGCTCGGCAACCGCCAGGCGACCGAGTTCCGTCCGGTCAAGGGCGTCACCGAGCAGGAGCTGGCCGACGCGGCCCAGCTCGCCTCGCTCGCTGACGAGACGCCGGAAGGCCGCTCGATCGTCGTGCTGGCCAAGGAGAAATACGGCATCCGCGCCCGCGACATGGCGACCTTGCACGCGACCTTCGTGCCCTTCACCGCGCAGACCCGCATGAGCGGCGTCGACATCGACGGCTCGTCGGTGCGCAAGGGCGCGGTCGATGCGGTGCTCAATCACGTCAACCAGGCGATCGTCGCCGCCCATGGCACGCGCCCGACAAGCGACACCATCCGCGATCTTCAGGCCGTTGCGGACGAGATCGCCAAGGCCGGCGGCACGCCGCTGGCGGTCGAGCGCGACGGACGCCTGCTCGGCGTCGTTCACCTCAAGGACATCGTCAAGGGCGGCATAGCCGAGCGGTTCGCCGAGCTGCGCAAGATGGGCATCCGCACGGTGATGATCACCGGCGACAATCCGCTGACGGCGGCGGCCATTGCCGCCGAAGCCGGCGTCGACGACTTCCTTGCCCAGGCCACGCCCGAGAACAAGCTGTCGCTGATCCGCGAGGAGCAGGCCAAGGGCAAGCTGGTCGCCATGTGCGGCGACGGCACCAACGACGCGCCGGCGCTCGCCCAGGCCGATGTCGGCGTCGCTATGAACACCGGCACGGTCGCCGCGCGCGAAGCCGGCAACATGGTCGACCTAGACAGCGATCCGACCAAGCTGATCGAGATCGTCGAGATCGGCAAGGCGCTGTTGATGACGCGCGGCTCGCTGACCACCTTTTCGATCGCCAACGACGTGGCCAAGTACTTCGCCATCATCCCGGCGATGTTCGCGGTCTTTTACGTCGCGCCCGGCCAGTCCACGGGACCGCTGCAGGCGCTCAACATCATGCATCTGGCGACGCCGCAGAGCGCCATCCTGTCGGCCATCATCTTCAACGCGCTGATCATCATCGCGCTGATCCCGCTATCGCTGAAAGGCGTGAAATATCGTGCCATCGGCGCGGGCTCGCTGCTCACCCGCAACCTTCTCATCTACGGCCTCGGCGGCATCGTCGTGCCCTTCGTCGGCATCAAGGCGATCGACCTGATCGTCACGGCTCTCGGCCTCGCTTAAGGATTATCCCGATGTTCAAGCAACTCAGACCCGCTTTTGTCATGATCGTCTTCTTCACGGTGCTGACCGGCCTGATCTATCCGATCGGCATGACCGGCATCGCTCAGGCGCTGTTCCCGAAACAAGCCAATGGCAGCCTGATCACAAGGGATGGCAAGGTGATCGGCTCCAGCCTGATCGGCCAGGCTTTCGCCGGCGACCGCTATTTCCACGGCCGGCCTTCGGCTGCCGGCGACGGCTACAATGCGACGTCCTCCAGCGGCTCGAATCTCGGCCCGACCAATCCCAAGCTCATCGAGCGCATCAAGGGCGATGCCGAGAAGCTGAAGGCCGAAAACCTGAACGCACCGGTGCCGATGAACCTCGTAACCGCCTCCGGCAGCGGCCTCGATCCCGACATCAGCCCCGACGCCGCCTATTTCCAGGTGCCGCGCGTCGCCAAGGCCCGCGGCATGGACGAGGCCAAGGTGAAGGCGCTCGTCGACAGCCATGTCGAGGATCGCGAGCTTGGCGTTCTTGGCGAACCGACGGTCAATGTGCTGGCGCTGAACCTGGCGCTGGATGACCTGAAGTAATCTGCTCAGCGCCGGGGATCGACACGCTCCCCGGCGCAATTCATGATTGGACTGATGCCGGACGACAGGACCGACCCCGAGAATCGCCCTTCTCCCGACGCGCTGCTGGAGCATGCCGAGCGCGAAGGCCGTGGCCGCCTGCGCATATTCCTGGGTGCCGCGCCCGGCGTTGGCAAGACCTACGAGATGCTGACCGCCGGCCGCGCCCGCCTCGCCGACGGCATCGATGTCGTGATCGGCGTCGTCGAGACGCACGGCCGCAAGGAAACCCAGGCCCTGGTCGACGGCTACGAGGTGATCCCGCGCCGCCTGGTCGACTATCGCGGCCAGACCTTGGACGAGATGGACATCGACGCCATCCTGAAGCGGCGCCCCGCGCTCGTCCTGGTCGACGAGCTTGCCCACACCAACGCCCCCGGCAGCCGGCATCCGAAACGCTATCTCGACGTCCAGGAAATCCTTGCGCAAGGCATCGACGTCTACACCACGCTCAACATCCAGCATGTCGAGAGCCTGAACGATGTCGTCGCCCAGATCACCCGCGTCAGGGTGCGCGAGACGGTTCCCGATTCCGTCATCGACGAGGCCGACGACATCGAGGTCATCGACCTCACCCCCAATGACCTGATCAAACGGCTTGAGGACGGCAAGGTCTATTTTCCCAACACCGCGCAGCGCGCCATCGAGAACTATTTCTCGCCGGGCAATCTGACGGCGCTGCGCGAGCTGGCGCTGCGCCGAACCGCCCAGCGCGTCGACGAGCAGTTGCTCAACCACATGCAGTCGCACGCCATTCCCGGTCCCTGGGCGGCGGGCGAGCGGGTGCTCGTCTGCGTCGACTCGCAGCCCGGCGGGGCGGCCCGTATCCGCTATGCGCGCCGGCTCGCCGACCGGCTGCGCGCGCCCTGGACGGCGCTGCATGTCGATACGCCACGGCTCGCCGGCCTCTCGGAGGAAGGCAAGGATCGCCTGGCCAGGAACCTGCGCCTCGCCGAACAGCTCGGCGCCGAGATCGCCACCATTCCCGGCCAGAACGTCGCCCAGGACATCGTGCGCCACGCAACGGCGAACAACTTCACCCATATCGTCATCGGTCGGCCGACGCGGTCGCGCTGGCGTGAGTTGATCGAGGGTTCGCTCACCTATGACCTGATCCGCAACGCAGGCGACATCAGCGTCCATGTCATTTCTGGCGCCGAGCGCGATGGCGAAACGCCATCGGCGCGGGTCAAGGCGGCGCCCGAGCAGAAGCCGTTCCAGGTCTGGCCCTATCTGTTCTCGACGATCTATGTCGCCGGCGCGGTGGCCGTCAGCTCGATCCTCGACCAGTTCCTCGACGTCCGCAATCTCGCCAGCGTCCTGCTTCTGGCGGTGCTGACCGCAGCCGTGACCTTCGGGCTCTGGCCGGCCCTCTATGCCTGTTTCCTCTCCGCGCTCGCCTTCAACTTCTTCTTCCTCGAGCCGCGCTACACGCTGACGATCAGGGATCCCGAAAGCATCGTCGCCTTTATGGTCTTCCTCGCCGTCGCGGTGATCGCCAGCAACCTCACCGCTCGTGTCCAGCGCCAGGCGGTCGCCGCGCGCTCGCGAGCCCGCGCCACCGAAGACATCTATTCCTTCTCCAAGAAGCTCGCCGGCGCCGGCACGCTCGACGACGTGCTGTGGGCCACCGCCTTCCAGATCGCCTCTATGCTGAAGGTCCGCGTGGTTCTGCTGCTGCCGGAGAACGGCACCATCACCGTCAAGGCCGGTTATCCGCCGGACGACAGCCTGGCCGAGGCCGATATCGCCGCCGCGCGCTGGGCCTGGGAGCACGATCGGCCCGCGGGGCGTGGCGCCGACACGCTGCCGGGAGCAAAGCGTCTCTACCTTCCCCTGCGCACCGGACGGACCGCTGTCGGCGTCGTTGGCCTCGACGACGACAAGCAGGGGCCGTTGCTCACACCCGAGCAGCAGCGCCTGCTCGACGCCTTGGCCGACCAGGCCGCGGTCGCCATCGAGCGCATCCAGCTTGTCGCCGACGTCGACCGCGCCAGGCTGGCGGCGGAGGCCGATCGGCTGCGCTCGGCGCTGCTCACCTCCATCTCGCACGATCTGAAGACGCCGCTTGCCGCGATCATGGGCGCGGCCGGCACGCTGAAGGAATTCGCGCCGGCGCTGCCGGAAAAGGATCGCGCCGAGCTTCTGTCGACGGTCGTCAACGAGTCCGAGCGGCTGAACCGCTTCATCGCTAACCTGCTCGACATGACCAGGATCGAGTCGGGCGCGATGGAACCGAACTACGCGCTCCATTATGTCGGCGATGTCGTCGGCTCGGCGTTGAACCGGGCGCGGAAGATCACCGCCGAGCACAGGATAGAGACCGACATCCCGGCCGACCTGCCGATGCTGCGGCTCGATCCGGTTCTGTTCGAGCAGGCCCTGTTCAACCTCCTCGACAATGCCGCCAAATACGCCTTGCCGGGCTCGGCCATCCGTCTGCAGGCCTGGGTCGACCGCGGCGCCGTCATCCTGCAGGTGATGGACGAGGGGCCGGGCATCCCGCCGGACGACCTGGAGCGGATATTCGATACCTTCTACCGTGTGCGCAAACGCGACCAGGTGCGCGCCGGCACCGGTCTCGGCCTGTCGATCAGCCGCGGCTTCATCGAGGCGATGGGCGGCACGATCGCGGCGGCCAACCGCGCCGACCGGCCAGGCGCGATCTTCACCATCCGCATGCCGGTGCCGGCCGAGTTGCCGGCGCTCGGCGCACCCCTTACGGACGATGCGGCATGACAAATCAGACCGTCTCCATTCTGGTCGTCGACGACGAGCCGCCGATCCGCAAATTGCTGCGCGTCGGCTTGGGCAGCCAGGGCTATTCGGTCTCCGAGGCGCCGAACGCCAAGGCGGCGATCGAACTCATGCAGGCCGAGCGGCCCGACCTGATCCTGCTCGATCTCGGCCTGCCCGGCATGACCGGAACCGAACTGCTCGGCAAATGGCGAGGCGACGGCCTCGATATTCCGGTCGTCATCCTCTCCAGCCGCACCGACGAGGCCGGTATCGTCGCGGCGCTCGAGCTCGGCGCCGACGATTATGTGACAAAACCCTTCGGCATGAACGAGCTCGTCGCGCGCATCCGCGTGGCGCTCCGCCACAAGTTCCAGCAGCAGGGCGAGAAGCCGGTGTTCCACACCGGCGACCTTTCCGTCGACCTGGTGAAGCGCATCGTCAAGGTCGAGGGCAAGGACGTGAAGCTGTCGCCCAAGGAATACGACATACTGCGCATCCTCGTGCAATATGCCGGCAAGGTGCTGACCCATCAGTTCCTGATGAAGCAGATCTGGAACGATTCGACCGACGTGCAATATCTGAGGGTCTATGTCCGCCAGCTGCGGCAGAAGATCGAAAAGACCCCGGACCAGCCGCGCTACATCATCACCGAGACGGGCGTGGGGTATCGCCTGCGCGAGGCGGACATGAACGAATAAGGCGACCGGCTTTCACCGATCGCCTCGAGTGAAACCTCACCGTGCGCTCAGTTCGCCGACAGATCTGCCGTCCGCGCCAGCGCGCTTCCAAAACCGTTGAGCGAGATGGTGAAGGAGATCGGCTGCAGGGTGTCGGCCGCTATGGCGTTGATCTTCAGCGTGGTGCCGTTCTGCAGAAGCGGTGTGGTGTCGGCGTCGAACGTCACGGGCACCAGGCAACCCACCGCCTGGCAGGTGTTGAACTGCAGCGTGCCGTCCAGCTTCTTGTCGTCGATCTCGAGCGCTATGCCGTTGGCCAAGGCAAGCCCGAAGGGCAGCGCCAGCGTGCCCGTGGAATCCTGGCCGGTCTTGGTCGTCAATTCGATCGCCAGCAGCCGCTGGCCGCTCTGCTTGTTGAACTGCTGATGCGACAGGCTGCAGACCTTGTTGGTGCCGGTGACCTGGCAGTTGACCGTCCAGTCGCCATGCGTTTCTGACAGCGCGGAGGCGCCGCCCGGCAGCTGCGGCTTGGCCGCCGCATCGGCGGACTGGGCCGCGGGCGCGGCCACCTTGTCGCCCTTGTTCTGCGCGGCAAACCCGGCCGCCGGCACACCGGCAATCCAGGCGGCCGCCAGCATCGCCGCGATAGACGCGTACTTCGTCCTCATGACATCCCTTCTTGGCCGCCGTCCCGCGTCAGCTAGAAGCTGACCTTGAGAGACGCGCTGACCGCGTTCTGCTTGACCGTTTCCCCGAAGGCGCCGTTGTACCTGACCGCCAGGCCAACGCCGTTGACGCCATTGAGCTCCAGCCCGGCGCCGACCCGATAGAGCGGCGAATCGATGGCTTCCGTCAAGTGCAATGCCGGGTTGCCGGGCAGATTCTCGGCGGCGGCGAAACGCCCCTCGATCTCCCATTGCTTGGTGGAGAATTCAACGCCGGCCTTCCCGTAGATTCGGAAACTGGCGATGTCGCTGACCGGGATGTCGGCCCCGACCTCCAGCGCCGGCGTCACGGCATAGAACATATTGCCGCTGCCGTCGAAGCTGAAGGCGGCGACCGATCCCTCCTCCTTGCCGGAGACCTCGAGCCAGCGCGCGTCGAACTGGATCGTCGGCTGCAGATAGAAGGCGCCCGTCTGGTGCGTCATGCCGATCCGGGCCGAGCCGCCGAACTGGGAGGTATCCTGCTTGTAGGTGACGCTGTTGCCGATCCCGTCGAGCAGTTCCTCTGGCAGATAGACGCCGTCCAGCGTCTCGCCGGGAATGAAGCCGACCTGGTCGATATGGGTGTCGCGCCCACCAGTGAACGAGCCGGTGCCGCCGCCGAGCGCGAGGTCGACGAAGTAGTTGTTGTTCTCGTACTTCGCCAGCGCATAGGCCTGCCAGGATTCGCCTTTCGTGTCCGACAGCTCGTCGCCGTCGAAGGCGATCTTGGAATCGTACTCGGTACGGCCGAGCGTGGCGCCGAGCGACCAATTGCGCCCGACTTCGGCGATGCCGCCCAACGACATGGTCTTCAACGTATCGTCCCGGTTGGTGGTGCCGGCGCCGGTATCCCTGCTGTATTCGGCCTGCGGGGTGATCGTGCCCCAGATGCAGCGGCCGTCGATATTCTTGTAGGCCGCGACGCCGGTGCATTCATGCGCCTGGTCGAGCATGGTGTCGGTGGAGCGGTTGATCATGTCGAAGGTGTGCACGGCATAGTGCGGGGTGAGCCGCGTCAGCGCCGCGCCCAGCTCCGCCTCGGTCTGCGAGAAGCGCAGCATGTTGATCAGCCGCGCCATCGGATTATCCGGGCTCGACGCGGCCTCGACGTCGTCGAGATACTGCGCCATCTGGAACACGCCGGGATCCGTCGTGCCGGAGCCCGGATCCTGCGCCAGCTCGAGGAAAGTCGGGTTGTCGGCGTAGAGCACCAGGTCGGTGCCGTTGTCGACACGGGTCAGGAAGTTGAAGCCGACCGCCGGATGCAACGTCTGCGCTGTGATGCCGGAATCCGTCATCGCAGATCCCGTCGCCAGCGTGTATTGCGTGAACAGCTTGTCGATCGACAGGAAGTTGAGCGGCGCCGTGCCGGCGAAGTCGCCCGTCTCGGTCAAGGTCAGCTTGTCGGTGATCTGGTTGTCGAGGTCGATGTCGGTGACGAAGGAGCCGGTATTGTCCTGGGCCCAGCCGCCGGTGACGTCGACCGTCGCCACCACGCCGATGCCCTGGTTGGTCATCAGGCCCTGGTTCTTGAACATCCCGCCGGCGCCGAGATTGATCGACTTCAGGCCGACGAACGAAGAATCGGCGAAATTGTCGAACTCGTTGATGCCGCCGCCGAGATCGACATTGCCGATCACCCGGCCGAGACCGATGGTGCTCTTCTGGTTCTTGAAGGTATCGTTGCCTGAGGTGCCGGTGACCGCGAGCGGGCTGAACTGGTCGAGCAGCGATTCCAAGATCGCATCGTCCGGCACGACCGGCCCGGGCGCTAGGAGCGAGGCACTGAAGGCTGCCAGTTTCGACTGCATGATCGAGAAGGTTGGCGTCGCGCCCATGGCGTAGAGCAGGCTGTTGTTGTTGACGGTGTTGTCCTTTCCGCCCACGAGCATGACGGCGACGCCGGTATTGGAACCCCCGATCGTATACTGCCCCTGCAGGTCCATGGTGATGTTGCCCTTGGTGCCCTGCGCCGTGCTTTCGCCATAGGCCGCCACCGAGTCGGCGCCCTGCGCGAACAAGCTGCCGCCGGCGGTCAGATGGACGAGATTGGCGTTGCCCTGGCCGGTCGCGCTCTGGCCGAACATCGCGTAGGAGCTCGCTCCCTTCACCCAGACCTGGCTGTCGGTGCTGGCCGTCGCCGCCGCCGCGTCGCCGATGCCGCCTTGCGAGCCGGCCGCCGACTGGTTCATGTCGAGCGAGGAATTGCCGCCCGCGCCACCGCCGCCGCCGACCGCCTGGGCGACGATGCCGTGCGCGCGGTCGCCATCGGTCTCGATCGCGCCCGACTGGATGATGGTGACCGTGCCGCCGGTGCCCTTGGTGCCGCCCGGCGTGTTGAAGCCGATGGCATTCGGCCCACCGCCGTCGTCATCGGCGCCGAAGCGGCCGAACCCGGCACCGCCGAAACCGCCGCCGCCGCCGACCGACTGCGCGATGATGGCGATGGAATCCTTGCCGTGCGTGATGATCTCGCCGGTGCGGGTCACCGTCACGTCGCCGCCATCGCCGCCATTGCCGCCTAGGCCGCCGATGGCCAGCGCGTTCGAGGCCTTGCCGCTGGCGTCGCCGCCATAACCTCCGCCGCCGCCGATCGACTGCGCCACCACGCCATGGGCACGCGCTCCGAACGTCTCGATCTTGCCGGAGACGTCGACCTCGACCTTGCCGCCATTACCGCCGCTGCCGCCGAAGCCGCCGATCTGCAGCACCACCGAGCTGTCGCCGGCCGTGTCGGCAGTCACGGTTCCGCCGTAACCGCCGCCGCCGCCGATCGACTGGGCGAAGATGCCGATCGCGCCGTCCTTGTTGGTGGTGATCACGCCGTCATTGTTGACGATGACATGGCCGCCATTAGCGCCGTCGCCGGCCGGCAGGGAAACCGCGCCGCCGATGCTCATGTCGGCCGTCGAGGCGCTGGCCGCCGCGCCCGAGGCGCCGCCGCCGCCGCCGACCGACTGCGCGAAGATGCCGTGCGAGAGATAGCCGTAGGTCGTGATCTCCCCATGGTTGTCGACGGTGACGTCGCCGCCGCGGCTGCCCGAGCCGCCGATGCCGCCGATCGACAGGTTGACCGCCACGTCCTCGGCCTTGCCGGTCTCGGTCGAGCCGCTGCCGGCCGCGCCGCCGCCGCCGCCGATCGACTGGGCGAAGATGCCGTAGGAATTGTCGCCGTTGGTGACGATCTGGCCGCTCGCATTGTTGATCACATGCACGAACTTGCCGATGCCGCCATCGCCGCCCAGGCCGCCGAGTGATGCGGCGATCGAGACCTTCGCGTCCGCCGATGTCGAGGCGGCCGCGCCGCCGACGCCGCCGCTGCCGCCGATCGACTGCGCCATGATGCCGTGCGAGTTGGCCATGTCGGTCTCGATGACGCCGCTGTTGGTGACATGCACCTCGCCGCCGTCGCCGCCGCCGGCGCCCAGCCCGCCCATCGAGAACTTGACATCGACCGTGCCGCCGTCACTGCCGGTGCTTTTTCCCGCGCCGCCCGAACCGCCGCCGCCGCCGATCGACTGCGCGAAGACGCCGATCGAGTTCTCCCGCTTGGTCCAGATGAAGCCGTTCGCATTGTTGGTGACTTCGACGAGGGCGCCGTTGCCGGCGCTGCCGCCGCCGCCGGCGATGGCGCCGCCGATGGCGTATTCGGCCGTGGCGCCGGCCGAAGCCGAGCCGCCGACGCCGCCGCCGCCGCCGATGGAGCTGGCGCTGATGCCGTAGGAGAAAGCGCCGTCGGTGATGATCCAGTTGTTGTTGGTGACGGAGACCTCGCCGCCATTGCCGGCCGTGCCGCCCGGAAGGGCGAGCGCCACGCCGATCGAAACCGTGGTCGAGCCTTCATCGCCGGCGCCGATATCGCCGCCTATAGTTTCGTCGGAAGCGGAAGCCGCACCCGCCGCGCCGCCGCCACCGCCGACCGACATCGCCATGATGCCGGTGGAGCCGAAGCCCGACGTTAGGATGATGCCGGTGTTGTTGACCGTGACCTTCATGGCGTCGGCGGCGCCGCCGCCCGAGCCGGCGAGACCCATGTTGACGCTGACGCTGGTCTGGCTGGTGCCGCCGATATTGTAGGACTTGGCCGTGCTGGAGCCGCCTATGCCGCCGCCGCCGCCGATCGACTGCGCCATGATGCCGGACGAAAAAGCGCCTGTCGTGGTCAAGTTGCCGGAATTGATGACGTCGACCGTGTTGCCGTAACCGCCCTTGCCGCCGCTGCCGCCCATGGCAAAGTTTGCGTTGACGGTGACGCCGTCGCCGCCGCCCAGGGAAGCCGAGCCGCCGGTGCTGGTGCCGCCATTGCCGCCGCCGCCGCCGATCGACTGCGCCACGATCGCGCTGGACGAATCGCCTTCCGTGGAGACGGTCATCGCATTGTTGACATGGACATCGCCAGCGTTGTTGCATTTGGTCGGGTCGTCGCCGATGCAGCCGCCGCCCTTGCCGCCGATGTTGACGGTCGCCGTCACCGTCACGCTGTTGCCGTAGCCGCCCGCGCCGCCGAACGTGTCGCCGCCATTGCCGCCGCCCCCGCCGATCGACTGCGCCAGGATGCCGACGGCCTGGAAGCCTTTGGTCACGATCTGGCCGCCGCTGATCAGGCCGGTCTCCACCGTGACCTTGTTGCCCTGGCCGCCATTGCCGCCGCTGCCGCCGATGGCGACGCCGACATTGATCGCGACCTCGTCGCTGACCGCGCCGGCGATCGACGTGGCGCGGCCGCCATTGCCGCCGCCGCCGCCGATCGACTGCGCCACGATGCCACCCGAGCCGTCCGCGTCGGTCAGCGATACGATCTTGCCGTTGGCCTTGACGAACACCTCGCCGCCCGAACCGCCGTCGCCGCCGCTGCCGCCGACGCTCACCGCCACGGCCGCGGACGCATAGAGTCCGGCGCTGAAAGCGCCGGCGACGGCCTTGCCGCCATTGCCGCCGCCGCCGCCGATGGCCTGCGCGATGATGCCCTTGGCGCCCATACCGCTGACGGTGATGTCGCCCGTATGGTCGACCGTCACCTTCATCGCGTCGCGGCCCGCACCGCCGTCGCCGCCGACCGCGACGCCGACACCGACGAAGGCGCCGATCGAGACCGCGGCCGCATTGCCGCCATTGCCGCCGCCGCCGCCGACCGATTGCGCCATGATGCCGTGCGCGAGGTCGCCCTTGGTGGTGATGTTGGCGGTGTTGGTGACTTCGACCTCGGCGCCGTTGCCGCCGCCGCCGCCCTTGCCGCCGACGCCGACCGCGGTGAACAGGCCGCCGGCGCCCGCCAGGCCGCCGTCGCCGCCGCCACCGCCGATGGCCTGGGCCAGGATGCCGACCGACAGGTCGTCATTGGTCTTGATCACGCCAGAATTGGTCACCGTGACCTTCATGGCGCTGCCGCCGTCCGCGGCCGCGCCGCCGACCGCGAGCGAAGGCCCGCCGACCGCGATCGAGAAGCCGCCCGAACCGCCGCCGCCGCCGATCGACTGCGCCTGGATGCCGTGCGACTGGATGCCGTCGGTGGTGATGTCGGCACCGTTGGTGACATCGACGGTGTTGCCGTTGCCACCGCCGGCGCCATTGCCCGCGATGCCGACATTGAGCGAGAGGCTGCCGGCGATGCTGCCGCCGCCCGTGCCGCCGCCGCCGCCGACCGACTGGGCGAGGATGCCGGTCGAATGGTCCTTCTCCGTGTGTATGGTGCCGTCATCGATGTCGACGGTGACGGTGTTCGACGCGCCCGCCGCGCCGCCCTTGCCGCCGACCCCAACCGAGGCGCCGGCCGCCAGGTTGAACGAGAAGCCGCCATTGCCGCCGCCACCGCCGATCGACTGCACGACGAGGCCGGCCGAATTCACTTCATGCGTGGTGATGGTCGTGCTTGCGGAGTGGTATTCGACGGCACCGGCGCCGCCGCCGCCCGCACCGTTTCCGCCGACACCCACGGTGATGCCGGCGCTGAGGCCGATGACGCCGCCGCCATTGCCGCCGCCGCCGCCGATCGACTGCACGATGATGCCGGCCGAGCGCTCGCCGAAGGTTTCGACCGAGCCGTCATAGGTCGTGTGGACGGCAACGCCGGCACCCGCCGCGCCCGCGCCGCCGCCGATGCCGACGGTGGCTATGGCCGCGAATGTCCCGGCAAAGCCGCCATTGCCGCCGCCGCCACCGATCGACTGCACGATCAGGCCGGCCGAATCCGCGCCATGCGTTGTGATGGCCTGCGTCCCGCCACCGGGCGAGCGGAAGAAGACCTCGCCGCCGTCGCCACCCTTGCTGCCCGAGCCGCCGACACCCACGGTGGCGCCGAAGCTGCCGGCAACCACAAAGCCGCCATTGCCACCGCCGCCACCCAGCGATTGCGCGATAATGCCAGCCGATCGCTCCTTGAAGGTCTCGACACTGCCGCCGGAGGTCACGTCGACCTTCTTGCCAGCGCCGCCTGCGGCGCCTTGGCCCCCAACGCCGACGGCGACCACGCCGGCGCCGCTCAGCGCGAAACCGCCATTGCCGCCGCCGCCGCCGACCGACTGCGCCAGGATGCCGGTGGAATCGCTGCCGTTCGTCGTCACCTTGGCGTTGGCGATGTTGTAGGTCACCACGTCGCCGTCGCCGCCGGCGGCGCCGCTGCCGCCGATGGCGACCGATGCGATCGTGCCGATGGCGAAACTGCCGCCGCCATTGCCGCCGCCGCCGCCGACCGACTGCGCGAGAATGCCGATTGCCGAATTGCCTGTCGTGCTGACGACTGCGCCCGCGCCAGCCTGGTTCACGTTGACGGCGCCGCCATTGCCGCCCGTGCCGCCGCCGCCGCCGATCGCCACCGCGATATTGGCGCCCGCCGAAAGCGCGAAACCGCCATTGCCGCCGCCGCCGCCGACCGACTGGGCAAGCACGCCATGCGCGCCGTCGCCGTTGTTGTCCGCGCCCGTGATGATCGTGCCGCCGACATTGGCGTTGACGGTGCCGCCTTTGCCGCCGCCGCCGCCCGTGCCGCCGATCGAAACGACGCCGGCCGCGCCGCCGCCATCGCCGCCGCCGCCGCCGATCGATTCCACGAGCATGCCGATGGCGCCGACGCCGTTGGTCTTGATCGTGCCCGTGTTGGTGCCGGTGGCGGTGCCGCCGTCATTGCCGGCAGCGCCCGACCCGCCGCCGCCGAACAATCCGAAAGCACCGCCGCCGTCGCCCCCGCCGCCACCCACCGACTGAACGACCATGCCGCTGGCATAGTCGCCCATCGTCGTGATGTTGCCCGAGTTCTTGCCGTCCGCCGTGCCGCCGATCGTCGGCACGCCGCCATTGCCGCCGCCGCCGGCGATCAGGCCGCCGCCACCGGCGCCGTCACCGCCGACGCCGCCGGCGGAACGTACGAGAATGCCTTTCGAGAACGCCCCTTGCGTGAGGATCGTGCCGGCGTTGTCAACGGAGGCGGAACCGCCGTAGCCGCCGGCTCCACCATCGCCGCCGTCGCCGCTGCCGATAGCCCCGCCAAAGCCGCCGTCGCCGCCATGGCCGCCGTCCGAGATGGCGCTTATACCATTGGAGAGGTCGCCGGTCGTCGTTATGTCGCTGCTGGCAGTGGTGGTGACGGTAGCGGTGCCGCCATTGCCGCCGCGCCCGCCGACACCCCCGTCCGACAGGCCGAGAGAGGCGGCAAATCCTCCGTCGCCGCCGTTGCCGCCGCTTGCATTGGCGATGATGCCACCGGCTGATCCGCCAGATGTCTGCAGCACGGCGGTGTTGGTGACGTCGACGACGCCGCCAGGCCCGCCATCTCCGCCGTCGCCGCCCTCGAGCTCGACGAAGGGCGGGATCGCGGTGGCATGGATAACGGTGCCGCCGTCGCCGCCGTCGCCGCCCTTGGCGCTGCCGACAAAGGCAGCCGTTCCCACGGTGGAGACGGGGGTATTGTTGGTGAACGTGGAATTTCCGCCCGGATCGCCGTTCTCGCCGTCCGAATCGCCGAAAGCGTTGGCGCCATCGTCGCCGGCCGCGCCGTCGTGGTTGATCACCACCTGCGCATGGGCGGAACCGCAATAGGCGGGGAACCCGGCCAATGCCGTCGCGCCGAGCAGAAAGCCAAGACGGCCTGCCACGATTGCGGTTCGGCTGATCCTTCGGTTGAAATCACCGGCTTCGGCCGCCCTCCTGGCCCCACGGCTATGATCCGCAATGTGCAACGCGCATTGCGCATCCTGCTTTGAAAACAAAGCCATGCCACCCCACCCCGTCGTGATAGCGCTCAGCCCCTCAAGCTCAGCACCACGGTCCCCGTTGCGGCTTGCAAGCCGCCTCACCCGAAAGTCGCTACAGCGCCCGGTTGCCGAGCGATGCCTTTCTTAGGATATCCTAACTTTTCGGTTGTGGAACCCAAAAACTTACGTAAGGGAGACTGACCAAACTGCGCGGCGTTTGCCAGTCGTCATATGACGATAATCGCGCGGCTTCGTAAACGGCATCACGTTTCGCGGTCACCCATGGCGTTATGGGTCGTCCGCACTATATGAAACAGATGATTTTCGTATGGGAGCCGCGCGAATGCTTCGTCACACTCTGACTGTTCTGGCAGGCGCCGTGCTGGCGGCCGCGATCTATCAGGTTGCGCCATCTTCCGCGCAAATCGTCATTCCGACGAACCGCAACGCATTGGTGCAGCAGAACGAGTTGCAGCAGTTGCAGAACCGGTTGCAGCGGCAGCAATACCAGCAGCAGCAGCAAATCTATCGCGAGCTCGACCGGCCGACCGCGCGCCAGCCTCAGCCCGATGTGCCGATATATGACAAGACATGCCGGATGGAGGCGGTCGGCAACACGATTTCGAGGGTTTGCCGCTGACATTTTGTTTTTTTCAGTTTATTAGCCGACTTACTTGCTGGCAAAATGCCGGATTGCAAGGGCGGTGGTTTTAGGGTTTGCAGGAGGACAGGTTTTTGGCGCGCGGATAGCGTGCGTCAGGGACGCTGCTCTCACCGGAATTTGGGATGGCAACAACCAAGAAGAAAGCAGTTCGCAAAGCCAGGAAAGGCCAACGGATACGCCAGGTGGCGGCCATTCCGTATCGGTTGGGAGAAGACGGCAACCTTGAAGTGTTGCTGGTTACCTCACGCACCACGCGGCGCTTCATCGTGCCGAAGGGTTGGCCGATGAAGGGCAAGAGCGGGCGCAAGGCGGCAACAATCGAAGCCCAGGAAGAGGCCGGCGTCCTCGGCAAGGCGCTGAAGCAGCCTGCCGGTACCTATTCCTATTGGAAACGCATGACAAACGGCTTCATTCGCGTCGACGTTGCGGTCTACCTGCTTGAGGTCACTGAGGAGCTTGCCGACTGGCAGGAAGCCGCGAACCGCCAGCGCGCGTGGCTGCCGGCGGCCGACGCCGCGTTGCTCATCGACGAGCCGGAGCTTTCGACGCTGCTGCGGGATTTGACCATTCCGGTAGCGGCATAATCAAGTCCTTGTTTCGTTCGGAAAGTCGCGGCGTGCCGACCCAGGCCCGAAGCCATTCCCTGGTCCCCTCTGCTGCGTTCGCTTTCCCACAATTGTTCCGAGACAGGCGCGCATCCTAGGCGCTGCGGCTTCAAGCGGCGCACATTCGCCGCTTGACTCATACATATCCCAACGGTTATACGTCAATCAATAGCCAACGGGTTATTGGTTTGAATGACGACCGCGCATGACATGCTGTTCAGGACGCTTGCCGATCCGACGCGGCGCGCCATCTTCGAACGTCTGTGCCGCCAGGGCGAGCAGACGGTCGGAGCCTTGACCGCGCAGGCCGGCGTGTCGCAGCCGGCGGTGTCGAAGCATCTGGGCGTCCTCAAGGAGGCGGGTCTGGTGCGCGATCGTCATGAAGGGCGCCAGACCCATTACAGCGCCCAGCTCAAGGCGCTTGCGCCACTGATGGACTGGACGCGCGACATGGCGGGATTTTGGGAAAGCCGGTTCGACGACCTGGAAGACCTGCTCAAAAGGATGGATCAATGAATGAAGCCGCAACGCGCTCCGTCATCGTCGAGCGCGAGATGCCTTTTCCGCCGGAAAAGATCTGGCGCGCGCTCACCCAACCGCATCTCATCGAGGAGTGGCTGATGAAGAGCAACTTCAAGCCGGTCGTGGACCATCGCTTCAATATGAGCGCCGAATGGGGCGGTGTCGACTGCCGGGTGCGGACGGTGGAGCCCAACAGGACCCTGTCCTACAGCTGGGACACCAAGGACCTCGAGAGCGTGGTCACTTGGACGCTCACCCCGACGGGCACGGGCACGCATCTGCGCATGGAGCAGGTCGGCTTCCGCACGGATCAGGAGCCGTACTATCGCGGCGCCACGGTGGGCTGGAAGCGCAATCTCACGGCCCTGGAGCAGCTGCTGTCGCGGATCGATTGACGTCCGCCGAAGCTTCAAGAGACAGGCACGGGTCCTGGCGGGGCGGCAAACCGCGGGCGTAAGCAATGGAGGAACGAAAATGAAGATCAAGCTGACCAGCGTCTATGTCGACGACCAGGAAAAGGCGCTCGGCTTCTATACCGACGTGCTCGGTTTCACCAAGAAGGCCGACTTCATCAACGGGCCGTTTCGCTGGCTAACTGTCGTCTCGCCGGACGACCCTGACGGCACCGAGCTGCAGCTGGCGCTGAACGACAATCCGGCCGCAAAAACCTATCAGCAGGCCATCTTCAAGCAGGGCCAGCCGGCGCTGATGCTGTTCACCGACGACATCAAGGCCGATCATGAGCGCATCAGGGCCAATGGCGGCACCTTCGCCATGGCGCCGACGGCGGTAACGGGCGCCACCATCGCGCAGCTCAACGACACCTGCGGCAACCTCATCCAGCTTTCGCAGCTGGCGCGCTGGTAGAGAGCTCGATCCGTCTCGTCATTCGCAAGGGAGGTTAGATTGAACTGGAGCAAGTGGATCAGGCAGCTTCACCGCTGGCTGTCGATCATCTTCACCGTCACCGTCGTCGCCAATTTCGCCGTCATGGCCATGGGCCCGCCGCCCGCCTGGATCGTTTACTCGCCGTTGATCCCGCTTTTCCTGCTGCTGTTCAGCGGCCTCTACATGTTCGTGCTGCCCTATGCCGGCAGGCAGCGCGGCGAGCCGGCGGGCGAGCGCACGGGATCGGCCTGATGGCGAAGGGGAAACCGAAGGCTGCCGGGTCCACAGACACGAAACCTGTCCTGCTTTCGGGCGGCAACCCGCAGATCGGCAAGGGCTACGGCGACGCTCCCGTGCAGGCCTATATCGCGGCGATGCCGGGCTGGAAGAGCGAGGTCGGGCGTCGGCTCGACCAACTCATCATGGAGGCCGTCCCCGACGTGCGGAAGGCCGTCAAATGGAACTCTCCATTCTACGGCATGGAAGGCGAAGGCTGGTTCCTCGGCATTCATTGCTTCGCCAAATACATCAAGGTGGCGTTCTTCCGCGGCCTGTCGCTGAAGCCCGTGCCGCCTGTCGAATCCAAGAGCAAGGACACACGCTATCTCCACATCCACGAGAACGATCGGCTCGACGAGGCGCAGTTCGTCTCCTGGGTGAGGCAGGCAAGCCGGCTGCCTGGCGAACGGATGTAGGCCCGCGCACGATCAAGCGCCGTCTCCCCGAAAGAGACATGATTGCAATTTCCACTCAGCCCCAGGAGAACCGAAGATGCAAAAAAGCGGTGCGCAAGGTGAGAAGTCTCCGTCCGAGCTGATCGACGCGAGGATCGACGAGCTCGGCGACTGGCGCGGCGAGACGCTTGCCCGGCTCCGCGCCCTGATCCGGCAAGCCGCGCCCGAAGCGGTCGAGACATGGAAATGGCGCGGCGTGCCGGTCTGGGAGGATGCTGGCATAATCTGCACGGGCGAGACCTACAAGGCAGTCGTCAAGCTGACCTTCGCCAGGGGCGCGGCACTGCCCGACCCCAAGAAGCTCTTCAACTCCAGCCTCGAAGGCAACACGAGGCGCGCCATCGATTTCAAGGAAGGCGACACGATCGACGCCGACGCCCTGAAGGCGCTCGTCCGCGAAGCCGTGACCCTCAACAGATCGAAGACCAGACGCTGAGAGGCGGCCCCCGGCGCATCGGTGATGTTGCCGTTTTCTTCTTTCGCGCCCTCGTGTCGCGGATCGGTGCCATGCGCCAAATGTCGCCATCACGCAGCGTAAGCATCCTTCCGTTGCTTGGAGCAATCCCAGCGAAAAGAGAGCAGTGGTTCTCCGTCCGGAATTGCGCAAAAACAAAGACTTGGAGCGGGTCGGCGATACTATCGAACGCCGAGCTGCTCCAACAATAATTCATGAAACAAATACTGGACAAATTTATCGGCCGTTAAGCCGGACGGGTTATCTGAATCGATGTCCCCGGCAACTGGGCGACATGCGGGGAAGAACATCGTCTCAACCGGCGGATGAGCCAGTCGGACAGACACCGAGAGAGCCGGAACGGGCTCCATGGGAATGGGATGAAGCTCTCACCGACCGATGCCGCCCCGCGTCTCATCGGACTGGTCTGGCCATTCGTGATAGTCGTCCTGATCCAGGCGCTGGTTGCGACGCTCAGTCTCCACACGCTGTCGGCGGTCCGCGCTTATGTCGGCGGCGAAAGCCAATGGTCGAAGGGGCAGAAGCACGCCATCTATTTCCTCAGCCTCTATGCCGACACCGGCCGGGAAGAGTATTTCGACGAATATCGCCAGGCCATCGCCGTTCCGCTCGCCGATCGCGCCGCGCGGCTGGCGCTCGAACAGGCCGAGCCCGACACGAATGCGGCCCGGCTTGGCTTCCTTGGCGGCAACAACCACCCCGACGATGTTGCCGGCCTGATCTGGCTGTTCCGGAACTTTCGCGGCGTGAGCTATCTCGACACCGCGATCCGCCACTGGACGGATGCCGACGAGATGATCCTCGCCATCGAAAGACTTGGCGACGACATGCATCGCAGGCTCGAAAAGGGAGCGGGATCGTCAGCCGAGATCGGCCTCTGGAAGGCGCAAATCCACCAGATCGACCACCGGATCGGGCCGCTGGCCAAGGCTTTTTCCGATAGCCTCGGCGAGGGATCGCGTTTCATCAAGATGGCGCTGACGGCGGCCAATCTCGCGGCAGCCGCGCTGCTTATCCTGCTCGCCGTCTGGCGCACGCGCAAGCTGATGAGACAGCGCCAGGCATTTCAGACGGCCCTCAACGCCGAGCGCGAGCGCGCCCAGATCACCTTGGCCTCGATCGGCCAGGCCGTCATCAGCACCGATGCCGAGGGGCGGCTGGACTATATGAATGCCGGAGCGGAAAGGCTGCTCGCCTGCCCTCTGGCCGCCGCGAAGGGCAGATCGGTCGCCTCGTTGTTCCGGCTTGTCGACAAGGACAGCGGCGTCGAGGAGACCGATCTGATCCCGCGCCTCCTCGCAGGCGAGCCGCGCCGCTCCAACATACGGCCGCAACTTCTGGAGCGTCTCGACGGCTCGGTCGTGCCCGTGGCGCTGAATGGCGCGCCGCTGATCGTTTCCGGCAAGATCCTCGGTTGCGTTCTGGCCCTGCACGACATGACGCGCGAGCAGGACTATATCGAGCGCCTGTCATGGCAGGCATCGCATGATGCGTTGACCGGTCTCGTCAACCGCCGCGACTTCGAGAACCGGCTGGCGGGCGCGATCTCCGAAGCGCCGGAAAGGCCGCGCCGGCACGCACTGATGTATCTCGACCTCGATCAGTTCAAGCTGGTCAACGACACATGCGGCCATGCCGCCGGCGATCAATTGCTGCGCCAGATCTCGGTGCTGCTCGCCAACGAGTTGCCGCCGGGCGACATACTGGCGAGACTGGGCGGCGACGAGTTCGGCGTTCTGCTCTTCGATTGCGATGCCGATTGCGCCGCGGCGACCGCCGAGCGCTTGCGCGCCACGGTCCAGGATCTGCATTTCTCCTGGGATGGCCGTCCCTTCAACATCAGCGTCAGCATCGGCATGGTCGAAGTGGCCAATGCCGGGATGACGCTGGAAGAAGTGCTGCGCGCCGCCGACTTCGCCTGCTACATGGCCAAGGAAAAGGGCCGCAACCGCGTCCAGCTCCACAGCGACGGCGACACCGCGCTTCGCGAGCGCTTCGGCGAGATGGCCTGGGTGCAGCGCCTGCATGCCGCGCTGGACGGGAACCGCTTCAGGCTGCATGCGCAGGAGATCGCGCCCCTGCGCGACGATATTGCCGAGGCAGGCGCGCATGTCGAAGTCCTGCTTAGGCTGACCGATGAGGACGGCAGCTTCGTCACCCCACAGAGCTTCATTCCGGCGGCGGAGCGCTACGGCTTGATGCCGGCGATCGACCGCTGGGTGGTGCGCAACACCTTCGCCACCTTGGCGGCGAGGCTTGCCGACCCGCGCGCGGTGCCGATATCGACCTGCGCGATCAATCTCTCCGGCGCCACGTTCGGCGACGAGACGTTTCTCGGCTTCATGCGCGAACAGTTCGCCGCGCACGCCATCGCGCCGGAAACGATCTGCCTCGAGATCACCGAGACCAGCGCCATCGCCAATCTGACCGAAGCGATGCGCTTCATCGCCGACCTGCGCGGGCTGGGCTGCCGCTTCGCGCTCGACGATTTCGGCTCCGGCATGTCGTCCTTCGCCTATCTGAAGCATCTGCCGGTCGATTACCTCAAGGTCGACGGCGGCTTCGTCAAGGACATGCTCGACGACCGCATCGACCGCGCCATGGTCGAGATGATCCATCACATCGGCAAGGTGACCGGAAAGCGCACCATCGCCGAATTCGTCGAAAGCGACGGCATCGTCGAGGCCCTGAAGACGATCGGCGTCGATTATGCGCAAGGCTATGCGATTGCCCGGCCCCAGCCATTCGATGCCACCACCGTTCTGCGCGGCAATCGAAGCGAGCGCGACGCGACGGCGGACAGTTGGGAGAGTTTGGCGCGGACGCTGCGCCGCAAAGCCGGCTAATTACCAAACTTAGACGACAACTCCTCCGGCCCGCCGTTCCAACAGGATCGTCGGCTTCTCGTGATAAGTGGTGCGCAAAATCTCGCGATAGCCGTTCTTCTCGGCCACCTTCAACGAAGCGCCGTTTTCCGGATCGATGATGCAGACGGTTCTCGCCTGTCCGAACGCCTCGTCGCCCCAGGCGACGATCCGTCCGACGACCTCGCTCGCAAGCCCCTTGCCATGCGCCTCCGAGGCCAAGGCCCAGCCGGCTTCCGGCACGCCTTCGATCGAAGGCTCGATCTCACGCTTCAGATCATGGAACCCGGCCTCGCCGATGAAGTGTCCGGTCGCCTTGTCCTCGATCGCCCAGAACCCGTAACCGATCAGCGACCAAAGCCCGGCATGGCGCAGGAAGCGCATCCAGCTTTCCTCACGCGTGCGCGCCTTGCCGCCGATGAAACGGGTGACGGCAGGCTCCGCCCACATCGCGGCATAGGTCTCGAAATCACCCGGACGGTGCGGCCGCAGAACAGTGCGCGCCGTCTGGAGGATCGGCACGCCGGCTTCCTTGTCGATGCTCATGGCATTCCTCTATATCGAGGCGGCAGCGCTTAGCAAACCAGCGCGTTCGAACAAGGGCCAGGGCCAACTGGCGCATCCTCCAGCGAAACACGCGCCATCGATCGCCGGCGGCCACTTCGTCGTCTGGGAATTTCGACCGGCGATGCTACTCTTCGGACACGCGATCTCGGTCACGGCGCCAAGCACAGGGAAGGAACATGGACAGCATCGATCTCGTATTGGCCATCATCCATCACCTTCTGGTGTTCTCGCTCGCCGGCATCATTGGCGCGGAGTTCGTGCTGGTGCGCGGCGATCTGGGCGCGGCGACGCTCAAGCGCCTTGCCGGCATCGACCGCCATTATGGCATCATCGCCGCGCTGATCGTCGTCGGCGGCGTCTGCCGTGTGCTCTTCGGTCTGAAGGGTTGGGAATTCTACGTCTACAATTGGGTGTTCTGGGCAAAGATGGCGGCCTTCGCCATCGTCGGCCTGCTGTCGATCGTGCCGACCATGCGCTTCCTTTCCTGGAGCAGGCAGGCGAGCAGCACTCCCTCCTTCGCGGTGCCGGCGGCGGAGTTGGCCTCGGTGAAGAACTATGTCCGTGCCGAGGGCTTGATCTTCCTGCTTATTCCGGTCTTCGCCGCGGCCATGGCGCGCGGCTACGGCTACTAAATTCCAGGAAAACTGCGCAGCGGTTTTCCGTCCGGAAATGCGTCAAGGCAACCTCTAAGCCTCGACCGGGAATGTCTCATTCAGCGGGGCGATCGGCACCAGCGGGGCCGGTATGTCGGTGGTCTTTTCCTTCGACTTGCAGATATCGGCGATCACACAGGCCGGGCAGTCGGGCTTGCGCGCCTTGCAGACATAGCGGCCATGCAGGATCAGCCAGTGATGCGCATGCCGCATAAACTCGGCCGGGATGACCTTGAGCAGCCCTTCCTCGACCTGCTCAGGCGTCCTGCCGGGCGCCAGTCCGATCCGGTTGCCGATGCGGAAGATATGCGTGTCGACCGCCATCGTGTGCTGGCCGAAGGCGACGTTGAGCACGACATTGGCGGTCTTGCGCCCGACGCCCGGCAGCTTCACCAGCTCATCGCGATCCTGCGGCACATGGCCCGCATAGTCGTCGATCAGCGCCTTCGACAGCGCGATCACGTTCTTGGCCTTGTTGCGCCACAGGCCGATGGTGCGGATATAGTCGCCGACCCTGGCCTCGCCCAGTGCCAGCATCTTGGCTGGCGTGTCCGCCGCGGAAAACAGCGCCTTCGTCGCCTTGTTAACGCCCGCGTCGGTTGCTTGCGCCGACAGCACCACCGCGACCAACAGGGTGAAGGCGTTGACATAGTCGAGCTCGCCTTTCGGCTCCGGTCGCTGCACGGAAAAGCGCCGGAAGATCTCATGCACCTCGGCAGGGCTGTAGAGCGACCGGAAAGCGGCTTTTCGCGGCCGTGCGCCAGGCCTCCGGCCGCTACCGGCAGGAGCGGGTCGAGGTTTTTTGACAGCCACGGATTTTTTCGACTTGGGAGGCGCCATTTCCTTCCTATAATATCCCCTCATGAGCGACACAAACGCCTCGTTCCGGGCCGACGAGCCATTTTTCCAGGCCTTGCTGACGCCGCACCGCTCGCTCGGCCGCACCGGTTTCCTGATCCTGATGGGAGCGCTTCTGTTCGGCTGGGCGGTCACCGGCGCGTTCTTCCTGGCGCATGGCGCCTGGCCGGTGTTCGGCTTTTTCGGCCTCGATGTGATCGCCGTCTACATCGCCTTCCGCGCCAATTACCGCGCCGCGCGCGCCCGCGAGGAAATCTCGGTATCGCGCACCAGCCTCGATATCCGCAAGACCGCACCGTCGGGCCGCTCGGAAGCGCATCATTTCAACCCGTTCTGGACACGGTTCTCGATCGCCCGTCACAGCGAAATCGGGATCACCAAGATGGCGGTGGAAGCGCAGGGCAGGAGCGTGGCGATCGGCGGCTTCCTCAACCCCGACGACCGCGAAAGCTTCGCCACCGCCTTTTCACGCGCGCTGGCGACCGCCAAGACGCGCTGAGCCCAAGCAAATCAGAACCGGTACCGCAGCAGCCTGCCGACCTTGCGCATGGCGGGGATGAGCTTCCAGAGGCCGATGAACAAGCGCGCGGACCAGCCCAGACGCGCTGCTTGCTCCGGCTTGTAAGCCGCAATCTCGCCGATGAAGCGAAGTTTCGGAACAGCCCGCTCCAGCTCGCGCGGATCCTCGATCGCCCAATGGACTTCGGAGCCCGTTGCCTTGATGGCCGGATTAAGGCGCATCAGCTTCAGCCCGAAACGGCTGTAGGCATCGAACATCAACTCGCCGCCGGCCAGATGCGAGACGAGCCGCGCGAATAGACGCGGGCCCTCGTCGGCGGCGAGATAGGGCGTCAGCCCCTCGGCCACGACCATTGCCGGGCGATTGCGCGGCACCTCGGCCAGCCATCCCGGCTCGGTCACCGACGAAGCGATCAGATGGTAATAACGGTCCCTGGACGGATAGAGCCTGCGCCTGAGCTCGACGACGTCGGGATAGTCGACATCGAACCAATCCACGCCCGGTCGCGGGTCGATCCGGAAAATGCGCGTGTCGAGCCCGCATCCGAGATGCAGCACGATCGCGTCCGGATATCGCGCGAGGAAATCGGCGACGCACACGTCCAGTGTCCTCGCCCGGATCGCGAATCCCAACCCGAGATTGCCGTCGACCTTGAGCCTCGCGAAATCATAGTCGATCTTGCGCACGGCCTCGTCGGCGAAGCGATCCTGGAGCAGGGAATTGGGCAGCCGGCTCTCCAGCGCCTTGCCGTAGAGCGTCATCAGCAACGTTTCCTTCGCCCCGGTCAGATCGACCTTTTCGCCGGCCATGATTGTCCTCTTCGGTCCGAAGCTCACTCTATCTGGGTGCGTACGGAGGGAAGGCAAGTTTCGGGTGGTTGCAAAGCTCTGGAAGACCGATATTCCCGGCCAAGGAGATATTGCCATGAACGCTCAGATGACCATGAATACGCTGATGAAACCGACCGCGATCCTTGAGAACGACATCACGCCGCAAGGCAGCGACTATGACGTGGTGCGCCGCGCCATCGAGAAGATCAGCCTCGACTATCGCGACCAGCCCTCGCTGGAAGCGCTGGCCGAGGAAGTCGGCGAGACGCCGACCGGCCTGCAGAAGCTGTTCACGCGCTGGGCCGGCCTGTCGCCGAAAGCCTTCCTGCAGGCGGTGACGCTCGACCATGCGCGCAGGCTGCTCGATTCCGGCATGCCGCTCCTGGAGACCTCGTTCGAGCTCGGCATGTCCGGCCCCGGGCGGCTGCACGACCTCTTCGTCACCCATGAGGCGATGTCGCCCGGCGACTACAAGACCCGCGGCGCGGGCCTCACCATCCGCTATGGCTATCACATCTCGCCGTTCGGCATTGCGCTGATCATGGTCACCGACCGCGGTCTCGCGGGCCTCGCCTTCTGTGACGCCGGCGGCGAACGGGCCGCCTTCGCCGACATGTCCGGCCGTTGGCCGAACGCGACCTATGTCGAGGACATGTCGGCCACCCAGGCCTATGCCGCGCGGGTCTTCGATCCGACGAAATGGCGCGCCGACCAGCCGCTGCGCGTGGTGATGATCGGCACCGATTTCCAGCTTCGCGTCTGGGAAGCCTTGCTGCGTATCCCGATGGGCCGCGCCTGCACCTATTCCTCGATCGCGGCAAGCATCGGCGCGCCCAACGCAAGCCGGGCCGTCGGCGCGGCGGTAGGCGCCAACCCGATGTCCTTCGTGGTGCCCTGCCATCGCGCTCTCGGCAAATCCGGCGCGCTCACCGGCTACCACTGGGGGCTGACGCGCAAGCGCGCCATCCTCGGCTGGGAAGCGGGGCAAGTGGCGTCGTGAAATCGACGGCCAAGGCCCTGTGGAAATCTTCCTAGCACTTTGATTTCGCGCATGATCCTTCTGAAAATCGGTTCCGATTTTCAGGGGCATGCGTTAGCCTCCCGCGCAACCAACGGGAGGCAGTTTTTTGATTATCGTTGTCGGCTCGATCAACCTCGACCTCATCGCCAATGTCGACCGCTTGCCGGAACCCGGCGAGACGGTGCGCGGCTCCGGCTTCGCCACCGCGCCCGGCGGCAAGGGCGCCAACCAGGCGCTGGCCGCGGCGCGCGCGGGAGCCCAGGTACGTATGGTGGGCGCGGTCGGCAAGGATAGCTTTGCCGCCGAGGCGCTGGCCCTTCTCAAGGCCGGCAACGTCGATCTGTCCGGTGTCGGCCAGAGCTTCGCCTCCACCGGCACCGCGTTGATCCTGGTCGGCACCGACGGCGAAAACGTCATCGCCGTGGTTCCGGGCGCCAATGATTCGGTGGTACCGGGCGATGTCGCCAAGGCTTTCCTCAAGAAAGGCGATGTCGTGCTTTTGCAGCATGAGATCCCGCTGCAGACGGTCGAAGCCGCGCTCGACGCGGCGCGCGCGGCCGGCGCCGTCAGCGTGCTCAACACCGCCCCCTTCCGTCGCGAGGCCGCAGGCTTCCTCGGCAAGGCCGATTATGCGGTCGCCAACGAAACCGAGTTCGATCTCTATGGCGAGGCGCTGGCGCTTTCCGGGCGCGACCGCCCTGCCCGCATGCGCGACTATGCCCAAAAGACCGGCCGCGCCATCGTCGTCACGCTGGGCGGGGACGGCGTGCTGGCGGCCACGCCCGAGGATTTCCTCACCGTCCCGGCGCTGAAGATCACACCGGTCGACACGGTCGGCGCCGGCGACACCTTCTGCGGCTATTTCGGCGCCGGCCTGTCGTCCGGCCTTTCGCTTGAGCAAGCGCTCGCCCGCGCCGCCGTGGCCGGCTCGCTCGCCTGCCTGAAGCCCGGTGCGCAGCCGGCAATCCCGCTGGGCAAGGACGTCGACACGGCTTTGGCGGGCGGCCGTTAAGCAATGCGCCCCGCCACAAAACATGCCGTGCCGCCGGCCGGCGACATCTGCCGCCTCTCCGCCGTCGAGCTCGCCGATGGCATCAGGCAGCGCCAGTTTTCGGTTCGCGAGGTGGTCGGCGCGTTCCTCGAACGCATCGAAGCCGTGAATCCGCGGGTCAACGCCATCGTATCGCTGCGCGAACGCGCCAACGTGCTGGCCGAGGCCGACGCGGCGGACGCCCATCTGGCCCGCGGCGGCGAGGCCGGATCGCTGTTCGGCCTGCCGATCGCCATCAAGGACCTGGCCCTGACCAAGGGGCTCAGAACCACCTTCGGCTCGCCGATCTTTGCCGATTTTATTCCCGACACGGACGACTTCTTCGTCGAGCGCATCCGCAAGGCCGGCGCCATCATCATCGGCAAGACCAATGTTCCGGAATTCGGGCTGGGCTCCAACACCTACAATCCGGTCTTCGGGCCGACGCTCAACGCCTTCGACCCGGCGCTCACCGCCGGCGGATCGAGTGGCGGCGCGGCCGTGGCGCTGGCGCTCGACATGCTGCCGGTCGCCGACGGCAGCGACTTCGGCGGCTCGCTGCGCAATCCGGCCGGCTACAACAATGTCTACGGCTTCCGTCCCTCGCAGGGGCTCGTGCCCGCCGGGCCCGATATCGATGTCTTCCATGCGCAGATGGGTGTCGAGGGGCCGATGGGCCGCGGCGTGCGCGACATCGCGCTGCTGCTCGACGAGCAGGCGGGCTACCACCCGCAGGCGCCCTTGTCGCATGCCAAGGAAGGCTCGTTCCTCGACGGCTTGAGGACAAAGGCGTCCGGCGGCCGCGTCGCCTGGCTGGGCGATCTCGGCGGCCACTTGCCGATGGAACCGGGTGTGCTCGACCTTTGCGAGGCCGCGCTTGCCCGCTTTGCCGATGCATCGTTCGCCAGCGACGCGCTGGTGCCGGATGTCGATTTCGAGGCGCTGTGGCAGGCTTTCGTCACCTTGCGCCAGGCAAGCAGCGGCTGTGCGCTGAAGGCGCATTATGACGATCCGGCAAAACGCGGGCTGCTGAAGCCCGAGGCTGTGTGGGAGGTGGAGCAGGCGATGCGACTGACAGGGCCACAGATCCACGCAGCAACCGTCCGGCGCACCTCGTGGCATCGCACGCTGCTGTCGCTGTTCGAGCGCTTCGACCTCATCGCCCTGCCGACCGCGCAGGTGTTCCCGTTCGACGTGACCACCCACTGGCCGCGCGAGGTCGCGGGGCGGACCATGGACAGCTATCACCGCTGGATGCAGGTCTCGGCCTTCGCCACGCTGGGCGGCTGCCCGGCGCTCAACGTGCCGGCCGGCTTCGACGACAAGGGCCGGCCGATGGGCCTGCAGTTGATCGGCCGCCCGCGCGGCGACCTCGCCGTGCTCAGGGCGGGCGCAGCCTATGAGGCCGTGCTGCCCTGGCCGGCGGGAGCCGCGTGACGGGCCGCCCTGCCCGGCCAGCTTGCGCCAGCCCCAATCCCGTGCATTGATCGCTCTCCGCCCAAGTCGGCGCTGTCCTGTTCGAGGGAAGATCATGTCGCTGGAACTTTACGCCACCTATGTCATCGCCTGCATCGTCATCATCCTGGTGCCGGGCCCGACCGTCACGCTGATCATCGCCAACAGCATCCGTCACGGCTCGCGCGCGGGCTTGGCCAACGTCGCCGGCACGCAGGCCGGCCTTGCCATCATGATCGCCATCGTCGGCATCGGCCTCAACACGCTGATCGCCGGCATGGGCCACTGGTTTGAATGGGTGCGGCTGCTCGGCGCCGCCTACCTGATCTGGATGGGCGTGCAGATGTTTCGCGCAAAAGGCGCGCTGAACCCCGACGGGTCCGCGAAAAAACCGCGCGGCGGCTTCTTCCTGCAGGGCTTTCTGGTGGCGATCAGCAATCCCAAGACGCTCGTCTTCTTCGGCGCCTTCTTCCCGCAGTTCATCGCGCCGCAGGGCAATTATACGCTGCAGATCGTCGTCATGGGCCTGACCGCGATGATCTTCGCCGCCATGTCGGACTCGACCTACGCCCTTGCCGCCGGCCGCGCCGGTCGCATCCTCTCGGCCAGCCGAGTCAGGCTGATGTCGCGCATCAGCGGCAGTTTTCTCGTCGGCGGCGGCCTGTGGCTGGCGTTCTCGAAGGCGAAGTAGCGCCTCACCTTCTCCCCTTGTGGGAGAAGGTGGATCGGCGCGATAGCGCCGAGACGGATGAGGGGTGTTGGAAGAAATGAGACGGCGGCAATTTCAAGCATGTCGCCAAGCTGGAGCACCCCTCATCCGACCGAGCTTCGCTCGGCCACCTTCCCCCACAAGGGGGGAAGGAAGAGGCGCTACCTAAAGCCGCCCGAGCCGCTCCACCAGCAGCGCGAAGAAGCCGTCATGGTCGATGTCGCGCATCACCAGGGCGTTCTTCTCGCGCTTGGTGACGCCCCACCAGTCGATCACCGTCATGCCCATGGTGAGCTCGGACGCGGTCTCGACGCTGACATTGCAGCGGCGGCCCTTGAACAGCTCAGGCTTGAGGAGATAGGCGATCACGCACGGATCGTGCAACGGCCCGCCATCGGTGCCGTATTTCTCCTCGTCATAGCGTTCGAAGAACTCCAGCATTTCGGCGGTCGCGGTGCCGACCTTGGTGCCGAGCTGGCGGAACGCCTGGATGCGCTTGGAGGTGGTCAGCGCCTTGTGGGTGACGTCGAGCGGCATCATCACGATCGGGATACCCGATTTGAACACCAGATCGGCGGCCTGCGGGTCGACATAGATGTTGAATTCGGCGGCGGGCGTGACGTTGCCGCCTTCGAAGAAGCCGCCACCCATCAGAACGATTTCCTTGATGCGTGGCGCGATCCTGGGCTCGCGGATCAGCGCCAGCGCGATGTTGGTGAGCGGCCCGAGCGGGCAGAGCGTGATCGTGCCGCTTTCCTCGCGCATCAGCGTCTCGACGATGAAATCGACGGCATACTGCTCCTGCAACGGCATCGTCGGCTCGGGCAGTTGCGGGCCGTTCAGGCCGGTCTTGCCATGCACTTCCTCGGCGGTGACGAGCTGGCGCGCCAGCGGACGGATGGCGCCGGCATAGACCTTGATGTCGGGCCGGCCGGCCAATTCACAGATCTTGCGGGCGTTGTTCTGGGTCAGCTTCAGCGGCACGTTGCCGGCAACGGCGGTGATGCCGACGATCTCCAGCTCGGAGCTGCCCAGCGCCAGCAATATGGCGACGGCATCGTCCTGGCCGGGATCGGTGTCGATGATGATCTTTCGGGACTGCGGCATGTCAATTCCTTTTGGGAAGTCTTTTTGGGCGGGATTTAGAGCATGGTCCCCAAGAGCGGGAACCGGTTTTCGGACGAGATCATGCTCCAACGAGGGCTGAACCGGGATGACGGTTCAACGAAACGTCATCCTGATTTAGCGGCTTGAACTTGATCGGCCGGCGGACCATATCAAGACCATCGGGAAAAATGCCATCCGGGTTTTTCCAGTTTGTGTCGCTCTTTGGAGGACAGTGTAACAATGACTCGAATGACGCCCTTCTCCAGCCCGTTGCTCCTGGGTTTCGATGCCATGGAAAAGACGCTCGAGCGTCTGGCGAAGTCGGGCGACAGCTACCCCCCCTATAACATCGAGCGCCTCGGCGCCACTGATGGTAAAGCCGAACGGCTGCGCATCACGTTGGCCGTCGCTGGTTTCGCCGAAAGTGACCTCGATGTGACCACGGAGGAAAACCAGCTGATCGTGCGCGGTCGCCAGAGCGACGACACCGAGCGCGAATTCCTCCATCGCGGCATCGCCGCGCGCCAGTTCCAGCGCTGCTTCGTGCTGGCCGACGGCATGCGGGTGATCGGCGCCGAGCTGAAGAACGGCCTGTTGTCGATCGATCTGGATCGGCCCGAGGCCGAGCGGCTGGTACGGAAAATAAACATATCGGTGAAAGACTGACCTTTGCCGATGGCTCTATGCGAGGCGGCCAATCCTGGCGTCCTCGCGCCAAGGAGGCTTGAAATGACCAGAACTGACCAAACGATCACCATGACCAGCGGCGAATTCGCCCATCTCGGCGAAGGTTCGGTCGCCTATCTCAGGAAAGTATCGAGCGACGATCTGCGCGGCCGCTTCCCCGGCCTGCAGGAAATCGCGCCCGGCTTGGAGCTGTGGGCGCTGTTTGCCGCCAACGGCCAGCCGATCCTGCTTTCCGATGCCCGTGACCGGGCGCTGGCGGGTGCGTTGGAGAACGACCTGACCCCTGTCGCGATTCACTAGACCATAATCCCCAAAAGGGACCCGGTTTTCGGGTAAGGTTACGGTCAACTAAAGTAGCGACTGCTGGCAGACCGAAAATGGAAAGGGCCGCTCCCGGCGGCCCCTCTAGGATTTCATCCCAAAAGACAGGTTTTAACCCAAGCGGCTTCAGGCCGCATGCGAAGCCTGCGTGTCCGAGAGCAGCGCGTGGATTGCCACCGCGTCGCGCGTGCCCCTGATCTTGGCCACCGTGTCGGCATCGCGCAGCACGCGCGCGATGCGCGACAGCGCCTTGAGATGGTCGGCGCCGGCGCCTTCCGGCGCCAGCAGCAGAAAGACGAGGTCGACCGGCTGGTCGTCCAGCGCCTCGAAATCCACCGGCGTTTCCAGCCGGGCGAAAACGCCGGCGATCCGCTTCACGCCGGCGAGCTTGCCGTGCGGAATGGCGATGCCGTTGCCGACGCCGGTCGAGCCCAGCCGCTCGCGCTGCAGGACGGTGTCGAACACCTCCCGTTCCGGAATCCCCGAAATCGCCGCGGCCCTCTCCGACAGCAATTGCAGAAGCTGCTTTTTGGAATTCGCCTTCAACGCCGGCATGATCGCCGAGACGCTGATGAGATCACTGAGATCCATGCTTGAAAAATCCCTTGCTCGCCTGCCGCGCCAGTCGTCGTCCCCCTCGCGCGGCTGGCTTTTATCCCTGAGCGACTTTGGTCGTCGACGGATCGATCCAGCCGATATTGCCGTCCGGCCGGCGGTAGACGATGTTGAGATGGTCGGTTCCAGCGTTGCGGAACAGGAAGACCGGGCTGTCGCTGTTGTCGAGCTCGATGACAGCCGACGCCACCGACATGGTTCGCAGCGTCATGCTTGATTCGGCGACGATGACCGGAGCGAAGTCCTCCGGAATGTCTTCCTCGTCGTCGGCAAGGGGGGCCACCACGGTGTAGGCGATGTCGGTCGGTTCTTCGCCATTGCCGTTGCCGGTGTTGCGCGACTTCAGCCGGCGCTTATAGCGGCGCAGCCGCGTTTCCAGGCGGTCGGCGGCCGCCTCGAAGGCGAGCGTCGGGTCCTGAGCGTCGCCGGTCGCCTGCAGCGAAGCGCCGGAATCGAGCCGGACCATGCAGTCGGCGGAGAAACGCGACCCCGATTTGATGACCGTGACATGTCCTGAAAAACCCCGATCGAAATATTTCTCGATCGCCTCGCCGACCCGGTCGCTGATGCGCGTGCGGAACGCATCGCCGATGTCCATGTGTTTTCCCGAGATGCGTAGATTCATCTGAAAACTGACCTTCCTTGCTCAGGCTTCAAACTGTTTCCGAGTTTATACCCGTGGTGCGCGCGCACAAGCTTCGCAGCGGCATGCGCGCCGATTTTAGACCCGAACTTTCCGGTTGATCACAAGTCGCCTTCTTGGCCGTCCGTGGCCGTGTCTGACGGACCCATTCGCAAGCGGGCATTACCGCCCCGCTCCATGCGGGCGGGCTTCTAGACACTTCATTGCGGCTTGTCAATCAAGCTTGGGGATTGCGGGAAATCAACCTGCCTGGCGCCAAGGCTTGTCGGGATTCGGGGGTGTGCCTAGCGACCGGCGTTGGCCAGCGCCCGCTTTTCCCGCCGCCGCTGCACGGAGGAGGCGATATTCATGCCCTCGCGGTATTTCGCGACGGTGCGGCGGGCGATATCGATGCCGCTTTCCTTCAGCATGTCGACGATGGCGTCGTCGGAAAGCACGTCGGCGGGCTTTTCCTCGTCGATCATCTGCTTGATGCGGTCGCGCACGGCTTCGGACGAATGCGCTTCGCCGCCTTCGGCCGAGGCGATCGATGCCGTGAAGAAATAGCGCAGCTCGAAGACGCCGCGCGGCGTCAGCATGTATTTGTTGGCGGTGACGCGGCTGACGGTCGATTCATGCATGCCGATGGCATCGGCCACCGTGCGCAGGTTGAGCGGCTTGAGGTGGCGCACGCCATGGACGAGGAAGGCATCCTGCTGCCGCACGATTTCCGACGCCACCTTGAGAATGGTCTTGGCCCGCTGATCGAGGCTGCGCGTCAGCCAGTTGGCGTTCTGCAGGCATTCGGCGAGGAAATCCTTTTCCGCCTGGTCCTTGGCGTGACTCGAGACGCGGGCGAAGTAGACATTGTCCACCAGCACGCGCGGCAGCGTGTCGGCGTTGAGCTCCACCGCCCAGCTGCCGTCATTGGCCGCGCGCACCTCGACATCGGCCACGATCGCATCGCTGGCGCCGCCCGAAAACGCCAGGCCGGGACGCGGATCGAGCGCACGGATCTCGGCCAGCATGTCGAGGAGGTCCTCCTCGTCGACGCCGCAGATGCGTTTCAGCGTCTGGAAATCCCGCCGCGCCAAAAGCTCGAGATTGGCGACCAGCGCTTTCATCGCCGGATCGAGCCGGTCGCGCCCTGCAAGTTGCAGCGAGAGGCATTCCGCAAGGTCGCGCGCGAAAAGTCCCGGCGGCTCGAAGGTCTGGCAGACGCCGAGCACGCGCGCCACCGTGGCGTCGTCCGCACCGAGCCGGGCCGCGATCTCGCCAAGGTCGGCGCGCAAATAGCCGGCTTCGTCGAGCCCGTCGGCCAACTCGCCCGCGATCAGCCGTTCGCCGGGGCTCAGCGAAGCAAGCGCGATCTGCTCGCCGACATGTTCGCGCAGCGTGACGACGGCCGCGGCCATGTCGCCGACGTCGAATCCTTCCGATGACGCCGTGCCGGCGCCACCGCCGGCGGCCGACTTCCACTGGGCCGTGAGGTCTGGCCCCAGCCTCTCATGGGTGCCGGGATCGTCGGGAAACAGGTTTTCCAGGGAGGAATCGAGCTTTTCCGAGATCGCTTCGGCACTCCACTCCGTCTCGCCCTCGAACCAGTCGCCATCGGAATCCCGCTCCGGCGCCGCCTCGCCTTTCTGGGCCTGGTCGCCCACGGCGTCGTCCTGCGGCTCGGCCCGCTCCAGAAGCGGGTTGCGCTCGATCTCCTCGTCGATGAAGCGCTCGAGCTCGACATGGGTGAGCTGCAGCAGACGGATCGACTGCATCAGCTGCGGCGTCATCACCAGCGACTGGGACTGTCTGAGCTGCAGTTTGGCTGCCAGCGCCATGGTGGGATTCAAACGCCTCGTCTACGCGTCGTACAATTGTTTTCGGTCGGGCATAGAAACTGGCCCGGCTTTTGCTTGTCAAGAAAAACGCTAGCAGCCGCGGCTTACCGGAGTGTTATCGAGCGCTAAAATAGCGAAAAACCGCCACGCGACCTTCGAAAATCGCGCCACCGCCCGAAAACCCGTGATCAGAGCGTGAAGCCCTCGCCGAGATAGAGACGCCGCACATCGGCGTTGGCGACGATCTCGTCGGCGCGGCCATGCGTCAGCACCTGGCCGGCATGGATGATATAGGCGCGGTCGATGAGGCCGAGCGTCTCGCGCACATTGTGGTCGGTGATCAAGACGCCGATGCCGCGGGCCGTGAGGTGGCGAACGAGCTGCTGGATGTCGGCGACGGCGATCGGGTCGATACCGGCGAAGGGCTCGTCGAGCAGCATATAGGCCGGCCGGGTCGCCAGCGCCCGCGCGATTTCGAGGCGGCGCCGTTCGCCGCCCGACAGCGACATCGACGGCGCCTTGCGCAGATGGCTGATGTGGAATTCCTCGAGCAGCTCGTCGAGGTTGCGTTCGCGCACCTTGCGATCCTTTTCGACCACTTCCAGCACGGCGCGAATGTTCTGCTCGACGTTCAGGCCGCGGAAGATCGAGGCTTCCTGCGGCAGATAGCCGATGCCGAGGCGGGCGCGCCGGTACATCGGCATCGACGTGACGTCGAAACCGTCGATCTCGATCGAGCCCTCATCGACCGGCACAAGGCCCGTGACCATGTAGAAGCAGGTGGTCTTGCCGGCGCCATTGGGGCCGAGCAGGCCGACGGCCTCGCCGGCGCGCACGCCGAGCGTCACCCCGCTCACCACCTTGCGGCCCTTGTAGCTCTTGGTCAGGCCCTTGGCGATCAAGGTGCCCTTGAACTTCGCCTTGTCGGTGCCGACCGTCGCCGGCGCAGCCGGCTTTGCGGCTGCCCGTCCCGGAAGACGGGCCAGCAGCGAGGACACGCCGGCCATTACTTGCCCGACGCTCCCTGCTGGGCCGCGCCCTGCTTCTGGGGCGTGAACGACATCATCACGCGGCCGCCGCAGCCGTCGACATTGGCGAGGCCGCTCTTCATCTGCACGGTGAGCTTGCAGCCCTTGAGCACATTGTCGCCCTGCGACAGCACCACTTCCTTGCCCTTGAGCACCAGCACCTGCGTCTTCATGTCGAATGTGCCGCTGTCGCCGGTGGCGATCTGGTCGTTCGATTTGACGTAGACTTTGTTCTCCACCTCCAAGTGGTCGATATTGGCGGCGCCCGTCATCGCCGACGCGCCGGCCGCGGCGCTTTTGCCGGCATTGGCATCCTTGACATAGTAGACCGTCATCTTGCCGGCCTTGAGCAGGGTCGGCCCCTGATTGACCGTGACGTTGCCGCTGAATATGGCCATGCTTTCGGCCTGGCGGACCTCAAGCTTGTCGCTTTCGATCTGGATCGGCTGGTCGCCGGACAGCTTGAGCCCGGACATCTGGCTGGTCGCGCTCGACTGCGCGAAGGAATGCGCCGTCGCCAAGAACAGCAATCCGGAAGCAGCGCCCGCAAGCCATGCCGATTTACTGCGACGCATTCTGTTCTCCACCGTTTACCCCCGCTGCCTTCAGCGCGGCTGGATCTATGTTGACGCGAACCCGGTTCTCGAAGACCACGAGCCTGCCATTGTCCTCGACCGCCATCGAATCCGCGGTGATGCGCGACCCGCCACGGCTGACATCGACCGGATTGCTCGTCTTCATAGAGCCTTTGCCCATGTCTAGGAAGATCGATTTGAACTTCGCTGCCAGGCCGTCCGTCGTCGTCACGCTGACGTCGCTGGTGAGGTCCATGGTGTTGGCGTCGCGATTGTAGATACCGTGCGCGGCATCGACCGACACGATGTTGTCGGTGGCGACGGGCAGCTTGGCGTTGATGCCTTCGAGATCGATGACGGCCTGCTGCCCGACATCCTGCGTCGCCCTGGTCGCCGTCAGCGAGTATGGCAGCTTCTGCTTGGTGAAGCCGTTGAGCTTCGGATTGGCCATCACCAGCTTGCCGTCGGAAAACGCCGTGCCGTCGGCCTGCACCGAGACAGAAATGGGCGCTTTGAGGTAGGAATAGACCGGAAAGGCGACGGCGATTGCGACCGCAAGCAGCGGCACCGCGAATTTCAGCACGCGCACGCGGCGCGAGTGCCGCTGCGCGCGGTTGAAAGCATCGCCGCGCGTGCCGCCTTCGGCCGCGGGAGCCGACGCCTGGACGGCATCGCTCGTTTCGTCAGATCGCGCCAACATGACTTTTCTAATGGACCTTTGCCCACCCAAATACCGCCTATAGGTGGTATGCCGACACCTACAAGCAAGCACAAGCGGAGGAAAACTGCAAAAATGTGACAACTGTCGCCCGCAAAATCGAGAAGAATCCGGCGAGGCGACCTGTATTTCATAGCAGATAGGGACTTGGTTGCGTTAATTTTTCGTGAGGTCGACGGCGGCGCTTCACGGCGGGGCATGTTCAGGAAACGGTAGCCGTGTGCCTAGGCTTGCTTTAAAAGCGTGCTTTCCCACCGACCCATGAGGCTGACGATGGCAATGAGAGCCGACGACCTGATCGACCGCCGCCGCTTGCGCCGCAAGGTGACTTTCTGGCGCGTGGTCGCGTTTCTGGTTCTGGCGGCCGCGGTGATCGCGTTCTCGACCTGGGTCTATGACGATAATTTTACCGGCCGTGCGGTCCCGCACATCGCCAAGGTCAAGATCGAAGGCACCATCACTGAGGACGAGGACCTGCTCAAAAGGCTGGAAGCGATCCGCAAGTCGCCGGAGGTGAAGGGCGTCATCCTGTCGATCGATTCGCCCGGAGGCACGACGGTCGGTGGCGAGTCGACTTTCGAAGCCGTGCGCAAGCTTGCCGGCGACAAGCCGGTGGTGGCCGAGGTCGGCACGCTGGCGGCGTCGGCCGGCTACATGATCGCCAGCGCGGCCGACCATATCGTCGCCCGCAAGACCTCGATCGTCGGCTCGATCGGCGTGCTGATCCAATACCCCGATGTCAGCGGTCTCATGGACAAGCTCGGCATCAAGCTGGAGGAAGTGAAATCGTCGCCGCTCAAGGCCTCGCCCTCGCCCTTCAAGCCGACCAATGACGACGAGCGGGCCATGGTGCGCAAGCTGATCCTCGACAGTTACGACTGGTTCGTCGGCATCGTCGCGGACCGCCGCAAGATGACGCATGAGCAGGCGCTGGCGCTGGCCGACGGTTCGATCTTCACCGGCCGCCAGGCCTTGGCCAACCATCTGGTCGACGCCGTCGGCGGCGAGCAGGAGGCGATAGACTGGCTGGCGACGAAGGGCGTGGATGCCAAGCTCAAGATCGTCGAGTGGAAGGACAAGGACAGGCGTGGCGGTTTCCTGTTCTCCCAGTCGATGGCAAAACTGGCGGCCAAGGCGCTCGGCCTGCCGGATGCCGGCGGCGATGTCATTCACGAGCTCGGCGCCGACCGCTTGTTTCTTGACGGTCTCGTTTCGGTCTGGCACCCTTGACATCTCGCTAGGACGAGCCAAAAAAGCAATAAAATCATCCTGATAATCGACTGCAGTGGTTTTACGGGGAACGTTCTATGATCAAATCCGAGCTTGTGCAGATCATTGCCGCGCGCAACCCGCACCTTTTCCTGCGCGACGTCGAAAACATCGTCGGCGCGATCTTTGACGAGATCACCGACGCGCTTGCCGAGGGCAACCGGGTCGAGCTGCGCGGTTTCGGCGCCTTTTCGGTGAAGAACCGCCCCGCCCGCACCGGCCGCAACCCGCGCACGGGCGAATCCGTCGAGGTCGAGGAAAAGTGGGTGCCGTTCTTCAAGACCGGCAAGGAGTTGCGCGAAAGGCTGAACGGCGGCAAATAGGCGCCGCGTTGGCGGGTTGAGAGGGCATCTTGGCGCTTAAAGCATGTCTCCCGAGAGTGGAGGCCGGTTTCGGGAGCGTTTCACCGTTTCCGCGAAACGGTGAAATGCTTTAGAAAGCTTCCCTCCATGGAGATCTGATGTTCAATCGCTTCATCCTCGTCGTGGTCTTCGTGCCGCTGGCAATCATCCTGATCGCGCTCGCCGTTGCCAATCGCGGCGCCGTCGCCTTCACGCTCGATCCGTTCCATCCCGGCAATCCCGCGCTGACGCTGAACCTGCCGCTCTTCATCTTCCTGTTCCTTGCCTTGGCCGTCGGCATGATCATCGGCAGCATGGCGACCTGGGTGAAGCAGGGGCGCTACCGCAAGCTCGCGCGCCAGCGCGGTCTGGAAGCCGAAAACCTGCGCCAGGCGGTGAGCCGCCCGCCGGCGGCGCCCAAGGGGCCGGCGCTGCCCAAGCCCACGAACTGAGCAACGCCCTACGGAGCCTCCGATGCTGCATATTTCGGCCGAAGAGGTCGACCGCGCGCTGACCTTTCCCGGCCTTGTCGAGACATTGCGCACCGCTTTCCGCGAAGGCGCCGTGCAGCCGGTTCGCCACCATCATGGTGTCGAGCGGCCGGACGGTGCGGCCTCGACCCTGCTTTTGATGCCGGCCTGGACCGACTTCAACGCCGCAGGCACCTCGGCGGGAGGCCATATCGGCGTCAAGATCGTCACCGTGTCGCCGGACAACAACACAAAAGGCAAGCCGGCGGTGATGGGCCTCTATCTTTTGCTCGACGGCGTCACCGGCGAGCCGCAGGCGCTGATCGACGGCCAGCGGCTGACGCAGTGGCGCACGACCTGCGCGTCCGCGCTCGCCGCCTCCTATCTCGCGCGCAAGGATGCCTCGCGGCTTCTGGTGATCGGCGCCGGCGCGCTGTCGCCATTCCTCGCCAAGGCGCATTCGGCGGTAAGACCGATCACCTCCATCCGCATCTGGAACCGGACGCCCGCCAATGCCGAAAAGGTGGCCGCCGCCCTGCGCGCCGAAGGCTTTCCGGCCAATGCCGCCGGCGATCTGGACGCGGAGCTTGCCGAGGCCGATATCGTCGCCTCCGCGACCATCTCGAACACGCCGCTCGTCAAGGGCGTGCTGCTGAAGCCGGGCGCCCATGTCGATCTCGTCGGCGGCTTTACCCCGACGATGCGCGAAAGCGACGACGACGCGATCAAGCGCGCCCGCGTCTATGTCGACACCCGCGCCGGCGCCACCAAGGAAGCCGGCGACATCGTCCAGCCGCTGGCCTCGGGCCTGCTGAAGCCGGAAGCGATCGTCGCCGACCTGCACGAGCTTGCCCGCGGCGAGAAGCAGGGCCGGCAAACCGACAGCGAGATCACGCTGTTCAAGTCGGTCGGCGCGGCGCTTGAAGACCTCGCCGCCGGCATCGCCGTCTACAAGGCGCTCAGTGCAAGGCAGTAGGGGAATAGGGCAGTAAGGCAGTATGTGAACTGCCGGGAACGACGTGCCCTACTGCCCTACTGCCCTACTGCCCTACTGCCCTACTGCCCTACTGCCCTACTGCCCATTCGGCCAATAAACCCGCAGGCGATGATTGTCCGGATCGAGCGCCACGAAGGTGCGGCCGAAATCGAGATCGGTTGGGGTCTGCAGAATCTCGAGGCCCCTTCCAGCCCAATCCGCATGGGTGGCGTCGACCGCGGCCGCATCATCGACCGCGATCACGAGCTCGCCGCCACCGCCTGTTGCCGCCGCTGCCGGCTCGACCGTGTGGCGCGACCAGAGGCCGAGCTTGAAACCTTTGTCGAGCACGAACATGACGAAGGTCGGCGAGGATTCGACCGGCTCGCGTCCGAGCAACCTGGCGTAGAAAGCGCCGCTGTTTTCGGGGTTGTCGACATAGAGGATGACGAAATTCGGCGTGGTCATATCTGATCTCCAAAGCTGTCTGAACCTTGGAGACCATACGAGGGCATGCTGTCAGATTCTGGCAGCAGCGATCAGCCGGAAGGGTCTTTCGCGCCGTTCTGGCCGGGCGCGTCAAGGCCCGCCCGCCATTCCTTCAGCATCGCCTGGCGGCGTCGCGGATAACGGATGGCGGTCGCTGTCAGGCCGGAGATCCGGTCGGTGCGGAAATGCCGGAAATCCTGGCGCGTTTCGCACCACGCCACCATCACCCGCACCTTGTCGAAGAAGGCGAGCGCGAACGGCCAGACCAGCCGCTTCGACGCCGCTCCACCGGCGTCACGATAAAGGAAGCCAAGTTTATGCTCGTCGCGGATTGCCTGCCGCACGATGCCCAGGTCGATCGCTTCGGCATTTTCCGAGCGCGGCCCGACGAGCAGCGTCGTGGCGTCGAGATCGTCGCGCAGGTCATCCGGCAGCACCGCGGCGATCTTGGCCAGCGCATCCATCGCGGCGGCCGCCAGCCTTTTGTCGGGCTGCTTTGCCACCCAGCGCGAGCCGAGCACGATCGCCTCGATCTCCTCGTCGGTGAACATCAGCGGCGGCAGCATGAAGCCGGGCTTCAGCACATAGCCGAGCCCTGCCTCGCCCTCGATCGGCGCGCCCTGCCCCTGCAGCGTCGCGATGTCGCGATAGAGGGTGCGGATCGACACGCCCATCTCGTCCGCGAGCGTGCGGCCGCTCACCGGCCGGCGATGGCGGCGCAGGATCTGGATCAGGTCGAGCAGGCGTTCCGAACGGGACATGAATCGCTAACCGGCGTGCCGGACAATAGGGCTGGCCCGCGCATCACGGCAAGCATTCCGGTGCCGCGGAACGCCTGCGCCCCGTTGCCGTTGTCTGCCCAATGGAGATGCGCGGAATTCTGTTGTTCTGGTCGGTGCTGACCGTTTTCGTCGCGGCGCTCAGCCTCGGACCGTCCTTTGCCCATGTGCTGGAATCGCCGCCCAGGCTGACGAGATGGTCGCCGGCGCTGTGGCGAGAGGCGACCGTCTTCAACGGCCAGTTCCTGCTTTTTGCCGTGATCGGAGCGCCGCTCGATATCGCTGCGATCCTCTGTCCCGCGCTTCTCGCCTGGATGCTGCGTGGGCAAGCCACGGCCTTCCGCTTTGCGCTCGTGGCTACATTGCTCTATGCGGCCGCGCTGGCGCTCTGGTTCGGCCTCGTCAAACCGGCGAACGACATCCTCGCGACCTGGACGCCGGGGCCAATTCCGGAAAACTTCGAAGCCGTCCGGCTGCGTTGGGAAACCGGCCACATGGCGGTGACCGCGGCGAAGGCGCTCGGCTTCATTTCGCTTTGTTCCGGCCTGCTCGGCGTCCGGCATGGATGATGACCCCACCATTGAGTGAGCCTGCTTTGTTGCGCCAAAGGGGGCTGGTGTGGCAGAAGCGGGCCGAACCGCCGGAGATGATCCTTCTTGAAATCTTTTCGCGACAAACGCCGCGATGGCCGCCCGCATCCCGCAAGGACGGAACAGCCCCGCTTGCGTGAGACGTTGCCGGCCGCACGGCAGCAGGCCACGCCCGCCGAGCGCCGCGAAACGAGACCTGCGGACCGGCAGGAGGCCAAGCCGGCGCCGCGCGTGCTTGCGCGCCGCGAGGGCGCCTTGCCCGCCGAGCGCCTGCCGCTGATCCTCGAAGTCGCGCCCAACGCCGATTACGCTTTGCTGGACAGCGGCGCGGGCGAAAAGCTCGAGCAATACGGCCCCTACCGCATCGTGCGCCCCGAGGGCCAGGCGATTTGGCAGCGCGCCCTTCCGGCGAAGGAATGGGAGCGCGCCGACGCCATCTTCACCGGCGACACCGACGAGGAAGGCATCGGCCGCTGGCGCTTTCCGAAGACGCCGCTCGGCGAGACTTGGCCGATGAAGCATGACGGCATCGACTATCTCGGCCGTTTCACGTCCTTCCGCCATGTCGGCGTCTTCCCCGAACAGGCTTCGCATTGGGACCATATGGCCGGACTGATCGCGGCGGCGAAGCGCCCGGTCAAGGTGCTGAACCTCTTCGGCTATACGGGCCTTGCCTCGCTGGTGGCGGCCCGCGCCGGCGCCGAGGTCACCCATGTGGACGCCTCGAAGAAGGCGATCGGCTGGGCGCGCGAGAACCAGGAAATGGCCGGCCTTGCCGACAAGCCGATCCGCTGGATCGTCGAGGACGCGGTGAAATTCGCCGAGCGCGAGGAGCGCCGCGGCAGCCGCTACGATATCGTGCTGTTCGACCCGCCGGCCTATGGCCGCGGCCCCAAGGGCGAGGTCTGGCAATTGTTCGAGGACCTGCCGGGCCTGACCGACCTCTGCCGCTCGATCCTGACGCCGAAACCGCTGGCGGTCGTTCTCACCGCCTATTCGATCCGCGCGTCCTTCTTCGCCATCCATGCGCTGATGCGCGATACCTTCGCCGGCATGGGCGGCACGGTCGAATCCGGCGAACTGATCATCCGCGAGAAGTCGGCCGGCCGCGCTTTGTCGACCTCGCTGTTCTCGCGCTGGGTGGCTTGAATGAACTCACATGACGGCGCCCGCCCTGTCGGGCAGGTCAAGGAAGTCACCAGCCTTGCCAATCCGCTGGTCAAGGAAATCAAGGCGCTGGCGCTGAAGAAATTCCGCGACCAGCAGAACGCCTTCATGGCCGAGGGCCTGAAGCTCGTCATCGACGCGCTCGACCTCGGCTGGTCGATCAGGACCCTGGTTTTCGCCAAGGCCGGACGCGGCAACGCCGCGGTCGAGAAGGTCGCCGCGCGGACCGTCGCCGCAGGCGGCACGGTGCTCGAAGTCTCGGAAAAGGTGCTGGCGGCCATCACCCGACGCGAAAACCCGCAAATGGTGGTCGGCGTCTTCGCGCAGCAGACCGTGCCGCTGAAGGACATCCGCGCCAGGGACGGCGACGTCTGGGTCGCGCTCGACCGCGTCCGCGATCCCGGCAATCTCGGCACCGTGATCCGCACCGTCGACGCCGTCGGCGCCAGGGGCGTCATCCTGGTCGGCGACACCACGGATCCGTTCTCGCTGGAGACGGTGCGCGCCACCATGGGCTCGATCTTCGCCGTGCCGGTCGCCAGGGCGACGGAGCAGGCCTTCCTCGCCTGGCGGCGCGACTTTTCGGGTCTTGTCGTCGGCACGCACCTCAAGGGCGCGGTCGACTATCGCTCAGTCGACTTCACCAGGGGGCCGGTTCTGCTGCTGATGGGCAACGAGCAGCAAGGACTCCCCGACAGCCTTGCCGAAAGCTGCGACCGGTTGCTGAGAATCCCGCAGGCCGGCCGCGCCGACTCGCTCAACCTGGCGGTCGCCACCGGCGTGATGCTGTTCGAGATAAGGCGCGGCGCGTTGAAGCTCGACCCCGCCAACGACAGCCGATGAGGACTCCCAAGTGAAATCCTGGTCCCCTTATGTCGTGCTGATCGTCATCGCCATTGCGCTCGACCAGTGGATCAAGCAACTGGTCGAGAACGGGCTCGCCTTTCAGGAGAAGGTCGATCTCCTGCCCTTCCTGGCGCTGTTCCGCACCTACAACACCGGCATCGCCTTCTCGATGTTCCAGTCCTTCGGCGACACCGGCCTGGTGATCATCGCCGTGCTGGTCGTGGCCTTCGTGCTCTATCTCGCCACGCGCACGCCAGCCGGCCATGTCGTCGCCCGCATCGGCTTTGCCCTCATCATCGGCGGCGCGCTCGGCAACCTCATCGACCGCGCCGTCTACGGCCACGTCATCGACTACATCCTGTTCCACACGCCCGTCTGGTCCTTCGCGGTGTTCAACCTCGCTGACGCCTTCATCTCGGTCGGCGCGGCGCTTGTCGTCTTCGACGAGCTGATCGGCTGGCGGCGGGAAGCCAAGTCCGAGGATCTCGGCAATTGACCTGACGCGGTTGAAACCGCAGACTTCCGAGCAATTCCAGGAAAAGTGTGCAGCGGTTTTCCGTCCGGAATTGCTTAAACGTAAAGCTCAGAACCGAGGAGAAAACCATGACCGATACCTTCAAAGCCATCCTCGTTTCGCGCGATGCGGACAAGAAGCAGTCCATCGATGTCGTCGACCTCGCCGAGGCCGATTTGATGGAAGGCGACGTAACCGTCGCCGTCGAGGCGACGACGGTGAACTACAAGGACGGGCTCGCCATCACCGGCAAGGCGCCGGTCGTGCGCCGCTGGCCGCTGGTTCCAGGCATCGATTTCGCGGGCACCGTGATCTCCTCCTCGCATGCGGACTGGCGCAAGGGCGATAAGGTCATCCTCAACGGCTGGGGCGTCGGCGAGACGCATTACGGCGCCTATGCCGGCCGCGCCCGCGTCAACGGCGACTGGCTGGTGCCGTTGCCCGAGGGCATGAGCGCGCATGACGCGATGGCCGTCGGTACCGCTGGCTACACGGCCATGCTTTCCGTCATGGCGCTGGAGCGTCACGGCATCGTGCCGGACCGCGGTCCGGTGGTGGTGACGGGTGCGGCCGGCGGCGTCGGCTCGGTTGCGATCTCGATCCTGTCCAGCCTCGGCTACCATGTCATCGCCTCGACCGGCCGCAACGCCGAGAGCCCCTATCTGATCGCCCTCGGCGCGGCCGAAGTGATCTCGCGCGAGGAGCTCAGCCAGCCGGCGAAGCCGCTCGCCAAGGAGCGCTGGGCCGGCGGCGTCGACTCGGTCGGCAGCCACACCCTGGCCAATGTGCTGTCGATGACCTCCTATGGCGGCGCGATCGCCGCTTGCGGCCTGGCCGGCGGCATGGACCTGCCGGGAAGCGTCGCCCCCTTCATCCTGCGCGGCGTCTCGCTGCTCGGCATCGATTCGGTGATGGCGCCGAAGGCGGTCCGCCTGGAGGCATGGCGCCGCATCGGCGCCGACCTCGACCTGAAGAAGCTGTCGACATTGTCGCGCACGATCGGTTTCGACGGCATCGTCGCCGCCGCGCGCGACATCGTCGAAGGCAAGATCCGCGGCCGCGTCGTCGTCGATATGTAGCCGGAGGCCGCGGTTTCGCCGAAGCGGCCGGAATCCGTGCAATCGCTAAAATTCGAACGATCCCTCCCAATCTTCCATAATCTCTGTCTGGCATGGTCCGCGCATGGTCGCGGACTCCGACATCAGACAGGACAGCAAAGCCGCGGGCGCTGACAGGCTCATCGCCGATGCGCCGACGCGGCAGGTGCTCGTCGCGCCGCCGCTGGCCCCTGAATTGCCCGCGGCGAGCCGCGAAGGCCTGCCGTTCCTGACGATCGTCGCCATTGCCGTCATGGCGGGGCTCGCGCACCTCACCGGAGCGCCGCTCATCGTGACCGCCGGCCTCGCCGCCGCGGCCCTTGCCGGCCTGGCCATGCATCTGCGCAGCCGTCGCGACGAGCGTCGCACCGCGGCACTTCTCGACGAGACCGCCGCCCGCAGCCGCGCCGAGATCGAGACCCTCGCCGACCGCATGTGGGAAATGCAGGAGAGCGAGGAGCGCTTCCGCGGCCTGATCGACGCGCTTGGCGACCTCGTCGTCCATCGCGACCGCGATGGCCATATCGTTTATGCCAACAGCGTCTTTGCCTCGCTTGTCGGCGTCGACGCGCGCGACCTTGCCGGCAAGACCTTGTCCGAGCTCGGCATCGATGTCGGCGTCGTCCCCGACGCCGCCTTCTCCGATCATGAATGCCTGAGCTCCACCGATGTCGCGATCCGCACCCCGAACGGACCGCGCTGGTTCTCCTGGATCGAACTGTCGGTGCGCGACAAGGACACCGGCGCCGTCTCGCACCGGGCCATCGCCCGCGACATCACCGCCCGCAAGCGCGCCGAATCCTCGCTGATCACCGCGCGCGAGCGGGCCGAATATGCGAGCCAGGCCAAGTCGCGCTTCCTCGCCACCGTCAGCCATGAGATCCGCACGCCGATGAACGGCATCATGGGCATGGCGAAGCTGCTTGCCGATACCGACCTGTCGCCCGAGCAGCGCACCTATGTGGGCGCCGTTTCCACCTCGGCCAGCGCGCTGCTCGCGCTCATCGAGGACCTGCTCGACTATTCCAAGATCGAGGCCGGCCGCTTCGAGCCCGAGCCGCAGCCGACCTCGCTGCGCGAAATCGCCGACAACATCATCGAGCTTCTGGCCGCAAAGGCTTTCGCCAAGAACATCGGCCTTGGCTGCCATGTCGAACCCGACGTGCCGCAGATGATCACGGCCGACCCCGGCCGCGTGCGCCAGGTGCTACTCAACCTCATCGGCAACGCGGTGAAGTTCACCGACGCGGGCGGCGTGCTGCTCACCGTGGCGCGCGCCCGCACCGAAACCACCGACCGTATCTGCTTCACCGTAGCCGACACCGGCCCGGGCCTGCGAGAAGAGGATATGGAGCGCATCTTCGAGGAGTTCGAGCAGTCCGACGGCACCTCGACCAGGGTGCACGGCGGCGCGGGTCTCGGGCTCGCCATCTCGAAGCGGCTGGCCACCGCGATGGGCGGCACGATCTCGGTATCGAGCCGGCTCGGCGAAGGGTCCGAATTCGTCCTCGAGCTTCCAGCGGTCTCCGCGACCGAGCCGCCGCCGCATCGCCACAACATACTTGCCGACCGGCGGGCGGTGATCGTGTCGAAAAACGCAACCGAGGCCGATGCCATCGCCCGCACGATCCGGGCCCATGGCGGCATCGTCGAGATCGCGGCGACACCAGGCCAGGCCGCCCCCTTCGCTGCCGGCTGCAACGTGCTCCTCATCGACGCCGCGCTCGAAAGCAGCGACGGCAGGCTGCTCAAGCGGCTGCGCGAGTCGGGCTTTGTCGACTGCGAGGCCGTCACCCTGATCGCGCCGACCGATCGCGGCATGCTTGGCGAATTCCGCGCCAGCGGCTACGCCACCTTCCTCGCCAGACCCGTGCGCGGCGAGACCCTGCTGCGGGTGCTGTTGACCAGCCATGGCTCCATGCTCGTCCAGCCGCGGCCGAAGCCGCGCGCGGCTTCCTCGCGCAAGCGCGATCAGGGCCTGTCGGTGCTGATCGCGGAAGACAATGACATCAACGCCATGCTCGCCCGCGCCACGCTGCTCAAGGCCGGGCATCGCGTCAAGATCGTCGGCAACGGCAAGGCCGCGGTCGATGCCGTTACCGATGCCGGCCTCAAGTTCCGCTTCGACGTGGTGCTGATGGACCTGCACATGCCCGTCATGGACGGCCTGGATGCGATCGCCGCCATCCGTCGCCATGAGGAGTCGCTCGCCATGCCGCCGATCCCGATCATGGTGCTTTCGGCCGACAGCCAGGAAAAGACCCGGCATGCCGTGCTCGCCCATGGCGCCAGCGGTTTCGTGACCAAGCCGCTCGACCCCGAGGCGCTCGTCCAGGCCGTCGAGGGCCAGGTTGCGGCTTAACGCATGTCGCCCAGAAGTGTGCAGCGGTTCTGGGACAACGACATGCATCAAAACAAAGGCTTAAAGCGCGTCGCCTGAATGCGGCTCAGCGCGACGCGCTTTAAGGAAATTTTTGTGCCTTGAACGCCTTGGCTTGCTTGGCTTTCGCAGCCACAAGATAGCCGGTTGAGGTTATTGCCCAGCCGACAAAGTATTGCCCGCCACGTCGTATCACGGTACTGTCACAATCCTGTTGCACCTACACCGTATCCCCGTGCCAAGAGGGATGGCTCGAAGGAGAATCACTCGTGCATACAGTCATGCCTGAATGTGACACTCGGCCGAACGCCGGCGGCGCCCTGCTCGCCGCCCGTAGCGCCGATGCCGTCGCAAGCGGTGCTCCGCTGGGCCGGATCGGCAACCTCGAAGTGCGGCTCGCCCGCAACGAGGCAGAGATCGCCGCCGCCCAGGAAGTCCGCTATCGGGTATTTTATGACGAGCTTGGCGCGAGGAAGGACCTGTTCCAGGCGCAGGACCGGCGCGATGCCGACCGTTTCGACCCGCTCTGCGATCACCTTCTCGTGTTGGATACGTCCCTTCCCGGTCCCGAGCATCGCCGCATCGTCGGCACCTACCGCCTGTTGCGGCAGGAGATCGCCACGGCCGCCGGCGGCTTCTATTCCGAGGGCGAGTTCGAGCTCACCAAGCTGATCGCGCGGCATCCCGGCCAGCGTTTCCTCGAGCTCGGCCGCTCCTGCGTTCTGCCGGAATACCGCTCCAAGCGCACCATCGAGGCGCTCTGGCAGGGCATCTGGGCCTATATCAACCATTACGGCATCGGCGTGATGACCGGCTGCGCCTCTTTCCATGGCATCGTGCCGGCGGCGCATGCCGAGGCACTGACCTATCTCGCTCATCATTGCCGCACCAATTCCGCCTGGGATGTACGCGCGGTTCCGGGACGCTACTGCTCCATGGACCTGATGCCGATCGAGGCGGTGAACACCAAGGCGGCGATCGCCGCCATGCCGCCGCTGGTCAAGGGCTACCTGCGCGTCGGCGCCCGCATCGGCGACGGCTGCGTCATCGACCACGAATTCTCGACTGTCGACGTCTTCGTCGTCATGCCGGTCAAGGAGATCGGCGCCCGCTACGTCAACTACTATGGCGGTGAAGGGCAGCGCTTCGCGGCATAAGGCAGTAGGCAGTAGGCAGTAGGCAGTAGGCAGTAGGAGAACTGCTACGATTCGTGCTGTTACGACTATTGCCTAGTCCCTAATTCCTATTCCCTCTCTTCATGGAATATCCTCGGGCCTTCGCCCCGGCCGACTCCGATAGGCGGGAAACGACCAGCCGAATCTGAGCGCGCCGCCTCGGACCAGGAACGCAGCCGCAAAGCCGAGCAGGCTGGACGCCAGCGCCGGCAGGCCGGCCAGATCGCCGAGGGTGAAGATGGTGGCGCCGGCAAGGGCGGCGGTGACATAGATCTCGGGCCTGAGCAGCACCGAGGGCTCGCCGGCAAGCAGGTCGCGCAGGATGCCGCCGAAGGTTGCCGTCAGCACGCCCATGACGACCGACACGACGGGAGAGCCGGTGATCGCCAGCCCCTTCGCCGCGCCCATCACCGAGAACGCGGCAAGGCCGACGGCGTCGAGCCAGAGCAGGAGCTTGTAGCGGGATTCGAAGCGGTGGGCGCTGAAGAAGACCAGCACCGCGACGACGGCGCAGATCAGCACATAGCCGCTGTTGGCGATCCAGAACACCGGCAGGTTGAGGATGACGTCGCGCAGCGTCCCGCCACCGATGCCGGTGACGCTGGCCAGGAACAGGAAGCCGATGATGTCGAGCTCTTTGCGCGATGCCGCAAGCGCGCCCGTCGCCGCAAAGACGGCGACGCCGGCATAGTCGAGCAACGCGATGGGATTCAAGGACATAAGGGAGTAGGGCAGTAAGGGAATAGGGGAATAGGGCAATAGCATAGAACCGCGTGAAAGTACGGTTCCCTTCCCCTACTCCCTTACTGCCCTACTCCCTTACTGCCCTACTCCCTTACTCCCTAATTATGCATCCTTCTCGGCTTGCTCGTTCACCGGGCCCGGCTCGACCTTCGCCTCGGCGGCCGCCTTCGGGCCGCCCTTGGCGACGCCGACCATCGCCGGCCGCAGCACGCGCTCGCCGATCGAATAGCCCGGCTGAACCACCTGCACGACGGTGCCGGCCGGAACCTCCGGGTTGGGCACCTCGAACATCGCCTGGTGGAAGTTCGGATCGAATTTCTCGCCTTCGGGCGCGAGCTTCTTCACGCCGTGGCGCTCCAGCGCCGAAAGCATGGCGCGTTCGGTGAGATCGACACCTTCGATCAGCGCCTTGAAGCCAGCGTCGCCGCCGGCCTTCGCCTCGGCTGGGATCGCGTCAAGCGCGCGGCGCAGATTGTCGGACACCGACAGCATGTCGCGCGCGAAATTGGCGACCGCATAGGCGCGGGCGTCCTGCACGTCGCGGGCGGTGCGACGCCGCAGATTCTCCATCTCGGCCGCCGCGCGCAGCGCACGATCCTTCAGTTCCTCGTTTTCCTTCAGCAGCCGCACCAGCGCTTCGTAATCGCCGTCGACGCCACCTTCCGCACGCTCGCCGGAAGCCTGGGTGGCTTCCATATCTTCGGGCGTGCGTTCGTCTTTTGCCTGGTCGCTCATCGCGTTTCCCGTCATTCGGATTGGTGTGGATTTGCGCCCGATATCGAGGTTTGGAGGGCAAAAATCAAGGGGTAAGCGCGGACCGAGGATGCCCGGCCATCGTTCCAAGTTAATTCAAATTTTACCCTATCACGCGGCTTTGCTTGCCCTCGAATGCCGTTGCGGGAACCATAGACGGGCTGGAGGAGTTTCGAAGCCGACACAGGATTTTGGGACATGAGCGGCAACCACGGCAACAGGCGCGCTGAGCTGGCCAACGACATCAGGCGGCAGGCCGGCAGCGAGGCGACGAAGCGCTTTCTGCGCAGCTTGCCGGCATTTCGCCTGGAAACGGAGATGCCCCGGCGGCTGAGCGACCTGCTGGACCGCCTCGACGAGGCCGAAGCGGAGAATGCGGGCGACGGGTGGCCTTCGATAGCCGCCCGCCGCAATTAGAGCAGTTCCGAGAAAAGTGTGTAGCAGTTTTCCGTTTGGAATTGCGCAAAAACAAGCTCAAGCCGCCTTCCGGTCGTCGCGCATCAGCGCTTCGCCGTGGCGGATTTCAGTGCCGAGCACTTTCAGGCATTCCCGCATGAAAGCGGCGAGGCCCGGCCAGCCCTTGGCTGAAACCAGATTGCCGTCGACATGGGCGCCGGTCGGGGCAACATCGATATAGGTCCCGCCGGCAAGCGTCACCTCAGGCTCGCAATAATGCAGCGCCGCCACTTCCTTGCCGCGCACAACGCCGTCAACCGCGATCAGGATCTGCACGCCGTGGCAGATGGTGAAGATCGGCTTGCCGGTCTCATGGAAATGCCTGACCAGCGCCTGGACGCGCTTGTCGATGCGAATATATTCCGGTCCGCGCCCGCCCGCCGCGTAGACCGCGTCGTAATCGGCAGGGTTCACCTCGGCGAAAGTCTTGTTGAGGATGTAGTCGTGGCCAAGCTTTTCCGTATAGGTCTGGTGACCCTCGAAGTCGTGCAATGAGGTCTTGAGCACGTCGCCCGCCTTCTTGTCGGGACACACGACATGGACGGTGTGACCCACCGCGTGCATGGCCTGTTCAAAGACGAAAATCTCGTATTCCTCGCTGAACTCGCCAACGAGCATCAATATTTTCTTGCCCGCCATGCTCTTTCCTCCCTTAGCTGGCTATTATTTTCGCGGTCCGAAATAACAAACCTATCCTAAGGGCAGGCCGGCCGAAGGGGAAGTCTGAATCGCCAATGTGGTCTGACCAGAACTATGCTATGTTCGTCCCAGCACTGTTCTGAGCAGATTCGGTCGCCACAATACGCAGCGCTGGTCGGACCAGCACAATGCCCGTGCGCTTGAAATGCAGCGTCAGCTAGGGCGCTTGCGCCGCCAGGAATATTTCGGTCCCTTGGGTTCCGCCTCCACGGCCGGCTGATAGTACACCGGCAAGCCGCCGGTCTTGCCTTCCTCGAGGCGCTTCAACAGCACCGGATTGGAGACCTCGAACTCGTCGAAGCCGAGCCGCAGCATATGCGGAAGCTGGTCGACCAGCACCTGACCGGTGGCGCGCATGGCGCCCTTGAAGTGGTATCGGGCCCGTAGCAATTCGCCCTTGGAGAAGGAGCGGCCGTCATTGAAGGCTGGGAAGGCGAGCGCCACCAGCGACAACTGATCCAGCATGCCGGTTATCTTGTCGAGCTCGTCGCCGGGCTGCAGCAGCACCCCGAGACGCTCCTTGGCTGACTTGCGAACGTCTTCATCCAGCCCGAGAAAAGCCTGCAGCGGCAGGATGAAACGGCCGTTGCCGGCAAGCGCCTCGGCGCTTTCGGCGTGCGTCCACTCGTCCTCGCGAAAACCGTCCGGAGTCCAGAGGCGGGTCCCCGCTGTCGTCGATCCAGTCATCAAAATTCCTAAAATCCTAGAGATTCCGAGGATATGCCGAGATTCAGGTCAGGCCGCGCCGAAAATGGTGGCTTCCGAGAACCGGAGCGGAACGTACTTGAAGTACGTGAGCACCGGAAGCGCGGGAAGTCGCCATTTGCAGGCCGGCCTCACCTGAATCTCGGCGTATCCTAAAGCGAGGCGTCGGTCAGCGACTTTTCCAGGCCCGACAAGTGAATGCCGCACTCGGTCTTGGCGTGCCCGGCCCAGCGGCCGCTGCGCGCGTCCTCGCCCGGCTGCACCGGCTGCGTGCAGGGAAAGCAGCCGATCGAGAGATAGCCATAGGCGACCAGCGGATTTTCGCGCAGCGCGTGCGCGCGCATGTAGTCAGCCTGGTCCGAGGTCGTCCAGTGCGCCAGCGGGTTGATGCGGATGCGCGAGCCGACCGCCTCGAAGACGGGCAGTGCCGCGCGCGTCGAGGCCTGGAAGCGCTTGCGTCCGGTGAACCAGGCTCGGAAGGGCTCGACGCCGCGCGCCAGCGGCTCGACCTTGCGCACGTTGCAGCAGGCGTCGGTGTCGGTCTCGTGCAGCCTGCCGGTCGGGTCGACGCGTTCGAGCGCAGCCTCCTCCGGCTTGATCACTCTTATATCGGTCAGACCGAAATCGGCCACCAGCGCGTCGCGATAGCCGAGCGTCTCCTCGAAATGCTTACCGGTGTCGAGGAAGATCACCGGCAGCGAACGGTCGATCTCCGAAATCATGTGCAGCAGCACCGCCGAATCCGCGCCGAAGGACGACACGGCGGCGACCTCGCCGCGGAACAGATCGCGCGCCGCGCGCTCGATGATCTCGATCGGCTTCAGATGGCCGTGCAGCGCGTCCAGCCCCGCCGCTTCCGCGGCGACGCCCGTCTCGACGCTGCCGGTGCGATCAAGCGGCCTTGGTTTCGCCAGCATAGAGTGCCTCCTTGAACGGCGCGGGACCGACACGGCGGTAGGCGTCGATAAAACGTTCGTCGGGATTGAGCCGAAGGCCGAGATAGGTGTCGACGATCTGCTCGATGGCATCGGTGATCTCTTCCGAGGAGAAGCCGCGGCCGATGATCTCGCCCACGGATGTGTTCTCATCGGCGGAGCCGCCAAGCGTCACCTGGTAGAGCTCGGTACCCTTCTTCTCGACGCCCAGGATGCCGATATGGCCGACATGGTGGTGGCCGCAGGCATTGATGCAGCCGGAGATCTTCAGCTTCAATTCGCCGATTTCGCGCTGTCGCTCGAGCGAAGCGAAGCGACGCGAGATTTCCTGCGCCACCGGAATGGAGCGCGCGGTGGCCAGCGAGCAATAATCGAGGCCCGGGCAGGAGATGATGTCGCTGATCAGGTTGGAATTGGCGGTCGCGAGCCCGATCTCGACCAGAGCGTCATAGACCGCCTTGAGATCGGCACGCGCCACATGCGGCAGGATCAGGTTCTGCTCGTGGCTGACGCGCAGCTCGTCGAAGGCGTATTTCTCGGCGATGTCGGCAACCGCTTCCATCTGGCTGTCGGTGACGTCGCCTGGCACCTCGCCAATGCCCTTGAGCGAGATCGTCACCGCCGCATAATCGGGATGGCGATGCGTCACGACATTCTGGTCGAGCCATTCCGAAAAACTCTTGGAATCGAGCCGCGCCTGCTTGACGAGAGCATCGCCTTCCGGCCGGGCCGACAGCGCCGGCGGCGCGAAATAGGCGTTGATGGCCGCGATATCGGCCTCCGGCAGCTTCAGCTCGGTGTCCTTGAGCTCCTGCCATTCGGCCTCGATCTGCCGTGCGATCTCCTCGACGCCGGTCTCGTGCACCAGGATCTTGATGCGCGCCTTGTACTTGTTGTCGCGGCGGCCGTAGAGGTTGTACACGCGCAGGATCGCCGTGCAGTAGGACAGCAACTCGGCTTCCGGCAGGAAGTCGCGGATCTTCTTGGCGATCATCGGCGTGCGGCCCAGACCGCCGCCGACATAGACGGCAAAACCCAACTCGCCGGCCGCGTTCTTCTTCAGGTGCAGGCCGATGTCATGCGCCTGGATGGCGGCCCGGTCGCGCTCGGCCCCCGTCACCGCGATCTTGAACTTGCGCGGCAGGTACGAAAACTCCGGATGAACCGAGGACCATTGCCGCAGGATTTCCGCATAGGGACGCGGATCGGCGACCTCGTCGGCGGCCGCCCCGGCGAAATGGTCGGCGGTGACGTTGCGGATGCAGTTGCCGCTGGTCTGGATGCAATGCATCTCGACGCTGGCGAGGTCGGCCAGGATCGCCGGAACGTCAGCCAGCGCCGGCCAGTGGAACTGGAGGTTCTGGCGCGTGGTGAAATGGCCGTAGCCCTTGTCGTATTTGCGCGCGATATGGGCGAGCATTCGCATTTGCCGGCTGTTCAGCGTGCCGTAAGGCACCGCGATGCGCAGCATATAGGCATGCAGTTGCAGATAGACGCCGTTCATCAGCCTGAGCGGCCGGAACTGGTCCTCGGTGATCTCGCCGGCAAGCCGGCGCTTCACCTGGTCGCTGAACTCGGCCACCCGGGCCTGTACGAAATCGTGGTCGAACTCGTCGTAACGGTACATGCTTCGTCTTTCCGGGCGAGTCTGCCCGCTGCCTTCCTTGGATTTAAGCGGCTCGTGCCGCGTGGCGGCTCGCTTGCTTGCCGAGATCCGGGTGAATGGTCGGGCCCGCGGCGCGGATCTTCTCGCGCAGCCGCACCGGTTCGACCAAACCATCGACAATGGTGACGTCGATCACATTGACGTCCAGGACTTCATTGTTGGCGGCGGCCGCGGCGCCGATCGCTTCCAGTCGGTCCTCCGCCGCCTTGTCATGCGCGACATCGGCATGATCGACGGTCTCCGCCCAGCCGCCATCGGCGTACCAGACGGCGATGCCGTCGGAGAGCCTGTTCGCGGTCAGTACCTTCATTGCTCGACTCCTTCGGCGACGGCGGAAGCCGCGCCCTCATGCCCGGTATCTTCACATCTGTGTGCCGCGAGCGGCTCGGATCGTTCGAAATTGGCGCCGGCGACGGCATCGCCGATGATCGTCATCACCGGGCCGGTGAGGTCGCCGCGCGCCTCCAGCGAAGGCAGATCGGCCAGCGTGCCATGGAAACGGCGGCGGGTGCCGAGGCTGGCGTTCTCGACGGCGGCGACGGCGGTGTCCGGCGACAGCCCGGCTTCGATCAGCCGGCCGGCGACTTCGGCAGCGACCGAACGGCCCATATAGACGGCGACCGTCGCGCCGGAGATGGCAAGCTTTGCCCAGTCGGGTAGCGAGTTGCCCTTGAGGTCGTGGCCGGTGGTGAACACCATCGAGGACGAAACACCGCGCAGCGTCAGCGGCAGTTCGAAATCGGCGGCGGCGGCGAAGGCGGCGGTCACGCCCGGGACCACCTCATAGGCGATGCCGGCCTCGCGCAGCGCCGCCATTTCCTCGCCGGCGCGTCCAAACACCAGCGGGTCGCCGGACTTCAGCCGCACCACCCGCTTGCCGGCGCGGCCAAGCTCGATGAGGAGCGCGTTGATCTCTTCCTGGCTCTTGGAATGGCAGCCCTTGCGTTTTCCGACCGGCAGGCGCTCGGCATCGCGGCGGCCCATGGCGACGATCGTCTCCGGCACCAGCGCGTCATAGACGATCGCGTCGGCCTCCATCAGCAGGCGGTGGGCGCGCAAGGTCAGAAGATCCTCCGCACCCGGACCGGCGCCGACCAGCGCGATATGTCCGCCGGCCGGAGCATCCCGGGCCAAAAGCTCGAGCGCTGCGCCATGCGCCTCGGCGAGTTCGCCGGCTTCGATGGCCTTGGCCGGCGCGCCGGCGAAGAAATCGCTCCAGAAGCGGCGGCGGCGATTGCCCTTCGGCAGCTTCTCGGCTGCGGCGCGAAACGATGCGGCAAGCGCCGCCAGCCGGCCGAGCGATGGCGACAGCATGCGATCGATGCGCCCGCGCAGCATCTGCGCCAGGACGGGTCCGGCGCCCTCGGTGCCGATGGCGATCGCCACCGGCGCCCTGTTGACCAGCGCCGGCGTGAAGAAATCGCAAAGCTCAGGCCGATCCACCGCGTTGACCGGGATGCCAAGCCGGCGCGCGTCGTCGGCTACACGGCGATCGAGCGCCCCGTCGCCGCTCGCGGCGAACACCAGGGCCGCCCCTTGGAGATGCGCGGCCTCATAGGCCGCGTCGATGTGAGCGGCGCCGGTCGACGCGATGAAATCCAACAGGCCGCTGCCGGCATGGTCGGCAATGATGCGCAGCACCGCGCTCGACTGCGAGAGCAGCCTGGCCTTGGCAAGCGCTTCCTCGCCATTGCCGACGATGGCTACGGCTTCGCCGTCGACCCGCATGAAGACGGGAAAGGCATTGAGCTTGACATTGGTTGGCGACATGGCGACGAGCAATACTGGAACAGTCTGGCAGTTTTACGCGGGCTGGCCAAAAACCAGAAGGCAAGCACTCGCGCGCCGCCGAACCGCAGGCAATCGCTTTTTCGCAGCCGCGAAAGGCAAGAGAAAAAAATTCTACTTTAAGAATGAGACGGTCAGAGCGGCGTGAGGAATTGCCTTGATCCGACGCAATTTTTAGCATCGCATCGAGAAAGCGGCAAAACAGTTTTTTCTAAATTCTACTAACTTAGTAGATTAAAGACGACCTTGCCGCCCGGCGCCTAGTCTTTGCCTGGCTGGAGCGGTCGAAGGCGCACCACCAGATCGGAACCATCATGCTCCGCGGCTCGTTTGCCTAGCGATCATCCTGTCGATCCCGAGCGCCGTCGATCGACAGCAATGCAAGCAAGGAGAAAGGCCATGAGCGTCAAGCTGAAGCACGGATTGTGGGTCGTCGTGGCCGATGGCGAGAAGGCGCTCTTCCTGCGCAACCAGGGCGACAGCAAGTTCCCGAATCTGGAAGTGGTGCAGGAGATGGAACAGGAGAACCCCGCGACGCGCGAGCAAGGCACGGACAAGCCGGGCCGCCAGAGCAACGAAGGTCCCCGCAGCGCCGTCGAAGAAACCGATTGGCACCGTCTCGGCAAGGAGCGCTTCGCTGTCGAGATCGCCGATCGGCTCTACAAGCTTGCGCATCGCGGCGCGTTCGACGCGATTGTGCTGATCGCGCCGCCACAGGTGCTCGGCGAGATGCGCCAGAAACTGCACAAGGAAGTCAGCGAGAGGGTGCAGGCCGAAATTCCCAAGACGCTCACCAACCATACCGTTACCGACATCGAGACCCTTCTGCAGGCGGCATAAACCGGCGGAAGCCAAGCAGCTTCGGGGCCAAATCGAGTCTGCGAAAACCGTCCCCTTGTCGGCAGACCGCCGATTTTCCGGTCCGCGCGCTGCCTCATCGTCGATTTCTGCGCGGCGGTGGTTGCATCGTCGCCGCTCCCTCCACCATATTGCCGAAGGCGACAGCCTCGGCGGGCGCCCATCCGACATCGTGAATTTTCGAAAGGCGCTCCATAGACAATGCCGCATGACACGCCCCTTATCGCCACCATCGTCGCCGGTCTGGGGCTTGCATTCGTCTTCGGGGCGTTAGCCAACCGTTTCCGCATCCCGCCGCTCGTCGGCTATCTTGTCGCCGGCGTCCTGGTCGGTCCGAACACGCCGGGCTTCGTGGCCGACGCCAGCCTCGCCAACGAGCTTGCGGAGATCGGCGTCATCCTTTTGATGTTCGGCGTCGGCCTGCATTTTTCGTTGAAGGACCTTCTGTCTGTCCGCGCCATCGCCGTGCCGGGCGCCGTTGTGCAGATCAGCTTCGCCACGCTGCTTGGCGTCGGGCTTGCCTGGCTGCTCGGCTGGTCGCTTGGGGCCGGCCTGGTCTTCGGCCTGGCGCTTTCGGTCGCCTCGACCGTGGTGCTTTTGCGCGCCATGCAGGAGCGGCGGCTGATCGAGACCGAGCGCGGCCGCATCGCCGTCGGCTGGCTGATCGTGGAGGATCTGGCCATGGTGCTGGCGCTGGTGCTGTTGCCGGCCCTCGCGGGCGTGCTTGGCGGCCAGCCGCAGGTCGAAGACCATGCGAGCCTGCTTTCGTTGCCCGCCAGCTACGGCATATGGGGCGTCGTCGGCGCAACATTCGCAAAGGTCGCCGCTTTCGTCGTCGTCATGCTGGTGGTCGGCCGCAGGGTCATCCCGTGGATCCTGCACTACGTCGCCCATACCGGCTCGCGCGAATTGTTCCGGCTCTCGGTGCTGGCGATCGCGCTCGGCGTCGCCTTCGGCGCGGCGAAGCTGTTCGGCGTCTCGCTGGCGCTCGGCGCCTTCTTCGCCGGCATGATCATGAGCGAATCCGAGCTCAGCCACCGCGCGGCGGAAGAATCGCTGCCGCTGCGCGACGCCTTCTCGGTGCTGTTCTTCGTCTCGGTCGGCATGCTGTTCGACCCGCTCAGCCTGATCAGCAACGGCCTGCCGATCCTCGCCACATTAGCGATCATCATTATCGGCAAGTCGATCGCGGCTTTCGTCATCGTGGTCGCCTTCCGCTATCCGATCGCGACCGCGCTGATGATTTCGGCGAGCCTTGCCCAGATCGGCGAATTCTCCTTCATCCTGGCCGAGCTCGGCGTCGGCCTGAAACTGCTGCCCGAACAGGGCCGCGACCTCATCCTGGCCGGCGCGATCCTGTCGATCCTGCTCAATCCGCTGATGTTCCTCGTCGTCGACTGGATGAAGCCCTGGCTGGAAAAGCGCGCCGGCAAGACGGCCACTCCCGAGGAGACAAAACCGATCGGCCCGGCGACCGAGCCCGGCCAGGTCGCTTCGGTCCAGGCAGCTCCGGCAAAGGAGGACGGCCCGCCGCCCAGGACCGCGCTTGCCGGCCATTCCATCCTGATCGGTTATGGCCGCGTCGGCAGCCTTGTGGGCGCGGCGTTGAAGGAAGCCGCCCTGCCCTTCCTGGTGATCGAGGACGCCGACAAGACGCTGGCGAAGCTGCGCGACGACGGCGTCGAGACCGTCGCCGGCAATGCCGCCAATGCGGATGTCTTCGCGGCCGCCAATCCGGAGGGCGCGAAACGGCTGATCCTCGCCATCCCCAATGCCTTCGAGGCAGGGCAGGTTGTGCTCAGGGCCCGCGCGGCCAATCCGGCGATCAACGTCATTGCCCGCGCTCATTCCGACGCAGAGGTCGAGCACCTGAAAGGGTTGGGCGCCGACACCGTGATCATGGGCGAGCGCGAGATCGCGAGGGGGATTGTCGAGGTGGTGACCGGCAAAAACACCGGTCCGGCCGAGCTTGCCACGGGGGTCGATCCGCAGCCCGCCTGACGCGCCTCAGGCGACGAAGGCAGAACCGCCGTTCTGCGCGATATCGCTGAGATATTTCGCCGGCGGCTTGCCCAGCGCCTTCTTGAACATGGTGATGAAGGCGGTGACGGATTGATAGCCGAGATCGCCCGACACCTGCTGCACGCTGGCGCCGGATGACAGTTCCTTGAGCGCGACGATCAGGTGCAGTTGCTGGCGCCAGCGGCCGAAGCTCAATCCCGTCTCCCTGACGATAAGACGCGCCAGGCTGCTTTCGCTCAGCGCGACGCGGTCCGCCCACTGCGCCAGCGTGCCGCGATCGGCGGGGTTGTCGGCAAGCGCTTCGGCGATCCGGCGCAGCCGCGGCTCGGCCGAGATCGGCAGGTGTAATTGCTGGACCGGCATAAGCGGCAGTTCGGAGAGCAGGACCTTTCCCAGGAAATCGCATCGCGCGTCGTCCGGCGCGCACTCCGAAAGTTCGACGATCACCTCGCGCAGCAGCGGCGAGATCGAAAGCGTGCAGCACCGATCCGGCAGGTTGGCGGCGCCCGGCTCGATATAGACGAAGAAAATCCGCGCATTCGCCGTCGCGATATTGCTGTGCTCCAGGCGGCTCGGCACCCACACCCCGCAATGCGGCGGCACCATCCAGAGCCCGTTCGGAACGCGGCAGGTGACGGCGCCGCCGAGTGCGAAGACGAGCTGCCCCTTGCGATGCCAATGCTCGCGCACCTCGGCCCTGGTCTCGGTGACATCGACGCCAACGGCGATCGCCGGCGCGGCCACTTGATCGACATCGAAATCCAGCCAGGGCCAGCGAAGTGGCTGTCTCATCATTGACGTCTTTTAGCGATCATTTGGATTTATCTCTAAATTTTTCGAACACAAAAGTCGATAGAGTCATGCCGGCATCCGCAGTCGATCGCGTCTCAGACGCCAATTTCAAAGGTAGGCCCATGCTCGCTCTGGCCATTTCTTCTCCCAGCCCAAGCCGGCTGAAGCTCGTCGAGATCGACGGGCCAAACTGCAACGCAAATGAAGCATTGGTGGCAATTCATTCAACATCGTTGAATCGTGGCGAGCTCCGCCTGCTCGCCATACGTCCCGATGGCTGGATCCCCGGCCAGGACATCGTCGGCATTGTGGAACGGGCGGCGGCCGACGGCTCCGGACCGGCCGCGGGCACGCGCGTCGCCGCCTTGGTCGACCAGGCCGGCTGGGCCGAATATGTCGCCGTCCCGACCGACCGCCTCGCCGTCATCCCCGACGCTGTCAGCTTCGCCTCCGCCGCCACGTTGCCGGTGGCTGGCACGACGGCGCTGAGGACCTTGCGCCATGGCGGAAACCTGGCGGGCCAGCGGGTCCTGATCACCGGCGCAAGCGGCGCGGTCGGCCGCTTTCAGGTCCAGATCGCCCGCGAGCAAGGCGCTTCGGTGACGGCGATCGCCTCGGCCAGGCATCACGATGATCTTCGCAGCCTGGGCGCCGGGCAGGTCGTGGAGTCCATCGACCTGGCCGAGGGATCCTTTTCGCTGATTACCGAGTCGGTCGGCGGCAAGAGCCTCGCCGCCGCAATCGAGCGCGTCGCCCCGGGCGGAACAATCGTCATGTTCGGCTCGAGCAGCGGTGAGCTCACGCCGATCGGATTCCGTCAGTTTGTTCCGGGCCACGAAGGCGCGAAGCTACAGACTTTCGCCTACTACACGTCCGGCCTGGCCATCGGCGCCGACATCGCCTGGCTGCTTGACTTGGCCGCGGCCGGCAGGCTGGAAACCCGCGTGGCCATGACCGTGCCGTGGACGGACATCGGCCGGGCCCTGGACGCGCTCAGGCAGCGCAGCTTCAGCGGCAAGGCCGTCCTCACCGTGGCTTGACGTAAGCCGCAAGAGCAATTCCAGGAAAAGTGTGAGCGGTTTTCCGTTCGGAATTGCATGGAAACAAGAGGATAGAGCGTTTCGCCGTTGCCGTGAAACGGTGAAACGCTCTAGACGTGCTGGCCGCCATTGATGTGGATTTCCGAGCCGGTCACGTAAGATGACTGGCCCGAACACAGGAAGTAGATGATGTCGGCCACTTCCGACGTGGCGCCCAGCCTTCTCAGCGGGATCGTCTCGACTATTCTGTCGGTGCCGGGCGACAGGATCGCGGTGTCGATCTCGCCCGGCGCGATCGCGTTGACGCGGATGCCGTGCGGGCCGAAGTCATGCGCCATCTCGCGCGTCAGCGAGCCGAGCGCCGCCTTGGACGTCGCATAGGCCGTGCCGGCGAACGGATGCACGCGCGTCCCGGCGATCGAGGTGACGTTGACGATCGAGCCCTTGGCGGCGGCCAATTCCTTGAACAGGCCCCTGGCCAGCATGATCGGCGCGAAGAAATTGACCTGGAAGACATCACGCCAGACATGCATCGGCGTGTCGATCGAATTCATCCGGCTGCCGTCCTTCAGCTTCGGCGAGATGCCGGCATTGTTGACCAGCGCGTGCAGCTGCCCGCCATGCGCTTCCAGCCGGTGGCGGATTTCCGAAATCGCGATGCCGACATCCTCCTGGTCGGCGAGGTCGACCTTAATGTGATCCTCGGGGCCGGCCGGCCATGGGCAGTCCTCGGCAAAGGCCTGGCGCGAACAGGTGATGACCCGCCAGCCCTCGCGCGAAAAGCGCTTCACCGTCGCATGGCCGATGCCTCGGCTGGCGCCGGTGAGCACGATGGTTTTTCTGCTGTCGGTCTCGGCCATGGTTCTGTCTCCGGCCGGACATGTAGCCGAAGGCGGCAGCCATTGCGAGAGGCGAAGTGCCGCTTCAGCCCCCGCTCAATATGTCGAGGATCGAGGTCTGCCGCCTTTTCTTCGGTCGGCCGACATCGCCGGGCGGCACCGGATGCCCAACCGAGGCGGTGGTGCCGCTGTCGCTTGGCATGTCGAACCCGTCGGCATCAACCGTCTGGGCCGGGCGTGCCTGACGCGCCGGCACCGGCGCGGGCGCCTGAGCGGCTGGCGCAGGCTGGCCGACGGCCGCGGGCGGCGCTGGCGGCTGCGAGGCGTCCGCCGACGGGATCTCGTCGGGCACGATCGTGTCGGACGGCGTCGACTTCCAGGTGCCGGGCAGTGGCCTGACCGGCACGCCTTCATGCGCGGCCACCATGAATTCATGCCAGGCCTGCGCCGGCAAGGCGCCGCCGGTGACCTTCTTCATCGGGCTGCCGTCGTCATTGCCGAACCACACGCCGGTGGTAAGGTTGGCGGTGTAGCCGACGAACCAGGCGTCGCGCGAGTTCTGGCTGGTGCCGGTCTTGCCGGCCGAAGGCCAGTTGAACGCGGCCTTCCTGGCGGTGCCGACCTCGACGGTGCCCGTCATCATCGAGTTCATCATGCCGACGATATCGGCCTTGATGACGCGCGGCGCGCTGCCGGCGGTGCCCTCGTAGAGCACCTTGCCGCTGGCTGTGGTGATGCGCTGGATGAAATGGATGTCCGGCTTGTAGCCGCCATTGGCGAAGGGCACATAGGCCGCGGTCAATTCCAACGGCGTCACTTCCGAGGTGCCGAGCGCGATCGAGGTGTTGGCCTGCAGGTCGGACTGGATACCCATGCGATGCGCGGCCTCGACCACCGCGTCGGGGCCGACTTCCATGGTGAGCTGTGCCGCCACAGAGTTGAGCGACTTGGCCAGAGCCGTCGCCAGCGTGACCTTGCCGTAATATTTGCCGCCGTAGTTGTCGGGCGTCCATTTGCCTATTTTGATCGGCGCGTCGTTGCGGATGCTGTCCGGCGTGCGGCCGGCCTCCAGCGCCGCCATGTAGACAAAGGGCTTGAAGGCGGAGCCCGGCTGGCGTCGCGCTTCCGAGGCGCGATCGAACTGGCTGGTCGAGTAATCATAGCCGCCGACCATGGCGCGCACCGCGCCGGAATCGTCGATCGACACCAGCGCGCCTTGCGTGACGTTGAGCTTCTTGCCGCTCTCGTCGATCAGCCGGCGGATCGACTGTTCGGCGAGCTTCTGCAGGTTGAGGTCGACGGTGGTGTTGATGACGATGTCGCCGCGCACGTCGCCGATCAGGTCCGGAAGCTCGTCCATAACCGTATCGGCGACGTAATTTTCCGAGCCGGTCCAATAGGATGGCGCGCGCGTCGCCGGCGCGCTCAGCGCCGTCTTGTATTCCTTGTCGCTGATCTTGCCTGTCTCGCGCATGGCCGCGAGCACCAGTTGCGCCCGCTCCTCGGCCGCCTTCGGGTCGCGCGCCGGCGACAGCTTGGACGGCGCCTTGAGCAGGCCCGCCAGCAAAGCCGCTTCCGAAAGCGTCACGTCGCGCGCGCTCTTGCCGAAATAGCGCCGCGAGGCCGCCTCGACGCCATAGGCGCCCGAACCGAAATAGACCCGGTTGAGGTACATTTCGAGAATCTGATCCTTGCTGTGCTTGTGCTCGAGCCAGAGCGCCAGCAGCACTTCCTGCACCTTGCGCTCCAGTGTGCGGTCCGGCGTCAGGAACAGGTTCTTGGCCAGCTGCTGCGTCAGCGTCGAGCCGCCCTGCGAGAAATGCCCGCCAAGCAAATTGGTGACCATGGCGCGCGACAGGCCGATCGGGTCGATGCCGAAATGCGAATAGAAGCGCCGATCCTCGATGGCGACGACGGCCTCCGGGATATAGGGTGACATTTCGTGCAGGCCGACGGCCTCGCCCCCGGACGCGCCGCGATTGGCGATAAGCTGCCCATCGACCGAGACGATCTTGATGTTCGGCGCACGATCCGGGACCGACCACGTCGTCGCCGCCGGCATCTTGGCGCCGTAATAGACGATGACGCCGGCCACCGCGATGCCGCCCCATATGCAGAGCACGAAGCACCAGTAGACCAGGCGCGTGGCGATGCCGAGCAGCCCGCGCCGGTTGCGATCGCGGCCGCGACCGCGCGATTTCGCCTTTGCGGATCTGCCCTTTGCAGCGGATTTGCGGGTGCGCGGCACGACGCGATCCTCCTCGCTCACCGAAAAGCCATCGGAGGATTTCGCGCGCGGCGATCCCTCGAAGCTCGGTTCGATGCGACTGTCCCTGCGGTTCGCCATGCGCTCTTGCTGTCTGTCCCCGATGCCGATGGCGTTCGGGTTGAAGACTAGATGCGGCGGTTTAAAGGCGGGTTAAAGCAGGGTTTATGCAGCCTTTTGAAAACTCTTAGGATTTTCTGAATCGGTGTCTTGCCTGCATCGCGCAGACGGCATGCAGGGTGCCATTGCCGGTAGACGGATTGCTCAAAGACCTGCCGCCTTGGCCAGATAGGGAGCCAGAGCCAGCGCGTAGGTCGCTGTCAGGTGATGATTGTCGCGCAGCACGACGATGTTGCCGACCACCGCCGGGCAACTGTCCTTGCCGCATAGCGCGTCGTTCATGTCGACCACGCTCACCCCCGCCACGGATCGGGCGGCGAGCGCGTAGATGTTTTCCCGTTCGACCTCGCTGCGCGGATTGACGCATTTGCCCGGATCGGTTCTGAGGCAATCGCGCGGATCGAACAGGCTGAACGGCGTGTTGCGGATCGCGACGACGCGCACGCCCTCGCCGGCGAGCTCGCTCCAGACGCTGCGCAATCCCTCGATCATCGCGGCCTGCGCGACGTCGGTGTAGTTGCTCTGGCTGGTGATCACGAGATCGGGCTTCAACGTCGCGATTTCGGCGAGAACCTTCTCCCGCCACAGCGCGCATTGCTCATACGGTCTGCCGCCGTTAAGGACGGTGACCCGGGTCACCGGGCAGGCCGCCTTGGTGAAGCTGACGAGCTTCCATTTTCTGTCTTTGGCTATCTTGTCGACTGCCGGCACCCATTGCGCCGCGTGGGAATCGCCCATCACGACAATGGTCCTCGTCCCCGTGGGGTCCCCGAGCTGGCAGCCGGTCGCGTCGATGCTCCCCTGCTCCCGGTGACATTTCATCTTGTAGATGACCGGCACATCGCTGCCGATCTTGCTCAAGGCTGGCAGCGGCTTGACGCCCTGGGGGACGACGGCGTTCGCCAGCAAGGCCGCGGGTCCCGGATAATTCGGCGTCCCGATCAGGCTGGTGTCGATGGGCTGCCGGTCGATGACATGGACGAGTCCGCCGGCCGCCGCCACGCACAACCCCACCGCCACCGAGCCGTCGATCAGCGGCCGCCATGCCAGCGATGAGCGCGAATGGCGATAGGGCTGTTCGACGAAGCGGTAGGAGAGACCGGAAACGGCCAGGGTGGCGATGATGATGAGAACGCCATCGACCAGGCCGACCGGGCCGCGCTGCGCCACGTAGAATATGATCAGCGGCCAATGCCACAGATAGATCGAATAGGAGCGATCGCCGATATAGCGCAGCGCGGCGGTGTCCAGCCCGCGGAAGCGCCCCATGCGCACGCTGCCGGCCGCAATGACCAGAGCCGCGCCGAGCGTCGGCAGCAGCGCCTTGAAGCCTGGAAAATCGGTCGACCTTGAAAACAGCACCGCCGATGCCAGCGCCGCCAGCATGCCGGCGACAGCCATCGCATTCCGTATATGCGCGCTCGGACGGAACCGATCGAGCGTCAGTGCCAGCAATCCCCCAAGGGCCAGTTCCCAGACCCGGGTGTGAGTGACGAAATAGGCCCATGCCGGGTCGGATCGGGTGAGAGCGAGGGAAGCCGCAAGCGAGCCCACCATGACCACGCCGAGCACGACGATAAGCATGCGCACGGGTGAATGTCCGCGACGCCTGGCCCACCACAGCGCCGCGATCATCAGCACCGGCCAGACGATATAGAACTGCTCCTCGATAGACAGCGACCAGAAATGCTGGACGGGGCTCGGCGCGTCCTCGGCGCCGAGATAGTCCACGGCCAGCTCGGCAAGCCGCCAGTTTTGCACGTAGAGCGCGCTTGCGATCACCTGCCTGGCGGTTTCTTCCCACCACGCGTCCGACACGAACAGCAGCGTTCCCGCGAGCGTGACCAGGAGCGTGACGATCGCCGCCGGCAGCAGCCGCTTGACCCGGCGCGTGTAAAAACCGACCAGCGAGATGCCGTCTTCGCTGAGCGCCATGCGCGTGAGCAGGCCGGTGATGAGGAAGCCGGAGATGACGAAGAAGATGTCGACCCCGACATAGCCGCCGGGAAGCGCTGCCGGCCAGATGTGGAAGATCACCACAAAGGCTACGGCGAGCCCGCGCAGTCCCTGTATCTCCGGCCGAAATCCCCCCGGCGCAATGTCGTCTCGCAAAGCCAGTCTGGTCCCTCACGGCGCCGGCCTGTCCCGGCTGCCATGGTCAATTCTGCTGGATCGAAATGCCCTTGTCGTCGATCTTGAGCTCGACGCCCTTCGGCTTGGTATGCTCGCGATAGACATAGATGCCGAGCGCGATGATCACCGCGATCAGCACACCGATGATGAGATAGAGCGTGTTCTGCCTCATTCGCGTCCCCTCGTTGCGACCAGAACATTTCACGGTTTCACGGTGAAATGCCCTATCTCTTTGTTTTGACGCAATTCCGGACGGAAAACCGCCCACACTTTTCCTGGAATTGCTTTAAATCTCACGCCTGCTTTGAAATGGCGGGCAGCGGTCGCCTACTGGTCGTCGTCGTCGGAGCCCGGACGCCAGCTCGTCGGATCGACCTTCTTTTGCGTGTCGCTGTCGGTGTAGACCCACCAGCCGCCGTCGCGATACTGGCCGATGGATTCGTTGACGACGCCGTTGCCGTCCTTCCACAGGATAGTGACTTTCGAGCCGTCCTTCGGCGCGCTTTCTATCGGTTTGCGTTCTGCCATCTCACTCCCTCCACGAACCGGCCCCCGATAGACCGGCTCCAACGTCCTTTCGACGCGCCGGGTTCCGTCAGCTATGCGCGAAGATGTCTTCCTCCGCCCAGCCCATCAGGTCGAGCTTGGCGCGCGTCGGCAGGAAACGGAAGCAGGCATCCGCCTCCTTGGTGCGGTTTTCGCGCGCCAGGCGCCCCGCAAGCACCTCGCGCAGGCGGTGCAGGTAAAGCACGTCGGAGGCGGCGTATTCGAGCTGCTCGGGCGAGAGCGTCTCCGCTGCCCAGTCCGAGGATTGCTGCGCCTTGGACAGGCCGATGCCGAGCAGCTCGTTGCAGAGGTCCTTCAGCCCGTGCCGGTCTGTGTAGGTGCGGACGAGCCGCGAGGCGATCTTGGTGCAGAACACCGGCTCCGCCATCACGCCGAAGGTATGATAGAGCACGGCGATGTCGAAGCGGCCGTAATGGAACAGCTTGGTGATCGCGCGGTTCCGAAACAGGCTGACGAGGTTCGGCGCCTTCTTCTGGCCCGGCGCGATCTGGATGACGTCGGCGCTGCCGTCGCCGGGCGAGATCTGCACCACGCAGAGCCGGTCGCGATGCGGGTTGAGTCCCAGCGTTTCCGTGTCGATGGCCACTGCACCCACATTGTAGCGGGCGAGGTCCGGCAGATCGTTCTTGTGGAAACGGATATCGGTCATTCTCTTCTCCGGATCGCGGCCGCAATGCCGCGCATCGCTTGGGATGCGCCAGCAGGCGGCGGCGCGTTGCGCTGGCCACCCGTCCTCGCCGCGATCCGGAGAAAAATCAACAGAAAGTTGAATCTCACCTCTTTCGCGATTTTCGCCTCAACGCGTCAGCGCATCGAGGATGCGCGCCCAGGACCGCTGCCCCTTGTGGAAGGAGGTCAGTTCGTATTTCTCGTTCGGCGAATGAATTCGGTCGTCGTCGAGGCCGAAACCGACCAGCAGCGATTCCATGCCGAGATAGGTCTGGAAATCGCCGACCACGGGAATGGAGCCGCCGCTTCCGATGGTCAGCGCCTGCTTTTCCCATTCGTCGGAGAGCGCGTCCTTGGCCTTCGCCAGGAACGGCGAGTCGTAGGAAAGCTGGATCGCCGGCGAACCGCCATGCGGATGGAATTCGACCGAGCAGTCGCCGGGAATGCGCTCGCGCACGAAAGCCTGGAAGGCAGCGCGGATCTTCTTCGGGTCCTGCTTGTGGACGAGCCGGAACGACACTTTCGCCGACGCTTCGGCCGCGATCACCGTCTTGAAGCCCTTGCCGGTGTAGCCGCCGATGATGCCGTTGAACTCGGCCGTCGGCCTTGCCCAGGTCATTTCGAGCACCGAGCGGCCTTTCTCGCCGGCCGGAATGGTAAGGCCGACCGGTCCGAGGAAAGTCTCGGCCGTCTCGCCCAGCCCTTCCCAGGACTTGAGCACTTGGCTGGGCGTCTCCTCGACGCCGTCATAGAAGCCCGGAATGGTGACGCGGCCATTCTCGTCATGCACGTCAGCGAGAATCTTGGCCAGGATGCGGATCGGATTGGCGGCCGGGCCGCCATAGAGGCCCGAATGCAGGTCGCGGCTGGCCGCTTTGACGGTGACCTCCTCGCCGACCATGCCGCGCAACGACACGCAGATCGACGGCGTCTCGCGGTTCCACATGCTGGTGTCGCAGACCAGCGCGAAATCCGCCTTCAGCTCGGCGGCGTTGGCCTCCAGGAACGGCTTCAGCGACGGCGAGCCGGATTCCTCCTCGCCCTCGAACAGGATGGTGACGCGGCAGGGCAGATTGCCATGCACCTGCTTCCACGCGCGGCATGCCTCGACGAAGGTCATCAGCTGCCCCTTGTCGTCGGCGGAGCCGCGCCCGGTGATCACCTTGCGGCCAGGTTCGACCTCCTTGATCGAGGGCGCGAACGGATCGGTTTCCCACAATTCGATCGGATCGACCGGCTGCACGTCGTAATGGCCGTAGAACAAAACATGCGGCGCGCCCGGCGGTCCCTCGTGATGCGCCACCACCATCGGATGTCCGGGCGTGTCGCGCACGCTCGCCTCGAAGCCGATCAGCTTGAGCTCGGCGACCAACCATTCGGCACCCTTGCGGCAGTCGGCGGCGAAGGCCGGATCGGTGGAGATCGACTTGATGCCGAGCAGGCCGAACAGCCGCTCCAGGCTCTGGTCGAGATTCTGGTCGAGACGTTCGAGGACGGGGGAGATTCTGGACATGCTTTTTGCCTTTCGATTTTGGCCAGACCCTAAAGGGCCAAGCCGAGAACGAAAAGCCGCGATTGTTAGACCAAGATGCAATCGCTGCCAGAAGATAAAAGAAGACCGCCGTGGTGGAGGGGGAACCACGGCGGTCTCTACTCGAAACGTTGCGGCAGCCCGGAGAGGGGGGATAGGCTGCCGCAGTTTGCCCGGGATAGGCGGGGGACGGGCCTTACTCCGGACTTCGGCGAAAACTGCCGATGACGTGTATTTGGGTCTGTGAACGTGGCGATTCAAGGGCACGAAAATTACACTTTTGTAACATGCCCGTGAGCGGCAGATTTTCCGTGCATGTCGCCCAAAAGTGTGCGGCGGTTTTGGGAAAACGACATGCACCAACAAAAAGACCCAAAGCGCGTCGCCTGAATCGGTTTCAGCGCGACGCGCTTTGCCGGACAGGATCTGTCAGGGGTGTTGCCCGAACCGGTGGGTTCCACCGCCTTTGGCATGGACCGCGAAGCCCGGCCGCGCTATCCCTGCCGGCATGAAAAAAGGCGATCACCTCTTCCTTGTCGACGGCTCCGGCTACATTTTCCGCGCCTACCACGCGCTGCCGCCGCTCAACCGCAAATCCGACGGCCTGCCGACCAGCGCCGTGCTCGGCTTCTGCAACATGGTGTGGAAGCTGATGCAGGACGCCCGCAACACCAGCGTGGGCATTGCGCCGACGCATTTCGCCGTCATCTTCGACTATTCCTCCAAAACCTTCCGTAGCGATCTCTACCCGGAATACAAGGCGAACCGCTCGGCCCCGCCGGAAGATCTGATCCCGCAATTCGGCCTGATCCGCCAGGCGACCGTGGCCTTCAACCTGCCCTGTATCGAGATGGAGGGTTTCGAGGCCGACGACATCATCGCCACCTATTGCCGGCTCGCCTGCGAGGTCGGCGCCGACACCACCATCGTCTCCTCCGACAAGGACCTGATGCAGCTCGTCGGTCCGACGGTCCGTATGTACGATCCCATGAAGGATCGCCGGATCAGCGTCCCCGAAGTGATCGAGAAATGGGGCGTGCCGCCGGAAAAGATGATCGACCTGCAGGCTCTGACCGGCGACTCGATCGACAACGTGCCGGGCGTGCCGGGCATCGGACCGAAGACCGCGGCGCAATTGCTCGAACAGTTCGGCGACCTTGATGGGCTGCTGGCGCGCGCTTCCGAGATCAAGCAGGAGAAGCGTCGCGAGACCATCATCGCCAATGCCGACAAGGCGCGCATTTCGCGCGAGCTGGTGACGCTGAAGAACGACGTGCCGCTGAAGGAAGGACTGGACGACCTGATCCTGCACGAGCCGGATGGGCCGAAGCTGATCGGCTTCCTGAAGACGATGGAGTTCACCACGCTGACGCGGCGCGTCGCCGAGGCGACCGCAACCGAAATCGGCGACGTCCAGGCCTCCGCCGTCACCATCGAGCGCGCCGATACCGCGCACGGCCCCGATGTCGGCGCGGGCGCGCCGCCGGCGCCACGACCGGCCGCCGCGTCGGACGATGCCGCAAAGCCGGCCGCGCCGGTCAGGGGCGAGGACGCGCCGCCGCAAGGCGATACTCCATCGCTGCTGTCGGCGCTGCGGCTGGAACAGGCGTCGGCGCGCAAGATCGACCCTTCGGCCTACGCGCCCATTCGCGACACGACCGCGCTCGAGGCCTGGATTGCCGAAGCCCGCGACGCCGGCATCCTCGCTTTCGACGCCGAGACCACCTCGTCTGACCCGATGCGTGCCGATCTCGTCGGCCTGTCCATGGCGATCGCGCCGGGCCGCGCCGTCTATGTGCCGCTCGCCCACAGAAGCGGCAACGGCGACCTGCTCGGCGGCGGCCTTGTGGAGAACCAGATCCCGGTCCGCAAGGCGCTGGCGCTGCTCAAGCCCCTGCTTGAGGACCGTTCGGTCCTGAAAATCGTGCAGGACATGAAATACGACATCGTCGTGATGAGCCGGCACGGCGTCGAGGTCGGCCCGTTCGACGACACGATGCTGATCTCTTACGTGCTCGACGCCGGCACCTCCGGCGGCCACGACCTCGCGTCGCTGTCGGAGAAGTGGCTCGGCCACGCGCCGGCGACGAAAAAGGAACTTGCCGGCTCGGGCAAGAGCGCCATCGGCTTCGACCAGGTCGATATCGAGCGCGCGACCGCCTATGCCGGCGAGCAGGCCGACCTGGCGCTGCGGCTTTGGCAGGTGCTGAAGCCGAGGCTGGCCGCCAAGGGCCTGGTTTCCGTCTATGAGCGGCTGGAACGGCCGCTGGTGCCCGTGCTGGCCCGGATGGAGCAGCGCGGCATCTCGGTCGACCGCCAGATCCTGTCGAGACTGTCGGGCGAGCTGGCGCAGGGCGCCGCCCGCGTCGAGGAAGAGATCTACGGGATCGTCGGCGAGCGCATCAACATCGGCTCGCCGAAGCAACTCGGCGACATATTGTTCGGCAAGATGGGCTTGCCGGGCGGCTCGAAGACCAAGACCGGCCAATGGTCAACCTCAGCGCAGCTTCTGGAAGACCTCGCCGCCGAGGGCCACGAGCTGCCGCGCAAGATCGTCGACTGGCGCCAGCTCACCAAGCTGAAATCGACCTATACCGACGCGCTGCCCGGTTTCATCAATCCCGACACCAACCGTGTCCACACCTCCTACGCGCTGGCAGCGACGACGACCGGGCGGCTATCGTCTTCCGATCCCAACCTGCAGAACATCCCGGTGCGTACGGCCGAAGGGCGCAAGATCAGGACCGCCTTCATCGCCGAAAAGGGCCACAAGCTGGTCTCGGCCGACTACAGCCAGATCGAGCTGCGCGTGCTTGCCCATGTCGCCGAGATCCCGCAGCTCAAGCAGGCCTTCGCCGACGGCGCCGACATCCATGCGATCACCGCGTCGGAGATGTTCAACGTGCCGGTCGAGGGCATGCCTTCGGAAGTGCGCCGGCGCGCCAAGGCGATCAATTTCGGCATCATCTACGGCATCTCGGCCTTCGGTCTCGCCAACCAGCTGTCGATCCCGCGCGAGGAGGCGAGCGCCTATATCAAGCGCTATTTCGAACGCTTCCCGGGCATCCGCGACTATATCGAGGAAACCAAGGCCTATGCGCGGGAGAACGGCTTCGTCGAGACCATCTTCGGCCGCCGCATCCACTATCCGGAGATAAGGTCGTCCAACCCCTCGATCCGCGCCTTCAACGAGCGCGCCTCGATCAACGCCAGGCTGCAAGGCACCGCGGCCGACATCATCCGCCGCGCCATGGTGCATATGGAGGAGGCGCTGGAAAAGGCGAAGCTGTCGGCCCGCATGCTGTTGCAAGTGCATGACGAGCTGATCTTCGAGACGGTGGAAGCGGAGGTCGAGGCGACGATTCCGGTGGTGCGCAAGGTGATGGAGAACGCGCCGATGCCGGCGGTCTCGATGTCCGTGCCGCTGCATGTCGACGCCCGGGCCGCGGACAACTGGGACGAGGCGCATTAACCGGCATCACGCCCGGTAAGTGCGTCGAGATTCAGGTCAGGCCGAGTCGGAGTCGAAGACGGGCGCGAAGCGACCAAACTGGGTGCATTCCGAGAACCGGAGCGGAGCGTACTTAAAGTACGTGAGCACCGGAAGCGCAGGAAGCCGCCATTTGCAGGCCGGCCTCACCTGAATATCGGCGCACTTACGCCGCTTCAGCCCTGCATTTCGCGCACACGCCGCGAAACTCGATCACCGCCTTCTTGGCGGCGAATCCCGTCGAGCGCACCCATTCGTCCAGCCGATGGTCGACATCATGGTCGGACATCTCGGTCACCTGGCCGCAATTGTCGCAGATGGCGAAGGCGGTCATCGAATGGCTGTGGTCGTGCGGCTCGGCGCAGGCGACGAAGGAGTTGAGGCTTTCCAGCCGATGCACGAAGCCGGATTTCACCAGCGTGTCGAGGGCCCGGTAGACTTGCAGCGGCGCGCGGAAACCGCGCTCGCGCAACTGGTCGAGCAGCGTATAGGCGCTGAGCGGCCCGCTGGACGCCTCGAGCTTCTCGAGCACGCAGAGCTGGTTCTTGGTCAGCGCATCTCTTGCCGTCATTGTGTTCGCCCAATCGGCGCCCGCATCAGATCCCGATGCGAACGACTTCAATTCCCCTGAGATAGCGACGAACGATCGATTTTGCCACTGTTTCCGCAGCTTGGCCCTTCCGGCACGGGTCGGGCGAAGATGGTTCGCCAGCCTACTTGCGCGGCGGCCCCTTGCGTTCGGCCGATGCCGCCCACAGGTTGATGTCGGACTCGCGCGCATAAGTGTCGATCTCGGCGAGCTCGGCATCGGAGAACTCGAGCGCCTTGAGCGCGCCGACGCAATCCTCGACCTGCTCCGGCCGGCTGGCGCCGATCAGCGCCGTCGTCACCCTGCCCTTGCGCAGCACCCAGGCCAGCGCCATCTGCGCCAGCGTCTGGCCGCGGCGGGCGGCGATGGCGTTGAGCGCCTTGATGTTGGCGATCGACTTGTCGTTGATGAAGGCGGGCTTGAGCGATTTGCCCTGGCTGGCGCGGCTCCCTTCGGGGATGCCGCCGAGATATTTGTCGGTCAGCATGCCTTGCGCCAACGGCGAGAACACGATCGAGCCGATGCCGAGCCCCTCCAGCGTGTCGAGCAATCCATCCTCCTCGACCCAGCGGTTGAGCATCGAATAGCTCGGCTGGTGGATCAGGCAGGGCGTGCCGAGCTGCCGCAATATGTCGGCCGCTTCCCGCGTGCGCTGCGAATTGTAGGACGAGATGCCGGCATAGAGCGCCTTGCCCGAGCGCACCGCATGATCGAGCGCGCCCATGGTTTCCTCGAGCGGCGTCTCGGGATCGAAACGGTGTGAATAGAAGATATCGACATAGTCGAGCCCCATCCGCTTGAGGCTCTGGTCGAGGCTCGCCAGCACATATTTGCGGCTGCCCCATTCGCCGTAGGGGCCGGCCCACATCTCGTAGCCGGCCTTGGTCGAGATGATCATCTCGTCGCGGTAAGGGGCGAAATCGGTGCGCAGGATTTCGCCGAAAGCGGTTTCCGCCGAGCCGGGCGGCGGTCCGTAATTGTTGGCGAGGTCGAAATGCGTAATGCCGAGGTCGAATGCCTTGCGCACGATCGCCTGCTTGGTCCGGTGCGGCGTGTCGTTGCCGAAATTGTGCCACAGCCCGAGCGAGATCGCCGGCAGCTTGAGGCCCGACCGTCCGCAGCGGTTGTAGATCATTGCCTCGTAGCGGTTCTCGGCGGCGACATAGGGCATGGAATAGTCCTCGGGCTCGAAGCGACGCGGCAGGCGCGGCGATGAATTTGAATCGATGCTTGCCCCTAACCCTTACCCTCTCCCCGCCGAAACGGGGAGAGGGGTTGCCGGCTAAAGCGCGTCGCGATCGCGCTCGCCGCGCTTTAGACTTGTGACTTTGCGCATGTCTTTGCCCCGAACCCGGTTCCCACTTTCGAGAGACATGCTTTAGTTTTTCTTCGCCAGCAGCGCCTTCGCGTCCTTGACGCCGAGCGCGGCCGGCCGCTCGCAGCTCGTCTGCATGGCGACATATTTGCCGCTTTCGCCGGAGCGCAGGATGCCGGTCATCACGTCGACGGCATGCAGCGCCAGCTCCATCGAGCAGCGATGCGGCCGCCCTTCGGCGATCGCGATCGCCATGTCGGCAAGGCCGGCGGTGCGGTAGTTGGCCATCATGCCCTGGCCGTGCATCTCGTTCGGCACGCCGAACGGATGGTTCCATTTCGGCAGCTTCTTCACCGGCTTGGCCGCGTCGGTGAAGCGCAGCTCGCCGCCGAAGAAGTTCGGATCCGGCACGAAGACGGTGCCCAATTCACCGTAGAGCTCCATCGGCGCATGGCCGTGGCTCCAGACGTCCCAGGAGGTGTTGAGCGTGATCACCGCGCCGTTCGCGAATTCGAGCAGCGCGTGGATGGTGGTCGGCGTGTTGACCGGGATCTTTTCACCTGCCCGCGGTTTCGACGAGATCGTCCGCTCCTTGGCCGGCGTCGTCGCGAAGGCCGCCACCTGTTTCACCGGTCCGATCAGTTGGATCAGGTTGGTGATGTAATACGGCCCGATGTCCAGCACCGGACCAGCGCCCGGCTGGAAAAAGAAATCCGGGTTGGGGTGCCAGTGCTCCATGCCGTGGCCCATCACATGGCAGGTGCCGCTGGTGATCTTGCCGAGCTTGCCGCTGTCGATCAGCTCGCGCGCCAGCTGGTGCGCGCCGCCAAGGAACGTGTCCGGCGCCGAACCGATGCGCAGGCCTTTCTTCTCGGCCCGTTTCTTGAGATCGAGCCCTTCCTTGATCGACAGCACGAAGGGTTTTTCCGAATAGACGTGCTTGCCGGCGTCGAGCACCGCTTTGGAGACTTCATAGTGCACGGCCGGGATCGTCAGATTGACGATGATGTCGATCTCGTCGTCCCTGAGCAGGTCGCTGACCGTCTCGGCGCGCAGCTTGAACTCCTTCGCGCGTGCCTGCGCGGCCTCCATGTTGATGTCCGCGCAGGCGCGCATCTTGATGCCGCGAAACAGCGGCGCCAGCGAGAAATACGCCTTCGAGATGTTGCCGCAGCCGATGACGCCCACGCCAAGTTTATCTGCCATTTTCGATTACTCCTGCCAGCTCTTGGCTGCCGCGATCGAGCGTCGGGCATAGCGCTCGATGTCGTTGGGGTTGTCCTGCTCCATGACGAAATACTGCGCCGCGCTCTTGGCGCGCAATGCCTTGAACAGGCCCGCCCAGTCGACCGTGCCGTGGCCGACATCGGACCAGCCGTCCTCGTCCAGCCCCTCGCCCGGCTTGGCGATATCCTTGACGTGGACGGCGACGATGCGCTTGCCGTGTCTTTCGATCCAGGGCAACGGATCGGCGCCGCCGCGGATCACCCAGGCGACGTCCATTTCCCAGCCGATGTCGGGCGCGGCGGACAGGATGTGGTCCTGCGGCAGCGAGCCGTCGGCAAGCGCCTTGAACTCGAAATCGTGGTTGTGCCAGGCAAAGCCATAGCCGGCCTTCTTCGCGACCTCGCCGACCCTGGCCAGGCGTTCGCCGAAGCCGCGCCAGCCGGCGGCGTCGGATGGGCGCTGATCGGGCATCAGATAGGGGCAGATCAGCAGCGTGATGCCGAGCGCATCGGCTATTTTGCGCACGCCGTCGAAGTCATTCTCCAGCGCGTCGATCGAGAAATGCCCGGTCGGCATCGCCAGCCCGTTCCTGTCGAGCTCGGCGCGGAACGGCTTCGGGTCGTCATAGACGCCGCCGAAGCCTTCCACTTGCTTATAGCCGAGCTCGCCGAGCATTTTCACCACGCCGTTCCATGGCTGGAAATTGCGGGCGCTGTAGAGTTGGAATGACCAGTTCATCTGTCCTGTCCGTGCTGTTGGTCCTGGGAGGTTAAATCCGGTTGCCGGTTTGGGCGTCGAAAAGCGAGGCGCGCAGCGGATCGAAGCCGATGCTGACCGCGTCCCCGTTTTTCGGCGTGCGTTCGGAGGTGACGCGCACGGTGAAGTTCTGCTGCCCGAGCTTCAGCCATACCAGCGTGTCGGAACCCATCGGCTCGACGACCTCGACATTGGCCATCGCGGTGAAGGGCCAGCCCGTACCGCTGTTGAAGGCGACATGCTCGGGCCGGATGCCGAACACGGCGGGGCCCGGCGTCGGCTCCTTCTCGAAGGCATAGGTTGCAAGCGGGATGCGCACGTCCTCGACGGCAAAGTGCCAGTCGCCGCTATCTTTCTCCAGCCTGCCGTCGATGAAGTTCATCGCCGGCGAGCCGAGGAAGCCGGCAACGAAGCGGTTGACGGGGCGGTTGTAGATCGTCTGCGGCGCGTCGAGCTGCTGGATCACGCCGCCCTTCATCACCGCGATGCGATCGGCCAGCGTCATCGCCTCGATCTGGTCGTGGGTGACGTAGATCATCGTGTTCTGCAAGCGGCGGTGCAAAAGCTTGATCTCGACGCGCAATTCCGAGCGCAGCTTGGCGTCGAGATTGGAGAGCGGTTCGTCGAACAGGAAGACGTCGACGTCACGCACCAGCGCGCGTCCGATCGCCACGCGCTGGCGCTGGCCGCCCGACAGCGCCGAAGGCTTCCTCTGCAACAGCGGCTCGATCTGCAGGATTTCGGCGGCGCGGGCAATGCGCTTGGCGATCTCGTCCTTCGGCACCCCGGCGACGCGCAGGCCGAAGGAAAGGTTCCGCTCCACCGTCATCTGCGGATAAAGCGCATAGGACTGGAACACCATGCCGATGCCGCGGTCCTTCGGCTCTTCCCAGGTGACGTTCTTACCCTTGATGAAGATGCGGCCCTCCGAAATGTCGAGCAGGCCGGCGATGCAGTTGAGCAAGGTCGACTTGCCGCAGCCGGACGGGCCGAGCAGCACGATGAACTCGCCCTCGGCGACATCCAGGTTGAGCGTCTGCAGCACCGAGACGGCGCCGAAATTGAGCGACAGGTCCTGGATCGAAACGCTGGGATTGGCGATGTCCATCATCATCCTTTCACCGCGCCGGCGGCGATGCCGCGCACGAAGAGCTTGCCGGAAACGAAATAGACGATAAGCGGAACAAGGCCGGTCAGGATGGTCGCGGCCATGTTGACGTTGTATTCCTTCACGCCTTGGACCGAGTTGACGATGTTGTTGAGCTGTACCGTCATCGGGTAGGTGTCCGGGCGCGTGTAGACGACGCCGAACAGGAAGTCGTTCCAGATGCCGGTCACCTGCAGGATGATGGCGACGACGAAGATCGGCAGCGACATCGGCAGCATGATGCGCAGATAGATGCCCCAGAAGCCGGCGCCGTCGACGCGCGCGGCGCGGAACAATTCCTCCGGCATCGAGGTGAAATAATTGCGGAAGAGCAGCGTCAGGATCGGCATGCCGAAGATCGAATGCACGATCACCAGGCCGGTCAGTGTGCCGTAGATGCCGATTTCGCGCAGGATGATGACGATCGGATAGATCATCACCTGGTAAGGGATGAAGGCGCCGACGATCAGGATGATGAAAAAGGTATCGGCGCCCTTGAAGCGCCAATTGGCCAGGGCATAGCCGTTCACCGAGGCGATCGCGATCGAGAGCAACACCGACGGCACGGTGATGCGCACCGAATTCCAGAAGCCGCGCGAGAGCCCGTCGCAGTTGAGCCCGGTGCAGGCACTCGCCCAGGCTTTCACCCAGGGCTCGAAGGTGATCTCCATCGGTGGCGAGAAGATGTTGCCGAGACGGATTTCCGGCATGCCCTTCAGCGAGGTGACGATCATCACGTAGAGCGGCAAAAGATAGTAGAGAGCCACCACGATCAGCGTGCCGTAGAGGAAGATGTTGCGGCGCGATAGCACGTGCCGCGGCTTCGGCCCGCTCGGGCCGGTGGCATGGCGGCGCAGCGCTTGCGCGCTGGTGGACAGGGAGGCGACGTCAGCCACGCTTCTTGCCTCCGAATTCCAGATATGCCCAAGGCACGATGACGATCACCACCGACAGGAGCATCATGGTCGAGGCGGCGAAGCCCTGGCCGAGATTCTGGGCAAAGAACATGTAGTCATAGACATATTTGGCCGGCACTTCCGACGCGATGCCAGGGCCGCCGCTGGTCTGCGCCACGACGAGATCGTAGACCTTGACGATGCCGGCGGCGATGATCACCAGCGTGGTGATGAAGACCGGCCGCATCATCGGGATGACGATGAAGAGATAGGTCTTCCAGGCGGGAATGCCGTCCACCCTCGCCGCCTTCCAGATGTCTTCGTCGATGCCGCGCAGGCCGGCGAGCATGAGGCACATGATGAGCCCCGTGCCTTGCCAGAGCGCCGCGATCGAAATGCCGTAGATGACGATGCTGGAATTGTAGAGTGGGTCGAAGTTGAAGCTCGTCCAGCCGAGGTCGCGCACGACGCGCTGTACGCCGAAATCCGGGTTGAGCAGCCATTGCCAGACCAGTCCGGTGACGATGAAGGACAGCGCGAAGGGATAGAGGAAGATGGTGCGGAACGTGTCCTCGAAGCGGATCTTCTGGTCGAGAAGGGCTGCAAGCAGGAAGCCGATGACCAGCGAGAACACCAGTGAGATCGCGCCGTAGATCAGAAGGTTCTCGATCGAGACCAACCAGCGCGATGTCGACCAGAGTCGGTGATACTGATCGAGCCCGACGAAGTTGAGCCGCGGCAACAGCTTCGAATTGGTGAAGGAATAGAGCACCGTCCACGCCGTGCCGCCGACGAACACCATCAGCGCGGTGAGCACCATCGGGATCGACGCGATCTTGGCGTTGAGGTTGCGGAAAAGCTTGCTCGGGCGTTCGCTGTTGCTCATCTCGGCAGCCGGGCTGGGACAATGCGGGCGTCACGCTCCCGGCCCCCGATAGGCTGGGGGCCGGGAGCCGGCGGGGGCGCCGGTCGTCAGTCCGCCGAGCCGATGATCTCGGCGAAGCGCTTCTGCGCCTCTTCGACGCTCATATCGGGCTTGGCGAAGAATTCGGAGAACAGGTCTTCCTTCTGCTTCTGGGTGTCTTGCGAGAGCAGTTGGTCCGTCCACGGCATGACGGCGCCCTTGGCGAGAATGGCGAGGCCCTTCTTCATGCAGTCATTCGCCGTGTTGAGGTCGACGTCGCCGCGCACCGGCAGCGAGCCCTTCTTGAGATTGAAGGCGACCTGGGTCTTCGGATCGAGCAAGGTTTCGGCCAACACGACCTGCGCCTTGGCCTTGGCCTCGTCCTTGAGCAGCGGGAAGTAGAAGGCGTCGCCGCCGGTGGCGATGACTTCGTTCAAGCCCAGGCCGGGCAGGCAGGTATAGTCCTTGCCGGCGGTCTTGCCGGCGACCTGGAACTCACCCTGCGCCCAGTCGCCCATGATCTGGCCGGCGGCCTTGCCGGTGATGACCAGATTGGTCGCCTGGTTCCAGTCCTGCACATTGGTGTTCTTGGCCATCTTGCGGGCGTCGTCCGCCGCTTTGAACACCTTGGCGATCTCCGGACCGGCTGCGAAGGTAGCGTCCTTGTCCTTGTAGACCTTGAGGAAGGTGTCGGTGCCGCCGACGGCGGCCATCAGCACGTCGAAGGCGCCGGAGGCCTGCCAGGCCTGTCCGCCGACGGCGAGCGGGATGATGCCGGCCTTTTCCAGCGCCGGCGCATCCGCCACGAATTCATTCCAGTCTTTCGGCAGCGGCAGCCCGGCCTTCTGAAAAGCCTCGTTGGACAGCCACAGCCATTGCCAGGAATGGATATTGACCGGCACGCAATAGATCTTGCCGTCTATGGTGCAGCTATCGAGCAGGCTCTTCGGCCGCACCACCTCCGTCCACTTGTCCTTGGTGGCGATATCGGTGAGGTCGCGCATCAGCCCGGCCTGCACCAGTTCCTCGGCCTGGCGGCCGTGATTAAACTGGGTGGCACCCATCGGATCGCCGCCGGTGATGCGGCTGATCATGATCGGCCGCGCCGTGCCGCCGGAGCCGGCAATGGCGCCGTCGACCCAGTGATTGCCCGTCGCGTCGAATGCCTTGGCAAGCTCGGCCACCGCCGCCGCCTCGCCGCCCGAAGTCCACCAATGGGTGACTTCCAGGTCGGTCGCGGCCGCCGGACCGGCGAAGTTGAGCGCAACCGTCGCGGCAAAGGCGGCAGTCAGGAATTTGTATCGCATTTCGGCTTCCTCCCAGAATCTGAAACGTTACAGATTTTCGATACGGCAAATGATCCGCATAGGCAACCCCTCGCTTCAAGGCAGATTGAGATTTTTTCGAGCTGCGAACAAAATCTTTCGCCCGGCAGAGCAATACCGAAGATCGATCGGTCGATTGGTGGCAAAATCGGACCAAAACCGATATTTCTTTGCGATTCCAGCGACTTTTGGCTCTTCCCGATTTCCGGAGTGTCAAGGTCCCGGCCACTTCGATCGACCTCGAAGATTGGCAACCTGTAACGTTTCAGTATATTGAGCCCAGCCGCGAGCTAAGGGGCGCGCAATTGTCGACATCGCACGATTGCCGGTCGGTCCCGCGGCTGCTATGCGCCTGACGGGCGGGACGAATGGATAGACGGATAACCAGGAAGGGCGACGACGAAACGTCGGGCAAGGAGCGGCCGACGCTGAAGACGCTTGCCTTCATGACCGGACTTGGCGTCACGACGGTGTCGCGCGCGCTGAAGGATGCGCCCGAGATCGGTGCCGAGACCAGGCGTCGCGTCCAGCTCGTCGCCAAGCAGATCGGCTATCGTCCGAACCGCGCCGGTGTGCGCTTGAGGACCGGCAAGACCAACGTCATCTCGCTTGTGCTGAACACCGAGCACGAACTGATGAGCTTCGTCTCGGACATCATCTACGGCGTCACCGAGGTGATCGCCGACACGCCCTACCATCTGATCGTCACGCCCTATTCGCGCTCGCAGGACCCGCTCGATCCGGTGCGCTATCTGGTCGAGACGGGCTCGGCCGATGGCGTCATCATTTCGCGCACCCAGCCCAACGATCCGCGGGCGCGCTACATGTTGGAGCACGGCATTCCCTTCGCCACGCATGGCCGCACGGACATGGGCCTGGTGCATCCCTATCACGACTTCGACAATTACGCCTTTGCCGGCGAAGCCGTCCGCGCGCTCGCCCGCAAGGGCCGCAGCCGGCTGGCGCTTGTGACGCCACCGGTCGGCCTCACCTATTACCGCCACACGGTGAACGGCTTTGCCGATGCGCTGAGCGAGGTGAGCGCGTCAGAGGTGCCGTTCAACACCGTCTCCATCGACCAGTCGATCGAGCAGATCAGGATGCGGACCGCGCAACTGATGCGACGCAAGGACCGGCCGGACGGCTTCGTCAGCAGCGCCGCCGCGGCGACGCTCGCCGTGGTGGCCGGCATCGAGGATGCCGGGCTGAAGCTCGGCCGCGACGTCGACGTGGTGTCGAAACAATCGTCGGAGCTGCTGCATCTGTTCCGGCGGGAACTGCTCGTCGTCAACGAGAATTTCCGCCTCGCCGGCTCCGAGCTCGCCCGCGCCGTGCTCGGCTGGATCGGCGGCGCCGATCCAGGCACGTTGCAGTCGCTCAGCACGCCGAGCGAGGTTCTGCCTTATCGCGGCTGATCGGCGCGACTTAAGAGGCAGGTCAGGCCGAGTCGAAAATGGTGGCTTCCGAGAACCGGAGCGGAGCGTACTTAAAGTACGTGAGCACCGGAAGCGCAGGAAGCCGCCATTTGCAGGCCGGCCTCACCTGGCTCTAGGCAGCCCCGCTCCCCCACGGGCCGTGGAACGCGCCCTGCTCGCCGATCCGCTCAAACCCATGCGCGCCGAAAAAGTCGCGCTGCGCCTGGATCAGGTTCGACGTGCCGCGGCCCTGGCGGTAGCTGTCGAAATAGGCGAGCGCCGAGGACAGCGCCGGCACCGGTGAGCCGGCTTCGGAGGCGCGGGCCACAATGCGCCTCAGCGACGGATGCGCCTCCTTCATCATGGCGATGAAGGCCGGCGCCATCAGGAGGTTGGTGGAGGCGGTGCCTGACCCGAAAGCTTCCGCCATCGTGTCCAGCATCTGCGAGCGGATGATGCAGCCGGCGCGCCAGATCTTGGCTATGGTCGGCATCGGCAGGTTCCAGTTGAACTCTTTCGAGGCGCCGCTCATCACCGCGAAGCCCTGCGCGTAAGCCGCGATCTTGCCGGCGAACAAGGCGAGCTCCAGATCCTTGAGCAGCGCGGCCTTGTCGCCGGAGATCTTTTCGACGCCGATATTGCCATAGGCTTTTTCCGCCGCCTGCCGCTCGTCCTTGATCGAGGACAACACGCGCGCCGCGACCGCCGCCTCGATGGCGGTGGCCGGAATGCCGAGCTGTTGCGCTTCGATCACCGACCACTTGCCGGTGCCCTTCTGGCCGGCGCGGTCGAGGATGACGTCGACCACCGGCTTGCCGGTCTTCGGATCGTCGGCGGCGAGCACCTTGGCCGTGATCTCGATCAGGTAGGAGTTGAGGCGGCCCTTGTTCCATTCCTCGAACACCTTGCCGATCTCCTTGGGTGCCATGCCGAGACCGTCGCGCAGGATGCCGTAGATCTCGGCGATCATCTGCATGTCGGCATATTCGATGCCGTTGTGGATGGTCTTCACGAAATGGCCGGCGCCGTCATGCCCGAGCCAGGCGGCGCAAGGCTCGTCCTTGAACTTGGCCGAGATCGCGGTCAGCACTTTCTCGACGCGCTTCCAGGACTCTTCGGTGCCGCCCACCATGATCGAGGGCCCATGGCGCGCGCCCTCCTCGCCGCCCGAAACGCCCATGCCGATGAAGGTGAGGCCAGAGCCCGACAGCTCCGAGAAGCGGCGCATCGTGTCGCGGAAATTGGCGTTGCCGGCATCGATGACGATGTCGTTGTCGGACAGCACGCCGCGCAGCGCTGCGATCTGTTCGTCGACCGGCTTGCCGGCCAACACCATGATGATGATCGGCCGCGGCGGCCGGATGGCCGCGGCGAGTTCCTCCAGGCTGTAGCAGGGAACGACCATCTCCTTGAGCGAACCGGCACTCTCGACAAAGGCGTCGGTGCGTGCCGGCGTGCGGTTGAAGACGGCGATGCGATGCCCGTGCTCGGCGATGTTGAGCGCCAGGTTGGAACCCATCGTGCCAAGGCCGATCAGGCCGATTTCGGCTTTTTCCATCGTTTCTTCCCTGCTTTCGGATGCTTGTTGTGGCCGCGTTTCGGGGCGATGCCCATTGTTTCGGAAGATGAATGACGGGCCTTGGCGGCGCCGTCAACCGCCAGGCCGTATTCTACATGGACTGGACCTCAATCGGACCGGATGTCGATCGGCGCTTCGATTTTGACCACCTCGAAATCCGAAACGAGGATATCGAGCCTTGCGTTCCAGCGCCCGGGAATTGGAATGACGAGATTGTCGACGCGCCAGGTGCCGTCGCCGGGCTTCGTCGCCGGCCGCTTGATCGGCTCGATGCCGGAATCGGGCTTCGACAGCACCAGTGTCACCGCCTTGGCGTCGAGCGGGCCGAAATCGCCGGTCATGATTACCATCGAAGCGGCGACCTCGCCGGCATGTCCAGGCGTGATGCTGAGATCGGCCATCGCCTCCAGCGTGTGGATGTGGATCGACACCGGCTGCGCGGCGGCGATCGCCAGCGCGCGCGGGGGCGGGGTGAAGCGCCAGCCGGCGGCGACGCCGAAGATGGCGAGCACGATGACCACCTCGATGCCGATCGAGCGCACCAACCGCCGCTGCACCTCGGTGTCGCCGGCCTCGGCGGGCGCCGTCAGTGTCCAGCGGTTGACCGCCGCAAGCGTGAACAGGAAAAGCAGCAGCGCCAGCTTCAAGAGCAGCAGCCGGCCATAGGACGTGTCGATCAACGCCGAGGGTCGCTCGACCTGGATGATCGCCAGCACGATACCGCTGGCGGAAAGCAGGATGACGACGGGCAGGATCGCGCGGGAGAAGCGGCGCAGAAACACTTTCGCTTCCGCGGGCTCTCGCCGCAACGCCAGGCCGAGCGGCGCCAGCGAACCGGCCCAGAAGGCGATTGCGGTGCCGTGCAGGAACACCAGCGGCCGCGTCAGCCACTGCGGTTCGGCGGCGCTGGCGTGACCGCTCGCGGCAAGGCCGGCGCCGACGCCGACCAGTGCCGCGGATGCCGACAGCTTGCGAAGAGCTGACGGCCCGGCAAGCGAAAGCAGCGCGAGGCCAAGCGCGATCAGGCCGATCAGCACGGTCCAGACATAGCTTGTCTCCAGCGCGGTTTTCCACACAGCCGCTGTCGCAAACCGGGCGAGCGGGGCGCCGAGCCCGTCCAGCCCCTGCAGCCCAAGCGACACCGGCGCCGCGACGACGCCGAAAAGCAGAGCTGCCGCGACAATTCGCTGACCGCAGCGCCGGTCCCCGGCCAGCCAGGACAGTGCGAACGCGCCGCCGACGCCGAGGAAGAGGCCGGCATAGAGAAACAGCCTGGCTATCCAGATCGCCGCGCGCGGCGTCCGGTCGACCGCTTCGGCCGCCATGGGCGCTGCACTTGGCGCGCCGATGGAAAACAGCGCCGAACCGCCGACCGGATGGCCGTCGACCGACACCACCCGCCAACTGAGCACATGCGTGCCGGATTTGAGCGTTTCTGGATTGTCGATCTCGACCGTCTGGTCGTTGAGACGGAAGGATGTCAACGCAAGCTGCGAGCCGTCCGGCCGCACCAGCGTGAGCACCAGCGGCGAGACGGGTTCGCTGAAGGTCAGCGAAAACCGCGTCGGGCTTTGCGTCAGCACGGCGCCGTCCGCCGGGTCGGTCGCGACAAGCGCCGCATGCGCGAAGGCGCGGCCTGGCACGGCCAATATCGCCATCGCCATCAGCGCCGCCACCAGCCAGGCAAGCAGCCCGACATCCATGCGGTTCATCGAGGAAGGCAGTGCTGCGTTCATGCCGTCACAACAGGAAATGGTGCGCGCCCCGAAAGAGCGCGCCAATAGAGGTCATTTCTTCGGCAGCAATTTGATGCCGGGCGCCGGAGTTTCCAACGTGTCCTCATCCTGGCCTGCCGCCGGGATCTCGATCCAGCGCGCGGCGGCGTCGCCGCATTCCTGCACCACCGGGAAATAGAGCATCTGGCCGGCCGGCAGATCGGCCGCCAGCGAGGCGCGGAAAACGAACTCGTCATAGAATTCGTCGGGCAGGTTGCCGCCGCTCCAGTCCACTTCCTTGACGCCGGTGGTCAGCGTCTCGCCAAAGAGCTGATAGGATTTCTCGTACCTGCCTTTCTTGGTCTGCAGCGTCCAGCCGGGCTTCGGCATCGGCTTCACCGAAATCACGCCTTCGGGGATCTGCACGCGCACGGCGGTCGTCGCCTTGCCCTCGCAGCCATGCGGCACGCGAAAGACCGCCTTGTAGGTGGAGCCGACAGGCGCTTCCTGCGTTTCGAGCGTGATATGGGCGAGCGCGGCATTGGTCCCGAGTGCGCAAAGCGCGCCGGCCGCCAAAAGATATTTCTTCATGGATTGTCCCTCCGATTTCGATTGGCGGATTACTCGGCGTGATCCATGTCCATATCGCCGGTCTCGCCCATGCCTTCGACGGCAAACTCGACCTTGACGCTGCCGGCCTTCTCGAAGGTCAGCGTCGCCGGGAATTTCTCGCCCTGTTTCGGCTGCCGCTTCAGGCCGACGAACATCAGGTGATAGGCGCCGGGCTTGAGCGCGACCTTGCCGCCGGCCGGAATTTCCAGCCCGCCGCTGACCGGCCGCATGGTCATGACGCCATCCTTGACGCCCATCTCATGCAGTTCGGCCTTGTCGGAGATGTCGGAGGAAATCGACAGCAGCCGGTCCGCCGCGCTGCCCTTGTTGACCACGGTGAAATAGCCGCCGGCCACCTTGGCGCCGGGCGGCGTCGCCCGCGACCAGGGATGTACGATCTCGAGATCGCCGACCTTGAACTCATGCGCGAGGGCGGCGGGAACGCAGGCGAGGAGGAGAAGAAGGCCGAGCACGGCAAGGCCGATACACTGCCGGAGGCGGAACGGCGGCACGCCGCGATAAGCGGAGGCTTTCGCCTTGGAGAGACGATTGGACATGGTTGCTCCATGAGTGCGGGATCGCGCCGGAATGCGGCCGCGAACAGTCTGATCTTTGGATGAATAGGCTCGCGGAAGGTTCCGCGGATCAGACCATGGCCGGCGGCGCGCGCGGATTGGCCGGGGAGCGGTCGCGCGCGAAGTCCTGGTGCCGGAAGGCCGGAAGCTGGAAGGCGACCGCCTCGGAAAGCCGTGTTCCGGCCACCGTGCCTGCTTCCGGCGGCGGCAGATGCGCCGGCGAAACCATGCTGCAGCCGAACGAGCAACAGGCCGGCATATGCTGCTGGTGAGGATCCCCGCCAGGGAACTTTACGGCGCCTTCATGCGTGCAGATGACATTGCCGAAGGCGTCGAGCTGCGACGGCGCACCGAAGGCGAAAGCGCCGAGAGAAGACTGAAGCAACAGAAGCAGCGCCGCGATAAACGCGGCCGGCATGCTCCATCGTCTCAGCCGGATATCCAACGCAAAGCCTCTCCCGGAAACTTGATAGACCCTAACACGGGCGATGCGGCCGGAAAATCGGCAAAACCGCGCTGCGGCAACACGGCACGATCGGTCCGTTTTAGGCCGGCTGCGCCTGCCGCCCTTCGGGAATTGAGCTCAAGAGGGTCTGACGCGCCGACTTCAGATGCTTGCGGCAGGCGGCGTCCACCTTGCCGGGATCGCGCGATTTCAGCGCCGCGATATAGGCGAGGTGCTCCTGCACCGCGACCTCGTTGCGCTGGCGCTCCTCTGCCTTGTTCCACTGATAGTGGTAGTGGAAGATCATCGCGATGACATCGTAGAAGTCGACGATGAAGCGGTTGTGCGAGGCGCGGTGGATCAGCCGGTGAAAGCGTTCGTCGAGCTCCGAGAACGCGGTGAAGCGCGTGGCGATTTCGCTGGCAAGCCGGCGATGCTCGACCTCCAGCCTGTCGAGATCGGCCCATACCGCGCTATCCTCCGGCAGCGCGACGAAAGCCGCCGCCGAGCGCAGCTCGAACATCTCGCGGATCTCGGTCAGCTCCAGCGCGAAGGCGCGCGTGAAACCCTTCAGCACCCAGTGGCTGTTGCGCCGCTTCTCGATCAGCCCGAAGCGCGAGAAGCGGATCAGGAACTCGCGCACGCTGGTGGTGCCGACGCCGATCTCGCGCGCCAGCTCCAGCTCGTTGATCTGCATGCCGGCCTCGGCGCCCTCGGCAAGCAGGCGCCGCATGAAGGAGCGCTCGATGATCTCGGCCAGCGAATCGGTCTCCTCCTCGGGGAAGAAATCCTCCGCCCGCGGCGCCCGGAGCACCGTCTTGTTGCGCTTGTCCCAGGCGATCAGCCCGGTCTCCGCCATGCGCGAAAGGATGCTGCGCACCGTGGTGCGGCTGACGCCGAGCAGCGTGCCGAGCTCGGGCTCCGACGGCAGGCTCTTGGACTCTTCGAGCAGCCTGAGACAGCGGTTGTAGGCATCCTTGTAGACGTTGTTGCTCTTCGACATGCCCCGTATCCCCAACGCTTGCGGCGGCTTGCCGGAAGCGCGATATGAACGGTGTTCCTAGCGCAAGCCTCCGAAAAGCGGAACGCTTTTCGCCGGCTTGCCAAAAGGGCAATCGCGCGCGTCCGAGCAACGCGCATGGCCCGAAACGAAAAAACAATTGACGCAAAAATGTTTTTTCCCGATAAAAGACATTACCTTTAAACGGGCGCAAGTCAATCCGCCCGCATTCCCAGGATCACCCAGGACAGCCGCCCGTGACCGTTGCAAACACCATCCTTCTCTCACCTTCCGACAATGTCGCGGTCGCCAACGGCCGCATCGAGATCGGAACACCATTGCCGGGCGGCGCCGCCGCGATCGCCGTGATCGAGCCGGGCCACAAGGTGGCGATCAAGCCGATCGCGGCGGGTGAAGCGGTGGTGAAATACGCGCAGGCGATCGGCCGCGCCACGCAAGACATCGCGCCGGGCGAGCATGTCCACTCGCACAATCTGGTGTTCGAGAGCGGCCGCCTGCCGGTGGTGCCGCCGAGCGAGGCCGAGCACGCCACCGAGGCCGACCGCAAGCGCACCTTTATGGGCTACCGCCGCGCCGACGGCCGTGCCGGCACGCGCAACTTCATCGGCATCATCGCCAGCGTTAATTGTTCGGCCACCGTCTGCCACGCCATCGCCGACGAGGCCAACCGCAGGATTCTGCCGAAATATCCAGGCATCGACGGCTTCGTGCCGATCGTCCATGGCCAGGGCTGCGGCATGAGCGGCACCGGTGACGGCATGATGGTTCTGCACCGCACGCTCGCGGGCTATGCGCGCCATCCGAATTTCGGCGGCGTGATGATGGTCGGGCTGGGCTGCGAGGTCAACCAGCTCACCCTTTACGGCCAGAAGGGCGTGGCGGCGGGAAAACGCCATTTCAACATCCAGGAGGCCGGCGGCTCGCGCAAATCGGTCGAGAAGGCGATGGGCGTGCTCACCGAGATCGCCGAGGAAGTCGGCCACCTCAAGCGCGAGCCCATCCCGGTCAGCGAGATCGTCGTCGGCCTGCAATGCGGCGGCTCGGACGGCATGTCCGGCATCACCGCCAATCCGGCGCTAGGCGCCGCCGTCGATATCCTGGCCGGCTGCGGCGGCATCGGCATCCTGTCGGAGACGACCGAGATCTATGGCGCCGAGCATTTGCTTGCCTACCGCGCCGCCTCGCCCGAGATCGCCGCCAAGCTCGACGGCTTCGTGAAATGGTGGGAAGACCATACCGCCAAGCACGGCGCCTCGATCGACAACAACCCCTCGCCCGGCAACAAGCGCGGCGGCCTGACCACCATCCTGGAAAAATCTCTGGGCGCCGTCGCCAAGGGCGGCCAGACGCCGCTCAACGGCGTCTTCGGCTATGCCGAGAAGGTGACCGGCAGCGGCCTGGTGTTCATGGACACCCCCGGCTACGACCCGGTCTCGGCCACCGGCCAGGTGGCCGGCGGCGCCAACGTCATCGTCTTCACCACCGGCCGCGGTTCCTGCTTCGGCTGCCGGCCGACGCCGTCGATCAAGGTCGCCACCAATTCGACCATGTACCACCAGATGGAAGAGGACATGGACGTCAATTGCGGCGTCATCGCCTCGGGCGAGAAAACCATCGCCGGCATGGGCCGCGAGATCTTCGAGCTGATCATCGAAACGGCGTCCGGCCGCAAGACCAAGAGCGAGGCGTTCGGCTACGGCGACAACGAGTTCGTGCCCTGGCATCTGGGCGCAACGCTTTAGCCCGAAAGACTTTATCGCGGCGAACAGCGCTGCCGACTGCAAGGACGCAGGCCTTCACAATCATGCGACGTCAATATGGAATGGATATTCCATATTGACAGTTTAGTGAAATTATCGTTCCATATCGACAGGGAGGAACGGAAGCGCCAATGTACCGCCAAGGGAGGAGCAGCAGACCCGGCCAAACCTCCTCCGGCATCACACAAACGGCAACAGACGCCGCTTGCATCGATCATGGCGATGCATTATCAAAAAAAGGCATCTGTTTTTTATTGATAAAGTTCTGTTTGGGCCGCGCCTATCCAGATGGAGCTTCCGAAACCTTCACCAGGCGACCTTAGGGAGGAACCTAATGAAATTCGTGACCAGCCTTCTCAACCGCCGTGCTTTCGTGGCGTTGGCCGCTGCGTCGATGCTTGCCGGCGCGATGCATTCCGCGCCAGCCTCGGCGGCCGACGTGACCATTCCGATCATCGTCAAGGATACCACCTCCTTCTACTGGCAGATCGTGCTGGCCGGCGCGCGCAAGGCCGGCAAGGACCTCGGCATCAACGTGCCGGAGCTCGGCGCCCAGGCAGAAACCGACGTCAACGGCCAGATCTCGATCCTCGAGAACGCCGTTGCCAGCAACCCGGCGGCGATCGTCATCTCGCCGACCGAGTTCAAGGCGCTCGGCAAGCCGATCGACGAGGCGGCTTCCAAGGTCAAGGTCATCGGCATCGACTCCGGCGCCGACTCCAAGGCCTTCACCTCCTTCCTCACCACCGACAACGTCCAGGGTGGCCGCGTCGCGGCTGACGGCCTCGCCGCCGCGATCGGCGCCGCCAATGGCGGCAAGGTGGAAGGCAAGGTCGCGCTGATCACCGCTCTTCCCGGCGCCGGCTCGCTCGAGCAGCGCAAGCAAGGCTTCATCGAGCAGATCAAGGCCAAGTATCCGGGCCTCCAGCTCGTCGCCGACAAATATGCCGACGGTCAGGCCACCACGGGCTTGAACATCGCCACCGACCTGATCACCGCCAATCCGGACCTCAAGGGCATCTTCGCCTCCAACCTGATCATGGCGCAGGGCGTCGGCCAGGCGATCGCCGAGAACAATCTCGGCGGCAAGGTGGCGCTGATCGGCTTCGACAGCGACGAGAAGCTGATCAAGTTCCTGAATGACGGCGTCATCTCCGGCCTGGTCGTCCAGGACCCCTACCGGATGGGCTATGACGGCATCAAGACCGCCTTGGCCGCCTCGAAGGGCGAGAAGGTCGAAGCCAATGTCGATACCGGGGCCAACCTCGTCACCAAGGACAACATGAAAGAGCCGAAGATCGACGCGCTGCTCAACCCGAAGCTCAATTGAGCAGTGTCGCGACATCGTTTCCGGGGCGGCATCGCCCCGGAAACTTCCATCAGGCGGTTTGGAAATTCGCCGGCCTGATTTAGGCTCCGACTCCAAGATGCGCGTCAGACGCATCGCTGCGTACCCAACGGTTGAGGCCGATCTGGGAGGCCAATCTGGGAGGATTGTCATGACGTCGACGGCGCAGGAACTGCACCCCGCCCCCACGCTGGCCCCGGGCAGGACGATCCTCGAGCTCAACGGCCTGGAAAAGCGCTATCCCGGCACACATGCGCTGAAGCCCGTGCACCTTGCCTTCAAGGCGGGCGAGATCCACGCCATCGTCGGCGAGAACGGCGCCGGCAAGTCGACCCTGATAAAACTTCTGACGGGCGTCATGCCGCGCACTTCCGGCGAAGTCATCTGGGAAGGTCAGCCCGTGGCTCTGGCCACTCCGCACGAGGCGATGGCGCTGGGCATCAATGCCGTGCATCAGGAGGTGGTGCTCTGCCGCCACCTCACCGTCGCCGCCAACATGTTCCTCGGCGAGGAGGAATCCCGCTTCGGCCTGCTGCAGCAGCGCGCCATGGTCAAGGACGCACAGAAGATCATCGATGGTCTCGGCTTCGACCTGCCGGCGCATGTCGTGCTCGGCGATCTCACCATCGGCCAGCAGCAGCTGATCGCCGCCGCTCGCGCCACGGTGCGCGGCACGAAGTTCCTGATCTTCGACGAGCCGACCGCCTACCTCACCCGCAAGGAGGCCGACCAGCTCTTCAAGCTGATCCGAAGGCTCAAGGGCGAAGGTGTCACCATCATCTATATCAGCCACCGCATGGAGGAGGTGTTCGAGCTTGCCGATCGCGTTTCCGTACTGCGCGACGGCACCTTGGTCGGCACCCGCAACATCGCCGAGACGGACGAGCCCGAGCTGGTCAAGCTGATGATCAACCGCTCGATCGAGCAGATCTACCACAAGGAGCATTTCACCCCTGGCGCCACAATCGTCGAGACGAAGAACCTCTCCGGCAAGGGCTTCGAGAATGTCTCGGTGACCGTCCGCGCCGGCGAGATCGTCGGCCTCTACGGCCTGATCGGCGCCGGCCGCAGCGAGTTCGTCACCACGCTCTATGGCCGTCACAAGAAATCGGCCGGCCAGATCCTGTGGGAGGGCAAGGAGGTCCAGGTCAATTCCGAGCACGACGCGATAAGGCTCGGCATGGCGCTGGCTCCGGAAAGCCGCCGCGACCAGGGTCTCTGTCTCAACCTCTCGGTCGGCATGAACCTCAACCTGCCGATCTACAAGCGCATTTCCAGCAACGCGCTGATCTCGGGCGCCAAGGAGAAAGCCGAGGCCGACCGCCAGATCGCCGACCTGCGCATCAAGACGCCGACACGCAGCGCGCTCGCCTCCAGCCTTTCGGGCGGCAACCAGCAGAAGATCGTCATCGGCAAGTGGCTGGCGCATGGCGCCAAGCTGTTCATCTTCGACGAGCCGACGGTGGGCGTCGATGTCGGCACCAAGGCCGAGATCTACCGGCTGTTCTCGACGCTGTTGTCCAAGGGCGCCGGCATCATCCTGATCTCGTCCTATCTGCCGGAAGTCTACGAGCTTGCCGACACGCTGCATGTGTTCCGGCGCGGCAAGCTGGTTGCCACGCATGGATTCCGCACCGCCAGCCACGAGGACATTCTGGGTCAGGCTCTGGCCGAGAAACAAGAAAAAACGGGAGGACAAAAATGAGCACCGAGGCGATCCCCGCCGAAAAACCCAAGCGCAATTTCAACGCGCTCTTCGGCCTGACGCTGCTTGGTCTGCTGCTGCTGATGTGGATCGTGCTGGCTGTCGCCACGCCCTCCTTCGCGACGGCTCTCAACATCACCAACCTTCTGCGCCAGGGCTCGCTGATCGCCATCCTCGCCGTCGGCCAGACCTTCGTCATCATCACCGGCGGCATCGACCTTTCGGTCGGCGCGGTGGTCGGTTTCACCACCGTTGTGGTGGCGCTTCTGATCAACGCCGGCTGGCCGATCTGGGCTGCGGTGCTGATCACGCTTCTGGTCGGCGTCGCCATCGGCCTTTTCCACGGCTTCGGTATCGTCAAGATGGGCCTGCCGCCCTTCATCATCACCCTGGCCACCATGACCTCGCTGCGCGGCATCGGCTTGCTTATGACCAACGGCAATTCGATCTCGATCAACAGCGATCCGTTCCAGGCCTTCTCGCGCGGCTCGCTCTTCGGCATCCCCTATCTGTTCTGGATGGTGATCCTCGTTGCCATCCCGTCCTACATCTTCCTGCACCACACGCGCTGGGGCCGCTACCTGTTCTCGGTGGGCTCCAACGCGGAAGCTGCGCGCCTGTCGGGCGTCAACGTGCCGCGCACCATCTTCATGGCCTACATCCTGTCCGGCCTGCTCGCCGCCTTCGTCGGCGTGCTGCTCGCCTCGCGCATCGGCATCGGCAATCCGACGCAGGGCGACACCTATGAGCTGCAGGCCATCGCCTCGTCGGTGATCGGCGGCACCTCGCTGTTCGGCGCCATCGGCTCCGTGCACGGGCCGCTGATCGGCTCCTTCATCCTGTCGACGATCAACAACGGCGCCAACCTGCTCAACGTCAACACCTTCTGGCAGCGCGTCATCACCGGAGCGCTGATCATCGTCATCGTCTACTTCGACGGCCTGCGCCGCCGGGGCAAATGACTCCTCCCTGAAACTCCGCGCCGGCCCCGCATGCCGAGGCCGGCGCTGCTTTTTGAACACTGGATCTGGCCATGAAAGCCGTCGTCTGCCGCTCGCCCGGCGAGCTTGTCCTCGAAGACCGCGCCGACCCCGGCGCGCCTCCGCCCGGCTGGGCGCGTGTCGCTGTCAGCCATGTCGGCATCTGCGGCACCGACTACCACATCTTCGAAGGCAAGCATCCCTTCCTCGCCTATCCGCGCATCATGGGCCATGAGGTTTCCGGAACCATCGTCGAAAAGGGGGAAGGCGTCGATCTCGCCACCGGCGAGCCGGTCATCATCAACCCCTATCTTTCATGCGGCAAATGCATCGCCTGCCGGCACGGCAAGCCGAATTGCTGCGTCAAGATCGAGGTGCTCGGCGTCCACCGTGACGGCGCCATGTGCGACGAGATCCTGGTGCCGGCGCAGAATCTCTATCCCGCGAACGGCCTGTCGCTGGCCGATGCCGCGGCGGTGGAATTCCTGGCGATCGGCGCCCATGCCGTGCGTAGATCGCTCGGAACGCCCGGCCAACGCACGCTGGTCATCGGCGCCGGTCCCATCGGGCTCGGCACGGCGATCTTCGCCCGCATCGCCGGGCTCGACGTCAGCCTGCTCGACATGAGCAGCGAGCGCCTCGGCTTCGCCGAAAAGGAGCTTGGCTTTGCCGCGCTCGACACCTCGAAGGCTGCAGCCGACGAACTGGTGCGGCAGGCGACCGGCGGCGAAGGATTCGACCTCGTCTTCGACGCGACCGGCAACACGGCGTCGGTGCAGTCGGCCTTCGCCCATGTCGCGCATGGCGGCACACTGGTGCTGGTCAGCGTCGTCAAGGACGACATCACCTTCTCCGACCCCGAATTCCACAAGCGCGAGATGACTTTGGTCGGCAGCCGCAATGCGCTCAAGGCCGACTTCGAGCATGTCGCGGCCTCGATCCGCAACGGCGCCGTTCCGTTGGGCAAACTCGTCACCCATCGCACGACGCTCGCTGCAACGCCACGCGATCTGGCGCGATGGACGCATGAGAAATTGGGCCTGATCAAGGCGGTGATCGAAGTCGGCTGAGCGCGGCTAGTCGCCGGCCGACAGCCTCAACTCCACCCGCTCCGCCGGGAACCGCGATTCCGCGAACTGGATCGGCTCGCCGTCGAGCGTCACATTGATGGCGATGGTGACCAGCACGATGGCGCCCGGCTGCAGATCGAGGGCTGCGAGGTCGTCGGCGTCGGCATGGCGCGCCGACAGCACGGTTGAATGCCTGAGATAGTCATTGATGCCGAAGCGCTTCAGCGAGGCGGTGATCGATCCCGTTTCCGCCATGGCCGCCTCGATGCCGGCGAAGCGCTTGGCGTCGAACCAGGTGGTTGCGCGTGACACCGCATGACCGTCGGCCTCGCCGCGCGTCTCCAGGCGAATGACGGCCGCGCCCTTCGCTATGCGCAGCGCCTCGGCGATGCGCCGGCTGGCCGGCTCCGTCGAAGACGACAGGAGCGCGATGTGGCGCTCGCTCGTCTGCCCCTGCAGCCCCGCCGAGAAGCGCGTGCGCGCGCCGATCGGATAGGATAGCCTCTTGCGCGACAAGACGAAGGTGCCGCGCCCCTGTTCGGCCTTCAGCACGCCTTCCTGCACAAGTGCCGCAATGGCGCTGCGCACCGTATGACGGTTGACCCCGTAGCGCTCGGCCAGGGCGATTTCCGGCGGCAGCGCCGCATTCTCGGCAAAATCGCCGCTCGCGATCCCCTGCAATATCTTGTCGGCGATCTGCCGCCACAGCGACACGCCGTTGCGCCTTTCGATGCTGCTCGCCAGTCCAACCATTCATCCCCCCGTTTCTTCGCCAGCCGGGCAATTTTCTGCGCCTGTCATCCACCCGTCATGGACTCCCGTTAGGAGGTAGGTATAATTTGTATAGTTGTCTATATCAATAGACAAATCTTCAAATGCAAGGAGCGATGCGATGCGAGGACAGGAAGCGCGCGAGCAGGCCGGGCGGAAAGCCTTGATGGCGACGCTGGCGCATGCCGAAGCCGATGAGATCGCGCGCCTGTGGAAGGAGTCGGGCCTGCCTTCCGAAGCCGAACTCTTGCGCGGACCCGAAACCGGGTTGGTGACGGTGCGCGGGCGGATCGGCGGCGGCGGCGCGCCTTTCAATGTCGGCGAGGCGACCGTCACCCGCGCCACGGTGCGGCTGCCCTCCGGCCAGGTCGGCCATTCCTATGCGCTCGGCCGCGACAAGGACAAGGCAAGGCTCGCGGCGATCGCCGACGCGCTCTGGCAGGACCCGGCGCAGCGCGAGGCGGTCGAGACGAAGCTGGTCGCGCCCTTGCGCGCTGCGCTCGATGCGGCGCGGGAGACCCGGCGTGTCGAGACGGCGGCCACGAAAGTGGATTTCTTCACCATGGTGCGCGGAGAGGACTGATGAATATCGCCACGCAGTCGATCGACGGCGGTTTCGCCGAGCCGGTGTTCAACGCGCAGACGGTCTTCCGCGCCATCATGGACGCGATGGCGCGTCCGGGCACGGTCCAGAACCTGCCGCAACTTGCCCGTCCGCCGGCGCCGCTGTCGGCGACCGCCGGCGCCGTGGCGCTTTCGCTCTGCGACAACGACACGCCGGTCTGGCTCGACCCGCCGCTGCAGGCGGAGGCTTCGGTCAAGGCCTGGCTCGGCTTCCACACCGGCGCGCCTTTGGCCAACACGCCCGCCGACGCGCATTTCGCCCTGATCGCCAATCCGAAGGAGATGGCCGCGCTCGACGGGTTTGCCCAAGGCACGCAGGAATATCCCGACCGCTCGACGACGCTGATCCTCCTGGTCGACGACCTTGCCTCGGGCCCGCCGCTGCTGCTCGAAGGTCCGGGGATCGAAAAGACGTCGATGATCGCGCCGCCAGGCATGCCGCGCCATTTCGTCGAGCAGTGGAAGCAGAACAACCAGCGTTTCCCGCGCGGCGTCGATATCATCCTGGCGGCGCCGGGCGGCCTTTGCTGCCTGCCGCGCACCACCCGCATCAAGTCGATGGAGGCGTGACATGTATGTCGCGGTAAAGGGCGGCGAGGCCGCCATTGCCAATGCGCACCGCCTGCTTGCCGACCGCCGCCGCGGCGACCGCTCGGTGCCGGCGCTGCGCCTCGACCAGATCGTCGAGCAGCTGGCGCTCGGCGTCGACCGTGTGATGAGCGAGGGCTCGCTCTACGATCGCGAGCTTGCTGCTTTGGCCGTCGTCCAGGCGCGCGGCGACATGATCGAGGCGATCTTCCTGGTGCGCGCCTACCGCACCACGCTGCCGCGCTTCGGCTACACCAATCCGGTCGACACCGGCGCCATGCAAGTCGAGCGTCGTATCTCGGCGACTTACAAGGACCTGCCAGGCGGCCAGGTGCTCGGCCCGACCTTCGATTACACGCACCGCTTGCTCGATCCGGAGCTTGCCGCCGGCGCCGAGGTCGAGGCACCGGCGCAGCGTCCGGTCGAGCCGGAAGCCATGCCGCGCGTTTCCGCAATCCTTGCCCATGAAGGCCTGATCGAGGCCGACGGCGAGATGCCGCTTGACCACGTGCCGGGCGACATCACCCGCGAACCGCTGCAATTCCCGATGGCGCGCGACATTCGCCTGCAGGCGCTGTCGCGCGGCGACGAGGGTTTCCTGCTGGCGCTCGGCTATTCGACGCAGCGCGGCTATGCCCGCAACCACCCCTTCGTCGGCGAGGTGCGCATCGGCGAGGTCGAGCTGGAGCTCGACGTGCCGGAACTGCCCTTCGCCGTGCCGCTCGGCTCGATCCGCGTCACCGAATGCCAGATGGTCAACCAGTTCAAGGGCTCGGCCAAGGCGCCGCCGCAGTTCACCCGCGGCTATGGCCTGGTCTTCGGCCAGAGCGAGCGCAAGGCGATGGCCATGGCGCTGTGCGACCGGGCGCTGCGCGCCAGCGAGCTTGGCGAGGATGTCGTCGCCGCCGCGCAGGACGAGGAATTCGTCATCTCGCATTCCGACAATGTGCAGGCGACCGGCTTCGTCGAGCATCTGAAGCTGCCGCACTATGTCGACTTTCAAGCCGAGCTTGGCCTCGTTCGGCGCATGCGCGCCGAATACGAGGCGCGGGAAACCGAGAACAAGGTCGCCGAGGAAAAGCGGGAGGCAGCGGAATGAACTTAGTGTCCGCTACCGGAATGTCCGCCGCCGATAAAGCCTCCACTTCCACCGTAGGTGGCGCCACCAACTGTCTCGCCGCGAGGGGGCTCTTTCGGCGTCGGAAGAACCATTTTGCGCAAAGCAAAAGCGGCGATGCCGACAAACAGCAGCAACAGCACACCAAAATGCATCCATCCGGTGAAAGTCATTTGGCCGGGCTCCCGCGTTCTGAACATCAAATATGTAGCAAAGAGCGGACGTGATCGCCATGACCGACATCGCCACCTACAACTTCGCCTATCTCGACGAGCAGACCAAAAGGATGATCCGCCGCGCCATCCTGAAGGGCATTGCCATTCCCGGCTACCAAGTGCCCTTCGCCTCGCGCGAGATGCCAATGCCCTATGGCTGGGGCACCGGCGGCGTGCAGGTCACGGCTTCGATCATCGGCCCGGACGACGTGCTGAAAGTCATCGACCAAGGCGCCGACGACACCACCAACGCCGTCTCGATCCGCGCCTTCTTCAAGAAGGTCGCCAAGGTCGACGTCACTACCGAGACGGCGAAGGCCACGATCATCCAGACCCGCCACCGCATTCCGGAGCAGCCACTCACCGCCAACCAGGTGCTGGTCTTCCAGGTGCCGATCCCCGAGCCGCTGCGCTTCCTCGAGCCGCGCGAAACCGAAACGCGCAAGATGCATGCGCTGGAGGAATACGGCCTCATGCATGTGAAGCTCTACGAGGACATCGCCAAGCATGGCCGCATCGCCACCACCTATGCCTATCCGGTCAAGGTCGAGGGTCGCTACGTGATGGATCCCTCGCCGACCCCGAAATTCGACAATCCGAAGATGCACCGTTCGCCGGCTTTGCAATTGTTCGGCGCCGGCCGCGAGAAGCGCATCTATGCGGTGCCACCTTTCACCGACGTCGTCAGCCTCGACTTCGAGGACCATCCCTTCGAGGTGCAGACCTTCGACCAGCCCTGCGCGCTGTGCGGCGCCGAGAATGTCTATCTCGACGAGGTCATCCTGGACGACCATGGCGGTCACATGTTCGTCTGTTCGGACACCGACCACTGCGAGAAGCGGCGGGCCGACGGCCATCACGGCCACCTTGCTCCCGAGACCCACCTAGCCTCTGAGAAAACGGAGCCGGCCGAATGACCGACGAACCGCTGCTGCGCGTCTCCGCGCTGTCCAAATTCTACGGCTCGCGCGTCGGCTGCGAGAACGTCACCTTCGACCTCTGGCCGGGCGAAGTCCTGGCGGTGGTCGGCGAGTCCGGCTCCGGCAAGACGACGCTGCTCAACTGCCTGTCGACCAGGCTGCTGCCCTCCTCCGGCACCGCCAGCTACCGCATGCGCGACGGCCAATGGCGCGAGCTCTACCGGATGAGCGAGGCCGAGCGCCGCTTCCTGATGCGCACCGACTGGGGTTTCGTCCACCAGAACCCGGCCGACGGGCTGCGCATGACGGTGTCGGCCGGAGCCAATGTCGGCGAAAGACTGATGGCGGTCGGCGACCGCCACTATGGCAGGATCCGCGCCACCGCCGTCGACTGGCTGTCGCGCGTCGAGATCGACGAGGACCGCATCGACGACGAGCCCCGCGCCTTTTCCGGCGGCATGCGCCAGCGCCTGCAGATCGCCCGCAACCTGGTAACCGGGCCACGGCTCGTCTTCATGGATGAGCCGACCGGCGGCCTCGACGTCTCGGTGCAGGCCCGCCTGCTCGATCTGTTGCGCGGACTGGTCACCGATCTCGGGCTGGCGGCCATCGTCGTCACCCACGATCTCGCCGTGGCGCGGCTGCTGTCGCAGCGCATGATGGTGATGAAGGACGGCCGCGTCGTCGAAAGCGGCCTCACCGACCGCGTGCTCGACGATCCGCGCGCGCCGTATACGCAACTCCTCGTTTCTTCCATCCTGCAGGTGTGATGATGGCTACGCCTCTCGTCGTTTCCGATGTCGCCAAAAGCTTCACCATGCATCTGCGCGACGGCGTCACGCTGCCGGTGGTGACGGGTGTCTCCTTCTCGATCCGCGCCGGCGAATGCGCGGTGCTCGGCGGTCCATCGGGTGCCGGAAAAAGCTCGATCCTGAAGATGCTCTACGGCAACTACGCCGTCGATGAAGGCCAGATTATCGTCCAGCACGGCGGCGGGTTGATCGACCTCGCCTCCGCCAGCCCGCGCACAGTGCTTTCCGTGCGCCGCCATACCATCGGCTATGTCAGCCAGTTCCTGCGCACCGTGCCGCGCGTCTCCGCGCTCGATGTCGTCGCCGAGCCGCTGGTCGAGCGCGGCGAGGATCGCGAGACCGCGCGGGCGAAGGCTCGCTCCCTGCTCGCGCAGCTCAACCTGCCCGAAAAGCTCTGGGCGCTGCCGCCGGCGACCTTCTCGGGCGGCGAGCAGCAGCGCGTCAACATTGCGCGCGGCTTCATCACCGAGCATCCGATCCTTTTGCTCGACGAGCCGACCGCCTCGCTCGACGCCCGCAACCGCGATGTTGTGGTCGAGCTCATTGCCGCCAAGAAGTCCGCGGGCGTTGCGCTGCTCGGCATCTTCCACGACCTCGATGTGCGTGAGGCCGTCGCCGACCGCGTCATCGATGTCACAGCCTTCGCCGCCGGAAAGATCGCCGCATGAAGAAGCTTTCGGAGGCGCCGCTGATCCACCCGACGGCGCAGGTCGAGAATTCGACGCTCGGGCGCTGGACCGAGATCGCCGAGCGCAGCCGCGTCGCCGAATGCGAGCTCGGCGACTATTCCTACATGATGCAGGACTGCGCCGTCTGGTGCGCCACCATCGGCAAGTTCTCCAACATCGCGGCCAGCGTGCGCCTCAACGCCACCAATCACCCGACCTGGCGGCCGACGCTGCACCACTTCACCTACCGCGCCTCCGACTATTGGGACGATGCCGAGCACGAGAGCGAATTCTTCGCCCAGCGGCGCGCCAAGCGCGTCACCATCGGCCACGACACATGGCTCGGCCATGGCTCGACCGTGCTGCCCGGCGTGACCGTCGGCGACGGTGCGGCGGTCGGCGCGGGCGCGGTGGTGACGAAGGATGTCGCGCCCTACACCATCGTCGGCGGCGTGCCGGCGAAGCCGATCCGCGAGCGCTTCGACCGCCGCACCGCCGAACGCTACCAGGCGCTTGCCTGGTGGGACTGGGACCATGCAAGGCTGCGCGCCGCGCTCGACGATTTTCGCGAGCTGTCGGCAGAGGCTTTCCTGGAGAAGTATGGTGGTTAGTGATTGGCGCCGGCTCTCACTTGCGTAGCCGCCAGCAATGGCGTGGCCTCCGCATTTAGCCTACTATCGCCTGCATTCTTGCCGCGCTTAAAAGCTGTGGGGGGTCGGGGTGCTGAAACGATGGGTTGGCCTTTGTCTGTTTGGGGTTGCGACTTTTCTGCCTCGACACGCTCTTGCCGAACAGCCGAAAAGCGACCCTCGCGGCGCTGTCCTATGCGCCTGGATGATTTACACCGAGGTCGAAGCGATCGGAGAAGCCTGCTCCCCCGAGCAAGACAGGGACTTCCTTGTTTTTCTTCAGTCCCAAATTGACCGCATAAAGGCTTTTATCGTGAGGAACTCAGACACCACGGCATCGGCTCTGGAAGACCAGCAGCGTCGAGTCCGCGCGATAGCCGCAAAGCGCGGTAGCGCCTCGTGCCAGGCGGAAGGCGACGGCATGCAGCTCTACAACTCAATAAGGTCGGCCGACCGCATGCAGATCACTGCCGAAATGGACAAGCTCTTGGAGGTCGATCGCGAGCCTTTGGCAAACCCCTGCCTTTAACAACTGTCCGATACTGTTTCACACCCCTGACACAGGACTCGGACAAGACGCAATCTCCCCAGGAGATCGCCATGCTCGCCACTGTCAGACCCTCGCTCGCCGGATTTTTTGAAGCCTCCAATCCGACCGCGCCCGCGCATCTCGGTACCCGTTACGACGCGTCGGGCAACTTCCTCCCCGAGCCGGGCAACACCGTCGTCTGCCATCTGATCGATGGCTCGCCTTCGCAAGCAGCAATTGTCGAGGTGCGCGAGCGCATGCTCGCCATGCCGGATGCTGATCGGCTCGCTTTCACGCCGATCTCCAGCCTCCATATGACGCTCTTCCAGGGCATCATCGAATATCGCCGCCGCCTCCCCTACTGGCCCGCGGACGTGCGGCTAGATGCCGGCATCGATGACATGACCCGCCTCTATCTCGATCGCCTTCAAGGCTTCGAGGGGCATGGCCCCTTCAAGGTCCGGATTGTCGAAGTCGTGCCGACCGGCCTCACCGTCGCCGGCGCCACCGCGGAAGACCGCCGGGTGCTGAAAGCCTGGCGCGATGCCCTATCCGTCCCGTTCGGCTACCGCCATCCGGACCACGACGCTTACGTCTTCCACATCACCTTCGCCTATCAGATCCGCCGCCTCGCCGACGAGCGGGCAACTGCCTGGCAGGACCTGTTCGACGACTGCTTGTCGTTCCTCGAGCGCGAGGCTCCGGTGATCGAGCTGAAGGCTCCGGCCTTCTGCAGCTTCAAGGACATGAAGCATTTCGAGGAATTGCTGGTGCTTGGTTGAATCCCAAGCCTGTGACTCGTAACAAAACTGACATCAATCCGACACCTCAGCTTCATCCGCCTGCGCTAGCGAAGGTTAACAGACCTGCAAAACCGCGACGGACTGGAGTTTTGGTATGTCAGCATCATCGGCCACGCTGGAAATCCGCGGCGTAACCCGACGATTTGGCAAGAACACCGCTGTCAGCGACATCAACATCTCGATTCCGCGCGGACAGATGGTCGGCATCATCGGCCGTTCGGGCGCCGGCAAGTCGACCCTGTTGCGCATGATCAATCGCCTCATCGATCCCAGCCAGGGGTCGATATTTTTTGACGGCGCCGAGGTCTCCAGCCTGCAGGGCTCGCCGCTGCGCCGCTGGCAGCGCGACTGCGCGATGATTTTCCAGCAGTTCAACCTTGTGCCGCGCCTCGACGTCTTGACCAACGTCCTGCTCGGCCGCCTCAACCATCGCTCCACGCTTTCCAACCTGCTCGGCCTGTTCACGCGAACCGAATGCGCCGAGGCGGTGGCCGCGCTGGAGCGCCTCGATATCGCCCGCACCGCGCTGCAGCCGGCCGGCACGCTGTCCGGCGGCCAGCAGCAGCGGGTGGCGATCGCCCGCGCCATGATGCAGCAGCCGAAAGTGCTTCTGGCCGACGAGCCGATCGCCTCGCTCGACCCACTCAACGCCAAGGTGGTGATGGACTCGCTGCGCGACATCAATCTGCGCGAAGGCATCACCGTGGTGACCAATCTGCACACGCTGGACACCGCGCGCGCCTATTGCAACCGCATCATCGGCATGGCCGCCGGCAAGGTCGTCTTCGACGGCGCCCCGGAGGACCTCGACCGCGACGCCGTGCGCACCGTCTACGGCGCCGACGCCAGCGGCGCCGAGATCTCCGAGGCGATCACGTCGACCAGCGTGACCGTCAAGCCGAAGATCACCGCATCCGCCGGACCGCTCGAACCAGCCTTTCCTGGCTACTGACTCCGCCGCCCGGCCCAGCGGTCCGGGCAAATCGCGGATTTCAGCCGAGCAACCCGGATCGCCCGCCAGCGTCAACGGCAAGACTTGAAAAATCAGAACGCCGCCGGCGCGCAGCCGGAACAACAGGAGAGAGATCAAAATGTTCAGGAAGATGGTTTTTGGGGCGGTTTCGCTGCTCGCCATGGCGGCAAGCGCCGCGTACGCCGCCGACATCAAGGAATTCCGCGTCGGCATCCTCGGCGGCGAGAACGAGACCGACCGTCTGCGCAACTACCAGTGCCTCGCCGATCATCTGAAGGCCGAATTCGGCTTCGAGAAGGTGTCGCTGTTCCCGGCCGCCGACTATGACGGTGTCATCCAGGGCCTGCTCGGCGGCACGCTCGACTTCGCCGAGCTCGGCGCGTCAGGCTATGCCAGCGTCTACCTCAAGGACCCGAAGGCCGTCACCCCGATCCTCACCACCAAGCAGACCGACGGCTCGACCGGCTATTATTCGATCGGCCTGGCGCTGAAGTCCTCCGGCATCACCGACATCAAGTCGGCCAAGGGCAAGAAGCTCGGCTACGCCGATCCGGACTCGACCTCGGGCTATCTGATCCCGCTGACCCAGATTCCGAAGGACACCGGCGCTTCCAACGAAACCTACTTCGCCTCGACCCAGTTCAACGGCGGCCATGAGAACAACATCCTGGCCGTCCGCGACGGCAAGGTCGACGTGGCGGTGGACGATTCTTCCGGCATCGGCGACTTCAAGAACGGCTACACCTCCGGCACCTTCCACAAGGAAGTCGCCAAGGGCGCCGTCGACCCGAACGACTTCGTCGAAGTGTGGCGCTCGGGCCTGATCCCGAATGGCCCGCTGGTCGTGCGCACCGCGCTCGGCGACGATATGACCGCCAAGCTGGCCGCTTTCTTCACCGCCCTGCCGGCCAAGGACAAGGCCTGCTTCGAAGGAGTCGAGGGTGGCGACTTCACCGGCTACGTCCCGGTGAAGCCGGACTTCTACAACGTCATCATTGAAGCCCGCAAAGCCGCTATCGGCGGTTAAAGGCATCAGGAAAAGGGCGGCGCTGCAAAACGCCGCCCTTTTTGCATTCACAATCATGACCCTTTCGACAACGATCCATTCCGACGCGACCCGCCAGCAGGCCGATGCCTGGCGGCGCCAGACGTCGCTGCGCCGCTTCTACACCGCGCTTGGCGTCTGCCTGCTGCTTGTCGCCATGGGCGCGACCATGTGGTTCGCCGACGAGGCCAATGCCGGCCACTTCTTCGACCGGCTGCCGCACATCCTCGATTTCCTGAGCTGGCTGGTTCCGAAGGACTGGAACGACGTCTGGCGGGCGCTGTTCGACATCGCTTCGCCCAACGACAAGGGCACGCAGGAGTTCAACTTCCCGCTCGGCCGCGTCTATATCTGGGGCGGCTTCTACATCCCCGAATATTTCGAGTTGATGCTGACCACGGTGAACGTGGCGCTGGTCTCGACCTTCATCGGCTTCGTCTTCGCCGTTCCCTTCTCCTTCATCGCCGCGCGCAACCTGACGCCGAGCCCGATCTTGCGGCTCGTCGTCAAGCGTTTCATGGAACTGCTGCGCGCCTTCCCCGAGATCGTCATTGCCGGCCTGTTCGCGGCCATCGTCTCGATCGGCCCGGTCGCCGCCATCATCGCCATCGGCCTGCATTCGATCGGCGCGCTGGGCAAGCTGTTCTACGAGATCAACGAGAACATCGACATGCGCCCGGAGGAAGGCCTGCGCGCCGTCGGCGCCAACTGGTTCGAGCGCGTGCGCTTCGCCGACCTGCCGCAGGTGCTGCCCAATTTCATGTCCTACACACTGCTCCGCATCGAGATCAACGTGCGCATCTCGACCATCATGGGCGCGGTCGGCGGCGGCGGCATCGGCGAGGAGCTGAAGCTTGCCATCTCGCGCGGCTTCGGCGCCAAGACGCTGGCGCTGGTGCTGCTGCTCTTCGTCACCATCTTCCTCGTCGACCAGTTCTCCGCCTGGCTGCGCCGCAAGCTCGTCGGCGAGCAGGCTTTCCTGATGAGCGCCTAGACCATGATCCCGAACCGAAGGACCGCGTTAGCGGAAAGTGGAGACTGGTTTTCGGACAAGATCATGGTCAACCTTAAAGGTGACCCATGGCAATGACGGTGGACGAAATCGCCGCAATCGAGGAACGCCATCCGCAGATTTTCCAGCGGCCGGCTTACAAGCGCTTCTGGCCGCTGCTGCTGATCGCGGGCACGGTGCTCTATCTCGCCTACGCCTTGTGGTTCTTCAGCCTGCCGCAAGTGCTGCGCGAGTCGCACTGGGAGCGCCTGCCGCTCTTCCTGTCGCAATGGATCAGCTACGATCTGCAGCCGGAGTTCCGCCTCGACCAGCCCGAGATCACGCCGAAATATCCGCGCTTCTCGGCGCTTGGCGAGAACCCCAACCCGGACTGGGTGGTCAAGAACCCCGACGGCACCTACACGGTCCGGATCGACGGCGATGCCAAATCCGTCACCTTCGACAAGACCCGGGCGACGATCACGGCCAACGGCGTGACCGTGCCGATATCGCTGACCGGCGGCAAGCCGGTGGTCACGGGTCCGGTACCCGACTGGGTGACCGTCCACGACGACGAGATCGTCGCCAGGATGGGCTTTGTCGGCGAGGTGCGCGTCACCGTCGACCGCGTCAAGGTGCGCAAGCGCTTCCTCGGCTGGGCGAATTTCGTCTTCGACACACGCTCGCCTTTCTTCGGCAAACCGGCCAGCGAGGTCATCTCGCTGATCCTCTCCGGGCCAGAGCTCCAGCCCGGCACGTCGAACCTCGCCCTGGCCGCCGACAACATCTGGAACAATGCGCAGTGGCAGCATGGCGACGTCTGGACGAAGCTGCTGCAGACCATCGTCATGGCGTTCCTCGGCACGCTGCTCGGCGGCATCGTCGCCTTCCCGCTGGCCTTCTTCGCCGCCCGCAACATCACGCCGAGCGGTCTGCTCAGCCAGGTGCTGAAACGCTTCTTCGATTTCATGCGCTCGGTCGACATGCTGATCTGGGCGCTGTTCTTCACCCGCGCCTTCGGCCCCGGCCCGCTGGCCGGCAGCGCGGCGATCTTCTTCACCGAGATCGGCACATTGGGCAAAACCTATTCCGAGGCGCTGGAGAACATCGACGACAAGCCGCGCGAAGGCGTGCTGTCGACCGGCGCCAACGGCATTTTGGTGCAGCGCTACGGCGTGCTGCCGGAAGTGGTGCCGGTCTTCATCAGCCAGACGCTCTACCAGTGGGAATCGAACACCCGCGGCGCGACCATCATCGGCGCCGTCGGCGCCGGCGGCATCGGGCTGAAGTTGTGGGAAGCGATGCGCACCAATTCGAACTGGGCCAACGTCTTCTACATGGTGCTTTTGACGCTGCTCGTCGTCTTCATCTTCGACAACATCTCGAACTTCCTGCGCCGAAGACTGAGCCGCACGCTGCATGATTACAACAGGCTGCAGGCGGAGCGGGGGTAGCTCGTCGCCACGGAATCAAGCGAAGGGTCGGCGGGACAGCGCCCCCCTCTGCCCTACCGGGCATCTCCCCCACAAGGGGGGAGATTAGCCGTCACCGCGGCTTTCGCCAATATCCTACGTCGCAGAATTGGGCGGAGCGCCGAAGCTGCCAATCTCCCCCCAAGTGGGGGAGATGTCCGGCAGGACAGAGGGGGGCGCGAAGGATCGCGGCGCCCGTCGGACGGTGCACCCTAAGCCGCCTTCTTCCACCCCTCCTTGATATGTCTATACCCCTCGCGATAAACCGCCTGCGGGCTCTCCGCGAAATCGCGCCACACCTTGGTCGCCGCCGCCAGATCCTTCAGCGAGCGGCCAAACGACTCGATGGTCAGCCAGTCGTCATAGCCAGTCCGGCGAATGGCGGAGAAAGTCTCCTTCCACGGAATGTTGCCGCGCCCCGGCACGCCGCGGTCGTTCTCCGAAATGTGGATATGCACGACATTGCGGCGATGCTTCGTATAGGCGCCGATCGGGTCGGCCTCCTCGATGTTGGCGTGGAACGTGTCGTACATCGCCTTGATGTGCGGCCGGTCGATCGCGTCGATATGTTCCGACAGGTCGGCCATGGTGTTGACGAGATAGCATTCGAAGCGGTTGAGCGCTTCGAGCCCGATGGTCACGCCTTTCTTGCCGGCATGGTCGCCGATGGCGCGCTGTGAGGCCACCGAGCGCTTCTTCTCGGCAGCCGTCGGCCCGCTGCCGGAAAAAGTGCCAAGCGTCGAATGCAGCGGCCCGCTCAGCCTGTCGGCACCGAGCGCGGCGCTGCAATCGATCGCCCATTTCATGTAGTCGATGCCGGCCTTGCGGGTCGCCGCATCCGGCGAGATCAGGTTCATCGCCGGATCGCCCATGGCCGAGACCGCGGTACGCTCCAGCCCGATGCGGTCGAGCATCTCGCCCAACTTCTTGTAGTCGTCAGGCGCGCCCGCGAAGACCGGTATCTCGACGCCGTCGAAACCGGTCGCCTTGATGTCCTTCAGCAACGCCTCGTGCTTCTTCGAGACGCTGGTGGTCCACAAGAACATGCACATGCCGATTTTCATCGACACCCCTCCCCAACTTGCGGCCAGCCGCTTGCGTTGGCGGGCCACACTCCCCCTCATCCGGCCGCTTCGCGGCCACCTTCTCCCCGGTGGGGAGAAGAGATTGTCGTCGGCACCGGCGCCTCCTCTCCCCTCGGGGAAAGGTCGGATTGCCCCGAATTGCCTTCGCATTTCGGCTGGGAATCCGGGTGAGGAGGCGCCGCCGCCTACAATTTCGTCCACGCCCCATTCTTCTTCGACGACTTCACGCAGGCCTCGATGAAGGCCATGCCTTCGACGCCGTCAGCGATCGTCGGGAAAACCACGTCCTTGGCCGGCTTGCCGCCCTTTCGGCGCGCCGCCCGGATGGCGCGGGCGGCCTCCTGGTAGATGTTGGCGAAACCTTCGAGATAGCCTTCTGGATGGCCGGACGGTACGCGGCTGACGCGCGCGGCCACCGGCATCGCGCCGGCGCCGGCGCGCGTCAAAAGCTGCTTCGGCTGGCCGAACGGCGTGTACCAAAGATAGTTCGGGTCGGCCTGCACCCATTCCAGTCCGCCCTTGGAGCCATAGATGCGCAGCTTCAGCCCGTTCTCATGGCCAGGCGCCACCTGGCTTGCCCAGATCATGCCCTTGGCCGGATGCTTGTTGCCGACCGGCTTGAAGCGCAGCATGACATTGACATTGTCGTCGAGCTGGCGGCCCGGCACGAAGGCGTCGAGATCAGCTGAGAGCGAGTCCAGCTCCAGCCCAGACACGAAGCGGGCAAGATTATAGGCATGCGTGCCGATGTCGCCCAGCGCGCCGCCGGCGCCTGCCTGCTTGGGGTCGGAGCGCCATGAGGCCTGCTTCTGGCCGGTGGCGGCGAGGTCTTCGGTCAGCCAGTCCTGCGGATATTCCGACTGCACGATGCGGATGTCGCCGAGCTGTCCCTTGGCCACCATCTCGCGCGCCTGCCTGATCATTGGATAGGCGGTGTAATTATGCGTCAGAACGAACACCTTGCCGGTCTTCTCGACGAGCGCGGCAAGCTTCTTGGCCTCCGCCAGTGAGGTCGCCAGCGGCTTGTCGCAGATGACGTGGATTCCGGCCTCCAGGAAGGCTTTCGCAGCCGGCACGTGCACATTGTTGGGCGTGACGATCGCCACCGCCTCGATGCCGTCGGGACGCTTGGCCTCGGCCTTGGCCATCTCGGCATAGGAGCTGTAGCTGCGCTGCGGATCGAGCCCGAGTTCGGCGGCGGAAGCCTTGGCCCGCGCCGGGTCCGACGACAGCGCGCCGGCGACCAGCACGAAATCATTGTCCATGCGCGCGGCGATGCGATGCACCGCGCCGATGAAGGCGCCCTGCCCGCCCCCAACCATGCCGTAGCGGATCGGGCCGCCTCCCGCTTCCGACTTCGATGCGCCGACCATTCTTCGTCCTCTCCTCTTTGGCTCCTCACCCTCCCCCCTTGCGGAGAGGGCCGACGCGCGGCGTCGGGGCGGGATATAAAGGTCCGCCGCGACTTGGAATTCAACCCCATCCGGCCCCGCGGCCGAACATTCCCACGGAAGTTCCCGGGTCAAATCCCCATCATCGCACGCAGCAGCTTTTTGTCGGTCGTGCCGGCGGCGAAATCGTCGAAGGCCTTCTCGGTTACCCGGATGATGTGATGCTGGATGAAGGGGGCGCCCTCGGCCGCCCCGTCCTCGGGATGTTTCAGGCAGCATTCCCACTCCAGCACCGCCCAGGAATCGTAGTTGTACTGGGCGAGCTTGGAGAAGATGCCGCCGAAATCGACCTGCCCGTCGCCCAGCGAGCGGAAGCGGCCAGCCCGGTTCACCCAGCCCTGGTAGCCGGAATAGACGCCTTGCCGTCCCGTTGGGTTGAACTCGGCATCCTTGACGTGGAAGGCCTTGATCCGCTCGTGGTAGATGTCGATGAACTCGAGATAGTCGAGCTGCTGCAGCAGGAAGTGCGAAGGATCGTAGTTGATGTTGCAGCGCTTGTGCCCGCCGACCGCGTCCAAAAACATCTCGAAGGTCGCGCCGTCGAACACGTCCTCTGAAGGGTGGATCTCGTAACCGACATCGACGCCATTGTCCTCATAGACATCGAGGATCGGCTTCCAGCGTTTGCCGAGTTCGCCGAAGGCTTCCTCGATCAGCCCGGCCGGCCGCTGCGGGAAGGGATAGAGGTAAGGGAAAGCCAGCGAGCCGGTGAACGACACCGAGGCGTTGAGCCCGAGATTGCGCGATGCCTTGGCGCCGAACTTCATCTGTTCGACGGCCCATTTCTGACGCGCCTTGGGATTGTTGTGCACCGTTGGCGGCGCGAAGCCATCCATCTGCGCGTCATACGCGGGATGCACCGCCACCAATTGCCCCTGCAGATGCGTCGACAGTTCGGTGATCTCGACGCCGGCGTCGGCGCAGATGCCTTTCACCTCGTCGCAATAGGCTTTCGACGACGCCGCCTTCTCAAGGTCGAACAGGCGACCGTCCCAGGTCGGGATCTGCACGCCCTTGTAGCCGAGGCCGGCCGCCCATTTGGTGATCGAAGCCAGTGAATTGAACGGCGCGGCGTCGCCCGCGAACTGCGCCAGAAACAGGCCGGGCCCCTTCATCGTCGTCGGCATCGGCATCCTCCCTCATTGTTTTCGCGAACCAAGCATAGCGCCGATTGGAGCGAGGGCCAGCCTGTTTGGTCAGTCCTACCGGGATCCAAACGCCATGTCATTCTGGTATTACCAAATCCCGCAGTTCGGTCAAGCGCTTGAAAAGCTGGAGGAGGGGTCCTGCCGGCAACCAAAAGAACGAAATTGCGTCGTTAAATCATGGAATTGCCTAACGTGGGGAGCTTCCCATGCCCACTTCTTGCCGCGCATGAAAATTTGCTGTAGAGGTCATGGCAGGCCCAATTGGTCGAACCAGTTTCGAGGAAAATGCTGGCAACGCCTTGGGGAGGAGTCGTCCGGCCGCCTCTACCGGAGGCGTCGCGGGGTAAAATGTGACAGGCGAATTCTGGGAAGGATAGACCATGCATCTTTCGACGCACAATTGGATGCGGGCGGAGCCGCTGGAGGTGACGCTTAAGCGCATCAAGAAGTTCGGCTACGAATCGATCGAGATTTCCGGCGAGCCAGAGCAGTACAAGACCAAGGAGACGCGTGCGCTGCTCAAGGAGCACGGCATCCGCTGCTGGGGTTCGGTGACGCTGATGCTGGGCGAGCGCAACCTCGCCGCCAGGGACCAGGGCCAGCGCGAACGCTCCGTCCAATATGTCAAGGACGTGCTCACCATGGTGAGCGAGCTCGACGGCGAAATCATCACGCTGGTGCCCGCGACCGTCGGCAAGGTCGTGCCGGACGGCACCGAGGCGGAGGAATGGGGCTGGGTGGTCGACGCCACGCGCGAATGCTTCACGCATGCCAAGAAGGTCGGCGTCAGGATCGCCGTCGAGCCGCTCAACCGCTTCGAGACCTATCTCTTCAACCGCGGCGCCCAGGCCCTGGCGCTCGCCGACGCGGTAAGCCCCGAATGTGGCGTCTGCCTCGATGCCTACCACATCCACATGGAGGAATTTAACGTCTACGACGCGATCCGTCAGGTCGGAAAGCGCCTGTTCGACTTCCATGTCGCCGACAATAACCGCTTCGCCGCCGGCCTCGGCCAGATCGACTGGCCGAAGATCGTACGTACGCTGAAGGAAATCGGCTATGACGGCGCGCTGACCAACGAGTTCGTCGCGCCCGTCGACCGCACGCCGGCCGCGCCCTATCCGGACATGGTCGAGCGCAATCCGGTCGACATCTCGCCCGAGCAGCTGAAATTCATCCAGGACCACGGTTCCAGCCTGCTCACGGAAAAATTCTACACCGACCAGATGCGCATCACTGCCGAAACGCTGCTGCCCCTGATCAAGTGACCTCCGATTGAAACCTGTCCCTTCCGCCCGGCGGGCGGAGGACCGAAGGGAAAACATGCGCATAAAAAGCGTCCAGGCCTGGTGGGTTCGTGTTCCGATCGAAGTCGCGAAGCAGCATCGCAGCGACTTCGGTCAGGTGACGACATTCGACGCCGCCATTTTGCGCATCGAGACCGATGACGGCCTGATCGGCTGGGGTGAAGGCAAGAACGCCGCCGGCAGCGCCGGCAGCTATGGCGCGCTCGTCCATATGCTCAACCATGAGATAGGCCCGCAGCTCATCGGTCGCGATCCCGCCGACATCGGCATCATCTGGGAGATGCTCTACAACGGCGTGCGGCACGAGACGGCGGCGCATGCCGGTCATGCCATGCCGCAGCTGGCGCGGCGCGGCATGAGCGTGGCGGCGATCAGCGCCGTCGACATCGCGCTCTGGGACATCCTCGGCAAGTCGCTCGGGCAGCCGGTCTGGCGGCTGCTCGGCGGCCGCAAGGTCGAACGCATGCAGGCCTATGCCTCGGGCGGCTGGGCTTCCCCCGACGCCATCGGCGAGCAGTTGCAATCCTACATCGCCAAGGGTGGCTTCAAGGCGCTGAAGATGCGCGTCGGCGCCATGGATGGCGCCCCGCATCTTTCGGCCGCGCGCGTGCGCGCCGCAAGGCAGGCGATCGGTCCCGACGTCGATCTTATGGTCGACGCGCACGGCACCTACACCGTGGCCGAAGCCAAGCGCTTCATCAAGCTCACCGCCGATCTCGACCTCGCCTGGTTCGAGGAGCCGGTGATCGCCGACGACAAGCCAGGCATGGCCGAGGTGCGCGCCTCGGGCTCGACGCCGATCGCGACCGGCGAAAGCGAGGCGACGCGCTACGCCTTCCGCGACCTGGCGATGCTGAAATCCGCCGACATCTTCCAGCCGGATCCGGCGTTTTGCGGCGGCATCAGCGAGGCGATGAAGATCGGCATCATCGCCAGCGCCTTCAACCTGCGCTTCGCGCCGCATCTGTGGGCCGGCGCGCCCTGCTTCTTCGCCGGGCTGCATGTGTGCGCCGCCTCGCCCGCCTCCTTCATCATCGAATATTCGCTCGGCGCCAATCCGATGATCCACGACCTCGTCGAGGAGACTGTCGAAGCGAAGGACGGTATGATAGCGATCCCTGAAAAGCCTGGATTGGGATTCACCATCTCGGAGCGATTCCTGGAGGCGCACGCGCAACGTATTTGACGATGAAAGAAAAGAACCTTCTCGCGGAACTTGCCGCCTATCTCTTCTCCAACTCGGACAAGGAGTCCGGCCGCACGCCGTCGGAACGCGAGCTGGCGGAACATTTCAGCGTCAGCCGCGGCCAGATCCGCGAGGCGCTCGCCATCCTCGAAGCCATGCGCATCGTCGAGCGCCGCGCCAAATCCGGCATCTATATCGATACCAAGCAGGCGAGCGTGGAAGCGCTGGCGCTTTTCGCCCGCGCCGGCCTGCCGCTCGATCCGGTGCAGATCTACGAGACCGTCGAATTGCGCAAGATCCACGAGATCAAGGCGGCCGAGCTTGCTTGCTCGCGCGCCACCGAGGAGAATTTCGAACGCCTGCGCGAGATCCTGAAGGCTTCCGAAGAGCGCATCGCCGCCGGCGAAGGCCTCGCCAAGGAGGACCGCGAGTTCCATCTCGAGATCGTGCGCGCCACCAAGAACAGCGTCTTCCACAACATCTGCAGCGTCTATTACCTGATGGGCGAGCAGCGCCTGCCGATCTATTTCAACGACCCCGAGCGTAGCGTGCGCTCGCATGCCGAGCACATCCAGATCTACGAGGCGCTGCTTCGCCGCGACGGCAATCTCGCCCAGGCCCTGATGAGCGCCCATTTGCAGGGCGCCGAAAGCTACTGGAAGGGGATCATCGAAGGCCGCGGGACGGAACCGAAAAGCGCGGCGCTCGAAAAGGCCTAGAGCATTTTGCAGCCAAGCGTTATCGCTTGGCGCGGCGGAAATGCGGAGAAAACAAAAACCTCATGCGCAAGATCCTGTCGACGCATCCGCTGCATCCGCGCGCCACGGCCATGCTGGCCGGTGCCGGCCGCCTTGCGATCGCTTCCGCCCTCGATCCCAGGACGCTGACCGCCGAGGCCCGCGACGCCGACATCGTCATCGTGCGCGCGCCGCTGCCGCCGGAGCTGTTTCAAGGCGCGGCGAATTTGCGCGCCGCGATCCGCCACGGCGCCGGGCTGGACATGATCCCGGTCGAAGCGGCGACCGCCGCCGGAGTGCTGGTCGCGAACGTGCCTGCCGTCAACGCCCGCTCGGTCGCCGAACACGTGATGTTTGTGGCACTTGCCCTGCTGCGGCGCTTCCGCGTGATGGACCGCGACCTGCGCGCCAAGGGCTGGCTTGCCGGGCGCGAGCACGCCAATTCGACCAGCGAGCTGGCCGCCAAGACCATCGGCATCGTCGGTCTCGGGGCGGTCGGCCAGGCCGTCGGCCACATCGCCGCGCATGGCTTCGACCTCAATGTCGTGGCGACGACGCGCAGTCTGCGTCCGGCGCCCGAGCGTGTCGGCTTCCTGTCGATAGACGCGCTGATCGAGCAAAGCGATATCATCGTGCTCTGCTGCCCGCTGACAGAGGAGACGCGCGGCCTGATCAGCCGCGAGCGCATCGCTCGCATGAAGCCCGGCGCGCTGCTGATCAACGTCTCGCGCGGTCCGGTGGTGGACGACGAGGCGCTGATCGAAGCCTTGCGAGAAGGCCGGATCGGCGGCGCCGCGCTCGACGTCTTTTCCACGCAGCCGCTGCCGCCCAACCATCCCTATTTCGGTTTCGACAATGTCATCGTCACCCCGCATATGGCCGGCATCACCGAGGAATCGATGATGCGCATGGGCGTCGGCGCGGCGAACGAGACGCTGCTGGTGCTCGCCGGCAAACTGCCGGTCAATCTGCGCAATCCGGAAGCCGTCGAGCATTACCGGCGACGGTTTCCAGCCGGCGATTAGTTCGTCGGCGAGCGACGATGTAGACCGGGGACGCCTGCAGGACAGCGCCCCCTCCGTCCTGCCGGACATCTCACCAATAAGATTGGCTCTGTGACTGGCGTGACTGATCGGGCTGAGGCTTGATTGCCGCGTGGTTCCCCCAATCCGTCGCTGCTTCGCAGCGCCACCTTTCCCCCCTCCGGAGGGAAAGGAAGAGAGCCTTGCTGGAGGAGCGTTGACGGCAAAAAAGCTTGGCGCCTTTCCTCTACCCCGTCGATCGGGGGAGAGGTGTCTCGGCGAAGCCGAGACGGAGTGGGGGTCGATCAGCGCTACATCCCTATCAACGGCCAAGCAATGCCTCAACGGCCGCCGCGATCGCGAGCAACCGGCGATCATCCCCATGCTTGCCCACCAGCATCAACCCGGCTGGCAGCTTGGTGCCCGGCATCGGCAGCGAGATCGCGCAGAGGTCGAACTGGTTGGCGAGTTGCGTGTTGCGCAGGAGCAGCCCTTCGGTCCTGTCGCGCAGCGCCTCGTCGCCGGCCATGGCGGCAATGGACGGGGCGACCATCGGCACGGTCGGCAATGCCAGGAGATCGACAGCCTCCAGCCGTTCCGCCATCGCCGCCGCGAGCTCGCCGCGGCGGCGGATCGTGCGGATATAGGCCGAGGCGGGAACGGTGAGCGCGCGCGACAATGGCCCGGTGACATGCGGATCGACCGGCACCGCGGCGCCGCTCGCCAGCCAGTCGGCATGCACTTCGGCGCCTTCCATCGAGGCGATCGTGCCGCGTCTGGTCGCCGTCCGCATCTCGGCGACGAGATCGTCGATCGGCAACTCGGCAGCACGGACGCCGGCTCGTCCGATCCTGTCGATGCAGCCCTCGAAAGCCTCGCCGACCTCCGCTTGCGTATCGCCGAACAACACACCCCGCGGGATGCCGATGCGCAAGGTCGCTAACGGTACCGGACGAAGGGCCGCCGGCTCTTCCCCCGCCATGATCGCATCGGCGATCGCGCAATCGGCGACGCTGCGGGCAAGCGGGCCGATCGAATCCAGCGTCATCGACAGCGGAAAGGCGCCGGCCAAGGGCACGCGCCGCGCCGTCGGCTTGAAGCCGACGACGCCGTTGAGCGAGGCCGGGATGCGGACCGAGCCGCCGGTGTCCGACCCGATCGAGATGTCGCTCGTGCCCTCGCCGACCGCAACGCCCGCCCCGGACGACGAGCCGCCCGGGATCAGCCCGGCATCGGCGGCATTGCCCGGCGTGCCGTAGTGCGGATTGTCGCCGATCGCGGTAAAGGCGAACTCCGTCATGTTGGTCTTGCCGAGGATGACCGCGCCCGCCTGCCGCAGCCTTTGCACGATCGCCGCATCCCGCGTCGCCGGCGCCGCATGGGCATGGATCAGAGAACCAGCCGCCGTCGGCTCGCCGGCGACATCGAACAGGTCCTTGATAGAGACGATGCGCCCGTCGAGCGGGCCGAGGCTCAAACCGACCTTGCGGCGGGCGTCGGATGCGTCAGCGGCCGCCCGCGCAGCCTCGGCATAGAGCTTCACGTAGACCTTCTCATCGGCCGCGCGATTGGCAAGACGTGACAGGATGATTTCGACATGGTCGCGGACGGATTGCATTTTCGATGTCGGGCCTTGCAAAGTTGCAGCGTCTTTCAGGCACGGCCTGATTTGGGCCGACGAAGAGATAACCCGGCAAGTGTGCCTTTGCACCCTGCCAGCGATGGGAAGATGCTGATGCTGTACAAAGGCAGCTGCCACTGCGGCAAGGTGGCGTTCGAGGTCAAGGGTGAGATCGGCGGCGTGGTACGCTGCAACTGCTCGATCTGCGCTCGCAAGGGCGCGCTGCTGTGGGCCGTGCCGCATGGCAGCCTGCGCCTGGTCGCCTGGGGCGACGACCTCGGCCGCTACACTTTCGGCAAGGCTCAGATCGCGCATCGCTTCTGCCGCACCTGCGGCATCCATCCATTTGCCGAAGACGTCGGCGAAGGCAGCGGGCGGACGGCCTACATCAACATCAACTGCCTCGACGATGTCGACACCGCCGGCATCGACGTGTTCGAGTTCGACGGCCGCTCGGCCTAAGCTGCAGGTATCGGCCCGGCTCCCCTGAGAGCCGGGCCGGTGCCCGAGTGAGTGGGCGGGCCGTTACTCGGCGGCCTGCTTCGGCCCCCTTGCGAAAGCCACCAGCGCCGCGAGCAAGGTCGCGACGCCGCCATAGGCGAAGGCGCTGGCAACACCGGCATGATCGACCAGCAGGCCGCCGACGATGGCGCCGAGCGCGATCGCCACCTGGAAGGTCGCGACCATCAACCCGCCGGCGCTCTCGGCCTGGTCGGGCGCGGCGCGCACCAGCCAGGTCTGCAGGCCGACCGGCACGGCGCCGAAGGCGAAGCCCCAGGCGGTGACGGCGACCGCCGCCGTTATCGGCGAGGCGCCGAGCGCAAGCAGCGTCGCCGCCGACAGGGCGATCAGCAGCGGCGCCAGGCCGACCGCCATCTTCAAATTGCGTTCGGCCAGGAACGCGCCGGCGAAATTGCCGAAGAAGCCGCCGATACCATAGGCGAGCAGCACCAGCGAGATGGTCTCGATCGACATCACCGGCACCGTCTCCAGGAACGGCCGCACATAGGTGAAGCCGGCGAACTGACCGGACGCGACCAGCAGCACCACCAGCAGCGCGATGCGGATCATCGGCCGCTTCAGCACCTCGACCAGCGTGCGGAAGCTCGCCACGGCCGTCGGCGGCAGGCTGGGAAGCGTGGCGAGTTGCACCAGAAGCGCAAGCGCACCGACGACCGCGGCGATCATGAACGCCGTGCGCCAGCCCCAGACGTCGCCGACATAGGCGCCGACCGGAGCCGCCGTGACGGTGGCGACCGAGACACCGGTCAGGATGATCGACATGGCGCGCGGCATCAGCCGCATCGGCACGAGCCTGAGCGCCATGGCCGCCGACATCGACCAGAAGCCGCCGAGCGCGACGCCCAGCACGACGCGGGCGAGAAGCAGCATGGTGAGCGAGGAGGCGAAGGCGGCGACGAGATTGGAGACGATCAGAAGGACGGAGAGGATCCACATCACATACCGGCGGTCGAGCCGCTTGGTGACGATCGCCATGGTCGGCGCGGCGATCGCACCGACAACGGCCGTCGCGGTCACCGCCTGACCGGCGGCACCTTCACTGACGCCGAGGTCCTGCGCCAGCCGCGTCAACAGGCTGGCGGGCAGGAATTCGGCGGTCACCAGGCCGAAAACACCGAGCGCCAGCGAGACCACCGCGCCCCAGGCAGGTTCGCTTCGTTCTTCTGGTTCGGCTCTGTCGAGGACAGCGGCGTCAATGGCGCCTGTGGCGGGCTCGGTCATGACAAATCTCCGGTGAGTTGCAGCGCAACATTTGGGCTGCAGTGCAACATAGGGAGTGACTGTCTGGACTTTCCATGCTAGAAACGCCGAAATGAATTACAATTCGTCCAAATCCGTTTTAGAGACGTCGGGCGACCCCCTCACCGACATGTTGCGTGGCTTGCGCCTCGACGGTGTCGACTATGGCCGCTGCGTGCTGGGCGAGCCCTGGGCCGTTTCCTTCCCGGCTCAGAAGGCCGCGCGCTTCCATTTCATCGGACAGCAGGGCTGCTGGCTGTTCTCGCCGGCGAAGGAATGGATCGAGCTCTCGGTGGGCGACGCGCTGCTGATCCCGCGCGGCGCCGAGCATGTGCTGGCGAGCGCGCCCGGCGTGCCGCCGGTGCCGATCGGCCGCTACACGATCGAGCCGGTGTGCGAGAATATCTACGATGTCTCGAACGGCTGCGACGGCTGCAAGACCCTGCTGTTTTGCGGCTCGATGCATTTCAACCTCGACGGCTCGCACCCGCTGCTGGAGATGATGCCCGACCTGATGCAGGCGCATAAGCTGATGGCGAATGCCCCCGGCATCCAGCACCTGCTCGACGCGATGGCCGGCGAGGTGACGATGGACCGGGTGGGCTCCGGCGGCATCCTCGCCCGCCTGGCCGATGTGCTCGCCGCCACCATCATCCGCTCCTGGGTGGAAAATGGCTGCGGCGACGCCACCGGCTGGATCGCCGCCGTGCGCAATCCGGATGTCGGCAAGGTGCTTGCCGCCATCCACCTGCAGCCGGAGCGCGACTGGACGGTCGAGGCACTGGCCAGGATGATGGGCGCCTCGCGCTCCGCCTTCGCGCAGCGCTTCGCCACCGTGGTTGGCGAGACGCCGGCCAAGTACGTGCTGCGCGTGCGTATGCACCAGGCTAGGCAATGGCTTGCCCGCGACGGCATGCGGGTCTCGGTCGCGGCATCGAGATTGGGCTACGATTCGGAAGCCTCTTTCAGCCGCGCCTTCAAGCGGGTGATGGGCGTGGCGCCGAGCCATTTCCGTCACACCGGCGCCGAGGAGCAATCCTGATATCCGGCGGGCAGTTGCAGCCGTTGGAGGAATTGCCAAATCTTTTGGACGACGCGCCATTCCCCGCCGGTCGAGGCAGCCTAAGCTCGATGGCGGAGGAAACCGCCATGCCCAATCGTCTCGCATCGCTTGCGCTTGCCGCCGCCGCCATCCTGCCGGGCCGGGCTTTCGCGCTGGAAGACAGCTATCTGCCCGCCGACAAGATCCCTTATGCCGTCGAGGCGCCGGGCCAGCCGCAGCGGCTTGGTCCGCTATGGGGCGAGCGCGCGAAGGGACCGGCCGGCACGCTGCTGAAAGTTCCCGGCAATTGGCGCGCGCCCGTCCACGCCCATACGGCCGATTACCGCGCCGTGGTCATCAAGGGCCTGTGGGCGCACTGGCAGATGCAGGGCGGCGAAGCCACCAAGGTCGAATTGCCGCCCGGCTCCTATTGGACGCAGAAGGCCGACGAGATGCACGACGACGCCTGCCTGTCGGACACCGAATGCGTCATCCTGCTGATCAACGACACGCCTTACGAGACCTATCTGCCGAAGCAATAAGGCAGCAGCCAACCCGATCGCTATCCGGCGTGGCGCAGGCTCACCCCGCTGCCCTTGTCGAACATCACCACTTTGTCCGGGTTCCAGGCAAAGCGCACCGGCTGTTCGATCGCGACATCGGTCCTGGCCGGCACTGTGGCCCGCAGCATCGTGTCGCCGACCCTGAGCGTCACGATCTTCTCGACGCCGTGGTTCTCGACATCGTGGACCCGCGCCTCGACCGGCGCCCCGCTTTCCAGATAGACATCCTCGGGACGAATGCCGAAGACGAGCGGCCGACCTTCGGTCGCGCCGCTCGTCCTGCCCCCGCCAAAGGTCTTGGCCCCAGTTGACAGCGGTAGTTCGAAATTCATCGGAGCCATCACCGCGCGGTCATTGACCAGTTTGCCGTCGATGAGGTTCATCGGCGGCGAACCGACGAAGCTCGCGACATAGGTGTCGCGCGGATTGTTGTAGATCTCATGCGGCGTGCCGGTCTGGACGATGCGGCCATGGTTGAGCACGCCGACCTTGTCGCCCATCGACATGGCCTCGATCTGGTCATGCGTGACGAACAGGAACGTGGCACCGAGCTGCATCTGCAGGTTCTTGAGCTCCGTGCGCAGGGCCTCGCGCAGCTTGGCGTCGAGCGCCGACAGCGGCTCGTCCATCAGGAAGACGCGCGGCTTGCGCACGATGGCGCGGCCGATCGAGACGCGCTGCATCTCGCCGCCGGAAAGCCGGTCCGTCTTGCGGTCGAGCAGGTGCTCGATACGAAGCGTGCGGGCGGCGCGCGCGACGCGATCCTTGATCTCTGCATCCGGCAGCCGGCGGATCTTCGGCTTCAGCGGGAATTCGAGGTTCTGCCGCACCGTGTAGCGCGGATAGAGCGAGTATTGCTGCAGCACCAGCGCCACATCGCGCTCTGCCGCCCCCCAATCGGCGACGTCGACGCCGTCGATGAAGACCTGGCCCTCGGTCGGCTTATCGAGCCCGGCGATCAGGCGCAGGGTCGTCGTCTTGCCGGCGCCCGTCTCGCCGAGCAGCACGAAGAACTCGCCGTCGGCGATGTCGAGATTGAGGCCGGTCAGCGCAGTGTGGCCACCGAACTTCTTGGTGATGTTCTTGAGTTCGATATGGGCCATTACAGTCTCACTCCGAGCGACTTGCCGCTCGCGGGGTCGAAGAAATGCGCCTGCGAAGGATCGATGCGCGCGTAGACCCTTTCGCCCGCGCCGCTGATGAACCCGCTCTTGGTGCGGGCGCGCAGCATGTTGGAGCCGACTTTCAGGTCGACGATGTCGAAGGAGCCGAGCGGCTCGACGATTTGCGTTTCGACCGGCAGGAAGCCCTCCGTCGCCTCGCGGCGCACCAACACGCCCTCCGGCCTGATGCCCAAGGTGAGCTGGCCGCCGGCATGGCCGTTGAGCTTGGAAAGCAGCGCGCGCGGAAACTCGAAGCCAGCGGCCGCGTTGCCGACCGTGACCGAAGCGGCCGAGGCGGTCTCTGCGACCTTGGCCTCGGCGACATTCATCACGGGGCTGCCGACGAACTGCGCGACGAAGAGGTTGGCTGGGTGGGAATAGACCTCGTCCGGCGTGCCGACCTGCTGCAGCACGCCTTCATGCATGATGACGATGCGATCGGCGAGGCTCATCGCCTCGATCTGGTCATGCGTCACATAGATGCTGGTCGAGCCCTGCTTGATATGCAACCGCTTGATCTCGGCGCGCATCTCCTCGCGCAGCTTGGCGTCGAGCGCGCCGATCGGCTCATCCATCAGCATCGCCTTCGGACGCCGCACCAGCGCCCGGCCGATGGCCACGCGCTGCATGTCGCCGCCCGACAGCGCCGAGGGCTTCTTGGTGAGCAGGTCCGTGATCTGCAGCGTCTTGGCCACCGAGCGCACCTCGGTGTCAATCTCGCTCCTGCTCTTGCGCGTCGCGCGCAGCGGGAAGGCGATGTTCTCGTAGACGTTCATATGCGGGTAGAGCGAGAACGACTGGAACACCATCGCGATGTCGCGATCGGCCGCTTTGAGTTGCTGCACCGGCCTGCCGTCGATCAGGATGTCGCCCTGGTCGATGGTCTCCAGCCCGGCGATGGCACGCAGCGTCGTCGTCTTGCCGCAGCCCGATTGCCCGAGCAGTACGATGAACTCGTTGTCGTCGATCTTGAGGTTCAGGTCCTTGATGACCTGGACAGCGCCGAAGAATTTCTGGACGCCGCGAAGCTCTATCTGGGTCAATGCTGCGCCCCCGCATTATGCACCTGTTGGCCGGCCCCTTGCCCGGTGCCGGCCTGCTCCTCGCGCGGGATCTTGGAGGTGACGTTGAAGCCGATCAGGCCGATCAGGATGATCGTCACGCCATAGGTGTGGAGTAGCATGTTCCACGGCTGGCAGAGCGCGACGATGCCCAGCACCATCAGGATTTGCGAGCCCGGTTCCAGATATTTCTCGTTGATCGCGCGAAAGCTCATTTGCGGATCGCTCCGAAGGACATGCCGCGCAACAGATGGTTGCGGAGCAGGAAGGTGAAGATCGCGACCGGCAGCAGGAACAGGAACGTGCCGGCGGCAATCACCGTCCAGTCCGGCAGGCCGGAGCCGACCTGGCTCGGGATGAAAGGCGGTGCGGTCTGGGCGCGACGGTTGGTCATGATCAGCGCGAAGGCATATTCGTTCCACGCCGTGATGAAGCAGAACACGGCCGTTGCGGCGATGCCGGTCGCGGCTTCGGGCAACACGATCTTGAAGAAGGCTTCCATGCGCGTGTAGCCGTCGACGAGCGCCGCCTCCTCATATTCCTTGGGGATCTCGTCGATGAAGCCCTTCATCAGCCAGACCGAGAAGGACAGGTTGAAGGCGGTGTAGAGGATGATCAGACCGAGATGGGAATCGTTCAGTCCCACGGCCCGGTACATCAGGAACATCGGGATTGCGACCACCACCGGCGGCAGCATGCGCGTCGACAGGATGAAGAAGAGCAGGTCCGCCTCCCCCTTCACCTTGAAGCGCGAGAAGCCGTAGGCGGTGAATGTGCCCATGCCGACGGCAAGCACGGTCGAGGTGATCGCCACGATCAGCGAATTCATGAACCGATTCGGATAGCCCGACCATTGCACGGCGCCCTTGCCGTCGCGCACGATCTTCTCACCGCCGTCGAACACGACGCGTTCCCACCACGGGGCGGCCGCGTACTCTTCCGGCGTCGGCGGACTGCGCAGTTGCGAGCGCTTGGTGAACAGCTTGACGAAGGGCGATATCTCCGGCTGGAACACGACCGTCGGCGGGATCGTCGTGGCGAGGTTGCGCGGCTTGAAGGCCGTCGAGGCGATCCAGTAGATCGGCGCCAGGAAGATGACCGTCACCACCAGCACGGCGACGATTGCCGCGCGGTTGAAGGCGACCTCGGAAGAAGTGCGGACAGCAGCCATCTCAGCGCTCCTTCACCTTGTTGAGGTATTTGACGTAGATGTTGGTGATCGCCAGCACCATGATGAGCACGATGTAGGCCATGGCGCAGGAGCGCCCGGTCTGCCATTCCTGGAAGGCCATCTTGTAGAGCCGGATCGAGATCAGCTCGGCCGTCGGCTGGCTGGTCAGGATGTAGGCGAGATCGAAGGTCTTGAACGCTTCCATGGTGCGGAAGATGACGGCGATCATCAGGATCGGCGCGACCAGCGGCAGCGTGATGCGGAAGAAAGTGTAGAACGGCCCGGCCCGGTCGATCGCAGCGGCCTCGTAAAGATGCTTCGGCACTGCCGAGAGCCCGGCAAGCGACAAGAGCATGACGAAGGGCGACCACATCCAGATGTCGGTGAGCGCGACCGCGTAGAGCGCCATCTTCGGGTCGGCCAGCCACTCGAAAGTGCCGAGCCCGAGCGCATAGTTGATGATGCCGAAAGACGGATCGTAGAGCAGCTTCCAGAACAGGCCCACCACCGCCATGGAAAGCATCATCGGCAAAAGCAGCAGTGTCGTCAGCAGCCCCTTCATCGGTATGTCGCGGTTGAGCAGCATCGCCACGCCGAAGCCGACGAAGAGCTGTCCGGCAACCGATATGATGACGTATTTCGCCGTGATGGCGAAGTTCGACCAGACATAGGGATCGTTGAGCAGGTCGCGGTAATTCTGCAATCCGACGAAATTGGCCGGCGCATTGGTCGACGCGCGGAAGTCGGTGAACGAGTAGCCCAACGAATAGATCAGCGGGAAGATGTTGAAGACAATCAGGAACAGGATCGTCGGAATGATGAAGAGATTGCGGATCGAAATGTCGCTGAGGCCGCGCGCCGCGGCCCGCGAGGACCTGTCGAGCGTGGTGATCATCGTGGTCGCCAAAACCCTGCTCCGGATGCTTGAAAAACAAACGGAGGAGGCTCTCGAGCCTCCTCCGCGAGGCATGTCGATTACTGCACGCGGCCGTATTTCTTGAAGGTTGCGTTCCAGTCGGCGGCGAGTGCGTCCAGCGTTTCCTTGGCGGTGCCAGGTCCGCCGATCACATAGGGATAGATGCGCTGGTTGAGCTGCTGCAGCAGTTCGGCATATTCCGGCACCGCCCAGAAATCCTTCACCTTGAACATGGTCTCATAGAACGCCTTGTTGTAGGGCGTAGCGCTCTGGAACTCAGGCGATTTCAGCACCGCGGCGCTGCAGGTATAGCCGCCGAGAGCCGCCCACTTCTTCTGGGTCTCGTCCTTGATGAACCATTCCAGGAACTTCATTGCCTCGTCCTGCTTCTGCGAGTAGGAGACGATCGAGATGCCCTGGCCGCCAAGCGCCGCGAACTGGTCGCCATTGGGGCCTGGAGGATTGGCGAAGAAACCGGTGTTCTTGGCGTTCGGGTTCGAGGCCTCGTTGATCAGCGAGGGGAAGAAGGCGAAGTAGTTCATGCTCATCGCCGCGAGGTTTTCGGTGATCGCCTGGTTGTCCTCGACGAAGAACGACTTGGCCCAGCCGGGAGGCGTGAACTTGTAGAGTTCCCGATAGGCATCGAGCGCGGCGACCGCCTTCTCGGAATTGATGTGGCCGTCGACCTTGTAGGTCGCATAGTCGCCGAGCTCGCCACCATAGGAGAACAGCGCGTTCTCGAAGCCCATCGCCATCGCGTCATAGGAATTGTCGGTGTAGATGGCGATGCCGTATTTCTTCTGGTCCGGCCGGTAGAAGAATTCGGCGATGTCGCGCAACGCTTTGAAATCCTTCGGCACGTCGAGGTCGTAGCCATACTTGGCCTTGAAGGCTTCCTTCTCCTTCGGATCCTCGAACCAGTCCTTGCGATATGACCAGCCGACGGCGTCGCCCTCGAGCGGGATTGCCCAGTACTTGCCGCTGTTGCCGGGATATTCGGCGTAGTACTTGACCGTCGCCGGCGCCATCACGTCGTTGAGCTTGTGCTTGTTGAAGAAGTCGGTCAGGTCGACATAATGACCGCCGGTTGAGCCCGCGCCGAGCCACTGCGAGTCGCCCACCACCAGATCGTAAGCGTCGCCATGGGCGTTGAATTCGGTGAAGGCCTTGGTCTGGAAATCGGACCACGGCGTGGTCTCGACCGTGATCTTGACGCCGGTTTCCTTCTCATACTCGTTGCCGAGTTCCTGCAGGTAGTTAGCCGGGTCCCACTCCGCCCAGAAGATGGTGAGCGACTTTTCCTGCGCATGGACGGATGTCCCGCAGGCAAGCGCCAGGCCGACACCAGCAAGCACGCTGGTCACTATCTTGCGCATAGTTTTCCTCCCTTGTGCGCATTCTATCGTGTCATGCGAACCGGCAGCGAAGCCGGCCCTGGTAGTTCCTCCTGCGATGGCACCCTTGCCGGTTCCAGGCCTCCTCGCCCTGCCGGAAATGGAACGCGGCCATCAATTTTGATCCGCTTTATTTGGCTATATCTGGTATTACCAATCTCAGCTTGGCGTCAAGCGCTTTCTTCAGCGACCGAAAGCAGTCGAAAGCGCCAATCCTTACGATATCTGGCTGTTTTCCCTTGTTTTTCCTACTCTGCGATACGCAAGACCATTGTCATGAGCTGCTTGCCACAATTAACATTCGCACCCGGCCCCGCAATCTGGTCGAACCAGATTTAAATGGCCGGCGCCTTTGGCGTCGCCGACATTCCTGCCGATTTTGCTTCTGATTCCGCCATCGCAGAGCGCACCAGCGCCCCCGCGGCCCATTGCGCGACCGCCATCATTTCGGCGCTGTTCAACCCCCAGATATCCTTCAGCACCGTGACCACCTCGACGCCGAACACCAGCGACAGCGCCTGCGCCAGGCGCCTGAACTGGCGTGGTTTCAGGCGGCCCTTGAGCGGCGCAATCGCATCCTTCAGCAGGTCGACGCGATGGCCGCGCGTGAAGGCGGGCTCGGATCCGAGCGTGCCGGCCTGGCGCCGCGCCCATTGGTCGAGGGACAGCTTCAGCGCCGCCTTGAATGTCGCCTCGAAGGCCTCGATGCGCGGCATCGCGGTGGCGAACAGATCCGCCACGCGCCGTTCGGCATCGTCGGAGGCCGACTTCCAAGTGAGGATCGGGCCGAGCCCTTCATCGACCACGGCCTGCACCAGCGCCGCCTGGCTCGGGAAATACCGATAGGCGGTGGCGCGCGACACCTCCGCCGCCTCCGCGACCTCGCTGACCGAGGGTGTCATGCCGGACTGCATCAGCCGCGTCGCCGTTTCCAGCATCAACCGCCTGGTGCGGGCGCGCGCGCCCTTCTCGACGCCAGGCGCCTGGGCGGCCTCATCCTTGGCGACGGCTTGTTGACGTGAGACATCCATATCAATACGATACGCGCGTCTCAAAAATTTGCAATGGCGCAATGCCGGGCAATGATAGGTCCCCACTGGCGACGAGCCTTCGCCGAGGAGCTCAAAGGTGGGCAAGAAAGGCAGGCGGCAAAGCCGACCATGCCCGACGACGGGGAACCGCGCATGAAGCGCATCTATGTGGTCGGCACCGCCGACACCAAAGGTGAGGAGCTTGCCTTCCTGGCCGATGCCGTCACTGCTGCCGGCGGCGCGGTCGTGCGTGTCGATATCGGCACGCGCGGCGCGACCGTCCCGGTGGATATCCCGGCCAGCGAAGTCGCCGCGCATCATCCCGAGGGAGCCGGAGCGGTGCTCGGGACCAATGACCGCGGCGCCGCCGTTGCCGGCATGGCCGCCGCATTCGCCGGTTTCATTCGCTCGCGCGACGACGTCGCCGGCGTGATTGGCATCGGCGGCGGGGGAGGCACCTCGATCGTCACCGCCGGCATGCGCGCGCTGCCGCTCGGCCTGCCGAAGCTCATGGTCTCGACGCTGGCCTCCGGCGATACCGCGCCATACGTCGACGTCTCCGACATCATCATGATGCCGTCGGTGACCGACATGGCGGGACTGAACAGGCTCTCCCGCACGGTGCTGCACAATGCCGCCCAGGCGATCGCCGGCATGGCGGCGAAGCCGGCTCCGGCCGCCGCCGGCAAGCCGGCGCTGGGGCTCACCATGTTCGGCGTCACCACGCCTTGCGTGACCGCGATCGTCGAGCGCTTGCGCGCCGATTATGACTGCACGGTCTTCCACGCCACCGGCACAGGCGGCCGCTCGATGGAGAAGCTCGCCGACAGCGGCCTGCTTGCCGGCGTCCTTGACATCACCACGACCGAGGTCTGCGATCTCCTGCTCGGCGGCGTGCTGCCGGCAACCGACGATCGCTTCGGCGCCATCGCCCGTACGAAATTGCCCTATGTCGGCTCGGTTGGCGCGCTCGACATGGTGAATTTCTGGGCGCCGCCGACCGTTCCCGAAAAATATCGTGGGCGGCTGTTCTACGAGCACAACCCAAACGTCACCTTGATGCGCACCACGGCCGACGAATGCCGCCGGATCGGCGAATGGATCGGCGGCCGCCTCGCGCGATGCGACGGTCCTGTCCGCTTCCTGATCCCGGAAAAGGGCGTCTCGGCGCTGGATATCGAAGGCGGCGCCTTCTTCGACGCGGAGGCAGATCAAGCGCTGTTCGACGCGATCGAGCGGACGATCGTGCCGACGAAAGACCGCACCGTCAGGCGCCTACCGCTGCACATCAACGATCCCGCCTTCGCCAAGGCCGCGGCCGAGGCTTTTCTCGACATCGCCAACAAGTGAGACAGACAAGCATGGCTGCCATCCCACGCAAAACGATCCTGGAAAAATTCCGCAAGATGATCGCCGACGGCGTGCCGATCGTCGGCGGCGGCGCCGGCACCGGCCTGTCGGCCAAGGCCGAGGAAGCCGGCGGCATCGACCTGATCATCATTTACAATTCCGGCCGCTACCGCATGGCCGGGCGCGGCTCGGCCGCCGGCCTGCTCGCCTATGGCAACGCCAACGAGATCGTCAAGGAAATGGCCTATGAGGTGCTTCCGGTGGTGAAGAAGACGCCGGTGCTGGCCGGCGTCAACGGCACCGACCCCTTCGTCATCATGCCGCTGCTGCTTTCCGAGCTGAAGACGATGGGCTTTTCCGGCGTGCAGAATTTTCCGACCATCGGCCTGTTCGACGGCACCATGCGCCAGAGTTTCGAGGAGACCGGCATGGGTTTCGGGCTCGAGGTCGACATGATCGCCGAGGCGCACAAGCTCGACCTACTCACCACGCCCTATGTCTTCAACCCGGACGAGGCGCGCGCCATGACGAAAGCCGGAGCCGATATCGTCGTTGCCCATATGGGCGTGACCACAGGCGGCTCGATCGGCGCCACCTCGGCAAAGACGCTCGACGCCTGTGTGGTGGAGATCGACGCCATAGCCGATGCCGCGCGCTCGGTGCGCAAGGACGTGATCCTGCTTTGCCATGGCGGGCCGATCTCGATGCCTGACGACGCCCGCTATATCCTCGAGCGCTGCGAGGGACTGCACGGCTTCTATGGCGCGAGCTCGATGGAGCGTCTGCCGGCCGAAGCGGCAATCGCCAGGCAGACGGCGGATTTCAAGACGATCGCGAAAAGGAAGGGATGATTCAATGGCCGACAGGAGCAAGGTGTTCGTCTACCCGAAGGATGTCAGCGCCTTCGGCTTCGACTGGGGCAGACTGTCGTTGACCGTCGCGCCGGAAGTGAACGGCGCCGCGCGCTTTTCCGGCGGCGTCGTCGACCTGCCGCCCGGCAGGGGCCACACCCGCCACAACCATCCTGGCGCCGAGGAGATCATCTTCGTCATCTCGGGCCATGGCGAGCAGATGGTCGAGGACGAGAAGGGCAATCCGGTGGTGGCGAAGGTCGGTCCCGGCTGCACCATCTATGTGCCGGAAAGCCGCTTTCACTCGACGCTCAACACCGGCGACCAGCCGATGCAGCTTTTCGTCGTCTACTCGCCCGCCGGCCCGGAACTGGCGCTGCGCGCCCTGCCGGATTTCAGGCTGCTGCCGCCGGGCGGAGAAAGTTCAACATCGTAGAAATCTGCAAATCAGCGCCTCCGAATAACCGAATTTTGAAACGATTCCACCGGTTATCGCCGACCAGGAAGGGGGTATGCTCTTGCGCCGGTACTTGATGATAATTCCGGCCGTAGCTGCGCTATCAATCTGGATTGCCTGGGAACACTACCAGAGGGTTTTCTACGAGAGTGCCTTACCCGAACCAATCCAGGTTAATGGCATAGTCACCAGAGGAAGTGACGCGACGATACTTTCCCGCGAAGCATGCGGCGGAGTGATCTTTAGCCTGACAGATGAAACAGTCTCGGCGATAAAGCAGCGAGGTCTGTCCTTCTTTCTGAGCGCCCGCCAGGGTCGGGGCTACTTGGAAGATACGCGAGAAGCGTATTATCACAGTTACGCGGAATGGCAGGAAACGCCCATTCCCGAAGGCTGGGTCGGCGGCGAAGGTATTTTCTCGCTATCTCTGACCTGCATGAACAATTCGAACGCCATGGATAAAGCCATCTGGGAGGCGATGAAACGTCCGGGAACCTATTTCACGAGAGCGCGAGAATCCGAACTCGTGGTCATACCAAGCCTAAAAATAGCAGTGCTGGCCTATTTCGGTTAGACCGTCCCGCCCCTGTTCCACCCGCGCCCGCGGTCGCCGAACATCACGTAGCCGCTCTCCGTCACCGCGACCGTGTCCTCCAGCTTGATGAAGCCGCGCGTCGGGTGGAGCATGGTCGTCTCGACGGACAGCACCATGTTCTTTTCCAGCGGCTTGGCGGCATAGGTGCCTTCATAGGCGACCGGATGGTTGGTCATCAGGAACGGCGCCTCATGCGTGATCAACCCCATGCCGTGGGCGAAGAAATCCGTGTAGGCCGCAACTTTCGAGGCTTTCAGCACGCTTTCCGCATGCGAAATCATGTCGCCGCCCAGCGTGCCCGCCTTGACCTTGGAAAAGGCCGCCTGCTGCACGGCCTCGACTTCGGCCAGCAGATCCTCCAGCTCGGCATCCGGCTCGCCGAGCACGCCCATGCGGCAAAGGTCGCCGATATAGCCGTGACAATTGCCGCCGGAATCGATCGACAGCACCTCGCCCTTCTTCCACGCCTGGCTTGACGCCGCACGGTTGTGGCTGGAGCCCAGCGTCAGCAGGCAATATTCGAAATGCGCGCCGCGATTGGTCTCCTCGCGCCTTAGCCGCTCGATGATGTCGGTCTTTGTTGTTCCTTCGCGCGCCCAGGCGATCGTCGCCAGCATCGAGTCGGTGATCAGCTCGGAGGCGATGCGCAGCTGTTCCAGCTCCGCCTCGGTCTTGATGGCGCGCATGCTCTCAAGCATGCCGGTCGCATCGATCAGCTTGGCATCCGGCAACGCCTTTCGGACCAGCGCATAGGCGTCGGACGGCAGGAAGCCCGGCTCGATGCCGATGCGCGCCGCCGACTTGCCGATCTGCTTGAGATGCTCCACCGCCAGATTGGCGGCATCGAGCGTGCCCCAGCATGCGGCGTGCAGGGTCGGCGTCCAGAACGGATGGTTCTGGTGCTCGCCGCCTTCCATCTTGTTGCCGATATAGGCCGCATGCTCGGGCCCGCCCTTCTCGTAAAGGACGATCGGCAGATAGCGGCTGTGGCCGATCGCATCCATCGCCGCGAAGAAGATGAACTTGTAGCCGCCAAGCAGATATTGCGTGTTGTGCTTGGAGGTGGCGAAGAGCACGTCAATGCCGGCCTCTTCCATCAGCCGGTCCACGCGCGCCTGGTCGAATGGAACGCTGCTGACCTCGGTCTTGCCCGGAGCGATGTTCATCTGCCTCTCCCTGATTTTCATCGGCTGCAAGGGCGCCGAATTGTCATGAATTATGGCTGTCGGCCAAATCTGCATCATTTTGGCCACTCTGGTCCAGCCAGAATTGATCACTTTCGCGCCAAAAGGCGGTTTCGATTCGAGGTTCAATCCCGCTCCTCACCATCTGGTCCTACCAGATCATGAGATCGGAACTCCTTTTAGCTGGGTGGTCCAGCGGACGGAAATTTCAAAGCCAAGCCATGATGCGCCAAATCCGTCTCTGGCGAAACCTTTGCCAAGGGCCATAATCGCCCGATTGCCGCGCCCCCGACGGCGCGAAGAGGGGAGTTTGAGCGATGTCCGAATTGACGATTTCACGCCGCGGCCTGCTGGCCGGCTCGGCGCTGCTGCTGGCCTCGACCGCGCTGCCGGCCATCGGCCTCGCGCAGACGCCGAAGAAGGGCGGCCGCCTCGTGCTGGCCGCCGATTCCGAACCGCGCAACCTCAACCCGGCCATCGTCGCCTCCAACGGCGTCTTCTTCATTTCCAGCAAGATCGTCGAGACGCTGGCCGAAGCCTCCTTCGACGGCAAGGACGGGCTTCAGCCGCGGCTCGCGCTTTCCTGGGAGGGTACCGCCGACGGCCTGTCGGTGACCTTCAAATTGCGCGACGGCGTCAAATGGCATGACGGCAAGCCCTTCACCTCCGCCGATGTCGCCTTCTCGGCGCTGCGGATCTGGAAGCCGCTGCAGAATCTCGGCCGCACCGTGTTCAAGGACCTGGAGGCCGTCGACACGCCGGACGAGCTGACCGCAATCTTCAAATTCGCCAAGCCGACGCCGTTCCAGCTGATCCGCAACGCGCTGCCGGCGCTGTCGAGCGTCGTGCCGAAACACATCTATGAGGTGGGCAAGATCGAGGACAATCCGGCCAACAACGCGCCGGTCGGCACCGGCCCGTTCAAATTCGCCGAATACAAGGCCGGCCAATATTACCGGCTGACCCGTAACGACGCCTATTGGGGCAAGGACGAGCCTTATCTCGACGAAATCGTCTACCAGGTGCTGCCCGATCGCACGTCTGCGGCTGCCGCGCTCGAGGCGGAAGAAATTCAGCTCGCCGCCTTCTCCGCCGTGCCGCTCGCCGATCTCGACCGCATCTCCAAGGTGCCCGGCCTGAAGGTCATCACCAAGGGCTATGAGGGGTTGACCTACCAGCTCGTCGTCGAGATCAACCACCGCCGCAAGGAACTGGCCGATCTGAAAGTGCGGCAGGCGATCGCGCATGCCATCGACAAGGACTTCGTCGTCAAGACGATTTTTCTCGGCTACGCCGCGACCGCGACGGGCCCGGTGCCGAAAAACGACCCGCAATTCTACACCGCCGACGTGCCGACCTATCCCTTCGACCTCGCCAAGGCCAATGCGCTTCTCGACGAAGCCGGCTACAAGCGAGCCGATGACGGCAAGCGCTTTGCGCTGAAGCTGCTGCCGGCGCCCTATTTCAACGAGACCAAGCAGTTCGGCGACTACCTGCGCCAGGCGCTCGCGGTCATCGGCATCGAGGCCGAGATCGTCAACAACGATGCGGCCGCGCATATGAAGGCGGTCTACACCGACCATGCCTTCGACCTCGCCGTCGGCCCGCCGGTGTTCCGCGGCGATCCGGCGATCTCGACCACCATCCTGGTGCAGAGCGGCATTCCCGACGGCGTGCCTTTCTCCAACCAGGGCGGCTACAAGAACGCCGAGCTCGACGCGCTGATCGCGAAGGCATCGGAGACGCTCGACACGTCCGCCCGCACCGATCTCTACAAGGAGTTCCAGAAGAAGGTCGCGGCCGACCTGCCGCTGATCAACGTCGCCGAATGGAGTTTTATCAGCGTCGCCCGCGACACCGTGGGCAACATCGCCAACAACCCGCGCTGGGCGGTGTCGAACTGGGCGGACACTTATTTGGCGGGTTGATCCTGCCCTTGCGGTTCGACAGTAGGGGTGCTCAGCTTCGGAGAATGACAGTTCCTTCGCGTCCCCCTCTGTCCTGCCGGACATCTCCCCCTCTTGGGGGGAGATTAGCAGTTCTTGCGCCTCGCTCATTCCTGCGGCGTCGGAAATTGGCGAAAGTCGATGTGACGGCTGATCTCCCCCTAGAGGGGGAGATGTTCGGCAGGACAGAGGGGGGCGCCGTAGAGCGCGGCCGCCAAGGGTTGCGAGCAGCGTCTTTTCTCCATGACCCGCGCCTTCAACCTCCTGCGCCGCCGTCTCGTCGGCAGCATCTTCGTTCTCCTTATCGTCGTCATCGGCAGCTTCCTCCTCCTCGAAGCCGCTCCCGGCGACGCGGTCGACGCCTATATCGTCTCGACCGGCGGCGATGCCGGCATGATCGAATTGTTGCGTCATCGCTGGGGCCTCGACCAATCGGAGCTGACGCGGCTGGCAAACTACCTTTGGGCGCTGCTGCATCTCGATCTCGGCCAATCCGTCACCTTCTCGCGGCCGATCCGCGAAATCATCCTCGAGCGCCTGCCGACCACGCTGATCCTGATGGGCAGCGCCACCGCGCTTTCCTTCGGCCTTGGCTCTGCGCTCGGCATCTATACCGGCGCCCGACCCGGCAGCTTCCGCGACCGCTTCCTGTCGATCGGCTCGCTGGCGCTCTACGCCGTGCCGGGCTTCTGGCTCGGCCTCGTGCTCATCGTCGTCTTCGCCGTCGATTTGCGCTGGCTGCCGATCGGCGGCATCGAGACCATCGCCTCAGGTAAAACCGGATTTTCCCGCGCCACCGACATTGCCGTCCATCTCGTGCTGCCGGTGTCGGCGCTCGGCTTCATCTATCTCGCGCTCTATCTGCGCATGATGCGCGCCGGCATGGCCGAGGCCTGGCGGCAGGATTTCGTGCTTGCCGCCCGCGCCAGGGGACTGCCCCGCCGCCGCATCGTGCTCGCCCATGTCGCCCGCAACGCACTTCTGCCGCTGGTCACTATGCTCGGCCTGCAATCGGCGCAGATGCTGGGCGGCAGCGTCGTCATCGAAAGCGTTTTCGCCGTGCCCGGCCTTGGCCGGCTGGCGCAGGAGGCCGTCGCCGGACGCGACACGCCGCTGCTGCTCGGCATCATCCTGGTCAGCGCCGTCCTGGTCGTCGTCATCAACCTTCTGGTCGATCTCGCCTACGCTATCCTCGATCCGCGCGTCGGCGCCGGCGAGGCAAGCGCATGAACCGCCTGCGCCGTTTCTTCCGCACGCCGGAAGCGATCGCCGGCGCGCTTATCCTCGCCCTGCTGGCCGCGATGACGCTAGCGGCGCCGCTGCTCTTTCCCGGCGACCCGCAGGCCATCGCCGGCCCGGCGCTGCTGCCGCCTTTCCAGGACTGGTCGCTGCCGCTCGGCACCGACCGGCTCGGGCGCGACGTGCTGGCCGAGCTGTTCCACGGAGCCCGCACCTCGCTGGCGGTGGGGCTGGCGGCGGCGGCGGCCGCGCTCCTCATCGGCGCGATGGTCGGCACCTTGGCCGGCTTCGCTGGCGGCCTTGTCGACGAAGTGCTGATGCGCGTCACCGATGCCTTCCAGACCGTGCCGAGCTTCCTGCTGGCGCTCGCTTTCGTCAGCATCGTCGGTCCTTCGCTCGGTGTGGTCGTCGCGGCCATCGCGCTCGGCGCCTGGACCGGACCGGCGCGGGTGGCGCGCGCGGAAGTGCTGTCGATCCGCGAGCGCGACTATGTCGCCGGCGCCCGCGTTATCGGCATGCATCCACTGGAAATTGCTTTTCGCGAGGTGCTTCCAAATGCCCTGCCGCCGGTGCTGGCGCTGTCAGCGGTGATCGTGGCGGCGGCGATACTCACCGAAGCGGCGCTCTCCTTCCTCGGCCTCGGCGACCCCAACCGCGTCACTTGGGGCGGCATGATCGCCGAGGGGCGTACGGTGCTGCGCACCGCGCCCTTCCTGTCGGTCGTGCCTGGCGTCGCGCTTGTGCTGACCGTGCTCGGCGTCTACCTCGCCGGCGAAGGCGTGGTGGAAAGCGCCGCGGTGCGCAGGAGCCTGTCGTGACCGCGCTGCTGTCCATCCGCGATCTGTCGGTGGCCTATCGGCGTGATGGTGTCGAGATGCCGGCGCTGAAGAGCGTCAGCCTGAATGTGGAGGCTGGAGAGCGCCTGGCGATCATTGGCGAAAGTGGTTCCGGAAAAAGCACGCTGGCGCTGGCGGTCGCGGGGTTGCTGGCGGGGACCGCCGTGATCGGCGGAAGCATCGGTTGGCCGATACCGAAATCGCAAACCTCTCATCCTCGCGATACCATCCCCCGCCTCGGCCGCGACATCGGCTTCGTTTTCCAGGACCCCTCTTCCAGCCTCGACCCGGTGATGCCGATCGGCAAGCAGATCGCCGAAGTCGCCCGAACCCATCTCGAACTGACTTGGCCTGAAGCCTACGCCAAGGCCGAAACCCTGCTTCAACGCGTCCGCCTCCCCGACCCGGACGCGGCACTCCGCGCCTACCCGCACCAGCTCTCCGGCGGCCAGAAGCAGCGCGTGGCCATCGCCGCGGCAATAGCTGCCGGCCCGAAACTCCTGATCGCCGACGAAGCGACCAGCGCGCTCGACACCATCGTCCAGGCGGAGATCGTTTCGCTGATCCGAAGGCTGGTGGACGAAGACGGCATGACGCTCGTCTTCATCAGCCACGACATCGCGCTCGCAGCCTCGCTTGCCGATCGCATCGCTGTGCTGCGCCATGGCGAGTTGATCGAGCTCGGCGAGACCCGCCAGATCATCGAGGCGCCGCGCCATGCCTATACGCGCGCGCTGCTCGATGCCCATCTCGGCCTTGATGCCGAACCGTTGCTTGGCCGGCAAGGCGCCTCGGCATGACGGTGCTTGCCGTCTCCAGTCTTACCAAGCGCTATCGTCGCGGCGATAAACCGTTCGCGGCAGTCGACGATGCGTCCTTCGAGATCGGTCCGGCGGAGACGCTGGCGCTCGCCGGCCCCTCCGGCAGCGGCAAATCGACGATCGCGCGGCTGGTACTGCGGCTCATTGAGCCCGACGCCGGTCAAATCGAGTTCGAAGGCGCCGACTTCCGCGCTTTGTCGGGCGCGGCGCTGCGAGCGCGCCGCGCCCGCCTGCAAATGGTATTCCAGGATCCGCTCGCCGCCTTCAACCCGCGCGCCACCGTGGCGCGCGTGTTGGACGATCCCTTGCGCATCCATGGCATCGCCACACGTGCCGAGCGTCCACGCCGCGTCGCGGCGCTGCTGGAGCGCGTCGGCCTCGATGCCGGCCTTGCCACGCGCGCCATCCACGAGATTTCCGGCGGCCAGCGCCAGCGCGTGGCGATCGCCCGCGCCATCGCCACGCGGCCATCGCTCGTCGTGCTCGATGAAGCCGTGTCGGCGCTCGATGTCTCGGTGCGCGGCCAGATCCTGGATTTGCTGCTCGACCTGCAAAGGCAGGAACGGATCGCCTATCTGTTCATTTCGCATGACCTCGGCGTCATCCGTGCCGTGGCGCACCGCGTCGTCATTCTCGACGCCGGCAGGATCGTCGAAAGCGGCGATGCCCGCGCCGTCATCGCCAGTCCGCAATCGGCGATCGGCAAGGCGCTGGTGGCGGCGACGCCAAGATTGACCAGCAACCGACCATGATCCCGCAAAGTGGCAACCGATTTGCGGACAAGACCATGGTCAAACAACAAGATCAGGACGCACCATGACCTATCCCGAATCCGCCAGGGCCGAGAAACTGTCGCGCGAACTCGATTCCGCTTTCCGCAACCGCGCCGATCTCTATCGTCTCTTCCTCGACGAGCTGACCGCGGAGCTCGGCGCCGAACAGGCCGAGGCGGTGATGATCCGGACCATCGAGAGACGCGGCCGGGAAGTCGCGGCGGCCGCTTTCGCCGGTTTCGGCCCCAACGACGCGCCGGCGATCGGCGAGGCGTTCCTCGCCGTCAGCCCGGACGGCGGCCGCATGTATCCGACCGATGTCGAGCGCGGGCCTGGCCACATCGCTTTCAAGGTCAAGCGCTGCCCGCTGAAGGACGCCTGGGTCGAGGCCGGCGTCGGCGAGGAGAAACTTGCCACGCTCTGCCGCATCGCCGGCGCCTTCGACCGCGGCCTGTTCGAAGCAACCGGCGTGCGCTTCGCCAATGTCACCTGGACGCCGGGCCACGGCTCCGGCTGCTGCCACATCGTGCTGACCAACCGCGACGCCTAGAGCAATTCCAGGAAAAGTGTGAGCGGTTTTCCGCCAGGAATTGCGTAAAAACAAGGAGATAGAGCATGATCCCGAAAAGTGGGAACCGGTTTTCGGAGAAAGATCATGCTCCAACAAAGAGTTAGATCGTGAGGGCGATTCAGCGAAACGCCATCACGATCTAAGGCAATTCCAGGAAAAGTGCGTAGCGGTTTTCCGTCCGGAATTGCGCAAAACAAAACGATAAAGCCGATTGTCTATTCGGCGAATACGTGCAGCTCGCCGCCCGCCTCGTCGATCGCGGCGCGCAGCTCCGCTGCCGGCTCGCTGTCGGTGACGACGTCGGAAATCTGGCTCAGCGCGCAGATGCGCTCCAGACCGCTGCGGCCGAACTTGTCGTTGGTGACGACCAGCATCGTCGACAGCGATCGTGCCATCATCGCCCGCTTCACCGCCGCCGCGCCCGAGATCATGTCGCTCGGCCCTTCGGCATTCAGCGCCGACGCGCCGATGATGGCGATATCGGCATTGTAGCGGCGCACGAATTCGACGGTGTCCTCGCCGAGCACCGCCGCCTCGCGGCTGTCATATGTGCCTGGGCAAAGGATGACGCGGAAGCCCGGATTGGCGCCGGCCACCGAAGCCACGCCGACGGAGTTGGTGATGATGGTCAGATCCCGCCCAAGCTGCGACAGGCTGCGCGCGACCTCGTAGGTTGTCGACCCGCCATCGATCATCACGATGGACCCCTTCTCGATCAGTCCGGCGGCGCCGCGGCCGATGCGGGCCCGCTCCTCGACCATTATGAGGCCGCGTTCGGCGATCACCGGTTCCGACGTCACCAGCGAAATGGTGGCGCCGCCATAGGTGCGGTTGATGAGTCCGGCCTCGCCGAGCTCGATCAGATCGCGGCGGATGGTCTCGCCGGCGACACCGATCCGGCGCGCCAGCTTCGAGATGCGGATCGAAGCCGAGCGCCGCACCTCCGACAGGATCAGCTCATGGCGCTCTTTCTTGGTCAGTCGACCCGACTCGATGTTCATCGCACTTCCTTGTCACTCCCCGGCGTGGCGACATTAGCCACGCCGGGGAAAGGAAACCAGTCAGTGTCGGAGCCGATCGCGCATCGCATACCACAGCATCCCGAGCACATAGAGCGGGCCGCGTAGCGCCGTGCCGCCCGGGAAAGGCAGCGGCGTCAGCGTCGAGAACAGGTCGAGCCGCGAGGCATCGCCCGTGATCGCTTCCGCCAGGAGCTTGCCCGACAGCGTCGACAAGATGACGCCCTTGCCGGAATAGCCATGCGCGAAATAGACCTCGCCATAGTGCCCGACATGCGGCAGACGCGACGTGGTGATCGACACCAGCCCGCCCCAGGCATGGTCGATGCGGCAGCCCTTGAGCTGCGGAAAGGTCTTTTCCAGATGCGGCCGCACGAAGCCGGCGATGTCGGCCGGCGGCGACGGCGTGTAGCGCTCACCGCCGCCGAACAGCAGGCGGCCGTCCGCCGACATGCGGTAGTAGTTGACGACGAACAGCGTGTCCGAGACCGCGACATTGGCCGGGATGACGTTGCGCGCGCCCAAGGGCTCGGTGGCGACGATATAGTTGCCGACCGGCATGATGCGGCTGTTGACGCGCGGTTCCAGCCCCTTGAGCAGCGCATCGCCGGCCAGCACCACATGCCTGGCGCGGACCGAGCCCTTGTCGGTGAACACCCGGATGGAAGGCTCGCGCTCCAGCCGGACGGCCACCGAGTTCTCATGGATGACGACACCTGCAGCGACGGCCGCGCGGGCAAGTCCCAGCGTGTAGTTGAGTGGATGCATGTGGCCGCCGAGCCTTTCGTAGACCGCGCCCTGATAGGGCGTGTCGACCATCCGCCGCGCCTCGGCCGCCGACAGGATCTCGACATCGGTGAAGTTCATCACCTTGGCGAGGCATTCGGCCTCGTCCTCGAAGTCACGCACATCGGAGTTGGTGACGGCGCCGACCAGATGGCCGGTCTGACGCAAATCGCATTCGATGCCGTGGCGCTCGATGATGTCGAGCACCAGCCCGCGCGCCTCGAAGGCGAGGTCGAACAGCGCCTTCGCCCGTTCCGGCCCGAAGGACTTGACCAGGCCCCTGGCGCCCTTGCGCAGGCCGGGGATCATCTGGCCGCCATTGCGGCCCGAGGCGCCCCAGCCGATCTTGCCGCCTTCGAGCAGCACAACTTTAAGACCACGCTCCGCCGCATGCAGCGCCGCCGAAAGGCCGGTGCAGCCGCCGCCCACCACCACCAGATCGGCTTCGACATCACCCGCAAGCGCCGGATGGTCGGGCGCCGGGTTGGCGGTGGCGACATAATAGGACTTGCCGATATCGAGACCGGAATTGAAACCCGTCGAACGCGAAGCCATGGTCACACCTTGAGCAGCAGGTGGTCGCGCTCCCAGGACGTCACGACGCTCTGGAACAGGTCGAGCTCGACGCTCTTCACGCGCAGATAGGTCTGAAAGAAATCCTCGCCGAGCAGCGCCCGCACGGGCTCGCAGGCGGCGAAGCGGTCGAGCGCTTCCTCCATCGTCTTGGGCAGCGTGCTCTTGCTCTTATAGGCATTGCCGAAGGCCTCTTCAGAGCGCGCGAGCTTCTCCTCGATGCCGAGATAGCCGGCGATCAGCGAGCCGGCCATGGCAAGGTATGGATTGGCGTCCGCCCCCGGCAGCCGGTTCTCGATGCGGCGCGCGGCACGCCCGCCCAGCGGCACGCGCAGCCCGCAGGAGCGGTTGTCGTGCGACCATTCGATGTTGGCCGGCGCGCTATGGCCGGGCCGGATGCGCCGGTACGAATTCGCATGCGGCGCAAACAGCGGCATGATTTCGGGAATGTATTTCTGCAGGCCGCCGATGAAATGCGAGAACATCGCGCTGTCCTCGCCGTCCTCGCCGGCGAACAGGGGCTCGCCCTTCCGATCGACGATCGACATGTGCAGGTGCATGGCGCTGCCGGCCTGCGCCGCGATCGGCTTGGCCATGAAGGTGGCATGCATGCCGTTCGCCTGGGCGATCTGCCGCGCCAGGCGCTTGAACAGAAGCACCTGGTCGGCGAGCGTCAGCGGATCGCCGTGCAGCAGATTGATCTCGAGCTGCGCCGTGCCGGATTCGTGGATCAGCGTCTCCACCGGCAAGCCGGTGATGGCGGCGTGTTCATAGAGCCGCCGCGTCACCGCTTCGAACTCTTCCATCGCCTGCATGTCGTAGGGATGCTGCACGCTTTCCGGCCGGCCGTTGCGCCCCGCCGGCGCCGTGATCGGGCGATCCGGATCGGGATTTGGCGCCGTGAGATAGAATTCGAGCTCTGGCGCCATCACCGCGCGCCAGCCGCGCTGCTCGTAAAGGCCGAGCACCGATTTCAGCACATGGCGTGGCGAGGCCATCCAGGGCCGGTCGTCCATGTGGAAGGTATCGGCGAAAACATAGGCTTTGCCGGCGCTGCCGGGCGCAAGGCACAGGCTCGAAACGTCCGGCACCATGCACATGTCCGGATCCTGGTAGGCAAAGCCTTCGTCGATCGAGCCGGAATAGCGGCCGTCGATCGCCACCAGGAAGGCGCTGCTCGGCAGATAGAGCGCGCGGTCGTCGAGCGACTTCAGGAACTTGGCGACCGGCAAGGTCTTGCCGCGCAGCACGCCGTTGACGTCCGGCACGAAGCATTCGACCTCGTTGATCGCATGCGTCTTCAACCAGCTTTGCGTGTCCGCGCCGGGAAATGAGGTGTTCAGATTGTCAGGCATTGGTCATGTCCGTACGAAGGAGAGATCGCTTCGGCGGGCATGTCCGTTCCGGTAGGGCGTTATCTAAGCTGCGTTATCCGAGGACGGACGCCCGCCTGATGACCGGCCGAAGGGCCGGGTGCGGAGCGCCTTGCACCCCTTCGGTCCAGCCGTCGCGAACGACATGCGAGCCGACCTTCGTCTCCTCCGCGCGCTGCAGGTTCTCGTGGCGGCAGCAGCGCATGATCAGCGAAGCCCGACGTGCGCAAACGAAATACCGGAGGCAACCAAATGCCTGGCGCGGTATTGCTGTTTTGCAGCTTGCATGATGGGTCTCGCTAGAGCAATTCCAGGAAAAATGTGAGCAGTTTTCCGTCCGGAATTGCGTGAAAACAAAGTGTGGAACCGATGATTTGAACCATCATCGCTGCCGGCGCAAGCCCGCTTTGCTGGACCAGATCAGCCAATGCTCTCGCCGCCGTCGACGACCAGCGCCTGTCCCGTCATGAAGGACGAGCGATCGGAGACGAGGAACAGGATGGCTTCGGCAATCTCCTCTGGGTTCGCCCAACGCCCCATCGGGATCTTTGTGCGGACATAATTCTCGATCGCATCGCGTCCGCCCATTTGCGCGATGAACGGCGCGTTGAAGGGCGTGTCGACCCAGCCCGGGCAGAGCGCGTTGATGCGCACATTGTGCTTGGCGTAGTCGAGCGACATCTGCCTGGTCATCGCCACCACCGCATGTTTGGAGGTGGCATAGGCGATCATCTCGCGATCGTAGAATACGCCGGAATTGGAGGCCGTGTTGAGGATGACGCCGCCGCCCTGCGCGATCATCGCCGGCATGACCGTCTTGGCCGCCAGAAACTGCGCCCGCACATTGATGCGCCAGGAGGCGTCCATCCCATCGGTGCCGACTTCGGTCAGCGTGCCTCCGACCTGAATACCGGCATGGCTGTGCAGGATGTCGATCCGGCCGTGCCGGTCGAGCGTTCCCTCGATGAGGCCCTCGACGGCCCTGTCGTCGCCGACATCGGTGGCGACGGCCTCGGCGCGGCCGCCGGCGTCGCGGATGTCTGAAGCAGTGGCCTCGCCCGCCACCGGGTCGCGGTCGGCGATCACCACGAACGCTCCTTCCCGCGCCATGATCATCGCGCCGGCGCGTCCGATGCCCGACCCGGCGCCAGTCACCACGGCGATACGGTCTTTCAAGATCATGGCTGTGTCTCTCAAGGCGATGGCTTCCGTCGGCCGAGCTGCCATTGCGCCAGCAGCACGAGCAGGACCGACGCGCAGAGCACGATCGTCGCAATGGCGTTGATCTCCGGCGTCACGCCGCGGCGGATCGAGGCGAAGACATAGATCGGCAGCGTCGTCTGCGCGCCGGCGACGAAGAAGGCGATGATGAAATCGTCGAAGGAGAAGGTGAAGGCGAGCAGGAAGCCGGCAATCACCGCCGGCATGATCTGCGGCAGCACTATCGAGCGGAATGTCGTCAGCGGCGTGGCGTAGAGATCGCTCGATGCCTCGACCAGATTGCGGTCGAGGCTCGCAAGCCGCGTGCCGACGATCATCGTCACCAGCGCCATTGAAAACAAGCCGTGCGCGGCGATGATCGAGCCGTAGCCCAGCGCAAGCTTCGGCGGCTGGTCGGTCGGCCACAGCGAGGCGAGGAACGGATTGACGACGGCGAAGAGCTGCACCAGCGCGACCAGCGTGGAGATGCCGATGACCACGCCCGGAACGACGATCGCGGCGCCTAGCAATGCATCGAAGAGCGCCCGCGTCCGTGCGCCGACCCGCTGCAGCCCGAGCGCCGCGGCGGTACCGCAGAAAGCCGCGAGCAGCGCGCTGGTGGTGGCGATGAAGAGGCTGTTCTTCAGCGCCTCGACCAGGAAGGGATTGGACAGCGCCTTGCCGTACCATTGCACGGAAAAGCCGGTGAACTCGCTGGCATGATGGCCGGCATTGAAGGAGAACAGCACGACCAGCACGATCGGCAGGTAGAGGAAGGCAAAGACGGCGACGACGAAGACGCGCATCAGATCAGGTCCACCCGGCGTGCGCCCGACAACCGGGTCGAGATGCGGTTGGCGACGATCAGCACCACGACCGAGACCAGCACCAGCGTGATGGCGATGGCCGATCCGAACGGCCAGTTGCGCGATTGCAGGAAGAGATCGACCAGCGCGTTGCCGATGAAGAACACCTTGCCGCCGCCGAGCAGCGTCGGGATCAGATATTCGCCAAGCAGCAGGATCATCACCAGCGAGAAGCCGGTCATGACGCCCGGCAGCGACAGCCGCAGCGTCACGCCGAGAAAGGTCGACAGCGGTGTCGCGCCGAGGTCAGCGGAGGCTTCCAGCAGGCGGCGGTCGAGCCGCTCCAGGCTGACATAGATCGGCAGGATCATCAGCGGCAGGTAGCCGTAGACGATGCCGAGCAGCACCGCGCCTGGCGTGTTGATCAGCCTCAGATCCTCGATGCCGACATAGGCGAGCAAAGCCGGAATGCCGCGCCCGCCGAGGATGTACATCCAGGCATAAGTACGCATCAGCAGGCTGGTCCAGAACGGAATGACGATCATCGCGAGCAGGATCAGCCGCCAGCGATGCGGCGCGCGCAGCGCCAGGTAGTAGGCGACGGGATAGGCGACGAGCAGGCAGGCCAGCGCGCCGATCGGCGCCAGCACCATCGTGTTCCAGAAGGCGGTCGCCCGCGCGGGCAGGTTGGCATATTGCGCGAAGGTCAGCGCTGCCTGGTAGCCGCCTTCGGGCGCTCGCTCGCCGACGCTGAAGATGGCGATGGCGACGAAGGGCAGCACCAGGAAGATCACCAGCCACAGCGCCGCCGGAGCAAGCAGCAGCGCCGTCACGAGATTTTTGCGGAAGAGACTGCGGCGCATCGGGAAAGCCGGTTGGGAGCCGGCGGACTTTCGTCCGCCGGTCGCATTGTCAGGATCGGGTTTGTGACCGGTCTTGCTCAAGCCGACTTGAAGCGCGCCATCAGCTCGGCGCGGCCCGGATCGGTCAGCGTCGCGGCGGCGCCGAACTCGAGCGGCTTCAACAGGTCGGCCGCAGGATAGAGGATCGGATTGTCGAGCACTTCCTTGGGCAGCAACGCGTTGACCCGTGCATCCGTGCAGGGCGCGCCATTGGCAAGATGCTCCTTCACCGCAACCTTCGGGTTCATCAGATAGTTGAGCAGCGCGTAACCGGCCGGCTTGTTCGGCGCGTCCTTCGGAATGGCGTAGAAATCGGTCCAGATCTCGCCGCCTTCTTTGCCGAGCACGTAGGCGATCTCGGGGATGTCGCGATGGAGCTGCGCGCCGTCATTGGTCCAGCACATCGTCATCCAGGCATCGCCGGCGCGCATCCCCGGCTGGTAGTCGCTCGACACCGCGAACAGATGCGGCTTCACCTTGAGCAGCAGTTCCTCGGCCTTGGCGAGCTCATCCTGCTTCAGCGAATTGAACGAGTAGCCGTAATATTTCAGCGCATTGCCGATGGTGGTCAGCTGATAGTCATGCACCATTGTGCGGCCGTCGGCTTCCGCCATGGCGGTATCCCAGAACTCCTTCCAGCTCGTCATCGGCTTGGCGAGCTTCTTGGTATTGACGGCAAAGCCGGTCGTGCCCCAGTTCTTCGGCACGGCATAGATCGTCCCGTCGATCGTGCCTTCGGCGGTGAAGCGCGCATCTTCCGACTTGCCGTCGAAATTCGGCAGCTTCGCCATGTCCAGCGGCTCGATGATGCCGAGCTTCTTGTAGGTCGAGATCGTGTAATTGGTCGGCACGAACAGGCTCCAGCCCGAGCCGCCGGCCTGCAGCTTGGCCAGCATCTCCTCGTTCGAGCCGAAGACGTTGACCTCCACGGCAACGCCCGTCTCGGCCTTGAAATTCTCGAAGGTCTGCGGGTCGTGGTAATTCGGCCAGGTGGCGATCGACATGCGGTCGCCGAGGTTTTCGGCGGCAAAGGCCGGCGTCGGCATGATGCCGAGCTCGCGCGCCATCACCGCGGTGGCGACACCGAGGCCGGTGAGGCCGAGGAAGTCGCGCCGGCTGATCGAGCCGCGCTTCAGGCGCATCAACTGATCGACGAATTTATCGGGGCTTATCGGCAGTCCGTCACGATAGGATTTCGGCATTTTGGTCTTCCCTCTGGTTGGTCCCGTTATTGTTGGCGTGCGGAAACGCCAGCGGCGCTCCGGCGGCAAAGCCGATGGCGACGGGTTCGCCCGGCTTGAACAGATTGCCCTGGCCGGTCACGTGATCGGCCTTGGCGAGCAGCGATCCGATACCCTGGACCTCGATCGCGTACTCCGCCGTCGAGCCCAGGAAGATGCGGTTGCGGATGATGCCTTGCAGGGCGCCTTCGCTTGGCGAGAGGCTAAGCGATTCCGGCCGCAGGCTGACCGATACCGCCTCGCCCCGGCTGAGCGGCACCCGCTTGCGCGCCGCAATCACCGTGCCGTCGGCGAGCGCGATGTCGACGAGGTCGCCGGAAAGCCCGGCCACCTTGCCGCTCAAGAGATTGGTCTTGCCGACGAAATCGGCGACGAACAGGTCGGCCGGCTCGTCATAGATCTCGCTCGGCTGCCCGAGCTGAACGACGCGGCCGCCATTCATGACGCAGACGAAGTCGCTCATCGACAGCGCTTCCTCCTGGTCGTGCGTCACCAGCACGAAGGTAATGCCGATCTCGCGCTGCAGGTTCTGCAGCTCGATCTGCATGTCGGTGCGCAGCTTCTTGTCGAGCGCCGCCAGCGGCTCGTCGAGCAGCAGCACCGCCGGCTTGTTGACCAGCGCGCGGGCGAGCGCGACGCGCTGCTGCTGGCCGCCGGACAGCTCGTGGATCTTGCGGCGGCCATAACCGGTGAGTTGCACCATTGAAAGCGCCTCGCCCGCCCTCTGGCTGATCTCGCGCGACGACAGCCTGGGCCGCGCCTGGCGCAGCCCGTAGGAGATGTTCTCCTCGACATCGAGATGCGGGAACAGCGCATATTGCTGGAACACCATATTGACCGGGCGCCGGTAGGGCGGCGTTCCGGCCATGTCACGGCCGCGGATCAGCACCTGACCCTCGCTCGGCTGCTCGAAGCCACCGATCATGCGCAGGCACGTCGTCTTGCCGCAGCCGGAAGGACCGAGCAGCGCGACGAAGGCGGAGGGCGGGATGGCAAGGTCGATGCCGCTCACCGCGGTGACCGCGCCATAGCGCTTGGTGACCGCGCGAAATTCGATATCGGGCACTGCAGTCAAGCCACGGGCTCCAGCGACAGCATGAGGCAATGTCATGACGCTAGCAGAGCCAATGGCGCCTAGTATATACCTCGCAGGTGGTATATTTAGCCGATTTTATCGTTTAGAGGGGTATGGATTGGCCGCCTCCCGCAGTGACGACTACAATGCCTTGGCTGCGGTGATAGCCGCCGCGCGCGAGACCGGCGGCGACAATTTCGGCAAGGCGATCGTCGGCTGGCTGCGCGGCCATGTCCGCTTCGACCATTGCGTCATCTTCGGCTATCGCGGCGCCGCGCGGCCGCCGCTCCTGTTCGAGACCTTCTCGCCGGCGGAGAGCCACATCTTCGTCGCGCTCTATCAGGAAGGGCCCTATCTGCTCGACCCCTTCCATCACGCCGCGGTCGAGCGCAAGGAGGGTTTCTGGCGCATGCGCGAGCTGGCGCCGGACCGCTTCTATGCCAGCGAATATTATCGCTCCTATTACAGCCAGACCCGGCTTGCCGAGGAGGTCGGCTTCTTCGTGCCGCTGGTCGGCAAGGACGCGCTGGTGCTGTCGCTGATGCGGCTGCGCGCCACCGGTCCGTTCGGAACCGCCGACGCCAGGCTGCTGCGCGACATGGCACCGGCGGTGATCGGCTTCTGCAAGCAGCGCTGGCCGGCTTTGCCCACCGACGAGGTTGCGGCCCAGCCATCCGGCGATGCCATCGCGATGACCAACGAACACGACCGGGCGCATATCTGGAAGAGCCTGTCCTTGACCTCGCGCGAAAAGCAGGTCGTCGACCTGGTGCTTCAAGGGCACTCCACAGAATCGATCGCCAGGGCGCTGCGCATCGTGCCGGGAACCGTCAAGGTCCACCGCCGCAACATCTACCGCAAGCTGAAGATCAAGTCGCAGGCCGGTCTCTTCGCCCGCTTCGTCGAGATCATCGACGCGCGGATCGGATAGCAACCCCGGCCGCCTTGCGGCAGCTCGCGATGAACGTCTATCGTGCGGCCGAAACGGCCGGCCGGCTATCCCGGCGTCGGATCGAGTGACGAAACAGATTTCAGGACGGATCAGGCAGCGCAGAGCCAATGGCCGACAAAACACGATTCGGACTGACCGCCCTCGATACAGTGCCCCTGCATGAAAAAGTCTATCTGGAACTCGTGCGGGCGCTGATGTCAGGCCAGCTCCAGCCCGGCCAGAAGCTGACCTCGCGCAAGCTCGCCAAGGAACTCGGCACCAGCGACATGCCGGTTCGCAGCGCCTTCATGCGGCTGCAGGCGCTGCGGGCGTTGAGCCCGATGCCGAACGGCAGCGTCGAGGTGCCGCTGCTTTCGGCCGACCGCTTCCAGCAGCTGACCGCCGTGCGCACGGTCCTGGAAGGCACGGCCGCCGAGCTCGCGACAAAGCGCATCAACGGCAACAACCTGCGCGCGATCCGCCGTCTCTGCGCCGAGCTCACCCAGGCCGCCCGCAGCGGCGACATCGACGCCTATCTGCGCAAGAACCACGACTTCAAGTTCGGGGTTTACCGCCATTGCGGCAACGAGCAGATGATCTTCCTGATCGAGACGGTGTGGATGCAGGTCGGCCCTTTCCTGCGTAATCTGCGCATCGGCTTCGAGGACGACCTCGCCGGCATTCTCGGCATCGACTATCACGAGGAAGTCGTGGCGGCGATCGAGGCCCGCGACGGCGAAAGGGCGCGAGCCGCGATCGTGCGCGATATCGCCGAAGGCGCGACGCACATCCTGGAGCAGATCAGGTTCCCGAAACAGCGGCATTAGCATTCGGGATGTTGGCGATCCTTCGCGCCGGCATCAATGGTTTCAGCTGCATCCTATCCAGTAACGACTGCTCGAATGCCCCTTGGCTTTCCTCCACTCGCCAGCTATGTTGCGATCGCAGATCGCGCAAAGCGGACCCGAAATGCCTCCCGATATCCCGGCTAGTGACTTGAAAAAATGAAGGAAACCCGCTCGGCACCAGCCGCGCTGACCTTCACGAACTCACAAGCTGAAAATTGGATATCGTAGCCGGCAGGGCTACAGCACCCAGAAAGGGGGCTGGAAATTGAGCGATGCGATTGCGGACGTTTTGAAGTGGCTGGACAGCAGGAAGGACATCCAGAGCCTCAGGGCTGCGGTGTGCGACCTGAACGGCATCATGCGCGGCAAGCGCATTCCGGTCGAGCAGGCGCGCAAGGCGCTCGAAGGCAAGCTGCGTATGCCCTACTCCGCCATCGGGCTCGACATCTGGGGCGAGGACATCGAAGGCAACGCCCAGGTGTTCTCGACCGGCGACGCCGACGGGCTTTGCCATTGGACGGGCCGCGGCATCCTGCCCGTCAACTGGACGGCGCATCCGACGGCGCTGTTGCCGGTCTGGCTGGCGGATGACAGCGGCGCTCCCTATCTTGGCGATCCGCGCCGGGCGCTGGCCCGCATCCTCGACCGCTACGCCGCGCTCGGCCTGACGCCCGTCACCGCGACCGAGCTCGAATTCTACCTTGTCGACCCGACCTCGCAACGGCCCGTCGGCCCGGTCTCGCCGGTGACCGGGCGGCGCCTCGATTCCGACGCGGCGCTTTCCATCGACGAGGTCGACGATTTCGAAGCCTTCATCCACGATATCTACGAAGCCTGCCGCATGCAGGACATTCCGGTCGATACCGCCATCGCCGAGAACGGCGTCGGCCAGTTCGAGATCAATCTCAACCATGTGCCCGACGCCTTACGCGCCGCGGACGACGCCGTGCTCTTCAAGCGCACCGTCAAGGGCATTGCCCGCAAGCACGGCTTTGCCGCTTGCTTCATGGCCAAGCCCTATGGCGAGCGCGCCGGCAATGGTTTCCATGTCCATTTCAGCGTCCTCGACAGAGAGGGCCGCAACATCTTCGACGACGGCTCGGACCAAGGCTCCGATACGATGCGCCACGCCGTCGGCGGCCTGCTCGCCGCGATGGCCCAGAGCACGCTGGTGTTCGCGCCGCATTTCAACTCCTACCGCCGGCTGCGGCCGCGATCCTATGCGCCGACCGCCGTCGCCTGGGGTTATGAAAACCGCATGGTGGCGATCCGCATTCCTGGCGGCCCTTCGGCCGCGCGACGCATCGAGCATCGCGTCTCCGGCGCAGACGCCAATCCCTATCTGGTGCTGGCGGCGATTCTCGGCGCGGCGTTGATCGGCATCGAGCGCCAGCTCTCGCCAGGCGAGCCGACCGGCGGCGAGGGTCAGGGACTGACGCTCGCCAAGCTGCCGCCCGACTGGGCCTCGGCAATCGCCGCCTTCGAGGCCGGCCCGCGTGTCGCCGAGATCTTCCCGGACGTGCTGCGCGACGCCTTCGTCGCCTGCAAGCGCCAGGAGCTGAACACCTTCGCCCTCAACGTCAGCGACTTCGAGATCGAGACCTATCTGGAGAGCGTCTGAGGCCGGGCCGGTCGAGGACGCGATGCGGTCGCTTCAGAATCTCCGCACTCGCGAGATGCGTGCGACGCGCAAGCCAGCTGAGTTTAAGCTCCGCCGGCTAACATTACTTAGGGCCTGGTTTGCGCACCAGTCTCTGATTGCGGGGAGCGGAGCTGGATACAAGCACGCCCGCGTGAGGCGGGCGTTTTTTGAGATTGGTTGCGGGGACCCGATGCCCCTTTTGTCATAACATTGTCAGGCCTTTGATTTTGGCCAGCTTTGGCGATTTCGAGGATCCCGAAGAGTTCGCCGCGTAGCTCGGCATGCACCTCACCGCGCTTGTCGCTCGGCGTGAGCACGATCTCTCCGATCAACGAGCGCAACGCCTCGGCGGCGGGACGTCCGTCCTCGTGGTCGTCGAGCGACTGCGTGAACTGCTCCACCCGCTTGCGGTAGAGAACCGCGATGTTGGGATGCAGGTTGGGCACGTCAGTGGGCGCCTCGGCTAGACGCGCGATGATCTCCGCCTTCTGCTTTTCCAGGTCTTCCATTCTCGCTTTCATCGAAGGTTGGTACAGGCCATCCTCGATCGCGGCCATGATGCCGGCGATGGCGCTCTCAATCTTGTCGAGCGCCTTGCGGTCCTGTTCGCTCTGCGCGCGACGCTCCTGGTTGAGGCGGTTGGTCTCCTGAGCATAAGCTCTGATCGCTTCAGCCACGGCATCGGCCGAGACGAGCCTTTCCTTCAGGCCTGCGAGCACTCGCTGCTCGATCTTCTCGCGGGTGATGGTACGGCCGTTGTCGCAGATGCCGCGGCGCTGGTGGTTCAGGCAGGCATAACGATCGCGAGTGAACAGCCCGTAGCGCCCGCCGCAGCAGCCGCAGGTAAGCAAGCCGGAAAGCAGAGAGACCGGCCGTTTCATCGTGTGCAGCTTCCTGGCGCGGGCCTTGCGCGTGGCGATCGCCACCGCCTCGAACTGGCTGGCGATGGATTTCTGTCTCTCCTTCACGGCCTGCCACAATTCATCCTCGACGATCCTGAGGTGCGGCACCTCGGTGCGGATCCATTTGATTGGCGGATTGGGCCGAGAGACGCGCTTGCCAGTGGCAGGATCCTTGACGAAGTGCAGGCGGTTCCACACCAGCACGCCGGTGTAGAGCTCGTTGTTAATGACGCCGGTCCCCCGGATCACATGCCCGCGCACGCTGGTATCGCCCCAGTGCCGGCCGAGCGGACCGGGAATGTTCTCCTTGTTGAGGTCGACGGCGATCGCCTTGGGGCTCTTGCCGGAGGCGAACTCTCGGAAAATGCGGCGCACGATGGTCGCTTCCTCCGGCACGATCTCGCGGTCGCCACGGACGGGCTCGCCTGCGGCATCGAGTTTCTTCACCACCCGGTAGCCGTAGCACAGCCCGCCCCCGGCCTTACCCTTCTCCACCCTGCCTCGCAGGCCGCGATGGGTCTTGAGGGCAAGGTCCTTCAGGAACAGGGCATTCATCGTGCCCTTGAGGCCGACATGCAGTTCGCTGATCTCGCCCTCGGCCAGAGTGACGATGGTTACGCCGGCGAATTTGAGATGCTTGAAGAGAGTGGCGACGTCCGCCTGGTCGCGGCTGATGCGATCGAGCGCCTCGGCCAGCACCACATCGAAGCGGCCGCGCTGCGCATCGCGTATCAGATGCTGGATGCCCTGCCGCAGGACTGTGCTGGCGCCTGAGATCGCAGCATCCTGATAGGTTCCCACCACGCTCCAACCCTCGCGCGCCGCCTGCTCGCGGCACAGCCTCGACTGGTCCTCGATCGAGGCATCCCGTTGGCTGTCGGAGGAATAGCGGGCATAGAGTGCGACACGGGTCATGGCGGCAGATCCTCTCTCCTGGTCCCAAGGGGGCTGCCATCCTGCCCCCTGCCCTCTCCCTCTCGGCGGCCCGGCCGATTGTCGTTCGCCGCCGGCCCCGCCTCGAATGCTTCCCGCGCCAATTGCCGGCCGATCAGCCGGGCGATATCCAGAACCACCCGGTCCATCCTGGCCGCCGCCGTGAGTTCGGAGCGCCCCTCTGGGCTCACGAGGTCGCCATTGTCGTTCGCCGGAACCAACGCCTTCGGCCCAGTGCTGGTTTCCTCTGCCATCGCGGTCGCTCTCCCAATGGTGGATCGACCCGCCATCAGAGTCCTTCGGACGGCGAAGGAAAGCACAAAGTTGATGTCGTAGGGCCACAGCGTACAATGACTTGCGCCGGGCGGTTTCGTCTCCCAGCTAATCGCCGAGAGAGGCGATAGCGCTCAGTTAAAGGGACACCCGTTGACCGGGACTATCGTGCGTTCCAACTGGTTTTGGTGAGAGCAGTTGCAGACACTCGAACACTTAAAACCAAGGTGATTCCCTATGTCGTCTCCGCAATGGCCGCCAGAGCACACCCACGCGATCGCCGTTACGGCGAAATCCCCGATACGCCAGCGCTTCCTTTGCACTCCTGATGCCTTCCTTGCGCGCATGAAGCGATGATGGTTGTCGGATCAATGTGATGGTAGCGGGCAAGGTCATCGAGCACCGACCGGATGTGACGCCAGGGGAATTCGTCTGAATCCTCCCAATGTTCACCGTAGCGCAGGATAACCAAGAGCTTAGCCAAGACGCCTTCAACGGAGCATGCCGGAGTCAGCGGCAGGTCATCCATGAGCGCCTGTTCCGCCGCTTCCGCCCTCTGTATTAGTTCGTCAGTTCTCGAAAACCCGATCTCGGCATCAGCAGCGTCCCAGCGCGCCTGATGTGCCTCTAGCTCCGAAAACGCTCTGCCCCATGCCACTTCGTTTTCGGGAGAATAGAGTTCGTCGAGACTCTCGACGGAGTGGACCGTCTTTTCCCCGCCGCCGGCAAGCTGCATCTTAGCACAGGGAAACCCGATCACTTTGACGAGATATGTCTCCAACTGCTGTTGTTTCTGGCACAGCGCCAAGGTCGAGCTGTGAGCCTCGTGCCAGCTCTCACACAACCGAAGAGCTGGATCGTCCTGCCGACCCTTGATCGAAATATCCTCTCGCGCCCGAGCGCCAAATGGCCACAATCCAGCCACCGAAACGATCTGCGTCATCAGCCGCCGCCGGGTGACGAAAGACAAAGGCGTGGTATTGTCGGAATCAGCCATGATCCGAGCTCCTAACAGCTTGGGTTGTGGTCAGGCCGAATAGGGTGTCGCACCACCCTGTTCGGCCGCTTTACAACGAACAGTCATAAATGATGCAGGAAGCGCTTTCAATTCTTTTAGCATCATATGATGCCATAGGAATCATAATCGATGATTACGAGTGAGCAGTTGAGGGCGGCACGGGCTCTGCTGCAATGGGATCAGAAGAAACTGGCGTTAGCATCAAAAGTTTCAACCGCGACCATAAAGCGCTTGGAACCGCTATCGGGTCCCCTTCGGGCCAACCAAGTTACTGTCGAAGCTCTTCGCCGCGCTCTTGAATCAGCTGGCGTCGAATTCATACCGGAGAATGGTGGGGGACCAGGCGTCCGACTTGTCCACCGGTTGGATGGCAGATGACCGTTGGTCCAACTGTTCTAGGGCTCGAGAGTGTGGTCCATCGCGGGCCGACGGTAAGAGTCCCGATATAAAGACTTTCTCATCCAGGCGCTGCGTCGGCCGCTACCTTGAGGCTCTGTCTGTCTCCTTGGACCCTAACTCAATCGGCGGCAAGGCTGCTGCCCAGCAGGATGCCGGCCTCGCTCTCATGCAGCAGGCCGTCGACGCCGGCATTGAGCTTCCACGTCTTCAGATCGTAATCGGTTCCGGTGGTCGAGGTCTTGGGCGTGCCAAGTCGAATGAGATCCTGTGCCGGAACGATAGCCGCTAGTTCACGTGCGCCTGCTCGATCTGGTCGGCCGGTACAAGCGGGCCTCGATTACGCACGGCAAACAGGAGTTCATCCTCCTCCGTCAGCCCGTTCATAAAGAGTTTGAAGATGTGGACGGCAACTTTCTCGCAACGCGGACTGTTTGCGGGAATACCCCGCTCCTGGCTGATGCTCCTGTATACGCGGGTAAGCATTTCGAGTTCGTCACTCGTGACGACCTGGCCCGGATACAACATAGCCTTTCCTCCTTGAAAGCTACCAAGCGCAAAGAGTGCGGCAAGCGTGTGAATTCCGCAATCAATTATGATGTGATCGGATATCCACTGTCGGCAGTGCCGGTTCTAAAGGGCCGAGTTCAGTATTGGAAGTCTTGCGAATATTCGCGAATGGAACGATCACGCATACCGGCAAGCAGCGCCTTTGCCATCGCCGTTTCCCGGCATATTAGCTGCTCTTAAGGTCGGATGAGAGCTTGGCGGTCATCCTCTCCTGACTGCTTCGTGCCTAAGGCAGACCGGCCGCTCTGAAGTCCAGTGTGTTGGTGGGAGCGTGGTCCTCGGCATCGGTAACTTGCGATGACTATGAATGAAATTAGTCCATCTTTCGCTAACCGGGTGGTAGCAATCGATCCTGATCGCATATTGCTGACTATTGACAAAGCACTCCAGGCAAGCTCAGGAGGACGAATGGTTAGAATGCGTCCGCGAGGGTGGAAGCGCATTAAAATTTGTCAGTGTACGGTCGAGACCACGGCCAACTTTTACCCGTTGACCCCGGCCGCGGTCTTTTAGTTTCGGGCTCAATGCCGCCGTGCCGCGGTGGGCCGGTGAGTGTCACAGCAGGCCTAATGTCCACCTGGGTGTCGAATAGCCCTCAGTTCTCGACCATCGCCTTGGCAATCTCGACGAGCTTCGGCATGGAGGCCGGCTTCAGGAGAAAATGGCCCTTGCGGAACACGTCGGTCCTCTCATCCAGAGGGGTTCCGGAATGGACTATGAATGGCACGTCTCTTTCCGCAAGTGTGCCGGCGATAGCGTTGCATGAGCCGTCCGCCAGCTCGACGTCGACTATAGCCAGATTTGGCGTGAGATCGCCGAGGAGCCGATCGGCCTCCTCGCAGGACCGCGCCACTATCACCGCAAAGCCAGCTTCGGCCAAATGCGCTTCTACGTCGAGGACGATGAGCATTTCGTCTTCGAGGACGAGAGCTATCGGCGCTTCCATGGCAAATCCCTCAACCCGCCATGATGAGTTGACATATTTAAGCAATTTCGCAGATTTTTGCGAGTCGCTTCTCCCCTTCTAGGCCCCACTGACAATCGAAGCCTCCACTGCCGGCAGGGGGGCTTCCAGCGTCCAGACGATGCCATGGTCGCCGTAGTCCAGGTTGCCGCTGCCCAAGACCGCCTGGGGAGCTACCCGCTTCAGCACCACCGATCCAAATCCGCCCTGTCCAATGGTCTGAACTTTTGGGCCGTCTGTCTCATTCCACGTAAGCCGGAATAGCCGCTGAGCTCCTGAACCCGAAATCTCCCAGCTTACCGAAATCGCTCCGTCGTCTCCCGAAAGCACGCCGTATTTGGCTGAATTGGTGGCCAGTTCATGGAAGGCAATGCCGATATGCTGAACCGCATTGGGGTTGAGAACGATGGTCGGCCCGGACATGGAGATACGTCCCTCGCTGCCGAACGGCTCAGCCTGCGACAGCAGGAGTTCGAAGACCGTCACTCCCTTCCAGTCGCCGCTGACAAGGAGATCATGCGAGCGTGACAGGGCCATGATCCGCTCACGAACCTGCCGTTCGAAAGCTGTGGGATTGTCCGCCCGCTTGTTGGTTTCCCTGATCATCGAGAGAATGACGGAATATTGGTTTTTGACCCTGTGGTTGACCTCGCGCATCAGCATGCGAATGCGATGCTCATGCTCCTTCGTTGCCGTGATATCCCGGGCGATCTTCGAAGCGCCGATGATCTGCCCGGCCGCATTGCGCACAGGCGATATCGTCAGCGAGACTGGAACAATGCTGCCGTCCTTTCGCTGTCGTACCGTTTCGAAGGGGTCGACCCGTTCCCCGCGGCGGATCCGTTCAATGATGCGGGGCTCTTCATCCTGGCGGTCGTCTGGTATCAGCATCGTCACGGACCGCCCGATGGCCTCCTCGGCCGTGTAGCCGAACAGCTGTTCGGCACCGTGGTTCCAGCTCGTGATGATCGTGTTCAGATCCTTGCTGACGATGGCATCGAACGAGGATTCCACGATGGCCGACAGACGATTGCGGACATCCTCGGCCCGGTCGCGCTCCGTCAGGTCAAGCAACATATTGCCCGCACCGATCAGATTGCCATCCTCGTCTTGTATCGGTGTCGGGTAGGGCTGGAACGGGAAGAAGGACCCATCCGGGCGTTGGGCTATGGCCCGCCGGTCGTATACGGGCCGGTTCTCCTTGAGCGCAATCGCCATCGGATATTCGTCGTGAGGCAGTTCCTTGCCGTTAGGCGTGAACAGCTTGAATGTGGCGTAATATTTGTCCTTGCCGATTTCGGGCTTCCGGCCCGCGAGGTCTGCTGCGGCGCGGTTGTAGTAAGTGATCGTCCCTTCCGCGTCAGTCGTGTAGATGGCCATGGGAAGCGCATCCAGGATCTGGAAATAGGCGCTTTCCCTGCGCCTCACCTCGCCGCGAGCAAGCTCCAGGTCTGTTACATCGACGGTGAAGCATCTGGTGTTGATCAGCTTGCCATCGCGGAAATGGCCGCTCGACGTGATTTCGACATGCTTGATCGATCCGTTGGAGGCTCTCACGCGCGCCGGATACCTCACGATCTTTTCGCCACGGCAGAGGCGGCCCAGGATGTCTTCAATCACGTCGCGGTCACGATAGAACTCGGCGATGTGCCGGCCGACATATTCCTCCGCGGGATAGCCCATCATCTCGAGTTCAGCCTTGTTGGCATGAAGAATCACGCCATCTGTGCCGACCAGGTGCAGTGCGACGGCACCGTTCTCGAAGAAATCGCGGTAGTCAAACTTCGCGTCGTCACCGGCGTTGCCCTCGGCGATAGCTGTGCCCAGCGGCAGTTCTCTCATCCCCAGCCCTCTTTAGAAAAAACCTGTAGAAACGCCATTCGGGACAATTCGTTCCCGTGCATCTTTGCAGACGGTTGGGCGGGAGCGCGCTGTCTCTTCAGGGCGGTGGGCGCCTAAGGCCGGCACGATCACAGAGTTGTAAATCGTCTCGCTTCGCCGTTTGCTCTAAGTGTCAAGGCGATCCACACCCCCGGATCAAAACGGGCGCCGAATTCCACTTCGGCTACCGTAGGAGGCCCGCCATTTCGTGGCGGGCCTCTTACTCTATCCCAACGAGCCGGCGCTCAAGACAACTCGCGATCATTTCATGCGGTGGTCTTGTCGTGAGTCGATTCGGGTGAAGTGATGACACCTGGCGATCGCGCCGTTCGCCCGGTTCGCATCTTGAGGGCATTGCGAAACGCTGCCGCGCCGATCTCGCATCCGTGTCGCGAAGGGCCGTTGGAGCTGATAACGACACGAGCCTGATCGAGGGTCAGGCCGAATTTTGCGGCCAGTTCGGGTGCCGTGAAGCTGTTTTGCCGGCTTTCTATTGGTTTGCTCAAATGGCATCCTCCTGCTGCACGCGTGCGAAGCGTAACGCCGTCAATGCTCGAAGGTTTTAACGATCTTGAAATCCTGGCCTCTGTCTGGCTGAGATATGCTGCTCCGCCCCAACGCGGGGCTCGGACCGGTCCGTGAAATCCTGTGTCACCATGATAAGCGGACCGGCCCGACTAGGTTTCATCGGCAGCAGAATGGCTTTGGAATCTTCCTCTTCACCAACGATGCAGACGGCCGCGCTTCCCGGCGAGAAGGGACTGATGCCGTGCACTTACCATCTGTTGCGGGAATCGGACCTATGCGCCGCGCCGATCAGACCTAGGTCGCAATTGTAAGCTGAATAGCAAATCAGCCATTCTCACCCTGCGCAGGCCTTAGAGCCCGCCACCGCTCTAACCAGCGCATTGCCCGGCTTGTTCAACGCTCCATAGCCGAACCATCTCCGCCAAGAGAGGACAAGCCGGGCACCTTTCAGCGTAACCGCACCGATCAGTTTGAATTGAAAAGCCGCTGCAAATGAGCGATGTGCTCCGCCTCGGCCTCCAAGAAGTTCTTCAGGAATTCTTGCGCTTCGTCGGTCGGGTGACCGTCCCTGGCCAACCTGTCGATGAGGGTGCGCTGGGAGCGATCAGCGCCGCGCCTTCTCTGCCATGGCTCTGCAATTTGCAGTGGAGTTTCGCGACGAGGCATTACTTTCTGACGATCCAATCCAGCAATTGAGGATCGATGGACTGAGACCCTGTGTAGGTCCGGACAAGCGCCTCGGCTAACGGCCGCCACTCACCTTCGGGCATTTTCTTGTCACGGACTTCGGTTTGGAAGGCTAATCGCAAGACTTCGGCGTCCATTGCAGAAAAGAGCTTTTGAATTCGCCATGTTGCCCTCATTTTGCGGGGCGAAGACCATTCCCGGCGAAGCGGTTAGAATATCGATTTCGCGAGTCTCCGCTCTGGAGGCTAAACCTAAAAGGCGAGGCCTAAACGACTTACAACTCTGTGATCGTGCCTGTCTGTCGAGGATTGTATACTCAATCGTCCCGCTGATTTACTCGACCACGGCAACCGACTGGGCGGCCGGCATGTCCTTCATCCCCAAGCTTGAGCAGTCTTGGTTGATGGTCGAATTGCCCGACCACTGGATAGTGTCGGCGACGACCTGCGTGCATCCGTTCACGCCAGAGAAATTGCCGAGATAGCTGACCTGCTGTTTGGGAAAGTAGATGGCGCCGGTCAACAGCGAAGTCGCGGTGCCGTTGAAGGTGCTGGAGGCGCTGCTGCCTGCTCTGTCGCCGTAGAACAGCACTCCCGAATAGGTGCCCGAGGTGGGCGCGCTCAGCGTCACGGTGGCGTTGCCGTTAATGCTTACGGTGTTGCTGCCGGCCATGAAGATGGTCACGCCGCTGCCTAAAACAACCGCGTTGGCATTAATCTTCATATTGCCCTGGACGACATACACCCCGGGGGAAAGCGTGACGGTGCCGCTCAGACTCATGCCGCTGCAATAGGTCCCGGGCTGGAGCGTTTGCGCTTGCTTGCCGTTGTTGATGGTCTGGCAGGGGTTGGTAGCAGCGGGTGCCGGCAGGCTGGCGAACGGATCGGAGACGGGCAGCGCGTCGGTGATCGGTGACTTGCAAACCGTGGTCACCGGGTTGTTCAGCGAAATGCCGCCCGCAGAGATGAGGCAGTCGGCCTGCAGGCCTGCCGAGCCCTGCACCTTGATGGCGTCGCTGGCAATCGAATCCGCCATGACCGAGCAGCCGGTGAGCTTAACGCTCGTGTTGCCGGAAAACAGCGCCGCCTTCGAGGCTGAGGGATTTAGCGCCAGAACACAGGCCTTTGAAGCGTCCGTGATTAGCGCGACTGACCTCGCCTGTTCTGGCACCTTGGTCTGGGTGAAGATGGAGGTGAATATCCGGTCGAGGTTCTGGTTGAGGATCACCTCCACCGCCTTCTTGCCAGTGTTCGGCCCCGAGGTTGGCGGCGTGTTGACGACGATGGTGCCGCTGCCCAGTCCGTTCGAGGCCGCTGACGACGTGGCAGCCGCGGTGATGGTCGTCGTATCTGACCCCTGAACCCTTTCCAGCGCGCCGGCGTAGGCGGCAGCGTCGGCGATCGCCTGCAGCTTTAGGCTCGAATAATACCAATACGAGGTCTCAACACCCAGTCCTGCGCCGCCGACGACAACGGGCAGGGTCAGCGCGAAGATGGTCGCAACGTTTCCGCCAGCTCCCTGGCGGATTTCCCGAATTAGATCCCAAATGCGCGTATTCGCTGCCACCCAATATTAGTAGGCGCACATATGTGAACGAATAGTGAAACTGCTGGGTGTGGCGCCGCGCCCCCAATGGCGGACATGCTTCTTTTTCAGGAAGTGCCGGCGGCGCGCGCATCCAGGCCGTCGCGATGATCAGGACCAAGCCGACCAAGAGCGAAATTGCGAATGAGGGGACCGTTGTCGTTACCGTCGAGGCGAAGACGACGGATGAATGGCCCATCGGCATGCGGCCGCTCGGCACTCACCCTTCCCGGCTGAAATTTGCTCGGCCATCCCCGAAGCGCCGCACATTGCGTTAAGCCTCCGAAACCATTCAGAAATCGTCATCGCCGCAGGGTGCAGCGAATGTTCATACATTGTGAAATTGCCACCCAGCCCATTGAAAACAAACGACCGCCATGGCGCGCAATGTGCGCCCTTTTATCCTGCCGTCTTAATCGGCTGTGCTTCGAGAGACTTCTGCAACATTGTCGTTCCTCTTCCAGAGTGCGATAATATACGAATCTATTCTCTGCGTCACGATCCGGGATTCGGAGGTCGAGTTCCGATGCGCCGTGCAGTCTTCCGCGCTCTGCGACGGGGTGTTTCGGCTGCACTTCTGCAGCGCTCGAGCCGTCGTGGCGCAATTTGCCATGGGTCTGACGGAGCAGCGTCACAGGCAATCGAGCGCGGTCCGGCCGTCTTTCGATCGGCGCGGCCGCAGGCAGGATAACGTGCGTTCCGCCGTTCCTGGTCTGCATCGGTCCTCATCCGCCGGAGCGGATCTCCTTGGTCTCAGATGGCGCCCATCAGCGTGCGGGCGCCATGCGTTTGAACGGTCGGTCTTCTGCTCATCGATGCGCCCCCAACAGCTTGCGGGCCTTGTCGTGCTCGCGCCGGCCGGCATCCGCCTGGCTTGCAGCAGCATCGCCGACATAGAGCGTTCCGTCGCACTACATGGCATGCATGATCACCGCCAGCTTGCGCGCCACCGCGACACAGGCCTTGCGGTGGTACGAGCGCCTGGCCCCAGCTCTTGACCTTGTCGGCGCCCTTGAAGCGCGTCATCAATCCGGACGCCGCCTCGTAGAGCGCGCGCCGCATATCCGCGTCGCCGGCCTTCGAGATGCGTCCCTGGACGTCGATCGTCGAGCCGAACTGCCAGCGACGCGAGGTCAAGCCGAAGTAGGCCGCGACGTCACGCGAGCGACGGAAGCGCGACGGGTCGTCGACCGCGGTCATGAACGAGAGCGCCGTCACCGGCCCGACGCCGGGATGGCCATGAAGCGCCGGCAGGTCTCGTTGCGGGCGACGATCTTCACGACGACATCGTGCAGCCGGCAATACTGTTTCCACAGTGCCGCGCGCGCCGTCAGCATGGCGTCCATCAGTTCGGCCGAGAGCGGATCGTCTGCCGCCGCAGTGCGCACAGCCTGCTCGAAAGCCGCCCGTCCGACCTTGCTCAGGCGAATGTCGAACGCCTTCAGCGAGTGCCGGATGGCGTTCTCCAGGTCGAGGAACTTGGCCTTCAGGTTGCGCCGGTGCGTCAAGAGAAGCTTCGTGCGGTAGTAAGCCTGCGACTTGATGTAGGCTTGGCGGAACCAGCCGGTGCGCATCAGATGAGCAATCGAGTACCGGTCGGGTCTGCGCTGTGCCGACATCGCCGCAGCGCTGATGCCCTTCATAATAGGCTAATTCAAGGCCTCCTGGTGCCGTTGTCTCTCTACGCAGCCCTTGCGTACGTTGCGCGATGTTGCTTCTGCAAGCCTTGCGGGGATAAGAGATGTCCCACGATACATGCCTATGAGCCTATCGCGACGGTGGGGTAGATGCAGTCAAGCCTTCTCAAAGCGCAATTTCCACCGATCCTGATCGAGTCCGCGTCCTGGAGGAGCTCCAAGAGACCGGTTATGGTCGATCGCCTGGCATGAGAGAAAGCACCCCGACGACGGGATTTATCGGGATTTTGGAAGCATCAGGGAACATCGCCCCGACGACGGAGATGATCTATGAGGCACGCAATCTTTCCACGCTCGACAAGCTGGACTGCCTCAGAGGAGGCCCGTCAGGTGCATGAGATGAACAATCCGGGTACCGATCGTTTGCACGAACGCACCATCATTGGCCGTCAAATCCCAGCCAAAGAATGCCACCCAACCAAAGAGCACCGCGGCAAATCGCATTAGATAACGCTAATTCACCTGCCCTTTCAAATACCTTAAGAGAGGCAAAAATCGGCGGGTATGCATCAAATGAGTGATGCATCCATGCGCGAATGCCAATTTAACGTGCTGTCGGCCGACTCCCAACCCGAGCCGGCTAGGCCCGGCGGTTCAGGCCAACGCACCCCAACACGTGGAACTGTCAGGCCGCTGCTATGACCAAAGTCCAGCCCTTCCGCTGCTCTGCACGCTATCCCGCGCACGCGCTCACTGTGGAAGCGACAGAATCTCCAAACTGAACGGGGCCGCCTCGTGCAGAATAGCGCGCACGGCTCGCCGGGCGTGAGAAGCTTCTCCATCTGGTGGTCCCGTTAGGATGGAGCAGCAGCGTGCCGGGTCGGCGCCGGGCGGCATGTCGCACCTCAATCTGCTGGCACCCACCTTCTGACGTTGGTTGCCCCGCAGTAGGTGCACGTCATTGTTCGCCCCGGGCAACCTTGCTTGTGCGTTCCAGCCGGACAGCAGGTTCCGCCCGAAGTCTCCCACCGGCTGCAAACAAATATCTTGGCGCCGCCATGACAGACGGCACACCCCGAAGATTGGCTATATTCTACTTTGCTCATGTACATCGCGCCGATCTGGCAGATCGAGCCGCCAAGCAAATTATCTTTTGATGGATACACCCAGAAATAGTCGGATCTCGCGGCGCAGCCGCTCGGCTTGACTTTCATGGAGTGCGGGAAGCCGCCGACCTAAGTCGACAGTTCTAAAGCCTTTGCGCGCTCGTCGCCGATGCGGATGAGCTTCGCCATGCTCTCGGCGTGCGCCGCAGCCCCTTGCTGTGCCGGTTCTTGCTCGAAGACCTATGACAGCGCTTGGGGGTACCGTCCGGCTGTCGAGCCTTAACCGGATTGTCGCCCCCCGCACGGCGAGACTGTGCGGACGGGAACAATCGATGAGAGGCAACGTTGGCTCTAGCGGAATGGAGGTATCCCGGAGATGCAGGAAAATAACGAGTTTGTCGATAAATTTTGGCATTCAATCCGATCCGACATGACGGCCATGGTGGGGGCCGGATCGGTGAGGCCCCGGCCTATGACCGCGCAGTTTGATGGCGCGCAGCCTGTGATCTACTTTTTCACTTCCAAAGAGACGGACCTTGCGAAAGCAGCGGATTCTGCCCCCAAGGCGCAGTTGATTTACGCCGCGAAAGGCCATGACCTATTCGCGACGGTAGATGGCACGTTGGAGGTGCGCAACGATCCGGAACTGATCGAGCGGCTTTGGAATCGCTTTGTGGCGGCGTGGTTCGAAGGCGGAAAGGACGATCCGAAGCTATGCCTGCTGCGTTTCGATCCTGGCTCAGCTGAAGTTTGGAAGGATGCGTCAAGCCTTGTCGCCGGCGTGAAGATGTTCCTGGGCGTGGGTGATCCAAAGGAAGACTACAAGGATGACGTCGCCGAGGTGAAATTGGGTCGCGGCTAAACCGACGGCCAGTCGAAAGTTCCACGGACAGGAAGGCCCGCGCTTCCGCTGCTTCGGGTGTTAGAGTTGGCGGCAGCGCGGCATTTCTCGCAGAGGATGACTCGACAGTCCCAATGCAATGCTTGGGAGGGGCATGCGTCACGGCGACTGAACCTAATCTCGCGTGGAATGTTCCCCCATGTTTGTGGGCAGGCAGCGGTGCAAGGAAGATCCCGTCAAGCGCAGAATCGTCGGTAAGGCCAGGTACCCGCGGACAAATGGGCAGCTCGAAAGGATGAACCGCACCATTAAGGACGCTATCGTCACGCGCTTCTACTACGAGCGCCACGGTCAACTCCGGCAGCACGCCGGGCCCAAACATCTAGTCAGCGGAACAGTTCGGGGTTGGGGCTCCGGGTAACAAAAACCCGCCGGCCGAAGCCAGCGGGCTATGTAGATCTTCATCTGCTGAGATCACGTCAGGGCGGAGGCGGCGCTGACGGCCCTGCGACAATAGCGGAGAGTTTCGCCTTGCGAACAAGCACAGGCTTCTCATAGGTCTTCTTCATAGAAACTCCCCAAGGTCGATAGTCCCTAAACTGCGCGAGGTTGGCCTGTGCTATCGCAGGCTGTCAAGATAGCCCCCCGCCACGGTAGTGCATCACTTTTGGTTTGGCAGGCCTAACTTCTCTCGGAGGGCGCCAAATGCGTTTCGTGCTGGCGCAGAAAGTCCAGCAGCGTTGCCACATCTCTTCCGATTCCTGGGTTGGGAAAGCTTAATCTCTTCGATGATTTGATACTGGCCTGCAATGTGCTCAAGTCCTGCCCCGGATGTGGCGCTTCACCATTTCCAGCTCGCTTTCGCCGTCTTGCGTGCCTTCGGGCTATAGCAGCCTTCTCGGCTCCGCCTAAACAAGCTGTCGGGGTAACGGCGCTTTTCCCATAATTCGGACGCGGGCTGCGACAAGTCGAATTGGATTTAGTTTGGATTTTGGTAATCGTGAAGACTGCTGAACCGAAGTGGTTCGGGGAAGCAAAAACGCCGGTCGCACCACCAATGCGTCAGCCGCCCTTAAGGGCGGGAAAACGCCTATAGAGTAGTCTTAGGCTGGTCGAGAACGGATCGGACCTTGGCGGCAAGTGCATCGAAAGTAAAAGGCTTAGGCAACAGCTGGACGCCCGGGTCCAGCCGGCCGTTGTGCACAATGGCATTTCGCGAGTAGCCCGTCGTGAACAGCACCCTCAATTCCGGCCTGAGCCGCAACGCTTCATCAGCCAAGCGTCGTCCATCCATTCCCGCAGGGAGCACGACGTCGGTAAAGAGCAAGTCAACACGGTCGACGCGAGTGAGGAGATCCAACGCCGCTGGGCCGTTCGGCGCCTCAAGAACGCGGTAGCCGAGTTCCTGCAACACGCCGACGGAATAGCTCCTTAGATCGTCGTGGTCCTCGACAACAAGAATCGTTTCATCGCCTCCGAGTCTCCCCGTGGAATCAGGCGCGTGTCGGTCCGGTTGCGCCGACGCTGCAAATCTTGGCAGATAAAGCTTCACCGTCGTGCCCTGGCCAAGTTCGGAATAGATGCGCACATGTCCATTGCTCTGGCGAATGAACCCGTAGACTTGGCTTAGCCCAAGGCCCGTGCCCTGGCCAACGGGCTTCGTCGTGAAGAAGGGCTCGAAGACGCGCGCGAGCGTGCCGGCATCCATGCCCACCCCGGTGTCGGTCACAGCGATCAGTACGTACTGGCCTGCGGCGACGGGCTCTGCAATTGTCGAAACATAATCGTCATCGAGGAAGGTGTTCCCTGTCTCGATCGTGAGGCGGCCGCCCTCCGGCATGGCGTCCCGGGCGTTGACCGCCAGGTTCAAGATTGCGTTTTCGAGTTCGTTCACGTCCGCGTGCGCCATCCAGAGACCGGGCGCTGTGATAACTTCTAGGCGAACCTCCTCTCCCAAGGTCCGCGCCAGCATGTCTGCCAAGTCCGCAATGAGCCTATTGGCATCGATCGGCTTGGGATCTAACGGTTGGCGTCGCGAGAAGGCGAGCAGACGCGCGGTGAGCTTGGCCGAGCGTTGACTCGCCTGCTGTGCCATCTCGCACGAGCGCCGCAATCGGGTCGTCAGGTTCTGGTCGGAAATTGACGCGATCCCTCGCTCCAACTGCCCCAATCCGCCGATGATGACTGTGAGCAGGTTATTGAAATCGTGGGCGATACCCCCAGCGAGTTGGCCGACAGCCTCCATCTTTTGGGATTGCCGCAATGCCTCCTGCGCCTCGGCGAGCCGCTTTTCCGCCTCGAGACGATCGGTCACGTCATAGACAAACTGGTAGGCTCCGATGCGGCGTCCATCCTTGTCGCGCAGGACGCTGAACTTCATCTCGTAGTGGCGCTGATCGCGCCCCGGATTGCCAAGCGCCTCGATTGTAGTGAACTCCTCGCCGCCGAGCGCGCGGCTCCAAAGCCCCTTGATGGCGGCCTTGTTCTCGGATCGGCCGGCAATGAGATCGGACATATTCGTCCCCACCTCGGGTCGCCAGCCGAAAATTCGCTCGAACTCATCTGCAGCGGTCCGGTTAATAGCGAGCCAGCGATACTCAAGATCCACCACCATCACCAACGCGTCGCTATTCTCGACAATTTCGGCGAGAAGCCGACGCTCGGCCAAAGCCGTTTCGACGCGCTGTTCTAAATCGTGAGTAAGCTCGGTCAGTGCGCGATTGAGCCGCGCGGCTTCATTGAGCGCATTCTGCAATTGCGTCGCCTGTTCGGAAAGTCGACGGCGCGCTTCATCCAGGCTGGCGGCAAGCGTACTGGTCTGCTTGGCCGCCACTGTAGCGGCGGTGGCCGCGCCCTGGGCAGCAGTCACTTGGCGTTCGGACTGCAGGAGCCGTAGAATTGGGAGCAGCAACTCTGACAGGGTGCGGGCGCTGACATGCGGGTGTCCGCCGATAAGCGCGGCGACCGAGACCCCGGCCTCATGCTCCTTCAAAATTCCAATGATCTGCTCTTCAGAGAAGCGGCTGCGCTTCATGTCCTGGTCCTCTCGATGGGCCAGAACGAACTCAAAACTGGATAGAAACTGGGGGCAACGTCACGCTTCCTCATTTTGATTTCGTGTGGATTGCATTCTTCGGTTGGGATTTGGCCGTCAACGATGGTGAATTCGCCGTTGGCCTAAATCCTCAACGACGTAGGCTAGACACACCCATCCAACAAAAGCCGCCCCGGTTAGACGGGGACGGTAATTGATTTATGATAAAATTGGTTGCGGGGACTTGATTCGGAGCCGAGTTTCCGCGGTTGAAAGCTCCCCCTCAGCACACGTACGCACCGCTGTTTACGGTGTCCCTCGACCGTCTCGCCCCGCACAGCCAGTGCCGATCAAGCTTGCACCGTGTCGGATTCAGAATTTCCAATCTCCTTCGCAAGCGCCAGCAATTCGGCTGGAAGTGCCAGACAGAAAGTTCGAAAAGCCTCCAGTTGGCGGGCGTTGCGCGCCAATTTCGGCAAGCGCACGCCATCGTCCCTGTATGATTCCTCGGCCTCTCTACGCCGCTAGATCTCATGGAGAGGCGCGTCTGCTCGAATTCCGCAGTATACTTCTGACAGAATCAGACCTTCGGCAGGGCGCCAACATCGCATGCGGTGATAGTAGCATGGCCTACTTCTGCCGGAACGCGGTGTGCAAGGACGCCGTCAGTGGTCCCAGAACATAATCCAGCGCGGTGCGTTCCTCGGTCACGATCGTAACCTGCGCCGGCATGCCGGGATAGAGCTGGATCTGTGGTGTCGCGGCGAGTTCCCGCTGGTCCACCGCAATGTCGGCGACATAATACGGAAAACCAGTCTTGGCGTCGGTCACACGGTCCGCCGAGATGCGAGTAACGCGGCCGCGGATGACCGGTGTCGTGCGCTGCTTGTAGGAGGTAAATCGGACTTCGGCCGTCATGTCCTGGCGCAGGCTGGATATGTCCTCGACCCGGACCTGGGCCTGCACGATCAGCGAATTCCTCGTCGGAACGATGTCGAGGATGGTCTGGCCGGGGGTGACGACCGCGCCGGTCGAAAAGACCGTCAGGTCCATCACCTGGCCATCATAGGGCGCGCGCACTTCGGCCCGGTTCACGGTGGCTTGCGCGGCAAACATCTTCGGCACAAGGTCGGAAAGGTTCGACTGCGTGTCGATCAACATGGCCGACAGTTTCGCGCGACGCTCATTGGTCAGCTGCGCGATCTGACTTTGGAGTTCCGCCTTGTTTTGGCGATTCCCGGCAATCTCGCCGAGCGCCTGGTCTATGAGGCCCTGCAGGTCGGATGCGGAGCGGTCGAGTTCCAAAATGCGGGTGCGCGTCGTCAAACCGGCCTTCAGCAGCTTGTTTAGACCCGCTTTCTCGTCAACGGTCGACTTGAGCTGCGCGCGGTAAGATTCCACGCGCGCCTCCTTGCCCTCGATCTGCTCCTCGAGTTCGGCGATCCGCTTTTGCAGGATCTTCGTGGCGCCGGCCATCGAGGCGCGCTGGCTCTCGAGGTCGGTGATCTGGTTGGCCATTGCGTCCTGCAGATAGCCCTGATGCTCAGCGGCAATATCCTTGGGGAAGGCGACCGCCGCGCTGCCGTCGAGCTCGGCGCGAATGCGCGCATCCGTTGCGCGCAGCAGCGCATATTGCTGGGAGTAGAGGTTGAACTCCGAACGGGCACGCGTGTCGTCTAGCACGACCAGCACATCGCCTGCCTTGACGATGTCGCCGTCCTTCACGCGGATTTCCTTCACGGTGCCGCCATCGAAGTGCTGAACGCTCTTGCGGTTGCCCTCGACCTTCACCATCGCGTCGGCAAGCACGGCGCCGTTGAGCGGCGCGACCGCCGCCCAGCCGCCGAATACGCCGAAGAACGCAGCGATGATGAGCAAACCGACCCAGACGGGCCCTCGGATCGAATCCGCGTCGGCGCCCGCGTTGACGACGTCGGGCAGACTGCGGTACGTGGCGGCGACATCGGTCATTGGGTTGCCACAGCCATCGGCGCGGCGCGCTGGTTGAGCAGCGCCACGATCTCGTTCCTCATGCCGAAGGCCTCGACACTGCCATCCCTGAGGAGCAGGATCTTGTCGACATTGGCCAAGGTCGAGGGCCTGTGCGAGACGATGATTACGGTACTACCGCGACGCTTGAGCTCCAGCGCGCATTCGGCGAGCGCACGGTCGCCGTCGGCGTCAAGATTGGAACTCGGTTCATCGAGCACGATAAGGTTTGGCGAGCCGAAAACTGCGCGCGCAAGCGCGATGCGCTGCCGGTAACCGCCCGACAGCACTGCGCCGCCCTCGCCGATCTGTGTCTCATAGCCTTGCGGCAGGCGGATGATCGTTTCATGCACGCCAGCGAGCCGAGCGGCCTCGATCACCTCGCGGTCGACATCGGTTTTGAAGCGGCCAATATTGGCGGCCACGCTGTCGGAAAACAGCTCGATGTCCTGCGGCAGATACCCGATATGGTCGCCGAGCGCTTCCCTGCCCCATTGCGTCATGTCGGCGCCATCCAGCCTGACCGTGCCCCGGCTCGGCTGCATGATGCCGGCGAGATGACGGGCGAGTGTCGACTTACCGGCACCGGACGGTCCGACGATGCCGAGAGCCTCGCCGGCCTCAAGCTTGAACGAGACATCGCGCAACAGCACCTTCTGCAGGTTCGGAATGGCGAAGGTAAGCTGTTCGACCGCGATTTTGCCGGTGGGCTTGGGAAGGTTGAACGACCGTTCCCCTTGCGCTCTGCCGTCAAGCAGATTCTCGACCCTTCCGAGCGCGGCACGCGCCAGGATCAGGCTGCGCCACAGTCCAACGATCTGCTCGACCGGCTGCAGCCCCCTGCCCAGAAGCAGGCTCGCCGCGAACATCGAGCCGCCGGTGATCTGCCGCTCGATGACCAGATAGGCGCCGAGGCCGAGGATCAGCGACTGCATGGTAAGGCGCAGGAAACGGATGATCCCCGACATCAGCGCCGCCCGGTCGCTGGCCTGTCCCTGCCGGCGGAGCGCCATGCTGCGGTCGCGCCCCCAGCGGCGGACGAGGCCGTCGATCATGCCCATGGCGCGGACGACTTCCGCGTTCCTCAGGCTCATTTCTGTGAAATTGTAGTTGGCGGTGGCGAGGTCGTTGGCCTGCTTCAGCGGTGACCTGACGATGTGTTCGTTGAGCACCGCCATGGCGATGAGGATCAGCGACGAACCCAGCGCGAAGAAACCCAGCCAAGGGTGCAGAAGGAAGATAACCCCGATATAGATGGGCGACCACGGTAGATCGAAGAGGGCATGGATGCCGCTGCCGGTGATCACCTGGCGGAACATGTCGAAATCGCGGATCGGCTGGCTTTGCGCAGCGCCCATTGACGGAGTCTCGACTGAGGTCGCCAGGATCCTGGCCGAAAGCAGCCGGTCGAGCCGGGCGCTGGCGCGCGTCAGGATCGCGGCGCGCACGAGGTCGAGGCCGGCAAGCGCCAGGAAAGCGGCCAGCAGCACGAGGGTGAGCATCACCAGCGTCGTCTCGCTGCCGCTGGTGACGACACGGTCGTAGATCTGCAGCATGTACAGCGGTGACGCGAGGTAAAGCAGGTTGATCGCCAGGCTGAACACCGCCGCGAACAGAAAATAGCGGCGGCAGGCGAGAAGCGCTTCCCTGACAATCTTGGATTTTCTGTCGAGACTCAAAATACCCAGCGGAGAACCGCCCCCTGTCCAAACTGCGTGCCCAAACCGATCCTACTCCCGAGCCAAGCGATCCGCTCGTAAACCTTGCGTAAACCTTAATTGGTAAGCTTGAATTCTCGGCTGCCGGGGAACGAGGTGAGCCGCGCGTGGCCGCGGGCTCACCTTCTTTCCATCATACCGTGAACTCGCTCGTTCCACCGCCGACCCCGATTAGCGTGAATTCCGCCGGGTTGTAGGCTACGACGGTGTGCCCCTGACCGTCATTAGCGAGCTTAAAGCCGTTCGCATCGTAAGTGCCGAGCAGGTGCAGCGTGGCATTGTGCGTACCGTCCGAGACAGTCAGCGTGCCGCCGCTGCCATCCTGGCTCGCCTGATACGCGACCGTCGTTCCGGTACCGAACAGGATGTCGTTCAGGTCCAGCTTGTCGTCGTTGGTGATGCCGCCGATCCGTCCGCTGTAGTCGAAGGAGTCGTCGAGCACCAGCGTGCCGGCCGCATTCTGCGCGAAGGTGACATCGGTCGAGGAGGCTGCGCCGAATTCCAGCTTCGAGAGGTTGCCGATCGTAGCATCGCCCTCGCCGGTGACCGCGCCGTGGATGGCGATGTTGCCGCCATTGGCCCACAGCATGCCGGAATTCGCGACACCGCCGGCGATGACCAGGCCACCCGAACCGGTTGCCTCCAGAGTGCCGGAATTGGCAACCACGCTGCCGCCGGTGTCGATGACCAAGGCATTCGAGCCGGAGGCGATGATCGTCCCCCTGTTGTCGAGGCCGAGCATGCCGTCGCCCAGCTGGCCGGCGCCCGAGATGGTGTTGTCAACATTGGTCAGCGTGACGTCCGGGTCGGTGCCGGAGATGACGTTGAACGCGCTGTCGGACAGGACGACCTGTCCCCCGCCCTGCAGGGTCACGCCATGCTGGATGACCTGCAGCAGCGTGTCATCGCCCGTCGAGTTCAGCGAGATGATGCCGCTGTTGTTGACCGCGCCGCTCAGTGGCAACAAAGCGCCGTCGCCAATCGCCATGGTGCCCGTGTTGTTGACCATCGGGGTCTGGTCGAAGACGAAGTTTTCGTCGGTGAGCGCACCGGAATGCACCCCGTCCAGTGTGATCGACTGTCCGTCGCCAAGCGTGATCACCGCATTGCCGTTGGCATCGTCGGCCATATGCGCCTGGACGTCGGCGAAGTTCTGGAAGCCGGAGTAGCCGATGAGGTCGATCTGGTCGGCGGCAGCATCGAAGCTGTGCACGGTATCGTTGCCGATCGGCTGCGAGAAGACGAAGAGATCGTTGCCGCTGGAGCCGGTGAGCACGTCATCGCCCGACCAGGCGAAGATCGGCGAACCCGGCGCGTAGGCCTCGACGTTGTCGGCGATCGATGCCGTTCCGGTCGTGCCGTCGGCATTGGTCCAGGTCATCTGCACGTCCAGCACCGCCGCGCCGGCGAAACTGGCCGGCGTGGTGACCGTCAGAGCATGGACCGCGTTGGTCTGCACCGTCCAGGATCCATCGTCGTTCTGCATGGCGCCGTCGATTGACCAGCCGGATGGCACATCCTTCACCGTGACTGTTACGGCCTGGCCGTCCGAGGGGTCGGTGAGTGCGAGATTGATCGGCTCACCGGCGGTGCCGGCGGGCTTGAGGCCGCCTTGCGTCTTGGCGGCATTGGTATGGCCCGAGCCATCCGAGAACGCCCCACTGTCGATGGTAAGAGTGTAAGACGATCCGTTGCTGCTACCTGCGCCTTTGTCCACTTGGAATGTGTAATGCGTCGAATCGGTGAAACTGCCGGTGCCGTTGATTACTGTCACATTCGGCAAACCGGAAACGTGGATCACGTCCGATAGATTGACAAAATTTGCGGTGACGGGAGCACCGAACGTTATCGTCACCGTGCTGGGTGTGGCGTTGTTCCCCTGTTTTCCATCCACGACCGCGGAGATCAGCGTTTGGCTGACTTCATCGGTCCCATTCACCGTCACCGTTATGGTCTGGGTATCGGAGGCCGCGTTGTTGTCGGTGCTTTGGACTGTGTAGGTCAGCGTCAGCGATTGGCCTGCGGCAAGATAGTCGAACGCCTGCGTTCCCGAGTTGAAGGTCCAGGTGAGGTTGTGGGTGTCTGTCGGATTGGCGGCCAGGCCCGATGTCGGTGCAACGGCCAGCATGGCGAGAAGCTGGGCGTTGGTCAGGCCGAGGCCGGCCGTCGTTCCCGATGCCACGACAGCCGTGGCCGACGAACTCACCGTGTCCGATAGATCAGCATCGGTGACGGTCAGCGTGCCGTTTGTCGACAGACCCGCATTGGTCTCGGTCAGAGTCGCCGACGCTGTGTCAGGCGTTCCCGTCGCCACAAGATGAATATCCGGCGCGTCGTTGGTGCCATTCACCGTCACCGTTATGGTCTGGGTATCGGAGGCCGCGTTGTTGTCGGTGCTTTGGACCGTGTAGGTCAGCGTCAGCGATTGGCCTGCGGCAAGATAGTCGAACGCCTGCGTTCCCGAGTTGAAGGTCCAGGTGAGGTTGTGGGTGTCTGTCGGATTGGCGGCCAGGCCCGATGTCGGTGCAACGGCCAGCATGGCGAGAAGCTGGGCGTTGGTCAGGCCGAGGCCGGCCGTCGTTCCCGATGCCACGACAGCCGTGGCCGACGAACTCACCGTGTCCGATAGATCAGCATCGGTGACGGTCAGCGTGCCGTTTGTCGACAGACCCGCATTGGTCTCGGTCAGAGTCGCCGACGCTGTGTCAGGCGTTCCCGTCGCCACAAGATGAATATCCGGCGCGTCGTTGGTGCCATTCACCGTCACCGTTATGGTCTGGGTATCGGAGGCCGCGTTGTTGTCGGTGCTTTGGACCGTGTAGGTCAGCGTCAGCGATTGGCCTGCGGCAAGATAGTCGAACGCCTGCGTTCCCGAGTTGAAGGTCCAGGTGAGGTTGTGGGTGTCTGTCGGATTGGCGGCCAGGCCCGATGTCGGTGCAACGGCCAGCATGGCGAGAAGCTGGGCGTTGGTCAGGCCGAGGCCGGCCGTCGTTCCCGATGCCACGACAGCCGTGGCCGACGAACTCACCGTGTCCGATAGATCAGCATCGGTGACGGTCAGCGTGCCGTTTGTCGACAGACCCGCATTGGTCTCGGTCAGAGTCGCCGACGCTGTGTCAGGCGTTCCCGTCGCCACAAGATGAATATCCGGCGCGTCGTTGGTGCCGGTGATGGTCACCGTCACCGTCCCCGTCGCCGTGCCGTCCTGGCTCGTCACCGTGAAGGTGTCGGTCACGACCTGACCCGCGGTCAGTTCGTTGTGCGCGCCGTTGCCGGTGTAGGTCCAGGCGCCGTTGGCGTCGATCGAGAAGTCGCCATAGGTGCCGGCCGCATTGGTCTGCGCCACCACATGCGCCTCGCCCGTGTCAGGGTCGGTGATCGTCAGCTGGCCGCTGGTGTTCAGCGCCGCCGCCGTGTCGCCTTCGGTCACGGACTTGGAGTCCGAGCTCACCGTCGCCGCGTCGTTGGTGCCGGTGATGGTCACCGTCACCGTCCCCGTCGCCGTGCCGTCCTGGCTCGTCACCGTGAAGGTGTCGGTCACGACCTGACCCGCGGTCAGTTCGTTGTGCGCGCCGTTGCCGGTGTAGGTCCAGGCGCCGTTGGCGTCGATCGAGAAGTCGCCATAGGTGCCGGCCGCATTGGTCTGCGCCACCACATGCGCCTCGCCCGTGTCAGGGTCGGTGATCGTCAGCTGGCCGCTGGTGTTCAGCGCCGCCGCCGTGTCGCCTTCGGTCACGGACTTGGAGTCCGAGCTCACCGTCGCCGCGTCGTTGGTGCCGGTGATGGTCACCGTCACCGTCCCCGTCGCCGTGCCGTCCTGGCTCGTCACCGTGAAGGTGTCGGTCACGACCTGACCCGCGGTCAGTTCGTTGTGCGCGCCGTTGCCGGTGTAGGTCCAGGCGCCGTTGGCGTCGATCGAGAAGTCGCCATAGGTGCCGGCCGCATTGGTCTGCGCCACCACATGCGCCTCGCCCGTGTCAGGGTCGGTGATCGTCAGCTGGCCGCTGGTGTTCAGCGCCGCCGCCGTGTCGCCTTCGGTCACGGACTTGGAGTCCGAGCTCACCGTCGCCGCGTCGTTGGTGCCGGTGATGGTCACCGTCACCGTCCCCGTCGCCGTGCCGTCCTGGCTCGTCACCGTGAAGGTGTCGGTCACGACCTGACCCGCGGTCAGTTCGTTGTGCGCGCCGTTGCCGGTGTAGGTCCAGGCGCCGTTGGCGTCGATCGAGAAGTCGCCATAGGTGCCGGCCGCATTGGTCTGCGCCACCACATGCGCCTCGCCCGTGTCAGGGTCGGTGATCGTCAGCTGGCCGCTGGTGTTCAGCGCCGCCGCCGTGTCGCCTTCGGTCACGGACTTGGAGTCCGAGCTCACCGTCGCCGCGTCGTTGGTGCCGGTGATGGTCACCGTCACCGTCCCCGTCGCCGTGCCGTCCTGGCTCGTCACCGTGAAGGTGTCGGTCACGACCTGACCCGCGGTCAGTTCGTTGTGCGCGCCGTTGCCGGTGTAGGTCCAGGCGCCGTTGGCGTCGATCGAGAAGTCGCCATAGGTGCCGGCCGCATTGGTCTGCGCCACCACATGCGCCTCGCCCGTGTCAGGGTCGGTGATCGTCAGCTGGCCGCTGGTGTTCAGCGCCGCCGCCGTGTCGCCTTCGGTCACGGACTTGGAGTCCGAGCTCACCGTCGCCGCGTCGTTGGTGCCGGTGATGGTCACCGTCACCGTCCCCGTCGCCGTGCCGTCCTGGCTCGTCACCGTGAAGGTGTCGGTCACGACCTGACCCGCGGTCAGTTCGTTGTGCGCGCCGTTGCCGGTGTAGGTCCAGGCGCCGTTGGCGTCGATCGAGAAGTCGCCATAGGTGCCGGCCGCATTGGTCTGCGCCACCACATGCGCCTCGCCCGTGTCAGGGTCGGTGATCGTCAGCTGGCCGCTGGTGTTCAGCGCCGCCGCCGTGTCGCCTTCGGTCACGGACTTGGAGTCCGAGCTCACCGTCGCCGCGTCGTTGGTGCCGGTGATGGTCACCGTCACCGTCCCCGTCGCCGTGCCGTCCTGGCTCGTCACCGTGAAGGTGTCGGTCACGACCTGACCCGCGGTCAGTTCGTTGTGCGCGCCGTTGCCGGTGTAGGTCCAGGCGCCGTTGGCGTCGATCGAGAAGTCGCCATAGGTGCCGGCCGCATTGGTCTGCGCCACCACATGCGCCTCGCCCGTGTCAGGGTCGGTGATCGTCAGCTGGCCGCTGGTGTTCAGCGCCGCCGCCGTGTCGCCTTCGGTCACGGACTTGGAGTCCGAGCTCACCGTCGCCGCGTCGTTGGTGCCGGTGATGGTCACCGTCACCGTCCCCGTCGCCGTGCCGTCCTGGCTCGTCACCGTGAAGGTGTCGGTCACGACCTGACCCGCGGTCAGTTCGTTGTGCGCGCCGTTGCCGGTGTAGGTCCAGGCGCCGTTGGCGTCGATCGAGAAGTCGCCATAGGTGCCGGCCGCATTGGTCTGCGCCACCACATGCGCCTCGCCCGTGTCAGGGTCGGTGATCGTCAGCTGGCCGCTGGTGTTCAGCGCCGCCGCCGTGTCGCCTTCGGTCACGGACTTGGAGTCCGAGCTCACCGTCGCCGCGTCGTTGGTGCCGGTGATGGTCACCGTCACCGTCCCCGTCGCCGTGCCGTCCTGGCTCGTCACCGTGAAGGTGTCGGTCACGACCTGACCCGCGGTCAGTTCGTTGTGCGCGCCGTTGCCGGTGTAGGTCCAGGCGCCGTTGGCGTCGATCGAGAAGTCGCCATAGGTGCCGGCCGCATTGGTCTGCGCCACCACATGCGCCTCGCCCGTGTCAGGGTCGGTGATCGTCAGCTGGCCGCTGGTGTTCAGCGCCGCCGCCGTGTCGCCTTCGGTCACGGACTTGGAGTCCGAGCTCACCGTCGCCGCGTCGTTGGTGCCGGTGATGGTCACCGTCACCGTCCCCGTCGCCGTGCCGTCCTGGCTCGTCACCGTGAAGGTGTCGGTCACGACCTGACCCGCGGTCAGTTCGTTGTGCGCGCCGTTGCCGGTGTAGGTCCAGGCGCCGTTGGCGTCGATCGAGAAGTCGCCATAGGTGCCGGCCGCATTGGTCTGCGCCACCACATGCGCCTCGCCCGTGTCAGGGTCGGTGATCGTCAGCTGGCCGCTGGTGTTCAGCGCCGCCGCCGTGTCGCCTTCGGTCACGGACTTGGAGTCCGAGCTCACCGTCGCCGCGTCGTTGGTGCCGGTGATGGTCACCGTCACCGTCCCCGTCGCCGTGCCGTCCTGGCTCGTCACCGTGAAGGTGTCGGTCACGACCTGACCCGCGGTCAGTTCGTTGTGCGCGCCGTTGCCGGTGTAGGTCCAGGCGCCGTTGGCGTCGATCGAGAAGTCGCCATAGGTGCCGGCCGCATTGGTCTGCGCCACCACATGCGCCTCGCCCGTGTCAGGGTCGGTGATCGTCAGCTGGCCGCTGGTGTTCAGCGCCGCCGCCGTGTCGCCTTCGGTCACGGACTTGGAGTCCGAGCTCACCGTCGCCGCGTCGTTGGTGCCGGTGATGGTCACCGTCACCGTCCCCGTCGCCGTGCCGTCCTGGCTCGTCACCGTGAAGGTGTCGGTCACGACCTGACCCGCGGTCAGTTCGTTGTGCGCGCCGTTGCCGGTGTAGGTCCAGGCGCCGTTGGCGTCGATCGAGAAGTCGCCATAGGTGCCGGCCGCATTGGTCTGCGCCACCACATGCGCCTCGCCCGTGTCAGGGTCGGTGATCGTCAGCTGGCCGCTGGTGTTCAGCGCCGCCGCCGTGTCGCCTTCGGTCACGGACTTGGAGTCCGAGCTCACCGTCGCCGCGTCGTTGGTGCCGGTGATGGTCACCGTCACCGTCCCCGTCGCCGTGCCGTCCTGGCTCGTCACCGTGAAGGTGTCGGTCACGACCTGACCCGCGGTCAGTTCGTTGTGCGCGCCGTTGCCGGTGTAGGTCCAGGCGCCGTTGGCGTCGATCGAGAAGTCGCCATAGGTGCCGGCCGCATTGGTCTGCGCCACCACATGCGCCTCGCCCGTGTCAGGGTCGGTGATCGTCAGCTGGCCGCTGGTGTTCAGCGCCGCCGCCGTGTCGCCTTCGGTCACGGACTTGGAGTCCGAGCTCACCGTCGCCGCGTCGTTGGTGCCGGTGATGGTCACCGTCACCGTCCCCGTCGCCGTGCCGTCCTGGCTCGTCACCGTGAAGGTGTCGGTCACGACCTGACCCGCGGTCAGTTCGTTGTGCGCGCCGTTGCCGGTGTAGGTCCAGGCGCCGTTGGCGTCGATCGAGAAGTCGCCATAGGTGCCGGCCGCATTGGTCTGCGCCACCACATGCGCCTCGCCCGTGTCAGGGTCGGTGATCGTCAGCTGGCCGCTGGTGTTCAGCGCCGCCGCCGTGTCGCCTTCGGTCACGGACTTGGAGTCCGAGCTCACCGTCGCCGCGTCGTTGGTGCCGGTGATGGTCACCGTCACCGTCCCCGTCGCCGTGCCGTCCTGGCTCGTCACCGTGAAGGTGTCGGTCACGACCTGACCCGCGGTCAGTTCGTTGTGCGCGCCGTTGCCGGTGTAGGTCCAGGCGCCGTTGGCGTCGATCGAGAAGTCGCCATAGGTGCCGGCCGCATTGGTCTGCGCCACCACATGCGCCTCGCCCGTGTCAGGGTCGGTGATCGTCAGCTGGCCGCTGGTGTTCAGCGCCGCCGCCGTGTCGCCTTCGGTCACGGACTTGGAGTCCGAGCTCACCGTCGCCGCGTCGTTGGTGCCGGTGATGGTCACCGTCACCGTCCCCGTCGCCGTGCCGTCCTGGCTCGTCACCGTGAAGGTGTCGGTCACGACCTGACCCGCGGTCAGTTCGTTGTGCGCGCCGTTGCCGGTGTAGGTCCAGGCGCCGTTGGCGTCGATCGAGAAGTCGCCATAGGTGCCGGCCGCATTGGTCTGCGCCACCACATGCGCCTCGCCCGTGTCAGGGTCGGTGATCGTCAGCTGGCCGCTGGTGTTCAGCGCCGCCGCCGTGTCGCCTTCGGTCACGGACTTGGAGTCCGAGCTCACCGTCGCCGCGTCGTTGGTGCCGGTGATGGTCACCGTCACCGTCCCCGTCGCCGTGCCGTCCTGGCTCGTCACCGTGAAGGTGTCGGTCACGACCTGACCCGCGGTCAGTTCGTTGTGCGCGCCGTTGCCGGTGTAGGTCCAGGCGCCGTTGGCGTCGATCGAGAAGTCGCCATAGGTGCCGGCCGCATTGGTCTGCGCCACCACATGCGCCTCGCCCGTGTCAGGGTCGGTGATCGTCAGCTGGCCGCTGGTGTTCAGCGCCGCCGCCGTGTCGCCTTCGGTCACGGACTTGGAGTCCGAGCTCACCGTCGCCGCGTCGTTGGTGCCGGTGATGGTCACCGTCACCGTCCCCGTCGCCGTGCCGTCCTGGCTCGTCACCGTGAAGGTGTCGGTCACGACCTGACCCGCGGTCAGTTCGTTGTGCGCGCCGTTGCCGGTGTAGGTCCAGGCGCCGTTGGCGTCGATCGAGAAGTCGCCATAGGTGCCGGCCGCATTGGTCTGCGCCACCACATGCGCCTCGCCCGTGTCAGGGTCGGTGATCGTCAGCTGGCCGCTGGTGTTCAGCGCCGCCGCCGTGTCGCCTTCGGTCACGGACTTGGAGTCCGAGCTCACCGTCGCCGCGTCGTTGGTGCCGGTGATGGTCACCGTCACCGTCCCCGTCGCCGTGCCGTCCTGGCTCGTCACCGTGAAGGTGTCGGTCACGACCTGACCCGCGGTCAGTTCGTTGTGCGCGCCGTTGCCGGTGTAGGTCCAGGCGCCGTTGGCGTCGATCGAGAAGTCGCCATAGGTGCCGGCCGCATTGGTCTGCGCCACCACATGCGCCTCGCCCGTGTCAGGGTCGGTGATCGTCAGCTGGCCGCTGGTGTTCAGCGCCGCCGCCGTGTCGCCTTCGGTCACGGACTTGGAGTCCGAGCTCACCGTCGCCGCGTCGTTGGTGCCGGTGATGGTCACCGTCACCGTCCCCGTCGCCGTGCCGTCCTGGCTCGTCACCGTGAAGGTGTCGGTCACGACCTGACCCGCGGTCAGTTCGTTGTGCGCGCCGTTGCCGGTGTAGGTCCAGGCGCCGTTGGCGTCGATCGAGAAGTCGCCATAGGTGCCGGCCGCATTGGTCTGCGCCACCACATGCGCCTCGCCCGTGTCAGGGTCGGTGATCGTCAGCTGGCCGCTGGTGTTCAGCGCCGCCGCCGTGTCGCCTTCGGTCACGGACTTGGAGTCCGAGCTCACCGTCGCCGCGTCGTTGGTGCCGGTGATGGTCACCGTCACCGTCCCCGTCGCCGTGCCGTCCTGGCTCGTCACCGTGAAGGTGTCGGTCACGACCTGACCCGCGGTCAGTTCGTTGTGCGCGCCGTTGCCGGTGTAGGTCCAGGCGCCGTTGGCGTCGATCGAGAAGTCGCCATAGGTGCCGGCCGCATTGGTCTGCGCCACCACATGCGCCTCGCCCGTGTCAGGGTCGGTGATCGTCAGCTGGCCGCTGGTGTTCAGCGCCGCCGCCGTGTCGCCTTCGGTCACGGACTTGGAGTCCGAGCTCACCGTCGCCGCGTCGTTGGTGCCGGTGATGGTCACCGTCACCGTCCCCGTCGCCGTGCCGTCCTGGCTCGTCACCGTGAAGGTGTCGGTCACGACCTGACCCGCGGTCAGTTCGTTGTGCGCGCCGTTGCCGGTGTAGGTCCAGGCGCCGTTGGCGTCGATCGAGAAGTCGCCATAGGTGCCGGCCGCATTGGTCTGCGCCACCACATGCGCCTCGCCCGTGTCAGGGTCGGTGATCGTCAGCTGGCCGCTGGTGTTCAGCGCCGCCGCCGTGTCGCCTTCGGTCACGGACTTGGAGTCCGAGCTCACCGTCGCCGCGTCGTTGGTGCCGGTGATGGTCACCGTCACCGTCCCCGTCGCCGTGCCGTCCTGGCTCGTCACCGTGAAGGTGTCGGTCACGACCTGACCCGCGGTCAGTTCGTTGTGCGCGCCGTTGCCGGTGTAGGTCCAGGCGCCGTTGGCGTCGATCGAGAAGTCGCCATAGGTGCCGGCCGCATTGGTCTGCGCCACCACATGCGCCTCGCCCGTGTCAGGGTCGGTGATCGTCAGCTGGCCGCTGGTGTTCAGCGCCGCCGCCGTGTCGCCTTCGGTCACGGACTTGGAGTCCGAGCTCACCGTCGCCGCGTCGTTGGTGCCGGTGATGGTCACCGTCACCGTCCCCGTCGCCGTGCCGTCCTGGCTCGTCACCGTGAAGGTGTCGGTCACGACCTGACCCGCGGTCAGTTCGTTGTGCGCGCCGTTGCCGGTGTAGGTCCAGGCGCCGTTGGCGTCGATCGAGAAGTCGCCATAGGTGCCGGCCGCATTGGTCTGCGCCACCACATGCGCCTCGCCCGTGTCAGGGTCGGTGATCGTCAGCTGGCCGCTGGTGTTCAGCGCCGCCGCCGTGTCGCCTTCGGTCACGGACTTGGAGTCCGAGCTCACCGTCGCCGCGTCGTTGGTGCCGGTGATGGTCACCGTCACCGTCCCCGTCGCCGTGCCGTCCTGGCTCGTCACCGTGAAGGTGTCGGTCACGACCTGACCCGCGGTCAGTTCGTTGTGCGCGCCGTTGCCGGTGTAGGTCCAGGCGCCGTTGGCGTCGATCGAGAAGTCGCCATAGGTGCCGGCCGCATTGGTCTGCGCCACCACATGCGCCTCGCCCGTGTCAGGGTCGGTGATCGTCAGCTGGCCGCTGGTGTTCAGCGCCGCCGCCGTGTCGCCTTCGGTCACGGACTTGGAGTCCGAGCTCACCGTCGCCGCGTCGTTGGTGCCGGTGATGGTCACCGTCACCGTCCCCGTCGCCGTGCCGTCCTGGCTCGTCACCGTGAAGGTGTCGGTCACGACCTGACCCGCGGTCAGTTCGTTGTGCGCGCCGTTGCCGGTGTAGGTCCAGGCGCCGTTGGCGTCGATCGAGAAGTCGCCATAGGTGCCGGCCGCATTGGTCTGCGCCACCACATGCGCCTCGCCCGTGTCAGGGTCGGTGATCGTCAGCTGGCCGCTGGTGTTCAGCGCCGCCGCCGTGTCGCCTTCGGTCACGGACTTGGAGTCCGAGCTCACCGTCGCCGCGTCGTTGGTGCCGGTGATGGTCACCGTCACCGTCCCCGTCGCCGTGCCGTCCTGGCTCGTCACCGTGAAGGTGTCGGTCACGACCTGACCCGCGGTCAGTTCGTTGTGCGCGCCGTTGCCGGTGTAGGTCCAGGCGCCGTTGGCGTCGATCGAGAAGTCGCCATAGGTGCCGGCCGCATTGGTCTGCGCCACCACATGCGCCTCGCCCGTGTCAGGGTCGGTGATCGTCAGCTGGCCGCTGGTGTTCAGCGCCGCCGCCGTGTCGCCTTCGGTCACGGACTTGGAGTCCGAGCTCACCGTCGCCGCGTCGTTGGTGCCGGTGATGGTCACCGTCACCGTCCCCGTCGCCGTGCCGTCCTGGCTCGTCACCGTGAAGGTGTCGGTCACGACCTGACCCGCGGTCAGTTCGTTGTGCGCGCCGTTGCCGGTGTAGGTCCAGGCGCCGTTGGCGTCGATCGAGAAGTCGCCATAGGTGCCGGCCGCATTGGTCTGCGCCACCACATGCGCCTCGCCCGTGTCAGGGTCGGTGATCGTCAGCTGGCCGCTGGTGTTCAGCGCCGCCGCCGTGTCGCCTTCGGTCACGGACTTGGAGTCCGAGCTCACCGTCGCCGCGTCGTTGGTGCCGGTGATGGTCACCGTCACCGTCCCCGTCGCCGTGCCGTCCTGGCTCGTCACCGTGAAGGTGTCGGTCACGACCTGACCCGCGGTCAGTTCGTTGTGCGCGCCGTTGCCGGTGTAGGTCCAGGCGCCGTTGGCGTCGATCGAGAAGTCGCCATAGGTGCCGGCCGCATTGGTCTGCGCCACCACATGCGCCTCGCCCGTGTCAGGGTCGGTGATCGTCAGCTGGCCGCTGGTGTTCAGCGCCGCCGCCGTGTCGCCTTCGGTCACGGACTTGGAGTCCGAGCTCACCGTCGCCGCGTCGTTGGTGCCGGTGATGGTCACCGTCACCGTCCCCGTCGCCGTGCCGTCCTGGCTCGTCACCGTGAAGGTGTCGGTCACGACCTGACCCGCGGTCAGTTCGTTGTGCGCGCCGTTGCCGGTGTAGGTCCAGGCGCCGTTGGCGTCGATCGAGAAGTCGCCATAGGTGCCGGCCGCATTGGTCTGCGCCACCACATGCGCCTCGCCCGTGTCAGGGTCGGTGATCGTCAGCTGGCCGCTGGTGTTCAGCGCCGCCGCCGTGTCGCCTTCGGTCACGGACTTGGAGTCCGAGCTCACCGTCGCCGCGTCGTTGGTGCCGGTGATGGTCACCGTCACCGTCCCCGTCGCCGTGCCGTCCTGGCTCGTCACCGTGAAGGTGTCGGTCACGACCTGACCCGCGGTCAGTTCGTTGTGCGCGCCGTTGCCGGTGTAGGTCCAGGCGCCGTTGGCGTCGATCGAGAAGTCGCCATAGGTGCCGGCCGCATTGGTCTGCGCCACCACATGCGCCTCGCCCGTGTCAGGGTCGGTGATCGTCAGCTGGCCGCTGGTGTTCAGCGCCGCCGCCGTGTCGCCTTCGGTCACGGACTTGGAGTCCGAGCTCACCGTCGCCGCGTCGTTGGTGCCGGTGATGGTCACCGTCACCGTCCCCGTCGCCGTGCCGTCCTGGCTCGTCACCGTGAAGGTGTCGGTCACGACCTGACCCGCGGTCAGTTCGTTGTGCGCGCCGTTGCCGGTGTAGGTCCAGGCGCCGTTGGCGTCGATCGAGAAGTCGCCATAGGTGCCGGCCGCATTGGTCTGCGCCACCACATGCGCCTCGCCCGTGTCAGGGTCGGTGATCGTCAGCTGGCCGCTGGTGTTCAGCGCCGCCGCCGTGTCGCCTTCGGTCACGGACTTGGAGTCCGAGCTCACCGTCGCCGCGTCGTTGGTGCCGGTGATGGTCACCGTCACCGTCCCCGTCGCCGTGCCGTCCTGGCTCGTCACCGTGAAGGTGTCGGTCACGACCTGACCCGCGGTCAGTTCGTTGTGCGCGCCGTTGCCGGTGTAGGTCCAGGCGCCGTTGGCGTCGATCGAGAAGTCGCCATAGGTGCCGGCCGCATTGGTCTGCGCCACCACATGCGCCTCGCCCGTGTCAGGGTCGGTGATCGTCAGCTGGCCGCTGGTGTTCAGCGCCGCCGCCGTGTCGCCTTCGGTCACGGACTTGGAGTCCGAGCTCACCGTCGCCGCGTCGTTGGTGCCGGTGATGGTCACCGTCACCGTCCCCGTCGCCGTGCCGTCCTGGCTCGTCACCGTGAAGGTGTCGGTCACGACCTGACCCGCGGTCAGTTCGTTGTGCGCGCCGTTGCCGGTGTAGGTCCAGGCGCCGTTGGCGTCGATCGAGAAGTCGCCATAGGTGCCGGCCGCATTGGTCTGCGCCACCACATGCGCCTCGCCCGTGTCAGGGTCGGTGATCGTCAGCTGGCCGCTGGTGTTCAGCGCCGCCGCCGTGTCGCCTTCGGTCACGGACTTGGAGTCCGAGCTCACCGTCGCCGCGTCGTTGGTGCCGGTGATGGTCACCGTCACCGTCCCCGTCGCCGTGCCGTCCTGGCTCGTCACCGTGAAGGTGTCGGTCACGACCTGACCCGCGGTCAGTTCGTTGTGCGCGCCGTTGCCGGTGTAGGTCCAGGCGCCGTTGGCGTCGATCGAGAAGTCGCCATAGGTGCCGGCCGCATTGGTCTGCGCCACCACATGCGCCTCGCCCGTGTCAGGGTCGGTGATCGTCAGCTGGCCGCTGGTGTTCAGCGCCGCCGCCGTGTCGCCTTCGGTCACGGACTTGGAGTCCGAGCTCACCGTCGCCGCGTCGTTGGTGCCGGTGATGGTCACCGTCACCGTCCCCGTCGCCGTGCCGTCCTGGCTCGTCACCGTGAAGGTGTCGGTCACGACCTGACCCGCGGTCAGTTCGTTGTGCGCGCCGTTGCCGGTGTAGGTCCAGGCGCCGTTGGCGTCGATCGAGAAGTCGCCATAGGTGCCGGCCGCATTGGTCTGCGCCACCACATGCGCCTCGCCCGTGTCAGGGTCGGTGATCGTCAGCTGGCCGCTGGTGTTCAGCGCCGCCGCCGTGTCGCCTTCGGTCACGGACTTGGAGTCCGAGCTCACCGTCGCCGCGTCGTTGGTGCCGGTGATGGTCACCGTCACCGTCCCCGTCGCCGTGCCGTCCTGGCTCGTCACCGTGAAGGTGTCGGTCACGACCTGACCCGCGGTCAGTTCGTTGTGCGCGCCGTTGCCGGTGTAGGTCCAGGCGCCGTTGGCGTCGATCGAGAAGTCGCCATAGGTGCCGGCCGCATTGGTCTGCGCCACCACATGCGCCTCGCCCGTGTCAGGGTCGGTGATCGTCAGCTGGCCGCTGGTGTTCAGCGCCGCCGCCGTGTCGCCTTCGGTCACGGACTTGGAGTCCGAGCTCACCGTCGCCGCGTCGTTGGTGCCGGTGATGGTCACCGTCACCGTCCCCGTCGCCGTGCCGTCCTGGCTCGTCACCGTGAAGGTGTCGGTCACGACCTGACCCGCGGTCAGTTCGTTGTGCGCGCCGTTGCCGGTGTAGGTCCAGGCGCCGTTGGCGTCGATCGAGAAGTCGCCATAGGTGCCGGCCGCATTGGTCTGCGCCACCACATGCGCCTCGCCCGTGTCAGGGTCGGTGATCGTCAGCTGGCCGCTGGTGTTCAGCGCCGCCGCCGTGTCGCCTTCGGTCACGGACTTGGAGTCCGAGCTCACCGTCGCCGCGTCGTTGGTGCCGGTGATGGTCACCGTCACCGTCCCCGTCGCCGTGCCGTCCTGGCTCGTCACCGTGAAGGTGTCGGTCACGACCTGACCCGCGGTCAGTTCGTTGTGCGCGCCGTTGCCGGTGTAGGTCCAGGCGCCGTTGGCGTCGATCGAGAAGTCGCCATAGGTGCCGGCCGCATTGGTCTGCGCCACCACATGCGCCTCGCCCGTGTCAGGGTCGGTGATCGTCAGCTGGCCGCTGGTGTTCAGCGCCGCCGCCGTGTCGCCTTCGGTCACGGACTTGGAGTCCGAGCTCACCGTCGCCGCGTCGTTGGTGCCGGTGATGGTGATGACGACATCGCGGGTGACGACGCCGCCATGCTGGTCGCCGAGCGTGACCGTATAGGTCTCGTGAACGACCTGCCCGGCCGCCAACTTGTCGAGAGCCGAATCGGCGGCGGTGAACGTCCAGGTGATCTGGCCGCCCGTGCCGGTGCCGGTGGTGTCAGTGGTCTTGACCGCGGCGAGCGAGCCGAGCTGGCCGCTATAGTCGGTGCCCTTGAACACCGCCGAGACCACATGCACATCCGTCAGATCGACGTCGCCGAAGGCGATGGTGCCGGTGGCGGTCTCGGTGGGGGTATGGGCGTCCTCAGTGACGGCGCCGGCGAGCGTGGCTGCGCCAATCACCGGTGCATCGTTGGTGCCGGTGATGGTGATGACGACATCGCGGGTGACGACGCCGCCATGCTGGTCGTCGAGCGTGACCGTATAGGTCTCGTGAACGACCTGCCCGGCCGCCAACTTGTCGAGAGCCGAATCGGCGGCGGTGAACGTCCAGGTGATCTGGCCGCCCGTGCCGGTGCCGGTGGTGTCAGTGGTCTTGACCGCGGCGAGCGAGCCGAGCTGGCCGCTATAGTCGGTGCCCTTGAACACCGCCGAGACCACATGCACATCCGTCAGATCGACCTCGCCGAAGGCGATGGTGCCGGTGGCGGTCTCGGTGGGGGTATGGGCGTCCTCAGTGACGGCGCCGACAAGCGTGGCTGCGCCAATCACCGGTGCATCGTTGGTGCCGGTGAACTGAATGGTGGTCGTTGCCCAGCTCAGCGTGCCGTTGCCGAGTTGAATGGCGTAGGTCAGTTTATCGGTGAGAACCTGGCCCTGCGCAAGCGACTGCAGCAGTGCGTTGATATCGGCGGTATTGTAGTGAATCGTCCCATCGCTGGCGATCCAGATACGCGCTCCGAGCAAGCTTGTGTCGGTGGTTCCAGTAAGTCCGGCGCTGTCGTTGGTGCTTGAATATGTGGTGTCGCGGACAAGCAGATCCGACGGCGCCGGCGTTTTGGTGGCTGTCGACGCGCTGATCGAATTATCGATGGAGTAGAGGAGCTTCGCAGACCCACCCAGATCGTTCGCCAGGACATTAAGGATCAAGACGCCAGTCGAATCTTCAGAGAAGTAGAAAGCGTCGTCCTTAGCCTGCGGTGTGTTGGAAAAGGAAACAGTCGTACCACCCGCATCGGCGATCTGCTGAGTTGCCATTTTTATCTCCCCAGACCGGCGCGCCTGGCGCCCGCCCATTTGCCGTCCGCAAGACGGCAGACCACCCCATGCCGAAAACATCGGCGTCCAATTTGGGGAAGGAGAAACGATTTGCCTTCAACTGAGCGCAACTCAACAGTGTCCGCGAACTGCCATCGCGGATCTGCAGTTACCATACGGTCGTGGCTACGACGGCTTAGTCGCCGCGGCTTTCCCCTACCCCAGTAGCGCCTAACTCGTTGTTGCCGGTCGGGAGATAATTTGCGCTACCTTTATATTAGGATATTATTAACTTTGCCAAGGCGTGCGTCAACGGGTAATTCGATAAACAGTTAATGACGGTAGACGTACCTGTACGATACCAAGAGACTGGCTTAAATGTTTCCGAAGTTCAAATGGTCCCCCCTAAATGGGTCGGGACATTCCTGCTCTGCTAGCCGCCGTGGCAGCATCAAGTCGGAGCAAAACCGTTTCTAGCCAGGCGCGGGTACAAGTAGAATTCTGGGCCTTTCGCGATCGTGATAATCAGCCAACGACGCCAGCTTAACTATGCACCGGAAACTTGCCCATGGTGTCGGACCGCCCCAACACCAGGTTCAGGACGACGATCGCCGGGACGAAACAGGTGCCTAGATCGCGCCGCCCTCACCAACATAGCCCTGAGCGGTTCCCAGCGCTGGCATTTTGCCCCAAAAATCGACTAAGAGATTCAGCCAATTTGTGAGCGGGGATATTTGCATGTCCGACGGGAATAACGAAGACCCGCCCGAACTGATCGGGGACGCGAACTCGTCGCTGTCTAAGGTCGGGCAGCTGGCCGAAGCCGAGAAGCCCGCCCAGGTCCCCGCCGTCAATCCCATGCAATCGGTCTTCCCTGAATACATCATCTGTCTCGAGGACGGTAAGCGGTATAAATCGATGAAGCGCCATCTGCGTGTGCACTACGGCCTGACGCCGGAGCAGTATCGCGAGAAGTGGGGCTTGGCGCTCGACTACCCGATGATGGCCCCTAACTCGGCGGCTCAACGGTCGGCCTTGGCGAAGGCTACTGGGCTTAGCCGCCAGCCTGGGAAGCCCGTGACGATCGCCAGCAAAAAGCGCTCGACACGTTGATTTCCGAGCCTGCCAGTTCTGCGCAAGGAACGAGGCGGCACGAGCGGGGAGTGCAGTATTTCCAGGAACGGGTCGCTGCGGTACTGGGGCTGTGACCGCCCCTGGCGTCCTTGTCCGCCGGAGAGAGCTCCGGCTCGGCGCCGGCACGAAAGCCCCCGGCCAGTCGAGGGTATAGAACGGGCACGGAAAGACGAGTTACGCGCGTCGCGGCAATCGGAGCTTGCTCCATGCGGAGAGCAGATCGGCGAACGCGGCTTTGACGACTAAGTTTAGCGAGCGCTCTTACCGGCTGGACCCTTGCCGGCTGGACCGAGACCGATTCCAACAGGCCGTTACGAGGCACCGACCGTGGGATAGCTGCCGTTAGTTGCGACGCGCACGGCACCACAGCGCCCCGATCGAGGATACCCCGCGTCACCTATCGCCTACGAGACATCTGCCTTGAGGTTCGTCCGGACTCCTCGCGCATACTCGCCGCGCGATCACGTCGACGGTGGCACCAGCAACCAAGTCTTCTTAATGCCCGCGGGCTTGAGCTCGCGCAAGCTTGATCGGACGTTCCACGGTCGGTTCAAGGCGCACCTCTATATCATCCGCAATGGCCGGACGACGCCGGCGCCGGGGATCGTCAAGGCCACACTGCCCGATATCGCGGAAAAGGCGGTCTCCTCCCTGATCAAGACGCAAGGCATCGGCGATCTTTACCGGCTCTACATGCGGGCGCTGTTCGAAAAGGGCTATGAAATGGGCCGTGCCGGGGTGCCGTGGAAACACGTGCCACCCGGGTTTTTGAGATGAGCTGACGGAGCCGTTGATTCCGTAGTTTCCTGCCGGTCGCGTCTCGCGAGCTCCGAAAGTCGTCCTAAATCTTGACCACGAGCTATTTTTCCCTCCTCTACCAGTCGGATCGGCGGACGCTCCACAAGCAATTGTATCCGCAGTATCTCCACCGATATGGAAGGCATGCGAGCGAACGGCAGGACGCTACGGGATCGTCATCCGGGCCTTATGTCGTGGATCGGGCGCAAAGCGGTCGTCTAACACATGGCATCCGGGTGTCGTGCTGGCGCGCTGCCAAACGCTACCTGCTACAAGTCGATGCCTTCCAAGTTGACTGGAAGGTAACCGTCCGGTGACGGCCGCATGGCCGGTCGCCAGCCACACCCGCACACCACTCGGGACCGGGATCATCTGCTGCCCAGAACATCAAGAACCCGGCCGAGTGCCTCCGGGTCGACATCGCGGTCCACACGAACGCACCGGCCACCGCCCAGCTCGATCTCGATCACGCCGCGGCGCGGCGACGCGGCTGACGGCAGTTGCGCCGCCTGCTCCGAAATTCCCGGTGCCGGCGCAATCTTCACGGGGACCAGGTGAGACACGCCCGGCTCCGACCGCCGGCAAAGCCCCTTGCGCCAGCGAAACAGCTGGCTCGAATGCATCCCTGCTGCCTGCGAAACTTCCGAGACCGTCACGCCAGGCTCCAGCGTCGCTGCAACCAGCCGCTCCTTCTCCGCCCGCGACCAGCGCCGGCGACGCTGCACCGATGTGATCACCTCAACGCGCGACATCGTCATAGGACTACTCCCAGGATTACTCCCAGGACTTGCGATGTTCGCCCTGTCTCCGCAAGGCGGCCGTCACCGGACGGTTACGACGCGTCGCGACGGTTGCGTTCTCCTCGAACGCAAAACCGCCCCGATTGATCAGACCGGGACGGTAATTGATTTATGATGGAATTGGTTGCGGGGACAGGATTTGAACCTGTGACCTTCAGGTTATGAGCCTGACGAGCTACCGGGCTGCTCCACCCCGCGTCACCTATGAGCAAGCGTTTGCTTGCGATTATGAGCAAGCATTTGCTTGCGATATGAGCAAGCATTTGCTTGTGTTCTTGGACGTAAGCGCAAGCCTACGGATAGGATGGCCTACAAATAGGTAGATGGCTCACCAAATGAAAGGGCCGCTTTCGCGGCCCGGGCTCCCGTTTGGCGGGCCTTTATGCAAGTCGCCCAAAAGTGCCTGGTGGTTTTGGGACAACGACATGCATCACTAAAATCGTAGAGAGAAGATTGATCTCGATCCGGGTTTGATCCGGATGTGAGCTGAACATGCGCTTTGCAGACCTGGCAGCGACCTACTCTCCCGCGTCTTGAGACGAAGTACCATCAGCGCTGGAGCGTTTCACGGCCGAGTTCGGAATGGGATCGGGTGCAGCCGCTCCGCCATAACCACCAGGTCGGCAAAACGCATGTTCAAATCGAGAAGCTGTTTGAGCGAATAGCCAATAGTGAGTAGCAAATAGGGAGGCCTATTGCTGCATTCTCTACGCTGTTCTCTGGTCTTTGTTGTGCCTTTGACGTTCTTTCAGCCTGGCGCCCTTCGAAGCGAAGCTTCGCAAGGCCGACCGGCCGTCGGCGCCGTTGCGCCGCACCCACGTAGCGCCGCCCGCAGGGCGGAACAAGCGTGAGTGAGAACAAAAGATGGATATAAGTAATGAGAACGATCAAGCCTATCGAACTATTAGTACCGGTAAGCTTCAAGCGTTGCCGCTCTTCCACACCCGGCCTATCAACGTGGTCGTCTTCCACGGTTCTCAGGGAATACTCGTTTCAAGGTGGGTTTCCCGCTTAGATGCCTTCAGCGGTTATCCCGTCCGGATATAGCTACCCTGCAATGCGGCTGGCGCCACAACAGGTCCACCAGAGATCCGTCCATCCCGGTCCTCTCGTACTAGGGACAGATCCTTTCAATATTCCTACACCCACGGCAGATAGGGACCGAACTGTCTCACGACGTTCTGAACCCAACTCACGTACCGCTTTAAATGGCGAACAGCCATACCCTTGGGACCTGCTCCAGCCCCAGGATGCGATGAGTCGACATCGAGGTGCCAAACAACCCCGTCGATATGGACTCTTGGGGGTCATCAGCCTGTTATCCCCGGCGTACCTTTTATCCGTTGAGCGATGGCCCTTCCACGCGGGACCACCGGATCACTATGACCGACTTTCGTCTCTGCTCGACTTGTCAGTCTCGCAGTCAGGCAGGCTTATGCCATTGCACTCAGCGAACGATTTCCGACCGTTCTGAGCCCACCATCGCGCGCCTCCGTTACTCTTTAGGAGGCGACCGCCCCAGTCAAACTACCCACCATACATTGTCCCGGACCCGGATAACGGGCCGCGGTTAGACATCCATAGTGATAAGGGTGGTATTTCAAGGGTGGCTCCACCTGAGCTGGCGCCCAGGCTTCAAAGCCTACCACCTATCCTACACATGCCACTACGAATGCCAATGTAAAGCTATAGTAAAGGTGCACGGGGTCTTTCCGTCTAACCGCAGGAACCCCGCATCTTCACGGGGAATTCAATTTCACTGAGTCTATGCTGGAGACAGCGGGGAAGTCGTTACGCCATTCGTGCAGGTCGGAACTTACCCGACAAGGAATTTCGCTACCTTAGGACCGTTATAGTTACGGCCGCCGTTTACTGGGGCTTCGATTCAGAGCTTGCACCCCTCCTCTTAACCTTCCAGCACCGGGCAGGCGTCAGACCCTATACGTCGCCTTGCGGCTTCGCAGAGCCCTGTGTTTTTGATAAACAGTCGCTACCCCCTGGTCTGTGCCACCCTCCCCTGCTTGCGCAGAAAAGGGTCACGCTTCTTCCGAAGTTACGCGTGCAATTTGCCGAGTTCCTTCAGCATAGTTCTCTCAAGCGCCTTGGTATACTCTACCTGACCACCAGTGTCGGTTTCGGGTACGGTCTATAAGGAGGAGCTATTTCCTGGAACCACTCCGCTGCCCTTTCAATCCGATAAGATTGGACAACTTGTGTGATCCGTCACTACCTCCAGGCCCACGAATATTAACGTGGTTCCCATCGACTACGCGTTTCCGCCTCGTCTTAGGGGCCGGCTAACCCTGCTCAGATTAACTTTAAGCAGGAACCCTTGGTCTTTCGGCGGGGGAGTCTCTCACTCCCCTTACGTTACTCATGTCAGCATTCGCACTTCTGATACCTCCACCGCCCCTCACGGGTACGGCTTCATCAGCTTACAGAACGCTCCGCTACCGCTCGTGATTGCTCACGAACCCTAAGCTTCGGTGTATGGCTTTAGCCCCGTTACATTTTCGGCGCAAAGACCCTTATT